>NZ_CP077075.1:5930000-5987104 GCF_019139835.1 Pseudomonas xanthosomatis | reverse complement strand
GGCCGCTTCCCACGGGAACCTTGTTAAATCAATGAGTTGTAATTTGTTCTACGAGAGCCGGGTCGCAAAAACTGCGCAAAATGCCGCAATCCGGTACTTAGCAACCGCCTGATTTATCGTTACACTGCGCGCCCTTTTCGGGCTGTCGCAACGCTTTGCGGCAGTAGCGCCGCCCCTGCCAGAGTGGGGCTTCGCGGTCGGGCCCTGGCTCAGGGGTCGACCAGTTTTTGTCCTCAGCACCGAGGATCAAAAGTGGCCAAGAAAGCTTCTTCCTTTTCCGCCCTTGGCGGTCTCGTGTATTCCACCGATGCCGGTCGGCACTGCCCCGACTGTGGCCAGCCGGTGGACGCCTGCACCTGCAAGCAGCAAACCATTCCCGAAGGCGACGGCATTGCCCGTGTGCGCCGTGAAAGCAAAGGCCGTGGCGGCAAGACCGTGACCACCGTCAGCGGCGTGCCGCTGCCGCCGGACCAGCTCAAAGAGCTGGCCGCCACCCTCAAGCGCCGCTGCGGTACGGGCGGTGCGCTGAAGGACGGGGTCATCGAGATCCAGGGCGACCATGTCGAACTGCTGATCGGTGAGCTGACCAAACAGGGCTTCAAGGCGAAAAAGTCCGGCGGCTGATCCGCCTGCGCGCTTTTTTGCCCAGTGCTTTCTAAACTCGTTGCGGTGGCCAGGGTCTACCCCTGGGCATGGCGAATCGTCATTTTCAGCTTTTACACTGCGCCCGCCCCATGCGGGGCAGTGTCTTCGACTTTTCTATGGGGGACTTGAATGTCCGTACGACGCACACGCAAAGACGATGGTAGCCAATGGACCGTGGCCGACAGCCGCAGTGTTTACGGCATCCGCCATTGGGGCGCTGGTTATTTCGCCATCAATGAAGCCGGGCGCGTCGAAGTGCGCCCCAACGGCCCGCACAGCGCGCCGATCGACCTGTACGAGCAGGTCGACGAGCTGCGCCAGAGCGGCCTGTCGCTGCCGCTGCTGGTGCGCTTCCCGGACATCCTGCAGGACCGCGTGCGCCAGCTGACCGGCGCCTTCGATGCCAACATCGCGCGCCTTGAGTACCAGAGCCAGTACACCGCGCTGTACCCGATCAAGGTCAACCAGCAGGAAGCGGTGGTAGAGAACATCATCGCCACGCAAAACGTGTCCATCGGCCTTGAAGCCGGCTCCAAGCCCGAGCTGCTGGCAGTGCTGGCGCTGGCGCCAAAGGGCGGCACCATCGTTTGCAACGGTTACAAAGACCGCGAATTCATCCGCCTGGCGCTGATGGGCCAGAAGCTTGGCCACAACGTGTTCATCGTCATCGAGAAAGAGTCCGAAGTGGCCCTGGTGATCGAAGAAGCCGCGGAGCTGAAGGTCAAGCCGCAGGTCGGCCTGCGCGTGCGCCTGTCGTCGCTGGCTTCGAGCAAGTGGGCTGACACCGGTGGCGAGAAGTCCAAGTTCGGTTTGTCTGCCGCGCAGCTGATCTCGGTGGTGCAGCGCTTCCGCGATGCCGGCCTGGACCAGGGCATCCGCCTGCTGCACTTTCACATGGGCTCGCAGATCGCCAACCTGGCCGACTACCAGCACGGCTTCAAGGAAGCCATTCGCTACTACGGCGAGCTGCGTGCGCTGGGCCTGCCGGTCGACCATGTCGATGTCGGCGGCGGCCTGGGGGTGGACTACGACGGTACCCACTCGCGCAATGCCAGCTCGATCAACTACGACATGGACGACTACGCAGGCGTGGTGGTGGGCATGCTCAAGGAGTTCTGCGACGCGCAGGGCCTGCCGCACCCGCACATCTTCTCCGAGAGCGGCCGCTCGCTGACCGCGCACCACGCCATGCTGGTGATCCAGGTGACCGACGTCGAGAAACACAACGACGACGTGCCGACCATCGAGAACAAGGAGGCGCTGCCCGAGACCGTGCAGTGGCTGGCCGACCTGCTTGGCCCTACCGATATCGAGATGGTCACCGAGACCTACTGGCGCGCCACCCACTACATGGGTGACGTGGCCGCGCAGTACGCCGATGGCAAGCTCACCCTGGCTGAAAAAGCCCTGGCCGAGCAGTGCTACTTTGCCGTGTGCCGGCGCCTGCACAACTCGCTGAAGGCGCGCCAGCGCTCGCACCGCCAGGTGCTGGACGAGCTCAACGACAAGCTGGCCGACAAGTACATCTGCAACTTCTCGGTGTTCCAGAGCCTGCCGGACACCTGGGCCATCGGCCAGGTGCTGCCGATCATCCCGCTGCACCGCCTGGACGAAGAGCCGATGCGCCGCGCCGTGCTGCAGGACCTGACCTGCGACTCCGACGGCAAGATCAACCAGTACGTCGACGAGCAGAGCATCGAGACCAGCATGCCGGTGCATGCGGTAAAAGAGGGCGAGGACTACCTGCTGGGCGTGTTCCTGGTGGGGGCGTACCAGGAAATCCTCGGCGACATGCACAACCTGTTCGGTGACACCGATTCGGTGAACATCTACCAGAACGCCGACGGCAGCGTGTACCACGCCGGTATCGAGACCCACGACACCATCGAGGACATGCTGCGCTACGTGCACCTGTCGCCGGAGGAGTTGATGACTCACTACCGCGACAAGGTGGCCAGCGCCAAGATCACCGCGCGTGAGCGTACGCAGTACCTGGATGCGCTGCGGTTGGGGCTGACCCGGTCTTCGTACCTGTCGTCCTGATGAATGAAAAAGCCCGCGTTGATCGCGGGCTTTTTCATTCGAGGGGTTCATGGTGCATGGGGTGTCGCCTGGTTCATCTTGCTATCCAGGTCAACCGTTACCGGTATGGCCTCGTCGCCTTCGTGCAGTACCGCGAGGCTTGAGTAGCGATAAACGGTGTCGTGGGTACGAGCCTGAACCTGGGTGCCATTCACGGCAATGACAGCCTTGGATTGTCGGGTAACCAGAAAGGCGGACCGGGGGTCGAGACGGGTGAGCAACTGGCTTTCGTCGTCGACCTTTTCATGGACGAAGTAGAAGTAAGTCATGCCCACCGTGGCCCCGGCGTTGTCGCTCAGTACTTCATAGACGGCGCTGTTCTGGCCAATGGCGGTCGTAGTGATGACCCGGTCCAGGGATGGGCGACTTTCTCGGGTGGCAAGCATCCACAGGACCTGTGCAACCACCACAAGGCTGAGCGCTATTAGTGCTGATCTAGTAACCCATGGATTTTGCATACTCGATTCCAGGGGCGGAAGGTGGGTACATGACGGTCCTTGCTCATTGGTTGAACGTGAACCCCGTCCATGGGGTTTTCAGTCTTCAACCGGCGCTTGCCGAACGTCAATGAACAAGGTGTTTGGCGTTGTAGTCCAGCTCTACCCAAGCCATTGGTCGTTCTTGTGCAATCGCATGCCAACCCACACCAAGGTAGCCGCTCGCAACCCCATGAACCCCAAAAACGCCAACCACAACCCATGGTTGCCCAACCCGCTCAACCCCAGCGCAAAGGGCAGGGCGATCAGCACCGCAGCCAACATCGCATTGCGCATCTCCCGCGCCCGAGTGGCGCCGATGAACAGCCCGTCCAGCAGGTAGCTCCACACCGCGATCAACGGCAGCAGGGCCAGGTACGGCAGGTAGGGGTAGGCCGCCTCTCGCACGCTGGCAATGTCGGTCTGCAGGTCGATGAACAGGTGCCCACCCAGCAGGAACAGCCCGGCAAAGCCCAGGCTGACGATCAGTGACCAGCCGCAGGCCACCACCAGCGAGCGCTGCAGCGCTTCGCGGTCGCGCGCGCCAATGGCGTGGCCGCACAGCGCCTCCACTGCATGGGCCAGGCCATCGAGGGCGTAGGCGGTGAGCAGCAGGCCGTTGAGCAGCAGCGCGTTGGCTGCCACCGTGGCCTCGCCCAGGCGTGCGCCCTGCACGGTGATCAGCAAAAACACCAGTTGCAGTGCCAGGCTGCGCAGGAAGATATCGCGGTTCACCGCCAGCAATGGCCGCCATGCCTGCCAGCGCTTGAGCGCCGCCCAGGCGATGCGCCCCGGGTAGGCGCGCAGCGCCGGGCGGGTGAGGGCCAGGCCCAGCAGCGCACCGCTCCATTCGGCGATCACCGAAGCCCGCGCCGAGCCCGCCACACCCCAGTCCAGCCCCAGCACGAACCACAGGTTCAGGGCGATGTTCAGCAGGTTGGTGGTCAGCAGGATGGCCAACGGCGCCCGGGCGTTCTGGGTGCCGAGGAACCAGCCCACCAGGGCATAGCTGGCCAGCGCCGCCGGCAGCCCCAGCAGGCGTGTATGGAAGAACGCTTCGGTGGCGCTATGCAGCGCCTCGCTCGGTTGCATCGCATGCAGCGCCAGCTGGCTGAAGGGCAGCGCCAGCAGGCCGATCAGCAGGGCAAAGCCCAGCGCCAGCAACAGCCCTTGCACCAGCACCTGGCGCAGCGCGGCGCCGTCTGCGCGGCCGGCGGCCTGGGCGGCAAAGCCGGTGGAGCCCATGCGCAAAAAGCCCATCAGCCCGACCATGAAGGTGAACAGCGTGGCGCCCACCGCCACCGCGCCGAGCTGGTGGGCATGGGGCAGGTGGCCGATCACCGTGCTGTCGACCAAGGCCACCAACGGCACCGAGATGTTGGAGAGGATCATCGGTGCGGCCAGGCCCCAGACCTTGCGGTGGGTCGGGCGGTGCTGCCAGGCGGTGGACAGTGAAGGCATGCGGGCTCCAGCGGAACAGTGGGGCAATCGGGCAGGGGAGTGCCCCGCGATTGGGCAGGCATTGTACCGGCCAGGCAACCAAACCGCGCGAACAGGGTCTCACTTGCCACGCATTGCCAGGTAACCCGCCTGGCCTTGCGCTATAGTTGCTGCCCTCACGTACACACCGCCAAAGAGTTCCCACTCAAATGCTCAACAAAGGATTGTTGCTGGCCTGCGCGCTGGCCCTGCTCAGTGCCTGTGATTCCTCCACGCCGGACAAGCCATCGGCGCCCACAGACAAACCCGCCGCCACCGCGCCTGCCGAAAAACCGGCCGCCAAGCGCGAAGACCCGGCCGTGCTCGCCAAGCGCTATGCCGGCCGTGAACTGACGGTGCTGGATGTCTCCGAGGTGCAACTGGACGGCGCCAGCACCCTGTCGGTCAGCCTGTCTGCGCCGCTGGACGCCAACCAGGACTTCGCCGCCAAGCTGCACCTGGTGGACACCGTCAAGGGCAAGGTCGACGGCGCCTGGGAACTCTCCGACAACCAGATGGAGCTGCGCCTGCGCCACCTGGAGCCGCAGCGCAAGATGGTCCTGACCATCGACAAGGGCCTGCTGTCGGTCAACGGCAACAGCCTGCAGGCCGAGTCGGTCAGCCGCTTCGAAACCCGTGACATGCAGCCCACCATCGGCTTCGCCAGCCGCGGCTCGCTGCTGCCCACGCGCCTGGCCGAAGGCTTGCCGGTGATCGCGCTGAACGTCGACAAGGTCGATGTCGAGTTCTTCCGGGTCAAACCTGAAATGCTCTCGACCTTCCTGGCCAACTGGGGCCGCAACTCCAGCCTGTACTACTACCAGTCCAAAGAAACCCTGGACATGGCCGACCTGGTCTACGGTGGCCGCTTCGACCTCAACCCGGCGCGCAACACCCGCGAGACCGTGCTGCTGCCGATTGCCGGGATCAAGCCGCTGCAAGAGCCGGGCGTTTACCTGGCGGTGATGCGTGCCTCGGGCACTTATGATTATTCGCAGCCGGCAACCCTGTTCACCCTGAGCGATATCGGCCTGTCGGCCCACCGCTACCGCGACCGCCTGGACGTGTTCGCCCAGGCGCTGGAAGGCGGCAAGGCGCTCAACGGCGTGACCCTCGAGCTGCACGACGAAAAGGGCAAGCTGCTGGCCCAGGCCAAGACCGATGGCGACGGCCACGCCCAACTGCCGATCACCGCCAAGGCCGATACCCTGATCGCCACGCAAGGGGTGCACACCACCCTGCTGCGGCTGAACACTGCCGCCCTGGACCTGGCCGAGTTCGACATCACCGGCCCCCAGGCCAACCCGCTGCAGTTCTTCATTTTCGGCCCGCGCGACCTGTACCGCCCGGGCGAGACGGTACTGCTCAACGGCCTGCTGCGTGACCAGGACGGCAAGCCGGTCAAAGCCCAACCGGTGAACGTGGAAGTGCGCCGCCCCGATGAGCAGGTCAGCCGCAAGTTCGTCTGGGAGGCCGACCAGAACGGCCTGTTCCAGTACCAGCTGCAACTGGCCACCGAAGCCCCCACCGGCCGCTGGCAACTGCTGCTGGACTTCGGCGGCGGGCGCAAGCAGGTGTACGAATTCCTCGTCGAGGACTTTTTGCCCGAGCGCCTGGCGCTGGAGCTCAAGGGCAGCAGCACGCCGCTGTCGCCTGAACAAACCGCGACCATTCAGGTCAATGGCCGCTACCTCTACGGCGCCCCGGCCGCCGGCAACCGCCTGAGCGGCCAGGCCTACGTGCGCCCGCTGCGCGAAGCGGTCAAAGCGCTGCCCGGCTACCAGTTTGGTGCAGTGACCGAAACCGAACTGAACCAGGACCTGGAGCTGGACGAAGTCACCCTCGACCAGAACGGCAAGGCGCGCATCGATATCGAAAGCCGCTGGAGCGAAGCCCGCTCGCCGCTGCAACTGACCGTGCAGGCCAGCCTGCAGGAGTCCGGTGGCCGCCCCATCACCCGCCGGCTTGAGCAACCTATCTGGCCAGCCGACCGCCTGCCGGGCCTGCGCGGCCTGTTCGACGGTGAAGAAACCGACGGCGACGGCCCGGTCGAATTCGAGTTTCTGCTGGCTGACCGCGACGGCAAGAAGCTCGCCGCCGACAACCTCAAGGTGCGGCTGATTCGCGAGCGCCGCGACTATTACTGGAACTACTCGCAAAGCGATGGCTGGAGCTACAACTACAACGAGAAGTTCCTCACCCAGGATGAACAGACCATCAGCGTCAAGGCCGGCTCCACCGCCAAGCTGAACTTCCAGGTGGAGTGGGGCCCGTACCGCGTCGAGGTGGAAGACCCGCAGACCGGTATCGTTTCCAGCGAGCGCTTCTGGGCCGGTTACCGCGCCCAGGACAACGCCGAAGGCGGCGCCGTGCGCCCCGACCAGGTGAAGATCGCCCTCGACAAGCCCGCGTATGCCGATGGCGCCACCGCCAAGGTTACCGTCACCCCGCCGGCCGCAGGTACTGGCTACCTGATGATCGAGTCCTCTGATGGCCCGCTGTGGTGGCAGGAGATCGACGTACCGGCCGAAGGCAAGACCTTCGACGTTGCTTTGGACAAAAAATGGGCGCGCCACGACCTGTACATCAGTGCCCTGGTGATCCGCCCGGGCGAGCGCAAGGCCAACGCCACCCCGAAACGCGCCGTGGGCGTGCTGCACCTGCCGCTGGACCGCGCCGAGCGCAAGCTTGCCGTGACCCTGCAGGCACCGGAGAAAATGCGCCCTAAACAACCGCTGACGGTGAAGTTCAAGGCCGCCAATGCCGACGGCAGCGTGCCCAAGCAAATCCATGTGCTGTTGTCGGCAGTGGACGTGGGCATTCTCAACATCACCGACTTCAAGACCCCCGACCCGTTCGCCAGCCTGTTCGGCCGCAAGGCCTACGGCGCCGACCAACTGGACATCTACGGCCAGCTGATCGAAGCCGGCCAGGGCCGCCTGGCCAGCCTGGCCTTCGGGGGTGACGCCGCCATGGCCAAGGGCGGCAAGCGCCCCAACACCACGGTGACCATCGTTGCCCAGCAAAGCCTGCCGGTCACCCTGGATGACAAGGGCGAAGGCCAGGCCACGGTGGATATCCCCGACTTCAACGGCGAACTGCGCCTGATGGCCCAGGCCTGGACCGACGAGCACTTCGGCATGGCCGAGGGCAAGACCGTGGTGGCCGCGCCGCTGATCGCCGAGCTGTCGGCGCCGCGCTTTTTGGCCGGCGGCGACCGCACCAGCCTGGCGCTGGACCTGGCCAACCTGTCCGGCCGCGCCCAGCAAATGAGCGTGCAACTGAGCACCGAAGGCCAGCTAAACCTTGCAGGCAACGCCCAGCAGAGCATCACCCTGGCCGAGGGCCAGCGCACTACCCTGATGATCCCGGTGCAGGCCCAGGGCGGCCTGGGGCAGGGCAAGGTGAAGGTGCAGGTCAATGGCCTGCAACTGCCCGGCGAGCCGGCCAACGCCTTCGAGCGTGAATGGACCCTGGGCATCCGCCCGGCCTACCCGGCCATGCTCAAGCACTACCGCGTGGCCCTTAAGGACCAGTCGTGGAGCCTGCCGGAAAGCGACCTGGCCGAGTTCGAACCCGCGGGCCTTGAGGCCAGCCTTGCGCTGTCGAGCCGCCCGCCGCTGAACCTGGCCGAGCAGATTCGCGCCCTCGAAGCCTACCCCTACGGTTGCCTGGAGCAGACCACCAGCGGCCTGTACCCCTCGCTGTACGCCGATGCCGACAGCCTCAAGCGCCTAGGCATCAAGGGCGAGCCGGCCGATGTGCGCAAGCGCAAGATCGAGATGGGCATCGAGCACCTGCTGGGCATGCAGCGCTACAACGGCAGCTTCGGCCTGTGGAGTTCGGACAGCGAGGAGGAGTACTGGCTGACCGCCTACGTGACCGACTTCCTGCTGCGCGCCCGCGAGCAAGGTTACGGCGTGCCGGCCGAGGTGCTGAAAAAGGCCAGCGAGCGCCTGCTGCGCTATGTGCAGGAGCGCAACCTGATCGAGGTGGACTACAGCCAGAACGCCGACCACACCCGCTTCGCCGTGCAGGCCTATGCGGGCCTGGTGCTTGCCCGCAGCCAGCAGGCGCCGCTGGGTGCCCTGCGCAGCCTGTTCGAGCGCCGCGCCGACGCCCGCTCGGGCCTGCCGCTGGTGCAACTGGCGGTGGCACTGGACAAGATGGGCGACAAGCCACGCTCGCAGCAGGCGCTGCAGGCCGGGCTTGCGATCACCCGCAGCAAGGGCTGGATGGCCGACTACGGCAGTGCGCTGCGTGACCAGGCGCTGATCCTGGCGCTGTTGCAGGAGAACAACCTGGCTGGCAACCAGGTCGACCAGCGCCTGTTCGGCTTGTCTGATGAACTGGCGGCCAACCGCTGGCTGTCGACCCAGGAGCGTAATGCGCTGTTCCTTGCCGGGCGTGGCCTGCTGGGCAAACCGGAAGGCAACTGGAAGGCGCGCCTGGACAGTGCCGGTGAAGTTCGCGAGTTCAATAACACCGACTCGGGCATGAAGCTCGAAGGGCCGCTGCTGGTCTCCCCCTTGACCGTGCAGAACGAGGGTAGCGACACCCTGTACCAGCAGCTGACCCTGTCCGGTTACCCGCGCCAGGCTCCGGCTGCCAGCGGCAACGGCATGGAGATCCGCCGCGAGTACCTGGGCATGAATGGCCAGCCGCTGGATGTGCGCAACCTGCGCAGCGGCGACCTGGTGCTGGTGCATCTGGCGCTCAAGGCCCAGGACCGCGTGCCGGATGCGCTGGTGGTGGACATGCTGCCGGCGGGCCTGGAGCTGGAAAACCAGAACCTTGCCCAGAGCGCTGGCAGCCTGGACAACGCCAGCAGCGCGGTGAAGCAGTGGCGCGACTCGATGCAGAACGCAAGCGTGGTGCACCAGGAGTACCGCGATGACCGCTACGTCGCCGCCCTCAAGCTGGACAGCTACGGCACCACCCACCTGCTGTACCTGGCTCGTGCCGTGACCCCGGGCAGCTACCGCATTCCGCCGCCGCAGGTGGAATCGATGTACCGGCCGAACCTGCAGGCAGTGGGGGACAGCCAGGGTGAGATGACGGTGCGCGCCCGCTGATGCGATGCACCCACCTGTAGGAGCCGGCTTGCCGGCGATGGCGTCAGTCCAGGCGATGGTGCTCTGGCTGACGGCCCCATCGCCGGCAAGCCGGTTCTCATAGAACAAACTACAACTCATTGATTTAACGCGGTCGCTGTGGGAAGCGGCCTTGCCGGGGCGCCGTCCGGTCGAGATGGGCTGCACAGCAGCCCCGGCAATTTTGCATAAGGCCGGGGCCTTGGGGCCGCTTCGCGCCCCATCGCGACACAAGGCCGCTTCCCACAGTGGCCGCAGTACATCTGCGAGACTAGTTCTCTGCGCGACAGCGCAGCCCAAAAGGGCTGGGTGATCTCATACAGAGAATGGGGTATCAGTCGTTCAATGCACCACCCAGCTCAACACCCACAACCCCAGCAACGCCCAGATGATCCCGAGCACGATCGAGGCGCGCATGAACGCGCGCACCGCCGAGTACAGCAGCATCAAGCCGACGATCAGCGCAAGGATGCTCACCAGCGAGGTGTCCATGCCCAGCGCGCGCGCCAGGCCGTCGATGAAATTGCCGCCGGCGTTGGCCAGCAGGTTGAACAACCCGCTCAGGCCATCGACGATGAAACGGATCACCGAACCCAGTACCTGGCCCAGCCAATCGAAAAAACCTTCTACTTGCATGGTTGCTTCCTGATGAACACTTCAAGCCTTTGGCCATCACCCGACCCGGTCGGTTCCCGATGCCAAGCTTAGCCCGCCCGCGCCTGAAAAGAATGCTGCGCCGCGCGGCCCTGGGCGGCCTGCTGCTGGTCGCCGGGCTGTGGCTGGCCGACCGCATCTGGCCGCTGCCACTGCCCCGCGATGACCTGGCCCGGGTGGTACTGGCCGAGGACGGCACGCCGCTGTGGCGCTTTGCCGATGCCGAGGGGGTGTGGCGCTACCCGGTCAGCCAGGAAGAGGTGTCGCCGCTGTACCTGGAGGCACTGCTGGCCTACGAGGACCGCTGGTTCTACCAGCACCCCGGGGTCAACCCCATGGCCCTGGCGCGGGCGGCCTGGCTGAACCTGCGCGGCGGGCGGGTGGTGTCGGGTGGCAGCACGTTGTCGATGCAGGTGGCGCGCCTGCTCGACCCCCACGACCGCACCCTGGCCGGCAAGCTGCGCCAGCTGTGGCGCACGGCGCAGCTGGAATGGCACCTGTCCAAGCGCGAGATATTGCAGATCTACCTCGACCGCGCGCCGTTCGGCGGCACCCTGCAGGGCGTGGCTGCGGCCAGTTGGGCCTACCTTGGCAAGTCGCCGCTGCACCTGACCCCGGCCGAGGCGGCGTTGCTGGCGGTGCTGCCCCAGGCCCCCAGCCGGCTGCGCCCGGACCGTCACCCCGAGCGTGCCCAGCGGGCCCGCGACAAGGTGCTGCAGCGCCTGGACGAGTACCAGGTGTGGCCGGCAGCGCGTATCGCCGAGGCCCGTGAAGAACCCTTGCTGTTGGCCCCGCGCCAGGAGCCGGCGCTGGCGCCATTGCTGGCGCGGCGGCTGAACACCGCAGGCAGCCCGCCACTGATCCGCACCACCCTTGATGCAGCCCTGCAGCGCCGGCTCGAAGACCTGCTGCTGGGTTGGCGTGCGCGCTTGCCCGAGCGCACCTCGGCGGCGTTGCTGGTGGTGGAGACGCAGAACATGGCGGTGCGCGCGTACCTCGGCTCCATCGACCTGGGCGATGCGCACCGCTTTGGCCATGTGGACATGGTTCACGCCCTGCGCTCGCCGGGCTCGACCCTCAAGCCGTTTCTCTATGCGATGGCCATGGACGATGGCCTGATCCATTCCGAGTCGCTGTTGCAGGACGTGCCACGGCGCTACGGCGACTACCGGCCCGGCAACTTCTCCATGGGCTTCAGCGGGCCGGTATCGGCCAGCTCGGCGCTGGCACTGTCGCTGAACCTGCCGGCGGTGCAGTTGCTGGAGGCCTACGGCCCCAAGCGCTTTGCCGCGCAGATGCGCGTGGGCGGAGTGCCGCTGGTGCTGCCGCCGCTGGCCGAGCCCAACCTTTCGTTGATTCTTGGTGGTGCCGGCAGCCGCCTGGAAGAACTGGTAGGCGGCTATGCGGCGCTTGCCCGTGAAGGGCGCAGCGCGAAAATTCGCCTGCAACCCCAGGACCCGCTGGTGGAGCAGCGCCTGTTGTCGCCAGGTTCGGCGTGGATCACCCGGCGTATTCTCAGCGGCCTGGCACGCCCAGACCGCGACCCCAACGCCGAACTGGTGCAGCGCCCGCAACTGGCCTGGAAGACCGGCACCAGCTATGGCTTTCGCGATGCCTGGTCGGTGGGGGTGGGGCCGCGTTACCTGATCGGCGTGTGGATCGGCCGCCCGGACGGCACCCCGGTGCCGGGGCAGTTCGGCCTGGCCTCGGCGGCGCCGCTGATGCTGCAGGTGCACGATTTGCTCAGCAACCGCGATGCGCAGCGCGGTATCCAGATGCCGGTAGAGCCGGTGCCGGCCTCGGTGGGGGTGGCGGCAATCTGTTGGCCGCTGGGCCAGCCGATGAACCGCCAGGACCCGAACTGCCGGCGCCAGCGCTTTGCCTGGACCCTCGACGGCACCACGCCACCGACCTTGCAGGCTGCCGACCAGCCGCTGGGTTTGGGGCTGCGCGACACGGTGTGGGTCAATGCCGATGGGCTGCGGGTGGATGCCAGCTGCCCAGGCGCGGTGGCCCGTGATATCGCCCTGTGGCCGGCGCCGCTGGAGCCTTGGTTGCCACGGGCCGAGCGCCGGGCGGCGAGGCTGCCCGCTGTTGACCCGGCTTGCCCGCCGCAGGTGGCGGCCATGGCGCCGCCGTTGTCGATCGTTGGCGTGCGCCCGGGCGACAACCTGCGCCGCCCGGCCACCAGCCGTGAGCCGCTGCAGTTGCGGGTGTCGGCCTTGGGTGGCAATGGCCGGCGCTGGTGGTTCGTCAATGGCCAGCCGCTGGGCGAGACCCAGGGGCAGGACAGCTTGCAGGTGCATTTCGAGCAGACCGGGCGGGTTGAGTTGAGTGTGCTGGATGAAAGTGGCGAGACGGCGCGGGTGGAGTTTCAGGTGGGGGAGTGAGCGCGACCATCCTTTTATGGTTATGGGGGAGGGTGTTCGGCGAAAGGTTTCTGGCGAACACCTGCCAGCCCTAACCCAATCAAAACCAGCCAGGTAACTAATCTGTTGGCGCTACACCCTTCGTAATACCCACCTCGACCGCCTCGCCAACCCACTGAAACTGCGCACCTTTTCACCCGGTACTGGCCCCCTGCCGCCAGGGTTAATACCAAGTTGGGAGCTATCGGTTTCGAACCCCGGGGACTTCACTGCTGACTGTAGGAGTACGCAGGCGTGATCTGACGCCGCGCAATTCCAATAACAACCAGCAGCAGGAGTCTTCCCATGAACACGCAAGCGTGGATGAAGGCGGCTACGGCGCTGACGATGGTCATGGCGCTGGGCCTTGCGGGATGCAGCAGCGGCGGTGGCGGGCACCACAGCGAAGTGGATGGATCATCATCGGGTACTGCCGGAGGCGGCGATGGCGGTAGCGGCGGCGGTACTGGCGGTGGCACGGGCGGCGGTACCGGTGGCGGCACTGGCAATGGCAGCGTGGGTGACGGCCTGGTGGTCGCGCAGGTGGCCGACCAGCTCGGCACCACCGTGTCGGGGTTGGGCGACGGGGTCAGCAACCTCGGCCAGGTGATCGGCTCGCTGCCGGTGGCCGGCAGCACGGCGCTGACCGGTGGCGTCGGGGCGCTGGTATCGTCCGCGGGCACGGCGCTGAACTCGGTCAGCAGCGGCCTGAGCGACGGCCTCGGCCAACTGGGTACCGGCAACAACGCAGTGGGCACCACCGTAGGTGTGGTCGGCGCCGCCACGGCGGACCTGGGCACCGGTGTGTCCGGCCTGGGGCAAGGCCTGCAGGCGTTGGCGACGGGCTCGCCAGTGGAGCAGGTGCCGTTGGTCAACCAGGTGGTGGCCGGGGCCGGGCAGGGCGTTGATCGTGTCGGCCAGGCGGTGACCATGCTTGGTGACACCCTGACCCCGATCGGCACCAGCGGCCCGTTGGCCGGGGCTACCCAAGGCGTCAGCGATGCACTGGTGCCGGTGGTCTCGCTGGTGGAGAACACCACCGCCAACGCCACCCGCCAGACCGGCCTCAATGGCCCGCTGAACCAAACCCTCGATGGCCTCGGCAATGCCCTGGACCAGACCGGTCAGAACGTGAAACAAGCGGGTAACGGTAACCCGGTCACCGATACCGCAGGCCAACTGGTCAGCAACCTGGGCACCGTGGTCGGCACCACGGCTGGCTTGTCGCCAACCACTGGCGGCGCGCGTACCGGCCTGCTGGAAACCGTCGGCGGCGTAGTCGCCGGGGTGGGTAGCGGCCTTGGCGCGGGTACCAGCAATACGGCCGTGGGTGGTGTAGCCGGCAGCACCGTGCAGGTGGGCAACACCGTGGCCAGCCTGGGTACGGTGCTCGGCGGCAATGGTGTGACCAATACGGCCGCAGGTGCTCCGGTAGCTGCGCTGACCCAGCAGGTCGGCGGCGGGCTCAACCCGGTCGTGGGTGGTGTGGCCAGCCTGACCCAGCGAGTGGGCGCCAGCACCGGGCTGGGTACGCCGGTGGCCGGGCTGCTAAACCAGGTCGGTGGCGCGGTGAGCAACGTCGGCTCGCAACTGAACAGCGCCAGCGCCAACCCGGTGGTGAGCCAGCTGGGCACCACGGTCGGCA
Source organism: Pseudomonas xanthosomatis (assembly GCF_019139835.1). Lineage (NCBI taxonomy): Bacteria > Pseudomonadati > Pseudomonadota > Gammaproteobacteria > Pseudomonadales > Pseudomonadaceae > Pseudomonas > Pseudomonas xanthosomatis. The sequence continues at coordinate 5,972,622 of NZ_CP077075.1, read as the reverse complement.
CCTTGGGCAACACCGTTGGCCAGGCCGGCACGCTGGTCAATGGCGGCGCCACCGGTGGCACTGGCCTGGGTGGCGTGCTCGGAGGGCTGGCTGGCAACCGTTAGTGGCCGATCGCAGGCGTAGCACCTACGCTTTGCAGCAGTATCAGGGGCGCCGGGGGGCGCCCCGGCTTTCACCGGATCATGGAGTGTCCGCATGCGCCCGTTGGCCGTGACGATCTTGATGCTTTGCTGGGCCGGCCTGGCCCACGCCGAACCCCTGCCCAGTTTTCTCAACAGCAACGACACCGAGCGCCGGCTGCCAACCTCGAACCTGCCGGTGGATGCCTACCGTCCCGGGGCGCCGGGCCTGCAGGTGCCGGCACCTGCTGCAGCCCAGCAGCAACCGCTGCTGATGAGCACTCAGGTGCAGGTACGCAAGGTGCGTTTCGAAGGCGGTACGGTCTACCCGCTTGGCGAGTTGCGCGAGCACTACCAGCCGGTGATCGGCCACACGACCTCCCTGGCTGCACTGATCGACCTGACCCGGCGCCTCACCCAGCGCTACCAGGATGACGGCTACCTGCTCTCCTACGCCTACCTGCCGCCCCAGGACTTCGCCGATGGTCGGGTGCGGGTGGTGCTGGTGGAGGGGTACATCCGCGATTATCAGGTCGAGGGCGATATCGGTTCGTCCCGGGCCTATGTCGAACGCCTGCTGGACAAGCTCAAGGCCGAGCGCCCGCTGACGCGCAAGACCTTCGAGCGCTACACCAGCCTGGTCACTCGCATTCCGGGCGTGACCTTCCGCGCCGAAGTACCGCCACCGGGTACCACCGATGGCGCTACGCGCCTGGTGGCGGTGGCCGCGCGGCAAGCTTTCACCACCACCTTGAGCCTCAACGACGGCAGCCGCGATGACCTGCAGGCGCTGCTGGGTGCCAACAGTAACGCCCAGACGCGTTTTGGCGAGCAACTGAGCGCCAGCGTGCTGGCGCCGCCGGGGGACGACAAGGAACACTACTACCGCCTCGACTACAGCCAGTTCGTCGATGACGAGGGCTCGCGCCTGCAGCTGTCGGCCTCACGTTACCGCAGCGACCCCAGCGCACGCATTCGCCTGGGCGATGGCGTCGACCTCACCCAGCACCGCGAGAACGAGCGCTATTCCATCGGCCTCAGCCAGCCGCTGATCGCATCGCCCAACGAGTGGCTCGAAGTGCTCGGGCGCTTTTATGCAGTCAACGACCGCATCGACTACCAGGTGGTTGGCGCACCCCTGAAGTTCGACAGCCAGACCGACATTCGCGCGCTGTCTTTCGAAGGCGACTGGCGCAAGGCCGAGGCGCGGCGCCTGCGCATTCTCAGTGCCGGGGTGTACCAGGGGCTGGACCACTTCGGCGCGCGCAGCAACGCCGACCTTGACCTAGACTTCTTGCGCCTGCGCCTGGCCGGGGTGCAAAGCGACAATTTCAGCGAAAACTGGCAGGGCGTGGCCTCGGCGGCGGGCTACTGGAGCAACGACAGCCTGCCCGACAGCGAACGGGCAGTATTCGGCGGGCAGAACTTCGGCCGCGGCTACCCCACCGACCAGGCCTCCGGCGACAAGGGTTGGGGGCTGGCCTACGAGGTCAACTACAGCTTCAAGCGTGACGGTGCCTGGGTGAAAGTGCTGCAGCCCTACGTGGTGCTGGACGCGGCCCGGGCCTGGTTCAACGAGCTGGACGTGCAAAAGGCGCGCATGTCGTCAGCTGCGCTGGGCCTACGTTTTGGCGACATGCACTACTACAACATCGCCGTCGAGGTGGCCAAGCCAATGTCCGACATCGCCCTGGACAGCCTCAACCGCCGGCCGCGGTTGACTTTGAGCTTCAGTTATCAGCTGTGAGACGAGTGGACAAGTTGACAGGTTGACGATAGGGTTGCGCCGCCTTAGGCTGGGTGCATTGCCGCAACTGCCTGTGAGGCCTTGCCATGAAAATCGCCGAAGCCCCCTCCCGTTATCTTCCCAGCGCCGCCAGCGAAGCGACCAAGGCCGCGTTGCGTGAAGACTTCGAGCAGTTTCTCGGACAACTCTCTCAGCCACAGCTCGAGGCGTTGGCTGAAGGTGATTGCTTCGAGGCGTTACGAGCCACCCTGTCGCGCCCTAGCCAGCAACCGGCCAGCCGGCAGGTGCGCAACCAGCTTGCCTATGCCAAGGGCAAGGCCTTGGCCTTCGAGCAGATCTGCAACGGCTATGAGCTGCTCGACTCGAAAACCGTCTGCGCCCTGCTTGGCATCACTCGCCAGGCCTTGAACAAGCGCTTGCTGCAGGGGCAGGTGCTGGCCTACAGCGAAGGGCCGCGCAAGCATTACCCGGCGTTCCAGTTCGTCGACAACGCCGTGCTACCCGAGGTGGCCGAGCTGGTGCGGGTGCTGGCCATCGAGCCGCGGGATGCTGCGCAGGTGAACCTGCTGCTGGGTTTTCTACTGCAGGACATGGACTACGCCAACCCTGGCGAGCCTGCCCATATACACCCGCGCTACCAGTTGCTCGACGAGCCTGGCGCCTTAGCCATCATCGTTCGCGATTTCACCAACAGGCTGCAGATGGGGCGCTGACCAGGCGCTTCATTCCACCGGCACCTGCATGCGCAGCAGGGCCTCGCCAACGGTCTCGTCGGTACTCAGCAGTAACGCCTCCAGCAACTGGTGCCGTAGTCCCTGCAACTGCGCACCACGCCCTTCGAACAACACCAGGTTACAGCCGTCCAGGCTGCCGCTGACCGGGTATACCTGCGAGGGCGCCGGGCTTGTCGCCCGTACAGGCTTTGCAGCTTTATTACCTGACCGCGTGCAGCAGCGGCTTGGGAAACAGGTTATCCAGGGTTTCCAGCAGGCGCGCGTGGTAGATCGGCTTACGGAACAGGTCGAGCACCTGCAGGCGCAGCAGGTCGCTGACGTCATCCATGTCGGCATGCCCGGACATCACGATCACCGGCAGGTGCTGGCGCGCCGTGTGCTCGCGCAGCCGCTGGATCAACGCGATGCCGCTGTGCTCGGGCATGCGCAGGTCGGTGATCACCAGGGCCACGTCCGGGTAGCGGGTGAGCTGCTGCAAGGCAGCGCTCACCGAGCTTGCGGTGTGGCAGCAGAACCCCTGGTTTTCCAGCAGTTCAGCCAGTTCCTCCAGGGCCTCTTCCTCGTCGTCCACCAGCAGTATCTGTTGACGCAACGTCGGCATGGGCAGCTCCCGAAAAGGTCACTGGGTGATGGCGGTCTTGATGGTGTTCATGATGTTGGTGACTTCGGCCGAGATCGGGGTGACGAAGCCGGCCAGCACCACCGCCACCATGGCGGCGATGACCGCGTATTCAATACCGGAGGCGCCATCTTTGCGTTGAAGGAAGGTTTTGCAGTGCAGGTAGATCTGTTGCAGCAACATGGCGAGGCTCCTTGCGCACAGGTGCGCCGGTGGTGGGGCGGCTCAGTTGATGCCCCTTTGCCATCAGAGCTTCGCTCGCCTGTGGCGGCCTGCAAATGTAACAAGGTGATAGTCGGAAAGTAGGGGTAAACGCCAGCCCTTGTAAGTTTCTGTTTTATCGGTGCGTCAATTTCGTGGCTCGAAAATCGCCCCTCACTTAATGGCGAATTGGCAGGGCTCGGCTAGGGTGAAATAGCCAAATAGTTACTTTTTGCCAGCATGTGGCCAGGCACAGGGAGGGCGCAAATGAGCAGTCGCTTGACCATGATTCTGGCTGGTCTGTTCCTGTTCGCTGCGTTGCTGGCCGGATACTGGGGCCTGCGCCTGAGCCGCCCGGCCGAGCCTCTGCCGGTGCCGGTGGCCGCCCCTGGTGAGCAACCTGCGCCAATCCCCCCGCCGCAGCCAGCGGCCCCACCGGAACCTGCGCGCTTCCCCATCGTGGTGCTGCGTAAAGCGGTGCCGGCCGATACCCCCATCACCGCCGATGACCTGCTGGTCGAACAGCTGCAGGTGGTGCCTGCCGGCGCCTACCAGCAGGTTGAGCAGGTGATCGGGCGCAGCAGCACGCGCCCGCTGGCTCCCGGAACCTGGCTGGACGCCTCGAACTTTCAGGCCGGCGGGCCGCTGGCGCGAATGATTCGCCCTGGCGAGCGCGCGCTGGCCGTGGCGGTGGACGATGTGGTCGGCGCCGGTGGCCAGTTGCGCCCCGGCGACTATGTGGATGTGCTGCTGTTCTTGCGTGAAGAGAACAACAACCCGCAGTCCTCGGCGCAGGTGGTGTTGCCGGCCTTGCGCGTGCTCAGCGTCGACCAGCAGACCGGCCTTGGCAACGATGGCCGCCCGGCGCAGACCGCCGAAGAGCTCAAGGCCCGACGCGAGCAGCAAACGGTCGGCGGCAATGCCGTGCGTACCGTGGGCCTGGCCGTGCCCCAGGCCCTGGCCAGCCGGCTGATGCTGGCGGCCCAGGCCGGCACCTTGCGCCTGGCGGTGCGCAGCGCCGAGGAAGGGCTGCTGGCGCGCTACTGGTCAGGCACCGAGGCAGGCGCCCAGGTGCAGGCCGCCAACCGCGAGCTCTACCGCTTCAGCCAGCTGTCCCAGGTGCCCCTGGCGGGCCCGGCGGCTGTGGCTGGCGCCCCGGCCATGCAGATCATTCGTGGCGCCCAGGCGGGCGGCCAGCCCACTACACCCTGACCGGCAAGGATGCACCCATGCGTAGTATGTTGCGTCGATTGATGCCGCTTTCCCCGCTGTTGTGCCTGGCTTTGCTGCCCGTTGCCCAGGCGGCCAGCAAGAGCTGCGCCGGGTTTGACCAGTTGCCTTCGGTGATCGAGATGGACCAGGGGCTGCAGCAGGAGCTGCGCCTGCCGGTGGCCATTACCCGGGCCGCAGTGGGTGAGCCCAAGGTGGCCGACGTGCAGCCCAGTGGCGAGCGCGCCGTGTTGCTGACCGCCGTGGGGCAGGGCACTACCAGCCTGATGCTGTGGACCGCCTGCACCTCGGCGCCGCACCGGGCGATGCTGTTCGTCAAGGGCCGGGCCAGCACCGACATGGCCGAAGTGCAGCCCTTGCCAGGGGCCCAGGCCGAGCTGCCGACCCAGGTGCAGGCCGACATTCGTTTTGTCGAGGTGCGCCGCACCAAGTACAAGGAGGCCGGCACCCGGTTGTTCTTCAAGGGCTCCAACAGCCTGATCGGCTCCCCTGGCACAGTGCCCGGTGCGACGGTGCGCCCGACCGTGCTGCCGGGCGCAGTGCTTGATGACGACGTCTTCAATATTGTCCTGGGTGGCAACAACGGGCGCTTCCTGGCGATGATCAACGCCCTTGAGAACAGCGGCTTCGCCTACACCCTGGCGCGCCCCAGCCTGACCGTGCTCAGCGGCCTTACTGCAAGCTTTCTGGCCGGCGGCGAGGTGCCGATACCGGTGCCCAGCAGTGGCAGCGACAACGTCTCGATCGAGTACAAGGAGTTCGGCGTACGCCTGGCGCTGACCCCCACCGTGGTCAGTCGCGACCGCATCACCCTCAAGGTGGCGCCCGAGGTCAGCGAGCTGGACTTCAGCAACGCGGTGACCATCGCCGGCACCCAGGTGCCCGCGCTCACCGTGCGGCGCACCGATACCAGCATCTCCCTGGCCGACGGCGAGAGCTTCGTCATCAGCGGCCTGATCAGCAGCAGCGTGCGCTCGAACGTGGACAAGCTGCCGGGGCTGGGCAACCTGCCGATCATCGGCGCGTTCTTCCGCCAGTCGACCCTCAACCGCGAAGAGACCGAGCTGCTGATGATCGTCACCCCGCACCTGGTGCAGCCACTGGCGGCCACTGCCCGCCTGCCCGAGCTGCCCGGCGAGGCGCTGCGCACCTACGACCCCAGCTGGGGACGCTTGTACTTCATGGAGAACGGCAACTTCGAAGGCCGTGGCGGGTTGTCCCAATGAGCGAACGCGCAAACCACACCTACCTCGCCCTGACCCGCAACGAGGACGACCTGAGCTGGCTGCAGGGGGCGCTGGCGCCGTTGGGGCAGGTGATCGGCGCCAGCGGCGGCAGCGGCGGCAGCCTCGACGAATTGCTGGCGCTGGTCGATGTAACGTTCAGCAACCTGGTGTTCATCGGCCTGGACCGCGAGCAACTGGTCAGCCAGTGCGCGTTGATCGAAGGCATGCTGGAGGCCAAGCCGATGCTGGCCATCGTCGCCCTGGGCGACGGCATGGACAACCAGCTGGTGCTGCACGCCATGCGCGCCGGGGCGCGGGATTTCGTCGCCTACGGCTCACGGGCCAGCGAAGTGGCCGGGCTGGTGCGGCGCCTGGGCAAGCGCTTGCCGACGGTCACCAGCAACCCCAGCCTGGGCGGCCTGACCGTGTTGTTCGGGGCCCCGCGCAGCGCCGACGGCGCGCTGCTGACCACGCACCTGGCGCGGGTGGTACAGGAGAGCGGCCAGCAGACCCTGCTGCTCGACCTCGGCCTGCCGCGCGGCGACAGCCTGGCGTTGCTGGGGCTGGAGGCTTCGTTCCACTTCGGCGATGCCCTGCGCCATTTGCGCAGGCTCGACGCCACGCTGATCGACAGTGCCTTCACCCGCGACAAGTGCGGCCTGCGCATCCTTGCCTACGCCAGCGCCGACGAACCGATGAAAAACACCAGCGCCGCCGAGCTGTACATGCTGCTCAGCGCCCTGCGCCAACACTTTCAGCACATCGTGGTGAACCTCACCGGGCAGATCGACAGCGAGGCGCTGCGTACCATCATCAGCCACTGCGACAAGCTGATCCTGTACACCGACCAGAACATCCTCGATTGCCGGCGCAACCTGGAGGTGCTCGAGCATTGGCGCGACCGCGGCATCAAGCTTGAGCATGCGAGCGTGCTGGTGGACCGCTTCATGCGCCAGGTGGCGCCCGATGCCGAGGCCCTGGCCAGGCGTTACGGGCTGCCGTTGCTGAGGGTGCTGCCGTTCAGCCCCGAGGTACGCCTGAATGCCAAGAACCAGGGCCTGAGCCTGTTCGAACTGGCCCCGCGCGAGCCCCTTACCCAGGCCCTGCGCAGCTTGGGCGAGCGCCTGGCGCGGCGTTCGGAGAACCTCGGCAAGCCCAGTAATACCTGGCTGCGCCGCCTGTGGGGGAGCCGATGAGCCAGGAACAACCCTTCGGTGGCGCGCGCCACGCCAGCAACGACCCGCATGTGCTCAAGCGCGCGCTGCACCGGCATGTGATCGATGCCATCGAGGACAGCGGCCGCAACCTGCTCGAAGGCGCGCGGCCAGCCTTGGCGCAGTTCGTTCTGGAGCAGGTGGGCGACTATGTGGCGCGCCTGCGCCTGGCCCTGTCGCGCTATGAAATGGAGCGCCTGGGCGAGGAGATCGTCGATGAGCTGACCGGCTACGGCCCGCTGGAAGTGCTGCTGCGCGACCCCAGCGTCACCGAGATTCTGGTCAACGGCCCGTACCGGGTGTTCGTCGAGCGCGCCGGCCTTTTGCAACTGACCGATTTGCGCTTTATCGACGCGCACCACGTGGAGCGGGTGATGCAGCGCATCCTTGCGCCCCTGGGGCGGCGCCTGGATGAATCGTCGCCCATGGTCGATGCGCGCATGCCCGACGGCAGCCGGGTGAATGCGATCATCCCGCCGGTGGCGCTGGACGGGCCGTGCCTGTCGATTCGCAAGTTCCGCCAGGACATGCTCAAAAGCGCCGACTTATTGGCCACCCGGGCCATCGACCAGGCCATCTTCGACTTTTTCGAGCGCGCCGTCGGCCGGCGCTGCAACATTCTTGTGAGCGGCGGCACCGGCACCGGCAAGACCACGTTGCTGAACATCCTCAGCCAGATGATCGCCCCCCAGGAGCGGTTGGTGACCATCGAGGATGTGGCCGAGCTGCAGTTGCACCACCCCCATGTGGTGCGCCTGGAAACCCGCCCGCCCAACGCCGAGGGCCATGGCGAGATCAAGGCCAGCGAGCTGATCCGCAACGCCCTGCGCATGCGCCCTGACCGCATCATCCTCGGCGAGATTCGCGGAGCCGAGGTGGTCGATGTGCTGACCGCGATGAACACCGGCCACGATGGCTCGATGAGCACGGTGCATGCCAACAGTGCCCAGGATGCGCTGCTGCGCCTGGAGACGCTGGTGGGGCTGACCGGCCGCCAGGTGGCGGAGAAGACCCTGCGCCAGATGGTCTGTGCAGCACTTGATGTGGTGATCCAACTGACGCGGCTGGCGGATGGCCGGCGCTGCGTGAGCGAAATTCTCGAAGTGGTCGGGGTGCGTGACGACGTGTACGTCACCAACGTGTTGTTCCGCCTTGACCGGCGCAGCGGCGAAGGCTTTTTGCGCGAGGCGCCGAACCCGGCCGGCGAGAAACTGCGCCACGAGGGCCTGTATTGATGGGGCCGCTGCTGTTGGCCCTGGCGCCGCTGCTGCTGGGCGCGGCGCTGTTTTTGCTGCGCCTGGGCCTGCACAAGCGCAGCGAGGAGCGCATTCTCCTGCGCCTGGGCCAGGCCTACCGCGTGGTGCGCAGCGCCAGCGCCCGGTGCGACTGGCTCGACCCGCTGCTGCAACGGGCGGGCCTGGCCCAGGGCGAGTTCAGCCTGCGGCCGTGGCTGCTGGCCTGGCTGGGGGCGGTGCTGCTGGCGGCCCTGCTGGTGGGCGGGGCGGCGGCGCTGTTGGTGCTGCTCGGGCTGCCGCTGTTGGGTTACCTTGCCTTGAGCTGGCGCTGCCGCCGCCGGCTGCAACGGATCATCCAGCAGTTGCCTGGCCTGCTCGACTACAGCGTGCGCAGCCTCAAGGCCGGGCGCACCCTCAACGACGCCGTGCTGGGCGGTATCGACGCCACCCGCGAACCGCTGCGCTCGGCCATGCTGCGGGTGCGGCGCAACGTGCAGTTGGGCGTGCCGCTGGACGATGCGGTGAATGAGCTGGCCGAACTGTACCGCCAGGACGAGCTGCGCCTGTTCGCCCTGGGCCTGCGCATCAACCAGCGCCATGGCGGCAACGCCAGCGAATTGCTGGAAAACCTGATCAAGCTGATTCGCGAGCGCGAGCAGGGTGGCCGGCAGTTGCGTGCGATGACCGGTGAAACCCGCATCACCGCCTGGATTCTGGGTGTGCTGCCGCTGGCCATGGTCGGCTACTTCCTGATGGCCAACCCCGGTTACCTGCTGGCCATGTGGCGCGACAGCCACGGCCAGATGATGCTGCTGTTCGCCTTCGCCCTGCAGGCACTCGGCTGCCTGGTGCTGTGGCGCATGATGAGGAGCCTGTGAGCATGGCCCTGTTGGTTTGCGCACTGTGCCTGTTTGCAGGCTTCACCCTTCTGGCCATGCACGCCGCCCGGCAATGGCGCGGCCAGCAGCGCATTGCGCGGCGCCTGCAGGGCCGGCTGGGGCGTGACGAGCGTTTGGGCGAGTGGTTGCACTGGCTGGGCAGCAGCCCGCTGGGCCAGCGCCTGCAACGGCTGGACAGCGAAACCCAGGCCTTGCTCGACCGCCTGGGCTGGCGCCGCACCCGCCAGCGCGCGCTGTTTGCGGCGGTGCAGTTGGGCCTGCCGCTGCTGGCCACCGGGGCGGTGCTGTTGATGGTGCATGGCCTGCCGGGCGAGCGGCGCGGGCACTGGAGCGTGCTGGTGCTGTGCGCGCTGGGGGCCGGTTACCTGCTGCCCAAGCGCCTGCTGGCCGCTGCCGCTGCCAGGCGCCAGCGCAGGATCGCCGTCGAGGTGGGGCTGATGATTCCGCTGCTGCGCATCCTGTTCGAGACCGGCCTTGCCGTTGAACAGGCGCTGCGGGTGCTCGCCCATGAGGGCCGCACCTTGGTGCCGCACATCAGCGCCGAGCTGCGCCAGGTACTGCAGCGGGTCGATTCGGGGCTGGCCCTGGGGCCGGAGCTGGAAAAGGCTGCGCGGCTGCTGGCGGTGGACGAGTTGATCGATACCTGCGTGATCCTGCAGCAGTTGCTGGTGCAGGGCAGCGGCTCGATGAAGTCGTTGCAGGCGCTCAAGGAGTTGCTCGACGACCGGCGCCTGACCGGGCTGCAGGAGCGGGTGTCGAAGATGTCGGCGAAGATGTCGGCGGTGATGATGATGTTCCTGTTCCCGGCCTTGCTGATCGTACTGGCCGGGCCTGGGCTTTCGGCGTTGGCGCGGGCGTTGGGGTCGTGATGCCTGCATGGGGCCTGAGTGGATGGCACCGGCTTTGCCGGTGTTCGCGGCTGAAGCCGCTCCTACAGGGTGTGTAAAAAAGGGAGATGCGATGAAAGCGATCCTTGTGTTCAGCGGCCTGCTGTTGCTCACCGGCTGCGCCGGCCAGCAACCCGACGGCCTGGCCCGGGTGTTCGGCGGCGGCAGTTGCGCCAAGCCCGACGCCGACCAGCAGATGAGCCTGGACCTGGCCGACCAGATGATCAACGAGGGCCGCCCCCACGCAGGCCTTGCGCACCTGGAGCAACTGCCGGACAGCCTTGACCAGGTGCGCCTGCGCAAGGCGCGGGTTTCGCGCGTGCTCGGGCGCAGCGAGGCCGAGCCGTTGTACCGCAGCCTGCTCGGCGGCTGCCTGGCGGCCGAAGGCGAGCATGGCCTTGGCCAGCTGGCCTCGGCCCGTGGCGACGATGTGCAGGCGCTGCGCAACCTGCAACGGGCCGTACGCCTGGCGCCCACCGACGAGAAGGTGCGCAACGACTTGGGCGTGGTGCAGATGAACCTGGGGCACCACGAACAGGCGCGCTTCGAGTTCCTCACGGCCATCGAGCTGAAAGACGACAACCCGCTGCCGGCGATCAACCTGGTGACGTTGTCGTTGGTGCAGGACAACTGGAGCCAGGCCGAGGACCTGGTCAAGCGCCTGCGCCTGGGGCCTGCACAGTTTGCCGAAGCCCAGGCCCGTGCCCGCCAGCTCAAGGCCAGCGGGCGCGGGGCGCTGGCCGCCAGTGCGCAGCCGCCGGCTGCAGTGCTCAACTGATCGGAGAGCTGAGTGATGATCAAACCGTTGACTGTGTGGGCCTGTTTGCTGATGCCTGTGGCGGCGCTGGCGCAAGAGCCGCCGCGCCAGGCACAGGATGAGACGGCCACTGAAACCTGGTTGAAGGTACAGGCCAGCAACCGCCAGGCCTCGCCGACGCCGCAGGTGCAGACCGACAAGGAGCGCGATCAGGCCATGCAGCGCTGGTTGGACAGCTACAAGTATGCGATTCCGGATTTCTATCGCTGGAGCAAGGTGGATTCTTCGAACAATTGAAGCCTTTGCAGGCTGCTGGCCCTGGAGGAGATTACCCAGCTCTTTGGGGCTGGGCGGTCGCGCAGAGAACTAGTCTCGCAGATGTATCGCGGCCCCTGTGGGAAGCGGCCTTGTGTCGCGATGGGCTGCGCAGCAGCCCCGGCAATTTTGCATGAGACCAAGGCCTTGGGGCCGCTTCGCGCCCCATCGCGACACAAGGCCGCTTCCCACAGGGGCCGCGTTAAATCAACGAGGTGTTATTTGTTCCATAGGAGCCGCACTAATGGGTGGTAAAGCGCTGATGCACCGGCGACGAGCGCGGCGTCAGTGCCAGCGCCAACTGCGTGCGGTTGTGCATGTGGGTCAGGCGCAGCACCTGCGACACGTACAGCTTCACCGTGTTTTCGGTGATGCCCAGCTCGCAGGCGATCTGGTAGTTGGTCTTGCCCTTGCTGACCAGGCGGGCCACTTCCAGCTGGCGTGGTGACAGCTTCTCGAACGCCGCTGGCAGCTCCGGCTCGCTGTCGTCGGTGTCGGTGGCGCGCCGATGGGTGCCTTGGCCGCGGGCCTTTTCCAGGTCCTGGTAGAGGTCGTCGATCGACTCGGCCAGTTCCTGCAGGCGCTGGTTCAGGCTGCCCAGCTCGCGGAAGTTGCGGCGCCGCTCCAGCAGCACTTCTTCTTGGCGGCGCAGGCCTTCCAGCAACTCGTCGAGGTCCATGGGCTTTTGGTAGTAGTCGGCAAAACCTTCGCGCAGGGCGCGGATCACATCCTGCTTTTCGGCCCGCCCGGTGAGCATGATGGCTTCGAACATGCGCTGGTTGCCGGCGATCTGCTTGAGTGCACGCACAAGCTCTATGCCATCGCGCTCGGGCATGTGCAGGTCGCACAGCACCAGGCCGATATGGTCATCGGCCCGGTAACGTTCGATGGCCTGGTCGGTGGAGTGGGCCGGCACGCAGCGGTAGCCTTCGCCTTCCAGGTACTCGCACAGCTCTTCGACGATAAGCGGTTGGTCGTCGACAACCAGGACTTTCACCTCACTGACGGACTTGTTCACAAGCTCAACTCCCTGTTGTTCCGGCCCTGCTCCCGGGCCAAGTCGCTCTGGCAGCAACAAAGGTAGTCGCACTTTGCAACTATGTACATGGACTGTAGACGCCATCCGGCGGTTCAGCCGGTTATTGGATCCATACCGCCGTCAGCAAAAAGCCCGCCAGCACGTAAGGGGCGAAGGGCTGTTTGTCGCCGACCTCTTCGGCCAGCTTTTGCAGGCGTTTTTTAAGCTTGGGGTTGAGCAGGGTCCACAGTCGGCGCCGCCCGAGTAGCCAGGCGACCACGGTGAGGCCGGCGCCGATGAAGGTGCCGAGCACGTATTGCGGGCTGGTGGCCAGGGCCAGGGCACCCATCAGCTTGACGTCGCCGGCACCGAAGCGCCCGAGCATGTAGCCGGGCAGGGTGAGCAGCATGACGATGGCCAGGGCCCAGCCGGCGTCACTGGCATCGGCGCCAATCCAGCTGTGGCCGGTAGCGAACAGCCACACCAGCGCGCCGGTGGCCACCCCCAGGGTGAGGGTGTTGGAAATCTGCCGTTCACGGACATCTTGTTCGGTGCACAAGGCAAGCCACATCAGCAGAACAATGCTTTGCATTGGCAAATCGCCATCCCTATTCGTTGAACGGTTCTATGCTTTGCAACAGGTTTCAACGTCAGGGTAGACGCGAACATGCAAGCCAGCCCGGCAAGGCAGCAAAAAGGCGCGGCAGCCATCGAGTTTGTCGCGGTATTCATGGTGTTCTTTGCAGTGTTCTACGGGCTGGTCAGCTATGCCCTGCCGATGCTGATGCTGCAGTCGTTCAACCAGGCCAGCAGCGAGGCAGTGCGCCGCTGCGTGGCGGTGGACCCGGCCAGCGCCACCTACAGCCAGGACGTGCAGGGCCTGGCGCGCCAGGTGATCGGCCAGCAACTGGCCTGGATGCCGGCCAGCCTTGGCTTCAGCGTGGCCACCGACACCCGGGTGACGCTGGGCGCAGACAAGCTGCTGACGGTGGCCATCGACTACCCCCGCGAACGCCTTGAACGGGTGCTGCCGGTGCTGGTGCTGCCGCTGATCGGCGAGGTGCCGAAGCTGCCCGAGCGCCTGCAGGCACAAGCGAGCCTGCAACTATGAGCGGTAGCCTGTTCGACCGCTGGCGCGCGGCGCCCGATGAGCCCCAGGCGCCGCCTGCGGTCGGTTTGCAGCTGTGGCTCGACGACCAGGCCCGGGTGCAGCGCCTGGCCGGCCCGCTGCGCACCTTGCTGGCGCTCCCGACCCAGGCCGCTGCCCGGGTGCAGGACTACCTGGAGCCGCACAGCCTGCTGGTGCTGGAAGGTGAGCCGCACGACTGGCAGGGGCAACCCCTGGACCTGGCCTTCCGTACGGTGGTCGGGCATGCCCTGCAGACCCGTGGCTGGCTGCAGCGCCATGGCCATGGCCAGGGCTGGGTGCTGCAGCTGTTCGATATCGGCGACCTTTTGCGCGAGCAGCGTTGGGACCGCCAGCGCCCGCTGTTCGGTGAAATCGGCCATGCCTTGCGCGAGTGCGGCGCCGAGCGCCTGGCGCAGACCACCTGCGAGCAGTTGCAGGTGCTGGCCGGGCACTGGCAGGCCAGCGCCTTGTGCCTGATGCTGCGCACCGCCGATGGCTGGCGCCGCTATGCCGGCAGCGACCCGCTATGGCCATGGCCGGACGATACGCGCCTGCAGGGCTGGCTGACGCACAGGCCGGCCGTAGCCCCGGTGCAAATACACAATCAAGTACACAAGGAGCCCGAATTGCTGGCGTTGTGTGGCTGCGCCTCGCTGTTGCTGGTGCCCTACCGCCAGGGCCAGGATGCCGAAGCCTGGCTGCTGGGGGCGGACGTGCTGCAGCCCCCGCCGGACGACATGGCGCTGGCCTTGGCGCGGACCCTGGCCGAGCCGCTGCTGGCGCGGCTGCGCCACCAGCAACTGCAACAGCAGAGCCGCCAGCTTGACCACCTGCAGCAGCAACTGGGTGCTGGCGGTTGGGAGTGGCCGCTGGACGGTGACTTGCAACTGGACCCGGCGGCGGCGGCGTCGTTCGGTCTGCCCCGGCAGATGAACCTGGTGCAGTGGCTGGCGCAGTTGCACCCTGCTGACCGGGAGCCGGCGCAACTGGCCTTGGCCCAGGCCCGCGACGGGCATGCCTTGGGCCTTGGCGTGCGCCTGGCCGAAGGTGGCCAGCGCTGGCTGCACTGGGCCGGCCAGCGCCAGGGCAACTGCCTGCGAGGCTTCGTGCTGGACATCAGCGCACTCAAGCAGCAGCAACAGCAGGCCGACGCCGCCCAGGCGCGGCTTGAAAACCTGATCGCCAGCTCGCCTGCGGTGATCTACGTGCAGCGCTATGTCGACGGCGCGCTGCACAGCGATTTTTTCAGCGCAAGCCTGGCGCCGCTGCTGGGCTGGGGCGCCGACAGCGAGCAGGCGCGCCAGCCCGCGTTGGCGGTGCACCCCGACGACCGCCCGCTATGGCTGGAGCGCACCCGTGCCCTGTTGCGCGACGGCCAGGTGCGCTGCCGCTACCGCCTGCGCGATGCCCGTGGTGGCTACCACTGGATGCTCGATGAGGCGCGCCTGCTGCGTGACGACCTGGGCCAGCCGCGCGAGGTGGTGGGCCTGTGGCTGGATGTCAGCGAGGCCACCGATGCCGCCGAGCGCGTGCGCCAGAGCGAGGAGCGCTATCGGGTGCTGGTGGAGGACTCGCCGGCGATGATCTGCCGTTACCGGCCCGACCTGACCCTGGAATACGCCAACCGCCCGCTGGCCGATTACCTGCAGCGCACACCGGAGCAACTGCAAGGCGAAAACCTGGGGCAGTGGTTGTCCGACAGCCAGCGCGAAGCGTTTGTGCAGCGCCTGGCTGCGCTTACGCCCGAACAACCAGTGAGCAGTGCCGAGATCTGCCTTCAATTGCCGGGGCGCGAGCATGCCTGGTGGGTATGGGCCGACCGCGGTTTGTTCGATGGTAATGGCCAGTTGCTGGAAGTGCAGGCCGTGGGGCGTGACAACACCGAGGTGCGCCGCAGCCAGCAGCAATTGCTGCAGGGCGCGAAGATGGCCACCCTGGGCGAGCTGGCCACAGGCCTTGTGCACGAGATCAACCAGCCTCTGAACGTGATGCGCATGGCCGTGGCCAACGCCCTCACGCGCCTGGAGCAGGGTACGGCCGAGCCTGAATGGCTGGAGGCCAAGCTGCGGCGTATCGAGGCCCAGGTGGCGCGAGCCGAACGGCTGGTGCAGCACATGCGCGTGTATGGCCGCCGCTCGTTGGTGGAAACCCAGAGCTTCGCAGCCTGGGGCGCGGTGGAGGGCGCCCGGGCGCTGCTCGAGGAGGGCTTGCGCGGCAAGGGTGTGAGCCTGTGCCTGGAGCCGCCGGGTGAGCAAAGCCAGGTGCTCGGCCATCAGGACCAGCTGGAGCAGGTGCTGATCAACCTGTTGGTCAATGCCCGCGACGCACTGCTGGAGCAAGGCCGCGTGCAGCCGTGGATCCGCGTGCGCCAGGAGCTGCACGGCGGGCGCCTGAGCCTGCTGGTGGAGGATAACGGTGGGGGTATTGCCGAGGGCCTGCACGAGCGCATCTTCGAGCCGTTCTTCACCACCAAGCCGGCGGGCGTTGGTACGGGCCTGGGGCTGTCGGTCAGCCACGGCATCGTCAGCCACATGGGCGGGCGCCTGACGGTGGCCAACGGCGAGGAGGGGGCGTGCTTCCGGGTGGAGCTGCCGCTTCACAGCACCAGTTGAGCGTGGCCGCTGCTGCAACTCAGGTTGGCCCCCACCTGGGCGTTGGCCAGGTCTACTCCCAAGGTTTTGAGCAGGGTGTTGAGCAGCGGGTCGAGCAAGGGGCTGAGCAGGTTCTTGATGAGCGGCTCGAGGATGTTCTTCACCCCGTCGAGCAGGCCGGCGGTGAGCGTTAGCACCTGGCCCAGGCCGCTGTTACCGGTGGGCCTGTAGGCTTCCAGGTGAATACCGCCGAGGGTGTCGGCAAGGCTGGCGACCACCTGTGACTGATCGGTGTCCATGCTCTGGAACATTGGCGCCAGGCCGATGTTCGGCGGGTTGTTGAACACCAGTGGTTTTTCGCTGGGGCTGCTGGCCAGCACCTTGCTGTCGATGCGCAGGCCGATGCCGCCGCCGGCGAAGGGAACGCGGGTGCCGCAGGAGGGCTGCAGGATCAGCAAGCGGCTGCAGACGTTGGTGCCGATGTCGATCAGCGGCAGGGCCTTGACCGTGGTGGTGCCCTGGTTGAGGAAGTCCTGGGGGGTGTCGAACTTGCCGATGGCGATTTTCGCCGCCGAACGCTGGGTGACCGTGGCCAGGGTCTTGGGCGAGCAGGTGTAGGCGGCGGGTGGCAGTGGGCGCAGGCGGCTGGTGGCTTCGGCGACTTCCAGGCCGATATCGATATGGGTGACGCCGTCGAGCAACTTGATATCGCCGACCTTGCACGGCACCCCCAGAGCGCAGGTGAGCGATTGCACAGTGCCCAGCAGGTTCAGGCTGAGCAGGTTGTTGAGCACGTTGGTCAGCGGCGCCGCCAGGTCCAGCACGGCATTGACCAACCCGCTGACGGTGTTGAGCACGGGCAGGTCGAGGGAGATCAGCGCGCGTACCTGGGCGGTATGCACGCGCAGGTCGTCGCTGCGTGGGTCGCCCACCGCCGACACCTGCTGCGGCTCGATCACCCGCAGTTGCACCTTGCCATTGACCAGCCCCAGCACGCTGATCGGCAGCTCGGCATAGGCGGCGCGTTCGCTGGCCGCCAGCTGGATTACCCCCTGCACCAGTTGCAGCAGTTGCAGGTTGGCGTCCAGGCCGGCCTTGGCGGTGCCGTTTTGCAGGTCCAGCAGTTGCCCCAGCTGCAGGCCACCGGCAGGCAGGTCGGCGGCCAGGCGGCCGAGGTTGGTGACCACGTCGGCTGCGGCGCCACCACGCTGCAGTACCTTGGCTGCGGCTTGCAGCAGCACTGTGGCGCTGGTGTCCAGGCCAAGCAGTTGCTGGTAGTCGCCGGCGGCCAGGTTCAGGTCGATGGCCAACTGGTCGAGGTAACTGAGCAGGTTCAGCTGGGTGTTGGCCATGCCCTGCCAACCCAGCAGGTCGAGTTGCAGGTTGCCACCCAGGGCCTTGGTCAGGGCGTTGAGCAGCGCGCCCTGGCTTGAGCTGACGGTGGCCAGGGTGGTGCGGATGCTGAGCATGGCCTGGGGCGGTATGGGGCTGGCGGCCACGGCGCTGGCGTGCAGGGTGCTGGAGCGTTGGAAGTCGCCTTCGACCAGGGTGAACAGGCCACCGGCGACGCTGGTTGTGACGGTGTTGCGCACCTCGACCTTGATCGCTTCGTTGCGGCTGTTGTCGCTGGTAAAGCTGCGCAGGTTGCCGGCGCCGGTCTGCAGGTAGCCGCAACTGGCCACCAGCGGGTTGCTGGTGGCATGGCCGTTGCGGGTGGCGGCGGCGCGGGCAAGGGTGGTGGCCTGGGGGCCGCTGCCGCTGCACACGCCACCTTGCCCGGCGGCTTCCAGGGCAGCCATGTCGGCGATGCGTTGCAGTTTGCGTTGCTCCAGGTACAGGCGCCCGCTATCGACGGCCAGCAGCATGAACAGCAAGGCGATACCCAGGGTCAGCGTGGCCATCAGGCCGATCGCGCCGCGTTGGCGCACAGCGAAACGGGGAACCACGGGCACTCCTTTGCCGGCCACAGGCCTGGCAGCGCAGCTGCTGTGCGAGGAGTGTAGTCAAGGTGATGGCAGGTTGCCTTGCCTGCTGTCTTGCGGGGCGCAACGCATATCCTGTAGGAGCGGCTTTAGCCGCGAAGCAGGCAACGCGGTGCCTGGCACCGGCTGCGCCGGTGTTCGCGGCTGAGCCGCTCCTACAGGGACCGCATGACCAGGAGCGCCGGCTCAGTGCGGCGGGTAGTTGCTCAGCACCTGGGTCACGGTTTTCTGGATGGCGGCGTTGCGCTCTTCGGGGCTGGGCGGGTAGTTGTTCATGATTTGCTCGGCGCTGCCGCGCCAGACCAGCTTGCCGTCCTTGCCGTCGAACAGGTCGATCTGAATGGTGGCGACCTTGTAGTCGACGCTGCGGGTTTCGTTGTACATCGGTCCGCCCCAGTAGCCTCCCCAATAGCCGCCCCAGGCACCGCCGTAGTTGGTGGTGATCTGCTGCTGGCGCTGCTCGACGATCAGGTAGGCGCGCACCTTCACATCAGGCTTGGCGTTGCCTTGGGCCGGGCGCAGGCCGCGCTGGTCGAGCTGGCCGGCAACCGCCTGGCGGATGCGCTGCTCGGTGAGGTCGCTCTTGATCCGCGGGTCGTCCGGGCGGTACTGCAGCCCCGGCTCCTGCCAGGCCCAACTGCGGTAGGCGGCGAAATCGCGGCTGGCATCGAAGTCCTGCTGCACGTTGTTGCTGGCACAGGCGGCCAGCATCAGGGCGCATGACACTAGAACAAGACGGCGCAACATGATGGTTCTCCGTAGACGATTAACTGGGAGGATAGCCGCTCAGCGCCTTGCTCACCGACTCGCGCAAGGCGTTTTCGCGGTCCCGTGGCGAGTCCTTGGCGCTGCCGCTCTCGGCGCTGGCACTCCACACCGGCTGGCCGTTGCGGGCGTCGAACAGATCGATGCGCACCACCATCACTTCCACCTCGTAGGTACGCACGATGGGTACGCTGCCGTAGGCCCCGTAGCCGTTGCGGTAGCCTCCGAAGCCGACACCGGCGCTGGGGCCGTAGTAGGGGTCGTAATAGTCGTAGTCGCGGACCTGGCGCAGGCGCCGCTCCAGGCGAATGTCGGCGCTTACCAGCAGGTCGGCGGTGCTGCCATGGGCCGGGCGCAGGCCGTGCTGGTCCAATGCGCTGCTGACTGCTGCGGCAAGCTGGCCTGGGTCGGTGCTGGCCAGCCCGCCAGGCTGCTGGCCGTCATGCCAGCGCCAGCTACGGTAGCGGCCATAGTCGCGGGCGGGGGCCGGGTAGGCACTGGCGTCGAAGGTGTTGGCAGCCTGCGGCGGCGCCGGCGGGATGGGGTTGCCGCTGGCGACATACGGGTTGCTGCCCTGGCAGGCTGCCAGCAACAGGGGAAGCAGGGCCAGGCAGAGTGGGCGGTAGCGCATGGGTCCTCCTGGCCTTTGGTTCAGAGCGGGCGGCAAACCCAGTGCAGGTAGCGGCCAAGCCCTGCGAAGCTTGGGTGACGGCGGTGGGCCAGCTCCATTTCCAGCAGGTCGAGCAGTTCGGCCTTGTCCTGGAACTCTTTGGGCATGTAGTCGTGGAAAACGCGAATGCCGCTTTCGCTTTCGACCTGCCACAGCGCTTCAAGTTGCGCCTTGAGGTCGCGTGGATCAAGGGGTTTTTGCGGGGTCAGGCTCTGTTTTTCACCGGCCAGGCGGTTGCTGCGCAGCTTGCGGAAATGGCCCTTGAGCAGGTTGCGGTAAACCAGCGCGTCGCGGTTGTAGAAGGCCAGCGACAGCCAGCCGCCGGGGGCGGTCAACTGTTGCAGCACCGGCAGGATGGCCTCGGGTTCGGCCAGCCACTCAAGCACGGCGTGGCACAGCACCAGGTCGTAGCGCTCGGTGAGCTGGCCCAGCAGGTCCTGCCAGGGGGCCTGGATGAAGGTGGCTTGCTGGCCGGCCTCGGCGAAACGCGCGCGGGCACCTTCGAGCATGGGCGCGGCGGGTTCGGCGAGGGTCAGCTGGTGGCCGCGCTGGGCCAGCCACAAGGCCATGTGGCCAAGGCCGGCGCCGATGTCGAGCACCCGCAGCGGGCGGTCGGGCAGGGTTTCGGCGAGGTCGGCCTGCAACACGGCCAAGCGGATGGCGCCCTTGGCGCCGCCATAGATTTTCTCGGCGAAGCGGGTGGCCAGTTCATCGAAATGACGGTCGTTCATTTGGCGAAGCGCCTCTCGCTGTCGGCCAGCTTGGCCCGCACCACCTCATCCATGTCCAGGCCCAGTTCGCTGCACAGCAGCAACAGGTAGAGGACGATGTCGCCGACCTCTTGCCCGGCGTGGGCAAGTTTGTCTGCCGGCAACTGGCGTGACTCGCTTTCGGTCAGCCACTGGAAAATCTCCACCAGCTCGGCCATTTCGACACTGGCGGCCATGGCCAGGTTCTTCGGGCTGTGGAAGCCGCGCCAGTCGTTGGTGTCGCGGATGCGGTGCAGGCGTTCGGTGAGTTCTTGCAGGTTCATCGGGGGTCTCCTAATGCTGCATAGCTTCCGGGGGGGGCCGATGTAAAGCAAGGGGGGGGTGTCACCTGTACCTGCAATGTGAAAACCGTGGGAGCGGGCTTGCCCCGCGATGCGGGAGTAATCCAATCGCGGGGCAAGCCCGCCCCACGTTGTTCTTTGTACGAGCTCTTACAGGGTGCGCCAGCTGCCGGTCATGTGCAGCAGGGCGCCGTGGCCGTCCAGGCGCAGTTGGCCCGACGGGCCGGCCTCGCTGGCGCCGAGCATGACCTCGGACGGCAGGCGTACCGGCTTGTGGAACTCCACCTCGAAGGCGTAGCCGGCCTTGGGCAGGTGGCCTTTCAACGCGGCCAGGGCCATGGCCTTGGTCCACATGCCGTGGGCGATGGCCTTGGGGAAGCCGAACAGCCGGGCGCTGAGGGGGCTGAGGTGGATCGGGTTGTAGTCGCCGCACACCCGGGCATAGCGTCGGCCGATATCGCTGTCGGCGTACCAGCGGGTGGCCTCGGGCAGCGCCTGCGGCTGGTTTTCGTCGCAGGGTGCTGCCCCGGCGTCGAGCTTGAGCCCGCGCACCAGCATGCGGCTGGTCTCGCGCCACAGCAGGCCCAGGCCGTCCTCGGCCTCGGTCACCAGGTCGAAGGTGCCGCCCTTGGCGTGGGGCTGCAGGTTGTCGGCATGCACCGCAAAGCGCAACCCGTCGATGCCGCCCAGCGGGCGCAGCACCTCGATGCGGTTGTGCAGGTGCACCAGCCCCAGCAGCGGGAAGGGGAAGTCGCGGGCGGTGAGCAACTGCAGTTGCAGGGCGAAGGCCATCACGTGGGGGTAGGTGCCCGGCAGGCGGCCGTCGTCGGCGAAGTGGCAGAGCCTGCGGTAGGCCGCAAGGTTCGCCGGGTCTACCCGCAGGAAACAGCGCAGGCCCTGGTCGGGCAGGCGCTCGCCGCTGATCTTGCGTTTGCCCAGTGCACGCAGGTACAGGCTGGCGCGCGAATCCGGGTGGTGCAGGTCGAGCCAGTGGGTGGTCATGTCAGGCCCCCATCAGTGCTTGGCCGCAGACTCGCAGCACCTGGCCATTGACCGCCCCGGAACCGGGCTGGCTGAGCCAGGCGATGGCCTCTGCCACGTCCTGCGGCAGGCCGCCCTGGCCGAGCGAGCTCAGGCGCCGCCCGGCTTCGCGCAGGCCCATGGGCATGGCGGCGGTCATGTGGGTTTCGATGAAGCCTGGGGCGATGGCGTTGATGCTGATGCCGCGCTCGGCCAGGGTGGGTGCCCAGGCCTGGGCCAGGCCGATCAGCCCGGCCTTGCTGGCGGCGTAGTTGGCCTGGCCGCGGTTGCCGGCGATGCCGCTGACCGAGGCCAGCAGAGTGATGCGCGCGGCGTCGTGCAGTTTGCCTGCGTCCAGCAGCGCCTGGGTGAGCACCTGCGGGGCCTTGAGGTTGACCGCCAGCACCGCGTCCCAGTAGTCGGGGGTCATGTTGGCGAGGGTCTTGTCGCGGGTGATGCCGGCGTTGTGCACGACGATATCCAGGCCGTCGGGCAGTGCCTCGACCAGTTGCGCGGCGGCATCGCCTGCGCAGATGTCCAGGGCCAGGGCGCGGCCGCCCAGGCGCGCGGCGATGGCGTCGAGGTCCTGTTGCGCCTGGGGGACGTCCAGCAGGGTGACCGAGGCGCCGTCGCGGGCCAGGGTTTCGGCGATGGCCGCACCGATGCCGCGGGCGGCGCCGGTGACCAGGGCATGGCGCCCGGCCAGCGGGCGGGTCCAGTCCTCGACCTGGGTGGCGCAGTTGCCCAGGTGCAGCACCTGGCCGGAAACGAACGCGCTTTTGGGTGACAGAAAGAACCGCAGCGCGCCTTCGAGCCCTTGCTCGGCGCCTTCGGCGACATACAGCAGGTTGGCGGTGGCGCCGTTGCGCAGCTCCTTGCCCAACGAACGGCTGAAGCCTTCGAGGCCGCGCTGGGCGATGCTGGCCTGTGCGCTGAGGCCTTGCGGTGGGCGGCCGAGGATCACCACATGGGCGCAGGGCGCCAGGCTGCGCAGCAACGGCTGGAAGAATTCGCGCAACTGGCGCAGCTGGTCGCTGTCGGACAGGTGACTGGCGTCGAATACCAACGCCTTGAGCTTGGGCCCGAGGCCCGCGACCCAGGCCGGCGAGGCGAGGCTTTCGTCGTTGAAGGCGTAGCACTCGCCGGTCAGCCTTGGGGCGATTGCCTCGACCTCGCGGGCCAGCGGGCCGCCGCCGAGCACCAGTGCGCCCTCGACCGGGCGCAGGCGGCCGGCCTGCCAGCGTTCCAGCGGTACCGGGCGCGGCAGGCCGAGGGCATCGACCAGGCGCCGGCCGAGGGTGGAGTTGGCAAAGCCGATATAGCGGTCGCTCATGTACGGGTCTCCCTGAAGGCAAGCATGCAGTGTGGACCAGGTTTGTGGCAGGGTCGTTCGAAATACGGGAAAAGCGCCTAGGCTTACCGATCAATTTGTTTCAGGAGGAACAGGCATGGGTTCAATTCGCCGGGTGGCGATCCTGGGTGGCAACCGGATCCCCTTCGCCCGCTCCAATGGTGCCTACGCCCGCGCCAGCAACCAGGCGATGCTCACCGCTGCGCTGGAGGGGCTGGTGGAGCGTTACCGCCTGCACGGCCTGCGCCTGGGCGAAGTGGTGGCAGGGGCGGTGCTCAAGCATTCCAGTGACATGAACCTGGCACGCGAGTGCGTGCTAGGCTCGCGGCTGTCGCCGCAAACGCCGGCCTATGACGTGCAGCAGGCCTGTGGCACGGGGCTTGAGGCGGCGCTGCTGGTGGCCAACAAGATTGCCCTGGGGCAGATCGACTGCGCCATTGCCGGGGGCGTGGACACCACTTCCGACGCGCCGATCGCGGTCAGCGAGGGGTTGCGCCAGATTCTGCTGCAGGCCAACCGTGGCAAAACCTTGGCTGAACGCTTGAAGCCCTTCCTGAAACTGCGCCCGGCGCACCTGATGCCTGCGCTGCCGCGCAATGGCGAGCCACGTACCGGGCTGAGCATGGGCGAGCACTGTGAACGCATGGCACAGGCCTGGAAAATAGAGCGGGCGGCGCAGGATGAACTGGCGCTGCTCAGCCACCACAACCTGGCGGCCTCCTATGCCGAGGGCTGGCATGACGATTTGCTCACCCCTTACCAGGGCCTTGCCCGCGACAACAACCTGCGCCCGGACCTCAGCCTGGAACAGTTGGCCAAACTCAAGTCGGTGTTCGACCGGGGCGATCAGGGCACCTTAACTCCCGGCAATTCCACACCGCTGACCGATGGCGCTTCGCTGGTGCTGCTGGGCAGCGAGGCCTGGGCCGAAGCACAGGGGTTGAAGGTATTGGCCTACCTGGTGGACGGCGAAACCGCTGCGGTGGATTTTGTCCACGGCCATGAGGGGCTGCTGATGGCGCCGGTGTATGCGGTGCCGCGGCTGCTGGCGCGCAATGGCCTGACGCTGCAGGATTTTGACTTCTATGAAATTCACGAGGCGTTTGCCGCCCAAGTGCTGTGTACCTTGAAGGCCTGGGAAGATGCCGAGTACTGCCGTACCCGGCTGTGGCTGGAGGCGCCGCTGGGAGCCATCGACCGCAGCAAGTTGAATGTGAAGGGCAGTTCGTTGGCGGCGGGGCATCCGTTCGCTGCAACGGGGGGGCGGATACTGGCGAACATGGCCAAGCTGCTGGCGCAGCGGGGCAAGGGGCGGGGGTTGATTTCGATCTGTGCGGCGGGGGGGCAGGGGGTTACCGCTATTGTCGAGCGATGAAGGTTAAACCCTAGGGCCTCATCGCCGGCAAGCCGGCCCCTACAGGCGTGTGCCGTAGGAGCCGGATGCGGTCAGGTGCGGAAGCGACGTACCAGGGCGTCCAGTTCGTTGGACAGCCCGGCCAGGCTTTCGGAGTCCTGCCTGGCGGCCTGGGCCAACTCCGCTACCAACTGCGCATCGCCGTGGATCTGGCTGATGTGGCGGTTGATGTCCTCGGCCACCTGGTGCTGCTCTTCGGCGGCGGTGGCGATCTGGGTGTTCATGTCGCGGATCACGTCCACCGACTCGCGGATCTGGCCGAAGCTGTCGCGGGCCAGGCCAATGCGGCTGACCGACTGCTGCGACACCTCGATGCTGGCGTGCATCTGCTGGGCCACTTCGGCGGTGCGGCTGGCCAGGTTGCCCAGCAGGCCGTCGATCTCGGCGGTGGAGTCGGCGGTGCGCTTGGCCAGGGCGCGCACTTCGTCGGCGACCACGGCAAAACCGCGGCCCTGCTCACCGGCACGGGCGGCCTCGATGGCGGCGTTGAGCGCCAGCAGGTTGGTTTGCTCGGCGATCGAGCGGATGGTGCCGAGAATCGACTGAATGGCATTGCTGTCGCGCTCCAGTTGCTGGATCGACTGCGCCGACTGCTCGATCTCCTGGCTCAGGCGGTCGACGCTCTGCACGGCAGCGTCGATCTGCTGCTGGCCTTCACGGGCCTGGGCCTGGCCGCTGTCGGCGGACATCGCCGCCTGGCTGCAGGAGCGCGCCACTTCGTTGGCGGTGGCGACCATTTCGTGGAAGGCGGTGGAGACCATGTCCACGGCTTCGCGCTGGCGCCCGGCGGCCTCGGACATGTCGGCCGACACCCGGGTGGAGCTGCTGGAGGTGCTGAGGATCTTGCCGGCCGCCGAACCGATGTGCTGGATCAGGCTGCGGATGGCGCCGAGGAACTGGTTGAACCAGCTGGCCAGTTGCGCGGTTTCGTCGCGGCCACGGATTTCCAGGTTGCGGGTCAGGTCGCCCTCGCCTTGGGCGATGTCTTCCAGGCCGCTGGTGACGCTGTTGATCGGGCGTACGATGAGCTTGGCGAAGGTGGCACCAACCACGGCGAACACAGCAGCCAGCACCAGGGCGACGATGCCGATCAGCCAGGTCAGGCGGGTGGTGGTCTGCATCACTTCGCTTTCGTGGATCAGGCCGATGAAGGTCCAGCCCAGCTCTTCGTCGGGGTAGACGTTGGCCATGTAGCGCTCGCCGTTGATCTCGACCTCGGCCAGGCCCTTGCCGGCCTTGGCCAGCTCGGCGTAGCCGGCGCCGAAGCTGTCGAGCTGCTTGAAGTTGTGGCTGGCGTCACGCGGGTCGACCATCACGTTGCCGTTTTTCTCCACCAGCATCAGGTAGCCGCTTTCGCCCAGCTTGATCTTCTTGACGATCTCGGTGAGGCCCTTGAGCGACACGTCGATGTTGACCACCCCGCCCGGGCTGCCGAGCTGGTTGGGCACGGCGCGCACGGTGCTGATCAGCACCGCGTCGTCGGCGGCCCAGTAGTAGGCGCCGGTGCGTACGGTCTTGCCGGGGTTGGCCATGGCCAGCTGGTACCAGGGGCGCGGGCGCGGGTCGTAGTTGACGAACTTCTGCCCGGCCGGCCAGCCGATGTAGCCGCCGTCGCTGACGCCGTAGGACACATAGGCGTAGGCGGGGTGCGAGTCGGCCAGACGGGTGAAGAAGTCCAGCAGCTGTTTGTCCTGCTCGCCCAGCTCGTAGGAGGGGTTGGCGCTCATGAACTTGTTGAGGTTGCTGCCGGTGGAAGCGATCAGCGGTTGGGAGGCCAGGTAGGCGACGTTCTGGTCGATGCCCTGGAAGAAGATGTTCATGGCGTTGCCGACCTGGCGGATTTCCCGGCTGCTGTTGTCGAGGAAATCGTCGCGGGCTTCGCCGCGCAGGTTGAGGATCACCAAGGTGGCGACCAGGACGATGGGCAGCCCGGCGATGACGGCGAAGGCCCAGGTCAGTTTTTGCTTGATGTTCATCCACGCTCCCAGATTTGTTTTTTTCGTGACACGAGGCAGGTAACAGGGCATCGGCAGGGGCGGGATTTTTTGTAGGACAACGCCCGTACTTATTGGATGAAAGGCGTGTTTGAGGGGAAAAAGGTCGCGATTAGGCTAATATGGCATACCAATAGCTGCTCTGACGCGCCCGCTGTAGGCGCCGGCTTGCCGGCGATAGGGCCGCAAGCCCTTGTACAGAGTGTGGATTTTTATACCCGCTGGGCCGGCCTCATCGCCGGCAAGCCGGCTCCTACAGGGGGGCGTTTTAGTGGCAGCAGCCTTTGCCGTTGGCCAGGTCTTTGAGGATCGGGCAGTCCGGGCGGTCGTCGCCCTGGCAGTGGGCGACCAGCTCGCCCAGGGTGTCGCGCAGGCTTACCAACTCTTCGATGCGCCGGTTGAGCTCATCGATGTGCTGCATGGCCAAGGCTTTGACATCGGCGCTGGCGCGTTGGCGGTCTTGCCACAGGGTGAGTAGCCGGGCCACTTCGTCCAGCGAAAAACCAAGGTCGCGCGAGCGCTTGATGAACGCCAGGCTGTGCAGGTCATCCTGCTGGTACAGGCGGTAGCCGCTGTCGCTGCGCCGGGCGGGGCGCAGCAGGCCGATGGACTCGTAATAGCGGATCATCTTGGCGCTGAGCCCGCTGCGGCGGGCGGCCTGGCCGATGTTCATGGCGCCTCCTGGTCGATGGCGGTGGGTTTCCAGGTTTTCAGCAACAAGGCGTTGCTCACCACGCTGACGCTGGACAGCGCCATGGCGGCCCCGGCCAGTACCGGGTTGAGCAAGCCGAACGCCGCCAGCGGGATGCCGACGAGGTTGTAGATGAAGGCCCAGAACAGGTTCTGGCGGATTTTCGCGTAGGTCTTGCGGCTGATATCCAGCGCTGCCGGTACCAGGCGCGGGTCGCCGCGCATCAGGGTGATGCCGGCGGCCTGCATGGCCACGTCGGTGCCGCCGCCCATGGCGATGCCGATATCGGCGGCGGCCAGGGCCGGGGCGTCGTTGATGCCGTCACCGACCATGGCCACCACGCCGTGCTGTTTCAGCGCGGTGACGGTGGCGGCTTTGTCGGCAGGCAGCACTTCGGCGTGCACGTCGTCGATGCCCAGCGCCTCGGCCACTACCTTGGCGCTGCCGCGGTTGTCACCGGTCAGCAGGTGGCTGGAAATGCTGCGGGCGTGCAGGGCGTCGATGGCCTGGGCGGCGCCGGGCTTGAGGCTGTCGCCAAAGGCGAACAGGGCCAGTACGCGGGGTTGCGCGCCACGTTCGATCAACCACGACAGGGTGCGGCCTTCGGCTTCCCAGGTAGCAGCGCTGCTGGCCAGTTCGCCGGGCTGGGCGCCGCTTTCGTCGAGCAGGCGGCGGTTGCCCAGGGCGAGATCGCGACCGTCGACGTTGCCTGCGATACCGCGGCCGGTGAGCGATTGGCTGTCGTTGACCTGGGGTACGTGCAGGCCACGCTCGCTGCAGGCCTCCAGCACGGCCTTGGCCAAGGGATGTTCGCTGCCGCGTTGCAGTGCGCCTGCCAGTATCAGGGCCTCATCGTCGCTGGCAGCTGACTGTTGGTGGACGATGCGCGGGCTGCCGGAGGTCAGGGTGCCGGTCTTGTCGAACACCACGCGGTTGACTGCGTGGGCGCGCTCCAGGGCTTCGGCGTCCTTGATCAGGATGCCGTGGCGGGCGGCCACGCCGGTGCCGGCCATGATCGCGGCCGGGGTGGCCAGGCCGAGGGCGCAGGGGCAGGCGATCACCAGCACGGCGACGGCGTTGATCAGCGCGGTTTCCAGCGGCGCGCCGGCCAGCCACCAACCCAAAAGTGTCAGCAGTGCCAGTACCAGCACGGCGGGTACGAATACCTGGCTGACCCGGTCGACCAGTTTCTGGATCGGCGCCTTGGCCGCCTGGGCGTCTTCCACCAGGCGGATGATACGGGCCAGCACGGTCTCGGTGCCGAGCGCCCGGGTTTGCACCAGCAAGCGGCCTTCGCCATTGATGGCGCCGCCGGTGACTGGGTCGCCGGGCTGTTTAGGCACCGGCAGGCTTTCGCCGCTGATCAGCGCTTCGTCGGCGTGGCTGCTGCCTTCGAGCACTTCGCCGTCGACCGGGAAGCGTTCGCCGGGCTTGACCAGGACGAGGTCGCCGATGCGCAACTGGCTGATGGCGACGTCCTGTTCCAGGCCATCGACGATACGCAGGGCGCGCTCCGGGCGCAGCGCCTCGAGGGCGCGGATGGCGCTGGCGGTCTGGCGCTTGGCGCGGCTTTCGAGGTATTTGCCCAGCAGCACCAGGGCGATGACCACCGCCGAGGCTTCGAAGTACAGGTGCGGCGCCATGCCGGCAGGGGCGTTGGCCCACTGGTACAGGCTTAGCCCGTAACCGGCGCTGGTGCCAAGGGCCACCAGCAGGTCCATGTTGCCGGCGCCGGCGCGCACGGCCTTCCAGGCGGCCACATAAAAGCGTGCGCCGAGGATGAACTGCACCGGGGTGGCCAGCAGGAACTGCGCCCAGGCCGGCAGCATCCAGTGCAGGCCGAAGGGTTGCAGCAGCATCGGCAGCACCAGGGGCAGGGCCAGCAGCAGGGCGGCGCCGACGGCCAGGCGCTCGTTGCGCAGGCGACGCTGCGCCTGCTGGTGTTCATCGACGGCGCTGCGCGGCAGGCTGGCGCTGTAGCCGGCCTTTTGCACTGCGGCTATCAACAGGCTGTCGTCGATGCCCTGCAGCACCTCGACATGGGCACGTTCGCTGGCCAGGTTGACACTGGCTTGCTCGACCCCGGGAAGTTTGCCGAGGGCGCGCTCGACGCGGCCGGCGCAACTGGCGCAGGTCATGCCGCCGATCTGCAGCTCCAGGGTGCGGGTGGGGACGCTGTAGCCGGCCTGGCGCACCGCGCCCACCAGTGCCGGCAGGCTGTCGGCCGGGGCCTGGACCCGGGCCTGTTCGGTAGCAAGGTTGACGCTGACCTGCTCGGTGCCGGTAACCTTGCGCAGGGCGCGTTCGACGCGGCCTGCGCAACTGGCGCAGGTCATGCCGGCGATGGGCAAGTCGAAGGTGGTGGATGCGGGCATGGCTCTTTCCTCCGTGGACAGGCCTGCAGCATCAACCTTGCCACGCGGTCAAGGTCAATAGCCCAGGCTGGCTCGCTTGAGCACCAGGCCATTCTGCCCCATGGCAATGCGGTATTTGTTGATCTGGCCCGCCTGCAGGTTCAACCGGGTGCTGCGCTGGTCCTCGACGCCCGGCAGGCAACCGGGGGCTTGCCCTGGCAGCAGGCGCAGGCGCACGTCGACCGGGCCTGGCGGCAGGTTGAACGAGGTCGACTGCTCCTGGAACACCCGGCCGGACAGCTGATCGTTGAGATAGACGCCGATTTCACAGCTGGTGGCCACTTCCAGGCGTTCCCGGGAAATGATCAGCACGCTGTAATCGCTGTTGCCCTCGGCACTGGCCGGTGGCACCACGGCCAACGCGCCCAACAGCCCGACAAGGCCCAATGCTGCCCTGATCATGAAGAATCTCCTGCTTGCAAAAATCGTCAAAGGCGCAGCTTGGCTGAGCCCGGCGGTTATTTCCACCCCGGCCGTTAACAGCAGAACTTGACCTTGCCCTGATGGCAAGGTCGACACTGTGCCAAACCGCAGCATTCACCATGAAGGAGCAAACGCGATGCAAGTGTTCAACGTGCAAGGCATGACCTGTGGCCACTGCGTGAAGGCGGTGACCCGCGCGCTGCAGGAGCAGGATGCGACGGCGCAGGTGGAGGTGGACCTGGCGGGGCGCCAGGTACGGGTGAGGAGCGAACTGGACGCCGGGCAGTTGCTGGCGGCGATTCGTGAAGAGGGGTATGAGGCGCAGGTGGCTGGCAACCTGTAGGAGATCACCCAGCCCTGCGGGCTGCGCTGTCGCGCAGAGAACCAGTCTCGCAGATGCACCGCGGCCCCTGTGGGAAGCGGCCTTGTGTCGCGATGGGCTGCGCAGCAGCCCCGGCAATTTTTGCATGAAGCTGAGATCTTGGGGCCGCTTCGCGCCCCATCGCGACACAAGGCCGCTTCCCACAGGAACCGTGTTAAATCAATAGCTTGCAGTTTGTTCTATGAGAGCCCACACGCCGCCTTGGCGCCGCGCTGTCGCGCAGCAAACAGTTGGTGCATGGCTTGAGCTATCTATGCAGCCAGTTCAGTCAAAGCAAAGAAAGTTGCCCCGAAGGGCAGCCTCCTTGCTCTAGGATTGAGGTGCACGGGACAGAGGCCGTCGCTCGCACTGGTGTCTCACCACCCGCATGAGAGAGTGGCCCGCACGGCATCGGCGTGGAGTCACTGTAGGCACGGCTAGCCGTGACCACGTATAGGAGAGTGACCTTTTCGCCGCCGTGTGCCCCGCGCGCCCATAATCCTGCGAGGATTTGTCATGGCACGCAAGAAGGCTCAAAGGCATTTTCAGTTGATTCATCGTGACTGCGCCGGTATCGACATTGGTAGCAGAGAGCATTGGGTGGGTGTTGACCCTCGCCACGAGCAAGCTGTCCGAAGCTTTTCCACTTTCACAGACGATCTGATCAAGCTGGCCGACTGGCTCGAAACGCTAGAGATCAAGGTTGTTGCTATGGAAGCGACGGGCGTTTATTGGATTCCCTTGTTCGAGTTGCTGGATAGCCGGGGTTTTGAGGTTTATCTCGTCAACTCACGAGCCACTCGGCAGATTACGGGTAGAAAATCCGATGTGCTTGATTGCCAGTGGATCTGGCAGTTGATGAGCCATGGTTTGCTCAGGGGAGCTTTCAGGCCCGCAGATGACATCTGTTCTTTACGAGCGTTAGTCCGTCAGCGTGCGACGAAGGTTCGAGACCAAGCCAAGGCACTGAACCGAATCCAGAAGGCGCTGACCCAGATGAATATTCAACTGGCCAATGTCATCAGTGACATTTCCGGCGTGACAGGAATGAAGATTCTACGTGCGATCCTTAAGGGTGAGCGCAACCCAGTAACGCTGGCGCAGTTTCGAGATGCTCGAATCAAAGCGGATGAAGAGACCATTGCTCGCAGTCTGCGAGGCAATTGGCGGTTAGAACATCTACACGCGCTGGATCAGGAGGTCGCCTGTTACGACTTTCTGGAGGCTCAGATTGCTGCTTGTGATGCGCAAATCACCAACGTACTGGCGTTGTTGCCCGTGCTTGAAGAGACCCCTCAGCCAAATAAAAAGGCACTCCGCAGCCCACATCGATCATCCAACGAGCAAACTGCCTTGCATCAAGCACTGTGGAAAACGACGGGGGTGGACTTGACGGCCATTCCCACCATCGGAGTAGACATCGCACTGGTACTCGCCAGTGAAATTGGTCCAGACCTTTCGAAGTTTCCATCGATGAAGCACTTCTGTTCTTGGTTGGGAGTAGCCCCACCCACCCGTATTTCAGGAGGAAAACAACTACCTGGAAAAGTACCAAGAACGATCAATCGTGCGGCTCAAGCGCTGAAGCAAGCAGCTGCTAATGCGCGTAACGATCAAAGCTTTATCGGAGCAAGTCATCGCGCCCGATTGGCTCGCATGGACACCAGTTGCGCAATCAAGGCAACAGCGCATCAACTGGCACGACTGATCTACACGATGCTGACCAAGGGGCAGCCATACACTGAACGTGGGATTGAGACTTTCGAAGAGCAGAGCAAAGAACGTCAGTACCGGGCCTTGCTCCGCAAGGCCCGGAAACTGGGTATGGATCTGGTGAAAGCGGCGTGAATAAAAGCAAATTAAAACAGCAGGTTAGATTTTGTTTGATAGGAGCCGGCTTGCCCGCGAAACAGGCGACGCGGTGTATGGCACCGGCTTCGCCGGTGTTCGCGGGCAAGCCCGCTCCCACAGGGTCCGCGGCGGGCTCGTGCCCGGTGCTCTGCGCGACAGCGCAGCCCGAAGGGCTGGGTGATCTTCTACAGTGATGAGCCGTCTTTCAGCGGGATTGTTACAAAGGTTTTCATCGCCAGTTGATGCGGTGCAGGTAGACTAGCGTACTTGCTTAGCCTGCTATGGATTCTCCATGAACCTGCGTACCTTGCTGATTCTCGGCGCACTCAGTGCGTTCGGGCCCTTGGCGATCGACTTCTATTTACCCGCCTTTCCGGCCATGGCCCATGCATTCGGCACTGACGAGCAGCATGTGCAGACCACCCTGGCCGCCTACTTCCTTGGCCTGTCGCTGGGCCAGCTGGCCTATGGGCCGGTGGCCGACCGTTTTGGCCGGCGCATCCCGCTGCTGTTCGGCGTTGGCCTGTTCACCCTGGCCTCGCTGGCCTGTGCCTTCGCACCCAACCTCGACAGCCTGATTTTGGCGCGTTTCGTTCAGGCTCTGGGTGGCTGCGCCGGCATGGTGCTGTCGCGGGCGATCGTCAGTGACAAGTGCGACGCGGTGGCTTCGGCCAAGGTGTTCTCGCAACTGATGCTGGTCATGGGCCTGGCGCCGATCCTCGCGCCGATGCTGGGTGGCGTGCTGGTGAATGTGGCGGGCTGGCAGTCGATCTTCCTGGTACTGGGGTTGTTCAGCGCGCTGTGCCTGCTGGCGGTGAGCCTGGGCTTGCCGGAAAGCCTGCCGGCGCATGTGCCGCGCCAGCCGTTGTCAGGGGCGCTGCGCCAGTACCTGCGCTTGCTCGGGGACCGGGTGTTCGTCGGCCATGCGCTGACTGGCGGCGTTGCCATCGCTGGGATGTTCGCCTACATCGCAGGTTCCCCGTTCGTGTTCATCAAGCTGTATGGCGTGCCGCCGGAGCACTACGGCTGGTTGTTCGGTACTAATGCCGCAGGTTTCATCCTGATGGCGCAGGTTAATGCGCGCCTGCTGGCCAAGCGGGGCCCGGCGTTCTTGCTGGCCCGTGCAGTGTGGCTGTACCTGGCGGCAGGTTTGGCTTTGCTGGTGGTGGCGGCACTGCGCCCGGCGGTGCTCTGGCCGCTGCTGGTGCCGTTGTTCGTGTGCATCGCCAGCTTGGGCTGCATCATCCCCAACGCGTCGGCCTGTGCCATGAGCGGGCAGGGCGCGCGCGCCGGCAGCGCCTCGGCATTGATGGGCTGCCTGCAGTTCAGCGTCGCCGCAGGGGCGGCGGCACTGGTGGGTGTACTGCATGATGGCAGCGCGGTGCCCATGGCACTGGTAATCAGCCTGTGCGGCGCACTGGTGGTCAGTGTCGCAGTGCTGACCCGGCGCGCTCAGGCCAGGCGTGCTGCATGAGGGGGTGAGGGGCTTTCAGGCGGGTTTCCAGCAGGGCCACGAAGGCCCGTGCCTCGGCTTCGCTGCGGAAACTCACCAGATGCTGGTCCATCTGCACCTGCCAGGGGCAGTTGGGGTTGCGGTTCGACGCACTGACGACAATTTTCATCGTGTTCTACCTCCAGTGAGCGGGAGCGGATGAAGTGTAGCGCTGCCTTCTCCGCCCGCCACGACCTGTGTCAGTGCCCTGACTGACGGTCGTGGCGGCAGAGGTTTCTGTTTTGTTTGCCGTATCTATTGCGACGGGCTGTGGGCAATTTCTCGGGCCGCATGTGGGAATTTTTACGCCTGTTCAGAGGCAGCCGCTGTGCTGCGGGGTTGCGGGTTTGGCTGGTGTTCGCCAAGTGCTGTCATGCCCCTGCCTACCGTCAAACGGCCCACGCAAGTTGGTCGTTTTGCCTACAAAAACCTCTCTGAGGTGCGGCTTATACTGGCTCCGACGGCCAGCACAAGCGAGAGGTATTTCCCTTTCATCAGTGACGTCAGGCAATTGCCGGCGGCTGCATGGGGGTGTGCACCGTCGTGGCAACCAGACAAGTACTCTCAGGGATTCGAGCACCATGAATGCAGTCAACAGCATCACGCAGGTCGCCAGCATGATGGCCGACCGCAAACGCAGCGCCATGCTCTGGGCGCTGATCGATGGCATACCGCGAGCGGCAGATGAATTGGCAGTCACCACTGGCCTGAGCACCTCTTCAGCGTGCATGCACCTTTCGCTACTGGCCACGGCTGGCTTGTTGCGTATCGAGGTGCGTGGGCGCAAGCGTCACTTCCGGCTGGCCACGCCTGAGGTCGGGGCGGCGGTGGAAGCCTTGGCCAGCATCCAGCTGGAAAGCCGCACTGGCGAGCGACAGGGCACGCCGTTGCAGATACCGCTGTCCATGCGCAAGGCGCGCCTGTGCAGTGATCACCTGGGCGGGGAGCTTGCAGCCGAGCTGCTTCAACGCATGCTGGCGGCCGGCTGGCTGGACGGTGACCCGCAACGCCCGTCGGTCACCCCGCAGGGCAAGGCTCAGTTGGAGGCGCTGGGGGTGTTCATCGATGCGATGGCGCTGGCGCCGGGCCTGCAACGCGGCCATGCGATCTGCCACTGCAGCGAATGGAGCGACCAGGGCCCGCACCTGGGCGGCAGCCTGGGGCATGCCTTGCTCAAGCTGTTCGTGCAGTCCGGCTGGGTGCAGGAACAGGACGGCGGGCGGGCACTGCGGGTACCCCCGGTGGGGGTCCGGCTGATTGGTGCCATCGCCCGGCCGCCGGCCCGGCAAACCGGTTAGACCAAGCGCGCGTCCAGGCTGTTCTGGGCCAGGCGGCGGGCCTGCTCCTGGGTCATGCCCAGGTGTTCATGCAGGGCCTGGAAGTTCTCGGTGACGTAGCCGCCGAAGTAGGCCGGGTCGTCGGAGTTGACCGTAACTTTCACGCCACGCTCGAGCATGTCGAGGATGTTGTGCTGGCTCATGTGGTCGAATACGCACAGTTTGGTGTTGGACAGCGGGCAGACGGTCAGCGGGATCTGTTCGTCGATGATGCGTTGCATCAAGCGTTCGTCCTCGATAGCGCGCACGCCGTGGTCGATACGCTTGATCTGCAGCAGGTCGAGGGCTTCCCAGATGTACTCGGGCGGGCCTTCTTCGCCAGCGTGGGCCACGGCCACGAAGCCTTCGCTGCGGGCACGGTCGAACACACGCTGGAACTTGCTCGGTGGGTGGCCTTTTTCGGAGCTGTCCAGGCCGACGGCAATGAAGGCGTCGCGGAAGGGCAGGGCCTGGTCGAGGGTCTTTTGCGCTTCGTCTTCGCTGAGGTGGCGCAGGAAGCTCAGGATCAGGCCGCTGCTGATACCCAGCTGTTCGCGACCGTCCTTCAATGCCTGGTTGATACCGTTGAGCACCACTTCGAAAGCGATGCCGCGGTCGGTGTGGGTTTGCGGGTCGAAGAAGGGTTCGGTGTGGATGACGTTCTGCGCCTTGCAGCGCTGCAGGTAGGCCCAGGTCAGGTCGTAGAAGTCCTGCTCGGTGCGCAGCACGCCGGCGCCCTGGTAGTAGAGGTCGAGGAACTCCTGCAGGTTGTTGAAGGCATAGGCGCTGCGCAGGGTTTCGACGTCGGCCCAGGGCAGGGCGATCTTATTGCGTTCGGCCAGGGCAAACAGCAGTTCGGGTTCGAGCGAACCTTCCAGGTGCATGTGCAGTTCCGCCTTGGGCAAGGCGTTCAGCCAGTCATACATAAATACTAATCTCGATCAGGATACGGTTGGCCGACATTCTACAGGGCCTTGCCGGGCAATGCGCCCGGCCAGGCTCTGCGGTGCAACCGGTGATCGGGTGTGGCGGTTTTACCAGGTCAGCGCTTCGCCCTTGTAGTTGATGAAGCGCAGGCCGCCATTGCCGCGCTGGGCGTTGATCTGGTCGAGCATGCCGCGGGTGCTGGTGAACACGTCGATCTCGGCGTTTTCACCGCCCATGTCGGTCTTCACCCAGCCCGGGTGCATGGCCAGTACACTCAGGTCGGGGCGCTGCAGGTCGACCACGAAGCTGTTGATCATCGAGTTGAGGGCGGCCTTGCTGGCCTTGTACAGGCAAATTTCGCCACCGTCGGGGATGGTCACGCTGCCCAGGATCGAGCTCATGAAGGCCAGCACGCCGCTGCCCTGGCGCACCTGGCCGGCCAGGCGCCGGGCCACGCGGATCGGTGCCACGGCGTTGGTCATGAACAGCTCGCCGACTGCCTGTACCTGCACGCTTTCAAGGTCCTGGGGCAGGGGGCCCATGATGCCGGCGTTGACGAATACCAAGTCGAACACTTCACCTTGCAGGCGCTGCTGGAGGCCATCCAGTTGCGCGGTGTCGTTCATTTCCAGGCGCTCGATGCGCACACCTGCAACCTCGGCCAGGCCGCCTGGTTTTTGTGGGTCACGCACGGTGGCGACGATGTTCCAGCCGTCCTCGTGCAGGCGTTGAACCAGGCCGAGGCCAAGGCCGCGGGAGGCGCCGATGATCAGTGCGGTTTTCTGTACGGTCATTGCGAGGCTCCTGAAAAGGTTTGGCGTGGCACAGGAGCATACTCCAGCGTCGGGGCTGCTGCCGTGCATTGGTTAAAAAATGATCGCTTGGGGCCAAGGCCCTGTAGGACGGGGCCAGGCGCATTGCCTCACCGGTTATCCACAGGCTGCTCCACAGGAACTGTGAGCAAGCGCAGCGCCTTGGAATAGTGCGGTTTTGACTGCTCCGGACATTCGGGCTGGGGATAACTTACTGATCCCGTTCGTATTGAGCGGCAGTCATACAATTGTGATCAAAATATGATCAAAGCTCTCTAGCCCTTGCCGCACAAGGCTTGCATCGATAAACCCCAAGCTTATCCACAGGCACGCCCACAGTAGTTGTGGGCAATGCTCAGGCGCGTTCCAGCCGGATGCGACCGCGGCTGAGGTCGGCCAGTTGCTGCTGCAGGCCATGCAGGTGTGCCTCACCCAGGGCGATGTGCAGGTCGACGCCGTTGGCGGTGAACTGTTCGTCCATCACCAGGCCGCCTACTTCTGCCAGGCGCAGCTTGACCAGGGCCAGCTCGCTGAAAGTGCAACTGCAGGTGAATTCGCTGCGTTGCACCAGCAGGCGCTTGGGGGCCTGTTGCAGGCACTTGTTGGCACCACCGCCGTAGGCCCGGGCCAGGCCGCCGGTGCCCAGCTGGATGCCGCCGTACCAGCGGATCACCAGCACCACCACCTGGTCGCAGTCCTGGGCCTCGATCGCGGCCAGGATCGGCCGCCCGGCGGTACCGCCGGGCTCACCGTCGTCGCTGCTGCGGTACTGGCCGCCGATCTTCCAGGCCCAGCAGTTGTGGGTAGCGGCCAGGTCGCTGTGGCGCTCGATGAATGCCATGGCCTCAGCCGGGGTGTTGATCGGGCCGGCGAGGGTGATGAAGCGGCTCTTGCGGATTTCTTCGCGAAATTCGCAGAGCTCGAGGAGGGTAGAGGGCATAGGTCCGGATCAGGCGGGCGGGGTGATGCCGCAGCCTTTTAGAATGATGTGGATAAGGTTGCTGCTGGCCTCTTCCATGTCCTGCTTGGTCAGGCGGCTGCGGCCGGTGACCTGGCAGATCTGGGTGGCGAAGTCGGCATAGTGCTGGGTGCTGCCCCACAGCAGGAAGATCAGGTGCACGGGGTCGACCCGGTCCATCTTGCCGGCGGCCATCCACGCCTCGAACACTGCGGCACGGCCGCGGAACCACTCGCGGTAGTCGGCGCTGAAGTATTCGGTGAGGCATTCACCGCCGCTGATCACTTCCATGGCGAAGATCCGCGAGGCTTGCGGGTTGCGCCGGGAAAACTCCATCTTGGTGCGGATGTACTGGCTCAGCGCCTGGCCTGGGTCGTCGTCGACGCTCAGGGCGTTGAAGGTGCTGTCCCACAGCTCGATGATGTTGCTCAGCACGGCGATGTACAGGCCGAGCTTGTTGGTGAAGTAGTAGTGCAGGTTGGCCTTGGGCAGGTTGGCCTTGAGCGCGATGGTGTTCATGCTCGTACCCTTGTAGCCGTGACGGGCGAACTCGTCCTCGGCGGCCTGGATGATGGCCTGTTCGTTCTTCTGGCGGATGCGGCCGGCGGGCTTGCCCGAGGCCAGGAGGCGATGCGCAGGGACTTCTAGGGTCATGGACGATTCCGTACAGGGTCGTTGGCAACGGATTGTCGGACAGATTACCTGCCTGTGCCGAAGTGACAAGCATTTGCGGCACGGACTGGCATCAGCGTGTCGCAGCCAGGCTGTCGAGGAAGCTTTCCAGCACCAGATTTGGCCGCCGGCCCTTGCGTGTTACCCAGCTCAGGCTGAGGTCGTAGAAGCGCTGCGCCGGCTTGAGGGCGCGCAGCCGGCCCTGCTGCACCCAGACACTGGCGTAGTGGTCGGGCAGGTAGCCGATGTAGCGCCCGGTGAGGATCAAAAATGCCATGCCTTCGCGGTCCGAGGCGCTGGCGGTGCAGCGCAGTGCCTGGTAATGCGCCTGGATTTCCGCGGGCAGGCGGAAGGTTGGGGCGATGGCGTCCTGGCTGTTCAGGCGATCGTCGTCGATCTGCTGGTCATCGGCGTAGAACAGTGGGTGGCCGACGGCGCAGTAGAGCAGCGAACGTTCGCTGTACAGCGGTTGATACTCAAGGCCCGAGAGTGGGCTGGTCTGGGGGACCACGCCTACGTGCAGGCTGCCGTCGAGTACCCCTTGTTCCACCTGGCTGGGGGCGATCATGCGGATCTGGATACGTACGTCGGGGCCGCGGTCCTTGAGCTCGGCCAGGGCGTGGGTGATGCGCATGTGTGGCAGGGTCACCAGGTTGTCGGTGAGGCCGATGTTCAGTTCGCCACGCAGGTGCTGGTGCAGGCCGTTGACCTCGGTGCGAAAACTCTCGAGTGCGCTGAGCAGTTGCAGTGCCGAGTGGTAGACCTCGCGGCCTTCCTCGGTCAGTGAAAAACCGGCGCGCCCGCGTTGGCACAGGCGCAGGCCCAGGCGCTGCTCGAGGTCGTTCATCTGCTGGCTGATGGCCGAGCGGCCGATGCCCAGCACGTTCTCGGCGGCTGAGAAGCCGCCGCACTCGACCACGCTGCGGTAGATTTTCAGCAGTCGGATGTCGAAATCGCTGACCTGGGCAAGGGGATCGGGGCGTCGGCTCATATGTTTAGCACGCTGCAGACTGAAGGTTAGAAATGTTGGGTTTTCCGGACTTTATCCCCGTGCGAATTTAGCTGCAACAACATCCATCGTTGCCTGATCGTCTTCCGAGGAACCGCCGATGAACATGCCCGAAACCGCTCATTCCGGTCTGGCCAGCCAGCTCAAGCTGGATGCCCACTGGATGCCCTACACCGCCAACCGCAACTTCCAGCGCGACCCACGGCTGATCGTGGCGGCTGAAGGCAACTACCTGGTGGATGACAAGGGGCGCAAGATCTTCGATGCCCTGTCGGGCCTTTGGACTTGCGGTGCCGGGCATACCCGCAAAGAGATCACCGAAGCGGTCGCGCGCCAGGTCGGTACCCTGGATTACTCCCCGGCGTTCCAGTTCGGCCACCCGCTGTCGTTCCAGCTGGCCGAGAAGATCGCCGACCTGGTACCGGGCGACCTGAACCACGTCTTCTATACCAACTCCGGTTCCGAGTGCTGCGATACCGCGTTGAAGATGGTGCGTGCCTACTGGCGCCTGAAGGGCCAGGCCAGCAAGACCAAGATCATCGGCCGTGCCCGGGGTTACCACGGGGTGAACATTGCCGGCACCAGCCTGGGTGGCGTCAACGGCAACCGCAAGATGTTCGGCCAGTTGCTGGACGTCGACCACCTGCCCCACACCGTGCTGCCGGCCAACGCCTTCAGCAAGGGCATGCCGGAAGAGGGCGGCATTGCCCTGGCCGACGAGATGCTCAAGCTGATCGAGCTGCATGATGCGTCCAACATTGCTGCGGTAATCGTCGAGCCGCTGGCTGGCTCCGCCGGCGTGCTGCCTCCGC
Source organism: Pseudomonas xanthosomatis (assembly GCF_019139835.1). Taxonomy (NCBI): domain Bacteria; kingdom Pseudomonadati; phylum Pseudomonadota; class Gammaproteobacteria; order Pseudomonadales; family Pseudomonadaceae; genus Pseudomonas; species Pseudomonas xanthosomatis. The sequence continues at coordinate 5,932,716 of NZ_CP077075.1, read as the reverse complement.
CCAAGGGTTATCTCAAGCGCCTGCGCGAAATCTGCACCCAGCACAACATTCTGCTGATCTTCGACGAAGTGATCACAGGCTTCGGCCGCATGGGTGCCATGACCGGCGCCGAGGCGTTCGGGGTGACCCCGGACCTGATGTGCATCGCCAAGCAGGTGACCAACGGCGCCATCCCCATGGGCGCGGTGATCGCCACTGGCGAGATCTACCAGACCTTCATGAACCAGCCGACCCCTGAGTACGCGGTGGAATTCCCCCACGGCTACACCTATTCGGCGCACCCGGTTGCCTGCGCCGCCGGTATTGCCGCGCTGGACCTGTTGCAGAAGGAAAACCTGGTGCAGTCGGCCGCCGAGCTGGCGCCGCACTTCGAGAAGCTGCTGCATGGCGTCAAGGGTACCAAGAACATCGTAGATATCCGTAACTACGGCCTGGCCGGTGCTATCCAGATCGCCGCGCGTGATGGTGACGCCATTGTTCGCCCATATGAGGCCGCGATGAAACTGTGGCAGGCCGGCTTCTATGTGCGCTTTGGTGGCGACACCCTGCAGTTCGGGCCGACCTTCAATACCCAGCCGCAGGAGCTGGACCGCCTGTTCGACGCCGTGGGCGAAGCCCTGAACAAGGTCGACTGACTTTTCCGATTTCGACGCCTGGCGCGTGAGCTTCGCGCGCCAGCTTCTACCTTCTTTATAGGGAGTTCTGCATGAGCATCGTTCAGCACCTGATCCACGGTGAACTGGTTTCCAAGGGTGAGCGCACAACCGATGTGTTCAATCCGTCCACCGGCCAGGCCGTACGCAAGGTCGAACTGGCCAGCCGCGCCACTGTGCAGCAGGCTATCGATTCGGCCAAGGCCGCCTTCCCGGCATGGCGTAATACCCCACCTGCCAAGCGTGCCCAGGTGATGTTCCGCTTCAAGCAACTGCTTGAGCAGAACGAGGCGAAGATCTCGCAGATGATCAGCGAAGAGCACGGCAAGACCTTGGAAGACGCTGCGGGTGAGCTCAAGCGGGGTATCGAGAACGTCGAGTTCGCCTGTGCGGCCCCAGAGCTGCTCAAGGGTGAGTACAGCCGCAACGTCGGCCCGAACATCGATGCCTGGTCGGACTTTCAGCCGCTGGGCGTAGTGGCCGGTATTACGCCGTTCAACTTCCCGGCCATGGTGCCGCTGTGGATGTACCCACTGGCCATCGCCTGCGGTAACGCTTTCATTCTTAAACCGTCCGAGCGTGACCCAAGCTCGACGCTGTTCATTGCCCAGTTGCTGCTGGAGGCTGGCCTGCCCAAGGGCATCCTCAACGTGGTGCACGGCGACAAGGAAGCGGTGGATGCGTTGATCGAGGCGCCGGAGGTCAAGGCGCTGAGCTTCGTAGGTTCGACCCCGATCGCCGAATACATCTATGCCGAGGGTACCAAGCGTGGCAAGCGCGTACAGGCCTTGGGCGGCGCGAAGAACCATGCGGTGCTGATGCCTGATGCCGACCTGGACAACGCGGTCAGTGCATTGATGGGCGCAGCCTACGGTTCGTGCGGCGAGCGCTGCATGGCCATCTCGGTGGCGGTGTGTGTGGGTGATCAGGTGGCCGATGCCCTGATTGCCAAGCTGGAGCCGCAGATCAAGGCGCTGAAGATCGGTGCCGGTACCTCCTGTGGCCTGGATATGGGGCCGCTGGTCACTGCTGCTGCCCGTGACAAGGTGGTGGGCTACATTGACGATGGCGTTGCTGCCGGTGCCAGGCTGGTGGTCGATGGCCGAGGGTTGCGGGTGGCGGGTAATGAAGATGGCTACTTCGTGGGCGGCACCTTGTTCGACAAGGTGACTCCAGAGATGCGCATCTATAAGGAAGAGATCTTCGGGCCTGTGCTGTGCGTGGTGCGGGTGAACAGCCTGGAAGCGGCCATGCAGCTGATCAACGAGCATGAGTACGGCAACGGTACCTGCATCTTCACCCGTGATGGTGAGGCCGCGCGGTTGTTCTGCGACGAGATCGAGGTGGGCATGGTGGGGGTCAACGTACCGCTGCCGGTGCCGGTGAGCTACCACAGCTTTGGTGGCTGGAAGCGTTCGCTGTTTGGCGACCTGCATGCCTATGGCCCGGATGGGGTGCGCTTCTATACCCGCCGCAAGGCGATTACCCAGCGTTGGCCGCAGAGGGCCAGCCATGAGGCTTCGCAGTTTGCGTTCCCTAGTTTGTAAGGGGATTGCGTGAGAGAGCGGGGAGGCCGGCAGGCCTCCCCGTTTTGGTTCTGGGGTTTGGCTTCTATATAGATAGGGATTAGGGCGGGCCGCTGAGGGATCGTCTCCCAGCCTTTTCTCCAAATATTTCAATTATTTGAAATAAAGGGTTGACGGGGTTTCAGATCCCCTTATAATGCGCCCCACTTCCAGCGACAACGGAACGCGAAACTCCTTGAGAATCAATGAGTTAAGCGATTCAGAAGGTTCTGGAGGTGCTGCAGTCGAATGATCGAAGCGGTGAAAAAGGTGGTTGACAGCAAGTTGTAACGCTGTATGATTCGCCTCCCGCTACGAGAGATCGCAGCGAGTTAAGCGGTTGAAGCTAAACGAGCTTCTCGGAAAAAACTTCAAAATAAACGCTTGACACGAAATGAGGAAAGCGTATAATGCGCGCCTCGGTTGAGACGAAAAGCTCTTAACCAAACGCTCTTTAACAACTTGAATCAAGCAATTCGTGTGGGTGCTTGTGAGTAC
>NZ_CP077075.1:4602500-5927500 GCF_019139835.1 Pseudomonas xanthosomatis | reverse complement strand
ATCTCTTGCCAGTGAAATCGAGTAGGACGGAGCACGAGAAACTTTGTCTGAACATGGGGGGACCATCCTCCAAGGCTAAATACTACTGACTGACCGATAGTGAACCAGTACCGTGAGGGAAAGGCGAAAAGAACCCCGGAGAGGGGAGTGAAATAGAACCTGAAACCGTATGCGTACAAGCAGTGGGAGCCTACTTTGTTAGGTGACTGCGTACCTTTTGTATAATGGGTCAGCGACTTATATTCAGTGGCGAGCTTAACCGAATAGGGGAGGCGTAGCGAAAGCGAGTCTTAATAGGGCGCTTTAGTCGCTGGGTATAGACCCGAAACCGGGCGATCTATCCATGGGCAGGTTGAAGGTTAGGTAACACTGACTGGAGGACCGAACCGACTACCGTTGAAAAGTTAGCGGATGACCTGTGGATCGGAGTGAAAGGCTAATCAAGCTCGGAGATAGCTGGTTCTCCTCGAAAGCTATTTAGGTAGCGCCTCATGTATCACTGTAGGGGGTAGAGCACTGTTTCGGCTAGGGGGTCATCCCGACTTACCAAACCGATGCAAACTCCGAATACCTACAAGTGCCGAGCATGGGAGACACACGGCGGGTGCTAACGTCCGTCGTGAAAAGGGAAACAACCCAGACCGTCAGCTAAGGTCCCAAAGTCATGGTTAAGTGGGAAACGATGTGGGAAGGCTTAGACAGCTAGGAGGTTGGCTTAGAAGCAGCCACCCTTTAAAGAAAGCGTAATAGCTCACTAGTCGAGTCGGCCTGCGCGGAAGATGTAACGGGGCTCAAACCATGCACCGAAGCTACGGGTATCACCTTTGGTGATGCGGTAGAGGAGCGTTCTGTAAGCCTGTGAAGGTGAGTTGAGAAGCTTGCTGGAGGTATCAGAAGTGCGAATGCTGACATGAGTAACGACAATGCGAGTGAAAAACTCGCACGCCGAAAGACCAAGGTTTCCTGCGCAACGTTAATCGACGCAGGGTTAGTCGGTCCCTAAGGCGAGGCTGAAAAGCGTAGTCGATGGAAAACAGGTTAATATTCCTGTACTTCTAGTTATTGCGATGGAGGGACGGAGAAGGCTAGGCCAGCTTGGCGTTGGTTGTCCAAGTTTAAGGTGGTAGGCTGAAATCTTAGGCAAATCCGGGATTTCAAGGCCGAGAGCTGATGACGAGTGCTCATTAGAGCGCGAAGTGGTTGATGCCATGCTTCCAAGAAAAGCTCCTAAGCTTCAGATAACTAGGAACCGTACCCCAAACCGACACAGGTGGTTAGGTAGAGAATACCAAGGCGCTTGAGAGAACTCGGGTGAAGGAACTAGGCAAAATGGCACCGTAACTTCGGGAGAAGGTGCGCCGGCGAGGGTTAAGGACTTGCTCCGTAAGCCCATGCCGGTCGAAGATACCAGGCCGCTGCGACTGTTTATTAAAAACACAGCACTCTGCAAACACGAAAGTGGACGTATAGGGTGTGACGCCTGCCCGGTGCCGGAAGGTTAATTGATGGGGTTAGCGCAAGCGAAGCTCTTGATCGAAGCCCCGGTAAACGGCGGCCGTAACTATAACGGTCCTAAGGTAGCGAAATTCCTTGTCGGGTAAGTTCCGACCTGCACGAATGGCGTAACGATGGCGGCGCTGTCTCCACCCGAGACTCAGTGAAATTGAAATCGCTGTGAAGATGCAGTGTATCCGCGGCTAGACGGAAAGACCCCGTGAACCTTTACTATAGCTTTGCACTGGACTTTGAGCTTGCTTGTGTAGGATAGGTGGGAGGCTTTGAAGTGGGGACGCCAGTTCTCATGGAGCCATCCTTGAAATACCACCCTGGCAACCTTGAGGTTCTAACTCAGGTCCGTTATCCGGATCGAGGACAGTGTATGGTGGGTAGTTTGACTGGGGCGGTCTCCTCCCAAAGAGTAACGGAGGAGTACGAAGGTGCGCTCAGACCGGTCGGAAATCGGTCGTAGAGTATAAAGGCAAAAGCGCGCTTGACTGCGAGACACACACGTCGAGCAGGTACGAAAGTAGGTCTTAGTGATCCGGTGGTTCTGTATGGAAGGGCCATCGCTCAACGGATAAAAGGTACTCCGGGGATAACAGGCTGATACCGCCCAAGAGTTCATATCGACGGCGGTGTTTGGCACCTCGATGTCGGCTCATCACATCCTGGGGCTGAAGCCGGTCCCAAGGGTATGGCTGTTCGCCATTTAAAGTGGTACGCGAGCTGGGTTTAGAACGTCGTGAGACAGTTCGGTCCCTATCTGCCGTGGACGTTTGAGATTTGAGAGGGGCTGCTCCTAGTACGAGAGGACCGGAGTGGACGAACCTCTGGTGTTCCGGTTGTCACGCCAGTGGCATTGCCGGGTAGCTATGTTCGGAAGAGATAACCGCTGAAAGCATCTAAGCGGGAAACTTGCCTCAAGATGAGATCTCACTGGGATCTTGAATCCCCTAAAGGGCCGTCGAAGACTACGACGTTGATAGGTTGGGTGTGTAAGCGCTGTGAGGCGTTGAGCTAACCAATACTAATTGCCCGTGAGGCTTGACCATATAACACCCAAGCAATTTGTGCGTGAGCCGAATTGTGGTGGTGAAGACGAAAGAACCGAAAGTTCACAACGTCAGCAAGAACCACAAATATCGCATATCCGAATTCGCTGGGCTGTTCATCTGAACGGGCTGGCTACCGAATTTCTTGACGACCATAGAGCATTGGAACCACCTGATCCCATCCCGAACTCAGCAGTGAAACGATGCATCGCCGATGGTAGTGTGGGGTTTCCCCATGTGAGAGTAGGTCATCGTCAAGATTCATTTCGCAAAACCCCTATCTGCGCATGCAGGTAGGGGTTTTGTCTTTGTGCGGCGGAAAACCAGAGCCCCGCTATGCGGCCCGCCCAGGCAACGCACATACCTGCCAAGGCCCTATCGCCGGCAAGCCGGCTCCTACAGGCCCCGCAACACCCGTGGTATGGTTCCCCCAGCATAAGCCCCTGCCCCAAAGAGCACTCAATGGCCATAACGACCTCACTGCACCCAGGTTTCATGATCGTCCAGGGCAACCGCCTGGATGAGCTGCGCAATCTGGTGGTGAGCGTCATGCGCCGTTACCCGCTGGCCCCACTGGAAAACGAAATCGCCCTGGTGCAAAGCAACGGCATTGCCCAGTGGCTGAAGTTGGCCCTCGCCGAAGACCCGCAGGACGATGACCAGGGAGGCTGCGGTATCGCAGCCGCCATCGATGTGCAATTGCCCGGCAGTTTCATGTGGCAGCTGTATCGCCAGGTATTGGGCCGCGACGAGATCCCGCAAGTGTCGCTGCTGGACAAGGCCCCCTTGACCTGGCGCCTGATGCGTCTGCTTCCCCAGGTCATCGAGCGTCCGCACTTCGAACCGCTGCGCCGCTTCCTCACCGACGACAGCGACCTGCGCAAGCGCTACCAGCTGTCCGAGCGCCTGGCAGATCTCTTCGACCAATACCAGGTGTACCGCGCCGACTGGCTCAAGGACTGGGCCAGCGGCAACCACGTTCTCAACACCGCACGCGGCGAGCGCAAGCCCCTGGCGGCCGGCAACCGCTGGCAGGCCGAGCTGTGGCGCATCCTGCTTGAAGATGTAGGCGAAGCCGGCATGGCCCAGAGCCGTGCCGGCGTGCACCAGCGCTTCATCGAGCACATCAACGCCCTGGAAGAAGCTCCCAATGGCCTGCCCGCCCGCCTGATCGTGTTCGGTATCTCTTCGCTGCCCGCCCAGGTGCTCGAAGCCCTGGCGGGCCTTGCCAGGTTCAGCCAGGTGCTGTTGTGCGTGCACAACCCCTGCCGCCACCACTGGGGCGACATCGTTGCCGACAAGGACCTGCTGCGCCACCAGTACAAGCGCCAGCAACGCAAGCAAGGCATGCCGCTGCAGCTGGACGACGAGTCGCTGCACCAGCACGCCCACCCGCTGCTCGCCGCCTGGGGCAAGCAAGGCCGCGACTACATCAACCTGCTCGACAGCTACGACGACCCTGGCAGCTACCAAGGGGTATTCAGCGACGGCCGCATCGACCTGTTCAGCGACGCCGACCCCAAGACCCTGCTCAACCAGCTACAGGACGACATTCTCGAACTGCGCCCGCTGGCCGAAACCCGTGAGCAGTGGCCCGCAGTCGACCCCGCAAAGGATCGCTCGGTGCGCTTCCATGTAGCGCACAGCCCGCAGCGTGAAGTAGAGATCCTCCACGACCAGTTGCTCGCCCGCTTCGGTGCCGACCCCACGCTGCGCCCACGGGACATCATCGTCATGCTTCCGGCCATCGATGCCTATGCGCCGCACATCCGTGCGGTATTCGGCCAGCTGGATCGAAGCGACCCGCGCTACATCCCGTTCACCCTCACCGACCAGGGCCAGCGCGGCCGCGACCCGCTACTGATCGCCCTCGAACACCTGCTCAAATTGCCCGACAGCCGCTTTGCCGTCAGTGAAGTGCTCGACCTGCTCGACGTACCTGCCGTGCGCGCTCGCTTCGCCATCCAGGAAAGCGACCTGCCCACTCTGCATCGCTGGATCGAGGGCGCCGGCATTCGCTGGGGCCTCAGCGCCGAGCAGCGTGCGACCCTCGGCCTGCCTGGAGGCCTTGAGCAGAACAGCTGGCGTTTCGGCCTGCGGCGCATGCTGCTGGGCTATGCCGTGGGTGTGGGCGAAGGTTGCGACGGTATCGAACCCTACGACGAGATCGGCGGCCTCGACGCCGCCCTGATAGGCCCGCTGGTGGCCCTGCTCGACGCCCTCGAAGTCGCCTGCCAGGCCCTGACCCAGCCAGCCACCGCAACCGAGTGGGGCGAGCGTCTGCACGCCCTGTTGCAGGTGTTCTTCCTCGCCGAACACGAGCACGACGAACTGCTGCTGGCCCAGCTCCAGGATTTGCGCGACACCTGGCTCGAGACCTGCGAGTCGGTCGCCCTGCAAGACCCGCTGCCGCTCACAGTGGTGCGCGAAGCCTGGCTGTCGGGCCTTGACCAAGGCAAGTTGTCCCAGCGCTTTCTCGCAGGCTCCGTGAACTTCTGCACCCTGATGCCCATGCGCGCCATCCCGTTCCGCGTGGTCTGCCTGCTGGGCATGAACGACGGCGACTACCCGCGCGCCCAGCAACCGCTGGACTTCGACCTGATGGCCAGCGACTACCGCCCCGGCGACCGTTCGCGACGCGAGGACGACCGCTACCTGCTGCTCGAAGCCCTGCTGTCCGCCCGCGACCAGCTTTACGTCAGCTGGGTGGGCCGCAGCATCCGCGACAACAGCGAGCGCCCGTCCTCGGTACTGATCGGCCAGTTGCGCGACCACCTCGCCGCCGGTTGGCAACTGGCCGGCGCCAAGCCCGGGCAGAAGGACGACCCCGGCCAGCAACTGCTGCACGCCCTGACCCAGGAACACCCGCTGCAACCCTTCAGCCAGCGCTACTTCCAGAAGGGCAGTGCGCTGTTCAGCTTCGCCCACGAGTGGCTGGCCCTGCACCAGGCCGGTGAAGGCGAGCAGGCAGAACCCCAAGCCCTGCCACCGTTCAGCAGCGATGAACCACTGACCCTGGTGCAATTGCAGGATTTCCTGCGTCACCCGGTGCGGCACTTCTTCAGCCAGCGCCTGAAGGTATTCTTCGAAGCCCTGGAAGCACCCACCCCCGACGAAGAACCCTTCGTCCTCGACGCCCTGCAACGCTATGGCCTGAGCGAAAGCCTGCTCGGCGCCGCGCTGGCCGAGCCCGACAACGCCGAACAAGCCCTGCAGCGCCAGGCCCGGCGCCTGCAAGCCTGCGGCCTGTTGCCCCTGGCCGGTTTCGGCGAAGCCCTGCAGGCCGAGCTGATCCAGCCACTGCCCGACCTGCTGCAACGCCACCGCCAGTTGCTGCAACGTTGGCCGGCCGTGGTCGAAGGCGCCTTGCCGATCCACTTCGAGCACGGCCCGCACGCGCTGGAAGGCTGGCTCGGCCGCGTCTACCAGGCACAAGACCAAAGCCTGCTGAGCATCAACACCGTCCCCAACACCCTTAGCGCCGGGCGCAATGCCCTCAAGTGGCAACGCCTGATCCCGGCCTGGGTGATGCACCTGGCCGCCTGTGCCAGCGGCTACCCGCTGCACACCGCGCTGGTGGCCAGCGACCTCACCCTGTTGCTGGCCCCCCTGGCCAGGGAAGAGGCCGCCGAGCGCCTCGCCGACCTGCTGGTAGCCCGCCAGGCTGCGATGAACGCACCGCTGCCGGTGGCCGCCAAAACTGCCTTCGCCTGGCTGGCCCAGAGCGACCCGGACAAGGCCCTGGCCGCAGCAACCCGCGCCTATGAAGGCGACGGCCAGAACAGCTTCGGCGAGCGCAGCGAAAGCCTGGCCCTGGCCCGCCAGTACCGCGACTTCGCCGCCCTGGCCCAGGACGAAACCTTCGAAGGCTGGTGCGAAACCCTGTACCGCCCCCTGTTCGCTGCCCCCTGGCAGACCCTCGGCAACCCGGAGAGCGCCCAATGAGCCAGGCCCGCCCATTGGCCCTGAGTTTCCCCCTGCACGGCAGCCAACTGATCGAGGCCAGTGCCGGCACCGGCAAGACCTTCACCATCTCGGCGCTGTACCTGCGCCTGATCCTCGGCCACGGTGGCGAGCAGGCCTTCGAGCGTGAACTGCTGCCACCGCAGATCCTCGTGGTGACCTTCACCGACGCCGCCACCAAAGAGCTGCGCGAGCGTATCCGCGCCCGCCTGGCCGAAGCCGCGCGGTTTTTCCGCGGCGAACTCGAAGGCGCCGACCCGCTGTTGCACCTGCTGCGCGCCGACTACCCCGAGGAGCACTGGCCACGCTGCGCCAACCGCCTGGAAATCGCCGTACAGTGGATGGACGAGGCCGCCGTCTCGACCATTCACGGTTGGTGCCAGCGCATGCTGCGCGAGCACGCCTTCGACAGCGGCAGCCTGTTCACCCAAAGCCTGGAAACCGACCACAGCGAGCTGCTCGGCCAGGTGGTGCGCGACTACTGGCGGCGCTTTTGCTACGGCATGCGCGGTGAGTCGCTGGCCTGGGTGCGCGGCAACTGGGGCAGCCCCGATGCGCTGCTGTCGCGCATCCGCCCGCTGTTCGGGCGGGTGCGCGACAGCGTACAGGCCGAGGAGCCGCAGGCGCTGATCGAAGCCACCCTGCGCCAGCGCACCGAACAACTGAACCAGCTCAAGGCCCCCTGGGCCGCCTGGGCCGATGAGCTGCAGCAAATCTGCCGCGACGCCGTGGCCGCCAAGCAGGCCGATGGCCGCAAGTTGCAAGCACGCTTTTTCGAGCCCTGGTTCGACAAGCTGCGCACCTGGGCCGGAGACGAGCAGGCCATGGAGCTCGACCTGGGCACCGGCTTCACCCGCCTGACCCCCGCCGGCATGGCCGAGGCGTGGAAGGCCGGCGAGCCCCCCGAGCACCCGGCGTTGCACGCCATGCAGGGGCTGCGCGATGAGCTGCAAGGCCTCGCCAGCCCCGACGTGCAATTGCTGGAGCATGCCGCCGGCTGGGTTTCGGCGCGTTTCGAAACAGAAAAGCGCCGCCGCGCCGAAATGGGCTTCGACGACATGCTCCTGCGCCTGCAGCACGCCCTGGCCAGCGAAGCCGGCGAGCGCCTGGCCGGGCTGATTCGCGAGCAGTTCCCGGTGGCGCTGATCGACGAATTCCAGGACACCGACCCGGTGCAGTACGGCATCTTCGAGCGCATCTACCGCATCGGCGAAAACAACCCGCACACCGGCCTGTTCATGATCGGCGACCCCAAGCAGGCGATCTACGCCTTCCGTGGCGCCGACATCTTTACCTACCTCGGCGCCCGCCGCGCGACCCTCGGCCGCCTGCACAGCCTGGACACCAACTATCGCTCAAGCCAGGCCATGGTCGCGGCGGTCAACCGCGTATTTCTGCTGGCCGAAGGGCGTGAGCAGGGCCGTGGTGCCTTCCTGTTCCGCACTGCGCTCGACAACCCGCTGCCCTTCGTCGAGGTCAAGGCCAAGGGCCGCAGCGAGCAGTTGCTGATCGACGGCCAGCCCGCCACCGCTTTGCAATGCTGGCAACTGCAAAGCGACGAGCCGGTGTCCAACACCCTCTACCGCCAGCGCCTGGCCGCCAGTTGCGCCAGCCACATCGTCGCGCTGCTCAATGGCGGCCAGCAGGGCGTCACCGGCTTTGCCGACGGCGACGGCAAGCTGCGTCCCTGCTTGCCATCCGATATTGCCATCCTGGTGCGTGATGGCCGCGAGGCCCAGCTGGTGCGCGCCGAGCTTGCCGCCCGCGATGTGCGCAGCGTGTACCTGTCCGACAAGGACTCGGTGTTCGCCGCGCAAGAAGCCCACGACCTGCTGGCCTGGCTCAAGGCCTGCGCCGAGCCCGATTCCGAGCGCCTGCTCAAGGCCGCTCTGGCCAGCCTCACCCTCGACCTGCCGCTGCTGGAGCTGGAGCGCCTGAACCAGGACGAGCGGGTGTGGGAAGACTGGGTCATGGATTTTCGCCGCTACCGCGACACTTGGCAGCGCCAGGGCGTGCTGCCGATGCTGCGCCGCCTGCTGCACGACTTCCAGCTGCCGCGCAGCCTGATGGGGCGCAGCGACGGCGAACGGGTGCTGACCAACCTTTTGCACCTGGCCGAGCTGCTGCAGCAAGCCGCCGGTGAGCTGGACGGCGAGCAGGCGTTGATCCGCCACCTGGCCGAGCACCTGGCCAACGCTGCGCAGGCCGGTGAAGAACAGATCCTGCGCCTGGAAAGCGACGAGCAACTGGTCAAGGTGGTGACCATCCACAAGTCTAAGGGCCTGGAATATCCGCTGGTGTACCTGCCGTTCATCTGCACCGGCAAACCGGTGGATGGCTCGCGCCTGCCGCTGTCTTGGCACGATGACGACGGCGCCGCCCACCTTACCCTTACCCCCAACGCCGAGCAGATCGAGCGCGCCGACGACGAGCGCCTGGCCGAAGACCTGCGCCTGCTCTACGTGGCCCTGACCCGCGCCCAGCACGCCTGCTGGCTGGGCGTCGCCGACCTCAAGCGCGGCACCCAGCGCAGCTCGCAGTTGCACCGCTCGGCCCTTGGCTACCTGCTCGGCGGCGGCTTGCCGCTGGCAGCCTCGAACCAGCTGGGCGAGTGGCTGGACGCGCTGCAGGCGGCAACCCCCGCCATCGCCCACCTGCCGCTGCCAGAGGCCGACGAGCAACGCTACCGCTCCCCGGCCAGCACGCTTGAGCTGCTGCCCCCGCGCAAACCCCGCCGGGCCGCCGCCGAGCACTGGTGGATCGCCTCCTACAGCGCCCTGCGTGTGGGCGACCAGACGCTGATCGCCGACAGCTCCCAGGCCCAGCAACTGCTGGACGACGAGGTTCTCGACAGCCAGCTGCTGCGCGAAGTGCCGGCCGAGGCGGGCGACATCCACCGCTTCCCCCGTGGCCCGGCGCCCGGCACCTTCCTTCACGGCCTGCTGGAATGGGCCGGCCGCGAAGGCTTCGCCGAAGTCAGCGCCCAGCCCGAACAGATCGAGCACACCGTTGGCCGGCGTTGCAACCGCCGCGACTGGGCCGGCTGGATCCCGACCCTCACCCAGTGGCTGCACGCCATGCTGGTTCAGACCATGCCGCTGCAGGGGGCCAGCCTGACCCTGGCAGGCCTGAGCCAGTACCAGATCGAGATGGAGTTCTGGTTCGCCAGCCACAAGGTCGATGCCCTGCAACTTGACCAACTGGTAGCCCGCCACACCCATGCCGGCGCCGCCCGCCCGGCGGCCCAGCCGACCCAGCTCAACGGCATGTTCAAGGGCTTCATCGACCTTGCCTTCGAACTGGACGGGCGCTACTACGTTGCCGACTACAAGTCCAACTGGCTCGGCCCCGACGCCCAGGCCTACAACGCCCTGGCCATGGAGCAGTCGATCCTCGACCACCGCTACGACCTGCAGTACGTGCTGTACCTGCTGGCCCTGCACCGCCAGCTGCGCGCACGCCTGCCCGACTACGACTACGACCGCCACGTCGGCGGTGCCCTGTTCATCTTCCTGCGCGGCGTCACCGCCGCTGGCCACGGGCTGTACCACGCCCGCCCGCCACGGGCGCTGATCGAAGCGCTCGATGCGCTGTTCCGCGGCGAAAGCGCCCCGGCGCAGCAGGACCTGTTTGCCGGAGCCGCGCCATGAGCCGAAGCCTCGACGACCTGCTGCCCACCGCCCTGCAAGCCGAGCACCTCAGTGCCCTGGCGCCGCTGCACAGCAGCCTCGACCTGCTGGCCCTGCTCGACCGCTGGGTGGAGCGCGGCTGGCTGCGCGCCCTCGACCGGGCGTTCGTCAGCTTCCTTGAAGAACGCGCCCCCGGCAGCGACCCGCTGGTACTGCTGGCCGCCGCACTGGCCAGCCACCAGCTGGGCCACGGCCACGTGTGCCTGGACCTGGCGCAGACCCTCGCCGAGCCAGACTTCGCCTTGTCGCTGCCGCCGGAGGGCGATGCCCTGGCCGGCCCGCTGCTGCTGCCTTCGCAGCTGCTGGCCAGCCTCGACCTGCCGACCTGGCTGCAACGCATCAGCGAAAGCCCGCTGGTGGCCGACGCCGATGCCCCCGGGCAATCGCCCCGGCCCCTGGTACGCAGCGGCGAGCGCCTGTACCTGCGCCGCTACTGGTCCTATGAGCGGCGCATCGACTCGGCGCTGCACCAGCGCCTGGCGCGCCAGCAGGCGCAGCAGCCCGACCTGGCCGAGCGCCTCGGGCAGCTGTTCGCCGGCGGCGCACCGGCAGGCGAGGTGGACTGGCAGAAGCTCGCCTGTGCCCTGGCCACCCGTGCCGGTTTCAGCGTTATTACCGGCGGCCCCGGCACCGGCAAGACCACCACCGTGGTACGCCTGCTGGCCCTGCTGCAGGCCCCTGCGGTAGAGCAGGGCAGGCCGCTGCGCATCCGCCTGGCGGCGCCCACCGGCAAGGCCGCCGCACGTCTTACCGAGTCCATCGGCCAGCAGGTCGAGCGCTTGCAGGTGGACGGTGCCGTACGCGCGCAGATCCCCACCGAGGTCAGCACCGTGCACCGCCTGCTCGGCAGCCGCCCAGGCTCGCGGCACTTTCGCCACAACGCCGGCAACCCGCTGCCGCTGGATGTACTGGTGGTCGATGAAGCCTCGATGATCGACCTGGAGATGATGGCCAACCTGCTCGACGCCCTGCCGCCGGCTGCGCGCCTGGTACTGCTTGGCGACAAGGACCAGTTGGCCTCGGTGGAAGCCGGCGCGGTGCTGGGCGATTTGTGCCGCGACGCCGAAACCGGCTGTTACTGGCCGCAGACCGTCAATTGGCTGGAACAGGTGGGCGGCCAGTCGCTGGCCGCCAGCGGCCTGCTGCCAGGCATCGCCGAGCGCAACCCGCTGGCCCAGCAGATCGTCATGCTGCGCCATTCGCGGCGCTTCGGCGAAGGCAGCGGCATTGGCCAGCTGGCCCGGCTGGTCAACCGCCAGCAGGCAGACCAGGCCCGCGAGCTGCTCAACAGCGCGCCGCAGGACGTGTTTTGCCTGACCCTGGGCGGCGAGCACGACAGGCGCTTCGACCGCCTGCTGCTCGATGGCCTCGACCGCGGCCCCGAAGGCCCGCAGGGCTACCGCGGCTACCTGCGCACTATCGGCCGCCTGCGCCCGCCGCCCGGCACCCCTGGCGACGACCCGCGCTGGGAGCAGTGGGCGGCGCAAGTGCTGCGCAGCTTCGAAGATTTCCAGCTGCTGTGCGCCGTGCGCAAAGGGGTGTGGGGCGTCGAGGGCCTGAACGAGCGCGTGGCCCGCGTGCTGCACAACGCCGGGCTGATCGACAACCAGCAAGCCTGGTACGAAGGCCGCCCGGTGCTGGTGACCCGCAACGACTACGGCCTGGGCCTGATGAACGGCGACATCGGCATCGCCCTGCGCCTGCCTGACGATCAGGGCCAGGCGCTGCTGCGCGTGGCCTTCCCGCGTAACGACGGCAGCGGCGGGGTGCGCTTCGTGCTGCCCAGCCGCCTGAGCGAAGTAGAGACCGTGTTCGCCATGACCGTGCACAAGTCCCAGGGCTCGGAGTTCGCCCACACCGCCTTGGTGCTGCCCGACGCGCTGAACCCGGTGCTGACCAAGGAGCTGGTGTACACCGGCATCACCCGCGCCAAGCATTGCTTCAGCCTGATCGAGCCGCGCCAGGGCGTGTTCGAGGAGGCGGTCCTGCGCAAGGTCCGGCGCATCTCCGGCCTGATGCTCGAGCAGCTCTGACCTGTAGGAGCCGGCTCGCCGGCGATAGCGTCCTCAGCCCGAGCATCACGTCAACAGGCCCGGCCTCATCGCCGGCAAGCCGGCCCTCATAGAACAAACTACAAGCTATTGATTTAACACGGTTCCTGTGGGAAGCGGCCTTGCCCGCGAACACCGGCAAAGCCGGTGCCATCCACCGTGTCGTCTGCTTCGCGGGCAAGCCCGCTCCTACAGGTACGGCGCTGGAGCCGTGTATTGCACAGTCCTGTGGGAGCGGCTTTAGCCGCGAACACCGGCGCAGCCGGTGCCATCCACTGCGCCACCTGCTGCTCCATGCCATCCATGTGCTATCGTTGCGCCGAGTTAAGACGCGATTTTTGAGAGATATCTCACATGACAGGCACCAGGGACCGGTTGACAGGCTGCATGCTATCGCTGTTGCTGGCCGCCCTGTTGCTGTTCGCCGGTGCCACCCACGCTGACTCCGCTACCCCCGCCCAGGCCCAGCAACGCGCCAAGGCTGTAACCCAGGTGGTGCTCGGCATCCTCAGCTACGCCCGCTGGCCCACTGAACCCAACCCCCTGCGCCTGTGCCTGGTGGGCCCCACCGAATACGCCGACGACCTGATCAAGGGCAACCTGCAGAACTCCGGGCAGCCGCTGCTGGTGCGTCGCCTGCTGGCCAACGATGCCAGCGTGGCCAGTGCCTGCGATGCGGTGTACATCGGCCGGCTCGACCAGAGCCTGCGCGAACGGCTGTTCCGGGCCATCAGCGGCCACCCGGTGCTGAGCATCAGCGAGGCCGACGACCCCTGTACCGTGGGCAGCCTGTTCTGCCTGCGGGTCAGCGACCAGCAGGTGGCCTTCGAGGTCAACCTCGACTCGGTCGCCCGCAGTGGCGTGCGCATTCACCCCAGCGTGCTGCAACTGTCGCGGCGCCGGGCGGTGCAGCCATGAAGCCCAAGGCTGTGAGGTTCCCCCGGCCAACCCTGCGCGCGGTGCTCGGCCGTGCCCACTTGCTGGTGGCGTGCCTGGCCGCAGGCCTTGCCGGTGTGCTGGTGACCCTGCTCGGGGTGGCTGCCCTGACGGTCAACGCCAACCACAACCTGCACCTGATCGCCCGCTCCATCAGCTACACCGTCGAGGCGGCGGTGGTGTTCCGCGACAGCGCGGCGGCCAACGAGGCGCTGGCGCTGATCGCCGCCTCGGAGGAGCTGGCCGAAGCCCGCGTCTACGGCAACGACGGCACCCTGCTGGCCCACTGGCAACATGACGGGCAGGGCCTGCTGGCGCAGTTGCAGGCCAAGGTGGCCGGCGTCTTGCTGGAAGAGCCGGTCAACCTGCCGGTGCAGCACATGGGCCGCCAGGTCGGCCATGTCGAGCTGGTCGGCCAGGGCGGCAGCCTGGTGCGTTTTCTGCTCAGCGGCCTGGCCGGCATCCTGCTGTGCGCCGTGGTCAGTGCGCTGCTGGCGCTGTACCTGTCGCGGCGGGTGTTCAGCGACATCATCCGCCCGCTGCGCCACCTGGCCAGCGTGGCCCATGCCGCGCGGCGCGAACGCAGCTTTGGCCGGCGCGTGCCGCAAACCCAGATCGCCGAGCTGAACGAGTTGGGCAACGACTTCAACGCCCTGCTCGACGAACTCGAAGCCTGGCAAAGCCACCTGCAAAGCGAGAACGCAAGCCTTGCCCACCAGGCCAGCCACGACAGCCTCACCGGGCTGCCCAACCGCGCCTACTTCGAAGGCCGCCTGGGCCGCTGCCTGCACAGCGCCGCGCGGTTGCGCGAGCATGCGGCGCTGTTGTTTCTCGACAGCGACCACTTCAAGCAGATCAACGACAGCCTCGGCCACGCCGTGGGCGATGAGGTACTGGTCAGCGTCGCTGCGCGGGTGCGCGCGCAACTGCGTGAGCACGACCTGGTGGCGCGCCTGGGCGGTGACGAATTCGCCGTGCTGCTTGCGCCACTGCAGGCCCGTGAGGATGCCGAGCGCATTGCCGAGAAGATCGTCGCCAGCATGCAGCAGCCGATCCAGCTGGACGATGGCAACAGCCTGACCACCTCGCTGAGTGTCGGCATCGCCTTTTACCCCGACGACGGCCGCGACCCGGCCAGTCTGCTCAATGCCGCCGATGCGGCGATGTACCAGGCCAAGCGCAAACGCCGTGGCCAATGGCAGGTGGCGCAGCCGGAACGCCGCGCCGTGGATGCAAGAACAGGAGCTCAACCGTGATCGACCGCTTGTTGCGTATGCGTTTTCCCTTGCTGGCCGTGTTGCTCGCCGTGCTGGCGCTGCAGGGCTGCCAGAGTGTGCCGCCCAAGGGCCTGACCGCCGAGCAGATCGCGGTGCTCAAACGCGAGGGCTTTGCCCCCACAGACGAAGGCTGGGCGTTCGATCTGTCGGGCAAGGTGCTGTTCGGCAGCGATGTGGACGGCCTCAACAGCCAGAGCCAAAGCATCGTCGAGCGCATCGGCAAGGCCTTGCTGTCGGTGGATATCCAGCGCGTGCGGGTGGACGGCCATGCCGATGCCTCGGGCAAGGCGGCTTACAACCAGCAGCTCTCCGAGCGCCGCGCGCAAAGTGTGGCCCGGGCCCTGCAAAGCATCGGCATGCAGCCGGGCAACATCCAGACCCGCGGCCTTGGCAGCAGCCAGCCGGTGGCCGACAACCGCACCAGCGCCGGGCGCATGGAGAACCGCCGGGTGTCGATCGTGGTGGCGTCGAGCTGACATGACGCGTAGCTCCCCCCCCTGTAGGAGCCGGCAAGCCGGCTACAGGGGAAGCGATCAACCCTGGGCGAACTTCATCTCGCGGGTTTCCCCCATCAGCAACGGCGCATTGGCCTCGGTCACCCCGCGGATATAATCCCACAGCAGGGTAATGCGCTTGAGCTTGCGCAAGTCCTCCCGGCAGTACATCCAGAACTGCCGCGTCACCTCGATTTCATCGGGCAACACCGTCACCAGCCGCTCATCCTGCGCTGCCAGAAAACACGGCAGTATCGCCAGCCCGCGCCCCTGCAACGCCGCCGTGTACTGGGCGATCACGCTGGTACTGCGCAAGTGCGCCTGGGCGTTGGGGATCAGGTTGGCCAGGTACAAAAGCTCCGAGCTGAACGCCAGGTCGTCCACGTAGCTGATGAACGGGTGGCCGGCCAGGTGCGCCACCGAATGGATCGGCGCATGGCTGTCCAGGTAGCCCTGGGTCGCATACAGCCGCAGCCGGTAGTCGCACAGCTTGCAGCACACGTAGGGCCCATGCTCGGGCCGCTCCAGGGCAATGACGATGTCGGCCTCGCGCTTGGACAGGCTGATGAAGTGCGGCAACGGCAGGATATCCACCGAAATCGCCGGCCAGGCATCGACGAAGTGGCTCAACTGCGGGGTGACGAAGAAGCTACCGAAACCCTCGGTGCAGCCCATGCGCACATGCCCCGACAGCGCCACCCCCGAGCCCGACACCTGCTCGCAGGCCATGTGCAGGGTGCTTTCGATGGACTCGGCATAACCCAGCAAACGCTGGCCCTCGGCGGTCAGCACGAAGCCGTTGGTGCGGGATTTTTCAAACAGTAAAGTGCCCAGCGCCCCTTCCAGCGAACTGATCCGCCGCGACACCGTGGTGTAGTCCACGGCCAGGCGCTTGGCCGCGCTGCTGGCCTTGCGGGTGCGCGCCACCTCAAGAAAGAACTTGAGGTCGTCCCAGTTCAGCGCGCTCAGGGAGGTGAGGTCTTTTTGCATGATGATCCGGTTTTTTTGTTAATTCTTGTTGGATGTTTGCACATCTATACTCGAACTCAGCCCCTGTACGCCACCCCGTGTCCGCCCCGGGCGCCGGCATCATCGCTGCGACAATAATTCCAAGGAGAGCGCAGATGAACGCACCGCACACCCCCGACCAGGCCAAGGTCGAGCAGGTGAAACTGCTCATCGACGGCCACTGGGTCGAGTCGAAAACCACCGAATGGCGCGACATCGTCAACCCGGCCACCCAGCAAGTGCTGGCGCGAGTGCCGTTCGCCACCGCAGACGAAGTGGACGCCGCCGTGGCCGCCGCCGAGCGCGCCTTCAAAACCTGGCGTGACACCCCCATCGGCGCGCGCATGCGCATCATGCTCAAGCTGCAGGCGCTGATCCGCGAGCACAGCAAGCGCATCGCCGTTACCTTGAGCGCCGAACAGGGCAAGACCATTGCCGACGCCGAGGGCGATATTTTCCGCGGCCTCGAAGTGGTCGAGCACGCCGCCTCCATCGGCACCTTGCAGATGGGCGAGTTCGCCGAGAACGTAGCCGGTGGCGTCGACACCTACACCCTGCGCCAGCCCATCGGCGTGTGCGCCGGCATCACCCCGTTCAACTTCCCGGCGATGATCCCGCTGTGGATGTTCCCCATGGCCATCGTCTGCGGCAACACCTTCGTGCTCAAGCCGTCCGAGCAGGACCCGCTGTCGACCATGATGCTGGTGGAGCTGGCGCTCGAAGCCGGGGTGCCGGCCGGTGTGCTCAACGTGGTGCACGGTGGCAAGCAGGTGGTCGATGCCATTTGCACCCATCAGGACATCAAGGCCATTTCGTTCGTCGGCTCCACCGAAGTCGGCACCCACGTCTATAACCTGGGCAGCCAGCACGGCAAGCGTGTGCAGTCGATGATGGGCGCCAAGAACCACGCCGTGGTGCTGCCAGACGCCAACCGTGTGCAAACCATCAACGCCCTGGTCGGCGCCGCCTTCGGTGCCGCCGGCCAGCGCTGCATGGCCACCTCGGTGGCGGTGCTGGTGGGCAAGGCCCGCGAATGGCTGCCAGACATCAAGGCTGCCGCCGGCAAGCTCAAGGTCAATGCCGGCTGCGAGCCGGGCACCGATGTTGGCCCGGTGGTCTCCAAGCGCGCCAAGGAGCGCGTGCTGGGGCTGATCGAAAGCGGCATCAAGGAAGGCGCCAAGCTTGAACTGGACGGCCGCGAGGTCAAGGTGCCTGGCTACGAGCAAGGCAACTTCGTCGGCCCGACCCTGTTCTCTGGTGTGCGCACCGACATGCAGGTGTACACCCAGGAAATCTTCGGCCCGGTGCTGGTGACGCTTGAGGTGGACACCCTCGATGAGGCCATCGCCCTGGTCAACGCCAACCCGCTCGGCAACGGCACCGGCCTGTTCACCCAAAGCGGCGCTGCGGCGCGCAAGTTCCAGAGCGAGATCGACATCGGCCAGGTGGGCATCAACATCCCGATCCCGGTGCCGGTACCGTTCTTCAGCTTCACCGGCTCGCGCGGCTCCAAGCTCGGCGACCTCGGCCCGTACGGCAAGCAGGTGGTGCAGTTCTACACTCAGACCAAGACCGTCACCGCCCGCTGGTTCGACGATGACAGCGTCAATGACGGTGTGAACACCACCATCAGCCTGCGCTAAAGGAGTTCGCCATGCGTATCGCATTCATCGGCTTGGGCAACATGGGCGCGCCCATGGCCCGCAACCTGATCAAGGCCGGGCATTCGCTGAACCTGTTCGACCTGAACAAGGCCGTGCTGGCCGAGCTCGCCGAACTGGGCGCACAAGTAAGCAGTTCGCCGAAAGACGCCGCCGCCAGCAGCGAGCTGGTGATCACCATGCTGCCAGCGGCCGCCCATGTGCGCAGCGTGTACCTGGACGAAGACAGCGGCGTGCTGGCCGGCATCCGCCCCGGCACCCCGACCGTGGACTGCAGCACCATCGACCCGCAGACCGCCCGCGAGGTGTCCAAGGCCGCTGCGGCCAAAGGCATCGACATGGGCGACGCGCCGGTATCCGGCGGCACCGGTGGCGCGGCCGCCGGCACACTGACCTTCATGGTCGGTGCCAGCGCCGAGCTGTTCGCAACGCTCAAACCGGTGCTGGAACAGATGGGCCGCAATATCGTGCACTGCGGCGAGGTGGGCACCGGGCAAATCGCCAAGATCTGCAACAACCTGCTGCTGGGCATTTCGATGATCGGCGTGTCCGAGGCCATGGCCCTGGGCAATGCGCTGGGCATCGACACCAAAGTGCTGGCTGGCATCATCAACAGCTCTACCGGGCGTTGCTGGAGTTCGGACACCTACAACCCGTGGCCGGGCATCATCGAGACTGCCCCGGCCTCGCGCGGTTACACCGGCGGCTTTGGCGCCGAGCTGATGCTCAAGGACCTGGGGCTGGCCACCGAAGCGGCGCGCCAGGCGCACCAGCCGGTGATCCTCGGCGCCGTGGCCCAACAGCTGTACCAGGCCATGAGTTTGCGCGGTGAAGGCGGCAAGGATTTCTCGGCGATCGTCGAGGGCTACCGCAAGAAGGATTGATTCCAGAGGTGGGCTTGATCGCATGGCGAGTGCCGCTTCCCCCTGTAACTGCGCACCTGGGGGAAGTGGCACTGGCGATGCGATTTTTTTGCCCGTCAAATCAGGGGTGCGCATAACTGTAGGAGATCACCCAGCCCTTTTGGGCTGCGCTGTCGCGCAGAGAACTAGTCTCGCAGATGCACCGCGGCCCTTGTGGGAAGCGGCCTTGTGTCGCGATGGGCTGCGCAGCAGCCCCGGCAATTTTTGCATCAAAGTGAGATCTTGGGGCCGCTTCGCGGCCCATCGCGACACAAGGCCGCTTCCCACAGGAACCGTGTTAAATCAATAGCTTGTAGTTTGTTCTATGAGAGCCGGCCGGCTCCTACAGGTTGTGTGTCAGCCTTGCGAATCAGGCAAACACGAAGTACTTGCGCACCGTCTCGACCACTTCCCAGGTGCCTTTCATGCCCGGCTCGATCACGAACACATCGCCACCTTTGAGGTGCTTGGGCTCTTCACCTTCCGGGGTGATGATGCAGTAGCCTTCGAGGAAGTGGCAGAACTCCCACTTGTCGTAGTTCACCTCGAACTTGCCCGGGGTGCAGATCCAGGTGCCCATGATCTTGCTGCCGTCGGCCGACAGGTAGGCGTTGAGGTTGACGGTGTGCGGCTCGCCGCCGATGCGCTTCCACTTGGTCGCGTCGACCACCGGGGTCGGGCAGGTTTCGCGCAGGACAGTGATGAAATCGGACATGGCGTGGCTCCAGGCAACAGGTGATGTGACCCGTCACCTTAGGGCCATCGCCATCCCCGCAGTTGCCTGGGCTCGACGCTCAGCTGTCTGCCCGCGCTATGCCAGGGCATTCACCTCGACGGTGATATGCGCCAGTTCCTCGTGCACCGCCAGCGCCTGGCGCACGCTGTCGGCGCTCAATGCTGCGGCGGTGGCAAGGCTGACGATGCAGGCGTACTGGTCCTTGCCCACTCGCCACACATGCAGGTCGGTGATGCTCGCCGGTACCGGCAGTTGTGCGACCACTTGGCGAATTTCCTCCACCACCGGTGCGTCCATCTCGGCGTCCAGCAGCACCCGCCCGGTGTCGCGTAGCAGACCACGCGCCCACAGCGCCACCAGCAGCGCACCCACCAGGCCCATCACCGGGTCCAGCCAGCTGGCGCCCCACAGTTTGCCTGCCACCAGGGCGACGATCGCCAGTACCGAGGTGGCGGCGTCGGCGACCACGTGCAGGTAGGCCGAGCGCAGGTTCAGGTCGTGGTGGTGTGAATGCCCATGGTCGTGGTGATGATCGTGGCCGTGGTGGTGATGGTCGTCCCGCAGCAGCCAGGCGCACAGCAGGTTGACCCCCAGGCCGATCACTGCGATGAAGATCGCTTCGTCATAGTGGATCGCGCCAGGGCTGAGCAAGCGCTCGGCCGACTGGAACGCCATCAACCCGGCCACGCCGAGCAGCAGCAGGGCGCTGGAGTAGCCACCGAGGATCTCGATCTTCCAGGTGCCGAAGGCAAAGCGCCGGTCCCGCGCGTAGCGCCGCGCGGCGGCATAGGCCAGCAGCGAAAGGCCCAGCGCCAGGGCGTGGGAGCTCATGTGCCAGCCATCGGCGAGCAGGGCCATGGAATTGAAGAACCAGCCGCCGGCGATCTCGGCCACCATCATCAGCGCAGTAAGCCACACCGCCAGGCGCGTCTTGCGCTCGGCGCCCAGGTTGCTGGTGTGGAACTGGTGGCTGTGTTGCCAGCGGTCGGAGGTTTGCGTGGTCATGGTTTATCATGCTCCCGGAAGATCGTGAAATATACTATACCCCAGTATACCTATGGTGGCGGAAGCACAATGGCACATACCCAAAAGAGCAAGAAGCAACTGCTGACCCGGGTGCGCAAGATCAAGGGCCAGGCCGCAGCTCTGGAGACCGCGCTGGAGCAGGACAAGGACTGCCTGGCGATCCTGCAGCAGATCGCCGCCGTGCGCGGTGCGGTGAACGGGCTGATGGCCGAGGTGATGGAAGGGCATATCCGCGAACACCTGGTAGCGGACGGGCTGAGCGCCGAGCAGCGCCAGGAAGAAGCCGACAAGGTGGCGTCGTTGTTGCGCTCGTACCTGAAGTGACGCCATCGCGGGCAAGCCCGCTCCCACAGGGATCGCATTAGCCTCAGGCCAGCGCTGTACCTGTAGGAGCCAGCTTGCCGGCGATGAGGCCGGGGCGGGCAACACAAGGCAGTTGCTCCCCGAAGCACGTGGGAGCGGGCTTGCCCCGCGATAGCGGCCTAAAGCCGATCACGCAGTGCAGCAATCACCTCAGGCATACCCCTCCCCAGTACCTCACGCCCACCAGTAGCGCACGAAGTGGAAGAACACCGGCGCGGCGAAGCACACCGAGTCCATGCGGTCGAGCATGCCGCCGTGGCCCTCGATCATGTGGCCCCAGTCCTTCACCCCGCGGTCGCGCTTGATCGCCGACATCACCAGCCCACCGAAGAAGCCCATGGCATTGACCGTCAGCGCCATCAGCGCCGCCTGCCAGAAGGTGAACGGGGTGATCCAGCACAGCATGGCGCCGATCAGCGTCGCCAGGGCCACGCCGCCCAGCAGGCCTTCGAGGGTTT
Organism: Pseudomonas xanthosomatis; assembly: GCF_019139835.1. Classification (NCBI taxonomy): domain Bacteria; kingdom Pseudomonadati; phylum Pseudomonadota; class Gammaproteobacteria; order Pseudomonadales; family Pseudomonadaceae; genus Pseudomonas; species Pseudomonas xanthosomatis. The sequence goes on along the minus strand of NZ_CP077075.1, from coordinate 5,906,384 downwards.
TGGACGGCGACAGGTTGGGCGCCACCTTGCGCTTGCCGAACAGCTTGCCGCACACGTACTGCAGCACGTCGGACAGTTGCACTACCAAAATCAGCCAGGCGATCAGCAGCAGGTTGCGGCCCTCGAAGCCGGGGATGTCCAGGGTCATCAGCGCCGGCACCGACGACACGCAGTACACCGCAATCATCAACCCCCATTGCACCTTCGACGCCCGCTCCAGAAAGCGCGTGGTGTCGCCGCCGAAGCTGGCCAGAATCGGCAACAGCAGGAACAGATACACCGGGATGAAAATGCTGAACAGCCCGTACCAGTCCATGGCAATCAGCAGGTACTGCACCGGCAGCGCCACATAGAACGCCGCCACCAGCGCCGGGTAGTCGCTGCGCCGGGTCGGGGTGAGGGTCATGAATTCGCGCAGGGCATAGAACGACACGCCGTAGAACAGCACGATCACGCCGTACTTGCCGAACACAAAGGCAATACCGATCACCAGCACCATCACCCACCAGGCGTTGATGCGCGCGTTGAGGTTGTCGATGACTGCGTGGGGCGCGGCGCCTGCGCGCCACTTGAGCAGGCGGCCGATGACGCTGGCCAGCAACAGCAGGGCGCCGATGCCGGCGAACAGGGACAGGGTGTTGTGATCCATCTCAGGCATCCTTCGGGGCCAGGTTCAGCAGGGCCTGGCGGGCCCGCTCCAGAAACGCGTGCTTGCTCTCGTCCGCCTGCAGGTGCAGCGGCTCGCCAAAGCTCAAGGTGCACAACAGCGGCAGCGGCAGGGCGCGGCCCTTGGGCATCACCCGGTTGAGGTTGGCGATCCACACCGGCACCAGCTCCACCTGCGGGTTGGCCGCCGCCAGGTGGAACAGCCCGCTCTTGAACGCCAGCAACGGCTCGTCACCCAGGTTGCGCGTGCCCTCGGGGAAGAAAATCAGCGAATCGCCCTGGGCGAAGGCGTCCAGCACTGGTTGCAGCGGGTTGCCTTCGGCGGCCGGGCGCTGGCGGTCGATCAGCACCGCGTTGAATACCCGGCGGATGATGAACTCGCGGATGCCCGGCTTGCACCAGTAGTCGGCCCCGGCCACCGGCCGGGTGTGGCGACGCAGGGCCTCGGGCAGCGCCGCCCACAGCAACACGAAGTCGCCGTGGCTGCTGTGGTTGGCGAAGTACAGGCGCTGCACCGGCTGCGGTGTGCAGCCCAGCCACAGGGCGCGGGCGCCGGTGATCAGGCGGGCGGCGGAGGTGATGACGAAGGCAGTCAGGCTGGCGAGCATGGCATCGGTCTTATCCGGTGAAGGGGAGGGGGAGTATCAGCAGTACTTGCGCCGCCAGGCACAGGGCCTGGCGGCGCAGCAGGGCCAGGGCGCCCTGGCTGCGGGCAGGCCAGTCGCGGCTGTCGCTGGCCTTGGGTTTCAGGCGCAGTGTGTGCAGGGCGTGGTCCAGCGCCTGGGTGTCGGCAGCCAGGTCGGCGCTGCTGGCCAGGCGGGCGAACAGTTCGGCATCCAGGGCCACGCGCACGGCCCAGTACTTGTGGGCCAGGCCCAGCAGCAACAGCAGCCCGCACAGCAGGCGAGGCAGCAGCGCCAGCGGCAGCCCCAGCAAAGGCGCCAGGCTGCAAGCCAAGGCCAGCAAGGTAATACCGTCCGACAGGCGTTCGAGCTGGCGGCCGCGGGCCAACAGGCTGGCGGTGACGAACAGGTTCATGGGCGAGCCTCCAGCCCTTGCAGCGCCTGGTGATGGGCCAGGTGCAGGACCACGCCGGGGCGGGCCCTGCGGATCAGCGCCTGGGCCTCGGTGCTGGTCTGGCAGCGCCCGCTGGCCAGCAGCCAGGCGGCGACGGCGCACGCGCTGCGTGAGTAGCCCAGGGCGCAGCAGACCAAGACCGGGCCTTGTTGGCGCAGGTGTTCGATAGTTTGCGCGGCCCGATGCAGGGTGAGCTGATCAGGGGCAGCCAGGTCCAGCGATGGCAAGCACTGGTAGGCCATAGCGGGGTGATCATCGTGGGAGCGGGCTTGCCCCGCGATGGCGGCGGTACAGGCCAGCTCAGCACTCAAATCCACAACCGCAACAAACCCCGCAGCCTGGCCTTTGCCCGGCACCCGCCCCAGATACACCCCCTCGCACACTTCATCGGCTTGCGGTCGCCGCCAGGTCCACAACCGCGAATTCACCCAAGCCCCCAGCAGGTAAGGCGCCAGCAACCCGCGCGCCGCAACCGACAATTGCCCATCGGCGCCTTTCTGAAACCCGCCCGCTCCGAACAGCGCATAGTTCAGCGCCACCAGCAGCAGCGAAAGCGCCGGCCACAGCAGCCACAGCGCGGTGTGCCCGGCCGCGAAGCCGGCCAGCGCAAGCACCAGCGCCCCCAACCCGTAACGCAATGCCAGCCGCCAGCGCTGCGGGTCACGCGCCCACTGCGCCTGCTGCCAGGGCAAAGGCCCCGCGTGTGGCCACAGCCACAGGCACAGCAGCCCGGCCAGCGCCCCGGTCGGCAGGTCGATGAAATGGTGCTGCCAGGTAGTCAGCACCGACACCCCGATCAGGCCCATCCAGCCATGCATCAGCCAGCGCCAAAGCGGCTGGCGCACATGCCGGGCGAACATCGTCCAGATGATCACCAGCAGCGCAATATGCAGCGACGGCGCCTGGTTGTAGGGCTTGTCGAAGCCCATCAGCACATCGAACAGCCAGCCGAACACCCCGTGCAGCTCCGGGCGCTCGAAGGTGAAGCGCAGCGGCCAGAGCAAGAAGCAGCAGACGCTGAGCAACTGTGCACTCAGCAGCGCCAGGGCGTGGCGGTCCATTTCCCGGCGGCTGCGCGGCAGCAGGAACGACAAGCCATACAACAGGTCGATGGACCAGTACGGGATGATCGTCCACGGCCACAGCGGCATGTGCCGCTCCCAGGCGAACACCAGGCTGCCGATATCGTCGCGCCCGGCGGTGTAGCTGTTGCTCAGGCCGTAGCTGAGGAAGAAAAACGGCCCAAGCAGCAACAGCCAAAGGATGCCCCGGCGGACCAGCCCGGCTTCGCGGGCCATCAACGCACCCGCTGGGCCAGGCTGACGCTGAAGATGCCCCACTCATCAATGCGTTGGGCGACCTTGCGAAAGCCCGCCGCTGCCACCAACTGGTCCATCTCGGCCTGGCTGCGCCGGCGCATCACCCAGGCCTCGCCACCGCGGTGGCTGGTCAGGGCGCGGGCGATCATCTCCAGTTGCGGGTGCCATGGCTGGCCGGTGTAAACCAGGTAGCCGCCATCCTCTACAGCCTCGGCCAGGCCCGCCAGGGAATTGCCCACCAGCTCGTTGCTGGGGAACAGTTCGTACAGCCCGGACACCACGGCGAGGGTCGGGCGCGGGTCGAGGCTGGCCAGGCTTTGCCGGTCGAATGCATCGCCCTGGACGAAGCGGGCGACCTCGCCCAGGCCTTTTTCATCGATCAGCGCGCTGCCTTGCTGCACGTTCAGCTCGCTGTAATCGCGCAGCAGGATCGAGTCCGGCAACTGCTCCATGCCCTGCAGCGCCTCGAGGATGTAGCGGCCGTGGCCGGCGGCGATATCCAGGATGCGCACCGGGCGCTGCTGCTGGCGCAGGCGGGCGATGGCTTCGCGCAGCAGTTCCTCGACGTTCAGCTTGCGCTGGCGAATGCCGCGCCAGCCGATGGCGTTCAGGTAGTTCTGGTCGATCAGCTCGCCGAGGCGGCCCTTGCCGGTAGGCTGGTTGCGGTACACGTAGTCCAGGGTGGAGCCGGAATCGAAGCCGGTTTCGAAGCCAAGCTTGACCCCCTCGGACAACCCCTTGCCCAGCTGCAGGCTGGCGCGGGTGGCGCGCCAGTACAGCTCGCGCGGCGAGTTGCGCGGCAACGGCGCGGCCAGGCTCTCGGCCTCGGCGCAGCTGGCGCCGACCTTGTCGGCGTCGAGCAGCGAGGGGGCGGCTACCGGGGCATCGAAGCAGTGCCCGACGAAGCGCTCGATGCGCCGCAAGGCATGGGCGCGGTCGCGCTCGCCGAGGGTGTCGTGGAAGAACCCGGGCAGCACATGCATCTCTTTGCGGGCGCTGCCCAGTCGTTCGAAAAAGCGCTCCTGCGGGCCGCGCTCGACCACAAAGTCGGCGCCAGACACCAACAGTTGCGTCGGCACCTGAATCGCCTGGGCGTCGGCCACCACGCGGTCGGCCGCCTCGTACAGGCCCAGCAGCATGGTCACCGAGATCGGCCGGCTGATCAGCGGGTCGGCCAGGTACGACATCACCCGCTCGGGGTCGTGGGTCAGCAGCCGCGGCTTGACGTAGCTGTTGACGAAGAAGTTGCCGCGCAGGGCCTTGAGCAGCTTCAGCCCGGGGCGGGCAAAGGGCACGTACAGCTTGACCTTGAACGCCGGCGAAGCCAGCACCAGGCAGCGCACCTTGGGCGCGTAGTCATGGGCCCAGGTGGCGATCAGCACCGCGCCGACGCTCTGCGCCAGCACCACCATGTCGGCCTCGGCGATGCCATGCTGGTTTTGCAGGTGCTCGATGAAGGTCTGCACGTCGCGCACGCTGGTGGCAAAGCCCGGGCTGTCGCCGCGCGCGCCCGGGGACTGGCCGTGGCCGCGGGCGTCCCAGGCGAAGAAGTCGTAGCCCGGCATGTCCAGCTCGTCGGCCAGGTGAGCCATGCGCCCACCGTGTTCGTGGCCGCGGTGGAACATCACCACCGCCCGGCGCGGCTGGTGCTCGTTGCGGGTGGCAGGCCAGTAACGGTAGTGCAACTCGACGCCGTCATGGGTCAAAAAATGCAGCGATTGCGCTTGGCGCATGGCGAATAATCCTTGTTCGGCAAGGGAGGCTCAGCGGGTTTCGGCAAGGCCCTGGCGAACCCGGTTGTACAGGGTATAGAGCGAGAGCAGCAGGATGACCAGCAGCAGCCCGTTGATCCACCCGGCGCTCAGCAGGCCGAAGGCCACCCCGGTGCCCAGCACGCCGAAGGCGAAGGCGCGGTCGCTCTTGCCCATCGGCCCGTCGTAGCGCCGCGAAGCGCCAGCCAGCGGGCCCATGACGCCTGCGTACTCGCTGACCACGGCGAACAGCACCACCAGCACCACCAGCGCAGGCGATACCCCGGCCAGCAGGGCGAAGGGCAGGTACAGGGCGGCGTCGGCGACCACGTCGCACAGCTCGTTCAGGTAGGCGCCCAGCTTCGATTGCTGGCCGAATTCCCGGGCGAGCATGCCGTCCACGGCGTTCAGCGCCATGCGCAGCAGCATCCACAGCGGGAGCAGGATGAACAGCCAGGTGATGTGGGGTAGCCAGGCCAGCAGCAGGCCCAGGGCGATGGAAACGACGGCGGCGGCGACAGTGACCTGGTTGGCGGTGACGCCACGGTCGTACAGGCGTTGCACGGACGGGCGCAGCAGCGCCTGGAAGCGGGGTTTGAGCTGGTAGATCGATGGCACGTGGAACTCCCTGTCTGGTGCGGCGTGGGGCGGATTGTGGGGAATCCGCCTGGCTTCGGGCAAGTGTCATCACTCCCACATGTGAACCGGACGATGCTTGCGCGGGTTGTGGAATCGGCCGCTTGTCGCCCTTAGTGTGCATGGTGTGTATTTGGCTTTGTCTTTATCAAGCCCGATGTGTAGCCTACACATCATCTGCCAAAGGAATGGTGCATGCGCAGCAGGGAAGTGATACAGCTCATCGAAGCCGATGGCTGGTATGAGGTGGATGTCAAAGGGAGCCATCACCAATTCAGGCATCCCTTCAAGAAAGGTCGGGTCACGGTACCTCACCCCAAATGCGACCTGCCTCGGGGTACGGTGCACAGCATCCTGAAACAAGCAGGCCTGAAATGAGGCCGCTCGTGTTACCCGGGGCGCCATACGCTCCAGAACATCAATGGAGACAGACTATGAAATTTCCAGTTGTACTGCACAAGGATGCGGGCTCTGACTACGGCGTGACCGTCCCCGACGTGCCTGGCTGCTTCTCTGCCGGGGCCACTGTGTCCCAGGCGCTGGAGAACGTGCAGCAAGCCCTGGCCCTGCACTTCGAGGGTTTGGTGGCCGACGGTGAGCCGCTGCCCCAGGCCGAGGAAGTGGACGTGCATGTGCTCAACCCTGACTACGCCGGTGGTGTGTGGGCAGTGGTGGATTTCGATGTGACGCCCTACCTGGGCAAGGCGGTGCGGTTCAATGCCACGTTGCCGGAGAACCTGTTGCAGCGCATCGACGAGAAGGTCAAACGTGACCATCGCTACGCCTCGCGCTCGGGCTTTCTGGCATCGGCTGCGTTGCGCGAGCTGGCCGTGGCGCATTGAGCGACGCCGGCAGGTCATTGTCCAGGCTGCCGGGTTGCCATGAGGCGTGGGAGCGGGCTTTGGTTGTTTTTACCGGGGGCTGGCAACCAGGGTTTCCACCAACCCCGCTGCATACCCCGGCAGCGCTGAAAAATCCCGGGCGCACACCAGCAACTGGCGGTTCGCCCACTCTTCCTGCAGTGCCACCCAGCGCAACGCCAGCAACCCTTCCCAGCGCCGCACAGACGCCAGCGGGACCACCGACACCCCGGCACCCCCTGCCACCATGCGGATCACCCCGTCGAAGCCCTCGGCCCTGACCCGCACCTGCATCCGCCGCCCCAGCCGCAATGCCTGTTCTTCCAGGTGCAGCGCCAGCGCGCTGTTGGGTCCCAAGCCCACATGGCCATGGGCAAGGCTGTCTGCAAAGCCCGGCTCGACCACCTCGGCGAGTGGATGCCCGGGCGGCATCACCAGTACCAGCGGGTCGTCGCGAAACGGCCGGGTCTGCAGGTGCCCGAGCGGGGCGGCGGTGGACACCACGCCCAAGTCCGCCATGCCCTGGGTGATGGCCTGGACGATACGCAGGCTGGGTTGCTCCTGCACATCCACGCTCACCCCCGGGTACGCCGCCAAGTAGCGGGCCAGCAGCTCCGGCAGGTATTCGGTCAGTGCGGCGGTGTTGCACAGCAGGCGCACCTGCCCCTGCTGGCCCTGGGCGTACTGCGCCAGGTCGTATTGCAGGCGCTCGACCTGCCGGGTGATCAGTTGTGCATGCAGCAGCAGTGCCTGGCCAGCGGGCGTGGGCTGCACGCCGCGGCGGTTGCGTTCGAGCAGGGGGATGCCCAGCGATGCCTCCATGGCGCGAATGCGCGCGCTGGCTGCAGGCAGCGACAGGTGGCTGCGTCGGGCGCCGGCAGTGATATTGCCGCACGCCAGGGTGTGCTGGAACAGTACAAGGTCGTTCAGGTCGAAATGCATCAGCCTCTGTCCTGGCAAGAGTCTGGCTGAGTATATGGCAGATTTTCAGCCGCCTTGCGCTGGCTCAGCATGGCGCCATGAATACCTTCATTGCGTTTTACCAGAACATTGGCCCGGCACTGACAGTGCTGGTGATTCTCACCTTCGTGCTGGCCGGCGCGGTCAAGGGTGTGATCGGCCTCGGGCTGCCGACCATCGCCATGGGCCTGCTCGGCCTGGCTATGCCGCCGGCGCAGGCTGCGGCGCTGCTGATCGTGCCTTCGACCCTCACCAACCTGTGGCAACTGGCAGCCGGCGGGCATTTGCTTGCGTTGCTGCGCCGCCTTGGCCCGATGTTGCTGATGATTTTCGTCGGCACCTTGCTTGGCAGCGTCTGGCTGGGTATCGACAGCGGCCCGTGGGCGGCCCACGCCTTGGGTGGCGCGCTGCTGGTGTACGCCCTGTACGGGCTGGCAGGGCCGGGCCTGCGGGTGGCTCCCGGGCGGGAAAAGTGGCTGGGCCCGGTATGCGGGCTGGTGACGGGGGTGGTCACGGCGGCGACCGGCGTGTTCGTGATGCCGGCGGTGCCTTACCTGCAAGCGCTGGGGCTGAGCCGTGACGAACTGGTCCAGGCTTTGGGCCTGTCGTTCACCGTCTCGACCCTGGCCCTGGCCATCGGCCTGGCCGGGCAGGATGCCCTCGGCGGCCAGGCGCTGGGGGCATCACTGCTGGTGCTGGCCCCGGCGCTGCTGGGCATGTTCGCCGGGCAGTGGCTGCGTGGCCGCATCAGCGCCGTGCTGTTCAAGCGCTGCTTCTTCATCGGCCTGGCGCTGCTGGGGGCTCACCTGCTGGTTAACGGCTAGAGGCGCTGAGCATATCGACCTTCTGGATGTCGAAATCGCGCTCCAGGTAGTCCATGCGCTTTTCGAAGAACGCCTGCATGTGCGGCAGGGCCGAGTGCACATCCAGGGCAGCCTGGTCGGCCCACACCTCGAAGAACACGAACAGACTCGGGTCCTGCTGGTCGCGCAGCATGTGGTATTCGATGCAGCCCGGCTCCTGGCGGCTCGGCTCGACGTAGGGGCGGAATAGTTGCTCGAAGGCGTCGGCCATTTCCGGGCGGGTCTTGGCTTTGAGGATGAAGGCTTGTTGCTGGCTCATGGGCATGCGGCCTTTGCAGAGTGAGTGATGTGGCCAAGTCTAAAGCAACAATGCCAGGTTGATTCGTGAAACCTGGGCAAATGTATTTTGCCCCGGTGTGGCTGTTTCCTCTGCCCGCGAGTGCCTAATCTGCCGGCAATTCCACTCACGAGCCCGACCCCCATGAAAAAGATCCTCCTGCTCAACGGCGGCAAACAGTTCGCCCATTCCGACGGCCGCCTCAACCAGACCCTGCACGACGCGGCCCTGGCCCACCTCGACCGTGCCGGTTTCGATGTGCAGGAAACCTTCATCGACGGCGGTTACGACGTGCAGGCAGAAGTGGCCAAGTTCCTCTGGGCCGACGTGATCGTCTACCAGATGCCCGGCTGGTGGATGGGCGCGCCCTGGACCGTGAAGAAGTATATCGACAAGGTGTTCACCGCCGGCCACGGCAGCCTGTACGCCAGCGACGGCCGCACCCGCTCGGACGCCTCGCAGAAGTACGGCAGCGGCGGCCTGGTGCAGGGCAAGCAGTACATGCTGTCGCTGACCTGGAACGCCCCGCAGCAGGCCTTCGACGACCCCAGCGACTTCTTCGAGGGCAAAGGCGTGGATGCGGTGTACTTCCCGTTCCACAAGGCCAACCAGTTCCTTGGCATGCGCGGCCTGCCGACCTTCCTGGCGGTGGACGTGATGAAGCGCCCGGACGTGCCGGCGGCGCTGGCGGCGTATGAGCAGCACCTGGAGCAGGTGTTCGGCAAGGCGCAATGATGCAAGCCTGATCGTGGGGTAACCGTGGGAGCGGGCTTGCCCCGCGACGGTTGCGCAGGCTTGCGCGCTTGTCGTCCAGACGCTATCTATCAACGCGTTCCCCCACCAAGGCCACTGCGCGTGAAAACCCGATCCGAAGAACTCCAGGTATTCGTCGCCGTCATCGACTGCGGATCGATCTCGGCCGCAGCCGAACAGATCGGCCAGACCCCGTCAGCGGTCAGCCGCACCCTGTCGCGCCTGGAGGGCAAGCTCGGCACCACGCTGGTCAACCGCACCACCCGGCGCATGGACCTGACCGAAGAGGGGCGCTTCTTCCTCGAAAGGGCGCGGCTGATTCTCGAGCAGATGGACGACCTCGAAGAACACCTTTCGCTGCACCGCCAGACCCCGTCCGGGCGCCTGCGCATCAACGCCGCCGCGCCATTCATGCTGCATGCCATCCTGCCGTGGATCGGCGAGTTCCGTCTGCAGTACCCGGGCATCGAGCTTGAGCTGAACACCGACGACCTGATCATCGACCTGCTGGAGCAGAGCACCGATGTGGCCATCCGTATTGGCGAGCTGGCCGACTCCAGCCTGCACGCCCGATCGCTGGGTTGCAGCCCGGTGCAGGTGCTGGCCAGCCCCGATTACCTGGCCCGCCACGGCACGCCGCAAAGCGTCGAGGCATTGAGCGAGCATTGCCTGCTCGGCTTCAGCGCCCTCGATTCGCTCAACCAGTGGCCACTGCGCCATGCCCAGGGCGACCGCTGGGCGATCCGCCCGCAGCTCACCGCCTCCAGCGGCGAAACCCTGCGCCAGCTGGCCCTGGCCGGCGAAGGCATCGTCAGCCTGTCGCACTTCATGACCCATGAAGACATCCGCGCAGGCCGCTTGCAGGTGCTGCTGCCCGAGCACAACAACGGTTACCGCCAGCCGATCCACGCGGTCTACTACCGCAACACCCAGCTGGCTCTGCGCATCCAGTGCTTCCTCGACTTCATCCAGAAAAAGCTGGCCATGTACGCCTGCTGAGTTGCCTGAACGCGACAGCGTCTGCCCATCGGCGGCGCAATTTCCTGGTGTTGGTTGCTGCTTGCCCAGGCTTGCGCCTTAATGAGTGATCAACAAAAACAACACCAAGGAAGTGCCCATGCGTCTTGTCATGTTTCAGCCCCTGGCCCTGGGGGCCGCGATCCTGAGCTGTTCTTCGGCCTTTGCGGTCACCCTTGAAGGCGGCGCGGTGGCCGCGCCCGATCAATATGGCGCACAGGTGGCCGCCGATATTCTCAAAAAAGGCGGCAACGCGGTGGACGCCGCCGTCGCCACTGCCTTCACCCTGGCCGTCACCTACCCCGAGGCCGGCAACATCGGTGGCGGTGGCTTCATGACCCTGTACGTCGACGGCAAGCCGTACTTCATCGACTACCGCGAAGTGGCGCCCAAGGCCGCCACCCGCAACATGTACCTGGACGACAAGGGCGAGGTCATCGAGAACCTGAGCCTGGTCGGAGCCCGCGCCGCCGGTGTGCCGGGCACCGTGATGGGGCTGTGGGAGGCGCACCAGAAGTTCGGCAAGCTCAAGTGGAGCGAGCTGCTCACCCCGGCCATCGGCTATGCGAAAAACGGCTTCAAGATCGCCCAGAAGCAGTACCAGTACCGCGACGACGCCCAGGGCCTGTTCAAGACCGCCACCAACTTCAATGACTACTTTGGCAACATGAAGGTCGGCGAGCTGTTCAAGCAGCCGGAGCTGGCGCAAACCCTGGAGCGCATTGCCGACAAGGGCGTGAGCGAGTTCTACCAGGGCAAGACCGCCGACCTGCTGGTGGCACAGATGCAGGCCGACAAGGGCCTGATCACCAAAGAAGACCTTGCCGGTTACAAGGCCGTGTGGCGCGACCCGATCGCCATCAACTGGCGCGGCAACGTGGTCTACACCGCGCCGCCGCCAAGCTCTGGCGGCGTGGCCCTGGCCCAGCTGCTGGGCATCAAGGAGGACCGCGCGGCGGACTTCAAGGGCGTCGAGCACAACTCGGCCAAGTACATCCACCTGCTCGCCGAAATCGAAAAACGTGTGTTCGCCGACCGCGCCGACTACCTCGGCGACCCCGGTTTCACAAAGGTGCCGGTCGACCAGCTGATGGCCAAGGACTATCTGGCCAAGCGCGCCGCACAGGTCAACCCCGATGCCATCTCCGACACCGACAAGGTCAAGCCGGGCCTGGAGCCGCACCAGACCACGCACTTCTCCATCGTCGACAAGCAAGGCAACGCGGTGAGCAACACCTACACCCTCAACCTCGACTACGGCAGCGGCGTGGTGGTGAAGGGCGCGGGCTTCTTGCTCAACGACGAAATGGACGACTTCAGCGCCAAGCCCGGTGCGGCCAACGTGTTCGGCGTGGTGGGCGGTGATGCCAACGCCATCGAGCCGGGCAAGCGCATGCTCTCGTCGATGAGCCCGAGCCTGATCACCCGTGACGGCCAGGTGGTGCTGGTGGTGGGTACGCCGGGCGGCTCGCGCATCTTTACCTCGATCTTCCAGGTGATGAACAACCTGTACGACTTCGGCATGCCGCTGGAAAAGGCCGTGGCGGCGCAGCGCGTGCATCACCAGTTGCTGCCCAAGGACACCATCTACTTTGACAGCTATGCACCGCTCACCGGCAAGGTGGCGGACGAGCTGAAGAAGATGGGCTACGTGCTGGAAGATCAGGGCTGGGAGATGGGCGATATCCAGGCGATCCGGGTCACCGGGCAGAAGCTTGAGACCGCGTCAGACCCGCGGGGCCGCGGGGTGGGGTTGATCGTCAAGTAAGACGCTGCAGCCTTGGGAGGGCGTTGCCCTCCTTTCGCGGCACAAGGCCGCTCCTACAGGGGACCGCACATTCCTGTAGGAGCGGCCTTGTGCCGCGATGGGCCGCAAGGCGGCCCCAGGCTGTTGAAGTCAGACGCGGAACTGGCTGACCAGCATCTGCAGGTGCCCGCCCAGGCGCGCCAGCTCGACGCTGGAAGCGGCGGTCTCGTCGCTGGCCGAGGCGGTTTGCTCCGACACATCACGCACATTGAGGATGCTGCGGCTGATCTCTTCGGCCACGGCGCTCTGCTGCTCGGCCGCGGCGGCGATCTGCTGGTTCATCGACTGGATGTTCGACACCGTGCGGGTGATGTTCTCCAGCGACCCACCGGCCTTGCGCGCCAGCTCCACACTGCTGTCGGTCAGGCTGCGGCTGCCGCTCATCACGTCGGCCACCTGCTGGGTGCCCTGTTGCAGGCTGGCGATCAGGCCCTCGATTTCTTCGGTGGACTGCTGGGTACGCTGGGCCAGGCCACGCACCTCGTCGGCGACCACGGCAAAACCACGCCCGGCTTCACCGGCGCGGGCGGCCTCGATGGCGGCGTTCAGCGCCAGCAGGTTGGTCTGCTCGGCCACCGACTTGATCACGTCCATCACGCTGCCGATCTTCTGGCTTTCCTGCTGCAGCAGGTTCATGGCTTCGGTGGAGCGGTTGACCTCGGTGGCCAGGCGTTCGATCTGGCTGATCGCCTCGCCCACCACCTTGTCACCGTTGCGCGCTTCGCCGTCGGCGTTGGTGGCGGCCATGGCGGCCTGCTCGGCGTTGCGCGCCACTTCCTGCACGGTGGCGGCCATTTCATGCATGGCGGTGGCCACCTGGTCGGTCTCGACCTTCTGGCTGTTGGCGCCGGCGCTGGTCTGCTCGGTCACTGCCGACAGCTCTTCGGCGGCGCTGGCGATCTGGGTGACGCCATCGCGGATACCGGTGATCAGCTCGCGCAGGGTGGTGCCCATGCGGCCGATGCCCTGTTGCAGCACGCCCAGCTCGTCGCGGCGGGTGACGCGCAGGTTCTGGGTGAGGTCGCCGCCGGCGATCTTCTCCACGGCGTCCAGGGTTTCGCGCAGCGGGCGGGTGATCTGGCGGGTGATCAGCACGGCAGCCAGCACGCCCACCAGCAGCGCCAGCAGGGTGGCGAAGATCTGCATGTTGCGGGCCTGGGCGCTTTCGATGTCGCGGCGCTCCAGCTGGATGGCGTACAGCGCATCGCTGGTCTTGACGATGTCGGCGCCCTGCACGGTCATTTCGGCGCGGGCGGTGGCGATGGCGGCCACCGCATCACGGAACTGGCGCACCGCGTCGCGGTAGGCCTGCACCGACTGCTCGAACTGCTGCACGCGGGCCGCCTCGTTGGGCAGTTCGCGCTTGAGGGTGTCCACTTCTGCCAGCGCGCCGTCGAGCTGACGCAGCGCGGCCTGCTCGTTGGTGGCGGTGTTGTCGGCAATGTAGCCGCGCACGTCGATACGCACCTGCAGCAGTTGCTGGCGCGCCTTGCTGATCAGCTGGTACTGCGCCAGGCGCACGCTGTCGGCTTCGCTGCGGGCCATCACGTCCTGGCTCAGGGTGTCCATGGCCTCGTCGGCCTTGACCGCCGAAACGTTCATCGCCTCGCGGGCAGCGGTGGAGGTCTTGTAGCCGGCGCGCATCTTGTTCAGCGACACCTTGTACTCGCTGACGGTCTGCCCCAGCTCGCGCAGCAGCTTGACGTTCTCGGGGCTCTTGAAGGTGTTGACCAGGTATTCCTGCTGCTTGCTGAAGGCATCCAGCTTGGTCTGGGTGTTGGCCGCCGAGGCATCGTCGCCGTTGGCGATCATGTACTGCAGGCGGGCTACGCGCAGCTCGGTCAGGTATTTGTTGAGCTGACCGATATCGCCCATCCAGTTACTGCGGTCGATAAGGCTGCCCAGGCTGTTCCAGCCGGTCAGGGCCAACAGGCCGGTCAGTACCAGCACCAGGCCGAAGCCCAGGCCGAGTTTGAGGTTTACGCTGATATTGGCGAACCAGCTGTTCATGCACGCTCTCCCGAATTTGATTTCGCTCACTTGATCTCAAATCGCGGGCGTTGTTGTTGTGCAGGGCCCTGCTGATTCGTGCAGGTGTTATCGGCAAGCGCTGCGGAAGCTGAAACGCCGTTCAGCAGATTTATAACCTGTTGAAAAAATGTGGTTTTAGGGCTGCTTTTCCCGCCGTTGCTGGGCGCAGCGGCTAATACCTGCGCTGGCATGCCGGCGGGTGCGGCGTTGTGTCGCGATGGGCCGCACGGCGGCCCCGCAACTCAAAGGCTTCGCGCGGCGAATGTATCGCATTGGTTCAGGTTGCCACTGGCAAAACCGGCCTTGAACCAGCGCACCCGCTGCTGCGAGGTGCCATGGGTGAACGAGTCGGGCACCACGCGGCCCTGGCCCTGTTGCTGCAGGCGGTCATCGCCAATGGCATTGGCGGCGTTCAGCGCTTCCTCGACATCCCCCGGCTCCAGCCAGTTCAGGCGTTTTTGCGCCTGGTAGGCCCAGACTCCGGCCAGGCAGTCGGCCTGCAGTTCCTGGCGTACCAGCAGGCCATTGTCGCCCTCCATGCGCTGGCCGCTGCGCCGCGCGGCGTCAACCTTGGCCGATACGCCCAGCAATGTTTGAACATGGTGGCCGATCTCGTGGGCGATCACATAGGCTTGGGCAAAGTCGCCAGCGGCCTTGAAGCGGGTTTCCATCTCGCGGAAGAACGCCATGTCCAGGTACACCCGCTGGTCGGCCGGGCAGTAGAACGGCCCCACGGCAGACGACGCAAAGCCGCAGGCCGAATTCACCTGGCCGCTGAACAGCACAAGCTTGGGGTCGCGGTATTGCTTGCCGGCCTGGGCGAACAGGGCCTTCCAGGTGTCTTCGGTGTCGCCCAGGATCGAGGCGACGAACTCGGCCTGCTCATCATTGGCCGGTGGCGCCTTGCCGCCGGCACCGGCCGGCACGCTCTGCTGCTGCTCCATCTGCCCGGCCAGCTGGCCGAGGATCTGCAGCGGGTCCTGCCCGGTGAGCCAGCCGATGCCGACGATCAGCAGGATGGCACCGAGCCCCAGGCCCTTGCCGCCGCCGAAACGCATGCCGCCGCCACCGCCACCTTCGCCGCGGGCATCGACCACGTTGTCGCTGCGTCGGCCTTTTCGCCATTCCATGAAGTGCTCTCCGGTTTTGCAACATGAAGTCAAAAGATTAGATCAGCGCTGGCGGCGGTGTTGCGCTATGGCTATCTGCATAACCAAATGGTTATGCCTGTGACCGCGGAATTCAATATTCATCCCGTCACACCTGCCGGAAACTGCAAGTCCGCCTGCCACGCCCAGGCGCTTCGATAATTCCAAGAGAGGAAACCGGCATGCCCGCCCAGGACACCAGCCGCTTCGTGATCCGTGATCGCAACTGGCACCCCAAGGCCTTCACGCCTGACTACAAGACATCCATCGCCCGCTCCCCGCGCCAGGCGCTGGTAAGCATCCCGCAGTCGATCAGCGAAACCACCGGCCCTGACTTTTCGCACCTGCGCTTCGGCGAGCACGACCACGATTTGCTGCTGAACTTCAGCAACGGCGGCCTGCCCATCGGCGAGCGCATCATCGTCGCCGGCCGGGTGCTCGACCAATACGGCAAGCCTGTGCCCAACACCCTGGTGGAAATGTGGCAGGCCAACGCCGGCGGGCGCTACCGGCACAAGAACGACCGTTACCTGGCGCCGCTGGACCCGAACTTCGGCGGCGTCGGCCGCTGCCTCACCGATCGTGACGGCTACTACAGCTTCCGCACCATCAAGCCCGGCCCCTACCCGTGGCGCAACGGCCCCAACGACTGGCGCCCGGCGCATATCCACTTTTCGGTCAGCGGCCCGTCGATCGCCACCAAGCTGATCACCCAGCTGTATTTCGAGGGTGACCCGCTGATCCCGATGTGCCCGATCGTCAAGTCGATCGCCAACCCCGAGGCGGTGCAGCAACTGATCGCCAAGCTGGACATGAGCGCCGCCAATCCGATGGACTGCCTGGCGTATCGCTTTGACATCGTGCTGCGCGGCCAGCGCCAGACCCACTTCGAAAACCGCTGAGGACACCCGACATGCCTATCGAACTGCTGCCGGAAACCCCCTCGCAGACCGCCGGCCCTTACGTGCACATTGGCCTGGCCCTGGAAGCGGCCGGCAACCCCACTCGCCACCAGGAAATCTGGAACCGCCTGGCCAAGCCCGATGCCAGCGGCGAGCACATTCTGCTGCTCGGCCAGGTATACGACGGCAATGGCCACCTGGTGCGCGATTCGTTCCTGGAAGTCTGGCAGGCCGATGCCAACGGCCAGTATCAGGACGACTACAACCAGGAGAACGCTTTCAACAGCTTCGGCCGTACCGCCACCACTTTCGATGCCGGCGAGTGGACGCTGCACACGGTCAAGCCGGGGGTGGTCAACAACGCCGCTGGCGTGCCCATGGCGCCGCACATCAACATCAGCCTGTTCGCCCGGGGTATCAACATTCACCTGCACACCCGGCTGTACTTCGACGACGAAGCCGAGGCCAACGCAAAGTGCCCGGTGCTCAACCTGATCGAGCAGCCGCAGCGGCGTGAAACGCTGATTGCCAAGCGTTGCGAGGTGAACGGGCAAACCGCCTATCGCTTCGATATCCGCATTCAGGGCGAAGGCGAGACGGTGTTCTTCGACTTCTGACCTGATGCCCCCATCGCTGGCAAGCTGCGCGATCCCGTGTAGGAGCCGGCTTGCCGGCGATAGGGCCGGTGCAGGCAACCCAAGCCTGCACCCAGTTACAACCTTTCTTCAGCCACCCGCAACGGCGGGTGCGTGCGCCGCCACTCATCCGCCAACTGCCGCGCCTGTTCCAGTTGCAGGGCAGTCATCTCATACCCCAGCGACTCCAGGCTGTATTCGGCATTGCGGCGCAGCTCGGAGCCACTGCCGAGCGCCAGCAGCTGCACATTCAGCGCAAAGGCTTTGACCAAGTCCTTCTGCACCCGGTACGGCCCGCCGGTTTCCAGCATGTAGGCATAACCGGCCACGGCCGCGACATGGCCTTGCTCGGCCGCCTTCACATACCAGCCACGCCCTTGGTCGAACTCACCACGCGCTGCCAGCAGCGCTGCGTAGTCCACCTGCGCCTGGGGCAGGTTGGCCATGGCGGCAAGCCTCAGCCATTTCTCGATGGCCTGCTGGCGCTGGCCCGGCCAGAACAGCGAACGGCCGGCCTGGTACTGCCGGGCCAGTTGCCAGCGCGCCATGGTATTGCCCGCCTCGGCGGATTGCTTGAGCCAGCCCAGCTTGTCATCCAGCCGCCAGAGCAGGCGCATGGCTTCGCTGTCGCCCTGTTCGGCCTTGGTGTGCAGACGGGTTTTCCATTGGACCTGGGTCAGCCCTTGCGCGCTGTTATTGGCCTGGCGGGCCAGCTGGAACATGGCCTGCACGTCACCTTGGTTGGCCGCCTGGGTGTAGCTGGCAAGGGTGGCGGCACCCGTTGATGGCGAGTGCCCGAGTGCCAGGCAGAGCAGCAGGGGGAGGAGGCTTTTTCGGTTGAGCGGTCGGGTCATGTGCTTTTGAATGTGCAGTGGGGCGGTGGGCCGGTTAAAGGTGACGTTTCAAGTTGCATGCCATAAAGCGCCGCCCCCTTGCCGCTCAAGGGCTCGCGGACAATGCAGGGCAGCGTGGGCCGACAAAACGCGGAAAATGGTTGTAAAAGTGCGCAACTTCTTGCGCAGTACTGTGTAAAAAGTTGCGCACTGGGGCTCTATGCCGCGTGGTCATTGGCCTCGGGTATTGGCTGGGGGCGTTTTTGTCAGGGGGAGTGCGCAAGTTCTTGCGCAGTGGGGTGTCTGTTCCTAGTGTCCCGTCTCAGATAAAACGTTCTTTTTCATCGCGCCTGCCATCGCGTCTCGGGCACTCTGGATCTTGCGCAAGATGTCTTCACCTTTCGCGTTCCAGACGTACCGGCAGGGCTGAGCGTTGTGCAGCGCCAAGAACGCGGTGATGGAGCTAGCCAGTTCGCGTGTCGAACTAAAGCTGCCATCGCGCAGGTAGACGGTGATGTCCCGGAAAAAGCGTTCAACCATGTTCATCCAGGAGCTTGAGGTCGGGGTGAAGTGCAGATGAAATCGTGGATGACGTTTGAGCCATTCCTTGACGACCGGATGCTTGTGCGTGGCGTAGTTATCCACGATCAAGTGCAATTGCAGGTTCTTGGGTGTTTCCCGGTTGATCTTTTTCAGGAAAGCCAGCCACTCCTGATGCCGGTGCTGTGTTTCGATGCTGCTGATCAGCCGACCCTGGAGGTAATCCATGGCCGCGAACAGCGTTAGCGTGCCGTGACGAACGTAGTCATGGGTCTGTGTGCGGATGTGGCCAATGCCCAATGGCAAGCCTGGTTGCGTGCGTTGCAAGGCTTGAACCTGGCTCTTTTCATCGCAGCAGAGCACCAGCGCTTTATCCGGTGGCGCCAGATACAGTCCAATGACGTCCCAGAATCTCTCTTCGAAATGCGGGTCATTGGACAGTTTGAAGGTGCGAGTCAGGTGCGGTTTGATGTCGTTCGCGGCCCAAATTCGTTGGACGCTGGCAGGCGAAATACCGGCGACTCGCGCCATGCTGCGGCAGCTCCAACGAGGTTGGCCAATGCGTGGTTGAGTGACCTGCTCAAGCGTTCGTTTCAAAGCTTCGGCAGGTAAGGAAGTTTTGCGTCCTCGCCCAGGCAAATCCACTAAGCCTTGTAGGCGCTGGGCTTGAAAACGCTTGCACCAGCGGGTGATCGAAACAACGGAGAGGCCGGTCAATTCAGCGATTTCGTTACGTGAATGACCTTGAGCAGCCAGCAAGATTACACGCGCTCGGCGACCGTCGCGCTGGCTGATGGTCGCCGAGCGAACCCGCCGGCTCAACTCAACCTGCTCATCGTCACTGAGCACAATGGCTTGAGAGTTCACGGCTCCACTCCTCGTTGTGGCTGACCAACGAAGCGTAGCTCAAGTGGGTTAAGTTATTTCCGAGACAGGACACTAGAGTCCCAGTTTCATTCTATAGAGAGACAGAGGAGGATGGCTCTTTATCCAATCGTCCGCGAAGGATTTTGCAGTTTCCAAGTCTTGTGGGGATAGATGTTTTGCCAGCGACTTTAGGCGGGCTTCTGTTTCTACGTGAAGTTGATCCTCTGTCTCCAGGCTAGAAACGATCAAATGAAATGAATAAGCTTTTATCGGGCTTTTTGGGAAGTCGTAGAATCCGCCAAGCTCAAACATGTAGGCGTAGCTAGAGAGAGCGGTTATGTAGCTCTGATTCACGGCTGCTAGGTACCACTTTGCACCTGCTTCATTGTCGCCGCGTTCTGCAAGTAGCCCTGCATACGCGATCTGAGCTTTAGGCGAGCCGTTCTCTGCAGCAAGTTTTAGAAGCCGCTCTTCTGCTTTTTTTCGGTTGCTTGGAATTATGAAGAAACCTCGGCCGTCCCTATAGCGACTGGCAAGTAGCCATTGAGCATTTGAGTCACCAGCCTCGGCGGACTTTTCCAGCCACGTCAAATCATCAGTGATGAAATACAGGATGGACATGGCTTCGCCATCGCCGAGCTTGGCTTTTCCTTCAGCGGTGGTTATCAGCTGTTTCTTCCAGTCGCTAGGCGCTCTCTCAGAGTCAATGCAGTTCTGCATGATTTCACAGACTTCATCGTCTTGGTATGCCAGTCGATACATTGCATAGAGATCGCCTTGGTTGGCGGATTTTTCGTACCATGCATAGGCCTCTTTGCTCATCGTGAACAGCGGTTGGCTAAGCGCTTCGGCTAAATAGAATTGAGATTCTGGATCGCCCAGCTCTGCTGCGGCTCGGAGTTGCGGGATAGCTGGTACCCGCTGATTGTAGAGTATTTTTGCTTTTGCGATGACGGTGGCATCCTGTTCGCCTGACCATGCAGCGGATGATAATAGTGTGGTCAGTGCCGCGACCAGGAATGGCGCGATTTTAGTCAACATATTTAGAAAATCCTGCTGGGTTTTCTGGGTGATTATTAAAATAAGTTATCTGGCATTTGTTGTTCATTGCCACTCCCAGTGCGGAGGAGTTTTCGATGTACGCACTTCGGGCAGCAATACCGTCGACGCGTGAAAAACGCAAAATGGGTTCCTTCATGAACATATCAAGCTTCATTCGGTTTTCGCAGTATGCTTGGCCATGCTCTTTGGGTTTGTCACCGAATTTATTCATGCGGATGCAGGACTCTGTGAATTGATTCTGGGTGTGCTCGTTTACCTCACGGGCAATGCATGAAATGATACGGGAAATCGCTCGCTGCTGAAGGAGGTATGCCTCCGATGGGTCGTAAGTTTTACTTTTTTCTGCTGGGGAGTTTGCGGGGACTTCGAGTTTTTTTGGAGCTGAAGATAAGGTGTACAGCAATGGCCCCAATGCGGACGCGGGCGCCATGACAATCCACTTGTTCAGCTCTTCTGCCTTCGGGTATGTGACAATCATATGCGCCAACAACCCACCTCGTCCTTGCCTGCTCAGCGCTTCATACAACGACATGACGTTGTCATAGGCCATCAGGTAAGCCATGGTCGGATCAAACCCCAAGACCCCGATTCTGTTGAGCACCGACATATACGTCCCCGCCGGCCCGTCTACCCATTCCAGCGGTTGGTTGTTGTTCCTGTGCAATTCGCGGCGGAACAGGTGAAGGATGTCGGCAATGCCCTGGTAGCCAACCTCGAACTTGAACGAGCCCGATGCACCCGGGCCGCTGATCCAGGCCGCCTTCATGTTCAGGATAAGCCGCCCTTCGTACAAGGACAGGTCGAACCCGGCTGAGGCACCTGCGCCGAACGCTGCCGCAGCATCGACTGTCAGGCGCGCCAGGCTCAGCCATTGGCTGGCGTTCTTGCCGGGTTGCATGGGGATCAGGTTTGGCGGCGGTGCCCAGTTGAGGGCGCCTGTCAATTGAATGCCCGCTTGCGTGCCTGCGAATACACTGAATTTGCCGCTGACACCCTTGTCGATCTTGACTTGGGCGGCGCTGCCGTTGAGCACTTGGCCGCTCTTTTGCGAACTGGCACTGCTGTAGGTGCCCTCATTGCGGGTGGCCTCTTCGATGGGGGTGAGGCCGTAGCCATAGCGGGTATTGGCCGGGCTCACTTCAAGCTGGGTGGACAACAGCATCGACGCGCCAGCGAAGCCCCAGGCCTTGGCGGCAAAATGCATCGAGAAACGGCCGAGCTCGATATGGCACTGCTCGCCGCGGTAGTTCTGGTAGGTCAACTTGACTGGTTGGGCGTCGGTGCGCGAGGGCAGGTCGACCTTGAACAGGTCGACCTCACCTCGGGCCAGGTCGATGTCGAGGGTGACGTTGGCCGACGAAGTCGCGCCTTTGGTGGCGCTCAAAGCGGGGCCGGCCACCTTGGTGCTGCCATGGATTCGTTCCTGGGACGGCACCAGGCAACGCACCAACTGGGCTTGGGGGCGGGGATCGAACAGGCGCAGTTCACGGCGGACAACGTCCTTGAACACCATCTGGCGCAACCGCTCGCCCCATTCTGCCCTGTCGCCTTTCGACGACAGCGTCTTCACCTGGTAATGCTTGCTTTCCAGGTAGTTGTGGAACTTGTCGACATCAAACCAGCCTTCGGCATCGAACCAGTCATCGTCCTGGTCACGGATGCGCACGGCGCCTTCGCGCTTGAGCCATTCGTGGAAGACCGGCGTTGCGGTATCGACCCCGGCCTTGCCGTCACTGCTGGCGGGCTTGCCCTTGAGCGCCTTGCCCGACTTGTTCAGCGAACTCTGCACGGAGGTTTTCAAATACTGGCCGACATCATCCAGGTTGAGCAGGCTGAAATAGCTCAGTGGTTTATTCGGCGTTTTCAGCCGGCTCACTTCACGCAGCGGGAAATCGGCCTTGACCAGGCGTTCGACCGGCTTGGGTTTGAAGTCTTGCGGATTCCACAGCAGATGGCGGCGGGGGAAGCCATTATCGACGTTGGCTTGTGCGACCGCCTGCAGCGCCTTGCGCTGGGCTTCCAGTTTCTCCCAGGCGTCGCGCTCGTCATCGACCAGGTTTGCGGGGGCGGAGATGCTCTCACCGGTGGCTTCGATCCAGCGCTTGTACTTGTTGCGCATCGTTTCGATCAGCTTGAACTGAGCCGATTCGAGCTTCAGGTACTCCTTGAATTTCTTGATGCCGTTGGTGATGTCCGGGCCCTTGCCAGGCAGCAACGCGTATTCGGGCAGTGCCAGGCCGTAGTCGGCAGCCTTCAGGATGGCAGTGCGATAGTCGGCGTAGTTTTGCTTGTCGCTGTGGGCGGCTTTCCAGTTGATGTAGCTCTGCATCTTCGCGCTGCAATCCGCTTCTGTGCAGTCAGTGGCGGCCTCGAAGCGTTGCTTGTCCTCGGCGAGGTACTGCGCGACGGCCTCGCTGTCCATGTCGAAGTCGCCCTTGGCCAGGGCTATCTTGCGCAGTTCGAGATAACGCTGCACCCATGAACGCGCCGTGATTGCCTCGGGTTGAAAAAGGCTGCCGGCTTCGTAGGTGTACCCCTGCTGCCGGGCTTGCGCGATGGCCTTGTTGCACAATTGCTGCCACTCGTGGTGGAGCTTGAGCATTTCTCGAAATTCTTCCTGATCCAGGCGCATCTGCTCCTGGTCACGCATGACTTGCATGCGGTCTTGCGACGCCGTTTCAGGCTTGGGCCCGGCAGCTTGCTTCCTGGCCGCAGTCTTGATGCGCATGGCGCGGCTAGGGTCTTCGATGTGCGGTTCTTCACGTTCGATTTCCAGCAGGCGGGCCTGGTCCTCGCCTTCGAGGAAGTTGCTCAGGTGCGGCTCCAGGAAGTAGTCGAGCAACCCGCACTGGTCGAGCCCTTTCTTGCGCTCGTCAGCGGCCTTTGCAGGCGAGATTTGCCTGGCCAAGGTATCGATTGCCTCGTCTATCTGCGTGGCGGCCCTTTTCGGCAGCAGCCAGAACTCCTGTTGCTCGGTTGAGTAGAGGATGTCGTCGAACTGCGTCGAGCAGCCCATGGGCGGTTCGTCGAAGCGCTCGGAGGGCTCGTTGGCAGGAGGACGAGGGGGCAGTTCCAGGACTTTTGGCGCGGCCGCCGGCTCGGCGGGGCAGCTGGTTTGTTGCGCGGTATCGTTTGCCATGTCGCTTCCATTCATCTGTTGCCGACCCAGGTCATTGGCCGTTTTATCCAGCAAGGCCGGCCAACTGCTCGGACTTGGCGGAGGGCTTTGCGTCACTGCGCAGAATTGCCATGGCCTGCGCGTCATCAAGCAGCAAGGGCCCGTTGACTTGCCCGTGCAGTTGCTTGAGGTAACGCCCCTCACTCATGCCGTGCTCGATCAGTGTTTCGAGGTTGGCCACTGCAGTGGCTACCTCGCTGCCTTTTGGCGAACCGAATATCGCGTGTTCGCCATCCAGCCAGTAGAGCAACCGCAAGCTGCGGGCCGTGGCCCGAAAGCCTGGCGGCAAGTTGTAGGGCCACTGGGGGCGATCCCCCTGCTGTTGTATCGGGGCCGGCCACAGGTACCACGGCTGCCCAGCCACCTCCAGATGCGCCGGCACCGGCGTCAGCACCTGGCTCAGCGGGCCGAACAACCGCGGAGCTTGGGCATCGGACGTCAACGCCAGGGCCGCCCACAGGTGCGGCTTGCCGAGGCTCAGCAGGCTCTGCCCGCCAGAGCCGTCGTTCACCTTCAGCAGCGTGCGCACATGCGCCACGGCCTGTTCCGAGTTCGCGGCGGCGAGGACCATACCACAACGCCTGGCCAGGCAAAGCTCTGCAGCCTTCTCGGCCAGCACGCTGCCTGGCGCTGCGCTGAAGCTGCACGGGCCTTGCCAGGCCAGGGCTTCGAACTCGCTATCCTTGAACAGCAAGGTCGGCTCGAAGGGCTCGCCGAGCTGGTACAGGCTGGCCAGGGCGTCCGGTTCGATACCAAGGTCAATGACGAAGACCAGTTGCTCGACGGGTTCGAGGGCGCCCAGCGTGCAGGTCGGGGTGGCGAGCAACGCCCTCAGGATCGATTCAGGCATGTACAGTCCTCTCGGCTACAGCCCCCGCCACTCTGCTTGCCGCACAGTCGCGTGATACCGGATGGGTTGAGGGCGGCGGGCGCCGGGATAACTCCGGCCAACGCCGATATGGCCTGGCGTATCGGCCCCGGCAGCAGGGCCGCCACTGCGGTACCCACGCCCGGTGCGCCGCCCTGGTTCAGCTTGATGGCGGCGCCGCTCATGGCCACGCCGCCGCCGTCGATCTTTACCCAGCTGCCACCGGCCTTGAGCGTCAGCGCGGCGCCGGCCTCCATCACGATCTTCTGCCCGCTGCCCAGGTGAATCTCGGTGCCGGCCTCGATGAACTGGCTGGTGGCGATTTTCAGGTGCTGGCTGACGGCGATGCTCAGGTGGTCGTCGGCGCGGCATTCGGCCTTGCGGTCGAGCTCGACGGTGGTGTGTTCCTCGGCCTTGAATTCGGTGTGGCTGTCGGCCTCGACGGTGTCGTGGCGCTGGCGGCCCACGCGGATCTTCTGGTCATGCAGGATGCGCTGCTCCCAGTCGCGCTGGGCGTTGATGAAAATCTGCTCCTGGCCTTTTTTGTCCTCGATGCGCAGCTCGTTGAAGCCCTTGCCGCCGGGGCTGCTGAGGGTCTTGAACACGCTGCGGGTCTTGTTTGCCGGCAGCGGGTAGGGCACCGCGTTCTCGCGGTGGTACAGGCAGCCGGTGACCAGCGGCTGGTCGGGGTCGCCCTCCAGAAAGCCCACCAGCACTTCCATGCCGATGCGCGGAATGGCCACGCCGCCGTAGCGCGCGCCGGCCCAGGCCGAGGACACCCGCAGCCAGCAGCTGGTCTGGTCGTCGCCGGCGCCTTCGCGGTCCCAGAAGAACTGCACCTTGACCCGGCCGTGGCTGTCGCAGTGGATCTCTTCGCCGGCAGGGCCGGTGACCAGCGCGCGCTGGCTGCCGCGGATGCGCTGCTTGTCGTGGCGCAGGGCAGGGCGGAAGGGCTGGTCCCAGGGGGTGGCGGTGAAGCTGTTGCGGTAGCCCTGGTGGAAGTCGTCCTTGTGCGCGGTGGTGGCGCTGGGCAGGGCTTCTTCCAGCACCTGGGGCTGCTTGCCCTCGTGGCGGATGCTGGTCAGCAGCCACAGGTCGTTCCACTCGTCGCGGCCGTGGCCGGCCAGGGGCAGAAAGTGCCCGCTCACCAGCCGCGCCACGTCGCCGCGGCCTTCGGCCAGGCGATAGTCGGCGCGGTGGCGCTGTACCGCGCGGGTGGCGAGCAGCTTGCCGCGCTCGCGGTCGGTGAAGCGCCCGGGGTAGTCGTAGTCTTCAAGGTCCGGGGCGCGCTCGGTGCTGTGGTCGCTTTCCAGCAGCAGGCGCGGGTTCTTGAAGTCGTAGTCGCGGCGGGTGGCGCGGGTGGTGCGGGTTTCCACGCGCACGGCCAGTTGCTTGATTACCGGGTCGTCGGCCACCTGGCCGCTGTCTTGCTGGTAGGTCACGGCGGCCAGCTTGGGGAACACGGTCTGGTCGTCGCCGAACACCAGGCGGTGGTCGCGGCTGCTGTGCTGGAAGTGGTAGCTCAGGCCCTCTTCCTCGCACAGGCGCTGGATGAAGTGCAGGTCGGACTCGTCGTACTGCACGCAGTAGTTGCGCGGCGGGTACTGGTAACCCAGGTGGAAGTGGTGGGCGTCGGCGAGGATGCCGTGGTCCTTGAGCACCTGGGTGATGATTTCGGGGACCGTGAGGTCCTGGAAGATGCGCTGGTTCACCCGGTGGGCCAGGCGCGCCAGGCGCGGGCGCAGGGTGATTTCGTAGCGGGTGAAGCGCTTGCCCGAATCGCCCTGGGCGATGCGGTCGATGATGCCGTGGATACCCTGGCCTTCGGGGGTAAAGCTGAAGAAGGCGGGCTTGTGCAGCAGCTCGGTAAGGTCGAGCGCGGGGTATTCGCTGATCAGCTGCAGGTCGAAGGCGTAGGGCTGGTTGAGCGCCTCGAAGCCGGTGAAGGCCAGTACCCGCAGGCCGCTGTTGGCGCCCTGGATGGCGAGGGTGAACGATGGCTGGTTGGCCGGGCTGAACATCCAGTGTTCTCCTGGTCAAGGTAACGGTGGAGCGGAAAACGCCGACGGCCCCGAAGGGCCGTCGGCGGGGTCACGGGCGCTTAGGCCGAGACCGGGGTACGCCAGTCATCGGAGCCGGAAGTGCCGGAGACTTCGTGGGTCCAGGTGATTTTGCGGTAGGTGAAGTAGACGTCTTCAAGGTGGGTGAAGTGCGCCATGTTCGGGTCCTGGCAGTTAGCCATGTTGGACTGCACGTCGACGATGATCGCGTCTTCGAGTTTGATGGTGTAGTAGTGCTCCTGGGTACCGGAAGCCGAGGTGCGGAACCACTTCAGGGTGCACTCGGTCAGGCGCTCGCCGCTGGTCAGGGCGGTGAAGATCAGTGGCGAGGACTTGTCGAACACCTTGGTGATCTTCAGCGGCTTGTGTACGCGCTGGCCGGTGGGTTGGCCGGACTGCGGGTCACGCGGGATGATCACCTGGTGGTCGAAGGCCTGAACGAGGATCTCGTCCTCGTGGCCTTCCTGGAAGATGTTGCCGACCGAATCTTCGGTGAAGGTGCCGGCGGTGATCAGGCCTTGTTTGGTGCCCTGCAGGGTCAGGTACGCGGGTGTTGGCATTGCAGCTCTCCTTGCGGAAATAAGGTATCGATTTGCCGGAAATCGTTGTCCGGTTGCAGGAGGCTGTCTTCAAGTTGCATGCCAGAAAACGGCCAGCCCTTGCCCGGCGGGGGCTGGCGCGCAGCGTCGAGGCTGCATGGCAAATAAATACCGGCGCCCGGGCAGGAAAGTGCGCAAGAACTTGCGCAGTGCTGTGCAAGTTCTTGCGCACCCGGCCACAGGCCCCGTCATTAAAGGGCTGTGGCGCTTTTAGCGGGGGTGTGGGGCAAAACGGTTGCGCAACTTCTTGCGCAGTCGGCTGGGGCCGTTGCGGCCCCCTCGGGTTACCGGTCAGCGACGGACCAGCAACACCCCGCTTTCCATGTGATGGGTATAGGGGAACTGGTCGAACAGCGCGCAGCGCTCGATGCGGTGGGTATCCTGCAGCTGGGCGATGTTCTGCGCCAAGGTCTCGGGGTTGCACGAGATGTACAGGATGCGCTCGAAGCGCCGGGTCAGCTCGCAGGTGTCCGGGTCCATGCCGGCGCGCGGCGGGTCGACGAACACGGTGCCGAAGTCGTAGCTTTTCAGGTCGATGCCTTCCAGGCGGCGGAACGGGCGTACCTCGTTCAGGGCCTGGGTCAGCTCTTCGGCCGACAGGCGCACCAGGCACACGTTGCCCACACCGTTTTCGTCCAGGTTATGCAGCGCGGCGTTGACCGAGGTCTTGCTGATCTCGGTGGCCAGCACCTGGCGCGCGCGGGTGGCCAGCGGCAGGGTGAAGTTGCCGTTGCCGCAGTACAGCTCCAGCAGGTCGTCGCTGCGCTCGCCCATGGCCTCGAAGGCCCAGCCGAGCATCTTCTGGTTCACCGCGCCGTTGGGCTGGGTGAAGGCGCCTTCGGGCTGGCGGTAGCTGAAGGTACGCCCGGCGATGTCGAGCTGTTCCACGGCATAGTCGCGGCCGATGACCACGCGCTTGCCCTTGGAACGGCCGATCACGCTGACGTTCAGCTCGCTGGCTAGTTGCTCGGCGGCGGCTTGCCAGGCTTCGTCCAGCGGGCGGTGGTAGCACAGGGTGACCATCGCATCGCCGGCCAGGGTGGTGAGGAACTCCACCTGGAACAGGCGGTTGTTCAGCGCCTCGCTGGCTTGCCAGGCAGCCTTCAGGCGCGGCATCAGGTCATTGATGCGCTCGCTGGCAATCGGGAAGTCGTCGATCAGGATCGCCTTGTGCTTCTCGCCCGGGGCGAACATCGCGTAGTGGCGCTGGCCATCCTCGCGCCACAGGCGAAACTCGGCGCGCAGGCGGTAGTGCGCGCGCGGCGAGTCGAACACGGCCGGCTCCGGTGCCCCGAAGGGCGCCAGCAGTTCACGCAGGCGGGCGACCTTGCCCTCAAGCTGGGTGTCGTAGGTGGAAGGGTCGAAGACGGCACTCATGCGTTGAACCAGCCCAGCTTGATGACGAACAGGATGGACAGGATCACCAGGGCCGGGTTCAGCTCGTGGCGACGGCCGGACAGCAGCTTGATGGCGGTCCAGGCGATGAAGCCGAAGGCGATGCCGTTGGCGATCGAGTAGGTCAGCGGCATGGCCAGCGCGGTAACCACCACCGGGGCGGCTTCGGTAACGTCATCCCAGTTGATTTCGGCCAGGCCCGAGGCCATCAGCACGGCCACGAACAGCAGCGCCGGGGCGGTGGCGAAGGCCGGCACGCTGCCGGCCAGCGGGGCGAAGAACAGCGCCAGCAGGAACAGGATGGCAACCACGATGGCGGTCAGGCCGGTGCGGCCACCGGCGCTCACGCCCGCAGCGGACTCGATGTAGCTGGTGGTGGTCGAGGTGCCCAGCAGCGAGCCTGCCATGGCGGCGGTGCTGTCGGCGATCAGGGCGCGGCCCATCTTCGGCATGTGGCCGTCCTTGCCCATCAGGCCGGCGCGTTTGGCCACGCCGATCAGGGTGCCGGAGTTGTCGAACAGGTCGACGAACAGGAAGGCGAAGATCACGCTGATCAGGCCCACATCCAGCGCGCCCTTGATGTCCAGCTGCAGGAAGGTCGGCGCCAGCGATGGCGGCATCGACACCACGCCGCCGAACGGGGTGACGCCCAGGGCGATGGAGGCGATGGTCACGGCGAGGATGCCGATCAGCACCGCGCCGCGCACTTTCAGCGATTCCAGGGCGACGATGATGAAGAAGCCCAGGGTGGCGAGGATCGGCGCCGGTTGCTTGAGGTCGCCCAGGCCCACCAGGGTGGCCGGGTTATCGACGACGATGCCGGCGTTATGCAGGGCGATCAGCGCCAGGAACAGGCCAATACCGGCGGCGATGGCCGAGCGCAGCGGCAGCGGGATGCTGTTCACGATCCATTCGCGGATACGGAAGATCGACAGCAGGAAGAACAACACCGCCGAGAGGAACACCGCCCCCAGTGCCACCTGCCAGGTGTGGCCCATGTGCAGCACCACGGTGTAGGTGAAGAAGGCGTTCAGGCCCATGCCCGGCGCCAGGGCGATCGGGTAGTTGGCGATGATGCCCATGGTCACCGAGCCGATGGCCGCGGCCAGGCAGGTGGCGACGAAGATCGCGCCCTTGTCCATGCCGGTTTCGCCGAGGATGCTCGGGTTGACGAACAGGATGTAGGCCATGGCCAGGAAGGTGGTGACGCCCGCCAGTATCTCGGTGCGCACATTGGTGTTGTGTGCTTTTAGTTGAAACAGCCTTTCCAGCATGCCGGCTCCCGGGGCGCCCTCGCGCCGTGAATGTATCGACCCCATCAGCAAAGCACAGAGGTCGGAAAAAAGCCGCGCATCATACCAGCATGGGGGGGCGGGGGCCTATTGCGGGAGCGGGCTTGCCCCGCGATTTCGTCGGTTCGTGAGCAGCAGGCCGTGCAGGCGCAATTGCGGGGCAAGCCCGCTCCCACGGAGGATCAACCGTTGTGCAGCCGGTCGCGATGGGTCAGGGTCGGGAACAGCTTCATCCATGTCCCGGTCACCACCAGCGTGCCCACCCCGCCCAGCACCACTGCCGGCACCGTGCCGAACCAGTGCGCGGTCAGCCCCGACTCGAACTCGCCCAGCTGGTTCGAGGCACCGATGAACAGCCCGTTCACCGCGCTCACCCGGCCGCGCATCTCGTCCGGGGTCTCCAACTGCACGAAGGCGCCGCGGATAACCATGCTGATCATGTCTGCCGCACCCAGCACCACCAGCACCGCCAGCGAGAACCAGAACGAGGTCGACAGGCCGAAGGCGATGGTGGCCACGCCGAACACCCCCACTGCAGTAAACATGGTCAGCCCCACCTTGCGCTCCACCGGGAAGCGCGCCAGCCACAGCGACATCAACAATGCCCCCACCGCCGGTGCCGAGCGCAGCAGGCCCAGGCCCCAGGCGCCGGTCAGCAGGATGTCCTTGGCGAACACCGGCAGCAGCGCAGTGGCGCCGCCCAGCAGCACGGCAAACAAGTCCAGCGAGATGGCCCCGAAGATGTCCGGGCGGCTGCGGATAAAACGCACCCCGGCCAACAGTGAATCGAGGCTGGCGCGGCCACGCTGGGCCTGCTGCTGGCGCGAATCCAGGCTGAGCATCAGGCAGCAGGCGATCACGTAGAGCAGCACCGTGGGCCCGTATACCCAGATGCTGCCAAAGGCATACAGAAAGCCCCCCACCGCCGGGGCGATGATGGTTGCCGACTGGGTGGCCGAAGCGGAGGCGGCCACCGCCCGCGGGAACAGCCCCGGCGGCACCACGTTGGGCAGCAAGGCCTGGGTGGCCGGCATCTCGAACGAGCGGGTGGCGCCGAGCAGGAAGGCCAGCCCGAAAATCAGCTCGCGGCTGACGTTGTCGGTGGCGCTGCCCAGGGCCAGGGCCAGGGCGATCAGCCCCTGCAGGGTCTGGCACAGCGCGGCGACCTTGCGCCGGTCGTAGCGGTCGGCGACGTGGCCGGTGTGCAGCATGAACAACACCCGCGGGGCAAATTCCACCAGGCCCACCAGGCCCAGGTCAAGCACGTTGCCGGTGAGCTGGTAGAGGTGCCAGCCGATGGCCACGGTGAGCATCTGGAAGCCGCTGGCGGTGAACACCCGGGCCAGCCAGAAGGCGATGAACGGACGGTGATGACGCAGCAATTGTGGGGCGGAGTCGGACATCGGCGAGCCTGTAGCACCGGGAGCAGAGGGGCCTGAAGCGTAACATCTGTTTGTAACAAATGGTTGCTGAAAGGCGCCGCGGCCACTTTTTCATCTACCGGTAAAGGGGGTGGGGCAACCGGTCACGCGGCATCGCGCCACGCCTCCCGCCGCAGGATTCACGGCTATGCTTGCTGACATTCGTTGACTTGGATCAATCGTTCCAGATGCAACGAACGGGCCTTCGGGCCGCAATCCCTGCGATCGAACAGAACAATTCCAACGCGCCGCACTCGACATCCGTAGGGGGAGTGGGCAACGGGCCACAAGCCCTGCGCCGGATTATCTGAAGAGGAAGCACCATGTTCGGATTAGAAGCCCTAGAGCTCGCCCGAATCCAGTTTGCCTTTACCGTGTCCTTTCACATCCTGTTCCCGGCCATCACCATTGGCCTGGCGAGCTACCTGGCGGTCCTCGAAGGCCTTTGGCTGAAGACCGGCAACAACACCTACCGTGACCTCTACCACTTCTGGTCGAAGATCTTCGCCGTCAACTTCGGCATGGGCGTGGTCTCCGGGCTGGTCATGGCCTATCAGTTCGGTACCAACTGGAGCCAGTTCTCCGACTTCGCCGGCGCCATTACCGGCCCCTTGCTCACCTATGAAGTGCTCACCGCATTCTTCCTCGAAGCAGGTTTTTTGGGGGTCATGCTGTTCGGCTGGAACCGCGTCGGCCGCGGCCTGCACTTCTTCGCCACGGTGATGGTGGCGCTGGGCACGCTGGTGTCGACGTTCTGGATTCTCGCCTCCAACAGCTGGATGCAGACCCCGCAAGGCTACGAGATCGTCGATGGCCGGGTGATCCCGGTGGACTGGCTGGCGGTGATCTTCAACCCCTCGTTCCCCTACCGTCTGATGCACATGGCCACCGCCGCGTTCGTTGCCACCGCGTTCTTCGTCGGCTCCTCGGCGGCCTGGCACCTGCTGCGTGGGCGTGACAACCCGGCGGTGCGCAAGATGCTGTCGATGGCCATGTGGATGGCGCTGATCGTGGCGCCAATCCAGGCGGTGATCGGCGACTTCCACGGGCTTAACACCCTCAAGCATCAGCCGGTGAAGATCGCTGCCATCGAAGGCCACTGGGAGAACAAGCCCGGCGAGCCGACCCCGCTGATCCTGTTCGGCATCCCTGACATGCAGGCCGAAACCACCCGCTTCAAGGTGGAAATTCCGGCGCTGGGCAGCCTGATCCTGACCCACAGCCTGGACAAGCAAGTGCCGGCGATGAAGGAGTTCCCGCCTGAAGACCGGCCCAACTCGACCATCGTGTTCTGGTCGTTCCGGGTCATGGTCGGGCTGGGTTTCCTGATGATCTTCGTCGGCCTGTGGAGCCTGTGGCTGCGTAAACGCGGCACCTTGTACAGTTCGCGGCCGTTCCTTTACCTCACCCTGTGGATGGGCCCGTCGGGCTTGATCGCCATCCTTGCCGGCTGGTTCACCACCGAGATCGGCCGCCAGCCGTGGGTGGTGTACGGGCTGATGCGCACCGCCGACGGGGTGTCCAACCACAGCTACGCGCAGCTCGGTTTCACCCTGGTGATGTTCGTGGTGGTGTACTTCGCGCTGTTCGGCACCGGCCTCGGGTACATGATGCGCCTGGTGCGCAAGGGGCCGAAAACCGGCGAAGGCGACGAGCAGCCGCCCGGCGGGCCAGGCCAGCAACGTACCCCGGCGCGGCCGCTGTCGGCCGCCGACGATGGCCACGAGGCCGACTCCACCCGCCTGAACGAGGGGCACTGAGATGGGTATCGACCTTCCGCTGATCTGGGCCGTGATCATCATCTTCGGGGTGATGATGTATGTGGTGATGGATGGCTTTGACTTAGGGATAGGCATCCTCTTCCCGTTCGTACCGGGCGAGGGTGATCGCGATGTGATGATGAACACCGTCGCTCCGGTGTGGGACGGCAACGAAACCTGGCTGGTGCTGGGCGGTGCGGCGTTGTTCGGCGCCTTCCCGCTCGCCTATTCGGTGGTGCTGGAGGCCTTGTACCTGCCGCTGATCCTGATGCTGGTGGGGCTGATCTTCCGTGGCGTGGCCTTCGAGTTCCGTTTCAAGGCGCGGGCACACAAGCGCCACATCTGGGACAAGGCGTTCATCTGGGGCTCACTGGTGGCGACCTTCTTCCAGGGCGTGGCGCTGGGCGCCTTCATCGAAGGCTTCAAGGTGGTGGACCGCAAGTTTGTCGGCGGCACCCTCGACTGGCTGACCCCGTTCACCCTGTTCAGCGGCCTGGGGCTGATCGTTGCCTATGCGCTGCTGGGCTGCACCTGGCTGATCATGAAGACCGAAGGGCCGCTGCAGCAGAAGATGCACGACCTGGCCCGGCCGCTGGCGCTGGTGTTGCTGGCGGTGATCGGTATCGTCAGCCTGTGGACGCCGATCGCCTACCCGCAGATCGCCGATCGCTGGTTCAGCATGCCCAACCTTTTGTGGTTCATGCCGGTGCCGCTGCTGGTGCTGGTGACGTTTTACGCCTTGCTGCGAGCGGTGCAGCGCAACGCCCACTACACGCCGTTCCTGCTGACCCTGGTGCTGATCTTCCTTGGTTACAGCGGCTTGGGTATCAGCCTGTGGCCGAACATCATCCCTCCGTCGATCAGCATCTGGGACGCCGCAGCGCCGCCGCAGAGCCAGGGCTTCATGCTGGTGGGCACGCTGTTCATCCTGCCGTTCATCCTCGGGTACACCTTCTGGAGCTATTACGTGTTCCGCGGCAAGGTCACCCATGACGATGGCTACCACTAGGAGCGCGGTGATGAACGTCGAAGAAAAGAAACCGCTGTGGCAACGCCTGGGCTGGCTGGTGCTGATCTGGGCACTGAGCGTGGCGGCGCTGGGGGTGGTGGCCTATGGCATGCGCCTGTTCATGAATGCGGCGGGGCTCAGTACCCACTGAGCTCAAGCCTGCACCGCGTCTGTAGGAGCCGGCAAGCCGGCTCCTACATTACCCAATCACATTACTTGCGCGCCTTGAGCACCACGAACTTAGGCGTCGCTGCCACCTGTTCTACCCCGCGGAACAAGCGCGCCAGCTTGCTGTGGTAACCCAGGTGGCGGTTACCGACGATGTACAGCGCCCCGCCCACCACCAGCGCCTCGCGGGCTTGCTGGAACATGCGCCAGGCAAGGAAGTCGCCGACCACCTGCTGCTGGTGGAACGGCGGGTTGCACAGCACCACGTCCAGCGACTGCTTGTCGATGCCGGCCAGGCCATCGGCGGCGTGGATGTTGGCTTCACGGGCGCCCAGCGCCGCCTGCCAGTTGTCGCGGGCCGACTGCACCGCCATGTACGACTCGTCCACCAGGGTGTAGTGGGCATCGGGGTTGGCCAGGGCGCTGGCGATGGCCAGCACGCCGTTACCGCAGCCAAGGTCCGCCACCCGGGCGTTGCCCAGGCCTTGGGGCAGGTGCGGCAGGAAGGCGCGGGTGCCGATGTCCAGGCCTTCGCGGCAGAACACGTTGGCGTGGTTGACCAGCTCCAGCGCCGGCTTGTCCAGGCGGTAGCGGCTGGGGTAGGGCGACTTCGCCAGCGGGCGCTCGGCCACAGTCGCCGTGAGCAGGCGGGCCTTCTTTTGCGCAAGCGAGGCTTGCACCGGGCCGATGTATTTTTCCAGCAGGTCGCCGGCGGCCCGGGGCAGGTGCTTGATCATCGCCCCGGCAATCACTTCGGCGCCCGGCGCCAACTGGCCCTGCAGGCGAATCAGTTGCTCTTCGAGCAGGGCCAGGGTTTTCGGTACGCGCACCAGCACGCGGTCGAACGGGCCCTGCCAGTTTTCGTTTGCCGGCACGAACGGCACGGCATCGAACGCCTTGCCGTTGCGCGCCAGGTTCTTTTCAAGGGCCATGCGTGCCAGGTGCGAGTCGCCGCTGCTGGTGACGTCCAGCTTGCCTGCCAGGCTCACGGCCAGGGCACCGAAGCTGTCGTTGAGCACCAGTACCCGCCAGCCCGGCTGCGGCGCCTGGGTGGCCAGGTGTTCCAGCAGGTACTGGTCGGCGGCGTCGAAGGCCAGCAGCGGGTCATTGGCCTGCTCCGGTTGGCGGATCAGGTCGAGGTCGGCGAAGGGGCTGTTGAACGAAGGCATGGCATGGCTCTGCTGCGAATCTGCCCGGCGCGCGGTGCGGCGGGCTTGAGGCGGGCGATTCTACAGGGGTTTGCCGGTTGCGGGGGCGCGGGCTGTCAGAGCAGGCCGCGCAGGGCGGCAATGGCGATGGCGCCGGCCTTGTTGGCAGCGTTGGTCTTGCTGATCACGCTGCGGATGTGGAAGTTCACGGTGCTGGTGGACAGCGACAGGATGGTCGCCACATCCGAGGCGGTCTTGCCGGCGGCAGACCATTTGAGTACTTCAAGCTCACGCTCGCTCAGTTGCGGGGCGGGGCTGAGCCTGGCCAGGTGATGTTCGCTGAGCACGGCGTGCAGGGTGTGGCACAGCCACATGACCTGGGCGCCTTTGGCATAGAGCTCACCCGAAGCGACTGCACCGTGCCGTCGGCTGACGCTGAGCTGGCTCTCGTTGTGCCGCAGGTCGTGTACCGACTGGGTCCAGCCATGGGTCATGCCATGCGCGCAGGCCGCCTCACGCAGGTGCGGTACTTCCTCGAACAGTGAGTCGCTCCACAGCAGCGGTAGCGTGCTGTGGTGGCACCTTGATACTGTTGGGTCAATCTTGATGAAATGGTCCTGGCGGTAGCGATCATTCCACTCACGCGGGTAATTGTTGTAGCTGATGACCTGTGGCGCATGAACAGCAGCGTGCAGGTGCAAAGTCAGGCCGACGAACTCCATGTCCAGAGCTTGCACCAGTTCAATAGCGCTGGCGAAAAGCTGCTGAGGCTCGGCATGCTGTGCAAACTGCTCAAGCTGCTCGCAAGTCCACTGTGTCATAGATGAAACTCCGTCTGATCCCTTGGATCCGATTTCCGAACTGCACCGCCGAAGTGTAGGAAATGTACTCACCCTGCGCTCGGTATTTTTTGCTATAGCGCGTAGGTTTTTTTAGCTGCCTGGTTGTCTGAGTCTGGCGATGCCCTACAAACCGGCGGTTTTTATCTGCGGCGCTTTGCGCGACACTTGACGCATCTGATTCCAGGAGCCCGAGATGACCGCCAGCGCCGACAAGTTCACCCGCCAGACCCTGCTCGATGTCCAGCCGCTGACGCCGAACCTGTTCAGCCTGCGGGTTACCCGCGACCCGGGCTTTCGCTTCCGCTCCGGGCAGTTCGCCCGCCTGGGGGTGACCAAGGCCGACGGCAGCGTGGTGTGGCGCGCCTACTCGATGGTCAGCGCCCCCCATGACGACTACTTGGACTTCTTCTCCATCGTGGTGCCTGGGGGTGAGTTCACCAGTGAACTGAGCCGCCTGGGGCAGGGCGACACTTTGTTGATCGACCGCCAGGCATTCGGCTTTCTGACCCTGGACCGTTTCGTCGGCGGGCGTGACCTTTGGTTGCTGGCTACCGGCACGGGTATTGCGCCATTCATGTCGATCCTGCAGGACTTCGAGGCCTGGGAGCGTTTCGACAACATCAAGCTGGTGTACTCGGTGCGCGAAGCCAGGGAGCTGGCCTACGTGAAGGAAATCGCCGAACTGGAGCAACGCGAGTACCTGGCCGAGTTCGCCGGCAAGTTGCAGTTCATTCCGGTGGTCACCCGCGAGCAGCACCCTGGGGCGTTGAATCAGCGCATTACCACATTGATCGAGAACGGCGGGCTGGAGAAAGCCGCAGGGCTTGAGCTGTCGCCGGAGCATTCACGCATCATGCTGTGCGGCAACCCCGAGATGATCGATGAGACCCGCAAGGTGCTCAAGGCCCGTGACCTGCAACTGAGCCTGAGCAAGCGGCCTGGGCAGGTGGCGGTGGAGAACTACTGGTAAGCGGTAAGCCACAAGCTGCAAGCCACAAGAAAAAGCCGGGCCGCGAATGCTGAGTAATCGCGGTCCGGCTTTTTCTTGTCGCTTGCAGCTTGAAGCTTGCCGCTTATTTTGGGTTCTGCGCCTTGAGCAAGTCGCGAATCTCGGTCAGCAGGGTTTCCTGCGGGGTAGGTGCAGGTGGCACGCTGGGTGCCACGGCCTCTTCGCGCTTGAGGCGGTTGATGGCCTTCACGCCCATGAAGATGGCGAAGGCGATGATCACGAAGTCGATCACGGTCTGGATGAACTTGCCGTAGGCCAG
The DNA here is from genome assembly GCF_019139835.1 of Pseudomonas xanthosomatis. Classification (NCBI taxonomy): domain Bacteria; kingdom Pseudomonadati; phylum Pseudomonadota; class Gammaproteobacteria; order Pseudomonadales; family Pseudomonadaceae; genus Pseudomonas; species Pseudomonas xanthosomatis. The sequence continues at coordinate 5,869,372 of NZ_CP077075.1, read as the reverse complement.
TACCACCGCCGGTACATCGCCTTCAGCCGCCTTGAGCACGATGGCCAGGTCGCTGAAGTCTACGCCGCCGATGAGCAGGCCCAGCGGCGGCATCACCACGTCGCCCACGAACGACGAGACGATCTTGCCAAAGGCCGCGCCGATGATGATACCGACGGCCATGTCGACGACATTCCCCTTGACCGCGAAGGCCTTGAATTCATTGAGCATGCCCATGTTCGATTTCCTTGTAACAAATGGTGAGGTAGAGGCAGTGTAAGCCACTGCAACGCATCATGCGCTGGGTACAGGGCTGTTGACTTCGCTTAGAACGAATAGTTTTGTCGCATCCCGGGGCGTCCGGGGCACGTGCCAGTTCGGCTATCATGGCGGTTTTTTCCAGGAGACCCCGCCCATGGCCAAGGCCAAGCGCTTGTATGGCTGCACCGAGTGCGGCGCGACCTTCCCCAAATGGGCCGGCCAGTGCGGCGATTGCGGTGCCTGGAACACCCTGGTCGAGAGCATGATCGAAAGCGGCGGTGCAGCAGCCCCCAGCGGGCGTGCCGGCTGGGCCGGGCAGCAGGCGCAGATCAAGACCCTGGCCGAGGTCAGCGTCGAAGAGATCCCGCGCTTCACCACCAGCAGCACCGAGCTCGACCGGGTGCTCGGCGGCGGCCTGGTGGATGGCTCGGTGGTGCTGATCGGCGGCGACCCCGGCATCGGCAAGTCGACCATCCTGCTGCAGACCCTGTGCAACATCGCCACCCACATGCCGGCGCTGTACGTCACCGGCGAAGAGTCGCAGCAGCAGGTGGCCATGCGCTCGCGGCGCCTGGGCCTGCCCCAGGACCAGCTCAAGGTCATGACCGAAACCTGCATCGAGGCGATCATCGCCACCGCCCGCCAGGAAAAGCCCCGGGTGATGGTGATCGACTCGATCCAGACCATCTTCACCGAGCAGTTGCAGTCGGCCCCGGGCGGCGTGGCCCAGGTGCGCGAGAGCACCGCGTTGCTGGTGCGCTACGCCAAGCAGAGCGGCACGGCGATCTTCCTGGTCGGCCACGTCACCAAGGAAGGTTCGCTGGCAGGCCCGCGGGTGCTGGAGCACATGGTCGACACCGTGCTGTATTTCGAAGGTGAATCGGACGGCCGCCTGCGCCTGCTGCGCGCGGTGAAAAACCGCTTCGGTGCAGTCAACGAGCTGGGCGTGTTCGGCATGACCGACCGCGGCCTTAAAGAGGTCTCCAACCCCTCGGCGATCTTCCTCAACCGTACCCAGGAAGAAGTGCCCGGCAGTGTGGTCATGGCCACCTGGGAAGGCACACGGCCAATGCTGGTTGAAGTGCAGGCGCTGGTGGACGACAGCCACCTGGCCAACCCCCGGCGGGTCACCCTGGGCCTGGACCAGAACCGCCTGGCCATGCTGCTGGCGGTGCTGCACCGCCATGGCGGCATCCCCACCCACGACCAGGACGTGTTCCTCAACGTGGTTGGCGGGGTCAAGGTGCTGGAGACTGCCTCTGACCTGGCGCTGCTGGCGGCGGTGATGTCGAGCCTGCGCAACCGCCCGCTGGCCCACGACCTGCTGGTGTTCGGCGAGATCGGCCTGTCGGGCGAGGTGCGCCCGGTGCCCAGCGGCCAGGAGCGCCTCAAAGAGGCAGCCAAGCACGGCTTCAAGCGCGCCATCGTGCCCAAGGGCAATGCGCCGAAGGAGCCGCCCGCGGGCCTGCAGGTGATTGCCGTGACGCGCCTGGAACAGGCCCTGGATGCGCTGTTCGAATGACCCTGGCGAGCCACTCCGCTTGAGGGGCACCTGATATTTTTGCCAGTTTTGCGCATGCCGGCCGCATGCGACGCTTGGGCCTCGTCATGAGTGCAAAGGCAGGTGGCCAAGATGCGTATGCTCAGGGGAGTTTTGCTTTCGCTATTGCTGGTGGCGGGGGGCGTACAAGCCGAAGCATTGCCGCAGGAGCCAGTGTTCACCCTCGACCAGGCACGTGGCGGTGAGCTGGATATCGACCAGCTTGCCGGCGATGCGACCTTGACCTTGTTCTACCCGGCAATGGCGGCGAGGGACACGGTGGGGGTCAGGCTCGCCGGGGTGGTCATCCGCGATACCCAGATCAAGACCGTCACTTCGCCCGGCATGCTCCGCTTCACCCTGGCGCGGCCATGGTTGCGCGAGAACCTGGGGCGCTCGATCGAGCTGACCTACAGCCGCAAGGTCAATGGCGTTGGCAGCTTGCTGACGTCTGCGGCGTTGCCGATCAAGGTGGTCAGCTCCGGTGCGGAACAGTTCGCGGTGAACGAGGCGGCCCAAGGCCGGTTGCAGGTCGATGCCCTAGGTCGCGATGCCAAGGTCAGCGTGCTGTTCCCTGGCATGTCAGCGGCAGATACCGTTGGCCTGCGCCTGGTAGGCGTGGCCACCAGAGACGCCCCGATCCAGACCGTCTCCGGCGTTGCGCCACTGACCTTCAGCACGCCGCTGGCCTGGTGGCTGGAGAACATCGGCCGCTCGGTCAGCCTGACTTACAGCTACAAGGTTGCCGGCCAGGGCGCGGTTGTGCTGTCCAGACCTCTGGTGATCGACGTCGTGTCCGCCGTCGTCAGTGCCTCGCCGCCTGCGGTGGCGGTAGCCGAGCGCTTGAATGCGCGCTTCAGGAACACCGACCCCTGCCCGGGCGAACAGGCTGATTACCAGTGCAACGGCGTGTTCATCCGGGTGGTCGATTATTCGCCGTCCTTCCGGGCCTGGAACCCCAGCCCCGGAGCGCAGAAGCTCGGTGGTGTGTCGTTCAGCTACATCCGCAGCGACCTTAAGATGTCCAAGCTGCAGGAAAACCGCAGCCATGGCTTGATCCTTTCCGAGGGTAGCCGTTGGGCGCCGCCGTTCTACCCCTTGCAGGTACTGTGTGCCTTCCCTTATGACGCCGGTACGGCGACACGCGTCGGCAGCGGTTGTGGCGAAAACAAGGGGTATGCCGGTACCGGCAGGTGCACCGCTGTCAAGCTCGAGGACTGGCGCAACAAGTTCGTCCAGTACCCGCCAGAGGAAGCGCGTTACGACCACCAATGCAGCTTCGCCCCCGACAAGGCGGGGTTTGAGCTGAGCCTGAAGGCACGGGAAAACCCGGACAAGGAAAACGTTCGCTGGCGGCAGAACGAGGTGGTGATCAAGACTTGGGACCAGAACCTGCGCAACCTGCCGGTAGAGGCGTTCTTCTACACCAGTGCGGCTGGCCTTGAGCCTGCGAAGAACATCCAGCGGGATTTCTACAAGGAAACCGGGCGGGTTGTGCCAGTGGTGGGTGTTTCGTTGTTGGCACCACAGGTATTTACCTACAAGGCAGCCGATCAGGCGGTGCTGGAGCGTTGAAGGCAGCAAGGTACGGCATGGAGTTGCAACTGATTCTCAATAGCCAGTAGCATAGCCGCCACCTTGCGACCACCCCATGGAGTGCGTGTGGCGGAGTTCGACCTCAAGCGGCTGTTTCTCAAGCACGCGAAAAACCTGCAGGCCATGCTCTCGCGCAAGGTGCGCGACCCGCAGCTGGCCGCCGACCTGGTGCAGGACAGCTTTCTGCGCCTGGCCGAGCAACAGCACCTCGACCAGATCGACAATGCCCAGGCCTACCTGTACCGCACGGCCCATAACCTGATGGTCGACCACGTGCGCCAGCAACAACGGCGCAAAACCGACCTGGTGCCGCACGAGGCGCTGGAAGGCATTGTCGAAGAGCGCCCCGGGCTCGACGAACAGGCCGCCCGAGAACAACACCTGCGCCGCCTGCAGGCGATTCTGGGTGAGCTGCCCGAGCGCACCCGCCAGGTGTTTCGCCTCAACCGCCTGGAAGGCATGACCCACGCCGAGGTCGCCCGCCACCTGGGTATTTCCGACAGCTCCGTGCAGAAGCATCTGGCCAAGGCCCTGGCCTATGTGATGCAGTGCCTGCAGGAAACCGAATGACCAACGGTTTACTGAAAAACCCTGCCTCAGACGTCAGCCCAGACATAACCAGATCACGAGAGAACCGTGTGAGCAGCCAGAACGAGCAAGCCATCCGCGAGCAGGCCGCCGAATGGGTGGTGCTGCAGGGCGCCGGCCCCTTGAGCAGTGCGCAGCAGCAGGCGTTGGAGCAGTGGTGCGCAGAGGACCCGCGCCACGCCCAGGCCCATGCGTTCGCCCAGGCGACCTGGGCCGACCTCGGCCAGCTGGCGAGCCTGCCGATGGCTGCGCCCGCTCGGCGCGGGCCGGTGGTGCAGTCGGCGCCGCCCGTCACCCGCCGGCGCAGGTCGCGCCTGCGCCAGGCCGTGGCCTGTTGTGCGCTGGTGCTGGTGGCAGCGCTGGGGGTCGAGCAAGGCCCGCAATGGCTGTTGAGCTGGCGCGCCGACTACCTCACGGCGGCGGGCGAAGTGCGGCGGGTCACGCTGCCAGACGGCAGCCAGGTCGACCTCGACAGCCGCAGCGCCCTGCAACTGGCCTTCGATGGCCAGCAGCGGCGGGTGCGCCTGCTGGCAGGTGACGCGGTGTTCAGCGCCGCCCCGGTCACGGCGACAGAGCCAAGGCCGTTCGTGGTGGAGTATGCCGGTGCCAGCAGCCAGGCCCTGGGCACGCGCTTTGTGGTCGGTGCGGCGGGCGAGGGCGGTTGGGTCGGCATGCTCGAGCACAGTGTCGAGGTGACGTTGCAAGCACCGCCCGATCAAGGCAGCGCTCGCCAGTTGCTGGGTGAAGGCCAGGCGCTGCGTTATGACCAGGCCATGGGTATTCGCCTGTGGCCTGGCCGCGACCTGCAGCGGGCCACCGACTGGCAGCGCGGCGTGCTGGTGTTCGAACGCCAGCCGCTGGCCGAGGTGGTCGAGCGCCTGAACCGCTACCGCGCCGGCCGCCTGCTGGTGATCGATGGGGCATTGGCCCGGCGCGAGGTCAGCGGTGTGTTTCGCCTCGACAACCTCACCGCAGCCCCAGCGGTGCTGGCCGCCGAGCTCAAGGCCGAGCGCCTGGAATTGCCCGGCCTGACGCTGATTTACTGATCGAGCGAAAAAATCTGCAATTTGCCTTACTGACTTTGTGTGGCTTGCTCGTCTGATTGTTGAGATTGATTTTCATTACTAGAAATCGCCAACAAAAGACGAGACGCGCAGTGAGCACGCAAACCCTTCAACCTCGCAGGCCCCTGGGCCGCATCGCCCTGGCCGGCAGCCTGGCCCTGGGCGCCTTGGCCTTGCCGATGGGGATCGGCATGGCCCAGGCCGCAACGCCCGGCAATACCGCCAGCCAGCAACTGGTGCAGTTCGACATACCCGCACAGCCGCTGGACCGCGCCGTGCTGGCTTACGCCGAGCAGTCCGGGGTGCAGGTGTTCTTCGACAGCCGCAAGCTGGCCGGGCTGCACAGCGAAGGCCTGCGCGGCAGCTACAGCGCAGAAGGCGGCTTGCGCCAGCTGCTGCTGGGCATGCCGGTGCGCTACCACTTCAGCGCCCCCGGGCAGGTGGGCCTGGAGCGCCTGGAAGCCTCCGGCGAAGCCATGGAGCTGGGGGCCACCCATGTCGAGTCCAACCGCGGCGCCGACTGGGTGTACCAGACGCCACGCTCCACCAGCGTGATCACCCGCGAGCAGATCGACAAGCGCCCGCCGCGCCACGCCGCCGACATGCTCGAGGAAACCGCCGGCGTGTACACCGCGGTGGACCAGCGCGACCCGGGCCTGTCGGTGAACATCCGCGGCGTGCAGGACTACGGCCGGGTCAACATGAACATCGACGGCATGCGCCAGAACTTCAACGTCAACGGCCACCAGCAGCGCAACGGCGTGATGTTCATCGACCCCGAGTTCATCAGCAACGTCGAGATCGAAAAGGGCAGTCAGTCGGGTATGGGCGGTGCCGGCGTGCTCGGCGGCATCGCCAGCTTCAACACCGTGCAGGCCAGCGAGTTTCTAGGCCCTGGCAAGGAGTTCGGCGGGCGCATCCGTGCAGGCCACGGCATCGGCGAGCTGGGCAACGGCACCTACTTCAACGGCAGCGGCGTGTTCGCCTTCGGCAACGAGGTGGGCGACCTGCTGCTGGGCATGAGCGAGCGGCACTTCGGCAACTACCGCGCCGGTACCAACGACGCCGACAACCTGGGTACCAACATCCGCAACAAGAACCTGTTCCCCGAGGCCTGGAAGGACTGGCTGGAGTCCGAGGTGGGCGACATGGGCAGCGTCACCCGCTCGCAGATGATCAAGGTCGGCCTCAACCTGCCCGAGGCGCAGCGCCTGCAACTGAGCTACATGCAGACCGACACCGACAGCAAGGACGCCTGGACGTACATGAACGAAGACAACATGTACTACTACCGGCGCTCTGCCAGCAACGACATCACCGCCAGCAACGTTGCGCTGGACTACAGCTACGCCCCCGATGACGACCTGATCGACTTCAAGGCCAAGCTGTACTACGTGACCACCCGCCAGGACCGCTGGAACGCCGGCAGCACCGCGAGCCAGGCCAGTGGCAACTACTACGGCCCCTACACCGACCGCTTCCAGACCGACACCTGGGGCCTGCAACTGCAGAACACCTCGCGCTTTTATTTCGGGCAAAGCGATACGTTGAGCTTCAACTACGGTACCGAGCTGTTCCAGGACACCTTCAAGCCTTCGAGCGAGCGGGTACCGGCGCCCAATGAGCACACCAACCCCTACGCCAGCGGTGCCACGCCGCAGGGCAAGCGGGTCATGGCCAGCGTGTTCGGCGAGCTGAAGTTCGAGCACGGCGACTGGCTGACCCTGGATGCCGGCCTGCGCTACGACCGTTACCGGCTGACCGGCCAGACCGGCTTCACCGCCTGGATGCTGCCCACCGGTGCACCGCAAGTAGACCCGCAGTACACGAGCACCGACCTGTTGTTCGATGTGGACCAGGAGGCCGGGCGCTTTTCGCCGACCTTCGGCATTGGCGTGAAACCGGGCCTGGACTGGCTGCAGCTGTATACCCGCTGGGGCCGCGGCTGGCGCCCGCCGTCAGTGACCGAAGCGTTCATGAGCGGCAAGCCCCATGGCGGCGGCAGCGAAATGGTCTACCCCAACCCGTTCCTCAAGCCGGAGACCTCGCACAACTGGGAGGCGGGCTTCAACATCTTCAAGGAGTCGCTGTTTCGCGATGGCGACCGGCTGGGCGCCAAGGTGGCTTACTTCGATACCCGTATCGACAACTTCTCGTTCCTCGATACCAACGTCGACCTGCCCGGCACCACAGGGGTCACCGGCCTGTCGATGGGCCGCAACGCCTATCAGAACAACCTCGAAACCACGCGCTTTCGCGGTATCGAGTATTCGCTGGACTACGACACCGGCGGCTTCTACAGCCAGCTCAGCTACACCCACATGATCGGCAGCAACGAGTTCTGCTCCAACCAGCTGTACATGGGCGGTGCGCAGTCGCAAACCCAGGTCGGTACCGAGCTGCGACCGGTGGACTTCGGCGGGGTGATCATCATGTTGCCGTTCCCGGTCTACCAGACCGGCAGCGACCCGGCCCTCGATGCCCGGGTGCGTTGCGGCGACATCATGGGCAACGCCAGCTACATGCCGGCCGACCGCGGCTCGCTGACCGTCGGCCTGCGCTTTTTCGACAACACCCTGGATGTCGGCGCGCGGCTTCGCTACAGCAAGGGCAACGGTGAGAACCTCAATGCCCAGGGCTACAACCAGCTCGATCAGGCGCTGTGGCCGCAATACAAGGTTTACGACCTGTACGCCAGCTACTGGATGACCGAGAGCCTGAACATCGGCCTGTCGATGGAGAACGTCACCGACCAGGCCTATTTCGTCGCCATGGGCGACGTCAACAACCTTTCGCTGGCGCGTGGTCGCACGCTCACCGGCATGCTCGAGTACCGCTTCTGAACTACCCCGAGTTCGCCCGTCCTGGGCAACACGAAGGCATGGAATGCGCCTTCGCTCAATGCTGTACCGTTAACGAGGAAATGAAATGACTCTGTCCGTTACCTACTCCGCCACCTTCGCCAACGCCACCGTCGACAGCTACCTGGCCTTCTGGTCCAACGGCTTCAAGACCGCCGACCACGGCGAAGGCAACACCGGCGGCTTCAGCAACGGCACCTTCGATGGTGACCAGTACGCCACCCGCGGTGCCAGCTCCAGCTACGCGTTCATCGCCGACAGCGACACCAGCAACGGCCTGCACTACGTGTTCAACCCAACCCTGCCAGCCAGCAGCACCCAGAACCACTACCTGTGGGGCGAGCTGGACAACGTTTCGCTCGGCCAGACCCTGGGCGGCGGCAGCGGCAGCGACTACACCCTGAGCAACTTCGTGGTCACCTTCGGCGGCCTGGACCTGAGCTCGGCCCTGGGCGATGGCCGCGTGGCTGGTGCCAACGATGTGCACGACGTGATCTACGGCCTGATGCAGGGCAACACCAGCGCGCTGGAATCGGTACTGGACAACCTGCTGGCCGACTACGGCGTGTCCACCGACAACACCTTCGCCGACATCAGTGCAGCCCTGGCCGCAGGCCCGGTCAGCACTGTCTCGGCCGATGCCGTTGGCGTGCAGGCGCTGCCTGAGGACCTGGCCCTGGCGGCCTGAGCCCAGGCATGAAAAAGCGAATGGCAGGTCGCCCTGACATTCGCTGATTTGCTGCATTACCCCGCAGCCCGTGTCTTTGCCGGGCCCAGGCTGCGGTGGTGCGAATTTTGTGGCGTAGGTGGCGCGAACGCAATCGCCTGCCTGCGCCTTGTGCGAGGTTTACAACAAATGCGAACCGCTCCCGCCGCAGTCAACGAAGTGCTGCTGGCGCTCAAGGCCTGCCGTGCAGGCCTGGGTAACGTCGCCCTGTTCACCGCCGTGATCAACCTGCTGATGCTGGCGCCGGCGCTGTACATGCTGCAGGTCTACGACCGGGTGTTGTCCTCGCGTAACGAGATGACCCTGCTGATGCTCAGCCTGATGATCATCGGGCTGTTCGCCTTCATGGGGCTGTTGGAGTGGTTGCGCAGCCAGGTGGTGATCCGCCTGGGCACGCACATGGACATGCGCCTGAACCCGCGGGTGTTCGAGGCCGCCTTCGAAGCCAGCCTGGCCGGGCACAAGGGTGCGGCCGGGCAGATGCTCGCCGACTTGACCAGCCTGCGCCAGTTCGCCACCGGCCAGGCGCTGTTCGCCTTCTTCGATGCGCCGTGGTTCCCGGTGTACCTGCTGGTGATGTTCCTGTTCAGCCCCTGGCTGGGGCTGATGGCCGTGGTTGGCGCGGTGCTGCTGATCGTGCTGGCATGGGCCAACGAGCGCCTGACCCAGGCGCCGTTCGCCGAAGCCGGGCAGCTGTCGCAGCAGGCCGGCCAGCAGGCCAGCGGCAACCTGCGCAACGCCGAGGTGATCGAAGCCATGGGCATGCTCGGCGCGGTGCGCCAGCGCTGGGCGCAGTTGCACCATGGCTTTCTCGCCCGCCAGAGCCTTGGCAGCGAGCGCACCGCGGCGGTGACTGCAGTGTCGAAGAGCGTGCGCCTGGCCTTGCAATCGCTGGTGCTGGGCCTGGGGGCGTGGCTGGCCATCGAGCAGCTGATTACCCCGGGCATGATGATCGCAGGTTCTATTCTGATGGCCCGGGTGCTGGCGCCGATCGACCAGCTGATCGGCGCTTGGCGCCAGTGGGGCGCGGCGCGCCAGGCCTACCAGCGGCTGAACGAGCTGCTGCGGGCGCAGCCACCGCGCCCGGCGGGCATGCCGCTGCCGGCGCCGAGCGGGCGGTTGAGTGTCGAGGCGCTGACGGCGCTGCAGCCGGGCAGCAACCGCCCGTGCCTGAGCAACCTGGGTTTTGAACTGCCGGCCGGCGAGTCGCTGGGCATGCTCGGGCCGTCCGGCTCGGGCAAGTCGACCCTGGCCCGGGTGCTGGTGGGGGCGCAGCGTGCCGCCAGCGGCAAGGTGCGCCTGGATGGCGCCGAAATGAGCCAGTGGGACCGCCAGGCACTGGGCGTGCACATCGGCTACCTGCCGCAAGACGTGCAACTGTTCGCCGGCAGCATCGCCGAGAACATCGCCCGCCTGGGGCCGGTGGACGCCCAGCAGGTGGTGGCTGCCGCGCAACTGGCCGGGGTGCATGACATGGTGCTCAAGCTGCCGGCCGGCTACGACACCCAGCTGGGCGAGGGCGGCATGGGGTTGTCCGGTGGCCAGCGCCAGCGCATCGGCCTGGCCCGGGCGCTGTACGGGCTGCCGGCGCTGATCGTGCTGGACGAGCCCAACTCCAACCTCGACGAGGCCGGCGAGCGGGCCTTGGTCGAGGCCATCGCCAAGGTGCGCGAGCTCAAGCGCAGCTTGATCCTGATTACCCACAAGCCGGCTTTGCTGGCCGGGCTGGACAACCTGCTGATGCTTCAGGCCGGCCAGTTGCAGGCCTTCGGCCCGACCGCGCGGGTGCTGCAGGACGTGCAGCGCAGCGCCCGCCCGGCAGCACCGGCACCTGCCCGGGCGCCGGTAGGGCTGAGCATGACCTTTGGCCAGCCGAGAGCGTGAGACCATGACCGTACACCCCGTAATTTCCCAGGCTGCGCCCGACAATGTGCTGCGCCTGGACGCCCATCGCCCGGCGCGCATCGGCCGCTGGCTGGTGCTGGCAGGCTTCGGCGGCTTTCTGCTGTGGGGCGCCCTGGCGCCGCTGGACAAAGGCGTGCCGGTCAGCGGCACGGTGATGGTCGCCGGCAGCCGCCAGGCCGTGCAGCACCCCACCGGCGGGGTGATCGAGCAACTGCTGGTGCGCGATGGCGACCGGGTTACCGCCGGCCAGGTGCTGGTGCTCCTGGACTCGACCCAGGCCCAGGCGCAGGTCGGTTCGCTCGAGGTGCAGTACCTCAATGCCCGGGCCGGTGAGGCGCGCCTGCAGGCTGAGCGCGACGCTGCCAGCAGCCTGGTTTTCCCCGAGGACCTGCTGGCCCAGGCCGGCACACCCTGGGTCGCCACGGCCCTCGAGGCGCAGCGCCAGTTGCGCGCCAGCCGCGCCCAGGCCCTGCGCATGGAGCTTGACGGCCTGCGTGAAAACATCGCTGGCGCCGAGGCATCGCTTGCCGGGCTGCAAGGCTCGATGGCCAGCAAGCAGGCCCAGCGCGATGCCCTTGACGAGCAACTGCACGGCCTGCGCGAGCTGGCCCGGGACGGTTACATTCCGCGTAACCGCCTGCTCGACAACGAACGGCTGCTGGCCCAGGTCAACGGCTCGATCGCCGAGGACCTGGGCTCCATCGGCCGCACCCGGCGCCAGGTGCTGGAGCTGAAACTGCGCATCGGCCAGCGCCAGCAAGAGTTCCAGAACGAGGTGCGCCAGCAGCTCGCCGAACTGCAAGCCAATGCCGAGGACCTGGGCAACCGCCTGCGCAGCGCGCGCTTTGAACTGGCCCACAACCAGGTGCGCGCCCCCGCCGACGGCACCGTGGTCAACCTGAGCGTGTTCACCAACGGCGGTGTGATCGCCCGCGGCCAGCAACTGATGGAGATCGTGCCTAGCGAGGTGCCACTGCTGGTGGATGCCCGGGCACCGGTGGAGATGGTCGACCGCCTGCACCCGGGGCTGCCGGTAGAGCTGATGTTCTCGGCCTTCAACCAGAGCACCACGCCGCGGGTGGACGGCGAGGTGACCCTGGTGTCGGCCGACCGCCTGCTGGATGAAAAGACCCAGCAGCCGTACTACCAGCTGCGCATCAAGGTCAGCCCCCAGGGGCTGGAACAGCTGGCCGGGCTGGACATTCGCCCCGGCATGCCGGTGGAGGCCTTCGTGCGTACCGGCGAACGCTCGCTGCTCAACTACCTGTTCAAGCCGCTGGCCGACCGGGTGCATGTCGCCCTGGCGGAGGAATGACTGCAATGCTGATTGCCCGCCTGACCCTCGCCGCGCTGCTGTGTGGCAGTGCCTCGGCACATGCTTTGGACCTGGGTGACGCCTACGCCCTGGCCCTGCGCAACGACCCCACCTGGCAGGGCGCCATTGCCGAACGCGCCGCCGGTATCGAGAACCTGGCCATCGGCCGCGCCGGGTTGCTGCCCAAGCTTTCGTACCGCTACAACCGCGCCCGCAATGATTCCGAGGTGACCCAGTACAGCCAGTTCGGCGATGTCACCACCCAGCGCGACTATCGCAGTTACACCTCGACCCTGACCGTCGAGCAGCCGCTGTTCGACTATGCCGCCTGGGCCCAGTACCGCAGCGGCGTGGCCCAGGCGGCGCTGGCTGACGAGCGCCTGCGCGGGCGTGGCCAGGAGCTGGTGGTGCGTTTGTTCCAGGCCTACAGCGAGGCGCTGTTCGCCCACGAGCAGATCAACCTGGCCCAGGCCCAGCGGCGCACCTACGCCGAGCAGCTGACCCTCAACGAGCGCCTGCTCAAGGGTGGCGAGGGTACCCGCACCGATGTGCTGGAAACCCGTGCCCGCCTTGAGCTGGCCCAGGCCCAGGAGATCGAGGCCGGTGACAACCTGGATGCCGCACTGCGCACCTTGCAGGCCATCGTCGGCGAGGCGGTGGGGGTCGAAGACCTGGCGCCGTTGGCTACGGGCTTCAGGGTGCAGCCATTGAGCCCGGCGCGTTTCGAACCCTGGCGTGACCTGGCGGTGGCGCACAACGCCGAGCTTGCCAGCCAGCGTCACGGCCTGGATGTGGCCGAACAGAACATCGAGCGCCAGCGCGCCGGGCACCTGCCGTCGCTCAGCGCCTACGCCAGCAAGGGCATTTCCAGCTCAAGCTCCGAGAGCACCTACAACCAGCGCTACGACACCGACAGCATCGGCCTGCAACTGAGCCTGCCGTTGTTCGCCGGTGGCGGGGTGTCGGCAGCGGTACGCCAGGCCAGGGCCCAGCGCGATGCGGCAGGCTTCGAGCTGGACGCGCAACTGCGCGACACGGTCAACCAGCTGCGCCGGCAGTTCAATTTGTGCGCCAGCAGCACGGCGAAGATCCGCGCCTACGACCTGGCAGTGAACTCGGCGCGGGCGTTGGTTGAGGCCACGCGCAAGAGCGTGGCCGGGGGCGAGCGGGTCAACCTCGATGTACTGGACGCCGAGCAGCAGCTGTACAGCGCCCGGCGCGACCTGGCCCAGGCGCGCTATGACTACCTGCGGGCGTGGTTGCAGTTGCGCTACCTGGCGGGGGTGCTGGATGCGCGCGACTTGCAGGTGTTGAACGCCTACTTCGAGGGCCCTATCGCCGGCAAGCCGGCTCTCATAGAACAAACTGCAACTCATTGATTTAACACGGTCCCTGTGGGAAGCGGCCTTGTGTCGCGATGGGCTGCGCAGCAGCCCCGGCAATTTTGCATGAAGCCGAAATCTTGGGGCCGCTTCGCGCCCCATCGCGACACAAGGCCGCTTCCCACAGACACCGTGGCGCATCGGCGAGACCAGTTCTCTGCGCGACAGCGCAGCCCGAAAGGGCTGGGTGATCTCCTAAAGGGTGACGCGATTTCTGCGGGAGATCGCATCGCCATCAAAACTGCGCTTTACCTGTAGGAGCCTGAGGCCCCTGCAGGCAAACCAAAAAGGGGAGCCGACGATGCGCGTCGGCTCCCCTGCGTGATCACTCAGCCAGCGATCAATGCTCGGCCACGGCCTTGCGCCTGGGCGCTTGGTTGCCATGTTCGTCCAGTTCCAGCACCGGTACCTCGTTACCCTCGGCGTCGAACAGCTTGCCATCCTTGAAGTAGTCGCCATCGCGCAGGGCCGAGATGTCCGAGTACTGGATGGTGCGCTCGTAGGCGGCGGCGAACACCGACTGGTTTTCCGAGTTGCCGGTGGTGAAGTGGTTGAACATCAGGTTCAGCAGGATGGCCATGATCGCCGCCGAGCTGATGCCGGAGTGGAAGATGGTTTCGAACCAGGTGGGGAAGTTGTGGTAGAAGGTCGGCGCGGCGATCGGGATCATGCCGAAGCCCAGCGAGGCGGCGACGATGATCAGGTTGACGTTGTTCTTGTAGCTGACCTTGCTCAGGGTGCGGATGCCGCTGGCGGCCACGGTGCCGAACAGCACGATGCCGGCGCCGCCCAGTACCGGGGTGGGTACCGCAGCAATCACCCGGCCCATGATCGGCAACAGGCCCAGCACCACCAGGATTACACCACCGGTGGCAACGACATAGCGGCTCTTGACTCCGGTCACGGCCACCAGGCCGACGTTCTGGGCGAAGGCGCTCTGGGTGAACGAACCGAACACCGGGGCCAGGATGCTCGACGCCATGTCGGCGCGCAGGCCGTTGCCCAGGCGCTTGGAGTCGACCTTGGTGTCGATGATTTCACCGACCGCAAGGATGTCTGCCGAGGTTTCCACCAGGGTCACCATGATCACGATGCACATCGACAGGATGGCGGCGATGTGGAAGGTCGGCATGCCGAAGTGGAACGGTGTGGGGAAGGCGAACATCGGGCCTTCGCTGACCTTGCTGAAATCGGCCATGCCCAGCGACCAGGCGATCAGGGTGCCGATCACCATGGCCAGCAGGATCGACAGGCGCGAGATGGCCGCGTTACCCAGCTTGCTCAGCACCAGCACGATGGCAAAAGTCAGCCCGGCCAGGCCGATGTTGGCCACGCTGCCGAACTCCGGTGAGGCACTGTTGCCGCCCATCACCCAGCGTGCAGCCACCGGCATCAGGGTCAGGCCGATGGTGGTGATGACGATACCGGTCACCAGCGGCGGGAAGAACTTGGTGATGCGCGAGAACACCGGGGTGATCAAGAAGCCGATCAGCGATGCGGCCATGACCGCGCCCAACACCCCCTGCAAGCCACCACCGCCTTCGCTGCTGATGATTGCGCCCATGGTTGCCACACCGGCAAACGACACGCCCTGCACCAGCGGCAGCTGGCAGCCGAAGAACGGCACGCCGAGGGTTTGCAGCAGTGTGGCCAGGCCGCCGGCGAACAGCGAGGCGGCGATCAGCAGGCCGATCTCGGCCCCGTTGAGGCCAGCGGCCTGGCCGAGGATCAGCGGCACCGCGACGATCCCGCCATACATGGTCAGGACATGTTGCAGCCCGTAGGCCAGGTTGGCGCCAAGCCCGAGGTTTTCGTCCTCGGGGCGTTGGGTGGGAGACGTGCTGGTGGACGTAGTCATGGAGCATGCTCTCGGTTTTATTGTTGTCTGGCTACTGTAGGCAAAGAGTGCATTCGATTGCCATCAGAATTGTATACAATTTTTTGATCCTAGCGCCCACGGTACTGCCTCCAAAGGGCTCCTTGTCTGGATGCAGGATACGTTCCAGCTAGCTGGGATCGGTTTTAGATAGGTGTATACAACCCGTCAGACAGCTCGCTATAAGCTGTCTGAGTAGTCAGGAAGCACTTTGAGGGGAGAGTTCTTAGCAAGCTAAGAGATATCAATCTTCGATCAATTCCCGCAGCTCACGCATCATTTCGGTGCTGTCGCCTACGTTCAGCTCCACCAAACGGTGCAGGTGGCTCATCGAGTCGACATCTATATAGAGGCAGATGAAGCCCAGCCGGGTGGCTTCTTCATGGCGCAATTCAACTTGCATCTTCACCTTGGTGACCTTGTCGTTGAGGTGAATGATGGCTTCGAAGTCCTGGCTCAGGTCGGCCTCCCAGGGCTCGGGGCCCTTGATCAGCAGGCCCTTGAGGGAAAGGTCGAGCAGGGTTACCGGCCAGCGTCGCTCACCCTGGCGCAGTTCGGTGGGGGCATCGAAGGCGATGCGCTGGAAACGGCGGCGTTCGTCGTGGTCGCTCATGGCAAAGTCCTCGGGGTTCAGCCTGACTATAGTCAATGATGTCGCTGTAGCAGGTTGCGCAATCCGGCCGCAGAGGCTCTAGACCAAAGCAAGTATGGCAATGCGCGATGACACGCCCTAGACTCGGTGGGCGGTCTTTTCCAATCCACCAGCTGGAAGTAAACCATGAACAACAATAATAGCCTGCTACGCCACATTCCGTGGCTGGCGCTGGCAGTCATAGGGGCCTGCGCGCTGGGTGTGGTTGCCCTGCGTCGCGGCGAGGCGATCAATGCCTTGTGGATCGTGGTTGCGTCTGTGGCCATCTACCTGGTCGCCTACCGCTACTACAGCCTGTTCATCGCCACCAAGGTGATGCAACTCGACCCCCGTCGGGCCACGCCCGCGGTACTCAACAACGATGGCCTGGACTACGTCCCGACCAACAAGCACATTCTGTTCGGTCACCACTTCGCCGCCATCGCCGGCGCCGGCCCGCTCGTGGGCCCGGTACTCGCCGCGCAGATGGGCTACCTGCCCGGCACCCTGTGGCTGATCGCCGGTGTGGTACTGGCCGGTGCGGTGCAGGACTTCATGGTCCTGTTCCTCTCCACCCGCCGTAACGGCCGCTCCCTGGGCGACATGGTGCGCGAGGAGATGGGCCGCATTCCGGGCACCATCGCCCTGTTCGGCTGCTTCCTGATCATGATCATCATCCTTGCGGTGCTGGCGCTGATCGTGGTCAAGGCCCTGGCCGAGAGCCCGTGGGGCATGTTCACGGTGATGGCGACCATCCCGATCGCGATGTTCATGGGCATCTACATGCGCTACATCCGCCCGGGCCGCATCGGTGAGATCTCGATCATCGGCGTGGTCCTGCTGCTGCTGTCGATCTGGCTGGGGGGCCAGATTGCCGCAGATCCGGTGTGGGGGCCTGCCTTCACCTTCACCGGCGTGCAGATTACCTGGATGCTGGTCGGCTACGGCTTCGTCGCCGCGGTACTGCCGGTGTGGCTGGTGCTGGCGCCGCGTGACTACCTGTCGACCTTCCTCAAGATCGGCACCATCGTCGGCCTTGCCATCGGCATCCTGGTCATCGCGCCCGAGCTGAAAATGCCCGCGCTGACCCAGTTCACCGACGGCACTGGCCCTGTGTGGAAGGGCACCCTGTTCCCGTTCCTGTTCATCACCATCGCCTGTGGCGCGGTGTCCGGCTTCCATGCGCTGATCTCCTCGGGGACCACGCCCAAGCTGCTGGACAACGAAACCAACGCCCGCTACATCGGCTACGGCGGCATGCTGATGGAGTCGTTCGTCGCCATCATGGCCATGGTCGCTGCCTCGGTGATCGAGCCGGGCGTGTACTTCGCCATGAACAGCCCGGCCGCGGTGGTCGGCGCCGATGCTGTATCGGTTGCGCAGACGGTCAGCAGCTGGGGCTTCCTGATTACCCCTGAACAGCTGGAGGCCGTGGCCCGCGACATTGGCGAGCACACCATCCTGGCCCGTGCCGGCGGCGCGCCGACCCTGGCGGTCGGTATCGCGCAGATCCTGCACCAGGTGCTGCCGGGCGAGAACACCATGGCGTTCTGGTACCACTTCGCCATTCTGTTCGAAGCCCTGTTCATCCTCACCGCGGTGGACGCCGGTACGCGTGCCGGGCGCTTCATGCTGCAAGACCTGCTGGGCAGCTTCGTGCCTGCGCTCAAACGCACCGAGTCGTGGGGCGCCAACCTGCTGGCCACTGCCGGTTGCGTGGCAATGTGGGGCTACCTCTTGTACCAGGGCGTAATCGACCCGCTGGGTGGCATCAACACCTTGTGGCCGCTGTTCGGCATCTCCAACCAGATGCTGGCCGGTATCGCGCTGATGCTCGGCACCGTGGTGCTGATCAAGATGAAGCGCCAGCGCTACATCTGGGTCACCCTGGTACCGGCGGTGTGGCTGCTGATCTGCACCACCGCCGCTGGCCTGATCAAGCTGTTCGACCCCAACCCTGCGGTTGGCTTCCTGGCCCTGGCCAAGAAGTACAGCACCGCGCTGGACGCCGGCCAGGTACTGGCCCCGGCCAAGGATATCGGGCAGATGCAGCACGTGATCTTCAACGCCTACACCAACGCCGGGCTGACCATCCTGTTCCTGGTGGTGGTGTTCAGCATCCTGTTCTTCGCGCTCAAGGTCGGCTACGCCGCCTGGGGCCGCAAAGAGCGGACCGACAAGGAAACCCCGTTCCAGGCCCTGCCTGACGCTTGAGAGGAATGCCGCGATGTTCAACGACCTGGGTCGACTGGGTAAGTACCTGGGGCAGGCAGCCCGCCTGATGGTCGGCATGCCCGACTACGACAACTATGTCGAGCACATGCAGAAAACCCACCCGGACAAGCCGGTGATGAGCTACGAGGCGTTCTTCCGCGAACGCCAGGAAGCCCGTTACGGTGGCAAGTCCGGGCCCAAGTGCTGCTGAATCCGCGTCATGTGTAAAGCTGTGGGAGGCCGGGCAACCGGCCTCCCACAGTCATTTTCGGTTTGAGGAGATTTTGCGTGCACACGCCCATACCCGTTACCGTGCTGACCGGCTTTCTTGGTGCCGGCAAGACCACCCTGCTCAAACACATGCTCAAGGCCGAACACGGGCTGAAGCTGGCCGTGATCGAAAACGAGTTCAGCGACGCCGGCATCGACAGCCAGTTGCTCGGCGACGAGCCGGTGCAGGTCATGACCTTGGCCAATGGCTGCGTTTGCTGCAGCATCCATGGTGACCTGACCCGCGCCCTTTACCTGCTGCTGGAGCGCCTGGACGCCGGCGAGATCGCCTTCGACCGCCTGGTGATCGAGTGCACGGGCCTTGCCGACCCTGCACCGGTGGCGCAGACCTTCTTCATCGACGAAGAGCTGCGCGAGCGCTACATCCTCGACGGCATCATCACCCTGGTCGATGCCGTGCACGCCGAGCTGCACCTGACCCAGGCCATCGCCCAGGCCCAGGTGGGTTTTGCCGACCGCCTGCTGCTGAGCAAGACCGACCTGGCCGAGCCCGAGGCCGTCGATGCGTTGCGCGAGCGCCTGGCGCGCATCAATGGCCGCGCGGCCATCCGCGTGGTCGAGCATGGCCGCATCGACCTGGCCGAGCTGCTCGACGTGCGTGGCTTCAACCTCAACCCGGAGCTGGGCATCAGCCTCAAGCCCACCCTGCGCCCGGTGCTCAAGCCGGCCACCCCGGACCGCATTCGCACCCTGGTGCTGCGCACCGACACGCCGCTGGACATCGACCGCCTCAGCGACTTCATGAACGAGCTGCTCGAAGAACACGGCAAGCAACTGCTGCGCTACAAGGGCGTGCTGAACATCGCCGGCGAAGACCGCCGCCTGGTGTTCCAGGGCGTGCTCAAGCTGTATGGCTTCGACTGGGATGCGCAGTGGAAGGATGGCGAGGTGCGGGAGAGCGTGATGGTGTTCATCGCCGATGAACTGCCGGAAGAAAAGATACGGGCAGGGTTCGAGGAATTGTCCCGCCCATAGGTGAGACTCGTCTGGCTTTACTATGCCGCCTGTTGGCGGCATTTTTTCGCCTCGAATCAGAAGAGGCATTAATCATGAGTCAGCATATGGGTTCGGATCTTGATGATTTTCTCGCTGAAGATGGCCTCCTGGAGGCGTCAGAGGCTGAATCGCTGAAGCGGGTTATCGCCTGGCGGTTGCTGGGTACCCAGGCCATGGGGCAACGCGATTGCACCCGTGAGCCTATGCCTGGGAGCCTGATGGTGCCATTGAAGGCAAATGTGTCCCCCACGGAATAAAATGTGGCCAGGCAGCAAGCACAAAAAAGCCCGGCACATGGCCGGGCTTTTTCACATCAGGCGGCTGCCAATCAGTTGCCGTAAACCGGCAGCTTCTTGCAGATGGCCTTGACCTTCTCACGCACGGCATCGATCACCGCTTCGTTGTTCAGGTCGGCCAGGATGTCGCAGATCCAGCCAGCCAGCTCGCGGCACTCGGCTTCTTTGAAGCCGCGGGTGGTCACGGCCGGGGTGCCGAAACGCAGGCCCGAGGTGACGAACGGCGAACGTGGGTCGTTCGGTACCGAGTTCTTGTTGACGGTGATGAAGGCCTTGCCCAGGGCGGCGTCGGCGTCCTTACCGGAGATTTCCTGCTTGATCAGCGACAGCAGGAACAGGTGGTTCTGGGTGCCGCCGGAGACGACGTCGAAACCACGCTCGATGAACACTTCGGCCATGGCCTGGGCGTTCTTCACCACTTGTTGCTGGTAAGCCTTGAACTCAGGCTGCAGGGCCTCTTTGAAGCAGATGGCCTTGGCGGCGATGACGTGCTCCAGCGGGCCGCCCTGGGCGCCCGGGAAGACAGCGGAGTTCAGCTTCTTCTCGATGTCGGCGTTGGCACGGGCCAGAATCAGGCCGCCGCGCGGGCCGCGCAGGGTTTTGTGGGTGGTGGTGGTGACCACGTCGGCGAACGGCACCGGGTTCGGGTACACGCCAGCGGCGACCAGGCCGGCCACGTGGGCCATGTCGACGAACAGGTAGGCACCGACCTTGTCGGCGATGGCACGGAAGCGTGCGAAGTCCAGCACCTGCGAGTAGGCCGAGAAGCCGGCGACGATCATTTTCGGCTTGTGCTCGACCGCCAGGCGCTCGACTTCGTCGTAATCGATCAGGCCGTTGCTGTCGATGCCGTACTGGATGGCGTTGTACAGCTTGCCCGAGGACGAAACGCTGGCGCCGTGGGTCAGGTGGCCGCCGTGGGCCAGGCTCATGCCCAGGATGGTGTCACCGGCCGACAGCAGGGCCAGGTAGACCGCGGCGTTGGCCTGCGAGCCTGCGTGCGGCTGGACGTTGGCGTAGTCGGCGCCGAACAGCTCCTTGGCACGGTCGATCGCCAGTTGCTCGACCACATCGACGTACTCGCAACCACCGTAGTAGCGCTTGCCCGGGTAGCCTTCGGCGTACTTGTTGGTCAGGACCGAGCCCTGGGCTTCCATGACTGCTGGGCTTGTGTAGTTCTCCGAAGCGATCAGCTCGATATGCTCTTCCTGGCGCAGGGCTTCTTGCTGCATGGCTTCGAAGAGCTCGGCGTCGTACTTGGCAATGGTCAAATCACGGCTGAACATGGCGGTCCTCAAGGATCGGGGGTGAGTTAGGGGGGCATTCTAACTGATTGATTCGCGGCTGGCATATGAACTGGCATCAAGTCGCGGACCAATGGGGCTCATGTTGCAGGCCGCATGGGGACTGGGCTGGAGTTGACCTTCGGGTCCGTTTTTCGGTGCTGCGCTGTGCCTTCGCGGGGCGGCTGTATTGATCAACATCTCAGCCTTGATTCAATCCCGGTGGGAGCAACTGTCTTGTGCTGCCTGTTCCGGCCTCATCGCTGGCAAGCCGGCTCCTACAGCTACGGCACTGACCTGAAGCTCATGCAATCCCTGTGGGAAGCGGCCTTGTGTCGCGATTGGGCTGCGTAGCAGCCCCGGCGATTTGGCAGGGGTGCGCAAAGCATGGGGCCGTGTGGCACCACCGTCACTCAAACATGAACAACGTCTCGTTGCTGAACTGCGCCTCGAACTGGTTGGCCGGCATCGGCCGGCCGAACAGGTAGCCCTGCACCTCGTCACAGCCGTGCTCGCGCAAGAACTCCAGCTGCTCATGGGTCTCGACGCCCTCGGCGATTACCGCAAGGTTCAGGCTGTGGGCCATGGCGATGATCGCACGGGCGATCTGCGCGTCCTGCTCACCCTCAGGCAGGCCGTCGACGAAGGTGCGGTCGATCTTCAGCACGTCGATGGGGAACTGCTTGAGGTAGTTGAGCGACGAGTAGCCGGTGCCGAAGTCGTCGACCGCGATGCTCAGGCCGAGGTTCTTCAGGCTGGCGAGGATCTGCATCGCCTCGTTGACCTCGCGCATCAGGATACTTTCGGTCAGCTCCAGCTCCAGGCACGCCGGCGGCAGCCCGGTTTCCTCGAGAATGTCGGCGATGCGCGTACCCAGCTGGCCATCGGAGAACTGCCGCGCCGAGATGTTCACCGATACCTTCGGTACCCGCACCTTCTGCTGGTGCCAGGCCTTGAGCTGGCGGCTGGCCTCGCGCAGCACCCAGTCGCCGATATCCACCACCAGGCCCAGCTCCTCGATCACCGGGATGAACTCGCCCGGCGGCACCAGGCCGCGGGTCGGGTGGCGCCAGCGCAGCAGCGCCTCGGCGCCGGTCAGGCGCTTGCCGTCGCCGCTGAACTGCGGCTGGTAGTAGAGGATGAACTCGTTCTGCTCCAGGGCGTGGCGCAGGTCGCTTTCCAGCTCCAGGCGCTCCAGGGCGCTGGCGTTCATGTCAGCCTGGTAGAACTGGAAGTTGTTCTTGCCACGCTCCTTGGCGTGGTACATGGCGGTGTCGGCGTTCTTCATCAGCTGGCTCAGCTCGCTGCCATCCTGCGGGCTGAGGGCGATGCCGATACTGGCGGTGACGAAGAACTCGCGGTTTTCCAGCACGAACGGCGTCACCAGGCCGGCGAGGATGTGCTCGGCCACATGGATGGCGCGGTTCAGGGCCTGTTCGCGGGTGGCCCGGGGTTGCAGCAGCAGGGTGAACTCGTCGCCGCCCATGCGCGCCACGGTGTCGCCGTTGTCGACGCAGGCCAGCAGGCGCTCGGCCATGTCCTTGAGCATGCGGTCGCCCGCGGCGTGGCCGAGGGAGTCGTTGATCGGTTTGAAGCGGTCCAGGTCGAGGAACATCAGCACCACCCAGGCCTTTTGCCGCTCGGCCTGCTGCAGGGCGTTGTACAGGCGGTCCTGGAACAGCGTGCGGTTGGGCAGGTGGGTGAGGGCGTCGTAGTAGGCCAGGCGGTGAATGCGCTGTTCGCTGGCCTTGCGCTCGCTGATGTCGGTGAAGAAACACACGTAGCTGGCCAGGTCGCCTTCGTCGTCCAGCACCGCGGTGATGCCCACCCATGCCGGGTAGTGCTCGCCGTTGCGGCGCTTGAGAAACACCTCGCCCTCCCAGCTGCCGCGCTGGTTGAGCTGCTTGAGCACGTAGCCCAGGTGCGCATCCTGCTGGTGCTCGACGGTGAGCATGCCGGGCAACTGGTCGAGCACTTCGGCCACTTCATAGCCGCTGACCCGGCTGAACGCCTCGTTGGCCTGCACGATGTAGCCGGCCGGGTCGGTGATGAGGATGGCCGAGGTGGAATGCTCGAAAACCGTTGCGGCCATGCGCAGGTCTTTCTCGGCGCGGCGCTGCTGGCTGATGTCGCGGCCCACGCCCAGCACGCCCTCGAAGCGCTCGTGCTCGTCCCACACCAGCACCAGGCGCAGTTCGATGGGGATCTTGCGGCCATCGGCGCGCAGGCAATCGAACAGGAACAGTTGGGTCGGCAGGGTGCTACGCAGGCGGGCCAGCTGTTCGCTGTCGCCCAACGCCTTGCTGACCCGCTCCATCAGCCCGTACACGCCGGTAAGCTGGGCCGGGTTGGCGACGATCGATTGCCAGCCGTTGGCGAAGATCCAGTCGGCCTGATAGCCAAGCACCGCCTGCACCGACGGGCTGACGTAGTTCAGGTGCAACTGGTTGTCGGTACTGAAGATCACGTCGCTGATGCTTTCGGCGAGCATGCGGTAGCGCTGCTCGCTGTCGCGCAGCGATTCGCTGGCCTCGATCTGCACGGTGACGTCCTTGCCCACCCCGATGATGCGGGTCACCTGGCCGTCGCCGTCGCGGGTCAGCACCTGCTCGCGGATGTCGTAGCAGCGCCAGCCGCCATCGCGGTGGCGGAAACGCAGTTGGCAGTGCAGCGACTCGCCGTAGCTGCTGTCCAGTTGCTGTTGGCGCAGGGCGTTGTAGCGGGTGGCGTCCTCGGGGTGCAGCAGCAGTTCCCAGAAGCGTTCGCCCATCTGCGCAAGCTCGGCGCGGTCATAACCCAGGGTCTGGCCGAGGTGGCGGTTGCTGAAGATCATCCGCTGGCTGTGCACGTCCTGCACGTAGAGCTGGTCGGGCACGGTACGCACCACGTCCGACCAGAAACTCTCGCGCTCCAGCAGCGACAGCTCGACCTGCTTGCGGCTGGTGATGTCGCTGATGCTCAGGATCACCGCCTGGTAGTCGCGCCGCTGCTGTGGCAGCCGCGCCATCAGCCACAGGTGCAGCTCGCCGCCCAGCGGCGCTGGCAGGCGTACTTCCAGCTCCAGTTGCGAGCGCTCTTCAAGCAGCGCGTCGATCAGCTGCATGCCAACGCTTTCGCGGCCGTTGCCGCTGCCGTCGATCAGGCGCTGCCAGGCGCCTTCGTGGCAGTCGACGTTGAGCAACTGGCGGGCTACCTGGTTGATCTCGGTGATTTTCAGCTCCAGCAGCAGCGAGCGGCGCAGGTTGCCGTCCAGTGCCAGGCTTTGCTTGAGCGCGGCGAGGTTGCGCAGGTGGTAGCGGTCGAGCTGGCCGGGCAGGCTGGAGAGGTCGAGCACGCACAGTGCGACGCCGGTGCCCTCGAAGATTTCGTGGTAGCGCCGGCGGTCTTCCTGCAAGGCGCGCTGGCGGCGGCGCATGTTGATCAGCGCCAGCACCGGCAGCAGCGCGCAGAACAGCGCCAGCACGCACTTGCCGACCAGCGCCGGGAGCAGCTTGCTGCGCGCCAGGCCCTCGTCGAACAGGCCGCGCAGTTGCCAGGTGCTGTTGTCGATGAACGCCAGCATCACGCTTTGCAGGGGCTCGTCGCTGGTCAGGGTGGGGCTGTGGCGCTCGATCACCTCGCCGCTGCGGCTGTTTTCCAGCAGCCACAGCGGGTGGCTGGGGCCGTCCAGGTGCTGGGTGAGCTCGTGGTAGTAGGCCGGGCCCAGGCGCAGCAGCCAGTAGCCGCGGTCCTGCTCGGCGGTTTGGCGCAGCAGCAGGTACACCTGCTGGTTGTCGGGCGTGTTGCTGTAGAAGTAGCTGCTGCCCTGGTTCAGTTGCAGCAGCTCGTCAATCAACTGGCGGTCGTGGCTGCCGGCCTGGGAGTCGGCCAGTACCTGCCCGCTGGCGTCCAGCCAGGCCAGTTGCTGCAGGCTTGGCAGGCGCGCTTGCAGGGTCTCGAGCAGGTTTGACAGGGCGCTGGGCGCCGGTGGCTTGACGTAGGGTTGGACCAGGTTGAGCGCCTGCTGGGCCTTGAGCGCCATGTTCAGGTTCAGGTGGTCGGCCAGTTCCGCGCTGGTGGCCAGGCTCTGCTGGCGCAGGTCGGCCTGGGTATGGCGGAACTGGGTCACCAGCTGCCACAGCAGCAACCCCAGCAACACCAGGGCCAGCAAGGCCAGCGCGCCTTTGAGCGAGCCACGCAGGTGTGAGCCGGCCGTGGGTACGGCAGGGCGCAGAGGGGGCGTTTGCTTCAAGTTGGTCAAGCGTCGGTCCTGCGATTGGGCTGGCGATGGCAGGGGTTTGCATGCACGGCGCATGCCGTGGCCTGGCCTGTAGCCGGCGCACTATATAGCCGCACGTATGAAGCCGCCTAGCATGCCTTCAAATGTGGCAAAGTGCCAGCCCGCGCACCCATGAGCAACCTCGCATCCTGTCATGCCGGTTCGGCAAGCCCCTGCAACCTGTGCGAGAATGCCGCCCGCTTCAAATAGTCAACGCATCGGAGAAGTACGGTTTTGGTTACCCACTATTCCACCAATGGCCTCGATTCCGCCTGTGGGCGTAGCAGTCAGACCCTGGTCAGCACTGCCACTGCCGAGGGCGTATCCTGCAAGACCTGCCAGCGCTCGCTGGCCAAGCCCGACGCCGCTGCCGGCGGCAACAAGTCGCCCTCGCTGGCCGAGCTGCGCAAGTCGGCCAAGGCCGCCAAGGCAGTTGCCGAGCCGGCTGGCGAAGTGGCCGCACAACCGCTCGCCAAGCCTGCTGCCGCGCCGGCCAAGGCGGTGAGCAAGCCGGCCAGTAAAAAGGCCGACAAGCCCGCCCGCAGCGGCGGCTTCAGCGTCAAGTCGGCCTGGGCTGCGCGCCTGGCCGAGCAATCGGACCGTTGCCGCCTGCCGCGCGGCAAGGCCAGGCAGTCGCACGTCTGAGTCCTGCCAGACCCCACTGGCCTTTTCGCGGGCAAGCCCGCTCCCACAGGTACGTTGCGGCTCTGGAGAGCGGCGCGAACCCTGTGGGAGCGGGCTTGCCCGCGAAGAGGCCCTGACAGGCCTGCCCTGTCACCTCAGCCTCAAGGGCTCGGCCAACGCTGCGACCACTCTGTGCAATGCCTCAGCTTGGCGTAGAATGGCCCACTTTGTTCAATGACACCCCGTAAACACATCCCCCGGGCAACCGCCACGGGCGTACGTCGATGTCTTTACCTATCTGATAGAGGGCTTGGTTTTGGCTCAATACGTCTACACCATGCATCGGCTGAGCAAGGTCGTGCCGCCGAAGCGGGAAATTCTCAAGAACATTTCCCTGTCGTTCTTCCCAGGCGCCAAAATCGGCGTGCTCGGCCTGAACGGCGCTGGTAAATCGACCCTGCTGCGCATCATGGCGGGCGTCGACAAGGAATTCGACGGCGAAGCCCGGCCGATGCCCGACATCAACGTCGGCTACCTGCCCCAGGAGCCGCAACTGGACCCGACCAAGACCGTGCGTGAAGTGGTCGAGGAAGCGGTCAGCGTGATCAAGGACGCCCAGGCCCGCCTGGACGAGGTGTACGCCGCCTACGCCGACCCGGACGCCGACTTCGACAAGCTGGCTGCCGAACAGGCCAAGCTCGAAGCCATTCTGCAGGCCGCCGACGGCCACAACCTGGAGCGCCAGCTGGACGTCGCCGCCGACGCCCTGCGCCTGCCGGCCTGGGAAGCGAAAATCGAGCACTTGTCCGGTGGTGAAAAGCGCCGTGTAGCGCTGTGCCGCCTGCTGCTGTCGGCCCCCGACATGCTGCTGCTGGACGAACCGACCAACCACCTGGACGCCGACTCGGTGGCTTGGCTCGAGCGCTTCCTGCACGACTTCCCGGGCACCGTGGTGGCCATTACCCACGACCGTTACTTCCTCGACAACGTCGCCGGCTGGATCCTCGAACTGGACCGCGGTGCGGGCATCCCGTACGAAGGCAACTACTCGGGCTGGCTGGAAGCCAAGTCGGACCGCCTGGCGCAGGAATCCAAGCAGCAAAGCGCCCACGAAAAAGCCATGAAAGAGGAACTGGAGTGGGTGCGCAAAGGCGCCAAGGCCCGCCAGTCCAAGTCCAAGGCCCGTCTGCAGCGCTTCGAAGAGATGCAGTCGCAGGAATTCCAGAAGCGTTCCGAAACCAACGAGATCTACATCCCGGCCGGCCCGCGCCTGGGTGACAAGGTCATCGAGTTCAAGAACGTCACCAAGGGCTACGGCGACCGCGTACTCATCGACAACCTGTCGTTCGCCATGCCAAAAGGCGCCATCGTCGGTGTGATCGGTGGTAACGGTGCCGGTAAGTCGACCCTGTTCCGCATGCTGATGGGCAAGGAGCAGCCGGACTCGGGCAGCATCGAGATCGGTGAAACCGTGCAGCTGGCCTGCGTCGATCAGAGCCGCGAGGACCTGGACGGTGGCAAGACCGTGTTCCAGCAGGTGTCCGATGGCTCCGACATGATCAAGATCGGCAACTACGAGATCCCGTCGCGCACCTACGTGGGCCGCTTCAACTTCAAGGGCGGTGACCAGCAGAAGTTCGTCAAGGACCTGTCCGGTGGTGAGCGTGGCCGCCTGCACCTGGCCCTTACGTTGAAAGAGGGCGGCAACGTCCTGCTGCTCGACGAACCGTCCAACGACCTCGACGTCGAAACCCTGCGTTCGCTCGAAGAAGCCCTGCTGGACTTCCCTGGCGCTGCCATCGTGATCTCCCACGACCGTTGGTTCCTGGACCGTGTCGCCACCCACATCCTGGCGTACGAAGACGACTCCAACGTGACCTTCTTCGAAGGCAACTACACCGAGTACGAAGCCGATCGCAAGAAGCGCCTGGGCGACGCCGCTGCCCAGCCGCACCGTGTGCGCCACAAGAAGCTGGCCCAGTAAGGCCGTTCAGTTGCACAACAATGGGGCCCTCAGGGGCCCCATTTTTGTGCCTGGCAAGAAGTCGGTGCTGGCTTTATTCGCGGGCAAGCCCGCTCCCACAGGTACAGCGCTGGCCTTGGATTGCCCCCTCTCCTGTGGGAGCAGGCTTGCCCGCGAAGCAGGCGCCGCCGAGCGTGGTTTTGTATACATTTATATAAAACGCACCAAAAAATTTCATAAAAACGACATTGCGCCCTGTTCCAGTGCGATTGCTTCTTGGTACATTCCCAAAAAAACCAATAAACAATCCCTCTTGGTGAGACGTCTACCCATGATCGAATCTGTCGACAATTTCCTCGCACGCCTGCAACAACGCGACCCGGGCCAACCGGAATTCCACCAGGCGGTGGAAGAGGTACTGCGCACCCTCTGGCCGTTCCTCGAAGCCAACCCCCACTACCTGCAGGCCGGTATTCTCGAGCGCATCGTCGAGCCGGAGCGTGCCGTGCTGTTCCGCGTATCGTGGGTCGATGACCAGGGCAAGGTCCAGGTCAACCGCGGCTACCGCATCCAGATGAACAGCGCCATCGGCCCGTACAAGGGCGGCCTGCGCTTCCACCCGTCGGTGACCTTGAGCGTGCTCAAGTTCCTGGCCTTCGAGCAGACCTTCAAGAACTCCCTGACCTCGCTGCCAATGGGCGGCGGCAAGGGCGGCTCGGACTTCGACCCCAAGGGCAAGAGCGACGCCGAAGTGATGCGTTTCTGCCAGGCGTTCATGAGCGAGCTGTACCGCCACATCGGTGCCGACTGCGACGTGCCCGCCGGTGACATCGGCGTGGGCGCCCGCGAGATCGGCTTCATGTTTGGCCAGTACAAGCGCCTGGCCAACCAGTTCACTTCGGTATTGACCGGCAAGGGCATGACCTACGGCGGTAGCCTGATCCGCCCTGAAGCCACCGGCTACGGCTGCGTGTACTTCGCCGAAGAAATGCTCAAGCGCCAGGACAAGCGCATCGACGGCCGCCGCGTGGCCATCTCGGGCTCGGGCAACGTTGCCCAGTACGCTGCGCGCAAGGTCATGGACCTGGGCGGCAAGGTGATCTCGCTGTCCGACTCCGAAGGCACGCTGTTCTGCGAAGCCGGCCTGAACGACGCCCAGTGGGACGCGCTGATGGAGCTGAAGAACGTCAAGCGCGGCCGCCTGAGCGAACTGGCCGCGCAGTTCGGCCTGGAATTCCGCAAGGGCCAGACGCCGTGGAACCTTGCGTGCGACATCGCCCTGCCATGCGCCACCCAGAACGAGCTGAACGCTGAAGACGCCCGCACCCTGCTGCGCAACGGCTGCATCTGCGTGGCCGAAGGCGCCAACATGCCGACCACCTTGGACGCTGTGGATATCTTCATCGAGGCTGGCATCCTGTACGCCCCGGGCAAGGCATCCAACGCCGGCGGCGTGGCCGTGTCGGGCCTGGAGATGTCGCAGAACGCCATGCGCCTGCTGTGGACCGCCGGTGAAGTGGACAGCAAGCTGCACCACATCATGCAGTCGATCCACCACGCCTGCGTGCATTACGGCGAAGAGGCCGACGGCACGGTGAACTACGTCAAGGGCGCCAACATCGCCGGCTTCGTCAAAGTGGCCGATGCCATGCTGGCGCAAGGCGTGGTCTGATCCGGAACTGTTGGGGCCGCTTTGCGGCCCTTTTGCTGCACAAGGCCGCTCCTACAGGGAACACGATAGCCTGAGCCATCGCGTATCCCAGCAGGAGCGGCCTTGTGCCGCGAAAGGGCTGCAAAGCAGCCCCATGGCCCTCAAGTCTCAACCCTGACTTCAAGCACCTCGATCATCTGATCCCCCGCCGGCCTGCGCCACAGCACCTCATCCCCAGGCCCCGCGCCCAACAGCGCCCGCCCCAGCGGCGAGCCCCAGTTGATCAGCCCGTGCACGGCATCGGCTTCATCCTCACCCACCAGCCGCATCTCCTGTTCCCGGCCGTCCTCGTCGACGAAGCGCACCCGGCTGCCAATCTGTACCTTTTCGGTGGACGTCGGCGCCGGCACCACCTGGGCAGTCTGTACCCGTGCATTGAAATAACGCAGGTCACGCTCGGCATCGGCCAGGCGCTGCTTGTCGGCCCGTTCGCCCTGGGCCTGCAGTTCGCTGCGCAGCGCATTGAGCGCCGCCACGCGCTGCTGCAGCTGGGCCAGGCCGCTGGCGGTGACGTAGTTGGGCTGGTCGCTGACGCGCCGCTCCACCGGCTGGTTGGCCTGGGCGGCGGCCTGGTCCTCGTTGACGAATGCTCGGCTCATGTGCGGGCCTCCTTGTGCTGGAGACCATGGTGGCAGCTGCGGGGTTTCAACGGTTGCCTGTTTGCGACGTCAGTTGCGCCGGTAGGCGCGGGCGGCGCCCTGGTCCTTCTCGCGCTGCCAGTCGCGGTCGCGCTCGTCCCAGTAGCGTTCGCGGTACTGGCGGGTGTCCTGGTTGCTCTGCATGGCGTGGCACTGGCGAAAACCGTCGTCCCAGCCGGTTTCATACTGAGCTTCGTGCAGGTAACGCGGCACGTTCTTGCGAAACTCGCCGACCATCAGCCCGGCGGCCTGGCGGCCGCTGCTGCAACCGTCGTCGAAGCCATCGGCGTAGGCGGGCGGGTAGCCCTGCTGGACCATCTGTTGGTGGGTGGTTTCGCACCCGGCCAGCAACAACGCGACGCACAAACCCAGCCAATACCGCGACATGACCACAAGACCTCGAGAGTAATGCAGCAAAGTCTAGGTGGCGGTTTGTCGGGGAGATGTCAAAACAGTGTCAAAGAGTCGGTTGGGTCACAGATGCAACGTCTGAAGCTGACGCGATCCCTGTAGGAGCGGCCTTGTGTCGCGATGGGCTGCAAAGCAGCCCCGGCGATTGTGTGTGGTACCGATATCTCGGGGCCGCTACGCGCCCCTTTCGCGACACAAGGCCGCTCCTACAGGGATTGCGCCGGTTTCCGGCCTGCATCAGTAGTGATACCACTTCAACTCCAGCATCACCTCGTTCTGCGCCGTGGCCAGGTGGCTGAACTGGCGGGATGCACTCAAGCGCAGCCCAAGGTTCTGGCTCACTTCCCACTGCTGGTTCAGGCTCACACTGCGGCGCACTTCGCCATTGGTGAAGAAATCGCCCTTGGCCTCCAGCGTCAGGTTGCCCAGCGGGTTGCGCCACAGCAGCCCGCCATTGAAGCCGGCGGCAGGCGATACGAATTCGGCGAAGTCGTTGTGGTGTTCCACCCGCACCGTGCCCAGGGCAAAGCCCAGCAGGTCGTCGCTCAACTGCCAGGTACCCCCGGCACCGCCGTTGACATGGCTGACCAGCACCTCGTCGTCATGCTTGCCCGGCACTCGCTCCAAGCCGCCGGCCACCTGCCACGACCAGGGCTTGAGCAGCTCGTTGCGTGGCGTCAGCGAGCGGATGGTGGCCAGGTCCAGGCGCTGCACCTGCCAGTCGTTGCCCTCGTACTGGCGCAGTTTGAGCTGCAGGATTTCGATCTGCGCCCCGAGCGGGAAGCCGAACATGTTGTCGTTGAGGTCGTGGTAGGCCATGCGCAGGCCGTACTCGGCGAACGCCCGGTCCTCGCGGGTGCCCACGCCCAACTGCCAGGTGCGTGACTGATGACCGTCTTCGGGCAGGCCCGGGCGTTCGATCTCAAGCGGCGGCGGCGGGTTGCGGTTGATCGCCCGCAACAGCTCGAAACTGCGCGTGGCCTGGGCCGGGTCGCGCTCCTGGCCGTTGGCGCGGTAGCGTTCCAGGCGGTAGGCGGCATCCTGCACCAGGGCCTGGCGCTCGCGGGGCAGGGCGGTGAATTCGGGGCTTTGCAAGTGCGTGGTGTCGGTGCTGATGGCCAGCACCTGTTGCTTTTCGGCATGCTCCAGCGGCTCGGCGCGGGCCAGCAGTTCGCGCTCGCGGGACGGCCGGTAGCGCACATCGGTGACCAGCCCGGACTGCTTCACCGCCTTGACCGTGTCGGTGGGGATGGCGGTGAGGGGGAACTGCGAGGTCAGGTCCAGGCTTGGGCGTGCCACCTGCAGCAGTTCGAGCAGGCGGTACGAGCAGTTCTCGTCAAAGAAGAAGTAGTCGAACTTGATCTGCTTGAGCTCCCACACGTGCTCGACCATGCGCCCGGTCTCTTCGGGGGTGAGGTCCAGCTGGTACTCCCACAGGTCGCGGTTTTCCAGGCTGCGGTATTCGGACAGTTTCTCTTGGTAGGGCATCATTGCGAACAGCCCCGGGTAGCCGCCCATCAGGCCCTTCCAGGCATACAGAATGCTGTTGTCGCTGCCTTCGATGTAGGCGCCGAAGTTGATTGCGTAGCTCAGCAGCGTGGTGTCGTCGCGGCGGGTGTTGGACTGGTCGATGCGCAGCAGGGTGTGGCCGAACATCGATGACGGGCTGTTCAGGTACGCGGCCGGGAAGATCAATGCCGCGCTGTGCGGGTCGATCGACTTGTACCAGGTGTTGAATTCGGGGCACTCGGGCTGCGGTAGCCCGGTGAGGTTCAGCTGTTCGCGCAACCAGCGGGTGCGCGCCGGGAAGACGCACTGGGCGTGCTTGTCAGCGAGATTTGCCGGGGCATACAGCGCCTGCACCGTGGCCGCCAGTTCCTGGTCGGGGTGGTGCGCGCCGTCGGCGGCGAGGAAGAACCGCGGGTCGTCGACATAGCTGCGCCAACCGCCAAGCTTGGCGGTTTCGTAGTGGCCCAGGGCAATCCAGTAGGGCGTGGCTGCCAGCTGTTGCAGGCGGGCCGGGTCGACTTGCGGTGCGGCGTGCAGCGGTGCGCTGGCAAGCAGCGCCAAGGGAGCGAGGCGTTTGAGCATGTCGGGCAACTACATCCTGATGATGCCGAAAAGGTAACCGCCAAACCCGCCCCGGTGCCGGGGCGGGCGGCTCGGGGCTCAAGCCTCGGTGGCGTACTTGGCCAGTTGCGGGTCGCTCTTGAGCACTGCCAGGGTATTGCTGTGCACAGATTCGGCAGTCACGTCGGCGCTGCTGAAGATCTGCTGGAAGTGCTCGTGGGTGACAGCGGCGAAGTGCGCGCGGTCTTCAGGTGCTACACCGAGCACCACGGCGTAGGTGGTCAGGGCTTCGCCCTGGCCCTTGGCCATGTCTTCGGAGAGCTCGTTCATCATACCGTTCATGGCGAACCAGGATTTGCCGCCATAGGTGAGGGCCGCCTTGGTCGAGCAACCGTTGGTGCCCGAGGTCATGCCGAAGGTTGCGTTGCCGGAGGTGCCGTTGGTGGTGGAAGCCAGGAAGTGCGCCGGAGTGCCGCGCTGGCCATCGAACAGCATGTTGCCCCAGCCGCAGTTCGGGCCACCTGGCGCTTCGGCCATGGCGTTGATCGAAACAGCGGCGAACAGAGTACCCAGAAGAATCCGTTTCATAGCGTTATTCTCATTCTGTAGTGTCGTACCAAGGGTCAGGGTTCTGGCAACGCTGTTGCCAGTACAGGGGAGTTTTCCACCCCCCCGCGCAGCTTGGAGTTTAGGCACGATCCAAAGGTTGCGTTGTTTATTGCGAAAAATTGCATTGGCGTGGCTGCGACATAAAGTCCCGCACAGCCTTGCAAGCTGCTCGCAGGCAGCGCCAGAATGCTTTCCATCTGCCCCGCCGAAGTAAGGAAACCCAATGCCCGATCCTGTCGCCTCGCGCCTGCGTCTCGCGCCCGAAGCCCTGACCCGGCGCTTCTGCGCTGAACAGTTTGCCTTCTCCAACACTGACGATCTGGAGCCGTTTCGAGGTGTGCTGGGCCAGGAACGCGCCGTAGAGGCCCTGCAGTTCGGCGTGGCCATGCCGCGCCCCGGTTACAACGTGTACGTGATGGGTGAACCCGGCACCGGCCGCTTCTCGTTCGTCAAGCGCTACCTCAAGGCCGAGGGCAAGCGCCAGGCCACCCCGGCCGACTGGCTGTACGTCAACAATTTCGAAGACACCCGCGAGCCCCGCGCACTGGAGCTGCCGGCCGGCAGCGCCCATGCATTCATCAGCGACATGAACGGTCTGATCGACAACCTGCTGGCCACCTTCCCGGCGGTGTTCGAGCACCCCTCGTACCAGCAGAAGAAAAGCGCCATCGACCGCGCCTTCAACCAGCGCTACGACCGCGCCCTGGATGTGATCGAACGTGCCTCGCTGGAAAAGGACGTGGCCCTGTACCGCGACAGCAGCAATGTCGCCTTCACCCCCATGGCCGACGGCAAGGCGCTGGACGAGGCCGAGTTCGCCCAGTTGCCTGAAGCGGTGCGCGAGCGCTTCCACGAGGATATCGCCGAGCTTGAGGACCGCCTCAACGAAGAGCTGGCCAGCCTGCCGCAATGGAAGCGCGAGTCGAACAACCAGCTGCGCCAGCTCAACGAAGAAACCATCACGCTCGCCCTGCAGCCGCTGCTGGCACCGCTGTCGGAGAAGTACGCCGAAAACGCCGCCGTGTGCGCCTACCTGCAGTCGGTGCAGCTCAACCTGCTGCGCACCGTGGTCGAGCAACTGGTGGACGACAGCAAGACCGACGCCGTGGCGCGCAAGATGCTCGAAGAGCAGTACGCCCCAAGCCTTGTGGTCGGCCAGCCTGGCAACGGCGGCGCCCCGGTGGTGTTCGAGCCGCACCCCACCTACGACAACCTGTTTGGCCGTATCGAATACAGCACCGACCAGGGCGCGCTGTACACCTCGTACCGCCAGCTGCGCCCGGGTGCACTGCACCGCGCCAACGGCGGTTTCTTGATTCTCGAGGCCGAGAAGATGCTCGGCGAGCCGTTCGTGTGGGATGCGCTCAAGCGTGCCCTGCAGTCGCGCAAGCTGAAGATGGAGTCGCCGCTGGGCGAGCTGGGCCGGGTTGCCACCGTGAGCGTGACGCCGCAGGTGATCCCGCTCGGCATCAAGCTGGTGATCATCGGTTCGCGCCAGCTGTACTACGCGTTGCAGGA
Organism: Pseudomonas xanthosomatis; assembly: GCF_019139835.1. Lineage (NCBI taxonomy): Bacteria > Pseudomonadati > Pseudomonadota > Gammaproteobacteria > Pseudomonadales > Pseudomonadaceae > Pseudomonas > Pseudomonas xanthosomatis. The sequence goes on along the minus strand of NZ_CP077075.1, from coordinate 5,834,765 downwards.
CCACGACTCGGACTTCCAGGAGATGTTCCGGGTGCTGGTGGACTTCGACGAAGACATGCCCATGGTCGACGAAAACCTGGAGCAGTTCGCCCAGTTGCTGCGCACCCGCACCAACGAAGAGGGCATGGCGCCACTGACCAGCGACGCGGTGGCGCGCCTGGCCACCTACAGTGCGCGCCTGGCCGAAAACCAGTCGCGCCTGTCGGCGCGCATCGGCGACCTGTTCCAGCTGGTCAGCGAGGCCGATTTCATCCGCCAGCTGGCCAGCGAAGAGATGACCGACGCCGGGCACATCGAGCGGGCGCTCAAGGCCAAGGCCACACGCACCGGGCGGGTGTCGCAGCGGGTGCTGGACGACATGCTCGCCGGGATCATCCTGATCGACACCGAAGGCGCGGCCATCGGCAAGTGCAACGGCCTGACCGTGCTGGAAGTCGGCGACTCGGCGTTCGGCATGCCGGCGCGGATCTCGGCCACGGTGTACCCGGGCGGCAGCGGCATCGTCGACATCGAGCGTGAGGTCAACCTCGGCCAGCCGATCCACTCCAAGGGGGTGATGATCCTCACCGGTTACCTGGGCAGCCGCTATGCCCAGGAGTTCCCCCTGGCGATTTCGGCAAGCATCGCGCTCGAGCAGTCCTACGGCTACGTCGACGGCGACAGCGCCTCCCTGGGCGAGGTCTGTACGCTGATCTCTGCACTGTCACGCACCCCGCTCAAGCAGTGCTTCGCCATCACCGGCTCGATCAACCAGTTCGGCGAGGTGCAGGCGGTTGGTGGGGTTAACGAGAAGATCGAAGGCTTCTTCCGCCTGTGCGAGGCCCGTGGCCTGACCGGCGAGCAGGGGGTGATCATCCCGCGGGCCAACGTCGCCACCTTGATGCTCGACGAGCGTGTGTTGCAGGCGGTCGAGGCCGGGCGCTTCCACGTGTACGCGGTAAGCCAGGCCGACGAGGCCCTGAGCCTGCTGGTGGGCGAGGAGGCCGGGGCGCTGGACGACAAGGGCGAATTCGCCGAGGGCAGCGTCAACGCCCGCGTTGTCGAGCGCCTGCGGGTGATTGCCGAAATGATCAGCGAAGAAGAAATCAAAGAGGCCGAGAAGGAACGGCTGGAAGAAGTGATCGCCCAGGCCAAACCCGCGTAAGTCAATAAACCGGCGCTGGCGGCACATTGCTACCGTTCGGCGCCGGTTTTCTAACTTCATCCACCGATCGGCTAAAGTGGAACCAAGGGACAGTATCAGGGTTCAGGATGGAAACAGCCCGAACGTATCGGGCTGAACAGGGCATCTCAGAGGGGACGCCGCCATGCGCAACCTCAGCCTCACCCGCCAGTGCCTGGGCCTGGTGACCCGCATCGAATGCAGCATTCGCCCGCTGGCCGGCGACAACGGCATGTGGACCTTGCTGTTCGCCGCCGGCATGGCCGGTGAACAACCCTCCGCAATCAAGGCCCAGGGGCCGTTCCACGGCCCGATGGTGGCCGAGTCGGTGATGAACGCCATCGTCGACAGCCTAACCTTGCATGGCTACCAGGTGGCCGAAGACCCGCAGATCTGGTGCCTGCACCTGCAGGCTCAGCTAAGGCGCATCAACGGCGAGCGCTGTCGCAACCTTGGGGATTACCAGTTCCATCCCGAGACCTGAAGGCTGGGGCGGCGAGGTCCTTGTGGGAGATCACACAGCCCTTTAGGGCTGCGCTGTCGCGCAGAGAACTGGGCACGAGCCCGCCGCGGCCCCTGTGGGAGCGGGCTTGCCCGCGAAGCAGGCGACGCGGTGTCTGGCACCGGCTTCGCCGGTGTTCGCGGGCAAGCCCGCTCCCACAGGACCCTGCTAAATCAATGAGTTGTGTTTTGTTCTATGAGAGCCGGCTTGCTGGCGATGAGGCTGGAACAGGCAATACAAGGCAGTTGCCTCCTGCGGCAACCCGCCGCAGGCTTTTGCTGTCACAGGTGGCTGGCTATACTCGCGCACGCTCTTCCAGTCACTTACCGAGTCCCCCTTGTCCATGGAACGTATCCTCGAAAATGCGATGTATGCCTCGCGCTGGCTGCTCGCCCCGATCTATTTCGGCCTCTCCCTGGGCCTGCTGGCGTTGGCCCTGAAGTTCTTCCAGGAAATCTTTCATGTGCTGCCCAACGTCTTCGCCCTGAGCGAAGCCGACCTGGTACTGGTGATCCTGTCGCTGATCGACATGTCGCTGGTCGGCGGCCTGCTGGTGATGGTGATGTTCTCGGGCTACGAGAACTTCGTCTCGCAACTGGACATCGACGACAACAAGGAAAAACTCAACTGGCTGGGCAAGATGGACTCCTCGTCGCTGAAGATGAAAGTCGCCGCGTCCATCGTCGCCATTTCCTCGATTCACCTGCTGCGGGTGTTCATGGATGCCCAGAACATCTCCACCGACTACCTGATGTGGTACGTGATCATCCACATGACCTTCGTCATCTCGGCGTTCGTCATGGGCTACCTGGATAAAGTCACCAAGCACTGACTCGCTCGCAACCATCGCGGGGCAAGCTCGCTCCCACGATTGAATCCGTGTGAGCGGGCTTGCCCCGCGATCTTTTCTGACCGGTGGCGGCTTGTGCTTTTGCCCCGCCTGTACAAAAAATGACCTCTCATGCGTGGTTCCCGCAGCGAGGTGCGCTTATGAACCTGCATCAGCTCAACACCGAGGCCAGGGCCGGCCATGTCGACGAACTCAACCTGATCGCCATCGAAGGCGGTGACTACCTGCTCGAAGCCCGGGTCAAGGGCCGCGCCCACCCCCTGGCCGACCCCCGTGGTGAACGCCTGCGCGTGCATTCGGTAGAGGATGCGCGGCAATTGCTGCAAGCTCTCCCGCTGCTGTCGATGAACCTGGTGCACTGGTCCGTGCAGGACGAGATGTGCGGCATGGGCGTGCACCCGGAAGAAGACCTCAAGGTACCGATTTCCCAGCGTTCGGCCTGGTAGCTGCTGCGCCCCGCGCCGGTGTGCTAGTCTGCTCGCCCTTTTCATCAGGGCGCGGATGTTGTGCGCCCTCAAGCGGAGCAAGCCAATGTCCGAACTCAAACTGTCCACCGACGAAACCCGCGTCAGCTACGGCATCGGCCGCCAGCTGGGTGGCCAGCTGCGTGACAACCCGCCACCGGGCGTCAGCCTCGAGGCTATCGTTGCCGGCCTGACCGACGCCTTCAACGGTGCCGACAGCCGCGTCAGCGAAGAAGACCTGTCGTCTGCTTTCAAGGCCATCCGCGAAATCATGCAGGCCGAAGCCGCTGCCAAGGCTGAAGCCGCTGCTGCTGCGGGCAAGGAATTTTTGGTCGAGAACGCCAAGCGCGAAGGCATCGTCACCCTGGCCTCGGGCCTGCAGTACGAAGTACTGACCGCAGGTGAAGGCGCCAAGCCGAGCCGTGAAGACAACGTGCGTACCCACTACCACGGCACCCTCATCGACGGCACTGTGTTCGACAGCTCCTACGACCGTGGCCAGCCTGCCGAATTCCCGGTTGGCGGCGTGATCGCCGGCTGGACCGAAGCCCTGCAACTGATGAATGCCGGCAGCAAATGGCGCCTGTACGTGCCGAGCGAGCTGGCCTACGGCGCCCAAGGCGTTGGCAGCATCCCGCCGCACAGCACTCTGGTGTTCGACGTCGAGCTGCTCGACGTTCTGTAATAGTGGCTCAGCTGTAGGAGCCGGCTTGCCGGCGATGGCGTCGGGCCTGGCAATGATGTTGCCTGAGCCGGCCCTATCGCCGGCAAGCCGGCTCCTACAGAGCTCAGTTCCAGTCTGTACCCCCCGGGCGCAATGCCCGCGCATAGCAGAACAGAAACAAATTCCTCACCAGCTCCTTGAGCACCCCCGGTTCACTGGAATTCAAGCCCATCAGGTCCAGGTCGCCCTGGTCGCGCAGTTCGTCGAGCGCGTCTTCCTCGAGCACGGCACAGACTTCGCCAGTCTCGCGGTGCAGGATGCGCAGGTAGGGGTGGGGGCGGTCGAGCCAGGCGTCGATCAGGTAGGTCATGGCTATTCTCCTTGGATAGCAGTTCCAATGAGAATAATTCTTATTATCAAAATAGCAAGTAACTATTGGAAGAAATCTTCCAGATGGTGCAGGCGACCCTGTTGCAGGATCTGTCAGGGCTGCCATGTCGGCAGCCCCTGAAGGGCGATCAGACCTTGCGCACGAACTCGGACTTGAGCTTCATGGCGCCGATGCCGTCGATCTTGCAGTCGATGTCGTGGTCACCGTCGCACAGGCGGATGTTCTTGACCTTGGTGCCGACCTTGACCACCAGCGACGAGCCTTTGACCTTGAGGTCCTTGATCACGGTGACGGTATCGCCGTCCTGCAGCACGTTGCCCACCGAGTCCTTCTTCACCTCGTTGTCGCTGGCCTCCTGCACATCGCCGCTGGCCGACCACTCGTGGGCGCATTCGGGGCAGATCAGCTGGGTGCCATCCTCGTAGGTGTATTCGGAGGCGCATTTGGGGCAGGGTGGCAGAGTGCTCACTTCGGATCCTTAAACTGACGGGCGGTTAAAAGCCCACATTGTATAAGGTTTTGCTTGCGAAGTGTTTTTGTCCGTACAAAAGCTTCGCGGGGCAAGCCCGCTCCTACAAAGGGAACGCATCCCTGCAGGAGCGGGCTTGCCCCACGAATGAAGGCGACTCGGTGTATCAGTGAGTACGCGCTACAGCAAACTCGCTCAGCTCGACCAGTGCATCCCGGTATTCGCTGGCTGGCAGCACTTCCAGGCAGGCGATGGCGCGGGCGACGTAGTCGCGGGCCATCTGCGCGGTGTAGTCCAGGGCGCCGGATGCCTCGACGGCGATGCGGATCTGCTCGAGGTCTTCCAGGCCGCCTTTTTGAATGGCCTGGCGCACCAGCGCCGCCTGCTCCGGGGTGCCTTCGCGCATGGTGTAGATCAGCGGCAGGGTCGGCTTGCCTTCGGCCAGGTCGTCGCCGACGTTCTTGCCGAGGGTTTCCGAGTCGCCCTTGTAGTCCAGCAGGTCGTCGACCAGCTGGAAGGCCACGCCCAGGTGGTCGCCGAAGGTGCGCAGGGCCTCGCGCTGTTCGTCGGATGCTTCGGCCAGCGCGGCGGCGCTGTGGGTCGAGGCCTCGAACAGCATGGCGGTCTTGCCGCGGATCACCTCCATGTACACCTCCTCGGTGGTGCTGGCGTCGCGTACCCGCGACAGCTGCAGCACTTCGCCTTCGGCGATGACGCGGGTGGCCTTGGAGAGGATCTGCATGACCGGCATCGAGCCCAGTTCGACCATCATTTCGAACGAGCGCGAATAAAGGAAGTCGCCCACCAGCACGCTCGGCGCGTTGCCCCACAGGGCGTTGGCGGTGGAGCGGCCACGGCGCATGCCGGACATATCGACCACGTCGTCGTGCAGCAGGGTAGCGGTGTGCAGGAACTCGATGGTCGCGGCCAGCAGGCGCAGGTCGTCGCCTTCGCGGCCCAGGGCCTTGCCGCACAGCAGCACCAGCAGCGGGCGCAGGCGCTTGCCTCCGGCAGAAGTGATATAGTCGCCGATCTTCGATACCAGCGGCACGCGCGAGGTCAGCTGCTTCTTGATGATCTCGTCGACGGCGCTGAAATCGTCAGCTACCGCGCGGTAGAAGGATTGGGGTTGCATCGGCTGCTCCATTGGGGTTGCGCGGCATGCTAGGTCGCAGGCCCCAGCGTGTCAAGGCGCGCCGGGCGCGGGGCCTGGCGGGTACTTGCAAGCATTTGTGGCGTTGCGTACAATCGCGCACCCTAACTTTCCTGGGCAGCACCTGCCTTACGCAATTGCACCGGGCCGTTCCAGCCTTGTGCAGCCATGCCAGCCAATACCCATCATATAAAGCGCTGGGTGAGCAGGATTATCGGAGATTCAAAATGTCTTACGCAGTAATCGTTACCGGCGGCAAGCAGTACAAAGTCGCTGAAGGTGAATTCCTCAAGATCGAAAAACTCGAAGTCGCCACTGGCGAATCCGTGACCTTCGATCGCGTTCTGCTGGTCGCCAACGGTGAAGAAGTCACCATCGGTGCGCCAGTCGTCGCCGGCGCCAAGGTTGTCGCCGAAGTCGTTTCGCAAGGCCGCCACGACAAGGTTCGTATCATCAAGTTCCGTCGTCGTAAGCACCACATGAAGCGCATGGGCCACCGCCAGTGGTTCACCGAGATCAAAATCACCGGTATCCAGGCTTAAGCCTAGGTCCCCTGAATTTATTAGGAGAATTGAACCATGGCTCACAAGAAGGCTGGTGGTAGTACTCGTAACGGTCGCGACTCAGAATCGAAACGCCTTGGCGTGAAGATGTATGGCGGCCAGGTTATCAAGCCGGGCAACATCATCGTCCGTCAGCGCGGTACCGAATTCCACGCAGGCTACGGCGTTGGCATGGGCAAGGATCACACCTTGTTCGCCAAGATCGAAGGCGTGATCAAGTTCGAGAAGAAAGGCGAGTTCATGCGCCGTTACGTGAGCATCGTCGCCGCTTAATCGCGACGTCGCTCCAGAAGCCCCGTCATGCGACGGGGCTTTTTCGTTTGTGGTTGAGCCTCTTGCAAAGCTGTTTGTCTGGGCTGCCGGCGTTGGTTTCTGATGGTACGGGGCCGCCGCGCTCATTTTTGCAAGAGCCTCAAGGTTTTCTGGTTTTCGACTCGTCGTTCGGCGAGAGGCGGTTTTGAATGAAGTTTGTAGACGAAGTATCGATCCGGGTTAAGGCCGGTGACGGCGGCAACGGTTGCATGAGCTTCCGCCGCGAGAAATTCATCGAGAACGGCGGCCCCAACGGCGGCGACGGTGGCGATGGCGGTTCGGTGTACATGGTGGCCGACGAGAACCTCAACACCCTCGTCGACTACCGTTACACCCGTCACCACGAAGCCCAGCGCGGCTCCAACGGCGGCAGCACCGACTGCACCGGCAAGAAGGGCGACGACCTGTTCCTGCGCGTGCCGGTGGGCACCACGGTGATCGACGCGGCCACCCAGGAAGTCATCGGTGACCTGGTCACCCCGGGCCAGAAGCTGATGGTCGCTCAGGGCGGCTGGCACGGCCTGGGCAACACCCGCTTCAAGTCCAGCACCAACCGTGCACCACGCCAGACCACCCCGGGCAAGCCCGGTGACCAGCGCGACCTGAAGATGGAAATGAAAGTGCTGGCCGACGTTGGCCTGCTGGGCCTGCCGAACGCCGGCAAGAGCACCTTCATCCGCTCGGTTTCGGCGGCCAAGCCGAAGGTTGCCGACTACCCGTTCACCACCCTGGTGCCAAACCTGGGCGTGGTCAGCGTCGACCGCTGGAAGAGCTTCGTCATCGCCGACATCCCCGGCCTGATCGAAGGCGCCTCCGAAGGTGCAGGCCTTGGCATTCGCTTTCTCAAGCACCTGGCCCGTACCCGCGTGCTGCTGCACCTGGTCGACCTGGCGCCGCTGGACGGAAGCAGCCCGGCCGATGCCGCCGAAATCATCATCAACGAGCTGGCGCAGTTCAGCCCGGCGCTGGTCGACCGTGAGCGCTGGCTGGTGCTGAACAAGGCCGACATGATCATGGACGACGAAAAAGACGCCCGGGTCAAGGAAGTGGTCGAGCGCCTGAACTGGGACGGCCCGGTGTACGTGATCTCGGCCATCGCCAAGCAAGGCACCGAGAAGCTCAGCCACGACCTGATGCGCTACCTCGAAGACCGCGCCGACCGCCTTGCCAACGACCCGGCCTACGCCGCAGAACTGGCCGAGCTCGACCAGCGCATCGAAGACGAAGCCCGCGCCCAGCTGCAGGCCCTGGACGATGCCCGTACCCTGCGCCGCACCGGCGTCAAGAGCGTGCACGACATCGGCGACGACGATGACTGGGATGATTTCGAGGACGACGAAGACGGCCCGGAAATCATTTACGTGCGCGACTGACCGGTTGCAGTACACTAATCGCCGCTCTTTGGAGCGGCGTTTTTGTATCTACGGTATCTACAGATTCGACACAGGTTGGAAGAGAAGATGCGAAGCAAGGTGACGGGCGCCAAGCGCTGGGTCGTGAAGATCGGCAGTGCGCTGCTGACCGCAGATGGCAAAGGCCTCGACCGTGGCGCCATGGCGGTGTGGGTCGAGCAGATGGTGGCCCTGCGTGAAGCAGGCGTGGAGCTGGTGCTGGTGTCCTCCGGGGCGGTGGCTGCCGGCATGAGCCAACTGGGCTGGACCTCGCGACCGAGCGCGATGAACGAGCTGCAGGCCGCCGCCTCGATCGGCCAGATGCGCCTGGTGCAGGCCTGGGAGTCGAGCTTCGGCGAGCACGGCAAGCACACCGCGCAAATTCTGCTGACCCACGACGACCTCTCCGACCGCAAGCGTTACCTCAACGCCCGCAGCACCCTGCGCACCCTGGTCGACCTGGGCGTGGTGCCGGTGATCAACGAGAACGACACCGTGGTCACCGACGAAATCCGCTTCGGCGACAACGACACTCTGGCTGCGCTGGTGGCCAACCTGGTGGAGGCCGACCTGCTGGTGATCCTCACCGACCGCGACGGCATGTTCGACGCCGACCCGCGCAACAACCCCGAAGCCCAGCTCATCTTTGAGGCCCGTGCCGATGACCCGGCGCTGGACGCTGTGGCTGGCGGCACCGGCGGTGCCCTGGGCCGCGGCGGCATGCAGACCAAACTGCGCGCCGCGCGCCTGGCCGCCCGTTCCGGCGCCCACACCATCATCATCGGTGGCCGTATCGAGCGCGTGCTCGACCGCCTGAAAACCGGCGAGCGCCTGGGTACCCTGCTGTCGCCTGAGCGCGGCATGCTCGCCGCGCGCAAGCAGTGGCTGGCCGGCCACCTGCAGACCCGTGGCACCCTGGTGCTCGACGCCGGTGCCGTGCAGGCCCTGCGCCAGGCCAACAAGAGCCTGCTGCCGGTGGGCGTAAAGACCGTGCAGGGGAGTTTCCGCCGCGGCGAGATGGTGGTGTGCGTCGGCCCGGACGGTGTGGAAGTGGCCCGGGGCCTGGCCAACTACAGCGCCCTGGAAGCGCAGAAAATCATCGGCCAGCCGTCCGACGCCATCGAGCAACTGCTCGGTTACAGCGCCGAGCCCGAGCTGGTGCACCGCGACAACCTGGTACTGGTATGAAGGCGTTCAGCATGCTGAAAAGAATGATAGCCGTGGCCGCCCTGGCGCTGCCGATGCTGGCCGGTGCCGAGGAAATCGGCCAGGTGTCCACCGTGTTCAAGTTCGTCGGGCCCAATGACCGCATTGTCGTCGAAGCCTTCGACGACCCCAAGGTGGACGGCGTGACCTGCTACCTGTCGCGGGCCAAGACCGGCGGCCTCAAGGGTGGCTTGGGCCTGGCCGAGGACCGCGCTGAAGCGTCGATCGCCTGCCGTCAGGTGGGGCCGATCAACTTCAAGGGTGAGTTGAAGGACGGCGAGGAGGTGTTCAAGGAGCGCACCTCGCTGGTGTTCAAGACCATGCAGGTGGTGCGGTTTCTCGACAAGAAGCGCAATACGCTGGTGTACCTGGTGTACAGCGACCGGTTGATCGAAGGCAGCCCGCAGAATGCGGTGACGGCGATTCCGATCGTGCCTTGGGCGCAGTGACACTTCAGTAAATTGTTGCGAGGGCTTCGCCCTCGTTCGCGGGCAAGCCCGCTCCCACAGATATAGCGCAGCCCGTGAATGCGGCGCGGTACCTGTGGGAGCGGGCTTGCCCGCGATTGGGCCGCAACGCGGCCCCGGCTGCCTCAGGCCAGTTCTTCGGCCGCATCCTCACGCACGATCGCCCGCTCCACATCTCGCCGGCTGATGTACTTCCAGTCCGCCTCGTCGATGTAGATGCCGTTCGGCCCGCTGCCACCTTCCAGGTCGATGGCCACATGCGCCGACACCTGCGGCTTCACACTCGCCAGAATCGGCACGAAGCCCAGCTGCTGGCTGGTCTCCAGCAACGCCGCCTGGTTGCGTTCGTCGATGTCGGCCGCCTCGTCCAGGTAGTAGGGCAGGCGAATGCGCCCGGCCAGGTCACGGTCCATCAGGTGCAGCAACAGGTACATGTTGGTCAGCGCCTTGATGGTCATGGTGGTGCCGTTGGACGCCGCGCCGTCGATGTCGGCGTGAATGATCGGCTGGCCATTGACCTTGGTGATCTCGAACGCCAGCTCGAACAGGTCTTTGAGGCCCAGCTGGTTGTGGTTGGCCGCCACCAGCCGCGCCAGGTACTCCTTGGCCTCTTCGTTCTTGTTGTCCTGCTCGGCGCTTTGCGTCAGGTCGAACACCGACAGCGTCTCGCCTTCTTCGTACTGGCCGGCGCTGTGGATGATCTGGTCGATGTGCTTGAGCGCTTCCTTGTTCGGTGCCAGCACCACGCGGAAGCTCTCCAGGTTCGACACCTGGCGTTTGTTGATCTCGCGGTTGAACAGCGCCAGTTGGTGCTCGAGACTGTCGTAGTCGCTGCGGATGTTGCGCAGGGTCCGGGCGATGTCGGTAACCGCCGCACGGCGCGCCTTGGCCAGGGTCAGGGCTTCTTCAGTGCGGTGCGAGTAGGCGTTGATCAGCAACTGCAGGCGGCGTTCCATGTCGTCTTCGCTGTCGAACTTGGCCACGCCCTTGAGGCGCACCTGGGCGTACAGCGCCTCGATCTGGTTGTCCACGCGCTGCAGCGCCTGCCAGCTGTCCTGGTAGTCGTTGAGCAGCGGCAGCAGGTTGTCCATCGAATCATCGACGGCTTCCATGAACGGCGTGCCGAACGGCAGGTCGGCCGGCAGCAGCTGGCGACGGCGCAGGGCGTCGTCGAGGGTGCGCTGCTTGGCTTCCAGGTCGGCGATCTGCCGGCCCACCAGTTGCAGCTTGGCCGACAGCTGCTGGACGCGTTCGGTGAAGGCGTCGCTGGAGCGCTTGAGCTCGTCCTGGGCCGCTTCGAACTGGGCCAGTTGCTCGAGTTTTTCCGGCTCCTCGGCGCTCAAGGTCTCGGCGCGGCGGTAGTCTTCCAGGGCTTTTTGCGCATCCAGCACCTGCTGGTACAGGGCTTCGGTCTGGGCCTTGCTGGCGGCGCGGTCAAGGGCTACCGACTGCTGGGTCTTGAGCTGCTTGAGCTCTTTTTCCAGGCGTTCCTTCTGGTCGCGCAGGGCGGCGCGGTCGGCCAGGGCCTGCAGCGCCGGCGGGTCGATGTGCGAGATGTCGATGGACAGCCCCGGCACTTCGAAGCGCTCGCCCTTGAACTGGTCGAGCACGCCTTCCAGGGTCTTCACCCACAGGTCGCTGTCGTCCAGCTCGATGCCGCGGTCGCCCAGCGGCAGGCTGAACAGCGCGCCATTGAACAGGCGCATCAGGCGGTCGACGTCCTGTTGCGAGAACTCTTCGCGCAGGCGGGCGTAGCTGTTGTTGTCGGCGTGGTCGAGCTGCAGCTTGACTGCCTTGAGCCGTTTTTCGAGGTCACGCACGCGCTCGTCGAGGTCTTCGGCCGAGAACTGGCGTGACTGCGCCAGGGCGCCGGCCAGTTCGTCGTGGGCGTCCTTGGCGGCCAGCAGTTGCTGTTCCAGCACCTTGACGTCATCCACCAGGGCGAAGCGATGCTTGAGCACGGCCAGCTCGCCGAGCCAGCGCTGCACGCCGGTGATTTCGCGTTCCAGGCGCATCAGCTCCTGGGTGCCGCCGCGCTGGTCGTTCTGCAGGCGGTCCTGCTCGCTGCGGTAGTGCTCGGCCTGGATGGTCAGCTCTTCCTTGCGCGCCATGCCGTATTCCTGCCAGGTGCCCAGCAGGTTGTCGAGCACCGGCGAGATGCGGTGCAGCTTGCCGCGCAGGATGTCGCGCTGGGCCACGCCGCCGGCCAGGGCCTCGACCAGTGGGCCGGCGGCCACCAGGGCGTTGTAGTCGCCCTCCATGCGGCGTACGTCGCGGAACGCTTCTTCGCAGGCGGCGATGTAGTCGACGCTGCCCGAGCGCAGGCTGTGCTCGAAGGCGTCGAGGAACAGCTGCTTGAGCTTGGCGGCAGTGATTTCGCGCATGTGCAGCAGGTTGATGAACAGCGCGCGGAAGGTCTTCAGGCTCTGCTCGCTGGTGGAGCGCAGCGGGATCAGGGTCAGGTCCAGCGGCACCGAGGTGTGGCCGCCGACCAGCAGCCGGCGCAGTTCGTCCGGCTTGAGCTCGTAGGCTTTCAGGCCGTTGCGCTCAAGGTTGGTGAACAGCTCTTTCTGGCGCAGGCAGGTGTCGTCTTTCTGGTAGTGGGCCAGGTCCAGTTCGCCCTGGTAGGCGAAGAACTGGTGGCCGAAGCCGCCACCCGGGCCGCGGCCGACCACGCCGATCACGTGGGGGCCGTGGGGCAGGTTCAGCTCGCAGAGGATGTAGCTGGTGTCGCTGGCGAAGTAGAAGCGCCGCGACTGCTCCAGGCTGTACTTGCCGAAGCTCATGTCCGACATGCGCGCCAGGATCGGGAACTGCAGCGCGTTGATCGACGCCGATTTACCCAGGTTGTTCGCGCCGTAGACCGACAGCGGGTGTTCCAGGGGGAACAGGCCCAGGCTGTAGCCGGCGGTGTTGAGCAGTGCGAAGCGGCGGATGCCGTAGCGTTCCTGGCTCATGCGTCAATCTCCTGTTGCTCTTCGCGAATGGCCCGGGCCAGCGCGTCTTCTTCGCTCTCTTCACCATCGAAGGCGGTGAGGTCGAGCGGGTCGTCGGTGCGGTTGAGTTCTTCGGGGGTTTCTTCCACCACCAGCACCGGTACCGGCAGCGGCAGGTCGCTGTGCAGGGTGGCGGCCAGGTCGCGGTCCTGCTGCACCGACAGGCACACGTCGAGGAAGCGGTGCATCGGCGGCAGGAAGCGGTAGATGCCGCCCTCTTCATGGGCAAAGCCCAGCTGGGTCATGCGCCGCAGGATCTTCTCTTCGAGCTCCTCGACGGTTTGCACTTCGGCCTGCAGGAACAGGTCGCGGTACTTCTCCAGAAGCGACGGCAGCTCGTCACGGCCGATGCTGCCGCCGTCGAGCACGGCCATCGGGTCACGGCCCTGGTCGGCCAGGTGCTCGACCAGGATGAAGGTGAACAGCGACAGGCGCTGGGCGGTCTTGTTGACCTGCGCGGCGGCCTGCTCGGGGACGAAGTAGTAGAAGCCGCGGGTGTCGCAGACCAGCTCGAAACCGAGGGCCTTGAACAGGGTGCGGTACTGGTCCTGGAAGTTCGACAGCTGGGCGTACAGCTCGGGGTCGCGGCGGCTGACGTGGAAGCCCTTGAACAGCTCGCGGAAGATCGGCGCGAGCTGGGACAGTTCGGAAAGATCAAGATGCATTGGCTGGGCTCGCGGTGGATTCGGTGGCAGCCGGTGCGTGTTCACGGCTGGAGGTCAGGGCGTAGGAGCGCAGGCTGACCAGGTGTTCGCGGGTGAAGTATTCCTGGCGCTCGAGGCGCTGGCGGCTGAAGCGCTTTTCGCGGGACAGGCGCGAGAACCAGTACAACAGCTCGTCGGTGGCGCCTTCGGGCTCCTGCTCCAGCAGCCAGACCATCAGGTCTGGCAGCGGCAGGGCGTCCTCGCAGCGCTCGAGCATCTCCTTGACCGTGCGCGGCGCGCGGGGCAGCGGGCCCTTTTGCGTCTTGTGCGCCTTGGGAAAGCGCGCAGGCTTGGGCTCGAAACGGGCCAGGGCATAAACGTAGGCCTCGACCTGGCTGGCGCTGCCGAGGAAGGTGCTTTGCGGGCGGGTGAACATCGGCATGGCCGCTTGCGGCACGGCGTCGATGCCCTTTTTGCGGATCACCGACAGGGCCAGTGCGGCGCCGCGGGTTACGGCGTTGTGCCGGCGCGCTTCTTCGCGCAATGGCAGCAGCAGTTCGCGGGCGTGGCGCAGGGTCAGCTGGGCGCTGGTCTGCATTTCGAGAATGCGCGCGTGGGTGCGCAGCAGCATGTCGTCGTCGACCAGGTGGCCCAGGCGCGCCTGCTCGCCCAGCAGGCGCAGCAGCACGGTCTCGACCTTGCGCACGCCCTGTTCGAAGGCGCCGTCGGCGTTGACCAGCTGGATCATCGGCTCCACGTACTCGTCCCAGGTGGCCAGTACTTCGGCGTAACGCTGGCGCAGCGGGATCTGCCGGTTGCTGGTCTTGGCCCGTTCGGCCACGGCGATCAGCGCCTGCTCGTCGTTGTCGAGTTTTTTCAGTACATCGCGCACGCGCATGTCGAGCAGGCGCAGCTGGCGCGCCAGGTCGTCGCTGTCGCGGTTGTCGAAGGCATCCTGGATATGTCCGGCCAGGCGCTCCAGGTGGCGCAGGTAGGCTTCGATCTCCAGGCACAGGCCCAGGCGGTGCTCACGGCGCAGGTAGGCGAGGAAGTCGTGGATCTGCGCATTGAGCTCGAAACGGTTCGGGCTTTTCGCTACCGGGACCAGGATGTCCAGGCGGATCCACACGTCGAGCAGCTGGGTGATGTCCTGCGGGGTGCTTTCCACTTGCTGGCGGGCCAACTGCTGACGCAGCTCGACCAGGCTCAGGGTGCCCTGGTCGAAACGCTCGCACAGCGGCTCGATCAAGGCCCAGTGTTCGGCTAGGGCGCGCAGGACGCGCTTGGGTTCGATCATTGGCGGGTCGACTCGTTGCCAAATAAAAGGGGGCGATTGTACTGCATACGGGGGGGAGGATTTCACCCCTTGGTCCGGGTTTTACGTTGTCTGTGCCGGCCTCATCGCGGGCAAGCCCGCTCCTGCAGGCTGATCGCGGCCTGTGCAGCGGGTGCTGTACCTGTGGGAACGGCTTGCCCGCGATGAGGCCGTCACTGGCGATAAATTTCCGTCACCGCGTTGCAGCCAACGGCGTTAGAATGCCCGCCTGATTTCGCCCACCGGAAACCCGCCCCTTGCTGATCGAGTCCCGCCGCCGCGCCTACCTGTCCGCCATGCAAGTGGTGCACTGGCTGCCGCGCGCCGAACTGCCGTTCGCCGCACCGTCGCGGCCCGAACTGCTGTTGCCGGTGGCACCGGTCGACGAAGTGGATTTCGAGGTGCGCCCGGCAGCCCCGGCGCCTGCGCCCGGTGAAGCGCCGCCAGCGCCCCAGGCGCGCAGCGAGCGGCCGAAAATCGAGATTCCGCGCCCGGGCAGCGCGCCCAAGCCCGTCGCAAAACCGGTGCAAACCGAAGAAGAAGCCCCGGCACCGCGCCCTGTGCCAGTGCCGCCACCGCGCTTCGCCCTGCAACTGCTGCGCGCCGGCAGCTGCCTATTGCTGGTAGAACTGGCCACCGGCCAGCCCTTCCAGAGCCGCGACCCTTCGTACCTGCTGCTCAAGGACATGCTGCGCGCCGCCGGCCTGCCGGACGCCCCGCAGATCATCGGCGAGCCGGTGCGCTGGCCGTTGCTGGTGCGCGGCAACATGGACCAGGGGCCGGAGGCGGCGCGCGACTTCGTCCAGGGCTTTATCGCCGCGCGCCTTGAAGAGGCCCCCTGCACCTGCCTGTGGCTGGTCGGCCTGCCCGCCGTGCGCTATGCCGGCCAAGCCGACGCCCAGGCGTATTACCAGCCGCTCAAGGTCGACCTGCTGGGCGATGCCTGGGCTTTGCCTGGCCTTGAACTGTTGATGGACGAGCCGCAGCGCAAGGCGGATGTCTGGAAAGCCATGCGCCAGCTGATGGCGCGCTGGAAGCCTGTTGAATGAGTGACCCGATCAGTTTCCGCCCGGCCACCGAGGCGGACCTGGATGCCCTGCTAAAAATCGAATACGCCGCGTTCAGCCACCCCTGGACCCGCGGCATCTTCACCGATGCGCTGAAGTCCTACGAAGTGTGGTTGATGTTCGATGGCCAGCAGCAGGTTGGCCACGGGGTGATCAACGTGATCATCGACGAGGCGCACCTGCTCAACATCACCGTCAAGCCGGAAAACCAGGGCCGCGGGCTGGGCCTGCGGTTGCTCGAGCACCTGATGGCGCGGGCCTACCAGCTCAATGGCCGCGAGTGCTTTTTGGAGGTGCGCGCCAGCAACCAGTCGGCGTACCGCCTGTACGAGCGGTATGGTTTCAACGAGATCGGCCGGCGCCGGGATTACTACCCGCTGGCCGGTGGGCGGGAAGATGCGTTGGTGATGGCCTGTACGCTGCTTGAGGATTGAGCAGCCTCTGGTGGCCTTGACGCGTTCTCTGTAGGAGCGGCCTTGTGTCGCGATGGGCTGCAAAGCAGCCCCGGCGATTTTGTGTGGTACCGATATCTCGGGGCCGCTACGCGCCCCTTTCGCGGCACAAGGCCGCTCCTACAGAGACCGCGCCGGTTGTGCCGTTGCAGGCGTAATAGATAGGGCCCTGATCAACCCTGCTTGTGCTTCAGCGCATGTTCGGCCAGCGCCCGGCTCATCTGGGCGTTGTGCGCTGCATTGACCAGCATGCCAAGCCCCGGTTCGCCAGCCATGGCGCAGCAGTATTCATCAATGGTGTCTTCGATGCCGCGCATCAGCTGGATGGCGTGCACCAGGGCGTCGGTGCCTGCCAGGTCGTCGTTGATGGTGAAGAAACTGCGGGTGGATTTGCTGGGTGGTGGGTCGGGTACGAGCTTTTTCATGATGCATCTCCTGTTCCGTTGAGAAAGGCCACCTTTCCTTGATCCCTCTCACAGAATGAAGGGTGGCAACCGCACGCGGGGTGAGAGACCGGCGAACAGACAATTCCGGCAGGCATAAGCCTCCCGCGCGCGGCAGCCATTGAGCAGCGCTTCTGTTGCAGGCGGGCTCTCACACCCCCATCGCCGTTTTTGGCGACCCGAGAAAGTTAGCCCTCATACCTGTGCACAACAACGCAGAAGCGGCTGTAACGCACGTAGGGTATTTCCCAAGGCATGCCGTTTTGAAGCATTTGGTTTCAGGTTGGGAAAAATCCTACGGTGTACCGCAGTTTGTCGATCAGCGCGGACCTGTAGGAGCGGCCTTGTGCCGCGAAAGGGCTGCGTAGCAGCCCCGGCGATTTTTCATGATGCCGAGATTCTGGGGCTGCTACGCAGCCCATCTCGACCGGACGGCGCCCCGGCAAGGCCGCTTCCCACAATGGGGGAGGGCGCAAACCAGTGACGGAATCTCAGATTTCCGGCTGCTGCACCTCAAGCGGCTTGCGCAAATCGCGCAGGTTGCGCGTCGCCGCCCCGGTATTACACTTGGCCGCCGCCTGCTCCGGGGTCATCTCGCGGATGGTGCGGTAAAACAGCTCGCAGGTCTGCTTCTTCTGGGTCACCTGCCACTTGCCGGTACAGGCCTGCAGGGTCAGCTTGGCATCAGCCTGCGGGTTGCGCCCCATACCCGCCTGCCAGCAGGCGGCAGACAGATCCTGGCCCATCATCTTCAGGCCGGCGGCATCGGCCTTGTCCTGGTCACCGTTGTAGCTTTTCGGGTCGGCGGCGTACCAGATGGCGCTCGGGTGGTTGGCGCCCAGTACCGGCACCTTTGCCGCGCCCGGCTCGGGGCTGATGTCGACCAGCCCGAGCACATCCACCTTGGGCCCGTATTGTTGCTGTACCCAGCTGCGCACCGGGGCGCCGAAGGCGACCATCGGCAAGGCTGCTTTGCCGCCCTGGGTCAGGGCCATCTCCTTGACCATGCGCACCTGGTAGTCATGGAAGTAGCTGTAGGTGCCCTCCAGCGTGCTGCCGGCGCTGGCTGGTGCGGCTATGGGGGCGATGTCGATGATGGTCTGGTAGGCCGGGGTGCTGGCCGCCTCGATGCCGTTGAACGTCAGCAGTTCGGCCCAGCGGTCGGTGGTGCTGGACTCGAGGTAATCCTGGTAGCGGGTCAGCGAATAGTCCGGCGGGAAGTGCAGCAGCTCGATGCTGCGGCGCTGCTCGAGGGCCATGCCCAGCGGCAGGAACAGGTACCAGTCATAGGACCATTTGCCGTCCTTGTTCAGCTTGCTGGCGCCTTCATAGGCCAGCTCGCCGCTGTCGAGCAGCTTGCGCAGCGGCTCGGTGTAGCCTTCGGGCACGCCGCTGATACGGGCATGCAGGCGGTCGTGTTCGCGGCTGACCTGCACCTTGGCGTTGGCGTAGCCGTCGCGTTGCACGCTTTGCGTCAGGTAGTGCTCGACGGTCTGCTCCAGGGTCCAGTCGCGGTAGCAGATCACGTGGCAGTTGTTGGGGAAGGCGAACAGGCGGGTGGCGCGCTGGGCGTCGCCCAGGTCGATGCGCGCATCAGCCATGGCCAGGCCGCTGAAGGCGAGGGCGGCCAGGCCCGATAATGCAATCTTGTGCATGCTTAACTCCATGTCAGTGGCCGCCAGGACGGCGGGCGCGCGCCCATGGTGGATGAAGAGGAGGGGGGATGAAAAGTGCCCGGAAGTGGCTGCTGGTCACGGCTTTTTGCGCTGTGCTACCCGCGCAGGCCGACCAGCGCGACCTGTGGATGTTCGCCCAGTGGGCCGGTGACCACGAGAACCGCGCCTTTCGTGAAATGCTGGTGCAGGCGCGGCTGTACGGGGTGGTGCCGATTCACCAGTTGCTGCGCTCGGCCTCGGACTGGCGCTTGTGCCGTGCCTCGCCGTTCGCGGTGCCGCCGGCCAGCCATTGGCCGGCGGTGCGCTCCACCCTGGCGCTGCTCAAGACGCTGGGCGAGCAAGGCGCGCTGGGCCAGTTCGAGGTGGTGTCGGCCTATCGCGACCCGCGGCTGAATGCCTGCGCCGGCGGCGCCCCGAGCAGCGCCCATATGCGCGCCTTCGCCGTCGACCTGCTGCTGCCTCCCTGGGCCGACCCCAACCCGCTGTGCCGCTTCTGGCAGCAGCACGGCGAGGCCTGGAACATGGGGCTGGGGCGCTACCCGTCGGGGCGCATCCATATCGATACCGCCGGCTACCGCACCTGGGGTGGCGATGGCGGGGCGGGGTCGTCGTTCTGCCCCAGGCTCAAGTGAGCCAGGCAAGCCTGGCATTCGCCGCTCACCCACTCGGCGAAGCGCTGGCGCTTGCTGCCGTCGTTGAGTGGCTGCGGGCTGAGCAGGTGGTAGGCGCAGCCGTCGCGGATGAAGCCGAACGGTGCCTGCAACTGGCCGCTGTCCAGTTCGTCGCGCACCATCAGCGCCGAAGCCATGGCCTGGCCAAGGCCGGCGCTGGCTGCCTGGATCGACAGGTAGAAGTGCTCGAAGTCGCTGCGCTCGCGGCTGCCCAGCGGTTGGCCGGTCAGGCGTTGCCAGGTCGGCCAGGCATCGGCGCGGGTGGCACTGTGCAGCAGGCGTGTGCCTTGGTGGCCCGGTGCGTTGACCGGGCCGATCCATTCGTCGCAGATCTTTTGGCTGTGCAACTGGCGGCTCCAGTGGAAGTCGTCGCGGCGCAGGGCCAGGTCGATACCACCGCGGGTGAAGTCCACCGGGCCGCCGGCGGCCACCAGGTGCAGTTGCAGGTCAGGGTGCGCTGCGTGAAAGCGCGGTAGCCGCGGGATCAGCCAGCGCATGGCGATGGTGGGCTCGCAAGACAACACCAGCACCTTGTCCTCGGGCTGCTGCAGGCGCTGCACGGCGCCTTCGAGTTGCTCGAAGATCGCCCGGGTGGTGTCGTGCAGGCTGCGCCCGGCGTGGGTCAGGTGCACGGCGCGGTTGCGCCGCTCGAACAGTTCGACCCCAAGGCTTTCCTCGAGCAGGCGCACCTGGCGGCTGACGGCGCCGTGGGTAACGTGCAGCAGCTCGGCGGCCTGCACGAAGCTCTGGGTGCGTGCGGCCATGTCGAAGTAGCGCAGGGTGGCGAGTGGGGGCAGTTTCATGGATTTCTGCTGGGGTTGCTGGCGCTATCGCGCTGTAGGAGCCGGCTTGCCGGCGACAGGGCCAGCGGCATCAATAAAAATGTGTGAGTAAAACTAGCAGATCGTCAGCGCAATTAATCGATTTTATGCCGTACCCAGCCATCCGATACTCACGCCTCAGTCAATTCCCATCGAGTATCTATATGGCCGAACTCCTCGCCATCGCCCTGTTCACCATCCTGGCCGTCATCAGCCCCGGCGCCGACTTCGCCATGGTCACTCGCAGCAGCTACGCCCAGGGCCGCAAGGCTGGCCTGGCCGCCGCCGTGGGCATTGCCCTGGGCGTGCAGGTACATGTGCTGTACACCGTGCTCGGCATCGCCGTGGTCATCAGCCAGAGCCCGGCACTGTTCCTGGCCATGAAGCTGCTGGGCGCCGGCTATTTGATTTACCTGGGCTACAAGTCGCTGACCAATCGCACGCGCATTCAGCTCGACGGCCTGTCGCCCGGCAGCAATGCGCACTTGGCCCAGGCGCTGCGCACCGGCTTTTTGACCAACGCCCTCAACCCCAAGACCATGCTGTTTGTGGTCAGCGCCTACACCCAGGTGGTGCAGCCGGGCAGTTCGCTGGCACTCAATTTTGCCTACGGCGGCTTCATGTCGTTCGCTCACTGGGCGTGGTTCAGCCTGGTGGCGGTGTTCTTTTCCAGTGAAGGGCTGCGCGGCTTGATGATCGAACGCCAAGTGCTGGTGGACCGGGTCATCGGCGTGGCGTTGATCGGCCTGGGGCTGGCCGTGGCAGTGGCGGGGGTGAGGTAGGTTTTCTGCAGGCAAATAAAAAGGGCTTATCTTTCGATAAGCCCTTTTTGAAGGTGGTGGCTACACAGGGACTTGAACCCCGGACCCCAGCATTATGAATGCTATGCTCTAACCAACTGAGCTATGTAGCCAACTTGGCGCGCATTATTAGCTCGAAAGGCCAACCTGTCAACACTCACTTCAAAAAAAATTTCCAACCTTTCAAAAACTTAGCCGGCATACCCGGTTCAGCGGGCTATCAGCCAGTGGCCGAGCACCCCGTGCAGGCTCAGGTGCTGCTCGCTGGCCAGCTGCTGCAGGCTCTGGGCCGGGTGATCCAGGTCGAAATCACCACTCACGCGCCGGTAGCCGGCTTGTTCGTCCATCAGCCACACCCGCTGGCCCTGGTAACCGGCCAGGCGCTCCAATACTTCACCCAGCGGCCTTTCCTTGACTTGCAGGCGGCCACGGCGCCAGGCGTCGGCGGCCTTGGCGTCGGTTTTTTCCGTTGAATTGATGCGCGTGCTGGTAAAGGTCACCCGCTCGCCGGCATTGACCATGCGCTGGTCGCCGCCCAGCAGCACGGCGGCCTTGCCGGCCAGTACCACCAACTCGTCGTGGTCGCTGTAGCGGGCCAGTTGCAGGCGGGTGCCGAATACCTGAATACGCGCATCGTCCACCTGCACCTCCATGGCCCGGCCATCGAGCATCACCTCCAGGTACACCTGCCCCTGCACCAGGTGCAGCAGGCGGGTACGGCTGCGCAAGTCGACGTTCATTGCGCTGGCGCTGTCCAGGTGCAGGGTCGAGCCGTCGGCCAGGCGCACGCTGCGCCGCTCGCCACTGTCGGTGTGCAGCTCGCAGCTCAGGCGTTGCAGCATGGGCCAGTACACAAAGGCCAGCACCGCCAGCACCATCAAAAACAGCAGCCCCAGCCACAGGCCCGCGCGGCTTCGGCGCAGGCGGGTTTCGCGCGGGCGCGGGCGTGCCGGCTCCGGGGCCTGCAGCTTTTGCCAGTAGGCCTCCAGCTGGGCGTAGGCGCGGGCGTTGAGCGGGTCCTGGCACCAGTTGCCGAAGGCCTGGCGCAGGGCTTCGTCGCAACCGGGCTGGCGCAGGCGCGAGAACCAGTCCAGCGCTTCTTGCTCGGGGTCGGGCTGCTGCAGGGCGGGCATCGGGCTCATGGGGTGGGGTGCTCGCAAGGGCAGGGCGGTTACGCCCAGCGTTTACGGTGAGGAGATGCGAGGATGCTAAATATATTGAGAACCATTTACAAGTGCGTGCCGGATGGATGGTGGCACATGTAAATAAAAAGGTAGCTTCGTATCTATTTGTTTCACGATAATCGGTTCCCAACCTGCGCACGGAAACCGAGCCCATGGCCACCAGCAGTACCTCGACCAGCAGCGCCACCAGCACGGCCAGCCCGTTGGTGATGCGCATCATCACCTTCTGCGCCCTGGCGCACCTGATCAACGACCTGATCCAGTCGGTGCTGCCGGCCATCTACCCGATGCTCAAGGCCAACTACGACCTGAGCTTCACCCAGATCGGCCTGATCACCCTGACCTTCCAGGTGACCGCCTCGCTGCTGCAGCCTTGGGTGGGCTTTTTCACCGACAAGCGCCCAACCCCCAACCTGCTGCCCATGGGCACCCTGTGCACCCTGGTGGGTATCGTGATGCTGGCGTTTGTCGGCAGCTTCCCGATGATTCTGCTGGCCTCGGCACTGGTGGGCATCGGCTCGTCGACCTTCCACCCCGAGACCTCGCGCATCGCCCGGCTGGCTTCGGGCGGGCGCTTTGGCCTGGCCCAGTCGACCTTCCAGGTGGGCGGTAACGCAGGTTCTGCGTTCGGCCCGCTGCTGGCTGCGGCCATCGTCATCCCGTTCGGCCAGACCCACGTGGCCTGGTTCGGCGTGGCGGCGCTGTTCTTCTTTGCCGTCACCCTGATGCTGCGCCGCTGGTACAAGGAACACCTCAACCAGGCCAAGGCGCGCAAGGCGGTGCAGGCCACCCACGGCATCTCGCGCCAGCGGGTGATTATGGCGCTGGTGGTGTTGGGCCTGCTGGTGTTCTCCAAGTACTTCTACATGGCCAGCTTCACCAGCTACTTCACCTTCTACCTGATCGAGAAGTTCCAGCTGTCGGTGGCCAGCTCCCAGCTGCACCTGTTCCTGTTCCTCGGCGCGGTGGCGGCCGGCACCTTCTTCGGCGGCCCGATCGGCGACCGCATCGGGCGCAAGGCGGTGATCTGGTTCTCGATTCTTGGCGTGGCGCCGTTCACCCTGGTGCTGCCTTACGCCGACCTGTTCTGGACCACTGTGCTCAGTGTGGTGATCGGCTTCATTCTGGCCTCGGCGTTCTCGGCCATCGTGGTGTATGCCCAGGAACTGGTGCCGGGCAACGTGGGGATGATCGCCGGGATTTTCTTTGGCCTGATGTTCGGCTTCGGCGGCATCGGTGCGGCGCTTTTGGGCTATGTGGCCGACCTGCGTGGCATCGAATATGTGTACGGGGTGTGCTCGTACCTGCCGTTGTTCGGGTTGTTGGCGGTGTTCTTGCCGTCTACCGGCAAGCGCTGACAGAGATCGCCATGAGCGCCGCGTACCTGTAGGAGCGGGTTTACCCGCGAAGCAGACGACGCGGTGGATGGCACCGGCTGCGCCGGTGTTCGCGGCTGAAGCCGCTCCCACAGGGACCGCATAGCCTTCAAACCTGCGCCGTACTTGTAGGAGCCAGCTTGCCGGCGATTGACGCAACCACCACCCCTGGCCTAGAGTGCCGCCTCCATTCTTTCACCTGCGTAGCTCAAGCGATGCGCCGTACCGATGTCCCCAACGCCTCCCGCCAGCCTGTCGCCCCGACAGCGCGCCGCGCGTGGCCGAGCGACACGGTGCTCAAGCGTCGGCGCAGCGTCCTGTTTGCCTTCACCTTCTCGCCACACCTTGCCCTGAACTGATCCGCGCCCCTGCGTGCCGCGCCTTGCCGGCGTGTGCGCATGCGCCTGCGTTCGAACATCTTTCAGCGGTTTTTCAGCCGGCCCGGGCGTTGCGCCTGTGCGTGCCGGTTTGCAAGGAGTGGTACATGAACATGCGTTTGCTGGCGGGCCTGTTGTTCGCCGTTTCGGTGGTTGGCTTCAGCCTGGGGGCGAGCCTGCCGCTGGTGTCGTTGCGCCTGCACGAGGCCGGGGCTGGTACGTTGCAGATCGGCATCATCTCTGCGATACCCGCAGCGGGCATGATGCTTTCGGCATTCATGGTCGATGCCTGCTGCAAGCACCTGACCCGCCGCGTCATCTACCTGCTCAGCTTCAGCCTGTGCACCTTGAGCATCGCCCTGCTGGAGTGGGCCTTCGACTCGATGCTGTGGCTGGCGCTGCTGCGCCTGGGCTTAGGTATCGGCATGGGCATCGCGATCATCCTCGGCGAGTCGTGGGTCAACGAGCTGTGCCCGGAGCATAACCGCGGCAAGATCATGGCCCTGTACGCCACCAGCTTCACTGGCTTCCAGGTGCTGGGCCCGGCGCTGCTGGCCCTGCTGGGGGCCGACAGCCCGTGGCTGACCGGGGTGGTCACCGCCTGCTACGGCCTGGCCTTGCTGTGCATTGTGTTCACCGTGCCCAACGACCATGTCGAACACGAAGAGGGCGAAAAAAGCTTCGGCCTGGCCGGCTTCTTCCGCGTCGCCCCGGCGCTGTGCGTGGCGGTGCTGTTCTTCTCGTTCTTCGATGCGGTGGTGCTGTCGTTGCTGCCGGTGTACGCCACCAGCCATGGCTTTGCCGTGGGTGTGGCGGCGCTGATGGTGACCGTGGTGTTTGCCGGCGACATGGTCTTCCAGCTGCCGCTGGGCTGGCTGGCCGACCGTGTCGAGCGTACCGGGCTGCACCTGGTGTGCGGGCTGGTGGCCATGGGCATCGGCATCGCGCTGCCGTGGCTGTTGCAGATGACCTGGCTGCTGTGGCCGCTGCTGGTGGTGCTGGGCGCGGTGGCGGGGGGCATCTACACCTTGGCGCTGGTGCTGATCGGGCAGCGCTTCAAGGGCCAGGACCTGGTAACGGCCAATGCCAGCGTTGGCTTGCTGTGGGGTGTGGGAAGCCTGGTGGGGCCGCTGGTCAGTGGTGCTGCGATGGACGTAGCGCCCCATGGCTTGCCCATGGCGCTGGCGCTGATGGCCGGGCTGTTCGTGTGCTTTGCCCGGCAGGCTTACCGCCGGGCGGGCAGGTTGCAGGCGGCTGCATAGGCCATTGAAGGCTATGCGATCCCTGTGGGAGCAACTGTCTTGTGCTGCCTGTACTGGCCTCATCGCCGGCAAGCCGACTCCTACAGGATTACGCAAAGACTGGCTCCAGCGCCGTACCTGTGGGAGCGGGCTTGCCCGCGAAGCAGGCGACGCGGTGGAAGGCACCGGCTTTGCCGGTGTTCGCGGTGGTCCGGCATCCCGGCAAGCCCGCTCCCACAGGGTTGCGTAAAGCCTGAGGCAAGCCCAACCCAGCCCTTACGCCGCGCCGATACTCACCCAATAGCGCATGCGGTAGTCAACCCGCACCGGCAGGCTGCGGGCGATCAGCAGCAGAATCTGGTCGGTGTCGGCCAACTGGTAGGTGCCGGACACCTTCAACCCGGCCACCTCCGGCGCGCAGCGCAGCAGGCCCGGGCGGTAGCGCGACAGCTCGTCGACGAACTCGCCCAGCGGCATCTGCTGCACACTGAGCACGCCCTCGGTCCAGCCCCAGGGGTCACCATGCAGGGTGGCGGGGCGGTAGCGGCCGCTGCTGGAAATCTGCAGCACCTCGCCCGCTTTGACCGGGTGTGCGGCGGGTGACGCGGGGAACAACGTCACCTCGCCGTGGCGCACCGCCAACAGCAACCCTTCTTTGTTTTCCCGCAGCAGCAACTGGCTGCCTTGGGTGGCCAGGTCACCGATGCGGGTGTCGATATGGAACGGGCGGTTATCGCTGGCGTTACTGTTCAGGCTGACTTCACCCTGTACCAAGGTCAGGTGGCGCAGGTCGGCGCTGTAGTGCAGGTCGATGGCGCTGTCGGTGTTCAGGCAGATCCGGCTGCCGTCGTTGCCGGTAAAATCGCGGTGCTCGCCGGTGGCGGTACGGCTGTCGGCCATCAGGGCCGTAAGGCCCAGTGGCTCGCGCGCGGTCCAGCCCACTGCGCCGCCCACGGCCAGCAGTGACAACAGCTTGAGGTGGTCACGCCGGCTGCTGCGCAGGCTTTGGCTGGCGTCCAGGGTGCGCCGGCTCAATTCGCCCGGCAGCCCGGCCAGTTCGTCGCCCATGGCGCTGACCCGTTGCCAGGCCCGTTCATTCAGCGGGTCGCTGGCAAGCCATAGCTGAAACTGGCGCTCGGTGCGCGGGCCGGGGCTGTCATAGCGCAGCCGCACCAGCCAGTCGATGGCCTGGTCGACCTGGGCCTGGCTGGGTGGTTGCTCAGGCATCGGCATAGCGCAACCGGTAGCAGGCGCCCAGGGCCTTGGCCAGGTCGCGCTCGACCGTGGCCCGCGACACGTTCAACTGCAGGGCGATCTGGTTTAGCGGTAAGCCGTCGAGCTGGGCCAGCAGGAACGCCTGGCGTGCCCGGGGCAGCAACTTATGCAGGGCAAGGTCCAGGCGTTCGAGGGTGTCGAGGATGACCAGGCGCTGTTCTTCGCTGGGCGCCTCCTGCTCAGGCAGGCAGGCCAGGCTTTCGAGGTAGGCCTTTTCCAGCGCGCGGCGGCGGAACTGGTCGATCATCAGGCCCCGGGCAATGCTGCTGAGGTAGGCGCGGGGCTCTTTGAGCGGCGATACCTGGCGGGCCTTGAGCAGGCGTACGAAGGTGTCCTGGGCAAGGTCTGCGGCGTGCTCGCGGCAACCCACCCGCCCGGTCAGCCAGCCGCGCAGCCAGCGGTGGTGGGTTTGATAGAGCAGATCGACCTCGGCCGGTTTCAGCGTGTCATTGATCTGCATCGTCAGAAGAGCCTTGCCCGGGGAATGTGATTGTTAATTGTTCTCAATTCTATGTGGGGCGGTGCTGGCAGATCAATGGTATGCCAGCAATTCGTTGCGCCAGTGAGGGGCATTTATCGATGAGTGGTCAGCCCTGCTCTGCCCCTGTAGGCGCCGGCTTGCCGGCGATGAGGCCGGCACCGGCAGCACAAACCGGCGCCCCAGGCACAATTACCTGCAAGAATCGGAGTGAACCCCCAGGCCTTCCCTGTCACGCTTGCCCCATCGCCCCCGGAGAGCTCCCGATGAAGCCCTACACCACCGACGCCGAGCGCTGGCAAGCCGTGCAGGCCCGGGACAGCGCCGCCTGCGGCCATTTCGTCTACGCCGTGCGCAGCACCGGCGTGTACTGCCAGCCAGCTTGCAAATCGCGCCTGGCCAAGCGCGAGAACGTCGAGTTCTTCGACGCCGCCGGCCAGGCCGAAGCCGCCGGTTACCGGGCCTGCAAGCGCTGCTGGGCCAGCCCCCGGCGCACCGACCTGGTAGCCCGCGCCTGCCGCCTGATCGAAGCCGGCGACCCGGCGCCCGGCCTCGACCAGTTGGGCGCTGCGCTGAACGTCAGCCCGTTTCACCTGCACCGCCAGTTCAAGGCTGAAACCGGCCTGACCCCCAAGGCGTACGCTTCGGCCTTTCGCGCCCGGCGCTTGCGCGAGCGGCTGGGCGAGGCCGGCAGTGTCACCGAGGCCATTTTCGATGCCGGTTACAACTCCAACAGCCGCTTCTACGAAAGCGCAGGCGAACGCCTGGGCATGCGCCCGCGCGAGTACCGCGCAGGCGGCGAGGGCGCGGTGATCCGCTTTGCCCTGGCGCAGTGCTCGCTGGGGGCGATATTGGTGGCGCAGAGCGAGCGCGGCATCTGCGCGATCTTGCTGGGCGATGAACCCGAGCCGCTGCTGTGTGACCTGCAGGACAAATTCCCCAAGGCCCAGTTGCTTGGCGGCGACGCTGACTTCGAGCGCATGGTCGCCGAGGTGATCGGTTTCGTCGAAGCACCGGCCCTGGGCCTGGCCTTGCCGCTGGATGTGCAGGGTACTGCCTTCCAGGAGCGCGTATGGCAGGCGCTGCGCGAAGTGCCGCCGGGCTGCCGGGTCAGCTACAGCGACATCGCCGAGCGCATCGGCGCACCCCGGGCGGTGCGCGCCGTGGCCCAGGCTTGCGCGGCCAACAGCATCGCCGTGGCCATCCCCTGCCACCGCGTAGTGCGCCGCGACGGCGACCTCAGCGGCTACCGCTGGGGCGTGGAGCGCAAGCGCCAGCTGCTGGGCCGAGAAACGGCGCCCTCTTGAACCTGCGGAACGCGTAGAATTTCCTCTTTGTCGTGTTGTGCTAAGAGGAATGTTCGATGGGGCGTGTCAGCCTTGAGCGGTTTTATGCAGGCATACTGGCCCTGCTGTTGTGGGTGGCCATGCCGGCCTGGGCGGCGCCTGTCACGCCGGTATCGCGCCTGGCGGTGGCCGAGCAGCAGGTGCTGGACGAAGACGCCAGCCTTGAGCAACTGAGCGAGCGCCTGGACCAGATCCGTCAGGGCGTCACCGCCAATGCCAATGACGATTTGCTCTCGCAACTGCGCCAGTCGGCCATGCAGGTGCAGCGCCAGGCCGATGCCCTGGCCACCCAACGCACCACCGATGTCGAGCGCCTGGATGACCAGCTCAAGGTGATCGGCCCGGTGCAGGCCGACGAGGCCGAAAGCCTGACCCGCCAGCGCAAGCAGCTCACCGATGAAAAAAACGCGGTGCTGGCCGAGCAGAAGGAGGCCGCCACACTCACCCAGTCGGCCCGCGACCTGTCCACGCAAATCGTCAACCTGCGCCGCAGCCTGTTCAACTCGCAGATCACCAGCCGCGCCGCCAGCCCGCTGAGCCCGGCGTTCTGGTCGAGCCTGATCCGCCCCACCGACGAAGACGTGGCGCGCTTGCGCGAGCTGCGCGGCGAGGCCGCCGACGCCGTGGCCAGCGCCTTCAGCGTCGAAAACCGTGGGCTGTTCATCACTGCGCTGATTGCGGCGGTGCTGGTTTGGACCCTGCTGCGCAAGCTGCTCGAGCGGCTGCTGGCCAAGGCCATGGTGCGCTGGCTGCCCGAAGGCCGGCTGCGCCGCAGCGCCCTGGCACTGGGCGTGAGCCTGGCCACCCTGGGCACCATCGCAGGGTCCGTATCGCTGCTGCGCTGGGGGCTGGAGAGCAGCGCCGAGCTGGGCAGCGATGTGGCCAGCCTGACCAACCACGTGCTCACCCTGGTGGTGTTCAGCGCCTTCATCGCAGGCCTTGGCCGCGCCATGCTGATGCTGCAGCGTCCGTCCTGGCGCCTGCCGCCAATCCCTGACGAAGTGGCCAGCGCCCTGGGCTGGTTCCCCAAGGTACTGGCCCTGAGCCTGATGGTGCTGCTCACCCAGGAGCGCATCAACAGCGTGATCGGCACCAGCCTGGCGCTGACCCTGGCCACCAACGGCCTGACCGCGCTGGTGGTGTCGTTGCTGTTCGTCGCCGCGTTGGTGAGCTACCGCCGCACCCGGCGCAAGCATGGGCTGGAGCGCCCGACGGGCCTGGCCGGGTTGATCCCGTTCGTGATCGTGGTGTGGGTGGTGTTGATTGTGCTGACGCTGCTGGCCGGTTACCTCACCCTGGCGTACTTCCTCACCGCCAAGCTGCTGTGGATCAGCGTGGTCACCACCTGCGCTTACTTGCTGGTAACGGTGTTCGGCGACCTCTGCGAAACCCTGCTGTCGCCACGCCAGCCCGGCGGCCTGGCGCTGGCCTCGGCCCTGGGCCTGCAACAGCGCCATCAGGCCCAGGCCAGCACCATCCTCGCCGGTATCGGCCGCACCGTGCTGCTGTTCTGCGCCGCATTGCTGGCGTTCATGCCGTCGGGCACCAGCCCCGGCGAGCTGCTGCTGAGCCTGGCCGACTGGGACGGCAGTGGCGGCAAGGTGCTGGGCAACCTGAACATCGTCCCGGCGGATATCTTCCTGGCGCTGGCGATGCTGGTGGGGGGCTGGTTCGCCATCCGCGTGGTCAAGCGCTGGCTGAGCGAGCGCCTGCTGCCTGAAACCGACATGGACGCCGGCATGCGCGCTTCCCTGGTGACCCTGGTCGGTTACCTGGGCTTCCTGTTCCTGGCCATGCTGGTGATGTCGACCCTGCGCATCAACCTCACCAGCCTGACCTGGGTGGTCAGTGCGCTGTCGGTGGGTATCGGTTTTGGTTTGCAGCAGATCGTGCAGAACTTCATCTCCGGCCTGATCCTGCTCACCGAGCGCCCGGTGAAAGTGGGCGACTGGGTGAGCCTGGCGGGCGTCGAGGGCGATATCCGCCGCATCAACGTGCGCGCCACCGAAATCCAGATGTCCGACCGCTCGACGGTGATCGTGCCCAACTCGCAGTTCATCTCGCAGAACGTGCGCAACGTGACCATGGCCAATGCCTTGGGCGTGGTCGGCATCACCCTGACCCTGCCGCTGGAGACGGACCCTGCCAAGGTGCGCGAAGTGTTGCTGGCGGCGTACCACGAGCACGAGGCGATTCTCGATGCCCCGGCCTGCTCGGTGTCGTTCAAGGATTTGACCGCCAGCGGCATGGTGATCGGCGTCAGCGGCTACGTGGCCTCGCCGCGGCAGGTGTCGGGCACCCGCAGTGATTTGCTGTTCACCATTCTTGGGCGGTTGCGTGAGGAGGGTATTGCCCTGTCGTCGCCGGCGAGCATGGTGCTGGTGCAGGAAAGCCCGCGGCCGGAGGAGCCGGCGTAACAACAGGCTCAATTTCTGGAGGCTGGCGCGGCCCTTGTGGGAGCAACTGTCTTGATCAATTTTTAAAAGCCGACTCGATTCTTGTGGGAAGCGGTTGGCGATGAATCCCAACTCAGCCCTGCCCGGCCTTCAACGCATGCTCTGCCAACGCCCGCCCCATCTGCACGTTGTGCGCGGCATTGACCAGCATCCCCAACCCCGGCTCCCCGGCCAGGGCGCAGCAGTATTCATCGATGGTGTCTTCGATCCCGCGCATCAGCTGGATCGCGTGCACCAACGCCTCGGTGGCGGGCATGTCGTCGTTGATGGTGAAGAAAGGGCGTTGTGCGGATTTTGCGGTGGGTGGCTCGGGTACGATCTTTTTCATGGAATGCACTCATTTCGATTGAAAAGGGTGCCGCCTCCAGACCCCTCTCACAGGATGAGGGTGGCAGCCGTACGCGGGGTGAGAGACCGGTCGAAATGAGCAAATGCCGGCCAGGCCTGGGCCTGCCCGCGCACAGCTGCCATGGCGGTGCTGCGTGCTTCATTTCGACGACGGCAGGCTCTCACACCCGGTCGCCATTACGACGACCCGGGGAAGTTAGTCCTGCTGGTGATGATCGACAATGCCGAAGCGTCTGCAGCGCGCGTAGGGTAATTCCCAAGCTGATGGGCTTTGAAGCACTTTGTTTCAGGTTCGGAAATGTCTTACGGCTAGGGGCGTCGTTGGAGCGGGCTTGCCCCGCGATGGGTTCTGCATGTGGTCGCGTCAGGGCTGGCAGGTGTTCGCCGAGAGCCTTGCAGCGCCTATCAGATCGAGCGCCGCCCGCGCGGCGCATCGCGGCACAAGGCCGCTCCTACAGTTTGTTTCGGGCCAGTCTGTCCTGTGCCATTACCTGGTCCGCCTTGTTGGTACGACGCGGTTTCAGTATGGGCATTGTCACTCTCTCAACCCTTTGCGAAGTAGCCTGCGATCTTCCAGGAAAGAGCTGACATGTAATTCTTTGCATGAATGGGCAAGGTAAATGCTTGTGCTCAGGCTTTGACCGTTCGTAACGCATATTGCGTTACAGCTATACAGGTGTGTTACGCAGGAGTAGCCTTTTACAGGTCGACATCCTCCGTCGATTTCAAAGCCCGAGTGGCATGGGCAGGGAGTCACCAATGAGCGATTTGCAGACCCGGGACCGCAACAAGGCGGTACCTCTGAACATGAGAGTGGCCGAGCATCGGCGTGATCTGATCGATGCCGCTGTGGAAATAGTAGGTGGCGACAGGACCAGCTTTGTCCTTGATGCCGCCTGCAAGCGGGCTGAGGAAGTGCTGATGGAGCGCCGGCTTTTCCTGCTCGATGAAGAGGCATTCGACCGCTTCACCCAGGCACTGGAAGACAACCCCATCAGGAGCAATGAATGCGTGAAGAAACTGCTGGCAAGGCCGAAGCGCTGGAGCTGACTGCGCCACGCAAGCTCGAGGTATTTCACCTGTTGGATCAGTTCGAAAGTGGGGAGGTGTCGATTGACGCTTACCTGCGAGACAAAGCCCTGAAAGCACAGGTTGCGAAACACGCCGTGGTTTACGTCACCTGCTTCAAAGGCACGTCGGTCGTAGCCGGTTACTACACGTTGTCGAATGGCTCGGTCGCCCGCGCTCATGGAGCGACGGCTGGCCTTAGGCGCAATGCGCCAAGCGATTTGCCGGTAGTGCTTTTGGGCAGGATGGGCGTGACTCGGCAGGCCGCAGGGCAGGGGGTGGCCACCGACCTGCTGCAGGACGCCATCGAGAGAGCGCTCGTCGTTTCTGAGTCGGTAGGCTGCCTGGCGATGGTGGTTCACCCGCTTAATGAGCGCCTGGAGCATTTCTACGCGACAAAGGCAGGGTTTATAAGCTGCCCCGAGTTATCGCCCAAGACCATGATGCTGGCGCTGCGCTAGTCTTTACTGGTTTTGGAAACGGGCTCGATCTGCGATGAGGCTTTGACTCCCATTAGGTCAAGGTATCCATGTGGTTGCAGATAGGGTTTAAGCGCTGCTGCTAATGGATGATAGTTCTCTGCAAGCGGTGCCCCAGTGGGCAGTACCTGTCATTTTTGATAGTGGCGTTGTATGGTCATGGGATTTAGAGTGGTCCACATCATCGCAGTCGATGTGCATCTTTAAATGTGCGGGCTCATTGAGTGGGGGTATAAAATGGCAGATTTTTCGAGTGCCTTAGTTGCTGTCGATACTCAAGGGTCTATGCTGTTTCACTCATCTGGGCATCGGCTGAAAGTTTTGTCCTATACACCATACGGGTGTTCAACTCTTGGTCATTGCCCACTGCTCTTAGGCTTTATGGGGGAGCTGTTTCAAAAATTAGCGGGTGGCTACCATTTGGGTAATGGGTATCGCTGCTACAGTCCAGCTCTCATGAGATTTTATCGTCCTGATGATATAAGCCCTTTTGGTCGAGGGGGGATAAATGCTTACGCGGCATTCTCCGGTGATCCAGTGAATAATGTCGATCCAAGCGGTCATGATGCAATGACGATGACATTTTTCAGGGCAGTTAGTCGGTTCAAATCGGCGCTTGTAAAAGGCAAAGGCGTTGATAGGAATAAACCTCTGCTGACTGATGCGCATCCAGAAGACAGTGGTCCGGCAATCGTGCGTTTGAAAAGACGAGGCGATGTTAAAGGGGTTGATTTTAAGTTGATAGTGAGAAAGTCAGATGTGAGCGGGCTGATTGGGGAAGAGCGTAAATTTATTCTCCTGCGCTCAGGAGAATTAATAACTGGGAACCAGCAGAATGAAAGCTTTCCTCACCCAGCGTTAAAGTATTTTTCGAAGACAGGCGGTGGGGTAATATCAGCTGGCTATCTTGGCCTTCGGTACGGTGTGGTCGTTTTTTCACACGTTACCGGTCATTATCACTCAAGCATGAAGGGGCATACTCCGACTACGTCAGTCATAGAATTTTTTAATCGTATCGGAGTAGTAGCTATGCGTGTGCGCGGCAAAGGGGATGAGAACATACCTCCTTCCTATAATCCATGGTTCCAGGGGTGAGAATGGAGTTGTTGTGGCACCAGTTTGCGGCGGACGGGGGATGGATCTGCCTGCGGGCCAGACTAGCGCCGAGTACTACGGGGGCTGTGCTCGATCTGGCAGGCTGACGCCTTCGGCAATACATCTATCAGCCTCCCCAACCCCTTGAAAGGGACTCCCTACCAAATCACCCCAAACACCGCGTCACATGCTTCACCGACTGATACCCCGAAAGCCCCCAAGGCCCAAGCTCGCGGCCAATCCCGCTACCCTTGGTCCCACCCCACGAGGTCTCGACGAACACCGCCTGCACCGAGTTGATCCATACATGCCCCACCTCCAGCGCATCGGCCACCCGCTCGGCGCGTTCAAGGTCGGCGCTGCACACGGTGGCCACCAGCCCGAAGCGGCTGTCGTTGGCCTGGGCAATGGCTTCGGCTTCGCTGGCAAAGCGCCGGGCGCACAGCACCGGGCCGAAGATTTCCTCGTTCCACAGGCGGCTGCTGGTGGGCACATCCACATACAGCGTGGGGCTGACGAACCAGCCGTCGCGGTCCAGCGCCTGGCCGCCGGCCAGGCATTTCAGGCCTTCTTCGCGGGCGGTGGCGAAGTAACCGGCCACCTTCAGCCACTGCGCCTGGCTGGTCAGCGGGCCCATGCCTACTTCTTCAAGCTGCGGGTTACCCACTTGCAACTGCTCCAGCGCGGCCTGCAGGCGCGGCAGCAGCGCATCGGCGATGCCGTCCTGCACCAGCAGGCGCGAGGTGGCCGAGCACATCTGCCCGGCGTTCCAGGTGATGCCGGCGACAATCCATTCCACCGCCTGGTCGACGTCGCAATCGTCGAACACCACGATGGCCGACTTGCCGCCCAGCTCCAGGGTCACCGGCCGGCACTGCGCGGCAGCGGCGCGCATCACCTGGCTGCCAACGCCATTGCTGCCGGTGAACGACAGCTTGTCCAGGCCGCTGTGGCCGCTCAGGGCGGCGCCGGTTTCGGCCTTGCCGTTGACGATGTTCAGCACGCCTGCGGGCAGGCCCAGTTGCTCGGCGATCTGGCCGTAGGCCTGCTCCACCAGCGGGGTCACTTCGGAGGGCTTGAGCACCACGGTGCAGCCGGCAGCCAGGGCCGGGGCGAGCTTCCAGGCGCTGGTCACCAGCGGGAAGTTCCATGGCACGATCAGGCCGACCACCCCCACCGGCTCGAGGCGTGTACGGGCAGTGAAGCCGGGCGCTGCCAGGGGCACGTCGCGGTTTTTGCCGGGCAGTTGCTCGGCAAGGCCTGCGTAGTAGGCAAAGGTGGCGATGGCATCGTCCAGGTCGATCTCGGCCTCGAAGCGCGGCTTGCCGTTGTTGCGCATCTGCAGGGCGATCAATTCGTCACGGCGCTGGCCGAGCTGTTCGGCAAAGCCGCGCAGGTAGGCGGCTCGTTCAGCTGGCGTGACGGTTTTCCAGCCGTCCAGGGCGCGCCGCGCAGCGGCCACGGCCTGGTCTACCTGGGCGGTGCTGGCGGCCATCAGTTCGGCGAACGGCTGGCCGCTGGAGGGGTTGTGGACAACGATGCAGTCGTTGCCCTGGCCTTCGACCCAACGGCCGTCGATGAAGTGGGGAGTGGTCATGGGCAAATTCCGGTCAGGCCATTTCGGCAGTGGTCACAGGTTGTACCGGCACGCTTTTGCAGCGCACCCAGCGCGGGCCCTTGGGGCCATACACGCCAGCCGGTTCAGGGAACAGGTTGAGCAAGATCAGGTACAGCACGCAGGCGATGCCGAGGGTCACCGGCAGGCTCAGGTCGATGCCGCCGGCCAGTTCGCCCAGCGGGCCGACGAACTGCCCCGGCAGGTTGACGAAGCACAGGCCAATCGCCGCGCTGGGGACCCACGCCCCCATGCCGCGCCAGTTCCAGCCGTGGTTGAACCAGTAATGGCCGCCCTGCTGGCCGCGGGTGAATACCTGCAGGTCGTCGGCGTGGTAGAAGCCGCGGCGGGTGATCAGGCCGAGGATCATGATCACCATCCAGGGGCTGGTGCAGGTAATGATCAGCACGGCGAAGGTCGACACGCTCTGCACCAGGTTGAAGGTGAAGCGGCCGACGAAGATGAAACCGATGGCCAGTACGCCGATCAGCAGCGTGGCCGCGGCGCGGCTGAGCAGGCGCGGGAACACGCTGGACATGTCCAGGCCCGTGCCATACAGCGCCGTGGTGCCGGTGGACATGCCGCCGATCACTGCAATCAGGCACACCGGCAGGAAGAACCAGCCCGGCGAGATCGCCAGCAGCCCGCCGACGTAGTTGTTGGCGGCGATGTAGTCCGGTGCCTGGCTGGCCACCAGGGTGGCGGTGCACAGGCCGAACAGGAACGGGATCAGCGTGGCGGCTTGCGCAGCTATTACCGCCAGCATGATGCGGCGCTTGGGCGTGGCGCGGGGGATGTAGCGCGACCAGTCACCGAGGAAGGCGCCGAACGACACCGGGTTGCTCATGGCCAGAATGGCCGCGCCAACGAAGGCCGCCCAGAAGCCGGCCTGGCCCAGGTTGACGCTGCCGGCATAGCCCGCATCGAACGGCCCGGCAAAGGCGACGATGCCCAGCAGAAACAGCAGGCTCGAGGCCCACACGGCTATCTTGTTGACCCACAGCATGAAGCGAAAGCCAAAGATGCACACCACCAGCACCAGCACCGCGAACAGGCCGTAGGCCAGGCCCAGGGTCAGGTCGGTTTCCGGCAGGCCCGCCAGGCGCTTGGCGCCGCCCACCAGGGCATCGCCCGAGCTCCACACCGACAGCGAGAAAAACGCCACGGCGGTCAGCAGCGACAGGAACGAGCCGACGATGCGCCCGTGCACGCCGAAGTGCGCGCCGGACGAAACGGCGTTGTTGGTGCCGTTGAGGGCGCCGAACAGGCCCATGGGCGCAAGGATCAGCGCGCCCACGCCGACCCCCAGCAAGATCGCCCAGACCCCGGCCTGGAACGACAGCCCGAACAGTACCGGGAAGCTGCCGAGCACGGCGGTGGCAAAAGTGTTGGCGCCGCCGAAAATCAGGCGGAACAGGTCCAGCGGGGCGGCGTCGCGTTGATCGTCGGGGATCTGTTCGACGCCATTGGTCTCGATACCGGTCGAGTGGCTCATGGTGGTGCTCCAGCGCGAGTGTTGTCGGCCTGTGGCAGGCCTTGTTGTGGGTGCGATGGCAGTGCGGCAAGGCCGCTTTAAAAGGTCAGGCGGGTGAGACGACCGACAGGTGCTCGTGGCAGGCCAGCCAGCGTTCGCCGTGTTGGCGGAACACGATGGTCTCACGCTCGTTCAGCGCGTGTTCTTCACCGGCAATGCGAATGCGCGTAGCCACATCGTGCATGAAGATCGCCACATCACCTTGCAGGCTCACCTGCACGTTGCTGGATTGGCAGCCGAGCACGGCAAAGCCTTCGGCCTGCCAGCCGGCCCAGACTTCTTCGTAGGCACGGCGCGACAGCAGCGGCTGGGGCAAGGTGTGGAAAAGGAAGGTGGCATCTTCGCTGAAGCAGGCGAAGTAGCGGGCGGTGTCGTTGCTGGCGAAGGCGGCTACGAGGTCGGCGGCGGCCTGCCGTACCTGAAGTGTCTGGTCCACGGGAGTGGCCTCACGGTTATTGTGATTGTTGATGAAGCGATTCTGGTGGCGGCGGGCGGGGGGACAAATCGGCTGGGGCAAATAATCAGTTCAGGAATTTGTGAACCAATGGGAGTTTGAGAGTCGCCTGCCATGAGGCCTGGCAGGCGACTGTGGCTTTTGCGGGGCAGACCGACCAAGTAACCGACCAAGTAATTGCCGAGAATCTGCCAGCTCAGCACCGAAGCTTCCAGGCCCGTCCCCATCGCCGGCAAGCCGGCCCCTACAGGGGAGCGCGGTCTCTGTAGGAGATTACCCAGCCCTGCGGGCTGCGCTGTCGCACAGAGAACAGAATTCGCAAGCGCGCCACATACCCTGTGGGAGCGGGTTTACCGGAGTGCCGGACCACCGCGAAGCAGGCAGCGCGGTGGATGGCACCGGCTTCGCCGGTGTTCGCGGTGGTCCGGCATCCCGGTAAACCCGCTCCCACAGGACCCTGCTAAATCAATAAGTTATGTGTTGTTCTATGAGAGCCGGCTTGCCGGCGATGGGGCCCTCCGACCGAGCGCACGGCAAACCCTGCCGCCAGCACGGTCAACGCCGCCCCGGCCCATGGCGTGTGGGCCAACGACGCCGCGCCGATCACTACCCCGCCAATCGCCGAGCCCAAGCCCACCCCGAGGTGCATCGCCGAAAGGTTCAGGCTCATGCCGGCAGGGAAGGTATCGTTACCACGGCTGGCCAAAAAGCTTTGCACCACCGGCGAGGTGGTCCAGCTCAACGCCCCCCACAGCATCATCGCCGGGATGAACAACCACGGCGTGCCGACGCATAGCGGCAGCATCAGCAGGCTGGCCAGGTACAGCAATGGCGCCAGCACGATGGCCTTG
Organism: Pseudomonas xanthosomatis; assembly: GCF_019139835.1. NCBI lineage: Bacteria > Pseudomonadati > Pseudomonadota > Gammaproteobacteria > Pseudomonadales > Pseudomonadaceae > Pseudomonas > Pseudomonas xanthosomatis. The sequence goes on along the minus strand of NZ_CP077075.1, from coordinate 5,797,109 downwards.
CCCGCGCCCAGGCGGTCGGCCATCCAGCCGCCCACATAACCACCCGCTACACCGGCAATGCCGAACGCGGCAAAGACCGCCGCCAGCCAGGCGGCCGGTACCTTGGCGATGTGCTGGGCGTAGGGCGCAAGATAAGCGAACACGGTGAAGTGCCCGGCAATCATCAGCAGCGACACCAGCTGCGCCGCCACCAACCGCCCATCGCGCAGGTGGCGCAGGTAGCTGGCCAGGGCAATCGGCTCGCTGCCCTGCAGTTGCGGCAGGCCGCGCCAGGCCATCAGCAGCACCAGCGCCGCCAGGGCGCTCAGGCCGACGAACACTCCGCGCCAGCCGAGCACGTCGCACAGCAGCATGCCGGCAGGCACCCCCAGCACCAGCGAGCTGCAGATGCCCATGAAAATCACCCCGATGGCGCGCCCGCGCAGGGTATCGGGCACCAAGCGTGTGGCCATCAGCGTACACACCAGGCAAGTCAGGGCGCTGGTGGCGGCCATGCCTAGGCGCGCCAGCAGCAGCGCGGTATAGCCCGGCGCCAGGGCGGCCAGCAGGTTGCACAGGGCAAAGACGGCAAGAGCGGCGCACAGCAGGCGGCGCAGCGGCAGGCGGCGGGCAAGCAGGGGCGAGAAGGGCGCGGCGAGGGCGAAGCTCAAGGAGAACACCGTGGTCAGTTGCCCGGCGACGCCGAGCGGTACGTCAAGGCCATCGGCCAGGGCCGGGAGAATGCCAACGGTGATGTTTTCGGCCATGCCGGTGACGAAGGTCGCCAGGGCCAGCAGCCAGATACGCGGGTTCATGTGTTGCCTCCGATAAACAGGCCGGCCGTGGTCCGGACCCATTGGCCCCGACGGCTGACCGGCGAGGTCAGGTCCATCGGGTTTCGAGGCAGTGCTTCGGTTATCCCGGGTTCAAGCTACGGCAATTCTAGACAGTTGAAGGGCTGGAGGGGAAGCGTTGACAGGCCGCCGCTTCCCCCACCCACATTTCAACTGGCTGGCGCCGGGGCGGCCTGTTCGAGCAGGGCCGCTGCCCCTTGCAATTGCTGGAGGGAGGCGCATGTGTAGCCGTTTTCTGCGAGCTGCTCGGCCAGTGCACCCAGCGTGCCCGGCTCTGCGATCAACTTCTCAACCAATTCCAGCGGCGTTTGCCCATGCGCATTGCGCTGCCAGGCCAACCTGGGGGCTCGTTGCAGCAGGCGCTCGATCGCATGACGATTGGCGGTCCAGCTTGCAGTGTGCAGCACCGTTTGCCCATCGACCGTTACGTTGTCAAGGCGACAGGGGTTATCGAGCAGTGCGTCCACGCAACTGTCTACCCGAGACTTGATCGCCGAGTGCAGAGCTGTCACGCCATGCCAGTCCTGCAAATCTGGATCTGCCCCGGCCTGGAGCATCACTTTCAGCAACTCGGTATTGCCCGCTTCGGCCATCAGCATCAAGGGTGTCTGGCCTTTCAGGTCGGTAATATTCAGTTGTGCAGGGGCATGGACAGCGAGCAACTCGAAGAATCGGCCCCAGTGCTCAAGCATGTTTGCCATGCGCAGTGTTTCTTCAGATAGCTCCTTGGGAGCGAGTTGCTGGATAAGCGGAAGTTTTGCCATGAAGCTGCTGTGCATCTTTATCAGCAACATCATCACCGAGTTACCGTCGACATCCGGCAAGCTGGAGGCCAGAAGTTTTCGATTTGCCTTTATCCACGACTGCAGGCCGAACTGGTCGTTGCTGCAAAATAGCTCCATCAGTGCATGCAGCATCCGTTTGCTGGCCTCGCTGCTGCGGCGTTTTTCGAGGGCAATGCCTGGGTAAGGCTTGTACAAGTCATCCCAGAAATATCCGCTGACCCAGCGTGCGGTCTCTTCAATGGGAGGAATCACCTCGTTGTCACTCATCATCCCGCCGGCCAGCATGGCCCTGTAAAGCTTTTCGTGGTTGTTGCCGTTAAGCCGCTGGTTGGCGACCATCACGGCGAATCCATCCCGGGCAATCTCGCCAGACAGCGAACCGTAATTGCGCTCCTTGCAAGCCTCCAGCGCTTGAACGAACAGCTTCCCGGCTTGCCCGAATTCATTGCTGGCAAGCATGTGTTTGGCTTTGAACTGCAGTACCGCGGCTTTCCAGGCCGCGTAGCCTTCGCTACCTTCGGCCTCATCCAGCAAGCGTTGGACCCTGTCTCGGGTATCTTTGGGTTGGCGCTTGCGCTCACCGTTGAGATAACCATCCAGCTCCATCAAAATGGCCTGGACTGTTTGCTCCGGGCTGTTCGCCAGCTCGCGCATCCGCTGGATGGCGACGTTTCTGGCATCACGACTCAGCGTGGTTTGCTGTGCGACCTGGCAGACTACCCAAAAGCTATGTTCGTTTTGCAGGGCCCGCCACGGTGACGAACGTTTCATCTGCTCGACCAACTGCAGTTCCCTCTGCAGCTTCTGTGCGAAATCTATTGCCCGCTTCGCGTTGCGCTCGAAAATCGGTTGTTGCGACTGCTCATCGAGCCCGACATGATCTTCAAGCTCACTGCCTGCAGTCATTTGGTCAAAATGGTGGCTGAGCAGTAACGCCAACTCTTTGTTCGCTGTTTCCCGCCGCGACGGGAGAATGGACAAGAACAACCCGTTCTTGTCGGGTGCCGGCAGATGGGCCTCGAACCATTCGTTTTCCGCTCGTTCGCCCTGAGCTTTGCAGTTAGCGTGGGCGCCAACCGTCAGGTTATAGATGAATTTATAGAGGCCCAGCAGTTGCAGTAACTTGTTCTGTTGTGGATCGGTGCAGCGGCGATCGACACCGGGGCAGAGGAAATTCAGCAGGCGTACATAGCCGTCTTGCACCATGCGGGCGATCCGCAGGCGCTTGCGTATCGTGCGCATGGACGGTTGTGCGTAACGGTCTGCGAGCAATCGTAAAAACTCGCTCTGCTCTTGCTCATCGGCCTCACCGGACAGCACGGCCTCCAGGCGCCCAGGCTGGGTCATGGGAATCTGCAGGCGCAGTTGACCGGCGTCGAGTTTCTTGCGGCTTACGAATGCCAAGGCGTCGGCGAATTGCTCGGAATGGGGCAGGGTGGTGTCGGGTGTGAAGACTCCTTCGAAGGCCAGGTTTATCGTATCTGCAAAGTGGCAGTCGATGGTGTCCGGACGGATCGTGGTTTCATTACGCCATTTGTAAAGAGAGCGACGCAGGCCATCGTTAGCATCTGCATGTTGTTCACTTTGCTGATCGGCCACGGATTCCAATGGCATCCCCAGCAGGTCGAGTAGCCAATCGATCACCTGTGCAACTGGCATATGCAGGACCGGTTTGTTTTCCGCATCGGCGAGCTCTGGCAAATACCAGAAACGCCCTCCCGGCATACCGATGTCCAGAGGTTGTTTCAGGTTCCAGAAGCCAATATGGCGAGCAAGACCGGGCACATAAAAGTAACCCAGCAATGTCCATAGCACTTGCCGTTGATCTGCTGTAAACGTCCAGGTATTGAGTTCAAGGAACTTGTAGGCGTTTGCGAATGCGGTGAAATTGTCCAGCGCATCGATACAGGCTAAGGGCTCGAGGCCCAAGGTGTCGAAAATGCTCCGAAGTACTTGCTGGCCCATTTCGTGGTGCATGGCCAGGCTGGCCTGACCGGTAGCGAACTTGGCCTGCTTTGTGGACGCGTAGCGAGGGCATCCGAGGCTCTGGTGGATTTCCAGCAAAATGGCTTCGGGAAGTGGGAATGTGCTCATGGTGCTTTTCCTTGATGAAGTAGCGGTGAAGCAATCCTTGCAAACCGGGCTTTTTCAGTCACTGAACAACCCCGTCTCCCCCTGTTTTCGGCAGGCATGAAAAACCCCTTGGGCATCTCTGCACAAGGGGTTTTTATTTGCTTGAGCCAGTTGGCTCGCGCAATGATCAGACGTTGAAGCGGAAGTGCATCACGTCACCGTCCTTGACGATGTAGTCCTTGCCTTCCAGGCGCCATTTACCGGCTTCCTTGGCACCGCTTTCACCCTTGAACTGGATGAAGTCGTCATAGGCCACCACTTCGGCGCGGATGAAGCCTTTTTCGAAGTCGGTGTGGATCACGCCGGCGGCCTGCGGCGCGGTGGCGCCTACGCGTACGGTCCAGGCGCGCACTTCCTGCACGCCTGCGGTGAAGTAGGTCTGCAGGTTGAGCAGCTCGTAGCCGGCGCGGATCACGCGGTTCAGGCCAGGCTCTTCCAGGCCCAGGGCCTCGAGGAACATGTCCTTCTCTTCGCCGTCGTCCAGCTCGGCGATTTCGGCTTCGATCTTGTTGCACACCGGCACCACCACCGCGCCTTCTTCTTCGGCAATGGCCATGACCACGTCCAGATGCGGGTTGTTGTCGAAGCCGTCTTCGGCCACGTTGGCGATGTACATCACCGGCTTGCTGGTCAGCAGGTGGAAGCCACGGATCACGGCTTTCTCGTCGTCAGCCATGTTCTTCATCAGGCTGCGCGCCGGCTTGCCTTCGGTGAAGTGCGGGATCAGCTTCTCCAGAATGGCCTTTTGCGCCAGGGCTTCCTTGTCGCCGCCCTTGGCGTTGCGGGCAACCTTCTGCAGTTGCTTTTCGCAGCTGTCGAGGTCGGCGAAAATCAGCTCGAGGTCGATGATCTCGATGTCGCGCTTGGGGTCGACGCTGTTGGAAACGTGGATCACGTTCTCGTCTTCGAAGCAGCGCACCACGTGGGCGATGGCGTCGGTCTCGCGGATGTTGGCGAGGAACTTGTTGCCCAGGCCTTCACCTTTCGACGCGCCGGCCACCAGGCCTGCAATGTCGACGAACTCCATGGTGGTCGGCAGGATGCGGTTCGGTTTGACGATTTCGGCCAGTGCCGCCAAGCGCGCGTCGGGCATCGGCACGATGCCGCTGTTCGGCTCGATGGTGCAGAAGGGGAAGTTCTCCGCCGCGATGCCGGACTTGGTCAGGGCGTTGAACAGGGTGGACTTGCCGACGTTGGGCAGGCCGACGATGCCGCAATTGAAACCCATGGGAATTCCCCTCTAGAGAGTTGTCAGGCCTTCTGGCTGTGCAGCTCGCGCATCGCCTTGGCGAAGTCGCCAGCGAGCACGTCCGGCAGCACGCCGAGGGCAAAATCGATGCTGGCGTCGAGCTTCTCCTGCTCGGCGCGCGGCGCGCGGCCCAGGACGAAGTTGGAGACCAGTCTGGCGTCGCCCGGGTGGCCAATGCCAAGCCGCAGGCGGTGGAAGTCGTTCTGGTTGCCGAGCTGCGCGATGATGTCGCGCAGGCCGTTATGCCCGCCGTGGCCGCCGCCCTTCTTGAGCTTGGCAACGCCCGGGGGCAGGTCGAGTTCGTCGTGGGCCACCAGAATGGCGTCCGGTTTGATCCGGAAGAAATTCGCCAATGCCGCCACGGCCTGGCCGCTGCGGTTCATGTAGGTGGTGGGGATCAACAGACGAACATCGTTGCCCTGATGGCTGAACTTAGCCGTCAGGCCGAAATACTTTTTGTCAGCAGACAGCGATACGCGCTGGGCACTGGCAATGCGTTCAACGAAAAGAGCCCCTGCGTTATGCCGGGTCTGTTCGTATTCGGGGCCGGGGTTACCCAGGCCAACGATCAACTGGATGGCGGTCACGTCAGGGGCTCTTCCTTGGTGTTGGTGGGTTACGGTGCGCGCGGCACTGTAACCCGATCAACGCCGGCGTGCGAGTGGATTACTCGGCAGCGCCTTCAGCAGCGTCAGCGGCTACGCGCGGGGCGTGGACGTTGGCAACAGCTTTGTCATCACCGTGGGCCAGAGCGACGAACTCTACGCCTTTCGGAGCTTTCAGGTCCGACAGGTGGATGATGGTGCCGACTTCGGCGTTGGCCAGGTCGACTTCGATGAACTCAGGCAGGTCTTTGGCTTCGCAGGAAACTTCGATCTCGGAAACGACGTGCGAGATTTCGCCGCCTTTCTTGACCGGGGCTTCTTCGCCGACGAAGTGAACCGGTACCTTGGCGGTCAGTTTCTGGCCAGCAACGACGCGAACGAAGTCGGCGTGCATGATGAAGCCTTTGGCCGGGTGACGCTGCATGGCCTTGACCACGACGTTTTGCTTGGCGCCATCGACGTTCAGTTCGATTACGTGGCTGAAGGCAGCTTCGTTTTCGAACAGCTTGGCGATTTCCTTGGCCACGATGGTCAGGGATTGGGCTTCTTTATCGCCACCGTAAACAACGGCAGGGATGTTGGCGGAGTGACGCAGGCGGCGGCTCGCACCTTTCCCCAGGTCAGTACGCGCTTGGGCGTTCAGGATGAAGTCAGTCATTTTGTTTCTCCAAAATAGCCTCCCGAAAGGCGTTTGCGACCAGCGCCGGACGGGGATGGCAAAAAAGCCCCGCCCCAACAGCTGTTGGGGCGGGGCGCTTCATATCAACACGTGGTCCGCTTAGCGGAACATCGCGCTGATCGATTCTTCATTGCTGATGCGACGCATCGCTTCAGCGACAACCGGTGCGATATCCAGCTGGCGGATACGGTCACAGGCTTGAGCAGCGGCGGACAGCGGAACGGTGTTGGTCACCACCAGCTCGTCCAGCACCGACTTCTCGATGTTCTCGATCGCGCGGCCCGACAGGACAGGGTGCGTGCAGTAGGCGTAAACCTTGGCAGCGCCGTGTTCTTTCAGGGCCTTGGCCGCGTGGCACAGGGTGCCGGCGGTGTCGACCATGTCGTCCACCAGGATGCAGGTGCGACCTTCGACATCACCGATGATGTGCATCACTTCGGAGTGATTGGCCTTTTCGCGGCGTTTGTCGATGATACCCAGGTCGACGCCCAGGGACTTGGCGACGGCGCGGGCACGCACTACACCACCGATGTCCGGGGAGACGATCATCAGGTTCTCGAAACGCTGGTCTTCGATGTCGTCGACCAGTACGGGCGAGCCGTAGATGTTGTCGACGGGGATATCGAAGAAGCCCTGGATCTGGTCAGCGTGCAGGTCGACGGTGAGAACACGGTCGATACCCACGACAGTGAGCATGTCAGCGACGACTTTGGCGCTGATGGCTACACGTGCCGAACGCGGACGGCGGTCCTGGCGGGCGTATCCGAAGTAAGGAATCACGGCGGTGATTCGCGACGCTGAGGAGCGGCGGAAGGCGTCGGCCATCACTACCAGTTCCATCAGGTTGTCGTTGGTTGGGGCACAGGTCGGCTGAATGATGAAGACGTCTTTACCGCGAACGTTTTCGTTGATTTCAGCACTGATCTCGCCGTCGGAGAATTTACCGACAGACACATCACCCAGTGGAATATGCAGCTGACGTACGACACGCCGAGCCAGATCGGGGTTGGCATTCCCCGTGAAGACCATCATCTTGGACACGCGCAGTACCTGAAGGCTGAGGGTAACCTGGATGAGTAGAAGAAATGGCAGGGGCGGCTGGATTCGAACCAACGCATGGCAGGATCAAAACCTGCTGCCTTACCGCTTGGCGACGCCCCTGTATCTGTTGCTGCGAACGCTTATGCGCTCGACTTCTTGAGCAGGCTCTGCAGCTTGCGATGCAACATCGAAACGTTGCTTCCTTTCGCCACAAACCCTGTTTGGGTCTCTGAAAGAAGGGCCAGAACTCTATCAGCTTCGGCTTTGCTTGGGAAGGCCCCAAACACACAACTTCCAGTGCCGGTCATTCGAGCTTCTGTGTATTTACCCAGTGAATTCAACGCATTGCGAACTTCTGGATAACGTTGCTCTACTACCGGTTGGCAGTCATTTCGACTGTTTCCCTCGGGAACGGGGCGCATCTTAAGGGGGAGGGAATCACGTGTCAACTCTGGATGCGAAAAAATTTCCGCTGTGCTGACAGACACTTGCGGCACCAGCACGACGTACCACGGCTCTTCAGGGTCGACCGGGGTCAGTTGCTCGCCCACGCCCTGGGCAAATGCCGCGTGGCCACGCACGAATACCGGCACGTCGGCGCCCAAAGTCAGGCCCAGGGCGGCCAGGCGGTCTTCGTCCCAATCCAGCTGCCACAGGTGGGCCAGGGCCAGCAGGGTGGTGGCGGCGTCGGAGCTGCCGCCGCCGATACCGCCGCCCATGGGCAGCACCTTGTGCAGCCAGATGTCGGCGCCAAGCGCTGTGCCGGACTGCTGCTGCAGCAGGCGCGCGGCGCGCACGATCAGGTTGCTGTCGTGGGGCACACCGTCGATCTTGGTGTTCAGGCGTATCTGGCCGTCGTCACGCAGGGCAAAACCCAGCTCGTCAGCGTGGTCGAGAAACTGGAATACGGTTTCCAGCTCGTGGTAACCGTCCGGGCGCCGGCCGGTGATGTGCAGCCACAGGTTGAGCTTGGCCGGGGCCGGGAGCAGCAGCTGTTGCATGGTTTCAGTGCCCCAGCTGGCGCGGTTGCCAGTCTTTCACCACCAGCGTCACGTCGATGTTCTCGCCGTGCAGCTTCAGGCGCTCGGGCAGCCAATAGCCGTTCTGCTCGGTATAGCTGAGGTATTCCACCTGCCAGCCGTCCTGGGTCAGGGCGGCCAGGCGGCTGTCGCCGTTCAGGGTCAACTGGCTTTTGCTGTCGGGGGCCGGCAGGCCGCGTACCCACCACACCAGGTGCGACACCGGCAGGCGCCAGCCGAGCTGTTCTTCCAGCAGCGCTTCAGGGTTTTCGGCTTGATAGCGGCCCTGGTTGGCCACCTCCAGCGTGACGCCGCCGGGGCGGCCGGTCAGGCGTGCGGCGCCGCGGCCCAGCGGGCCGGCCAGGCGAATGTCGTAGTAGTCCTGGCGCTGCAGCCAGAACAGCGTGCCGCTGCCCGAGTCACGCGGGGCGCGGATGCCGACCTTGCCGTTGATCTGCCAGCCGTCGAGGGTGCTCAGCTGCTGCTTGTGCTCGCGCCACTGTTGCGGGTTGCCCTGGCCGCGCACGGCTTCTTTGCTTCCGAAGCCGGCGCAGCCGGCCAGCAGGGCGATGAGGGTGAAGGTGATGCAATGGCGCAGCAACATGATTTACAGGCTCTCGGATCCGGTCAGGCGCAGCAAGGTTTTGCGCAGGATGGGGCTGTCGGGCTGGGCTTCGAAGCCCTTGGCCCAGAACTGGCGGGCTTCGCGGCGTTTGCCGTTGGCCCACAGCACTTCGCCCAGGTGGGCGGCCACTTCATGGTCGGGGAAGCGCTCGAAGGCCTGTCGCAGCAGGCGCTCGGCCTCGTCGAGCTTGCCCATGCGGTAATTGACCCAGCCCAGGCTGTCGAGTACGGCCGGGTCGTCCGGGGTCAGCTGGTGGGCCTTGTCGATCAGTGCCTTGGCCTCGGCGTAGCGCGTGGTGCGGTCGGCCAGGGTGTAGCCCAGGGCGTTCAGGGCCATGGCGTTTTCCGGCTCGCGGGCGATGATCGCGCGCAGGTCCTTCTCCATTTCCGGCAGGTCGTCGCGTTTTTCGGCGAGCATGGCGCGGGTGTAGAGCAGGTTGAGGTCGTCGGGGTAACGCTTGATCGCCTGTTGCAGCACCTGGTCGGCCTGGGCCTCCTTGCCGTTGTTGCCCAGGCTCTCGGCTTCGATCAGGTACAGCTGGATGGCGTAGTCGGGCTGCGCTTCGCGGGCTTCGGCGAGCAGGCGCGAGGCCTCGGCGCTGCGGCCGTTGGCGATGAGAATATCGGCCTGGCGCAGCTGCGCCGGCAGGTAGTCGGGGCCGGCACCGACCAGGGCGTATTCACGCAGGGCCGAAGCCGGCAGGCCGCGCTCTTCGCGGATGCGGCCGAGGTTGAAGTGGGCGGCGTCGGCATTGCTGTCGCGCTCGACCATTTCCTGCAGGTAGCCCTCGGCTTCGTCCCAGTGCTTGGTTTCCATGCACACCAGGGCCAGCGAATAGCGCACTTCGTCGTCTTCGGGGTACTGCTGCAGCAGGCTTTCGAACTCGGCCTTGGCGTCATCGATGCGGTCCTGCTCGACCAGGGTGCGTGCATAGGTCAGGCGCAGGCGCTTGTCGTCGGGGTTGTCGCGGATCGCGCCGCGCAGCAGCGGCAGGGCTTCCGGGCCGCGGTCCATGGCCTGCAAAAGGCGGGCACGCAGCAAAATCGGGGCGATCTCGCCGTTTTGCGGCGGGTGCGCCTCGAGCAGGTCGAGTGCTTGCTCGGGCTTGTTGTCCTGGTTCAGCAGCAGCGCCTTGCCGAACACCAGTTGGCCGTTGTCGGGGTATTTCACCAGCAGGCGGTCGAAGCTCTGCATCAGGCCGTCGCGGGTGCTCTGGTCGGTCTCGGCGGCGGACAGCGCGAGGAAGTCGAAGTGGGTGTCGCCCTGGCCCTGCAGGACCTTCTCCATGTACACCATGGAGTCGTCGTAGCGCCCGGCGCGGGCCAGCTGAATGGCCGCGGCGCGCTGGGCATCGAGGTTTTGCGGGTCGTTGCGGGCCCAGATCAGCGCGCTGTCCAGGGCCGGCTCGTCAGCACCGAGGTACTCGGCGATGCGGTAGGCGCGCTCGGAAACCGCCGGGTCCTGGGTTTTTTCGGCCTGGTCGGCGTAGTTGGCCAGGGCGATGTCGAAGCGGTTGCGCTGGCCGGCCAGCTCCGCCACCAGCAGGCTGTACAGGGTGTCCTGCTTGAACGAGCCGTACACCACCGGTTTTTCCGCCTGCTTGTCGGCGTCGGCGGGCGACTGGGCGTCCGTCTTCGGGGCCAGGCTCTGGCAGCCTTGAAGCAGGGCGAGGGCGAGCAGCAGTGCGTAGGATTTATTCATATGAGGCTTAATAAAGAGGCTCAACCGGCGGTCGGAGCATGATGACACAAGCGCCGTGGCAAACCCACCCGCGCAACGTCCGGTTAACTGCGACCATGGCGGGGTGGGGGTGGTTCCTGAATGGCCACCGACCGCATCGCGGGGCAACAATAGCGAACGGTGGTTGTTCTGGAACCTGCGAAGTAGGACAATTATCGGCTTCACGTCCCAACCAGCGACCTTGCATGGCCTTTCTTGCACTTGGTATCAACCATAAGACTGCCTCGGTAGACGTACGCGAGCGCGTGGCGTTTACCCCAGAGCAGCTGGTCGACGCCCTGCAGCAGCTCTGCCGACTGACCGCCAGCCGCGAGGCGGCGATCCTGTCCACCTGCAACCGCAGCGAGCTTTATATAGAGCAGGACCACCTGTCCGCCGATGCCGTGCTGCAATGGCTGGCCGACTATCACCGGCTGAGCCTGGACGAACTGCGCGCCAGCGCCTACGTCCACGAAGAGCATGATGCGGTCAAGCACATGATGCGCGTGGCCTCGGGCCTGGACTCGCTGGTGCTGGGCGAGCCGCAGATTCTCGGCCAGATGAAGTCGGCCTACGCCGTGGCGCGCGAGGCCGGCACCGTCGGGCCGCTGCTCGGGCGGTTGTTCCAGGCCACCTTCAGCGCCGCCAAGCAGGTGCGCACCGACACTGCCATTGGCGAGAACCCGGTGTCGGTGGCCTTTGCCGCAGTGAGCCTAGCCCGGCAGATCTTCTCCGACCTGGGCCGCAGCCAGGCGCTGTTGATCGGCGCCGGCGAAACCATCACCCTGGTGGCCCGCCATCTGCACGAGCAGGGCGTACGCCGCATCGTCGTGGCCAACCGCACGCTGGAGCGGGCGAGCATTCTTGCCGAGCAGTTCGGCGCCCACGCGGTGCTGCTGTCGGATATCCCCCAGGAGCTGGCCAACAGCGATATCGTCATCAGCTCCACCGCCAGCCAGTTGCCGATTCTGGGCAAGGGCGCGGTGGAAAGCGCGCTGAAGCAGCGCCGGCACAAGCCGATCTTCATGGTCGACATCGCCGTGCCGCGGGATATCGAGCCGCAGGTAGGGGAGCTTGACGACGTGTACCTGTACACCGTCGACGACCTTCACGAAGTGGTGGCCGAAAACCTCAAGAGCCGCCAAGGCGCGGCCCAGGCGGCCGAAGAGCTGGTCTCGGTCGGCGCCGATGACTTCATGGTGCGCCTGCGCGAGCTGGCCGCAGTTGATGTGCTCAAGGCCTACCGCCAGCAAAGCGAGCGCCTGCGTGACGAAGAACTGCAAAAGGCCCTGCGCTTGCTGGGCAACGGCTCCAACCCCGAAGACGTGCTGATGCAGCTGGCCCGGGGGCTGACCAACAAGTTGCTGCACGCCCCCAGTGTGCAGCTGAAAAAGCTCTCTGCCGAAGGCCGCCTCGATGCGCTGGCCATGGCCCAGGAACTCTTTGCCCTCAACGAGGGCTCGACGGACAAACCCCCGCAATGAAAGCGTCGCTGCTGAACAAACTGGACACGCTCCAGGACCGCTTCGAGGAACTCACCGCCCTGCTCGGTGACGCCGAAGTCATTTCCGACCAGACGCGCTTTCGCGCCTACTCCCGCGAGTACGCCGAAGTCGAGCCGGTGATCGGCGCCTATAAAGAGTGGCGCAAGGTGCAGGACGACCTGGAGGGCGCCCAGGCGCTGCTCAAGGACGCCGACCCCGACCTGCGCGAAATGGCCGTGGAAGAAGTGCGCGAGGCCAAGGAGCAACTGGTGGGCCTGGAGTCGCAGTTGCAGCGCATGCTGCTGCCCAAGGACCCCAACGACGGGCGCAACGTGTTCCTCGAAATCCGTGCCGGTACCGGTGGCGACGAGGCGGCGATCTTCTCCGGCGACCTGTTCCGCATGTACTCGCGCTATGCCGAAAAACGCGGCTGGCGCCTGGAAATTCTCTCCGAGAACGAGGGCGAGCACGGCGGCTACAAGGAGATCATCGCCCGGGTAGAGGGCGACAGCGTGTACGGCAAGCTCAAGTTCGAGTCTGGCGCGCACCGCGTGCAGCGCGTGCCCGAGACCGAGTCGCAAGGCCGTATCCACACCTCGGCGTGCACCGTGGCGGTACTGCCCGAGCCGGACGAGCAGGTAGCCATCGAGATCAACCCCGCCGACCTGCGGGTGGACACCTACCGCGCCTCCGGCGCCGGCGGCCAGCACGTCAACAAGACCGACTCGGCGATCCGCATCACCCACTTGCCCACCGGCATCGTGGTCGAATGCCAGGAAGAGCGTTCGCAGCACAAGAACCGTGCCCGCGCCATGTCCTGGCTGTCGGCCAAGCTCAACGACATGCAGACCAGCGCCGCACAGAACGCCATCGCCAGCGAGCGCAAGCTGCTGGTGGGCTCGGGCGACCGCTCCGAGCGCATCCGTACTTACAACTACCCGCAGGGTCGGGTTACCGACCACCGCATCAACCTCACCCTTTACTCCCTGGACGACATCCTCGCCGGTGGCGTGGATGCGGTGATCGAGCCGCTGCTGGCCGAATACCAGGCCGATCAGCTGGCCGCCCTGGGGGACTGACATGACCATCATCGCCAGCCTGCTGCGCAACGCGCAGTTGCCCGAATCGCCCTCCGAGCGCCTGGACGCCGAGCTGCTGCTGGCCGCCGCCCTGGGCAAGTCGCGCAGCTACCTGCACACCTGGCCGGAGCGCATCGTCAGCAGCGAGGCGGCCGAAACCTACGCCGGTTACCTCGCGCGCCGCCGCGCCGGTGAGCCGGTGGCCTACATCCTGGGCCAGCAGGGCTTCTGGAAGCTCGACCTGGAGGTGGCGCCGCACACGCTGATCCCGCGCCCGGACACCGAGCTGCTGGTGGAAACCGCGCTGGAACTGGTGCCGGCCAAACCGGCCCGGGTGCTCGACCTGGGCACCGGCACTGGCGCCATCGCCCTGGCCCTGGCCAGCGAGTGCCCGGCCTGGCAGGTGACGGCGCTCGACCGTGTCGAGGAGGCCGTGGCCCTGGCCGAGCGCAACCGCCAGCGCCTGGGGCTGGGCAATGTGCAGGTGCGTACCAGCCACTGGTACAGCGCACTGGCCGGCGAGCGCTTCGACCTGATTCTGAGCAACCCGCCTTACATCCGCGCTGCCGACCCGCACCTGGTCGAAGGCGACGTGCGCTTTGAACCCAGCAGTGCCTTGGTAGCCGGTGAAGACGGCCTGGACGACCTGCGGCTGATCGTCGCCCAAGCCCCGCAGCACCTGCTGCCCGGTGGCTGGCTGTTGCTCGAGCACGGTTACGACCAGGCCGCCCAGGTGCGCGAACTGCTCGTTGCTGCCGGCTTCGCCGAGGTGGCCAGCCGTATCGACCTGGGCGGGCATGAACGCATCAGCCTGGGGCGCCTGCCATGCTGAGCGACCAGGAACTGCTGCGTTACAGCCGCCAGATCCTGCTGTCGCAGGTGGACATCGACGGCCAGTTGCGCCTGAAACACGGCAAGGCCCTGGTGGTCGGCCTTGGCGGCCTGGGCTCGCCGGTGGCGTTGTACCTGGCAGCAGCCGGTGTGGGCGAACTGCACCTGGCCGACTTCGACAGCGTCGACCTGACCAACCTGCAACGCCAGGTCATCCACGACAGCGCCAGCGTCGGCATGAGCAAGGTAGATTCGGCGATCCAGCGCTTGCAGGCGATCAACCCCGAGGTCGCGCTGATCGCCCATCGCCAGGCACTGGACGAAGACTCGCTGGCCGCGGCCGTTGCCGCGGTGGACGTGGTGCTCGACTGCTCCGACAACTTCGGTACCCGCGAGGCGGTCAACGCCGCTTGCGTGGCAGCCGGCAAGCCACTGGTCAGCGGTGCGGCCATCCGCCTCGAAGGCCAGCTGTCGGTGTTCGACACCCGGCGTGACAACAGCCCCTGCTACCACTGCCTGTACGGCCATGGCAGCGAGGCCGAGCTGACCTGCAGCGAGGCCGGGGTGCTTGGCCCGCTGGTGGGCCTGGTGGGCAGCCTGCAGGCGCTGGAGGCGCTCAAGCTGCTGGCCGGCTTTGGCGAGCCGCTGGTGGGCCGGTTGCTGCTGATCGACGCCCTGAGCACCCGCATGCGTGAGCTTCGGGTCAAGCGCGACCCGGCCTGCGCCGTGTGCGCCAACCGCCATGGCTGAACGTTCGGCGCCGGTGGGCGTGATGGACTCGGGGGTCGGCGGCTTGTCGGTGCTCGCCGAGATCCAGCGCCTGCTGCCCAACGAGTCCTTGCTGTACGTGGCTGACAGCGGCCATGTGCCCTACGGCGAGAAAACCCCCGACTACATTCGCCAGCGCCTGCGCCATATCGCCGGGTTCTTCCACGAGCAGGGTGCCAAGGCCATGGTGCTGGCCTGCAACACCGCCACCGTGGCGGCGGTGGCCGACCTGCGCGAGCGCCACCCGCACTGGCCGCTGGTGGGCATGGAGCCTGCGGTCAAGCCAGCGGCAGCGGCCACCCGCTCCGGCGTGGTCGGCGTGCTGGCCACCACCGGCACATTGCAAAGTGCCAAATTCGCCGCCTTGCTCGACCGCTTTGCAAGTGACGTGCAGGTGATCACCCAGCCGTGCCCGGGCCTGGTCGAGCGCATCGAGGCCGGCGACCTGGCAAGCCCGGTGCTGCGCGAGCTGCTTGCCGGTTACCTGCAACCGCTGTTGGCGGCGGGCTGCGACACGGTGATTCTCGGCTGCACGCATTATCCCTTCCTGCGCCCGCTGCTGGCCGGCATGGTCCCGGCCGATGTGGCGATCATCGACACCGGCGCCGCCGTGGCGCGGCAACTGCAACGGCTGCTGAGCGCCCGCGAGCTGTTGGCCGAAGGGCCGGCGCGGGCTACGCGATTCTGGAGCAGCGCCGACCCAGGCAGCCTGGAAAAAGTCCTGCCGTTGCTCTGGCATAAACCCGAAAGCGTGCAACGCTTGCCGATGTGAAAGAAGTGTGAAAAGTGGTTGGAACTATCGTTCCATCGCCGGTTTCTACCTTTCAGCCTGCGCGCCAGGCGAACACTTACAACAACATCAGGAAGAAGGGTGTTTCTCATGAAGAAACTCTGTGTTTTGGCGGCGGTTGCCGCTGTTTCGCTGGGGCAGGTATTGGCCGTTCATGCCGCAGACATTTCATTTTCGGTAGGGCAGACCGGTGATTCGACCATGGTCTACCGCCTGGGGCTGCAGTCGAACTGGGACGCCAGCTGGTGGCAAACCAGCGTCGGGCGCCTGACAGGCTATTGGGATGGGGCCTATAGCTATTGGGACGGTGACGAGACTGCCAGCAACCACAGCCTGTCGTTTGCACCGGTGTTCGTCTATGAGTTTGCCGGCGAGTCGGTGAGGCCTTACATCGAGGCCGGTATTGGCGTGGCGGCGTTCTCCAGCACCGAGCTTGAGAGCAACGAGCTGGGTTCATCGTTCCAGTTCGAGGACCGCATCGGCTTCGGCCTGCGTTTTGCCGGGGGGCATGAGGTGGGCATTCGCGCCATTCACTATTCCAATGCCGGCATCAAGCAACCCAACGATGGGGTGGAGAGCTACGCGCTGCATTACCGCATGGCGCTGTAAAAGCCAGCGCTTCCCCCCGGTGCCATCTGCCGCGGGCCTGCTTCGCGGCTAAAGCCGCTCCCACAGAGATTACATGAGCTTCACTGTAGGAGCCGGCTTGCCGGCGATGAGGCCGGAACAGGCAGCACAAGACAATTGCTCCCACAGGTATCGAGCCGGTTACCTTACTCAGGCAGCGGCCACAGCCTGTCGGGCCTGAGCACCTCGAGCACCAGCTCCGGCTGACGTTCCTCTAGCCGTGCGATCAGCTCCTGGGCAGTGCGCTCGGGCGTCCAGTCCTCAGGCGTGGCCAGGGGCAACGGGCTATTCAGCGGCTGGGGGGCCACCAGCGTCAGGTGGATGCCCAGGGCTTTCAGGCTGGCGCGTTGATCGCGCAGCCATTGCACCAGGCTGTTGCTGGCAGACGCCGGCTGGGTCGGGTGGTACAGCTGTTGCGCGCTATAGCGGCTGAGCACGGCCATTACTTGCGGCCGCTCACCCTTGGCCAGCAATGGCAAGGCGGCTTTCAAGCAAAGCTCGGTCGCCCTGAGGTTGCTGCTGGCGATCGCCTCGAACAGTTGATCCTGCGCAAGACCTGCCGGCAGGTAATCGCAGACGCCGGCATTGATCAACAACGTGTCGAGTGCACCCCAGTTTTGCTCCAGGCGTTGGTTGGCCGAGGCGTCCTGGCCGCTTTCGTGCAGCTGGCCGGGCAGGCGCAGCACGCTGTGCTGTGCTTCGCCCAATGGTTCTGGAAGCTGGTTGTCCTTGCTGCTTATGGCGACCCGGTGCCCCTGTTCAAGGGCGTGGTTTACCAAGGCCAGGCCAAGTGCTTCGGTAGCTCCGGTAATCCAGAAACGGCGTGAAATGCTCAAGTGTAAATCCCCTGATCCTGCCAGCCGGGACAAACCCTTGTAGGCGTCAAGACCCGCTGGCGACTACTGTCAAGATCGACTTTCGGATGTGCGCAATAACTTGTAGCAAATAGAACGATGTATTTCATTGCCTGGTGAAGGGTTTTTCTGCCATTCCCTGTAACTGCGACGCCTCATTCGAATGAATGGTTCGATATTGCCTGGGTGCTTCAGATGAATTGGCAAATGCTGGCATCTCAAACCGGTGTCCTGCTCTTCAAGCATGCCCCTCGTGATCCTGCCACCCGGACAAGCCCTTGAAGGCCTCCAGTGCCCGCTGGCGGCTGCTGTCCAGGTCGACGATCGGGCGGACGTAATGGTCGGTTGCAAACAAATCGGACGCTTTGGCCGGGTAATGCACGGTCTTTTCGTCCAAGCCCTGCAGCTCTGACAACCAATGGCGGATGAATACTCCTTTCGTATCGAAACGCTGCGACTGGGTGACCGGGTTGAAGATGCGAAAGTACGGCACCGCATCAGTGCCAGTGGAGGCGCTCCATTGCCAGCCGCCGTTGTTGGCAGCCAGGTCGCCGTCGATCAGGTGGCGCATGAAGTGCCGCTCGCCCTCACGCCAGTCGATCAGCAGGTTCTTGCTGAGGAACATCGCGACGATCATGCGCAGGCGGTTATGCATCCAGCCGGTGTGCAGCAGCTGGCGCATCGCCGCGTCGATGATCGGGAAGCCGGTGCGGCCTTCTTTCCAGGCTTGCAGGTCACCTGGCGCGTCACGCCATGGCAGGTGCTCGGTGTGGGCGCGGAAGGCGCGGTGCCGGGACACCTGTGGATAACCCACCAGAATGTGCTTGTAGAACTCGCGCCAAAGCAGCTCGTTGACCCAGGTCTGCACCCCGGCGTTGCCGCTGTCGAACTCGCCGTGGTTGCTGGCAAGGGCGGCGTGCAGGCACTGGCGCGGCGAGATCACCCCGGCGGCAAGATAGGGCGACAGCTGGCTGGTGCCTTGCTTGGCCGGCAGGTCGCGCTGTTGCGGGTAGTCCTCCACGCGTTCGTCGATAAAGCGGGCCAGGCGCTGGTGCGCTTCGTCTTCGCCGGCCGGCCAGTGTTCGCGCAGTGCTCGCGGGGTGCCTTCAAAGCCCTCGATGTGCTGCGGTATCGGGTCGCTGTCGATGGCCAGCGGGGCCTGGGCCTTCACCTGCGCGGCGCGGGCCGGAAGGCTGCGGTGCAGGTGCTCCAGGCACACCCGCTTGAACTGGCTGAATACCTGAAAGTAATGGCCGGCGCGGGTGAGGATGGTGCCGGGCTGGAACAGCAACTGGTCGAGGTGGCCGTGGGCGGCGATGCCCTCGCTTTGCAAGCGCTGGCGGGTGGCTTGATCGCGATGGGCCTCGTTGACCCCGTACTCGTCGTTCCAGTGCACCGCTTCGATGGCATGCTGGCGGCAGACCTTGAGCACGGTTTGCGGCACATCGGCCCAGGTATCGGTGTGGCGCACCAGCAGCGGGATGTTCAGCGCCTGCAGGCCTTCACGCAGCTGGCGCAGGTTACGCAGCCAGAAGTCCACCTTGCAGGCGGCATCGTCATGGGCCTGCCACTGGCCGGGGCTGGCAACCCACAAGGCGATGGTCGGCCCGCGCTGGCAGGCGGCTGCCAGGGCGGTGTTGTCGTCGATGCGCAGGTCGCTGCGCAGCCAGATCAATTGCATGGGGTGTCCGCGGTCAGGGTTGCAGGAGGGCGCGCAGAGCGGCCTGGGGGCTGTCGAACAACTGTGTGTCGGGCAGCTCCAACTGCCGAAGTTCGCCTTGGTGCAGGCTCAGGGTCGGGCCGCCGAGCAGCTTGGGCGTGTCGATGTCTTTCAGCACCCGCGCCCAGGCGGCGAGGTCTGGGCGCTTGCCCAGGTGCAGTAGCACGGCCCGCGGTTGCAGCAGTTCCACGGCTTGGCGCAGCTGGCGTGGTTCCACCGGCCATTCGAGAATCTCCAGGGGCTGGCCATTGCTGCTGAGCAGCCAGGCACACAGCCAGAATTCGGCATCGAAGACGGTGTCGTCGGTACGTGCCAGCAGCACGGCGGGGCCGGCCAGGGAGTGGCTGTCGTGGTACACCCGGGCGCCCAGCTTGCTGCGCAGCCAGGTGTTGAAGAAGGCCTGTTCCAGGCGTGCGTCGAAGTGCGACTGCCAACGCCGGCTCAAGGTGCCGAGCAGTGGCAGCAGCAGGTGCTCGCACACGGTCACGGCCGGGTACAGGGCCATGGCCTGGTTGAGCAACTGGTCGAGCTGGCGCTGCGCCAGGCGGCCGACGGCGTCGGTCATCTGGCCGATGCGCTCGCCCCATTCACCGGTAACCTCGGTGGTGGCGTGGGCGGCGTTGTCGAGCAGCTCGCGCACCTGGCTCACGGCAGCGCCGCGTTCGAGCCAGAGCAGCACATCGTGCACGCGCTGTACCTGGTCCTGTGGATAAAGCCGGTGGCCCTTGGCCGTGCGCTGGGGTTTGATCAGGCCGTAGCGGCGCTCCCAGGCGCGCAGGGTGACCGGGTTGACCCCGGTCAGCCGGGCCACTTCGCCGATGGGTAGCAGGTCGTCAGATTGCATTGCGTAGTCCAAGGTTCTCGGGGTGAGGCTGCAGGTAGGCCTGCTGCGTCAGGTAGGGGGTGGGGTGCTTGCGCAGGTGGTGCTTGAGCAGGGTCAGCGGCACCACCAGCGGCACCACGCCACTTTGGTACTGCTCGATCAGTTGCTTGAGCTCGGCCTTGTCAGCCTGGCCCAGTTCGTTGCGCAGGTAGCCGCTCAGGTGCAGCAGCACGTTGCAATGGTTACCGCGGCTGGCGCAGCGGCGCAGGGCCTGCATCAGCTGGCTGAAGTAACGGGGGCCGACGTGTTGCGGGTCGTCGTCGCGGGTCATGCTGCCCAGCAGCTTGCCCAGGGTGCGATAGGCGTGCGGGTTATGGGCCAGCAGCAGGTATTTGTACCGGGCGTGAAAGCTCACCAGCGCGCCTCGGCTCAGGCCCTGCAGCAGCAGTTGCTGCCAGTCGGCGTAGGCGTACACGCGGCTGATGAAGTTCTCGCGCAGCACCGGGTCGTGCAGGCGGCCTTCTTCTTCCACCGGCAGGTCCGGGCGGTTATCGCAAAAGGCGGCGGCGTAGGCGCCCCGGGCATTTTTGAGGGCAGGGCGACCATTGTCCTGATACACCTTGACCCGCTCCAGCCCGCAGGAAGGAGACTTTTGCATGAACACGTAGCCGCAGATATCGTCGAGCTCGCCTGCCATCTGTTCACCGTAGGCGCGCAAAGGGCCGGACAGGTCGGTGGCGCTGTCGCGGCTGCCGGTGACGATGGGGTGCTCGGGATCGCCCACCAAGCGGATCGGCTCGCGGGGAACGCCCAGGCCAATGGCGACTTCAGGGCAGACGGTCACCCAGTCAAAATGCTCGCCGAGCAGCTGCCGGCACAGGTCGGAGTGCTTGTGGCCTGCGTTGTAGCGTACGTCGTGGCCGGCCAGGCATGCGCTGATAGCGATGCGAGGCTTGCGGCCGGGTGGGGAAACATTCATCGCGGCCTCCGGAATAGGCTTGTACAAATTGAATGTGTTGTACAAGTCTATTCCAGCACAAAACCGAACTTATACAAATAGCCTTTTGTGTATAAGCCTGTTGAAACTATTCCAGGTGCTCGAGCAAACGCCGGGCTGCTTCCTGGCCGCTGAGCCAGGCACCCTCGACGCGGCCCGACAGGCACCAGTCGCCGCAGGCATAAAGGCCTTGGTCGGCATCGGCCAGTGC
The DNA here is from genome assembly GCF_019139835.1 of Pseudomonas xanthosomatis. Taxonomy (NCBI): domain Bacteria; kingdom Pseudomonadati; phylum Pseudomonadota; class Gammaproteobacteria; order Pseudomonadales; family Pseudomonadaceae; genus Pseudomonas; species Pseudomonas xanthosomatis. Next base: position 5,776,237 of record NZ_CP077075.1, on the reverse strand, counting down.
GCCCCATTCGTGGGTGCCGGCAGGGCGCGCGTACAACCAGCGGTGGGCAAGGGCGAAGGTCGGTGGCGGCACCACGCAGCCGACCAGCTCGGCGAATTCGCCCCACAGCTGTTCGATGACGCTTTCCTTGGTCAGGTCGATGTGCTGCTTGCTCCAGTCCGAGGTGGCGTGCAGCACCCAGGTATCGAGCTGCTCGTCACGGCCGGGCTTGCTGCGGTTGCGGGCCAGCCAGTCGAGCGGGTTATCCTGCACGAAGCAGCCTTGCATGGGAGTTTCCAGAGCGTTCTGAAAGCCCAGGGCGACGGCCCAAGTGGGTTCCATCTGCACGCCTGCGGCCACGGCAGCGAGCTTGGGGGTGGCGGCCAGCAGCGGGGTGGCCTGGGGCGCCGGCACGGCGATCACCACCCGGCTGAACGGGCCGTGGCTGCAGCCTTCGGTATCCTGCAGGTGCCAGTATTGCTTGCCGCGGAACACCTCGGCGATGCGGCAGCCGAAGTTGACCGTGACGTCCTTGAGCAGGCCGCGGGTGATGGCGCTCATGCGCGGCACGCCGACCCAGCGGGTTTGTTCATCGGGGGAGGGGGTCAGTTCACCGTCGCGGTAGTTGTACAGTTGTGGTTTCCATTGCGCGGCCCAGCCGGCGGCGACCCATAGCTGCACCTGCTCGACGAAGCGCCGGTCGCGGGCGGTGAAGTACTGGGCGCCGAGGTCCAGCGCGCCGGCTTCGCTGCGCTTGCTGGCCATGCGCCCGCCACTGCCGTGGCCCTTGTCGAACAGGTGGACGTTCTGCCCGGCCTTTTGCAGCGCCTGGGCGGCGGAAAGGCCGGCGATACCGGCCCCGATGATGGCGATTGGTACAGTCATGATGGCCTCTTCGAACCTTGCTGTGTTGCAGCCTACGCTGCCAGGCAAACCTGTACAATGCACAAATACTGTATAAGGATATTCCGCTCGAGATACAGGTTGGCCTATGGTTTATCCGAGAGCGTTCGGTCAAAAAAGTGCCTTGATCTTAAAAATAGACCACGGCTGCCAACTGTGAGGACACAGCCATGCATATATTGCTGACCGGTGGTACCGGGTTGATCGGCCGCCACCTGTGCCAGCTGTGGCACGGGCAGGGCCATCGCCTGACCGTATGGAGCCGCAGCCCCGGCGAGGTGGCGAAACACTGCGGCCCGGGCGTGCGCGGCATCGCCCGGCTGGATGAAATTGCCCATGACGATGCGGTGGATGCGGTGGTCAACCTGGCCGGCGCGCCCATCGCCGACCGGCACTGGACCGCAGCCCGGCGCAACTTGCTGTGGGCCAGCCGCATAACCCTCACCGAGCGGTTGCTAGCCTGGATGGAGGGCCGCGAGCAGCGCCCTGAAGTGCTGGTTTCCGGTTCGGCGGTGGGCTGGTATGGCGACGGCGGCGAGCGCGAGCTGAGCGAGGTCTCGCCACCGGTAAAGGAAGACTTCGCCAGCCAGTTGTGCATCGCCTGGGAAGAAACCGCCAGCCGCGCCGAGACCCTCGGCATCCGTGTGGTGCTGGTGCGTACCGGGTTGGTGCTGGCCAGCGACGGCGGCTTTTTGTCGCGCCTGCTGCTGCCTTACAAGCTGGGGCTGGGCGGGCCTTTGGGCAATGGCCGGCAGTGGATGCCCTGGGTGCATATCGACGACCAGATCGCCCTGATAGATTTTCTATTGCAGCACAAGGACTGCCGCGGTCCTTATAATGCCTGCGCCCCGGAGCCGGTGCGCAACCGCGAGTTCGCCAAGTGCCTGGGCCGCACCTTGCATCGGCCGGCCTTCCTGCCGGTGCCGGCGCTGCTGCTCAAGGCCGGGCTGGGCGAGCTGTCGACGCTGCTGCTGGGTGGCCAGCGCGCGCGCCCGGTGCGGCTGCTGGCCGCCGGTTTCACGTTCCGCTACAACGATCTGCAATCGGCCCTGGACGCGCTGTCCAGCCGCCTCTGACATAGGACGCTGCATGACCGATCATGCCCTGCTGCTGGTCAACCTGGGTTCGCCGGCATCCACCTCGGTGGCCGACGTGCGCCGTTACCTCAACCAGTTCCTCATGGACCCGTACGTGATCGACCTGCCTTGGCCGGTGCGGCGCTTGCTGGTATCGCTGATCCTGATCAAGCGCCCCGAGCAGTCGGCCCATGCCTATGCCTCGATCTGGTGGGATGAGGGCTCGCCGCTGGTGGTGCTGACCCGCCGCCTGCAGCAAGCGATGAAGGCCCACTGGCCCCATGGCCCGGTGGAAATTGCCATGCGCTACGGCCAGCCGGCCTTGCCCGAGGTGCTGGAGCGCCTGGCCGCCCAGGGCGTGCGCAAGGTCACTTTGGCGCCCTTGTACCCGCAGTTTGCCGACAGCACCGTCACCACCGTGGTGGAGCTGGCCAGGCAGACCATCGCTGCGCGCAACCTGCCGCTTGAAACCCGCGTGCTGCAGCCGTTCTACGAGCACCCCGAATACATCGATGCCCTGGTGGCCAGTGCCAGGCCGCACCTGGAGCAGGATTACGACCACCTGTTGCTGAGCTTCCATGGCCTGCCCGAACGCCATCTGAAAAAACTCGACCCTACCGGCACGCACGACTTCCAGGCTGCCGACTGCTGCGCCGGCGCCAGCCCGGAGATGCGCGCTGTGTGTTACCGCGGCCAGTGCCTGGCCACGGCCAAGGCCTTCGCGGCGAAGATGGGCATCCCCGATGGCAAGTGGTCGGTGTCGTTCCAGTCGCGGTTGGGCCGGGCCAAGTGGATCGAGCCCTATACCGAGACCCGCCTGGATGAGTTGGCCAAGGCCGGGGTGAAGAAGCTGCTGGTGATGTGCCCGGCGTTCGTCGCCGACTGCATCGAGACGCTGGAAGAGATCGGCATGCGCGGCAGCGAGCAGTTCGTCGAGGCCGGTGGTGAGCAGCTGGTGCTGGTGCCGTGCCTGAATGATCACCCGGAGTGGGTGCGGGTGTTGGCGGGGATGTGCGAGAAGGTTTGAGTTTCGGTAAGTCTGTACCGGCCTCTTCGCGGGGCAAGCCCGCTCCTACAGAGGATTGCGTTTCCCTGTAGGAGCGGGCTTGCCCCGCGAAGAGGCCCTGTCAGGCTAACGCCGCATCAAGGCTGCTGATCATCCAGCTGCTTGTGCTTCCAGCCATCATTGCCCGGCAAGAGCAGGTTCAGGGCAATGGCCACGATGGCGCACAGGGCGATACCCTTCAGGCCCCAGTCGTCCGGGCCGTCGCCGCTGCCGATCAGCACGCCGCCAATACCGAACACCAGGGTCACCGAAACGATCACCAGGTTGCGCGCTTCACTCAGGTCGACTTTGTGGCGGATCATGGTGTTCAAGCCCACCGCCGCGATGGAGCCGAACAGCAGGCATAGAATGCCGCCCATCACCGGTACCGGAATGCTCTGCAGCAGCGCGCCGAACTTGCCGATGAAGGCCAGGGTGATGGCGAAGACCGCCGCCCAGGTCATGATCTTCGGGTTGTAGTTCTTGGTCAGCATCACCGCGCCAGTCACTTCGGCGTAGGTGGTGTTGGGCGGGCCGCCGAACAGGCCGGCTGCGGTGGTGGCCAGGCCATCGCCAAGCAGGGTGCGGTGCAGGCCTGGCTTTTTCAGGTAGTCACGGCCGGTCACGCTGCCCACGGCGATGACGCCACCGATGTGTTCGATCGCCGGGGCCAGGGCCACCGGGACGATGAACAGGATGGCCTGCCAGTTGAACGCGGGTGCGGTGAAGTTAGGCAGCTCAAGCCAAGGGGCAGCGGCGATTTTTGCGGTGTCGACCACGCCAAAGGCGAACGACAGGGCAAAGCCCACCAGCACGCCGGCAATGATCGGCACCAGGCGGAAGATGCCCTTGCCGAACACGGCCACGATCAGGGTGGTCAGCAGCGCCGGCATGGAGATCAGCATGGCGGTCTTGTATGGCATCAGCGCTGCGCCGTCACCACCCTTGCCCATGGCCATGTTGGCGGCAATCGGCGCCATGGCCAGGCCGATGGAAATGATCACCGGGCCGATGACTACCGGGGGCAGCATGCGGTCGATGAAACCGGTGCCCTTGATCTTCACCATCAGGCCCATGAAGGTGTACACGAAGCCTGCCGCCATCACCCCGCCCATGGTCTCGGCCAGGCCGAACTGGCCCTTGGCGAGAATGATCGGGGTAATGAAGGCAAAGCTCGAAGCCAGGAACACCGGCACCTGACGGCCCGTGACCAGCTGGAACAGCAAGGTGCCGATGCCGGCGGTGAACAGGGCCACGTTGGGGTCCAGGCCTGTGATCAGCGGCATCAGCACCAGCGCGCCGAATGCCACGAAGAGCATCTGCGCGCCTGAGACGACCTGGCGCCACAGCGGGTCGTTGAAGCCGTCCTGCATGGTCAGGCGTCCTTCTGTTTGGTGCCGAAGATCTTGTCACCGGCATCGCCCAGGCCCGGCACGATGTAGCCGTGCTCGTTCAGGCGCTGGTCGATGGAGGCGGTGTAGATCTGCACGTCCGGGTGGGCCTTTTCTACCACTTCGATGCCTTCCGGGGCGGCGACCAGCACCATGGCGCGGATCTCCTTGCAGCCGGCCTTTTTCAAAAGGTCGATGGTGGCGACCATCGAGCCGCCGGTGGCCAGCATCGGGTCGATGATCAGGGCCAGGCGCTGGTTGATGTCCGGGGCGAGCTTTTCAAGATAGGTGTGCGCCTCGAGGGTTTCCTCGTTGCGGGCAACGCCCACGGCGCTGACCTTGGCGCCCGGAATCAGGCTGAGCACGCCGTCGAGCATGCCGATACCGGCGCGCAGAATAGGCACCACGGTGATCTTCTTGCCGGCGATTTTCTCGACTTGCACCTTGCCGCACCAGCCGTCGATTTCGTAGGTTTCCAGCGGCAGGTCCTGGGTGGCTTCATAGGTCAGCAGCGCGCCGACTTCCTGGGCGAGTTCGCGAAAATTCTTGGTGCTGATGTCGGCGCGGCGCATCAGGCCGAGCTTGTGGCGGATCAGCGGATGGCGGATCTCACGAGTGGGCATAGGGGGGCTCCGGAAGGCGGGCAAAAAAACCGCGCTAGGTTAATCTATTCAGTCCTGCCTGTCGTGCAGTCATTGTGCACGTTAGTCCATAAAGGCTTGATCTGGGACGAGCGGATGCGTACCTTTGCCCGCTTTTCCAAAACGCCCCCCTGGAGAGCGCCATGTCCGCCGATCTCGAGCACATCCGTCAAGTCATGCGCGAGGCAGACTGCCTGTACAACGAAGCCGAAGTCGAAGCGGCGATCGCCAAGGTCGGCGAGCAAATCTGCAAGGACCTGCACGACAAGAACCCGGTGGTCTTCTGCGTGATGAACGGCGGCCTGATCTTTGCCGGCAAGCTGCTCACCCACCTGCAGTTCCCGCTGGAAGCCTCGTACCTGCACGCCACCCGCTACCGCAACCAGACCAGCGGCGGCGAGCTGTTCTGGAAGGCCAAGCCTGAAGTGTCGTTCATCGACCGCGACGTGCTGATCGTCGACGACATCCTCGATGAGGGCCACACCCTCAGCGCCATCATCGAGTTCTGCAAGCACGCCGGCGCCCGCTCGGTGCATACCGCCGTGCTGATCGACAAGGACCACGACCGCAAGGCCAGCCCGGACCTGAAAGCCAGCTATGTCGGCCTGCCCTGCGTGGACCGCTACATCTTCGGCTACGGCATGGATTACAAGGGCTACTGGCGCAACGCCAACGGCATCTTCGCCGTCAAAGGCCTGTAAGCCATGCGCCAGCCTGCGTTCCTCGACCAGTCTTTGTTCGCCGGGCTGGCTGCACAGGCTGCGGCCAACCCCCGTGGCCGCCAGCACCACAACCTGCATGAAATGGCCGAGCCGTGCCACCGCATGGCCGTGGGCCTGCAGCCTGATACCTACATCCCGCCGCACCGCCACCTGAGCGAGGACAAGGCCGAAGCGCTGATCGTGCTCAAGGGGCGCTTGGGGCTGCTGATTTTCGACGATAACGGCGGCCTGCTCGACAAGCGCGTACTGCAGGCGGGCGGCGACTGCCTGGGTGTCGACCTGGCGCCGGGCACTTACCACGGGTTGGTGGTGCTGGAGCCGGACAGCATCCTGTTCGAATGCAAGGCCGGGCCCTACCGGCCGGTAGGCGAGGGCGAGCATGCCCACTGGGCGCCGCGTGAAGGCGAGCCGGGTGTGGCCGATTACCAAGCCTGGATGCGCGCGCAGTTCGACTGAAGCGGCCCCAGAGTCCCAGGCGGTTCGAAAGGGTCGGCTCATCAGGGCAAACCCACCATGCTAGAGTGCCCCTTCATGCCAAGGAGCCCCACATGCGTGCGATCTTCCCCCTGCTGCTGGCGGTGAGCCTGCCACTGTCCGCCGCCCCGCTGCACAGCCAGTTCCTGCCTGCTGACGACCTTTCGCTGCGCCAGCAAGCGCCTACCGCCCAGCAACTGCTGCAAGTCACCGACTACTCGGTGGTGGTGGGTACCCAGCGCCAGTCCGACCAGCAACCCATCCCGATCACCGCCTCGCTGCAGATGCGCCTGAAGGGCAAGCCGATGAACAAGGGCGCGACCATCGCCCAGGTGCTGCTCAACTTCGACGGCGAGGGTGGCAAGAGCCTGAAGAAGCCGGTGTTCGACGACAAGACCCGCACCCTGACCCTCAACTACCCCATGGCCGACTACCGGGTGATCATGGACCTGCTGCGCAACGAAACCCTCTACGTGCAGTTTCTCAGCTACCCCAACGGCCACATCTGGGCCGACCTGCACACCGGCACCGTACGTACGCGTTGAGGCAGGCGGGGCCGGGGGTTACACTGCCGGCCTTCGAAATTCCGTGATGGCTTAGTTGGAGTCGGCGATGCGTAAAGACAAGAAACAGGTGATTGGTGACGAGATCAGCGATGACTACATCAAGAGCTTCCTGCAATTCGAGCCGGCCGATGGCCTGACCTCGCCCTCGCACCACAAGCTGATCAAGGCCTACCGTGGCCTGCGTGTCGACGACTTCGAGCGTTTTGTCGGCTTCTTCGTCGAGGCCGGGTATGACGTGGACGGCAAGGACGAGCACGGCAAGACCTTCGTCGAAGTGATCGCCGACCAGCGCAATGCGCCGGAATACATCGAGATCATCGGTAACGCCCGCGGCTGATCGCTAGCCTGCTTGGGCCTCTTCGCGGGCAAGCCCGCTCCCACAGGTTTTGCACATGCCCGAGGGCAGTGCTGTTCCTGTGGGAGCGGGCTTGCCCGCGAAGAGGCCGTGACAGGCTGACGAAGATTCCAAGCACAAAAAAACGCCCCGAAGGGCGTTTTTTCGTTTCAGCCAGCTACTTAGGCGTAGTGCTTGGCCGGGCTGCTTTCCACCAGTTCCAGCGCCACGTCGTTGTCGGCGCTGATCTTGTGGTACAGCGCGGCATCGACAGCCAGCACCTTCTCGCGGGCCGGGAAGATCTCCTTGAGCTTGCCAGCCCAGGCGCCCTTGGCCTGCTCCGGGAAGCAGCGCTCGATCAGCTCGAGCATGATCGACACGGTCACCGAGGCGCCCGGGGATGCGCCGAGCAGCGCAGCCAGGCTGCCGTCCTGAGCCGAGACCAGCTCGGTACCGAACTGCAGGATGCCGCCCTTCTTCGGGTCCTTCTTGATGATCTGCACGCGCTGGCCAGCCACTTCCAGGCGCCAGTCCTCGGCCTTGGCCTCGGGGTAGAAGCGGCGCAGCGACTCCAGGCGTTGCTCCATCGACTGCATCACTTCGCTGACCAGGTACTTGGTCAGGTCCATGTTGTCGCGGGCTACCGCCAGCATCGGGCCGATGTTGCCCATGCGCACCGACAGCGGCAGGTCCATGAACGAGCCGTGCTTGAGAAACTTGGTGGTGAAGCCGGCGTACGGGCCGAACAGCAGCGACTTCTTGCCGTCGACCACGCGGGTGTCCAGGTGCGGCACCGACATCGGCGGGGCGCCGACTGCGGCCTGGCTGTAAACCTTGGCCTGGTGCTGCTTGACGATTTCCGGGTTGTCGCAACGCAGCCACTGGCCGCTGACCGGGAAGCCGCCAAAGCCTTTGCTTTCCGGGATGCCGGAAGCCTGCAGCAGCGGCAGGGCCGCGCCACCGGCGCCGAGAAACACGAAGCGGGCGTCGACTTCACGGCTGCTACCGCTGTTGACGTCCTTGATGCTCACGGTCCAGCCGCTGGCGTTACGGCGCAGGCCGACGACCTTCTTGCTGTACTTGACCTGCGCGTCCGGGGTGTTGCCCAGTTGCTTGAGCAGCTTGTTGGTCAGGGCGCCGAAGTTGACGTCGGTGCCTTTCATCACGCGGGTGGCGGCGATGCGCTGGTCGGCCGGGCGGCCCGGCATCATCAGCGGCATCCAGTCGTTCATCACGCCCTTGTCTTCGGTGTACTCCATCTCGGCGAAGGCATGGTGCTGCTTGAGCAGCTCGAAGCGCTTCTTGAGGAAGTCGACACCCTTGTCACCTTCGACGTAGCTCAGGTGCGGGACCGGGTTGATGAAGGCGCGCGGCGAGCCGAAGCTGCCTTTTTTGGCAAGGTAGGCCCAGAACTGGCGCGATACCTCGAACTGGGTATTGATGTGCACGGCCTTCTTGATGTCGATGCTGCCATCGGCGGCCTGCGGGGTGTAATTCAGCTCGCACAGGCCGGCATGGCCGGTACCTGCGTTGTTCCAGGGGTTGGAACTTTCAGCGGCCCCGGAGTCCATGGCCTCGACGACCTCAAGCTTCAGGGTCGGGTCAAGCTCCTTGAGCAGTACGGCCAGGGTGGCACTCATGATGCCCGCGCCTACCAGTACTACATCAACCGATTCGTTCTGCGCCATTTAACGCGTCTCCACAATCTACAGCTACCTAATTGACAGCATAGGACCACTGGGGTTGCCAGGGGCGCCATGTCCGACTCTTCGCAGTTCTTGCTACTTGCGCAGACACCGCCAATCAGCCTTCGGGTTGCGATATTGAACCCTGATTGCCACGGGTGCGGCAATTCGACTTATGGTCAAGGTGTCGTGCGTGCGCTATGGAACGACCTCAGACACCCATGCAGGATGAGTGTTTTAGCCGCCTGTTCAGGGCTGTTCGGGACACATCTGCCGCTTTTGCACATGCCAGACTGTTCATTTGCTCGCCACACTCTTGTGAAGTAGTGAAAACCGTTTTTTCACGCTCTTTTGGATACGTGAACCTCAAAAGGGGACTGCGCGATGGCAACCCGCAGGTTCATGCGAAGCGGAAGGCCGGAACAGCAGGCACGACAGCCAATGCAAGACCTGAGTGGAAGGCTCTCTGTGGGCGAAGCTTCGGAGGTGCCGGGGTCAATCGGCGAATGCGGGGCCCGATCAGGAGACGTCCTTATAATCGGGGGGAGATTATAACGAGGTCGCGGGCAGAAAGGTCGTTCTTCTTGGGTTTTTATTGCAGCGTTTGTCAGGCTAGCAGGGTGCGCAGCTGCCAACGGCGCCTTGCACGGGCGCAAACCCGGGCGCTGGCGGGCAGGGGGTGGCCCAGCCAGCCCAGGTGCGCTTCGCTGACCTGGACCCAGCCACTGGCGGCCGGCGGCTGGCTGCACTGGCGAAAGCCCAGGCAGATGCCGTCGCTGTCGAGGCGGGCGTAAGTGGCGTGGCGCGGGCGTTGCAGCAGGTTCCAGAACGAGCTCATGGCAGAGGGCTCCTGTTTAGATCGGGCTGGGGCAAGGATAACGGCCAGGCCATGAAACCATTGTGACAAGCGGCCCGGGCCGATGGCTGGCCTGTGGCGCGCTGGGTATACTGTGGGCCTTTGTCGCTTTTTCTGGAGAAACGCGCATGTTGCAACGTCTGTTGTTCGGTATGTTCGCGGTGGCCAGCCTGAGCCTGGCCGGTTGTGCCCACAGCCCGCAACAACTCAGCCCGCAGCCCAAGCTCACGCAACAGCTGGCGCCGGTCGGCCATGGCCAGCCGGTGGTGGTGAGGGTCGTCGATGGCCGGGCTTCGCAGTCGCTGGGCACCCGCGGTGGCATGTACCCTGAAACCAGCACCATCACCGTCAACGGCAACGATGTCGTGCCCAAGCTGCAGGCCCAGGCCGAGGCTGCGGTACGCCTGCTCGGCTTCACCCCGACGCCGAACGCCGGCAACGCGCCACAGCTGACCGTCACCCTGGCCGAGCTGAAGTACCAGTCGCCCAAGGACAAGATGTACGTGACCGAGGCCACCATCGGTGCCACCTTCCGTGCCGACGTGTCCAACGCCAACCGCCGTTACAGCGGCCGCTACGGCGCCTCGCTCGACCAGCGCTTCGGCATGGCGCCGAACCAGGAAACCAACACCAAGCTGGTGGGCGACGTGCTGAGCGATGCCCTGACCCGCCTGTTCAAGGACCCGACCATCGGTCAGGTGCTGGGCGAATAAGCGCTGCGCGGTAACGCAAAAAGCCCGCTGCCAGGGTGACTGGCAGCGGGCTTTTTTGTGGTGGCTGGTGTCGTGGTGCAGGGCCATACCCTGTGGGAGATGTACCGCCTGCACCGGCCTCATCACAGGCAGGCAATCGGGCCGCGTGTGCTCAGGCCGCCTGCACGTTAAAGTCCAGCAGGCTGATACCGGTCTGCATATCCACCTCGGGCAAGTCGTCATGGCTGTGCCCGCCCAAGGCGCAATACACCAGCCACTGGCGGTCCTGCACATTGATGGCGAAGCCGTCGATCAGTGCCTGTTGTTCGTCGCTTTGCGCCACGAGGTAGAGGCGGTCCTGGTTTTCGGCGTGCAGCATGTCTAGCTCCGGTCTGGTGAAGGCCGACAGGGTGGCCTGCCTTGATGAAGAGCGTATGACAGATGAAATTTAGTGACACTTGGTCGCAAAGATCGGGGGAGGGGTGGCGTGCTTGGGTAGAATGCCGGGCTTTGCAAAACCCGATACCGAGGTCGTGACGATGTCGTTGCAAGTGCTCATGGGCTTTCTGGCTGCCCATCCGGCCAAGCTGATCAACCTGCTGGCCCTGCTGATTACCTGCCCGGGCGGGCTGTTGCTGCATAGCGCCCGGCGGCGCGCGGCGATGACCCGCGAGAGCCTGGCAGTGGACGAAGGCTTGGTGGATGCCTTCGACATGCGGGTGCCGCGCTACTACTACATTCTCGGTTTTTCGTGCCTGGCGATGGCGCTGCTGCTGTCGTGGTTCAGTACCTGGGTTTGATACCGCTGGCTGAATGACCCTGTAGGAGCCGGCAAGTCGGCGCCTACAGGGGTAGCCCCCGGAGATCGCGCAATGGCGCGTATCAGGCGGACTGCGGCTGGCGCTTGACCTGGTACTGGTTGCGCACCGGCGTCGCGTATTGCTGCACCAGGTAGGGCTGCTGCTCCACCGGGCAGGCGTCCAGGCGGCGCTGCCATTCTTCGCGGGCCTTTTGCAGCTCTTCGGCCGGGAACACCTTCTCGGCGCTCGGCACCTGCAGTGCCTCATCCTTCTCAGCCCACATCGCATAGGCCAGGTAATGCACCGGGAACAACCGGTAGCCGCCGAGAATCTGCCGGTCGATGGCCTGGGCCAGCTGCTTGGTGTCCTCGTGGTACTCGGTCACGGGCCCCGCAAAGTTGATGTGCACCCGGCCTTTGTAGCCGGTGATGCCCTGGGCGATGCTGTTGTCGTCCTCGCCCGGCGCCTTGGTGTAGCTGCCGGTGGTGGCGCGGATGTACAGCTCGCGGGCCTTGGCCTGGTCGCACGGGTCGTACTCGTAGCTGATCGACACCGGGATCAGGTTCAGGCTCTGGATCACCGCGCCGAACGGCTCGTCCTTGCGGCTCATGTGGAACATCTTGAGGATCGCCGAATCGGTGCGGTCGTCACCGTCCTTGGCGCGGCCTTCGGCCTGGGCGATCCAGATCGAGGCGCCGTCGTTGCGGATCGAGTGGTTGATGTAGGCCGACAGCAACTGGTAAGCCGCCAGTTTTTCGCGCCGCCCGCTAATGGAGCGGTGCACGATGAAGCTCTTGTTCAGGCGCATCATGTCGCTGACGAAGGGCTTTTGCAGCAGGTTGTCGCCGATGGCGATGCGCGGGGTCGGCAGGCCGGCGTGGTACACCGCATAGTTGACGAACGCCGGGTCCATCACGATGTCGCGGTGGTTGGCCAGGAACAGGTAGGCGGTACCCGCCTTGAGCTGCTCGACGCCGGTATAGGTGACGCCGTCGGTGGCGCGGTCGATGGTCCGGTCGACGTAGTACTCGACCTTGTCCTGCAGGGTCGACACGCAAGTGACGCCAGCGAACTCCTGGCGCAGGCGCCGGGCGATCAGCGGTTTGAGCAGCCAGCCGAAGGCGCTCGCCGCACGCGGGAAGCGGAAGTGGGTGAGGATATCGAGGAATGCCGGGTCGCTGAGCAGGCGTGCCAGAACGGCAGGGACCTCAGCGTCGTCGTACGGTCGGATGGCATCGAATTCGCCCATCATGCTCTCTTGTTGGAAACGGCTAGGGTAATTAGGTAGGGACGGGGTCCGAAAAACGGCTCGGACACACACAGGCCCCGTAAACAGACCGGCAATTATACGCACAAGTCACCCCGGAGGCCGCGATGCTGGAAAGTGCGATCTACGATTGTCCTTATTGTGGTGAGCAAGTGGAAACCACGGTGGACCTGTCTGGCGGCGATCAGGACTACATCGAGGACTGCCAGGTGTGCTGCAAGCCTATCCGCTTCGTGCTGCAGGTGCATGGCGAGGAATGGATGCTCGATGTCTACGGCGAGAACGACTGATGCAACGAATCTACGACCCGGAAAACCTGCTGGAGGCGCAGATGCTGGTCGGCATGCTGGCCAGTGAAGGCATCGAGGTGCACCTGGTGGGGCGCGACCTGATGGGCGGCGTTGGTGAGTTGCCGATGCAGGGCCTTTTGGGCTTGGCGGTACCCGACGAGCAGGCCGGTTACGCACGCCAGCTGATCGATGCGTACAATGCCGCCCAGCCCCTTGCCGGCGACGAACCGGAAAGTTACCCCGGAACCCTGATCTGCTAGGTTTGAATTCGCCCATGTGTGGACGCTACGCCCTGTTTCGCTGGTCCCAGGCCTTTGCCGGCCTGCCGGGGTTCCCCCCGGGCCAGCAGCCCCAATGGAACATCTCCCCCGGCGCCTCGGTGCTGATCCAGCGCCAGCTCGACGGCGAGCGGCAGTTGGCCAGTGCCCGCTGGGGGCTGACCCCGGCCTGGCTCACTGACCTTTCGCGCACCCCGGCCCAGGCGCGGGCCGAAACCCTGGCCGAACAGCCGATGTTTCGTGATGCCTTCCGCCAGCGGCGTTGCCTGCTGCCGGCCAACGGTTTCTATGAATGGCGCGGCACTGCGCGCAAGCGGCCGTACTGGGTCACGCCGGGGGAGGGGGCTTCGCTGTTCTTTGCCGGGGTGTGGGAGGTTTACCCGGTGCAGGAGCAAGAATGGCTGAGCTGCGCGGTGATCACCCAGGCGGCGATGAACCAGCGCCGGCCGTTGATACTTGATGAGGCCGAGCAGGCCCTGTGGCTCGACCCCGAGACCCCGCTGGCGCGCCTGCACGAACTGCTGGCCAAGCCGCCGGCGACCCTGCGCGAGCGGGCACTGGCGTTGTTCGTCAACGACCCGAAACTCGACGGGCCGGAGTGTTTGACGCCGGCGTGAAGCGGGGCCCCCCTGTAGGAGCAACTGTCATGCTCAATTTTTAAAAGCCGGCTCGATTCTTGTGGGAAGCGGCCTTGCCGGGGCGCCGTCCGGTCGAGATTGGGCTGCGCAGCAGCCCCGGCGATTTTGCAGGGCGCCGATATTATGGGGGCGCTACGCGCCCCATCGCGACACAAGGCCGCTTCCCACAGGATTGCACAGAGCCTGAATCTGGCGCTCCTACAGGGGCCTGTGCCTTTACACCCTGAACTGATTGATCAACCGCCGCTGCTGCTCGGCCAGCTTGGTCAGCTCGGCGCTGGCCTGGCTTGACTCGTCGGCGCCGCCGGCCACCTCGCCAGCCACCTGGCCGATATTGATCACGTTGCGGTTGATGTCGTCGGCCACCGCGCTCTGCTGCTCGGCGGCGCTGGCGATCTGGGTGTTCATGTCGTTGATTACCGACACCGCCTGGGTGATGCTCTCCAGCGACTGCGCGGCGCGGCTGGCCTGCTGCACGCTGACATCGGTCTTGCCCTGGCTGTCCTCCATCACCTTGACCACCTCGCGGGTGCCCTGCTGCAGTTGCTGGATCATCTGCTGGATCTCGCCAGTGGCCTGCTGGGTCTTCTGCGCCAGGTTGCGCACCTCGTCGGCCACCACCGCAAAGCCGCGGCCCTGCTCGCCGGCCCGGGCCGCCTCGATGGCGGCGTTGAGCGCCAGCAGGTTGGTTTGCTCGGCGATGGCGCGGATGGCCACCAGGATGGCGTTGATGTTCTCGCTGTCGCGGGCCAGGTCCTGCACCACGGTAACCGCGCGGCCGATCTCGCTGGCCAGTGCGCCGATCGAGTGCGAGGTATCACGCACGATATCCAGGCCCTGGTTGGCGGCGCGGTCCGCTTCGCCGGCCGCCTGGGCGGCCTGGGTGGCATTGCGCGCCACATCCTGGGCGGTGGCGGTCATTTGTTGCACGGCGGTGGCCACCAGGTCGATCTCGGCCATTTGCTTGTGCACGCCCTGGTTGGTGCGAATGGCAATGTCGGCGGTGTGTTCCGACGAGTCGCTGACCTTCTGCACCGAGCCCACCACCTGGCTGATCATCGCCTGCAACTTGGCCAGGAAGGTGTTGAAGCCGTTGGCGATGGCGCCCAATTCGTCGGCGCGGTCGCTGTGCAGGCGGCGGGTCAGGTCGCCTTCGCCCTGGGCGATGTCGTCGAGCATCGCGACCATTTGGCGCAGCGGGCGGGCGATGCCGTGGGCCAGCAGCCAGATCACCAGCAGGCCAAGGGCGGCGATGCCAAGGCCCACCACGGTCATGCCGGCGATGTCGGTGCGGCGCTGTTCGCCAAGGTCTTGCTGCAACTGGTTGACGTCGGCCATCACCACGCTCAGCGGCAGCTCCAGCAGCAGGGTCCAGCGGGCGTCGGTGCCGGCGATACGGAACGGCAGGTACAGCTCGATGCGGCCCTTGCCGGGGTCGACCTTGTAGTGCAGATCTTCACCGCTCAGGCCCTTGAGGGTTGCGGCCTCTTCGCTGTCGAGCACGTCGCTGGCCTTTTCGCCGAACTTGGCCGGGTCGCGGGTATAGGCCACCAGGCGGCCATTGCTCGACACCAGGGCCAGTTCGCCGGCGCCGTCATACAGCTGGCGGTCGGCGGCGCTGAGCAGGTCCTGGATGAAGTTCACCGAAAGGTCCGCGCCGGCCATGCCCTGGAACTGGCCGTCGATCATGATCGGTTCGACGAACGAGGCGAGCATGACCATCTTGTCGCCCACCTTGTAGGGCGCCGGGTCGATCACGCAGGCCTTCTTCGATTCTTTGGGGCACAGGTAGTACTCGCTGGCGCGCACGCCGGTGGCCAGTACGGTGCGGTCGTTGACGTCGGCCAGCTTGTCCTGGCCCAGGCTGCCGTCGCCGTTGCGGAACCACCAGGGCAAAAAGCGCCCGCTGGCGCTGTCGATGCCCACCAGGTTGCTGCCCACATAACGGGCGTCGGCGTGGTCCAGTGCGTCGGGCTCCCAGCCCAGGTAGGCGCCGAGTACGCTCGGGTTGACCTCGACGGTGCGCTTGAGCTGGTTGATCAGTGACTGGCGGTCGACCTGCATCAGCGGCCGCCCATCGGCGCCCTGCATGCCGACCATGGCGTTGCCGGTGGCCAGGCTGCGGGCAATCGACAAAGGGGCTTCGAGGCCGCGCTGGATCTCGCTGACCTGGGTGCGGGCCAGGGCCGACAGGCGCTGTTCGATCACCGCCTCGAACTGCTGTTGGGTGCGTTGCTGCACAAGGGCCTGGGTGCGCTGGCTGGAATACACGGCGTAGAGCACCAGCGCTGCGACAATGCTCAGTACGACGGCGCCGGCCAGGGCCGCCACGGAAAACTGGATCGACTTGAACTTCATGAAAGGCTCCGCACGCAAGGGAGGTCGTGTGCTTGTGTTATCGGCGGGCTAATACCTAAGCATGAGAGCAGAGGCGCAAATCTTACCTGTGGCTCTGGCGGCAGAGGGCGTCAACGCCTAGGATACGCGGCACGTAAATAGGGAGTGTTTTCATGCGTAAGTCATTCGTTGTCAGCATGTTGAGCGCCAGCGTCCTGCTGGGCGGCTGCCAGGCGGTCAATACCACCAGCGGCGGCGCCGTTGGCGTCGAGCGCAAGCAGTACATGTTCAGCATGCTCTCGACCGATGAGGTCAACCAGATGTATGCCCAGTCGTACCAGCAGACCCTCGGTGAGGCGTCGAGCAAGGGCGTACTGGACAAGAACAGCAGCGATGCCAAGCGCGTGCAGGCCATCGCCGACCGCCTCATCGCCCAGGCTCCACAGTTCCGGCCGGATGCCGCGCAGTGGAAATGGGAAGTCAATGTGATCAAGAGTGACGAGCTCAATGCCAACTGCGGCCCGGGTGGCAAGATCATCGTCTACACCGGCCTGATCGATCAGCTCAAGCTCACCGATGCTGAAATTGCCGCGGTCATGGGCCACGAGATCGCCCACGCCCTGCGCGAGCATGGCCGTGAAGCGATGTCCAAGGCTTATGGCGTGGAAATGGCCCGTCAGGGCGCCGGTGCACTGTTCGGCCTGGGCCAGGACAGCATGGCGCTGGCCGATACCGTGGTGAACTACTCGATGACCCTGCCCAACAGCCGGGCCAACGAGAACGAAGCCGACCTGATCGGCCTGGAACTGTCGGCCCGTGCCGGCTACGACCCGAACGCCGCGATCACCCTGTGGAACAAGATGAGCAAGGCGTCCGAAGGCGCGCCGCCTGAGTTCATGAGCACCCACCCGGCCTCCAGCAGCCGTATCGCTTCGCTGCAGGCGGCCATTCCGAAGGTGATGCCGCTGTATCAGGCGGCCAAGAAGTAAGTCACTTCTGGCAGGGCTGCCTTGCAGCCCATCGCGGCACAAGACCGCTCCTACAAGGGACCGTACATTCCTGTAGGAGCGGCCTTGTGCCGCGAAAGGGCCGCACAGCGGCCCCCTTTCAAACGGTTAGCCTATCCAGCCGCTGGTCTTCATCGCCGAATACACGGCAACCACGGCCAGCACGAAGAACGCAGTCGCCGCCAGGCGACGGATCAGCGTCAGCGGCAGTTTGTCAGCGGCAAAATTACCCGCCAGTACCACCGGCACGTTGGCAATCAGCATGCCCAGGGTGGTACCGATGATCACCATGATCAGGTGCGGGTACTGGGCGGCCAGCATCACCGTGGCAACCTGGGTCTTGTCGCCGATCTCCGCCAAAAAGAACGCAATCAACGTGGTCAGGAACGGGCCGAAGCGCCGCGCCGGGTTCTCGTCATCGTCCATCTTGTCCGGCACCAGGGTCCACAACGCAGTGGCGGTGAAGCTCGCGGCCAGGACCCAGTGCAATACCGATTCGCTGAAGAAACCACCTACCCACGCTCCCACGGCGCCGGCTGCGGCATGGTTGGCCAGGGTGGCGGCGATGATGCCGGCAATGATCGGCCAGGGCTTGCGAAAACGTGCGGCAAGAATGAGTGCGAGCAGTTGCGTCTTGTCGCCGATTTCGGCGAGGGCAACGATGGCGGTGGGGACGAGCAGCGATTCCAGCATCAGGATTCCTACGGGGGCGGGTCGACACGGCTATGACACGTACAGCCTCCCCGCCCCGGGTAAGGTGTGCGTGTCATAGGTCTTGTCAAACCCAGGCCCGTCTGTGCGGACCGCGGGTCGTACGCGCCATGGCCTGTGGGCCAAGTATGTTGACGCGTACCGGGCGAGCAGGGCGCTCGCGGGAGACTACTCCCCTAGGACGGAGCGGATTCTGCCTACGCCCATGGCTTTAGGCAAGCGCTGTTTTTCAACCGCGCGTGGCGCGGTAAATGCGAAAACCCATGGCCTCGGCGCGGGTTTCGCAGTTGCCCAAGGCCTCCTGGATCAGTGGCTGGTAACGCAGGAAGCTGTTGGCGACAAGCCGCATTTCGCCACCTTTTCGCAGGTGTTGGCCGGACTTTTTCAGCAAGTTCTCCGCTGCCTGGTAGTGCGTGTGCACCCCGGTGTGGAACGGCGGGTTGCTCAGAATCAGGTCCAGGCCCTGGGGCGCGGCGTCGATGCCGTCACCGCTGATCACCTCGCCCTCCAGGCCGTTGGCGGCCAAAGTCAGGCGGCTGGCGGCCACGGCGAAGGCGTCCACGTCCAGCAGCGTCACCTGGCTTTGCGGGTAGCGGCGCTTGACCGTTGCCCCGAGCACGCCGGCGCCGCAACCGAAGTCCAGCACCTGGCCGACCGGCAGGCCGTCGAGGTGTTCCAGCAGCAGTGCGCTGCCCTTGTCCAGGCGGCCATGGCTGAACACCCCCGGCAGGCTGACCACCTGCAGCGGGCCGTCGGCCAGCGCCAGTTCGAAGCGTTCGGCCAGGCTTTCCAGCGGCTTGGCTTCAGGGGCGTTGTCCACTGTCACCTGCCACAGCTGGCAGTGCCGGGCGCTGTCGAGCTTGCGTGGCTTGCCGAAGGCTTGCAGTTGCTTGGCCGCGCCCTCGATGCCGCCGCGTTTTTCGCCCACCAGGTACAGGGTGCGCCCGGCCAGGCGCGAGGCCAGGGCGTTGAGCAGGTAGGCCGCCAGTTCGCGGGACTTGGGCAGAAACAGCACGGCGCTGTCGAAGGCCACGGCGGGCGCCTCGACGCCATGGTGGCAGCGGCCGGCAAAGCGGCCCTGCAGCAGCGCCTGGTCGCCGGCGTGCCAGGTCCAGGCGTGGGCCTGTGGCAGCTCGGCGAGCAGGCCGTCGGCGGGGGCTCCGGCGATCAGCAGCGGACCCTGGAACAGGTCCGCCTGGCGGAGCAACACTTCACTGCGCGGGTCCATGGACGACGCCTCCTGAAAAAAGTGGCGCAGTGTAGCAGAGCCCGGCCCGGGGCTCAGCTGACCACGCGGCGTGGCTGGCCTGCGAAAAAGGCCTGCACGTTCTCGGCCAGCTGGCCGACGATGCGCTGGCGCGACTCCACCGCGCCCCAGGCGCTGTGCGGGGTGATGATCAGGCGCGGGATATCTGCCGCCAGCAGCGGGTTGCCGTTGACCGGCGGCTCGACGCTGAGCACATCGGTGGCGGCGCCACCCAGGTGGCCGTTGCGCAGGGCGTCGGCCAGGGCCTGTTCGTCGATCAGGCCGCCACGGGCAGTGTTGACCACCAGCGCGCCCTTTTTCAGCAGAGCCAGTTCGCCGGCACCGATCATGTGCCGGGTATGTTCGTTGAGCGGGCAGTGCAGGGTCAGCGCATCGACCTGCGGCAGCAGTTCTTGCAGCGGCAGGCGATCGTCACGCGCCGGGCGCCCCGGGATCTGCCCGCTCAGCACGCGCATGCCGAAGGCTTCGGCCAGGCGCGCCACGGCGCCACCCAGCTCGCCATGGCCGAGCAGGCCGAGGGTCTTGCCTTGCAGTTCGACGATGGGGAAGTCCAGCAGGCAGAACTGGCTGGCCTTGGCCCACTGGCCGGCGGCCACGGCCTGGTTGTAGTCGCACAGGCGGGTGGCCAGGGCCAGCAGCAGGGCGATGGTGTGTTGGGCCACCGACGGCGTGCCGTAGCCCTGGCAGTTGCACGCGGTGATGCCCTGGGCGCGGGCGGCGGCCAGGTCGACATTGTTGGTGCCGGTGGCGGCCACCAGGATCAGCTTCAGCTGCGGGTTGGCCGCGAGCGCCGCGGCGTCGAGCATGACCTTGTTGCTGACCACCACGCTTGCCCCCTGCAACCGTTCGGCCACTTGCCCGGGGGCGGTGGCGGCGTACAGCTCGAATTGGTCGAACTGCTGACTGAGTGGCGACAGGTCGAGGTCACCGAGGTCGAGGGACTGGTGGTCGAGAAACACGGCGCGACGCAAACTGGGCATGGAGCTCTCCGGTGGTGGGGCGCAACGGATGGGGTGGGGCTTTCGCGGGCAAGCCCGCTCCTACAGGTATGGCGCAGGTTTCAAGGCTGGCGCTGTACCTGTGGGAGCGGGCTTGCCCGCGAAGAGGCCATCAGCCGCAGTGTCGAGCGCCAGGTCGCCTTGAGTCAACGCTTGCCACTCATACCTCACCCAGCCAAATCATTCCTTCGGCTGATTTGACCGGTGCGTCACCGTTCTACAGTAAGTATCTGAATTGTCCTGCCTGTTTTCGAGAAAAGGGATACTCCATGCTGCAGACGCGCATCATCAAGCCCGCCGAGGGCGCCTACCAATACCCTCTGCTGATCAAGCGCCTGCTGATGTCGGGCAGCCGTTACGAAAAAACCCGCGAAATCGTCTACCGCGACCAGGTCCGCCTGACTTATCCACAGCTGAACGAGCGCATCGCCCGGTTGGCCAACGTGCTGACCGAAGCCGGGGTGAAGGCTGGTGACACCGTGGCGGTGATGGACTGGGACAGCCACCGTTACCTCGAGTGCATGTTCGCCATCCCGATGATCGGCGCGGTGGTGCACACCATCAACGTGCGCCTGTCGCCCGAGCAGATCCTCTACACCATGAACCACGCCGAAGACCGCTTCGTGCTGGTCAACAGCGACTTCGTCGGCCTCTACCAGGCCATCGCCGGCCAATTGACCACGGTGGACAAGACCCTGCTGCTGACCGACGGGCCGGACAAATCCGCCGAGCTGCCCGGGCTGGTCGGCGAGTACGAGCAGTTGCTGGCCGCCGCCAGCCCGCACTACGATTTCCCGGACTTCGACGAAAACTCGGTGGCCACCACCTTCTACACCACCGGCACCACCGGCAACCCCAAGGGCGTGTACTTCACCCACCGCCAGCTGGTGCTGCACACCCTGGCCGAGGCCTCGGTCACCGGCAGCATCGACAGCGTGCGCCTGCTGGGCAGCAACGATGTGTACATGCCCATCACCCCGATGTTCCACGTGCATGCCTGGGGCATCCCCTATGCCGCTACCATGCTGGGCATGAAGCAGGTGTACCCGGGGCGCTACGAGCCGGACATGCTGGTGCGGCTGTGGCGCGAAGAAAAGGTCACTTTCTCGCACTGCGTGCCGACCATCCTGCAGATGTTGCTCAACTGCCCCAATGCGCAAGGCCAGGACTTCGGCGGTTGGAAGATCATCATCGGTGGCAGCGCGCTCAACCGCGCCCTTTACGAAGCGGCCCTGGCCCGCGGCATCCAGCTCACTGCGGCGTACGGCATGTCGGAAACCTGCCCGCTGATCAGCGCCGCGCACCTGAACGACGAACTGCAGGCCGGCAGCGAGGACGAGCGCGTCACCTACCGGATCAAGGCCGGCGTGCCGGTGCCACTGGTGGAGGCCGCCATCGTCGATGCCAACGGCAACTTCCTGCCCGCCAATGGCGAGGCCCAGGGCGAACTGGTACTGCGCGCACCGTGGCTCACCATGGGTTACTTCAACGAGCCGGAAAAAAGCGAGGAGCTGTGGCAGGGCGGCTGGCTGCACACCGGCGATGTGGCCACCCTCGACGGCATGGGTTTCATCGATATCCGCGACCGTATCAAGGATGTGATCAAGACCGGTGGCGAGTGGATCTCGTCGCTGGACCTCGAGGACCTGGTCAGCCGCCACCCGGCGGTGCGCGAAGTGGCGGTGGTCGGGGTGCCCGACCCGCAGTGGGGCGAGCGGCCGTTCGCCCTGGTGGTGCTGCGCGACGGCCAGGCCCTCGATGCGCGCGCGTTGAAAGAGCACCTCAAGCCGTTCGTCGAGCAGGGGCACATCAACAAGTGGGCGATTCCCAGCCAGATCGCCGTTGTTACTGAAATTCCCAAGACCAGCGTCGGCAAGCTCGACAAGAAGCGCATCCGCCTGGACATCAGCCAGTGGCAGGCCAGTAACAGCGCTTTCCTGTCCACCTTGTAACCGCACGCGGCCCATGCCATTCAGGTTGTGGGCCGCATGCCAGAGCGGTTGGAGCCTTGCCAAACGATTAAAATGGTCCATGCTTGAGCACGGTCGGCACCCAGGCGGGTTACCGATGTGTGTCACGGCCACGCAACACAAATCACACTTTAGAGGGATCAAGCGCCTGTGACCGCTGGCTATAGTCGGGTCAGGGGAATTTCAGGAATGGGGAGGCGACGCGCGGCATGCGCAGCGCCACGGGCAGGAGCCTGCGTCACCGGGCGCTCGAGCCGTTCTTGAAGGGACTCACTGCCATAACAATAAAGTACATGGAGTAGCGTCGATGACATCTGCAAACCCGTTCTGGCGCCGGGCACGTCTGCCTCTGGCCGTCAGCCTCGCTTCTACGCTTGCAAGCCCTGCTTTCGCTGTCAGCTTCAACATCGGGGAAATCGAAGGCCAGTTCGACTCGTCGCTCTCCATCGGCGCCAGTTGGTCGACCGCCAACCCCAACAAGAACCTCATCGGGGTCAACAACGGCGGCAAGGGGTTGTCGCAAACTTCCGACGACGGCCACCTGAACTTCAAGAAGGGCGAAACCTTCTCGAAGATCTTCAAGGGCATTCACGACCTCGAGCTCAAGTACGGCGACACTGGCGTGTTCGTGCGCGGCAAGTACTGGTACGACTTCGAGTTGAAGGACGAACACCGCGAGTTCAAGGACATCAGCGACTCCAACCGCAAGGAGGGCGCCAAGTCCTCGGGCGGGGAGATTCTCGACGCCTTCATCTACCACAACTACGCCATTGCCGACATGCCGGGTTCGGTGCGTTTCGGCAAGCAGGTGGTCAGCTGGGGTGAAAGCACCTTCATTGGCGGCGGTATCAACTCGATCAACCCGATCGACGTGTCGGCGTTTCGCCGCCCGGGCTCCGAGGTGAAGGAAGGCCTGATCCCGGTCAACATGTTCTATATCTCGCAGAGCATCACCGACAACCTGTCGGCCGAAGCCTTCTACCAGCTTGAGTGGGACCAGACAGTCGTCGACAACTGCGGCACGTTCTTCTCGCAGCCCGACATCATTGCCGATGGTTGCACCGATAACCTGCGGGTACTTTCCAGTGGCCGATCGCTCAATGCACTGCCTGCCCCAGTCCGTGGGTTGTTGGCTTTGAACGGCGTGAACTACAACGATGAAGGCGTGCTGGTTCGTCGCGGTGCCGATCGTGATGCGCGCGACAGTGGCCAGTTCGGCGTCGCGTTCCGCTATATGTTCGAGCCCTTGGATACGGAGTTCGGTGCCTACTTCATCAATTATCACAGCCGTGCACCAATCTTCAGTGCAACTGGCGCTTCGCAAGCGGTGTTCGACCGTATCGCACTGTTGCCGCCCAACCTTCAGGCGTTGATTGTCGCGGGCAATTCGCAGTATTTCGTCGAGTACCCGGAAGACATTCGTCTTTACGGCCTTAGCTTCTCCACAACGCTGCCAACCGGCACGGCCTGGAGCGGTGAGGTGAGTTATCGCCCCAACGCTCCCGTACAGTTGAACTCCACAGATATCCTGTTCGCCGGCGTGACACCGATCGACGCATATAACGATGCCTCCGTGCTCAAAGGTACTGCAGGGCAGGATCTGCACGGCTATAAACGCAAGGAAGTCACCCAGATCCAGACTACCTTCACCCACTTCTTCGATCAGGTCATGGGCGCCAGCCGGCTCACGCTGGTGGGTGAAGTCGGCCTCACTTACGTTGGCGGTCTCGAGAGCAACAGCAAGGCGCGTTATGGCCGTGACCCGGTGTACGGGCCAGGCGAACTGCCAAATGGCATGTGCCAAGCGCTCAACGGCACGACCATCGGCGGCTCCGGCCTGGGCAGTTCCACCGCCAACCTCTCGCGCAATTGCAACAGCGATGGTTTCACCACCAGCACCTCGTGGGGCTACCGCGCCCGCGCCATCTGGGAATACCCGGATGTATTCGCCGGGGTCAACCTCAAGCCAAGCGTGGCCTGGTCCCACGACGTCTCGGGCTACTCGCCTGGCCCTGGCGGCAACTTCGAGGAAGGCCGCAAAGCCGTGAGCCTGGGCCTGGACGCCGAGTACCAGAACACCTACACGGCGAGCCTGTCGTACACCAACTTCTTCGATGGCAAGTACACCACCGTGGACGATCGCGACTTCGTCGCCCTCAGCTTCGGCGTGAACTTCTAAGAACACTGACCCAGGACGACAACAACATGAAAATGACCACACGTCTGCTGCAGGCCGGGGTACTGGGCATGTCCCTGCTGGCCACCAGCGTCATGGCGGCGGTGTCCGCCGACGAGGCGGCCAAGCTGGGCTCGACCCTCACGCCGATGGGCGCAGAAAAGGCCGGCAACGCCGATGGCTCCATCGGCCCGTGGGAGCCACTATCCAAGTCGGCCGGCAGCGCCGACGCCAAAGGCTTCCTGTCCGACCCGTACGCCAGCGAGAAGCCGCTGTTCACCATCACCGCGCAGAACGCCGAGCAGTACAAGGACAAGCTCTCGCCTGGCCAGATGGCGATGCTCAAGCGCTACCCGGACAGCTACAAACTCCCGGTGTACAAGACCCACCGCGGCTCCACGGTGCCTGACGATGTGTTCGCCGCCATCAAGGAAAACGCCACCAAGACCACTCTGGTCGAAGGCGGCAACGGCCTGAACAATTTCCGCACCGCGGTGCCGTTCCCGATTCCCAAGGACGGCCTCGAGGTGATCTGGAACCACATCACCCGCTACCGCGGTGGCAGCGTTTCGCGCCTGGTCACCCAGGCCACACCGCAGCCGAACGGCTCCTACAGCCTGGTGTACTTCAGCGACAAGTTCGTGTTCCGCGACAAGATGAAGGACTACGACTCGAACAACCCGGGCAACGTGCTGTTCTACTTCATGCAGGAAGTGACCGCGCCGTCGCGTCTGGCCGGTACCGTGCTGCTGGTGCACGAGACCCTCGACCAGGTCAAGGAACCGCGCAAGGCCTGGATCTACAACGCCGGCCAGCGCCGTGTGCGCCAGGCGCCGCAAGTGTCGTACGACGGCCCGGGTACCGCCGCCGACGGCCTGCGTACCTCCGACAACCTCGACATGTTCAACGGTGCGCCAGACCGCTACGACTGGAAGCTCGAAGGCAAGAAGGAGCTGTACATCGCCTCCAACGCCTTCAAGCTCGATGACCCGAAGCTCAAGTACGCCGACATCATCAAGGCCGGCCACATCAACCAGGACCTGGCACGCTACGAGTTGCGTCGCGTATGGCATGTGGTCGCCACGCTCAAGCCGGGCCAGCGGCACATCTACGCCAAGCGTGACTTCTACATCGACGAGGACACCTGGCAAGCGGCCGTGATCGACCAGTACGACGGGCGCAACCAGCTGTGGCGGGTGTCCGAGGCGCATGCCCAGCCGTACTACGACAAGCAAGTGCCGTGGTACACCCTCGAGTCCATCTACGACCTGCAATCGGGCCGTTACCTGGCACTGGGCATGAAAAACGAAGAGAAGCGCGCCTACGACTTTGGTTTCACCGCCAGCAAGGCAGACTTCCAGCCTGCCGCACTGCGTCAGAGTGGCATCAAATGAGTTAAGTGCTGCACCCTCCTTGTAAACTCCCAGAACGCCCCGGCTTGCCGGGGCGTTTCTGTTTATCCAAGGCAAGCTCTCACAAAGGCGCGCAACTTTTCGAGCTGGCGCTGTACCTGGACTGCCCCCAAGAAGTTGGACAAAAAATCCAACCCTTGGGGGACCTATGAGCAAATACACAGAGCAGTTCAAGCTCACAGCCATCTCAGCGTACCTGGATGGCAATAATGGCTTCCGCAAGGTGGCCCAGCTTTTCGGTGTCGACTACAGCTTGCTACGCCGGTGGGTTTCAAGCCATCAGAGCAAGTTCAGCCTTTCTCCGCGCTCTAACGGGCAGCGCTATGACGACGACTTCAAGCGGCAGGTGCTGAGCTTTATGCACGAGCATCGTCTTTCCATGCGTCAAACCGCAGCGCATTTTGGCCTCGCCCAATCGTCGCAGATAGGCAATTGGCAGCGGCAGTACTACAGTGGTGGCCTTGTAGCTCCTGTAGACCGCCAGAAAAAGCCGATCAAAGTGCCGAAGAAGATCAAACCAGCAAAACCCACAGATACCGACGACTCGCAAAAGCCCCGAGACCAGCTGTTGGCGGAGCTCGAATACCTGCGGATGGAGAATGCTGTCTTAAAGGAGCTCAAGGCTTTGCGGGAGGAAAAGGAACGAATACCAGGCAAAAAGTCCTGATCGCTTCCAAGCTCAAGCCTAGGTTCCCTTTGCCTGATCTGCTGCGGCTGATCGGGCTGGCTCGCAGCACCTTTTACTATCAGGTGCAGAGCCAGCAGAAGCCGGACAAGCATGCCGAGCTAAAAGAGAAGATTCAGCAGGTCTATCACAAAGAGAAAGGGCGCTACGGCTATCGACGCGTTGCACTCGTGATCAGGAAAGGTGGGGTGCTGGTCAACAAGAAGGTCATCGAGAAGCTGATGGTTACCCTGGGTCTGAAATCACTGGTGCGGCCCAAAAAATATAAGTCGTACCGAGGTACTGTTGGCAAGATAGCGACGAATCTGCTGGAGCGAAATTTCGTCGCCCAGCGTCCTAACCAGAAATGGGTGAGTGACGTAACCGAGTTCAAGGTGGCTCAACAGAAGCTCTACCTTTCGCCAGTGATGGATTTGTACAACGGGGAAATCATCGCCTACGAGACGGCTACTCGCCCTCAGTACAGCCTGGTTGGAAACATGCTCGACAAGGCGCTCAAGACCTTGGGAGAGAAGCCCAGGCTAGTGCTCCACACCGACCAGGGGTGGCAGTACCAGCAGGCTCAGTATCGCCACACGCTCCGCAGTCGCGGCGTGAAACAGAGCATGTCTCGCAAAGGCAATTGCCTGGACAATGCAGCTATGGAAAGCTTCTTCGGCACGCTCAAGTCAGAGTTTTTCTACCTCAAGCGTTTCGAGAGTATTGATGAATTGAAAGCGGGCTTGGATGAGTACATTCACTACTACAACCATGACCGCATCAAGCTACGGCTTAATGGCCTGAGCCCTGTCGATTACAGGACCCAGGCGGCAGCTTAAAACTGTCCAACTTTTGGGGGGCAGTCCAACCTGTGGGAGCAACTGTCTTGTGCTGCCTGAATCGGCCTCATCGCCGGCAAGCCGGCTCCTACAGGTACGGCGCTGGCCTGAAGCTTATGCAATCCTTGTGGGAGCGGGCTTGCCCGCGAATGGCTGCAAAGCAGCCCATTTGTTGCGCTAACTGACTGGCAGCAGAGCATGGGCTGGTTTATGGGCCATCATTGGCTTGGCTGATATCGGTCTGGGTTGTCTTTTTTTGTCGTAGTCTTTTTTGCGCAAATCGCGCCCATCATCTTCAAATGCACACGCTTTGCCGCTAGTCTCGCAAAAATCCGTTTTGCCGAAGTCTTCCCAACAGAACGAGCCGGCCATGACAGACCTGTCCCGCATACATGGAGTCGCCAGCCAGGCACTGGGCCTGTTGGACGGGCGTTTCTTCCGGCCGCCGTTGCCGCAAGCCCATGTCCCGCGGGACCGCCTGTGCCAGCGCCTGAGTGCAGGCCTGGCGGGGCGCCTGTTACTGGTCAACGCCCCGGCAGGCTTCGGCAAAAGCTCGTTGGCCATCGAGTTCTGCCAGGGGTTGCCCGGGCACTGGCGCAGCCTCTGGCTGGGCCTCAGCCAGCGCGACGCCGACCCCGGGCGTTTTCTCGAGCGCCTGCTCGAAGGCCTGCAGCAGTTTTGCCCGGCCCTGGGCGGCCAGGCGCTGGGGCTGTTGAAAATGCGCCAGCGCCATCAACCCTTCGCCTTCGAAGAATGGCTCGATGGGCTGCTCGACGAGCTGGCGCTGTACCTGCAACCCGACACCCCCTTGCTGCTGGTGCTGGACGACTACCACCTGGCCCAGGGCCCGGTGCTCGACCGCTGCCTGCAGTTCTTCCTCAACCACCTGCCCGCCGGGCTGGTGCTGTTGGTCACCAGCCGCCAGCGCCCCGACTGGCACCTGGCGCGCTTGCGCCTGTCGCGCCAATTGTTCGAACTCAACGAGCAGGACCTGCGCCTGACCCCTGAAGAGTCATTGGCGGTGATTGGCCGCCAGCCCACCGGCCTGCGTGGCCAGGCGCTGGACAACCTGATCCAGCGCAGCGACGGCTGGGTGGCCGGCTTGCGCTTCTGGCAGCTGGCGGCCAGCGAATCGGGTGACGACGGCGCGCTGCCCCAGGCCCTGCATGGGGGCGAAGGGCTGATCCGCGACTACCTGCTCGAAGAGGTCATCGACATTCTGCCGGCCACCGTGCAGGCGTTTCTCTACGACACCGCCTGCCAGGAGCGTTTTTGCGCTGAACTGTGTGACGCCGTGCGCGAGCGTGACGACAGCGCCGAGGTGCTGCGTTACCTGCAGGCTCACCAGGTGTTCCTGGTGCCGCTCGACGAGCACGGTCGCTGGTTCCGCTATCACCATCTGTTCTCCGACCTGCTGCGCAGCCGCCAGGCCAGCGGGCCCCTGGCCAGCCAGCACCTGCGCGCCAGCCGCTGGTTCGAGAGCCAGGGGCTGCTGGATGAAGCGGTAGAGCAGGCCTTGCGCGCAGGTCACCTGGATGTAGCGGCGGACCTGGTGCAGAGCTTGTCCGAAGAACAACTGCTGGCCGAGCAGAACGTCGGCATGTTGCTGCGCTGGAAAATGGACTTGCCCGACAGCCTGCTGATCAGCACCCCGCGCCTGATCGTGCTGTACAGCTGGGCCCTGGGCTTGGCTTGCCAGCTGGATGCAGCCGAAGAGCTCGCCGGCTACCTGAGCCGCTTCCTGCCGGCGCCATCGGCCACGGCCCAGCGCTCGATGCTGGCGCAATGGCTGGCCCTGAGCGGCATCATCGCCAGGGGCCGTGGTGACCGCCAGCGCACCTTCAGCTATTGCAGCGAAGCCCTGCAAAGCCTGCCCTGCAAGCGTTACGGGCAACGCCTGGTGTGCCTGTCGACGCTGTCCAACCTGGCCATCGCCGATGGCGATTTCTGGCGTGCCCGGGGCTGGAACCGCGAAGCCCTGGAGCTGGCCCAGCGGGTTGGCAACCCACTGTTCGAGGCGCTGGCCCATTACGACCGGGCCCGGGTGCTGCACGCCCGTGGCGAGGTGCTCAGGGCGCTGGATGAAGTACGTCAGGGCCTGCAGCGCCTGCAGGGGCTGTCGGGCCAGCGGCTGTATGCGGTGCGTGCCCGGCTCACGCTCTACGAGGGCTACCTGCTGGCCACACGGCTGCAGCCGGCACAAGCGCGTACGCGCCTGCGCGCCGGGCTTAGCGAGGCACGCGCCTGCCGGGATATCAGCGTGCTCATCGGCCACTGCGTAATCGCCACCCTGGACGGGCGCGAAGGGCGCTTTGCCGAGGCTTTCTCGGAACTGGCCGAGGCCGAACGGCTGATGCATATCTGGGATGTGCCGCCGATTTTCTATTTGGCCATGATCACCTTGGTGAAGTGCGAGTTGTGGCTGGCCCAGGGCCGTACCGACCTCGCCGAATCCTGGCTGCTGCGCCTGGGGCAGACCTACGGCGGCGAGCAACCGGCCGCAGCCCCCGAATTCCACCCATTGCTGCCGCTGCACATCGAACTGCAACGGGCGCTGCTGGAGCAGGTGCTCGAGCGCCCGGCGGACGCCGAGGCACGCCTGCATTCACTGGCCGTCCGGGGGCAGGCCAGTGGCGGCATGGCGCTGGCCATCTGTGCGATGTGCCAGTCGGTCGGGCTGTTGCTGGCTCAGGGGCGTGAAAGTGATGCGGTGAAACTGCTGGCGCAGGCCGTGGAGGCGGCGCAAGGTGGCGCGTTGCAAGCGTTCCAGCGGCTTATCGAAATACACCCGCAGTGGTTGCGCGAGCAACTCGCCGTGCGCGTGCCGTGTGCGGTCCAGGCCGAGCTGCTGGCGCGCCTGCCCGAAGCCGCGCAAACCAGCAGCAGCCCCACTGAGTCGCTCAGCGGCCGCGAGCTGGCGGTACTCGAACTTATCGCCCAGGGTTGCTCCAACCAGCAGATCAGCGAACGGCTGTTCATTTCGCTGCACACGGTCAAGACCCACGCCAGCCATATCAACAGCAAGCTGGGCGTGGAGCGCCGCACGCAAGCCGTAGCCCGGGCCAAGGCCCTGGGTTTGCTGGCGTAGTGGCGTTTTGCCCGCTAACATAGCGGGCTGCTGAGCGCTCATCTTTCCCGGCTCGCTGCCGATACACAATTCGGCGGCATGCGTCGCCGCGCGCCACTTTTTCCCCATTATTCCAATACAGGCCGTCTTGATGCTGCAGTACGGGCAAAAAAGCTTTCTGATCGTCGACGACTTCACCGATTTTCGTACGTCGACCCGCTCCATGCTGCGTGAGCTGGGCGTGCGCGACGTCGACACCGCCGACAGCGGCGAGCAGGCGCTGCGTATGTGCGGGCAGAAGCGCTACGACTTCATCCTTCAGGACTTCCACCTGGGTGACGGCAAGAAGAACGGCCAGCAGGTGCTCGAGGACCTGATCCTCGACAAGCTGATCAGCCATGAATGTGTGTTCATCATGGTCACCGCCGAGAGCAGCCAGGCCATCGTGCTCAGCGCCATCGAGCACGAGCCGGACGCCTATCTCACCAAGCCGTTCAACCGTGTCGGCCTGGCCCAGCGCCTTGAAAAACTGGTACAGCGCAAGACCCTGCTCAAACCGATTCTGCAGGCGCTGGACCGTGGCCAGCCGGCCCAGGTGCTCGCCGCCTGCGCCGAGCTGTGCAAGAAAGACCCACGCTTCGCCCCGCTGTGCCTGCGCTACCGCGCCGACGCGTTGCGCGACCTGAACCGTTTCGACGAGCTGGAAAAGTTCCTGAAGGGCATTCTTGCCAGCCGCCCGCAGCCATGGGTGTATGCGGCGCTGGGCAACCTGCTGCACAAGCGCGGCCAGCATGCCCAGGCCCAGGGCGTGTTCGAGCAGGCGCTCAAGGCCTTCCCGATCATGCCCAGCCTGTATGACGGCATGGCCGACGTGCTGGTGGCCCAGGGCGAGTCGCGCCGCGCCCAGCACATGCTTGAAGAAGCCGTGCGCCTGTCGCCGCTGGCTGTACGCCGGCAGGCGGCGCTGGGCAAGCTGGCGCTGGAGAACGCCGACTTCGAAACCGCTTCCAAGGCTTACCGGCACTCGGTCAACCAAGGGCAGAGCTCGCGCTACAAAGATGCCGAAAGCAACCTGGGCCTGGCCCAGGCGCTGATGAACAAGAACGCAGGCTTTGGCCTGGATGCGCGTACCCGGGTTGAAATCAACACCGTGCTCAGCGAAGTGGCCAAGGAGCATGTCGAGGATCAGGGCCTGCAGGTGCGTGCGCGGCTGATGAAGGCCGCCAGCCTGCAGCAGGCCGGTGACCCGGACACCGCAGCCAAGCTCACCGAGCAGGCCATGCAGCGGCTTGAGAAAATGGACCAGTTCTTCTCGGTGGAAGCGGCGCTGACCGTGGCCAAACAGCTGCAGCAGCTTGGCCAGGATGCGGCGGGCACCTCCATCCTGAAAGGCTGCGTGGAAACCTACGGCGATGACCCAAAAGTCATGCAGAGCGTGGCCAAGCTTACCGACGACCCCACCGTGCTGGGCGCGGTGACCGAGGCGGTCGACCTCAACCGCCAGGGCGTGCGCAGCTACCAGGGCGGCCAGCTCAGCGAAGCGCTGGGCATGTTCCGCAAGGCGCTGTCGCTGCAACCGAAAAACATCAGTATCGCCCTCAATACCGCCCAGGCCTTGTTGCGTATTGGCGGT
Organism: Pseudomonas xanthosomatis; assembly: GCF_019139835.1. Taxonomy (NCBI): domain Bacteria; kingdom Pseudomonadati; phylum Pseudomonadota; class Gammaproteobacteria; order Pseudomonadales; family Pseudomonadaceae; genus Pseudomonas; species Pseudomonas xanthosomatis. Next base: position 5,744,519 of record NZ_CP077075.1, on the reverse strand, counting down.
GAAACTCCGCCGCCGGCACTGCTGCAGGAGTGCCGCGACTGCCTCACCAGCGTGGCTGGTATTCCGGCCAGCGACAACCGCTACGAGCGCTACCGCAAGCTGCACGTACGGGTGTTCGGCGCATGACCCAGGGCAACCAGGGGCTGGACTTTTCCACGGTGATCGCCTCCACCGTGCACGACCTGAAAAACTCGCTGTCGGCGTTGATCCAGGCCCACAACCAGTGGCTGGCGCGCCTGCCAGAGGAACTTCAGGGTGGCGCCGAGCAGGGCATCATGGAGCATGAGTTCAGACACCTGAACGGCATGCTGGTGCAGCTGCTGGGCCTGTACAAACTGGGCGTCAACCAGCTGCCGGTGTGCCCCGACTACCATGAGCTGGATGACTTCATCGAAGCCCAGCTGGCGGCCCACCAGGAAGTGCTCAAGCACCGCGACATCCTCGCGACCTGGCGCATCGACACCGACAACCCGCTGGGTTTCTTCGACCGCGAGCTGGTCGCCTCGGTGGTGGCCAACGTGCTCACCAACGCCATCCGCTACGCCGGCCACGCCCTGCTGATCAGCATCGAGGAGCAGGGCGAGCAACTGGTCATCAGCGTCAACGACGATGGTGCCGGTTATCCACAGCGCATGCTCGAGCGCCAGAGCGACTACGTGCAGGGCATCGACCAGCAAAGCGGCAGCACCGGCCTGGGCCTGTACTTCGCCGCGCGCATCGCTGCGCTGCATGAACGCAACGGGGTGCGCGGGCGGATCGAGATCGCCAATGGCGGTGCGCTGGGGGGCGGGTTGTTCAGGTTGTATTTGCCTTGAATCAATGGTGAGGTCTTCAACGACTTCACTGGTTGCTTCTGCAGTTAAGCTGTTTCCCAGGGTGATGTAGGAGGCGTCCTTATCGTCTCCGGTGGGCTATCCGTGGCCGGCCATGACTGACAAATGTAGATACGTAGTTTCTACATTTCACTTGCCATGGCTGGGAGGGTTCCTACTATGTATCTACCTTGGGAGATACTTATGCAGATCAAGATACAGCAGTGGGGCAACAGTGCCGCCATACGTCTTCCGGCAGCAGTCCTCAAGCAGATCGGCCTTGAGGTGGGCTCAACCCTCAGTCTCGACACGGCTGGCGAAACCCTGGTTCTCAAACCAGTCAGGCCCAAGCCCAAGTACACCCTGGAAGAGCTCATGGCGCAATGTGACCTCAGTGCGCCAGAGCCTGAGGATATGGCCGATTGGAATGCCATGCGCCCAGTGGGGCGTGAGGTGTGAGGCGCGGTACGTTCGCCAGGGGCGATATCGTCAGGGTCAACCTCGACCCTGCTGTCGGTCGGGAGCAACAGGGCGGTGGCCGTCCAGCGTTGGTTCTGACTCCAGGGGCGTTCAACACTTCAGGGCTTGCGGTCATTGCTCCGATATCCCAAGGCGGGGATTTCGCGAGGCATGCGGGGTTTGCCGTCACTTTGAGTGGCGCAGGTACGCAGACGCAGGGCGTAATGTTGTGCAACCAGATCCGCACCGTTGACCTGGAAGCCAGAAACGCCAAACGCATCGAGTCCGTTCCCGAGGCTGTCATCCTGGATGCCCTTGCGCGTGTCCAGACACTTTTCGAATGATGGGTAGCTTCAATGGAAAACATTTCGGTATCGCTCATCCGCGAAACCTTCCCCGTCGGCCCTCTGCAGTGCAACTGCACCCTGATCGGCGACCCGCTCAGCAAGAAGGCCATCGTCGTCGACCCGGGCGGTGACGAGCAGAAGATCCTCGCCCGCCTGCAGCACCACGGCCTGACCCTGGTGAGCATCATCCACACCCACGCGCACTTCGATCATTTCCTCGCCTCGGGCCGGCTCAAGGAACTGACCGGCGCCACCTTGCACCTGCACAAGGCCGACCAGCCGCTGTGGGACAACCTCGAGATGCAATGCCAGATGTTCGGTGTGCCTTATACGCCGGTCCCTGCGCCGGACCGCTGGCTGGGCGACGACGAGGCGCTGGCCTGCGGCTGCGGCGTGGCGCTGCACACTCCAGGGCACACGCCGGGTTCGATGAGCTTCTGGTTCGCCGAGCACAAGCTGCTGATCGCCGGTGACACCCTGTTCCGACGTGGCGTTGGGCGTACCGATTTGTGGGGTGGCGATCAGCGGGCTATCGTTCGTTCCATCAAGGAGCGGCTGTACCGGCTGGATGAAGAAGCCATCGTGGTGACCGGCCATGGCCCGGACACCCGCCTCGGCGACGAGATGCGCGAGAACCCGTTCGTGCGTGCGTGAAGTTTCATGGAATTTTTGCGCGCAGGTGTAATCCAAGCCACGGCATAGATCCGTATGTGATCCGCTGCACTTATGAATTCAGTAGGAGCTTGTCCATGATGCGTCGTCTGATTATCGTCGCTACCGCCGCCGCCCTGATGACCGGTTGTGCCGGCCAGAACCCCTATGACGGCCAGAGCCAGGACCAGGGCTCCACGGGGATGAGCAAGACGGCCAAGTACGGCGGCCTGGGCGCGTTGGCCGGTGCCATTGCCGGTGCTGCCATCGACCACAACAACCGTGGCAAGGGGGCGCTGATCGGCGCCGCCGCAGTAGGTGCCGCCGCCGCAGGTTATGGCTACTACGCCGACAAGCAGGAAGCCGAGCTGCGCGCCAAGATGGCCAACACCGGCGTTGAAGTTCAGCGCCAGGGCGACCAGATCAAGCTGATCATGCCGGGCAACATCACCTTCGCCACCGACTCTGCGAACATTTCCCCCAGCTTCTATGCGCCGCTGAACAACCTGGCCGGCTCGTTCAAGCAGTTCAACCAGAACACCATCGAGGTGGTTGGCTTTACCGACAGCACCGGCAGCCGCCAGCACAACATGGACCTGTCGCAACGCCGCGCGCAGGCAGTCAGCACCTACCTGACCTCCCAGGGCGTGGATGGCACCCGGGTGAGCGTGCGTGGCATGGGCCCGGACCAGCCGATCGCCAGCAACGCCGATGCCAATGGCCGGGCGCAGAACCGTCGGGTAGAGGTGAACCTCAAGCCGATCCCAGGCCAGCAGTATGACCAGCAGGGGACTGTGCAGCAGTATCCGTAACGTTCAACGGCTGAAGTAAATCGCGGGGCAAGCCCGCTCCCACGACTAAACGTGGGAGCGGGCTTGCCCCGCGATGCTTTTATCAGCGCACGTTACTGGCCTGGATGGCCGTCAACGCAATGGTATGTACGATGTCATCCACCTGCGCCCCGCGCGGCAGGTCGTTCACCGGCTTGCGCAAGCCCTGCAGCATCGGCCCGAGGCTGACGCAGTCGGCGCTGCGCTGCACCGCCTTGTGGGTGGTGTTGCCGGTGTTCAGGTCGGGGAACACGAACACCGTGGCGCGCCCTGCCACCGGGCTGTGCGGCGCCAGCTGGCGGGCGATGTCCGGGTTGGCGGCGGTGTCGTACTGCAGCGGGCCGTCGATCAGCAACTGCTGCTCGGCGTGTTGCGCAAGCCGCGTGGCTTCACGCACCTTCGCCACCTCTTCGTCGCTGCCGGCCGAATCGCTGGAATAGCTCAACATCGCCACCCGTGGCGCAATGCCGAACGACTCGGCCGACTCGGCGCTCTGTCGGGCGATCTCGGCCAGCTCCTCGGCGCTGGGGTGCGGGTTCATCACGCAGTCGCCGTACACCAGCACTTGGTCGGGGAACAGCATGAAGAACACCGACGACACCAGGCTTGCACCCGGCGCGGTCTTGATCAGTTGCAGGGCCGGGCGGATGGTGTTGGCGGTGGAGTGCACCAGGCCCGAAACCAGCCCGTCCACCTCGCCCAGCGCCAGCATCATGGTGCCGATCACCACCGGGTCTTCCAGTTGCTGCTCGGCCATCGGCGCGTTGAGGTTCTTGCTCTTGCGCAGCTCGACCATCGGCTCTACATAGCGCCCGCGGATCAGCTCCGGGTCCAGCACCTCAAGGTCCGGCGGCAGGCTGATGCCCTGGGCGCGGGCCACAGCGGCTACCTCTTCGGGTTTGGCCAGTAGCACGCAGCGGGCGATGCCACGCGTCTGACACAGCGCGGCAGCCTGCACCAGCAGCGGCTCGGCGCCTTCGGGCAGAACAATGCGCTTGTTGGCCTGCTGGGCGCGCTGGATCAACTGGTAGCGGAACACCGCCGGCGACAGGCGCAGTTCGCGCGGGGTGCCGCAGCGCTGGTGCAGCCAGGCCGCGTCCAGGTGGGTGGCGACAAAGTCGGTGATGAACTCGGCGCGCTCGCGGTCATCCACCGGGATTTCCCGGTTCAGCGAGTTGAGCTGGTTGGCGGTGTCGTACGAGCCGGTACTGACCGACAGGATCGGCAGACCAGCCTGCAGCGCACCGCTGCACAGCTCGAGGATGCGCGGGTCGGGCTTGCTGTCGCTGGTCAGCAGCAGGCCGGCCAACGGCACGCCGTTGATCGCCGCCAGGCTCACCGCCAGGATGATGTCGTCGCGATCGCCCGGGGTCACCACCAAGGTGCCGGAGGTGAGCAGCGGCACGGTGTTGGCCACGGTGCGGGCGCAGATGATGATTTTGTTCATGCGCCGCTGCTCGTAGTCACCGGCGTTGAGCACCTGGGCGCCGAGCAGCTCGGCCACGTCGCGGGTGCGCGGGGCGTTTAGCTCGCTCTGCCAAGGGATGCAGCCGAGCAGGCGGAAGTCGTTGCCACGCAGCAGCGGCGAGTGCTCGCGCAGGCGCGTGGCGAACTCGGCCATGCTCTCGTCGGTGCGCACCTTGTTCAGAATCACCCCAAGCACCTTCGGGTCGCGCGGCCCGCCGTACAGCTGGGCCTGCAATTCGACCCGGCCGGACAGCTCGCTGAGCACCTCGTTTTCCGGCGCCGATACCAGGATCACCTCGGCGTCCAGGCTCTTGGCCAGGTGCAGGTTGACCCGGGCCGCGTAGCTGGCGTGGCGGGTCGGCACCATGCCTTCGACCACCACCACGTCCTTGCCGACGCAGGCCTGCTGGTACAGGCGGATGATCTCTTCGAGCAACTCGTCCAGCTGGCCATCGCCAAGCATACGCTCGACCTGGGCGAGGCTCAGCGGGGTGGGCGGTTTGATGCCGTGGGTACGCGCCACCAGTTCGCTGGAGCGCTCAGGCCCGGTGTCACCGGGGTGCGGCTGGGCGATCGGCTTGAAAAAGCCGACCTTCAGCCCGGCGCGCTCGAGGGTGCGAACCAGGCCCAGGCTGATGGAGGTCAGGCCGACACCGAAGTCGGTCGGCGCAATGAAAAAAGTCTGCATGCGTGCTTCTCGAAATAAGCGGTGCAAAAGAATCAACGGCCAAGGGTATCGCTAACCGCCCCCCGGGCGCACCAGCCACAGGCAAATGCCTGGCCGATGCGGCGCTGGCGCTGTTCGGCGTCAAGCACCCAGGGCCGCGCCTGCCAGGGCGGCTGGTGGCGCAGGTGCTGGGTATGGCCACAAGAAAGTGACACCACCCAGTGGCCTTCTTCGTCCTGGTGAAAGCCCGTGATCAGACTGACGGGCGACCCTTCGTCCATGGTCGGTTCGCAATCGGCCGATGCCTTGGTTACACTTCCCCGTTCTACATTCTTTTGCAAAAGGTCTTGCCCCATGCTGATCGCCGCCAACAAGGCTGTGTCCATCGACTATACCCTGACCAACGACGCCGGGGAGACCATCGACAGCTCCGCCGGTGGTGCGCCGCTGGTTTACCTGCACGGTGCCGCCAACATCATCCCGGGCCTGGAAAAAGCCCTGGAAGGCAAGCAGGCCGGTGACGAACTTGAAGTTGCCATCGAGCCGGAAGACGCCTACGGCGAATACCTGGCCGAGCTGGTCAGCACCCTGAACCGCAGCCTGTTCGAAGGCGTCGACGTGCTGGAAGTCGGCATGCAGTTCCACGCCTCTGCGCCGGACGGCCAGATGCAGATCGTCACCATCCGTGACGTAGACGGCGACGACGTCACCGTTGACGGCAACCACCCGCTGGCCGGCCAGCGCCTGAACTTCAAGGTCAAAGTGGTCGACGTGCGTGACGCCAGCGAAGAAGAAATCGCTCACCGTCACATCCACGGTGAAGGTGGCCATCACCACTGATTTTCTGCGCTAAGCTCAGAAAGTCGCCAGGCGCTCGGACAAGCCGGCATGCCCCCGACGGGGGTACGCGGCTTGGAAGAGCGCCTTTTTAGTGGGCGCAATTCGCCCCAGCGACAATCGGGAACCTGAGAGGGGATTCAACATGAGTGCATTTCACGACCTGACATTGAAGGCGTTGAACGGCGAGGACCTGCCCCTCGCCCCGTTCAAGGGCCAGGTGGTGCTGGTGGTCAACGTCGCCTCCAAGTGTGGCCTGACGCCGCAGTACGCCTCGCTGGAAAAGCTTCACCAGCAATACAAGGGCAAGGGCTTCAACGTACTGGGCCTGCCGTGCAACCAGTTTGCCGGGCAGGAGCCGGGAAGCGAGAAGGAGATCCAGGACTTCTGCAGCCTCAACTACGGCGTGAGCTTCCCGCTGGGTGCCAAGCTCGAGGTCAACGGCCATGAGCGCCATCAGCTGTATCGCCTGCTGGCGGGTGAGGGCGCGGAGTTTCCCGGTGACATTACCTGGAACTTCGAAAAGTTTCTGGTCGGCAAGGACGGCCGCGTGCTGGCCCGCTTCGCTCCGCGTACCGCCCCGGACGACCCCAGCGTGGTACAGGCCATCGAGAAGGCGCTGGCCTGATGCAGTGCTCCGGGGCGCCTGTACCGGCCTCATTGCCGGCAAGCCGGCTCCTGCAGGGGCAGCATAGGGCTGAAGGTTGTGCGATCCCTGTGGGAGCGGCTTCAGCCGCGGAGCAAGCGGCACGGTGAATGGCACCGGCAAAGCCGGTGTTCGCGGGTGAACCCGTTCCCACAGGGCCGCGATACCCGTCAATCACCCCAATCAATAATGCTGTGCCAGCCCCCGCACTGCCCCTAAGCTCAGGCGCATTTCCTCACCCTTGCCGGGAGCGCCGCATGTCCAGCAACCCTCTGTTCCAGCCCTTCACCCTGGGTACCCTCGAGCTGCCGACCCGTGTGGTCATGGCGCCGATGACCCGTACCTTCTGCCCCGGCGGCGTGCCCCACGACGGCGTGGTCGAGTACTACCGCCGCCGCGCAGCTGCGGGTGTCGGCCTGATCATCACCGAGGGCACCACGGTTGGCCACAAAGCTGCCAACGGCTACCCCAACGTGCCACGCTTCTACGGCGATGACGCCCTGGCCGGCTGGCAGCGCGTGGTCGAGGCGGTGCACGCCGAAGGCGGGCGCATCGTGCCGCAGCTGTGGCATGTGGGCAGCGTGCGCCGCCTGGGGGTGGAGCCGGACGCCAGCGTGCCGGCCTATGGCCCGAGCGGCAAAGAGAAAGACGGCACGGTGCTGGTGCAGGGCATGAGCCACGACGACATCCGCGAGGTGATCGCCGCCTTCGCCCAGGCGGCGCGCGATGCCCAGGCAATCGGCATGGACGGGGTAGAGATCCACGGCGCCCACGGCTACCTGATCGACCAGTTCTTCTGGGAGGCCAGCAACCGCCGTGATGACGAATACGGCGGCGACCTGGCCGGCCGCTCGCGTTTTGCCATCGAGCTGATCCAGGCCGTGCGCGCTGCGGTGGGCCCGGACTTCCCGATCATCTTCCGTTTCTCGCAATGGAAGCAGCAGGACTACAGCGCGCGTCTGGTGCAAACCCCCGAGGCGCTGGCAGCGTTCCTCGAGCCGCTGTCGGCGGCGGGTGTGGATATCTTCCATTGCTCCACCCGGCGCTTCTGGGAACCGGAGTTCGACGGCAGCGAGCTGAACCTGGCCGGCTGGACCCGCCAGCTCACCGGCAAGCCGAGCATCACCGTGGGCAGCGTCGGCCTGGATGGCGAGTTCCTGCAGTTCATGGTCGACACCGACAAAGTCGCCGAGCCTGCCAGCCTCGAAGGCTTGTTGCAGCGCCTGGAAGCGCGGGAGTTCGACTTGGTAGCAGTCGGCCGCGCCCTGCTGGTGGATGCGCAATGGGCGCAGAAAGTGCGCGACGGGCGCGAGGCCGAAGTGCTGCCGTTCAGCCGCGAGGCGCTGGCGAGCCTGGCTTGAGGGCCAGGGGCGGGGCTGCCTCCCTGTTGGCCGTGCCGCCCCGGCAGGCGTCGTACAGGTAGCCCTCGAACTGCTCGACGATTGCCGGCCAGCCCTGGCGGCTGGCGTGCTGGCGGGCGTTCAGGCGCACCCGGCGCAGGGTTTCGCTTTCTTCCAGCAGCCAGCAAGTGGCGTCGATGAAACCCGCCTGATCGCCAGGCATGGCCAGCGCGCCGCTGTGGCCGTGGCGAATGTGCTGGGCCGCGGCGGCCTCGTCGTAGGCGACCACCGCCAGCCCCGAGGCCATGGCCTCCAGCACCACGTTGCCGAAGGTTTCGGTGAGGCTTGGGAACAAGAAAAGGTCGGCGCTGGCGTAGTGTTCGGCCAGCACTTCGCCGCGCTGGGCGCCGCAGAACACGGCGTCCGGCAACTGCTGGTGAAGGCTGGCGCGCAATGGGCCGTCACCGACCATCACCAGGCGCAGGCGCCGCTGTGGATAACTTTTCTGCAGTGCTGCCATGCACGGGCGCAGCAATGCCAGGTTCTTCTCCGCCGCCAATCGCCCGACATACAGCACGGCGATATCGTCCGCTGCCAGCCCCCATTGCTCGCGCAAGGCCTGGCTGCGCCGGGCCGGGTTGAACAGGCTGGCATCCACGCCGCGGGCCATCAGCCCCAGCCGCTCGAAACCGCGGCGCTCCAGCTCCAGGCGCTGGCTGGCGCTGGGTACCAGGGTGATGGCGGTGCGCCGGTGGAACCAGCGCAGGTAGTGAGTGAGCAGCCTTGCCAGCAGGCCAAGGCCGTATTGCCCCGAATACTGCGGGAAGTTGGTGTGAAAGCCGCTGACCACGGCGATGCCCAGCCGCCGTGCAGCGCGCAGGGCGCTCAACCCCAGCGGCCCTTCGGTTGCGATGTACAGCACATCGGGGCGCTGCCGGCGCCAGCGCCGCCACAGCTTGTGCATCGACACCTCGCCCCACTGCAACCCCGGGTAGCCCGGCAGTGGCCAGCCGCGGCACAGCAGCAGGCTGTCGTCCGGCCCCGCTGCGCAATCGCAGGCCTGGCGCGGGCGGATCACCTCCACCTGGTGCCCGCGCAGGCGCAGCCCCTCACCGAGCCGGCCAAGGGTATTGGCCACGCCATTGATTTCGGGGGGGAAGGTCTCGCTGACCAAGGTGATGCGCAAGGGCGGAGTATTCATGACAAAAAGTTTCCGCCGCCCCGATTGCGGGCATGTGACGCCTTTGTGACGTACAGATGACGCTTGATTTCCGGCAGCTTCGATGCCGTGAATATTTTATGGCAAAGCGCTCAAGAAGCCCGCTGGCTTAGCCGATGCAGATGCATTCGGCTATAGCTATGCGCTCCGGGAGAGCGGTGATGTTCAACAACAAACTCAAGCAAGAAATCCAGCAGCTGCGTGAAGAACTGCTGTCCGTCGAACAGGTCAAGAACAGCCTCGACAGTGAAATGCTGGTGCTCCAGCTCGACCCCCAGGGGCGCATCGAGTCGGTCAATGCCAATTTCGAAGCCGAAATGCACTACCGCGCCGAGCAACTGATCGGGCGCAACATCGAAGAGATCGTCCCGGCCCATGTGAAGCAGCTCGACTTTCAACAGCGCATGAAGGCCGCTATCACCCGTGGCGAGCACCTCAACGGCGCACTTCGCCTGTTGCGCGGTAATGGCCAGGAAGCCTGGCTGCGCTCGATCCTGCAGCCGGTGAAAGACAGCAACGGGTGCATTCGCTATTTCTCGCTGCACTCCAGCGACCTCACCCGCACCATCGAGACTTCCCGCGAGCATGAGAGCCTGATCAAGGCGCTGATGCGTTCCACGGCCGTGATCGAGTTCGACCTTGAAGCCCAGGTGCTCACCGCCAACGACCGCTTCCTCGAGGGCATGGGCTACCGCCTCGAGCAGGTGCGCGGCAAGCCGCACCGCATGTTCTGTGACCCGCAGGAAGCCGGCTCGCCCGAGTACAAGGCGTTTTGGGACAAGCTGCGCCGCGGCGAGTATGTTGCCGGCCGCTTCAAGCGCATCGATGCCCATGGCCGCACGGTATGGCTGGAAGCGTCGTACAACCCGATCTTCGATGCCCACGATGTGCTCTACAAGGTGGTCAAGTTCGCCACTGTAGTCACCGATCAGGTCAACCAGGAGCAGGCGGTGGCCGAGGCGGCCGATATCGCCTACACCACTTCGCTGGAAACCGACGGCTGCGCACGCAAGGCCACCGAGGTGGTGACCCAGACGGTGGAAGTGATGCGCGGCCTAGAGGGCTCGATGCAGGACGCCGCCGACGGCATCCACGCGCTGGACAAGCAGTCCAAGGTAATCGGCGCGATCATCAAGACCATCAGCGACATTGCCGGGCAGACCAACCTGCTGGCGCTCAACGCCGCCATCGAGGCCGCGCGTGCCGGCGAGCAGGGCCGTGGCTTTGCCGTGGTCGCCGACGAGGTGCGCCAGCTGGCCTCGCGCACCAGCAGCGCCACTGAAGAAATCGCCAAGGTGGTGCAGCAGAACGAGCAACTGGCTCAGGCTGCGGTGGACATCATCGATACCAGCAAGCGCCAGGCCGAGCAGGGCCTTGCGCTGGCCGCCGACACCGGCGGGGTGATCGTGGAGATTCAGGAAGGGGCGAAGAAGGTGGTGGATGCAGTGGGGCAGTTCTCCAGCCAGCTGTCGCACTGATACCACCGCTTTAGGAGCCGGCTTGTCGGCGATAGGGCCCTGTCAGGCCATACCGCCCTGTGGCCTGGCACCGGCACTGCCGGTGATCGCCGGCAAGCCGGCTCTCATAGAACAAAACACAACTCATTGATTTAGCAGGGACCTGTGGGAGCGGGCTTGCCCGCGAACACCGGCGAAGCCGGTGCCAGACACCGCGTCGCCTGCTTCGCGGTGGTTCGGCACCCCGACAAGCCCGCTCCCACAGGGGCCGCGGCGGGCTCATGCCCAGTTCTCTGCGCGACAGCGCAGCCCGAAAGGGCTGGGTAATCTCCTACAGGTACTGCACAGGCATGAAGGGCATGCGCCCCCGGCACTCACTTGCGCTCCCGCACCCAGAACAACGTCGCCCCGGCTACCGCCGCCGGCATCATCAGCACGTTGACCAGCGGGATCATCAACGCAAGGTACGTAATGCCGCCAAAACCCAGCGACTGCCAGCGCTTGCTGCGCAACCAGGCAAGCATGTCCTGCCAGCTCATCTTGTTGTTGTCCGCCGGGTAGTCGATGTACAGCAAAAGCCAGCTACATCGCCTGGAAGCCACGGAAATCAACGCCCTTTCCCAAGGGACTGAAGGGGAATGTACCAGTCTTGTGTCCCCTCTGGAAGGCCAAGATGGGGCGCATTCACCGGCTCACAACCTATTCCGAAATGGGATCTGGTTCTCCAATAAAATAAACTCTCAGACTACTGGTGTCGTATTGACATCAGTGACCGATACTGAATATGCTCAGTCTCGCAGGTGAATACACCTGTTCCGCTCTTTAAAGTCACAGTTTCAAGGAAATCGATGCCTTAACTGGCGATCCCTTCATTGGGGTCATGACCGGCGCGGCGGGGCCACTGCACGCAGGGGGCGCGCCTAGCTCGCTCTCCGGACTGGGGGCTGCGACCGTTGTCTGGCGTAAAAGTTAAGAGTCCGCTTGAGTCCAATATTAATATTCCTTGAATGCTTAATCCGCTTGGTCTGGCCACAAGAGCATTTCGCTCTTGGTTGCTAAGAGGAAAAAGCTATGCGTAAAGCTAAATCAGATGTACCTGTGACTGTTACAGAAAAAGAGAGCATTCCGGAAGTAACTAGAGATAGTTCTCCTTGGAAAAAAATTGGCTCAAGTGCAGTTATTGAAATGACCGTTAAGGCTTTTCTTTACTGGGTTGGTCGTAAAATGATTTCCATTTTTTTGGAGGTCGACGATAACTAACTGACTCTTAATTTTTGCTTTACACTCATCGCTTGCGTAGGTCTGCGACTGTGGCAAAGGACAAGCCGTACTACCCACACCAACCTATCGGATCATTGGCTATTCTTGCCAAGACCCTAGTGTCCCGTCTCAGATAAAACGTTCTTTTTCATCGCGCCTGCCATCGCGTCTCGGGCACTCTGGATCTTGCGCAAGATGTCTTCACCTTTCGCGTTCCAGACGTACCGGCAGGGCTGAGCGTTGTGCAGCGCCAAGAACGCGGTGATGGAGCTAGCCAGTTCGCGTGTCGAACTAAAGCTGCCATCGCGCAGGTAGACGGTGATGTCCCGGAAAAAGCGTTCAACCATGTTCATCCAGGAGCTTGAGGTCGGGGTGAAGTGCAGATGAAATCGTGGATGGCGTTTGAGCCATTCCTTGACGACCGGATGCTTGTGCGTGGCGTAGTTATCCACGATCAAGTGCAATTGCAGGTTCTTGGGTGTTTCCCGGTTGATCTTTTTCAGGAAAGCCAGCCACTCCTGATGCCGGTGCTGTGTTTCGATGCTGCTGATCAGCCGACCCTGGAGGTAATCCATGGCCGCGAACAGCGTTAGCGTGCCGTGACGAACGTAGTCATGGGTCTGTGTGCGGATGTGGCCAATGCCCAATGGCAAGCCTGGTTGCGTGCGTTGCAAGGCTTGAACCTGGCTCTTTTCATCGCAGCAGAGCACCAGCGCTTTATCCGGTGGCGCCAGATACAGTCCAATGACGTCCCAGAATCTCTCTTCGAAATGCGGGTCATTGGACAGTTTGAAGGTGCGAGTCAGGTGCGGTTTGATGTCGTTCGCGGCCCAAATTCGTTGGACGCTGGCAGGCGAAATACCGGCGACTCGCGCCATGCTGCGGCAGCTCCAACGAGGTTGGCCAATGCGTGGTTGAGTGACCTGCTCAAGCGTTCGTTTCAAAGCTTCGGCAGGTAAGGAAGTTTTGCGTCCTCGCCCAGGCAAATCCACTAAGCCTTGTAGGCGCTGGGCTTGAAAACGCTTGCACCAGCGGGTGATCGAAACAACGGAGAGGCCGGTCAATTCAGCGATTTCGTTACGTGAATGACCTTGAGCAGCCAGCAAGATTACACGCGCTCGGCGACCGTCGCGCTGGCTGATGGTCGCCGAGCGAACCCGCCGGCTCAACTCAACCTGCTCATCGTCACTGAGCACAATGGCTTGAGAGTTCACGGCTCCACTCCTCTTTGTGGCTGACCAACGAAGCGTAGCTCAAGTGGGTTAAGTTATTTCCGAGACAGGACACTAGGTCTTCCTCCGAAACTTCTTTCTGATCTCGCAAAAAAAGCTTCCTCTTCATATACGCCGTTCGTCATAGAAACCAAAGGCGGAAAGATACGGAACGTTTATGAGCCAAAGTACGAATTGAAGCGGCTCCAGAAGCGAATAAACTCTCGTCTTTTTGAGGCTGTGGAATATCCTAAGTACTTGCAAGGCGGCATTAAAGATGAAGAAAACCCAAGAGACTATATTGAGAATAGTCGGATTCATGCTGGATCAAGATTTCTGATAAGTTTGGATATCAGGGATTTCTACGATAATATTCCGTTTGCAAGCGTTGTTTCGGTTTTTAAGTACTTTTTTAAGTTTCCGGACGATGTAAGTGAGGTTCTCGCCAAGCTGGTGACCCGTGAGGGGCGGGTTCCTCAAGGTGCTTGTACATCGAGCTATATAGCCAATTTGATATTTCATAATTCTGAGTTCAGCTATGTTAAGCGGTTAAGGGATAAAGGCTTTTCATATTCCCGGCTCTTGGATGATGTTACTATTTCAAGTGATCGACTAGTGGCGCAGGAAGAAGCTACGGCGTCAATAAGATATATTGCTGGGCTGTTTCGTGAGCATGGGCTTCGTCTTCGGCAAAGCAAAACGAAGATGGAGCGATCAGATGATTTGAAGGCTCCCTACGCTGTGACCGGTGTTTGGGTAGGGCATGGGGTGCCCAAGATCCGCCGTGCTGAGCGTGATACTATCAGGCATTCTGTGCATATCTGTGAGTGTGAGTACGAGAAAGACCGCTTCTCTGATGAATATCACGCTCTCTGGAATAAAGTTTCAGGTCAGGTAGCTAAGCTGACTAGGCTAGAGCACGCCCAGGCACCAAAGCTTAGAAAACGGATGAGAAAGATTTTGCCTCTCTACGATAGCAAAGCTATCGCCAGTATCCTAAGAGAAACAGATAAAATGCTTCGGAGGCCAAAGTCGCATCACTCTAAGATCGGTGTGATCGATGCATATCGACGGCTGATTAATAAGCTGGGGATTCTTTCCAGGACAGATAGAACTTTGTCGAGGGCAATGCGCAAGCAATTGAAAGCAAAGTTTTCTGACGTTCCGTCTAAAGCGATGATGTGGGAGTAGAAAATGGATGAAATAGAATATGATCGGGGTGTTGTCCGCGCATATGATACGTTTAAAGGCTTCGGTTTTATTAGGAGGGACAAGGGGCGGGATGTATTCTTCTTCTATGATGACGTCGAGGATCAGGAGAATGGTTTGATCGTTGGGGATTTGGTCGGTTTTGAGGTAAAGAAGGCGCCTAAAGGGCCAAGAGCATATAAGCTTGTGAGGCTTGGTTAGTTTCTCTGATCTGAAGTTTTGTGCGGATTGATTACGCCGTCTGATTCCCGGTTTTCGGCGTAAACTGGGTCAGTGTTTAACCCTGGTTTCTTACCGCTAATATCTAAGTTGTTAGAGTTTTAGAATATTGCAGATAGTGCAAAGCCGTCTTAGGGCGGCTTGTCAAGTGCAGTCTGCAGTTAGAGTGATGAGTACGGCATCTTCCTGAAGACTTTCTTAACGCCACAGTGAATGTACCAACCTGAGTAACCCGCAATGGTGCTACTTCAAGGCCGCTTAACGGTCGTCTGAGCGACAACTTCCATGCTGGGGTACTCAGATGGCAATGGATAGAGAGATTTTACACCTGTTAGAACGACCGACCGTGCTTTGGTCCGGGATGTCTTGAAGATGCAACATATCCTCCTTTAGCGGGCCGTTCATGAGCCGGCGCGGTCGTGGCTTGCTGTAATTTTCTCTGTGATTTTTGACGGGTTTTTATTGGTTTACTACTGTAAGTGCATCGCCCCATATCAAATTTGCATGTATATGTCTTTTGATAAGGTTTCTATTGGATCCTATAATTGTATTCCATTTTGTCAGCCAGCAAGTATAAGCATCCCATGAGTAACCCAAGTAATAGCCGCTACGCATGGTGCTCATGGAGTCGCGAACAGCAGAAAGATAAATGGCTTCGATAGATGTGCCTTCGATTTCAAGGATCGTGCCTAAATAAACTAGCCACTTTGCCATTTGATGGTATTGAGTCCATGCGCCATTGACTCTAGTTAAGGTTATCTTTTGTTGAATAATTGAGCCTAAGCAGTTAACCACAAGGGGGTGGTTGATGCTCACGCCGACTGCCCAAAATGAAGAGATTATCTCATAGAACGAGTTCTCCGTACTTAGGTAGGTAGGGGTGTAGCTATGCCCTGGTTGAAGTATTAGCTGGACGTTTGCCACAGAGGGTTGGGCAGAAAGAGTGGCAGCTGGCATCACGTTTGTTATGCGTTGAAAAAAATCGTGAACTTCTAGGTCGTCAAGTAGTCGCATGCCGTAGCAATTATGGTAATAGTCTTTGACACCGAGACCTTGAGCAGTTGGGGGAAGACTCTGGAGCCAGTCGGACGGCCTTCCACCAGCGTCAATAGTCCGAGGGCGATCAAGTCATCGTGGACAGGAACCTCCCTACGGCTGCTGTCGGTTTTTACAGATTTGTCGGGGCGATCGTCGATGATCCGGATGAACCACGATCCGCAGCTGTGCTGGTGGATATCGTCAACGTAGAGTTGGGCCAGCTCTTCACGGCGGGCGCCTGTATAAGCTGCTATCAGCGGAATCCAGAACACAGCGTTGCCCGGACGACCTTCTGCATATCTAAGCCGCTGAAACTCTTCATGGCTAAAGAGAGAAACCAGTTCGTCCCAACCGTACCCGCGATTGTCGTCCAGTCGGCGCTTCGGTTTGCTGGGGCCGAAGCGTTTGTGAACGCGTGAAGCAATCACCGGGTTCGTTTCAAGCAGCCCAGAGTCGACCGAGAACGCCAGAACCGATGACATCCGGGCCAACAACAAGCGGGTGGATGAGATTGCCAGCGGTTTTACAGCAGCGTCCGCCGGCTGGATGAGGTTGGCAGCAAAGGCGTGAATGTCGGATGGTTGAATTGTTGCGATGGGCTGGTCGCCCATGTCCGTGATGAACCGATTGACAGCACGGCTGTAGTCGACGGCATGGCGACGGGAAACATATTCGGATCTGCCCGACATCGAAATGGACTGCACGTAGCGCTCTAGTGCTTCTGACAGCTTTATAGAAGCGCCTGTGGCTGTTGGTGCCGGTGGAGGGGATATGGGCTCCGCAAGCACTGGTGCCTTAGGAACAGCGGTATAGCGGCCATTGCGGGCATCGATGAACATGCGTTCCGACTCGGCATATGCGAGGGCAAAGGCCGACTTGGCTTGGTGATGGTTCCGGGTGTTCAGCGAACGGCGGATCTCAGTCTTGCCGATGATTGCTCGGAGGTCATCCGGCACCCTGCGTCGGAGGTAGTAGATACCTGAGTCAGGATGCCGGAACGGTTGTGCGATCAGTGCCATGTGTACCAGCCTTGTGTATCAGTGGGCTGGGAAAGGGCACTGCTTTAGTGGCTAGCGAACGGCTTGGGCGGAGCGATCAGCGACCGAAGAGTCTCCCCGCTCCCGCACCCAGAACAACGTCGCCCCGGCTACCGCCGCCGGCATCATCAGCACGTTGACCAGCGGGATCATCAACGCAAGGTAGGTAATGCCGCCAAAACCCAGCGACTGCCAGCGCTTGCTGCGCAACCAGGCAAGCATGTCCTGCCAGCTCATCTTGTTGTTGTCCGCCGGGTAGTCGATGTACTGGATCGCCATCATCCACACGCCGAACACCAGCCACAACGGCGCGGCAATCACGTTGACCACCGGGATCAGCGACAGGATGAGCAGGCCAATGGCGCGCGGCAGAAAGTACCCCAGCTTGCGCATCTCGCGGCTGAAGGTACGCGGCACCATGGCCACCAGCTCGCCCCAACTGAACGCCGGGAAGTTGTCCTGGCCGCGCACCACCACCTCGACCTTTTCTGCCAAAAAGCCGTTGAACGGTGCGGCGATGACGTTGGCCAGCATGGTGAAGGTGAAGAACACCATCAGTGCCACCAGTACGACGAACAGCGGCCACAGGATGTAGGTAAGAAAACTCAGCCAGCCCGGCAGGGTGGGCATCAGGTGGTCGACCCACAGGCTGAACTGATGCCCGGCAAACCAGATCAGGCCGCCGAACAGCAGCAGGTTGACCGCCAGGGGCAGCAGCACGAACAGGCGCAGGCCCGGGCTCAGGACCAGTTTCAGCCCTTCACGCAGGTATTGGGGGCCGGAAAGAACGGGGGCTTGCATCGGAATGCTCCGCAGATGGAAAACGCGCTGACCATACCCGAGTTTGCCGCGCCGACGAAAGGCGGGCGGGCTTGGCGAAACGGCGTGTAACAAAGCCTATGGGCAGCGCCTATCGGTTTCTTCTGCACATAGAGACTGTCTATAAGGTGGATTGTCTAAGGATATTTCCTTAATCTCTGCGGCCTCGCTACAGTGCGCTCAACTTTCCGTTTCAGGGCCGACGCGTTGTAGCCTTCCCCAAGTGCTGCGTGGGTCCCTTTTAATTCCAGCTGGCGCAACCGCCACCTTGACGGTGCGGCCCGCTCGACAGGAGTTCGTCATGTCCGAAGTACGTCATTCGCGCGTCATCATCCTCGGTTCCGGCCCTGCCGGTTACAGCGCCGCGGTCTACGCTGCCCGTGCCAACCTCAAGCCGCTGCTGATCACCGGCATGCAGGCCGGCGGCCAGCTGACCACCACCACCGAAGTCGACAACTGGCCGGGCGACCCCCACGGCCTGACCGGGCCGGCACTGATGCAGCGCATGCAGGAACACGCCGAGCGCTTCGAGACCGAAATCGTCTTCGACCACATCAACGCCGTGGACCTGGCCAACAAGCCGTTCACCCTGCAGGGCGACAGCGGTACCTACACCTGTGACGCGCTGATTGTCGCCACCGGTGCCAGCGCCCGCTACCTGGGCCTGCCGTCGGAAGAAACCTTCATGGGCAAGGGCGTGTCGGCCTGCGCCACCTGCGACGGTTTCTTCTACCGCAACAAGCCGGTGGCTGTGGTCGGCGGCGGCAACACTGCGGTGGAAGAGGCGCTGTACCTGGCCAACATCGCCAGCAAGGTGACCCTGGTGCACCGCCGCGATACCTTCCGCGCCGAGAAGATCCTGATCGACAAGCTGCACGCCCGTGTGGCCGAAGGCAAGATCGAGCTCAAGCTCAACGCCACCCTGGACGAAGTGCTGGGTGACAACATGGGCGTGACCGGTGCGCGCCTGAAGAACAACGACGGCAGCTTCGACGAAATCAAGGTCGACGGCGTGTTCATCGCCATTGGCCACACCCCGAACACCTCGCTGTTCGAAGGCCAGCTGACCCTCAAGGACGGCTATCTGGTAGTTGCCGGCGGCCGTGAAGGCAACGCCACCGCCACCAACGTCGAAGGCGTGTTCGCCGCCGGCGACGTGGCCGACCACGTGTACCGCCAGGCGATCACCTCGGCCGGTGCCGGCTGCATGGCCGCGCTGGATGTCGAGCGCTATCTGGACGGCCTGGCCAACGCTTCGTTCTAAGCCAGGCGATCCCCTGCAGGAGCCGGCTTGCCGGCTCCTGCACGAAGCAAAAACCGGCCCTTGGGCTAATGCTGTTCACTTAAGATTGCCGGGCCGCTTTGCGGCCCGTCGCGACACAAGGCCGCTTGCCACTGGTACCGCGCAAGGCTGAATTACCAAGCCATGCATAGTTCATGTGGGGAGCGGCCTTGTGTCGCGATGGGCTGCACCGCAGCCCCAATCACAGGCTCAGGCGCATGGACAAGTCCACCGCCTTCACATCCTTGGTCATCGCGCCGATGGAGATGTAGTCCACACCGGTTTCGGCAATCACCCGCAGGGTGGTTTCGTTGACCCCGCCACTGGCCTCGAGCTTTGCCTTGCCAGCGTTGATGCGCACCGCTTCGCGCATTTCATCCAGGCTCAGCTCGTCGAGCATGACGATATCGGCCCCCGCGGCCAGCGCCTGGCGCAGTTCGTCCAGGCTCTCCACCTCGATTTCCACCGGCTTGCCCGGGGCTATGCGGTGCGCCGCGGCCACGGCCTCGGCCACGCCACCGCTGGCGGCGATGTGGTTTTCCTTGATCAGGAAGGCGTCGTACAGGCCGATGCGGTGGTTGTGGCAACCGCCGCAGGTGACTGCGTACTTCTGCGCCAGGCGCAGGCCCGGCAGGGTCTTGCGGGTGTCCAGCAGGCGCACTTGGGTGCCCTCGACCAGGTCGGCCAGAAAGCGCGCTCGGGTTGCCACGCCCGAAAGCATCTGCAAGAAGTTCAGCGCCGAGCGCTCGCCGCTCAACAGCGAGCGTGCCGGGCCTTCGAGGTGGAACAGCACCTGGTTGGCCGCCGCCCGCTCGCCATCGGCCACCTGCCAGTGCACCGCCACCCGCGGGTCGAGCTGGCGGAACACCGCATCCACCCACGCAGTGCCGGCGATCACGCAGTCTTCGCGGGTGATGATGGTGGCCTTGGCCAGGCGCTCGGCCGGGATCAGCTGGGCGGTGATGTCGCCGCTGCCGATGTCTTCGAGCAGCGCGCGGCGCACGTTGGCTTCGATTTCGGCGGTCAGGTCGGCGAGGCGTAGGTTCGGCATGGTCGGCTCCACAAGCTAGATGGCGGCGATTATAGGGCAGGGGGGCAGCCTGTACAGCAACCGTGCAGACGACCTTTGGTCAGGAAGGGTGAGCATTTCGGCAAATGTGCGGTCAGTTGAGGCGTGTGAAACCTTAGCTAGCGGCTGTAAGAATTTTCACTGATAATGGCGCCCAGTATTTGGCGTCATAGCTTTGACGATCTTCCACGCAATCGAATCGCGCAACATCCATCAAGGAGTCCCGGATGCATAAAGAAGGCAAGGTGGTGCCCCTGGCGGGGGCCATCGATCGAGGCGCGCGCGCGCTCTCGCCCTGCCTTCCCGTGCTGTTGCTGCAGGTGCGTGACAAGGCTGCGCTGCAATTGCGCCAAGGCCTGCAGGCGTTGTTCGACAACGCCGACGACACCCTCTTCGAAATGGCCGACAAGGCCAGTGGCCGCGCCGACCAGAACCTTTACTTCGAAGCCATGCGCGACCTGCGCCTGAAGCGCAAGAGCATCGAGCGCGGCTTCCTCGACACCTTCTACGAAGCCTTTGCCCGCATCGGCCAGGCCGATGCCTTCGAGCTGCCGGGCATGCTGCCGCTGACGCAGGGCTTGGGCCCGCTGGAGCGTGCAGTGGCGGTGCAGGGCATGGTCGACCGGGTGCTGTCGCGTGATGGCCTGGTGCTTGGGCAATTGAACCTGCGCTTCAGCGTGTTGCTGGAGCTGGAGCTGGATGAGCCGCGCAACCCCATGGGCCCGGCCAACCTGTGCGGCTATTTTCTGGCCGCCGGGCGCAACCTGGGGGTGGGGCTGAGCGTAAAGCTTGTGCTGCTCAAGCTGTTCGAACGTTATGTGCTGCGCGACCTCGACCTGCTGTATGGCGAGGCCAACCAGTTGCTGGCCAGCGCCGATGTGCTCCCCGAGCTGCAGGCGCCGCCGCGCCGCCGTGCCGAAGACCGGCGCAGCACTGGCCGGTGCACCCCGGCCGACCTGGCGCTGGCCGATGACGGCGAGGCCGACAGTGCCGGCCTTGCCTTCGTCGCCTCGCTGCGCGACCTGCTGGCACCGGCCCGCGGGCAGTTCGCGCCGCGTCTGCACAGCGCTGGCAGCGCACAGCCGATCAGCACCAGTGACCTGCTGCGCTTGCTCACTCACCTGCAGCATTATGTGCCGGCCCCAGGCGAGGCGGATGACTTCAACCTCGGCCAGCAGCTGGAGCAGCTGTTGCTGCGGGTCAGTGTACGCAGCGGTACGCGCCGCCACATCGCTGCCAGCGACGAAGACATGATCCATCTGGTGGCGTTGCTGTTTGGCTATATAGAAGCCGACGACAACCTGCCCACCAGCCTGCGCGCCTTGATTGCCCGCCTGCATATCCCGCTGCTCAAGGTGGCACTGATCGACAAGGCCATGTTCAGCCGCGCGACCCATCCGGCGCGGCGCCTGGTCAACGAGATCGCCGCCGTGGCCATTGGCTGGGAGGCCGATGGCGAAGGGCTGCGCGACAGCTTGCACCTGCGGGTGGAGCGGGTGGTGCAACGGCTGCTCAACGACTTTTCCGAAGATTGCACCCTGTTCAACGAACTGCTCGACGAGTTCCTCGCCTTCAGCCAGGACGAGCGGCGGCGCAACGAGCTGCTCGAGCAGCGCACGCGCGACGCCGAAGAAGGTCGCGCCCGCACCCTGCAGGCCCGCCTGAAGGTGCAGGACGAACTCAACAAGCGCCTGCGCGGGCGGGTGTTGCCACTGGCCGTGGTGCAGATGCTCGAGCAGGCCTGGAGCCAGGTGCTGCTGCTGGCCTGGCTCAAGCAGGGCGAAGCATCAACTGCCTGGGCCGATGCCCTGGCCACGGTAGACGCACTGTTAGCCAGCATTGCCCCGCACCCGCAGGCTGGGCAGTTGCTCGAGCAATTGCCCGGCCTGCTCAAGGCCCTGCGCGACGGCCTCGCTGGTGTGGCGCTGGATTCGGCCGCCACCCGTGATTTCTTCCAGCAACTGGAGCAATTGCACCTGCGGGCCTGCGGCGGTACGCCGGTCGAGGGCGTGGCGCTGCCTGATGTATGGGTGCAGTCGGATATCGTGCTGGCTATCGCCGAAGAATCAGCCTGTGCGCCGAGCCTGCTGCCGGGCGAGGAAGAGCCGGCCCTGCGCCAGGTCGATCGCCTGCGCCTGGGCAATTGGGTCGAGGTGATGGATGACGACGAGCCGCTGCGCTGCAAACTGGTGGCGCGCATCGACAACAGCGACCGCCTGGTCTTCACCAACCGCACCGGCATGAAGGTGCGCGAATGGAACCGTGCCGGGCTGGCCATGGCCCTGCGCCGTGGCGAGGTGCGCCTGCTGGATGACGGGTTGCTGTTCGAGCGGGCGCTGGAGGCAGTGCTCGAGCAGTTGCGCGGGCAGCAGGCACGCTGACACTTGTAGGAGCCGGCTTGCCGGCGACAGGGCCGGTGCAGCCACCCTTTGCTTTCAGGCATACTCACCACCTGTTCCCGGCCTTTTTCAGGATCTGCCCCATGCAACTGGACCGTGCCACCGGCTGGTTCTCCGGCGTCACCCACTGCCCCTCGCCAAACTTCAACGCCCGCCCCGAAGGCGAGGCCATCTCCCTGCTGGTGATCCACAACATCAGCCTGCCGCCGGCCTGCTTCGGCACCGGCAAGGTGCAGCAGTTCTTCCAGAACCGCCTGGACCCGGCCGAACACCCGTACTTCGAAAGCATCTGCCAGCTGACCGTGTCGGCGCACCTGTTCGTCGAGCGCGATGGCGCCGTCACCCAGTTCGTCTCGCTGCTCGACCGCGCCTGGCATGCCGGCGTTTCACGCTTCGACGGGCGCGAGGGCTGTAACGACTTCTCCATCGGCATCGAGCTCGAAGGCACTGACGATCAGCCCTACACCGATGCCCAATACGCGACGCTTGAGCAACTCACCCGGCAGATTCGCAAGATTTGGCCGGCCATCGACGCGCAGCGCATCCAGGGCCACAGCGACATCGCCCCCGGGCGCAAGACCGACCCGGGCCCGGCATTCGACTGGCCGCGCTACCGCGCCGGCGTACAACGCAACGAGGATATGGCATGAGTTTTCTGGTGTTGGTGCTGGTGCTGTGGGTCGAGAAGTTCTCGGCGCTGCGCCAGCGCTTGCAACGCGACGGTTTCTTCCTTGGCGAGCTGGCGCGGCTGGAACGTACCGGCAAGGCCCAGCCGGGCTGGGCGCTGGCCGTGCTGGTGTTGGCACCGGTGGCGCTGCTGGTATTGCTGCTGCATGTGCTGGAGCCGGTAGCCTATGGCCTGTTGGCACTGCCGGTGCACCTGCTGGTGCTGATCTACAGCCTGGGGCGCGGTGATGTGAAGGCTTCGCTCGGAGCGTTTCGCGATGCCTGGCGCCGGGGGGACGACCAGGCTGCGCTGCATGTGGCCGAGCGCGACCTGGGCCTGGCCGCGGACGATGCCGAGAGCCTGATCAAGCGGGTGCAGGGCTATTTGCTGTGGCAGGCCTACCAGAGCTTCTTTGCGGTGATTTTCTGGTACTTCCTGCTGGGCCCGGGGGCTGCGCTTGCGTACCGCCTGCTGGCGCTGGCCAACGACAGCAGCCGCCAGCCCGGCATCAAAACCTTGGCCGGGCAACTGCGCCACGCCATGGACTGGCTGCCGGTGCGGGTGGTGGCGGTGAGTTTCGCCCTGGTGGGCAACTTCGTCGCCGTCACACGGGTGATGCTGCATGCATTGCTCGACTGGCACATCAGCGCCGGGCACCTGGTGGCCCAGGTTGGCCGGGTGGCCGACGATATCGCCGAAGACGAAGACCGCCAGCAGGGCCTGGCGCGGCTGGACAGCCTGTGGGAGCTGCTGCTGCGCTGCGCGGTGCTGTGGTATGCCTGCTTTGCCCTTTGGACGGTGTTGGTTTGACTGATTGTGCCCTCGAAGGTAGCGCTTAACCTTAAGTTACAAACCTTGAATCGAATCTGCGTTATACAAGCCCACAGGCCACAGCTGGCCTTGTGCTACCCCGCAGAACAACAAGAATTCAAGGAGGTGACCCGTGAAGCGTCTGCTCTATCCGGCCATCGCACTGATGAACCGGCTGAGCTTCGGCATGAAGTTCAGCCTGATCAGCGTCCTGTTCTTCCTGCCCATGCTGGTCACCAGCTTTTACCTGGTGCGCGACGCCTACAACCAGTTCCACGCCACCCGTGTCGAGCTGCAGGGCCTGGCGCCGCTAAGTGAAAGCCTGGCGCTGCGTGGCAACCTGGAAACCCTCGGCAACCTGTTGCAGATCAACGCCGTGCTTGGCCAGTCGGGCCAGGCCGGTGATGTGGAGGCGCGCATCAAGGCGCTGGAGGACAAGGTCCAGGCTCAGCTGGATGCGCTGCAGGGCGGGGACCCGGCCATCGAGGCCAAGCGCAGAGAGCTGGCCGAGGCCTTTGCCCGCGCCCGCAGCGAAAGCTCGCTGTCGAACAAGGCCGCGCTGTTCGACAAGCTGCTGGCCCAGGCCCAGGTACTGGGCAAGCTGATTGCCAGCCAGTCGGGCCTGAACCAGGACAGCCAGGCCTCGGTGCGCCAGCTCGGCGAGCTGGTGGGCAGCGGTACGGCCCAGGTCACCCAGGCCCTCGGCGAAGGGCGCTGGATGGGCGCCGTGGCGCTTGGTCGCGGCTTCATGGACTCTTCCGGCAGTACCCGCTTCGAAGACCTGCTGCAACGCCTGGAGCGCCTGGCCGGCGACTACGCCATCCGCCTGGATGACGCCCTGGCCGCCGATGCCCGGGCCAAGGCGGCGTTGGCGGCCAGCGCCCAGGCCAGCCAGGCCACCGTCAAGCAGGCGGCGAACCTGTTCGAGAACCAGGTGGTGGTGGCCGAAACCCTCGACGCCCCCTGGGCCAGCTTCTACCAGCAGGCCAGCGACCTGATGGCGCAAACCTGGCAGCTCAACGACGCGGTGCTGGCCCACCTGCACGGCCGGCTGGAAGAGCGCCTGGGCCAGCACCGGCTGCGCATGTTCGCTCTGGTAGCGGCGCTGGGCACGGTCTTCGTGCTGATCATCTACCTCTACAGCGGCTTCTACGTGTCTACCCGCAAGACCCTGCGCAACCTGGGCAGTGCCATGGACAAGGTGGCTGCCGGCGACATGACCGTAAGCTTCCAGGCCCAGAGCCAGGACGAGCTGGGCGAACTGGGGCGTGGCTTCAGCGAGACGGTGCGGCGCATTCGCGGGTTGATCGAGCAGGTTGGCCACACCGTGATCACGGTGGAGGAACAGGCCGGGCAGGTGTTGTCGGTATCGGCGCGCAGCAACCAGGCGGTCAGCGGCCAGCGCGAACAGATCGAGCAGGTGGCCACTGCCATGAACCAGATGAGCGCCACCGCCTTGGAAGTGGCGCGCAGTGCGGCGCGGGCGGCCGAGGGCGCCGAGCGGGTCAACCACGAAAGCGCTTCAGGCCGCGACCTGGTCGAAAGCCAGCAGGGCAGCATCGCCCGCCTGGCCGGGGAAATCGACCAGAGCGTGGTGGCGGTGCACCAGCTGGCCGACGACAGCCAGGCCATCGGCCGGGTGCTGGAGGTGATCCGTAGCATCGCCGAACAAACCAACCTGCTGGCCCTTAACGCCGCCATCGAAGCCGCCCGGGCCGGGGAGCAGGGCCGCGGTTTTGCCGTGGTGGCCGACGAGGTGCGCACCCTGGCCAAGCGCACCCAGGACTCCACCGCCGAAATCGCCCAGATGATCCAGCGCCTGCAGGACGGCGTAGGCGCGGCGGTGCGGGTGATGGGCAGCAGCCACCAGATGGCCGCCGGCACCGTGGACGAGGCGCGCCAGGTGCAGCAGGCGCTGGGCAACATCCTTGGTGCGGTGGGCGGCATCGTCGAGCAGAACCAGCAGATCGCCGCCGCCGTGGAGCAGCAGACCGCAGTGGCCCACGACATCGACCAGAACATCGTGGCCATCCACCGCGCGGCCCAGGACACCACCGACGGCGCCTGCCAGACCGAGGATGCCAGCCGCGCGCTGTCGGCACAGGTGGTGGAGTTGAAGCGGTTGATCGGGGCGTTCAGGGTCTGACCACCCGCCGGCCACGACACCGCCGCATGCGCGACGGTGTCAATGCCTAAGCGGAAGGGGTGCTGGCATGATGCTGGTCGGCAAGCTCGAAAATCGAGCGCGCCAGTGGTACCGGCACCTCCACTCGCAAGATCCGTGGCACTTTGTGGCCCAGCCGCTCCTGCTCCATCTGGAACTGGATACCCTTGCGTGCATCCTCGAGTGTTTTCAGGTGGCCGCTACGATGCGCGTAGTTCTCCCGTGGGGTGTCCCAGCCCGGGTAATGGAAATGTGCCTCCCACAGCGCTTGCCCGCTGTTGTCCATGATCAGGTAGTTGTCCATGAAGTGCAGGTTGTTCCCCTTGCCCACACGCTGACGTGCCTGTTGGACCTTGCGCACTTTCACTTCCTGCTTTTCCAGCAGGTAGGTCAGGTAACTGGCGTTTGGAGTGAGCGGGTTTTTGTAGATCTGCAGGGTCAGGTCATTGGCCAGGCGGCGCAGTCTGGCGCTTGCGTCGATCAGCTGCTGATGCTGTTCGGGGCGAGCCGGCAGGTTTTGCTCTTGGTACTGGGTGGCGAGGATGTCCAGTTCATCGGCATGATCGAGCAACGGCTCGGTGATGTTCGCCGCCACGGCATTCTTGCGTTGGCCCCTGGCCCTGGCATCGCTGGTCAGCTTGTCCAATGCAGCAAGCCGGCTGCTGGCTGCGGCATTCAGCTGATCCAGGGTTCGTGCAGGCGGCGCGGGGGTGAGCTGCCAGGTGCCTGGCGCGGTGCGGGTGGCTTCCAGCGGTGTGGCCTGTTCGTCAGTGCCGAGCAAGGTCAGGCGGTCGGGGCTGTCGCCACGCTGTTCTGCCTGAACCAGCCGTGAGCGGCCGTGGCGTTGGATGCTGATCACGCGCCTTGCGCGGTTCGACGGGGTTGCCGTTTCTTGCGAAGGAATGAAGTCAAAATCGATGTCGGTCAGTTCGTCGCTCGGTAACGGTGAGCTTTCGTCTTTTTGCAAGATTTCCAACAGGCGGCGATCACAGTCTTCACGGTAGTCGTTGACGATTGTCAGCAACCCCTGGAGATGCTCGGCATTGTGATCGGGCGCATGCTCCGGGAAGTCTGGCCTCAACTGCTCGAAGCTGTCGGCAAGCGCCTCGAACTGTTGCTGCAGGGTCATGATCACCGTGAACCTGCT
This sequence comes from Pseudomonas xanthosomatis, assembly GCF_019139835.1. Lineage (NCBI taxonomy): Bacteria > Pseudomonadati > Pseudomonadota > Gammaproteobacteria > Pseudomonadales > Pseudomonadaceae > Pseudomonas > Pseudomonas xanthosomatis. The sequence goes on along the minus strand of NZ_CP077075.1, from coordinate 5,717,456 downwards.
GCCTGCGGTACTTTCTTTGACGTAGTGGTACACGTGAGACTCTCGCAGCAACGCGATACTCAACTGTTTGACCTCAGGGCGGAACACGCAAGGCGCGTCGAGATTATGGGTATCGCTGAAGGCCAGTAGCAAACCCCGCATGTGGATAATTCCAAACATGATTTCGCTTACAGGTATCACCTTGCCAGGCAGCGTATGCGTTGCATGGTCGTAAGCCGGCGAGTCCAGCACTTGTTGCAGGATGTTGGCGAATCGTGTGGCTTTTGGCAGGCGATGTATCAGGGTTTTTAGCCTTTCACGGTGGGCAAGCCGATGGTTTCGGGCCACTGCCGGGTCAGCCATGATCTCTGCGGGCGTGAATATCGCATCTCGCTCCAGCCTGAGCCTTTGCAGGGCATCGCCCAAGGCCAGGTCACGTACCAGCAACCATCGCCGCAGTTGGTGAAGTTGTTCTATCTGTTGCGTGCAGGTGAAAGCCGAAACATCGAGGCCGGGCATGTTCTGCTGGACGAATCTGGGCTGTTCCCGAAACAAGGCCAGTTGCGCCTCTATATCGTCGACATGGGCGATCAGCCTTTGCATGGCCTGCATGCGGCCCAAGTCAGGTGTTTCGGTGAGGGTGTTGATTTTTGCGGCGTCCAGGGTGAACTGCTCGAGGCGGTCGACAATGGCATTGTTGCGGTCATTAAGCTCCTTGAACTCCCGGGCATTTTGCATCTGCGCCTGTTGCTGTTGCTCTGCCTTGGCTTTCTGATTCTGCGCCCTGAGGTCTGCAAGGCGATTCTTGCGCATGCCTGCCAAACCGCCGACCAGTACCCCTTGCCAGTTGCCATTGGCATCCTGGCTGACCGGTTCGCTGCGCCCGACACGGGTGGCGACATAGCGGTTGTCCGGCGCCTGCGCCACTGGGTCGCTGCCCCTTACGATCCGCCAGACCGGCCGCTGCGGTGAGGAGGCATCGGTATCCTGCAGCACCTGGTAGCGGTTTTGTTCGATCTGGATGTACAGCTTCTGCCCAATTCGGTAGATGCCATCTGCGCCAGGCGTGGCGGACACCGGCAGCGTGCCTTGGCGGAAGGGTTCCAGGCGTGTCTGGCTCAAAGGGTAGTGATCAGGTGCGGGCAGCAGGTCGGCCAGCACAGCGCGTTGTACCAGCGCCCGATGTATGGCCCTGTCGATGAGGCTGCCAGGGGCATGGATGTCGATCCCCAGTGCTTGGCGTTGCGTGTCGTCCAGGGTGCGCAGGATAGCCTGGGCCAGGCCACTCTGCCCCGGCTCGACCTGAATCAGGTCGCCGGTATCCAGGCTACCGGCGTAGCGCTGCTGTGCACGGTAGAGCGTGATGAACTGCTGTGCGCCATCCAGCCCGTAGCTTGCCAGACGTTGTTGGCCCGGCGTTACCAGGCCGCTGTGGTCGGTTTGCCCATGCTGGATGTCGATACCCAGTTCGGCGGGCCATGCCGGATCGCACAGCAGCATCGAACAGAACAGCGCTTCGCTGTCAGGGTGCGCAGGCAGGGCAGTCATGTCGAAGGCCCGTACCGCGTTGATCGCCCGCTGCTCGGCCCACACATGCAGAATGCTTTGCAACTGTTCATTGGGCAGCACAGCGCCGTCAGCCACGCTGCGAAGCTGGGGATGCAGCGCCAACAGAAACGCCCGGGCCGGCGCCGACAGGCCAGGGAAGCGCTTGGCCAAAGTGTCTGTCTCATCGGGGAGTCGGGGCTCGAGCAGCGCCTGTTCTTGCAGCAGATGCTGCAATTGCCAAGGTGTGTCCCCTTGGCGGTACCAGATGTCTTGCAGGGCCGAGAGGCTGATGCCGGCCAGTGCCAGCAGCCGTTCGGCCTGTGCAGGGGTGATGGCCGGTGAGCTTCGCGGCAGCAGGCGTTGCAGCAGTTGTACCTGGTCAATGCCGCTGACATCCATAGCCGAAGGGTGCGCACCTTCGCGCGTGCCAGTTACATCCGGCCAGCTCAGCGTGGCTTGGCCGTCATGTTCAACAACCCGGGGGTTGTTCAGGGCCTGGACCAATTGCCTGGCCCTGCGCCGTGACACCTTTCCTGCAACGCTTTGCAGGCGCGCACTGATCAACAGGTCGCTGATGTCGGTCAGCGCCTGGACCGCTTCGGCCCGCTCGCCATGCCGCAAGGCCGCGGCGGCGCTGATCGCCTGATAGGTCAGGGTGCCCAGGGTGGCAGTCAGCATCAGCCGGTTGGCACCGAGCACTCCGCCGGGCACTGCCAGCGTGAGCATGCCGAGGGTTTCGTTGAGGACAATGCTCGCGCTGTCGGCCAGTGCCTTCCAGCGACGCTCGGAGGCGGTCACGGCGCTGGCCAGCAGGTCTTTCCTGATACGCTCGACATGCTGTTCGATCAGTGCTTGACGAAGTGGCAGAGTTGCCTTGATGGGGGTGATCAGCAGCTTTTGCTTGGGGGGGACGCCTTCACCCAGCAAGTCGAAGAGCTGTTGGTGCACCCAGCTCAGCTTGTCGCGGTTCGGCAACCGAATCTTGAGGTGAGCGGCGAGTGCGTTCTGTGCCTGCTGGCTCAGCCCGTCGAGGAACCACCTTTCATCCGGGTTGTTTTTTATCTGCTCCAGCAGGGTTTCGGCAGCCAGGTGTTGATTGAAATGCAGCGCAACGGCGCCACCGGTGCGGTTGGGGTAGTAACTGGCCGTTTGCTTGATACCAGGCTGCGCGAATGAGCGGCTGAACAGCGGCAGAGGGAAGCTTTGGCCGGCGAAGGACAGTTGATACTGCGTCCAGGGCTGCGCGGCATCGTTGAAGGCTGCGGACAAAATGGCAGGTAGCCGCGCCGCATGGTCATGGTCCTGGCTGGCGCGTACCGCATCGTACGCTGCAAGCTCGAAAAGGGCGTGGTGGTAGTCGCCGAGTTTTTTCCTGAACTCCAGGTTCATGACGCCGTCGACCAGCTTGTGCAGGACCTTGCCCAAGTCGAGCGCATGGGCGTGTCGCTCGAATGCCTCGGCGCTCAGTATGTCGGGCTTTTCCTTTGTGCCGTTGGCGTAGCGGCTGACGTAGCTGTGCTCCAGATAGCGGTTCTGGTAGGACGGCGGGTAGGCGTAGGACAGGTCGAGCCGCGCAGCTTCCCACAAGGTAAAGGACTGGATGCTTGATCGGGGTTCGCGATTGTCGAGGGCGCGGGGCTGTCGAGCAGGTACCAGGGTGATGCGGGTATGGAAGTACCAGGTTGCAGGGTCGATGGTGGTGGTGCTCAGGTTTTGCAGGGCATACCTGAGCTTGTCCATGCCTATTTGCTCGAAAGCCTGCATGCAGTCGGCAAGGGTTTCGGTGAGGTACTGGTTGGCGCTGGACACGTTATTGGCCAACTGCAGGTAACGTTGCCGCTCGGCAGCACCGAGCGGGCCGAAATAGTCATTCAGGTTCTGCTCGATATGCAGCAGGACCTGCTGGTCGAGATAACTCTGTGCGTCGTTCAGCTGATGGTCATCAGCGTGGCTGGAGGGGGAATGATGGTCGGGCATTTGGCGTTCCTGGATGGCGGACGAAAGCCGACATGGAACAGCAGTGCAGGGGCAGGCAGGGGGTAAATAATTGTCGTGGCAGGCTACCAGTTGAACAGCGTGCAGCTGTTGCGCCAGCTGGCCTCGGCCAGCTGTTCAGCCTTTACACCCATCACCTGCGCCAAGGCTTCGGCGATTTCCGGCAAATGCTCCGGGCTGTTGCGCACCCCTGGGTACATGGCCGGTGCCATGTCCGGCGAGTCGGTTTCCAGCACCACGCTGTCCAGTGGGAGGCGGGCGAGGGTCTTGCGCAATCGCAGCGCCTGGGGCCAGGTGGCGGCGCCGCCCAGGCCCAGCTTGAAACCGAGCTTGATGTATTCGCGGGCCTCTTCGTAGCTGCCGGCGAAGGCGTGGATGATGCCTGCCCGTGCCGGCTTGTAGCGCTTGAGGGTGGCGATCACCCGGGCGTGGCTGCGGCGCACGTGCAGCAGCGCCGGCAGCTCGAAATCGCAGGCCATCTGCAGTTGCGCTTCGAACAGCGCTTGCTGGCGCTGTTGGTCGAGCTCGGGCAGGTAGTAGTCCAGGCCGAACTCGCCCACGGCGCACAACCGAGGGTCGCCGTGCAGGCGCTCCAGCCACTCGCGCAATTGCACCAGGTGCTCGGGGCGGTGCTGCTCGAGGTAAACCGGGTGCAGCCCCAGCGCCGCGAAGATTCGCTCGTCGCTGCAGGCCAGGCCCCACACCCGCTGGAAATTCTCCTGATACACCCCCAGCACCACCATGCGCTCCACCCCGCGCGCCGCCGCATTGGCTAACAGGCGCGGGCGGTCGGCGTCGAAGTCGGGGAAGTCCAGGTGGGTGTGGGTGTCGATCAGGCGCATGGTCAGGCCGGGATACGCTGCTTGAAGGTGCGGCCGATGGCGTGCACGCCGGGCTCGTAGCGCTTCTCTTCAATGGCAGCCAGGGCCAGCTCCAGCGCGGTGGCGGCGATCAGGCCGTGCTGCTGGGCCATGGCGTTGACCGGCAGCGGCAAAAAGTCCAGCAGCTGATTGTCGCCAAAGGTGCCCAGGTGCAACTGGCGCGAGCCGGACGGGCGCGCCTGCAGGGTGTCGAACACCCCTTGCAGCAGCACGTAGGAGGTGGTCACCAGGGCGTCCGGCAGGCCGCCGTGCTCGTCGATCAGTTGTTGCATCAGGCGCTGGCCGCATTCACGGCTGAAGGCCTCGCCCTGGTAACGCCGCACCTGGCCGGCAAAGCCTTGCAGCGCCTCGTCGAAACCACCGGCACGGGCCTGGCTGACCGACAGCTCCGGGCGGGCGCCGATCAGCGCGATGCTTTGCGGACGGGTATTCAGCAGGCTGCCCGCCAACTGGCGGCTGGCGTCGCGGTCGTCGCTGATTACCGAGCAGAAGTGCGCCGGGTCCAGGCGCCGGTCGATGGCGATCACCGGCAGGCCCTTGTCTTGCAGTTCGCGGTAGCTGTCATCGCCGGGCGGCAGGCAACTGGCGACGAACAGCGCATCGCAGCGCCGGGCGCGGAACAGCTGCTGCAGCTGGTGCTCGCTGCCAGGCTGGTCGTCGCTGCTGGCAATCAGCAGCTGGTAGCCACGGGCACGGGCGCCTTGCTCCAGTTGCTTGGCGATACGCGCGTAGCTGGGGTTCTCCAAGTCCGGGAGAATGAAGCCCAGTGTGCGGGTATGGCGGCTGCGCAGGCCGGCGGCCTGGGGGTTGGGGGTGAAGCCATGGGCTTCGACCACGGCCCGTACGCGCTCGACGGTGGCGTTACTGATGCGCTGCTGCTCGGCCTTGCCGTTGATGACGTAGCTGGCGGTGGTGACCGACACTCCGGCCAGACGGGCGATATCGCTGAGTTTCACCGAATTTTCCTTGTTATTTCCGGGGCTGGCTGCTTGCCTGACCGGGTAGTTTCACCCATGTGCAAGCCTGCGCGCAGGCGACCATTGTCGCAATTGTCCGACAGGATGGGGCTTTTTCGTCGGAAGATTATCGAGTAACGTGGCCGCTTGGTCAGATTAAACGTTTCAGCTTGGTGAATTTTCCTGCCTTGGAATAAGAATTTGCCGATGGTGCCTGGCGTTTAAAAGGATTTGGCCGCTGAATTTCACAACAATACCTCGGTCGCCAACAGGGCGCCGCAAAGGAGAAGGTCATGCTTGAGCTCGCCGTGGAGCAGATTGCCATGGGCCAGAAGGCCGCCGACAAGGGCCAGGCCCTGGCATTGCTGGCCGAGCGGCTGGTAGCGGACGGCCTGGTCGCTGATGGCTACCTCGAGGGCCTGCGCGCGCGCGAGGCGCAGGGCTCGACCTTTCTCGGCCAAGGCATCGCCATCCCCCACGGTACGCCGCAGACCCGCGACCTGGTGTTCAGCACTGGCGTGCGCCTGATGCAGTTCCCCGAGGGCGTCGATTGGGGCGACGGGCAAATGGTCTACCTGGCGATTGCCATCGCTGCGCGCTCCGATGAGCACCTGCGCCTGTTGCAACTGCTTACCCGCGCCCTGGGCGAAACTGACCTGGCCGAGGCCCTGCGCCGCGCCAGCTCCGCCGAAGCCCTGCTCAAGCTGCTGCAAGGCGCACCCCAGGCCCTGGCGCTGGATGCCCAGCTGGTGGGCCTGAACCAGGCCGCCGAAGACTTCGACGAGCTGGCCTGGCGCGGCGCCCGCCTGCTGCAACGGGCCGGTTGCGTCGAAAGCGGTTTTGCCGCCGTGCTGCAACAGGCCGAGCCGCTGCCGCTGGGCGAGGGCCTGTGGTGGCTGCACAGCGAGCGTCAGGTACGCCAGCCGGGCCTGGCCTTCATCACCCCGCAACAGCCTTTGCGCTACCGCGACCAGCCCCTCAACGGCCTGTTCTGCCTGGCAAGCCTGGGCGCTGCGCACCAGGCCCTGCTCGAACGGCTGTGCGAAGTGCTGATCGAAGGCCGCGGGCAGATGCTCTACCAGGCCACCAGCAGCCGCGCGGTGCTCGAGGTGTTGGGCGGCGAGGCGCCGGCCGACTGGCCGAGCGTCAAGGTGGTGCTGGCCAACCCCCACGGCCTGCATGCCCGCCCGGCCAAGGAGCTGGCGCAGTTGGCCAAGGGTTTTGACGGCGAAATCCGTGTGCGCGTGGCCGACAGCGGCCAGCCTGCGGTATCGGTGAAGAGCCTGAGCAAGCTGTTGAGCCTGGGCGCGCGCCGTGGCCAAACCCTGGAATTGGCCGCCGAGCCGGGCATTGCCGCCGATGCCCTGCCGGTGTTGCTGGCCGCCATCGAGCAGGGGTTGGGCGAGGCGGTCGAGCCGCTGCCGCCAACTGTGCCGGCGGCGGCGCAAGCGCCGGTCGAAACGCTTTGCGCCCCGGTTGCCGGCAGCATCGTCCAGGGCGTGGCGGCAGCCCCCGGTATCGCCTGTGGCCCGGCCCACCTGTGTGTGGAGCGCGACATCGACTACCCCCTGCGCGGCGAGTCGCCCGCCCAGGAACGCCAGAAACTGCAAAACGCCCTGGAAGCGGTACACGCCGACCTGCAAGCCCTGGTGCAGCGCAGCGAAAAATCCGTCGGCGAGATCTTCGTCACCCACCAGGAAATGCTCGGCGACCCGGCCCTGGCCGATGAAGTCGCCCTGCGCCTGGCCCAGGGCGAAAGCGCCGCTGCCGCCTGGATGGCCGTGATCGACGCTGCCGCCCGCCAGCAGGAAGCCTTGCAAGACGCATTGCTGGCCGAGCGCGCCGCCGACCTGCGCGACATCGGCCGCCGGGTGCTGGCGCAGTTGTGCGGCGTGCAGCAAGTCGCCGAACCCGAGCAGCCCTACGTACTGGTGATGGCCGAGGTTGGCCCGTCCGATGTCGCCCGCCTGGACCCGGCGCGGGTCGCCGGTATCGTCACCGCCCATGGCGGCGCCACCGCCCACAGCGCCATCGTTGCCCGCGCCCTGGGCATCCCGGCAGTGGTGGGCGCCGGGGACGCGATCCTGCTGCTGGCCAGCGGCACGCCGCTGCTGCTCGATGGCCAGCGCGGCCGGGTAACGGTGGCCCCGGCGCAGGAGGAGCTGCAACGCGCCCTGGCCGAGCGCGACGCCCGCGAACAGCGCCTGCAAGCGGCCTGGGCGGGGCGCCATGAGCCGGCGCAGACCCGTGACGGCCATGCCGTCGAAGTGTTTGCCAACATCGGTGAGAGCAGCGGCATCGACAAGGTGGTGGAGCAGGGCGCAGAAGGCGTTGGGCTGCTGCGCACCGAACTGATCTTCATGGCCCACCCGCAAGCGCCCGATGTGGCGACCCAGGAGGCCGAATACCGCCGCGTGCTCGATGGCCTGGCCGGCCGTCCGCTGGTGGTGCGCACCCTCGATGTGGGTGGCGACAAGCCGTTGCCCTACTGGCCGATCGCAGCAGAAGAAAACCCCTTTCTCGGGGTGCGCGGCGTGCGCCTGACCCTGCAACGCCCGCAGGTGATGGAAGACCAGTTGCGCGCCCTGCTGCGCGCCGCCGAAGGCCGGCCGCTGCGCATCATGTTCCCCATGGTCGGCCAGGTGCACGAATGGCGCGCGGCCAAGGCCATGGTCGAGCGGCTGCGTGAAGAAATTCCGGTATCCGACCTGCAGGTCGGCATCATGGTCGAGGTGCCGTCCGCCGCTTTGCTGGCGCCGCAACTGGCCCGCGAGGTGGATTTTTTCAGCATCGGCACCAACGACCTGACCCAGTACACCCTGGCCATCGACCGCGGCCACCCAAGCCTGTCGGCCCAGGCCGACGGCCTGCACCCGGCGGTGCTGCAACTGATCGACATGACCGTGCGCGCCGCCCACGCCCATGGCAAGTGGGTCGGGGTGTGCGGCGAGCTGGCGGCCGACCCGCAAGCGGTGCCGGTGTTGCTGGGCCTTGAGGTAGACGAGCTGAGCGTCGCCGCCCGCAGCATCGCTGAAGTGAAGGCACTGGTGCGCCAGGCCGATTATTCGACGGCCCGCGCCCTGGCGCGCGAGGCCCTGCAACAAGACAGCGCCGACGCGGTTCGGGCGTTGGTGGAGCGTTACTGACATGGCCAAGATCCTCACCCTTACCCTCAACCCGGCGCTGGACCTGACCATCGAACTCGACAGCCTGCGCGCAGGCGCGGTCAACCGCAGCCAGGCCCAGCACAGCCATGCCGCCGGCAAAGGCCTGAACGTCGCCCAGGTGCTGAACGATTTGGGCCACAGCGTCACCGTGGGCGGCTTTCTGGGCCAGGACAACCTGCAAGCTTTCGAGGCGCTGATCGAATGGCGCGGTTTCGCCGACTGCTTCGTGCGTGTGCCGGGCGAGACCCGCAGCAACATCAAGCTGGTCGAGGCCGATGGCCGGGTCACCGATATCAACGGCCTCGGCCCGCAGGTGGACGAGGCTGCGCGCAGCGCACTGCTGCGCCGGCTGGAGCAGATTGCCCCGGGCCATGACGCCGTAGTGGTGGCCGGCAGCCTGCCCCGCGGGGTCGGCCCCGAGTGGCTGCGCAAACTGCTGCAGCGGCTCAAGGCCCTGGGCCTGAAGGTGGCCCTGGACAGCAGCGGCGAAGCCCTGCGTGCGGGCCTTGAGGCCGCACCATGGTTGGTCAAACCCAATACCGAAGAGCTGGGCGAGGTGCTCGGCCTGCCTGTGGATAACCCGGCCCGGCAGCGCGCCGCCGCCGAGCAGTTGCTGGCCAGCGGCGTCGAGCATGTGGTGGTGTCCGAGGGCGAGCACGGTGTGCGCTGGTTCGCCAAAGGCCTGGCGCTGCACGCCCAGCCGCCAAAAGTGCGCATCGCCAGCACCGTCGGCGCCGGTGATTCACTGGTGGCCGGCATGCTCCATGGCTTGCTGCTGGGCGAGGCACCCGCCGCCACCCTGCGCCGTGCCACCGCCATCGCCGCCCAGGCCGTCACTCAGGTCGGCTTCGGCATCCGCGACCGCGAGCAGCTGGCGCGCTTCGAAGCCTCCGTGCAACTGACAGAACTAAAACAACAAGAGGGCCGCTGATGAACATTGCCATTGTCACCGCCTGCCCTAACGGCCAGGTGTCCAGCGTGCTCAGCGCACGCCTGCTGGCAGCCGCTGCGCAGCGCCGCGGCTGGAGCACCAGCGTCGAGGTGCAGGACGCCGAGCACCCCGAGCGCCAACTGAGCGCCGAGCAGATCGCCGAGGCCGACTGGGTGCTGGTGGTCAGCACCGGGCCGGTGGACCTTTCGCGCTTCGCCGGCAAGCGCCTGTACCAGAGCACCCCGGCCCAGGCCCTGGCCGACCGCGAGGGCTTCCTCGACCAAGCGGCCGCCAGCGCCCAGGTGCTGCAGGATGTCGCCGCCGTGGCTGCGAGCAAGTTGGTGAAGATCGTCGCGGTCACCGCCTGCCCGACCGGTGTGGCCCACACCTTCATGGCCGCCGAGGCCTTGCAGCAGGCCGCTATCGCACAGGGTTACCAGCTCACCGTGGAGACCCAGGGCTCGGTGGGCGCGCGCAACCCGTTGCCGGCCGAGGCCATCGCCGAGGCCGACGTGGTGCTGCTGGCCGCCGACATCGAAGTGCCCACCGCGCGTTTTGCCGGCAAGCGCATCTACCGCTGCGGCACCGGCATCGCCCTCAAGCAGGCCCGCGCCACGCTGGACAAGGCCCTGGCCGAGGGCAAGGTCGAAAGTGCCGTTGATGCCGCCAGCACTGCGCCGAAAACCGAGAAGACCGGGGTGTACAAGCACCTGCTGACCGGTGTGTCGTTCATGCTGCCGATGGTGGTGGCCGGCGGCCTGCTGATCGCCCTGTCGTTCGTGTTCGGCATCGAAGCGTACAAAGAGGCCGGCACGCTGCCGGCCGCGCTGATGCAGATCGGCGGCGAGGCGGCGTTCAAGCTGATGGTGCCGCTGCTGGCCGGCTACATCGCCTGGTCCATCGCCGACCGCCCGGGGCTGGCCCCGGGGATGATCGGCGGGCTGTTGGCCGGCACCCTCGGTGCAGGGTTCATCGGCGGTATCGTCGCGGGCTTTCTGGCCGGCTACAGCGCCAAGTCCATTGCCCGCTGGGTGCGCCTGCCCAGCAGCCTGGAGGCGCTCAAGCCGATCCTGATCATCCCGCTGGTGGCCAGCCTGTTCACAGGTTTGGTGATGATCTACGTGGTCGGCCAGCCGGTGGCGGCCATGCTGGTGGGGCTGACGCACTTTCTCGACAGCATGGGGACCACCAACGCCATTCTGCTCGGGCTGCTGCTGGGCGGCATGATGTGCGTCGACCTGGGCGGGCCGATCAACAAGGCCGCCTATGCGTTCTCGGTGGGGTTGCTCGCGTCATCCAGCTACGCGCCGATGGCGGCGACCATGGCCGCCGGCATGGTGCCGCCGATCGGCCTGGGCATTGCCACTTTCATTGCCCGGCGCAAGTTCGCCCAGAGCGAGCGCGAGGCCGGCAAGGCGGCGCTGGCGCTGGGGTTGTGCTTCATTTCCGAGGGGGCCATCCCGTTCGCCGCCAAGGACCCGCTGCGGGTGATACCGGCCAGCATCGCCGGCGGCGCGCTGACCGGCGCGCTGTCGATGTATTTTGGCTGCAAGCTGATGGCGCCCCATGGCGGGCTGTTCGTGCTGCTGATCCCCAACGCCATCAACCATGCGCTGCTGTACCTGCTGGCGATCCTCGCCGGCAGCCTGGTGACGGCGGTGGTGTATGCGGTTATCAAGAGGGGCGAGCAGGTGGAGCTGGCCGTGGCGCCGGTTAAGGGCTAATCCATTGCACGCCCCCTTGTAGGAGCGGCACAAGGCCGCTCCTACAGGTCAGGTTCTACCCTTGCCCCGCAGCGGCTTGAGCAAGTCCCCCAGGCCGTTGTGGTCGATCTCGTGCATCAATGCCAGCAACCCGCCCAGCTCCCCGGGCGGGAAGCCCTTGCGCGCGAACCAGGCCAGGTAGTCGCCGGGCAGGTCGGCGATCAGCCGGCCCTGGTATTTGCCGAAGGGCATGGTGCGGGTAACCAGCAGTTGCAGGGATTCAGGTTTCATCGGGCGACGGCCTTGGGCAGGTGAAGCGCGGACCTTACTGCAATCTGCACGAAGGCCCAAGCGGCGATCATGCAGAACGCCGGGTGGGGTGAACCTTGAATGATTTATAAGATATTGATTTATATAGAATAATTTATTTCGTCTGGCTTGGCACGAAGCCTGCTCCTTTCAAAGGGACTTCCACCTGCCAAGGAGTTTTGCCATGAGCAACCCCAACAAAGACGTGATCGACGTACTCAACGACCTCATCGAGTACAGCAAGGATGGTGAGAAAGGCTTCAAGACCTCGGCCGAAGATGTGAAAAACCCTGAACTGAAGGCGTTCTTCGTGCAGCGCGCCGGCGAATGCGCCAATGCCGCCGCCGAGCTGCAGAGCGAAGTGCGCCGCCTGGGTGGCGACCCGGAAACCAGCACCAGCATCAGTGGCGACCTGCACCGTGGCTGGGTCAACCTCAAGTCGATGGTCACCGGCAAGGATGAAGAAGCGGTGCTCAACGAGGTGGAGCGCGGCGAGGATCACGCCCTGAAAGCCTACAAGGATGGCCGCGAGAAGCTGGTCAAACTGGGCCGCAGCGCCAGTGACCAGACCTACGCGCTGGTGGAAAAACAGCTGCAAGGCGTGCAGCGCAACCATGACCAGGTCAAAGCACTGCGCAACGCTGCCCGCGCGCGGTCCTGAGTCACGCAGCGCTACCCGCTACTAACTGTGGGAGCGGCCTCGTGTCGCGATGGGCTGCGCAGCAGCCCCAGGATCTCAGGCTCTTGCAAAATTGTCGGGGCTGCTACGCAGCCCATCGCGACACGAGGCCGCTTCCCACAGGTTTTGTGATGGGCTTGGATATTCGTGCAAGCAAGCCTTGCTACCCCTCCGGCCCTTCAACCCGGTTACGCCCCTTGGCCTTGGCCCGATACAGCGCCTCGTCTGCATCCCCCAGCAGACGCGTCAGGTCCTGCCGGGTGCCGGGTATATGCAGGCCAATCCCCACACTCACCGTCACCGAGCGCTCATCCCCGGCAAACGGCGGCATCGCCTCGACACTGGCACGTATACGCTCGGCCAGCAGCAGCGCGCCGGCAAGCTCGGTCTCCGGCAGCACCACCTGGAACTCCTCACCGCCATAACGCGCCGCCAAATCTGCCGGGCGGCGGATGCATTGCTCGATGGTCTTGGCCACTTCACGCAGCACATGATCGCCCCCGGCATGGCCGTGGCGTTGGTTGAACGCCTTGAACAGGTCCACATCCACCATCAGCACCGCCAGCGGCTTGCGGTTGCGCTGGGCGCGGGCCCATTCCAGGCGCAGCACCTGGTCGAGCCGGCGGCGGTTGGCCAGGCCCGTGAGGCTGTCGGTGGCGGCCAGGGTCGCCAGGCCCTGCTCGGCCTCGTGGCGGCGGCGCAGTTCGCGGCCCAGCAGCAAGGTCAGCCAGAGGATGCCGATGCACAGCACGCCGGTGGCCACGCTGACCAGCAGCGCGGTGCGCCGCCAGGCCTGGTACACCTCGTCGGAGGAATGTACCACCAGCACGATCAGCGGCAGGTCGGCGACCCGGGCGAAGGTGTACATGCGCTGGCTGTTGTAGGTGGCCGAATGGGCGGTAAAGCTACCTGCGCGGTCGTCGAGGATGCGCTTGAAGTTGGGGAATTCGGCGAAGTTGGTGCCAATCAGCGGGTCTTGCGGGCGGGTAGGCTGGCGCGCCAGCAACTGGCCGTCGGTGTTGAGCAGGTTGATGCTGCTGTCCTCGCCGATGTCCAGGCGCTCGAACAGCTGGTTGAAGTACGACAGGCGCAGGGCACCGGCGGCCAGGCCGATGAACTCGCCGTCGTGCCCGGAAATGCGCCGGCTGAAGCTGATGCACCAGTCCAGGTTGCCCAGGCGCGCCTTGAACGGCGGGCTGATCAAAAGGCCGAGCCCAGGGCGGTCGCGGTGCGCCTGGAAGGGTATGGTGTCGGCAAAATTGGCCTGGCGCGGCACCGCGCTGGTGGAGTCGCCGACCACATCGCCCTTGGCGTCGAGCCAAAGGATGTCGCCGCGCACCGGGGCAGAGAAGGCCTGGTTGAACAATATCTGCTGGCGCAGCTTGGGCGTTACCTTGAGCAGCTCCGGGTGCTGCACCGCCCAGATCACCCCCTTGAGCGATTGGTCGTACAGCTCGACGTTGCGCAAAATGTCGCTTTCGATCAGCTGGACGATGTTGCCGGACGAGCGAATGGCCGCCTGTTCGACGCTGTCGCGCTCGCGCGCCAGCAGGAAGGTGACGATGGCCAGGATGGCGAGCACGGCGAGGCAACTGCTCAGGTTCAGGACCAGTTCCGGGTGTGACTTGTACAGGGCAGAACGTGGTGATCGGGAGAGTGACGTCATGCTCGCTACTGCATAAGCCCCAGAATCCATGGGGGATGGGCCATAAAGCGGCGGCAATATGATAGGGAAGCTGCGATTGTCGGACAAGAATTATGCGAAGTTGTCCGACGGAAATGATCGCGGGGCAAGCCCGCTCCCACGGACTGCGTGGGAGCGGGCTTGCCCCGCGATGGGCGCTAAACGGCTTTAAACGCTCAGAACACGTTCACCGGGTAATCGACGATCACCCGCAGTTCGTCGTTGTCGTCCACTTCCGAATAACCCTGGCCTGCGCGGTGAGTGGCGTAGCGCACCAGCACCGAGAGGTCCTTCAGCTCGCCTTCCTGGAACACGTACTTGATGTCCAGGTCGCGTTCCCAGTGCTTGGCGTTCTTGCCGTCGGCGTTGTAGTAGTCGTAGCCGGGCGAGTTCTGCGCAGCCTTGGTCAGGTCGGCCTCACCGCGCGAGTACGACAGCGAGCTGGTCAGGCCCGGCACGCCGAAGCCTGCGAAGTCGTAGTCGTACTGCAGCTTCCACGAACGCTCGTTGGGCGCGTTGAAGTCCGAGTACATGCGCGAGTTGTCCAGGTAGATGCTGTCACCCAGGTTGATGTAGTCGAACGGCGTGTTGCCGTTGACCCGCTGGTAGGCGGCGGTGACGCTGTGGTACCCGGCGGCGACGGTGAAGTGCACGCTGTAGGTGTTGTTGTCGATCTTGCCCAGCAACGACTGGCCGGTGTCTTGGGTGTGGTAGAAGTGCACGCCCGGGTTCAGGCTGACCAGGTCATTGACCACGTAGGTGTAGTCGAAGTCGGCGTAGTACTGGTTCCAGATATCCTTCAGCTCGGCGGCGTACAGGTTGGCCGTGATGTTCTCGCTGCCGCTCCAGGAGGCGCCGGCCCAGTTCAGGTGCTTGCTCTTCTGGCCGTCCAGGTCACCGTAGTAGGTGTCGATGCGGCGGTGGCCGCTCTGGTTGTACGGCTTGGTGAAGCTGACCTGGCCGCCTTCGAGCATCAGCCCGTCGATGCTGTTGTTGGTCAGCGCAAAACCGCGGAAGGTCTGCGGCAGCATGCGGGTTTCGCCACCGGCGATTACCGGGTTGGTGAGGAACAGATCACCGGCCTTGAGCTCGGTGTCAAAGCCCTTGAGCTTGATCGCGCCACCGGCGGTGGAGAACGCATGGCGCGACTTGTCCCCTGGCTCGCTCGGCAAGATCGACGTACCGGCATGGCCGCTGCCGCCGTCGAGCTTGAGGCCGAGCATGGCGTGGGCATCCAGGCCAAAGCCGATGGTGCCGGGGGTGTAGCCCGACTCGAAGCGCGCCACGGCGCCCTGGCCCCACTCGCGCTTGTCACGCACGCCGGCGTTGCGCTCGTTGCGGTTGAAGTAGGCGTTACGGAAATTCAAATTGAGGGTGGAACCTTCGATGAAGCCATCAGCCTTGTCTTCATCGGCCTGTGCGGCCACAGGCATCGTTGCAGCCAATGCAACGAACAACGGGGTAAAACGGAACGCGTAAGGCACCGGGACAAGCTCCTTTGGTCTGGCGGTGGGGCAGTTTTTATTGTCGTTTCTGCAAGTTTCTTATTAGAGACGCAGCAGCCGGGCTGATATTTTCGACACATAAAAAAAGCCGCTGATCGGCAGCGGCTTTAAAAGGCTAACATATCAACACGGGCAGTGCCCATGGCGTAGCCAAGGGAAAACTTGAAACCGGGCAACAGCCGATCAGCTATCGGCATTGCCGTCGGCTTGAACCTTGGAAGCGGTCTGCTGTGCGTCTTTGCCAGCATCGGCTGGTTGTGCGGCAAAGGCTTGGCGAGCCTCTTGGTGAACCGCGGAAAGTTCGGCGTTACGGGCGACGAAGGCCGGCGATTCTTCAGCCATGGCCAGGGGCGACAACAACAGGGACGACAGGACGAATACGCTGGCAACACCCATACTGTTGGACATTTGATGCAACCTTCTTGCGGGGCAAGTGCTAATGGAGACAGGGCGTAAGTTAGCCCCCTAAACAGCCGGGAAACAGAGGCTGTTTGGATAAGCACTGTTGCGCAAAAAGTAATTATCCTGGCGAGAACCCCCTGATATTTATCGCAAACCCGCGTAGTTGACGCTCGGCAGGCTGATGCCGAAGGTGTTGGCGCCGCCCTCGCTGCGCACGAAAACGCTGCCGCCGTGCATCAAGGCGATGGCTTTGACGATGGCCAGCCCCAGCCCGTGGTTGTTGCCGCCGCTGTTGGCGCGGGCGGCATCCACCCGATAGAAGCGCTCGAACAGCAAGGCCAGGTGCTCCTCGGCAATGCCCGGCCCCGGGTTGCTCACGGCGATGCTCACCTGCCGGCCGTGGGTTTCGATGCGCACCTGGATCAGCGCCTGCGGTGCGCTGTGCTGCACGGCGTTGTTCAGCAGGTTGATCAGCGCCCGGCGCAGTTGCGCCTTTTCGATCAGCGCCTGGGCGTCACCGCTGACCTGCACCTGCACCTGGGCGTCCTCGAGGATGTAGTCCAGATAGTCCAGGGTGGTGGCCACTTCACCGGCCAACGAGGCGACGCTCAGGGCGGTGGCCTTGCTGCCCTGGTCGGCGCTGGCCAGGAACAGCATGTCGTTGATGATGCTGCGCAGGCGCTCCAGCTCTTCGAGGTTCGATTGCAGCACCTCGAAGTAGTGCTCGGCGCTGCGCCCGCGGGTCAGTGCCACTTGGGTCTGGCCGATCAGGTTGGTCAGTGGCGAGCGCAGCTCGTGGGCCACGTCGGCGTTGAAGGCTTCCAGTTGCGAATAGGCCTGGCTGACCCGTTCCAGCGCTGCGTTGAAGGCCCCGGCGAACTGCGCCAGCTCCGGTGGCAGGTGCTGGGTTTGCAGGCGCCCGTCCAGGCGCGGCGGCGCCAGTTGCTGGGCTTCGTCCGACAGCGCCTGCAACGGCTTGAGGCCGACGCGCGCCACCCAGTAGCCCAGCAGCGAGGCCAGCAGCACACCCAGCGCCGCCAGGCCGACGATGGCCACCAGCAGGCTGTGCTGGGCCTGCCAGAAAGTCTCGGTGTCGATGCCGATCAGAAAGCGCAGCGCCGGGCGCTCGCCCAGTGCCGGCAGCTCGCTGACCAGCACCTTGTACGGGTAGGGGTGTTCGGGCAGGCGCAGGTCGCGCATGCCTGGCGGGCCCTCGGCGAAGGCGCGCACCAGCTCGCTGGGGTGGCCGTACTCGAAGGCCGGGTCGCTGCCTACCGCCCAGAAGCGGATGCGCCGGTCTTCTTCGGCCAGCAGGTTGAGCTTGTTATGAATCTTGGCCCAGTGCTCGGCGGTACCGTAGCGGTTCAGCGCCGACTCCAGCACGCTGAAGCGTGCATCCAGTTCGGCCTGGGGCAGCAAGTCGAGGCTGCGGTCGACCTGGCGGTACAGGGCGCTGCCGATCAGCACGAACACCGCCAGGGCAACCAGGGTGAACAGCAGTGACAGGCGCAGGGCGATGGAATTGCCCGGTTTCATGGGAAGGCCCATCCCCTGTAGGAGCCGGCTTGCCGGCTCTCATAGAACAAACTACAACTCATTGATTTAACGCGGTCTCTGTGGGAAGCGGCCTTGTGTCGCGATGGGGCGCGAAGCGGCCCCAAGGCCTCGGCCGCATGCAAAATTGCCGGGGCTGCTGCGCAGCCCATCTCGACCGGACGGCGCCCCGGCGAGGCTGCTTCCCATAGGGGGGCGTGGCGCATCTGCGAGAGCTGTTCTCTGCGCGACAGCGCAGCCCGAAGGTCTGGGTGATCTCCTATAGGAGAATTGGCGTCAGGCACGGTTTTCCAGGACATAGCCCATCCCCCGGATGGTGTGCAGCAGCTTGTTGTCGAACGGCCCGTCGAGCTTGGCGCGCAGGCGCTTGATGGCCACCTCCACCACATTGGCATCGCTGTCGAAGTTGATGTCCCAGACCAGCTCGGCAATAGCCGTCTTGGACAATATCTCGCCCTGGCGGCGGGCCAGTACGCTGAGCAGCGAGAACTCCTTGGCGGTCAGCTCCAGGCGCTGGCCTGCGCGGGTGGCCTTGCGCGCCATCAGGTCGATCCACAAGTCCGCCACCTGAACCTGCAACGGCTCGTGGCTGGCACTGCGCCGGGTCAGGGCCTGCAGGCGGGCGACCAGTTCGAGGAACGAGAACGGCTTGCCCAGGTAGTCGTCGGCGCCTTCGCGCAGGCCGTGGATGCGGTCCTCGACCCGCTCGCGGGCGGTGAGCATGATCACCGGGGTCTGCTTGCGCGCGCGCAGTGCGCGCAGCACGCCGTAGCCGTCCAGCCCCGGCAGCATCACGTCGAGCACGATCACTGCGTAGTCGCCTTCGAGCGCCAGGTGCAGGCCGTCGATACCGTCCCGCGCCAGGTCCACGGTGAAGCCTTGCTCACTGAGGCCGCGATGCAGGTAGTCGGCGGTTTTTTCTTCGTCTTCGATGATCAGCACACGCATGGTCTTGCCTCAACTGGCGGTCGGCGCGGGGGCGGTAATGGCCCGGCGGCGGTGGAACAGGCGCTCCAGGGCCAAGTATATGACCGGGGTGGTGAACAGCGTCAGCGCCTGGCTGACCAGCAGCCCACCGACCACCGCGATACCCAGCGGCTGGCGCAGCTCGGCGCCGGCGCCGAAGCCGAACATCAGCGGCACCGCGCCGAGCAGCGCGGCCAGGGTGGTCATGATGATCGGGCGAAAACGCACCAGGCACGCCTGGTGAATCGCCTGTTCCGGGGGCATGCCGTGGTGGCGCTGGGCTTCCAGGGCGAAGTCGATCAGCAGGATGCCGTTCTTCTTGACGATACCGATCAGCAGCACCACGCCGATCAGCCCCATGATGGTGAAGTCCTGGCCCATGGCCCACAGCAGTATCAGCGCGCCCAGGCCCGCCGAGGGCAGGGTGGAAATGATGGTCAGCGGGTGCACGAAGCTCTCGTAGAGCACGCCGAGGATGATGTACACCGCCACCAGCGCGGCCAGGATCAGCCACGGCTGGCTGGCCAGCGAGCTCTGGAATGCCTGCGCTGCGCCCTGGAAGTTGCCGGCGATCGAATCAGGCATGCCCAGCTCGCGCTGGGTGCGTTCGAGTATTTGCACCGCATCGCCC
Organism: Pseudomonas xanthosomatis; assembly: GCF_019139835.1. Classification (NCBI taxonomy): domain Bacteria; kingdom Pseudomonadati; phylum Pseudomonadota; class Gammaproteobacteria; order Pseudomonadales; family Pseudomonadaceae; genus Pseudomonas; species Pseudomonas xanthosomatis. Next base: position 5,698,566 of record NZ_CP077075.1, on the reverse strand, counting down.
AGGGCCACGCCCGGGGCCAGGTTGAACGACAGGTTGGCAGCCGGGAACAACCCGTCATGGCTGATCGACAGCGGCCCGGTGCTGGGCGCGGCAACATGCGCCAGGGCCGACAGCGGCACCATCTCGCCCGACAGCGGCGAGCGCAGGTAGAAGTAGTTGAGGCTTTCGGCCTTGCCGCGTTGGCGGGCGTCCAGTTCGAGAATCACCTTGTACTGGTTGGTCTCGGTCTGGAACTCGCTGATCTGCCGCTGGCCGAAGGCATCGTACAGCGCCTGGTCGACATCGGTGGTGGTCAGGCCGAAGCGCGCCGCAGCCTGGCGGTCGATGTCGATGCGCGTGACGCTGGCGCCCAGTTGCAGGTCGTTGGACAGGTCGCGAAGCGCCGGGTTTTGCCGCAGCTTGTCGGTCAGGCGCTGGGTCCACAGGTTCAGCGCCACCCCGTCGTTGCTCTTGAGCACGTACTGGTACTGGGTGCGTGACGGGCCGGAGCTCAGGTTGATGTCCTGCCCGGCGCGCAGGTACAAGACGATACCCGGCACCTGGGCCAGCTTGCTGCGCATGCGGTCGATCCATTCGCTGGCCGACACGTCGCGCTCGCCGCGTGGCTTGAGGGCGATCCAGAAGCGGCCGTTGGCGATGGTCTGGTTGCTGCCGGTGACCCCCACCGAATGGGAGAACGCACGCACCGCCGGGTCCGCCTCGATAATCCTGGCCAGGGCCTGGTGCTTCTCGATCATCGCCGGGTACGACACATCCGCTGCCGCCTCGCTGGTGCCGAGGATGAACCCGGTATCCTGCAGCGGGAAGAAGCCTTTGGGGATGCCGATATAACCTGCCACCGCCAGGGCCAGGGTGATGCCGAACACACCCAGGGTGATGCGCTGGTGCGCCAGGGCCTTGTTCAGGCCCTTTTCGTACCAGCGCACCAGGCGCTGGCCCGGGCCGTCTTGCTGCTCATGGGGCGGCTTGCGCATGAACAGCGCGCACAGGGTTGGCGCAAGCGTCAGCGACACCACCACCGAAATCAGGATGGTCGCGGTGGCGGTCAGGGCGAATTCCTTGAACAGCCGGCCGACCACGCCGCCCATGAACAATAGCGGAATGAATGCTGCGATCAGCGAGAAGCTGATCGACACCACGGTGAAGCCGATTTCGCCGGCGCCCTTCAGCGCGGCGGTACGGCTGTCGTCGCCGGCCTCGAGGTGGCGGTGGATGTTCTCCACCACCACGATGGCATCGTCCACCACAAAGCCCACGGAAATGACGATGGCCACCAGGGTGAGGTTGTTCAGGCTGAAGCCCAGCACGTACATCAGCGCGCAGCTGGCGATCAGCGACACCCCCAGCACGCTGGACACCACCAGGGTTGCCGACCACTGGCGCAGGAACAGCGCCATTACCCCGATCACCAGCACCACGGCGATCATCAAGGTCAGCTCCACCTCGTGCAGCGAGGCGCGGATGGTTTGCGTGCGGTCCTGCAGCACCGACACCTCGATGGCGCTCGGCAGCATGCCCTGCAAGCGCGGCAGCTCTGCCATCACCCGGTCGACGGTGTCGACGATGTTGGCCCCCGGCTGGCGGAAGATCACCAGGTTGAGCCCCGGCTGCTCACCGGACCAGGCCTTGACGTAGGCGTTCTCGGCGCCGTCCACCACCTTGGCCACATCGCTCAGGTGCACCGGCGCGCCGTTGCGGTAGCTGACGATCAGCCGGGCGTAGTCCTCGGGGTGGAACAACTGGTCGTTGGCGGCGATGGTCGACACGCTGTGCTCGCCATACAGCGCGCCCTTGGCCAGGTTCAGGCTGGTTTGCTGGATGGCCTGGCGGATGTCGGCCAGGGTCAGGCCGATGGCGGCGAGTTTCTCGGGTTGCGCCTGCACGCGGATGGCCGGGCGCAGCTGCCCGGTGATGTTGATCAGGCCGACCCCGTCGATCTGGCTGAGCTGGCGCGCAAGCAAGGTTTCGGCGTAGTCGCTGAGCTGGTTGCCGGGCATCTGCGCCGAGCTTACGGTGAGGATCAGCACCGGGCTGTCGGCCGGGTTGACCTTGCGCCAGGTCGGCGGGCTGGGCAGGTCCTGGGGCAGGCGCGCGGTGGCGGTGTTGATCGCCGCCTGCACTTCTTGCGCGGCGGTGTCGATGTTCTTGTCGAGGGTGAACTGCAAGGTCAGGTTGGTCGAGCCCAGGGCGCTGCTGCTGGTCATCTGGGTCATGCCGGGGATGGCGCTGAACTGCACCTCAAGCGGGGTGGCCACCGACGAGGCCATGGTCTCGGGGCTGGCGCCGGGCAGTTGCGCGGTCACCTGAATGGTCGGGAAGTCCGCCTCGGGCAGCGGCGCCACCGGCAGGCGCGGGAAGGCGATGGCGCCCAGCAGCACCAGGGCGAAGGTCAGCAGCAGGGTGGCGATGGGGTGGTCGATGCACCAGGCCGAGACGCCGTTGCGGGTGTTCATGGCTTCGGCTCCGTGGTGGCTGCGCTGGCGCTATCGCGGGGCAAGCCCGCTCCCACGCTGGCATCTGCGGCAGTGCAGTTTTCGCTGGCCTCCACCCGGCTTCCCGGCTTGAGCCGCGACTGCCCGTCGAGCACCAGGCAATCCCCGGCGTTCACCCCGGCAATCACGTTCAGCGCGCTGTCCTGGTACAGCACCTTCACCGCCACGCTGGTGACCTTGTCGCCGTCCAGCCGGTAGACGAAGTGCCCGTCGATGCTGCGTTGCACCACCGGCGGCGGCACCACCAGGGCGTTCTGGTCCACGGCGGTGAGCAGGCGCACGGTCACCAACTGGCCGGGCCACAGATGGCCGTCCTTGTTGTCGAACTCGGCTTTTACCCGCACCGTGCCGGTGTTGGCCGACACCTGGTTGTCGATCAATGCCAGGTGGCCCTTGCCCAGCAGGCTACGCTCGCCGTCGGCATCCATGAACGCCTCCACTTCGGCGGGCGTGGCGGCTTCGAGCAGTTTGTGCAGGGTCGGCAGGTTCTGCTGGGGCAGGGAGAATTCCACGGCAATCGGGTCAATCTGGGTGACGCTGAACAGGCCCTGGGTGTCGCTGGTGCGCACCAGGTTGCCCGGGTCGACGTTGCGGATGCCCACCCGGCCGCTCACCGGTGAGCGGATCTGCGTGTAGCTCAGTTGTACCGCGGTGTTGTCGATGGCCGCCTGGTTGCCGGTGATGGTGGCCTGTAATTGGTTCACCAATGCCTGCTGTTGGTCGAGGGTCTGCTTGGACACGCCGTCATCGCTGCTCAGCAACTGGTAGCGCTTGAGGTTGACCCGCGCCACCTGCAGTTGCGCCTGGGTCTGGCCAAGTTGCGCACGGGCCTGGTCCAGTTGCGCGCGGATTGCCCGGTCATCGAGGGTGGCCAGCAGGTCGCCCTGTTTGACCCATTGCCCTTCCTTGGCCAGCACCTGGGTCAGCACGCCTTCGACCTGCGGGCGCACCTCGACGCTGTGTTGCGACAGCACCGTGCCGATGGCACCCAGGTAGCGCGGCACGTCCTGCCGGGCCACGCCGACCACCCGCACCGGAATGGCCGCAGCGGGCTGGTGCGCATTCTGCTTGGCCGGGAGCAGCCACCAGGCGGTGGCGCCGAGGGCGACGATGAGCAGCAGGATCAGGGCTTTGCGGGGCAGGGGTCGGGTCATGTGGCGGTGGCCAGGTAAGGGGAAGGGACAGTGTCTTATAGCGCGCCGATCGGGTCGCCAGAGTGACCGCTGGCTGTCAGCGCTGTCAGTATTACAAGCGTTGAGGAAATTTCGCAGTTCGCTTGGGAAAGCGTTCCCTTGTGTTTGCTCCGTTTCGCCATGGACCGCCTTGCTGGCCACGGCATGATGACCCTCGTACCCGGCAGCCACCCCACGGTTGCCGTTGCACGAATCATCAAGGCGCAACGTGCGCAGCATCATAAAGGGAGCATCCATGAAAAAGGTAACCTTGAGCGGCCTGGCCGCCGCAGTGGCATTGTTGGGCGCAGCCCAGTTCGCACAGGCCAACGACGGCGAAATCAGCTTCGAAGGCACCATCATCAACAGCACTTGCGCCATCGAAGTGGGCAGTGGCACCGGCGGTGCCAAGGGCGTGGTCAAGCTCGGTGACGAAGTACCGGTGAGCAGCCTGGCCAAGGCCGGCGATGTGGCCGGTGGTGGCTCGTTCACCTTGCAGGTCGACGATACCGACCCAGGTTGTGACATCACCGGCAAGGCCGCCACCGTGACCTTCCTGCCGATCACCGGCTCCGCCGGCGCTGCCGGCCAGTGGCTGGCTCTGGAGCCGGTGACCGGTGCCGCCGGCAACGTGGCAGTGCAGTTGCGCGATTTCAGCGGTACCGAACTGCCGGTGTCCGAGCCGTCCGCCGAGTACGCCAACCTCAGCCAGCCGCTGCGCTTCACCGCCAACTACATCGCCACCGGCGCGGCCACCCCAGGCCCGGCCAACGCCAAGGCGCAGTTCACCGTGAACATCCAGTAAACCGGGCTGCAGCCGCGCCCTTTACAAGGCGTGGCTCACCTTGAAACTCACCTTCAAAGCAGGGGGCTGTGATGTTTCGCACTCATCCACACAGGTGGCTGGCCGGCGCGCTGCTGCTGGCGCTGCTGCCCGCGGCGCATGCAGGGGTGACCCTGAGCGGTACGCGCATCATCTTCGACGCCAGCAAGCGCGATGTGTCGATTACCGCCGGCAACGGCACCGACAAACCCTACGCCGTGCAGGCGTGGGTCAACACCGAGGACGACGACCACGCCATCAGTGCACCCTTCATCGCCACCCCGCCGTTGTTCCGGCTGGATGCCATGAAGGAGCAGATGGTGCGCATCGTACCGACCGCGCACAACCTGCCGACCGACCGCGAGTCGGTGTTCTACTTCAATGCCCAGGAAATTCCTGCGGCCAGCAACGAAGAAGGCAACACGCTGAAAATCGCCCTGCGTACGCGGATCAAACTGTTCTATCGGCCCAAGGGGCTACAGGGCAGCCTGCTGGAGGCACTGCCGCGGCTGGAGTGGGCCATCCGCCAGGAAGCCGGTGAGGCACGCCTGCAGGTGCACAACCCGACGCCCTTCCATGTTTCGTTCATCCACATCAAGGTGGCCGACGGCGGGCGCGACAGCGAAATCGACAAGCCGGTGATGGTGGCGCCGTTCTCTACCCGCCAGTACGCCATCGCCCCGCGCCTGGGCTGGACGCCGAACAGCGTCGAGTTCTCGGTGATCAACGACTACGGCGGCTACACCAAGCCCGAACGGGTAAGCCTTACCGCTACGCGCTGACTGGCGCCCGCCCTCTGATCGAGTAACCGAAATGCCCAATTCTTCCTGCCGCAGGCTCAGCGCCTGCGGCCCGACCCTGCTTGCCTGTGTGTTCGCTGCCGGCCAGCCGGTTGCCCAGGCGGCGATGTTCGACAGCAGCTTCATGCAGCCCTTCGGCGGCAGCTCGGCCGGCCCCAACCTGGACCTGGAGGCCATTGCGCACAATGCCCAGGTGCCACCTGGGCTGCACCAGGTGACCATCCGCCTGAACCAGAGCTTCTTTGATCGCCGCGAACTGCGCTTTGACGATGCCGGCAACGGCGAGGTGCGTGCCTGCCTGAGCCCTGCGATGCTCGAGGGCATGGGCGTGAAGCTGGCGGCGTTCATCGACCAGCGCGAGCTGGACACGCTGGAGTGCGTCGACCTGCAGCAGGCGGTCGAAGGCGCCCTGGTGACCTTCGACCCCGCGTACCTGGCGCTGGACATCAGCGTGCCGCAGGTGGCTTTGCGCCGCGACGCAGCGGGCTACGTGGCGCCGGAAGAATGGGACGCGGGTATCAACGCAGGATTACTCAACTACCAGTTCACCGGCTCGCAGGGGCACACGGCGGGGCAGGGTGACCACAACCAGTTCAGCCTGTACCTGAACGCAGGCCTCAACCTCGCCGGCTGGCGCCTGCGCTCCAACGGCAGCTACACCCAGGACCAGAACCACCGCCGCCAGTGGCAGCGCTCGACCAGCTACGCGCAAACCGACCTGCCGGGCAGCCTTGGCACCTTCACCTTGGGCGAGAGTTTCACCGCCGGTGACGTGTTCGACAGCCTGCCGTTTCGCGGCGTGCAGTTGGCCAGCGACATTGGCATGCTGCCCGACTCGATGCAGGGCTACGCGCCGGTGATTCGCGGCGTGGCCGAAACCCGTGCGCGGGTCGAGGTGCGCCATAACGGCTACTCGCTGTACACCACCTACGTGCCGCCCGGGCCGTTCGAGATCAACGACCTCAACGCCTCCAGCGGCAGTGGCGACCTCGAGGTGATCATCACCGAGGCGGACGGCCGCGAACGCCGCTTCACCCAGCCCTACGCCACCCTTGGCAACCTGCTGCGCGAGAACACCTGGCGCTATGGCCTGACCTTCGGCGAGTACAACGCCGCCGACGAAAACGGCAACCGCCCGGGCCTGGCCCAGGCCACGCTGGCCTACGGCCTGCCCTATGACTACACCTTGTCGGGCGGTGTACTGGGCAACGACTTCTACCGCGCCACGCAGCTAGGTGTGGGCAAGAACCTGGGCAGCCTCGGCGCCCTTTCGCTGGACGTGACCCAGGCCCGCACCGAAGGCCGTGATGGCCGTACCGACCAGGGCCGCAGCTATGGCATCCGCTATGGCAAGGCCTTCGCCACCGGCACCTCGGTGCGCTTCGCTGGCTATCGCTACTCCACCGAAGGCTACCGCGACTTCAGCGAAGCGGTATGGCAGCACCAGGGCGACAACTTCAACCGCATGACCAAGCGCAGCCGGGTGCAGGCCAGCATCAACCAGAACTTCGGCAACACCTCGCTGTACCTGAACCTCAGCCAGCAGGATTACTGGAACACTTCGCGCCGTGAGCGCCAGTTGCAACTGGGCGTCAACACCGTGTACCGCGGGGTCAGCTATGGCGTGTACGCCAGCAAGAGCCTGGTGGACTCGTTCGGCCAGTCCAGCTTCATCAGTTTCAACGTGTCGATCCCGCTGGGCGGCGGCAGCAGCGGCACCTTGGCGCTGGCCCGCAACAACGACGGCAGCTACGACCAGCGTGCCGGTTACCGCGGGCGCTCCGGGCACCTCAATTACGCAGTGGATGCCAGCCATGCCGAGCGTTCCGGTGGCAGCGGCTCGGCCTCGCTCAACTACCTGGCGCCGTTCGCACAATTAGGCGCTGGCGTAAGCGCCGGCGAACGTTACCAGCAAGTCAACGTAAGCGCTTCGGGCTCGCTGCTGGCCCATGGCGGTGGCATCGCCCTGGGCCAGACCCTGGGCGAAACCCTGGGGCTGGTACATGTGGCCGACACCCCGGGCGTGGGCCTGGCCAACGCACCGGGCACCCGCACCGACAGTGGCGGCTACGCGCTGATCCCCTACCTCACGCCGTACCGCAAGAACCGCGTGAGCCTTGACACCAGCGGGCTGGACCACAGCACCGAGATCGAGAACGGCGTTACCAACGTGGTGCCGCGCCGAGGCGCGGTGGTCAAGGCCGAGTTCGCCGCGCAGCGGGTGGAGAAGGTGCTGCTCAACCTGCGGCTGGAGGACGGCGGGCTTCCGCCATTTGGGGCGCAGGTGCTGGATGCAACTCAGCGTACCGTCGGAGTGGTTGGGCCGGGCGGGCAGGTGCTGCTGGTTTTTGAAGGCGAGGCGGGGGTTGTCACGGTGCGTTGGGGACGGGGGCGCGAGCAACAATGTCAGGCAATGGTGGCGATATCGGGACAGGTTCCGATGCAAGGCTACCGACAGGTCGATGGCGTTTGCCAAATGGGCTACGTGGCGAGGCTGTAGCCCCTTTGGGGCTCAGCAAACCGCATGAATGACAATGCAAGGGGTATCAAGATGGTGCGGGACTTATGTGCTGCTGTCACAGGCATTTTCGCCTGTCTGTGCTTCCCGGTAATGGCCTGGGGTTGTGACTTTCCACCGGGCTATTTCTATGAGGTCTCCGTCGATCCGGGGAATGTGTTCGTTCCCCGTGATGCGTTGCCGGGAGCAGTTATCAAGGAGGTCTATCTGGACTATGGAGTCAGCCCGGTCCAGGTGTCGTGTCCATCGGGTTTGCAGATGATGATTACCTCGCCTTTGCCACAGATACATGGATCGCCATTGGTCGGGCCCGGTGAGGTGATCCTGGAGACACGTATTCCTGGTGTCGGTGTGGTTCTGGGTAGCACGGTAACTCCACCTGACCGTCAAAACGAATTCACTCCCCATGCAGGGCGTTGGGGGTGGGCGGTACCTCATGTCGAAACCACCAAGTTAGGTGGGTCAGGCTATCCTTATATCAACCTTGTCAGGTACTACTACCGCATCATCAAGACAGGCCCTATCGATCCGGCAATGGGAACCCAATCCCTGGCCGGTCACCTGTTGGCGGAATACACCGAGCGAGTCGGCGGCAAGGTCATCACTTTGAGCTTCACCGCAGGCTCGGTCACCGTTGCCCAATGTGGCCTGCCTGGGAGCCCTGGCAGTCAGATCTCTGTGCCCATGGGTACGTGGCGAACGGGGCAGTTCCGGGGTGAGGGCAGTCATACCGACGCCCGAATGTTCATGGTACCCGTCAACGCCTGCACAGCCAGTCAGAACCCGGCAGACCGGCACTTCGCTCACCTGCGCCTGGACCCGCGCAACGGCTCCAGCGTACTCGACGCCCAGCGCGGTATCCTCGGCTTGAACAGCGACTCGGACGCCACTGGCGTGGGCGTGCAGGTACTCAAGGCCGACCTCACCCCCATGCCGTTGACCGAAGAAGTGCAGATGACCCGTCTGCAGAACGGCGATATCCAGATCCCCATGGCCGCCCGCTATATCCAGGTTGGCAAGGACACTCCGGTGGGCGGCGTGGCCAATGCTTCAGTGGGGTTCACCTTGACCTACAAATGACGCGAGGCTTGAGCCAGGTCAAAAGTTGATTGCCAATTGCCACTAATCTCGAGCGCCCTGCCGATTGTCCCCAACAACAACGAGAGCCTCCGATGAAGTGCAATTTGCCCGTTACCGGTCGCGAAGTGGATTACCCCGGCGATGCCAACATCCTTTCCACCACCGACCTGGACAGCCGCATCACCTACGCCAACGACGTGTTCATGCAGGTCAGCGGCTTTACCCATGACGAACTGCTGGGCCAGCCCCATCACCTGGTCCGTCACCCGGACATGCCGCCCCAGGCCTTCGCGCAGATGTGGCAGGCGCTCAAAGGTGGGCGTTCGTGGATGGGGCTGGTGAAGAACCGCTGCAAGAATGGTGACCATTACTGGGTCAGTGCGTTTGTTTCGCCCATCAGTAGTGGCGGGCAGGCGCTGGAGTATCAGTCGGTGCGCACCAAGCCAGGCCGGGAGCAGGTGGCGGCCGCCGAAGCCTGCTATGCACGGCTGCGCGAAGGGCGCAGCAGCTGGCGCGAGCGCCTGCCGGTTGTTGGCCTGGCAACGCGGCTGTCACTGACGGTGTCGGGGGTTGCTGCGTTGGTGATCGGTGTGGGCCAATGGTGGGCCGGGGCGCCGCTGCTGGTTTCACTGCTCGAAGTACTCGCCGTGGCGGGCCTTGCCGGCCTTGCCATCCTGCTGTTGCTGCGCCCCTATGAGCGCCTGCGCCGTCAGGCCCTGGCGATTGCCGACAACCCGTTGAGCCAGCTTTTATATACAGGCCGGCGTGATGGCCTGGGCCAGATCGAGTTCGCCATGCGCATGCTCAAGGCGCAGTTGGGGGCTGTGGTGGGGCGTATCGGCGATACCTCGTCGCGCCTGGCCGGGCATTCCGGCTCGCTGGTGGAGGCGCTGCACAGCAGCCATGCCAACAGCCTGGAGCAGCAGAGCGAGGCCGACCAGGTGGCCACAGCCATCCACCAGATGAGCGCCAGTGTGGCCCAGGTGGCCAGCAGCGCGCAGATGGCCTCGATGGCCGCCGATCAGGCCGAAGGCGAGACCCAGGCCGGGCACCGGCTGGTAGACCGTAACCGCTGCGCGATACAGGACCTGGCCGGCTCGCTGGTAGAGGCCGGCGAGGTGATCGAGCAACTGGAAAGCCACAGCAGCGAGATTACCGGAGTGCTGGATGTGATCCGCGGGATTGCCGAGCAGACCAACCTGCTGGCGCTCAACGCCGCCATCGAGGCCGCGCGGGCTGGCGACCAGGGGCGTGGCTTTGCGGTGGTGGCTGATGAGGTGCGTGGCCTGGCCCAGCGCACCGCGCAGTCCACCCACGACATCCAGCACATGATCAGCGCCCTGCAGGATGGTGCCCGCGCCGCTGTGCAGGTGATGCGCCAGAGCAGCGCCCATGCCGGGCACAGTGTCGAGCAGGCGCAGTTGGCCAGCGACGCGCTGGACAGCATCAGCGTGCGGGTCAACCAGATCAACGAGATGAGCTTGCAGATTGCCGCGGCGGTGGAGCAGCAGAGCCAGGTTAGCGAGAACATCAACCGCAACATCATCAGCATCCGTCAGGCCAGCGAAGCGACGGTGCTGGTGGGGCAGCGCAGCCATGGCAGCGCCAATGACGTGGCGGATCTGGCGCAGGACCTGCGGCGGCTGGCGGATGAATTCTGGCGCAGGTGTCAGTGATGCAGAGCATCGCGGGGCAAGTCGCATCGGCGCACCGCCGCTCCCACAGGATCGCGCAAAGCCCGAGCAAAGCCGGTGCCATCCACCGCGTTGGCTGCTTCGCGGCTAAAGCCGCCCCCACATGGATCGCATAGGCCTCAGGCCTGCGCCGTACCTATAGAAGCCTTTGGCTCAGAACCCGATAAAGGCGTAATACACCGGCGTCTGGGCGGTAGTCTGTAACCCATGCCCCTGCAGGCTGCCGGCCAGCTCGGCATCCACCACATGCACCTGCCACTGCGCGGGGTTATCCACAGGCACTGCGTCCAGCGCGGCCGCCAACGCCCCCATGTCCGGCAGCCAGGCGGTAAACCCGTTGCCCTTCAGCGCACTGGTGGTGATGCCCAGCGCCTGGCAGATGGCGACCTTGCTGGCGATATCCTCACGGTCGGCCTGGCGCGAGGCCTCGATCAGCCCGCGCAGTTCGGCGTCTTGCAGCAACCCGCCATGGATCAGTTCAGGCCCTTGCTCCCAGGCCTCGGCCGGGCAGTCCTTGCCCTCGGGGCGCAGCGGCAGGTGCGGGTTGATCTCGGCCGGGTAGATGCGGCACACCAGCGGGCGGCTTTCATAAATGGTGCACAGGTCGTCGGCGTCAAGGTTGCGGCAGCGCCCGGGGTTGAACGCGGCGAAGGTCACCGACACGCGCAGCTCGCCAGTGCCGCAGGGCACCGGGTGGGAACGGCGCAGTACGTGGTCGCGCTGCTCTGGCGGCATGCCCGGGCCATCGGCCATGAAGCCTTCGATCAGCACGATCACCTGGCCCCCGGCGCGCGCCCATTGGCCTGCTTCGGCGAGGGTCAGCGGCACATGGTGGCCGGTGCAGCACTTGCCGCAGCCGGTACAGGCAAAGCGGATGCTGTCGCTCACTTGCCGGCCGCCCACTCGGTGACGAAAGCTTGCTGGCGCTGACGGTCATACAGGCACAGCTCGGTACCGGTGGCGTTGTTCATGTGCTTTTGCGGGTATACGCCTTCGATCAGCAGGGCGCTGTAGCCGACCTGGTCGTCGAATTCGGCAGGCTTGCCCAGGGCGTGGGCATCCTTGAACTGGCTGGCCTTAAGGCACGCCTTGAGCATGTGCTGGCGCTGGTCGTTCCATGCCTGGGTGCTGGAGGCGTGGGTCGCGCCGCTGAACAGCGCGAGAGCAATCAGCAGGGAGCTGAGGTATTTCATGTGCGGGTCCGCCGTTGGCTGCGAAGGGCGCGAATTATGCCCGAACGCTTCCCGGCAGCAAGCCGGGGAGTTTGTCGCTGAATATATCAACGCTCGGCGAACACCACAGCGCGGGCCGCCACCACCAGGCAGTCGGTCAGCTCTGGCGAGCTGAACTTGGTGAGGATGGCGTTGGCCCCGGCCTCTTTGGCCTTGTTGCCACTCATGGTGCTGTCCAGCGAGGTGTGCAGCAAAATATACAGGTGCTGGAAGTCCGGGGTTTCGCGCAGGGTACGGGTGAAGGCGAAACCGTCCATTTCGGACATCTCGATGTCCGAGACGATGATGTTGATCTCGCGCTCGGTGCCTTGCAGCTCCAGCAACACGTTGATCGCATCCTTGGCGCTGCGCGCGGTGTGGCACTCGATACCGAGGTTGCGCAGGGTGTGTACCGACTGTTGCAGCGCCACCTGGCTGTCGTCCACCACCAGAATGTTGGCCGCAGCCAGCAGGCTTGCGTCTTCTTCGCCCACCTCGCCCGGGTGCGGCTCGGGCTGCGGCGGGGCGATGCCATGAATGACCTTTTCGATGTCCAGCACCTGCACCAAGGTGTTGTCGACCCGGGTTACGCCGGTGATGAACGAGCGGTTGCCCGAGCCGAACGGCGGCGGTTTGATGTCGGTGCTCAGGCAATGCACGATGCGGCTCACCGCCTGCACATGCAGGCCCTGGCGTGAGCGGCTGATCTCGGTGACGATCAGGCAGCCGCCGTCGGGGTCGGCCAGGGGCATTTCACCGATGGCGCGGGACAGGTCGATCACCGACAGCGAGTTGCCGCGCAGGGTGGCCACGCCTTTGACGTGCGGGTGCGCCTCGGGCAGCTTGGTCAGCGGCGGGCAAGGGATGATTTCGCTGACCTTGAGCAGGTTGATTGCCATCAGCTTGCCGCTGCGCAGGGTGAACAGCAGCAGGGACAGCGAGTCCGCGCGGGCTTTTTGCGTGGCCATGGGCGACCTTCGGTATTAAATGTCGGGGAGGATGCCGGGTTATCGGCCTGCGGGCCAGTGGCTTTAGATGAAGTTGTAACCGGGGAATGCTAATGCCAGTCAGGGCCCTATCGCCGGCAAGCTGGCTCTCATAGAACAAACTGCAACTCATTGATTTAACACGGTCCCTGTGGGAAGCGGCCTTGCCGGGGCGCCGTCCGGTCGAGATGGGGCGCGAAGCGGCCCCAAGATCTCGGCTTCATGCGAAATTGCCGGGGCTGCTGCGCAGCCCATCGCGACACAAGGCCGCTTCCCACAGGGCGCGGTGCATCTGCAGAGACTAGTTCTCTGCGCGACCGCGCAGCCCCAAAGGGCTGGGTGATCTCCTACAGGGTTCGCACAGCCTTCAAACTTGTGCTGTAGCTATAAGAGCCGGCTTGCCGGCGATGCTTTTTCAGCGCAGCCCCAAGCGCTTGGCCAGGCGGCTCAGGTTGGCCCGGTCCAGCCCCAGCTCCCGGGCGGCGGCTGCCCAATTGTCGCCATGGCGCTTCAGGCATTCATCAACCACTTGGCGCTGGTACTCATCCACGGCCTCGCGCAGCCCGCCTTCGGGCAGTGTCAGGTTAGCTTGCACGGGCGGGGCGGCCACGGTTGCAGCCGGCGTGACACTGCGCACGTCCAGGTCGGCTGCCTCCAGCGTGAGAATCTTCGGCCGCTGCCCGTGCTGGCCCAGCGCTTTCAACGCCGAACGCCCGATCAGGTGCTCCAGTTCGCGCACGTTGCCCGGCCACTGGTAGGCCAGCAGCGCCTGCTGCGCCTCGGCAGACAGCCGCAGGCTGCCCAGGCCCAGGCGCGAACGGTTTTGCTCAAGGAAATACCCCGCCAGCAAAAGCACGTCACGGCCGCGCTCGCGCAGCGGCGGCACTTGCAGGGGGTACACGCTCAGGCGGTGATAGAAGTCGGCGCGAAAGTTGCCGCTGCGTACCTCTTCGGCCAGGTCGCGGTTGGTGGCGGCGATCAGGCGCACGTCCACCTGGTGTTCGCGGTCCGAGCCCAAGCGCTGCAACTGCCCGCTTTGCAGCACCCGCAGCAGCTTGGCTTGCACCGCAAGCGGCAGCTCGCCGACTTCGTCGAGGAACAACGTACCGCCGTTGGCCAGCTCGAATTTGCCGCGCCGCTCGCCATGGGCGCCGGTGAAGGCGCCGCGCACATGGCCGAACAGCTCGCTCTCTACCAAGGTGTCGGGCAGTGCGGCGCAGTTCAGGCTGATCAGCGGCTTGTCGGCGCGCTGGCTGGCGCGGTGCAGGGCCTGGGCCACCAGCTCCTTGCCCACGCCGGTTTCGCCGGTGATCAGCACGGTCAGGTCGCTGCCGCCCACCAGGCGGATCTCTTCCACCAGGTGTTTATGCGCCTTGCTCTGGCCGATCAGCTCGCGGTCCTGGCCGCTGGCCTGGCGGTACACCTCGGCGCGTTGGTGCTCATCCTCGGCGCGCAGGGCCAGGTGTTCGATACGCTCGGCCACGGTCACGGTGGCAGCGGCCAGGCTGGCGAAGGCTTGCAGGGCATCCAGCTCCAGGCTCTGGAACTGCCCGGGGGTGAGTGCATCAAGGGTCAGCAGGCCCCAGGGCTGCTCGTCGACCATCAGCGGGCAGCCCATGCAGTCGTGGACCTCCAGGTCGACGTGCTCGGCATTGACCAAACCGTCGTAGGGGTCAGGCAACGGGCTGTCGCTGGGGAAGCGGGTCGGCGCGGGGTTGCCCAGCAGCACCTGGAAGCGTGGGTGCTCGCTGACCCGAAAGCGCCGGCCGAGGGTGTCCGCCGACAAACCGTCCACCGCCAGCGGCACCAGCCACTCGCCGTCCAGGCGCAGCAGCGCGGCGGCGTCGCAAGGCAGCAGGCCGCGCATGGCTTGCAGCAGGCGGCGGTAGCGCTCCTGGTCGGGCAGGTCGCAGGACAGGTCGCTGACCAGGGGGAGCAGGGCGGTGAGCAGGGGTTTTGCAGTCATATGGACTCCTATTGGTCGTAATGACTATACGCTTGCGTGTGTCATTTTGACACTCGGCAGATCAAGCCCCTGAATTCATTGGCTTTTGAAGTTGGCACGATTGCTGAAATACACATGGCAACCATTCGAAGCCAAAGGCTCAGGAGTTGTCGCAATGCTCAATGCCGAACAACGTGCAATCATCAAAGCCACCGTGCCCCTGCTGGAAAGCGGCGGGGAGGCACTGACCACCCACTTTTACAAGATGATGCTCAGCGAGTACCCCGAGGTACGCCCGCTGTTCAACCAGGCCCACCAGGCAAGCGGCGACCAGCCACGCGCCCTGGCCAACGGCGTGCTGATGTACGCCCGGCACATCGACCAGCTCGAGCAGCTCGGCGGCCTGGTCGGGCAGATCATCAACAAGCACGTGGCCCTGCAGATTCTCCCCGAACACTACCCGATCGTCGGCAAGTGCCTGCTGCGCGCCATCGAGGAAGTGCTGGGCAAGGAAATCGCAACCCCTGAGGTGATCGCCGCATGGGCCGGCGCCTACGGTCAGCTGGCCGACATCCTCATCGGCGCCGAAGAGAACTTGTACAAGCAGAAGGAAGAAGCCGTCGGCGGCTGGCGCGGTGCCCGCGAGTTCCGCCTGGTGCGCCGCGAGCAAGAAAGCAGCGAGATCGTCTCGTTCTACTTTGCCCCGGTGGACGGCAAGCCGGTGCTCAAGGCCGAGCCTGGCCAGTACATCGGCCTGAAGCTGGACATTGATGGCGCCGAGCAGCGCCGTAACTATTCGCTGTCGGCATTGTGCGATGGCGAGCAGTACCGCATCAGCGTCAAGCGTGAGGCGGGCGGCAAGGTCTCCAACTATCTGCACGACGAGTTGACGGTGGGCGACACCCTGCAGCTGTTCCCGCCGGCCGGGGACTTCGCCCTGGTCGCCAGCGACAAGCCGCTGGTGCTGATCAGTGGCGGCGTGGGCATTACCCCGACGCTGGCCATGCTCGAAGCCGCGCTGAAGACCCAGCGCCCGGTGCACTTCATTCACTGCGCGCGCGATGGTGCGGTGCATGCGTTTCGCGACTGGGTCGATGGCCTGGCAGCGCAGCATCCGCAGCTCAAGCGCTTTTACTGCTACGCCGAAGACCCGGCCAACCAGGCCGATGCCGTGGGCCTGCTGAGCCAGGACCTGCTGGCCGAGTGGCTGCCGCGCGAGCGTGACGTGGATGCCTACTTCCTGGGGCCGAAGGGCTTCATGGCGGCGATCAAGCGCCAGCTCAAGGCTATTGGTGTGCCGCAAGGCCAGAGCCGCTACGAATTCTTCGGGCCGGCGGCAGTGCTGGAGTGATCGGTTGACCCATCGCGGGGCAAGCCCGCTCCCACGCAGCGACACGCAGGTGTGGGAGCGGGCTTGCCCCGCGATGGGCGTTGCATTCCCTTCCTCTATATAAGGAGAGATGAACGCAGTTACACCCGCGTTCATCTTTAATCCTCCTTTAATCACTGTATCCTTCACTCCCGAGTGTCGAGGGGCTTGCCCCTGTCCGGCGCTTGGGCTGGCGTGTTTTTTACGTGCAGCGTTGAACCGAAACCGGCCCGCCCGGTCCTAGTGTCCTGTCTCGGAAATAAGCTGTTCACTTTTGGCGGCGTCTTGGGCGCCCGGCCTGCGTTGCCACTCCTCGCCATAGCCCTGCTATGACTCGTCGCGGCGCCTTGGCCGAACACCCAAGCCACTCGCCAAAAGAGAACGTATTTCCGAGACAGGACACTAGGTCATCAATGGATAGCCGCGCTCACCGTTCCTCGACGCAGTCACAGGTCCACTCCAGCGTGTAGACTTGGCGCCCGTCGGGCAGCCCGCGCTGCCACTCTCCATTCGAAGGAATCGGCTATGAACGAACTCTCATCGCGCCTTAACCGCGAGCGGCGCTTTCTGGTGCTGCTGGGCGTGATCTGCCTGGCGCTGATCGGCGGCGCACTTTACATGCAGGTGGTGCTCGGCGAGGCGCCATGCCCGCTGTGCATCCTGCAGCGTTACGCGCTGCTGTTCATCGCGATCTTCGCCTTCCTTGCCGCGGCCATGCCGGGGCGGCGCAGCCTGACCGTCTTCGAAGTGCTGGTGGTACTGAGCGCGGTGGGCGGAATCGTTGCGGCCGGCAACCATGTGTATATACTCGCCAACCCGATGGTCAGCTGCGGCATCGACACCCTGCAACCGATCGTCGACGACCTGCCCCTGGCCAAGCTGTGGCCGCTGGCGTTCCAGGTCGACGGCTTCTGCTCCACCCCCTACCCGCCGATCCTCGGCCTGTCCCTGGCCCAATGGGCCCTGGTGGCCTTCGTCCTGACTGCCGTGCTGGTGCCCCTGGGGATCTACCGCAACCGTCGCTGCGGTTAGACCAAAGTCCCTGTTTGACCCAGGTCTATTGCAGCGCGGGATAAGGCACAAACCCCGCGGAAATATTGACCAGGGTCATGCCCCGGGCCTTGCGCGATGCGGGTTACAGGGCTACTGAACGGGGTGCGACAAACTGTCGCGAAGTTGAATTTTTGAGCAGTATTGTTACGCATTCTGTAAAAGACTGTTGCTCAATAAGTCATAGTCAAGGGTGGGCGACCTCACTACAATCGCCCCCAATTTCCGTTCGGCACTGCTTGCGAGTCGCAGGATTGAAGGAAGCCGCAGCGCTCCCTTTTGCTGACTTCGTCAAGTTTCGCCCAACGGCGATACCGGGCGGACCCCCCTCCGCGTTTTCCCGCACCAAATGGACTTGGTCTGAAGTACAGGCCTGTTGCCTACGAAACCATAAGCACCGCTAACCCGCTTGACGCCAAGGTTCCTGCAGTCGGACCCCGGGCAGGAGCGAGTACGGGCGCGAATTGCCTCACTTGGCAGGACGAAGTGTTGGCTACCAAAACACAAATTGCATTGAAGCAAGCTGATCTAGAGGTCGTGAGATGAGTAAAAAGCGTTACCCCAGACTGTTTGGCATATTGCCCTTTTTAGGCATGCTTTTACTCAGTGGGTGCAACTGGACCCTGCTCGATCCGAAGGGCCAGGTCGGCATTGAGCAAAAGAACCTGATCCTGATCGCCACCGGCCTGATGCTGCTGGTGGTGATTCCCGTGATCATCATGACCGTGGTGTTCGCCTGGAAGTACCGTGCTTCCAACAAGGCTGCCACCTACACCCCCGACTGGTCGCACTCGACCAAGATCGAAGCCGCGGTGTGGATCATCCCGATCCTGATCATCATCGCCCTGGGTTACGTCACCTACCACTCCACCCACAAGCTGGACCCGTACCGTCCGCTGGATTCGGACGTCAAGCCGCTCCAGATCGACGTGGTCGCACTGGACTGGAAGTGGCTGTTCATCTACCCGGAACAGGGCATCGCGACGGTCAACCAGATCAACTTCCCTGCCAACGTTCCGGTCAACTTCCGTGTGACCTCGGACGCCGTGATGAACTCGTTCTTCATCCCGGGCCTGGGCGGCCAGATCTACGCCATGGCCGGCATGACCACCAAACTGCACCTGATCGCCAACGAGAACGGTGTGTTTGACGGTATCTCCGCCAACTACAGCGGTGCTGGTTTCACCGGCATGAAATTCAAGGCAAATGCCACTTCCCAGGAAGACTTCGACAAGTGGGTCGCCGAAGTGAAGCAGTCGCCGAAGAAGCTGGACAAGGCCACCTACGACGCCTTGGCCAAACCAAGCGAAAACAACCCGGTCGAGCTGTACAGCGAGGCTTCGCCTGAACAGTTCCAGCTGATCGTCGACAAGTACGAAGGCATGAACCGCGGCAAGCCGGTCCACGAAGAAGCAGGCAGCAAAGATCTGGCCACCACCAAGGGTGTGGAATCGAGTACGCAACCAGCTGCCGGTGCAGAGGAGTAAGAGATGTTCGGTAAATTAACCCTGGAGGCGATACCCTATCACGAGCCGATAGTCATGGTGACGCTTGCCATGATCGCGCTCGGCGGTATCGCTGTCGTCGGCCTTATCACCTATTTCCGCAAGTGGACCTACTTGTGGACCGAGTGGCTGACCACCGTCGACCACAAGAAAATCGGCGTGATGTACATCATCGTCGCGATGGTCATGCTGCTGCGTGGCTTTGCCGACGCCATCATGATGCGTACTCAGCTGGCTGCCGCTACCGGTGGCTCCGAAGGCTACCTGCCGCCTGAACACTATGACCAGATCTTCACCGCCCACGGTGTGATCATGATCATCTTCATGGCGATGCCGTTCTTCACCGGCCTGATGAACCTTGCGGTTCCTCTGCAGATCGGTGCACGTGACGTTGCCTTCCCGTTCCTGAACTCCCTGAGCTTCTACCTGCTGCTGGCAGGCGTGCTGCTGGTCAACATCTCGCTGGGCGTTGGTGAATTCGCCAAGACCGGCTGGGTTGCCTACCCGCCGCTCGCAGGCATTCAGTACAGCCCGGGCGTGGGTGTCGACTACTACATCTGGGCGCTACAGCTCTCAGGCTTGGGTACGACGCTTACCGGCGTGAACTTCCTCGTCACCGTGATGAAGATGCGCGCCCCTGGCATGAAGCTGATGGACATGCCGATCTTCACCTGGACCTGCACCTGGGCCAACGTGCTGATCGTCGCTTCGTTCCCGATCCTGACCGCCGCACTCGCCCTGCTGACCGTTGACCGTTATCTGGACTTCCACATTTTCACCAACGAGCTTGGTGGGAACCCGATGATGTACGTCAACCTGTTCTGGGCCTGGGGTCACCCTGAGGTATACATCCTGATCCTGCCGGCCTTCGGCGTGTTCTCGGAAGTCACCTCGACCTTCTCTGGCAAGCGTCTGTTCGGCCACCACTCGATGATCTACGCATCGGGCGCAATCGCCGTACTGGGCTTTGCAGTCTGGCTGCACCACTTCTTCACCATGGGTGCCGGCGCCAGCGTCAACACCTTCTTCGGCCTGGCGACGATGCTGATCTCCATCCCGACCGGTGTGAAGCTGTTCAACTGGCTGTTCACCATGTACCAGGGCCGCGTGCGTTTCACCGCGCCAATGCTCTGGACCCTGGGCTTCATGATCACCTTCTCCATCGGTGGCATGACCGGCGTACTGCTGGCCGTTCCAGGTGCTGACTTCGTCCTGCACAACAGCCTGTTCGTAATTGCCCACTTCCACAACGTGATCATCGGTGGTGCGGTATTCGGCTACATCGCCGGCTTCGCCTACTGGTTCCCGAAAGCCTTCGGTTTCACCCTGAACGAGAAGTGGGGCAAAGCTGCCTTCTGGTTCTGGATCTCGGGCTTCTACGTTGCGTTCATGCCGCTGTACGCCCTGGGCTTCATGGGCATGACCCGTCGTCTGAACCACTCCGACAACCCGCTGTGGGAACCCTACCTGTACGTAGCCGTTGTCGGCGCCGTGCTGATCCTGTTCGGTATCGCTTGCCAGCTGATCCAGCTCTACGTTTCGGTCCGCGACCGCAACCAGAACCTGGACGTGACCGGCGACCCATGGGGCGGCCGTACCATCGAGTGGTCCACTTCGTCGCCACCTCCGTTCTACAACTTCGCTCACATGCCTGAGAAAGTTGGCCTGGACGCCTGGCACGAAGCCAAGGAAGCCGGTGTTGCCTACAAGCCTGCTGCCAAGTACGAAGCCATTCACATGCCGAGCAACACTGCCACTGGCCTGTTCATGGGTCTGTTCCTGACCGTGTTCGGTTTCGCCTTCATCTGGCACATCTGGTGGCTGGTGGGCGCAAGCCTGGTAGCGACCATCGCAGTCTTCGTTCGCCACGCCGCGCGTGACGACCAGGGCTACATGGTTCCGGCCGAAGAAGTGGCGCGCATCGAAGGCGAGCGCATGAAAGCGCTGGCTCAAGCAGGTGCTCTGCCTGCCGGCGCACGTGTCGAATCGTTTGAACGGGTGTAATCAATGTCCAGTCAAGTAATGCACGGTGATGCACATGGTCACGACCATGGGCACGACGATCACCACCACGACTCGGGCCAGATGACCGTACTGGGTTTCTGGCTGTACCTGATGACCGACTGCATCCTGTTTGCGTCGCTCTTCGCCACCTACGCGGTGCTGTCCGGCAGCTTTGCCGGCGGCCCGTCGGGTCACGACATCTTCCAGCTCGACTTCGTGCTGGTTGAAACCGCGTTCCTGCTGCTGTCCTCGATCACCTTCGGCTTCGCCATGCTGAAGATGTTCGCCGGCAACAAGGCAGGCGTACTGGGCTGGTTGGCTGTGACCTTCCTGTTCGGTGCAGGCTTCATCGCGATGGAAATCTATGAGTTCCATCACCTGATCGCCGAGGGCTTCGGCCCGCAGCGCAGTGGCTTCCTGTCGGGCTTCTTCGCCCTGGTAGGTACCCACGGCCTGCACGTGACTGCCGGCCTGATCTGGATGGCAATCATGATGTACCAGATCAACAAGCACGGCATCACGCCGACCGCCAAGACCCGCATGAGCTGCCTGAGCCTGTTCTGGCACTTCCTCGACGTGGTCTGGATCTGCGTATTCACCGTCGTCTACCTGCTGGGAGTTATCTGATGGCTAGCGCACACGACACTCATCACGAAGGCAATCACGGTAGCGTGAAGTCCTACATGATCGGCTTTGTGCTGTCGATCATCCTGACCGCGATCCCGTTCGGCCTGGTGATGTTCCCGAGCCTGCCGAAGAACCTGACCGTTCTGATCGTTGTGGCCATGGCCGTGATCCAGGTAGTGGTACACCTTGTGTACTTCCTGCACATGGACCGCTCGAAAGAGCAGCGTTCCAACGTGTCGACGTTCCTGTTCACCGCTCTGGTAATCGCTCTGCTGGTCGGCCTGTCGCTGTGGATCATGTTCAGCATCCACTTCGAAATGATGGCCAAGTGAGGTAAGACTGCATGTCCGTTAAGCACTTTATCCAAATCACCAAACCGGGGATCATTTTCGGTAACGTGCTTTCCGTGGCAGGCGGCTTCTTCCTTGCCTCGAAGGGCCATGTGGACTTCGCCCTGTTCCTGGCAGTGGTGATCGGTACTTCGCTGGTGGTGGCGTCCGGATGCGTGTTCAACAACTGCATCGACCGTGACATCGACCACAAGATGGAGCGCACCAAGAACCGCGTCATGGTGCAGGGCGGCATGCCGCTGCCCCTCGCGCTGATCTACGCCACCCTGCTCGGGGTGGTCGGCTTCAGCATGCTGTACGTGCAGGCCAACCCGCTGGCGGCGTTCTGCGCCCTGGCCGGTTTCATCGTCTACGTCGGTTTCTACAGCCTGTGGCTGAAGCGCAAATCGGTGCACGGCACCCTGGTCGGCAGCCTGTCTGGTGCCATGCCTCCGGTGATCGGCTATTGCGCCGTGAGCAACAGCTTCGACCTGGCAGCAGTGACCCTGCTGGTGATGTTCAGCCTGTGGCAGATGCCGCACAGCTTTGCCATCGCCATCTTCCGCTTCAAGGACTACAGCGCTGCCAACATTCCGGTGTTGCCGGTGGCGCGCGGTGTCCTGGCGGCGAAGAAGCAGATCGTGCTGTACGTACTGGCCTTTGTGCTCGCCACCCTGATGCTGACCCTCGGCGGCTACGCAGGCCTGGGTTACCTCGCCGTGGCGGCTGCCATGGGCCTGTACTGGCTGTACATGGCCTGGAGCGGCTACAAGGCCGAGGACGACAGCAAGTGGGCGCGCAAGGTCTTCGGTTTCTCCATCCTGCTCGTCACTGCCCTGAGCGTGATGATGGGCGTGGACAGCCAGACCGCCGCCGACGTGCTGATGACCTACGCACGCTGATCCAGCGCAGCCCGTTACACAAATAGCCCCGGCCCAGTGCCGGGGCTTTTTATTTCCCGTACCCTCAGCCCTGCGCCGTACCTGTAGGAGACCACACAGCCCTTTCGGGCTGCGCTGTCGCGCAGAGAACCGGGCACGAGCCCGCCGCTCCCACAGGTCCCCGCTAAATCAATGAGTTATGTGCAGTTCTATGAGAGCCTGCTTGCCGACGATGAGGCCGTGACAGGCAGCCCAAGCCAGTGTCTCCCAGCAAGACTTCCTGCTGCCGCGCTTACAGGGCCAGGCGCTAGCGTTGCCGCTCCCATACTCAAGGAGCCACGCGCCATGAGCGTTTTCACCGTCTACTTCTGCGGCACCGGCGCCACCGCCGGCGATGTCAGCAACCGCGACTACTGGAACGGCGAGCTGGTCTCGACCCTGGCTTTCAACGACCAGGGCCGCGAGTTCGCCCACAAGATCGTGGTCGACGGCCCCGGCAGCGGCAACCTGCACGATGACAACCTGTTCGTCGACGACCGCGACCATGGCCAGACCATGGGCACCTTGCTCGGCCATGGCTGGGAGGAGAACGTCGCCCACGCCCTGCAGATGATCAAGGGCAAGAGCCTGTGGTCGCGCGGCAGCCGCACCAAGGCGGAATACCAGCGCCTGAAGGACGCCGGCGTGCCGATACCCAACGCCGGGCGTAACGGCAACTGGTTCCTCGACCGCTACCACTATGGTGAGCGCGAAGTGGTGCCCCAGGCGCTGCAGGAGCAGATCATCCAGACCTTCCGCAAGCCGCTGATCCCCACCCAGGTCAACCTGGTGGGCTGGAGCCGCGGCGGCATCAGTTGCCACATGCTGGCCAATGCCATGGCCAGCGACCCGCAGCTGCGCGATGTGCCGGTGAACATCCTGGCACTGGACCCGGTGCCGGGCATCCTCAACGTGCAGGATCAACGTACCGGGTTGGCCGGTAACGTGCGTGAGTACGTAGGCTTTTTCGCCCGCGACGAGCGCTCCCTGGGCTTCGCCTGCGTAGTGCCGCAGGTGGCGCGCAGCACCCGCATGAGTATTTTCCCCATGCCCGGGCGCCATGCCACGCTGGTGGGCAATGCCTCGGCCACGGGGGAGGGCGCCGGTGATACGTGCAAGGCGCCCGGGCTGATCGTGCGCCACCTGGCCGAACAAAGCCTGGCGCGCTGGGGCGTGGTGCTCGGCAACCGCCTGGCGTTGAGCGATGCGCAACTTATGCGCGAGCATCAGGCGCTGCTCAAGGATGACGCCACCTATACCGCCATGCGCAAGCACTCCTACACCTACGTCACCGAAGGCGAGGGCGACGAACGCAGGGTCCATCACGGCCCGCTGCGCAAGGCATTCAGCCTGGTGCGCGGCGAGCACATGGAGCCGAGCGACGGCCTGAGCCTGCGGCTGTGGGACCAGCACACCTACAAAGCGCTGCGATGAATCCTGAAAATATGGATTTTTCGATTTATCGATCTTAAAAGTTATAAATAAACAGGAAATTTTCCTTTACGAGCAAGATGCGGCGGCATTATATTCTGATTCGGCCGCCGCAGCGGCCAACGTCGCTCGGACGGTTCCGGGCGCTTACGTCTTCAGAGGAAACCATGGCCAACCCAGGTTCGCCGCGCCGCTTCGCGCGCATCGATCGTCTGCCCCCTTACGTCTTCAACATCACCGCCGAGCTCAAGATGGCCGCCCGCCGCCGTGGCGAGGACATCATCGACCTGAGCATGGGTAACCCCGACGGCGCCACCCCGCCGCACATCGTCGACAAGCTGGTGCAGGTCGCCCAGCGCGAAGACACCCATGGCTACTCCACCTCCCGTGGCATCCCGCGCCTGCGCCGGGCCATCTCCAACTGGTACAAGGAACGCTACGAGGTCGACATCGACCCGGAAAGCGAAGCCATCGTCACCATCGGTTCGAAAGAGGGCCTGGCACACCTGATGCTGGCCACCCTCGACCAGGGCGACACCGTGCTGGTGCCCAACCCCAGCTACCCCATCCACATCTACGGTGCGGTAATTGCCGGTGCTCAGGTGCGTTCGGTGCCGCTGGTGCCGGGTGTGGATTTTTTCAACGAGCTGGAGCGGGCGATCCGCGAGTCGATCCCCAAGCCGAAGATGATGATCCTGGGCTTCCCGTCCAACCCCACCGCGCAGTGCGTCGAGCTGGACTTCTTCGAGCGCGTGGTGGCCCTGGCCAAGCAGTACGACGTGCTGGTGGTGCACGACCTGGCCTACGCCGACATCGTCTACGACGGCTGGAAGGCCCCGTCGATCATGCAGGTACCGGGGGCCAAGGATATTGCGGTGGAGTTCTTCACCCTGTCCAAGAGCTACAACATGGCCGGCTGGCGCATCGGCTTCATGGTCGGCAACCCCGAGCTGGTCAGCGCCCTGGCGCGCATCAAGAGCTACCACGACTACGGCACCTTCACCCCGCTGCAGGTGGCGGCGATTGCCGCGCTCGAGGGCGACCAGCAGTGCGTGCGTGACATCGCCGAGCAGTACCGCCAGCGCCGCAACCTGCTGGTCAAGGGCCTGCACGAGCTGGGCTGGATGGTCGAGAACCCCAAGGCGTCGATGTACATCTGGGCCAAGATCCCCGAGCAGTATGCGCACCTGGGCTCGCTGGAGTTCGCCAAGAAGCTGTTGGCCGAGGCCAAGGTTTGCGTGTCGCCCGGCATCGGCTTTGGTGAATACGGCGACGACCACGTGCGCTTTGCCCTGATCGAGAACCAGGACCGCATCCGCCAGGCCATCCGCGGCATTCGCCAGATGTTCCGCGCCGACAGCCTGACCGGCAAATAGCCCACCCTCCACCGCGCTGCTGTCTCGAGCGTTGCGCGCCCCTGCAGGAGCCGGCAAGCCGGCTCCTGCAATCGACCTGCTCAGGCCACCGATCAGCGGCCATCTTTTTTTACATTCCCCCTCTTCTCAGCCGCTCTTGGCTGGATTACAAATAGCGCCGCGAGCGCTCGCTCCCATAACAACAACCTCCCTCCCTGGCCATCATGTCCGAACAGAACCCTTGCCTGACCTGCGGCGCCTGCTGCGGCTACTTTCGTGTGTCTTTCTTCTGGGGCGAATGCCAGTCTGCCGGCGGCCTTGTGCCCGACGACCTGGTGGTGCAAATCAACCCGACCCGCGTTGCCATGATCGGCACCGACGCCAAGCCCTGCCGCTGCGTGAGCCTGGGCGGCGAAATCGGCACCCAGGTGGCCTGCAACATCTATGAGAACCGCTCCAGCCCCTGCCGCGAGTTCGAAGCCTCCTGGGAGCACGGCGTGCACAACCCCAGCTGCGACGACGCCCGGGCTGCCTATGGCCTGCCACCGTTGACCCCGCCTGGGGCGAACGAGCCGCACTGGCCGGATGACGGTGCCGAGGTGGCCTGAGCCGCTGGCGAGCCTGTGCAAGAGGTTGATCCGCTAGAAAACACTGGAACGTTTAAGCGGTTCACGTATTGGCAAGTGACCACTGCCGTTTGTCGGTTGGATCCAATGTGTTTTGCCCTGTAACCCGCGAAACACGTGGCGCCACGACAAAGTATTAACACCATTTGACCGCCCCGCGCGGCGTGCCCGGCACCCCTGAACGGCTACACATTCCTTCAAAGGAAAACTTGTAGCCAGGGTCAGGATGTTTCGCCGACGCGTGTATTTGTTCATCTGCTGCCGCACCGCTGCACACGCATTCAGGGACTGAACCGCCTGATCCACGAAGGAGCTCTCCGTGGACAGAAGCGTTGCCGCCCGTTTACCCGCTCGTCTCTCTCACCTGTCGCTGGCTGTCAGCCTGGCCATGGGTACCCTTGCTTTCGCTCTGTCGAGCGAAGAGGCGCTGGCCGCCTGCACGGTGGCAGGCTCGAGCGTCACCTGCAGCGGTACCGGTACGGTGCTTGCGCCCAACAACTACAGCAACGGCACCAGCGGCCTGACGGTCAACGTTCAAAGTGGCACCACCATGGGCGCTCCGCTGCTGGGCGGCGCGGCGTTGTCGCTGACCGGCAGCAATATCACCCTGACCAACTCCGGCACCGTCGACCCTTCGATCCTCGGGCTGCTCAGCGCGCTGACCACTGGCACCGTGGTGGGTAACACCGCGACCGCCGGCACCATCAACATCACCAACAACGCCGGTGGCTCGCTCAAGGGCACCGGCGGGGTGCTGAGTGCCAACCTGCTCAACCTCGACGGCATGGCGCTGGATGTGCGCAACGCCGCCGGCGGTACCACCACCATCAGCAACGCCGGCACCATCGGCTCCTCGGCGCTGCTCGGGCTGACCCTGCTCAGCGAAGACACCCCGGTGGTATCGGTGACCGGCGGCGGCACGGTGAACTTCACCAACACCGGAAGCATCGTCGGCCGTACCGCCTTCCAAACTTCCAGTACCGGCAACACCTTCACCAACGCAGGCTCCATCACCGGCAGCCTGTCGATGGGCGCCAACAGCACCAACCGCTTCAACGCCATCACCGGCTCCACCGTCAGTGCCGGGGCAGGCATCGGCATATCGCTGCTGGTCACCGGCAACCCCAACCTGGCCTTTGCCGCAGCAGGGGTGATCGACGGCGGTGCCGGCGGCACCAACACCCTGGCCCTGCAAAACGCCGTCGGCGGCGGCAGCGGGACCGGCGGCAGCGGCACCATCAACGCCGCCAACTACATCAACTTCAACCGGCTGATCGTCAGCAGCGGCACCTGGAACCTGATCGGCAGCGTGCTCACCGGCAGCACCGCCACCACCCTCAACGGCGGGATTCTGATCTTCGACAACGCCGCAGCCCTGGGCAGCGGCGCCATCACCGCCAACGGCGGCACCCTGCAGGGCAGCATTGCCGGCCTTGCGCTGAGCAACGCGCTGACCCTCGGCAGCGGCGGGCTGACCATCGCCGGTGTGAACGACATGGGGCTGTCCGGCGTGCTGACCGGCACCGGCGGGCTGACCAAGGGCGGCACCGGCCTGCTGACCCTGGCCAACAGCAACACCTACAGCGGCGGCACCACCCTGGCCGGCGGCGGCCTCAACCTGGGCAGCGCCACGGCGCTGGGCAGCGGTACCCTGAACGTCACCGGCGCTTCTACCCTGCAGGGCAATACCGCGCTGACCCTGGGCAACGCCGTCAGCCTGAACGCCGCACTGACCTTGCCCGGCAGCAATGCCCTGGCCCTCGGCGGCCTGGTCAGCGGCACCGGTTCGCTGGTCAAGAGCGGCACCGGCAACCTCACCCTGAGCGGCGCCAATACCTACACCGGCGGCACTACCCTGGCGGGTGGCACCCTGACCGTCGGCAACAACGCCGCGCTGGGCGCCGGGGCACTGACCCTGACCGGTAGCGGTACGCTGGACGCCAGCACCGCCGTCACCCTGGGCAACGCCATCGCCCTGGGCGCCAACACCCTGACCTTGCCGGGCAACAACGCCACCACCTTGAGCGGAGTGATCAGCGGGACCGGTGCGCTGGTGAAAAGCGGCACTGCCGGCCTTGCGCTGAACGGCAACAACACCTACAGCGGCGGCACCACTCTCAACACCGGCACCCTCACCGTGGGCAGCAGCAACGCCCTGGGCACCGGCGCGCTGACCCTGGGCGGCAATGCCAACCTCGACGCCAGCACCGCCGTCAGCCTGGCCAACGCCGTCAACCTCGGGGCCAACACCCTGAGCCTGCTGGGCACCAGCGCCACCACCCTGGGCGGAGTAATCAGCGGTACCGGCGCGCTGGTGAAAAGCGGCACTGCCGGCCTGACGCTGAACGGCAACAACACCTACAGCGGCGGCACCACCCTCAACGCCGGCACCCTCACCGTGGGCAACAACAACGCCCTGGGTGGCGGTGCGCTGACCCTGGGCGGCAATGCCAGCCTCGATGCCAATACGGCAGTCAGCCTGGCCAACGCCGTCAACCTCGGCGCCAATACCCTGAACATATTGGGCAGCAACGCCATCACCCTGGGCGGCGTAATCGGCGGTACCGGCGCGCTGGTGAAAAGCGGCACTGCCGGCCTGACGCTCAACGGCAACAACACCTACAGCGGCGGCACCACCCTCAACGCCGGCACGCTCACCGTGGGCAACAACAACGCCCTGGGCACCGGCGCGCTGACCCTGGGCGGCAACGCCAGCCTGGACGCAGGCGTAGCGGTCAGCCTGGGCAACACAGTCAACCTTGGAGCCAATACCCTGACCCTGCCGGGCACCTCCGCCGCCACCCTCAGTGGCGTCATCAGCGGCACCGGTGCGTTGGTCAAGAACGGCAGCACCAACCTGACCCTGAGCGGCGCCAACACCTTCAGCGGCGGCCTTAACCTCAACGCCGGCACCCTGACCCTGGCCAGCGCCGCGGCCCTGGGCACCGGCGCGTTGACCGTCGGCGGCGCCTCGGTGCTGGCCAACAGCAGCGCCATGGCCCTGAACAACGCCGTCAACCTCGGCGCCAACCTTACCCTCAGCGGCGCCAACCCGCTGACTATGGGTGGTGTCATCAGCGGCACCGGCGGGTTGGTGAAAAACGGCGCCAGCACCCTGACCCTGACCGGTGCCAACACCAACACCGGCAACACCATTCTCAACGCCGGTACCCTGGTGCTCGGCAGCAACACCGCGCTGGGTACCGGCGTGCTGAACGCCGCCGGCGGCACTACCGTGGATGCCAGCACCGCCGTCACCCTGGGCAACGCGGTCAACCTGGCAGGCGCAGTCAACATTGGCGGCAGTGCCAACCTGGGCCTGGGCGGGGTCATCGCCGGCACGGGCTCGTTGGTCAAAAACGGCGCAGCCGGCCTGACCCTGAGCGGCAACAACACCTACAGCGGTGGCACCACACTCAACGCCGGCACCCTCACCGTGGGCAACAACAATGCCCTTGGCACGGGTGCCCTGACCCTGGGCGGCAATGCCAGCCTCGACGCCAACACGGCGGTCAACCTGGGCAACGCTGTCAACCTTGGTGCCAACACCCTGAGCCTGCTGGGCACCAGCGCCACCACCCTGGGTGGCGTGATCAGCGGTACCGGCGCACTGGTGAAAAACGGCAGCGCGGGCCTTACGCTCAACGGCAACAACACCTTCAGCGGCGGCACCACCCTCAATGCCGGCACCCTCACCGTGGGCAACAACAACGCCCTGGGTACCGGTGCGCTGACCCTTGGCGGCAACGCCAACCTCGATGCCAGCACGGCCGTCACCCTGGGTAATGCCGTGAACCTGGCCGGCAACACACTGACCCTGCCAGGCACCAGCGATACCACCCTGGCTGGTGTGATCAGCGGCGCCGGCGCGCTGGTCAAGAACGGCAACACCAACCTGACCCTGAGCGGCACCAACACCTACAGCGGCGGCCTGACCCTCAACGCCGGCACCCTGACCCTGGCCAACGCCGCTGCCCTGGGCACCGGCGCCCTGACCGTCGGCGGCGCCTCGGTGCTGGCCAACAGCAGCGCCCTGGCCCTGAACAACGCAGTCAACCTGAACGCCAACCTGACCGTCAGCGGCGCCAACCCACTGGCCCTCAATGGCGTGCTCAGCGGCACTGGCGGGCTGATCAAGAACGGCAGCAGCACCCTGACCCTCAACGGCAACAACAGCCAAAGCGGCGCCACCACCCTCAACGCCGGCACCCTGGTAGTCGGCAGCAACACCGCGCTGGGCAGCGGCGTGCTGAACGCCGCCGCCGGTACCAGCCTGGACAGCAACACTGCCGGGCTGAACCTTGCCAACAACTTCAACCTGGCCGGCAACCTGACCCTGCCGGGCAGCAACGACCTCACCCTCAGCGGTATGATCGCAGGTGCCGGCGGCCTGACCAAGAACGGCGCCAGCACCCTGACCCTGAGCGGCAACAACACCTACCAAGGTGGCACCACCCTCAACGCCGGCGGCCTGGTGCTCGGCACCGGCGCCTCGCTGGGCACCGGCAAGCTCACCGTGGCTGGCGCCGGCACCCTTGGCAACAGCGCGGCGATCACCGTCGGCAACGCCATTACCCTGGACGACGACCTGACCCTGGCAGGCAGCAACGACCTGACCCTCGGCGGCCTGATCGACGGCACCGGCAGCCTGATCAAAAACGGCAACGCCACCCTCACCCTCACCGGCAGCAACACCTACAGTGGCGGTACCCAACTCAACGGCGGCGGCCTGGTGCTGCACAACGGCAGCGCCATCGGCACAGGTACGCTGACGGTCGGCGCGGCTTCGACCCTGGACAACACCGACACCATCACCCTGGGCAATGCCGTCAACCTGAACGCCGACCTGACGCTGGCCGGCAGCAACGGCCTGACCCTGGGCGGCGTGGTCAGCGGGGCAGGGCAGTTGATCAAGGACGGCAACACCACCCTGACCCTGGAGGGCAACAACAGCTACAGCGGCGGCACCGTGCTCAATGCCGGCGGGCTGATCGTCGGCAGCAACACCGCCCTGGGCAGCGGCGCCCTGAACGTGAACGGCGCTGCCAGCCTGGACAACAGCGTCGTCGCCAACCTGGGCAACGACATCCTGCTGGGCAACGACCTGACCCTGGGCGGCAGCAACGACCTCACCCTCAGCGGCGACCTCAGCGGCGTCGGCGGCCTGATCAAGAACGGCTTGGCCGACCTGACCTTAAGCGGCAACAACAGCTTCACCGGCGCCATCGACCTGGTGGGCGGCAGCCTCACCACCGTGGGTGGCGCTGCCCTGGGCAATGCCTCGTCGCTGAACGTCGGTGCCGGGGCCTCGCTGAACCTCGGCGCCAGCGCCAGCGTCGGTGGCCTGAGCGGCGCCGGTGCGGTGAACCTGGGCGCCGGCAGCAACCTCAGCGTGGGCAGCAGCAACCTCGACAGCGTGTTCAGCGGCGCCCTGGCCGGCAGTGGCGGGCTGATCAAGAACGGCAGCGGCAGCCTGGAGCTGTCGGGCATCAACGTGATCGGTGGTAGCGCAACGGTCAATGCCGGCACCCTCGACGTCACAGGCTCGCTGGCCAGCGCCGGCGTGCAGGTCAACAGCGGCGGCACCCTGACCGGTACCGGCAGCGTGCTGGGCGCGGTGGACATCGCCAATGGCGGGCACCTGGCGGCCAACAGCGGCGCCACCCTGAGCACCGGCAGCCTGACCCTGCACAGCGGCTCGATCTTCGACGTCGGCCTGGGCAGCCCGGCCACCGGTGGCACCGCGCTGGTCAACGTCAACGGCAACCTGACCCTGGACGGCACCCTCAACGTCAGTGACATCGGCGGCTTTGGCGTGGGTATCTACCGCCTGATCGACTACACCGGCAGCCTGACCGACAACGGCCTGCTGGTCGGCAGCGTGCCGGGCAGCGTGCTGCCCGGCGATCTCGAGGTGCAGACCTCGATCGGCAGCCAGGTCAACCTGCTGGTGGGCGGCGCCGCCGGCGGCGTGCAGTTCTGGGATGGCAGCAACACCGTGGCCAACGGCGCGGTCGACGGCGGCAACGGCACCTGGGGCGGCGCCACCAACAACTGGACCGACGTCAACGGCACCCTCAACAGCGCCTGGGGCGACAGCTTCGCGATCTTCCAGGGCGCGGCCGGCAGCGTCACCTTGGTCGGTACGCAAACCGCCACCGGCCTGCAGTTCGTCACCAGCGGCTATACCCTGGCCGGCAGCGGCGGCCTGAACCTGGTCAACGGCAGCGACGGCGCCTTCTCCGTGCGGGTCGACCCCGGCGCGACCGCCACGATCAACGTCGGGCTGTCGGGCAGCGGCACCCTCGGCAAGCTCGATACCGGCACCCTGGTACTGGGCGGCGCCAACAGCTACAGCGGCGGCACCCTGCTGCAGGGCGGCACCATTGTGGTGGGCAACAACAGCGCCCTGGGCAGCGGCCAGGTCAGCGCGGCGGCCAACGCCACCCTGGACAGCAACACCGCCGTCACCCTGGCCAACGCCTTCGCCCTGGGCGGCGCCTTCACCGTGGCCGGCAGCGCCGACCTGGGCCTGAGCGGCGTGGTATCCGGTGCTGGCAGCCTGGTCAAGAACGGCAACGCCAACCTGACCCTGGGCAGTGCCAACAGCTACAGCGGCGGCACCCTGCTCAACGGCGGCACCCTGACCCTGGGCAACGACGCGGCGCTGGGCAGCGGCGACCTGAGCGTGGCCGGCAACGCCAACCTGGCCACCCTGGGCGACACCACCCTGGCCAACGACGTGCAACTGGGCGGCACCCTCAACCTGACGGGCACCGACGACTTGACCTTGAACGGGCAGATCGACGGCCTGGGCAACCTGGTCAAGAACGGCAGCGCCACCCTGACCCTGAACGCCAGCAACACCTACCAGGGCGGCACCACCCTCAACGGCGGTACCGTATTGGCGGGCGCCGACGGTGCCCTGGGCACTGGCCTGGTCACCGTTGCCGGGGCCTCGACCTTGGGCAGCACCGGCACCGTGAACCTGGGCAACAACCTCAACCTCAACGCCGGGCTGACCGTCGATGGCGCCAACGACCTGACCCTGGCCGGCACCATTAACGGCACTGGCGGGCTGGTCAAGCAGGGCAGCGGCAACCTGACCCTGGGCGGCAACAACGGCTACCAGGGCGGCACCGACCTTGCCGCCGGTACCCTGACCCTGACCAGCAGCGGCGCCCTGGGCGTGGGCGGCCTGAACGTCACCGGCGATGCCACCCTGAGCAACGCCGCGGCCATGGTGCTGGGCAACGCGGTGGATATCGCCAGCGGCACCACCCTGACCCTCGACACCCCCAATGCACTGGTGGTCAGTGGCGATATCAGCGGCAGCGGCAGCCTGGTCAAGACCGGCCTGGACGATGCCACGCTGGTTACCGGCAAGAGCCTGACCGGCGATGTGGATATCCAGGCCGGCTCCCTTACCCTGCTGGGCTCGGGCGTGCTCGACAGCGTATCGGGCATCAATATCGGCAGCGCCGGCACCCTGAACATGGACGGCGATGCCAACCTGGCCAGCCTCACCGGCAGCGGCCAGGCGGTGATTGGCACCGGCGCCACCCTGAGCGTCGGCAGCAACAACAACGACAGCGTATTCGCTGGCGCCTTCAGCGGCTCGGGCAACCTGAACAAGGTGGGCACCGGTGCCCTCACTCTCAGCGGCATCAGCACCCTGGGCGGCACCGGCCAGGTCAGCGGCGGCACGCTCAAGGTCGACGGCAGCCTGACCAGCGCCGGGCTGAACGTCGCCAGCGGCGCCAGCCTGACCGGTAGCGGCAACGTAGGCGGGCCGGTGAGCATCGCCAGCGGCGGCCACCTGGTCGGCAGCAGCGGCAACACCCTGGGCCTGGGCTCGCTGGTACTGAACAGTGGCTCGATAGTAGATATTGGCCTGGGTGCACCTTCTACCGGCGGCACCGCGCTGTTCAACGTGGGCGGCAACCTGACCCTGGACGGCACCCTCAACGTCAGCAACATCGGCGGCTTCGGCAACGGCGTGTACCGCATCTTCGACTACGGCGGCGTGCTCACCGACAACGGCCTGGACTTCGGCAGCCTGCCGGCCGGCGTCAGCGTCGGCGACCTGAGCCTGCAAACCAGCCTGGCCAACCAGGTCAACCTGCTGGTCGGCAGCAACGGCCAGAGCATCCTGTTCTGGGACGGCAGCCAGACCACTGCCAACGGCCAGGTGGACGGCGGCAGCGGCACCTGGAACGCCGGCAACAGCAACTGGACCGACCTCAACGGCACCACCAACAGCACCTGGAACAGCAGTTTCGCGGTGTTCCAGGGCACTGCCGGCAACGTCACCCTGGTCGGTAGCCAGACCGTCAACGGCCTGCAGTTCGTGACCAACGGCTACCACCTGCTGGCAGGTGCCGGCGGCGTGCTCAACCTGGTCAACGGCAGTAGCGGCGACACCAGCGTGCGGGTAGACCCGGGCGCCATCGCCACCCTCGATGTGGGCGTGGCCGGCAGCGGCACGCTGAACAAGCTCGACACCGGCACCCTGGTGCTCAACGGCAACAACAGCTACAGCGGTGGCACCCTGCTCAGCGGCGGCACCCTGATCGTCGGCAGCAACACCGCGCTGGGCACCGGCACCCTGAGCACCACCGCCGGCACCATCCTCGACAGCAACCAGGCCGTGACCCTGGGCAATGCCATCAACCTCACCGGCCCGCTGAACCTGGCCGGCAGCAACAACCTCGGCCTGACCGGCAACATCAGCGGCACCGGCGCCCTGGTCAAGGCCGGCAGTACCAGCCTGCAGCTGTCGGGCAACAACAGCTACAGCGGCGGCACCCTGCTCAACGCCGGCAGCCTGGTCGTCGGCAGCAACACCGCCCTGGGCACCGGCACGCTGAACGCCGCCTCCGGCACCAGCCTGGACAGCAGCCAGGCGGTGAGCCTGGCCAACAACGTCAACCTGGTCGGCGCATTCAACGTGCTTGGCAGCAACGACCTGACCCTGGGCGGCACCTTGGCCGGCGCCGGCAGCCTGGTCAAAAGCGGCAACGCCAGCCTGACCCTCAACGGCGCCAACACCTACAGCGGCGGTACCGTACTGCAGGCCGGCACCCTGGTGCTGGGCAACGACGCGGCCCTGGGCAGCGGCGGCCTGAACGTCACCGGCACCGGCAACCTGGACACCAACACCTCGGTGACCCTCGGCTCGCCACTGACGGTCGGCGGCACCCTCAACGTGCTGGGCAGCAACGACCTGGAACTGGCCGGCGTGCTCAGCGGCGCCGGCACGCTGAGCAAAAGCGGTGCGGCCGACCTGACCCTGTCGGGCAACAACACCTTCAGCGGCATCATCAACCTGCTGGCCGGCAGCCTGAGCACCGTCGGCACCACCGCCCTCGGCACCCAGAGCGCGCTGAACGTCAGCAGCGGCGCCAGCCTGAACCTGGACGGCAACACCACCCTGGGCACCCTCAACGGCAACGGCGCGGTGCAGATTGCCGCCGGCAACAGCCTGGGCGTGCAGGGCGGCCTGTTCGGCGGCAACATCGGCGGCACCGGCACCCTCAACAAACAAGGCAGTGGCAACCTGACCCTGAGCGGCGCCAACAGCCACACCGGCACCACCAACGTGCAGGGCGGCAGCTTGCTGGTGAACGGCAGCCTGGCCAGCAGCACGGTCAATGTCGCCAGCGGCAGCACCCTGGGCGGCACCGGTAGCCTCAGCGGCAGTGTGGTGGTGGCCAACGGCGGCACCTTGGCTGCCAGCAGCGGCAACACCCTCAGCGTCGGCAACCTGACCCTGGGCAACGCCTCCAGCTTCAACGCCGCCCTCGGCGCGCCGCTGGGCAGCACGCCGCTGGTCAGCGTGGCCAACAACCTGACCCTGGGCGGCACCCTCAACATCACCGACGTCGGCGGTTTCGGCGCCGGGGTGTATCGCCTGTTCAACTACGGCGGCTCGCTGGTCAACAACGGCATGGCCATTGGCAGCACCCCGGTGCCGGCCAGCGACCTGACCGTGCAGACCAGCGTCGCCAACCAGGTCAACCTGGTGGTCGGCGGGGCCAATAACGTGCTGTTCTGGGACGGCAGCCAAAGCGTGCCGAACGGCTCGGTCGACGGCGGCAGCGGGGTGTGGGACGCCACCAACAGCAACTGGACCGATGCCGACGGCGTGCTCAATACCCCCTGGAACGACACCTTTGCGGTGTTCCAGGGCCTGGCCGGCACCGTCACCGTGGACGGCAGCCACAGCATCAGCGGCATGCAGTTCGTCACCGATGGCTATGTGCTCGACGCCGGTACCGGTGGCGAGCTGTTGACCAGCGGCACCACCAACCTGCGGGTCGACCCTAACGCCACCGCCACCCTCAACGTCGCCATCAACGGCACCGGCAGCCTGGTCAAGTTCGACACCGGCACCTTGGTGCTGAACGCCGCCAACGGCTACAGCGGCGGCACCACCCTCAACGGCGGCACCCTGGTGGTGGGCAACGACAGCGCCCTGGGTAGCGGCACCCTGACCGCCGCCGCCGGCACCACCCTGGACAGCAACACCGCAGTCAGCCTGGCCAACAACGCCGTGCTCAACGGCGCCGTGGGCATTGGCGGCAGCAACGCCCTGGCGCTGGCCGGCAACATCAGCGGCAGCGGCGGCCTGATCAAGAGCGGCAACGCCGAGCTGACCCTGAGCGGCAGCAACAGCTACACCGGCGGCACCCTGATCAACGCCGGTAGTGTGGTCGGCGACAGCAGCAGCCTGCAGGGCGCCATCATCAACAACGCGGCGCTGACCTTCGAGCAGAACAGCAACGGCAGCTACACCGGCAACCTCACCGGCACCGGCACCCTGAGCAAGACCGGTACCGGCGAGCTGCTGCTGGCCGGCAACAACACCCTGACCGGTGCCACCACCGTCAGCTCCGGCACCCTGCTGGTCAACGGCCGCCTCGACAGCACCAGCGTGCAAGTGGGCACCGGCGCCACCCTGGGCGGCACCGGCACCCTGGCCGGCGCCGTGCAGATCCAGAACGGCGCCACCCTGGCCGCCGGGCAAAGCGCCACGCCGCTGTCGGTGGGCAGCCTGAGCCTGGCCTCCGGCAGCGCCCTGGACTTCTCCCTCGGCGCACCGGACGCCGCCACCACGGTGGTCAACGTGGCCGGCAACCTGACCCTGGACGGCACCCTCAACATCACCGATGTCGGCGGCTTCGGCCCGGGCGTGTACAGCCTGTTCAACTATGGCGGCAGCCTGACCGACAACGGTCTGGTGTTCGGCGCCATCCCCGGCAGCGTGGCGCTGGGCGACCTGAGCCTGCAGACCGCCATCGCCAACCAGGTCAACCTGGTGGTACAAGGCGCGCCTGGCTCGCTGCAGTTCTGGAACGGCAGCAAGACCACCGCCGACGGCACCATCAGCGGTGGCAACGGCACCTGGGGCACGAGTGGCGGCAGCAACTGGACCGACTCCACCGGCAACAACAGCGAGACCTGGGGCGGGCAGTTCGCGGTGTTCGGTGGCCAGGCCGGCACCGTTACCGTCGAGGGCAACCAGGCCTTTACCGGCATGCAGTTCCTCAGCAGCGGCTACCAGCTGGTGGCTGGCAACAATGGCAGCCTGACCGCCACCAACGGCACCGGCGGCACCCTGGCCGCAGTGCGGGTGGATGCCGGCGCCACGGCGCTGGTCAGCGCGCCGATCGTCGGCAGTGGCGGCATCGAGAAGCTCGATTCCGGCACGCTGATTCTGTCCGGCGCCAACACCTACACCGGCGGCACCACCGTCAGCGGCGGCACCCTGGCCGGTGACACCACCAGCCTGCAGGGCAATATCGCCAACAACGCCAGCCTGGTGTTCGTGCAGGCGGCCAACGGCACCTTCAACGGCAGCCTGACCGGCACCGGCACCACCACCAAACAGGGCACCGGCACCTTGCTGCTGACCGGCAACCAGGCCTTCAGCGGTGCCTTCAACATCAACCAGGGCGTGCTCGAAGTGGGCAACGTCGCCAACCCCGGCGCCAGCCTGGCCGCCGCGGTGACCGTGGCCAACGGCGCCGCGCTGACCGGCACCGGCAGCGTCGCCAGCCTGACCAACCAGGGCACGGTGATGCCGGGCGCCGGTGGCAACCTGGCCGTCACCGGCAACTTCACCAACGCCGCCAGCGGCACCCTGGCCATCGACCTGGCCGCAAGCCCGGTGAGCTACCTGAACGTCGGCGGTACCGCCAACCTGGGTGGCAGCCTGCAGGTGGTCAACCTGGCCGGCTTCACCGGCAGCGGGCAGTACACCGTGGTCAGCGCCACCGGCGGGGTCAACGGCACCTTCGCCAGCACCAACCTGAGCAATTCGGCGTTCCTCACCAGCTCGCTGGACTACGGCGCCAACGAGGTGACCCTGTCGGTGAGCCGCAACGGCACAGGCTTCGGCCGCGCAGCCGGCAGCGCCAACCAGGCCGGTGTGGCCGGTGCCCTGAGCGGCCCGGGTGCACCAACGCAAATCACCAACAACCTGCTGCCGCTGAACGTGACCCAGGCCCAGGCAGCATTCGACAGCTTGTCGGGCGAGATTCACGCCAGCACCGCCACCACGCTGATCGAGGACTCGCGCTACCTGCGCGAGGCCGCCAACGACCGCATGCGCCAGGCCGACTGCACCCAGCAGGACGACCCGCGCCGCACCCTGGCACCGACTGCCAACCAGCAGCTCACCAGCGAAGGTTGCCAGGGCCAGGCGGTGGGCTGGATGCGCGCCATCGGTGGTTGGGGCCGCTACGACGCCAGCAGTGGCGCCGCCAGTGTCGACCGTCAGTTGCAAGGCTTCCTGCTGGGCGTGGACAAGGCGCTGGACGATCAGTGGAAGGTCGGCGTTGCCGCCGGTTACACCAATTCGAGCATCGATGCGCACCGTCGCGGCTCGGATGCCACGGTCGACAGTTACCACCTGCTGACCTACCTCAACTACCAGCTCGACGCCTTCTCGGCGCGCCTGGGGGCCGGTTACACCTGGCACGATATCGAGACCAAGCGTGATGTTGCGGTGGGCGCCTACAACGACCGGGTGAAAGCCAAGTACAAGGCTCGCACCGCCCAGGTGTTCGGCGAGCTGGGCTATGCCATCGACGCCGGCAACGGCGTGGCGCTCGAGCCGTTCGCCGGGTTGGCCTATGTCAACTACGACAGCGACACCGCCCACGAGAAGGGCGGGGCAGGGCGGTTGTCTGGCAGTGTCGAGCAGGATGTGACCTATTCGACCCTGGGTGTGCGGGTAGGCAAGCGCATCGAGCTGAGCAAGGGCAACAGCATCACCCCGCGCTTGTCGGTGGGCTGGCGGCATGCCTTTGGCGATGACCAGCCCAGCGCCGACCTGCGCTTCAGCGAAGGCGGCGGTGGCTTTGCCACCTCGGGTGTGCCGATTGCCAAGGATGCGGCGGTGGTCGAGGCCGGGCTGGACATGTCGGTCGGTGAGAGTGGCAAGCTGGGGATCGGGTATTCCGGGCAGTTGTCCAGCGAGGCGAAGGACCATGGGGTGGTGGTGAGTTTCAGTATGGGGTTCTGAGGGCTGTAGCCCATTGCGGGGCAAGCCCGCTCCTACGGGGTCTGGCTTTGTGGGAGCGGGGTTGCCCTGCAAGTTTTTGGGTGGTGATTGGTAGTGGATTGAGTTGGGGCCTCTAGGTGTCCTTCGGTAGATTGCATCAGGGCATACAGGTGTCCGTCGAAAGGTTTTCAGCGCCTATCAGATCGAGCGCCGCCCGCGCGGCGCTTCGCGGGTAAACCCGCTCCCACAGTTTGTTTCGGGCCAGTCTGTCCTGTGCCATCACCTGGTCCGCTTTGTTGGTTCGACGCGATTTCAGCGTGTGCGTTGCCGCCGCTCCACATGACTCAAGGCGTGCACCAAGGCGGACAGCGGTACTTTCACATGAATAACTGGCCCGAAACAAACTGTGGGAGCCGGCTTGCCGGCGATGCGCCGCGCGGGCGGCGCTCGATCTCGAGGGCGCTGCAGGGCTCCCGTCGAACACCTGTCAGCCCTGATGCAACCCCAAGACAGGCATTGCGGCTAATCAAGATCTTTATATTTGCCAGGGTAGGTCCTCAAACCACTTGCAAATGCCCATAAGTGAAAAAAGAACATGCAAAAACAAAATATAAGTGAGCCGGGCAGCAGTGTTGAGTAAAGCTCGGTTATGGCAGGTGCCTTTGCGAGCCCTTTGTGTTGGGCGAGGTATAAATAAAGAGCGCCAAGTAGGGCATTGTAAATATATCCAGCAATGACGACGATCAGTAATGGATCTTTCTTCATAAGGTAATGCCGGATGTTCAAAGAGACGAACACGTCTGCGGCAAAGAAAAGAATGACTGTCATGATCACTTTTTGAAGTACTCCACGATCATCTGATACACCGTGATGCCGCTCACCGCCCCTTCAAAAAACAGCGTGCTGACCCCCATCAAACGAAATGCGCGAACACGATCGATATCGTGATATTTGTATAAGCGCCATGCCCCTGGCTTCAGCGGTTTACGGAAAAACACTCCATATCCCGCCATCCCCAAATCTGCCGAATAATAAGCAAGGTTCCCCTCTCTCTCTCCATACCCCAGCTTCTTCGCTGCCTCTTGATATCCCTTGCGAATGGGCCCCACGGTGTCATCTCTCCCGTTCCATAAGTTATTTCCATTTTCATAAATGTTGTTTACACCATGGGCAAATACGGGGGCGCCGAAATAGCTGCATAGACCCGGGCCTGTCGCACAGGCTCCCGCCCCTGTGGCCACCTGGCTCACCCCTCCAGCCAATCCGACAGCCAATCCGACAGCCCGCCGACCAAGCCTTTCAGCCTGCTCCCACAAACTCACCTCTTCAGCCTTCAGCACCTTCAACCCGTCCTCCGGGCTCAGCTCCCCCAGCGCCACCTTATCCGCCACCTGCTTGGCGAAATACGCCACCTCCCGGTTGAACATCACCCGCCCCATCCCATGGCGCAAATGCCGCGCACTGACGCTGCAGGCGTATGCCGTCAACCGCGTGGCGGCCTGGTTCACCTCCCAGTAACCAGGCCCGAGCGGGTGGTTGCCTTGCCGGGCGCTCATTCGGCTTCACGCCAGGCGGCGTGGGCCGAGGTGCTGCCGGTGTGGTGGATCCAGCTGATGTCGCGGTAGCGGATGGCCAGGTGTTCCTGCGCTTCCTGGTCGCTTTGCAGCATGCTGTGGGGCATGTCGACCCGCTGTTCCACCAGCACCGCGCCGGACAGCTTGAGGGTGAAGTAGCGCTCCAGGTGGCCGGCGGGGTTGGTGCGGTAGAAGTTGAAGTCGCAGTCCAGCCGTTCGCCGCTGTCGATGGCCTGGGCCAGCAGCGGGGTGGCCT
Organism: Pseudomonas xanthosomatis; assembly: GCF_019139835.1. NCBI lineage: Bacteria > Pseudomonadati > Pseudomonadota > Gammaproteobacteria > Pseudomonadales > Pseudomonadaceae > Pseudomonas > Pseudomonas xanthosomatis. Next base: position 5,657,289 of record NZ_CP077075.1, on the reverse strand, counting down.
TGTCGATGAATTTGCTGACCAGCACTGGCTGGTGCAGGGCCCGCTGGTTGTTGTCGCCACTGAGAATCTGATGGGCCAGCGACAGCACCATCACCTCGTCGGTGTGGCCGTTGCGGCAATGTTTGCCAATCGAGGCTTCGGTGGAGCAGCCAGCGGAAATCAGGCCCTGGCGGGCGCCGTTGATGGACAGGTAGCCGTGGAAAGCCATGGGGGATCACTCCTTTGAAATGGAAGTGAAACCGTAAAGGGATGATGGGGGCCGGGTCTGCCGGACCGGTCTGGCGGTGATTTCGGACGTTGCCTCAGATATTGCAGGCTTTTGCCTACAGGAATTTGGTGGGGTTAAACATTGGGAAATGGGGGGATGGCATCGGGGCGGACACGTGTCTGCCTTTCCCCCCCTACCTGGCGCACCTCCCCTGACGCTAGACTGTCATCTCCCCCACAATCGGACAGGAGTCCCGGCGTGCCCGACCCCCGCAGTTTCCCCAGCGACCTGTGCCTCGACAGCCCACGCCTGCAACTGCGCCCCATGCGCCATGGCGATGCGCAGCGCTGGCTGACCATCATGGCCGACCCCGAGGTGATGCGTTACTGGTACCACGCCCCCTGGCAAACCCTGGCCGAAGCCGAAAGCGCCCTGGCCGCCGACCGCGAAGCCTACGCCAGTGGCCAGATGCTCAAACTGGGCATGTACCGCCGCGACAACGGCGAGCTGATCGGCATGGTGCAACTGTTCAACCTCGACCAGCCCTCGCGCCGCGGCGAGATCGGCTACTGCCTAGCCCGCGAGGTACAAGGCCGTGGCTACATGGACGAGGCGCTGACCTGCTTCATCGACTACCTGGCCCACACCCTGCACCTGCGCCGGCTGGAAGCCGAAATCGACCCGCGCAACCAGGGCTCGGCGCGCACCCTCGAGCGCCAGGGCTTCGTGCTCGAAGGCACGCTGCGCGCGCGCTGGTGCGTGGCTGGCGAGCTGTCGGACTCGGGCCTGTACGGGCTGCTGCTGGAACCGCCGGTTGCATAAAGAGCGTGGCAATGGATACAACCTGTTCGACAAGAAGTACGACGAGACCGTGGGCACTTCGACCTACGGCAACTACTACGGTGAGCCGCGCAACTGCATGCTGACCCTGCGCGGCACATACTGAGGGTTTGGAGGCGGGGCAGGGGCTGGGTTATGGTCGCACCCTGTCCCGCTTGCCCAGGTTCGTTCCCTTGCCCGCCTTGTATCTGACTTTCAGCTTGCTTCTGTATTTGTCGAGCCTGTGTTTCGACGCTGTTCTGACCGGGGCCGGGCGGCACCTGCCGGCCCTGCAGATTTTGCTGTACGGCCTTTGGGGCATCCCGTTCGAGATGTACCAGTGGTTCGCCAACCCGCTGCTGGCGCTGGCGATACTGGCGCACCGGCGGTTCCGCTGGCTGGCCCTGGGCTTTGGCCTGGTGGCGCTGTACCTGGCAATTTCCAGCCTGGGCATCGAGCGCTTGCCCGACAGCCGCACCTACGGTTTTCAGGACGTGACCGGCTTTGGCGCCGGGTACTACCTGTGGCTGGGGGCGATTTTGCTGTTCTGCACCGGGCAGGCGTGGTGGTGCTGGAAGGCTAAAAGCGCCGCCCAAGTGCCGGGCTGGCGCTGGTTTGATGTGGCGCTGATGGCTGCGCTGGGTGTGGCGTTTTACGTTGGCACGCAAATGCCGAGCATGCGCTTCGAGCCGCACAAGGTGGTGGCACCGCCAGAGCCGCAGCCGGCGCAGATGTTGTAGCGCAATCCCTACAGAGCTGCGTAAAAGCGGGTGCTAGGCTTGCACCCGCCTACTTCTGAAAGGACCGCCCATGTTCAAGCCTTACCTGTTCGCCAGCATCGCCCTGCTGGCAGCGGCCACTGCCCAGGCCGACGAATACTCCTCCGGCTACACCCAGTGCATGGACAAGGCCTCCAGCACCACCGCCATGGGCGCCTGCATCCAGGCCGAGACCAAACTGCAGGACGAGCGCCTGAACCGGGTGTACAAGCAGTTGCTGACCAAGCTCGACCCCGCCCAGCAGAAGGCCCTGCGCGAGGTGCAGCGCAAGTGGATCGCCTACCGCGACGGCAACTGCGCGTTCCACCGCAACCTGAGCGACGGCAGCCTGTACCGTATCGAAGGGGCGATGTGCTTCATGGACATGAGCAAGGAGCGTGCTGCGGAGCTGGAGCGGGTGCTTAGCCCGGGGCAGTGACCTGGCGGCGACCAGCCAACCTGATACAACCTGTCGATTTTGCGCGATCCTGTTGGGGCGGCCTTGTCGGTGTGTCGAACCACCGCCAAGAATGCGACGCGGTGCCTGGCACCGGCTGCGCCGGTGTTCGCGGATAAAGCCGCTCCTACAGAACAAACTACAACTCATTGATTTAACACGGTCTCTGTTGGAGGCGGCCTTGCCGGGGCGCCGTCCGGTCGAGATGGGCTGCGCAACAGCCCCAGCAATCTTGCATGAGGCCGAAACCTTGGGGCCGCTTCGCGTCCCGTCGCGACACAAGGCCGCTTCCCACAGAGACCGTGGCGCATCTGCGAGACCAGTTCTCTGCGCGACAGCGCAGCCCGAAAGGGCTGGGTGATCTCCTACAGGGAGTAGGCCCGAGCGGGCAGTGGTGCTACCGACCGGTGCGCCGTTCGCGCTGGGCCCGGGCCTTGAGGTATTCGCGCACTTCGACCGCGTTGCCGGCAAACTCGATACGGTCAGCCTTGGCATCGCGCTGGTAGGCGTACATCGGGTCGTAGTACTCCTTCAGCAAGCCCTCGATCCAGCCACGGTGCAGGCTCACCTCGCCACTGCGCAGTTGCTCGTCCAGCGCCTGGTTCAGCAGCTCGGCCAGGCGCTGGAAGCGCTCGCCGCCCAGGCGCTTGTGGATGTTGGCCATGCTCTGGCGCAGGCGCTCGGCGAACAGCCGGCGGCCATCTTCCTCGCCGTGCACGGCCACGAACTCGGCGCACAGCTGGGTCACGTAGTCGCGCAGGATGCGCTGCACGCGGTTTTCGAAGCTGTCTTCCAGCCATACCAGCGGGTACCGCTGCATGCCTTTGTAAAGCTCAAGCGGCACGGCGCAGCTGCCGACGATGCGCCCTTCGTCCTCGAGCACGAACTGGCCGATGCCGCGGTGGCGCTTTTTCAGCAGGTCGATGGCCAGGGCATTCTCGAAGTCGATCTGCGCCGGCTGCGCGGTGGCGCGCTTGCCGAAACTGGAGCCGCGATGGTTGGCGTGGCCTTCGAGGTCGAGCACGTTGTCCAGCTGGTGCAGCACGTCGGTCTTGCCAGTGCCGGTCAGGCCGCCCACCAGCACGAAGTCGCATTGCGCCACCGCCTGCTGGGTGGTCTCCAGCAGCAGGGTACGCATGGCCTTGTAGCCGCCGACCACTTTCGGGTACTGGATGCCGGCCTCTTGCAGCCAGCCCTGGACGATCTGCGAGCGCAGGCCACCCCTGAAGCAATACAGGTAACCGTCGGGGTGGGCCTGGGCGAAGGCGGCCCAGGCGTCCAGGCGCTGCTGCTTGATGGCGCCGTTGACCAGCTGGTGGCCGAGGGCGATGGCGGCAGCCTGGCCCTGCTGCTTGTAGCAGGTACCGACCTTGTGCCGCTCCTGGTCGGTCATCAGCGGCAGGTTGACGGCGCCGGGGAAGGCGCCCTTGGTGAATTCGACCGGGGCGCGCATGTCCATCAGCGGCACGTCGTCGAGAAACAGCTGGTGCAGTTGGGTGCAGTCGGGGCGCATCAGAGCACCTCGACTGCGTGGCTCTGTCGCTCGACCAGCGCGCCGATTGGCGCAAGGTCCAGCCCCAGCTCCCTGGCCACGGCGAGAAACTCGGCCTCGCCTTCAGGGGCGACCGCCACCAGCAGGCCGCCGCTGGTTTGCGGGTCGCACAGCAGGTGCTTCTGCTCGTCGCTGAGGGCGCCGAGCTTGTGGCCGTAGCTTTCGAAGTTGCGCAGGGTGCCGCCGGGCACGCAGCCCTCGGCCAGGTAGTGCTCGACGCTGGGCAGTCGCGGTACGGCGCTGTATTGCAGGCGCGCGGTCAGGCCGCTGCCTTCGGCCACCTCGACCAGGTGGCCGAGCAGGCCGAAGCCGGTGACGTCGGTCATGGCCAGCACGCCGGCAAGCTTGCCGAAGCGGCTGCCGGGGGTGTTCAGGGTGCACATCCAGTCGCGGGCCAGGCCTTGGTCCTGCGGGCGCAGCTTGGCCTTTTTCTCGGCGGTGGTAAGGATGCCGATGCCCAGCGGTTTGGTGAGGTACAGCTTGCAGCCGGCGCGGGCGGTGTCGTTGCGCTTGAGGTGGCGCTTGCTGACCACGCCGGTGACGGCCAGGCCGAAGATCGGCTCGGGGGCGTCGATGGAATGGCCACCGGCCAGGGGAATACCGGCCTCGGCGCACACTGCGCGGCCACCGCGGATTACTTCGCGGGCCACTTCTGGTGGCAGCACGTTGACCGGCCAGCCAAGGATGGCGATGGCCATCAGCGGGTCGCCGCCCATGGCGTAGATGTCGCTGATGGCGTTGGTGGCGGCGATGCGGCCGAAGTCGTACGGGTCGTCGACGATGGGCATGAAGAAGTCGGTGGTCGAGACCACCCCGCGCTCGTCGTCCAGAGCGTATACCGCAGCGTCGTCACGCGAGGCGTTGCCCACCCACAGCTTTGGGTCCAGTGCCTGGGCGCCGCTTTCGGCAAGGATCACATCCAGCACCTTGGGGGAGATCTTGCAGCCACAGCCAGCGCCGTGGCTGTACTGGGTCAGGCGAATCGGCTCGCTCATACGCACCTCTGCACAAAATAATGGCGCGATTGTAGCAAAGCTGGCCTTTGCGCCTGCGGCTCTTATACTTGCGCGATGACGCGTGGCACCCGTGGGAGCGGGCTTGCCCCGCGATGCGCCAGCGAAATTGCCCCCGCCCTCGACCCGGAGACCCCCACCATGCTCAAACGCCCCCTGGCCCTCGCAGCCGGCCTTGCCCTGGCCTGCAGCGCCTTCATCGCCCAGGCCGCCGACGTGCTGCGTGTCAGCGCCATCCCCGACGAAGCGCCGACCGAGCTTTTGCGCAAGTTCAAGCCGCTGGGCGAGTACCTGGAGCAGAAGCTGGGCATGAAGGTGCAGTTCGTGCCGGTGGCCGACTACCCGGCGGTGGTCGAGTCGCTGGCCAGCAACCGCCTGGACATGGCCTGGCTGGGTGGCTTCACCTTCGTTCAGGTGCACCTGAAGGACCCGACCGCTACGCCTCTGGTACAGCGGGAGCAGGACGCCCAGTTCACCTCCAAGTTCATCACCGCCAACCCGGACGTGAAGAGCCTGGCCGACCTCAAGGGCAAGACCTTCGCCTTCGGCTCGATCTCGTCCACCTCCGGCAGCCTGATGCCGCGCTACTTCATGTTGAAGCAAGACAACATCAAGCCCGAGAGCTACTTCAGCCGTGTGGCCTACTCCGGCGCCCACGACGCCACCGTGGCCTGGGTTGCCGCCGGCAAGGTCGATGCCGGCGTGCTCAACGCCAGCGTGTGGCAAAAACTGGTAGACGCCGGCAAGGTCGATACCAGCAAGGTCAAGGTGTTCGCCACCACCCCAAGCTACTACGACTACAACTGGACCGTGCGCGGCAACATGGACCCGGCCCTCAAGGACAAGATCAAACAGGCCTTCCTCGCCCTGGACCCGGCCAAGCCTGCCGACAAGGCGATCCTCGACCTGCAGGCGGCCAGCCGCTTCATCGAGACCAAGCCTGAGAACTACCAGGGCACCGAGCAGTCTGCCCGCGAGGCCGGCCTGCTGAAGTGAGTATCCGTCTGCAAGGGGCCGGCCTGCGCCATGCTGAGGTTCAGGCCCTGCACGCAGTCGAACTGCGTATCGAACGCGGCGAGCGGGTGGCGATCATCGGCCCGTCCGGCGCCGGCAAGTCCAGCCTGCTGCACCTGATGGCCACCGCCGTGCAACCGAGTGCCGGGCAACTGCAGTTGCTTGGCGCGCAGCCCTGGGCGCTGTCGGCCCGCGCTCGCCAGCGCCTGCGCGCGCGGGTGGCGCTGGTGCACCAGGCGCCGCCTTTGCCGCCCCGCCAGCGGGTAGTGACGGCGGTGCTGGCCGGGCGCCTGGGGCAGTGGGGCACCCTGCGCGGGCTGCTCAACCTGCTGCACCCAAGCGATGTGCCCGGTGCGCGCCAGGCCCTGGCTGAGCTGGGCTTGGCAGACAAACTGTTCGTGCAGTGCGGGCAGTTGTCCGGTGGCCAGTTGCAGCGGGTCGGCATCGCCCGGGCGCTGTACCAGCGCCCGGAGGTGCTGCTGGCCGACGAGCCGGTGTCGGCCATGGACCCGGTGCTGGCCGACCACAGCCTGGCACTGCTCAACCGCCACGCCAGTGAGCACGGCGTCACTCTGGTGGCCAGCCTGCATGCGGTGGAGCTGGCGCTGGCGCACTTCCCGCGCGTGGTGGGCATTCGTGAAGGGCAGGTGATGTTCGATTGCCCGGCCCAGGCGGTGAGCGAAAGCCTGCTGGATGCGCTGTACGCCAACGAGCAACTGGCCCTGCCGGTGGCGCCGGGCCCGACCCTGACGGTGCAGATTCCACGATGCTGAAAACCGACGCCCGTGACCCTGCGACGCTGCCCCGCCTGTTGTTGACCCTGCTGTGCCTGGCCCTGCTGTGGCCAGGGCTGGTGTTGAGCGAACTGAACCCCGGCGTGCTGTTGCAGGCCGAGAACCGCCAGCAGATGGCCAGTTTCGTCAGCGCCTTCTGGCCGCCGGCCCACGACCCCGAGTTCCTCGCCCTGCTGTGGCAGGCCACCTTGCAGACGCTTGCTGTTGCCACCGCAGGCATGGCGCTGGCGCTGCTGTTGGCGGTGCCCACCAGCCTGCTGGCCAGCCGTGCGCTGTCGCTGAGGGCGGCGTCCCGGGGCGGGCGCCCGGGCCTGTGGTCGCGAGTGCTGCGCTTGCCGGTGCGCGGGCTGCTGGTGTTTCTGCGCAGCGTGCCGGAAATCGTCTGGGCACTGCTGTTCGTGCGCGCCGTCGGCCTGGGCCCGACCGCCGGGGTGCTGGCCATCGCCATTACCTACAGCGGCATGCTCGGCAAGGTGTATGCGGAAATCTTCGAGTCGGTGGACCAACGCCCGGCCCACGCCTTGTTGCAGGCGGGCAGCGGCCGGTTGGCGGCGTTCTGCTACGGCATTTTGCCGAATGCGGCGGCCGAGGTGGTGTCGTACACCGTGTACCGCTGGGAGTGCGCGGTGCGTGCCTCGGTGGTGATGGGTTTTGTCGGCGCCGGCGGCCTGGGGCAGCAGATCGACCTGTCGATGCGCATGTTCGCCGGGGCCGAGGTGGCGAGCATGCTGCTGGCCTTCTTGGCGTTGGTGATTCTGGCCGATGTGCTTAGCCGTTTGCTGCGCGGGAGGTTGGCATGAACCGGGCGATCAACCTGCTGGTGCTGCTGGGCATCGCCATGGCGGTGGTGGCTTCGTTTGCCTATCTGGAGCTGGACCTGCACGCGGTGATCGGCAATGGCGGGCTGGGGCAGATGGCCGAGTATGCCGGGCGCTTCCTGCACCCGGACCTGTCGCTGGAGCAACTGCGGGCGGTGGGCTGGGGCGCGCTGGAAACCCTGGCCATGTCCGGGCTGGGTACCTTGCTGGCGATGGTGCTCGGGATGTTGCTGGCGCTGCCGGCAGCGGGGCGTTTTGGCTGGCCGTTGCAGGGCGCCGCACGCTTGCTGCTGAACGCCTTGCGGGCGATCCCGGAGCTGGTGTGGGCGGCGCTGACCGTGCTGGCCGCAGGCCTTGGCCCCAACGCCGGCACCCTGGCGCTGGCGCTGCACACCGCCGGGGTGCTGGGCCGGTTGTTCGCCGAGGCGCTGGAGAATGCGCCACCTGAGCCTGCGGCAGCAATCCGCTTGCAGGGCGGCAGCCAGGTGGCGGCGTTCTGCTTCGGCACCTTGCCCAACCTGTGGCCACAGTTGCTGGCGTACAGCCTGTACCGCTGGGAGAACAACATCCGCATGGCCAGCGTGCTGGGCTTTGTCGGCGCCGGCGGGTTGGGGCAGATGCTCTACGCCACCCTGAGCCTGTTCCAGGAGGCCCAGGCCAGCACGGTGATCATCGCCATGCTGGTGCTGGTGTTGCTGGTGGATGGCTTCAGTGATGCGCTGCGCCAGCGGTATGTGCGCGCCTGACGCAGGTTTGCCGGTTGTACGCCCTCTGTAGGAGCCGGCTTGCCGGCGATGAGGCCGAAACAGCCGGCACAACACCCTTGCCCCACGCCATCACCTGCTGCCCTGCACCTCCCCGCACTGCGCCTCGCGCTGCATCGAATCCAGGTTCCGCTCGATGGTTTCGCAGATCGAGTCCATCGGGATCTGGTGCTCGCTGAAGCGAAACGGGCTTTGCAGGTCGGTGCCGATGCGCTCGATCGCCAGCAGCATGAAGCCCACCACGGTTGAGGCCAGCGGCGTGAACCAGCCCAGCGACTCCACCAGCCCCACCGGCACGATCAGGCAGAACAGCGTGATGAACAGCCGCGGGAAGTACACGTAAGGGTAGGGCAGCGGTGTGTTGGCGATGCGCTCCATGCCGCCCTGGGCGTTGGACAGGTCCACCAGCGTCGACTCCAGCCGCGCCAGGCGAATGCTGTCCAGCCGCCCGGCCTGGTATTCCCGCGCCAGCAACGCCGCCGAGCCGCCGAGGATGTCGTTGGCGAAGTTGTTCGAACGGTTGCGCCGCTCGAACTCCTGGGGCGGGATGAAGGCCATCAGCTCGTCGGGGCACTTTTCGTTTTTAAGGTGCGCGGCCAGGCAGTTCACGTAGGCGATATGCCGGCGCAGCAGGGTGGCCTTGACCGGGTTCAGGCCCTCGTCCGGGTCGTCGATCAGGGTCAGCACCTGGCGGGCGAAGCTGCGCGAGCTGTTCACCAGCGCGCCCCACAGCGTGCGCGCCTCCCACCAGCGGTTGTAGGCGCTGCTGTTGCGAAAGCTCACCAGCACCACCAGCGCCGAGCCCAGCAGGGTGAGGGGGATCAGCGGCAGGCTGAACTTGCTGTTGAAGAACAGCATGAAGTCGATGGTGACCAGCACGTCCCAGATCAGCAGCCAGAACAGGGACCAGCCGATGTAGGCGATAGTTTTGTGGGCCAGGCGGAATTTGCGGATGAGGAGGTTTTTCACGCAGGAATCTCGCAGCGGGGGTGCAAGTTCCGACGTCGGGGTTGGGGGAAGGTTCGGTGCGGCTGGTCGGTGAGGTGTTACGGCGGTTTTCTTAGGTGGAACAGGATCGGTCTTACCAGAAACGGTAACGATTCTGGGAGCGGGTAGGTATAGGCTCGCTGTTCGCTCACTCACCGTAGGGGAATAGATATGTCTGACTTGGTTACGCCATTCACAATCGTTGAACGGCTTGATAGCGAGGCAGCTATTCAAGAGTACCTGGCGCAGGTGATCGCTGATGGCGATGCCGAAGAAGTCATCAGAGCCCAGGCCAATATCCAAGCCGCGCGTTCAATACTTGCCAGTGATATCACGCAATAAGACTCCTGCGCGCTCCTGTAGGAGCGGGCTTGCCCGCGATGGGCTGCAAAGCAGCCCCAATCCAGGCAACACCGATCATCAACCCTACCTCAGCACCTGCTTCATCTGAACCAACGCCACCCGCCCGCCATCGGGTGCCTGACGCTCCTCAATGCCGAACGGCACAAACCCCAACTGCGGATATAGCAATAAACCGGCGGTGTTGTGGTTGAAGCACGAAACCCATATCTCCCGCGCCGCGAATTCCTCACGCGCCAGGGCGATCATGCTTTGCACCAGGTAACGCGCCACGCCTCGGCCCCGGGCGCCCGGGGCTACCACGACGTTACCCAGGGCGCAGACGCCGTTGAGCTCGGCCTTGTAGAAATTGGCGAAGGCCAGAATTACGCCATCACCTTCTACCACGGTCGAGCAACTGCGCTGGGCGATGGCTTCGCTCAACTGTGCCGGTGTGAGTGGGTAGGTAGCCTTGGGGAACATGTAGAACAGTTCGCCGGGGCCGTGGGGGAAGCAGCAGATAGCGGGGATATCCGTTGTGCGGGCGGGGCGGTGGCTCAGGCGCATGCAATTATCTTCCTTGAAAGTGCTGGGTCAGAGTAGCTGGGTGCCGGCGGTTGCGGTACTGCACGAAAAACTGACTCGTTGGTTCGTGTATTTCGTCTGCACGGTTTGTACGCCAATTGAGCTGATGGCAGAATGCCTTATCGCCGAACCGCAATGCACTTTTGCGCATTACCGCCTGTCCGGTGTTAACCCAGGACAGCAATTCTCATTCGGTGACCCGCGATGATCGAACGCAGGGGCAGTGGCCTTTCCTTTGCCAAGCGTATGTACGCGCCCCGGGCCATCGGCACGGGGCTCGGCTTCTTCTGCGTGCTGATCGGCATCTGGCCGTTGCAGCCAGCGTGGTGGGTGTGGGCGTTGCTGATAGCCCACGGGTTTGTCTGGCCCCATGTGGCTTACCAGATCGCGCGTTTGTCCGCACGCCCGTTCAAGGCTGAACAGCACAACCTGGTATTCGATGGTTTCGCTGGCGGTTGCTGGGCCGGGGTGATGGGGCTGAACCCACTGCCGAGCGTGATCATCCTTTCCATGATTGCGATGGACAAGATTGCCGCCGGCGGCTGGCACATGTTGTTCAAGACGCTGGCGGCGCAGTTGGTCGGCATCGGCTTGGGCTTGTGGTTGTCCGGCACGCCGCTGTTTCCACAGACCACTCAGGCGCAGATGCTCGCCTGTTTGCCCATCCTGCTCATCTACCCGATGGCTATCGGCCTGATCTGCTACCAGGTTACGGTACAGCTGGCACAGCACAAGCGTGCGCTGGCCCGGCTCAGCCAGACCGACAGCCTGACCGGGCTGATCAATCACGGTGCGTGGAAAGAGCTGCTCTTGCGTGAGTTTCAGCGTAACCGAAGCAGCCATCAGCCCGATTGCCTGGCGCTGATCGATATCGACCACTTCAAGCAGATCAACGACCGGCATGGGCACCTGGTGGGTGACGATATCCTGCGTACCTTGGGTGCCATGCTGCCGGCGTATCTGCGCAAGAGTGACCCGGTGGCGCGGTACGGCGGGGATGAATTTTGCGTGCTGCTGCCAGGGACGACTTCGGCGCAGGCTGAAGAGATTCTTGAACGGTTGCGCGAGGCTGTGGAGGCGTACCGGTTTGCAGCCCTGCCGCAGTTGCGTTTGAGCTTGAGCATTGGTGTGGCGCCGTACGGGGCGCATCTGGAAAGTGCCGATGCCTGGTTGCATGAGGCGGACATGGCTTTGTACCGGGCCAAGAGTGCCGGGCGTAATCGGGTAGTCGGCAGCCCGGCGTGAGCTGTATTGAGCTGAGTCACAAATCCCCCGTAGGAGCTGGCTTGCCAGCGAAGAGGGCAGTGCAGGCAGGCAATATCTGCTGGGCAAACACCTGATGCTGCCGGCCTCATCGCGGGCAAGCCCGCTCCTACAGGGGGACGCGCTGTGGGTCAGGTTTGCCGGTTACGGCCTAGCTCTACATCGTCGATCACGGCCTTGGCCATGTCGCTTAGCAGGTGCGCACCCCAGCCGAGGTTGGCCTCGCCGTCGGTGGAGGCCAGCAGGGTCATGCGCTTTACGCAGGTCATGATCGCCGAGGCCTGCTCCATTGCCATTTTTGCATCCTGGCCGGCTGCTACACGGAACAGTGGCTGGTCGTCGTCGCCATAACCGAAACCGGTCACGCCGGCAGTCTTGTCACTCATTTTGATCACTCCCTTGTTCAGTGCCTGACCTGGATTTTGCCCAGGGCGGTTTCCACCAAGGTGCTGGCGGCTTCGAGTTCGTGCATGGTTGCCAGTGATAGGCCGCGGCCGGATGAGGTGACTTGCTGCAGGGCGTTTTGGTGGGCGACTGCAATGGCGCTGAACAGGCGTTCGGAGATCTGGATCAGCAGGTCTTCGAGGGCGTTGGACAGTTCGGGGGGAAGGGGTGGATCGGGGACAATCTTCAACATGGCGTAATCCTTACTGAGAGGGCCGACACCATTGCTGTCAAACAAGAGGGTGGCAGCGGTACGTGGGTTGACAGACCGGTCAGTAAGGGAAACCCGGCGCACCCGAAGGTGCCCCACGTACAGCCGCCATAAACGGCGAAGCCATGCGAGTTTATTACTGGGTCGGCCTGTCAAAGCCGGTCGTTGATTTGGCAACGACCGGCCGAGACTAGAACCCGATCCAGACCACCGCAATGGCTTGAAAGGCGCTGAGAGTATGTTTGGGAAACGGACTACAGGGAATGAGGAAAGTCTTAGGAATTAGGCTTAGTGACTGGGCTGGTCTTACAGAAATCGTCATTGCCGGAGAGTTCTTTTGCATGGAGCGGGCAGCCACCCGGCGCGAGTGGCAACGCGCTGAATTCCCCTATGACTCAACAGAAAGTTACTGTTTCTGTAACTTTCTGTGCGGTGATCACGTGGCAGGTCTACACTAAGTTTCACTTTCCGTGACTTTCTGTAGAGTCATCAACATGCACAATCAGCCCTTGCGGCGCCTGTACCAAGGCCTTCAGCAACTGGCCACCCCGCAACGCTACCTCTTTACCCCGGCGGATATGCGCGTGCTGGTGCGCGACATTTCCGACTGTGCCTACCGTGCATTGCTGAGCCGCGCGGCCGATGACAACATCCTGATCCGGCTGTGCCGTGGCCTGTATCTCTACACGCCGGCCAAACCCAACCCAGGGCTGGTGCTGTACCACGCCGCCGCTCGCCTGCGGGCGAACAACCTGAACTACATCAGCCTGGAATCGGCACTCAGCGACGCCGGGGTCATTTCCCAGCTACCGATGAACTGGCTCACCCTTATGTCGTCCGGGCGTACGCAGGTCATTCGTTGCGGCGCATTCGGGACCCTTGAGTTCATCCACACCAGCCGAAAGGCTGCCGAGCTTCAGGGCCAGATCGACTACGACGAGCGCTGCCGGCTGTGGCGCGCCAAGCCAGCCCTTGCCTTGGCTGACATGAAGCGCACCCGCCGCAACCTGGGCCTTATCGACTGGAACATCGCCAATGAACTTGTTTGACCAGCTCGTCCAGCAGGCCCTGGCCAACACCCCCGACCTTGCCCCGCTGCAGGTGGTCGTGGAAAAGGAGCTGCTGCATCACGACATCATGCGCATCCTGAGCGAGAGTGGCCTGCTCAAGGACCTGTGTTTTATCGGCGGCACCTGCTTGCGCACCTGCTATGGCTCAAGGCGGCTCAGTGAAGACCTCGACTTCACCGGTGGCGCCGGCTTTCAGCGCCAGGACTTTGCCTCGTTGAAAGAAAACCTGATCGCAAACCTGGACGACAAATATGGCCTGCAGGTGGAGGTCAGCGAGCCCCTGCGCGAAGAAGGCAATGTCGACACCTGGAAGCTGCGGGTACAGACCCGCCCCGAGGCCAGGAGCCTGCCAGCGCAGAAAATCCATATTGATATTTGCGCCATCCCCTCCTACCAGCCCAGGCCGATGACCTTGTTGAACCCTTATGGCGTCGACATGGGCACCGAAGGTTTGATCGTCAATGCGCAAAGCCTTGAAGAAATCTTTGTCGACAAGCTGCTGGCCTTCGCCCTGCGCCGGGGGCGCATCAAGAACCGCGATCTGTGGGACATTGCCTGGTTGAGGCAGCGGGCTGTTACGCCGGCTTATGAGTTGGCCGAGCGCAAGCTTGCGGACCATGCATCCAGTGCCCAAACGTATCTGCAGTTGGGGGAGGGGCGGGTGGCGAGCCTTACGGTTGAGCAGACGCAGCGGGATTTCCAGAACGAGATGCGGCGGTTTTTGCCGGTGCAGGTGGTGACGCAGACGGTGGATAACCCGGCGTTCTGGGGGTATGTGGTGCAGACCGTGCGCGAGCATTTTGAGCAGATGCGTGGGCATCTTGCTGGCGGGGGTAATGGCGGGGGCTATGGGTTTTTGATGTGAAGGCACAGTGGGGGCGTTTGTTTGTGCGGGTGCTACAGCCCAACCAGCGCCACATCAGCCTACAGGCTGTGTCCATTCAGGTTCACTGCCGTATAGGCAGCTCAGAAATGCCTGTAAGAGCAGGCTTGCGCCTTTCGTTGGATGGCACCGGCGTTGCCGGTGATCGCAGGCAAGCCCGCTCCTACAGAGGGACGCGTCTTGGTTCAGGTTTGCCGGCTACGGCCCTGATCACTCCCTTGTTCAGTGCCTGACCTGGATCTTGCCCAGGGCAGTTTCCACCAAGGTGCTGGCGGCTTCGAGTTCGTGCATGGTTGACATTGACAGGCCGCGGCCGGATGAGGTGACTTGCTGCAGGGCGTTCTGGTGGGCGACTGCGATGGCGCTGAACAGGCGTTCGGAGATCTGGATCAGCAGGTCTTCGAGGGCGTTGGACAATTCGGGGGAAAGGGGTGGGTCGGGGACAATCTTCAACATGATGTATCTCTCCGCTATGTGGTTCGGAGCGATCACCATCTGCTGTCAAACAAGAGGGTGGCAGCGGTACGCGGGTTGACAGACCGGTAGCAGAGAAGCCCGGCGCACGTACAGCCGCCATAAAAACGCAGCCATGAGCGTAATCTGCAAGTCGATTAACTGTAGAAGCTGTACCTGATTTTCGACTGGGCGCAATCCAACGGGCCCATTCAGTGGTCGACTTTGTCGACATAGGCCTCGAAGAACCAGTCCGGAACATCCTCGGAACGATACTCAAGCAAGCTTCCATCAGTGATCTCTGCCAGCAGCACGGAACTGTCACCCGAGTTATCAAAGATGTATGCCCGATGACTGGCCGCCACGGCCTGCGGCAGCAGCGCCAACGACTTCGCATAACGCTCTCGCACCTTGTCCGGGGCGACTGGGTGCCCGCCTTCGTGAACACGGATTGCGACGCGGTCTACATTGATGTCCGGGTCTTCGGTCGAGACAAAATACAGATATGTGCGGTATCCCGCAGCCTGCGCCTCGCGCATGAAGTCGACTTTGCCTGGGTGGGACATCACCGTTTCAAAGGTAAAGCTCATATCGTGATCGAGCAGGTACTGGCGAATGAAGTCCGCAATGACAGAGGCGAAGTAAGAGTCGACCTGGACAGCGCGATAATCGACTTTGTTTTCGACCAAACCCAACCGATTGACCTGCTCGGTCAGGCCTTTTTTGATCAGCAGGTAATGGCTTGCATGAAAGGTGAGCAGTTCCGGCAGTTCGGGGGCCATGCCAAATGCCGACAAGTCGATAAAGCCTGTTGCCTTGGCCTGCTTTTCCAGTTCGTCAGCATTGACGTAGATTTTTACCAGGGCTTGGGGAAGGCTTTCCTTGATGGTGCTTTTGCCGGACCCGTTGGGGCCTGCGAACACTCGAAGCCGGGCCACCCGGTGATTACCCTTCGATACGCCGTACGTGGATGACTTCGCCAACCTTGACCTTGCGACGTGGTTTGGCTTTGGCGACCACGACTTTCTGGCCGTCCTGGGAGATGCGTACCAGGTTGCCTGCCTCGATGACCAGTACCCCGTCTGGGCTGGCCGCCAAGGCGCGGGAGTGAGCCGTGGAGGTCGCCACACGGGCTTGTCCGGAAATCTGGTTCTCCATGTCGTCCAGTTCGCGGTCTGGTGCTTTGCGGTGATTGCTTTTCATAAAAACGCTCCACACAGGCATGCAGGTAGGCCTGTGTTTCAGATAATAGCGTTGATGCCGGCGGTGCGACAGGGGGGCCTGGACGGGCCCCATCGCAGGCAAGCCCGCTCCCACAGCGATGGTTGGCTGCGTCCACAAGTGCACAAACCAGTAGCCAAAAAAAAACCGACCATAAGGTCGGTTTTTTTCAGATTTGGTGCCCCGAGGGAGACTCGAACTCCCACTCCTTTCGAAAACGGATTTTGAATCCGCCGCGTCTACCAATTCCGCCATCAGGGCTTGTGGCGCCGCAGTATAGAGAGGGTCATGGAGGCGGTCAATCGGCTTTCATGGTCAATTTTCATGCATTGGGCTAAACTTCCCGGCCCTGCCGAACCGAACATCATCATGCGCGTCGCCGATTTTTCCTTCGAACTCCCAGACTCCCTCATCGCCCGCCACCCCCTGGCCGAGCGTCACGGCAGCCGCCTGCTCGTGCTCGACGGCCCAAGCGGCGCGCTTGCCCACAAGCAGTTCACCGACCTGCTCGACTACCTGCGCCCCGGCGACCTGATGGTGTTCAACAACACCCGGGTGATCCCGGCGCGGCTGTTTGGCCAGAAAGCCTCCGGCGGCAAGCTCGAAGTGCTGGTCGAGCGCGTGCTCGACAGCCACCGGGTGCTGGCCCACGTGCGGGCCAGCAAGGCACCGAAGGAAGGCGCGCTGATTCTCATCGACGGCGGCGGCGAGGCCGAGATGGTCGCGCGCCACGACACGCTGTTCGAACTGCGCTTCACAGAAGAAGTGCTGCCGCTGCTGGAGCGCGTCGGCCACATGCCGCTGCCGCCGTACATCGACCGCCCCGACGAGGGCGCCGACCGCGAGCGCTATCAAACGGTTTACGCCGAGCGCGCAGGCGCAGTGGCGGCGCCTACCGCCGGGCTGCACTTCGATGAAGAGCTGCTGGCCAAGATCGCCGCCAAGGGCGTCGAACGCGCCTTCGTTACCCTGCACGTGGGCGCTGGCACCTTCCAGCCGGTGCGGGTCGACAAGATCGAAGACCACACCATGCATAAAGAGTGGCTCGAAGTGAGCCAGGATGTGGTCGATGCGGTCGGAGCCTGCCGCGCCCGGGGCGGGCGCGTGGTCGCCGTGGGCACCACCAGCGTGCGCTCGCTGGAAAGCGCGGCCCGCGACGGCGTGCTCAAGGCGTTCAGCGGCGATACCGACATCTTCATCTTCCCGGGCCGGCCGTTCCATGTGGTCGACTGCCTGGTGACCAACTTCCACTTGCCGGAGTCCACGCTGCTGATGCTGGTCTCGGCATTCGCCGGTTACCCCGAGACCATGGCTGCCTACGCGGCGGCGGTCGTCAACGGGTACCGCTTCTTCAGTTACGGTGATGCCATGTTCATCACCCGCAATCCGGCGCCACGCGGCCCAGAGGATCAAGCATGAGTCGCACCTGTCGAATGTCGTTCGAACTGCTGGCCACCGACGGCAAGGCCCGTCGCGGCCGCATCACCTTCCCGCGTGGCACCGTCGAGACCCCGGCCTTCATGCCGGTGGGTACCTACGGCACGGTCAAGGGCATGCTGCCGCGTGACATCGAGGCCATCGGCGCCGAGATGATCCTGGGCAACACCTTCCACCTGTGGCTGCGCCCGGGCACCGAGGTGATCAAAAAGCACAACGGCCTGCACGACTTCATGCAATGGAAGGGCCCTATCCTCACCGATTCCGGTGGTTTCCAGGTGTTCAGCCTGGGCGCCATGCGCAAAATCAAGGAGGAGGGCGTGACCTTCGCCTCGCCAGTAGACGGCTCGAAAGTGTTCATGGGCCCGGAAGAGTCGATGCAGGTCCAGCGTGACCTGGGCTCGGATGTGGTGATGATTTTCGACGAGTGCACCCCGTACCCGGCCGAGCACGACGTGGCGCGTACCTCCATGGAGCTGTCGCTGCGCTGGGCCCAGCGCTCGAAGAACGCCCACGCCGACAACACTGCGGCGCTGTTCGGTATCGTCCAGGGCGGCATGTACCAGGACCTGCGCATGCGCTCGCTGGAAGGCCTGGAAAACATCGGCTTCGATGGCCTGGCCATTGGCGGGCTGTCGGTGGGCGAGCCCAAGCACGAGATGATCAAGGTGCTGGACTACCTGCCTGGCCAGATGCCGGCTGACAAACCTCGTTACCTTATGGGGGTAGGCAAGCCGGAAGATCTTGTAGAGGGTGTGCGCCGCGGCGTCGACATGTTCGACTGCGTGATGCCCACGCGCAATGCGCGCAACGGCCATCTGTTCGTTGACACAGGGGTGATCAAGATCCGCAACGCGTTCCATCGCCACGATGAATCGCCGCTGGATCCGACCTGCGACTGCTATACCTGCACCAACTTCTCCCGCGCTTACCTGCACCACCTGGACAAGTGCGGCGAAATGCTGAGCAGCATGCTGAATACCATCCACAACTTGCGCCATTACCAGCGCTTGATGGCCGGTTTACGCGAGGCTATTCAACAGGGTAAATTGGCCGCCTTTGTCGACGCCTTCTACGCCAAGCGCGGGCTCCCAGTGCCGCCCTTGGACTGACTGTCCGCATCCATTATTAGAAAATATTGCATTAGGAGTGCCCAATGAGCTTCTTGATTCCCGCCGCCTACGCGGACGCAGCAGCCCCCGCCGCCGGCCCAGCCGGTACCGGCTTCGAGTGGATCTTCCTGGTCGGTTTCCTGGTCATCTTCTACCTGATGATCTGGCGCCCACAGGCCAAGCGTGCCAAAGAGCAGAAAAACCTGCTGGGCAACCTGCAAAAAGGTGACGAAGTAGTCACCAATGGTGGTATCGCTGGCAAGATCGTCAAAGTTTCCGATGACTTCGTGGTTCTGGAAGTGTCGGACAACGTCGAACTGAAGTTCCAGAAGGGCGCGATTGCCGCGACCCTGCCAAAAGGTACGCTCAAGGCTATCTGAGTTACCGGTTTCATTTTTCCAGTCGGGGCGCGCAAAGCGCCCCGCGTCTTGAACGGGCGGCGTGATGCTGAACAAATACCCTCTGTGGAAATATGCACTGATCGTGCTGGTACTGGTGGTCGGTTTCATTTATTCCGCTCCCAACCTTTACCCGGATGACCCGGCGGTGCAGATCAGCGGTGCCAGCTCGGCGCTGCAGGTGAACCAGGCCGACCTCGACCGCGTCAGCAAGGCGCTGGCCGATGCCAAGATCACCGTCAAGGGCGCAAGCCTGGGCGAGAAGGGCAGCGGGCTGATCCGCTTGACCCGCCAGGAAGACCAACTGCCAGCCAAGGATGTGGTGCGCCGTGCGCTGGGCGATGATTACGTCGTGGCCCTGAACCTGGCCCAGACCACCCCGCAGTGGCTGCGCAACCTGGGCGCGAGCCCGATGAAGCTGGGCCTGGACCTGTCCGGTGGTGTGCACTTCCTGCTGGAAGTGGACATGGACAAGGCCATGACCGCTCGCATGAAAGTCTACGAAGGCGAGGTCAAGACCTTGCTGCGCAAAGAGCGCGTCCGCTACCGCAGCCTGCCTCAGCAGGATGGCGGCATCATGCTGGGCTTCGCCGACGATGCTACCCGCGAACAGGCCCGCAGCCTGATCCGCAAGAATTTTAATGACTTCGACCTGACCACCACCGAGCGCAACGAGCTCGCCGTGCTGCGTCTGGCGCTGACTCAGGCCAAGGTTGCCGAGATCCGCGAATACTCGATCAAGCAGAATCTGACCACGGTTCGCAACCGGGTCAACGAGCTGGGCGTTGCCGAGCCGCTGGTACAGCGCCAGGGTGCCAACCGCATCGTGGTCGAGCTGCCAGGCGTGCAGGACACCGCAGAAGCCAAGCGCATTCTCGGTAAAACCGCCAACCTGGAGTTCCGCTTCGGTGCCGAGCCGGGCGCATCCAAGGCTACCACCGAGGTGTTCGAGTTCCGCGAAGGCGGCCGCTCCGCGCCGGTCGAGCGTGGCCTGATCATCACCGGTGACCAGGTGACCGACGCCCAGGCCAGCTTTGACGAGCACGGTCGCCCGCAGGTGAACATTCGCCTCGACGGCCATGGCGGCGAGCTGATGAGCCGTGCTACCCGCACCAACGTCGGGCGCAGCATGGCGGTGATCTTCATCGAGCAGAAGCCGGTTACCCGCTACGTCAAGCAGACCGTCGACGGCGTCGAAAAAGACGTGGCCGTACAGAGCTTCCAGGAAGAGAAGAAGATCATCAGCCTGGCGACCATCCAGTCGCCGCTGGGCAGCCAGTTCCGCATCACCGGCCTGAACGGCCAGGGTGAGTCGTCCGAACTTGCCCTGCTGCTGCGTGCCGGTGGTCTGGCCGCGCCGATGTACTTCGCCGAAGAACGTACCATTGGCCCAAGCCTGGGTGCCGACAACATCACCAAGGGTATCGACGCATCCCTGTGGGGCATGCTGTTCGTCTCGCTGTTCATCATCGCCATCTACCGCGGCTTTGGCGTGATCGCCACCATCGCCCTTGCGGGCAACATGGTGCTGCTGCTGGCCCTGATGTCGCTGCTGGGCGCTACGCTGACCCTGCCGGGTATCGCCGGTATCGTGCTGACCATGGGTATGGCGGTGGACGCCAACGTGCTGATTTTCTCGCGTATCCGTGAGGAACTGAAGGCCGGCATGTCGGTGCAGCGCGCCATCCACGAAGGCTTCAACCGTGCCTACACCGCGATCATCGACGCCAACCTGACCAGCTTGCTGGTGGGCGGCATCCTGTTCGCCATGGGTACCGGCCCGGTCAAAGGCTTCGCGGTTACCATGTCCCTCGGGATTTTCACCTCGATGTTCACCGCGGTCATGGTGACCCGTGCCATGGTCAACCTGACCTGTGGCGGGCGTGACATCAAGAAGCTGTGGGTTTGAGGGAGCTGCGATGAAAACCATCAACTTCATGGGCGTGCGCAATGTCGCGTTCGCCATTACCGTGCTCCTCACCGTGTTGGCGCTGTTCAGCTGGTGGCAGAAGGGCCTGAACTTTGGCCTGGACTTCACCGGCGGTACGCTGATCGAGCTGACCTACGAGCGCCCGGCAGACCTTGAGAAGGTGCGTACCGAACTGGTTGGCTCCGGCTTCCACGAGGCCGTGGTGCAGAGCTTCGGCGCTACCACCGACCTGCTGGTGCGCATGCCGGGTGATGACCCGCAACTGGGTAACAAGGTCGCTGAAGCCCTGCAAAAAGTCGGCGGCGACAACCCGGCCACGGTCAAGCGCGTCGAGTTCGTCGGCCCGCAGGTGGGTGAAGAGCTGCGCGACCAGGGCGGTATGGGCATGCTGCTGGCACTTGGCGGCATCCTCATCTACCTGGCGTTCCGCTTCCAGTGGAAGTTCGCCGTGGGTGCGATCATCTCGCTGATCCACGACGTGGTGGTGACCCTCGGTATCCTGTCGTTCTTCCAGATCACCTTCGACCTGACGGTGCTGGCGGCGGTACTGGCGATCATCGGCTACTCGCTGAACGACACCATCGTGGTGTTCGACCGGGTGCGTGAGAACTTCCGGGTCATGCGCAAGGCTTCGCTGATCGAGAACATCAACGTCTCGACCACCCAGACCCTGCTGCGCACCATCGCCACTTCGGTTTCGACCTTGCTGGCCATCGCCGCGCTGCTGTTCTTCGGCGGCGACAACCTGTTCGGCTTCTCCCTGGCGCTGTTCATCGGTGTCATGGCGGGTACCTATTCGTCGATCTACATCGCCAACGTGGTGTTGATCTGGCTGAACCTGAACAGCGAAGACCTGATCCCGCCGGTGAAAACCGAGGGTGTGGACGACCGTCCGTAACGGGTTTTCCTACGCCGTTTGGCGTAAAGAGAGGCGCGGGTGTTGAACTCGCGCCTTTTTTTTTGCTCCAAGGCTGGGAGAAAGCGGGCTGGAACCCGTAGTAACGATCAGGAGGTTCGCGTGAACAAATCAATGCTGGTGGGTGCGGTTCTGGGTGCTGTCGGTGTTACCGCCGGAGGTGCTGTGGCGACCTACAGCTTGGTGAACAAGGGGCCTGAATACGCCCAGGTCACCGACGTGCAGCCGATCAAGCAGCAAGTGAAAACCCCGCGTCAGGTGTGCAAGGACGTGGCGGTGACCCGTCAGGCGCCGGTCAAGGACCAGCACCAGATCGCCGGCACCGTGGTCGGAGCCCTGGCCGGCGGCCTGCTGGGCAACCAGGTCGGCGGTGGTACCGGCAAGAAGATCGCCACCGTGGCCGGCGCCGTGGGTGGTGGCTATGCGGGCAACAAGGCTCAGGAATACATGCAGGAGCGTGACACCTACACCACCACGCAAACCCGCTGCAACACGGTCAACGACCTGAGCGAGAAGGTGGTGGGCTATAACGTCACCTATTCGATCGGTGACCAGGTGGGCAAGGTGAAGATGGACCACGAGCCGGGCTCGACCATCCCGTTGGACAAGAACGGCAAGCTGGTGCTGGGGCAGAATCAGCCGGGGCAGTGAGGTTTGTGCGCCCCTTGTAGGAGCGGCCTTGTGCTGCGAAAGGGCTGCGAAGCAGCTCCGGCAATTTTGTGGCGGATCCGCAGATCCTGGGGCCGCTGCGCGCCCCTTTCGCGGCGCAAGGCCGCTCCTACACAAGGCGGGCCGCGTTGCTGGTTGGGAATGGCCCAAAAAAAAGCACCCCGAGGGGTGCTTTTTTATGCCCGAAGCAATCAGCGCTTCATGTATTCCGGCAGGTGCGGCTGGATCGCCGTCAACACTGCCTTGAAGCACTTGATGTTGCCGGCAACGATGTGGCCCTTCTCGAGGAAGTCGTGGCCACCGTTGAAGTCGCTCACCAGGCCGCCTGCTTCCTGAATCAGCAGCACGCCTGCGGCCATGTCCCATTCGGACAGGCCCGACTCCCAGAAGGCGTCGAAGCGGCCGGCCGCTACATAGGCGAGGTCCAGGCTGGCGGAGCCGGCGCGGCGGATGCCGGCGGTCTGGCCGGTCAGCGCGCGGAACATGCCCAGGTAGTTGTCCAGGTCGGCCATTTGATTGTCGCGGAACGGGAAGCCGGTACCCAGCAGGGCGCCTTCAAGGCTGGTGCGCGAGCTGACGCGCAGGCGGCGGCCATTGACCTGGGCGCCACGGCCACGGCTGGCGGTGAATTCTTCCTGGCGCACCGGGTCGACGATGACCGCGTGCTCGAGGCGGCCGCGGTATTTGCAGGCGATGCTGACGGCAAAGTGAGGAACGCCACGCAGGAAGTTGGTGGTGCCATCGAGCGGGTCGATGATCCACAGGTAGTCCTTGCCTTCTTCACCGGAGCCGGCGTGCAGGCCGGTCTCTTCACCCTGGATGGAGTGGTTCGGGTAGGCCTTGCGCAGGGCCTCGACGATGACTTTTTCCGCGGCGCGGTCAACCTCGGACACATAGTCCTTGGCCTGCTTTTCGTCGACTTTGATGCTATCCAGGCGTTCGATGGAGCGGAAAATCAGTTCACTGGCGCTGCGAGCGGCGCGCAGGGCGATATTCAGCATAGGCTGCATGGGCGTTTCACCTGGGGATGTTAAAGAGGAAAGCCGCATAGTCTATCAGAAATCTGCTTCGGCAGAAGGGTGACATGCGCATTCGTGGCGTTACGCCCGTCGGTTCTGTAAGATCATTTGCCCCTTTATCTGTATCCGTGAGCTCAACACCTTGTTGCAGAATATTCGTGTTGTTCTGGTCAATACCAGCCACCCCGGTAACATCGGCGGCGCTGCGCGTGCCATGAAAAACATGGGCCTGTCGCGCCTGGTGCTGGTCCAGCCACTGGATTTCCCAGCCGCCGATGCCTCGGCCCGCGCCTCGGGCGCGGACGACGTGCTGGACGGCGCCGTGGTGGTCGACAGCCTGGAGCAGGCGCTGGCCGGCTGCAGCCTGGCAATCGGCACCAGCGCCCGCGAGCGCAGCATTCCCTGGCCGCTGCTCGACCCGCGCGAGTGCGCGGTCAAGGCCGTCGAGCGCGCCGCCGTCGGTGAGGAAATCGCCCTGGTGTTCGGTCGCGAACACGCCGGCCTGACCAACGACGAACTGCAGCGATGTCACTTCCACGTGCACATTCCTTCGAACCCCGACTTCAGCTCGCTGAACCTGGCTGCCGCGGTGCAAGTGCTCGCCTACGAGGTGCGCATGGCCTGGCTGGCCGGGCAGGGTGAACCTTCGAAAGTCGAAAAGGACAACGCCTGCGAGTTGGCGACCCTGGACGAAATGGAGCGTTTCTACGACCACCTGGAGCAAACCCTGGTGGGCATCGGCTTCCTCGACCCGGAAAAGCCCAAGCACCTGATGGCGCGCCTGCGCCGGCTATACGGGCGCAGCTCGGTAGAGCGTACGGAAATGAGCATTTTGCGCGGCATCCTCACCGAGACTCAAAAAGTCGCCCGGGGCGAGCCGCATAAACGGAAGGACTGAAACATGTTCGAGCGTCTGCGTGAAGATATCCAAAGCGTGTTCCATCGTGACCCGGCGGCGCGCAACGCCTTCGAGGTACTGACCTGCTACCCGGGCATGCACGCCATCTGGCTGCACCGCCTGGGCAACGCCCTGTGGAAGCGCGACTTCAAATGGCTGGCCCGCCTGGTGTCGAACTTCGGCCGCTGGATGACCGGTATCGAGATCCACCCCGGCGCCACCATCGGCCGGCGCTTTTTCATCGACCACGGCATGGGCATCGTCATTGGCGAAACCGCCGAAATCGGTGACGACGTGACCCTTTACCAGGGCGTGACCCTGGGCGGCACCAGCTGGAATAAAGGCAAGCGCCACCCCACGCTGGAAAACGGCGTGGTGGTGGGCGCCGGCGCCAAGGTGCTGGGCCCGTTCACCGTCGGTGCCGGGGCCAAGATCGGCTCCAACGCGGTGGTCACCAAGGCGGTGCCGGCCGGCGCCACGGCGGTGGGTATCCCCGGGCGCATCATCGTCAAGAGCGAAGACGACGCGGTGGAGGCCAAGCGCAAGGCCATGGCCGAGAAGATCGGCTTCGACGCCTACGGTGTCAGCGGCGACATGCCCGACCCCGTAGCGCGCGCCATCGGCCAGATGCTCGACCACCTGCAGGCCGTCGACGAGCGCCTGGAGGGGATGTGCGGCGCGCTGACCCGGATGGGCAGTGACTACTGCGCCAAGGAGCTGCCGGCGCTGCCTGACGGCGAGTTCGCCGACGCCTGCGCCGAAGCCTGTACCGAGGCCAGGCAGGGCGACACTCAGCCGCATTGATTGCGCCGTCCGGCACAAGGGGCGTGTGCTTGCGCCCCTTGTCTGCTACACTCGCGCCCGCCTTCCGCATGCATACCCGACTAAAGCACTAGGTCTAATAGTTGACTTAAATGCTCGGGAATCGCATACTCGCACACATCCTGTAACTCCCGTGGTAACCATACGCCATGCGACTGACTACCAAAGGCCGATACGCCGTGACCGCCATGCTTGACCTGGCGTTGCACGCGCAGCATGGGCCGGTGTCTTTGGCCGATATTTCCGAGCGCCAGGGCATTTCCCTCTCTTATCTGGAGCAGCTGTTCGCCAAGCTGCGCCGCAGCAGCCTGGTTTCCAGCGTTCGCGGCCCGGGCGGCGGCTACCAGCTGTCGCGCGGCATGGAAACCATCCAGGTGGCCCAGGTCATCGATGCGGTCAACGAATCGGTCGATGCCACCCGTTGCCAGGGCCTGGGGGATTGCCACGCCGGCGATACCTGCCTGACTCACCACCTGTGGTGCGATCTGAGCCAGCAGATCCATGAATTCCTCAGTGGCATCAGCCTGGCCGACCTCGTCATGCGCCGTGAGGTGCAAGAAGTCGCCCAACGCCAGGACCTGCGCCGTGTCGCGGGTCGTGTTGCCCAGCTGGACAAGATTGAGACGTCCGCCGTCGACTGATAACCGCGACGAGCGACGCCACCGCCTGATAGGAGATACTCAATGAAGTTGCCGATCTACCTCGATTACTCCGCGACCACCCCGGTTGACCCGCGCGTTGCCCAGAAAATGGCCGACTGCCTGCTGGTCGACGGGAACTTCGGTAACCCGGCCTCGCGTTCCCACGTGTTCGGCTGGAAGGCTGAAGAAGCCGTCGAGAATGGCCGCCGCCAGGTGGCCGAGCTGATCAACGCCGACCCGCGCGAGATCGTCTGGACCAGCGGTGCCACCGAGTCCGACAACCTGGCGCTGAAGGGTGTTGCGCACTTCTATCAGACCAAGGGCAAGCACATCATCACCTCCAAGATCGAGCACAAGGCAGTGTTGGACACTGCCCGCCAGCTGGAGCGTGAAGGTTTCGAAGTCACCTACCTCGAGCCCGGCGAAGACGGCATCGTCACCCCGGCCATGGTCGAGGCGGTGCTGCGTGACGACACCATCCTGGTCTCGCTGATGCACGTGAACAACGAAGTCGGCTCGATCAACGACATCGCCGCCATCGGTGAACTGACCCGCGCTCGCGGCGTACTGTTCCACGTCGAT
Source organism: Pseudomonas xanthosomatis (assembly GCF_019139835.1). NCBI lineage: Bacteria > Pseudomonadati > Pseudomonadota > Gammaproteobacteria > Pseudomonadales > Pseudomonadaceae > Pseudomonas > Pseudomonas xanthosomatis. The sequence continues at coordinate 5,631,212 of NZ_CP077075.1, read as the reverse complement.
GCCGCGCAGTCGGCCGGCAAGGTCGAGATCGACCTGCAAAAGCTCAAGGTCGACCTGATGTCGTTCTCGGCGCACAAGGTCTACGGCCCTAAAGGTATCGGCGCGCTGTACGTCAGCCGCAAGCCGCGTGTACGCCTTGAAGCCATCATTCATGGCGGCGGCCACGAGCGTGGCATGCGCTCCGGCACCCTGCCGACCCACCAGATCGTCGGCATGGGCGAAGCCTTCGCCATTGCCAAGCAGGAAATGGCCGCTGAAAACCTGCGCATCAAGGCCCTGAGCGACCGCTTCTTCAAGCAGGTCTCCGACCTTGAAGAGCTGTACGTCAACGGCAGCCAGACCCAGCGCGTACCGCACAACCTGAACCTGAGCTTCAACTACGTCGAAGGCGAGTCGCTGCTGATGTCGCTCAAGGACATCGCCGTATCGTCCGGTTCGGCCTGCACCTCCGCTTCGCTCGAGCCGTCCTACGTGCTGCGCGCCCTGGGCCGCAACGACGAACTGGCACACAGCTCGATCCGCTTCTCCTTCGGCCGCTTCACCAGCGAAGAAGAAGTCGACTACGCCGCGCAGGAAGTCTGCAAGGCGGTCAACAAGCTGCGCGAACTCTCGCCGCTGTGGGACATGTACAAAGACGGCGTCGACATCTCCAAGATCGAGTGGGCCGCCCACTAAGCAGTCGCCAGCAAGAGCGGCTCCCTGATGAGGAAGGAATTGCACCATGGCATACAGTGAAAAGGTCATCGACCACTACGAAAACCCACGCAACGTCGGCAAGATGAACGCCGAGGACCCGGATGTCGGTACCGGCATGGTCGGCGCCCCAGCGTGCGGTGACGTGATGCGTCTGCAGATCAAGGTCAACGAGCAAGGCATCATCGAAGACGCCAAGTTCAAGACCTACGGCTGCGGTTCGGCCATCGCCTCCAGCTCCCTCGCCACCGAGTGGATGAAGGGCAAGACCCTGGACGAAGCCGAAACCATCAAGAACACCCAGCTGGCCGAAGAACTGGCGTTGCCGCCGGTCAAGATCCACTGCTCGGTACTCGCCGAAGATGCCATCAAGGCAGCCGTTCGCGATTACAAGCAGAAGAAAGGCTTGATCTAAGTCGCCTGTTGCAAGGTAAGGAGTTCCGATGGCTATCAGCATGACAGAAGCCGCCGCCAACCACATTCGCCGCTCCCTCGACGGGCGCGGCAAGGGTGAGGGCATTCGCCTGGGCGTGCGCACCACCGGCTGCTCGGGCCTGGCCTACGTGCTGGAGTTCGTCGACGAGCTGGCTGACGAAGACCAGGTGTTCGAGAACCACGGCGTGAAGGTCATCATCGACCCGAAAAGCCTGGTATACCTCGACGGCACCGAGCTGGACTTCGTCAAGGAAGGGTTGAACGAAGGCTTCAAGTTCAACAACCCCAACGTGCGCGGTGAGTGTGGCTGCGGCGAAAGCTTCAACGTTTGAGGCTTGCCGTGGGTACTCCTTGCCATTTCGCCCTGTTCGACCTGCAACCCGGCTTCAGCCTGGACCTCGACAAACTGGCCACGCGTTATCGCGAACTGGCCCGCGAGGTCCATCCGGACCGCTTCGCTGACGCTTCCGAGCGTGAGCAGCGCGTTGCCCTGGAAAAGTCCGCGGCGCTGAACGACGCCTACCAGACCCTGCGCAGCGCCCCGCGCCGAGCCCGCTACCTGCTGGCCATCGGCGGCCACGAGGTGCCCCAGGAAGTCACCGTGCACGACCCGGACTTCCTGTTGCAGCAGATGCAGTGGCGCGAAGAGCTTGAAGACTTGCAGGACGAAGCCGACCTGGACGGCGTTGCCGTGTTCAAGAAGCGCCTCAAGGCCGCCCAGAACACCCTCAACGAGGATTTCGCCGGCTGCTGGGACGTAGCTGCCGAGCGCGAGCAGGCCGAGCGCCTGATGCGCCGCATGCAGTTCCTCGACAAGCTCGCCCAAGAAGTGCGCCAACTCGAAGAGCGCCTCGACGATTAACCCCGGCGTCGCCCGTGACGACGCCTAAGGTACCCAGACAAGCATGGCCCTACTGCAGATCGCCGAACCCGGTCAGAGCCCCCAGCCGCACCAGCGCCGCCTGGCGGTGGGCATCGACCTGGGCACCACCAACTCCCTCGTCGCCGCCTTGCGTAGCGGGCGCAGCGAACCGCTGCCCGATGCCCAGGGCAATGTCATTCTGCCGTCGGCAGTGCGCTACCTGGCTGACGCCATCGACGTCGGCCAGGCCGCCCGCGATGCCGCCGCCAGCGACCCGCTGAACACCATTATGTCGGTCAAGCGCCTGATGGGCCGTGGCCTGGCTGACGTCAAGCAACTGGGTGAGCAGCTGCCGTACCGCTTCGTCGGCGGCGAGTCGCACATGCCGTTCATCGACACCGTGCAGGGCGCCAAGAGCCCGGTGGAAGTGTCTGCCGACATCCTCAAGGTGCTGCGCCAGCGCGCCGAAGACACCTTGGGTGGCGAACTGGTGGGTGCGGTGATCACCGTGCCGGCCTACTTCGACGATGCTCAGCGCCAGGCCACCAAAGACGCCGCGCGTCTGGCCGGGCTGAACGTGCTGCGCCTGCTCAACGAACCTACCGCTGCCGCCGTGGCCTACGGCCTGGACCAGAACGCCGAAGGCGTGGTGGCGATTTTCGACCTGGGCGGCGGTACTTTCGACATTTCCATCCTGCGCCTGACCGCCGGGGTTTTCGAAGTGCTGGCCACCGGTGGCGACACCGCCCTGGGTGGTGACGACTTCGACCACGCCATCGCCGGCTGGATCATCGAGCAGGCCGGGCTGTCCGCCGACCTCGACCCGGCCACCCAACGCCAGTTGCTGCAGGCCGCTTGCGCGGCGAAAGAGGCCCTCACCGACAGCGAAGTAGTCAGCGTGCGCCACGGCGCCTGGCAGGGTGAGCTGAGCCGCGACGCTTTCGAAGCCATGATCGAGCCGCTGATCGCCCGCAGCCTCAAGGCCTGCCGCCGCGCCGTGCGCGACAGCGGCATCGAGCTGGAAGAAGTGGCTGCCGTGGTGATGGTCGGCGGTTCGACCCGCGTGCCGCGTGTGCGCGAAGCGGTCGGCGGCCTGTTCGGCCGTACCCCGCTGACCTCCATCGACCCGGACCAGGTGGTGGCCATCGGCGCCGCCATCCAGGCCGACACCCTGGCCGGCAACCGCCGCGAGGGTGGCGAGCTGCTGCTGCTGGATGTCATCCCGCTGTCGCTCGGCCTTGAGACCATGGGCGGGCTGATGGAGAAGGTGATCCCGCGCAACACTACCATCCCGGTGGCCCGCGCCCAGGAATTCACCACCTACAAAGACGGCCAGTCGGCCATGATGATCCACGTGCTGCAGGGCGAGCGCGAACTGATCAGCGACTGCCGCTCGCTGGCCCGCTTCGAGCTGCGCGGCATCCCGGCCATGGTCGCCGGTGCGGCGAAGATCCGCGTCACCTTCCAGGTGGACGCCGACGGCCTGCTCAGCGTCGCCGCCCGCGAGCTGGGTTCGGGCGTGGAATCGAGCATCCAGGTCAAGCCATCGTACGGCCTGACCGACGGCGAAATCGCCCGCATGCTCAAGGACTCGTTCGAGCACGCAGGCTCCGACAAGCACGCGCGCCAACTGCGTGAGCACCAGGTCGACGCCGAGCGCCTGCTCGAAGCGGTGCAGGGCGCCCTGGACGCCGACGGCGAACGCCTGCTCAGCAGTGACGAGCGCGACGCCATCGCCTTCCAGATGCAGGAACTACGTGATTTGCTGGCCGGCACCGATGGCGCTGCCATCGAGCAACAGACCAAGCGTCTGTCGCAGGTGACCGATGCATTTGCCGCCCGTCGCCTTGATTCGACGGTCAAAGCCGCACTGGCCGGGCGCAACCTGAATGAGATCGAGGAGTAACCGATGCCGCTGGTGACATTCCTGCCGCATGAAAAATTCTGCCCCGAGGGGCTGACCGTGGACGTGCCGGCCGGTACCAACATCCTGGAGCTGGCCCACGACCATCACATCGAGATGGAAAGCGCCTGCGGTGGCGTCAAGGCCTGCACCACCTGCCACTGCATCGTGCGCAAGGGCTTCGACTCGCTTGAAGAAGCCGACGAGCTCGAAGAAGACATGCTGGACAAGGCCTGGGGTCTGGAGGCGCAGTCGCGCCTGGGTTGCCAGGTGGTGGTCGCCGACCAGGACCTGACCATCGAGATCCCCAAGTATTCGCTCAACCACGCCGCCGAAGCGCCGCACTGAGGGATGTCCGCATGAGCCTGAAATGGATTGATGTACTTGAGATCGCCATCCAGCTTGCCGAAAGCAAGCCGGAAGTCGATCCTAAATATGTGAATTTCGTCGATCTGCACCGTTGGGTGCTGGCACTGCCCGAGTTCAGCGACGATCCGTCGCGCGGCGGCGAGAAAGTGCTCGAGGCCATCCAGGCGGCCTGGATCGAAGAAGCCGACTGAGCGCACGCTGCAGGTTAGGCAATCCCCTGGAACCCGCGTATAATTCGCGGGTTTAATTTTTCGCAACACTCATATTTCTGGAGTTTTCCATGGCTGTTCAACGTACTTTCTCGATCATCAAGCCTGACGCCGTCGCCAAAAACGTCATCGGCAAGATCACCACCCGCTTCGAAGAAGCCGGCCTGAAAATCGTCGCTTCGAAAATCAAGCAACTGTCCAAGGCCGAAGCCGAAGGCTTCTACGCCGAGCACAGCGCTCGTGGCTTCTTCGGTGACCTGGTTGCCTTCATGACCTCCGGCCCGGTTGTCGTTCAGGTTCTGGAAGGCGAGAACGCCATCGCTCTGAACCGTGAGCTGATGGGCGCCACCAACCCTAAAGAAGCTGCTGCCGGCACCATCCGTGCTGACTTCGCCGAGTCGATCGACGCCAACGCCGTTCACGGTTCGGACTCCGAAGCTGCCGCTGCTCGCGAAATCGCTTACTTCTTCGCTGCTACCGAGGTAACCACTCGCTAAGCGAAGGCTTACGAGTGAGGGTGAATCCATGACGACATCGACTGACAAGATCAACCTGCTGGGGCTTACCCTGGCGGAAATGGAACAGTTCTTCGACTCAATCGGGGAGAAGCGCTTCCGTGCCGGTCAGGTGATGAAATGGATTCACCATTTTGGCGTGTCCGACTTTGCGGACATGACCAACGTCGGCAAGGTCTTGCGCGAAAAGCTCGAGGCCGTTGCCGAGATTCGCCCCCCGGAAGTGGTCAGTGAAGACATTTCCGCCGACGGCACCCGTAAATGGGTGGTCCGCGTTGCCTCCGGCAGCTGCGTCGAAACCGTCTACATCCCCACCGACGACCGCGGCACCCTCTGCGTTTCGTCGCAAGCCGGCTGCGCCCTGGACTGCAGTTTCTGCTCCACCGGCAAGCAAGGCTTCAACAGCAACCTCACCGCCGCCGAAGTGATCGGCCAGGTGTGGCTTGCCAACAAATCCTTCGGGACCGTCCCTGCCAAAGTCGACCGCGCCATCACCAACGTGGTCATGATGGGCATGGGCGAGCCCCTGCTGAACTTCGACAATGTCATCGCCGCCATGAAGATCATGATGGAAGATCTGGGTTATGGCATTTCCAAGCGCCGCGTCACGCTGTCCACCTCCGGCGTGGTGCCGATGATCGACGAGCTGGCCAAGCACATCGACGTGTCGCTGGCCCTGTCGCTGCACGCGCCCAACGACGAGCTGCGCAACAAGCTGGTACCGCTGAACAAGAAGTACCCGCTCAAGGTGCTGCTGGACTCCTGCATGGGCTACATGTCGACCCTGGGCGGCAAGCGTGTGCTGACCATCGAGTACACCCTGCTCAAGGATGTCAACGACCAGCCCGAGCACGCGGCGCAAATGATCGAGCTGCTGCGCGACGTGCCGTGCAAGATCAACCTGATCCCGTTCAACCCGTTCCCGCACTCCGGTTACGAGCGCCCGAGCAACAACGCCATCCGCAGGTTCCAGGACCTGCTGCACCACGGCGGTTTCAACGTCACCACCCGCACCACCCGCGGTGATGACATCGACGCCGCCTGCGGCCAGCTGGTCGGCCAGGTCAATGACCGCACCCGCCGTAGCGAGCGCTACATCGCCGTGCGTCAGCTCGCTGCCGACGAGCCGCAAGACAGCGCTGCGCGCCCCTGACGAGTACCAGCAGCCATGGCCCTGCGCACCGCGTTGTCAGCTCTTATGCTCATGCTGCTGGCCGGCTGCGTGTCTGGCGGCGCGAGCGACCCGTTGGCCAGCCGCCAGGGTCGTGAAGAAGCGGGTAGGGCGTACGTGCAGCTTGGCCTGGGCTATTTGCAACAAGGTTTGACCGGGCAGGCCAAGGCGCCGCTAACCAGGGCGCTGGCCTTGGACAGCCGTGACGCCGACGCCCACGCCGCCCTGGCGTTGGTGTTCCAGGCCGAGGACGAACCGCAGCTGGCCCAGCAGCACTTTGAAAAGGCGCTGGCGGCGCGCCCTGGCGACACACGAATCCGCAACAACTTCGGCAGTTTCCTATATGCTCAGGGCCGTTTTGCCGATGCCCAGGCAATGTTTCGCCTTGCCGCGGCCGATACCCTGTATCCTGAGCGTTCCCGGGTGTACGAGAACCTTGGCCTGACTGCCCGCAAGCTCGGCCAGGGCGAGCAGGCCCGGCAATATTTGCAGAAGGCGCTTCGGCAGAACCCGCGGCAACCGAAAGCGTTGCTCGAAATGGCTGAGTTGTCCTACGAAAACAGGCATTATGTGCCGGCCCGGGAGTATTACGATCGTTTCAGCAAGTTGAGCGACCACGACGCCCGCAGCCTGCTGCTGGGTACGCGCCTGGCCAGCGCCCTTGACGATCAGGGCACCGCGGCCCGCATGGGCCAGCAATTACAACGACTTTATCCCGGTACGCCGGAATATCAGCAATACCTGTCGGAGCAACGATGAAAGCCGCGCACACCGAAGTAGCAGCAGCGCCCCGCCACAACCCCGGTGATGTCCTGCGCCAGGCCCGCGAAAAGCGGGAGTGGAGCCAGGCTGAGGTCGCAAAAAGGCTCAACCTTACGGTTTCTTCGCTGAACAACCTCGAAACCGGCGCCTTCGACAAGCTGCCCGGGCACACCTTCGCCCGTGGCTACATCCGCGCCTACGCCAAGCTGATGGACATGGACCAGGCCCCGCTGGTCGCAGCCTTCGACCAGATCACCGGCAGCCACGCCCAGGGCAGCGACGTGCACGCCCTCGGCCGTATCGAAGAACCCGTCCGCCTGTCGCACAACATTCTGCGCGTGGTCAGCCTGCTGCTGCTGGTGGCCGTGGTCGGTGGCGGCTTCGTCTGGTGGCAGGACCAGGGCAGCTTGCGCGGCAAGGACCTGGCCAAGATCGCCCTGGAGCATGTCGAGGTAGAGAGCGCCGACGGCACCACGCAGATTCACCCGCTGGACGAGCCGGAAGACCAGGCTGTCAACGAAGCCCAGCAGCCAGAAGCCCAGACCCTGCCGCTGGAGCCCGCCGCCACTGGCGAAGCCCCGGCCAGCGAGGCGCCTGCCATCGCCACTGCGCCAGTGGTCAGCACCCCGGCCCCGGTTGTGGCCAGCACGCCTGCCGCCGCAGCACCGGCTGCCCCGGCTGCACCTGTGGCACCTGCCGCCCCTGTGGCCGCCGCCCCGGCACCCGCCGCCGAAGCTGCGCCTGCCGCCGCCGGCAGCGCCAATGTAAACATCCAGTTCACCGCCGATTGCTGGACCCAGGTCACCGACGGCAACGGCAAGGTGCTGTTCAGCGCCATCAAGCGCAAGGGCGATAGCCTGGAACTGACCGGCAAGCCACCGTTCGCGGTACGCCTGGGCTTTGCCCGTGGCGCCCAGGTGAGCTACAACGGCCAGGCGGTCGATGTCGCCCCGTTCACCAGTGGCGAAACCGCTCGCCTGAAGTTGGGACAGTAAGTCATGCACGGCGAATCTCCGATCAAACGTCGCGAATCCCGCAAAATCTGGGTCGGCAATGTGCCGGTGGGCGGCGATGCCCCCATCGCGGTGCAGAGCATGACCAACACCGACACCAACGACGTCATGGCCACCGTCGGGCAGATCCAGCGCCTGGTGGATGCCGGCGTCGATATCGTCCGCGTCTCGGTACCGGACATGGACGCCGCCGAAGCCTTCGGCAAAATCAAGCAACTGGTCAGCGTGCCACTGGTGGCCGACATCCATTTCGACTACAAGATCGCCCTGCGCGTGGCCGAGCTTGGCGTCGACTGTTTGCGCATCAACCCCGGCAACATCGGCCGTGAAGACCGCGTGCGCGCGGTGGTCGATGCCGCCCGCGACCGTGGTATCCCGATCCGCATCGGCGTCAACGCAGGCTCGCTGGAAAAGGACCTGCAGAAGAAATACGGCGAACCAACCCCCGCCGCGCTGGTGGAATCTGCCCTGCGCCATGTCGAGCACCTCGACCGCCTGGACTTCCAGGACTTCAAGGTCAGCGTCAAGGCCTCCGACGTGTTCATGGCCGTCGAAGCCTACCGCCTGCTGGCCAAGCAGATCATCCAGCCGCTGCACCTTGGCATCACCGAAGCCGGTGGCCTGCGTTCGGGGACGGTGAAATCCGCTGTCGGCCTCGGTATGCTGCTGGCCGAAGGCATCGGTGACACCATCCGCATTTCCCTGGCGGCAGACCCGGTCGAGGAAGTGAAGGTCGGCTACGACATCCTCAAGTCGTTGCGCCTGCGCTCGCGTGGTATCAACTTCATCGCCTGTCCGAGCTGCTCGCGGCAGAACTTCGATGTGGTCAAGACCATGAACGACCTGGAAGGGCGCCTCGAAGACCTGCTGGTACCGCTGGACGTAGCGGTGATCGGCTGCGTGGTCAACGGCCCGGGTGAAGCCAAGGAATCGCACGTCGGCCTTACCGGCGGTACGCCGAACCTGGTGTACATCGATGGCAAGCCTGCGCAAAAACTGAACAACGACAACCTGGTGGACGAGCTGGAAAAGCTCATTCGCCAGAAAGCGGCCGAAAAGGCCGAGGCCGACGCGGCGCTGATCGCCCGCGGCTGACACAGATTCGTAAGGACTATTCGTGAGCAAATCGCTGCAAGCCATCCGTGGCATGAACGACATCCTGCCCGACCAGTCGCCACTGTGGCGCTACTTCGAGGGCACCGTGGCCGGCCTGCTGGACAGCTACGGCTACAGCCAGATCCGCACGCCGATCGTCGAGTTCACCGAGCTGTTCAAGCGCTCCATCGGTGAAGTCACCGACATCGTCGAAAAAGAGATGTACACCTTCCAGGACAACAAGGACTCGCTGACCTTGCGCCCTGAAGGCACCGCCGCCTGCGTGCGCGCTGTGCTGGAGCACGGCATCATCGGCAATGGCCAGGTGCAGAAGCTCTGGTACGTGGGCCCGATGTTCCGCCACGAACGCCCGCAGTTGGGGCGCTACCGCCAGTTCCACCAGATCGGTGTCGAGGTGTTCAACCTGGCCGGCCCCGATATCGACGCCGAACTGATCATGCTCACCTGGCGCCTGTGGGCGTTGCTGGGCATCCAGGACGCGGTAACCCTGGAGCTCAACAGCCTGGGTACCAGCGAAGCCCGCGCGCGCTACCGTGAAGCACTGGTCGAGTTCCTCTCCCAGCGCATCGACCAGCTGGACGAAGACAGCAAGCGCCGCCTGCAAAGCAACCCGCTGCGCATTCTCGACAGCAAGAACGAAGGCACCCAGGCCGCCCTGGTGGGCGCGCCCAAGCTCGAAGAGTACCTGGACGAAGAGTCCCGCGTGCACTTCGAGGGCGTGAAGGCTCGCCTCGACGCGGCCGGTATCCCGTTTGTGATCAACACCAAGCTGGTGCGCGGCCTGGATTACTACAGCAAGACCGTGTTCGAGTGGGTCACCGACAAGCTCGGTGCCCAGGGCACGGTGTGCGCCGGTGGCCGCTACGATGGCCTGGTCGAGCAGATGGGCGGCAAGCCGACCACCGGCGTTGGCTTTGCCATGGGCATCGAGCGCCTGCTGCTGCTGATCGAAACCCTGGGCAAGGTGCCCGAGTCGATCAGCCGTACCCTCGACGTTTACCTGTGCGCCTTTGGCGAGCAGGCCGAGCTGGCTGGCCTGAAACTCAGCGAGCAGCTGCGTGACCGCCTGCCGAAGCTGCGCCTGGCGGTGAATGCCGGTGGTGGCAACTTCAAGAACCAGTTCAAGAAGGCCGACAAGAGCGGCGCGCTGTTCGCGCTGATCCTCGGCGACGACGAGCTCGCCAAGCAGCAAGTCGGTGTGAAGCCCCTGCGTGGCCAGGGCGAACAACAGAACATTGCCTGGGATGCTCTTGCCGAGCACCTGGAAACCGCGATCGCCCAAGCGTAACGCGGTTCAACAACGAATAGGCGAAAAGGAGTATTGGGGTGTCGAGTACCGATGATGATGATCTGGCAGGCGTCAAGGACTGGTGGAACCGCAACGGCAAGCCGCTGCTGACCGGTGCCTTGCTGGCCGGCGTGGTGGTGATGGGCTGGCAGACCTGGCACAAGTACCAGGCCAACCAGTCCCAGGGCGCTTCGGCGCTGTACCAGGCCCTGCTGGAAACCTCGCTGACCCCGGACGGCCAGCCAGACGCCGGCAAGGTTGCCGAGCTGTCCGGCAAGCTCAAGAGCGAGTTCGGCGGTACCGCCTATGCCCAGTACGGCAGCCTGTTCGTGGCTAAAGTGGCGGTCGACAGCGGCAAGCTGGACGACGCCGCTGCTGAACTCAAAGCCGTGCTGGACAAGCCGGCCGACGCCACCCTGGGCGAGATCTCGCGCCAGCGCCTGGCCCGTGTGCTCGCGGCCCAGGACAAGGCCGAAGAAGCGCTCAAGCTGCTTGACGGCGACACCGACAAGGCTTTCCAGGCCAGCCGCGAAGAGCTCAAGGGCGACCTGCTGGTACAACTGGGCCGTGCCGACGACGCGCACGGTGCCTACGAAAAAGCCAAGGCTGCGCTGTCTGACGACGCCGCGGTCGGTGGCCTGCAACTGAAGCTGGATGACCTGGCCAAAGGGGACGCCTGAAGTGAAGGGTTGGAAAACAGCAGCTGTGCTCACCCTCGCCGTACTGGCCGCAGGTTGCAGCAGCAACAGCAAGAAGGAACTGCCCCCGGCCGAACTGACCAAGTTCACCGAGGAAGTGGTGCTGAAGAAGCAGTGGAGCCGTTCGATCGGTGACGGCCAGGGTGAAACCTACAACACCCTGGTACCGGCTATCGAAAACGACCGTATCTACGCAGCCGACGTCAACGGCAAGGTGTTCGCCCTCGACCGCCTGAACGGCGACGTGGTCTGGAAGAAAGACCTCGAACTGCCGGTTTCCGGCGCCGTTGGCGTAGGTTACGGCCTGGTCATGCTGGGTACTCTCAAGGGCGAAGTGATCGCCCTGGACTCGAGCACCGGCGAAGAACGCTGGCGTTCGCGCGTGACCAGCGAAGTACTGGCACCGCCCGCCAACAACGGCGACGTGGTGGTGGTACAAACCCAGGACGACCGCCTGATTGGCCTCGACGCCACCACCGGTGACCGTCGCTGGATCTACGAAAGCACCCCGGCCGTACTGACCCTGCGTGGCACCGGTGCGCCGATCGTCACCAACCGCCTGGCCGTCGCTGGCCTGTCCACCGGCAAGGTGGTGGCGGTGGACATCAGCAACGGCGTGCCAGTGTGGGAAAGCCGTGTGGCCATCCCGCAGGGCCGTTCGGAGCTTGACCGCGTAGTGGACATCGACGGCGGCCTGCTGCTGGCCGGTGGCACGCTCTACGTCAGCACCTACCAGGGCCGCGTCGCCGGCCTGGACCTGGAAAGCGGCCGTGTGATGTGGCAGCGCGATGCCTCCAGCTACGTGGGTGTCGCCCAGGGCTTCGGCAACGTCTACGTCAGCGAGGCGTCGGGCACCGTCGAGGGTATCGACGAGCGTTCCTCCAGCGCCCTGTGGAGCAACGACAGCATGGCTCGCCGCCAGCTGTCGGCGCCGGAAGTGTTCTCCAGCTACGTGGCGGTAGGTGACTTCGAGGGTTACCTGCACCTGCTGAGCCAGGTCGATGGCCGCTTCGTCGGCCGTGAGCGTATCGACAGCGATGGCCTGCGCGCCCGCCCACTTGTGGTCGGCGACACCATCTACGTCTTCGGCAACAGCGGCAAGCTCGAGGCACTGACCATCCGCTGAAGCTATGCTTGAGCTCGCATGCGGGCTCGAGCCGCGGTGCACGATGCACCGCCCGAATACCGGCCGCTGCCTTTGCAGCGGCCTTTGCATTTTCAAGAATTCAAGAGTGGAGACCGCATGGTTCCCGTAATCGCCCTGGTGGGCCGGCCCAATGTCGGCAAATCCACCATGTTCAACCGCCTGACCAAGACCCGCGATGCCATCGTCGGTGACCTGTCCGGCCTGACCCGTGACCGCCAGTACGGCGATGCCAGCTGGCAGGGCCGTTCGTACATCCTCATCGACACCGGTGGTATCACCGGCGACGAAGTGGGCATGGACGAGAAAATGGCCGAACAGTCGCTGATGGCCATCGAAGAGGCCGACTACGTCCTGTTCCTGGTCGATGCCCGCGCCGGCATGACCGCTGCCGACCAGATGATTGCCGACCACCTGCGCAAGCGCAACAAAGAGGCGATTCTGGTAGCCAACAAGATCGACAACATCGACCCGGACATCGCCCGCGCCGAGTTCTCGCCGCTGGGCATGGGCAACGCCATCCCGGTGGCCGGCTCCCAGGGCCGCGGCATCAACGCGTTGATGGAGTCGTTGCTCGGCCACATCCCGCGTGACCCCGAGGACGAAGCTCTCGACGAGAACGTCGCCGAAGGCGAGGAAGCCACGCGCATCCCCGGCCCGAGCGAGAAGGACGGCATCAAGATCGCCATCATCGGCCGCCCCAACGTGGGCAAGTCGACCCTGGTCAACCGCATGCTCGGCGAAGAGCGCGTGGTGGTATACGACCAGCCGGGCACCACCCGCGACAGTATCTACATCCCGTTCGAGCGTGATGGTGACAAGTACACCTTCATCGACACCGCCGGGGTGCGCAAGCGCGGCAAGATCCACGAAGAGGTCGAGAAGTTCTCGGTGGTGAAGACCCTGCAGGCGATCAAGGACGCCAACGTGGTGATCTTCGTCATGGACGCCCGCGAAGGCGTGGTCGACCACGACCTCAACCTGCTGGGCTTCGCCCTGGACGCCGGCCGCGCCGTGGTCATCGCCCTGAACAAGTGGGACGGCATGGAGCCGGGCGAGCGTGACTACGTCAAGACCGAGCTGGAGCGCCGGCTGTTCTTCGTTGACTTTGCCGACATTCACTTCATTTCGGCGCTGCACGGCACCGGCGTGGGCAACCTGTACAAGTCGGTGCAGGCCGCGTTCAAGTCGGCGGTCACCCGCTGGCCGACCAGCCGCCTGACGCAGATTCTCGAAGACGCCATCACCGTGCACCAGCCGCCGCTGGTCAATGGCCGCCGGATCAAGCTGCGTTATGCCCACCTGGGTGGTGCCAACCCGCCGCTGATCGTGATCCACGGTAACCAGACCGACAAGATCCCCAACTCCTACTCGCGCTACCTCGAGAACACCTACCGCCGCGTGCTGAAGCTAGTGGGTACGCCGATCCGCATCGAGTACAAGGGTGGCGACAACCCGTTCGAGGGCAAGAAAAACACCCTCACCGACCGCCAGGTCAACAAGAAGCGCCGCCTGATGTCGCACCACAAGAAGGCCGAGAAGAAGCGCCGCGACAAGCGCTGATTGCGCGTCAGCTTTTTCGCGGGCAAGCCCGCTCCCACAGGTACAGCGCCGTCCTCACGGATTGTGCGATTACTGTGGGAGCGGGCTTGCCCGCGAAGAGGCCCTTTGACCCAACGCAATCCCCCTATTGTTTCAACCTTTTTCCTGACTGCTTGATCCGCTATGCTCGGACTCACTCCCCGTGCCGGACAAACCCCAGGAAAGAGGGCTCCATGATCCGCAGCAAACTGCCGAACGTCGGCACGACCATCTTTACCACCATGTCGCAGCTGGCCGTCCAGACCGGCGCGCTCAACCTCTCCCAAGGCTTCCCCGATTTCAACGGCCCCCAGGCCCTGCTCGATGCCGTTGGCCGGCATGTGGCTGCCGGGCACAACCAGTACGCGCCGATGACCGGCCTGCCGGCCCTGCGTCAGCAGGTAGCGGGCAAGGTCGCCCGCTTGTACGGGGTGAACGTGGATGCCGACCAGGAAGTGACCATCACCCCCGGTGCCACCGAGGCGATCTTCTGCGCCATCCAGGCGGTGATCCAGGCCGGTGACGAGGTGATCGTCTTCGACCCTTGCTACGACAGCTACGAACCCGCGGTGCAACTGGCCGGTGGCCGCTGTGTGCACGTGCCTCTGGCAGGCGACAGCTTCAGCATTGACTGGCAGTGCTTGGGCGATGCTCTGAGCCCGCGCACGCGCATGGTCATCCTCAACTCGCCGCACAACCCAAGCGGTGCACTGATCAGCCGGCAGGACCTCGACCAACTGGCGGGCCTGATTGCCGGGCGTGACATCTACCTGGTCAGCGACGAGGTGTACGAGCACCTGATCTACGATGGCGTGCGCCATGCCAGCGTGCTTGCCCATGAACAGCTGTATTCGCGGGCCTTCGTCATCAGCTCGTTCGGCAAGACCTACCACGTCACCGGCTGGAAGACCGGCTACGTGATCGCCCCGCCAGCATTGAGTGCCGAGCTGCGCAAGGTGCACCAGTACGTCAACTTCTGCGGCGTCACGCCGCTGCAGTGTGCCCTGGCCGACTTCATGGCCGAGCACCCCGAGCATATCGATGAGCTGCCGGGCTTCTACCAGGCCAAGCGCGACCTGTTCTGCGACCTGCTGCAGGGCTCGCGGTTCAGCTTCACCCGCACCCCGGGTACCTACTTCCAGCTGGTGGATTACTCGCAGATCCGCCCGGACCTGAACGACATCGACATGGCCCTGTGGCTGACCCGCGAACATGGCGTGGCGAGCATCCCGGTGTCGGTGTTCTATCAGCAACCCATCCCCGAGCAACGCCTGGTACGCCTGTGCTTTGCCAAACGTGAGGAGACGCTGCGTCAGGCGGCGGAACGACTATGCGCGATCTGAGTGCATTGCCCAACCTGAAAGTGGCCTTGGTGCAGACCACCTTGGCCTGGCAGGACCGCGAGGCCAACTACGCCCATTTCGAGGAGCTGGTTGCCCAGGCCGGCGCGGTCGACCTGGTGATACTGCCGGAAATGTTCACCACCGGTTTTTCGATGGAGTCCGAAGCCCTCGCCGAGCCGGAAAACGGCCCGACCTACAAGTGGCTCAAGGCCCAGGCGAAGAAGGCCGGTGCGGTGATCACCGGCAGTGTGATCATCCAGGCCGCCGACGGCAGCCACCGCAACCGCCTGCTGTGGGCGCGCCCGGATGGCGAGATTCTGCACTACGACAAGCGCCACCTGTTCCGCATGGCCGGTGAGCACAAGCACTACACCCCCGGCGAGCGCCAGGTGCAGTTCGAGCTCAAGGGTTGGCGCATTCGCCCGCTGATCTGCTACGACCTGCGCTTCCCGGTGTGGAGCCGCGACGCCCAGGACACCGACCTTTTGCTGTACACCGCCAACTGGCCAGCAGCGCGCCGCCTGCACTGGAACCGCCTGCTGCCGGCACGCGGCATCGAGAACCTGTGCTTCGTGGCGGCGGTGAACCGGGTGGGCACCGATGGCAAGGGCTTTGCCTATTCCGGCGACAGCCAGGTGCTGGACTTCCAGGGCGAGAGCCTGCTGAGTGCAGGCGAGGCCGACGGGGTGTTCACCGTGGAGTTGCGGGCGGCGGAACTGGCCGCCTACCGCACCCGCTTCCCGGCCAACCTGGACGCCGATACCTTCGAGCTGCATTGACCAACCGTGTACCCGTAGGATCCGGCTTGCCGGGGATAGGGCCGTCAGCCCCAGCGCAGATCTTGTGTTTGCAGGCCTGTCCTCATCGCTGGCAAGCCCGCTCCTACAGGTAACCGCGGCCCCCTGTAGGAGCGGGCTTGCCCCGCGAAAGGGCCCGCCCTGCTTACATCAATTTCAAATCAGTACACATCCCGCCGATAACGCCCATCCTCGATCAACTGCTGCACCTGCGCCTGCCCCAGCATACCCTGCAACGCAGCATCCACCCCGGCCGCCATGCCATGCAGGCTGCCGCACACATAAATGCAGGCACCTTGCTCGACCCAGCGCTTGAGCTCGCCAGCCTGTTGCAGCAGTACATCCTGCACATAAACCTTCTCGGCCTGGTCACGCGAGAACGCCAGGTCCAGCCGCGCCAGCTCGCCCTTGGCCAGCCAGCCCTCAAGCTGCGCAGCGCACAGCAGGTCGTGGGCGCGGTTGCGCTCGCCGAACAGCAGCCAGTTGCGTGACTCACCGGCCGCGATACGCGCCTTGAGCAGGCTGCGCAGCCCGGCAAGGCCAGTACCGTTGCCAATCAGCACCAGCGGCGCATCGCCCTCGGGCAGGTGGAAGCCGCTGTTGCGGCGCAGGCGCAGGCTGACGCTGCCTTGCACAGGCAGGTACTCGGTCAGCCAGCCCGAGCCCAGGCCCAAGTGCCCGTCGGGGTGACGCTCCTGGCGCACGATCAGCTCCAGCACGCCGTCGCTGGCAATCGAGGCGATCGAGTATTCGCGGCTGCCGATGGGCACCAGTGCATCCACCAGCGCCTGCGGATGCAAGCCGATCAGGTGGTCGCGGCGGGTCGGCAACTGGCGCCCGGCCAGGGCCTGGCCGAGGGTTTCGTTCAGGCCGTCGACCTGCACCTGGGCCGCAGCGTCCAGCGCCATGCCGTGCAGGAAGGCGTCGATGCGCGGCTGGCCGTTCAGCGGCAGGATTTCCACCAGGTCTCCGGCCTCCCAGCTGGCCGGCTCCTGCGGGCGCAAGCCCAGCAGGTACACCGGCTGGCCCTGGCTGCCCGGGTTGAGCAGCTCGCGGCTGGTCAGGGTCCAGTTGCCAAAGCTTGGCGGCTGCCAGGCGGCGACCGGCTGGGTGCCGGTCAGTTGCGCCAGCTCCTGCTGCCACAGTTGCAGCGCGGCCGGGTCGGCGTTGTCCACCTCTACCGGGCTGAACGCGCTGCTGGCACCGCGCTCGGCCAGCCAGGCCTGCAGGCGCCGGGCGAAGCCGCAGAAGTGCGGGTACTGGCGGTCGCCCAGGGCCAGCAAGGCGTAGTCCAGGTGCTGCAACGCCCAGGGCTGGCCGATGACCTTGCGTTCGAAGCCGCGGGCGCTGTCCGGCGCCTCGCCATCCCCAAAGGTGCTGACCACGAACAGCGCGCGGTTGGCCTGGCGCAGCTCGGGCTCGCCCAGTTCAGCCAGCGGGCGCACCTGCACCGGGTAGCCTGCGGCCTGCAACTGGCCGGCGCTCTGCCAGGCCAGCTGTTCGGCCAGGCCGCTCTGGCTGGCAAAACCCACCAGCCAGCTGTCGCCCGCCTTGCCGGCAGCGCCCACCGCGCCACGGGCAGCGCGCACCTGGCGCTTCTTGCGCCGGCGGTCGAGGTACAGCAGCCAGCCGGTGACGAAGAACAGCGGCATGGTCAGGCTGGCAGCGGTGACGATGATCCGCCCCGGCAGGCCGAAGTATTCGCCCACGTGCAGGGCGTAGACGCTTTGCAGCAGCTGCGCCTTGAAGGACTTGTCGAGGTAGCGGTCGTGGCTTTTCACCTGGCCGGTGGCCGGGTCCAGCACCAGAGTGTTGAAGGCGCGCGGGTGCGCGGCGTCTGCTTGCAGGTAGAACAGGTTGGCCGGCTGCCCGCCCGCCGGTGGCAGGCGCAGGTTATACATGGCCAGGCCCGGGCCTGCGGCCTGTTTGAGGCTGGCCCAAATGGCGTCGTAGTCGACCACCAGCGCCGGGGCGTTCTTGTCGATTTTGGGCGGCCCGTGGCGGCCACGGCTTTCGCCGCGTTTTTGCTCGCCTGCCACAGGCGGGTCTGCCAGCAGCTTGTTCAGCCCGGCGCGGTACCACTCGTAGGACCAGAACAGCCCGGTCAGGGCAAACAGCAGGTAGAACAATAAGCACCAGGTGCCGAACACCGCGTGCAGGTCCCAGTTGAAGGCGCGGCCCTTCTTGGCCCAGTCCAGGGTCAGCCAGGTACGCCAGTTCAGCGCCTTGCGCGGCCAGCGCAGGTAAAGGCCAGACAGGCAGAAGAAAATCAGCATCAAGGTGCAGGCACCGGTGATCTGCCGGCCGGTGTCGCCCATGGCCAGAAAACGGTGCAGGTTGAGCATCAGGTTGAAGAAACCTTGCCCCGCGGCTTCGCCCTTGAGCTCACCGGTGTACGGGTCGGCGTAGCGCAGGGTGCCGCGGCGCTCGCCGGGCGGCGGGGTGAAGAAGATCCGTGCGGCATTGCCTTCGCGCACGTCCACCCACAGCATCGCGACCTTCTCGCCCTGGGCGGCCTCGACCCGCTGTACCAGCTCCGCTGGCGGCAGCACGCCTTCGGCGCGTACCTCGACCTTGAGTACATCGGCGTTGAACGCGCGCAGCAGTTCTTCCTGGAACGAGTACAGTGCCCCGGTGATACCCATCAAGGCCAGCACCAGGCCTGCGGTAATGCCAAAGAACCAGTGCAGCTGGAACAGCGTCTTCTTCACCACGTCTCTCACCTTGTATTGCCGCCGTCTGTTGCGCGGCGTGCATTATGCCTTGATACGCGAACGCCCCGTTCAGTAATGAACGGGGCGCAGGGCTGCAAGTTCAGGCCATCCTGTGCCGGCCTCTTCGCGGGCAAGCCCGCTCCCACAGGGTTCGCACAGGTGCTTGAACCGGCCTCATCGCCGGCAAGCCGGCTCCTACAGGTACGGCACTGGCCTGAAGCTCAAGCAGTCCCTGTGGGAGCGGGCTTGCCCGCGAAAGGGCCGGTGCAGGTATCGACCAGCTTTGGTTGCTATCAGAAATGCACGCTGGTGGTCAGCAGCGCCGTGCGCCCGGCCGCCTGGTTGGCGAAGTGGGTGGAGAACGCCTTGTCGTAGTAGACCTCGTCGGTCAGGTTCTGCACGTTCAACTGCAGGTTGATGTTCTTGGTCAGCTTGTAGGCGGCCATCGCGTCGTAGCGCACGTAGCTGTCGACCATGGTGGTGTTGGCCACGTTGCCGTACACCTCGTCCATGTAGAAGGCGCCACCACCGATGGTCAGCCTTGGGGTGACCTGGTAGGTGGTCCACAGGCTGGCGCTGTTGTTCGGGGTGTTGGGCAGCTGGTTGCCGTCGTTGGCCTTGCCCAGCGGGCCGCCGTCAACCTGGCGCGCCTGCAGGTAGGTGTAGCCGGCGAACACCTGCCATTTCTCGGTGAGCTTGCCGCTGGCCGACAGCTCGATGCCCTGTACGCGGGTTTCACCGACGTTCTCGTAAGTGGTGGTGTCCACCTGCACCCGGGCGTTTTCCTTCTCGGTGCGGAACAGCGCGGCAGTCAGCGACAGGCGCTCGTTGAGCAGGTCCCACTTGGTGCCCAGTTCGTAGTTGGTGGTTTGCTCTGGCTCCATGTCGCTGCTCAGCAGGTTGCCGGGGCGGTCGGTGGTGCCGCCCAGCGGGTTGCCTTCCATGCCTTCGCCGAGCGACGCACCCGGTGGCGTGGCCGAGGTGGCGTAGGACACATAGATGCTGCCGTTGTCGGCCGGCTTCCACACCAGGCCCAGCTGGCCGGTGACGAACTCGCTGGTGTCCTCGCCCTTGGAGACCACGCCCTTGCTGTTGACCGCAGTGGAGCCGTCGGCGTTGTAGCCGCGGAACTCGGTATCGAAGTGGTCATAGCGCAGGCCCATGTTCAGCAGCCACTGCGGGGTCAGCTCGAGGGTGTCGAACACGTACAGGGCCGCAGTGTTGCTGCGGGTGGTGGTGCCGGCGTAGTTGCGCGAGATGGCGCCGTTCCACGGGTCGTCCGGGTTCGGGTTACCCAGCGAGGTACAGTTGTAGCCGCTGCCCTGGCCGATCATGCCTGGGGTGCAGTTGGTGCTGGAGTTGCCCGGGCTGCCCGGGGTGGTGTCGGTGTTGACGTTGTAGGTCGAGCGCTTGCTCTCTTCGCGGCTGAGCTCGATGCCGGTGGAGAAGCTGTTTTTCAGCCCGCCCAGGTAGAACTCGCCGAACAGGTCGGTCTGGTTGGTGGTGGTGGCGGTGTTGCCCACGCGGGTGTTGGCGCGGCGCCAGACGCTGCCGTTGTTGACGTTGCCCTTGCTGTCGTCAGGCTGGGTGAGGATGTAGTCCTGCATGCTGTTGCCGTGGCGCAGGGTGTTCTTGATGGTCAGCGCGTCAGTCAGGTCATGCTCGATGGCGATGGTGGCGATGTCCACCCGGCTTTTGCGGAAATCACGCCCGGTCAGGCCGTAGAAGTTGCTGCTGTCGCCACCGGCGTAGGGCTTGCTCGGGTTGGCCGAGGTGCGGTTGCCGGTGCCGCCGGCAGGCACGGTGTAAGGGATGCCCGAGTCCGGCAGGTCGTCGCTTTCGAGGTGGTAGTAGTCGAGGTTGACGCGGGTCGGGGTGCCCAGGCCGAAGGCCAGCGACGGAGCGATGCCCCAGCGGTCGTAGTTGACCTTGTCGCGCCCGGCCACGTTGCTTTCGTGGGTCATCAGGTTCAGGCGCCCGGCCACGCTGTCGCTGAACTGGTAGTTGCCATCGAAGGTGTAGCGCTGGGTCTGGTCGCTGCCCCAGGTCCAGGCGCCATCCAGCGAGTTGCCCAGGTGGGCGCGTTTGCTCACCAGGTTGATGGTGCCGCCGGCGGCGCCACGGCCACCGATGGCCGAGTTCGGGCCCTTGGCCACTTCCACCGACTCGATGGCGAAGATTTCGCGGGTTTGCGCGCCGGTGTCGCGCACGCCGTCCAGGTAGGTGTCACCCTGGGCATCGAAGCCGCGGATGAACGGGCGGTCGCCCTGGGGGTTGCCGCCTTCACCGGCGCCGAAGGTGATGCCCGGCACGGTGCGCAGGGCGTCCTGCAGGTTCAGGGCGTTGGTGTCCTTGATCACCTGCTGCGGGATCACGGTGACCGAACGCGGGGTGTCCACCAGTGGCGCGGTGTACTTCTGCGACGACGCCTTTTCGACCTTGTAGTCGGTGCTGGCCTGCTCGGCCTTGCCGTTGACGCTGGTGGCGTCCAGGGTGATGGCGGAGCTGGCGGCAGGGTCTGCGGCGTAGGCAGAAGTGGCGGTGATCGCCATGCCGATGGCAGAGGCGAGCAGGCGTGGTGAACTGACGGCGTTTGGCACGTGGCGCATTGTTTTTGACCTTCCCCAAGGTAGTGAAGGCCGCGGATGCTAATGTAAGCGAATGTAAGTAACAATTGAGAAGCGTTACCATTCGTTAAGAATTTACATTCTTTACACCTTGTGTTTCATGAATTTAACAAGGGTGTGCCGGGCCCTGATCGCGGGGCGTTAAGGTTGGGAGTCAACCGATGAAGGGGCTTGTGTCGCGTAAAAGGGAATCAATATCATTGACCCCCCCTTAGGCTCCAGGTACCACCGCCATGCTGCTGCACATTCCCGGGCTGTTCGACGCTGACGAGATCAGCCGTATCCGCGAGGCGCTGGAGCAGGCGGACTGGGCCGATGGCAAGGTGACTGCCGGCTACCAGTCGGCCAAGGCCAAGCACAACCTGCAACTGCCCGAAGGCCATGCGCTGGCAAAGGAGCTGGGCAGCGCACTGATCGACCGCCTGTGGCGCAACCCGTTGTTCATGTCGGCGGCGCTGCCGCACAAGGTTTACCCGCCGCTGGTCAACTGCTACCGCGAGGGTGGCAGTTTCGATTTTCATATCGACAACGCCCTGCGCCAGCCCAAAGGCAGCCCGGAGCGGGTGCGCACCGACCTGTCCTCGACCCTGTTCCTAAGCGACCCGGCCAGTTACGACGGCGGCGAGCTGGTGATCCAGGACACCTACGGCGTGCAGCAGGTCAAGCTTGCTGCCGGCGACCTGGTGCTGTACCCCGGCACCAGCCTGCACAAAGTCAACCCGGTCACCCGCGGCGCGCGCTACGCGGCGTTCTTCTGGACCCAGAGCCTGGTGCGCGACGACGGCCAGCGCACCTTGCTGTTCGAGATGGACAACGCCATTCGCCAGCTCACTGCCGATGTGCCCGAGCACCCGTCGTTGCTGCAGCTGACCGGCACCTACCACAACCTGCTGCGCCGCTGGGCTGAGGTTTGAGCATGTCGTATCAATTGCGCCGTGAAGAGCTGGTGGATGTGGCGGGCCTGAAGGCCATGCTCGAGCACAGCCCGGGCCAGGCGGCCCAGGCGATTCTGGCCGCTGCCGGGCAAGGGGTGGTGGAGGCGCAGTTGCTGCTGGGGCAGATCCTGCTCGACGGGCTGGGTATCGAGGCCGACGAGGTGGTTGCCCGGCGTTGGTTCAGCATTGCCGCCCAAGGTGGCAGCGCCATGGGCCACAACATGCTCGGGCGCTGCCTGGAGCATGGCTGGGGCGGTGAGGTGAACCTGCCTCAGGCGGCCATCCACTATGCTCGCGCCGCCGATGCGGGGCTGGACTGGGGCATGTACAACCTGGGCAACCTGCTGGCCACCGGGCGCGGCGTGCCGGCCAACCAGGCCCAGGCACTGGCCTGCTACGAGCAGGGCGCGCAGTTGGGCCATGCCAAGTCGATGAACCTGTACGGGCGTTACCTGGAGCAGGGTATTGCCACCTCCGCAAGCCCTGCGCGGGCGGTGCGCTGGTATCGGCGTTCGGCCGAGGCGGGGGATTTTCGCGGCATGTTCAGCCTGGCGCTGGTGCTGCTGGAGCGGGGCGAGGTTGCCGAGGCGGCGCCTTGGCTGGAGCGGGCGCGGGAGGAGGGGAACCTGAACTTCTTGCGTAGTGCGCTGGCCACCCTGCAGGGTGCGGGGCCTTCGCTGATGAGCTTTGCGCAGCGCTATGCCGAGGAGATCGAACGGCGCGACGTTTGATGTCGGCTGTGCTGGCGCTTTCGCGGGCAAGCCCGCTCCCACAGGGTATGTGAAATGCCTTGGGCGGGCGCCATACCTGTGGGAGCGGGCTTGCCCGCGAATAGGCCTGCGCAGGCCGGCACAAACAAAAACGGGGCCTTGCGGCCCCGTCTTGCATTACAGGTAGTAGGCTTTCAGCGGCGGGAAGCCGTTGAATTCCACGGCGCTGTAGCTGGTGGTGTAGGCACCGGTGGACAGCCAGTACAGGCGGTCGCCGATGGCCAGGTTCAGCGGCAGGCCGTACTTGTAGTTCTCGTACATGATGTCGGCGCTGTCGCAGGTCGGGCCGGCGATGACCACTTCTTCGGCTTCGCCCTTTTTCTCGGTCCAGATCGGGAACTTGATGGCTTCGTCCATGGTTTCGATCAGGCCGGAGAACTTGCCCACGTCGGTGTAGATCCAGCGCTCCACGGCGGTACGCGACTTGCGCGCCACCAGCACCACTTCGCTGACCAGAATACCGGCGTTGGCAATCAGCGAACGGCCAGGCTCGAGGATGATTTCCGGCAGGTCGTCACCGAAGTCTTCTTTGAGGAAGCGGATGATCTCTTCGGCGTAGGTTTCGAGGCTGTTGGTGCGGGTGATGTAGTTGGCCGGGAAGCCGCCACCCATGTTGATCAGCTTCAGCTCGATGCCGTCTTCTTCCTTCAGGCGCTCGAAGATTACCTTCACCTTGGCGATGGCTGCGTCCCACACGCTGATGTCGCGCTGCTGCGAGCCTACGTGGAACGAGATGCCGTAAGGCACCAGGCCCAGGTCGCGGGCGAGGATCAGCAGGTCCATGGCCATGTCGGTCTGGCAGCCGAACTTGCGCGACAGCGGCCAGTCGGCGGTGGTCGAGCCTTCGGTCAAAATGCGCACGTAGACTTTCGAGCCCGGGGCGGCCTTGGCGATGTTGCGCAGGTCAGCTTCGGAGTCGGTGGCAAACAGGCGCACGCCTTTCTCGTAGAAGTAACGGATGTCCTTGGACTTCTTGATGGTGTTGCCGTAGCTGATGCGGTCGGCGCTGACGCCGCGGCTCATCACCTTGTCCAGCTCGTAGATCGAGGCGATGTCGAAGCTCGAACCTTTCTCTTTGAGCAGGTCGATGATTTCGACCGCCGGGTTGGCCTTGACCGCGTAGTACACCTTGGCGAATTCGAACCCGGCGCGCAGGTCGTCATAGGCCTGGCTGATCATCTGGGTGTCGATGAGTACGAACGGGGTTTCCTGCTTGTCGGCGAACGCCTTCATTTTCTGGAAGGTGTCACGCGCGAAATAGTCTTCGACCTGGATCGACATGCTCAAGGGCTCCATGGGCAAACTGAAAAGATAAGTGGCTGCAACTGAACGTCCTCCGTATCCCCACTTTGGTTCGCCTACTTCCCAAGGCATGTCGCCGAAAGCAAAAAGGTCAACCGTGCCCGTGAAGCGGCGGCGGGTGACCTTGCTGTCTCGTCGTCAGTACTTGAGCCGGATGGATCGTTTCCAGCATGGACGTTCGGCGCGCACTTTAGGGCGTGAACTCAGCAAGATCAACAGGCAATCCGGGCGTGTTCGTCGCGGATCGGCCACCTGCATTCTGAATAACCGACTCGTGTGACCGGCAGATGTTCCCCGGCATGTCTTGGGCGTTAAATATTGTGGAATGGACCGTGTTGGCCTCTTCGCGGGTAAACCCGCTCCCACAGGGACTGAGCTATTCCTGCGGGAGCGGGTTTACCCGCGAAGAGGCCGGAGGTGTTCATATTTATGGCCACATTTTCCTGGCACGTCCGTCCATGAAACTGCGCATAAATTTTTTGTTACCGACTGGCGGAATTGCCGGTTTTGATGCGAAACATTACTATTCGCACCCTTGTCTGCCGCCCTGACGACCCTGACCGTGTCCGGACACAAAGGCTTCTTCGACCACTACCACGAGCTGATCGGCACCTGGACGCGCAAGCTGCGCAGTCGTCAGCAGGCCGAGGACCTCACCCATGATGCGTTCGTGCGCGTGCTGGAAAACCCGCGCGAACAGGTCGAGCAGCCGCGTGCCTACCTGCACCAGACCGCGCGCAACATTGCGGTGGACGGCTATCGCCGCGAAGACCGCCGCCAGGCCCTGGCGCTGGAGGCGGTCGATGAAGGCGCCGGCGCCGGCAGCGACCCCGAAGCCTACGTGCACGCCCTGGAGCTGGCCGACAGCGTCGAGCGGGCGTTGGCCGAGCTTCCGCTGAACTGCCGCCAGGTGTTCATCTGGCAGAAGCTCGAGGGCCTGACCCAGGCCGAGATCGCCGAGCGCATGGGCCTGAGCAAGAGCATGGTCGAAAAGTATATGATCCGCACGCTCCGCCACCTGCGTGAGCACCTGGATGTGGCCGGATGAGTCAGGAGACCCGATCGATGAAACAGCAGCTTGCGCAGCCGGTGGGCGAGCAGGCAGCCGCCTGGTTTGCCCGGGTTCAGGACGCGCCGGGCGATGCTGCGCTGCGCGCTGAACTGGAGCACTGGCTGGCCCAGGCGCCGCAACACCGCGAGGAGTACCAGCGGCTGGTGGAGCTGTGGCGCGCTGCCGACTTCATCCCCCGGCAACGCCTCGAAGCCCTGTGCCGCGCCGAGCCCGTGCGCCAGCTGCCGCGCCGCCGTGTGTTGCGCCAGGCCCTGGCCGCCGGGGTGGCGCTGGCGGCATTGGGGTTGGGATGGACGGGCTGGCAGTACCAGCGGCTCAACCACCACGCGGCGCTGCAAACCGCCATGGGCGAGCGGCGCACCTTCGAGCTGCCCGACGGCTCGCACCTTGAGCTGAACAGCGCCACGCGCCTGAGCGTCGAGTTTTCGCCGGGGCAACGCCACGTGCAACTGAACCAGGGCGAGGCGATGTTCGTTGTCGCCCACGACAGCGCCCGGCCGTTCGTGGTCGGCACCGCCCAGGGCCAGGTGACCGTCACCGGTACCCGTTTCGATGTACGCCAGGATGCGGCCAGTACCCGCGTTGCGGTGGAGCAGGGTTCGGTGCGGGTGCAGGGCGCGGGCGCGTCGCTGGCGCAACTGGGCGCAGGCCAGGGGTCGCACATCGATGCCCATGGCCAGGTGGCCCCGGCCTACGCCGTGGATGCCGGCGCCCTGACCGCCTGGCGCCAGGGCAAGCTGGTGTTCGACAACGCCCCGCTCAGCGAAGTGGTGGCCGAAGTGTCGCGCTACCGCGCCCAGCCACTGCGCGTGGCACCGGGCAAGGTCGCCAACCTGCGCCTGTCGAGCACCTTCAGCACCGACGACCCGGACGCCCTGTTGCGCGCCTTGCCGAGCATCCTGCCGGTGGCGGTGAAGCAGCACGCCGATGGCTCCAGCGAAATAATTGCAAAATAGATTCAGGTTTTTTTTCGCCCGTTCGTCTTCCCCGCCAGCTGCAACTGCCAAGCATTTACATTTGCATGCGGTTGGCGTTTATCCCGACCTCTCAGGATTTATCGAAGACGTGAACAACAACAAGCCCCTTCATACCCTGCGCCGCCTGGCGCTGGCCCTGGCGGTCAGCGCCGCCGCCGCCAACAGCTACGCCGACAGCATCCAGATCCAGGCCCAGCCGCTGGCATCGGCCTTGAAGCAACTGGGCCAGCAAACCCAGTTGCAACTGTTCTTCAGCCCGGAGCTGGTGGCCGGCAAGCAGGCGCCGGCGGTGTCTGGCAACCTGGCCCCGGAGCAGGCCCTGCAACAGTTGCTGAAGGGTAGCGGGCTGACCTTCGAGCAATCTGCCGACACCGTGGTGGTCAAGCCTGCGCAACCTGCCGGCACCCTCACCACCGGCAGCCTGGAGCTGGCGCCCACCGACGTGAAGGTGGTCGGCGACTGGTTGGGGGATGCCCAGCAGAGCGTGGTGCAGAACCACCCCGGCGCGCGCACCGTGGTGCGCCGCGAGGCGATGGTCGAGCAGGGAGCGATGAACGTGCGTGACGTGCTGCGTGGCATCCCCGGGGTGCAGGTGCAGGACTCCAACGGCACCGGCGGCAGCGACCTGTCGCTGAACGTCGGCGTGCGCGGCCTGACCTCGCGGCTGTCGCCGCGCTCGACGGTGCTGATCGACGGCATCCCGGCGGCGTTCGCACCCTATGGCCAGCCGCAGCTGTCGATGGCGCCGATCTCTTCGGGCAACCTCGACAGCATCGATGTGGTGCGTGGGGCCGGTTCCGTGCGCTATGGGCCGCAGAACGTCGGCGGGGTGATCAACTTCGTCACCCGGGCCATCCCCGAAAAGGCTTCGGCCGAGCTTGGCACCACCCTTGAAACCTCGCAGCGCGGTGGCTGGAAACACACCGAATCGGCCTTCGTCGGTGGCACCGCCGACAACGGCATGGGCGTGGCGCTGCTGTACACCGGGGTCAACGGCAACGGCTACCGCGAGAGCAACAACGGCAACGACATCGATGATGTGATCCTCAAGACCCACTGGGCGCCCACCGATGTCGACGAGTTCTGGCTCAACTTCCATTACTACGATGGCCGCGCCGACATGCCCGGTGGCCTGACCCAGGCCCAGTACGACAGCAACCCGTACCAGTCGCTGCGTGATTACGACTACTTCGCCGGGCGGCGCAAGGACGTGTCGTTCAAGTGGCAGCGCCAGCTGGACGATGCCACCCAGCTTGAAGTGCTCACCTATTACACCGACAGCTTTCGCGGCAGCGCCATCGCTGCCCGCGACATGAAGACCTTGTCGTCGTACCCGCGCAACTACCACACCTTCGCCATCGAGCCGCGCCTGTCGCGGGTGTTCTTCGCCGGCCCCACCACCCAGGAGGTCAGCGTCGGCTACCGCTACCTGAAAGAGGCCATGCGCGAGCAGTCCACGCGCCTGGGCCTGGTGGACAACGTGCCCACGCCCGTCCCCGGCTCCGACGGCCACGTGTTCCAGGACCGCAGCGGCGGCACCGAGGCCAGCGCCTACTACATCGACGACAAGATCGACGTGGGCAACTGGACCATCACCCCGGGCATTCGCTTCGAGCACATCAACACCGACTGGCGCGACCGCCCGGTACTGGGCGCCAACGGCGCACCGGTGGTGGAGAAGAACCGCAGCATCACCAGCAACGAGCCGCTGCCGGCGCTCAGCGTGATGTACCACCTGTCCGATGCCTGGAAGCTGTTCGCCAACTATGAGACCTCGTTCGGCAGCCTGCAGTACTTCCAGCTGGGCCAGGGCGGCAATGGCGACAGCACCGCCAACGGCCTGGAGCCCGAGAAAGCCAAGACCTACGAGGTGGGTACGCGCTATGACGATGGCGGTTTTGCCGGTGAGCTGACGGCGTTCTACATCGACTTCGACGACGAGCTGCAGTACATCAGCAACGACGTGGGCTGGACCAACCTGGGGGCGACCAAGCACCAGGGCATCGAGGCTTCGGCGCGCTATGACCTGGCCGGCCTGGACCCGCGCCTGAGCGGGCTGTCGGTGAATGCCGGTTACACCTATACCCGCGCCACCTATGAAGGGGAAATCCCGGGCTTCAAGGGCCGCGACCTGCCGTTCTATTCGCGCCAGGTGGCCACTGCCGGGGTGCGTTACCAGGTCAACCACTGGACCTGGAACCTGGATGCCTACGCCCAATCGAAGCAGCGCGCGCCAGGCACCGGGGTGACCAGCAGCGGGGCGTTCACCGGCGACTACATCACCGAGCCGAGTGCCGACGGGCAGTATGGCGATATTCCGGGGTACGTCACCTGGCACGCCCGTGGTGGTTACGACTTCGGTCCGCAGTTGGCCAACCTGAAGCTGGCGGCGGGGGTGAAGAACCTGTTCGACAAGCAGTACTTCACCCGTTCGAGCGACAACAACGCCGGCATTTATGTGGGTGAGCCGCGGACCTTCTATGTGCAGGCCAGTGTAGGGTTCTGATTGCAGATCGCCGGGGCCGCTTTGCGGCCCATCGCGACACAAGGCCGCTCACCACAGGGATTGCATGAGCTTCAGGTTGGTACCGTACCTGTAGGAGCCGGCTTGCCGGCGATGAGGCCGGAACAGGCAGCACAAGACAGTTGCTCCCACAGGTCTGGACTGCCCCCCAAAAGTTGGACAGTTTTAAGCTGCCGCCTGGGTCCTGTAATCGACAGGGCTCAGGCCATTAAGCCGTAGCTTGATGCGGTCATGGTTGTAGTAGTGAATGTACTCATCCAAGCCCGCTTTCAATTCATCAATACTCTCGAAACGCTTGAGGTAGAAAAACTCTGACTTGAGCGTGCCGAAGAAGCTTTCCATAGCTGCATTGTCCAGGCAATTGCCTTTGCGAGACATGCTCTGTTTCACGCCGCGACTGCGGAGCGTGTGGCGATACTGAGCCTGCTGGTACTGCCACCCCTGGTCGGTGTGGAGCACTAGCCTGGGCTTCTCTCCCAAGGTCTTGAGCGCCTTGTCGAGCATGTTTCCAACCAGGCTGTACTGAGGGCGAGTAGCCGTCTCGTAGGCGATGATTTCCCCGTTGTACAAATCCATCACTGGCGAAAGGTAGAGCTTCTGTTGAGCCACCTTGAACTCGGTTACGTCACTCACCCATTTCTGGTTAGGACGCTGGGCGACGAAATTTCGCTCCAGCAGATTCGTCGCTATCTTGCCAACAGTACCTCGGTACGACTTATATTTTTTGGGCCGCACCAGTGATTTCAGACCCAGGGTAACCATCAGCTTCTCGATGACCTTCTTGTTGACCAGCACCCCACCTTTCCTGATCACGAGTGCAACGCGTCGATAGCCGTAGCGCCCTTTCTCTTTGTGATAGACCTGCTGAATCTTCTCTTTTAGCTCGGCATGCTTGTCCGGCTTCTGCTGGCTCTGCACCTGATAGTAAAAGGTGCTGCGAGCCAGCCCGATCAGCCGCAGCAGATCAGGCAAAGGGAACCTAGGCTTGAGCTTGGAAGCGATCAGGACTTTTTGCCTGGTATTCGTTCCTTTTCCTCCCGCAAAGCCTTGAGCTCCTTTAAGACAGCATTCTCCATCCGCAGGTATTCGAGCTCCGCCAACAGCTGGTCTCGGGGCTTTTGCGAGTCGTCGGTATCTGTGGGTTTTGCTGGTTTGATCTTCTTCGGCACTTTGATCGGCTTTTTCTGGCGGTCCACAGGAGCTACAACGCCACCACTGTAGTACTGCCGCTGCCAATTGCCTATCTGCGACGATTGGCCGAGGCCAAAATGCGCTGCGGTTTGACGCATGGAAAGACGATGCTCGTGCATAAAGCTCAGCACCTGCCGCTTGAAGTCGTCGTCATAGCGCTGCCCGTTAGAGCGCGGAGAAAGGCTGAACTTGCTCTGATGGCTTGAAACCCACCGGCGTAGCAAGCTGTAGTCGACACCGAAAAGCTGGGCCACCTTGCGGAAGCCATTATTGCCATCCAGGTACGCTGAGATGGCTGTGAGCTTGAACTGCTCTGTGTATTTGCTCATAGGTCCCCCAAGGGTTGGATTTTTTGTCCAACTTCTTGGGGGCAGTCCAGGTCATGCGCAGGCCGGGAGGCTGATGCAATACCTGTGGTGAGCGGCCTTGTGTCGCGACGGGGCGCAACGCGCCCCCGGCGTTGGGTCAGGAGGCCACCGCCTCGGCCGGCGACACGATGCTGGTCTTGGCCCCGCGCGAGCGCCCCGAACTCAGGTACGCAGCAATCGACTCTGAAGCTGGCGGCGGGGGTGAAGAACCTGTTCGACAAGCAGTACTTCACCCGTTCGAGCGACAACAACGCCGGCATTTATGTGGGTGAGCCGCGGACCTTCTATGTGCAGGCCAGTGTAGGGTTCTGATTGCAGATCGCCGGGGCCGCTTCGCGGCCCATCGCGACACAAGGCCGCTCACCACAGGGATTGCATGAGCTTCAGGTTGGTACCGTACCTGTAGGAGCCGGCTTGCCGGCGATGAGGCCGGAACAGGCAGCACAAGACAGTTGCTCCCACAGGTCATGCGCAGGCCGGGAGGCTGATGCAATACCTGTGGTGAGCGGCCTTGTGTCGCGACGGGGCGCAACGCCCCCGGCGTTGGGTCAGGAGGCCACCGCCTCGGCCGGCGACACGATGCTGGTCTTGGCCCCGCGCGAGCGCCCCGAACTCAGGTACGCAGCAATCGACTCCTGGGTCACCTCGCCGAGGAACACCTGCTCGGCATCCAGCACCGGCAACCACGCGCGGTTGAACTCGTACATGCGCGACAGCAGGATGCGCAGATGCTCGTCGTGGGACGCCGTGGCGTTGAACGGGCGCAGGAAGTCCGCGCAGCTGCCTTGCTGGCGGTGCATGTCGCGCCGGCGCACATAACCCAGTGCCTTGTTCTGCCCGTCGGTCACCACCACATAACGGCGGTCGTGCTCGTCGAGCAGTTCCAGGGCATCGGCCACTGGCGTCTCGGGGCTTACCGACGGCGCGTTGTCCGCGGCGTCCTCGGCGCGCACCAGCAGCAGGCGCTTGAGGGTGCTGTCCTGGCCGACGAAGTTGCTGACGAAATCGTCCACCGGGTGCGCCAGCAGGGTGTCCGGGTGGTCCAGCTGCAGCAGCTTGCCTGCGCGGAAGATGGCGATCTTGTCGCCCAGCTTGATCGCCTCGTCGATGTCGTGGCTGACCATGATCACGGTCTTGTTCAGCGCCCGCTGCATCTCGAAGAACTCGTTCTGGATCATCTCGCGGTTGATCGGGTCGACCGCACCGAACGGCTCGTCCATCAGCAGCACCGGGGCCTCGGCCGCCAGGGCGCGGATCACCCCGATACGCTGCTGCTGGCCACCGGACAGCTCGCGCGGGTAGCGCTGCAGATACTGCTTGGGTTCGAGCTTGATCATGTGCATCAGCTCGCGGGCGCGGTCATGGCATTTTTGCTTGTCCCAGCCCAACAGGCGCGGCACCACG
Source organism: Pseudomonas xanthosomatis (assembly GCF_019139835.1). Classification (NCBI taxonomy): domain Bacteria; kingdom Pseudomonadati; phylum Pseudomonadota; class Gammaproteobacteria; order Pseudomonadales; family Pseudomonadaceae; genus Pseudomonas; species Pseudomonas xanthosomatis. The sequence continues at coordinate 5,599,429 of NZ_CP077075.1, read as the reverse complement.
GTGATGTTCTCCTCGATGGTCATGTTGGGGAACAGGCCGATCTGCTGGATCACGTAGCCGATGTGCCGGCGCAGGGTCACTTCGTCGAGTGCGCTGGTGTCTTCGCCATTGATGAACACCTGGCCGCTGGTCGGGGTGATCAGGCGGTTGATCATCTTGAGGGTGGTGCTCTTGCCGCAGCCCGAAGGGCCGAGGAACACGCAGATTTCGCCCTCGTTGACGGTCAGGCTTACCGAGTCGACGGCTTTGACTTCCTTGCCGTTGACGTTGAAGGTCTTGCTGAGGTTCTTCAGTTCGATCATGAGCGCAGTCCTTCTGGAGTCAGGGCACGTTGCAGGGTTTGCAGCAGCAGGTCGGCGATGATGGCCAAGAGGCTCACCAGCACGGCGCCGACCAGCAGCATCGACATGTCGCTGCGGCTGATGGAGGTGAGAATGAGCACGCCCAGGCCGCCGGCGCCGATGGTGGCGGCGATGGTCATCACGCCGATGTTCATCACCACGGCGGTGCGCACGCCGGCGAGGATCACCGGCACCGCGATGGGCAGCTCGACCATGCGCAGGCGCTGGCCGAAGGTCATGCCGATACCGCGCGCCGCTTCACGGATGCCAGGCTCGACGTTGGTCAGGGCCAGGTAGGTGTTGCGCAAAATCGGCAGCAACGAATATAGGAACACCGCCGTGATCGCCGGCAGCGGGCCGAGGCCCTGGCCGAACTTGCTGTAGAACGGCAGCAGCAGGCCGAACAGGGCGATCGACGGGATGGTCAGCAGCACCGTGGCGCTGGCCTGCAGGGGGCCGGCGACGGCCGGGAAGCGGGTCATCAGGATGCCCAGCGGCACGCCGACCAGAATCGCCAGGCTGACGGCGATGCCCACCAGCATGATGTGTTGCCAGGTCAGTTGCACAACCTGGGCCCAGTCGAGGTGGGCGAAGGTGTCGAGCAGGCTCATGGCTGTACCTCCTTCAGCGGGTGTTCACGCAAAAATGCGCTGGCCACGGCGCTGGGGTTCTGGTGTTCGACGTCGACCTTGGCGTTGAGCTCGCGCATGGTCTGGTCGTCCAGTTGCTCGGCCAGCGGCTTGAGCAGCGCGGCCAGTTGCGGGTTGGCATCGAGCACCTGCTTGCGCACCACCGGGGCTGCGGTGTAGTCGGGGAAGTAGTGCTTGTCGTCTTCCAGCAGCTTGAGGTTGAACGCGTTCAGCCGGCCGTCGGTGGTGTAGACCAGGCCGGCGAACACCTGGTTGTTGTGCATGGCGGTGTACACCAGGCCCGCGTCCATCTGGCGGATGTTCGGGCGGCCGACCTGCAGGTCGTAGAGTTCTTTAAGGCCCACCAGGCCGTCCGGGCGGTTGGCGAACTCGGTGTCCAGGGCCACTAAATGGTTGCGCTGGTGCTCGTCACGCAGCACCTGGTTGAGGTCGCTGATGCTGTTGACCTGGGGGTAGGCCGCGGCGACTTCCTTGGGCAGGCCCAAGGCGTAGGTGTTGCTGAACTTCGACGGGGTCAGCCAGATGAGACCCTTTTGCGCATCCAGCTCTTTTACCCGGGCATAGGTGGCCTCGGCGCTGGGCATGCGCTCGTCGATATGGTTGTACGACACCAGCGAGACGCCGGTGTATTCCCACATCAAATCCAGCTGGCCGGTCTCCTGGGCCTGGCGCGCGATGCTGCTGCCAAGGCCGGTGGTCACGCGCACATCGAAGCCGTTGGCGCGCAAGTATTGGGCAGTGATTTCGGCGAGCACGGTCTGCTCGGTGAACACCCGCGCGCCGATGCGCACCAGGGGTTTTTCAGCTGCCTGGGCAAAACCTGCGCATAGCAGCGCCGCGCCCAGCAGCAAGGCGATTGTCTTTTTCATGGGTTCCCTCTTGTTATCCGGCCAGGCCGCGTTCCAGCCAGCGCTTGCTGGAGAAGCTCACCAGGGCATCCAGCACCAGGGCCAGCAGCGCCGTGCAGGCGGCGCCCAGCAAAAGCTGTGGCTGGTTGTTCAGGGCGATGCCGGGGAAGATCAGGCTGCCCAGGCTGTTGGCGCCGATCAGAAACGCCAGGGGTGCGGTACCCACATTCAAGGCCAGGGCCACGCGCACACCGCCGACGATGATCGGCACGGCGTTGGGCAACTCCACCTGCCAGAGTTGCTGGCGCGGGGTCATGCCGATGCCGGTGGCGGCTTCCTTGAGCGAGGCGGGGACGTTTTTCAGGCCCTCGTAGGTGTTGCGCACGATGGGCAGCAGGGAGGCGAGGAACAGCGCGAAGATCGCAGGGCCTGCGCCGATGCCCAGAATGCTCAGGGCAATGGCCAGAACGGCCAGCGGGGGGATGGTGTTGCCAACGTTGAAGAACTGCATGAAGCGCTCGGCTTTGTCGACCCGGTGCGGTCGACTCAGCGCAATGCCGGCGGGGATGCCCACGGCCAGCGCCGCCGCCATCGAAGCCAGCACCAGTACCAGGTGCGCTTGCAGGTAGAACCCAAGATCGTCGCGATAACGCGCGATCGTGTCTGTGCCGATCCAGTGGATCAGCAGGGCCAGGATGACGAGCACGGTGGCGCATCCCAACAGCCCTTTACCGTAGCGTGTAGCCACAGGCGGACTCCTTGTGTTGTCGGCGAGCACACTTCTTTGAAGCCGGCCAATGCTGGCGGCGGGTGGTGTGTTCGCGAGTAGCAGCGTGAGGCAACCGTAGGCTGCGATCAGGCCATGAGCCGAACCCCGTCGGGCCCGAAAATGCTGGTCAAGCCATTCCCCAACCGAAGCGGGTTGCAGGGGAGTGGACGTCTCCGTGGGCGCAAAGGTTCCCATCTGAGGCGGCATTTGGCCAGTGTTAATCACTGGGCAAGCTGAAATTTGTCGAGAAAAAAAAGTGAAATAATTCGCCGCAGGCGTTGAAGTAACTGCGTTGTGGCCTTTTGTCGTGATAAAGCGATTGTTCGTGAATTTTATATTCGCCAGTGCCGGCCCTTTCGCGGGCAAGCCCGCTCCCACAGGTACTGCACAGGTTTCAAACGAGGTGTGATGCCTGTAGGAGCGGGCTTGCCCGCGAAGAGGCCGGAACAGGTACCACTGGTTCAGCAGATTTTGGTCATTGCCCAACTTCGGGTATGATACTGCCCCTTTTCGATCCCCAGTCAGGCGATTTCCCATGACCAACCAGGCCGCCGAAGTCGCGAAGCGCCGCACTTTCGCAATTATTTCCCACCCCGACGCCGGTAAGACCACCATCACCGAGAAGCTGTTGCTGATGGGCAAGGCGATCTCCGTCGCGGGTACCGTGAAGTCGCGCAAGTCCGACCGCCACGCCACCTCCGACTGGATGGAAATGGAGAAGCAGCGCGGCATCTCCATCACCACCTCGGTGATGCAGTTCCCGTACCGCGAGCACATGATCAACCTGCTCGACACCCCCGGCCACGAAGACTTCTCCGAAGATACCTACCGCACCCTGACCGCAGTGGACTCGGCGCTGATGGTGCTGGACGGCGGTAAGGGTGTAGAGCCGCGCACCATCGCCCTGATGGACGTGTGCCGCCTGCGCGACACGCCCATCGTCAGCTTCATCAACAAACTCGACCGTGATATCCGCGACCCGATCGAACTGCTCGACGAAATCGAAGCGGTACTGAAGATCAAGGCCGCGCCGATCACCTGGCCGATCGGTTGCTACCGCGACTTCAAGGGCGTGTACCACCTGGCTGGCGACTACATCATCGTCTACACCCCGGGCCACGGCCACGAGCGTACCGAGGCGAAGATCATCGAGAAGCTCGACTCCGATGAAGCCCGTGCGCACCTGGGTGATGAGTACGAGCGCTTCCTTGAGCAGCTGGAACTGGTGCAGGGCGCCTGCCACGAGTTCGACCAGGACGAGTTCATCAACGGCCAGCTGACGCCTGTGTTCTTCGGTACCGCGCTTGGCAACTTTGGTGTCGACCATGTGCTCGACGCCGTCGTCGACTGGGCGCCACGCCCGCTGGCACGGGTCGCCCACGAGCGTACCGTGGAGCCGGTCGAAGAAAAGTTCACAGGCTTCGTGTTCAAGATCCAGGCGAACATGGACCCGAAACACCGTGACCGTATCGCCTTCATGCGCATTTGCTCGGGCAAGTACGAAAAGGGCATGAAGATGCGCCACGTGCGCACCGGCAAGGACCTGCGCATCGGCGATGCGCTGACCTTCTTCTCGTCCGAGCGCGAGCAGCTCGAAGAGGCCTACGCCGGCGACATCATCGGTTTGCACAACCACGGCACCATCCAGATCGGCGATACCTTCACCGAAGGCGAGGCGCTGGGCTTCACCGGTATCCCGCACTTCGCCCCGGAGCTGTTCCGCCGCGTGCGCCTGAAGGACCCGCTGAAGTCCAAGCAGCTGCGCCAGGGCCTGCAGCAGCTGGCCGAGGAGGGCGCCACCCAGGTGTTCTTCCCCGAGCGCAGCAACGACATCATCCTCGGTGCGGTCGGTGTGCTGCAGTTCGACGTGGTCGCCAGCCGCCTGAAGGAAGAATACAAGGTGGAGTGCGCCTACGAGCCGATCACCGTGTGGTCGGCGCGCTGGATCACCTGCGATGACAAGAAGAAACTCGAGGAATTCCAGACCAAGGCCATGGAAAACCTGGCCATCGACGGTGGCGGTCACCTGACCTACCTGGCCCCGACCCGGGTCAACCTGTCGCTGATGGAAGAGCGCTGGCCGGATGTGAAGTTCCGCGCTACCCGCGAGCATCATTAAGAAAAAGGGCAGCTTACGCTGCCCTTTCTTTACTCTCTAGCTTTAATTCCGCGGACAAATTTCATTTTTAATGCAGACTTGTAGACTCTACCAGCACGCCACTTTGAGACATCTTTTGGAGTTTGCTCAAAGAAGCCCATGTCTTTCATCGTGCGTAGTGCCTCTTTAATAGCATCTTCTTTTATTGATCCTCCGATATCGGAGTGAATTTTTTGAGTAAGCGTATCCAATGTGAATGGCGTCGGTTTTCCCTTCAGCGCATCTAGAATCAAGTTAACTTTTCGTAGGTTTTCGGAAAGATCAATATCCAATGCGATTGCATGTGCCAGCTCTTGCTTTGCATCGTTGATGAAATTGGTGGCTGCAGTATCATACGACTCAAATATGGAGGATTGCTCTACTTTGCCATTTTCATCTATTGGGTTTTCAATGCGTTGCAATTGAATGAACAGAGAGTTTGTGAAGTTTAAGAATAAGCGGGGGTAGAATGTTGCCAGATGTTCGTTGTCTTGGGAGGACGCATCTCTGAAGTAAGTTTTAATGAAAGTGATGGTTTTGATGTTGCTTCGACGCAAGTTTTCTGGGAATATTTGCATCAAGTAAGTTTCGCATGCCTCTGTTGCGAGCTTTCCAAGTCTGATGTCGTGCTTATGCTGCTCGATAGACTCTATCGTCGTTGCAAACTTTTCTTTGGCCCACGGGTTTGAAGCAATGCAGGCTAATACATAATTCATTTGGGCCTGCTCGTCCCAATACAGATCTATTTTGCGTCCGGAAGTTTGTTGCTCGATGTTTTGGTTGCCTATTGCCAAATCTACTCTGATGAAAAGGCGAATGCTCAGTTTTTGCCTGATGTCACTGCTGTTCTGAACGGTATTCATGCAAAGAAGAACCCCCTCAACAAAGTTTTTTAGTTTTGTTGAAGGGACGGCGGTTTCAAGGCCGTCGATAAGTAAAGTTATTTTTCGTGATTTTAGTTTTTCGACGACGTTGTGCGGTAGTGAAATTGCAAGAAGCTCGTCTTTGCTGAGGCGAGAGTACTTTTGAAGAATGCCTTTGTATTCTAAGTTTGAGCGCTCTGCTTCCAGTCGTGCGGAAACCAGAATCCACCAAAACGCTTCGTACTCGTCACCCATGGTCGTGATGAGCGCTTTGATGTAAATGTCCGAGCTGTTGGGGATGTTCGGGTCTATTTCACCGTACTCGCTCGGTGATAATAGAGGTAAGCCGATGCCGCGCTCTAATGATTCTTTAAATAAACGACTTTTACCAGTACCCTTGCGACCGAAAATATAGTTCAGGTTTGAGTCGTGTTGAAGTATTGCTCTAGTCATATCCGATTCGACGAACCATGTCTCATCGATAATTCCTGAGGACGATGTTTTACTTTGTGTTACGGTTTCAGATAGCTCGGGCTTTGAGGCAGGTTTTTGGATGCCTAATATTTCTTTGAGCTGATTAAGTGCGTAGATGTTTTCTGTTTGTAACTGTGAGATCTTAGGCAAAGAGCTGTTGAAGAAGGCACGATCATACATCCAAGGGATGTAGAATCTTTCTAGCTCGTCTGGCGCAAGTGGCTCTGGGTCCTCCGCCTCATATGCAAGCGCGTCCGCAAGTATTTCTAGTAGCTTTTCCTTGAATTCAGCTTCAGATTCTGTGGTGCTGCCCTTTTTCTTTAAGTTGTCTAAAGAGAAGGAGATGTAAGCGCCTGGGTTTTTGGGGTTTATAGATAGCAGCGTTTTTATACCGTGCAGCCAAGTTGTTTGGCTGTCAGGGCGGCTGAAAATTACAGATGGCCCAGGTATTGTACTTATAATTGGTATTACCGAGGTTGTCGTTCCCGTTCGATGGTCAACCAGAATTGTATCAAACTCACCGCTTTTGATTTGTTGGAGTTCAAGGATGCTTTTGAAGACGTCAGATAATGATGTAGGGTCTAGGGAACATCTTAGTGAAAACGATTCATAGTCCATTTCCCACGCTTCGTCAGTGGGGCGGCAACCTATAAAATAAACTCCTGGAATTGCCGGGTTTGATGTATATGTTGGGTCGCTAGCCCAGCCGGCATAGCCCATTAATGTACTTTCTATCTGTAGTTTTTCAATCCCAAAAATAGTGTGAAGTGTAGGTGCTTCGATATCGGCATCAATTACGAGAACCTTATGGCCACTCTCTGACAGATCTCTCGCTAATGCGCCGACTACAGAAGATCGAGCTTGTCCGCCTTTTTGTCCATAGAAATGAATAACATTGATGCTTTTAGAATTTTTATGATCAATATTTTTTCTAAAGCTGGAATTGTATTGTGAGAGCCAATGGTTGTTAATCGTTTGGTTCTTGAGGAATGGATATTCACTGTCAAACTCTGAAGTTGTAGTCAGTAGCAAACGTGAGCTACTGCAGTCTAGAATGTGTTCTAGATCATCTTCGTCAATGCAGCATTTGTCTAGTAGTACTTCAAATTTTCGATCGTCAGAGAGGCCGCAGAATATCTCTGAAATTACAGCTATGTACAAAGAAGGGAAGCTGAATATTACTTGGGTCTCTGGAAATTTTTTTTTGATGCTGTCTAGGAGTTCTGACAGAGTATTCATATGTTTTCTCCCAGGTGTGCTAGGGTGTTTATAGTGTGCTGAATTACGGTTTTAAGCTCGCTAAGTCGTTGCTGGTTTGTGTTTTTTAAAGTCCAGTCATTGCTAAAGCGGGTATATCGTATTGTTGGGTAGGCGCAATTAAAGAGTTTTCTCGTCCCGAATTTTGCTTCTACGTGAATTTTTTTAAAGGCGCTTTTTAACTCCAAGATTCTTGTGTTTAAGTCAGCGGCATGAGGTTGTCCTGCGACGCTGCTGGCAAGATTTTGTAATTTACTTATGATGTCGTGATCTTTTAATGGGTGGATGTGTGCTAGCTTTAGTTCGATAGCGATTAGTTGGCAGTAGCACTCTACTAAATCACTGCCGCAATTAAAGGCTTTTTTGAATTCTGATATGTTAGTTAAGTGTGACATTCCCAACTCCTGTATGGGTGGTGTGTGGATATTACAGAATGTCAAGCTGTTTGCCAAGTCGAGCTGTATGAGAGTTTTTGCTCTAAGTTTCGACTATCAAGTTGATTGTATATTGTGCTCTTTGTGGTGCTGGTGCCGGAAGTATCCTGTGGAATAAAAAGATGATCATGAGCTGTCTTTTAAACCTGTCGAGGCGTGTGGCTGTTCCTCGGGCATCTCATCTCTAGTCGATGACGTGGATTATGTTACGCAAGTCGATGTATGGGGGCGATCAAAGAGCCGTATTGCAGTCGTTATCGGAAGCAAACGTTTTTATCGTTTGCGAGCGCGCTCACGTTGGGTTGTCGGAGTGATTACGTCATCTAGACTTAGCTTATGATATCACTGGCCTGCCTGCCAGGGGAGGAGCATACGACGGCACGCCGTGAGCGTCGCCGAGCGTGTGAAATCTGGCCGGTAGTGGTATCTATGGATGAGGTCTATAACTAGATAAGTAAGCTCGTCGGCCACTTCCGAACATCACAAGAGTCAGCGGTAGCGTGTACAGCAGTCGAGTCATCCATTATAGGTTTTCGAGTTGATCAAGTCTTTAGATTTGAACTCGAGGTGTAGTCGCTTGAGGATTTTATGGAAGTATGTCTAGTTTCGCCGACCATCGAGACAGATACTAAACTGTTGGTCGAGGCCCGAAGCGCTCAGGCATGTGGCGCCTCGGTGTGCCTGACAGAACCCACGGAAACTCTACAAAACCTTAGCTTTGAGGCCCAGCAATCCGGGGGCGTAGGATTCTAGGTAGAGCCTAGGTCTCAACCCTTATAAGTTCCCGGCCTTGATGCTGGTCCAGATCCGCGTACGAATGCGGTCGATCTTCACCGGCATCGCCTCCAGCGCATACAGCTTGTCCATCACGTCCGCTGCCGGGTAGATCATGCTGTTGGCCTTCAGCGCCGGTTCCACCTTGGCGTCCGCCGCCTGGTTGCCGTTGGCGTACTGCACGAAGTTGCTGATGCCCGCCATCACCTCAGGCTGCAGCAAGTAGTTCATGTAGGCGTAGCCGGCCTTCTCGTTCGGCGCATCGGCCGGCATGGCCACCATGTCGAACCACATCGGCGCACCTTCCTTGGGTATCGAATAGCCCACCTTCACGCCGTTCTTCGCCTCCTCGGCGCGGTTCTTGGCCTGCAGCACATCCCCCGAGAAGCCCACCACCACGCAGATATCGCCATTGGCCAGGTCGCCGGTGTACTTGGATGAGTGGAAGTAGCTGATGTACGGACGCACCTTCATCAGCAGTTCCTTGGCCTTGTCGTAGTCGGCCGGGTTCTGGCTGTGGTGCGGCAAACCGAGGTAGTGCAGGGCGATCGGCAGCAGCTCGGGGCCGTTGTCCAGCACCGCCACGCCGCAGCTTTTCAGCTTGCTCATGTACTCGGGCTTGAAGATCAGGTCCCAGGAGTCCACCGGTGCGTTGTCGCCCAGCACCGCCTTGACCTTGTCGATGTTGTAGCCAATGCCGGTACTGCCCCACAGGTAGGGGAAGCCGTACTGGTTGCCCGGGTCGTTCACCTCCAGCGCCTTGAGCAGCACCGGGTTGAGGTTCTTCCAGTTGGGCAGCTGCGACTTGTCGAGTTTCTTCAGGGCCTTGCCCTGGATCTGCCGGGCCATGAAGTGGTTGGAGGGGAACACCACGTCATAGCCGGAGTTGCCGGTCATCAGCTTGCCGTCGAGGGTCTCGTTGCTGTCGTACACGTCGTAGGTCGGCACTATGCCGGTGGCTTGCTGGAAGTTCTTCAGGGTGTCAGGGGCGACGTAGCTGGACCAGTTGTAGATCTTCACCGAGTCGGCGGCGCTGGCCAGGCTTGCGGCCAGCATCAGGGGTGCGAGAACGAGGGTGCGCATGTCGGGGTACCTTGCTTTGTCTGTTGTTATCGAAGGCAGGCGATCAGCGGATCAGAAAATCAAAACGTAGGTCTTGCGCACGGTTTCCTGGATGTCCCAGGTGCCGGTGCTGTTGGCCGGTAGCATCAATGCGTCTCCGGCTTCTATGACCAGGGGTTCGCCACCGTCGGGGGTGAAGGTGCAGCGGCCCTTGATGAAGTGGCAGAACTCCTGTTGCACGATCTGCCGGCGCCAGCGCCCGGGGGTGCATTCCCAGATGCCGGTTTCGACGCCGTCGCTGCGCTCGACGCAGGTCACCGAGGTGACCGCGACCGGCTCGCCAAGGGGCACGGCGACGGGGTTGGAGCTGTCCAGCGTGACGCTGTCGGTGTGTTTGAACTGGGTGATGCGCATGACCGGTGGGTCCTGTGTAGTGAGGGGAAGTCAGTGCATGAAGCCTTCCATGAAGTCCGCGAGCGAGCTGGCCAGGCGCCGCCTCCAGGGCGCGCTGGCGGGGTTGGCGAGGGTCCGGTCCTCGTGGACGAAGCTCTGGATGATGGCGTTGTAGCCCAGCCAGCGGGCCGGCTCGGGCGGCCAGCTGGCCAGGCTCGCTACCGGGCGGTTGTCGAGGACCCAGGGCTGGGCGGTCAGTTCGTTGTGCTGGCCGAGAATCAGCGCGGCCAGGGTGCGCCCGCCCAGGTTGGTGGCGCCCACGCCTTCGCCGCCATAGCCGCCGGCCAGGGCGATACCGCGCTGTCGGTCGCAGAGCATGTGCGGGCGAAAGCGCCGGGCCATGCCGAGGTTGCCGCCCCAGGAGTGGGTGATGCGCACGTGCTTGAGCTGCGGGAACAGCTCACCGAACAGGTAGCGGCGCAGTTCTATCTCGTGCTCTTCGAGGTTGAAGTTCTCGCGCAGCCGGCCGCCGAAGCGGTAGCCGCCACGGGCGCCGAATACCAGGCGGTTGTCGGCGCTGCGCTGGCCGTAGGTGACCTGGCGGCTGCTTTCGCTGAACGCCTGGCCCTGGCTCAGGCCGATCTGCTCCCAGGTGGAGTCGGGCAGCGGCTCGGTGGCCACCAGCAGGCTTTGCACCGGCAACTGGTGGCGCCCCAGTGGCGGCAGGCTGGCAGCATAGCCTTCCACGGCCGGTACCACCCAGTGGCTGCGGATGCGCGCCAGCGGCGTGCGCACCTCGCCGGTCTGCCAGTCGAGGGCCGGGGTGTTTTCGTAAATCGGCACGCCCATGGCCTCGACCACCCGTGCCAGGCCCCGTACCAGCCTGGCCGGCTGGATAGTGGCGGTATGCGGGCTGAAGATCGCGCCGTAGGGGTTGCTGATGCGCAGTTGTGCATCCAGCTGCTCGGGGCGCAGCCAGTGGTAGTCGGCTTCGCTGAAGCCCTGGCGGTACAGGTCGTCCAGCCAGGCGCGCAGGCTGCGTTCCTGCTCCGGGTAGCGCGCCGCGCAATACAGCACGCCGCCCTTGCGGTAGTCGCAGTCGATGCCTTCGCGCTGCAGCACGTCGTGTACTTCGTCGGGGGTGCCTTGCAGCAGGTCGATGCTGGCCCGGCGTTGTTGGGGTGACAAGCTGGCCAGCAGGCGGTCTTCGCCCAGCAGGTTGCCCATCAGCCAGCCGCCGTTACGCCCCGAGGCGCCGAAACCTGCGATGTTGGCCTCGATCAGCGCAATGTTCAGCTGCGGGGCTTGGCGCTTGAGGTAGTAGGCGGTCCACAGGCCGGTGTAGCCGGCGCCGATGATGCACACGTCGAGGTCGAGGTCCTGGCGCAGTGCCGGGCGCGCGCACAGCGGCTCGTCGAGCTGGTCCATCCACAGGCTGATCGTGCGCAGGGGTTGCATCGGGTCGGGCTCCACATCCGGCTGGGTCTGTGGGCGATCCTAGTGAAGCGTGGCGGTGGCTGTCCTACGTGCGTGCACGCAGGGAATTCTGTTTCAGGTAGGCCTTGGGGGTGACCCCGGTGTGTTCGCGGAACGCCTTGTAGAAGGCCGACAGCGAGTTGAAGCCGGCGTTGAACGCCAGCTCGTCGATGGTGGCCTCGACGCGGTCGTCGCCCAGGCTGGCCATCAGGTGCTGCAGGCGCGCCTGGTTGACGTAGCGGTAGAAGCTTTGCCCCAGCACCTGGTTGAGCAGGTAGGAGATCTGGTTGCGGCTGTAGCCGCTCTCGTCGGCCACCTGTTGCAGGTCCAGCTCCGGGTCCAGGTAGGGGCGGCGGTTGTGGAAGTAGTGCTCCAGGTCCTGGGCCATGGTCGAAAGCTGGCGTGGTGACAGCCCCAGGCGGCTGGTGGCCGGGCGCAGGCCGCTGTTTTGGCCGGCCTTGCCGCCCTGGTGCACCAGGGTTGCGTATTCGTTGACCCGCCAGATCAGCCCGTCCTTCACCGTGATGGCTTCGCTGGACTGGAACGCCACCAGCCCGTCGCCGCCTTGCACCGTGACCTGGTACTGGATGAACGCGGTGCAGCCGTCGACGCGGATGCGGTCGCTGTGCACGATGTCCTCGCCGGCCTCATGGGGCAGGCAGGCGCGCACATAGTCGCGCAGCTCGTCGAAGCCGAGCACGCGGTCTTGAAAGAAGTCGTGGTATTGCACCTCGGGGTGGTAGAGCGCGATCACCCCGTCCAGGTCGCGATGCTTCCAGCACAGGTGGTAGCGCATGACAGTGTCGGCGGTGAGCGGGGTCTGCCCGGGGCCGTCGGGGAGGGTGGTCGAAGTCATGGGGGGATAGTGCCTTGGGCTTGGGCGCGCAGGCAAGACGGGGCGACGGTCTTGTGCTGGCTGTGCTGGCCTCATCGCCGGCAAGGCCGCTTCCCACAGAGACCGTGGCGCATCTGCAAGACCAGTTCTCTGCGCGACAGCGCAGCCCGCAGGGCTGGGTAATCTCCTACAGGGACAGCGCATGGTTGGAAGATTATGCGGTCCCTGTGGGAGCGAGGTCTTCGACATTGCAAAACACCCTGTACGGTCGTGGCCAATCCCGCGTTTTGCATGGTCGTGAATTGCCAATCCATTGATTTCATTGGGTGTAATTTTTTGTCACAACTGGCACATCCACTGCAATGGTGATTACGCGACTGGTAAATCTCGCTAACCACAATAAGGCGCGCACATCATGATCACACCTGCCGATTACCCCGTTGTCGATAGTCAAAGCCGCTCAGGTGTTTCCTGGGCGGCGATCTTTGCTGGCGCTGCTGCTGCTGCGTCGGTGTCTTTGATACTCGTGGTGCTCGGTGCCGGGCTGGGTTTTGCCGCCACGTCACCTTGGGCTGACGAGGGCGCAAGTGCGAAAGCCTTGGGGATTTCGACCATCGTCTGGCTGCTGCTGACGCAAATTATCGCTTCGGGCATGGGTGGGTATCTGGCCGGGCGGCTGCGGGTCAAGTGGGCGAACCTGCACGGTGATGAGGTTTACTTTCGCGATACCGCGCATGGCTTGCTGTCCTGGGCTGTAGCGACTTTGGTAGCGGCGATGCTGGTACTGGGGGCTGCGGGTAACCTGGTAGGTGCCGGGGCCAGTGCGGCCTCGCAAGCGGCCAGCGTTTCCATGGCTGCCGGAGGGGCCGCTGCGGCAAATGCCGACAAGGACTCGATGGGGTATTTCGTCGACAGCCTGTTCCGCGGCGACGGCCCGGCGCCAGTCAGCGATGATGCCGCCAACGGTGTTGCTGCGCGGATTCTGGCCAAGGGTATCGCCAGCGGCACGCTGCCGCCTGAAGACCGTGCCTACCTGGCGCAACTGGTGGCCCAGCGCACCCGCCTGAGCCAGGCCGAGGCGCAAGCACGGGTCGACCAGGTGATGGCCGAATTGCAGCAACTTAAAACCGATGCCAAGCAAGCGGCAGACACCGCTGCCAAGGTCGCCGCATGGACGGCGTTGTGGACCTTCGTCGCGCTGTTGTGTGGCGCATTCTTTGCCAGCTTCGCGGCACTGTTCGGGGGCCGTCAGCGCGACCGCGTGCTGTGGCTTGCAGACGATTACGTTGCCCATCGCACCATTCAACGATAAGCAAGGAGAACTGACATGCGCTCGATACTGCTGTGGATGCTTGGGGTGCCTATTCCCGTCATCATCCTGATTGCGCTTTTCATGCATTGAGAGAGGCGGGGGCTGCAAAGCAGCCCCAGCCATTTAAAGGCTAGAGAAACTGCTCGGCATAGTGGCAAGCCACCTGCCGGGTACTCACCTGCCGCAATGCCGGCACTTCCTTTGCGCAACGCTCGGTAGCATGCGGGCAACGCTTGTGAAACGCGCAGCCATCCGGCGGGTTGAGCGGGTTGGGCAGTTCACCGGCAATGCGAATTTTCGGCTTCAGCGGGTCCGGGTGGATCGCCGGGGTCGCCGACAGCAGCGCTTGCGTATAAGGGTGCAGGGGCTTGTCGTAGATATCCTCCTTCGGCCCCATCTCTGCTGGCCGGCCCAAGTACATCACCAGCACCTGGTCGGCCACATGGCGCACCACCGCCAGGTTGTGGGAGATGAACACATAAGCGGTGTTGAACTCCTTTTGCAGGTCCATGAACAGGTTCAGCACCTGGGCCTGGATCGACACGTCCAGCGCCGAAGTCGGCTCGTCGGCCACCAGCACCTTGGGTTGCAGCATCATCGCCCGGGCCAGGGCAATGCGCTGGCGCTGCCCGCCGGAGAACATGTGCGGGTAGCGCTGGTAGTGCTCGGGGCGCAGGCCCACCTGCTCCATCATCTTCTGCACTTTTTCGCGCCGCTCGGTCTTGCTCAGCGCGGTGTTGATCAGCAGCGGTTCGGCCAGCTGGTCGCCGATTTTCTGCCGCGGATTGAGCGAAGCGTAGGGGCTCTGGAACACCATCTGCACGTCGCGGCGCAGTTGCTTGCGCTCGGCCTTGCCGGCGCCGTTCACCTCCTGCCCGGCAATTTGCAGCGAGCCGGACGAGGGCTCTTCGATCAGCGTCAGGGCACGGGCGAGGGTGGACTTGCCGCAGCCGGACTCGCCGACCACGGCCAGGGTCTTGCCGGCCTCCAGTTCGAACGACACGCCGTTCAGCGCGCGTACCAGGGCATGGCCCTTGAACAGGCCACGGGACACTTCGTAATGACGGGTCAGCTCACGGGCTGAGAGAACGACGGCCATCACGCCACCTCCTGGTTGAGCGGGTAGAAGCAACGCACCAGGCTGTGGGCCTGGGGATCGAGGGCCGGGCGCTGGTGCCGGCAGTTGTCCTGCACGTACGGGCAACGTGGCGACAGCAGGCAGCCCTGCGGGCGGTCGTAGCGGCCGGGTACGATGCCGGGCAGGGTGGCCAGGCGCTCGGCGCCGATGCTGTGCTCGGGGATGGCCGCCAGCAGCGCTTCGCTGTAGGGGTGGGCGGGGACGTCGAACAGCTGCGGCACCTGCCCCACCTCGACCGCTTGGCCGGCGTACATCACGCACACGCGCCGGGCGGTTTCGGCCACCACGGCCAGGTCGTGGGTGATGAGAATGAGCGCCATGTTGCGCTCCTTCTGCAGGTTGACCAAAAGCTCCATGATCTGCGCCTGGATGGTCACATCCAGCGCGGTGGTGGGTTCGTCGGCAATCAGCAGCTTGGGCTCGCCGGCAATGGCCATGGCGATGGCCACCCGCTGGCTCATGCCGCCGGAAAGCTGATGCGGGTAGGCGTCCAGGCGGCTTTCGGCGGCCGGGATCTCGACCTTTTTCAGTAGCTCAAGGGCTCGTTGGCGCGCAGCCTTGCCCTTCAGGCCAAGATGCTGGCGCAGCACTTCCTCGATCTGGAAGCCGACCGTGTAGCTGGGGTTGAGGGCGGTCATCGGGTCCTGGAAGACCATGGCGATGTCCTTGCCCACCACCTTGCGCCGCTGGCGGCCGCTGAGCTTGAGCATGTCGGTGCCGTCGAAGTTGAGCACATCGGCGGTGATGCGCCCGGGGGCATCGATCAGGCCCATCAGGGCCATCATGGTGACCGACTTGCCCGAGCCGGACTCGCCGACGATGGCGAGGATCTCGCCGGCGTCTACCGAAAGCTCCAGGCCGTCCACCACGGGTACGGCATTGGCGTCGCCGAAGCGCACGTTCAGGTTGTTGATCTGCAACAGTGACATGGCGGTCTCCTCAGGCGGCGTTCTTGAGTTTCGGGTCCAGCGCGTCGCGCAGGCCGTCGCCCATCAGGTTGATTGCCAGCACACTGAGCAAAATGGTCAGGCCGGGCAGGCTCACCACCCACCAGGCGCGCTCGATGTAGTCGCGGGCCGAGGCCAGCATGGTGCCCCATTCAGGGGTTGGCGGTTGTACGCCGAGGCCGAGAAAGCCCAGGGCGGCGGCGTCGAGAATCGCCGAGGAGAAGCTCAAGGTGGCCTGCACGATCAGCGGCGCCATGCAGTTGGGCAGCACGGTAACGAACATCAGCCGTGGCAGGCCGGCACCGGCCAGGCGCGCGGCGGTGACGTAGTCGCGGTTCAGCTCGCCCATCACCGCGGCGCGGGTCAGGCGCACGTAAGACGGCAGCGAGACGATGGCGATGGCGATCACGGTATTGATCAGGCCAGGGCCGAGGATGGCGACGATGGCCACCGCCAGCAGCAGCGAGGGCAGAGCCAGCATCACGTCCATCAGGCGCATGATCGAGGGGCCCAGCAGGCGCGGGAAGAAGCCGGCGAACAGCCCCAGCAGGATGCCGGGGATCAGCGACATGACCACCGACGACAGGCCGATCAGCAGCGACAGGCGCGCGCCCTGGATCAACCGCGAGAGCAGGTCGCGGCCCAGCTCGTCGGTACCGAGGATGAACTGCCAGGTGCCGCCTTCAAGCCACACAGGTGGCGTGAGCAGGAAGTCGCGGTACTGCTCGCTCGGGTCGTGGGGGGCAACCCACGGGGCGAACAGCGCGCAGAAAATCACCAGCAGCATGAAGGCAAGGCCGGCCACCGCGCCCTTGTTGCGCGAGAAGGCCTGCCAGAACTCCTTGTACGGCGAGGGGTAGAGCAGGCTGTGGTCGACCGCGGCGGGCGGGGTGACGGATTTTGGAATCGGGCTAGTCATGGCTTGATCCTCAGCGCTGATGACGGATGCGTGGGTTGGCCAGGCCGTAGAGAATATCCACGACGAAGTTGACCAGGATCACCAGGCAGGCGATCAACAGGATGCCGTTCTGCACCACGGGGTAGTCACGGGCGCCGATGGCTTCGATCAGCCACTTGCCGATGCCCGGCCAGGAAAAGATGGTTTCGGTGAGCACGGCGCCGGCCAGCAGCGTGCCGACCTGCAGGCCGAATACGGTCAGCACCGGGATCAATGCATTGCGCAGGCCGTGCACGAACACCACGCGGGCCGGCGACAGGCCCTTGGCGCGGGCGGTGCGGATGTAGTCCTCGCGCAGCACTTCAAGCATCGAGGAGCGGGTCATGCGGGCGATTACCGCCAGCGGAATGGTACCCAGCACGATGGAGGGCAGGATCAGGTGCATTACTGCGTCCTTGAATGCGCCTTCTTCATCGCTGAGCAGGGTGTCGACAAGCATGAAGCCGGTCTTCGGCTCGATGTCGTAAAGCAGGTCGATGCGCCCGGACACCGGGGTCCAGCCCAGGCTCACCGAGAAGAACATGATCAGGATCAGGCCCCACCAGAAAATCGGCATGGAGTAACCGGCCAGCGAGATGCCCATCACCCCGTGGTCGAACAGCGAGCCACGCTTGAGCGCGGCGATCACCCCGGCCAGCAGGCCGAAGACCCCGGCAAAGAGCAGCGCGCAGAACGCCAGCTCCAGGGTTGCCGGGAACAGCGTGAGGAACTCGTTCCACACGCTTTCACGGGTGCGCAGCGACTCACCCAGGTCGCCCTGGGCGAGCTTGCCGACGTAGTCCAGGTACTGGGCGGGCAGGGGCTTGTTCAGGCCCAGGCGCTCCATGGCCTGGGCGTGCATTTCGGGGTCGACCCTGCGCTCGCCCATCATCACTTCCACCGGGTCGCCGGGGATCAGGCGTATGAGCGCGAAGGTCAGCAGGGTGATACCGAAAAAGGTCGGGATCAACAGGCCCAGGCGCCGGGCAATAAAACTCAACATTGTCGGGGTTACCTCATCAGCCGTGGTACGGCGGTGCCGCCGGTGCCCGTGTGGGGTGCCGGCGGTCGTTGTTGTTCTACTTCACCTTGGTGGTGGCGAAGTTGTTGTTGGTGAGCGGGTTGATCACATAACCCTCCACGTTCTCGCGCATGGCGGTGAACATCTTCGGGTGGGCCATGCTGATCCAGGGCTGGTCCTCATCGTACACCGCCAGGGCCTCGCTATAGAGCCTTGCGCGTTCATCGTTGTCGATCACTTCGCGGGCGCGGGTGATCAGCTCCTGAAACTTGGTGTTGCACCAGCGCGCATAGTTCTCCCCGGTTTTTGCCGCATCGCAGCTGAGCAGGGGGGTGAGGAAATTGTCCGGGTCGCCGTTGTCGCCGGCCCAGCCGGCAGACACCAGGTCCGCCTCGCCCTTTTTCGCCCGGCGCAGCATCTCGGCCCATTCCATCACGCGGATGTCGAGCTTCAGGCCGATCTTTGCCAGGTCGGCCTGCAGCATTTCGGCCGACAGCCGCGGGTTGGGGTTGGTCGGGCCGCCGCCGTTGCGGGTGAACAGAGTGATCACGGCGCCTTCCGGCACGCCGGCTTCCTTGAGCAGGGCGCGGGCCTTGGCCAGGTCGTGGGGCGGGTTCTGGTTGTGGGTGTTGTAGCCGATCATGGTCGGCGGGTAGGGGTTTACCGCCACCAGCGCGTTGCCCTTGCCGAACAGCTGGTCGACGTGGGTCTGGCGGTCGAAGGCCATGTTGATGGCCCGGCGCACGCGCACGTCGCTCAAGTATTTGTGCTCGGTGTTCATCGAGATGTAGCCGGTGACCAGCGCCTCGATTTCGGCAACCTTGAGTTTTGCGTCCTGCTTGATTGCCGGCACGTCGTCAGGCTTGGGGTACAGCGCCACCTGGCACTCGTTGGCGCGCAGCTTTTGCAGGCGCACGTTGTTGTCGGTGGCGATGGCGAACACCAGGGTTTCGCTGGGCGGTGCGCCGCGGAAGTAGTCCGGGTTGGCCTTGAAGCGCACCTGGGCGTCCTTGTTGTAGCGCTGGAAGACGAACGGCCCGGTGCCGATCGGCTTGCTGTTGAGCTCGGCGGTTTTCCCGGCCTTGAGCAATTGGTCGGCGTACTCGGCCGAATAGATGGAGGTGAAGGCCATGGCCAGGTCACGCAAGAACGGCGCCTCGGGGCGGTTCAGGGTGATCACCACGGTGTGCGCGTCGGTTTTGTCCACCGACTTGAGCAGTTGCTTGAACGCCATGCTCTCGAAATACGGGTAGCCGACGCTGGTCTTGTCGTGCCACGGGTGGTCGGCGCGCAGCTGGCGGTTGAAGCTCCACAGCACGTCGTCGGCATTGAAGTCGCGGCTGGGCTTGAAGTAGTCGGTGCTGTGGAACTTCACCCCTTCGCGCAGGTGGAAGGTGTAGGTCAGCCCGTCGGGGCTGATGTCCCAGCGCTCGGCCAGGGCCGGCTGAATATCGGTGGTACCGGGCTTGAAGTCGACCAGGCGGTTGAAGACGGTTTCGGCCGAGGCGTCGGCGGTGACTGCAGTGGTGTACTGGACGATGTCGAAGCCCTCGGGGCTGGCCTCGGTGCACACCACCAGCGGCTTGGCCGCCAGGTTCGATGCAGCGCCCAGAATGACTGCCGCCAGGGTGGCGCGTAGCGGTAGCGATATCATGGAACCTCCCTGCTGTAATTGTTCCAGCGTAGCTGCCGGGACCCGCAACAAGGCGGGCCCCGGCACTCGCGGTCAGAGAATGTTGAAGGGGATGGTGGTGACGATGCGCAGCTCGTCCAGGCTGCCGTCGGCCTGGGCCTTGCTGGCGCGGTGGGCGGTGTAGGTGGCGCGCACGGTGGTGTCCTTCAGCGCGCCGCTCTGTACCGCGTAGCTGGTGCCGATGCCCCACTCGTAGTGGGTCTCGCCGTCCATGCCGCGCACGTCGTAGGCGGTGCCTTTGTAGTGGGTGCCGTCGATGCCCCAGCCGCGGGCGTTGTACAGGTTGAACTTGAGGCCCGGCACGCCGTACGGCGCCATGTTCAGCACGTAGCTGATCTGCAGGGACTTCTCGTTGGGGCCGTTGAAGTCCGACAGCAGCGAGTTGGCCAGGTAGATACCGTTGGTTTCGTGCAGATAGTCGAAGTATTCGTTGCCGTTGACCTGCTGCCACGAAGCGCTGAGGGTGTGGGCCTGGTGGGTGAGGCCGAGCGACAGGCTGTAGGTGTCGTTGTCGATCTCGCCCATCTTCTTGCTGCCGGCATCCACGGTCTTGTAGTAGTTGAGGCCGGTGGTCAGGCTCAGCACCGAGCTGTCGCCCAGCACGTGGTTGGCGCCGAAGTAGTACTGGTTCCAGAAGTCGTCCACCTTGGTGGCGTACAGGCTGGTGGTCAGGCTCTTGAGCGGCTGGTAGTTGACGCCGGCGGTGCTGGCGCGGTCGGTCTCAACGCCTGCGGCGCCGTATTCGCTGCGGAACTTGCTCAGGCTCTGCTCGGTACGTGGCGAGACGCGGTCGAAGGTGCCCAGGTCGAACGACAGGTTGTCGAACTCGGCGCTGTGCAGGAACGCACCCTGGAAGCTCGAGGGCAGGGCGCGGTTGCCGATGTAGGCGATCATCGGGGTGTCCACCGACTGGCGGCCAACGGTCAGGGTGGTGTTGGACACCCGTGCCTTGACGTTGCCCAGGCCCATCTTGCTCCACTGGCCGACCGGGTCGCCGTCGCTGTGGGTCAGGGTGCGGTTGTTCGGGCCGGCGACTGCGGCGCGGCCCTGTTCGAGGGCGATGGCGTTGTAGGCGGCGGCCTCGACGGCAAAGCCCACGGTGCCCTGGGTGAAGCCCGAGCTGTAGTTGAGAATGGTGCCTTGCAGCCAGTTGTCACGGCTGTGGGTGTCGTGGCGAGTGCCGTCGCTTTTGGTGTACTTCCACAGCGGCGCGCGGGTGGCGCGTTCGCGGGCGTACCAGTTGCGGGTGGTGCCCGACAGGCTCTGGCCGTCGATGAAGCCTTTGGCTTCGGCCTGCTCGCTGGCGGCCTTGAGCGTTACCGGGACGAAGTCCTGGCTTTGCGTTTCGGCCTGGGCGAAGGTGCAGCATGCGGCAATGGCCAGGGCCAGCGCGGTTTTTGTCATAGGTTTCAAGGTTGAAGCTCCCTTTGATTCTTTTAGTTATGCCCCGTGCCTTGTGGGCCTGGGGAGTGGTGCGGTACTGCGGGTGTTGCCAGGGTTTGCGCGGGATCGCCGGGCAAATTCGCGAAGCCTTCGATCGCGGGGCAACCCCGCGATGGGAGTGTCAGTCGACGCTCACTTCGGAAAACACGTTGCGGCCGAACGGGCTGACCTTGAAATCCTGAACCTTGGCGCTCAGTGGCTGGTTGACTGTGGAGTGCGCCACCGGGGTGATCGGCACCTGCTGCTTGAGCCGCTGCTGGGCCTGCTGGTAGAGGGCGGTGCGTTGTTCGCGGTCGGTGACCTGCTTGGCTTTTTTCACCAGCGCGTCGTACTGCGGGTCGCACCACAGCGAGTAGTTGTTGCTGCCGATGGCGTCGCAGCCGTACAGCGTGCCCAGCCAGTTGTCCGGGTCGCCGTTGTCGCCGGTCCAGCCGATCAGGGCGATGTCGTGCTCGCCGCTTTTCATGCGCTTGAGGTATTCGCCCCATTCGTAGCTGACGATGCGCACCTTGAAGCCGAGCTTGCTCCAGTCGGCCTGGAGCATTTCGGCCATCAGCTTGGCGTTGGGGTTGTAGGGGCGCTGTACCGGCATGGCCCACAGGGTGACTTCGGTGCCCGGCTTGACCCCGGCCTGCTGCAGCAGCTGCTTGGCCTTGTCCGGGTTGTACGGGGCGTCCTTGAGGCTATCGTCGTAGGACCACTGGGTGGGCGGCATGGCGTTGACCGCCGCCTGCCCCGAGTCCTGGTACACCGCCTGGATGATCGCCTGCTTGTTCACGGCCATGTCCATGGCCTGGCGCACCTCGACGCGGTCGAACGGCGGGTGCTGGGTGTTGTAGGCGATGTAGCCGAGGTTGAAGCCTGGCTGCTGCAGCACCTGCAGCTTGCTGTCCTGGCGCAGGGCGGCCAGATCCGCCGGGCGCGGGTGCAGGGTGACCTGGCATTCGTTGCGGCGCAGCTTCTGGATACGCACCGAAGGGTCGATATTGATCGAGAACACCAGGTTGTCGATTTTCACCCGCTCGGGCGCCCAGTAGTGCTTGTTGCCCTTGTAGCGGATCTGCGAGTCCTTCTGGTAGCGCTGGAACACGAACGGGCCGGTGCCGATGGGCTGCTGGTTGATATCGCTGGGCTTGCCGCTGGCCAGCAGGTGCCCGGCGTACTCGGCGGACAGCACCGAGGCGAAGGCCATGGCGAGGTTCTGGATGAACGCGGCATCGACGCTGTTGAGGGTGAACACCACGGTGAGCGGGCCGGTTTTCTCGATGCGGGCGATGTTCTTGTCCAGGCCCATGCTGACGAAGTAGGGGAATTCGGTGGGGTAGGCGACGCGGAACGGGTGCTGCTTGTCGAGCATGCGGTTGAAGGTGAACAGCACGTCGTCGGCGTTGAAGTCGCGGCTGGGGCTGAAGGCCTTGTTGGCGTGGAATTTCACCCCTTCGCGCAGGTGGAAGGTGTAGCGCAGGCCGTCTTCGGACACCTCCCAGCGGGTGGCCAGGCCAGGTTGCACGGCGGTGCCGCCGCGCTCGAATTCCACCAGGCGGTTGTAGATGGGCTCGGCGGCGTCGTTGTCGGTGGCCGAGGTGTACTGGGCGGTGTCGAAGCCCGCCGGGCTGCCTTCGGAGCAGAACACCAGGTTGCTGGCCTGGCTCAACGAGGCCTGGCCGAGCAGGCCGAGGGCGATCAGGGTGGTGCACAGTGTGGTATGGCGCATGGCAGTTCCTTTGTGCGTGTCGGAGCGGGCCGCGACAGGCAAAATGCGGCTGCAAGGTCGCGTTCCCGACGTTAAAGGCGTCAGGAAGCGGCAACCAGTTAGAGGGTGCTGATATGGGGGATAGAGATTTCCGATGTAGCTGCGGGAAACGCCCTACATATCGCCCTGTCGGTCGACTACCCCGGCGCGAACCCTTGCGCCGGGGCGACCGTGGCCGTTACTTGGCCACACTGACCCCGTAGAAGGAGTTCAAGCTGAACGGGCTGATCTTGAAGTCCTTCACGGCAGTGCTCATGGGCTGGTACACGGTGGAGTGGGCGATCGGGGTGATCGGCACCTGTTCCTTGAGGATGTGCTGCGCCTGCTTGTACAGCTCGGTGCGCTTGGCCTGGTCGGGGGTGGCCTTGGCCTGCTTGATCAGGTCGTCGTAGGGCTTGTAGCACCACTTGGAGAAGTTGTTGCCGTCCAGTGCGTCGCAGCCGTAAAGGGTGCCCAGCCAGTTGTCCGGGTCACCGTTGTCGCCGCTCCAGCCAATCAGCATGGCGCCTTGCTCGCCGGCCTTGGAGCGCTTGATGTACTCGCCCCACTCGTAGCTGACGATCTTGGCCTTGATGCCGACCTTGGCCCAGTCCGATTGCAGCATTTCAGCCATCAGCTTGGCGTTGGGGTTGTACGGGCGTTGCACCGGCATGGCCCACAGGGTGATCTCGGTGCCTTCCTTGATGCCGGCTTCCTTGAGTAGCTGCCTGGCTTTTTCGGGGTCGTACTTGGCGTCCTTGATGCTGGTGTCGTAGGACCACTGGGTCGGCGGCATGGCGTTGACCGCCAGCTGGCCGGCGCTCTGGTAAACCGACTCGATGATCTGCTGCTTGTTCACCGCCATGTCCAGGGCTTCACGCACCTTGAGCTGCGACAGCGGGTTGGGCTGGCTTTCGCCCTTGATCTTGTCCATCACGTTGTAGGCGATGTAACCCAGGTTGAAGCCGGCCTGTTCAGGCATTTGCAGCTTCGGGTCTTTTTTCAGCGGCTCGATGTCGGCCGGGCGCGGGAACAG
Organism: Pseudomonas xanthosomatis; assembly: GCF_019139835.1. Lineage (NCBI taxonomy): Bacteria > Pseudomonadati > Pseudomonadota > Gammaproteobacteria > Pseudomonadales > Pseudomonadaceae > Pseudomonas > Pseudomonas xanthosomatis. Next base: position 5,575,857 of record NZ_CP077075.1, on the reverse strand, counting down.
GGTGATCTGGCATTCGTTCTTCTTGAGCTTTTGCATGCGCACCGAGGCGTCGGTGCTGATGGCGAAGATCAGGTTGTCGATCTTCACGTCATCGGGCTGCCAGTAATCCTTGTTGCCCTTGTAGCGGATCTGCGCGTCTTTTTGGTACTTGCTGAACACGAACGGGCCGGTGCCGATCGGCTTCTGGTTGATGTCGGCGGCCTTGCCCTGCTTGAGCAACTGGTCGGCGTATTCGGCGGACTGCACCGAAGCGAAGCTCATGGCCAGGTTCTGGATGAACGCGGCGTCCACTTCGTTGAGGGTGAAGCGCACGGTGTGCGGGTCGACTTTTTCGATGCGGGCGATGTTCTTGTCCATGCCCATGTCGGTGAAGTACGGGAATTCGGTGGGGTAGGCCTTACGGAACGGGTGGTTCTTGTCGAGCATGCGGTTGAAGGTGAACAGCACGTCGTCGGCGTCGAACTCGCGGGTGGGCTTGAAGTAATCGGTGGTGTGGAACTTCACGCCTTCACGCAGGTGGAAGGTGTAGGTCTTGCCGTCGTCGGAGACTTCCCATTTGGTGGCCAGGCCCGGGATGACCTTGGTGCCGCCACGCTCGAACTGGGTCAGGCGGTTGAAGATGGTTTCGGCGGAGGCGTCGAAGTCGGTTCCGGTGGTGTATTGCCCCGGGTCGAAGCCGGCCGGGCTGCCTTCGGAGCAGAACACCAGGTTGGAGGCTGCGAGTACGGAGGGTGCGCCGGCTAGCAAGCCTGCGCCAACCAGGAACGGAATGACTGCGTGTTTGAGCATGGTGGCCTCATTGTTGTCATTTTTTAGTAGAGGTGGCCTCGTGAGCCGACCTGCGGAAACTTATGCAGGCCCCGTTCCCAATGCAACACTCAGCAGGAGGGTTGGCGTCAAAAAAGTAGTACGAGCGTACATGGATGTCGCATTCGTATAACTTTGCTGAATGTTGAACGTTTGCGCAGGCGATAAAGGCGAATTTTTCAACATGTTTCGCACTTTAAGTGACAGGCGGATGCTCCTGAATAGAGCGTAGGAAAGGTCTGGTAAAGCTGTGGGAACCGCCTTGTCGGCGATTGGGACCCAAGGCCAACGGATGATCGGAGAGGGGGACGGCACCGGCATTGCCGGTGATCGCCCGCGAGCCGGCTGCTGCAGGGGGCGTAAATGAATGGGCATGGCGGCTGTCGCCGCCACGCCTATTCATTTGGAGGGTTCAGGGCACCTGAACTTCGATCAGGCCGTCGGCGCTCATGCTCACTTCGCTGGTACCGGCTTCGATATCCGGTGCCGGCGCTGCTTCGTCAGCGGCCTTGGCCATCATCGCCATCGGTGCGCTGCGCATGTAGGGGCGCGGGTAGCCGCTGCTGTTGAGGTTCAGGCTGACCACCTTATAGCCCTTGCCGCCGAGTGCCTCGGTGGCCAGTTGGGCGCGGGCCTTGAAGGCTGCCACGGCATCCTTGAGCAGCTCATCTTCGCTGGTTTTGCGGGTGCCTGGCGCGATGGAGAAGTCCATGCCGCCCATTTTCAGGTCTTGCAGCAGCTCGCCGGTGAGCTTGGACAGAGCCGGGAAGTCGGCGCTTTCCAGGCGCAGCTCGGCGCGTTCGCGCCAGCCGGTGATCTTCTGGCCCTTGGTGTCGTAGATCGGGTAGCTGTTGCGGCTGCCCTGGCTGATCTTCACATCCTTCACGTCGCGGGCCTGCTGCACGGCCTTGTTCATGGTTTCGGTGATCTGCTTGGCCAGCTTGCCCGGGTCGGTGTTCTGCGCTTCGCTGTACAGCGTGACCACCATCAGGTCGCGGGCGACTTCCTTGCTGACTTCGGCGCGCAGCGATACCTGGTTGTAGCGCGGCTCGTCGGCGGCCAGTGCGGGCAGGCTGGCGAGCATGCCGCAAGACAGGGCGAACGCGGCGCTGCGACGGGAAATGTGCATGTGTAGCTCCTTGGCGATAAAAGGCATGGCGACGGCATTCGTCCCACGCTTGGCCGATCAGACCGGGGACAGTGTAGTGGGTTCATAAGTGCCATCATGAATCTGTGACAAAGTGTGGCGCTTTGCCGCATCGCTGCAGCGAGGCGCCTGGCTTCGGTATACTCCAGCCGATTTTCCTGGAGCACTCATCGGGAGAGCTCATGCTCGCCGCCGTACATCCGCTATCTGCGACACGCCAGAACCTCTGGCGCCTGACCGTCATCCGCATCCTCGTGCTGGCCGCCCAGGCCGGGTCCGTGGGCGTGGCCTACTGGACCGAACTGCTGCCGCTGCCGTGGTTCTCGCTGGCCGTCACCCTGGCCCTGTCTTCGTTGCTGTGCGCGTTCACCGCGCTGCGCCTGCGCCTGTCGGTGCCGGTCACCGAGATGGAATACGCCCTGCAGCTGGCCTGCGACCTGCTGATCCACAGCGCGCTGCTGTATTACTCGGGCGGCTCGACCAACCCGTTCGTGTCTTATTACCTGGTGCCGCTGGCAATTGCCGCGGTGACCCTGCCATGGATCTACTCGCTGGTGCTGTCGGGCATTGCGCTGGTGGCCTACAGCCTGCTGCTGGTGCAGTTCTACCCGCTGGAGACGCTGCCGCTGGCGCGCGACACCATGCAGGTGTACGGCATGTGGCTGAGCATCGCCCTGGCAGCCGGGGTGATCACCTTCTTTGCCGCGCGCATGGCCGAAGAGCTGCGCCGCCAGGAGCACCTGCGGGCCGAGCGCCGCGAAGAGAGCCTGCGCGACGAGCAACTGCTGGCCGTGGCCACCCAGGCAGCGGGCGCTGCCCACGAGTTGGGCACGCCGCTGGCGACCATGAGCGTGTTGATCAACGAAATGCGCCAGGACCACACCGACCCGCTGCTGCAGGAGGACCTGCAGATCCTTCAGGACCAGGTCAAGCTGTGCAAGGAGACCCTGCAGCAGTTGGTGCGCGCCGCCGAGGCCAACCGCCGCCTGGCGATCGTCGAGCAGGACGTCACCGCCTGGCTGGACGAGGCGCTCAACCGCTGGCACCTGATGCGCCCGGAAGCCAGTTACCGCTTCCAGCGCCTGCGCGACGGCGAGGTGCCGCGGCTGACCCCGCCGCCGGACCTCACCCAGGCCCTGCTGAACCTGCTGAACAATGCCGCTGATGCCTGCCCGGACGACCTCGAGGTGCGCCTGGACTGGGACCCGCAGGACATCGTCATCAGCATCCGCGACCACGGCCCGGGCGTACCGCCGGCCATCGCCGAGGCTATCGGCAAACCCTTCATTACCACCAAGGGCAAAGGCTTCGGCCTGGGCCTGTTCTTGAGCAAGGCCAGCGTGACCCGTGCGGGCGGTTCGGTGAAACTCTATAGTCATGAGCAGGGTGGCACCCTGACCGAATTGCGCCTGCCCCATGGCAAGCGAGGAGATTGATATGAGCGAAGAAAACCAGGTCGAAGGTGAAGAACTGCCGCACCTGTTGCTGGTGGATGACGACGCCACTTTCACCCGGGTGATGGCGCGCGCCATGAGCCGCCGCGGTTTCCGCGTAAGCACCGCAAGCTCGGCTGAAGAAGGCCTGAAGCTGGCCGAGCAGGACCTGCCCGACTACGCCACCCTGGACCTGAAGATGGAAGGCGACTCGGGCCTGGTGCTGCTGCCCAAGTTGCTGGCGCTGGACCCGGAAATGCGCGTGGTCATCCTGACCGGCTACTCGAGCATTGCCACGGCAGTGGAGGCGGTCAAGCGCGGCGCCTGCAACTACCTGTGCAAGCCGGCCGACGCCGATGACGTGCTGGCGGCATTGCTGTCGGAGCACACCGACCTGGACACCCTGGTGCCAGAGAACCCGATGTCGGTGGACCGTTTGCAGTGGGAGCACATCCAGCGCGTACTGGGTGAGCACGAGGGCAACATCTCCGCCACCGCACGGGCGCTGGGCATGCACCGGCGCACCCTGCAGCGCAAACTGCAAAAGCGCCCGGTGCGGCGCTGACAGCAAGGCGCCTGCATCGCGGGGCGAGCCCGCTCCCACGGTTAGACCGTAGGAGATCCCCCAGCCCTTTCGGGCTGCGCTGTCGCGCAGAGAACTGGGCACGAGCCCGCCGCAGACCCTGTGGGAGCGGGCTTGCCCGCGAACACCGGCGAAGCCGGTGCCATACACCGCGTCGCCTGTTTCGCGGGCAAGCCCGCTCCCACAGGTCCCTGCTAAATCAATGAGTTATGTGCAGTTCTATGAGAGCGGGCTTGCCCCGCGAGGGTTTTACGTGCGTTGCAGGCCTGAACGGTCGGCCCGCACCGCCAACTGCCCGGCCCCGGCCGGCACCTCAAGCACCAGCGGCCCTTGTGCCGGCACCTTGGCCTGGCCAATCACCTGGCCATCGCGCAGCACTTGCAGCGCCATGCCGGCCAACGACTGGCCCGAAGCCAGCTCCAGTTCGATTGTGATAGTCATCGGTGACCTCCTTGTCACGGGTTGCGATCGGTATAGGTAGTTGCCAGGCCATCCAGGCTGGCGATCAGTTCCGGCGAGCCGCCGCGGAACTGGCGGAACAGGTTGCGCCCGCGTTGCTGGCCGTCCAACGGTACTTGTAGCGTGGGGTGGAACTGTTCGGTCAACTCGGCATAGGCGCTCCACGGGCCGATGTACGACTCATCGAGCTGGTCGGTGATGCTGAACGCATAGCGCACCGCGTTGCCGCGCTGCCAGTTCAGGCCGTCCGGCTCCTGGCGCTGCCAGTTGCTGATCGACGGTGAGCCGCCTGGCGCGGGGATGAACCCGGCAGGTGTGTTGGGCTGGTAGTCCTTGAGCAGCAGGTAGGTGCTCCAGCCCCACCAGTCGGCGGTGCGGTTACGGTCGTTGAGGTTGTTGACGTCCTTGCGCCGCAGCACGGTCTTGCCTTGCTGGAAGTACAGCGGGGCGAAGTTGCCGGGCACCAGGTCCTGCTCGGCGGCTTGCAGGTCGGGGGCCAGGCGCAGGGCGCTGTAGTCAGCCGGTTGTGGCAGGTGGCCGGACACGAACGCGTCGAACACTTCATCTGCCGAGCGCTGCACGGCACGCGCGACCTGGCGCCGGTTGGCCACATCGACGCTGTCGAAGTAACGCTTGTCGCCATAGGCGCGCCACTGCTCGCCCTCGGCGTTGCGCACCACCAGGCCGTACTGGCTGTCCTCATCGTGCATGAAACGCGAAATCAGCGAGCCGACATCGCTTGGGGTGACGCTGTCGGCCAGTGCCTTGCGCGGCACCCGCAGGTGGCCGGCAGAGAACAGGTCGGTGAGGAAGTGGTCGGCGAAGGCGTTCATCGCGTAGGCCAGTTGCAGGTCCTGCTCGGCGCCGCTGGCGTGGGCGGTGAGCGCCTGGCGCAGAGCGGCGCCGTGGCCGGCCTGGTAGGCCAGCAGCGCCCAGGGGCCGAAGTGGTCCCAGTTGCTGGCCGCAAGCTTCAGGTAGCGGCCCAGCGGGAACAGGTCGGAGACGAAGCTGCCGCCGCCGGTGATGCGGTTCCAGCGCGCCGACAGGCTGTCGCCGAGGGCGTCGTAGGCTTCATGGGGCTGGCGCCCGTCCTTGATCGCCTGGTTGGCCGCGCGGATTTCTTCCTGCATGACAGCAAGAATTTGCCCGGCTTCATCTTTGGCTGCCGGCAACCGGGCCAGCGAATCGAACGCCTGGATAAAACGCGCGATGCGTTCGGCCTCGTTGGCACCGTCGGCGATCGGCTGCTCCGGCAGGCCATAGAAGTCGCCACCCAGGGCAATCACCTGGCCGTAGGTCAGTTGCAGGCCGTTGGGCAGCGGCAGGGGCGCCTGGTGCGCAGGGATGCCGGGCTGGCCGGCCTCGAAGCGCAACAGGGTGTTGTCGCCGATGGCGGTGTGCTCAGCGCCTTCGAAGAACAGTTGCGGCCCGCGGTTGCCCGGTTGCGGGTTGGCCGCGGGGGCGTCGAAGCAGTGGTACTTGAGGGTGTGATGGCCATGCGTGACCAGCACCAGGTGGCTGTCCGGGCCGGGCAGGGCGATGCCCTGCTGTTCGAACAGCTGCTCGAGGTCGGCGACCACGAGGTTGGCCTGGGCCTGGTTGGCCACAGGCGGATGCTGCATTCCTGACATATTTGCTCCTTGCACTGTCTGGATAATCCGTTTAACTGTATGTATGTACAGTAATCGTCATCATAATCAGGAAATTTCCTACGTCAAGCGCGGTTATTGCTGCCAACTGGCAGCTTCGACGGGCGCAAGACACTGGCACTGACGTATGATTAGCCCCCTAACGGCAACCCTCAGGATCGCGCGGCATGCTCGCCCTTCTTATCCAGACACTGAACATCACGGCCCCCGTGTTCGCCATGCTGTTCATGGGCGTATTGCTCAGGCGCATCGGCCTGATCGACGACAATTTCAGCAAGGTCGCCTCGTCGCTGGTGTTCAACGTGTGCATGCCGGCGCTGCTGTTCCTTGGCATCTACCACGCCGACCTGGCTGCAGCGGTCAAGCCCGGGGTGATCTTCTATTTCATCATCGCCACCCTGGTGGGCTTCGCCCTGTCCTGGGGCATGGCCATCTGGCGCAGCCCGCTGGCCGATCGCGGCATCTACACCCAAGGCGCGTTTCGCGGCAACAACGGGGTGATCGGCCTGGCCCTGGCGGCCAGCCTGTATGGCGACTACGGCATTTCGCTGGGGGCGGTGCTCGCGGGCCTGGTGATCCTCATGTACAACTCGCTGTCGGCGGTGGTGCTGGCGGTGTACAGCCCGAACCTCAAGTCCGACCCGTGGAGCATCTGCAAGAACATCTTCAGCAACCCGCTGATCCTCAGCGTGCTGGCCGCAACGCCCATGGCCTACGGCCAGGTGCCGCTGCCCAACTGGCTGCTCACCTCTGGCGACTACCTGGCGCAGATGACCTTGCCGCTGGCGCTGATCTGCATCGGCGGCACCCTGTCGCTGGCGGCTTTGCGCGACAGCGGCAAGATGGCAGTGGACGTGAGCCTGGTGAAGATGGTCTGGCTGCCGTTGCTGGGCACCTTGGGCGCCTGGCTGTGCGGCTTCAGGGGCGCCGAACTGGGCATCCTGTTCTTGTACATCGGCAGCCCCACGGCGGCGGCCAGCTACGTGATGGCGCGGGCCGCCAACGGCAACCACGAACTGGCGGCGTCGATCATCGTGATCACCACGCTGATGGCGGCCATCACCACCAATATCGGAATTTTCGTCTTGCAGTGGGGCGGCTGGATCTAGAGCCTCGCTGCACTAACAATAAATGAACACTGCCACACCTAAAGGACACTTCATGCAAGACCAGAGCACGCCCGAGCGCTTGCAGCGCGGGCTGAAGAACCGCCATATCCAGCTGATCGCGCTGGGCGGTGCCATCGGCACCGGGCTGTTCCTGGGCATCGCCCAGACCATCCAGTTGGCCGGCCCTTCGGTGCTGCTGGGCTATGCGGTCGCCGGCCTGATGGCCTTCCTGATCATGCGCCAGCTTGGCGAGATGGTGGTCGAGGAGCCGGTTGCCGGCAGCTTCAGCCACTTTGCCCATCAGTACTGGAGCGAGTTCGCAGGCTTTGTTTCGGGCTGGAACTACTGGGTGGTGTACGTGCTGGTCGGCATGGCCGAGCTCACCGCCGTGGGCATCTACGTCAAGTACTGGTGGCCGGACTTCCCCACCTGGGCCACGGCGGCGATTTTCTTCGTGGTGATCAACGCCATCAACCTGACCCAGGTGAAGGTTTACGGCGAGCTGGAGTTCTGGTTTGCCCTGGTCAAGGTGGTGGCCATCGTCAGCATGATCGGCTTCGGCGCCTGGCTGCTGGGCAGCGGCCACGGCGGCCCGGATGCCAGCGTGGCCAACCTGTGGCAGTACGGCGGCTTCTTCCCCAATGGCATCACCGGGCTGGTGATGGCGCTGGCGGTGATCATGTTCAGCTTTGGCGGCCTGGAGCTGGTGGGCATCACCGCCGCCGAGGCTGCCAACCCGCGCGAGAGCATCCCCAAGGCCACCAACCAGGTGGTGTACCGTATCCTGATCTTCTACATCGGCGCCCTGGCGGTGCTGCTGTCGCTGTACCCATGGCAGAAGGTGGTGCAGGGCGGCAGCCCGTTCGTGATGATCTTCCACGAGCTGGACAGCGACCTGGTGGCGACCATCCTCAACGTGGTGGTGCTGACTGCCGCGCTGTCGGTGTACAACAGCTGCGTGTACGCCAACAGCCGCATGCTGTTCGGCCTGGCCTCGCAGGGGGATGCGCCACGCCAACTGTTGAAAGTCAGCCGCCGCGGCGTGCCGCTGACCGCCCTGGGCGTGTCGGCCTTCGCCACCGGCCTGTGCGTGGTGATCAACTACCTGATGCCGGGCGAGGCCTTCGGCCTGCTGATGGCGCTGGCGGTGTCGGCGCTGGTGATCAACTGGGCGAGCATCAGCATCACTCACCTCAAGTTCCGCAAGGCCAAGCTTGCGGCCGGTATCACGCCGTTCTACCGCAGCTGGGGGCACCCGGTCAGCAACTACCTGTGCCTGGCGTTCATCGTGCTGATTCTGGTGGTGATGTACCTGACGCCGCCGATCCGCATTTCGGTGATGCTGATTCCGCTGTGGATTGGCGTGCTGTGGGTGGCGTTTCGCATGAAGAAGGCTCGCCAGGCCAAGTAGCTTGTGCTGTACCGGCCTCTTCGCCGGCAAGCCCGCTCCCACGCTGCGTTCCCCTATGCGACAGCGCAGCCTGCAGGAGCCGGCTTGCCGGCGACAGGCCCGTCAGTCATGTTTTACCCTCAGTGTTGGCGGCGCCAGGCGCGGACCGTGGTGTACAGCAGCACAAGGCCCAGCACCGGCAGTACGTAGAACAGCATCAGTCGTTCGAGGCGACCGGCCAGTGGCAGGCCGGTGGTGAAGGTCACCACGTGCAGGCCGTAGGCCAGGTACAGGCAGAGAAACACCAGGCCTTCGGCGCGGGTGACGCGGTAGCCGGAGTAGAACACCGGCAGGCACAGCGCGGCGACACCGAGCATCACCGGCAGGTCGAAGGCCAGGGCGTTGGGCGAGATCGACAGCGGCTCGGGGGTGATCAGTGCGGTCAGCCCCAGTACGGCCAGCAGGTTGAACAGGTTGCTGCCGATCACCGTGCCCACGGCGATCTCCCGCTCGCCGCGCAGGGCGGCGAGCAGCGCGGCGGCCAGCTCCGGCAGCGAGGTGCACACCGCCACCACGGTCAGGCCGATGATGCGCTCCGACAGGCCCAGGTCGGTGGCCACCTCGACAGCGGCCTCCAGCAGCAGGTGCCCGGCCAGGCTCAGCAGGCCAAGCCCCAGCAAGGTCTGCAGCAAGGTTGCGCTCCAGAAGCGCCAGGCGCTGGTGTGCGCGGCGTGGGCATGCGGGTAGGTGCGGGCGTAGTGGCGCGACTGGTGCCAGAGCATCAGCAGGTAGCCCAGCAGGCCCAGCAGCAGCACTGCGCCTTCGAAGCGCCCCAGCAGGCCGTTGCCGGCCAGTGCATAGACCAGCGCGCTGGCGCCGATCATCAGCGGGATGTCCAGGCGCACCAGTTGGCGAGATACCCGTAGCGGGATGATCAGCGCGGCCAGGCCAAGAATCACCAGCACGTTGAAGATGTTGCTGCCGACCACGCTGCCCACGGCCACGTCCGGCGCGCCCTGGTAGGCGGCCTGCAGGCTCACGGTCAGTTGCGGCGCGGTGCTGCCGAAGGCTACCAGGCTCAGGCCGATGATCAGCGGGCGCACGTGCAGGCGGGTGGCCAGGCGCAGGGCCGCGCGCACCAGCAGTTCGGCGCCGATGATCAGCAGCAGCAGGCCTGCGGCCAGTTGCAGGAGGCTGAAGGTGGGGAGGGTGGCCAGGTCGAAAATGGCGAAGGGCTCCAGTCAGGTCAGTCGCTCAGACCTTGTACCCGCACGCGCGCCGTTCCGCTACGGAGCATGCCGATTTTTTCAGCGGCAGCCCGTGACAGGTCGATCAGCCGGCCGCGGGTATGCGGGCCGCGATCATTGATGCGTACCACCACGCTTTGCTGGTTGCTGAGGTTGGTGACCAGCACGCGGGTGCCGAAGGGCAGGCTGCGGTGGGCGGCGGTGAGGCCGTGCTGGTTGAAGGGCTCGCCACTGGCGGTGCGTTTGCCGTGGTGGCGCGCGCCGTAGTAGGAGGCGGTGCCGCTTTGGTCGTAGCCGCGGGGGTCGATGTCATGGCTGGCGCAGCCGGCCAAGGCAGAGAAAAAAGCCAGGGCGGTAAATGTTTTTTTTAGCAAGGCAGGTGCTCTCCGGTGCGGCCATTCGCGGGCAAGCCCGCTCCCACGGTTAGCACGCCGCTTATGCTGGCGGCGATATTCCTGTGGGAGCGGGCTTGCCCGCGAACGAGGGCGAAGCCCTCGCAGGATTACAGGGGTAAAGCAGTCACCCTTCGAGCTTGGCCTTGAGCATTTGGTTCACTTGCCCCGGGTTGGCCTTGCCTTTGGAGGCTTTCATTGCCTGGCCGACGAAGAAACCGAACATCTTGCCGCGCTTGGCCTCGTCGGCGGCGCGGTACTGTTCGACCTGCTCGGCGTTGGCGGCGAGCATTTCGTCCAGCACCTTCTCGATGGCGCCGGTGTCGGTCACCTGCTTGAGGCCGTTGGCTTCGATCACCTGGTCGGCAGTGCCTTCGCCGGCGGCCATCTTCTCGAACACGGTCTTGGCGATCTTGCCGCTGATGGTGTTGTCACGGATGCGCAGCAGCATGCCACCCAGCTGCTCGGCGCTGACCGGCGACTGGTCGATCTCCACGCCCAGCTTGTTCAGCAGGCTGCCCAGCTCGACCATGACCCAGTTGGCGGCAAGCTTGGCGTCGCCACCAATGGCGACCACCTGCTCGAAGTACTCGGCCTGCTCGCGGCTGGAAGCCAGCACGTTGGCGTCGTAGGCCGACAGACCGTACTGGCTCTGGAAGCGCTCGACCTTTTGCGTGGGCAGCTCTGGCAGCGAGGCGCGCACGCTATCGAGGAAGGCCGGCTCGATGACCACCGGCAGCAGGTCCGGGTCGGGGAAGTAACGGTAGTCGTTGGCTTCCTCCTTGCTGCGCATGGAGCGGGTCTCGTCCTTGTTCGGGTCGTACAGGCGGGTTTCCTGCACCACCTTGCCACCGTCCTCGATCAGGTCGATCTGGCGCTGGATTTCGCTGTTGATGGCGCGCTCGATGAAGCGGAACGAGTTGACGTTCTTGATCTCGCAGCGGGTGCCGAACTCGACCTGGCCTTTCGGGCGGATCGACACGTTGCAGTCGCAACGCAGCGAGCCTTCGGCCATGTTGCCGTCGCAGATGCCCAGGTAACGCACCAGGGCGTGGATCGCCTTGACGTAGGCCACGGCTTCTTTGGCGCTGCGCATGTCCGGCTCGGAGACGATCTCCAGCAGCGGGGTGCCTGCGCGGTTCAGGTCGATGCCGGTGGCGCCGTTGAAGTCTTCGTGCAGGCTCTTGCCGGCGTCTTCTTCAAGGTGCGCGCGGGTCACGCCGATGCGCTTGAGGGTGCCGTCTTCAAGGGCGATGTCCAGGTGGCCCTTGCCGACGATCGGCAGGTCCATCTGGCTGATCTGGTAGCCCTTGGGCAGGTCGGGGTAGAAGTAGTTCTTGCGCGCGAACACGTTGCGCGGGCCGATTTCGGCGTCGATCGCCAGGCCGAACATGCACGCCATGCGCACGGCTTCCTGGTTGAGCACCGGCAGTACGCCGGGCATGCCGAGGTCGACCAGGCTGGCCTGGGTGTTCGGCTCGGAGCCGAAGGTGGTGGCGCTGCCGGAGAAAATCTTCGACTGGGTGGCGAGCTGGGTATGAATCTCCAGCCCGATCACAACTTCCCATTGCATGTGTGAATTCCTCAGAAGCCGTTGGGGGCGCGGGTGTGCCAGTCGGTGACTTGCTGGTAGCGGTGCGCGATGTTGAGCAGGCGGCCTTCCTGGAAATACGGGGCCAGCAGCTGCACGCCCACCGGCAGGCCGTTGACGAAGCCAGCCGGCATCGACAGGCCCGGCAGGCCCGCCAGGTTGGCGGTGATGGTGTAGACGTCTTCAAGATAGGCGGCGACCGGGTCGGCGTTTTTCGAGCCGAGCTTCCAGGCCGGGTTCGGCGTGGTCGGGCCGAGAATCACGTCGACGTCGTTGAACGCGGCCATGAAGTCGTTCTTGATCAGGCGGCGGATCTGCTGCGCCTTGACGTAGTAGGCGTCGTAGTAGCCGGCCGACAGGGCATAGGTGCCGACCATGATGCGCCGCTGCACCTCGGTGCCGAAGCCTTCGCCGCGCGAGCGCTTGTACAGGTCGGTGAGGTCCTTGGGCTGGTCGCAGCGGTGGCCGAAGCGCACGCCGTCGAAACGCGACAGGTTCGAAGAGGCCTCGGCCGGGGCGATCACGTAGTACGCAGGGATGGCGTGCTGCATGTTCGGCAGGCTGATGGGCTTGACCACTGCGCCGAGCTTTTCCAGCTCCTTGACGCTGGCTTGCACCAGCTCTGCGATGCGCGGGTCGAGGCCGGCGCCGAAGTACTCCTTCGGCAGGCCGATGCGCAGACCCTGCAGCGAGCCGTTCAGCGTGGCGCTGTAGTCCGGCACGGGTTCGTCGACGCTGGTCGAGTCGTTTTTATCGAAGCCGGCCATGCCTTGCAGCAACAGTGCGCAGTCTTCGGCGGTGCGCGCCATCGGGCCGCCTTGGTCGAGGCTGGAGGCATAGGCAATCATGCCCCAGCGAGAGACGCGGCCGTAGGTGGGCTTGAGGCCGGTGAGGTTGGTCAGCGCGGCCGGCTGGCGGATCGAGCCGCCGGTGTCGGTGCCGGTGGCCACCGGCAGCAGGCGCGCAGCGACCGCTGCGGCCGAACCGCCCGACGAGCCGCCCGGGACGTGCTCGAGGTTCCATGGGTTCTTCACCGCGCCGTAGTGGCTGGATTCGTTGGCCGAACCCATGGCGAACTCGTCCATGTTGGTCTTGCCCAAGGTGACCATGCCGGCTTCGGCCAGCTTGGCGACGACGGTGGCGTCGTACGGGGCGGTGAAGTTGTCGAGCATCTTCGAGCCGCAGCTGGTGCGCACGCCGTTGGTGCAGAACAGGTCCTTGTGGGCGATGGGTGCGCCCAGCAGCGCGCCGGTTTCGCCGGCGGCGCGGCGCGCATCGGCGGCGCGCGCCTGCTCCAGGGCTTGTTGTTCAGTGACGGTGATGAAGCTGTTGAGCTGCGGGTCGAGCTGCTTGATGCGCGACAGCAGCGCGCCGGTCAGTTCTTCTGATGAGAACGACTTGTCGGCAAGGCCGCGGGCGATCTCGGCGAGAGACAGTTGATGCATGGCGGACGCTTTCCCTTAATCGATGACTTTCGGAACCAGGTACAGACCGTTTTCGGTCGACGGGGCAACGGCCTGGTAGCGGTCGCGCTGGTTGCTTTCGGTGACCTGGTCGGGGCGCAGGCGCTGGGTGGCTTCCAGCGGGTGGGCGAGGGGCTCGATGCCGCTCGTGTCGACCGCTTGCATCTGGTCGACCAGCCCGAGAATGCTGTTCAGGGCGTCGGTAATGCGTGGCAGTTCGCTCTCGACCAGGCCCAGGCGGGCCAGATGAGCGATCTTTTCCACGTCGGAGCGTTCAAGCGCCATGGGGATCTCCAGCAGAAACGAAAAAGCGCAATGGCAGCGCAATTGAGGAACATGACGGGATTCTGGCGGTCAAAGGGCCGCGATCATCGGCTGGCATGCTCGGAAAAACAGCCAATTTAACATATTGGCTCCTTGCCCAAAATCCCTGCCATTGTTAGAGTTTGCCGCACTTTTTTACCCACGCTTTCCCCAGGGTCACTTTCCCATGTTCAAGAAACTGCGTGGCATGTTTTCCAGCGATCTCTCCATCGACCTGGGTACTGCCAACACCCTTATTTACGTGCGTGAGCGCGGTATCGTCCTGAATGAGCCCTCGGTTGTTGCCATCCGTACCCACGGCAACCAGAAAAGCGTCGTCGCTGTCGGTACCGAAGCCAAGCGCATGCTCGGCCGTACGCCGGGCAACATCGCCGCCATTCGTCCGATGAAGGACGGCGTGATCGCCGACTTCAGCGTTTGTGAAAAAATGCTGCAGTACTTCATCAACAAAGTGCACGAAAACAGCTTCCTGCAGCCCAGCCCACGCGTGCTGATCTGCGTGCCGTGCAAATCGACCCAGGTCGAGCGCCGCGCCATCCGTGAATCGGCCCTCGGTGCCGGTGCCCGTGAGGTGTTCCTGATCGAAGAACCAATGGCGGCTGCCATCGGTGCCGGCCTGCCGGTCGAAGAAGCCCGTGGCTCGATGGTCGTCGACATCGGTGGCGGTACCACCGAAATCGCCCTGATCTCGCTCAACGGCGTGGTTTACGCAGAATCCGTACGGGTTGGCGGCGACCGCTTCGACGAAGCCATCGTCACCTACGTGCGCCGCAACTACGGCAGCCTGATCGGCGAATCCACCGCCGAGCGCATCAAGCAGGAAATCGGTACCGCCTACCCGGGCGGCGAAGTGCGCGAAGTCGACGTGCGTGGTCGCAACCTGGCCGAGGGCGTACCACGTGCCTTCACCCTGAACTCCAACGAAGTGCTCGAAGCCCTGCAAGAGTCGCTGGCGACCATCGTCCAGGCAGTCAAGAGCGCCCTTGAGCAGTCGCCGCCGGAGCTGGCTTCGGACATCGCCGAGCGTGGCCTGGTGCTGACCGGTGGTGGCGCCCTGCTGCGTGACCTCGACAAGCTGCTGGCCCAGGAAACCGGCCTGCCGGTGATCGTCGCCGAAGACCCGCTGACCTGCGTCGCCCGCGGCGGTGGCCGTGCGCTGGAGATGATGGACAAGCACGCCATGGACCTGCTCTCCAGCGAGTGATCGCGGCAGCAGTACAGCGCCCCGGTTTACAGGTAGCACGCACAGTGCTACCTGTATGCGCTTGTTCGGCGCCGCTTGCGGCGCCGTTTCCGTCAATTGGCAAGTTCGCCGGTGCAAGGCCCAAGTTCAATGGCACCTTGAACCGTCGTCCACGAGGAACGGCCCATTAAACCGCTTTTCTCCAAAGGCCCTTCGCTGGGTGTCCGCCTGCTGGTGCTGGTAGTGATGTCGGTCGCGCTGATGGTGGTCGACTCGCGCTTTGACCTGCTCAAGCCAGTGCGCAGCCAGATGGGTCTGGTGCTGATGGAATCCTACTGGATCACCGACCTGCCGCAGCGCATGTGGCAGGGCGTGGCCGGCCAGTTCGGCAGCCGCACCGAGCTGATCGCCGAAAACGAAAAACTCAAGACCGAAGCACTGCTGTTGCAGGGCCGGCTGCAGAAGCTGGCCGCCCTGACCGAGCAGAACGTGCGCCTGCGCGAGTTGCTCAACTCTTCGGCGCTGGTCAACGAGAAGGTCGAGGTGGCCGAGCTGATCGGCGTCGACCCCAACCCGTTCACCCACCGCATTTTGATCAAC
Source organism: Pseudomonas xanthosomatis (assembly GCF_019139835.1). NCBI lineage: Bacteria > Pseudomonadati > Pseudomonadota > Gammaproteobacteria > Pseudomonadales > Pseudomonadaceae > Pseudomonas > Pseudomonas xanthosomatis. The sequence goes on along the minus strand of NZ_CP077075.1, from coordinate 5,560,480 downwards.
AAGGGCGAGCGCGACGGTGTGTTCCTCGGCCAGCCGGTGCTCGATGCCCGCGGCCTGATGGGGCAGGTGGTCGAGCTGATGCCGTACACCTCGCGGGTATTGCTGCTCACCGACACCACCCACAGCATCCCGGTGCAGGTCAACCGCAACGGCCTGCGCGCCATTGCCAGCGGTACCGGCAACCCGGAGCGCCTGGAGCTGCGCCACGTGGCCGACACCGCCGACATCAAGGAAGGCGACCTTTTGGTCAGCTCCGGCATGGGCCAGCGTTTCCCGGCGGGTTACCCGGTGGCCACGGTCAACGAAGTGATCCACGACTCGGGCCAGCCGTTCGCCATCGTTCGCGCCATCCCGACCGCTTCGCTTAACCGCAGCCGCTACATGCTGCTGGTGTTCAGCGACCGGCGCACCCCGGAAGAGCGCGCCACCGAGGCGGCCATCGCCCAGGAAGAAGCCGACCGCCAGGGCCACGGCCAGGCGCCAGCCAACCCGGCCACGCCGCCGGCCGCCAACGCTACCCAGCCAGCCGCCACACCGGCGCCGGCAGCACATGGCGCTGCACCGGCGACCGCACCAGCCCCGGCAGCGCACGGCAGCACGCCCGCCAGCGCCCCGGCCCAGCCGGCCGCCGCGCCAGCCCAACCCCGGAGACAATAATGGCCAGCACCCGTAGCAGAAACGGCTGGGTCATCTGGCTGACCTTCGCCATCGGCCTGTTGCTCAGCGTCTCGCCCATGCCGCAGTTCATGGAAGTGTTCCGGCCCATGTGGCTGGCCCTGCTGTTGGCTTTCTGGACCCTGGCCGTGCCCGGCAAGGTGGGCATGACCACCGCGTTCGTGCTTGGCCTGGCCGAAGACGTGCTGTACGGCACACTGCTGGGGCAGAACGCGCTCATCCTCACCCTGATCACCTTCCTGGTGCTGTCGTTGCAGCAGCGCCTGCGCATGTTCCCGGTGTGGCAGCAGAGCCTGGTGATTCTGGTGGTCTTCGGCATCGCCCAGCTGATTCAGCTGTGGCTCAGCGCCCTGACCGGCAACCGCCTGCCGACCCTGGCACTGGTGTGGTCGGCAGTGATCAGCGCCTTGCTCTGGCCATGGGTGAGCTTCGCCCTGCGCGGCCTGCGCGTGCGCCTGCACATTCACTGACGCGCCGCCGCTGACAGGGAGACGTCCGCATGACCCAGCTGTACCTTGCCTCCGGCTCGCCGCGCCGTCGTGAACTGCTGACCCAGATCGGCGTACCCTTCACCGTGGTCAGTGCCCCCATCGATGAAACCCCGCTGCCCGGCGAGGCCCCGGCTGCCTATGTAGAGCGCCTGGCCCAGGCCAAGGCGGTGGCCGGTTTCGCCCACACCGACGGCCACGGCGTGGTGTTGGGGGCCGATACCACGGTGGTGCTCGACGACGAGATCCTCGGCAAGCCGGAGGACCGCGAGCACTTTCTGTCGATGCTCGGCGACCTGTCCAAGCGCGAGCACCAGGTGCTCACCGCCGTGGCCCTGACCGACGGCAAGCGCAGCATCAGCCGCTGCGTCAGCACCAAGGTACGTTTTCGCACCATCTCCTTTGAAGAAGCGCTGCGCTACTGGGACAGCGGCGAGCCGCTGGACAAGGCCGGTGGCTATGCCATCCAGGGCCTGGGCGCGGTGTTCGTCACCGGTATCGAAGGCAGTTACTCGGCCGTGGTCGGCCTGCCCCTGAGTGAAACCGCCGAGCTGCTGGAGCAGTTCGCCATTGCCTGCTGGCAACTGCCGGAGGATTTCGCGCAGCCCTAGCCAGCCCCTTGCAAGCGATCCATCATTACCCAAGCCCATAGACGAGAGCCTGCCATGAGTGAAGAGATCCTGATCAACATCACCCCGATGGAATCACGCGTGGCGGTGGTGGAGAACGGCGTCCTGCAGGAAGTGCATGTCGAGCGCACCCAGCGCCGCGGCATCGTCGGCAACATCTACAAGGGCAAGGTGGTGCGGGTGTTGCCGGGCATGCAGGCGGCGTTCGTCGATATCGGCCTTGAGCGCGCAGCGTTCATTCACGCCTCGGAAATTTCCCAGCGCGAAGGCTCGGCGGTCGAGACCATCACCGCCCTGGTGCACGAAGGCCAGGCGCTGGTGGTGCAGGTGACGAAGGACCCGATCGGCACCAAGGGCGCGCGCCTGACCACCCAGCTGTCGATCCCGTCGCGCTACCTGGTGTACATGCCGCGCAGCAGCCACGTCGGTATTTCGCTGAAGATCGAAGAAGAAGCCGAGCGTGACCGCCTCAAGCAGGTGGTGACCGACTGCATGGCCAAAGAGGACATGAAAGACGCCGGCGGCTTCATTTTGCGCACCGCCGCCGAAGGCGCGCGGGCCGAAGACATTCTGCAGGACATTCGCTACCTGCGCAGGCTGTGGGAGCAGATCGGCTCGCAGATCCAGACCTGCGGCGCGCCGACGGTCATCTATGAGGACCTGGGCCTGGCACTGCGCACCCTGCGCGACCTGGTCAACGCCAAGATCGAGAAGATCCGCATCGATTCCCGGGAAACCTTCCAGAAGACCACGCAGTTCGTCGCCGAGCTGATGCCGGAGATCGCCGACCGCCTGGAGCACTACCCCGGCGAACGGCCGATCTTCGACCTGTACGGTGTCGAGGACGAAATTCAGCGCGCTTTGGAGCGCAAGGTGCCGCTCAAGTCTGGTGGTTACCTGGTGGTCGACCCGGCCGAGGCGATGACCACCATCGACGTCAACACCGGGGCCTTCGTCGGCCACCGCAACCTTGAAGAAACCATTTTCAAGACCAACCTCGAGGCGGCCACCGCCATCGCCCGGCAACTGCGCCTGCGCAACATCGGCGGGATCATCATCATCGACTTCATCGACATGGAAGATGAGGAGCACCAGCGCCAGGTGCTGCGCACCCTGGAAAAGCAGCTCGAGCGTGATCACGCCAAGACCAACATCATCGGCATCACCGAGCTGGGCCTGGTGCAGATGACCCGCAAGCGTACTCGCGAAAGCCTCGAGCAGGTGCTGTGCGAGCCCTGCGCGGCATGCCAGGGGCGGGGCAAGCTGAAGACCCCCGAGACCATTTGTTACGAAATTTTCCGCGAGATCCTCCGCGAGGCCCGGGCTTATCAGGCCGAAGGCTACCGGGTGCTGGCCAACCAGAAGGTGGTCGACCGGCTGCTGGACGAAGAGTCGGGCAATGTCGCCGAACTCGAAGCCTTTATCGGGCGAACCATTCGCTTCCAGGTCGAGTCCATGTATTCCCAGGAACAATACGATGTGGTGCTGCTCTGACCCTCGCTGAACGCGGCCTCCCCAGGGACGGGCTGGCAAAGCGCTATTCACCGGCCATAGTTAAGGGACGACTCGGAGGGCCATGGGCATGGAACGTCTGACCCGCGTTCTGGGCGCCCTGACCCGCTGGGGGCTGGCATTCTGTGCCCTGCTTGCGGTGCTGGTGGCGCTGTACGTCAGCCTCGGTCGGCAGCTGGTACCGCTGGTCGCCGAATACCGTGCAGACGTCGAGCTCAAGGCCGAACAGGCCTTGGGCTTGCCCGTGCACGTCGGTGCCCTGGAAGGCCGCTGGAGCGGCCTGGCCCCGGTGCTACGGGTGCGTGACCTGCAGTTGGGCGAGGGCAGCGATGCCTTGCGCCTGGACGACGTGAAACTGGTACCCGACCTGTGGGCCAGCCTCAAGGCCCGCGAGGTGCGCCTGGCGCGCATCCAGCTGGGTGGCCTGCAATTGATCCTGCGCGAAGACGAGCAGGGCGCCTGGGCGCTGGAAGGCTTGCCGCATAAGGATGACAGCCCGCTGGACCCGAGCGAGGCGCTCAAGCGCCTGCGCCAGCTGGGGCGCATCGACCTGTTCGACAGCCAGGTCACCTTGCAGCCCTGGCAGCGCGAGCCACTTACCCTCACCTACGTCAGCCTCGGGCTGCAGGCCGGCGCTGCGCGGCAAAGCCTCGACCTGCGCGCCACGCTGCCCGATGGCCAGCCCCTGGCGGTCAGCCTGCAAAGCCGCGCCAGCGCGAAAAACTGGCGTGATGCCAGCCTGCAGGCTTACCTGAGCCTGCCGCAAAGCGACTGGGCACGCTGGTTGCCGCCGCGCGTGCTGGGCCAGTGGCAGGCCAGCAGCCTGCGTGCCGGCGGCGAGTTCTGGGTCGACTGGCGCAAGGGCCAGCTGCAGCAGGCGGTAGTGCGCCTGAACGCCCCGCAGCTCAAGGGCGCTTATACCGGGCGCAAGGCGGTAACCGTCGACGACCTGGCGCTGAATGCCTGGTTCCAGCGCCGTGGCGATGGTTTTGATGTGGCGGTGGACTCGCTGGCGGCAACCTTGGGCAAGGCCCGCTGGGAGTCGCACCTGCAACTGGCCCAGCGCGCTGGCGACTCGCCTGCCGCGGAGTCCTGGCTGATCCAGGCCGACCGCCTCGAGCTGACTCCGCTGACCCCGCTGATCGATGCCCTGGCGCCGCTGCCGGAAAAGCTGATGACCGTGGTCGATGCACTCAAGGTCACCGGTACCCTGCGCAACGTACGGGCCGAGCTGCGGCCCAATGCCGAGGGTGACCAGCGTGTGCAGTTTGCCGCCAACCTGGACAAGGTCGGCTTCGACGCCTACCACGGCGCACCGGCGGCCGGTAATGTCAGCGGTGCTATCAGTGGCGACCTCGGCAAGGGCGAACTGCGCCTTGATACCAACGACTTCATGCTGCACCTGTACCCGATCTTCGCCAAGCCCTGGCACTACCAGAAGGCCAACGCCCGCCTGACCTGGACCCTAAACCCGCAGGTATTCACCCTGGTGGCGCCGTACATCAAGGTGCTGGGCGAGGAAGGCAAGGTTGCTGCGGACTTCCTGATCCGCCTGCACCTGGAGCCGGGCCACGAAGACTACATGGACCTGCGCGTCGGCATGACCGAAGGCGATGGCCGCTACACCGCCAAGTACCTGCCCGAAGTGCTCAGCCCGGCGCTGGACGAGTGGCTGCGCAGCGCCATCGTCAAGGGCAACGTCGAACAGGGCTACTTCCAGTACCAGGGCTCGCTCAACCACGGCGCACCGCCCCACGCCCGCGACATCAGCCTGTACTTCAAGGTGCATGACGCCGCCCTGGCCTTCCAGCCCGGCTGGCCACAGGTGCAGCAGGTGGACGGCGAGGTGTTCATCGAAGATACCGGCGTGCGCATCAAGGCCAGCCGTGGCCAGTTGCTAGACACCAAGGTCAGCAACGTGAAGGTCGACATCCCTCATGTCGAGGCAGGTGAGCACAGCCACCTGTACCTGGATGCCGATTTCGACGGCAGCCTTGGCGACGGCCTGAAGATTCTCAAGGAAACACCGATCGGCACTGGCGAGATCTTCGCCGGTTGGGAGGGTGAAGGCCCGCTGAACGGCAAGGTCAAGCTGGACGTGCCGCTGGAGCACGGCCAGCGCCCGAAGGTGCTGGTGGACTTCGCCACAGAAGGCGCCACGCTCAAGATCGCCCCGCCGACCCTGGAGCTCAGCCAGCTCAAGGGGGATTTCAGTTTCGACCTCGACAAGGGCCTGAGCGCCAAGGCAGTCACCCTGCAGGCGTTCGGCAAGCCGGTCAGCGCGCAGATTGCCGCCGAGGGCAAGGGGCAAATCCAGACCCGTATCAACGCCAGCGGCCAGGTAGGGGTCAAGGCGCTCACCGATTGGCTGCAGGTGCAGCAGGCGCTACCGGTGTCTGGCGATATCCCGTACCAGTTGCAGGTGACCCTGGGCGGGCAGGACAACCGGCTTAGCGTCAATTCGTCGCTCAAAGGCGTGGCCATCGACCTGCCGGCGCCGTTCGGCAAGGCTGCGGCAGATACTCGCGACAGCCGTTTCAGCCTCACCCTGCAAGGCGCCGAGCGGCGGATTGACGCCAGCTACGCCGACCTTGCCCGTTTCGCTTACGCAGCACCTGCCGAAAAGCTCGGCCAGGGCCGTGGCGAACTGGTGCTGGGCACTGACCCTGCGGTGCCGCCCAGCGGCCAGGGCCTGCGCGTGCGCGGGCGCCTCGATGCTCTGGACCTTGCGCCCTGGCAGGAGCAGGCAGCGCGCCTGGCCGGCAACGACCCCGGCGGCAGCGCCCGGCAGAACCTGCAAAGCGTCGACCTGAGCATCGGCCAGCTCAAGGCTTTCGGCATCGACCTCAACCAGGCGGTGGTGCGCCTGGCACGTGGCGGCCCGGCCTGGGACCTGCGCCTGGACAGCAAAGAGGTGATCGGCAATGCGCGCATCCCCGATGCCAAGGGCGCGCCCATGGCGATCCGCCTGCAGACCCTGCGCCTGCCAGCGGCCGACCCCGCGCAGCCGCAGGACGACAACGCCCCCGACCCGCTGGCCGGCTTCGACCCGCGCAAGGTGCCGCCGCTGGACCTGAGCATCGACAAGCTGTACCGCGGCGACGACCTGTTCGGCAGCGCTTCGCTGAAGCTGCGCCAGAATGCGCGCGGTCTGGCGCTGGACGATATCGACCTGGACCTCAAAGGCCTGCGCATCGACGGCAGCGGCGGCTGGGAAGGCCTGCCGGGCAGCACCTCGAGCTGGTACAAGGGCCGCGTGGACGGCAAGAACCTGGGCGACGTGCTCAAGGCCTGGGGCTTTGCACCCACCGTCACCAGCCGGGATTTCCGCATGGACGTGGACGGCCGCTGGCCGGGTTCGCCGGCCTGGGTCAGCCTCAACCGCTTCTCCGGCAGCCTGGACGCCGCACTGCGCTCTGGCCAGTTCGTCGAAGTGGAGGGCAGCGCCCAGGCCCTGCGGGTGTTTGGCCTGCTCAACTTCAACTCGATCGGCCGGCGCCTGCGCCTGGACTTCAGCGACCTGTTCAGCAAGGGCCTGGCCTACGACCGGGTCAAGGGCCTGCTGGTGGCCAGCGAAGGGGTGTACGTGACCCGCGAGCCGATCAGCGTCACCGGGCCGTCGAGCAACTTCGAACTGGAAGGCACCCTGGACTTCGTGCGCGACCGCATCGACGCCAACCTGCAGGTGAGCCTGCCGGTGACCAACAACCTGCCGCTGGCGGCGCTGATCGTCGGTGCGCCGGCGGTGGGCGGGGCGCTGTTTTTGGTTGACCGCCTGATCGGCGACCGTGTGTCGCGCTTTGCCAGCGTGCACTATCGGGTCGAAGGGCCGGTCAAAGAGCCTAAGATCACCTTTGTGAAACCGTTCGACAAATAAGGGGTGGCAATGAAGGCAGCAGTGATCCAGATGGTCAGCCAGGACGATGTGCTGGCCAACCTGCAGCGTGCAGGCGCCCTGCTTGAGCAGGCTGCCGCGGACGGTGCGCGGCTGGCGGTGCTGCCGGAGAACTTCGCCGCCATGGGCCGGCGTGACGCCGCTGCCATTGGCCGCGCCGAGGCGCTGGGCGAAGGGCCGATCCTGCCCTGGTTGAAACGCACCGCCCGCGACCTCAAGTTATGGATAGTGGCCGGCACCTTGCCGTTGCCGCCGGTCGGCCAACCCGATGCCAAGGCGCATGCCTGCTCGTTGCTGATCGACGAGCACGGCGAAATCGCCGCCCGTTACGACAAGCTGCACCTGTTCGATGTGGACGTGGCCGACAACCGTGGCCGCTACCGTGAGTCGGACGACTACGCCCATGGCGGCCAGGTGGTGGTGGCTGACACCCCGGTCGGGCGCGTGGGCCTGACGGTATGCTACGACCTGCGCTTCCCCGAGCTGTACAGCGCCTTGCGCGCCGCCGGGGCCGAACTCATTACTGTGCCGGCGGCGTTCACTGCAGTAACCGGGGCCGCGCACTGGGAAGTGCTGATTCGTGCGCGGGCCATCGAGACACAATGCTACATGCTGGCGGCCGCCCAGGGCGGCCTGCACCCAGGCCCGCGGGAAACCCACGGGCAGGCAGCGATCATCGACCCCTGGGGGCGGATCGTTGCACAACAGGCGCGCGGCGAGGCGGTACTGCTGGCCACCCGCGACCCTGAAGAACAGGCGTCCATCCGGGCGCGCATGCCGGTGCTGAGCCACCGGCGCTTTTTCTCGCAGGACGCCTTGCGGCCTGCTCAGACCTCGGAGTGACTATGAGCCAGATGTTAACCACCGTCAGCGAGCAGCTTCTGGCCCCCGGCGGCCTGGGGCTGGAAAGCCTGCAGGCTGTGCTGGGCGAGCTGGCCGGCCCCGGTATCGACGCTGCCGACCTGTACTTCCAGGGCCAGGTTTCGGAAACCTGGGCGCTGGAGGACGGCATCGTCAAGGAAGGCAGTTTCAACCTCGACCAGGGCGTGGGCGTGCGTGCCCAGTCTGGTGAGAAGACTGGCTTCGCCTACAGCAACGCAATCAACCTCGAGGCCCTGACCTCGGCGGCGCGCGCTGCCCGTTCGATTTCCCGTGCCGGGCAGAATGGCAAGGTGCAGGCGTTTCGCAGCCAGGAAGTGACCGCGCTGTATGGCCAGGACAACCCGCTGGACGTGCTGACCCGTGCCGAAAAAGTCGAGCTGCTCAAGCGCGTCGACGCCGCCACCCGTGCCCTCGACCCGCGCATCCAGCAGGTCAGCGTGAGCATGGCCGGGGTTTGGGAGCGCATTCTGGTGGCGGCCGCCGACGGCAGCCTGGCCGCCGATGTGCGCCCGCTGGTGCGCTTCAACGTGAGTGTGATCGTCGAGCAGAACGGCCGCCGCGAGCGCGGCGGGCAGGGCGGTGGCGGGCGTACCGACTACCGCTACTTCACCGAAGAGCGGGTGATGGGCTATGCCCGCGAGGCGCTGCGCCAGGCGCTGGTCAACCTCGAGGCAATTCCGGCGCCGGCCGGCACGCTGCCGGTGGTGCTCGGTTCGGGTTGGTCCGGGGTGCTGCTGCACGAGGCGGTCGGCCATGGCCTTGAAGGTGACTTCAACCGCAAGGGCAGCTCGGCCTTCAGCGGCCGCATCGGCGAGCAGGTAGCCTCGAAGTTGTGCACCATCGTCGACGACGGCACCCTCGAAGGCCGTCGCGGTTCGCTCAGCGTCGATGACGAGGGCACGCCCACCGAGTGCACCACGCTGATCGAGAACGGCATTCTCAAGGGCTACATGCAGGACAAGCTCAACGCACGGCTGATGGGCATGGCCGTGACCGGTAATGGCCGGCGTGAATCCTACGCGCACCTGCCGATGCCACGCATGACCAACACCTACATGCGCGCCGGCGACAGCGACCCGCAAGAAATCATCGCTTCGGTGAAGAAGGGCATCTACTGCGCGAATCTGGGCGGCGGCCAGGTGGACATCACCAGCGGCAAGTTCGTGTTCTCCACCAGTGAGGCCTACCTGATCGAGGACGGCAAGATCACCGCGCCGGTCAAGGGCGCAACGTTGATCGGCAACGGGCCGGAGGCGATGAGCCGGGTGTCGATGGTCGGCAACGACCTGGCGCTGGACAGCGGTGTGGGCACCTGCGGCAAGGATGGGCAGTCGGTACCGGTGGGGGTGGGCCAGCCGACCTTGAAGCTGGATGCGATCACCGTCGGCGGTACCGGCGCTTGATCAACGATCGCGGGGCAAGCCCGCTTCCACGTGTGCCTGCAAGGGCTGCGTGGGAGCGGGCTTGCCCCGCGATGGCCTTAACGCAACCCGCGCTGGGTTTCGTCGAGGTCGCGGATGTACTTGAACACCTTGCGCGCAGCGGCAGGCGGTTTGTTGCGCGCCTTTTCGTGCTGGGCATGGCGGATCAGCGAGCGCAGGTGCTGGCGGTCGGTGTCGGGGAACTCGTTGACGAAGCGTTCGAGGTCCTCGTCGTTACCGTCGATCAGGCGGTCGCGCCAGCGCTCCAGGCCGTGGAAGCGTTCGTTGTACTGGCGGGTCGAGCTGTCGACCTGCTCGAGCACGGCATGAATGCCGTCCAGGTCTTGCACGCGCATCAGCTTGCCGACGAACGACATGTGGCGTTTGCGGGCGCCATGGGCGGTGTGCTTGCTGGCTTCTTCCAGCGCCTTGCGCAGCTCGTCGGTGAGCGGCAGGCGGGCCAGGGTTTCGGCCTTGAGCGTGGTCAGGCGTTCGCCGAGTTCGACCAGCGCATGCAGCTCGCGCTTGATCTGGGTTTTGCTTTTTTCGCCATCGAAGGCGTCGTCGTAAGAATCAACCATGGGGGCAGCTCGCAGGAAATCGCCGCCATGATAACCAGTCGGGGGCCGCTTGTCCGGCCCGGTCGTAGAATGACCCAAGCCGTACGCAGAATTTTCAGTGGAGAGAACCATGAGTGCAGTCCAGAGCGTAGGCCCCAAGGACCTGCCGGCGTTGCAGGAACAGGTCGAAGCGATCGTCGCCGAGGCGCGCCGCCAGGGGGCCAGTGCCTGCGAAGTGGCGGTGTCGCTGGAGCAGGGCCTGTCCACCACGGTGCGCCAGCGCGAAGTCGAGACCGTCGAGTTCAACCGCGACCAGGGTTTTGGCATCACCCTCTACGTTGGCCAGCGCAAGGGCTCGGCGAGCACCTCGGCCAGCGGCCCTGAGGCCATCCGTGAAACCGTCGCGGCGGCGCTGGCCATTGCCAAGCACACTTCCGAAGACGAATGCTCGGGCCTGGCCGATGCGGCGCTGATGGCCCGCGAATTCCCTGACCTCGACCTGTACCACGACTGGGACATCGAGCCGGAGAAGGCCATCGAGATGGCGCTGGCTTGCGAGGCGGCGGCGTTCGACGCCGACAAGCGCATTCTCAACGCCGACGGCACCAGCCTCAACACCCACCAGGGCGTGCGGGTATACGGCAACAGCCACGGCTTCATCGGCGGCTACGCCTCGACCCGCCACAGCCTGAGTTGCGTGATGATCGCCGAGGGCGACGGGCAGATGCAGCGCGACTACTGGTATGACGTCAACCGCCAGGGCGAGCTGCTGGCCGACCCGCGCAGCATCGGCCAGCGCGCCGCGCAACGTGCCGCAAGCCGCCTGGGCGCACGCCCGGTGCCTACCTGCGAGGTGCCGGTGCTGTTCAGCGCCGAGTTGGCCGGTGGCTTGTTCGGCAGCTTCCTGGGGGCGATTTCCGGCGGCAACCTGTACCGCAAGTCGTCGTTCCTCGAAGGCAGCCTCGGCCAGCGCCTGTTCCCCAGCTGGCTGACCCTCGACGAGCGCCCGCACATCCCGCGCGCGCTGGGCAGTGCGGCGTTCGACGGCGATGGCCTGGCCACCTACGCCAAACCGTTCGTCGACAAGGGCGAGCTGGTTTCGTACATCCTCGGCACCTATTCGGGGCGCAAGCTGAAGCTGCCAAGCACGGCCAACGCCGGCGGTGTGCACAACCTGTTCGTCACCCATGGCGTTGAAGACCAGGCGGCGCTGATCCGCCGCATGGGCCGCGGCCTGCTGGTGACCGAGCTGATGGGCCACGGCCTGAACATGGTGACCGGCGATTATTCGCGCGGTGCGGCAGGCTTCTGGGTGGAGAATGGTGAAATCCAGCACGCGGTGCAGGAAGTGACCATTGCCGGCAACATGAAGGACATGTTCCAGCAGATCGTCGCCATTGGCAGCGATATCGAGACGCGCAGCAACATCCACAGTGGCTCGGTGCTGATCGAGCGCATGACGATTGCCGGTAGCTGATACAGCGTCTTCTTGTGGGAGCGGGCTTGCCCCGCGATCGGTCTTCGGATCATCGCGGGGCAAGCCCGCTCCCACGCCCCCGTAATTTCCTTGAAATTGACCCGGCCATCGCGCCGGTTTTTTTGTTTGTCGCTCAGCACTTGAAGTGATTATGTTTATCACTTAATAATGAATATCATTATCCAGTAACCCGGCCAATGACGTTCATGAAATCCGTCCTCCACGAACTGCCCTACCTGGAAAACTGGCGCTGGCTCAGCCGGCGCATCCGTTGTGCCCTCGAACCTGACGAGCCGCGCCTGATCGAGCACTACCTGGCCGAAGGCCGTTATCTGGTGTGCTGCACCGAAACCTCGCCATGGACGGTGGCCCTGACCTCATTCCGCCTGCTGCTGGATACCGCCTGCGACCGCATGTTGCCCTGGCACTGGCGCTGCCTGTGCCTGGACCAGGCCTGGCGCCCGCTGCTCGACCTGCGCAACCTCGACCGCCGCGAACAAAACCTGCGCTGGCAACCCTATGCCATGCAGCTCGCCAACTGCGTGCTGCTGCCGTCGATTTCTCCCGATGAACTGATGCAAGGATTCGAAGATGAGTGATACCCGTATCGAGCGTGACAGCATGGGCGAACTGCAGGTGCCGGCCCAGGCCCTGTACGGTGCCCAGACCCAGCGCGCGGTCGACAACTTCCCGGTCAGCGGCAAGCCGATGCCGGCCCAGTTCATTCGCGCGCTGCTGCTGGCCAAGGCCGCGGCGGCCAAGGCCAACGTCGAGCTTTCGCAACTGAGCGCAGGGCAGGGCGAGGCCATCGTCAAGGCGGTGGAGCAACTGCTGGGCGAAGATTTCATCCAACACTTCCCGGTGGATGTGTTCCAGACCGGCTCCGGCACCAGTTCGAACATGAACGCCAACGAGGTGATCGCCACCCTGGCCAGCCGCGTGCTGGGCGAACCGGTCAATGCCAACGACCACGTCAACTGTGGCCAGAGCAGCAACGACATCATCCCCACTACCATCCATGTCAGCGCTGCCCTGGCCCTGCACGAGCAACTGCTGCCGGCCCTGCGCCACCTCACCCAGGTGATCGATGCCAAGGCGCTCGAGGTGCACAAGCACGTCAAGACCGGCCGTACCCACCTGATGGACGCCATGCCGGTGCGCATGAGCCAGGTGCTCGGTGGCTGGTCGGCGCAGGTCAAGGGCGCCCAGGCGCACATCGAAGCCACCCTGCCGGCGCTGCAAGCCCTGGCCCAGGGCGGCACCGCGGTGGGCACCGGCATCAACGCCCACCCGCAGTTCGCGGCCGGCTTTGCCCGCCAGCTCAGCGGCCTGACCCGGGTCGAGTTCACCCAAGGTGACAACCTGTTCGCCCTGATCGGCTCCCAGGACACCGCCGTGGCGCTGTCTGGCCAGCTCAAGACCGCCGCCGTGGCACTGATGAAAATCGCCAACGACCTGCGCTGGATGAACTCCGGCCCCCTGGCGGGCCTGGGCGAGATCGAGCTGCAGGGCCTGCAGCCGGGCTCCTCGATCATGCCGGGCAAGGTCAACCCGGTAATCCCGGAGGCCACCGCCATGGTGGCCGCGCAAGTTATCGGCAACGACGCCACCATCGCCGTGGCCGGCCAGTCGGGCAACTTCGAGCTGAACGTGATGCTGCCGGTGATCGCCCGCAACCTGCTGGAGAGCATCGAGCTGATGGCCAACGTCAGCCGCCTGCTGGCCGACAAGGCCATTGCCACGTTCAAGGTCAACGAGGGCAAACTCAAGGAAGCGCTGTCGCGCAACCCGATCCTGGTCACCGCGCTGAACCCGATCATCGGCTACCTGAAAGCCGCCGAAATCGCCAAGACCGCCTACAAGCAGGGCCGGCCGATCATCGACGTGGCGCTGGAGCACACCGACCTGTCCCGCGACCAGCTCGAAGCCCTGCTCGACCCGGAAAAACTCACCGCCGGCGGCATCTGAGCCGAGGCCGCCCAGGAGGCACGTCATGCAGCACTTCAGACGCACCACGCAAAACGCCAACTGCCTGTTCGAACAGGGCGAGCTGGTCGATGCCCGGGAACACTACCTGCAAGCGCTGGCCCTGGCCCAGGTGCTGTTCGAGCGCTGGCATGACGTTGACGAAGCGGTGGCCGCTCTGGTCATCGCCCACCACAACCTGGCCGACCTGCACCTGCGCCTGAACCAGCCCCACGAAAGCGCCGACTACCTGTGCGCGGCGCATGAGCGCCTGCTGCAGGCAGCCGGCGAGGCGCGGCTGGCCCAGGCCTTGCGCGATGCCGCGCTGCGGCACAGCTCGCGCACCTATACCGAACTGCTGAATTTCATCGCCGAGTACGGCCAGTACCCGCGCACCGCGCGCCTGCTCAACCGCCAGACGCCCGCTGCCAGTGAACTGGTTGCTCAGACGGACAACAACGACCGCACCCCAGCCTACGGAATCCACTGACATGCCCCATACCTTGCCTGCATTGCCCTACGCCTACGATGCCCTGGAACCGCACATCGATACCGCGACCATGGAGATTCACCACACCAAGCACCACCAAACCTACGTCAATGGCCTGAACGCGGCCATCGAGGGCACCGAGTGGGCCGACTGGCCGGTGGAAAAGCTGGTGGGTGCGGTGAAGACGCTGCCTGAGAACCTGCGTGGCGCGGTGACCAACCACGGCGGTGGTCACGCCAACCACAGCCTGTTCTGGACCATCATGTCGCCCAAGGGCGGCGGCCAGCCGCAGGGTGAGGTAGCCAAGGCCATCGACGCGCAGCTGGGTGGTTTCGAGGCGTTCAAGGAGGCCTTCACCAAGGCCGCGCTGACCCGCTTCGGCAGCGGTTGGGCCTGGCTCAGCGTCACTTCGCAGAAAACCCTGGTGGTCGAAAGTAGCGGCAACCAGGACAGCCCGCTGATGCATGGCAACACGCCGATCCTCGGCCTGGATGTGTGGGAGCACGCCTACTACCTGAAGTACCAGAACCGTCGCCCGGAATACATCGGCGCCTTCTACAACGTGGTTGACTGGGCCGAAGTGCAACGTCGCTACCTTGAAGCCTTGAAGTGAGCCGACCGGTATGCGCTCGGCCGTGATGTCTGTCAGCAGTGTGCGCCTGTTCCGCCTGGCGCTGGGGACCTTGCTTTTGCTGGTCGGCAGTGCCTTGCTGGTGGCCCGGGGTATTGCCTGGCTCGACCTCGAGCCGCGCATGCTGCGCGCCCTCGAGGGCGGCGCCTTGTGTGCGCTGGGCACGGCGTTGGGCGCGGTACCGGTGCTGGTGATCCGCAACATGCCGGTGGCGCTGGCTGACACCCTGCTGGGCTTCGGTGCCGGGGTGATGCTGGCGGCCACCGCGTTTTCCCTGATCATCCCGGGGCTTGATGCTGCGCAGTCCATCGGTTTCAGCCCCTGGGGCGCCGGTGGGCTGATCAGCAGCGGTTTGCTGGTCGGCGCGCTGTGCCTGTTTTTGATCGACCTGAAGGTGTCCGGCGCATCGCCCGAGGCGTTGGTGGGCACGGCCCAGCAACCGGTGATCGCCGCGCGGATCTGGCTGTTCGTCATTGCCATCGTCGCCCACAACATCCCTGAAGGCATGGCCATCGGGGTGTCTGCCGGTGGCGGCATGCCCGACGCCGACAGCCTGGCCATGGGCATTGCCCTGCAGGATGTGCCCGAGGGCCTGGTGATTGCGCTGGTGCTGGCGGGGGCGGGCATGCCGCGCTTCAAGGCGTTCCTGATCGGCGCTGCGTCCGGGCTGGTGGAGCCGCTGGCAGCGGTGGTCTGCGCGTGGCTGGTGAACATCGCCGAGCTGCTGTTGCCGCTGGGCTTGGCCTGCGCGGCGGGCGCCATGCTGCTGGTGGTCACCCAGGAAATCATCCCCGAGTCACGCAGCAACGGGCATCACCGTCTGGCCAGCCTGGGGTTGTGCGTGGGGTTCTGCCTGATGATGGTGATGGATACGGCGATGTCGTAAGCGCTGGGGGGCTTGCCAGCAACTGTCTTGCCTGTACCGGCCTCATCGCCGGCTTGCCGGCTCCTACAGGACCGCGTGGGCGTGAAGGTTGTGCGCCCCTTTTAGGAAGCCGGCAAGCCGGCGATGAGGCCGGTACAGGCAGCGGTGATATCCGTCGCAGGGCAGGCCCGCTCCCACGAGATTCAGCCAGGCGAGAAGGCGCTCACTCGCCTTCGTCGAAGAAGTTCTCGATCAGTTCGACCAACGCCTGCATGGCCTCGCCATCCTGCTCGCCCTCGGTGAGCAGGTGCACCGGGGTGCCTTTGCCGGCGGCGAGCATCATCACCGCCATGATGCTCTTGCCGTCCACCAGCTTGTCCGGTGCGCGGCCGACCCGCACCTGGCAGGGGAAGCGCCCGGCCACGCCGACGAATTTGGCGGCCGCGCGGGCGTGCAGGCCCAGCTTGTTGATGATGGTGATTTCGCGGGCGGGCATCGTGGGGCGGATCCTGTGGGCTAGAGGTCGCGGTGGCGGACCTGGACGTTTTTCAGGGCGGGTTGGAGCAACTGGCCGAGCCGTTCGGTGATGTACACCGAGCGGTGGTGGCCGCCGGTGCAGCCGATGGCGATGGTGACATAGGCGCGGTTGCTGGCTGCAAAGCGCGGCAGCCACTTGAGCAGGTAGCTCGAAATATCGTTGAACATCTCTTCGACGTCGGGCTGGGCGGCCAGGTAGTCGATCACCGGCTGTTCGAGGCCCGAATGGTCGCGAAGTTCCGGCTTCCAGTAGGGGTTGGGCAGGCAGCGCACATCGAACACCAGGTCGGCGTCCACCGGCATGCCACGCTTGAAGCCGAACGACTCGACCAGAAACGCCGTGCCGGGTTCGGGCTGGTTCAGCAGGCGCAGCTTGATCGAGTCGCGCAGTTGGTAGAGGTTGAGGCTTGTGGTGTCGATCTTGAGGTCGGCAAGGTCGGCGATGGGGCCCAGCAGCTCGCTTTCGACGCGGATGGCCTCGGCCAGCGAGCGGCTCTGGTTGGTCAGCGGGTGGCGGCGGCGGGTTTCGGAAAAGCGCTTGAGCAGGGTGTCTTCGTCAGCGTCCAGGTACAGCACGTCACACTGGATATGCCGGGCGCGTGCTTCTTCCAGCAGTTCGGGGAAGCGTGACAGGTGGCTGGGCAGGTTGCGCGCATCGATCGATACCGCAACCTTGGGCTGCAGCAGCTCGGTATTGATCAGCGCGTTCTCCGCCAACTGCGGCAACAACCCGGCGGGCAGGTTGTCGATGCAGTAGAAACCGTTGTCTTCCAGCACGTCCAGGGCGGTGCTCTTGCCGGAGCCGGAGCGGCCGCTGACGATGATCAGGCGCATGGTCAGTGCTCGTTCTGTACGTCCAGGACAACCTGGAACAGGGCCTCGCTGCTGTCGGCGGCGCGCAGGCGATCGCGGACCTCCTTGCGATCGAGCATGCTGGCGATCTGGCGCAGCAGTTCAAGGTGGGCATCGGTGGCTGCTTCCGGGACCAGCAGGACGAACAGCAGGTCAACCGGGGCGCCATCGATGGCGTCGTAATCGATGGGGGCGTCCAGGTGCAGCAGCGCGCTTACCGGTGCGGTGCAGCCTTCGAGCCGGCAGTGGGGGATGGCGATGCCATTGCCAAAGCCGGTGGAGCCCAGTTTTTCGCGAGCGATGAGCTTGTCGAAGACGTCTTGCATCTCCAGCTCGGGTACTTGCTCGGCGATCAGGTTGGCGACCTTTTCCAGGGCGCGCTTTTTACTGCCACCCGGCACGTTCACGAGGGAACGGCCGGGGGTCAGGATGGTTTCAAGTCGGATCATGGATGAGGGGATCAGCGGGCGGCTGCGCCTTGCAGCAGGCTTTGCTGTTTTTCCTTGTGTTTTTTCAGTTGGCGGTCGAGCTTGTCAGCCAGGGCATCGATCGCGGCATACATGTCGGTGTGTTCGGCGTTGGCGACCACTTCGCCGCCGGGGATCTGGAGGGTTGCTTCAACCTTCTGCTGCAGCTTTTCGACTTTCATGATCACCGTTGCATTGGTGATCTTGTCGAAATGCCCTTCCACGCGGGCGAGTTTCTCGAGCACGTAATCGCGCAGTGGTTGGGTAACTTCTACATGCTGGCCACTGATGTTGACTTGCATACAGCTTCTCCTTTGTTGCCCGTGCATAAAGAGGCAGGTGTTGCACCTGCCACTGAAACGCTGTGGCACATCCCGGGGCTACATCAGTCGCTTGCGCTCGCTTGACGGGGCAATCCCCAGCGACTCGCGGTACTTGGCGACGGTGCGACGGGCTACCTGGATGCCTTGTGCCTCCAGTAAACCAGCGATCTTGCTGTCACTCAATGGCTTTTTTTGGTTTTCCGCGGCGACCAGTTTTTTGATGATCGCGCGGATCGCCGTGGACGAGCATTCGCCGCCTTCGGCTGTGCTGACGTGGCTGGAGAAAAAGTATTTCAGTTCGTAGATGCCGCGCGGTGTGTGCATGTATTTCTGCGTGGTAACCCGCGAGATGGTCGACTCGTGCATGCCCACCGCCTCGGCGATGTCGTGCAGCACCAACGGCTTCATCGCCTCGTCGCCGTGGTCGAGGAAGCCGCGCTGGTGCTCGACGATCTGCGTGGCCACCTTCATCAGCGTCTCGTTGCGGCTTTGCAGGCTCTTGATGAACCAGCGCGCCTCCTGCAACTGGTTGCGCATGAAGGTGTTGTCGGCGCTGGTGTCGGCGCGGCGCACGAAGCCTGCGTATTGCGGGTTGACCCGTAGCCGCGGGATGGCTTCCTGGTTGAGCTCCACCAGCCAGCGGTCGCTGTCCTTGCGCACGATCACATCCGGCACCACGTATTCGGGCTCGCTGGACTCGATCTGCGAGCCTGGGCGCGGGTTGAGCGTCTGCACCAGTTCGATGACCTGGCGCAGCTCGTCTTCCTTGAGCTTCATGCGCCGCATCAGCTGGCTGTAGTCACGGCTGCCGAGCAGGTCGATGTAGTCGGTGACCAGGCGCTGGGCCTCGGCCATCCACGGTGTGCTGGCCGGCAGCTGGCGCAGTTGCAGCAGCAGGCATTCGCCCAGCGAGCGGGCGCCGATACCGGCCGGTTCGAACTGCTGGATGCGGTGCAGCACCGCTTCGACTTCATCCAGCTCGATGTCGAGCTCGGGGTCGAAGCCTGCGCAGATTTCTTCGAGGGTGTCTTCGAGGTAGCCCTGGCCGTTGATGCTGTCGATCAGGGTGACAGCGATCAGGCGGTCGGTGTCGGACATCGGCGCCAGGTTCAACTGCCACAGCAAGTGGCTTTGCAGGCTTTCGCCGACCGAGGTGCGGGTGGTGAAGTCCCACTCGTCGTCATCGTTGCTGGGCAGGCTGCTGGCGCTGGTCTGGTAGATGTCTTCCCAGGCAGTGTCGACCGGCAGTTCGTTGGGGATGCGTTCGGCCCACTCGCCGTCTTCGAGTTGCTCGCTGTTGTTGCTGGCGGCTTCCTGGAAGCTGGTGTCCTGAACTTCGGCGACCGGCTTGTTCTCGGCGTTGTCCGCCATCGGGTCGCTGTTGTCGAAATCTTCGCCGTCTTCCTGACGTTCGAGCATCGGGTTCGACTCCAGCGCTTCCTGGATTTCCTGCTGGAGGTCCAGGGTGGAGAGCTGGAGCAGACGGATGGCCTGTTGCAACTGCGGGGTCATCGTCAGTTGCTGGCCCATTTTTAGGACGAGCGATGGTTTCATGGCTGGGGCTTAATACCTTGTTCGCCGGCGCGCATGCGCCATCCACTACATGTAGGGCGCTTGGGCGCCGACTTTAAGCAAGTTATATGCCTGAAAATGCAGCGTTTGCCTAGAGCACTGTAACACTTAAGCCTGCGATGGCTTGGTGCGCCAGTGCTCCGGGCAGGCCCTGATCAGAGGCGGAACTCGTGACCCAGGTAGACTTCCTTGACCAACTGGTTGGCCAGGATGGTCTCGGCATCGCCTTCGGCGATCAGCTGGCCGTCGTTGACGATGTAAGCGGTCTCGCAGATATCCAGGGTTTCGCGAACGTTGTGGTCGGTGATCAGTACGCCGATGCCCTTGTTCTTGAGGTGGTGGATGATCTGTTTGATGTCGCCCACGGAAATCGGGTCGACACCGGCAAAAGGTTCGTCCAGCAGGATGAACTTGGGTGCGGTGGCCAGGGCGCGGGCGATCTCGACACGGCGTCGTTCACCACCGGACAGGCTCATGCCGAGGTTGTCGCGGATGTGGCTGATGTGGAACTCCTGCAGCAGGCTTTCCAGCTCCTTGCGCCGGCCTTCGCGGTCGAGGTCCTTGCGGGTCTCGAGGATGGCCATGATGTTGTCGGCCACCGACAGCTTGCGGAAGATCGAGGCTTCTTGCGGCAGGTAGCCGATGCCTGCCTGGGCGCGGCCGTGCATGGGCTGGTGGCTGACGTCATGGCTGTCGATCAGTACGCGGCCCTGGTCGGCCTGGACCAGGCCGACGATCATGTAGAAGCAGGTGGTCTTGCCGGCGCCGTTGGGGCCGAGCAGGCCGACGATCTGGCCGCTGTCGATGGACAGGCTGACGTCGCGGACGACTTGCCGGCCCTTGTAGCTCTTGGCCAGATGCTGGGCTTTGAGGGTTGCCATTTACTCGGCCTTTTTCTTCGGTTGAATGACCATGTCGATGCGCTGACGTGGTGCAGTCACGTTGCCGCCGCGACCGGCGGTGGCGACTTGAGTCTTGGTGTTGTAGACGATCTTCTCGCCTTCGGTGGTGTTGCCTTCGTTCTCCACCTTGGCGCGGTCGGTGAGCACCACCAGGTCTTTTTGCGCCTGGTACTGGATGGTCACGGCCCAGCCTTTCATCTTGTCCGCCTTGGCGGCGCTCTGCTGCTGCTCGAAGTAGGCCAGTTTGCCCACCGAGGTGACCACGTCGATGTCGCCGTTGGCCGAGCGGGTCATGGTCACGGTGTTGCCTTTGATCATCATCGAGCCCTGGGTGATGATCACATCGCCGGTGTAGGTGGCCACACCTTGCTTGTCATCCAGGTGGGCGTTGTCCGCCTGGATGCGGATCGGCTGGTCACGGTCGTTCGGCAGGGCGAAGGCGCTCGCGCTTCCCAGTGCAACGCCCAGGCTGAGCAGAAGGGGGATGGTTTTAACGAGCCTCATACTGTCCTCTTACGTTAGAGAGCAGGTCCATCCTGCCTTCTTTCAAATACGCTTTCATTCCTTTACCCGTAGTCGTGCCACCGGCGCCGTCGATTCTAACGGCTTGCTCGGTCTGCGCATATTCCTTCTGCGGGAACACGGTCATGCGGGTGGTGGTGATGATGGTTTCACGCTTCTTTTCATCGGTGCGCGCCACGCGCACGGCGTCGATCAGCTCGACCTCGGTGCCGTCCGGGTTGACCTCGGCGGTTTTGCTCTGCACGTGCCACGGGAACTGGGTGCCGCGGTACAGGTGCAGGTCGGGCGTGGTCACCAGGGTGATTTCGCTGGCTTTCATGTGCTCGACCTTGTCGGCGGTCATCTCGTACTGCAGCTGGCCTTCAG
Source organism: Pseudomonas xanthosomatis (assembly GCF_019139835.1). Taxonomy (NCBI): domain Bacteria; kingdom Pseudomonadati; phylum Pseudomonadota; class Gammaproteobacteria; order Pseudomonadales; family Pseudomonadaceae; genus Pseudomonas; species Pseudomonas xanthosomatis. Next base: position 5,539,449 of record NZ_CP077075.1, on the reverse strand, counting down.
GTGTGTACTGCACGCTGTGGGCGTTGATCGCGTAGTAGTCGATAGCGCTCTCGTCGACCTGCGCGGCCGGTTTGTCGAGGAAGCTTTCGGGGCTGACGTTCCAGTATCCGACCGCCACCAGTACGGCGGCGATGGCGCCGAGTACGGCGAAGTTCTTGACCTTCTTGCTGAGCATGGGCGGCCTTACAGGTAGTGAGCGTTGGCAGCGTCCAGGGTGCCCTGGGCCTGCATGATCAGTTCGCAGAACTCGCGGGCGGCGCCTTCGCCGCCGCGTGCCTGGGTGACGCCGTGGGCGTGCTCGCGCACGAACGAGGCGGCGTTTTGCACCGCCATGCCCAGGCCTACGCGGCGGATCACCGGCAGGTCAGGCAGGTCGTCGCCCAGGTAGGCGACTTGCTCGTAGCTTAGTTTGAGTTCGGCCAGCAGGCCGTCAAGCACCACCATTTTGTCCTCGCGGCCCTGGAACAGGTGCGGGATGCCCAGGTTCTGCGCCCGGCGCTCGACCACCGGGGTCTTGCGCCCGCTGATGATCGCGGTGGTCACGCCCGAGGCCATGAGCATCTTGATGCCGTGGCCGTCGAGGGTGTTGAAGGTCTTGAACTCGCTGCCGTCTTCAAGGAAGTACAGGCGCCCGTCGGTGAGCACGCCGTCGACGTCGAACACCGCCAGCTTGATGGCCTTCGCGCGTTGCATCAGGTCCTGGTTCATTTACATCACTCCGGCGCGCAGCAGGTCGTGCATGTTCAGGGCGCCGGTAGGGCGGTCGGCCTGGTCGACGACCACGAGGGCGCTGATCTTGTGGTCTTCCATGATTTTCAGTGCCTCGGCGGCGAGCATCTCGGCGCGGGCGGTCTTGCCGTGCACGGTCATCACCTCGTCGATGAGGGTCTTGTGCACGTCGATGTTGCGGTCCAGGCTGCGGCGCAGGTCACCGTCGGTGAACACGCCGGCCAGTGTACCGTCCTGCTCCAGCACCACGGTCATGCCCAGACCTTTGCGGGACATTTCAAGCAAGGCGTCTTTAAGTAGTGTGCCACGCTGCACCTGGGGCAGTTCGTCGCCGCTGTGCATCACGTTTTCCACCTTCAGCAGCAGGCGGCGGCCAAGGGCGCCGCCGGGGTGCGAGAAGGCGAAGTCCTCGGCGGTGAAACCGCGCGCCTCGAGCAGGGCAATAGCCAGGGCATCGCCCAGCACCAGCGCGGCAGTGGTGGAGGAGGTCGGGGCCAGGTTCAGCGGGCAGGCTTCCTGCGCCACCGCGGCGTCGAGGTTGACCTCGGCGGCCTGGGCCAGTGGCGAGTCGGGGTTGCCGGTCAGGCTGATCATCTGGATGCCCAGGCGCTTGATCAGCGGCAGCAGGGTGACGATCTCGGCGGTGCTGCCCGAGTTGGACAGGGCCAGGATGACATCGTCACGGGTGATCATGCCCATGTCGCCATGGCTGGCTTCGGCCGGGTGGACGAAGAACGATGGGGTGCCGGTGCTGGCCAGGGTGGCGGCGATCTTGTTGCCGATATGCCCGGACTTGCCCATGCCAACCACCACCACCCGCCCCTTGCTGGCCAGGATCAGCTCGCAGGCCTTGACGAAATCACCGTCGATGCGGGCCAGCAGGGCCTCCACGGCCTCAAGTTCGAGGCGCAGGGTGCGCTGGGCGGATTGGATCAGCTCGCTGGATTGGCTCATGTCGAAAACGCAATGCCTGATGAAAAGGCGGCGATTATAGCCGCAATGGGGCAATCCCTCACCTTCTTCGATGGTGTAGGAAAATACTTCAATGCCTGTCTGTACACTGAACAGCACCGGCATGGCCTTGGGGCGGGCCCCTGAGCGGTGCTATAGTTCGCCGCTATTCGGCCTGCCGGGGAACCTGTGTGCCTTCAAAATGGAAACAGGCGTCCTTGGGACGAGGCAGCACTGCAAGGAGTCTAGATGAGTGTGGATAGCGCTTACGCGGTCGAGTTGAAGAATGTTTCCTTCAAGCGCGGCTCGCGGAGCATTTTCAGCAACGTGGATATCCGCATTCCCCGTGGCAAGGTCACCGGTATCATGGGCCCTTCGGGCTGCGGCAAGACCACCTTGCTGCGCCTGATGGGCGCACAGTTGCGCCCGTCAGGCGGCGAGGTTTGGGTCAACGGGCAGAACCTGCCCGCGTTGTCCCGCAGCGACCTGTTCGATGCGCGCAAGCAGATGGGCGTGTTGTTCCAGAGCGGCGCCCTGTTCACTGATCTCGATGTGTTCGAGAACGTCGCCTTTCCGCTACGGGTGCATACTCAGCTGTCGGACGAGATGATCCGCGACATCGTCCTGATGAAGCTGCAGGCCGTGGGCCTGCGCGGCGCCATCGACCTGATGCCCGACGAATTGTCCGGCGGCATGAAGCGCCGCGTGGCGCTGGCCCGGGCAATTGCCCTGGACCCGCAGATTCTCATGTACGACGAGCCGTTCGTCGGCCAGGACCCGATCGCCATGGGCGTGCTGGTGCGTCTTATCCGCCTGCTCAACGATGCCCTGGGTATCACCAGCATCGTGGTTTCCCATGACCTTGCAGAAACCGCCAGCATCGCCGACTACATCTATGTGGTGGGTGACGGCCAGGTGCTGGGGCAGGGTACGCCGGACGAGCTGATGGGCTCGGACAACCCGCGTATTCGCCAGTTCATGAAGGGCGACCCGGATGGCCCGGTCCCGTTCCACTTCCCTGCGCCTGACTACCGCGCCGACCTGCTGGGGGCGCGTTGATGCGCAGAAAATCCATTCTTGAACGTATTCGCCTGTTCGGCCGCGCCGCCATTGACGTGCTGGCCGTGCTCGGGCGCTCCTGCCTTTTCCTCGGCCACGCCTTGATCGGCCGCGGCGGCATAGGCGGCAGCTTCCAGCTTTTGACCAAGCAGCTGTATTCGTTGGGCGTGCTGTCGCTGGCGATCATCGTCGTATCCGGCGTGTTCATCGGCATGGTGCTGGCCCTGCAGGGTTACAGCATCCTCACCAAGTACGGCTCGGAGCAGGCGGTGGGCCAGATGGTCGCCCTGACCCTGCTGCGTGAACTGGGGCCGGTGGTCACCGCGCTGCTGTTCGCCGGCCGCGCAGGTTCCGCGCTGACTGCCGAAATCGGCAACATGAAGTCCACCGAGCAGTTGTCGAGCCTGGAGATGATCGGCGTCGACCCGCTCAAGTACATCGTCGCCCCGCGCCTGTGGGCCGGTTTCATCTCGCTGCCGCTGCTGGCGCTGATCTTCAGCGTGGTGGGCATCTGGGGTGGCTCTTGGGTGGCCGTGGACTGGCTGGGGGTCTACGAGGGCTCGTTCTGGGCCAACATGCAAAACAGCGTTTCGTTCAGCGACGACGTGCTCAACGGGCTGATCAAGAGCCTGGTGTTCGCCTTCGTCGTCACCTGGATCGCCGTATTCCAGGGGTATGACTGTGAGCCCACCTCAGAAGGGATCAGCCGTGCCACCACCAGGACCGTGGTTTATGCCTCATTGGCAGTGCTGGGTCTGGACTTTATTCTGACCGCCTTGATGTTTGGAGATTTCTGATGCAAAACCGCACCCTGGAAATCGGTGTCGGCCTGTTCCTCCTGGCCGGGATCCTGGCGCTGCTGCTGCTGGCCCTGCGTGTCAGCGGGCTGTCGGCCAGCCCGAGCAGCGACACGTACAAAGTTTATGCTTACTTCGACAATATCGCCGGTTTGACTGTCAGAGCTAAGGTGACCATGGCCGGTGTGACCATCGGCAAGGTCACGGCAATCGATCTGGACCGCGACTCGTACACTGGCCGGGTCACGTTGCAGCTGGACAAGAACGTCGACAACCTGCCGACCGACTCCACTGCCTCGATCCTGACCGCAGGCCTTTTGGGCGAGAAGTACATCGGCATCAGCGTGGGTGGTGAAGACGCGGTACTCAAGGATGGAAGCACCATCCATGACACCCAGTCGGCGCTGGTGCTGGAAGACCTGATCGGCAAGTTCCTGCTCAACTCGGTGGGCAAGGAACCGAAAGAAGCACAACCGGCTAATTAAGGAGTCTCCATGATTTCCATCCTGCGACGTGGCCTGCTGGTCCTGCTGGCGGCCTTCCCCCTGATGGCCCTGGCCGCGCCAGGGCAGTCTGCCCGTGATGTCATCCAGACCACCACCACGCAACTGCTCAGCGACCTCAAGGCCAACAAAGAGCAGTACAAAGCCAACCCCGAGGCGTTCTACAACGCGCTTAACAGCAACCTCGGCCCGGTGGTCGATGCCGACGGCATCTCGAAAAGCATCATGACCGTCAAGTATTCGCGCAAGGCCACCCCTGCGCAGATGCAGCGCTTCCAGGAAAACTTCAAGCGCAGCCTGATGCAGTTTTATGGCAACGCGCTGCTCGAGTACAACAACCAGGGCATCACCGTCGACCCGGCCAAAGCTGAAGACGGCGACCGCAGCAGCGTCGGCATGAAGGTGACCGGCAATAACGGCGCGGTCTACCCGGTGCAGTACACCATGCAGAAGATCGGTGGTGAGTGGAAGGTACGCAACGTCATCGTCAACGGCATCAACATCGGCAAGCTGTTCCGTGACCAGTTCGCCGACGCCATGCAGCGCAACGGCAATGACCTTGACAAGACCATCGACGGTTGGGCCGGCGAAGTAGCCAAGGCCAAGCAGACCGCCGACCAGTCGCCGGACAAGGAAGTCAAATGAGCGAGGCCGGGGTAAGCATGGCCGAGCAGGGCGTGCTGGCGTTGGCCGGTGTGCTGGACTACCGCAGCGGCCCGGCCCTGCGCAAGCAGGGCAAGGCGTTGATCGCCGCCAGCCGTGAGTCGCACCTGGTGCTCGACTGCAGCGCAGTGGTCAAGTCGAGCAGTGTCGGGCTGTCGCTGCTGCTGGCGTTCATGCGTGACGCGCAAGCCGCCGGCAAGGCCTGCGAGGTGCGCGGCATGCCCAGCGACATGCGTGAAATTGCCGAGGTCTATGACCTCGATGAAGTACTGGCAGGCTGATGGCCTGCCCGAAGGTGAAGGCCCCTCGGTCAGCGCGCCCCGTCATGGGCTTCGCAGGCGAGGGGCTTTTTTGTATGATGGCCGACCCGCGCGCGTTGGGCGCCGATCGAGGTTGAGCATGCAGGCCGTAGAAGTCAAAAGCTTTCTGGAAGAAAAATTGCCCGGATCCCGGGTTGAAGTTGAAGGCGAAGGCTGCAACTTCCAGTTGAACGTGATCAGCGACGAGCTCGCCGGCCTGAGCCCGGTCAAGCGTCAGCAGGCGATCTACGCTCACCTCAATCCGTGGATCGCCAACGGCGCCATCCACGCGGTAACCATGAAATTCTTCAGCAGCGCAGCCTGGGCTGAGCGCACCTGAGCCAACTTGGCGGCGAGACACGTATGGACAAACTGATTATCACCGGCGGTGCCCGCCTCGATGGCGAGATCCGCATCTCCGGCGCGAAAAACTCGGCCCTGCCGATTCTCTCGGCCACCCTGCTGTGCGATGGCCCGGTCACGGTCGGCAACCTGCCGCACCTGCACGACATCACCACCATGATCGAGCTGTTCGGGCGCATGGGCATCGAGCCTGTGATCGACGAAAAGCTCGCCGTGGAAATCGACCCGCGCACCATCAAGACCCTCGTCGCCCCGTACGAGCTGGTCAAGACCATGCGCGCCTCGATCCTGGTACTCGGCCCGATGGTCGCGCGTTTCGGTGAAGCCGAAGTAGCCCTGCCTGGCGGTTGCGCCATCGGTTCGCGCCCGGTCGACCTGCACATCCGCGGCCTTGAGGCCATGGGCGCCAAGATCGAAGTCGAAGGCGGCTACATCAAGGCCAAGGCGCCTGAGGGCGGCCTGCGCGGTGCGCACTTCTTCTTCGATACCGTCAGCGTCACCGGTACCGAGAACATCATGATGGCCGCGGCGCTGGCCAAGGGCCGCAGCGTGCTGCAAAACGCCGCCCGTGAGCCGGAAGTGGTCGACCTGGCCAACTTCATCAACGCCATGGGCGGCAAGGTCCAGGGTGCCGGTACCGACACCATCACCATCGATGGCGTCGAGCGCCTGGGTACCACCACCTACCAGGTGATGCCTGACCGTATCGAAACCGGCACCTACCTGGTTGCCGCCGCCGTGACCGGTGGCCGCGTCAAGGTCAAGGACACCGACCCGACCATCCTTGAAGCCGTACTGGAAAAACTCAAGGAAGCCGGCGCCGACATCACCACCGGTGAAGACTGGATCGAGCTGAACATGCACGGCCAGCGGCCCAAGGCCGTCAACCTGCGCACCGCTCCGTACCCGGCATTCCCCACCGACATGCAGGCGCAGTTCATCTCGCTCAACGCGATCGCTGAAGGCACTGGCGCGGTGATCGAGACCATCTTCGAAAACCGCTTCATGCACGTGTACGAAATGCACCGCATGGGCGCGCAGATCCAGGTCGAAGGCAACACCGCCATCGTTACCGGCGTCAAGGCGCTCAAGGGCGCCCCGGTGATGGCCACCGACCTGCGCGCATCGGCCAGCCTGGTGCTGTCGGCGCTGGTTGCCGAAGGTGACACCCTGATCGACCGCATCTACCACATCGACCGTGGTTACGAGTGCATCGAAGAAAAACTGCAGATGCTCGGCGCGAAAATCCGCCGCGTACCGGGCTAGTTGCCCGCTGGCGCAAGGTGTGGGAGCGAGCTTGCTCGCGAAGGAGCCACCGCATTGCATGGCACCGGCGTTGCCGGTGTTCGCGGGCAAGCCCCCTCCCGCATGAGCGCCTTACGAATTGAAGACGGCCGGGCGAATCACGCCCGGCCGGCAGTTAGCTGCTAAAGGAACGACGTTTCCCATGTTGACCATCGCGCTATCCAAAGGCCGTATTCTCGACGACACCCTGCCGTTGCTGGCAGAGGCGGGCATCGTCCCCACCGAGAACCCGGACAAGAGCCGCAAGCTGATCATCCCGACCACCCAGGACGACGTGCGCCTGCTCATCGTGCGTGCCACCGACGTGCCCACCTACGTCGAGCATGGCGCCGCCGACCTTGGCGTGGCTGGCAAGGACGTGCTGATGGAATACGGCGGTCAGGGCCTGTACGAGCCCCTGGACCTGCAAATTGCCCAGTGCAAGCTGATGACCGCCGGCGTTACCGGTGCGCCCGAGCCCAAGGGCCGCCTGCGGGTGGCTACCAAGTTCGTCAACGTAGCCAAGCGCTACTACGCCGAACAAGGCCGCCAGGTCGACATCATCAAGCTGTACGGCTCCATGGAGCTGGCACCGCTGATCAACCTTGCCGACAAGATCATCGACGTGGTCGACACCGGCAACACGCTGCGCGCCAACGGCCTCGAGCCGCAGGAACTGATCGCCACGATCAGCTCGCGCCTGGTGGTCAACAAAGCCTCCATGAAAATGCAGCACGCCCGCATCCAGAGCCTGATCGACACCCTGCGCAACGCCGTCGAATCGCGACACCGCGGCTGACTTCTGCGCGCGACCTCTGCTGTCGCGCCCGTCTATCCGCGTCATAGCCTTCTTTCTCGGGTGCCCGCGCGGATGGACTGGTAGCCTAGGGCGCCTGAGCATTCGCAATCTATTCCGAGGCCCTCGCCATGACCGTGTCCACTGCAATTGCCCGTCTCAACGCTGCTGACCAGGATTTCGCGCGACATCTTGATCATCTGCTGAGCTGGGAAAGCGTGTCCGATGACGCGGTCAACCAGCGCGTGCTCGACATCATCAAGGCCGTGCGCGAGCGCGGCGACGCTGCGCTGGTGGAGTTCACCCAGCGTTTCGACGGTGTCGATGCCAAAAGCATCGATGACCTGATCCTCGACCGTGCGCGCCTTGAGCTGGCCCTGACCCGCATCACCCCGGTTCAGCGCGAAGCCCTGGAAAAGGCCGCCAACCGCGTGCGCATCTACCACGAGCGGCAGAAGCAGGACTCCTGGCAGTACACCGAAGCCGACGGCACCGTGCTTGGCCAGAAGGTCACCCCGCTGGACCGCGCCGGCCTGTACGTGCCGGGCGGCAAGGCGTCGTACCCCTCGTCGGTGCTGATGAACGCGATTCCGGCCAAGGTGGCCGGTGTCACTGAAGTGGTCATGGTGGTGCCGACCCCGCGTGGCGAGGTCAACGAGCTGGTGCTGGCCGCGGCCTGCATCGCCGGTGTCGACCGCGTGTTCACTGTCGGTGGCGCCCAGGCCGTCGCGGCCCTGGCCTATGGCACCGAGAGCGTGCCGCAGGTGGACAAGATCGTCGGCCCGGGCAATATCTACGTGGCCACCGCCAAGCGCCACGTGTTCGGCCAGGTGGGCATCGACATGATCGCCGGCCCTTCGGAAATCCTCGTGGTGTGCGACGGCCAGACCGACCCGGACTGGATCGCCATGGACCTGTTCTCCCAGGCCGAGCACGACGAAGACGCCCAGGCCATCCTGGTCAGCCCTGATGCCGGGTTCCTCGACCGCGTGGCTGCCAGCATCGACAAGCTGCTGCCAACCATGGAGCGTGCCGAGATCATCGAGAAGTCGATCAACGGCCGCGGCGCGCTGATTCAGGTGCGCGACATGCAGCAGGCTATCGAGGTGGCCAACCGCATCGCCCCCGAGCACCTGGAGCTGTCGGTGGCCGACCCGCAGGCCTGGTTGCCACAGATCCGCCACGCCGGTGCGATCTTCATGGGCCGCCACACCAGCGAGGCGCTGGGCGACTACTGCGCCGGCCCCAACCACGTGCTGCCGACCTCCGGCACCGCGCGCTTCTCCTCGCCTTTGGGCGTGTACGACTTCCAGAAGCGTTCGTCGATCATCTTCTGCTCCGAGCAGGGCGCGTCCGAGCTCGGCCACACCGCTTCGGTCCTGGCCCGTGGCGAGTCGCTGACCGCCCACGCCCGCAGCGCCGAATACCGCATCCTCAACGAGAAGGGGAATTGAACATGAGCCGTTTCTGGAGCCCCTTCGTCAAGGACCTGGTGCCTTACGTGCCGGGCGAGCAGCCCAAGCTGGCCCGCCTGGTCAAGCTCAACACCAACGAAAACCCCTACGGCCCGTCGCCCAAGGCGCTGGAGGCCATGCGTGGCGAGCTGAACGACAACCTGCGCCTGTACCCGGACCCGAACGGCGACCGCCTCAAGCAGGCAGTGGCCGAGTACTACGGCGTCACCCCGGCCCAGGTGTTCGTTGGCAACGGCTCGGACGAAGTGCTGGCGCACATCTTCCACGGCCTGTTCCAGCACGACCGCGGTCCGCTGCTGTTCCCGGACATCAGCTACAGCTTCTACCCGGTGTACTGCGGCCTGTACGGCATCCCGTTCGAGCCGGTGGCGCTGGATACGCAGTTCCAGATTCGCGTGGCCGACTACAGCAAGCCGAATGCCGGGATCATCTTCCCCAACCCCAACGCACCGACTGGCTGCCTGCTGGCGCTGGAGGCGGTAGAGCAGTTGCTGCAGGCCAACCCTGATTCGGTGGTGGTGGTCGATGAGGCGTACATCGACTTTGGCGGCGAGACCGCCATCAGCCTGGTGGGCCGCTACGACAACCTGCTGGTGACTCAGACCCTGTCCAAGTCGCGTTCGCTGGCGGGCCTGCGGGTTGGTTTGGCGGTGGGGCACCCGGACCTGATCGAGGCGCTGGAGCGGATCAAGAACAGCTTCAACTCCTACCCGCTGGACCGCATGGCGATTGTCGGGGCGGCGGTGGCGTTCGAGGACCGGGCTTATTTTGACGAGACTTGCCGCAAGGTGATCGACAGCCGCGAGGTGTTGGTGGCGGCGTTGCAGGCGCGTGGATTTGAAGTGCTGCCTTCGGCGGCGAACTTCATCTTTGCCCGGCACCCTGAGCAGGATGCGGCGGGGATTGCGGCTCGGCTGCGGGAGCAGGGGGTGATTGTTCGGCACTTCAAGCAGGCGCGGATTGCGCAGTTCTTGCGGATTACCGTGGGGACGCCGGAGATGAACCAGGCTTTGCTGGATGCTTTGAATTGATCTGAGGTTGGGTTTGTATTGGGGGCGGGCTGGGAGATAGCTGGATTTATCTTCTGGTCTGCCCCTTATAGGTTGTTGGTTGTTTTGAAAGTTGTATGTGCATTCATTATTTGTATTGACGCTTATTCACCTTTCCGCCCTTACGGCGGGTTACTTTTTTTCGTGGAAAAAAGTAACCAAAAACCGTGCGCTCCATTCATACGGCCCCTGCGCTTCGCTCCGGGGTTCCCTCACTCCGGGCTTGCTCCGGGGGTACGCGCCGACGGGCCGTCCCTGGCCCGATCGGCGCTCGCCCGGCATCCATGCCGGTCGCCCCCCTACGCAATCCCTGCGTTCGGCCTCCTGAAGTCGCGAAGTTAGTGGCGGCGCCTATGAGTACGCAGCTCGGTCGCTAGTTGCCACCGTGGGAACTCAGGATTTAATCGCGGGGCAAGCCCGCTCCCACGCTGGAACTGCGTACAAATATCTAACGTGGGAGCGGGCTTGCCCCGCGATGGCGTCAGAACAAACAACACGTCAATAACAATCAAACCAACATCCCAGCTCTTGATCTTGCTTCTAAGCGCGCGGTAGTTCAGACAACACAAATCGCGACTTCAGGAGGCCGAGCGTAGGGATTGCGTAGGAGGGCGACCGGCATGGATGCCGGTCGAGCGCCGATCGGGCCAGGGACGGCCCGTCGGCGCGTACCTCCGGAGCAAGCCCGGAGCGAGGGAACCCCCGGAGCGCAGCGTAGGGGGCCGGATGATAGGAGCAGGCGGTTTTGCCTACTTTTGCCAAGACAAAAGTAGGCCGCCGTAAGGGCGGAAAGGTGACGAAAAGCGCATATCGTCAACGAATGCGCATACATCTCCCAAAGCAATCACCCTAAAGCCCCCGACCCCGAACCCTTGCCACCCCCCCCCACCAACCCGCTATCGTCCACCTCCTTGAAATTCATCCGATGACTGGACGAAAAATCCAACCCCAATGTCCCAACTCACCAAACGCTCCCTGGTCGAACAAGCCGTAGACCAACTCCGCGACCAGATCGCCAAAGGCTCCTGGCAAGTAGGCCAACGCCTGCCCACCGAACCCGAGCTTGCCAGCGACCTGGGCATCAGCCGCAACACCGTGCGCGAAGCCATGCGCGTGCTGGCCTTCAGCGGCCTGGTGGAAGTCCGCCAGGGCGACGGCAGTTACCTGCGTACCGTGCAGGACCCATTGCAAGCCGTGCAGGCCATGGCCCGCTGCACCGTCGAGCACGCCCGCGAAACCCGCCATATCCTCGAAGCCGAAGCCATCGGCCTGGCCGCGCTGCGCTGCACCGAGCACGACCTGCGCGAACTGCGCCAGGCTCTGCTGCAAAGCGGCGAGCACTTTCACGGCGATGTCGACGCCTATGTCGCCTGCGACATCCAGTTTCACCAACGCCTGGTGGACGCCGCCCACAACCCCGCGCTCAGCGAGCTGTACCGCTATTTCTCCGGTGTGGTCGCCGCAGCCCTGCAGCACAACATGAGCAGCGTCCCCCGTTGTCAGGCCACCTTCGACCTGCACGGGCAGATCCTCGACGCCCTCGAACAACGCGATCCGGAGCGCGCCAAGCGCCTCAGCCGGACCCTCATCGAATCCTGACTGGAACTGCCCGCCATGAGTGAACAAGCAAACCGCGAACTCGATGAACTGCTCATCGATGCCGAGGCCGACGATGAACAAGTGCAGCAGCAGCCGGTACTGCTGCAGCGGCCCTGGCTGCTGTTGCTGGGCCTGGTGCTGGTGGCGCTGAACCTGCGACCGGCGCTGTCGAGCATGGCGCCTGTGCTCGGGCAGGTGTCTGCGGGGCTTGGGCTCAACGCTTCCGAAGCCGGGCTGCTGACCACCTTGCCGGTACTGTGTCTGGGGCTGTTCGCGCCGCTGGCGCCGCTCCTGGCGCGCCGGTTTGGCAGCGAACGGGTGATCCTCGGCATCCTGCTGACCCTGGCCTTGGGCATCCTGGTGCGCAGTGCGTTCGGGGTGGCCGGCATCTTCCTCGGCAGCCTCATGGCCGGTGCCAGCATCGGCATCATCGGCGTGCTGCTGCCCGGTATCGTCAAACGCGATTTCCCGCAGCACGCCGGCACCCTGACCGGCGTCTACACCATGGCCCTGTGCCTGGGCGCGGCCATGGCGGCCGGGGCTACCGTACCGCTGGCCAGGCACTTCGGCGACAACTGGGCGCTGGGGTTGGGCTTCTGGATGGTGCCGGCGTTGCTGGCGATGCTGGTCTGGTTGCCCCAGGCGCGCCAGGGCCATGGCCTGCACAAGGCCGCCTACCGCGTGCGCGGGCTGTGGCGCGACCCGCTGGCCTGGCAGGTGACGCTGTACATGGGCCTGCAATCGTCGCTGGCCTACATTGTTTTTGGCTGGCTGCCGTCGATCCTCATCGGCCGCGGGCTGAGCCCCACCGAGGCCGGGCTGGTGCTGTCCGGGTCGGTGATCGTGCAACTGGTCAGCTCGCTCGGTGCCCCGTGGCTGGCCACCCGCGGCAAGGACCAGCGCCTGGCCATCGTGGTGGTGATGCTGGTCACCCTGGCCGGGCTGTTCGGCTGCCTGTATGCGCCCATCGACGGGCTGTGGGGCTGGGCAGTGCTGCTGGGCCTGGGGCAGGGCGGTACCTTCGCCCTGGCGCTGACCCTGATCGTGCTGCGCTCCAAAGACGCCCACGTGGCCGCCAACCTGTCGAGCATGGCCCAGGGCGTGGGCTATACGCTGGCATCGATGGGGCCGTTCGCGGTGGGGCTGGTGCATGACCTGACCGGGGGCTGGAATGCCGTGGGCTGGATTTTCGCCGTGCTCGGCGTGGGCGCCATCGTGTTCGGCCTGGGGGCAGGGCGGGCGCTGCATGTGCAGGTGAGCAGCGAGAAGGTGTGAGGCAGCGGCGGCCAACATTCCATATACGGCACGGTACCTGTGGGAGCGGGCTTGCCCGCGAACACGGGCGAAGCCCGTGCCAGCCACCGCGCTGCCTGCTTCGCGGGTAAACCCGCTCCCACGCAGCGTCGTTCTGGTCATAGCCCGGCCCACGGGCCAAGCGATCATTCATGACGCTGATGGATATGGCGTCGCAAGTGGCCACAGGCTATCGTGCGCCTTTCGCCCCTTGCACAGGACCTGCCCATGAGCGACGCCAACAGCGCCTTGATCACCCGTTTCTACCAGGCCTTCCAACGCCTGGACGCCGAGGCCATGGCTGCCTGCTACAGCGACGACATCGCTTTCAGCGACCCGGTGTTCGGCACTCTGCGTGGCGATGACGCCAAGGACATGTGGCGCATGCTCACCTCGCGCGCCAAGGACTTCACCCTGACCTTCGACAACGTGCGCAGCGACGAGCGCGGCGGCGCGGCGCACTGGGTGGCCACCTACCTGTTCAGCCAGACCGGCCGGGTGGTGGTCAATGACATCCAGGCGCGCTTCGTGATTCGCGACGGGCTGATCTGCCAGCACGACGACACCTTCGACCTGTGGCGCTGGGCGCGGCAGGCGCTGGGCATGCCCGGTGTGTTGCTGGGCTGGTCGCCGATGTTGCAGAACAAGGTACGCCAGCAGGCGTTCAAGGGCCTGCGCGCATTCCAGCAGGGCCGCTGAGCGGGTAAGCTTGCGCCACCTTCAGCTGTATCGAACCGAACCGTGAGCGAAACTCCCCCACCTGCCGAGTGCAAGCCCTGGTACGTCTACCTGGTGCGCGCCGCCAATGGCTCGCTGTACTGCGGCATCAGCGACGACCCGCAGCGGCGCTTCATCAAGCACCAGAAGGGCCAGGGTGCGCGCTACTTCAAGACCAGCCCGGCGCAGGCGCTGGTGTATGTGGAGCAGTGGCCGGACAAGGGCGAAGCGCTGCGCCAGGAGCGGCTGGTGAAAAAGCTGCGCAAGAAGGCCAAGGAGGCGCTGGTGGCTTCCTATTGCGAAACCTAATCCGGTGATTGATTGACGTTCTGTGGAGCTGTTTTGTGCTGCCTGCTGCGGCCCTATCGCCGGCAAGCCGTCTCCTACAGCTACAGCGCAGGTGAAGCCTGTGGGAGCGGGTTTACCCGCGAACACCGCATAGCCGGTGCCATCCACCGTGTTGCCGGCTTCGCGGGTAAACCCGCTCCCACAGGGATTGCATAAGCTTCAGGCCAGTGCTGTACCTGTACGAGCCGGCTTGCCGGCGATAGGGCCGCAGCAGGCTGCACAAGACAGTTGCTCCCACAAAGTATGCGCAGCCAGGCTGCTCGTCTCAGTCCTTGCGGCGCTTGAGCTGGTCGATCAACTGCGTCGGCAGCCCCTTGATCACCAGCGTCCCGGCCTCTTCGTCGTACTCGATCTTCGAGCCCAACAAATGCGCCTCGAAGCTGATCGACAACCCCTCGGCGCGCCCGGTGAAGCGGCGGAACTGGTTGAGGGTGCGCTTGTCGGCCGGGATCTCCGGCGAAAGCCCATAGTCGCTGTTGCGAATGTGGTCGAAGAACGCCTGCGGGCGGTCTTCGTCGATCAGGCTGGAGAGTTCCTCGAGCGCCATCGGCTCGCCCAGCTTGGTCTGGGTGGTGGCGTAGTCGACCAGGGTCTGGGTCTTCTCGCGGGCGGACTCTTCCGGCAGGTCCTCTTTTTCCACGAAGTCGCTGAAGGCCTTGAGCAGGGTACGGGTTTCACCCGGGCCGTCGACGCCCTCCTGGCAGCCGATGAAGTCGCGGAAGTAGTCCGAGACCTTCTTGCCGTTCTTGCCCTTGATGAACGAGATGTACTGCTTCGACGCCAGGTTGTTCTTCCACTCCGACAGGTTGACCCGCGCCGCCAGGTGCAACTGGCCGAGGTCCAGGTGGCGTGACGGGGTCACGTCCAGTTCGGCGTTCACCGCCACGCCTTCGCTGTGGTGCAACAAGGCGATGGCCAGGTATTCGGTCATGCCTTGCTGGTAGTGGGCGAACAGCACGTGGCCGCCGGTGGACAGGTTGGACTCTTCCATCAGCTTTTGCAGGTGCTCGACGGCGGTGCGGCTGAACGCGGTGAAGTCCTGTTCGGTGTCCAGGTACTGCTTGAGCCAGCCACTGAACGGGTAGGCGCCGGATTCACCGTGGAAAAAGCCCCACGCCTTGCCCTGCTTGGCGTTGTAGCTGTCGTTGAGGTCGGCCAGCAGGTTTTCGATGGCGTCGGAGGCGGCCAGCTCGCTGTCGCGGGCGTGCAGCACGGCGGGGCTGCCATCGGGCTTCTTGTCGATCAGGTGAACGATGCAATGACGGATGGGCATGGAATTCTCGGTCTGTTGGGCGGTGCGGCACCGCGCTGCAAAAGGCGCCCAGTTTACCCCACGGCGGGGGTGGTGCAGTGGCCAGATGTTGGCGTAAATGGCGGTTGCCTGTTTTTTGTACGATTTGCCGGTTTTTTTCCGCAAACCCCCGAAAAACCTGCACAAAATCAATGTCGGCAGCGGATATTTATCGATTCATGTGGTAGCTTTGCGCGGTCTTGCGCCCCCTGTGTGGCGCATTGCTGGCAGCTTGCTTGCGGGGTGTCGAACCAAACGCCGATTTGCGTATCTACATACGCGATCGACGCGGCCTCTGGATTGTCCCCGGGCTGGCCCGACCACCGACCAAGCACGCTGCACAACCTCTGATTTGATAGGGAAGGAACACCACCATGGCACTGACCAAAGACCAACTGATTGCCGATATCGCTGAATCGATCGACGCGCCAAAAACCACCGCGCGCGCTGCCCTGGAGCAACTGGGCCAGATCGTCGCTGACCAACTGGAAAACGGCGCCGAAATCACCCTGCCAGGCATCGGCAAGCTGAAAGTCTCCGAGCGTCCTGCCCGTACCGGCCGCAACCCTTCGACTGGCGCTGCCATCGAAATCGCTGCCAAGAAAGTCGTCAAGTTCGTTCCGGCCAAGTCCCTGAGCGACTCGATCAACAAGTAATTGTTGATGCGTTGACGAAACCGCGCCCGGCTTGCCCGGGCGCGGTTTTTTTGTGCCTGCATTCCAGGTTATTCGGCTCTGTGGACTTCGTGG
This sequence comes from Pseudomonas xanthosomatis, assembly GCF_019139835.1. NCBI lineage: Bacteria > Pseudomonadati > Pseudomonadota > Gammaproteobacteria > Pseudomonadales > Pseudomonadaceae > Pseudomonas > Pseudomonas xanthosomatis. The sequence continues at coordinate 5,523,484 of NZ_CP077075.1, read as the reverse complement.
GTCAGCGCTCGGCCAGCCAGCCCTTGCGCGCCTCATCGTCATGGAAACTCCACGCCACCATGCGGCTCTGCTTCTGCCCCTGGCCCATCTCGACGATGCGCACAGCCTTCACCCCGGCTTTTTTCAGTGCCGCCTCGATGCCCGGCAGATTGCTGGCCTTGGACACCAGGCTGGTGAACCACAGCACCTGTTCGGCGTACTGCACGCTTTCACCGACCAGTTGCGTCACGAAGCGGATCTCGCCGCCTTCGCACCACAGCTCGTTGTTTTGCCCGCCGAAGTTGAGCACCGGCAGCTTGCGCTTGGGGTCCTGCTTGCCGAGGTTCTTCCATTTGCGCTGGCTGCCACGGGTGGCTTCTTCGCGCGAGGCATGGAAGGGCGGGTTGCACAGGGTCACCGCGTAACGTTCGCCCTCCTGCAGCAGGCCGCTGAGGATGTGCTTGCGCTCGGCTTGCAGGCGCAGGCCGATGGCCTTGTCCAGCTGGTTGGCCTGCACGATGGCTTTGGCCGAGGCCAGGGCCACCGGGTCGATGTCGGAGCCGGTGAAGCGCCAGCGGTAATCGCTGTGGCCCAGCAGCGGGTAGATGCAGTTGGCGCCTACGCCGATGTCCAGGGCGCGCACCTGGGCGCCGCGCGGTACTTCACCGCCGTTGTCTTCGGCCAGCAGGTCGGCGGCTACATGGATGTAGTCGGCACGGCCCGGAATCGGCGGGCACAGGTAGTCGGCGGGGATGTCCCAGTGCTGGATGCCGTACTGGGCCTTGAGCAGCGCACGGTTGAACACGCGCACGGCTTCGGGGTTGGCGAAGTCGATGCTGGGCTTGCCGTGGGGGTTGGTGATGGTGAAGCGGGCCAGGTCCGGGTGCGCCTTGATCAGCGCCGGGAAGTTGTAGCGGCCCTGGTGGCGGTTGCGCGGGTGCAGGGTGGGTTTGCTCATGGTCATGGTCTGATCCTGAAAAGCATCGCGGGGCAAGCCCGCTCCCACGAGGTCTGTGTGCGACCTGTGGGAGCGGGCTTGCCCCGCGATGGCTTCACTGAGATTTAAAGCGCAGCAATCCGCGCATGCTGCTCGGTGAAGTTGGCCAGGGCCTGTTCGGACTCGGCCAGCTTGGCGCGTTCCTTCTCGATCACCGCAGGCGGGGCCTTGTCGACGAAGGCGGCGTTGGACAGCTTGCCGCCCACCCGCTGCACTTCACCCTGCAGGCGCTGGATCTCCTTGTTCAGGCGAGCCAGCTCGGCGTCCTTGTCGATCAGGCCGGCCATCGGCACCAGCACCTGCAGGTCACCCACCAGTGCGGTGGCCGACAGCGGTGCTTCGTCCTGCTCACCCAGTACGGTGAACGACTCGACCTTGGCCAGCTTCTTCAGCAGGGCTTCGTTTTCCTGCAGGCGGCGCTGGTCGTCGGCGTTGGCGTTTTTCAGGAACAGCGGCAGCGGCTTGCCCGGGCCGATGTTCATTTCGGCGCGGATGTTGCGCAGGCCGACCATCAGCTCTTTCAGCCACTCGATGTCGCCTTCGGCAGCGGCGTCGATGCGGCTTTCGTTCGCCACAGGCCAGGCCTGCAGCATGATGGTCTTGCCTTCGATACCGGCCAGCGGCGCAATGCGCTGCCAGATTTCTTCGGTGATGAACGGCATGAACGGGTGGGCCAGGCGCAGCGCCACCTCCAGCACGCGCACCAGGGTGCGACGGGTGCCGCGGGCGCGCTCGACCGGGGCGTTCTCGTCCCACAGTACCGGCTTGGACAGCTCCAGGTACCAGTCGCAGTACTGGTTCCAGATGAACTCGTACAGCGCTTGGCTGGCCAGGTCGAAGCGGAACTGCTCGAGCTGGCGGGTCACTTCGGCTTCGGTGCGCTGCAGTTGCGAGATGATCCAGCGGTCGGCCAGCGACAGCTCGTAGGCCTCGCCGTTCTGGCCGCAGTCCTCGCCCTTGTCCAGCACGTAGCGGGCGGCGTTCCAGATCTTGTTGCAGAAGTTGCGGTAGCCCTCGACGCGGCCCATGTCGAACTTGATGTCGCGGCCGGTGGAGGCCAGCGAGCAGAAGGTGAAGCGCAGCGCGTCGGTGCCGTAGCTGGCGATCCCTTCGGGGAACTCGGCCTTGGTCTGCTTGGCGATCTTCTCGGCAAGCTTGGGCTGCATCATGCCGCTGGTGCGTTTTTCCAGCAGGGCGTCGAGGGTGATGCCGTCGACGATGTCCAGCGGGTCGAGCACGTTGCCCTTGGACTTGGACATCTTCTGGCCCTGGCCGTCGCGTACCAGGCCGTGCACGTACACGGTCTTGAACGGTACCTGCGGGGTGCCGTCTTCGTTCTTGATCAGGTGCATGGTCAGCATGATCATGCGCGCAACCCAGAAGAAGATGATGTCAAAGCCGGTCACCAGCACGTCGGTGCTGTGGAATTTCTTCAGGAATTCGGTCTGTTCCGGCCAGCCAAGGGTCGAGAAGGTCCACAGGCCCGAGCTGAACCAGGTGTCGAGCACGTCGTCGTCCTGGCGCAGCTTGATGTCGGCGCCGAGGTTGTGCTTGCTGCGCACTTCTTCTTCGTTGCGGCCTACATAGACCTGGCCGGCCTCGTCGTACCAGGCCGGAATGCGGTGGCCCCACCACAGCTGGCGGCTGATGCACCAGTCCTGGATGTCGCGCATCCACGAGAAGTACATGTTCTCGTACTGTTTAGGCACGAACTGGATACGGCCGTCTTCCACGGCTTCGATGGCAGGTTCTGCCAGCGGCTTGGTGGAGACGTACCACTGGTCGGTCAGCCACGGCTCGATGACGGTGCCCGAACGGTCGCCTTTGGGCACTTTCAGGGCGTGGTCGTCGATGCTCACCAGCAGGCCCTGGGCGTCCAGGTCGGCGACGATCTGCTTGCGCGCGACAAAGCGGTCGAGGCCGGCGTATTGGGCGGGCAGGGTGGTGTCGAGCTGCTCGTTGACGCTGCCGTCGAGGTTGAAGGCCTGTGCGGCGGGCAGCACCAGGGCGTTCTTGTCGAAGATGTTGAGCAGCGGCAGGTTGTGGCGCTTGCCGACTTCGTAGTCGTTGAAGTCGTGGGCCGGGGTGATCTTCACGCAGCCGGTGCCGAATTCCGGGTCGCAGTAGTCGTCGGCGATGATCGGGATGCGGCGGCCGACCAGCGGCAGCTCGACGAACTTGCCGATCAGTGCCTGATAGCGCTCGTCGTTCGGGTTGACGGCGACGGCTGCATCACCCAGCAGGGTTTCCGGACGGGTGGTGGCAACCACCAGGTGGTCCTTGCCTTCGGCGGTCTTGGCGCCATCGGCCAGCGGGTAGCGCAGGTTCCACAGGTGGCCCTTCTCGTCGTGGTTTTCCACTTCAAGGTCGGAGATCGCCGTGTGCAGCTTGGTGTCCCAGTTGACCAGGCGCTTGCCGCGGTAGATCAGGCCGTCCTCGTGCAGGCGCACGAAGGCTTCCTTGACCGCTTCGGACAGGCCGTCGTCCATGGTGAAGCGCTCGCGGCTCCAGTCCACCGACGAACCCAGGCGGCGGATCTGCCGGCTGATGTTGCCGCCGGACTGGTCCTTCCACTCCCAGACCTTCTCGAGGAACTTCTCACGACCCAGGTCGTGGCGGTTCTGGCCTTTGGCTTCGAGCTGGCGCTCCACCAGCATTTGCGTGGCGATACCGGCGTGGTCGGTGCCTGGCTGCCACAGGGTGTCACGGCCCTGCATGCGGCGAAAACGGATCAAGGCGTCCATGATCGCGTTGTTGAAACCGTGGCCCATGTGCAGGCTGCCGGTGACGTTCGGCGGCGGGATCATGATGGTGTACGAGTCACCAGCACCTTGCGGGGCGAAATAGTTCTCGGACTCCCAGGTGTTGTACCAGGAAGTTTCGATGGCGTGCGGCTGGTAGGTCTTGTCCATGCGCGGCGGGACCCTATGGCATTTGTTCGGGAAAGCCGGGAAGTATAACGAAGCTGGAAGCTTCAAGCGACAAGCTGCAAGGGGATAAGGGCTGTGCCGGCCTCTTCGCGGGCAAGCCCGCTCCCACAGGTGCAGCGTCGCCATCGAGATCGACGGCGTACCTGTGAGAGCGGGCTTGCCCGCGAAGAGGCCGGTGCAGGAAGGCGCGGACTACTCGGAACGCTTGAGCAAGCGGTCAAGCCGCGCGTCGAGGCGGCGCTTGATTTCGGTCTCGATATGCGGGGTGAAGTCGTTGATCACGTCCTGCATGATCAACTGCGCCGCGGCGCGCAGCTCGGCGTCCAGGTGCAGCAGGGTATCCTGGCGGCGGGTCTGGGCATCTTCTTCGGGTGCGGCGGGGGCGGCTTCGGCGACCGGTGGCGGGGTATCGTTGCCGGCCGGCTCGTCGAGCAACAGCGGGATCTGCTCCACGGTTTCGGTGAGCAGCGGCGGCTGCAGGTTAGCGTCACCCAGCAGCTCGCGAATCGACTCAAGGTCGTCGAGCAGGTGGGCATTATGGGTGAGGGAGGTCAGCTGCTTGTCCATCGTCTTCTACAGTCGTTGTAAGCGGTGATCTTGCAGAGCATAGCCCTGTTCACGGTAGAAACGGAATCGCTCGCGGGCCGCCTGGCGAATGCCGGGCTCTTCGACGACGATTTCGGCGACCCGCTCGAACTGGCCGACGAACCCGGGTACACCGCCGCCCAGGTTGATCAGCAGGCCGCGGTGGCTGCCGGCGTCATCGCCAATGCCCAGCGCCACGCTGGCGTCGCTGTGCTGCTCGTGATGGTCGTGGGGCACGAAGGCCTCGCCCTTGAAGCGCCACAGGCGCTCGTCCAGCTCCAGGCGTTGCGCTTCGTCCTGGCAATGCAGGTAGACCCGGTGGCCGAGGCGCCAGGCCTTCTCGCACAGCTTGCAGGCAAAATCCAGCCGCGCCGACAGCGCGTCGGTGGGCAGGATATAAAAATCGACTTTGCTCATCGTTCAATTCGCCAGCCGGCGGCGCCTGGGCGCCACCGGCTGCGCGCCATCAGGCGCCGGCGCGGTCCAGCAGGTACTGGGTGAGCAGCGGCACCGGGCGGCCCGAGGCGCCCTTGTCCTTGCCACCGCTGATCCAGGCGGTACCGGCGATGTCCAGGTGCGCCCAGTTGTAGGCCTTGGCGAAGCGCGACAGGAAGCAGCCAGCGGTGATGGTGCCGGCCTTCGGGCCACCGATGTTGGCGATGTCGGCGAACGGGCTGTCCAGTTGCTCCTGGTACTCATCGAACAGCGGCAGTTGCCAGGCACGGTCGTCGGCGCGCTTGCCGGCGTCCAGCAACTGGCCGACCAGCTCGTCGTTGTTGCCCATCAGGCCCGAGGTGTGGCTGCCCAGGGCGACGATGCAGGCGCCGGTCAGGGTGGCCAGGTCGATCACCGCCTGGGGCTTGAAGCGCTCGGCGTAGGTGAGGGTGTCGCACAGCACCAGGCGGCCTTCGGCGTCGGTGTTGAGGATCTCGACGGTTTGCCCGCTCATGGTGGTGACGATATCGCCCGGGCGGGTGGCGCCGCCGCTCGGCATGTTTTCGGCACAGGCCAGCAGGCATACCAGGTTGATCGGCAGTTGCAGCTCGAGCACTGCCTTTAGTGTGCCGAACACGCTGGCGGCGCCGCACATGTCGTACTTCATTTCGTCCATGCCGGCGCCAGGCTTGAGGCTGATGCCGCCGGTGTCGAAGGTGATGCCCTTGCCCACCAGCACGAACGGCTTGTCAGCTTTTTTACCGCCCTGGTAGTTGAGCACGATCAGGCGTGGCGGCTGGTCGCTGCCCTGGCCGACGGCGTAGAACGCGCCCATGCCCAGGTCCTTGATCTTCTTCTCGTCCAGCACTTCGACCTTCAGGCCCTTGTGCGCCTTGCCCAGGTCCTTGGCTTGTTCGGCGAGGAAGCTTGGGTGGCAGATGTTCGGCGGCAGGTTGCCCAGGTCGCGGGTGTAGGCCATGCCGTTGGCGATGGCGGTGGCGTGCTTGACGGCGCGCTCTACCTCGCCCTGGCCGGCCTTGTCGGCCAGCAGGGTGATTTTTTTCAGCGCGCGCGGCTCGGCCTTCTTGCTCTTGAAACGGTCGAACACGTAAGCGCCGTCGAGCAGGGTTTCGGCCAGCAGGCGGTACTTGCCGTAGTGCCCGTCACGGGCGCTGACCGCCAGGTCGTCTAGGGCCAGCACGGCGTCAGTGCCGCCCAGGCCCTTGAGCACGCCGGCGACGCTGGCCACCAGCTTGCGCCAGGCGCGGTCGCCCAGGGCTTCGTCCTTGCCGCTGCCCACCAGCAGCACGCGCTCGGCCTTGAGCCCCGGCAGGCTGTGCAGCAGCAGGGTCTGGCCCGGCTTGCCGGCCAGGTCGCCGCGCTTGAGCAGGGCGCTGATGGCGCCTTCGCAGGCCAGGTCGACGGCCTTGGCAACGTTACCGAGCTTGCGCCCTTCACCTACCGGGAGCACCAGGGTGGCGGTTTTAACGGATACAGCGGCTACGCTTTTTACAACCAGTTCCATGTCAGGGTTCCCCGAATGATCTGTGGGTTGGCGCTGTCTGTTGCAGGCGCTCGGAATACCGGCTCGGCCGCCTTTGCGGCCCGCGGAAAAGCTGCCAGTTTGAGCCTGCGGGATCCAAGATGACAACCCCGACATGCAGCGTCATGCGTGGCCAAGTGACAGGCGCGGTCAATCACAGGATAATGCGCGCACTTTCCATGGAGGTTCGCCTTGGCGAACCGGCATTGGTCCTGGCTTTTCGAATCGTTCGTATGGCTGTGTGCCCCTGACAACCCAGGAGTGTCTGGTTTGATCGTCTTCCGTTATCTGTCCCGCGAGGTCCTCGTGACCTTGAGTGCCGTCAGCGCCGTGCTGCTGGTAATCATCATGAGCGGGCGCTTCATCAAATACCTGGCCCAGGCGGCCCAAGGCGTGCTCGATCCGGGTGTACTGTTCCTGATCATGGGCTTTCGCCTGCCGGGCTTCCTGCAACTGATTTTGCCGCTGGGCCTGTTCCTCGGCATTTTGCTCGCCTATGGCCGGCTTTATCTCGAAAGCGAGATGACCGTGCTCTCGGCCACCGGCATGAGCCAGCAGCGCCTGCTGGCCATGACCCTGGCGCCGGCGGCGCTGGTCGCCCTGCTGGTGGCCTGGCTGAGCCTGAGCCTGGCCCCGCAAGGGGTTGCCCAGGTGCAGAAGATCATCGCCCAGCAGGATGCGCTGACCGAGTTCGACACCTTGGTGCCGGGGCGCTTCCAGACCCTGCGCGACGGGTCGCGAGTCACCTACACCGAGCAGCTCTCGGACGACCGGGTCAACCTGGCCGGGGTGTTCATTTCCGAGAAGCGCTTCAACCAGGACAAGACCAAGGACCGCGCCCCGTCGGTGCTGGTGGCCGAGAAGGGCCACCAGGAAGTCCAGGCCGACGGCAACCGCTACCTGGTACTGGAAAACGGCTACCGCTATGACGGTAACCCTGGCCAGGCCGACTACCGCGCCATCAAGTACGACACCTATGGCGTGCTGCTGCCCAAGCCCGAGGTCAGCGAAGAAGTGACCGAGCGCGAGGCCATCCCCACCTCGCAGCTGTTCGGCCAGGACGGTGTGCGCGAACGTGCCGAGTTGCAGTGGCGCTTGTCGCTGCCGCTGCTGGTGTTCATCGTGACCCTGCTGGCGGTACCGCTGTCGCGGGTCAACCCGCGCCAGGGCCGCTTCCTCAAGCTGCTGCCGGCGATTCTTCTGTACATGGCTTACCTGACGATGCTGATTTCCGTGCGCGGCGCCCTGGAGAAGGGCAAGCTGCCCATCGCCCTGGGCATGTGGTGGGTTCACGCCCTGTTCCTGCTGATCGGCCTGGCCCTGATGTACTGGGAGCCGATGCGCCTCAAGCGTGCCGCGCGCCGTGCGGAGGTGGCCCATGGCTAAGCTTGACCGTTACATCGGCCAGAGCGTGCTGCTGGCCATTCTCGCCGTGCTGGGCATCATCCTCGGCCTGGCTTCGCTGTTCGCCTTCATCGACGAGATGGGCGACCTGAGCAGCACCTACAGCGTGCTCGACGCCGGTATCTATGTGGCGCTCACTGCGCCGCGGCGGCTGTACGACATGCTGCCGATGGCCGCGCTGATCGGCTGTCTGATCGGCCTGGGCAGCCTGGCCAGCAGCAGCGAGCTGACCATCATGCGCGCTGCCGGCGTGTCCATCGGGCGTATCGTCTGGGCGGTGATGAAGCCCATGCTGGTGCTGATGCTGGTGGGCCTGCTGATTGGCGAATACGTAGCCCCCGTCACCGAGAACAAGGCCCAGGCCGACCGCTCGCTGGCCCAGGGCGGCGGCGAGGCGCAAAGCTCCAAGCGCGGCATGTGGCACCGCCAGGGCGAGGAGTTCGTGCACATCAACTCGGTGCAGCCCAACGGCCTGCTGCTGGGCGTGACCCGCTACCGTTTCGACGACAAGCGCCAGATCGCTTCCTCCAGCTTCGCCCGCAAGGCCCAGTACCGCGACAACCAGTGGGTGCTGAGCGACGTTGCCACCACCCACTTCCGCGGTGACCACACCGAGGTGGTCAAGGCGGCAGAAGAACCCTGGGATGTATCGGTCACCCCCGAGCTGCTCAATACCGTGGTGCTGGCGCCAGAGTCGCTGTCGATCACCGGGCTGTGGGACTACATCCACTACCTGGCCGACCAGGGCCTGAACAATGCCCGCTACTGGCTGGCATTCTGGACCAAGGTGCTGCAACCGGCCGTAACTGCCGCGCTGGTGCTGATGGCGATCTCGTTCATCTTCGGCCCGCTGCGTTCGGTCACCCTTGGCCAGCGTGTGTTCACCGGCGTGCTGGTGGGCTTCGTGTTCCGCATCGCCGGCGACCTGCTTGGCCCTTCGAGCCAGGTGTTCGGCTTCCCGCCGCTGCTGGCGGTGCTGCTACCGGCCGGCATCTGTGCGCTGGCCGGTGTGTGGTTGTTGCGCCGGGCCGGTTGATGGCCTGAACCGCAAAAAGCCGACCCCAGGGTCGGCTTTTTTGTGGGCGTTGTGGGGGCCCGCTCCCACGCTGTTACGTGTTCGGTCACTTCTTGCGCTTGGGCAACCGCACCAACTGCGTCTCGGAATACATGTCGTGCCAGCTGCGCTTGCGCTTGTCGAACAGCGCCCAGATGAAGCCCAGCCCCAGGCACAGCCACGAGGCAATCGACACCACGAAGCGCAGCAGTGCCTGCCACAGGCTGATGGCGCTGCCATCGGCGTTCTGCACCCGCACCCCCCACACCTGCATGCCCAGGGTCTGGCCACCGTGGGTCCAGAACTTGGCAAAAAAACCGAACAGCACGAACAGCATGAGGGTGGCGAACAACGGGTCCTGGTCCAGGGCGCCGGCATCGCTCAGCTGGCGCAGGCGCTCTTCGCCGACGATGGCGATCTGGATCATCTTGTACACGCCGCCGGTCACGATCAGCAGTGCCGTGCACAGCAAAAAGTCATAGAACATCGCCGCCAGGCGGCGGCCCAGGCCGACCGGTGGAAAGTCCCCCTGGGGTGTGAGCAAAGGCTTGGACATGCGGGACAGCTCCGAATGACGAAGCCGCCATTCTACGGGCAAAAAAAAGGTTCTTCACGGAATCCCGGGAAAGACAGAAACAAGAACGCCGGTTTGATGGATGATGTTCGTGCGAGCAAACACATCTACAAACCGGCGTTCTTGTGCACGATATTAATACGTTTCTGCCCTTCTGGGAGGGCTTTTCTGTCACTGCGATCAGGCCTGATGGCGATGACCTGCTGATCGACCTGATTCCGCAGCCCACCCGATTCCCCACTTGCAGCGGCTGTCATCAGTCCAGCACCACCATCCACGAATACTGCCAGCGCTCAATCCGTGACCTACCCATTCTTGGCCGTGCAGTGCGGTTGAATGTTGAACTGCGGCGCGTCGGGTGCAGGGCATGCGGCAAGCGAATGGAGTCAGTCCGTTGGCTTGATCGCTATTCGCGGATGACCAAGCGCTTGGCCGAGGCGGTGATCCAGTCTTGCCAAAGACTGCCCACCCTGCACGTCGCCGAGCTGTTTGGTTTGCATTGGGACAGCGTGCGCTTACTGGAGCGACGGGCGCTACAACACGCACTGGAAAATCTACCGAAGGCCCAGCCCAGGCGCTTGGTGATGGATGAGTTCGCTCTGTTCAAAGGGCATCGCTATGCCAGCGTGGTTCTGGATGCTGATACCCGCCGGGTGCTGTGGATTGGCGAGGGGCGTAGCCGAGCTGCTGTCAGACCCTTTTTTGAAGAGCTGGGGCCGGAGGGCTGTGCACGGATCGAAGCAGTGGCAATGGACATGAACACCGCATTTGACCTGGAGGTACGCCAACATTGCCCGCAGGCACGCGTGGTCTATGACCTGTTTCATGTGGTCGCTAAGTATGGGCGAGAGGTAATTGACCGGGTGCGGGTCGATGAGGCCAACCGCTTGCGCCATGACAAACCCGCCCGCAAGGTGATCAAGCAAGCGCGGTGGCTCCTGCTGCGTAATCCAGAAAATCTCAAGCGAGAAGATCAGCAGGTACATCTGCAGGATCTGCTAGCAGCTAACCAATCGCTGATGACGGTTTATCTGATGAAGGCAGAGCTCAAAGCCCTGTGGTCACCCACCACCGCCTGGGGCTGGCGATCAGCCTGGAAGCAGTGGCTACGCCTAGCTGATGAAAGCGCGATACCGGCATTGAAGCAGTTCGCTAAACGCCTGAAGGGATACTGGCGCGGCATCCTGAGTAGGGTGCGGTGGCCGATGCACACGGGTCAGTTGGAAGGTATCAACAACCGGATCAAGGTGATCAAGCGGATGGCTTACGGCTACCGGGACAGCGAGTTCTTTTTCATGAAGATCAAGAATGACTTTCCCGGCAATCCGTGAAGAACCAAAAAAAAGCCCCTGCACTTGGCAGGGGCTTTTTGTCGCATGGCTTAGACAGGTTGAACCTTGTCTGCCTGCAGGCCTTTCTGGCCTTGGACGGCTTCGAAGGTGACCTTCTGGCCTTCTTTCAGGCTCTTGAAGCCGTTGCCTTCGATGGCGCGGAAGTGTACGAACAGGTCTGGACCGCTCTCTGGGGTGATGAAGCCGTAACCTTTTTCGTCATTGAACCACTTGACGGTACCGTTCTGACGCTCAGCCATTGTCTTATTTCCTATGAAGCTTGATTGTGATGACAGTTCTTTCACATCGATATAAAAGTGAAAGATTACTGGGCTGTTTTGCAGGAAGTAAGCGGCGTCGAACGGGTTGTAGCAAATTGCAGCTACTGGCCCAGGTCACGAGCTATTGCGACCCATGCAAACACAGTGCAATGACTCTACGCCAACTGCCGAGCGAAACACAAGCCCTTGCAGCGCAGTAAAAACGGGCTTTTTTCAACCCCCTGAAATTTTGCCGAAAACGGCATGCTGCCTGGCCTGGCGCCCTGTGCAAAAGTTATGAGGCAGGTTCGAAAACGAATATGCAAACCGGCCTGCCTCACGCACTCAGCCGCGATAGTAACGTTGCGCCACGAAAGGCATTTTGCTGACTTTAAGGGCAACTTGCTTGCCGCGCACCACGGCAAAAAGCGAAGTTTCCAGCGCGGCATGTTCACTATCGATATAACCCATTGCTACAGGTGCACCGAGGGTCGGGCCAAAGCCGCCACTGCACACTGCACCCACGGTCTTGCCGTTACTGTCGACAATTTCGGCGCCTTCGCGTACCGGGGTGCGCTCCAGTGGCAGCAGGCCCACGCGCTTGCGTGTTACACCGCCGGCTTGCTGGGCGAATACCTGCTCGGCACCGGGGAAGCCACCGGCACGGGCACCATCGGCACGTCGCACCTTGGAAATCGCCCACAGCAGGCTGGCTTCGATCGGCGTGGTGTCGGTGTTCATGTCGTGGCCGTACAGGCACAGGCCGGCCTCCAGGCGCAGCGAGTCGCGGGCGCCCAGCCCGATGGGCTGCACTTCGGGTTCGGCCAACAGGCGGCGGGCCAGGGCTTCGGCGGCCTTGGCCGGTACCGATATTTCGTAGCCATCTTCACCGGTGTAGCCCGAGCGGCTGACGAAGCAGTCTTCACCCAGCAGTTGCAGCGGGCGGAACTGCATGAAGGTCATGCCGGCCACTTCCGGGGCCAGGCGCTCCAGCACCTTCACTGCCGCCGGGCCTTGCAGGGCCAGCAGGGCGCGTTCCGCGAACAACGGTTGAATCTCGCAGCGATTGCCGATGTGCTGGCGCAGGTGGGCCAGGTCCTGCTCCTTGCAGGCGGCGTTGACCACCAGGAACAGGGTGTCGTCGCCCAGGTTGGCGACCATCAGGTCGTCGAGGATGCCGCCTTGTTCATTGGTGAACATGGCATAGCGCTGCATGCCCACCGGCAGGTCGATGATGTCTACCGGCACCAGGGTTTCCAGTGCAGCGGCGGCGTCGCTGCCGCGCAGGATGATCTGACCCATGTGCGACACATCGAACAGGCCGGCTTGCTCGCGGGTGTGCAGGTGCTCCTTGAGCACGCCCAGCGGGTACTGCACGGGCATGTCAAAGCCTGCGAACGGCACCATGCGCGCGCCCAGTTCCAGGTGCAGGGCGTGCAGCGGGGTCTTTTGCAGTGTTTCGGACATCGGGGACTCCTTGGTTTTTGTTCGGGTCAGCATTCGATGATGTTGACGGCCAGACCGCCGCGGGCGGTCTCCTTGTATTTGCTTTTCATGTCGGCGCCGGTCTGGCGCATGGTGCGGATGACCTTGTCGAGGGACACGAAGTGCTGCCCGTCGCCGCGCAAGGCCATGCGCACCGCATTGATCGCTTTCACCGAGCCCATGGCGTTGCGCTCGATACACGGCACCTGGACCAGCCCGCCGATGGGGTCGCAGGTCAGGCCCAGGTTGTGTTCCATGCCGATTTCGGCGGCGTTTTCCACCTGCTGCACGCTGCCACCCATCACCTCGCACAGGGCCCCGGCGGCCATCGAGCAGGCCACGCCGACCTCGCCCTGGCAGCCCACTTCGGCGCCGCTGATCGAGGCGTTCTCTTTGTAAAGAATGCCGATGGCCGCAGCGGTGAGCAGAAAGCGCACCACCCCGTCCTCGTTGGCACCCGGCACGAAGCGCATGTAGTAGTGCAGCACCGCCGGGACGATGCCGGCCGCACCGTTGGTGGGCGCGGTCACCACTCGCCCGCCGTGGGCGTTTTCCTCGTTCACCGCCAGGGCGTAGAGGTTGACCCAGTCAAGCACCGACAAGGCATCGCGCAGGCTGGCCTCGGGGTGGCGGCTGAGCTGGCGGTACAACGCGGGCGCGCGGCGCTTGACCTTGAGCCCGCCCGGCAATATGCCCTCATGCTGGCAACCGGCTTCGACGCAGTCCTGCATCACCTGCCAGATGCGCAGCAGCCCGGCGCGGGTTTCGGCCTCTGGCCGCCAGGCGGCTTCGTTGGCCAGCATCACCTGGCTGACTGCCAGGTTTTGCGCGGTGCAATGAGCGAGCAGTTGCTTGGCGGTGGTGAACGGGTAGGCCAGTACGGTGCTGTCCTCGACGATACGGTCGTGGCCGGCTGCCTCTTCGTCCACCACAAAGCCGCCGCCCACCGAGTAGTACTCGCGGCTGCGAATCTGCAGGCCGGCGGCGTCGAAAGCGCGGAAGATCATGCCGTTGGCGTGGTAGTCCAGCGGTTTGCGAATCATTGCCAGGTGCTGTTTTTCGATGAACGCAATGCTGTGCTTGCCCAGCAAGTTGATGCGGCCGCTGTCGCGGATGGCCTGCAGGCGCGCGGGGATGCTGTCGGTGTTGATGACGTCGGGGTGTTCGCCTTCAAGGCCCAGCAGCACCGCCTTGTCGCTACCGTGGCCCTTGCCGGTGGCGCCCAGCGAGCCGTACAGCTCGGCCTTGACGCTGGCGGTGTTAGCCAGCAGGCCATCACGGCGCAGGCCTTCGGCGAAGCGGGCGGCGGCGCGCATCGGCCCGACCGTGTGCGAGCTGGAGGGGCCGATGCCGATCTTGAACAGGTCGAAGACGCTCAGGGACATGCTGACCTCCTGCCAGATTTGTGGGCGGATGGTGTGCCCTGTGGGAGCGGGCCCGAAGGCTATCAGTTGTCCTGATAGCTCTCGATCGACGGGCAAGCGCACACCAGGTTGCGGTCGCCGAACACGTTGTCGACACGCCCGACCGGCGGCCAGTACTTGCCTTCGACCAGGCTCGGCAGCGGGTACACCGCCTGCTCGCGGCTGTAGCCATGGGTCCATTCGCCGGCCAGCTCCGCCGCGGTGTGCGGGGCGTTTTTCAGCGGGTTGTCGTCCTTGTCCAGGCTGCCGTTCTCCACTGCGCGGATTTCCTCGCGGATCTGGATCATGGCGGCGCAGAAACGGTCCAGTTCCTCTTTGGACTCGCTCTCGGTCGGTTCGATCATCAGCGTGCCGGCCACCGGGAACGACATGGTCGGGGCGTGGAAGCCAAAGTCGATCAGGCGCTTGGCGACGTCGTCGACGCTGATGCCGCTGGTGTCCTTGAGCGGGCGCAGGTCGAGGATGCACTCGTGGGCCACCAGGCCGTTGCCACCGGTGTACAGCACAGGATAGTGCTCTTCCAGGCGGCGGGCGATGTAGTTGGCGTTGAGGATCGCCATCTGCGAGGCGCGTTTCAGGCCCGCACCACCCATCATGCGAATGTACATCCAGGTGATCGGCAGAATGCTTGCGCTGCCGAACGGCGCCGCGCACACGGCGCCGGCGGTGTTCTCAAGCTGCGCGTGGCCCGGCAGGAACGGCGCCAGGTGCGCCTTGACGCCGATCGGGCCGACGCCCGGGCCGCCACCGCCGTGGGGGATGCAGAAGGTCTTGTGCAGGTTCAGGTGCGACACGTCGCCGCCGAACTTGCCCGGGGCGCAAAGGCCGACCATGGCGTTCATGTTGGCGCCGTCGATGTACACCTGGCCGCCGTTGTCGTGGATGATCGCGCAGATCTCGCCGATGGCTTCCTCGAACACGCCGTGGGTGGACGGGTAGGTGATCATGATCGCCGCCAGGCGCTCGCGGTGCTCGATGGCCTTGGCACGCAGGTCGTCGATGTCGACGTTGCCGCGGGCGTCACAGGCGGTCACCACCACGCGCATGCCGGCCATGTGCGCGGTGGCCGGGTTGGTGCCGTGGGCCGAGGACGGGATCAGGCAGATATCACGGTGGCTGTTGCCACGGCTGCGGTGGTAGGCGCGGATCGCCAGCAGGCCTGCGTACTCGCCTTGGGAGCCGGCGTTGGGTTGCAGCGACACCGCGTCGTAGCCGGTGGCGGCGCAGAGCATGGCCTCCAGCTCGGTGGTCATCTGCAGGTAGCCCTGGCTCTGTGCGGCCGGGGCGAACGGGTGCAGGTTGCCGAACTCGGCCCAGGTCACCGGGATCATCTCGCTGGCGGCGTTGAGCTTCATGGTGCACGAGCCCAGCGGGATCATGGTCCGGTCCAGCGCCAGGTCCTTGTCGGCCAGGCGGCGCAGGTAGCGCATCAGCTCGGTTTCGCTGTGGTAGCGGTTGAACACCGGGTGCTCGAGGATTGCCGACTGGCGCAGCAATGCGGCAGGCAGGCGCACCTGCACGGCGGCGGCGATGGCGGCAAAGCCCGGGGCCTGCTCGGTGAACAGTGCCCACAGCGCCTCGACATCGGCCTGGCTGCTGGTTTCGTCCAGCGACAGGCCCAGGTGTTCGGCGTCGACCTGGCGCAGGTTGATGCCCTGGGCGCGGGCCTTGTCGTGCAGTGCTGCGGTGGCAGCGCCGGTGGCCAGGGTCAGGGTGTCGAAGAACGCGCAGGTGACCACGCTCACGCCGACCTGCTCAAGGCCTGCTGCCAGAATCGCGGTCAGCGCGTGGGTGCGCTCGGCGATGCGCTTGAGGCCGGCCGGGCCGTGGTACACGGCGTACATGCTGGCGATGTTGGCCAGCAGCACCTGGGCGGTGCAGATGTTGCTGGTGGCCTTCTCGCGGCGGATGTGCTGCTCGCGGGTTTGCATGGCCAGGCGCAGGGCGCTCTTGCCGAAGCGGTCGATCGACACCCCCACCAGACGGCCGGGCATGTCGCGCTTGAATGCATCGCGGGTGGCGAAGTAGGCCGCGTGCGGGCCACCGAAGCCCAGTGGCACGCCAAAGCGCTGGGCGCTGCCGATGGCCACGTCGGCATCGAACTCGCCCGGCGGGGTCAGCAGGGTCAGGGCCAGCAGGTCGGCGGCCACGGCCACCAGGGCGCCTGCTGCATGCAGGCGCTGCACCAGCTCGCGGTAGTCGAACACGTCACCGTTGCTGGCCGGGTACTGCAGCAGGGCGCCGAAGAAGGCGCTGGTGTCGCTCAGCTCGCGTTCGTCACCCACCACCACTTCAATGCCCAGCGGTTCGGCGCGGGTGCGCAGCACATCGAGGGTTTGCGGGTGGCAGTGCCGGGAGGCGAAGAAGGCGTGGCTGGCCTTGTTCTTCGACAGGCGCTTGCAGAAGGTCATGGCCTCGGCAGCGGCGGTGGCTTCGTCCAGCAAGGATGCGTTGGCAATCGGCAAGCCGGTGAGGTCGCTGATCAGGGTCTGGAAGTTCAGCAGCGCTTCCAGGCGGCCCTGGGAAATTTCTGGCTGGTACGGGGTGTAGGCGGTGTACCAGGCCGGGTTTTCCAGCAGGTTGCGCAAGATCGGCGCCGGGGTGTGGGTGTTGTAGTAGCCCTGGCCGATGTAGCTCTTGAACAGCTGGTTGTTGCCGGCGATGGCTTTGAGCGCGGCGAGGGCGTCGGCCTCGCTCTGGCCGTCTTCGCTGCCAAGCACGCTGGTGCCCTTGATGCTGTCGGGGATGACCGCGGCGGTCATGGCCTCCAGCGAGTCGAAGCCGAGGGTGGCGAGCATGGCCTGCTCGTCGGCTGCGCGTGGGCCGATATGGCGGGCGATGAATTCATTGGCGGTGCCGAGGTTGATGGTCATGGTTGCACTCCTCAGGCGTCGTCGTTGGCTTTGATCAGGCGGTCGTAGGCGTCCTGGTCGAGCAGGGCGGCGACTTCGCTCATGTCGGCAGGCTTGAAGCGGAAGAACCAGCCTTCACCCAGCGGGTCGTCGTTGACCAGCTCAGGGCTATCGTTCAGGCCATCGTTGACTGCGACCACTTCACCGCTCAGGGGCATGTACACGCCGCTGGCGGCTTTTACCGATTCGACGGTGGAGGCTTCATCGCCCTTGCTGTAGGGCTGCAGCTCCGGCAGTTGCACGTAGACCACATCGCCAAGGGCGTTCTGGGCGTAGGCGGTGATGCCCACGGTGACGCTGCCGTCGGCTTCGACGCGCAGCCATTCGTGATCTTCGGTGAAACGCAACTCGCTCATGGGAAATCCTCGGGAAGCAGGGCGTTGGGCGCGGTGGGTCCGCGCTCTTGGGTTGGGATTCCCTAAGCAATAATGTGGCCATTATTAAAAAGTTCTTATAAATCAATTATTTGAGATTTGCGTGTAACAATTCCTTCGTTCTTTTGGAATGAAATCGTTACGCTTGCGACGCAATGGAAAAACAAAGCGGGATCAAACCCTTGCGCAGGCGCTTGCAAATCGCTGTGTATCGAATTCGATACGATGTATCGATTTCGATACGGCGGCATGGCGCCCCCGCTGCAGGTCAACAGGAGCGCCGGTTGGCCGTTACAGGGCCACGAACAACGGCAGCGCCAGATACAGCTTGATCACGATGGCATTGATGATGTCGATGAAGAACGCACCAACCATCGGCACCACCAGAAAGGCCATCTGCGAAGGCCCGAAGCGCTGGGTCACGGCCTGCATGTTGGCGATGGCGGTCGGCGTGGCGCCGAGCCCGAAGCCGCAGTGCCCGGCGGCCAGTACCGCCGCGTCGTAGTTGCGGCCCATCACCCGGAAGGTCACGAAGATGGCGAACAGGGCCATCACCAGCGTCTGTGCGGCCAGCAGGATGAAGAACGGCAGGGCCAGCGCGGCCAGGTCCCACAGCTTGAGCGACATCAGCGCAATGGCCAGGAACAGTGACAGGCTGACGTTGCCGAGCACCGAGACTTCCCGTTCGAACACGTGGTACGCACCAAACGCGGCCAGGCCGTTACGCAGCATCACGCCGACGAACAATACGCAGACGAACGTCGGCAGCTCCAGCGCAGTGCCCTTGAGCATGCCGTTGAGCAGCGTGCCCAGCAGCAGGCTGACGGCAATCAGGGCCAGGGTCTCGACCAGCGAGAACGAGGTGATCAGCCGTTCGGTGTTCGGCTGCTCGAAGCCCTTTGGCAGTTGCGGCGCCGGCTGATCACAGCCGGGCACCTGGACGCGCTTGATCAGCAGGCGGGCAACAGGCCCACCGATCAGCCCGCCGAGTACCAGGCCGAAGGTTGCCGAGGCCAGGGCCAGTTCCGAGGCCGACGCCAGGCCGAATTTCTCGCTGAAGGTCGCGCTCCACGCGGCCCCGGTGCCGTGGCCGCCAGACAGGGTAATCGAGCCTGCCAGCAGGCCCATCAGCGGGTCCAGCCCCAGTGCCGTGGCCAGGCCGATGCCCATGGCGTTCTGCACCAGCAGCAAGCCTGTGACCACCAACAGGAAAATCACCACCACGCGCCCGCCTTTTTTCAGGCTGGTGAGGTCTGCGCTGAGGCCGATGGTGGCGAAGAACGCCAGCATGAGCGGGGTTTGCAGCGAGGTATCGAATTGCACACGAATATCGAAGCTGCGCAGCGCCAGCAGTACCAGCGCGACCAGAAGCCCGCCGGCGACGGGTTCGGGGATGTTGTAGGCGCGCAGGAAACCAACGCGTGCAACCAGGCTGCGGCCCAGCAGAAGTACCAGGGAGGCAGCGACCAGGGTCCCGTAGAAATCAAGTTCAAGCATCAGGGGGCTCTTTGTTGTATCCGCAGACGGGCACATGCGTGCCCGGCCTGTGTAAGCGAAGGCGCAAGGCCCGGCCTCCCGCCTGGGGAGGGTGAAGAAACGCGGGGGCATTCTAGGGGGGGACTTGCCGACTGGACGATTCAGAAAAATCTGAAAGTGCCGGGCCGGCAGGGCTTTTCTGTTGGCTGGGTAATAGCGATGCGAGGACATGTTGCGGGGGCTGCGAGATCAAGCGCCGCAGGTGCGACGCTCGGCTGCACAGGCGCTGCAAGGCTTTCGCCGGGCAGCGCCTGTCATGGGCCTAGCTTGATGTCTCGAGACGCTTCTCGCTGCGAGGCGCGATGGGTTGATGCCCCTCATCATGCTCGACAATCGGCACTTCATTGCCGGCACTGTCGAACAGCTTGCCGTCGCGGAAGAAGTCCCCTTCATTGAGCCCGGCGATATCCCGGTAACGCAAAGTGCGCTCGCTGGCTGCGGCAAACACCGATTGCTGCTCGGAGTTGCCGGCACGCAGGTGGTTGAACAGCAGGTTGAGCAGAATCGCCATGATCGCCGCCGAGCTGATGCCGGAGTGGAACACCGTCTGCACCCAGGCCGGGAAGTGGTGGTAGAAGGCCGGGGCGGCGATGGGGATCATGCCGAAGCCGATCGAGGTGGCGACGATGATCAGGTTCATGTTGTTGCGATAATCCACCTGCGACAGGGTACGGATGCCGCTGGCGGTGACCGTGCCGAACAGCACCACGCCGGCCCCACCGAGCACCGCGCTGGGCACGGCGGCGATCAGCCGGCCCATCACCGGCAGCAAGCCCAGGGTCACCAGAATCAGGCCGGCGCTGGCCACCACGTAGCGGCTCTTCACCCCGGTGACTGCCACCAGGCCGACGTTCTGCGCGAAGGCACTTTGGGTGAACGAGCCGAACAGCGGGGCCAGGGCACTGGATACCATGTCGGCGCGCAGGCCGTTGCCCAGGCGCTTGGAGTCGACTTCAGTACCGATGATTTCACCCACCGCCAGGATGTCCGCCGAGGTTTCCACCATGGTCACCACGATCACGATCAGCATCGACAGGATGGCCGCCAGCTGGAATTCCGGCGGCCCGAACGGCAGCACGCTGGGGAACGCCACCAGCGGGCCGTCCATCGTTGTCGAAAAGTCGGCCATGCCGAACGCCGTCGCCACCAGGGTGCCGATCACGATCGCCAGCAAAATCGACAAGCGCGACAGGCTGGCGCTGCCCAGCTTGCTCAACAGCAGCACGCAGGCCAGGGTGAAGGCCGCCAGCAGAATGTTGGCGGTGCTGCCAAAGTCTGCAGCCTGGCTGTTGCCGCCCATGGCCCAGCGGGCGCACACCGGCATCAGGGTCAGGCCGATGGTGGTGATGACGATGCCGGTCACCAGCGGCGGAAAGAACGTGATGATGCGCGAGAACAGCGGGGTGATCAGCAAGCCGACCAGCGACGAGACGATCACCGCGCCGAACACCACCGACAGGCCGAGCCTGCCGTCATCGCCGATGATCGCCACCATGGTCGCCACACTGGCGAAGGACACCCCCTGCACCAGCGGCAGGCGGCAGCCGAACCAGGGCAGGCCGAGGGTCTGCAGCAGGGTGGCCAGGCCTCCGGCAAACAGCGAGGCGGCGATCAGCAGGCCGACGTCGGCAGCCGGCAGGCCCACCGCCTGGCCGATGATCAGGGGCACGGCGATCATGCCGCCGTACATGGTCAGTACATGTTGCAGGCCGTAGGCCAGGTTGGCGCCAGCGCCGAGGTTCTCGTCCTCCGGACGCGATGCTGCGGGAGAAGTCATGGTGAGTAGCTCGCTTTTGTTGTTTTGATGCGTCTAACAGCACGGTCTCAGTCGCACTCGGTGAAACGGGCCGCCGCCAGGCAGCGGCCCGGGTGAATCAGTTACCGCTGACCAGTTGGAAGGCCAACTGGTTGTGGCGCTCGAGCACGCGCGGCAGGTCGACGGTGGTGATGCGCCCGTCCTGCACCACCACCCGGCCGTTGATCACGCTGGTGTGAACCTGGGTCGGGGTGCAGAACACCAGAGCCGCCAGCGGGTCATGCAGGCCGCCGGCATAGGCCACATGGCCCAGGTCAAAGGCGACGAAGTCGGCCACCATGCCCGGTGCCAGGGCGCCGATGTCGTTGCGGTTGAGCACCTTGGCGCCGCCAAGGGTGGCAATCTCCAGGGCCTCGCGGGCGGTCATGGCATCGGGGCCGAAGCCGACCCGCTGCAGCAGCAGGGCCTGGCGCACTTCGCCGATCATGCTGGCGCCGTCGTTGGAGGCCGAGCCGTCCACGCCCAGGCCTACCGGCACGCCGTGGTCGCGCATCTTGCGTACCGGGGCGATGCCCGAGGCCAGGCGCATGTTCGAGCACGGGCAGTGGGCGACGCCGGTGCCGGTGCGGGCGAAAAGCTCGATGCCATGCTGGTCGAGCTGCACGCAGTGGGCGTGCCATACGTCGTGGCCGACCCAGCCCAGGTCTTCGGCGTACTCGGCCGGGGTCATGCCGAACTTCTCGCGGCTGTAGGCAATGTCGTTGACGTTTTCGGCCAGGTGGGTGTGCAGCGACACACCGTACTGTCGGGCCAGCACCGCGGCTTCGCGCATCAGGTCGCGGCTGACCGAAAACGGCGAGCAGGGCGCCACCACCACACGCAGCATCGAGCCGTGGCTGGCGTCGTGGTAGTCCTCGATCAGGCGTTGCGACTCTTTGAGAATGTCGCTCTCTTTCTCGACTACCGAGTCCGGCGGCAGGCCGCCCTGGCTCTGGCCAACGCTCATGCTGCCGCGGGCGGCATGGAAGCGCATGCCGATTTCCCCGGCGGCGTGGATGCTGTCGTCGAGCTTGCAGCCGTTGGGGTAGATGTACAGGTGGTCGCTGGAGGTGGTGCAGCCGGACAGGATCAGCTCGGCCATGGCGGTCTGGGTCGATACCGCGATCATTTCCGGGGTCAGCCGCGCCCAGATCGGGTACAGGTTGGTCAGCCAGTTGAACAGCTCGCCGTCCTGGGCTGCCGGCACCACGCGGGTGAGGCTCTGGTACATGTGGTGGTGGGTGTTGACCAGGCCCGGGATGACCACCTTGCCGGCCATGTCCAGCACCACGTCGGCGTGTTGCGGCAGGCTGTCGCTGGGGCCGACCTGCTTGATGATGTTGTCTTCGATGTACAGGCCGCCCTGGCGGATTTCACGGCGTTCGCCGTCCATCGTCACCAGCAGTTCGGCGTTCTTGACCAGGAGAGTCTTGGGCATGGGTGTTCCTCGCCCCCAGGGGGCTGATTGTGAGCTCGATGTCGTGCAGGCGCCGGGCGCGTGCGTGGGCAGCGGGTGCGATCAGTGGTGCGGCGGGCGGGGCCGGCCGAAGGGGGGCGTACAGCGGGATGGGCGATCGCGGGATATGACTTGCAGAGGGGCTCGCGCCGGGGCGAGCAGATGTGGGCATTGCATGGCTTGAGCCTGTCGCAATACGCAGCGGCGAGTGCCGATGTCGTAGGCGAGGGCTTTATGTAATCAGGATTTTCCTGTTTTGTATACAACAGGCCGTCACATCCGGGCAGTCTGATGCGCTACCTGTAGGAGCGGCGCCCCGGCCGTTCCTACAAGCCCTTGGCACCAATCCCGTACTTGCGCAGGCGCTGGGCGATGGCGGTGTGCGAGGTTTGCAACCTGCCGGCCAGTTGGCGGGTGGACGGGTAGCTGGCATACAGCCGCTGCAGCAGCTCGCGCTCGAAATCCCCCACCGCCTGCTCCAGGCTGGCCACCTCGCCATCCTGCCCGCGCGCCACCGAGGTGCCGGCAATGTCCAGATCGCCGATATCCACCAGGTTGCCCTCGCAAATGGCCGCAGCGCGGAAGATCACGTTCTGCAGCTGGCGCACGTTGCCCGGCCAGGGGTTGGCCAGCAGCGCCGAGTGGGTGGCCGGGGTCAGCCGGCAGGCCGGGCGCTGGATCTGCGTGCAGGCCTGCTGCATGAAGTAGTGCGCCAGCATCAGGATGTCCTGGCCACGGTCGCGCAGCGGCGGCACTTGCAGGTTGAGCACGTTCAGGCGGTAGAACAGGTCTTCGCGGAAGGTGCCCTCGGCGACCATGCGCTCGAGGTCGCGGTGGGTGGCGCTGATGATGCGCACATCCACCTTTACCTCACGGTCGCCGCCCACCCGGCGGAAGCTGCCGTCACTGAGAAATCGCAGCAGCTTGGCTTGCAGGTAGGGCGACATCTCGCCGATTTCGTCGAGAAACACCGTGCCCTGGTTGGCCAGCTCCATCAGCCCCGGTTTGCCGCCCCGTTGCGCGCCGGTGAAGGCCCCGGGGGCGTAGCCGAACAGCTCGCTCTCGGCCAGGCTCTCGGGCAGCGCGGCGCAGTTCAGGGCCAGGAACGGCGCCCCCTGGCGGCTGCTGATGGCATGGCAGGCGCGGGCCACCAGCTCTTTGCCGGTGCCGGTTTCGCCGTGCACCAGCAGCGGTGCATCCAGTGCTGCCACACGCAGGGCGCGGGCCTTGAGGGTGCGAATGGCCGGGGAGTCGCCGAGCAGGGCGTCGAAGCCCTCGGCGTGGTCGTGGTGCAGGGCCGACAGGCGCTCGCCCATGCGGTTGGGCGGGTACAGGGTGAGCAGGCCGCCGGCGTGGGTGATGGGGGTGGCGTCCAGCAGCAGGCTCTGGCCGTTGAGCTGCATTTCGCGCATGGGCAGGTGGAAGTTGTTGTCTTGCAGCGCCTGCAACAGACCGGGGTCGCCGAACAGCTCGCCCACCGAGCGCCCGGCCGACTCGCGCCCGCACAGGGCAATCAGCGCGGGGTTGGCCAGCAGCACCTTGCCGGCGCTGTCCACTGCCAGCACCGGGTCGCTCATGGCCGCCAGCAGGGCGTCGAGCTGCAGATGGCGGCGCTGCCCGGGGAGGATGTCGACCACCTCCACCGACTGCACGCCGTGCACCTCGAACAGCGCGTCGTGGAGCTCTTCGAGCACGGCGGGGCTGAGGGTGGGGGCGTCGATGTAGACGTTAGGCGGGACCATCTCCACGGCATCGAGGTTGAGGTTGCGGGCACCGAGCAGGGCCAGGACTTCCTGGGTTATGCCGACGCGGTCGATGAAGCTTACGTGGATGCGCATGGAGTTCGAACAGAAGGCAATGGAGTTCGGCAGTATGCCTCGAGTCCGCTGTCAGGCCCAAGATCAGTGGTGGCTTCTTCGCGGGCAAGCCCGCTCCCACAGGCTCCCCACCGTTTCAGATTCGGTGGAGTACCTGTGGGAGCGGGCTTGCCCGCGAAGTCTTCACTCCAGGTGTTCCGGCTTGATCGGGTCGCCGGACTTCACATCCAGCTTCTGGCGAATGTCCTCGAACATGTAGTCGTACAGCTTGTGCGGCGAACCGAGGTTTTCGAACTTCTTCGGTGCCGGCAGGTAAGACTGGGCCTTGCGGCTCAGCAGCATCAGAAAGCTCGGCAGCACCTGGTCCTTGGCCAGGAAGAACTTTTCGTCGACGTTCTTGCCCTCGATGCTGCCGTGCATGCGGAACTGGATACCGCGGCCTTCCCTGGGGTCCGACGTGGCTTCGTACTCGATGTTCAGGTCGTAGCTGTGGTCGTTGCTGTTCAGCGCGGTGCGCTCGATGTGTACATGACCGGGTTGGTACTGGGCCATGGTGGTTCCTCCGGAAGGTTGAAAACGGCCGGTGCCTGGCACCGGCCAACTGCATTCAACGGTAGCTGATACCCGGCTTGGCGGTGGACACCCGGGTGCCGGCGGTGCCCTTGACGATCTCCTCGATGTTTTCCAGCGAGCTGATCACCGCCACCTTGCCGGTGTGCCGGGCGAAGTCGCAGGCGGCCTGCACCTTCGGCCCCATGGAGCCGGCGGCAAAGCCCAGGCGTTCGAGCTCGTCGGGGTGGGCCTGGGCAATGGCTTTTTGCGTGGGCTTGCCCCAGTCAATGTAGGCAGCATCGACATCGGTGGCGATTATCAGAAGGTCGGCTTCCAGTTGCTCGGCCAGCAGCGCCGAGCACAAATCTTTGTCGATCACCGCCTCGATGCCCTTGAGCTTGCGGTTCTCGTCGTACAGGGTCGGGATGCCGCCGCCACCTGCGCAGATCACGATGCTGCTTTTTTCCAGCAGCCACTTGATCGGGCGGATTTCGAAGATGCGCTTGGGTTTCGGGCTGGCCACCACGCGGCGGTACTTGTCGCCGTCAGGCTTGACCACCCAGCCTTTCTCCTTGGCCAGGCGTTCGGCTTCCTCTTTGCTGTACACCGGGCCGATGAACTTGGTCGGGTCTTTGAACGCAGGGTCGTTGGCGTCCACTTCCACCTGGGTCAGCAGGGTGGCGAAGGGCACCTCGAAGTCCAGCAGGTTACCCAGCTCCTGCTCGATCATGTAGCCGATCATGCCTTCGGTCTCGGCGCCCAGCACGTCCAGCGGGTAGGCTTCGTCGGGCTTGTAGGCCATGCCCTGGAGCGACAGCAGGCCGACCTGCGGGCCGTTGCCGTGGGCGATGACCAGCTCGTTGCCAGGGTGGATCTTGGCGATCTGTTCGGTGGCGGTGCGGATATTGGCGCGCTGGTTGCCGGCAGTCATCGGCTCGCCGCGGCGCAGCAGGGCGTTGCCGCCCAAAGCAACAACGATACGCATGGGGAATGTCCTTCAGAAAAGTGTTCAAGGGGCGGGCAAGACCCCTGTGGGAGCGGGCTTGCCCGCGAAGAGGCCAGATCAGGCAGCATCGCTGATGCGGCTGACGCATTCGCGGGCAAGCCCGCTCCCACAGGGACGGTGCAGCCTTCCGGGGAGCGGGCGAGGCGTTACAGATCAGCCAGCGTCGACACCAAGATCGCCTTGATCGTGTGCATGCGGTTTTCCGCCTGCTCGAAGGCGATGCAGGCCGGCGACTCGAACACGTCGTCGGTCACCTCGATGCCGTTGGCCAGGTCTGGGTACTGTTCGGCGATCTGCTTGCCGACCTTGGTCTCGGAGTTGTGGAACGCCGGCAGGCAATGCATGAACTTGGTCCGCGGGTTGCCGCTGGCCTTCATCAGCTCCTTGTTCACCTGGTAGGGCTTGAGCAGCTTGATGCGCTCGCCCCAGGCTTCGATCGGCTCGCCCATCGACACCCACACGTCGGTGTGAATGAAATCAACGCCCTTGACCGCGGCCTTGGCGTCGTCGGTCAGGGTGATGCGTGCGCCGCTTTCTTCGGCGTACTTCTGGCAGCGTTGCACCAGGTCGTCATGGGGCCACAGGTCCTTGGGCGCGGCGATGCGCACGTCCATGCCCAGCTTGGCGCCGATCAGCAGCAGCGAGTTGCCCATGTTGTTGCGCGCATCGCCCAGGTAGGCGTAGCTGATGTCGTGCAGCGGCTTGTCGCTGTGCTCGCGCATGGTCAGCACGTCGGCGATCATCTGGGTCGGGTGGTACTCGTCGGTCAGGCCGTTGAACACCGGCACCCCGGCGAACTTGGCCAGCTCCTCGACGATCTCCTGCTTGAAGCCACGGTACTCGATGGCGTCGTACATGCGCCCGAGCACGCGGGCGGTGTCCTTCATGCTTTCCTTGTGGCCGATCTGCGAGGAGTTGGGGTCGATGTAGGTGACGTTGGCGCCCTGGTCGTAGGCGGCCACTTCGAAGGCGCAGCGGGTGCGGGTGGAGGTTTTTTCGAAAATCAGGGCGATGTTGTTGCCCTTCAGGTGCTGCTGCTCGGTGCCGGTGTACTTGGCGCGCTTGAGGTCGCGGGACAGGTCCAGCAGGTACTTCAGCTCGCGGGTGCTGTGGTGTTCGAGGCTGAGCAGGTTGCGGTTGTGGATGTTGAACGCCATGACGGTTCTCCTTGAGTTCGGTGATGTGCCCGGCCAGCGCCTCGTGGGCGTGGCCGGGTGCAATGGTCGTTAGTAATCGATGGGGTCGCGCACGATCGGGCAGGTCATGCAGTGGCCGCCGCCACGGCCCCGGCCCAGTTCGCCGGCGCTGATGGTGATGACCTCGATCCCGGCCTTGCGCAGCAGGGTGTTGGTGTAGGTGTTGCGGTCGTAGCCGATAACCACGCCAGGCTCCAGGGCCACCACGTTGTTGCCGTCATCCCACTGTTCGCGCTCGGCGGCAAAGCTGTTGCCGCCGGTCTCGACCACCCGCAGCTTGACCCCCAGTTGCTCGCCCACCACCTCGATGAACGACTTGTTGATGCGGCGCACGTCCATGCCGTAGGGCTTGCTTTCGTCCGGGCGGATGATGAACGGCACGATCTCTTTCACCACCTCGGGGAAGACCGTCACCAGGTCGCGGTCGCAGAAGCTGAACACGGTGTCCAGGTGCATCGCCGCGCGGGATTTGGGCAGGCCGGCGACGATCACTTCCTTCACCGCGCCCTTGGCGAACAGGTTCTGCGCCAGTTGGCCGATGGCCTGGCGCGAGCTGCGCTCGCCCATGCCGATCAGCACGATGCCGTTGCCGATCGGCATCACGTCACCGCCTTCGAGGGTGGCGTTGCCGTGCTCCTTGTCCGGGTCGCCGTACCACACCTGGAAGTCGGCGTTGGTGAACTGCGGGTGGAACTTGTAGATGGCGGTTGCCAGCAGGGTTTCCTGGCGGCGCGCCGGCCAGTACATCGGGTTGAGCGTGACGCCGCCGTAGATCCAGCAGGTGGTGTCGCGGGTGAACTGGGTGTTGGGCAGCGGCGGCAGGATGAAGCTTGAGTGGCCCAGGTAGTCGTTGTACATCTTGACCACTTCGGCGCCTTCGCTCTGCGGCAGGTCCTGGCCGGCCACGCCGCCAATCAGGAACTCGGCCAGGTGACGCGGTTCGAGGCCCTCGAGCCAGCTGCGCACCTCGTTGGTCAGGCCCACGCCGACGGTGTCGGGGGTGATCTTGCGGTCGAGGATCCAGGCCAGGGCTTCCTTGTTCTGCACGATGTCGGTCAGCAGGTTGTGCATTTCCAGCACATCCACGCCGCGCTCGCGCATCTTGGTGACGAAGTCGAAGTGGTCGCGCTTGGCCTGGTCAACCCAGATCACGTCGTCGAACAGCAGCTCGTCGCAGTTGCTCGGGGTCAGGCGCTTGTGCGCGAGGCCTGGGGCGCACACCATCACTTTGCGCAGTTTGCCGGCTTCGGAGTGGACGCCGTATTTCTGTTTTTCAGTGGTCATGGTCTATTCCTCCAGTAAGGCGAAACGTGGGGTCAGAGGGTCAGGAAGCCGTCGTACAGGCCAAAGGCTGCCACCAGGGCACCGACGACCACGGCTGCGAAGATCAGTTTTTCCACGTTGGTGAAGATCGGTTGGCCCACCTCGCGCTTGGCCTTGGCGAACAGGATCGCGCCAGGGGCATACAGCAGGGCCGAGAGCAGCAGGTATTTCACGCCACCGGCGTACAGCAGCCAGATTGCGTACAACAGGGCGATGCCGCCGATGATCAGGTCCTTCTTGCGCTCGGCCAGGGCCTGTTCATAGGTTTCGCTGCGCCAGGCCAGCAGGAAGGCGTAGGCCGCCGACCACAGGTAGGGCACCAGGATCATCGAGGTGGCGAGGTAGATCAGCGACAGGTAGGTGCTGTTGCTGAACAGGGTGATCACCAGGAACACCTGCACCATGGCGTTGGTCAGCCACAGGGCGTTGGCCGGCACATGGTTGGCGTTCTCGCGGCGCAGGAACTCCGGCATGGTGTGGTCCTTGGCTGCGGCGAACATGATCTCGGCGCACAGCAGCACCCACGACAGCAGCGCCCCCAGCAGCGAGATGATCAGGCCGACGCTGATCAGCACCGCGCCCCAGTGGCCGACCACATGCTCGAGCACCGCAGCCATCGACGGGTTCTGCAGCTTGGCCAGCTCCGGCTGGGTCATGATGCCCAGCGACAGCACGTTGACCAGCACCAGGAACAGCAGCACGGTGACGAAGCCGATGACCGTGGCCTTGCCCACGTCGGAGCGTTTTTCCGCCCGTGACGAGAAGATGCTCGCGCCCTCGATGCCGATGAACACCCACACGGTGACCAGCATCATGTTGCGCACCTGGTTCATCACGCTGCCCAGCTCCGGCGTCCCCAGCGCCCAGACATCGGCGGTGAAGATGTCGAGCTTGAAGGCGAACAGGCAGATCAGCGCGAACAGTGCCAGCGGCACCACCTTGGCCACGGTGGTCACCAGGTTGATGAACGCCGCCTCCTTGATGCCGCGCAGCACCAGAAAGTGCACTGCCCACAGCAGCACCGAGGCGCCGATCACTGCCGCCGGCGTATTGCCCTCGCCGAACACCGGGAAGAAGTAGCCCAGGGTGCTGAACAGCAGCACGAAGTAGCCGACGTTGCCCAGCCAGGCGCTGATCCAGTAGCCCCAGGCCGACGAGAAGCCCATGTAGTCGCCAAAGCCGGCCTTGGCGTAGGCGTACACCCCGCCGTCGAGGTCAGGCTTGCGGTTGGCCAGGGTCTGGAACACGAACGCCAGGGTGAGCATGCCCACCGCGGTGATGGCCCAGCCGATCAGCACCGCCCCCACGCCTGCACTGGCGGCCATGTTCTGCGGCAGTGAAAAGATACCGCCGCCAATCATCGAACCCACGACAAGTGCAACAAGCGCACCCAGTTTGAGTTTTCCGGGAGAATCAGACATTTATCGACTCCATGCCAGGAGAAAGTTGACATCAGGATAAATCTGACGCCTTTGCCATTCGCTGATTTGGATCAGTTCATGCCCACGTGAAGGTGAGGAAAAATCCTTCGCGTGGCTCCTGGAGGATACCGACAGCTGTGCTGCAGGCCCTTTGCGCTGGCACCTCCATGCCTTTTTAGAGCAAACGCTCCGTGTCGCCTGCGAACTTTCAAGCTAGTCGCTTTTAGCTGTTTGGCAAATTTTTCACAAAAAACCTTGGCGCCTGCCACAACGCCAACAGAAGTTGCGTATAAACCCAATGTGTTAGTTGGTCTTCATAGACATTCCCGTTATGAGTGCTATAGCTTTGATTACCTTGCCTGATATAAGCACGCTGTTACATTTATATGTTGTTGCCGGCAATACACACCAGCCAATGGAGGCGCGATGAGCGAACCCGGACAGAAGCTGCGCCTTGGTGCGTTGATCGCCCTGGTGGTCGGTTCGATGATCGGTGGCGGCATTTTCTCGCTGCCGCAGAACATGGCCGCTCGGGCCGATGTGGGCGCGGTGCTGATCGGCTGGGGCATCACCGCGGTGGGCATGCTGGCGCTGGCGTTCGTGTTCCAGACCCTGGCCAACCGCAAGCCCGAGCTGGATTCGGGGGTGTACGCCTACGCCAAGGCAGGCTTTGGCGACTACATGGGTTTCTCGTCGGCCTGGGGCTACTGGATCAGCGCCTGGCTGGGCAACGTCGGTTACTTCGTGTTGCTGTTCAGCACCCTGGGCTTTTACTTCCCCGCCTTCGGTGAGGGCAACACGCCGCTGGCCATCGGCTGCGCCTCGCTGCTGCTGTGGGCTGTGCACTTTCTGGTGCTGCGCGGCATCAAGGAGGCGGCGTTCATCAACCAGGTGACCACCGTGGCCAAGGTGGTGCCGCTGCTGATGTTCATCGTCATCGCCGCCTTTGCCTTTCGCGCCGACATCTTCACCCGGGACATCTGGGGCCTGAGCAACCCCAAGTTCGGCAGCGTGCTGGAGCAGGTGCGCAACATGATGCTGGTGACCGTGTTCGTGTTCATCGGCATCGAGGGCGCCAGCGTTTACTCGGGCCGGGCGCTGCACCGCTCGGACGTGGGCAAGGCCACGGTGGTGGGGTTTCTCGGGGTGCTGGCGTTGCTGGTGCTGGTCAACGTGCTGTCGCTGGGGGTGATGACCCAGCCGGAACTGGCTGGCCTGCAGAACCCGTCGCTGGCCTCGGTGCTGGAACATATCGTCGGGCCCTGGGGGGCGTTGCTGATCAGTATCGGGCTTGCGGTGTCGCTGCTCGGCGCGTTGCTGTCATGGGCCTTGCTGTGCGCCGAGATTCTCTTCGCCACCGCACGCGATCGCACCATGCCGCGTTTTCTGACCAGGGAGAACGCCAACCACGTGCCGGCCAATGCGCTGTGGTTGACCAACGTGATGATTCAGGGTTTCTTGCTGATCACGCTGTTCTCGGCGGGGACCTACACCAGCCTGATCTACCTGGCGTCGTCGATGATCCTGGTGCCGTACTTCTGGTCGGCAGCCTACGCGGTGCTGCTGGCGCTGCGCGGCGAAAGCTATGACGGCCAGCCCGGGCTGCGGCGCAAGGACCTGCTGGTGGCGGAGGTGGCGCTGCTTTATGCGATCTGGCTGCTGTATGCCGGCGGGCTCAAGTACGTACTGCTGTCGGCGCTGTTGTATGCGCCGGGGGTGGTGCTGTTCGCCCGGGCCAAGCATGAGCAGGGGCAGCGGCTGTTCACCGGGTGGGAGAAGCTGATCTTCGCCGGGGTGCTGGCAGGTGCAGGCGTGGCGGCCTATGCGCTGTATAGCGGGGTGTTGAGCCTGTGACGGCCCTGTCGCCGGCAAGGGGCGCGGTACCTTTAGGAGATCACCCAGCCCTTCGGGCTGCGCTGTCGTGCAGAGAACTGGTCTCGCAGATGCACCGCGGCCCCTGTGGGAAGCGGCCTTGCCGGGGCGCCGTCCGGTCGAGATGGGCTGCGCAGCAGCCCCGGCAATTTTGCATGAGGCCGATGCCTTGGGGCCGCTTCGCGCCCCATCTCGACCGGACGGCGCCCCGGCAAGGCCGCTTCCCACAGGGGCCGTGTTAAATCAATGAGTTGTAGTTTTTTCTATGAGCGCCGGTAGCTTCACCAGCGGGCTGAAGCCGAGCCTAATTCGCAAGCACCCCGCTCCCAGCCCATCACCGCCTCACCCACCTGCAACGGCCCCTTGAGCCGCCGCGCCGCGCCCCAGGGCGTGTGCTCGGTGAACGCGGCAATGTCCTGCGTCGACTCTGCCGCCAACGGCAAGTCTTCTTCGACCGTCCCCCGTTCGATCAGCAGTTTCGCCGTACGCGCCAAGGAAAACCTTGAGCGGCAAGCCTGCCCGCTGCGCAGCCGCTCACCCAACCCGCGTATCGCCTCGGCCGCCATCAGGTAGCCGGTGGCATGGTCCAGCGCCTGCACCGGCAGCGGCACGGGCTTTTCGGCCTGCTGCCAGCGCTTGCCGGCATGGGCGATGCCGCTGCTCATCTGCACCAGGCTGTCGAAGCCGCGCCGGTGCTGCCAGGGGCCGCTCCAGCCGTAGGCGTTCAGGCTGACATCGACCAGCCCGGGGTTGAGCTGGCGGCGTACTTCGCTACCAAGCCCCAGGCGTTCCAGGGCGTCGGCGCGGTAACCGTGCACCAGTACATCGGCCTCGCTGAGCAACTGGCGGAAGGTCGCCTGACCCTGGTCGCTGCGCAGGTCCAGGCGCGCGCAGCGCTTGCCCAGGGTTACCTCGGCGGCTACCGACGGCTCGTCCCAACCCGGTGGGTCGATGCGCAGCACCTCGGCGCCGAAAGCCGCCAGCAGGCGAGTGGCGATGGGCCCGGCAAGAATGCGCGTGAGGTCGAGTACCTTGGTGCCGGCCAGCGGCCGGGTTTCGCTGCCCTGCCAGGCCAGTGGCGGGGCGTTGAACGTTTCGCGCAGCACCAGCGGCTCGGCATTCACCGCCTGGCCTTGCGGGTGGTCGCACCAGTCAAGCCAGCTACGCATGCGCGCGGCGCAGCCGCCGGCGGCCACCACGGCGCTTTCCAGGGTATCGGCATCCCACTGCGCCACTTGCCTTGCGACGCTGTCGCGGCTGGCCTCGCAGGCCAGCACCTGCAAGGCTGCAGCGCGGTGGTGCGCGGCGTTGGTGTGCAGGCGGATCCAGCCGTCGCGGGCTTGATAATCACCGGCAATGGCATCCCACAATGGTGGCGGCTCCCAGCCCTGGGGGCGCAGGCTGCCGGCGAACCAGAACGAAGCCAGGCGGCGGTCTGTCTGCACCAGCGGGCAGCGGTCCAGTTGCCCTGCCAGCAGCTCGGCCAGGGCCAGGCCGCAGGCGCCAACGCTGGCGGCGGCAAGTTCGGTGACGGCGAACGCCGAGGGCAGGGCGCCAATGCCATGCCAGCGTACGGGAGTGGGGGTGAGGTTCAGGGAGTGGGCGATGGTGTCGAGCAACGGCTGCATGCAGGATCCTCCTTCGTGGATCCCATTTCAGTACATCTGCGGCACAGGTGCAAATTATTGCGCGACGGAACCCGGCGCGGTCGGCCGCTCGGGGCGCGACCAGATCCACAGGTTACCCAGGGCCATGCCGCCGATGGCCAGAAACACCGGCCAGTGGTGCTCGAGGAAGGTCAGCATCAGCCCTGCGCACAGCAGCATGCTGAGCGTGGCGCTGACTTTTGCCCGGCGCTGGATCACCTTGCCGTTGCGCCAGTTGTACAGAATCGGCCCGAACAAGCGGTGGTTCTCCAGCCACGCCGACAGCCGCGGCGAGCTGCGGGTGGCGGCCCAGGCAGCCAGCAGGATGAACTCGGTGGTCGGCAGCCCCGGTATGACGATGGCCACCAGGCCAATGCCCAGGCTGACATAGGCCAGGATCGCGTAGAGCAGGCGGGCAAGTTTGGAGCGGGCGATTCGGGTCATGATCTCACTGCAACGGTGCGGCCGCCCGCAGGCGGCCGGGTAAAGCGTGTCAGGCCAGTGCGGCATCGGCCGCGTAGGCCGCTTTGAGCAGTTCGGTGAAGCGCTCGAAGGCGGCGACCGCGCCGCGTTCGGCGGCGGCGTCTTCTTCGGCCGACAGCTGCAGGCTGTCGAGAATGCGGGTGAACTGCTTCCAGCCTTCGGCACGGCCACCGGCCGGCTCGCCGAGGTGGCGGGCGCCGAAGTTTTCGGACAGCTCCAGGGCCACGGCACGCTTGATCAAAAAGGCGGCGCCCAGTTTGGAGCCTTCGGAGACGAAGATCCAGCCCATGGCTTCACCCAGGCTTGGGTTTTGCAGTGCGCCGGCCACTGGTGCAGGCACTTCGGTGTCGAGGTCGGCCAGGTCCAGGCGCGCCTGTTCGGCGCGGCAGCGCTGGGCCAGGTCGGGGACGATGGCGATCAGTTGCGGGTCGGTGTACAGCGCCTGCAACTCGGACTGGAACAGGTACTGGGCAACCACGAAGCGGGCGAAGCTTTCGCGGCTGTCGAACGGCTTGTGCGACTTGACCAGGGCGTCCAGCTCGGTGTGCGGGGCGTGGGTCACCTGGTTTAGGCGCTGGGAGCGCAGGGCTGGGCGATCGGTCATTGGGCGGTCCTTGAGTAATGAGGGCGTCTAGTGACAAGACGAAGAAGGGGGCGCTGGGCAGTAAAAAAACACGTGTGCCGGTAAAAGATCGCGGGGCAAGCCCGCTTCCCACGGAGGCGTGGGAGCGGGCTTGCCCCGCGATGGTTTCAAACTGTAGGGGTCAGATATCCCACACCAGGTTGATGGCGAAGTTGCGCCCCGGCATGGTCAGGCGGTCGAGGTTGGCCGGTTGGGTGGCGCCAGCCTCACCGATAGCGTCGTAGCCGCGCACGTCATCCCACTGCCAGTACTTCTTGTCGGTCAGGTTGTACAGGCCGGCGTTGACGGTGATGTCGTCGGTCACCTTGTAGAAACCGGTCAGGTCGAGTACGCCGTAGCCGGGGGTCTTGAACTGGGTGCTGGTGCCGTCCGGGGCGAAGAATGTGGTGTCGTCGACGCGATTCTTGCGCTTGACCAGCGTCCAGCTCAACAGGCCGCCGTAGTTCGCTTGCTCGTAGCCAAGGCCGAGCACGGCGGTCAGCGGGTTGACGCTGTTCAGCGGCTGGCCGTTGTCGTCGTTGCGCCCATGGGCGTAGGCCAGCGAGCCTTGGGTATACAGGCCCTGCGGCGCACCGAAGTGGTCGAGGTTCAGACGGCCCTTGAACTCGGCCCCCTTGATGGTGGCGCGCTTGATGTTGTTGGCCTGGAAGGTCGAGGTCAGGTCGGCCGACTGCACGGCGTCTTCGTTGATGAAGTCGCGGTACTTGTTGTAGAACACGGCCACGTCGAAGCTGCCACTTTCGAAGTTGCCACGCAGGCCGGTTTCATAGCTCTTGCTCTTCTCCGGTTCCAGGCCTGGGTTGGGCTTGACGCTGTAGCCAACGGTCGAGTTCTCGAAGCGGCCGTACATGGATTTGGCGGTAGGCGTGCGGAAGCCCTCGGCGTACTGGCCGTACCAGGTGTAGTTGTCGTTGAAGGCATAGGTTACGCCGAGCTTGGGCGAAACGCGGTGCCAGGTTTTCGATGACTCGTCGATATCGTCCAGGTTGCCGCCGTTGGCCGCCGCGCCGCGCAGGAAGGCATCGGTGAATTTCGGGTCGAGCTTTGTGTAGTCGTAGCGGGCGCCTGGAAGGAAGGTCCAGTTGTTCCAGCGGATCTCGTCCTGCACGAACAGGCTGTAAGTGTCTATGGTCGGGTCGGGGAAGTCGCTGACCAGTGCCTGGCCGTCGGTGGGGCGGTTTGCACCCACGCTCGGGCAACCCATGCCGATCGCCAGGCAGGTGCCGGTACCGCTGCGGGTGCCGGTGACCTTCTCATGCTTGACAGTGGTGCCGTAGGTCAGCAGGTGATCGGTGCTGCCGATGCTGAACGCCTTGTCGAACTGGGCGTCGAGCACCCACTGGCGATCCTTGTAGGTGGTGTCGCGGGTGCGCAGCACGGTACGCACGAACGGCGAGTAGACGTCCTCGGTGTATTGGTCGGTCTTGGCGATCTGGTAGTTGAGGCTCCACTTCACGTGGTCGGCGACCAAGGATTCGAGGCCGAACTCGTGGTTGATGCCGAAGCGTTCGCGGGTGACCGTGTCGTTGCCACTGCGGGCCTTGTACATGCCTGCACCCACGCCATTGCCGAACGGTCCTCCGACCACACTCAGCAGGTTCTGGTCGCGATCATCCTTGTAGCGCTCGTAGGTCAGGCCCAGGCGGGCGTCGTCGGCATAGCTCCAGCCAAGCTTGGCCAGCACATTGGTGGTGCGCACATCCTCGGGGTTGGCCTGGGTGCGATTGAGGCCGGTGCCGCCGTGTTCGCCGTAGGACTCGGTCTCGTGGCCATTGCGCTGGCTCAGGTGCAGCAAACCGTCGAAGTCGCCATGGCGCCCGGCCACGGTGGCGGAGGTCAGCCAGCTTTCGTCGGCCGAGCTGTAGCCGGTCTTCAGGCGTGCGCCAACGTCCTTGCCGGGCTTGATGATGTCTTCGGGGTCGAGGGTGAAGTAGCTGACCGCGCCGCCGATGGCGTTGCTGCCGTACAGCACCGAGGCCGGGCCGCGCAGGATTTCGACGCGCTTGACCACCTCGGAGTCGACGTAGTTGCGTTGGGTCTGGGCAAACGGCCCGTAGAAGAAGCTGTCGGGAATCGACACGCCGTCGACCTGGGTGAGGATGCGCTCACCATCGATGCCGCGGATGTTGTAGCCGTTCAGGCCGCTGCGCTGGCCCACGCCGCCCACCGAAACACCCGGCTCGTAGCGCACCAGCTGCTTGATGTCGTTGACGTTCTGCCGGTCCAGTTGCTCGCGGGTCTGCACGCTGACCGTGCTCGGCACCTGGCTCACATCCTGGGCACTGCGGGTGGCGCTGACGGTCATCTGCTGCAGGGCGATGGCATTGCCGACCGCCTGGCGCTCCAGTACCACGTTGCCATTGCCGATCTTGCGGTAGCCAAGGCCGGTGCCTTGCAGCAGGCGCTGCAGGGCAGCTTCCGGTGCCAGCGAGCCCTGTACACCCGGCGAGGCGACGCCTTCGGCCAGCTCGGCGCTGAACCCTACCTGCCAGCCGGTGACCTGGCTGAAGGCGTTGATGGCTGCCACCAACGGCTGCTGGGCGATGGCGAAGCGGTAGTCGCCCATGCGCGGGCTGCTGGCCTGGGCCGGCTCTGCGGCCATGGCCGGCAGGCCGCAGGCACCGCTGGCGAGCAGCGCCAGGGTCAGCAGGGACAGCTGGCCACGACGGCGGGGTGAAGTGGACGGGCGGGTAGGACCTGAAAACATCGAAAGCGCTCCCTGTCGCGCAAGTTATAGGCGTTGGCTGTTCCCGGTTTCGAGGGTTTCGAACGAGAATCAATCGTATTGGCTATAACGAGACGGGCAGGCTGTGGTGATCGCGTAAAAAAACTTTGTGGTCAGTTGAGAATGACCAGCGCGGGGTATTCGTGCAGTTGTGCCGAAGTGATGTGGGCCAGGGCGCGCAGGGTTTCCAGCGGCTGGTCGAGGCGGTAGTTGCCGGTCACCGCCACCTGTTCGAGTTCGGCGTTGTGGCTGATGATCCAGCCGGGGTAGTAGCGCCGCACTTCGGCCAGTACCTGGCTAAGCGGGCAGTTCTCGAAGATCAGCCGGCCATCGACCCAGGCCAGGTCCTGGCGCATGTCGGGGCGCTGGCGTGGGCCGAAGCCGGCCGGGCCGACGCTGATGCTCTCGCCTGCGCTCAGGCGAATGCGCTGGTCGGCGCTGCCCTGCAGGTCGACATCGCCGCGCTGTACCCGCAACTGCGCCTCGCCGTCCAGGTAACGCACGGCAAAGTCGGTGTCGCGCACGCTGGCGCGCAGCGGGCCGGCTTGCACCTCAAGCGGCGGCTGGCCCTGGCCGGCCACCTCGAAGTACGCCTCGCCCTGCAGTAGCCGGGCTACCGGGTGGCCGTCGCGCACCTCGCTGGCAAAGGCCGAGTTGGTGTTCAGCAGCACCTTGGCGCCGTTGTCCAGTTGCAGGCGCTGACGCTCGCCGACCACGGTGAGGTGGTCGGCCTGCAGGCGTACCGGCAGGTTGCCGAAGCTGAACAAGCCCACCAGCAGCACGGCGGCCGTGGCCAGGGGCTTCCAGTGGCTGCGCAGGCGCCCGCCGAGGGAGCGCTTGCGTTGCTTGTGCAACACGCCTGCGGCCTGGCGCAGCGGGGTGCCGTTCCACAGCGCCTCGGCCTCCACGTAGGCTTCGGCGTTTTCCGGCTCGGCGCCGAGCCAGTGCTCGAAGGCTTCGGTGTCTTCGGCGCTGGCGCACTGCAGGCGGATCAGCCAGTCCATCGCCTCGCTGCGGGCACGGGCGCGGGCGTCAGGCTCGGCGGGTGTCGGGCAATCGGAGGGCTGGTCGGTCACGGTGGGTCCTAGGGGGCAGCTTGTGTTGCGCATGATCCGTGCAGGCCCGGCGCATGGCAAGGCCTTTGCGTGCGGGCGCGGCGAGCGGTCGCGTCACTGGTGACGGTCGGCCACGCCCATGCAGATGGCCATGATCAATTTCAATTCCTTTTGTACCGTGCTGGCCGAAACCTTCAGTTTTTCGGCGATTTCCAGGTAGCTGGCGCCGTGCAGGCGGCTCTGGATGAAAATCTGCTGCTGGCGCTCGGTAAGCTGGCCGAGGCTGATGCTCAGGTGCTTGAGCAACTGTTCGGCCTGGGCTGCGTCCTCGCTGCTGCCCACCGGGGCGGCGACGTTGTGCAGCACTTGCTCGGGCACGTCTTCCAGCAGCATGCGCGCCTGCACCCGGCGGGCGCGCAGGTGGTCCAGGGCAAGGTTGCGGGCGGTCTGGAACACGAAGGGCTCCAGGTGCTCGATGGGCCGCTCGCCCAGCGCACGGGTGACCCGCAGGTAGGTTTCCTGAAGCAGGTCCTCGGCGGTGCTCGGGTTGCCGACCATGCGCTGCAGCGTGCGCAGCAGGCTGATGCGCTGGTTGAGGAAGACTGAATTGAACCGGGACTGACTCACGGGGGGACCTGGCCGCTTGAGGGTGAATGATAATGCTTATCATCCATGTGGCGGGTCAAGGGTAAAAATGTCACGAATGGGTAAAGAGGGGAGAATGCGGCCTGTGTAGGAGCGGCCTTGCCGGTCCGGCGCCCCGGCAAGGCCGCTCCTACAGGGATCGTGAAAGGCCTGCAGGTCACTTGGCCCTGAACAACGCCAGGCAGTTGTCCAGCATGCGGTTGGAGAAGCCCCATTCGTTGTCGTACCAGGCCAGCACCTTGAGCATGCGCCCGTTGGCGCGGGTGTGGCTGGCGTCGAAAATCGACGACAGCGGGTTGTGGTTGAAGTCGCACGACACCAGCGGCAGGGTGTTGTAACCCAGCACGCGGGAGTGGCGGCTGGCTTCGAGGAACACCTGGTTGACCTCCTCTGCCGTGGCCTCGCGCTTGAGGTTCACCGTGAGGTCCACCAGCGACACGTTGATCACCGGCACCCGCACCGCCATGCCGGTGAGCTTGCCGGCCAGCTCCGGCAGTACCAGGCCCACGGCTTCGGCGGCGCCGGTCTTGCTCGGGATCATCGACTGGGTGGCCGAGCGGGCGCGGTAGGGGTCGCCGTGGTAGACGTCGGTGAGCACCTGGTCGTTGGTGTAGGCGTGGATGGTGGTCATCAGGCCCTGCTCGATGCCGAACTCGCGGTGCAGCACCTGGGCCACCGGGGCCAGGCAGTTGGTGGTGCACGAGGCGTTGGAGATGACCTGGTGCGAGGCGCGCAGCACGTCGTGGTTGACCCCGTACACCACGGTGGCGTCGGCGCCTTTGGCCGGGGCGCTGACGATCACCTTGCCGGCGCCGGCGGTGATGTGCGCGGCAGCCTTGGCGCGCTCGGTGAACAGGCCGGTGCATTCGAACACCACGTCGATGGCCAGGGCTTTCCAGGGCAGCTCTGCCGGGTTGCGGATGGCGCTGACCGCAATCCGGTCACCGTTGACGGTGAGGCTTTCGTGGTCGGCCTCAACCGTTGCATCGAAAATGCCGTGGACGCTGTCGTACTTGAGCAGGTGGGCGTTCATCGCGCTGTCGCCCAGGTCGTTGATGGCGACGACCTGCAGGTCCTGGCGATAACCGTGGGTGTAGAGTGCGCGCAGGACATTGCGCCCGATGCGGCCGAATCCGTTGATGGCGATGCGAAGGGTCATGGCGTTACCTCTGGCAGTCGGGTGAAGCCTGTGGCAAAAAGAGCAGCTTCACTGAAACGGTTTTGTTATTGGAATTACAAGATTATTCACTGGCAGATAGAAAACAAGCCTTTTTAGTGGCAGTATTTTGTTAAATCTACAACGAGTGGTCGGGAAGCCGCTCCACGCTTGCGCCAGCAGTGCCTTACCAGAGCCTAGGCCGCAATCGTTTGGAGGGACAATGCCCGGTGAAGCCGCCCCTATTAGCCTGGAGTCGATACATGCACCCGCGCATCCTTGAGGTCACCGAACGGCTGATCGCCCGTAGCCGCCGCACCCGTGAACGCTACCTTGAGCTGATCCGCGGCGCGGCCAGTGACGGCCCCATGCGCGCCAGCCTGCAATGCGCCAACTTCGCCCACGGCGTGGCCGGCTGCGGTGGCGACGACAAGCAGACCCTGCGCCTGATGAACGCGGCCAACGTGGCCATCGTCTCGGCCTACAACGACATGCTCTCGGCGCACCAGCCGTACCAGCACTTCCCCGAACAGATCAAACAGGCCCTGCGCGAGGTCGGCTCGGTGGGCCAGTTCGCCGGCGGCGTGCCGGCCATGTGCGATGGCGTCACCCAAGGCGAGCCGGGCATGGAGCTGGCCATCGCCAGCCGCGAAGTGATCGCCATGTCCACGGCGGTGGCGCTGTCGCACAACATGTTCGACGCGGCCCTGATGCTGGGCATCTGCGACAAGATCGTCCCGGGGCTGATGATGGGCGCACTGCGCTTTGGCCACCTGCCGACCATTTTCGTACCCGGCGGGCCGATGGTTTCGGGCATCTCCAACAAAGAAAAGGCCGACGTGCGCCAGCGCTACGCCGAGGGCAAGGCCACCCGCGAGCAGCTGCTCGAATCGGAGATGAAGAGCTACCACAGCCCCGGCACCTGCACTTTCTACGGCACTGCCAACACCAACCAGCTGGTGATGGAAGTGATGGGTTTGCACCTGCCAGGCGCCTCGTTCGTCAACCCCTACACCCCGCTGCGCGATGCGCTCACCGCCGAGGCCGCGCGCCAGGTCACGCGCATGACCAAGGCCAGCGGCAACTTCATGCCGATCGGCGAGATCGTCGACGAAAAGGCGCTGGTCAACTCCATCGTCGCCCTGCACTCCACCGGTGGCTCGACCAACCACACCCTGCACATCCCGGCCATCGCCCAGGCTGCGGGCATTCAGCTCACCTGGCAGGACATGGCCGACCTTTCCGAAGTAGTGCCGACGCTGTCGCACGTGTACCCAAACGGCAAGGCCGACATCAACCACTTCCAGGCCTCCGGCGGCATGGCTTTTCTGATCCGCGAACTGCTCGATGCCGGGTTGCTGCACGAGGACGTCAATACCGTGGCCGGCCACGGCCTGCGCCGTTATACCCAGGAGCCGTTCCTTGAGGACGGCCAGCTGGTGTGGCGCGAAGGCCCGACGCAGAGCCTCGACGAAAGCATCTTGCGCCCGGTGGCGCGGCCGTTCTCCGCCGAAGGCGGGCTGCGGGTGATGGAGGGCAACCTGGGCCGCGGGGTGATGAAGGTTTCTGCCGTGGCCCCCGAGCACCAGGTGGTGGAGGCCCCGGCCCGGGTGTTCCATGACCAGCAGTCGCTGGCCGACGCGTTCAAGGCTGGCGAGCTTGAGTGCGATTTCGTCGCCGTGGTGCGCTTCCAGGGCCCGCGCTGCAACGGCATGCCCGAGTTGCACAAGCTCACGCCGTTCCTCGGTGTGCTGCAGGACCGCGGCTTCAAGGTGGCGCTGGTCACTGACGGGCGCATGTCTGGCGCCTCGGGCAAGATCCCGGCGGCCATCCACGTGTGCCCCGAGGCGTTCGACGGCGGCCCGCTGGCGCGGGTGCGCGATGGTGATATGGTGCGGGTCGATGGTGTCGAAGGCACGCTGCGGGTGATGGTGTCGGCCGAGGAACTGGCCAGCCGTGACCTGCCCGAAGCCCCCAAAGGCAACGACCTGGGCTGCGGGCGCGAGCTGTTCGGCTTCATGCGTATGGCGTTCAGCCCGGCGGAGAAGGGCGCGAGCGCCTTCACCTCGGCGCTGGAGACCCTTGAATGAAGGCTTTGCTGGTGGGTGACATCGGCGGTACCAACGCACGTTTCGCCCTGTGGCGGGACAACCGGCTGGAGGCGGTACAGGTGTTCGCCACCGCCGACTACACCAGCCCCGAGCAGGCCATCGAGGCTTATCTGGCTGACCAGCACATCGCCCGTGGCGGGCTGGCAGCGGTGTGCCTGGCGGTGGCCGGGCCTGTGGACGGCGACGAATTCCGCTTCACCAACAACCACTGGCGCCTCAGCCGCACGGCGTTCTGCCAGGCGCTGCAGGTGGAGCGCCTGCTGCTGGTCAACGACTTCACCGCCATGGCCCTGGGCATGACCCGCCTGCAGGACGGCGAGTACCGTGAGGTCTGCCCCGGCAAGGCCGACCCTGCACGCCCGGCGCTGGTGATCGGCCCGGGTACTGGCCTGGGCGTCGGCAGCCTGCTGCGCCTGGGCGAGCAGCACTGGATGGCATTGCCGGGGGAGGGCGGGCATGTCGACCTGCCGGTGGGCAACGCCCGCGAGGCGGCGATCCATCAGGAAATTCACCGTCAGATCGGCCATGTCAGCGCCGAGACCGTGCTCAGCGGTGGCGGGCTGGTGCGGCTTTACCAGGCCATCTGCGCACTGGATGGTGATACCCCCAAGCACAAGACCCCGGCGCAGATCACCGATGCGGCCCTGGCCAACGAGCCCCGGGCGTTGGCCGTGGTCGAGCAGTTCTGCCGCTTCCTCGGCCGGGTGGCGGGCAACAACGTGCTCACCCTTGGCGCCCGTGGCGGTGTATACATCGTCGGCGGGGTGATCCCGCGTTTTGCCGAGCTGTTCCTGCGCAGTGGTTTTGCGGCAAGCTTCGCCGACAAGGGCTGCATGAGCGGCTACTTCGCCGGCGTGCCGGTGTGGCTGGTGACGGCCGAGTTTTCCGGGTTGCTGGGGGCCGGGGTGGCGCTGCAGCAGGCGTTGGATCATTGAATTTTGGGGCCGCTTTGCGGCCCTTTCGCGGCGCAAGGGCTGCAAAGCAGCCCTCAACAGCAGGCACAAAGACCTGCGTTTACCAGAGGACGGACCATTGTGAGCACTGCCGGCAAATCGATCCTGATGGTCGACGACGACCAGGACATCCGCGAACTGCTGCAAACCTACCTCAGCCGCGCAGGCTTGCAGGTACATGCCGAACCCGACGGCCAGGGCTTTCGCCGGGCGCTGGACGCCGGCAGCTACGACCTGGTGATCCTCGATGTGATGCTGCCCGACGAGGACGGCTTCAGCCTGTGCCGCTGGGTGCGCCAGCACCCGCGCCTGGCCCAGGTGCCGATCATCATGCTCACCGCAAGCTCCGACGAGGCCGACCGGGTCATCGGCCTGGAGCTGGGCGCTGATGACTACCTGGGCAAACCCTTCAGCCCGCGCGAACTGCAGGCGCGGATCAAGGCCCTGCTGCGCCGCGCCGACTTTGGCCAGGCGATACCGGCCAGCGCCGTGCTGGCCTTCGACGACTGGCGCCTCGACACGGTCAGCCACCGCCTGTTCCACCGCGACGGCGAGGAGGTGATCTTGTCTGGCGCCGACTTTGCCCTGCTCAAGCTGTTCCTCGACAACCCGCAACAGATTCTCGACCGCGACACCATCGGCAACGCCACCCGTGGGCGCGAGCCGATGCCCCTGGACCGCATCGTCGACATGGCGGTCAGCCGCCTGCGCCAGCGCCTGCGCGACACCGACAAGCCGCCGCGGCTGATCCGCACCGTACGCGGCAGCGGCTACCTGCTGGCGGCCCATGTCTGCCCTGCCTAGCGAGCGCCGCTGGCGCCTGCTGCCGCGCTCGTTGCTGGGGCGCATGCTGCTGCTCACCTTGCTGGTGGTGGTGCTGGCCCAGGGCTTGTCGAGCGTGATCTGGGTGGCGCAGCTGCGCGCCAGCCAGTTGCAGGGCCTGCGTGCCAGCGCCGGCAGCCTGGCCCATTCGATGAGTGCCAGCGTCAGCTACTTTCGCTCGTTGCCGGTGGCCTATCGGCCAATGGTGCTGGACCAGCTGCGCAGCATGGGCGGCACGCGCTTTTTCGTCTCGCTCAACGTCAAACCGCTGGACATGCCGGTGCTGCCCATCACCCCGCGCAAGCAGGCGGTGATCGATGTGTTCCAGCAGGTGCTGCACGAGCGCCTGGGCGCGCAGATGGACATTTCGGTGGAGTTCGTCAGCCCCGACGATTTGCGCATTTTCAACAGCGGCCTGAAGCTTGATGAGCTGCCGCGTTCGTGGGCGCACTATTCGCTGACCCTTGAGCCGCTGAACCCGCCGGTGCTGGTGACGCAGATCCGCCTGGGCGAGGGCGAGTGGCTGTACATCGCCTCGCTGCTGCCCGAGCCCTACACCAGCCTTGAGGCCGAGCGCCTGCCGCGCCAGCAGATCGGCTTCATCGCCCTGACCACCGCCATGCTGCTGG
Organism: Pseudomonas xanthosomatis; assembly: GCF_019139835.1. Lineage (NCBI taxonomy): Bacteria > Pseudomonadati > Pseudomonadota > Gammaproteobacteria > Pseudomonadales > Pseudomonadaceae > Pseudomonas > Pseudomonas xanthosomatis. The sequence goes on along the minus strand of NZ_CP077075.1, from coordinate 5,479,355 downwards.
TGTTCATCGGCCTTTTGGTGCACTGGCAGAGCCGGCCGCTCAAGCGCCTGGCACGTGCGGCGCGGGACATGTCGCTGGGCGCTGATGTGGCGCCGTTGACCGAAGGCGGCGGCAGCGAAGTGGTGGAGGTAGGCCGGGCGTTCAACAGCATGCGCGAGCGCATCAGCCGCTACCTCACCGAACGCGCCCAGTTGTTCAGTGCGGTGTCCCACGACCTGCGCACCCCCATCACACGCCTGCGCCTGCGGGTCGAACTGCTGGAAGACGAGGCGCTGCAGGGCAAATTCACCCGCGACCTCGACGAGCTGGAGCTGCTGGTCAAGGGCGCGCTGCAGTGCGTGAAAGACACCGACATCCACGAGAACATCGAGCCGATCGACCTCAACCAAGTGCTGGAGATGCTTGCCGAGCCTTACCTGGGTGATGGCCGCATCACCCTCGAGGGCTGCGCGCTGGCGCCCTACCCGGGCAAGTCGCTGGCCCTGCGCCGCTGCATCGGCAACCTGATCGACAACGCCATCAAGTACGGCGAGCGGGCGCACCTGCGCATCATTGACAGCGCCGAGAGCTTTGTGCTGCAAGTGGACGACCAAGGCCCCGGGGTGCCGGAGCAGCGCCTGGAGCAGGTGTTCGAACCGCATTTTCGCCTGGCCGGGCAGCAGCAGGGGTATGGGTTGGGGCTGGGCATCGCGCGCAACATCGCCCATAGCCATGGCGGCGAGGTGAGTTTGCTCAACCTGCGTGAAGGCGGGTTGCGGGTAACCCTGTACCTGCCGCGCAGTACCGATTGACGCCATCGCGGGGCAAGCCCTGATTGTCACCACCCGGTGACATTCCCGCCGGCCTTCGTGACATCCCAGCCAGGACGGCTGGCTAGAATCGCCTGACAACAACAAGGACGACCACGCCCATGACCCACCGCTGGCTCGATTCCCCCACGCACCACGCCTGGCTTACAGGTGAAGCCCTGCGCCTGCTCGACTTCGCCCGCGCCGCGCGCCTGCCACAAGGCTTCGGCAACCTCGACGACGCCGGCCGCCTGCCCCGTGGCGCACTCGCCGAAACCATGAACACCGCCCGCATGACCCACAGCTTTGCCCTGGCTCACCTGCAAGGTGTGCCCGGTTGCAAGGGGCTGGTGGAGCACGGTGTCGCCGCCCTGCAGAGCCCTCTGCGTGATGCGCAGCATGGCGGCTGGTTCGCCCACGCCGAAGGCCATGGCGGCGCTGACAAGGCGGCCTACCTGCATGCCTTCGTTGCCCTGGCGGCAAGCTCGGCGGTGGTCGCCGGGGTGGTCGAGGCGCAGGCGCTGCTGCGCGAGGCCTGCGAGGTGATCGAACGGCGTTTTTGGAGCGAAGAGGAGGGCGCCTTGTTGGAGTCGTTCAGCCGCGACTGGCAGCAGGCCGAGGCTTACCGGGGTGCCAACAGCAACATGCACGGTGTCGAGGCATTCCTGGCCCTGGCCGATGTCACCGGCGACACCCGCTGGTTGCAGCGCGCGTTGCGCATGGTGCAGCGCTTGATCCTGGTGCAGGCGGCTGGCGACGGTTACCGCGTGACCGAGCATTTCGATGCGCATTGGCAGCCTTTGCCCGATTACAACCGCGACAACCCCGCTGACGGTTTCCGCCCCTACGGCACCACCCCCGGCCATGCTTACGAGTGGGCCCGCTTGCTGCTGCACCTGGAGGCTGCGTTGAAGCGCGCCGGGCTGCCAGCGCCAGACGCCTTGCTGATTGGCGCGTGCGGGCTGTTCGACAGCGCCTGCCGACACGCCTGGCACGCCGACGGTGCGCCGGGGCTGGTGTACACCCTCGACTGGCAAAACCGCCCCGTGGTGCGCGAGCGCCTGCACTGGGTGCATGCCGAGGCCAGCGCCACCGCCGCAGCCCTGTTGCAACGTACCGGCGACGCCCAGTACGAGCACTGGTATCGCTGTTTCTGGGGCTTCATTGCCGAGCATTTCATCGACCGCAGCCACGGCAGTTGGCACCACGAGCTCGACCCCGACAACCTGCCCGGCGCACGCATCTGGGGCGGCAAGCCGGACCTCTATCACGCCCTGCAGGCCCTGTTGCTGCCACGTCTGCCGCTGGCGCCCAGTTTGGCCAGCGCCCTGGCTTTGTAACCAAGTGATGACATTCGCGCATCCGTTCGTTACCTGACGGGCTGCGCGGCGTACTTAAACTCCAGTGCAATGCAAGCGACAGTCTTGCCACGCATAACAACAAGAAAGGTACTCCCATGCATTCGACGCTTCGTCTGGCCGCCGCAATTTCCCTCGCCTCCCTGTGCTCGCTCAGCGCCCATGCCGCCGATTCCAAAGGCAGCGTGGAAGTGGTCCATTGGTGGACGTCCGGTGGCGAAAAGGCTGCGGTGGATGTGCTCAAGGCCCAGGTCGAGAAAGACGGTTTCACCTGGAAGGACGGTGCCGTGGCCGGCGGCGGTGGCGCCACCGCCATGACCGTACTGAAAAGCCGCGCGGTGGCCGGCAACCCGCCAGCGGTCGCGCAGATCAAGGGGCCGGACATTCAGGACTGGGCGGCCACCGGCCTGCTCGACCCCGACGTGCTCAAGGACGTGGCCAAGCAGGAAAAATGGGACAGCCTGCTGGACAAGAAAGTCGCCGACACCGTCAAGTACGAGGGCGACTACGTGGCCGTGCCGGTGAACATCCACCGCATCAACTGGCTGTGGATCAACCCAGAGGTATTCAAGAAGGCCGGCATCGCCCAGGCGCCGACCACCCTCGAAGAGTTCTACGCCGCCGCCGACAAGCTCAAGGCCGCAGGCTTCATCCCGCTGGCCCATGGCGGCCAGCCGTGGCAGGACAGCACCGTGTTCGAAAGCGTGGTGCTGTCGGTGATGGGTACCGAGGGCTACAAGAAGGCCCTGGTCGACCTCGATGAAAAGGCCCTGACCGGCCCCGAGATGGTCAAGGCTTTGACCGAGCTGAAGAAGGTCGCCACCTACATGGACCCGGACGGCAAGGGCCAGGACTGGAACCTGGAAGCGGCCAAGGTCATCAACGGCAAGGCCGGCATGCAGATCATGGGCGACTGGGCCAAGAGCGAATGGACCCTGGCCAGGAAAACCGCCGGCAAGGACTACCAGTGCGTGCCGTTCCCGGGCACCGAAAAGGGCTTTTTGTACAACATCGACTCGCTGGTGGTGTTCAAGCAAAAAGACCAAGGCACCGCCGCCGGCCAGCAGGACATCGCCCGCAAGGTGCTGGGTGAGGACTTCCAGAAGGTGTTCAGCACCAACAAGGGCTCGATCCCGGTGCGCAACGACATGCTTGCCGACATGGGCAAGTACGGCTTCGACGCCTGCGCCCAGACGGCGGCCAAGGACTTCCTGGCAGACGCCAAAAACGGTGGTCTGCAGCCAAGCATGGCGCACAACATGGCCACCAGCCTGGCGGTGCAGGGGGCGTTCTTCGATGTGGTGACCAACTACATCAACGACCCCAAGGCAGAGCCTGCCGATGCCGCCAAGAAGCTCGCCGCAGCGATCAACGCCGCCAAGTAGTCGCTGGCGAGCCCCTGTGGGAGCGGGTGAACCCGCTCCCACAGGTGATGTGTTGGCCCTCTCTCCTGGTATATGACCATGATCACAGCAACCGCCCCCCTGCGGGCCTCCCCCCTGGACGCGCTGCAGCGCTGGCTACCGAAACTGGTACTGGCGCCGAGCATGTTCATCGTTCTGGTAGGCTTTTACGGCTACATCCTGTGGACCTTCGTCCTCTCGTTCACCACCTCCACCTTCCTGCCCACCTACAAGTGGGCCGGGCTTGCGCAATACGCGCGGTTGTTCGACAACGACCGCTGGTGGGTGGCCAGCAAGAACCTGCTGCTGTTCGGCGGCCTGTTCATCGGCATCAGCCTGGCCATCGGCGTGCTGCTGGCGGTGCTGCTGGACCAGCGCATCCGCCGCGAGGGCTTCATCCGCACCATCTACCTGTACCCCATGGCGCTGTCGATGATCGTCACCGGTACCGCCTGGAAGTGGCTGCTCAACCCGGGCATGGGCCTGGACAAGCTGCTGCGTGACTGGGGCTGGGAGGGCTTTCGCCTGGACTGGCTGATCGACCCCGACCGCGTCGTCTACTGCCTGGTGATCGCTGCCGTGTGGCAGGCCTCGGGGTTCATCATGGCGATGTTCCTCGCCGGGCTGCGCGGGGTCGACCAGTCGATCATCCGCGCCGCGCAACTGGATGGCGCGAGCCTTCCGCGCATCTACTGGACCGTGGTGCTGCCCAGCCTGCGCCCGGTGTTCTTCAGCTCGCTGATGATCCTGTCGCACATCGCCATCAAGAGCTTCGACCTGGTGGCGGCGATGACTGCAGGCGGCCCGGGGTATTCCTCCGACCTGCCAGCGATGTTCATGTACTCGTTCACCTTCAGCCGCGGGCAGATGGGCATGGGCTCGGCCAGCGCGATCCTGATGCTCGGCGCAATCCTGGCGATTCTGGTCCCTTACCTGTATTCCGAGCTGCGGGGCAAACGCCATGACTAGCCTTTATGACAAGCCGGCGCTGAACCTCAGCCGCATCGCCATCCACGCGGTGTTGCTGCTGGCGGTGCTGCTGTACCTGGTGCCGCTGGTGGTGATGCTGCTGACCAGCTTCAAGAGCCCGGAAGACATCGGCACCGGCAACCTGTTGAGCTGGCCCACCGAGTTCACCGCCATCGGCTGGAGCAAGGCCTGGGCCACGGTCAGCGGCTACTTCGTCAACTCGGTGCTGATCACCGTGCCGGCGGTGCTGATCAGTACCGCCATCGGTGCGCTCAACGGCTACGTGCTGTCGATGTGGCGCTTCCGTGGTTCGCAGCTGTTCTTCGGGTTGCTGCTGTTCGGCTGCTTTTTGCCGTTCCAGACCGTGCTGCTGCCGGCCTCGTTCACCCTCGGCAAGCTGGGCCTGGCCAGCACCAACACCGGCTTGGTGCTGGTACACGTGGTGTACGGGCTGGCCTTCACCACGCTGTTTTTCCGCAACTACTACGTGAGTATCCCCGACGCGCTGGTCAAGGCTGCGCGCCTGGACGGCGCCGGGTTCTTCACCATCTTCGGGCGAATCATTTTGCCGATGTCGACGCCGATCATCATGGTCTGCCTGATCTGGCAGTTCACCCAGATCTGGAACGACTTCTTGTTCGGGGTGGTGTTCTCCAGCGGCGACTCGCAACCGATCACCGTGGCCCTGAACAACCTGGTCAACACCAGCACCGGGGCCAAGGAATACAACGTCGACATGGCCGCGGCGATGATCGCCGGGCTGCCGACGCTGTTGGTGTACGTGATTGCGGGCAAGTATTTCGTGCGCGGGCTGACGGCCGGCGCGGTCAAGGGGTAAGTCATGGCAACACTCGAACTGCGTAATGTGCACAAGACCTACGGCACCGGGCTGCCGGACACGCTCAAGGATATCCAGCTGGCGATCAAGGACGGTGAGTTCCTGATTCTGGTCGGCCCTTCGGGTTGCGGCAAATCGACCCTGATGAACTGCATTGCCGGCCTTGAGAGCATCAGCGGCGGGGCGATCCTGATCGACGAGCAGGACGTCAGCGGCATGAGCCCCAAGGACCGGGACATCGCCATGGTGTTCCAGTCCTACGCGCTGTACCCGACCATGAACGTGCGCGACAACATCGCCTTCGGCCTGAAAATCCGCAAGCTGCCCCAGGCCGCCATCGACGAAGAAGTGGCACGGGTGGCCAAGCTGCTGCAGATCGAGCACTTGCTGGCGCGCAAGCCAGGCCAGCTGTCGGGCGGCCAGCAGCAGCGGGTGGCCATGGGCCGGGCATTGGCGCGCCGGCCGAAGATCTACCTGTTCGACGAGCCGCTGTCGAACCTCGACGCCAAGCTGCGGGTGGAAATGCGCACCGAGATCAAGCTGATGCACCAGCGCCTGAAAACCACCACGGTGTACGTCACCCACGACCAGATCGAGGCCATGACCCTGGGCGACAAGGTGGCGGTGATGAAGGACGGCATCATCCAGCAGTTCGGCACCCCGCAGCAGATCTACAACGACCCGGCCAACCTGTTCGTCGCCAGCTTCATCGGTTCGCCGCCGATGAACTTCATCCCGGTGCGCCTGGCCCGCCAGGACGGCCGTGTGCTGGCATTGCTGGACAGCGGCCAGGCCCGTTGCGAGCTGCCGCTTGGGGTGGCTGGCGAGGGGCTGGAAGGCCGCGAGCTGATCCTGGGCGTGCGCCCCGAGCAGATCACCCTGGGCGGCGCCCAAGGCAACGGCCTGCCGGGCATCCGCGCCGAGGTGCAGGTGACCGAGCCCACCGGCCCGGACCTGTTGGTGTTCGTCACCCTCAACCAGACCAAGGTCTGCTGCCGCCTGGCACCGGATGTGGCGTGCCGGGTGGGCGACAGCCTGGACTTGCAGTTCGACCCGGCGCGGGTGCTGCTGTTCGACGCCGCCAGCGGCGAACGGCTGGACCTGTCTGCCAATGCACCGAGCAAGGATAACGTGGCCCGTTTCAAAGGCCGCTGAGCGAACGCACCAGGCGATGCGGTGGATGGCACCGGCTACGCCGGTGTTCGCGGGCAAGCCCGCTCCCACAGGGGCGGCATGAGCCTTAGGCCTGTGCCGTACCTGTAGGAGCCGGCTTGCCGGCGATGGGGCCAGTAAAGGCAGCACAGGTCAGTGGTTCCTGTAGAGGGCATGTGTAACGTCAGAAAGCCGCCTGTAAAGGCATGTTGGTCAAATCGTTCTGTTAAATAACAAGAAAAGAGGACGCAAAGGAATGGAACAGCGCAATCGCATCAGGGCCCTGGGCTCGCTGGCCTTGCTGGCCATCGTCGGCAGCAGTGGCGCACAGGCTGCCGAGGCTTTTTCGTCGCAGTCCAAGTGGATGACCGGCGACTGGGGCGGCACCCGCACCGAGCTGCTGGACAAGGGCTACGACTTCACCCTCGACTACGTCGGTGAAGTGGCGGGCAACCTGCACGGCGGCTACAACGACGACAAGACCGCCCGCTACAGCGACCAGTTCGCCCTGGGCGCGCACCTGGACCTGCAGAAGATCTTTGGCTGGCATGACGCCGAGTTCAAGCTGGCGATCACCGAGCGCAGCGGGCGCAACCTGTCCAACGACCGCATCAGCGACCCGCGCGCCGGGCAGTTCAGCTCGGTGCAGGAGGTGTGGGGCCGCGGCCAGACCTGGCGCCTGACGCAGATGTGGGTCAAGCAGAAGTACTTCGACGGCGCGCTGGACGTGAAGGTCGGCCGCTACGGCCCGGGCGAGGACTTCAACAGCTTCCCCTGCGACTTCCAGAACCTGGCGTTCTGCGGCTCGCAGGTGGGCAACTGGGTGGGCGGCATCTGGTACAACTGGCCGGTGAGCCAGTGGGCGTTGCGGGTCAAGTACAACATCACCCCCGAGTTCTTCGTGCAGGTGGGGGCGTTTGAGCAGAACCCGTCCAACCTTGAAACCGGCAACGGCTTCAAGCTCAGTGGCAGCGGCACCAAGGGCGCCATCCTGCCGGTGGAGATGGTCTGGTCGCCGCAGGTCAACGGGCTGCCGGGCGAGTACCGCCTGGGCTACTACTACAGCACCGCCAAGGCCGACGATATCTACGACGACGTCAACGGCAACCCCCAGGGGCTGACCGGCACGGGCTTCAAGTCGCACTCCAGCAAGCACGGCTGGTGGGTGGTGGCGCAGCAGCAGGTCACCGCTCACAGTGGTGACGCCAGCCGCGGCCTGAGCCTGTTCGCCAACTTCACCGTGCACGACAAGGCCACCAACGTGGTCGACAACTACCAGCAGGTGGGCATGGTGTACAAAGGCGCCTTCGATGCGCGGCCCAAGGATGATATCGGCTTCGGCATCGCCCGCATTCACGTCAACGACGATGTGAAAAAGCGCGCCGAGCAGCTCAACGCGGTCAGCGGCATCAACGACTACGACAACCCGGGCTTCGTGCCGCTGCAGCGCACCGAGTACAACGCCGAGCTCTACTACGGCTTCCACGTCACCAACTGGCTGACCGTACGGCCGAACCTTCAGTACATCAAGAGCCCCGGTGGTGTGGACGATGTGGATAACGCGCTGGTCGCAGGCTTGAAGATTCAGTCGTCATTCTGAGAAAAATTGTTGTAAATTTACGCCATCCATTTTCGGCCTTCCGCTAGCCACTGGTCTGCAGTGGTTAGCGGGTACCGGCCGAGACAGCGCTATCTCGAACAACAAAGAGCCTGGAACCATGCCTGAACATCCGCTACATCGCTTCTTCACCACGCACCGGCCACGGCCGACGTTCGAGTGGGAGCGTTACCAGCAGCGCGATGTCCTGGTCATCGACCACCCGCGCTGCCAGGCCGTGTTCAGCCGCCAGGGCGGGCAGTTGCTGCATTTTCAGCCGGCCGGTGAAAAGCCCTGGCTGTGGTGCGCCGAGCAGTGGCCGCAGGTGGGCGCGATCCGTGGCGGTGTGCCGGTGTGCTGGCCGTGGTATGGCCGCCACCCCAGCGAAGACCTGTGGCCGGCCCACGGCTGGGCACGGCTGCTGGACTGGAAGCTGGTGCAAAGCAGCGAGGACGAGGAGGGCGTTACGCTCAAGTGGCGGCTGGATTTGTGCGACTGGCAGGTCGACCTGCACGCCCGGCTGGGCGCCAGCATGGAGCTGAGCCTGTCCACCGAGCACCAGGACAGCGAGCCCTGCCAGCTTAGCCATGCACTGCTGGCCTACTGGCGTATCAGTGACGTGTCAAAGGTAGCGCTGTCCGGGCTTGAGGATATCGAAGGTTACGACCGTCTCAACCGCCAGGTGTGCCGCGAAGACGGTGCGCTGAAGCTGCGTGGCGGCTGCCAGAAGGTGTACCCGGGTACGCCGAAGGTGCAGTTGCAGGACCCGGCCTGGCAGCGCGAGCTGTGCATCGACACCGGCGACAGCGACGACACCGTGGTCTGGCACCCCGGCAACCGCCCGCTGATGGGTGTGACCGGGCGCGAGTGCCAGGGGTTCGTCTGCGTGGAGGCGGCCAGCGGCAGTGACGCCGGGCTGAGCCTGGCGCCGGGCGAGCGGGCGCACCTGCGTTTGCAGGCGCACCGGCTCAGTTGAGGTCGTCGTCTTCGATGGGGTAGCGGCTGGCGTTGAGGCTTTCCTTGATCTTGCGCAGGTGCGGCTGAAAGTCCGAGCCGCGGCGCAGGGTCATGCCGGTGGCCAGCACGTCGAGCACGGTGAGCTGGATGATCCGCGAGGTCATCGGCATGTAGATGTCGGTGTCTTCGGGCAGCGGAATGTGCAGGCTCAGGCTGCAGGCCTGGGCCAGTGGCGAGCCGGCGGCGGTCAGGCCCAGTACCGAGGCGCCGTTCTCGCGCGCCAGGCGCGCCACCTCGACCAGTTCGCGGGTGCGCCCGGTGTAGGAGATGATCACGAACAAGTCGCCGGTGTGGGCCACCGAGGCCAGCATGCGCTGCATGAGCACATCGGCATGGGCCGATACGGCCAGGTTGAAGCGGAAGAACTTGTGCTGGGCATCCAGCGCCACCGGGGCCGACGCGCCCAGGCCGAAGAAGTGGATCTGCCGGGCCTGGATCATCATGTCCACGGCGCGGCTGACCTGCTGCGGGTCCAATGCCTGGCAGGCGCTGTCCAGCGAGGCGATGGCGCTGCCGAAGATTTTTTGCGTGTAGGCGGCCGGATCGTCATCGGCTTCCACGGCGCGGCTTACATAGGCGGCGCCGCTGGCCAGGCTCTGCGCCAGTTGCAGCTTGAGCTCGGGGTAACCGCTTACGCCGAACGAGCGGCAAAAACGGTTGACGGTCGGTTCGCTGACCTTGGCCGCCTGGGCCAGGGCGGCGATGCTGAAGCGGGTGGCTTGCTGCGGGTTCAGCAGGATGACCTCGGCGACCTTGCGCTCGGCCTTGTTAAGCTCGTCCAGGCGGCCCTGGATCTGTTCCAGGAGGTTGCGCACGCGGTCCATGGTGGGGTCCTTGTTTTGAAGGGGCGGCTTGCAGGGCCGGCCCGGGCAGACAGACGGCAGGCTGGGCTGCAGGCTTTTTGCAAAGTTGTCTATCGTACTGTCGCTGAGGTTGTCACACCACTTGTCTGTATCAGTTGGGGCTAATGTTGTTGTTTTTACTACATTGACCCTTGTAAAACCGGGTTGAAACCGGTATTCCTAGCTCAACTTTAATAAAAGAACCAACATCATGGCTGCGATCAGTGTAGAACCTTGCACCTTTGCCCTGTTTGGCGCCCTTGGCGACCTGGCGTTGCGCAAGCTGTTCCCCGCGCTCTACCAGCTTGACCGCGCCAATTTGCTGCACGCGGACACCCGCCTGCTGGCCCTGGCCCGGGAGCCTGGCAGTGCCCAGGAGCACCTGCAGAACATCGAGGCGCACCTGCGCCGCCACGTGCCCGAGGCCGAGATCGACCCGGCCACCCTCGGGCGCTTCTTCGCCCGTCTTGACTACCTGCACCTGGACTTCGTCCAGCCCGAGGGCTATCAGACCCTGGCCGAACACGCCCCCGCCGGGCTGCCGTTGATCGCCTATTTCGCCACCGCCGCAGCGGTGTACGGCGCCATCTGCGAAAACCTCGACAAGGCCGGCCTTGCGCCACGCACCCGGGTGGTGCTGGAAAAGCCCATCGGCCACGACCTGGAGTCGTCGCGCCGGGTGAATGATGCGGTGGCGCGGTTTTTCCCCGAAAACCGGGTGTACCGCATCGACCATTACCTGGGCAAAGAAACGGTACAGAACCTGATCGCGCTGCGTTTCGCCAACAGCCTGTTCGAAACCCAGTGGAACCAGAACTCCATCTCCCATGTGGAGATCACCGTGGCCGAGAAGGTCGGCATCGAGGGCCGCTGGGGTTACTTCGACAAGGCCGGCCAGCTGCGCGACATGATCCAGAACCACCTGCTGCAGCTGCTGTGCCTGATCGCCATGGACCCGCCCAGCGACCTGTCGGCCGACAGCATCCGCGACGAGAAGGTCAAGGTGCTCAAGGCACTGGCACCGATCACCGGCGAGGGCCTGGGCACCCGCGTGGTGCGCGGCCAGTACATCGCCGGCTACAGCGACGGCAAGCCGGTGCCCGGCTACCTGGAAGAAGACAACGCCAACGCCCAGAGCGACACCGAAACCTTCGTTGCCCTGCGCGCCGACATTCGTAACTGGCGCTGGTCGGGGGTGCCGTTCTACCTGCGCACCGGCAAGCGCATGCCGCAAAAGCTTTCGCAGATCGTCATCCACTTCAAAGAGACGCCGCACTACATCTTCGCCCCGGAACAGCGCCTGCAGATCGGCAACAAGCTGATCATTCGCCTGCAACCGGACGAAGGCATCTCGCTGCGGGTGATGACCAAGGAGCAGGGCCTGGACAAGGGCATGCAACTGCGCAGCGGCCCGTTGCAGCTGAATTTTTCCGACACCTGGCGCAGCGCGCGGATTCCGGATGCCTACGAACGCCTGTTGCTCGAGGTGATGCGTGGCAACCAGAACCTGTTCGTGCGCAAGGACGAGATCGAGTACGCCTGGACCTGGTGCGACCAGCTGATCGCCGGCTGGAAGAACAGCGGCGAGGCGCCCAAGCCCTATGCCGCCGGCTCCTGGGGGCCGATGAGCTCGATTGCACTGATTACACGAGACGGGAGGGCCTGGTATGGCGATATCTGAACTGCAATTGCCGGCAAGCGTGACGGTGCACCCGCTGGCCGACGGGCCAACCCTTGCGGCCACATTGGCCGCTGATGTGGCCGGGCGTCTGCGCCAGGCCATCGCCAGCAAGGGCCAGGCCTGCGTGGTGCTGTCCGGCGGGCGCAGCCCGGTGCCGTTTCTCGAGAAGCTGGCCAGCGAGGCGCTGGACTGGTCGAAGGTCACCGTGAGCCTGGCCGACGAGCGCTGGGTGCCGGTGGAGCACCCCGACAGCAACGCAGGCCTGCTGGCCCGCCACCTGTTCAAGGGCGAGGCGGCCAAGGCCCGTTTCATCGGCCTGTACCACAGCGCTGCAAGCCTGGGCATCGCCGCCGAACAGGCCGACGAAGCACTCGCCGCGCTGCCGCCAATCGATGTGCTGGTACTGGGCATGGGTGACGATGGCCATACCGCGTCGCTGTTCCCGGCCAGCCCCAACCTGCTTGAAGGCCTGAACCCCTCCGGCAAGCGCCGCTGCCTGCCGTTGCTGGCGCCGAGCGTGCCGCGCCAGCGCCTGTCGATGACCCGTGCACTGCTGGCCACTGCCGGGCTGACCGTATTGTCGGTGCAAGGGGCGGGCAAACTCGCTACCCTGCGCGCCGCGCTGGCGGGCAACGACCTTACCGAAATGCCGATTCGCGCCTTTCTTCACGACCCCCTGAGCATCTACTGGTGCCCATGAGCCAAGGATCCACTGTCATGACCACCCTCGAACGCCCACAGCCTTTGCTCTCGATGGCCGAAAAGGCCGACCGCATCGACGCCATATGCAAAAAGGCGCGCATCCTGCCGGTCATCACCATCGCCCGTGAGGAAGACATCCTGCCGCTGGCCGATGCCCTGGCCGCTGGCGGCATTCGCACTCTGGAAGTCACCCTGCGCTCGCAGCACGGCCTGAAGGCCATCCAGGTGCTGCGCGAGCAGCGCCCGCAGCTGTGCGTCGGTGCCGGCACGGTGCTTGACCGCAGCATGTTCGCCAAGGTCGAGGCTGCTGGTGCGCAGTTCGTGGTAACCCCGGGCATCACCCAGGACATCCTCGAAGCCGGCGTGGACAGCGACATCCCGCTGCTGCCAGGCATCAGCACGCCGTCGGAGATCATGATGGGCTACGCCCTCGGTTACCGGCGCTTCAAGCTGTTCCCGGCCGAGATCAGCGGCGGGGTGTCAGCGATCAAGGCCTTCGCCGGCCCGTTCGGCGACATCCGCTTCTGCCCCACCGGCGGGGTCAACCCGGCCAACGTGCGCAACTATATGGCCCTGCCCAACGTGATGTGCGTGGGCGGCACCTGGATGCTCGACAGCAGCTGGATCAAGAACGGTGACTGGGCGCGTATCGAGGCCTGCAGCGCCGAGGCGATGGCCCTGCTGGACTGAACAATTTCGTTGTGTGCTACACGGTTATGGGGCGCTTGGTCGGCGCCCCTTTTTTTGCCTGCAAGAAAGTCTTCCTGCTGATCTGCCGAGCGCACGAATTTTAAGTTGGTGCCTCGCTCAGTCAGAAGGAGGTTGCCCAGTGAGCAGCCATGAAGAACTTAAAGGCTCTTATGAAATAGAGCGCTATTTGTACGGTGAGCAGGGCGTGCAAGCGGGAAGTTGGGTAGCGGGGCAAACGGTCATTGGCGACATAAAGATAGACGGGGTTGTCGTGGAGTGCTTTACCCGCCCGGTCTATGCCTACCTTTCTTATTGCGCACGGGTGCAGAAACAGAGCTCGGGGCCTTATGTCCATTCGCAGCACTATCAGTGCGGTTTGAACCGGGACTTTCTTGCAGGCCTCGGGGTGCCTTTCAAGGTGCGCCCGGGCATCAATCGGGTCAATACACTGTCCCGCATCGTGACCGACTTGCCTGCCGATATTTTATGGGGCAAGCCGGTCGAACAGGCGCGTGACGTTTACCTGAACGATGACAAGGCGTACCTGGTTTACCAGGTCAATATTGCCTATGCCCATTGCCTGGTGGATGGCAAGCCAAGCAACGCCAAGTTGGGCCGCGTATTCAGCGAAGTGACGGGCCAGTGGTTGTTGGTGTCGTCGGTGAGTACGGATCGGCTGGTCGTCGTGGACGAGAGTCAGGCCGTTGAGGCACCTGGCTGGCAAGCGGTCAGGCAGGCGGTACTTGCCGCAGGAAAGCTGGGCTCACTCGAGTTTGACCAGTCTGTGGCAGCTATCCCTTTCAATCGATATAAATGACGAATAACGCAGGAGTCTGTTGCGATGAGCTTTATCGACGAGGCCATGATCAAGGATATTGGTAACTTCCCGCACAAGCGCGGATCTTATGAAATCGAGAACTATCTGTTCGGCAGTGACGGGGCGGTCAATGCGGGTTGCTGGATATACGATAAAACTGTTTATGGCGACATGCGCCTGGGGCCGCAGGATTGGGGGACCTACACTACCCCGATAATGGCATACCTTTCCCACCTGAATACCGTGCGCGTCCCCAGCAGTGTCAAACACATACAGGAAGTGGCAGTAACGGAAGGCTACAGCTCGACATTCACCTCGACGCTGGAGATGGAAGTGGGTTTAGGTGCCGGTTTTTTGCTGAGTGCGGTGGGTGGCAAGTTGACCAGCAGCACCAGTGAAGGAATCCATGGCTCCACGGTCAACACCCGCAAGGTCGAGATGGAAGGGCCGGGTGTATTCAATATTTACCAGATGCATTACGTATATGCTCATTGCGTGACGTCGGCTGGCAACTATTCGGACTTCTTCAAGTACGCCAAGTACAGGCAGGTCAAGGACCGGGAAGACTTGTACTTCCTGACTTCGGTGGCCACCGAATCCACGGTGGCGGTCGCAGGCAAGCATTCCATCGCCCCGCTGGGGTGGGATGAAATTCAGATCGCGGCTTTGATGAAAGGGTATGACGTTAACCAAAACAGTGGCCGCTGGGCATTGGACTGGAAGGCCTACAACCTTCCGGGTTCCCGCTATTGAAGGCCTGTCGGCGTGGCCCTGTGAAGGGACGCGGTGCCTGCTTGAAGATGAAAAGGCAGGGGCTGCAATGCAGCCCCTTGCCGGTTACTGCGAAGCTTTGCTGAGCAGCGCGGAGAACGCGCGCTTGGCGTCCTCTACGGCGTCGGAGATCTCCTGCGCCGCCTTGGTCGACTCGGCGCGGTAGGTGGCGGTCAGGCCTTTCATGTCGCTCTGGAAGTCCAGGGTAGCCTGGGCCAGGGCACGCACCGATTCAACCCGCAGGGTCGAGCCGTAGCTGGCTTTCATGGCGGCGCCGAGCTGCTGGTTGCCCAGCTCGCCCAAGGCTTCGAGGCCCTTGTTGATGCCGTCGGTGGTGGCGTTGAGGGTGTGGGTAGCCTCGGCCATGCCCTGGTTGGCGGTGAACGACACGGCCAGGCTGGTGAGCACTACCTCGTTGGTGGCGAAGAACGACACCATGCGCTGGTACTGGCGCTCCTTGACCACGTGCACCTGGCTGATGCGGGCGAACACCATCTCGGCGGTGTTGTAGCCGACCCGCAGGTCGTCGGCGATATCCTTGACGATCTGGTAGCTCTTGTCTTCGTTCTGCAGCGCACGCACCGCCTCGTCGCGGGTCAGTTCCAGCGCCGCGCGGCGGGCCGGTTCTTCACTTTCGGCTGCCGCCACGCTGGCGTTGGCCGCATCCAGTGCCTGGGTGCGCTCCTGCAGCGCCCGGCCAGCAAGGGTCAACACTTCCTGCGCATCCACTTCGGCGGTTTTCATCGCCAGGCGGAAGTCCATGTACGACTCCAGGATCAGGCTCTCGCGGCTGATCTGGTCGCTGGCGGCGGCGCACACCTCGAGGTAGTGCTTGCGGATATCTTCGAAGCGGCTGGGGATCGAGCCGCGCATCATGTGCATCCAGGCCATTTTCAGGCGTTCGAGGGTGTCCAGGCGGCCGTCGTCCATCCACGTGGCCATGGCGGCAGCATCCTCGCGGATCGAGGTGAAGCTGTCGGTGATGTTCATGTAGCGGTCGGAGATGTCCATGCCGGCGATCTGCTCACGCACGGTCTGGTTGAACAGGGTCGCCTGTTGCAGCACTGCAGCGATACCGGTGATGCGCTGGTTGTCGTAGTGGGCGACCTTGTCCAGCAGCATCAATACCGGGGCCGGTTGGGCCGGCTTGCCGAAAGAGATGCCGAGTTTGCGCAGGCCTTCGAGGGCGCGTTCGAGGTATTGGCTCATGGGAGTCCTTGCATGAGTGGCTGTCTGGTCTGGATGTGCGGGTCAGAAGCTGTCAGTGGTACGAAAGCCCCCGCCGCCTGAACTGCCGGAGGTTCTGAAACCACCGCCGCCGATGCTGCCGGAGCCGGAGAAACCACCTGAGGAGTGGCTGGAGCGGGTACCCCACTGGTGGTTTCTGGGGTCGCCGCGCCGGTGCAGCGGCACGAACTGGCGGCCTTCCTCGAGCAGGCGCTGCACGGCCTGCTGGTCAAGCACGCCGCCCATGTAGTCGTCGAGGATCTGCTCGATGGGGTGGCGCAGTTCGTACTCGTGGCTCGGGTCTTTGTAGTGGGCGTCTCGCAGGGCGTACTCGATGGTCTTGGCGCGGTCGTACAGGCGGCGTTTGTCTGATGCCTCGAGTTGCACGCCCTGCATGCGCTGCTGAAGCTCCCGCAGCCGCGCATGCAGCAGTTGCAGGTCGCTCACCAGCACATCGTCATGGGGGGAGGGGGTCTTGGCCGCCTCGACGATCAGCTCGGCCAGCGGGCGGGCCCTGAGCTGGTCGGCGATGCCCTGACGAATCTGCTGCAGGTATGGGTCACGCTGCTGTGCGAAGGCGCTCAGTTGCGCATTCAGCGAACTGGCATGGGCCTTGGACTCGGCCAGCAGGCCGTCCAGGCCCGATTGTTCATCTTTCAGCGCCTGCACCTCGGCGCTTGAGCCGACGCCGTCCAGGCGCTGCTGGTGTTGCGCCTGCAATTGCGCCAGTGCTTCGCCGAGCGCGTGGCGCTGGGTCTCGTTGCGTGCCTGCATGGCCAGCAGGATCTGCTCGTTGGCGTAGTTGCTGCGAAAGTCCACCCATTGCGCGAGGTAGCTGTCCATCGCCCGCGCCAGCCGGGCGCCGCAGTATTCATCGGTGCCATAGCGGCGCGCCTTGAGAAAGCGGTACAGCGGGTTGCCTGTATAGCCTTGCAGCTTGCTGGCGCACTCTTCGCGGATCTCATCGTAACCGGCATGGGCTTGCAGCTCGGCCTGCTGGGTTGCTTCGAGCTGTTCGAGCAACTGGCGGTAGGACGGGTCCTGCTCAAGCAGGTCGCGCGCCTGGGCGGCCTGGCGGTCGATGGCCTGGTGCAGCTGCTGGCGCCTTTGCAGGCGGGCGGCGATGAGCTGCTCTGCGGCCTGAAGTTCTTCGCCGAGCCGGGCCCTGGCGAGTTCGCGTTGCTCCAGCAATGCCTGGGCCTGCTGGTGGCGGGAGGGGTCGAGTTTGAGCTGCAGGCTGGCGATTTCGGTCAGTTTCGAGCTGATCAGGTGCTCGAGCCGGGTTTGCTGCTCGGACTCGACGCACAGTGCCTGCTCGGCTTCGCGCAGCTGTTGTTCGGCCTGGCGCGAGTTGTTTTCGAGCGCGTTCACGAGGGCGGTCGGGGTCATGGCGTTACCATTGCAGGATCATGTCGGGGTCGGCACTGGTGCGCTGGGTGAAGCGCAGCTTCAGGCTGTTGGCGGCTTTCTCGCCGATATGACGCTGGCTGACATGGCCGTCTTCGAGCTTGTCCTGGCGCACCCGCAGGTACTCGTCCCGGCTGACTCGCACGCCGAACTGCCTGGCCCAGCGGGTCTGGTTGTCCTCCACGCTGGTGACCGGCACATAGGCTGGCTTGCCGGCGGCGTCCAGGGCCTCGACGATCAGGTACCAGCTTTTGCCGCGGGTGCTGTTCTCGCTGCAGCCGCTGGCTTCGTAGCAGCGTTCCACGCCGGACTTGATGCCTGGGCGGTCGACCAGCTTTAGGGCCAGGGGGGCGGCGGCATAGTCCAGGTAGTCCTTCACGCCTTCGAGGGCGTTGTCTGCGGTTTCCAGTTGCAGTGCGTTGATCTGCGTGCCGGCATTGTTGATCCAGCCGGTCAGTTGCTTGCGATCGGCCGCGTCCAGCGGCATGCCCTTCAGGCGCGCTAGCAGCTGTTGCTGGCGGTCGAGGCTGGCATACAGGTGGTCGATGCGGTTCAGCCGTTTGCGCACGCTGTTTACGTTCTGGCGCGTGCCTTTGATGTCGGCCTGGGCTTTGCTCACCTGAGCCCTGAAAGCCTTGCGGTCAGGGAAGGCGGCCGGGTTCAGCGAAACTGGTGGTTGAGTGCCGGGTAACAGGCGCTCGGCCTTGGCCAGCAGGTCTGCAGCCATGGCGTTCGGCTGGCGCTTCAGGCGCAGTTTGGTCTGTTCCAGGCGCTGGCGCTGCGCGGCGATTTCGCCCTGCAGGGCCTGGCTGTTGACCACCACCTGTTCGGCTCTTTCATCCACCCGGGTTTCCAGCTGCCAGTAGGCATACAGCGCCATGAGCAGGGTCATCAGGGTGGCGACGGCATAGTTCAGCAACTTGGCGCGGCCCAGGAACAGGCGCGCCAGCAGGCGTTGCCGGCGGCTCAGGGCGGGGGCTTCGAACACCAGCCGGCGCGAGAAGAACTGGCGTACGCCTTCATCGATGACTGTGTCGTCGAAGGCGATGCCGTTGTTCTGGTAATAGGTGCGGATACGCTCGGCCACCTCGGCGCGGCGCCGGGGCAGGTCAAGGTGCTCCTGGATTTCCATGTCGCGGTGGCGAAGCTGGTCGACCAGGGCCATGGCCCCCATCTGTTCGCTGAGCGAGACACTCATCGGTGGAGTTCCACAGTGTGGCGGCGCGGCTCGCGCTCCGGGCGATGGCTCATGGGGGTCCTTGCATGAGTGAGGAAGGGGGTGGGGCAGTATATCCAGACTTGCAGGCGAAATGATGGCTCGACTCAGGGCTGGGCAAAAATAAAAGCGTTGCCCTGCAACCCATCGCTGCGGGCCCCTACAGGCGGTGCACTCGGCAGGAGCCGGCTTGCCGGCGATGTGGCCCGTGCAGGCAATAAAAAAGGTTCTTCACGGAATCCCGGGAAAGACAGAAACAAGAACGCCGGTTTGATGGATGATGTTCGTGCGAGCAAACACATCTACAAACCGGCGTTCTTGTGCACGATATTAATACGTTTCTGCCCTTCTGGGAGGGCTTTTCTGTCACTGCGATCAGGCCTGATGGCGATGACCTGCTGATCGACCTGATTCCGCAGCCCACCCGATTCCCCACTTGCAGCGGCTGTCATCAGTCCAGCACCACCATCCACGAATACTGCCAGCGCTCAATCCGTGACCTACCCATTCTTGGCCGTGCAGTGCGGTTGAATGTTGAACTGCGGCGCGTCGGGTGCAGGGCATGCGGCAAGCGAATGGAGTCAGTCCGTTGGCTTGATCGCTATTCGCGGATGACCAAGCGCTTGGCCGAGGCGGTGATCCAGTCTTGCCAAAGACTGCCCACCCTGCACGTCGCCGAGCTGTTTGGTTTGCATTGGGACAGCGTGCGCTTACTGGAGCGACGGGCGCTACAACACGCACTGGAAAATCTACCGAAGGCCCAGCCCAGGCGCTTGGTGATGGATGAGTTCGCTCTGTTCAAAGGGCATCGCTATGCCAGCGTGGTTCTGGATGCTGATACCCGCCGGGTGCTGTGGATTGGCGAGGGGCGTAGCCGAGCTGCTGTCAGACCCTTTTTTGAAGAGCTGGGGCCGGAGGGCTGTGCACGGATCGAAGCAGTGGCAATGGACATGAACACCGCATTTGACCTGGAGGTACGCCAACATTGCCCGCAGGCACGCGTGGTCTATGACCTGTTTCATGTGGTCGCTAAGTATGGGCGAGAGGTAATTGACCGGGTGCGGGTCGATGAGGCCAACCGCTTGCGCCATGACAAACCCGCCCGCAAGGTGATCAAGCAAGCGCGGTGGCTCCTGCTGCGTAATCCAGAAAATCTCAAGCGAGAAGATCAGCAGGTACATCTGCAGGATCTGCTAGCAGCTAACCAATCGCTGATGACGGTTTATCTGATGAAGGCAGAGCTCAAAGCCCTGTGGTCACCCACCACCGCCTGGGGCTGGCGATCAGCCTGGAAGCAGTGGCTACGCCTAGCTGATGAAAGCGCGATACCGGCATTGAAGCAGTTCGCTAAACGCCTGAAGGGATACTGGCGCGGCATCCTGAGTAGGGTGCGGTGGCCGATGCACACGGGTCAGTTGGAAGGTATCAACAACCGGATCAAGGTGATCAAGCGGATGGCTTACGGCTACCGGGACAGCGAGTTCTTTTTCATGAAGATCAAGAATGACTTTCCCGGCAATCCGTGAAGAACCATAAAAAAGCCCGCATCGAGGATGCGGGCTCTTGGCCATCAAACCGCTGTTTACGCAGCCTTGGCTTCCTGCTGGCTCAGCGAGCGGTTGAGCGCACTGAACAGCGCCTTGAAGCTGGCGGTGGTGATGTTCTCGTCGATACCCACCCCGTGCACCGGGCGGCCACCGGCCACGCGCAGCTCGATGTAGGCCGCAGCTTTTGCATTGGTGCCGGCGCCGATGGCGTGCTCGTTGTAGTCCATGATTTCGACTGCAACCGGCAGGCCGGCGACCAAGGCTTCCAGGGCGCCGTTGCCCTTGCCGCGCCAGTGCAGGTTGGTCTCGCCTTCACCAGCGACTTCCACTTCCACGGCGCTGTTGCCGTTTTCTTCCTGCAAGCGGTGGCTGACCAAGGTGTAGGGGGCGTTGGCCTGCAGATATTCCTTCTGCAGCAGCTTGTAGATCTGCTGGGCAGTCATTTCCAGGCCCAGGCGGTCGGTTTCACCTTGCACCACCTGGCTGAACTCGATCTGCATGCGGCGTGGCAGGCTGATGCCGTATTCCTGCTCGAGCAGGTAGGTGATGCCGCCCTTGCCCGATTGGCTGTTGACGCGGATTACCGCCTCGTAGCTGCGGCCGATGTCGGCAGGGTCGATCGGCAGGTACGGCACTTCCCACAGCTCGCCTTCCTGCTGCTTGGTGAAGCCCTTGCGAATCGCGTCCTGGTGCGAGCCGGAGAACGCGGTGTGCACCAGGTCGCCGACGTAGGGGTGACGCGGGTGCACCGGCAGCTGGTTGCACTCCTCGACCACCTTGCGCACGCCGTCGATGTCGGAGAAGTCCAGCTGCGGGTCGATGCCCTGGGTGTAGAGGTTCAATGCCAGAGTGACCAGGTCGACGTTGCCGGTGCGCTCGCCGTTGCCGAACAGGCAGCCTTCGGCGCGGTCGGCGCCGGCCATCAGGCCCAGCTCGGTGGCGGCGATGCCGGTGCCGCGGTCGTTGTGGCAGTGCAGGCTGATGATCACGCTGTCACGGCGGTTGACGTTGCGGCAGAACCATTCGATCTGGTCGGCGTAGACGTTCGGCGTGGCAACTTCGACAGTGGCCGGCAGGTTGAGGATGATCTTGTGCTCAGGGGTGGGGTTCCACACCTCGATCACCGCGTCGCACACCTCTTTGGCGAACTCAAGTTCGGTGGCGCTGAAGGTTTCCGGCGAGTACTGGAAGGTCCATTGCGTCTCAGGCTGCTGGGCGGCGTACTTGACGAACAGCTTGGCAGCGTTGACAGCGATGTCTTTGACGCCCTGCTTGTCCTGGTTGAAGACGATGCGGCGGAACGACGGGCAGGTGGCGTTGTACAGGTGGACGATGGCCTTTTTGGCGCCGCGCAGCGATTCGAAGGTGCGGGCGATCAGGTCTTCACGGGCCTGGGTGAGCACCTGGATGGTGGTGTCGTCCGGGATGTGGCCGTCTTCGATCAGGGTGCGCACGAAGTCGAAATCGGTTTGCGAAGCGGAAGGGAAGGAGGCTTCGATTTCCTTCACGCCCACTTGCACCAGGGTCTTCCAGAAACGCAGCTTCTTCTCCGAATCCATCGGCTCGATCAGCGACTGGTTGCCATCACGCAGGTCCGAGCTGCACCAGATCGGCGCTTCGGTGATGGCCTTCGACGGCCAGGTGCGGTCGGGCAGGTCGATGGTCGGGAAGGCGCGGTATTTCTTCGAAGGGTCTTTGAGCATGGTCATGGAAGCAATCCTTTTGTGTGCGGCCGAGATCGGGCCTGCCGGGCAGTAACAAGATGAAGGGGCGAGGCGACGCGAATCAGCCTGGTAGTCGGGCGCTGACCAGGTTGAGGCTGCGATGTTGTCGGAGCAGGATGAGGGTGCTGAAGGTTTTCATGTGCTCAACCCTAACCAGTGGGGTGGGGGATGGCAAGCACTGCGAAAAAATTGAGAGGAATGCTTAAAAAATGCATTAAGGCGAGATTTTATCGCTGAGATGTGTTTTTAGGTTTTTAATTGTTGCGCAGTATTTTTTAATGGCGCAACACAGGTGAAGTGATGGTGGCGGTGCTCGCCTCTTCGCGGGCAAGCCCGCTCCCACAGGGAAATCACAGCCTTCGAACGCTTCGTCGTACCTGTGGGAGCGGGCTTGCCCGCGAAGCAGGGCCGCTGTCTCAGGGCTGGAACGCACCAATGAAAATCGCCGGGTCCACCCGCGCATCGTTCAGGCTGACGTTCCAGTGCATGTGCGGCCCGGTGGCACGCCCGGTCGAGCCCACGCGCCCCACCACTTCGCCGCGGCGCAGCACCTGCCCGGGCTTCACGTCGATCTTCGACATGTGGCAGAACATGCTGATGAAGCCTTGGCCATGGTCGACGAACACCGTGCGGCCATTGAAGAAGTAATCACCCACCAGGATTACCTTGCCGTTGGCCGGGGTCTTGATTGGCGTGCCGGCGGGTACGGCGAAGTCCAGGCCGGCGTGGGGGTTGCGCTCTTCGCCGTTGAAGAAGCGGCGCACGCCGAACTTGCTCGACAGCGGGCCGTTGACCGGCTTGTCGAGGATCAGGTTGCTCGGCAGCGCCGGGCTGAAGCTGCGGTAGGCCTTGATCTGCTCGGCAAGCTCGCGGTCAATGCGCTTGAGGTCGTCGGGGTTGGGATTGACCTGGCGCTGGTTCTTCAAGGTGATGTGTTGCTCGGGGTATTTCTTGCTGCCAACGCTGAACGCCAGAGTGCGCCCGCCTTGGGTCAGCACCGCGCTGCCGGGCTTTTGCGTCAGCGGGATGCCGACGATGGCCAGCCAGGTGTCCTGCTCCCTGACCACCAGCACCGGCTTGCCGTCGAAGCGCGCCGACGGGGCGCTGGCGGCAGGCCCCAGATCGACCACGGCAACGCCGCCGGGCACCGGCTTGTTCAGGGTGCGGGTGATGTAGCTGGCCTGGGCGGCGCTGATTGGCAGCAGCAGGGCGAGGGCGAGCAGGGGCGCGAACAGGAGGGGCATGTGTCAGTCCAGTAGCGAGAGGGTGACCGGGGTCTGGTGGTTGTCCTCGACCCGCACCTTCAGTTCGCCTTCGTTCAGGCGTGCGGTCAGGCGTTGGCCGTTGCGGGTATCGGCGGCGCTGCGCACGGCCTGGCCACGCTCGTCGAGCAGGATGCTGTAGCCGCGGGCGAGGGTGGCCAGGGGGCTGACCACCTGCAGCGTCTGCAGTTGCGCCTGAAAGCGCTGGCGGCGGTCCTTGAGCACTTCGCGCATGGCCCGTGGCAGGCGTGCGGCAAGGGTGTCCAGGCGCTGCTGGAGCATTTTCAGGTTGCGCCCCGGGTGCTGCGCGGCCAGGCGCATGTCCATGCGCCCCAGGCGCTCGTGGCGGCGCTGCATGCCGAGCATGAAGGCGCGGCGCAGGCGCATGTCCAGGTCGTCCAGACGCTGGGCCTGTTGGCGCAGGCGCTCGCCGGGGTGGCGCAGGCGCCGGGCCAGCCCGTCCAGGCGCAGGCGGTCATGGGCCAGGCGGTTTTGCATGCGCAGCAGCAGGCGCCGCTGCAGGCTGTCCAGGCGCTGCTGCAGGCCGCTGTTGTCGGGGGCCAGCAACTCGGCGGCGGCGGACGGCGTAGGGGCGCGCACGTCGGCGACGAAGTCACTGATCGACACGTCGGTTTCATGCCCCACGGCGCTGACGATGGGTGTCACGCAGGCGGCCACGGCGCGGGCCACGGCCTCTTCGTTGAAACACCACAAATCCTCCAGCGAGCCGCCGCCGCGGGCCAGGATCAACGCATCGAAGCCCTGGCGGTCGGCCATCTGCAGGGCGCGGACGATCTGGTTGATCGCTTCGCGGCCCTGTACGGCGGTGGGGATCAGGTTCAGCTCGACCTGCGGCGCGCGGCGGCCAAACACGCTGATGATGTCGCGGATCACCGCGCCGGTGGGCGAGGTGACGATGCCGATGCGCCGCGGATGGGCCGGCAGCGGCTGCTTGCGCTCGGTGCTGAACAGGCCCTCGGCACCGAGCTTCTCTTTGAGTGCCTCGAACGCCAGACGCAGGGCGCCGTCGCCGGCAGGCTCGACGGTGTCGAGGATCAGCTGGTAGTCGCCACGGCCCTCGAACAGCGAAACCTTGCCGCGCACCTTGACCGCCAGGCCGTCACGCAGGGCCTGGCGCACGCGGGCGGCGTTCTGGCGGAACAGCGCGCAGCGAATTTGCGCGCCGCTGTCCTTGAGGGTGAAGTACATGTGCCCGGAGGCCGGGCGGGCGAGGTTGGAAATCTCGCCTTCCACCCAGACGCTGCGGAACACGTCTTCCAGCAGCACGCGGGCGCGGCCGTTGAGCTGGCTGACGGTGAGGACCTCGCGGTCCAGGCCGAGTCGTTCGAAGGGGTCTCTGATCATGGCGGGCATCATAAAGGACATGCGGGGCGGTTGTCTGTGTCGAGTGGCATGGCACCGGCGCTGCCGGTGATCGCGGGGCAAGCCCGCTCCTACAGCATGTGGCGAGGTGCCCCCCCTTGCCGGCGATGGGGTGAGGCAGGCTAACCTGTGCCGGTCGCCCAAGGAATCGGCCCATGCTCAGCCAACTCGCCCTCACCCCCCTCGAATGGATTCCCATCCTGCTGGCCATCGCCGCCGCCTACATCGTCTTCGGCATTGCCGGGTTCGGTACCGCGCTGGTGGCAGGCCCGGTGCTGATTCACTTCATGCCGCTGTCGCGGATCATCCCGCTGCTGGTGCTGCTGGACTTTGTCGCCGCCTTCGGCAACCTGCTGCCATCACGCAAGGATGTGGTGCGCGGCGAACTGCTGCGCCTGCTGCCGTGCATGGCGGTGGGCTGCACCTTGGGCGTGGTGTTTCTGCTGCACCTCAAATCCGACCTGCTGCTGTTGCTGATGGGGCTGTTCGTTACCGCCTACGCCATCTACGGGCTGGCGGTGAAGGTGCGCCCGGCCAGGTTGTCCGGGCTGTGGGCGCTGCCGATGGGCACCGTGGGCGGGCTGTTCGGTGCGTTGTTCGGCAGTGGCGGCTTTCTGTATGCCATCTACCTCAGCGCCCGGCTGGGGGTGAAAGAGCAGGTGCGCGCCACCCAGAGCGCGCTGATCAGCTGCAGCACCATCGTGCGCCTGTCGCTGTTCCTGATCGCTGGTGTGTATGCCGACAGCAGCCTGCTGTGGTTGGCGGCCTGCCTGCTGCCGGTGATGTTCGTCGGGCTGTGGGTCGGCAGGCGCTTGACCCTGAAGTTGTCCCGCGAAGCCTTCGTGCGCCTGGTCACCTGGCTGGTGCTGGCCAGCGGCCTGGCGCTGATCGGTCGCTACCTGAGCGGCTGAGCAGGCGGTAGAATTGCGCCATTACCGCTGTTTTGCAGGCTTGCCCCGTTCATGAACACCCAGAGCATCATCGTTCCCAAGCTGTCCACCGTGCCGGTGCACGAAGCCCGTGCCCGGGCCATCCTGCGCTGGCTGGTGCGCGAAAAAGTCGTCGAGGAGCAACTGAGCACCTGCGGGCGTACCGGCAACCGCATGGGCCATGCCCTGGCCACAGGTGCCCGCAAGGTGGCCCTGCATCCGGAAAAACTGCCGTTGGGCAACCCGGTCAACGGCCTGGAGGTGATGCTCAAGCGCTGCATCTACACCCCCACCGAAGGTTTTCTTGAAGAGGCCGGCTGCCCGCAGTGCCGGCGCGAGGTGGGCGAGCCGCTGTTCGAGAGCCTGGAGGAGTGGATGCCGGCGGTGAGCGACAACTTCACCTGCCCGCTGTGCGGCTTCGAAGATGACATCAATGGCTTCATTTACCTGCAGCCATGTGCCTTTTCCAACCTTGGGTTCATCTTCAACAACTGGGGCGAGGCCGGGTTTACCCAGGCCTTTCTCGACAGCTTCGCCGACTGGCTCGACCAGCCGGTGGCTGTGGTGCAGGTGAAGGTAGGCTGATTCGACGGCCCCATCGCCGGCAAGCCGGCTCCTACAGGCAATGCGCTACGCCCTGTAGGAGCCGGCTTGCCGGCGAGGAGGCCACAACAGCCAAAACTGGACCGAAGGCCCTTATTTTGCATTGAGCGGCGCGCCTTGCATGAGTATAATGGCGCGCTTCCATTTTTCCCGCCCGGGAGCCCCCGCGATGCTGCGTATCAGCCAAGAAGCCCTGACCTTCGACGATATCCTCCTTGTACCTGGCTACTCCGAGGTACTGCCCAATGAAGTCAGTCTCAAGACCCGTTTGACCCGTGGCATCGAGCTGAACATTCCCCTGGTTTCCGCCGCCATGGATACCGTGACCGAAGCGCGTCTGGCCATTGCCATGGCCCAGGAAGGCGGCATCGGCATCATCCACAAGAACATGACCATCGAGCAGCAGGCCGGCGAAGTGCGCAAGGTCAAGAAGTTCGAGGCTGGCGTGGTCAAGGACCCGATCACCATCGACGCCGACGCCACCGTGCGCGACCTGTTCGAGCTGACCCGCCTGAACAACATCTCCGGTGTGCCAGTGCTGGAAAACGGCGACCTGGTCGGCATCGTCACCTCCCGTGACGTGCGCTTCGAAAACCGTCTGGACGCCAAGGTCCGCGACGTGATGACCCCCAAAGAGCGTCTGGTCACCGTGCGCGAAGGCGCCGACAAGAACGAAGTCCGCGAGCTGCTGCACAAGCACCGCCTGGAAAAAGTCCTGATCGTCGACGACAAGTTCGCCCTCAAGGGCATGATGACCGTCAAGGACATCGAAAAGGCCAAGGCCTACCCGCTGGCCAGCAAGGACGACCAGGGTCGCCTGCGCGTCGGCGCTGCGGTCGGTACCGGCAAGGACACCGGCGAGCGCGTTGCCGCGCTGGTTGCTGCCGGCGTTGACGTGGTTGTCGTCGACACCGCCCACGGCCACTCCAAAGGCGTGATCGACCGCGTTCGCTGGGTCAAAGAGACCTACCCGCAAGTGCAGGTGATCGGTGGCAACATCGCCACCGGCGCTGCCGCCAAGGCCCTGGCCGAAGCCGGCGCCGACGCAGTCAAGGTCGGTATCGGCCCAGGCTCGATCTGCACCACCCGTATCGTTGCCGGTGTCGGCGTGCCGCAAATCAGCGCCATCGCCAACGTTGCCGCCGCACTGGAAGGCACTGGCGTGCCACTGATCGCCGACGGCGGCATCCGTTTCTCGGGTGACCTGTCCAAGGCCATCGTCGCCGGTGCGTCCTGCGTGATGATGGGTTCGATGTTCGCCGGTACCGAAGAAGCCCCAGGTGAAGTCGAGCTGTTCCAGGGCCGTTCGTACAAGGCTTACCGCGGCATGGGCTCGCTGGGTGCCATGGCACAGGCGCAAGGCTCGTCCGACCGTTACTTCCAGGACTCCTCGGCCGGTGCCGAGAAACTGGTACCGGAAGGCATCGAAGGCCGCGTTCCTTACAAAGGCGCCCTGGCCGCGATCATCCACCAGCTGATGGGCGGCCTGCGTTCGTCCATGGGCTACACCGGCAGCGCGACCATCGAAGAGATGCGTACCAAGCCTGAGTTCGTGCGCATCACCGGTGCCGGCATGGCCGAGTCCCACGTGCATGACGTGCAGATCACCAAAGAAGCCCCTAACTACCGCGTAGGCTGAGGCTTCAAGCAATAACCGAACGGGGCTGTCACGAACAGCCCCGCGTCGTTTCCGATTTCCACTGACGAGATTGAGTCATGGCCCTCGACATTCACGCTCACCGCATCCTGATCCTCGATTTCGGTTCCCAGTACACCCAGCTGATCGCCCGCCGCGTGCGCGAAATCGGCGTGTACTGCGAGCTGCACCCGTTCGACATGGACGATGAAGCGATCCGCGAATTCAACCCGCGCGGCATCATCCTGGCCGGCGGCCCCGAGTCGGTCCACGAAGCCAACAGCCCGCGCGCCCCGCAAGCGGTGTTCGACCTGAAGGTGCCGGTACTGGGCATCTGCTACGGCATGCAGACCATGGCCGAGCAGATGGGCGGCAAGGTCGAAGGTTCCGAGCTGCGCGAGTTCGGCTACGCCCGTGTCGACGTGGTCGGCAAGAGCCGCCTGCTCGACGGCATCGAAGACCACGTCGACGATGACGGCGTACTGGGCCTGGACGTGTGGATGAGCCACGGCGACAAGGTCACCCAGATGCCAGGCAACTTCAACGTGCTGGCCAGCACCCCGAGCTGCCCGATCGCCGGCATGTACGACGACGCCCTGGGCTACTACGGCGTGCAGTTCCACCCGGAAGTGACCCACACCAAGCAGGGCGGTCGCATCCTGTCGCGTTTCGTGCAGGACATCTGCGGCTGTGAAGCCCTGTGGACCGCCTCGAACATCGTCGAAGACGCCATCGCCCAGGTACGTGCACAAGTCGGTTCGGCCAACGTCCTGCTGGGCCTGTCCGGCGGCGTCGACAGCTCGGTGGTTGCAGCGCTGCTGCACCGCGCCATCGGCGACCAGCTGACCTGCGTATTCGTCGACAACGGCCTGCTGCGCCTGCACGAAGGCGACCAGGTGATGGCCATGTTCAAGGAGAACATGGGCGTCAAGGTGATCCGCGCCGATGCTGAAAAGCAGTTCCTCGACAACCTCGAAGGCGAAGCGGACCCAGAGAAGAAGCGCAAGATCATCGGCCGCACCTTCATCGACATCTTCGATGCCGAGGCCAGCAAGCTGGAGAACATCCAGTTCCTCGCCCAGGGCACCATCTACCCCGACGTGATCGAGTCGGCCGGCGCCAAGAGCGGCAAGGCCCACGTGATCAAGTCGCACCACAACGTCGGCGGCCTGCCGGAGGAAATGAACCTCAAGCTGGTCGAGCCACTGCGTGAGCTGTTCAAGGACGAAGTGCGCAAGATCGGCCTGGAACTGGGCCTGCCGTACGACATGGTCTACCGCCACCCGTTCCCGGGCCCGGGCTTGGGTGTGCGCATTCTGGGTGAAGTGAAGAAGGAATACGCCGACATCCTGCGTCGCGCCGACCACATCTTCATCGAAGAGCTGCGCAAGGCCGACTGGTACCACAAGACCAGCCAGGCCTTCGTGGTGTTCCAGCCGGTCAAGTCGGTGGGCGTCGTTGGCGACGGCCGTCGCTACGCCTGGGTCGTGGCGCTGCGCGCCGTCGAGACCGTGGACTTCATGACCGCACGTTGGGCGCACCTGCCTTACGAGCTGCTGGAGACCGTGAGCGGGCGCATCATCAACGAAATCGAAGGTATTTCGCGCGTTACTTACGACGTGTCGAGCAAGCCGCCGGCCACCATCGAGTGGGAATAAGTTGAGCCACAAGGGCGCCGCAAGGCGCCCTTGTTGTATCTGCGTGGTCACTTTTGTCGTTCAGGTATGGCCATGAGCCATGGTTGTGCTAGCTTGCTGGAACCTTGGGGTTTCAGTGACTGCTTTATCACCGATACCCCAGGCCAGTTCACAGCGATCCGGCAATGGCTTTGCAGCAGCTTGGGTATTGCGGCCGGCCTTGCCACTCCTTCTACCGACAAGGACGAGCCATGGCCTCCACCTATGCAACACCCGGCGTGTACATCAACGGGGCCAGCGCCCAAGCCGCCAGCGTGGTGGCGGTCGCGACTGCGGTTCCGGCCTTCATCGGTTACACGCCCCGTGCCGTGTATCAGGGCCAGTCTTGTTACAACCAGGCGGTGAAGGTCTCTTCGTTCGCCGAGTTCCAGGCCTGTTTCATGCTGGACAACCCGCCGCCGCCGGCTGACCCGGCGCGCCAGTACAGCCCGCAGTACTACCTGGTGGCACAGAAGGGGCAGCCCGCCTCAGGTGACTACCTGGTTATCGACGGGGTGTACTACGCGGTGTTGCCTGACCCCGCGACCCTTTACTACCTCTATAACAGCATCCGCTTGTTCTACCAGAACGGTGGCGGCGATGCGTACATCGTCGCCGTCGGCCCTTATGGCCCGCCCAGCAAGCAGCCAGTCAGCGACCCGGCTGCGCAGTGGGTCAACCCCAACGTGCAACTGGCCGACCTGCAGCGCGGCCTGGCTACCTTGCTGAACCAGCCCGAGCCGACCTTGTACATCTGCCCGGAGGCCACCCTGCTGGCCGGGGCCGATAACGCCACGCTCATGCAGGGCATGCTGCTGCAGGCAGAGGAGATGGGCACGGCCCTGTGCGTGTTCGACATCATCGGCGGCGCCAATCCCGACCCCGTCCGTTACACCCAGGATATCCAGGCCTTTCGCAACAACACCGGTAACAACGGGCTGAACTACGGCACCTGCTACTACCCGTTCATCGGCACCACCATCATGCAGCAGGGCGATATCGACTTCACCAACCTGTTCGGTGGCGACATCGCGCAACTGGCAGCGTTGATCAACCCGCCGGCCGCGCCCAATGCTGCGGTGGCTACCTTGCTGGGCCTCATCGAGAAGCCGCCGGCCAACCCAATGAGCAACAGCCAGTTGCAAGATGCGTTGCTCAATGCCTGCCCGCTCTATGGTCAGATCGTCAAGCATGTCCTTGCGTGCGCCAATATGCTGCCAGCCAGTGGCGCCATGGCCGGGGTGTATACGCTCAGCGACAACACCCACGGCGTCTGGAACGCGCCAGCCAACATGAGCATCGTCGGTGCGGTCAGCCTGCCGATCAACTTGTCTGACCCGCAGCAGGCCAATCTCAACGTCGATCCGGTGTCGGGCAAGTCGATCAACGCCATCCGTTTGTTCAGCGGCCAGGGCATTCTCGTCTGGGGTGCGCGCACCCTTGATGGCAACAGCCAGGACTGGCGTTACGTGCCGGTGCGCCGGACCGTGACCTTCCTTGAACAGTCGATCAAGCTCGCCACCAGGGCCTTTGTGTTCGAGCCCAACAACGCCAACACCTGGGGGGCGGTCAAGACGATGATCACAAGCTTTCTCACCGATATCTGGAAGCAGGGCGGCCTGCAGGGTGCGGCGCCGGCGGATGCGTTTCAGGTGAGTGTCGGGCTGGGCTCAAGCATGACGGCCGATGACCTGCTTAACGGCTACCTGGGTGTCACGGTCGAGGTGGCAGTGGCACGCCCGGCCGAGTTCATCGTCATTACCTTCCAGCAACAGCAGGCAGCCAGTGTCTGATCTGCTGAGGGAAGCACGCCATTACTTGGAGCTGTGCATCGAAGCAATGGCGTAGCTCAGATGCAGGGCGCTCGTGCGCCCGGTATTCAACCCTCGCGCCGAATCACCGCCTCACAGCGCACCGGGAAGTTCACCGAGTTGGCAACAAAGCACTCATGGTGAGCATCTTCATGCAGCCGCAGCGCCATCTGCGCATCCGAATCACTGCTCACCACCACCTGCGGGCGCAGCACCACTTCGGTGAAGTGCCCCTTGCGCTCGGCATCGCCTTCGACCATGCGCCCCTCGGGGTGGTCGACATAGGCCAGCACATTGACCTTGTTTACCGCACACAGGTGCAGGTACCACAGCTTGTGGCAGGCCGACAGCGAGGCCAGCAGCATGTCCTCGGGGTTCCAGCGCGCGGGGTCGCCGCGAAAGGCCGGGTCGGCCGAGCCGTGCAGGCTGGGCTTGCCCGTGATCTCGAGGGTGTAGTCGCGCTGGTAGGCGGTGTAGCTGCTGGTGCCCTGGCCAGTGTTGCCGGTCCAGTTCAGGGTGAGTGCGTAGTGGTGTTCCTTCATGTCCCTTCCTTGCGAGCATTTATGGAGCCGCGATCATTGCACAGCTTCAGCGCTGTTCGGGGGCCTTGGCGAAAAACGCCTTCTGATAGGCGTCGTAGGACAGCAAACGGTTTTTCGTCGCGGTGAATTCATCGCCGGTCACCAGGTGGGGTTTGTTCTCCCACGGGTCGTCGTCGAGGTTGTAGCGCACCAGGGTGTCCGGGCTGTATTCGTAGATGTACTTGTGCGGGGGCTCCACCAGCGCGCTGGCGAGCCGGTCGAAGAAGGTCGCCATGAAGAACGCCCGCCTGCCGTGGGGCCGCAGCAGGCTGATGCCCTGCACCTTGAAGCTTTCATCGGTGACGCCGAACAAATCCGCCACAGTGGGAGCGATATCGGTCTGCTGGCTGACGCCCGATTCAGGCTTGGGCAGAGTTTGGCCCTTGGCCCAGAAGATCAGCGGCACGGTCACTTCTTCTTCGTGCATCGACGAGTTGTGGATGAACATGCCGTGCTCGCCAAACGACTCGCCGTGGTCGCCAACCAGCACGAACAGGGTCGAGTCGAGCAGGCCGGCTTTGTCGTAGCCTTCGAGCATCTGCCCGATCAACGCGTCGGTGGTCTCGATGCAGGCTTCGTACTTGTCCAGCTCCGAGGTGGGCACACGGTTGCCCGGGCAGTCGTAGGGGTAGTGGGCAGCGCTTGGGAAGTACAAGGCGATGAAGCCCTTGCCCGCCTGCTGTATGGCTTGCAGGTAGGGGATGCTGGGCAGGAACAGCTGCTCGTCGCTGGCGCCGAAGCTGCTGCTGTGCTGCGCCGCCGCGTTGGCGGGCAGCATGTCGGCGACGGCGTAGGCCTTGGATACGCCGATGGACTTGAGAAAACCGTCCATGTTTTCAAACTGCAGGTACAGCGAGCTGAAGGCCACGGCCTCCATGTTGCGCTTTTGCTTGAGCGCGTGGATCACCCCGGGCTGGTACAGGTGCATGGCTTCTTTGATTTCCACACCGGGGTAGGCGTGCAGCCCGGTGAAGATCGAGAAGTACCCTTTGGAGGAGTGCGGCACCGTGACGTAGGCCTTGGTCAGCATGCCTTCGCGGGCGAGCCTGGCGAAGGTGGGGTAGCGTTCGGTGGTGTCGACGTTGGGGCCGAAGGTGCTGTTCCAGCGCACCGACTCCATGACGATGTACACCAGGTTTTTGAAGGCTGGGGCTATCTCGGACCTGGGCAGTGCGTTGATGGCTGACAGTGGGTAGGCGGGCTGTTCGAAGGGCAGCAGGTTCTGCGCGGTGTTGTCGCGGCCAAGGCCGGTGCTGCGCAGTGCCTCGATCAGCGGGCGGGTGGCGATGTTCTGGTTCAGGTCGTAGCGTGCGTCGCGGGCAAGCACCGCGCCCAGCAGCAGGCCTGCCAGCACGGCGATGAGCGCCAGCTTGCCGCTGCCGGTCATGGGCGCTGATGGGTATTTGCGCGCCCTGCGGGTGGCCAGGCCCACCAGCAGCCAGGTGCCCAGCCAGGCCAGGAACAGCATGAAAACAATGAAGCGGAAGGTGAAGCCAAAGCCGGCCAACTGGTTGAGAAACACCTCGGCGCCCGAGCTCAGGCTGCCCGCATGCTCCAGGCTGTATTGCACCAGCTTCAAGTCCAGCGGCTTGAGCCACAGTTCGCGCACGCGCATGTCGATCAGCAATAGCAGCAGCAAGGCGCCGCAGCAGGCACTGACCGGCAGCCAGCTGTAACGCACCCTGCGCAGCAAGGTGATCGCCAGCAGGTAAACCAGCGCGGCCAGCAGAAGGTCCTGCAGCAGATAAAGGCCGATGCTGACCGGGTCGGTATCGACCCAGCGGCTGGCGAAATAGCTGATCAGGATGACCTTTGGCAGCAGTAGCAGTGAAACGGCGGCCAGCAGGGCCAGCTGCAATGGAGTATTGCCTTTTTGCATGTTGGCCAAGCCTCGGAATGGGTTAGGCAGTCGCGACGCTTGAACTTAAGCAGCCTGTGCTTGTTTGGGCAAGCAGTCACGCAGGCCGGCAGGCTTTGGCCTGCCGGCCTGCGTGGGCCATCAGCTGATATAGCGCATGCCGCGCGCGCGTAGCAGTGCGTGCAATTCGGCAGGTTGCTGCAGGCGACGTTCGTGGATCGTCGGCCAATCCGGCTGCTCCACGTAGATGAAGCGCCCTTCAATTTTGATCAGGGTGCGTCGCAGCGACCGATCACGCGCTCTGTTGATCACATAGGAGTCGCCAGCCTCCTCGGCAATGGTGTAGTCGCCGGGGCGCCTGAGCAACGTTTCGAAGTCCTGGACCGCAGTGGGCTCCGAGCCTCTGGCGGCAGAGGGCTTCGAGGACACACCAGCGCGTAACCGAAGGTCGCCCTTGACTCGTTGGAAGTGCTCACCCTCGCCCTTCCATTTCAGGCCATTATATTTCACTGTCAGCCCTGGGTCGGTATCGAGGCGGTCCGGCTGGCCTATGGGGGCATCCTCGACGCGCAGGCCAATGGCGCCTTCCAGTTCGGCGAGCCCGGGGATACCCTCGAACAGATTGCTGTGGGTGTTGCCGACCAATGCCACCCACCTGCCTGGCCCACGCAAGGCCTGATCGGCCTGGATGATGCGATGGGCGTAGAAATTCATCATTTCCTGGCGTGAAGCCGGGTTTGGTTGCCCTTCCTGCCTGTAGCTCGTCATGCAGTCGATGGACTGGATCCGCACTTCGTTTTTCTGTGCCTGTACCAGCACCTGGCGGAACGTGTAGCGGCCCGACTCATCGGTCATATGCCCGTGATCCTGCCCGGTGATGTAGCTATCCAGTTCTTCGGGCATTTCACCGGTGCGATTGAATACATCGAGGTCAGGCTGTTGGAAGTCGGTCTGGAAGTGCTCGAGGTAGAGCGTTTTCACTTTCATCTTGCGCAGCAGGGCCATGTTGTCGATCAGGAAGCGTTTGCTGCCCATTTCGCTGTGGGACTCGCCGATCACCAGGCCGTTGGTGTTGTCGTAGATTTTCCCGAGCAGGGCCTTGGTGGTCATGTTTTCGACAGGTTCCGGTATTGGTGGGCGCGGCGGCAGGTCAGGCGCCTTCATGAACTCTGCCGCATCGGTGGCCAGCTGCTGGCGCACCTTGCGGAACGTGACAACGGCCTGGTGCATATCCAGATTGAAGCTTACATGGTCACCACTGAGCACTGGCCTGTCGGCATTGCGCAGGTGTGCATGAAGCGCCGGTGGCATTTCGTACTGGTTTTCGGGCAATGCTGGCAATTCGGCGGGGGCGGGCGTTCGCCCCCAGGCCTTGAGCCGCGAGAGCATGCCGCCCTTGAGGCCGGCGCGTTCAACAGGGTGCCATTGGCCATCGGCGTCCAGGCGAATGCCTTGGCATTTGTAGAAGGAAAACGGATTTTCGGGGTCGACGATGACCCAGGTTTTCAGCTCGCCGACGTAGCGGACCTGATAGGGCAACTCGTCGATCAGCACGTGAAACTGGCCGTCTTGCACATAAACACCTGCAAGATTCCCGGTTCCAGGCTCCCCTGTAATGATCACGTTGGTTTCAAATGGGGCCAGCAACTGCGCGCGGTCCCCGGGCCAGAAGGGCCGGGGTACCCAGTGCTCAAGTTGGGCGGGGGTGATGGGCTGGTCCTGCTCATGGGGCCCGCTTTCTTCAGGCCCGATGGGTTCCTCTGGCGCCGGCACAGCGTTTTCGCCCTCGCCAATCTCTGCCAGTGGCTTGCCGGGTGCCCCGAGCAGGAATGTGGCGTTGAACAGGGTGTCGATCGCCGCGAAGATCGCCCCGACTACCCCGGCCCTGCGCTCGCTTGTGGTGTGGCCATTGATTGCCTGGTCGACGTTCAAACCGGTGGTGGCCAGGCCGGCGCCAACCACCACCAGGGCGACCGGCCAGTCCACGGCGGCCATTGGGGCAAACACTTTGTTGAATGCGTTGAGGTAGCCGATCCACAGTTGTTTGCGCAGGTCGGCATTCGAGCGCAGGGAAAAATGCACATCATCCTGCATGCGTTGCTGAGCCTTGTCACGCAGCCAGCTGAAACCATCGCCAGTGATCGTCAGGTCCGAGGTGTTCAGCCCGCTATGGTCGTCCCGCCCCCAGCTTTGGTACAGCAGGTCGACAAGGTGATTGAGCCCGACGCCTGCGTGGCTTTCCTCGCGGTCGGCAAGGGAAAAGTGGCCCATGAAGCGGGCGCGGTTTTCGACTTGATTGTTGTGGGTCAGTACCCACCAGTACAGCGCCTGTTCGTCAGGGAAGAGCTGCAGGGCATCGACTTCACTGGGGATGTACAGCAGTTGCCGGCCATCGGTCATGACTATGCGCAGGATATCGGTCGCTACGTGGCCGCCGATGTCCAAGGCGCTCAGGCGTACCTTTGCCTTGTCCGGGGCTACCTCGCGAAGCAACTGTTCTTGCGAGGGTGGCCAGAACTGCCCGCCGACCAGGGCAGCAGATGCCTCGGCGCAGCATTTGGCGAGCGCCGAACCCGGGTTTTCGGCGCAGGCCTCCAGCACCTTGCTGAGGAAATTGAGCTTGGCCAGGGTGCGAAAGTCGCTGTAATGCTTGGCCCAGAATGCCTTGAGACGCTGCTTGAAGTTGCTGGCGAAGTCGATGCTCCAGAAGTACTCCAGCACCTGCCTGGCGTCGAGGCGGACTTCGTTGCGCTCGTCGTACTCGCCCTTGTCTGGCCCGTCGGTGTAGAAACCGACCAGGTAGCTGAGCAGGTCGGCGTTGTCCGAATCGTTGGCATTGAAACGGTGCATGACCAGTTGCGGCAGGGTCAGCGACTCGAAAGGGGTTTCGAAATGCTGCCAGCCCGAGTAAGTCCTGGGGCTGCTGGAAGCGGTGGCGAAACGGTGCAGGTAGACGTTATCCGGGTCCAGTTTGTGGATGCCGTTACGGTCCAGAACCTGTTGCGCGACTTCGCGCGCCATCTGGCGCATGTCCGGACAGTCGTCGGTCAGTTGGCTGGCCAGGGCCTGCAGCGCCGTCTTGTCGGCATTGGGCGTTGTTTCGAGCGACATGCTGTTACTCCTTTGGGATAAGGGTTGGCAGCTTGTTGGGAGGTGGTTGGGGGAAGGCGGTACTTATTGATGCCCGGCATGGGAATACGTGCTTTCACTTAATCTTTCGCAAATGCAGGTGTATCGTATTCGCCCTTCATCGCTGGCCGCTGCTGGCAGACTGATTGCGCGAAAACGAGGTACCCGCACCAATGTCCTTTTCCCGTCGACAAATGCTCAAAGGCCTGACCGGCCTGGTGGTGGTAGGCCTGGGCGCCGGAGGTGCCGCGCGTTACTGGCTGGGCAAGGTCGAGGTTGACAACGCCGGGCACGACTACGAGCTGATCGCAGCGCCGCTGGATGTCGAGCTGGTTGCGGGCTTCAAGACCGAGGCCTGGGCCTTCGGCCCGTCGGCGCCGGGCACTGAGTTGCGGGTACGCCAGGGCACCTGGCTGCGGGTGCGCTTTATCAACCACCTGCCGGTGGAAACCACCATCCACTGGCACGGTATCCGCCTGCCGCTTGAGATGGACGGCGTGCCCTATGTGTCGCAACTGCCGGTGAAACCGGGCGAGTACTTCGACTACAAGTTCCGCGTGCCGGATGCCGGCAGCTACTGGTACCACCCCCATGTCAGCAGCTCCGAAGAGCTCGGTCGCGGCCTGGTTGGCCCGCTGATCATCGAGGAGCGCGAGCCCACCGGCTTCAAGCACGAGCGCACCCTGAGCCTGAAGAACTGGCACGTCGATGAGCAGGGCGGCTGGCTGCCGTTCAGCATCCCCCGGGAGGCTGCGCGCAACGGCACCGCCGGGCGGCTGATCACCATCAACGGCCAGGCCGACTCGGTCACTGAGCTGCCGGCCGGCCAGGTGGTGCGCTTGCGCCTGCTGAACCTGGACAACACCTGGACCTACCGCCTGAACCTCAAGGGCAACTGCGAGGCGATGATCTACGCCCTGGACGGCAACCCGGTGACCCCGCGGCCGCTGGACGAGGAGTACTGGCTGGGCCCGGGCATGCGTATCTGCCTGGCCGTTCGTATTCCCGAGGCGGGCGAGGAAATCTCCCTGCGCGACGGTTTCGTGCGCCTGGGCACCCTGCGTTCGGTGGCCAGCAGCGACGCGCCTGGCGACTGGCCCAAGGCGTTGCCGGCCAACCCGATCGCCGAGCCGGACCTGGAGAAAGCCGAAAAGCTCAACTTCAATTTCGAATGGGTCGGCAAGGTTTCGGTGAACACCGAAAACGGCAAGCCGCCGAGCCTGTGGCAAATCAACGGCCAGGCCTGGGACATCACCGACAAGACTTGCGCCGACCGGCCCATCGCCACGCTCAAGCTCGGCAACAGTTATATTTTCGAGCTGAAGAACATGACCCAGTACCAGCACCCGATCCACCTGCACGGTATGAGTTTCAAGGTGATCGGCTCCAATCGCCGGAAAATCCCCGAACCTTACTTCACTGACACCTACCTGCTGGGCAAGAACGAGCGCGCGCAAGTGGCGCTGGTGGCGGATAACCCGGGTACCTGGATGTTCCACTGCCACGTCATCGACCACATGGAAACCGGCCTGATGGCCGCGATTGCGGTGGTGTGATGCGCCCGCAGATCATCGATCGCAGCCGCGACCAGGAATTCATGCGCCTGGCCCTGGACCTCGCCGCCCAGGGCGCGGCGCTGGGCGAGGTGCCGGTGGGGGCGGTGCTGGTGCAGCACGGCCAGGTGCTGGGGCAGGGCTTCAACCGGCCGATTCTCGACAGCGACCCCAGTGCCCACGCCGAGATGGTCGCCATCCGCGCCGCTGCGCAGGCGGCCAGCAACTACCGGCTGCCGGGCAGCACCCTGTACGTCACGCTGGAGCCGTGCAGCATGTGCGCAGGGCTGATTGTGCATTCGCGGGTGGCGCGGGTGGTGTTTGGTGCGCTGGAGCCTAAAGCAGGCATCGTGCAGAGCCAGGGGCAGTTCTTCGGGCAGGGCTTTCTCAACCACCGGGTGATGGTGGAGGGGGGAGTGCTGGCCGAGGAGTGCGGGGCGATTCTGAGCGAGTTCTTCAAGGCACGGCGGGCCAAGGGTTAACCTGCATTGGCCAACCGGCTCCTACAGGTTACGTGCAAGCTTCAAGGGCAGCGCATTACCTGTGGGAGCGGGCTTGCCCGCGAAAGGGCCGGTGCAGGTTTACATCGGCGGCGACTGCTCCGCCGGCTTGTCCTTGTTCACCCCGGGCACATGCAGGTTGCCTTCGGCCACCTGGCCCTCCAGCTGCGGCTGCGTCACCCAGGTGAGGATGTCGTAGTAGCGGCGGATGTTGGCCACGAAGTGCACCGGCTCGCCGCCGCGGGCATAACCGTATTTGGTTTTGCTGTACCACTGCTTCTGCGACAGGCGTGGCAGCATCTTCTTCACGTCCAGCCACTTGTTCGGGTTCAGGCCTTCGCGCTTGGCCAGGGTGCGGGCGTCTTCCAGGTGGCCGCTGCCGACGTTGTAGGCGGCCAGGGCGAACCAGGTGCGGTCCGGCTCCTGGATGCTGTCGTCGAGCTGTTCCTTGACCAGCATGAAGTACTTGGCGCCGCCCTGGATGCTCTGTTTCGGGTCCAGGCGGTTGGATACGCCCATGGCCTGGGCAGTGCGCTGGGTGAGCATCATCAGCCCGCGTACGCCGGTCTTGGAGGTGACCTCGGGCTGCCACATGGACTCCTGATAGCCGATCGCCGCCAGCAGGCGCCAGTCGACCTGCTCCACCTTGGAGGAGGCCTTGAAGTGCTTCTCGTACTTGGGCAGGCGCTGCTGCAGGTGCTGGGCGAAGGTGTAGGCGCCTACATAGCCGAGCACGTCGACGTGGCCGTAGTAGCGGTCTTTGAGGCGTTGCAGGGTGCCGTTCTTCTGCGACTTGTCGAGGAACTCGTTGACCTCGTTGAGCAGGCTGTTGTCCTCGCCTGCAGCCACCGCCCAGCGCTGGTCGCGGGCGTCACCCAGGTCGAAGGCCACGCGCACGTTGGGGAAGTACACCTGGTTCATCGCCAGTTCGTTGG
This sequence comes from Pseudomonas xanthosomatis, assembly GCF_019139835.1. Lineage (NCBI taxonomy): Bacteria > Pseudomonadati > Pseudomonadota > Gammaproteobacteria > Pseudomonadales > Pseudomonadaceae > Pseudomonas > Pseudomonas xanthosomatis. Next base: position 5,439,753 of record NZ_CP077075.1, on the reverse strand, counting down.
AGTCGACCAGGGTCAGGTCGATCTGCCCTTCGTCGACCATGCGCAGCAGGTCGACCACCTCGACGGCGTCGGACTCTTCGTATTCCAGGGCCGGGTACTGTTTTTTCAGCTCGGCCAGCTGGTCGGCGTGGCTGCTGCCCTTGAGCACCATGATCTTCTTGCCCACCAGGCCCTTGGCCTCGGTAGGGCGCGAACGGCCGTTGCGGTAGATGACCTGGGGCGTGACTTCGAGGTACGGGTGGGAGAACTTTGCCTGGCTGGTGCGTCGCTCGCTGCTGACCAGGCCGGCGGCAGCCAGCACCGGGCCGGACGGCTTGCCCAGCTGGTTGAAGATGTCGTCGAGGTTGTCGGCGGTCTCGATCTCGAGCTTGACCCCCAGGTCGTCGGCAAAACGCTTGACCAGTTCGTATTCGAAGCCGGTTTCGCCGTTGCGGTCCTGGAAGTAGGTGGCCGGGCTGTTGCGGGTAATCACGCGCAATACGCCATCCTCCTTGACGCGTTCTAGGGTGCTGGGTTTTTCAACACAGGCACCGAGCATCAGGAAGAGTCCGGTTGCGAAGAGCCATTTGGCGCAACGCTGGCGCAAAGCAGTGTGGGCGAACATAGCGTGCAGTATACGCAAAGCACCGCCCCCGCCATATCTCGACAACGGCTGGCTTGTCTGCTAGCGGGTTCTGTGCAGTGCCGGCTCCTTGTCCTTGTAGGAGCAACTGCCTTGTGCTGGCTGTGCCGGCCTCATCGCCGGCAAGCCGGCTCCTGCAGAGGCCGCGCAAAGCGGGTGTTTTTTTGACTTTGAAGTCCGGTTCCACCGCCCGGCAGCACTGGCGTAGAGCAGGTGCCGAAAGCCTGCGAATTAGGCTAGAATGCACGGCCTCTAAGCACACCCCTTCCCTGAGGCTGTCCCGACGATGTTGATCCTGCGCGGCGCTCCTGCCCTTTCTGCCTTTCGCCACGGTAAATTACTCGAGCAACTGAGCCAGAAAGTCCCCGCTGTTACTGGTTTGTATGCCGAATTCGCCCACTTTGCCGACGTTGACGGCGAGCTGACCGCCGACCAGCAGCAGGTGCTGCGCCGTCTTCTCAAGTACGGCCCGAGCGTGCCGGTACAGGAGCCGACCGGCCGCCTGTTCCTGGTTGTGCCGCGCCTGGGCACCATCTCGCCGTGGGCGAGCAAGGCCAGCGACATCGCCCACAACTGCGGCCTGCAGTCGATCCAGCGCCTGGAGCGCGGCATCGCCTACTACGTCGCCGGCAACCTCAGTGACGCCGATGCGCAACTTATCGCCGCCGAACTGCACGACCGCATGACCCAGCGCGTACTGGGCCAGCTCGAAGGCGCCGCCGACCTGTTCAGCCACGCCCAGCCCAAGCCGATGACCTCGGTCGACGTGCTCGGTGGTGGCCGCGCAGCGCTGGCGCAAGCCAACATCGACCTGGGCCTGGCCCTGGCCGAAGACGAGATCGACTACCTGGTCAACGCCTTCCAGGGCTTGCAGCGCAATCCGAACGACATCGAACTGATGATGTTCGCCCAGGCCAACTCCGAGCACTGCCGCCACAAGATCTTCAACGCCAGTTGGGATATCGATGGCGAGGAGCAGGAAAAGAGCCTGTTCGGCATGATCAAGAACACCTACCAGATGCACAACGAAGGCGTGTTGTCGGCTTACAAGGACAACGCCTCGGTGATCGTCGGCAGTGTGGCCGGGCGCTTCTTCCCGAACCCTGAAACCCGCCAGTACGGTGCGGTGCAGGAGCCGGTGCACATCCTGATGAAGGTCGAGACGCACAACCACCCGACCGCCATTGCCCCGTTCTCCGGCGCCTCCACAGGCTCCGGCGGCGAAATCCGCGACGAAGGCGCCACCGGCCGTGGCGCCAAGCCAAAAGCCGGCCTGACCGGTTTCACCGTGTCCAACCTGCGCATTCCGGGCTTCGAGCAGCCGTGGGAGCAGGCCTACGGCAAGCCGGAGCGCATCGTCGACGCCCTCGACATCATGATCGAAGGCCCGCTGGGCGGCGCCGCGTTCAACAACGAATTCGGCCGCCCGGCCCTGACCGGCTACTTCCGTACCTTCGAGCAGAGCATCAACACCCCCCACGGTGAAGAAGTGCGCGGCTACCACAAGCCGATCATGCTCGCCGGCGGCATGGGCAACATCCGTGAAGACCACGTGCAAAAAGGCGAGATCACCGTCGGCGCCAAGCTGATCGTGCTCGGCGGCCCGGCCATGCTGATCGGCCTGGGTGGCGGCGCCGCTTCGTCGGTGGCCACCGGTGCAAGCTCCGCCGACCTGGATTTTGCCTCGGTACAGCGCGAAAACCCTGAAATGGAACGCCGCTGCCAGGAGGTCATCGACCGTTGCTGGCAACTGGGCGACGCCAACCCGATCGCGTTCATCCACGACGTCGGCGCCGGCGGTATCTCCAACGCCTTCCCGGAGCTGGTCAACGACGGTGGCCGCGGTGGCCGCTTCGAACTGCGCAACGTGCCCAACGACGAGCCGGGCATGGCCCCGCATGAAATCTGGAGCAACGAATCGCAGGAGCGTTACGTGCTGGCGGTCAGCGCCAAGGACTTCGAGCGCTTCCAGGCCATTTGCGAGCGCGAGCGTTGCCCGTTCGCCGTGGTGGGTGAAGCCACCGAAGAGCCGCACCTGACCGTTACCGACAGCCACTTCGCCAACACCCCGGTGGACATGCCGCTGGACGTGCTGCTGGGCAAGCCGCCGCGCATGCACCGCTCGGTCACCCGTGAAGCAGAGCTGGGCGATGATTTCGACCCGAGCCAGCTGGACCTGGACGAAGCGGTAGGGCGCGTACTCAGCCACCCGGCCGTGGCCAGCAAGAGCTTCCTGATCACCATCGGCGACCGCACCATCACCGGCCTGGTTGCCCGCGACCAGATGGTCGGCCCTTGGCAGGTGCCGGTTGCCGACGTTGCCGTCACCGCCACCAGCTTCGACGTGTACACCGGCGAAGCCATGGCCATGGGCGAGCGTACCCCGCTGGCGCTGCTGGATGCCCCGGCGTCCGGGCGCATGGCCATCGGCGAAACCCTCACCAACCTGGCCGCCGCGCAAATCGGCAAGCTGTCCGACATCAAGCTGTCGGCCAACTGGATGTCCGCCGCCGGCCACCCGGGTGAAGACGCGCGCCTGTACGACACCGTCAAGGCCGTCGGCATGCAGCTGTGCCCCGAACTGGGTATCACCATCCCGGTCGGCAAAGACTCCATGTCGATGAAGACCAAGTGGAGCGAGGAGGGCGTCGAGAAGAGCGTTACCGCGCCGATGTCGCTGATCATCACCGGCTTCGCCCCGGTCACCGACATTCGCAAGACCCTCACCCCGCAACTGCGCCTGGACAAGGGCGAGACCGACCTGATCCTGATCGACCTGGGCCGCGGCAAGAACCGTATGGGCGCCTCGATCCTGGCCCAGACCTACGGCAAGCTGGCGGCGCAAGCGCCGGACGTCGACGATGCCGAAGACCTCAAGGCGTTCTTCGCCGTGATCCAGGGCCTGAACGCCGACGGCCACCTGCTGGCCTACCACGACCGTTCCGACGGTGGCCTGCTGACCACCGTGCTGGAAATGGCCTTTGCCGGCCACTGCGGCCTCGACCTGCAACTCGACCCGCTGACCGACAGCAAGGGCGAGGTGCCGGCCATCCTGTTCAACGAAGAGCTGGGCGCGGTCATTCAGGTTCGCCAGGATGCCACCCCGGACGTGCTGGCGCAGTTCAGCGCCGCAGGCCTGGGTGAAGAGTGCGTGGCAGTGATCGGCAAGCCGATCAACAACGGTGAAGTGTCCATCAGCCTGAACGGCGAAGTGCTGTTCGACGACGACCGCCGCATGCTGCAGCGCCAGTGGGCTGAAACCAGTTACCAGGTGCAGCGCCTGCGCGACAACGCCGACTGCGCCGACCAGGAATTCGACCTGCTGCTTGAGGAAGAGAACCCGGGCCTGTCGGTGAAGCTGGGCTTTGACGTCAACGACGACATCGCAGCACCGTACATCAAAAAGGGCGTGCGCCCGCAAGTGGCGATCCTGCGCGAGCAGGGCGTCAACGGCCAGGTTGAGATGGCTGCCGCCTTCGACCGCGCAGGCTTTGCCGCCATCGACGTGCACATGAGCGACATCCTCGCCGGGCGCGTCGACTTCGAAGCGTTCAAGGGCCTGGTGGCCTGTGGTGGCTTCTCCTACGGCGACGTGCTGGGTGCCGGTGAGGGCTGGGCCAAGTCGGCGCTGTTCAACGCCCGTGCCCGCGATGCCTTCCAGGCCTTCTTCGAGCGCAACGACAGCTTCGCCCTGGGCGTGTGCAACGGTTGCCAGATGATGTCCAACCTGCACGAACTGATTCCGGGCACCGAGCACTGGCCGCACTTCGTGCGCAACCGTTCGGAGCAGTTCGAGGCGCGTGTGGCCATGGTCGAGGTGCAGAAGTCCAACTCGATCTTCCTGCAGGGCATGGCCGGTTCGCGCATGCCGATCGCCATCGCCCACGGCGAAGGCCACGCCGAGTTCGCAAGCGAAGAAGCCCTGCTGGCCGCAGACCTGTCCGGCACCGTGGCGCTGCGCTACGTCGACAACCACGGCAAGGTCACCGAGGCCTACCCGGCCAACCCGAACGGCTCGCCACGCGGTATCACCGGCCTGACCAACCGCGACGGCCGCGTGACCATCATGATGCCGCACCCGGAGCGTATGTTCCGCGCCGTGCAGAACTCCTGGCGCCCGGATGAGTGGCAGGAAGATGCTGCGCTGATGCGCATGTTCCGCAACGCGCGGGTGTGGGTGAACTAAGGCGTGTACAAGCTCGCCTTCTTCGTCCCGGGCAGCCATGTCGAGGTGGTCAAGGCCGCTGTGTTCGCCGCAGGTGGCGGGCGCATCGGCGCTTATGAGCACTGCGCCTGGCAAACCCTCGGCCAGGGCCAGTTTCGCCCCTTGCACGGCAGCCAGCCGTACCTCGGGCAAACTGGCCAGGTCGAGACGGTCGAGGAGTGGAAGGTGGAGCTGGTGGTGGCCGATGAGCTGATCGCTCAAGTGGTCGCAGCGCTGAAGCACAGCCACCCGTACGAAACACCGGCTTATGAGGTCTGGCCGCTGGCCGATTTCTGAGGTTCGGCGCAGTACCCATCGCGGGGCAAGCCCGCTCCCACGCATTCTTCATCGGTTGCGTGGGAGCGGGCTTGCCCCGCGATGCATTTCAGAGCGCATGATTTGGAAATTACTCAGTCCTGTGGGAGCGGGTTTACCCGCGAAGCAGCCAGCGCGGTGGGTGGCACCGGCTGCGCCGGTGTTCGCGGGTAAACCCGCTCCCACAGGATCGCGTCAGGCTTGAAGCCTGCGCTGTAGCTGCGGGAGCGGCTTTCAGGCAGTGCCTATCTCCCCGCCATCGAGCCGCTGGATGACCACGGTCGACGAACGCGGCCGCACCTTGCTGCCCGGCGCAGTTACATCGGTCGCCACATCGGTGGACGGCCAGTTTTCCGGGTGCTGGATATTGATGAACAGGGTCTTGTTGTCGGGGGTGAAGGTGATACCCGTCACTTCGCAACCATTGGGCCCGACGAAGAACCGCCGCAGGTCGGCCTGGTTCTGCGCGTTGATCGGCACCTGCTTGCCATTGCCATCCACCAGGTCGGTGGGGATCACCGCCAGCAACTGGTCATTGGTGTAGCGGGTCAGGGTTTCTTCGCCGTTGTCGGTCTCGAACCACAACACGCCGCGGCTATCGAAGCTCATGCCGTCGGGGCTGGCGAACTGGTTCATTTCGGTCAGGCCGGAGCGGTTGATGTCGGCGCCGCCATCGGCATTGGCACCGAACACGAAGATGTCCCAGGCAAAGTGCTGGTGATCGTCGCTGTCGTGCCAGCGGATGATATGGCCATGGCGGTTGGGGCCGCGCGGGTTGGCCTTGTCGGTCTTGTCGGCGCTGCGCGCGCTGTTGTTGGTCAGGGTCAGGTAGGCGTCGCCGTTCAGCGGGTTGACTGCGGTCCACTCGGGGCGGTCCATGGGCGTTGCGCCAACGACATCGGCCGCGCCACGGGTATTGACGATGATGCCCGGCAGGTCGCCGAACAGCGCGCCGAGGGTTTTGCCGTCGCGGGTTGGCGTGGCAACGTCGAGCAGCAGCCAGTCGCCGCTGCCGTCGGCATTGAAGCGGGCGACGTACAGCTTGCCCTTGTCGAGGTACTTGGCGCCGATGGCCAGGCGGTCGGCGGCCTTGGCGTCGGCCGGGTCCCACACGGCATCGGAGACGAATTTGTACAGGTACTCGTTGTTGGAGTCGTCACCGGTGTACCAGGTGAGCGGCTTGCCGGCCACCGCCAGGCCCGGGCAGCAGCCTTCATGGCGGAAGCGTCCGAGCGCTGTGCGTTTTACCGCGCGGGTGGCGCTGTTATACGGGTCGATCTCGACGATGTAGCCGAAGGTGCTGGCTTCGTTGCGATAGTCGTCGCTGGCACTGGCGCCCTTGGGGGTGACATCGAAACGGGCGAACTCGTCGTCCACCTCGCTGGCATCACCTGCCGCGCTCTCCCAGCGGTACTGGCCGGCGGTGGCGGCAACCCCGATGCGCACCTGGTCGGCCGGGCGGCTGGCAGTGTTGACGAAGATGCCGGGCCAGTTCTCTTCGCAGGTGAGGTAGGTGCCCCACGGGGTGTAGCCGTTGCCGCAGTTGTTGTTGGTGCCGCGGCACTCGATGCCGGCCGGGGAGAAGCGCGTGCGCACATGGTCGGTGCCGCGCAGGGGGCCGGCGATGTCCATCACCGTGGCGGTGGTGAAGCGGCGGTTGAGCGGGTCGTTGTCGACCACCTGCCAGCGCCCGCTGACCTTGCGGATGCGCACCACGCCGGCGCCGTGCGCGTTGATCTCCTTGCGCACCTCTTCGGCCGGGCGCTGGCCGCTGAGCGCGTTGCTCGGGCCGTGGGGGTGCAAGGCGGCGGTGTCGATGTATTCGAAGTTGATCGCCAGCAGGCCGTCGTCCGAGCTGCCGTCGATGGGGAAGAAGCGCATGCCGTCGTGGTGCATGCCCATGGCGTTGGCCTGATCGCTGGCGCTGTTGCTGCCATCGGCTTTCCAGGCGGCGCCGTTGCTGTTCAGCGGGGTGCCCCAGGGCGCCAGTACGTGGGCGCTGTAGCCGGGGGCGATGGCGCAGGCGTCGGTGCGCGAACCCTTGATCGACTGGAAGCCGAGCTTGGGCTTGGCCGGTTGCGGTGTGGGCGCAGGCGTGCCGTTGCTGCTATCGAAGCAGGCGGTCAGGCCGGTGCCGGCGATCATCGCAATGGCTGCACCGAGGCTGCCGCGGATGACGCTACGGCGGCTCAGGTAGGCGTCCATGACGCTGGCCATCGGCAGGTTGCCGGCGTGGTTACGGTCAAGGTTGTCGCCGCTGTCTCGACTCATCAGGTGTCCTTTTCTTGTCTGGAATAACGCAGAAAGCCGACTTTAGAACGCGATCATGATGTTTACATTGCAGGGCTGTTACTGCAGTGGCGGTCGCGTGGTATCGGCAGGTTGAATGCAAAAGCCCGGGCACGCCCGGGCCCTGTGGCTTATCGCTTGCTGTCGATGCTTGAGGTCTGCTCGGTGTTGCGGCTGTAGCCGCTGGTGCGCAGCAGGCCCAGGTCGAGGGCGTTTTCACCCTGCGCGGCGCCCTTGTCCTTGAAGCTGTCAACCAGGGCTGTGCCGATATCGACCGGTGCATTGCTCAGGTCCACCGACACATCCCGGCGCGAATCGCTGCCGGTCAGGGTTTCGCGGGTGACAGTGTTGCTGCCCAGCGCCACGCTGCCTTCACTGGCCTGCAACCGGGCGCCCACCAGGTGGGTATCGCCGCCGACCTTCAGCTCGATGCCCTGGCTGCCAGCCAGTGTGGTCTGCCGGGTGACGCTGTCGCGCTGCTCGCGGCTGACCTGCACCTTCACGGTAGGGGACAGTGCAGGCTCGGTACGGGCCAGGGCCTTGCCGGCCTTCTCCTGCACCTTGCCCGAGGCCGGCCCGGCCAGCGCACTGGCGGCATTGATATGGCCCTGGGGGTTCTTCTCCTGGCTCAGGCGCCCGTCGACGGCGACCGTCAGGCTGTCGACCCGGTCCTTGCGGCTGGCCACCCGCAGGTCGCCGCCCACCTTGCCCTCGATACGCTCGGCATCCAGCCTTGCGCCTTCGATGCGGGTGTCGCCACGGCTGTTCAGCTCGATGTGGTCGGCGCGCAGGGTGCTGTCGCTCCAGGTCTGGTTGTCCCGCTTGTCCACGGCTACCTGCACCCGGCCATGCAGGGCGCGGATGTCCTTGTCGGTGGTTTCGCCACGGTTCAGGCGCAGGCCTGCGCCGGCGGTGACGTTGAGGTTGTTGCGCCAGTCCCGTTGGCTGGAGGCCTCCACTTGCAAGCCGCCGTTGCGTGCGTCCAGGCCAATGCGCGTGGCGCTGGCCTGCAAACCTTGCACCTGCAGGGCCTGCTCATCGCGGGCAAGGCTGGTGAGCTGCGCGCTGCCCTGGCTTGCGAAGCGGGCGTTCACCGCCTGCTGGCTGTCTTCATCCACCTTGGCGCTGGTGAAGTGGCCACCCAGGCCGCCGCCCTTGCCGGTGCCTTGGGTCAGCGCCACCTCCAGGCCGCCTCCCAGGGTGTTGCCGCTGGCGCGGTGGCTGCTGTTGGCGGCCAGCACCTTCAATATGCCGTCGCTGTGCAGGGTGATATCGCCTGCAGCCTCGATGCGCGAACCCTCCACGCTGAGGTCGCCGCTGCTGCTCAACTCCACCGGGCCCTTGGCCTGCACGCTGGCGACCTGGGCCGTGGCATCTTCGCTGTCGCGGGTGCTGTAGTCAGCGTACCCGCGCGCATCCAGCCCGGTGCTGCCGGGGCGGTTGCCGCCCTTGGCCCAGAGGCTGGCGTCCAGTTGGCTTTTACCTTGAACGTTGCGGTCGTGGGCGGCGGCCAGGGTCAGCTTGGCGCCGCTGACGAGGCTGGCCGGGCCGGTGCCTGCGTCGATGCGCGTGCCTTCGTAACGGCCATCGCTGCCCAGTTGCACCTGGATGCCGGTTTGGCCGAGCAGGCTGCCCGGGCGGGCGAGGGTGGTGGTCTGCACGTCGCTCAAGGTGCCGAGTTTGCCTTCCAGGCGGCCGTTGATGTCCTCGCCGGTGCTGGTGTCCACCCGCAGGCCACCCGCCACGTCAGTGCGCTGTACCTCGTGGCGCTGCTGATCGCTGGCTGCCAGCAACTGATGCTGGTTGGCGTCGATGCGCAACTGGCCGTTGGTGGCGCTGTAGTCAGTGCCCTGGTCCTGGATGCTGTCGGCTTGCACCTTCACTGCGGCGCCGCTGAACTGGCCGGCCCGGGCCGTGCTGGTGCTGTCGGTTTGCCGACGTGCCAGGTGCTCGATGGCAAAGTCTGCGCCCACGCTGGGGGGCGCCAGGGCATCTTCGATACCCGCCTGCTGGAAGCGTGCCGCCTCGCGGCCTTCGACCAAGCGCTCGATGGGACGGGAAATATCCCGGTATTCGACGCTGGCGCCCAGGCTGCCCTGCCAATGGTTGCTGGAGGTTTCGCGCGCAGTGGTGTCGGTGGCGGCGCGGTTGTCGATGCGCCCGGCGTTCACCAGCAGTTGGCCGTCGGCCTGTACCTTGGCCCCTTCGCTGGTCAGCTGCGCGGTCTCAAGGTGCAAGTTGCCGCTGGCCTTCAGCTCGCTGGCCTGCGCCGTGGTGCTGTTTTCGCTGAGGCTGTCGCGGTTGCGGTGGCCTTCGAAGGCGCTGCCTACGCGGTCGATGCCGCCGGTCACCGCCAGGCCGCCGCCACTGCGGGTAGTGACCGTGCTGCTTTGCTCGCTGGCCTGGGCTGCATTCAGCTGTACCTCGGCGGCCTTGACCGTCAGGTCGCCGGCGGTGGCCTTGACCTGTGCGCCGCTGGCGACCAGTTGCGCGTCGCTGTGCAGGCCGACGCTGGCGCCGCTCAGGGTGCTGGCGACTCGCCCGGTGGCGGATTGCTGCTGCTCGACCGAGGCCACCTCGTAGCCGACCCTGGCCTCGAATTGCCGCGAGTCGGGTTTGCCGTCCTGGGCTTGCTGGGTTTGCCCGGCGCTGGCGGTGAAGTAGCGCTGCTGCTCGTTGCTCTCGCTGCTGTGGCTGGCCTGTGCGCTTTCCAGGCGCAACTGGCCCTTGGCATCCAGTTCGAGCTTGCCCCCTGCGGCGAGGGTGGCGCCCTTGACCTTCAGTTCGTCGGCGCTGGCCAGGCGCAGGTTGCTGCTGGAGCGCAGGTCGCTGACCAGCACTTCGTCGCTACTGCTCTTGCTCTGGCTGCTTTTGCCCGTCAGCCCGAACACCTGGCTGTCACTGGCGTGCTGTTGCGATTGCCGGGTGCTGTGGGCGGCTTCCACGGTCAAGCCGGCCTTGTTGCTGTACAGCACGGCGTCGCCGCCGCTGCTGACCGTACTGCCGCGAATACTCATGCTTTCGGCTGTCACGTCGAGCTTGCCCTCGGCGCGTACGCTGCTGCCGGCAGCCTGGCTGCCCTGGGTATCGTTGCCCTTGCGGTTACCGAAGAAGGTGCCAGACACCAGGTCGCCGCGGTAATCACGTTGATTGGCGTTGTCGCTGAGTGCCTGCTCGCCCACCTCGACCTGGCGTGCCTGCAGTTGCAGGTCGCCCTGGCTGCGCAGTTCGCTGGCGCGCACGCGCAGGTTGTGCCCGGCGCTGGCCACCAGGGTGCCGCCCTCCAGGGTGCTGGCGCTGGCACTTTCGCTGTACTGCTGGCTGTCCTTGTCACCGCGCCACAGGTGCTTGCGGTGGCGAACCTGCTCCTCGACCTTGCGGCTGTCGATACCGGCCTCGATGGCAATATCACCACCGCTGTGCAGCGCCAGGGTGGTGCCGGCCTTCAATTTTGCAGCGGTCAGTTGCAGGTCCGTGCCTGCCTCGAGCGACAGGCCTTCGCTGGCCTGCAAGCTTGCGCCTTGTTGCGTACTGTCGGTTTGCGTGCGGTCGCGGCTGTAGGTTTCGGTGGTGACGAACCAGGCTTTCTTGTTCCAGGCTTCGCGGTCGCGTTGCACATTTTCGCGGGTGTCGGCATCGAGTATCAGTTTTTGCCCGGCATGGGCTTCGATCTGCCGGGCCTTGCCCTGGGTTGCGGTGAGCTGCAGGTCGCCGGCCGAGCGCAGGCTGAGGCTGTCGTCAGCCAGCAGCTCGACCCCGCCCACCCGCACCCCGGCACCTTCGGCGGTGCTGCGCACTTTGATGCGCCCGGCGCGCATGGCGCCGAACAGGCTGGCGTCGATGCTCGACGGGGTGCCCGGCAGGTGCTGCAGCACTTCGCCGGTGCTGGCGTCCAGGCGGTTGCGGCCGGCGGTGAGGTTCAGGTCGCCCTTGGCTTGCAGGGGCCCCTGGCTGTCGATGCGCGGGGCGATCAGGTCGAGCGCGCCGTCGAGGTTGATCTGGCCACCGGCTTGCACATTCAGCGCGCCATCGGCCTGCAGGGTGTCGAGGTACTGGATGCGTTGGTCCTCGATCACCGGCGTGCCGACCAAAAAGCCTGCGCGGGTGGTGTTGATGAAGCTGCCGCCGTTGAGGGTGATGCCGTTGGGGTTGGCCAGAATGTAATCGGCGGCGCGGCCGAAGATTTCCTGGGGGCCTTCAATCAGCGAGGCGTGGCGGCTGATCACCTCGTTGAGGATGGTCGAGGCAGCCTGGCCGCGGAACTGCGGGTTGGCGCCCAGCGCGCCGGCCAGTTGCGACTGGCCGGCCTGCACGGCGTTGTTCAGCACCAGGCCCTGGCGCTCGACGTTGTAGTCGAGGAACTGGTTGTGCGAAAGGCCGTTGGCGTTGGGCGCGACGATGTCGATCACCGGCACGCCGTGGGCATTGTTGATGATTGGCGTGCCACCGGCGCCACTGGCCGGCTGCAAGGGGGCTGCAGCGTGCAGGGCGGGCGGCGCGAGCAGGCAGAGGAATATCGCCCAGCGCAGGTGGTCGGGGCGTAGCGGGCATGATGTTGAGTCATGGGTCATTGTGGTGCTCTCCTTTCTGTGGGTGAGTCAGAGGTCGAGGGCCCACTCCAGGCCCCAGTACCCAGGTTCGAGTGCCCGTCGCGGCAGGCCGCTGGCATACAGCGCGCGCTGGTAGTCAAGGCGGATGCGGTTGCCGGGCAGGCTCAGCTCAAGGCCGATGGCGCTGCCGGCCAGGCGTTGCGAGGGGCTGCCCTGGTCGAAGCGGGCCCAGCCGAGGTCCACGCCGAGGAACGGGCGCAGTTGCACCGTCGGCAATGAAGCAAGGGTGATGGGGTAGCTGAGGGTGTTGCGCCAGACGGCGCCGGTGGCACCCGTGACGGTGAGTTGGCGTACGCCGCGCACGGCGCTGTTGTCGTTGAGCGCCAGCTGTTCGACGGCGGGCAGAAAGTCCGGGCTGTACTGCAGGTTCAGCTCGCTCTGCCAGCGCCAGGGGAGCGCAGGTGGCGCCTGGGCCAAGTACAGCAGGCTGGCGCGGTACTTGCGAAAGTCCGGCTGTGGGGCGCGGCGGGCGCGTATGGCGTGGTCGGCACCGAGGGCGTCTAGCCCCTGGCTTACACCCAGCGAGGCGCTCCACAGGCCATGTTCGAGCCACAGCAGGTTGAGCCCTGCGTCCAAGGTAGTGAGCGTGGTGCTCTGCACTTTGAGTTGCTGGCCCTTGAGCTGGTTTTCCAGCTGTTTGCGGTCCAGCCGCAGGCCGGCACTGAGCATGCCGTGCTGGTTGCGCCACAGAAGGCGTTCGGCGGCCAGGCCCTGGAAGCGGCTGCCGCCCTCGGCCTGCAGTCCATTGGGCAGCGGGGAGCTGTAACTGAGCTGGCTGGCGTTGAGGGTGAAGCTCCACGGGCCGTAGGGGATGTTGTAGTACAGGTTCAGGCCACGGCTCTGGCCCGGGGCGCCGAGTACGGTCGCAAGCTGCGACAGGCGCAGGTCGTCGTTCAGGCCCAGCGGGCTGTCGATGCCCAGCCCGAGGTTGAGGCGATTGCGCCCGGTCAGTTCGCTGCCACGGTTGTCGAAGCGGCCTTCGAGGTGCCAGCGGCTGCGCACCTGGCGCGGGGTGATGGCGACTTGAGTGCTTCCGGGCGCCTGGCCGGGCAGCAGTTCGGCGGTGACCTCAAAGGCGCGCAGGCGGTTGAGCTGATCCAGGCCCTGTTCCAGGTCGGGCAGGTGCAGCGGCTGGCCGAGCAGGGCAGGGAAGGCGCCTTGCAGCGACAACGGCAGCGGCTCGGTCAGTTCGATGGCCTCGACATGGCCTTCGACGATCAGAATGTCCAGCGGCTCGCCGGGCCGGGGCGCGCTGCGCAGGTAGGGGCGGGCCAGCGGGTAGCCGGCCTGCACGTAGCGTTGGGTGACGGCGCGCAGCAGCTGATTGATGGCCGGTACGCTCAGGCAGGGCTGCAGCAATGGGCGCAGGGTGCGTTCCAGCTCGCTGGCCGAAAGCCGGCGGTTGCCGGCCAGGCGCAGGCCGCTTATCGGGAAGCAGGGGCCGTCGGTCTGGTCTGGTGAGCTGTCAGCAGGTGCCGGGCTGTTTTCGCGCTGGCGTTGCCAGCGGTGCAGGCGCTGTTGGCGTTCGAACTGCTCGGTGGCCTGGCGCTGCTCGCGCAGTTGTTGGCTGGCCGGGTCCGAGGCGTAAGCCGCAGAGGGGGTGGCCAGGTGCAGCAGCAGGCAGACCAGGGGCAGTGTGAGGGCACGGCTGAGCTTTTTGGGCATCGGAAAATCCCGCAATTCGTGTACGACTCTGGTACTCGGTTGCGTGGATTTTATGGATGCGTTTAGCCGGTTGGATGCGGTCCCGTGCCTTGATGGGCATCGGAAAAGTTACTTAGTTTTGTAGGTGATTTCTTTGCTGAAAGGTTATGTAACAAGCGCGTTTCGCAAAGATTGAACACGGTCTTTGTAGGAGCGGCCTTGTGCCGCGAAAGGGCTGCGTAGCAGCCCCGGCGATAACGCATGATGCCCAGAATCCGGGGGCGCTACGCACCCCTTCGCGGCGCAAGGCCGCTCCTACAGGTGGGCGGTGCTTATGCCCCGTCAGGGCCTGATCTCGATCAGCGTGCCGTCCTTGACCAGGTTCCACACCTCGCGCATGTCGTCGTTGCGCATGGCGATACAGCCTTCGGTCCAGTCCAGGGTGTGGAAGTACCACTCGGGGTACTCCTCGTTGATCGGTGTGCCGTGGATCATGATCATGCTGCCGGCACTGACCCCCTCGCGGCGGGCCTTGGCGGCGTCGGTGATGTTCGGGTAGGAGATGTGCATGGCCAGGTTGTAGCGGTCGCTGACCTTGCGCCAGTCCAGCCAGTACAAGCCTTCGGGGGTTCTCTTGTCGCCCTCGCGCTCCTTGGCGCCCTTGGGCTGCTTGCCCAGGGAGATGCGGTAGGTCTTCAGTGGCTCGCCACGGCTGATCAGTTGCAGGCGCCGTTCGGACTTGAGCACCAGCACCTTGTCGATCAGCCGCTCCTGAACCGCCGGGGTGGCAGGGGTGGTGGCTGCCGGCGCCGCCGAAAGCGGCTTGCGGATGATGGTTTCGGTATAGGCCGCCTGCGACAGCGAGGCGATTCCGAGGCAGAAAAGGGCAAGCAACCAGCGCATGAAACCGTATCCCTGAAGACTCAAGTGGTGGGCGACGAAACGTTCATCGGCGGCAGGTATTCATGGCCTATGGGGTAGTGCTGCCTGATGCGGTCGCGATAGTAGCATTCTAGTGTGCGCGTGACCGTGCGGAAAGCCAGCTCGCCCCACGGGACCTCATGTTCCTCGAACAGGCGCACCTCCAGGCTTTCCTCGCCCACGGCAAAGTCAAGGTCGGCAAGTTCGGCGCGAAAGAACACGTGCACCTGGTTGATGTGCGGCAGGTCGAACAGCTGGTACAGGCTGGTATCGCCCACCCGGGCGCAGGCTTCTTCGACGGTTTCGCGACGGGCGGCAGCGTCGAGGGTCTCGCCGTTTTCCATGAACCCGGCCGGCAGCGTCCAGAAGCCCCGGCGCGGCTCGATGGCCCGCCGGCACAACAGCACCTGGCTGCCCCAGGTGGGCAGCACCCCGGCAACGATGTTGGGGTTCTGGTAATGGATGGTCTGGCAATGGTCGCACACGTACCGCAGGCGGCTGTCGCCCTCGGGGATGCGCTGGGTGACGGGCTGGCCGCACGCGCTGCAGAATTTCATGCTTTCATTCCTGTAGGTTCGGGCTATCTTGGCGCGCCCGGCCCGCCCGCTGCAAGCGGCGCCCGGCGGGTGGGGCTTGGGTGCCCCGTGGCTTTTGGTGCATCATGCACGGCAGGCCTTGAACACGAGAGTGCGTAATGCTGGACGAGCTTCTTCGCCGAATGAGCAACCACACCCCCGCCTCGCTGGAGGTGGATCGGCGCTTCCCGGAAGCGGCGGTGCTGCTGCCCATCACCCGCAGCGAAGAGCCGGAGCTGGTATTGACCTTGCGCGCCAAGGGGTTGTCCACCCACGGCGGCGAAGTAGCATTTCCCGGCGGGCGTCGCGACCCTGAAGACCCGGATCTGGTATTCACCGCGCTGCGCGAAGCCGAAGAAGAAATCGGCCTGCCGCCGGGGCTGGTGGAGGTGATCGGCCCGCTCAGCCCGCTGATTTCGTTGCATGGCCTGAAAGTGACGCCGTTCGTCGGGCTGATCCCCGATTACGTCGAGTACCGCGCCAACGATGCCGAAATTGCCGCAGTGTTCAGCGTGCCGCTGGAGTTCTTCCGCCAGGACCCGCGTGACCACACCCACCGTATCGATTACCAGGGGCGCAGCTGGTACGTGCCCAGCTACCGTTATGGCGACTACAAGATCTGGGGCCTGTCGGCGATCATGATCGTCGAGCTGGTCAACCTGCTGTACGACGCCGGCATCAGCCTGCACCAGCCGCCGGAACGTTTCATCCAGAACTGAGCGGGGCCAACCCCGCCGCCTGCGCCAAACCCTGAGGAGCCACACATGAAATACCGCCTGGGCGACATGAAAGTCGAAGCCCACCCCACCAGCTGGACCGCCCCCACCGCCACCCTGATCGGCAAGGTGCGCCTGCAGGCCCGTGCCAGCGTTTGGTTTGGTGCGGTGCTGCGCGGCGACAACGAACTGATCGACATCGGCGAGGGCAGCAACGTCCAGGACGGTACGGTAATGCACACCGACATGGGTTCGCCGCTGACCTTGGGCAAGGGCGTGACCATCGGCCACAACGCCATGCTGCATGGCTGCACGGTGGACGACTACAGCCTGGTGGGCATCAATGCGGTAATACTCAACGGCGCACGCATCGGCAAGCACTGCATCATCGGCGCCAATGCGCTGATCCCCGAAGGCAAGGTCATCCCCGACGGCTCGCTGGTGATGGGCTCGCCGGGTAAGGTGGTGCGCGAGCTTACCGAGCAGCAGATGCGCATGCTGGAGGCCAGCGCCGCGCATTACGTGCACAACGCCGAGCGTTATGCCCGCGACCTGGTGGCTGACGATGACTGATGCCGCCCCCCGCGAGCGGCCAGTGGCCTCGCCGTGTGTGAGCGTGTGCGCGCTGGACGAGCAGGATATCTGCACCGGCTGCCAGCGCACGGTGGACGAGATCACCCGCTGGGGGCGCATGGACAATGCCGAGCGGCGGGTGGTGCTCAAGCTTTGCCATGAGCGGGCGGTGGCGGCGGGGTTGGTGATCGGCCTCTGAATGGTCGATTGCAGCGCGGGCTTCTTCGCGGGTAAACCCGCTCCCACAGGCCCATCACAAGCCTGTGGAGCGGGTTTGCCCGCGAAGGCCCTGGTGCTGGCTCCGAATTCAAGTATTCTGTGCCGCTTGCTCAGCGAATTCTCAGATCATGTTCTACCTCATCGCCTACATCAGCAGCGTGGTGCTCATCAACTACGCCTTCTCCAGCGCCCCGCACCTGGACGTGATCTGGTCCGCCTGGGGCGGGTTGGTGTTCGTCCTGCGCGACATGGTGCAGACCCGCTACGGCCATGGCGCGTTGGTGGCGATGCTGGTGGCGCTGGTGCTGTCCTACGTCACCTCGGAGCCGGCCATCGCCCTGGCCAGCGCCACGGCGTTCTTCATTTCCGAGCTGATCGACTGGCTGGTGTTCAGCATCACCCGCCGGCCCCTGCGTGACCGCCTGTGGTTGAGCTCGGCGCTGAGCATCCCGGTGGACACCTTCATCTTCTTCGGCATGATCGGCGCGCTTACGCCGGTGGTGGTCGGCACCGCCATGGCGTCGAAGTTCGCTGGCGTCACCGCCGTGTGGCTGATCATGGCCTGGCGCGCGCGCAGGGCAGCTGTGGCCAGCTGAACCTGTGGGATGAACTGCAAAGCAGCCCCGAAGCGCCTCGCACGGGTGTAGAATACCGGTCCTTTTTCAGCGGGCAGCGCCACCCGTAGCGCCGCCCCGGACGCCTTCGAGGACCTGAAATGACCCGTATCGGAACCCCATTGTCGCCGACCGCGACCCGTGTACTGCTGTGCGGCTGCGGCGAGCTGGGCAAGGAAGTGGTGATCGAGCTGCAGCGCCTGGGCGTGGAGGTGATTGCCGTGGACCGCTATGCCAACGCCCCGGCCATGCAGGTTGCGCACCGCAGCCATGTGGTCAACATGCTCGACGGCGTGGCCTTGCGTGCGGTGATCGAAGCGGAAAAGCCGCACTACATCGTCCCCGAGATCGAAGCCATCGCCACCGCCACCCTGGTTGAGCTGGAAAGCGAAGGTTTCACCGTGGTGCCAACCGCCCGCGCTACCCAGCTGACCATGAACCGCGAAGGTATCCGCCGCCTGGCCGCTGAAGAGCTGGACCTGCCGACCTCGCCGTACCACTTTGCCGACACCTTCGAGGACTACAGCAAGGCTGTGGCCGACCTGGGCTACCCGTGCGTGGTCAAGCCGGTGATGAGCTCGTCGGGCAAGGGCCAGAGCCTGCTGCGCAGCGCCGACGACCTGCAAAAAGCCTGGGATTACGCCCAGGAAGGTGGCCGCGCCGGCAAGGGCCGGGTGATCATCGAAGGCTTTATCGACTTCGAATACGAAATCACCCTGCTGACCGTGCGCCACGTGGGCGGCACCACCTTCCTGGCGCCGGTCGGTCACCGCCAGGAGAAGGGCGACTACCAGGAGTCGTGGCAGCCCCAGGCCATGAGCCCGAAAGCCCTGGCCGAGTCGCAGCGGGTGGCCCAGGCGGTCACCGATGCCTTGGGCGGGCGTGGCCTGTTTGGCGTGGAACTGTTCGTGAAAGGCGATCAGGTGTGGTTCAGCGAAGTGTCGCCGCGCCCGCACGATACGGGCCTTGTGACCCTGATTTCGCAAGACCTGTCGCAGTTCGCCCTGCACGCCCGTGCCATTCTTGGCCTGCCGATCCCGACCGTGCGTCAGTTCGGCCCGTCGGCCTCGGCGGTGATCCTGCCGCAAGGCCAGTCGCAGCAGACCAGCTTCGCCAACCTGAACGCCGCCCTGAGCGAGCCGGACACCGCCATCCGCCTGTTCGGCAAGCCGGAAATCAACGGCACCCGGCGCATGGGCGTTTGCCTGGCCCGCGACGAGTCGATCGAGGCTGCCCGGGCCAAGGCCACCCGCGCTGCGCAGGCGGTCAAGGTCGAGTTCTGATCTGACATTGCTGGGGGCGCCTTGCGCCCCTTTCGCGACACAAGGCAGCTCCTACAAGGGTTGTGCATTCCCTGTTAGGAGCGGCCTTGTGCCGCGAAGGGCTGCAAGGCAGCCCCAAGTGATCAAAGCGCGGTATCACGCGTCTCTTTCAGGCACAAGACAGCAATCAGGCTGATCACCGCTGCCGCCGACACATACCCCCCCACCCAGCTCAACCCACCCATGCTTACCAGCTGCTGGGCGAAGAACGGTGCCGCCGAGGCGCCGACGATGCCGCCCAGGTTGTAGGCGGCCGAGGCGCCGGTGTAGCGCACGTGGGTCGGGAACAGCTCGGGCAGCAGGGCGCCCATCGGGGCGAAGGTCACCCCCATCAGGAACAGCTCGATGCTCAGGAACAGCGTCACCCCGGCGGTGGAGCCGGAGGTCAGCAGCGGTTCCATGGCAAAGCCCGAAGCCACCGCCAGCAGGCCGCCGACGATCAGCACCGGCTTGCGCCCGTAGCGGTCGCTGAGCCAAGCCGACAGCGGCGTGGCCAGGGCCATGAACACCACCGCGAAGCACAGCATGCCAAGGAAGCTCTGGCGGGTGTAACCCAGGGTATTCACGCCATAGCTGAGGGAGAACACTGTCGAGATATAGAACAGCGCGTAGCACACCACCATGGCGGCGGCGCCCAGCAGGGTCGGCAGCCAGTACTGGCTGAACAGCTCGACCACCGGCATTTTCACCCGCTCGTGGCGTGCCACGGCCTTGGCGAACACCGGGCTTTCCTCGAGCTTCAGGCGCACATACAGGCCGACCAGCACCAGGGCTGCGCTGAGCAGGAACGGAATACGCCAGCCCCACTCGCGGAACTGCTCGTCGCTCAGGACCAGCGCCAGGGTCAGGAACAGGCCGTTGGCGGCCAGAAAACCAATCGACGGGCCCAGTTGCGGGAACATGCCGAACCAGGCGCGCTTGCCTTGCGGGGCGTTCTCGGTGGCCAGCAGCGCCGCGCCGCCCCATTCGCCACCCAGCCCCAGGCCCTGGCCGAAGCGCAGCACGCAGAGGATGATCGGCGCCCAGATGCCGATGCTGTCATAGCCGGGCAGTACGCCGATCAGCGTGGTCGACACGCCCATCAACAGCAGCGAGGCCACCAGGGTCGACTTGCGCCCGATGCGGTCGCCGAAGTGGCCGAACAGTGCCGAGCCCAACGGCCGGGCAAGGAAGGCGATTCCGAAGGTGAGGAACGCCGCAAGCATTTGCACGGTGCCGGAGCCGGACGGGAAGAAGATCGGCCCGATCACCAGGGCGGCGGCGGTGGCGTAGACGTAGAAATCGTAGAACTCGATGGCGGTGCCGATGAAGCTGGCGGTGGCCACCCGGGCAGGCGAGTTGACCGGGGCCGCCGGGGCAGAGCCGGCGCAGGTGCTGCTGGTTGTCATTGTGTAGGTCCCTGACAGTCGATGCTCCACGGGCACGGCCAGGCGACAGGCGCAGGGCGGCCGGAGCGTATTGTTATGGTTCGCGCGACTGACGATGGCCCGGGGGTAGAGGCGGGGGCGGGCACTGTTCGGGGTGGTGAAGCAGGACCGCGGGGCGTGTCAGTGGTGCGGACTGGCCATCGGGCGCGGAGTGCGGGTAGCAGGCGCGATGGCAGGGCTTGATAAGCGTGACCGGAGTATAGCTATCGGGTCACGGTCCAGACCAGTACCTTGCTGGCGCAATTGTCCTCGGTTTCGAGGATTTCCAGGCGGTAGCGGCCGATCTTCAGGCACACCGCGCTTTCCGGGATGCTTTCCAGCGCCTCGGTGACCAGGCCGTTGAGGGTTTTCGGCCCGCCGTCGCAGGGCAGGTGCCAGCCCAGCGAGCGGTTGATCTCGCGCAGCGAGGCGGTGCCTTCGATGACGAAGCGCCCGTCGGGCTGGGGGTGGACGTGGGGGTTGTCGAGGCTGTGCTCGTCCTCGAACTCGCCGACGATCTCCTCGAGGATGTCCTCCAGGGTGACGATGCCCAGCACTTCGCCGTACTCGTCCACCACCACGCCCATGCGCCGCTGCTGCTTGTGGAAGTTCAGCAGCTGCAGCTGCAGGGGCGTGCTCTCGGGGACGAAGTAGGGCTCGTAGCAGGCGGCCTGCAACTGCCCGAGGGTCAGCTCGGCGCGTGGCAGCAGGTGGCTGATGAGCTTGGTGTTGAGCACCGCTTCAACCTGGTTGATGTCGTTGTGGTACACCGGCAGGCGGGTATGCCGGCTGACGATCAACTGCTCGATGATCTGCTCGATGGGGTCGTCGAGGTTGATGCCGTCGACTTCGTTGCGCGGGATCAGGATGTCGTTGACGGTGACCTTGTCCAGCGCCTGCAGGCCTTCGAGCAGGCCGTGGCGGGCGGGCTCCTGAGGCTCGTCGTCGAAGTCGTCGCTCTCTTGCTGCGGGTGCAGTGCCACGGCAGTGGGTTGCACACGGAACGGGCGCAGGATCAGCCGGGCGATACCGTCCAGCACGCAGGCCAGCGGCTGCAGCAGGGTGAGCGGAAGTTTGAGCAGGCTGGCACCGAGGCTGACAAATGCCTGCGGGTTGCGCCTGGCCAGGCGCCGGGGCAGGTATTCGGCCAGTACCAGCAGGCTGAGAGCACCGGCCAGGCCGGCCATCCAGAAACCGTGCTCACCGTTGTAGCGCTGGCCGAGCAGGCAGGCCAGGCCCAGTACCAGCAGCTTGCCGAAACTGGCGCACAGCACCAGGGCCTGGGCCGGTAGCGAAGGTTCGCCATGGCCGTTGAGCTGCTGGCGGGCGATGTCCACGGCGGTGAACAGCGCCGACCACAGCAGGGCCAGTGCGAGGTTGCCGAGCAGCGGGGCGTACGGCAGGGTGTCCATATTCGGCCGTCAGATATGCAGGATGAATTCGCGGACCAGCTTGCTGCCGAAATAGGCCAGCATCAGCAGGCAGAAACCGGCCAGGGTCCAGCGGATTGCCTTGTGGCCGCGCCAGCCGAGACGGGTGCGGCCCCACAGCAGCACGCTGAACACCACCCAGGCCACGCAGGCCAGCAGGGTCTTGTGCACCAGGTGCTGGGCGAACAGGTTGTCGAGGAACAGCCAGCCGGAAATCAACGATAGCGACAGCAGGACCCAGCCGGCCCAGAGGAAGCCGAAAAGCAGGCTTTCCATGGTTTGCAGGGGCGGGAAGTTGCGGATCATGCCGGACGGGTGCTTGTTCTTCAGCTGGCGGTCCTGCAGCAGCAGCAGCAGGGCCTGGAACACGGCAATGGTGAACAGGCCGTAGGCCAGGATCGACAGCAGAATATGGGCGAGAATGCCGGGTTCTTCGTTGATCAGCGGCACCGTGCCTGGCGGGGCGAACTGGGCCAGCAGGGCGGTGACCGCGCCCAGCGGGAACAGCAGCACCAGCAGGTTCTCCACCGGGATGCTCAGGCAGGCGAGCAGGGTCAGGGCGATGACGGCCACGGCGATCAGGCTGGCGGCGCTGAAGAAGTCCAGGCTCAGGCCCAGCGGGGTGATCAGCTGGAAGAACAGCGCGCCGCCCTGGGCGAGCACGGCCAGTACGCCGAGCAGGCCGAGCAGGCGCTTGTCTGCCTTGACGCCACGGGCAAGGCCGGTGGCCTGGAAGACCGTCGCGGCCACATAAAGGAAGGCGGCGATCAGGTTGGGGAGGAGGCTGGGTGAAGAGAGCATAAGTCCTGGCAGGCAAGCCCTAAAGGGACGGAGTTTGGCATAGAACCCGGTGGGCAAGGAAGACTGCGTATCAATCGCGGGTTACAGCGCAGGCCTGAAGGTCACGCGCCCCCTGTGGGAGCGGGTTTGCCCGCGAAGAGGCCGGCCAGGCCACCGAATGTCCAGAGACCCGGCGCCAAGGTGTGCGCAGCTGGCAGTCTCCGCTATAATCGCCGCCTTGCTGTGCCCGGCGTGTGTGCATTGTTTCCCGGGCACCTGAAAAACCTCGGCTTCACTGGGCCTGAAAGGATCACCATGTTCGAAAACCTGACCGACCGCCTGTCACAGACGCTGCGCCATGTCACCGGCAAGGCCAAGCTGACCGAAGACAACATCAAGGACACGCTGCGCGAAGTGCGCATGGCCCTGCTCGAGGCCGATGTCGCCCTGCCGGTGGTCAAGGATTTCGTCAACAGCGTCAAGGAACGTGCGGTCGGCACTGAAGTATCGCGCAGCCTGACCCCGGGCCAGGCCTTCGTGAAGATCGTCCAGGCCGAGCTCGAAAGCCTGATGGGCGCCGCCAACGAAGAGCTGACGCTGAACAGCGCGCCACCTGCCGTGGTGCTGATGGCCGGCCTGCAAGGTGCCGGTAAGACCACCACCGCCGGCAAGCTGGCCCGCCACCTGAAAGAGCGCAAGAAAAAGAGCGTGATGGTGGTGTCGGCCGACGTCTACCGCCCGGCGGCGATCAAGCAGCTGGAAACCCTGGCCAACGACATCGGCGTGACCTTCTTCCCGTCCGACATCAGCCAGAAACCGGTGGCCATCGCCGAGGCGGCCATTCGCGAAGCCAAGCTCAAGTTCATCGACGTGGTGATCGTCGATACCGCAGGTCGCCTGCACGTCGATGCCGACATGATGGACGAGATCAAGGCCCTGCACGCTGCGGTCAAGCCGATCGAGACGCTGTTCGTGGTCGACGCCATGACCGGCCAGGACGCCGCCAACACCGCCAAGGCCTTCGGCGACGCCCTGCCGCTGACCGGCGTGGTGCTGACCAAGGTCGACGGTGATGCCCGTGGCGGTGCTGCGCTGTCGGTGCGCGCCATCACCGGCAAGCCGATCAAGTTCATCGGTATGGGCGAGAAGACCGAGGCCCTGGAGCCGTTCCACCCCGACCGTATCGCCTCGCGCATCCTCGGCATGGGTGACGTGCTCAGCCTGATCGAGCAGGCCGAGCAGAACATCGACAAGGCCAAGGCCGACAAGCTTGCGAAAAAACTGAAGAAGGGCAAGGGCTTCGACCTTGAAGACTTCCGCGACCAGCTGCAGCAGATGAAGAACATGGGCGGCCTTGGCGGCCTGATGGACAAGCTGCCGAGCATTGGTGGCATGAACCTGTCGCAGATGGGCAACGCCCAGGGCGCCGCCGAGAAGCAGTTCAAGCAGATGGAGGCGATCATCAACTCCATGACCCCTGCCGAGCGCCGCGACCCCGACCTGATCAGCGGTTCGCGCAAGCGCCGCATTGCCCTCGGCTCCGGCACCCAGGTGCAGGATATCGGCCGCTTGATCAAGCAGCACAAGCAGATGCAAAAGATGATGAAAAAATTCTCCGCCAAGGGCGGCATGGCCAAGATGATGCGCGGCCTTGGCGGCATGTTGCCCGGTGGCGGCATGCCGAAGATGTAACTAGGGTTTGTGCGAAAGTCGCCGAGCGGCGATCAGGCAAGGCGAAAACAGGCGAGGAACGGTCGGAGTCGCGCTCGACTTTACGGGTCGTAAATGAGCATTCCGAGCCTGTTTTCAACGCAGCATGATCGTCGCGCAGGCACTTTTCGTACAAAGCCTAATCCGGCGGGCTTCCTATATATAAGGAGGCCGGCCAGACCCCCGCTTTGGCGGGAACATGGCCGCCGTCAGGCGGCTTCAACCGGCAGGACTGAACGGTGGGCCAGGTGCTCGCCGAAAAAGGCATTTGCAAATGTCCGTGTATTCCCCGAGAATATGCGGCCTTTTGGGCACCCGTGTGCCCATTGGGCATTCAGTTTTGCAGCACCACTATAGGAACGATGTTCACATGGTAACCATCCGTCTTGCCCGTGGCGGCTCGAAAAAGCGCCCTTTCTACCACCTGACCGTGACCAACTCGCGTAACGCCCGTGACGGCCGTTTCGTTGAGCGCGTAGGCTTCTTCAACCCGATCGCATCGGGCGCCGAAGTCAAGCTGTCGGTCAACCAGGAACGCGTCACCTACTGGCTGAGCCAGGGCGCGCAGCCGTCTGAGCGTGTTGCTCAGCTGCTGAAGGAAGCTGCCAAGGCCGCAGCCTGAGCAGTATGAACGCGACGCCAGAAAAGGCTGACGACCTGATCGTCGTTGGCAAGATTTTTTCGGTTCACGGCGTTCGCGGCGAGGTGAAGGTGTTTTCCTTTACCGATCCGATTGAAAACCTGTTGGATTACCCGCGCTGGACGCTACGGCACGAAGGCAAGGTAAAACAGGTCGAGCTGGTCAACGGTCGTGGCTCTGCAAAGGGTCTGGTCGTGAAATTGAAAGGCCTCGATGATCGTGAAGAAGCCCGTCTTCTGAGCGGCTTCGAAATCTGCATTCCGCGCAGCCTTTTGCCCAACCTGGCAGCTGACGAGTACTACTGGTACCAGTTGGTGGGCCTGAAGGTCATCAATCAGGACGAACAGCTGTTCGGCACGATCGATCACCTGTTGGAGACCGGCGCGAACGATGTAATGGTGGTCAAACCCTGCGCAGGCAGCCTGGATGATCGCGAGCGTCTGTTGCCCTACACGGCGCAATGCGTGCTCGACATCGACCTGGAAGCAGGCGTGATGCGGGTTGAGTGGGACGCGGACTTCTAAACGATGGGTAACCTTCGCGTAGACGTCATCACGTTGTTCCCCGAGATGTTCTCGGCCATTACGGAGTACGGCATTACCAGCCGTGCGGTGAAACAGGGGTTGCTGCAAGTGACCTGCTGGAACCCGCGGGACTACACCACAGATCGCCACCATACCGTGGATGATCGGCCGTTTGGCGGTGGTCCGGGCATGGTGATGAAGATCAAGCCTCTGGAAGACGCCCTGGTTAGCGCCAGGCAGGCGACTGGAGCTGCGGCAAAGGTGATCTACCTTTCGCCACAAGGCCGCAAGCTGACTCAGCAAGCGGTCAAAGGCCTGGCCGAACAGGAATCGTTGATCCTGATCGCCGGTCGTTATGAAGGCATCGACGAGCGCTTTATCGAGGCTCATGTCGATGAGGAGTGGTCGATTGGTGACTATGTGCTTTCCGGTGGCGAGCTGCCGGCCATGGTACTGATCGATGCGGTTACACGGCTGCTGCCCGGAGCTTTAGGGCATGTGGACTCGGCGGAGGAAGACTCTTTCACCGACGGTCTGCTGGATTGCCCGCACTACACCCGACCTGAGGTGTATGCGGATCAGCGTGTTCCCGACGTGTTGCTAAGTGGCAACCATGCACATATCCGGCGATGGCGGATGAAGCAGTCCCTTGGTAGGACCTTCGAACGACGCGCCGATCTTCTGGAAAGTCGCTCGCTTTCTGGAGAAGAGAAGAAGCTGCTCGAGGAATATCTCCGCGAGCGGGACGATAGTTAAACGTATCGATGGTGGATCGCGTATCCATCTTAGGAGCACAGCATGACCAACAAGATCATCCAGCAGCTCGAAGCTGAACAGATGAGCAAAGAGATCCCGACCTTCGCACCAGGCGACACCGTTGTCGTCCAGGTTAAAGTGAAGGAAGGCGACCGCTCGCGTCTGCAGGCTTTCGAAGGCGTCGTTATCGCCAAGCGTAACCGCGGTCTGAACAGCGCCTTCACCGTGCGCAAGATCTCCAGCGGCGTTGGCGTAGAGCGTACCTTCCAGACCTACAGCCCGCAGATCGACAGCCTGGCCGTGAAACGTCGTGGTGACGTGCGTAAAGCCAAGCTGTACTACCTTCGCGACCTGTCCGGCAAAGCCGCTCGCATCAAGGAAAAACTGTCCTGAGTGCAGTTTGCCTGGTGGCCTAGGCCCCCGCGCGAGAAAAAGCAGCCTTCGGGCTGCTTTTTTGCTTTCTGTGCCCTGTACCGCTGGGTTGGCTTCTTCCACAGGAACCCAGTCACCTATGAAACCAACGCTGCCCCTGTGGGAGCGGGTTTACCCGCGAAGCAGGCGACACTGTCTTCAAGCCCTTACGATGTGAGTTGCCCATGACCCCTCGAGACCAGGAAATCCAGCGCCGCACGCAGCTTTCGGAAACCCGCGTGACCAAAGCTGTATTCCCCAACACCACCAACCACCACAACACCCTGTTCGGTGGCACCGCTCTGGCCTGGATGGACGAGGTGTCGTTCATCGCCGCCACCCGTTTTTGCCGCCTGCCGCTGGTGACCGTGTCCACCGACCGCATCGACTTCAAGCACCCGATCCCGGCCGGCTCCATCGTCGAGTTGGTGGGTACCGTGGTTAAGGTGGGCAACACCAGCCTGCAGGTGCAGGTGGATGTGTTCGTCGAGAACATGTACCTCGATGGCCGCGAGCGGGCCATCCACGGGGTGTTCAGTTTCGTCGCCATCGACGAGGACAAGCGCCCGGTGCCGGTGTTGCCGCAGGCTTGAATGGCTGCCAAGCTGTGCTGTCCTGCGCGGGAGGCGGCTTGCCGGCGATAGGGCCAGTACAGACAACCAGCAACCCGCTATGAAACACTGGCCGCCTCAATACTTGGTACAGCCCCTCGCATGCCCGCCCTCGACCACCCCCTGATCGACCAGTTCCTCGACGCCCTGTGGCTGGAAAAAGGCCTGTCCGACAACACCCGCGCCTCTTACCGCAGCGACCTGGCCCTGTTCAACGGCTGGCTGCAGGAAAAAGGCGTCGCGTTGCCCGATGCCGGCCGCGAGTTGATCCTCGACCACCTGGCCTGGCGCTTCGACCAGGCGTACAAGCCGCGCTCAACGGCGCGCTTTCTGTCCGGCGTGCGTGGTTTTTACCGCTACCTGCTGCGCGAACGCATGATCGGCGTAGACCCGACGCTGCAGGTAGACATGCCGCAACTGGGCCGCCCGCTACCCAAGTCGCTGTCCGAAGCCGATGTAGAGGCCCTGTTGCAGGCGCCGGACCGCAGCGAAGCCATCGGCCAGCGCGACCGCGCCATGCTCGAGGTGCTGTATGCCTGTGGCCTGCGGGTCACCGAGCTGGTCAGCCTGACCCTCGACCAGGTCAACCTGCGCCAGGGCGTGCTGCGGGTGATGGGCAAGGGCAGCAAGGAGCGCCTGGTGCCCATGGGCGAGGAGGCGGTGGTGTGGATCGAGCGTTATGTGCGCGACGGCCGCGCCGAGCTGCTCAATGGCCGCCCCAGCGACGTGCTGTTCCCCAGCCAGCGTGGCGAACAGATGACCCGCCAGACCTTCTGGCACCGCATCAAGCATCATGCCCGGGTGGCCGGTATCGACAAGCCGCTGTCACCGCACACCCTGCGCCACGCCTTCGCCACCCACCTGCTCAACCACGGCGCCGACCTGCGCGTGGTGCAGATGCTGCTGGGCCATAGCGACCTGTCTACCACGCAGATCTACACCCACGTAGCCAAGGCCCGCCTGCAGCAGCTGCACGCCCAGCACCATCCGCGTGGATGAATGATATTCATGTTCCGCCGACTGGTGCATGAGGGGCCATTCTGCGGGCCTGTGTTGTGGTAGGCTTGGGCGGTTTGTTGCAAGGGCCGCCCGAACGCCGCGTTTCACCCCGCAGGCATGCTTCGCCGGCCCCGTCCGCCCTCAGGAGTTCCCCATGCGCGTGACCCAGATTTTCGCCGCCGCCGCCCTGGCGCTGGCCAGTACCTTTGCCGCCGCCGCGGCCACCGACGGCAATGCCAACGCCGAACAGGCGATCCGCAAATCGCTGCAGAACCTGTCGCTGGAAGTGCCGGTCGAAAGCGTTGCCAGCAGCCCGCTCGACGGTCTGTACGAAGTCAAGCTGCAGGGCGGGCGGGTGCTGTACGCCAGCGCCGACGGCCAGTTCGTGATGCAGGGCTACCTGTTCCAGATCCAGGACGGCAAGCCGGTCAACCTCACCGAAAAAACCGAACGCCAGGGTATCGCCAAGCTGATCAACGGCATCCCGGCTGCGGAGATGGTCGTGTACCCGGCCAAGGGCGAGACCAAATCGCACATCACCGTGTTCACTGACACCACCTGCCCCTACTGCCACAAGCTGCACGCCGAAGTGCCCGAGCTGAACAAGCGCGGCATCGAAGTGCGCTACGTCGCGTTCCCGCGCCAGGGCCTGGGCTCGCCGGGTGACGAGCAGTTGCAGGCGGTATGGTGCTCCAGCGACCGCCGCGCGGCGATGGACAAGATGGTCGAGGGTAAAGAAATCAAGGCCGCCAAGTGCACCAACCCGGTGGGCAAGCAGTTTGCCCTGGGCCAGTCGATCGGCGTCAACGGCACGCCGGCCATCGTGCTGGAAAGCGGTCAGGTGATTCCGGGCTACCAGCCGGCACCGCAAGTGGCCAAGCTGGCCCTGGCTGGCCAGCAGCAAGCAGCCAAGTAACCAATTCAGTACGCCGTCGTCATGGGGTGACGGCATGTTTCACGGTCGGCGCAGGTGCCGGCCGTTCA
This sequence comes from Pseudomonas xanthosomatis, assembly GCF_019139835.1. Taxonomy (NCBI): domain Bacteria; kingdom Pseudomonadati; phylum Pseudomonadota; class Gammaproteobacteria; order Pseudomonadales; family Pseudomonadaceae; genus Pseudomonas; species Pseudomonas xanthosomatis. Next base: position 5,410,878 of record NZ_CP077075.1, on the reverse strand, counting down.
ATGGGGAGTTCACAGTGAAACCGGTCAAAGTAGGCATCTGTGGGTTGGGGACCGTCGGTGGCGGTACCTTCAATGTACTTCAGCGCAACGCCGAGGAGATTGCCCGCCGTGCCGGGCGCGGTATTGAAGTGGCACAGATTGCCATGCGCTCGCAGAACCCGAACTGCCAGATTACCGGTACCCCCATTACCGCTGATGTGTTCGAAGTCGCGACCAATCCCGAAATCGACATCGTCATCGAGCTGATCGGTGGCTACACCATCGCCCGCGACCTGGTGCTCAAGGCCATCGAAAACGGCAAGCACGTGGTCACCGCCAACAAGGCGCTGATTGCCGTGCACGGCAACGAGATCTTCGCCAAGGCCCGCGAGAAGGGCGTCATCGTCGCCTTCGAAGCGGCCGTGGCCGGCGGCATCCCTGTGATCAAGGCGATTCGCGAAGGCCTGTCGGCCAACCGCATCAACTGGCTGGCCGGCATCATCAACGGTACCGGCAACTTCATCCTCAGCGAAATGCGCGAGAAGGGCCGCACCTTCCCCGACGTGCTGGCCGAAGCCCAGGCGCTGGGTTATGCCGAAGCCGACCCGACCTTCGACGTCGAAGGCATCGATGCCGCGCACAAACTGACCATCCTGGCGTCCATCGCCTTTGGCATCCCGCTGCAGTTCGACAAGGCCTACACCGAAGGCATCACCCGCCTGACCACCGCTGACGTGAACTACGCCGAAGCCCTGGGCTACCGCATCAAGCACCTGGGCGTTGCCCGGCGCACCGCCGAAGGCATCGAGCTGCGCGTGCACCCGACGCTGATCCCGGCCGACCGCCTGATCGCCAACGTCAACGGCGTGATGAACGCGGTGATGGTCAATGGCGACGCTGCCGGTTCCACCCTGTACTACGGCGCTGGCGCCGGCATGGAGCCGACCGCATCCTCGGTGGTGGCCGACCTGGTGGACGTGGTTCGCGCCATGACTTCCGACCCTGAAAACCGCGTACCGCACCTGGCCTTCCAGCCAGACTCGCTGTCGGCCCACCCGATCCTGCCGATCGAAGCATGCGAAAGTGCCTACTACCTGCGCATCCAGGCCAAGGATCACCCGGGCGTGCTTGCCCAGGTGGCCAGCATCCTCTCGGAGCGCGGCATCAACATCGAGTCGATCATGCAGAAGGAAGCCGAGGAGCAGGACGGCCTGGTGCCGATGATCCTGCTGACCCACGGTGTGGTCGAGCAGCGCATCAACGATGCCATCGTCGCCCTGGAAGCCCTGCAGGACGTGGTTGGCCCGGTTGTACGCATCCGCGTCGAACAGCTCAATTAATTCCGGCGGCGGGCCGCGACGGCGGCCCGCGCCCAGCATCGAAGGTTTGCACCCATGCGCTATATCAGTACCCGCGGCCAGGCTCCGGCCCTGAACTTCGAAGACGTGCTGCTGGCCGGCCTTGCCACCGACGGCGGCCTGTACGTTCCCGAGAACCTGCCACGCTTCACCCAGGAAGAAATCGCCTCCTGGGCCGGCCTGCCGTACCACGAGCTGGCCTTCCGGGTGATGCGCCCGTTCGTCACCGGCAGCATCGCTGATGCCGACTTCAAGAAAATCCTCGAAGAAACCTACGGCAACTTCGCCCACGCCGCCGTCGCGCCGCTGCGCCAGCTCAACGGCAACGAGTGGGTGATGGAGCTGTTCCACGGCCCGACCCTGGCGTTCAAGGACTTTGCCCTGCAACTGCTCGGCCGCCTGCTCGACCACGTGCTGGCCAAGCGCAACGAGCGCGTGGTGATCGTCGGTGCCACCAGTGGTGATACCGGTTCGGCCGCCATCGAAGGCTGCCGCCGTTGCGACAACGTCGACATCTTCATCCTGCACCCGCATCAGCGCGTGTCGGAAGTGCAGCGCCGGCAGATGACCACCATCCTCGGCGACAACATCCACAACATCGCCATCGAAGGCAACTTCGACGACTGCCAGGAAATGGTCAAGGCCAGCTTCGCCGACCAGTCGTTCCTCAAGGGCACCCGCCTGGTGGCAGTGAACTCGATCAACTGGGCGCGGATCATGGCCCAGATCGTCTACTACTTCCATGCAGCCCTGCAGTTGGGCGGCCCGGCCCGTTCGGTGGCGTTCTCGGTGCCGACCGGCAACTTCGGCGACATCTTCGCAGGTTACCTGGCGCGCAACATGGGCCTGCCGATCAGCCAGCTGGTGGTGGCCACCAACCGCAACGACATCCTGCACCGCTTCATGAGCGGCAACCAGTACGTCAAGGATGCCCTGCACCCGACGCTGTCGCCGTCCATGGACATCATGGTTTCGTCCAACTTCGAGCGCCTGCTGTTCGACCTGCACGGGCGCAATGGCGCAGCGGTTGCCGAGCTGATGGCTACCTTCAAGCAAGGTGGCGGCTTCAGCGTCGAGCAGGACCGCTGGACCGAAGCACGCAAGCTGTTCGACTCGCTGGCCGTTACCGACGAGCAAACCTGCGAGACCATCGCCGAAGTGTTCGCCAGCACCGGTGAAGTACTCGACCCGCACACCGCCATCGGCGTCAAGGCCGCCCGCGAGTGCCGCCGCAGCCTGGACACGCCAATGGTGGTGCTGGGCACAGCGCACCCGGTCAAGTTCCCCGAGGCGGTGGAGAAGGCCGGCGTCGGCAAGGCGCTGGAGCTGCCAGCCCACCTGAGCGACCTGTTCAGCCGCGAAGAGCGCTGCACGGTACTGGCCAACGACCTGAAAGCTGTACAGGCCTTCGTCAGCCAGCACGGTAATCGCGGCAAGCCGTTGTAAGGCATGCACCGCCGAGGCCGCTTCGCGGCCCATCGCGGCACAAGGCCGCTCCTACAGAGAGCGTACGAACCCTGTAGGAGCGGCCTTGTGCCGCGATGGGCTGCAAAGCAGCCCCAATATTCAAGAAACCCCCCACCGCGTTCTCGGAAATTTCCTATTTAGTCGGCATATGGCCATCCCTAAAGTGCAGGTTTCACTTCTGCCAGGAGAAGCCTGTGCGCAGCCTCCAAGTCCTCATCCACCAAGCCCGCCCCTTCCACCAGATCCCCCTGCATCAGGCGTTCAATGCCCAGGGTGTGTTCAACGTGCGCCTGAGCGACGACCTGGTCAACACCACCGCCTGCCTGGGCCGTGAGCGTGCCGTGGATGTACTGGTACTCGACCACGGCATGCCTGAACCCTCCGCCCTCTCCTTGCTCCAGCACTTGCAGGCCCAGCCTGCGCCACGGGCGTTGTTGTTCGTCGGCCAGGTAGACGACAAACGCCAAGACATGGCCCTGGAGGCCCGCAGGCGAGGTTTTCGGGTAGTGGGCGAACTGCCCTGGCCGGTGTCGACCGTGGCCCTGGAAAAGGCCCTGGCCCGTCTGTAAGCAGGGCACGGCGCTGCCTGCAAACTGTCACACTGCCCGCGCATGCTTGGTAGGGCGGGCCGGTAGGGCGAACTTTCCCACGGGCTCGATGGTCAGTTCCCATATGTCTACCTGCCAGCGAGTGTTCCGGATGGAAAGAATCTGCAGACTGCTCAACGATGCCCTGACCCCCTACCACGCCACCCTCGGCCACATCGACAGCGATGGCAGCCGCCAACTGACACTCCACGACGAACACGGCACGCTCACCTTGCAGCGCAAGGTCGCTGCACGCCAGTTGCTGGAGCAGCAGTTGCTGGTCGACCTGGTCGACGGCCTGCACCGTGACCTGCAAATCGCCGAAGGGCGCCTGCAACCCTGCGTGATCGCCGCCTTGCAGCACCAACGCCAGCCCCAGGGAACCTTTGCCTGACAGGCGCATCTGAATCAGCAAGGGCAGTCTGACGGTGCTTTGCTCCGGTAGTGTCAGGTTGCCCCGGGAAGCCCCACAGGCTTTCGCTTGACCCCGGCCGTCCTCCCCAGCGTCCGGGGTTTCTTTTTGCCTGTTTCAGGGCTGGGTGCCGAGGCTGGGGGCAGCCTCGAACAGATGCCTGGCCTGCTCCAGATAGTCGGCCTGCTGGTTCGGGTCGAGCCAGCGGGCATACAGGGCGGGGAGGGTGTCGCCGCCCAGTTCCGGCAGCAGCCGGTCGATATGGGCGATGGCGTTGCGCCCCAGCGGCGTGTCGGAGCAACCCACGCGCAGGAACTGATAGTGGTCTACCCCCTTGATCGGGTAGAACGCATAGCCGTCGAGCGAGCCACCTTGCTGCTGGATCAGGTAGCGGATTTCCGGCCAGTAACCCAGCACCAGTTGCAGGCGCCCCAACTGCTGCATTTGCAAAAGGCTCGCCGTGGCTTCGTTGCCGTAGTGGCGGCTCAAGGCGCTGTCCGGCAGTTGGCGCAGGATCGCGTCCACCTGAGTGCTGTAGCTGCGTTCGGCGACGATGCCCAGCTTCAGGTGGGTGCCAGCCAGCAGTTGGCCGAGGTCGACCTGGTGCTGGTCGAGGTAGGGGGCCAGCAGCGCCTGGTCTTGCCTGCGCACCACCAGGCCGCTGCTCAGGGCTGCCAGCACGGGTTTGGAGAAGTACACGTACTTGGCCCGTTCTGCCGTCCACAGCAGGCTGGGGTCGCAGGTGAAGCTGTCTTCCTGGAGCATCTGGATGCCGCGGGCGCGGTTGACCCGCACGATGCTGTGGTCGTATTCGGGCATCTGCGCCATCAGCAGCGGCAGCATCTGGTCGACCACGCCCTGGCCCTTGGCCGGGCCTTCGAAAATGGTGAACGGCGGCAGGTCGCGTATCAGCCACAAAAGGCGCTCGCGTGCTTCGCCGGCTTGAGCACCAAGGGCGCTTAGCAGCAGGGCGGCGAGGGCGATCAGGCGAAGGCTGCGCATGGGGCCGGGCGCGGTCAGACCGCGCCGCTCTCACGTAGGCGGGCGATGGCGGCTGCGTCGTAACCCAGCCCACCCAGTACGCTGGCAGTATGCTCGCCCAGTTCCGGGCCCACCCAGTCGGCCGAGCCCGGCGTGTCGGACAGCTTGGGTACGATGCCCGGCATCTTGAACGGCTTGCCGTCCGGCAGCTTGGCTTGCAGGAACATCTCGCGGGCCAGGTACTGCGGGTCGCTGAACATGTCCTCGGCCGAATAGATACGGCTGGCCGGCACTTCGGCGGCGTTCAGTACCTGCATCACCTCGGCCAGCGGCAGGCTGTTGGCCCAGCGGTCGATCACCCCGTACAGCTCGTCGCGGCGGGCGTCGCGGCCATCGTTGCTGGCCAGGGTGGTGTCGTCGGCCAGGTCGTGGCGGCCGATGGCCTGCATGAGGCGCTTGAAGATGGCATCGCCGTTGGCGCCGATCTGCACATGGCGGCCATCGGCGGTGGTGTGGATGCACGACGGGGTGATGCCCGGCATGATGTTGCCGGTGCGTTCGCGGATGAAGCCGAACACGTCGAACTCCGGCACCATGCTTTCCATCATGGCGAAGATTGCCTCGTACAGCGCCACGTCAACCACCTGCCCCTGGCCGCCGTTCACTTCACGATGACGCAGGGCCATCAACGCACCGATCACCCCCCAAAGCGCAGCGATGGAGTCGCCGATGGAGATACCTGTGCGCACCGGCGGGCGGTCCTCGAAGCCGGTGATGTAGCGCAGCCCGCCCATGGACTCGCCGACCGCACCGAAGCCAGGCTGGTCTTTCATCGGCCCGGTCTGGCCGAAGCCTGACAGGCGCACCATCACCAGGCGCGGGTTGAGCGCGTGCAGCACGTCCCAGCCCAGGCCGAGTTTTTCCAGCACGCCGGGGCGGAAGTTCTCGATCAGGATGTCAGCCTCGGCCAGCAGGCGCTTGAGCACTTCGCGGCCTTCGGGGTGCTTGAGGTTGAGGGTCAGCGACTGTTTGTTGCGCGCCTGCACGAACCACCACAGCGACGTGCCCTCGTACAGCTTGCGCCACTTGCGCAGCGGGTCGCCGCCGTCGGGCGACTCGACCTTGATCACCTCGGCGCCGAACTCGGCGCAGATGCGCGAAGCAAAGGGGCCGGCGATCAGGGTGCCAAGTTCGATGACTTTCAGGCCGGCGAGGGGTTTGCTGGGCGTGGGCATGGGGCATCCGTGGCGAAGGGCGTTGAGCGGTGGTTGTATCACAGCTGGGCGGTGGCAGGTATACGGTGGCCCCTGTCATCTGCTGACCGTGCGGGCTTGCATAACCTTGTAGAAGCCGGCTTGCCGGCGATAGGGCCCATACAGGCAGCGCAAGACAGCCGGCAACCCGTAATCCGGCAGACCGGCGGGCCCGCGAAGGCGCAGGATCAGTTAGACTGTGCGACTTTCTTTTCAACGAAGCCCGCCCCCATGGCCCAGCCGTCCACCACCTACAAGTTCGAACTCAACCTCACCGACCTCGACCGCGGCGTCTACGAGAGCGTGCGCCAGACCATCGCCCGTCACCCGTCGGAAACCGAGGAGCGCATGGCTGTGCGCCTGCTGGCCTATGCCCTCTGGTACAACGAGAACCTGTCGTTCGGCCGTGGCCTGTCGGACGTCGACGAAGCCGCCTTGTGGGAAAAGAGCCTGGACGACCGCATCCTGCACTGGATCGAAGTCGGCCAGCCGGATGCCGACCGCCTGACCTGGTGCTCGCGCCGTACCGAGCGCACCAGCCTGCTGGCCTACGGCAGCCTGCGGGTGTGGGAGGGCAAGGTGGTCGGCGCGGTCAAGGGCCTGAAGAACCTGAGCATCGCCGCAGTACCGCAGGAAGTGCTGGAGGTGCTGGCCACCGACATGCCGCGCACTATCAAGTGGGACGTGATGATCAGCGAAGGCACGATCTTCGTCACCGACGACCGCGGCCAGCACGAAGTGCAGCTGCAGTGGCTGCTCGGCGAGCGCTGAGTCGACTTTTACCTGATTACCGAAGACCCCATGCGCATCGAACCCCGCCCCCTGCCGTCGACCTTGCCCCTGCTGGGCAACCTGCCCCCCTTGCTGACCCGCCTGTACGCCGCCCGTGGCGTGCAGAGCGAGGCCGAGCTGGACAAGAGCCTGGCACGGCTGCTGCCCTACCAGCAGCTCAAGGGCATCGACGCAGCGGTGGACCTGTTGGTGCAGGCCCTGGACCTGCGCCAGCGTATCCTCATCGTCGGTGACTTCGACGCCGACGGCGCCACTGCCAGCACCGTCGGCGTACTTGGCCTGCGCCTGCTGGGTGCGGCCCATGTCGATTACCTGGTACCCAACCGCTTCGAGTACGGCTACGGCCTGACCCCGGAAATCGTCGAGGTGGCGTTGCAGCGCCAGCCGCAGCTGCTGGTCACCGTGGACAACGGTATCTCCAGCGTCGAGGGTGTGGCGGCGGCCAAGGCGGCCGGGCTTAAGGTGCTGGTGACCGACCACCACCTGCCGGGCCAGCAGTTGCCGGATGCCGACGCCATCGTCAACCCGAACCAGCCGGGCTGCGCGTTCCCCAGCAAGTCTCTGGCCGGGGTGGGGGTGATCTTCTACGTGCTGATGGCCCTGCGCGCCCGTTTGCGTAGCCTGGGCCGTTACGAGCAACAGGCGCAGCCGAATATCGGTGAGCTGCTCGACCTGGTGGCGCTGGGCAGCGTGGCCGACGTGGTGCCGCTGGATGCCAACAACCGCATCCTGGTCCACCAGGGCCTGGAGCGCATTCGTGCGGGCCGTGCCCGGCCAGGGCTCAAGGCCATTTTGGAGGTCGCCCGGCGCGATCACCGGCGCATCACCTCCACCGACCTTGGCTTCATCCTCGGCCCGCGGTTGAACGCCGCCGGCCGCCTGGATGACATGAGCCTGGGTATCGAATGCCTGCTGTGCGACGACGCTGCGCTTGCGCAGGATATGGCCCAGCAGCTGGACGGCCTGAACCAGGATCGCAAGTCGATCGAGCAGGGCATGCAGCGCGAGGCGCTGGCCCAGCTCAAGGACTTGCCGGTCGAGTCCATGCCCTATGGCCTGTGCCTGTTCGACGCCGAGTGGCACCAGGGGGTGATCGGTATCCTGGCTTCGCGCCTGAAGGAGCGCTACCACCGCCCGACCATCGCCTTTGCCGATGCCGGCGACGGCATGCTCAAGGGTTCGGCGCGGTCGGTGGCGGGGTTCCATATTCGCGACGCGCTGGATGCGGTGGCGGCGCGCCACCCGGCGTTGATCAGCAAGTTCGGCGGGCATGCCATGGCGGCTGGCCTGTCGTTGCCTGAGGCGAATTTCCCGGCGTTTGCCGAGGCGTTCGACCTTGAGGTGCGCCGGCAACTGCGTGAGGAGGACCTGACCGGCCGGCTGTTGTCTGACGGGGTGCTGGCGGTGGAGGAGTTTCACCTGGACCTGGCGCGGGCTTTGCGCAATGCCGGGCCTTGGGGGCAGCACTTTCCCGAGCCGTTGTTCCATGGGGTGTTTCAGTTGATGGAGCAGCGGGTGGTGGGGGAGCGGCACTTGAAAGTCGTGCTCAAGAGCGAGTGCGGGTCGGTGCGGCTGGATGGGATTGCCTTTGGCGTGGACCGGGAGGTTTGGCCGAACCCTACTGTGCGGTGGGTGGAGTTGGCTTACAAGTTGGATGTGAATGAGTTTCGGGGGAATGAGAGTGTGCAGTTGATGATTGCGCATATGGAGGCACGGTGATTTTCGGTTAGTTTGATTTTGGTTGTTTTGGAAGTTGTATGCGCATTCATTATTTGTATTGACGCTTATTCACCTTTCCGCCCTTACGGCGGGTAACTTTTTGAAGGATCAAAAAGTCACCAAAAAATCCTCGCTCCATTCATACGGCCCCTACGCTTCGCTCCGGGGTTCCCTCACTCCGGGCTTGCTCCGGGGGTACGCGCCGACGGGCCGTCCCTGGCCCGATCGGCGCTCGACCGGCATCCATGCCGGTCGCCCCCCTACGCAATCCCTGCGTTCGGCCTCCTGAAGTCGCGAAGTTAGGGGCGGCGCTTGCACTGGCGCAGCTAACCGCTAGTTGCCACCGTGGGAACTCAGGATTTAATCGCGGGGCAAGCCCGCTCCCACAGTAAGTGCGCGATCGGCGTGGGAGCGGGCTTGCCCCGCGATGGCATCAGAACAAACAACACATCAATAACAATCAAACCAAAATCCCAGCTCTTGCTCTTGCTCTTGCTCTTGCTCTTGCTCTTGCTCTTGCTCTTGCTCTTGCTCTTGCTCTTGCTCTTGCTTCTAAGCGCGCGGTAGTTCAGACAACACAAATCGCGACTTCAGGAGGCCGAGCGTAGGGCTTGCGTAGGAGGGCGACCGGCATGGATGCCGGTCGAGCGCCGATCGGGCCAGGGACGGCCCGTCGGCGCGTACCTCCGTAGCAAGCCCGGAGCGAGGGAACCCCCGAAGCGCAGCGTAGGGGGCCGGATGATAGGAGCCATGTACGGGTCACCCACATGGGTTACACAAAAGTTCGCTCACATAGGTGACAACACCTGAAGTGTTACATAACCATCATCGGCATCTCGCTCATCGATCCTGCCGAGAATGATTGGGCCGAAAATAACATCCCACACCCCATCCCCGACTTGCTCCAGCCCAATGGTCTGATGCTTGAGCACGTAACCTACATAGATCCTCAAACCCCGGCGGTTGACGATGCCACTGCGATCAGCTGGCAGGCTCTCGATATGACTGGGGTAAGTCATTTCAGGTAGTTTTTCCGGGAACGGGCGTGGCGAAGGCTGGTAGCAGGACGCTGGTGTTTTCTGCTTCAGTGCTTCGTGGAGCCGCTCGTAATTGTAGTGTTGCCGGAAGCGGTCGAAGTGCCGTTGTTGAGCCTCCCAAAGCCACTGCGGGCGGTGACGGAAGCGTACTTTTGAGTGTTCGGTGCATACGCTCGTGCCGACCATTTTGCTCCGGTCTGCCAGGCGCAATACGTTCAGGAATGATGCCTAGGCGCAGCCACCAGATGGACAGCTGGGAGAGCCCTGCACGCCCTTTACTGGCAAACGGCACGCCGTTATCGGTCCGGATACGTTCAGGTAGCCCGTTTTCACGAAAGACCTCAGTGAACACAGCCTGTGTCTCCAGAAAGTTCGTATTGGCCATGCTGTGGCACGCGAGCAAGAAGCGACTGGCGTGATCCATGATCGTCAACGGATAGCACCAGACCCCAGCTCCTGTCAGAAACTGGCCTTTGTAGTCCGCAGTGAAGAGCTGATTGGGCGACTCCGCCTTTTCAAGCGGCTTGGGATAGACCGCTACGCGCTGACGCAGGCGCCGCGGCTTGATCAGCTCGGCTTTCTTGAGGATGTTGTAGATCGTTGTCTTGGAGGGGCGCCTGGTCAGGAAAACGTTCCTGCAATGCGGCCTGGATCTTCTTGGGCCCAGGCTCCGTCTGGCCCTTGCCGCGTAATTCGATAATGGCCTCGCGAACGGCGACGGGTACAACCCAATCTTGCGTCAGCCGGCGACGGCTACGTTCCTCTAGGCCTGCTGGGCCAGCTTTCTCGAAACGCTCGACCCATTTGTAACCGGTCTTTCGACTGATCTCGTAGGCCTCGCAAAGGGCGCTGAAGCTAGGCGCCCCCTGGAGATAGTCAGCGATGAAAAGCACTTTCATGTCCATAGGTTTCAGCTCTCGCCAAGGCATGGTCAGATCCTCGAAAAACCGACCATGCCAGTTAAAAACTGTTACCTATGTGCGTGAACTGATTTGTAACCCATGTGGGTGAGTCATACCGCCAGCGTTTTTTGGTTACTTTTTGTCGCGTTTGACAAAAAGTGACCCGCCGTAAGGGCGGAAAGGTGACGAAAAGCGAATATCGTCAATGAATGCGCATACATCTCCCAAAGCAATAACCACAATCCCCGAACCCGAACCCGAACCCGAACCCGAACCCGAACCCGAACCCCAAAAATCCGAACCCCACCCCCATGGTCTAGTCTCAATCAAACCGGTACCGGCCCCACCCCAACAACGAACCCCGGACCGGAAAAACCATTTGGAGTCCCTGGGAGGTGCCCTCATGAGCCTATTGCTTGAGCCCTACACCCTGCGTCAACTTACCCTGCCCAACCGTATCGCAGTCTCCCCCATGTGCCAGTACTCCGCCGCAGACGGCCTGGCCAATGACTGGCACCTCGTGCACCTGGGCAGCCGCGCGGTAGGCGGCGCCGGCTTGGTGATCACCGAAGCCGTGGCCGTCACCGCCGACGGCCGTATCACCGCCGAAGACCTCGGCCTGTGGACCGACGAGCAGATCCCCCCGCTGCAACGCATCACACGATTCATCACCGCCCAGGGCGCCGTACCCGGCATCCAGCTCGCCCACGCCGGGCGCAAGGCCAGCACCCACCGCCCTTGGCTGGGCAAGCACGGCAGCATCAAGCCCGAAGAGGGCGGCTGGCAGCCGGTTGGCCCGTCGAAGATCGCCTTCGACCCCGAACACACCGTGCCCCGTGAACTGAGCCAGGACGACATAAAGAACATCATTGCCGCGTTCGTGGCCGCCACCGAACGTGCCCTGCAAGCCGGCTTCAAGGTGGTCGAGATCCACGCCGCCCACGGCTACCTGCTGCACCAGTTCCTCTCGCCGCTGAGCAACCAGCGCCGCGATGAGTACGGCAGCTGCTTCGAAAACCGCATCCGCTTGACCCTGCAAGTCACCGAAGCAGTGCGCAAGGTATGGCCCAAGGAGCTACCGCTGTTCGTGCGGGTATCGGCCACCGACTGGGTGGAAGACGGCTGGAACCCCGATGAAACCGTCGAGCTGGCCCGCCGCCTGCGGGTACTGGGGGTGGACCTGATTGACGTGTCTTCCGGCGGCACCTCGGTCAACGCCGAAATCCCCACAGGCCCCGGCTACCAGACCCGCTTCGCCGAGCGCGTGCGCAAGGAATCGGAAATCGCCACCGGCACCGTCGGCATGATCACCGAGCCGGCCCAGGCCGAGCACATCCTGCGCACCGGCCAGGCCGACGTGATCTTCCTCGCCCGCGAACTGCTGCGCGACCCGTACTGGCCGCTACACGCAGACGACGACCTGGGTGGCAACAAGGCCACCTGGCCCGCGCAGTACCAGCGCGCCACCAGCCGGGCCAACCCGATTCATGAGTCGGACCTGCGCGACTGACTCAGCGGCAAGCTGCCTGGAGGAGGATGTCGCTGACCCATTGATTGATGCTTTTCTGCGCCAGCTCGGCTTTGGCAGCCACGCTGGCGTGGAGGGTGGGGTCCAGGCGCAGGCTCAATTTTCCGGAATAAGCTTTCTGTGGCGCTCGGCCCAAGCGTTCACAGGTTTCCAGGTAATCGTCGACAGCTTCCTCGAAAGCATGGCGCAGTTCGCCGATGGACTCGCCATGGAAGCCGATCACATCGTGGATACCCGCGATATGGCCAATCAGCAACTGGTCTTCGTCGCTGTATTCGATGCGAGCTGAATAGCCGCCGTAGTGCATGACATTCATGGTGTGACTCCTGCCTGCTCAAGGAACTGGCGAGCTCCCTTTATCTGGTACGGCTTGGCATGGCGATCCGGATGGGGGCGATGGAACGTCGCAACCGCGCCGTTGAGCTCGAAGCGCACACGTGAGCCACGACCTTCCACCGTTATGGCACCTAGGGATACCAGTAACGATTCCAGGCGCTGCCAATCCAGTGTCTTGGGAACAGGCTTGCTGAAAATGAGTACGAGTGCAGCGCGTTGGTGATTATTTATGGTATCAGTCTGTGATACCAGAAGAATCTGCTCAACCGTTTGCCCGTAGGAGGCTGGAGCCTTGGCAGGCAGGAAAAGTCATTGCATTCAAGAGAGGAAAGCCGACCGCCTCAGAATGGCCGGTCGGCCAGGGTCAAGCAGGCCTCAATGCTTGAACATCACATGCCGCACACAGGTGTAATCCTCCAGCCCATACATCGACATATCCTTCCCATACCCCGAGTGCTTCTGCCCGCCATGGGGCATTTCGCTGACCAGCATGAAGTGCGTATTCACCCAGGTGCAGCCATATTGCAGGCGCGCCGCCAGGCGGTGCGCGCGGCCGCTGTCGCGGGTCCATACCGACGAAGCCAGGCCGTAGTCGGAATCGTTGGCCCACTCCAGCGCCTGGGCCTCATCGGTGAAGCGGGTCACCGACACCACCGGGCCGAACACTTCGTGGCGGACGATTTCGTCATCCTGCAAGGCATCGGCCAGTACCGTGGGCTCGAAGAAGAAACCGTCCCCGGCAATCACCTTGCCACCGGTCACCAGGCGAATGTGCGGCTGCTCGATGGCGCGCTGCACCAGCCCGGCCACCTTGTCGCGATGCTGTGCGCTGATCAGTGGGCCCAGCTCGGTGCCCTCGGCCTCCTGCAGGCCGTGCTTGATACTGGCAACGGCCGCGCCCAGGCGCTCGACGAACTGCTCGTAGATGCCGCTCTGCACGTACAGCCGGCAGGCGGCGGTGCAGTCCTGGCCTGCGTTGTAGAAGCCGAAGGTGCGGATGCCGTCGATGGCCGCATCGATATCGGCGTCGTCGAATACCAGCACGGGCGCCTTGCCGCCCAGCTCCATGTGCATGCGCTTCACGCTGTCGGCAGTGGCGCCGATGATGTGCGCGCCGGTGGGGATGGAGCCGGTCAGCGACACCATGCGCACCTTGGCGTGGGTGACCAGCGGGTTGCCCACGGTCTGGCCACGGCCGAACAAAATGTTCAGCACACCGGCCGGCAGCAGGCCCTGCACCAGTTCGCCCAGGCGCAGGGCGGTCAGCGGGGTCAGCTCCGACGGTTTGATCACCACGGTGTTGCCGGCAGCCAGGGCCGGGGCGATCTTCCACGCCAGCATCATCAGCGGGTAGTTCCACGGTGCGATGGACGCCACCACCCCCAGCGGGTCGCGGCGGATCATCGAGGTGTGCCCCGGCAGGTACTCGCCGGCTGCCGAGCCACCCAGGCAGCGGGCTGCGCCGGCGAAGTAGCGGAACACATCGGCGATGGCCGGGATCTCGTCGCCCAGGGCGGCGGCATACGGCTTGCCGCAGTTCTGCGACTCCAGCCGGGCCAGCTCCTCGCCATGGGCCTCGATTACATCGGCAATGGCCAGCAGTGCCGCCGAGCGCTCCTTGGGCGTGGTTTGCGACCAGCCGTCGAAGGCTCGGTCTGCGGCGCGTACGGCAATATCGACCTGGGCCTCGGTGGCCTCGAGAATCTGCGCCAGGGCAGTGCCGCTGGCCGGGTCAAGCACGGTCCAGGCCGGGCCTTCGCCGTTTACGAGACGGCCGTCGATCAGCATTCGGGTTTGCATCGGGGACTCCTCCTGGGTCATTTGCTGCTGCCCGCAACGCTTTCGCCGCCGCGGGTCAGGTAATAGGCGCCGAGTATCGGCAGCATGGTCACCAGCATCACCAGCATGGCGACCACATTGGTCACCGGCACGTCACGCGGGCGGCTGAGCTGGTTGAGCAGCCAGATCGGCAGGGTGCGTTCGTTGCCGGCGGTGAAGGTAGTGACGATGATCTCGTCGAACGACAACGCAAAGGCCAGCATGCCGCCGGCCAGCAGGGCCGAACCGAGGTTGGGCAGGATGATGTAGCGGAAGGTTTGCCAGCCATCGGCGCCCAGGTCCATCGAGGCTTCGATCAGGCTCTGCGAGGTGCGCCGAAGGCGGGCGATGACGTTGTTGTAGACGATCACCACGCAAAAGGTCGCGTGGCCGACCACGATTGTGAACAACCCGGGCTCGATGCCCAGGCTCTTGAACGCCGACAGCAGGGCGATACCGGTGATGATGCCGGGCAGGGCGATGGGCAGGATCAGCATCAGCGAAATGCCTTCCTTGCCGAAAAAATCGCGCCGGTACAGCGCCGCCGAAGCCAGGGTGCCGAGCACCAGGGCGATCAGCGTGGCCAGGCACGCCACCTGCAGCGACAGCTTGATCGCCTCGAGCACGTCGGGGCGGGCGAAGGCCACGCTGAACCACTTCAGGGTGAACCCCTGTGGCGGGAAGCTGAACGCGGCGTCCTCGGTGTTGAAGGCATACAGCAGGATGATCAGGATCGGGAAGTGCAGGAACACCAGCCCGCCCCAGGCCGCCAGGCGCAGGCCCCATGAGGCTTTGTCAGAGTGCATCGAAGGCCCCTAGGCGTTTGACGATGGACAGGTACACGGCAATCAGTACGATCGGCACCAGGGTGAAGGCCGCCGCCATGGGCATGTTGCCGATCGCCCCTTGCTGGGCGTACACCATGCTGCCGATGAAGTAGCCGGGCGGGCCGACCAGCTGCGGCACGATGAAGTCGCCCAAGGTCAGCGAAAAGGTAAAGATCGAGCCCGCAGCGATGCCCGGCACCGACAGCGGCAGCACCACCTGCAGGAAGGTCTGCCCGGGCCGTGCGCCAAGGTCGGCGGAGGCTTGCAGCAGCGAGGGCGGCAGGCGCTCCAGCGAGGCCTGGATCGGCAGGATCATGAACGGCAGCCAGATGTACACGAACACCAGAAAGCGCCCCAGGTGCGAGGTGGACAGCGTGCTGCCGCCCACCCCGGGGATGCCCAGCACCAGTTGCAGCACAGCGTCCAGGTGCAGTTGCTGGATGAACCACTGGGCTACGCCACCCTTGGCCAGCAGCAAGGTCCAGGCGTAGGTCTTGACGATGTAGCTGGCCCACATCGGCATCATCACCGCGATGTAGAAGAACGCCTTGGTGCGCCCGCTGGTGTAGCGCGCCATGTAGTAGGCGATGGGGAAGGCCAGGGCGGCGCTGGCCAGCGACACGGCCACGGCCATGCTCAAGGTGCGCAGGATGATGTCGAAGTTCGATGGACGCAGCAGCGCGGCGAAGTTGGCCAGGGTCAGCTCTGGCGACACCGTCATGGAGAAGTCGTCGAAGGTGTAGAAGCCTTGCCACAACAGGTTCAGCAGCGAGCCCAGGTAGATCGCGCCAAACCACAGCAGCGGCGGGATCAGCAGCATCAGCAGGTACAGGTTGGGGCGCCGGTACAACAGGTTGCACAGGCGCCGCATCGCCGAGGTCCCCGGTTGCTCGCTGGCGGCTTGCACGGCCAGGCTCATGGCTGGGTTTCCTGCAGTGCGGTCATTGCCTCACGCGGCCAACTGGCCTGCACGCGCTGGCCGGCCTGCCAGGGGTGGGGCTGCTCCTGCCACTGGTCGTTGGCCTGGCTCACTGCCAGTAACTGGCCGCTGTCGAGCTTCAGTTCAAAGCGCGTGGCACTGCCCTGGTACTGGATATCGTGCAGCACGCCGGCCACCTGCACCTCATGGCTGGCCGGCTGGCCGCCCAGGCGGATGTGCTCGGGGCGGATCGAGAAGGGCTGCGGGCTGCCGCTGAGCTGTTGCGCCAGCTCGCCGCGCAGCACGTTGGAGGTGCCGACAAACTCGGCCACGAAGGTGGTGGCCGGCTTCATGTACAGGTTGCGCGGGGTGTCTACCTGCTCGATGCGCCCGCGGTTGAACACCGCCACCCGGTCGGACATCGACAACGCTTCGGTCTGGTCGTGGGTGACGAAAATGAAGGTGATGCCCAGCTGGCGCTGGAGTTTTTTCAGCTCGCCCTGCATCTGCTCGCGCAGCTTCAGGTCGAGGGCGCCGAGCGGTTCGTCGAGCAGCAGCACCCGCGGGCGGTTTACCAGCGCCCGGGCCAGGGCCACACGCTGGCGCTGCCCGCCGGACAACTGCGCCGGCTTGCGCGCGCCGTAGTCACCCAGGGCGACCATGGCCAGCGCCTCGTCGGCGCGGGCATGGCGCTCGGCCTTGGCCACGCCCTTGACCTTCAAGCCGTAGGCGACGTTGTCGCGCACGTTCATGTGCGGGAACAGCGCGTAGTCCTGAAACACCGTGTTGACGTCGCGCTGGTATGGCGGCAGGCCGGCGGCCTCGCTGCCATGGATGCGGATAGAGCCGCTGCTGGGCTGCTCGAAGCCGGCGATCAGGCGCAGGCAGGTGGTCTTGCCCGAACCCGAAGGGCCGAGCATGGAGAAGAATTCGCCATCGTGGATGTCGATGCTGACCTGGTCGACGGCCTTGACCTCGCCGAAGGTGCGGCAAACCTGGGTGAACTGGACTGCTGGGGGCATGGCGGGTACTCGGTTGATTGTGTTTCATGTGCCGGCCTCATCGCGGGCAAGCCCGCTCCTACAGGGACTGCGCTGCTCCTGTGGGAGCGGGCTTGCCCGCGATGGGGCCGGTACAAGCGACGCTTTATCAGCGCCCACCCATGATCGCGATGTAATCCTGGGTCCAGCGGCTGTAGGGCACGAACTTGCCGCCCTCGGCCTGCGGGGTTTTCCAGAAGGCGATCTTGTCGAAGTTGTCGAAACCGTTGGTCTTGCAGCCCTCGGCGCCCAGCAGCTCGCTGCCGGTGCAGGCTGCCGGCACCGCCGGCAACGAACCGAACCAGGCCGCCACGTCACCCTGCACCTTCGGTTGCAGCGACCAGTCCATCCACTGGTAGGCGCAGTTGGGGTGCTTGGCTTCGGCGTGCAGCATGGTGGTGTCGGCCCAGCCGGTGGCGCCTTCCTTCGGTACCACCGAGGCCACCGGCTGCTTGTCGGCCTGCAGGCCGTTGACCATGTAGCCCCACGAACTGGTGGCCGCCACGCCTTCGTTCTTCACGTCGCTCATTTGCACCGTCGCGTCATGCCAGTAGCGGTGAATCAGCGGTTGCTGCTGGCGCAGCAGGTCGAGCACCGCCTTGTATTGCACCTCGGTCAGCTCGTAGGGGTTCTGGATACCCAGTTCAGGCTTGGCCGACTTCAGGTACAGCGCCGCATCGGCGATGTAGATCGGCCCGTCGTAGGCCTGCACGCGGCCCTTGTTGGGTTTGCCGTCCGGCAGGTTCTGCGGCTCGAACACCACGCTCCAGCTGGTGGGTGGGGTCTTGAACACGTTGGTGTTGTACAGCAGCACGTTCGGGCCCCACTGGTAGGGCGTGCCGTAGACCTGGTCCTTGACCACGTACCAGGCGCCGTTTTGCAGGCGCGGGTCCAGGTTCTTCCAGTTGGGGATCAACGCCGTGTTGATCGGCTGTACACGCTTGCCGGCCACCAGCCGCAGCGAGGCGTCGCCGGACGCGGTGACCAGGTCGTAGCCGCCCTTGGTCATCAGGCTGACCATCTCGTCGGAGGTGGCGGCGGTCTTCACGTTGACCTTGCAGCCGGTCTGCTTCTCGAAGCCTGTCACCCAGTCGTAGGCCTTGTCGCTGTCACCGCGCTCGATGTAGCCGGGCCAGGCGATGATGTCCAGCTGCCCTTCGCCGGCGCCGAGCTTCTGCGGCAGCCCGGCGGCCTGCGCGCCGGCACTGGCCAGCAGGGCGCCGAGCAAAATGGTCTTGTGCACTGACATGATGTTCCCTCTTGTTCGCTGTTGTGGTCGGGGCAGTCGTCAAGCAAAGCGGTGAAGCCATCGTTGATTGCGTGTTGTGCGGGGTTACTCCAGGTGCTCGCCGTGGCGCGCCATGATGTGGCGCACCACGCTGTAGTCCTGCAGCGAGTCGCTGGACAAATCCTTGCCGTAGCCTGAGCGCTTCAGGCCGCCGTGGGGCATTTCGCTGGCCAGCATGAAGTGGCTGTTGATCCAGGTGCAGCCGTACTGCAGGCGGTTGGCCACCTGCATGGCCTTGTCCAGGTTTTGCGTCCATACCGACGAGGCCAGGCCGTATTCAGAGTCGTTGGCCCAGTCCACTGCCTGGGCCAGGCCCTCGAAGCGGGTCACCGTGACCACCGGGCCGAACACCTCGCGCTGGACGATCTCGTCGTGTTGCCGGCAACCGGCCAGCAGCGTGGGTTGATAATAAAAGCCGGGGCCGGAGTGCACGGCGGCGCCGGTCACCCGTTCGATATGCGGCTGGCCCAGGGCGCGTTCGACAAAGCTGGCCACGCGGTCGCGCTGGCGCGGGGTGATCAGCGGGCCGATCTCGTTGTCGGCGTCGCGCTTGCCGGCAAAACGCAGCGAGGCGACGGCGGCGCCCAGCTCCTCGACGAGGCGGTCGTGGATGCCGGCCTGGGCGTAGATGCGGCAGGCGGCGGTGCAGTCCTGGCCTGCGTTGTAGTAGCCATAGGCGCGCACGCCGGCCACCACCGCCTCAAGGTCGGCGTCGTCGCAGACGATCACCGGCGCCTTGCCACCCAGCTCCAGGTGGGTGCGTTTGAGGGTGCGCGAGGCGGCCTGAAGGATCTTCTGCCCGGTGACGATATCGCCGGTCAGCGACACCATGCGCACCGCCGGGTGGCTCACCAGGTGGCTGCCGACGCTTTCGCCGCCGCCGCAGACGATGTTCAGCACGCCGGGCGGCAGCAGCGCGTTAAGTGCTGGCGCCAGCGCCAGAATCGACAGCGGGGTGTGTTCGGAGGGTTTGAACACCAGGGTGTTGCCAGCCGCCAGGGCCGGGGCGATCTTCCAGGCGGCCATCATGATCGGGTAGTTCCACGGCGCGATGGAGGCTACCACCCCCAGCGGGTCGCGGCGCACCAGGCTGGTGTAGCCGGGCAGGTACTCGCCGGCCAGCTGGCCGGTCTGGCAGCGCACGGCGCCGGCGAAAAAGCGAAACACGTCGATGGCCGCGGCCAGGTCATCCTGGCGGGCCAGGTGCAGGGGCTTGCCGCAGTTCAGGGCTTCGAGGCAGGCCAGTTGTTCCTGCTGGCGCTGCAGGGCGTCGGCGATCTCCAGCAGCACGCCTGCGCGTTGTTGCGGGGTGGTGCGGGCCCAGCCGGCAAAGGCCCGCTGGGCGGCGACGATGGCCGCTTCGACCTGCTCGACGCCGGCCTCGGCAATGCGCACCAGGGTTTCGCCGGTGGCCGGGTTGAGAATGGGTTCTGCCGGCCCGCAGCCTTCGACCAGCTCGCCATCGATGAGCAACGCGGTGCACAGCGGGGTAGGGGTACCAGGCATCGCAGGCTCACTTTGGCTGTTATTGGAGGTGTTGCCGTCGAGTCAGCCTAGAGCGCCCGCGCCCTGCCTACAAATTCGAAATAAAGAAGGTGGCCATCGATTAAATCGAATGCTTGCGCCCGCCGGCCGGCTGTTCCCGGGCCACGGTGAGGAACGGGTCCACCAGTGCCGGGCGCGCGGTGCCCCGGCGCCAGGCCAGGCCGACGTCGAGGGTCTGGTTGAGGTCGGCCAGCGGCCGGGCCTCGATGATGTCGCCTTCCAGCGACCAGGGGCGGTAGGTCATGTCTGGCTGGATCGACACCCCAAGCCCTGCCGCCACCAGGCTGCGCACGGCCTCGGTGGAGGCAGTGCGCAGGCTGACGTTGGCCTGCAGCCCGGCGCTGGCCCACATGCGCCGGGCGTTGTGCTCCATTTCGTCGACGTTCAGCTGAATCAATGGCTGCTCGGCGACATCGGCCAGGCTGATGCTGTCCTGCTCCAGCAGCGGGTGCTGGGCCGGCAGCCACAGGCGGTGCGGCGAGTGGGTCAGCACCTCGGTCTGCAGCGCCATGCGGTCTTCGAGGTTGGACAAAATCAGCACCGCCACGTCGATTTCGCCGCTGACCAGCAGGTGCTCGATGTAGGGCCGCTCGTCTTCCACCACCCGCAGCGCCACGTTGGGGTAGGCGCGCTGAAAGCGGGTCAGCAGGTCGGCCAGGTAATAGCCGGCCACCAGGCTGGTGACGCCGATGGTCAACTGGCCCGACACCTGGTCGGTGCTTTGCTGCAGGCTGCGCTTGGCGTTGTCGACGGTGGCCAGAATCAGGTGCGCCTGGCGCAAGAACTGGTGGCCTTGGTGGGTCAGGGTCATGCCTTTGGCGTGGCGGTTGAACAGCAGCACGCCGATCTCCTGCTCCAGTTGCTGGATGGCAAGGGTCAGGGTGGACTGCGAAATGAACACCGCCTGGGCGGCGGCAGAGATGGAGCCGGTCTCGGCAACGGCGATGAAGTGCCGGATCTGGCGCAGGGTCATCATGGGGGCAGGCTTCTTATGAGTTTTATTGGCTGATACCAGCATAGTTCGTTTTTATCGATGGCAGGCGCAACATCCGGAAGCATTTGTTCAGGTGGCTTACCACGGGCGCCGTCCTACTCTGGTGGCCTCTTTTTCGTACCGTGGAGACGCAACCATGAACACCCGGGGTCTGCTCGACCAACTGCTCAAGTCCGGCCAGGAACTGCTCGGCAACCAAACCGGCAAGGGTGCTGGCAAATCCGCCAGCGGCGGCCTGGGCGGCCTGCTTTCCGGTGCCGGCGGCGGCGCCCTGGCAGCCGGCGCAATGGGGCTGCTGATGGGTAACAAAAAGGCCCGCAAGTACGGCGGCAAGGTACTCACCTACGGAGGCCTGGCCGCCCTCGGCGTGCTGGCCTACAAGGCCTACGGCAACTGGCAGGCCCGCCAGGGCGCCGGCAACCAGGAGCCGCAGACCCTCGACCGCCTGCCGCCGGCCCAGGCCGAGCAGCACAGCCAGGCGGTACTGCGCGCGCTGGTGGCGGCGGCCAAGTCCGACGGCCATATCGATGAGCGCGAGCGGGCCTTGATCGAGGGCGAATTCACCCGCCTGGACAGCGACCGCGAACTGCAGCACTGGCTGCACGCCGAGCTGAACAAACCGCTGGACCCGGCCGAAGTGGCCCGCGCCGCGCAAACTCCGGAAATGGCCGCCGAGATGTACCTGGCCAGCGTGATGATGGTCGACCAGGAGAACTTCATGGAGCGTGCCTACCTGGACGAACTGTCCCGCCAGCTGCGCCTGGACCCGGCGCTGCGCCAGGAACTGGAGAGCCAGGTTCGGCTTGCTGCCGGTCAATGAAATGGCATTTGGCCAGTTCGCTGGCCACCTAAGCCCGAATACAGCAGCATTCAGCCGCAAAAGCGTAGGAAGCCTGGGCTATACTTCGGCGATTTTTCCCCGCTTGTGACGAATTCCTGAGGGCTGAATGTGAAGAACTGGACCTTGCGCCAACGGATCCTGGCAAGTTTCGCCGTGATCATCGCCATCATGTTGCTGATGATCGTGGCAGCCTACTCAAGGCTGCTGGCGATCGAGTCCAGTGAAGAAGTGGTAGGCTCCGACAGCATCCCCGGGGTCTACTACAGCTCGATGATCCGCAGCGCCTGGGTCGACAGCTATGTCACCAGCCAGCAGTTGGTGGGGCTGTCGAACCACCGCGAGATCACCTCGGCGGACCTTGAGCTGTTCAAGAGCTTCGACGAGCGCCTCAAACAGCACATGGCCAGTTACCAGGGAACCATCCGCGACAAGGGCGACCAGGACGCCTTCGACGTCTTCACTCGCCAGGAAGAGGCGTACGTGAAGATCGTCGCCCAGGTGCTGGAAACCTACCGCAAGCATGACTACGCAGAAGCCCAGCGGCTGATCGCCGACGTTTTGACCCCCGCCTGGATAGACGGTCGCAAGCACCTCAACGACGTGATCGAGCGCAACCGCGAGTCGGCCGATGCGGCTACCAACGACATCGTCAACGCAGTAGCCACCGCCAAGGTCAGCATGATGGTGTCGCTGGTGCTGGCGATCATCGCCGCCGGCGTGTGCGGCCTGCTGCTGATGCGCGCCATCACCGCGCCCATGCAGCGCATCGTGCACGCCCTCGACCGCCTGCGCTCGGGCGACTTGAGCATGCGCCTGAGCCTGGACCGCAAGGACGAGTTCGGCGCCATCGAAAGCGGCTTCAACGAAATGGCCGAGTCGTTGGCCGGCCTTGTGTCCCAGGCCCAGCGCTCGTCGGTGCAGGTGACCACCTCGGTGACCGAAATCGCCGCCACCTCCAAGCAGCAGCAGGCCACCGCCACCGAAACCGCCGCCACCACCACCGAGATTGGCGCCACCTCGCGGGAAATCGCCGCCACCTCGCGCGACCTGGTGCGCACCATGACCGAAGTCACCAGCGCCGCCGACCAGGCCTCGAGCCTGGCCGGCTCCGGCCAGCAAGGCCTGGCGCGCATGGAAGAAACCATGCACCAGGTGATGGGCGCCGCCGAGCTGGTCAACGCCAAGCTGGGCATCCTCAACGAGAAGGCCGGCAACATCACCCAAATGGTGGTGACCATCGTCAAGGTGGCCGACCAGACCAACCTGCTGTCGCTCAACGCCGCCATCGAGGCGGAAAAGGCCGGCGAGTACGGCCGCGGCTTTGCCGTGGTGGCCACCGAAGTGCGCCGCCTGGCCGACCAGACCGCCGTGGCCACCTACGACATCGAGCAGATGGTGCGCGAGATCCAGTCGGCGGTGTCGGCCGGGGTGATGGGCATGGACAAGTTCTCCGAAGAGGTGCGCCGCGGCATGTTCGAGGTGCAGCAGGTGGGCGAGCAACTGAGCCAGATCATCCACCAGGTGCAGGCGCTGGCGCCGCGGGTGCTGATGGTCAACGAAGGTATGCAGGCCCAGGCCACCGGTGCCGAACAGATCAACCAGGCCCTGGCCCAGCTCAGCGATGCCAGCACGCAGACGGTGGAGTCGTTGCGCCAGGCCAGCTTCGCCATCGATGAGTTGAGCCAGGTGGCGGCCGGCCTGCGCGGCGGTGTTTCGCGCTTCAAAGTCTGATGCCCATGACCGACCTGCATCCGCGCGAGGAGCGCACGGCCGCCGCCAAGGGCGTGCTGTACCTGCAGTTTCGCATCGGCCAGCAGCGCTTTGCGCTGGACGTGCGCGAGGTGATCGAAGTGTTGCCACGCCGCCCGCTCAAGCCGATCCCCCAGGCCCCGGCCTGGGTCGCCGGCATTCTGGCCCACCGTGGTGAGCTGGTGCCGGTGATCGACCTGTCGGCGCTGTGCTTTGCCACCCCGGCAGCGGCCCGCAGCAGCACCCGCCTGGTGCTGGTGCGTTACGACGGCGACCCGCTGCGCCCGGGCCTGCAACTGGGGCTGGTGCTCGAACAGGCCACCGACACCCTGCGCTGCCAGCCCGAGGAGTTTCAGCCTTACGGCCTGGACAACGCCGAGGCGCCGTACCTGGGGCCGGTGCGCCAGGACGCCGCCGGGCTGCTGCAGCGCATTCGCGTGCAGGACCTGCTGCCCGAAGCCGTGCGCCCGTTGCTGTTCCCCGATGAGCCAGGGCAGGAGCGCGCATGAGCGAGCAACGGTTCTTCCGCTTCTTGCAGGAACGCATCGGCCTGGACGTGGAGTCGGTCGGCGTGGCCATGGTCGAGCGCGCCTTGCACCAGCGCAGCCAGGCCGTGCAGGCAAACGATCTGGACGACTACTGGGTGCGCCTGCGCCAGTCGGCGGCCGAGCAGCAGGCCTTGATCGAGGCGGTGATCGTCCCCGAGACCTGGTTCTTCCGTTACCCCGAATCCTTCGACGCCTTGCTCACCCTTGCCCGCAAGCGCCAGGCGGAGCTGGCCGGGGCGCGGCCGCTGCGCATCCTCAGCCTGCCGTGCTCCACCGGCGAGGAACCCTATTCGATCGCCATGGCTTTGCTCGACGGCGGCCTGTGCCCGGCCAGCTTCCTGATCGACGCCATGGACATCAGCCCCAACTCGGTAGCCAAGGCGCAACAGGCCGAGTACGGCCGCAACTCGTTCCGTGGCAGCGACCTGGCGTTTCGCGACCGGCACTTCAGCGCCGAGGGCGAGGTTCACCGCCTGGATGAGCGGGTACGCCGGCAGGTGAGCCTGCAAGCGGGCAATGTGCTGGACCCGGCGCTGAAAAGCCGTGACGGGCTGTACGACTTCGTGTTCTGCCGCAACTTGCTGATCTATTTCGACGTGCCGACCCAGCAGCGGGTGTTCGAGGTACTCAAGCGCCTGACCCATGCCCAGGGCGTGCTGTTCATCGGCCCGGCCGAGGGCAGCCTGCTGGCGCGCCTGGGTATGCGCCCGGTGGGTATTGCCCAATCGTTCGCTTATGTGCGCCAGGCCGACCCGGCACCCGCGCCAGCTGAACAAGCCGAGCGCCCGCAACGCCAGCCTGCGCTGCCCAAGGTGGTGCCACTGGCGCCCCGGGCGCCGCGCCCGGCCAGCCCAGCGCCGCAACCTGCGCCGGCCCGTGAAAGCGAGGCGCAGTTGCTGGCCGCCATCGCCCAGGCCGCCAATGGCGGCGACAGCCAGCAAGCCCGTGCCGGCTGCGAGCGCTACCTCAAGCAGTTCGCCCCCAAGGCGCAGGTTTACTACTGGCTGGGCCTGCTCAGCGACACCGAAGGCGACGCCGCCCAGGCCATCGTCCACTACCGCAAGGCCCTTTACCTGGAGCCCCAGCACCCCGAGACCCTGATGCACCTGGCGGCGCTGCTGGCTGCCCAAGGCGATGCGGCAGGCGCCCGGCGCCTGCAGGAGCGCGCGGCACGGGCCGGCCGGGAGTCTGAACGATGAGCACCGGCCTGGACATGCAAGTGATTGCCCACCAAGACGAGGCCATCGACGACTGCTGGAACCGCATCGGCGTGCACGGCGACAAGCAATGCCCGCTGCTTGCGCGGCATATCCACTGCCGCAACTGCGAGGTTTACGCCTCTGCCGCCACGCGTTTGCTGGACCGCTACGCGCTGGTCGAAGGCGACGTGCTGGCAGCCCCGGTCGCAGCGCAGGAGCCGGCCACTGGCCGCTCGATGCTGCTGTTCCGCCTGGGCGAGGAATGGCTGGCGCTGCCCACCGTTTGCCTGGCCGAGATCGCCCCGACGCAGCCGGTGCATTCGCTGCCCCACCAACGCTCGCGGGTGCTGCAGGGCGTGGCCAATGTGCGCGGTGCGCTGGTGCCGTGCCTGTCGCTGGCCGACCTGCTGGGTGTGGCGGGCGAGCCTGCCGGCGAGCGCAGCGGGCGCCACCTGCCGCGCATGCTGATCCTGGCCGCCGAGGGCGGGCCGGTGGTGGTGCCGGTGGACGAGATCGACGGCATTCACCGGCTCGACCCTGCACGCCTTGACCAAGGCCGCGACACCGCCCACTTCACCGCCGCCGTGCTGCAATGGCGCAGCCGCAGCGTGCGGGTGCTGGACGAAGACCATTTACTGCAAGCCGTGAAGCGGAGCCTGTCATGACCCCCGAGCAAATGCGCGACGCTTCGCTGCTCGAGCTGTTCAGCCTGGAGGCCGAGGCGCAAACCCAAGTGCTCAGCGCAGGCCTGATGGCGCTGGAGCGCAACCCGGCGCAGCCCGACCAGCTCGAGGCCTGCATGCGCGCGGCCCATTCGCTGAAGGGTGCGGCGCGTATCGTCGGCATCGACGCCGGGGTCAGCGTCGCCCATGTGATGGAAGACTGCCTGGTGGCCGCCCAGGAAGGCCGCCTGCTGCTGCGCCCGGAGCATATCGATGCGCTGCTGCAGGGCACCGACCTGCTGATGCGCATCGCTACCCCCGGCGACCCGGGGGGCGAGGCTGCGGTGCCGGCGTTTCTGGCAAAGCTTGCAGGCCTGCTGGACCCGGCTGCCGCGCAGGCGCTGCCAGTGCCGGCCACCCCTGCACCGGCTGCACCTGTACTGCCCGAACCGCCTGTGGCCAGCGAACCGCTGCTTGAACCTGCCGCCGAGCCTGAGCCGCACGCACCGCGCAAAGCCGGCAAGCGCACCGGCGAGAACGGCGAGCGGGTGTTGCGGGTTACCGCCGACCGCCTGAACAGCCTGCTCGACCTGTCGAGCAAATCCCTGGTCGAGACCCAGCGCCTGAAGCCCTACCTGGCCACCTTGCAGCGCCTCAAGCGCATGCACGGCCAGGGCATGCGCGCGCTGGACGGGCTCAAGGCCCAGCTCGAAGCCAGCGGGCAGAATGCCGAAGTGCTGCAGGCCCTGGCGCAAACCCAGCAATTGCTGGCCGAAACCCAACAGATTTTGCTGCAGCAGGCCACCGACCTGGACGAGTTTGGCTGGCAGGCCAGCCAGCGTGCGCAACTGCTGTACGACACCGCCCTGGCCTGCCGCATGCGCCCGTTCGCCGATGTGCTGAACGGGCAGAGCCGCATGGTCCGCGACCTTGGGCGCTCACTGGGCAAGCCGGTGCGCCTGGTGGTCGAGGGCGAGAAGACCCAGGTCGACCGCGATGTGCTGGAAAAGCTCGAAGCGCCGCTCACTCACCTTTTGCGCAACGCCGTTGACCATGGCATCGAGTCGCCCGAGCGGCGCCTGCTGGCCGGCAAGCCCGAGGAGGGCACGGTGCGCCTGCGCGCCTCGCACCAGGCCGGGCTGCTGGTGCTGGAGCTGACCGACGACGGGGCCGGTATCGACCTGCAGCGCCTGAGCCGCAGCATCGTCGAGCGCGGCCTGTCGCCGGCTGACACCGTGGCGCAAATGAGCGAGGCGGAGCTGTTGAGCTTCTTGTTCCTGCCGGGCTTCAGCCTGCGCGACAAGGTCACCGAAGTGTCCGGGCGCGGCGTCGGGCTGGATGCGGTGCAGCACATGGTGCGCGAACTGCGCGGCGCTATCGAGCTGACCCAGGTGGCCGGGCAGGGCTGCTGCTTCCACCTCGAAGTGCCGTTGACCCTGTCGGTGGTGCGCAGCCTGGTGGTGGAGGAGGGCGGCGAGGCCTATGCCTTCCCGCTGGCGCATATCGAACGCACCCTGGATGTGGCGGCCGAGGATATCGTGCAGATCGAGGGGCGCCAGCATTTCTGGCACGAGGGTCGGCATATCGGTTTGGTGGCCGCCAGCCAGTTGCTCAACCGCCCGGCCACCCAGGACGAGGGGCACAGCTTGCGGGTGGTGGTGATCCGCGAGCGCGACCAGCTGTACGGTGTGGCCGTGCAGCGGCTGATCGGCGAGCGGGTGCTGGTGGTGATGCCGCTCGACCCGCGCTTGGGCAAGGTCCAGGACATCTCGTCCGGCGCCTTGCTCGACGATGGCTCGGTGGTGCTGATCATCGACGTCGAAGACCTGCTGCGCTCGGTGGAAAAACTGCTCAGCACCGGCCGCCTGGAGCGCATCGAGCGCGGCGCCAGAAGTGGCCGTGGGGTGGCCCGCAAGCGCGTGCTGGTGGTGGACGACTCGCTGACCGTGCGCGAGCTGCAGCGCAAGCTGTTGAGCCACCGTGGCTACGATGTGGCGGTGGCGGTGGATGGCATGGACGGCTGGAACGCCCTGCGCAGCGATGATTTCGACCTGCTGATCACCGACATCGACATGCCGCGCATGGACGGCATCGAGCTGGTCACTCTGGTGCGCCGCGACCACCGCCTGCAATCGCTGCCGGTGATGGTGGTGTCGTACAAGGACCGCGAGGAAGATCGCCGGCGTGGACTGGACGCCGGCGCCGACTATTATCTGGCCAAGGCCAGCTTCCATGACGATGCGTTGCTGGATGCCGTCGAGGAGCTGATCGGAGGGGCGCAGGGATGAAGATCGCCATCGTCAACGACATGCCCATGGCTGTGGAGGCCCTGCGCCGGGCGCTGGCCTTCGAGCCTGCGCATCAGGTGCTATGGGTGGCCAGCAATGGCGCCGAGGCCATTGCCCGCTGCGCCGAACAGACCCCTGACCTGATCCTGATGGACCTGATCATGCCGGTGATGGACGGCGTGGAGGCCACCCGCCGGATCATGGCCGAGACTCCCTGCGCCATCGTCATCGTCACTGTCGACCGCAAGCAGAACGTGCACCGGGTGTTCGAGGCCATGGGGCACGGCGCGCTGGATGTGGTCGACACCCCGGCCCTGGGTGCGGGTGACCCGCGCGAAGCAGCGGCGCCGCTGCTGCGCAAGATCCTCAACATCGCCTGGCTGATCGGCCAGCAGCGGCCCAGCGCGCCGCGCGCGGTGCCGGCGCCCGTGCGCGAAGCCGCACAACGCCAGGGCCTGGTGGCGATCGGCTCGTCCGCCGGCGGGCCGGCGGCGCTGGAGGTGCTGCTCAAGGGGCTGCCGCGAAGCTTTCCGGCGGCCATCGTGCTGGTGCAGCACGTCGACCAGGTATTTGCCGCCGGCATGGCCGAATGGCTGGCCTCGGCCAGTGGCCTGCCGGTGCGCCTGGCCCGCGATGGCGAGCCGCCGCAGCCGGGCCAGGTACTGCTGGCCGGCACCAACCACCATATCCGCCTGCTGCAGAACGGCCAGCTGGCCTACACTGCCGAGCCGGTCAACGAAATCTACCGGCCGTCGATCGACGTGTTTTTCGAAAGCGTGGCACGCTACTGGGCCGGTGAAGCGGTGGGCGTGTTGCTCACCGGCATGGGCCGCGATGGCGCCCAGGGTTTGAAACTGATGCGCGAACGGGGCTTTCTGACCATCGCCCAGGACCAGCAGAGCAGTGCGGTGTACGGTATGCCCAAGGCTGCCGCAGCAATCAATGCGGCAGTGGAAATCCGTCCGTTGGAGCGTATCGCCGGGCGACTGATGGAAGTCTATTCGAAATGACTACTTGTAATGATTCACGCCGCCTGGCCAGCTTATTTCCGAGACAGGACACTAGGGATGAATGATCTGCCAACCGAAGGTCTGACGACCACCAACGAAAACTCGGCCATGGTCCTGCTGGTGGATGACCAGGCCATGATCGGTGAGGCAGTGCGTCGCGGGCTGGCCCAGGAAGAGAACATCGACTTCCATTTTTGCGCCGACCCGCATCAGGCGGTGGCCCAGGCCATGCGCATAAAGCCCACGGTGATTCTGCAGGACCTGATCATGCCGGGCCTCGATGGTTTGACCTTGGTGCGCGAGTACCGCAACAACCCGGCCACCCTGGACATCCCGATCATCGTCCTGTCGACCAAGGAAGACCCGCTGGTCAAGAGCGCGGCCTTCGCCGCCGGGGCCAACGACTACCTGGTCAAGCTGCCCGACACCATCGAGCTGGTGGCGCGCATTCGTTACCACTCGCGCTCCTACCTCACCCTGCTGCAGCGCGACGAAGCCTACCGCGCCCTGCGGGTGAGCCAGCAGCAACTGCTCGACACCAACCTGATGCTGCAGCGGCTGATGAACTCCGACGGCCTGACCGGGCTGTCCAACCGCCGCCACTTCGACGAGTACCTGGAACTGGAATGGCGCCGCGCCCTGCGCGAGCAGCAGCAGTTGTCGCTGCTGATGATCGACGTCGACTACTTCAAGGCCTACAACGACAGTTTCGGCCACCTGGCCGGCGACGAGGCGCTGCGCCAGGTGGCCGAGGGCATCCGCAGCTGCTGCGCGCGCCCCAGTGACCTGCCGGCGCGCTACGGCGGCGAGGAATTCGCCCTGGTGCTGCCCAACACCTCGCCGGGCGGTGCGCGGCTGGTGGCCGAGAAGCTGCGCCAGAACATCATCGCCCTGAACATCCCGCACATCGCCCCCGAAGCCGGCTCGCGCCTGACCGTGAGCATCGGCCTGGCAACCCAGACGCCAAGC
The DNA here is from genome assembly GCF_019139835.1 of Pseudomonas xanthosomatis. NCBI lineage: Bacteria > Pseudomonadati > Pseudomonadota > Gammaproteobacteria > Pseudomonadales > Pseudomonadaceae > Pseudomonas > Pseudomonas xanthosomatis. Next base: position 5,380,830 of record NZ_CP077075.1, on the reverse strand, counting down.
CAGGGCAGCCATTGCCGACAGCTCATTTCGGCGGCGGACAAGGGGCTGTACCAGGCCAAGCACAACGGCCGCAACCAGGTGGGGATTGCCTGATCGCGGGGGAAGGTGTTGCCCTTGTGGGAGCAACTGTTTTGCTGATGATCTTGAAGCAGGCGTGATTCCTGTGGGAGCGGGCTTGCCCGCGAACACCGGCAAAGCCGGTGCCAACCACCGCGTTGCCTGCTTCGCGGGCAAGCCCGCTCCCACAGGATCGCGCAGAGCCTGAGTCAGGCGCTGTACCTGTGGGAGCGGGCTTGCTCCGCGATTGTGAGGTGTCAAGACCTGCTCGGCGGGTCTGCCGTCATGCCCAAGACTCGGTTATACTCGCGGGCTTTTCACCGAATTCGCACGAGAGCTGCCCGCCCATGGAAATCCAACCGATCCTGAACACCATCAAGGACCTCACCGAGCGTTCCCAGTCCATTCGGGGGTATCTTTGACTACGATCACAAGCATGATCGTCTGGTCGAAGTAAACCGCGAACTGGAAGACGCCGCCGTCTGGAACAAGCCCGAGTACGCCCAGGCCCTGGGCCGCGAGCGTGCCATGCTGGCGCAGGTGGTCGACACCCTCGACAAGCTGTCCAACGGCCTTGGCGACTGCAAGGACCTGCTCGACATGGCGGTCGAGGAAAACGACGAAGGCGCTGTCAGCGATGTCGTGACCGAGCTGCAAGGGCTGGAGGAATCCCTCGCCCTGCTCGAGTTCCGTCGCATGTTCAGCGGCGAGATGGACCCGAACAACGCCTACCTGGACATCCAGGCCGGCTCCGGCGGCACCGAGGCCCAGGACTGGGCCAACATCCTGCTGCGCATGTACCTGCGCTGGGCCGACAAGCGCGGTTTCGACGCCACCATCATCGAGTTGTCCGAAGGTGAAGTCGCCGGCATCAAGGGTGCCACCGTGCACATCAAGGGCGAGTACGCCTTTGGCTGGCTGCGCACCGAGATCGGCGTGCACCGCCTGGTGCGCAAGAGCCCGTTCGACTCCGGCGCACGCCGCCACACCTCGTTCTCGGCGGTGTTCGTCTCGCCCGAGATCGACGACAAGGTCGAAATCGAGATCAACCCGTCGGACCTGCGCATCGACACCTACCGCTCCTCGGGCGCCGGTGGCCAGCACGTCAACACCACCGACTCGGCCGTACGTATCACCCACGTACCGACCAACACCGTGGTGGCCTGCCAGAACGAACGCTCGCAGCACGCCAACAAGGATACCGCCATGAAAATGCTGCGGGCCAAGTTGTACGAGCTGGAAATGCAAAAGCGCAACGCCGCCTCGCAAGCCCTGGAAGACAGCAAGTCGGACATCGGCTGGGGCCACCAGATCCGCTCCTATGTACTGGATGACTCGCGCATCAAGGACCTGCGGACCGGCGTCGAGCGCAGCGACTGCAACAAGGTGCTCGATGGCGACATCGACGAGTACCTCGAGGCGAGCCTCAAGCAGGGCCTGTAACCTGTACACCACCGCCGCGATACCAGGCCCTGGGGGCCGGTATCGCCTGCCCTGCCCGACAGGGGCAACGAATACCTGATGGAAAGACTGACGACATGAGCGACCTCAAGACCGAATCGCAAGACCTGCAACAGGAAGAAAACGCCCTGATCGCCCTGCGCAAGGAAAAACTTGCTGCAGAACGCGCCAAGGGCAACGCCTTCCCCAACGACTTCCGTCGCGACAGCTACTGCAACGACCTGCAAAAGCAGTACGCGGACAAGACCAAGGAAGAGCTGGAAGCAGCCGCGATCCCGGTCAAGGTGGCTGGCCGTATCATGCTCAACCGTGGCTCGTTCATGGTTATCCAGGACATGACCGGCCGTATCCAGGTCTACGTCAACCGCAAGACCCTGCCCGAAGAAACCCTGGCCGCGGTCAAGACCTGGGACCTGGGCGACATCATCAGCGCCGAAGGCACCCTGGCCCGTTCCGGCAAGGGCGACCTGTACGTCGAAATGACCAACGTGCGCCTGCTGACCAAGTCGCTGCGCCCGCTGCCGGACAAGCACCACGGCCTGACCGACACCGAGCAGCGCTACCGCCAGCGCTACGTCGACCTGATGGTCAACGAAGAAACCCGCCACACCTTCCGTGTGCGCTCGCAGGTGATCTCGTACATCCGCAAGTTCCTCATCGAGCGTGACTTCCTCGAAGTCGAAACGCCGATGCTGCAGACCATCCCTGGCGGTGCTGCGGCCAAGCCGTTCGAAACCCACCACAACGCCCTGGACATGGCCATGTTCCTGCGCATCGCGCCGGAGCTGTACCTCAAGCGCCTGGTGGTGGGCGGCTTCGAGAAGGTGTTCGAGATCAACCGCAACTTCCGTAACGAAGGTGTCTCGACCCGTCACAACCCTGAATTCACCATGCTCGAGTTCTACCAGGCCTACGCCGACTACCGCGACAACATGGACCTCACCGAGGAACTGTTCCGCGAGCTGGCGCAGCTGGTGCTGGGCAGCACCGACGTGCCTTACGGCGACAAGGTGTTTCACTTCGGCGAGCCGTTCGTGCGCCTGTCGGTGTTCGACTCGATCCTCAAGTACAATCCCGAGCTGACCGCCGCCGACCTGCAGGACGTCGACCGCGCCCGCGACATCGCCAAGAAGGCCGGCGCCAAGGTGCTCGGCCACGAAGGCCTGGGCAAGCTGCAGGTGATGATTTTCGAAGAGCTGGTCGAGCACAAGCTGGAGCAGCCGCACTTCATCACCGAGTACCCGTTCGAAGTCTCGCCGCTGGCGCGTCGCAACGACGAAAACCCTGCCGTGACCGACCGCTTCGAGCTGTTCATCGGTGGCCGCGAAATCGCCAACGCCTACTCCGAGCTCAACGATGCCGAAGACCAGGCCGAGCGTTTCCTGGCCCAGGTGGCCGAGAAAGACGCCGGTGACGACGAAGCCATGCACTACGATGCCGACTTTGTCCGCGCCCTGGAGTACGGCATGCCGCCGACCGCCGGTGAAGGCATCGGCATCGACCGCCTGGTGATGTTGCTGACCAACTCGCCGTCGATCCGCGACGTGATCCTGTTCCCGCACATGCGCCCGCAGGCCTGAGCGATGTGAACAAGCCGCCTTTCGAGGCGGCTTTTTCATGCCTGAAGCTTTATGTTGTCTGTGCCGGCCCTTTTGCGGGTAAACCCGCTCTCACAGCTGAATAAATTACCTGTGGGAGCGGGTTTACCCGCGAAAGGGCCGGCACAAGCTGCGCATGACTCCAAGAGGTATTTATCGTGACACCCGCAATGGTCCCACAAGGCGCCGCCGGCATCGCCACCGCCGTCGCCGAGAGCGTGCAGTACCAAGGCCGCAAAACTGCCCGCCAGGGCAGCGAGCAGCGCCGCCAGCAGATCCTCGATGCCGCCATGCGCATTGTCGTGCGCGACGGCGTGCGCGGCGTGCGCCACCGTGCGGTGGCCGCCGAGGCCGGTGTGCCGCTGTCGGCCACCACCTACTACTTCAAGGATATCCAGGACCTGCTGGCCGACACCTTCGCCCAGTACGTCGAACGCAGCGCCGCCTACATGGCCAAGCTGTGGGCCAATACCGAAGTGGTGCTGCGCCAGCTGCTGGCCCAGGGCGATGGCAGCCCCGAGGCGCGGGCGCGGCTGGTCAACGAAGTGGCACGCATGACCGCCGATTATGTGATCCGCCAGCTCAACAACCGCCGCGACTTCCTAATGGCCGAGCAGGGCTTTCGCCAGGAGGCGCTGCTGTGCCCGCGCCTGGCCGAGCTGGTCTGCGCCCACGAGCAGATTCTGCTGCATGGCGCACGGCAGATGCTGCAGGTGGTGGGCTCGCGCCAGCCCGAGCAGGACGCCCAGATGTTGACGGCCATCATCGAGCAGATGGAATATCAGGGCCTGCTCAAGGGCGCTGATGCACAGGCCGATGAGCAGATGCTCGCTATTCTTGTCCGATACCTGCAGATGGTGCTGGCTTCGGCCTGAGGCGACCGAATTTTCAAGGAGAACCTGATGAAAGCCTGGCGTGTGGTGTTGTTGACCTTGTCATTCCTCTTGCTGGGCGGGTGTCTGGTGACCTTCCACGAGCCGTTGCCGGCCAACCAGGCAGCGCCCAAGGCGCTGCTTGGCAAGTGGAGCAGCAAGGATGCCTGGGGCGAGCCGTTGAAGCTTGTGATCAGCCGCAGTGGCGCCGACGCCTACAAGGCCGTGGCCACGGCCAAGGGCAAGGCGGCGCAGGAGTACACCTTCACCGTTTCGCGCCATGGCAACCGCTGGTACCTGTCGGCCGGCGTGCCCAAGGCCATGGGTGGCAACTTCCTGATAGGCGGCTTCGACATCGTCGAGGGCAAGGAGCTGGTGCTGTACAACCTGGATGTGGAGCAGGTGCAGCAGGCGGTGGAGCAGAAAGAGCTGACCGGGCGCACCACCCAGGTACCGGACGAGAACGGCGAAGGCGTGCTGATCGACAGCCCCTCGGCGCGGGTGCTGGCCTACCTGGACGACCCGGCCAACTCCGACCTGTTCGTCGAGGTGGCGCGCTTCCAGCGCTCCGGCAAGTAGTCGGCTGTGCCGGCCTCTTCGCGGGCAAGCCCGCTCCCACAGGTACTGTGCTCGGCTCGAACCCTATGCTGCCCCTGTAGGAGCGGGCTTGCCCGCGATGAGGCCCGCACAGGCAAAGCAGCGCTTGGCACAATGTTCCGATAAGGAGTCCCCGGTGGACGAATACCAGCAGACCATCCGCAGCCTCTCCGACCGCATCGTCGCGGCCCAGACTCCGATCCGGGTGCTGGATGCGGTGAAATGGGACGACAGCGTGCGCCAGGGCTTCCTCAAGGCCAAGGGCAAGGAGCCGCCGGCCATCGACCGGGCCTACTACCAGAACCGCCCGCTGTCGTTCGACTCCGGCGCGGTGAAGGCCGAGTTCCAGAGCATCGAGCGCGACATCATCCGCCAGCTCGGCCAGTTCAACCCGGTCGGGCAGATCATGAAGCGCATGTGCCGCGAGTACCGCATGGTGGTGCGCATGCTCGAGGCGCGTGGCACCGAGGACTTCGGGCTGATCTCGCAAGAGCTCTACGGCGCAGCCTCAGACGCCTTCCACGCCGGTGACCCGACCCTGGCCGACCTGGGCCTGATGCTGTCCAACTACCTCGACAACATCGACGGGCGCGGCGACCTCAAGGACGAACCGAAAAACCTCACCGCAAAAGAGGCCGTGGAGATTCTCCAGCACCGGCTGAACAAGGTGTTCGGCGAGGCCGAAGGGACCATTCGCGTGTTCGAGTCCGACGGTATCGTCGCCGACGCTGCGGCCGGCGCCGACTACATCAAGGTGCGCGCCGACGCCATGTTCAACAGCCGCGATGTGCGCGCGCTGGAGGTGCACGAGGGGCTGGTGCACGTGGGCACTACGCTCAACGGTTTGAACCAGCCGATCTGCACCTTCCTGGCCAAGGGCCCGCCCTCGTCGACCGTGACCCAGGAAGGCCTGGCGATCCTGATGGAGGTGATCGCCTTCGCCTCCTACCCCAGCCGCCTGCGCAAGCTGGCCAACCGCACCCGGGCCATACACATGGTCGAGGAGGGCGCCGACTTCCTGCAGGTGTTCAACTTCTTCCGCGAGCAGGGCTTCGAGATGGCCCAGAGCTACAGCAACGCCAGCCGGGTGTTCCGCGGCTCGGTGCCCAACGGCCTGCCATTCACCAAGGACTTGTCCTACCTCAAGGGCTTCATCATGGTTTACAACTACATTCAGTTGGCCGTGAAGAAGGGCAAGCTGGAGCAGATCCCCTTGCTGTTCTGCGGCAAGACCACCCTGGAAGACATGCGTACGCTGCGCCAGCTGGTCGAAGAAGGGTTGGTGGAGCCGCCCAAGTACCTGCCGGAGCAGTTCCGTGACCTTAACGCGCTGTCGGCCTGGATGTGCTTCTCCAACTTCCTCAACCACCTGAGCCTGGACCGTATTGAAGCCGACTACGCGAACATTCTCTGAGCGCTGCCGCCTGCTCTTGCTCGGCCTGCTGCTGCTGGGGCTGGGCGGTTGCAGCAGCCTGCTGTTCTTCCCCGAGCGCGGCCAGCCGTTCACCCCCGAGCGGGCCAAGCTTGCGTACCGCGACATCACCCTGACCACCGCCGATGGTGTGCGCCTGCACGGCTGGTGGCTGCCGGCCAAGGCCGGGGCCGAGGTCAAGGGCACGGTGCTGCACCTGCATGGCAACGGCGGCAACCTGGCCGGCCATCTGGGCGGCAGCTACTGGCTGCCCGAGCAGGGCTGGCAGGTGCTGATGATCGATTACCGCGGTTATGGCCTGTCGCAGGGCAAGCCGAGCCTGCCCGAGGTGTACGACGATATCGCCGCCGCCATGGCCTGGCTGGACCGCGCCCCCGAGGTGCAGGGCAAGCCGCTGGTGCTGCTGGGCCAGAGCCTGGGCGGGGCCATGGCCATCCATTACCTGGCGGCGCACCCCGAGCAGCGCCAGCGCTTCAGTGCCCTGGTGTTCGATGGCGTGCCGGCCAGCTACCGCAGTGTCGGCCGTTATGCCCTGAGCACCTCGTGGTTGACCTGGCCGCTGCAGGTGCCGCTGTCGTGGCTGGTGCCGGATGGCGACAGCGCGATCCGCTCCATCGAACAGCTGAGCAGCCCGCCCAAGCTGTTCTTCCACAGCCTGGACGACCAGTTGGTGCCGCTTGAAAACGGTATCCGTTTGTACCAGCACGCCCCGCCGCCGCGGGTGCTGCAGCTTACCCGGGGTGGCCATGTGCAGACTTTCGCCGACCCGACATGGCGTGAGGTGATGCTGCGCTTTCTGGACGACCCCAGCCACTTCAACGGCCTGCGCCGCCTGGCCGAAGTACCCAACTACCCTGACGAGAACAACCAGCAATGAGTGAAGAACGCAACGCCATCCCGCTGATCCTGACCGGTGTCGGCAGCATCATCGTGACGGTGGGGGCCCTCTGGTATTACGGCTACCTGCATTTCGCCAAGCCTGAAGATGCCCTGTTGCTGCAGGACTTCACCATGCTCAAGACCATCCCCGGCGAGGACTACAAGGTATCGCTGGACCCGGCACCGCAGGTGGCGCAGTGCGTCGATGGCGTGCTGGTGCTGTTCGACACCCAGCAGAAGGGCCTGACCGGCGTGCTGGTGGACAACCGCAAGCGCGCGGTGCGCTGCATGGGGCAGGAGACGCCGCAGCAGCAGGTGCAGTGATCGCGAACCGTGCAACCGCGCTCTCTGTAGGAGCCGGCTTGCCGGCGATCACCGGCAACGCCGGTGCCAGGCCGCAGATCGAGGTTACCTGGGCTGGCCTTATCGCCGGCAAGCCGGCTCCTACAGGTACAGCGCAGGCCTGGAGGTCATGCGATACCTTTGGGCGAAGCCTGCAATGCGCCGCGCGGATAGCCCAGAGACAACCCAAGAAAAAACCCGCCATCAGGCGGGTTTTTTCATTCAGCCAGCAGCCGTCACTGCACCTGGCTCACCGAACGTGGCGCCACCGGCTGGTTGTCGTTGGAGATGGTCACCTCCACCCGACGGTTCTGCGCACGCCCCGAGTTGCTGGTGTTGTCAGCCACCGGGTACTCCTTGCCGTAACCCTGGGCGACGATGCGCGCAGGGTCGACGCCGGCACGTACCAGCGCCATGCGCACGGCACCGGCGCGGCGCTCGGACAGGGTCTGGTTGTAGTTGGCCGAACCGACGCTGTCGGTGTAACCCTCGACGATCACCTTGCGCTCAGGGTTTTCCTGAAGGAACTGCGCCAGCTTGGTGACGTTGGGGTAGGCACTGCTTTTAAGCTCGGCCTTGTTGAAGTCGAACAGCACATCGCCAAAGGTCACCAGGGTGCCACGGTCGGTCTGCTTGGCGTTGAGGCTGTCCTGCAGCTTCTTGATCTGCGCGTCGCGGGCGTCCAGCTTCGCCTGGGCGCGCTGCGCGGCAGAATTTTTCAGCTCCGCTTCGGCGGTGCGCAGGGCGATGGTCTGCTTGGCCACTTCCACACGCTGGTTGGTGAGGTAGGCAAGCTGGTCGACCTTCTTGTCGTCCTCACGCTCCATGTAGGCCTTGTCGGCCTTGTTCAGCCAGTCCTGGGCGTCCTTGGTCTCAAGGGCGGCCACCTTGCTCGACTGCGGGTCGCTCTGCAGCGCCGAGAAGTTGGTGCGGGCCGATTCCAGGTTGGCATTTGGGTCGTGGGAGCAGGCCGCCAGGCCTACGCTCAGGGCCAGAAGGGCGGGGATCATGACGTAGTTGCGCATAGTGTTCATCCTTTGATTGCTATCGACGAAGGCTCAAGGGGCGTGGGCAGGCTCACTCGGCGCTGCGCAGGCCTTCCTCGCGCACGTCCTGGACGCCTTCGCGGCTGTCCTGGAGGGCTTTCTGGGCCTTGGCTGCCTGGGCCTTGCGTTCGGCCACGCGGGCGTCCCATTCGGCCTGCTCGGCCAGCATCCGGGCCTCGTCATATTTCTTGTCGTGCATGGCGATTTCAGCCTGCTTGAACTTGTCCTGGGCCGCTTTCATTTCCACCGCGGCGAACTCGGTGCCGCCAGCGCTGACCGCCGAATTGACCGCCGATTGGGTCACGGCGTACTGCTCGGTGGGCGGCTTGCCGGCGCAACCGGCCAGCAGCAGGCTGCTGCCCAGTGCCAGTGCGGCCAGCTTGAGCCCGCGCAGGTGGGGGGAGGCGGGTTTAACGATGCGGGTCTTCATGGTGGTCAACTCCATTGGTCACTCCTGTTAACGACGATGTCCGCAACCGGTCCATCGCTGTTTCCCTGGGCGTAAGGGCGCTGCAACGCCCGTGTTTGCAGGGTTTTGCCGTGATGGCTATTGGCTGTGACCGAGGCGTTTTTCCGATAGTTCAGAAAAATTCGCACGCTAAACACTTTTTTTGCTGACCAATTGGTCAGCGCAAAAAGCTGGGAACTTTGCGCGTGCAGGGAGGTATTGCGGGCCTTGTGCGACAAGGCCCGCAGGCAATCGGCGGGTCAGTGGCGCTCGTCGTCGCGGGCGCTGCTGGAGGCGTGCAGGTGCTGGCGCGAGAGCGCCAGAAAGCGCGGGGTAGGGCCGATATCCTCGTACAGCGGGTCGCCCTCTTCGTCGGTGGCGATCACCTGCTGGCCCTTGATGTAGGGGAAGCTGGCTTCCAGCTCCTCGAGCGCGGCGGCTACCAGTTCACCCAGCAGTTCCTCGGCGCTGCGCTTGGGGTACATGTCCACCAGCGCCGCCAGGCGCGCTTCGGCTTCTATGTCCAGGTGCAGTTGGTGGCCGGTGGGGCTCAGGCGGCCGGCGGCATTCTGTTCCCAGTGTTGGGCGAGTTCGCGGATTTTCATGATGACCTCTGTCAAAGCCTTGGAGGGGGCATTGCTTCGGATGACCTGTATTGACTTTAGTTGCTTTGGCCGCGCCCGGCTTGCCAGGCGCAGGCGTGAGTGGGCACTCTTGGGGCCTGCTGTTTCCTGGACTGGAGAGGCCCGATGAGCGATATCGATTTGCGCTTGCGTGAGGATGTGCACCTTTTGGGAGAGCTGCTTGGCGAAACCATCCGCCAGCAGCATGGCGATGCGTTCCTCGACAAGATCGAGGCGATCCGCCACAGCGCCAAGGCCGACCGCCTCGGCGAGGGCGAGCAATTGAGCTCGACCCTGGACGACCTGGCCGAAGAAGACCTGCTGCCGGTGGCGCGGGCCTTCAACCAGTTCCTGAACCTGGCCAACATCGCCGAGCAGTACCAGCTGATCCGCCGCCGCGATGCCGGCCAGCCCGAGCCGTTCGAAGACCGCGCGCTGCCTGAACTGCTGGCGCGGCTCAAGGCGGCCGGGCACGGCAACGACACCCTGGCGCGCCAGCTGGCGCGGCTGGACATCCAGCTGGTGCTCACCGCCCACCCCACCGAAGTGGCACGCCGCACGCTGATCCAGAAGTACGACGCCATCGCCGCGCAGTTGGCCGCGCAGGACCACCGCGACCTGCTGCCCGCCGAACGCCAGCAGGTGCGCGAGCGTCTGCGCCGGCTGATCGCCGAGGCCTGGCACACTGAAGAAATCCGCCGCACCCGGCCCACCCCGGTGGACGAGGCCAAGTGGGGCTTTGCGGTGATCGAGCATTCACTGTGGCAGGCCATCCCCAGCCACCTACGCAAGGTTGACGCCGCGCTGTTCGAAGCCACCGGCCTGCGGTTGCCGCTGGAAGCCGCGCCGGTGCGCTTCGCTTCGTGGATGGGCGGCGACCGTGACGGCAACCCCAATGTCACCGCCGCAGTAACCCGCGAGGTATTGCTGCTGGCGCGCTGGATGGCGGCCGACCTGTTCCTGCGCGATATCGACTACCTGGCCGCGGAGCTTTCGATGCAGGCCGCCAGCGCTGCGCTGCGCGAGCAGGTGGGCGACGACAGCGCAGAGCCCTATCGCGCGCTGCTCAAGCAACTGCGCGACCGCCTGCGCGCCACCCGCGCCTGGGCCCATGCCTCGCTGGCAGCGCCTCAGCCGGCCAGCGCTGCGGTGCTGGTAAACAACCGCGAACTGATCGCGCCCCTGGAGCTGTGCTACCAGTCGCTGCATGAGTGCGGCATGGGCGTGATCGCCGACGGCCCGTTGCTCGACTGCCTGCGCCGCGCGGTAACCTTTGGCCTGTTCCTGGTGCGCCTGGACGTGCGCCAGGATTCCACCCGCCACCGCGATGCCTTGTCGGAGATCACCGACTACCTGGGCCTGGGGCGCTACGCCGACTGGGATGAAGAACGTCGCATCAGCTTCCTGCAGGCCGAGCTGAAAAACCGCCGGCCATTGCTGCCCGGGCATTTCAAGCCCCAGGCCGACACCGCTGAGGTGCTCGCCACCTGCCGTGAAATCGCTGCCGCCCCGGCGGCCTCCCTGGGCTCTTATGTGATTTCCATGGCCGGCGCCGCCTCGGACGTGCTGGCGGTGCAACTGCTGCTCAAAGAGGCCGGGCTGACCCGGCCGATGCGCGTGGTGCCGCTATTCGAAACCCTCGCCGACCTGGACAACGCAGGCCCGGTGATGGAGCGCCTGCTCGGTTTGCCGGGCTATCGCGCCGGCCTGCATGGCCCGCAAGAGGTGATGATCGGCTATTCCGACTCGGCCAAGGATGCCGGCACCACTGCCGCCGCCTGGGCCCAGTACCGCGCCCAGGAAAACCTGGTGCGCATCTGCCGCGAGCACCAGGTCGAGCTGCTGTTGTTCCATGGCCGTGGCGGCACCGTTGGCCGTGGCGGCGGCCCGGCCCATGCGGCGATCTTGTCGCAGCCGCCGGGGTCGGTGGCCGGGCGTTTCCGTACCACCGAGCAGGGCGAGATGATCCGCTTCAAGTTCGGCCTGCCGGGCATCGCCGAGCAAAACCTCAACCTGTACCTGGCTGCTGTGCTAGAGGCCACCTTGCTGCCGCCACCGCCGCCGGAGCCGGCCTGGCGCGAAGTGATGGACCAGCTGGCCGCCGACGGGGTCAAGGCTTACCGCGACGTGGTGCGCGAAAACCCGGATTTCGTCGAGTACTTCCGCCAGTCCACCCCCGAGCAGGAGCTCGGCCGCCTGCCCCTGGGCAGCCGCCCGGCCAAGCGCCGCGCCGGTGGTATCGAAAGCCTGCGGGCGATCCCGTGGATCTTTGGTTGGACCCAGACGCGCCTGATGCTGCCGGCATGGTTGGGTTGGGAGACGGCACTGAACAACGCGCTGGCGCGCGGGCAGGGTGAGTTGCTGGCGCAGATGCGCGAGCAGTGGCCGTTTTTCAGGACCCGCATCGACATGCTCGAGATGGTGCTGGCCAAGGCCGATGCGCAAATTGCCGAGGCCTACGACCAACGTCTAGTGCAACCGCCGCTGTTGCCATTGGGTGCGCAGCTGCGCGACCTATTGTCGCAGTCATGCCGGGTGGTGCTGGGCCTGACCGGGCAGCCGGTGCTACTGGCGCACAGCCCCGAGACCCTGGAATTCATCCGCCTGCGCAACACCTACCTGGACCCGCTGCACCGCCTGCAGGCCGAGCTGCTGGCCCGTTCGCGCAGCCGCGAAGCCGCTCTGGACAGCCCGTTGGAGCAGGCCTTGCTGGTGAGCGTGGCAGGCATCGCGGCGGGCCTGCGCAACACCGGCTGACGCCTTTGCCGCCTGCCCCTGGCCGGTGCGCCCATGGCGCCCGGGCAGGGGCAGGGCGCCTGGTTGCGACGGGCGCAACCGCCACCCGGGCAGGCTGCGCCGGACCCTTTGTTGCCACTTTGGGACGCTTGTCGGGGGGGCGGGCGCTGTGTATCTTGAGCAGCCTTCTGACCGATTTGACGGTCTCGTCCGATTTTCCGGAGTTGGCCTTGTGCGCCGAATCCGTTGATTTGCATAAAAAAATATGAGGAGCACAAGATGCGCGTAATTCTGCTGGGAGCTCCCGGGGCCGGTAAAGGTACTCAGGCTAAGTTCATCACCGAGAAGTTCGGTATTCCACAGATCTCCACCGGTGACATGCTGCGTGCCGCCGTCAAGGCCGGTACCCCGCTGGGCCTGGAACTGAAAAAAGTCATGGACGCCGGCCAGCTGGTCTCCGACGACCTGATCATCAGCCTGGTGAAGGAGCGCATCGCCCAGCCAGACTGCGCCAATGGCTGCCTGTTCGACGGCTTCCCGCGTACCATCCCGCAAGCTGAAGCCATGGTCGCCGCCGGTGTCGACATCGACGCCGTGGTTGAAATTGCCGTGGACGACGAAGAGATCGTCGGCCGCATGGCTGGCCGCCGCGTGCACCTGGCTTCCGGCCGCACCTACCACATCCAGTACAATCCGCCGAAGGTTGAAGGCAAGGATGATGTCACCGGTGAAGAGCTGATCCAGCGCGACGACGACAAGGAAGAGACCGTGCGCCACCGCCTGTCGGTCTACCACAGCCAGACCAAGCCGCTGGTGGACTTCTACCAGAAGCTGTCGGCCGCCAACGCCGGCAAGCCGAAGTACAGCCACATCGAAGGTGTCGGTTCGGTCGAGTCGATCACCGCCAAGGTGTTGGCAGCCCTGAGCTGATCCACGCTCCCTGCACCACGACGGCCCGCTTGCGGGCCGTTGTTGTTTCTGGCTGAGCGTTTCGGGATGGGTTTGTGTGGGAACTGTTGTGCTGATGATCTGGAAGCGAGCGTGACTGCTGTGGGAAGCGGCCTTGTGTCGCGATGGGCTGCGAAGCAGTCCCGACGATTTTGCATGAGGTTGAGATCCTGGGGCTGCTTCGCAGCCCATCGCGACACAAGGCCGCTTCCCACAGGACGCGTGCCGGCCTTCAGATGATTGGCAAGGCAGCCCCCGCACTGACCGCTCCCCACTAAGGGCCCGCTGCTCTATACTTGCCCGCTCTTTTGCCCCTGGATACCCGTTCGATGACCACCCTGCTGGCCCTGGATACCGCCACCGAAGCCTGTTCCGTCGCCCTGCTGCATGACGGCAAGGTGACCAGCCACTACGAGGTGATCCCGCGCATGCACGCGCAGAAGCTGCTGCCGATGATCAAGCAGCTGCTGGCCGACTCCGGCGTGGCCATGAGCGCGCTGGATGCCATCGCCTTCGGCCGTGGCCCGGGCGCCTTCACCGGCGTGCGCATTGCCATCGGCGTGGTCCAGGGCCTGGCCTTTGCCCTCGAGCGCCCGGTACTGCCCACCTCCAACCTGGCAGCCCTGGCCCAGGGCGCCCTGCGCCGCCACGGGGTACAGCAGGTGGCTGCGGCCATCGATGCTCGCATGGATGAGGTGTATTGGGGCTGCTACCGCGCCGAACAGGGCGAGATGCGCCTGATCGGCCAGGAAGCAGTAATTGCACCGGAGCGGGTGGCCCTGCCAGACGGCCTGGGCGGCGACTGGTACGGTGCCGGCACCGGCTGGGGCCTGGCCGAGCGCCTGGCGGTGCAACTGGCCAGCAGCGACCCGAGCGCCTTGCCCGACGCCCAGGACATCCTCAGCCTGGCGCGCTTTGCCTGGGCCCGTGGCGAGGCAGTCGCCGCCGAACAAGCGCAACCGGTTTACCTGCGCGATAATGTGGCAACCCCCAAGGCGCGCTGAAGGCAGCAGTTCGTCGGCTATTGCCGTTCGAAATAAACCTTTTGTGTGAACTGTGGTCCAGTTATCGTTCGGGCATTAGCGATGGAATCCTGATGCTGCTAAATTGCCATCATTGATCCTGAGTGCCCATGCCATGCGTATCGACGGCTTCTCCTCATCCAGCTACCCCATCAAGCGCACGCCACGCAAGGCGAATGTGCGGGACGAAGCTGTAGAAGAAGAGGCCGAAGTCGTCGATGACGCCGATGCGCAGTTCAACCGCACCAACCGCCGCAAAAGCGACCTGCCGGCCCGCCAGCAGGACATGATCTTCCCCCGCGCCCGTGACCGGCGCACCTCCACCGCCCTGGCCAGCTACCTGACCACCGCAGGCTTTACCGATTGGGACATGGAAGTGCTGGGGCTGGACCTGTACATTTGACGGATGATTGCGTCCCCCCTGCCTTATTTTCTCGGTTGCCCGTCCTGGAGCGAAAACGCCTGGCGCGAGTACCTTTACCCCGCCGACGCCCGCACGGGTGACATGCTTGGGCTGTACAGCCAGGTGTTCAACGCCGTCGAGGGCAATACCACGTTCTATGCCCGCCCCGCGCCCGCCACGGTAGAACGCTGGGCGCGCATCATGCCGGCGGGCTTTCGCTTTACTGCCAAGTTCCCCGGTGACGTCAGCCACGTCGATGACCTGCGCGCGCAGCTGGACTCAGCCCAGGACTTCACCCGTCTGATGGCACCGCTGGGTGAGCGTGTGGCGCCGTACTGGCTGCAACTGCCGGCGCAGTTCGGGCCATCGCGGTTGGGGGAACTCGCCTGTTTCATCGACGAGATCGGCGTGCCGGTGGCGGTGGAGGTGCGCAACGAGGCCTTCTTCGCCAAGGGCCAGGACGAGCGCCAGCTCAACCGCCTGCTGCACGAGCGCGGGGTCGAGCGCATCTGCCTGGACCCGCGGGCCTTGTTCAGTTGCACCTCGCGTGAGCCCGGCGTACTTCACGCCCAAGCCAAAAAGCCCAAGGTACCGCCACGCCCGTGCGCGTTCAGCCAGCACCCGCAGGTGCGATTCATTGGCCACCCGGAGCTTGAGGCCAACGAAAGCTTTCTCACACCGTGGGTGGAGAAGGTCGGGGCCTGGATCGAGGAGGGCCGCAGCCCCTACGTATTCCTGCACACCAGCGATAACCGCCTGGCCGCAGCGCTGGCCCGGCGTTTTCACCAACGCCTGATGGCGCGCCTGCCTGGGTTGGCGCCGCTGGTGGAATTGCCACGGGCGCCCGAGGTCGAACAACTGGGCCTACTCTGACCACTCACACCCCCTGCCGGAGGTTGAACCATGGATGTGCAAACCCTGCGAGCCGAAGCCTTCAAGGCACTGCACGAGCGCGATGGGGCGTTCGTCATCCCCAACCCCTGGGATGCAGGTTCTGCCAAGTTGCTTGCCGGCCTTGGCTTCGAAGCCCTGGCCACCACCAGCGCGGGGCTGGCGTTCAGCCTGGGGCGGCCTGATGCCGAGGGCGCGCTGAGCCTGGACGAAACGCTGGATAACGCCGGCATCATCGTCGATGCCACGCCGCTGCCGGTGGCAGCGGACCTTGAAAACGGCTTTGGCGACCTGCCCGAAGACTGCGCCCAGACCATCCTGCGCGCCGCCGAGGCGGGGCTGGTGGGCGGCTCGATCGAGGACGCCAGCGGGCGCAGCGACGCGCCGATCTACGATTTCGAGCTGTCGGTGGCGCGGGTGCGTGCGGCGGTGCAGGCGGCGCGCAGCCTGCCATTCCCCTTCACCCTGTGCGCCCGCGCAGAAAACCTGCTGCACGGCCGGCTGGACCTGGACGACACCATTGTGCGCCTGCAAGCCTATGCCGAGGCGGGCGCCGATGTGCTGTACGCCCCGGGGCTGCGCAGCGTCGATGAAATTCGCGCGGTGGTACAGGCGGTAGCGCCCAAGCCTGTCAACGTGCTGATGGGCCTGGCGGGCGTGCCGCTGAGCGTGAACCAGCTGCAGGACCTGGGCGTGAAGCGCATCAGCGTGGGGTCTTCCCTGGCCCGCGCCGCGCTGGGCGCCTTCGAGCGTGCGGCGCTGGAGATCCGCGATCAGGGCACGTTCGGCTACGGTGAACAGGCCCTGCCGTTTGCGCGTCTCAATGACCTGTTCCGTCGCTGAGGCTGCATGCGCGTAGCTTTAGCGCTGCTGGCCGGCCTGCTGGCTATGGCGGGCCTGGCCTGGCACCAGGGCTGGCGCCTGCCGGATGCCTGGAACCCTTGGGCAGTGCTGGATGTGCACCAGCCGCCGAACCTGCTCACCCCGTGGAAGCTGTCGCGCCTGCGTGATGACCCTGAGCTGTGCCGCCAGGCCTTGCAGGCCTCGGCCCTGCGCGTGCGCCAGCAAGCCGACAGCCCGGCCAGTGCCGATTGCCCGTTGCACAACGTATGGCGCATCGAGGGCGGCCAGGCGCGGCTGAGCAGCAGTTTCCTCGCCAGCTGCCCGCTGGCGGTGGCCTATGCGCTGTTCGAGGTGCACGGCCTGCAGCCGGCGGCGCAACGGGTGTTCGGCCAGCCGGTGGCGCAGGTCGATCACCTCGGCAGTTTTGCCTGCCGCAACGTCTACCACCGCAAGCAGGGGCGTCTGAGCCAGCACGCCACGGCCAATGCCCTGGATATCAGCGGTTTTCGCCTGAAGGATGGCCAGCGCATCGTGCTGGCGCGTGACTGGCAGGGGGAGGGCGACAAGGCGCGTTTTTTACGTGAGGTGCGTGACGGCGCCTGCGACAGTTTCAGCACGGTTTTGGGGCCGGACTACAACGCAGCCCATCACAACCATTTTCACTTCGATATGGGCTTCTGGCAGGTCTGCCGCTGAACTTACGCGTGCACGCGCACGTTGTTCAGCACCACCGGGCGCGCCCAGTGGGTGTCGAATTCCAGGTCGTTCTGCTGCTTGGCCAGGGTGGCCTCATCGAACGGCTCGGGGGCCGGGTCGAGCAGGTTGCGCTCAAGCTCGGCAATCGGCAGGAACAGCGGGCGGGTTGCCGGCGCCGGGCCAGGCTCATCAGCAGGGTGGCCCTGGCTCATCACCACCGGGCGCAGCCAGCTGTTGCTGATGTCGAGCTGGCGCTGCTGTTCGATCAGTTCGAGGGCGCTGAACGGCTCGGGGGCGGGGGGCAGCAGCTTGGCTTCAAGCTCGGCCTTGGGCAGGAACAGCGGCTCGGGCGGGGCAACGATGGTGTCCTGCACCGGCAGGGCGCGCTGGATCTCGATCAGGGCCAGGGCCTTGGCGCCGCCGATCGGCTCGCCGCTTTGCTGGTCGTACTGCACCAGTGCCTGGCTGACGCTGTCGACCTCGGGCTCTTGCTGCTCGGCCATGGCGCGGGCGAAGAAATCCTGCCACAGGTGGCTGACGCCACCCAGTGCCTGGGTATTCTGTCGACCGTAGTTGCCGACAGGCGACAGGTAGGTCAAGCCAAGGGGAAGAGTGTCTGACATGGCAGTCGCGCGCGTTGTGCTCTGGCAGAATAGCGGGATATTCGCTGTATCGGCCGTGGCCGGGCTTTCATTAATTTTTTCGAGTGCGGTAACCGATGGCAGAGCAAGGGCAGGGCGCAGGTATCAGGGTCGAGGCGCTGGGCGCGCAATTTGAGCAGCAGGCACAGGCCTGGGCTGAACGCCTGGGCTTGCCGCTGGTTGACGATATGGCCGAATTTGCCGTGCAGTTTGGCCCCGATGGCTTGCAGATCCAGCAACTTGGCCCGCAGGCGCCGGGGCCGGTGCGGGTCGACTTTGTTGAAGGCCAGGCGGCGCACCGGCGCCAGTTCGGCGGTGGCAACGGGCAGATGATCGCCAAGGCGGTAGGTATCGCTCAAGGCGTGCGGCCGCAGGTACTGGATGCCACGGCAGGGCTGGGCAAGGATGCGTTCGTGCTGGCAAGCCTCGGCTGCCAGATGACCCTGATCGAGCGCCAGCCGTTGATTGCCGCGCTGCTGGAAGACGGCCTGGCGCGGGCCCGGGTGGATGAAGAAGTCGGGCCGATTGTCGGGCGCATGCGCCTGTTGACCGGCAACGCCATCGAGCGCATGCGTGCCTGGGAGGGTGAGGCGCCGCAGGTGATCTACCTCGACCCGATGTTCCCGCACCGTGACAAGAGCGCGTTGGTGAAAAAGGAGATGCGGGTGTTTCGGCCTTTGGTGGGTGATGACCTGGATGCCCCGGCGCTGCTCGAAGCCGCGCTGGCCCTGGCCAGTCACCGGGTAGTGGTCAAACGCCCGCGCAAGGCGCCGATCATCGATGGGCCCAAGCCCAGCCATAGCCTGGAAGGCAAGTCGAGCCGCTATGACATCTACCCGAAGAAGGCCTTGAAAGCCTGACTGTAAGTGGCCAGGGACGCGGTGCCTGGCACCGGCTGCGCCGGTGTTCGCGGCTAAAGCCCCCACGGGTACGGTGTCTGTTTCGGGCTTCGTCGCTCCTGTGGGAGCGGGCTTGCCCGCGAAGATGGCGACGCGGTGCCCGGCACCGGCAAGCCCGGCTCCTACAGGTGCAGCGTTTGCCTGGGACTTTGCCCAAGCCCCGCAATGTTTTACGGCCGAAACGCCCGCATGAACACGCCCACCACTTCCTGCACATGGGCCTCGGCCTCATCGCCCTGCAGCGGCCCCGCAAAACCCAGCAACAAGCGGTAGTCCGGCGCGCCCTTGACCAGGCAGAAGAAGTGCTCGGCGGCATGCAGCGGATTTGCAATGCGCAGCATGCCCTGCTCGTCGATCTGGCGCAGCAGCGCCTCCATCCCCGCCAACACCCGCTTGGGCCCGGCTTCGTAGAAGTACTGGCCAAAACTTGGGTCCTGGCTGCCCAGGGCCATGATCAGGCGGCTGAGTTTGACCGCTTCGTCACTGCTGATCAGTGCCTGAAAGCCTCGGGCGATGTTCAGCAGCACCTCGTGCACCGGCACCCCTTCGGGGTATTCGAAGATCAGGTCCGGCAGTTGCATCTGGCAGGTGGCCATGACCGCAGCGCCGAACAGCGTCTGCTTGTCGGTGAAGTGGCTGTACACGGTGAGCTTCGAAACACCTGCCGCCGCAGCGACTGCATCCATGCTGGTGTTGGCATAGCCAAGGCTGAGGAACAGCGACTTGGCGGCCTCGAGGATGGCCTCGCGCTTGGCCAGGTCCTTTGGCCGGCCTGGGCCGATGGGTGCGTCGTTGGACATGGGTAACCGTTGTGCCTGTGAAAAGGGGGCAGTTTACCGGGTCGCGGCGCATCCGGGGGCTGGCATACGTCGCAATGCAATCATGAATTCATCAATTTTCCCCCAAAACTAGAATTCAGGCATAGCCAAATCAACGGGTTAGCTCTTGATTTTTCACCGATCTCAGAATTTTAATCCATCAAAACCTGGATGTATTAAAAGAACAGTGCACTAATTACTAGATGTGTCACGAGTTTACCAGTAGTAGTTGGAGTATGCTCGCTTTCGGGTATCATGATTTTTACCAGGTGCACTTAGTGTCTGATGATGATATTGCTGAAGGGGGGCTAAAATTAGGGGGGCGAGGAGTAAAGCGATACTGGATGGTAATTTACGGGTGTTATTTTAATCGACGGACAACTGTTTTTTGACGATTTCATAATATTCAGCACACCCCCTGACTAGCCATTGCATTTGGATGAATCTCGATTAGTGTAGATATAAATACATTTGTTGTTGAGATGCCTACATTATCGAATGGTTGCTGTTGATCCTTGGTCTACCCACGGCGAACGCTACCGAGCGGATGCGCGCTTGGAGAACCCTGAAGGCTTCTGGTGCCGCAGTTCTGCGGGATGGTGTATACCTGCTGCCTGGCAAAAGCGTGGGCCGTGAAGCGTTTGAAGCCGTGGAGAGAGATGTGCTGGCCATCAACGGAACGGCATTTCTGCTGTCACTGCCTGAGCACGAGGAACGCTTCAGCGGGCTATTCGACAGAAGCGATGAGTACGCCAAGCTGCTGGAGGAAATTGCAGGCTGGCGGGCTGACCTATCCCCGGATAATGCGCTGCAGATAGCCCGGCAAGTGCGCAAGCTCAGGAAGGCCTTCGGCCAGTTGGCGGCGATCGACTTCTTCCCAGGCGTGCTCAAGGCTCAAGCCGATTCTGCCCTGCAGGAGCTTGAGACCGCGATTAGCTGTGCTCTGTCCTCCGATGAGCCAAGTTCACACGATGAGGCCATAACCCAGCTGGAGCGCAGCGAATACCAAGGTCGCCGATGGGCAACGCGAAAGCGCCCATGGGTGGACCGGTTGGCAAGTGCCTGGCTGATCCGTCGCTTCATCGATCCCGACGCCCGATTCATTTGGTTGGACAGTCCCAGTGACTGCCCAAGCGATGCGCTCGGCTTCGATTTTGATGGGGCCAGATTCAGCCACGTAGGCCAGCGGGTGTCCTTCGAAACCCTCATTGAGAGTTTTGCCGTTCAGCAGCCAGGCCTGGCACGCCTGGCTGGTGTCATCCACTACCTGGATGTAGGAGGCTACCAACCTCCCGAAGCATCAGGTATCGAGCGTGTCCTCGCCGGCATGAGAGAGAGCATTGGCGATGACGATCAACTGAGCATGGTCGCCGGAGGCATCTTCGATGGTCTGCTGACGGCTTTTGCAAGTGAGGAAGCCTAAAAATGGTTGATACCACCTCCGCAGTGAGTGAACAGCCGCCATCGCAAGCGACCCGGCAGCCGATCGGTCTCTATGAAGCCTTCCTGTTCTGGCTCAAGTTAGGCTTCATCAGCTTTGGCGGGCCCGCTGGGCAGATCTCGATCATGCACCAGGAGTTGGTCGAGCGTCGCCGCTGGATCAGTGAGAAGCGGTTTCTGCACGCCTTGAACTATTGCATGTTGCTGCCTGGCCCCGAGGCTCAGCAGCTCGCCACTTACATCGGCTGGCTCATGCATCGCAGCTGGGGCGGGGTGATTGCCGGCGTATTGTTCGTGCTGCCTTCGCTATTCATCCTTATCGGGTTGTCCTGGGTCTACGTCGCCTTTGGCGAAGTACCGGTGGTCGCGGGAGTCTTCTATGGCATCAAGCCGGCGGTCACGGCCATTGTCGTCCACGCCGCCCACCGGATTGGTTCACGCGCTCTGAAGAATGGCTGGCTGTGGGCCATGGCCGGAGCCTCGTTCGTAGCCATCTTCGCCCTCAACGTGCCGTTCCCACTGATCGTGCTAGGGGCTGGCGTCATCGGCTATGTGGGGGGGCGCTTTGCGCCAGGCAAGTTTGTGATCGGCGGCGGTCATGGGGCCGCGAAAAACAGCTATGGCCCGGCTTTGATCGATGACGACACCCCACCCCCTGAGCATGCCCGTTTCAACTGGGGGCATCTGGTGTGCCTGCTGCTGGTCGGTGCAGGGCTCTGGGCCCTGCCCATGGGGCTGTTGACGCTATCGTTTGGCTGGGATGGAACCCTGACGCAAATGGGCTGGTTCTTCACCAAGGCCGCGCTGATGACCTTTGGCGGTGCGTATGCTGTGCTGCCCTATGTCTACCAGGGCGCTGTCGGGCACTACGGGTGGCTGACGCCAACCCAGATGATCGATGGCCTCGCCTTGGGGGAAACCACGCCAGGGCCACTGATAATGGTGGTTGCCTTCGTCGGCTTCGTCGGTGGCTACGTGCAACCGATGTTCGGTGCCGAATACCCATTCCTTGCCGGCGCGGTCGCGGCGAGCCTCGTCACCTGGTTCACCTTCTTGCCGTCGTTCCTGTTCATCCTCGCCGGTGGCCCGCTGGTGGAATCGACCCATAACGAGATGAAATTCACTGCATCTCTGATGGGGATCACGGCCGCAGTAGTAGGCGTGATCCTCAACCTCGCGATGTTCTTTGGCTACCACGTGCTTTGGCCGAAGGGCTTTAGCGGGGCGTTTGACTGGCCATCTGCGGGGATCGCGGTTGCAGCAGCAGTTGCCTTGTTCCGCTTCAAGCGCGGTGTGATACAGGTGCTGTTTGCCTGTGCACTGGCCGGCCTGGCAGTTCACATGCTGCGTGTATGAAGCCAGAGGATATGCCCGGAAGGTCGACACTTCGTGTCGGTCGCGGCTTCTGCTAGCGACGTCCACAGGCGACCCCATCGAGGCGGCTGAGGCGGCCGGAGATCAGGCTACTGCCCAAGCGTGCCGCTCGATTCTGAAAGAAGAAGTCGCCATGGCCGAATGGCTGAAAGAGCATCTTCCGGAGATTACCCGTGCCTTCCTGGCCCGGTCGGCCGACCCTGATGCTGAAGCCAAGCGTTAAGGCTTAGCCCCGCGCCGGGTCCATTTGGCGCGGGCGCCTCTCACTGCCCGCTATTGACCTTGCCTAACTCCGCACCGGTCAGAGGCTGGGCCTCTGGGTTCGACTGGGTGCGATTCTTCATCGCCTCGGCTACAGCTGTAGCCTTTTCATCAAGTTCAACGCTAGTGTCCTGTCTCGGAAATAACTTAACCCACTTGAGCTACGCTTCGTTGGTCAGCCACAAAGAGGAGTGGAGCCGTGAACTCTCAAGCCATTGTGCTCAGTGACGATGAGCAGGTTGAGTTGAGCCGGCGGGTTCGCTCGGCGACCATCAGCCAGCGCGACGGTCGCCGAGCGCGTGTAATCTTGCTGGCTGCTCAAGGTCATTCACGTAACGAAATCGCTGAATTGACCGGCCTCTCCGTTGTTTCGATCACCCGCTGGTGCAAGCGTTTTCAAGCCCAGCGCCTACAAGGCTTAGTGGATTTGCCTGGGCGAGGACGCAAAACTTCCTTACCTGCCGAAGCTTTGAAACGAACGCTTGAGCAGGTCACTCAACCACGCATTGGCCAACCTCGTTGGAGCTGCCGCAGCATGGCGCGAGTCGCCGGTATTTCGCCTGCCAGCGTCCAACGAATTTGGGCCGCGAACGACATCAAACCGCACCTGACTCGCACCTTCAAACTGTCCAATGACCCGCATTTCGAAGAGAGATTCTGGGACGTCATTGGACTGTATCTGGCGCCACCGGATAAAGCGCTGGTGCTCTGCTGCGATGAAAAGAGCCAGGTTCAAGCCTTGCAACGCACGCAACCAGGCTTGCCATTGGGCATTGGCCACATCCGCACACAGACCCATGACTACGTTCGTCACGGCACGCTAACGCTGTTCGCGGCCATGGATTACCTCCAGGGTCGGCTGATCAGCAGCATCGAAACACAGCACCGGCATCAGGAGTGGCTGGCTTTCCTGAAAAAGATCAACCGGGAAACACCCAAGAACCTGCAATTGCACTTGATCGTGGATAACTACGCCACGCACAAGCATCCGGTCGTCAAGGAATGGCTCAAACGTCATCCACGATTTCATCTGCACTTCACCCCGACCTCAAGCTCCTGGATGAACATGGTTGAACGCTTTTTCCGGGACATCACCGTCTACCTGCGCGATGGCAGCTTTAGTTCGACACGCGAACTGGCTAGCCCCATCACCGCGTTCTTGGCGCTGCACAACGCTCAGCCCTGCCGGTACGTCTGGAACGCGAAAGGTGAAGACATCTTGCGCAAGATCCAGAGTGCCCGAGACGCGATGGCAGGCGCGATGAAAAAGAACGTTTTATCTGAGACGGGACACTAGCATGGGGGGTTAATAAAGCCCGTCAAAGAGCTTTCCAACAGAAGCGTTCAAACGTGAGGGCGAGCGCGTAAGTCGACGTGATGAGAACCGGCATTTAGTTATTTGCGCCAATTTCCTGCTAGTCCCCATTTCTGGTTAAGCGCCTTGCCTGAATTGATTGCATGGCGCTTATTCCTCAAGGAATCGACAATCCTCTTCAACGCTAGATGGTCGGAGGCGGCTTCGACTTCCCCTCACTCTGAAACAGTGGCCACTGGCAGGCGAAGGGTAAAGGTGGTGCCGGATTCAAGATTGGAGGTGACGGTGATATCGCCGCCATGGGCCTCTGTGATCTCCCGGACGATGAACAATCCTAATCCTACTGAGCGCACCGCGTCACTGCGGTCGCTGGCACGAGTCATTGGTTCAAAAAGGTCCGGAATCAATGATTCCGGTATGCATGGGCCATGGTTGTGTACCGAAATGATCGCAATGCCGTCAGCCACGTCGCAGGTCACGGTGATGGGGTGTGCCAGATCGCCATAGGCCACGCTATTGGCCACCAAGTTGCCAATCATTTGCTGTAGCCGGTCGGGGTCCACATCCGCCTGCGCTGTACTCCTAGCCAGATGGCGAATGCGGGCATGGCCAAAGGCGACCCGCAATTCGCTGACACTTTGCTCAATGACCATCTGCAGTTCGACTGGGCGGCGGTTGATGCCGATACCTTGGCCAATCCGCACCGAGGCGAAGTCGAGCAGGTCCGCGATCATGCGCTGTGCGCGCTCGGAGGAGTTGCTGATACTGCTTAAAAGCCGCCGTTCCTTGTCCCTACGCTCGCTTCGCTCGAGCAACTGGGTTGCCATGCGAATCGCCGTCAGCGGGTTTTTAAGGTCGTGGCTAGCGATGGCTACCATCTGTTCGGCGAATGCCGCGCGGCGCTCGGCGTTTTTATAAGCGGCTGCCAACTCGGCCTTGGCCTGCTGCAATTCCGTCTCGGCGTGAGTTTTCTGTGTAAGCACTTCTTCGGCACGCCGCCGCGCGGCTAGAATTTCGCGTTCATAACGATCGCGTTCAACAGTGCCGAACAATGCCAATTCGTAGCAGTGACCGCTGGCATATTCACGTCGCACGCCATTGAGCAACATGGTGATGACGTTGCCGTCGCGATGCAGCAGGTCGAGCTTCACCTCCGCGACCGAGCCCTGCATTCGCATTAGCGGCGCCCAGTGGGTCTGGTGGAAGATCCTCCCGCCGATAGTCAGCAGATCCTGGAAGCGCCGCTCCAAAAGCGCGGCCTGGTCTTGGCCCAGCCAATCACAGAAGGTTTGATTACTGCGCAGGATGGAGCCATCTTCAGTGGTGACCACCAACCCGCAAGGGGCGTGCTCGAACAGCATATCGGCATCGGGCGGCACCCTATCCATGCGCGCAACTCCACGGAACCAGGAACTCGTCCATGGCCGTCGAGCAGGCGCTAGGAGCACTCATGTGTGGACAGTGGCCAAAATTGTCGATCAGCCATAGTCGGCTATTGGGCAGCATGCTGTGCAAGTACTCCCCGACCGCAACTGGCGCAATCAGATCGTCGCTCGATTGTAGGATCAGCGTCGGGGTATGCAGGCCCTTTATGTCCTGGCGGTTGTCTGAGAGGAAGGTGACCCGGGCAAAATGCTGGGCAATTTGAGGGTCTGTACGGCAGAAGCTGTTGGTCAATTCCTCAGCGAGTGCCGGCTGCCCGGGGGCGCCCATTATCACGGGTGCCATAGTGCTCGACCAGCCGAGGTAGTTGCTATCCAGGGTGTCCAGCAGCGAGTGAATGTCCTGCTCTTTGAAGCCGCCGATGTAGTTGTCTGAGTCAATGTAGCAAGGCGAGGGGCCAACCATCACATGGGCGGCGATGCGACCAGGTAGTTGGCGATCTGCGAGGACGCCGATCATGGCGCTGACAGAGTGGCCAACAAGAATGACTGGTCCGGCTGCGAACTCGCTAACGATGTCATTGAGGTCCTGTGCGTAACCCCAGAGCGAGTCATACTTTTCCCGATCATAAGCGTTGAGATCAGACTGACCTGCACCGACCAGGTCGTAGGTGATCAGACGAAATCGCTCCTGAAAATGCGGAAGCAAGAACTTCCACATCGACTGGTCGCAACCAAAGCCGTGGGAGAAGACCAGAGTGGCATTGCCGCTGCCCGAAAGGTGAACGTTGTTACGCTGTTGGAGGCTCATACCGGTTCCATGTTCAGCAGCGACTTGAGGCGATGTTCAGGATGATTTTCAAGCGACAAGCATAGGCGAAGCGAGTACGAATCGACTCACTGTTGAGGGCAAAGTTTCAAAGATGGGGCTCAGCCGGGAGCAACCTGCCCTTGAATGTTGTCCAGATTTGAAGAGCCAGACGCAATATTCGAGGAGATTACCGTGACCGACCAGAAGGCGCGCGTCAGCAACCAGGCCTCAGGCGATATATCCGGCTTGCCTCATGACATGTTCTTCGCTGCCGTGCAAACCACTCGGATGCCGATGATCGTCACCGACCCCAAACGTGACGACAACCCGATCATTTTTGCCAACAAGGCATTTCTGGAAATGACCGGTTATGCAATTGACGAGATCTTGGGTCGAAACTGTCGATTCCTGCAGGGACCCGAAACCGAGCGGTCAGTGGTGGACAGTCTACGTGAGGCCATCGAGCAGCGTGTCGATATCGCCACGGAGATTCTTAATTATCGTAAGGACGGCTCCAGCTTCTGGAACGCGCTCTTCATGTCGCCGATCTTCAACGAACGAGGTGAGTTGATCTATTACTTTGCCTCCCAGCTTGATGTCAGCCGACGCCGGGATGCTGAGGACGCCCTGCGCCAAGCCCAGAAAATGGAGGCACTGGGGCAGCTAACCGGCGGAATCGCCCACGACTTCAACAACCTGCTCCAAGTCATGGGCGGATACTTGGGCTTGATCGCCCGTGAGGCCGATAAGGCTGAAGCGGACTTGAATCGTGTTCGCCGCAGTGTCGGGCACGCGCAATCAGCGGTGGAGCGTGCCAGTACCCTGACCAAGCAGCTGCTGGCATTCGCCCGTAAGCAGAAGCTACATGGACGTGTGCTCAATTTGAACAACCTGATCGACGACGTAAGGCCGATCATTGAGCGCACGTTTGGCGCAGATGTGACGGTAGAGTTCGACTTCGATTCCCAGCTTCGTAACTGCCGTATCGACGCGACACAGGCAGAAGTGGCATTGCTGAATATATTCATCAACGCTAGAGATGCCCTTATAGGTCGCAAACGCCCGCACGTTTTCATTGAAACACGCAATGTCCAGATCACGGATTTGAGTCTCTCGTTCGATGGGTTACTGCCGGGCAATTACGTGAGTATTTCCATCACTGACAACGGTGTCGGAATGCCAGCGGGTATTCGTGATCGGGTGATGGATCCCTTTTTCACCACAAAGGAAGAAGGAAAAGGCTCGGGGCTGGGGCTGTCCATGGTGTACGGATTTGCCCGCCAGTCTGGAGGCGCGGCGCGGATTTACACTGAAGAGGGAGAAGGTACCACGTTGCGTCTTTACTTCCCGGTAGATGAAGCCAAAGTGGCGCAGCAGCTACATCTGAAAGTACCTGAGCGCAGCGCCGGCAGTGAGCGCATCCTGATCGTTGAAGATAGGCCGGATGTGGCCGAGCTCGCTAAGATGGTGCTGGAAGACTACGGCTATGCGGCTGATATGGTGCTCAATGCCAGGGAAGCCTTGAAGCTAATTCAGGCTGGGGAGCGCTATGACTTGCTGTTCACCGACTTGATCATGCCGGGTGGCATGAATGGTGTGATGCTTGCCCGGGAAGTGCGGCGGCTACAGCCCAGGATCAAAGTGTTGTTGACGACAGGGTACGCAGAGAGTGCGATCGAACGGACTGACATTGGCGGCTCCGAATTTGAGGTCATTTCCAAACCTTGCCAGCCGCATGACCTGGCTCGCCGGGTGAGGCAGGTGCTGGATGGCCCGACCGGGGTGGTGTGACAGAGCATTGGGTCGTAAGCGCCGTGTTGGGCTTTCAGGATTGGCTTAGTCTCAACCCGAGTGAAGGTGTTGGGTGAGTCCGCTGACATGGGTGTCACGCTTCAAGCTATACCCTTTAGGGATTGAGCAACCTGTTCGCAGCGTGTGTTCGCTACTACAGAATCTACTCAACTTTGCCAAACTTCGTGGGATCGATCGGCATGGCTTGAAATTCTGGCCCGTGACCGGCAATTCGCCATTTGACGTTGCCAAGGCCGTAGCGCTCCGCCTGGGGTTTGCTGACCTTCTTGATCTTGTGTTGGCCAAACCGCGGAATGATGCCGATTCCTGCGTCACAACTTGCCCAGTGCCAAGCCTCTGCATTATCCATTCGCTCCAGACGAATGATGAATGTCCGGAAATCCCCATGAAGCTCGTATTCAATGACGTACAGTTGCGGTCCATTCATCAGCTTGCCCTCCCAGTTGGTTACCCAAACATGGAGGCGCTGCGCCGCAAAAAAATTCAATCCAAATGGCTTGGTGACAAACCCGTTTTGACCGGTCTTTACGAACTTTACAGATTACCCCGGAAGCGCCGTTGGTCAGTAGCGGTGAGCTATGGGCTACTAGCATGGATCTATCGAACGATGGTTATCCATCCTCGACAGCATGCGCATTTCAGGCCCGCCCAGTGCGGGCTTTTTTTAGGTGTGCGGCGGTAACTACCCACTCGTCCAAGCTATCGGCCTTACCAGGTGCGAGACTTCCAGAGGGGATCCCCATCACTGGAAGATGGGTACTGTTCGTAGTCACACTCAAGGAGAACTTGCTCGACTGGCTGTGCGATGTCAACGCGCTGCTCACGAGGACTTCTTCCGGCTATGGCGCCAAGGAAGTTGCGCAAGTCAGCGACTGGGCCAAGCGTTCTACAACCACTTCAACCTCCAAAAGCTCGCCGGTCAGGCCCGATTGCACGGCCTCTATGAGGCCGACGGGGAGAGCGCTTCAGGCTTGATTTCAAGGCTTTTCCACCTCCACCGAGTGGCAGCAATCGACCCAGGCTGCCATTCAAAACTTGTTCAAAGTTTTGACTTCCTAAGCGTAGGGGGCAACACCTAGATGGAGCCCCACCTAATCCTCTCGAAAGAATCTGTACCCGTTTTCTCTCAAAAGCTCTACTAGAGCCGCCGCCGCCACCCTGCATCCCAGCTACCTTTGCGAAGGCGTTCTTGGTGAGGCTCAGCGTAGCTCTGGAAGTGAAAGGAGCTTTGTATGGAAGGCCACAACAGAGCAGCGTCTGCCTCAGCTTTTTGTCTAGCGAGGCGAGCGTCATCCGTGGTTGCAGCCATCTTGCTTCGCTTCTTCCAACCGCAATATTCCCAGACGTTATGCCGGAAATCCCGCAACGATTCATCACCTTTGCTGTGTAGCCATGTCATGAGCAGATAGTTCTCGATCGCAGATCGAGTCAGGACCGCCCCGAGGAGTGATCGATAAAGCTGTGCGAGGGAATGACTTGGTTCCGGAAGGGCGAAGGCTCCAGCAAGGAACGTACAGAGCACATATGCCGAAACAGCTTCTTCGCCAGGTCATGCTGGCTGAACATCCAAGCTGGCGTATGGGCAGTGGGAACGTGCTGTTTTGCTTGGGTAGTGATCATGTCAGCGATCAACGCAATCAGCGCATCAAATTCTCGTTCCAATTCTTGAGCGCGCCGGTATTGCATTCTCATCCTTCTCCCATCGTAGCGCCGGATGGTTCGAGTTTAACCCCACATCCATGCTCGCTTACTTTCGACGATCGCAGTCTTAGGTGAAGCAGTGACGAGGCAGGCCCAATTGAGCTACGAGTCGGCAATTGATTGGTCTTGCTTGGGCGGATCACCCTCTGTCGGAAGCAAGAGAGCCCACAGCGATTTTCGAAGTGGGCTTAATTCTATACAGGATGTTAAGCCTCAATCGTATCGCCCCTGATGTCCAGGAGCTGCCCGTCAGGCTGGAGTATGGACGGCGCATCAGTTGTCAGAACAGCCATTCCCCACAATGCGGTACTCCATGATATGCCGCTTGCCTTTGGAGTCGTCGTAAGTCAGCTGCATCGGCACAACTTCGCAGACATTGGGCACCGGCGTCACAGCCACAACGTGCGCGATATCCAGGTTCTGAGAGTAGCGGTAGGGCTCAATCGTAATTTGTGCAGTTTGAGTACCTTGGTCATCGGCCAGAGCAACAGAACCAAGGCAGCCTAGGAACAAAACGAGTAACAGTTTCATGGTAATCACCTGTAGTGAGGGCGTAAGAAGGCCTGAGCACCCAATCGGCGCTCAGTCGTCATAAATGTTGGGGATGGCCCGGCGCAGCAGGGCGCCGGGCTGAGCTACATCAGAAGGGTTTGGTAGGCAGGTACTTGCCGTCCAGGGTGATCACAGCACGGTGGCCACCGTCCGGATCTTCTACCTTCTTGATGTCCAGCTTGAAGTTGATGGCACTGATGATGCCGTCGCCGAACTTCTCGTGGACCAGCGCTTTGAGGGTGGTTCCATACACCGACATCATTTCGTAGAAGCGGTAGATGGTGGGGTCGCTCGGCACGCCGTCGAAGAAGCTGCCGCGGATCGGCATCGATTGCAGCAGCGCGACTTGATCAGCATCGAGGTCGAGCTTCTCGCCGACGACCTTCGCGGCGCTTTCAGGCAGCGGATGTTGGCCAAGCAAGGCAGCGGTGACAAAGGCCTCGGACAGGCCGGTACCGTCAACGATTTGCGCAAAGGACAGGTCCTTGCGAGCCTTGGCCAGAATGATCACTTCAGTCAGTTCTTGGCGAGCGGTGCGGGTGGCTTGAGTCTGGATCATGGTGAATCTCCTGGGTAAGTAAAGGTACAGGTACAGGTTTCAGGCGACGTGCCTGGCTTGCTGGGAAACGGCGTGGACTTCTGGGTTTTCCGCGAGAGATACGAAGGTGCCGGTACTGCCATCAAACGCGTCGATACGTCCGGTCTCGATGTCATAGATCCAGCCATGCAGAGTCACACGGCCTTCTTCGAGAGCCAGGCGAACGGACGGGTGGGTCTGGATGTTGGCCAGTTGCGCAATCACGTTCTCGCGCACCATGGAGGCGACTTTGCTGGGCTTATCCACGTGATGACGGGCCTCATTAACGACCTTGGCCGAGTCGGCGTACCGCAACCAGCCGGCCACGGCGGGCATGTGGTCCAGGCATTTGCAGGTGGCGATGGCAGTCATCGCGCCGCAGTCGGAGTGGCCGCAGATCACGATGTCCGCAACGTTAAGTCCGGCGACCGCGTATTCGACCGAAGCCGAAACACCACCCGGCTCTGGCCCGTACGACGGCACGATATTGCCGGCGTTGCGGATTACAAACAGATCGCCTGGCTCCCGTTGGGTGACCAGCTCAGGCACCAGTCGGCTATCAGAGCAGGAGATGAAGAGAGCCTTTGGCGCCTGCTGGTTAGCAAGGTCCTTGAACAGTTTGACCCGCTCAGGAAAGGCGTTTTTTTGAAACTTCAGAAATCCGTCGATGATCGCTTTCATGGTTGCTGTCTCAATGTCGCTGGGTGTGAGACAAAGATTAAGCAGTGCATGGCATAAGGTAAAAGTCTCATTTATTATGATCTGGATCAGATTATCTTATGGGTTTCGACATGCTCGCTCGACACATCCAGTACTTCCTAGCCGTTGCGGAACATCTCAGTTTCACGAAGGCTGCAGCGGCGCTGCATGTCTCTCAGCCGGCCCTTTCTCAGCAAGTAAGGCAGTTGGAAGAGAGCCTAGGAGCCCAGTTGTTTGATCGATCAGGCCGCACGACGCGTTTGACTGACGCGGGGGATGTCTATCTTCTCTATGCGCGCCGTGCGTATCAGGAATTGCAGGAAGCCAGAAGGGCTATACATGATGTCAGCGACCTCAGCCGTGGCTCATTGCGTGTTGCCGTAACGCCGACGTTCACGACCTATCTAGTGGGGCCGCTGATCGAGGCATTTCACTTCAGGTACCCCAAGATCACCGTCAACCTGAAAGAGATCTCCCAGGAGCGTATTGAGGAGCTGCTGTTGGCGGGAGAGTTGGACGTAGGGATCGCATTCGATGAAATACATGCACCTGACATCGAAGCCATCCCCTTGCTGAACGAAACACTCGCTCTGGTTATGAACCGCAGACACCGCCTGGCCGAGGAACACTCCATTACCTCGCACGGCCTGAGCGCTGAGTCTTTAGTCTTGCTCAGCACTGAGTTTGCCACTCGCGAGCAAATCGACCGTTACTGCCGCAAATATGAGATTCGCCCTAAGGTGCAGATGGAGGCCAATGCCCTAGGCGCAGTGATCGAGATCGTTCGCCGGACGAATCTCTCCACCTTATTGCCTGCCAGAATTGCATTGGCCCATGACGACCTGGTGGCCATCACGTTGGAGCCGGAGCGCTTGGAGCGACGGGCCGTTCTAATGCGGCGCAAAGACGCCTTTCTGAGCGCGGCGGTGCGCGTCTTCATCGAGCTGGCTAAAGAAGTATCCAGCGATCTTGATCAGTGAGGGTTTGCGCGACCGCAGGATGAGTGTGTGCAACAGGGCCTCAGGGAGAGGGAAAGTGCAACGACGATGGCCTACTCGGCCGACGAAGCGCAGATTGGAAGGAGAGGAAAGCCCCCTATTGGCTTTCTGGCTGCAGACGGCGCACTGGTGTGTATCACAAACCGCAACAGGGATGACGAATCGCTTCTGAACGAAAAAACCTGATCCTTTAAGTCAAAAGGATCAGGTTGGCGGTGACTTACAGGCCGAGCTCGGTCAAACCTGGGTGGTCATCCGGACGGCGACCCAGTGGCCAGTGGAACTTACGCTCGCTTTCCTTGATAGGCATGTCGTTTACGCAGGCGAAGCGGCGGTGCATGAGACCATCAGCTTCAAATTCCCAGTTCTCGTTGCCGTAGGAGCGGAACCAGTTACCGGAATCATCATGCCACTCGTATGCGTAACGGACGGCGATACGGTTATCGGTAAAGGCCCAGAGCTCTTTGATCAGGCGATAATCCAGCTCTTTTTTCCACTTGCGGGTAAGGAACCCTTTAGCTTCTTCGCGGTGGGTAGCAAACTCAGCGCGGTTACGCCATTTGGTATCCAGCGTGTAGGCGAGCGAAACTTTCTCCGCGTCACGGGTGTTCCAACCATCTTCTGCCAGTCGGACTTTTTCAATCGCCGTTTCGCGAGTGAAAGGAGGAAGTGGTGGGCGAGTTTGGGTATCGGACATGGTGGTGCCTCCAGGTGAGTTGGATAATTGAGTAAAACAGCGCCATTAAATCTCAGGCCTATAGCAAGGCCGCTTGAATATCAATGTGTGAAAGTTGAATCGCGCTGCCCGTGACAGCATTAAAATTAAATTCTATTGCCACACCTTGATTGAAGCGCTCGCAATTAATAGAGAGGCTACAGGTACAGGCGTACGTATCCTCGGAATTTTGTTTCCGTGGAGTATCATAACTCTTAGTGGAGCCATGCTTATGCTGGAAGCGTTCGTACTCTACCTGCAGTGGCGGCAATCGAATTTAAATTTCATTCTGCCTAGCCGAGCACTCGGAGTTCGAAAGAATTTACAGGGTTGCCGGAGTTACAGCCCCAACTCAGTCAGGCCCGGATGATCATCTGGGCGGCGGCCCAGCGGCCAGTGGAATTTGCGCTCGCTTTCCTTGATAGGCATGTCGTTTACGCAGGCGAAGCGGCGGTGCATGAGACCATCAGCTTCAAATTCCCAGTTCTCGTTGCCATAGGAGCGGAACCAGTTACCGGAATCATCATGCCACTCGTACGCGTAACGGACGGCGATCCGGTTATCGGTAAACGCCCAAAGCTCTTTGACCAGACGGTAATTCAGCTCTTTTTTCCACTTACGGGTGAGGAAGCCTTTGGCCTCTTCACGGTTGGTAGCAAACTCGGCGCGGTTACGCCATTTGGTATCCACCGTGTAGGCGAGCGAGACTTTCTCCGCGTCGCGGCTGTTCCAGCCATCTTCAGCCAGTCGGACCTTTTCAATCGCCGTTTCGCGAGTAAAAGGAGGAAGTGGCGGGCGAGTTTGGGCATTGGACATGGTAGTGACTCCAGTCTAGTTGGATAGATAAGTATGAGTCGTATCTCTGAAGCTCAAGCTTTAAGGCGTGAGCTCTTTCAGCAACATCCGCGCAACTTCCTTTGCGTTATCAGCAGCGTGATAATCACCCATGACACGCGCCGTGGTGATTGCGCCTTCCATCAAAATAAATAACTGCCTGGCTAAGACCAACGGTTGCTCGGTGTTCAATTGCTCAGTCAGTTCAAGCGTATAGTCTAAGAGCTTTTGCTTGTGCAACTTGGCGATCTGGCGGATAGGGTCATCGGGGTCCCCTACCTCACCTGCCGTGTTAATGAACGCACAGCCGCGGAAACCATCCGCCTCAAACCAGCTTTTCAAAACAGTAAACATACCCAGTACGCGATCATACGGCGTAGCTGCTTTGTCGCATTCAGTTCTGAACCATTGCATCCAGCGTACGTCGCGGGCGCTCAAGGCCGCAGCCGCGACATCATCTTTGGTGGCGAAGTGGTTGTAGATACCCTTCCTTGAAACGCCGGAGGTCTTCACCAGTAGATCCATGCCCGTGGCATGAATCCCGTTTTCGTAGATGAGTTTCTCGGCGGTGGCCAGGATCTGGGCTCTGTGATCTATCGTTGGTCTGCTCATGGGTTCAATGTAGAACGATCGTTCTCCCTGGTCAAGCACCATCAAATTATTTTTTCGATCAAAAAAACGAACCCCAGTGATAGACAGCTTCGGGTCGTCAGCCACGACCGCACTTAGATGGGTAGGGCAGCTCCAAGGCGAGCAATCTGCGCGGTGGTGACGAGGGTTCGGTCTCTCAGATCGTGCGATGCACCATTGCGGTGCGAAAATTCTGTTTTTCAATGAACCGATTCTCAAACCAAGTGAAAACCCACGGAATTTTCTCCAGCGAAGCGCTTCCCGGCGTCGTTCGGCTGACTTAGTATACTCGCCAGTATAAATATTCGCCGCGTCCTCTGCCGAAGGTCTTCCATCATGTTGCGTCGTGCGCTGTCGTTCACCTTGCCCGCTGCCCTCGTGCTGCTTACCGCCTGCGGCCAGGAGGCCGCGCCACCTGCTGCACTGCGCCCGGCGCTGGTGGTCCAGCCCCAGCCGGCGGGGGCTTCGGCCGACAGCTACCCCGGCGAAGTGCGTGCGCGTTTCGAGCCTGAACTTGCGTTTCGCATCAACGGCAAGGTGAGCAAGCGCCTGGTGGAGGAGGGCCAGCGGGTCAAGGCCGAGCAGCCGCTGGCCGAGCTCGACCCGCAGGACGTACGCCTGCAGCTTGAGGCCAACCGCGCCCAGTTGGCCGCCGCCGAGGCGAATCTTGCGCTGGTGCGCGCTGAGCGCGACCGCTACCAGAAGCTGCTCGACCGGCAGATGGTCAGCCACTCGCAGTTCGACAACGCCGAAAACCTGTTCCGCGCAGGCCAGGCCCGCCTCAAGCAGGCCAAGGCCGAGTTCGAGGTGGCCGGCAACCAGGCCGATTACGCCGTGCTGCGCGCACCCCAGGCCGGGGTGATCGCCAAGCGCCAGGTGGAAACCGGCCAAGTGGTGGCGGCCGGGCAGACCGTATTCACCCTGGCCGCCGACGGTGAGCGCGAGGTGGCCATCGGCCTGCCAGAGCAGCAATTCGCCCGCTTTGCCGTGGGCCAGCCAGTCAGCGTGGAGTTGTGGTCGCACCCCAACCAACGCTTCGAGGCACGTATCCGCGAGCTGTCGCCAGCCGCGGACCCACGTTCGCGCACTTTCGCCGCGCGTATTGCCTTCACCGGCAAGGCGCCGGCCGAGCTGGGCCAGAGCGCCCGGGTATTCATCGCCCATGCCGAGCATGCGCCGCTGGCGGTGCCGCTGTCGGCGGTCAGCGCCGAGGGCGGGCAAACCTATGTTTGGCGGGTGGGCAAGGACAACCGCCTGGAGCGCGCTGCCGTACGCCTGGGCCCTTATGGCGCCGACAGCGTGCCGGTACTTGAGGGCCTGAACGCAAGCGACTGGGTGGTGGCCGCCGGGGGCCATGTGCTGCGCGAAGGCCAGCAGGTACGCCCGGTGGACCGCAGCAACCGTGACGTAGACCTGGCGGCCAAGGAGTAAGTCAGCATGGGTTTCAACCTTTCCGCCTGGGCGCTGCGCAACCGCCAGATCGTGCTGTTCCTGATGATCCTGCTGGCCGCCATCGGCGCCATGTCCTACACCAAGCTGGGCCAGAGCGAAGACCCGCCGTTCACCTTCAAGGCCATGGTCATCCGTACCCTGTGGCCGGGGGCGAGCGCCGAGGAGGTATCGCGCCAGGTTACCGAGCGCATCGAGAAGAAACTGATGGAGACCGGCGAGTACGAGAAGATCGTCTCGTTCTCCCGGCCCGGCGAGTCTCAGGTCACCTTCATGGCCCGCGATTCGCTGCATTCCAAGGATATCCCCGAGCTGTGGTACCAGATCCGCAAGAAGGTCGCGGACATCCAGCACACTCTGCCGCCGGAGGTGCAGGGGCCGTTCTTCAACGACGAGTTCGGCACCACCTTCGGCAACATCTACGCGCTGACCGGCCCTGGCTTTGACTACGCGCTGCTCAAGGACTACGCCGACCGTATCCAGATCCAGCTGCAGCGGGTCAAGGATGTGGGCAAGGTCGAGCTTGTCGGTTTGCAAGACGAAAAAATCTGGATCGAGCTTTCCAACACCAAGCTGGCCACCCTCGGCGTGCCCATGGCCGCTGTACAGCAGGCCCTGCGCGAGCAGAACGCGGTGAGCACCGCAGGCTTTTTCGAAACCCCCAGCGAGCGCTTGCAGGTGCGGGTGAGCGGGCGTTTCGACACGGTCGAGCAGATTCGCCAGTTCCCCATTCGCGTGGGTGATCGCACCTTCCGCATCGGCGATGTGGCCGAGGTGCAGCGCGGTTTCAACGACCCGCCCGCACCGCGCATGCGCTTCATGGGCGAGGACGCCATTGGCCTTGCGGTGTCGATGAAGGACGGCGGCGACATCCTGGTGCTGGGCAAGGCTCTGGAAGGCGAGTTCGCCCGCCTGGCCCAAGGGCTGCCGGCAGGCATGGAGCTGCGCAAGGTGTCCGACCAGCCGGCGGCGGTGAAGGCCGGGGTTGGCGAGTTCGTCCAGGTGCTGGTGGAGGCCCTGGCCATCGTGCTGCTGGTGAGTTTCTTCTCGCTGGGCGTGCGCACCGGCCTGGTGGTGGCCCTGGCGATCCCGCTGGTGCTGGCCATGACCTTTGCCCTGATGCACTACTTCGGCATCGGCCTGCACAAGATCTCTCTCGGCGCCCTGGTGCTGGCGCTGGGGCTGTTGGTGGATGACGCGATCATTGCAGTGGAGATGATGGCGATCAAGATGGAGCAGGGCTACGACCGGCTCAAGGCGGCCAGCTACGCCTGGTCGAGCACGGCGTTCCCGATGCTCACCGGCACCTTGATCACTGCAGCGGGCTTTTTGCCCATCGCCACGGCGGCGTCGAGCACCGGTGAGTACACCCGCTCGATCTTCCAGGTGGTGACCATCGCCCTGTTGACCTCGTGGGTGGCAGCGGTGGTGTTTGTGCCGTACCTGGGTGAGCGCCTGCTGCCGGACCTGGCCAAGCTGCACGCGGCCCGCCACGGCAGCGACGGGCATGCGCCCGACCCCTATGCCACACCGTTCTACCAGCGCGTGCGGCGGGTGGTGGCCTGGTGCGTGCGGCGGCGTAAAACGGTCATTCTGCTGACCATCGCAGCGTTCGTCGGCAGCATCCTGCTGTTCCGCTTCGTGCCGCAGCAGTTCTTCCCGGCTTCCGGGCGCCCGGAGCTGATGGTCGACCTCAAGCTCGCCGAAGGTGCCTCGCTGAACAACACCGCCGAGCGCGTGCGCCAGCTCGAAGCGCTGCTCAAGCAGCAGGACGGCATCGACAACTACGTGGCCTATGTGGGGACCGGCTCGCCGCGCTTCTACCTGCCGCTGGACCAGCAACTGCCGGCGGCGAGCTTCGCCCAGTTCGTGGTGCTGGCCAAGTCGCTGGAGGAGCGCGAGCGCCTGCGCAGTTGGCTGATCGCAACCCTGGACGAGCAGTTCCCCGACCTGCGGGCGCGGGTCACGCGCCTTGAAAACGGCCCGCCGGTGGGTTACCCGGTGCAGTTCCGGGTGACCGGCGAGCACATCGAGAAGGTCCGCGCCCTGGCCCGCGAGGTGGCGGCCAAGGTGCGCGAGAACCCCCATGTGGTCAACGTGCACCTGGATTGGGAAGAACCCAGCAAGGCGGTGTACCTGAACATCGACCAGGACCGCGCCCGGGCGCTTGGGGTGAGCACTGCGCACCTGTCGAGCTTCCTGCAAAGCTCGCTGACCGGCAGCAACGTCAGCCAGTACCGCGAGGACAACGAGCTGATCGAGATACTGCAGCGCGGCACCGCCGAGGAGCGCCGCGAGCTGGGTAACCTGGGCAGCCTGGCGATCCCTACCGACAACGGCCAGAGCGTGGCCCTGAGCCAGGTGGCGACCCTGGAATACGGCTTTGAAGAGGGCGTGATCTGGCACCGCAACCGCCTGCCGACAGTGACCGTGCGCGCCGATATCTACGGCAAGGAGCAACCGGCCAGCTTGACCCAGCAGATTCTCCCGACCCTGCAGCAGATCAAGGCCGAGCTGCCCGATGGCTATTTGCTGGAGGTGGGCGGTACGGTAGAGGACTCCGAGCGCGGCCAGCGTTCGGTGAACGCCGGCATGCCGCTGTTCATCGTGGTGGTGCTGAGCTTGTTGATGATCCAGCTGCGCAGTTTTTCGCGGATGTTCATGGTGTTTCTCACCGCGCCGCTGGGCTTGATCGGCGTGACCCTGTTCCTGCTGGTGTTCCGCCAGCCGTTCGGGTTCGTGGCGATGCTCGGCACCATTGCCCTGGCGGGCATGATCATGCGCAACTCGGTGATTCTGGTGGACCAGATCGAGCAGGACATCGCGGCGGGGCTCGGCCGTTGGGAGGCGATCATCGAGGCCACGGTACGGCGTTTCCGGCCGATCGTGCTGACCGCCCTGGCGGCGGTGCTGGCGATGATCCCGCTGTCACGCAGCGTGTTCTACGGGCCGATGGCGGTGGCGATCATGGGTGGGCTGATCGTGGCCACGGTGCTGACCCTGCTGTTCCTGCCGGCGCTGTATGCGGCGTGGTTCAGGGTGAAGAAGGACTGAAGCATCGGCCTACGCAATCTCTGTAGGAGCGGCCTTGCCGGGGCGCCGTCCGGTCGAGATGGGGCGCGCAGCGGCCCCAGGATCTCGGCACCATGCATAATCGTCGGGGCTGCTGCGCAGCCCATCGCGACACAAGGCCGCTTCCCACAGAGGTTGCATAAGCTTAAGGCTGGTGCCGTACCAGCAGGAGCCGGCTTGCCGGCGATGAGGCCGGGCCTGGGGGCAGGGCTTGCGGCCCTGTCGCCGGCAAGTCGGCGCCTACAGGTTCGGCATGGCCTCACAGCGCGCCGAAGACCTTCTTGGCAAGGCTGGTGGCGGCCTGCGCCGGGTTCTTGCGAATGGTCTCTTCCTGCTTGGCGATCATCTCGAACAGCCCGTCCAGGGCTTTTTCGGTCACGTAGCTTTCGATATTGGCGCTCTTGGCGTCGATCACGCCCAGGCCTGCGGCTTGCCCGGCGAAGTTGTTGTACTGCTTGGCCAGGCCGACCTGGTCGGTAGCCTGCTTGACGATCGGCAGGAACTTGGCGCGGATCTGCTCGCGGCTGCTCTTGTTCAGGTACTGGGTGGCCGAGTCGTCGCCGCCGCTCAAGATGCCCTTGGCGTCGGTTACGGTCATTTTCTTCACCGCATCCACCAGAATCGCCTGGGCCTGTGGCACGGCAGCTTCGGCGGCCTTGTTCATGCTGTTTTCCAGGGCGTCGACCTGGTCCCCCTTGCCGAACATCTTCATCGCCTTGGCGGCCTTGCCCAGGTTGCCCGGCAGTTCGATGCGCACATCGGGGTTGTTGTTGAAGCCGCCCGGGGTGCTCAGTTGCTTGACGGCAACCTGGGCGCCCTGGGTCAGGGCGTCTTTCAGGCCGGCGGAGGCGTCGCCTTGCGACAGGTCGCTGAGCGACAGGGCCAGGGCGCTGGCCGACAGCAGCAGGCCGGCGCACAGGGTGGTGAAGCGCAGGGAAGTGCGAAGCATGGGGATTTCCTTATGACGAGGGTGGGCTCAGCGTACCGGGTCGACCTTGATCCGCAGCGGCTGCGGGTCGTTGCCGTCGAGGGTCACGCCGTGGTGTTCGGTAGTGATGAACAGTAGCTTGCCGTCCAGCTCGATGCGCGCGCTCACCGCGTAGCGGTGGCCGGGCTTGACCTGGGCGGGGTCGTAAGTCAGGTGGAACGGCAGCGGCACGT
This sequence comes from Pseudomonas xanthosomatis, assembly GCF_019139835.1. Taxonomy (NCBI): domain Bacteria; kingdom Pseudomonadati; phylum Pseudomonadota; class Gammaproteobacteria; order Pseudomonadales; family Pseudomonadaceae; genus Pseudomonas; species Pseudomonas xanthosomatis. The sequence goes on along the minus strand of NZ_CP077075.1, from coordinate 5,340,795 downwards.
TGCCTTTGACCGGGCCGGCCTGGCTGGCCAGGGTCACCGCCGGGGCATCCATCAGCGACACATCCTGCAGGCTCACGCTCAAGGTGGCGGCCGGCGGCAGGGCGCTGCGCTGCAGGTAGAAGACTTCGCCGTCGAGGCTGGCGTGGGGCGCAGGGTTGTGGCTGGAACAGGCTGCGAGCAGGGTGGCGCAGCACAGGGTGAAGAGTTTTTTCATGGAATCTCCGTGGTACCGGGGGCTGGCTTGTGGCCAACCCCAGGAACTCTAGCGGATTTTCACGGGCAGGTGGTCACTGGCGCGGGGCTCGCAGGATGACTTCGCCGAAGTCGCGCAGGTCGTTCGGGCCCAGGTCGCGCACCACATACCCGGCAAGTGCTTTGCTCCGTTCCTGGTTGTACTGCGCCACGTGCAGTTTGAGGCGGTCATTTTCGGTCAGCACGTTGGCATCCAGATACAGCGTGAAAGGCGAGCCATTGCCACCGTGCTGCATCGAGGCCCCGGCGATGTTGCTGCTGACGCGATTGCTTTGGCCGTCCTGCTGGACCCGCAACAAGGTGACGTCCAGATGGGTGTCGGCCTTCACCAGTGCCTCGGGAATCACGACCGACAGGCTGAGCGAGATGACCACAGGTTCGATCGGCATCTTCAGAGCATCGGTTTGCGGGCTGTCGGTTACCGGTTCGAGCTGCAGCGTCAGCGGTCCGATCCGCCGCTGGCCGTCGAGCGGCACTGGCAGGCGGGTACGGACGACCTGCGAGTCCTCGCCCGGTGCGGTGCCGCAACCGGCCTGAAGGGTCAGCGTTTCGCCCTCGGCAAGCGTCGAGCGATCCACGCGCAAGTTGAACGGCATGGGTGAGCCGGTTAGCTGGCAACTGCAATAGGCTATGAGCCGCTGGGACGACGCGGAAACGGCCTTTGCAGTTATCAGCAGGCGTACAGGACCGTCGGTGGTGGGCAGATGGTCAGGTGAAGTGACGCTGCCGAAGATCTCGACGATGTTGGCGTGAGGCATGGGTGACTCCTGTGGGCGCCTGAGTCTGGCGAGATTGCCTTGACGCCCGCCCGCCGACTGTAAAAGCCGCAGCAGCGGCCAGGCAGACGGAACTCTGGCCCACGCAGCCAGCACCCTGCGTGGGCCGATGAATTAGACGATCGCGGCGTCCTGCGGTTCGTCGCGGTGCAGCGCCACCTGGCGGATCGACAGGCGCAGTTCGGCCGACAGCACGCGCTTGGCCACGCCCTCGGCCAGTTCGCCAAGCTTGTCGTGATGCCCCAGCTTGCCGTTGGCATCCGGCCTGAGCACCCCTTCGCGCAGCAGGGTCTGGATGAAGTGGCGGAACAGGGTCTTGTCGAAAAACTCCGGGGCGTTGAGCCCATGCAGAATCGACAGGCGCTGGGCCATCATCACGCACAGCTCCTCCAGCTCTTCGGCATTCAGCGTGTGCTGGCCGCTGTTGAGCAACAGCGAGGTGGCCATGTAGAAACGTTGCAGGGTCTGGGTGATGGTGCGCGCCAGCAGGGTCAGCAGCACGAACTGCTGCGAGCTGGGTGCCGGGCGCAGGTACACGCCGTTCTCGAAGCGCAGCAGGCCTTGCTCCACCAGCGCGGCCAGCCACTGGTCGATGACCTCGTCCAGTTGCTCGGGCTCCCAGCGCAGGAACAGCTCGGACTGCAGGTAGGGGTACAGCGCCTGGACGTACTGGCCGACCAGCTCGCGGCTCATGCGCGAACTGCTCTGGAAGAAGCTCGCCAGCAGCGCCGGCAGGGCGAAGATGTGCAGGACGTTGTTGCGGTAGTAGGTCATCAGCACCGCATTGGCTTCGTCCAGGTACAGGATGCGCCCCAGCGCGTCCTTCTGCTCGGCCAGCAGGTTCATGCCTAGCACGTGCTTGATCAGCGCCTGGCCGTCGCCTTCGGGCAGGGTGGTGTGCGCCGAATACGGCACCTGGCGCAGCAGCGCCAGGTACAGGTCGAGCACCCGGGTCAGGGCGCGCTCGTCCAGGGCCAGGCGGCTGGTGGACAGCAGCGCCAAGGCCACCAGGTTGACCGGGTTGACCGCCGCCGCGCCGTTGAGGTGGCGGGCCACGGTCTCGCCCAGGCGGGTGGTGGTGTCGTTGAGCCAGGCCGGGCGGTACTGCGGGGCCAGGTCCTGCTCGCGCCAGCCAGGTTGCTGCTGGTCGAGAAAACCGGCGAGGCGAATCGGCTCGCCGAAGTTCACGTACACCTGGCCAAAGCGCTGCTTCAGCGCGCCGATGACCTTGAAGATGTCGAAGATCGACTCTTTCTTCTTGCTCGCCCCGCGCAGTTCGCCCAGGTAAGTGCGGCCTTCGAGCACCCGCTCGTAGCCGATGTACACCGGCACGAAAACGATGGGTGTGCGCGATGAGCGCAGGAAGCTGCGCAGGGTGATCGCCAGCATGCCCGGGCGCGGCTGCAGCATGCGCCCGGTGCGCGAGCGGCCGCCCTCGACGAAGTACTCCACAGGGAACCCCTTGGTGAACAGGGTGTGCAGGTATTCGTTGAACATCGCGGTGTACAGCGGGTTGCCCTTGAAGGTGCGGCGCATGAAGAACGCCCCGCCGCGGCGCAGCAGGCCGCCGATCACCGGCATGTTGAGGTTGATGCCGGCGGCGATGTGCGGCGGGGTCAGGCCGTTGCGGAACAACAGGTACGACAGCAGCAGGTAGTCGATATGGCTGCGGTGGCAGGGCACGTAGATCACCTCGTGCCCCGGGGCGATGCCCTGCACCTGCTCGATATGGTTGACCTTGATGCCGTCGTAGATCTTGTTCCAGAACCAACTCAGCACCACTTCGAGGAAGCGGATGGCGGTGTAGGTGTAGTCCGAGGCGATCTCGTTGCCGTAGTGCAGCGCCTTGGCCTCGGCCTTGGCGTAGGGGATCTTCTCGCGCTCGGCTTCGTCGCTGATGGCCTGGCGCACCAGCGGGTCGTGCACCAGGCCCTTGACCAGGTTGCGTCGGTGCGAAATATCCGGGCCGATGACCGCGGTCTTGAGGTTGCGAAAGTGCACCCGCATGACGCGCTGGGCCATGCGCACGGTGCGCTCGTGGCCTTTGTTGTGATCGACCAGTTCGCGCAGGTGGATGGGCGCGGAGAACTGCACCCGGGTCTTGCGCCCGAGAATCAGGATGCTGAGCAAGCGGCGCAGGCGCCCGGTGACCGCCCAGCTGTCGGCGAACAACAGCTTCCACGGGCTCGATTCACTGGCCGGGGTCTGCCCCCAGAACACGCTGACCGGGATGATCTGCGCGTCTTCTTCGGCATGCTGGGTGATCGCCGCCACCAGGCGTTCCAGGGTGGGAGGGGCGCCGCGTTTGTCGTGGCGGCCGAGCCAGTCGGGGTCGGGGGTGAGGTAGAAGAACGCCGCCGGCTCCTGCAGCGGGCCCACCGCCACCGACAGTACCGGGCGCGGCAGCCCTGCTTTGGTGCATTCGTGGTCGATCACCGCCAGGTCGGTGAGCGAAGGCGAGGGCAGGGCGTAGAACACCGGGCGGCTGCGGTCGAGCTTGAGGGGCAGCGAGGACTGGTTGATGGTTTCGGAGCGCACCCACAGGTACAGCACGCGACGCAGGGCGCCGAAGATCAGGCGGCGCAGGGGAGAACGGGTCATGGGGTTGGTGCCCTGGATGTTATGTTCGGTGATTTTCCAAGGCATTAGTCTGCCGTATCTGCGTAAGTTCAGCAAAAATCGGCAAAAGTACGCCTGGTCATGAAATTTTTTTAATCGCTGCCATATACTCGGCCTGGCGCTTGCTTGCTAATTGGGCAAGCCGCGACGGTGCGGGCTGTGAGCCCATGCCGGCAAGGCGATCTTCAAAATAAAAAACCGGAGTAGTTCAGATGTCGTCTCGTGAGGCTGGGAATGTGAAGTGGTTCAACGATGCCAAGGGTTATGGCTTCATTCAGCGCGACGGTGGTGCGGATGTATTCGTCCACTATCGGGCGATTCGCGGTGAGGGGCATCGCACCCTGGTCGAAGGGCAACAGGTTGAATATGCGCTGGTGCAGGGCCAGAAAGGCCTGCAGGCCGAAGACGTCGTCGGTCTCTGATCGGCGCCTCTCAAGCGCGCCGCTACCCCTGTAGGAGCGGGTTTACCCGCGAACACCGGCGCAGCCGGTGCCATGCACCGCGTCGCATGCTTCGCGGGTGAACCCGCTCCCACAGGGGCTATGTTGAATCAGTGCGTTACTGTGTACGCCAGGTGATTTCCTCTTCACCGTCGGCGCTGATGCGTACCCAACGGTCGGCATCTTCTTCACCATCTTCTTCAGCCCAGCCACCCGGCGCGCAGCGTACTTCGACGTTGAGTGCGGCAAACGCTGCGCGGGCGCAGGCGATATCGTCGGCCCACGGGGTCTGGTCGCTTTCCAGGTACAGGCTGTTCCATTTCCCTACAGCCTTCGGTAACCAGGTGACCGGAATGTTACCGGCCGTGCACTTGAAGGTCTGGCCTTTTTGCTTCCATTCGCTGCATGGGCCCAGGGCTTGGGCCAGCCAGTCGGCGATCTGCTTGTGATCGACGTCGGCGTCCTTCAGGTAAATCTCGATATCGGGTTGGCGCATAGGGGCTCCGGTGTGCTCAGTCTTGGCGCACAAAATAGTCATAACGCATGGAAACCGTGACCTCGAACGGCTCGGGCTGCTCAATCACCCGGGCACGCTTCTCGGCGCTGGCGCGCCAGCCGTGGGGCGTCATGGCCAGCAGGTCGGCGCGGGCCTTGGCGTCGGCCAGGCTCAGGCGGAACTCGAGGATTTCGCTGTGGGCATGGGCCATGCCTGCGGGCACCAGGGCCAGGTGCTTGTCGTCGGCGTAGGGGCGCACTTCATCGTAGAGCACCTCGCGCAGCTCCATCAGGTGGCCGCTGGTAGGACCCACCCGCATCAGGCCGCCGCCGGGCGCCAGCAGGCGCCGGGCCTCGGCCCAGTCCAGCGGGCTGAACACGCTGGCGATGAAGCCGCAGCTGGCGTCCGTCATGGGCACGCGGGCCATGCTGGCGACCATCCAGGTCACTTCCGGCGCGCGGCGGCAGGCGCGCTTGACTGCTTCGCGGGAGATGTCCAGGGCATAGCCGTCGGCCGCCGGCAAGGCCTGGGCGATCTGCGCGGTGTAATAGCCTTCGCCGCAGCCGATGTCCAGCCAGGCGCCGGGCGCGCGCTCGGCGGCCAGCGCCGCCAGGCGGCGGGCCACCGGGGCGTAGTGGCCGGCGTCGAGGAAGTCGCGGCGGGCTTCGACCATGGCCTGGTTGTCGCCCGGGTCGCGGCTGTTCTTGTGCTGCACCGGCAGCAGGTTCAGGTAACCCTGGCGGGCGCGGTCGAAACGGTGGCCGGCCGGGCAGGCCACGCCGTTGTCGAGCTGCGCCAGCGGCGCCTGGCAGAGAGGGCAGGCGAGCATCAGGCGAGCAACCGCACCAGGGTCTGGTAGTAGATCTCGGTCAGCAGGTCGAGGTCGCTGGCCAGGATGCGCTCGTCCACCTGGTGGATGGTGGCGTTGACCGGGCCCAGTTCGACCACCTGCGTGCCCATGGTGGCGATGAAGCGCCCGTCCGAGGTGCCGCCGCTGGTGGACGGTTGGGTGGTGCGGCCAGTGACCGCGTGGATGCTCGAGGACACCGCATCGAGCAAGTCGCCCGGCTCGGTGAGGAACGGCAGGCCCGACAGCGCCCAGTCGATGCTCCACTCAAGCCCATGCTTGTCGAGGATCGCCGCGACGCGCTGCTGCAGGCCTTCGACGGTGGACTCGGTGGAGAAACGGAAGTTGAACAGCGCGGTCAACTCGCCTGGTACCACGTTGGTGGCGCCGGTGCCGGAGTTCAGGTTGGAGATCTGGAAGCTGGTGGGCGGGAAGAACGCATTGCCTTCGTCCCAATGCTCGGCGGCCAGCTCCGCCAGGGCCGGTGCGGCCAGGTGGATCGGGTTGCGCGCCAGGTGCGGGTAGGCCACGTGGCCTTGCTTGCCGCGCACGGTCAGCCTGGCACCCAGCGAGCCACGGCGGCCGTTCTTGACCACATCACCCAGCAGGGTGGTGCTCGACGGTTCGCCGACGATGCACCAGTCCAGGCGCTCGTTGCGCGCTTTGAGCAGTTCGACCACAGCCTTGGTGCCGTGGTGCGCCGGGCCTTCTTCGTCGCTGGTGATCAGGAAGGCGACCTTGCCGCGGTGGTTGGGGTAGTCCTGCACGAAGCGTTCGCTGGCCACCACCATCGAGGCCAGGCTGCCTTTCATGTCGGCAGCACCACGCCCGCAAAGCATGCCATCGGCGTCGATCAGCGCATCGAACGGCTCGTGCTGCCACTGCTGCACCGGGCCGGTGGGCACCACGTCGGTGTGGCCGGCAAAGCACAGCACCGGGCCGTCGCCGTTGCCATGGGTGGCCCAGAAGTTGTCAACGTCCTCGAAGCGCAGCGGCTCGAGCTGGAAGCCGACCGCGCCCAGTCGGTTCATCATCTGGGCCTGGCAATCGGCGTCGACCGGGGTGACCGATGGGCGGCGGATCAGGTCGCAGGCCAGTTGCAGGGTAGGCGAAAGCTCGGCGGGGGCCGTCATGGGGAACTCCGGGGCAAGGCGGGGAAAACTGAGGGGCGTTATCTTATATCAAATGATTTCAGCGGGCACGGGCTGCTTCGTGGGAGCGGGCTTGCCCCGCGAATCGATCGCGCGGCAAGCCCGCTCCCACGGGTCTCAAACGGCTTGTGCTTCAGCGGCTTTTTCAGCCGGCTTGGGCAGCGACGACAGCAGCGCCATCACCAGCGCTGCCAGGTACGGCAACGACTGCACCAGCAGCATCGCCACCCAGAAGCGCATGTCCGAACTCGGTAACCCCTGCACCAGGTAGATACCCAGTGCCGCGCCCCACAGCAGCAACATGATGAACAGCTCTTCGCGGGCTTCCGAAATCGCCACCAGCAGCCCATGGCTGTCGGCGTTCTTCGGCGTGCGGAAGAACGGCATGCTGCTGGTGAAGAAGCCGTACAGCACCGCCTTGGCGATGGTGTGCGACAGTGCCAGGCCCGCCAGGGCGGCGGCGAAGGCGTCCTTGAGGTTGACCCCCACGGCGCGGCGGTAGAGGAACACGATCTTGCCGACCTTGAAGAAGAACAGCGCCAGTGGCGGGATGGCGAACATCATCAGCGGCGGGTCGACCCGGTGCGGCACGATGATCATCGCCGCCGACCACAACAGCGCGCCGACGGTGAAGAAGATGTTCATGCCATCGGCAATCCACGGCAGCCAGCCGGCCAAAAAGTGGTAGCGCTGGCCACGGGTCAGCTCGCTGCCCTTGCCGCGCAGCAGGGCGCCGGCGTGGTGCTTGATGATCTGGATGGCGCCGTAGGCCCAGCGGAAGCGCTGCTTCTTGAAGTCGATGAAGGTGTCGGGCATCAGGCCCTTGCCGTAGCTGTTGTGGGCGTAGGCCGCCGACAGGCCCTTTTCGAACACCCGCAAGCCAAGCTCGGCGTCCTCGCAGATGCACCACTCGGCCCAACCCAGCTCTTCGAGCACGGTGCGCCGGGTCATGGTCATGGTGCCGTGCTGGATGATCGCGTCACGGTCGTTGCGGGTGACCATGCCGATGTGGAAGAAGCCCTTGTACTCGCTGTAGCAAAGCTTCTTGAAGGCGCTCTCGTGCTGGTCGCGGTAATCCTGCGGCGATTGCACCACGGCGATCTTCGGGTCGGCGAAGTGCGGCACCATGTGCTTGAGCCAGTTGCGGTCAACGCAGTAGTCCGAGTCGATCACCGCAATCACCTCGGCGTCCTTGGCGGTGTGCGGCAGCAGGTAGTTCAGCGCGCCACCCTTGAAGCCGGCCAGTGGCGCGACATGGAAGAACTTGAAGCGCGGCCCGAGTTTTTCGCAGTGGGCCTTGAGCGGTTCCCACACCGCCGGGTCCTTGGTGTTGTTGTCGATCACCAGCACTTCGTAGTCGGGGTAGTCCAGCGCGGCGAGCGCATCGAGGGTCTGTTTGACCATCTCCGGCGGCTCGTTGTAGCAGGGTACATGCACCGAGACCTTCGGGCGGTAGGCGCTGTCCGCCTGCACCGGCAGGAACTCGCGCCGGCGCTTGTGTATCCACACCGCCTCGGCCAGCTCGTGGGCTTCGGTCAGCAGCACGATGAACACCCCCAGCGCGCCAAGGGCCAGCAACACGCCCACGGTCAGGCTGAACCAGGTGCTGTATTGCTGGCTGTAGTCGTAGGCGATCCACACCAGCACCGACCCGCACAGGAAGGTAATGAAGGTGAGGAAGGTGCGCCCGCGCTGGCGCAGGGCCGAGCCGTCGATGAACAGCACCATCAGGGCGATCATCGCCAGTACCACCGAGGCCACCGCCAGGGCGCGCCACTGCGGGATGGCGACCACCGGCCCCTCGAAGTTGAATTTCTGCTGGCGCTCGGCGTTGTACACGCCCCAGTAGGCGCCTACCGAGCCTTCGTCGCTGGCCTTCCACGGCTGGTCGTAGGCCTCGATGACGAAGTAGTTGTAGCCGCGCCGGTTGAGGGTGTTGACCAGGGTGCGCAGGTAGATGGCCTGGTCGGCCTGGGTGGCGTCGGCACCGCCGCGCATGCGGCCGTTGCTTGGCCAGCCGACCTCCGACAGCAGCAGCGGCTTGCGAGGGAACTGCTTGCGCAGGTCGCGGGCACGGTCCAGCACGAACTGCACCGAGTCCTTCATCGGCACGAACTCCCAGTAGGGCAGAATGTGCGCAGCGATCAGGTCGACGTGCTTGGCAAGCTCCGGGTGTTCCTTCCAGATGTGCCACTGCTCGCTGGTGGTCACCGGCACTTTTACCGCCGCACGTACCCGGTCGAGGTAGCCGATCAGTTGCTCGGGGGTCACCTCTTCGCGAAACAGCGCTTCGTTGCCCACCACCACCCGCACCACGCTGCGCGAGGTGTTGGCCAGGCCAATGGCTTTTTCGATCTCGCGCTCGTTGCGCTCAATGTCGGTGCTGATCCAGATACCCAGGGTGACGCGCATGCCCAGCTCTTCGGCCAGTTGCGGGATCTCTGCCTGGGTGCCCTCGACGGTGTAGATACGGATGTTGTCGGTGAGCTTGTTCAGCTGTTCCAGGTCCTGGCGCATCTCGTCCGGGGTAGGGTACTGGCCCTTTTGCGGGCTTTCGCCAAGGCGAAACGGCGAGTACGAGAACCCGGAGATCTGCTCCGGCCAGGCGGGGGCGGACACCGGGCGGTTGATGAGCGCCCAGAACCCGGTGAACAGCGCGGCGATGGCCAGGACCACCACCAGGTTGAGGCCGAACTTGCGTGATGACATAGGTGTGCGAGGTTCCGAAGAGGGGAGCGGGCGGGGCCTATGGCCGTGCAAAGCCTGCACTGCCCGGTAAGGCAGGGCATTGGATTTGGCACACGGGAGGAAGTTCTGAACCCGCTCGGTTGTCGTCCAGATCTTTTTTATGTGTAGGACATTAAAGCAGGCTTGGTGGCCGAGTGGCCAACGGCAGCCCTGGATCGGGCTGATTGCCCTATAATGCGCGCCGGTTTTTTCCAAGGTGGCAGCATGAGCACAGAAGATCCACGCTTTGCCGGCGTTGCCCGGCTGTACGGCGACGAGGGCCTGCAACGCCTGGGCCGGGCCCATGTGGGGGTGGTCGGTATCGGCGGGGTCGGCTCGTGGGTGGCCGAGGCCCTGGCGCGCAGCGGCGTGGGCGAGATCAGCCTGTTCGACCTGGACGATGTCTGTGTCAGCAACACCAACCGCCAGGCCCATGCCCTGGAAGGCCAGGTGGGGCGGGCCAAGGTCGAGGTGATGGCCGAGCGCCTGCGGGCGATCAACCCGGCTATTACCGTGCACGCGGTGGCCGACTTCGTCACCCGTGACAGCATGGCCGAGTACATCACCGAGCAGATGGACTGCGTGATCGACTGCATCGACAGCGTGATGGCCAAGGCGGCACTGATTGCCTGGTGCCGGCGGCGCAAGATCGCCATCGTCACCACCGGTGGTGCAGGCGGGCAGATCGACCCGACGCAGATCCAGGTCGGCGACCTCAACAAGACCTTCAACGACCCGCTGGCCTCACGGGTACGCTCCACCTTGCGCCGGGACTACAACTTCTCGCGCAACACCAGCCGCAACTATGGCGTGCCGTGCGTGTTCTCCAGCGAGCAACTGCGCTACCCCAAGGGCGATGGCAGCGTTTGCCTGCAGAAGAGCTTCGTCGGTGAAGGCGTACGCCTGGACTGCGCCGGCGGGTTTGGTGCGGTGATGATGGTGACTGCGACCTTTGGCATGGTTGCGGCGAGCAAGGCGATCGAGAAGTTGGTGGCCGGGGCGCGTCGGCCTTCGGAGCGGATCAAGGCAGAATAACGGCGCTGGCATCTTCGCGGGCAAGCCCGCTCCCACAGGGTATGTGGCGCCCTTACGAATTCTGTTCTCTGCGCGACAGCGCAGCCCGAAAGGGCTGGGTGATCTCCTACAGCAGATGCTCTTAGTGCTGTAGATCGGCCATGCGCTGCAACACCGCATGCAGCCCGTTGGCACGCGACGGCGATAGCTGGCGTTCCAGCCCCAACTGGGTGAACCATGCGCCCAGGTCCAGCCCGGCCAACTCCTCATTGGCCAATCCCTGCACCCGTACCAGCAACAGCGCCAGCAACCCTCGCAGCAGCCTTGCATCACTGGCCGCCTTGAAGCGCCACTGGCCCTCGAGCTGTTCGGCTACCAGCCACACCAGGCTCTCGCAGCCGTGCACTCGGTTGGCTTCGCTCTTGTCGCGCTCATCCAGCGGCTCCAGCCGCTCGCCCCACTGCATCAGAAGGCGCGCACGCTGTTCCCAGCCCCGTGCCTGCTGGAAGCTTTCCAGCGCCTGGCTGGCATCTGCTGACAGGCTCACCGCAACAGCTCCAGGCCCTGGTCGAGGGCATCGAAGAAGCGTTGCAGGTCATCGCTGTCGCTGTACAAGCCTAACGACACGCGGATCGCCCCCTCCAGCCCCAGGCCCTTGAGCAGCGGCATGGCGCAGTGATGCCCGGCGCGCACGGCAATACCCTGCTCGGTCAGCAGGTGGGCGATGTCGGCGTTATGCACCCCTTCGATGACGAAGCTGGCCAGCGCAGTATCGGGTGCCCCCAGTACACGGATGCCTTCGCGATCGGCCAGGCCGCGTAGCAGCAACTGGTGCAGGCTGGTTTCGTGCTTGTGCACGGCATCGGCGTCGAGGCTGGCCAGGTAGTCCAGGGTCGCCCCCAGGCCGATCACACCGGCAATCGGTGGCGTACCGGCTTCTAACCCCAACGGCGCGGGGCGAAAGCTTGCGCCCTGGTAGTCGGCCAGTTGCACCATCTCGCCGCCGAATTGCCAGTGGCGCAGCAGCGCCAGCGCCTGTGGCTGCCCATAGAGCACGCCGACCCCATCCGGGCCGTACAACTTGTGGCTGGAGAACACATAGAAATCGCAGCCCAGTTGCTGCACGTCATGCCGGCCATGGACCACCCCCTGTGCGCCATCGACCACGGTCAATGCGCCCTGGGCGCGGGCATGGTTCAGCAGCGGCGCCAGCGGCTGCCAGGTGCCGAGCACGTTGGACAGCTGGCTGAGCGCCAGCAGGCGGGTGCGCGGGCCGATCAGTTGCAAGGCTTGGTCGAGGTCGATGCAACCGCGCTCGTTGAGCGGCAGTACCACCAGCTTCAGGTTGCGCCGCTGCGCCAGTTGCTGCCAGGGCAGCAGGTTGGCGTGGTGCTCCAGGGCGCTGATGGCGATTTCATCACCCGCCTCGAAGCGGTGTTCCAGGCCGTATGCCAGCAGGTTCAGTGCCGAGGTGGCGCCGTGGGTGAAGACGATTTGCCGCGATTCGGCGGCGTTGAGCCAGGCGGCGATCTTGTCGCGGGTCCCCTCGAAGGCCTGGGTGGCCAGGGCGCCGGGCAGGTGCTGGGCACGGTGCACGTTGGCTGCGCCATGGCCGTAGTAGTGGCTTAGCGCATCAATCAGGGCCTGGGGCTTCTGGGCGGTGGCGGCGCTGTCCAGGTAAGTCTGGTGCTGCCGTTGCAGGGCGGCGATGGCGGGGAAATCGGCACGCCAGGGGGAGGGCTGGAACATGGTCGCAAAGGCCTGGAATGAAAATCGGGTCTGACGCTTGAGCGCCAGACCCGATGTTAACACTTCAAACCGGCAGGTTCTCAGTTGTGGGCGTGCAGCGCCTCGTTCAGCTCGATGGCCGACTTGTGGGTTTTGCACTCCACCGCGCCGTTCAGCGAGTTGCGGCGGAACAGCAGGTCGGTCTGGCCGGCCAGGTCGCGAGCCTTGACCACTTTGACCAGCTGGTTGTTCTCATCCAGCAGGTTCACCTTGGTGCCGGCGGTGATGTACAGGCCGGCCTCGACGGTGTTGCGGTCACCCAGCGGGATGCCGATACCGGCGTTCGCGCCGATCAGGCAGCCTTCGCCGACCTTGATGACGATGTTGCCGCCACCGGACAGGGTGCCCATGGTCGAGCAGCCGCCGCCCAGGTCCGAGCCCTTGCCGACGAATACGCCAGCGGAGACGCGGCCTTCGATCATGCCCGGGCCTTCGGTGCCGGCGTTAAAGTTGACGAAGCCTTCGTGCATGATGGTGGTGCCTTCGCCGATGTAGGCGCCCAGGCGCACACGGGCGGTGTCGGCGATACGCACGCCGGCCGGTACCACGTAGTCGGTCATCTTCGGGAACTTGTCCACCGAGAACACTTCCAGCAGCTCGCCCTTAAGGCGCGCTTCCAGTTGCAGCTCGGCCAGCTCGGCCAGGTCGACGGCGCCCTGGTTGGTCCAGGCCACGTTCGGCAGCAGCGGGAAGATACCGGCCAGCGATACGCCGTGCGGTTTGACCAGGCGGTGCGACAGCAGGTGCAGCTTCAGGTAGGCCTCGGGGGTGGAGGCCAGCGCTGCGTCTTCGGCCAGCACGGTGGCGACCAGCGGCTTGTGGCTTTCTGCCAGGCGGGTCAGCAGTGCGGCCTGGGCGGCATCGACGTCCTTCAGGGCTACGGCCAGCTGGGCTGCCTGGGCGTTGCTGAAGGCGATGGCCTGGTTGCCGGCCTCATAGCCGAGGATCGGCGCAACGGCGGCGACCAGCTCAGGCGAAGGGTTGAGCACGGGCTGCGCGTAGAAGACTTCCAGCCAGGCGCCCTGGCGGTTCTGGGTGCCGACGCCGAAGGCCAGGCTGAACAGGGTATTGGACATGTGATTACCTCGTACGAAATAGGGTGGGGGCTCAGGCCAGGGCGGCGGCGTACAGGTCGGGCTTGAAGCCCACCAGGGTGCGCTCGCCAAGCTCGAGCACCGGGCGCTTGATCATGGATGGCTGGGCCAGCATCAGTTCGACGGCCTTGGCCTGGTCGAGGTCGGCCTTGCTGACGTCGTCGAGCTTGCGGAAGGTAGTGCCGGCACGGTTGAGGATGGTTTCCCAGCCGTGTTCGCTGCACCAGCGGTTCAGGCTGTCACGGTCGATGCCTTGAACCTTGTAGTCGTGAAAATCGTAGGCGATGGCCTTGTCTTCGAGCCAGGTACGCGCCTTTTTCATGGTGTCGCAGGCTTTGATGCCGTAGAGCGTGTAGGTCATTGTGTGCATTGAGGCCACAGGCTGCCCCAATTTCTCCGTATCCGAATGTCAGTCGCGGGATTATGCGGGAAGCATCCTCGCGGCGCCACGCCCATGGCGCCCATGTTCATTGCATGAAGGCTGGCTCAGGCGACCAGGCGTCGCAGAGCCGATGATCTCATCGCCATGTTGCTGTTCGGCGGTGCGCAGGTCGAAGGCGCTTTGCAGGTTGAGCCAGAACTCGGGGGTGGTGTCCAGGCAGATGGACATACGCGCGTGAGCAGTATGGTAAAAGTCAGTGAGTATCATCATGTTACATATTTACCCGCCACCTGCGACTATGGTGCAGCGGCCCACATTCACAGTGCGCCGCTAACATATTGTTTCAATGGCGATGTCTCGCCCCTGTTGTCGTTCTTGATTTACAAAGGAAGCCTCACGGATGCAGTCCGCCTACACCGTCCTCATCCTGCTGACGCTGGTCAGCCTGTCGAAATTGGTCGGACGGATGATCCCGCTGCCCTTGCCGCTGGTGCAGATTGCCGCCGGTGCCTTGCTCGCCTGGCCGACCCTGGGCTTGCATGTGGCCCTGGACCCTGAGTTGTTCCTGTTCCTGTTCCTGCCGCCGCTGCTGTTCGCCGACGGCTGGCGCATCCCCAAGCGCGAGCTGTGGCGCATTCGCGGGCCGGTGGTGGCGTTGGCGGTGGGGCTGGTGCTGTTCACCGTGGTGGGGGCGGGCTACTTCATCCACTGGCTGTTGCCGAGCATCCCGCTGCCGGTGGCCTTCGCCCTGGCTGCGGTGTTGTCGCCCACCGACGCCGTGGCGGTGTCGGCCATCACCCAGGACCGCCTGCCCACGCCGCTGATGCACATGCTGCAGGGCGAGGCGCTGATGAACGATGCCTCGGGCCTGGTGACCTTCAAGTTCGCCCTGGCCGCGGCCATTACCGGGGTGTTCTCGCTGACCGACGCCAGCCTGAGCTTCGTGCTGGTGGCCCTGGGCGGGCTGGCGGTGGGCGTGGCCCTGAGCTGGCTGATCGGCCGCCTGCGCGCCTGGATGATCGCCCGTGGCTGGGACGACCCCGCCACCCATGTGGTGTTCATGCTGTTGCTGCCGTTCGCCGCTTATGTGCTGGCCGAGCGCCTGGGCGTCTCGGGCATCTTGTCTGCTGTGGCCGCCGGCATGATGCAGAGCTGGCTTGACCTGCTGCCCCGGCAGACCAGCACGCGCCTGCTCAACCGCAGTGTCTGGTCGCTGCTCGAATTTGCCTTCAACGGGCTGATCTTCTTGCTGCTGGGCCTGCAACTGCCGGACATCATCAAGGCAGTGGTCAGCCACGAGGCGACGGTGTGGCCGACCTTGGCGTATCGCTGCCTGGACGTGATGGCGATCTTCGCTGCGTTGATTTTGCTGCGGTTCATCTGGGTGCAGAGCATCTGGCGTTCGATCGGCGTGGTGCGGCGTTGGCGGGGCAAGCCAGCGCTGGTGCTGATGCCGACGGCGCGCTCGTGCTGGTTGCTGACCTTGGGCGGTGTGCGCGGGGCGGTGACCTTGGCCGGTGTGATGTCGGTGCCGCTGTTGATCGGCGCGGGCCAGGCGTTCCCCGAGCGTGACCTGCTGATTTTCATCGCTGCGGGGGTGATTCTGCTGTCGTTGATCAGTGCCTGCATTGCGCTGCCGATCTTGTTGCGCGGGATCACCAAGAGCCCGGACGAGCGCTTGCATCAGGAAGTGCAGGAGGCCTGGCGGCGTACGGCGGAGGCCGCGATCCATGCGCTGGAAGCCGAGGAGGTGGTCGACGCCAGTGCGCCCCAGGATGCGGCGCAGGCAGCCATGGCAACCGAACTCAAGGCGCGGTTGATGGCCGAGTACCGCGATGAACTGGATAGCTATAACGACACCGCCGAGGCGCGGGCGCTGGCCGAGCAGATGGACCTGCTCGAGCGGCGCTTGCGCTTGCGTGCGCTGCGGGCGCAGCGGCTGGAACTATACAACTTGCACCGCCAGCACCTGGTGGGCGATGAAGTGGTGCGCCAGGTGCTGGGGGAGCTGGATATGAGCGAGGCGAACCTGGGGCAGGTCCGGTAGGTCGCGCTCAGTTGTCGACCGCGTATCGCCCTGGGTAGATCATGCCGACGAACTGCTTGTCTTTTGCGCTCAGCGTTTGGTTCCAGGTCGTTGAGTGTTCGCTGAATGCATGCGACCGGTTGACCGGGTAATGCATGATCGATCGGCTGTCGTAGCGCAAGGTGATCCTCGGCTGGTAGGTCATGGGCTCATAATTTTGCCTGATCAGCCGCGCCAGGGTGTCGTCGAAGCCTGGCGCGCAGCGCTGTGCGTCGGTGAATCGCGCTGAAATGTGGTTGCGCAGCCCTTCGTAGTCCCAGCGAATGGCCGCGTCAGGGTGCTGGTGTTCGTGGTAAAGCCCCAGCGCATGGCCGAACTCGTGCAGCACTTTGGCGGTGAAGTCCGGATCACTCGGCTTTACCCCAAGTGTCATGGTCTCGCCGGCAGGGTCGCTGCGGTATCTGCCGTAATCGCTCTGGTTCAGATGCTGCGGGGCGTCGGTACGGATGACGATGTCTGCTTCAGGCTGGTCGTTATCGAGCAACAGGAAGCTCAGGTTGGCGTATGCCAGCCACTGCTGGCCAATGTCGAAGATGCGTTGGCGCAGTGCAGGGTCGGGCGTACCCAGAAACGAGACCCGCAGCGTTTTTGCGTTGGGCCAGAAGGCCTCGGGCAGGCCGACGGAGCGCTTGCTGCGGTTGGGGGTGGCGCGAGCCTTGCTTTGCATGGCCTGGCGCAGTTCGTGGACGGTTCTTTCCAGCAGTGGATCGTGCATGCAGCTTGCCTCCATATCAAGGAGGGCACAGGTTGCGCCAGGCGGTGTGGCGGCATGCGGTATCTATATGCAACTCTGGCTCGGCCGGGTGGCCGGACCAGGTGGCATAGGGTTGCGCTGGACGGTTGGCTCCCACAGGTACGGCGCTTGGTTCGGGCTTCGCGCCCCCTGTAGGAGCCGGCTCCTACAGGGGGCGCGCTAGATTTTGGAAATTGAACAAGACAGTTGCTGGACTCTTTGGCGCGGGTCAGCGGCTTTGCAGGAACGTGCGAATCCGCTCGGCCGCCTCGATGCACTCGGCCAACGGTGCCACCAGCGCCATGCGCACACGCCCGGCCCCCGGGTTCACGCCATCCACCTCACGGGACAGGTACGAGCCCGGCACCACGGTCACATGCTCGGCCTCGAACAGGTCACGGGTGAAATCGGCATCGCAGCCCGGCACCTTGGCCCACAGGTAGAAGCTGCCGTCGGGGCGCTGCACGTCCATCACCGGTTGCAGAATGCGCAGCACCGCGTCGTACTTGGCACGGTACTGGTCGCGGTTCTCGCGCACGTGGGCTTCGTCGTTCCAGGCGGCGACGCTGGCCAGTTGCGTCTGCACCGGCATGGCGCAACCGTGGTAGGTGCGGTACAGCAAAAACGGCTTGATGATGCCGGCATCACCGGCGACGAAGCCCGAGCGCAGGCCCGGCAGGTTGGAACGCTTGGACAGGCTGTGGAACACCACGCAGCGCGCAAAATCGCTGCGGCCAAGCTCGGCGCAGGCGCTCAGCAGGCCAGGTGGCGGGGCGCCTTCGTCGAAGTACAGCTCGCTGTAGCACTCGTCGGCGGCGATCACGAAGTCGTACTGGTCCGCCAGGGCGATCAGCTTTTTCAGGGTGTCCATCGGCACCAGGGCACCGGTGGGGTTGCCCGGGGAGCACAGGAACAGGATCTGGCAGCGCTTCCAGACTTCGGCCGGCACGGCGTCGAAGTCGGGGTTGAAACCGTTGTCTTCCAGGCATGGCAGGTAGTGCGGGGTCGCGCCGGCCAAAAGCGCTGCGCCTTCGTAGATCTGGTAGAACGGGTTGGGGCTGACCACCAGGCCGTCATCGGCGCGGTTGACCACGGCCTGGGTGAAGGCGAACAGCGCTTCACGGGTGCCGTTGACCGGCAGGATATGGCGCTCGGCGTCGAGCCAGCCGGCGGGGACGTTGAAGCGCCGTTCGCACCACTGGCCGATGGCCTGGCGCAGGGCCGCAAGGCCCAGGGTGCTGGGGTAGACCGCCAGCTTGTCGAGGTTGTCGGCCATGGCTTTGGCGACGAAGGCTGGCGATTCGTGCTTCGGCTCACCGATCGACAGGGCGATGGCGCGTTTGTCTGCCGCAGGCTTCACAGTGCCCAGCAGGGCGCGCAGTTTCTCGAACGGGTAGGGCTGAAGCTGGGTCAGGGCGTGGTTCATCGGCGCAAGGTCTCGTTAATCGTCTAATCGTTAAAAGGTCACGCGGGTCGGGCTGGCGTCGCTGGCCTGGCCGGCTTGCAGCTGCTGCACGATGGCCTCCTGCAGGCGGCTGCACAGCTGCGGGTCGGACAGCGGCTGGTTGTCGGCGTCGGTGATGAAGAACACGTCTTCCACCCGCTCGCCCAGGGTGGCGATCTTGGCGTTCTGCAGCGACAGGTCGAACTCCAGGAAAATCCGCCCGATGCGCGCCAGCAGGCCGGGGCGGTCGGGGGCGGTGATCTCGAGGATGGTCACCGGGCGCTGGGCGTCGTTGAGGATGGTCACCTGCGGGGCGAAGTTGAAGTGCTTGAGCTGGCGCGGTACCCGGCGCTGGATGATGGTCGGGTAGTCCTCGGGGTTGCGCAGCGCTTCGGTGAGGCCGTCGCGGATCTGCTTGACCCGCTGCGGGTTGTCGCCGATCGAGCCGCCGTCGTTGTCGAGCACTATGTAGGTGTCGAGGGTGAACTGGCTGCTCGAGGTGATGATGCGGGCGTCGTGGATGTTCAGGTTGAGCTGCGACATCGCCGCCACGGTCACGGCAAAGAAGTCGTGCTGGTCGGGGGCGTAGATGAAGATCTGCGTGCCGCCCTCGAACTCGCGCTGGGTGGTTTCCTTGATCAGCACCAGAGGCCCGCCGTCGGCCGGTTGCTGCAGGATGGCGTCGGTGTGCCAGGCCACATCGGCGGCGTTGTGCTTGAGGAAGTAGTCATCGCCCAGTTGCGACCACAGCTGCTCGACATCGTCCGGGTCGATGCCTTCGCGCACCAGGATGTCCAGCGCGGCGCTTTGCGTCTGGCGGATCTGCTCCTCGCGGTCCAGCGGGTTTTCAAGGCCGCGGCGTAGTGCGCGCTTGGTCTCGGTGTACAGCTGGCGCAGCAGGCTGGCGCGCCAGGAGTTCCACAGGCTGGGGTTGGTGGCGTTGATGTCGGCTACGGTCAGCACATAGAGGTAGTCCAGGCGCGTCTCGTCGCCCACATGCAGGGCGAAGTCGTTGATCACCTGCGGGTCGGAAAGGTCCTTGCGCTGGGCGGTGGTGGACATCACCAGGTGGTTCTGCACCAGCCAGACGATCAGCCGGCTGTCCCAGGCCGGTAACTGGTGGCGCTCGCAGAACGCCTGGGCGTCTACGGCGCCGAGCTCGCTGTGGTCGCCCTGGCGGCCCTTGCCGATGTCGTGGTACAGCCCGGCGAGGTAGATCAGCTCGGGCTTGGGCAGGCGGCCCATGAGCTTGCTGGCCAGCGGGAATTTCTCCGACACCGGGGTGTACTGCAGCTTGCGCAGGTGCTTGATCAGGTTGAGGGTGTGGGCATCGACCGTATAGATGTGGAACAGGTCGTGCTGCATCTGCCCGACGATCAGGCCGAACTCCGGCAGGTAGCGGCCGAGGATGCCGTAGCGGTTCATCCGCCGCAGGTTGCGGTGGATGCCGATCTCGCACTTGAACAGCTCGATGAACAGGCTGGTGTTGCGGATGTCGCTGCGGAACTTGTCGTCGATCAGGTGGCGGTGTTCGCGCAGCAGGCGCACGGTGTCGGCACGCACGCCCTTGATCTCGGGGTGCTGGGCCATCAGCACGAAGATCTCCAGCATGGCGAACGGTGTGCGGCGGAATACGTTCTGGCTTACGGCTTCTATATAGCCGTCGTGCAGGCGAAAGCGCGCATTCAAGGGCTGCGTGGTGCCGCTGTCGTCATCGGCGAGGATGACCTCCTCGAAGTGCTGGATGATCAGGTCGCACAGCTGGCTGATGCTCATCACCACCCGGTAGTACTGCTGCATGAACTGTTCGATGGCGCGCTTGGGGTTGTCGTCGCTGTAGCCCAGCAGCGCGGCGATGCTGCGCTGGTGGTCGAACAGCAGTCGGTCTTCGGCGCGCCCGGCAAGCATGTGCAGGGCGTAGCGCACCTTCCACAAAAACGCCTGGGAGGAGGCCAGCAGCTCGTTTTCGCTTTCCAGCAAAAAGCCTTCGCCGGCCAGGGCGTGCAGGTTCAACGTACCGTATTGGCGGCGGGCCACCCACAACACCGTCTGGATGTCGCGCAGCCCGCCCGGCGAGCCCTTGACGTTGGGTTCGAGGTTGTACTCGGTATCGTTGTACTTGTGGTGGCGGGCCTTGAGCTCGGCGCGCTTGGCCAGGAAGAATTCGCGGCTGGGCCACATGTGCTCGGTGCTGGTGACCTCGAGCATGCGCTGGCGCAGGGATTCGGGGCCGGCGACGGTGCGGCTTTCCATCAGGTTGGTGATGATGGTCAAGTCGGCCCGGGCCTGCTCGGCGCATTCGTCGACCGTGCGCACGCTCTGGCCCACTTCCAGGCCAATGTCCCACAACAGGGTGAGAAAGCGCTCGATGGCCTCGCGGTACTGCTCGTGTTCGGCGGCGCCCAGCAAGATCAGCAGGTCGATGTCCGACCAGGGGTGCAGTTCGCCGCGCCCGTAGCCCCCCACCGCCACCAGGGCGATACCGTCCGGGTCGCCCCAGTCGAACTGGTTCCAGGCCTGTTGCAGGATATTGTCGACGAACCAGGCGCGGTCCTCGATCAGCCGGCGGATCTCGCGGCCCTCGCGAAAGCGCTTGTCGAGCACCTCGCCGGCCAGGCGGATGGCCTTCTTGAAGGCGGCGATGGGGCTCGCCTTGAGGGCCAGTTCCGCCTGGAACTGGCCGCGGTCGAACAGCTCGGGATCCACCTGGGGCATCGAGTCGCGTTCCTGTCTGTATGAGGGTCAGGCCGAGGTGCGCGGGATGGTGTCGTCCTTGCGCAGGGTGAAGATCTCGTAGCCGGTGGCGGTCACCACCAAAGTGTGTTCCCACTGCGCCGAGAGCTTGCGGTCCTTGGTGATGGCGGTCCAGCCGTCGCCCAGCACCTTGGTGTCGGCCTTGCCCTGGTTGATCATCGGCTCGATGGTGAAGGTCATGCCCTCTTTGAGCTCCATGCCGGTGCCGGCGCGGCCATAGTGGAGAATTTGCGGTTCTTCGTGGAACACCTTGCCGATGCCATGGCCGCAGAACTCGCGCACCACCGAGAAACCGTTCTTCTCGGCGTGCTTCTGGATCACTTCGCCGATATCGCCCAGGCGGCAGCCCGGCTTGACCAGCTCGATGGCCTTGTACATGCACTCCTGGGTGACTTTCGACAGGCGCTCGGCCCAGACCGGCACAGTGCCGACGTGGAACATGCGGCTGGTATCGCCGTGGTAGCCGTTCTTGATCACGGTGACGTCGATGTTCAGCGTGTCACCGTCCTTGAGCGGTTTGTCGTTGGGGATGCCGTGGCAGACCACATGGTTGATCGAGGTGCAGATCGACTTCGGGTAGCCCTTGTAGTTGAGGGGCGCCGGGATCGCCTGCTGGACGTTGACGATGTAGTCGTGGCACAGGCGGTCGAGCTCTTCGGTGGTGACACCGGGCTTGACGTGCTCTTCGATCATTTCCAGTACTTCGGCGGCCAGGCGGCCGGCGATGCGCATCTGCTCGATGTCTTCTGCAGTCTTGATGGTGACGGTCATTACAGGCTCTCTACGGCGCCGCGTACGGCGCGAACGAACGGGAAAGGCCGGATTCTACCAGAGCATGGCGCCGATCTGGCGGGATAAACCTGCGGATCCGGTGGTCTATTGAGGGCATTCTGGGCGCAAAACCCGGGTGCTGCAAAAGCCGCTGACGGACGCAGCACAATCCGGGTTCCGTTCGCCGCCGGTCTGTGGTATAAAATGCGCCGCTTTCAGGGGAGGTCCCTGGAAAGCCTAAACCCACACACGTGTCGACACGATGGCCTGGGTGCCCCGCTTGTTCGCAGGCGCGGGTTGGTCATTGGGATACGTGGAGGCCCAACCCGACTTATCAAGGAACTATCATGTCCCAAGTCAACATGCGCGATATGCTGAAGGCCGGTGTGCACTTCGGCCACCAGACCCGTTACTGGAACCCGAAAATGGGCAAGTACATTTTCGGCGCGCGTAACAAGATCCACATCATCAACCTGGAAAAAACCCTGCCGATGTTCAACGACGCTCTGTCGTTCGTAGAGCGCCTGGCCCAGGGCAAGAACAAGATCATGTTCGTCGGCACCAAGCGTTCCGCCGGCAAGATCGTCGCCGAGCAAGCTGCTCGTTGCGGTTCGCCATATGTTGACCACCGCTGGTTGGGCGGCATGCTGACCAACTACAAGACCATCCGCGCTTCGATCAAGCGTCTGCGCGACCTGGAAACCCAGGCCGAAGACGGCACCTTTGCCAAGCTGACCAAGAAAGAAGCCCTGATGCGCTCGCGCGACCTGGAAAAACTGGATCGCAGCCTGGGCGGTATCAAGGACATGGGTGGCCTGCCTGACGCTCTGTTCGTCATCGACGTTGATCACGAGCGCATCGCGATCACCGAAGCCAACAAGCTGGGCATCCCGGTTATCGGCGTTGTCGATACCAACAGCAGCCCGGAAGGCGTTGACTACGTCATCCCAGGTAACGACGACGCCATCCGCGCCATCGAGCTGTACATGACTTCGATGGCTGACGCCGTCATTCGCGGCCGCAACAACGTTGCTGGCGGCACCGAAGTCTACGCTGAAGAAGCGGCTGCACCTGCTGCCGAGTAATAGACGCTAGCGTCTGCTTGGCACGCAAAAAGGGGGCTTTGCCCCCTTTTTGCCACCTTGAAATCCTGCTGTCAGCAATGGCCCCGCATCATGGGTCGGCTGAGCTAAAAACAGCGGATTTGCAGAATTTAACGCCCGTGACCAACGGGTGGAATGGTTGAAAAACTTTCCAAGAGGATTTTGAAATGGCAGCAATTACTGCAGCGCTGGTCAAAGAACTGCGCGAGCGTACCGGCGAAGGCATGATGGATTGCAAGAAGGCCCTGGAAAAGGCCGGCGGCGACATCGAAAAAGCCATTGACGACATGCGTGCCTCGGGCGCCATCAAGGCCGCCAAAAAGGCTGGCAACGTTGCCGCCGAAGGCGCCATCGCCGTCAAGACCGACGGCAAAGCCGCCGTTCTGCTGGAAGTGAACTCGCAGACCGACTTCCTGGCCCTACAAGACGACTTCAAGAACTTCGTCGCCGAAAGCCTGGAAGAAGCCTTCGCCCAGAAGCTGACCGACGCCGCTCCGCTGATCGCCTCGCGCGAATCCGCTCGCGAAGCCCTGGTTGCCAAGTGCGGCGAAAACGTCAACATCCGTCGCCTGGTGCGCGTTGAAGGTGACGTTGTCGGCGCCTACCTGCACGGCAACAAGATCGGTGCTGTGGTTGTTCTGAAAGGCGGCGACGTCGAGCTGGCCAAGAACATCGCCATGCACGTTGCGGCTTCGAACCCTGAGTTCCTGGACGCGTCGGAAATCTCCGCCGAGGCCGTCGAGCGCGAGAAGAACGTCTTCCTGCAACTGAACGCCGACAAGATCGCCGGCAAGCCGGAAAACATCGTTGAGAACATGATCAACGGCCGTATCACCAAGTTCAAAGCCGAAGCCTCGCTGAAAGAGCAAGCTTTCGTCATGAACCCGGAAGTCAAAGTTGGCGAACTGGCCAAGAAAGCCGGTGCTGAAATCGTTTCCTTCACCTACTTCAAGGTTGGCGAAGGCATCGAGAAGCCGGTTGACGACTTCGCTGCCGAAGTTGCTGCCCAGGTAGCTGCTGCCAAGCAGTAAGACGGACTCGTCTGTCGCCCCAAAGAGGCTGCCCGCTCACGCGCGCAGCCTCTTTGTCAAAGCGGGAGCGGTTTACCAAACCGCTGCTCGCTGACGCAGAAGCTGCGTCAAGCTAGAGTGACTCGCGGGCGGAACGTGCCCGCCAGAATTTTACAAACGCCGCAGGAGAGATTCGCAATGGCTCAGCAGGGCAGTGGTCATCAGGCTCGCTATAAACGCATTCTACTCAAACTTAGCGGCGAGGCCCTGATGGGCTCGGAAGAGTTCGGGATCGACCCCAAGGTCCTGGATCGCATGGCCCTGGAAGTCGGCCAACTGGTCGGCATCGGTGTCCAGGTAGGTCTGGTGATCGGTGGCGGCAACCTGTTCCGTGGTGCGGCGCTCAGTGCAGCAGGTATGGACCGGGTCACCGGTGACCACATGGGCATGCTGGCCACCGTGATGAACGGCCTGGCCATGCGTGATGCGCTGGAGCGGGCGAACATTACCGCTATCGTCATGTCGGCTATCTCCATGGTGGGTGTGACCGACCACTATGACCGCCGCAAGGCCATGCGCCACCTCAACTCCAAGGAAGTGGTGATCTTCGCTGCCGGTACCGGCAACCCGTTCTTCACCACCGACTCCGCCGCTTGCCTGCGCGCCATCGAAATCGATGCCGACGTGGTATTGAAGGCAACCAAGGTCGATGGTGTATACACTGCAGATCCATTCAAGGACCCGCATGCCGAGAAGTTCGATCATCTGTCCTACGATGAAGTGCTGGATCGCAAGCTGGGTGTAATGGACCTGACGGCAATCTGCCTGTGCCGCGATCACAAGATGCCGCTGCGCGTCTTCAACATGAACAAACCCGGCGCCCTGCTGAACATCGTGCACGGCGGCGCGGAAGGAACCCTGATCGAGGAAGTTCAAAAATGATCAACGAAATCAAGAAAGACGCCCAGGATCGCATGAGCAAGTCCCTCGAGGCGCTGGCCCGCAACCTGGCGGCAATCCGTACCGGTCGTGCCCACCCAAGCATCCTCGACAGCGTCAAGGTCCCGGCCTGGGGTAGCGACATGCCGCTGAACCAGGTCGCCGCGATCACCGTTGAAGACGCCCGCACCCTGAAGATCGTCGCCCACGACAAGAACCTCAGCGCCGCCATCGAAAAGGCCATTCTGACCTCCGACCTGGGCCTGAACCCTTCCAGCGCCGGTACCACCATTCGCGTGCCGATGCCGGCCCTGACCGAGGAAACCCGCAAGGGTTACACCAAGCAGGCCAGCGGTGTTGCCGAAGACGCCAAGGTCGCTGTGCGCAACGTGCGCCGCGACGCCCTGGCCGACCTGAAAAAGCTCACCAAGGACAAGGAAATCAGCGAAGACGAAGAGCGTCGCGCTGCTGACGAAATCCAGAAGCTGACCGACAAGTTCGTTGCTGAAGTCGACGCTGCGTTCAAAGCCAAGGAAAAGGACCTGATGGCCGTCTAAGGCCGGGGTTTTTCAATGGAAAAGACCAAGCTGGCGGCACCGGGTTCGGTGCCGCGTCACGTCGCTATCATCATGGACGGTAACAACCGCTGGGCGAAAAAACGCCTGCTGCCCGGCGTCGCCGGGCACAAGGCCGGCGTGGATGCCGTGCGGGCAGTGATCGAGGTGTGCGCCGAGGCGAAGGTCGAGGTGCTCACGCTCTTCGCCTTCTCCAGCGAGAACTGGCAGCGCCCGGCCGAAGAGGTCGGTGCGTTGATGGAGCTGTTTTTCACCGCCCTGCGCCGCGAGGCCCGGCGGCTGAACGAGAACAACATCAGCCTGCGTATCATCGGCGACCGCTCGCGCTTTCACCCCGAACTGCAGACTGCCATGCGTGAAGCCGAGGCCATCACTGCCGGCAGCGGCCGTTTCATCCTGCAGATCGCCGCCAACTACGGTGGCCAGTGGGACATCGCCCAGGCTGCGCAGCGCCTGGCGCGTGAAGTGCAGGCCGGGCACCTGCGCCCGGACGATATCACCCCCGAGCTCTTGCAAACTTGCCTGGCCACCGGCGACCTGCCGTTGCCCGACCTGTGCATCCGCACCGGCGGCGAGCGGCGCATCAGCAACTTCCTGCTGTGGCAGCTGGCCTACGCCGAGCTGTACTTCTCCGACCTCTTCTGGCCGGACTTCAAACACGAGGCCATGCGCACCGCGCTGGCCGATTTCGCCTCGCGCCAGCGCCGCTTCGGTAAGACCAGCGAGCAGGTCGAGGCCGGAGCCCGTGCTTAATGCTTAAACAACGCATCATTACCGCGCTGATCCTGCTGCCGGTCGCGCTGTGCGGTTTCTTCCTGCTCAATGGCGGGGATTTCGCACTGTTCATCGGCCTGGTGGTCACCCTGGGTGCCTGGGAGTGGGCGCGCCTGGCCGGGCTGGTGGCCCAGCCGCTGCGTATCGCCTACGCCGCTGTCGTCGCCGGTGGCCTGATGCTGCTGTACATCCTGCCGGAGCTGGCGCCTTGGGTGCTGGGTGCATCGGTGATCTGGTGGGCGCTGGCCACCTGGTTGGTGCTCACCTACCCGCGCAGCAACGAGCTGTGGAGCAGCGCGGCCTGCCGCCTGCTGATCGGCCTGCTGATCCTGCTGCCGGCCTGGCAGGGTTTGGTACTGCTCAAGCACTGGCCGCTGGGCAACTGGCTGATCCTGGCGGTGATGGTGCTGGTGTGGGCTGCCGACATTGGTGCGTATTTCTCGGGGCGTGCCCTTGGCAAGCGCAAGCTGGCGCCGCAGGTCAGCCCGGGCAAGAGCTGGGAAGGCGTCTATGGTGGCCTGGCGGTCAGCCTGCTGATCACCTTGGTGGTCGGCCTGAACCGTGGCTGGGGCATCGGTGAGCTGCTGCTGGGCCTGCTGGGTGCGGTTGTGGTGGTGATGTCCTCGGTGGTCGGTGACCTGACCGAGAGCATGTTCAAGCGCCGCGAAGGCATCAAGGACAGCAGCAACCTGCTGCCCGGCCATGGTGGCGTGCTCGACCGTATCGACAGCCTGACTGCGGCCATCCCGATGTTCGCCGTGCTGTTGTGGGCTGCCGAATGGGGTGTGATGTGAGTCAACCACAGCGCATTACCGTGCTGGGGGCGACCGGCTCCATCGGCCTGAGCACCCTCGATGTGATCGCCCGCCATCCCGACCGTTATCAAGTGTTCGCCCTGAGCGGCTATTCGCGGGTCGACGAGCTGTTGGCCTTGTGCCTGCGCCATCGCCCGGCGTATGCCGTGGTGCCGGGCAGTGATGCGGCCGCGCGCCTGCGCGAGGGTTTGAAAACCGCCGACTGCGCCACCGAAGTGCTGGAAGGCGAGGCCGGGTTGTGTCAGGTGTCTGCCGCGCCTGAAGTGGATGCCGTCATGGCGGCCATTGTCGGTGCTGCGGGCCTGCGCCCGACCCTGGCGGCGGTAGAGGCTGGCAAGAAGGTGCTGCTGGCCAACAAGGAAGCCCTGGTGATGTCCGGGGCGCTGTTCATGGATGCGGTGCGGCGCAGCGGCGCTGTACTGCTGCCGATCGACAGCGAGCACAACGCGATCTTCCAGTGCATGCCCGGCGATTACGCGCGCGGTTTGAGTGCGGTGGGCGTGCGGCGCATTCTGCTGACCGCCTCGGGCGGGCCGTTTCGCGAAACACCTGCGCCAGAGCTTGTGAATGTTACCCCCGAGCAGGCTTGCGCTCACCCCAACTGGTCTATGGGCCGCAAGATCTCGGTGGACTCGGCGAGCATGATGAACAAGGGCCTGGAGCTGATCGAGGCCTGCTGGCTGTTCGATGCGGCGCCCGGTCAGGTGGAGGTGGTGGTTCACCCGCAGAGCGTGATCCACTCGCTGGTCGACTATGTCGACGGTTCGGTGCTGGCCCAGTTGGGCAACCCGGACATGCGCACCCCCATTGCCAACGCCCTGGCCTGGCCCGAGCGCATTGATTCGGGGGTTGCACCGCTGGACCTGTTCAGTATCGCCCGTCTGGATTTCCAGGCCCCCGACGAACAGCGCTTCCCTTGCCTGCGGCTGGCGCGTCAGGCTGCCGAGGCGGGCAACAGTGCGCCGGCGGTGCTCAACGCGGCCAACGAAGTGGCGGTGGAGGCGTTTCTGCAGGGGCGCATCCGCTTCCCTGAGATCGCGAGTATGATCGAACAGGTGCTCGAGCAGGAACCGGTGGTGCCGGTGGCCACGCTCGACGCCGTATTTGCCGCCGACCAGCGTGCCCGGGAGTTGTCCCGGGAATGGCTGCGGCGCCACGGTCGCTGACCGGCAGCCGCTGGCTGCCCTCACGTCATCCGGAGATTGCACATGTCTGCGCTTTACATGATCGTCGGCACCTTGGTGGCACTGGGGGTGCTGGTCACCTTCCACGAATTCGGCCACTTCTGGGTGGCGCGGCGTTGCGGCGTGAAAGTGCTGCGCTTCTCGGTGGGCTTCGGCACGCCGCTGGTGCGCTGGCATGACCGTCACGGCACCGAGTTTGTGGTAGCGGCCATTCCGCTGGGGGGCTACGTGAAGATGCTCGACGAGCGCGAAGGCGATGTGCCGCCGGCGTTGGCCGGGCAGTCGTTCAACCGCAAGTCGGTGCGCCAGCGCATCGCCATCGTTGCCGCGGGCCCTGTCGCCAACTTCTTGCTGGCGATCCTGTTCTTCTGGGTCATCGCCATGCTGGGCACGCAACAGGTGCGCCCGGTCATCGGCTCGATCGAATCGGGGAGCCTGGCCGCCAGTGCCGGCCTGAGCGCCGGCCAGGAAATCGTTTCCATTGATGGCAAGCCGACCAATGGCTGGTCGGCGGTCAACCTGCAGTTGGTGCGCCGCCTCGGCGAGAGCGGCACCCTGCGCGTGGGCGTGCTGGAGGAGGGCGCCAGCACCGCCCGCCAATTCGATATCCAGCTCGACCACTGGCTCAAGGGCGCCGATGAGCCCGACCCGATCCAGTCCCTCGGCCTGCGCCCGTGGCGCCCGGCGGTGGCGCCGGTGCTGGCCGAGATCGACCCCAAGGGCCCGGCCGCTGCTGCCGGGCTCAAGAGTGGCGACAAGCTGCTGGCCATCGACGGTACCGCGCTGGCCGACTGGCAGCAGGTGGTCGACGCCGTGCGTGCCCGCCCCGAAAGCAAGGTCAGCCTGCGTATCGAGCGTGACGGTGCGCAGCAGGACGTCGCGGTCACCCTGGCGCGCAAGGGCGAAGGCCAGGCTTCCGGTGGTTACCTTGGCGCGGGCGTGAAGGCTGGCGAGTGGCCGGCCGCGATGCTTCGCGAGGTCAGCTACGGCCCGCTGGAAGCGGTGGGTGAGGGGCTCTCGCGTACCTGGAGCATGAGCGTCCTGACCCTCGAGTCGCTGAAGAAAATGCTGTTCGGGGAGCTCTCGGTAAAAAACTTGAGTGGACCGATAACCATTGCTAAAGTGGCGGGCGCTTCAGCCCAGTCGGGCGTTGGGGATTTCCTGAATTTCCTGGCCTACCTGAGCATAAGCCTGGGGGTTCTGAATTTGCTGCCCATCCCGGTACTGGATGGGGGGCACTTGCTGTTCTACCTGATCGAGTGGGCGCGCGGTCGTCCGCTCTCGGATCGGGTGCAAGGTTGGGGGGTCCAGATCGGTATCAGTTTGGTCGTGGGGGTGATGTTGCTCGCCCTGATCAACGATCTGGGTCGACTATAAAAGCTTCGCTCAATCGCGAAACCTGCCGCGTTGTGTGCGGCGGGTTGTTTATTGCCAGTTGGAATAAAAGGACTTCATGAAACGTCTGCTGCTAACTGCGGTGCTCTCCGCACTGATGATCGCTGAAGTTCACGCCGAGTCCTTCACCATCTCCGATATTCGCGTCAACGGCCTGCAGCGGGTTTCCGCCGGCAGCGTGTTCGGCGCCTTGCCGCTGAACGTCGGTGACCAGGTCGACGACCGTCGCCTGGTGGACTCGACCCGTTCGCTGTTCAAGACCGGCTTCTTCCAGGACATCCAGCTGAACCGCGACGGCAATGTCCTGATCATCAACGTGGTCGAGCGCCCGTCGGTCTCCAGCATCGAGATCGAAGGCAACAAGGCGATCAGCACGGAAGACCTGATGAAGGGCCTGAAACAATCGGGCCTGGCCGAAGGCGAGATCTTCCAGCGTGCAACCCTTGAGGGCGTGCGTAACGAGCTGCAGCGCCAGTACGTGGCCCAGGGCCGCTACTCGGCCGAAGTCGACGCCGAAGTGGTGCCGCAGC
Organism: Pseudomonas xanthosomatis; assembly: GCF_019139835.1. Classification (NCBI taxonomy): domain Bacteria; kingdom Pseudomonadati; phylum Pseudomonadota; class Gammaproteobacteria; order Pseudomonadales; family Pseudomonadaceae; genus Pseudomonas; species Pseudomonas xanthosomatis. The sequence goes on along the minus strand of NZ_CP077075.1, from coordinate 5,311,096 downwards.
CGCGCAACCGCGTGGGCCTGAAGATCAAGATCAACGAAGGCACCGTGGCGGCCATCCAGCACATCAACATCGTCGGCAACACCGTGTTCGACGACGAAGAGCTGGCCCAGCTGTTCGAGCTGAAAACCACCAACTGGCTGTCGTTCTTCAAGAACGACGACAAGTACGCTCGCGAAAAACTCTCCGGTGACCTGGAGCGCCTGCGCTCGTACTACCTGGACCGCGGCTACATCAACATGGACATCGCATCCACCCAGGTGTCCATCACTCCGGACAAGAAGCACGTCTACATCACGGTCAACGTCAACGAAGGCGAAAAGTACACCGTGCGTGACGTGAAGCTCTCCGGCGACCTGAAAGTGCCGGAAGACCAGGTCAAGTCGCTGCTGCTGGTGCAGCCTGGCCAGGTGTTCTCGCGCAAGGTCATGACCACCAGCTCCGACCTGATCACCCGCCGCCTGGGTAACGAGGGCTATACCTTCGCCAACGTCAACGGCGTGCCGCAGCCGCACGATGAAGACCACACCGTGGACATCATGTTCGTGGTCGACCCGGGCAAGCGTGCCTACGTCAACCGCATCAACTACCGCGGCAACACCAAGACCGAAGACGAAGTGCTGCGCCGCGAAATGCGCCAGATGGAAGGCGGCTGGGCTTCGACCTACCTGATCGACCAGTCCAAGACCCGCCTTGAGCGCCTGGGCTTCTTCAAGGAAGTCAACGTCGAAACCCCGGCAGTGCCAGGCACTGACGATCAGGTCGACGTGAACTACGCCGTGGAAGAACAAGCCTCGGGCTCGATCACCGCCAGCGTCGGTTTCGCACAGAGCGCGGGCCTGATCCTGGGTGGCTCGATCAGCCAGAGCAACTTCCTCGGTACCGGTAACAAGGTGTCCATCGGCCTGACCCGTTCGGAATACCAGACCCGCTACAACTTCGGCTTCGTTGACCCCTACTTCACCGCCGACGGCGTGAGCCTGGGTTACAACGCCTTCTACCGCAGCACCAACTACGACGACCTCGACGTCGACGTGGCCAGCTACGCGGTGGACAGCCTCGGTGCCGGTGTCAGCCTGGGCTACCCGATCAGCGAAACCTCGCGCCTGACCTACGGCCTGACCGTGCAGCAGGACAAGATCAAGACCGGCAAATACACCGTCGACGAGATCTTCGACTTCCTCGAAAACGAAGGCGACAACTTCCTCAACTTCAAGGCATCGATCGGCTGGTCCGAGTCCACGCTCAACAAAGGCGTACTGGCAACCCGTGGTCATTCGCAAAGCCTGACCCTGGAAACCACCGTGCCGGGCAGCGACCTGTCGTTCTACAAGCTCGACTACCGCGGCCAGCTGTTCAAGCCAATCAACAACGACTACACCCTGCGCCTGCACACCGAGCTGGGCTATGGTGACGGCTTCGGCTCTACCTCGGGCCTGCCGTTCTACGAGAACTACTACGCTGGTGGTTTCAACTCGGTCCGTGGCTTCAAGGACAGCAGCCTTGGCCCGCGCAGTACCCCGAGTACCGGCAAGAACCCGGGCACCATCGCCGACCCGGACCAGGATCCGCTGCCGTTCGGTGGCAACGTGCTGGTGCAGGGTGGTGTGGAACTGCTGTTCCCGCTGCCGTTCGTCAAGGACCAGCGTTCGCTGCGCACCTCCGTGTTCTGGGACGTGGGTAACGTGTTCGACACCAACTGCGGCTCCAAGCCCGATTGCGCCAAGGTCGGTTTCAGCGACATGGCCAGCTCGGTCGGCCTGGGCGTAACCTGGATCACTGCGCTGGGCCCGCTGAGCTTCAGCCTGGCGATGCCGATCAAGAAGCCGGACGACGCCGACACCCAGGTGTTCCAATTCTCTCTGGGCCAGACCTTCTAAGGGTCGGCCCTCGTACAACGACAACGGTTTATCCAGGAGTGCATCGTGCGTAAGTTGACTCAACTGGCCCTCGTGGCCGCGGCGCTGGTCGCCACCCCGGCTTTCGCCGAAATGAAGGTTGCCGTGCTGAACTATCAGATGGCCCTGCTCGAATCCGATGCGGCCAAGAAGTACGCCGTTGACGCCGAGAAGAAGTTCGGCCCGCAGCTGACCAAGCTCAAGACCCTGGAAAGCAGCGCCAAGGGCATCCAGGACCGTCTGATCAAAGGTGGCGACAAGATGCCTCAGCCAGAGCGTGAGCGCCTGGAGCTCGAATTCAAGCAAAAAGCCCGCGACTTCCAGTTCCAGTCCAAGGAGCTGAACGAAGCCAAGGCCGTTGCCGACCGTGACATGCTCAAGCAGCTCAAGCCCAAGCTGGACGGCGCTGTGGAAGAAGTCATCAAGAAGGGCGGCTTCGACCTGGTGCTCGAGCGTGGTGCGGTCATCGATGTCAAGCCTCAGTACGACATCACCCGCCAGGTCATCGAGCGCATGAACCAAGCGCGTTGATATGACCGTGACCATGACGCTCGGCCAGCTGGCCGAGGCCCTCGGGGCACAGCTCAAAGGCCCCGAGGCGCTGCAGATCACCGGCCTTGCCACCTTGCAGGAGGCAGGCGCCGGGCAGTTGAGCTTCCTTGCCAACAAGCAGTACCGCAAGTTCCTCGACGACACCCAGGCCGCAGCAGTACTGCTCAAGGCCGAGGACGCCGAGGGCTTTGCCGGCAATGCCCTGATCGTCGCCGACCCGTACCTTGCGTACGCGCGCATTTCGCACCTGTTCGACCCCAAGCCCAAGGCTGTGGCGGGAATTCATCCCAGCGCCGTGGTGCATGAGGACGCACAGGTCGATGCCAGCGCCAGCATCGGCCCGTTCGCGGTGATCGAGGCCGGTGCACGCATCGGCGCCAACGTGAGTGTCGCTGCGCACTGCTTCGTCGGTGCCCGCTGCGTCATCGGTGACGGTGGCTGGCTGGCACCGCGGGTCACCTTGTACCACGACGTGACCATCGGCAAGCGCGTGGTGATTCAGTCGGGCGCGGTGATCGGCGGCGAAGGCTTCGGCTTTGCCAATGAGAAGGGCGTGTGGCAGAAGATCGCGCAAATCGGCGGCGTGACCTTGGGTGATGACGTGGAGATCGGCGTGAACACTGCGGTAGACCGCGGCGCGCTGTCCGACACGCGCATTGGCAATGGCGTCAAGCTCGACAACCAGATCCAGATCGCCCACAACGTGCAGGTCGGTGACCACACGGCGATGGCGGCCTGCGTCGGTATTTCCGGCAGCACCAAGATCGGCAGGCACTGCATGATCGCGGGCGGTGTCGGCATGGTCGGTCACATCGATGTTTGCGACAACGTGTTTGTCTCCGGCATGACCATGGTCACCCGTTCCATTACCGAACCGGGCGGCTATTCTTCCGGAACGGCCATGCAACCCCTGGCCGAATGGCGCAAGAGCGCCGCGCGTATTCGCCAGCTTGACGAGATGTCCAAGCGCCTCGGGCAGCTGGAAAAACGTGTCGATACCGTGACCTCAGGTGGCCAGCCGGCATCAGAAGGCTGATACCATTTCCTGAGCTAGAGAACAGTCGCTAGCTGGCTCCTCTTTGGATTTGCAAAAGGAGCGTGCGGTCAGCCCCTGCGCTCCCTATTCTTATTACAGGCTTCCCCCCGAAATGATGGACATCAACGAGATTCGCGAATACCTGCCTCACCGTTACCCGTTCCTGCTGGTGGACCGCGTCACGGACCTGGACTTCGAGGCCCAGAGCATTCGTGCCTACAAGAATGTCAGCATCAACGAGCCGTTCTTCAACGGCCACTTCCCGGCGCATCCGATCATGCCGGGCGTGCTGATCATCGAGGCCATGGCCCAAGCGGCCGGTATTCTCGGTTTCAAGATGCTCGACGCAAAACCTGCCGACGGCACCCTGTACTACTTCGTCGGCTCCGACAAGCTGCGCTTCCGCCAGCCGGTGCTGCCGGGTGACCAGCTGGTGCTGGAAGCCAAGTTCCTCAGCCGCAAGAGCATGATCTGGAAGTTCGAATGCCGCGCCCTGGTTGACGGCAAGCCGGTCTGCTCGGCCGAGATCACCTGTGCGGAACGCTCCCTATGAGTCTGATTGACCCTCGGGCGATCATCGACCCCTCGGCCAAAATGGCCGAAGGTGTCGAGGTCGGCCCTTGGTCGATCGTTGGCCCCGATGTCGAAATCGGGGAGGGCACCGTCATTGGCCCGCATGTGGTGCTCAAGGGGCCGACCCGCATCGGCAAGCACAATCGCATCTACCAGTTCAGCTCTATCGGCGAAGATACCCCTGACCTCAAGTACAAGGGTGAAGCGACGCGCCTGGTGATCGGCGACCACAACGTGATCCGCGAGGGTGTCACCATCCACCGCGGCACCGTGCAGGACCGCTCGGAAACCACCCTGGGCGACCACAATCTGATCATGGCCTACGCCCACATCGGCCACGACAGCGTGATCGGCAACCACTGCATCCTGGTCAACAACACTGCGTTGGCCGGGCATGTGCACGTGGGCGACTGGGCGATCTTGTCCGGTTACACCCTGGTGCACCAGTACTGCCACATCGGTGCTCACGCGTTCTCCGGCATGGGTACGGCGATCGGCAAGGACGTACCGGCCTTCGTCACCGTGTTCGGCAGCCCGGCCGAAGCGCGCAGCATGAACTTCGAAGGCATGCGCCGTCGCGGTTTCAGCGACGAGGTCATCCATGCCCTGCGCCGCGCCTACAAGATCGTCTACCGCCACGGCCTGACCGTTGAAGAAGCGGTGAAAGAGCTTGACGAACTGGTCAGCCAGTTCCCTGAAGTGGACCTGTTCCGCCAGTCGATCCTCAAGTCCGACCGCGGCATCACCCGCTGATATGGCGCAGCTCTGTGTAGCGCTGGTCGCAGGCGAGGCCAGCGGCGATATTCTCGGCTCCGGCCTGATGCGCGCCATCAAGGCCCGCCACCCCGATGTACGCTTCATCGGTGTCGGCGGCCCGTTGATGGAGGCTGAAGGCATGGCCTCGTACTTCCCCATGGAGCGCCTGGCAGTAATGGGCCTGGTGGAGGTGCTCGGGCGCCTGCGCGAGCTGCTCAAGCGGCGCAAGCTGCTGATCGAGACGCTGATCGGCGAAAAGCCCGATGTGTTCATCGGCATCGACGCGCCCGATTTCACCCTCAACATTGAGCTCAAGTTGCGCCAGGCCGGTATCAAGACCGTGCACTACGTCAGCCCATCGGTGTGGGCGTGGCGGCAGAAGCGCGTGCTGAAGATCCGTGAAGGTTGCGACCTGATGCTCACCCTGCTGCCGTTCGAGGCGCGCTTTTATGAAGAGCAGGGCGTGCCGGTGCGTTTCGTCGGCCACCCGCTGGCCGATACCATTCCGCTTGAAGCCGACCGCGCTGCGGCGCGCGCCGAACTGGGGCTGGCCGATGGCCCGGTGATTGCGCTGATGCCCGGCAGCCGCGGTGGCGAAGTGGGGCGGTTGGGCGCCTTGTTCCTCGATGCCGCCCAGCGCCTGCGCGAACTGGTGCCCGGGGCGCGCTTCGTGCTGCCTTGCGCCAACGCCGCGCGCCGCGCCCAGGTCGAGCAAATGCTCGAAGGCCGCGATCTGCCGCTGTCCTTGCTCGACGGCCAGTCGCACCAAGCCCTGGCGGCCTGCGATGCGGTATTGATTGCCTCGGGCACGGCCACGCTGGAGGCGATGCTGTACAAGCGCCCGATGGTGGTGGCCTACCGCCTGGCGCCGCTGACGTACTGGATCCTCAAGCGCATGGTCAAGAGCCCCTACGTGTCGCTGCCCAACCTGTTGGCCCAGCGCATGCTGGTGCCAGAACTGCTGCAGGACGCTGCCACCAGCGAGGCCCTGGCCCAGACCTTGGCGCCGCTGGTGCAGGATGGCACGCAGCAGACCGACAGCTTCGACCAGATTCACCGTACCCTGCGCCGTGACGCCTCCAACCAGGCGGCTGACGCGGTGCTGGCCCTGTTGAAGGACCGCTGACATGCAGATGGGACTGGATTTCAACCTGGTCGAAGACCTGGTGGCCGGCGTTGACGAAGTAGGCCGTGGCCCGCTGTGCGGCGCGGTGGTCACTGCGGCGGTCATTCTCGACCCGAACCGTCCGATCCTCGGCCTGAACGATTCGAAGAAACTCACCGAAGCCCGGCGCGAGGCGCTGTTCGACGAGATCTGCGAAAAGGCCCTGAGCTTTTGCATCGCCCGAGCGGAGGTTGAAGAAATCGACCGCCTGAACATTCTGCAGGCCACCATGCTGGCCATGCAGCGCGCGGTCGAAGGCCTGCACGTCACGCCAAAACTTGCGCTGATCGACGGCAACCGCTGCCCGAAACTGGCAGTGCCGGCATCGCCGGTGGTCAAGGGCGATTCGCAGGTGCCGGCCATCGCTGCAGCCTCGATCCTGGCCAAGGTCACCCGTGACCGCGAGATGAGCGCGTTCGAGCTGATCTACCCGGGCTATGGTATTGGCGGGCACAAGGGCTACCCGACGCCGGTGCACCTGGAAGCCCTGGCTCGGCTGGGGCCGACGCCGATTCACCGGCGCTCGTTCGCTCCGGTGCGGGCGGCCTGGGAGGCCCGTGAGGGCGTCTCCAGTTCGTTGATCTGATTGGTTGGGGCCGCTGTGCGGCCCTTCGCGGGCAAGCCCGCTCCCACAGGTTCCGCGTATCCTGTGGGAGCGGGCTTGCCCGCGAAGGGGCGCGCAGCGGCCCCAAAACTTTCTGCCCATTTACGCTACAATCCCGCCCTTGTCGTTCAGCTCTGCTACAGGATCTTCCATGTCGGTTTCCTTCGTTCACCTTCGCGTGCACTCCGAATTCTCCCTGGTCGACGGCCTGGTGCGGATCAAGCCGCTGGCCAAGGCCCTGGCGGGGATGAACATGCCGGCGGTGGCGATCACCGACCAGAGCAACATGTGCTCGCTGGTGAAGTTCTACAAGACCGCCATGGGCGCCGGCATCAAGCCGATCTGCGGCGCCGACCTGTGGCTGGCCGGGGCCGACCCCGAGGCGCCGCTGTCGCGCATCTGCTTTTTGGCCATGGACCCCAAGGGCTACCGCAACCTCACCGAGCTGATCTCGCGCGGCTGGACCGACGGCCAGCGCAACGGCCTGGTGATCATCCAGCGTGACTGGATCGCCCCGGCCAGCGAAGGGCTGATTGCCCTGTCCGCCGGCAAGGAAGGCGACATCGGCATGGCCCTGATGAGCGGCCGCCAAGAAGAAGCCGAAGCGCTACTGGGCGATTGGCTGGGCATGTTCCCGGATCGCTTCTATGTGGAGGTGCAGCGCACCAACCGCGCCGGTGACGAGGAGTACGTGCACGCCGCCGTGGCCCTGGCCGACAAGCTCGGCGCGCCGCTGGTGGCGACCAACGACGTGCGTTTCATCAAGCAGTCGGACTTCGATGCCCACGAAACCCGCGTGTGCATTGGCGAGGGCTGGACCCTCGATGACCCGCGCCGCCCGCGTGGCTACAGTGACCAGCAGTACCTCAAGTCGCCGGAAGAAATGGCCGAGCTGTTCAGCGACCTGCCCGATGCCATCGCCAACACGGTTGAAATCGCCAAGCGCTGCAACATCACCGTGCAGCTGGGCAAATACTTCTTGCCCGACTTCCCCACGCCCAACGGCATGGGCATCGACGACTACCTGCGCCATGTGTCCCACGAAGGCCTGGAAGAGCGTCTGGCAGTGCTGTGGCCGAAAGACACCACACCCAACTACGAAGAAAAGCGCCAGGTGTATCTGGACCGCCTGAAGTTCGAACTGGACATCATCATCCAGATGGGCTTCCCCGGTTACTTCCTGATCGTTATGGACTTCATCAAGTGGGCCAAGAACAACGACGTGCCGGTGGGCCCGGGCCGGGGTTCGGGTGCGGGCTCGCTGGTGGCCTATGTACTGAAGATCACCGACCTCGACCCGCTGGCCTACGACTTGCTGTTCGAACGTTTCCTCAACCCTGAACGTGTATCCATGCCCGACTTCGACGTCGACTTCTGCATGGATGGTCGTGACCGGGTGATCGACTACGTAGCCGAGGCCTACGGGCGCAACGCGGTGAGCCAGATCATCACCTTCGGCACCATGGCCGCCAAGGCGGTGGTGCGCGACGTGGCGCGGGTGCAGGGCAAGTCCTACGGCCTGGCCGACCGCCTGTCGAAGATGATCCCGTTCGAAGTGGGCATGACCCTGGAGAAAGCCTACGAGCAGGAAGAGATCCTGCGCGATTTTCTCAAGAGCGACGAGGACGGCCGCGAGATCTGGGACATGGCCCTCAAGCTCGAGGGCGTTACCCGGGGTACCGGCAAGCACGCCGGTGGCGTGGTAATCGCCCCCACCAAGCTCACCGACTTTTCGCCGATCGCCTGTGACGAAGAGGGCGGCGGCCTGGTGACCCAGTTCGACAAGGATGACGTCGAGGCCGCGGGCCTGGTGAAGTTCGACTTCCTCGGCCTGCGTACCCTGACCATCATCAAGTGGGCGATGGAGATCATCAACCGCGAGCAGAAAAAGAAAGACCTGCCCGACCTCAACATCGACTTCATCCCGCTGGATGACCGCAAGACCTACGAGCTGCTGCAAAAAGCCGAAACCACGGCGGTGTTCCAGCTTGAATCGCGCGGCATGAAAGAGCTGATCAAAAAGCTCAAGCCCGACTGCCTTGAAGACCTTATCGCACTGGTGGCGCTGTTCCGCCCAGGCCCGCTGCAGTCGGGCATGGTGGACGACTTCATCAACCGCAAGCACGGCCGCGCCGAGCTTGCCTACCCGCACTCCGACTACCAGTACGAAGGCCTCAAGCCGGTACTGGCGCCGACCTACGGCATCATCCTGTACCAGGAACAGGTGATGCAGATCGCCCAGGTGATGGCCGGCTACACCCTCGGCGGCGCCGACATGCTGCGCCGGGCGATGGGTAAGAAAAAGCCCGAGGAGATGGCCAAGCAGCGCGGCGGTTTCATCGAAGGTTGCGTTGCCAACAACATCGACGCGGACCTGGCCGGTAACATCTTCGACCTGGTAGAGAAGTTCGCAGGTTACGGCTTCAACAAATCCCACTCCGCCGCCTACGGCCTGGTGTCGTACCAGACCGCCTGGCTGAAGACCCACCACCCGGCGCCGTTCATGGCAGCGGTGCTGTCGGCGGATATGCACAACACCGACAAGGTGGTGGTGCTGGTGGAGGAAGTGCGCAGCATGAAGCTGCGCCTGGACGCGCCGGATGTGAACTTCTCCGACTTCAAGTTCACCGTGAACAACGACGGGCGCATCGTCTATGGCCTGGGCGCTATCAAGGGTGTGGGCGAGGGGCCGGTGGAGGCCATCGTCGAAGCCCGCGCGCAAGGCGGCCCGTTCAAGGACCTGTTCGACTTCTGCGACCGCATCGACCTCAAGCGGGTCAACAAGCGAACCCTCGATGCGTTGATTCGCAGCGGTGCGCTGGACCGCCTGGGGCCGCACTTCCATGACGAGATCAAGGCCTACCAGGCCAACATCGACATCAACCGCGCCACCTTGTTGTCGGCCTTGGGCGAGGCAATCAAGGCCGCCGAGCAGGCTGCCCACACCGCCGACAGCGGCCACGTCGACCTGTTCGGCAGCATGTTCGACGACGTGGAGGTCGACGTCTATGCCAACCACCGCAAGGTCCGCGAACTGACGCTCAAGGAGCGCCTGAAAGGCGAAAAGGATACCCTCGGGCTGTACCTCACCGGCCATCCGATCGACGAGTACGAAACCGAAATCCGCCGCTTCGCCCGCCAGCGCATCGTCGACCTCAAGCCTGCGCGGGACACACAGACCATCGCCGGCATGATCATTGCCCTGCGGGTAATGAAGAACAAGAAGGGCGACAAGATGGGCTTCGTCACCCTCGACGACCGCTCCGGGCGTATCGAAGCTTCGCTGTTCGCCGACTCGTTCATGGCTGCCCAGGCCCTGCTGCAGACCGATGCCATGGTGGTGGTGGAAGGCGAGGTGAGCAACGACGACTTCTCCGGTGGCCTGCGCCTGCGGGTCAAGACGGTGATGACCATGGAAGACGCGCGCACCAAGCTGGCCGAGAGCCTGCGCCTGAAAATCGCCCACGATGCGCTGAAAGGCGACCGCCTGAACTGGCTGGGCGAGCTGATCACCCGCCACCGCGGCGGTTGCCCGATCACCCTGGAATACACCGGCAGCGACGCCAAGGCCATGCTGCAGTTCGGCGACCAGTGGTCGATCGACCCGGCCGATGGCCTGATTCAGGCACTGCGTGACCAGTTCGGGCGTGAGAACGTCTTCCTGCAATACCGTTGAAACGACGAATTTTAATCTCGACCTTTATGCGCCTGATCCCTTAAGGTAGGGCGCCAAACGGATCAACCGGCCGGCCGCCTGGCCGTAGACCCAAGACGGAAGCCTATGAACCCGAATTTCCTCGATTTCGAACAGCCGATTGCCGACCTGCAAGCCAAGATCGAAGAGCTGCGCCTGGTGGGCAACGACAATTCGCTGAACATCAGCGATGAAATTGCCCGTCTGCAAGACAAAAGCAGCACCCTGACCGAGAGCATCTTCGGCAACCTGACCAGTTGGCAGATCGCCCGCCTGGCCCGTCACCCGCGCCGCCCGTACACCCTCGACTACATCGAGCACATCTTCGACGAGTTCGAAGAACTGCACGGCGACCGTCACTTCTCCGACGACGCCGCGATCGTGGGCGGTACCGCGCGCCTGAACGACAAACCGGTCATGATCATCGGCCACCAGAAAGGCCGCGAAGTGCGCGAAAAAGTTCGCCGCAACTTCGGCATGCCGCGCCCTGAAGGCTACCGCAAGGCCTGCCGCCTGATGGAAATGGCCGAGCGCTTCAAGATGCCGATCCTGACCTTCATCGACACTCCGGGCGCATACCCGGGCATCGACGCCGAAGAGCGCAACCAGAGCGAAGCCATCGCCTGGAACCTGCGTGTCATGGCGCGCCTGAAAACCCCGATCATCGCCACCGTGATCGGTGAAGGTGGTTCGGGCGGCGCCCTGGCCATCGGCGTGTGCGACCAGTTGAACATGCTGCAGTACTCGACCTACTCGGTGATCTCGCCCGAAGGTTGCGCCTCGATCCTGTGGAAGACCGCCGACCGTGCCGCCGACGCTGCCGAGGCTATGGGCGTGACCGCCGATCGTCTGAAGAGCCTGAACATCGTCGACAAGGTCATTCAGGAGCCGCTGGGCGGCGCCCACCGTGACCCGGCCAAGATGTCGGCCAGCGTACGCGCCGACCTGATCGAACAGCTGGACATGCTCGGCAAGCTCGACAACGACGCGCTGCTCAAGCGCCGTTACGATCGCCTGATGAGCTACGGCCTCTAACAGGTCGCAGTACCAATCGCGGGGCAAGCCCGCTCCCACGGTATCGCACTGACGATCTTGTGGGAGCGGGCTTGCCCCGCGATGCCATCCGAGGATGCACGCTGATGCCTGACCTCTCCTCACAGCTGGCTCCCTGGCTCACCGCCCCCGCCTGGCACATCGCCTTCTCCGGCGGCCTCGACTCCACCGTCCTGCTGCACTTGCTGGCCGACTACCGCCGTACCCACGTCACGCCCCCGCTGCGCGCCATCCACGTACACCACGGCCTGCAAGCCGCTGCCGACACCTGGCCGGAACACTGCCGCGCCGTGTGCCAAGCCTTGGGCGTCGAGCTCGATATCGTGCACGTAAAGGTAGCCCCCGGCGCCAGCCTGGAGCAGGCCGCCCGCGATGCACGCTATGGTGCGTTCGAAAAGCTGCTGGGCCCGGGCGAGGTGCTGTTCACCGGCCAGCATCGCGACGACCAGGCCGAGACCCTGCTGTTTCGCCTGTTGCGCGGCGCCGGCCTGCGCGGCCTGGCGGCCATGCCCGAAACGCGGGCGCTGGGGCAGGGCAGGCTGGTGCGCCCGCTGCTGAAGGTGGCGCGCCGGCAACTGCAGGCATGTGCCGAGGAGCGCGGGCTGGTCTGGGTCGAAGACCCCTCCAATGCCGATACCGGCTTCGCCCGCAATTTCCTGCGTGGCGAGGTGTTGCCGCTGCTCCATGGGCGCTGGCCGCAGGCCGAGGGCAACCTCGCGCGCGCGGCTGAGCATTTGGGTGAGGCGCAGGGCTTGCTGGATGAAGTCGCCTTCACCGACCTTGCCGCTGCCGAGGGTGCCGAACCATGGCCCTGGCTCGGCCTGGCCTCCCTCGACCTTGCCACACTGGCCACGCTTTCACCGGCCCGCCAGCGCAACGCCTTGCAGTACTGGCTGAGCGCCCGTACCCGTCTGCCCGACAGCCGCCACTGGGCGGGCTGGGACGACCTGCGCAATGCGGCCACCGATGCCGCGCCAGTGTGGCACCTGACCGACGGCCAGCTGCTGCGCAGCCACGGGCGTATCTGGTGGCTGAGCGGGGCGTGGCTGCAGCCGGTCACTGGCGGGCAAGCCTGGCCTGAGCCAAACCGGCCCTTGCACTTGCCTGGCAACGGCAGTGTCCGCCTGGCCGGCGAGCCTGCAGGGCAGGGCCTGCGTATCGCCTACCGGGTGGGCGGCGAGGTCATGCAGGTGCCCGGCCGCGGCCGTCGCGACCTCAAGCGCCTGCTCAACGAAGCGCAGCTGCCGCACTTCGTGCGCCCGCGCCTGCCGCTTTTGTACTGCGGCGATCAACTGCTGGCAGTGGCCAACCTGCCCGCATTGGGGGGGGCGAATTGCCAGCTGCACTGGCAGCCGCCGACCAACGTGCAAGGTTTGAGCTGAAGGGTACATTCCGGTAGACTACCCTCCCTTCTTGATACAACTTCTGTGGCTTTCTCGAAAACACAGCAGTTGCCGATTACCAAGCAGTTTTTTGCTGGGCTGATTCTTAAAATGACGAGCGAGCTCCAAACCGGGGATACCCCTGGTCTGTACAGACGCGGCAGTTGTTCGAGATGCACTGTGATTGACGCAGGTGATCGGGGGCTTCGGCCTTCCTTCGCTTTCTCCGGCGGCCCAAGCCGCCTTAACGCAGACTTCTAGGGTTTTTCATGACGCGCTACATATTCGTCACGGGCGGTGTTGTTTCTTCATTGGGGAAAGGCATTGCCTCGGCATCCCTGGCGGCCATCCTGGAAGCGCGGGGCCTGAAGGTCACCATGCTCAAGCTGGACCCGTACATCAACGTCGACCCGGGCACCATGAGCCCGTTCCAGCACGGCGAAGTGTTCGTCACCCACGACGGCGCCGAGACTGACCTCGACCTGGGCCACTACGAGCGGTTCATCCGCACCACGATGACCCAGAACAACAACTTCACCACCGGCCGCATCTACGAGCACGTGCTGCGCAAAGAGCGCCGTGGTGATTACCTGGGCGCGACCATCCAGGTCATCCCGCACATCACCGACGAGATCAAGCGCCGCATCATCAAGGGCGCAGGCGACGCCGACGTTGCGCTGGTCGAGATCGGCGGTACCGTGGGCGACATCGAGTCGCAGCCGTTCCTCGAGGCCATCCGCCAGCTGCGCGTCGAAGTGGGCTCCAAGCGCGCCATGCTGATGCACCTGACCCTGGTGCCGTACATCGCCACCGCCGGCGAGACCAAGACCAAGCCGACCCAGCACTCGGTCAAGGAGCTGCGCTCCATCGGCCTGCAGCCTGACGTGCTGATCTGCCGCTCCGACCACCCCGTCGATGCCTCGTCGCGCCGCAAGATCGCGCTGTTCACCAACGTCGAAGAGCGTGCGGTGATTTCGCTGGAAGACGTCGACACCATCTACAAGATCCCTGGCGTGCTGCACGCTCAAGGCCTGGACGACTTTGTCGTCGAGCGCTTCGGCCTGCAGTGCAATAGCGCCGACCTGTCCGAGTGGGACAAGGTGGTGGACGCCAAGCTCAACCCTGAGCAGGAAGTCACCATCGCCATGGTCGGCAAGTACATGGAGCTGCTGGATGCGTACAAGTCGCTGATCGAAGCGATGAGCCACGCCGGCATCACCAACCGCACCAAGGTCAACCTGCGCTACATCGATTCCGAAGACATCGAGAACCAGGGCACCAGCCTGCTCGAAGGCGCCGATGCCATCCTGGTACCGGGCGGTTTCGGCCTGCGCGGCGTCGAAGGCAAGATCACTGCGGTGCAATACGCCCGTGAGAACAAGGTCCCGTACCTGGGTATCTGCCTGGGCATGCAGGTGGCCGTGATCGAGTTCGCCCGTAACGTGATGGGCTGGAAAGACGCCAACTCCACCGAGTTCGACCGCAACAGCGGCCACCCGGTGGTCGGCCTGATTACCGAGTGGGCTGACGCCACCGGCGCGGTCGAGACCCGTACCGAAGCCTCCGACCTGGGCGGCACCATGCGCCTGGGCGCACAGGACTGCCAGCTGGCATCGGGCTCGAAAGTACACGACTGCTACGGCAAGGACATCATCACCGAGCGTCACCGTCACCGCTACGAAGTGAACAACAACCTGCTGCCGCAGCTGGTTGACGCAGGCCTGGTGGTTTCCGGCCGCTCCGAAGACGGCGCGCTGGTGGAAGTGGTCGAGTCCAAGGACCACCCATGGTTCGTCGCCTGCCAGTTCCACCCGGAGTTCACCTCGACGCCACGTGACGGCCACCCGCTGTTCAGCGGCTTCGTCAAGGCTGCCCTGGCACAGAAGAACAAGGCCTGATCCATGACTCAGAAGATCATTCGCGTCGGTAACATCGAGATCGCCAACGACAAGCCGTTCGTCCTGTTCGGCGGCATGAACGTTCTGGAGTCCCGTGACCTGGCAATGAAGGTCTGCGAGGAGTACGTTCGGGTCACCGAAAAACTCGGTATCCCGTACGTGTTCAAGGCCAGCTTCGACAAGGCCAACCGCTCGTCGGTGGCTTCGTACCGTGGCCCGGGCATGGAAGAGGGGCTGAAGATCTTCGAGGAGATCAAACGCACCTTCAATGTGCCGGTGATCACCGATGTGCACGAACCCTACCAGTGCGAACCGGTGGCGCAGGTGTGCGACATCATCCAGCTGCCGGCCTTCCTGTCGCGCCAGACCGACCTGGTGGTGGCGATGGCCAAGACCGGTGCGGTGATCAACATCAAGAAGGCGCAGTTCCTTGCGCCCCACGAGATGAAGCACATCCTCGCCAAGTGCATCGAGGCCGGCAACGACCAGCTCATCCTGTGCGAGCGCGGTTCGAGCTTCGGCTACAACAACCTGGTGGTGGACATGCTCGGCTTCGGCATCATGAAGCAGTTCGAGTACCCGGTGTTCTTCGACGTAACCCATGCCCTGCAGACCCCGGGTGGTCGCGCCGACTCCGCCGGTGGCCGCCGCGCCCAGGTCACCGACCTTGCCAAGGCCGGCATGAGCCAGGGCCTGGCCGGGCTGTTCCTCGAAGCCCATCCGGACCCGGACAACGCCAAGTGCGACGGCCCTTGCGCCCTGCGCCTGGACAAACTGGAGCCGTTCCTCAGCCAGCTCAAGCAGCTGGATGACCTGGTGAAAAGTTTTCCGACGGTAGAAACCGCGTAAAGCGCGTTTCTCGGGTAAAGTACCGCCCGTTCCACCCCCTGACCGTCAGGTCAGGGGCTCCCTTCGCCAGGCCTGCCCGTGCCATGTCGCCTGGTGAACGGCAAGAATTCCCAAAAGTTGCGTTAGTTTCGTCAATTCTGGAGTGCTTACAACAATGGCAAAGATCGTCGACATCAAAGGTCGTGAAGTTCTCGATTCCCGTGGCAACCCCACCGTGGAAGCCGACGTACTGCTCGACAACGGCATCATCGGCAGCGCCTGCGCGCCGTCGGGTGCTTCCACTGGCTCGCGCGAAGCGCTGGAGCTGCGTGATGGCGACAAGAGCCGTTACCTGGGCAAAGGCGTGCTGAAGGCCGTCGGCAACATCAACGGTCCGATCCGCGAACTGCTGCTGGGCAAGGACCCATCGGACCAGAAAGCCCTGGACCGCGCCATGATCGAACTGGACGGTACCGAGAACAAGGCCAAGCTGGGCGCCAACGCCATCCTGGCCGTCTCCCTGGCTGCCGCCAAGGCTGCTGCCCAGGACCAGGACCTGCCGCTGTACGCGCACATCGCCAACCTCAACGGCACCCCGGGCCAGTACTCGATGCCGGTTCCTATGATGAACATCATCAACGGCGGCGAGCACGCCGACAACAACGTCGACATTCAGGAGTTCATGGTGCAGCCGGTTGGCGCCAAGACCTTCTCCGACGGCCTGCGCATGGGCACCGAGATCTTCCACCACCTCAAGGCTGTACTGAAGGCCCGTGGCCTGAACACCGCCGTGGGTGACGAAGGTGGCTTTGCGCCTAACCTGGCTTCCAACGAAGACGCCCTGGCGGCCATCGCCGAAGCCTGCGACAAGGCCGGCTACAAGCTGGGCACCGACGTGACCCTGGCCCTGGACTGCGCCGCTTCCGAGTTCTACGAAGACGGCAAGTACAACCTGTCCGGTGAAGGCAAGTCGTTCGACGCCGAAGGTTTTGCCGACTACCTCAAGGGCCTGACCGAGCGCTTCCCGATCATCTCGATCGAAGACGGCCTGGACGAGTCCGACTGGGCTGGCTGGAAAATCCTCACCGACAAGATCGGCGAGAAAGTCCAGCTGGTGGGCGACGACCTGTTCGTTACCAACACCAAAATCCTGAAAGAAGGCATCGAGAAGGGTATCGGTAACTCGATCCTGATCAAGTTCAACCAGATCGGCTCGCTGACCGAAACCCTCGAAGCCATCCAGATGGCCAAGGCTGCCGGCTACACCGCGGTGATCTCGCACCGTTCCGGTGAAACCGAAGACTCCACCATCGCCGACCTGGCCGTGGGTACCGCTGCCGGCCAGATCAAGACCGGTTCGCTGTGCCGTTCCGACCGCGTCAGCAAGTACAACCAACTGCTGCGCATCGAAGAGCAACTGGGCGCCAAGGCCGTTTATCGCGGCCGTGCCGAGTTTCGCGGCTAAGCAAGAGATGGTAAAAAGGCAGCAGCCGGGGCAGCCTGCACGTTCGTACTGAACGTTCAGGCGTCTCCCACGGGTTTCTGTCGACGAAGCCTGGCCTCGGCCAGGCTTCGTGCTATCGGAAGCTCGCTGCGGCGGCCTTTATACCTGGATATCTTCATGCGCAGTCCCTATTGGTTGTTCCTCGTCCTGCTCCTGCTGCTCGGCGGCCTGCAATACCGCCTTTGGGTCGGTAATGGCAGCCTGGCGCAAGTCGCCGAACTCAAGCAACAGATTGACGAACAGCACGCCGAGAACGAGCGGCTGCTGGAGCGCAATCGCGTGCTCGATGCCGAAGTGCTGGAGCTGAAGAAAGGTATGGAGACCGTGGAAGAGCGGGCTCGTCATGAACTGGGGATGGTCAAGGAAGGCGAAACCCTCTACCAGCTGCCACAAAAATGACCCATCCGTTACCGGCCTTCTGGGCCGTGATTCCTGCTGCGGGCGTTGGTGCCCGCATGGCTGCCGACCGCCCCAAGCAGTACCTGATGCTGGGCGGGCAGACCATTCTCGAGCATAGCCTCGACTGTTTTCTAGGCCACCCCGCGCTCAAGAGCGTGGTGGTCAGCATTGCCGATGAAGACCCGTACTGGCCCGGCCTGCGCTGCGCCCATGACTCGCGTATCCAGCGTGCCCCGGGTGGCCGTGAACGTGCCGATTCGGTGCTCAATGCGCTGCTGTTGCTGCACGCCCAGGGCGCTGCCGACGACGATTGGGTGCTGGTGCACGATGCCGCCCGGCCGAACCTGGCGCGCAGCGACCTGGACCGTTTGCTGGCGGAGCTTGCCGATGACCCGGTGGGCGGTCTGCTGGCGGTCCCGGCCCGCGACACCCTCAAGCGCGCCGGCGCCGATGGCCGGGTGAGTGCCACCATCGACCGCAGCACCGTGTGGCAGGCCTACACGCCGCAAATGTTCCGTTTGGGCATGCTGCACCGGGCGCTGGCCGAGTGCCTGGTTTCGGATGTGGCGGTGACCGATGAATCCTCCGCCATCGAATGGGCCGGGCACGCGCCGCGGTTGGTGGAAGGGCGCAGCGACAACATCAAGGTGACCCGGCCGGAAGACCTGGAGTGGTTGCGCCAGCGGTGGGCAAGCCGGCGCTGAGGCTTCAGTGCGGTGTTGGGCCATTCACGGCAAGCCCGCTCCCACAGGATTGCATCAACCTTTGCGCTATTGCGGTCCCTGTGGGAGCGGGCTTGCCCGCGAAGAGGCCAGTGATGACAGTGCAGTTCTTCAGCCCTGCCGATACTCCGGCAACCCCGCCAGCTCTTGCTTCATGTAATCCACCAAGCGCCGCACTTTGGGCGACAGGTGCCGCTGCTGCGGATACAGCGCCCACACCGCGGTGTTAGGCGGCTGGTGCGCCTCCAGCAGCGACACCAGCGCGCCGCTGTGCAGGTGCTCCAGCACGTAGTAATCCGGCAACTGGCACAACCCCATCCCCTGCAGCGCCGCATCCAGCACCGCCTGGCCGCTGTTGCAGCGCCAGTTGCCCTGCACCCGCTGGCTGATCTCGCGGCCGTCCTGCTGCAAAGCCCACAAGTCCGAGCTGCCCACCAGACAGTTGTGCCGGGCCAGTTCCGACAGGCTGTGGGGCCGCCCGTAGCGCTCAAGATAAGCAGGCGAGGCGCACAGGTACATGCGCCGCGGCGCCAGGCGCGTGGCCACCAGTCGTGAGTCCTGCAGGCGGCCGAGGCGGATCGCCAGGTCCATGCCCTCGTGCAGCAGGTCGAGGGTGCGGTTGCTCAACTCCACCTCCACCCGCAACTGTGGGTACTGCGCCATGAAACGCGTCACCAGCGGCACGATGAAGCGCTCGCCATAGGCCACCGCGCAGGTCATGCGCAGCAGGCCCTTGGGCTCGCTGGCCAAATCGCCCATGGCCCGCAGCGCCTCTTCGCGGCCATCCTGCAGGCGCTGGCAGTGCTGCAAAAAAGTCTGCCCGGCTTCGCTCAGGGTTACCCGCCGGGTACTGCGGTACAAAAGGCGGGTTTGCAGGCGCTCTTCCAGGCGGGCGATCTGCCGGCTGATGTGCGATGAGGAAACTCCCAGGCGCTCGGCCGCCGCCGTGAACTGGCCCGACTCGGCTACGGCGACAAATTCGTCGATGCCTTCCCAGCGGTTGCTCATGGATTATCCCTGTACAGCAATAATGTTTTTTAACTGGCCGGATTATTCATCAAAAGAGCATGAATTACACTGCTGGACTGAAATAGACACCCTGTCTGGAGACACTTGATGATCAAGTCCCGCGCTGCCGTAGCCTTCGAAGCCAAGAAACCCCTGGAAATCGTCGAAGTCGACGTGGCCATGCCCAAAGCCGGCGAGGTGCTGCTGCGCGTCGTCGCCTCGGGCGTTTGCCACACCGACGCCTACACCCTTTCGGGCGCCGACCCCGAAGGCATCTTCCCGTCGATCCTCGGCCACGAGGGCGGTGCCATCGTCGAAGCGGTCGGCGAGGGCGTCACCTCGGTGGCCGTGGGCGACCACGTGATCCCGCTGTACACCCCGGAGTGCGGCAAGTGCAAATTCTGCCTGTCGGGCAAGACCAACCTGTGCCAGGCCATCCGCGCCACCCAGGGCAAGGGCCTGATGCCGGACGGCACCACCCGCTTCAGCTACAAAGGCCAGCAGCTGTTCCACTACATGGGCACCTCGACCTTCTCCGAGTACACCGTGCTGCCGGAAATCTCCGTGGCCAAGATTCAAAAGGAAGCCCCGCTGGAGAAGGTCTGCCTGCTCGGTTGCGGCGTGACCACCGGCATTGGCGCGGTGATCAACACCGCCAAGGTCAAGCCTGGTGACACCGTGGCCATCTTCGGCCTGGGCGGCATCGGCCTGTCGGCGATCATCGGTGCGGTCAAGGCCAAGGCCTCGCGCATCATCGCCATCGACATCAACCCGGCCAAGTTCGAGATCGCCCGCCAGCTGGGCGCCACCGACTGCATCAACCCGAAAGAATACGACCGCCCGATCCAGGAAGTGATCGTCGACCTCACCGACGGTGGCGTGGACTTCTCCTTCGAGTGCATCGGCAACGTGCAACTGATGCGCGCGGCACTGGAGTGCTGCCACAAGGGCTGGGGCGAGTCGGTGATCATCGGCGTGGCCGGTGCCGGCCAGGAAATCGCCACCCGTCCGTTCCAGCTGGTCACCGGCCGCGTCTGGCGCGGTTCGGCGTTCGGTGGTGTGCGTGGCCGCAGCGAGCTGCCGAGCTACGTCGAGATGGCAGAGAAGGGCGAGATTCCGCTGGACACCTTCATCACCCACACCATGGGCCTGGAAGACATCAACAAGGCCTTCGACCTGATGCACGAAGGCAAGAGCATTCGTAGCGTCATCCACTTCTGAGGCCCGCTGCCATGACACTGGAAAACATCTCCTGCCAGAAGAGCTTCGGCGGCTGGCACAAGCGCTACCGGCACAGCTCCAAGGTGCTCGGCTGCGACATGGTGTTCGCCGTGTACCTGCCGCCCCAGGCCGAGCAGGGCGAGAAACTGCCGGTGCTGTACTGGCTGTCTGGGCTGACCTGCACCGACGAGAACTTCATGCAGAAGGCCGGCGCCCAGCGCCTGGCCGCCGAGCTTGGGCTGATCATCGTCGCCCCCGACACCAGCCCGCGTGGCGAGCAGGTGCCGGGCGACCCGGATGGTGCGTGGGACTTCGGCCTGGGCGCCGGGTTCTACCTCAACGCCACCCAGCAGCCCTGGGCCCAGCACTACCGCATGCATGACTACGTGGTGCAGGAGCTGCCAGCACTGATCGAGGCGCACTTCCCGGCCAGTGATCAGCGCAGCATCAGCGGCCACTCCATGGGCGGGCATGGCGCACTGGTGTGCGCCCTGCGCAACCCGGGCCGCTACCGCTCGGTGTCGGCGTTCTCGCCGATCAGCAACCCCATGGACTGCCCGTGGGGCGAGAAGGCCTTCAGCCGCTACCTGGGCGAAGACCGTGCGCGCTGGCGCGAGTGGGATGCCAGCGTGTTGCTGGCAGAATCCAGCGAATGCCCGCCGCTGCTGGTGGACCAGGGGGATCGTGACGATTTCCTGGAAAAGCAGCTCAAGCCGCAAGCGCTGGAGCAGGCCGCGCGCAAGGGCGGGCACGAGCTGACCCTGCGCCTGCAGCCAGGCTATGACCACAGCTACTACTTCATCGCCAGCTTCATCGATGAGCACCTGCGCCACCATGCAGTGGCACTTGGCCGGGTTTGACCTGCCAGCACGGTGTCGGCTTTTTCGCGGGTAAACCCGCTCCCACAGGTATCGGCAAGCTTCGGTTTGCAGCGGTCCCTGTGGGAGCGGGTTCACCCGCGAAGGGCTGCACAGCAGCCCCAATACTGCATGAAAGCAGGTAGAATCACGCCCTGACTCAATCAGGGCGTTTTTCTATGCGTATTGGCCACGGCTACGATGTGCACCGTTTTGCCGACGGTGATTTCATTACCCTGGGCGGGGTGCGTATCCCCCACAAATACGGCCTGCTGGCCCACTCCGACGGCGACGTGTTGCTGCACGCCGTCAGCGATGCCCTGCTTGGCGCCGCGGCGCTGGGTGATATCGGCAAGCACTTCCCCGACACCGACCCGCAGTTCAAGGGCGCCGACAGCCGCGTGCTGCTGCGCCATGTGCTGGATGTGGTGCACGGCAAGGGCTGGAAGGTCGGCAACGTCGACGCGACCATCGTCGCCCAGGCGCCGAAGATGGCCCCGCACATCGAAACCATGCGCCAGCGCATCGCCGAAGACCTGCAGGTCGAACTCGACCAGGTCAACGTCAAGGCCACCACCGAAGAAAAGCTCGGCTTCACCGGCCGTGAGGAAGGGATCGCGGTGCACGCCGTCGCCCTGTTGCTGCCCGTATGACCGAACTGGAACTGCTGGGGCCACGGGCCTCGGGCGAAGCCCTGGGCAGCGCCGTATTGAAGGCCGTGGCCGAGGACTTCCAGGTTGATGAAGTGCTCGATATCCCGTTGTCGGGGCAGGGCGAGCACCTGTGGTTGTGGGTCGAAAAACGCGACCTCAATACCGAAGAGGCGGCCCGCCGCCTGGCCCGCGCCGCCGGCGTGCCGGTACGCGCCATCAGCTATGCGGGCCTGAAGGACCGTCAGGCCCTGACCCGCCAGTGGTTCAGCCTGCACCTGCCGGGCAAGGCCGACCCTGACCTGACCCGCGCCGAAGACGACACCTTGCGCGTGCTCAAGCAGGTGCGCCATTCGCGCAAGCTGCAACGCGGTGCCCATTCGGCCAACGGCTTCACCCTGCGTCTGACCGGTCTGACCGCCGAGCACGCGGCCCTCGATGCGCGCCTGGAGCAACTCAAGGCCCAGGGCGTGCCCAACTATTTCGGTGCACAGCGTTTTGGCCATGCCGGCGGCAACGTACACGACGCCCAGGACTGGGCGGCGCGCCAGGCCCTGCCCGAGCAGCGCAATGTGCGTTCGCGCTTGCTGTCGGCCGCGCGCAGTTACCTGTTCAACCAGGTGCTGGCCGCACGGGTGGTCGATGGCAGCTGGCAGCAAGCACAGGTGGGCGACCTGTTGGCCTTCACCGACAGCCGCAGCTTCTTCGCCGCAGGCGAGGCCGAATGCAGCGACCCGCGCCTGGGGATTCTTGACTTGCACCCCACCGGCCCGTTGTGGGGCGAGGGCGAGGCGCCAGGCAGCGGCAGCCCTCAGGCGTTGGAAAACACTGTCGGCGCGCGCCACCCGCAGCTGTGCCAGTGGCTGGCGCGGGCGGGCATGGCGCACGAACGGCGCATTCTGCGGCTCCCTATTGGGCGGCTTACATGGCATTATCCCGAGCCTGATATCCTGCAACTGGAATTCGTCCTTCCGGCCGGATGCTTCGCCACCGTGGTGGTGCGCGAACTCGTCGATCTGGTGCCGGCAGGGCAGACGGACAGCCCATGCGTATTCTGATTTCGAATGACGACGGTGTTACCGCACCCGGCCTCGCCGCGCTGCATGCTGCGCTGGCGGATTATGCCGAGTGCGCGGTAATTGCCCCGGATCAAGACAAGAGCGGTGCCGGCAGCTCGCTGACACTCGACCGGCCGCTGCACCCGCAGACGCTCGCCAACGGCTTCATCAGCCTCAACGGCACCCCCACCGACTGCGTGCACCTGGGGGTCAACGGCCTGTTGCCGCACACCCCTGACATGGTGGTGTCGGGTATCAACCTGGGCGCCAACCTGGGGGACGACGTGCTGTATTCCGGCACCGTGGCCGCCGCACTCGAAGGGCGCTTCCTCGGCGGTACGTCGCTTGCGTTCTCGCTTGTGTCGCGCCAGCCCGACAACCTGCCGGCCGCCGCGCATATCGCCCGCCGCCTGGTCGAGGCGCAGGCACGCCTGGAGCTGCCGCCGCGCACGGTGCTGAACATCAATATCCCCAACCTGCCGCTTGAGCACATCCGCGGCATCCAGCTGACCCGCCTGGGCCACCGTGCGCGCGCCGCCGCGCCGCACAAGGTGGTCAACCCGCGGGGCAAGGAAGGTTACTGGATCGCCGTGGCCGGTGACGCCGAGGACGGCGGGCCGGGCACCGACTTCCATGCCGTGATGCAAGGCTACGTGTCGATCACGCCGTTGCAGCTGGACCGCACCTTCAACGACGCTTTCGAGCGTTTCGAGGGCTGGCTGGAGGGCGTGCTCTGATGCGCGAGCAGGACGATCTGATGCGCCATGGAATCGGCATGACCTCCCAGCGCACCCGCGAGCGGCTGATCCAGCGGCTGTACGAGGAGGGCGTGTCCAACGCCAAGGTGCTCGAGGCGATCCGCCGCACCCCGCGCCACCTGTTCGTCGACGAGGCCCTGGCCCATCGCGCCTACGAAGACACCGCGCTGCCGATCGGCCACAACCAGACCATCTCGCAGCCGTTCATGGTCGCGCACATGAGCGAGCTGTTGCTCGAGGCCGGCCCGCTGGACAAGGTGCTGGAAATCGGCACCGGCTCTGGCTACCAGACTGCGATCCTCGCCCAACTGGTGGAACGGGTGTTCTCGGTGGAGCGCATCAAGGTGCTGCAGGACCGCGCCAAGGAGCGCCTGCTCGAACTCAACCTGCGTAACGTGGTGTTTCGCTGGGGGGACGGCTGCGAAGGCTGGCCGGCGCTGGCGCCATACAACGCCATCATCGTCACTGCGGTGGCACCTGAGGTGCCCCAGGCCTTGCTCGACCAGCTGGCGCCCGGCGGGCGCATGGTCATCCCGGTGGGCCCGGCAGGGGAGGCGCAGCAGCTGATGCTGATCGTGCGTGAAGAACACGGCTTCTCGCGCCGGGTGCTCGGTGCGGTGCGCTTCGTGCCGTTGCTGGGTGGCCCGCTGGCCTGAGGCACGCGCCGGAATATTTGCGCGGGCGACGAATTCCTGGGCGGCGGGCCTGTCTATTCGGCGAGGCCTGCGCCATTGCGGCACATCCCGGGCCCTGCTCGGCAGGCGCCTCGGTTATAATTGCAACAATATTGCATTTCAAATCGTCTTTTTCGGCACCATGAGGGGAGCGCGGGTGGGTCACACAGTCGTTCGGCAGCGCAAGGATCGTTCGGTTTTGAAGCTTCTGGTGATTGCGCTTGCCATGGGAACCCTGTTGGCCGGCTGCTCGAGCACAGGCTCCAGCGGCGCGCGGGTGGTTGACCGCAACAATGCGGCGCCCAAGCGCCCGACCGTCACCTCGGGGCAGTACGTGGTCAAGCCGGGCGACACTCTGTTCTCCATCGCCTTCCGCTATGGCTGGGACTACAAGGAGCTGGCGGCGCGGAACAACATCCCGGCGCCCTACACCATCCGCCCCGGCCAGGCCATCCGTTTCAGCAGCGCTGCCGGTGGCAGCACGACAGTGGTTTCCAGCCCTTCTTCATCCAGCAAGACGACGGTCATTCGTCGGCCAGTGGCCACTACCGCGCCAGCATCCGGCAGTGGCAAAACTGCCACAGTGGCGCCTTCGGCTTCCTCGCAAACGGTTGCCCAGGTCCCGGCTGCAGAGCGCGCCGTAGGGGGCTGGACGTGGCCGGCAAACGGCGTGTTGATTGGAAAATTTGCTTCAAACGGTAGTTTGAATAAAGGCATTGATATCGCCGGTGATTTGGGACAGCCTGTTTTTGCCGCGTCTGATGGAGCAGTGGTTTACGCCGGGAGTGGCTTGCGGGGCTACGGCGAGCTGATCATCATCAAACACAGCGATACCTACGTCAGTGCCTACGGCCACAACCGCAGGCTTTTGGTTCGGGAGGGGCAGCAGGTCAAGGCAGGGCAGACAATTGCAGAGATGGGGTCCACGGGCACTGATCGGGTGAAGCTGCATTTCGAGATTCGCCGCCAGGGCAAACCCGTCGATCCGCTCCAGTTCTTGCCACGCCGCTGACCATTGTTCCGGCCTGTTCCTTGGATGTAGAGGGGACAGGCTCCAGCGCTGCCACGGAAAGGTGACGCTCGAGTCTGAGTTCGAACTCAGCAAAGGACTATAACAATGGCTCTCAGTAAAGAAGTGCCGGAGTTTGACATCGACGATGACCTGCTCTTGATGGAGACCGGCATTGTCTTGGAAACGGATGTGGTGTCAGACGAACCTGCTGTACCCTCGGTTCGGACCAAGTCGAAACAAGGCGCCTCGCTCAAGCAGCATAAATATATCGATTACAGCCGGGCGCTCGATGCCACCCAGCTGTATCTCAACGAAATCGGCTTCTCGCCCCTGCTTTCGCCAGAGGAGGAAGTACATTTCGCGCGTCTCTCGCAAAAAGGCGACCCGGCCGGTCGCAAGCGCATGATCGAAAGCAACCTGCGCCTGGTGGTGAAGATCGCACGCCGTTACGTCAATCGTGGCCTGTCGCTGCTCGACCTGATCGAGGAAGGCAACCTGGGCCTGATTCGCGCGGTGGAGAAGTTCGACCCCGAGCGTGGCTTCCGCTTCTCGACCTACGCCACCTGGTGGATCCGCCAGACCATCGAGCGGGCGATCATGAACCAGACCCGCACCATCCGCCTGCCGATCCACGTGGTCAAGGAGCTCAACGTCTACCTGCGTGCCGCGCGGGAGTTGACGCAAAAGCTCGATCACGAGCCATCGCCCGAAGAAATCGCCAGCCTGCTGGAAAAACCAGTGGCAGAGGTCAAGCGCATGCTCGGCCTGAACGAGCGGGTGTCGTCGGTGGATGTCTCGCTCGGCCCGGACTCGGACAAGACCTTGCTCGACACCCTGACTGACGACCGCCCCACCGACCCCTGTGAGCTGCTGCAGGACGACGACCTGTCGCAGAGCATCGACCAGTGGCTGGGCGAGCTGACCGACAAGCAGCGTGAGGTGGTGGTGCGCCGCTTCGGCCTGCGCGGGCACGAAAGCAGCACGCTTGAAGATGTTGGCCTGGAGATCGGCCTGACCCGTGAGCGGGTGCGGCAAATCCAGGTAGAGGGCCTCAAGCGTCTGCGCGAGATCCTTGAGAAGAACGGCCTGTCCAGCGAGTCGCTGTTCCAGTAAGCGCACGCAAGGCCGCGCAAGACGCCCCGGTGACCTCGGGGCGTTTTTGTTTGTGTCTACAGGGGGTGTTTACTTATCTACCGTCGTTGCATAGCGTGTAAGCATTTACTTACTCGTGGTGTAGGAGAACCGTGACGGGAGCGGTAAATAAAAGTCGTTTTCAACGCCTTTAAATTTTTAAGTAATTGAAATTAAAGGTTTTTTGCGATTTTTCTGAATGTGTCTGCGGAAACTTCCTGAAAAATTCATCCCTTGCCCACCGCCCGGAAATCGCTAGTATTCGAACTGTGTCAACGGACAGACACAGGCCATCACGGATGACGGCCAAGGACATCGCAAGAAGCGATTCATCAGGACGATGAGTGGGACATACAGGGACTACGGAAAAAATGTGGGCGGGTCAAACCGCCCCTTTTTTTTGCCTGGCAGAAATGAAAAAAGGCCCGTTGCGGGCCTTTTTCGTGCCTGGAACTCAGCGCACCAGGTCGGCGAGCTTGCCAGGCTTGCCGTCCCACTCTTCGGCGTCCGCCAGGGCGTCTTTCTTCTCGGTGATGTTCGGCCAGATTTCCGCAAGCTCGGCGTTGAGCTCGATGAAGTTCTCCATACCAGCCGGAATCTCGTCTTCCGAGAAGATGGCCTGGGCCGGGCACTCAGGCTCGCAAAGCGCACAGTCGATGCACTCGTCCGGGTGAATCACCAGGAAGTTCGGGCCTTCGTAGAAGCAGTCCACCGGGCAGACTTCCACGCAGTCGGTGTACTTGCATTTGATGCAGTTGTCGGTGACGACGAAGGTCATTTCTAATTCTCTCCTCAGGCGACGGCAGCTTGCCCTTGCGTCCAGGGCAGCGCGGCTCACGATTGTGTGGCTGCAGGCCAGGCTAATAACCTGCAGCACTCGCAAACCGCGCCGGATTCTACCAGCTTGCGCGGGTGGTCGTTATAACAGGTTCTTTAGTTGATATAGCATTTCGATAGCTTGGCGCGGCGTCATGTCGTCCAGTTGCAGCTTGCCCAGCTTCTCTATGGCCGGGTGTGGCAGGCTGGCGAACAGGTCGCTTTGGTGCGGCACGCTTGGCTCGCCCTTGCTCTTGTTGGCAAGTGGCGCGTCATGGGGCAGGCTGGCAGTTTCCAGCCGGCCCAGGTGTTCGCGGGCACGCTGGATCACCGGCCCCGGCACCCCGGCCAGCTGGGCCACGGCCAGGCCGTAGCTCTGGCTGGCGGGGCCTGGCAGCACGTGGTGCAGGAACACGATGCGTTCGTTGTGCTCGGTGGCGTTCAGGTGCACGTTGGCCACCAGCGGTTCGCTCTCCGGCAGCACGGTCAGCTCGAAGTAGTGGGTGGCGAACAGGGTGTAGGCGCGCAGCTGGGCCAGGCGCTCGGCGGCGGCCCAGGCCAGCGACAGGCCGTCGAAGGTACTGGTGCCGCGGCCCACTTCGTCCATCAGCACCAGGCTGCGGTCGGTGGCGTTGTGCAGAATGTTCGCGGTTTCGCTCATCTCGACCATGAAGGTCGAGCGCCCGCCGGCCAGGTCGTCGCTGGAGCCGATGCGGGTGAAGATACGGTCGACCAGCGAAAGCTCGCAGCTGGCCGCCGGCACGAAGCTGCCGATATGCGCCAGCAGCACGATCAGTGCGGTCTGGCGCATGTAGGTGGATTTACCGCCCATGTTCGGGCCGGTGATGATCAGCATGCGCGTGCTGTCGTCCAGGCCCAGGTCGTTGGCCACGAACGGGGTGGTCAGCACCTGTTCGACCACCGGGTGGCGGCCCTGCTCGATGCGCATGCACGGCTCATCGACGAAGCTCGGGCAGTTAAGGTCGAGGTTCAGCGCGCGTTCTGCAAGGTTGCTCAGCACGTCCAGCTCGGCCAAAGCGGCGGCGCTGTCCTGCAGCGGCGCCAAGTGGCCGATGAGGGTCTCCAGCAGCGCGTCGTAAAGCATCTTTTCGCGGGCCAGGGCGCGGCTTTTGGCCGACAGCGCCTTGTCCTCGAATGCCTTGAGTTCCGGGGTGATGAAGCGCTCGGCGCCCTTGAGGGTCTGGCGGCGGATATAGTCGCCCGGGGCCTGCTCGGCCTGCTTGGTCGGCAGCTCGATGTAGTAGCCGTGCACGCGGTTGTAGCCGACCTTGAGGTTGGCAAGGCCGGTACGGGCCTTTTCACGGGCTTCGAGGTCGATGAGGAACTGGCCGGCGTTCTCGCTCATGGCCAGCAGCTCGTCCAGCTCGCTGTCGTAGCCGGTCTTGAGCACGCCACCGTCGCGGATCACCGCCGGCGGGTTGTCGATGATCGCCCGCTCCAGCAGGCCGGCCAGCTCCGGGTAGGTGCCGGTGATGGCGGCCAGGCGCGCCAGGTGCGGCGCTTCCAGCTCGGCCATGGCGTTCTGCAGCTCGGGCAACGCGCCCAGGGCGTCACGCAGGCGCGCCAGGTCGCGGGGGCGGGCGTTGCGCAGGCCGATACGCGCCAGAATACGCTCGATGTCGCCGATTTCCTTGAGCTGCGGCTGCAGCTTTTCGAAACGGTAGCCGTCGAGCAGGCAACGGATAGAGCCCTGGCGTGCGGTGAGCACCTTGAGGTCGCGCAGCGGGCGGTTCAGCCAGCGGGTCAGCAGGCGGCTGGCCATGGCGGTCTGGCAGCGGTCGACCACCGACTGCAGGGTGTTGTCGCGCCCGCCGGCCAGGTTGATGTCCAGCTCCAGGTTGCGGCGGCTGGCAGCGTCGAGGATGACCGTGTCATCCATGCGCTCATGGCGCAGGCTGCGCAGGTGCGGCAGCGAGGTGCGCTGGGTCTCTTTGGCGTAACCGAGCAAGCAGCCGGCGGCGCCGATGGCCAATGTCAGCTTGTCGCAGCCAAAGCCTTTGAGGTCCTGGGTTGCAAACTGCTGGCACAGGCTCTTGCGCGCCGAATCGCGGTCGAAGTCCCAGGGCGCGCGGCGGCGGGCGCCGGGGCGCTTCTCGGCCGGCAGGCCTTGTGGCCAGTCATCCGGGATCAGCAGCTCCACCGGGTTGATGCGCTCCAGCTCCGCCAGCAGGTTTTCCCAACCCTTGATCTCCTGCACTGTGAAGTTGCCGCTGGTGATATCCAGCACCGCCAGGCCGAACAGGCGCTCGTCACCCAGCAGGGCGGCGATCAGGTTGTCGCGGCGCTCGTCCAGCAGCGCTTCGTCGCTGATGGTGCCCGGGGTGATGATGCGCACCACCTGGCGCTCCACCGGCCCCTTGCTGGTGGCCGGGTCGCCGATCTGCTCGCAGATCACCACCGACTCGCCGAGCTTGACCAGCTTGGCCAGGTAGCCCTCGAGCGAATGGAAGGGGATCCCGCACATGGGGATGGACTGCCCCGCCGACTGCCCGCGGGCGGTCAGGGTGATATCCAGCAGTTTCGCGGCCTTCTTCGCATCTTCGTAGAAGATCTCGTAGAAGTCGCCCATGCGGTAGAACATCAGCTGGTCCGGGTGCTGGTTTTTCAGCTTCCAGTACTGCTGCATCATCGGGGTGTGTGCGGAGAGATCGGACATTCGGGGCCTTGAAGCGGGATCTGGTGGCTGTTGCGAAACCGCTAATGGTACAGGCTTTTATTGCCCGTTGCAGGCGCCTTGGCTGGGGCAAATCTGCGCATCAGCTGTACAGCTGGTTGAGCAGGATCAGTTCGATCACCACCACGACCACGCATACCATGACGAAGCCGCGGGTGAACACGCGTCGCGGGCGTTCGAAGGAGGGCAGGTCCTGCGGGTTGAAGTTCAAAGCCACCGCCAGCAGGATCAGCAGCCATACAAGCAACTGCCGTGGCCAGCGGCGCTGGGGAGTGAAGTCCATGTCGGTGTTCCATTCCCTGTCTGCATAAAGAAGAGCCGCGCGGCGACGATACCCACACAAGGTGACGGCAACAAGCACCGAGTGATTGCATTCCCCCCGGCGCACCTGCATTATGCACGCTATGCAAAAACGCAACGTAGCCTCCGTACTCAAAGCGCTGCTCGACCGCCACGGCCTGTCCCCGACAGAGCTGCACCGGCGCACGGGCGTTCCGCAATCCACGCTGTCGCGTATTCTCGGCGAGAAAATCGTCGACCCGTCCGACAAGCACGTGTCGCGCATCGCCGAGTATTTCGGCATCAGCACCGACCAGTTGCGCGGCCGCGCCGAGCTTGGCGAGTCGCGCGAAGCCGCAGCGTCCACGCCAGCCCATTTGGCGCTGAACGACATCAGCCTGTGGGATGATGAAACCCCCGTCGAGGACGACGAGGTGTCGGTACCCTTTCTTCGTGAGGTCGAGTTGGCAGCAGGATCAGGAAGATTCGTCATCGAAGAGAGCGAGCATGCCCGCTTGCGTTTCGGCAAGCGCAGCCTGCGCCACAACGGCGTGCAGTTCGACAACGCCAAGTGCGTGACCGTGCGCGGCAACAGCATGCTGCCGGTGCTGCGCGACGGCGCCACGGTGGGGGTGAACACCGGCAAGTGCACGGTGGGCGACATCATCGACGGCGACCTCTACGCCATCAACCACAACGGCCAGCTGCGGGTGAAGCAGGTGTACCGCTTGCCCACCGGCATTCGCCTGCGCAGCTTCAACCGCGACGAGCACCCCGACGAGGACTACAGCTTCCAGCAGATGCAGGATGAGCAGATCAGCCTGCTCGGCCATGTGTTCTGGTGGGGCATGTACGCCCGCTGACCTCTCCTGCGCAAAGGAAACCCGCCTCGGCGGGTTTTTTTTCGTCCTCAGAAAAGCCCTACAAGCCGCGTCATGCATGGACTGCATGCATTTCAGCAAATTCCAGCGCATAAAAACTTGAAAAAATGCATTGACTGCATATGCATCAATGCATAACCTGTGTCTCAAGCCGGTCAGCAACCGGTTGTTACACAGGCAGCGATGAACAGGCCTCGACTGTTCAGAGGGTTGGCAACTGGCCCGGGTGTGCAGCGTAAAGCACCAGAAGCAGTTATCCGGCGGGCAGGCGGCCGCGGTCGGAGTCACCAATTTGAAGCGCAACCGCACGGCGTCACCAGTCGTGGCCGGCGGTTGGACAACGCATTACTGCAGGGCCTGGCGAACCGGGCCCTTTGGAATGCCACGTTCATTCATATGCACACAACCCATACGCACCGCCGGCATGTCGCCGGCGGGCATCACACAGGAGACAGGACAGTGACGAACGAGCAACAGACGTTGCTGGAAATGCCGCTCTGGCTGGTGATCGTCCTGGCATTGCTGGGCGGTTTGTCTGGCGAGATGTGGCGCGCCGACAAGGCTGGTGCCCGGGGCTGGGCGCTGATCCGGCGGCTGGCGCTGCGCTCCGGGGCCTGCATGGTCTGCGGGGTGTCGACGGTCATGCTGCTGTATGCCAGCGGCATGTCTATCTGGAGCGCCGCGGCCTTTGGCTGCCTCACCGCCATGGCCGGCGCCGACGTCGCCATCAACCTTTACGAACGCTGGGCGGCCCGCCGCCTGGGCCTGCGCGAGCCGGCCAGTGGTACTGAGCAATGGAAGGAGGATGCATGAGCCAGCTGGCCACTTTACAGGCAACCCTCACCGCCACCATTCGTGAGGCGATGCCGGATTTGGCGTCAGTCGACGCTGATTCAGCTGTAGGAAACAGCCCTGCATTACCGGCCCTGCGCCACGGCATCGTCAGCATGGTCGCCGACGCCGCGCCCAGGGATGGCCGCTCGGTACTGGCGGTCACCTTCGAGGCCGATATCACCCCCGACAACGCCAGCAACGATGCACGGTTGCAGGGCAGCGAGTTGGCGGCGCAACTGATGGACCTGTTGCGCCAGCAACTGTGGGGCCTGGAGTTCGTCGAGGCGACTCGCAACGTGCAGGCGCAGTACCAGGGCGCGCAATGGAAGGTGCGCTGGGAGCAACCGGTGTTGCTGGGCGAGCCGCGTTGGGAGTGGCCGGACCAACCGCCGGGCAGCCTGATGCTGGGCTTCGACCCGGATACCGGTACCGGCAACGAAAACCGCTACATCAGCCCGGAGGACCTGGCATGAGCTACGCCAGTGCCATGCACGACCGCATGCTGGCTGCCCTGGTGATCCCGTGCCGGGTGGTGGCGGTGGATCTGGCCGCCGCCCGGGTGCGGGTGTCCGATGGCGGCGGCTGGACCAGCGCCTGGGTGCGCTGGCATTCGCTGGCCGCCGGTAAGGCCCGGCACTGGCGGGCGCCGAGCCTGGACGAGCAGGGCGTGCTGGTCAGCCCCAGCGGCGAGCCGGCGCAGGGCACTTTCGTGCCTGGGCTGTACGGCAATGCCGGCAACCCGCCGGACAACCGCGACCATGTAGAAGCCTGGCATTTCGACGACGGCGGCTCGCTGAGCTACGACTGGCAGGCCGGGCGCTACGCCATCCAGCTGCCCGCCGGCAATGCCACCATCAGCGTGGCCGGCAGTGTGCTGGAGGTAAACGACGGCGCCATCACCCTGAAGGCGCCCTCGGTCACGGTCGAGGCCTCGACCATCACCCTGGCCGGCCAGGTGGCGGTCAACGGCCCGCTCACCGTCAGCGGCGACATCAACGGCGGCGGGCGGATCATCGATACCGCCGGCAACACCGCCAACCACAAGCACTAGGCAGGAGCCCGCGATGCTAAAGGATTTTCGTTGCGGCACCTGCTCGCGACTGCTTGCCCGCATGGGCGTGCTGACTGAACTGCAAATCAAGTGCCCGCGTTGCGGCACCTTGAACCATGCCAGGGCCCAGAGCCCCGAGCGATCGCCTGAGAGCGACCTGAGCGCGGCCCCGGCCGCGTCCCATCCCTCGCTGCAATAGAGGCGGGGGCTGGCAAACGGCCGCAACGCGGCCCGGGCCAACCCTCGCATCACAGGAGAACGCTATGCATACCCACGAACGGGGTGCGCCCGCGTCGGGAGGTGCCCCTTGATCGGCATGGACCGCCGTACCGGGCAACCCTTGAGCGGCATTGCCCACCTGCGCCAATCCATCGAAGACATCCTCACCACCCCCCTCGGCAGCCGGCGTATGCGCCCCGACTACGGCAGCCAACTGCGCCGCTACATCGACCTGCCGGTCAACGAAGGCTGGAAGAGCGCAGTGCAGGCCGAAGTGGCCCGCGCCCTCGGGCGTTGGGAACCGCGCCTGGCGCTGGAGCGGGTGAAGGTGGTGGCGGTGCTCGACGGCCAGGTCAGCCTGGCCCTCAACGGCCGTTACCTGGGTGACGACATGCTGGTGGAGGTGAGCGTATGAGCCAGGTCGACTTGTCGAAACTGCCCGCGCCGCAACTGCTCGAAGACCTCGACTTCGAGGAGCTCTACCAGCAGGACC
Source organism: Pseudomonas xanthosomatis (assembly GCF_019139835.1). NCBI lineage: Bacteria > Pseudomonadati > Pseudomonadota > Gammaproteobacteria > Pseudomonadales > Pseudomonadaceae > Pseudomonas > Pseudomonas xanthosomatis. Next base: position 5,277,398 of record NZ_CP077075.1, on the reverse strand, counting down.
TGGACACCTTCCGCACGCAACTGGGCGACAGCTGGAACGCCAACCTTGAAAGCGACCCGGTGACCAAGCTGCTGGAGGTGGGGGCCTACCGCAAGCTGCTCAACCGGGCGCGCATCAACGACGCAGCCAAGGCGCTGCTGCTGGCCTACGCCGAAGGCCGCGACCTTGAACAACTGGCCGCCAACGTCGGCCTGCAACGCCTGGTGATCCAGGCCGAAGACCTCACCGCCACACCGCCGGTCGAGGCCCTGCTGGAGCTGGACGACGCCCTGCGCGAACGGGTGCAACTGGTCTACGAAGGCCTGACCACCGCCGGCCCGCGCAACAGCTACATCCTGCATGCCCGCAACGCCTCCGGGCAGGTGGCCGACGCCACCGCCGAAAGCCCGTCGCCTGCGGTGGTGGATGTCACCGTGCTGAGCCTGGAAGGCGATGGCAGCGCCAGCGCCGAACTGGTCGCCGAGGTGGCGGCTTACCTCAACGACGACGATATCCGCCCGGTGGCCGACCGGGTGCAGGTGCGCAGCGCCGAGATTCTGCCGTACCGCATCGACGCGGTGCTGCACATGGCCGGCGACGGCCCGGAGTACGAGGCCATTCTGGCCGAGTGCCGCCGGCGCCTGCAGGCCTCGGTCAACCCGCGCCGGCGCCTGGGCGTCGAAGTGGCCCGCTCGGGCATCGATGCGCTGCTGCACATCGACGGCGTCAGCCGGGTCGAGCTGATCGGCTGGGCCGACCTGCAACCGAGCAAGGCCCAGGCCGCCTGGTGCACAGGCTTCGACCTTGCCCGCGGAGGCTGACATGCAAAGCCTCCTGCCGCTCAACCGCACGCCCCTGGAACGGGCCCTGGAAGTGGCCGCCGACGAGGACCTCAAGGCCGGCCTGCGCACCCTCTACAACCCCGACACCTGCCCGGCGCACCTGCTGTACCAACTGGCCTGGGCCTGGTCGGTGGACCGCTGGGACGACAACTGGAGCGAGGCGATCAAGCGCTCGGTAATCCGCTCGGCGTTCTACGTACATGCCCACAAGGGCACCCTCGGCGCCTTGCGCCGGGTGGTCGAGCCGTTCGGTTACCTGATCGAGGTGCGCGAATGGTGGCAACTCGACCCGCTCGGGGTGCCCGGCACCTTCGCCCTGAAAGTGGGGGTGGAAAACGCCGGCATCGACGAAAACACCTACCAGGAACTGAGCCGCCTGATCGAGGACGCACGCCCCGTCAGCCGCCACCTGATCGGCCTGGACATCAGCCTCGAAAGCCTGCTGCCGGCCTACCAGGCGCTGGTGGTCAGCGATGGCGAGCTGCTCGAGGTATTCCCCTGGGAGGCGGCGGACATCGACGTGCACCTGGCCGCCAGCCAACGGCTGAACGACCACACACTGGACATACTGGACATCTACCTAAATGGCTAACTCAACCACTCAATTTGGTGGGTTCCTGACCAACGTCGGCACCGCCCAGCAGGCCAATACCGCCGCGCTGGGGCTGCCCTGGAACATCACCCACATGCTGATCGGCGATGCCGGCGGCGAACCTTCGCAAACCCCCGACCCCACCCCCAAGCCGACCCAGAGCGCGCTGGTGCGCCAGGTGTACCGGGCGCAGCTGAACGCGCTGTACCCGTCGCCCGCCGACCCCAACGTGCTGGTGGCCGAACTGGTGCTGCCGCCCGAGATCGGCGGCTGGTGGATCCGCGAGCTGGCGTTGGAGGACGCCAACGGCAACTTCATCGCCGTGGCCATGCCCGCGCCGAGTTACAAACCATTGCTGGCGCAGGGCTCCGGGCGTACCCAGACCATCCGCATGCACGTGGTGTTCGGCAACTTGGCCAACGTCACCCTGAAGATCGACCCGAGCATCGTGCTGGCCACCCGCGACTACGCCGACAAGGCGCGTGAAGCGGCCGAGCTGTATGCCCGCAACCAGATCAAGGCGCACGTCGAGGCCGCCGACCCGCACCCGCAGTACCTGCGCCGCGCGGATGTAGCCAAGGACGCCGGCCAACTGGCCTGGCTGGGCGCTGCCACCGGCACCGGCGATGCCCTGATGCTCAAGTTCAAGAGCAGCGAAGCGGCGCTTGCGGCCTACGCCGCCGGCCAGCGTTTCCAGTTCCAGGCCAGTGCCAGCAACACCGGCGCCGTGACCGCGCGCATCAATACTCTGGCCGCCGTGGCCGTGAAAAAGGCCGGCAGCGCTGGCCTGGTGGACCTGGTGGCCGGTGATATCCGCGCTGGCGCTTTGTACGACCTGAACTACGACGGCACCTACTTCCAGCTCGGTGGCGGCGTCGGCGCCGGCAAGGCGTTCGAGCGCTTCTCGTTCGAAGCTTCGGTGGGGCAAACCACCTTCAACGTGCCCCACACCATCGGCAGCACCATCGTGCTGCGCAACGGGCGTGAGGTGACCGACTACCAGGCTGACGGGCAGAAGATCATCTTCCGTACGGCTTGTGCGTTTGGTGATTCGGTGGAGATTCTGGCGTTCAGCGCGTTTCAGTCGGCTGACAGCTATACCAAGGCTGAAGTGCAGGCACTGATGTTGACTGCTTCGGCGCTGCCGGTCGGGACCATGCTGCCGTTTCCACGCGATGCCGTGCCGGCAGGGTTTCTGGAGGTCGACGGCCGTGCGTACAGCGCTGCGATCTATCCCGATCTGGCGGCGTATTTGGGCGGGGCGTTCGACAAGGGCGATGAAGGGGCAGGGTTCTTCCGCTTGCCGGACACTCGTGGTGAGTTCCTGCGGGGTTGGGATCATGGCCTGGGTGTGGATGTCGGGCGTGGGATTGGTACGAATCAAACTGACTCTTTACAGAACGTAACGGGTTCCGTTGGTCGAATGGTCCCTGCGAACGATTCGAGTAGAGACGCAACAGGCCCTTTCCAAGTGGGAGATGCGTTAAATGCCGTTGCTGCTGGGTCAGGTTCTCCGTTGCGATTTATGACGTTTGATCTGTCCCGCTCAGCACGTACTTCTACCGAAACCCGGCCGCGCAACTTGGCAGTGATGTGGTGCATCAAGGCCTGGAACGCGCCGGTCAACCAAGGAAACATCGATGTGGCTGCGCTCGCAGCGCAAGTCGCTGTAGGCATCCCCAAGTACTACCTTCATGGCCTCGGCTTGTCCGTCAACGCCGTTTCCCCAACCACAGCCATCGATGTAGCGCCAGGTATCGCAAGGGGCGCAGGTAACCCGGTCGAGTTGAATAGCGCCATCACTGGCGTGTTGCAGGCGGTGGGTAACTGGACGCCAGGGGCTGGTGGCAACAAGCTCGATACTGGTGTTCGAACGGCCAACAGTTGGTACAACGTCTTCATGATCCAGCAGATCACCGACGGCCAAGCTGACCTGTTGTTCTCGTTGAGTGCTTCAGCCCCGATGTTGCCTGCGGGTTACGGTGTGGTCCGGCGAATTGCGTCGATCGCCACCAATGAAGCGAATGAAATCATCCCGTTCATCAATGTCGGGCGGCGGTTCCTTTTCCAATCCCCTATCAAGGATGGGGCGGGTTCTATGGCGGGCGGTGACAGCACAAGAACGCTCACTTTGTCTGTGCCTCGGGGTAAGCGCGTGCTTGTTCATTTGCATGTCGGCTTCACGGGCTCTGCGTCCACTGTATATCTGCGTCCAACAGACGCTAATGTTGCTTCAATAAAGTGGGTAACTGCGAACAATGCTGCAGCATTGGCGGCTTGGGGCGTCGGCCAAAGTCTAAATACTTCGGATGTGGATTTCGGTGCTTTCTCTTTTGATGTGGTTTCTGACGCATCAGGGGCAGTCGAGATGCAGTTGAATAACGCGTCTGCAGGGTTCTATTCAATTTCAACACTCGGCTATAGCGAGCTTGATTAAGGAAAATCTATGCCATTCGTACAACGAAATGAACAAGGCCAGATCACCGGTCAATATGCAAATCGTCAACCGGGTTATGCCGAGGAGTGGTTGCCTGGAGAGAGTGAAGAGTTGACTTTCGTAAGCCCTCAGCAACGTGCTGACGAAGAGCGGGGCTGGCGCAACACACAATTCACCGGGTTGATCTGGCTACGCGACCGTCACCGCGATCAGCTTGAGATCGGCGCTACGACCACGCTGTCCTCTGAACAGTTCGCCGAGCTGTTGGTGCACATGCAGGCGTTGCGTGACTGGCCGCAATCCGAAGCCTTCCCCGATGCCGCGAAACGCCCGCAGGCTCCGCAATTCCTGGAACAGCTTGGAGGTGACCAATGAGCCGCGCCGATAACCTTGCCGTCAATGACAAAGCGGTGCAGGACTTTGCCCTGCAAGGTGAAATCAGTGAGGCGGAAGTAACCGCTGGTTCTGCGCAAGGTAGCAAGTGGTTGAGCTTGCGCCGGATGCGTATGGGCTTTGCGGCCAAGCTCTCGCAAAACGGATACTTAACGTTTCCTACCTGGCTTGGCGGTCTGATCATTCAATGGGGGCGCATTGCCACACCAGTCGGCGACAAAGAGTACGAGGTTGTTTTCCCAATCCCGTTTCCTGCCGAATTGTTCAATTTGCAAGTTGCCTATGGCTACGACCAAGCAAGGCAAAACGACGGTATCGTGGCTCAGATAAGTGCAACTACCTTGCAAGGATTCATGGCCAACAGGCAGGACATTTACCAGGTCACTAGCGTGGCAAGCGCGTATATCAACTTCTTTGCCATTGGGCGGTGATTAGCGCTATCGCGCAATGCCAAACCTGACAGCCCCGCACCGCCGGGGCTTTTTTTCACCCGCAAAACACCCCTCAAGGCCCCGCACCCTCGCGGGGCCTTTTCATATCTGAATCTGGAGCAAAACCCCTATGAGTGGATTCTTCCACGGCGTCACCGTGACCAACGTCGACACCGGTGCCCGCAGCATCGCGCTGCCGTCTTCCTCGATCATCGGCCTGGTGGACACCTTCACCGAAGGCGCTGGCGCCACCGCCAAGGCAGGCGACCTGGTGCTGATCACCAGCGAGCGCGAAGCGGTGACGGCGTTCGGCCAGGATGCGGCCATCACCAAGGCCTGCCGCGCCATCTACACCCGCGCCAAGGCGGTCATCGTCGCCTGCGGCGTGGCCAAGCTCAGCGACGCGGCCGAGCAAACCGCGGCGATCATCGGCACCGTGCAGGCCGACGGCAAGCGCACCGGCCTGCAGGCGCTGCTGGACGGCAAGAGCCGTTTCAACGCCCAGCCACGCCTGCTGGTCACCCCGAAACACAGCGCTACCGACGCCGTCGGCACCGCGCTGGTGGCCCTTGCCGACAAGCTGCGCGCCATCGCCATCATCGACGGCCCCAACACCACCGACGAGGCGGCCATCGCCTACGCCGGCAACTTCGGCGCCAAGCGCGCGTTCCTGGTCGACCCGGGCGTGCGCTACTGGGACAACGACGAAGCCGCCACGGTGGACGCACCGGGCTCGGCCTGGGTGGCCGGTTTGTTCGCCTGGACCGACCGTGAATACGGCTTCTGGGCCTCGCCTTCGAACAAGGAGTTCGTCGGCATCACCGGCACCAGCCGTGCGGTGGAGTTCCTCGATGGCGACGACACCTGCCGCGCCAACCTGCTGAACAACGCCAACATCGCCACCATCATCCGCGATGACGGCTTCCGCCTGTGGGGCAACCGCACCCTGTCCAGCGACCCGAAATGGGCCTTCGTCACCCGCGTGCGCACCATGGACATCGTCATGGACGCGATCCTCTACGGCCACAAGTGGGCCGTCGACCGCTCCATCACCGCCACCTATGTGAAGGACGTCACCGAAGGCCTGCAGGCCTTCATGCGCGACCTGAAGAACCAGGGCGCGATCATCAACTTCGAGGTCTACGCCGACCCCGAGCTGAACACTGCCAGCCAGCTGGAGCAGGGCAAGGTGTACTGGAACATCCGCTTCACCGACGTACCCCCTGCCGAAAACCCCAATTTCCGCGTCGAAGTCACCAACCAGTGGCTGACCGAAGTCCTCGATTCCGCCGCTTAAGGAGCGCATTTACATGGCAATGATTCCCGAAACACTGGCCAACCTGAACCTGTTCGTCGATGGCGTGAGCTTCCAGGGCGACGTGCCCAGCCTCACCCTGCCCAAGCTCACCCTGAAAATGGAAGAGTACCGCCCAGGTGGCATGGACATGCCGGTCGAGATGGACCAGGGCATGGAAAAGCAAGAGGCCGCCTTCACCACCACCGGCGTGCGCCGCGAGGCTTTGAAGTTCTTCGGCCTGGCCGACGGCAACGGCTTCAACGGCACCTTCCGCGGCGCCTTCAAGGGCCTCAAGGGCCAGATCAACCCGGTGGTGGTGACCCTGCGCGGCACCCTTAAAGAAATCGACATGGGCGACTGGAAGTCCGGCGACAAGGCCGAGATCAAGCACGGCGTCAGCGTCACCTACTACAAGCTGGAAGTCGACGGCCGCCTGATCTACGAGATCGACGCCATCGGCATGAAGCGGGTGATCGACGGCACCGACCAGCTGGCCGCCCAGCGCGCCGCCCTTGGCTTGTAAGGAGGCTGCACATGGCTCAAGCGAAAAAGCTTCCGCAGTGGCTGAGCGTCGACGCCGAGCGCGTCACCGTGCGCCTGTCCCGCCCCAGTGAGGCCAACGGCGTGCAGGTCGACAGCCTGTCGCTGCGCGCCCCCACCGTGCGTGATATCCGCAACGCCCAGGCGGGCGGCGCCAAAGACGACGAGCAGCGTGAACTGAACCTGTTCGCCTCGCTTGCCGAAGTGGGTGTCAAGGACCTCGAGGGCCTGGCCCTGAAGGACTACAGCCGCCTGCAAGCCGGCTACTTTCGCCTGGTGCAGGACGACGAGCTTTGACCCTGCCCGGCAGAAGGCCGCCGCACGGCGGCTGGCCACGGAGCTGAACTTTTCCGCGAGCGAAATCATGAGCATGTCGTACCCCGACATGCTCTGGTGGCTCGGGGACGGGTCAGGAGGAACGGATGGCTGAACAAGCAGCGGTAACGTTGAACATTGGTGCCACCGTCGAGCCGACGGTGGGAAAGGCGCTTGCACAGATCGAGCGCCAGCTCGACGCGTTCAAGCGCGATGCCGACACGACGACGGCACTCACTACCGGCGCAGCCGGTTTTTCGTCGATCGCCACGGCGCTCAAGGCTGCTTACCAGCCAGTAAAGGTCAGCGGCGACTATCAGGCGCTGATCGGTGCCATTGGGCAAAGGTCGGGCGCCAGCGCGACAATGGAGGCCGAGTTGGCCAGGGAGGTGGTAGCCGCCTCGCGAGGCAGTGGCATGTCGCGCGACCAGGTAGCCCGGTTGGTCGGTCAGATGATGGACAAGGGCATGTCCTTGCAGCAGGCCAGGGACAACCTGGGCACGGCGACGACCTTCGCCTACGGGCAGGGCGTCGAAGGTGACGACACGGCGGCTTTGATGCGCTCCCTGCAGCAAGCTGGGCTGAAGCAGCCGCAGGCATTGCGAGAAGGGCTGGGCCTGTTGGTGGCCCAGGCGCGAGACGGCGGTTTCGACAGCGCTGAACTGGCGAAATGGATACCCAAGTTGCTGCCCGCCATGGACGGAAAGCAAAGCCCGCTCGATGCCGTACGCGAACTTGGCGCATTGCTGCAGGCCCAGAGGGCATCGGCCAATGGCGCCGATGATGCCGGCGAGATGGTCAAACGCTTCTTGGAGGCCAGCGAAAAGGGCTCCGTCGATTTCAGCGGCGATAGCGCCATGCGTGAGCGGATGCGCGCCATGCAAGGCGACAAGGGCGGCGATTTGGATGCTGACTTGGCCCGGCGGCTGACGCAGTCTGGTACCAAGTGGCAGCAGAGTCAGAATGCCTGGAATGACCTTTTGCGCAGTGCTGGCGATGGCATGCGCCCGCTCAGTGATGGCGTCGCCGATGAAGCCACCCAGTTGTTGCAAGGGCTTACCGACCTGACGGATGCCTGTCCGCGGGTGGTCGTGGGCCTGACCGCGGTGGCGGGCCTGGCTACTTTGGCGGCCGGGGCTTACAGAACCTTCCAGCTGGGCAAAGGCGTATTCGAGACGGGCAAAGGCCTGTTCAAAAAGGCTGGGAGCCAGGGCGGCGAGGGGCTTTCCGCTGGCGCGAGGTCACAGCCGGTCAACGTGTTTGTGACCAATTTCGGCGCATTGGGCGGGGCCGTTGGCGGCCGGAACGCAACGTCCAAGAAATCCAGGAAGGGCCAGCGCAAGGCCCGCAGGAATGGTTACACACAGCCGCCGCAGTCTGTGGCCAGCCGAAAGGGCGTGGGCGATGCGGCAATGAGTTTGACCAGTAGCCGGGCGCCCGCTTCTGTGCCAAAGCTGGCGGGTGCGGGGGGGCAAGTGGCCCGCGGGTTGCTCAAGCGCGTGCCCGCCGGGGCGCTGGTCGATGGTGCCATGCAACTGGCGCAGGTTTACACCAGCGAAGGCACGCCGCAAGAGAAGGCCGAAGGCTATGGATCGGCCTTGGGCGGCATGGGCGGAACCTTGGCCGGTGCTGCTGCCGGGGCGGCCATCGGCTCGGTCGTGCCGGTAGTCGGTACCTTGATCGGCGGGTTGATCGGTGGCTTTGTCGGCGGCATGGGCGGCGAAGAAGCCGGTGGCTGGTTGGGCAGGGTCATTGGCGGTGGCCCTGCCCAGGGCGAGGCACCCGTCAAGCCGGCCCTGGGTGACGCTGCCTCGGCGGTGACTGCGCCTGCCGCAGCGCCGCCGGTTTCAGCTGCAACTGCCCCCTTGCCTGCCAACCAGCAATTCACCTTCACCGCCAACATGCCGGTCACCTTCAACAACAGCCTGGACGACCCATCGGTGATTCAACAGCTGGAGCAGATCGCCCGGCGCACGTTAACCGACCTGATGGAGCGCGCCAAGTCCGCGCAACTGACCGACCCGGTCTACGTTTGAGGAGCAATAGATGACCTATCTGGAGCAGCTGCAAGCCACGCTGCACGCCCTGGTCGAGGCGGGGGAGGCGGGGCGTCGACGGGTCGACGCCATGCTCGACCCGATGAACGAGGCCATCGACCACGTCCAGGGCGCGGTCACCGAGCTTGAGGGCCTGCCGGTGGTTGGCCCGATCATCGGCGCCAAGCTGCAACGCGCCATGCGCGCCATCGACCGGGCCCAGGCGCGGGTGGCCAAGGTAGTGGCCAAGTACGACCAGGCGGTGGCGGTGGTGCGCCAGGTGCGCGAACGCATCGACGCCTTCGCCGGCCACGTGGCCAAGGCCACCGCGGCGGTGCGCCGGGTGGTGGGGGAGGTGCGTGCCACGGTTAGCGGCGTGCTGCAGACCTTGGGCTTTGCCCCCGAGGCCACCCCTGCCGCCGAGGCGGTCAAACCGTTCCCGCACTTGTTGGTGCTGCAGCCGCTGAAGGCGGGCGCGGCGCCTTACTACTTCAACCTCGACACCGCCGCCTTCGACCAGTTGCGCCGGCAGACACGCTTTCGCTGGGCCGGGCAGGAACGCCTCGGCCGCGAGGGCGCGCAGCAGGCGGTCAGCCTGGGCGAGGAGAACATCAGCATTCGCGGTGCCATCTTCCCAGGCTTCAAGGGCGGGCTCGGCCAGTTGCAGACCTTGCGCAGCATCGGCCGGCAACTGCTGCCGCTGTCGCTGACCACAGGCTACGGCGAGGTGCTCGGCAACTGGTGCCTGACCAGCATCGAGGAGGACCAGAGCCTGCTGCAGGCTGGCGGCATTCCACGCAAACAAGGCTTTTCACTGGAGTTCGTAAGCTATGGCCAGGACCTGCAAAACCTCTGAGGGCGATGTGCTCGACACCCTCTGCCAGCACTACTACGGGCACCTTGCCGGCACCGTCGAGGCGGTGCTGGATGCCAATCAGGGCCTGGCGGATGAAGCGCAGCCGTTTCGCGCCGGGGTGATGATCGTGTTGCCGGAGCTGCCTGCGCCGGCCAGCGACACCCTTCAATTATGGGACTGACAAATATGGGAGTGACTAAGGAGGCGCAGCCATGAAACCTGTATTCAGCATCCAGGCCGACGGCAAGGACATCACCGCGCTGATCAACGACCGCCTGCTGCTGATGCGCACCACCGACAAGCCGGGCCTGGAAGCGGACGAGTTCGAACTGCGCATCGATGCCCGCGACGGCGCGCTGGCACTGCCGGCCCGTGGCGCGCTGCTGGCGGTACACCTGGGTTACGCCGGGCAGGCGTTGAGCCTGCTGGGGCGTTACACCGTCGATGAGGTCGAGCTGTCCGGCCCGCCGGACACCTTGGTGATCCGCGGCAAGGCCAGCGACCTGCGTGGCTCGGGCAAGACCATCCGCAGCGGCAGCTGGGAGGGTGCCACGCTGCAACGTATTGTCGCCGACCTGGCCGCGCGCAACGGCTGGCAGGCGGTGTGCTCGGTGGCCACGCTGATACCGCGCATCGACCAGTACAGCGAGTCGGACTTCAACTTCATCACCCGCGTTGCCCGCCAGTACGACTGCACCGCCAAGCTCGCCAACGGCCAGTTGCTGGTGCTGCCGCGCCAGGCAGGCAAGAGCGCCAGCGGCCAGGCGCTGGGGGTGGTGACCTTGCAGCGCAGCGAGGTCAGCCAGTGGCAGTTTCGCCTGGCCGACCGCACCACCCACAAGGCTGTGCGTACCCGCCACCAGGACAGCGCCAGTGGCCGCCTGCAGGCGGTCGAGCTGGGCAACGAGCAAGCGCCGGACGGCTTGCAGCCGGTGTACACCGACCGCCACCTGTACCCCAACCGCGCAGCGGCAGAGCAAGCGGCCCGCGCGCGCCTGGCCAGCTTCAACCGCGACACCGCCAGCGTGCGCCTGGACTTGCCCGGGCGCACCGACCTGTTCGCCGAGCGCAGCATCGAAGTGCGCGGCTTCATGGCCGGGCTGGACGGCGCGTACCTGATCGAGTCGGTGGAGCAGGTGTTCACCAGCAGCGGCTGGCGCACCACCGTGCAGTGCAACGGCGGCCAGCAGGGCAAGGCCCGGGCCAAGGGCAGCGCGACGCGCCAGGCCGGGACGCTCAAAGCCCAGGGCTGAACCTGCGGGCGCTGTTTCTCGCCTGCTCTTCTTGTGGTCGGCACGGGTAACCCAAGGCCGTCTCGTCACCTGCAATGAAAGCCTCGCGCTTCAACCCATCGCCCCTGAGCGACCCCGCCGGCGGCTGCGGCCGCCGTTCGACCAGACAGCAAAGGAGCTTGCACCCATGGTGCTGACCGCCAGGCAACTAAGTGACATCTACCCCCTCGCCGGCCAACGGGTCGCGGCATTTTTGCCCGCGCTCAACGAGGCCATGGCCCGCTGGGAAATCGACCACCCCAAGCGCGCCGCGGCGTTTCTCGCCCAGGTCGGGCATGAGTCCGGCCAGCTGCGCTACGTCAAGGAGCTGGGCGGCGAGCGCTACCTGGCCCGCTACGATACCGGCAGCCTGGCCCGACGGTTGGGTAATACTCCGGAGGCCGATGGCGACGGCCAGCTGTATTGCGGCCGCGGCCTGATCCAGGTGACCGGGCGCAACAACTACCAGGCTTGCAGCCGCGCGCTGTTCGGTGACGAACGCCTGCTGGCGCAGCCGCAAATGCTCGAACAGCCGCGTTGGGCGTGCGAGTCGGCGGCGTGGTTCTGGCAGTCGCGCGGGCTCAATGCGCTGGCTGACCAGGGTGAGTTCAACCGCATTACCCGGCACATCAATGGCGGGCTGAACGGGCTGACCGAGCGCCTGCAACTGTGGGCGCGGGCGCGGGAGGTGCTGTGCTGAGTCGCTTGCAGCTCGGCGTGTGCCTGGCGCTGGTGGCCCTGGCTGCGGCATTGGCCTGGCAAGCCCAGGCCTGGCGCTACGGGCGGCTGCTGGCCGGGCAGGAGCAGGCTCTGGTGCAGCAGCGGTTGGACCAGGCCGAGGCGCTGCATAACCTGCTGCTGGCCGAGCGTGAGCAGCGTCTTTCATTGGAACAGCGCCTGCACGACAGCGAAGCGCAACATTTCAAGGAGCTTAACGATGCCCAGGATGCCCAGGCTCGCCTGCGTGATCGCCTTGCTACTAGCGACCTGCGGTTGTCGGTCCTGGTCGAGCGCAGCGCCGGTTGCGCCGCAGTGCCTGCCGCCGCCGGCGCCGGCGGCGTGGATGATGGCCCCGTACGCGCCCGAATTGACCCGGCGCATGCTCGACGAATTATCGGTATCACCGACGACGGCGACCGGGGACTGATTGCGTTGCGTGCCTGCCAGGCCTACGTGCGGGCGTTGGCGCGCTAGGCTTGCCAGCATGGGCGAGGGTGGTAGGGTAGGGCGCATTGTCGCCAGGAGCCTGCCATGGACCCGATCACCGTTCTTTCCGCCCGCCTGGGTGAACACCTGCGTCGTTTCAACGCCCAGGTGAGTACCGCCGAATCCTGTACCGGCGGCGGCATTGCCGAAGCGATCACCCGCATCCCCGGCAGCTCGGCCTGGTTCGAGGCCGGCTACGTCACCTACTCCAACGCTCAGAAAACCCGCCAGCTAGGCGTGCCGGCCCCGCTGTTCGGCGAGGTCGGGGCGGTCAGCCAGGAGGTGGTCGAAGCCATGGTGCGCGGCGCGCAAGCTGCAAGCGGTGCGCGCTTTGCCGTGGCGGTCAGCGGCGTGGCCGGCCCTGACGGCGGCTCGCCGGCCAAACCGGTGGGCACCGTGTGGCTGGCGTGGGCCGATGGAAACCATGTGAGCAGCGAGCGGCGGCACTTCGACGGTGACCGCGAAGCGGTGCGTCGACAAACGGTAATCGCCGCGTTAGACGGCTTGTTACAGCTTGGCGCGGAGTAATTCGCCCGGCGGGGGTTTGCCAAAACGAATCCCTGTGGAATAATACTGGCTACTTATACAGGTATTCCGGCCGTCAGGGCCAAGTCGAACACGTGAGGATTTCAATGGACGACAACAAGAAACGCGCCTTGGCTGCGGCCCTGGGTCAGATCGAACGCCAATTCGGCAAAGGCGCGGTCATGCGCATGGGCGACCACGAGCGCCAAGGCATTCCAGCCATCTCCACCGGCTCCCTGGGCCTGGACATCGCCCTGGGCATCGGCGGTCTGCCAAAAGGCCGTATCGTCGAGATCTACGGCCCGGAATCCTCCGGTAAAACCACGCTGACCTTGTCGGTCATCGCCGAAGCCCAGAAGAACGGCGCCACTTGCGCCTTCGTCGACGCCGAGCACGCCCTCGACCCTGAATACGCCGGCAAGCTGGGCGTCAACGTCGACGACCTGCTGGTCTCGCAGCCAGACACCGGCGAACAAGCCCTGGAAATCACCGACATGCTGGTGCGCTCCAACGCCGTTGACGTGATCATCGTCGACTCCGTTGCCGCCCTGGTACCCAAGGCCGAGATCGAAGGCGAAATGGGCGACATGCACGTCGGCCTGCAGGCCCGTCTGATGTCCCAGGCGCTGCGCAAAATCACCGGTAACATCAAGAACGCCAACTGCCTGGTCATCTTCATCAACCAGATCCGTATGAAGATCGGCGTGATGTTCGGCAGCCCGGAAACCACCACCGGTGGTAACGCCCTGAAGTTCTACGCTTCGGTTCGCCTGGACATTCGCCGTACCGGCGCGGTCAAGGAAGGCGACGAAGTGGTCGGCAGCGAAACCCGCGTCAAAATCGTCAAGAACAAGGTCTCGCCACCTTTCCGTCAGGCCGAGTTCCAAATTCTTTACGGCAAGGGTATCTACCGCAACGGCGAAATCATCGACCTGGGTGTATCCCAAGGCCTGGTGGAAAAATCCGGTGCCTGGTACGCCTACCAAGGCAACAAGATCGGCCAGGGCAAAGCCAACGCGGCCAAGTACCTGCAAGAGAACCCGGCCATTGGCGCCGAGATCGAGAAGCAAATCCGCGACAAGCTGCTGACCAGCGCTGCTGTAACCGCAGAAGGCAAAGCCGCAGCTGCCCAAGCCGATGCTGACGATCTGGCTGACGCTGACGCCGGTTACTGATTCGCCCCATGCCCGCCGTACTCGACAACCCCGTCGCCGTTCGGCGGGCAGCCATGGACCTGCTCGCACGCCGCGAGCATGGTCGCGTCGAACTAACGCGAAAGCTGCGTCAGCGCGGTGCCATCGATGAGCTGATCGAGCCTGCGCTCGATCGGCTTGCCGAGGAAGGGCTGCTTAGCGAAGCCCGCTATCTCGAAAGCTTCATCCGTTACCGTTCCAATGCTGGCTACGGCCCCGCGCGTATTCGCGAGGAGCTGGGGCAGCGCGGCTTGGTGCGTGGCGATATTGACCAGGCTTTGCGCGAGAGCGAAGTGGACTGGGGCGAACGCCTGCGGGATGTATGGCAGCGCAAGTTTGCCGGGCAGCGCCCGCAAGACCCACGCAGCCGCGCGCAGCAGACTCGGTTTCTCGTCTACCGTGGGTTCTCGATGGAGATGGTCGGTCGGCTGCTCAACGGCCGTGACCTGGACGACTACTGACCAATGCCCTGTACGGGCTGGCACCGCCCGGTGCCAGCCCGTACAGGGCATTTTGCGTTCAGCTCACTTTCAACGCTTCCCGCGCCCGCTGGGTGGTGTGCATCGGCTGGGGCTTCGCCCAGTTTTCCGGCAGGTTGATAAAGTCCACCAGCTCGCGCAGGCGACCCTGATCACGGCCATTGAAAGCAAAGGTCAGCCGTGTCAGGTGGCTGTAGTTGCCTTCTTCGTGTTCGGCGCCACTGTCGGCCTGCTGATGGTAGCGGCCGCTCAGGCGCAGGTCGGGAAAGCCCTCCTCGATATCGTGCAGGGCGGCCTCGCTCAGGCGGTGGTGCATGCGCACCACGAACTGTTTTTTCAGCCAGCGGCTGGAGTGGTAGTTGCTGTAGAACTGCCGGATTTCTTCCACCGCCTCGTCGGCGCTGTGGGCCATGCGCACCAGCTTGAGGTCGCTGGGCAGGATGTAGCGGTTCTCTTCGAGCTGGCGGCTGATGAAGGCCAGCGCGTCCTGCCAGAAGCTGCCGCCAGGTGAGTCGAGCAACACCACCGGTACCAGCGGGCTCTTGCCGGTCTGGATCAGGGTCAGCACTTCCAGCGCCTCGTCCAGGGTGCCGAAGCCGCCCGGGCACAGCACCAGAGCGTCGGCCTCCTTGACGAAGAACAACTTGCGAATGAAGAAAAAGTGAAACGGCAGCAGCTTGTCGGTGCCGTCGACCGTGGCGTTGGCGTGCTGCTCGAAGGGCAGGGTGATGTTGAAGCCCAGGCTGTGGTCGCTGCCAGCGCCTTCGTGGGCGGCAGCCATGATGCCGCCGCCGGCACCGGTGATGACCATCAGGTCGGCGCGGGCCAGGGTTGCGCCCAGTTCGCGGGCCAGGGCGTACATCGGGTGTTCGACGGGCGTGCGCGCCGAGCCGAACACCGTGACCTTGCGCCGGCCCTTGTAGTGCTCGAGGGTGCGGAACGAATGATCGAGTTCGCGCAGCGCCTGCAATGTGATCTTGGCGTTCCAGCGGTTACCGTCGTCGTGGGCCATGCGCAGGATGGTCAGCATCATGTCGCGGTACAGCGGCAGGTTGGGGCTGTTGGGGGCGACCAGTTGCAGTTGCTCGTCGACCTTGCCCAGGTCGATGCCGTGCTCGCGAAAGTGTTCGAGCAGGCGTTCGTTCGGTTGGTACGGCATTCAACGTCTCCTTCTGCAGCAAAACCTCTGACCGGGCCGATGGCGTGTCCCGGCCGCGACACTGCGTGTGTCGCAGGCTGCTTGGCTCGAGTGTGAACCGCGAGCATTGCAGTAGGCCTTCAAGGCCGTGTTGCAGGGGTAAAGTCCATCCATTTTCGTTGTTTTGATCGAAACGCATTGTGGCAGGCGTTCGCTTTCAATCTAGACCCTGGTGCGGCTTCGTGCCGCTGTCGCAAGCCATTCGTCAGATCGGATCCAATAATTGATCGGCTTTGGTTAACTGAAAGGCACAGGGGCTCGATGCGCAGGAGGTGACGCCATGCATCGGCTGGTGATCGAGGTGGAGGCGCAGCTGTACGGGGAGTTGCTGGAGGCGGCCCAGGGCAATCGGCTGAGCCTTGAGCAGGAGTGCTTGCGCCGGTTGCAGGGTGTGCAGCCGCATTCGCGCTACTTGCAGGCCTTGCTGGCCGGTTTGCGCGCCGATGAGGAGCAGCGGCGCGCCAGTGCCAGCGATCAGCTCGCCTGAATCACTTCTTCTTGTTGCCGGCCGTGCAGCTGGCGGCGTCGAAGGCCTGGTCCATGATCGGCTGGTTGGTCTTGTAGACAGTGAAGCGGTAAACCAGCACGGCGCCTTTGGACATCAGGTTGCGGTAGCCGTTGTTGCGGCACACGCTGTCGCCCAGCTGGCTGCGTACCTGCTCAGGGTTGGCCTGCATGCGTTCGGCGTGGCTTTCGCGCACGCTCAGGTGGTTGACCAGCGCCTTGCCCTTTTCAACGGTGTAGCCCTGGTCGAGGATGTCTTCATTGATGGCTCGCGGGGTACCGACGCTGCTTTCCTTGGCGACCTTCTGCAGCGTCTGGGTCAGCTCGTACTCCTGCTTGGAGGCGGCCTGTGCGGCCAGCGGCAGGGCGAGCAGCAGGCTCAGGGTCGGGACGATAAGACGCAGCATGAATCTCTCCTGGTTCGATGACTGGCGCTTTGACCTGCGCCGGCGGGCGGCGTTCCATGAAACCGGCAGGTTTCGCGGCCGCCAAAGCAGGCGATTATAAAGGAGCCGCCGGCACCGCTGCACGGCAAAAGAGGCCGGCTCTGGTAGACTGGCGCTTTGTTATCGTCGAGTCATACCTGTGCCCGCCCCATCCCCCTGCCAAGGCCTGCGGCCATGAGCCACGCCGTAGCGCGCCTGCGCGCCGAACGCCTGGCCCGCAGCGTCAAACCCTTCGTTGCCCGTGGTTCGCGCGCCGAGCGCTGCCCCGACTGCCGGGTCATCGCTACCCACTGCCTGTGTGCCTGGAAGCCGCGGGTGCAGGCCGACTCTGGCGTGTGCCTGCTGATGCATGACACCGAGCCATTGAAGCCAACCAACACCGGCTGGCTTATCGCCGACCTGATCGAAGACACCTCTGCCTTCGGCTGGCTGCGCACCTCGGTGGACGAGCGCCTGCTGGCGCTACTCGACGACCCGCAGTGGCAGCCCTATATCGTCTTCCCTGGCGAGTTCGTCGCCCAGGAACGCGTGGTTACACAGGTGCAGCGCGAGCCGGGCAAGCGCCCGTTGTTCATCCTGCTCGACGCCACCTGGACCGAAGCACGCAAGATGTTCCGCAAGAGCCCGTACCTGGACCGTTTCCCGGTGCTCAGCCTTGAAGCGGAGCAGATGTCGCGCTACCGCCTGCGCCGCTCCAAGCGCGACGATCACTTCTGCACCGCGGAAGTTGCCGCCATGTGCCTGGACCTGGCCGGTGACAACCAGGCGTCCCAGGCGCTGGACGCCTACCTTGACCTGTTCAGCCTGCATTACCTGAGCGGCAAGCGCCGCCTGCCGTTGGACGAGCAGGACGAGGTCCACCAGCGCTTGCATACCTTCCTATAGTCCAAGGGGCAGGCGCGACGGATTGGGTCATACTGTCGGGGCTGGCAGCCAGGGTGGGCGGTACGACCGGGCAATTGGCTTGACCACCCGGGGCGTGCTGGTCATCCTTGGCGCCGCTTCAGGCGCGACGAAGCTGCTGTTACCCCGGCCTTCGCCGTGCCATCCCGGCCGACGGCCCTGCCGTACGCGCCATGAGTTGCCCGCCAGGCGTTGCCATACCCCCGCGCCTGGCACAGAACAGGATCCATAGATCGATGGCCACATACGAAATCCTGATTGCCGATGACCACCCGTTGTTCCGCAGCGCCATGCGCCAGGCCGTTACCCTTGGCCTGGGTTCGGACGTGCGTCTGGTCGAGGTGGCGAGCATCGCCGAGCTGGAAACCCGCCTGGGCGAAAAAGCCGACTGGGACCTGGTCCTGCTGGACCTGAACATGCCCGGTGCCTACGGTTTTTCCGGGCTGGTGCTGCTGCGCGGGCAATACCCGCAAATTCCGGTGGTGATGGTCTCGGCCCAGGAAGAAGCGGCGGTGGTGGTCAAGTCGCGCGAATTCGGTGCCAGCGGTTTCATCCCCAAGTCCAGCGACCTGAACGTCATCCAGGATGCGGTCAGGAAGGTGCTGGACGGCGAAGTGTGGTGGCCGCCACAGGCATTCGAGAAGGTCGACGTTTCGGCCGAGGCCAAGGCCGCCAGCGAAGGCCTGGCCAGCCTCACGCCGCAGCAGTTCCGGGTGCTGACCATGGTCTGCGAGGGCCTGCTGAACAAGCAGATCGCCTACGAGCTGAGTGTATCGGAGGCGACTATCAAGGCCCACGTCACGGCGATCTTCCGCAAGCTGGGCGTGCGTACCCGTACCCAGGCTGCGCTGCTGCTGCAACAACTTGAATCGGTTTCGGCCAGCTAAGTCCCTGCGCCTTCACGCTTTTTTGACCCCGGTTGAACTAGCCTGCTGGCCTTTTCTCGGTGAAGTGACTGACACACATGTCGCCATTCAAGGGCCAGACCGGCCTCAAACGTATTTTCAATGCCGCCGGCTACTCGCTGGACGGCCTGCGCGCGGCGTTCAAGGGTGAAGCCGCGTTCCGCCAACTGGTGCTGGTCAACGTGCTGCTCATCCCCACGGCCTTCTGGTTGCCGGTGAGCCGCGCCGAGCGCGCAATCCTGATCGCGGTGTGCCTGCTGGGGCTGATCGTCGAGCTGCTCAACTCTGCGGTGGAGGCGGCTATCGACCGCATCTCGCTTGACCGCCACCCACTGTCGAAAAACGCCAAGGACATGGGCAGCGCCGCGCAACTGGTGGCCATGAGCATGGTGGCGCTGGTGTGGGGCGTGATCCTGCTCGGCTGATGCTCAGGCAATCGGCGGCAGCACGATCTCGTCGCTGCGCCTGACTCCTGCGGTGAAGCTGCGGCACAGCTCGAGGAACTCGCGCATGGCCGAGGTCTGGTACTTCTGCTTGTGCCAGATGAAGTAGAACTGCCGCGCCAGGTCCAGTGCCGGGGTTTCCACCGGCACCAGGCTGCCGCGGCGGAACGCATCGCGCAGGGCCAGGCGTGAGATGCAGCCGATGCCCAACCCCGACTCCACGGCGCGTTTGATCGCCTCGGTGTGCTCGAGCTCCAGGCGGATGTTCAGGTTGGCGCGGTGGTGACGCATGGCCTGGTCAAAGGTCAGACGCGTCCCCGAACCCTGCTCGCGCAGAATCCACGCTTCATGGGCCAATTGCTCGATGCTGGCATGGCCGACCTTGGCCAGCGGGTGCTGGGGCGCGCAGAACACCACCAGTTCATCCTCCACCCACGGCTGCACTTCGATATTGGGGTGGTTGCAATCACCCTCGATCAGACCCAGATCAATTTCGTAATGGGCCACCTGTTGCACAATATGCGCAGTGTTCTGCACGTGCAGCTTCACCTGGCTTTCCGGGTGCACCTGCATGAAGCTGCCGATCAGCAACGTGGCCAGGTAGTTGCCGATGGTCAGGGTGGCGCCCACCGCCAGTGAGCCAAAACCGGACTTGCCGTTGAGCAGGTCTTCGATTTCCTTGGCCTGGTCGAGCAGTGCCACGGCCTGGGGCAGCAGTTGATGGCCCAGGGCGTTGAGGCTCAGGCGCTTGCCGGCGCGGTCGAACAGCTGGCAGCTGGACTGGCGCTCAAGCTCAGTGATGGAGGTGCTGGCCGCCGATTGCGACAAGGCCAGCACACCAGCGGCTCGAGAGACGCTTTGGTGCTGGGCGACGGCAACGAAGACCTGAAGCTGACGAAGTGTGAATCGCATATCTATATAACCGATAACACATATCTTGATAATTCAGTTAACAGATATTGTCGCTGCCCCTAAACTATCGCGCAACTGCGCGTTTTGCGCGCTGCGTTTTTCTTCAGGAGCCCCTAGATGAGCAACATGAACCACGAACGTGTCCTCAGTGTTCACCACTGGAACGACACCCTGTTCAGCTTCAAGTGCACCCGCGACCCGGGGCTGCGCTTCGAGAACGGTCAGTTCGTGATGATCGGCCTGCAGCAGGAAAGCGGCCGTCCGCTCATGCGCGCCTATTCCATCGCGTCGCCAAACTGGGAAGAGCACCTGGAGTTCTTCAGCATCAAGGTGCCGGACGGCCCGCTGACCTCGCAGTTGCAGCACCTCAAGGAAGGCGACGAGATCATCATCAGCAAGAAGCCTACCGGCACGCTGGTACTCGACGACCTGAACCCGGGCAAGCACCTGTACCTGCTGAGCACCGGCACTGGCCTGGCGCCGTTCATGAGCGTCATCCAGGACCCGGAAACCTACGAGCGTTTCGAAAAGGTCATTCTGGTGCACGGCGTGCGCTACGTGAACGAAGTGGCCTACCGCGAGTTCATCACCGAGCACCTGCCGCAGAACGAGTTCTTCGGTGAGGCTGTGCGTGACAAGCTGATCTACTACCCCACCGTCACCCGTGAGCCGTTCGAGAACCAGGGCCGTCTGACCGACCTGATGCGCAGCGGCAAGCTGTTCAGCGACATCGGCCTGCCACCGATCAACCCGCAGGACGACCGTGCGATGATCTGCGGCAGCCCGAGCATGCTCGACGAAACCAGCGAAGTGCTCGACAGCTTCGGCCTGAAAGTCTCCGCCCGCATGCGCGAGCCAGGCGATTACCTGATCGAGCGTGCCTTCGTCGAGAAGTGAGGCGAGTGCGGTAACGCAAAAACGCAGCTCTGGGGCTGCGTTTTTTTTGGTCTGCGAGAAAAGGGTTGGCTGTGGTGGCCCTTTCGCGGGCAAGCCCGCTCCCACAGTGTTCACAGCATTCAGGCCAGCGCTGTACCTGTAGGAGCCGGCTTGCCGGCGATGAGGCCAGGACAGGCGACACAAAACAGTTCCCACAGAGCCTTCACTGGGTTCGAATATGGCGCCTTGCCTGTGGGAGCGGGCTTGCCCGCGAAGAAGCCGGTGCAGCACGCCCCCGAACCTCAGCCCTCGCGCACAACCTCCAGTACCCGGATCACATCCGGCTGCGGGTACTGCCAGCGCACCTGCACATCCCAGAACCTGACCCCATACACCCGCTCGGGCGGCGGCACCTGGTAGGCCGGGCGTGGGTCCTGGGCCAGGCACTGCTCGATCAGCTCAACCAGCGGTTCATCCAGGCGCAGTGCATGCTCGCGGGCCTGGGGCAGGGCGTTGTCACTCCATTGCACGGCAATCGGCTGCGGCGCCCCGTCGGCCATCTGATTGGTGGCATCGGCCACGCTGTCGGCGTAGGGCACATAGGGCTTGATATCCAGTACCGGGGTGCCATCCAGCAAATCGATGCCCGACAGCAGCAAGCGCCCGGGCTCCACGCCTTCCAGGCGCACCACTGACTGGCCGATGCCATTGGGCCGGTGGGTAGCGCGGGTGGCGAATACACCCATGCTCTTGTTGCCGCCCAGGCGTGGCGGGCGCACCTTCAGGCGCGGCTTGTCTTCCAGCGCCTGGTGGAACAGAAACAGCAGCCACACATGGCTGACCTGCTCAAGGCCCGCCACCGCATCGCCCTGGTCGAACGGCGCCAGCAGCTCCAGCACGCCTCGGGCGGCTGGCGCCAACTGCGGCTGGCGCGGGATGGCGAACTTCTCCTTGAAACAGGAGCGCACGATGCCGACCGGCGAGACGCTGTGCTGCATCAGCCGCGCACGCGCAGGGTCAGGCCCTTGAGGAAGTTGCGCAGCAACTGGTCGCCGCACGGGCGGTAGTTGTCGTGGCCCACCTTGCGGAACAGCGCGCTCAGTTCGGGTTTGGACACCGGGAAATTGACCGACTTGAGCACCGCGTGCAGGTCGTCCTCTTTCAGCTCGAAGGCCACCCGCAGCTTCTTGAGCACGGTGTTGTTGGTCACCGGCAACTCGATCGGCTGCGGCGGGCGGCTGTCGTCGCGGCCGCGGCGGTGGATCACCAGGCCGTCTAGAAAGTGCGCCATGACCTTGTCCGGGCACGCTACGTAGCCGGGCTCTTCTTCTTTCTTCACGTAACCGGCGATGGCTTCGGCGGTCACTTGCATCCCGCTCAGACCGATGATTTCGGCCATCTTCTGGTCGTTTGCCTTGAGCATATAGCGCAGGCTGCGCATTACATCGTTGTGGTTCATTGACGCCAATCCTGTTCTGATGCCGCGCGCTCCTGCGCGGCGGGGTATCGCTTAAAAACGTTCGCTGCCCACCAGGTACCGCCATTGGCCCTGGGCCAGCTTGCCCATCGACACGCCGCCCAGGCGAATGCGGCGCATGCCCAGCACCTTGAGCCCGGCGGTTTCGCACAATGCTTCGATCACCCCGGGCTGCGGGTTTTTCAACACCATGCGCAGGTGCTGCTCGTTCTGCCAGCTGGCCTTGGCCTTCGGCAGCTCGACGCCCTTGCGCTCCACACCACGGGCCAGGCGTTCCAGCGCACCAGGCTTGGCCTCGCCGCTGACCTGAACGATGTACTCCTGCTCCATGCGGCGCAGGTCGGCGTCCAGCTTGCGGGTGACCCGCCAGTCCTGGGTGAATACCTGCAGGCCGCTGGCGCCAGGCAACAGCGGGGCGATGCAAGCCTGGCGGGTGAAGTGGCCGTGCAGCGGGCGCACGCCTTCGCGATGGGTTTCGCTGAGGCTGGCCATGCCGATGCCGGCCTGCGCCGTTGCGGTGCCTTGGCCGGCGAGTTGGTGCAGCAGCAGGGTGACCGGCTCAAGGGCTTCGGCGCGGGCGCCGGGCAGCAGCTCGACCCGCTGCTCGCCGACCTTGAACTGGGGTTGCTCGACCACCTCGCCATCGACCGTGACCCAGCCTCCCTCGATATACAGTTCGGCCTCTCGGCGGGAGCAGCCAAGCTGTTCGATGAGGCGTTTGGACAGGCGGATGGGGTCGGACATGGACAATGGTTTCGCAAGGCGGGGAAAGGCCACATTGTACCTGCCCCGGCGAGGTTGCGGCTGCAAATCGGTGTCATTCACGCCATTTTGCCCAAGCGTCAGGCCGCGGTACGTGCCAAGCGCATGTGCAGCAAGGGGTAGGGCTGGCCCAGGCCGTCGGTGACCGAGCGGCCGACCACCTCGAAGCCTTCGTGCAGGTAGAAGCCCAGGGCCTGGGGGTTCTGTTCGTTGACGTCGAGGCGTTCGGCATTGAGTTCGGCCACGGCATGGCGCAGCAGGCGCTGGCCGACGCCCTGGCCACGGTATTCGGGGGCGACGAAGAGCATGTCGACCCGGCCATTGGCCACGCCGGCGAAGCCGAGGATGTGACGCTGACGGTCCTTGCAGCAGACCAGCATCACCGCATCCAGGTATTTGCGCAGCACATGGTCACGCAACACCAGAATGTAGCTTTCGGGGAGAAAGTCATGGGTGGCGCGGACTGAGGCTTCCCAGACCGCAACCAGTTCGGGGTAGTCGCTGTAGTGCGGGGTCTGCAGGGTCAGTGTCGGGCGCATCTGTGTTTTCCTCCATGAGCATGAAGGAAAACATAGATGCAAACGCGGGGTATTGCGTGGGATGCAGGGTTGCAGCCGTTGGCTCAGACCGGCTCGGCCCACATGTCGTACTCGTCGGCATCGACCACGCGGCAACGGACCTTGTCGCCCGGCTTGAAGCCATGGTCGCCATCAATGAACACGCTGCCGTCGATTTCCGGGGCATCGAAGAAGCTGCGGCCAACCGAGCCTTGCTCCTCGACTTCGTCGATCAGCACTTCGATTTCCTTGCCGATGCGCAGTTGCAGGCGTGCGGCGCTGATCGCCTGCTGGTGGGCCATGAAGCGGTCCCAGCGGTCCTGCTTGATGTCGTCCGGTACTTCGTCCAGGCCCAGGTCGTTGGCCGGGGCGCCTTCGACCGGCGAGTACTGGAAGCAACCCACGCGGTCGAGCTGGGCTTCGGTCAGCCAGTCCAGCAGGTACTGGAAGTCTTCTTCGGTTTCACCCGGGAAGCCGACGATGAAGGTGGAGCGGATCACCAGCTCAGGGCACTGCTCGCGCCAGTTCTTGATGCGCGCCAGGGTGCGGTCTTCGAAGGCCGGGCGCTTCATCGACTTGAGCACTTTGGGGCTGGCGTGCTGGAACGGGATGTCCAGGTACGGCAGGATCTTGCCGGCGGCCATCAGCGGGATCACGTCGTCGACGTTCGGGTACGGGTACACGTAGTGCAGGCGTACCCAGGCGCCCAGGCTGCTCAGGGCCTCGCACAGCTCGAGCATGCGGGTCTTGACCGGGCGGCCGTTCCAGAAGTCGGTCTTGTACTTTACGTCCACGCCGTAGGCGCTGGTGTCCTGGGAGATCACCAGGATCTCCTTGACGCCGGCCTTGACCAGGCGCTCGGCCTCGCTCAGCACTTCACCCACCGGGCGGCTGACCAGCTTGCCGCGCATCGACGGGATGATGCAGAAGCTGCAGCTGTGGTTGCAGCCTTCGGAAATCTTCAGGTAGGCGTAGTGGCGCGGGGTCAGCTTGACGCCCTGTGGCGGCACCAGGTCGATCAGCGGGTTGTGGTCCTGGCGCGGCGGCACCACTTCGTGCACGGCGTTGACCACTTGCTCGTACTGCTGCGGGCCACTCACCGACAGCACGCTTGGGTGCACGTCACGGATGTTGCCTTCTTCGACGCCCATGCAGCCGGTCACGATGACCTTGCCGTTTTCCTTGATCGCCTCGCCGATGACTTCCAGCGACTCGGCCTTGGCGCTGTCGATGAAGCCGCAGGTGTTGACCACCACCACGTCGGCGTCCTCGTAGGTGGGCACGACTTCATAGCCTTCCATGCGCAGCTGGGTAAGGATGCGCTCGGAATCGACCAGGGCCTTGGGGCAACCCAGCGAAACGAAGCCGACCTTGGGGATGGCGTTGGTGGTGGACATGACTAACCTCGGTATTGAATGCAGCCCGCCCGGCCGGTAACGGGGGCGATCCTGGCGGGCGCTTTGGGCGCCTCTGATCAAAAAGTGCGCAATTCTAGCGAGCGCAAAGGCGCTTGACCAGCACAAATGCGACGAACGCTGTGCTATTGCTGATGGCTCCAGGCAGCCGTGCTGGCGGCGCTGCCTGAGCCGCCCCGACGAGGCGCCTACGCGGGGCTGTTGCGAATGGGCCGGGGCAGTTAGGCGTTGGGCGATGGGGTTATTCGCACGCTTGTCCAACTTTATGCGAGACCACCTTGGACATGCCGACCCCGAGCGCCTGCAGTACCTTCAGTACGGTGGAGAGTTTCGGGTCACCACCTGCCGCGAGCGAGCGGTAAAGGTTCGGGCGTGCCAGCCCCGTGTTTTGCGAGAGGTTGCTCATGCCGCCACGTGCCTCGGCGATACGTCGAATGGCGAGAAGGAAGGTGTCCTCACCACCCGGTTCGTCGATGTCCTCGAGCGCGGCCGCGAGGTACTCGATGGCAAAGTCCTCGTCTTCGCGCAGCATGCTGAGCACGCTGTCTTCGTGAGAGCGGGTACGGGCAGTCATTTCAGTTCACCTTGTGACATTTCCAGAGGGCCTTGGCCTGATCGATGTCCCTTTGCTGTTTGTCTTTGGCGCCGCCGCCCAGCAGGAAAATGACCTTGCGACCCTGGACCGCGTAGTAGACGCGAAAGCCAGGCCCAAAATTGATCTTCATTTCAAAGACGCCATCACCTACTGGCTCAACGTCGCCGAAGTGGCCAAGGGATGCGCGGTCCACCCGTGTAGTGATCTTGGCTTTGCAGCGCTTGTCGCGCACGGTATCGAGCCAGGCCTGGTAGATGTCCACTCCATTGGATGACAGGACATGCTCCACTTCATACATGCAGAATGTACCTTAAAAAAGACAAATGGGTGATTGCATATTTTTATCGCCCTGGGCGCATCCCTAAAAAGAAACGAACACCCGCCGACTTCGGAAAAGTCTAGTGACTGCCCTGAAGCGAGGTGGTCGAAAGCGCAGGCGAGAGTTGAACTGATTGTTACCGGGCCAGAACTGGTGTTGCAGGTTCGGTAGTGGGCTAACCTCGCTAATGCATGCTGGCCAGCAGGTGAGCCACGACGTCGAGCTTGAGCAGCAGAAATACGCCGTACGCTGCGCTATGCTTCGCGCCGTTGCGTCGGGGCACCAGTCAGGCCCCGCGCCCAAGTGAATTCAACGGGTCTTCAAAGGCCTTCTGCGGGAGTGGTCGATGGTTCAGGCAAGCAGTCACGCCGAGGGCGGGCAGGGGGCTACACGCTCGTTCGGCCTGCTGGTGGCAGCTGTTGGGGTGGTCTATGGCGATATCGGTACCAGCCCGTTGTACACCCTCAAAGAGGTCTTCACCGGCGGCTACGGGGTGCCGGTCAACCATGACGGCGTGCTGGGGATTCTCTCGCTGATCCTCTGGTCGCTGCTGTGGGTAGTGTCGTTCAAGTACGTGATGTTCATCCTGCGCGCCGACAACCAGGGCGAGGGCGGCACCATGGCCCTGACCGCGCTGGCGCGGCGGGCCACGGCCAATTACCCGAAGCTGCGCACGTTGATGGTGATCTGCGGGTTGATTGGCGCCTCGCTGTTCTACGGCGACAGCATGATCACCCCGGCGGTGTCGGTGCTGTCGGCGGTGGAGGGCATGGGCCTGGCCTTCGATGGCATCGACCACTGGGTAGTGCCGATTTCGCTGGTGGTGCTGGTGGCGCTGTTTCTGGTGCAAAAGCACGGTACCGAGAAGATCGGCAAGCTGTTCGGCCCGATCATGGTCACCTGGTTCGTGGTGCTGGGGGCGCTG
This sequence comes from Pseudomonas xanthosomatis, assembly GCF_019139835.1. NCBI lineage: Bacteria > Pseudomonadati > Pseudomonadota > Gammaproteobacteria > Pseudomonadales > Pseudomonadaceae > Pseudomonas > Pseudomonas xanthosomatis. Next base: position 5,250,769 of record NZ_CP077075.1, on the reverse strand, counting down.
GGGGTGCATGGCATCTCCCAGAGCCCCGAGGTGCTCAAGGCCTTCAACCCGGGCTGGGCACTGAACTTCTTCATCGTTCACCCTGGCATGGGCGTGGCCATTCTCGGGGCGGTGGTGCTGGCGCTGACCGGTGCCGAGGCGCTGTATGCCGACATGGGCCACTTCGGCCGCAAGCCGATCGCCCGCGCCTGGTTCGCCCTGGTGCTGCCGGCGCTGGTGCTCAACTATTTCGGCCAGGGTGCGATGCTGCTGCAAAACCCCGAAGCTGCGCGCAACCCGTTCTACCTGCTGGCGCCGAGCTGGGCGTTGCTGCCCTTGGTGGGCCTGGCCACCATGGCCACGGTGATCGCCTCGCAGGCGGTGATCTCGGGGGCCTTCTCCCTGACTCGCCAGGCCATTCAGCTGGGCTACATCCCGCGCATGCAGATCCAGCACACCTCCAGTGACGAGCAGGGGCAGATCTACATTGGTGCTGTGAACTGGACGCTGATGGTCGGGGTTGTGCTGCTGGTGGTCGGCTTCGAGTCGTCCGGCGCCTTGGCGGCGGCCTACGGCGTGGCGGTAACGGGCACCATGTTGATGACCACCATTCTGGTATCGGCAGTGATGCTGCTGCTGTGGAAATGGCCGCCACTGCTGGCGGTGCCGATTTTGGTCGGTTTCCTGTTGGTGGACGGCCTGTTCTTTGCCGCCAATGTGCCAAAAATCGTCCAGGGCGGCGCCTTCCCGGTGCTGGCCGGTGGGGTGCTGTTCTTGCTGATGAGTACCTGGAAGCGCGGCAAGCAGATCCTGGTCGAGCGTATCGATGAAGGCGGGCTGCCGCTGCCGGTGTTCATCAGCAGCATCCGCGTGCAGCCGCCGCACCGGGTGGAGGGCACTGCGGTGTTCCTGACTGCCCGGCCGGACGCCGTGCCACATGCGCTGCTGCACAACATGTTGCACAACCAGGTGCTGCACAGCCAGGTGGTGTTGCTGACGGTGGTCAGCGAGGACCGGCCACGGGTGCCGGAGAGCGAGCGCTTCGAGGTGGAGGCCTATGGCGACGGGTTCTTCCGCGTGCTGTTGCACTTTGGCTTCATGGACGAGCCGGACGTACCGGCGGCGTTGAAGCTGTGCCACCTGGACGAGCTGGATTTCAGCCCGATGCGTACCACCTACTTCCTCAGCCGGGAGACGGTAATTGCTTCGCGTTTGGAGGGGATGTCGCGCTGGCGCGGTAACCTGTTCGCGTTCTTGTTGAAGAATGCCAACGGCAACTTGAGGTTCTTCAACCTGCCGCTTAACCGGGTGATCGAGCTGGGGACCCAGGTCGAGATCTGAGTGGGCCAGGGGCTGCTGCAGCCCCTGGCGGGTGACCCGTCCCTGCCAGTGGCCACTGCCTTGTGATAGCTGTGCGGGCCTCATCGCCGGCAAGCCGGCTCCTACAGGTATGCGCTGGTTTGCAGGCTTGCGATCCCTGTGGGAGCGGGCTTACCCGCCAAGGGCCGCATTGCGGTCCCCTTTACATCACTTCTCAGCGACGCTGGACTTGCCCTGGCGGGTCTCGATCTCGTCGATCAGGCGCTTGGCCAGGGCCGGGTAGTTCTCGTCGAAGTGGTGCCCGCCAGGCAGCTTCATGCGCTCGCCCACTGCGGTCTTGTCGGTGCAACCGCTTTCGTCGGTTTCTTCCACACCGTAGATGCACACCACTTTCGCTGCCGGCAGACGGGCCATTTCCGGGCCGGTCGGTGCTTCCTGTCCTTCCTTGCCCAACCAGCCCTCAACCTCGATTTCGAAGCTGCCACTGCGGGCGAAGGCCAGCAGCATTACCGCGTCGATGCGCTTCTGGTCTTCTTCAGGCAGGCGGTTGTAGATGGCCGGCAGCACGTCGGCGCCGAACGAGTAACCGGTCAGCACGAAGCGCTTGGTACCCCACTTCTGGCGGTAGTGCTGCATCAGTTCGGACAGGTCGGCCGCGCTTTGCTCCGGGGTCTTGTGCTGCCAGTAGTAGCGCAGGGTGTCGATGCCTACCACCGGGTAACCAAGCTTGGCCATCTCGCCGGCCACGTCACGGTCCAGGTCGCGCCAGCCGCCATCACCGGAGAGGAACAGGGTGACAGTGTCGGTGGTCTGCCCGGCGGGCACCTCGACCACCGGAATGGCCAGGGCGTTGCCGTCCTGGCCGACCAGGGCCTGGGTCAGCTGGGCCTTGAGCACCTGGGGCAGGTGGATGTCGTAGTCGGCGATGCTGGTCTCGGCGTTGGCCTGGTCGCGCACGAAGGCAGCGCTGGCGTCGTCCGGATTGTCGTTCCAGGCCACGTTCCAGTGGCCGTGGGCCGCAGACTTGGGCAGCGCGACCTGACAACCGGGTTGCTCGAGGTTGAAGTCGACCGAAATGGCCCGGGCCTTGTCGTCGGTCTGGCCAGCCAGCCAGCGCCAGGCCTGGGCAGCGCCTGGGCCGATACCGGCAACCACGGTGGGCTTGTCGGCCAGCTGGACCAGGGCCTGGTCCATTGCCACCTGCTGTTTGCTGCAGTCGGCAGCCGGCAGGATCACCTGCACCAGCTGGGCTTCGCCGGCCTGGCTCAGGTCCAGCAGCTGTTTGTCGGAGAGCGCCTGCTCCTGAGGTACGCCGATGGCCACCCGGGCTTTGGCGTGTACGGCGGGTGTGGCGCGGGTCAGGCTGCTGCCGTCGTTCAGGGTCAGGTGCTCCAGGCGCGCCTCGGGTGCCGGGCGGGTCCACAGCCAGAAGGCCGTGGCCCCGGCCGCAGCGGCCAGCACCAGGGGAATCAGTAGGTACAGCCAATAGCGTCGGATCATCAACGTTTCACCAATCCAGTCAGGCCGCCAGCGATCAGGGCAGCGGTATCGGCCAGTGCCACCAGCGGGTCGAGCCCGGCCGGCACGGCCATGTAGCGGGGTTCCCAGTCCGGCTGGAACTTGTCCTTGAAGCGCCGCAGGCCCTGGAAGTTGTAAAGCTGTTCACCGCGCTGGAACACCATCGAACCCAGGCGCTGGGTCAAGGGTGCGCCGCGGCGCGGCTGCAAGCCGGAAAGGGGGACCATCCCCAGGCTGAAACGGCCATAGTCATGGCTCTTGTAGTGAAGAATCAGGCCAACCATCATGAATTCCATGGTCAGCTTCGGCGCCTCGGGGTGGGCGCGCATCAGGTCCAGGCTGGCCAGCTCGTTGCTGTGGGTTTCCAGCAGGTTGGCGAAGGCCACCGGGCGGCCCTGGAAGCGGATCAGCGCAATGCGAAAATGCTGCAGGTACTCGGGGCTGAAGCGGCCCAGCGAGAAGCCTTTCTCGCGCACGTTCTTGCCAGTTAGCCAGGCGTCGGAGATTTCCTTGAGCTCTGCCAGCGGTGCATGGCCGGGTTCGTGGATCTCAAGGCTCAGGCCATCGCGCCCACCGCGGTTCCAGGTGTAGCGCAGGTCTTTCATCTCCTTGCCCTTGGCCTCGATGTCGAAGCGGCGCAGGTCGACCCGGGCCTCTTCGCCCAGCTTGATCGCGGTCAGGCCGATGTCCATGTAGAACGGCAGGTTCTCGGCGCGTACCTGGTAGAACACCGGGCGGGCGTGGTGCAGGTCGCAGAGGTCGCGGAACTGCCAGATCATTTCGGCGCGCTCCTGGGCCGGGCCGATCGGGTCGTACAGGGCCACCAGGCTGCGGCCACGGCGGCCGTACATCAGGTAGGCATTGTCGCTGGGGTGGAACAGCAGCGCCTTGTCGCCGGTCAGGGCCAGGCCGCCATCGGGCTGGTCGGATGCCAGCAGTATGCGGTTGGCACGCTGCAGCTCGTCTTCGGTAGGCAGGTGGATCACCGGGCGGGCGGTGCGCAGCAGCCAGGTCAGGGCGACGATCACCAGCAATACTGCGCTGCCTAGTGCCGCGCGCAGGCCACGCGGGGCATCGGCGTCGAGGGTGAACTGCCACCACAGCTTATGGGTGTAGGGCACGTCCTGGTAGGCAAACAGCAGCAGCCACACCGAGGCGCCGACCACGCAGGCGCTGGCCACCAGGTAAACCGGTGAGAACGGCAGCTCCAGCAGCCGGCTGGGGCGGTAGAACGAGCGGCGGAACAGCGCCAGCAGGGCAGCGGTGAAGCACATCAGGGTGGCTTCTTCCCAGTCGAAGCCCTTGAGCAGCGACAGCAACGCGCCCACCAGCAGCAATACGGTGGTCAGCAGCCAAGCCGCCGACAGGCGTCGGCGCAGGCCTTGGGCGAGCAGCAGGCACAGCACGCCGATCAGGCTGGCGCCGAAGTGCGAAGCGTCGATCAGACGGTGCGGGATCAGAAAGCCCATGTGCTCCAGGCGACTGTCGATCTCCGGGGTGGCGCCGGAAAACAGCAGTACCACGCCCGACAGGAACACCAGAATCGCCAGCACCGGGGCGGCCAGGCCGGAAGCGGCACGGATCGCTTGCTGGGCGAACAAGAGCCGGCGGGCTTCATTGGCCAGCAGCAGCACGCAAGCCAGCAGCAGTGGTAGCACCACGTAGATCAGCCGGTACAGCAGTAGCGCGGCGGCCAGGGGGGCGGCGCCCAGTTGGTTGGCGAAGGCGGCCAGCAGAATGGCCTCGAACACGCCGACGCCACCTGGCACATGGCTGAGCACGCCCGCCGCAAGGGCCAGCAGGTAGACCAGCACGAAGGCGCCGAAGGGCGGTGCTTCGGGCAGCAGCATATACAGCACGGTGGCGGCGGCGGCGACATCTAGCGCGGTGATCAGCAGTTGCAGCGCTGCCAGGCGGCCGTTGGGCAGGCGCAGGGTGCGCCGGCCGAACTGCACCAGCAAGCTGTCGGCCAGCGGCTGCTCGGCCAGGCGACGGCGGCTCAGGCCGATCACCAGGGCCACGGTCAGCACCAGCACGGCCACGGCGATACCGCCCAGCAGTGGTGCCGGCAGGCGCAGGGCGGTGGCGGCGCCCGGCAGGTCGCTGAGGGTGGCGATAGCGGCCAGGGGTGGCAGCGCGCAGCCCAGGGACAAGCTGGCGAACACAGTCATGCGCGCCACCTCGGCGGCGCCGAGCCCTTGGCGTGCATACAGGCGATAGCGTACCGAGCCCCCCGACAGCATCGACAGGCCGATGGCATTGCCAATGGCGAAGGCGCTGAAGCCGCCCAGCAGCAGGGTGCGTGGTGGTAGCTGCACTGCGGCGTAGCGGGTGGCCGACCATTCATAACCCAGCAGGATCACGAAGCCGACCACGGTGGCCAGTAGTGCACCGAGCAGCGACTTGACCGGCACGCTGAGGATCGCGTCGTGCAGGGCATAGATATCCAGCTCGCTCAACAGGTGGCGGCAGGCAATCAGGCCCATGGCGAACAGCACCAGGGTCAGGCCCAGGCCCAGGGGCTGACGGTACTTGCTCAGGCGTTCCAGCCAGGGCAGGTGCTGCGCAGCCGCAGGCAGTGCTTCGGTGAGCGGAGCCTGGGTGTCGGGAGTGGGGGCGGTCATCGGGTACCTCGTGCGGTGCGCGCGAGGTGAAGGCAGGTTACGGCCAAGTGAAAGTCCCTTTGGAAAACGAGTCCAGATATTACTCCGGGCCGAGTGGTTAATCTGTTTCAGGTTAGTTAAAGATAGTTCATCCAGGCGAGCGGAGGCACCGCAGGACAAGGCGGGGCGCGAGGGGAGGGGGAAGTGCGACGAGAAGGGCAACGGCCAGATGCAACAAACCCCGCCATCTTGCGATAGGCGGGGTTTGTTCTGACGAATATGGTTGCGGGAGCCGGATTTGAACCGACGACCTTCGGGTTATGAGCCCGACGAGCTACCAGGCTGCTCCATCCCGCGTCAGAGGTGCGCATTTTACGGGTACCTGGCCAAGTGTCAAGCGTTAATGCTTGATTTAGCAGAGAATTCTCGCAGGGGTAATCTTCAAGGCAATAAAAAAGGCCACTGTCGAAACAGTGGCCTTTTTTACTGAATCTGGTTGCGGGAGCCGGATTTGAACCGACGACCTTCGGGTTATGAGCCCGACGAGCTACCAGGCTGCTCCATCCCGCGTCAGAGGTGCGCATTCTACGGATACCTGGCCAGGTGTCAAGCGTTAATGTTTGATTTGGCGGAGAAATCTCGTAAGGGTAATCTCAAGGCAATAAAAAAGGCCACTGTCGAAACAGTGGCCTTTTCTTGAATCTGGTTGCGGGAGCCGGATTTGAACCGACGACCTTCGGGTTATGAGCCCGACGAGCTACCAGGCTGCTCCATCCCGCGCCTGTGAGATCGAATTCTACGGATTTGCTTCCCTGTGTCAAGCAATAAATCGAAAAAACTCTTTTTCGTTCAATCTGTTAGCGTGCCGAATCTGCAGGCGGCTCAGTGCTGGCGGGGCTTGCAGGCCGATTATCGCTGGCAGGCTGTTTCGCAGGTAGGTGCATGGAGTACTATCTGTATGAATTTACAGTAGTGCCTGTCGTCCATGCCCCAGCGCAAGATCATCCACATTGATTGTGACTGTTTCTACGCAGCCATCGAGATGCGTGATGACCCGCGCCTGGCCGGCCGGCCCATGGCTGTGGGCGGTCAGCCGGGCCAGCGTGGCGTCATTGCCACTTGCAACTACGAGGCGCGGGCTTACGGCGTGCGTTCGGCGATGGCGTCGGGGCATGCATTGAAGCTGTGCCCTGACCTTGAAATCGTCAAACCGCGTTTCGAAGCCTATAAAGAAGCCTCGCGGGAGATCCATACGATCTTTCGTGATTACACCGACCTGATCGAGCCGCTGTCGTTGGACGAGGCTTACCTGGATGTCACCGATAGCCAGTGGTTTGCCGGCAGCGCCACGCGCATCGCCGAAGACATCCGCAAACGGGTCGCCCGGCAATTGCATATCACGGTGTCAGCAGGGGTCGCCCCCAACAAGTTCCTGGCCAAGATCGCCAGCGACTGGCGCAAGCCCAACGGCCTGTTTGTCATCACGCCCGATCAGGTGGAAGCCTTCGTTGCCGAGTTGCCGGTCGCCCGCCTGCATGGTGTAGGCAAGGTGACGGCCGAGAAGCTCTCGCGCCTGGGTATTGATACCTGCCTGTCGCTGCGCGAATGGTCACGGCTGGCGCTGGTGCGCGAGTTCGGCAGTTTCGGTGAGCGCTTGTGGGGGCTGGCGCGGGGTATCGACGAGCGTGCGGTGCACAACGATAGCCGTCGGCAATCGGTCAGCGTGGAGAACACCTACGACCATGACCTGCCAGACTTGCCCAGCTGCCTTGAGAAGCTGCCCGACCTGCTGGCGAGCCTGAACGAACGGATTGCCCGCATGGACAGCAGTTACCGCCCGGACAAACCCTTCGTGAAGGTGAAGTTCCACGACTTCAGCCAGACGACCATGGAGCAGGCCGGGGCAGGGCGTGACCTGGACAGTTACCGACAGTTGCTCAGCCAGGCGTTTGCCCGGGGCGGCAAGCCGGTACGGCTGTTGGGGGTAGGGGTGAGGTTGCGGGATTTGCGCGGGGCTCATGAACAGCTGGAGCTGTTCGGGGAGTTGTAACGGTCTCATCGCCGACAAGGTGCCGCCCCCTTGTCGGAGCCGGATTGTCGGCGATGAGGTCGTTGCAGGCGATTACTGTACGCCCGGGTCTGCCACCAGTCGCCCGGTGGCCTTGGTCAGGCTTTTGACGAACTCCTGCTGCAACTCCGGGTCGTTGCGGGTCAGCTCGATCAGGCTCTGCTCCAGCTCGCTGGCTTCTTCTTCCAGGCCCAGCTCCGACAGGCGCTTGACCCGGTGTACCCACTGGCCGACGTCGTCATCTTCGAGGTCGTCGAAGATCAGCTCATGGGCTTCGAGCAGCTTGCCGCGCAGATTGCCGCTGACCAGCAGGCTGGCATCGCCGCGTACGCCGTTATCCTCGTCGACCACCTGCAGGTGCAAGGTGCCGACGTGGTTGAGGTTCTGCTCGGAGAACGGGCTGTCCAACAGGTTCAGGCGCAGCACGCCGTTCTTGTCGGTGGTCAGCTCGTGGGTCATCTTGCCGGCCTTGACCTCCACCAGTCGCTCGTTCCACGGCAGGCTGGTGAATTCCTCACGCTTGCCTTTCTCGACTTCGTCGATCCCGGCCAGGTTCTGCTGGGCGCGGCCGTTGGACTGCACGTTCATGAACGGGTTGAGCCCGGCCACGCCATAGCTGAGCCAGTCGTGGGTCACGCTGTCGGGCAGGTTACCCAGGGCGAACACGTTGACCACGTTGGCGCCGACGCCGGCGACCACCGCCACCGCGCCCAGCGGGATCTCGTAGATCTCCCGCCAGGGTTGGTAGGGCGTGTAGCGGTCGTAACGGCGGGTCACCTCGAACTCGGTGACCTCGAAGCGCTTCTGTTCGTGAATGCGCACGCGCCGCTGCGGAAGCTCCATCACCTTCGGCTCGCCGATGTCGATCTGCAGGGTGTGTTCGAGCAGTTTGCGCTCGACGCGCTCCTCATGGTCGCTGCGCTGCGACATATGGTTGGCGCAGCCTGTGAGGAACAGGGCACCGCACAGTGCGGCGCCCCCCAGGGTGTAGGTACTTCGCTTGGACATGATCACTCGCGCAACGGGTTATCAGCGGCGGATACGGGCCTGCAGGAAGGTCAGCACTTCATTGAGCGGCAGTGCCTGCGCATCCTGCTCGGTGCGGTGCTTGTATTCCAGGTTGCCTTCGGCCAGGCCGCGGTCGCTGACGACGATGCGGTGCGGGATGCCGATCAGCTCCATGTCGGCGAACTTGATGCCGGGGCTGGTCTTCTTGTCACGATCGTCCAGCAGTACTTCGAAGCCCGCAGCGGTCAGTTCGGCGTACAGCTTGTCGGTGGCCTCGCGGACCACGTCGGTTTCGTAGCGCAGCGGCACCAGGGCGATCTGGAAGGGCGCCAGGGCATCGTTCCAGATGATGCCCTTGTCGTCGTAGCTCTGCTCGATGGCAGCAGCAACCACGCGGGACACGCCAATGCCGTAGCAGCCCATGGACAGCACCACCGGCTTGCCGTTTTCACCCAGTACCTGGCACTTGAGCGCCTCGCTGTACTTGGTGCCGAGCTGGAAGATGTGGCCCACTTCGATGCCGCGCTTGATCACCAGGGTGCCCTGGCCGTCCGGGCTCGGGTCGCCTTCGACGACGTTGCGGATGTCGGCAACCTGCGGGACCGGCAGGTCGCGCTCCCAGTTCACGCCGAAGTAGTGCTTGTCGTCGATGTTGGCGCCGACAGCGAAGTCGCTCATCAGGGCGACCGAGCGGTCGATGATGCATTCCAGCGGCAGGTTCAGCGGGCCCAGTGAGCCTGCGCCTGCACCGATGGCGTTACGCAGGTCGGCTTCGGTAGCCATGACCAGCGGGTCGGCAACCTGTTCCAGCTTGGTGGCCTTGATTTCGTTGAGTTCGTGGTCGCCGCGTACCACCAGGGCGATCAACTTGCCCTCTTCGGCGCCGCGCACGATCAGGGTCTTGACGGTCTTCTCGATCGGCAGGTTGTGGTTTTCGACCAGTTCGGCAATGGTCTTGGCCTGCGGCGTATCGACCAGGCGCAGCTCCTCGGCAGGGGCCGGGCGCACGGTTTCACGCGGGATGGCTTCGGCCTTCTCGATATTGGCGGCGTAGTCGGAGCTGTCGCTGAAGATCACGTCGTCTTCGCCGGACGAAGCCAGCACGTGGAACTCGTGGGAATAGCTGCCACCGATCGAGCCGGTGTCGGCCTGCACGGGGCGGAAGTCCAGGCCCAGGCGGGTGAACACGTTGCTGTACGCCTGGTGCATGCGGTCGTAGGTTTCCTGCAGGGAAGCCTGGTCGGCATGGAAGGAGTAGGCGTCCTTCATGATGAATTCGCGGCCGCGCATCAGACCGAAGCGTGGGCGGATCTCGTCGCGGAATTTGGTCTGGATCTGGTACATGTTGAGCGGCAGCTGTTTATAGCTGGACAGCTCGTTGCGGGCCAGGTCGGTGATGACTTCTTCGTGGGTCGGGCCGACGCAGAAGTCACGCTGATGGCGGTCCTTCAGGCGCAGCAGCTCGGGGCCGTACTGCTCCCAGCGGCCGGACTCCTGCCACAGCTCTGCTGGCTGGATGCTCGGCATCAGCACTTCCAGGGCGCCGGCGGCGTTCATTTCCTCGCGTACCACGTTCTCGACCTTGCGCATCACCCGCAGGCCCATCGGCAGCCAGGTGTACAGGCCGGAGGCCAGCTTGCGGATCATGCCGGCGCGCAGCATGAGCTGGTGGCTGATGACCACTGCATCGGCCGGGGTTTCTTTTTGGGTGGCGAGCAAATATTGACTGGTGCGCATGGGGAGCCGTGTCGATTGCCTGAATGTGAAATGACCCCGCATTGTACGGGGGCGGAACGAAGGCGTACAGAATGCAGCAGTTGTGCATTTATGTCAGCCAAGAAAAAGCCCGGCGATCGCCGGGCTTCTTCAGGTGCCGAGTACTGAAGCCCTTGGCTTACAGGATGCTCAGCGGGTACTCGACGATCAGGCGCAGCTCGTCCAGCGACGGGGAGCCGTAGTAGACGCCGTCGGCCGAACGGTAGGTGGCCTGGCGTACGCGGAAGCTCAGGTCCTTGGCCGGGCCTTCTTGCAGCACGTACTTGACGTCGATGTCGCGTTCCCATTCCTTGCCGTTGTTGGTGCCTTCTACGTTGGCACCAGTGCCGCGGGCATAACGGGTCATGAACGACAGGCCCGGGATGCCGTATTCGGCGAAGTTCAGGTCGTAGCGAGCCTGCCAGGACTTCTCGTCTTCGGCGTTGAAGTCGGAGCGGGCGATGGAGTTGGCCAGGAACACGGTGCCGCCGCCGTCCACGCCATAGGCGTAGTCGCCGTCACCGGTGACTTTCTGGTAAGCCAGGGTGAAGGTGTGGGCGCCAACGTTGTAGGCGGCCGAGAGGCTGAACGCGCGGTTGTCCAGTTTGTCGCCGTCGAAGGCGCGAACCTTGCCCGAGCCATCGCTCTTGGTGTCATAGATGTTGAAGTCGAACACCAGGCCTTGCTTGTCCGAGATCGGCAGTGCCCAGTTGACGTTGGCGTAGTATTTGCGCCAGTAGTCTTCGACCTTCGAGTAGTACAGGCTGGTGGTCAGGCTGTCGGTGAAGGCGTAGGTGCCGCCCAGAACGTCAGCTTCGGTCAGGCGCAGGCTGTCGCGGTTGGTCTCGGCTTGCCCGGTCAGGCTGGTGAAGCGGCCGGCGTGCAGGGTCAGGCCCTTGATTTCGTTGCTGGTGATCAGGCCGCCTTGGGCCATTTCCGGCAGCAAGCGGCTGTCGTCGGTGGCGAAGACCGGCAGGGCGGTGAACTGGTCACCCACTTTCAGCACGGTATCGGAGATGCGGAACTTGGCTGCCGCACCGCCTTTGGAGTAGTCGTCCTGGGAACGGCCGTCGCTGCCGGTCGGGAACAGACCGGTGCCGGCGCGGCCCTTGCCGCTGTCGACTTTCAGGCCCAGCATGCCGATGGCGTCGACGCCAAAGCCCACGGTGCCCTGGGTGAAGCCGGACTCGAAGGTGCCGAGGAAGCCCAGGCCGGTTTCTTCGGCGCGGCTTTGGCGGTTGCCGTCTGCATCCCGTTCGTTGTTACGGAAGTCACGGCTGAAATACAGCATACGGGTCTTGACGTTCAGCTTGCTGTCTTCGAGGAAGCCTTTGGACTCATCCTGCGAAGAGGCGATTGCCATTTGCGAAGTCCCCGCCGCAACGGCCAGGGCGATCATGCTCCACTTCATCACGCGCATCGTGATTTGCTCCTTTGGTTTTAGGAAGAGTACCGCTGCGCCCAGTGTTTTAATTATGAGGGGCAGCTCTTTCTTGTTATGTCGGCGAAAATGTATATCACGCTGACTATTGTTGGCGATACAGCTGAAAACAACCTTTCGGTAACTTTATGGCCGTGTCGCTTACGGTTATTTCCATGTCGCAAATCACACCCCTTTTTATTGGGGTGTACAACGCCAGCGCTGCCGCGCCCATCATTTATGTGTAAACACAAAGTAGGGCTGAAGGCTCCCTGGTAACTCCGATGCCGCTGTTGTTATTTGTCGCGCTCACCTGTCTTTGCAGGTGTCGTGCCGACTTGGCGTCAAACGAATGCAACAAGCATGCTCAAAATCGCGAACGTTTGATGAAATTTTCACAAACCCGCAGCGGGCAGGGCGAAAACCCCAGTGAATACGGGGTTTCGGGTGTCTGATGGTGTGCCACTGCTGCGCTTGTCTGAGCTGCCTTCAAAGTCAAGGTGTTACCGCGCTTTGTTCAACTTGCCTGTTTTGTGTGACGGCTGTGTGGTTGCACGGTGACGGTTCGCATCATTGTGGTGCGAAAAGTAGCGCGGTGTTACCGCGGCGGGGCAAGCCCAGGGGTGTTGGTGAACCACTTGGGTGCAGCTGTGCGCGGTTGCGCGTCGTGCCCGTGTGGTGGCTGGTAAAGCAGGGTATCCTTCGCCCCCTGTTCCCGCCGCATGGGCGGGCACCTGTTTTCTGGAGGTTCGCCGTGTTCACTCTCGATTCGCGTCTGCAACAGGATTCCCTGCTACTGGGCGAGCTGCCGTTGTGCAGCCTGCTGCTGAGCAAGGACGCCAATTACCCCTGGTTCATCCTCGTGCCGCGGCGTGCCGATGTCAGCGAACTGTTCGACCTGGATGAAGCCGACCAGCGCCAGTTGTGGGAAGAAAGCACGGCGTTGGCCGAGGCACTCAAGGACGCGTTCGCTGCCGACAAGATGAACGTTGCTACCCTCGGCAATCTAGTCAGTCAGTTGCACATGCATGTGATCGTCCGCCGCCGTGGCGACGCCGCCTGGCCGGCGCCGGTATGGGGCAAGGTGCCGGCTATCGGTTACACCGACCAGCAGGTCGAAGGCATTCGTCGGCGTATCGTCGAACTGCTCGGCGAAAGCTTCAAGGAGGCCTGAATCATGTCGCTTGAAATGCGCATCGTCGAACTGGAAACCCGTCAGGCATTCCAGGATGACACCATTCAGGAGCTTAACGACGTGGTGGTCGAGCAGGGGCGGGTGATCGAGCGCCTGCAACTGCAGATGGCCGAGCTGATCAAGCGTTACGAAGACATGGTCGGCCAGTACGGCGGGGGCGGGGAGGAGCCTCCACCCCCCCATTACTGAGGGTGGTGGAGGGGCGTGGTCAGCGGCGCGAGACCGCGACCACGTCTTCGGCCTGCAGGCCTTTGTCGCGGTGCATCACCGAAAACTCCACGCGCTGGCCTTCGACCAGAACGCGGTGGCCTTCGCCGCGGATGGCGCGAAAGTGCACGAAGATATCGTCACCCGAATCGCGCGAGATGAAGCCGAAGCCCTTGGAGGTGTTGAACCACTTCACCGTGCCGGTATCGCGTTTGCCAGCATCCAGCGCAACGCCCTGGCTTGCGCGTGGCTTGCGCGCGCTGCGGGCCAGGCCTGCGGCCAGGTGCAGCAAGGTGGCGAGCATGGCGCAGGCCAGTGCCGGCAGGGTGCCCAGCTCCGGGCGTGCCAGCAGGGTGATGGTCTGCAGGATCACCGCTGCCACCAGCAGGATGCTGGCGGCGCGTTGCAGATGCTGGCGCATGCCCTTGTAGTACAGCGGCAGGGCAGGGGCGAGCAGCAGGTTGAGCAGGCCGAGCAAGGCCAGGTAGACGGCTTCGGGTTGTTGCAGCAAAGGTGTTGCGTCGGTTCTGAGGCTGGGTATGAGCGATAGCAGCAAGGCAGCCACGCCCGTCACCAGATGGACGATCTTGAACATTTTTAGTTGGCTCGCATTGATAAAGGCCGATCACAGGATGAGCTGGCTGCACGGTGCACAGAAACGGTAGGTGCGAAAACGTGGCTGGCCAAGCCTATGCACCCGGCATTGACAATCCGCACGGGTGGCACGCTGCCTATTTAACAGCAAAGGAGGGGGCTTCTCAAACCGTTGGCTGGCAAACGGCTATGCGTGCGGCGCCTGAGCGCATGCGCGGGAAGCAATCTCTTGCTACAGTGGCTCGCGCCCGCTTGAGCATTCAGGCCTTATGGAAAGGGGAACTTCATGGCAATCGATATCGGTATCAGCGAAGAAGACCGCAAGTCCATCGTCGAAGGGCTGTCGCGCCTGTTGTCCGACACTTACGTGCTGTACCTGAAAACCCACAACTTCCACTGGAATGTCACCGGCCCGTCGTTCCGTACCCTGCACCTGATGTTCGAGGAGCAGTACAACGAACTGGCCCTGGCTGTTGACTCCATTGCCGAGCGTATCCGCGCCCTCGGCTTCCCGGCGCCGGGCTCTTATGCATTCTATGCCCGCCACTCCTCTATTAAAGAAGAGGAAGGGGTGCCGGCGGCCGACGAAATGATCCGCCAGCTGGTCCAGGGGCAGGAAGCAGTGGTGCGCACCGCGCGCAGTATCTTCCCGGTGGTGGACAAGGTCAGTGACGAGCCGACCGCCGACCTGCTGACCCAGCGCATGCAGGTGCACGAGAAAACCGCCTGGATGTTGCGGGTATTGCTCGACGGGAAATGATTGCCGCTTGAGCCGTTCGCTGCGCCCTGGAATCAGGCCCGCCACCTTCACAGGTGGCGGGCCTGAGCGTTTGGGGGGAAGGCCTTGCTGCTGGGATGGCCGCGGCCGGGAGCGCTTCATGGGTGTCCTTGACCTGCTCGCTTGGGCGAAAGGTCGTGTCGCCACAGGGAGCAAAGCGATGAATGACGGGGTGCGCGGGGTCGATGGCGGTGCCAGGCAGGGGCAGCGGGCAGGCAAGCCCAGTATCGACCCGTTCAGGGCCGACTTCGACATGGCGCAGGCCGGGCCGGTCTCGCGTTCGGTGCGCTTGAACGGCTTTGCCACCTGTCTGCGTCTTGAGGTGGTCTACTGGCGCATCCTCGAGCGCATCGCCCGGGCCAATCACTGCTCGGTCAGCGCCGTGTTGTCGTACCTGGACCGCGAAGTGCACCTGCGCCATGGCGGGGTGCGCAATTTCAGCGGCCTGGTACGGGTCATCTGCGTGGCCTGGCTGCAGGAAGCACCCGACGCCGACTGATCGCCGGGCGGGCTGCACTGCTCCCCTTAACCATATATAATCCCGCTCTTTGCTGCCTTGGGCAGCGTGCGATGTGGTTGACGAGAGACACCCATGCCCCTTTACGACTATCAATGTGGCGCCTGCGAGCACCAGTTCGAGGCCCTGCAGAAGATCAGCGCTGCGCCGCTGAGCGATTGCCCGGCGTGCCAGGCACCCGCGTTGAAGAAACTGCTGTCGGTCCCCGGCTTTCGCCTGAGCGGCAACGGCTGGTACGAGACTGACTTCAAGACCGGGGCAAAAAAGAACCTGGCAGGCGGCGACAAGGCCGACTGAGTTGAATTGCACCGAGCAGGTCTTGCAGTATTAGCCCCCTGGGCAGGCCAGACCTTTACCGAATACACGAATCACGAGAAGCGAACACCATCATGATGCGCAGCCATTATTGCGGCCAACTGAACGAGAGCCTGGACGGCCAGGAAATCACCCTTTGCGGTTGGGTCCATCGTCGCCGCGACCACGGCGGGGTGATCTTCCTCGATATCCGTGACCGCGAAGGCATGGCCCAGGTCGTGTTCGACCCGGATCGCGCCGAAACCTTCGCCAACGCCGACCGCGTGCGCAGCGAATACGTCGTGCAGATCACCGGCAAGGTGCGCCGTCGCCCTGAAGGCGCGGTCAACCCGAACATGGCCTCCGGTGGCATCGAAGTGCTGGGTTACGAGCTGAACGTGCTCAACGAAGCCGAAACCCCGCCGTTCCCGCTGAACGAATATTCCGACGTCGGCGAGGAAACCCGCCTGCGCTACCGCTTCATCGACCTGCGTCGCCCGGAAATGGCCGACAAGCTGCGCCTGCGTTCGCGCATCACCAGCAGCATCCGCCGCTTCCTCGACGAAAACGGCTTCCTCGACGTCGAAACGCCGATCCTGACCCGCGCAACCCCTGAAGGCGCCCGCGACTATCTGGTACCGAGCCGTACCCACGCCGGCAGCTTCTTCGCCCTGCCGCAGTCGCCGCAGCTGTTCAAGCAGTTGCTGATGGTCGCCGGCTTCGACCGCTACTATCAGATCGCCAAGTGCTTCCGCGACGAAGACCTGCGTGCCGACCGCCAGCCGGAATTCACCCAGATCGACATCGAGACCAGCTTCCTCGATGAAGCCGAGATCATGGGCCTGACCGAGGGCATGATCCGCAAGCTGTTCAAAGAGGTCCTGGACCTGGAGTTCGGCGAATTCCCGCACATGACCTTCGAAGAGGCCATGCGCCGCTACGGTTCGGACAAGCCTGACCTGCGCATCCCGCTGGAGCTGGTCGATGTTGCCGACCAATTGAAAGACGTTGACTTCAAGGTCTTCGCCGGCCCCGCCAACGACCCGAAATGCCGCGTCACCGCCCTGCGCCTGCCAGGCGGCGCCAGCATGCCGCGCAGCAAGATCGACGAGTACACCAAGTTCGTCGGCATCTACGGTGCCAAGGGCCTGGCCTACATCAAGGTCAACGAGCGCGCCAAGGGCGTCGAAGGCCTGCAGTCGCCGATCGTCAAGAACATCCCTGAGGCCAACCTCAACAACATCCTCGACCGCGTGGGCGCTGTCGACGGCGACATCGTGTTCTTCGGTGCCGATAAGTTCAAGGTGGTCAGCGAAGCCCTGGGTGCGCTGCGTATCCGCCTGGGTCACGACTTCGAGCTGCTGACCTGCAAGTGGGCGCCGATGTGGGTGGTCGACTTCCCGATGTTCGAAGAGAACGAAGACGGCAGCTTCAGCGCGCTGCACCACCCGTTCACCGCACCGAAGTGCTCGCCGCAAGAGCTCGAGGCCAACCCGGGCGCCGCTCTGTCCCGTGCCTACGACATGGTCCTGAACGGCACCGAGCTGGGTGGCGGTTCGATCCGTATCCACCGTAAAGAGATGCAGCAAGCGGTGTTCCGCCTGCTGGGCATCGAGGCGGCAGAGCAGGAAGAGAAGTTCGGCTTCCTGCTCGACGCCCTGAAGTTCGGCGCACCACCCCACGGTGGCCTGGCCTTCGGCCTGGACCGCCTGGTCATGCTGATGACCGGCGCCCAGTCGATCCGTGAAGTGATCGCCTTCCCGAAAACCCAGAGCGCCGCTGACGTGATGACCCAGGCCCCAGGCCAGGTCGATGCCAAGGCCCTGCGTGAGCTGCACATTCGTCTGCGTGAGCAGACCAAGGTCGAGTGATCGGCCGGGGCGCCCCGGTAACAGGGCGCTCCCGCGCTTTGGCGCAGTCTTCTTCGCGTTCCGCCCTTCGGGGCGGAACCTGTTTCTGTTTCAAGGATTTGGAGTCGTTATGGCCGGTCATTCCAAGTGGGCGAACATCAAGCACCGCAAAGAACGCCAGGATGCCAAGAGAGGCAAGGTCTTCACCAAATGGATCCGCGAGCTGACCGTCGCCGCCAAGCAAGGCGGACCTGACCCGGCCTCCAACCCGCGCCTGCGCCTGGCGCTGGACAAGGCCCTGGGCGCCAACATGAGCCGCGACATCATCGACCGCGCGGTGGCCCGTGGTGCCGGCACCAACGAAAGCGACAACGTCGAAGAGCTCAGCTACGAAGGCTACGGCCCGGGCGGCGTGGCGATCATGGTCGAGGCCATGACCGACAACCGCAACCGCACCGCAGCTGCAGTGCGCCACGCGTTCACCAAATGCGGCGGCAACCTGGGCACCGACGGCTCGGTGGCCTACCTGTTCGAGCGCAAGGGCCAGATCAGCTTCGCCGCCGAACTGAAGGTGGACGAAGATGCGCTGATGGAAGCCGCCATGGAGGCCGACGCCGATGACGTGGTGGCCAACGAAGACGGCTCGTTCGAGGTGTTCACCTCGTTCAACAGCTTTTACGCGGTGCGCAACGCCCTGGAAGAAGCCGGCTTCAAGGCCTCGGACGCCGAGATCGTGATGCAGCCGACCACCAGTGCCGAACTGGACCAGGACGGGGCCGAGAAGGTGCTCAAGCTGATCGACATGCTCGAAGACCTGGACGATGTGCAGAACGTCTACTCCAATGCGCAGATCTCTGACGAGATCATGGAAGCGCTGGGCTAAGGTTGTCGTTAATCCAGGCGGCCTATTCGCGGGCAAGCCCGCTCCCGCAGGATCTCATCACTCGTCAGAGAGAAGGTGAACCTGTGGGAGCGGGCTTGCCCGCGAATAGGCCGGTACACATTGCACTGGTAATGCAGGCGTTATGACTCTGATTCTTGGTATCGACCCCGGCTCGCGCATCACCGGCTTCGGCGTGGTTCGCCAGACCGCGCGCGGCTGCGAGTACGTGACCTCAGGCTGCATCCGCACCGGTGACGGCGAGCTGCATGACCGTCTGCTGGTGGTGTTTCGCGGCGTCAGCGAGATCATCCGCCAGCACGGCCCCGTGACCATGGGCATCGAGCGGGTGTTCATGGCGCGCAACGCCGACTCGGCGCTCAAGCTCGGCCAGGCGCGCGGGGCAGCCATCGTCGCCGCCGCCGAAGCCGGCCTTGAGATCGCCGAATACACCGCCAGCCAGGTCAAGCAGGCCGTGGCGGGCACCGGCGGGGCCAACAAGGAACAGGTGATGCTTATGGTCATGCACCTGCTCAAACTCACCAAGAAGCCGCAGATCGACGCCTCCGATGCCCTGGCCATCGCCTTGTGCCACGCCCACACCCGCTCAAGCCTGATCCCCCATGGCCTGAGCACGGCGCGGCGGCGCGGCGGGCGCTTGCGTCTGTAAGCGCTTCATGCGCTGATACACATTTTGTCCGGGGGAAACATTCACCCGGCACATTTGCTGATAGGGTGAACCGGTTTTCGACCGGCGCCCGAGAGGAAGGATCGGAACGTGATTGGACGTTTGCGCGGTACCCTGGCGGAAAAACAGCCGCCGCACCTGATTGTCGATGTGGGCGGCCTGGGCTATGAGCTCGAAGTCCCCATGACCACGCTGTACCGCCTGCCCAAGCTGGGCGAGGTGGTCACCCTGCACACGCACCTGGTGGTCCGTGAAGACGCCCACTTGCTCTACGGCTTCGCCGAGAAGCGCGAGCGTGAGCTGTTCCGCGAGCTGATCCGGCTCAACGGCGTAGGCCCCAAGCTGGCGCTGGCACTGATGTCGGGGCTTGAAGTGGACGAACTGGTGCGCTGCGTTCAGGCCCAGGACGCCTCGGCCCTGGTGCGCGTGCCCGGGGTTGGCAAGAAGACCGCCGAACGCCTGTTGGTCGAGCTCAAGGACCGTTTCAAGGCCTGGGAAACCTCCCCGGCCATGTTCACTCTGGTTTCCGACGGCCCGCTGCCGGTGGCCAGCGAATCCACCGCCGAGGCCGACGCAGTAAGCGCCTTGGTCTCTTTGGGCTACAAGCCGCAAGAGGCCAGCAAGGCCATCGCCGCGATCAAGGACAAGGCAGGCCTTGGCAGTGAAGAGCTGATCCGCCGCAGCCTCAAAGGGATGATTACCAAGTGATCGAGACCGACCGCCTGATCGCCGCCTCCGGGCGTGACCGCGAAGAAGTCCAGGACCGTGCGATTCGCCCGTTGAGCCTGGAGGACTACATTGGCCAGCCGGTGGTGCGCGAGCAGATGGCGCTGTTCATCCAGGCCGCGCGTGGGCGCAGCGAGTCCCTCGACCACACCCTGATCTTCGGCCCGCCGGGCCTGGGCAAGACCACCCTGGCCAACATCATCGCCCACGAAATGGGCGTGTCGGTCAAAAGTACCTCCGGCCCGATCCTCGAGCGCCCGGGTGACCTGGCGGCGATGCTGACCAACCTCGAACCCCACGATGTGCTGTTCATCGACGAAATTCACCGCCTGTCGCCGGTGGTCGAGGAAGTGCTGTACCCAGCCATGGAAGACTTCCAGCTCGACATCATGATCGGTGAAGGCCCTGCGGCCCGCTCGATCAAGCTCGACCTGCCGCCGTTCACCCTGGTCGGCGCCACTACCCGTGCCGGCATGCTGACCAACCCGCTGCGTGACCGTTTCGGTATCGTCCAGCGCCTGGAGTTCTACAGCGACCGCGACCTGGCCACCATCGTCAGCCGTTCGGCGAGCATTCTCGGGTTGCCGATGGACGACAAGGGCGCCTACGAGATCGCCCGCCGGGCGCGCGGCACGCCACGTATCGCCAACCGCCTGCTGCGGCGGGTGCGCGACTACGCCGAGGTGCGCGGCAAGGGCGAGATCACCAAGGCAGTCGCCGACATGGCGTTGAACCTGCTCGATGTCGACGAGCGTGGTTTCGACCACTCCGACCGGCGCCTGCTGTTGACCATGATCGAAAAATTCGACGGCGGCCCGGTGGGCCTGGACAACCTGGCGGCGGCCATTGGCGAGGAGCGCCACACTATCGAAGACGTGCTCGAGCCGTATCTGATCCAGCAGGGTTACATCATGCGCACCCCTCGAGGCCGGGTGGTCACCCGCCACGCCTACCTGCATTTCGGCCTGAACATCCCCGGGCGCTTCTGCGAGGGCGGTGAATATGCGGCGCAAGACGACGAATGACAGATCGAACCGGCGTTTTTGTGGTCCTACCGCAGGCACGCCGCAGCGGCGCTGGCAATAAGACATTATCGATGCAAAAACAGTTGCCGCAGCGGATTGGCAAGCACAGGAGTAAGCACTAGAGTATGCGCGCGCAAAATGGGCTGGAACCGTTCGCACACCGCTGTCGCGTCTATTACGAGGATACCGACGCCGGTGGGGTGGTTTACTACGTCAACTACCTGAAGTTCATGGAGCGTGCGCGTACCGAGCGCCTGCGTCACCTGGGGTTTTCCCAGCTGGAGCTGGCCGGTGACAACCTTCTGTTCGTGGTCCATTCCAGCGAAGCGCGCTACCACGCGCCGGCGCGGCTGGACGACGAGTTGCGGGTGACCGCGCAAGTAACCGAATTGAACCGCGCCAGCCTGCGTTTCGTGCAGCAGGTGTGGCGCTGCAAAGATGAAACGCTGCTCTGCGAAGGGCAGTTTCTGGTGGCCGCCGTGCGTGCCGACACTTTCAAACCCCGGGCCATTCCCCCAGCGCTGCGTGACGCCTTCCTGGCGGACAGCACGGGTACTCAATCCAACGCAGGAGAATAAGCGTGGAAGCAACCGTCGTCGACCATACCTCCATGTGGAGCCTGGTCGCCAATGCCAGTGTCGTGGTTCAGTTGGTCATGTTGACCTTGGTGGCCGCCTCGGTCACCTCGTGGATCATGATCTTCCAGCGCAGCACCATGCTGCGTGCCGGCCGTCGTGCGCTTGACGCGTTCGAAGAGCGCTTCTGGTCGGGCATCGATCTGTCCAAGCTGTACCGCCAGGCCGGCAGCAACCCGGACCCGGACTCGGGCGTCGAGCAGGTGTTCCGTGCCGGCTTCAAGGAGTTCTCACGCCTGCGCCAGCAGCCGGGTGTCGACCCTGACGCGGTGATGGAAGGCGTTGGCCGTGCCATGCGCGTTGCCATCTCGCGCGAGGAAGAAAAACTCGAGCAGAGCCTGCCGTTCCTGGCCACCGTCGGTTCCACCAGCCCGTACATCGGCCTGTTCGGTACCGTGTGGGGCATCATGAACTCCTTCCGCGGCCTGGCCAGCGCCCAGCAGGCGACCCTGGCCACTGTGGCCCCCGGCATCGCCGAGGCCCTGATCGCCACCGCGATCGGCTTGTTCGCAGCCATCCCGGCGGTCATCGCCTACAACCGTTTCGCTGCGCGCAGTGAAACTCTGATCGGCCGTTACTACACGTTCGCCGACGAGTTCCAGGCAATTCTGCACCGCAAAGTACACACCAGCGAAGAGTGATCAGGTAGAAACCCATGGCCCGAGTTCGCCACAAACGCAAGCCGGTCGCCGAGATGAACGTGGTGCCCTACATCGACGTGATGCTGGTGCTGCTGGTCATCTTCATGGTGACCGCCCCCATGCTCAACCAGGGCGTGAAGGTGGACCTGCCCAAGGTTTCCAGCGAAGCCCTGCCGCAGGACAACAACGTCCAGATCCTGACCATCTCGATCAAGGCCGACAAGACCTACTACTGGAACCTTGGCAGCGAAGTCGACACCGACAAGCAGATGGACAAGGCCATGACCTTGCCGGAAATGACCGGTGCGGTGACCAAGATCATCGCCGCCGGCCGCGACCAGGGCAAACAGACCCAGGTCTTCATTCGTGGCGACAAGGCTGTCGACTACGGCGCGGTCATGGGTGCCATGGGCGGGTTGCAGAAGGCCGGTGTCGGTAACGTTGGCCTGATTACCGAGGCGCCCTGATGCAACAGCGAGAGCCATCCGCCTCGGAAAGCTACTTCTGGCCCAGTATCTGGGCCATTGGCCTGCATGTGCTGGTGTTCGGCTTGCTGTTCGTCAGTTTTGCCATGACGCCCGAGCTGCCGCCCTCCAAACCCATCGTGCAGGCTACGCTGTACCAGCTCAAGTCGAAAAGCCAGGCTACCACCCAGACCAATCAGAAGATTGCCGGGGAGGCGAAGAAAACCGCCGCGCGCCAGACCGAAGTCGAGCAGTTGGAGCAGAAGAAGGTCGAGCAGGAGGCCATAAAGGCCGCGGAACAAAAGAAAGCCGACGCCGCTCAAAAGGCCGAAGAGGCCCGTGAAGCCGCCGAGGCGAAAAAGGCTGACGAAGCCGCCAAGGCCGCCGAGCAGAAGAAGGCCGCTGAAGCCAAGAAGGCTGAAGAGGCGAAGAAGGCCGCTGAAAAGCAGCAGGCCGACATCGCCAAGAAAAAGGCTGAAGAAGAGGCCAAGAAACAGGCCGAGGAAGAAGCCAAGAAACAAGCTGCGGAAGAGGCGAAGAAGAAAGCCGCCGAAGACGCGAAGAAAAAAGCAGCCGAGGACGCGAAGAAAAAAGCCGCGGCCGAGGATGCGAAGAAAAAGGCAGCTGAAGAGGCCAAGAAAAAGGCCGCTGCAGACGCCCAGAAGAAAAAGGCACAGGAAGCGGCGCGCAAGTCGGCGGAAGACAAGAAAGCCCAGGCCCTGGCCGAGCTGTTGTCCGACTCCACCGAACGCCAGCAGGCCCTGGCCGATGAGCAGGGTGACCAGGTGGCCGGCGACTTCGACGACCTGATCCGCATGCGAGCAGCCGAAGGCTGGGCGCGTCCGCCCTCTGCGCGTAAAGGCATGACGGTAGTTCTGCAGATCAACATGCTGCCGGACGGCACCATCACCAACGTGAGCGTGGCCAAATCCAGTGGCGACGGCCCGTTCGACAGCTCGGCGGTAGCCGCGGTGAAGAACATTGGTCGGTTGACCGAGATGCAGGGCTTGAAGCCGAACGAGTTCAATCCGTATCGTTCATTCAAGATGACATTTACACCTGAGGATCTAGCGTTGTGATTAAACGTCTGAGAGGACTCCTGGTCTTGCTCTGCTGCGTGGCGGGCATGGCCATGGCAGAAGAGAAGAACATCCTGGTCACCAGCGGCAGCGATCGGGCCACGCCCATCGCCGTCGTACCGTTCGGTGTGCAGGGCGGCAGCGTGTTGCCGGAAGACATGGCCGACATCATCGGCAACGACCTGCGCAACTCCGGCTACTACTCGCCGATCCCGCGGCAGAACATGATCAGCCTGCCGAGCCAGGCCAGTGAAGTGATCTTCCGCGACTGGAAAGCCCTGGGCGCCCAGTACGTCATGGTCGGCAGCATCGTGCCGGCAGGCGGGCGCCTGCAGGTCAGCTACGCGCTGTTCAACGTCGCCACCGAGCAGCAAGTGCTGACCGGCAGCGTTGCTGGCGGTGTCGACCAACTGCGCGACATGGCCCACTACATCGCCGACCAGTCGTTCGAGAAGCTCACCGGCATCAAGGGTGCGTTTTCCACCCGCATGCTGTACGTGACTGCCGAGCGCTTCTCGACCAATAACACCCGCTACACGCTGCAGCGCTCGGACTACGACGGTGCCCGTGCGGTGACCCTGCTGCAGTCGCGCGAGCCGATCCTGTCGCCGCGCTTCGCGCCGGATGGCAAGCGTATCGCCTATGTGTCGTTCGAACAGAAGCGCCCGCGCATCTTCGTTCAGCACATCGACACCGGCCGCCGTGAGCAGATCACCAACTTCGAAGGCCTGAACGGTGCTCCGGCCTGGTCGCCTGACGGCACCCGCCTGGCATTCGTGCTGTCCAAGGACGGCAACCCGGACATCTATGTGATGAACGTGGCTTCGCGCCAGATCAGCCGTGTCACCGCTGGCCCCGGTATCAATACCGAGCCGTTCTGGGGCAAGGATGGCAACACGCTTTACTTCACTTCCGACCGTGGCGGCAAACCGCAGATCTATAAACAGTCGGTCAGTGGTGGTGGTGCCGAGCGGGTAACTTTCGTTGGCAACTACAACGCCAACCCAAAACTGTCTGCCGATGAAAAGACCCTGGTGATGATTCATCGCCAACAGGGTTTCACCAACTTCAAGGTGGCAGCACAGGACCTGCAACGCGGAAGTGTAAAGATTCTCACAGAGACCAGTCTTGATGAGTCTCCCACTGTTGCGCCAAACGGCACCATGCTAATCTACGCCACCCGCCAGCAGGGCCGGGGAGTCTTGATGCTCGTGTCGCTTAACGGCCGTGTGAGGCTCCCACTTCCTACCGCTCAAGGCGAAGTCAGAGAACCGTCCTGGTCCCCTTACCTGAACTGATTGCGGCGTAACACGTTTTGCTTAACACACTGGGGTTTCATTAGGAGTTTCACGATGGAAATGCTGAAGTTTGGTAAATTCGCTGCGCTGGCTCTGGCCATGGCTGTAGCTGTAGGTTGCTCCTCCAAAGGCGGCGACAACGCTGGTGAAGGCGCTGTTGACCCGAACGCTGGCTACGGTGCCAACACTGGCGCTGTCGACGGTTCCCTGAGCGAAGAAGCCGCCCTGCGCGCAATCACCACCTTCTACTTCGAATACGACAGCTCGGATCTGAAGCCAGAAGCCATGCGCGCCCTGGACGTTCACGCCAAGGACCTGAAAGCCAACGGCAACCGCGTTGTCCTGGAAGGCAACACCGACGAGCGCGGCACCCGCGAGTACAACATGGCTCTGGGTGAGCGTCGTGCGAAAGCCGTTCAGCGCTACCTGGTTCTGCAGGGCGTTTCCCCTGCTCAGCTGGAACTGGTTTCCTACGGCGAAGAGCGTCCAGTTGCCACCGGCAACGACGAGCAGTCCTGGGCTCAGAACCGTCGCGTAGAACTGCGTAAGTAAGTTCTTATGCGTATGTGCCGTCGTGCTGTAACCGTCCTCGCACTCAGCCTGCCGCTTTCGGCGTGGGCTGCAGTTCCCGTAGTAGATGACAACTCGGGTGGTTACCCACCTGCGGGTTATGGCACGAGCGGCGCGTCTGCCGGGGTAGGGGCTTCGGCCCCTGCTTCTGCAAACGGTCAGCTGTTCATGCAGCTGCAACAGATGCAGGACCAGATTTCCCGCCAGCAAGGCATCATCGAAGAGCTGCAAAACGATGTGTCGCGCATGAAGCAGGAAAACCTCGAGCGCTACCAGGACCTGGACCGTCGTATCGGTACCGGTGCGCCTGCCCCAGCGGCTCCAGACAATTCCTCCACCGGTGGTGCGAACAACGCAGCCACGGGTGCCGCTGCCGGCGCAAGCGCCGCGCAGCAACCGGCCGCGAGCAGCGAGCCGGGCGATCCGGCGAAAGAAAAGCTGTATTACGATGCCGCTTTCGACCAGATCAAGCAGAAAGACTTCGACAAGGCCAGCCAGGCGTTCAACGCCTTCCTGCGCAAGTACCCCAACAGCCAGTACGCCGGCAACGCGCAATACTGGCTGGGTGAAGTCAACCTGGCCAAGGGTGACCTGCAGGGTGCAGGCCAGGCCTTTGCCAAGGTCAGCCAGCTGTACCCGCAGCACAGCAAGGTGCCGGACTCGCTGTACAAGCTGGCCGACGTCGAGCGCCGCCTGGGCCACACCGACAAGGTCAAGGGCATCCTGCAACAGGTCGTCACCCAGTACCCCGGCACCTCCGCCGCGCAACTGGCCCAGCGCGACCTGCAAAAGCTCTGAGTCACCGCTTGATGAACAAACCCGCGCCCGTCGCGGGTTTTTTCGTTTTATGCCCCCTGCAGTCGCCAGCAAGCCAGCTCCTGCACTGGGCCGCGCGTTATGCCGCAGGCGCGTTGGTGGACGCACCACCCGGTTGTTCGTTAGAATCTTGGCCCTTTTTCAAACACGCTATCGCGGATAACGCCATGTCGAGTCCGCGACAGTGCCTGACGGAGGCGGACAGCCTGTTTAGCTGTCACGCCCGTGGCGACCATGCAAGACACATTACGCATCACCGAAGTCTTTTACTCGTTGCAGGGTGAAACACGCACGGCTGGGCTGCCCACGGTATTCGTGCGCCTGACCGGTTGCCCCCTGCGCTGCCAGTACTGCGACAGTGCCTATGCCTTCACCGGCGGCACCATCCGCAGCCTCGATTCTATCCTCGAACAGGTGGCCGGCTTCAAGCCGCGCTATGTCTGCGTCACCGGCGGTGAACCGCTGGCCCAGCCCAATGCGCTGCCCTTGCTCAAGCGTCTGTGTGATGCCGGCTACGACGTATCGCTGGAAACCAGCGGCGCGCTGGACATTGCCGGCACCGACACCCGCGTCAGCCGCGTGGTCGACCTCAAGACCCCAGGCTCGCAGGAGTCGCACCGTAACCGCTACGAGAACATCGAGCTGCTGACCCGCAACGACCAGGTCAAGTTCGTCATCTGTTCCCGTGAGGACTACGATTGGGCGGTCTCCAAGCTGATCCAGTACAACCTGGCCGAACGCGCCGGTGAAGTGCTGTTTTCGCCCAGTCACCATCAGGTGAGCGTCACCGACCTGGCCGACTGGATCGTCGCCGACAACCTGCCCGTGCGTTTCCAGCTGCAGCTGCACAAGCTGCTGTGGAACGACGAACCTGGACGCTGAGAGAAAAGACATGACTGACAAACGTGCGGTAATCCTGCTGTCCGGTGGCCTGGACTCGGCCACCGTGGTGGCCATGGCCAAGGCCGAAGGCTATGCCTGCTACACCATGAGCTTCGACTACGGCCAGCGCCACCGCGCCGAGCTCAACGCAGCGGCCCGCGTGGCCCGTGACCTGGGGGTGGTCGAGCACAAGGTGATCGGCCTGAACCTCGATGGCATTGGTGGTTCGGCCCTGACCGACACCAGCATCGATGTGCCAGAGGCGCCGAGTGAAGGCATTCCGGTCACCTACGTACCGGCCCGTAACACCGTGTTCCTGTCCCTGGCCCTGGGTTGGGCCGAGGTGCTGGAAGCGCGCGACATCTTCATTGGTGTCAACGCGGTGGACTATTCCGGTTACCCGGACTGCCGCCCCGAGTTCGTCGAAGCCTTCGAGCGCATGGCCAACCTGGCCACCAAGGCCGGTGTCGAGGGGCAGGGCTTCCGTATTCAGGCACCGCTGCAGAACCTGAGCAAGGCGCAGATCGTCGAGGCCGGCATGGCCCGCGGTGTGGATTACAGCCTGACGGTCTCGTGCTACCAGGCCGACGATGACGGCCGCGCCTGCGGCAAGTGCGACAGCTGCCGCCTGCGCGCCGACGGCTTCAAGGCTGCCGGTGTAGCGGATCCGACCCGGTATATTTGAAAATATTTCCGATGGGGTGTTGATTTCCTGTGAGAAATCAGTAATATACGCGCCATCCAACGGGTCGTTAGCTCAGTTGGTAGAGCAGTTGGCTTTTAACCAATTGGTCGTAGGTTCGAATCCTACACGACCCACCATACGCAGTAAGAAAAAGCCCGCCTTCATGGCGGGCTTTTTCGTTTGCGTCTTTCACCGTTTCCTACGTGCTGCATGGCTGTTTCAACCAGCCAGTTCCGCATTGGCCCAGGATCAACTAGTCTGCTCGTTCACCGTTATTCAATGGAATGAGCGAAACGACATGGCGACCATCACCCTTTCCCGCAGTTTCAGCTTTCTCGACCCGCAGGACTGGAGCTGGGATGTCACCCAGGCCACCGGCTCATCCATGGTCATCAGTGACGGTGTGCACACCCAGAGCTTCGGTGGGCGCTTCGTCTATTTCGGCGACTATGTCAGCGGCACGGTCACCAGCAGCACCTTCCGCCTGAACGGCGCCACGGTCTACAGCGCAACCGGCATGAACAAAAGCCTGGCAGAGCTGGCCGAGTTCGCCATGACCGAAGGCGATACCTTGGAAACCTACGCCTACGTGCTCGACGGCAACGACACCCTGCTGGGCAGCACCGGTAACGACACGCTGCTGGGCTTTGCCGGCGACGACCTGATCGACGGCCGCGGCGGTGCCGACATCATGATCGGCGGGGTGGGCAACGACACCTACGTGGTGGACAACATCGGTGACCAGGTGCAGGAACTGGCCGGCGAAGGCATCGATACGGTCAATATCGCCATCGCAGTCGCCAAGGGCAGCTACACCCTGGGGGCCAACGTCGAGAACGGCAAGCTGACCAATGCGGTGGCCTTCGACCTCACCGGCAACGCGCTGAACAACACCCTCACCGGCAACGCCGCGGCCAACCGCCTTGACGGCGGGCTAGGGGCAGACACCCTGAACGGCGGTGCGGGCAACGACACCTATGTGGTGGACAACCTCGGCGACCTGGTGATCGACAGCGCAGGTATCGACACTGTCGAGGCCTCGATCAGCTACACCCTGGCCGCAGGCCTGGAAAACTTGAAACTCACCGGCAGCCAGGCCATCAACGGCACGGGTAACGCCGCAGCGAACCTGCTCGACGCTACCCAGAACAGCGCCGCCAACGTGCTCACCGGCGGCAAGGGCAACGACACCTACCTGCTCGGCGCAGGCGATACGGCGGTGGAGTTGTTCAACGAAGGCATCGACTTGGTGCAGACCAGCCTCAGCCACACCCTGGGCGCCAACCTCGAAAACCTCACCCTGCTCGGCAACGCCGCCATCAACGGCACCGGCAACGAGCTGGCCAACGTCATCACCGGCAACAGCGGCGACAACGTGCTCGATGGCGGCGACGGGGTGGATACCCTGCAGGGTGGTGCCGGCAACGACACCTATAGCGTCAGCCTGACGGCCACCAACGCCTTGCAGGACAAGGTCATCGAGGCACTGAACCAGGGCACCGACACCTTGCGCGTCACCGGTGGTACCAGCGGCGCCAAGCTGGCCACTCTGGTGCTGGGTGCCAACCTTGAAAACCTCGACGCCGGGCAAACCGGCGCGGTGCTGCTCAACCTCACCGGCAATACCGCCGGCAACGAACTCATCGGCAATGATGCCGACAACCTGCTCAGCGGCCTGGCCGGTGACGACATCCTGCGCGGCGGGCTGGGCAACGACACCCTCAATGGTGGCGTTGGCAGCGACCAGATGTTCGGCGGCCAAGGCAATGACACCTATTACGTCGACAGCATCGGCGACAGCGTGGTGGAGCTGGCCGGCGAAGGCACCGACACGGTCAATATCGCCATCGCAGTCGCCAAGGGCAGCTACACCCTGGGGGCCAACGTCGAGAACGGCAAACTGACCAACACCGTGGCCTTCGACCTCACCGGCAACGCGCTGAACAACCAGCTCACCGGCAACGCGGCGGCCAACGTGCTCGATGGCGGTGCCGGTGCCGATACCATGAACGGCGGCGCCGGCAACGACACCTATTACGTCGACGATATCGGTGATGTGATCATCGACAGCGCCGGGCTCGATACGGTCATCTCCAGCATCAGCTTCGACCTGCAGGGCTCGACCCTGGAAAACCTCACGCTGACCGGCAGCAACGCCATCAACGCCACCGGCAACGCCCTGGCCAACGTGCTCGACGGCTGGCAGAACAGCGCCGCCAACCTGCTCACCGGCGGCAAGGGCAACGACACCTATGTGGTTGGCGCCGGCGACACGGTGGTCGAGGGCTTGAACGAGGGCACCGACCTGGTCCAGGCCCATGTCAGCTTCACCCTGGGCGCCAACCTCGAGAACCTCACCCTGATGGGCAGCGCGCCGATCGACGGCACCGGCAACGCGCTGAACAACACCATCATCGGCAACGCCAGCGACAACCGCCTCGACGGTGGCGCGGGCGTGGACAAGCTGCAGGGCGGTGTCGGCAACGACACCTACCTGGTCGACCTCACTGCGGCCAATGCCCTGCAGGACAGCATCATCGAACGGGTCGGGGAGGGGGTCGATACCGTGTTGGTACGTGGCGGCACCCTGGGCCTGGCATCCAAGACCATCACCCTGGGCGCCAACCTCGACAACCTGGATATCAGCGACACCAACGCCGGCGTGCGCCTCAACCTGGTCGGCAACACGCTGGACAACGTACTCACCGGCAACAGCGCGCAGAACGTGTTCACTGGCGGGCGCGGCCACGACGCGTTCCGTTTCGACGCGCTCGACCAGTTGGGCAATACCCTTGACACCCGCGACACCATCACCGATTTCAAATCAGGCGAGGACCTGCTCGATTTCACCCGCCTGGGTGATTTCCGCGTGGTTCAAGGGGATGCCGCGTTCACCGGCGGCTACCAGCTCAAGCTGGTGGGCGGTGTGTTGTACGGCACCCTCGACAACGACGACCAGGCCGATTTCCAGATCGTGCTGACCGGTGTCAAGAGCTTGACCCAGGATGACCTGATGCCCCTGACTTGAGCTGATCAAACAGCTTTTCTGGCGACAACTTTCCTTTGCATGGGCTGCGGCACCCTGTCGTAGTCCGATTTCGTCGCCTGACCTGCTGGCACCGGCTTTGCCGGTGATCGCCGGCAAGCCGGCTCTCATAGAACTGCACATAACTCATTGATTTAGCAGGGACCTGTGGGAGCTGGCTTGCCAGCGATAGGGCCGGTACAGGCTAAGGCTCCACCAACCAGTCATTGGCACGGCGGATGTCACTGTCGGTCAACTGCCCGCGCCAGCGGTGCAGGGTCAGCAGGCTGGTGATGAAGCGGTACTGCGCCTGTTGCAGGTCGCGGCGGGCGCGGAACTCCTCGCGAATGCTGTACAGCACGTCGGTGCTGGTGTTGATGCCGCGCTTGTAGACTTCCTGGGCCGAACGCGTGGCGGCAGTGGTCGATTCCACGGCCACCCGCGTCGCCTTGATGCGTTGCAGCTCGGCGTTCATGGTCAAAAAGGCGGTGGCGGTTTCGCGCTTGACCTGGCGGCGCAACGCTTCCAGCTCCTGCTCGGCCGCATCGCGATCCCCCATCGAACTTGCCACCCGTGCACTGGTGGACCCCCCGCTGTACAACGGCACCTGCATATCCAGCGACGCTACGTAGTTCTCCGAGCGTGGGGTGAGCGTGCCCTCATAACCGATGTCGCTGCGCAGCGCCGTCAGGCTCAGGCCGAGTTTGGGCAGGTGCCCGGCCTTGGCTTCGGAAATCGCCGCCTGCGCCGCGTCCAGGCTGCGCTCGCGGGCCTTGATACCGGGGTTCTCGCGCAGTGCGGTCTGTTCCCAGTAATCCCGCGATTGCGCCGGCAGGGTGTAGGTGGCGTTGCTGGCGATGCGCTTGAGCGGCTCCTGCACGTCACGCCCGACCAGTTCGGAGATGGCCTCGCGGGCCACGGCCACGCGGTTGGCGGCCTCGATCTCGTCGGCCACCAGGTTGTCGACCCGCGCCTGCATGGCCTGCGAGTCCTGGGTGGTAGCCATGTTGTGGGCAAGCAGAGCCTTCAGGCGCTTGTTGTCGGTTTGGGTGGCGTCCAGTTCGGCGCGCACCAGGGCCAGTTCGTCTTCGGCGGCAAGCACCGCGAAGTAGCGCTCGGCCAGGTCGATGCTGGCCTGGATGCGGGTGTCCTCGGCCTCGAAGTCGCGCTGGCGGGTGAGCTGGCGAAACTTCTGGTAGCTGCGCCACACCTGCGGGTCGTAGATCGCCTGGTTGAGGCTGACCACCGCGCGCTTGCCGTTGTATTCGGTACGCCCCAGGTCATCGTCGCGGCGGCTGCGGTTGATACTGCCGCTGGCGCTGATTTGCGGCAGCATCTGGCCCAGCGCCTCGCGTTCGCGGCCTTCACCGCTGCGCACCACCGCCTGGGCACGCAACACCCGCGGGTCGGCGCTGGCGGCCTCCTGCTGCAGCTGCCACAGGTCGATGGACGCCGGCGCCGGGGTGGCCAGGGCCAGGCCTGGCAGGCACAGGCCGAGGGCTATCAGGTACTTCATGTCAGTCCTCGATCAGCGAGCGGGCGAAGGCGTTGCTGGCCGGTTGCACCAGGTACTGCAGCAGGGTGCGCGCGCCCGTGTTGATCAGCACCTCGGCAGGCATGCCCGGCAGCAGCGCCAGGTGGCCGAGGGCCTTGTGGCCGTTGTCGGTCACCGCCACCCGGGCCAGGTAGTAGGGGGCGCCGGTGTCCTTGTTCACCAGGCGGTCGGCCGACACCTGCAGCAGGCGGCCTTCGATCACCGGCGTGGTGCTGCTCTTGAAGGCGCTGAAGCGGATGTTGGCCAGGCTGCCGATGACGATGCGGTCGATGTCCATGGGCGAGACCTGCGCCTCGACGATCAGCTCCTCGTTGGCCGGCACGATGTCCATCAGCGGTGTGCCCGGGCTGATCACCCCGCCCAAGGTGTGCACGGTCATGCCCATCACCATGCCGGCCTCGGGGGCCTGCACCTCGGTGCGCTGGTCGCGGTCCTGCACTGCGGCCAGGCGCTCGGTGAGGTCGTAGACCTTGCTGCGGGTTTCGCCCAGTTGCTCGGCCACTTCGCTGGCGAAGGTCTTGTTCAGTTGCAGGATTTTCAACTGCGCCTCGGCGATCTGCTGTTCGGCGCGGGCGGCGTCCGAGCGCAATTCGGCCAGTTGCGCCTTCATGTTGCCCAGGTCGCGCTGGCGTTCCTGCAGGCGCTGGCTGTCGACGTAGCCCTGCTTGAGCAGGTCGTCGAGGCTGGCGATCTCGCTGTCGTAGCCTGGGATCAGGCGCTCTTTTTCGGCGCGGATGGCCTGGTTGCCGGTTATCTGCACGCGGATCTGCTGGATGGTCTTCTGTTGCAGGCTGATCTCGCCCAGCAGCGCGGCGCGCCGGGCCTGGAAGATCCGCGCTTCGCTTTCGCGGGCTTCACGCACCCGCGGGTCGTCGGCGTTCAGGCGCGCTTGTAGGGCCGGCGCGGCCAAGCCGTCGCGCTCGGCCACCAGGCGCTCTTCCAGGGCCTGAGCGGCGATGAGCTGGCTGCGGATCATTTCGGCGTCGGCTCGGGCCTGGGTGTTGTCCAGCACCAGCAGCACGTCGCCGGCCTTGACCTGATCGCCATCGTGCACGCGCAATTCGCGCACGATGCCGCCTTCCAGGTGCTGCACGGTCTTGCGGTAGCTTTTCACGGTGACCACGCCGGGGGCCAGGGCGGCGCTGTCCAGCGGGGCGAGGGCGGCCCAGCCGCCGAACAGGCCGAAGGTCACCAGCACGATCAGGTAGCCGATGCGCCGGGTCGGGCGGTCGTCCACCGGCAGCGGCGCGTCGGTCTCGGCGGGTGCGGCCGGGTGTTGCAGGTTCAGGTTCATGGCGTGGTACCGATGGCCTGCGCATTCGGCGCGGGCGGGGTGGCAGCGTTTTGCAGGTGGGCGAGCACCTTGTCGCGGGGGCCGTACAGGCTCAGTTCGCCCTGGTTGAGCACCAGCAGGCGGTCGACCGCTGCCAGTACACCGGAGCGGTGGGTGATGACGAACACTGTGGCGCCGCTTTGCTTGAGCTTGAGCAGCGCCTCGGCCAGCAGTCGCTCGCCGGTTTCATCCAGGTTGGAGTTCGGCTCGTCCAGCACTACCAGCCGCGGTGCCCGGTACAGGGCCCGGGCCAGGCCCACGCGCTGGCGCTGGCCGCCGGACAGCCCGCCGCCGTTGGCGCCGATCACGGTGTCGTAGCCCTGGGGCAGTTGCAGGATCATCTCGTGCACCCCGGCCATGCGTGCGGCGTCCACCACGGCGGTGGCGTCCACCTGGGCAAAACGGGCGATGTTCTCGCTGATGGTGCCTTCGAACAGCTCGATGTCCTGGGGCAGGTAGCCCAGGTGCGGGCCGAGTTCTTCGCGGCGCCACTGGGTGATGTCGGCGCCGTCCAGGCGTACCGTGCCGGCCAGGCCCGGCCAGATCCCCAGCAGGGCGCGGGCCAGGGTCGACTTGCCGGCGCCGCTGGGGCCGATGATGCCGACGGTTTCGCCGGGGGCGACCTTGAAACTCAGGCTGCGCACCAGCGGCGTGCGGCTGCCGGGGGCGGCAACCGACAGGTTTTCCACGCTGATAGCACCCTGGGGCGCCGGCAGCGACATGCGCTCGGGTTCGGCGGCGATCTTCTCCAGCAGCTCGTGCAGGCGCGCGTACTGCCCACGGGCGCCGACGAAGCCCTTCCACACGCCGATCAACTGGTCGATGGGCGCCAGCGCCCGGCCCAGCAGGATGGAGCCGGCGATCATCAGGCCCGAGCTGATCTCGTGTTTGATGGTCAGGTAGGCGCCCAGGCCCAGCACCAGCGACTGCACGATCTGGCGGAAGGTGCGTGACACCGAGGCGATGGCCCCGGCGCGGTCGCTGGCCACGCTCTGCAGGCTCAGCACCTTGTGCACCCGCGCGCTCCAGCGCTGGCGCAGGTCACCGAGCATGCCCATCGACTCCACCACCTCGGCGTTGCGCAGGCTTTTGTTGGTGAAGGCGGTGGCGGCCATGTGCTCGCGGTTGGCGTTGTACAGCGGCGCCTTGGTCAGGCGCTCGTTGCACCAGGCCAGCAGGCCCAGCAGCAGGGCGCTGATCACGCCCATCCAGCCGTACCAGGGGTGGAACATGAACATCACCGCCAGGTAGATGGGGATCCACGGGGTGTCGAAGAAGGCGAACAGGCCGTTGCCGGTGAGGAACTGTCGCAGGCTGCTCAGGTCGCTCAGTGGCTGGGCCGAGGCGTTCATGCCGCCGCTGTCCAGGGCCTGGCGAAAGCTTGCATCGAACAGGCGCTTGCCCAGCAGCGTCTCCAGCCGGGTGCTGATGCGCACCATGATGCGCGAGCGCACCCATTCCAGGGCGCCGAGGGTACCCATCAGCAGCAGCATGATCAGGGTCAGCATCAGCAGCGTCGACTCGCTGGCGCTGCCCACGGCGCGGTCGTAGACCTGCAGCATGTAGAACGACGGCACCAGCATCAGCAGGTTGACGAAGAAACTGAAAAAGCCGACCGAGAGGAAGCTGTCCTTGCAGGTGGCGAGGGCTTGTTCCAGCTCGGTGCGGGGGGATGTTGCCATGGTTGCCTGCCTGTAAAGCGGGGGTGCAAGCCCCGTTGATCGTTAAACGTGCCAATGCCCATGGCTGCCGGCCGTCGCGTGCAAGCGACCGGCAGCCATGGGCATTGGCGATGCCGCCCCGGCAAGCCGGGGCGGGGAGGGCGTGCAGCTTACAGTGTCAGCTGGTCGGCATGCAGTTCGGTGACCCCCACCAGCTTGATCGAGAAGTCCGGCGCGGTGTCGGCGTTGCTGTTGCCGTACACCGTGATGCCGTCTGCATCGACTTCGAAGCGCAGCTGCTTGGCGCCGGTGAACTCGCCGTCTTCGACGAAGCTGTAGCCCTTCAGCGCCGAGAAATCGAGCTTGTCGCCGTCACCAAAGCCGATGATCACGTCCTGCTTGTCACCCAGGCCCATCTCGTTCAAGGCATTGAACTTGAAGGTGTCCTGGCCGCTGCCGGCGTACATCGTGTCGGCACCCAGGCCGCCGATCAGCACATTCTCGCCACCGTCACCGGCATGCAGGATGTCGTTGCCGGCACCGCCGCTGAGCAGGTTGTTGCCAGTGCTGCCCCAAATCTCGTTATCGGCCGCGTTGCCGGTGAGATTAATCGACAGGTTGCCCAGCTGACGAGCGTCGAGGTTCTCCAGGTTGGCGCCCAGGGTAATCGAGGCGCTGCCGGTGAAGCTGCTGATGGCGTCGGCGTCCATGCGCAGTTCGAGGGTGTCGGTGCCCTGGTTGGCTTTTTCGACGATGGTGTCTTCCAGGGCCACGGTGGCCTTGGTGCCAGTGCCTTTGACCAGCAGGTCGACGATGTAGGTATCGTTGCCTTCACCGCCAATCAAGGTGTCCACGCCCTTGCCGCCATCGAGCACGTTGTCGGCGCTGTTGCCGGTGATGGTGTTTTTCAGCTCGTTGCCGGTGCCCTTGAGTGCGCCGTCGAGCAGTACCAGGTTCTCGAGGTTGTCGCCCAGGGTGTAGTCGATCGAGGCCTTGACGGTGTCGGTGCCTTCGTTGGCCAGCTCGATCACCACATCGCCAATGTTGTCGACGATGTAGGTGTCGTTGCCCTTGCCACCGATCAAGGTGTCGGCGCCAGCGCCGCCATCGAGAATGTTGGCGGCATCGTTGCCGGTCAGCTGGTTGTCCAGTTCGTTGCCGGTCAGGTTGATCGCGGTCTTGGCGCCGATGATGGCGTTTTCGACGTTGGCGGCCAGGGTGTAGCCGTTCTTGCCTGCGCCCATCACATGCACGGTGTCGATGCCTTCGTCAGCGGCTTCAACCACTTCGTCGCTGTCGCTGTAGACGTAGTAGGTGTCGTTGCCGGCGCCGCCGATCAGGCGGTCGCCACCGCCTTTGCCATCGAGGGTGTCGTTGCCGTTGCCGGCGCTGATCACGTTGCGCGAGGCGTTGCCGGTCAGCACGTTGTCGCCGGCATTGCCGGTGATGTCGAACAGGCCGGTACCGGTGACGGTGACGTTCTCGACGTTGAGCAAGGATGCGCGGGACAGGTCGACCAGCTGCGCTTCGGTCTTGGACAGGTTGCGGTAGGTGATCTGCAGGGTGTCGTTGCCTTCGTCAGCGTTCTCCACCAGCAGGCCCAGCTCGCGGGCGTCGTCGATCACGTAGGTGTCGTTGCCCTTGCCGCCGATCAGGGTGTCGACGCCAGCCTTGCCGTCCAGCAGGTTGTCGCCGTCGTTCCCGGTGAGCACGTTGTCGGCAGCGTTGCCGGTCAGGTTGATCTTCAGCGCGCCGGTTTGGCTGGCGTCGAGGTTTTCCAGGTTGGCGGCGAGGGTCAGCGAGGCAGTGCCGGTGAAGCCTGCGACGGTGTCTGCGTCCATGCGCAGCACCAGGGTATCGCTGCCTTCGTTGGCTTTTTCGGTGATGGTGTCTTCCAGGGCCACGGTGGCCTTGGTGCCGGTGCCCTTGACCAGCAGGTCGACGATGTAGGTGTCGTCACCGGCACCGCCGATCAGGGTGTCCACGCCCTTGCCGCCGTCCAGCACGTTGGCCGCGCTGTTGCCGGTGATGATGTTCTTCAGGTCGTTGCCGGTGCCGTTGCTGGCGCCGTCGAGCAGTACCAGGTTTTCCAGGTTGGCGCCCAGGGTGTAGTTGATGGACGAACGGACGGTGTCGGTGCCTTCGTTCTCCAGCTCGACCACCACGTCGCCTGCGTTGTCGACGATGTAGGTGTCGTTGCCCTTGCCACCGATCAGGGTGTCGGCGCCAGCGCCGCCATCGAGAATGTTGGCGGCATCGTTGCCGGTCAGCTGGTTGTCCAGTTCGTTGCCGGTCAGGTTGATCGCGGTTTTGGCGCCGATGATGGCGTTTTCGACGTTGGCGGCCAGGGTGTAGCCGTTCTTGCCAGCGCCCATCACATGCACGGTGTCGATGCCTTCGTCAGCGGCTTCAACCACTTCGTCGCTGTCACTGTAGACGTAATACGTGTCGTTGCCGGCGCCGCCGATCAGGCGGTCGCCACCGCCTTTGCCATCGAGGGTGTCGTTGCCGTCGCCGGCGCTGATCACGTTGCGCGAGGCGTTGCCGGTCAGCACGTTGTCGCCGGCATTGCCGGTGATGTCGAACAGGCCGGTACCGGTGACGGTGACGTTCTCGACGTTGAGCAAGGATGCGCTGGACAGGTCAACCAGCTGCGCCTCGGTCTTGGACAGGTTGCGGTAGGTGATCTGCAGGGTGTCGTTGCCTTCGTCGGCATTTTCCACGAGCAGGCCCAGCTCGCGGGCGTCGTCGATCACGTAGGTGTCGTCGCCCTTGCCGCCGATCAGGGTGTCGACGCCGCCCTTGCCGTCCAGCAGGTTGTCGCCGTCGTTGCCGGTGAGCACGTTGTCGGCAGCGTTGCCGGTCAGGTTGATCTTCAGCGCGCCGGTCTGGCTGGCGTCGAAGTTTTCCAAGTTGGCGGCGAGGGTGATCGAAGCGTTGCCGGTGAAGCTGGCGATGACATCGGCGCCCATGCGCAGTTGCAGGGTGTCGCTGCCTTCGTTGGCTTTTTCGGTGATGGTGTCTTCCAGGGCCACGGTGGCCTTGGTGCCGGTGCCCTTGACCAGCAGGTCGACGATGTAGGTGTCGTCACCGGTGCCGCCGACCAGGGTGTCGATCCCGGCGCCGCCGTCGAGGGTGTCGTTGCCCGCGCCGCCGGTCAGGACGTTCTTGGCGCTGTTGCCGATCAGCACGTTGTCCAGCTCGTTGCCGGTGCCGTTGATCGCCGCATTGCCGGTGAGTTCAAGGTTTTCCAGGCTGGCTCCAAGGCTCCAGGTGATCGAGGAGCGAACAGTGTCGATACCTTCGTCATAGTTTTCGACGACCAGGTCCCCAACGTTGTCGACGATAAAAATGTCGTTGCCGTTGCCGCCAATCAAGCTATCGGCGCCCGCTCCGCCATCAAGGATGTCATTGCCAGCAGCGCCAGCGATAGTGTCGTTGCCATTACCGCCAGTTAGGATATTGTCACCTCCTTCGGCGGTAATGTTCACAGGCTTATCACCTGTCCAGACAATCGTGTTGTCATTTTCGCCGACCAGTCCGATCGAGTTGCCGGTGGCGTCGAAACGCTGGCTATAGATGTCCCCTGAGGAATTGAGGTTGTTGTCGTTACCGTCCCTGGACAGCGACTCCCAGGTGACGATGAAGCCGCCATCGTCCGTGGCTGCGACCACAGGGAATAGGTCGTTGACTTTGTCGGAGGCGATCTTCAAGAGGCTGCTGATCTTCACGCCGTTCTTGTCGTAGACCTGCGCGTAAAGGTTGGATACTTCGTGCGAGCCTTCATCGTAGGTAGCCCAGGTGATGACGTAGCCGTCAGCATTGAGTGCGGTAATCGCCGGCTCGCCATGGATTTCCTTGCTCGAAACGCTGACTTGGGTCTCTTTGCCCAGCTTGACCCCATTGGCACTGTAGCGCTGCATGAAGACATCGCCGCTGATCGGCTGTTCATCGGCGTTGTACTTGATGCTGGTCCAAGTCACCACGAAGCTGCCGTCGTTGAGAACGTCGACCGCTGCGCCCTTCTGTTGACCCGCTGTGGTGGTGTTGACCAGGGTGTTACCACCTAATGCCACGCCGTCGGCGCTGTAGCGCTGCATATAGATGTCGACGTCATCGGTCTTGTCAGTCTCGCGCTCCCACACAACCACGAAGTTCCCATCGCGCAGGGCTGTTACGACCGGTTCCTCGGCGTAGATGCTGTCGTCGCTGGCTTTGGCATCGACGGAAATAGGATCGCCGATCAATTCGAGGGTTTTCGGGTTGATTAACTGGATGAACACTTCGCCCGCTTCGTGAAACACGTTGTGTTCATCGAACGCCTGGGTCTCTTCATTCCAGGCGATGACCCAATTGCCGTTTTCAAGCACCGTGAGCGAGCCGTTACCCATGTGGACCGATGAATTGTCGTTGTCCTGAGTACCGATAGCGATGGAGTTACCGCTGGCCTGACCATTCTTGTCGTAGGCTTGAAGGGTCAGCGTATAAGTATCGGTCGTCCAGCCCACCACAAAACCGTCGTCACTGGTTGTCACGAACGGGTTACTACCATTGACGCCTGGGAGCTTTTCGCTGGAAAGCAAATCCTGGTTCAGATCATACCGTTGCAACCAGATTTCGCTGGCCTGGCCTGGTGCAGTGGTCTGCTCCCAAAGGATGACGTAACCACCGCTGGACAGTGCAGTGGACGCCGGCTCCATGGAGACTACGTTGCCGCTTTCGTTGGCGAAAGGGCCACCTTTTACGGTCAGTGTGCCATCGTTGAATTGCAGGCTTTGAGCAGTGGTGATGATCGAGCCC
This sequence comes from Pseudomonas xanthosomatis, assembly GCF_019139835.1. Classification (NCBI taxonomy): domain Bacteria; kingdom Pseudomonadati; phylum Pseudomonadota; class Gammaproteobacteria; order Pseudomonadales; family Pseudomonadaceae; genus Pseudomonas; species Pseudomonas xanthosomatis. The sequence goes on along the minus strand of NZ_CP077075.1, from coordinate 5,210,900 downwards.
TGGGCGCCCTTGACGATGATGTGGCCGTCACCGTCGTCGGAGAAGCTGTAGTCGCCCATATTGCCGTCGAACTGGGACGTGTCGGTGACCGGCAGGACGCCAGTGTCGATGTTGCCGTAGAGGTCGCCCTGTGCGTTGACTTGCTGAGCATGCAGGACGGTGCCGTCCTCTCCACCAGTAACCCAACTGATCACCATGCTGCCGTCGTTGCGTACAGTGACGGTCGGAGTGTCCCAGAGAGATTCGGATTCAGTGGTGGTTGCTACCAGAATCGGCGTTTCGTCGATCGCCGTGCCATCTGCGTTAAAGCGCTGGGCATGCACCTCTGACGCTCCACCGGTGTAGTCGTTCCACGCGAGCAGATAGCCACCGCCGGGCAGTGCATGAGCGATACCGCCGTTGATTGAGCTGTCGCTGGCGATTTCCGTCGGGGTGCCTACAGAGACGAATTGCTCATTGTACTGCTGCAGATGAATAACACGGTTAGGGCCGGTAGCGCTGTTGTCGACCCAGGTCACCAGGAAGCCGGTACCGGTTTGAATCACGTTGTAATATGCGGCGTTGGCATTGACGTAGTTCGAGACCACCTGGCCCAGTTCCTGGGTGGTGCCGGCAATGGCCGCGCCGCTGCTGTTGATCTGCGCAACAGTAAGAGTCGAGGTGCTCGAGATGATCATGTTGTTACTGTCGTAGACATCTTTTTGCAGGCTGTAGCTGATCCACAGCTTGCCGCCGCTGCTGAAGAGCGAAACGTCATCGGCCTCACCTTCGTTGATGTCGCCTTTGAGCAATGTCTGGACCGTCCCGCCCTTCCCATTGGTGTAAACCACGGCTTTGAGGTCTGCTGTAGCTGGGTCGAAATCGCCTCCGTTGGAGTGGGTTTCACCCCAGGTCACGATGTACTTGTTGGTTGCCAGTACGTGAACTTTGGCGTCCTCGAGTTCGTAGCGAGCAGTGGCGACCAGGGCAGGCGAGCCAACCGCATTGCCGTTTGAATCGAACAGTTGGGTGTAGACACTGCCGGTACCCGCATCGTCGTCTTCCGAAGTCCAGGCAACGATGAACTGGCCGTTGGCCAAAGCAGTAACCGATGGGTCGTCGACATCATCGCTAGCTATTTCAGTGCGCTGCAGCAGGGTGCCATCGGCGCTGTACCGAGCTGCAACGACGCCTTCGAACGTATTGCTGTCGGAGCTCCAGGTCAGCACATAGCCGTTGTCGCTAAGTGCAGCCATGCCAGGCCCGTCGACTGCGCCTGATGCCAGGATAGTGTTCGAAGTTTTCTGATCCGGGGTGCTCATAATCCATTTCCATGCATGATCGAACCCGGCATACGTGCCAGGGGGCGGGATGGGGCGGTCGCGGGGTATTCGGAAAAACCAGGAAGTGTGGTGCGGGAAGCTGTCTATTGCGCAAAGGCATTCCTGAGTCATGGCATTCTGCCATTTTGTTAAGCTGTGTAAAGCTAGGATGCAATGACAGCTATCGCTCAGGTATCGGTGAAGGAGGGGGGGCTCGCGATGCAAGCATCCTGAAGCAACGAGCGGCATAAGGCCGCTCGTGCACAGGTGAGCAACGGCGCGACTACGTGCTCAGACGCGAAATTGCTCCATCAACGCCTGCTGCTGGTTGGCCAGGCGGTTCAGCGCCTGGCTGATGTGCGCCGACTCCTCGGCCTGGCCAGACAACGACTCGGTAACGTCGCGAATGCCCGCCACGTTGCGGTTCACCTCCTCGGCCACGGCGCTTTGTTCTTCGGCGGCGGAGGCGATTTGCAGGTTCATGTCGCTGATCACCGCCACTGCCTCGCCGATGCGCTGCAACGCCGGCAACGTCAGCGCCATCTGCGCGGCGCTGTCCTGGGCCTGGCGCTGGCTGCCCTGCATGGCGCCGACCACGTCATGGGTGCCTTGCTGCAGGCCTTCGATCACCTGGCGTATCTCCTTCACCGACACTTGCGTGCGCTGGGCCAGGTTGCGTACCTCGTCGGCCACCACCGCAAAGCCACGCCCGGCCTCGCCGGCGCGGGCGGCCTCGATGGCGGCGTTGAGGGCCAGCAGGTTGGTCTGTTCGGCAATGGCGCGGATCACCTCCAGCACCGAACCAATCTGCTCGCTGCTGCTTTCCAGCGCGCGGGCTTGCTCCATGGCCGCATCCATGCCGCCGGCCAGGCGCTCGATGGCCTGGCCGGCGGCGCCCACCAGGTCGAGGCCTTCGCGGGTGGCCTGGTCGGCGCCACGGGCAGCGTGGGCGGCCTGCGAGGCGTTGCGCGCCACATCCTGGGCGGTGGCGCTCATCTCGTTGGCGGCCGTGGCCACCTGCTCGATCTCGCGGTGCTGCTGCTGCATGCCGGCGCTGGTCTGGCTGGCGATCAGCGCCGACTGGTCAGCCGTGCCGCGGGCTTCGCCGAGCGAGCCTTTGACCTGGGCGATCACCGGTTGCAGCTTGTCGAGGAAGCGGTTGAACCAACTGCTGAGCTGGCCCAGTTCGTCGTCGCGGGCGTAGTCCAGGCGGCGGGTCAGGTCGCCTTCGCCACTGGCGATGTCCTTCAGGCGCGCGGCCACGGCGAGGATCGGACGGGTTACCCCGCGGGCGGTCAGCCACACCAGCAACAGGCCCAGCACGGCGGCGCCCAGGCCCACCAGCAGGCTGGTCAGGTTGGCGCTGCGGTTGTGTTCGTTCAGGCGCTGGTTGAGGGCCACAGCGGGGGCTTGCAGCACGCTGTCTGGCAGTTCCAGCAACACCTGCCAGGGCGCGGCGCCGGGGATTGGCGCGAACGGGTGGGCGACCCGCAGCATGCCTTGCGCCGTGTCCTGGTTGAGGGCCCGGCCCAGCTTGGCGGCATCCAGGCTGTGCCCGGCCAGCAGGCCGGCGGGGCTGACGATGCTCACCTGGCCCTTGCCGTCGAACAGCTCCTGGCGCCCGGCCAGGCTCAGTTGCTGCAGGTTGTTCAGGCCGATGTCCAGGCCCACCACACCCACCACCTTGCCCGCCTCGAGCAGTGGCAGGGCGATGCTGGTCATCAACACCTGCTGGCCGTTGACGTCGTCCAGGTAGGGTTCGAGCATGCACGGCCGGCCGCTCTCCAGCGGGCAGGTCAGCCAGCGGTTCTTGGCGATGCCGTTGCTGCCCAGGCTGGCGTCGCCGAGCATCGACTCGGGCATGGCTTCCTGCTCCAGGGCGCCGGGGCTGGGTTGCGACCAATATAGCGAGAAGCGCCCGGTCTCGTTGCTGCCGGTGGCATCGGCGCCGATGAACTGGCTGTCCTGGTGGTCCAGGGCGTTGGGCTGGAACACCAGGTACAGGCCGATGATGTCGGGGTTGCCGGCCAGGCTTGCCTGGGCCTGGCGGGTCAGGTCGGCGCGCAGGTCGCTGGCGCCTTTTTGCTTGAGCACCTGCACCAGGCGGGCAAAGCCGTTGCCGTACTGGTAGGCGTCCATGAAGTAGCGCTGAATGCGCAGCGCCTGGGTTTCGGCGTGGGCCTCAAGGCGCAGACGGGCGCTGTGTTCGAGCATTTCGGTGCTGGCCTGGCTGACCAGCGCAGCGCTGCGCCGGGCCTGGCCCAGCGCGCTGGTCACCAGCACGGCGACGATGGCCAGCAGGCACAGGCCGGCAAGCAGGGTGATCTTCCACTGAATGGTGAGGCGGCGCGGCAACATGGGCGGATCCTTCACGGTCTGAAAGCAGCACGCCCGCGGTCAGGCGGGCGTGGGTGGGTTCATTCAGCGATGTAGTTAGGCGGCGCGACGCGGAAGGCCTTGGTCAGCCAGCCCAGGTACAGCACGCCAAGCGCTGCCCAGACCCCGCCGAACAGCAGCGAGTGCTCGTTCAGGTCCAGCCACAGCGAAACGATGATGCAAAAGCCGATGGTCGGCAGCACCAGGTACTTCATCTTGTTCGCCAGCCCCTGGCGCAAGCCTTCGCGCAGGAAGCAGTGGTTGATCACCGACAGGTTGACGAAGCTGAATGCCACCAGCGCGCCGAAGTTGATCACCGAGGTGGCGGTGACCAGGTCGAAGAAGATCGCCGACAGCGAAATCAGGCCGACCACGATGATGTTCAGCACCGGGGTCTTGAAGCGCGGGTGCAGGCGGGCAAACACCCCGGCCGGCAGCACGTTGTCGCGGCCCATCACGTACAAAAGGCGCGACACGCTGGTCTGCGAGGCCAGGCCCGAGGCGATGGTGTTGATCACGGTGCAGGCGATGAACACCGACTGGAACAGCTTGCCACCGACATACAGGGCGATTTCCGGCAGCGCCGCTTCCTGGTCGTGGAAACGCTGCATGGTCGGGAAGTAGGCCTGGATGAAGTACGACACGCCGATGAACATCACCCCGCCGATCAGCGCGGTGAGGAAGATCGCCTTGGGGATGGTCTTGCCCGGGTCGCGGGTTTCTTCCGACAGGCAGGTGACCGCATCGAAGCCCAGGAACGAGAAGCACAGGATGGTCGCCCCGGCCGCCAGGGCGGCGAACTGGGTCTTGTCGTCGACGAACGGTGTCAGGCTCCACGCGGTGCCCAGGCCCTCTCCCTGATCCAGGCCACGCACGCAGAGGTAGACGAACACGCTCATGATGGCCACCTGCACCAGCACGAACAGCAAGTTGAAATGCGCCACCAGGTTGATGCTGCGCATGTTGATCAGGCTGATCAGGGTGACGAAGCCGACCACCCAGGCCCACTCCGGGACCTCGGGGAACATCGCCGACAGGTACAGCTTGGCCAGCAGCGCGTTGACCATCGGCAGCAGCAGGTAGTCCAGCAGCGACGACCAGCCCACCAGAAAGCCCACGTGCGGGTTGATCGCGCGCTGTGTGTAGGTGTAGGCCGAACCGGACTGCGGGAAGCGCCGAACCAGAGTGCCGTAGCTCACCGCGGTGAACAGCACCCCGGCCAGGGCCAGGATGTAGGCACTGGGCACGTGCCCGGCGGTGATGCCGGAGACGATGCCGAAGGTGTCGAACACGGTCATCGGGGTGAGGTAGGCCAGGCCGATGATCACCACGTGCCAGAGGCGCAGGGATTTACGGAACTGGCCGTTGCCGGTGGCGCTGTGGTCATGCATGCGGGCGGCACTCCTGTTGCGGGGCTGCGGGCACGAACGGCGGGCACGGCAAGGTCGAGCGGGTTGGCTCCATGTTGTTCACCTTTTATGGAGGAGCTGCGAGGTGCGCGGGGAGGGCGCTGGTGTCAGGGCTGGCAGGGCCGGGACGAGGAAGGCGGCGCGTGCTGGGCGGGGCGTGGCGGGATCATGACGGCGCGTTGTTCTTCTTCGTGGAATGGGGCGCTTGCAAGGTGGGGGGAATAAAAAACGATGCCTAGGGAGGTGTCAAGTTAAACATGACAGAGTGATGGGGGATTAGAAGGTGAATCGGTTAATTTGGCCGAAATGCACTGATATTTTTAAAGGGTATGGCGTAATAGTCGATGTCGGTGTCCGTTAAAATTTACGACTTCAGGGCCTCTCGCCCGCAATCCGGCTCCTGCAGACAGTCGGGTCGGTGCAGTCACTACAGCCTATGGGATATTCTTCAACCACCGCGCGGCAACTCCCTGGCCTGCGCCCTTATGGACAGCAATCGGTTCAATTCATGAAGAAATCAACAGGCATCCTTTCCGGTCTGGCCATTGCCATCGCCGTCGCAACCACCGCTGGCGCCTGGTATACCGGCAAGCAACTGCCGGCGGAGCTTGAGCGCTCCATCGCCAATGGCAACGCCGAGCTGAAGAAAGCCTTGGTGGGTACCGGTGGCAGCATGACCATCGAGCTGGTCTCGCTCGACCAGCACTTCTTCACCAGCACCGCGCACTACCGCCTGAAGGCGCAGGATATCCAGCTGGGCGAGGTGGAGAAGCTGAACTTCGACGTCGGCGTGGTCGACCAGATCGAGCACGGCCCGTTCCCTTGGTCGCGGGTCAAGGCGTTCAAGCTGATGCCGGTGATGGCTACCAGCAACAGTGCGCTGGAAAAGGATGACAACACCGCCGACTGGTTCGCCGCCGCCGGCGACCAGCCGCCGGTCAGCGGCCAGATCAGCCTGGGCTATGGCGGCCATGTCGAAAGCGACATCCGCCTGGCGCCGGTCAAGCTCGAGCAGGATGGCCAGAAGGTCGTCGATTTCTCCGGCATGCAACTGCTGGTGAGCGGTGACCAGGAAGGCAAGGCGGCCGAGGTGCACGGCAACATGGGCAGCCTGGAGCTGAACTTTGCCGATGCTCAGGATACCCCAGTCAAGGTGCTGCTCAAGGGCTTCAAGCTGGGCGGCAAGCTCAGCCAGACCGCCCACGACATGATTTACGTCGGCAACATCGACCTGGCCCTGGCCAACGTACAGGTGACCAGCGGGCCCAAGCAGGAAGTGCTGGTGCTCGAGGACCTGCAGCAGAACAACCTGTACAGCGCCGATGGCGATGCCAAGGACAAGCTGTCCGGGCGCCTGGAATACAAGGTTGGCGATATCACCTACGCCGGGCGCAAGGTTGGCAGCGGCGAGATGGTCTTCACCATGAAGTCCATCGACATCCCGTCCATGCAGTCGCTGATGCAGTGGTACCAGAGCCGCCTGCCGGAAGTGCAGCAAGCTGCCGCCGAAGGCGCGGGGCTGCCGGCGCTGGACATGACCCCGGAAGAAAAAGCCAAGGTGCAGGCCGACCTGCAGCAACTGCTGGCCGGCAAGCCGCAGTTCGCCCTGGAAAAGCTGGCGTTCAAGACCGCCAACGGCGAGAGCCACTTCAACCTGGCCATGGATTTTGCCAACCCCACCTCGTTCGACCTGCCGCCTGACCAGCTGGGCAAGCAACTGGTCAGCCGCCTGCACAGCAAGCTCAGCGTGTCCAAGCCGATGGTCGGTGATTTGGCCACCCTGCAGGCGCTGCTGGGCGGTGAAACCGACGCCCAGGCGATTGCCCGGCAGTCCAGCCAGGCCGGTGAGATGGTCGGCATGATGGCGCTGCAGAGCGGCATGGCCACGGTGCAGGGCAACGACGTGGTGACCAGCCTGCAATACGCCGACGGCATGGTCGACTTCAACGGCAAGAAAATGACCGTTGAAGAGTTCGCCATGCTGATCAGTGGCCACCTGGCGGCCTTGCAGCCGCAGGGCTGACGAGCGCGCAGCCCCCCAGATCGCGGGGCAAGCCCGCTGCCACGCAGCAGCCTCAAACCGGGCGTTGCGTGGCAGCGGGCTTGCCCCGCGATTGCGTTTGCATGGCCTGTGCAAAAACCCCTTTTGCATCGCCCCGATTGCCTGTAGCCTTCGCCGTCCGATAATAATCCGTGCCCGCAGAGGGGCCGGGAGGGCCCGCCCAGGCTGGCCGTCCGGCGCCATTAGCCGATCTGCCAGGGCCGGGTGATACTCTCGACTGACGCGCCCAAGCGCCCCCAGGTCCCGCGATCATGACCCAGATTTCCGAACGCCTGTTGGTTCAGGCCCACCTCGACGCCAAGCAGCCGCACCCGCTGACGCCCGCGCAGGAGGCCGATTACCGTGCGGCCATCGCCGCAGAGCTGAAAAAGCAGAACGCCGTGCTGGTGGCGCACTTTTATTGCGACCCGGTGATCCAGGCCCTGGCCGAAGAGACCGGTGGTTGTGTGTCCGACTCGCTGGAAATGGCCCGCTTCGGCAAGAACCACGAGGCCGATACCGTGGTCGTGGCCGGCGTACGTTTCATGGGCGAGACCGCAAAAATCCTCACCCCGCACAAGCGCGTGCTGATGCCGACCCTCGAAGCCACCTGCTCGCTCGACCTGGGCTGCCCGGTTGAGGCTTTCTCGGCCTTCTGCGACCAGCACCCCGAGCGCACCGTGGTGGTGTACGCCAACACCTCGGCGGCGGTCAAAGCCCGTGCCGACTGGGTGGTTACCTCCAGCTGCGCGCTGGAGATCGTCGAGAGCCTGATGGACAACGGCGAGACCATCATCTGGGGCCCGGACCAGCACCTGGGCCGCTATATCCAGAAGAAAACCGGTGCCGACATGCTGCTTTGGGATGGTGCGTGCATCGTCCATGAAGAGTTCAAGTCGCGCCAGTTGGCCGACATGAAGGCGCTGTACCCGGATGCCGCCATCCTGGTGCACCCCGAGTCGCCGGAATCGGTAATCGACCTGGCCGATGCGGTGGGTTCCACCAGCCAACTGATCAAGGCCGCGCAGACCCTGCCGAACAAGCAGTTCATCGTCGCCACCGACCGCGGCATCTTCTACAAGATGCAGCAGTTGTGCCCGGACAAAGAGTTCATCGAAGCCCCTACCGCCGGCAACGGCGCGGCCTGCCGCAGCTGCGCGCACTGCCCGTGGATGGCCATGAACACCCTGGAGCGGGTGCTCGACTGCCTGCGCACCGGCAGCAACGAGATCTTCGTGGAGCCGGCGCTGATTCCCAAGGCGATCAAGCCGCTGAACCGCATGCTCGACTTCACCCAGGCGGCGCGGATGAAGGTGTCGGGTAACGCCTGAGGCCCTCTGATTCTGCGCAAGTGTCAGATGCGTGGGAGCGGGCTTGCCCCGCGATGGCGGTTGTACCTGTGGGAGCGGCTTCAGCCGCGAACACCGGCGCAGCCGGTGCCATCCACCGCGTCGTATGCTTCGCGGGTAAACCCGCTCCTACAGGGATCGCATGACCTTTGTACCTGTAGCAGCCGGCCTGCCGGCGATTGGCGCTAACGCCCCATCATGTCCTTGACCATGCGCTGCTGCTCCATCACCTCGCGCTGGCGCTGGTCGATCTGCGCGGCCAGCGGGAAGTTGCTGCCGGCACGGCGCTTGGCGTAGTCCAGCTGCTGGATTGCCTGGTCGAAGTCGCCCACCAGGGTGAAATACTCGGCGCGGGCGCGGTGCAGGCCGATGGTATTGCCCGAAAGCCCGCGCACTTCAGCCACGTCGTACCACACGTCCGGGTCGTCCGGGCGGTTCTTCACCAGCTCATCCAGTACCTTTTCCGCTTCGGCCGGCTTGCCCTGCTTGACCAGCAGGTCGGCGCGCACCTGCTTGAGCGGGTAGTTGCCCGGGTACAGCTGCTGCATGCGCTGCACCCGCTGCTGGGCGTCGTCCAGGCGGTTGTTGGTGATGTCCAGGTCGATCTGCGCCAGGTTGTAGGTGATGTCGTTGGGCGCTTTGGCCAGCAGCGGCTTGAGGTTCTCCCGCGCTTCGTTGAGCTGGCCACCTTTGATCAGCGCCAGGGCCAGGCCGTAGCGCGCGGCATCGAGTTTCGGGTCTACGTCGAGCTGGGCGCGGAAGCGCTTGGCCGCAAGCCCTGGGGTGCCTTCGTAGGTGAGTGCCACGCGGGCACGGATCAGCTGGTAGCGCAGGCTGTCCTCGATACCGCCCTTGGGCGCTTGCTCGGCGCGGTTACGGGTGTCGGCCACGCGCGATTCGGTGACCGGGTGAGTCAGCAGAAACTCCGGCGGCTTGGCGTCGTAACGGTACTGGCGGGCCAGGCGCTCGAACATGCTCGGCATGTTGCGCGGGTCGTAGCCGGCCTTTTCCAGGTTCTGGATGCCGATGCGGTCGGCCTCCTGCTCGTTCTGCCGGGAGAAGCGCCGCTGCTCCTGGATCGCTGCCGCCTGGGTACCGGCGATCACGCCGATACCGGCATCGCCCCCGCCGCCTGCGGCCAGCACGATACCGGCCAGCAGCGCGGCCATCATCGGCAGTTGCATGCGTTGCTGGGCTTCGACGCCACGGGCGAAATGGCGCTGCGACAAGTGCGCCAGTTCGTGGGCCAGCACCGAGGCGTACTCGCCTTCGGTCTGGGCGTTGAGGAACAAGCCGCCGTTGACCCCGACGATACCGCCGGGTGCTGCGAAGGCATTGAGTTCCTTGCTGTCGATCAGGATGAATTCCAGGCGCCGGTCCTGCAGCTGGCTGGTTTCGGCCAGCTTGTACACGCTGGTCTCGACGAAGTCCTTGAGCTGCGGGTCGTTGAGCTGGTTGACCTGGCCGCGCAGCAGGCTCAGCCAGGCACGGCCGAGGTCGTGTTCCTGCTTCGGCGAAACGATCGCGGAACTGGCATCGCCCAGTGACGGCAGGTCGTCGGCGTGGCCGGGCAGGGCCATCAGGCAGGCCAGCGCCAGCAGGGTGGGGCGCAGTGGATTCATGCAGAAGCTCGCGTCGGTCAAAAGGCTTACTGTAGCCGGGTCGCACGAAGCCGACCAGTGGCGGTATCCTACCGGCCATTTCCACGCTGCCCAGGAGCTGCGCCCGATGAGTGACACCCTGACTTGTGACGCCGAGCTCGACGCCAGCGGTCTTAATTGTCCATTGCCGCTGCTCAAGGCAAAGATGGAGCTCAACCGCCTGGCCAGTGGCGCGGTGCTCAAGGTGGTGGCCACCGACGCAGGCTCGCAACGCGACTTTCGCACCTTTGCAAAACTGGCCGGTCATACCCTGCTGCACGAAACCGCCGAGGCCGGGGTGTACACCTACTGGCTGCGCAAGGCCTGATTCCCTTCCGTACAAACCCTAGGATCGTCGATGTTCAAAGTGCTCCGCGACTGGATGCAGCGCTACTTCTCTGATGAGGAGGCGGTGGTGCTGGCGGTCCTGCTGTTTCTGGCCTTTACCGTGGTGCTCACCCTGGGCGGCATGCTGGCGCCGGTGCTGGCGGGCATGGTGCTGGCGTTTCTGATGCAGGGCCTGGTCAACGCCCTGGAGCGTTTGCGGGTGCCCACGCGGCTGGCGGTGTGGCTGGTGTTCGCGCTGTTCATGGGGGCGCTGGCGGTGTTCATGCTGGTGCTGGTGCCGCTTTTGTGGCACCAGTTGATCACCCTGTTCAACGAGCTGCCGGGCATGCTTGGCAAATGGCAATCGCTGTTGCTGCTGCTGCCCGAGCGCTACCCGCACCTGGTGTCGGACGAGCAGGTGCTGCGCGCCATCGAGTCGGTGCGCGGCGAAATCGGCAAGTTCGGCCAGTGGGCGCTGACCTTCTCGTTGTCGAGCCTGCCGCTGCTGGTCAACGCGATGATCTACCTGGTGCTGGTGCCGATTTTGGTGTTCTTCTTCCTCAAGGACCGCGAGCTGATCGGGCGCTGGGTCAGCGGCTACCTGCCGCGCCAGCGCACCCTGCTCAACCGGGTGGGCGACGAGATGAACCGGCAGATCGCCAACTACATCCGCGGCAAGGGTATCGAGATTCTCATCTGCGGTGGCGCCACCTACATTGCCTTCATCAGCCTGGGGCTCAACTACGCCGCCTTGCTGGCGCTGCTGGTGGGGCTGTCGGTGGTGGTGCCCTACGTCGGGGCGGTGGTGGTGACCGTGCCGGTGACCTTGATCGCGCTGTTCCAGTGGGGCTGGGGCGACCAGTTCATTTACCTGATGGCGGTATACGCGATCATCCAGGCGCTGGACGGCAACGTGCTGGTGCCGTTGCTGTTCTCCGAGGCGGTGAGCCTGCACCCGGTGGCGATCATCTGTGCGGTGCTGTTGTTTGGCGGGCTGTGGGGCTTTTGGGGGATCTTCTTCGCCATCCCGCTGGCGACGCTGTTCAAGGCCGTGCTGGATGCGTGGCCGCGGCAGGAGAGCAGTGTTTCGCCGATGCTGTAATGTCATTGGGGCCGCCTTGCGGCCCTTCGCGGGGCAAGCCCGCTCCTACAGGGGGCGACCTTGCCCCGCGAAGGGCTGCAAAGCAGCCCCAGGGTCTCAAGCCTTGTTCAGCGCCTGGGCGGCAGCCAATACGGCATCCACATGCCCTGGCACCTTCACCCCGCGCCACTCCTGGCGCAGCACGCCGTCGCGATCGATCAGGAAGGTGCTGCGGTCGACGCCCAGGTATTCCTTGCCATACAGCTTCTTCAGCTTGATCACGTCGAACAGCTGGCACAGGGCCTCGTCCTTGTCGCTGATCAGCTCGAACGGGAAGGCCTGCTTGGCCTTGAAGTTCTCGTGGGACTTGATGCCATCGCGCGACACGCCGAACACCAGGGTGTTGGCCGCCTGGAACGCCGCGTGCTGGTCGCGGAAACCCTGGCCTTCGGTGGTGCAGCCCGGGGTGCTGTCCTTGGGGTAGAAGTACAGCACCACTTGCTGGCCCTTGAGTTCAGCCAGGCTGACGGTCTGGCCGCTGGTGGCCTGAACCTGGAAGTCGGCGACAGGTTGGTCGAGTGCTACGGCCATGGGAAATTCCTTAAACAGGGTTCTGTGGGCGCCACGGTTCGATCAGCGCGTCCAGGTTGAGGGCGTCGGCAAAGTCCAGGAACTGGTCACGCAGCCAGCTGATCTGGGTGCCGGCCGGCAGGATCACGGTGAACTGGGCGTTGAGCATGCTGCTGCCGGTCTGCGGGGCCAGGTAGGTGTCGCAGGTCATGGCATCCAGCTCGACGCGGTGGTCGAGGAAGAACTGGCACAGCTCGTTGATGATGTCCGGGCGATAGGCGGCGCTGACATAAGCGACGTACGGCAGTGCCTGGGGGCGCACTTCCTGCTCGGCGCTGCGCACCACGTCCAGAGTCAGGCCGTGCTTTTTGGCCAGGCCCGGCAGGGTGGTTTCGAGGCGTGCCAGGGCATCCCAGCTGCCGCCGACCTGCAGCACCAGGGCGCTGGTTTCGCCGTGGCGGGTCAGGCGCGAGGTGACCACCGCGCAGCGGTTGTCGAAGGCTGCGCGGCTCAGCACATTGGCCAGCTCCATGGGGTTGGGGCCCAGGGCGCTGATAACGAGGAATTGTTCGCGAACGGTGGGGGTGGACATGCAGCATTCCTAAAGCGATGAGCGGTCGGCGCAGGACGGGGTTGGCGGCTGTTCAGGCAGGCCGGAAGCACTGTCGACGGCCCGGCGGGCCGCGCTGCACCGATCAAAGGATCAAGGGTAGCGAAATAAGCCGCGAAGGGGAATGCTCCGCCCGCCTGCTTCGCTTGTGCAAGGCCGATGCCCCCAGTACCATTACCGCTCTCTTTTTCCGGCAGGAGCAGTTACATGATTGCGGGCAGTATGGTGGCGTTGGTCACACCCATGGATGCACAAGGGCGTCTGGACTGGGGCAGCCTCGACAAACTTGTAGACTTCCACCTGGAAAACGGCACCCACGCGATCGTCGCTGTCGGCACCACCGGTGAGTCCGCCACTCTGGATGTAGAAGAGCACATCCTGGTCATCAAGCACGTGGTCGAGCGGGTCAAACACAGCAAAAACCCCATCCCGGTGATCGCCGGTACCGGTGCCAACTCCACTGCCGAAGCCGTGCACCTGACGCAAAACGCCAAGAATGCCGGCGCCGATGCCTGCCTGCTGGTCGTCCCGTACTACAACAAGCCGACGCAAGAAGGCCTGTACCAGCACTTCAAGCACATCGCCGAAGCCGTCGACATCCCGCAAATCCTGTACAACGTGCCCGGCCGCACCTCCTGCGACATGCAGGCCGACACCGTGATCCGCCTGTCGAAGGTCAAGAACATCATCGGCATCAAGGAAGCCACCGGCGACCTGGTGCGCGCCAAGGCCATCCTCGACGGCGTAAGCAGCGACTTCATCGTCATGTCCGGCGACGACCCGACTGCAGTCGAGCTGATCCTGATGGGCGGCAAGGGCAATATTTCGGTCACCGCCAACGTCGCCCCGCGCGAAATGGCCGACCTGTGCGAGGCCGCCCTGGCGGGCGACGCCGAGAAGGCCCGCGCAATCAACGAAAAACTCATGCCGCTGCACAAAGACCTGTTCTGCGAAGCCAACCCGATCCCGGTGAAGTGGGCGCTCGTTGAAATGGGCCTGATGCACAAGGGCATCCGCCTGCCGCTGACCTGGCTGAGCGAAAGCTGCCACGAAAAAGTCCGTACTGCCTTGCGCCAGTCCGGCGTACTGGTTTAATCGAGGAAGTACACCGCATGAAGCGACTGGCTGGTCTTTCCACCCTTGCCCTGATCATCTCCAGCACCAGCGGTTGCGGCTGGCTGTGGGGCGAGGACGGCTATTTCCGCGACCGTGGCAGCGATTATCTGGAGGCGCGCCCGACCGCCCCGATGCAGCTGCCGCCGGACGCCACCCACGTCAAGCGTCTTGACCCGCTGCTGCCGATTCCGCGTAACGTCGCCAGCGACAACGCCACCGGCGAGTTCGAGGTTCCGCGCCCGCAGCCGCTGTCGGCGACCGCCGATGTCAGCGACTTCACCCTGCAGCGCAGCGGCAGCAGCCGTTGGGTACTGGCCCAGCGCGCCCCGGCCGAAGTCTGGCCGGTGACTCACCAGTTCTTCGAGGATAACGGCTTCCGTATCGCCGAAGAGCGCCCGCAGACCGGCGAATTCACCACCACCTGGCAGCGTTTCGACGAGCTGTCGGCGTCGCTCGGCCAACGCCTGGCCAGCGCCTCCAGCAGCCAGGACAGCGAAGTGCGCGTCCGTGTGCGCATGGAGCCCGGCGTGCAGCGCAACACTTCCGAAGTGTACGTGGTCAGCGTCGAGCGCCCGGCTGGCAGCACCAGCGAGCCTGACTTCCCGTCCACCTCGAGCAATACCGGCGCCGACGCGCTGCTGGTCGACGAAATGCTCGCCAGCATGAACCGCAACGCCGAGAAGGGCGGTTCGGTGTCGCTGCTGGCCGCACGCGATTTCGACGCACCGAGCCAGGTCAGCCTGAGCGAGGACGGCAGCGGCAACCCGGTGCTGTACCTGGGCTCGGACCTGGACCGCGCCTGGTCCGGCGTCGGCCGCGCCCTGGAGCAGGGCGAATGGCGGGTCGAGGATATCAACCGCAGCCTGGGCCTGTACTACATCAACCTGTCCGAGAAACCCGACGACAAGCAGAAGGAGCCTGGCTTCTTCAGCCGCCTGTTCGGCAGCGAGCCGACCAAGGAAGAGCGTGAAGCCCGTGCCGAGCGCTATCAGGTACGCCTGAGCAAGGTCGGTGACAACGTTCAGGTAACTGTTGAAAAGAACATCAACACCGTGGCCCCGGCCGATGTCGCCCGCCGCGTGCTGAGCGCCATCCAGGACCGCCTGGGTTAAGTGCGCTTCGCGGTTCTTGGAAGCGGTAGCCAGGGAAACGGCACGCTGATCGCCAGTGGTGACACCTTCATCCTGGTCGATTGCGGCTTTTCGCTACGTGAAACCGAGCGGCGCCTGGCGCTGCTCGGGGTGTCGGCGGCGCAACTGAGCGCAGTGCTGGTGACCCACGAACATGCCGACCACGTGCATGGGGTAGGGTTGCTCGCCCGCCGCTACAATGTACCGGTCTACATGAGCCAGGGCACCCTGCGCGGTTTGCGCAAGCCGGTGGAAGTGGCCGGGTTCATCGGTTGCGGCGACCTGTTGCAGGTCGGCGAGTTGCAAGTCAGCGCCGCCCGGGTCGAGCACGATGCCTATGAGCCGCTGCAGTACGTGATTAGCGATGGTCGCCGGCGGTTCGGCATGCTCACCGACCTTGGCAGCTACGATTCGCGGCTGCTCGAGCGCTACCAGGGGCTCGATGCGCTGTTGATCGAAGCCAACCACTGCCGCGACCTGCTTGCCCGCGGCCACTACCCGCGCTTTCTCAAGCTGCGGGTCGGTGGCAGCCAGGGCCATTTGAACAACCACCAGGCTGCGAACCTGGTGGCCGAGCTGGGCTGGAACAACCTGCAGCACCTGGTGCTGGCCCACCTCAGCAGCAAGAACAACCTGCCACAACTGGCGCTACAGTGCTTCGTCGATACCCTCGGGTGCGACCCAGCCTGGCTCCAGGTGGCCAATCAGGACCATGGGCTCGACTGGCGCCACATCGCCTAGCCCACCAACTCAGCAAGCGGAGCCCATCATGGAAAAACGCGACGAACTTTACCGCGGCAAGGCCAAATCGGTTTACAAGACCGACGACGCCGACCGCCTGATCCTGCTGTTCCGCAACGACACCTCGGCGTTCGACGGCAAACGCATCGAACAGCTCGACCGCAAGGGCATGGTGAACAACAAGTTCAATGCCTTCATCATGCAAAAGCTCGAAGAAGCCGGCGTGCCGACCCAGTTCGACAAGCTGCTGGGCGACAACGAATGCCTGGTGAAGAAGCTCGACATGATCCCGGTCGAGTGCGTGGTGCGTAACTATGCCGCCGGCAGCCTGGTCAAGCGCCTGGGTGTGGAAGAGGGCATCAAGCTTGAGCCTTCGACCTTCGAGCTGTTCCTGAAGAACGACGAGAAGGGTGACCCCTTCATCAACGAATCCCACGTGGTTGCTTTCGGCTGGGGCACCGCCGAGCAGTTGGTCGAGATGAAGAAGCTGTCGCTGAAGGTCAACGAAGTGCTGAGCAAGCTGTTCGATGACGCCGGCCTGCTGCTGGTCGACTTCAAGCTGGAGTTCGGCGTATTCCACGGCCAGATCGTGTTGGGCGACGAGTTCAGCCCGGACGGCTGCCGCCTGTGGGACAAAGAAACCCGCAAGAAGATGGACAAGGACCGCTTCCGCCAGGGCCTGGGCGACGTGATCGAGGCCTACGAAGAAGTGGCCAAGCGCCTTGGCGTGCCGCTGTAACCGGCTCGTTCACGCAAGCGACTGATACCACGCGAATTTTTTTCAAAAAAAGTTTGCCAAATGCGAAAACGCTGGTATGATTCGCGCCACTGGAGAGATGCCGGAGTGGTCGAACGGGACGGATTCGAAATCCGTTGTACTGGCAACAGTACCTAGGGTTCAAATCCCTATCTCTCCGCCATACATGCAAAAGCCCCTGGAAACCAAAGTTTTCAGGGGCTTTTTGCATTGGGCTGAAAATAGTTGGCGAGCGTCGGGATGGGCGTTTTTTTAGTGCCGCTCATCCCTAAAGAAGTTGTAGCGATCACGCGATACAGAAAACAGTGCTCAATATTTGCATGTTCTGGCCGATATCAATCGGCTCGGGCTTGTTAGTTGTGCGCTTGTAAGTAGCGGGCTTCTGCTTAGAACAATAGTACAGTTGTACTAACGGCTTTTTCTGAGAGTCCTTTTCCCGTATCATCCCCGCGCCATCAGAGTGATGGCGGATCATGGACTTAAAGGATTTTTATGAAAAAGCTGATCAAGGCTACCGTAGCCGTTGCTGTCGTTTCGGGCGTTGCCCTGCTGTCCGGTTGCACTGGCCAAGTGTACAACCAGCCTAAGAACTGCTCGTACGACTACCTGTTCCACCCAGCAGTTTCCATCTCCAAGATCATCGGCGGCTGCGGCCCGATCGATAAACTGCCTCAGCAGCAGTAATCTTGGCGATACCCCGATCGGGCCTCTAGTGGCTTGATCCAAGACCCCCGGCCATGGATGTGGCCGGGGGTTTTTGTTTATGGGCAGGCTGTCATGTGAACACGATGAGTTTTGCGCTGCCTGTGCGGGCCTCATCGCCGGCAAGCCGGCTCCTACAGGTATTGCGCAGGCCTGAATACCTCTTGCCTTACCAACGCAGCGACACGGTACCCAGCAACGTGCGTTCTTCACCCCAGTAGCAACGCCCGGCGTTGTTGCAGCCGGCCACGTATTCCTGGTTGAACAGGTTGCGTGCGTTGACCTCCACCGACCAGTGCTCGTCGAAGTCGTAGCCCACCTTGGCATCCACCAGCGTCACGTCACCGGTATCGAGCTTGCCGTACAGGGTGGTCGGGGTATAGGCGAAGGTGCTGTCGAAGTGGCGCACGCCGGCACCCACCTGCAGCCCCTTGAGCAGGCCGTCGCGCCAGCGGTAGGTGCTCCACACCGAGGCTTGGTTGCGCGGCACGCCGGTCATCTGGTGGCCTTCGTACAGCGAGCCCGCCACGTCCTTGGTGATGCGCGAGTCGGTGTAGGTGTAGGCTGCGGTGAGGTTGAGGTTTTCAGTCAGGTCGCTGTTGAGCTCAAGCTCCACCCCCTTGGCCCGGCTGGCGCCGATCTGGCGGTAGTCGCCCACGGCCGAGTCGTACAGCACGTCGTCCTTCTTGCGCAGGTCGTACACCGATGCGGTGAAGGCGGTGTTCCAGCCCTTGGGCTCGTATTTGATACCCACCTCGTACTGCTCGCTGGTGGTCGGGTCCAGTGCGCCGCTCTTGGCCTCGGTTTGCTGGGTCGGGGCAAAGGCGGTGGAGTAGCTGAAGTACGGCGACAGGCCGTTGTCGAACTGGTACATCACCCCGGTCTGCCAGGTGAAGTCGCTGTCCCAGTTGTCCATGTCGGCGGCGGCGTTGAGCGTGCCGGCCTTGTTGCGGAACTGGCTGTTGGCGCGGTCCAGGCGCCCGCCCAGCAAAAGCACCCACTGGTCGACCTTGGTCTGCCACTGGCCGTAGAGGCCGTAGAGGGTCTGTTCGAGCAAGGCATTCTGCACGTGCAGCGGCGCACTTGGGGTGCCGGTCCACACGGGGTCGAACACGTTGTTGAGGCGGCCGATACCGGCGTCCCAGTCCTGATTGAACGAGGTGCGGTCCAGGCTTGCGCCGACCAGGACGGTGTGTTCGATCGCGCCCTGGCTGAAGTGGCCTTCGAACTGGTTGTCCAGCGAGTAGGCGATCGAGCGGTTGTAGCGATCGTAGTACTGGACGTTCAAGGCAGTGCCGAAACCGCCGCCCTCGAGGGAGCCAGGCCAGGTTTCCTGGCGGTCGATGCGCGACTGCAGGTAGCGCGAGTTCTGGCGGAACTGCCAGGTGTCGTTGAAGCGGTGGCTGAACTCGTAGCCCAGGCTCCAGGTTTCACGTTCGAAGTTGTCCCAGTCGGGGTTGCCCGACAGCTGGTCCTTGTCGATCTTGCCGTTGGGGTTTTTCAGCAAGGTGCCGGCCGCAGGGTGGCCCAGCTCCATCAAGGTGCGATCGCGCTGGTAGGTGGCCAGCAGGGTCAGACTGTTGAAGTCATCAAAGTTCAAGGTCAGCGACGGCGCGATGTACATCCGGTCGTCGGGCTGATGGTCGATCTGCGTGTCGGACTTGCGCCCCATCATCACCAGGCGCCCAAGAATGTTGCCTTCGTCGGTCAGCGGGCCGGAGACATCCACCCCCAGCTGGCGACGGTTGTGCGAGCCATAGCTCAGTTGCACCTCGCCGCGAGCCTCGGCGGTGGGGCGCTTGCTGACCAGGTTGACCACGCCACCCGGGGCGTTTTCGCCGTACAGGATCGAAGTGGGGCCACGGAACACTTCCACCCGCTCCAGGCCATAGGGTTCGCTGCTGGTGTCGTAGCGGTTGCCCTGCACCCGCAGGCCGTCGCGCAACAGGCCGTAGCCCCAGTCGGTGGCGTTGAAGCCGCGAATGAAGAACAGGTCGCCGGCCTGGCCATCACCGCCGGCAAACGGCGGCGAGAAAACCCCCGGCACATAGCCCAGCACTTCGGTGAGGGTCTGCGACTGCTGGTCGTCCATGCGCTGGCGGGTCACCACCGATACCGAGCGCGGCGTTTCGGCCAGGGCGGTGCCAGTCTTGCTCGCGGTGTTGCTGGTCACTGCGCGGTAGCCCGTGTCGCTCTGGCCGTTGGCAGTCAGCAAGGCGGCGTTGATCGCGGTGGCATCCAGTTGCAGCGCGCCGCCCTCGGCGAGCGGTTGCAGCACATAGCCGGCGCTGCCTTGTGGCACTGCCTGCAGGCCGCTGCCCTGCAGCAGGCGGGCCAAGCCCTGGGCCACGCTGTAGCGGCCTTGCAGGCCCGGGCTGGTTTTGCCGGCGGCCAGCTCGTTGCTACCGGCCAGGTAAATGCCGGCCTGGCCACTGAACTGGTTGAGGGCCGCAGCCAGCGAGCCGGGGGCGATGTCGAAGTTCAGCTCGGTGCTTGCGGCCTGCTCGGCATGCGCCGCAGTTACCGGCAGCAGCAGCAGCGGCGCGGCGGCGCAGAGGGTGAGCGGCGCGGCGAGCGCCAGGCGAAGCGCGGGGTGGAAAGGCGTCGGCATGCGGGTCCCTGGAATCGATACGGTAGGTTGAGGTGGCTTGCCAGGGGTAAACCGGACGAGATTTGCAAAAGGGAACTGCGCAGGCGTTTTTTTTCGCATGGCGTGGGAGCGGGCTTGCCCCGCGATTCAGGCACCGCGCAGCATGGCACCGGCAAGGCCGGTGATCGCGGGGCAAGCCCGCTCCCACGCTATGCGTGCGCTGTCACACCGGCTCCACACTCACCCACCAAGGCGTCAAGCGCTGTACCCGCACCGGCAACGCCGCCTGCAGCAGCGCCAGCGCCCGGTCGGTGTCATCCAGCGGGAACGCCCCCATCACCGACAACCCCGCCACCGCCGGGTGCCAGCCCAGGTGGCCATGGCGATAACGCCCCAGCGTCTGCAGCAACTGCGCCAGAGGCATGGCCTCGGCGTTCAGGCGCCGCTCGATCCACGACTGCCCGGCACTTTGCGCAGGCCCGCCGGCAGTGATGGCCCGGGCGTTGAACTCCACCTGCTGGCCGGCCTGCACGATACGCCGCTCGCCGCCCAGCGCGGTGCACACCTCCACCGCCCCGGCATACACGTTCAGCCGCGTGCTGTCGCCCTGCTGGCACACGGCAAAACGTGTACCCAGGGCCTGCATGCGCCCTTGGGCGGTGTCGACGAAAAACGGCCGGCGCCGGTCTTGGGCGGTTTCCACGAGCAGCTCGCCAAAGCGCAGGTGCAGCACCCGGGCCAGTGCCGAGAAGTCCAGGTCGATGGCGCTCTGCGCCCCCAGCCACAGCTGGCTGCCGTCGGCCAGGCGGGTTTGCCGGGTTTCGCCGATGCCGGTGGCAAGGTCGGCAGTCCAGCCCGACAGCGGCGCGCCGCGCCAGGCCTGCCAGCCGACCAGCGCGCTGGCGCCCAGCACCAGCAGCGACTTGAGCCCGGTGCGGCGGCTGAAGCCGCGTGATTGCTGCTCGCGCAAAACCCGCCCGGCGGCAGCGCCTTCACCTTGCAACGGCGCGAAGCGCTGGCCGACCCGCTGCACATACAGCCAGGCGGCCTGGTGGTCGCCGTGCTGCTCAAGCCAGTGCTGCCACTGCTGGCGCAACTGCGGGGCAACCGGTTCGTCCTGCAACTGCACGTACCAGTGTGCGGCCTGCTGCAGGCTTTCGTGGCGCAGTGTCTGGGCGGGCTGGGTCATGGCATTACTCCACCAGCACGCCGTCGAGTTCGGCTTCGAGGATGGCGCAGTGCAAGAAAGCCTGGGCCAGATACTTCTTGATCATCCGCTCGCTCACGCCGATGCGCCCGGCAATGTCGCGGTAGGCCAGGCCGTCGATCTGCGCCAGCAAAAACGCCTGGCGCACCTTGGCTGGCAGGCGCAACAGCATGGCATCCACCTCGTGCAGGGTCTCGACAATGATTGCGCGCTGCTCGGGGGAGGGCTGCAGCGCTTCGGGCTGCAGCGCCAGTTGCTGCAGCCAGGCCTGCTCCAGGCGCTGGCGGCGCCAGTGGTCGATGCACAGGCCGCGGGCGATGGTGGCCAGGTACGAGCGTTCGCCGCTGGCACCGTCGAAGCTGCGCGGGCGCTGGATCAGCCGCACGAAGGTGTCCTGCACCAGGTCTGCCGCCTCGCAGCGGCAGCCCAGGCGGCGGTACAGCACGCCCAGCAACCAGCGGGAGTGGCTGTGGTAGAGGGTGTGGAGCGAGGCATTCACTTCAGGTATCGAAACCACGGCGGCATCCGGCGCGAGCGCTGACGTTGTGCGAATGAGAAATGCTCGCAATAGTAGGGGTGTCCCGCCAATACTGCAATCGGCCTGAGACAACCTGCCGCCTTGCCTGGCGGGGCAGAATTTGTTTGTGCTGGCAATTCGGTTACAATCCGCCGCGAAACGATTCAGCTTGTAGGTCAATACGACAAAAGGCTGGGTCGTTTTCTGGTTCTCTGGCTGCTGAACAATGATCACAAAAAGCCTGCGCTGAAGAACATGGAACACCCGGGCCAGCCACAGGCCCTCACTCCGTTCTACAACACTGGAATCGATCAATGTTCAAGAAAGCTGGCAAGACCTTGCTGGGTCTGGCTGTTGCGGCGAGCTTCATGCACGCCCACGCCGAAGAAACCAAAAAAGTCGACGTACTGCTCGTCGGCGGCGGCATCATGAGTTCCACCCTCGCGGTCTGGCTGCACGAGCTGGAGCCAAGCTGGTCGATGGAAATGGTCGAGCGCCTGGACGGCGTCGCCGAAGAAAGCTCCAACGGCTGGAACAACGCCGGTACCGGCCACTCCGCGCTGGCCGAGCTGAACTACACCCCGGAAGACAAAGACGGCAACGTCAACATCTCCAAGGCCATCGAGATCAACGAGTCGTTCCAGATCTCCCGTCAGTTCTGGGCCTGGCAGGTTCGCCAGGGCGTGCTGAAGAACCCGCACTCGTTCATCAACACCACCCCGCACATGAGCTTCGTCTGGGGTGATGACAACATCAAGTTCCTCAAGAAGCGCTACGACGCCCTGCAGCAGAGCCCGCTGTTCCGCCCGATGCAGTACTCCGAGGACCACGCGCAGATCGCCAAGTGGGTCCCGCTGATGATGGAAGGCCGTGACCCGAACCAGAAGCTCGCGGTCACTTGGACGCCAATCGGTACCGACGTCAACTTCGGCGAAATCACCCGCCAGTTCGTCGGCCACCTGAAGACCCAGCCGAACTTCGACCTGAAGCTGTCCAGCGAAGTGCAGGACATCACCCGCAACGAAGACGGCTCCTGGCACGTCGAGTACAAGAACCTGAAGGATGGCACCGCACACGCCACCGACGCCAAGTTCCTGTTCATCGGTGCCGGCGGCGGCGCGTTGAAGCTCTTGCAAAAATCGGGCATCCCGGAGGCCAAGGAATACGCCGGCTTCCCGGTGGGCGGTTCGTTCCTGGTTACCGAGAACCCGACCATTGCCATGCAGCACATGGCCAAGGCCTACGGCATCGCCTCCACCGGCGCGCCACCCATGTCTGTACCGCACCTGGACACCCGCGTGCTGGACGGCAAGCGCGTGATCCTGTTCGGGCCATTCGCCACCTTCTCGACCAAGTTCCTGAAGAACGGCTCGTACCTGGACCTGCTGAGCAGCACCACCATGCACAACGTCTGGCCGATGACCAAGGTGGGTATCGAGCAGTACCCGCTGGTGGAATACCTCGCCGGCCAGCTGATGCTGTCGGACGACGACCGCTTCGAAGCCCTGCGCACCTACTTCCCGAACGCCAAGAAAGAAGACTGGCGCCTGTGGCAAGCCGGCCAGCGCGTGCAGATCATCAAGCGTGATGCAGAAAAAGGCGGCGTGCTGAAGCTGGGCACCGAGGTCGTGGCCTCCCAGGACCGTACCATCGCCGGCCTGCTGGGTGCCTCGCCAGGTGCCTCGACCGCTGCACCGATCATGCTCAACGTGCTTGAGACCGTGTTCAAGGAGAAGGTCGCCACCCCAGAGTGGCAGGCCAAGCTCAAGCAAATCGTCCCAAGCTACGGCACCAAGCTGAACGAGTCGGCTGCAGCCACCCAGAAAGAGTGGAACTACACCGCCGAAGTACTGCAGCTTGAGAAGCCGCCGGTGATCGACCAGAGCGTCGGCACCAGCGTGCAGCCAAGCGCACCGGTCGAAAGCAAGCCTGCCAACGACATGGCCCTGTAAGGCCACCCCGCTTGCCGGGCTTGCCCGGCAACACACCAAGCCACGAGCGTCGCCACCGGCGGCCTCGTGGCTTTTTTGTGCGCGCCTGATCGGGCCCCATCGCCGGCAAGCCGGCTCTCATGGAACTGCACACGACTCATTGATTTAGCAAGGACCTGTGGGAGCGGGCTTGCCGGAGTGCCGGACCACCGCGAACACCGGCGCAGCCGGTGCCATTCCCCGCGTCGCAGCCATGCTCAATGCTGGCGCAAGATGCACTCGAGCAACCCGGGGAAGCGCGCATCCAGAATATCGCTACGCAGCGAGTTCATGTGCGTGGTGCCAACGTTGCGGGTGAACACCAGCCCCGCCTCGCGCAGCACGCGAAAATGGTGGGACATGCTCGACTTCGGCCGCCCGCCGTCCAGCTCGCCACAGCTGGCTTCGGCCACACCGGCCAGGTGGCGGACAATCTGCAGGCGCACAGGGTCGCTCAGGGCGTAGAGCAACCGTTCCAGGGAGAGGTGTTCGGGGGAGGGGTGGGTGTAGGTTCGCATGGGCAACATGATAACGGGGGTTCCACTAATTGCCATAGTTCGATTATGATCGAACAATCGTATGCAACCCTTCCCCTGGAGTTTCCCATGTCTGCATTGTTCCAGCCCTACACCCTCAAGGATGTGACCCTGCGCAACCGCATCGCCATTCCGCCGATGTGCCAGTACATGGCCGAGGACGGCATGATCAACGACTGGCACCACGTGCACCTGGCGGGCCTGGCCCGTGGCGGCGCCGGCCTGGTGGTGGTGGAAGCCACCGCAGTGGCGCCGGAAGGCCGCATCACCCCCGGCTGCGCCGGTATCTGGAGCGACGCCCATGCCCAGGCCTTCGTGCCGGTGGTGCAGGCAATCAAGGCCGCAGGTTCGGTGCCAGGCATCCAGATCGCCCACGCCGGGCGCAAGGCCAGCGCCAACCGCCCGTGGGAAGGTGACGACCACATTGCGGCAGATGATGCCCGCGGCTGGCAGACCATCGCCCCGTCGGCCATCGCCTTTGGTGCCCACCTGCCGAAAGTGCCGCGCGAGATGACCCTGGCCGACATCGAGCGGGTCAAGCAGGACTTCGTCGATGGCGCCCGCCGCGCCCGTGATGCAGGCTTTGAGTGGATCGAACTGCATTTTGCCCACGGCTACCTGGGCCAGAGCTTCTTCTCCGAGCACTCCAACCAGCGCACCGACGCCTACGGCGGCAGCTTCGACAACCGCAGCCGCTTCCTGCTGGAAACACTGGCAGCCGTGCGTGAAGTGTGGCCGGAGCACCTGCCGCTGACCGCGCGTTTTGGCGTGCTGGAATACGACGGGCGTGACGAGCAGACCCTGGAAGAGTCCATCGAGCTGGCACGCCGCTTCAAGGCCGGCGGCCTGGACCTGCTGAGCGTCAGCGTCGGTTTCACCATCCCCGACACCAACATCCCGTGGGGCCCGGCGTTCATGGGTCCGATCGCCGAGCGCGTGCGCCGCGAGGCACAGCTGCCGGTAACCTCGGCGTGGGGCTTTGGTACCCCGCAACTGGCCGAAGGCGCGCTGCAGGCCAACCAGCTGGACCTGGTGTCGGTGGGCCGCGCCCACCTGGCCGACCCGCACTGGCCGTATGCCGCGGCCAAGGAGCTGGGTGTGGACAAGGCTTCGTGGACCTTGCCAGCGCCGTATGCGCATTGGCTTGAGCGCTATCGCTGAGGTTTGAAGGGGCTGCTGCGCAGCCCTTTCGCGGCACAAGGCCGCTCCTACAGGGATCGCATAGGTGCAGCACCACGCGATCTCCTGTAGGAGCGGCCTTGTGCCGCGAAAGGGCCGCAAAGCGGCCTCTTGAATCAAAACCGATCCAACCGATAAGCCCCGGCGCAATCCCCCCCGCCAGCCAACCGCCCCACCCATTCCCCGGTCAGCGCCGCCTGGGTCAACCCCAGGTGCTGGTGCCCGAACGCCAGCAGCACGCGCCCGTCGGCCACCCGGTCGATCACTGGCAGCGAGTCCGGCAACGAAGGCCGAAAGCCCATCCACGGCGTTGCCCCGTCGGCATTCAAATCCTGCTTGAACAACCCCTGGCTCAAGCGGTGCAACTGCCACGCCCGCTGCATGCTCGGCGGCGCGTCGAGCCCGGCGAACTCCACCGTGCCGGCCAGGCGCAGGCCGTCGGCCATGGGCGTCATGATGAACTTGCGCTCAAGCGAGGTGACCGCAAACGGCAGCCGCCCGTGCTCGGCCGGCAGCATCAGGTGGTAACCACGCTCGGTGTCCAATGGCACGGCCTTGCCGGTCAGTGCCTTGACCAGCGTTGCCGAATGCGCGCCGCACGCCACCAGCACCTGGCGCGCGCGCACCTGGCCCTGGTTGCTGGCAAGGCAGACGCCGTCACCCTGCAACCGGCCCCCCGTCACCTCGCGGCAGGCAAACTGCACACCGGCCGCCAGTGCTGCCTCGAACAACGCGTTGACCACCCGGTACGGGTCGATGAAATGCCCGGTGCGCGGGAAGAACAGCCCACCCTGCAGCGTTTCGCTCAATTGCGGCGCGGCTTCGCGCACCTGCTGCGCCGACCAGCCGTCCACCGCTACGCCTTGCTGCTGCATGCGCCGGCGCAGGGCCTGCAGCGCCACGCCTGACTCAGGCCGCTCGAACACCAGCAACGAGCCGTCTTCACGCAGCAGGTCGAGCCGCCCGATGGAGCCGAGCAAGCGCTGCCAGGCGCCCAGGCTGCCCTCGTTCAGCGCGCGGATGCCGGCCACACTGCGCCCGAACGGCGCCGGGCGCAGGTTGAGCAGCAGCCGGGTGAACCACGGCAGGGCGCGGGGCAGGTATTTCCAGTCCAGGCGCAGCGGGCCCATGGGGTCCATCAGCATGCTTGGCAGGCGCTTGAGGATCGACAGGTCGGCAATCGGGAACACTTGCTCGGTGGCCAGGTGCCCGGCATTGCCCCACGAGGCGCCGTGGCCCGGCGCCTGGCGGTCGAGCAGCAGCACCCGCTTACCCTGGCGGGCCAGTTGCAGGGCGCAGGCCACGCCGACGATGCCGGCGCCGACCACGGCGATATCGGTGTCGAAGTCGGCCATGGCTCAGGCTTCCCGCTGGCCGTCGAGCAGCCGCCGCAGGTGCAGCGGGTTGCCCTGTTGCAGGGCTTGCGGCAGCAACGCATCCGGGAAGCCCTGGTAACACACCGGGCGCAAGAAGCGCAGGATCGCCGCAGAGCCCACCGAGGTGCTGCGGGCATCGGAGGTGGCCGGGAACGGGCCGCCGTGGACCATGGCGTCGCACACCTCCACCCCGGTCGGCCAGCCATTGACCAGAATGCGCCCGGCCTTGCGCTCCAGGGTTGGCAGCAGCGCGCGGGCACTGGCGAGGTCGGCGTCGATCAAGTGCAGGGTGGCGGTCAGCTGGCCTTCCAGGTGCTCGGCAACTTCACGAATTTGTGCATCGGTGTCGCAGGCCACCACCAGCGAGGCTGCGCCGAACACTTCGGCCTGCAGCGCCTCGTCGGCCAAAAAGGCGCGGGCCTCGGTGACGAACAACTGCGCCTGGCACTGGTTCGGCCCCTGGGCCGGTTGGCCACTGGCGGCGGTTTGCGCGTGGCGGTTCTCGGCCAGTGCCGCCACGCCTGCTTCATAGGCACTGAAGATACCCGGGGTCAGCATGGTCTGCGCGGGGGCCTTGCGCACATGCTCGCTGGCCTGCTCGACAAAGCGCTGCAACGCCGGCCCCTGGCGGGCGATCACCAGCCCCGGGTTGGTGCAGAACTGCCCGGCGCCCTGGGTCAGCGAGGCGACGAAGCCTTGGGCCAGTGCGTCGGTACGCAGCTCAAGGGCATGCGCGAACAAAAATACCGGGTTGATCGAAGCCATTTCGGCATACACCGGGATCGGCTCCGGGCGTGCCTGGGCCGAGTGCAGCAGGGCCAGGCCACCGCTGCGTGAACCGGTGAAACCGACGGCCTTGATGCGCGGGTCGTTGACCAGCCCCAGGCCCACTTCGCGGCCGCTGCCGTGCAGCAGCGAGAACACCCCTTCGGGCAGCCCGCATTGTTTAACGGCCAGGGCCACGGCGCGGCCGACCAGCTCGCTGGTGCCGGGGTGGGCACCGTGGGCCTTGACCACCACCGGGCAGCCGGCAGCTAGGGCCGAGGCGGTGTCGCCGCCGGCCACCGAGAAGGCCAGTGGGAAGTTGCTGGCGCCGAACACCGCCACCGGGCCCAGGGCCACCTGGCGCTGGCGCAGGTCTGGGCGGGGCAGGGGCTGGCGCTCGGGCAGCGCCGGGTCGATACGCACGTCCAGCCATTCGCCGGCCCGCACCACCCGGGCGAAGGTGCGCAGTTGCATGCAGGTGCGGCCACGCTCGCCCTGGATGCGGGCTGGCGGCAGGCCGGTTTCGGCGACGGCGCGGTGTATCAGCTCATCGCCCAGGGCTTCGATCTGTTGGGCGATGCTGTCGAGAAAGTTCGCCCGTTGTTCGAGCGAGGTTTCGCGGTAGGTATCGAACGCCGCCCAGGCCAGGGCACAGGCTTGGGCCACGTGTTCGGCGCTGGCGCCGGGGTAGGCGGGTTCGAGCGGCTGGTGGGTGGCCGGGTCGATGGCGCGGATTGGCGCCTCGGTGCCGGGCACGGCGCGTTGGCCGATCAGCAGGTTGCCGTTGAGGGTCATGGGGCGTCCTTTGGAGTGGAGTTCTGCATTGGGCTCTGTGGGAGCGGGTTCACCCGCGAAAAGGGCGACACGGTGCATGGCACCGGCTTCGCCGGTGTTCGCGGGTGAACCCGCTCCCACAAGGGCTGCGAAGCAGCCCCAGGGTCAGGCCAGGTTCTGCTCGGCCGACCAGTTGGCGTACCACTGGCGGAACAGCGCGTACTGCTGCTCGGCGTAGTTGCGCTGGGCGTCGGTGAGGGCGTCGGTTTCGTTGAAATGCAGGCTGTACTCGGTGTCGCCGTTGAGCACCATCAGGTGCTTGTAGTACAGCACCAGGTCGCAACCTTCATCGAACGACGACAGCACCGCCAGCGCCGACTCAAGCTCGCGGGCCAGGCGGCGGGCGCGGGCATCGCCCTTGGCCGCCTGCTTGCTCAGGCTCACCAGTTGCAGCACTTCGCGCGGCAGGGCGTTGCCGATGCCGGTGATCGCGCCGGTGGCGTTGCAGTTGACGAAGCCATGCACCACCTGGGTGTCCACGCCCACCATCAGGGTTACGTCGTCATCCTTGGAGGTGATGTGCTCGGCGGCGTAGCGCAGGTCGGCGCCGCCGCCGAATTCCTTGAAGCCGATCAGGTTCGGGTGCTGGCTGCGCAGCTCGAAGAACAGGTCGGCGCGGGTGGCAAAGCCATAGTAGGGGCTGTTGTAGATCACCGCCGGCAGCTTCGGCGCTGCGGCCAGAATGGCCGAGAAGTGGTGCTTCTGGGCAATCAGCGAAGCGCCGCGGCTGAGCACGCGGGGGATCACCATCAGGCCGGCGGCGCCAACCTTGGCGGCGTGGGCGGCATGGGCCACGGCCTCGCGGGAGTTCACCGCGCCAGTGCCGACGATGGTCGGGATGCCTGCCGCCACCAGGCGTGCCACGCCTTCCTGGCGCTCGGCCTCGGTCAGCAGCGGCCAGTCGCCCATCGAGCCGCAGTACACCACCGCGCTCATGCCGGCCTCGATCAGTTCGCGGCCTTTGCGCACAAGGGCGTCGAAGTCCGGCTTGCGCTCGGCGGTGCAGGGGGTCATCAGGGCGGGCATGGTGCCGGTGAAGATGTTGGTGGTCATGGTGTCACTCCTGGCAATGTTCAGTCGGAAAAACGGGGTCAGATGCCCCAGGCGAAAGGGTCTTGTTCGTCGATCAGCAGGGTGCTGTCGGCGGTCATGTAGGCGCGGCCGGTGATGAACGGGCGAATACGCTCGCCGATACGCTCGAAGCGGCCCTGGAACTGGCTGCCAGTGATGCTGGCCTGGGTCCACACCTGGCCTTCGTCGAGCTTGCCGTCGGCGGCCAGGCACGCCAGCTTGGCGCTGGTGCCGGTGCCGCAGGGCGAGCGGTCGTAGGCCTTGCCCGGGCACATGACGAAGTTGCGGCTGTCGGCGTGTTCATCGTCGGCGAACAGCTCGACGTGGTCGATCAGGCCGCCGTTTTCACCCGTGATGCCCTGGGCTTCGAGGGCCTTGAGCATGGCCCAGGTGTATTCGGTGAGGGCTTCGCGGTTGTCCAGTTCGATGCGCTGGCCGTGCTCGCTGACCAGAAAGAACCAGTTGCCGCCCCAGGCGATGTCGCCGTGCACCACGCCGTGGCCCGGCACATCCACCGCCACCTGCTTGCGGTAGCGGTAGGACGGCACATTGGCGACGGTGATGGCGCCGTCATCGTGCAGGGTGGCGCTGACCTGGCCGACCGGGGTGTCGATGCGGTGTTCGCCCGGGCCGATCAGGCCCAGGTGCTGGAGCGAGGCGACCAGGCCGATGGTGCCGTGGCCGCACATGTTCAGGTAGCCGGCGTTGTTGAAGAAGATCACCCCGCAGATGGCCTCTGCCGACACTGGCGGGCAGTACAGCGCGCCCACCAGCACATCGTTGCCGCGTGGCTCCAGCAGGCAGGCGCGGCGCCAGTGGTCGTGCAGCTCGCGCAACTTGTCGCGTTGCTCGGCCATGGTCCGGCCGCTGAGGGCGGGGAAGCCCTTCATCACCAGGCGGGTCGGTTCGCCGCCGGTGTGTGAATCGATGACGTGGATCTGTTTCATGGGCGTGTCCGTTGCAGGTTCAAGGTGACCCTTGGGAGCGGGCTGTCGGTTGTTTTCAGGGCGCCAGTGCCGCCGGGCGCAGGGCGCTGTGCACTTGCCCAGCTCCTTCGCTTTCATCCTCGCCATCCAACCGCACCAGGTGCGCCGGCACGCCGCTGGCCGCCCCCCAGTAGTAGATGCCCAGGGCAGCAGCGGCCACCACTACGGTGTCGAACGGGTGGCCGATCACCCCCAGCCCGCCGAAGCTGCCCAGCCACGACAGCACAATGGTCACGGCGTAGAAGCCGATCAGCCAGGCCGAGGAGCGCACCTGCTGGCCCAGCGACAGGTGCTCGGTGGGCACGAAGCGGCGGCACAGCAGGTACAGCACGAACATCACGATCTGCAGGGCCAGCAGCCAGGACACGGTGTTCCAGCCCGACCAGTAGACGATCAGCGCGGCGATGATGAACGACAGCGGGCCGAGCACGCCCATGCCCTTGACCCGGAACGGGCGCGGCATGCCGGGGGCGTTGCGGCGCAGGGCGGCGACGCTGACCGGGGCCACTGCATAGCTCAGTACCAGGGCGGCGGAAACCACGTTGATCAGCGCCTCCCACGACGGGAACGGCAGGGTCCAGAACACCGACAGGCCGAAGGTCAGCCACAGCGCCGGGCGCGGGATGCCGGACTGCTCGTCGATGCGGGTGAAATACTTGAAGAAGGTGCCGGTCTGCGCCCAGCCGTAGATCACCCGCGGGGTGGCGTTCATGTAGATGTTGCCGCAGCCGCTGGGCGAGATCACCGCGTCCGCCACCACCAGGTAGGCCAGCCAGCCCACGCCCAGGGCCAGGGCGATGTCACGGTAGGGCAGCGCCAACTCCTTGGAGATGCCGGCCCAGCCGTTGGCGATCATTTCGGTCGGCACGCTGCCGAGGAAGGCCAGTTGCAGCAGGGCGTAGATGGCGGTGGACAGCAGCACCGACAGAATCAGCGCAATGGGGATGGTGCGTTGCGGGTTCTTCACCTCGCTGGCCACCGAGATGATCGGCGTCAGGCCCAGGTAGGCGAAGATGATGCCGCCGGCCGACACCGCCATTTCAACGCCGGACAGGCCGAACGGGGCAAAGCCCTGCACCTCGAAGTTTTCCGGCTTGAAGAAGGTGAACAGCACACCGATCACCAGCAGCGGCACGATGAACTTGAACACGCTGACCAGGTTGTTGGCCTTGGCGAAGGTCTTCACGCTGCGGTAGTTGAGGAAGAAGAACAACCCCAGCAGGGCGAACTGCACCAGCCAGCCGAGCACCGTGGGGTCACTGGAGCCGGCCTTGGTCAGCCCGGGGAACCAGGCTGCGGCGTACTGGCGCGAGGCGACCACCTCGATGGCGATCAGGCTGGAAAACGCGATCAGGGTGATGAACCCCATCAGGTAGCCCAGCAGCGGGCCGTGGGAGTACACCGGGTAGCGCACCACGCCACCGGCCCGCGGCAGGGCGGCGCCCAGCTCGCAGTAGACGATGCCCAGCAGCAACACGGCGAAGCCGCCGAGGAACCAGGAGAGGATGCCGGCCGGCCCGGCGATGGCCGAGACGTGGCTGGCGGCGAACAGCCAGCCGGAGCCGAAGATGGCGCCGAGGCCGATGAAGGTGAGGTCCAGCAATGACAATTGCTTCTTGAATTTGCCTGACATGGGTGCGCCTTTTTGTAGGTTTTGGATAGGCAGGTCTGATGTCACGTTGCGGCTTGTTACGGCCGCGCTCTTGTAGGTATGGGGCGGCTTGCGTGGGGCATAGAGTGGACCGGCCGGGGGTGGCGGTTCTTGATGGTTTTCTGCAAGGTGAATGACGAAATCGGCATAGTTGCAAAAAAGGGTGGCGATCCGATGTGGCTGGTGGATAGGCTGTAAGCAAGGCTGCACAAGGGCTGTAGAGGTATGTGGCGAGTGCCGGCCTCTTCGCGGGCAAGCCCGCTCCCACAGGCCCCTGCAAGTTTCGAACCCTGTGCCGTACCTGTGGGAGCGGGCTTGCCCGCGAAGAAGCCGGCACTGCCGGCAGAGAACTGACCGATGACCTCAAAGCCCCTGGCAACCCTGTACCAGACCCTCGACCAGCACCGCCCCGAGTCGCTGGAGGCCCTGTTGGCCGGTGTGGTCTGGCTGCTACCCATGCTCGACGTGATCGCCAACGCCGCGATTTTCATCAAGGACACCCAGGCCCGCTACGTGCTGGCCAACCGTACCCTGGTGCAGCGTTGCGGCCTCAAGCAGTTGCAGCCTTTGCTCGGCAAGACCAGTGCCGAGGTGTTCCCGGCGCGCCTGGGCCCCGGCTATACCGAGCAGGACCGGCGCGTACTGGAAGAGGGGCTGGTGCTGGAAGACCAGCTCGAGCTGCACCTGTACGGCAGCCGCGAGCCTGGCTGGTGCCTGACCCACAAGCGCCCTTTGCATGACCCTGCGGGCAATATCATCGGCCTGGTGGGCATCTCGGTGGACCTGCAGTCAGCCGCCGACACCCACCCGGCGTACCAGCGCCTGGCGGCGGTCGACGAGCACATTCGCCGGCACTTCCACCAGCCCGTCACAATGGGCGAGCTGACCCGCATCGCCGGCATTTCGGTGGCGCAACTGGAGCGCTACTGCAAGCGGGTGTTCCACCTCACGCCAAGGCAGATGATCCACAAGGCGCGCCTTGAACACGCCCACCGGCTGCTGCATTCGGATTTGCCGATCACCGAGGTGGCATTGCGCTGCGGCTATACCGACCACAGCGCCTTCAGCCGGCAGTTCCGCCAGCTCACCGGTTTTACCCCGCGCCAGTACCGCCAGGCCACGGCTCAGGAGGGCTGAAACAGCGCCCGCGCTTCGCTGAAGCACTGCTCGGCAATCGCCGAGCGCGGCTCGCTGCGGCGTAGCA
Source organism: Pseudomonas xanthosomatis (assembly GCF_019139835.1). Classification (NCBI taxonomy): domain Bacteria; kingdom Pseudomonadati; phylum Pseudomonadota; class Gammaproteobacteria; order Pseudomonadales; family Pseudomonadaceae; genus Pseudomonas; species Pseudomonas xanthosomatis. The sequence goes on along the minus strand of NZ_CP077075.1, from coordinate 5,177,864 downwards.
ACAGGCCCACCGGGCTGTGGATGCTGGCCTCGACGATGGGGATGATGCGGGTGTGTTCGCTCAAGCCTTCCAGGCCGCAGCCCAGCGGCATGACGGCGCAGCACACGCCGGTATTGATGGCCTGGATCAGTTGGAAGGTCGAGTCGCTTTCCAGCACTGCGTTGGGCTCGAGGCTGCGGCTGCGAAAGCTCAGGTCCAGTGACTGGCGGTAGTGCATGCCTTTGCTCAGCAGGCCCAGCGGGATATCCCCCAGCTCCTCCCAACGCAGGCTGTCGTGTTCGAACTGGAAATGCCGGGTGTCATGCAGCAGGCCCATGGTGGTGGTGCCCAGCTCGATCACTTCGAAGAAGTTGGCGTTGACCTGGTCGAGGTAGCAGATGCCCAGGTCCAGCTGGTTGCGGCTCAGGCCGTCCATGATCTGCTCGGTGCTGTGGGAGCTCAGCTGAAACTGCAGCTCGGGGTATTTTTCGCGCAGCGGCAGCAGCAGGTGCATGGGGTTGAAGCTGGCCAGCGGCACGGTGCCCAGGCGCAGGCTGCCGACCACCTGGCCGCGGCAGCTGGCGGCCTCGGCCTGCAGGCCGTCGTGGGCGGCCAGCAAGGTGCGGGCCCAGGCCAGGATGCGCTCGCCGGCCTCGGTGAAACCTTCGAAGCGCTGGCCGCGCTTGACCAGCACCAGGTCCAGTTCGTCTTCCAGGTTGCGCAGGCGCATGGACAGCGTCGGCTGGGTGATATGGCACAGCGCCGCAGCCTGGCCGAAGTGGCGGGTCTGGTCGAGGGCGATGAGGAACTTGAGCTGCTTGATGTCCATGGGCTGGCCTGGAAGTGCTGGATGGGGAGACCTTAACCAACTGGGGTGGGTTATGGCCACAAATGGATGCTGGCGTGGTTACCTGTGTAGGAGCGGGCATGCGATAAAGCCTGTCGATCACCCGGTACGCCATATCTATTGGACGCCCACCGGCCACCGCTCTAGCGTTGCCCACACTGCCATTTCAAGGAGCTTCACCGTGAGCGTCAAACCCGACGCGGTCTTTGTGCCGCTGAACATCGCCGTGCTGACCGTCAGCGACACCCGCAGCTACGACACCGATACCTCCGGCGAGCTGCTGGCCACTCGCGCGGTGGGCGTGGGCCACCGCCTGGTGGCGCGCGAGCTGCTCAAGGACGACCTGTACAAGATCCGCGCCCAGGTTGCCACCTGGATTGCCGACGAGCAGGTGCAGGTGGTGCTGATCACCGGTGGTACCGGCTTTACCGGCCGCGACAGCACCCCGGAAGCGGTGGACTGCCTGCTGGACAAGCGCATCGACGGTTTCGGCGAGCTGTTCCGGGCGCTGTCGATTCTCGATATCGGCACCTCGACCGTACAGAGCCGGGCTTTGGCCGGCATGGCCAACGGCACCCTGGTGTGCTGCCTGCCCGGCTCTACCGGGGCATGTCGCACCGCGTGGGAAGGGATTCTGGCCGAACAGCTCGATGCCCGGCACCGGCCGTGCAATTTTGTCGCGCACCTCAAACCCATCGGGCTGTGCGAAAGCCGCGGTTGAGACCCCGTAGGAGATTACCCATCCCTGTGGGAAGCGGCCTTGTGTCGCGATGGGACGCGAAGCGGCCCCAAGGCCTCGGCCTCATGCAAAATTGCCGGGGCTGCTGCGCAGCCCATCGCGACACAAGGCCGCTTCCCACAGAGACCGTGTTAAATCATCGTGGTCTCAGCTCAACACATGCTCCACCGGCTGCAACGCCGGCGGCAACGGCTCATGCCCCAGTGCCGCCAGCACATCGCGCTCGATGGTGCGTACCAGGGCATCGGTGGGCAGGTCGTTCTCGTCGCGCCCGAACGGGTCTTCCAGCTCGTTGCCGATCGCATCCAGGCCAAAGAAGGTGTAGCTGACGATGGTGGTGAACAGCGGCGCCAGCCAGCCCAGCGGCTCGGCCAGGGCGAACGGCAGCAGCAGGCAGAAGATGTAGATGGTGCGGTGCAGCAGCAGGGTGTAGGGGAATGGCAGCGGTGTGCCCTTGATCCGCTCGCAGGTGGCCTGCACGTCGGCAAGGCCGGTCAGGCGCTGCTCCAGCAGGGTGTAGCGCAAATCGCTGACCGGCAGTTTTGCGCAGTGCTCGCCGACCGCCTGGAGAATGCCGTTGCAGACGTTGTGCGGGGTTACCCGGTCGGCTTCGTTCAGCCACGGGCGTGCCGCGCGCAGCTCATCCTCGTTGCGCAGCCGCGCATTCAAGGCATGGGCAAAACCGCACAGGCTGCGCAGCAAATGCGCGCGCAGTTGCTCATCGGCAATCACCACGCTTTCGCGGGCGAACGAGCGCACCTCGATGATCACCCGCCCCCAGGCCTTGCGGCCCTCCCACCAGCGGTCGTAGCAGGCGTTGTTGCGAAAGCTCATGAAGATCGACAGCGACAGGCCCAGCAGGGTGAACGGCGTGGCGCTGACCGGGTAGAACAGCGCCGGGTAGTGCCGCTCCACCAACACGATCAACGCCGCCAGCAGGGTCACTGCCAGGCAGCGCGCGGCAATGCGTTTGACGATCGAGCCCTTGAGAGTGAACAGCACGCGCAGCATGTCGGGGCGTGGGTGGACGATCAAGGCGGTTCCAGAGGCGGGCTATCAGCCGCCGGTCATGTTCATGAAACGCAGGATCTGCACCTCGCCGCCCACCTCGAAGTGGTGGCGGTAGGGCTTGAGCTGCATGGCATCGCGGATGGCGGTTTCCAGCCGGTCGCTGTCGCCGGGGTGCTGGCGCAGCACCTGCTTGAGGTCCACCGAGTGCTCGTTGCCCAGGCACAGCAGCAGCCGGCCCTCGACGGTCAGGCGTACGCGGTTGCAGGTGGCGCAGAAGTTGTGGCTGTGGGGCGAAATGAAGCCGACCCGGGTATTCGGCGCCTCGGCCAGGCGCCAGTAGCGGGCCGGGCCTTGTGACGATTCGGCCGACTCGACCAGGGTGAAGTGCGCGGCCAGGCGCTCGCGCACCTCGTCGCTGGAACAATACGACTCGCCACGCTGGTGCTCGCTGATAACCCCCAGGGGCATTTCTTCGATGAACGAGATATCCAGCTCGCGATCGATGGCAAACCGCACCAGGTCGACGATTTCGTCGTCGTTGCGGCCCTTGAGCACCACCGCGTTGAGCTTGGTGCGGCGAAAGCCTGCTGCGCGCGCGGCGTCGATGCCGTCGATCACTTGCTGCAAATCGCCGGTGCGGGTGAGGGCGCGAAAGCGCTCGGGGTCGAGGCTGTCGAGGCTGATGTTCAGGCGGGTGACGCCGGCATCGAACAGCGGCTGGGCCAGGCGGCCGAGCTGCGAGCCGTTGCTGGTCAGGCACAGTTCGCGCAGGCCAGGCAGGGCGGCGATGCGTTGGCACAGGCCGACGATGCCCTGGCGTACCAGCGGCTCGCCGCCGGTCAGGCGGATCTTGCGGGTGCCCAGGGCGACGAAGCGCTCGGCTACCTGGTACAGCTCTTCGAGGCTGAGGATCTGCTGGCGCGGCAAGAACTGCATGTCTTCGGCCATGCAGTAGACGCAACGGAAGTCACAGCGGTCGGTGACCGACATCCGCAGGTAGTCGACTTTGCGATTGAAACCGTCGATCAGGGCCGGGGGCTGTTGCACAGGTGCGCTCGAAGGAAAAAGGGCTATGCGATCCAAGCTATCGCTAGTGGCCAGTAGCGTCAAATTGCTTTGCCTGACCGCTTGATCGACAGCCTCTATCACGAGTGCGGGCCTTTATTCACCGGGCTTGTCGTGGGAGCGCGCTTGGCCCGCGAGAGGCCAGCACAGGCTTGCATCACAGCATGATCGACAGCACCTATCACAGCGTAAGACATTTCGATTGGACGCCCCCACCAGCCCCTCAATAGGCTGGAAGCAAGCAGCAGGCCACGGGACCTGCCGCACCTTTCAAATGCCCGCGTGAGGATCGACCGCATGAGCCAGGACCAACACATCAGGGACTACAAGGGGCCGGCCGCCGGCTGGGGCGCGCTGAAAAGCGTGACCAAGAGCTGGCTGGGCAGCGAGAACGCCTTCAAGAACCTGCGGGCCATGCTCAAGACCAACCAGAACGGCGGCTTCGACTGCCCCGGCTGCGCCTGGGGCGAGTCGCCGGAAAGCGACATGGTCAAGTTCTGCGAAAACGGCGCCAAGGCGGTCAACTGGGAAGCCACCGGCCGTTCGGTGGACCCGGCGTTCTTCGCCAAGTACAGCGTCAGTGCGCTGCGCGAGCAGACCGACTACTGGCTGGAGTACCAGGGCCGCCTGACCCACCCGATGCGCTACGACGCAGCCACCGACCATTACGTCGAAACCAGCTGGGAAGAGGCCTTTGCCCTGATCAGCGAGCACCTGAACGCACTTGAGTCCCCCGACCAGGCCGAGTTCTACACCTCGGGCCGGGCCAGCAACGAGGCGGCGTTCCTCTACCAGCTGTTCGTGCGCGCCTATGGCACCAACAACTTCCCTGACTGCTCGAACATGTGCCACGAGGCCAGCGGCGCCGGCATGTCGGAAACCCTCGGGGTGGGCAAGGGCACCGTGGTGTTCCATGACCTGGAGCTGGCTGACGCGATTTTCGTGATTGGCCAGAACCCCGGCACCAACCACCCGCGCATGCTCGAACCGCTGCGCGAAGCGGTCAAGCGCGGGGCCCAGGTGGTGTGCTTCAACCCGCTCAAGGAGCGTGGCCTGGAGCGCTTCCAGCACCCGCAGCACCCGCTGGAGATGCTCAGCAACGGCTCGGAGCCGACCACCAATGCCTACTTCCGCCCGGCCCTGGGTGGCGACATGGCGGCCATGCGCGGCATTGCCAAGTTTTTGCTGCAGTGGGAGCGCGAGGCGCAGCTTAACGACGAGCCGGCAGTGTTCGACCACGCCTTCATCGCCGAGCACACCAGCGGAGTCGAGGCCTACCTTGAAGTGGTCGATGCCACCCCGTGGGAGCATATCGTCGAGCAGTCGGGGCTGAGCAAGGCCGAGATCGAGCTGGCCGCGCGCATGTACCGCAAGGCTGAACGGGTGATCATGTGCTGGGCCATGGGCGTCACCCAGCACCGCCATTCGGTGCCGACCGTGCAGGAAATCGTCAACCTGCAGCTGCTGCGCGGCAACGTCGGCAAGCCGGGTGCGGGGTTGTCGCCGGTACGCGGCCACAGCAACGTGCAGGGCGACCGCACCATGGGTATCGACGAAAAGCCCAAGGCGGTGTTGCTCGATGCCCTGGAAAAACGCTTCCAGTTCAAGGTGCCGCGCGCCCACGGCCACAATGCCGTGCTGGCGATCAAGGCCATGGAGGAGGGCCGGGCCAAGGTGTTCGTCGCCCTGGGCGGCAACTTCGCCCAGGCCACCCCGGACACCCCGCGCACCCATGCGGCGCTGCGCAACTGCGCGCTGACCGTGCAGATTTCCACCAAGCTCAACCGCTCGCACCTGGTGACCGGGCGTGATGCCTTGATTCTGCCGTGCCTGGGCCGCACCGAGATCGACCTGCAGGCCGAAGGGCCGCAGGGCGTGACCGTGGAGGACACCTTCAGCATGGTGCATATCTCCCACGGCCAGCTCAAACCGCGCTCGCCGCACCTGCGCTCGGAGCCTGCGATCGTCGCCGGCATGGCCAAGGCCGTGCTGGGCGACACGCCGATCGACTGGGAATACGCGGTTGCCGACTACGGGCGCATCCGCAGCATGATCGCCGACGTGATCCCGGGCTTTACCGACTTCAACGAGCGCCTGCAATCGCCGGGCGGCTTCCACCTGGGCAACAACGCCGCCGAGCGCAACTTCCGCACCAGCACCGGCAAGGCCCGTTTCAGCCCCAGCCCGTTGCCCGAGCAACTGGTCAACGCCAAGGTGCTGGCCCGTGGCGACAAGCCTGACCTGATCCTGCAGACCCTGCGTTCGCACGACCAGTACAACACCACGCTGTACGGCCTGGATGACCGCTACCGCGGGGTGTTCGGCCTGCGCGAGGTGGTGTTCGTCAACGAGGCCGACATTCGCCGCCTGGGCTTCGAGCCGGGCGAGCAGGTGGACCTGGTGTCGCTGTGGGAGGATGGCGTGGAGCGCCGGGTGTCGGGCTTTCGCCTGGTGGCCTATGACGTACCCGAAGGCCAGGCGGCAGCCTATTACCCCGAGACCAACCCGTTGGTGCCGCTGGAAAGCTACGGCGATGGCACCTATACGCCGACCTCGAAGTTCGTGGCGATCAAGGTGGTGAAGGCGCAGGCGGGTAACCGTATTGCGGCAGCCACGGCGCAGTGATGGCCTGTACCGGCCCTATCGCCGGCAAGCCGGCTCCCACAGGGAGATGCGATCACCTGTAGGAGCCGGCTTGCCGGCGATGAGGCCGGGCCTGCAAACATCACCGGCTCACCGGAAACGCCGTGGTGTACTTCATCTGCTCCATGGCAAAGCTCGAGGTGATGTTGGACAACCCGTCGGTGCTGGTGATGAGCTTCTTGTAGAAGTGGTCGTAAGCCTTGATGTCGCCGACCACCACCCGCAGCATGTAGTCCCAGTCGCCAGACATGCGGTACACCTCCATCACCTCCTCGAACGCCGTCACCGTGGCGGCGAATTGCGCCAGCCACGCGCTGTCGTGGCGCTGGGTCTTGAGCTGGACGAACACCGTCAGGCCCAGGCCCAGGCGCTCGGGGTCGAGCAACGCGACGCGGCTGCGGATGTAGCCGTCCTCTTCCAGGCGCTTGACCCGCTTCCAGCACGGGGTGGTCGACAGGTTGACCGCTTCGGCCAAATCCTTGAGCGACATCGAGGCATCGCGCTGGAGCAGGGTGAGGATGTGCTGGTCGAAACTGTCCATGGCGCAATCGGGCTCGAAAGGAGAAAAAGTTACCCCAAGGTTAGCCGTTTGCCGTAATGGGTGGAAACATCAGCTGCCGGTGACGACAACAACGTTCCACGCACTGCCTGGCGCAGGCGGATATGAGATAGTGGCGCCTTTCCCCCACACGCCACGAGCCCGAGCATGTCCGACAAGCTGCGCAATTTCGCCACCCGTACCATCCACGCCGGCGAGCAGTCCAGCGTTGCCGACAACGCCATCTTCCCGGCCATCGTCACCTCCAGCTCGTTCATCAAGCGCGGTCTGGACGACCACCCCGAATACGCCTACAGCCGCGTCAGCAACCCCACCCGGCACGCCTACGAAACCTGCGTGGCCGCGCTGGAAGAAGGCGTGGGCGCGGTGGCTTGCGCCTCGGGGGTGAACGCCACCTCTACGGTGCTGGAATTGCTCGACAAGGACGCCCATGTGGTGGTGATGAACGGTGTCTATGGCGGTACCTTCCGCCTGCTGGAAGACTACCGTGCACGCACCTCGGGGCTGACCACCACCTACGTCGACCTCAACGACCTGGACGCCGTGGCTGCGGCCATCCGCCCTGAAACGCAATTGATCTGGATCGAGTCGCCGACCAACCCGCTGCTGCACCTGGTGGACATCAAGGCGCTGTGCACGCTGGCCCGTGAGCGCGGCATCCTGACCTGCATCGACAACACCTTCTGCTCGCCGTGGAACCAGCAGCCGATCACCCTGGGCGTGGACCTGGTGATGCACTCGGCGAGCAAGTACATCGGCGGCCACTCCGACCTGACCGGCGGCGTGGTGGTGGCGGCCAATGAGCAGCTGCTCAAGCGCCTGCGCCACATCAGCATGGCGGTGGGGGCCATCCAGGGGCCGTTCGACTGCTACCTGGCGCTGCGCGGGTTGAAAACGCTGGATGTGCGCATGGAACGCCAGAGCGCCAACGCCTTGCGCATCGCCGAGTACCTGGAAAACCACGCGCAGGTGGAGCAGGTGTTCTACCCGGGGCTGCCAAGCCACCCGCAACATGAACTGTGCAAGCGCCAGATGCGCACCGGCGGTGCGGTGGTGGCGCTGCGCATCAAGGGCGACCGGGCTGCGGTCAACCGGTTGGTGGAGGCGTTGCAGATCTTCGTGCTGGCCGATTCGCTGGGCGGGGTGGAGAGCATGATCAACCACTCCTGGACCATGTCGCACAACTCGTTGAGCCCGGCGCAGAAGGGCGAAATGGGCATCAGCGAGAACCTGCTGCGGTTGTCGGTGGGGATCGAGGATTACCGTGACCTGATCGAAGACCTGGATGCAGCGCTGAAGGCTTCTGCCTGAACGCCGAATGATCGCGGGGCAAGCCCGCTCCCACGGTGAGTCGTGGAAGCGGGCTTGCCCCGCGATGGCGTCAGTGAATTCAGTGAGGAACGTTCAGGCTTTGGGCGGGTGGATGATCCGTTCGATCTTGTCCTTGAGCAGCAGCCGCTCCTTGCGCAGCTTGTTGACGGCCTCATCGCTGGTGCCGTTGCCTTCGGCGGCCAGCACCTCCTTGTCCTTGGCGTTGTATTCCTTGTGCAGCTTGTGCAGGTCCTGGTCCTTGTCGATCAGTGCCTGGAAATTCTCAGCGGTAATGTGCAGGTCTGCGAGCAAATCGTGCGGAACTGGCATTTCTTCACCTCTGTCTGGGGTTGGCGAAAGGGCCTGAGCCATGAGAATAGCCCCCTTTGCGCCACTGCGAAAAGCCAGGCTGCCATGGCGTGCCTGGCTGAATAATCGCTGAATGAAAACTGTTTAACGGATGAAAACTGCATCCGCACCAATTGTTACCAAGTTTTTCACAAAAAATTGATGCTAGGCTTTCTAGAGTTCGGCCAACTTTCCAGGGTGCCGCTGTTGCCCCTGGCCGCCCATGAACTCTACGTGCGAATGCCAATGTTGAAAGTCAAACCCCTGCGGACTGAATGGGTCACGCTGTTGGCCAGCCTTTACCTGTTGATTGGCCTCAACACCTTTCTTTGGGGGCACCTGGAGAGCATCCTGCCGCCCGGCATGGTGGGGCTGTGGCTGGGCCTGGCATTCGCCGTGCTGATGCTGTTCGCGTTCAATCTGGTACTGACGCTATTGGCGTTTCGTTATGTATTGAAGCCGGTATTGATCATCTTGTTCATGAGTGGCGCCAGTGTTGCTTATTTCATGAACCAATATGGCGTACTTGTTGACGCCGGCATGTTCCGCAATGTCGCCGAAACCAATGTTTCGGAAGTGCGTGACTTGTTGTCGATCAAGTTTGCGCTTTATATCGTGCTGCTGGGCATACTGCCCTCGCTGGCGGTGTGGAAAGCGCGCATCGCCTACCGCCCGTGGCACCGCGAACTGCTGGGCAAGCTGGTCGTTGGCGGCGCCTGCGTGGCGGCACTGGGTTCGGTGGCGCTGGTCAACTACCAGGGGCTGTCGTCGCTGTTTCGCAACCACCACGAACTGCGCCTGATGCTCACCCCAAGCAATATCGTCGGCGCCTCCATCGGCTATGTCAGCGAGCAGGTCGGCACCGCCGCGCGGCCGTTCCAGGCCTATGGCGAAGATGCCCGTCGCGATGCCGCCTGGCAGCACCACCAGCGCAAGTCGCTGACCGTACTGGTAGTGGGTGAAAGTGCCCGCGCCGAGAACTTCGGCTTGCTCGGCTACCAGCGTGACACCACCCCTAAACTGGCCAAACAGCAGGGCCTGCTGAGCTTCAGCGACGTGCACTCGTGCGGCACCGAAACCGCCGTGTCGGTGCCGTGCATGTTCTCCGGCATGGGCCGCAAGGACTACGACGCGCGGGTGGCGAAGAACCGCGAAGGCCTGCTGGATATCCTCCAACGCGCCGGCCTCAGCGTGCAGTGGCGCGACAACCAGTCCGGCTGCAAGGGCACCTGCGACCGCGTGCAGTTCATCGACGTGAGCAATCTCAAGGACCCGGCCCTGTGCGCCGGCGGCGAATGCCATGACGAAATCCTGCTGCAAGGCCTGGGCGAGCTGATCGACAACCTCGACAAGGATACCGTGCTGGTGCTGCACCAGATGGGCAGCCACGGCCCGGAGTACTTCAAGCGCTACCCCAAGGGCCAGGAGCCGTTCCAGCCGGTGTGCCGCAGCAATGCACTTAACCAGTGCAGCCGCGACGAGATCATCAACGGCTACGACAACACCCTGGCCTACACCGACGACGTGCTGTCGTCGCTGATCGACACCCTGCGCAGCAAGCAGGACAAGGTCGACACCGCCATGCTCTACCTGTCCGACCACGGCGAGTCGCTGGGCGAGTACAACCTGTACCTGCACGGCACCCCGTACGCCATCGCCCCGGACCAGCAGAAGCACGTGCCGATGGTGGCCTGGTTCTCCGACAGCTACCAGAAGGACTTTGGTGTAGACACCGAATGCATGGCCAAGCTGCGCGACGCGCCGCTGTCCCAGGACAACCTGTTCCACTCGATGCTGGGCCTGTTGCAGGTGCGCACCGGCGTGTACCAGCAGTCGCTGGACATGTTCGCCAGCTGCCGGCCTTGGCTGGCGGCGGGTCGCTGAGCCTGCAAGGGCCGATCGCGGGGCAGGCCCGCTCCCACGTGATCCTGCAAAGCTTCACGTGGGAGCGGGCTTGCCCCGCGATAGCATTTCGCAACAGCACCGGGCAACCGCCCGGCACCACGGATGGCGCGAGGTTTCACCCCCAAGGCCCGCGCCGTATATACTGCGCGCCAATGTTAGTGGGAGAGCCTCGTGGCCATCGAAATTCACTGGATCCGTGACGACCAGACCCTGGCCGAACACTGCCAAGCCTGGCGCGAACTGCCCTATGTAGCACTCGACACCGAATTCATGCGGGTCGACACCTTCTACCCCAAGGCGGGCCTGATCCAGATCGGTGACGGCAAGCGCGCCTTCCTCATCGACCCGCTGTTGATCCGCAACTGGCAACCCCTGGCCGCGCTGCTCGAAGACAGCGGTGTGGTCAAGGTGCTGCACGCCTGCAGCGAAGACCTCGAGGTGCTGCTGCGCCTGACCGGCAAGCTGCCGCAGCCGCTGTTCGACACCCAACTGGCCGCCGGCTACCTGAACATCGGCTTCTCCATGGGCTACTCGCGCCTGGTGCAAGAGGTGCTGGGGCTCGAGCTGCCCAAGGGCGAAACCCGCTCCGACTGGCTGCAACGCCCGCTGTCCGAGACCCAGGTAAGCTACGCCGCCGAAGATGCCGTGCACCTGGCCGAGCTGTTCACTGCCCTGCGCCCGCGCCTGAGTGATGACAAGTACGCCTGGGTGCTGGAGGACGGCGCAGAGCTGGTGGCTGCGATGCGCCGCGAGGTCGACCCGCAGACGCTGTACCGCGAGGTGAAGCTGGCCTGGAAGCTGTCGCGCCAGCAACTGGCGGTATTGCGCGAGCTGTGCGCCTGGCGCGAGCGTGAAGCGCGCAACCGCGACGTGCCGCGCAACCGTATTCTGAAGGAACATTCGCTGTGGCCGATGGCCAAGTCCCAGCCCGACAACCTGTCGGCACTGGCAAAAATCGACGAGATGCACCCGCGCACCATCCGCCAGGACGGCCAGTTCCTCATCGAACTGATCAAGCGCGCCGGTAGCCAGCCTGCCGAGCAGTGGCCGCAGGCTTTGCCCGAGCCGCTGCCGATCGAGGCCGCCGGCATTCTCAAGCGCCTGCGTGCCATTGGCCAGGCCGAAGGCGAGCGCCTGCAGATTGCCCCGGAGCTGATGCTGCGCAAGAAAGCCCTCGAAGCGCTGCTTAAAAGCGGCTACCCCGACGGCCCCTATCAACTGCCCGATGCGTTGCGCGGCTGGCGCCGTGAGCGCATGGGCCAGGCCCTGCTGGACGACCTGGCGGGTGCCGGAGACAAGCCATGAAACGTATCTGCTCGATCTACAAGAGCCCGCGCAAGAACGAAATGTACCTGTACGTGCTCAAGGCCGAAGGCCTGGAGCGCGTGCCCGAGGGCCTGTTGCCGGTCTTCGGCACCCCCGTGCACGCCTTCGACCTGGTGCTGACCCCCGAGCGCAAGCTGGCGCGCGAAGACATCGCCAAGGTGCTGGAGAACCTCGAAAACCAGGGCTACCACCTGCAGATGCCGCCGCTGGAAGACGAGTACATCGAGCACCTGCCCGAAGAGCTGCTGCGCCGCAACGACCCGGTCTGAGCCGGGCGCCATCGCATCTTGTACAGCGGCCCGCCTGGCGGGCCGCGTTCGTTGTCTGCCAAGGTTGTGTTTTACATGCGCGTTCTGATCGCTGAACAGGATCATGCCAACTACGCCCGCCTGCTGGGCGAAGCGGCACCGGACCTGGAGGTCCTGACCAGCGGCGATTCCGCCGAGCTGGCGCGTTTCGCCCCCGACTGCCCGGTATGGCTGGGCCAGCCGGACCTTTTGGCCAGCCTGCTGCGCCAGGGCCACAAGCCCGACTGGATGCAGTCGACCTGGGCCGGCATTACCCCGCTGCTGGCCGACGGCCTGCCGCGTGACTACCGTCTGACCCGCGCCGTGGGCATCTTCGGCCAGGTGATGGCCGAGTACATGCTTACCTACATGCTGGCGCACGAGCGCGAAGTGCTGTCGCGACTGGTCAGCCAGGTGGAGCGGCGCTGGGACGACCGCCCCGGGCGCACGCTGGAGGGCCGCCGGGTGCTGATCGTCGGCACCGGCGATATCGGCCAGCGGGTCGCTGAGTTTCTGGTGCCGTTTGGCGTGACGCTTTATGGCGTGGCCAGCAGCGCCCGCGAGCAGGCGCCGTTCGCCGAGGTGGCCGGGCTCGACCAGCTGCCGCGCATGGTGGCGCAGGCCGACTACGTGCTGAACCTGCTGCCCGATACCCCAGCCACCCACGACCTGTACGATGCGGCGCTGTTCCAGTGCTTCCAGCCTGGTGCGCTGTTCATCAACGCCGGGCGCGGCGCGGCGGTGGTCGATGCGGACCTTGTCGAGGCGCTCAAGCAGGGCCACCTGGCCGGTGCGGTGATCGATGTGTGCCGCCAGGAGCCGCTGCCCCAGCGCCACCCGTTCTGGACTGCCTGGGGCTTGCTGCTGACCGGGCACAGCTCGGCGCCCACCTCGCCTGCGGCGATGGTGCGGTTGTTTGTCGAGAATGTGCGGGCGTATGCAGCGGGGCAGGGGATGCGTGGCGAGGTGGATTTCGCCCGGGGTTATTGAGCCTTTATTGCCTGTCCCGGCCTCTTCGCGGGCAAGCCCGCTCCCACAGGTTTATCTGTTTCCTCAGGTCACAGGTAATCCTGTGGGAGCGGGCTTGCCCGCGAAGAGGCCGGGACAGCCAGCCGACTATTTACAGGCTGAACTCACCCTCAGCCGCCAGCTCACTCAATGGCCGGCGCGGGCTAGGCACTTCGCGGCTCTGCAGGCCTTCGGCCAGACTCGCCTTGTCCCCCAGCTTGCCGATCGCCACCATGGCATGCAGCTCATAGCCCTCGGGGATCTTCAGCTCGCTGCGGGCCAGCGCCTGGTCGAAACCGGCCATGCCGTGGGTGTGCCAGCCGCTGATGCTGGCCTGCAGCGCCAGGTGGCCCCAGGCTGAGCCGGTGTCGAAGGTGTGCCACAGGGCCGGCTTTTCTTCATCCGAGCCAGGTGCTGCGAAGGTGGTCTTGGAGATCACCAGCACCAATGCCGAGGCCTGCTGCGCCCAGCTGCGGTTGAACTCGTTGAGGATCGCCAGGTAGCGCTCCCAGCTTGGCGTGTCGCGGCGGGCATACAAGAAGCGCCAGGGCTGCGAGTTGTAGGCCGATGGCGCCCAGCGCGCGGCTTCGAGGAAGCTCAACAGGGTTTGCTGGCTGATCGGCTCGGCGGTGAACGCCCGAGGTGACCAGCGGTTGATGAACTGCTCGTTGATGGCGTAGTCGGCGATGCGTGGGTTGGCGCTCATGGGTGCTCCTGCAAAGGTGGGCAAAGACCGCACGCTACTGCGTCCGGCTGGCACTGACAAGCGGTCTGGCTTTGCCGCCGCACTGGCTCTAGACTGGCGCCGCCGCGCGCCGCGGATTCACGTTGAATGCAGGAAACCGTGTGATGATCGCCGATACCGCGCCCTTCTGGCGGCGCAAGAGCCTCGAACAACTTGACGACAAAGAGTGGGAGTCACTGTGCGACGGTTGTGGCCTGTGCTGCCTGCAAAAGCTCGAGGACGAAGAGGACAACGCCGTTTACTACACCAGCATCGCCTGCAAGCTACTGGACCTGCAGACCTGCCAGTGCAGTGACTACCCCAACCGCTTCGAGCATGTGCCGGACTGCATCCAGCTAACGCCCGGCAAGGCCGACCAGTTCAAGTGGCTGCCGCCCACCTGCGGCTACCGCCTGGTCAGCGAGGGCAAGGACCTGCCGGCCTGGCACCACCTGGTCAGCGGCGACCGCAAGCAGGTGCACGAGCAGCGCATTTCCCGGTCGGGGCGCATGCTCAGCGAGAACGATGTGGATGAAGACGACTGGGAAGACCACCTGATTTTCCGCGCCGGCTGAAAATCATCGCCTCTGGGGAACAAGGAGTTTCTGTATGCGTCGCCCGCTGTTGTTGCTTGTCGGCCTGCTGGCCAGTACCCAGGTACTGGCGAAAAAGGTCGACCTCGATTACCAGGTACGTTTGCTGCCGCAAAGCGGTCAGGCCGAGGTGCGCCTGACCTTGGCCGATGGCAGCGCGGTGCGCAGCCTGGACTTCGACCTGGGCAACGGCAACAGCTACAGCGACTTTTTGGCCGACGGCCAATGGCAGGTGCAGAACGGCCGTGGCCTGTGGCACCCGGCGCCGGGCAAGACCAGCCTGAGCTACCGCGTACGCCTTGACCAGCAACCCGGCGGGGCGGCCCATGAAACCCGCATCACCGCACACTGGGCGTTGTTCCGTGGCGACCAGCTGGTGCCGCCGGCGCGCCTTGATCAGCAGGACGGCACCGAGCTGGTGTCGCGCCTGGCCTTTGATTTGCCAGCCGGCTGGAAAAGCGTGGAAACCGCCTGGCCGCGTATTGGCCGGCAGAAGTTTCGCATCGACGATGTATCACGCCTGTTCGACCGCCCCACCGGCTGGATGCTCGCCGGCAACCTCGGCAGCCGCCGCGCGCGCCTTGGGGAAACCGAAGTCACCGTCGCCGCACCGCAGGGGCAGGGCATGCGGCGCATGGACACCCTGACGCTGCTGACCTTCGTCTGGCCGCAACTGCAGGCGGTGTTCCCGCGCAACCCGCCCAAGCTGCTGATTGTCGGCGCCCGGGACGGCATGTGGCGCGGGGCCCTGGCCGGTAACAACTCGCTGTACCTGTACAGCGCAGGGCCGTTGATCGGCGAAAGCGGCAACAGCCCGCTGCTGCGCGAAGTGGTGCAGCAGTTCGCCCGCATCAACGACCGCGAGCGCAGTGACTGGCTGGGCGAAAGCTTCACCGAGTACTACGCCACCGAGCTGCTGCGCCGTGCCGGCGGTATCAGCGACGACCGCTACGCCACCTTGCAGGCGCGGCTGAACAAGCTCGGCGCCAAGGTCACCCACCTCAAGGGCGCCAAGGCCGATGCTGCCCAGGTGGCCCGTGGCGTGCTGCTGCTGCAGGCGCTGGACCGCGAGATCCGCCTGCACACCCACGACAAGCGTTCGCTGGACGACGTGGCCCAGGCGCTGATGCGCCTGTCCAGCGTCAGCACCGATGAGTTCGTGCAGATCAGCGAGAACGTGCTCGGGCGCCAGTCCGAGGTGTTGCAGAGCAAGGTGTTGCGTTAACCCAGGCTCTTCGCGGGGCAAGCCCGCTCCCACGCGGCCCAAACAGGACGCAACGTGGGAGCGGGCTTGCCCCGCGATTGCATTTTCAACCCCCCGCCAACGGATCCTTCCCGGTCACGGTCACTGTACGCGTTGCCGCCTCGGCACTGGCCTTGAGTGCCTTCAGTTCCCGCGCGCCGCGCTCGATGTCGCGGTGCAGGCGGTGATACTCGGCACGGTGGCGCTGCCACCAGGCCTTGGTCGAGCAGCGCCCGCTCACGCCGCGGGCCAGGGCCAGGCCGCCGACGGCCACCTGCAGCATGCCCAGCAGGCCACCATGGCGCAGCCCCTTGCTGATCATCAGCGCGCCGCCGGCCAGCGAACTGAGGCGTTCCAGGCCGTGGACGTTGTGTTCGGGGGTGGCCTGGGAAGTTGGGATTTCGAACATTGCGCGGTCTCCTGTGTGCATGGGTTATGCAGCTGACCCCGGCACATCGGTGCCTGTTCAATCCCGCTGCCGAGCGGCACAACCGCTCTAGCGTGACCTTTCTGGCCAACTCGGGGTCCGCCAGGGGCAACTTGGTCACCCGGGGCTGGACTGGTTTTGGCTGGCGCGAAGCTCTGGTTTGCCAGGTTTCGGCCGTATTTTGCTGCGGCGCCCCAAGTACGGCGTATGTTCGTGATGCCGCAGCACCGGTTGGAGGTGTCGCTGACCATTGGGCTGGCGTTGGTGATTGTGCGGATTGGGGTAGTCAACCAGTGGCGGCACAAGCCGGTACCGGCGCTGGCGCAAGCCTGATCCGGTAACCGTGTGGCCTCGTGCCGCGATGGGCCGCAAATGCGACCTGGCTTTGCGGGTGCTTCGCACCCGATCGCGACACAAGGCCGCTTCCCACAGGTGCAACGCTTGCCTCTGGCTTTGCGCAATCCTGTAGGAGCCGGCTTGCCGGCGATGATGGGTTCAATGGGCGGGCAGGGCTCCCCGGCGACGTTCCAGCAGGCCACGGGACAGGCGGTCGAGCAGCAGCGCCACGGCCACGATCGCAAGGCCGGCGCGCAGGCCCAGGCCCATCTCCATGCGGGTCAGGCCGCGGGTCACTTCGGCGCCCAGGCCACCGGCACCGACCAGCCCGGCCAGCACCACCATGGCCAGCGACAGCAAAATGCACTGGTTCAGGCCTACCAGCAGGGTGGGCAGGGCGCTGGGCAGTTCGATCTTGAGCAGGATGGTGGCCGGCTTGGCACCGGTGGCCTGGCCCAGTTCCAGCAGGTCCTTGGGCACCTGGCGAAAGCCCAGGCTGGTCAGGCGCAGCATCGGCGGGATGCCATAAATGACCGTGGCGATGATCGCCGGCACCTTGCCCAGGCTGAAGATGATCACCGCCGGAATCAGGTACACCCATGGCGGTACCGTTTGCATGATGTTCATCACCGGGCCGATGGCGTTGTCGAAGCGCTTGACCCGTGCCGCCAGGATGCCCAGCGGGAAGGCGATGGCCACGGCGATCAGCACCGCCACCGACACCAGCGCGATGGTCTGCATCGAGGCGGCCCAGAAGCCGCTGACCCAGCAAAAGCCCAGCAGCACGCCGGCCAGCAAGGCGTTGCGCAGGCTGATGAACGCCGCAGTCAGGCCGCACACCACGGCGATCAACGCCCAGGCCGGCGGCAGCAGCAGGGCGGCTTCGATGGCACCCAGCACCGCTTCGACGAAGTGGCTGATGGCGACGAACAGGCCGTGCAAGTTGGCGTTGAGCCAGTCGAATACCGGCGCCAGGTAGGCGCCGGGCGAAACGTTCAGCTCAGTGAGATTCATGGCGGGCCTCCTGGGCGCTGCCGCTCTGGGCAAGGCGGTCGAGGATCAGGGTCAGCACCACGATGGCGATGGCGGCGTTGATCGAACGGGCGATGTCCAGGGTGCGGATGGCGTTGTAGATCACCTCGCCCAGCCCGCCGGAGCCGACGATGCCGGCGATCACCACCATGCCGAAGGCCATCATCAGGCTCTGGTTGATGCCGGTCATGATGCTTGGCAGGGCGAACGGCAGGCGGATCTTGACGAACTGCTGCCAACCGGTGGTGCCGCTGGCGTGGCCCAGCTCGATAAAAACTTTGGGGGTCATGCGGATGCCCAGCGCCGTCAGGCGCAGCACCGGCGGCACGGCGACGATGAAGGTGGCCACCAGCGCGGTACCGGCGCCAAAGCCGAGCAGGGCGATGGCCGGCAGCAGGTAGATGTACGGCGGCAGGGTCTGGATCAGGTCCAGCACCGGTTCGCTGATGCGGTACAGGGTGGGCGACAGGCCCGCCGCCACACCGCAGGGGATGCCCACCAGCAGCGCCAGGCTGGTGGCGGTGAGCACCAGCGCCAGGGTGCTCATGGTCTGCGGCCACAGGCCCATCACCGCGCACAGCAGCAGCGCGGCCAGGGTGCCGATGGCAAAGCGCCGCCCGGCCAGGCGCCAGGCCAGCAGCGCGAACAACAGCGCGGCGACGTAGAAGGGCGGCAGGCTCAGCACCCACAGCACTGCCTGGTACAGCGCCTTGAGCACGTCGTTCAGCGCATCGAAGATATGCGAGGCGTTGTCCGAGAGCCACATCAGGCCGTTGTCGACGGTGGCGTCGAAGGCATCGGCAAAGTCGGAGGGGTTCATGCCGAGCCCTCCCGTGGCGAAGGTACCGCGCGCAGCGGGGTTTCCGGCGGTACGCCCTGCACCGCGCGCAGCAGCGCGCGCTGGCTGATCACACCCACCAGCGCGCCGTTGTCGCGAATGCCCACGGCGTCCTGGCCGGAGCGGATCAGCAGGTTGATCAGGGTGTCCAGGTCGCTGTCGGGGCTGGCGCACTCCAGGTGTTCGAGGTTTTCGCCACGGGCCGGCGGCTGCATGATCGAGTGGGCCTTGACCAGGTGCAGGCGCGAAATGCCGGCGACGAATTCGGCCACATAGTCGTCGGCCGGGCTGAGCACGATGTCTTCGGCGGTGCCTTCCTGGATGATCACGCCATCTTTCATGATGGCGATGCGATCGCCGATGCGAATGGCTTCTTCGAGGTCGTGGGTGATGAACACCGCCGACTTGCCCAGCGACTTGGTCAGCTGGCGGAACTCGTCCTGCAACTGGCGGCGGATCAGCGGGTCAAGGGCGCTGAAGGGTTCGTCCATGAGGATCACTTCAGGGTCCGAGGCGATCGCCCGGGCCAGGCCCACGCGCTGCTGCATGCCGCCGGAAAGCTCTGCGGGGTAGCGGTTGGCCCAGTCGCTCAGGCCCACCTTGGCCAGGGCTCGGCCGGCCACTTCATGGCGTTCGGCCTTGCCCACGCCTTGCACTTCAAGGCCAAAGGCTGCGTTCTCCAGCACCGAGCGGTGCGGCAGCAGGGCGACGCTCTGGAACACCATGCCGATGTGTTTGGCGCGCACCTCGCGCAGGGCGGCGGCGTCGAGCCGGGAAATATCCCGGCCCTTGACCAGCACCTCGCCGCTGGTGGGCGTGATCAGGCGGTTGAGCAGGCGGATCAGGGTGGACTTGCCACTGCCGGACAGGCCCATGATGCAGAAAATTTCACCGCGGCGAACCTGCAGGCTGACGTCGCTGACGCCCACCACGCAGCCATATTCCTGGAGGATCTGGGTCTTGCTCAGGCCGCGCTCGCGGTAGGCCTGCAGGGCGGCCGGCGCGCGGTCGCCGAAAATCTTCCAGACGCCACGGCAATCGACCAGGGTTTCAACAGCATTATCGGTATTCATATGTGCACCCGAACCAGAGGTTTTCTGGTGTGTTCTTGTGTTCAAGTTCGGCAGTGGCAAAGGCTGTTACGCCTGAATCAGTACTTCTTCATGCTGGCCCAGCGCTTGAGCAGATCGCCGTGGCTGTCGGTCCAGTCCTTGATCGCCTGGTCCATGGTCTTGCCGTCGTTGACGGCCTGGTTGATGTCACCGATATCCTTGAGTGGCACGTAGACGCTGGCCAGCACTTCGCGGGCCTCGGCGTTGGCTTGGTTTGCGCTGAAGCCTTTCTGGCCGATCCAGTAGTAGGTTTGTGGCGGGGCGAAGATGCCTTTGGGGTCGGCGAGGAACTTGGTGTCGTACTTGATCGCCATCCAGGTCGGCTCCCACAGGGTTACGGCCACCCACTCCTTGCGATCGACCGCAGACTTGAGCGCGGCGGTCATGGCCGCAGTGCTGCCCTCGACCAGGTTGAGCTTGAGGTCGTAGTCCTTCACCGCCTTGGCCGCTTCACCCATCAGCCCCGCACCGGGCTCGATGCCGATGATCTTGCCGCCGAACTTGTCGGCGTTGGCGTTGAGCTGCTCGACCGAATCGATGTTCACGTACTTGGGCACGGCGATGCCTTGGTACAGGCCGTGGGACACCGGGGAGATCTTCTCCAGGCGGTTTCGGTTCTTGTCCCAGTAGTCCTTGGCTACGTAGTTGATTTGCGAGGCGAGGATCTGCACATCGCCCTTGGTCAGCGCCGCGTAGGCGATGCCCCATTCGGAGAAGGTGGTCAGCTCGACCTTGTAGCCGGCGTTTTCCAGGGCCTTCTTGGTGATGCCGCTGATCGGCATGATGTCTTCCCAGGCCATGGTGCCCATCTTGATGACTTTCTCGTCGGCATGGGCCTGACACAGCCCGAGGCCGACCATTGCCAATGCGCACAGCGCCTTGCGGATACGATTCATGTAGTGCTCCTTCGAGGTGTGGAAACGGGCGTTAGCGGCCCTTTGTTGTTGTCGTTGTCGAATTTCACCTGCGCGAATCCGCAGCCGGGCAAGACAGCCCGTCAGGGTTGCGTACTACTCAATCGGTATTGCACCGGGCACTGCCCGGCGAGCCCTCAGCCGCCCTTGATGCTGGCGGCGAGGTCGTCCACCAACCCCTGGGGGGCGATGTACAGTTGCATGTTGCAGCGCGACAGTTCCCAGTGTTCGAACACCAGGTCCACCACCGCGCCTTCGTCGTGGCGGCCGAAGGCTTCGATGAAGCTGTCGTGGTGCGCCACGGCCAAGGCCAGGTCGCGTTCCATCTGGCTGTTGCGCGGGCGGAAAAACGTGTTGCCGATACGCGCATGGTCGATCAGCAGGCGCCCCAGGCTCGGTTCGAGGTAGGGGTTGCCGGACATCTGCCCCATGATTTCGTGAAAGCGGTTGTTCTCCACCACCAGGGCGCGGGCGTCGTGCTCGGCGCTGGCGCGGCGAAAGCGCTCTTGCGTGGCACACAGTTCACGCAACTGGCCGGGCTTGTAGTTGTGCACCGCCAGGCGGCCGATGGCGGCGTACACCATGGGCGCCACCAAAAAAAAATTGCGCAGCGTCGAGTGGTTCATTGGCGCCACCCGGGCTCCGCGGTTTTCCTGGATGTCCAGGTAGCCTTCACCGGCCAGGCGGCGGAACACTTCACGCACCGGGGTACGCGACAGGCCATAGCGCTCGCTCAGGCCCAGCTCGTCGAGCAACTGGTCGGGGTCCAGCTCCATGGTCAGGATCTGGTGCTTCAAGTCTTCGTACAGGTCGTTCTTGCCGCTTCTCATGAACACCCCCGTTGCTCTGGCAGTCGGAGTGATGGCTGTTGCGCAGCAGGTTGGCACGGGATCGGAGGGTGGTCAATCAGGTTGTATTCTTTGTGTATACCTAAAAAATTCAGCCAGAATACCCAGCGACCCAACAGATTCATGGCTTTGCGCTGCTGAACTTGCCTGATCGTGGTACTGAAAATCGTCGCATTCGGACACGAGCCTGTCGTCAGCGGATAAGCGTCGGTTTACCGATATCGTTCCATGGGCGCGGGCACGGTCGCCGCTGTATGTGGTGAAATAGCCGCAGGCTCACAAAGGGCTTTTGCCCGTCTGAAACCGCTCATCGAAAAAGCTGTAGACACATTGTCTAACGCTCACCTATAGTCATTATACAAACAGTAGACACAAGCCAATGACAACTAAAAAGGCCGCCATGAAAGCCACTGCTGATGTCCACCCACTGACCGGTGATGCGCCGCTCGACCGCAAGGGCGTGCTCGCCGACGCGTTGCGCCGGCGCATCCTGAGCATGGAGCTGGCACCGGGCGCAGTGGTAGATGAACTGGCGCTTTGCGAAGAGTTCGGCCTGTCGCGGCCGCCGGTGCGCGAGCTGCTGCGCCAGATCGCCGCCGAAGGCTACATCGAGCTGGAAACCAACCGCGCACCCCGGGTTGCGGCGATGAACCACGACTCGCTGCACAGCTTCTTTCTGGCAGCGCCCCTGCTGTACGTGGCCACCACACAGCTGGCGGCAACCTACGCCACGGCTGCCGAAATCAAGGTGTTGAAGGCGATCCAGGAGCAGTTCCGCCAGGCCATCGTCGAGCGCGACGTGGAAAACCGGGTGATCTACAACGACGCCTTCCACCTGGAAATCGGCAAGATGGCGCACAACGAATACCTGATGCCAAGCCTGCGCCGGGTGCTGATCGACCACACCCGCCTGGGCACCATTTTCTACCGTCACCCGACCACCACCGACATGCAGGCCGACCTTGAGCTGGCCTGCCTGCAACACGACCAGATGATCGAGGCGATCGAACGCCGCGACCCGGAAACCGCCGGGCGCCTGGTGCGTGAACACATGGAGCTGTCGCGCCGGCGCATGGCCGAGTACGCAGCGCCGCAGGGTATGGATGTGGCTTTGAACCTGTAGCACCGACGCTCTCCACCGCCCCTTGCTGCAAGGGGCAGGTGAGGAACAGACCTAACAACAATATCTGGTTCCTGAAATGACGAAGATCACCTCGTTGCCCGCCGATGACAGCACCTGCGGCTGGTACCACCTGAGCAAAGACCGGCGCATCCAACCTGCGCACAGCGGCCACAGCCACGCCCGCTGGGTGGTGGTCGGCGCCGGCTTCACCGGCCTGGCCGCTGCACGCCAGCTGGCCGAGCACTTCCCGGACGAGCAGATCGTGCTGCTCGAGGCCCAGGAAGTGGGCTTCGGCTCTTCAGGTCGCAACGCGGGCTTTGCCATCGACTTGCCCCACGATATTGGCGCCGACGACTACATCGGCGATATCGGCATCGCCAAGACCGTGCTCGAGCTCAACCTGAGCGGCCAGAACTACCTTAAAGAGCTGGTCGAGCGCTATGGCATCGACTGCCAGATGAAACACTGCGGCAAGTACCAGGCCGCCGTGGAACCGCGCGGCATCGCCGTGCTCGACGCCTACCGCCGCGGCCTCGACAAGCTCGGCCAGCCCTGGCAGATGATCGAGCAGAACGAGCTGCCCGAGCACATCGGTACGCACTTCTACCGCAAGGCCCTGTTCACCCCCGGCACCTCTTTGATCCAGCCTGCGGCGCTGGTCAAGGGCCTGGCCGACAGCCTGCCGGCCAACGTCACCCTGTACGAGAACACCCCGATCCTTGAGGTGGAGTACGGCGCCAAGACCGTGCTCAAGCACGCCAACGGCTCGATAACCGCCGACAAGCTGCTGCTGACCACCAACGCCTTCGGCATGAGCTTTGGCTTTCTCAAGGGCCGCATGCTGCCGGTGTTCACCTACGCAAGCCTGACCCGGCCGATGAACGCCGAGGAGCAGGCGCGCCTGGGCGGCAAGCCTTACTGGGGGCTGATTCCGGCCGACCCGTTCGGCACCACGGTGCGGCGCACCCCGGACAACCGCCTGCTGGTGCGCAACAGTTTCAGCTTCAACCCCGACGGGCGCGCCCAGAGCAAATACCTGCAGCGCTTTGCCCCACGCCACCGCGACTCGTTCGAACGGCGCTTCCCGATGCTCTCGGGCATGCCGTTCGAATACACCTGGGGCGGGGCGCTGGCGATGTCGCGCAACCACCTGGGGTACTTCGGGCAGCTGGCGCCGAACGTATACGGCGCCTTGTGCTGCAACGGCCTGGGGGTGACCCGCGGTACCGCCACCGGCAAGTTGCTGGCCGACTGGCTGGCCGGTGAAAAGAACGAGCTGATCGACTTTGTGCTGAACTCGCCGGGGCCGTGCGCCAACCCGCCGGCAGCGTTGACCTCACTGGGTTTGAACTTCAACTTGAAATGGGGCCAGTTCCGCGCCGGCAAAGAAAGTTAATTAAAGCAAGGCAGTAAAGTTAAGGAAGTACCGGCTGGGTATTGATTACCCGGCGCAAGCGTTCTATTGCGTGCTGTTTCTGTTTGAAGGGCAACTTCGAACTTCACGGGGCTGAAAGGCTATTTCGGCGTCGCGGGTTCGTTCGCCCTGAAAACAGGCTGCGTTTGATGTCGGCTGGAGAAAACAATGACAAACACCCCTGTATCAATCGAAGATGTTCCGCTTAACCGCTTTCACCAATTTCTGACTATCCGTTCGGGCGGTGGCTCGTTTGTCGACGGTTATGTACTAAGCATCATCGGCGTGGCCATGGTGCAGATGGCCGCAGGCCTGTCCCTGAGCAGCTTCTGGCAGGGCATGATCGCAGCCTCGGCACTGATCGGGATTTTCTTCGGGGGCTTTTTCGGTGGCTGGCTGACTGACCGCTTCGGCCGCAAGCGCGTGTTCTTCGTCGGCCCGACCCTGTTCATCCTCGCCTCCCTGGCCCAGTTGTGGGTGGAGTCGGCGCTGGCGCTGTTCCTGCTGCGCTTTGTCATCGGCATTGCCGTGGGCATCGAGTACCCGGTGGCCACCTCGCTGCTGGTGGAATTCCTGCCCAAGAAGAACCGCGGCCCGCGCCTGGCCACCCTGACCGTGCTGTGGTTTGCCGGCGCCGCCACGGCCTACGTGGTGGGCGAGGCGCTGCTGCGCCAGGGCGGTGACGATGCCTGGCGCCTGGTGCTGGCCAGCGCTGCGGTGATCGGTGCGATTTTGTTCATCATCCGCCTGGGCACCCCGGAGTCGCCGCGCTGGTTGCTCAGCAAGGGCCGCAGCCAGGAAGCCGAGCAGGTGATCAAGGTGGTGTACGGCAACGATTTCTCGCTGCGCAACCTGCCCGAAGAGCCCAAGACCCGCAAGCTGTCGTTCTTGAGCCTGCTGCACGCCGGCTATGGCAAGCGCATGCTGTTCGTCACCATGTTCTGGACCTGCTCGGTGATCCCGGTGTTCGCCGTGTACGCCTTCGCACCCAAGGTGCTGGGCGCGCTCAACCTCAAGGGCGACTGGGCCTCCATCGGCTCGGTGGCGATCACCTTCCTGTTCGTGGTCGGCTGCATCATCGGCACCCGCCTTCTGAACACCCTCGGGCGGCGCACCACGCTGCTGCACAGCTTCTTCTGGTCGGGCCTGGCCCTGCTGGGTTTGGGCGCGTTCAGCAATGGCGCCGAAATGCTCATCCTGGTGCTGTTCGGTGCCTACGCGCTGTTCATCGGCGGCGCCCAAGTGCTGCAACTGGTCTACCCCAACGAACTGTTCCCCACCGAAATCCGCGCCTGCGCGGTGGGTGTGGGCACCTCGATGTCGCGCATCGGCGCGGCGGTGGGCACCTGGCTTGTGCCCATGGCGCTGGATAGCTACGGCATTGGCACCACCATGTACGCCGCGGCGGTGGTGACGTTCGTCGGTTTGGCGTTCTCCCTTGCCCTGGCGCCGGAAACCCGCGCGCTGAACCTGCAACAAGCTGCTTCGCTGAATTGAACCACCCTTGCCGGGGTGGCCCCGGCAAATTCCGAAAACGAACAACTGCACAAGAAACAACGGAGACCCCCATGAAATTCGACGGCATCTACACCCCGGCAATCACCCCCCTGGCCGCTGACGGCTCGATCGACAAGGCGGCCTTCGCCGAGGTGCTCGAGTACCTGGTGGAATCGAAGATCCACGGTGTGATCATCGGTGGCTCCACCGGCGAGTACTACGCCCACACCACCCAGGAGCGCATCGAACTGGCCGCCCAGGCCAAGGACGTGCTGAACGGCCGCCTGCCACTGATCGTCGGCACCGGTGGCATTCGCACCGAAGACGCCGTGGCCTTCGCCAGCCACGCCAAGGAAATCAAGGCCGACGCACTGCTGGTGGGCACCCCGCCATACGCCCTGCCGACCCAGCAGGAAATCGCCCTGCACGTCAAAGCAGTCGACGCCGCTGCCGGCCTGCCGATCATGCTCTACAACTACCCGGGCCGCATGAGCGTGAGCATGGGCGAGGAGTTTTTCGACGCCGTGGCCGACGTGAAGAACATCGTCGCCATCAAGGAGAGCTCCGGCGACATGGCCCAGCTGCACCGCCTGGCCATCAAGCGCCCGAACATCCAGCTGTCCTGCGGCTGGGACGACCAGGCCCTGGAATTCTTCGCCTGGGGCGCGCAGAGCTGGGTGTGCGCCGGCTCCAACTTCATCCCGCGCGAACACGTAGCCCTGTATGAGGCCTGCGTGCTGGAGAAGAACTTCGACAAGGGCCGCAAGATCATGGCCGCGATGATGCCGCTGATGGACTTCCTCGAAGGTGGCAAGTTCGTCCAGGCAATCAAGAACGGCGTGGCCCTCAACGGCCTGAAGACCGGCGGCGTGCGCAAGCCGCTGTACGACTTAGACGCCTGCGAGAAAGAAGAACTCAAGCGCGTGGTCAGCGAACTCAAGGCCACCGTCGCACAGATCAAACAAGGAGCCTGCAGACATGGCTGATTTGCTGAGCAAGGAACAATACGCGGCCATCGCCGCCGGCCTGCAACTGCGCACCAAGGCGTTCATCGACGGTGAATTTTGCGATGCCATTTCGGGCAAGACCTTCGTCACCACCAACCCGGCCACCGGCGAAAAGCTCGCTGAAATCGCCGCCTGTGACGTCAACGACGTCAACGTGGCCGTGGCTGCAGCCAAGCGCGTGTTCGAAGAAGGCAGCTGGTCGAAGATGCAGCCGACCGACCGCAAGCACGTGCTGCAGAAGTTCGCCCAACTGCTCGAAGACAACGCCCACGAACTGGCGGTACTGGAAGCGCTGGACA
Organism: Pseudomonas xanthosomatis; assembly: GCF_019139835.1. Taxonomy (NCBI): domain Bacteria; kingdom Pseudomonadati; phylum Pseudomonadota; class Gammaproteobacteria; order Pseudomonadales; family Pseudomonadaceae; genus Pseudomonas; species Pseudomonas xanthosomatis. Next base: position 5,151,429 of record NZ_CP077075.1, on the reverse strand, counting down.
GCGGCAAGCCGGTCAGCGAGTGCCAGAACGTCGACGTGCCGGAAACCATCCACACCATCCGCTGGCACGCCGAGCTGATCGACAAGATCTACGACGCTACCGCCCCGACCGGCAACGCTGCCGTGACCATGGTGGTGCGTGAAGCCATCGGCGTGGTTGGCCTGGTGCTGCCGTGGAACTTCCCGCTGCTGATGCTGGCCTGGAAGATCGCCCCGTCGCTGGCCGCCGGTTGCTCGATCGTGGTCAAGCCGGCCAAGGAAACCACCTTGAGCGCCCTGCGCGTTGTGGAGCTGGCGCACCAGGCCGGCATTGCGCCTGGGGTGTTCAACCTGGTGCCTGGCGGTGGCCGTGAAGTGGGCGAGGCCATCGGCCGCCACATGGACATCCCGATGGTCAGCTTCACCGGCTCCACCGACACCGGCCGCCTGTTCCTGAAATACGCCGCCGAGTCCAACCTCAAGCGCATCGTCCTGGAGCTGGGTGGCAAGAACCCGGCCGTGGTCATGAACGACTGCGAGGACCTGAACGAAGTCGCCGAGTTCGTCACTGCCGGTGCGTTCTGGAACATGGGCGAGAACTGCTCGGCGTCCTCGCGCCTGATCGTGCACAAGGATGTGAAGGACGAGCTGCTGGGCCTGATGGCCAAGCACCTCAAGGACTGGAAACTGGGCGACCCGATGGACCCGGACAACCGCCTGGGCGCGATGGTCAGCAAGGCGCACTTCGAGAAGGTCAAGTCGTACCTGGACTACGCCGCCGAGCACAAGCTCAACGTGGTGCAGGGCGGCCAGACCGAAGAAGGCCTGCGCGTGCAGCCGACCATCGTCGATGGCGTCACCCGCGACAACAAGCTGTTCTTCGAAGAGATCTTCGGGCCGATCCTGAGTGTGACCACGTTCGAGACCATCGATGAGGCCATTGAGCTGGCCAACGACACCGTCTATGGCCTGGCGGCTTCGGCCTACACCGGCAGCCTGCGCAATGCGCTGCGTTTGTCGCGTGAGATACGTGCCGGTGTGGTGACGGTCAACTGCTTCGGCGAGGGGGATGTGAGCACGCCGTTCGGTGGCTACAAGGAGTCTGGCTTTGGTGGGCGTGACAAGTCGATCTGGGCCCACGACCAGTACACGGAGCTGAAGACTATCTGGATCAACGCTTCGTGATCTGAGCAGTCAGGTGCTGTTCTGACACCTGGCTGCATTTGTGTTGCCTGTACCGGCCTCTTCGCGGGCAAGCCCGCTCCCACAGGTATTGCACTTCCTGTGGGAGCGGGCTTGCCCGCGAAGAGGCCGGTACAGGCGGCGCTAAAGCGGCGTTTTACTTGAACTTGGGCCCCGAGCGGGTATTGAGCCCCTTGGCCATGCGGTCATACAGCACCACATTCACCGTCGCGGCCAGGTTCATGCAGCCCTGGGTCGGGATGTAGATGGTCTCTTCGCACCACCCCCGCACCTCTTCGCTCAGCGAGCCATCCTCTGGCCCGAAGATATAGATCGCCCGGTCCGGGTGGGTGTATTCCGGCAGCGGCCGTGCGCCGTCCACCAGCTCTACCGCCACCGGCGTGCAACCCAGCGGGATGATGCGCTGCAAGTCGTCGATGCCGATCAGCGGGATGTCGTAGTGCACGCGCTTGGTGTCGGTGACGAAGTCACGGGCACGCTCGTAGCGCTTGCCGGTGTAGAACACCGAATTGACCCCATAGCAGCCCGCCGCCCGCATCACCGAGCCTACGTTTTCGGCAGATTTGGGGTTGAACAGGCCGATGCAGCTGTACCGTTTGTTCGCCACGAGTCGGGGCCCTTCGCAAAAAAGAGCGCGATTATACGGGCTTGCCGACCCCGGGGGCGACCGTCAGTCCTTCTTCAGCAGCGCGCCCAGCCCGGCGAACGGGTTGTGCGTGGCGATGTTGGTCTTGGGCGTGCTCAGCGAGCCTTCGCCGAAGTACTGCTGGTCGGTGTAGCGCGAGTGTTCGTTGTCGTGGCAGTACAGGCACAGAAGCTCCCAGTTGGAGCCATCCTGTGGGTTGTTGTCGTGGTTGTGGTCACGGTGGTGCACAGTCAGCTCCGACAGGCGCTTACCGGAGAACTCGCGGGCGCAGCGGCCGCACACGTGGGGGTACATTTTCAGCGCCTTGTCGCGGTAGCCCATTTCCTTGTCGCGCTTGGCGTCGGCGAGGATGCGGTCGAGGCGGGCGGTGGCGGCGGAGGGGGAGCTCATGGTGTTACCTTTTCGATTATCAGGCTTGAATGACGGTTATGCCCTTGAGTCTAGCGCGCCAGTGGCGTGGACGGACAGGCGAAAACGCCGGAGTGGGCATAGCCTGTAACCAGGTTCCCGACAGGAGGCTGCCGATGTTGCCTGCAATCCTCACCGCGTTGCTGCTGGCGGCTGCGCCCATGGCCCAGGCCGCCGGCCAGCAGGCCCGGCCGCTCAGCCCCGCGCCCGGCGCCCCGGGTACGCCAACGCCCACGCCATACCCGCAGATCACCCCCAGCACGCCGCCCAAGGCCGGCGCCGGCCAGCCAGGGGCGCCGCTGTTGCCGCCGATGCCTGTGCCCGGGCCGCCGAAGGACCAGCCGTTGCCGGGGTTGCAGCCGGAGCCGCCCAAGCCTTCTTCGTCGAATAGGTGACTGTGCCGCGCTTGCTGGCAAAAATCACAATTAACGGATGTACGCGGTAGCGTGGGAGCGGGCTTTACGCCAGGCGTTGGCCGTCCTGCATGCGCAAGCGCTTCGACAGCGTCACCGCCAGCGCGCGGATGATCCGCGCGGCGATGCGCGGTGCTTCGTTGAGCATCTTGTCCAGCGAGTCCTTGCCCAAGGTCAGCAACTGACACTGGCTGGCGGCCACGCAGGTGGCCGAGCGCCGCTCGCCGTCGAGCACAGCCATTTCACCGAACGCCCGGCCGCTGCGCAGGGTGGCGACTTCGCCTTGCGCGCCATGGCCGTCGGTCTTGCGTACCGACACCACGCCGTGGTGCAGGATGCACATGAAGGTGCCGGCATCGCCTTCGCTGAAGATGGTTTGGCCGTCGTCGATGGTGCTCAGGCTGAAATAGCCGGCGGCGGTGAGAAAGTCGCCGGGCTGGAGGGTGTCGAACAGGCCGCAGTCCATGAGCATGTCGCGGATCTCGGCGTGCAGGTGCAGTTCTTCGGGCATGGGTTGTTCTTCTTCGAATGTCTGGAAAGCGCTGCGGGCCTCTGTGGGAGCGGGCTTGCCCGCGAATACGTCAGCAGGAGCAACCTGGTTGCCTGCTCTGGCGCATTCGCGGGCAAGCCCGCTCCCACAGGGACTGCGTCACCTCGGATCGGGTGACCGAACTCTATGACAACGAAAAACCCGTTTTACACAACGCCCAGCTCATTGAAGACGAACGCGTACTCCAGCGCCACGTCGCGCAGCCCCTGGTAGCGCCCGCTCATGCCACCGTGGCCGGCGCCCATCTCGGTCTTGAGCAGCAGCAGGTGGTTGTCGGTCTTCAGGGTGCGCAGGCGCGCCACCCACTTGGCCGCTTCCCAGTACTGCACGCGGCTGTCGTTGTAGCCGGCGATCACCAGCATGGCCGGGTAGGGCTGGGCCTTGACGTTCTCGTACGGGGCGTAGGCCTTGATTCGCGCGTACACCTTGGGCTCCTCGGGGTTGCCCCATTCGTCGTACTCGGTGACGGTCAGCGGCAGCTCGGGGTCGAGCATGGTGTTGAGCACATCGACGAACGGCACCTCGGCGATGGCGCAGCGGAACAGTTCGGGGCGCAGGTTGAGTACCGCGCCCATCAGCAGGCCGCCGGCGCTGCCGCCGCTGATGGCCAGGTGTTCGCTGTCGGTGACGCCGCTGGCAATCAAATGCTCGGCGCAGGCGATGAAGTCGTCGAAGCTGTTGTGCTTGTGCTCCTGCTTGCCGGCCCGGTACCAGGCTTCGCCCAGCTCGCCGCCGCCGCGCACGTGGGCGATGGCGAAGGCCACGCCGCGCTGCAGCAGGCTCAGGCGGGCGTGGGAGAACCACGGGTCGAGGCTCTCGCCGTAGGCGCCATAACCGTACAGGTAGAGCGGTACGCGCTTGCCCAGGTCGCTGCGGCGGCGCACTAGGCTGATCGGCACCCGGGTGCCGTCCTTGGCCTGTGCCCACAGGCGTTCGCTAACGTAGTCGTCGGCATCGAAGGCGCCGAGCACCGGGGTTTGCTTGAGCACCTGCTGCGCGCCCGTGGCCAGTTCCAGCTGGCGCACCTGGGCCGGGCGGTTGAGCGCCTCGTAGCGCAGGCGGATGCGCGTGCTGGCGAACTCCAGGCTGTCCTGCACGTACAAGCTGTAGGCGGCGTCGGGCAACTCGACCCGGTAGGGCGCCAGGCCCTCGGGGCGTACCTCGATGATCGGCAGGCCGCCTTCGCGCAGGCTCAGGGTCAGGCCCGAGGCGTTCAGGCTCAGGCCTTCGAGCATCACATCATCGCGGTGCGCCACCAGCTCTTGCCAGTCGTCGCGGGCCGGTACCGCATCGGCGGGGGCGTGATACAGGGCGAAGTTGATGCCTTGCTGGTTGCTGCGGATGAACCAGCGCCACTGGCCGTCGAGCTGGCCGTGGTCGGGGAAGTATTCATGGCCTTCGACCCGCGGTGCCAGGCAGGTAAAGGCGGCCTGCGGGGTGGCGGCATCGAGCACCCAGGCTTCGCTGGTGGTCTTGCTGTTGAGCAACAGCACCAGTTGGCGTTCGGAGCTTGCGCGGTAGCAGTGCAGGAAGAAGCGCCCGTCGGGCTCTTCGAACACGGTGCTGGCGCCGCTTTCGCCAAGGGTATGGCGGCGCAGGCGCCAGGAGCGATGGGTGTCGTCCAGCTCGGCGAAGAACAGTGTCTGGTTGTCGTTGGCCCAGGTCATGCTGCCGTCGCAGTCGTCGAAGGGCAGGGTGGTCAGGGCGCCGCTGGCCAGGTCCTTGACGTACAGGGTGTAGACCTCGTCGCCGCTGGTGTCGAGGCTGTAGGCCAGCAGGCGATGGTCGGGGCTTATGTTGAACGCGCCCAGCGAAAGGAAGCCGCCGTTGGCCAGGGCGTTCGGGTCGAGCAGCAGCTCTTCGCGGCTTTGGTCGACGCTGTTGCTGTCGTCGGCCGGGCGCAGGCAGCGGTAGTGGCGCGGGTATTCGTCGCCGGCGGTGGTGCGGGTGTAGTACAGGTACGGGCCCCAGGGCGAGGGCAGCGACAGGTCGGTTTCGAGGATGCGGCCCTTGATCTCTTCGAACAGTTGTTCGCGCAAGGGCGACTGGCCGGCCAGGCAGGCTTGCTGGTAGGCGTTTTCCTGTTCCAGGTAGGCCAGCACTTCGGGGGTGTCGCGTTGTTGCAGCCAGGCGTAGGGGTCGTTGCCGGGGGCCTGGTGGGCGAGGGGGGGCTTGATGGGCATTCGCTGTCTCATGATTGGGGGCAGCCTGTGCCGGCCTCATCGCGGGCAAGCCCGCTCCTACAGGGCTTCAGTGCCATCGAGGCCTGTGCAATCCTGTGGGAGCGGGCTTGCCCGCGAATGGGGCCGGCGCGGTCCTGAATGGGTATAGGGGGCGCCTGCGCCGGTAAAAGTGTTTATCATAGGCACCTCTTTGCCTGGCTTGCACGAACACCATGACCGAACACGACTATCTGTTGGCCTGGGGCCTCTACGCCGTCGCCGCCCTGGGTTGCCTGCTGGTGGCCTTCAAGTTCACCGGCTGGATGTGGCGCTGGCTGCGCGAGCCGCTGCGGGTGATCGTCGCCGTGCTGCTGCTTAGCCCGACCATCGTCGACCCGGTCAAGGAAAGCTTCGCCCCGGCCATCGCCATCACCGCGTTGGACGTTGCGTTCAAGGTGGGCAACAACGCCTGGCGCGCTGCCTCCGACCTTGCCATGTACGGTATGTTCGCCTTTGCCCTGTACATCGTCTTCGTGCTGATTCGCTGGCCGCTGGAAAAACGCGCCCGCGAGCGCCGCGCACAACGTGACGCCGCCGCCAAGCGCCAGGCCGAGGAAGACGACGAAGTGATGGTCGAAGCCCCGGTGGCCGCTGCGCGCCAGGACCGCTACCGCGAAGAACCTGCTGCCGAGCCGGTACGCCGCAGCGGCCCCGGCCAGGGCCGGGTCGAACCCCGTCTGTAACCCGGAGCCGCGAACATGTGCGAACTGCTGGGCATGAGTGCCAACGTCCCCACCGACATCGTCTTCAGCTTCACAGGCCTCATGCAGCGCGGTGGCCGCACCGGCCCGCACCGCGACGGCTGGGGCATCGGTTTCTATGAAGGGCGCGGCCTGCGCCTGTTCCAGGACCCGGCCGCGAGCAGCGAGTCGGAGGTGGCCAACCTGGTGCAGCGTTACCCGATCAAGAGCGAAGTGGTCATCGGGCATATTCGCCAGGCCAACGTCGGCAAGGTCTGCCTGTCCAACACCCACCCGTTCGTGCGCGAGCTGTGGGGCCGCAACTGGTGCTTTGCGCACAACGGCCAGCTGGGCGAGTTCAGCGGCCTGCGTACCTTCTACCGGCCGATTGGCGACACCGACAGCGAAGCGGCGTTTTGCGACTTGCTCAACCGCATTCGTGAAGCCTTCCCCGAGCCTGTCGAGGCCGAGCAACTGCTGCCGGTGCTGGTCGAGGCCTGCGCCGAATACCGTGGCAAGGGTGTGTTCAACTGCCTGCTCAGCGACGGCGACTGGCTGTTCTGCTTCTGCTCGACCAAGCTGGTGCACATTACCCGCCGCGCGCCGTTTGGTGCGGCGCGGCTCAAGGATGTCGACCTGATCGTCGACTTTCACACGCAAACCACCCCCAACGACGTGGTCACGGTGATCGCCACCGAGGCGTTGACCGAAAACGAGACCTGGAACCGCTACGAGCCCGGCCAATGGGCGCTGTGGCGCCATGGCGAGTGCGTCGCCCACGGGCAAAGCCAAGGACGCTGAATGTTCAGAAGTTACCTGCGGTTGCTGTTGTTCACCTTCGGTCTGTTGGCCGGTATTCAGGTGCCCGGGCTGGTCAATGACTACAGCCAGCGGGTCGAGGCGCATTTGCTTGAATCGCGCCAGGCGCTCGATGGTTTCAAGCAGACTGCCCAGCGCTTCTTCAACGGCGACCTGCAGGCGCTGGTGCGGCATTACCGCAGCAGTGACGACCCGGTGTTCAACAGCGATGCCAACAGCATCGACAGCCTGCTGATCCGCAACCAGCTGCTGGAGCACGAGTGGCAGGCGCTGCAAGGCTCGTGGTTTGGTCGCACCTGGCATGTGCTGGTGCAACCGGAGCCGGCGCTGCGCGAGGAGACGCTCAAGGGCTACAGCTACCAGGTGCTGCTGGTGCCCGAGGCGATCGGCTGGGGCGTGGGTGCGGGCTTCGTGCTGGCATTTGTGGTCGAAAGCCTGTTGCTGGTGATTGGCTGGGGGGGGCTGGGCGGGCGGCGCAAGGCCGTCAAAGAGAGCTGGCGCTAAGAGCATCGCCGGCCTGCCTACTTGGACAGATACCTCATGCCGTCCTCCAGCCCCTGTAAGGTCAGCGGGAACATCCGGTCCTCGATCAACTCGCGCACCAGGTGGGTGGAGGCGGTGTAGTCCCAGGTTTGCCGCGGGTACGGGTTGATCCAGATGATCTTCTTGAATTTCTCCATGAAGCGTTGCATCCACACATAGCCCGCTTCTTCGTTCCAGTGCTCGACGCTGCCTCCCGGCTGGGTGATCTCGTAGGGCGCCATGGCGGCGTCGCCGACGAATACCACCTTGTAGTCATCGCCGTACTTGTGCAGCAAGTCGAAGGTGGAGAAGCGCTCCGAGGTGCGGCGCAGGTTGTTCTTCCACACCGACTCGTAGATGAAATTGTGGAAGTAGTAGTACTCCAGGTGCTTGAACTCGGTCTTGCAGGCCGAGAACAGCTCCTCGCACACCTTCACGTGGGCGTCCATCGAGCCGCCGATGTCGAACAGCAACAGCAGCTTCACCGTGTTGCGCCGCTCGGGGCGCATCTGGATGTTCAGCAAGCCTGCGTCACGCGCGGTGTGGTCGATGGTACCGTCGATGTCCAGCTCTTCGGCGGCGCCTTCGCGGGCGAACTTGCGTAGCCGGCGCAGGGCCAGCTTGATGTTGCGTGTGCCCAGCTCGACCTGGTCGTCAAGGTTCTTGTACTCGCGCTGGTCCCACACCTTCACAGCCTTGCCCTGGCGCTTGCCGGCCTCGCCCACGCGGATGCCCTCGGGGTTGAAGCCGCCGGAGCCGAACGGGCTGGTGCCGCCAGTGCCGATCCACTTGTTGCCGCCGGCGTGGCGTTCCTTTTGCTCTTCGAGGCGCTTCTTGAACTCCTCGATGAGCTTGTCCAGGCCGCCCAGGGACTGGATCTGCGCGCATTCTTCGTCGCTGAGGGAGCGTTCGAACTCCTTGCGCAGCCATTCGTCGGGGATCAGCGCCTCGATATGCCGGTCGAGGTTCTCAAGGCCCTTGAAGTAGGCGGCAAAGGCCCGGTCGAACTTGTCGAAGTGGCGTTCGTCCTTCACCAGGATGGCCCGGGCGAGGTAGTAGAACTCGTCCATGTCGGCAAACACCACGCGCTTTTGCAGGGCGTGGTGCAGGTCGAGCAGCTCGCGCACCGACACCGGCACCTTGGCTGCGCGCATTTCATTGAACAGGTTGAGCAGCATGGCCCGGCTCCTGTCAGCGGTTACCGCGCCGGCTCATGAAGGCCAGGCGCTCGAGCAACTGCACGTCCTGTTCGTTCTTCACCAGGGCGCCGGCCAGCGGCGGGATGGCCTTGGTCGGGTCGCGTTCACGCAGCACCGCCTCGCCAATGTTGTCGGCCATCAGCAGTTTCAGCCAGTCGACCAGCTCGGAGGTGGAGGGCTTTTTCTTCAGGCCTGGCACCTTGCGCACGTCAAAGAACACGTCCAGCGCCTCGCTGACCAGCGACTGGCTGATGTTGGGGTAGTGCACGTCGACGATCTGCTGCAGGGTGTTGCGGTCGGGGAAGGCGATGTAGTGGAAGAAGCAGCGGCGCAGGAAGGCGTCGGGCAGCTCTTTTTCGTTGTTGGAGGTGATGATGATGATCGGGCGCTGTTTGGCCTTGATGGTCTCGTCGATCTCGTAAACGTAGAACTCCATCTTGTCGAGTTCCTGCAACAGGTCGTTGGGGAACTCGATGTCGGCCTTGTCGATTTCATCGATCAACAGGATCACCCGTTCATCGGCCTCGAAGGCCTCCCACAGCTTGCCCTTCTTCAGGTAGTTGCGCACGTCGTGGACCTTGTCCACGCCCAACTGCGAGTCGCGCAGGCGGCTGACCGCGTCGTACTCGTACAGGCCCTGGTGGGCCTTGGTGGTGGACTTGATGTGCCAGGTGATCAGGCGCGCGCCGAAGGAGGCGGCCAGCTGTTCGGCAAGCATGGTCTTGCCGGTGCCCGGCTCGCCCTTGACCAGTAGCGGGCGTTCCAGGGTGATGGCCGCGTTCACCGCCAGTTTCAGGTCGTCTGTGGCGACGTAGTCGCGGGTGCCTTCGAACTTCATGAAGCGATCCTCAGAGGTAGGCCTGTGCGGGCCCTTTCGCGGGTAAACCCGCTCCCACAGGTATTGCGCCGCTTCAAGCGAATGCACCGTACCTGTGGGAGCGGGTTTACCCGCGAAGGGGCCCGAACAGACGACACGATATTCAAAACTTGAAATGACTATAACGTGCGGTTCGGCGACTGAAAACGCAGACCGGGTATTCAGTCCCTGAATGGCCCGTCACACGCGCTTCAGTCGGAATCAGGCTTGGGCTGCTCGTAACGTGCATTGAACGCCTGAACGAACCCATTGCGCAGGATCTGCAAGAACGCCTCGAAAGCGCTGATATCCTGCTGGTGCACGCTGCCGCTGAGCTCCACGCGGGTGGCGAACTGGTTCTTGCGCTGGTTCTTCAGCACGGTCTCGCTGGCGCCCACCAGCGCTTCCCACACCGAACGCAAGAACCCCTTGTTCTTGTTCTCGACATCCTGCTGCCAATTGAACACATCCACATCCCGCAGCAGCGGTTTGATATAGCCATTGAGCCGGCCGTTCACCGCTTCGGCCTCGATCACCACGTCACCGTGGCCGGCATTGAAGTCGAACTTGCCGTAGGCGCTGGCAAAGTCGTTGAGCCGGCGCAGCTCGATGCCGGTGGCGCGCAGGCGGAACTGGAAGTCGTCGAAGTCGCTGAACGGGTCGAAGGTGGCGCTGCTTTCGACCCGGGCATCGCCCAGCAGCACGGCGGTGGCGTCGAAGCTGGCGTCGCGCCGGCCCTTCGGGTCGCGCACGTTGGTCAGGTTGCGGATGCTGGCGTCCAGCTGGGTGGCCTTGAGATTGACCGGCGGCTGCGAGGTGAAGTTGCGAAAGGTCAGGGTGCCTTGCTCGATACGTACTTCATCGAGGGTGATGGGCACCAGCTTTTCAAGTTGCTGGCGCCAGTCGGTGCCCTGGCCGGTCTGGGAGTCCTGCTGGTTGCCGGCGTCGACGAAGTTGAGCTGTGGCTGCGCGAAAATGACTTTGGCCACCACCGCGTGGTCGTACCACAGCGAATGCCAGCTCACCGACAGGTCGATAAGCGGCGCATCCAGCAGCGGCACCGGCACGTTGCCGGTCACCTTGACGATTTTCAGGCCGTTGATCTTGTAGGCCCCGCGCCACCAGGCCAGGTCCACGTCGGTTACCTGGCCGCGGTAGTCGCCCATGCTGGCGAGCTTGTCGTTCAGGTAGTCGCGCACCAGGTATGGCAGTGCCAGGTGCAGCGCCACCAGCAGCACCAGCAGGCTGCCAAGGGCGATCAATGGCCAGCGGTAGCGGGCTTTCATCGGTGGTTTCTCCGCGGCGGGGTGAGCGGTTGACCGCAGGCGAACGCGGCGAGTTCGAACGGGCTTTACGCACCTGTGCCGCAGGCTTAACCTTTCGTATTCAGTTGCATCACTCGAACCCCAAGGACCCTGCCATGAGCCGTATCTACGCAGACAACGCCCACTCCATCGGCAATACGCCGCTGGTGCAGATCAACCGCATCGCCCCGCGCGGGGTGACCATCCTGGCCAAGATCGAAGGGCGCAACCCGGGCTACTCGGTCAAGTGCCGGATCGGCGCGAACATGGTCTGGGACGCCGAAAGCAGCGGCAAGCTCAAGTCGGGCATGACCATCGTCGAGCCCACTTCGGGCAACACCGGTATTGGCCTGGCCTTCGTTGCCGCCGCCCGTGGCTACAAGCTGATGCTGACCATGCCGGCCTCGATGAGCCTGGAGCGGCGCAAGGTGCTCAAGGCCCTGGGCGCCGAACTGGTGCTGACCGACCCTGCCAAGGGCATGAAGGGCGCCATCGAGAAGGCCAACGAGATCGTCGCCTCGGACCCGGCCCAGTACTTCCTGCCGGGCCAGTTCGAAAACCCGGCCAACCCGGCGATTCACGAAAAGACCACCGGCCCGGAAATCTGGAATGACACCGATGGCGCGGTGGATGTGCTGGTGGCCGGCGTGGGTACCGGCGGCACCATTACCGGTGTATCGCGCTACATCAAGCACACCCGGGGCAAGTCGATCCTGTCGGTGGCGGTGGAGCCGGCAAGCTCGCCGCTGATCAGCCAGACCCTGGCCGGCGAGGAGCTCAAGCCCAGCCCGCACAAGATCCAGGGCATTGGCGCAGGCTTCGTGCCGAAGAACCTCGACCTGTCGATCGTCGATCAGGTGGAGACGGTGACCGATGAAGAATCCAAGGCCATGGCCATCCGCCTGATGCAGGAGGAGGGGATTCTGTGTGGAATTTCCTGCGGCGCGGCCATGGCGGTTGCGGTACGCCTGGCCGAGAAACCGGAGATGCAGGGCAAGACCATCGTGGTGATTTTGCCGGACTCCGGCGAGCGCTACTTGTCGAGCATGCTGTTCAGCGACCTGTTCAGCGAACAGGAAAACCAGCAGTAACCCTGTAGGAGCCGGCTTGCCGGCGATGAGGCCGGAACGGGCAGCACAAGACAGTTGCTCCCACAGAAAACCCGGGCAGTGGTTTTGATAAGCCCCCACCGCTGATCCGGCGCAATATCCCTTCCTGCCGTTTATTGCACAATCTGTGACTAAAGCCTTGCGCCCCCGGTGGTTTGTCCCGGGGGCGGATGGGTTTATGATGTCCGGCTATCCGGGGATGGCCTGATTTCCCCTCCAAGGAGTGTTGCATGACCTTTTCCTTCGTCGCCAAGGCCGGTGTGCTGCTGGTGTTCGTCGCCAGCGTGCTGTTCGTGCACCTGCGCGGCAAGGCGCGCCTGCCGGTGTTGCGCCAGTTCGTCAACCATTCGGCGCTGTTCGCCCCGTACAACGCGCTGATGTATCTGTTCTCGGGCGTGCCGTCCAAGCCCTACCTCGACCGCCAGCGCTTCCCCGAGCTGGACGTGCTCAAGGATAACTGGCAAACCATCCGCGAGGAGGCCATGCGCCTGTTCGACGAGGGTTACATTCGCGCCGCCGAAAAAGACAACGATGCAGGCTTTGGCTCGTTCTTCAAGAAGGGCTGGAAGCGCTTTTACCTGAAGTGGTACGACAAACCGCTGCCCTCGGCCGAGGCGCTGTGCCCCAAGACCGTCGAGCTGGTCAGCAGCATCCCCAACGTCAAGGGCGCGATGTTCGCCCTGCTGCCCGGCGGCAGCCACCTGAACCCGCACCGCGACCCGTTCGCCGGCTCCCTGCGTTACCACCTGGGCCTGACCACACCGAACTCCGATGCCTGCCGCATCTACGTCGACGGCCAGCCCTACGCCTGGCGCGATGGTGAGGACGTGATGTTCGATGAAACCTACGTGCACTGGGTGAAGAACGAGACCGACGTCACCCGGGTGATCCTGTTCTGCGACGTCGAGCGCCCGCTCAACAGCCCGCTGATGACCCGCATCAACCGCAAGGTCAGTGCCTTCCTCGGCCGCGCCACCGCGCCGCAGAACACCGACGACGAGCGCGTGGGCGGGATCAACCAGGCCTATGCCTGGAGCAAGCGCTTCAGCAATGTCATCAGCGCGCGGGTGAAAACCTTCAAGCGCGCCAACCCCAAGGCCTACCGCGTGCTGCGGCCGGTGCTGGCGGTGGTGGTGGCTTACTTGCTGTACCGTTGGTTGTTCTGATCGGGTTTTAGCCTGTCCCGGCGATGAGGCCGGGACAGGCTATTGCCGGATCCTGGATTCACCGTTATATTCCGAAACATTCCACTTCCCCTGAAGACCCACCGCATGTCAGCCAGCCCGATCACCACCGCTTTTGCCCTCGCGCCAGTCGCGGGCATGGTCGTGCGCGGCAGCCAGCAGCCGGTCTTCATCAGTCACTACCCACCACCTGTCAGTGGCGTCGTAGGCGGCGTAGCTCCGCCTCCTTGCGTGGTCGTGCTGGGCTGAGCCCATTCGCACCCGCAACCTACTGAACACGGTCGGCTATCCCCTCGTTACGCGATAGTTCCGCCCGTACGGCTTTCCTTGCCCATACAGGTGGCAATACATGTCTGTCTTCAACAAAGCATCCGTGGCCTCGGCGGCCACCACCAGCCTGTTCGTCCTGCTGTGGAGCAGCGGCGCGATCGTTTCCAAGCTCGGCCTGGCCCAGGCCAGCCCGTTCGCCTTCCTGCTGCTGCGCTCGGCGCTGGCGTTCACCGGACTTTTGCTGATCGGCCCGCTTTTGGGGCTGTGCTGGCCGCGCAGCCGTGGTGCGATTCTGCGCGCGCTGGGCACCGGCTGCGTGCTGTTGGGCGCCTACCAGATCTTCTATCTGCTGGCGCTCAACACCCATGTCACGCCGGGCGTGATGGCCACGGTGATGGGCGTGCAACCGATCCTCACCGTGGTGCTGATGGAGCGCCAGCGCTCGTGGAGCCGGCTGTTCGGCCTGGCGCTCGGGCTCGGCGGGTTGGTGATGGTGGTGTACCAAGGCATCAACCTGGGCGGCGTGTCGCTGGCCGGCATGCTGTTTGCCCTGCTGGCGTTGGCCAGCATGACTGCAGGTTCCATCCTGCAAAAGCGCATTACCGACAACCCCATGGGCACCTTGCCGCTGCAATACCTGGCCGGTTTTGCCATGTGCGCGGTGTTTGCCCCGCTGCAACCACTGCACGTGCAGTGGAGCGCAAGCTTCATCGGTGCGCTGCTGTGGATGGGGCTGGTGGTGTCGCTGCTGGCGACCTTGCTGCTGTACCGGCTGATTGCCCGGGGCAACCTGGTCAATGTCACCAGCCTGTTCTACCTGGTGCCGGCGGTCACGGCGGGGATGGACTTCGTCATCTTCGGTAACCGCCTGGCGCCACTGAGCCTGCTGGGGATGGGGTTGATTGTGGTCGGGCTGTTGTTTGTGTTCCGTAAACAGGCGTTGCGCACCGCCGAAGCCTGACGCCTGTGGAGCTGGCTTGCCTCGCGATTGCGTCGGAGCGGATGACGCATCGCGGGGCAAGCCCGCTCCTACACTACCAAGTTCACTGTCGGGTGGGGCGCAACACCAACCACAGCGCCGCGGCGATCAGCACCCCGCCATACAGGTGCGCCATCGACAGCGGCTCGTCCAGCAGCCACGCCCCCCACAGCACACCGAACGCCGGGATCAGGAAGGTCACGGTGCTGGCCTTGACCGGGCCGATTTCGGTCAGCAGGCGGAAGTACAGGATGTAGGCAAAGGCCGTGCACACCAGGCCCAGGCCCAGCAGCGATGCCCACACCTGCCAGCCGCCCCAGCTGGCCGGTGGCTGGGCCAGGGCGCTCCAGGCGAACAGCGGGGTCAGCAGCAAGGTGGCGCCGAGCATGCTGCCCAGGGCCGACAGGCGGCTGTCCAGGCCATTGACCCAGCGCCGCGCCAGGAAGCCGGCAAAGCCGTAGCAGGTGGTCGCCGCCAGGCACGCCAGGGCGCCCTGCAGCAGGGCCCAGTCCAGCGCCACGGGGCCGGCACCGCTGAGAATGCCAACGCCGAACAAGCCGAGGAAGATGCCGCACAGCTTGGGCAGGGTCATGGCTTCGCGGAAGAACAAGGCGCCGATCAGCACACCCATCAGCGGTGTGGTGGCGTTGAAGATCGCCGAATAGCCGGCCGGCAGCACCTGAGCGGCTACCGAATAGAAGGTCGCGGGTATGCCTGAGTTGATCATGCCCAGCACCAGGCAGGCGCCGAGCTTGCCCTGAAAGTCCCAGCGCACCCGCGCGGCGGCGAGGATCGCCACCAGCCCCAGGCAGGCGATCGACACCCGGAAGAACGCCGTGGGTACGGTGCCGAGTTCCGGGGCGATGATGCGCATGAACAGGAAACTCGCGCCCCAGACAGCGGCAAGGGTCAGCAGGCGGGCAAGGGCGATGGGGCTCACGGTGGTCTCCGGCGGTGGGGCAGGGCGCGAGTGTACGTGAGGGGGCGCAGGGATTCTTGTGCTTTCTTGCGGTGTACTGCCGTGCTGGCCTCATCGCCGGCAAGCTGGCTCCTGCAGGGCGATGGGGCCTTTCGAGCAAACACAGGGCTGAGCGGCGAACTAAGCTCTCCCGTTGACCCCAGCACAGAGGCTTCGCGCATGACCCCCACCTGGCCCGCCGCCGATATCGCCCGGCTGATCCTCGATGGCTTCGACGACTACCGCGAGCACTTCCGGCGTATCACCCTGGGCGCCCGCGAGCGCTTCGAACAGGCGCGCTGGCAGGACATCCAGCAGGCCGCGGCGGCGCGCATCAACCTGTACGAAGAAAAGGTCGCCGAGGCGCGCGACCGGCTGCGTCGGGGTTTCGAGCCACAGGTGCTGCTGGACGTCGAGCAATGGCCGTTGGTCAAGAGCGCCTACATTCGCCTGATCGATCCGCGGCTGGACGATGAACTTTCGGAAACCTGGTACAACTCGCTGTTCTGCAGCCTGTTCAGCCACGACCTGATCAGCGACGGCTGCATGTTCATCCACACCACCCGGCCATCGATGCGCGGCCGCGAACGCGCCGCGCAAACCCGCACCTATCGCCCGGATGGCGGGCTTGACGGGCTGCTCAGGGCGGTTTTTGCCGATTACGCATTCAGCACGCCATTCGCCGACCTTGAGGGCGACCTGGCCCGGCTGCAAGCGCAACTGCGCGAGTGCCTGCCGGACTGGGTGTGCAAGGACCCAACCCTGGCCCTGGAACTGTTCACCCCGGTGCTGTACCGCAACAAGGGCGCTTATCTTGTGGGCCGGTTGTACAACACTGATGAGCAGTGGCCGCTAGTGATCCCGCTGCTGCACCGCGAGGGCCATGGCATCGAGGCCGATGCGCTGATCACCGACGAGGCCGAGGTGTCGATCATCTTCTCCTTCACCCGCTCGTACTTCATGGTCGATGTGCCGGTGCCGGCGGAGTTCGTCAACTTCCTCAAACGCATCCTGCCGGGCAAGCACATCGCCGAGCTGTACACCTCCATCGGCTTCTACAAGCACGGCAAGTCGGAGTTCTATCGCGCGCTGATCAACCACCTGGCCAGCAGCGACGACCGCTTCGTCATGGCCCCGGGGGTGCGCGGCATGGTGATGAGCGTGTTCACCCTGCCGGGCTTCAACACCGTGTTCAAGATCATCAAGGACCGCTTCTCGCCGTCGAAGACAGTCGACCGGGCCACGGTGATCGAGAAATACCGCCTGGTGAAAAGCGTCGACCGTGTCGGGCGCATGGCCGATACCCAGGAGTTCGCCGATTTTCGCTTCCCGGTGGCCAAGTTCGAACCCCAATGCCTGGCCGAGCTGTTGGAGGTGGCGCCGTCCACGGTGGCGCTGGAGGGCGACACGGTGCTGATTCGCCACTGCTGGACCGAGCGGCGTATGACCCCGCTCAACCTGTATCTGGAGCACGCCAGCGAAGCCCAGGTACTGGAGGCGCTGGAGGACTACGGGCTGGCGATCAAGCAACTGGCGGCGGCCAACATATTCCCCGGCGACATGCTGTTGAAGAACTTTGGCGTCACCCGCCATGGCCGGGTGGTGTTCTACGACTATGACGAGATCAGCTACCTGACCGAGGTGAACTTCCGCCATATCCCGCCACCGCGCTACCCCGAGGACGAGATGTCGGGGGAGCCGTGGTATTCGATCGGGCCCCTAGACGTGTTCCCCGAGGAGTTCCCGCCGTTTCTGTTTGCCGATATCGGACAGCGCCGGCTGTTCAGCCGATTACATGGCGAGCTTTACGATGCCGATTATTGGCAGGGGCTGCAGGGGGCGATCCGGGCGGGGAAGGTGATCGATGTGTTTCCGTATCGGCGCAAGGGGCGTTAGCAAAGGCCCGATTGCAGCGCAGCGGATCGTGGGAGCGGGCTTGCGCCTTCAGCCCTTCAGCCCTTCAGGCACTTCAACTCGCTGAAATCCGTACGCACCTTGTCCAGCCGCTGCTGCAACAACGCCTTCTGTTGCGGGCTGCTCTGCTTCATCAGGTCTACCAGCAGGCTGCGCGCCTGCTGCTCGGTGTTTTGAAAGGCCTGCTTGTACTCCGGCGTCCACAGGCTTTCCTTGCGTTGCAGCAGTTGCGCCAGGCGCGGCTCGAAGCTTGGCGTTGCGCGCTGGTCCATCACCAGTACCAGCTGCTGCTGCCAGTGGGCGCGGTTGGCGATCCACTGGCGGTTCTGGTCGCCCAAGGCCTGGCTCCAGCTCATCACCCGCAGGCGCTGCTGGGCGTTGAGCTCGCCCAACCACGGCTCCAGGCGCTTCTGCATGCGCGTGGCGCGCTGTTCGACCTGTTTGGCCAGCGGCGTGTCGACGTACTCCTTCTGCCGTTCGGCAATGTCATCGCGAAACGCCTGGCGCATCTCGGCCACCTGGCTGTCGTTCATGCCGCGCAGCAGTTCGGTGGCGGAGGGGGTGATTTCTTCGGCGACCCGGCCGATGGCCTGGCGGGCCTCGTCGGTGCGCTGCTGCAGGGCCTGGTCGGTGACCGCGTCGTTGGCCACCATCAGGCGGATGCGGTCGAGCCAGTCGAGGTAGCCGGGTAGCTGGGTCTTGCAGTGCCAGGCCAGGTGCTCCTTCAGCCGTTCATCGAGCAGGCTTTTTTGCTGGCGGTTCATGGCCAGGTAGTCGCCTAGCGACCAGGGCACCAGGCGGTCGAGGTTGCGGTAGGCCAGGTCGATGCGGCTACAGGCGCCAAGCACCAGGGCGAAGGCTATAAAAGTCAGCAGGGCTTTGGTCAGGCGTAGGGGCATGAGCGATTCCTTGCAAAAGCTTGCCAGGCGGTAGACGCAAGGTGGGCGTGGCGGTTCCGACAGATGTGCCCACAGGCGGGCGAACGGGTCAGGTGTTAGAATAGCCGCCTTGTCTTGAGGATCTTCACAAATGGCTCTGCTTGGGCGTTACAACAGTTTGCAAATCGTGAAACACGTGGAATTCGGCCTGTACCTGGACGGCGGTGCCGACGGCGAAATCCTCCTGCCACGGCGCTACTTCCCCAAGGATGCCGAGCTTGAGCTGGACGATTGGCTGAACGTGTTCATTTACCTGGACAGCGAAGACCAGCTGATCGCCACCACCGAAAAACCCAAGATGCAGGTGGGCGAGTTCGCCAGCCTCAAGGTCAAGGACATCAACGGCGCCGGCATCTTCCTCGACTGGGGCCTGTCCAAGGACTTGCTGATGCCTTACTCGGAAGAGTCGCGGCCACTGAAGATCGGCGACTACTGCGTGGTCCATGCGTACCTGGACAAGCGCACCCGGCGCATCACCGCCACCGCCAAGCTGGACCGCTACCTGGACACCACGCCTGTCGACTACAAGCCTGGCCAGCCAGTGGAACTGCTGGTGGCCGGCGAGACGCCGATGGGCTTCAAGGCCATCATCAACAACCGCCACTGGGGCCTGATCCACAAGAACGAGGTGTTCAAGTTCCTGCGTTCGGGCATGCACGAGAAGGGCTTCATCAAGGAAGTGCGCCACGACGGCAAGATCGCCCTGAGCCTGCAGCCGGTAGGCCAGGCCCTGGCCGATGGCCTGCACGAGCAGATCATGCAGCGCCTGGAAGCTGCCGGTGGCGTGCTGCCGGTGTGCGACAAGAGCGACCCGGCGGTGATCAGCCAGATGTTCAACGTCAGCAAGGGCAACTTCAAGAAGGCGATTGGCGCACTGTTCAAGCAGGGCAAGATCGTCATCCATGACGACCGCATCGAGCGGGCCTGATCAGGCCTGCACGAAGGTACGGAAATCCAGCTGCTCGCCGCCCGGGCGGGTGTCGCGCAGCAGCGAGTCGCGGTCGGCGCTCAGGGCCAGGCTGATAGTGGAGCGGCGCTTGCCGGGGTTGCGCACTTCCATCTGCTCCTGGTGAGCGCGCAGGAAGTTGACCGGCACCTTCAGGTGCTGCAACTCGTCGGTTTCGGGCGTGTGCAGCAGCAGGTTGACCCAGTCGGGCTGGCCCTTGCGCAGCAAGGCTACGGGGACTTCGAACCACCAGAGGTTGCGCTTTTTGTCGAGAATCGCGAACAGGGTGTTGGCACTGGAGAGTACCGGGTTGGCCAGGGCCAGGTTACGGCGGGCGATGGCACTGGGTTTGTCGAGTTTCATGCAGGTTCCTGCGGGTTGACGCCAGAAAGGCCTGACATTGTGCGGCTGAGCTCATCGCGGGGCAAGCCCGCTCCCACAGGTTGCAGGCGGCGCGATCGCTGTAGGAGACCACACAGCCCTCTAGGGCTGCGCTGTCGCGCAGAGAACTGGGCACGAGCCCGCCGCAGCCCCTGTGGGAGCGGGCTCGCCCGCGAAGCAGGCGACGCGGTGTCTGGCACCGGCTTCGCCGGTGTTCGCGGGCAAGCCCGCTCCCACAGGTCGTTGCTAAATCAATGAGTTGTGTGCAGTTCTATGAGAGCCGGCTTGCCGGCGATAGGGCCATAAGCCTCACCGTCGAATCGGCTGACTAAGCTCCGAGGTCGCCCCATCCACGCTGGTCACCGTCGCGGTAAAGCTCTGCAACCCACCCACCTGCTCCAGCAACTGGGCAAACCGCGCCTGCCCCTGTTCGTCACTGTTCACCAGCACCTCCCCCAGGTACTGCTCGGCCTCGCTCCCGTCAGCCGCCGCATTACCGAACAACTCCACCCGCAACAGGCTCGACGCAGGCCCCTGCACCTCGCCACGCAGCACATTGCCCGCAAACCCGGTCAGCTTCGGCGGCTGCTGGTTGTGGTTGGGCAACGGCTGGCACGGCTTGGGCTCGCCCTTGGCGTCACAGATGATCGCCTGGTCCTTTTTCGGCAAGTCTGCCCCGACACCCCGCGAGCCCACGTACAGCGCATGGGCCTGGGCCGGCACGCCGAACACGATGGCGCCGGTACGCTGGCCCGGTACGCACGAGCCCCCGGCCTGGCAGCGGCGGATGTCCTGGCTGTTGCCCCAGATACGGTTGGCGGTGAGGCGCGTGGCGGTGGTGTCGGGTTCCGGGCGCAGGGCCACGCCGATGCGGTTGCCGTGGATCAGGTTGCCATCGAGGATGTTGCCCTCGCCGGTGACGCTGACGCCGATGGAATTGCCGCTGAAGGTGTTGGCAGCCAGGTAGTTGCGCTTGCCCCAGTTGATCTGCAGGCCGTCTGAGTAGTTCTCGAAGCGGTTGCGCACCACGCTGTTGTCGTTGCCCAGCAGGATCTCGATGCCTTGCGACGGCTCGGGGTTGGCGGGCGTTGAGCGGAACAGGTTGTCGGCCACCAGATTGAACGCCGCGCCGCGGGTCAGCTCCAGGCCGTCGCCGTTGTCCAGCAACTGGTTGCGCAGCACCTTGTTGTTGTTCGTTGTGGTGGCGGTAGGGTCGCCGGCGCCGTCATCGCCGGTGAGCATGATGCCGGCGCCGCCCTTGTTGGCAGTGATGCGGTTGTCTTCGATGACGTTGTTGCCGGCGCGGTTGAGCAAGATGCCGATGCAGAAGTTGCGTACTTCCAGGCCCTGGATATGCACGCCCTGGGTGTCGCGCAGCACCAGGCCGGGGTTTGTGGTGGTGCGCACGTTGGTGCCGAATTGCCCGGGCACGGCGCCGGGGCAGGTGCGTACGCCTTCATCCTTGATGTAGCCGCTGCCGTCGATGGCCACGTACTGGCCGTCGCGGGCCCAGGGCTGGCCGCTCAGGCTGACCGGGCCCTTGATTTCGGGCAGCGCGCGGGTGGGTTTGATCACGTAGGGCGGCTTGCCTACTGCGGCGATCTCGATGCGGTAGTGGCCGGGGTTCTGGTTGCTGGTCTCGATGGCCCAGCGCAGGGTGCCGGGTTGGCCGTCGTCGGCGTAGCGCTCGACGGTGAGGGTTTGTGCGGGGGTTGCGGCGGCAAGGGCGGGCAAGGGGAGCAGCGGCAGCAGGGCTGCCAGCGCAGGCATCAGGCGCATGGTGCGGGTTTCCACTGACTGTTTGTTGTTATGTGGCGCGCCTCGGGCGGGCGGCCTGTCTGGGCGCGATTCTAGGGCAAGGGCAGGCCGGGGCGGCGTGCCGGGCGGCGATTCGGTGCGATATTCGCCCGCTGTTTGCCGTTCGGCTGTTGGTGACGCAAGCAATTGAAACTCTTGCGAGCAGCGCCGGGTCGATCTGTTGTCGACACGATTTCCCGTGTCTTTCTTGCAAGGAGACATCCCATGAGTGGCACCAAAGACAAAGCGAAGGGCCTGGCCAACGAGGCCGTGGGCAATATCAAGCAAGGCGTCGGCAAGGTGACCGACAACGACAAGCTGCGCGCCGAAGGCAAGGCCCAGGAGCTCAAGGGCGAGGCGCAGCAGGCCGTGGGCAAGGTCAAGGATGCCGTGAAAAAGCCTTGATTGGCTGTGGTTCCTGCAACCCGAGACCTTGTTGGAGCAGTTGTCTCGTGCTGCATGACCCGGCCTCATCGCCGGCAAGTCGGCTCCTGCAGGTACGGCACTGGCCTGAAGCTTATGCCAACCCTGCGGGAGCGGGCTTGATGCAGGACTTTTGTCTGCCTGCACACTGAGCAGTCACACTTGCCGCACGGTCTATTAGACTTGTTGCCATAGACAAGGCCTTCCCGTGGAGTCGGCCAGCCCCTCGATGATCAAGCGGCGAAAGGAGACGCTATGATTTTCCCCGCCCTGCGCGGCCTGCCCCTGCACCGTGTGCTGGTGCGCACCGTCAAGGAATTTCTCGACGACGAGATGTCCACCTACGCCTCCGCGCTGGCGTACCAGATGCTGTTCTCGCTGTTCCCCTTCCTGCTGTTTCTGATTGCCCTGATCGGTTTTTTGCACCTGCCGGACTTCTTCTCCTGGCTGCGCCTGCAATCCGAACTGGTGCTGCCGCCCCAGGCCCTGGAGCAGGTGAACCCGGTTATCGACCAATTGCAGCAGTCCAAGGGCGGGTTGTTGTCGGTGGGTATCGTCATCGCCCTGTGGACCGCTTCGGCCGGCGTGCGCCTGATGATGAGCGCCATGAACGCCGCCTACGACGTGCCCGAAGGGCGCCCGGTGTGGAAGCGCATCCCGCTGTCGGTGGTGTACACCATCGGCATCGCCGGCATGCTGCTGGCCGCTGCCGCGCTGATGGTGCTCGGGCCCCAGGTGATGGAGTGGATTGCCGGGCAGGTTGGCTTGCAGGAGGCAGTGGTCACCCTATGGACCGTGCTGCGCTGGCCGGCGATCATCATCCTGATGATGGTGGCGGTGGCGCTGATCTACTACGTGATGCCCGACGTGAAGCAGAAATTTCGCTTCATCACCCCAGGCTCGGTGCTGGCGGTGGTGGTGTGGATCATCGCCTCGCTGGGCTTTGCCTACTACGTGAAAACCTTCGCCGACTACAACGCCATGTACGGCAGCATCGGCGCGATCATCGTGCTGCTGCTGTATTTCTACATCTCGGCCGCGGTACTGTTGCTGGGCGCGGAGATGAACGCCGTGATCGAGCACATGTCGGCCGAGGGCAAGAACCCCGGCGAGAAGGATTTCAGCGGCGAGCAGCCGCAAGAGACCATCACCGTGCTCGGCCACGAACACCCCGCAGACCCCCAGCCCCGTGAGCCGAACCCGCAATGATCCGTGAAATCCTCAAGATGGGCGATGAACGCCTGTTGCGCATCGCTCCGCCCGTGCCGGCGCACATGCTCGGTACACCAGAGCTGCAACAGCTGATCGGCGACATGTTCGAGACCATGGCCCATGTGGGCGGGGTGGGCCTGGCCGCGCCGCAGATCGGCATCGACCTGCAACTGGTGATCTTCGGTTTCGAGCGCAGCGAGCGCTACCCCGATGCCGAGCCGGTGCCGCGCACCATCCTGCTCAACCCGGTGATCACGCCGCTGGCCACCGAGGTGGAGGATGGTTGGGAGGGCTGCCTGTCGGTGCCTGGGCTGCGTGGGGTGGTGCCGCGCTACAAGCACATCAGCTATTCAGGCATAGACCCCCAGGGTAACCCCATCGACCGTGTTGCCGACGGCTTCCATGCGCGGGTGGTGCAGCATGAGTGCGACCACCTGATCGGCCGGTTGTACCCGTCACGCATCCAGGACTTCAGCAAGTTCGGCTACACCGAGGTGCTGTTCCCCGGGCTGGATGTGGCGGACGACTGAGCGCGCACCAATGCTACCAATGGCTTGCTGCGTTGGTAGCGGGCCAGGCGCGAGGCCAGGGCTTCAGGCAGTCGTTCGGCGTTGCTGAACCCTAAGCGTGCATAGAACGGCGCCAGTTGCGGCTCGCAGAACAACCACACCGGGCCCGGGGTGGCCTGTAATGCCGCTTCGATCAACTGCGAGCCCACCCGCTGCCCGCGCTGCGAGGGCGCAACGAACAGCCCGGTCAGCCAATGGCCGCTGGCTACAGGCACCAGGTTCATCCCGCCGATGATCTCGCCGCTACGAGCCACCCACTGCACACCCTCGCCAGCGGCACGCATGCGTGAGCCATGCTGGCGGTAAAACTGGTCGAGCAGGCGGCGCTGTAACGCAGGTAGCAAGGTAAAAGTCAGCAAGACGTGCATGTTCCTCTATCGTCGATCTCCCGCCCTTGCGCTGTGCGGTCGACAGCAAACGGGGGCGTGGGAGCGGGCTTTGTCGCAGATTGTTGCAATTACGGCAAGGGTGAATATCTGACTTCGGGGTTCAACTATTCCGGGCGAGGCGTAGACTTTTCCTCATCCCCCCGGCAGTACGAAAAAGCGGGATCGGTACTTCGTGCCATCGGTTGTTGCCGATGACAACTTCTCCGCGCCAATGACGGCATCAGAAGTCACTCGATCAGCGTGATACACCTTCAAGGTCGCAACCCATGAAAGCCCTACTGATTCTTGCATTGGTCGGTATGTCCTCGTTCGCCCTCGCCGAAGAGGCCCAGCCCGCCCGCAGCCAGCCTGTGGTCCAGCAGTACGACTACTCC
The DNA here is from genome assembly GCF_019139835.1 of Pseudomonas xanthosomatis. Lineage (NCBI taxonomy): Bacteria > Pseudomonadati > Pseudomonadota > Gammaproteobacteria > Pseudomonadales > Pseudomonadaceae > Pseudomonas > Pseudomonas xanthosomatis. Next base: position 5,127,186 of record NZ_CP077075.1, on the reverse strand, counting down.
ACCAACCTCGACATCAAGCGCGTGATCCACCTGTCGACCATCCCCAACGTCTGCGAAGTGGTACCCGCCACCATGACCTACGAAGACCATCAGGGCCAGGTGCATACCCTGCAGTACCGGGCCATGGGCGAGGGATGCCAGCAAGGATAATTGGCCTTGCCGATCGGTCTCTGTAGCCGGCTTGCCGGCGATGGCGCCGGGCTTGGAAATGATGCTGCCTGTTCGGGCCCCATCGCCGGCAAGCCGGCTCTCATAGGACAAACTGCAACTATTGATTTAACACGGTCTCTGTGGGAAGCGGCCTTGTGTCGCGATGGGCTGCGCAGCAGCCCCGGCAATTTTGCATGGGGCCGCTTCGCGTCCCATCGCGACACAAGGCCGCTTCCCACAGGGGGCGTGGCGCATCTGCGAGACCAGTTCTCTGCGCGACAGCGTAGCCCAAAGGACTGGGTGATCTCCTACAGGGCCTGACACACCACCTGTAGTGCCTGCTTCAACTGCGCGCGGCTTGCCGCCGCTGACAGGCTGACCCGCAGCGCCTGGGGGGTGTGCGTGCCGACGGCGAACACGCTCGCCGGCACCACCTCCACCCCGCGCTCGCGACAGGCTGCCACCACCAGCTCGGCATCCCCGGGCGTCGCCACCCAGGCATGGGGTGATGGCCCGCCATCACTCATCAAGGCTGCGCCCAGCACAGCGCGCGCCAGACGCCAGCGCTCGGCAATTTCCTGGCGCTGCCAGGCCAGCCGCCGCGCCGCAGTGCCATCGGCGATCCACTGGCAGGCGATGCGCAGGTTCAGCGGTGACACCGGCCAGTGGGTGGCTTGGGCATGCGGGTCGATGCGCGCCAGCAACTGCGGCTGGGCAACGATCCAGCCCAGGCGCAGGCCGGCAGCCACGGTCTTGGACAGGCTGCTGACCAGCACGCCACGGCCTTCGAGCAGCGGGTAGAGCGGCGGCTGGTCGGTCAGCGCGCCGTACACATCGTCTTCGACCACCAGCAGGTCATGGCGCCGGACTACCTCGGCCAGGGCCTGGCGGCGGGCTTCGTCCATGCACGCACCCGTGGGGTTGTGCAGGGTTGGCGTGGTCACCAGCAGCCGGGCGCCGCTGGCACGCACCACGCGGTCCAGCTCGTCCGGGCGCAGGCCGTGGCGGTCCAGGGCCACGCCGTGCACCGGCAGGTGCAACTGGCGGCAGGCGGCCTTGATGCCGGGGGCGGTCAGCGCCTCGACCAGTACCGCATCGCCGGCCTGGCACAGCGACTGCAAAACGGTTAGCAGTGCCTGCTGGGCGCCGCCGCTCAAGGCCAGTTCGTCCGGGGTCAGGGCAAGCCCGCGGCCCGCCAGCCAGCGCGCGCCGTGCACCCGCCCCAGCAGTAGTTGCTGCGGGCCCAGGTAGTGGTCGAGCAGGGCGCTGTCGCCCTGGGCCAGCAAGGCCTGCAGGCTGTGGGCCAGGTCGTGGTTGTGCAGGTCGGCGACCGGCACGTTGGTCGACAGGTCGATCATGGTTTGCGGGCCGTCCTGGCGTTTCAGGCGGAACAGCGTGGCCTCCTTGCTGCCCGCCAGCACATAGGTGCCGCGGCCCACTTCACCGGCCACCAGGTGCCGCGCTGCCGCCTCCCGGTAAGCCTGCTGGGTGGTACTGGGGTTCAGCCCCAGCGCCCAGGCGAGGCGCCGCTGCGGCGGCAGGCGTTCGCCGACTTTCAGTTCACCGCGTTCGATGGCCACAGCAATGGCATCGACCAGCGCCAGGTAGCGGGGTTGGCCGTCGTCGGCCAGGGCTGGAGTCCACACGAAATTGCCACCCATGCAATATAACCTTTGGCCCATACAATGCCCGGCCCTTAGCATCGGTTCAACCTCGTACCCATAAAGGATGACCGCCATGTTCGACCTGCCCGCCCTGCGTGAAGCCGCCGCCTTCGTCCACCAGCATGTGCCGCCGACCCCGCAGCACGCCTGGCCGCTGCTGGCCGAGCGGCTGGGTTGCCAGGTGTGGGTCAAGCACGAAAACCACGCACCCACCGGGGCGTTCAAGGTGCGTGGCGGGCTGGTCTATGTGCGTTCGCTGCTGGCTGGCAGCGAGGTGCCGCGCGGGCTGGTCACCGCCACCCGCGGCAACCATGGCCAGAGCATGGCCCTGGCCGCCCGCCAGGCCGGGCTGCCACTGGTGATCGTGGTGCCCGAAGGCAACTCGCGGGAAAAGAACGCCGCTATGCGTGCCCTGGGCGCGGAGCTGGTGGAGCACGGCGTGGACTTTGACGTGGCGCGCGAAGAAGCGGCCCGGCTGGCCGAGGCTCGTGGTTATGCCATGGTGCCGTCGTTCCACCCGGAGCTGGTGCGCGGCGTGGCCACCTATGCCCTGGAGCTGTTCGGCGCGGTGGCCGACCTGGATTGCGTGTACGTGCCGATTGGCATGGGCTCGGGCATCTGCGGGCTGATCCAGGCGCGCAACCTGCTGGGCCTGCGCACCGAAATCGTTGGGGTGGTGTCCGCTGCTGCCGATGCCTATGCGCAAAGCTTCGCCCAGGGCCGTATCGTCACCACCGCCACGGCCGACACCTTCGCCGACGGCATGGCCTGCCGCGTGCCGCACCCCGAGGCCTTTGCCATGGTGCGCGAACATGCTGCGCGCATCGTGCGGGTAACCGATGCCGAGGTAGCCGCCGCCATGCGCCTGTACCACGAAACCACCCACAACACCGCCGAAGGGGCAGGGGCTGCGGCACTGGCCGCGTTGCTGCAGGAGCGCGAGCGCCAGGCTGGGCGGCGAGTGGCGGTGGTGCTCAGCGGAGCGAATGTGGATAGGGCGGTGTATGCGCGGGTGTTGGCGGGTTAAGAGGTCCCTTTCAATATTACGTGGAGACTCAAGGGTGGCCGGCGAAGTTATTGCAGTGCCCACGAGATCGCGCGCCGCCCGCGCGGCGCTCGATCTCACAGGCTCCGCGAAGTTTTCGCCGAACCCTCGCCAGCCTCCCCCAATACCTTGAAAGAGTATTGACCTAGAGCAGTTGGCGAAGCACATACCTTCTTCTCTACAATCGGCCTTCTGCATTCACCGACATGAGTCCGCAATGCCCTTCTCCAACGGTTTTCTCCTTAGCCTGTCCCTATGCCTGGATATCGGTATCGCCAACATCGCCATGATCACCCTGGCCATGCAACGGGGTTTTCTGCAGGGCTTCTGGCTGGGCCTGGGCACCTGTGTCGGCGACCTGGTGTACGCCATTGCCGCGCTGGCCGGCATGACCGTACTGCTGCAGTTCGAGGGCGTGCGCTGGGCCTTGTGGCTGGGCGGCTCGGCGTTGCTGGTGTGGTTTGCGCTGAAGATGCTGCTGGCGGCCTGGCGCGGCGGCAAGCTTGAAAGCCGCAGCGAGGTGGTGGTCGAGTCAGGCTGGCGGGAGTTTCTGCGCGGCATCTTCCTGGCCATGTCGTCACCCACCGCCATCTTGTGGTTCGCCGCCGTGGGCGGGGTGCTGATCTCCCGCTCCGGTGGCGGCAGCCTTGGGGATGCCGGGCTGTTCCTGGCAGGTTTTTTCGCCGCCGGGATGCTGTGGTGCGTATCGCTGTGCGGTATCGCCAGCCATGGTGGGCGGCTGCTCGGGGAGCGCCTGCTGACCTGGTCGTACCTGCTGTCGGCGGCGATCTTCTGCTACTTCGCGGTGTACGTGATCGTATCCGGGTACCGCGAATTCATTCTGGCCACGCCAGCGTTGTAGGCAGCCCTGTCACATTTTCTGCCAATTTTCGCAAATGCCAGACGGCGCTGAATGGTAGGTTTTCTGGCGCCTGTACTTTGACATCATGTCGCTCAAGTACTGGCACTTGGCCTTTGATTGCAGATAGCATCCCTGCGCAAGTTCGCTGGAGCGCGCTTGCCTGAGCGTTTTTAGATGCCCCCCAGGGGCCATCTGCGTTCATTCACCATGTCACCCTGCGGAAAGGATACCCGCCATGAACACCCCGGTTACCCCTGGCCAATGCACTGCAGCTTCGGCGCCAGAAGTGCTGATACTCGACGCCAAGGTCGAAAAGCCTGCACAGTGCCAGGAATCCTTCGACGAACCAGACCTGCCGTGCTCGACCGTCTTCGAAAGCATCCTCTACTCCCCGCAGGAAAAGGCCTTCTGGCTGCTACGCAAACGTGCCCTGGGCCTGATCGAAGAAGCCATCCATACCCTCGATTCGAACGTCGTCGCCGGCCAAAGCGCAGAGGCACGTGCCCGCGGCCTGGACCTCAGCGAGCTGCTCGAATACTTCCTGGAGCCGCGGCTGAGCCTGTTTCTGGAAGGTGAAGACAAGGCCTGGATGCAGGGCTTCGAGGCCCAGGAGCCCGCTGCGCCCGAGGCGCTGAAGCAGGAACTCGCTGCCCTTTACAGCGACCCGCGCAACCTGGCCCATAAAGCCAATGCCGAGCGCCATGCAAACCTGCGCAAGTGGGAGGGCCTGCACCGGCAGGCCGTCGCTGCCGCGCGTCAGCAGGGTTACGCCTACGAGTCCGGCCTGTTGTTCACCCCCCAGGCCGTGGCCGCCCGCGAAGCGGTGCAGGCCTACCTTGAAGCGCGCAAAACGCTGCTCAAAAGCGGCGAAATACCGGTCTACAGCCAGGAAAAAATCGCCGAGCTGCTGGTTGAAGACCGTGAGCGCCTTGCGCTGACGGTCGTCAATGGCCTCGAGCAGCCGGATAAATTGCGCGATCACATCAAGTGGCGGCAGGACAACGTCACGCCGTTCACCTACGCGAACTACGTGCAAGCCATCCTCAAGGCTGCCGAGTATGGCCTGGCCCTGCCCGAGTATGCTCTGGCAGGCAATAGTTCGGCGGCGATCACCCAGGGTGTGCAGCGCTTCAAGCGCTACATGGCGCTGCTGGCGCGCCAGCAGTAGATCCAGCAACGCCTGGAAGCCAAGTACAAGGCCTGGGTGCGGGCCACGGGCGACAACCACCGGGCGCCGAGCAGCCTGGTGGAGGTGGAATGCAACATGTGGCGCAGCCTCGAAGACAAGGCCCGGCAGCTTTACCAGGAGGCAAGCCAGGCAATCAGCAGCAGCACCCCGCGGCTGCACCTGCTGTGGGAGCCGGAGCGCTTCGCGCCAAAGCCGGTGGAGAGCCTGGTGAAGGGCGACTTCCCGCTACGCGAAGTGAGCCTGCCCAATACCCCTGACAGGCCGCTGCGGCATCTGAGCTTTGCCGATCTCAAGCAACTCTTCGACCCCACGCTCGCGGGCCTTCGCAAGCCGAAGACCGCGGGCAAGGCAGACGCGAAGCTCAGCGGTGACAACAAGCAAGCCGAGGACCGCAGCGATTCGGCGTTCAAGGACTGGCTGCTGGGCATGGGCTCGGCCAGGGTCAAGGATCAGCAAAGTGATTGGTTCGACGCCCAGGGGTGCTTCGATGTCGAGTTGTTCCGCAACTATCTCGAGGCCAAGGGCTACCGGGTGAAAACCCTCGACGATGCGGGTATGCGCAATGACTGGGGCCAGCGCCTGCGCCAGGTGTTGTTTGCCGATGATGTGCGCAACAAGCTGCGCCTGTTCGATGCCAGCCCGCAGGCCCAGCTGGTGCGCCTGCTTTCACCGCCCAGGCCGTCGCTTTACGGCAACGCCAAGGCCGAGTCGGGCTTGTCTCTTGAAGGCTTCAAGGCCGCAGCAGAGCTGTCGCTGAATATCGACCTGGCCCGCGGCGAAGTGGAGCTTGGCAAGATCGACCTGCCAGAAAGGCGTGCGGCGCAATCGATCAAGGCGGCCTATACCGACTACCAGGGCCAGCGGGCCGAGCTCGACCTGGGGCGTTTCTCCTTGCACCTGAGCGCGCGGGCTTGGGGGTTTGCGGGGGCTTCGATGCTGCTGGCGGCCAAGGTTCAGTTGGCCCGGGACAAAACCGGGTACGGCACCACCCTGAGTGCGGTCCAGCCCGCAGAGCGCGAAGGCAACACTGCAGCCAGCGCCGACAACGCCCAATCCGGGCAGCTCGTGACCGGCAAGGGCGCCAACGTCAAGATCGAAGACGGGGTCGCGGCCAGCTTCAACCTGTTCGCCGGTGTGCAGGCCGGCATCAAGGTCACCGGCGCGCTCAACTGGGCCCCCCCCGCCGAGCTGGCAGAACTGCGCCGGGCGCCTTCCCTGGGCATGAGCACCGATGACGGCTGGCTGAGCCTTGCCCGCCTGGAAGCCAGCGGGGCCGTTGCCGCAGGGCTTGGGGGGCAGCGCGAGATCAACCTGTCGCTGACCAAGGGCACCCTGCTGCTGCGCATCAAGGCCTCGCTGGTGGCGGGTACCGGAGCCAGCGGCAGCCTGGACTTCACTGTCGGCTACGAGGCGGTTGTCGATCTGATCAACTTGGTCCGCAGGGCGTTGCGGGATAACCAGTATCGGCGGTTGGACTGGGTCGATCAAAACGCCTTTGAATACATCAGCAGGCTGACCCTGCTGGGTGGGGCGGGGTTGGACGTGTCCATCGTGTACATGTTGGGGATGGATATCGTGATGAGCTTGTATGAGGCGTTGACCAGTGCGGGTAGGGGTGGGCCGATTGCGTATCAGTTGCTGTCACATCGAGATCAGGAGGCACTGCGATGCTGGTTTGTGGGCGCGCCGCCGGAGGCCTTGGGGCCGATGTTGATGACGTTGTTGAGTGATCCGAGGCCTTTCGAGGTTGAGCATGCAGAGGAGGATACCGATCTGATGCAAGACAAGAAACGCAAATTTGATAAAGCTGAATGCTACTTGTTTCAGCAGATGGCTATTGAAAGGATTTTAACGTGGATTCTTGCTGAGGCTAAAAAAACTAACAGTGTTAAAGATGCAATGGCTCAGTTTGGTGAGTCCTGCTCAAGAATGAATCGTTTCGGAAGCAAGGTTGACGCTCCGGGGCAAGCCTACTGTGATGCCAGGTTGCGTATGGATCAGTTTATGGCTGTAAATGTAATGAGTGTGGGGCATAGGTCTGATCATAATAAGGAAATGCGTGATAGTTATAGAGAAACTGTTGCAGAGCTGGGTGCGAAAAATGACGCGTTTTGCGTTAGGACTGAGTATTACGGTAAGACATACTTACCTGGTGCGAGGGCTATTTATAAAGGAGAAACGCAATGAGCCCGCTTAAAGCGGTAGCGCTCGCTTTAGTATTAGCACTTCCTTGGGAGGCGAGTCAGGCGGTTGTACTCACCGCTGAGCAGGAGCAAGCGAAGGCTCAAGGCATGATTCTATATCGCCAGAAAAAGACTGCTGAAAATTACCTGAGGGTGGCGGCGCAAGCAGGGGATAGTGAGTCTCAATATTATCTTGCGGAAGAGCTGACATTAAAGAATCGTTACATGACCATTGAGGCTCATAAATGGTACGTCGCGGCAGCCGAGCAGGGTGATTACTATGCGATGTATCAATTGGCAAGTAGTGGAGGTGATCTTTGCGACATCATGGGGAATTGCCCGGAAGACAAACGTAGCCCTAAAGATTGGTATCGACTCGCGCGCAGCACTACTGAACGTTTAGCAGAGCAGGGTGACGGTGAGGCGATGTACATGCTTGCTCTGCTGGGTGGTGGATTTCCCTGGTTGAAGCGTTCGGCAGAAGCAGGGTACCCAGAAGCAGAGTACCGCTTGGCTATTATGTATAAAGATGGAGATAAATTTTACTTTCCTCCGTGGAAGAAGAGTGAAAAGATTGAAGCCTTATTTAAGCATGCAGGCGAGTCGGGGCACCGAATAGCAATGGATTACTATTTTGATATTCTTGAAAAGCGTGGTGAAACTGAGCGCTTGCGGAAAATCACTATAGATATGGCTCTGGAGGGGGATGCTCATGCTGTAAGTTCATATGCTGCATATCTTGCACATGCCCCGGAAAAGTTAGGTTTTGAACTTGATCTGGTTAAGGGTTATGGCTTGATGTATACCCTTCTCGAGTTGGATGGAGGTGGAGGTCTGGACGTTTATGTTGCAAGGAAGCTTGAGAGGATTGGTAAGAAAATGACTTCGGAGCAAATTGAGCAGGCAAAAGAGTTTGCCGCCCATTGGAAAGCAACTCATCCGCCACTGTCTTTTTTTACGCGAAAGCTAGAGTACTAATTTGGCGTGTTTTTGGTGGGCGTATGGCCTGGCCCAGCCCGAGTATGCCCTGGCGGGCAATGCTTCTGCATCGATCACCCAAGGTGTGCAGCGTTTCAAGCGCTACATGGCGCTGCTGGCGCGCCAGCAGCAGATCCAGCAACGCCTGGAAGCCAAGTACAAGGCCTGGGTGCGGGCCACGGGCGACAACCACCGGGCGCCGAGCAGCCTGGTGGAGGTGGAATGCAACATGTGGCGCAGCCTCGAAGACAAGGCCCGGCAGCTTTACCAGGAGGCAAGCCAGGCAATCAGCAGCAGCACCCCACGGCTGCACCTGCTGTGGGAGCCGGAGCGTTTCGCGCCAAAACCGGTGGAGAGCCTGGTGAAGGGTGACTTCCCGCTACGCGAAGTGAGCCTGCCCAATACCCCTGACAGGCCGCTGCGGCATTTGAGCTTTGCCGACCTCAAGCAACTCTTCGACCCCACGCTCGCGGGCCTTCGCAAGCCGAAGACCGAGGGCAAGGCAGACATGAAGCTCAGCGGTGACAACAAGCAAGCCGAGGACCGCAGCGATTCTGCGTTCAAGGACTGGCTGCTGGGCATGGGCTCGGCCAGGGTCAAGGATCAGCAAAGTGATTGGTTCGACGCCCAGGGCTGCTTCGATGTCGAGTTGTTCCGCAACTATCTCGAGGCCAAGGGCTACCGGGTGAAAACCCTCGACGATGCGGGTATGCGCAATGACTGGGGCCAGCGCCTGCGCCAGGTGTTGTTTGCCGATGATGTGCGCAACAAGCTGCGCCTGTTCGATGCCAGCCCGCAGGCCCAGCTGGTGCGCCTGCTTTCACCGCCCAGGCCGTCGCTTTACGGCAACGCCAAGGCCGAGTCGGGCTTGTCTCTTGAAGGCTTCAAGGCCGCGGCAGAGCTGTCGCTGGATATCGACCTGGCCCGCGGCGAAGTGGAGCTTGGCAAGATCGACCTGCCAGAAAGGCGTGCGGCGCAATCGATCAAGGCGGCTTATACCGACTACCAGGGCCAGCGGGCCGAGCTCGACCTGGGGCGTTTCTCCTTGCACCTGAGCGCGCGGGCCTGGGGGTTTGCGGGGGCTTCGCTGCTGCTGGCGGCCAAGGTTCAGTTGGCCCGGGACAAAACCGGGTACGGCACCACCCTGAGTGCGGTCCAGCCCGCAGAGCGCGAAGGCAACACTGCAACCCGCGTCGCCAACGCTCAGTCCGGGCCGGTCGTGAGCGGCAAGGGGGCCAACGTCAAGATCGAAGACGGGGCCGTGGCCAGCTTCAATCTGTTCGCCGGTGTACAGGCCGGCATCAAGGTCACCGGCGCCCTTAACTGGGCACCCCCCGCCGAGCTGGCAGAACTGCGCCGGGCGCCTTCCCTGGGCATGAGCACCGATGACGGCTGGCTGAGCCTTGCCCGCCTGGAAGCCAGCGGGGCCGTTGCCGCAGGGCTTGGGGTGCAGCGCGAGATCAACCTGTCGCTGACCAAGGGCACCCTGCTGCTGCGCATCAAGGCCTCGCTGGTGGCGGGTGCCGGGGCCAGTGGCAGCCTGGATTTCACTGTCGGCTATGAGGCGGTTGTCGACCTGATCAACTTGGTCCGCAGGGCGTTGCGGGATAACCAGTATCGGCGGTTGGACTGGGTGACTGGGGATGCCTTCACTTATATAAGTAAATTGAATGTTTTAGGTGGTTTAGGTATCGATGTGCCAGTGGTTTACATGCTGGGGGGAGATGTAGTTATAAGCTTGTACGAAGCTCTGACTAGTGAGGGTAAGGGTGGACCAATTGCACATGACATAATGCTGGAGCAAAATCATGCGGAATTGTCTCGTTGGTTTGTAGATGCACCGCCCGAGGCACTAGGTCCCATGTTGATGACGCTGCTAAGCGAGCCGAAATCCTTCGAAATGATGCAGGTAGAGAGCAGCGACGATCTGTTGGGAGACAGGAAGTCTTCTTTTGACAAGGCAGGATGCTACCTGTTGCAGCAGCGAGCGATCGAAGCAATATTGAGTTGGATTCTCATGGATGCCAGAAAAACTGGGTGCCTTGAAAAGGCACAGGCACAATTTTTTGAAGCGTGTGCAAGAATGAATAGATTCGGTTCGGTCGTGGCCAATAAGGGGCAGGCCTATTGTGAAGCTAGGCTTCGTATGGATAAGTTTATGGCGGTGAATGTTTTTAGTTATGGCTCCAAAGGTGATGAAAATAATAATATGCGCGCTCGTTATAAGGCGTCGGTTCTTGAACTTGGTGCGAGAAGTGATGGGTTTTGTGTTAGGAGTGAGTATTACGGCAAGACTTATCTTCCAGGTGTCAGGGTGACTTATACAGGGGCAGGTCAGTGAGTGTCGTTAGCGGGGTCCGGTTTTTTGGTTTTTTGCTATTAGCTTCATTTTGCGGTCTCTGCGGTGCTGCATCCCTCACCGAAGATTTGTTACGTGCGAAGACTCAAGGGTTGGTGCTCTATGGGCAGTATAAGTATATCTCGGCACAGCCCTATCTTAGGGTGGCGGCGCAAGCTGGAGATCGAGAGGCGCAGTATTATCTTGGCGAATCGATTAGTGCACAGAAACGCTATGTGACTGATGAGGCTCATAAGTGGTATGTAGCTGCAGCTGATCAAGGTGATTATTATGCAATGTATCGATTGGCAAGCCGTAAAAACAATCTCTGTGAGGTGATGGATAATTGTCCGTCTGATAGCCGTTCGCCAGAGGAGTGGTATCAGTTGGCACGACGTACGACGGAGAAACTTGCGTTGCAAGGAGACGGAGAGGCTATGTACGTTCGCGCAATGTTAGGCGGCGACATAAGCTGGTTGGAACGATCGGTGGCGTCAGGTTATCCTGAGGCGCAGTATCGAATGGCGATTATGTATAAAGAAGGTGCGAAGTTTTACTTCCCTCCTTGGAAGAAAGGTAAGGAAATAGAGGGGCTTTTGAAAAGTGCCGCCGAGTCTGGGCATGTCAGAGCCATGGATTATTATATTGAGATTCTTCAAGAGCGTGGAGATATTGCCGAGGCAAGAAAGCTGTTGGAGGCAGCGGCTTTGCGGGGGGATGCTAACGCTGTGGGTGCCTATGGTGTCTATACATCCCACACCCCAGACGGAATGGGCTTCGCTCTTGATTTGGTAAAAGGATATGGCTTGGTGTTGACTCTTCGTGAATTGGATGGAGGAGGCGGCATGCAAGTGTATGTCGAGGATAAGTTAAAAGAAATTGGTGAAAAGATGACAGGGGAGCAAATTAAAGAGGCGAGTATTTTTGCTGAAAAATGGAAGCTAAGTCACCCACCGCTGTCATTTTTTCAACAGAAGCTGAGTTTCTGAATTGCACTACCCGCACCTGCTGTGGGAGCCGGAGCGCTTTGCGCCAAAGCCGGTGGAGAGCCTGGTGAAGGGCGACTTCCCGCTACGCGAAGTGAGCCTGCCCAATACCCCTGACAGGCCGCTGCGGCATCTGAGCTTTGCCGACCTCAAGCAACTCTTCGACCCCACGCTCGCGGGCCTTCGCAAGCCGAAGGCCGCGGGCAAGGCAGACGTGAAGCTCAGCGGCGAAAACAAGCAAGCCGAGGACCGCAGCGATTCGGCGTTCAAGGACTGGCTGCTGAACATGGGCTCGGCCAGGGTCAAGGATCAGCAAAGTGATTGGTTCGACGCCCAGGGCTGCTTCGATGTCGAGTTGTTCCGCAACTATCTCGAGGCCAAGGGCTACCGGGTGAAAACCCTCGACGATGCGGGTATGCGCAATGACTGGGGCCTGCGCCTGCGCCAGGTGTTGTTTGCCGATGATGTGCGCAACAAGCTGCGCCTGTTCGATGCCAGCCCGCAGGCCCAGCTGGTGCGCCTGCTTTCACCGCCCAGGCCGTCGCTTTACGGCAACGCCAAGGCCGAGTCGGGCTTGTCTCTTGAAGGCTTCAAGGCCGCAGCAGAGCTGTCGCTGAATATCGACCTGGCCCGCGGCGAAGTGGAGCTTGGCAAGATCGACCTGCCAGAAAGGCGTGCGGCGCAATCGATCAAGGCGGCTTATACCGACTACCAGGGCCAGCGGGCCGAGCTCGACCTGGGGCGTTTCTCCTTGCACCTGAGCGCGCGGGCCTGGGGGTTTGCGGGGGCTTCGCTGCTGCTGGCGGCCAAGGTCCAGCTGGCCCGGGACAAAACCGGGTACGGCACCGCCCTGAGCGCGGTCCAGCCCGCAGAGCGCGAAGGCAACACTGCAACCCGCGTCGCCAACGCTCAGTCCGGGCCGGTCGTGAGCGGCAAGGGGGCCAACGTCAAGATCGAAGACGGGGCCGTGGCCAGCTTCAATCTGTTCGCCGGTGTACAGGCCGGCATCAAGGTCACCGGCGCCCTTAACTGGGCACCCCCCGCCGAGCTGGCAGAACTGCGCCGGGCGCCTTCCCTGGGCATGAGCACCGATGACGGCTGGCTGAGCCTTGCCCGCCTGGAAGCCAGCGGGGCCGTTGCCGCAGGGCTTGGGGTGCAGCGCGAGATCAACCTGTCGCTGACCAAGGGCACCTTGCTGCTGCGCATCAAGGCCTCGCTGGTGGCGGGTACCGGAGCCAGCGGCAGCCTGGACTTCACTGTCGGCTATGAGGCGGTTGTCGACCTGATCAACCTGGTCCGCAGGGCGTTGCGGGATAACCAGTATCGGCGGTTGGACTGGGTCGACCCCATCGCCTTCGAATTCATCAGCAGGCTGACCCTGCTGGGTGGGGCGGGGTTGGATGTGTCCATCGTGTACATGCTGGGTGTGGATATCGTGATGAGCTTGTATGAGGCGTTGACCAGTGCAGGTAGGGGTGGGCCGATTGCGTATCAGTTGCTGACCCATCGGGATCAGGAGGCACTGCGATGCTGGTTTGTGGGCGCGCCGCCGGAGGCGTTGGGGCCGATGTTGATGACGTTGTTGAGTGATCCTAAAGCCTTCGAAGTTGAACAAGGGGACGAAGGTGTGGATTTGATGGAGGACAAAAAAAGTTCGTACGATAAAGCCGGTTGCCATTTGCTTCAACAAACGGCAATTGAAAGGATCTTGACGTGGATTCTCAGGGATGCCAAAGGCAAGAACAGGATGCAAGAGGCAATGGCTCAGTTTGCAGAGGCATGTTCAAGGATGAACAGGTTCGGGGGCAAGGTGGAGAATCAGGGGCAGGCTTACTGTGAAGCTAGGTTGCGTATGGATCAGTTTATGGCTGTCAAGGTTATGAATATAGGGCGTGATGCTGAGCAAAATAGTGAAATGCGCGCGCGTTATAGTAAGTCTGTTTTGGCGCTGGGTGCAGAAAGGGATAATTTTTGCGCAAGAAGTGAATATTACGGAAAAACGTATTTGCCAGGGATGCGGGCTGTTTATGTAGGGGGAGGAGAATGAGGCGATATAAAGGGGTAGTGCTGGTAATCTCTTTTATGTTGGCGCTGCCGTGGACCCTATGCCAAGCGACTGAGCTTACAAACGAGCAAATGCAAGCAAAGACGCAAGGCATGACTCTGTATCGCCAGAAAAAGACTGCCGCGCCCTACCTGAGGATAGCTGCGCAGGCAGGAGATAGCGAGGCCCAGTATTACTTGGCGGAAGAACTAAAGTTGGCAAGCCGCTACATGACCAGCGAGGCTCATAAATGGTACGTCGCCGCCGCCGAACAAGGTGACTACTACGCAATGTATCAATTGGCCAGAGGTGGCGATGATCTCTGCGAGATCATGGGGAACTGTCCGGAAGATAAACGTAGTGCCAAGGATTGGTATCGCCTGGCACGCAGTACGACGGAACGGTTGGCCGAGCAGGGTGATGGTGAGGCGATGTATGTGCTTGCCTTGTTGGGGGGGGGATTCCCTTGGCTGGAGCGTTCGGCCAATGCAGGGTATCCCGAAGCCGAGTATCGCCTGGCAATCATGTATAAAGACGGTGATAAATTCTATTTCCCTCCTTGGAAACGGAGCGAAAAGATTGAGGCTCTGTTCAAACACGCCGGCGAGTCCGGGCATCATTTAGCTATGGACTACTACATGGATATTCTCCAGAAGCGCGGCGATATGGAAACTGTGCGGAGAATTGTGGTGGATATGGCAATGCAAGGCGATGCCAATGCGATAAGTGCCTATGGTGTGTATCTTTCTCATACTCCAGAGGGGATGGGCTTTGAGTTTGATTTAATTAAAGGATATGGTTTGGTTTGGATGCTGCTTGAACTGGACGGAGGGGGCGCAATGGATGTGTATGTTCAAGATAAACTTGAGGAGATTGGCAAAAAAATGACATCTGAGCAAATTGAGCAAGCGAAAGCGTTTGCCGTCGAGTGGAAAGCTACGCACCCACCATTGTCTTTCTTTACCCGAAAGCTGGAGTATTAAGCTCGCATGATTAATATGGGGGTGTGATGTCAGTAGCTAAATCCTACTGTTTCCGTATGCATTTTATTCTTGCGTGGGCATTGTAATCATGCGATCCAGAAAACTAGTGTTGGCGTTAGCTCTCATTTTGACGCTGCCATGGTCCTTGAGCCACGCCGCTGTGCTCACTGCTGAGCAGGCACAGGCGAAGACCCAAGGCATGATTCTGTATCGTCAGAAAAAGAATGCCATACCCTATCTTAAGGTAGCGGCTCAGGCTGGAGATAGTGAAGCTCAGTATTACCTGGCGGAACAGATTAAACTGGATAATCGCTACATGACCAGTGAGGCCCATAAGTGGTATGTCGCCGCTGCTGAGCAAGGTGATTACTATGCGATGTACCAGTTGGCCAGAGGTGATGATCTTTGCGAGATCATGGGGAGTTGCTCGGAAGACAAACGTAGCCCTAAAGACTGGTATCGACTCGCGCGCAGCACTACTGAACGTTTAGCAGAGCAGGGTGACGGTGAGGCGATGTACATGCTTGCTTTGCTGGGTGGTGGATTTCCCTGGTTGAAGCGGTCGGCAGAGGCAGGGTACCCAGAAGCAGAGTACCGCTTGGCTATTATGTATAAAGATGGAGACAAGTTTTATTTTCCTCCGTGGGAGAAGAGTGAAAAGATAGAGGCTTTATTCAAGCATGCAGGCGAGTCGGGGCACCGGATAGCAATGGATTATTACTTTGATATCCTAGAAAAGCGTGGCGAGGTGGAAAGTTTAAGAAAGATTACTGTGGATCTAGTGTTGCAGGGGGATGCATATGCTGTTAGTTCTTATGCTGCATATCTTGGGCATGCCCCTGAAAAGTACGGGTTTGAACTTGATTTGGTCAAGGGTTATGGTTTGATGTACACCCTGCGTGAACTGAGCGGAGGTGGAGGGTTGGATACCTATGTTGCGGATATGCTTGAAGAGATTGGCGGCAAAATGACGCCGGAGCAGATTGAGCAGGCAAAAGAGTTCGCCGCCGATTGGAAAGCCACCCATCCCCCTTTGTCTTTCTTCACCCGAAAGCTAGAGTACTGATCTCTTCCCCCAGCCGGACCGCGATCATGGACACCCGCGCAATCTCCCCCGCCCGCCACGAAGACGGCCGAACCCTGACCCTGGCCGGCTTCGCCGAACGCTTCAACATGGCCGACCTCAGCGGCCTGCCGCGCCTGTGGCAGCGCTTCGGCCCGCTTATCGGCCAGGTGCCAGGCGCCCATGGCCATGACAGCTATGGCGTGTGCTACAACCCCGACGAACAGGGCGGCTTCGACTACCTGGCCGGGGTCGAGGTCAGCACTGCCGCCAGCCTGCCCGAGGGCTTCAGCCAGCTGACCCTGGCCCCGCAACATTACGCCGTGTTCGAGCACCACGGCAGCCTGCAAGGCCTGCCGGTCACCTTCAATGCCATCTTCCAGCAGTGGCTGCCGGCCTCGGGCGAGCAGCAGGCAGATGCTGCGCTGTTCGAGCGCTACCCGGCAGGTTTCGACCCGGCCGACCCGCAGGCGGTGATGGAAATCTGGCTGCCGCTGGCACGCTGAAAAAAATCCGGCCGTTGTCGATCTGCCCGGCTACCGTTCGACCAGAAGTGAAAGCGGCGCCCACTGCGCCGCCTGACCTTTGACCCCGTTCGGAGAACCCGCCATGAACAGCGCTGCCGAAAACGAAATTCGCCAACTGATCGACCACTGGATGCAGGCCGTGCGCGAGCGCGACGTGGAGCGCATCGTCGCCCCCTACGCCGACGACATCCTCGCCTTCGATGCCATCCAGGCCCTGCAATTCAAGGGCAAGGCCGCCTACCGCGCGCACTGGGAAATGTGCATGGGCATGTGCAGCGGGCCCATGGTGTTCGAGCTGGCCGAACTCACCGTGCATGCCGACGGCGACCTGGCCCTGGCCCATTGGCTCAACCGTTGCGGCCCGGGCGATGACGAAAGCCAGTGCGGCTTCATGCGCGCCACGGTCGGCTACCGGCGCAGCGGCGGGCAGTGGCAGGTGATCCATGAACACTGGTCGGCGCCGTTCGACATGCAGACGCAAAAGGCCCTGTTCGATCTCAAACCCTGAACCACGGCAACCGCCCATCGCCCACTGCGCCTGGAGACGATCATGAAATACCTGTGCCTGGTCTATTGTGAGGAAGCGCTGCTGCACAGCCTGCCCGACAGCCCCGAAGACGCCGAGTGCATGGCTTACGCCGAAACGGTTCACGGCTCCGGGCGCATGCTCGCTGCCGAGGCGCTCAAGCCGGTGCAAACCGCCACCACCGTGCGGGTGCGCGCCGGGCGCATGAGCCTGACCGACGGCCCGTTTGCCGAAACCAAGGAGCAACTGGCCGGCTTTTATCTGGTAGAGGCCCGCGACCTCAATGAGGCGCTGAACATCGCCAGGGGTATCCCGGCGGCGCGGGTGGGCAGCGTCGAGGTGCGCCCGGTGCGTGAACTGCAACCCTGACGGAGCTTGGCGATGAAGCGAAGCGGTGCAGGTGACTGATGGCGAATGCCGAGCAGGTACGGGCAGAGGTGGACGCCGTCTATCGCCGCGAGTCGCGGCGTATTCTGGCAACCTTGATTCGCCTGCTGGGCGACTTCGACCTGGCCGAGGAGGCGATGCACGATGCGTTCTTCGTGGCTGTGCAGCAGTGGCAGCGCGACGGCGTCCCCGACAACCCCAGGGCCTGGCTGGTGTCGGCCGGGCGTTTCAAGGCCATCGACGCCTTGCGCCGGCGTATCCGCTTCGACCGCTCCCAGGCCGACCTGATCCTGCTGCTCGAAGGCCAGTCGCAGGACCCGGCCGACGAAGAGCTGCTGGCCGACGACCGCCTGCGGCTGATCTTCACCTGCTGCCACCCGGCCCTGGCTGCCGATGCCCAGGTGCCGCTGACCCTGCGCGAGGTCTGCGACCTCACCACAGAGCAGATCGCCCGGGCGTTTTTGCAAAGCCCTGCGACCATCGCCCAGCGCATCGTAAGGGCCAAGGCCAAGATTCGCGATGCCGGCATTCCGTATCAGGTGCCGGAACAACGCGAGCTGCCCGAGCGACTGGAAAGCGTGCTGCGGGTCATCTACCTGGTATTCAACGAAGGCTATTCAGCGTCGGCGGGCGAGGCGGTGGTCACCCAGGCGCTTACCGACGAGGCGATCCGCCTGGGCCGCCTGTTGGCGCAATTGCTGCCGGACACCGAGGTGCTGGGGCTGCTGGCGCTGATGTTGCTGCAAGCGTCGCGGCAGAACGCGCGCAGTGACAGCGCGGGCGAGCTGGTGGTGCTTGACGAGCAGGACCGCAGCCTGTGGGACCGGGCGCAGATCGACGAAGGCTGCCAGCTGGTGCAGCAGGCGTTGCGCAGCGGCGAAATCGGCCCCTACAGCGTGCAGGCGGCGATTGCCGCGGTGCATGCCGAGGCGCCCAGTGCCCAGGCTACGGACTGGCGCGAGATCGTTGGTTTGTATGAATTGCTGCTACGGCACTGGCCGTCGCCGGTGGTCGAGCTCAACCGGGCGGTGGCGCTGTCGCGGCGTGACGGGGCGGCAGTGGGGTTGCAGGCAGTGGAGGCGATTCTGGCGCGGGGCGAGCTTGGCGATTATCACCTGGCCCATGCGGCGCGGGCCGAGCTGCATCGGCAGCTGGGCAATGTGCAGCAGGCGCGACAGGCCTGGCAGCAGGCGTTGGGCTTGACCCGGCAGGGGCCGGAGCGGCGGCATATCGAGCGGCGATTACGCGAATTGAGGTGATGGCATGGCCGGCCTCTTCGCGGGTAAACCCGCTCCCACAGGGACCACTTCGCCGTTAAGCCGCGAGAGGCCTGCAGGAGCCGGCTTGCCGGCGATGGTGGTCTGTCAGCTGGCGACGAAGTTCGGCGGGCTCACCAGCTCGACGGTCTGCTGCTTGCGCGGCGCGAGGATTTCGGCCTCACCCTGGACCACCAGTTCGTCGTTCTGGTTGTACACGTTGGTGGCGATGCGCACCTTGAACTTGGGCAGCTTTTCGAGAATTTCCAGGCGCACGGTCAGGGTGTCGCCGATCTTCACCGGCTTCTGGAAGCTCATCTGCTGGCCCAGGTAGATGGTGCCGGGGCCTGGCAGGGTGCAGGCCACTGCGGCGCTGATCAGCGCGCCGCTGAACATGCCATGGGCGATGCGTTCGCGGAACATGCTCTTGGCAGCGAACTCGGCATCCAGGTGCACCGGGTTGTGGTCACCGGACATCGCGGCGAACAGCTGGATGTCGCGCTCTTCAACGGACTTCTTGTATTCGGCCTTCTGGCCGACTTCGAGGGCTTCGTAAGGCGTGTTGGTGACCTGGGTCATCGAGGCTTCCTTGGAGGGGCGAGGAGGGCGCTTATCATTCACTGCGGGCAGGGCGGCCAAGGGCCAGCGCCTGTTCCAGCCAGCCGATGATGTCGGCGGTCACCTCGTCGCGATGGGTTTCGTTGAGCACTTCATGCCGCGCGCCGGGGTACAGGCGCAACTGCACGTGGCGGTTGCCGGTCGCGCGCAAGGCGTCGGCCAGATGGGTGAGACGCTTGCCGGCACTCACCGGATCACATTCGCCGCCAATTACCAGCAGCGGCAGGTTCGGGTCGACCTGCGCCAGCAGCCGGGGCTGGCTGATTTGCGCCAGGCCCAGCAGCAGGTCGAGCCACAGCTGGTTGCTGCAGCGAAAGCCGCACAGCGGGTCGGCGATGTACTTGTCTACCTCGGCCGGGTCGCGGCTGAGCCAGTCGAAGGCGGTACGGTTGGGCTTGAACGCCTTGTTGAAAGAGCCGAACGACAGCCAGTCGATCAGCGCACTTTTGCCCAGCGGGCCCTGGCGCCAGGCTTCCAGCCGGGCAATCTGCCGCGCGGCGCGGTACAGCACAGCCGGTTGATAGTTGGAGCCGCTGAGAATCGCCCCCTGCAGGCTGGCACTGTGGTGCAGCAGGTAGGCCTGGGCGATGTAGCTGCCCATGCTGTGGCCGAACAGAAACAGCGGCGTGCCCGGGAACTGCTGGCCGATGTGCTGGGCCAGCACGCCCAGGTCGTTGACCACGGCATTCCAGCCATTGTGCGTGGCGAACAGGCCCAGGCTGCCCAGCTCGGCGGTGCGCCCGTGGCCACGCTGGTCGTGGGCAACCAGGGCGAAGCCGGCTGCGTTCAGGGCATGGCCCAGGCGCTGGTAGCGCCCGGCATGCTCGGCCATGCCATGGGCCAGCAGCACCACGGCCTTGACCGGCGTGGCCGGCAGCCATTGGTGCACGTACAGGCTGCAATGCTCGCTGGCAGGCAGCCAGAAGGCGTCATGGGGCATGGCGGGTCCTTCGCGGGGGTTGGTTCAACAGTGTATGCACAAAGCGCCAGATTGCAGGAAGGGCACAAATAAGATTCACAATGTTAATGGCGGCACTTGGCGTATTTGCCACCACCTGCCGAGCTGCTAACGTCCGCTGCTGTAGGAGCCGGCTTGCCGGCGATCGAGGGCATTGCCCTCGCAAGGACTCTCCTGGCAGAGGAACAACAATAAATGCAAGCCGAATTCTGGAACGACAAGCGCCCACCGGGCGTCCCCAGCACCCTCGACATGACCGCCTACCAGTCGGTGGTCGAGGTCTTCGAACGCTCATGCAAGCGCTTCGCCGACCGCCCGGCCTTCAGCAACCTGGGGGTCACCCTCAGTTACGCCGAGCTCGAACGCCACTCGGCGGCCTTCGCTGCCTGGCTGCAGCAGCACACCGACCTCAAGCCGGGCGACCGCATCGCGGTGCAGATGCCCAACGTGCTGCAGTACCCCATTGCTGTGTTCGGTGCAATGCGCGCAGGGTTGGTAGTGGTCAACACCAACCCGCTGTACACCGAGCGCGAGATGCGTCACCAGTTCAAGGACTCCGGCGCCCGCGCGCTGGTGTACCTGAACATGTTCGGCAGCCGTGTGCAGGCGGTGCTGGCCGACACCGGCATCGACTATCTGATCGAGGCGATGATGGGCGACCTGCTGCCCGCCGCCAAGGGCTGGCTGGTCAATACCGTGGTCGACAAGGTGAAGAAAATGGTGCCGGCCTATCGCCTGCCCCAGGCGGTGTCGTTCAAGCAGGTGCTGCGCCAGGGCCGCGGGCAGGTGCACCAAACGGTGCCGCAGGCGCTGGATGACGTTGCCGTGCTGCAGTACACCGGCGGCACCACCGGCCTTGCCAAGGGCGCCATGCTCACCCACGGCAACCTGGTAGCGAACATGCTGCAGGTGCTGGCCTGCTTTGCCCAGCACGGGCCCGACGGCCAGCCGCTGATCAAGGAAGGGCAGGAGGTGATGATCGCGCCGCTGCCGCTGTACCACATCTATGCGTTCACCGCGAACTGCATGTGCATGATGGTCACCGGCAACCACAACGTGCTGATCACCAACCCGCGGGACATCCCGGGCTTCATCAAGGAACTGGGCAAGTGGCGTTTTTCGGCGTTGCTGGGGCTCAATACGCTGTTCGTCGCGCTGATGGACAACCCCGGGTTCAAGGCGCTGGACTTCTCGGCCTTGAAGGTCACCAACTCCGGTGGCACCGCGCTGGTGAAGGCCACCGCCGAGCGCTGGGAGGCGCTGACGGGCTGCCGTATCGTCGAGGGCTACGGCCTTACCGAAACCTCGCCGGTGGCCAGCACCAACCCCTACGGCAAACTGGCGCGCCTGGGCACCGTGGGCATTCCGGTGGTGGGCACGGCGTTCAAGGTAATTGACGACGAGGGCAACGAGCAGCCGCTGGGCGAGCGTGGCGAGCTGTGCATCCAGGGCCCGCAGGTGATGAAGGGCTACTGGCAGCAGCCCGAGGCGACGGCCCAGGCGCTGGACGCCGAGGGCTGGTTCAAGACCGGCGACATCGCCATCATCGACCCGGACGGCTTCACCCGCATCGTCGACCGCAAGAAGGACATGATCATCGTCTCGGGTTTCAACGTGTACCCCAACGAAATCGAGGACGTGGTGATGAACCACCCGCAGGTGGCCAGCTGCGCGGCCATCGGCGTGCCGGACGAGCGCTCCGGCGAGGCAGTCAAGCTGTTCGTGGTGGCGCGGGCGGGCGGGGTCAGCGTGGAGGAGCTCAAGGCCTACTGCAAGGCCAACTTCACTGGCTACAAGGTGCCCAAGTACATCGTGCTGCGCGATTCGCTGCCGATGACCCCGGTGGGCAAGATCCTGCGCCGCGAGCTGCGCGATATCGCTTAAACACGCCACCCCTGTAGGAGCCGGCTTGCCGGCGATAAGGCCCGATCAGGCAGCAATGTTTTCAGATCAGGCTCCATCGTCGCCAAGCCGGCTCCTGCAAGGGCTCTATTTCGGACTTTCCGGCCAGTTACGCGACATTTCGGTTAAATACTCTAAAAATGACTTATATATTTCTTTGAGTCATTTTTGTGACCATTAAGCCTCTTTCGGCCTCTAGGCGACCCCTGGCAAAGCTGTTACTCTCGGCGCGCTTTCTGAGGATCCGGTTTGCAATGAGCCGGGCTTCCATATCAATAATAAGCGCATCGACGCGTACCGAATTCGCTGTTGCTGAAGGAGCGGGCTTCCATGATCGAACATTTTTGGAAGGATAAGTACCCAGCCGGGATCACGGCGGACATCAATCCTGACGAATTCCCCAATATCCAGGCCGTACTCAAGCAATCCTGCCAACGTTTTGCCGACAAACCTGCCTTTAGCAACCTGGGCAAGACCATCACCTATGGCGAGCTGTACACGCTGTCCGGCGCCTTCGCCGCCTGGCTGCAGCAGCACACCGACCTCAAGCCTGGCGATCGCATCGCCGTGCAACTGCCCAACGTCCTGCAATACCCAGTAGCCGTGTTCGGTGCCATGCGCGCCGGCCTGATCGTGGTCAACACCAACCCGCTGTACACCACGCGGGAAATGGAACACCAGTTCAACGACTCTGGCGCCAAGGCGCTGGTGTGCCTGGCCAACATGGCCCACCTGGCAGAAAAGGTAGTACCCAAGACCCAGGTCAAGCACGTCATTGTCACCGAAGTGGCCGACCTGCTGCCACCGCTCAAGCGCCTGCTGATCAACAGCGTCATCAAGTACGTGAAAAAAATGGTGCCGGCCTACAACCTGCCCAACGCCGTGCGCTTCAACGATGCGCTGGCCCTGGGCAAGGGCGGGGCGGTCACCGAGGCCAACCCGCAGGCCAACGACGTGGCGGTGCTGCAGTACACCGGCGGCACCACCGGGGTGGCCAAGGGCGCCATGCTCACCCACCGCAACTTGGTGGCCAACATGCTGCAGTGCCGCGCGCTGATGGGCTCGAACCTGCACGAAGGCTGCGAGATCCTGATCACCCCGCTGCCGCTGTACCACATCTATGCCTTTACCTTCCATTGCATGGCCATGATGCTGATCGGCAACCACAACGTGCTGATCAGCAACCCGCGCGACCTGCCGGCCATGGTCAAGGAACTGGGCAAGTGGAAGTTCAGCGGCTTCGTCGGCCTGAATACCTTGTTCGTTGCCCTGTGCAACAACGAGGCGTTCCGCAGCCTGGACTTCTCCTCGCTGAAAATCACGCTGTCCGGCGGCATGGCCCTGCAACTGAGCGTGGCCGAGCGCTGGAAGGCGGTCACCGGCTGCGCCATCTGTGAAGGCTACGGCATGACCGAGACCAGCCCGGTGGCGGCGGTCAACCCGGCCGAGGCCAACCAGGTCGGCACCATCGGTATTCCGGTGCCCTCGACGCTGTGCAAGGTCATCGATGACAACGGCCAGGAACTGCCCCTGGGCGAAGTCGGCGAGCTGTGCGTGAAGGGCCCGCAGGTAATGAAGGGCTACTGGCAGCGTGAAGACGCCACCGCCGAGATTCTCGACAGCAATGGCTGGCTGAAGACCGGCGATATCGCGCTGATCCAGCCGGACGGCTATATGCGCATCGTCGACCGCAAGAAGGACATGATCCTGGTGTCGGGCTTCAACGTGTACCCGAACGAGCTCGAAGACGTGCTCGCCGCGCTGCCCGGCGTGCTGCAGTGCGCCGCCATCGGCGTACCGGATGAAAAGTCCGGCGAGGTGATCAAGGTGTTCATCGTGGTCAAGCCGGGCATGACCCTGACCAAAGAGCAGGTGATGGAGCACATGCGTGCCAACGTTACCGGCTACAAGGTGCCCAAGGCCATCGAGTTCCGCGATTCGCTGCCGACCACCAACGTCGGCAAGATCCTGCGCCGCGAGCTGCGTGACGAAGAGCTGAAGAAGCAGGGCCTGAAGAAGATCGCCTGACACCCAGTCTGCGCGGTCTCTGTAGGAGCGACCTTGCGTCGCGAAAGGGGTGCGAAGCGCCCCCAACGATTCGTGAGTCAACGCAGCATGCCTGGGGCCGCTTCGCGGCCCTTTCGCGACACAAGGTCGCTCCTACAACAGTCTTCTGCTTCAGGTTCAGCGCAACTTCTCGAGCATCTGGTAATACCACATCCCCGCCGCCAGCAGCGGATTCCCCAGCAAGTCCCCCATCGGCACCTTGATGTGCTTGCAGCCGGCAAACGTATCGAACTTCTCCAGCGTGCCGGTCAGTGCCTCGGCCATGATCTCGCCCATGATATGGCTGGTGGCGATGCCGTGCCCGGAATACCCCTGGCAGTACCAGACGTTGTCCGACAGCTTGCCCAGCTGCGGGATGCGGTTGACCACGATGCCCATGGCGCAGCTCCACTGGAACTCGATCGGCACGCCCTTGAGCGCCGGGAAGGTGCGTTCGATGCACGGGCGCAACTCGGCTTCGATATCCCGCGAGTCACGCCCTGAGTAGTTGGCGCCGCCACCGAACAGCAGGCGTTTGTCGGCGGTCAGGCGGTAGTAGTCGAGGACGAAGCGGCAGTCATATACGGCCAGGTCCTGCGGGTTGATCTGCGTGGCCAGCTCGCCCAGTGGCGCGGTGGTGACGATGCCGCCCATGGCCGGGAAGATCTTGCCCTTGAGCTGGCGCTTTTCCAGCTTGTGGTACACGTCGCCCGCCAGCATCACCTGGCGCGCCTCGATCCGCCCCTGGGCGGTGACTACCGCCGGGTGCGGGCCGTGGATGATCTCCAGCACTTCGGAATTCTCGAAGATCAGCGCCCCAAGCCCGGCCGCCGCACGGGCTTCGCCCAGGCATAGGTTGAGCGGATGCAGGTGCAGGTTGCGCAGGTTCTTCAGCGCGCCCAGGTACAGCGGGCTTTGCAGGTGCTCGGCCATGGCGGTGCGGTCGAGCAGTTGTACTTGCTCGCCCATGCCGCGGCGCTGGGCCTCGGCTTCGAAGGCGCGCAGTTCGGTAAGGTGCGCAGGCTTCATCGCCGCGTGCAGGTGGCCGTGCTTGAGGTCGCAGTCGATGCCGTAGCGGGCCACGCGCTGCTCGATGATCTGGTGGCCGCGCCAGCGCAGCTGCCAGATGAAATCGTCCACCTCGCTACCGAGCCGCTCGCGCATTTGCGTGCGCATGGCTTCGTCGCCCGACAGGCTGCCGGTGACCTGCCCGCCATTGCGCCCGCTGGCGCCCCAGCCGATGCGGTGGGTTTCGACGATGGCCACCTTCAGGCCACGCTCGGCCAGCTCCACTGCGGTGGCGACGCCGGTGAAGCCACCGCCGATGATTGCCACGTCCACCTGCACCGTACCCTTGAGAGTGGGGTATTCGGTGCGGTCGTTGAGGGTGGCGCTGTAGTAGGACGGCGCGCGCTGGGCGGGCCCGGTGTTCACTGCTGCGTTCATGGGTATTCCTTGTTGTAGTTCGGGGGCTCAGGCCTGGTGCAGGTACCAGCGCCAGTCCTGCTCGCTGACTTCGGCCATGAACTGGCGGTACTCGGCGCGCTTGACCTTCAGGTACACGCCGACAAACGCCTCGCCGAGCATTTCGCGGGCCCAGGCCGAACGCTCCAGGGCATCGAGGGTGGTCAGCCAGTCGGTGGGCAGGTGCTCGGTGGCCTGGGCATAGCCGTTGCCTTGCACCGGTGCGCCGGGGTCGAGCTGCTGGCGAATGCCCGCATGGCTGGCGGCCAGAATGGCGGCAGCGGCCAGGTAGGGGTTGGCGTCGGCGCCGCAGATGCGGTGCTCAACATGCCGGCTGGCAGCCGGCCCGCCCGGCACGCGCAGGCTGACGGTGCGGTTGTCCACGCCCCAGGTCGGTGCCAGCGGCGCGTAGCTGTTGGCCTGAAAGCGCCGGTACGAGTTGGCGTTGGGGCAGAACAGCAGCAGCGACTCGCGCAGGTGCTGCAGCATGCCGCCCACCGCCTGGCGCAGCAGCGGCGTGCCAGCCGGGTCGCTGCTGGCGAACAGGTTGTTGCCGTCGGCGTCGGCCAGGCTCAGGTGCATGTGCATGCCGGTGCCGGCCAAATGGTCGAACGGCTTGGCCATGAAACAGGCCTGCATGCCGTGGGCATGGGCCACACCTTTGACCAGGCGCTTGTAGCGCACGGCCTGGTCCATGGCCAGCAAGGCGTCACCGTGCTCCAGAGTGATCTCCACCTGGCCCGGCGCGTATTCGGAAATCGCCGTGCGCGCCGGGATGCCTTGCGCCTTGCAGGCGGCATACAGGTCGGCGAGGAACGGCTCGATCTGCTCCAGCTCGCGCAGCCCGTACACCTGGGTGCTGCGCGGCCGGCCACCGTCGTTGTCCAGTGCCGGTTGCGGGTGGCCATGGGCGTTGCGCTTCTGGTCGAGCAGGTAGAACTCCAGCTCGCAGGCCATCACCGGGTGGTAGCCATCGGCCTTGAGCGCCTCGATGACGCGCAGCAGCACGTGGCGCGGGTCGGCGACGCTGGCCGGCAGGCCTTCTGTGGGGTGCATGCTTACCTGCAACGCAGCGGTCGGCACCCGGCGCCACGGCAGGCGCACCAGGCTACCGTCCAGTGGGTAGGCGCGGCAGTCGATGTCGCCGACGTCCCACACCAGGCCGGAATTCTCCACGTCGTCGCCGTTGAGGGTCAGGCCGAGGATGGTGCTGGGCAGTGGCCGGCCGCTTTCGTACACCGCCAGCAGCTCGTCGCGGTGCAGCAGCTTGCCGCGGGGTACGCCATTGGCGTCGAGGATGAACAGCTCGATCAGTTCGATATCGGGGTTGTCGGCCAGAAAACGTCGGGCCTGCTCTGCTGGGGCAAAGTGCATGTAGGTTCGCTCGCGCCCACGGGCGCACGGGACCGCCCTGGTTGAGGGTGCGGTCGGACTGATTGGGCCGGCGCAGTGGCCGGTGGGTTTCAGTGTTGGGCGGGCGAGGTGTCCGGTGGGCGTGCGTGGCGGCAGTGCCACAGGGCCCAGAAGGCGAGGATGATGTGCACCAGCGGATTTTCGCCGGCACGGCTGCGGGCCTTCGGTAGCGAAGGGCGCGAGTGCGGTGGGGCGATGGGCTGGGCGAGGGTCATGTCTTTGATACTCACATGCGCTGTAAGGTTGATTAAAGTAGTGAATGGCAACCTTTACACCGGGCCTGGCTAAACATTTGTATTGCCTGTACCGGCCCTATCGCCGGCAAGCCGGCTCCTACAGGGACCGCACGACATTCACCCCTGCGGCCGGTACAGGCGGCACCAACCCGGCAAATCTGCGACAATTGCCGCCCGACGAATGCCGATCATGTACAAGCAGGCCCACCTGCATCACTAAAAAGCCCCATGACAGACCACGCCATCGACCAACTGCTGAACAACCTCGACCACGCCATGATTGCCGACCGCCATCGCCTGCGCCGGCAACTGCACGAACTGCGCAAGCGCCCGGACGAGGCCAAGCTTGCGCAGTGGGTGGAAAAGGTCCAGGCCTCGTTCGCCCAGGTCACCGCGCGCCAGCAGAGCGTGCCGAACATCCGTTACGACGACAGCCTGCCGATTGCGGCCAAGCGTGACGAGATCAAAAAAGCCCTGGCCGAACACCAGGTGCTGGTGATCGCCGGCGAAACCGGCTCGGGCAAGACCACCCAGTTGCCGAAGATCTGCCTGGAGCTGGGCCGCGGCAGCCACGGCCTGATCGCCCACACGCAACCGCGGCGTATCGCTGCGCGCAGCGTGGCGGCGCGGGTTGCCGAAGAACTGGGCACGCCACTGGGGGCACTGGTGGGCTACCAGGTGCGCTTCGAAGACCAAAGCGACTCGAACACCCTGGTCAAGCTGATGACCGACGGCATCCTGCTGGCCGAAACCCAGCACGACCGCTTTCTCGAACGCTACGACACGATCATCGTTGACGAGGCCCACGAGCGCAGCCTGAACATCGACTTCTTGCTTGGCTACCTCAAGACCCTGCTGCACCGGCGCCCCGAGCTCAAGCTGATCATCACCTCGGCGACCATCGACCTTGAGCGCTTTTCCAAGCACTTCGATGGCGCGCCGATCATCGAGGTGTCGGGCCGCACCTACCCGGTGGACACCTGGTACCGCCCGCTGACCCGCGAGCAGGACGAGGAGGGCAACCAGGTCGAGGACGATATCTCCGTCGACCAGGCGATCCTCGCCACCCTGGACGAAATCGCCCAGCATGAGCGCAGCCAGGGCAAGGGCCCGGGCGATGTGCTGGTGTTCCTGCCCGGCGAGCGCGAGATCCGCGACGCAGCCGACATGCTGCGCAAGGCGCAGTTGCGCCACACCGAGATCTTGCCGCTGTACGCGCGCCTGACCCCGGCCGAGCAGCAGAAGATCTTCCAGTCCCACAGCGGCCGGCGGGTGGTATTGGCGACCAACGTTGCCGAAACCTCGCTGACCGTGCCGGGCATCCGCTACGTGATCGACAGCGGTACCGCGCGCATCAGCCGCTACAGCTACCGCGCCAAGGTGCAGCGCCTGCCCATCGAAGCGGTGTCGCAGGCCAGCGCCAACCAGCGTAAGGGGCGTTGCGGCCGGGTCGAGCCGGGCATCTGCATCCGCCTGTACAGCGAAGACGACTTCAACGGCCGCCCGGCGTTCACCGACCCGGAGATCCTGCGTACCAACCTGGCGGCGGTGATCCTGCAGATGCTGCACCTGCGCCTGGGCGCCATCGATGCCTTCCCGTTCATCGAGCCGCCGGATGGCAAGGCCATCAGCGACGGCTTCAACCTGTTGCAAGAGCTGTCGGCGGTCAACCGCGAAAACCAGCTGACCCCGCTGGGCCGCCAGCTGGCGCGCCTGCCGATCGACCCGCGCATGGGCCGCATGCTGCTTGAAGGCGCACGCCAGGGCAGCTTGCAGGAAGTGCTGATTGTCGCCAGTGCCCTGTCGGTGCAAGACCCCCGCGAGCGCCCGCCGGAGCGCCAGCAGGCCGCCGACCAGGCCCATGCGCAGTGGAAGGACGTCGATTCGGACTTCGCCGCCCTGGTGAACCTGTGGCGCGGCTTCGAGGAGCAGCGCCAGGCGCTGACCGCCAGCCCCCTGCGCAACTGGTGCCGCAAGAACTTCCTCAACTACCTGCGCCTGCGTGAGTGGCGCGATGCGCACCGCCAGCTGTCGCTGATCTGCCGCGAGCTGCAACTGGCGGTCAATAAAGAGCCGTGCGATTACTTGCGCATGCACAAGGCCATCCTCAGCGGCCTGCTCAGCCAGATCGGCCAGAAGACCGAAGAAGGCGACTACCAGGGCGCGCGCCAGCGCAGGTTCTGGGTGCACCCCTCGTCGGGCATCGGCCGCAAGCGCCCGCAGTGGGTGATGACCGCAGAACTGGTGGAAACCACCAAGCTGTACGCGCGCATGGTGGCGAAAATCGAGCCGGACTGGATCGAGCCCCTGGCCGGCCACCTGATCAAGAAGAACCACTTCGAACCGCACTGGGAGAAGAAGCGCGGCCAGGTGGTGGCTTACGAGCAGATCACCCTGTACGGGCTGATACTGGTGGGCCGCCGGCCGGTGCACTATGGCCCGATCGACCCGGTCACCTCCCGCGAGTTGTTCATCCGCGAGGCTCTGGTGGGCGGTGAAATCCAGTCCCGGGCCAAGTGCCTGGCGGCGAACAAACGCCTGCTCGAACAGCTCGACGAGCTGGAAGCCAAGGCGCGCCGGCGCGACATCCTGGCAGACGAAGAAACCCTGTACGCCTTCTACGAGGCGCGCCTGCCCGAAGAGATCCACCAGACCGCGACCTTCGACAGCTGGTACCGCACCACCAGCCAGAAGGACGCCAACCTGTTGATCATGCGCGAAGAGGACGTGCTGGCCCGCGAGGCCAGCGAGGTCACCGCCGCGCAGTACCCCGACCACCTGCAGGTGGGCGAGCTGCGCCTGTCGCTGAGCTACCACTTCGAGCCCAACCACCCGCGCGACGGCGTGACCGTGCGGGTGCCGGCGCCGCTGCTGCCCAACCTGCCGGGCGAACGCCTGGAATGGCTGGTGCCGGGGCTGCTGGAGGCCAAGTGCATCGCCCTGGTGCGCAACCTGCCCAAGGCACTGCGCAAGAACTTCGTGCCTGTGCCGGACTTCGTCAAGGCGGCGCTGTCGCGCATGAGTTTCGCCCAGGGCGCGTTGCCCCAGGCCCTGGGCCAGGAGCTGCTGCGCATGACCGGCGCGCGGGTGTCCGACGAGGCCTGGGCCGAAGCCGCTTCGCTGGTAGAAGACCACCTGCGGATGAACATCGAGGTGGTCGACGGCCAGGGCAAGTTCCTTGGTGAAGGCCGCGACCTGGCCGAGCTGACCGCACGCTTCGCTGCCGCGAGCCAGGCGGCGCTGGCGATGCCGCGCAGCGAAAAGGCCGACCAGCCGGTGCAGGCCAAGGCCTTCAGCGAGGTGGCGCAGACTGCCCAGCAAAAGATCGCCGGGCTGTCGATGACCGTCTACCCGGCACTGGTCGAAGAAAACGGCACGGTGCGCGAAGGGCGTTTCTCCACCCAGGCCGAGGCCGAGTTCCAGCACCGCCGGGCCCTGCAGCGCCTGCTGCTGCAACAGCTGGCAGAGCCGGCCAAGTTTCTGCGCAGCAAGCTGCCGGGGCTGACCGAGCTGGGCCTGCTGTACCGCGAGCTGAGCCGGGTCGATGCGTTGGTCGAAGACATCCTGCTGGCAAGCCTGGACAGCTGCGTGCTGGAAGGTGAAGACCCGCTGCCGCGCGACGGCGCCGGCCTGGCTTCGCTGGCCGAGCGCAAGCGCGGCGACTGGGCCGAGCATGCCGAGCGCCTGGCGCGCCTTACGCTTGAAGTGCTCAAGCTGTGGCATGGCCTGCAAAAGCGTTTCAAGGGCAAGATCGACCTCAGCCAGGCGGTGGCGCTCAACGATATCAAACAGCAGTTGGCCAACCTGGTGTACCCGGGCTTCGTGCGCGAAACCCCGGGCACCTGGTTCAAGGAACTGCCGCGCTACCTCAAGGCGGTGGAGCTGCGCCTGGAGAAACTTGGTTCGCAGGTGCAGAAAGACCGGGTGTGGAGCGCCGAGCTGAACAACTGCTGGGCGCAATACAAGACCCGCGCCGACAAGCATGCCCAGGAGGGCAAGCGTGACGAGCAACTGGCCCTGTACCGCTGGCTGCTGGAGGAATATCGGGTGTCGTTGTTCGCCCAGCAGTTGGGCACCAAGGTGGCGGTTTCCGACAAACGCCTGAGCAAGCAGTGGAGTCAGGTGGAAGCCTAACGCCCTCGACTTGTGGCAAACTTGGCGGAATTTGGGCCGCTTTGCGGCCCATCGCAGGCAAGCCTGCTCCTACATGGTTTAGCGTTCCCCTGTAGGAGCCTGCGATCGAGGGCACAGCCCTCGCCTTTGAATTGGCACCAAGGTGCCAGTATGTTGCCCTTTTCCCGGCCAGCGCCGCGTGGCGATGGCCTCTGACCAGAGGAACGACCGTGCATAACGTCGTGATCAGCGGCACCGGCCTGTATACCCCGGCCCAAAGTATTTCCAACGAAGAACTGGTGGCCTCCTTCAACGCCTGGTCGCAGCAGTTCAACCAGGACAACGCCGCCGCCATCGAGCGCGGTGAAATCGAAGCGGCGCCGGTCTCCGATGCGGCCTTCATTGAAAAGGCCTCGGGCATCAAGAGCCGCTTCGTCATGGACAAGGCCGGCATCCTCGACCCGCAGCGCATGAAGCCGCGCCTGCCCGAGCGCAGCAACGACGAGCAGTCGATTCTCTGCGAAATGGGTGTGGCTGCCGCCCGCCAGGCGCTGGAGCGCGCCGGCCGCACTGCCGCCGATGTCGACGGCGTGCTGGTGGCCTGCTCCAACCTGCAGCGCCCGTACCCGGCTATCGCCATCGAAGTGCAGCAGGCGCTGGGCATCCAGGGCTTTGCCTTCGACATGAACGTGGCCTGCTCGTCGGCCACCTTCGGCATCCAGACCGCTGCCAACAGCGTGCAGTTGGGCCAGGCCCGTTCGGTGCTGGTGGTCAGCCCGGAAATCTGCACCGGCCACCTGAACTTCCGCGACCGCGACAGCCACTTCATCTTCGGTGACGCCGCCACGGCCGTGTTGGTGGAGCGCGCTGAGCTTGCCACCTCCAAGTACCAGTTCGACATCGTCAGCACCAAGCTGGCGACGGTGTTCTCCAACAACATCCGCAACAACTTCGGCTTCCTCAACCGTGCGGCGGAGGAAGGCGAAGGCGCCCGCGACAAGCTGTTCGTGCAGGAAGGCCGCAAGGTGTTCAAGGAAGTCTGCCCGATGGTGGCCGAACTGATCGGCAAGCACCTGGGCGACAACGGCTTGCAGCCGTCGGACGTCAAGCGCTTCTGGCTGCACCAGGCCAACCTCAGCATGAACCACCTGATCGTCAAGAAGCTGCTGGGGCGTGAAGTGGACGAGCAGGAGGCGCCGGTGATTCTGGACCGCTATGCCAACACCAGTTCGGCCGGTTCCGTGATTGCCTTCCACCTGTACCAGGATGACCTGGCCAAGGGTTCGGTGGCGGTACTCAGCTCGTTCGGAGCGGGGTACTCGATTGGTAGTGTGATTCTGCGCAAGCACTGATCGTCGCGTTGCGGCGCTTTCGCGGCGCAAGGCCGCTCCTACAGGGGGACGCGATTTCCTGTAGGAGCGGCCTTGTGCCGCGAAAGGGATGCGAAGCGCCCCCAGGATTTCTGTGTCACAGCAGATTTTGCCGGGGCTGCTGCGCAGCCCTATCGCGACACAAGGCCGCTCCTACAAGTGTCATGCCGCTCCCCCGGGGTATGCGCCAGGCAAAAAAAGGCAGGAAATGCTGGATGGGGTCAGCATTTCCTGCCTTAGAGTGAAGCAGACGAGGGATGTCGCTTAGAACTTCGCTTCCAGGTCTACCTGCAGGGTGTCTACGCTGGCATCGCTGTTCGGCAGGTTGGAGTAGTCGGTCTTGGCCATCAGGTAGGCCGCGCCCAGGGAGAAGTTCTTGTCGATTTCGTAACCGACCTTGAACTTGTGACCGCGCGAGCCGGTGAAACCGTTGCCGAAGTCGGAGTCGGTGAACAGGCTCACCACAGCGTTACGCTGCACGTCGCGGTAGTTGTAGTCCAGGCTCCAGGCGCCGAGCTTGGTCTTCAGGCCGGCCAGCCAGGCTTTGTCCTTGCCATCGGTGCTCTCGGTGTTTTTGACCATCTGCCCGTAGGCCGAAACCGGGATGGCGAAGCCGGTGAAGTCGATCTGACCGAAGCCTTCAACCAGGTTGAATTCGTTGGTGGTGTTACCCAGCGAACGCAGCAGGGTCGATTCCTTGTCGTTGTCGTAGCCGTAGATGCTACCGCCGACGGTGACTTTCACAGTGTCGGCTGCGTTGAACTTGGCACCCAACTGAGCGTGGTACAGCTGTGCGTCGTGCTTGTACTGCACGCCGTCGCCGTCGACGTTGTCCTGCAGGGTGTACTGACCGGCGCTACCGAATACTTCGGCCGGGCCCAGGTTGGTCTTGTAGGTGAGCGCCACGCCTTCCGGGTTGATGTCGCTATCCCAGATGATGTCGCCCATGCTCACCCATGGCTGTGCCATCTTGCCGCCGATGATGTGCAGGTTGGGGACGGCGGTCGGGTGCCAGTCCAGGTAGGCCATGTCGACCCACAGGTTCTTCTTGTCGAAGTAGTTTTCCAGGCTCACGTTGGTGGAGCGACGATCACCGCTGCTGCCGCCAGTGGCGATACGAACGCCAGCGTCTACTTGCGGGTTGATCTCGCTGTAGAAGCCAACGCGGGCACGTACGCGCTGACGGTCCTGGTTGTTGCTGCGGGCAATCGGGTCATCGACGTTGACGTCTTCGTAACGCAGGCGCACGTCACCCTTGATCTGGGTCTTGGCGGCCCATGCCACTTTCTGTTCGAAGGAGCTCATGCGGTCGGACTGAGCTTTTTGAGCGGCCTTTTCCTTGGTTTCTGCTGCCAGGTCGCCTTGCAGTTCGTTGTACTGCGCCTGGTTGATCGAGCCGTTGGCGCGGAGCATTTCGAGCAGCTTGGCGTCGACCGCGGCACTGGCCGGAGTACTCAGAGCCAGCATCATGCCGGTGAGGCTCACTCCGGTAAGTGTGGAAACAAGACGCATAAGGTTCTCCCTGTTGGAAAGGTTGGGGGAGGCTCAAGCGCTCGCCCCCGAGTTGGCATGTCTTCGGAAAGGGCCTGAATAGACAGGTTCTGGGGTTTCGGAAAACAGGCGCAAGTATTGCGGGGGTGAATTACAGAATAATGTCTAAACAGTGGCACTGTGGTTAAGAAGCGGCCTGGTAAACGGGCTGTCATTTGAGTGTCTGGCGCGCTTTGGCAATACTGGCGTTCTTCTTTCAAGCGAGCCGCCAACGTGATCAGCCTGCATAGCATTGCCCACCTGCGCGACCTGCCGGCCAGCACCTGGGATGCCCTGGTGCCCGAGGGCCAGCCGTTTCTGCGCCATGCCTTCCTCAGCGCCATGGAGGACAGTGGCAGCGTCACCCCGAACACCGGCTGGGCGGCCGAGCACCTGGTGCTGGAGCGTGACGGCCAGGTGCGTGCGTTGCTGCCGGCCTACCGCAAATGGCACTCGTTCGGCGAGTACGTGTTCGACCATGGCTGGGCCGACGCCTGCGAGCGAGCCGGCATCGCCTACTACCCCAAGCTGCTGGGAGCGGTGCCGTTCAGCCCGGTCAGCGGGCCGCGCCTGCTGTGCGACGACCCGGCCGACGGCTTGCTGCTGTTGCAGGCCATGCCCGAATACCTGGGCAAGGGTGGGTTGTCCGGCGCCCATATCAACTTCACCGACAGCGCGCTGGATGAAGCCCTCGCCAGCCTGCCCGGCTGGATGCAGCGGCTGGGTTGCCAGTTCCATTGGCAAAACCGTGGCTATCGGGACTTTCAGGATCTTCTCGACACCCTCAGCTCGCGCAAGCGCAAGCAGATGCGCAAGGAGCGCGAGCAGGTGGCGGGGCAGGGCATCGACTTCGCCTGGTACCGGGGCGATGAGCTGAGCGAGGCGCAATGGGACTTCGTTTACCTGTGCTACGCCAACACCTATGCCGTCCGCCGCCGCGCGCCCTACCTCACCCGCGAGTTCTTCAGCCTGCTGGCCGAGCGCATGCCCGAGGCGCTGCGGGTGGTGATTGCCCGCCAGCACGGGCGAGAGGTGGCCATGGCCTTGAGCCTGGTGGGCGGTGACAGTTTGTATGGCCGCTACTGGGGCTGCCTGGACGAGTTCGACCGGCTGCATTTTGAAACCTGCTTCTACCAGGGCATGGACTTTGCCATCGCCGAGGGCCTGCAGCGCTTTGACGCCGGGGCGCAGGGCGAGCACAAGCTGATCCGCGGCTTTGAGCCGGTGATCACGCGCTCATGGCATTACCTGCTGCACCCAGGGCTGCGCCGGGCGGTGGGGGATTTTCTGGTGCAGGAGCGGGAGGGGGTGCGGGCGTATGCCGAGCAGGCGTGCGCGGCGTTGCCCTATCGCAAGGATTGAGAGCGCGAGGGGCATTACCCCTGTAGGAGATCACCCAGCCCTTTCGGGCTGCGCTGTCGCGCAGAGAACTAGTCTCGCAGATGCACCGCGGCCCCTGTGGGAAGCGGCCTTGTGTCGCGATGGGCTGCCCAGCAGCCCCGGCAATTTTGCATGAAGCCGAGATCTTAGGGCCGCTTCGCGCCCCATCGCGACACGAGGCCGCTTCCCACGGGGACCGTGTTAAATCAATACGTTGTAGTTTGTTCTATGAGAGCCGGCTTGCCGGCGATAGGGCCATAAGCCACAGCTCAGCCCTGGACTAGGGGTTTGCAGGCCTGGCCTCATCGCCGGCAAGCCGGCTACAGGGGGCGTGGCTACAGCGTGAAGCGCTTCACCAACCCGTTCAGCCCGCTGGCCAGGCGCGACAGCTCCTGGCTCGAAGCATTGGTTTGCTGCGCCCCGGTGGCGCTTTGCACCGACAGGTCGCGGATGTTGGTGAGGTTGCGGTCCACCTCGCGGGCCACCTGGGCCTGCTCTTCGGCTGCGCTGGCGATCACCAGGTTGCGCTCGTACATCTCGCTGATCCCCGAGGTGATTTCCTGCAGGGCGTGCCCGGCGCTCTGGGCCAGCTCCTGGGTGTTGCGCGCCCGGCTGCTGCTGGTTTGCATGGCGCTCAGCGCCTGGCTGGCGCCGGTGCGCATCAGGGTGACCATCTGCTCGATTTCCTGGGTGGAGTTCTGCGTGCGGTGCGCCAGTGCGCGTACCTCGTCGGCGACCACCGCAAAGCCGCGCCCGGACTCGCCGGCACGGGCAGCCTCGATGGCGGCGTTGAGCGCCAGCAGGTTGGTCTGCTCGGCGATGGCGCGGATCACGTCCAGCACCTTGCCCACTTCCTGGGACTGCTCGGCCAGTTGCTCCACCAGCGATGCTGAGGCGGTGACTTCTTCGGCCAGGTCGCTGATTGCCTCGATGGTCTGCGACACCCGGGCCTGGCCCTGTTGCGCCGACTGGGTGGACGCCCGCGAAGCTTCGGATGTGGACACGGCATTGCGCGCCACTTCATCCACCGCCGCGCTCATTTCGTTGACTGCGGTGGCGGCCTGCTCGATTTCGTCGTGCTGGCGGGTGATGCCGCGCCCGGCTTCTTCGGTGACCGCGTGCAGCTCTTCGGAGGCGGCGGCCAGCTGAGTGGACGAGCCGGAGATTTCGCGCAAGGTGTCGCGCAGGCGGTCGCGCATCTGCGCCAGCGAGTGCTGCAACTGGCTGACTTCATCGTTGCCGCTGGCGACGATGGCGTTGCTGAGGTTGCCCTCGGCCACCTGTTTGGCCGCAAGTACCGCGTCTTTGAGCGGTTGCACGATACTGCGGGTGAGCAGCCAGGCCAGCGCCACGGTGAACAGTGCGGCCAGCAGGATCACGCCGATGACGATGGCACGGGACTGCTCGTAGCGTTCGGCCGACAGGTTGCCCTCACGCTCGATGCCCTTGCCGTACAGGTCGCCCAGCTCGGCCAGTTGCGCGCCAGTGCCGTC
This sequence comes from Pseudomonas xanthosomatis, assembly GCF_019139835.1. Classification (NCBI taxonomy): domain Bacteria; kingdom Pseudomonadati; phylum Pseudomonadota; class Gammaproteobacteria; order Pseudomonadales; family Pseudomonadaceae; genus Pseudomonas; species Pseudomonas xanthosomatis. The sequence goes on along the minus strand of NZ_CP077075.1, from coordinate 5,090,482 downwards.
GACCACCGGCTTCATGTCCACCAGTACCAGCTTGTGCAGGGCTGCAGTGTCGCCGCGCCGGGCCAGGGCGAAGGAGTCGGCCATGCCTTTCTGGTACACCGCAAAATCGCGCTGGAACTGCTGGTAAATGCGGGTTTCTTCCGGGGTGTCGATGAACGCCTCGTAGTCCTTGATGTTCTGCATCAGGACCTTGTTGCGGGCATCGTACTGGCCGACGTAGGTATCGACGTTGGCCGGGTTCGGGTCCAACGCCACGCGCAGCGAGATGGTGCGGATGCGCAGCATGTTCTCGCGGATGGTGTCGACGGTGCGGATGCTCGGCACCCAGTCTTTCTCCATGGCTGTGGCCGAGTCGCGGATGTCCTCCATCTTGGCGAGGGAGAACAAGCCCAGCAGGGCCACCATCAGTGCGATGCATGCAAACCCCGATGTAGCCCGGGGCGCGATACTCCATTGGCGTAAAAGCATTACCACCTCGCCGGCCCTTCAGGGCCATTTAGTTGTTGTACGACAACTGGTTATCGGCGAGGCGGGCGTTGGCTTGAGGGGCAGGGCGGGGTCAATCTACACCGACGAAACCGCCGGTCTGGTGGTGCCACAAACGGGCATAGAGCCCACGCTGGGCGAGCAGTTCGGTGTGGCTGCCGCTTTCGACGATATGGCCTTTGTCGAGCACCACCAGGCGGTCCATCCGGGCGATGGTGGACAGGCGGTGGGCAATAGCGATCACTGTCTTGCCCTGCATCAGGGTTTCGAGGCTTTCCTGGATGGCGGCTTCGACCTCCGAGTCCAGCGCCGAGGTGGCTTCGTCCATGATCAGGATCGGCGCGTTCTTCAGCAGCACCCGGGCGATGGCGATGCGCTGGCGCTGGCCACCCGACAGCTTGACCCCGCGTTCACCCACGTGAGCGTCGAAGCCGGTACGGCCCTGGGCGTCGGACAACTGTGGGATGAACTCGTCGGCGCGGGCCCGGCGCACCGCTTCCCAGACTTCCTCTTCGCTGGCATCGGGGCGCCCGTACAACAGGTTCTCGCGGATCGAGCGGTGCAGCAGCGAAGTGTCCTGGGTGATCATGCCGATTTGCGCGCGCAGGCTGGCCTGGTTGACCTCGGCGATGTTCTGCCCGTCGATCAGGATGCGCCCGCTGTCGACGTCGTACAGGCGCAGCAGCAGGTTGACCAGGGTCGACTTGCCGGCACCGGACGGGCCGATCAGGCCGATTTTCTCGCCGGGGCGAATGTCCAGGTTCAGCGCATCGATCACCTTGCTGCCCTTGCCGTAGTGGAAACCGACATGCTCGAAGTGCACGGCGCCGCGGCTGACCTTCAGCGGCTGCGCGTTGGGCTTGTCGCTGACGGTGACCGGCTGGGCGATGGTCTGCAGGCCGTCCTGGACCATGCCGATGTTCTCGAAGATGCCGTTGACCACCCACATGATCCAGCCCGACATGTTGACGATGCGAATCACCAGGCCGGTGGCCAGGGCAATGGCGCCGACGCTGATCAGCGACTGGCTCCACAGCCACAGGGCAAGGCCAGTGGTGCTGACCACCAGCAGGCCGTTGAGGGTGGTGATGACCACGTCCATGCTGGTGACCACGCGCGCGGCCAGCTGGGTTTTTTCGGTCTGCTCGCGAATGGCTTCGCGGGCGTAATGCTGTTCATGGTCGGTGTGGGCGAACAGCTTGAGGGTGGCGATGTTGGTGTAGCCGTCGACGATGCGCCCCATCAGCTTGGAGCGGGCGTCGGACGAAATCACCGAACGCTCTTTCACCCGGGGTACGAAGTAGTACAGCGAGGCGATGTAGCAGCCGATCCACACCAGCAGCGGCAGCATCAGCCGCCAGTCGGCCTCGGCGAACAGCACCAGCGAGCTGATGGCGTAGATCAGCACGTGCCACAGGGCGTCCACCGCCTGCACCGCCGAGTCGCGCAGCGAGTTGCCGGTTTGCATGATGCGCTGGGCGATACGCCCGGCGAAGTCGCTCTGGAAGAAGTTCAGGCTCTGCTTGAGCACGTAGGTGTGGTTTTGCCAGCGGATCAGGCTGGTCATGCCGGGGCTGATGGTCTGGTGCACCAGCAGGTCGTGCAGGCCGAAGAACAGTGGCCGCAGCAGCAGGATCACCACCAGCATCCACGCCAGTTCGCCGGCGTGGTCGCTGAAGAAGTTGGCGTTGGGCGTGCCTTGGGCCAGGTCGATGATGCGGCTCAGGTAGCTGAACATCGCCACCTCGATCAGCGAGGCGAACAGCCCGACGATCAGCAGGGCGAGAAAGCTCGGCCATACCTGGCGCAGGTAATAGATATAGAAGGGCCAGACCTTGCCGGGAGGCGCCTCGGTGGGCGCCTCGCGGAAGATGTCGATCAACTGCTCGAAACGACGGTACAGCATGGGTTTGCAAACTCCTGTTTCAGCCGACCTTCAGGCGGTTCACGTCCCTGTGAAGCCTTGCGGTCAGTCGATGCGTTTGGCTGACTTGATGAACACCGGGTCGGCCGGTACGTCACGCATGCCCTTTTTCACGGTAGTGGGCGAGTTGACGATCTGGTCGACCACTTCCATGCCCTTGGTAACCTTGCCGAACACCGCATAGCCACGGTCGCGGCCCGGGTTGAGGAAGTCGTTGTCGGCCACGTTGATGAAGAACTGGCTGGTGGCCGAGTTCGGGTCGGAGGTGCGGGCCATGGACAACGTGCCGCGGGTGTTTTGCAGGCCATTGCTGGCCTCGTTGCGGATCGGGTCCTGGGTGGGCTTTTGCACCATCTGCTCGGTGAAGCCGCCGCCCTGGACCATGAAGCCCGGGATCACCCGGTGGAAGATCGTATTGTTGTAGAAACCGCTGTCGACGTATGCCAGGAAATTCTTCGTACTGATCGGCGCCTTTTCCGCGTTCAGTTCGATCTCGACCTGGCCAAAGCTGGTATCGAGCAGCACGTGCGGGGTCTTGTCGGAGGCCATGACGCTGGTGGCGAAGGCGACCGAGCAGGCGGTGAGCAGGAGTTTTTTCAGCATGGGCTCAAAGATCCTTGAGGGGTGGAAGCGGCTGCGAGGAACTGCAGCACGGTGAGGTTGAAGACCTCGGGTTGGTCCAGGGGCGTAGCGTGCCGCGAATCGTCGATCACCGCCAGCCTGGCGTTGGGCATCAGCGCCACGTAGCGCTCTTTCAGTTGTATCGGTGTGTAATCATGGTCGGCCGCCACCACCAGCGTGGGACAGCGGATCTGCCCGATGCGTTCCTGCACGCCCCAGTCGACGATGGCGTCGAAACTTTTCAAGTACGCGCGCTTGTCGTTGCGCGCCCAGCGCTCGGCCATCTTGCGCCGCAGCTCGGCCTGTTCAGGCTTGGGGAACAGCCTTGCAGCCAGGCCCTTGCCCACGGTCTCGACGCTGAGCAGGCGCGCCAGGCCCCAGCGCTTGAGCCACCACAGCCAGTCGCTGCGGGTGCGGCGTTTCACTTCAGGGGCGCTGTTGACGATGCACAGGCTGCGCAGCCAGGTGGGGTGGTCGACGGCGAACTGAAAACCGACCATACCGCCCATGGACAGGCCGACGAAGTGCACGGGGCCTGTGCCCAGGTGGTAGAGCAGGGCCAGCAAGTCCTGGCTGAAGGTCTTGATGCGGTAGCCCTTGCGCGGCTTGGAGGACTGGCCGTGGCCGCGGATGTCCATGAGGATCACCCGGTAGTGGCGGGCGAATTCATTGATCTGCAGTTCCCAGTCCTGGCTGCTCGAGCCCAGCCCGTGCAGCAGCACCAGGGGGTCGCCCTGGCCGTGCACCTCGTAATGCAGCTGGCATCCGTCGTGTTCGAAACAGGCCATGGGCGCGGTCCTCTCAGGCTTGCGGGGGGGCTGCGAAGGGCACGTCCAGCGGTGCGGTGTCGAAGTTGCGCAGCAGGTCGATGAGGATCTGCGTGGCCGGGCCCAGGGTCTTTTCCTTGCTCGAATAAAGGTAGAACAGCGGGTGGCGGCTGCCACCCTGATCCAGCGGCAAGGGCTTTAGCACGCCATCGCGCAGTTCGCGCTCGATCATGTGCCGGGGCAGCCAGGCAAAGCCCAGGCCGCTGCTGACGAAGGTGGCGGCGGTGCCCAGGCTGCCGACGGTCCAGCGCTGTTCGGCGCCCAGCCAGCCGACGTCGCGTGGCTGCGCGCGGCCAGAGTCGCGGATCACCACTTGCAGCTGGCTTTCCAGGTCCTGGAAGGTCAGCTCGCGGCCCAGGCGGTGCAGGCTGTGTTCGGGGTGGGCGACGGCGACGAACTCCACGGCGCTGAGCTCGGCCCCCAGGTAGCCACCGATGCTGTAGCTGCTGATGGCAAGGTCGGCGATGCCTTCGTGCATCACTTCTTCCACGCCAGAGAGCACTTCTTCACGCAGGCGCACCCGGCAGCCGCGGCTTTGCGGCATGAACGCGGCCAGCGCACGCACCAGGCGGGCGCTGGGGTAGGCGGCATCGACCACCAGGCGCACCTCGGCCTCCCAGCCTTGCTCCATGTGGTGGGCGAGGTCCTCGAGCTGGCTGGCCTGCTTGACTAGGTGCCGCGAACGGCGCAACAGCACGTTACCGGCTTCGGTCAGCACCGCCTTGCGCCCGTCGATGCGCAGCAGCGGCACCCCCAGTTGCTCCTGCATGCGTGCCACGGTGTAGCTCACCGACGACTGCGAGCGGTGCAGCGCCTCGGCGGCCTGGGCGAACCCGCCATGGTCGACCACCGCTTGCAGGGTTCGCCACTGATCCAGGGTTACGCGCGGCGCTTTCATCTATGGCTCCTGTTGTCCTAAGCTGCGCTCTTCTCAAGGAGAGCGCCCTATGAAGAAATGTTGTGTGGCCTTGCTGCTGTGCCTGCCCTTCACGGCCATGGCCTACCCCATCGATGTGCAAAAGCAGGCGGACGGTGTAAAGCTGGACTACACCGCCTACGACACGGCCTATGACATCGGCGCGATCACCCTGAACAACTACGGCCAGGTGCCGGCGGCGTGCCGGGTGAGCTTTCGCAACGGCCCCGAGGCCCCGCGGGTGCGCCGGGTCAACGTGCCGGCCGGCAAGAGCGTGGATGTGACCGCCAAGTTCAACCGGCAGATCATCAAGCTGCGCATCGACCTTGACTGCAAAGCGGAATAAACGGATTAATCGATAGATTGATCCCACTTTTTACGCTTTTTTATCGATAGGTCAACATTTAATCTCACCTCCATCGAATCGCAACCCTTTACCGCCGATGGAGGCACCCCATGTCCCGCGTACTGATCATCGAAAGCAGCGCCCGCCAGCAGGATTCCGTTTCCCGTCAACTGACCCGCGACTTCATCGAGCAGTGGCAGGCCGCTCACCCGGCTGATCAGATCACCGTACGCGACCTGGCGGTGAACCCGGTGCCGCACCTGGACGCCAACCTGCTCGGTGGCTGGATGAAGCCCGAAGGACAGCGTAGCGCCGCAGAGCTCGAAGCCCTGGCCCGCTCCGTTGAGCTGACCGATGAACTGCTGGCGGCCGACGTGCTGGTGATGGCCGCACCGATGTACAACTTCACCATCCCCAGCACCCTCAAGGCCTGGCTGGACCACGTGCTGCGCGCCGGCATCACCTTCAAGTACACCCCCACCGGGCCGCAGGGCCTGCTGGCCGGCAAGCGCGCCATCGTGCTGACCGCTCGCGGCGGCATCCACGCGGGTGCCACCAGCGACCACCAGGAACCCTACCTGCGCCAGGTGATGGCCTTCATCGGTATTCATGATGTGGACTTCATCCACGCCGAAGGCCTGAACATGAGCGGCGACTTCCACGAGAAAGGCCTGAAGCAGGCCAAGGCCAAGCTGGCCGCAGTGGCCTGAGGCTCCCCGAATTCCCAACCCTGACACCTCTTTGCTCCTTGGGTGTACCTGCCCGGCCTGCATGGCCGGGCTTTTTTATGGCTGTACCGGCCCGAAGCAAATCCTGTACCTGTGGGAGCAATTGTCTTGCTCAATTTCTAAAATCCAGCGCGATCCCTGTGGGAGCGGGCTTGCCCGCGAACACGGGCGAAGCCCGTGCCAAGCCGCGCGGTGCTTGCTGCTTGGGCAAGTCGACCCTCGGGTAGAGCGGCTTTAGCCGCGAACACCGGCGCAGCCGGTGCCATGCACAGCCTTACATTCCTCATGGTTGAACTGCCCGAACCCACCCGCTAAGGTCGCCGCCTTGATTCACGAGAGGCAACCATGGGCTACCTGATTATCGTCGCGCTGATCCAGGCGTTTTCCTTCAACCTGATCGGTGAATACCTGGCCGGCCAGGTCGACAGCTACTTCGCCGTGCTGGCCCGGGTGGTGCTGGCGCTGCTGGTGTTCCTGCCGCTGACCCGCTGGCGCCAGGTCGAGCCGCGCTTCATGCGCTCGATGCTGCTGATCGGCGCGCTGCAGTACGGCATCACCTACGTGTGCCTGTACCTGAGCTTCCGCGTGCTGACCGTGCCGGAGGTGCTGCTGTTCACCATACTCACACCGCTGCACGTGACCCTGATCGAAGATGCGTTGAACCGCCGCTTCAACCCCTGGGCGCTGCTGGCCGCGCTGGTGGCCGTGGCCGGGGCTGCGGTGATCCGCTTCGACAGCGTTACCGGCGAGTTCTTCATCGGCTTTTTGCTGCTGCAACTGGCCAACTTCACCTATGCCGCCGGGCAGGTGCTGTACCGCCACCTGGTTGCCCGCCACCCCAGCGACCTGCCGCATTACAAGCGCTTTGGCTACTTCTACCTGGGGGCGTTGCTGGTGGTGCTGCCGGCGTTTCTGCTGTTCGGCAACGCCCAGCACCTGCCGAGCACCGATACGCAGTGGCTGGTGCTGTTGTTCCTCGGGCTGGTGCCGACGGCGCTGGGGCTGTACTGGTGGAACAAGGGCGCGTGCCTGGTTTCCGGCGGCACCCTGGCGGTGATGAACAACCTGCATGTGCCGGTGGGGTTGCTGCTGAACCTGCTGATCTGGAACCAGGACGAGCCGCTGGGGCGGCTGGCCATTGGCGGCGGGATCATCTTGGCGTCGGTGTGGATGAGCCGGCTGGGCGGGCAGGGCAAGGTATTGCCCGCCTCGCGTTGATCGGTTGCCTGTAGAGGCCTTATCGCGGGGCAAGCCCGCTCCCACAGCGTTTCACTTGTGGGAGCGGGCTTGCCCCGCGATGCGTTTCAGATCGGCTGCGAATGTGAAACCCGCGCCGCCAACCCCGCCCGCATGTCATTGCCACTGGGCTGCTGATAAAGGCTCAGGCCAAACTCCGGCAACACCGCCAGCAGGTAATCGAAGATATCCCCCTGAATGCGCTCGTACTCTGCCCACACCGTGGTGGTGGTGAAGCAGTAGATCTCCAGCGGCACGCCTTCGGCGGTGGTCTGCAACTGGCGGACCATGCAGGTCATGTTGGCGTGCACGTTGGGGTGGTTTTTCAGGTACGCCAGGGCGAAGGCGCGGAAGGTGCCGATGTTGGTCAACTGCCGGCGGTTGGCCGACAGCCCGGCGTTGTGGCCCTGGGCCTGGTTCCATTCATGCAGCTCCTGGCGCTTGCCGGCCAGGTAGTCGCCCAGCAGGCGAACCTGGCCCAGGCGCTGTTCTTCCTCTGTAGTCAGAAAACGCACCCCGGCGGCGTCGATGAACAGGCTGCGCTTGATGCGGTAGTTACTGAACGACTCGCTCATCAGGCGCCAGGTGGGGGTGGAGACGATGGTCTTGTCGAAAGAGGGGTATTAGTGAGCGAAATGGACAAATGGACAGATAAAACCCCGTAAACATTGACTTTCAGCGGTGTGACTTAAAGTCCATTTTTTAGCTCCATATGGACACTCTCCAACCCGAATCTCATCCAACGTTTGTGCGGTTCCTATCTCACTCCACCCACGTACACGCGTCCGTACATACTGGCTGCTGGCCAGCCTTTGCGTATATGCTCCGACCACTGCATCACGCCCGATCTCACGTTTACGGGGATGGCACCGGCCTCTGAAAGGCTGCAACCGATGCGTCATTGCCGCCTAGGTACAAACCGAGGCGAGTGGTTCCTCTTGCATGGCAGAAGGGCGCTGCTTACATGGAGATCGCATGAGTTTTTTTTCGGACGAAGAAATCGGTTCACTCAAGATCACTCGGATGATCCTGCACGTGGTGGGTACCAAAAACTTCGAGGCGCAGCCGGAGCGTGCCCTAGAGGAGGAAGCATTCTTTATCAGTAAAATTGTGGACATGGCTGCTGCCCCGATCTTCATGTTCAAGGCAGTGTCCACGACCCGGAACGCAATTGAAGCAATCGCTTCCGGTGCTACTCCGTTCGTTGATGGTGCTCAGAGCCTGGCTGCCAGCTTCAATCGGGCCCACGTTGGCGGCAGTGCTGACGGGGTTTTGTTGATGTTCGAGCTGTCGGTCAAAGACCCCAATGTGAAGATCTACAGCTTGATCAAGTACGACTACAAGCTGGCTTTGGAGCAGAACGACGGTGCTCCAGGCAACAAGCTGCGTCGAATCGTGAACGCCTTAGTAGACGAAAAGAAAGCTATCCAGAAGACGGCGCTCATCCGTGTGGCCAATGCTGTTGCTGACAAGAATGTCTCGGCAACTGACCGTACGAAGCATGGCGTAGATCTCGCCGATTACTTCACCGATTTCCTGGCGGTGGCTAGGGAAGTCTCAGACACGGAGCTGAGCGAGCTTACCCGCAAGGTGCTTAAGGCGGCGCTCCAGACTTGCATCGAGCATCTGCCAGGCAAAGATGTGGCGAAGGCCCTGAAGAAAGCCCAAGCAAACCTCGGAACCCGTACGCTGATCGATGAAAGTGCGATTGTGGAGGCGGTGATGCTGGCTGCTGGTCATCCTGAAGACGAAAAGATAGCCGCTCGCCTTGAGAAAGAGACTCGCACGCGCGTTAAGAAGAGCAAGTTGCATGAGCTCAGCTTTAAGCCTGATCGCAAGATCCTCCGGCAGCCCTATATGCGTAAGATCGTCACGACTGAAGGCGTTACCATCCTGTTCCCCGATAGGACGGAAAACCCTAACGTCAGGGTGGTGGAACTGAAAGGGGGCAAGAAGCAAATCATCGTGGATACAGACAGAGTCACGGAGGACAGCGTTGTCACACCAAAAGCTGGCCAGCCTACTTAACGACCTGTCACGTAAAGGTCAGGCGCTGATCACTGAGGGAAATAGCACTCTCATTGTCTCAGATCTACCTGCTGACGCTGCTCGGTCAATCGCCCAGGCTGCCTCCGCTGCTGCCTGGGCGATCACTCTGTTTGACAGCGCAGGTGGCGAAACCGAGGTTGAAGAAGGGGATGAGGCTTTCGGGCCCTTTCGTGCTGAGCTCGTGAAACCGCTTCCGCAGGAGCATGATAAGACTGCAGCTTTGTACGTGGTCACAGAGGTGGGCTTCAGAGCCTTTCTCGACAACGGTCATCCAGCATCACGATGGTACGTCTTGGGCCTCCTGAAGCCCTTCAATACTCGGGCTCGCGCTTATAGCGACTGGGGCATAGAAGAGCCTTTCGTGGAATCGCAAGCGACGAAGTCACCCCGGCTACTAGTAAAAGAGTCCGCTGACGTCCGCACTGTGCCCGAGGACGTTCGGCACTGGTTGCTCGCAGAGGGCCATGAGCTCGATGAGGCTGACCCTTTACACTTGGTCTGGGCAACTCAGGCCTTTGAAGCCCTGAGTCGTTGTTTTGCGAACGAGATTGACGCTAGCGGGAGTAAGCTCAGCTTCAAAGGGCCACCCAAGCTCAATCTGACGCTCCCGGAAACGGTCGATGGTGCTGCGCAGATTACGCTGAATGACTTCAAGGTCGTACAGGATGCCGCAGTTTGGGTGTTCGACAACGCACGTGAAGCCGAAGTGAAGCATATCCTGCTGTCCGCTGAGATCGCTCGATCGGGTAGGGCGGATGGAGAGGCATTTCAGTACTTCAGGGCGAATCTTGAGGCAGCACTAGATTGCGGAAAAATCGCCTACCAGATGGCGGTCTCGGAGATCACCAAAGATACTCTCAAATCCCTCGGGGACCTTCGCAAGGCAGTTACTGAAGAAACCTCCAAAGCGACAGATGCGACCCGCCAGGCCATCGCTGCGATCTCGACAGCGCTGACTTTGGGCTTGGGCTTGATCGTTGCGCGGCTCACGCTGCAGATCAACCCGTACCTCATTTCACTCGTCATGGCGGTTGCATTCGGCTACACGACGCTGAACGTCATGTCGGGCCGTAAATTCATAAACATTCAGCGGAAGTTGCGCCAGGATTGGCAGTCGAAGCTGTATCGCTTCCTCTCGGAAGCCGAATTCAAAAAAATGGTAGGCGACCCTATTGAGCAAGCCGAGAGCTTTTTTTATAGGGTAAGCTGCCAAGGTCTGACAATGCTCTGCGTCGTGGCGCTGGGGATTGCAGTCTTCGCCTTCGTTTACACCACTCCACCCGCGACAACACCGTCAGTCCCTACTGCGCTTCCTGCTCCAGCAACAGCCCCAGGAAGTCCGCAGCCACCGACCAATGAACCTGTACCCCAACCGAAATCTGTGCCAAAGCAGAGATATCCAGCGAAACCTTCAGAGAAGAGGGAAGCGCCCCCTGTGATATTTGACCAAGGGATCTTCGCGGTTCGTACAGGGGCCAAGCCTCAAGACTGGGTTGTGTGATTTCGAAGCTGCGTCATTCGATGGAGGACTTCCAATAGTTTTGCAAAACTGATCTTGATGGACAGCTAAAACCGCGTAGTACGCGGCTTCTATCGCACCGACATGTGGCCACAAATTTCGTTTTCAGATGGACATCCCGCGCCCCCGTCAATCGGGCCTGCATTTCTGACTTAAATCGTTTTTAGTCCAAGCCCCCGCCACTTGCTTAGAAAAGGATCACAGATCTAATTGGGTTCTCTGAATTTGATGGAAGTTGACTGCTTACCTTCTGAGATGCTCATGTTTTTGGCGGTCAGCCCGAGAGATAATGTGATGGACGTCCGGTTCGGCCTGATTTCAGTGAGGATGGAACAGCTATGGATATACTCTACAAACAACCTTTGCTGGCGGTAGGAGGAGACTAAAGGTCTCCTCGCAATGTGTTTGCGCGCTCGGCAGTGTAAGTAATTTTCGTGTTTGAAGGACATGAACGCCACTTTGAAAAGCATGGCGTTCGCGTCGTTGTTAGTTGAGATGAATTAGACTACTGCTAATTTCATGACTTCGGGGCTTTCGCTAATTAGTTTTTGCAGCTTTACGTTAACTCTCTCGTCCAGCTTTGATGAGGAGGGGAGTTTGCCGCATATCACAGCTATTATATATTCCGACAGCATATTGCTTTGGTCTAAGTTGCCGAGTTCTTTTAACAGGATTTCAATTGTTTTCTCTTTTTCGACTACGCCGAATTCGAGTGCGGCCGCATTGCGGAGCAGGGCGGAGCGAATTAGTCCCTCCGAGTAACTTACGAAGTTTGTTGAGTCCAGTACTTGGGTGTATGGGAAGCCTGGTGCTAACCGAGCTTTACTATTATTGGTTGTGCGCAACTGTTGGAGCGCCGACGCAACAGCCAGAATCACACCGCAGATAGCTGTGTCAGTGGGGGCTAAAACCGATTCCGCGCCTAGTAATACCGTCTCGCTGGTTTGATCGATATGGAACACGGCATCAATGCCTTTCACTCCATCAGTAAAGTTGGAGAGCTTGGATACTCGGCGATAAAAATTACCAGTGCTCTTGAGTGCTGGCTTTATAGAGTCCTTGATGGACGTCAGTTCAAGGCACCATGGGCACTCTTTGGGGCCGACATCTGGCAGCACGAGGTGCTCAATGTAAGTAAACCGTCTCCGAACATTTTCGTCGGTGTAGGCCAAGCTGTTATTTAGCCGTCGGCTTGTTTGAGATAATGATGCTGGCCTGTAAATCCCAGCAAGAAATGTGATGTCCTTGATCGTAGTGTTTAATTGCGGGCTTTGTCTGATGAAATTATTGAAGCGTGTAAATGTATTTCCGCTTATGGTGACGGTGTCGTAAATCAAAACTCTGTCAGATTTTTCGATGGCTGATAGCGTATCGGCGTCTATCATGTTATCAGGTTCAGGGGTGTGGCAGTAAGTTGCGCCAAGGGCTGCAGTCGCCATCTTAATGGCTGGCTCATCTACAATGCTAAGTACTACTGAGTCTGGGGTTAGGTTTTCAGTGAAATCCTTGAGGAGAGACTCTTGGAAGCACTCGGTTTTAGCTATTTGATTGTAGTCTAGGAAATATGCGTAATGCTTATTTCCTTTGGAGGTGTCCCCTTTGTGGAATGACACTATGTCATCTAGATGGGCGTGATATTTTTTGAAGAAGCTGTAACCCATTCCTGCGATGGCGGGGGTCAAGCTGATTCCAGAGTCTTTTGGGTCTTTTACATAATAAGCACTCGGGTGAATCTCAATAGCTTTACTCCCCTGTTCACAGAACTTGCAGTCATCAAAATTATAATTGACGACGTTGTAGTCTACTATGCAAAGGCTGTAGTCGTTTTGCGAGAATGAATAAACTGAGACGGTTGACAGGGTTCTGGTGGAGTATGCCTCGTTAAAAATCTCTTGAAATTTCTCGACGAGACTACCGCTGCTCACCACGCTGACTAAAAGTAGTGGGTTCTTAGCTGATTTCAGGGCTGGCGTGGAGGCGCAAACGACACTTTTACAATCAACCATCTTTTTGGCTGGGTGAGCTGGCAGTGCATCGAATGCAGTTTCTTTACCTAAAATTTGAAATGCGCGCAGTGGAATGGCTGCAATTGACCAGGAGTCGATAAAGACATAGTCGGCATGATCAATATTTTTAAGTAGCCAAAAGGTTACTCTGTCAAGATCGTCTCTGTTTCGAATGGAGTCGCCGAGACGGAAGAATGCATTGGTATGATTGTGTGACGGGGTCGCAAAATGATATTGATCTCCGCCATGGATGAAACTATCGCTTGAGTGCTTTTCCAATAGTTGCGACAGGTCAATCGAAGCTAATGCATCTGTCTTGAAATCGTTGTCAAGACGTGTGACTTTGTCCGAGTGAATTTGATAGGTTTGATATGTCTGCTTGTTTTTGCAGTAAAAAAGTACTGCGATAAGTTCGACGTTCAAGCGTGCGAGCAGTTTATCTCTAATTGGGCCGTTTTCATCATTTTCCATGGAATCCAGAAATTCCTGGTTTGTAGCAAGGAGATAACAACTGTCGTACGGCGTATCTGAAGGGGTAGACGATGATGCAAGAAGCGGCTCAACGTCTGCCGGCGCGATCATTCCAATGCAGTTGATGATTACTGGATTCATAAGTTTAGGCCGGGATGATGAGCGATAGCGATGTTGAAAGGTCATCTACTGGAATGGCCATGTCAAATACTTGGATTTCGCTCAAGAATTTGTCTTCAACGTAATCGTAGTTGACGCAGAGCGTTCCGGATGTGGTCATAATAACCATTCCTTTCAATTTTTTTGCGCACTCCATAGCGGAAAACAGCCCTAATCCACGGCTTATAGGTTGCCTTTGAATCTTGGATGTGCTGTTCTTGTTGAAGGCAAGCTTTACCACTTCAGTCTTAGTGAGACCTGGCAGGTTTCCCTTAAGTGTTTCGTAGATGCCAGTGCCTGAATCAACGATATCGATGATGAGGTATTTTTTTGTTCCCTCATTTTCGAGTCGAAATGAAAGGTATCTTCTAAGCGCTTCGGGGATTTCGGTGTTTTGAATTTGTTGAATGTTATTGTAAATAACCTTCGAAACCTTAATGTATCTCAGTGATACTTTAGTGCTTCTCGCATGATGAATGGTGTTTTCCCAAATTTCTTTAAGGAGCACGTACAGGCTCATGGAGTTGGTGATGTGATCGAGCGAGCCTCTCGCAGCAGCAGTGTCACCAAACATGCACTCTTGGATTCGAGGGGCAAGAGCGCATTTAAAGTCGATTTCTGTAGGTTCGCTATTTCCCAAGTTTAGGAAGGGCGGATGAATAAAGTAAGGGTCTAAGGCATAGAGCGAATAGGCCTGCCCTCCCTCAAAGGCGCCGTAATCCATATTAACAGCGTTGCTAACCATCTCGGTCAGCAGGTCAGTGACATCTATCTCCGATTTGTCATAGATTCTAACATCTTGAATGCAGATGTTGATCATGCTCGGTGAGCTGAGATAGTTGTCGTCTCGAAGTCCATGCTGTTCAAGGTCGGTTCTGCGAAGGTGAAGCTTGATTTTTCCTAGTTTATTACTACGGGCGAGAGCAATGATGCATGAGATGAAAAAACCTTCGGCACCAAGCGTAAAGCTAGCGTCCTTGGTGAAAGAAAAATCTGTCATTTCTCCAAAGTTTATATTTTTTGCTAAGTGGCCAATTGAACACCCTGAGGTGATGTTGACTTCGCTCATAACCAATCCCTTTAGTGTCAGCGCAGATGATTCGAATTCTATCATAATTGCGCCGTTGTACTACCTCAGCGGTTCACTTCGTTGGCTGTTGTGCCTGCTGGATCAGGTCTATAGGGATGTGGCTTGGCCATGTGTATCAATCGTAGATCGGCACAAATCTGAAACATACGCAGGCCCAAATCTTCTGAACTGAATGTAGCTTCACTGGCCAGAGTAAACCGTCAAAAAATCTTCCTTTTTGTCTCAAAGATTACGATATTTTGGCAGGCTCTGGCCTTTAGGGATTCTCCGAACAAGTCAGCACAGACCCTCTGAGCTGTGCTGAAATAGCTCTCCGTCCAACTGCCCTCTCCAAGCCCTCCATCCCATGAGTCAGATGAGCTTTTCCGATTTTCGAGTACGCCAGTAAGCGCAAGCAAACCCGTCGCGAGCGTTTCCTGGCCGAGATGGTGCTGGTGGTGCCGTGGAGCGGTTTACTGGCCGAGATGGTGCTGGTGGTGCCGTGGAGCGGTTTACTGGCCTTGATCGAGCCGCATTACCCAAAGGCCGGTGGTGGCCGCATGCCGTACCCGCTGGAAACCATGCTGCGCATTCACCTGCTGCAGAACTGGTTCTCGTTGAGCGATCCAGCCATGGAAGAGGCGCTGTACGAGATCACTTCGATGCGCCAGTTTGCTCGTCTGACGCTCAGCGCTCCGACCCCCGAAGACACGACGATCATGAATTTTCGGCACCTGCTGGAGAAGTATCAGTTGGCGACGGGCATTTTGGAAACCATCAACAATTACCTGCGAGACAAAGGCCTGTCGTTGCGCCAGGGCACCATCGTCGACGCCACCATCATCCACACCCCCAGTTCGACCAAGAGCAAGGAAGGCAAACGCGATCCTGAGATGCATCAGACGAAGAAAGGTAATCAGTATTTCTTCGGCATGAAGGCGCATATCGGGGCTGATGCCGAGTCGGGGCTGGTGCACCACGTTCACGGCACAGCGGCGAATGTGGCTGATATAACAGAGGTCGCTCACCTGTTGCATGGCGATGAAAATGTTGTCTGTGCCGACGCGGGTTATACCAGCGTTGAGAAGCGGTCGGAGCATGAAGGAAGGCCGGTGATCTGGCAGATTGCGGCTCGTCGTAGCACCTACAAGCACTTGAGTAATCGCAGCGTGCTCTACAAAGCCAGACGCAAGGTCGAGAAGGTTAAAGCGCAGGTACGAGCGAAGGTCGAACATCCATTTCGTGTGATCAAGCGCCAATTCGGCTATGTGAAAACCCGCTTCCGTGGCTTGGACGAGAACACGGCGCAACTGACCACGCTGTTTGTCCTGTCGAATCTGTGGATGGTGCGCCGGCAATTATTGCCTGCTGCGGGAGCGGTGCGCCCGTGAGGGCAGATAACCAGAGCTTTGCCTTGGGTATCCAATAATTAGCGGCTGAAAATCGGGCTTTTCGGCATCTCCAAGCCGCCCATTTCCGGCTGATGAGCAACTTGTTCGGAGATTCCTTAGCTGTTTGATCGGTTAGCGAGCGCCCCAGAGCGGACCGTTCATGATGGTGGAGTGCTTCCGCGGTGAGGCGGGGCTGATTTCGCGGAAGATCCTCTTGTCGGCCGTGGCGTCTCTGGTGACCTTGAGCGGGTTGTTGTACCTGATGGGTTATGCGGGGTAGTTAAGAGCCTCTTCGCGGGGCAAGCCCGCTCCTACAATGACCGCGCAGACCTTTGGGAGCGGGCTTGAACCCGCGAAGAGGCCGCAACGCGGCCCCGGCAGTCTCAAACTTCGCCCATCTCTTCCAGTCGCCGTGGCATAGGCTCCACAACCCGCCCAGCCAACCCCGCCCGCATATCATTGCCACTGGGCTGCTGATAAAGGCTCAAACCAAACTCCGGCAACACCGCCAGCAGGTAATCGAAGATATCCCCCTGAATGCGCTCGTACTCCGCCCACACCGTGGTGGTCGTGAAGCAGTAGATCTCCAGCGGCACGCCTTCGGCGGTGGTCTGCAGCTGGCGGACCATGCAGGTCATGTTGGCGTGCACGTTGGGGTGGTTTTTCAGGTACGCCAGGGCGAAGGCGCGGAAGGTGCCGATGTTGGTCAACTGGCGGCGGTTGGCCGAAAGCCCGGCGTTGTGGCCCTGGGCCTGGTTCCATTCATGCAGCTCCTGGCGCTTGCCAGCCAGGTAGTCGCCGAGCAGGCGCACCTGGC
The DNA here is from genome assembly GCF_019139835.1 of Pseudomonas xanthosomatis. NCBI lineage: Bacteria > Pseudomonadati > Pseudomonadota > Gammaproteobacteria > Pseudomonadales > Pseudomonadaceae > Pseudomonas > Pseudomonas xanthosomatis. Next base: position 5,073,917 of record NZ_CP077075.1, on the reverse strand, counting down.
CCAGGCGCTGTTCTTCTTCGGCGGTGAGAAAGCGCACACCGGCGGCGTCGATGAACAGGCTGCGCTTGATGCGCCGCCCGCCGGACTGCTGCATGCCGCGGTAGTTGCGAAACGACTCGCTCATCAGGCGCCAGGTGGGGATGGAGACGATGGTCTTGTCGAAGTTCTGCACCTTCACCGTATGCAGGGTGATGTCCACCACATCGCCGTCGGCGCCGGCCTGGGGCATCTCGATCCAGTCACCGACGTGCAGCATGTCGTTGCTGGTCAGCTGCACGCTGGCAACGAACGACAGCAGGGTGTCCTTGTACACCAACAACAGCACCGCCGACATGGCACCCAGGCCCGACAGCAACAGCAGCGGCGAACGGTCGATCAGGGTGGCGACGATGACGATGGCGGCGAAGATCCACAGCATCATCTTGGCCAGTTGCATGTAGCCCTTGATCGAGCGGGTGCGGGCGTGCTCGGTGCGCGCGTAGATGTCCAGCAGCGCGTCCAGCAGGCAGGACAGCGCGCGGGTCATGAACAGCAGGGTCACCGCCAGGGCGACGTTGCCGAGAAAGTGCTGGGCGGTGCTGGAAAGCTCCGGCACCAGTTTCAGGCCCGACTGCACCGCCAGCGACGGGGTGGTCTGTGCCAGGCGGTGGAACACCTTGTTGTGGCGCAGGTCGTCCAGCCACCTGAGCGCCGGCTGGCGGCCCAGCAGGCGGCTGGCGTGCAGCACCAGAAAGCGGGTTACCCGGCCGATCAGCAGCGAGACCAGCAGCAATACCACCAGGCCGATGGTGGCATGCAGCAGCGGGTGTTGGTCCAGGGTTCCCCAGAGGTCGAAGGCGTCACGCCAGAATCGTTGCAGGTCCATAAATGTTCAAAGCGGTCTGTATTGCGGTACGAAGCGGCATTAGAGCGCGGATCGGCGCAAAGTTGCCAAAAGAAATTCGGCTCCGGCCACGGAAAACGTTACCCTATGCAACTTGAATTTTTGCACTTGCCCGAGGTTACCCCCGTGTTTTCCCAATTCGCCCTGCACGAACGCCTGCTCAAAGCCGTGGCCGAGCTGAAATTTGTCGAGCCGACCCCGGTGCAGGCAGCGGCCATTCCCCTGGCCCTGCAAGGGCGTGACCTGCGGGTGACGGCACAGACCGGCAGCGGCAAGACCGCGGCCTTCGTGCTGCCGATGCTCAACCGCCTGGTCGACCGCAGTGGCCCGAGCGTGGAAATCCGTGCACTGATCCTGCTGCCGACCCGCGAGCTGGCCCAGCAGACCCTCAAGCAGGTGAAGCTGTTCTCGCAGTTCACCTACATCAAGTCGGGCCTGGTTACCGGCGGTGAGGACTTCAAGGAACAAGCGGCAATGCTGCGCAAGGTGCCAGACGTGCTGATCGGCACCCCGGGCCGCCTGCTCGAGCAGCTCAACGCCGGCAACCTCGACCTGTCCCACGTGCAGGTACTGGTGCTCGATGAAGCCGACCGCATGCTCGACATGGGCTTTGCCGAAGACATGGAGCGCCTGTGCAAGGAGTGCGAGAACCGCGAGCAGACCCTGCTGTTCTCGGCCACCACCGGTGGCGCGGCGCTGCGCGACATCATCGGCAAGGTACTCAAAGACCCTGAGCACCTGATGCTCAACAGCGTTTCGCAACTGGCCGAGGGCACTCGCCAGCAGGTCATCACCGCCGACCACGATCAGCACAAAGAACAGATCGTCCAGTGGCTGTTGGCCAACGAGACCTACCAGAAGGCGATCATCTTCACCAACTACCGTGTCCTGGCCGACCGTATCTACGGCCACCTGGTGGCCAAGGAAGTGAAGGCCTTCGTGTTGCACGGCGACAAGGACCAGAAGGACCGCAAGCTGGCCATCGACCGCTTCAAGGAAGGCGGCTCGAAGGTGCTGGTAGCCACCGACGTCGCCGCCCGCGGCCTGGACATCGACGGCCTGGACCTGGTGATCAACTTCGACATGCCGCGCAGCGGTGACGAGTACGTGCACCGTATCGGCCGCACTGGCCGTGCCGGTGGCGAGGGCCTGGCCATCTCGCTGATCACCCACAACGACTGGAACCTGATGTCCAGCATCGAGCGCTACCTCAAGCAGCAGTTCGAGCGCCGGGTCATCAAGGAAGTCAAAGGCACCTACAGCGGGCCGAAAAAGGTCAAGGCCTCGGGCAAGGCTGTTGGTAGCAAGAAGAAAAAGGGCGACAAGAAGACCGGCGACAAGAAAACCGCAGCCAAGCGCAAGCCAACGGCCAAGCCGCGGCCTAACGCCCCGCTGGCCAGCGCCGATGGCTTGGCACCGCTGAAAAAGCGCAAGCCAGCGGCTGAGTAAGCCCCTTTCTGCAGTACCCCGCCACCGCAACGGTGGCGGGCGTCTTCACGTTGTTCCCCGCCTGTTGTAGCCCTTTTCTGAAACCGCATTTTCGCCGGGAAAATCGCCCGAAACCTTCCAGACTGCTCTGGCATAACGCAGTCAGGAGGCGTAGCGTATGTACATCTGTAAATACATTGATTCCGGCAGAGTGCGCGATGCAGTTTGAATGGGACGAGGACAAGAACCGCCTCAACATTCGCAAGCACGGCCTGGACTTCAACGATGTACCCAGAATGTTCCAGCGCCCGATGCTGGTACTGGAAGATGACCGGTTCATTTACGACGAAACCCGCTGGATCGCCATGGGCTGGCTCGATGCCCTGGTGGGCGTGGTCGTCTACACCGAGCGGCAGGGCGATGTGATTCGCATCATCTCTGCCCGCAGAGCCACCGAACGTGAGGTAATGCGCTATGCCCAAACCATCAGCCGACGATGACCGCAATCTGCCCGTCAACGACCAGGTCGACACTTCTGACATCCCCGAACTCGACGACGACTTCTTCGAACGCGCCGAACTGCGCCTGCCCGCCAAGCAGACCGTGACCATTCGCCTGGACAGCGACGTGCTGGCCTGGTTCAAGGCCCAGGGTGCCGGCTACCAGACCCGCATCAACCAGCTGTTGCGCCAGTACATGGAAGCCCGGCAGCGGCGTTGAAGGGCATCAGGTGTTTTTCTCGGCTGCTTTTAGCTCTTTGATCCGCTTGTCGATGAGCTGGCATTTGTCGGGCAGGTCCTTGCTCGCCGTGCCCAGGTCCATGTCCTGCAGCTCGTCATTGATCTCCTTGGCTTTTTGCGGGTTCTGTTCGGTCAGCTGGCTGACCAGCCCGGCCAGTTCCTCGCGTTTCTGGGTAGCTTCTTCCGGCGTGCAGGCCCAGGCGGGCAGGGCGCTGCACAGGGCGGCGGCGCAGGCGATACGCAGCAGGGTTTTCATCCGTTGAACCTCCGGCGGTGGATATGCGCGGTGGAGCGGCACATCAAGCGATAAGTTCAGCGTCGGCGACGGGCTGCCCATCACCGTTTGCGACACCTATACCCAGGGGTATATGGACCCTCCCGCTGCCTGGCTCCAGCATGTGGCCACAACCACAACAGCTGATGACAGCCAGGAGCACAGGGTATGGACCGATTGAAAGGCAAGGTGGCACTGATTACCGGCGGCGCCGGTGGCTGCGGCCTGGCAGCCTCGGAACTGTTTGCCGCCGAGGGCGCCAAGGTGGTCATTCTCGACCTGCCGAGCAGCCAGGGCGAAGCCGTGGCCGCGCGTATCAATGCCGCTGGTGGCCAGGCGCTGTTCGTCGCCGCTGACGTTTCCGTGGCCGACCAGGTGCACCGCGTCGTCACTCAGGCCCAGGCGCACTTCGGCCCGATCACCGTGCTGATGAACCACGCCGGCATCATTGCCGCCGGCCCGTTCCTTGAAACCAGCGAGGCCGAGTGGGACCGCCTGATGAGTGTCAACGTCAAGAGCATGTTCCTGGTGACCAAGGCCGTGCTGCCGGGCATGCTCGCCGCCGGTGGCGGCAGCGTGATCTGCACCTCGTCGATTTCTGCCGTGGTGGGCACGCCGATGGAGGTGCTGTATTGCACTACCAAGGGCGCCAGCCACATGTTCGCCCGCGCACTGGCGGTGGAGTACCGCGACCAGAACATCCGCAGCAATGCCATTTGCCCTGGCTTTATCGGTACCGCCCATGGCCGGCGCGAGCTCGACCTGCTGCGCGGCTACGGGGTCGATGCCTCTGACGAGGCCATCAAGACCATGCAGGGGCGCCTGTGCGACCCGAGCGAAGTGGCCAATGCCGCGCTGTTTCTGGCCAGCGACGAGTCGAGCTTCGTCAGCGGCTCGCACCTGTTCGTCGACAACGCCTACACCGCCATGTGACACCCGGCCGGCAGCAGGCTGCCGGCCCCGCTACCAGAACATCACAAGAACAATCCGCGACACCTTTCGATTCTGCCCACCAACTCAAACAACACGAGGCAGCAGATGGAAAACATAGGCACTTACGTCATTTACGTGATCATGGCCTGCGCTGTGGTCGGGGCGATTGCCTCGATCATCGACGCCGAGTCCGAGCTGGGCAAGGAGTTCGCCGCCGGCCTGCACAGTATTGGCCCGATCTTCATCCCGGTGGCCGGCATCATGGCCGCCATCCCGTTCATATCCAGCTTCATCAGCCACTTCATCGGCCCGCTGTTCAACGCCATGGGCGCCGATGCCGGCATTGCCGGGCCGATCTTCATCGCCTCCGACCTTGGCGGCTACCAACTGGCCCAGGCCCTGTCGAGCAGCCCCGAAGGGTGGATTCTCGGGCTGATCACCGGCTTTCAGTGCGGGTCGACGGTGATCTTCGTCATCCCGGTGGGGCTGGCCATGCTCAACAAGGCCGACCACAAGTACATGGCCCTGGGGATCATGGCCGGGCTGCTGAGCATCCCGATCAGTATCGTGGCCATTGCCATGGGCATGCAGCTGATGGGCCTGGGCGTACGCCCGGACATCGCCACCAGCGGCGCCGCCACCCAGGCCCTGCATTTCACCTTGCCGACCCTGCTGCGCAACCTGTCGCCGCTCATCCTGTTCTGCATTGCCCTGGCCGCGGCGCTGCGCTACTTCCCCAACCTGATGGTGCGCCTGTTCCTCAAGCTCGGGCAGTTGATGTACATGGCGGTGACCCTGGTGCTGGTGGCTTCTATCGTCGAGTACTTCACCGGGGCGTTCACTGCCGTGTTCGGTAGCTGGGGCTTTGCGCCGATCATCGCCGACAAGGCCGACCAGTTCCGCGCCCTGGAAATCGCAGGTTACGTGGGCATCATGCTGTGCGGTGCGTTCCCGATGGTCTACCTGATCAAGCGCTTCCTGTCGCGGCCGATCGAATCGGTGGCGGCCAAGGTCGGCCTGTCGCCGGTGGGTGCGGCCGGGGTGCTGGCAGCCTCGGCGAACATCCTGGCGATGTTCCGCCTGGTGGCCGACATGCCGCCCAAGGACAAGGTGCTGGTGATCGCCTTCGCCGTGTGCGCGGCGTTCACTTTCGGCGACCACCTGGCCTACTCGGCCAACTTCCAGCCCACCCTGATCGGCCCGCTGATCCTCGGCAAGCTCAGTGGCGGCTTGCTGGGCATGCTGTTGGCCTACTGGTTGGCGGTACCCAAAGCCGTCGAGCTGGGGCGTCAGGATGAGGATGCAGGCCTGTTGCCGGCCGGCGCACCGTTGCACTGACCGGGCCTGGCGTCGTTCAATGCCGCTGGCGGGCAGCCTGCCCGTCAACGGCTTTCTTCTGCGCAGGCACGCACCTATGAATAACGACAACGCCAGCCGCCTGGGCGCGGTCATCGCCAGCATCGGCAGCGATGCACTGGGCCCGGCGGTGGACGCGGCGCTCAAGGCCGTGGTCGATTTCGACATGAGCTGCGCCTACCTGTTTCGCTTCAACCAGCCGGCGCTGCTGGTGCATGACGGCTACCAGCAGCGGGTGACCGAGCGCACGCTCAAGGCCTATTTGCGTGGCGGCTATTTGCTTGACCCGTTCTACGTGGCCTGCACCAACCACCACCCCGCTGGCCTGTGGCGCATGAGCGAGCTGGCGCCGGACAGCTTCTTCGCTTCGGGCTTTTCCATCTCCCACGACATTCACCCCTGCGTGTCGTCGCATCACGGCAGCCTGATCGAGGAAATCGGTTTCATCGTGCCGGTGCGGCCACGCACGGCATTGGTGTATTCGCTGATGCGCGGCCTGGACAAGGGCGCCTTTACGGCCGCACAGGCGCAGCGCCTGGCCGCGCTGACGCCGGTGGTCGAGGCCGTGTTCAGCCAGCACCTGCGCCTGGCCCATGGCGACGACCTGGCCGACCCGCAGGACTCGGACAGCCAGCTGGAAGATGCCTTCGTCGACATTCTTCAGGGCCAGTTGACCGAAACCCAGCGGCATGTGGCCAAGCTCATATTGCAGGGCCACAGCAGCCAGTCGATCTCCCGCGAGCTGGGTATCTCCGAGGGCACGGTCAAGGTGCACCGGCACAACATCTGGCAGCGCCTGGGCATCGCCGGCAATGCCGAGTTGTTTCGCTTGTTCATCAACTACCTAGTGAAGAACAGCTGAGGCCTTAGCGGGTATGGGGGGACTCAATGCATGGCGAGCGAAATTTCGCGGAACGCCTGGAGCCACGCGCAGGTCCACACCCTGTGTACCCCATCCGTCCACAGCAGGAGGCCCGCTCCATGAGCAGCTACGACTGGGACCTGATCGAGCGCTTGTTGCACGAAGTACAGAACGGCGCCGGCCACAGCTTCACCCCGCGCCCCTACGCCGAACAACACGCCGCGGCGCTGGCCGCCAAGGGCGAGGCGCCGGGTGATCTGGACCACCTGAAAACCCGCGCCTGCGAATATGAAAAGCTCTTGTTCGAGCGCGGCTACATCGAGAGCCGCCCCGAAGAAGACGGCGGCAACGGCGAGAATTTCGTGCTCACCGAGCGCGGTTCGCGCCTGCTCAGCCTGATCGACAGCAGCATCCCCGGCTTCGAACACCCGCGCCATGTGCTCGATGAGCAGGACGATGCGCTGGACGAAACCACCTTCGAACAGGTGTCGGCCAAGGCGCAGATTGCCGGTGGCTCCATCTAGAGGTGGCGCTGGCAGGGCTGAGGCATGAATAATCGGGGTTGAATTTCATTCGACTGCCGAGCCTTGCCGATGACCAAAGATGCAAAAGGGGCCCGCCCATGAGCGAGGCCCGCAAGAACCCCGACGCCTTTGCCCTGCAGGTGATGCTGGTGCTGTGCCTGATCTGGGGCTGCCAGCAAGTGCTGATCAAGTCGGCTGCGGTCGACATCGCGCCGGTGATGCAGGCGGCTTTTCGTAACGGCATCGCCGCCGTGCTGGTGGGGCTGCTGGTGTGTTTTCGCGGTGGTTGGGCGCAGGTGGGCAGCACTTGGCGCGCGGGGCTGTTGGCGGGTGCCTTGTTTGGCCTTGAGTTTTTGTTCATTGCCGAGGGCCTGAAGCTGACCTCGGCGGCGCACATGTCGGTGTTCCTCTATACCGCACCGATCTTCACCGCGCTGGGGCTGCATTTCATGATGCCCAGCGAGCGCCTGCGGCTGTTGCAGTGGCTGGGCATCCTGCTGGCCTTTGCCGGCATTGCCCTGGCTTTTGCCGGCGGGGTTTCGCTGGATCAGCTGGACGGGAAAATGTTGTTGGGCGACGGCTTGGCCATTCTTGCTGGCCTGGCCTGGGGCGCGACCACCGTGGTGGTGCGCGGTTCGCGGTTGTCCGAGGCGCCGGCGACCTTGACGCTGTTCTACCAACTGGCGGTGGGCTTTGCCGGGCTGGTGCTGATCGCCCTGTTGAGCGGGCAGATCGGCGACTTCACACTGACCCGGCTGGCGGTGGGCAGTGTGCTGTTCCAGGGCATCGTGGTGTCGTTCATCAGCTACCTGACCTGGTTCTGGCTGCTGCGCAAATACCTGGCGTCAAACCTTGCGGTGTTTTCGTTCATAACCCCGCTATTCGGTGTGACCTTCGGCGTGGTGCTGCTGGATGAACCCTTGAGCCTGAACTTCGTGATCGGTGCGGTGATGGTGCTGCTCGGTGTGATCATGGTCAGCGCCGAGCAGTGGGTGCGCCAGCAACTGCGCAAGGTAGTGGGTTAGCGAGCAGGGCCGCGCCCCTGTAGGAGCCGGCTTGCCGGCGATAGGGCCCGCCCAATCAACGCACCCGCTGCAGCCCGGCACAGCCTTCGGCACGCCCGGCCCCGGCGCTGATCAGCAAAACCCCGGCAACCGCCAAGCCGGCAGCTGCCAGCACCAGTGCCGGCTGCAAACCACCACTGAAATGGCTGCTCAACGCCGCCAGCAGCGGCCCGCTCAACTGCCCCAAGGCAAAGCAGGCGGTCAGCAGCCCGGCATTGCGTTGGGTGGCATGGGGCGCCAGCTCCCGCGAGCGCTGCATCACCAGTTGCATGCAGGCCAGGAACGGCCCGCCGCACAGCAGCACACCCAGCCCCAGCCCGATGCCGCCGCCCAGCAGGCAGGCCAGCACCCCCAGGCCCTGCAGCCACAAGGTGATGGTCAGCCACCCCGACGTGCGGCCTGGCCGGCGCAGGCTGACCAGCACCACGCCCAACGCCGCCGCCAGGCCGAATGCCGGCCAGAAAAGGTCTGCCTGCCACTGGCCGTGAAACTGTTGGCTGGCCATCTGCGACAAAAAAGTAGCCGGCAGGATGTAGCCGATACCGTACAGGCCATACACCAGCCCCAGGCGGCCAATACCGCTGCCTCGCGTCGGGTTGTTGGGTACTGCCGCGGGTGCCGGTACAGCCTCCATCGCCCGCGGCAGCCATGGCAGCACAGCCAGCAGCATCACCAGCGCGGCCACCCCGTAGATCAGCCACAGCGCCGAAGAGCCCAGCCCCAGCAAATGAGCGACCAGCGCCAGCAGGCCGGTCAACGCAATACCGGCGCCGGGCCCGGCGAACACCTGTGCGCCAAGGCGCTGGCGGCCGTGGGCATTGGCCAGTTGCTGGCTGAGGCTGGTGATCATCACCAACACCCAGGCGCTGGCAACGCCGGTGCCGAAGCGCAGCAGCAAGTGGCTCCAGAACCCGTCGGCCGCCGCTGAGGCCAGGGTCAGCAGCACGCAAAGCCACAGCCCGCCATGCAGGCGAAGGCGTACTTGAGCGGGCTTGCGGGCGAACATGCCGTCCACCGCGCCCAGCAAGTAACCGAGGTAGTTGGCCGCAGCGATCAGGCCGCCGGCGGTCAGGTCGAACTGGCCCTCGGCGATCAGGCTGGGCAGTTGCGGGGTGAGGGCGAAGCGGCCGATACCCATGGCCATCATCAGGGCCACGGCGCTGGCCAGCAGTTGCACGAAGGGGGGCATGGCGAGTCTCCTGCCGAAGGTGGGCGATGGATGGCAGGGTAGGGCGAGTTGACTTTCAATAAAATTGAATAATGATGATCAAGTTGTTCTGTTTTGGAGAATGTCATGGAGTTCAGCCAACTGCGCATCTTCCAGGCCGTGGCCGAGGAGGGCTCGGTGACCCGCGCCGCCGAGCGCCTGCACCGGGTGCCGTCGAACCTCAGCACGCGCCTGCGCCAGCTCGAGGAGCAACTGGGGGTGGAGCTGTTCCTGCGTGAACGCCAGCGCTTGCAGTTGTCGCCGGCCGGCAAGGTGTTGCTCGACTACGCCAGCCGCCTGTCGGCGCTGCGTGACGAAGCGGTGGCGGCGGTGCAGGGCGGCCAGCCGGCGGGCGACTTTGTGCTGGGCACCATGTACAGCACGGCGGCCATCCACCTGCCCGGGTTGCTGGCGCGCTACCACCAGGCGTACCCGGCCGTGAACCTGCAGGTGCAGGCTGCGCCCAGCGGTGAACTGCTCGAAGGGCTGCTCAGTCACAAGCTCGATGCCGCGCTGGTGGATGGCCCGCCCAGCCTGGCCGGGCTGGATGGCGTGCCGCTGTGCGACGAAACCCTGGTGCTGATCACCAGCCCCGAGCACCCGCCGGTACGCACTGCGCGGGATGTCGCCGGCAAGGCGGTGTTTACCTTCCGCCAGGGCTGCTCGTACCGCATGCGCCTGGAGGCCTGGTACGCCCATGCCCACACGCCCATGGGCCGGGTGATGGAAATCGAGTCCTACCAGAGCATGCTGGCCTGTGTGATCGCAGGGGCCGGGGTGGCGCTGATGGCCCAATCGATGCTCGACAGCCTGCCAGGCCGCGACCGGGTACGTGCCCATCGCTTGCAGGCACCCTTCGATCAGGCGGTCACCTGGCTGATGTGGCGCCAGGGCATGCGCGGGGCAAATTTGCAGGCGTGGATCGACTTGCAACAAAGCGAAACGATTGACCGACCGTCGGAAGCTGCGGCCAGTGCTTGATCCGGGTCAAAATCGCCCCTATCTGTAAGAACAGGCGTATGCGCAATGCAGGACATCGGACTATGATCTGTATGAAGCATCGCAGAATTGATTGACCGTGAGGCTGACCCGTCAAGGGGGCATTATGAACCGACACATGTACAACTGGCTCCACGACCTTGCCGTCGCCCTGGGCTTGCTGCCACCACCGCTGCAGCCGGTGCCGATCCCCAGCGACGAAGAACAGCGCAAGCGCCAGCCGCGCCGCCGCTGATTCAGAGCAAGCAAAAAGGCCGCCGCATCTTTTCGATGTAGCGGCCTTTTGCGTTTTTGCCGAGGGCCTCATCACCGGCAAGCCCCAGTTACCCCTCAGGCCAGGTTCACCGCCGCAGCCGGCTTGCGCGAGGCCAGGCTGACCACCACGAAGCTCACCAGGCCGATGGCCAGGCTGTAGTAGATCGGCGTGTTGGCATCCAGGCCATCCTTGAACATGAAGAACAGCGCGGTGGCAAAGCCCAGCGACATGCTGGCGATGGCCCCGGCGGTGGTGGCGCGCTTCCAGAAGATCGCACCGATCAGCGGGATCAGCATGCCGCCCACCAGCAGGTTGTAGGCCAGGGTCAGGGCGCTGATCACATCGTTCACCGCCAGGGCGATACCCAGCACCACCAGGCCGGTGAGCAGGGTGAACAGGCGGTTGATGCCGAGGCTCGACTGCTTGCCGCCACGCAGCTTGGGCAGCAGGTCTTCGGTCAGGGTGGTGGAGGCGGCCAGCAGGCCGGCGCTGGCGGTGGACATCATCGCGGCCAGGGCCGCGGCCATCAGCAGGCCACGGATGCCCTCGGGCAACTGGCCCTTGATCATCTCGGCAAAGGCGTTGTTGGGGTTGGCAAGGTCCGGCATCAGCACATGGGCGGCCATGCCGATCATCGCGCAGGCCAGGCCGTACAGCACGCAGTACACGCCAGCGGTGGTACCGGCGCGCTGGCAGACCTTCTCGTCACGGGCGGTGAACACGCGCTGCCAGATGTCCTGGCCGATCAGGATGCCGAAGAAGTAGATCAGGAAGTAGGTGATGATGGTGTCCCAGCCGATGGTGGTCCAGCTGAAGCTGGCCGCCGGCAGCTTGGTTACCAGGGCGTCCCAGCCACCGGCCTTGTACAGGCACACCGGCAGCAGGATGAACATCAGGCCCACGGTCTTGATCACGAACTGGACGATGTCGGTCAGAGTCAGCGACCACATGCCGCCGATGGTCGAATACACCACCACCACGCCGCCGCCGAACAGCAGCGCCATCCAGAACGGCACATCCAGCAGCACCTGCAGCACGGTGCCCATGGCCAGGGTCGAGGTGACGCCGATCATCAGCGCGTAAGCCAGCATGATCGCCGCGCTGGCCTGGCGTGCCATGGGGTTGTAGCGGCGCTCCAGCACCTGGGTCACGGTGAAGATCTTCAGGCGCAGCAGCGGCTTGGCCAGGAACAGGTTAAGGGCAATGATGCCCAGGCCCAGTGCCGCGCACAGCCAGAAGCCGGAAATGCCATGCACATAACCCAGGCGCACGGTACCGACGGTGGAGGCACCGCCCAGCACGGTGGTGGCCATGGTGCCCATGTACAGGGTGGGCCCGAGGTTGCGCCCGGCCACCAGGTAGTCTTCATGGGTTTTCGCGCGCCGCATGCCGTACCAGCCCAACGCGAGCATGCCGGCGGCATAGATCAGTACAACGATGATGTCCAAGGCCATTGGGGGTCTCCCGATTATCTTTATTATGGCGAGATCGGCCGCCAGGGCTTCTCACGGCGCCCGACGGCTCTGTCTTGTGTTGGCGGGCCTCTATGGCCCTCCCGGATGGCTCCTGCCGGGGTGAAGCAAGTCGTTGCAGCTGGGTTTTCTGCAGGAGCGGCCTTGTGCCGCGATGGGCTGCGTAGCAGCCCCAAAGCCTGCATCTACCGGCTTGCAGGCAATCTGGAGCTGCTGTGCAGCCCATCGCGGCACTAGGCCGCTCCTACACAAGCAGGGCGATGATCAGCGGCGCACCACGCCCGGCAGCACGCAGAGCATTTCGAACAGCAGGTTGGCGCCCAGCAGCGAGGTGTTGCCGGTGGTGTCGTAGGGTGGGGAGACTTCGACCAGGTCACAGCCGATCAGGTCCAGGCCATGGCAGCCGCGGATGATCTCCATCGCCTGGATGGTGGTCAAGCCGCCGATTTCCGGGGTGCCGGTGCCAGGCGCCCAGGCCGGGTCGATGCCGTCGATGTCGAACGACAGGTACACCGGGCCGCCGCCGACCTTTTCGCGTACTTCGGCCATCAGCGGTTCCAGCGACTTGTGCCAGCACTCTTCGGCCTGCACTACACGAAAACCCTGGCGGCGGCTCCAGTTGAAGTCGTCGGCGGTGTAGCCCTGGGCGCGCAGGCCGATCTGCACCACGCGCTCGCAATCGAGCAGGCCTTCTTCCACGGCGCGGCGGAAGGTGGTGCCGTGGGCGATCTTCTCGCCGAACATGTGGTCGTTGACGTCGGCGTGGGCATCGATGTGCACCAGGCCGATCTTGCCGTGTTTCTTGTGCAGGGCGCGCAGGATCGGCAGGGTGATGGTGTGGTCGCCGCCCAGGGTCATCGGGATCACGTTGTGCTCGACAATCTGGTCGTAGGCCTCTTCGATGATGCGCACGGCGTCCAGCAGGTTGAACGTGTTGATCGCCACGTCACCGATGTCAGCCACCGACAGCGAGTCGAACGGGGCGGCGCCGGTGGCCATGTTGTACGGGCGGATCATCACCGATTCGGCGCGGATCTGCCGCGGGCCGAAGCGGGTGCCCGAGCGCAGCGAGGTACCGATGTCCAGCGGCACGCCAATGAAGGCGGCGTCCAGGCCCTCGGGGCTTTGCAGGTGGGGAAGGCGAAGCATGGTGGCGATGCCGCCGAAACGCGGCATTTCGTTGCCGCCCAGTGGTTGGTGGAGAATCTTGTCCACGGTGGGCCTCATCAGTCGGTCGATTGTTCTGTTTGTTCGAACCTGTTCCGCCGCGCGCCTCGAACTGTGACGAATGCCGGCGGGCAGGGACATTTCGCCGCAGTCTGCGCAAGGTAGTGCCGGGGAAGAATCGCTACCGACAAAAACTTACTTCAGAGATTTCTGAACTATCGGCCGGCAAGCGCGTTAGACTCTGCGCATTTCCACCCTGCCGGACCCGCGCCATGGCCTCATCGCTGCCCGACCTGAAACTGCTGCGCATCTTCGCCAGCGTGGTGCGCCACCAGGGCTTCGCCAATGCCCAACGCGACCTCAACCTGTCCACCTCGGCCATCAGCACCTACATGAGCCAGCTGGAAGGCGCCCTGGGCATCGTGCTCTGCCACCGTGGCCGTGGCGGCTTCAGCCTGACCAGCAAGGGCGAGCTGTTCCACCAGGAGACCCTGCGCCTGCTGGCCGAGCTGGACGGCTTCGAGCAGTACGCGGCGGCGCTCAAGGGCGAGCTGCGCGGCACCCTCAACCTGGGGGTGATCGACTCCACCGTCGGCGACCGCGCCCTGCCTTTGGCCGAAGCCATCGGCGCCTACAGCCAGGAGCACCCGGCGGTGCACCTGCACCTGTCGGTGTCCAGCCCCTACGAGCTGCAACTGGGGGTACAGGACAACCGCCTGGACCTGGCCATCGGCGCGTTTTCGTCACGCATGAGCGGCCTTTTGTACCAGCCGCTGTACCGCGAACAGCACTGGCTGTATTGCAGCAGCCGCCACCCGCTGTTCGCCGAGCGACGCATCCCGGAGCCGGTGGTCACCCAGCAGCGCATGGTCGGGCGTGGCTACTGGAGCCAGGCCGAGCTGGCCCGGCATGGCTTCAAGCACAGTGCAGCGACGGTGGAGAGCATGGAGGCGCAACTGATCCTGATTCTCTCCGGTGCCTACATCGGCTACCTGCCCGAACACTACGCCCAGGCCTGGGTCGACAAGGGCGATTTGCGCGTGCTGTCGCCGGCCACCTTCGGCTACCAGGCGCCGTTTTCGCTGATCATCCGCCGTGGCCGCAGTCGCGAACCCCTGATCCAGACCTTCCGCGACCTGCTCAAAAGCCAGCTCAACGTAGGCTGAATACTCACGTTCCGTCAAAACGAGCGAATTTCCTACAAACTTGACCGCTGCGGTGCTGGCCTTCTGCTAAACCTCTACTTGCTTTGATGATTTTCCCACTCATCTGGATAAGCAAGGGATCGCCAACGATGCGCATGAATTTGCCCGTCACCGAACGCGAGAGAACGTTTCCAAACGATCAGCGGTTGATTTCCACCACCGACCTGAGCAGCCGCATCACCTACTGCAACGATGCCTTCGTGGCCATCAGCGGCTTCACCTACGACGAGTTGGTGGGCCAGCCGCACAACCTGGTGCGCCACCCCGACATGCCGCCGTCGGTATTCGCGCACATGTGGGACACCATCAAGCAAGGCAAGCCCTGGATGGGCGTGGTCAAGAACCGCGCCAAGAACGGCGATTTCTACTGGGTCAGCGCCTATGTGACGGCGGTGTACGAGAACGGCCGCATCAGCGGTTACGAGTCGGTGCGCTCGGTGCCCACCCGCGAGCAGATCCGCCGTGCCGAGGCGCTGTACGCACGCTTGCGCGGTGGGCGTTCGCCGGTGGCCCTGGCGGCGCGGCTGGCCAATGGCGTGGGCAGTGGCTGGCCGCTGCTCGGCGCCGGGCTGCTGTCGGCGGCCGCCTACCTGTGGCTGGTACCCTACGCGGCGCTGGGTGTGCTGATGGCCAGCCTGCTTGCGGCCTGGTACCTGATCGAGAACCAGCAGAACCGCGCCATCCGCCGCACCCTGGACGAACACCCCAAGGCCTTCACCAGCCCGCTGGTGGCCCTGACCTACAGCGACAACCCCGGCCTGCGCGGCCAGCTGGACCTGGCCATCCTCAGCGAAGAGGCCCGCCTGCAGACTGCACTGACGCGCCTGGTGGACGCAGGCGTCGGGGTCAAGTCGCGGGCCGCGCAGTCCGCCGACCTGTCCGATGCCCAGGCACAGATGCTCGACCGCCAGCGCAGCGAAACCGACCAGTCGGCCACCGCCATCGCGCAGATGGCCGCGACCATCCAGCAGGTCACCCACAACGTGCAGAGCACCGCCCACGCCGCCAGTGATGCCGACCAGTTGGCCCAGCAGGGCAGCGACCTGGCGCAGCAGAGCCTGCGCGCCATGGGCAGCATGAGCGAGGCGGTAAGTGACATCGGCCAAGCGGTCAACGCCCTGGCCGAGCAGACCCAGTCGATCGGTAGCGTGGTGGATGTGATCACCTCGATTGCCGAGCAGACCAACCTGCTGGCGCTCAACGCCGCCATCGAGGCGGCCCGGGCCGGTGAGCAGGGCCGGGGCTTTGCGGTGGTCGCCGACGAGGTGCGCTCGCTGGCCCAGCGCACCCGTTCCTCCACCGAGGAGATTCATCACATCATCGCCACCCTGCGTTCAGGCGCCGACCGTGCGGTAGCCAGCGCCAGCCGCGGCCAGCAGATCTCCCAGGACAGTGTGCACAGTGTCGAGGCGGTGCAGGCGGCGTTGGCGGGTATCGCCCAGGCGGTCAGCCGCATCACCGGTATGAGCCAGCAGATGGCCACGGCCTCGGAGCAGCAAAGCCACGTGGCCGAAGATATCAACCAGCAGATTGTGCGCATTGCCCACCTGTGCGATGAAAGCGCCGGCCAAGCGCGGCAGGGCGCCGAGATCAGCCAGGACCTGGAACGCATGGCCGAGTATCTGCACAGCCTGGCGGAGCGGTTCAACCGCTGAGTACGTGCCAATGGCGGGGGCCGCGCTGCGGCCCATCGCGACCCGGGCCCAGGGTTCCCGCCTGGGCACCACCCTGTGGCAAACTGCGCTCCCCGAAGGAGCCCGCCATGCCCAGACCCCGCTGCGAACGCTGCCAGCGCCCACTCGCCCATTGCCTCTGCCCGCTGATTCCAAGCCTGGCCAGCCGCACCCGCGTGGTCTTGTTGCAGCACCCCAGCGAAACCTCCCACGCCCTGAACACCGCACGCCTGGCCGCCCTTGGGCTGCGCAACGCCGAACTGCGGGTGGGCGAGGTGTTCGATGACCTGCAGGCGCTGCTGGCCACCCCAGGTTACCGGCCAGCGCTGCTGTTCCCTGGGGATGAGGCCGAGGTACTGCAGCCCTATGCTCAGAGCGATGACCTGCCGCTAATGCTGATCGTCCCCGACGGCACCTGGCGCAAGGCTCGCAAGATGCTCTACCTCAATCCGCTGTTGGACGCCTTGCCACGGGTGACTCTGGGGCAGGTGACGCCATCACGCTACCGGCTGCGCAAGGCACCGGAGCCCGGGGCGCTGTCGACCATCGAGGCGGTAGTGCAGGGGTTGAACGTGCTTGAGGCGCCGGGCAGTTTCGATGAGCTGCTGCGGCCGTTCGAGGCGTTGATCGAGGGGCAGATCGGGGCGATGGGCGTAGAGACCTTCACACGAAATCATGGCGAAGGTTGAAGCCAGGCTTTTGCTGTGCCGGCCTCTTCGCGGGTAAACCCGCTCCCACAGGCACTGCACGGCGCTCCAAGGGTACCGATACCCCTGTGGGAGCGGGTTCACCCGCGAAGAGGCCGGCACAGGCAACCTAACGCTCCCTCAACGCCTCGGTGCGCGCCTTGAACACCGGCTTCAACAGGTAATCCAGCACGCTCTTGTGCCCGGTGATGATATCCACCGTGGCGACCATGCCGGGGATGATCAAGAGCGGCTTGTTGTCCCCGCCCAGGTGGTTCTTGTCGGTGCGCACCTGGATCAGGTAGAACGCGTTGCCCTTGTCGTCGGTGACGGTGTCGGCACCGATCAGCTCGAGCTTGGCCTTGAGGCCGCCGTAGATGCTGTAGTCATAGGCGCTGAACTTGACCATCGCCGTCTGCCCCGGGTGCAGGAAGGCCACGTCTTGCGGGCGCACGCGCGCTTCGATCAGCAGGTTGTCTTCTATCGGCACGATCTCCACCAGGTCGCTGCCCGGCTGCACCACGCCGCCGATGGTGTTGACCTTGAGCAACTTGACGATGCCGCGCACCGGTGACACCACGGTGGTGCGGTTGACCCGGTCGTCGATGGCGATGCTGGTGGCGGTGATCTTCGAAAGCTCCGTGCGCTTGTCGTTGAGGTCCTTGGCAGCCTCGGAGCGGAAGGTGGCATCGGACTCCTGCACCTTGCTGCGGATTTCGGCAATCGCCGCCTCGGCCCGGGGGATGGCCAGGTTGGTGGCGTTGAGCTGGCCGCGGGCCTCGACGGTGCGCTGCTTGAGGCGCAGGATTTCCACCGGCGAAATCGCCCCCTTGCTCACCAGCGGGGCGGACATGTCCAGCTCCTGCTGCAGCAGGCCGACCGCCGAGCGGTACTGGTCGGCCTTGGAGCGGAACTCGGCCAGCTCCTGGGTTTTCTGGCGCAATTGCTCGTTGAGGGTCTGCTTCTCGCTGGCCAGGCGGCGCTGGCGTGAGTCGTACAACGCCAGTTCGTCCTCGGCCACCTGCGGCGCCTTGGCGCGTACTTCGTCGGAGACCACGAACGGTTTGCCCTCGGCCTCGGCCGACAGGCGCTCGACCTGGGCGGTGAGGGCATAGCGGTCGGCCTCGCTTTCGCCCTTGTTGGACTTGAACCGGGTGTCGTCCAGGCGCAGCAGGGTGGCGCCTTTGTCGACCATCTGGCCCTCGCGCACCAGAATCTCGGTGACGATACCGCCCTCGAGGTTCTGCACCACCTGCACCTTGCTCGAGGGAATGGCCTTGCCCTCGCCGACAGTGACCTCATCGAGTACCGCAAAATTGGCCCAGACCACCGCCACCAGCAGCAGGGTGGCGGCCAGCCACACGGTCAGGCGCGACAGGCTTGGCGAGTCCTGCAGGGTGGCGCCGGCAAGCTCGGGCATGTAGTCGCGCTCGGCGCGTGAGTCGGGGCCTTGGAGGTAGCTGCGGATGCTGTGGGTGATGGACATGGGCTACCTCGTTGGAGGGCGGGTTGTTGGTGCAACTGTCTTGTGCTGCCTGTGCCGGCCTCATCACCGACAAGCCGGCTCCTGCAGGTACAGCGCAGGCCTGAAGGTAACGTGATACCTGTAGGAGCGGCTTTAGCCGCGAACACCGGCGAAGCCGGAGCCATGTCATGACCAATGCCTGTTAAAACGCCGATCCGATGCGCCCCTTGCGCAGTGCATCGATCACCGCATCCTTCGGCCCGTCGGCGACGATCTTGCCGTTATCCAGCACCAGCAACCGGTTCACCAGGCTCAGCATCGAAGTGCGGTGGGTGACCAGCAGCAGGGTCTTGCCCGGCACCCAGGCCAGCAGGCGCTGGCGCAGTTGGTCTTCGCTGCTGTTGTCCATGTGGCTGGTGGGCTCGTCGAGCACCAGCAGCGGCGGCTCCAGCAGCAGCGCGCGGGCCAGCAGCACGGCCTGGCGCTGGCCACCGGACAGCAACTGGCCGCGTTCGCCCACCGGGCGGTCGAAGCCCTGCGGGTGCTGGCGGGCCAGCTCGCTGACGCCGGTCAGCTCGGCCACTTCGAGCATGCGTGCGTCGCTGACATGACGGGCGCCGAGGGTGAGGTTGTCGCGCAGGCTGCCGGCCAGCAGCGGCAGGTCGTGGGCCACGTAGCCCAGCTGGCTGCGCAGGTCGGCGATGTCCAACTGGCGCAGGTCGAGGTTGTCCAGCAGCACCTGGCCTTCGTCGGGGTGATGAAAGCCCATGATCAGCCGCGCCAAGGTGCTCTTGCCCGAGCCGCTGCGGCCGATGATGCCGATGCGCTCGCCGGGCGTGAGGCTGAAGTGAACATCGTTGAGCGCCGGGGCGGTTTGCCCGGGGTAGCGAAAGCTCGCGTGGCTGATGCTCAGGCCGCCCTGCAGCGCGGTGTGCTCCAGGGCTTGCTGCTCGGCCTGGCGTTCCTGGGGCAGGCTCATCAGCGCGTCGGTGCTGCGCATGGTCAGCTGCGCCTGCTGGTAGCGGGTGATCAGCCCGGCGATCTGCCCCAGCGGGGCCAGCACCCGGCTGCCGAGCATGTAGCTGGCCACCAGCGCGCCAACGCTGAGGTTGCCGGCGATGATGCTGTACACCCCGGCAACGATGGTGGCCATGCCACAGAACTGCTGGATGAACAGCGTGCCGTTGCTGGCCAGCGACGACAGGTTGCGGGCGTGGGCGTCAAGCCGGGCGATGGCGCCGTTGGTGTGCTCCCACTGGTATTGGCGCTCGCTCTCGGCGCCGCAGGCTTTAAGCGTTTCCAGCCCGCCGAGGGTCTCGATCAGCAGGGCCTGGCGCACCGCGCCCAGGCTCAGGCTTTTTTGCACGGTGTCGCGCAGGCGCACCTGGATGAACAGCGCCAGGCCCACCGCCACCGGGAAGGCGATCAGCGGGATCAGCACCAGCCAGCCGCCGAGCAGGCCGATCACCAACAGCATGAGGGCGACGAAGGGCAGGTCGATGATGCTGGTGAGGGTGACCGCCGTGAGGAATTCACGCAGGCCCTGGAAGTCGTGGATGCTCTGGGCGAAGCCGCCGATGCTGGCCGGGCGGGCCTTCATGCTCATGCCGGTAATGCGCTCGAACAGGGTGGCGGAGAGGATCAGGTCGGTCTTCTTGCCGGCTTGGTCCAACAGGTGCGCGCGCACCATGCGCAACACCAGCTCGAAAGCGGTGCCGATGAACAAACCGGCCACCAGCACCCACAGGGTCGACAGCGCCTGGTTGGGCACCACGCGGTCGTAAGTTTGCATGACGAACAGCGGCACCATCAGGCCCAGCAGGTTGATCAAAAGGCTCGCCAGCAGGGCATCGCCGTACAGCCAGCGGGAGTGGCGCAGGGTATCGCGAAACCAGGCGTTGACCCGTGGCAGCAGTGGGGCGCGTGCATCTTCCAGGGCGTGGCGGGGGCGGGCGAACAGCGCCTGGCCGCTGTAGGCCTCGGCCAGGGCCTGGGTTTCGACCCACTGCTCGCCGCCTTCGGCCTCGCACGGCAGCAGCAGCGCCCGGCCGTCATCGCCCCAGCGCCGCAGCACGGCGCTGCGGCCGTCGTTCAAGATCAGCAGCACCGGCAGGTTGAGCGCAGAAATAGCCGACAGCTCGCGGCGCAGCACCCGTGCCTGCAAACCGGCCCGGGCGGCGGCCCGGGGCAGCAGGGCCAGGCCCAGGCCTTGCCCGGCCAGCGGCAGGCCGCTGCACAGGCTGGCGCGGCTGGCGGTGCAGCCATGCAGCTTGCATAAAATCAGCAGGCCATCGAGCAGTGGATCATCAACATCCTGGCGCGGTTGCGCACTTTGCATACTGGTCACGATGGCCTACTCCTGCCGCAGTGGACGGGGGAACGGGCGCTGGCTGAAAGGTCCGTGTTTCGTCCAGTGCTTAACGCATGTCGGGCAAGCGGGCCTCATTTCTCACTTCGGTCTTGGCGATCGCCTCCGGCGGCAGCGAAATGCGCTGCTTGCTCAGCAGCTCGCCCATGTTGGCCAGCAGGCGGTACATGGAGAACTCCTCGGTGTAGCGCACCTCGGTGTAGCGGCGGTTGGCGTTGTACAGCTCGTTCTCGCTGTCGAGCACATCCAGCAGGGTACGCTGGCCCAGGCCGAACTGGTCCTGGTAGGCGGCGCGCACGCGCTGGGTGGTTTCGGCATATTCGCGGGCGCTGGGGGTTTGCTTGCGCGCGTTGTTCATGGCGTTCCAGGCCAGGTTCAGGTTCTCGTTGAGCTGGCGCAGGGCGTTGTTGCGGATGTCCATGGCCTGGTTGATCTTGTGCGCATCGGACTGCAGGCGGGCCTTGTCGCTGCCGCCGCGGAACAGGTTGTAGCTAAGCTCGACGCCGGCCTGCCAGTCGTTGTTGGCGTGGCCCTTCTGGCCGGCGGTGTTGTTGTCGGCGCCGGTGGCCAGCACTGCGTCCAGGCGTGGATAGAACGGCGACTTGGCCACTTCGTATTGCTGCTCGGCAGACTGCACGTCGGCCTGGGCCGACTTCAGGTAGGGGTTGTTCTCCAGCATGCCCTGGCGGGCGGCCTGCAGGTCGGCGGGCACTTCGGGCTTGATGGAGGTGGGCGCTTCCAGCTCGTCGGGCACGCGCCCGATCACGCTGATGAAGTTGGCCTCGGCATCGGCCAGGTCCACCTCGGCGGTGTCCAGGTTGTTCTCGGCCAGGGCGCGGCGGGCGCTGGACTGGTCAAGGTCGGCGGTGCTGCCCACGCCGCGTTCGCTGCGCAGGCCGATCTGGTCGTTGACCCGCAGGTGCGCCTGCAGGTTGTTGCGCGCCAGGGTCACCAGCTCGCGGCGCTTTAGTACCTCGAGGTACACCTCGACGGCGCGCAGGGCCACGGTTTCGGCGGTGGCCTGGGTGTAGTAGGCGCGTGAGGCGGCGACCGCCTCGGTGCGGCCGACTTCGTTGGAGGTGTTGAAGCCGTCGAACAGCATCTGCCGCAGGCGCAGTTCGGACTGGGTGTAGTTGAGGGTTTCTTTATTGTGGTTGCGTGTGCCGTCGGGGTTGAAGCCGCGGGTGTTGGTGTTGTCCGAGCGCTGGCGGCCATAGCCTGCCACCAGGTCGACGGTGGGGTAGTAGCCCCCGCGGGCGAACTTCACATCCTCGTCGGCCGACAGCCTGCTGTTGCGGCTGGCGCTGATTTCGGGGTGTTGGTCTACCGCGTTTTGAACGGCCTCGTTAATCGACATCGCCTGGCTGTTGGCGCAGGTCATGGCCAACAGAATTGCACTGGTGATGGGGGTTAAAGCGCGCATGGGGTACTTCTCCCTGGTCTCTCAAAAATGTCCTGCGATCGCCAAAAAAATGACGAAATATAGGTATCAAACCGTTTCAGGCTTGTAACAACAGAGCTAAGAACATTTATGGGGCGAGCTAAGAAGAATTTTTCATAAGCTATATGCGAAAAAAAACTTATGAGGTCTAAGGAATACACGACATTGTTGCATTCAGGTGGCTCGGTGTACCGGCTGAAAGATGCGGGTTTCGGGCTTCGGCGAAAGTTCCAGTTTTTTTGCAGCTAAGGACACAGGGGAGGAAAGCGACAGCGGTATTTGGCGACAATAAATTGTCACTTATTGATGGCCACTACCTATTACCGCTATCGCGGCAGTCGTCACAGGGAGCGTGAAATTCACGAACGTGACGGCGACGGTCCGACAATCACAACACCCGGGCCGTCGTGTGTTTTTACCCGCCATGCCTTGATCTGCAAAAAGCCCATCGGCAGGGGAGGCGTGCACTCATGGCCAAATTAGTTGGCGTGGTCAGCAAGTTGGTCGGGCAGGTATTTGCGGTCAGTGATGACGGCCACCGCCGCCTGCTGGTCGAGGGCGACCGGTTGTATGCCGGCGAACAGCTGGAAACCGGCAACAGCGGCGCGGTGGCGGTACACCTGCAGAACGGGGCCGAACTGACCCTGGGCCGCGACAGCAGCCTTGAGATGTCCCCCGAGCTTTTGGCCAACCGAGCCCCCCATGTGCAAACGCCCGACCCGGTGCCGAGCGAGGCGCAACTGAGCGATGTGGAGCAGTTGCAACGGGCCATCGCTGCGGGCAGCGACCCGACCCAGGACGCCGAGGCGACCGCTGCCGGCGGCAACCCCGGTGGTGTCGGGGCATTGGGTGGCGGGCACAGCTTCGTGCTGCTGACCGAGGTGGCCGGGCGTGTCGACCCCACCGTCGGCTTCCCCACGGCCGGCTTCAACATTATCCCGGAGCTGGCCAATGACCGCCTCGGTGCACTGGACGGTGACCGCGACGGCGTCGCCAACCCACCGCCGGATCGCCCGGTGCAACTCGAAGGCCTGAGCGTGGAGCCCGGCGAGCTGACCCTGAACGAGGCCAACCTGCCCGATGGCTCGGCCAGCGCGCCGGGGCAGCTGACGCAGAGCGGCAGTTTCACCGTGGTGGCCCCCGACGGAGTGTTCAATCTAAGCGTTGGCGGCATCAATGTGGTGACCGCCGGGGCGGTGACCGGAGTCGGGCAGTCCATCACCACTGCCCTGGGCAATACCCTGACCATCACCGGCTACAACCCGGCCACTGGCGTGGTCAGCTACAGCTATACCCTCAACGGTGCCGAACACCACCCGGATGGGGCCGGCAACAATGTGCTGGGCGAGCATTTCCCGGTGCTGGTCAGCGACACCGATGGCGATGTGGCCAGTGGCTCGCTGGATGTGCGCATCATCGACGACGTGCCCAAGGCGGTGGATGACCACAACGTCACGCCGGCAACCGAGCTGCATACCGAACTGACCGGCAATGTGCTGGACAACGACACCCAGGGCGCCGACCGTGTGCCCGGCGGTATGGTCCAGGGCGGCACCTTCACCGGCACCTACGGCACCCTGGTGCTGAATGCCGACGGCTCCTACACCTACACCCTCAACACCAACGACCCGGACTTCAAGAACCTGTTCGGCGGCGGCAGCGGCGTCGAGCACTTCACCTACACGCTCAAAGACGCCGACGGCGACACCAGCAGCGCCACCCTGACCCTCGACGTGAAGAACCTCGACGACCCGGTAAAACTGGGCGGCCTGGACGTTGCTGATGGCGAGGTGACGGTCTACGAGAAATTCCTCGGCGATGGCAGCACGCCGAATGCCGCCCAGCTAACTCAGGGCGGCACCTTCACCGTGGACGCCCCGGACGGTTTGAAAACCCTGACCGTAGCCGGGCTCAACCTGGTAGTGGACGGCACGCCGGCAGGCTTCCCGCAGTCGGTCACCACGCCATTGGGCAACACCCTGACCATCACCGGCTATAACCCCCATACCGGGGTGGTCAGCTACACCTACCAACTGCTGGACAACGAAACCCACGCCAACGCTGACGGCACCAACAGCCTGACCGAGCACTTCACCGTCACTGCCACCGACATGGACGGCAGCACCGCCAGCGGCACGCTGGATGTGAAAATCGTCGACGACGTGCCCCAGGCCCGGTGCGATTTCGCCGAGGTCACGGAAGGTGGGAGCGTTAGCGGCAATGTGCTGGACAACGACACCACCGGCGCCGATGTGCGTGCCGATGGCCAATACGTGGTCGGCGTGCGCGCGGGCAGCGACACCTCGTCCTCAGCCATTGGCCATGTGGGCGAACAGATTATGGGGCAGTACGGCTACCTGACCCTGGACGCCAACGGCGTTGGTACCTACCACGCCAACCCCAACCAGGACCTGCCGCAATGGGCCACCGACACCTTCGTCTACACCATTCGCGATGCCGACGGTGACGAGAGCACCACCACCATCAATATCAAGGTGCAGGACTGCAAGCTGGTGGCGGGCGAGGACGATGTGACGGTCTACGAAAAAGCCCTTGACCTGTGCAAGACTGGCGCCGACCTGGCCCCTGGTAACGTGGTGGGCAGCGACCCGCACTCGCCCGGCGAAACGGCGACAGGCTCGCTGGCTGACGCGGTGCAGGGCGGAGTGGGGGCGCTGACCTTCACCTTGGTGGGCAATGCCACGGGGCAGTACGGGCAGATTCTGCTGAATGCCGATGGCTCGTACACCTACACCCTGACCTCGGCGCCGAGCTCGCCAACCCCTGGCAACGACGGCCCGAACATCGTCACCGAGAGCTTCACCTACCAGGTGAAGGATTCGCTGGGCAACACCACCACCAGCACCATCGTCATCAATATCGTCGACGACGTACCCAAGGCCCATTGCGATTACGCCGATGTCACCGAAGGCGGCACGGTCAGCGGTAACGTGCTAGCCAACGATGTGCTGGGCGCCGATGTGCGTGCCGACGGCCAGTACGTGGTGGGTGTGCGCGCCGGCAGCGATACCTCCACCTCGGCCATCGGCCATGTGGGCGATGCGATCAACGGCCAGTATGGCTACCTGACCCTCGACTCCCAAGGCAACGCCAGCTACCACGCCTACGCCAACCAGGACCTGCCGCAGTGGGCCAGCGATACCTTCGTCTACACCATCCGCGATGCCGATGGTGACGAAAGTACCGCAACCATTACCGTCAATGTGCAGGACAGCAAGCTGATGGCGGGTGTGGACGATGTGACGGTGTACGAAAACGCCCTGGACCTGTGCAAGACCGGCGCCGACCTGGCCCCGGGCAATGTGGTGGGCAGTGACCCGCATTCGCCCGGCGAAACCGCGACCGGTTCGCTGGCCGACGCGGTGCACGGCGGTGTTGGTGCACTGAGCTTCACCCTGGTGGGCAATGCCACGGGCCAGTACGGGCAGATTCTGCTGAATGCCGATGGCTCGTACACCTACACCCTGACCTCGGCGCCGAATTCGCCGAACCACGTCAACGACGGCCCGAATATCGTCACCGAGAGCTTCACCTACCAGGTGAAGGACTCACTGGGCAATACCACCACCAGCACCATCGTCATCAATATCGTCGACGACGTGCCCAAGGCCCATTGCGACTATGCCGACGTGAACCAGGGCGGCGCGGTCAGCGGCAATGTGCTGGCCAACGATGTGGTGGGCGCCGATGTGCGCGCCGACGGCCAGTACGTGGTGGGCGTGCGCGCCGGCCATGACACCTCGAGCTCGGCTGTGGGCCATGTCGGTGAGCAGGTGATGGGGCTGTACGGCTACCTGACCCTGGATGCCCAGGGCAACGCCACTTACCACGCCAAACCCGACAGCGTGCTGCCGCCGTGGGCCGCCGACAGCTTCACCTACACCATACGCGACGCGGACGGTGACGAGAGCACCACCACCATTCGCATCAGCGTGCAGGACAGCAAGCTGATGGCCAGCGACAACCACGACGTCACGGTGTACGAAAAAGCCCTGGACCTGCACCAGGACGGCAATGACCTGGCTGCCGGCAACACCACCGGCAGCGACCCGACCTCCACCGGCGAGACCGCCAGCGGCAACCTGGCCGGCTCGGTCAGTGGCGGTATCGGTGGCCTCACCTACAGCCTGGTGGGCAGCGCCAGCGGCGCTTACGGGCAGATCCAGGTCAAGGCCGACGGCAGCTACACCTACACCCTGACCTCGGCACCGAAAACCCCGGGCGGGGCCGACGACGGTGCCAATACCCTGAACGACCACTTCACCTACAAGGCCACCGACGCGCTGGGCAACAGCGTCACCGGCAGCATCGCCATCAATATCGTCGACGATGTACCGCAGGTGCAGAACGCGGTGCGCAGCATCACCCCGGGCCAGGTCGACAGCAACCTGCTGCTGGTGATCGATGTGTCGGGCAGCATGGACTCGCCCTCGGGCGTGTCCGGCCTGAGCCGCCTGGACCTGGCCAAGCAGGCGATCAACGCACTGCTCGACAAGTACGACGCCATGGGCGACATCAAGGTGCAGGTGGTCACTTTCTCCAGCGGCGCCACCGACAAGACCCCGGTATGGGTGTCGATCGGCGAGGCCAAGAGCCTGATCGCCGGGCTCAGCGCCGGCGGCACCACCCACTACGATGCAGCGGCCAGCACCGCGCAGCAGGCCTTCGACACCAGCGGCAAGATCGCCGGTGCGCAGAACATCGGCTACTTCTTCTCCGATGGCGAGCCCACCGCCGGTCACGGCATGACCAGCAGCCTGGAACACAACTGGGAGAACTTCCTCGACCAGAACGGCATCAAGAGCTACGCCATCGGCCTGGGCAACGGGGTAAACACCGGCAACCTCGACCCGCTGGCCTATGATGGCAGCAGCCATGTCGATACCGGTTCGGTGGTGGTCACCGACCTTGGCCAGCTCAACGCGGTGCTGTCCGGCACCGTGCAGGGCTCGCCGATCACCGGCAGCCTGATGAGTGGCGGCACCTTCGGCGCCGATGGTGGCTTCATCAAGGCGCTGCTGGTGGACGGCACCACCTACAGCTTCGACCCCAATGCCCATGGCGGGCAGGGCGGCTACAGCGTCACTGGCGGCGCCGACAAGGCGACCTTCGACACCGTCAGCAACAGCCTGGCGATCAAGACCGGGCTGGGCGGCACCTTGCTGGTGGACATGGACAACGGCGAGTTCACCTACACGCCGCCCAAAGGCGGTAGCAGCAACCAGGCCGAGCAGTTCGGCTTCACCGCCAGCGACAACGATGGTGATACCCGCAGCGCCACGTTGACGGTGAACATCAATGCCAACACCGCGCCTGTGGCCGGCGCCGACCACATCATCACCAACATCACCGGCGCCAGCATCAGCCTGCCGGCTGCCGCCTTGCTGGCCAACGACAGTGATGCCGACCACGATCGCCTGAGCGCCGCGCCGATAACCTTCAACACGGGCTTTGCCGACAAGGGCGAGGGCTTCACCCCTGGCACCCAGGCCCGCACCATCACCTTCGATGCGCCCGGCAACCAGGCCGAAAACCAGTACCGTGACCTGGCCCGCAGCGAGTTCACCAGCCTGTCGGGCGGCATGACTGCAGCCTTGATGGTGGCCGGTTACCTGGGCGCGATCAGCAACAGCAACGCCAACGATGAGGACACCTTCACCGTCACCCTGCGCAAGGGCGAAACCTTGACCCTCGACCACAACCAGCCAGCCGGCAACCTGATGATGGAATGGAAGGACGCCGGCGGTAGCTACCAGGGCATCGCCGATGGCGGCAGCTTTACCGCCAGCCACGACGGGGTGTACAGCATTCATGTGGTCAACAGCGAGAACGCCATCGGCAACAGCAAGGCGGCGGAGAACTACAAGCTGAGCCTGGTGGTGGACTACAGCCAGGCCAGCAATCCGGTGGTCCACGATACCTACACCGTCAGTGACAACCATGGCGGTACGGCCACTGGCAACGTCGATATCAGCTACCAGGCCGGGCATACCCTCAACGGCACGGCCGGCGATGATGTACTGCTGGCGGGCACGGGCGAGAACACCCTCAACGGCGGTGACGGCAATGACGTGCTGGTGGCCGGCAATGGCACCAGCAGCCTGTATGGCGGGGCGGGGGACGACCTGCTACTGGCCGGCTCCGGCAACGACTTGTTCGACGGCGCTAGCGGCATCGACACGGTCAGTTTTGCCAAGGCCGGCGCCGGGGTAGTGGTCGACCTCGGCATCGTCGGGCAGCAGAACACCGTGGGGGCCGGGCAGGATACCTTCGTCAGCATCGAGAACCTGATCGGCTCGGACTACAACGACACGCTGATCGGCAATGCCGGTGACAACCTGCTCAATGGTGGGGCCGGCAACGATGTGCTCAAGGGCGGTGCCGGCAATGACACGCTCATTGGCGGCCCGGGTGATGACATCATGACCGGCGGGCCGGGCAACGACACCTTCGTGTGGCAGAAGGGCGACACCGGGCACGATACCGTGACCGACTTCACCCCCGGCAGCGACCACCTCGACCTGTCGCAGTTGCTGCAGGGCGAGAATGCCACCAGCGCATCACTGGATGACTACCTGCACTTCAAGGTCAGCGGCAGCGGGGCCGGCGTGGTGTCGACCATCGAGGTCAGCAGCATCGCCGGCGCGGCACCCACCCAGACCATCGAGCTGGCCGGGGTGGACCTGGCCCAGCATTACGGGGTGACGGCCGGGGCCGGCGGGGTGATCGCAGCGGGGCATGATACCGCGACCATCATCAACGGCATGCTCAATGATCACTCGCTGAAGGTGGATACGGTGTAAGGCAGGCCTGGCCCCATCGCCGGCAAGCCGGCTCCTACAGGTGTTGCGTGATATTGGCGCGAACCCTGTAGGAGCCGGCTTGCCGGCGATAGGGCCGGACCTGCTCTCAGCGCTGCAGGGTCTTCTGCTTGAGAATCCACGCACTCACCAGCACCGCGCTGGTGAGCATGAACGCGCGCGCCCAGAACAAGGGCACCAGGTAACACGAAAGGCCAATGCTCGCCCACATCAAACCAATGGCGTACACCTTGCCCTTGAGCGGTATGCCCTCACCACTGAGGTAGTCGCGGATCCACGGCCCGAGTTTCGGGTGGTTGACCAGCCAGGCATGAAAACGCGGGGAGCTGCGGGCAAAGCACGCCGCAGCCAGCAGCAGGAACGGGGTGGTCGGCAATACCGGCAGGAAGATCCCCACCACCCCCAGCGCGACGCTGAGCCAGCCTGCGGCCAGCAGCAGGTAGCGCACCACGTTGATCAGTGGTGGCGTGGCTTGAGCAGGGCAGGTTTTTCGTCCGGGGCGTGCAGCAGCAGGAACAGTGCGCTCAACGCCTCGGGAATTTGCACGATCATGTCGTCCTGCAGGTTGGCGTTGCTGGCGATGTCGGCGAATTCAGGCTGCTCGTCGAACAGGCCCGAGCCGACCATGATCGGCAGCAGCATTTCGCTGACTTCTTCCTCGGCGTTCTCGAACCAGGCCTCTTCACGCAGGAACACGCCTTCCATGAAGCCGATGCACCAGCCGCGCAGGTCGGAGTCGTCCGGCTCGTCGGTCAGGTCCAGCTCGCAAGGCAGGTCGAATTCTTCGTCGCTGGCCAACTGGCGGGCGAT
The DNA here is from genome assembly GCF_019139835.1 of Pseudomonas xanthosomatis. Classification (NCBI taxonomy): domain Bacteria; kingdom Pseudomonadati; phylum Pseudomonadota; class Gammaproteobacteria; order Pseudomonadales; family Pseudomonadaceae; genus Pseudomonas; species Pseudomonas xanthosomatis. Next base: position 5,044,262 of record NZ_CP077075.1, on the reverse strand, counting down.
GTGGCCCTTCAGTGCCACCAGCGTGGCTTCGATTTCGGTGCGCTGGGCGTCGCTGGCGTAGTGGGGTTCTTCGGCGAACAGCGCGTCGATCCATTCGCGGTCCGGCACGTCCTCGGAGCAGATCGACAGCGCGGTCAGGTAGCCGTGTGCGGCGACGTAGTCCAGCGCTTCTTCGTGCAGCTCGTCGGCGTCGAGGAAGGCTTGCAGGCGGGTCAGTTGCTCGGCGAAGGACATTACAGGGCTACCTTGGGGAATAAACGATAACGAATTCTAGCACCTTGCAGCGCGCACGGGGCAAAGGGAACGTCTGTCACCGGGGCATGCCGGGGGGCAGGGCAGTCGGGTATACTGCGCGGCTTTCATGCTGGCGGGCGTTTTTCGGCCGCCTGGCAAAAACCGCTTACGCATTTAGCGTGTGCGCGGCGGATTTATCGTCCAGCCTGTGTGACGGGGTGGTACGGCGATTTTGGAGTGGCAAATGCTCGAACAGGCTCAGCGCGTTCTCAAGGATGTCTTCGGTTACGACAGTTTCCGGGGGCGCCAGGCCGCGATCATCGAATGCGTGGCCAATGGCGGCGATGCTCTGGTGCTGATGCCCACCGGCGGCGGCAAGTCGCTGTGCTTCCAGGTGCCGGGGCTGCTGCGCCCGGGCCTGACGGTGGTGGTCTCGCCGCTGATCGCGCTGATGGATGACCAGGTCGCCACCCTCGACGAGCTGGGGGTGGCTGCCGCTGCGCTCAACTCCACCCTGAGCGCCGAGCAGCAACGCGACCTGGCCGGGCGCCTGCGCCGGGGCGAGGTGAAAATGCTCTACCTGGCCCCCGAGCGCCTGGTGCAGCCGCGCATGCTCGATTTTTTGCGTGGCCTGGACGTGTCGCTGTTCGCCATCGACGAAGCGCACTGCGTATCGCAATGGGGTCACGACTTCCGTCCCGAATACCTGCAACTGGGCCAGTTGGCCGAGCTGTTCCCCCATGTGCCGCGCATCGCCCTGACCGCCACCGCCGACATGCGGACCCGTGAGGAAATCGTCCAGCGCCTGCACCTGCAGGGCGCGGAGCGTTTTCTGTCGAGCTTCGACCGGCCAAACATCTTCTACCGCATCGTGCCCAAGGAGTCGCCGCGCAAGCAGCTGATGGCGTTCCTTGGCGAGCGCCGCGGCAACGCCGGCATCGTCTACTGCCTGTCACGCAAGAAGGTCGACGAAACCGCCGCGTTCCTCTGCGACCAGGGCTTCCCGGCGCTGCCGTACCACGCCGGCCTTGCCGCCGAGACCCGCGCCTCCAACCAGCACCGCTTCCTCAACGAGGAAGGGCTGATCATGGTCGCTACCATTGCCTTCGGCATGGGCATCGACAAACCCAACGTACGCTTCGTCGCCCACCTCGACCTGCCCAAGTCGCTCGAGGCCTACTACCAGGAAACCGGCCGTGCCGGCCGTGACGGCCTGCCGTCGGACGCCTGGATGGCCTACGGCCTGCAGGACATGGTGATGCTCAAGCAGATGCTGCAGAACTCCGAAGGCGACGAGCGCCACAAGCGCATCGAGCAGCACAAGCTCGATGCCATGCTGGCGTTGTGCGAAGAGACCCGCTGCCGCCGCCAGTCGCTGCTGGCCTACTTCGACGAGGTGCTGGAACAACCCTGCGGGCACTGCGACAACTGCGTCGACCAGGTACAGACCTGGGACGCCACCGAGCCTGCCCGCCAGGCCCTGTCGGCGGTGTTCCGCACCGGCCAGCGCTATGGTGTGGGCCATCTGGTCGATGTGCTGCTGGGCAAGGACACTGACAAGATCCGCAACTTCGGCCACGAGAAGCTTTCGGTGTTCGGCGTCGGCAAGTCGCTGGCCGAGGCCGAGTGGCGCTCGCTGTTCCGCCAGCTGGTGGCCCGCGGCCTGGTGGACATCGACCTGGAAGGCTACGGCGGCCTGCGCCTGTCCGACAGCTGCCGGCCGCTGCTGCGCGGCGAGGTAAACCTGCAACTGCGCCGCGACCTCAAGCCACAAACCAGCGCCAAGTCCTCCAGCAGCAGTGGCGGCAGCCCGGCCAGCCAGCTGGTGCGCGGCGAGGAACGCGAGCTGTGGGAGGCCCTGCGTACCCTGCGGCGCAAGCTGGCCGAAGAGCACAGTGTGCCGCCTTACGTCATCTTCCCCGACTCGACCCTGCTGGAAATGCTGCGCAGCATGCCCACCAGCCTCAGCGACATGGCCCAGGTCAGTGGCGTCGGGGCACGCAAGCTGGAGCGTTATGGCCAGGCCTTCCTCGAAGTGCTCAACGGCGCCGGCGGCACCGAGGAGGCACCGAAGGTGGTGCTCGACTTGCGCCACGAGCTGGTCAGCCTGGCCCGCGCCGGCATGACCCCGGTGCAGATCGCCGGCCAGCTCAACTGTACCGAGAAGAACGTCTACAGCCTGCTGGCCGAGGCCATCGGCCGCCAGGAGCTGAGCCTGGAGCAGGCCCTGGACCTGCCTGAAGAGCTGATGATGGAGGTGCAGGACGCCTTCCTCGACGGCGAGGGCGAGCTGCCGGCGGTGTCGGCCATTGCCCCGCTGTTCGGCGCGCGGGTACCTGAAGGGGTGCTGCACTGCATACGTGCCGCGCTGGCGGCGGAGTTCGAGCTCTGATCGACGCCATTTGCGTCATTGTCTGACCTTTGTCATATCAATTGACGACTTTCGGCCTTGCCTGATCAGTTGCGGCATGGTTAGCTGACTAATAATTAGTTCTATTCATCGAGTTGCTTATGCCCCTGACCGACAACCAACACCGCTTCGGCATGCAGCTGGCCCAGATGTCCCGGGGTTGGCGTGCCGAACTGGACCGCCGCCTGGCCGGGCTCAACCTTTCGCAGGCGCGTTGGCTGGTGCTGTTGCACCTGGCGCGCTTCGACGAGGCGCCCACGCAACGCGAGCTGGCCCAGAGCGTTGGCGTCGAGGGCCCGACCTTGGCCCGGCTGCTGGACAGCCTGGAAACCCAGGGCCTGGTGCGCCGCCAGGCGGTGATGGAAGACCGCCGGGCCAAGAAGATCCTGCTGTGCCCGCCAGCCAAGCCGCTGATCGATCAGATCGAAACCATCGCCAATGCCTTGCGCCTGGAGCTGTTCACCGGTGTCGACGAGGCCGACCTCGAGGTGTGCATGCGCGTGCATGCGAAGATTCTCGGCAACCTCGAGAAGTCCTGAATGCCCCTCTAGGAGATCACCCAGCCCTTCGGGCTGCGCTGTCGCTGGCGCTATCGCCGGCAAGCCGGCTACAGGGGGCGTAGCTATCTAGAAGGTATGCCCCAGATTCAGGTATACCGCCTGCTCATCGGCATCGTTCACCCCATAACTCAGGTTCAGCGGCCCCAGCGGCGTTTCCAGCCCGAGGAACACGCTGGCGGCATTGATGTAGCCGCTGTCGAACTGGTTGTCGTTGTTCCACGCCCGCCCGCGTTCCAGCGACCCGCCCAGGTACAGCGGGAAGTCCAGCGGCAGGTAGGCCCGTGGCGTCAGCCGGCGGTAGTAGACCATGCGCAGCAGGCTCATGTTCTGCCCCGAGATCGAGTCCTGACGAAAGCCCGACAGCTGACGCGCACCGCCAAAGACGAAGCTCGACGTGACCACCTCGGCGTCATCCAGGGTGCGCCCGTAGCGCCCGCCCAGCACCAGGGTGTTGGGCCCGCTGCTGAAGGCCTTGTCGAGATTCAGCAGCCACTGCCGGTAGTTCTGGTCCGAATCCAGCGATTTATCGTATTTGCGCAGGGTCAGGCCGATCTCTTCGCCGCTGTGGGGGAAGTACACATTGTCGAAGGTATCGAACGAGTATTTGAGCTCATAGAAACCCTCGTTGAAGCTGACCTTGGGCAGGTCTTGATCGCCAATGCGCACATCGGCCTGGCCCCAGGCCTTGCCGGCACCCAGGCGTACCTCGCCATAGGTGCCGATCTGCCGGCCCAGGTTCAGGCCGAAGCCGTAGCGTTCCAGGCGGTATTCGGCTACAGGGTCGTTGTCCAGGGTGGCTTCGACGTTCTGCGAGCCGAGGTCTATGTAGGGCGCGACGAAGTAGCGTGAGCCGATATCCAGTGGCTGGTAGAACTCGCTGTACAGCTCCTGCTGGTCGCCGATTTGGGCGCGGGTCAGCCATTCAGCGCCCAGGCGGTTGATGCCGTTGACCCGGTAACTGGCGCCCAGGTTGAAGGCGCTGTCGCCGCGCATGTCGTCGGACAGGTTCAGGCCCAGGCGCAGGTAGTCGGTGCCGCCGCGCCGCCCGCGGGCGTTGATCACCAGAGTGTTGTCCTCGCCCTTGTGCACCACGCGGTACTGCACCTGGTCGAAGTAATCCAGGCCGTACAGGGTGCCCATGTCGGTTTGCAGGCGGTCGAGCTGCAACGGCTCGCCCACCGGCTGGCGGATGTAGTAGCGGATCACGTCGTCGCTGACCTTGGAGTCGTTTTCCACCTTGATCGCGGTGATTACCGGGGTGCGCTGGCGCGGCGAGCGAGCCACGGCCAGTTCGGCGTCACTGCCTGGCTGGCGCAGCGCTGCCAGGCGCGAGTCGAGTGCGAGGGTGGCGCGGTAGCCGGCATCGATCATGTCCTGGGCGCGGCCGAAGTCGGTGACGCCGAAGCTGGCCAGTGGCGGCTGCACCAGGATGTCGTCGCGGTGCAGGCTGGCCAGTTGCTCCTCGGAGTTGCGCCGGGTCATCAGGGTGATCGACTGGTTCAGTACATCGACCACCGTGGCCAACTGCTTGCGGTTGCGCAGCGGGGTGCCGATATCGACCACGATGGCGATATCCACGCCCATGTCGCGCACCACATCCAGCGGGATGTTGTCGGTCATGCCGCCATCGACCAGCAGGCGCCCGTCCAGCTCCACCGGGGCGAACACCGCCGGGATCGACATGCTGGCGCGCACCACCTGGGGCAGGTGGCCGCGGCGAAATACCACCTTCTCGCCGTTGGCGATATCGGTGGCCACGGCGCGGAAGGGGATCGGCAGCTTGTCGAAGTCGCGAATGTCGGCGGTGTGTGCCAGCTTGCTCTCCAGCAGCAACGACAGGTTCTGGCCCTGGATTACCCCCAGCGGCAGGCCCAGGCTGCCATCGTCGCGAAAGCTGAGCTTCTGCTTGACCAGGAAGTCGCGGTCATCCTGCTTGCGCCGGAACGGCACATCCTTGCGTGGCGGGGCGTCGGACAGCGCCTGCTGCCAGTCGAGGGTGGTGGCCAGTTTTTCCAGCTCCTCGACACTGTAGCCAGAGGCGTACAGCCCGCCGATCACCGCGCCCATGCTGGTGCCGGCTATGGCGTCGATGCGCACCCCCTGTTGCTCAAGGGCTTTAAGCACGCCGATATGGGCCAGGCCCCGGGCGGCGCCGCCGGACAGCACCAGGCCGACCTTGGGGCGGTCGGCTTCGGCGGCGTGCAGGGTGAGCGAGGTGAGCGTCAGCAACAAGCAGAGCAGCAAACGGCGCATCGTGAGTCTCAAACCAGAGGGTAAAGACCGCTAGTATAAGCGGCCCCCCAACCGGAGATGCCCAACATGGCCGACAGCAAGCCGCATATTGTCATCACTTATTGCACTCAGTGTCAGTGGTTGCTGCGCGCGGCCTGGCTGGCCCAGGAGCTGCTCAGCACCTTCGCCGACGACCTCGGCCAGGTGGCCCTGGCCCCGGGCACCGGCGGGGTGTTCCAGATCACCTGCGACGGTGTGCAGATCTGGGAGCGCAAGGCCGATGGTGGCTTTCCCGAGGCCAAGGTGCTCAAGCAGCGGGTGCGCGACCGGATCGACCCACAGCGCGACCTGGGCCACAACGATCGCTGATCAGGCGCTCTCGGTAACCGCCTGGCGCGCAGGCTGCTCGGCGGCCAGGCGGCTGGACAGCACGATGGCGAAGATGATCAGCGCGCCGCCGGCGAGCATGCTCAAGGTCGGTGTTTCGGCGAATATCACCCAGGCCACGGCGATGCCGTAGACCGGCTCCATGCCGAACACCACCGCTGCCGTACGGGCCTTGATCACCGCCAGGGCGGCGACGAACAGGCTGTGGGCAATGCCTGTGCAGAAGATGCCGAGCAGGGCGATCCACAGCCAGTCCAGCGGCGCCACGGCTGCAAGGCCCGGGGCTGCGAACGGCAGCAGGCACAGGCTGACCACCAAGTTTTGCCACAGAGCCGCCTGCACCGCCGGCAGGCGCCCGGAGCCGGCGCGGTTGGTCAACGACAGCAGCGAGAACAGCAGCCCTGAAAACAATGCCCAGAGCAGCCCCCCGGTGGCTTCGCTGGCCAGGTCGAACTCGGGGGTGACCAGTACCAGGCCGATGCTCACCAGCAGCACCAGCAGCGCTTCGTTGCGGCGGATGCGTTCGCGGAACAATACGCCTTCGAGGATGACGGTGAAGGCCGGGAAGCTGGCAAAGCCTAAGGTGGCGATGGCCACGCCGCCGACCTTGACCGCAATGAAGAAGCTCACCCAGTGCCCGGCCAGCAGCACTCCGCCCAGCAGCAGGCGGCGCAGGTCGCGGCCTTGCAAGGGTTGCCAGGCCTGGCGGGCGAGGCCGGCGAACAGGCCCAGCGCAAGCACGGCGAAGGCGGCGCGGCCGAATACGATGATTGCCGGGCTGGCGCTGGCGGCCAGTTTGCCGAATACGCCGGTGAGGCCGAAGAACAGCGCGCCGATATGCAGGGCGCCGAGGGCGGTGCGGTGGTTCATGGTGGTCCTATGCATGTGAGGTATGTCGCGCGGGCTTCATCGCGGGGCAGGCACAGTGTAAAACCACCAGCCAAGCGATTCTGTCGTCAGCCTATTGCCCTTTATCGCCAGCCTCGCGCCGCAACGCCAGCGGCGTGCAACCGAACGCACGCATCACCGCCGCGCTGAACGCGCTTTGCGAACCATACCCGACCTGCGCCGCCACCTCGCCGACCGGCAGACGGGTCTCGACCAACAACCGCCGAGCCTTGAGCAGCCGTTGCTGGCGGATGTAGTCCATCGGCGTCATCCCGGCTTCGCTGGCGAACCGCGCATGCAGGCGCGCCGTGGACAGCCCGGCCAGGCGCGCCAGGTCGGCCACCTGCAGGGGGTAGGCGGCGTGCTGGTCAATGTGCGCATCGAACGCTGCATAGGGCAGGCGGGTGCTGGGGGCGATGGGAGCAGCCTGGGGGTTGAGGCTGGCCAGCAACAGCACCGCGCCCTGGCGGGTGATCAGCGGGTCGTCCATGGGGCTTGTGGCCAGCCAGTCGACCAGTTGCTGCTGGCGACTGTCCAGGCCGATGGCGCCTGGGCGGTCGAGCAGGCGGCGGCTGGCGTCGGCGTGGGTGCCCAGTTGCTCGCTGAGCCAGTGTTCGCCGGGAACGTCCAGTACCAGGCAGTGGCTGCCGTTGGTGCTGCCGCAGGTGTGGTGGGCGCCGGCCGGCACCACGATCAGGCCCTGGCGGTCGAGCCGCGCGCCCAGCCCCTCGACCTCGAAGTCCAGGCGACCGCGCAGGGCGAACACCAACTGCGGGTGGTCGTGGCTGTGGGCGATCAGCTCGTCGCGGTATTGGCGCAGGGAGAGTATTTGGGCGGTGGTCATGGGGGATCCCTCTTTGCAAGCGGAGTGTACACCGCTGGGTTGGTTGGTGGCCCTGACGCGAACACCTTGAAAGCCCAGACCGTCACAAACCCGCCACCAATCTGTCACCTGCACCTGCGAGTCTGCGACAAACAGCGCAGCACCGGAGCCCCCGATGACCCATGCCGAACTCGCCCGCCCCTCCCGCAAGCTGCGTGTCCGCACCCTGTGGATCTCCGACGTGCACCTGGGCACCCGGGACTGCCAGGCCGAGCACCTGTCGCACTTTCTCAAGGGCTACCAGGCCGACCGTATCTACCTGGTCGGCGACATCATCGACGGCTGGAAGCTGCGTGGCGGCATTTACTGGCCCCAGGCCCACACCAACGTCATCCGCCGCCTGTTGACCATGAGCAAGCGCGGCACCGAGGTGATCTACGTCACCGGCAACCATGACGAATTTCTGCGCCGCTACTCCAAACTCATCCTCGGCAACATCCAGCTGGTGGACGAGGCCGAGCACCTCACCGCCGACGGCCGGCGCCTGCTGGTGATCCACGGCGACCAGTTCGACGTGATCACCCGCTACCACCGCTGGCTGGCGTTCCTCGGCGACCGCGCCTACGAGTTCACCCTGGTGCTCAACCGCTGGCTCAACCACTGGCGCGCACGCTATGGCTACGGCTACTGGTCGCTGTCGGCCTACCTCAAGCACAAGGTCAAGGGCGCGGTGAACTTCATCAGCGACTTTGAAGACGCCATCGCCCACGAGTGCACCAAGCGCGGCTTCCAGGGCGTAGTGTGCGGGCATATCCACCATGCCGAAATTCGCAAGGTGGGCGAGGTGGAGTACCTCAACTGCGGCGATTGGGTGGAATCATGCACCGCGCTGATCGAGCACTGGGACGGGCAGATCGAGCTGTACCGCTTTGCCGATGCCCAGGCCCAGGAAGCGGCAAAGCGCCTGGCGGAGCTTGGCGAGCCGGCGTAAAGATCATCGCGGGGCATGCCCGCTGCCACGCGTGCCTTGCGACGAAGTCAGAGGGCGATACGCCCCAGCAATATGTCGCGGAACATGGCGAAATCGCCCACCAGGCTGTACCACGGGTGGCTGAAGGTAGCCGGACGGTTTTTTTCGAAGAAGAAGTGCCCGGCCCAGGCGAAGCCGTAACCTGCCAGCGGCACCGCCAGCAGCAGCAACCACTTGCCACTGCCAATGGTATAGGCCAGCAGGGCGATCACCAGGCTGGTGCCGACGAAGTGAAGGCGCCGGCAGGTGGGGTTGTTGTGCTCCCCCAGGTAGTAGGGATAGAACTCGGCAAAACTGCGGAACTGCGCTGTGCGGGTCATGGCTGTGCTTTCCGGATCTGCGGGTCGGGAACAGGATACACGGCGTGGAGCCTGAATCGAGTCTAGAGTCACTCAGAATGATGGCCAGTGACAATCAGCGCCAATTGAGTATCCTTTCGATTCACCGCAGGAGCGGTTCAGCACAAGAAGCCTGTCATGAGTGAAAGAACCACCTCGGCCAGCTGGGCCTCAGGGATCGTCAAGGCGCTCGAGCTGGAAGGGCTCGATTGCCCGGCCATGTTTCGCCAACTGGGCCTGGATTTCGCCGCCCTCGACGACCCCGATGCACGCTTCCCCCAGGACGCCATGACCCGCTTGTGGCAACTGGCCGTGGAATTGTCGGGCAACGAGGCAATAGGCCTGAACATGGCCCGGGTGGTACGCCCGGCGTCGTTCCATGTGGTCGGCTACGCGCTGATGTCCAGCCGCACCCTGGCCGAGGGCTTCCAGCGCCTGGTGCGCTACCAGCGCATCATCGCCGAAAGCTCGGATTTGAGCTTCGTGCTCGGCGCCGAGGGCTATTCGCTGATCCTGACCGTACATGGCGACCACCTGCCGCCCACCCGGCACAGCTCCGAAGCCTCGCTGGCCTGCGCCCTGGCACTGTGCAAATGGCTCAGCGGGCGGCCGATCCAGCCGCGGCGGGTGCTGATCCAGGGGCCGCAGCCGAAGAACATCGACCCCTACAAGGTGGCGTTCCATTCACCGCTGGTGTTCGGCGCAGCGCACGACGCACTGTTGTTCGAACGCGCCGACATGGAAGCTCCGCTGCCCACGGCCAACGAAGCCATGGCGGTGCTGCACGACCGTTTTGCCGGTGAGTACCTGGCGCGCTTTTCGGAAAGCCGCGTGACCCACCGGGTACGCCAGGTGCTGTGCCGCATCCTGCCGCAAGGCGAGCCCAAGCGTGAAACCGTGGCCCAGGCTCTGCACCTGTCGCAGCGCACCCTGCAGCGGCGCCTGCAGGATGAGGGCACCAGCTTCCAGGCGCTGCTCGATGACACCCGCCGCGAGCTTGCCGAGCAATACCTGGCGCAGCCCACCACCACCTTGCTGGAAACCGCCTACCTGCTGGGGTTCGCCGACCCGAGCAACTTCTATCGGGCGTTCCGCCGCTGGTTCGATGTCACCCCCAGCGAGTACCGGGCGCGCCTGGCGGTCAGTGACGCCAGAACGCCGGCATACACAACACCAGCACCGTGATGATCTCCAGCCGGCCCAGCAGCATGCCGCCGGCGAGAATCCACTTGGCGGCGTCCGGCAGCGAAGCGAAGTTGCCCGCCGGGCCAATCACCTCGCCCAACCCCGGCCCCACGCCCGACACGGTGCTGGCCGCACCGGTCAGTGCGGTCATCCAGTCCAGGCCAAGCAGCGACAGCAACAGCGCGATCACGGCGATGGTGGCGGCAAAGAAGAACGAGAAGGTCAGGATCGAGCGCACGATTTCTTCGTCGAGGCGGTGACCGTTGTACTTCTGCTTGATCACCGCCCGCGGGTGGATCAGCTGGTTGAGGCTGGCCTTGAGCAGGATGTAGGCCACCTGGAAACGGAAAATCTTGATGCCGCCGGCGGTCGAGCCCGAGCAGCCGCCGATGAACCCCAGGTAGAAGAACAGCATCAGCGAGAAGTTGCCCCACAGGCTGTAGTCGCCCAGGGCAAAGCCTGTGGTGGTGACCACCGAGGTGACGTTCAGCGCTACGTGGCGCAGGGCGTCGAGCCAGTGCAGGTTGGTGGTGGCCCAATACCAGGTGCCGAGCACGATCCAGGTGGCCACCAGCAAACCGAGAAACCCCTGCACCTGCTGGTCGCGGATCAGCGCCTTGCGGTTGCCGCGCAGGGTGGCCACGTACAGGGTGAAGGGCACGCTGCCCATGATCATCACCACCACCGCCACCCAGTGCACGGCCGGGATGTCCCACTTGGCCAGGGACTGGTCGGAGGTGGAGAAACCGCCGGTGGAGATCGCCGACATGGCGTGGTTGATCGCATCGAACGGGCTCATGCCCGCCCACCAGAACGCCAGGCTGCCCAGCACGGTGATACCCACGTACACCGCGACGATGTACTTGGCGACCATGTGCGAGCGCGGCATGACTTTTTCTGAGCGGTCCGAGGATTCGGTCTGGAACAGCCGCATGCCGCCGATGCGCAGCAGCGGCAGGATCGCCACCGCCATACCGATGAAGCCGATGCCGCCCAGCCAGTGCAGCATCGAGCGCCACATCAGGATGCCCGGCGACATGTTGTCCAGGCCGCTGAGCACGGTGGAGCCGGTGGCGGTGATGCCGGACATGCTCTCGAAGAAGGCGTCGGTGTAGCTGATATGCTGGGTGAGCAGGAAGGGCAGGGCGGCGAACACGCCCACTACCAGCCAGCTGCTGACGGTCAGCAGGTACATATCGCGCGGGCGCAGGTGCACGTGTTCGGGGCGGCCCTGTATCACCAGGCCCAGGCCTGCGATGAAGGTGATCATGCTCGCCCAGAGAAACGATGGCATGTCGCCGGTGCGCTCGAAGACCACCAGGGTCGCCATGGGCACGACCATGCTCACCGCCAGGGTGATCAGGAAGATGCCGATGATGAAACCAATGATCCTTAAGGTCGGCAACGCCATGTGATCTGCTCTGACTGGCTACGGAAGGGGCGCCATTTTAAGCCGCAAGTTGCAAGCTGCAAGCGCCAAGTGCATGCGCTGCCGCATGAGGCTGCTTTTTCTTGTGGCTTGCAGCTTGTGGCTTGCAGCTTGAGAATGGCGGCACTTTCAATTTGCCAGGAGGGTAGCCCATGGAGGCTCTCGACGCTCTGCTCAACCGTGTTTCCGTGCCACGCCTGACTGAACCTGCACCCAACGCCGCCCAGCGCGAGGCGCTGTTTCAGGCCGCGTTGCGCGCACCGGACCACGGCCAACTGCGGCCATGGCGCTTTCTGACCATCGAAGGCCAGGGCCGCGAGAAACTTGGTGAGCTGTTCGCCGCGGCGTTGCAAGCGAAGGGTGACGCCAGCCAGGCCGCGCTGGACAAGGCCCGCGCCATGCCGCTGCGCGCACCATTGCTGATCGTGGTGGTGGCCAGGCTGCAGGATCACTTCAAGGTGCCCAAGTCCGAGCAGCGCCTGGCGGCCGGCTGCGCGGCCCACGGCATCCTGATCGCGGCGCATGCCCAGGGTGTGGGTGCGGTGTGGCGTACCGGTGACATGGCCTTCGATGCCCATGTGCACAAGGGACTGGGGTTGGCCGAGAACGAAGAGTTGATCGGCTACCTGTATGTCGGTACGCCGGCGACCGAGCCGCGTACGGCGCCGGTGCTGGCGACCGAGGATTTCGTCAGCGCCTGGGGCGAGTGATGTGAATGGGGGCCACGTTGTGGCCCTTCGCGGGTAAACCCGCTCCCGCAGGTACAGCGCTGGATTCAGGCTCGGCGCGGTCCTGTGGGAGCGGGTTTACCCGCGAAGGGGCGCGCAGCGGCCCCAAAAGCCTTCAGGCTGGCGCAGCTTCACAGGGCAACTCCAACGTCGCCACGAACCCGCCCTGTGGGTGGTTGCCCAAGGTCAGGCTGCCGCCATGGCGCTCGGCCGCCTTGCGCGCAATTGCCAGGCCTAACCCGTGCCCAGGCGCTTCCTGCCCCGGTGCCCGGTAGAACGGTTCGCCCAACTGCGCCAGGTGCTCGGCCGGCGCCCCTGGCCCATGGTCGCGCACGCTCAGCACGATGCGCCCTTGCTCGCGGCTGGCATGGATCTCGATGGGCTGCCCGGCCGGGTTGAAGCGCAAGGCATTGCGCAGCAGGTTGTCCACCGCCCGCTCGATCAGCGTTGGCCAGCCCTGCAGCGTAAGGCCTGGCTCGGCTTCAAGGCGTACTTCCTGCTCCGGTGCACTGAGCTGGGCATCCTTGCGCACGCTGCCCAGCAGCGCGTTGATGTCCACAGGCTCCGCATGGGCCTGTTCGGCATCCACACGGGCCAGTACCAGAATTTCGCTGATCAGCGCCTCCAGGCGGTCGCACTCGCGGGTCAGGCGTGGCCACAGCGCCTGGCGCTGTTCGGGCTCGGCCCGTTCGGCCAGGGCCAGGGCGATGCGCAACCGCGCCAGCGGCGAGCGTAGCTCGTGGGACACGTCGCGCAGCAGCTGGCGCTGGCTGCCGATCAGGCTCTGCAGGCGCGCACCCATCTTGTTGAAGTCGTTGGCCAGCACGCCGAACTCGTCGCGCCGCACGGCCAGGCGGGCCAGGCTGTTCTGCTGGTAGCTGGCCTGCCCCAGGTCGTGCACCGCGCTGCGCAGGCGGCTGAGCGGGCGGGTGATCGACAGGGTCACCAGCAGGCTGAACAGGGTCAGCACCACCAGGGCGATGCCCAACGCACTCAATGGCCAGATCAGGCTTTCGCGGTGCCAGGCTTCGAGCTCAGGGTGTGGAATGCGATAAATCAACAGGTAGGTCTCGCCGCTGGTGGGGCTGGTGTATTCCTCGGTCAGGCGGCGCCAGGGCAGGCGGCGCTGGTCGTTGTGCTGGCGCGCCTCGAAGGCCGCGGCGCGGCGCGGGAAGGTGCCCGGCACCACGGCTTCGCCGCTGTCGTCGAGCACCTGTACGTCAATCTTGAAGCGCTCCTTGCGCCGCTCGAGGAAGCGCTGCGAGGCTTCCAGCCCTTCCTGCTCGTAGTGCTGCACCCAGCGGCTGGCCAAGGTGTTCAGGCCCGGGTGGCGGCTGAGGATCCAGGTGTCCTGGTTGAGCATGTGGCCCAGCAGTATCGACAAACCGGCAACCAGGGCAATGGCCAGCCAGAAACTGGCCAGGATGCGCCAGAACAGTGAACGCAAGGCGAGCACCTCCGTGAAATGGCAAAAGCCCGGCCCGCAAGGGTGCGGGCCGGGCGTGGGGCTGACAGCTTACTGGGCCTTGTGCTGTTTTTCAGCTTTCCAGGCCTGGAACTCCTGCCATTCGGCTTTCTTGGCGGCGCGTTCCTTTTGCAGTTCGTCGAACTTCTTCTGCTGGTCGGGCTTGAGCAGCGCGCGGACCTGGCTATCGGCCTTGTCGCGGCTGGCCTTGATCTCGTCCTTCATGGCTTTCTGGTCGGCGGCTGGCAGCTTGTTCAGGTAGCGCTCGGTGATGTCGCGGCGCTGCTGCATCTGCTCGCCCATCAGCTTGCCGATCTGCTGGCGTTGGTCGCGGCTCAGGTCCAGCTGGGCGAAAGGCGCGTCACCGCGGTGGTGTGGGCCGTCGTGGCGCGGGCCACCTTCTGGCATGGCCATGGCAACGGTCGGCAGGGCAGCGGCGAACATCAGGGCGATAAGGGTCTTGCGCATGGTGTCTCTCCTGTCATGGGCCGGTGTTTACCGGATGAGCCCAGTTTAGGGAGATCAAGGTCAAGGGCGGTCAGGTGAGGGTAAAGGCTGGGTAAAGACGCTGGCAGCCGCTACGCGACCCTGTGGGAGCGGGCTTGCCCGCGAATGCGTTGGTGGGGGAAAGGACGCAATCGCGGGCAAGCCCGCTCCTACAGGTATGCGGTTGCCTGTTACAGGCTGTAGTAATAGCCTCGGCTGCGCAGCGCGATGATGCGCGGGCGGCCGTCTGCATGCGGGCCGATCTTCTTGCGCAGGTTGCTCACGTGCATGTCCAGGCTGCGGTCGTACAGGGTGAGCTTGCGGCCCAGGCCGATCTGCGCCAGTTCCTGCTTGTCCAGCGGCTCGCCCGGCTGGCGCAGCAGGGCTTCGAGGATGCGGCTTTCGGACAGCGTCAGGGTCATCTCGCGCTCATCGATGCTGACCACGCCGCGCACCGGGCTGAAGGCTAGGTCGCCGACTTCCATCTGCGTGGCCGGCGCACTGGGGTGGCTGCGGCGCAGCACCGCACGCAGGCGGGCGGTGAGCTCGCGCGGGTCACAGGGCTTGGCCAGGTAGTCGTCAGCGCCCAGCTCAAGGCCCAGGATGCGGTCCAGCGGCTCGCCGCGGGCCGAGAGCATCAGCACCGGCAGTTCGGCGTGCTCGCTGCGCAGCTGCTTGAGCAGTTCAAGGCCGCTGCCGTCGGGCAGCATCACGTCCAGCACCACTGCCGCCGGAGCCTGGGCGGCCAGGGCCTGGCGCGCGCTCTGGCCATCGTGGCAGGCGCGAACCGCAAACCCTTCCTGGGTCAGCCAACTGCCCAGTAGTTCGCACAGTTCCTGGTCATCATCAATCAGTAACAGCTCGCTCATGTCTCACTCAATTCAACCATTGACGGCGTCTTCTGTGTCCGCCGCTGGCTAAGATACCGCAGACTACCGATAACAGTGCAACGCCAGAACCAATCAGGAACCACTGCTGCTGCTCGGTCAGCAGGCGTTGCGGCGTGCTGGCGCTGGCCTGCAGCTCCTTGACGGCGAGCTTCAGGCGCTGGTTGTCCTGGCGCAGGCGGGTCAGTTGCGCGCTCTCGCGCTCGCTGTCCTGGTTCTGCAATTGTTGGGTCAGCGCGCCGCGCTGCTTTTCGCTTTCTTCCAGGCGCTGCTGCAGGTCGGTGATCCGCGCCCCGGCTTCCAGCGACAGCGGCTGTTCGGCCACGGCCAGGGGGGAGAGCAGCAACAGGCACAGCAGGAGGAACATCGGGCCTTGACGCATTGGAACTCCTGAATGGAATCGGTTCAGGAGGTTGTCGGCCGCTGGTCCGAATTTATGAGTGGCCCCTGAAATCGATTCGCGGGCAAGCCCGCTCCCACAGGCACCGAAGAACCTGTGGGAGCGGGTTTGCCCGCGAAGGGAGCAACTCGCTATTGCGGATTACGGCAGCACTTGCTTGAACGGCTTGACCACAACCTTGTCGTACACGCCGGCGGCAATGTACGGGTCGGCGTCGGCCCAGGCTTGCGCCGCGGCCAGCGAGTCGAACTCGGCAACGATCAGGCTGCCGCTGAAGCCGGCTTCACCCGGGTCGTTGCTGTCGATGGCCGGGTGGGGGCCGGCCAGTACCACGCGGCCTTCGGCCTTGAGCTGTTGCAGGCGCTCGATGTGGGCAGGGCGCGCGGCCAGGCGCTTTTCCAGGGAATTGGCGACGTCGCTGGCGATGATGGCGTAGAGCATGTCAGTCCTTGGTCTTGGAGGTGGACGGGTCGGCGTCGTGCAGGTGACGCGAAAGATAAACGCCCTGGGCCACCAGGAAGATCACGGTCATGCCCAGGCTGCCGAACACCTTGAAGTCGACCCAGAAGTCCTGGAAGGTGAAGGCGACGAACAGGTTGGCTGCGCCGCACACCAGGAAGAACGCGATCCAGGCGACGTTAAGGCGGTTCCACACGGCTTCCGGCAGCGTCAGGGCGTGGCCCATGATGCGCTTGATCAGCACCCGGTCGCCGATGAAGTGGCTGCCGGCGAAGGCCAGGGCGAACAGCCAGTTGACCACCGGCGCCTTCCACTTGAGGAAGGTCTCGCTGTGGAAGGCCAGGGTCAGGCCGCCAAACACCAGGCATGCGACCAGGGTCAGCAACTGGCCCTTTTCCAGTTTGCGGTGGCGCAGGAACAGCGCGCCGTAGACCACCACCGAGCTTGCGATCAGCATCGCTGTGGCGCTGTAGATGCCGCCGAATTCGAACACGTGGCCGGCGAAATCGACCGGGCGCGGGTCCAGCTTGTAGACGATGAAGAACAGCAGCAGCGGGATGAAATCGATGAATTGTTTCACAATGGCAGCCAGAAGCGGGATGTGACGGCATAATAACAAACATCGATTCCTGCGAAAGCGCCGCACCATGAATGTTGATCTGCACTGTCACAGCACGGCCTCCGATGGCGCCCTGTCGCCTACGGCACTGGTCGCCCGGGCCCACGAGCACGGGGTGCGCACGCTCTCGCTCACCGACCACGACACCCTCGAGGGCCTGCCCGAGGCGCGCCAGGCCTGCGCCGAGCGGGGCATGGCCTGGGTCAGCGGGGTGGAGCTGTCGTGCACCTGGGGTGGCGCCACCATCCATGTGCTGGGCTACGACTTCCCCCTCGACGCACCGCCCTTGCTCGAGGCTATCGCCAACCTGCACCGCGGCCGCTGGCTGCGCGCCGAGGAAATCGACCGCAAGCTGGCCGCCAAGGGCATGCCCGGTGCGCTGGACGGCGCCCGGGCGGTGCAGCAGGCGCTGGGCGACAGCGGCAATGCCCCGGCACGCCCGCATTTCGCCGAGTATCTGGTGCAAGCCGGCTTCGTCAAGGACCGTGGCGAGGCGTTTCGCAAGTGGCTGGGTGCCGGCAAGCTGGGCGACGTCAAACTGCACTGGCCTACCCTGGACGAAACTGTCGCCACGCTGCGTGAGTCCAACGCTTGGGTGAGCCTGGCTCATCCCATGCACTACGAGCTTACCCGCAGCAAGCGCAGACGGCTGATTGCCGACTATATTCAGGCTGGAGGGCAGGCACTGGAAGTGGTCAACGGGATGATGCCGCCCGAACAGGTGGGGACGATGTCCATCCTCACCCGTGAGTTTGGCCTGCTGGCAAGCGCTGGCAGCGATTTCCACGGCCCCGGCACCTGGGGCGAGATCGGTGCCTACCGGCCATTGCCTGAGGACCTGCCACCTCTGTGGCGCCGATTCCGACATGAACAGCCTATGGCGGTATGAACAGGACGACTTCGTGAGCCAATTTTTCCAGATTCATCCGGAGAACCCGCAGGCGCGCCTGATCAAACAGGCCGTGGAGATCATCCGCAAGGGTGGCGTGGTGGTGTACCCGACCGACTCGGCCTATGCCCTGGGTTGCCAGATCGGCAACAAGGCGGCCATTGAACGGGTGCGCAAGCTGCGTGGCCTGGACAAGACCCACAACTTCACCCTGATGTGCTGCGACATGTCGCAGCTGGGGCTGTACGCCAAGGTCGATACCGGCACCTTCCGCCTGCTCAAGGCCCATGTGCCCGGCCCTTACACCTTCATTCTCAACGGCACCCGCGAGGTACCGCGCCTGCTGCTGCACGAAAAGCGCCGCACCATCGGCTTGCGGGTGCCCGACCACGCCATCACCCTGGCGCTGCTCGAAGAGCTGGGCGAGCCGCTGATGAGCGTCAGCCTGATCCTGCCGGGTGACGACGAGCCGATGGTCGACCCCTACGAGATTCGCGAGCGGCTGGAGCACCATGTCGACCTGGTGATCGATGGCGGCTTTGGCGACCTCAAGGCGTCCACCATCATCGACCTGTCCGGCGACGAACCCGAGCTGATCCGCGAAGGCTGCGGCGACCCCACGCCGTTTCTGGTCAACGCGTGAGCCAGGTGCAAGCGCCCGAGGCGCCGGCGGTTGACGCCCAAGCGCCGTTCCAGCTGCAGCTGGCGCTGGTTTACGGTGAAGCCCTCACCGAAATGCCGGTAGACCTGTATATCCCGCCAGACGCCCTGGAAGTCTTCCTCGAAGCCTTCGAAGGCCCGCTGGACCTGTTGCTGTACCTGATCCGCAAGCAGAACGTCGACATTCTCGACATCCCGGTGGCCGAGATCACCCGCCAGTACATGAGCTACGTCGAGCTCATGAAGAACGTGCGCCTGGAACTGGCCGCCGAATACCTGGTGATGGCCGCCATGCTCGCCGAGATCAAGTCGCGCATGTTGCTGCCGCGTTCGGCCGAGGTGGAGGAAGAGGAGGGCGATCCGCGCGCCGAGCTGATCCGCCGCCTGCAGGAGTACGAGCGCTTCAAGGCTGCCGCCGAGGGCATCGACGAGTTGCCGCGGGTCGGCCGCGACGTGCTGGTGCCACGCCTGGACGCCCCCCAGGCCAAGGCGCGCAAGCTGTTGCCCGACGTGGCCCTGGAAGAGATCCTGCTGTCCATGGCCGAGGTGATGCGGCGCAACGACCTGTTCGAAAGCCACCAGATCACCCGCGAGGTACTGTCGACCCGCGAGCGCATGAGCGAAGTGCTCGAGCGCCTCAAGGGCGGCGCCTTTGTGCCGTTCGTCGAGTTGTTCAGCGTCGAGGAAGGCAAGCTCGGCGTGGTGGTCACCTTCATGGCGATTCTGGAGCTTGTAAAGGAATCGCTGATCGAACTGGTGCAGAATGAACCCTTCGCCCCGATCCACGTCCGTGCCCGGGCAGAGTGACCTGACGACCGATGAACCTGAACGAACCCCGCGAACTTGCCTCCTTGATCGAGGCTTTTTTGCTTGCCTCGGGCAAGCCGCAATCCCTTGACCGCCTGTACGAGCTGTTCGACGAGGCCGAGCGCCCGGCGCCGGCGGTGTTCAAAAAAGCCCTCGAGGTGCTGGCCAAGTCGTGCAATGGCCGCGCCTTCGAACTCAAGGAGGTGGCCAGCGGCTACCGCCTGCAGATTCGCGAAGCCTATGCCCCCTGGGTTGGCCGCCTGTGGGAGGAGCGCCCGCAGCGCTATTCCCGCGCGTTGCTGGAAACCATGGCGCTGATCGCCTACCGCCAGCCCATCACCCGCGGTGAAATCGAAGACGTGCGCGGCGTGGCGGTGAACAGCAACATCATCAAGACCCTGATGGAGCGGGAGTGGATCCGCATCGTCGGCTACCGCGAGGTGCCCGGCCGCCCGGCCATGTTCGCCACCACCCGGGCGTTTCTCGACCATTTCAACCTCAAGAGCCTCGACGAATTGCCGGCGTTGGCCGAGCTGCGCGAGCTGGAGCCGGTTGCCGAGCCTGAGCCTGAGCTCGACCCGGATGACGCACCGGTGCCGGCGCACTTGCAGGCGCTGGCTGATGCCAGCCTGGGTGATGAGGAAGAGGCGGGCGAGCCGAAAGAGGAAACCAGCTTCCGCTCGCTGCTGGTGGAACTGGATGCAATGGAAGAAGGGCTGAAGACCGATTTTGATGATTTGCGCGAGGAACAGCCCGAGGTTTCGGTGGAAGAAGAGGGCAAGTTGCAATCCTGACTTCAGTGTTGCCTGAACCGGCCTCTTCGCGGGCAAGCCCGCTCCCACATGCGGTGCGTTCACTGTGGGAGCGGGCTTGCCCGCGAAGAGGCCGGTTCAGGCGCACCCAGGTCATTGGGCAGAAAACAATCCCGTACCCCGAAAAACCCTCTACCCTCCAGATGCGTTAATTCCCCGAACCGCGTATGATGCGCGCCCGCTTTCACTACTACACCGGGAGGTGCCCAGATGAGTGACAAAGACCTGCAAGACCAACAACCCACCCCGCCATCCGGCGAAAAACTGCAGAAAGTGCTGGCGCGCATCGGCGTCGGCTCGCGCCGTGACGTCGAGGCCTGGATCAGCCAGGGCCGTATCAAGGTCAATGGCGTGGCCGCTACCCTGGGCCTGCGCGTCGACCTGCACGACGCCATCACCGTCGATGGCAAGCTGATCAAGCGCGTCGAGGCTGCCGAGGCGACCCGCCGTGTGGTCATGTACAACAAGCCCGACGGCGAAATCTGCACCCGCGACGACCCGGAAGGCCGCCCGACCGTGTTCGACCGCCTGCCACGGCCCAAAGAAGGCCGCTGGATCAACATCGGCCGCCTCGACATCAACACCACCGGGCTGCTGCTGTTCACCACCGACGGTGAGCTTGCCAACCGCCTGATGCACCCGTCCTACGAGATGGACCGCGAATACGCGGTGCGTGTACGTGGTGAGGTCGACGACGACATGATTGACCGCCTCAAGGCCGGCGTGATGCTCGAAGACGGCCCGGCCAAGTTCACCGACATCCAGAAGGCCCCGGGTGGTGAAGGCTTCAACCACTGGTACCACTGCGTGGTGATGGAAGGCCGCAACCGTGAGGTGCGTCGCTTGTGGGAGTCCCAGGGCGTGGTGGTCAGCCGCCTGAAGCGCGTGCGCTTTGGCCCGGTGTTCCTCAACTCCGACCTGCCGATGGGCCGCTGGCGCGAAATGAGCCAGGGCGAGATCGACATCCTGGCCGCTGAAGTGGGCCTGCAGCCAGTGGCGCTGCCAGCCCTGAACCTCAAGGCCAAGGACAAGCTCGAGCGCCTGCAGCGCAAGTCGACCCGCCCGCTGGGCCGTGGCGAGCGCGTGCGCACCCTGCGCCCGGCCCAGGGCGATGCAGCCCCGGCAGAGCGCCCGGCCCGTGCCCCGCGTGAGGAAGCCCCGCGCGGCAAGCCGAACCGTGGCAGCGCCGTGGCCGAACGCCCGAGCGAGATGCGCAAGCGCCCTGCGCGCCCGGACGGCGACAAGCCCGCCGGCCGTGGCCGCAGCAAGCCGCGTGGCTGATCCCGCCTGAGTGCAAGAGCCAGCCTTCGGGCTGGCTTTTTTGTGCCTGGAGTTTTTGTATTGTCGCCAGTCGCCCGCAAAGTTATGCGATCCCCCTGTAGGGGCCGGCTTGCCGGTGATTGGATCGCAAAGCGCCCCCAACCTACTGATCTCAAAAACATTTCCGGCAAGGCTGGAAAGTTTTCAAACCGCCTCGTAAAGAAATCTATACGCCTGAGGTGCGTTTTCCTTCCAAAACCCGATTTTTCCTACGCCTGTAAAAAAAACGTGCCAAGCGTTCCCTGGCCAAGCCTCCCGCGCCCCGTCCTGCCCCCTTGCCCAACCTCCGGCAAACCGCTGATATAGCCGCATTGCCGTGTGCAACGCCTGGCCACAGAGCCCGGCGAACAGAACAACAAATGGAGGCGCCATGTACGCCGATCACTCCGCCTTTTCAGGCCACACCCCCAGGACCGCTGCGTTTTTTCCACAGGAAGCGACGCAACGCGTTGACGCCTGCGCGTTTGCAGGGGTATACAATGCGCCGCGTTTTACCTGTGACCCCCTTGCGTACCGCGCACTCTTGCTGACACCCGGTTGATCTGCCCTGGGCTTTGCGCCCGTCGCTTGACTACCCGTCCAAGAAACCAAGGTAACCACCTTGCCCATTCCGCTGCGCCACGAGCGCGGTGGGTCCGATTCCGTCACAGATAAAAACAAGCAGGTGACTTCGTTCATGAGTGGACACAACCCTCAGTCCGGCGAACTCAAGCGTGGCTTGAAGAACCGCCATATCCAGCTGATCGCCCTGGGCGGCGCCATCGGCACCGGATTGTTCCTTGGCTCGGCCGGCGTGATGAAGTCCGCAGGCCCGTCGATGATCCTCGGCTACGCCATCTGCGGCTTCATCGCCTTCATGATCATGCGCCAGCTTGGCGAAATGATTGTCGAGGAGCCGGTGGCCGGCTCATTCAGCCACTTCGCCCACACATACTGGGGCAGCTTTGCGGGCTTTTTGTCGGGCTGGAACTGCTGGGTGCTGTACATCCTGGTGGGCATGTCGGAGCTGTCGGCGGTGGGCAAGTACGTGCACTACTGGTGGCCGGAAATCCCGACCTGGGTCACGGCGGCGGGCTTCTTCGTGCTGATCAACGCCATCAACCTGATGAACGTGAAGTTCTTCGGTGAGGCCGAATTCTGGTTCGCCATCATCAAGGTGGCGGCCATCGTCGGCATGATCGCTCTGGGTGCCTGGCTGCTGACCAGCGGCAGCGGCGGCCCGGAAGCCTCGGTGACCAACCTGTGGGCCCATGGCGGCTTCTTCCCCCATGGTGTCAGCGGGTTGGTGATGGCCCTGGCGTTCATCATGTTCTCCTTCGGCGGCCTTGAAATGCTCGGCTTCACCGCAGCCGAGGCCGACAAGCCGAAGAGCGTGATCCCCAAGGCGATCAACCAGGTCATCTACCGTATCCTGATCTTCTATGTCGGCGCCCTGGTGGTGCTGCTGTCGCTGACCCCGTGGGACAGCCTGGTGGCCAGCATCGACGCCTCCGGCGGCAGCTACGGCTCCAGCCCGTTCGTGCAGGTGTTCTCGATGCTGGGCAGCGACACCGCGGCCAACCTGCTGAACTTCGTGGTGCTGACTGCTGCGCTGTCGGTGTACAACAGCGGCACCTACTGCAACGCCCGCATGCTGCTGGGCATGGCCGAGCAGGGTGATGCCCCGGCGGCCCTGGCCAAGGTCGACAAGCGCGGCGTACCGGTGCGCTCGATTTTGGTATCGGCGGCCGTGACCCTGATTGCCGTGCTGCTCAACTACCTGATGCCGCAGAATGCGCTGGAGCTGCTGATGTCGCTGGTGGTCGCCACCCTGGTGATCAACTGGGCGATGATCAGCTACTCGCACCTCAAATTCCGCCAGCACCTGGACCGTACCGGCCAGAAGCCGCTGTTCAAGGCGCTGTGGTACCCCTACGGCAACTACATCGTGCTGGCCTTCGTGGTGCTGATCCTGGGCATCATGCTGATGATTCCGGGCATCCAGGTATCGGTGTACGCGATCCCGGTGTGGCTGGTGGTGATGTATGTGGCCCACTTGCTCAAGAGCAAGCGTGGGGCGCAGGCGGCGGGTAGCGTGGCCAAGTAAGGCGCGTTTGCCGCCCGCGAAAAACCCGATGCCGGGTGACTGGCATCGGGTTTTTTGTTGCCGGTGATCCGGTGCGTGGGAGCGGGCTTGCCCCGCGATGGGGTCAATGAGGCAATCGCGGGGCAAGCCCGCTCCCACGGTGTCCTTCAGATCTGTTCCAGCAACCAGCTGCGAAACGCCCGCAACGACGGCAGCGCCTCGTTGCGTGGCGGGTAGATCAGGTAGTAGCTGCGCTGGCTGGCAAACGGCGCGCCGGCACTGATCAGCTCGCCGCTGGCCAGCTCTTCCTCGACCAGAATGCGTGGCACCAGGCCGATGCCGATACCGGCGCGCACTGCCTGAATCAGGTGCGAGGTCAGCTCGAAACTGGGCCCCAGGCGCATGGCGCGGTGTGGCAGGGCATGGTGGGAGAACCACTCGCCCCAGGCGTGGGGGTTGTTGGCCACGTTCAGCAGCAACTGCCCGCTGATGCGCGCCGGGTCCCAGGGGCCTTCGGCTGCAGCCTGGGGCGGCAGGATCACCACCAGCTCCTCGGCGTGCAGGCGGTGGCAGACCAGCCCCGGCAGGTCGTGGCTGGCCACACCGATGGCAGCGTCGATCTCGCTGGTGTCGAAGTTGATTGCCTCGATGCGCGAATGAATATGCACCAGCATGCCGGGGTGGGCGCTGTAGAAGGCATGCAGGCGCGGCAGCAGCCACTTCGAGCCGAAGGTCGGCAGGGTGGCCAGGCGCAGGTTGCCCACCCCGGACTGGTACGCCAGCGCCTGCAGGGTGGCGCTGCGGATGCGCCCCAGGGCTTCGCTGAGTTCGCGCTGGTACAGACGGCCGACGTCGGTCAATTGCACCTGGCGGCCCTCGCGGCGGAACAACGTCAGCCCCAGTTGCTGCTCCAGTGCCTGTACCTGGCGGCTCACCGCGCTTTGCGTCAGCGACAGCTCGACGGCGGCGCGGGTGTAGCTTTCATGCCGGGCGGCGGCCTCGAACGCCAGCAGCAGCGACATCGAGGGCGTGAGGTGGCGGTAATTCATTCATAAAACTCATTGATAGCGGCAGGAATATCCGTTTGCCCCTGGCATGAAACTACAGGAACATTGGCGCATTCGTCATTCGCCGTGAATTCATCCATGCGCAAATGACAACTAACTGCATCTGTGGGAGCGGGCTTGCCCGCGAACACCGGCGGAGCCGGTGCCGTCTATCGAGTTGCCTGCTTCGCGGGCGAGCCCGCTCCCACAGGGAAGGCTAACTGCCTGAAACCGTGAACTTGCCCAATACAAGAGGCCATCCCCAGATGATCGCCCAGCTGCCGACCCGTGCGCCTGACGCCAACTACCCCGATTTCCTCGAAGCCCTGAAGCACAGCGGCTTTGCTGGCCAGATCAGCGCCGACTACGGCACCCGCACGGTACTGGCCACCGACAACTCGATCTACCAGCGCCTGCCCCAGGCGGCGGTGTTCCCGCTGGACACAGGCGACGTGGCGCGCATCGCCACGCTGATGGCCGAGCCGCGGTTTCGCGACATCAAGCTGACCCCGCGCGGCGGCGGCACCGGCACCAACGGCCAGTCGCTGACCGACGGCATCGTCGTCGACCTGTCGCGGCACATGAACAAGATCCTCGAGATCAACGTCGAGGAGCGCTGGGTGCGGGTGCAGGCCGGCACCGTCAAGGACCAGCTCAACGCCGCGCTCAAGCCCCACGGGCTGTTCTTCGCGCCTGAGCTGTCCACCTCCAACCGCGCCACCGTCGGCGGCATGATCAACACCGACGCCAGCGGCCAGGGCAGTTGCACCTACGGCAAGACCCGCGACCACGTACTGGAACTGCACAGCGTGCTGCTGGGCGGCGAGCGCCTGCACAGCCTGCCGATCGACGACGCAGCCCTGGAGCAGGCCTGCGCCGCGCCCGGCCGGGTGGGCGAGGTGTACCGCATGGCCCGGGAGATTCAAGAGACCCAGGCCGAGCTGATCGAAAGCACCTTCCCCAAGCTCAACCGCTGCCTGACCGGCTACGATCTGGCGCACCTGCGCGACGAGCAGGGCCGCTTCAACCTCAACAGCGTGCTGTGCGGCGCCGAAGGCTCGCTGGGCTATGTGGTCGAGGCCAAGCTCAATGTGCTGCCGATCCCCAAGTACGCCGTGCTGGTCAACGTGCGCTACTCAAGCTTCATGGACGCGTTGCGCGATGCCAACGCGCTGATGGCGCACAAGCCGCTGTCGATCGAGACCGTCGACTCCAAGGTGCTGATGCTGGCGATGAAGGACATCGTCTGGCACAGCGTTGCCGAATACTTCCCCGCCGATGCCGAGCGCCCGACCCTGGGTATCAACCTGGTGGAGTTCTGCGGTGACGAGCCGGCCGAGGTCAATGCGCGGGTGCAGGCGTTCGTCGAGCACCTGCAGCGTGATACCAGCGTCGAGCGCCTGGGCCATACCCTGGCCGAGGGCGCCGAGGCGGTGACCCGCGTTTACGTGATGCGCAAGCGTTCGGTGGGCTTGTTGGGCAACGTCGAAGGCGAAGTACGCCCGCAGCCGTTCGTCGAAGACACCGCGGTACCGCCGGAAAAACTCGCCGATTACATTGCCGACTTCCGCGCGCTGCTGGACGGCTACGGCCTGGCCTATGGCATGTTCGGCCATGTCGATGCCGGCGTGTTGCACGTGCGCCCGGCGCTGGACATGAAGGACCCGGCCCAGGCCGCGCTGGTCAAGCCGATCTCCGATGCCGTGGCGGCGCTGACCAAGAGCTACGGCGGCCTGCTGTGGGGCGAGCATGGCAAGGGCTTGCGCTCGGAATACGTGCCGGAGTACTTCGGCGCGCTGTACCCGGCGCTGCAGCGCCTGAAGGGCGCGTTCGACCCGCACAACCAGCTCAACCCGGGCAAGATCTGCACCCCGCCAGACAGCGCCGAAGGCCTCACCCCGGTGGATGGCGTGACCCTGCGCGGCGACCTTGACCGCACCATCGATGAGCGGGTCTGGCAGGACTTCCCCAGCGCCGTGCACTGCAACGGCAACGGCGCCTGCTACAACTACGACCCCAACGACGCCATGTGCCCGTCGTGGAAGGCCACCCGCGAGCGCCAGCACTCGCCCAAAGGCCGTGCTTCGCTGATGCGTGAATGGCTGCGCCTGCAGGGCGAGGCCAACATCGACGTGCTGGCGGCGGCGCGCAACAAGGTGTCGTGGCTCAAGGGCCTGCCGGCGCGGCTGCGCAACAACCGGGCGCGCAGCCAGGGCCAGGAGGACTTCTCCCACGAAGTCTACGACGCCATGGCCGGGTGCCTGGCGTGCAAGTCGTGCGCCGGGCAGTGCCCGATCAAGGTCAATGTGCCGGACTTCCGCTCGCGCTTCCTCGAGCTGTACCACGGCCGCTACCAGCGCCCGCTGCGTGACTATCTGATCGGCTCGCTGGAGTTCACCATCCCGTACCTGGCCCATGCGCCGGGCCTGTACAACGCGGTGATGGGCTCGAAGTGGGTCAGCGGCCTGCTGGCCGACAAGGTCGGCATGGTCGATAGCCCCCTGATCAGCCGCTTCAACTTCCAGGCCACCCTGACCCGTTGCCGGGTGCAGGTGGCCAGCGTGCCGGCGCTGCGCGAGCTGACCCCGGCCCAGCGCGAGCGCAGCATCGTGCTGGTGCAGGATGCCTTCACCCGCTACTTCGAGACGCCGCTGCTGGCGGCCTTCATCGAACTGGCCCACCGCCTGGGGCACAAGGTATTCCTGGCGCCCTACAGTGCCAACGGCAAGCCGCTGCATGTGCAGGGCTTCCTCGGCGCCTTCGCCAAGGCGGCGATTCGCAACGCCAACCAGCTCAAGGCCCTGGCCGACTGCGGCGTGCCGCTGGTGGGCCTGGACCCGGCCATGACCCTGGTGTATCGCCAGGAATACCAGAAGGTCGATGGCGTGGAGTGCCCGCAGGTGCTGCTGCCACAGGAGTGGCTGATGAGTGCGTTGCCCGAGCAGGCGGCGGCCAATGCTGGCAGCTTCAGGCTGATGGCGCACTGCACCGAGAAGACCAACGTGCCGGCCAGCACCAAGCAGTGGGAGCAGGTGTTCGCGCGCCTGGGGCTCAAGCTGGTGACCGAGGCCACCGGTTGCTGCGGGATGTCCGGCACCTACGGGCATGAGGCGCGTAACCAGGAAAGTTCGAAGACCATTTTCGAGCAGTCCTGGGCGACCAAGCTGGACAAGGAAGGCGAGGCGCTGGCCACCGGTTATTCGTGCCGCAGCCAGGTCAAGCGCATGACCGAGAAGCAGCTGCGCCACCCGCTGGAAGTGGTGTTGCAGTTCGCTTCGCGCTGACCGGTTGTAGTCCTGTACCGGCCTCTTCGCGGGTAAACCCGCTCCCACAGGCTCTGAGTTATCCCTGTGGGAGCGGGTTTACCCGCGAAAAAGCCGGCACTGATCGTGACTGGTTCAGCTGCTTTCGCGCAATCGCCGTGCCTGCCGGTACAGGTACAGGCTCAGCACCAACCCGCAAGCTGCCGCCGAGGCGGCGAACAGGAACATCGAAGCAAAACCGAACCCCGCCGCCACCGCGCCCACCAGCGGCCCGGTGATCCCCAGCGACAGGTCGATGAACAGCGAATAGGCCCCCACCGCTGCGCCGCGGTTGGCCGCCGACACCTGGTTGACCGCCTCCACCCCCAGCGCCGGGAACACCAGCGAAAAACCGAACCCGCTCAGCGCCGCGCCCGCCAGGGCCGTCCCGGCATCGGGCGCCAGCCACAGCATCAAAAGCCCCAGGGTCTCCACCGACAGGCAGACGATGGCCACGCGAAAGCCGCCCAGGCGGTTGATCATGTTGCCGAACAGCAGCCGCGCGCAGATGAAGCTGGCGCCGAACAGGCTTAAGGTCAGCGCCGCGTTGGGCCAGTCACGGCTGGCGTAATACAGGGTGATGAAGGTGGCGATGGTGCCAAAGCCGATCGAGCCCAGGGCCAGCCCCGAGCCGTGCGGGAATACCTTGCCCAGCACCTGCATGAACGGCAGGCGCTTGCCGCTGACCACCGGCGCCGCCTGCTTGGGCCATGCCAGCAGCAGGCCGAGCACACCCAGCAGGATGATGCTCACGCCCATGCTCCACAGCCCGAGGTTTTTCACCATCATGACCCCCAGCGGGGCGCCGATGGCCAGCGCGCCGTAGCTGGCGATGCCGTTCCACGAGATCACCTTGGCGGTGTTGTCGGCACCCACCCGGCCGATGCCCCAGCTGATGGAGCCCGAGCCCACCAGGCTTTCGGCGCTGCCCAGCACCAGCCGACCGACCAGCAGGCAGGCCAGGCTCAGCCAGGGCCAGGGGGTCAGGAAGTGGCAGGCGAGCATGAACACGCCGCTCAGGCCGCAGCCGGCCAGGCCCCACATGACGGCCTTCTTGCTGCCGAGGTTGTCGATGATGCGGCTGGCGGTGGGGCGGCTGAGCAGGGTGGCGAGGTACTGCACGCTGATCACCAGGCCCGCGATCACCGCGCTGAAACCCAGCTGGTTGTGCACATAGCCCGGCAGTACGGCGAGGGGGATGCCGATGTTCAGGTAGCCGATGAAGGTGAAGAGGACGATGGAGACGACTTGCAGGGTGACCGCAAGGGGGCGCGGTGAATCGGGCATGGGGGCCTTCGGCGGGTAGTGGTTCTGGACGGTGTGAAAACGCGATGGCGAGGAGGTTCCCGCAGGCCAGCCGTTTTCACACTGTCGATGGGGGCGCGGTTATTCCTGGTCGGCGCTGGATTGATCGTCGCTACCCGGTTCGACGGCAGGCGTCGGTTCGGCGTGGGCAGCAACGGATTGCTCTTCAGGGTTCAGGCTTGGGAAGGGAAGATTCGGGATTTCATGCATCTCGTCGTTCCTCGCAAGTGTGAGTGAAAAGGCAGCGCTTGGCGCATGTATGGAGCTTCGAAAAGCTGGGGCAGGATACAGCAGTCTGGATGACAGTTTGAGAATTTTCCGATTCGCTTGTCGGTTTTTGCGGGCGGATATCGGACAGGGCAGGGTGCGGGCGGGTGCTTTTCTGTAGGAGATTACCCAGCCCTGCGGGCTGCGCTGTCGCGCAGAGAACTGGGCACGAACCCGCCGCGGCCCCTGTGGGAGCGGGCTTGCCCGCGAACACCGGCGAAGCCGGTGCCAGACACCGCGTCGTCTGCTTCGCGGTGGTTCGGCACCCCGACAAGCCGGCTCCTACAGAGGGGGGATGTTACTTGCGGCCTTCAGCGCCTTCGGCAACTTTGTCGGTGCGTGCGCACATGATGAAGTCGTTGCGGTGCAGGCCTTTGATCGAGTGGCTCCACCAGGTCACGGTGACCTTGCCCCACTCGGTCAGAAGGCCCGGGTGGTGGCCTTCGGCTTCGGCGATTTCGCCGACGGCATTGGTGAAGGCCAGGGCGTGTTTGAAGTTCTTGAACAGGAACACGCGCTCGAGCTCCATGTGGCCGTCGCGCACTTCGATGTTCCAGTCCGGGATTTCGCGAATCAGTACCGCCAGCTCTTCGTCGGTGACTTTCGGCGCGTCGGCGCGGCAGGCTTCGCAGTGGGCTTGGTTCAAGGCATTCATGGCTGTTGTCCGGTTTGAGTTGTTATCGGCAAGGGGCGGCTCAGGCCGCCGCCTTGGGTGGAAACTTCGGTGCGTGCAGGCCCAGTTGCATGGCCTGCTGGACCATGCCCGGGATGTCCTCGTGGGCCAGGTCGAACAGGCGCTTGAGATTGGGCAGCACGAAGTACACCGGTTGCAGGATGTCGATGCGGTACGGGGTGCGCATGGCCTCGACCGGGTCGAAGGCCTGGTACTCGGGCTCGCCGGATAGACTGTAGACGGTCTCCTTGGGTGAGGAGAGGATGCCGCCGCCGTAAATTTTGCGGCCTTGAGCGGTTTCCATCAGGCCGAACTCGATGGTCATCCAGTACAGGCGCGCCAGGTATACGCGCTGCTCCTTGGTGGCTGCCAGGCCGAGCTTGCCGTAGGTGTGGGTGAATTCGGCGAACCAGGGGTTGGTCAGGAGCGGGCAGTGGCCGAAGATCTCGTGGAAGATGTCGGGCTCTTGCAGGTAGTCGAGTTCTTCCGGGGTGCGGATGAAGGTGGCCACCGGGAAACGCTTGCTGGCCAGCAGTTCGAAGAAGGTCTGGAAGGGGATCAGCGCCGGTACCCGGGCGACCTGCCAGCCGGTGGTGGCGCCCAGCACCTTGTTCACTTCACCCAGTTGCGCAATGCGCTCGCGGGGCAGCTTGAGCTGCTCGATGCCGTCGAGGTATTCCTGGCAGGCGCGGCCTTCGACGACCTTCATCTGCCGGGTGATCAGGGTGTTCCATACCTCGTGCTCTTGCTCGGGGTAGTCGATAAAACCATGCGCATCGGGCTCGCGTGCCACGTAGTGCGTCTGTTTCATGTGGCTCTCCTGGTGAGGGCTTTCTTGTTATGGGCAAGACATGCAACAGGAATAACCCCGCAGCCGATGCTTTGCACGGGGTGCTGGCGCCATGCCAGGGCTGAGTTTGCCGCCATTTCGTAACGATAAGTTTACAAAATAGGTCTGCCGCCGGAAAATCAGCGCTATGTCGAGCAGTAATCGGCTGCTTTTGTCAGGTTTTTTTTACGAATTTTATGCGCGGCCAACAGATAGTTACCGCGCTTCGAGGCTATTCATGCGTATCAAAGTGCACTGCCAGAACCGCATCGGCATCCTGCGCGACATCCTCAACCTGCTGGTGGAGTACGGCATCAACGTGCTGCGCGGCGAGGTGGGGGGCGACCATGGCAACGCCATCTACCTGCACTGCCCGAACCTGATCAACTTGCAGTTCCAGGCGCTGCGGCCCAAGTTCGAGGCCATCACCGGCGTGTTCGGGGTCAAGCGCGTCGGCTTGATGCCCAGCGAGCGCAGGCACATGGAACTCAACGCGCTGCTGGGCGCGCTGGACTTCCCGGTGCTTTCGATCGACATGGGTGGCAGCATCGTCGCAGGCAACCGGGGCGCGGCGCAGCTGCTGGGAGTGCGCGTGGACGAGGTGCCGGGGCTGCCGCTGTCGCGCTATGTCGAGGACTTCGACCTGCCCGAACTGGTGCGGGCCAACAAGTCGCGTATCAATGGCCTGCGGGTCAAGGTCAAGGGCGATGTGTTCCTGGCTGATATCGCGCCGTTGCAGTCCGAGCACGATGACAGCGAAGCCCTGGCTGGCGCGGTGCTGACCCTGCACCGCGCCGACCGTATCGGCGAGCGCATCTACAACGTGCGCAAGCAGGAGTTGCGGGGCTTTGACAGTATCTTCCAGAGCTCGAAGGTGATGGCCGCCGTGGTGCGCGAGGCGCGGCGCATGGCGCCGCTGGATGCGCCGCTGCTGATCGAGGGCGAGACCGGCACCGGCAAGGAGCTGCTGGCCCGCGCCTGCCACCTGGCCAGCCCTCGTGGCCAGGCGCCGCTGATGGCGCTCAACTGTGCCGGCTTGCCGGAGTCGATGGCCGAGACCGAGCTGTTCGGCTATGGGCCCGGGGCGTTCGAGGGCGCGCGGGCCGAGGGCAAGCTCGGGCTGCTGGAACTGACGGCCGGCGGTACGTTGTTCCTCGACGGGGTAGGGGAGATGAGCCCGCGGCTGCAGGTGAAGCTGCTGCGCTTTCTGCAGGATGGCTGCTTTCGCCGGGTGGGCAGTGACGAGGAGGTGTACCTGGATGTGCGGGTGATCTGCGCGACCCAGGTGGATTTGTCCGAGCTGTGCGCCCGCGGCGAGTTCCGCCAGGACCTCTATCACCGGCTGAACGTGCTGTCGCTGCACATCCCGCCGCTGCGCGAGTGCATGGATGGCCTGGACGGTTTGGTGCAGCACTTTCTCGACCAGGCCAGCCGGCAGATCGGCTGCCCGATGCCGCGCTTGGCGTCGTCGGCCATGGACAAACTGGCGCAGTACCACTGGCCGGGTAATGTGCGGCAACTGGAGAACGTGTTGTTCCAGGCGGTTTCGTTATGTGAGGGCGGGGTGGTGAAAGGCGAACATATTCGCCTGCCGGATTATGGCGTGCGCCAGCCGTTGGGCGAGTTTTCACTGGAAGGGGAACTTTCGGATATTGTCGGGCGCTTTGAAAAGGCGGTGCTGGAAAGTTTGCTGGGGGAGTTTCCCAGTAGCCGGGCACTGGGGAAAAGATTGGGCGTGTCGCACACGACCATTGCCAACAAGTTGCGGGATTATTCCCTGGGAAAGTCGGCGGAATGAGGGCGGTTATTCAATAGCCTGTTAATGAGGCTTTAACTTCATCGCGGGCAAGCCCGCTCCTGCAGGTACGACGCTGCACTCAGGCTTTGCGCTGTACCTGTGGGAGCGGGCTTGCCCGCGAAGGGTGCTGAATCAATCAACCGTTGGAACAACCGTTCCCCATCACGCGGTATTCGAGAATGTGCTTCTGGCCCTTGGAGTCCTCGTAGGTCATGCGGGCGGGCACGACTTCGCAGACGTTCGGGACTTCGCTCATGGAAATGACGCGGGCGATGTCCAGATGCTGCGAGTAACTGTACTGTTCAACCGGAATCTGCTCGGCATCTTTTGCCTCGCCGGCCATTGCCGCGCCGCAAAGACTGCCAAGTACCAATGCCAGTAAAGCTTTCATTTTCTATTTACCTGTCTAAGGTCGTGAGGGGGCACGCGGCACTTGTGGCGCCGCGAGTACTGCAAGTTTTAAAGAGTTTGATTAGTTGCCGATTAACACGTTGCCTTCGTGGGGGCTGTGACCAGTTAGTTAATCGCGTTGCCGTTGCTGGCGAGGTGAATTTTATGGCGCTGGTGGCGGCTGAAACAGAGGGTCTTTTGATAAAGACTTTTGACAGAAATCGTAACAATCCCTCTGGCGTTACCTTCGCTCATGGCTGTATGCCACGATCTAGAGCGGTCGTGTCATTTTTCGGCGGGTGCGGTTCGTCGCGTTACTACCAACGTCGAATGGTGTTTGGCGCTCTGGTACAGTTACAAACGGTTCCATACAAAAACAACTATTACACCGAGGTAACACAGATGAGTGCGGCTCCACTGTATCCCGTTCGTCCCGAGGTTGCGGCCAGTACCCTGACCGACGAGGCCACCTACAAGGCCATGTACCAGCAATCGGTGATCAACCCGGACGGCTTCTGGCGCGAGCAGGCCCAGCGTCTGGACTGGATCAAGCCCTTCACCAAGGTCAAGCAGACCTCGTTCGACGACCACCATGTCGATATCAAGTGGTTCGCCGACGGCACTCTGAACGTCTCCTCCAACTGCCTGGACCGCCACCTCGAAGAGCGCGGCGACCAACTGGCAATCATCTGGGAGGGCGACGACCCTTCCGAACACCGCAACATCACCTACCGCGAGCTGCACGAGCAGGTCTGCAAGTTCGCCAACGCCCTGCGTGGCCAGGACGTGCACCGTGGTGACGTGGTGACCATCTACATGCCGATGATCCCCGAGGCCGTGGTGGCCATGCTGGCCTGTGCCCGCATCGGCGCAATCCACTCGGTGGTGTTTGGCGGCTTCTCCCCTGAAGCGCTGGCCGGGCGCATCATCGACTGCAAGTCCAAGGTGGTGATCACCGCCGACGAAGGCGTGCGCGGCGGGCGGCGTACCCCGCTCAAGGGCAACGTCGACCTGGCGCTGACCAACCCTGAAACCAACAGTGTGCAGAAGATCATCGTGTGCAAGCGCACCGGTGGCGAGATTGCCTGGCACCAGCACCGTGACATCTGGTACGAAGACCTGATGAAGGTTGCCTCCAGCCACTGCGCGCCGAAAGAAATGGGCGCCGAAGAGCCGCTGTTCATCCTTTATACCTCGGGCTCCACCGGCAAGCCGAAGGGGGTGCTGCACACCACCGGCGGCTACCTGGTGTACGCCGCGCTGACCCACGAGCGGGTGTTCGACTACCGCCCGGGCGAAGTCTACTGGTGCACCGCCGACGTGGGTTGGGTCACCGGCCACAGCTACATCGTCTACGGCCCGCTGGCCAACGGCGCCACCACCTTGCTGTTCGAAGGTGTGCCGAACTACCCGGACATCACCCGCGTGTCGAAGATCGTCGACAAGCACAAGGTCAACATCCTCTATACCGCCCCGACTGCCATCCGCGCCATGATGGCCGAAGGGCAGGCGGCGGTGGCCGGCGCCGATGGCTCCAGCTTGCGCCTGCTGGGTTCGGTGGGCGAGCCGATCAACCCGGAAGCCTGGAACTGGTACTACAAGACTGTCGGCAAGGAGCGTTGCCCGATCGTCGACACCTGGTGGCAGACCGAAACCGGCGGCATCCTGATCAGCCCGCTGCCGGGCGCTACCGGCCTGAAACCTGGCTCGGCCACCCGCCCGTTCTTCGGGGTGGTGCCGGCGCTGGTGGACAACCTGGGCAACCTGATCGAGGGCGCCGCCGAGGGCAACCTGGTGATCCTCGATTCGTGGCCAGGCCAGTCGCGTTCGCTGTACGGCGACCACGACCGCTTCGTCGACACCTACTTCAAGACCTTCCGTGGCATGTACTTCACCGGTGACGGTGCCCGCCGCGACGAGGACGGCTACTACTGGATCACCGGCCGGGTGGATGACGTGCTCAACGTGTCCGGCCACCGCATGGGCACTGCCGAGATCGAAAGCGCCATGGTGGCCCACTCGAAGGTGGCCGAAGCTGCAGTGGTGGGGGTGCCCCACGACATCAAGGGGCAGGGCATCTATGTCTATGTCACCCTCAACGCCGGCGAGGAGCCGAGCGAGCAACTGCGCCTGGAGCTGAAGAACTGGGTGCGCAAGGAAATCGGCCCGATCGCCTCGCCGGACGTGATCCAGTGGGCGCCCGGCTTGCCGAAAACCCGCTCGGGCAAGATCATGCGCCGCATCCTGCGCAAGATTGCCACCGCCGAGTACGACGCCTTGGGTGACATCTCCACCCTGGCCGACCCAGGCGTGGTACAGCACCTGATCGACACCCACAAGGCCATGAATCTGGCCTCGGCCTGACCTTCAGGCCTGCGCTGTATCTGTACGGGATGGCCCAGCCCTTTCGGGCTGTGCTGTCGCGCAGAGAACTGGGCACGAGCCCGCCGCGGCCCCTGTGGGAGCGGGCTTGTCGGGGTGCCGAACCACCGCGAAGCAGGCGACGCGGTGTCTGGCACCGGCTTCGCCGGTGTTCGCGGGCAAGCCCGCTCCCACAGGTCCCTGCTAAATCAATGAGTTATGTGCAGTTCTATAAGAGCCGGCTTGCCGGCGATGGGGCCGGCACAGGCGGCCTCATCAGTGTCACAAAGCCCAACGAAAACCCCGCCGCGCAACCGGCGGGGTTTTTGCTTTACTGAAGGAATTGTTACTCCGACATTCATCGGTAACCAATCCTGTCGGAC
The DNA here is from genome assembly GCF_019139835.1 of Pseudomonas xanthosomatis. Classification (NCBI taxonomy): domain Bacteria; kingdom Pseudomonadati; phylum Pseudomonadota; class Gammaproteobacteria; order Pseudomonadales; family Pseudomonadaceae; genus Pseudomonas; species Pseudomonas xanthosomatis. The sequence continues at coordinate 5,008,795 of NZ_CP077075.1, read as the reverse complement.
AGTTCGCACAATAGTGGGGCTTGCGGGAACATTTCTGCGCCATCCCGGGGCGCCTTTGTAGTCGTTTTCTACAGTGGGGCACGCTGCGCTTGCCGGAATTCAAGGCTTTGCCAATAATGGGCGCGCTTATTGCTTTGGGTAAAGGTTATTTTTCTTTTGCGCTTGCATAATATGCAAGAGCTGTCAATATCGCCCGCCGCGGTTTCAGGCGCTTCTATAACTAGTTGTCGCTTTGAAGAAATATCGACTAACGGGCTGTCGCTAAAATGCCACTCACTCGCTCGTGGTCTGCGACCTTGGTCGAAACCTGCGCGGCTCGCGTTGTACCCATTCGCATATCGGGCAGCCGTTGCACCTGCCTTGTATTGCCCCGTACCGATGGAGTTACCTGATGAAGAAGCTCGCACTGCTTGGCGCCCTGGCGCTTTCCGTGTTTTCCCTGGTATCGCAGGCCGATGAGAAACCGTTGAAGATCGGTATCGAGGCCGCCTACCCACCGTTCGCTTTCAAGCAGCCTGATGGCAGCATCGCCGGCTTTGACTACGACATCGGCAACGCCTTGTGCGAAGAGATGAAGACCAAGTGCACCTGGGTCGAGCAAGAGTTCGACGGCCTGATCCCGGCACTGAAGGTGCGCAAGATCGACGCCATCCTGTCGTCCATGTCGATCACCGACGACCGCAAGAAGTCCGTCGACTTCACCAAGCGCTACTACCTGACCCCGGCCCGCCTGGTCATGAAGGAAGGCACCGCGGTCAGCGACAGCCTGGATGAGCTCAAGGGCAAGAAGATCGGCGTGCAGCGTGGTTCGATCCACGACCGCTTCGCCAAGGAGGTCCTGGCCCCGAAAGGCGCCACCGTGGTGCCTTACGGCACCCAGAACGAGATCTATCTGGATGTCGCTGCCGGCCGCCTGGACGGCACCGTGGCCGATGCCACCCTGCTCGAAGACGGTTTCCTGAAAACCGACGCCGGCAAGGGCTTTGCCTTCGTCGGCCCATCGTTCACCGACGTGAAATACTTCGGTGACGGCGTCGGTATCGCCGTGCGCAAGGGTGACAAGGCCAACGTCGACCGCATCAACGCGGCCATCGACGCTATCCGTGCCAACGGCAAATACAAAGAGATCGAGAAGAAGTACTTCAACTTCGACATCTACGGTCCAGACTCGAAGTAAGCCGTCGAGTTTCACCTGTGCAATGGTGCAAACAGCAGAAGCTCTGAGGTTTGCACCATTTTTCATTCCCAAGCCCTGAGGAATCCGAATCATGTTGAAAGGCTATGGGGCAGTCATCCTCGACGGGGCGTGGCTGACGCTGCAGCTCGCCCTGTCGTCGATGGCCCTGGCCATTGTCCTCGGCCTGATCGGCGTGGCGCTGCGCTTGTCGCCGGTACGCTGGCTGGCCTGGCTGGGGGATCTTTACTCCACGGTGATCCGTGGCATCCCTGACCTGGTGCTGATCCTGCTGATTTTCTACGGCGGCCAGGACATCATCAACCGGGTAGCACCGCTGCTCGGCTACGACGACTACATCGACCTGAACCCGCTGGCTGCCGGCATCGGTACCCTGGGTTTCATTTTTGGTGCGTACCTTTCGGAAACCTTCCGCGGCGCCTTCCTGGGTATCCCCAAGGGCCAGGCCGAGGCCGGCGCGGCCTATGGCATGAGCGGCGTGCAAGTGTTTTTCCGGATCATGGTGCCGCAGATGATCCGCCTGGCCATCCCGGGTTTTACCAACAACTGGCTGGTGCTGACCAAGGCCACCGCACTGATTTCGGTGGTGGGCCTGCAGGACATGATGTTCAAGGCCAAGCAGGCGGCCGACGCCACGCGCGAGCCTTTCACCTTCTTCCTGGCGGTGGCGGCACTGTATCTGGTGCTGACCAGCGTCTCGCTGCTGGCGCTGAAGTACCTCGAGAAGCGCTACTCGGTTGGCGTCAAGGTGGCTGAACTATGATCTTCGACTACAACGTCATCTGGGAGGCCATGCCGCTGTATCTCGGCGGCCTGTTGACCACCCTCAAGCTGCTGGCGCTGTCGCTGTTCTTCGGCCTGCTGGCGGCCGTCCCGCTGGGCCTGATGCGGGTGTCCAAGCAGCCGTTGGTGAACATGACCGCCTGGCTGTACACCTACGTGATCCGCGGCACGCCGATGCTGGTGCAGTTGTTCCTGATCTACTACGGCCTGGCCCAGTTCGAGGCGGTGCGCGAGAGCTTCATGTGGCCGTTGCTGTCCAGTGCGACCTTCTGTGCGTGCCTGGCATTTGCCGTCAACACCAGCGCCTACACCGCCGAGATCATCGCCGGCAGCCTCAAGGCCACGCCCCATGGCGAGATCGAGGCAGCCAAGGCCATCGGCATGTCGCGCATGAAGATGTACCGGCGCATCCTGCTGCCCTCGGCGCTGCGCCGCGCATTGCCGCAGTACAGCAACGAAGTGATCATGATGCTGCAGACCACCAGCCTGGCCTCGATCGTCACCCTGATCGACATCACCGGTGCCGCGCGCACGGTCAACGCCCAGTACTACCTGCCTTTCGAGGCCTACATCACGGCGGGCGTGTTCTACCTGTGCCTGACCTTCATCCTCGTGCGCCTGTTCAAGCTGGCCGAACGCCGCTGGCTCGGCTACCTGGCGCCGCGCAAGCACTGACCGCTCTGTGAGAACCGACAGCATGTACAAACTGCAAATCCAAGACCTGCACAAGCGCTACGGCAGCCACGAGGTGCTCAAGGGCGTCTCTCTCGAGGCCAAGGCGGGCGATGTGATCAGCATCATCGGCTCCAGTGGTTCGGGCAAGTCCACCTTCCTGCGCTGCATCAACCTGCTCGAGCAGCCCCATGCCGGCAAGATCCTGCTGAACAACGAAGAGCTCAAGCTTGTGGCCGGCAAGGACGGCGCGCTCAAGGCCGCCGACCCGAAACAGCTGCAGCGCATGCGCTCGCGGCTGTCGATGGTGTTCCAGCACTTCAACCTGTGGTCGCACATGACCGCGCTTGAGAACATCATCGAGGCGCCGGTGCATGTGCTGGGCGTCAGCAAGAAAGATGCACTGGAAAAGGCCGAGCACTACCTGGCCAAGGTGGGCGTGGCCCATCGCAAGGATGCGTTCCCGGGCCACATGTCCGGCGGCGAACAGCAGCGCGTGGCGATTGCCCGGGCCCTGGCCATGGAGCCTGAGGTGATGCTGTTCGACGAGCCCACCTCGGCGCTGGACCCGGAGCTGGTGGGCGATGTGCTCAAGGTGATGCAGTCGCTGGCCCAGGAAGGCCGCACCATGGTGGTGGTCACCCACGAGATGGGCTTTGCCCGCGAGGTGTCCAACCAACTGGTGTTCCTGCACAAGGGCCTGGTGGAAGAGCGCGGTTGCCCGCGCGAAGTGCTGGCCAACCCGCAGTCGGAACGGCTCAAGCAGTTCCTCTCTGGCAGCCTGAAGTAAAGGCTGCACTTTTGCACCAGAATGGGGCATGCTGCGCAACGCGCGCAGCCTGCCCTGTGCCGCAGTTGCGAACAATCCTTTCCAAGGTTTTGGACCACGCCCTATGACCACCCAGCGAATCGGCTTTCTCATCTGGCCCGGCACCCGGCCGCTGACCCTGGCGTTGGCGGAAGAGGTGTTGCTGGTGGCCCAGCGGGTGCACCCGGATGTGGCCTACGAGTTGGCCTTTTTGCAGGCCGAGGTGGGCCAGGAGGGCGCTTGGCGCCTGCCGGGCGAGGCCTGGAACGGCCGCCTGGAAGGGTGCCACAAGCTGTTTTTGGTGGCCGACGAGCCGCCTGCGGCAATGGGCTCGGCGCTGTCTGCGGCGCTCAAGCAACTGGCCCGCGGTGGCTGCATGCTCGGCGGGCTGTCGGCCGGGGTGTACCCGCTGGCGGCCCTTGGCCTGCTCGATGGCTACCGCGCCGCCGTGCACTGGCGCTGGCAGGATGACTTTGCCGAGCGCTTCCCCAAGGTGATCGCCACCAGCCACCTGTTCGACTGGGACCGTGATCGCCTGACCGCCTGTGGCGGCATGGCGGTGACCGACCTGCTGCTGGCGGTGCTGGCCCGTGACCACGGTGCGGAGCTGGCCGGGGCGGTGTCGGAGGAACTGGTGGTCGAGCGCATCCGCGAAGGTGGCGAGCGCCAGCGCATCCCGCTGCAGAACCGCCTGGGTTCCAGCCACCCCAAGCTGACCCAGGCGGTGCTGCTGATGGAGGCCAACATCGAAGAGCCGCTGACCACCGACGAGATCGCCCAGCATGTGTGCGTGTCTCGTCGGCAGCTGGAGCGCATCTTCAAGCAGTACCTGAACCGCGTGCCCAGCCAGTATTACCTGGAGCTGCGCCTGAACAAGGCGCGGCAGATGCTGATGCAGACCAGCAAGTCGATCATCCAGATCGGCTTGTCCTGCGGGTTCTCCTCCGGGCCGCATTTTTCCAGCGCCTACCGCAATTTCTTTGGTGCCACGCCGCGTGAAGACCGCAACCAGCGGCGCAGCAGCAGCCCGTTCGAGCTCAGTTCGGCGCCGGCTGAAAAGGGCTGAGTGGGTTACGCAGATCCTCTGTAGGAGCGGCCTTGTGCCGCGAAAGGGCAGCAAGGCTGCCCCAATTTTTGGTGCCTGGGCTGAGGCCGCCGGGGCTGCTGCGCAGCCCTTTCGCGGCGCAAGTCCGCTCCTACAATGAACACCCGTTCACCCAGCCTCTCTCTACCTTTACACTGCGCGATTGCGACAGTGTTTGTCGCATTGCCGAAAGCCTTGGTAAAACAGGGTTTGGCGCTGTAACAAGTTGTCGCCTGGCAGCAAGGACAGGCGCCGATCAGTCCTTACAATCCCCCCATCGCTCGCCACTTCCAGGCCAGCGTTCCTCTTCAGGAGACTCAGATGTCCGTTGAGCAAGCCCCGGTGCAACGTGCCGATTTCGACCAGGTGATGGTCCCCAACTATTCGCCGGCGGCCTTCATTCCTGTGCGAGGCGAGGGTTCCCGAGTTTGGGACCAGTCGGGCCGCGAGCTGATCGACTTCGCCGGCGGCATCGCGGTGAATGCCCTGGGCCACTGCCACCCGGCGCTGGTCAAGGCGCTGACCGAGCAGGCCAACACCCTCTGGCACGTCTCTAACGTGTTCACCAACGAGCCGGCCCTGCGCCTGGCCCACAAGCTGGTGGACGCCACCTTTGCCGACCGCGCGTTCTTCTGCAACTCCGGCGCCGAATCCAACGAGGCCGCCTTCAAGCTGGCCCGGCGTGTCGCCCACGACCGCTTCGGCCCTGAAAAGCACGAAATCATCGCCACCGTGAACAGCTTCCACGGCCGTACCCTGTTCACCGTCAGTGTTGGCGGCCAGCCGAAGTACTCCGACGGCTTCGGCCCGAAGATCACCGGCATCAGCCACGTGCCGTACAACGACCTGGAAGCGCTGAAAGCACAGATTTCGGACAAGACCTGCGCCGTGGTGATCGAGCCGATCCAGGGCGAGAGCGGTGTGGTACCTGCCGACAAGGCGTACCTGGAAGGCGCACGCAAGCTGTGTGACGAGCACAACGCCCTGCTGATCTTCGACGAAGTGCAGACCGGCGTTGGCCGTACCGGCTCGCTGTACGCCTACCAGCACTACGGCGTGACCCCGGACATCCTGACCAGCGCCAAGAGCCTGGGCGGAGGCTTCCCGATCGGCGCCATGCTGACCACCAGCGAGCTGGCCAAGCACCTGGCCGTCGGCACCCACGGCACCACCTACGGCGGCAACCCGCTGGGCTGCGCCGTGGCCTGCGCCGTACTGGACGTGATCAACACCCCAGAGACCCTGGCCGGCATCAAGGCCAAGCACGAGCGCTTCAAGACCCGCCTGGAGCAGATCGGCCAGCAGTACGGCCTGTTCACCCAAGTGCGTGGCGTCGGTCTGCTGATCGGCGGCGTGTTGAGCCAAGCCTGGGTCGGCAAGGCCAAGGACGTGCTCAACGCCGCGGAAAAAGAAGGCGTGATGGTGCTGCAAGCCGGCCCGGACGTGGTGCGTTTCGCCCCGAGCCTTGTGGTCGAAGATGCTGATATCGACGAAGGCCTGGACCGCTTCGAGCGCGCCGTGGCGCAGCTGACCAAGGCCTGACCGGCCCTTTCGCCGGCCCCGTAAGGGCCGGCGATACCTGAATTCCAATGCGGGCACCTGCTTGCAGGTAGTGGCGCGTGCCCGCAGTTTTTCCGTGCCGAAGTGAGCGGCACGCTATCCCGAAAGGAGTGACACCATGCTGGTGATGCGCCCCGCGCAAATGGCGGATCTGAACGAAGTGCAGCGCATGGCTGCCGACAGCCCCGTTGGTGTCACCTCGCTGCCGGACGACGCAGGCCGCCTGGGCGACAAGATCGCCGCCTCGGAAACCTCCTTTGCCGCCGAAGTGAGCTTCAACGGCGAGGAAAGCTACTTCTTCGTGCTCGAGGACAGCGTCAGCGGCAAGCTGGCCGGCTGCTCGGCCATCGTCGCCTCGGCGGGCTATTCCGAGCCGTTCTACAGCTTTCGTAACGAGACCTTCGTGCACGCCTCCCGGGAGCTCAAGATCCACAACAAGATCCACGTGCTGTCGCTGTGCCACGACCTCACCGGCAACAGCCTGCTGACCAGCTTCTACGTGCTGCCGGAGCTGGTGAACAGCGGCTGGGCCGAGCTCAACTCGCGCGGGCGCCTGCTGTTCATGGCTGCGCACCCGGAGCGCTTCGCCGATTCGGTGGTGACCGAAATCGTCGGCTACAGCGACGAGCAGGGCGAGTCGCCGTTCTGGGATGCCATAGGCCGCAACTTCTTCGACCTCAACTACGCCGACGCCGAGCGCCTGTGCGGGCTGAAAAGCCGCACCTTCCTCGCCGAGCTGATGCCGCACTACCCGATCTATGTGCCGCTGCTGGACGACGCCGCCCAGGAAGCCATGGGCCAAGTGCACCCGCGGGCGCAGATCACCTTCGACATCCTCATGCGCGAAGGTTTCGAGACCGAGCACTACATCGACATCTTCGACGGTGGCCCGACCCTGCACGCGCGCGCCTCGAGCATCCGCTCGATCGCCCAGAGCCGCGTGGTGCCGGTGAAAGTCGACGACACGCAGGTCAAGGGCGGGCGCCCGTACCTGGTGTGCAACGGCCAGTTGCAGGATTACCGCGCAGTGCTGCTGGAGCTGGACTGGGTGCCGGGCAAACCGGTCAGCCTGAGCACCGAGGCCGTCGAGGCGCTGGGTGTGGGTGAAGGCGCCAGCGTGCGCCTGGTGGCGGTCTGAGGGTTCGCCGCAGGCGAGTCGCAACAGTGAGTTTCGCGGCAGGCCAGGCCCGCCGCACAAGGAGATAGCATGATCGTTCGTCCCGTACGCAGCAGCGATTTACCCGCGCTGATCGAACTGGCCCGCAGCACCGGCACCACCGGCCTGACCACCTTGCCGGCCAACGAAGAGCGCCTGGCGCGGCGCGTCGGCTGGGCCGAGAAGAGCTTCCGTGGCGAAGCCGAGCGCGGCGATACCGACTACCTGTTCGTGCTGGAAAACGACGAGGGCCTGGTAGTTGGCATCAGCGCTATCGCCGGTGCCGTCGGCCTGCGCGAGCCCTGGTACAACTACCGGGTCGGGCTGACCGTCAGCGCCTCGCAAGAGCTGAACATTTACCGCGAGATCCCCACGCTGTTTTTGGCCAACGACCTGACCGGCAACTCCGAGCTGTGCTCGCTGTTCCTGCGCAGCGACTACCGCAGCGGGCGCAACGGCCACCTGCTGTCGAAGTCGCGCATGCTGTTCATTGCCGAATTCCCCGACCTGTTCGGCAAGAAGCTCATCGCCGAGATGCGCGGCATGTCCGATGAGGCCGGCCGTTCGCCGTTCTGGGAGAGCCTGGGCCGGCACTTCTTCAAGATGGAGTTCAGCCAGGCCGACTACCTCACCGGGGTGGGCAACAAGTCGTTCATCGCCGAGCTGATGCCCAAGTTCCCGCTGTACACCTGCTTCCTGTCCGAAGCTGCGCGCAGCGTGATCGGCCGCGTGCACAGCGACACGGAGCCTGCGCTGGCGATGCTCAGGCGCGAGGGCTTCAACTACCAAGGGTTTGTCGACATCTTCGACGCAGGCCCGGCCATCGAGTGCGAGACCGCGAAGATTCGCGCGGTGCGCGAGAGCGAAACCCTGGTGCTGGCTGTGGGCACGCCAGGCGATGACGCCACCCCGTACATCATTCACAACCGCAAGCGCGAAGACTGCCGCATCACCGCCGCGCCGGCGCGCCTGGCGGCCGGCACTCTGGTGGTCGACCCGCTGACCGCCAAGCGCTTGCGCATGGGCGCCGGCGACAATGTGCGCGCCGTGCCGCTGACTGCCGCCCGGGAGGCCCAGTAAATGACCACGCATTACATCGCAGGGCAATGGCTCGCAGGCAACGGTGAGGCGCTGCAGTCGCTGAACCCGGTCACCCAGGCGGTGGTCTGGGCGGGGCAGGGTGCTGATGCCGGCCAGGTGGAGGCGGCAGTCAGTGCTGCCCGCCAGGCCTTCCCGGCCTGGGCGCAACTGAGCCTGGAGGCACGGATCGGCGTGCTGGAAGCCTTCGCCGGCAAACTCAAGGCGCGTGCTGACGAGCTGGCGCGCTGCATCGGTGAGGAAACCGGCAAGCCTTTGTGGGAGTCGGCTACCGAAGTCACCAGCATGATCAACAAGGTGGCGATCTCGGTGCAGAGTTACCGCGAACGCACTGGCGAAAAGAGCGGCCCGCTGGCCGATGCCACGGCGGTACTGCGGCACAAGCCACACGGCGTGGTGGCGGTGTTCGGCCCCTACAATTTCCCCGGCCACCTGCCCAACGGGCATATCGTGCCGGCGCTGCTGGCGGGCAACTGCGTGGTGTTCAAGCCCAGCGAGCTGACGCCGAAGGTTGCCGAGCTGACGGTGCAGTGCTGGATTGAGGCCGGGTTGCCGGCCGGGGTGCTCAACCTGGTGCAGGGCGCCCGCGAAACCGGCGTGGCGCTGGCGGCCAATACAGGTATCGATGGTTTGTTCTTTACCGGCTCCAGCCGCACCGGCAACCTGCTGCACCAGCAGTTCGCCGGGCGCCCGGACAAGATCCTCGCGCTGGAAATGGGGGGCAACAACCCGCTGGTGGTGGATGAGGTCAAGGACCTGGATGCGGCGGTGTACACCATCATCCAGTCGGCGTTCATCTCGGCCGGCCAGCGCTGTACCTGCGCCCGCCGTCTGCTGGTGCCGCAAGGGGCCTGGGGTGACCAGCTGATCGCGCGCCTGGTCGAGGTCAGCCGCACCCTCAGTGTGGGGGCCTTTGACCAGCAGCCTGCGCCGTTCATGGGCTCGGTTATCTCGCTGCAGGCTGCCCAGGCGTTGCTGGCGGCCCAGTGTGAGTTGCTTGGCAAGGGTGCCGTGGCGCTGCTGGAAATGACCCAGCCCCAGGCCACTGCTGCCTTGCTGACCCCGGGCATCATCGATGTGACCGCGGTGGTCGGGCGCCCGGACGAAGAGTTCTTTGGCCCGCTGTTGCAGGTGATCCGCTACACCGACTTCGACGCCGCCATCAATGAAGCCAACAACACCCAGTACGGCCTGGCCGCCGGGCTGCTGTCGGACTCCAATGCCCGCTACCAGCACTTCTGGCTGCGCAGCCGCGCCGGCATCGTCAACTGGAACAAGCAACTGACCGGTGCCGCCAGCAGCGCGCCGTTTGGCGGGGTCGGTGCCAGCGGTAACCACCGCGCCAGCGCATATTATGCGGCCGACTACTGCGCCTACCCCGTGGCATCGCTGGAGACCGCCAGCCTTGCATTGCCGGCGACCCTGACGCCGGGCGTCACCCTATAACAACAGGTCTCGGAGCCTAGCCGATGAAATCCTACGAAGTGAATTTTGATGGCCTGGTGGGGCCGACCCACAACTACGGCGGCCTGTCGTACGGCAACGTGGCCTCGCAGAGCAACAGCCAGCAGGGTTCCAACCCGCGCGAGGCGGCGCGCCAGGGCCTGGCCAAGATGAAGGCGCTGATGGAAATGGGCTTCCAGCAGGGCGTACTGGCGCCGCAGGAGCGCCCGGATGTGGCCGCGCTGCGCTGCCTGGGCTTCACCGGTAGCGACGCCGAGGTGATCCAGCGCGCGGCGAAAGACGCCATGCCGCTGCTGGTGGCCAGCTGCTCGGCCTCGAGCATGTGGGTGGCCAACGCCGCCACCGTCAGCCCCAGTGCCGACACCGCAGACGGGCGCGTGCATTTCACTGCCGCCAACCTCAACTGCAAGTACCACCGCAGCATCGAGCACCCGACCACCAGCCGTGTGCTGCAGGCGATGTTCAATGACCAGCAGGTGTTTGCCCACCACCAGGCGCTGCCGGCGGTGGCGCATTTCGGTGACGAGGGCGCGGCCAACCACACGCGTTTTTGCCGCAGCTATGGCGAGGCGGGGGTCGAGTTTTTCGTCTACGGCCGCAGCGCTTTCGACAGCCGCTACCCGGCGCCGCAGAAGTACCCGGCGCGGCAGACCCTCGAGGCCTCGCAGGCGGTAGCCCGGCTGCATGGCCTGAGCGAGGGCGGGGTGGTCTACGCTCAGCAGAACCCGACGGTGATCGACCAGGGCGTGTTCCACAACGACGTGATTTCGGTGGGCAACGGCGAGGTGCTGTTCTACCACGAGGACGCCTTCCTCGACACCGACGCGGTGCTTGGCCAACTGCAGGCTAAACTGGCCAGCAAGGGAGGTCATTTCCAGGGCATTTGCGTGCCGCGTACTGCGGTTACGGTGGAAGATGCGGTGCGTTCCTACCTGTTCAACAGCCAACTGCTCAGCCGCGACGACGGCTCGATGCTGCTGGTGGTGCCGGAAGAGTGCCGCAACAACGAGCGCGTATGGGCCTATCTGTCGCAACTGACCAGCCAGGGCGGGCCGGTGAAGGAGGTCAAGGTGTTCGACCTCAAGCAGAGCATGCAAAACGGTGGTGGCCCTGCCTGCCTGCGGCTGCGCGTGGCGCTGAAGGAATCGGAACTGGCGGCGGTCAACCAAGGGGTTATCATGACCGCCCCGTTGTACGACACCCTGGTGCAGTGGGTCGACAAGCACTACCGCGACCGCCTCGGCGAGGCGGACCTGGCCGACCCGCAACTGCTGATAGAGTGCCGTACCGCACTGGATGAATTGACCCAGATCCTCAAGTTGGGTTCGGTGTATCCGTTCCAACGCCAACCTTGATAGAGAGAGTTTTGCAATGTCCGATGCCCTGCGCCTGATCCTGGAAGATGAAGACGGCACCCAGCTGGAAACCTCCTGCACCCGCTTTGCCGTGGTCTGGCAAGGCAAGGAAGTGTGGATTCAGCAAGACGGCCGCGGCCAGTTGCTGATTGGTGTGGATGTCGAAGAGGGCGACGCCGAGTACGCCAACCTGTTGCTGCGCCCGATGGCCACCAACCTGGTCAGCCTGCAGCTGGAAATGGAGCCGGCTGAAGTCGGCGAAGATGACGACCACGTGCATGGCCCGGACTGCGGCCACCACCACTAAGGAAGCGCCTATGCTCGCCCTTGGCAAACTGCTTGAGCTGACCCTCACCGATCACGAACCGGCCGAGAAGACCCAAGTGACACCCAAGGGCGTGCGTTTGCGCTGGCTGGGGGAGGGCGCGCTTGAGGTGCGTCCGGCCGAAAACGAGGATTGCGGCCTCGACCTGTTGCTGTCTGCCGGCATCCATGGCAACGAAACAGCGCCGATCGAGTTGCTCGAGCGCCTGTTGCATGGTGTGGCCAACGGCAAGATCAAACCGAGGGCGCGGGTGTTGTTCCTGTTCGGCAACCCGGCGGCGATTCGCAAGGGCGAGCGCTACATCGAGCAGGACATCAACCGCCTGTTCAATGGCCGCCACGAGCTTACCAGTGGTTTCGAGGCGCTGCGCGCCGCGGAACTCGAACAATTTGCCCGGGTGTTCTTCAGCAAGCCCGAGCGTACCCGCCTGCACTACGACCTGCACACCGCAATCCGTGGCTCGAAGATCGAGCAGTTCGCCTTGTACCCCTACAAGGAGGGGCGCACCCATTCCCGGGCTGAACTGGCTCGCCTGGCTGCGGCAGGGATGGAGGCGGTGCTGCTGCAGAGCAAGTCTTCGATCACCTTCAGTGCCTTCACTTATGAACAGTTGGAGGCCGAGGCCTTCACCCTCGAACTGGGCAAGGCGCGGCCATTCGGCCAGAACGAAGGGGTCAATCTGGACAAGCTCGAAGAGCGCCTCATCCAGATCATCGAAGGCACCGAGCCTGAGACCGGCGACTCGCTCGATGGCCTGAAGCTGTTCAGCGTGGCCCGCGAGATCATCAAGCACAGCGACAATTTCCACCTGCACCTGCCGGCGGACATCGAGAACTTCTCCGAGTTGAGCAAGGGCTACCTGCTGGCCGAGGACCTGGCCGAGATGCGCTGGGTGGTGGAGGAGGAGGGCGCGCGGATCATCTTCCCCAACCCCAAGGTACGCAATGGCCTCAGGGCGGGGATTCTGGTGGTGCCGGATGCGGGTGAGCGCCTGGCTTGACACCCGTGATGGAGTGCGGGGGTAATGATGTATGGATGATCTACACCTAGGCAGCAGGGCTGGCTCGCAGCATGTCTTGCTGACGGCTGACCTTTTCGACTGCAGAGGCTTGTGTTGCCTGATTCGAGCCGTGAGCCAGCCGGTTTGATTCACCGTACAGTCCATTTTCATCTTGCGGCGACGCAACAGGCTTGCCAGTAGCGAAAGGCAGGCTTTAGCATCGCGATCAAGCCGTTACCTTTGCTTTAGCCTGACAAACCGCCCAAACGACGGTTTCTATTGCATAAACACACTGCACCGAGACTGCAGGACCGATATAATGCGGCCCTTTGCCGTCGTTTCGTCGATTCGACGTGGCCGCCGTTTCCGTGGAAGAACCTATGAAAAGCGCAGAAATCCGTGAAGCCTTCCTTCGCTTCTTCGAAGAGCAAGGGCACACTCGCGTAGCCTCCAGCTCCCTGATCCCGGGCAATGACCCGACCCTGCTGTTCACCAACGCCGGCATGAACCAGTTCAAGGACTGCTTCCTCGGCCAGGAAAAGCGCGCCTACACCCGCGCGGTCAGCAGCCAGAAGTGCGTACGCGCCGGCGGCAAGCACAACGACCTGGAAAACGTCGGCTACACCGCCCGTCACCACACCTTCTTCGAGATGCTGGGCAACTTCAGCTTCGGCGACTATTTCAAGCGCGATGCCATCACCTTCGCCTGGACCTTCCTGACTTCCGACAAGTGGCTGAACCTGCCCAAAGAGAAGCTGTGGGTCACCGTCTACGCCAGCGATGACGAGGCCTACGACATCTGGACCAAGGAAGTCGGCGTGCCGGCCGAGCGCATGGTGCGCATCGGCGACAACAAAGGCGCCCCGTACGCCTCCGACAACTTCTGGACCATGGGTGACACCGGCCCGTGCGGCCCGTGCACCGAGATCTTCTATGACCACGGCGCCGACATCTGGGGTGGCCCGCCCGGCTCGCCGGAAGAAGACGGCGACCGCTACATCGAGATCTGGAACAACGTCTTCATGCAGTTCAACCGCACCGCCGACGGCGTCCTGCACCCGCTGCCGGCCCCGTCGGTGGACACCGGCATGGGCCTTGAGCGCATCAGTGCGGTGATGCAGCACGTGCACTCGAACTACGAGATCGACCTGTTCAAGAGCCTGCTGGACGCTGCGGCGCAAGCCATTGGCTGCCGTAACGAAGAGCAGTCGTCGCTCAAAGTGGTGGCCGACCACATCCGTTCCTGCGGCTTTTTGATCGCCGACGGCGTGCTGCCGTCCAACGAAGGCCGTGGCTACGTGCTGCGCCGCATCATTCGCCGCGCCTGCCGTCACGGCAACAAGCTGGGCGCCACCGGCAGCTTCTTCCACAAGGTGGTGGCGGCGCTGGTCAACGAGATGGGCGAAGCCTTCCCCGAGCTCAAGAACCAGCAGGCGCACATCGAGCGCGTGCTGAAAACCGAAGAGGAGCAGTTCGCCAAGACCCTCGAGCAGGGCCTGCGCATCCTCGAGCAGGACCTGGCGCAGCTGCAGGGCAAGGTGGTACCGGGCGACGTGGTGTTCAAGCTGTACGACACCTACGGCTTCCCCATGGACCTGACCGCCGACATCGCCCGCGAGCGCGAGCTGACCATCGACGAAGCCGGTTTCGAGCGTGAAATGGAGGCCCAGCGCGAGCGTGCCCGTTCCGCCAGCGCTTTCGGCATGGACTACAACAGCTTGGTCAAGGTCGACACCGCTACCGAGTTCCTCGGCTACGACGCCACCGAAGGCCAGGGCAAGATCATCGCTCTGTACAAGGACGGCCAGGCTGTCGACCAGCTGGGCGAAGGCGAGCAGGGCGTGGTGGTACTGGACCGCACCCCGTTCTACGCCGAATCCGGCGGCCAGGTGGGCGACACCGGCTACCTGCAGGCCGGCAATGCGCGTTTCGACGTGCGCGACACCACCAAGACCGGCGGTGCCTTCCTGCACCACGGCGTGGTTGCCAGCGGTGCGCTGGTGATCGGCTCGCCAGTAGACGCGAAGGTCGATGCCGACGTGCAGCACGCCACCTCGCTGAACCACTCCGCCACCCACCTGCTGCACGAAGCGCTGCGCCAGGTACTGGGCGAGCACGTGCAGCAGAAGGGCTCGCTGGTCGACAGCCAGCGCCTGCGTTTTGACTTCAGCCACTTCGAGGCGGTCAAACCAGAGCAGATCAAGGCCCTGGAAGACATCGTCAATCGCGAAGTGCGCAACAACACCCCGGTACAAACCGAACTGACCGACATCGAGACCGCCAAGGCCAAGGGCGCCATGGCGCTGTTCGGCGAGAAGTACGGCGACACCGTGCGCGTGCTGAGCATGGGTGGCGATTTCTCGGTGGAGCTGTGCGGTGGCATCCATGCCAAGCGCACCGGCGACATCGCGCTGTTCAAGATCATCAGCGAAGGCGGCGTGGCCTCTGGCGTGCGCCGTATCGAAGCGGTCACCGGCGCTGCCGCGCTGGCTTACCTGAACGCTGCCGAAGAGCAGGTCAAGGAAGCGGCGCAGTTGGTCAAGGGTAACCGTGACAACCTGATCGACAAGCTGTCGGCTGTGCTCGAGCGCAACCGCCAGCTGGAAAAGCAGCTGGAACAGCTGCAGGCCAAGGCCGCCAGCGCCGCCGGGGATGATCTCTCCAACGCGGCTGTTGAGGTCAAGGGTGCCAAGGTCCTCGCCGCCCGCCTGGACGGGCAGGATGGCAAGGCCCTGCTGGCGCTCGTCGATCAGCTGAAGAACAAGCTCGGCCACGCAGTGATCCTGCTGGGCAGCGAGCACGAGGGCAAGGTCGTGCTGGTGGCTGGCGTGACCAAAGACCTCTCCAGCCAACTCAAGGCTGGCGACCTGATGAAACAAGCCGCTGCGGCGGTCGGTGGCAAGGGCGGTGGCCGCCCGGACATGGCCCAGGGTGGTGGCGTCGACGTCGCCGCGCTGGACAACGCCCTGGCCCTGGCAGTGCCGTTCGCCGAGCAGGGACTTTGAGATGCCGGGGCGGCGGTCTGGTCGCCGCCCCGCATGTTGGATTGTTTTTTGGGGCCCCTTGCGGGCCGAGGCACCTTTGAAATGGCGTTGATCGTACAGAAATTTGGCGGCACCTCTGTCGGTTCCATCGAGCGGATCGAGCAGGTTGCCGACAAGGTCAAGAAATTCCGTGAGTCTGGCGACGACCTGGTGGTTGTGCTGTCGGCCATGAGCGGTGAAACCAATCGCCTGATCGACCTGGCCAAGCAGATCTCCGACAAACCGGAGCCACGCGAGCTGGACGTGATCGTTTCGACCGGCGAACAGGTGACCATCGCGCTGCTGGCCATGGCCCTGATGAAGCGTGGTGTGGAGGCGGTGTCGTACACCGGCAACCAGGTGCGCATCCTCACCGACAGCGCGCACAACAAAGCGCGCATCCTGCAAATCGACGACCAGAAGATCCGTGCCGACCTTAAAGCCGGCCGCGTGGTTGTGGTTGCAGGTTTCCAGGGTGTTGACGAGCAGGGCAACATCACCACCCTGGGCCGTGGCGGCTCGGACACCACCGGTGTGGCCCTGGCGGCAGCGCTGAAGGCCGACGAGTGCCAGATCTACACCGACGTCGACGGCGTCTACACCACCGACCCGCGCGTTGTGCCGCAAGCCCAGCGTCTGGAGAAGATCACCTTCGAAGAAATGCTGGAAATGGCCAGCCTCGGTTCCAAGGTGCTGCAGATCCGCTCGGTGGAGTTCGCCGGCAAGTACAACGTTCCGCTGCGCGTGCTGCACAGCTTCAAGGAGGGTCCGGGTACCCTCATTACCATCGATGAAGAGGAATCCATGGAACAGCCGATCATTTCCGGTATCGCCTTCAACCGTGATGAGGCCAAGCTGACCATTCGTGGCGTGCCGGACACCCCGGGCGTTGCGTTCAAGATCCTCGGCCCGATCAGCGCTTCGAACATCGAAGTGGACATGATCGTGCAGAACGTCTCGCACGATAACACCACTGACTTCACCTTCACCGTGCACCGCAACGAGTACGAGAAGGCGCTGAGCGTGCTGGAAAACACCGCCCGCGAAATCGGCGCGCGTGAAGTGATCGGCGATACCAAGATCGCCAAGGTTTCCATCGTCGGTGTCGGCATGCGCTCTCACGCAGGTGTCGCCAGCCGCATGTTCGAAGCCCTGGCCAAGGAGAGCATCAACATCCAGATGATCTCCACTTCCGAAATCAAGGTTTCGGTGGTGATCGAAGAGAAGTACCTGGAGCTGGCCGTTCGTGCGCTGCACACCGCGTTCGAGCTCGACGCGCCTGCCCGACAGAGCGAGTAACACCTTGCCCAGAGGGGCGCGGCTTGCCGCGCCCTTCGCGTTTCTGGCTGTTGGAGGCGCTCCTGTCCAGGTGCCTCTGCCGGCCTGAGGGCTTGCCCGAGAAGGCGCGTAGACGCCTCCAGGCAAAGCCAAGGGGCCTTGCCGTTGTCCCCGGCCTGCCCCGGCTTCACCAAAGACTGTTGTCCCTGAAAGATCATTAAGGAGAAATGTATGTTGATTCTGACTCGCCGGTGCGCGGAGAGCCTGATCATTGGCGACGGTGAGATCACCGTGACGGTGCTGGGCGTCAAAGGCAACCAGGTGCGTATTGGCGTTAGCGCACCCAAGGAAGTGGCTGTTCACCGCGAGGAAATCTACCTGCGGATCAAGAAAGAGAAGGATGAAGAGCCAAGCCTTTAATTTTTTTGAAGTTTTTTTCAAAAAAAGGGTTGCAAACGAGGAAGGGTGTGTTTAATATTCGCCTCGTGTTGCGGTGAGGTGGCCGAGTGGCCGAAGGCGCTCCCCTGCTAAGGGAGTATACCTCATAAGGGTATCGGGGGTTCGAATCCCCCCTTCACCGCCATTATTTGCGTAGGTCGCTGGAAAAGTTCAAAAGCTTAAGTCGTTGAAATTAAACGAAAAAGTTCTTGATAAATAGATTTGGCGGCCTATAATGCGCGGCAAGACACGGACTCATAGCTCAGCTGGATAGAGTACTCGGCTACGAACCGAGCGGTCGCAGGTTCGAATCCTGCTGAGTCCGCCACTTTTGAAGTGGCTTTGTTTTCAAGGCTGCTTTAAATAACCAGTGGTAACCTGGTCTAAAAATACCAACCACGGACTCATAGCTCAGCTGGATAGAGTACTCGGCTACGAACCGAGCGGTCGCAGGTTCGAATCCTGCTGAGTCCGCCACTTTTGAAGTGGCTTTGCTTGCAAAGATGCTTCAACAAACCAGTGGTAATCTGGTCTAAAAATACCACCACGGACTCATAGCTCAGCTGGATAGAGTACTCGGCTACGAACCGAGCGGTCGCAGGTTCGAATCCTGCTGAGTCCGCCATACCTGAAAAGCCCGCTTATGCAGATAAGCGGGCTTTTTCTTTTCCGCCCCCAGTCGCAGTATCTCGTATCAGTTTGCCGTCCATGGCTAGACTGCAATCAGTCCCTTTTCCAATCGATGTGCTTTTTGACAAGCCTGCGCCGTCGCACTGTTGGCTTCGAGCGTTGTCATAGCTTTATCGCGCAAACGATTGTTCTGGCCAAAAATTTAAGCGATCCAGCAGCTTGTACCGTGTATGATTGCGCCCGTCAGCCCCGCCGGGGCTTGTGGAATCCCACCATGGACTTACCCAGTAGTTACTCGTTAATACGCTTCATCCAGACAGATCTGCCTGATTGATTCTCCCGGCGTGCTCCGCTGCTGGGAGTGGAGTACGCCTATGACTGAAATCGAAGTAAAAAAAGCGCAAGAGAGCCTGCAGGATCGCCTGGCTCAGGTGATCGAACTGCTGCAGCGCCAGCGCGTGGTCGAAGACCTGACGCATCGCCAGGAAGGCCACCACCACGATCTGGTGGAAAACCTCGTCCACCGCCAGAACCTGGTCGAGCTGCAACGCAAGCTTGACGACCTGCACCCTGCCGACATCGCCTACATCCTCGAAGCCTTGCCCCTGGAAGACCGCCTGACGGTCTGGCAGCTGGTGCGCTCGGACCGCGATGGCGACATCCTGCTGGAAGTGTCCGACGCCGTCCGCCAAACCCTGATCGCCGACATGGACGATCACGAGCTGCTGGCCGCCGCCAAAGAGATGGACGCCGACGAGCTCGCTGACCTTGCGCCAGAGCTGCCGCGCGACGTCGTCCATGAGCTGATGGAAAGCCTCGATGCCCAGCAGCGCGAACGTGTGCGTTCGGCCCTGAGCTACGACGAGGAGCAGGTCGGTGCGCTGATGGACTTCGAGATGGTCACCATCCGCGAAGACGTCAGCCTGGAGACGGTGCTGCGCTACCTGCGCCGGCTCAAGGAGCTGCCCAACCACACCGACAAGCTGTTCGTGGTTGACTACGACGGCATTCTCAAGGGTGTGCTGCCGATCAAGCGGCTGCTGGTCAACGACCCGGACAAGAAGGTCGCGGAGGTCATGGCCAATGACCCTGTGGCATTCCACCCCGAGGAAGATGCATACGACGCAGCCCAGGCCTTCGAGCGCTACGACCTGGTATCCGCCCCGGTGGTGGACAAGAACGGGCGCCTGATCGGCCGTTTGACCATTGACGAGATGGTCGACCTGATCCGCGAGGAGAGCGAGAGCGAAGTGCTCAACATGGCCGGTTTGCGCGAAGAGGAAGACATCTTCGCCTCGGTCTGGCGCTCGCTGCGCAACCGCTGGGCATGGCTGGCGATCAACCTGATCACCGCGTTCCTGGCGTCGCGGGTGATCGGCCTGTTTGAAGGTTCCATCGAAAAACTGGTGGCCCTGGCAGCGTTGATGCCGATCGTGGCCGGTATTGGCGGCAACTCGGGTAACCAGACCATCACCATGATCGTGCGCGCCATGGCCTTGGACCAGGTGTCGCCGGGCAACACCAGCCGCCTGATGCGCAAGGAGCTGGCGGTGTCCTTGCTCAATGGCCTGATCTGGGGTGGGGTGATCGGTGCGGTGGCGTTCTGGCTGTATGGCAGCTGGTCGCTGGGCTTGGTGATGACCGCAGCCATGACCCTCAACCTGTTGCTGGCCGCCTTGATGGGCGTGCTGATTCCAATGACCCTGACCCGCCTGGGCCGCGACCCGGCGATGGGCTCCAGCGTGATGATCACCGCGGTGACCGACAGCGGCGGCTTCTTTATCTTCCTCGGCCTGGCCACGCTGTTCCTGCTCTGAACCTGTCTGTAGGAACGGCCCCAGGGCTGCGCCTATACCCAGCCGGGCAGAATGTAATACCCACAAAAAAGCCAGCTTGCGCTGGCTTTTTCGTGTGCGGCGGTAAAGCGCGATCAGGACGCGTCTGCGGCCATTTCCACATCGTGAGCGATGAGGGCCACCAGCGCGTTCTGCTGGCGGTGGGACAGTTGGCGGAAGCGCTGCAGCAGCTCACGCTCGTGCAGGCTCAGCTCAGGGCTGTCCAGGCGCATGCTCAGCTCGTCACCCAACGCGCCTTCCTGGATAAGGCTCTGCTCCAGGCGCGCGATGATTTCGGAGTTCATGCTGCGGTGATGGTTGCGCGCTACCTCGGCAATGCGCTCACGCATCCCGTCTGGCAGGCGGACGACGAACTTGTCAGCAGTGCGGCTCGAATAGATAGCCTGTTTCATTGGGCGCATATAAATTGACCGGTTGTTCTGGTTCAGGGGAAGCGGTTATCAAATTGGCCGCACGGTGGTGGTACGACCGCGGCGACGACAAAATGTTCAACCGTCGTTTGATTTTGGTTTTTCATCTTGCCTCAACGTCGCCGTTTCCTTGGCGTCAATTCTGTGACAAATAGTGATCTGGATAAAGGCTTTATGCCAGTACCAATTATCAGAAATGCGCACTGGTTTGAAAAGTTTAACCTTCATCCAATTGCACCGACGTCAGACCTTTGTCGTCAAAATCTGATAACTGGCGGCAAAGGCTAGGGAAAAAGCCTAGAATGCGCCGGCTTCCCTCACATTGAGCATAGTGGCTATGCAACATGACGCAAGCGGCACATTGCCTTCACGCGCTCGGCTGATCTTCCTGATCGGACCGTCTGGCTCGGGAAAAGATTCCCTTATCGATGCGGCCCGTGGCGATCTGGCCGCCGGTGGCATCGAAATCGCCCGGCGGGTGATCACCCGCTCCGCCGAAGCCAAGGGAGAAGCCGCCCACAGCGTGAGCCGCGAACAGTTCGAGGCAATGTGCGCAGCGGGCGAGTTCGCCTTGCACTGGCATGCCAACGGCCTGTGCTATGGCATCCCTGCTCAGGTGGATCGCTGGCTCGCCAGCGGCACGCCTGTGTTGGTCAATGGTTCTCGTGGCCACCTGGCAGAGGCACGTCGGCAGTACCCTGGCTTGTTGGCCGTGGGCCTGAAGGTGTCAACCCAGGCCTTGCGTGCGCGGCTGTTGGCGCGGGGGCGCGAGAGCAATGACGAGATCGAGCAGCGCCTGGCGCGCAATACGGCTTTGCCGGCCTATGATGCCGACGTGCATGTGCTGGACAACTCAACGTCGCTTGAGGCGGCAGTGCAGGCCTTGCTCGGGCTTTTGCGCGAGCAAGGCCTGCTTGGGAATAAGGCTACGGGCACATGCGCCGTTGGCGACAAGACAGCCGGCAACGCACATCGCTAAGCTTTATGCCGTGCCGGGCTACACGCCTGTAAGCCAATGATTACCTAGAAAAAGCTTGCTCGTTGGCCCTCTACATAGCAACATGGCGCCTCTTTGCTCCCTTAGTTCAATGGATAGAATAAGCCCCTCCTAAGGGTTAGATGCTGGTTCGACTCCAGCAGGGAGCGCATCCCCCCGATTCACCAGCTGAGTCGCTGCTTCTCAAGCTTCACTTCCCGGGTGCCCACCCGACGCCTCGACCCCCGCACCGCAGCCGCCAGATACTGATCGCCGGTACGCGCGCCGCTTAAAGTTTCCTGTCAGCATGCCGATCTCTTGGTCACTGGGTACGGGGCATGCATCCGTATCGCCAATGGTTGGAGTACCTGCCCGCAGAGGCAGGGCGCGTCGCCTTGCGTTCACTTCAATTCATGCCACGCTGCCGGTCGCTGCAGCCCGTGGCGGGCATTGGTCACAACGGGTTCTGAAGGGGCAAGTATGAATTTTTATGTCAACCAGGTGAAAAACAAGCCGGACTTCCGGGGCTCGCTGTTCAAGGGCGACATCTTCCTCGAAACCGGCCTTGCCAACGCACATCAGCTGTGTGCCCTGGCCCGGCAGAGCATCACCGCCGCATTCGACGGCGAAACCGACCACCAGTCGCTGCACAAGATGATGCCGGTGGAAACCTTCGTCGAACGCGTCACCGCGCTCAAGCGCCAGTTCACCAACGGCCCAGAAGCCAAGGAGCTGATCCGCGATTTCCTGCGTGAAATCGGTGCCGACCTCAACGAATACATCTTCGACGTGCCACGGGTGCGCGTAGTGCCCAACTACGACTACCTGCATGCCGGCGTGAGCTACGCCTACAAGCCGCACCGCGACACCTGGTATGGCGGCGTCGAGAGCCAGGTAAACACCTGGATGCCGGTGTACAGCATCGAGCCCGAGCAGACCATGATGATCAACCCGGCCTACTTCGACCGCCCGGTGCAGAACAGCTCCGGCGAGTGGAGCCTGGAGCACTGGATCAACTCGCAGCGTTTCGCAGCGGCGCAGAACATCACCGAAGAGACCCGGGTGCACCCGGTGCCGCTGGAAGACATCGACACCAGCGCCGAGCTGCGGGTGGCGGGCAACAGTGGCGAGATCCTGATCTTCTCCGGCTCCCACCTGCACGGCACCGTGGCCAACTTCACCGACAAGGTGCGTTTCAGCGTGGACTTTCGCCTGATCCACCTGCAAGACTTGCTGCACAAGCGCGGCGCGCCAAACGTCGACAACGGCTGTTCGGACCCAGAAGCCGGCTTCAAAGACTATTTCAATGCCAGCGACTTTTCGCAATTCCAGGGAGTAAACCCATGACCAAGCGTCGCCTGACTGCTGCCGAGGTCGAGTACAACGAAAAGCGCGCCAGCGTGCTGAGCCGTGTCGATGCCCAATATGTGGCCGATGCGCCGTTCGTGTTTGCCAACCGTATCGCCGTGACCGCCGCGCTGTCGCGCATCGAACTGTTCAAGATGGTCCAGGATGTGCCGGGCGCCATCGTTGAATGCGGCGTATACAAAGGCAACTCGCTGATGCTGTACATGCAGCTGTCGATGATCCTGGAGCCTTACGCGATCAACCGTTCGATCATCGGTTTCGACACTTTTGGCGGTTTTGCGAGCATCGATGCCGAGCAGGACCCTGCCGACATCAACGAGAACATGTTCTCCGACACCGATGAAACCCTGATCCAGGACATGATCGATGCCAACGACCTGATCCGTCCGGTCAACCGCATCCCGCGCTGCGAGATCGTCAAGGGCGACATCCTCGAAACCGTGCCGGCCTTCGTCAAGACCCGCCCCGACCTGGTGGTGGCGATGCTGATTCTCGATACCGACCTGTACAAGTCGACCAAGGTGGCGCTGGAAACCTTCCTGCCGTACATGCCCAAGGGCGCGATCGTGGTGCTGGACGAAGTGGCCTATCGCAATTTCCCGGGCGAAACCCAGGCGCTGCGTGATGTGCTGGACCTGAACAAGGTCGAGCTCAAGCGCCTGCCGTTCGATTCGACCGTGGGCTACTTCCGCGTCTGATGCGCAGCGTCGGCATGCAGGGGCAATGTGGCCCCTGCATGCCGGCCGCAGGGTGGCCGCTCAAAGCTCGGCAGCTTTCTGCTTATCGCTATCCTCGGCCCCCGAGGCGGCCACGGCCAGGCCACTGCTGACCTGTTGCGCCTGTTGGGTCTGCTGCGCCTGCTGCAGCTTGGCCTGGGTCTTGAGAACTACATCCTCTTTCATGCGCTGGGCGATCTGATCGTCGATCGCGGCTTTCTGCTCCGGCGGCAGGGCCTCGTATTCGTCCTCGGTCAGCCCCAGTTCCTGCAGCATTTTCTCCTTGATCTTCTCCTCCGGCGACTTGGCCATGTAGTCGTGGAAGTCCTGGGCTGCGCTGCTTTGCTCCTGTTTACCGACGCTGGCCTGCTGGCGTGCGGCGCTGTCGGGGTTCTGCAGCATCACCAGCAGCTTGGCAAAGGCTTCTTTCTGGTTGTCTTCGCTGCTCTGCTGCGAGGTGCTGCCCTGGCTGTTCTGTTGCGCGGCCGTGTCGCGGGTGGCTGCCACCTGGCGTACCGGCACGAACTGGCTCAGGGCCTGTTCGTTGTTGGTACGGTTGTGCTGCTGGACGGCTGTCTGCCAGCCCAGCCCGTTCAATGCGATGACCATGGTTGTCCTCCTGGAAAAATCGTTGGCGCCAGCAAAGTGGCAAAAGCTGTGCCAGCGGTCGCAAGGCCGTTGAAATCGCCCTGTTTGGCTATTCCGGTAGCGCTGCGCTGGGCATATGCTTGCCCCTCAGAGGAACAGGGTTGCCGGCTGCGGCAATTCTGATGAACATCGGCAGCCTTGAGAGCGGGGCGCAGTTGCTGGGCAACGACAGGAGCGTCCATGAGTCAGGCATCCAAGCCGGTACCGACCGGTTTCACCGAGCAGCAACTGCACACCTTGTTCGATCTGGTCAGCGACGGTATCTGGGACTGGAACGCCAATACCGGCTACGTCTACCGCAACCCCGGCTGGTACCGGATGCTGGGCTACGCCAGCCACTCCAAGGACAATTCGGTGCTCACCTGGGAAAGCGTTATCCACCCCGAGGACTACCCACGGGTGATGGCGCATTTCGAGGCCTACATCGAGCAGCGCAACGAGCGTTATCGCATCGAATACCGCTGCCTGTGCCAGGACGGCAGTTACCTGTGGGTCGAGGACAGCGGCCATGTCATTGCCCGCAACGAGGATGGCTCGGTGGCGCGCATGCTCGGTGCCCACCGTAACATCGACGCCGGCAAGCGCCTGGTGGCCGAGCTTGAGCTACGCAACCAGTCGCTGGAAAGCCTGGTGGCCGAGCGCACCCGCGAGCTTTCGTGGGTCAACCAGCAGTTGCAGCGCCAGCTGGACGAGAACCGCGTACTGGCCGAGCGTGACGCGCTGACCCGCACCGCCAACCGCTACCACCTGGAAAAGACTCTGCAACAGGAGTGCGAGCGCGCCAGGCGTTTTCGCGAGCCGTTGGCACTGATTGCCATGGACATGGACGACTTCAAGCCGATCAACGACCTGCACGGCCATGCACGTGGCGATGCGGTGCTGATCGAGGTGACCGAGCGCGTGCGCCAGTGCCTGCGCCCGCAGGATTTGCTGGCGCGCTGGGGCGGCGATGAGTTTGCCGTGGTGCTGCCGGGTACCTTGCTCAACGAGGCCTGCGACATGGCGCGGCGCATTCGCCAGGCCCTGGCCGGCCTTGAGCCGGTGGGCGATTGCCGGCTGACCATGAGCTACGGGGTGGTGCAATGGTGCGATGGCGAGAACCAGCAGGGCCTCTTGGCCCGCGCCGACCGGGCGCTGTACCGGGCCAAGGCGGCGGGCAAGAACATCGTCGCCGAGTAACCTTGCCTGTACCGGCCCTTTCGCCGGCAAGCCGGCTCTCATAAAACTGCACATAACTCATTGATTTAGCAGGGACCTGTGGGAGCGGGCTTGCCCGCGAACACCGGCGAAGCCGGTGCCAGGCACCGCGTCGCCTGCTTCGCGGTGGTTCGGCACCCCGACAAGTCCGCTCCCACAGGGGCCGCGTTTGTGCCGGGCTTTGCACGATCTGTGTGGGAGCCGGCTTGCCGGCGATGAGGCCGGTACAGGCGCTCAAGATTTTCACGAAAAAATGCCCGCGACGTCTGGTAACGCCGCGGGCCAAATCGGCTCTCGCCGCTTCAGTACCTAGATATGCAACGCATGCCCCAGCGCCCGCAGTGCCGCTTCCTGCACCGCCTCACCCAGGGTTGGGTGGGCATGGATGGTGCCGGCCACATCTTCCAGCCGCGCGCCCATCTCCAGCGACTGGGCAAACGCCGTGGACAACTCCGAAACCGCCACCCCCACTGCCTGCCAGCCGAGGATCAGGTGGTTGTCACGCCGCGCCACCACCCGCACGAAACCGCTTTTCGACTCAAGGCTCATGGCCCGGCCATTGGCAGCGAAGGGGAACTGCGCGACGATGCAGTCCACGCCTTGCTGGCCGGCCTGTTCGGGCGTCATGCCCGCCACCACCACCTCCGGGTCGGTAAAGCACACCGCAGCAATTGCGCTGGGCTCAAAGCGCCGCGCCTTGCCAGCGATGATTTCGGCGACCATCTCGCCCTGGGCCATGGCGCGGTGCGCCAGCATCGGCTCGCCGGCCACATCGCCAATGGCCCACACATTGTGCATGCTGGTCTGGCAACGTTCGTCGATGGCGATGGCGGCGCCGTTCATCTTCAGCGCCAGGCTTTCCAGGCCAAAGCCCTGGGTGCGCGGCCGGCGGCCAACGGCCACCAGCACCTGGTCGGCCTCCAGGCGCAGTTCCCCGCCTGCAGTGTCACGGGCCAGCAGGCAACCGTCGACATAGCCCTCGACGCTGTGGCCCAGGTGCAAGGCGATGCCCAGCTTTTTCAGTGAGTCGGTTACCGGTGCGGTCAGTTCGGCGTCGTAGGTTGGCAGAATGCGCTCGCGCGCTTCCACCACGCTGACCTGCGCGCCCAGCTTGCGATAGGCGATGCCCAGCTCCAGGCCGATATAGCCGCCGCCCACCACCACCAGGTGGCGGGGCAGCGCTTTCGGGGCCAGAGCCTCGGTGGAGCAGATGATGGGCCCGCCGATGGGCAGCATCGGCAGTTCGACGCTGCTGGAACCGCTGGCCAGCAACAGGTGTTCGCACTGGATACGCTGGCCGTCCACCTCGACATTTTTGCCGTCGAGAATCTTCGCCCAGCCATGGATCACCTTCACGCCATGCTTTTTCAGCAGGGCCGCCACGCCGCTGGTGAGGCGGTCGACGATGCCGTCTTTCCACTCCACGCTGCGGCCGATGTCCAGGCGCGGCGAGGACACGCTGATGCCCAGCGGCGAAGACTCGGTGAAGCGGCTGGCCTGGTGGAACTGCTCGGCCACGTGGATCAGCGCCTTTGACGGGATGCAGCCGATGTTCAGGCAGGTACCGCCGAGAGCCTGGCCCTCCACCAGCACGGTGGGGATGCCCAGTTGCCCGGCGCGGATGGCCGCCACGTAGCCGCCGGGGCCGCCGCCGATGATCAGCAGGGTGGTGTCGATAATCGGTTGCATGGTCACTCCACGAACAGGCAGGCAGGTTGTTCCAGCAGGCCGCGCACGGCCTGGATGAACAGCGCGGCATCCATGCCGTCGACCACCCGATGGTCGAACGAGCTGGACAGGTTCATCATCTTGCGCACGACGATCTGGCCGTCGACCACCACCGGGCGCTCGACCATGCGGTTGACGCCGACGATGGCCACTTCCGGGGTGTTGACCACCGGTGTGCTGGCGATACCGCCCAGCGCGCCAAGGCTGGTCAGGGTGATGGTCGAGCCGGTCAGCTCTTCGCGTGTGGCTTTGTTGTTGCGCGCCGCATTGGCCACCCGGGCGATCTCGCTGGCGTTGCCCCACAGGCTGCCGGCCTCGGCGTGGCGCAGCACCGGCACCATCAGGCCGTTTTCGCCCTGGGTGGCGATGCCCACATGCACCGCGCCGTGGCGGGTGATGACCTGGGCTTCGTCGTCATAGGTGGCGTTGATCTGCGGGAAGTCGCGCAGGGCGACCACCATGGCGCGCACCAGAAACGGCAGCAGGGTCAGCTTGCCGCGGCTTTCGCCATATTTGCCATTGAGCTGCTGGCGCAAGGCTTCCAGCGCGGTGACGTCGATTTCCTCGACGTAGCTGAAGTGCGCCACGCGGCGCTTGGCGTCCTGCATGCGCTGGGCGATCTTGCGGCGCAGGCCGATCACCGCCACCTGCTCGCTGTCGCTGCGCTTGGCATAGCCGCCCGGGGCCTGCCCGGCGCTGCTGTGCGGTTTGCTGATGAAGGTGTCGAGGTCTTCATGCAGGATGCGCCCGGCCGGGCCGCTGCCGTGCACGTAGCGCAGCTCGATGCCGGCATCCAGCGCGCGCTTGCGCACGGCGGGGGAGGCCAGCGGCTTGGCGCCTGCCTCGCGCGGCACGATGGGGGCGGCGGCGCGGCAACTGGCGGCCTGCGCGGGTGCTTGTGCCGGTGCTTCGGCGCGGGCCGGCTCCTGTGCCTGCACCGGCGCCGGCTCTACCGGCTTGGCCTGGGGCGTGTCGACATGGTTGCCGCTGCCTTCGACCTCGATGCGGATCAGCTCGCTGCCCACCGCCATGACTTCGCCCGGCTGGCCGCCAAGCGCCAGAACCTTGCCGCTGACCGGCGAGGGGATTTCCACCGTGGCCTTGTCGGTCATCACATCGGCCACCACCTGGTCTTCGGTGATGACATCACCGACCTTGACGAACCACTCTACCAACTCGACCTGCGCGATGCCTTCGCCGATGTCCGGCATCTTGATGACGTGCGTGCCCATTCAGACCTCCATGACCCGTTTCAATGCCGCGCCTACCCGCGAAGGGCCGGGGAAGTAGGCCCATTCCTGTGCGTGGGGGTAGGGGGTGTCCCAGCCGGTGACACGCTCGATCGGCGCCTCCAGGTGGTGGAAGCAGTGCTCCTGCACCAGCGCCACCAGTTCGGCACCAAAGCCGCAGGTGCGGGTGGCCTCGTGCACGACCACGCAGCGGCCGGTCTTCTTCACCGACTCGACGATGGTCTCCAGGTCCAGCGGCCACAGGCTGCGCAGGTCGATGACCTCGGCGTCGACGCCGCTCTCTTCGGCGGCCACCTGGGCCACGTAGACCGTGGTGCCATAGGTCAGCACGGTGACATCGTTGCCTGGGCGGGTGATGGCTGCCTTGTCCAGCGGTACTGTGTAGTAGCCGTCCGGCACCGCGCTTTGCGGGTGCTTGGACCACGGCGTGACAGGGCGGTCGTGGTGGCCGTCGAACGGGCCGTTGTACAGGCGCTTGGGCTCGAGGAAGATCACCGGGTCGTCGCATTCGATCGAGGCAATCAGCAGGCCCTTGGCGTCGTAAGGGTTGGACGGCATGACCGTGCGCAGGCCGCACACCTGAGTGAACATCGCTTCCGGGCTCTGGCTGTGGGTCTGGCCACCGTAGATGCCGCCGCCGCAGGGCATGCGCAGGGTCAGCGGCGAGATGAACTCGCCGGCCGAGCGGTAGCGCAGGCGGGCCATCTCCGAAACGATCTGGTCGGAGGCGGGGTAGAAGTAGTCGGCGAACTGGATTTCCACCACCGGGCGCAGGCCGTAGGCGCCCATGCCCACGGCGGTGCCGACGATGCCACTTTCGGAAATCGGTGCGTCGAATACCCGTGACTTGCCGTACTTGGCCTGCAGGCCCTCGGTGCAGCGGAACACGCCACCGAAGTAGCCCACGTCCTGACCATACACCACCACGTTGTCGTCGCGCTCGAGCATCACGTCCATGGCCGAGCGCAGGGCCTGGATCATGGTCAGGGTACTGGTGGCCATGGCGGTTTCCGGGTTGATGCTGTTGTTGTGATCGTTCATGTCAGACCCCCAGTTGCTGGCGCTGACGGCGCAGGTGATCGGGCATTTCCTTGTACACGTCCTCGAACAGCGAGGCGGCGCTCGGGATGTGGCCGTTGGCCAGGGTGCCGTACTGCTCTGCTTCTTTTTGCGCGGCGATGACTGCGGCTTCGAACTCGGCGGTGGTGGCCTGATGTTCGTCCTCGGACCAGTGGCCGGTCTTGATCAGGTGCTGCTTCAGGCGGGCGATCGGGTCGCCCAGCGGGAAGTGGCTCCAGTCATCGGCAGGGCGGTATTTGGATGGATCGTCCGAGGTGGAGTGGGGGCCGGCGCGGTAGGTGACCCACTCGATCAGGGTCGGGCCCAGGCCACGGCGGGCGCGCTCGGCAGCCCAGCGCGAGGCGGCGTACACCGCCACGAAGTCGTTGCCGTCTACCCGTAGCGAGGCGATGCCGCAGCCCACGCCGCGGCCGGCGAAGGTGGTCTGCTCGCCACCAGCAATGGCCTGGAAGGTGGAAATCGCCCACTGGTTGTTGACCACGTTGAGGATTACCGGGGCGCGGTACACGTGGGCGAAGGTCAGCGCGGTATGGAAGTCAGACTCGGCAGTGGCGCCGTCGCCGATCCAGGCCGAGGCGATCTTGGTGTCGCCCTTGATCGCCGAGGCCATGGCCCAACCCACCGCCTGCACGAACTGGGTGGCCAGGTTGCCGCTGATGGTGAAGAAACCGGCCTCGCGCACCGAGTACATGATGGGTAGCTGGCGGCCCTTGAGCGGGTCGCGCTCGTTGGACAGCAGTTGGCAGATCATCTCGACCAGCGACACGTCGCGGGCCATCAGGATGCTTTGCTGGCGATAGGTGGGGAAGCACATGTCGCTGCGGTTGAGCGCCAGCGCCTGGGCGCTGCCGATGGCTTCCTCGCCCAGGCTCTGCATGTAGAAGGACATTTTTTTCTGGCGCTGGGCAACCACCATGCGGCTGTCGAAGATGCGCGTCTTGAGCATGGCGCGCATGCCATGGCGCAGCACCTGCGGGTCGATGCCCTCAGCCCATGGGCCAAGGGCGTCGCCGTGGGCATCGAGCACGCGCACGAGGCTGCCGGACAGGTCGGCGGTGTCGGCGGGTTCGACGTCGATCGGGGGTTTGCGCACAGAACCTGCGTCGTTCAGGCGCAGGTAGGAGAAATCGGTCTGGCAGCCTGGCCGGCCGGTAGGCTCGGGCACATGCAAACGCAGGGGGGCGTACTCGTTCATGCTTTTTACGCTCGCTCGGATGTTGTTTTTGTGAGCTCTGAAGCGGCCGCCGCTGAGTGCCGGCTTGTGACTGGCAGGTCAGCGTCAGTTACATGATAGGGGGCCGGGCGGAGAATTTTTCTCTCATGTTCATTGCCTTTGCCCGAGCGGGGAGATAAACATTCCGTACAAACACAAAAACCAGGTGAATCTGTCTCATGCGCAAACTGGATCGCACCGATATCGGCATTCTCAACAGCCTGCAGGAAAACGCCCGCATCACCAACGCCGAGCTGGCCCGCTCGGTGAACCTGTCGCCCACGCCGTGTTTCAACCGGGTCAAGGCCATGGAAGAGCTGGGGGTGATCCGCCAGCAGGTCACGCTGCTGTCGCCTGAGGTGTTGGGGCTGGATGTCAACGTTTTCATCCATGTCAGCCTGGAAAAGCAGGTGGAGCAGTCGCTGCACCGCTTCGAAGAAGAAATCGCCGTACGCCCCGAGGTGATGGAGTGCTACCTGATGACTGGCGACCCGGACTACCTGCTGCGGGTGCTGCTGCCAAGCATTCAGGCGCTGGAGCGTTTTCTCGATTACCTGACCCGCCTGCCTGGCGTGGCCAACATCCGCTCAAGCTTCGCCCTCAAGCAGGTGCGCTACAAGACCGCGCTACCGCTGCCGGCCAATGGCATGACCCTGCGCGAGTGAGGTGCGGGCCGGGCCTGCAGATGTTTGATCCGGATTTGTTGTGACTGCCCAGGGCCTCATCGCAGGCTACAGGTTTGGCGCCTGTCCCGGGGGAACACCAGTAAGGGCCGCTTGGCCTGTGCGCGACGCAACCTGTACCAGGAGCGTCGCCGGTTTAAATTTCCGCAGCCGGGGCCTGCGCTGCGAGAGCTTTGCCCTTATGCTTGCTTGCACCGCCGTCACCTGACCAGGGAGCTTCACGGGACGTATGCGCAATATCTGGAAGCCGTTTCAGTCGTTGTATTTCGCCGCCCTGATGATGCTGATCGGCTCTGGCCTGCTCAGCACTTACCTGGCCCTGCGCCTGGCTGCCGAGCATGTCGACAGCCTGTGGGTCGGCGCGCTGATGGCGGCCAACTATTTTGGCCTGGCCGTGGGCGGCAAGGTCGGCCACCGGCTGATCGGCCGGGTCGGGCACATCCGCGCCTATGCCACCTGCGCCGGTATCGTCGGGGCAGCGGTGCTCGGGCATGGCCTGACCAGCTGGCTGCCGGTGTGGATCGGCCTGCGGATGATCGTGGGCCTGGGCATGATGTGCCAGTACATGGTCATCGAAAGTTGGCTCAACGAGCAGGCCGATGCCAAGCACCGCGGCGCGGTGTTCAGCGGCTACATGATCGCTTCATACCTGGGCCTGGTGCTGGGCCAGCTGATCCTGGTGGTACACCCGCAACTGGGCCCGGAACTGCTCATGCTGGTGGCCATGTG
Organism: Pseudomonas xanthosomatis; assembly: GCF_019139835.1. Taxonomy (NCBI): domain Bacteria; kingdom Pseudomonadati; phylum Pseudomonadota; class Gammaproteobacteria; order Pseudomonadales; family Pseudomonadaceae; genus Pseudomonas; species Pseudomonas xanthosomatis. The sequence continues at coordinate 4,977,072 of NZ_CP077075.1, read as the reverse complement.
CTTTGCCCTGTGCCTGGTGCCGGTGGCCATGACCCGGCGCATTCACCCCGCCCCCTTGCGCCCGGCGCCCATGGAGCCGAAGTTCTTCATCAAGCGCGTGCCGCAGTCGCTGTCCACGGTACTTGGCTCGGGGCTGATCGTCGGCTCGTTCTATGGCTTGGCGCCTTTGTATGCGGCCAACCAGGGGCTGAGCACCGAGCAGATCGGCCTGTTCATGGGCAGCTGCATCTTTGCCGGCCTGCTGGTGCAGTGGCCGCTGGGCTGGCTGTCCGACCGCTACGACCGGGCGGTGCTGATCCGCAGTGTGGCCATCGGCCTGGCACTGGCTTCGGCGCCACTGGCGATTCTGCCGGGGGTGCCACTGGAGTTGCTGTTCGGTATCGGCTTTGTCATCTCGCTGTTGCAGTTCTGCCTATATCCGCTGGCGGTGGCGTTCTCCAACGACCATGTGGAGAGCGAGCGGCGCGTCTCGCTGACCGCCATGCTGCTGGTCACCTACGGCGTGGGCGCCTGTATCGGGCCGTTGGCAGCGGGTGTGCTGATGAAGCTGCTGGGGCCGCAGATGCTCTATGCCTTCTTCCTGTTCTTCGCCCTGGTGCTGGTGTGGCGCATCCGGCCCCAGGCAGTCACCGGCCTGCACCAGGTGCAGGATGCCCCTCTGGGCCACGTGGCCATGCCGGCGGCCGGCTCGCCCCTTTCGGCGGCGCTTGACCCGCGGGTCGATGAGCAGACCGTGCAGGAGGTGATGCAGGCGCCGGTGGCGGCGGAAGATACCGAGCAAGAGGGGGCTGATCCGGTGGTGGCAGCCAAGACGCAGTCCAGAGCCGACAGCCAGGTGTGATGCTGTGATCGGTGGCGGCCAATCTGGCGCGGCCACCGAAGGTGTTCAATGAGGTTGCCGCCTCACACCCTGTCCAGGTTGCGCAAGGTGAACTGCAATACCTCACTATCTGTTTCGCCAGCATTGAGGTAGTACCCGGTGCCCAGGTCATTCCTGTGGGTCTTGGCCTTTGCCACCCGGTGGCCCAGGTGGTCGCGCAGGTAGAACTCGAGCTCTTCGACACTATTCGGGGACCCGTCCCATTCTGGTGGCTGCTCTATCTTCCAGAAGTCCTGGCGCCCGAACAGGTTCGCAGGGTTGAGTGCCTCGGTGAGCCTGCCGATCACATGTGTGCCATACAGCCCGAGCCAACCATTGCTATTGCGTTCAAGCCTGGCCCCCTTGTAGTCCCAGTTGTCGATACAGTTGATGTAGTAATGGGCGCGGCCGCCGGCCTGTTCGATGAAACTGAATGCAAACCTGACAGCCTTGAACGCTTTCTCGCGTCCTTTCGGTCGCCAGCTTTGCGCGCACAGCCAGCCGTCTTCATCTGCGCTGGTGATGAAATGCTCGGAAAACGATGTATCGGCCACGCCTATCTGGCCATAGCGGCAGTGCAGTTCAGCGGTGAAATTCGCGTTGATCATGGTGGCTCCGAATTATGACAGGGCTCCGCTTGGGGGCGGTGGCTGAACATAAGCCCGGGCGGCTGGGGCGGACAGCGGGAAAGGCTGCGTGGGCGGGGTGGATCGAACTGTCGGGAGGGGCAGGTCTTTGAACGAAAACGCCACCCGAGGGTGGCGTTGGCAGCGATCAGTAGTCGTCCTTGTCGAACCGCCGCGCCTCGCGCTGCAGCTGGTACACGAACCCTTCGATCTTGCGCTGTGCCTGGCCGCTCAGGTTATGGAAGCGTATGCCGGCGAAGGTAATGTTGATGCGCTCTTCATAGTGCAGGTGGCGCAGCTCGACCATGGTGTCGGCCAGGCCCAACGGGGCGCCCGCTTTGAAACGCTCGTACACCTGGCCCAGTTGCAGGCGGTCTTCGACGTTGCCCTCGAAGCGCAATTTGCAGCCGGTGGCAGAAATATCCAGCAGTTTGCCGCGCAGGGCGCCATTGCCCTTGAGGTAGGTGCCGTCGAGGATCACATCGAGCAGCTGCGACAGCTTCAGCGCGGCGCGGAAGGCATTGCGGCGCTGGTGGTAGGTGACTTCTTCGGGCAGCGGGCCACGGTAGCAGCGGTGGCCGTCGATTTCGCTGATGGTCAGCGGGGTGTTGCATTCCCAGGCGATGCGCACGCCGTCGTGGAAACCTTCGACACGGAACGGCTCACCGTTCTCGATGAACTTCTCGCCGTCGCGGGGGATCATCTCGTCCAGGGCGACCACACCGGTGTCGCGGTCGACGTGCACCACATAGCTCTGGAACCGCTGGCTGCGCTCAGGGAAGCTGATGATCAGCGGGTCGTGGCTCTCCAGCAGCTGGCGCAGGTTGGCCGCAATCTCCAAAGGGGTACTGAGCACCTTTGGTGGCTGGGGGGCATCGGTTTCATTGAACACGGGTTTTCAATCTCCAGGCAAAAACGACACACGCAAGTAAAGGCATTTTGCCAGTATGTTCCGTGCCTTGAATATAGACAATCACACTTGGCTGAGCGCCCGGGGCTTGGCCATCGGTGAGGTGGTGCCACGGCTGTCGTACAGCGACGGGGAATCGCCGCCGTGGAGGATTCTGATCTGGTTGGCCGTGGTGTGTTGCTGCATCTGGATGATCCGGCCATTGGTCTCGTTGACCTTCTGGCAGGTATCGAGCAACTGGCTGAGCACATCGAGTTGCTGCAATAGAAGTTCGCCGTTGGGCGACTGTGCAGCCAGTACCTGCACGCCGGCGCGGTCTGGGCTCAGGCCCTGTCCGGTCAGCAGCAGCCTGCGCCGCTGCCCCTGCTGTTCGAGCAACACGATCAACGACTGCTTGCGTGCCAGGATATGTTCCAGCATTGGCATGTCGCGGCCGTGCAGGGCGAGCGCTTCCTGTTCCAGGAGCTCGAGCAGTTCCTGCGTCGGGGCGATGTCGTCTTCGATCAGTTGCAGCAGGGTGATGTCGTGCATGGCTAACTCTTGGGGTTGTTGCGTCCTTGAAGTCAGCGCGCCGAAAGGTTAGCGCTGCGCTTCGAAATCAAGCAGTTTGCTGGCGACCCGGCCTGCATCGACCTGGTAGCTGCCATCTGCGATCGCCTGCTTCAACTCGGCCACGCGGGCGCTGTTGACGGTAGGCTGGTCGCGCAGCTTGTCGCTGATCTTTTGCAACTGCTGTGCCTCTTGGCTCAGGTGTACCGTTTCTCCGCTGGCATTGCTGCGCACTGGGGCTTGGCTGGCTTCACCGGCTTTTTCGGTGTTGCCGGAAGCTGCGGTACCGCGAGCGCCGCCCGTAACGGACGGAGAATTATTCAAACGACTGAAGTCGATGACCATGATCAGAACCTCTGGGTATTTGGACGCATGCCTTGTTTTCGGCCAACCCGAAACAAACTTTAGGCGCAAATGCATTGCCGCCCGTCAGCAGGCCTGCGTGACCCGATTTCCGACACAGTTTAGGGGGCGGGGTTCCTTACCGCCAGTCTTCTGTCGTTTGCTGATAACCCGTTTGCGGGCCTGTGTTACATGGCTACCTCTACCTGGCCTGGGCCGGTCACCCGTGCCTTGACCACGCGTTTGGAATTCAGGTTGCGTACCCGTATCTGTTCCTGCATGCCGCCTTTGCTCAACGCCTCGCCCGGCATGCGCACGCTGAGGCTGCCGCTGCGGGCGATGATCACCACGTGGTCGCCCTTGCGGATCACCTCGGCCTGTTCCAGTTGTACCTGCGTCAAAACCTGGTCGAGCACCACCGGCCTTACAAGTTTCATGCCGACCGCCTGGTCCAGCTGCGTCAGGTAGCCGGGGCCCAGGGTGCCGACATCACGCTCGCGCAGCGCTACATCGCCTTCGTCGACCATGCTTTCGCGCTTGAGCGGGCGGGTCATCACCACCACGTTGCGCAGCAGGCGCACCTGGGCCGGCACGAACACCGTCCAGGGCGCGGCGCCGTCGCAGCGGACCTTTACCGTCACCCGGCCCAGGGGTGTCGGGCTTTCCAGCGAAGCGTCAAGTTGCTGGCTGCACAGCGGCATGCGCAAGCGCGGGTCGAGGTTGTTGACCTGGATCTCGTAGCGGCCTTCAGTCTGGGTGGTGGCCAGGTAGTCTTCCACGGTGAATTCAAGAAACCCTTGGGTGACACCGATAAGCTGTTCAGGCAAGGTGAACGCGTCTGCCAGCGTGCGAACGCCGGGTGCCATGAAGCACAGGGCGGCCAGCGTGCCGGTCAGCAAGCGCGTCAGTCGTCGGGAAAATGTCGTTTTCGTGTACATGGTGCTCAAAAAAGCAAAGCCCGTGCCGACTCGGTACGCAGGCAATCGTTGAAGGAGTCCGGCATGGCTGGAGTGATGGATTCGGTCAACCAGCGCACACAGCTGGTGGGGCAGAATCGCCTGGAGCTGCTGTTGTTCCGCCTCAATGGCGAACAGCTCTACGGCATCAATGTGTTCAAGGTCCGGGAGGTGCTGCAGTGCCCGGTGCTGACGCTGCTGCCCAAGGCTCACCCGGTGGTGCGCGGCGTGGCCAACATTCGCGGGGCGACCATCCCGATTCTCGACCTGTCGATGGCCACCGGGCTGCCGGGGCTGCGGGAGGAAACCCGTAACAGTTTCGTGATCATTACCGAGTACAACACCAAGACCCAGGGCTTCCTGGTGCACTCGGTGGAACGCATCGTCAACATGAACTGGGAAGAGATCCACCCGCCACCCAAGGGCACCGGGCGCGATCACTACCTGACGGCGGTGACCCGGGTCGACAACCGCATGGTTGAAATTATCGACGTGGAAAAAGTGCTCGCCGAGGTTTCGCCGTCGTCACAGCAGGTGTCGGCCGGTGTGGTCGACGAGGAAGTGGCGGTCAAGGCGGTGTCGCTGCGGGTGTTGACGGTCGATGATTCGTCGGTGGCGCGCAAGCAGGTCAGTCGTTGCCTGCAGACCGTCGGGGTCGAAGTGGTGGCGTTGAACGATGGCCGTCAGGCGCTGGATTACCTGCGCAAGCTGGTCGATGGGGGCAAGCGGCCGGAGGACGAGTTCCTCATGATGATTTCCGACATTGAAATGCCGGAGATGGATGGCTATACCCTCACATCAGAGATCCGCAACGACCCGCGTATGCAAAAACTGCACATCTGCCTGCATACTTCGCTGTCCGGAGTGTTCAACCAGGCGATGGTCAAGAAAGTAGGGGCCGATGACTTCCTGGCCAAGTTCAGGCCGGACGACCTCGCCCAGCGCGTTGTCGACCGCATCAAGGCAACCCATTGAAACAGCCGGGGCCCGCCCCGGCGCTAGCGATTTGAGAGAGGCGGCAGCTTTGTCTACGGGTAATTTGGATTTCGAACAGTTCCGGGTCTTCCTGGAAAAAGCCTGTGGCATCCTGCTGGGCGAGAATAAGCAGTACCTGGTCTCCAGCCGTCTCAACAAGCTGATGGAGCAACAGGGCATCAAATCGCTGGGCGAGCTGGTGCAGCGCATCCAGACACAACCGCGCAGCGGCCTGCGCGAGCAGGTGGTCGATGCCATGACCACCAACGAAACCCTGTGGTTTCGCGACACCTACCCCTTCGAAGTGCTCAAGAGCAAGGTTATCCCCGAGTTCATCAAGGGTAACCCTGGCCAGCGCCTGCGCATCTGGTCGGCGGCCTGCTCCTCTGGTCAGGAGCCGTACTCCATCTCCATGGCCATCGACGAGTTCGAGCGTACCAATCTCGGCCAATTGAAGATGGGCGCGCAGATCGTCGCCACCGACTTGTCCGGTGCCATGCTGACCAACTGCAAGACCGGCGAATACGACAGCCTGGCCATCGCCCGCGGGCTGTCACAGGAGCGCCTGCAGCGCTACTTCGACCCCAAGGGGCCGGGGCGCTGGGCGGTCAAGGCGCCGATCCGCAGCCGCGTCGAGTTCCGTTCGTTCAACCTGCTCGACAGCTATGCCGCGCTGGGCAAGTTCGACATCGTGTTCTGCCGCAACGTGCTGATCTACTTCTCGGCCCAGGTCAAGAAGGACATCCTCATGCGCATCCACAGCACCCTCAAGCCGGGCGGCTACCTGTTCCTTGGCGCCTCCGAGGCGCTCAACGGCCTGCCGGACCATTACCAGATGGTCCAGTGCAGCCCGGGGATCATCTACCAAGCCAAGTAAGGCGGGTGGTGGCAATGAAAAAGGCCGGTATCGCGAGATACCGGCCTTTTTCGTTGCCCCTGTACGAGCCGGCTTGCCGGCGATGAGGCCGGCACAGCCAGAACAAAGCTATTGCCTCCCCGTGCAAGGCGGCAAAACCTGACGTCAATTTTTTGTTTTGCCGCTTTTGCCGCCTGGCAATTGCCGCTTGCCTGCCATCGGGCGGAACCGCCTTGCCGCTTTTCTGGCAGGCACAACCGGCAAAGTAGTGGCGCAGCCCAGTGAATCCGGGCTTCGGTAAAACTGGCACAGCCCTTGCTAAAGCTTTGCCAACGAAATTCCGGTCAACCTTCGAAGGTTTCCCCGACATGAGCATCAGCTTCGACAAAGCGCTTGGCATCCACGAAAAGGCATTGGGCTTCCGCGCCCAGCGCGCCGAGGTGCTGGCCAACAACATCGCCAACGCCGACACGCCCAATTACAAGGCGCGTGACATGGACTTCTCGTCGGTGCTCGCCGCCGAAGCCGACAAGCAGCAGAAGGGCCGCATTGCGCTGGACCGCACCAACACCCGGCACATCGAGGCCGAAGGCCTGGCCATGGCCGACGACACCCTGCAGTACCGCACCCCGACCCAGCCGTCGATCGACCAGAACACCGTTGATGCGCAGATCGAGCAATCGAACTACACCGAAAACGCCATCGGCTTCCAGGCCAGCTTCACCCTGCTCAACAGTAAATTCAAAGGGCTGGTATCGGCCCTGCGCGGAGAGTAACCATGTCCCTGTCCAGTGTTTTCAACATCGCCGGTAGCGGCATGAGCGCGCAGAACACCCGCCTCAACACCGTCGCCTCCAACATCGCCAACGCCGAGACCGTCTCGTCGAGCATCGACCAGACCTACCGCGCCCGCCACCCGGTGTTCGCCACCACCTTCCAGAACGCGCAAAACGGCGTCAGCCAGTCGCTGTTCCAGGACCAGGGCGAAGCAGGGCAGGGCGTGCAGGTCAGCGGCATCGTCGAGGACCAGAGCAACCTCGAAGCCCGCTACGAGCCCAACCACCCGGCGGCGAACAAGGACGGCTACGTCTACTACCCCAACGTCAACGTGGTCGAGGAGATGGCTGACATGATCTCCGCCAGCCGTGCGTTCCAGACCAACGCCGAGCTGATGAACACCGCCAAGACCATGATGCAGAAAGTGCTGACCCTGGGTCAGTGATAAGGAATCCGGACCATGGCAATCGATACCACCGGCGGCGTCAATCTTAACGATGTCATCGCCAACTCCGGCGTCAGCACCAGCACCACCAACAAGTCGCTGACCAGCTCCGCAACCGGCAGCAACACCCTGGGCAAGGATGCGTTTCTGCAACTGCTGGTCACCCAGATGCAGCACCAGAACCCGCTGGACCCGCAAGACAACAGCGAATTCGTCGCCCAGCTGGCGCAGTTCAGCAGCCTTGAAGGCATCACCTCGCTGAACGAGTCGGTCAGCAACATCACCAGCGCCATGGCGTCGTCGCAAGCGCTGCAGGCGTCGTCGCTGGTCGGCCGTTCGGTGATCGTGCAGAACGACAAGGCCGTGGTCGACACCACTGCCAGCTTCAATGGCCAGTTCGTCGTGCCGCAGTCCATCAGCGAAGCGAAGATCACCATCACCGACAAGGACGGCAACGCGGTCAAGACCATCGAGCTGGGCTCGCAGGCTGCCGGTTATGCCGACTTCATCTGGGATGGCACCAACTCCAAGGGCGAGAAGGTCGACCCGGGCACCTACACCTTCACCGCCACCACCACGGTGAACGGCCAGTCGGTGCAGATGAACACCCTGCTGCCGGCCAAGGTCACCAGCGTCAGCTTCAACACCACCGGCGAGATGGTTCTCAACCTCGCAGGCGTGGGCAAGGTTTCCCTGTCCGACGTACAAACCATCGGTATCTAAGGCCGACAGAACGGCACAAAAGGAGCTACAGCATGTCTTTCAATATCGGCCTTAGCGGTCTGTACGCAGCCAGCAAGCAACTCGACGTTACCGGCAACAACATTGCCAACGTCGCCACCACCGGCTTCAAGTCCTCCCGTGCCGAGTTCGCCGACGTGTACGCCGGCGCCAACCGCCTGGGCGTTGGCAAGAACCAGGTTGGTAACGGTGTGCGCCTGGCGGCGATCTCCCAGCAGTTCAGCCAGGGCGACGTCAACAACACCGGCAACGTGCTGGACATGGGCATCCAGGGCCAGGGCTTCTTCATCCTGTCCGACAACGGCGCGCAGGTGTACACCCGTGCCGGTGCCTTCCAGAACAGCAAGGACAACTACGTGGTCACCTCGGACGGTCTGCGCCTGCAAGGCTATGCCGCCGACGAGAACGGCAATATCAAGCGGGGCGTGCTGACCGACCTGAAAATCGACACCTCGGCGCTGGCTCCCAAGGCCACCACCCTGATCGACCAGGGCATCAACCTGGACTCCGAGGCTGACATCATCGCTTTGCCGATCGTGCCGACCCCAGCTCCACCGGCTGATGCCGGCGGCCCGGCCTTCGACCCTGCGGACGATACGACCTACACGAAGTCGTTCCCGACCAAGGTGTATGACACCCAGGGTAACGAGCACACCATGGAGCAGTTCTACCGCAAGACCGACACCAATGAGTGGACCATGTACACACTCATTGACGGCCGCAACCCGCTCGATCCAACCAGCACCGATCCGCTGGAAGGTACTATCAAGTTCAACTCCGATGGCAGCGTGCTGTCGATGGACGCCGAGACGGTAACTCCGGCCGACGCCTGGACCGTGACCAACAACACCTTCACCCTCAATGGCTGGATTCCGGCTGCCAAGAACGCCGCGGGTACCTGGGCGTCCAACGGTTCTGCAGCTGCTACCGGCGGCATGCGTCTGTCGATGAACAGCACCACTTCCTACAACGAAGAAACCGCACGCTCGTCGCAGTCCCAGGACGGTTACGCCACCGGTATCCTGTCGAGCCTGTCGATCGACTCTACCGGTGTGATGTTCGCCAGCTTCAGCAACCAGCAGTCGCGCGCCATCGGCCAGGTGGCCCTGGCCAACTTCGCCAACGAGCAGGGCCTGCAGCAGATCGGTGGTACCCGTTGGACCGAGACCTTCGCCTCTGGCATTCCGGGTATCGACACGCCGAAGACCGGTACCCTGGGCAGCGTCGAGTCCAACTCGCTGGAAGCCTCCAACGTCAACCTGACCCAAGAGCTGGTCGAGCTGATCAAGGCGCAGAGCAACTACCAGGCCAACGCCAAGACCATCTCCACCGAAAGCACCATCATGCAGACCATCATCCAGATGACCTGATGCTTTGCGCTTGAGCGTGTTCGGCGAACCCCTTTCCCTGTAAAGGGGTTCGTCGTTTTTGCAGGAGGTATGATGAACAAGTTGCTTGTGGCGCTGTTGGCCGCGTTCTGCCTGTACCAGGCCCAGGCCGGCACCGCCCCCTGGTGGCGCTGGGAAAGTCAGGTCGACGGGCGCCTGGTGTGCTCGCAGTGGTCGCCGGGGGAGGGCTGGAAGAAGTTCGCCGGCCCGTACACCAATGCTGGTTGCCGGGAGCCCTGAGCCGCTGTCCAGGATGGTTCGATGCTATCGTTTGCGAAAATTTCTTGAGGTATCATCGGCAGCTGCGGTTTACGCTGACGTCTTTTCCAAGGATCGGAACTTTGAATAGTAGTAAGAGCACCGGCGCGCATGTGCTACCGGGTCGGCTTCGTGTTGTCGCCAGAAACAGCTTGCTGGGTGCCGGGTTGTTTTCCGGGGTGATCAACCTGTTGGCCTTGATCGGCCCGTTGTTCATGCTTGAAGTGTACGACAGGGTCATCCCTAGTCGTAGTCTGCCAAGCTTGATTGCCTTGGGATTATTAGTATTCGGCGTTTATGTGGTTTTTGCCGCAGTGGACATTCTGCGTTCGCGGGTCATGTCCCGAGTCGCAGCTATGGTCGATGCGGCGCTGTCTGGTCGGGTGTTCGAAGTCATGGCCGGCACACCTTTGAAGATATCCCTGAACCAGGACCCGCTCAAGCCCGCCCATGAGCTCGAACAAATTCGCGCTTTTGTTGCGGGGCCTGGCCTTGTGGCGCTCTTCGACCTGCCTTGGATGCCGGTCTACCTTGCACTCAGTTTCTATATCCACGGAGCGTTAGGTTGGCTGGCGCTGGGCATGATTGCGCTCATGGTGTTGTTTACCGGGCTGACGGATCATGGTACCCGCCGGGCGATGCGTACCAGTGCCGAGTTGCTAAGCCAGCGCAACCGACTTGGTCAGCAGGCGCATGCCGGCGCAGAAGTGCTCGCGGCAATGGGCATGGCAGGGCGCGCCGCCGAACACTGGCGGAGGCTGCATGGGCAGTACGCCACGCTGCAACGGCGCACCACTGATGTTGGTAGCTTCTACGGTGGAATCACCAAGGCCATGCGCCAGTTGGTGCAGTCCGCATCGTTGGGGGTTGGGGCTTGGTTAGTGATTCAGGGGGATCTCAGTGGCGGCGCTATCATTGCGGCCTCGTTCATTGTGGCGCGAACTCTGGCTCCGGCCGAGCAGATTATAGGCAGCTGGCGCAGCCTAGTGTCGGCACGCCTCGCCTGGCAGCAGTTGCAAGCTGTGTTGTCGATGTTCCCTGCCCAGTCAGAAAAGACGGCGTTGCCAGTACTCGGCCGCGAGGTGCGGGTAGATAGCCTGTGTGTGGCGCCGCCGGGTGTTCAGCGCCTGGTGCTGCAAGGGGTGAGTTTCACCTTGAGTGCGGGCAGTGCGTTGGCAGTGGTCGGTCCGAGTGCATCCGGAAAGTCGTCGTTGGCGCGTGCTCTGGTTGGTGCCTGGCCGGCTGCACGTGGTGAGGTGGCGGTGGATGGTGCGGCGCTGGGCTTGTGGCCGGATGCTGCGCGGGCAGCATTCACCGGCTATCTGCCGCAGAGCGTTGACCTGTTCGAGGCGAGTGTGGGGCAGAATATTGCACGCCTGCAGGCCGGTGCCGATGCTGCAGCCATTGTGCAGGCCGCTCGTCAGGCTGGTGTGCATGAGCTGATCCTGCAGCTCCCCCAAGGGTATGACACGCCCGTTGGTGCGGGAGGTGTCAACCTTTCTGCGGGTCAGCGCCAGCGTATAGGGCTCGCGCGAGCGCTGTACGGCAGCCCCTTCTTGGTCGTTCTCGACGAGCCCAACGCCAACCTCGACAGTGAAGGTGAAAGGGCGCTGGCTCAGGCCATTCAGGGTGTCAAGGCCCGTGGTGGCGTGGTGGTGGCTATTGCACACCGCTCTGGCGTGCTGTCGGTCATGGACCAGGTGCTTGTGCTGGAGCAAGGTCGGCAGGCTGCATTCGGCCCGCGCGATGCCATGCTGGCGCGGCCCAAGCCTATCGCCGAGGCGTGGGCAGTGAGCGGGGGGCAGGCATGAAGTCGGTAGATGATGAGCTGATGCTGGTACGCTCGTTGCGTCGCCATCTGTTGGCTGGTGCCGCTGTGGTTGGCGGGCTATTGGGTGGCGCGCTGCTGTGGTCGGCTGTTAGTGAGTTGGCCGGCGCAGTGATCGCCCCGGGCGCTGTGGCGGTGCAAGACAGTGTGAAGAAAGTTCAGCACCCCAGTGGGGGGGTGGTGGCGCAGCTGTTGGTTCGCGAGGGCCAGGAAGTTCAAGCTGGCCAGACGCTGCTGCGCCTCGATGCCACCCAGCAGGAGGCCAGTCACGCGATTGCCGCCAACGCGTTGGACCAGGCGTTGGCGCGTCAGGCGCGCCTGGAGGCGGAGCGTGACGGCCAGCATGAAGTCAGTACGCCTGCGCGATTGGTTGCGCGCGACGGCAACCCTCAGGTTGTGGCGATCATGGCGAGTGAGCGGCAGCTGTTCATCGATCGCCTCCAGTCCCGTGAAGGCCAAAAGCAGCAGTTGCGCGAACGCATTACCCAACTGAGCCAGACTATCGCTGGCCATGATCTGCAACAGCGCACCAAGGGGGAAGAAATCCGTCTGATGGACGAGGAGTATCAGGCGGTCAAGACGCTGCAGAAAAAAGGCTTGATGACTCTTGACCGGGTCAATGCCTTGGCCCGCGGTATTGCCCGCTTGCAGGGCGAGCGCGGGCAACTGGTCGCCTCCATTGCCGAGGCCCGTGCGCGCATTGCCGAAACTCGGCTTGAGCTCCTGCAGGTCGATCAGCGCTTTCGTGAGCAGGTCTCGCAAGAGTTGCGCGACCTGATGGCGCAGCAGGGGGAGTGGGTGGAGCGCGAGGTTGCCGCTTCCGACCAGCTCAAGCGTGTCGCTTTGCTGGCGCCCAGTGCTGGCCGGGTCCAGCAGTTGGCTGTGCACACTGTCGGTGGCGTTATTTCCCCCGCTGAAACAGTAATGCAGATCGTGCCTGTGGATGACGAATTGCTGGTGGAGGCGCGGGTATCCCCTCAGGACATCGATCAGGTGGTGCTGGGCCAGCAGGCCTTGTTGCGCTTCAGTGCTTTCAATCGTGCTACTACGCCGGAGGTTGCCGGGCGTGTGGTGCGGCTTTCGGCAGACCTCGTGACCGATCCGCAAAGCGGTCTGGGCTTTTATCGCGCCGGTATTCATATTGACAAAGCCGAGCTGCGCAAGCTCGACGGCCTCACGCTGATACCGGGGATGCCGGTAGAGTCGATGATCCAGACGGGTCGTCGTACGGTTCTGTCCTACCTGCTTAAGCCGGTAGGTGATCACGCGCAACGAGCATTCAGGGAAGGCTGAGCGCCATCGAAGGATCGGCGTTAGTACACGGACGTTCAAACATTGGTGCAAGGAAGGAGTTGCAATGGCAGTTATTCAAGGAACCGCAGGTGCCGACAATTTGGTTGGTACTGCTGCAAGTGATCAGATTTATGGCCGAGGAGGAGACGACATTCTCAATGGCGGCGATGGTGACGACATTCTTTACGGGGGTGAAGGCGCTGACCAGTTGATCGGTGGCAACGGCACCGACTCGGTTTCGTATGAGGACATCAGTTCGGGCGCTGTCACGCTCAATCTCAAAACTGGTGTGCATACCGGGGCGGCCGCTGGTGACACCTTCAACAGCATTGAGATTTTCCGTGGCTCGAACTACAACGACACCTTTGTCAGTGATGCCACTGCCCAGGCTTTCGTGGGTGTCAACGGCACCGATACGATGGATTACTCCAGTTCGTCTCAAGCCGTCAGCTTGACGTTCGATGCCGCAGGCGCTGGTACGGGCGCCGGCGGCGATGCCGAAGGCGACAAGTTTTCGTTGATCGAGCGCTTCATCGGTACGTCCTTCAACGACACCTTCATCTCGGCAAACAACGGCTACACCTTCATTGGTGGTGATGGCAATGACACCTATATCGTCAACCATGCGGGGGTGAAGATTGTCGAAACCACCACGGGTGGCGACGATGAAGTGCGCACCTCGTTGGGTAGTTACAGGTTGATCGACGGCGTCGAGCGCCTGACCTACACCGGAACAGGTTCTTTCCTGGGTTATGGAAACAACGGTGACAACATCATCACCGGTGGCAACAACGCCGATATTCTTTATGGGGGGGAGGGCGCCGACCAGTTGATCGGTGGCGGCGGCATCGACTCGGCTTCCTATGAGGACGTCAGCACTGGCGCTATCACGTTGAACTTCAAGACTGGCGTACATACCGGTGCCGCAGCAGGCGATACGTTCGATAGCATCGAGATTTACCGCGGTTCGAACTACAACGACACCTTTGTCAGTGATGCCACTGCTCACACCTTGGTCGGTGCCGGCGGCACCGATACGCTCGATTATTCCGATTCGTCTCAAGCCGTCAGCTTGACGTTCGATGCCGCAGGCGCTGGTACGGGCGCCGGCGGCGATGCCGAAGGCGACAAGTTTTCGTTGATCGAGCGCTTCATCGGTACGTCCTTCAACGACACCTTCACCTCGGCAAACAACGGCTACACCTTCATTGGTGGTGATGGTAATGACACCTATATCGTCAACCATGCGGGGGTGAAGATTGTCGAAACCGCCACGGGTGGCGACGATGAAGTGCGCACCTCGTTGGGTAGCTACAGCCTGGTCAGTGGGGTCGAGCGCCTGACCTACACCGGAACAGGTTCTTTCCTGGGTTATGGAAACAACGGTGACAACATCATCACCGGTGGCAACAACGCCGATATTCTTTATGGGGGGGAGGGCGCCGATCAGTTGATCGGTGGCGGCGGCATCGACTCGGCTTCCTATGAGGACGTCAGCACTGGCGCTATCACGTTGAACTTCAAGACTGGCGTACATACCGGTGCCGCAGCAGGCGATACGTTCGATAGCATCGAGATTTACCGCGGTTCGAACTACAACGACACCTTTGTCAGTGATGCCACTGCTCACACCTTGGTCGGTGCCGGCGGCACCGATACGCTCGATTATTCCGATTCGTCTCAAGCCGTCAGCTTGACGTTCGATGCCGCAGGCGCTGGTACGGGCGCCGGCGGCGATGCCGAAGGCGACAAGTTTTCGTTGATCGAGCGCTTCATCGGTACGTCCTTCAACGACACCTTCACCTCGGCAAACAACGGCTACACCTTCATTGGTGGTGATGGTAATGACACCTATATCGTCAACCATGCGGGGGTGAAGATTGTCGAAACCGCCACGGGTGGCGACGATGAAGTGCGCACCTCGTTGGGTAGCTACAGCCTGGTCAGTGGGGTCGAGCGCCTGACCTACACCGGAACAGGTTCTTTCCTGGGTTATGGAAACAACGGTGACAACATCATCACCGGTGGCAACAACGCCGATATTCTTTATGGGGGGGAGGGCGCCGACCAGTTGATCGGTGGCGGCGGCATCGACTCGGCTTCCTATGAGGACGTCAGCACTGGTGCTATCACGTTGAACTTCAAGACTGGCGTACATACCGGTGCCGCAGCAGGCGATACGTTCGATAGCATCGAGATTTACCGCGGTTCGAACTACAACGACACCTTTGTCAGTGATGCCACTGCTCACACCTTGGTCGGTGCCGGCGGCACCGATACGCTCGATTATTCCGATTCGTCTCAAGCCGTCAGCTTGACGTTCGATGCCGCAGGCGCTGGCACGGGCGCCGGCGGCGATGCCGAAGGCGACAAGTTTTCGTTGATCGAGCGCTTCATCGGTACGTCCTTCAATGACACCTTCACCTCGGCAAACAACGGCTACACCTTCATTGGCGGTGATGGCAATGACACCTATATCGTCAACCATGCGGGGGTGAAGATTGTCGAAACCACCACGGGTGGCGACGATGAAGTGCGCACCTCGTTGGGTAGTTACAGCCTGGTCAGTGGGGTCGAGCGCCTGACTTACACCGGTAGCAATGCCTTCGCAGGCTACGGCAACAGTGCCGATAACATCATTACCGGCGGTAACGGCAATGACGTACTTTATGGCGGTGGTGGTGCCGATCAGCTGATTGGCGGTGAGGGCCTCGATACTGCTTCGTACCTTGACAGCAGCACCGGCGTGTCCATCAACCTGAAAACCGGCCAGCATACTGGATATGCCGAAGGCGACACCTTTGTCAGCATCGAGAAGTTCGTCGGCTCAAACACGAGTGACAAATTTGTCGGCACCGCTGGCGCTGATATTTTCGATGGCGCCGGTGGCAATGATCTTGTCAGCTTCGCTGACGCAAGCGAAGCGCTGGTGCTCGACTTGACCAAGCCACTGACTGGGCTTGCAGCGGGCGACGTCTACACCAACATCGAAATCTGGGAAGGGACATCGTTCGACGATACCTTCATCGGCACCTCTGCGAACGAAAATTTCGTGGGTGGCGCAGGTGCCGATGTGATCAACGGCGGTGCCGGTAAGGACGCAGCCTGGTACGTCACCAGTAGTGCAGGAGTTTCGGTTGACCTTGCGGCCGGTACTGCTCATGGAGGCGATGCTGAAGGCGATGTGTTGATCGGTATCGAGGGGCTGGCCGGGTCTGCCCATGACGATGTGCTGAACGGAGATGCCTACGCCAACACCATTTTTGGCGCGGAAGGCAGTGACGTCATCAATGGCGGTGGGGGTAACGATTTCCTCTATGGGGACGGTATCTACTACGGTGACTTCGGCATGCTCTCGCGTGACGAAAACAAGCTGATGGCCCAGGCTGACATCATCAATGGTGGCGATGGCAATGACAGCATCTACGGTGGTGGCAATGATGTCGGCTCCATCCTGCACGGTGATGCTGGTAACGACTACATCCAGACTGCTAGCGGCACAGCCTTTGGTGATGCGGGCAACGACCAACTGGTGGGTAACGGCATTGGTTACAAGCTTTATGGTGGTGACGGGATCGACCAGTTGAGGCTGTACGCCTCGGGTTCTGCTGACGGGGGTGAAGGGGGGGATACCTATACGGTCGACTCTCGCTCGCAGGTGACCATCCAGGACACCGGTACTACCGGCGTCGATACGGTCATCCTGAAGCAGTTCGCGACTTTCAGCGACGTTATTCTCAGTCGCCTGGGGGATGATGCGTTCCTCTTCACCCAGGCTGACTGGAATGCTGGCAAGCTCGACACAGGCGTCAAACTGACTGATTGGTATGCCGGCTCGAACACCATCGAGTCGTTCCAGACCAGCAACGGAGATGTCTTCACCGTGACCTGACGGTTCGTGTTGGTGGCGTCAAGGGCGGACAATTCTTGCCGCCGGCGGCACATAGTCCGCCGACATTTTGTCTCTGTCTGGGCATTAGTGCTGGGCGGATAAGGCCAAAGCCCCGTAAACACGGGGCTTTGGCTTTTTTAAGGCACTTGGCGTGAAACTTGCTCAGCACTTCGCACAGCAACGGCGAGCGGCAAGCGTTCGCCAGTGCAGCGGAGGATGACTGTGGACAAGATGCTTTACGTGGCCATGACCGGCGCCAGCCAGAACGCGCTGGCGCAGAAGGCCCACGCCAACAACCTGGCGAACGTTTCCACCAATGGTTTCCAGCGAGACCTGGAACAGGCGCGCTCGATGCCGGTATTCGGCGACGTTTTACCGTCGCGGGCCTTCGCCATGACCGAGCGCCCGGCCACTGATTTCAGCGAAGGGCCGATGGTCGAAACCGGCCGCGAGCTGGATGTGGCAGTGTCCGGTAAGGGCTTCATCGCCGTGCAGGCGCCCGACGGCAGCGAAGCCTACGTGCGCACCGGCAGCCTGAACATTGACGCCCTCGGCGTGCTGCGTGCCGGTAACGGCATGCCGGTCATGGGCAACGGCGGCCCGATTGCCATCCCGCCGGAGCAAAAGGTCGAGGTGGGTTCGGACGGCACCATCAGCATCCGCTCCATGGGTGAAGACCCGCGAGTGATGGCCGAGGTCGACCGCATCAAGCTGGTCAACCCCGACATCAAGACCATGACCAAGGGTCTCGACGGGCTGATCCACACCAAGAGCGGCCAGCCGGCCGATGTCGACGTCAACGTGCGCGTGGTCTCGGGCTTCCTCGAGGGCAGCAACGTCAACGCCGTCGAAGAAATGACCTCGGTGCTGGCCCTGTCCCGCCAGTTCGAACTGCACGTGAAAATGATGAACGCAGCCAAAGAAGGCGATGAAGCCATGGCGCGTGTTTTGCAAATCGGCTAACCACACTTGAACGGGTGCCGTAAAACAGGCGCACGAGGAGAATACTGATGCTTCCGGCTCTTTGGGTCGCTAAAACCGGCCTGTCCGCCCAGGACACCAACCTGACCGTCATTTCCAACAACCTGGCCAACGTCTCGACCACCGGCTTCAAGCGTGACCGTGCCGAGTTCGCTGACCTTCTGTACCAGATCAAACGCCAGCCGGGCGCCCAATCCACCCAAGACAGCGAACTGCCTTCGGGCCTGCAGGTCGGTACCGGTGTGCGCATCGTCGGCACCCAGAAGAACTTCCAGACCGGCAGCCTGCAAACCACCGAGAACCCGCTGGACATGGCCGTCAACGGCCGCGGCTTCTTCCAGGTGCTGCAACCGGACGGCACCGTCTCCTATACCCGTGACGGCACCTTCCACCTGAACTCCGACGGCCAGGTCGTGACCGCCAACGGTTTCACCCTGGAGCCTGCGATCGTCGTACCGAACGACGCCCAGACCTTCACCGTCGGCCAGGACGGCACCGTGTCGATCACCGTTGCCGGCAACCCGGCTTCGCAGGTCATCGGCAACATCCAGACCGCCGACTTCATCAACCCGGCCGGCCTGCAGGCCATCGGTGACAACCTGTTCCTGGAAACCGCCGCCAGCGGCGCGCCACAGGTCGGTACCCCAGGCCTGAACGGCTTCGGCACCACCCTGCAGCAAACCCTGGAAAACTCCAACGTGAGCACCGTGGAAGAGCTGGTCAACATGATCACCACCCAGCGTGCCTACGAGATGAACTCCAAGGTCATCTCCACCGCCGACCAGATGCTGTCGTTCGTCACCCAGCAGCTGTAAGCCATAAAGCTCGTTACACCGTGAGGTATGCAACATGAAGCGTCTGTTGTCCGTTTTCGCCCTGGGGGGGGCGGTGTCGCTGGCCGGTTGCGTCGCGCCGACGCCCAAGCCCAACGACCCGTACTACGCGCCGGTTCTGCCGCGCACCCCGTTGCCGGCAGCGGCCAACAACGGTTCGATCTACCAGGCCGGTTTCGAGCAGAGCCTGTACACCGACCGCAAGGCGTTCCGGGTGGGTGACATCATCACCATCACCCTTAACGAGCGCACCTCGGCCAGCAAGAACGCAGGCTCGCAGATCGCCAAGGACAGCAAGGCCGACATCGGCCTGACCTCGCTGTTCGGTACCGTGCCCAACACCAACAACCCGTTGGGCAGCGGCGACCTCACCCTCAATGCCGGCTACGAAGGCACCCGTGCGACCAAGGGGGCAAGCTCGGCATCGCAAGGCAACACCCTGACCGGCTCGATCACCGTCACCGTCGCCGAGGTGCTGCCCAACGGCATCATCGCTGTGCGCGGCGAAAAGTGGATGACCCTGAACACCGGTGAAGAGCTGGTGCGTATCGCCGGCATGATCCGCGCCGACGACATCGCCACCGACAATACCGTACCGTCCACCCGGGTGGCCGATGCGCGCATTACCTATTCCGGTACCGGTTCGTTCGCCGACGCCAGCCAGCCCGGTTGGCTCGATCGCTTCTTCATCAGCCCGCTCTGGCCCTTCTGAGTACGGATGACCATGTTCAACGCTAGGCGGTTGATTGCCGCGACACTGCTCATGACCTGCGCGTTCGCCGCCCACGCCGAACGCCTGAAGGATATCGCCAGCATTTCCGGCGTACGTACCAACCAGCTGATCGGCTACGGCCTGGTGGTGGGCCTGAACGGCACCGGCGACCAGACCACGCAGACCCCGTTCACCCTGCAGACCTTCAACAACATGCTGTCGCAGTTCGGCATCAAGGTGCCGGCAGGCTCCGGCAACGTGCAGTTGAAGAACGTCGCTGCGGTGTCGGTGCATGCCGACCTGCCGGCCTTCGCCAAGCCCGGTCAGGCGGTGGACATCACCGTGTCGTCGATCGGTAACTCCAAGAGCCTGCGCGGCGGCAGCCTGCTGATGACCCCGCTCAAGGGTATCGACGGCAACGTCTACGCCATTGCCCAGGGCAACCTGGTGGTGGGCGGCTTCGATGCCGAGGGCCGCGACGGCTCGAAGATCACCGTCAACGTTCCGTCGGCCGGCCGCATTCCTGCCGGCGCCACCGTCGAGCGCGCGGTGCCGAGCGGCTTCAACCAGGGCAACAGCCTCACCCTGAACCTAAACCGCCCCGACTTCACCACCGCCAAGCGTATCGTCGACAAGGTCAACGAACTGCTCGGCCCAGGTGTGGCCCAGGCCGTGGACGGTGGTTCGGTGCGGGTCAGTGCGCCGATGGACCCGAACCAGCGCGTCGACTACCTGTCGATCCTGGAAAACCTCGAGATCGACCCGGGCCAGGCCGTGGCCAAGGTCATCATCAACTCGCGTACCGGCACTATCGTCATTGGCCAGAACGTCAAGGTGTCGCCGGCCGCGGTGACCCACGGCAGCCTGACCGTGACCATCACCGAAGACCCGATCGTCAGCCAGCCCGGCCCGTTCTCCAATGGCGAAACCGCCGTGGTGCCACGTTCGCGGGTCAATGCCGAGCAGGAAACCAAGCCGATGTTCAAGTTCGGCCCGGGCACCACGCTGGATGAAATCGTCCGTGCGGTGAACCAGGTGGGCGCAGCCCCTGGTGACCTGATGGCGATCCTCGAAGCCCTGAAACAGGCCGGCGCCCTGCAAGCCGACCTGATCGTGATCTGAGGGCGGTGGCAATGGACAGCAAAAGCCTGGTTTCGAGCAGTGGCGACAGCGGCGCGTTCACCGACCTCAACCGCCTGAACTCGCTCAAGCACGGTGACCGTGACAGCGAGGCCAACATCCGCAAGGTGGCCCAGGAATTCGAGTCGCTGTTCGTCAGCGAAATGCTCAAGGCATCGCGCAAGGCCACCGATGTGATGGCCGACGAAGACAGCCCGATGAACAGCTCGACGGTCAAGCAGTACCGCGACATGTACGACCAGCAGCTGGCCGTGAGCCTGTCCCGCGAGGGCGGTGGTATCGGCTTGCAGGACGTGCTGGTGCGCCAGCTGTCGAAAAACAAGGCCGCGCCGGTCAACACCAGCCCGTTCCCGCGTATCGAGGGCAATGCCCCGGCGCTGTGGGGCACCAAGGTGGATGCCGCAGCCAACGCCACCCAGGCCAGCGTCCACCGCAACGATGTGGCGGCGCTCAATTCGCGCCGCCTGGCGCTGCCAGGCAAGCTCACCGACCGCCTGCTGGCCGGTATCGTGCCGTCGGCGGCCACCACCAACACTGCCGCCGTGCCGGCCCGCGACGGCCAGCCACTGGTCGATGGCGTGGTCAAGGGGGACTGGGAGCCGGCCCAGGCCTTCGCCGCCAGCAGCAGCAACGGCATGCGCATTCTTGGGCGCGCCGTGGCCCAGCCGCCGCTGGCGCCGCAAAAGGCCTTCGCCGGCAGCGACGAATTCGTCGCCACCATGCTGCCGATGGCCGAGCAGGCCGCCAAGCGCATTGGCGTCGACCCGCGCTACCTAGTGGCCCAGGCCGCCCTGGAAACCGGCTGGGGCAAGTCGGTCATGCGCAACAGCGACGGCAGCAGCAGCCACAACCTGTTCGGCATCAAGGCCACGGGCAACTGGCAGGGTGGCGAGGCGCGGGCGATCACCAGCGAGTTCCGCGACGGCCAGTTCGTCAAGGAAACCGCAGCGTTCCGTTCGTACGATTCGTACCAGGACAGCTTCCACGACCTGGTCAGCCTGTTGCAGAACAACTCTCGCTATCAAGAAGCGGTGAAGTCGGCCGATAAACCGGAACAGTTTGTGCGAGAGCTGCAAAAGGCCGGGTACGCCACCGACCCGAACTACGCCAGCAAGATCTCGCAGATCGCAAGACAGATGAAGTCGTACGAGAGCTACGCGTCGCTCGGTACCACAACGAAACTTTAAGGGCTTGAACCATGGCGAGTTTGATCAACATTGGCATGTCCGGGCTGACGAGCGCTTCGTCGGGCCTGCATACCACCGGCAACAACATCGCCAACGCCGATGTCGCCGGCTACTCCCGTCAGCAGAACATCCAGCGCAGCAAGGGCTCGGTGCAGGAGGGCCAGGTGTTCATGGGCACCGGCACCACGCTGGCCGATGTTCGCCGGGTGTACAACTCGTTCCTCGACGCGCAGCTGCAAACCGCCACCTCGCTCAACAGTGACAGCACCACCTACCTGAACCAGGTGACGCCGCTGAACAACCTGTTGTCCGACAGCAACACCGGTATCACCAGTGCCCTGGCCAACTTCTTCTCGGCCCTGCAAAGCGCAGCCAACAAGCCGACCGAAGACGCCTCGCGCCAACTGCTGCTGAGCAACGCCGACGCCCTGGCCAATCGCTTCAACAGCCTGTCTGCCCAGTTCAAGGAGCAGAACACCAACATCAACGGCAACCTCAGCTCGCTGACCTCGCGTATCAACGAACTGACCTCGAGCATTGCCCAGTACAACGAGCAGATCTCCAAGGTATCGGCGATCACCGGCCAGCCCAACGACCTGCTCGACCAGCGCAACGAAGCCGTGCGCCAGCTCAACGAGCTGGTCGGCGTGCAGACCGTCGAGCGTGACGGCAGCATCGACGTCTACCTGAAGAACGGCCAGTCGCTGGTACTGGGCAAGACCACCAACAAGATGAGCGCCGAGCCCAGCGCCACCGACCCGACCCAGTACGCGGTCAAGATCGACCGCGGCAGCACCACCATGGACATCACCAGCAGCATCACCGGTGGCGAGATGGGCGGCCTGCTGCGCTACCGCAGCGACACCCTGGCCCCGGCCATGAACGAGCTGGGCCGTATCGCCCTGGTGGTCGCCGAACAGATGAACTCCCAGTTGGGGCAGGGCATCGACAAGAACGGTGAATTCGGCGCGGCGCTGTTCAACGACATCAACAGCGACAAGGCCATGTCGGCGCGTAGCACGCCGAAGGTGGGCAACACCGGCAGCGCCGACCTGAACGTGGTCATTCGCGATACCGGCAAGCTCAGCACTAGCGACTACCAAGTGACCTTCGTCGGCCCTGGCACCGACCAGTACCAGGTCAAGAAGCTGCCTGACGGCACCGACATGGGCACCTTCAGCACCAACGACGACCCGGCGCCGGTGATCGATGGCTTCAGCATCGACCTGGCCAGCGGTACCGCGGCAGTGGGCGACAGCTTCAAGATCACCCCCACCCGCAATGCCTCGGCCGAAATGGACGTGGTGCTTACCGACGCCAAGCGCCTGGCCCTGGCCGCACCGCTGACCGCCACCACCAACAGCGGCAACAAAGGTACTGGTGTGATCACCCAGCCGGTGCTGACCTCGGTACTGGACATCGCCGACCCGGCCCAGCGCCTCGACCTGCAGACCGGCATCAAGTATTCGACCCCGGTACGCCTGGTGTTCGGCAGCGAGACCACCTCGCCGCAAACCTACGAAGCCTTCGATGCCAAGGGCAACAGCATCGGCACCGGCACCTTCGTGCCGGGCCAGAGCAACACCCTGAGCTTCAGCGTGCCGATGGTCGACAGCGCCGGCAACCCGATCAACGACGCCAGCGGCACGCAGAAGAACTTCACCTTCGAGATGGACATCGCCGGTTCGCCCAAAGAGGGCGATACCTTCAGCGTCGCGCTGACCGGCGCAGGCTCCTCGGACAACCGCAACGCGCTGGCCCTGCAAGGCCTGCAGACCAAGCAGACCATGGACATCGGTTCGACCAAGGGCATCAGCATCACCGACGCCTACGGCAAGCTGGTGGAAAGCGTGGGTGCCAAGGCCAAGCAGGGCCAGATGGACTCCCAGGCCACCGGTGTCATCCTCACCCAGGCCACCGCCGCCCGCGATTCGGTGTCCGGCGTGCAGCTGGATGAAGAGGCCGGCAACCTGGTCAAGTATCAGCAGTACTACACCGCCTCGTCGCAGATCATCAAGACGGCGCAGGAAATCTTCAACACCCTGATCGCTGCGCTTTAAGGAGTTTGCCCATGCGTATTTCCACGGCCCAGTTCTACCAGTCGAGCGCGGCAAACTACCAGCGCAACTATTCCAACGTGGTCAAGACCAACGAAGAAGCCAGCTCCTTCGTGCGCGTCAACACCGCTGCCGACGACCCGGTGGGCGCGGCGCGCCTGCTGCAACTGGGCAATCAGGCAGACATGCTGGCGCAGTACAAGACCAACGCCACCAACATCACCAACTCGCTGAACCAGGCCGAGACCACGCTCGACTCGATCAACACCATCCTGACGCGGGTCAACGAGCTGGCGCTGGAGTCGGGCAACGCCGGCTACACCGACACCGAGCGCAAGGCCAAGGCCGCCGAGCTGGGCCAGCTGGAAGACCAGCTGCTGAGCCTGATGAACAGCCGCGATGAAAACGGCCAGTACCTGTTCGCCGGCTCCAAGACCGACACCGCGCCGTTCGTGCGCAATGCCGATGGCACCTACTCTTACCAGGGCGACCAGACCCAGCTCGAGCTGCAGGTCGGCGACATGCTCAAGATGGCCGGCAACAGCACCGGCTTCAGCGTGTTCCAGCAGGCCCTGAACACCAGCCGCACCGAAACCACCCTGGCCACCCCGGCAGTGGATGATGGCCGGGTCAAGTTGTCCAACGGCCAGGTGTCCGGCAGCGTCACCTACAACGACCGCTTCCGCAGCGGCCAGCCGTACACCATCACCATGCTCAGCAGCACCCAGTTCAGCATCACCGACAGCCTGGGCAACGACGTCACCGCCGAGGCCACCCAGGGCGGCACCTTCGACCCGAACGTCGCTGGCGGCTCGGTGGTCAGCTTCCGTGGTGTCGACCTGCGCCTGAACATCAACCTGCAGGATGGCGACGTGCCGGACACCGCCGTGGCAGGCCACAGCTTCACCCTGCAGAGCAAGCCCGACACCATCAACACCACCCGCAGCCCGGGCAACCCGTCCAGCGCCCAGGTAACCTCGGCAAGCATCACCGACCCGGCCAAGTACCAGGCGATGTTCCCCAACGGCGGTGCGGTGATCAAGTTCACCAGCGCCACCGATTTCGGGCTGTACGCCCAGCCGCTGACCGCTGACAGCCGCCCGGTGGCGAGCGGCACCATGGCCGGCAACGTGGCCTCGGCCGCCGGTGTCGACTTCACCTTCAGCACCACGCCGCCGCAGCAGTCGGGCGACCAGTACATGGTGACCGTGGACAACCACCAGACCCAGAACGTACTGGACACCGTGGCCCAGCTGCGCACTGCCCTGAGCAAGCCGATCGAAGGTGACGCGGCGGCCTACCAGCAGCTGCGTGCCGACCTGGACTCGGCCATTGCCAACATCCAGAGCGGCCAGGACTCGCTTAGCACTGCCGTCACCGATATCGGTGCCCGGGGCAAGGCGCTGGAAATCCAGCAGGCCACCAACGAGAGCCTGACCATCGCCAACACCAACACCCAGTCGTCGATCCGCGACTCCGACCCTGCCGAAGTGGTGATCCGCCTGACCCAGCAGAAGGCCATGCTCGAAGCGTCGCAGACCGCGTTTGCCCGCATCAGCCAGCTGAGCCTGTTCAACGCCCTCTGAGTGCGCCTGCTGCCGTCACCCTCCGCCCGCCCGGGGCAAGGGTGACGGCGCCGTGTTTCCCCTGTGGTAGCGACTGTTCTGAATTCTCTGCGGGCAGTCGCCTGTCGAGAGATTTGTGTCGTGAACCCAGCCCCCCTGGTCAGCCTCGTCATCCCCGCCTGCAACCCGCGGTTCTTCCGTGCGGCCCTGGCCAGCGCCCTGGCCCAGGACTACGAAAACCTCGAAATCATCGTTTGCGACGACAGCCGCGGGCCCGAGATCGAAGCCTCGGTCGAGGAGCTGCGCGCACTGGCCCGCCACCCGCTGCTGTACCTGCGCAACCCGCAGCCCCTGGGGTTTGCCGGTAACCTGCAGCAGGGGTTTGAGCAAAGCCAGGGCGACTACATCAAGTTCCTTTGCGACGATGACCGCCTGATGGCCGATTGCGTGTCCAGCCAGGTGCAATTGTTCAGGGCGCAGCCCGAGATCAGCCTGGTCGCGGCCCGCCGCCACCTGGGGGATGAAGGCGATCACATCCTGCCGCAGCGCCTGGAAACCAGCCCGCTCACCTTTGGCGCCACGCTGTTCAATGGCAGCGATCTGCTGGACTTCTTCGAGACGCGCCAGCTCAATTTCATCGGTGGCTTGAGCTGCGTGCTGCTGCGCGCCAGTGACCTGCGCGAGCTGCTGCCGGCGCTGGCGCCGGGGTTCGTGGCGCTGCTCGATCTGGTGCTGTTCGTGTGCCTGCTGCGCCGTGGGCACCTGGGCGTGACTGCCGGGGTACATTGCATCGAGCGGCTCCACCCGGGCCAGTTGAGCAGCCAGGCCGACATCAAGACCGCCGCCGCGACAGAGGCGCAGCACCTGCGCGACATGTTCGCCGCGCGCACCCGCGAGGGTGAGCCGTTCAGCGGCTGGGTGCGGGTGCAGTTCCTCCAGGGCGACGAGCTTGACGCCCCGCGTGCCTGGGACAACCTGTTCCTGGTGCACACCCTGCGCTGCCTGCAAGCCATTCATGACTCCAAGGTTGGCAGCGACAGCGACAGTTTTGCCGAGCTCTACGGCAAATGGCTGGCCTGCCGCCAGGACCCGCTGGTGCTGGCGCGGCTGATGCGCCTGAGCGAGCACTGGCCGGTGCGCCCGCGCATCGTGCCGGTGGTGATCGACAGCGACGGCGATGCCCAGGCGTTGCAAGTGACGCTGGACAGCATCGCAGGCCAGGCCTACGCCGCCGATGCCGCCCTGGTGTTGTCGCGCTCGCCCAAGGCGCGGGAGTGGGGCGCCAGGGTCATCAGCCAGCCGCTGCAGGCCGACTGGGCTGTGCAACTGAACGGCCAGCTCGCGCAACTGGGCGGGGCGGACTGGGTTTACCTGCTGCGTGCCGGCGACCGCCTCAGCGCCTTCAGCCTGATGCTTTTGGCCGAACGCATCGTGTCGCGCCCGCAGATCGCCTGCTGCTATGGCGATGAGGGTGTGTTGCGTGACGGGGAGTCCCAGGAGCCGGTGTTCAAGCCCGACTTCAACCTCGACCTGATGCGCGGCTACCCCTACACCGGGCGCATGCTGGCGTTCTCCTGCAGTGCGCTGCAGGCCCTGGGCGGTTTTGCCGCCGGCTACCGCGAACTGGCCCCCCATGACCTGCTCTGGCGGTTGGTGGAAGCGCAGGGCCCGCAAGTCATCGAGCACATCCCTGAAGTGCTGGGCGAGAGCACCTTCGGTTATGCCGCCTGGCTGTCGTCGGCGGCCGTGATCGAGGAAAACCCGCAACTGCTCAAGGCCCACCTCGAGCGCCTGGGCGTCACCTACCAGCTGCGCAACAGCGACGGGCTGATCAACCAGGTGCGTTACCTGCATGCCGCGCAGCCCCTGGTAACCCTGGTGATCAGTGTGCGCGACCAGTTGCCGGCGCTCGAGCGCTGCCTGGAAAGCGTGCTGGAAAAAACCGCCTACCCGCACTACGAAGTGCTGATCGTCGACAACGCAAGCCAAGGCGCCGACATTCACGCCTGGCTGGCGGCGATGCAGCAGTTGGGCGGCGGCAAGCTGCGGGTGCTGAGCCTGGGTGAAGAAACCAGCTTCGCCACGCAGCAGAACCTTGCAGCGCAGCAGGCCCGGGGCAACTACCTGCTGATGCTGAGCCCGTTCGCCGTGGTCACCGAGCCGGGCTGGCTCGATGCGCTGCTTGGCCATGGCCAACGTCAAGAAGTCGGCGCAGTCGGTGCCAAGCTGTGCGATGCCCGCGGCCTGGTGGTCCAGGCGGGCAGCGTGCTGGGCCTGCGTGGCGGGGTGGCATCACCCTTCGTTGGCGAGCCGGCAGAGGCGGGCGGCTACATGCAACGCCTGCAGGTGGCGCAGAACTACTCGGCGGTGACGGCCGACTGCCTGCTGGTGCGCAAGGCGCTGTTCGACAGCGTCGGTGGCCTGAACGATGCGCAGTTCGGCGTTGCCTTCAGCGATATCGACCTTGGCCTGCGCCTGGGCCAGGCCGGTTACCTGGTGGTGTGGGCGCCCGATGCCCGGCTGGTGCTGGACCGCCCGGCAGACGCCGCATCCGACGCTGCCCGCAGCGCCGAGCGCCAGGCGCGCCTGGTGCAGCAGCACGAGGTGTTTGCCAAGGTTTGGATGCCGATGGTGGCACGGGACCCGGCCTACAACATCAACCTGGCCCTGGGCGGCTCCGGCTTTTGCCTGGAGCCGGGCCTCAAGGCCGGCTGGATGCCGTTTGCCGGGCGCTCGCTGCCCCATGTGCTGGCGCTGCCGATGAACACCGGCGCCGTCGGCCATTACCGGGTGATCCAGCCGCTGAACGAGCTGGACAAAGCCGGCTGGGTGACCCAGCAGCAATACTTCGAGATCCCCACCAATGTGGAGCTTGAGCGCAGCGCGCCGGATGTGGTGGTCGTGCAGGGGCGTTACCAAGAGAACTTCGTCAAGGAGATCGAGCGCCTCAAGACCTTTTCCAAGGGCTTTTGCATCTACGAGCTGGATGACTATGTGGTCGATGTGCCGAAAAAGAACGACCACCTCAAGCACGTGCCGCACGACCTGCAGAAATCGCTGCGCCGCGGCATCGAGCGCTGCGACCGCCTGGTGGTCTCGACCCAGGCCCTGGCCGATGCGCTGCACGGTGCGCACAGCGACATCCGGGTAATGCCGAACATGCTTGCCGAGCAGCTGTGGACCGGCCTGCGCAGCCAGCGCCGCAGTTCGCGCAAGCCGCGGGTCGGTTGGGGTGGTGGTACCAGCCACACCGGCGACCTTGAAGTGATCGCCGAGGTGGTCAAGGCCCTGGCCAATGAAGTGGACTGGATCTTCTTCGGCATGTGCCCGCCGGCGCTGCGCCCGTACCTCAAGGAGTTCCACCCGCCGGTGCCCATGGAGCTGTACCCGGCCAAGCTGGCCAGCCTGAACCTGGACCTTGCCCTGGCGCCGCTGGAGTTCCACATCTTCAACGACTGCAAGAGCAACCTGCGCCTGCTGGAGTACGGGGTGTGCGGCTACCCGGTCATCGTCACCGACACCCGCGCCTACGAAGGCTACCTGCCGTGCACGCGGATCAAGACCAACAGCACCGAGGAGTGGTTGCAGGCGATCCGCATGCACCTGGCCGACCCGGACGAAAGCTACCGCCAGGGCGACCGCCTGAGGCAGGAAGTGCTGCGCGACTACGTGCTGCGCGAGGACCACGTGCAGCACTGGTACAGCGGCTGGATGCCGGGCTGAGGCCAGTGTATGACGGGGCTGCTGTGCAGCCCTTCGCGGGCAAGCCCGCTCCCACCGGATTGCGTGAAGCCTTGGACGTTCGCCGAACGTGTGGGAGCGGGCTTGCCCGCGAAAGGCCGCAGAGCGGCCTCGGGTTTTGTCGGCTGACGGGTATGGACATTCGCCGGCAGCATCACTCTGGCGCGTTTCCTGCAAGTCCCCTCTGATATCGCCATAAATCGTGCAGCCACACGAGCCATGGCCGGTGACGAACAAGAGGGGACAACATGAAGGCGGTAATTCTGGCCGGTGGACTGGGCACGCGTATCAGCGAAGAGTCCCACCTCAAGCCCAAGCCCATGATCGAGATCGGCGGAAAGCCAATTCTCTGGCACATCATGAAGCAGTACTCGGCCCACGGCATCCATGACTTCGTGATCTGCCTGGGCTACAAGGGCTATGCGATCAAGGATTTCTTCGCCAACTACTTCCTGCATACCTCCGACGTCACCTTCGACATGCGCGCCAACCGCATGGACGTGCACCAGAACTACAGCGAGCCGTGGCGCGTCACCCTGGTGGACACCGGCGAGGAAACCATGACCGGCGGCCGCCTGCGCCGCGCCGCACGCTACCTGGAAGACGAAGAAGCCTTCTGCTTCACCTACGGTGACGGCGTGTCCGACCTGAACATCGGCGCCCTGGTGGACTTCCACCTCGCCCATGGCAAGCTCGCCACCGTCACCGCCGTACAACCGCCAGGCCGCTACGGCGCCCTTGAGCGTGACGGCGACCAGGTCAAAGGCTTCGTCGAAAAGCCCCGCGGTGACGGCGGCTGGATCAACGGCGGCTTCTTCGTGCTGTCGCCCAAGGTGCTCGGCTACATCGCCGACGATCAGACCTCGTGGGAGTCCGAACCTTTGGCCCGGCTGGCCGCCGAATCGCAGTTGAACGCCTTCCAGCACG
Organism: Pseudomonas xanthosomatis; assembly: GCF_019139835.1. Classification (NCBI taxonomy): domain Bacteria; kingdom Pseudomonadati; phylum Pseudomonadota; class Gammaproteobacteria; order Pseudomonadales; family Pseudomonadaceae; genus Pseudomonas; species Pseudomonas xanthosomatis. The sequence continues at coordinate 4,947,234 of NZ_CP077075.1, read as the reverse complement.
ACGGCTTCTGGCACCCGATGGACACCCTGCGCGACAAGAACCACCTCGAGCAACTCTGGCAAAGCGGGGAGGCCCCATGGAAGCAGTGGGCCTGAGCCCGGCGTTCTGGCAGGGCAAGCGGGTCCTGCTGACCGGCCACACCGGTTTCAAGGGCAGCTGGCTGGCGCTGTGGCTGCGTGAGCTGGGCGCACAGGTGACAGGCTTTGCCCTGGACCCTGGCAGCGAACCGAGCCTGTTCGAACTGGCCCAGGCCGGCACCGGCATCAAGGATGTGCGCGGCGACCTGCGTGACCTGGGCGCGTTGCTTGAGGTGATCGCCGAGGCCGAACCCGAGATCGTCCTGCACCTGGCGGCGCAGCCGCTGGTGCGCGAGGCTTACCGCGACCCGCTGGGCACCTATTCGAGCAACGTCATGGGTACCCTCAACCTGCTGGAGGCGGTGCGCCAGGTGGGCGGTGTGCGCGCCTGCGTGCTGGTGACCACCGACAAGGTGTACGCCAACCAGGAATGGCTCTGGCCATACCGCGAGAACGAAGCCCTCGGCGGGCACGACCCGTACAGCAGCAGCAAGGCCTGCTGCGAGCTGCTGGCGCAATCCTATGCGGCGTCGTTCTTCCCCGCCGCCAAGCACGCCGAACACGGCCTGGCCATGGCCACCGCGCGCGCCGGCAACGTGCTGGGCGGCGGCGACTTTGCCGCCGACCGCCTGATCCCCGACGTGCTCAAGGCCTGGTCGGCCGGCGAGCCGGTCACCCTGCGCTACCCGCAGGCCGTGCGCCCCTGGCAGCACGCCCTGGAGCCGCTGGCCGGCTACCTGCTGCTGGCCGAGCGCCTGTACGAAGAAGGCCCGGCCTATGCCGGTGCGTGGAACTTCGGCCCGGGCGAGCAGGACATGTGCAGCGTGGGTTCAGTGGTCAGTTATCTCGCCCGGCAATGGCCGGACGCCCCGGGCGTGCAGGTGGAGCAAAGCGAGCTGCATGAAGCCGGCCTGCTGCGCCTGGACAGCTCCCGCGCCCGCCAGGTGCTGGGCTGGCGTACGCGCTGGTCGCTGCACGAGTGCCTGCGCCACACCCTGGACTGGCACCTGGCCTGGCAGCGCGGCGACAACATGCGCGCCTTCACCCTCGACCAGTTGAACTTGTACGCGGAGCTGTCGTGACCGACCTGCAGTTGCAAGCCTTGCCCCTGGACGGCCTGTTCAGCGTGGTACACAAAAGCCATGGCGACGCCCGTGGCCGCTTTTCGCGGTTGTTCTGCGAGGGCAGCCTGGGCGAGCTGGGCACGCCGTTCCACGTGCGCCAGATCAACCACTCGCACACCGTCGGCCAGGGCAGCGTGCGCGGCCTGCACTACCAGCTCGGCGATAGCCCGGAAGCCAAGCTCATCACCTGCCTGCGCGGCAAGGTGTGGGATGTGGCCGTGGACCTGCGCCAGGGCTCGCCGACCTTTTTGCACTGGCACGCCGAGCACCTGCGCGCTGGTGATGGCCGCAGCCTGTTGATCCCGGCCGGTTTCGCCCATGGCTTCCAGGTGTTGAGTGAGGAGGCCGAACTGCTGTACCTGCACAGCGCCGACTATGCCCCGGGCCGTGAAGGCGGGCTGTCGGTGCATGACCCGAAGCTGGCCATCGACTGGCCGCTGGCTGTCAAGAATCTGTCTGCCCGGGATGCCGAACACCCCTGGCTGACGCCCTCGTTTGCCGGAGTATGTCCATGAACTGCCGTGGCTGTGGTACCTGCCTGAGCCTGCCCCTGATCGACCTCGGCACCGCGCCGCCGTCCAACGCCTACCTGCGTGCCGACCAGCTGGCCGCCGCCGAAGCCTGGGTGCCGCTGAAAGTGGCAGTGTGCGAGCACTGCTGGCTGGTGCAGACCGAGGACTACACCCGGGCCGATGCGCTGTTCGATGCCGACTACGCGTATTTCAGCTCCTACTCAAGCTCCTGGCTGGCCCATGCCCGCGATTACGTGGCGCAGATGGTCGAGCGTTTTGGCCTCGGCGCGCAAAGCCGCGTGGTGGAAATCGCCGCCAACGACGGCTACCTGCTGCAGTACGTAGCCGAACGCGGCATCCCGTGCCTGGGCGTGGAGCCCACCCGCAGCACCGCCCAGGCGGCGCGTGCCAAGGGCCTGGAGATTCGCGAGGTGTTCTTCGGCGAGCAAACCGCCGGGGCGCTGGTGGCCGAGGGCTGGTCGGCCGACCTGATGGCGGCCAACAACGTGCTGGCCCACGTGCCGGACATCAACGACTTCTTGCGCGGCTTTGCCACCTTGCTCAAGGCCGATGGCGTGGCCACCTTCGAGTTCCCGCACCTGCTGTGCCTGATGGCCGAGCACCAGTTCGACACCCTGTACCACGAGCACTACTCCTACCTGTCGCTGACGGCGGTGAACACCCTGTGCGCGCGCAACGGCCTGGAGATCTTCGACGTCAGCGAACTGCCCACCCACGGCGGCTCGCTGCGGGTGTTCGCCCAGCGTGCCGGCGGCCCGCAGCCGCGCCAGGGCAGTGTCGATGATTTGCTGGGTATCGAGGCGCGGGTCGGGGTGACCACGGCGGCCTTCTACAACACCCTGGCGCCAGCAGCCGAGCGCATCAAGCAGCAGCTGCTGCGCTTCTTGCTGCAGGCCAAGGCCGAGGGCAAGCGCGTGGTCGGTTATGGCGCTGCCGCCAAGGGCAACACCTTGTTCAACTATGCCGGGGTCAAGCCCGACCTGCTGGCATGGGTCGCCGACGCCAACCCGCACAAGCAGGGCAAGTTCCTGCCGGGCAGCCGTATTCCGGTGGTGGCGCCGGAGCGCCTGGCCATCGAACAGCCTGACTACGTGCTGGTATTGCCGTGGAACCTGCTCAAGGAAGTCAGCGAGCAGCAGGCGCACATCCGTGAGTGGGGCGGGCGTTTCGTCATCGCCGTGCCGGAGCTGACTGTCCTATGAAAGTGCTGGTCACCGGTGCCACCGGTTTTGTCGGCCGGCACCTGGTCGCCGAGCTGCTCGCTCGCGGGCACCAGGTGCGTGCCGTGGCGCGCCGGCAGGAGCCGGCCCGGGCGCTGCCGTGGTTCGAGCAGGTCGAGTTCGTCAGCGCCGACATTCACGACCCGCAGTTGGCGGTGGGGGCGTTGTGCGAGGGCATCGATGCGCTGGTGCACCTGGCCTGGCCCGGCTTGCCGAACTACCAGGGCCTGTTCCACCTCGAACACAACCTGATGGCCGACTATGGCTTCATTCGCCGTGCGGTCGAAGCCGGGGTGAGCCAGGTGCAGGTCACCGGTACCTGCTTCGAATACGGGCTGCAGGACGGCGCCTTGAGCGAGGCGCTGCTGTGCCAGCCGGCCAACCCCTACGGGCTGGCCAAGCACAGCCTGCAGCAGTTTCTGCAGAGCCTGGCCCGGCAGCTACCGTTCAACTTGCAATGGGTGCGGCTGTTCTACCTGTACGGTGAGGGGCAGAACCCCAACAGCCTGCTGGCGGCGCTGGACCGCGCCATTGACGCAGGGCAGGCGTGCTTTGACATGTCTGGCGGCGAACAGCTGCGCGATTTCCTGCCTGTGCAGGCGGTGGTCGCCAACCTGGCCGGGCTGCTCGGACTGCGCGATTTCACAGGCGTAGTCAATTGCTGCAGCGGCCGGCCGATATCTGTACGCAACCTGGTGGAGGCGCATATCGCCAGCCGCGGCGCAAAGATTGCGCTGAACCTGGGGCATTACCCTTACCCGGCCTATGAGCCCATGGCGTTCTGGGGCGATGCCCGCCAGTTGCGGGCACTGCTGGGGGCCTGCCAGTGAAGTATTCCAGTTACCCCGAATCAAACCGCCGTATGACTGCTGGCCACTGCCACGCCGTCAAAAGCGCCCGTTCAGCACACCTGTCTACCGAGACCCGATAAATGACCGACTCGCCGATCAAGGCCTTCGAAGCCGAATGCACCGCGCAAATTGCCGCCCAAGGTGAAGACAAGGCGTTGCAGCAGTTGTCCCGCGACTTCTACGACAAGTCCGCCGAACACAAGTACACCTACCACTTCTCGTGGATGGGCCGGCCGATCATCCAGCTGCCCCAGGACATGATGGCCATGCAGGAGATCGTCTGGCAGGTCAAGCCGGACCTGATCATCGAGTGCGGCATCGCCCACGGCGGCTCGATCCTCTACTACGCCTCCCTGCTGGAGCTGCAGGGCCATGGCGAGGTGCTGGGCATCGACATCGACATCCGCGCGCACAACCGCGAAGCCATCGAGGCGCACCCGATGAGCAAGCGCGTGCGCATGATCCAGGGCTCGAGCATCGACGAGGGCATTGCCGCACAGGTGCGGGCGATTGCCGAGGGCAAGAAGGTCATCGTGGTGCTCGACTCCAACCACACCCACGCGCACGTGCTCAAGGAGCTGGAGCTGTACGCGCCGCTGGTGGCCGTGGGCAGCTACTGCGTGGTGATGGACACGGTGGTCGAAGACATGCCGGCCGGCTCCTTCCCCGACCGCCCGTGGGATGTGGGTGACAACCCCAAGACCGCAGTCTGGGAATACCTCAAGGGTAACGACAGCTTCGAGATCGACTACCAGATGCAGAACAAGCTGATGATCACCGTGGCGCCGGACGGCTACCTGCGCCGGGTTCGCTGAGACACTTACACAGTTCGATTTCTTCGGCGGCAACGCCAATGGTGGTGAAGACTATGCAAGGCAATTTTGCGGCAGACCAGGCAACCCCACTGCGCGAGCGCTTGACGCTGGTAGTGATGACGCACAACCGTCAGGCGTTCCTGCAACGCACGCTGCAGTACTACCAGGACTACCCGTGCTCGATCCTGGTACTGGACTCCTCGACCGAATCGGCAGCGGCGATGGCCGCCCAGTACCCGGGCGTGGAATACCTGCACTTGCCGCAGTTTTCCTACATGGGCCTGCAGGCCAAGCTGACCTACGGCGTAAACCTTGTGCGTACGCCCTACATGGCGTTCGCCGCCGATGATGACTTCCTGCTGTTCGACGGCATGAACCAGTCGCTGGACTTCCTTGACGCCAACCCTGACTACGGCCTGTGCCACGGCTACTGCCTGAACTACCTGGCCCAGGCCACCCAGGTGCTGTACCACCGGCGCAATAAAAAGGTTCGCGAAGACTACGCCGAACCGCGCGCCGAGCAGCGCCTGCTGGACTTCATGGGCGAGTTCATCCCGCCGTTCTACGCCATCACCCGCACCGCGCTGCTGCAGCAGTGGTTCGAGCTGCTGCCGGCCGGCACCAGCTTCGAGTGGCAGGAAATCGGCCATGCCTACTTCCTGCTGACCAATGCCAAGGCGCGCCTGCTGCCGATCCCCTATGCGGTACGGGAAACCAACTACGGCGTCTCGGAGCATAACACCGAGGTGTATCACGTGTTGGCGTTCACCGATGCCAAGGCGGTTGCCGAGCGTGAACGCTACGCCGACTTCTTTGCCGGCCTGCCGACCGCTATCGAGGGCCTGGACCATGCGGGCCGTCGTCAGCTGGCGCTGGACAGCTTCGCGGCCATGGCCGATGGCTTGCTCAAGGGGCGGGCGCTGACCCTGGAACTGCTCTGGGTGTCGAGTTGGGCCGACCCGTTGAAGCCGCCGGTGCGTACCTTCCAGCCTGCGCAGTACGTCGAGATGCCGTTCTACAACCAGGCGTTCTTCGACCAACTGACCGCATTCGAATTCCTGATCCACGCCATGCCGGCCGGCCGCCTGCAGTTGCAGGAACTGGAGCCGCTGCTGCTGCGCCAGGAGCAGCTGTTGCAGCCCCAGGCCAACGATACGCCGGGCACGGTGTGGTCGCGCCTGTGGGATGCGCTCAAGCGCAATGCGTTCAACCGCGAGGTGGTGCGCGGCCTGGCCGAGCAGCTGCGCGAGCGTGGGGATACCGAGGAAAGCCAGGCGCTGTTCGCCTGGCTGGAGCGCCTGAACAGCGTGCCGCACCAGAGCGGCCGGCAACTGCTTGGCAATATGCGCTCCGGGCGCCTGCTTGACTGGCTGCAGGCACGCAAGCCTGACGCGGCGGCACAAAGCGCCATCGCCGAGCACCTGGCGCTGCACCAGGGCGGGCCGCAGTTCGGCATTTTGCTGCTGGACCTGGACAACAACCAGACCGCACTGCAGGACACCTTCGACAGCCTGGTCGGTGGCCTGAGCAAGGCGTTCCGCATCATGGTGTTCACCACCGGCGAGCCGCCGATGGCCACCTCGCTGCACAACACCCTGCATTTCATCAAGGTCAGCCGCGAGGACTATGTCGAGCGGATCAACCAGATTGCCCGGCAGACCTCCTGCGAATGGCTGCTGCTGGCCGAGGCCGGTGACCAGTTCACCGCCACCGGCCTGCTGCGCGCCGGCCTTGAGCTGATGAACGCGCCAGAGTGCCGCGCGGTCGCGGTGGACGAGATCCAGCGCCAGGCCAACGGTGCCTGGCACGAGCTGCTGCGCCCGGGGGTCAACCTCGACCTGCTGCAAAGCAACCCGGCGCTGATGGCGCGCCACTGGCTGCTGCGCCGTGAAGCGCTGGTGGAGGCGGGCGGTTTCGACAAACAGTTCACTGATGCCCTGGAATACGACCTGCTGTTGCGCCTGATCGAGCGGGGCGGCCTCAGCGGCCTGGCCCACCTTGATGAGCCGCTGCTGATTACTGCCGTACCGCAAGCCGGGGACGACGAGCATGCCCGCCAGGCCTTGAGCCGGCACCTGGTGAGCCGTGGCTATAAAGCCCAGGTCAGCGCGCCGCAGGCAGGCACCTTGCGCATCGACTATCGCCATGTCGAGCGGCCGCTGGTGAGCATCCTGTTGCTCAGCGAAGACAACCTGGAGCCACTGCAGCGTTGTGTCAGCAGCATCCTGCAGCGCACCCGCTATGCCCGCTACGAAGTGCTGATCGCCGACAACGCCAGCCAGTCGCCACAGTTGCTCGAATGGCTGGCGCAACAGCAGCAGGGGGCCGGCAAGGTGCGCGTGCTGCAAAGCGCCGAGCGCCTGAGCCCGGCGGCGCTGCGCAATGCTGCTGCGGCCGAGGCCCAGGGGGAATACCTGGTGCTGCTGGCAGCCGATGCCGAAGTGGTCAATGCCAACTGGGTCGAAAGCCTGCTCAACCAGGCACAGCGCCCCGAGGTTGGGGTGGTTGGCGCCAAGTTGCTCGACGCAAAAGGCAAGCTCGGCCAGGCCGGCCTGCTGCTGACGGCCGATGGCCAGGTGCTGCCGGCCTTTGCCGGCGAAGCCGGGGAGGCGACTGGCTACCTGCAGCGTTTGGCGGTGGAGCAGAACTGCACGGCGGTCTCCGGTGCTTGCCTGATGATCGGCAGCGAGCTGTACCGGGCGTTGCAGGGCCTGGATGAGCAGGCATTCGCCAGCGCCTATGGCGATGTCGACCTGTGCTTGAAAGCCGCTGCCGAGGGCTTGCTGACGGTGTGGACGCCACAGGCGCAGGTGCGCAGCTTCGGTGTGCAGGCCGAGGACCCGGCGGCGCTGGCAGCCTTGCGCGACAAGTGGTCGGCGCAGTGGCTGGGCGCGGTCCAGGGGCGCGACCTCAAGCCGGCTTCGGCGGCGTTTGACTGGCTGCAGTTGATCGCCTGATAGGCAAGGTAGTAAGCCCGCTCCTGCAGGATTGCGCGAAGCCTGGCGTCAGCGCTGTCCCTGCAGGAGCAACTGCCTTGCTCAATTTCTAAAAGGCGACTCGATTCTTGTGGGAAGCGGCCTTATGTCGCGATTGGGCGGCGCAAGCAGCCCCGGCGATTTTGCAGGGTGGCAAAGATCCTGGGGCCGCTTGCGCAGCCCAATCGCGACACAAGGCCGCTTCCCACAGGGGGCGCATGACCATCGCAGGGCAAACCCGCTCCCGGCGCTGTATCTGTGCCGCCATTACTCCACTTTCCGCCTCGCCGGGGTGACGCACCCGGGCAAAATATGCGATTGTCTGCAATATTTCGTGACCTATCGGTCAGAGCGGGCATCTCCCTCTTTAATCGTTAATGGGGCCGGCGTGCATTTGCCGCTCGCCTGCGCCACCCGTGGGGCGGCGGATTCCGTTTTTTCAGGCGCTGCCCCAGTCATCCGGGCGGTGGTATTGAGCTGTTTTTTATTGGGAAGCCATGATGATCGGCATTAAAAGCATCGCGAGCTACGTGCCCGCTGCCGGCCTGGACAACTACGCGCAAGGCGCAAAATTCGACAAGGATGAAACCTTCATCCTCGGCAAGATCGGCTCGGCCTTCCTGCCGCGCAAAGCAGATGAACAGGAAACCTCCGACTTGTGCGTCGAGGCCGTCAACAACCTGTTCGCCGCCAACCCCGAACTCAAGCGCGAAGCCATCGATGCGCTGATCGTCGTCACCCAGAACGGTGACGAAGAGGGCCTGCCGCACACCGCCGCGATCGTCCAGCACAAGCTCGGCCTGCCGACCCATGTGGCTGCCTTCGACATCTCCCTGGGTTGTTCTGGCTACGTTTACGGCATCTATGCGCTCAAGGGCTTCATGGAGGCCGCAGGGCTGAAAAACGGCCTGCTGGTCACCGCCGACCCGTACTCCAAGATCGTCAACCCCGAAGACCGCAACACCACCATGCTGTTCGGTGATGCTGCCACCGCTACCTGGATGGCCGAAGACGCCGCCTGGCAGCTGGGCAAATCGAAGTTCGGTACCGATGGCGCGGGCGCACCCTACCTGAAAGTCACCGACGGCGAGTTCTACATGAACGGCCGCCAGGTGTTCAACTTCGCCCTGATCAAGGTGCCGGCGCACCTGCACGAGCTGCTCGGCGAGTCGGGCCTGCAGAACAGTGACATCGACGCCTTCTGCATTCACCAGGGCAGCGCGGCGATCGTCGATGCCGTGGCGCGGCGCTTCGAGGAAGAGCCGGAGAAGTCCGAGGCGCACAAGTTCGTCAAGGACATGCTGGAGACCGGCAACACGGTTTCGTCGAGCATTCCGCTGCTGCTGGAAAAGCGCCTGAACGACGGCACCTGGAAGCGCGTGGCCATCAGTGGCTTCGGCGTTGGCCTGTCGTGGGGCTCGGCCATTCTTCACCGGGCTGAATAAACCGGCGTAGTCAGGTAGGCTTCAGCGTTTTGCAGGTAAGGGAAGCTCGAACATGAGCGAATTTTTCCAGGCGAACGCTGAGGTTCTGCAGGCACGCTGGCCGGCGCTGTTCGAGCGCCTGCAACAGCAAGCGGGCGAGCCGCTCGAAGCTGAGCTGGTTGAGGGGCTGGGCTCTACCTTAAGTATCTCTGGTATTCAGCTCACCAGCCGTCATGACCGGGTTGCCGAGGCGCGCCTGCAGGCCACAAGCCTTGCCGAAGGCAATGAGGTGGTTCACCTCTACGGCGTGGGCCTTGGCGACTTGCCCAGGGTGTTGCTGGAGCGCCCAACCCTTCAGCGATTGCGAGTGTTTCTACTCAACGGCGCGTTGTTTGCGCTGGTGGTGCAGTTGCTGGACCACAGCGACTGGCTGCTCGACCCCCGCGTCGAGCTGGCGTTTGCCGGCGATAGCAGCGAAATCCAGCTACCGTTTTTCGCCTTGCCCTCCGAGCTGGTGCTGGCCGACGACTTCAACGCAAAAATCCGTGACCGGCTGATCAGCGAGAGCCACCTAGCCTACAACAATCGCCGCTTCGATGTGGCGGATGCGAGGTTGCAGGGGTTGCTTGAGGCAAGCCTGCCGCTGCTGCAGCAGGACCCGGATGTCGCCAGCCTGTTCGGCTCTGCAAAGGGCCGCGACTGCTACGTGATCGCCACTGGCCCGAGCCTTGCCCGGCATCTGCCGGCGCTGGCAGCCATTCGCGGGCGCTCCGAGCGGCCGCTGCTGATCTGCGTCGATACCGCCTACCTACCGTTGCAGCGGGCTGGTATCCAGCCCGACATCGTCGTCAGCGTCGATCACGCCATCCGTATCAGTCACCTGCCGTCAGAGGGTTCGCAAGGCATCATGCTGGTCTACATGCCCATGCTCGATGTCGAGCTGCTCAGCCAATGGCAAGGCCCGCGTTACAGCGCCTATTCCGCCAGCGAGCTGTATGCGCAGGTGCGTCAGCAAATTCCCCGTGCCGAGCTGTTCGTCGGCGGCAGCGTGCTGCACCCCGCTGTGGATCTGGCGGTCCAGCTTGGGGTGAAGCGCATCACATTGTTCGGCGCCGATTTCGCCTTCCCGGGTGGGCGCACCCATACTGGCTGGGAGGATGGCGCCCTGGGCCCGTCGATCAGCCATGCCAGCCACTGGGTGCTCGACGGGCATGGCCAGCGGGTGCGCACCCAGCTCAACTTCCGCGGTTACTTGATCGAGCTTGAGCGCTTCATTGCCCGCCACCCCGAGGTGCGCTTTTTCAACACCAGCCGAGACGGCGCATTGATTGCCGGTACCGAGTTCGATGCGGAGTTCTGTTCATGAGTGCGAGCAGTCACGTGGAGGCGGCCCGCGAGTGTGCCGCACTGATGCGCCTGGGGCGCGATGTAGAGGGCGGTGTACGCATGGTCGAGTTGTTCGAGGCCGTGCTGCCACAGCTCGAGCCGCAAGCCGGCACGGTACTGCTGCAGGCAATGCTGGATGCACAGCAGCGCCAGGACTGGCTGGCCCTGGCGGATTACCTGGAATACGAGCTGGTGCACCTGATCGGGCAGGGCGCAGCGCACTGAAATGTGATGTGCGTCACACTTGGTTTTTTTCGGCGTGGCGCGAGAGGCGGGCTGGAAGGCGCGGAATACAAGGGGTGGCGCGGTGATGGCATTTTTTTTTGCGAAACCCCTAAAGCAACTTGCAAAACCGACGATAACCATTACGAAGGTTCTCTAGGCCACACCCGGCGGATGCCAGGGCCGGAAGCCGCAGTATCCATCCAACGAGGAATTCGTCATGGCTTTAACCGTAAACACCAACACCACTTCGCTGGGCGTGCAGAAGAACCTGAACAAAGCTTCTGACGCTCTGGGCACTTCGATGACCCGCCTGTCCTCGGGCCTGCGCATCAACAGCGCCAAAGACGACGCCGCCGGCCAGCAGATCGCCACCAAGCTGCAGACCATGGTTACCGGTACCACCGTTGCCATCAAGAACGCCAACGACGGTAACTCGATCACCCAGACCGCTGAAGGCGCTCTGTCGGAAATCACCAACATCCTGCAGCGTATGCGTGAGCTGGCTCTGCAAGCTCGAAACGACTCGAACGGTACCACTGAACGCGCCGCTCTGAACAAAGAGTTCGCTGCCAAGTCCGACGAAATCACCCGTATCGCTTCGTCCACCACCTTCGGTACCAGCAAGCAACTGCTGGACGGTACTGCTGGCGACATGGAGTTCCAGGTTGGCGCGATGACTGGCACCAGCCAGACCCTGACCGTTTCCCTGAGCACCTCGTTCGCAGCTTCGACTCTGGGTGTTGGCACCGGTACCCTGGCGATCTCGGGCACCACCGACGCCGCTGTTCACACCTCGGCTGACGCTGCAATCGACGCAATCGACACCGCTCTGCAAACCGTGAACGACACCAAGTCGGACCTGGGTGCCATCCAGAACCGCTTCCAGTCGACCATCAACAACCTGCAAAGCATGAACGAGAACTCGGCTGCCGCCATGGGCCGCGTTCAAGACACCGACTTCGCCGCAGAAACCGCTCAGCTGACCAAGCAGCAAACCCTGCAGCAAGCTTCGACCGCAGTTCTGGCCCAGGCCAACCAACTGCCATCCGCCGTACTGAAACTGCTTCAGTAATAGCGCGATGCAATCAGCGAGAGGGTGCCTGCGCACTCTCTCGCTTTTTACTTTCAGAGGTGATGCACGATGGACATAAGCGTAAAGTCGAGCCCGTCGTATCCGGTGTCGTCGGTAGCCGGCAACATGCATAAGGATGATGCTGCGCTCAAGGCCTTAGGCCAGGTCCGTGATGCATCGCAGGTACAAGACGCTGCCGCACCCGGTAGCGAGGCCGAGCTACACTCGGCGGTGAAGGAAATACAGGATTTCGTCCAGTCGTTGCAACGCAACCTGGAATTTTCGGTGGATGACTCCACCGGCACATGGGTCGTCAAGGTGGTCGCCCGCGACAGCGGTGAAGTGATTCGCCAGATCCCCTCGGAAACCGCGCTGGAGCTGGCCCGCAGCCTGCAGGATGCCAACAGCGTGCTTTTCGATATCAAGGCCTGACAGCTGGCCGACCGATTCGCCCCTTAAGTTGCAGGGGTGGTTGAGCTTGTTGGCGTTAACCAGATAAGGAGTTTGTAATGGCAAGTCCAATTCTACCGAGTTTGGGCCTGGGTTCCGGCCTCAATACTACGGCCATTGTGGAGGCCCTGGTTAATGCTGAGAAAACCCCCAAGCAAAGCCAGCTCGACCGCCGTACCTCGGCCAACACCGCGTCGATTTCGGCCGTCGGTGGCCTCAAGAGTGCGCTGACGGCGTTCAAAAGTACGCTGGAGAAGCTCAATAGCGCTACTGACCCGGCGTTCCTGGGTTCGGTGGCTACCAGCTCCAACGACAAGACCGTCAAGGCCACTGCCGGCAGCTCTGCGGTCAATGGCAGCTATTCGGTGCAGGTCTCGCAACTGGCTACCGCCTCGCGGGTGGCCAGTGACCGTTACACCGACAGCAGCTCGGTGGTGTCTGCCAGTGGCGGCACCTTGACCCTGACCCAGAACGGCACCAGTTTCGATGTCACCATTCCGGCCGGTGCCACGCTGCAGCAAACCCGTGACGCCATCAACGCCCAGGCAACGTCCAAGGGCTACACGGCCAACATCGTCAACGACGGGCAGGGCTCGCGACTGGTGTTGAGCTCCGACACCATGGGCAAGGACTCGGACATCTCCGTCACTGGCGTGATGACTATCGATCCGGCTGCCGAAATGACCGCTGCCGGTGGGGCCGGGCGCGTTGGCGAGTTGGCCAAGGATGCCGAATTCAACATCGATGGCATGGCCCTTACCAGCAAGTCGAACAAGGTCGAGAACGCGATCAGTGGCATGACCTTCGAGCTGCTGGCCAAGACCGACACCAACTCGGCGGTCTCGATTGGCGTGACCGCCAACACCGATGGCCTGAAGACCTCCTTGCAGTCTTTCGTCGACGCCTACAACTCGCTGGTGCTGAACATCAATACCGTGAGCAAGTCGGTGCAGGGTACCGACGGCACCTGGAACACGCCGGCGCTGGCGGGTGACTCGGCAGTGCGCAGCATCCTGACTGCACTGCGCAACGAGCTGGTGGTGCCGGCGACGGCAGGTTCCGGGCAGCTGACCGTACTGTCGCAGCTGGGTATCAATACCTCCCAGGCCAGCGGCATGCTGGAGTTCGACAGCACCAAGTTCACCAAGGCCATCAACGATCAGAAGCTCGGTGGCGAAGTGCAGAACCTGTTCAACGGTGATGGCGGCGTGCTCGACCGCATGGTCAAGGCCATGGAGCCGTTCTCGACCAGCGGCGGCGTGCTGGACACCCGCAACAAGTCGCTGGAGTCGGCGAAAAAATCGCTGGAGCTGGAGCAGACCGCCCTGGATGCGCGCATCAAGGACCTCGAGGCGTCGTTGACCAAGAAGTACAACAACATGGACACCCTGGTCGGCCAGTTGAACTCCCAGCGCGACACCGTGACGTCCATCTTCGAGGCAATGGCGGCTCAGCAGAAGAACTCCTGACCGGCATAAGGCCTGAGCGGCCCGGCATAGCCCGAGGTTGAAAGGCCAACGCCAAAAGCCCGACGAAGCGTGACGCTCCGTCGGGCTTTTTGTATTCTCGCTAAAGTTTTTTGACGCCGCGCCGATAGCCCGGTCATACAGCAACCCCCGTGGTGACGAGGTACCCCATGAACCCAATGTTAGCCCTTCGGCAGTACCAGAAGATCGGCGCCCAGGCGCAGACCTCCGAGGCGAGCCCGCATCGTCTGGTGCAAATGCTGATGGAAGGCGGCCTGGACCGTATTGCCCAGGCCAGTGGCTCCATGCAGCGCAACGACCTTGCCGGCAAGGGTATTGCCATCGGCAAGGCCATCGGCATCATTGGCGGGCTGCGTGACGGCCTCGACCGCGACAACATGACCGATGAACTCAATCGCCTCGACAACCTGTACCTGTACATGACCCGCCGACTGAGCGAGGCCAACATGCACAACGACCCGGCTATTCTGGAGGAGGTCCGCGGCTTGCTGACCACCGTCAAGGAAGGCTGGGATGCGGTCGGCGGGCAGTCGACGGCGCCTTGAGCCGGGAGGTTGTATGAGCGAGGTGATCGAGCGTATCGAGCGAACCCGGGATGCGTTGCTGGCAGCGTTGGCCAGTCGCGACTGGGATGCGGTCGGCGCTCTCGACCTTGAGTGCCGCATTTGCGTCGAGGATGTACTGGCCGAAGCGCTGGTCAACGAAGCCGAAGTGCGCGCCAGCCTGGAAGAGCTGCTGGAGGTCTACCGTCAGCTGATCGACGTGGCAAGTGGTGAGCGTCAATCGATAGTCGACGAGATGGCGCAGTTACGTCAGGCAAAAAACGCGGCGAAGGTATACCATCTGTTCACCTGACCACGAATAACACGAGAAATAGCGCGCCATTAAATTGACTGCACGCTGTTTTTTGACTTAACTAGTGGCTGTTTTCGAATTTCAGACGTCCGAACACTGACCATTCAGTCGGAATGATGTCGAGCACGCCCCACGGGCGCCGATATGACTAGGGAAGTTGCTATTGCATGTGGCGTGAAACCAAGATTCTCCTGATCGATGACGACAGCGCCCGCCGCCGCGATCTGGCGGTGGTCCTGAATTTCCTCGGCGAAGAAAACCTGCCGTGCTCCAGTGACAACTGGCAGCAAACGGTCGAGGCCTTGTCGTCGAGCCGCGAAGTGCTGTGCGTGCTGATCGGGGCGGTAAATGCTCCAGCCGGTGTGCTCGGGTTGCTTAAGACAGTGGCAGGGTGGGATGAGTTCCTTCCGGTGCTGCTTCTGGGTGAAATTTCTTCGGCCGAGTTCCCCGAGGACCTGCGCCGCCGCGTGCTGTCCAACCTCGAGATGCCGCCGAGCTACAGCCAGTTGCTCGATTCGCTGCACCGTGCCCAGGTCTATCGCGAGATGTACGACCAGGCCCGCGAGCGCGGTCGCCAGCGCGAGCCCAACCTGTTCCGCAGCCTGGTCGGCACCAGCCGTGCCATCCAGCATGTGCGCCAGATGATGCAGCAGGTGGCCGATACCGACGCCAGCGTGCTGATTCTGGGTGAGTCCGGCACCGGTAAAGAGGTGGTGGCGCGCAACCTGCACTATCACTCCAAGCGCCGCGAAGCGCCGTTCGTGCCGGTCAACTGCGGTGCCATCCCTGCAGAATTGCTCGAAAGCGAACTGTTCGGCCACGAGAAGGGCGCCTTCACCGGGGCCATCACCAGCCGTGCCGGGCGTTTCGAGCTGGCCAACGGCGGCACGCTGTTCCTCGACGAAATCGGCGACATGCCGCTGCCGATGCAGGTCAAGCTGCTGCGGGTATTGCAGGAGCGCACATTCGAACGCGTGGGTAGCAACAAGACCCAGAGCATCGACGTGCGCATCATTGCGGCCACCCACAAAAACCTCGAGAGCATGATCGAGGACGGCACCTTCCGCGAAGACCTGTACTACCGGCTGAACGTCTTCCCCATCGAGATGGCCCCGCTGCGCGAGCGCGTCGAGGACATCCCGCTGTTGATGAACGAGCTGATCTCGCGCATGGAGCACGAAAAGCGCGGCTCGATCCGCTTCAACTCCGCCTCGATCATGTCGCTGTGCCGCCACGGCTGGCCGGGCAACGTGCGCGAGCTGGCCAACCTGGTGGAGCGCATGGCGATCATGCACCCGTACGGGGTGATCGGTGTGTCGGAGCTGCCGAAGAAATTCCGCTACGTCGACGACGAAGACGAGCAACTGGTGGACAGCCTGCGCAGCGACCTCGAAGAGCGCGTGGCGATCAACGGCCACACGCCAAGCTTCGCCAACCCCGCCATGCTACCGCCAGAAGGCCTGGACCTGAAGGACTACCTCGGCAGCCTCGAGCAGGGTTTGATCCAGCAGGCGCTGGACGATGCCAACGGCATCGTCGCCCGCGCCGCCGAACGCCTGCGCATCCGCCGCACCACGCTGGTGGAAAAGATGCGCAAGTACGGCATGAGCCGCCAGGGCGGCGAGGAGCAGGCGGAGGATTGACGCCTGCTCCTGAGCCCCATCGCGGGGCAAGCCCGCTCCCACGCTGAAACTCGCATGGGAGCGGGCTTGCCCCGCGATGGGGCTGGTTGTCCCCGTGCAATTCCCCATCCCCGGCACGGGTATTGCTACACCGCTGGCATCACACCGTTTTTATGACGGTCAGCCATGCGAGAGAGCACGATGCCCCAGGCCGCCCACAAGTCCCGAGTTCCTGCTTTGCAGGCGAGCATTCCGGTCGAGCAGGAAAGCCGGCTGGGCCTGGAGCAGGCGTTCGCCCTGTTCAACCAGGTCTCCACCCAGCTTACCGAGTCCTACGGCATGCTCGAGGCACGCGTCAGCGAGCTCAAGGGCGAGCTGGAGGTGGTCAGTGCGCAGCGCATGGCCGAGCTTGGCGAGAAAGAGCGCCTGGCCAACCGCCTGCAGAACCTGTTGGACCTGCTGCCGGGCGGGGTGATCGTGATCGACGCCCAAGGCTACGTCTGCGAAGCCAACCCGGCAGCCTGCGAGCTATTGGGTGAGCCGCTGATCGGCCAGCTGTGGCGCCAGGTGATCGCCCGCAGTTTCGCCCCGCGCAAGGATGACGGCCATGAAGTGTCGCTGCGCGACGGCCGCCGCCTGTCCATCGCCACCCGCTCGCTGGACGCCGAACCTGGCCAGTTGGTGTTGCTGACCGACCTGACTGAAACCCGTCGCTTGCAGGACCAATTGGCGCGCCACGAGCGCTTGTCGTCCCTGGGCCGCATGGTGGCCTCGCTGGCCCATCAAATCCGCACGCCGCTGTCGGCGGCCATGCTCTACGCAGGCCACCTGGCCGACGGCGAACGCGATCTGCCGTTCGAAACCCGTCAGCGTTTTGCTGGCAGCCTTAAAGAGCGCCTGCTGGAGCTTGAGCACCAGGTGCGCGACATGCTGGTGTTCGCCCGCGGCGAGCTGCCGCTGGGCGACCGGCTGACCCCCAAGGCGCTGTTCCAGGCCTTGCAGCATGCGGCCCAGGCCCATGTACAAGGCCATGCAGTGCGCTGGCAGTGCGACACCCATCTGGGTGAGTTACTGTGCAATCGCGACACCCTGGTCGGCGCCTTGCTCAACCTGATCGACAACGCCCTGCAGGCCAGTACTGAGCCCGCGCGCCTCAAGGTGCACCTGTACCGCCGCGAGCAAAGCCTGCACCTTTGCATCAGCGATGCCGGCACGGGTATCGACCCCGAATTGCTGGCGCGCCTGGGCGAGCCGTTCCTCACCACCAAGGCCACCGGTACCGGGCTGGGCCTGGCGGTGGTGCAGGCGGTGGTGCGTGCCCACCAGGGCAGCCTGAGCCTGCGTTCCAGGCCTGGGCGTGGCACCTGTGCCCAGGTGGTGCTGCCGTTGATCGGTGCGCAGGAGGCGCAATGATGGATATCAAGGTATTGCTGGTCGAAGACGACCGTGTATTGCGCCAGGCCCTGGTCGATACCCTCGAGATCGGTGGTTTCGCCCACCGCGCCGTGGGGTCGGCCGAGGAGGCCATCCAGGCAGTGGGCGAGGAGCCGTTCAGCCTGGTGGTCAGCGACGTCAACATGCCCGGCATGGATGGCCACCAGCTGCTGGCGCAACTGGGGCGCAACCACCCCGAACTGCCGGTGCTGCTGATGACCGCCCATGCTGCGGTCGAGCGAGCCGTGGATGCCATGCGCCAGGGGGCGGTGGACTACCTGGTGAAACCGTTCGAGCCGCGTGCGCTGATCAGCTTGGTGGAGCGCCACGCAGCAGGCCAGCTGGGGGATGCCGAGCAGGACGGCCCGGTGGCCAGCGAGCCGGCCAGCCGGCAGTTGCTGGAGCTGGCCGCGCGCGTGGCGCGCAGCGACTCCACCGTGCTCATTTCCGGCGAGTCCGGCACCGGCAAGGAAGTGCTGGCGCGCTACATCCATCAGCAGTCGCCCCGGGCAGCGGCGCCGTTCGTGGCAATCAACTGCGCGGCAATCCCCGACAACATGCTCGAGGCCACCCTGTTTGGCCACGAGAAGGGCTCGTTCACCGGCGCCATCGCCGCTCAGCCTGGCAAGTTCGAGCAGGCCGATGGCGGCACCTTGCTGCTCGATGAAATTTCGGAAATGCCCCTGGCCTTGCAGGCCAAGCTGCTGCGGGTGCTGCAGGAGCGTGAAGTGGAGCGGGTAGGGGGGCGCAAGCCGATCGCCCTGGACATTCGCGTGCTGGCCACCACCAACCGCGACCTGGCCGGTGAAGTTGCCGCCGGGCGTTTCCGCGAAGACCTGTACTACCGCCTGTCGGTGTTCCCCCTGGCCTGGCGCGCCCTGCGCGAGCGCCCGGCCGACATTCTGCCGCTGGCCGAGCGCCTGCTTGCGCGCCATGTCGGCAAGATGAAGCACGCCCCGGTACGCCTGTCGGCCGATGCCCGCGCCTGCCTGCAGGCCCATGCCTGGCCGGGCAACGTGCGTGAACTGGACAACGCGCTGCAGCGTGCGCTGATCCTGCAGCAGGGCGGGGTGATCGAGGCGGCGGATTTCTGTCTGGCAGGCGTCATTCCGTTGTCGAGTCCGGCGGTGGCCACTACGGTGCCATTATCCGAGGATTTGACGGTCGAGGCCGGTGGCCTGGGCGATGACATGCGCCGCCACGAATACCAGATGATCATCGACACCCTGCGCGCCGAGCGCGGGCGTCGCAAGGAGGCGGCCGAGCGCCTGGGCATCAGCCCGCGCACGCTGCGCTACAAGCTCGCGCAGATGCGTGACGCAGGGCTTGATGTGGAAGCCAGCCTGTTCGGCTGATACACCGTTTTGAATGACCGATGGGCGGGCTGGCACTCCTCTTGCTAGTTCCAGCCTATCCGCTGCATGACTGTCAAAAAAATGCGGCCGCCGGAGAGAGAAGTCCATGACCCAAGGTGTTGAATTCAATCGTCTGATGTTGGACATGCGTGCCATGCAGGCCGATGCCATGTCCCTGCCCAAAGTCGCTGCCGCCCCCGAGCTGGCACCGGGGCAGAGCAGCTTTGCCGACATGCTCGGCCAGGCCATCGGCAAGGTGAACGATGTGCAGCAGGCTTCCACCCAGCTGTCCAACGCCTTCGAGATCGGCAAGAGCGGTGTCGACCTGACCGACGTGATGATCGCCTCGCAAAAGGCCTCCGTGTCGTTCCAGGCACTGACCCAGGTGCGTAACAAGCTGGTGCAAGCGTACCAGGACATCATGCAGATGCCGGTTTAAGGCGAGAGTTGAGTCATGGCCGAAGCAGTCGTCGATAACGCCCCCGCCAAAAGCGGCCCGCCAGCAGCCAAGCCGCCGCTGTTCGGCATGGCGTTCCTGGAAAACATTTCGCAGATGCCCATGCTGCGTCAGGTCGGCCTGTTGGTCGGTCTGGCCGCCAGCGTGGCCATCGGTTTTGCCGTGGTGCTGTGGTCGCAGCAGCCGGACTACCGTCCGTTGTATGGCAGCCTGGCCGGTATGGACACCAAGCAGGTCATGGACACCCTGGCCAGCTCCGACATTCCCTATCGCGTGGAGCCGAACTCCGGCGCCCTGCTGGTCAAGGCCGACGACCTCTCCCGTGCGCGCCTGAAACTTGCAGCGGCCGGCGTGGCGCCGAGCGATGGCAATATCGGCTTCGAGCTGCTCGACAAGGAGCAGGGCCTGGGTACCAGCCAGTTCATGGAAGCCACCCGCTACCGCCGTGGCCTGGAAGGCGAGCTGGCGCGTACCGTATCGAGCCTGAACAACGTCAAGGCTGCCCGCGTGCACCTGGCCATCCCGAAAAGCTCGGTGTTCGTGCGTGACGAGCGCAAGCCAAGCGCCTCGGTACTGGTCGAGCTGTACCCGGGCCGTGCTTTGGAAGCCGGCCAGGTAATGGCCATCGTCAACTTGGTAGCCACCAGCGTGCCTGAACTGGACAAGTCCCAGGTGACCGTGGTCGACCAGAAGGGCAACCTGCTCTCCGAGCAGATCCAGGACACCGCCCTGACCATGGCCGGCAAGCAGTTCGACTACAGCCGCCGCATGGAAGGCATGCTCACCCAGCGTGTGCACAATATCCTGCAGCCGGTGCTGGGTAACGACCGCTACAAGGCCGAAGTGTCGGCCGACGTCGACTTCAGCGCTGTCGAGTCCACCTCCGAGCAGTTCAACCCCGACCAGCCGGCCCTGCGCAGCGAGCAGTCGGTCAACGAACAGCGCTCCAGCAGCCAGGGCCCGCAAGGCGTGCCGGGCGCCCTGAGCAACCAGCCGCCAGGCCCGGCCACCGCGCCGCAGACCACCGGTGGTGCTGCTGGCGCCACAGGCCCGATCCAGCCAGGCCAGCCGCTGGTCGACTCCAACGGCCAGCAGATCATGGACCCGGCTACCGGCCAGCCGATGCTCGCCCCGTACCCGAGCGACAAGCGCCAGCAAAGCACCAAGAACTTCGAGCTGGACCGCTCCATCAGCCACACCCGCCAGCAGCAGGGGCGTCTGACCCGCCTGTCGGTAGCCGTGGTGGTGGACGATCAGGTCAAGCTCGACGCCGCCAGCGGCGAAGCCACCCGCACCCCTTGGGGCGCCGAGGATTTGGCGCGCTTCACCCGCCTGGTGCAGGACGCGGTGGGCTTCGATGCCAGCCGTGGCGACAGCGTGACCGTGATCAACGTGCCGTTCGCCGCCGACCGTGGCGACGAGCTGGCAGACATTCCGTTCTACTCGCAGCCGTGGTTCTGGGACATCGTCAAGCAGGTGCTGGGCGTGCTGTTCATCCTGGTGCTGGTATTTGGCGTACTGCGTCCGGTGCTCAACAACATCACCGGCGGTGGCAAGCAAGCTGCCGCAGATAGCGACATGGAGCTGGGCGGCATGATCGGTCTGGATGGCGAACTGGCCAACGACCGCGTCAGCCTGGGTGGCCCGACAAGCATTCTGTTGCCGAGCCCGACCGAGGGTTACGAGGCGCAGCTCAACGCAATCAAGGGCCTGGTGGCCGAAGACCCGGGCCGCGTGGCCCAGGTCGTGAAAGAGTGGATCAACGACGATGAGTGACAACCGAGCCGTTACCGCCAAGCTGAGCCGCGTCGACAAGGCGGCTATCCTCCTGCTCTCGCTGGGCGAGACCGATGCTGCGCAGGTGCTGCGCCACATGGGCCCGAAGGAAGTGCAGCGGGTCGGCGTGGCCATGGCGCAGATGGGCAACGTCCATCGCGAACAGGTCGAGCAGGTGATGAGCGAGTTCGTCGAGATCGTCGGCGACCAGACCAGCCTGGGCGTCGGCTCCGACGGCTACATCCGCAAGATGCTCAACCAGGCCCTGGGCGAAGACAAAGCCAACGGCCTGATCGATCGCATTCTGCTGGGTGGCAACACCAGCGGCCTGGACAGCCTCAAATGGATGGAGCCGCGCGCCGTGGCCGACGTCATCCGCTACGAGCACCCGCAGATCCAGGCAATCGTGGTCGCCTACCTCGACCCCGACCAGGCCGGTGAAGTGCTGAGCAATTTCGATCACAAGGTGCGCCTGGACATCGTCCTGCGCGTATCGTCGCTGAACACCGTGCAGCCGGCCGCGCTCAAGGAGCTGAACCAGATCCTCGAGAAGCAGTTCTCGGGCAACTCCAACGCCGCGCGCACCACCCTGGGCGGCATCAAGCGCGCCGCCGACATCATGAACTTCCTCGACAGTTCGGTGGAGGGTGCGCTGATGGACTCGATCCGCGAGATCGACAGCGACCTGTCCGAGCAGATCGAAGACTTGATGTTCGTCTTCAACAACCTGGCCGACGTCGACGACCGTGGTATCCAGGCGCTGCTGCGCGAGGTGTCCTCGGACGTGCTGGTGGTGTCGCTCAAGGGCGCCGACGAGCGGGTCAAGGACAAGATCTTCAAGAACATGTCCAAGCGTGCGTCCGAGCTGCTGCGCGACGACCTCGAGGCCAAGGGCCCGGTGCGGGTCAGCGACGTGGAAACGGCGCAGAAGGAAATCCTCACCATCGCCCGCCGCATGGCCGAGGCCGGCGAGATCGTGCTCGGTGGCAAGGGCGCCGAGGAAATGATCTAAGCCCGATCGCATCGGGCTGGCGCAAATCCTGTGGGAGCGGGTTTACCCGCGAATGCGTCAGCCCTCGCGACGGCGTTATCCTTGCTGACGCTTTCGCGGGTAAACCCGCTCCCACAGGGTAGGCGTTGGCTGAACACGGTTCGAGAAGCTTAAAGTATGTCCACCACCGAACACCCCAGCGACCTGATCCGCGCCCGCGACCTCGAGGGCGTCGATGTGTGGGCGCTGCCCAGCTTCGATCCAGAGCCCGAACCCGAGCCGGAGCCTGAGCCGGAAATCGTCGAGGAGGTCGAGGAGGTACCGCTGGAGGAAGTCCAGCCACTGACCCTCGAAGAGCTCGAGGCCATCCGCCAGGAGGCCTACAACGAAGGCTTCGCCACCGGTGAGCGTGAAGGCTTCCACAGCACCCAGCTGAAGGTGCGCCAGGAGGCGGAAGTCGCCCTGGCCGCCAAGCTGGCCAGCCTCGAGCAACTCATGCAGCACCTGCTCGAGCCCATCGCCGAGCAGGACACCCAGATCGAGAAGGGCCTGGTGCAACTGGTGGCACACATGACCCGCCAGGTGATCGGCCGCGAGCTGAAAGCCGACTCCAGCCAGATCACTCATGTGCTGCGTGAAGCCCTGAAGCTGCTGCCAATGGGCGCCGACAATATTCGCATCCACCTCAACCCGCAGGACTTCGAGCTGGCCAAGGCCCTGCGCGAGCGCCACGAAGAAAGCTGGAAGCTGCTCGAAGACGAAGCGCTGATGCCTGGCGGCTGCCGCATCGAAACGGCCCACAGCCGCATCGATGCGACCATGGAAACCCGTATCGAAAAGGCCATAGCCCAACTGTACGACCAGTCCCATGACCAGTCGCTGCACCCGGCCGCCCCGGACATTTCGGTAGAGCTGGACGTGCCAGCCGGTGAAGACGATGCGCCTTGACCGCACCAGCTTCGGCAAGCGCCTGGAAAGCTACCAAGGCGCGGTGAAGCTGCCCGACCAGCCGGTGGTCGAGGGCCGCCTGCTGCGCATGGTCGGCCTGACGCTCGAGGCCGAAGGCCTGCGCGCCGCGGTGGGCAGCCGCTGCCTGGTGATCAACGACGACAGCTACCACCCGGTGCAGGTGGAGGCCGAGGTGATGGGCTTTGCCGGCGCCAAGGTGTTCCTCATGCCGGTGGGCAGTATCGTTGGCCTCGCGCCCGGGGCGCGGGTGGTGCCGCTGGACGACAGCGGCCGCCTGCCCATGGGCATGAGCATGCTCGGCCGGGTGCTCGACGGCGCCGGGCGCGCGCTGGACGGCAAGGGCGGCATGAAGGCCGAAGACTGGGTGCCGATGGACGGCCCGATCATCAACCCGCTCAACCGCGACCCCATCAGTCAGCCGCTTGATGTAGGTATTCGCAGCATCAACGGCCTGCTCACCGTTGGCCGCGGCCAGCGCCTGGGCCTGTTCGCCGGTACCGGTGTGGGTAAGTCGGTGTTGCTGGGCATGATGACCCGCTTCACCGAGGCCGAGATCATCGTGGTCGGGCTGATCGGCGAACGGGGGCGCGAGGTGAAGGAGTTCATCGAGCACATCCTCGGTGAAGAGGGGCTCAAGCGTTCGGTAGTGGTGGCATCGCCCGCCGACGATGCGCCGCTGATGCGCCTGCGGGCTGCCATGTACTGCACCCGTATCGCTGAATATTTCCGCGACAAGGGCAAGAACGTCCTGTTGCTGATGGACTCCCTGACCCGTTTCGCCCAGGCTCAGCGGGAAATCGCCCTGGCCATCGGCGAGCCGCCGGCCACCCGTGGCTACCCGCCGTCGGTGTTCGCCAAGCTGCCCAAGCTGGTGGAGCGTGCCGGCAACGGCGAACCCGGCGGTGGCTCGATCACCGCGTTCTATACCGTATTGTCCGAAGGTGACGACCAGCAGGACCCGATCGCCGACTCGGCGCGGGGCGTGCTCGACGGCCACTTCGTGCTGTCGCGCCGGCTGGCCGAAGAGGGCCATTACCCGGCCATCGACATCGAAGCCTCGATCAGCCGGGTCATGCCCCAGGTGGTCGATGCCGATCACCTGCGCCAGGCGCAGAAGCTCAAGCAGCTGTGGTCGCGCCTGTCGCAAAGCCGCGACCTGATCAGCGTCGGTGCCTACGTGGCTGGCGGCGACCCGGAAACTGACCTGGCCATCGCCCTGCAACCGAAAATGGTCGATTACCTGCGCCAGGGCCTGGACGAGAATGTATCCATGGCCCAGAGCCGCGCCGAGCTTGAAGCGATCTTCACTCCGCCCGGGGCAGGCCGCTAAGCCATGGGCCAGCCAAGTCGCGCCGCGCGCCTGGCGCCGGTGGTGGAAATGGCCGAGGAGGCCGAGCGCAAGGCTGCCCAGCGCCTTGGGCACTTCCAGCAGCAACTGGCCCAGGCCCAGGCCAAGCTGGCCGAGCTTGAAACCTTCCGCGAGGGGTACCAGGCGCAGTGGATCAACCGTGGCGGCAATGGCGTAAACGGTAACTGGCTGGTCAACTACCAGCGCTTTCTCGGCCAGCTGGAAACCGCCATGACCCAGCAGCGCCAGAGCATGGCCTGGCACCAGAACAACCTCAACAACGCCCGCGGCGCCTGGCAGCAGGCTTATGCCCGGGTGGAAGGCCTGCGCAAGCTGGTGCAGCGCTACATGGACGAAGCCCGGCGCGCCGAAGACAAGCGCGAGCAGCGCCTGCTCGACGAGCTGTCCCAGCGCCTGCCCCGGCAAAATCCCCTTTGAGCTGGCACCGGCTGCACCGGTGTTCGCTGCTAAAGCCGTTCCCATAGAAAAACTGCAACTCATTGATTCAACACGGTCTCTGTGGGAAGCGGTCTTGTGTCGCGATGGGCCGCGAAGCGGCCCCAAGGTCTCGGCCTCATGCAAGATTGCCGGGGCTGCTGCGCAGCCCGTCGCGACACAAGGCCGCTTCCCACAGAGACCGTGGCGCATCTTCGAGACCAGTTCTCTGCGCGACAACACAAGGCAGGGCAAGCTTGCACCCCGGGGTGGGCACTGCTAAACCTTCCATAAGTTGCATTCGCCATCATCGAAGGAATCGCTCGCATGGCAGTCGAAACTGATTTTTCACAGGATGGGAAAAAGCTCACGATCAAGGTCAAGGGGCGCTTCGATTTCGGCAAGTATCAGGAGTTTCGTGATGCCTACGAGCGCCAGCACCCGGCCCCGGACTCGGTAGTGGTCGACCTGAGGGAGGCCACCTATCTCGACAGTTCGGCGCTGGGCATGCTGCTGTTGCTGCGCGACCACGTCGGTGGCGAGGACTCGGACATCCGCGTGGTCCACGCAAGCCCCGATGTGCGCAAGATCCTGGCCATCTCCAACTTCGAAAAACTCTTCGATATCAGTTGAGCGTCGCCATGCCTGACGCTCGGGCGTTACGTGTGCTGGTGGCCGAGGACAGTGCCACCGACCGGATGCTGCTGGCGCAGATCGTCCGCCGCCAGGGCCACGAGGTGTGCACTGCAGAAAACGGCGAACAGGCGGTGCGCCTGTTCCTCGAGCAGCGCCCGCAACTGGTGTTGCTGGATGCGTTGATGCCGGTGATGGACGGTTTCGAGGCCGCCCGGCAAATCAAGACGCTGGCCGGCGAAGCGTTGGTACCGATCATCTTTCTCACCTCGCTCAACGAGGAAGAGGCGCTGGTGCGCTGCCTGGAGGCCGGCGGCGACGATTTCATGGCCAAGCCCTACAGTGCGGTGATTCTGGCGGCGAAAATCCGCGCCATGGACCGCCTGCGCCGGCTGCAGGCCACGGTGCTGGAACAGCGCGATCAGATCACCCGCCACCACCATCACCTGCTCAACGAGCAGCGGGTGGCCAAGGCGGTGTTCGACAAAGTGGCGCATTCCGGCTGCCTGAGCGCGCCAAATATCCGTTACCTGCAGTCGCCCTACGCGCTGTTCAATGGCGACCTGCTGCTGGCTGCGTTCACCCCGAGCGGCGACATGCATGTGTTGCTCGGCGACTTCACTGGCCACGGCCTGCCTGCCGCGGTCGGCGCCATGCCATTGGCGGAGGTGTTCTATGGCATGACGGCCAAGGGCTACGGGCTGGTCGAGACGCTGCGCGAGATGAACGCCAAGCTCAAGCGCATCTTGCCGGTGGACATGTTTTGCTGTGCGTTGCTGCTCAACCTGAGTTTCCAGCGCGGCACGGTGGAGGTGTGGAGCGGCGGCATGCCTGATGCCTACCACCTGGCTGAAAATGGCGAGGTGTTGGGGATGCTTGCGTCGCGCCACCTGCCGTTGGGCATCTTGCCCCCCGAGCAGTTCGACGACAGCACCCATGTATTGCCACTGGCTGAGGGGGAGCGGTTGTTGCTGCTGTCCGATGGCGTGGTGGACACCTGCGATGCCCAGGAGCACCTGTTCGGCGTGCACCGCTTGCGGCAAGTGCTGGCCGCCAACCGCGAGCCGGCGCGTTTGTTCGATGAAGTGATGCAGGCCCTGGCGCGCTTCGGCGGCGAGCCGCGGGACGATATCAGCCTGTGCGATGTGCGCATGCTCGGCCCTGACAGCGTGGCGCCGCAGCCGGTGGTGTATTCCGACAGTGGCCGTTCCAGCCCGCTGGACTGGGCCATGGACTTCGAGCTGCGCGGCGACAGCCTGCGCCGCTTCAACCCGGTGCCGTACCTGGTGCAACTGTTGCAGGAAATCCACGGGTTGAGGCCGGTCAGCGGCATGTTGCACAGTGTGCTCAGCGAGCTGTATTCCAATGCTCTGGAGCACGGGGTGCTGGGGCTGGATTCGTGTCTCAAGCGCGACGCCCAGGGGTTCTCGGAATACTATCGCCAGCGTGGCGAGCGGCTGGCCAACCAGGTCGAGGGCTTCGTACGCATTGGCTTGAAGGTGGAACCCCGCCCCCGGGGCGGGCGTCTGATGATCGAGGTGCGCGACAGCGGGGCCGGTTTCGACGTCGCCAGGGTATTGGCGCGTGGCCCGCAGGAGCAAGGCTTCAGCGGTCGCGGGCTGAGCCTGGTCAGGCGCCTGGGGTGCACTGCGCAATGGCTTGACGGCGGGCGCCTGGCGCAGGTGACGTTCGATTGGTAGGTGGGCCCGGGCGGTGTGTCGGGCCTTGGTGAAACAGGCTTGATCAGGGAGTGAGCAAGTGGTGGACATGCATATCGATCACAAGGTTTTGAGCGACCTGCGGGAGGTCATGGAAGATGGCTACCTGCAATTGCTGGAAACCTTCCTCGAAGATTCCGAGCGGCGCCTGAGCCAGCTGCACGAGGCCAAGGACGCCGAGGAGCTCGGCTTGGCGGCGCACAGTTTCAAGGGCAGCAGCAGCAACATGGGCGCCGTGGGGCTGGCCCGGCTGTGCCAGCAACTGGAGGAGCGGGTGAGGCAGGTGCCGTTGTACGGCATTGAAGACCTGATCAACCGTATCGACCAGGAATACATTGAGGTGCAGCGCTTTTACCGCAGCGAGCGGCAGCGTATTTCGACAGGCTGAGTTAATACTGGCGCGAGTTTTGCTTTTCCTCACCCAGACGTTTTTTAAAGTTTCTGGCGTGGAGATGTTTCAATGCCTGTCGCACCCAACCCATTGCTGCAAGCCGGCCTGTTGAACAAGGCTTCGCGCCCGGTTGCCGGCGCGTCGGACAAATCGCTGCAGCCCACGGCCGATCAGGGCGCAGGCTTCGACAAGGTCATGGCCCGGCAGGGCCGTGACAAGGTTCTGTCACGGGATGACAAGGTGGCCCAGGCGCCTGCCCAGCCCAAACCGAAGGACAAGCCCGAGCCTGCCGCCAGCGGCAAAAAGGACGATACCGGCAAGGCCGACGTTGCCGATGACGGCAACAGCTTGCCAGCCACGGCGGCAGCTGACGACAGCGCCCCGGCTACCCCGGTTGCCGACGCCACCCAGGCCGGTGATGGCGATGCAGCGGCACTGCTGGACTCGGCTCTGGTGGCCGGCCAGGTCACCGATGCCCAGCCGGGCGCGCAGCTGTTGCAGGCCCAGGCAGAGGCCGTTGCGCCGATGTTGCAGTCTGCAGCGCAGCAGCCGCAGCCCGCGCAGCAGCCACCGCTACAGGCAGTGACCGCCGAAGAGTTCGACCCTGCGGCCGACCCGCTGGCAGACATGCCGACCCTGCGCCTGGCCCTCGAGCAGAGCGCCCAGGCCAAGGGCACCACCTCGGCCCATGCCGCCAGCAGCCGCAGCGAAAACACCAGCCAGCAGCCGACCGACCCGAATCAGGCGGCCGTCAATACGTTGGCGAACCTGGTGGGCAAGGCTGAAACCGAGCCGGGCAGCTCCGAAGGTGGCGACAAGGCCTTTGCCGGGCTCATCGACGACGGCCTCAAAGACCTCAAGAGCGCCAGCAGCGATACCCGCGTCGACGACTTTGCCAACCGCCTGGCCAGCCTCACCCAGGCCGCCACCGCCAAGACCGCCAATGCCGTGCCAGTGGCACCCAGCCCCTTGGCGCAACCCCTGGCCATGAACCAGGGCGCCTGGGCCGAAGGCTTGGTCAACCGGGTGATGTACCTGTCCAGCCAGAACCTCAAGTCGGCTGACATCCAGCTGGAGCCGGCCGAGCTCGGGCGCCTGGACATCCGCGTCAATGTCGCGGCGGACCAATCCACCCAGATTCACTTCGTCAGTGGCCATGCCGGGGTGCGCGACGCCCTCGACAGCCAGGTCCATCGCCTGCGCGAGCTGTTCGCCCAGCAGGGCCTGGCCCAGCCCGACGTGAGCGTGGCCGACCAGTCGCGCGGCCAGCAACAGCAGCAAGCCCAGCAAGATGGCTCGAACCTGTCCGGTGTGGCGGCTCGCCGCGCCGCCAATGGTGCAGGCGAGGGTGGCGAGCTGGCGGATGCTACGCGCCCGGTCGAGCAGCAGGTGGTGATCGGCGACAGCACGGTCGATTATTACGCGTGATTGCGCCGCCGCTCCCATGCCTGTGGGGGCGGCGGACGTTGTTGAAATTTCCTTCCGGCCAAATCTGGCATAACACTTGCTCAAGCCTCGTCATCCTTCTTTGAAACCCTGATGGACGACGGATTATTGGCATGGCGAAGAGCGACGCAGTGAAAGACCCCGCCGCTAAAGGCAAACTCAAGCTGATCCTGCTGGTGGTAGTGGCCCTGCTGCTGGCGGTCGGCCTCTCGGTGGGCGCCACCTGGTTCTTCATGCACAAGAGCGAGTCGGCTCCGGCGCCGGAAGCCGCGGCGAGCAACGTCAAGCAGCCGGCGATCTACGAACCGCTGGCCCCTGCCTTCGTGGTCAACTTCAACCAGAACGGCCGCCAGCGTTACATGCAGTTGAGCATCACCATGCAGGGCCGCAACCAGGCCGACCTGGACGCCCTCAAGGTGCACATGCCGGTGATCCGCAACAACCTGGTGATGATGTTCTCCGGCCAAGGCTTCGACACCTTGTCTGCAAGCCCCGTAGGCCAGGAGATGCTGCGCCAGAAAGCCACCGCGGTGGTGCAGGAAGTGGCGCAGAAGGAAGTCGGCAAGCCGGTCGTCGACCAGTTGCTGTTCACCAATTTCGTATTGCAGTAGGAGCACACAGATGGCCGTGCAGGACCTGCTGTCCCAGGATGAGATCGACGCCCTGCTGCATGGGGTGGACGATGGTCTGGTACAAACCGAGAGCGCTGGCGACCCGGGCAGCATCAAGAGCTACGACCTGACCAGCCAGGACCGTATCGTTCGGGGGCGCATGCCGACCCTGGAGATGATCAACGAGCGTTTCGCCCGTTACACCCGCATCAGCATGTTCAACCTGCTGCGCCGCTCGGCGGACGTGGCGGTGGGCGGCGTGCAGGTGATGAAGTTCGGCGAGTACGTGCATTCGCTGTACGTGCCCACCAGCCTCAACCTGGTGAAGATCAAGCCGCTGCGCGGCACCTCGCTGTTCATCCTCGACGCCAAGCTGGTGTTCAAGCTGGTGGACAACTTCTTCGGTGGCGACGGCCGCCACGCCAAGATCGAGGGGCGTGAATTCACCCCTACCGAGCTGCGCGTGGTGCGCATGGTGCTGGACCAGTGCTTCGTCGACCTCAAGGAAGCCTGGCAGGCGATCATGCCGGTCAACTTCGAGTACATAAACTCCGAGGTCAACCCGGCCATGGCCAACATCGTCGGCCCCAGCGAGGCGGTGGTGGTATCGACCTTCCACATCGAGCTGGACGGCGGCGGCGGCGACCTGCACGTGACCATGCCGTACTCGATGATCGAGCCGGTGCGCGAAATGCTCGACGCCGGCTTCCAGTCCGACCTGGACGACCAGGACGAGCGTTGGGTCAAGGCCCTGCGCGAGGACGTGCTGGACGTCAGCGTACCGATTTCGGCCACGGTCGCCCGTCGCCAGATGAAACTGCGCGATGTGCTGCACATGCAGCCGGGCGATGTGATCCCGGTGGAGCTGCCCGAGCACCTGGTGCTGCGCGCCAATGGCGTGCCGGCGTTCAAGGCGCGCCTGGGCTCGCACAAAGGCACCCTGTCGCTGCAGGTCATCGACCCGATCCCGCGCCGCTGACGGCGTGCCGGTCGCACTAAACGAATTGAATGGCTGTCGAGGAAATCATGGCTAACGAAAACGAGATCAACTCGCCCGAAGAGCAGGCCCTGGCCGACGAGTGGGCAGCAGCACTGGAAGAAACCGGCGACGCCGGCCAGTCCGACATCGATGCACTGCTGGCCGCTGACGGCCATGGCAACGCCATGGCGATGGAAGAGTTCCCCAGCTCGCCGAAACCCAGCGAAAACGTCAGCCTCGAAGGCCCCAACCTGGACGTGATCCTGGACATCCCGGTGAGCATCTCGATGGAAGTGGGCAGCACCGAGATCAACATCCGCAACCTGCTGCAGCTCAACCAGGGTTCGGTGATCGAACTCGACCGACTGGCCGGCGAGCCGCTGGACGTGCTGGTCAACGGCACCCTGGTCGCCCACGGCGAGGTGGTGGTGGTCAACGAGAAGTTCGGCATCCGCCTGACCGACGTGATCAGCCCCAGCGAACGCATCAAGAAGCTGCGCTGAGTGAAGGGCAGGGTGCGGGCCCTCACGGCCCTGGTGGCCTTGCTGGTCAGCGAGGCGGCGATTGCCGCAGCCCAGCCGGCCACCGCATCTGCCGCGGCTGCTGCGGCCCCCGCGCCGGGCGGGCTGGGCGCGCAGCTGGCGCAGACGGTACTGGGTTTGCTGGTGGTGGTGGGGCTGATCTTCGTGTTGGCCTGGCTGTTGCGGCGCATGCAGGGCAGTGCCCAGCGCGGCGCGCCAGTGATCGAGATCGTCGGCACCCGCGCCATCGGCCCGCGTGACCGTTTGCTGCTGGTGCAGGTAGGCAAGGAGCAGATCCTGATCGGCCACACGCCGGGCAGCATCGAGGCCCTGCATGTGCTGGCCGAGCCTGTCGAGGTGCCCGCTGCGGCGCGCCAGGCCACGCCGGAATTCGCCCAGCGGCTGCTCGAGCTGATGGGCAAGGATCAAAAGGACAAGACGTGATGAAGGGCGCCCCGCGCTTGCTGTTGACCCTGGCGCTGCTGCTGGCTGCGCCGTTGGCCCTGGCCGCCGACCCGCTGTCGATCCCGGCCATCACCCTGTCCAATGGTGCGGACGGCCAGCAGGAGTATTCGGTCAGCCTGCAGATTCTGCTGATCATGACGGCGCTGAGCTTCATCCCGGCGTTCGTCATCCTGATGACCAGCTTCACCCGCATCATCATCGTGTTCTCCATCCTGCGCCAGGCCCTGGGCCTGCAGCAGACGCCGTCGAACCAGGTGCTCACCGGCATGGCGCTGTTCCTGACCATGTTCATCATGGCGCCGGTGTTCGACAAGGTGAACACCCAGGCCATCCAGCCCTACCTGGCCGAGCAGATGACCGCCCAGCAAGCCATAGAAACGGCCCAGGGCCCGCTCAAGGACTTCATGCTGGCGCAGACCCGGCAGAGCGACCTGGACCTGTTCGTGCGCCTGTCCAAGCGCACTGACCTTGCCGGCCCCGATCAGGTGCCGCTGACCATTCTGGTGCCGGCGTTCGTCACCTCCGAGCTGAAAACCGCGTTCCAGATCGGCTTCATGATCTTCATCCCGTTCCTGATCATCGACATGGTGGTGGCCAGTGTGCTGATGGCCATGGGTATGATGATGCTGTCGCCGCTGATCATCTCGTTGCCGTTCAAGATCATGCTGTTCGTGCTGGTGGACGGCTGGGCGCTGATCATGGGCACCCTTGCCGGCAGTTTTGGCGGCGTCTGACGCTGCCCAGGAGAGCGACCCATGACCCCTGAAGTTGCCGTCGACCTGTTCCGTGACGCCCTGTGGCTGACCACCCTGATGGTGGCCATCCTGGTGGTGCCCAGCCTGCTGGTGGGCCTGGTGGTGGCGATGTTCCAGGCTGCCACGCAAATCAACGAACAGACCCTGAGCTTCCTGCCGCGCCTGCTGGTGATGCTGGTCACCCTGATCGTTGCAGGCCCTTGGCTTGTGCAGAAGTTCATGGAGTACATCACCGGCCTTTACACCAGCATCCCGCAGCTGATCGGTTGACGCCGCCATGCTGGAGCTGACCGACGCGCAGATCGGCACCTGGGTCGCCACCTTCATCCTGCCGATGTTCCGGGTGATGGGTGTGCTGATGACCATGCCGATCATCGGCACCAAGATGCTGCCGGCGCGGGTGCGCCTGTATGTGGCGGTGGCCATTACCGTGGTGATCGTGCCGGGGCTGCCGGCGTTGCCCGAAATCGACCCGCTGAGCCTGCGCGGCGTGCTGTTGTGCGCCGAGCAGGTAATCGTGGGTGCGCTGTTCGGGTTTTCGCTGCAGTTGCTGTTCCAGGCGTTCGTCATTGCCGGGCAGATCATTGCCGTGCAGATGGGCATGGCCTTCGCTTCGATGGTAGACCCGGCCAACGGCGTCAACGTGGCGGTGGTCAGCCAGTTCATGACCATGCTGGTGAGCGTGTTGTTCTTGCTGATGAACGGCCATCTGGTGGTGTTCGAAGTGCTGACCGAAAGCTTCACCACCCTGCCCATCGGCAGTGCCCTGGTGGTCAACCACTTCTGGGAGATGGCCGGGCGCATGAGCTGGGTGCTTGGTGCCGGCCTTTTGTTGATTCTGCCGGCAATCGCTGCCCTGCTGGTGGTCAACATCGCCTTCGGCGTGATGACCCGCGCCGCGCCGCAGTTGAACATCTTCTCCATCGGCTTCCCGCTCACCCTGGTGCTGGGCCTTGGCATCTTCTGGGTCGGGCTGGCCGATATTCTTTCCCATTACCAGGCATTGGCCAGCGAAGCGCTGCTGTGGCTGCGTGAGCTGGCGAGGGCGGGCTGAGCATGGCTGAGAGCGAGAGCGGTCAGGACAAGACAGAAGAACCCACCGACAAACGCAAGCGCGACGCGCGCGAAAAAGGTGAGATCGCCCGCTCCAAGGAGCTGAACACGGTCGGTGTGACCTTGGCTGGTGCCGGCGGCCTGTTGGCGTTTGGCGGGTACCTGGCCGAGTCGCTGATGGCGATGATGCGCATGAACTTCAGCCTCACCCGCGAGGTGATCGTTGATGAGCGCAGCATGGGCGCCTTCTTGCTGGCCTCGGGCAAGATGGCCATCTGGGCGGCGCAGCCGGTGCTGATCCTGTTGTTCGTGGTGGCCTTCGTCGCGCCCATCGCCCTGGGTGGTTTTCTGTTCTCCGGCAGCCTGCTGCAACCCAAGTTCAGCCGCATGAACCCGTTGTCGGGGATCAAGCGGATGTTCTCGATGAATGCCTTGACCGAGTTGCTCAAGGCCCTGGCCAAGTTCTTCGTGATCCTGCTGGTGGCCTTGGTGGTGCTGAGCAACGACCGCCAGGCGCTGCTGGCGATTGCCAACGAGCCGTTGGAGCAGGCGATCATCCACAGCGTGCAGGTGGTGGGTTGGAGTGCCTTGTGGATGTCGGCGGGCTTGCTGCTGATTGCGGCGGCGGACGTGCCGTTCCAGCTGTGGCAGACCCACAAGAAGCTGAAGATGACCAAGCAGGAGATCAAGGACGAGTACAAGGACAGCGAGGGCAAGCCCGAGGTCAAGCAACGGATTCGCCAGTTGCAGCGGGAGATGTCGCAGCGGCGCATGATGGCGGCGGTGCCGGAGGCCGACGTGATCATCACCAACCCGACGCACTATGCCGTGGCTCTGCAATACGACCCGGAGAAGGGCGGGGTGGCGCCGTTGCTGCTGGCCAAGGGTACCGATTTCATTGCCTTGAAGATTCGCGAGATCGGGGTGGAGCACAAGGTGCAGATCCTCGAATCGCCGGCCCTGGCGCGGGCTATCTATTACTCCACCGAGCTTGAGCAGGAGATCCCGGCGGGGTTGTACCTGGCGGTGGCGCAGGTGTTGGCCTATGTGTTCCAGATCCGCCAGTACCGGGCTGGTAAGGGCAAGGCGCCTGATCCGTTGAAGAAGGATTTGCCGATTCCTGATGATTTGCGGCGGGATGAGTGATTGTTGGTTTGTTGGTTTGTTGGTTTGTTGGTTTGTTGGTTTGTTGGTTTGTTGGTTTGTTAGTTTTTTAAGTTGTCTTGGTTGGTTTGGAAATAGTGTGCGCATTCATTATTTATAGCGACGCTTATTCACCTTTCCGCCCTTACGGCGGGTAACTTTTTGAAGGATCAAAAAGTCACCAAAAAATCCTCGCTCCATTCATCCGGCCCCTGCGCTTCGCTCCGGGGTTCCCTCACTCCGGGCTTGCTCCGGGGGTACGCGCCGACGGGCCGTCCCTGGCCCGATCGGCGCTCGACCGGCATCCATGCCGGTCGCCCCCCCCCTACGCAATCCCTGCGTTCGGCCTCCTGAAGTCGCGAAGTTAGGGGCGGCGCCTGCACTGGCGCAGCTAACCGCTAGTTGCATTTGTGGGAACTCAGGATTGCAATCGCCGGCTTGCCGGCGATAGGGCCCGAACAAACAACAAATCAATAAAAGCTAAACCAATATCTCTGCTCTTGATCTGGCTCTTGATCTGGCTCTTGATCTGGCTCTTGATCTGGCTCTTGATCTTGCTTCTAAGTGCGCGGTAGTTCAGACAACACAAATCGCGACTTCAGGAGGCCGAGCGTAGGGATTGCGTAGGAGGGCGACCGGCATGGATGCCGGTCGAGCGCCGATCGGGCCAGGGACGGCCCGTCGGCGCGTACCTCCGGAGCAAGCCCGGAGCGAGGGAACCCCCGAAGCGCAGCGTAGGGGGCCGGATGATGGGAGCAGGGATTTTTTGGTGACTTTTTGATCCTTCAAAAAGTTACCCGCCGTAAGGGCGGAAAGGTGACGAAAAGCGCTTATCGTCAACGAATGCGCATGCATCTTCCAAAGCAATAACCATAATCCCCGAACCCGAACCCGAACCCGAACCCGAACCCGAACCCGAACCCGAACCCGAACCCGAACCCGAACCCGAACCCGAACCCGAACCCGAACCCGAACCCGAACCCGAACCCGAACCCGAACCCGAACCCGCCTAACCCCCCGATTTCCCCTCACCCAAAAAAGTTGGAAAGCTTCTTGCAAAGCCAGCGCCAGGCGCCACGCAGGCGTCAAAGTTTTGCTTGAAGAGGACTCGCGGTGGATCGCACTCAGTTAATCAGCAGCGCCCGTAACAACCTGGCCGGTCTCGGCCGGGGCAATCTCGGCGTGCCGCTGCTGCTGCTGGTGATGTTGGCAATGATGATGTTGCCGATACCACCGTTCCTGCTCGACGTGTTCTTCACCTTCAACATCGCCCTGTCGATCGTGGTCCTGCTGGTCTGCGTGTACGCCCTGCGCCCGCTGGACTTCGCCGCCTTCCCCACCATCCTGCTGGTGGCCACCCTGCTGCGCCTGGCGCTGAACGTCGCCTCCACCCGCGTGGTCATGCTCCACGGCCAGGAAGGCCACGGCGCTGCGGGCAAGGTCATCCAGGCCTTCGGTGAAGTGGTGATTGGCGGTAACTACGTGGTCGGTGCGGTGGTGTTCGCCATCCTCATGATCATCAACTTCGTGGTGGTGACCAAAGGTGCCGGGCGTATCTCCGAGGTAAGCGCACGCTTCACCCTCGACGCCATGCCCGGCAAACAGATGGCCATCGACGCCGACCTCAACGCCGGCCTGATCGACCAGGCCCAGGCCAAGGCGCGCCGCGCCGAGGTGGCCCAGGAGGCCGAGTTCTACGGCTCGATGGACGGTGCCAGCAAGTTCGTCCGCGGCGACGCCATCGCCGGCCTGCTGATCCTCTTCATCAACCTCATCGGGGGCATGCTCATCGGCATGCTGCAGCACGGCATGACCTTCAGCGATGCCGGCAAGATCTACGCCCTGCTGACCATCGGTGACGGTTTGGTGGCGCAATTGCCATCACTGCTGCTGTCCACCGCCGCCGCGATCATGGTCACCCGTGCCTCGGGCTCCGAGGACATGGGTAAGCTGATCAACCGGCAGATGTTCGATTCGCCCAAGGCGCTGGCCGTCTCGGCGGCCATCATGATAGTCATGGGCCTGGTGCCGGGCATGCCGCACATTGCCTTCCTCAGCCTGGGCGCCGTGGCTGGCGGCGCTGCGTACCTGGTGTGGAAGAAGCAGCAGAAGGCCAAGGCCGTGGCCCTGCAAGAGGTCCAGCGCCAGCAGGAACTGCTGCCTTCGCCGCAGCGCGCCATGGAAACCAAGGAGCTGGGCTGGGACGACGTCAACCCCATCGACATGATCGGCCTGGAAGTCGGCTACCGGCTGATTCCGCTGGTCGACCGCAACCAGGGCGGTCAGTTGCTGGCGCGGATCAAGGGCGTGCGCAAAAAACTCTCCCAGGACCTGGGCTTTCTCATGCCCACCGTGCACATTCGCGACAACCTCGACCTGCAGCCCAGCGCCTATCGCCTGACGCTGATGGGGGTGATCCTGGCCGAGGCCGAGATCTACCCGGACCGCGAGCTTGCCATCAACCCAGGCCAGGTGTACGGCACCCTCAACGGCATCGCTGCCCGTGACCCGGCGTTTGGCCTGGAGGCGGTGTGGATCGACCTGGCCCAGCGCGCCCAGGCGCAGTCGCTGGGCTACACCGTGGTCGATGCCAGTACCGTGGTCGCTACCCACCTCAACCAGATCCTGCAGAAGCACTGTCATGAGCTGATCGGCCATGAAGAAGTCGTGCAATTGCTGCAGGTGCTGGCCAAGGCCTCGCCGAAGCTGGCTGAAGAAGTGGTGCCGGGCGTCATTTCCTTGTCGGGGCTGCTGAAGGTTCTGCAAGCGCTGCTGTCCGAGCAGGTGCCGGTGCGTGACATCCGCAGCATTGCCGAAGCCATCGCCAACAATGCCGCCAAGAGTCAAGATACCGCCGCGCTGGTGGCCGCCGTGCGTGTCGGCCTGTGCCGCGCAATCGTGCAAAGCATTGTCGGCGTTGAGTCCGAGCTGCCTGTGATCACCTTGGAGCCAAGGTTGGAACAGATCTTGCTCAATAGTCTGCAAAGGGCCGGACAGGGTCAGGAAGATGGTGTTCTTCTTGAACCGAGCATGGCCGAAAAGCTTCAGCGTTCGTTGATCGAGGCAGCCCAGCGCCAGGAAATGCAGGGCTTGCCGGCCATCCTTCTGGTAGCCGGCCCGATCCGAGCCATGCTGTCGCGCTTCGGCCGCCTGGCTGTACCGAATTTGCATGTTTTGGCGTATCAGGAAATACCTGACAACAAGCAAGTCACCATCGTTGCCACCGTGGGGCCTAATGGCTGAGGTAGTGGGTTATGCAAGTTAAGCGTTTTTTCGCCGCTGATATGCGTCAGGCCATGAAGCTGGTCCGGGATGAGCTCGGCTCCGATGCCGCCATCATCGGCAACCGGCGCATCGCCGGCGGTGTCGAACTGACGGCCGCGCTGGACTACAAGCTGTCCGCCCTGGCCCCGCGCGTACCCAACGCCGAACTCGAGGACGAGCTGCGCAAGACGCAGTCGCGCATCGTCACCGCCCAGGCCGAAATCGACGGCCGCAGCGAGCTGGGCGAGGGCAATCGCCAGCTGTTCGCCGGTTTGTCGCTGACCGCCTCCGAGCCGCTGGTCGAGCCCCATGTCGAAGCCCCGGCGCCTGCCGCTGCGCCTGCACCGGCGGCGGTCGATACCCGCGTGTTCGACGCCATGCGTTCGGAGCTGTCGGGCCTGCGCGAGCTGCTTGAAGTGCAGCTCGGCTCGCTGGCCTGGAGCCAGCTGCAGGGCAACAAGCCGCAACAGGCCAACCTGTGGCGCCGCCTGCAGCGCTTGGGCCTGTCGGGCGGCCTGGCCCGCGAGCTGCTGGAACTGACCGCCGAAATCGAAGAGCCGCGCCAGGCCTGGCGCATGGTGCTGGCGCACCTGGCGCGCATGATCGAAGTGCCGTCGGTCGAACCGATCGAGGAGGGCGGGGTCATCGCCATGGTCGGCCCGGCCGGCATGGGCAAGACCACCACCCTGGCCAAGCTCGCTGCCCGTTACGTGCTCAAGTACGGTGCCAACAACCTGGCACTGGTG
The DNA here is from genome assembly GCF_019139835.1 of Pseudomonas xanthosomatis. Classification (NCBI taxonomy): domain Bacteria; kingdom Pseudomonadati; phylum Pseudomonadota; class Gammaproteobacteria; order Pseudomonadales; family Pseudomonadaceae; genus Pseudomonas; species Pseudomonas xanthosomatis. The sequence goes on along the minus strand of NZ_CP077075.1, from coordinate 4,908,628 downwards.
AGCATGGACAGCTTCCGTATCGGCGCCCAGGAGCAGCTCAAGACCTTGGGCCGTATCCTCAACGTGCCTGTCACCTACGTCGACCCGGGCGAGTCGCTGGCCCAGGCCCTGGAGCCGCTGCTGCGCAAGCGCGTGGTGCTGATCGATACCGCGGGCCTGCAGGCCAGCGACCCGGCCCTGCGCATGCAGCTGGAAACCCTGGCTGGCCGCGGCATCGCCTCGAAGAACTACCTGGTGCTGGCAACCACCAGCCAGAAGCAGGTGCTGACTGCCGCTTATCACAGCTACAAGCGCTGTGGGCTGGCAGGGTGCATCCTGACCAAACTGGACGAAACGGCCTGCCTCGGCGAAGTGCTGAGCCTGGCCATCAGCCACGAACTGCCGGTGGCCTACCTGACCGATGGCCCGCGCATTCCGGATGACCTGCAATTGCCGCGCAAGCACCAGCTGGTCAGCCGTGCGGTGAGCGTGCAGATGCAGGACGAGCCCAGCGAGGAGGCAATGGCCGACATGTTCGCTGATCTCTACCACAACCCCGGCAAACGGGCGGGTTGAGGGTGAATACTGTGCAAAGTACCTACATCATGGGGTTGCCCGGCCGGTCCATGGCCGCGAGCGTTCAGCCCCTCATGTGGCTTGGGTTCAAGCGAGACAAGGTAAACAACAGACATGGGTAGCATGCATCCCGTACAGGTGATCGCCGTCACCGGTGGCAAAGGTGGCGTCGGCAAGACCAACGTTTCAGTGAACCTGTCCCTGGCGCTGGCTGAACTCGGCCGCCGGGTCATGCTGCTCGACGCCGACCTGGGCCTGGCCAATGTCGACGTGTTGCTCGGTCTCACCCCAAAACGCACCCTGGCCGATGTCATCGAAGGCCGCTGCGAGCTGCGCGACGTGCTGTTGCAGGGCCCGGGCGGTGTACGCATCGTGCCGGCCGCCTCTGGCACCCAGAGCATGGTGCACCTGGCCCCGGCGCAGCACGCCGGGCTCATTCAGGCCTTCAGCGAGATCGGTGACAACCTCGACGTGCTGGTGATCGACACCGCTGCAGGTATCGGTGACTCGGTAGTCAGCTTTGTCCGCGCCGCGCAAGAGGTGCTGCTGGTGGTGTGCGACGAGCCCACCTCGATCACCGACGCCTACGCGCTGATCAAGCTGCTCAACCGCGACTACGGCATGAACCGTTTCCGCGTGCTGGCCAACATGGCCCAGAGCCCGCAGGAAGGGCGCAACCTGTTCGCCAAGTTGACCAAGGTCACGGACCGCTTCCTCGACGTCGCCCTACAATACGTCGGCGCGGTGCCTTACGACGAATGCGTGCGCAAGGCTGTGCAGAAGCAGCGGGCGGTCTACGAGGCCTTCCCTCGGTCCAAGTGTGCGCTGGCCTTCAAGGCCATCGCGCAGAAGGTCGACAGCTGGCCGCTGCCTGCCAACCCGCGCGGGCACCTGGAGTTCTTCGTCGAGCGTCTGGTACAACCCACCAGTGCGGGGCCGGTGCTATGAGTGCGAGCGGTTTCAAGATGTACAGCAAGGCGTCCAAGGACGCCCAGTACGAGCTGGTGGAACGTTACGCGCCGCTGGTCAAGCGCATCGCCTACCACCTGCTGGCGCGCCTGCCGGCCAACGTGCAGGTCGAAGATCTGATCCAGGCCGGCATGATCGGCCTGCTGGAAGTCGCCAACAAGTACGACGCCAGCAAGGGTGCCAGCTTCGAAACCTACGCAGGTATCCGCATCCGCGGCGCCATGCTCGACGAGGTGCGCAAGGGTGATTGGGCACCTCGTTCGGTGCACCGCAACACGCGCATGGTCAGCGACGCAATTCGCGCTGTTGAAGCAAGATCGGGCCGTGACGCTAAAGATCACGAGGTTGCTGCCGAACTCCAATTGAGTCTCGATGATTACTACGGGATTTTGAACGATACCTTGGGCAGCCGCCTGTTCAGTTTCGACGACCTTTTGCAGGACGGCGAACACGAGGGGTTGCACGAGGATGGAGCGAGCGGGCAGCTGGAGCCGTCGCGTGACCTGGAAGACGAGCGCTTCCAGGGTGCGCTGGCCGATGCGATCGCCAACCTGCCGGAGCGTGAACGCCTGGTGCTGGCGCTGTACTACGACGAAGAGCTGAACCTCAAGGAAATCGGTGAGGTCCTGGGGGTCAGCGAATCGCGGGTCAGCCAGCTGCACAGCCAGTGCGCCGCGCGTCTGCGCAGCCGCCTTGGGGAATGGCGGGCGCGTTGAACCCCGGTTCGATGCAGTCGTTTTTTGTAGTGCCGAATTGATTGAGCGCGCGCTCGGCGCCGAGCGCGTTAAAGACTGCTTGGAGGTCTAATTGAACAAAGACATGAAAATCCTCATCGTTGACGACTTTTCGACGATGCGGCGGATCATCAAGAACCTGTTGCGTGACCTGGGGTTCACCAACGTCAAGGAAGCTGATGACGGCAACACGGCACTGCCGATGCTCAACAGCGAGAACTTCGATTTCCTGGTAACCGACTGGAACATGCCCGGCATGACCGGTATCGACCTGCTGCGCGCCGTGCGTGCAGATGAGCGCCTCAAGCACCTGCCGGTGCTGATGGTCACCGCCGAAGCCAAGCGCGAGCAGATCATCGAAGCCGCCCAGGCCGGCGTCAACGGTTACGTGGTCAAGCCATTCACCGCCCAGGCGCTCAAAGAAAAGATCGAGAAGATCTTCGAACGCGTCAACGGCTGAGTCACGTCAGGGGGCGCAATGGAGTCAACCAACAACTCTCTGGGTGAGTTCGAAACTACCCTGAAGAAGCATGCCCAGGAACTGGTCGAAAGCCTCGAGCGCGGCCGGTTCGGTGATGCGGTGCAACTGATCCACCAACTGAACCAGACCCGCGACCGCGGGCTGTATCAGGAAGTCGGCAAGCTCACCCGCGAACTGCACAGTGCAATCGTCAACTTCCAGATCGACCCGGCCATGCCGCAGGCCGAGGAAGTGTCGCAGATCACCGATGCCACCGAGCGCCTCTCCTACGTGGTTCGCCTCACCGAAGGTGCGGCCAACCGCACCATGGATCTGGCGGAGGCGTGCACCCCGGTGCTCAACGACCTCGCCGCCGAGGCCCAGAGCCTGTCCGCCGACTGGCAGCGCTTCATGCGCCGCGAGGTGGCAGCGCCTGAATTCCGTGAGCTGGTCAAGCGGGTCGACAGTTTCCTGACGCAAAGCGCCGAAGGTAACCAGAAAGTCTCCAGCCACCTCAACGATATCGTCCTGGCCCAGGATTATCAGGATCTCACCGGCCAGGTGATCAAACGGGTGACCGCCTTGGTCACCGAAGTCGAAAGCAATCTGCTCAAGCTCGTGCTGATGGCCAGCCAGGTCGACCGCTTTGCCGGTATCGAACATGACCACCAGCAGCTGCGTGCTGAAAAAGATCAAGAAAAACATCCGACTCGGGGTGAAGGTCCGCAGATTCATGCCGATAAGCGTGAAGACGTCGTGTCCAGTCAGGACGATGTCGACGATCTGCTGTCCAGCCTGGGTTTTTAAGGAGCACGTTTAATGAGCTTCGGCGCCGATGAAGAAATCCTCCAGGATTTCCTGGTAGAAGCCGGCGAAATCCTCGAGCAACTGTCCGAGCAACTGGTCGAGCTGGAAAGCCGGCCTGACGATGCGGACCTGCTCAATGCGATTTTCCGCGGTTTCCACACTGTAAAAGGGGGCGCCGGCTTCCTCCAGCTCAACGAGCTGGTGGAGTGCTGCCACATCGCCGAGAACGTGTTCGACATCCTGCGCAAAGGTGAGCGCCGGGTCGACGCGGAACTGATGGATGTGGTGCTCGAGGCACTCGACACGGTCAACAGCATGTTTGGCCAGGTGCGCGAGCGCAGCGACATCACCCCAGCCACCCCGGAGCTGCTGGCCGCGCTGTCGCGCCTGGCCGAGCCCGGCGGTGCCGAGGCGCCTGCCCCTGCGGCGGCGCCTGAGCCGGTGGCCGAAGTCGCCGCCGAGGCAGACATTACCGACACCGAGTTCGAGCAACTGCTCGACTCGCTGGACGCGGTCAAGGCCGAAGCGGCCGTGCACGAGCAGATGCAGGGCGAAGTGGTCAGCGGCAACGGTGACGAAATCACCGACGCCGAGTTCGAATCGCTGCTCGACCAGTTGCATGGCAAGGGCCAGTTCAGTGCGCAAGCACCGGCCAGTGCACCGGCCGCAGCGCCGGCTGCCGGCAGTGACGAAATCACCGACGCCGAGTTCGAGTCGCTGCTCGACCAGTTGCACGGCAAGGGTAACTTCGCGGTCGACTCGTTGCCGGCTGCCAGTGCAGCACCTGCTGCCGCGCCTGCCGGTGACGACATCAGCGAGCACGAATTCGAAGCGCTGCTCGACCAGTTGCATGGCAAGGGCAAGTTCGGTGGCGCTGCGGCAACTGCCGAAGCCCCTGCTGCTGCGGCGGTGGCTGCTGCGCCGAAAGCCGACGCCGCGCCTGCCGCCAAGCCGGCACCTGCTCCGGCAGCCGCTGCTGCGGCCAAGCCTGCTGCCGCTCCGGCCCCGGCCCCGGCCCCGGCCCGCGCACCTGCACCTGCCGCCGAAAAACACGGCGCCAGCGAAGCGGAAACTACCGTACGTGTGGACACCGCGCGCCTGGACGAGATCATGAACATGGTCGGCGAGCTGGTACTGGTGCGTAACCGCCTGGTGCGCCTGGGCCTGAACAGCGGCGACGAGGCCATGTCCAAGGCCGTGTCCAACCTCGACGTGGTCACCGCCGACCTGCAGACCGCAGTCATGAAGACCCGCATGCAGCCGATCAAGAAGGTCTTCGGGCGCTTCCCGCGCCTGGTTCGCGACCTGGCCCGCCAGCTCAAGAAAGAGATCAACCTGGAGCTGGTCGGTGAAGAGACCGACCTCGACAAGAACCTGGTCGAAGCCCTGGCCGACCCGCTGGTGCACTTGGTGCGCAACGCAGTCGACCACGGTGTCGAGATGCCCGACGAACGCGAGGCTTCGGGCAAGGCCCGTACCGGCCGCGTGGTGCTGTCGGCCGAGCAGGAAGGCGACCACATCCTGCTGTCGATCTCTGACGACGGCAAGGGCATGGACCCAAGCGTGCTGCGTGCCAAGGCCGTGGAAAAGGGCCTGATGGACAAGGACGCGGCCGACCGCCTGAGCGAGTCGGACTGCTACAACCTGATCTTCGCCCCGGGCTTCTCGACCAAGACCGAGATTTCCGACGTGTCCGGCCGCGGTGTCGGCATGGACGTGGTGAAGACCAAGATTTCCCAGCTCAACGGCTCGATCAACATCTTCTCGGCCAAGGGCCAGGGTTCGAAGATCGTCATCAAGGTGCCGCTGACCCTGGCGATCATGCCGACCCTGATGGTGATGCTGGCCAATCAGGCGTTCGCTTTCCCGCTGGTCAACGTCAACGAGATCTTCCACCTCGACCTGTCGCGCACCAACGTGGTCGATGGCCAGGAAGTGGTGATCGTGCGCGACAAGGCGCTGCCGCTGTTCTACCTCAAGCGCTGGCTGGTCCAGGACCAGGCGCACGAGGAGCAGCACGAAGGTCACGTGGTCATCCTCTCGGTCGGCACCCAGCGCATAGGCTTTGTGGTCGACCAGCTGGTGGGCCAGGAAGAAGTGGTGATCAAGCCGCTGGGCAAGATGCTGCAGGGCACGCCAGGCATGTCCGGCGCCACCATTACCGGTGACGGCCGCATTGCGCTGATCCTCGACGTCCCGAGCATGCTCAAGCGTTACGCCGCGCGGCGTATTTGATTCTGGTGGCGCGCCCTGGCGGGTGCGCCACCTAATGGAGTGTTTATGGCAGTCAAGGTCCTGGTGGTGGATGATTCCGGTTTCTTCCGCCGCCGTGTCTCGGAAATTCTCTCGGCTGACCCGACCATCCAGGTCGTGGGCACCGCGACCAACGGCAAGGAAGCGATCGACCAGGCGCTGTCGCTCAAGCCCGATGTCATCACCATGGACTATGAAATGCCCATGATGGACGGCATCACCGCGGTACGGCACATCATGCAGCGTTGCCCGACGCCGGTGCTTATGTTCTCCTCGCTCACCCATGAAGGCGCCCGGGTCACCCTGGATGCGCTGGATGCCGGTGCCGTCGATTACCTGCCGAAAAACTTCGAAGACATCTCGCGCAACCCGCAAAAGGTCCAGCAGATGCTGTGCGAGAAGGTCCACACCATCTCGCGCAGCAACCGCCGTTTCAGCGCTTACTCAAGCCCGGCACCTGCCGCAGCGCCAGCTGCCAGCAGCCCGGCGCCGGCCAGCAGCTTCAGCGCCAGCGCGCCGGCTGCGCGCACCGCAGCACCTGCGCCAACCCGCAGCGCTGCCCCGGCCGCCAGCCACTCGCCGGCGCCCAAGCGCAAGCCTTACAAGCTGGTGGCCATCGGTACCTCCACCGGCGGCCCGGTGGCGCTGCAGCGCGTACTGACGCAACTGCCTGCCGGTTTCCCGGCGCCGATCGTGCTTATCCAGCACATGCCGGCAGCCTTCACCAAGGCGTTTGCCGAGCGCCTGGACAAACTGTGCAAGATCAGCGTCAAGGAAGCCGAAGACGGCGACGTGCTGCGCCCGGGCCTGGCGCTGCTGGCCCCTGGCGGCAAGCAGATGATGGTCGATGGCCGTGGCACGGTGAAGATCCTGCCAGGTGACGAACGCCTCAACTACAAACCTTGTGTCGACATCACCTTCGGTTCGGCTGCCAAGTCGTACGGCGACAAGGTGCTCTCGGTGGTGCTCACCGGCATGGGCGCCGACGGCCGTGAAGGCGCGCGCCTGCTCAAGCAGGGCGGTAGCACCGTGTGGGCCCAGGATGAAGCCAGCTGCGTGATCTACGGCATGCCCATGGCCATCGTCAAAGCCAACCTGGCTGACGCGGTCTACAGCCTGGACGACATTGGCAGACACCTGGTCGAGGCTTGCGTCTGATGGATGTCCTGAGCCTTATCGGCCTGATTCTGGCGTTCGTCGCCATCGTTGGCGGCAACCTGCTCGAAGGCGGCCATGTCGGCGCATTGCTCAACGGCCCGGCGGCGCTGATCGTACTCGGCGGCACCCTGGCTGCAGCCTTGCTGCAGTCGCCGCTGTCGTCGTTCAAGCGTGCCCTGCAGATCGTGCGCTGGATCCTCTTCCCGCCACGGGTCGACCTGGCCGGTGGTATCGACCGGGTGGTCAACTGGAGCCTCACCGCACGCAAGGAGGGCCTGCTGGGCCTGGAAGGCGTGGCCGATGCCGAGCCTGACCCCTATGCGCGCAAGGGCCTGCAACTGCTGGTGGACGGCGCCGAGCCCGAGGCCATCCGCAGCATCCTCGAAGTCGACTTCCTGACCCAGGAATCCCGCGACATCCAGGCGGCCAAGGTGTTCGAGAGCATGGGCGGCTACGCGCCGACCATCGGTATCATCGGTGCGGTCATGGGCCTGATCCACGTGATGGGCAACCTGGCCGACCCGTCGCAACTGGGCGGGGGCATTGCCGTGGCCTTCGTTGCCACCATTTATGGTGTGGCCAGTGCCAACCTGATCCTGCTGCCGATCGCCAACAAGCTCAAGGCGGTGACCCTGCGCCAGTCGCGCTACCGTGAAATGCTCCTCGAGGGCCTGCTTTCGATCGCCGAAGGCGAGAACCCGCGCTCGATCGAGCTCAAGCTGCAAGGCTTCATGGAGTAACCATGGCCCGTCGTCGTCGCGTAGAGGAACACGAAAACCACGAGCGCTGGCTGGTGTCGTATGCCGACTTCATCACCTTGCTGTTCGCCTTCTTCGTGGTCATGTACTCCATTTCCTCGATCAACGAGGGCAAGTACAAGCAGATCTCCCAGGCGCTGATCGGGGTATTCAACGACCCCGAGCGCAGCACCCGGCCGATCCCCATCGGTGAAGAGCGCCCGGTGACGGTCAAGCCGGCCGAGCCGTTGATCAAGGACAGCGAGCAGACTGACGCCGGCCTTGCCCAGACCAGCGTCGACCCGCTCAAGAGCATCGCCGATGATGTGCGTGATGCCTTCGGTGACCTGATCAAGAGCGACCAGATGACCGTACGCGGCAACGAGCTGTGGGTGGAGATCGAGCTCAACTCGGCGCTGCTGTTCGGCAGTGGCGACGCCATGCCCAGCGATGTCGCCTTCGAGATCATCGAAAAGGTGGCGAAGATTCTCAAGCCGTTCGCCAACCCGGTGCACGTCGAGGGCTTTACCGACAACCTGCCGATCCGCACGGCGCAGTACCCGACCAACTGGGAGCTGTCGTCGGCCCGGGCGGCGAGCATCGTGCGCCTGCTGGCGATGGAAGGGGTGAACCCGGCGCGCATGGCGTCTGTTGGCTACGGCGAGTACCAGCCGGTGGCCAGCAACGACACGGCCGACGGCCGCTCGCGCAACCGCCGCGTGGTGCTGGTGATTTCCCGCAACCTCGAAGTGCGCCGCAGCCTGACCGGTAGCGGCAGCGCCAATGCCACGCCAGATGCCGCTTTGCGCCGGGCTGGCACACAAAGTGCACCAGCCACGCCAGCATCGGTGGCGGGGCAGTAACTCGTCAATTCTCCGACGCGGATGGCAACACAGATAAATGATGTTGCGCCGCCCCTGTAGGAGCGGGCTTGCCCCGCGAACCAGGCGGCGCGCTGGTGGCACCGGCTCTGCCGGTGTTCGCGGGACAAGCCCGCTCCTACAGAGTCTCGCGCCAAATCAATGAGATAGAATTTGTCCTATGAGAGTCTGGGCAGTAGCCAATCAAAAAGGTGGCGTCGGCAAGACCACCACCACCATCGCCCTGGCCGGCCTGCTGGCCGAGGCGGGCAAGCGCGTGGTCGTGGTCGACCTCGACCCCCATGGCTCGATGACCAGCTATTTCGGGCACAACCCTGACGCACTCGAGCACAGCAGCTACGACCTGTTCCTGCACAAGGGCAGCGTGCCTGAAGGCCTGCCGGGCCAACTGCTGCTGCCCACCAGTGACGAGCGTATTTCGCTGTTGCCCTCGAGCACTGCCCTGGCGGTACTCGAGCGCCAGTCGCCGGGCCAGAACGGCCTGGGCCTGGTGATCGCCAAGAGCTTGGCGCAGCTGTGGCAGGATTTCGATTTTGCCCTGATCGACAGCCCGCCGTTGCTCGGCGTGCTGATGGTCAACGCCCTGGCCGCCAGCCAGCAGCTGGTGATCCCGGTGCAAACCGAATTTCTCGCGGTCAAGGGCCTGGAGCGCATGGTCGGTACCCTGGCCATGGTCAACCGCTCGCGCAAGCAGGCGCTGCCCTATCAAATCGTCCCGACCCTGTTCGACCGCCGCACCCAGGCTTCGCTTGGCACCCTCAAGGTGCTGCGCGACACCTACGGCGAGCAGGTCTGGCAGGGATACATTCCGGTCGACACGCGCCTGCGTGATGCCAGCCGCAAAGGTGTCACCCCCTCGCAGTTCGATGGCAAGAGCCGCGGCGTGATCGCCTATCGCGCGCTGCTCAAGCACCTGCTTACTTACCGCAACGCATTGCAGGTGGCCTGATGAACCAAGCGCCGCACATTACCAGCAAGCCGCAGATGGCCCTGCAGTCGTACCTCGACGGCCTGCTGCAGGAGGCCACCGAGTCGTTCGACATGCCGGCCGAAACGCCGCCGGCCAGCGCTGCGCCTGAGGATGATTTCGAAGCCGCGGTGCGCGAAGAGCAGGCCGCCGATGCGCGCCGCCAGGTCGCACCACCACCTGTCGCTGCGCGGCCATTCGCCGAGCCCCAGGCCAAGGTGCTGCCGACCATCCTGCCACCGGCGCAGCCTCAGCCGGAGCCGGTGGTCAGCGTGGTGGAAAGCCAGGTGGTGGCCGAGGCCAGCATACCCGTACTGACCGAGGTCCAGGTGGCGGAGCCTGTGGCTCCGCTGGTCGAGGTGCACCTGCCGGCGCCTGCCGCGCCAGTGCCACCCGCCAGCATCGATGGCCGCCCGGACTGGGCCGCCGAGCCGTTCGAGTGCCTGTTGTTCGACGTCGCCGGGCTGACCCTTGCGGTACCGCTGGTGTGCCTGGGCTCTATCTACAGCCTGGCCGGCCAGGAGCTGACGCCGCTGTTCGGCCAGCCGGACTGGTTCCTCGGCATCCTCAGTTGCCAGGCGGGCAACCTCAAGGTGCTCGACACGGCGCGCTGGGTCATGCCTGACCGCTACCGTGACGACTTCCGCCAGGGTTTGCAGTACGTGATTTCGGTACAAGGTTACGAATGGGGGCTGGCGGTACACCAGGTCAGCCGCTCGTTGCGCCTGGACCCCAACGAGATCAAGTGGCGCAGCCAGCGTGGCCAGCGCCCGTGGCTGGCCGGCACGGTGATCGAACACATGTGCGCGTTGCTGGACGTGGCCGCGCTGGCCGAGCTGATCGCCAGTGGCGCGGTCAAGCAGATGAACACCAAACACAACTGAATCAACGCCGCTACTGCCGCGGCCAATTGAACGAGCACACCGCCGATGGCGGATTTTGAGGGCTAGGGGAATGAAAAAGTCGTCTGCACAAGGTTCCGAAGATCCGATCCTGCAGTGGGTAACCTTCCGTCTGGACAACGAGTCCTACGGCATCAACGTCATGCAGGTGCAGGAAGTCCTGCGCTACACCGAGATCGCCCCGGTACCGGGCGCGCCGAGCTACGTGCTGGGCATCATCAACCTGCGCGGCAACGTGGTGACGGTGATCGACACCCGCCAGCGCTTTGGCCTGATGCCAAGCGACGTGACCGACAACACCCGTATCGTCATCATCGAGGCTGACAAGCAAGTGGTCGGCATCCTGGTCGACAGCGTGGCCGAGGTGGTGTACCTGCGTCAGTCCGAGATCGAAACCGCACCGAACGTCGGTAACGAAGAGTCGGCCAAGTTCATCCAGGGCGTGTGCAACAAGAACGGCGAGCTGCTGATTCTGGTCGAGCTGGACAAGATGATGACCGAGGAAGAGTGGTCTGAGCTGGAGAACATCTGAGTTGATTTTCGAGGTTGCTGTCATCTTCCTGGCGCTGCTGTGGGCGCTGAGCCTGTGGTTCTTCCTCAACTACAGCAAGCGCCAGCGCGAGCTGGCAGCCCAGCAGGCCGAGGGCGATGCGCTGCGTGACCAGCGCATCAAGGATTTGGCCAAGCGCCTGGACGACTACCAGAACGGTACCGTGCGCATGGGCGAGGCGATTCACGAGCTGCGTGCGGTGGTGGCGCCGTTGCCGGACAAGCTGCAGCAACTGGAGCAGCGCGACCCGAACAACGTTACCTTCGCCCAGGCGGCCAAGCTGGTGGGTATGGGTGCCAGCGTCGAGGAACTGACCCAGACCTGCGGCCTGACCCAGGCCGAGGCGCAGTTGATGAGCAAGCTGCACCGCGGCGAGTAAGATTCGAGATCGAGTGGGGCCGCTGTGCGGCCCATCGCCGGCAAGCCGGTTCCTGCACCAAACCCTGTAGGAGCCGGCTTGCCGGCGATGGGGCGCACAGCGGCCCTTCGTCTTTTCAGGGCCTGGCCCAGGAGTGGAAGCCACCCACCCGGACAAACCGGCTGAAGGGCAGCAAGTGGCGCGACGCCGCCTTGTAAGCCGTTAGGTCTACGTACAGCCCGGCGTTGATGCGCGGCATCTGGTACAGGTTGATGATATGGCGCATCACCCGTAATGACGGCAGGTGCCGGTCGACCATGTCGGTCAGCAGCCCCGGGCCGGTAAGGCGGTTGAGTCTGCTTGCATAGTTGTAAAACCCTTGCGGATCCTCCTGCAAGCTGGGCCGGCTGGCGTAAAAGTCAGCTTCGGCCAGGTATCGCGCACGCATTTCTTCGCTGATCGCCAGCAATGTCGGGTTGCCGGCATGGCTGCCGATCAGGCTGGAGTTGAACTGACAGTTCATGCCCAGCTTCTCGTTAGACATCGGCGAGAACAGCAACAGGCCGTCTTCGGTGGTGTTCATGTCCACCTCATCCAGCGCTTCGCCCGGGCTACCGAAGGGTTCACCGTTTCGGGTGTAGGAGCGTTCACCCGCCGCCAGCAGGCTGTCGTCGACATCCATGTAGATGCCTCCCTCGCTGTGCAGCATCGAATAGCGCAACACATCCGAGGCCGACGAGTAGTTGCCGCCATCCAGCGCGGCCTGGTACTGGGCATGGTAAGGGCTGTCGCGAAAAGCTGCGAACCAGCGCTGATCTTCCAGCGCCAGCACTTCCAGCCCCGGCGCGTGAGCGCCGAGCAAGCGCAGGTTTTCGGCATGGGCGGTGGGGTTTGCCCGGGAGAGGCACAGCCTCAGGCGGTACTGGCTGGTGCCCAGGCGCTCGGCGTTGTTGCCCAGGTTGGTCAGCAGTTGGGCGTCCAGCACCTTGTCCCCAACCCACAGGCAGGTGAATTGCTTGGGTATGGCCCGTGCATTGGCCAAGGGGGTTGCGGGAATCTGTACCGGCAGGTGCAGGTCGATACCCAGGGCGCGCAGGGTGCCCATGCGCATCGGGTCGGTGGCGATGCGGTTGCGCACGTCGATCGGCTGCAAGTCGCGGCTGCCGGCCTGGGGCACGTAGTGTTGTGGTTGTAGCTCGTTCTCGTCGCCTTCGAGGATGAAGCTATCGGTCTGTACGTCGTAGATAACTCCGGCGTTGTAGCCATCGACCGATGCCCACAGCAGGTCGGGCGTACCGTCGTAGCGCGGCGTGCGGATAACGGCCTCGGCAGCGACGCCATCGGCCCCTTCCAGCGGCGCGATAGCATCAGGGAAGTGGAAGTACTGTGCGGCCTCCTCGAGCGGCCAGTGTGGCGGCGAGACCGGGCTCAACAGGTAGCCGCGCCTGCCATTGAACTCGCCGGGTACGACGAACCCGTCGGCTTTGATCCTGAACAGTGACGCACCCTTGGATACGCCGGCATGTAGCAGTGGCAGGGCATTGAGCAGGCCGAAGGTGGCAGTGCCCACGCCTTCTGCGCGTTGCTGCTGGCCGTGGCCGTTGATCGCCTGGTCCAGCCCCAGGCCGAACTGGGCAACGCCGCCGAGGGCGAAGATCGGCGCCAGTTCCGGCAGCACGATGGCCAGGGGCGCCAGCAGGTTGATCGTCGAGTTCAGGTAGCCACGCCAGCGGGCCTTGGTGATGTCGCTGTCGCTGGTAATCCGGTAGTCGGCATCGGCGTAGCTGCGGCTGCGTTGCTGTTGGGTCAGGGCGTGGAACAGCTCGCCCTCGATCAGCGGGCTGTACTTGTCGGCCTTGTAGTTGATGTAGGTGTGTGGGTGCCAGACGCCTGCAGTGGTCAAGCCCATGCGGTTGCTGGGCAGGTAGTTGGCCGCCGGGTACACCGCCAGGCCGTCCAGTGCCGTGGCCAGGCCGCTGAATTCCAGGCCGTCGGGCAGGTCGGCGAGGGCGAAGTGCTGTTGTAAAGCTGCGCGGGTTTCGAGGTTGCGGCACTGCTGGGTGATCCAGTCCTGCAGGCTGGCCTGGTTGGCAAAACTGTGCAGGGGCGCGCTGTTGCCAGGGATATACAGCAGGGTCAGGCCGCTGCTGCTGTCGGTGATCTGAACCAGGTCGGTGGCTACGTAGCCGTAGATGTTGAGGAAGCGGACATGTACCGGGTGCGGCGCTTGCTCAAGCCCGGCGGCGCGCCAGGCCAGGCGCCGGGCATCGTCAGCCAGGCTGCCCTCGGCGACTTGGCGGTTGCAGGCGGTAATGAAGGCCAGCTTGGTCGCCAGGCGGTGGCTGTCTGTGTTCGAGTGCCAGTAGCGGTCGAGCATCGTCCTGTAGGCATTGTGGAAGTTCAGGTTCCAGATGAACCGCTGGAAATCTTCGGCAGCCAGTTGCACGTGGGTGCGGGCACTGTATTCGGCAGGGGTGGCCTGGCGGAACAGGCCGTTGTAGATCTGGTAGCCGGTTCCGTTCTGGAAGATGCCTGGCGGCTTGAGCCGGTCGACCAGGGTAATGTGCTGGCTGTCGGGGAAGTTGCCGGCCCAGGGCATGCCAAAGGTGGCGCCGATCAGGTTGTTGTTCGACTCGCCCTGCCAGTTGGCCAGCACGGCCTGGGTAAGGGTCATTTTTTGCGTGATCACCCCGACATCACCGATGCCGTGACGCCATTGATGGTGCAACACCACCACGTCGGTGCGGTCGGGGTCCAGGGTTTGGCCGCGTTCCCGCGCCCAGTTACGGATGGCCTCGGCTGCGGCGCGGTCGGGGCGGGGGAAGTTCTCGAGGTGCTGGCGGATATAATGCACGCCGGCAGCGTTTATGAAATCTGAGGTCATTGGGGTGCCCAAAAGCTAAAGGGGTATCCACAATGACGAGGGTGCGGGTCAGTCAGGTGCCAGCGGGTTACCGCCAGGTTTCATGGTGCATGTGGCAGGCGCGGCAGGTTCGGGGTGACGTCGCGCTCGCCCGGCGGTGTGTCGTCAAAGCCCGCCGGCACCTTGCCACGCAGTTGCCAGGCAAAGGCGATGATTTCGGCGATGGTCAGGTACAGCGCCTCGGGGATCTGCTCGCCCAGCTCCAGGCGTGCCAGCAGGCGCACCAGTTCTGCGTTCTCGTAGATCGGCACTTCGTGTTCGCGGGCAATGGCGAGGATGGCCTCGGCCAGCTCGTCGTCGCCCTTGGCGCTGAGGGTGGGGGCCTGCTGGCCGTCGTAGCTCAGGGCGATGGCCTGGCGCGGTTGCTTGTGCTTCATGCGGTCTCGTCCACCCAGCGTTGTTCCAGGCGCGTGCGCGGCCCTTGTGGCGGGGTGCCGGGGAAGCACTCCAGGTCGCCGACATCCAGGCCGCGGGCCAGCAGGCGCTCGCGCAGGGTGCCCAACTGGCTGTCGATCAGCCGCGCGGTGCGCTCCTGCTCGGCCCACAACTGGCCAGTCAAACGCCCCTGGGCCAGTTGCGCCTGCACCTGCAGCGGCCCCAGCGGGGCCAGGTCGAAGGCCAGTTCAATGCGCCACAGGGCCTGCAGCGGGTCGCGTTGTTCTTGCTCGCGCTCGCGGCCTGCCTTTTGTTCCGGGGTTTCCTCGCGCTGCAGCTTGATCTGCAGGGGGATGAACTCCTGCCCGTGGCGGATCGGCACTTCGGTCTGCCAACTGGTTTGCAGGTTGCCGTTTTCCAGAGTGCCGCTTTGTTGCAGGCTGGACAGCGCATGGCTTTGCAGGCGCGACACGGCGCCGGCGGCCAGGCGCAGCAGCTGTTGCAGGTCGCCTTCGTCCTCCAGCGCCTGCAACAGGCGCGAGGGCAGGGGAAAGGCGCCTGGCTGCGGGCGCGGGCTGACCTGGCCGAGCATGCCCAGGGCGTTGCGGGCAAAGCCCGGCAAGGCCTGGGCCAGGGTGCTGGCGACCAGCGTGGGGCTGGCCGGGGTGCCGGCGGGCGGGGCGGGCAGTTGGGCGACCAGGCGCACCAGTTGCGCCTTGAGGTCGGGCGCCACACTGCCGGCCAGGCCGCCCAGCAGCTTGGCTTCGAGGAAGGCGCCACTGTTGTTCAGGCTTTGCGCGAGGGTTTTCGGGTCGGCCAGCTCGCGCGCCTGGGGCAGGCTGGCCAGCAGCCGTTCGGCGCTGGCGCGCAGCTCGGCGCCGGTGTCGGGCGAGCGGGCAACTTGCTGCAGGGCGTTGAGCAGGCCCGGTAACGAGGCTTGCTGGCTTTGCTGGGTGGCCAGTTGCTGGGCCACGGCCAACTGGTCCTGGCGGCCGCTCAGGGGCACGAAGCGCAGCGACTGGTCGCCCTGCACCACGGCGCTGAGCAGGCTGCCCACCGGCAGGGGGCGGGGGCTGTCGATGGTCAGGGTGGTGCCGGCCTGGCTGCTGCTCAGCAGGGTTACCAGCGAGCGGTAGCTGGCCACCTCGCCCGGGTTTTGCGGTAGCGCCTGGGTGGTCACCACCTTGCCTTGCAGTAAAGTACCCACCGGGGTCTGGCTGGTGTCCAGGCGGGTGAGGGTGGCGAGGTTGTTGGCCTTGCCGGCCTGCACCACCAGCGCCAGTTCGTTGTTCTGGGTTTGCGTGACGCTGACCTGGCTGCCCTGGGGCAGGGGGAAGCTGGCGCTGGTCTGCACCTGGGTCTGCTGGCCGCTATTGGCGCTCAGGCGCATCAGCATCATGTAGGTCTGGCCCACCTGGCGCAGCGACAGCACCTCGGCCTGCGCGGTCTCGCCCTCGGCCACCACCCCAGGCTGAGGTTGCAGCAGGCGCAGCAGGTCGCCGGTCATGTTCGCCTTGACCACCTGCGTGTTTAACGCAGTTTGTGCGCCGAGACTATTGATTTCAGTCATGATTGTATACAACCTGTCGAACCAGCCCTCGTGGCAGCGCGGCGACACATGCAATAATGCCGCGCGCCCGCCTGCCAGTATAACGGCAGGGCCCGGGGCGACTTGAGACACAGGCCGCAGAGCGGTGTTTGCGGCTTCGCGGGTAAACCCGCTCCCACAGGGCCAGCGCAAGGCCTGTTGGAGCGGGTTTACCCGCGAAGCATGCAACACCGGCCCATGGCCAATGCATAAGGCGATACCGTGACCCTTCACCTCCAAGCCGCAGGCCTGGCCTGCGAGCGCGACTGGCGCCTGCTGTTCGAGCACCTGGACTTCGAATTGCGCCCCGGCGACATGCTGCAGATCGCCGGGCCCAACGGCAGCGGCAAGACCAGCTTGCTGCGTTTACTGGCTGGGCTGATGCAGCCGACCGCCGGGCAGATCCTGTTCAACGGCCTGCCATTGGCCGAGCAGCGCCATGCCCTGGCCAGCATTCTGCTGTGGATCGGCCATGCCGCCGGCATCAAGGACCTGCTCACCGCTGAAGAAAACCTCGCCTGGCTGTGCGCCCTGCACCGGCCGGCCACCTCGGGGGCCATCTGGCAGGCGCTGGAGGCGGTTGGGCTGCGCGGCTTCGAGGATGTCCCCTGCCACACCCTGTCGGCCGGCCAGCAGCGCCGCGTGGCATTGGCCCGGCTGTACCTGGACAGCCCGCCGCTGTGGATTCTCGACGAACCTTTCACCGCCCTCGACAAACAGGGCGTCGCGCAACTGGAGGCGCACCTGGCGGCGCATTGCGAGCAGGGCGGCACGGTGGTGCTGACCACCCACCACACACTGGCGCTCACACCGTCCGGCTACCGCGAACTGAACCTGGGGCAATGGGCGGCATGAGCGTATTCCTACTGCTGTTACGCCGCGAAGCGCGCCTGCTGTTCCGTCGCCCGGCAGAGCTTGCCAACCCGCTGGTGTTCTTTGCCATTGTGGTGGCGCTGTTCCCCTTGGCGGTCGGCCCGGAAAGCCAATTGTTGCAAACCTTGTCGCCGGGATTGGTTTGGGTGGCGGCGTTGTTGGCGGTGTTGCTGTCGCTGGACGGGCTGTTTCGCAGCGATTTCGAGGACGGTTCGCTGGAGCAGTGGGTGCTTTCGCCGCACCCACTGGCGCTGCTGGTGCTGGCCAAGGTGCTGGCGCACTGGATATTTTCCGGGCTGGCGCTGGTATTGTTGGCGCCGTTGCTGGCGCTGATGCTGGGGCTGCCGCCCAGCTGCCTGCCGGTGCTGCTAGCCTCATTGTTGCTGGGCACCCCGGTGCTGAGTTTGCTGGGCGCGGTGGGCGCGGCGCTGACGGTCGGGCTCAAGCGTGGCGGCCTGCTGCTGGCACTGTTGATTCTGCCGTTGTATATCCCTGTATTGATCCTGGGCAGTGGTGCGTTGCAGGCCGCGTTGCAGAATATGCCGGCCACCGGCCAACTGCTCTGGCTTGCCAGCCTGGCTGCCTTGACCGTGACACTGGCACCCTTTGCGATCGCCGCCGGGCTGAAAATCAGCGTCGGCGAATAACGAGTGCCGGGCACTGCAGCCCGGCCAACACCCTGGATTTACCCTGATGAAAATAAGCTGGACGTGGTTCCACAAACTGGGCTCGCCGAAATGGTTCTATGCCATCAGCGGCCGCATGCTGCCGTGGCTGGCGGTTTCTGCCCTGCTGTTGCTGGTGGTGGGCATCACCTGGGGCCTGGCCTTCGCCCCGCAGGATTACCAGCAGGGCAACAGCTTCCGCATCATTTATATCCACGTGCCGGCGGCCATGCTGGCGCAGTCGTGCTACGTGCTGCTGGCGGTGGCCGGGGTGGTGGGGCTGGTGTGGAAGATGAAACTGGCCGATGTGGCGCTGCAGTGCGCCGCGCCGATCGGCGCCTGGATGACCGCCGTGGCGCTGGTCACAGGAGCGATCTGGGGCAAGCCCACTTGGGGCAGTTGGTGGGTGTGGGACGCGCGCCTGACCTCGATGCTGATCCTGCTGTTCTTGTACTTCGGCATCATCGCCCTGGGCCAGGCCATCAGCAACCGCGACAGCGCGGCCAAGGCCTGCGCGGTGCTGGCCATCGTCGGGGTGGTGAACATCCCGATCATCAAGTACTCGGTGGAGTGGTGGAACACCCTGCACCAGGGCGCCACCTTCACCCTTACCGAAAAACCCGCGATGCCGGCCGAAATGTGGTTGCCGCTGCTGTGCACGGCGCTGGGCTTTTACTGCTTCTTCGGCGCGGTGCTGCTGCTGCGCATGCGCCTTGAAGTGCTCAAGCGCGAGGCGCGCGCCAGTTGGGTCAGGGATGAAGTGTTGAACAGCCTGGGGCGGGAGGGTGCGCGATGAGCTTTGCATCCTTCAGTGATTTCCTCGCCATGGGCCACCATGGCATGTACGTCTGGTCGGCCTATGGCATCTGCCTGGCGGTGCTGGCGCTGAATGTCGCCACCCCGCTGCTGGCCCGGCGTCGCTATTTGCAAGAAGAGGCGCGACGACTGCGCCGGGAGACCAAACCGTGAATCCGCAGCGCAAGAAACGCCTGTTCATCATCCTCGGCCTGCTGGCCGGTGTCGGCGTGGCCGTGGGCTTTGCCCTGAGCGCCCTGCAACAGAACATCAACCTGTTCTACACCCCCACCCAGATCGCCAACGGCGAAGCGCCGCTGGACACGCGCATTCGCGCCGGCGGCATGGTCGAGAAGGGCTCGGTGCAGCGCTCGGCCGACTCGCTGGATGTGCGCTTCGTGGTCACCGACTACAGTAAATCGGTACCCATCACCTACCGCGGCATCCTCCCCGACCTGTTCCGCGAAGGGCAGGGCATCGTCGCCCTGGGCAAGCTCAACGCCGACGGCGTGGTGGTAGCTGACGAAGTGCTGGCCAAGCACGACGAGAAATACATGCCGCCAGAAGTCACCAAGGCCCTCAAAGAGAGCGGCCAGGCCGCCACCGACACGCAGGCCAAGCCATGAACGCAGCTCTGGTGATACCCGAACTCGGGCAGTTGGCGATGATCCTGGCGATCTGCTTCGCTGCCGTGCAGGCCAGCGTGCCGCTGCTCGGCGCCTGGCGCGGCGACAGCCTGTGGATGGGCCTCGCACGCCCGGCGGCCTGGGGGCAGTTCGCCTTTTTGGCGTTCGCCTTCGCCTGCCTGACCCACGCCTTCATGACCGACAACTTCTCGGTCGCCTATGTGGCCAGCAACTCCAACAGCGCCTTGCCCTGGTACTACAAGTTCAGCGCCGTGTGGGGCGCCCATGAGGGCTCGCTGCTGCTGTGGGCGCTGATTCTGGGGGGCTGGACCTTCGCCGTGTCGGTGTTCTCGCGCCAACTGCCGCAGGTGATGCTGGCCCGGGTGCTGGCGGTGATGGGCATGATCAGCGTGGGCTTCTTGAGCTTTTTGATCATCACCTCCAACCCGTTCTCGCGCCTGCTGCCGCAGGTGCCGGCCAACGGTCGCGACCTCAACCCGCTGCTGCAGGACTTTGGCCTGATCGTCCACCCGCCGATGCTGTACATGGGCTATGTGGGCTTCTCGGTAGCCTTCGCCTTCGCCATCGCTGCGCTGCTGGGCGGCCGCCTGGATGCGGCCTGGGCGCGCTGGTCGCGGCCCTGGACCATCGTTGCCTGGGCGTTTCTCGGCGTGGGCATCACCCTGGGTTCGTGGTGGGCCTACTACGAGCTGGGCTGGGGTGGCTGGTGGTTCTGGGACCCGGTGGAGAACGCCTCGTTCATGCCCTGGCTGGTGGGCACGGCGCTGATTCACTCGCTGGCGGTGACCGAAAAGCGCGGCGTGTTCAAGAGCTGGACCGTGCTGCTGGCCATCGCCGCGTTCTCGCTGAGCCTGCTGGGTACCTTCCTGGTGCGCTCCGGGGTGCTGACTTCGGTGCACGCTTTTGCCGCCGACCCGTCGCGCGGCATTTTCATCCTGATCTTCCTGTTGTTCGTGGTCGGCGGCTCGCTGACCTTGTTCGCCCTGCGCGCGCCAGTGGTCAAGAGCCAGGTCGGCTTTGCCCTGTGGTCACGCGAAACGCTGCTGCTGGCCAACAACCTGGTGCTGGTGGTGGCGGCTTCGATGATTCTGCTGGGTACCCTGTACCCGCTGGTGCTCGACGCCCTGACCGGGGCCAAGCTGTCGGTCGGCCCGCCGTACTTCGACGCGCTGTTCCTGCCGTTGATGGCCTTGCTGATGCTGGTGCTGGGCGTGGGCGTGCTGGTGCGCTGGAAGGACACCCCCGGCAAATGGCTGGCCGGCATGCTCACCCCGGTGCTGGTGGGCAGCGCCGTGCTGGCGCCAGTGGCCGGGCTGATCGTCGACGACTTCGACTGGCCGGCGCTGAGCGTATTCGCCCTGGCCGCCTGGGTGGTGCTCAGCGGTGTGCGCGACATCCTCGACAAGACCCGCCACAAGGGCCTGGGCAAGGGCCTGGCGGGTTTGACCCGCAGCTACTGGGGCATGCAGCTGGCTCACCTGGGCCTGGTGGTGTGCGCCCTGGGCGTGGTGCTGTCGAGCAACAACAGCGCCGAGCGTGACCTGCGCATGGCGCCGGGCGAGAGCGTCGAGCTTGGCGGTTATCACTTCCTGTTCGAAGGCGCCAGGCACTTCGAAGGGCCGAACTTCATCTCCGACAAGGGCACCATCCGCGTATCCCGCGACGGCCGCGAGGTGAGCGTCCTGCACCCGGAGAAGCGCCTGTACACCGTGCAGCAGTCGATGATGACCGAGGCCGGTATCGATGCAGGCTTTACCCGCGACCTGTACGTCGCCCTGGGCGAGCCGCTGGAAAACGGCGCCTGGGCGGTGCGGGTGCATATCAAACCCTATGTGCGCTGGATCTGGCTGGGCGGTCTTTTGACCGGCCTGGGCGGCTTGCTGGCGGCCTTCGACCGGCGCTACCGCGTCAAGGTCAAGACCCGGGTGCGTGAGGCCCTGGGCGTGTCTGGAGCGACTGCATGAAGCGTTGGATCATGGTCGTGCCACTGGCGGTGTTCCTGCTGGTGGCGGTCTTTTTGTACAAAGGGCTGTTCCTCAAGCCCGACGAGCTGCCCTCGGCGATGATCGGCAAGCCGTTCCCGGCGTTTGCGCTGCAGACCGTGCAGGGCGATCGGGCGCTGACCCAGGCCGACCTGCTCGGCCGCCCGGCGCTGGTCAACGTGTGGGGGACCTGGTGCCCGTCGTGCAAGGTCGAGCACCCCTACCTCAACCAGCTGGCGCAGCAGGGCGTGGTAATCCACGGGGTCAACTACAAGGATGACAGCGCCGCCGCGCTGAAGTGGCTGGCCGAGTTCCACAACCCCTACCAGCTCAACATCGCCGACCCGCAGGGCTCGCTGGGCCTGGACCTGGGCGTGTACGGCGCACCGGAAACCTTCCTGGTCGATGCCAAAGGCATCATTCGCTACAAGCACGTTGGCGTGGTCGATGCCACGGTGTGGCGCGAGCAGTTGGCGCCGCTGTACCAAGGGCTGGTCGACGAGGCCCGGCCATGAAGCGCTGGCTGGCAGCTGCCGTGCTGGGCGTGAGCCTGGCCGGCATGGCCCGGGCGGCCATCGACACCTATCAGTTTCGCGACGAAGCCGAGCGTGAGCGCTACCAGCAGTTGACCAAGGAGCTGCGCTGCCCCAAGTGCCAGAACCAGGACATCGCCGACTCCAACGCGCCGATTGCCGCAGACCTGCGCCGCGAGATCTTCCGCATGCTCGGCGAGAACCAGAGCAACCAGCAGATCATCGACTTCATGGTCGACCGCTACGGCGACTTCGTGCGCTACAAGCCGGCCTTGAGCGGGCGTACCTGGCTGCTCTGGTTCGGCCCCGGGATCTTGCTGGCCGGCGGCTTCGTGGTGCTGGCGGTGATCGTCCGGCGCCGCCGTGGCCAGGCTGCGGCCGGCCCAACCGAATTGTCCGCCGAGGAACACGCGCGGCTCGCCAAACTGCTGGAAAAAGAACGCACCCATGACTGAATTCTGGCTTAGCGCCGGCCTGCTGCTGCTCGCCGCCCTGTCTTTTCTGCTGATCCCCATTCTGCGTGGCCGCCGTCGCCAGCAGGCCGAACAGGACCGCACCGCGCTCAACGTGGCGTTGTATGAAGAACGTGTGGCGGAGCTTGCCGCCCAGCAGGCCGCCGGCGTGCTGGATGACGCGCAACTGGCCAATGGGCGCGATGAAGCTGCCCGCGAGCTGCTGGCCGACACCGAGCGCGACGATAGCGTGCGCCAGGGCCAGCTGGGCCGGTTGATCCCGCTGCTGGCGGCGTTGCTGGTGCCCGCCATGGGGTTGGGGCTGTACCTGCATTTTGGCGCTGCCGACAAGGTTGAACTGACCCGTGAATTCGCCAGCGCGCCGCAGTCGATGCAAGAGATGACCACACGCCTGGAGCGCGCCGTGCAGGCCCAGCCGGACTCGGCCGAGGGTCTGTACTTCCTTGGCCGTGCCTATATGGCCGAGCAGCGCCCGGGCGATGCAGCCAAGGCCTTCGAGCGTGCGGTGGCGTTGGCCGGCCGCCAGCCGGAGCTGTTGGGGCAGTGGGCCCAGGCACTGTACTTTGCGGCCGACAAGCGGTGGTCGACGCAGGTCCAGGCGCTCACCGACGAGGCGCTGAAGGCCGACCCGAACGAGGTCACCAGCCTGGGCCTGCGCGGTATCGCCGCGTTCGAGGGCGAGCGCTACCAAGAGGCTATCGACTTCTGGAAGCGCCTGCTGGCGCAACTGCCCGAGGGCGACGCCTCGCGCGCTGCCTTGCAGGGCGGTATCGACCGCGCCGCTGACCGGCTCAAGGCCGGTAGCGGCAAGGTGGCCGAAAGCGCACGCCTGAAGGTGCGAGTGGAGCTGGCTGCAGCGCTGAAAGACAAGGTGCGCCCGGACGACACCGTGTTCATCTTCGCCCGCGCCAGCAACGGCCCGCCGATGCCGCTGGCGGCCAAGCGCGTGACCGTGGCGCAGTTGCCCATCGAGGTGGAGCTGTCGGATGCGGACGCGATGATGCCGCAGATGAAACTGTCGGATTTCGCCGAAGTCCAACTGGTTGCACGTGTCTCCCGTGCCGGCCAGCCGACCCGCGGTGAATGGAAGGCGCAGAGCGCGCCGCTGGCCACCGGCACCCAGGCCACCCAGCACCTGACCATCGACAGCCCCGACTCTTGAGCGAGCAGCCATCATGAACAGCACCGTCCGCCTGACCCTGATCACCCTGGCTTTGGGGCTTTCTGCGTGTACGGTGCACCAGCCGGTGGAGCGCGAGCCGCTGCCGCCAATCGAGAGCACGCCGCAACCCCAGGGGCCGGTGGTCAAGCCGCTGCCCGGCAGCCAGCCAAGCGGCCCGGCGGCCATCCCCAAACCCATGCCGCGCACCTCGGCCAGCTTCGCCCCACCACCAGGTGGCGCCAGCCACTGGGACCCCAAACTTGGGGTGTACGTGTTGGAGAAGCAGCCGAACACCTTCTACCGCCAGCGCACCTATTACCGCTGGAACAGCGGCTGGAGCTGGTCGCTGAGCCCCAACGGCCCGTGGCAGGAAACCGACAGCAGTGGTGTGCCGGGCGGCCTGGGCCGGGCTTTCGCCCAGTAACGAGCGCCTTGTGGCCGAGATGGCATGCCATGGTCGGCCCGCTGCATAATGCCCCTTCCCATTGACCGGAGGTGGCATGAACAA
Organism: Pseudomonas xanthosomatis; assembly: GCF_019139835.1. Taxonomy (NCBI): domain Bacteria; kingdom Pseudomonadati; phylum Pseudomonadota; class Gammaproteobacteria; order Pseudomonadales; family Pseudomonadaceae; genus Pseudomonas; species Pseudomonas xanthosomatis. The sequence continues at coordinate 4,884,773 of NZ_CP077075.1, read as the reverse complement.
GACAGTCCTGGTGCTGGTGGAAACCGTAGACGATTACCTGCCGTTGCTGGAGCACGCCGGCTACCGGTTGATCCGCGCACCGTCGCCACAGATGCGCGCCGACGCCATCGCCCGGCATGCCGGCGAGATCGACGCCGTGCTTACCCGTGGGCCGCTGGGCCTGACAGCCGCTGAAATCGATGCCTTGCCTGGGTTGCAGATCATCTGCGTGATCGGTGCCGGTTACGAGCAGGTGGACCTGGCGGCGGCGTTTGCCCGCGGCATCACGGTCACCAACGGTGCCGGGGCCAATGCGGGGCCGGTGGCCGACCATGCCATGGCCCTGTTGCTGGCGCTGTTGCGCGATATCCCGCGGGCCGATGCCAGCACCCGGCGTGGTGAGTGGAACCGGGTGATCAGCCCTTCGGTCAGTGGCAAGCGTTTAGGTGTGATTGGCCTTGGTGCGGTGGGGCAGGCCATTGCCCGGCGGGCTTCGCTGGGGTTCGACATGAGTGTCAGCTACCACAGCCGCACGCCCCGGGCTGATGTGCCCTACACCTGGTATGACAGCCCGTTGCACCTGGCCGATGCGGTGGACGTTCTGGTGGTTGCCACGCCTGGCGGGGCCGGGACGAGGCACCTGGTGGATGGGGCTGTTTTGGAGGCCTTGGGGGCCGAGGGGTATCTGGTGAATATTGCCCGGGCGAGTGTGGTGGATACCGCGGCGCTTGTGCAGGCGTTGCAGAGCGGCGGGATTGCCGGGGCGGCGCTGGATGTGTTCGATGATGAGCCCTTGGTGCCTGAGGTGCTGCGGGGGCTTGGCAATACGGTGTTGACGCCGCATGTGGCGGGGCAGTCGCCTGAGGCGGCGCGGGATACGGTGGCTTTGGTTTTGCGGAATTTGCAGGGGTTTTTTGGTGGGGGTGGGGTGGTTACGCCGGTGCTTGGGTAGTTTGAGGTTCTGAGTTTTTGGGTTGTTGGGTTGTTGGGTTGTTTTGAAAGTTGTATGCGCATTCATTATTTGTAGTGACGCTTATTCACCTTTCCGCCCTTACGGCGGCTTACTTTTGTCTTGTCAAAAGTAAGCAAAACCGCTCGCTCCCATCATCCGGCCCCTGCGCTTCGCTCCGGGGTACCCTCACTCCGGGCTTGCTCCGGGGGTACGCGCCGACGGGCCGTCCCTGGCCCGATCGGCGCTCGACCGGCATCCATGCCGGTCGCCCCCCTACGCAATCCCTGCGTTCGGCCTCCTGAAGTCGCGAAGTTAGTGGCGGCGCCTGGGAGTACGCAGCTCGGTCGCTAGTTGCCACCGTGGGAACTCAGGATTTAATCGCGGGCAAGCCCGCTCACGCTTGAATTTGGTACGCACAACTAACGTGGGAGCGGGCTTGACCCGCGATGGCGTCAGAACAAACAACACATCAATAACAATCAAACCCACATCCCAGCTCTTGATCTGGCTCTTGATCTGGCTCTTGATCTTGCTTCTAAGCGCGCGGTAGTTCAGGCAACACAAATCGCGACTTCAGGAGGCCGAGCGTAGGGATTGCGTAGGAGGGCGACCGGCATGGATGCCGGTCGAGCGCCGATCGGGCCAGGGACGGCCCGTCGGCGCGTACCTCCGAGCAAGCCCGAGCGAGGGAACCCCGAAGCGCAGCGTAGGGGGCCGGATGATAGGAGCAGGCGGTTTTGCTTACTTTTGCCAAGACAAAAGTAAGCCGCCGTAAGGGCGGAAAGGTGACGAAAAGCGCTTATCGTCAACGAATGCGCATACATCTCCCAAAGCAATCACCCTAAAGCCCCGAACCCGAACCCGAACCCGAACCCGAACCCGAACCCGAACCCGAACCCGAACCCGAACCTATACTCCACTCCCCACCATCACCAGCAAGGAGCCCCCCATGCCCCAGGAAAAACAAGGCACCTGCCTGTGCGGCGCCACGCACCTGAAGCTGACCCCCGACACCACCCACATCAGCGCCTGCCACTGCAGCATGTGCCGAAAATGGACCGGCGGCCCGCTGCTGGTCGTGCACTGCAGCCAACCCCCAAAAATCGAAGGCCGCCCCCCCAGCGTGTACGACTCCTCCGACTGGGCCCAGCGCGGCTTCTGCGGCCAGTGCGGCACGCACCTGTTCTACCGCCTCAAGCAGAACGACAGCTACGCCATTCCCATCGGCCTGATCGACGGCGACGAAGCCTGGGACTTCAACCTGCAAATCTTCATCGAGCAGAAACCCGCCTGGTATTGCTTCGCCAATAACACCCGCGAGCTGACCGGCGAGCAGGCCTTCGAGGAGTTCAGTTAAGGCTGCCCGAGTAACCAGTCGGCAAACACCTGGGCGGCCGGCGAGGGCAGGGTCTGGCGGTCGTGCACCAGGTAGTCGGCCTGCCCGGTGCGCACCACGAAGTCCGACACCGGGCGAATCAGCCCGGCGGCGATGCGGTCCCGGGCCATGGCCTCCCAACCCAGTCCCACGCCCATGCCCTGCAGCACCGCATCGAACACCAGGCTCACCTGGTTGAAGGTCAAGGCATCGGCCGGCGCCTGGTAGCGCACACCAAAATGAGCGAACCAGTCGTGCCAGTCCAGGCAGTTCCAGGCCGAGGCATCCAGCTGGATCAAGGGTAGCGTTTGCAACTCGGCCAGGCTCTCGCCGCTGCCCAAGGGGTGATGGCTGCTGGCGATCGGGAACACCACCTCGTCGAACAGCTTGCTGGCTTGCAAGGTTCGCCAGCGGCCATGCCCGTAAAGAATGCCGAAATCGTACTCGCCGATCAGGCTCTCGTTGATGTCGTTGCTGGCGTGAATGTTCACCGTCAGCTCCGGGTGCTGCTCGCTGAAGCGCAGCAAGCGCGGGAACAGCCAGTACTGCGCCACCGCATGGGTGCAGATGACGCTGACATGGCGGTCGCCATGGCCGCTTTTGAGGCGCTGCACATTGGCCAGCAACTGGTCGAGCATGGGCTCTACCACCCCCTGGAAGTGCTCGCCGGCAAAGGTCAGGCTGACACCCCGGGCGCGGCGTTCGAACAGCTGCGCGCCCAGGTGATCCTCCAGCAGGCGGATCTGCTTGCTGACCGCGCTTTGGGTGAGGTACAGCTCGCCTGCGGCGCGGGTGAAACTGCCGGTACGGGCCACCGCCTCGAAGGCGATCAGGGTGTCCAGCGGGGGCAGGTGGCGGCTGTAGCGGCTCATGGCAGTGTCCGGGCAGGGCAGGTGGGCTCATCATAGGGCGAGGCATTCCTGCTGGGAATGGCTGCATGCGTATTGATCTTTTGCTTAAGGCCCGGTTGCGGCGCTAGCCTGCGCACATTCCGACAGAGGAGCGCGGACGTGAAACGCGGTGTGATGTATGCCGGCCTGGCCGGTGCGTTATGGGGCATGGTGCTGATGGTTCCGGAGCTGCTGCCGGAGTTCAACCCGATGCTGTTGACCAGTGTGCGCTACCTGATGGTGGGCGTGATCTCGCTGCTGCTGGCGCTGCCCATGGCCCGGCAACTGCGCCGCTTGACACTGGCCGACGCCTGGATGCTGCTGCGCCTGGCAGTGATCGGTAACCTCGCGTACTTCATCTGCCTGGTGGCGGCGATCCAGCGCCTGGGCGTGGCCCCGGCCTCGCTGATCGTCGGTGTGCTGCCGCTGACTATCACCCTGTACGGGCGCAACGACAGCGGCTCGGTGCCCCTGGCCCGGCTGGTGGGGCCGCTGGCGCTGATCCTTGGCGGCATGCTCTGCATCAACCTGGAGACCTTCGCTTTCGCCCCGGGCGACTTGGGCGACAAGCTCATGGGGCTGTTCTACGCCCTGGCGGCTTTGGCCTGCTGGACCTGGTACGCAGTGCAGAACAGCCGCTACCTCAAACAGTGCGGGCATTTCGACAGCCACCAGTGGTCGGTGCTGTGCGGCGTGCTGACTGGCCTTGCCAGCGTGGTGCTAGTGGCGGTGCTGGCCTTGTGGCAACCGCAGCAGTTGCAAGTGGAGGCGCCGGCTTCGCGCTGGTGGCTGTTCTGGCTGGCCAGCCTGGGGTGCGCGGTGCTTGGCTCGTGGCTGGCGATGGCATTGTGGAACGCGGCGTCCAAGCGCTTGCCGTTAACCTTGAGCGGCCAGTTGATCGTGTTCGAGACCCTGTTCGCGCTGCTGTACGCCTTCCTTTGGCGCCAGAGCGGGCCGAGCTTGCTGGAAGCGGCGGCGATCGTGCTGGTAATCGGTGGTGTGCTGTGGTCGATGCACCAGCACGAACCACCCAAGGAACTTGCCAAACCTGTGCATTCCTGACAAAACGGCGGCCATTCGCAACCGCTTAGAGGAGCCTGCCATGAGCAGTGAGCTGCAAGTCATCGATATTCAGGAGGGCGACGGCAAGGCCGTGGTCAAGGGCGCGCTGATCACTACCCAGTACACCGGCTGGCTGGCCGACGGCAGCGAGTTCGACTCGTCCTGGGCGCGGGGCAAGCCGTTCCAGTGCGTGATCGGCACCGGCCGGGTGATCAAGGGCTGGGACCAGGGCCTGATGGGCATGCGCGTGGGCGGCAAGCGCCGGCTGCAGGTGCCGGCGCACTTGGGTTATGGCGAGCGCAGCGTGGGTTCGATCCCGCCGGGCTCGGACCTGACCTTCGAAATCGAACTGCTGGAAGTGCTGACCCGCGACGATTGAAGCATTGCTCAGTCCTCACCCGCCCAGTGCCAGAACGTGGCGCCCCAGCTGGAGCCTTTGAACTCCGGCATGATCTCGCCGGCGGTGAAATGGCGCCGCGAATTGGGGCCTGCAGGGCTGGACCAGAAACCTGTGACCGAACAGGGTTGGCCGGCGGCGAGCTTGGTCGGGATGGCAGGGGTCGAATCGTCGACGTCGAAGCGGGCGTACCAGCGTTCGCTGCTGGTCTCATCGAACATGTTGTTGTACGGCGAGTAGTAGTGCAGCGATTGTGGGTTGGTGATACGCAGCGGCTTGAGGATTCGGTTCACCGCCACATACGCAGCCGGCGGTTTTTCGGGGGTGCCGAGTTCGGGCAAGGCGCCAGCGCGAATGACAAGGCCATTGTCATAGTTGAAGCACTCAACGCCTGCACAGGCGCGCAGCTTGCGCTCCAGGTTGTCTTGCCCGCCGATGCGCTCGACGAATCGCTGGCTGATGACGGTGTACCAATTGACGCCCTTGATGGCCTCGGACAGGTACAGCGACAGACTTTGCGGCTGAGTCGCTACCTCAAGCCCTGGATATTGCTTTGCAAGTTCGTACTCAAGAGGAAGGTAGCGATCGAAATCGTAGGGTAATATGCATGACAACCCCGCACAGCCGTGGTCTGCACCCACCAGATCGGCGAGGTAGAGTAACCAGCCTTGGAATCGCTCCGGGCCATCAGGTTCTTTCAATATCGCCCAAGGCAAGACCATTCTCAAAAATGACCGGAAGCGATCCCCATGTACCTCATAGGTATTGAGGGCCGCCAGGCTGATTTCGTCGACCTCTTCAAGGCGACTTCCACTACCCAGGTACAACTCGAATACCTCATTGGGTCCAGTATTGCGCAATTTCTTCACGGCTCGATCGAATCGTTGCTTCGTATATCCTGTCGATCGACCATGAATCATTTGATTGATTTGACCTCCATGTTCAAACGCAAATCGCTCGAACCCCTCTATCATTCGCGCTTTTATTTCCTGGCTATAGCCTTCCTTGAAAAAAAAGGTCGCTACCAAGCCCAGGGTGGCTGCTTTCTCGCTCTGCTCTAATTGAGACAGGATGCTTGAGGCCTGTTGATCCAGGCTGCTCGAGTTACTCAACGTCTATGTCCTTTCAGTTAAAAACCAAGATAAACGTAGCTATCCCTAACCCCCGTAGAACACCAAGGTTTTGTCTATGAATGTTTGCGGATTCAGGATCAACCCGCTGGCGCGGGAACAAGCGCGGCCCCACCCAAAGTGGGCACTAATACACGCCAGAACGAGGCAGCCAACCTGAGCAGTACCAGCAGGCCCGCCACGATTGAAGCCGGAGCGCAGACGGTGAAAAGCACCCCGGCGACCGACACGATCACTACGGCGGTGAGCACGCGAGTTCCGGCATCCGCCAGTAATTGTGCCCAGTCGACCACCTTCAACATCTCAAGCGTGATATCCGTATACGCCTGGACATCAAGCCAAATCGCTTGCAACTGCTGGTCGGTCCAGCGGATAGCCTCTCCAGAGACGTCACTGATCCATGTCCATGCCTGTTCGGCTTCGATTCTCATCCAGCTACCGGCTTCACTGATCCATTGAAGGGTGTCGCTGAAAAACGCCTTTAGCTCGTCAGAGAGCTCACTGATTTCTCTAGAGGCTTCGTCATAAATTGCACCAACCGTTCGCTCAACACCCACCCACCACTGAACGACTGCTGCCCTTGCAGCTGTCGTTGGTCCATAGGCGGGAACGGAAACTAATGAACCGTCGTCATTGGCCACCAGTGAAGGACTTCTTTCTGAGTTCCGTTCTTGTGCTGGCTGGTGAGCCGTGTGGTAACTCATCTCTCTTGCCTTGGTGTCGTCATCTCTACAGTCAAATATGTTCAGCAATGACAGTCGTCGAGCGCCACCGGCAATGGCCTCATAATCACGGCGCTGTGAAAAATGAAAATCATCCCCTGGAAACTTGACTTCTACCACCCGCTCCAAGTTGTTTTCATGCATGACCCCATCATGGTCAGTCCCTGCCTGCCCTGGCCAGCGCACACCCGGATCTTTCACGATAATCACGTCTGGCCGCCTGAGCAGCCCGCGCGTCAAACCTTTCGGAAAAGGATTCAAGGTATGCCTGCGGTCCGGATCTTTATTGCCGCCACTTGAACTTAAAAAAGGCCTGGGGGGATGGGTCGTCATGTCAAAACTCACCTCCGCCTTGTAATCAAACCGATAGTCATGCCGATACTCGTCCAGGCGGATGAGCCCACTCATCACCAACTGCTTCATCTCTACAGGCATGAGTTGCCCACTCGGGCTCTGGCGCAGGGTCAACCTCGGAAAGCGCACACCGTAATCGGCTTTTTCCACCAGATAGCGCTTGTTCTGTTCAGTCGGCAGCGCTGCTATTTCCACTCGCCCTTCGATGCTGGTGGTCGTGCAACCGTGATTGGTTTCAGTCGCTTGCTTCATTGCCATGACTCACTCCGGGTCTTTCAGATCGAAAAGGATGGCGCCAGCCCCAGGCTCCCCTGCCCTGATCAGGGGGCGGACGGGCTCGGCCCTGCGTTCAGGGGTCAGCAGCTCCAGTGGTTCCGGACTCTGGCTGACGACTTCGGCGGTCCGGCCCTGGCCATCGCTGTAGCCGGCAATACGGCGGCCCTGTGCTTGCTGCAGGACATACGGCACCCGGGGTAGCGGCTTGCCGGTCTGTGCATCGGTCATCTGATAACGGCCCCGATACTGACGCAATTCACTCAGGGGCTCCGGGGCGCGTTGCGGCTGCGCCAAACCCGGCAACCGTGGCAACTCCACCGCAACCCCACGCCCTTTAACCGGCGCCCCCGCGCCGTTGAACGCCACCTGTGCGCCGACCAGGCTCACCCCGCCCGCATCGAGCTTGATGAAGCCGCCACCCGCCGCCAGGGTCAGCTCCAGCCCGGCTTCGATCACCAGCATCTCGCCGGCCTTGATATGGATTTCTTGGCCCGCCTCGATCAGTTGCGCGCAGCCGATTTTCATGTGCTGGTCGTTGCCCACACTGAGGTGGTCGTTGCCCCGCACTTCGGTCTTGCGGTCCCCATGCGTGGTGCGGTGCTCCTCGGCCTGGAACGCACTGAAGCTGTTGCCCAGCACACGGTCGTGGCGCTCATGGCCGACGTGGGTCTTCTGGTCGTTGCCGATGCGTTGCTCCCAGTCGCGCTGGGCATGAATGAAGATCTGCTCCTGGCCGCTGCGGTCCTCCAGGTACAGCTCGTTGCTGCCGCCACCGCCAGGGCTGCTGCGGGTTTTGAACAGGCTGCGGGTCTTGTGTGCTGGCAACGGGTACGGCAGCGGGTGCTCGGCGTGGTACAGGCAGCCGGTGACCAGCGGCTGGTCGGGGTCGCCTTCGAGAAACTCCACCAGCACCTCCATGCCGACCCGCGGGATGGCCAGCGCACCGATGCCCGGGCCGGCCCAGCCGCTGGCCACCCGCAGCCAGCAACTGCTGGTATCAATGCCCTGGCCTTCGCGGTCCCAGTGGAACTGCACCTTGACCCGGCCGTATTCGTCGCAGTGGATTTCCTCGCCCGCCGGGCCAGTGACCACGGCAGTCTGGCAGCCGAGCACCTGGGGCTTTTCGTGCTCGAGCGGGGGCCGGTAGAAGGTGCTCCAGGGCGTGGCCAGGAACTGGTTGGCGTAGCGCGAAGCGCAGCCCTGCGGTATCGACTCCTCCAGTACTTGTGGCTGATGGCCCTCGTGGCGTACTTCGGTCAGCAGCCACAGGTCGTTCCATTCGCGGCGCGGGTGCCCGGCCAGGGTCATGAAGCTACCGCTGGCCAGTCCCGGCTCGTCACTGCAGCCCTGGGCCTGGCAGTAATCGGCGCGTTCGCGCTGCAGCGCGCGCTGGCACAACTGCCGGCCGCAGGCGCGGTCGGTGAAGTGGCCGGGGTAGTGGTAGTGCTCAAGGTCTGGTGTGTCCTGTGCCGAGGCGCCTGGCCCGTGGCTGGCCTCCAGCAGCAGGCGCGGCATCTCGAAGTCGTAGTCGCGCAGGCTGACCCGGGTGGTGCGGGTTTCCAGGCGCAGGCCGAACTGGTGGATCACCGGCGTGTCGGCGAGCAGGCCAGCGTCCTGTACGTATGCAGTCGGCCGGGCGAGCCTGGGGAAGAAGGTCTGGTCGTCGCCGAACGCCAGCAGATGGCCTTGGCGGTGGTGTTCGAAGTGGTAGTGCAGGCCTTCTTCCTCGCACAGGCGCTGGACGAAGTGCAGGTCGGACTCGTCGTACTGCACGCAATACTCGCGCGGTGGGCACGGGGTGCCGAGGGAGAAACGAAAGTGGTCGGGCGTGATGCCGTGCTCCTGCAAGATCGTCGCGATGATCTGCGCCGCGGTGCGCTGCTGGAAGATCCGCTGGTTGTAGCGCAGGCTCAGGTACAGCAGGCGTGGTACCAGGCTGATCCGGTAGCGCTGCAGGCGCTGGCCGGCGTCGCTTTGCGCAGCCTGGTAGACCTGGCCGTGGATGCCTTGGCCGTCATCGCCGAAGGTGAGGAAAGCCTGCTGGTGCAGGAGGCTTTCAAGGTCGATGTCCGGCTGTTCGCTGACCAGCTCCAGCTCGAAGCGGTAAGGCTGGCTGATGGCTTCGCGGCCAGTGAACGACAGCACCTGAAAGTCGCAAGCTAGGTGATCGAAGGCCAGCGTGAAGCGGGCCTTGGCGGTTGAATGCAACATGGCGGCGGTTCCCTGCCTGTGGGTCGGACGGGAACCGTAGCAGCTGGAAAGACGCGATTCTGCGGGGGATTCAGGGGTTGGGAACGCTCCTACGCAACACTAAGAAGACTCCTACTTACGGCCACATTTGGTTACCAACGACCGCTATGAGGCGATCGCGATCATCCCCCGCGCCCTCTGTGCAAAATCCCCCACCAGTTCTTCCAATCCATGCTGCACCGCCTCACTGGCCCGGGTCAGCGCATACACCGTCACCGCAACCCCCGGCTGCAACGGCCTGGACTGCCCGGCCGGCAAGCCATGCGCGGTGAACGGGTCGATCAGTGCCAAACCCGCCCCGGCTTCGGCCATGGCCCGCGCCAGGGCGTAGGTCTGCACCTGCACATCGATGCGCGCGGGCGGCTCGATACCCCGAAGGCACTGGTTGACCCGGCTGGCCAGCGGATCGCTGCTGCTCAGGCCGATCAGCGGTGCATCGGCAAGCTCATCCACCGGTAATGGCCTGCCAGCCTGCTGCGCAGGCCAGTAGCCGAACGGTGCCACCACCCTCAGTTCGCCACTGGCCAGCGGCTCTACCTTGAGCCCTGGATGCTGGGGGTCGTGCAGGGTCAGCGCCAGGTCGATCTCGCGCATCAGCAGGTGCTGCACCAGTTCGCGGCTATGCAGGCTGGCCAGCTCGCAGCGGGTGGCGGGATGGCGTTGCTGCCAGGCGGCTATAACCTGCGGCAGCAGTGCCTGGGCCAACGCCGGCGTGGCGCCGATACGCAGCGCCAGCGCCGGTTGCCGACGCAGGCTCACGGCCAGCCGGCGCACGGCGTCCAGGCCGTCGCTGACCTTGTCCATCTCGTGTTCCAGCAGCAAGGCCTCGGGGGTCACCTGCAGCTTGCCGCGCACCCGGCGGAACAAGGCAAAGCCCAGTTGCTGTTCAGCGTGCTGCAACACCTTGGACACCGCCGGCTGGCTGACATGCAGCAATTGCGCGGCAGCGCTGACGGACCCGGCCTGGCGGATAGCCTGGAAAACTTCGATATGTCGCAGGCGCATGGCGCACTCCATAACCTTTGCTCATACCCTGGGCATGTTCCGGCATTATCCGCTGGCTGTCATCGGCCGTAGCCTGAGCGCAACAGACGGGGGGCGATGATGAGCAAGCGAGTGACGGTGATCGGTGGTGGCGTGATCGGCTTGGCCACGGCTTACGCCCTGGTGCGCGAAGGCCGGGAGGTGACTTTGGTCGAGGGCCGCGACAGCCTGGGCAGTGGTACCAGCTTCGCCAACGGCGGGCAGCTGTCGTACCGCTATGTGTCGCCGCTGGCCGATGTCGGGGTGCCGTGGCAGGCATTGGGCTGGTTGCTGCAAGGTGACTCACCCTTGCGCCTGCGGCTGCGCATGGACCCGGCCCAGTGGCGCTGGCTGGCGGGCTTTCTGGGCGCTTGCCGGCGCTCTGTGAACCGGCGCAACGGCGCCCGTCTGCTGGAGTTGGCCCTGCACAGCCAGGCCACCTTGGCGCGCTGGCGCGGGGAGGATGCACTGGCGGGTTTTGCCTGGCGGCGCAACGGCAAGCTGGTGGCGTTTCGCAGCGAAACGGCGTTCGCCAAGGCGCGGGCGGGCCTGATCGATGCAGGCGCGCAGCAGGTGCTCGATGGCAATGCAGTGCGTCAACTTGAACCCGCGTTGGCCGATGCACCGTTCATTGGCGGTATCCATACCCCGGATGATGAGGTTGCCGACTGTCATCGGTTTTGCCTGGCTTTGGCAGCGCGCTTGCAGGCCTCCGGCCGATGCGGGTTTATCCTTGGGCAGCCAGTGAAGCGCCTGCTGCATGAGCAGGGGCGGGTGGTGGCATTGCAGCTTGGCGATGAGCGGCTGGCGGTGCAGCAGGTGGTGCTGTGCGCCGGCCATCGCAGTGCTGCGCTGGGGTTGCCTGGGGTGCGCCTGCCGTTGTACCCGTTGAAGGGCTACAGCCTGACGGCACCGATTCTTGCCGGGCAGCGGGCGCCGCAGTTGAGCGTGACCGACTACGAACGCAAGGTGGTCTATGCCCGCCTGCACGACCAGCTGCGGGTAGCGGCGATGGTGGATATCGTCGGCTTCGACGAAGGGCTTGAGCGGCAACGGCTGGCAACTTTGGAGCGGTTGGCCAGGGCGACCTTGCCGGATGCAGCGCAGTATGACGCGGCGCAGGCCTGGGCGGGGATGCGCCCGGCGACACCCAGCGGGGTGCCGCTGATCGGGGATACGGCCTATCGCAACCTGTGGTTGAACATCGGGCATGGGGCGCTGGGGTTCACCCTGGCCTGTGGCAGTGCCGAGCGCCTGGCCGGGGTGATCCCCCTGTAGGAGCTGGCCGGCGATGAGGTCGGACCTGTGCGTCATGGCTGCCGGCCTCATCGCTGGCAAGCCAGCTCCTACAGGGGGGGCGGACTGATCAACGCCCGAAGCGCATCGGCCAGCCGATCACCTTCTTCGCCCGCGGCGTGGCATAGGTGCGTACCTTCGAGGTGCTCAGGCCCAAGCGCACCAGCGACTCGGCCATGGTTACCGCCGCACTCACACCGTCCACCACCGGCACCCCGGTGCGCTGGCGGATCTGTTCGTCGAGCCCGGCCATGCCGCCGCAACCCAGGCAGATCACCTCTGCCTTGTCGTCGCGCACGGCGCGTTCGGCCTGCTCGACGATGGCCTCGACCGCGCGCTGCGGGTCGGCTTCCAGTTCCAGCACCGCCAGGCCGCTGGCGCGGACCGAGGCGCAGCGCTCATACAGGCCTGAGAGCTTCAGGCGGTCTTCGATCAGCGGCACGGTGCGGTCCAGGGTGGTCACCACCGAGTAGGCGTGGCCCAGGTACATGGCGGTGCTGGCGGCGGCATCGGTGATGTCCACCACCGGCACGCTCAGCAGCTCCTGCAGGCCCTCGCGGCCATGCTCGCCGTAACCGGCCTGAATCACCGCGTCATAGGGCTGGTCGTAGGCCAGCACGCGGTCCATCACGGCAATGGCGGCCAGGTAGCTCTCGAAGTTGCCCTCCACTGATTCTGCGCCGAACCAGGGGGTCAGGCCGACGATCTCGGTGCCGGGCGCCGCAACGCTGCGGGCCTGTTCGGCGATGGCCTCGGTGATGGCTTCGGTGGTGTTTACGTTGGCGATCAGAATACGCATGCAAAAGCTCCCGCAATTCAGTGGCTGCTGTGGTCGACGGCGATGCATTCACCGCTCACGTCGTGGTATTGGCGATGGCGCGGCGCGACCAGCAGGTACACGGCGGCGGCGATGCCGGCACCGATCAGCCAGGAGAACGGCGCGACGCTGTGGAAGTTCGGCACCAGGGCCAGGACGATGGCCAGCAGGGCGGCCGGCAGGAACGCGGCCACGGCGCGCAGGTTGATGCCGCGGCTGTAGTGGTAGGCGCCGGCGGGGTTTTCGCTGTACAGCTCTGGCACGTTGATGCAGCCCTTACGCAGCAGCCAGTAGTCGGCCATGATCACGCCGTACAGCGGGCCGAGCAGGGCGCCAAGGCCTGAGAGGAAGTACACGATCACCAGCGGGCTGTTGTAGAGGTTCCACGGCAGGATCACCACCGCCAGCGTGGCGCTGATCAAGCCGGCGCGACGGAAGTTCAGGTGGCGCGGCGCCAGGTTGCTGAGCACGAAGGCCGGGGCGACGAAGTTGGCCATGATGTTGACCGCCACGGTGACGATCAGGAAGGCCATGCAGCCCAGTACCAGAAAGGCGGTGTCGGGGATGCTGGCGACGATTTGCGTCGGGCTGTCGATGACCTGGCCGTTGATCTGGAACTGCGCGCCGCACAGCACCACGGTAATGGCGGCGAACACCAGGATGTTCACCGGCAGGCCCCAGAAGTTGCCCACGCGGATGGTCTTGCGGCACGGTGCGCTGCGGGCGAAGTCGCAGAAGTTCAGCACCAGGGTGCCGTAGATCGCCAGCCACAGTGCGCCGCCGGCAAAGATGTTGCGCCACATCTCATAGCCGGTCAGCGGTTCTGCCACCGACCAGGCGATGCGCGCGTCGGCCTTGAAGTACATGAACACCGCCAGGCTGGCCACGGTCAGCAGGATCACAGGGCCCGCGAAGGCCTCGTAGCGGCGCACCATCTCCATGCCGTAGGCGAGAATCACCAGTTGCACCAGCCAGATCGCCACGAAGCACACCCAGCCCAGGCTCGACAGGCCAAGGATGCTGTCGTGGTCGTACACGGCCACCTGTGGCCATACGGCCGTCAGCAGTACCCGTAATACCACCGATGCCAGGTAGGTCTGGATGCCGAACCAGGCGATGGCGATTACCGCGCGGATCAGCGCCGGGATTTGCGCGCCGTGGATGCCGAAGGCGATGCGGCTGATCACCGGGAACGGCACGCCGGTCTTCTGCCCCATGTAGCCGGACAGGTTCATGAAGAAGTACACCAGCGCCGCGCCGATCGCCAGCGACAGCAAAATCTGCCAGCCGCCCAGGCCCAGGGCGAACAGGCCCATGGCGAAGGAGTAGTTGGCGATGTTGTGCACATCGTTGGTCCACAACGCAAAGATGCTGTAGCCGCCCCAGCGGCGGCCTTCGGCCTTGGTCGGGGCGAGGTCGCGGTTGTGCAGGCGCGGGCTCAGTTCGAGGTTGGCCGGCTGGCCTTCGAGGGTGGTAGGGCTGGTGCTGGCAACGGAAAGTTCAGGGGCAAGGTCGAGGCTGCTAGGCATTCCGGCGGCTCCTGATGCGTGTGACTGCGATGAGCGGGCGCTGGCGCACGGGCTCGCCATCTCGTCGGTGCAGGCGTTGGCATCACAGGGTTCTGGGCGCAACGGTCGCCTGTAGGGCGACGCTGCGAGTTCTTGTGTATTTATGTTTTGTTTAAGTTGTATACAAAACACGAACACATAAAAGCCAGTTCCGTGCCAGGGTGAATCCAGTTTTTAGTTGGCCATTATTTTGAATCTAAATTTTTGAAATATAAGTTAATGAAATAAATGGAATATAAATTGACCAAATGAACAGGTTTAATTTTTGAAGTGTGTTCTTAGTTGATCAATTGGTCAGAATTAGTTACGGGAAGTGTGTAACCTATTGGTGCGTTACCTGTAGGAAGTGCACACAAAAATGGCACTTAAGGTGACATTAGTGTGTACAAAAATCACCTGTAGGAGCGGCCTTGTGCCGCTCCTACAGGGATCGCATCTGCCTCATGTGTTACGCCATCGGCGGCAGGCGCCGCTTCACCGGGGTTTTCTTGATGATCGCGGTATTGGTCTCGGCCAGCACATTCAGGCGGTCGAGCAGGGTGTCCAGTTGCTCCATCGAGCGCACGTGCAGGCGGGCGATGAAGCAGTCTTCGCCGGTGACCTTGTCGCACTCGGTGAACTCGGGGATGGCGATGATCTGCCGCTCCACCTCCTGCAACTGCCCGGGCAACGGGCGAATGCGCACGATGGCCTGCAGCTGGTAGCCGAAGCAGCGCGGGTCTACCTCTACCGTGTAGCCGCGCAGCACGCCGCGTTCCTCAAGCCGGCGCAGGCGCTCGCTGACACTGGGCGCCGACAGCCCGCTGACCTGGGCCAGGGCCTTGAGCGAACGGCGCGAATCTTCCATCAGGGCGTTGATCAGCAGTTGGTCGATATCATCGGTCATGGCTACCTCGTCAGGCGATTTGAAGAAATTGCCTTGATAGTAAAGGCCGATACCAGGTTTTGCCTTGTTTATCCGCTGGATGGCGCGGCGGGCGCCTGCGCATACTGTGGCCATCGTTTACAGGAGGTGTGGGATGGACAATTCATTGCGCCGTGGCTCGCTGGAGATGATCGCCGCCATGCTGATTTCCGGGACCATCGGCTGGTTCGTGCTGGTGTCGGGCCTGCCGGTGGCCGAGGTGGTGTTCTGGCGCTGCGTGTTCGGTGCCGGCGCTTTGCTGGTGATCTGCGCGGTGCTGGGCTTTCTCAAGCCGGGGGTGATCAGCCGCACGGCACTGCTGCTGGCGATCGCCAGCGGGGTGGCCATCGTCGGCAACTGGGTGTTGCTGTTCGCCTCCTATTCGCGGGCGTCCATCGCCATCGGCACGGCGGTGTACAACGTGCAGCCGTTCATGCTGGTGGGGCTGGCGGCGGTGTTTCTCGGCGAGAAGCTCACCCTGGCCAAGTTCACCTGGCTCAGCGTGGCGTTTCTCGGCATGCTGGCGATTGTCAGCGCCCACGGCGCCGGGCAGGGCAGGGGTGACGACTACTTGCTGGGTATCGCCCTGGCGCTGGGGGCGGCGCTGCTTTACGCCATCGCCGCGTTGATCATCAAGCGCCTGAAGGGCACGCCGCCGCACCTGATCGCGTTGGTCCAGGTAGCCACCGGGGTTTTGCTGCTGGCGCCGTTCGTGCGGCCTGCCGGGCTGCCGGCAGAGCCTTCGGCACTGGCCAGCCTGGTCACCCTGGGCATCGTGCATACCGGGGTGATGTACGTGCTGCTGTACAGCGCCATCCAGCGCCTGCCCACGGCGCTGACCGGGGCGCTGTCGTTCATCTACCCGATTGCGGCGATTCTGGTGGACTGGGTGGCCTTCGGGCACCGCCTGGCGCCGTTGCAGTGGCTGGGGGTAGGGCTGATTCTGTTGGCGGCGGCGGGTATGCAGCAGGGGTGGTGGTTTCGCCCGGCGCGACTTGCCCCGCGATAGGGCCGGAGCAGGTAGAATGCCGCTTTTTGCCAGCCTGCGACCCGCCATGACCTCGCCGATCCACACCCTCGAGCAACACCTGCTCGCCGCCCTCGACCCTGCTCCCAGCGAAACCCGTCGCCTGTTCCACGGCCGTGGCCGTTGCTGGCCGGGGCTGGAGCAGGTCACCGTCGACTGGCTGCAGGGCGTGCTGTCGGTGGCGCTGTTCCGCGAGCCGGAGCCGGGCCAGCTGGCCGAGCTCCAGGCCATGCTGCAGCGCCTGGCCGAGCGCCCGCAATGGACTGGCCAGGCCATGCTAATCCAGCACCGCTACCTGCCCGACAGCCCTGGCCAGTGGCTCTTGGGCGAGCCCTGCCAGCAGCGCGAGGTGGTCGAGGACGGCCTGACCTACCTGCTCGACCTGGGCGTGCGGCAGAACACCGGGCTGTTCCTCGACATGCGTTACGGGCGGCGCTGGGTGCGCGAGCAGGCGGCGGGCAAGCGGGTGCTCAACCTGTTCGCCTACACCTGCGGTTTTTCGGTGGCGGCGATTGCCGGTGGCGCCGAGCAGGTGGTCAACCTGGACATGGCCAAGTCGGCGCTGTCGCGCGGGCGCGACAACCACCGCCTGAACCAGCACGATGCCTCGCGGGTGGCTTATCTTGGGCACGAGCTGTTCAAGTCGTGGGGCAAGGTGCGCAAGTACGGGCCTTATGACTTGATCATCATCGACCCGCCGACCTTCCAGCGCGGCAGCTTCGTGCTGACCCAGGACTACGGCAAGATCCTGCGGCGCTTGCCTGAACTGTTGAGTGACGGCGGGACGGTGCTGGCCTGCGTGAATGACCCCGGCATCGGGCCGCAGTTCTTGATCGACGGCATGGCCGAGCATGCGCCGGGGCTGGCGTTTGTCGAGCGGCTTGCAAACCCGCCGGAGTTTCCCGACGCCGACCCTGAGGGTGGGTTGAAGGCGCTGGTGTTCCGGCAGATCTGATTCAGCCTGCCCCGGCCCCTTCGCGGGCAAGCCCGCTCCCACAGGGACCGCAACAGCATCCAGACCTGTGGTGATCTTGTGGGAGCGGGCTTGCCCGCGAAGGGGCCGGGCCACGCAAGCTCAAGCCCCCAAGGCCTGCACCGGCAACGGATACACCTGGGCAAAACTGACTTTCTCGGCCTGGTCCACGCGCTTTTTCAGCCGCTCGTTGAACGCCCGGCTAACCGCATACTGCCCCCCGGAGATGGTGCGGAACTGCGCCGTCAGCACAAATCCGTTCAAGTCCATGCGGTCCACCCCGAACACCTGCAACGGCCCCTGCAGGTTGATACGCAGCAGCGGGTCTTCGCTGATCGACTGCCCCACCTCGTGAATCAACCCCAGCGCCTGGTCCACATCGCTGTCGTAGGTGAACTGCACCGAGAAGAACGCATAGGCGAACTGCCGTGACTGGTTGGTGACCGCCTTGATCTGGCCGAACGGCACCGAATGCACGAAGCCCTTGCCGTCGCGCAGGCGCAGGGTGCGGATGGTCAGGCTTTCCACGCTGCCGGCGTGGCCGGAGTCGAGCACCACCCAGTCGCCAATCGAGATGGTGTCCTCGATCAGGATGAACAGCCCGGTGATCACATCCTGTACCAGTTGCTGCGAACCGAAGCCGATGGCCAGGCCGATCACCCCGGCGCCGGCCAGCAAAGGCGCGACATTGATGCCCAGGTTGGCCATGGTGGTGATGGTGCAGATGACGATCAGGATCACCTTGATGGCGTTGCGCAGCATCGGCAGGATGGTCCGCACCCGGGTGCTGGGCTGGCGCGCCTTGCTGCGCCCGACCGGGGGCTTGAGGGCCTCCTGGATGGCAGTGTCGAGCACCACCCACAGCAGCCAGGTGACCAGCAGGATCAGGCCGATGCTCGAAAGCGAATTGCTGATGGCCTGGCCCAGGCTGTTGCTCAGGGCAAAATCGATCACCGAGAAGCCCCAGATACGCCCCAGCAGCTCGATGAAGGTGATCGCCATGGCAATGCGCAGCAGCGCGTGGGCGAGGCTGCGCAGCAGCTCCTTGTAAGGCCGCACGCGCTGCGCCGGGTCCGTTTCGCGCGGCGCCAGCAGGTGCTGCAGCAAGGTGCTGAGGAACACTGTCGAGACCAGCAGCACGGTGGTCAGCAAGGCGTTCTGCAGGGCTTTCTGGCTTTCTTCGCCAGCGCCGACCAGGTGGATGGCCGAGACCAGAATCATCAGCAGGATCGGCAGGTACCACACCGCCGAGAAGATGCGCAGGGTCTCTTGCACGGCGCGGTGCTGCACGCGGTCCTTGTAGCTGCGGTTGCGGATCAGGTGGGCGACCGGCCGGCGCAGGCGGATCACCAGGCTTGCGAAGATGAAGGTGGCGGCAAGGCCGGTGAGCACGGCGATGCTGGCGGTGATGTTGCCGCCCAGCTGGCGCGCGATCTGCGGGCTGGTCAGGGCGTCGCTCCAGGCCGCGAGAAAGCCGATCAGAAACAGCGGGCGCGGGGTCAGGCGCTTGATCAGGGCCACGGCCGCGCGCTTGTGGCCGGCGTCGAACAGGGTGATCAGGCACAGAATGATCGAGGTGGAGAACAGCCCGCTGCTGGTGGCGTAGGCCAGGCTCAGGCCCAGGGCGCGGGCCACCGAGGGGTCGAGAAAGCGGCTGGCGTAAAGGGTCAGCGGCAGGCTGGCCAACGCCGGCAGGGTAAAGGGCAGCAGGTAGCCGAGCAGGCTGCTGGCGCGTTTGCGCGGGCGTAGCCAGGCGCTGGCGCATGCACGCCTGGCGGCCCAGCGGCCGAGGCTTGTGAGCAGCGCAAAGCTGGCCACCCAGGTGAGCGTGAGCAGCAGGAAGTTGCCGGCCAGGTGCAGCGAGTCGGTGGCAGAGTGCTTGTCGACCAGGCGCTCCACTTCCTTGGCGGCGCGGTCGGTGCGCAGGCGCCAGGCGTCCACCAGATGGGCGTCCAGGTCCAGCTCCTGGGCGGCGCTGTCCAGGCCGTCGGCCAAGGCGCCGAGCAGGCCGCCTTGCAATACTGCGGCAGGTTCAGCGGGTGGTTCATCCGCGGGGGCGGGCTCTGCGGCCAGAAGATGGGTACTCAGCAGGCAGCCAAGCAGCAGGGTGAAGAAAGCGCGCAGCACGAGAGTACTCCTTGGGCCGGTGAGGGGCAGGGTTACTCAAGGAGCTGATTGGTGGGGGCGGGGAAAGTTCGATTGGTGTGTTGCCTGCGCCGGCCTCTTCGCGGCTAAAGCCGCTCCTACAGGTATCGCACAAACCCTGTGTGGAGCTTTAGCCGCGAAGAGGCCGGGCCTGCATGTATCAATTACTGGCCGGTGTAGATCTGGTCGAACACCCCACCATCATTAAAGTGGGTCTTCTGCACGGTGCGCCAGTCGCCGAAGGTTTTCTCCACCGACAGGAAATCGACTTTCGGGAAGCGGTCGGTGTACTTGGCCAGCACCGTGGCGTCACGCGGGCGCAGGTAGTTTTGTGCGGCGATCTCCTGGGCAGCCGGGGACCACAGGTACTTGAGGTACTCCTCTGCCACAGCCTGGGTGTTCTTTTTCGCCACCACCTTGTCGACCACGCTGACCGGCGGCTCGGCTTCGGCCGACACGCTTGGGTAGACCACCTCGAACTGGTCGCGGCCGAACTCGCGGGCGATCATTTCGGCTTCGTTCTCGAAGGTCACCAGCACGTCGCCGATCTGGTTGGTCATGAAGGTGGTGGTGGCGGCGCGGCCACCGGTGTCCAGCACCGGCGCCTGCTTGAACAGCTTGCCGACAAACTCGCGGGCTTTGGTTTCGTCACCGCCCTGCTTGAGCACGTAGCCCCAGGCCGAGAGGTAGGTGTAGCGGCCGTTACCCGAGGTCTTGGGGTTGGGCACGATCACCTGCACGCCGTCCTTGAGCAGGTCGGGCCAGTCTTTCAGCGCCTTGGGGTTGCCCTTGCGCACGATGAACACGGTGGCCGAGGTGAACGGCGCGCTGTTGTTCGGAAGGCGGGTCACCCAGTTGTCCGGCACCAGCTTGCCGTTGTCGGCCAGGGCGTTGATGTCGGTGGCCATGTTCATGGTGATGACATCGGCCGGCAGGCCGTCGATCACCGCGCGGGCCTGCTTGCTCGAGCCGCCGAAGGACATCTGCACGTTGACCTTCTCGTTGTGCTCGGCCTCCCAGTGCTTCTGGAAGGCTGGGTTGTAGTCCTTGTAGAAGTCGCGCATCACGTCGTAGGAAACGTTGAGCAGGGTTGGCGCGGCCTGGGCCAGGTTGCCCAGGGCCAGGCCTGCGGCGAGTAGCGAGGCGCTGAAGAGTCTTTTCACGTTGCGTCCTTGTTATTGAATGGGGAGTGGCAGAGTGCCTGCGACTATAGCGGGTGGCTGTGTGGAGGCTAAAGAACAAAAACAGCTTTGGTTATGTCGGTGTGGCTGCTGGCCCTATCGCCGGCAAGCCGGCTCCTGCAGGGACCGTGCAGCGTTCAGGCCTGCAGTGATCCTGTGGGAGCGGGTTTACCCGCGAAGAGACCGGCACAGGCAGGCTTCATTGCTTGGGAAACAGCACGTTCCCGCAGCGCGAACAAAACGCCGCGCCATGCTCATGGGTCTTTTTGCTGCACACCGGGCAGTCATGCTGCAACTGCTCGCCTCGCATGGCATTGGCAAGCTCGGCGGTAAAAATGCCGGTCGGCACGGCAATGATCGAATAACCGGTAATCATCACCAGCGACGAGAGCACCTGCCCCAGCGGCGTCTTCGGCACGATGTCGCCAAAGCCCACGGTGGTCAGGGTGACGATGGCCCAGTAGATGCCCTTGGGGATGCTGGTAAAGCCATGCTCGGGCCCTTCGACCACGTACATCAGGGTGCCGAATACGGTCACCAGGGTCGATACGCTGACCAGGAACACGATGATCTTCTGCTTGCTGCCCTGCAGCGCCGCCAGCAGGTAATGGGCCTGCTTCAAATACGGGCTGAGCTTGAGCACGCGGAAGATCCGCAGCATGCGGATGACGCGGATGATCAGCAGGTACTGCGCGTCGCTGTAGTACAGGGCGATGATCCCCGGCACGATCGCCAGCAGGTCCACCAGCCCGTAGAAGCTGAACGCATAGCGCAAGGGCCTGGGCGAGCAGTACAGGCGGGTGAGGTATTCGGCCAGGAATATCGCCGTGAACCCCCATTCGATGGCTGCCAGCAGCCCGGCGTAGCCCTGGTGCACCTCATCGATGCTGTCGAGGATCACCGTCACCAGGCTGGCCAGGATGATCAGCAGGAGAATTTTGTCGAAGCGGCGGCCGGCAATGGTGTCGGTCTGGAAGACCATGATGTAGAGGCGTTCGCGCAGGGATTGCGATACGGGCATGTGCATTGGCTCGAAATACTGATGTGAACAGCCTAGAAGGGTTGATGGCCTGTCCGCAATCGGCGACATGCGATGGCAACTGATATTGTTACCAGTTTTTCAACCTCGTGTTTTCGGCAAACATGCAGTGCAGAGTTGGAAATTGGAGCGACCATGATCCCTTTGAAAACGAAACCTTATCAGGTTAACGCCTATTCACCATTTGGCTACCTAGCAGGTTCGGCAACAACCTTGGCTTACACCGGTCAGCTGTTCGATGAATACCTTTCAGGCTACCTGCTGGGAAATGGTAATCGGCGCTACGCACCCTCCCTGATGCGCTTCACAAGCCCTGACAGCATCAGTCCATTTGGGGCCGGGGGTATCAATGCTTACGCCTACTGCAATGATGATCCAGTCAACAAAGTAGACCCGACAGGGCAGATGGGGCAGAACACGGGACTGACAAGGAGCCTTTCGCTGTTCGGCTTGGTCAAGAAGGACTTGAAAGGCCACTTGAAGCCGCTTGCCAAACCAGAAGTCCGCGGCAAGTCTTTGCGGGTTATGAAGGTCAACGGTGAAACATTCACGACTTATGAGTTTACCGGGAACTCACCGACGATCAGTTCACGGATCGTTGCCCAGTTGCAGCCAATTGCTGAGCTATCGGGTGTGTACTTTAAAAAGGGCGATGTTTATATCCCAGCACCGCCCCGATCCACGGGGCTTCACTTGCGTTGGAAAAAGTTCGAGCGCGTCGAACTTATTCCCTCCACCCATGCATTCATTACTCCGGTTACGCAACCATCAGTTCCTGTGAGGCAGCAAATGGCAGTTCCAAACGATTATGTCGAAGACATACGACGTTGATTCATACACGTGATGTACGTACCTATATGCATCAGCCAGCAGGCGGCGACAAAGGGCGCCGTCAACCCCGCCACCGGCATCAGGTTGAACAGCGGCTGCAGCAGCAGCGCCAGGGCAATGGCCAGCAAGGTCACCCACGGCCGCTCCCCCTGGCGGCTGAAGGCCAGCGCCGCTAGCGCGGCATTGAACCCGTACAACCCCATCCAGACGGCTTGCCCCTCGCCGGCCAGCAGCGCCACGGCGCCGCCGAGCATCGAGCCGATCACCGCCCAGGTGGCGGCGTAGGGGTTGGCGAAGTACATGCCGATGACGACCAGCAGCCCGGCCATGGGCTTGTCGAGCAGGAAGATCTGCCCCACGCCGCGCAGCAGGGCGTACAGCGGGTCGGCCTCGACGTAGGCGGTGGCGGCAGGTTCGGCCATCATCAGGGCGGCCCAGCCGAGCAGCACGAACGGTGCGGTATAGGCCAACAGCAGCTTGCCGCCGCGCTTGCGCCACTGGTGGGTGAGCATGCTCGACAGCCCGCCGGCGGCGATGATCAGCGGCGGCAGGATGGCCGACCAGGGCAGCACGGCGCTGATCAGAATACCGATCAGCACGCCGTTGTAGCAGTACAGCCCGGCCTGGCGGTCGGCGCGGTCGTAGCCGCGGCGCTGGGCCGTGAGCAGGCCGGCGAGAGCGCCGAGCAGGGCGCCGCCGACCAGCGCCGGGGCAGTCAGCAGGATGGCCAGCAGGCAGCACAGGCCGCACAGGGGGCTGCGCAGCAGCAGCACCTGGCTGAAGCCGTTGAGCAAAGCCGTAGCCCAGTCAGGGCACGGGTTGACGAAATTTTTGGTGTACATGGGCAGTCAGTGAGGTTGGGGGTAAGCGCAGGGCCTCTTTGGGCCTCGATTTTTGCGCAGTTGTCAGGTGTATCACGGCCGCTGTGGGAGCGGGCTTGCCCGCGAATGCGCCAGCCCAGGCAACATCGTTGCGGCGGCTGGCCTCTTCGCGGGCAAGCCCGCTCCCACAGGGTTGATGCTGTGCCTTACACCAGCGTCTCGATCCGCAAGGTGTTAGTCGAGCCCGGCTTGCCGAAAGGCACACCGGCGGTGATCAGCAGCGTGTCGCCACGGCTGGCCATGCCTTGGGCCTGGGCGATCTCGAGGGCGGTGGAAACCACCTCGTCAACCTGGCGCAGGCGGTCGTTGACCACCGAGTGCACGCCCCAGGCCACGCTCAGGCGGCGGGCGGTCTTGAGGTTTGGCGTGAGGTTGAGGATCGGTGCCCGTGGCCGTTCGCGTGCAGCACGCAGGGTCGAGGTGCCCGACTCGCTGTAGTTGACCAGCACCGCCACTGGCAGGATGCCGCTGATGCGGCGGATGGCGCAGCTGATGGCGTCCGACACGGTGGCCTCGGCCTTGGGCCGGCCGACGTCGAGCTGGGCCTGGTAGTCCGGGCCGTTCTCCACCTGGCGGATGATCTTGCTCATCATCTGCACAGCTTCCAGCGGGTAGTCGCCCGAGGCGGTTTCGGCCGACAGCATCACCGCGTCCGCACCTTCGGCCACGGCGTTGGCCACGTCGGTGACCTCGGCGCGGGTCGGGGCCGGGGAGAAGCGCATCGACTCGAGCATCTGCGTGGCCACCACCACCGGTTTGCCCAGCTGGCGGCAGGTGTTGATGATTTGCTTCTGGATCTGCGGCACGCTTTCGGCCGGCACTTCCACGCCCAAATCGCCACGGGCGACCATGATCGCGTCGGACAGCTCGGCGATGGCCTGCAGCTGTTCCACTGCAGAGGGCTTCTCGATCTTGGCCATCAGGTAGGCACGCTCACCAGTCAGCTGGCGCGCCTCGACGATGTCCTCGGGGCGCTGCACGAATGACAGGGCCACCCAGTCCACGCCCAGCTCCAGGCCGAAGCTGAGGTCGCGGCGGTCTTTTGTGGTGAGCGGCGAGAGGTCGAGCACCGCTTGCGGCACGTTGACGCCCTTGCGGTCGGACAGCTCGCCACCGTTCAGCACTTCGGTGTCGATGGCGTCACTGTGCTTGGCGGTGACCCGCAGGCGCAGCTTGCCGTCGTCCAGCAGCAGGTCCATGCCTGGCTGCAGGGCGGCGATGATTTCCGGGTGCGGCAGGTTGACCCGGCGGTTGTCGCCCGGGGTGTTGTCCAGGTCCAGGCGCAGGGCCTGGCCGCGTTGCAGCTGCACCTTGCCTTCGGCGAAGCGGCCGACGCGCAGCTTGGGCCCTTGCAGGTCCATGAGAATGCCCAGCGGGTAGTTCAGCTGTTGCTCGACTTCGCGGATCCACTGGTAGCGCAGGGCGTGGTCGGCGTGCTCGCCGTGGCTGAAGTTGAGGCGGAAGATGTTCACCCCGGCTTCGACCAGCTGGCGGATGTCGTCGATGCCTTTGATCGCAGGGCCGAGGGTGGCGAGGATCTTTACTTTTTTATCAGGCGTCATGATTGGGCAGTCTCGAGGATCAGGATGGCGCGGAAGTCGTTGACGTTGGTGCGGGTCGGCTCGGTGACGATCAGCGCATCGAGGGCGGCGAAGTAGCCGTAGCCGTTGTTGTTGTCCAGCTCATCGCTGGCCGACAGGCCCAGGGCCTCGGCGCGGGCGTAGCTTGCGGGGGTCATGAAGGCGCCGGCGTTTTCTTCCGAGCCGTCGATGCCGTCGGTGTCACCGGCCAGGGCGTACACGCCCGGCAGGCCCTTGAGGCTTTCGGTGAGGCTCAGCAGGAACTCGGCATTGCGCCCGCCACGGCCATTGCCGCGCACGGTGACGGTGGTTTCGCCGCCGGAAAGGATCACGCAGGGGGCTTTGAGTGGCTGGCCGTGCAGGACGATTTGCCGGGCGATGCCGGCGTGCACCTTGGCCACCTCGCGCGACTCGCCTTCCAGGTCGCCGAGGATCAGCGGGCTGAAGCCGGCCTGGCGCGCCTTGACGGCGGCGGCCTCGAGCGACTGCTGGGGTTTGGCGATCAACTGGAAGTGGCTGCGGGCCAGCGCCGGGTCATCGGCTTTGACGGTTTCCGAGGCGGGGTTGTTGAGCCAGTCGATGACTGCTTTGGGCGCGTCGATGTTGTAGCGCTTGATGATTGCCAGGGCATCGGCCGAGGTGCTCGGGTCGGCCACGGTGGGGCCGGAGGCGATGACCGTGGCCAGGTCGCCCGGCACATCCGAGATGGCATAGGTGTAGACGGTGGCTGGCCAGCAGGCCTTGGCCAGGCGGCCGCCCTTGATCGCCGAGAGGTGCTTGCGCACGCAGTTCATCTCGCCGATGGTGGCGCCGGATTTTAGCAGCGCCTTGTTGATCTGCTGCTTGTCGGCCAGGGTCAGGCCTTCGGCGGGCAGGGCCAGCAGGGCCGAGCCACCGCCGGAGAGCAGGAAGATGACGCGGTCGTCTTCACTGAGGTTGCTGACCAGGTCCAGCACGCGCTTGGCCACGGCCAGGCCTGCGGCGTCGGGGACCGGGTGGGCGGCTTCGACTACCTCGATCTTCTGGCAGTTGGCGCCATGGCCGTAGCGGGTCACGACCAGGCCCGAGACCTCGCCCTGCCAGCTTTTTTCGACCACTTCGGCCATGGCGGCGGCGGCTTTGCCGGCGCCGATGACGATGACCCGGCCGCTGCGGTCAGCGGGCAGGCAGGGTTCGAGGACTTGACGCGGGTGGGCGGCAGCGATGGCTGTGTCGAACAGGTCGCGGAGAAGTTTTTGCGGATCGACCGACATGGCAGGCTCCCATTTATTGTTGTTCTGCAGAATCGAAAACGCCCCTGGAACTGCCTCCGTGCAGGCCGAACCAGGGGCGGGTGTTGCTCGGGTTCACCTATGGACCAGTGGTCGCAGGTTCATAGGCGTTGGCTTCTTCGCGGCGGTTCGGCGCCCCGACAAGCCCGCTCCCACAGGATTGCCGTTGCCTTCAGGTTCAGCGCTGAACCTGTGGGAGCGGGCTTGTCGGGGCGCCGAACCGCCGCGAAGAGGCCGGTAAGGTCTTACTTGTCGTCGCGGATCGAGAAGTTGGCCATGTGCTCCAGGCCCTTGATCAGCGCCGAGTGGTCCCAGTTGCCGCCGCCCAGGGCCTGGCAGGTGTTGAACACTTGCTGGGCGTTGGAGGTGTTGGGCAGGTTGATGCCCAGCTCCTTGGCGCCTTGCAGGGCCAGGTTCAGGTCCTTCTGGTGCAGGTTGATGCGGAAGCCCGGGTCGAAGGTGCCTTTGATCATGCGCTCGGCATGCACTTCGAGGATCTTCGACGAAGCGAAGCCGCCCATCAGTGCTTCACGCACTTTGGCAGGGTCCGCGCCGTTCTTGGCAGCGAACAGCAGGGCTTCGGCCACGGCCTGGATGTTCAGGGCGACGATGATCTGGTTGGCGACCTTGGCGGTCTGGCCATCACCGTTGCCACCCACGCGGGTGATGTTCTTGCCCATGGCTTCGAACAGCGGCAGGGCGCGCTCGAAGGCTTTCGGGCAACCGCCGACCATGATGCTCAGGGTCGCAGCCTTGGCACCGACTTCGCCGCCGGACACCGGGGCGTCCAGGTAGGCAGCGCCGGTGGCCTTGATCTTCTCGGCGAAGGCTTTGGTGGCGGTAGGGGAGATCGAGCTCATGTCGATCACCACCTTGTTCGGGCCGACGCCCTGGGCGACGCCGTTGTCACCGAACAGCACGGCTTCAACCTGCGGGGTGTCCGGCACCATGACGATGATGAACTCGGCTTCCTGGGCCACTTCCTTCGGGTTGGCCAGAGCCACGGCACCGGCGGCGACCAGGTCGGCCGGGGCTGCGTCGTGGTGGGTGGAAACGAAGATGCTGTGACCTGCCTTTTGCAGGTTCTGAGCCATGGGCTTGCCCATGATGCCGGTGCCGATGAAACCGATTTTAGCCATGAGAATGTGCCTCTTTGTATTTGTGGTATCTCAAGCGCGCCGCCGCCCCCTGTGGGAGCGGGCTTGCCCGCGAAACAGACAACTCGGTGGATGGCACCGGCTTCGCCGGTGTTCGCGGGTAAGCCCGCTCCCACAGGGTTTCGAGTTGTTCCTTAGATAGCGTTATGGCTCTTGAGCCAGCCCAGGCCCGCCTCGGTGGTGGTCTTGGGCTTGTATTCCGCGCCCACCCAGCCCTGGTAGCCGATGCGGTCCAGGTGCTCGAACAGGAAGCGGTAGTTGATCTCGCCGGTGCCCGGCTCGTTGCGGCCCGGGTTGTCGGCCAGTTGCACGTGGTTGATCAGCTTGAGGTTGGTTTCCAGGGTGCGCGCCAGGTCACCTTCCATGATTTGCATGTGGTAGATGTCGTACTGCAGGAACAGGTTGTCGCTGCCCACCTCGGCCTGGATTTCCAGGGCCTGTTTGGTGGTGTTCAGGTAGAAGCCCGGGATGTCGCGGGTGTTGATCATTTCCATGACCAGGCGAATACCGGCAGCTTTGAGCTTGTCGGCGGCGTAGCGCAGGTTTTCCACGAAGGTCTTGCGCACCTCGGCGCACTGCAGGCCTTGCGGGCGAATGCCGGCCAAGGCGTTGACCTGGGTGTTGCCCAGCACCTTGGCGTACTCGATGGCCTTGTCGACACCGGCGCGGAATTCTTCGACGCGGTCGGGGTGGCAGGTGATGCCGCGTTCACCTTTGGCCCAGTCGCCGGCCGGCAGGTTGAACAGCACCTGGGTCAGGCCGTGGGCGTCCAGCTGCTGCTTGATTTCGGCGGCACTGAAGTCGTACGGGAAGAGGTATTCGACACCGCTGAAGCCGGCGTCGGCGGCAGCCTTGAAGCGGGCCAGGAAGTCCTGTTCGGTGAACAGCATGGACAGGTTGGCAGCGAAGCGAGGCATGGTTGTCTCCTTGCGTTGAAGGCCCCCGGCGCCCGGTTATCGGGGCCGCGCGGGGGCGTCAGGCGATCAGTCCAGCAGCGAGATGGCGGTCGGCGCGTCGTTGCCGACCAGGGCGAGGTCTTCGAACTCGTTGACCGCGTTGATCTCGGTGCCCATGGAAATGTTGGTGACGCGCTCGAGGATCACTTCGACCACCACCGGTACGCGGAACTCTTCGGCCATCTTCTGTGCCTTGAGCAGGGCAGGGGCGATCTGGCCCGGCTCGAACACGCGGATGGCCTTGCAGCCCAGGCCCTCGACCACGGCGACGTGGTCGACACCGTAGGTGGCGGCGTCGGTGGCGTTGATGTTCTCGAACGCCAGTTGTACACAGTAATCCATGTCGAAGCCACGCTGGGCCTGGCGGATCAGGCCGAGGTAGGCGTTGTTCACCAGCACGTGCACGTACGGCAGGTTGAACTGTGCGCCCACTGCCAGTTCTTCGATCATGAACTGGAAGTCGTAGTCACCGGACAGCGCGACCACCTTGCGTTTCGGGTCGGCCTTGACCACGCCGAGGGCGGCAGGGATGGTCCAGCCCAGCGGGCCGGCCTGGCCGCAGTTGATCCAGTGGCGCGGCTTGTACACGTGCAGGAACTGCGCGCCGGCGATCTGCGACAGGCCAATGGTGCTGACGTAGGTGGTGTCCTTGCCGAACACCTCGTTCATTTCCTGGTACACGCGCTGCGGCTTGACCGGCACGTTGTCGAAGTTGGTCTTGCGCTGCAGGGTCGCCTTGCGCTCCTGGCAGTCTTTGAGCCAGGCGGCGCGGCACTTAAGCTTGCCAGCGGCTTTCCACTCGCGGGCCACTTCGAGGAACACGTCCAGCGCCTTGCCGGCATCCGAGACGATACCCAGGTCAGGGGTGAACACGCGGCCGATCTGGGTCGGTTCGATATCGACGTGCACGAACTTGCGGCCTTCGGTGTAGACGTCGACGGAACCGGTGTGGCGGTTGGCCCAACGGTTACCGATACCCAGCACCAGGTCGGACTTGAGCATGGTGGCGTTGCCGTAGCGGTGCGAGGTCTGCAGGCCGACCATGCCGACCATCAGCTCGTGGTCGTCCGGGATGGTGCCCCAGCCCATCAGGGTGGGTACCACCGGCACGCCGGTCAGTTCGGCGAACTCGACCAGTTTTTCGCTGGCGTCGGCGTTGATGATGCCACCACCTGCAACCAGCAGGGGGCGCTCGGCTTCGTTAAGCATGGCCAGGGCCTTTTCCGCTTGCTTGCGGGTGGCGGCTGGCTTGTTGACCGGCAGCGGCTCGTAGGCATCGATGTCGAATTCGATTTCGGCCATCTGCACGTCGAACGGCAGGTCGATCAGCACAGGGCCCGGGCGGCCGGTGCGCATTTCATAGAAGGCCTTCTGGAAGGCGTAGGGCACCTGGCCGGGTTCCAGCACGGTGGTGGCCCACTTGGTCACCGGCTTGACGATGCTGGTGATGTCGACGGCCTGGAAGTCTTCCTTGTGCAGGCGGGCACGCGGGGCCTGGCCGGTGATGCACAGGATCGGGATGGAGTCGGCCGAGGCGCTGTACAGGCCTGTGACCATGTCGGTGCCGGCAGGGCCGGAGGTGCCGATGCACACACCGATGTTGCCCGGGTTGGCACGGGTGTAGCCCTCGGCCATGTGCGAGGCACCTTCGACGTGGCGAGCGAGGACGTGATCGATGCCACCGACTTTTTTCAGGGCCGAGTACAGCGGGTTGATGGCGGCTCCTGGAATGCCGAACGCGGTATCTACACCTTCACGGCGCATGACCAGAACGGCTGCATCGATTGCTCTCATTTTGCTCATGGTTTGTGCCTCATCGATTTTGTAATTGTATACAACTTGCGTTGCGGCAAAGTGTATTCATGCTTTGCCCGTCAGGTCAACGCATTTTCGTCGGTGAGGTCTGGGTGGCCATTGGGGCCGTCAAAAGCGGCATTTGGTCGCAGTGAGCAAGGTTGAATCAAAAAATTGTATACAACATGTGTCTTTGTTGTGTTCTATCTTGTCTATCGGTTTTCAACTGCCCTCGGGCTTCTCACAACAAGAAGAGGACCTTTGCATGACTGCCTTGAACCTGAAAACTGCCGTTGCCGTGGTCAACGCCGCACTGGCCGCAGGCCGCAAGATCGATGCCGCGCCGCTGACCGTGGCGGTGCTGGATGCCGGCGGCCACCTGCTGGCGCTGCAACGCGAGGACGGCGCCAGCCTGCTGCGCCCGGAAGTGGCGATCGGCAAGGCCTGGGGCGCGGTTGCCCTGGGCAAGGGCTCGCGCCTGCTGGCGCTGGACTCGCAGCAACGCCCGGCGTTCTTCGCGGCTTTGAACGGGTTGGGTGAACGGCCGGTGGTACCGGCGCCGGGTGGAGTGCTGATTCGCGATCAGGCTGGCAAGGTGCTGGGTGCGGTGGGGATCAGCGGCGATACGTCGGATATCGACGAGCAGTGCGCGATCAGTGCGATCGAGGAAGCCGGGCTGACGGCGGATGCCGGGGTGGCGGCTTAAGCCTTTCGAAACATGGGGCCGCTTTGCGGCCCATCGCGGCACAAGGCCGCTCCTACAGGTGTTTGCGACCCCCTGTGAGCGGCCTTGTGCCGCGATGGGCTGCGAAGCAGCCCCATTGGCCCTGTCAGGCTGCCTCGGGCTCGCAGCCTTTCAACACCAGGCGGATGATGGTCTCGGCCGCTGCCTCGTAATCACTGTCGGCCAGCTTGGCCTTGCCGGTGATCACCGAGATCTGCCAGTCGAAGTCGGCATAGGTTTGCGTGGCCGCCCAGATGCTGAACATCAGGTGGTGGGCATCGACATTGGCGATCTGCCCGCGGTCGATCCAGCGCTGGATGCATTCGATGTTGTGCCGGGCCTGCTCGTTGAGCTGCTCCACCTGGCTGGGCGAGAGGTGCGGCGCACCGTGCATGATCTCGCTGGCGAACACTTTCGAGGCATGCGGCAAGTCGCGGGAGATGCGCACTTTGGAGCGAATGTAGGCGCTCAGCACTTCTTTGGGGTCGCCGTCGGCGTTGAACGGCGTCGAAGCCTGCATGATCGGCGCGATGATGCTCTCGAGCACCTCGCGGTACAGGTTGTCCTTGGATTTGAAGTAGTAATAGACGTTCGGCTTGGGCAGCCCGGCCTTGGCCGCGATGTCGCTGGTCTTGGTGGCGGCGAAGCCCTTGTCGGCGAATTCTTCACTGGCCGCGCGCAGGATCAGCTCCTTGTTGCGCTCGCGAATGGTGCTCATTGTCAGGGGTCTTCCTCGTGTCTGGCCCCCTGCAAACGGGGTTTGGCATGGTAGCACCCGCCCGGACGGGCGCTCAAGGCAGCGTCTTTGGGCTAGAATCCGGCCATTCGAACCCACTGGAAACATTTTGACATGGCAGGCAGCAGCTTACTGGTACTGATCGACGATATCGCCACCGTGCTCGACGACGTCTCGCTGATGACCAAGGTCGCGGCAAAGAAGACCGCCGGCGTATTGGGCGATGACCTGGCGCTGAATGCGCAGCAGGTCACCGGCGTGCGTGCCGAGCGGGAAATCCCGGTGGTGTGGGCGGTGGCCAAGGGCTCGCTGGTGAACAAGGCGATTCTGGTGCCGGCGGCGCTGCTGATCAGTGCGTTCATCCCCTGGGCGGTGACCCCGCTGCTGATGCTCGGCGGCGCCTATCTGTGCTTCGAGGGCTTCGAAAAGCTGGCGCACAAGTTCCTGCACAGCAAGGAAGAAGACGACGCCCAGCACCAGGTGCGCAAGGAGGCGGTGGCCGATGCCAGCGTCGACCTGGTGGCGTTCGAGAAGGGCAAGATCAAGGGCGCGGTGCGCACCGACTTCATCCTGTCGGCCGAGATCATCGCCATCACCCTGGGCACCGTGGCGGATGCGCCGCTGAGCCAGCAGATCATCGTGCTGTCGGGCATTGCCGTGGTCATGACCCTGGGGGTTTACGGGCTGGTGGCGGGTATCGTCAAGCTCGATGACCTGGGGCTGTGGATGACGCAGAAGGCCTCCAGCCTGAGCCGCAGCATCGGCAACGGTATTTTGCGGGCGGCGCCGTACATGATGAAGGGGCTGTCGGTGGTGGGTACCGCGGCAATGTTTTTGGTCGGTGGCGGCATTCTGGTGCACGGCATCGCGCCGCTGCATCACGCCATCGAGGCGTTTGCCGACG
Source organism: Pseudomonas xanthosomatis (assembly GCF_019139835.1). Lineage (NCBI taxonomy): Bacteria > Pseudomonadati > Pseudomonadota > Gammaproteobacteria > Pseudomonadales > Pseudomonadaceae > Pseudomonas > Pseudomonas xanthosomatis. Next base: position 4,852,579 of record NZ_CP077075.1, on the reverse strand, counting down.
GGCGTGGCGGTGCTTTGACCGGGGCGCTGCTCAATGGCGTGGCGGGGGTGATTGCCGGGGCTGTGGTGCTGGCCGTGGTGAGTGTGATGGGCAAGCTGTGGCAGGCTTTGCGCCCGGCCAAATGATGAGGGGGCCCTTGTAAGAGCCGGCTTGCCGGCGATAGGGCCCTTGAAACCTGCATGAATGCTGGATGGTTTTATGCAGGCCCGGCCCCATCGCCGGCAAGCCGGCTCCTACAGGGGGCCGGCGCTTGGCTTCAGCGATCAGAAATGCACTTTCACCAGGAAGCTCATGGTGTTCTGGTCGGTGGTGAAGCCGTCGGAATCCTTGATGCCGTACTTGTTCTTCCAGTAGTCGTATTCCACACCCACGTACAGTTGCTTCTCGCCCAGGTGCAGGGCCTTGCCCAGGTCGTACTTGATCTGCGGGTTGAAGTGCAGGTTGGCCTGGTAGGTGCCGCGCCGGTTCTCGTCGTTGTCCACCACCCAGTCCATGAAGCCGTCGATCAGGATGTCGGACGAACCCACAGGCAGGGTGTAGGACCACACCGGGGTGATCTGCCAGACGTTGTCGCCCGGGCGGCTGCCGTCGGTGGTGCGCTGGTAGAAGTTCAGCTGGAAGTAGTCAAAGCCTGGGATGGCCAGGTCGAAGCCCGGGCCGATCAGGTAGGCCTCGGTGTCACCCTCGCCGAACTCGTAGGTCATGGCCAGCAATACGTCCTTCACCGGGCCGAATTCCAGCTTCTGGTCGAAGATCTTGCCGAACGACAGGCGCGGGCTGATTTCGCCGTAGTAGGTGTTCGGGCCGTTACCTTCGTCCTTCTTGCCCTGGTAGAAGATCTTGTCGACGAAGATGAAGTTGTCGCCGTACTTCCAGGCGTCGGCGTGTTCGAAGGTGACGGTCTGCTGCACGGCCGGGTTGACCTTGAAGCCTTTGCCCCACAGGTAGGTCAGGCTGTTGTTCTGCCACTGCAGCAGGTCGTCGGCTTGGCTGGCGCCGCAGGCCAGCAGGCCGCCGGCGAGGATCAGGCTGTTGATGGTACGCATTGCGTGTGTCGCTCCCTTGATTTGGATCTGTTGTCAGCGCTCGGGCGCTGTTCTTGTCTTTTGGGTCAGCTTTTTTCGATTGGCCACAGCTGTTTGGCAAGCGCTGTGCCAACATTTCCGGGTTGGGCGCAGCGGTCCTGCTCGACGGCTTTCTGAACGGATGAAAATGGGTGTTTCAGGCTGGCAACACGTTGGCCAACCGCCCGAATTCATTGACTGAGCGGTCAGCAAACGCGGGCAGGTTCCATCCTGCCCCGATCGAGGGGGCGCGCAGATTACTCACTTGCGCGCCGGGCCTCAAGTGCTCCGTCCTGGAGCATGTGAATCAAAGTTGTGCGTTTGGTCAGTTTTTCAGAAGTGTACTTTGATCAGTGCGCTGGCGACACTCTGGTTGCTCTGCAGGTTGCCGCGGCTGTCGATGCCGTACTTGTCCTTCCAGTAGCTGTACTCAAAGCCCACGTACAACTGCTTGGCGCCCAGGTTCAGGGCCTTGCCCAGGTCGTATTTGACCTGCGGGTTGAAGTGCAGGTTGGCGTGGTAGGTGCCGCGGCTGTTCTGGTCATTGTCGGGCACCCAGTCCATGTAGCCGTCGATCAGGATGTCCGACTTGCCCACCGGGATGGTGTACGACCAGCCGGGGGTGATCTGCCAGACGTTGTCGCCGGGGCGCGCGCCTTCGGTGTTGCGCACATAGAAGTTCAGGGTGAAGTAGTTGAAGCCGGGGATGTCCAGGTCGAAGCCGGGGCCGATCAGGTAGGCCTCGTTGTCGCCTTCGCCGCGCTCGTAGGTCATGGCCAGCAGGACGTCTTTCACCGGGCCGAAGGCCAGCTTCTTGTCGAGGATCTTGCCGAACGACAGGCGCGGGCTGAATTCGCCGTAGTAGGTGGTGACGCCTTTGCCCGGGTCGGGCTTGCCGTTGTAGAAGATCTTGTCGATGAACAGGAACGTATCGCCGTACTTCCATTTGTTGGCGTGTTCGAAGGTGATGGTCTGCTGGATGTCGGGGTTGACCTTGAAGTCCTTGCCGTACAGGTAGGTCAGGCTTTCGCCGTGCCACTGCAGCCATTCGCCGGCGTGCGAGGGGAGGGTGGCGAGCAGGCTGCTGCCCAGGACGATGGACGTGGTGATGCGCTTCATGTCGTGTTCCCTGCTTATTGTTTTTATTTGCGTGTGGCCTTTTCGCAGGGCAAGCCCGCTCCCACGCGTGAGCGTGTATCCAACGTGGGAGCGGGCTTGCCCCGCGATAAAGGGGACTTCAGTGCTGGTGACAGGCGTCGTTATGCGCTGCGCGCTCGGCGCCGCCGAGGATGTTGAACAACAGGTTCAGCACCAGGGCGCTGAGGGTGGCCATGGCGATACCACTGTGGGTGATGGGCTCCATCCACTGCGGCATCTGCGCGAAGAACTCCGGGCGTACCACCGGGATCAGGCCAAAGCCCACGCTCACCGCCACCAGCAACTGGTTGCGGCGGTCGCTGATGTCGGCCTCCTGGAGGATCTTGATGCCGGTGGCGGTGACCATGCCGAACATGGCAATGGATGCGCCGCCCAGTACCGCAGGCGGGATCGAGGCGATCAGGTAGGCCGCCTTGGGCAGCAGACTGAGCAGGATCAGCAGCCCGCCGGCCATCACCGTGACGTAACGGCAGCGCACCCCGGTCATCTGCACCAGGCCGATGTTCTGGGCGAACGAGGAGTGGGTGAAGGTGTTGAAAAAGCCTGCGATGAACGACGCGCCGGCGTCGCACAGAAGGCCACGGCGCAGCATCCCGGGGGTGACTTCGCGATCGGTGACCTTGCCCAGGGCCAGGAACATGCCGGTGGACTCGACGAAGATGATCACCACCACCAGGCACATCGACAGGATCGGCGCCAGGCTGAAGGTCGGCATGCCAAAGTGCAGCGGTGTGACCACCTGCAGCCAAGGCGCAGCGCCAAGGCCCGACAGGTCGACCATGCCGATGGAGCCGGCCAGCACGTAGCCCAGGCCCATGCCCACCAGCACCGACACGTTGACCCAGAAGCCACGCATGAAGCGGTTGATCAGCAGGATGACGGCCAGCACCAGGCCTGCAACCATCAGGTAGATCGGCGAGCCGAAGGTTTCGGCTTCATGGCCGCCACCGGCCCAGTTGACTGCTACCGGGAACAGCGACAGGCCAATGGCGGTGATGACCGTACCGGTCACCAGCGGCGGGAAGAAGCGTACGACCTTGGACATGAACGGCGCGATCAGCATGCCGAAGAAGCCGGCGGCGATGGTCGCGCCGAAGATCCCCTGCAGGCCGACGCCGGGCATGCCGGCCATGGCCACCATGCTGCCGACTGCGGCGAAGCTGGCGCCCATCATGACCGGCATGCGAATGCCGACCGGGCCGATACCGAAGGACTGGATGATGGTGGCAACGCCTGCGACCAGCAGGTCGGCGTTGATCAGGAAGGCGACTTCCTCGCGGGACAGGCCCGCAGCCTGGCCGATGATCAGCGGCACGGCGATGGCGCCGCCGTACATCAGCAGAACGTGTTGCAGGCCTACCAGGATCAGCTGGAACAGGGGCAGGGGCTGTCGTGGTGGCGCAACAGGGATGTACGCCTTGGGTGACTCGGACATGCAGCACCTCGAGTTTTGTTTTTATTCTCGGACCCAAGCGGGCGGCTTCACCTGGCAGGCTCCGGCGAAGGAGGCTGTGGTTCCCGGGTGAAGACGTACGCTCGATGCTTGCTTGTTGCTTGAAGCTTGAAAGTGAGGCCGGACGTGCCGGCCTCATCGCAGACAAGCCTGCTCCTACAGGTGAGCAGGTTGCCTGGGAGTCAGTTGACCTGGGCGCCTTTGGCGATCCAGTCACCTACCAGCTTGCGTTCCTCGACGGTCATCTGGGTGATGTTGCCCAGCGGCATGATCTGGCTGGCAACCGCTTGCGCCTGAATGCGCGCGGCCTGGGCCTGGATCTGCTGCGGGGTGTCGAACATCACGCCGGCAGGGGCTGCACTGAACAGCGGGCTGGTCGGCTTGGCCGAGTGGCACACGGTGCAGCGCTCCTGGATGACGTTGTGGATCTTGTCGAAGCCACCGGCTGGCGGCTGGGCGCTGGCCTGGGCTGGCTGCTCTGCCGGGGCGGCAGGGGCGGCAGCGGCCTTGGCGGCTTCTTCTTCACGCAGTTGGGCGGCGGTCTTGCCTCCGACTGCAGTGGCCGGCAGCGGCTGGTACTCGACTTTGGCAGCGGCCTGCTCAGGGGCGGTCGGCAGCGGCTTGGGGCCGGTGACGTAGGCCAGGCAGATCATCGCCAGGGCGCCGACCGGCAGGGTCCAGGCGTACTTGTTGCTGTCGTGGCGGGTGTTGAAGTAGTGGCGGATCAGTACCGCAGCGACTGCAATGCCGGCCAGGATCAGCCAGTTGTACTGGCTGCCGTAGGTGCTCGGGAAGTGGTTGCTGATCATGATGAACAGCACCGGCAGGGTGAAGTAGTTGTTGTGACGCGAGCGCAGCAGGCCCTTGGCCGGCAGTACCGGGTCGGGGGTCTGGTTGTTCTCGATCGCCGCCACCAGCTGGCGCTGGGCCGGCATGATGATGCGGAACACGTTACCGACCATGATGGTGCCGATGATCGCACCGGTGTGCAGGTAGGCGCCGCGGCCGCTGAACACCAGGCTGAAGCCGAAGCAGGCAGCGATGATCAGCACGAACAGTACGCCACCGAGCAGCGCCGGTTGCTTGCCCAGGGGCGAGTCGCAGAGGAAGTCGTAGATGAACCAGCCGGCGACCAGCGAACCGATACCGATGGCCACGCCTTCGGCACCGCTCAGGGTGCTGCCGGGTGCCAGCAGGTACAGGGTCGGGTTCCAGTAGAACACCACGCACAGCAGGGCGATCCCGGACATCCAGGTGAAGTAGGCTTCCCATTTGAACCAGTGCAGGTTCTCGGGCATTTTCGGCGGTGCGAGCTTGTATTTTTCCAGGTGGTAGATACCACCACCGTGGATGGCCCAAAGGTCACCCGACAACCCATCGCGCGGGTTGCTGCGGTTCAGGTGGTTCTCCAGCCAGACGAAGTAGAACGATGCACCGATCCAGGCGACACCGGTGATCATGTGAACCCAGCGAATGCTCAGGTTCAGCCATTCGTGAAGGTGTGCTTCCACAGTATGTACCTCTCGCCGGTCACCTTTCAGGCGAGCCTGAATGACCGACCTTTTCTTATTGGTGGGGATTGAGGATCAACATCTGTTCCTCGGGGAAGTAATGCTCATCGCAGTTGTTGCCAGAACCACTGCGATCAACCACCAGGAAGTCATCCCGCTTTTCGATCGTCAGCACCGGGTGGTGCCAAACGCCGCGATGGTAATTAACGCCCTGCCTGCCATTACTGCGGAAGGCACGGACCAAGCCTGATACAGGTGCATCGCCAACTGGCGCGACCACGATCAGAAAGGGGTTGCCGAGCAGCGGGATGAAAGCCTGGCTGCCCAGCGGATGGCGTTCCAGCATGCGTACGGTCAGCGGCATTTCCAGCGCGTCGGCGCGGAAGATGCTGATGATCGCCTTGTCTTCAGGCTCGGCGGTTTCGACCGTGGCGAGCTTGTGAAAGCGCATGGTCGAGCCGTTGTTGATCATGAAGTGGTCGCTGCCGTCGGTTTCGATCACGTCACCGAAAGGGGCGAAGGCTTCTTTGGTCAGGGGCTCGATCATCAGGGTGCGCATGCGGTTATCTCTTCTATGTTCGTTGTTATCAAAATAGGGTGGACCGGCTTGCCGGCCAGGCCCTGGGTGCGGACGCGTCACGCACTCGGGCCACGGCGGCGCTCAGTCCTCAAAGCTGCAGCAGGCGGAACAGGGCAATCAGGTTGATCTGCGCCAGGGCTTCCTTGAACTCGGCATCGGTATCGTTGTGGATGCGTTTTTCGAAGGAGGCGAGGATCTGGTGCCGGTTGCTGCCCTTGACCGCCATGATGAACGGGAACTTGAACTTGGCCTTGTAGGCGTCGTTCAGTTCGGTGAAGCGGGCGAACTCCTCGGCGGTGCACTGGTGGATACCGGCGCCGGCCTGCTCGTTGGTGCTCGATTCGGTCAGCTCGCCCTGCACGGCGGCCTTGCCGGCGAGGTCCGGGTGAGCGTTGATCAGTGCCAGCTGGTCTGCGTGGTTGGCGCTGAGCAGGATGTCGCTCATGCGCTGGTGCAGCGCCTCGATCTCGTCCAGCTCACCCAGCTGGCCCAGGTCGTAGGCTTTTTCGGCGACCCACGGCGAGTGCTCGTAGATGTCGGCGAAGGCCTCGACGAAGGCGGCGCGGCTCAGGGTGGAGGGCTTGAGGGTGGTGAAGGCGGTCATCAGGCGTTCTCTTTCTTGTACGGGTGGGTGGCGTGCCAGTGGCGGGCGATATCCGCGCGACGGGCGAACCAGACCTGGTCGTGGCTTTTGGCGTAGTCGACGAAGCGCTTGAGCGCGGCCAGGCGTGCCGGGCGGCCGACCAGGCGGCAGTGCAGGCCGATGGAGAGCATCTTCGGCGCTTCGGCGCCTTCTTCGTAGAGCACGTCGAAGGCGTCTTTCAAATACTGGAAGAACTGCTCGCCGCAGTTGAAGCCCTGCACCTGGGTGAAGCGCATGTCGTTGGTGTCCAGGGTGTAGGGGATCACCAGGTGCGGCTTGCCGGTGGGGTTGTTCGGCTCCCAGTAGGGCAGGTCGTCGTCGTAGGTGTCGCTGTCGTAGAGGAAACCACCTTCCTCCATCACCAGGCGGCGGGTGTTCGGGCCGGTGCGGCCGGTGTACCAGCCCACCGGGCGCTCGCCGGTGAGTTCGGTGAGGATGCGGATGGCCTCGAGCATGTGCTCGCGCTCCTGGGCCTCGTCCATGTTCTGGTAGTCGATCCAGCGGTAGCCGTGGCTGCAGATCTCGTGGCCGGCTTCGGCCATGGCGCGGATTACGTCGGGGTGGCGCTGGGCGGCCATGGCCACGGCGAAGATGGTCAACGGCACGCCGCTGTCCTTGAACAGCTTGAGCAGGCGCCAGACGCCTGCGCGGCTGCCGTATTCGTAGAGCGATTCCATGCTCATGTTGCGCGCGCCCTGCAGCGGCTGGGCGGCGACCATTTCAGAGAGGAAGGCTTCGGACTCTTTATCGCCATGCAGAATGTTGCGCTCGCCACCTTCTTCGTAGTTGAGCACGAAGGACAGCGCAATGCGGGCATTCCCCGGCCATTGCGGATGAGGTGGGTTGTTGCCGTAACCGATCAGGTCGCGAGGGTAGTCAGCGCTCACTGCAGTCTTCCTTCTTGTACGTTAGTGCGGGTGGTGGGCGGGCCGCGTCGGGATGTCGCACCACCGGATGGGGTGATTGTATACAACTTCTGAAATCATTTGTAAGCCTGTTTTTCAGCATTTCTTCCCGTCGGTCAGGCTGAAAAGCATTGCAAGAAACCTGCCTGATTGGTCAGCTAAGCACGATTGCGCCAGCACCGGGCCTGTATTTGCGACTGTTGGCACCGTTGTGGGGCAGGGCTGGGGCGGAAGACAGAAGGGTTCAAAAAATTGTGTACAATTTATCGGGAAACTGTCTTAATGGCCCCATTCCCACCCACCACGGGCAGTGCGCCCGGTGGCTGGCGTGTATTTTTTGCCCACGCATACGACAAGAGGCGACAAGCAAATGGGACGTTTGACTACACACATACTGGATGCCGCGCATGGCTGCCCGGGCAGCTCGATCAAGGTCGAGCTGTACCGTGTCGAAGGCCAGCAGCTGGAGCTGGTGAACACCGCCCTGACCAACAGCGATGGCCGCGTCGACGCGCCGCTGCTGCAGGGTGATGACTATCGTACCGGCGTTTACCAGCTGCAGTTCAGCGCTGGCGCCTACTACCGCGCCAAAGGCGTGGCGTTGCCGGATGCCGCGTTCCTCGACGTGGTGGTGCTGCGCTTTGGCATCGACGAGCAGCAGGAGCACTACCACGTGCCGCTGTTGATCTCGCCGTACAGTTACTCGACCTACCGTGGAAGCTAGTTGGTCGCTAGAAGAATCTTCGTAGGTCCTTGGCCCGCTCTCACACTGGCGGGCTTTTTTTCGTCTGTAGTTTTTGTGCGGGCTGCTTCTTTAAGGCATGTCGCCTTGGCGCGGCCTGTGTAGGAGCGGCCTTGTGCCGCGAATGGGGCGCGTAGCGGCCCCGGGATATCTGCATCATGCAAAACTGCCGGGGCTGCCTTGCAGCCCTTTCGCGGCACAAGGCCGCTCCTACAGGCGGGGAAAGTGCGTGGTTTGCTGAGGGCAACAAAGAAGGGCGCCTATGGCGCCCTTCTTGTGCAGCGGCTCAGCTCAAAGGAACACGAACTTGGCAATGAAGATCAGGCACAGCACCCACAGGCTGGCCGAGATCTCCTTGTACTTGCCGGTACCGGCCTTGAGCGCCACGTAACTGATGAAGCCCAGGGCAATGCCGTCGGCCACCGAGAAGGTCAGCGGCATCATGATCACCGTGACGATCGCCGGGATGCTGTCGGTGGCGTCATCCCAATGAATATGCGCCATGCTGCCCATCATCAACATCGCCACATAGATCAGCGCGCCAGCGGTGGCGTAGGCCGGGATCATGCCGGCCAGCGGGGCGAAGAACATCGCCGCGACGAACAGCAAACCCACCACCACGGCAGTCAGGCCAGTACGCCCGCCTGCCGCCACACCCGCAGCACTTTCCACATAGCTGGTTACCGGCGGCACGCCCACCACCGCGCCAAACACGCTCGAAGCACTGTCGGCCTTCAAGGCCCGCGACAGGTTTTCGATACGCCCGTCCGGTGCCACCAGGTTGGCGCGCTGGGCCACGCCCATCAGGGTGCCGGCGGTGTCGAACATGTGCACGAAGAGGAACGCCAGCACCACGCTGATCATGCTCACGTTGAACACGCCGGCCACATCCATGGCCATCCAGGTCGGTGCCAGGCTCGGCGGCATCGACATCACCCCGCCGAACTTGACCAGCCCCAGGCCCCAACCGGCCAGGGTCACGCCGATGATGCTGATGAGGATGGCGCCGAACACCCGTTTGTAGCTGAGGATGGCGATCAGCAAGAAGCACAGTGCTGCCAGCAGCGGCCCAGGCTCATGCAGCGAGCCCAGCTTGATCAGAGTGGCCGGGCTGGCGACGATGATACCGGCGGTCTTCAGGCCGATCAGCCCGAGGAACAAGCCGACCCCGGCCCCCATGGCATGGCGCAGGCTGACCGGGATGCTGTTGAGCAACCACTCGCGCACCCTCGACAGGGTCAGGAACATGAACAGCACACCCGAGACGAACACCGCCCCCAGTGCCGTTTCCCAGTTGTAGCCCATGGTGCCGACCACGGTGTAGGTGAAGAACGCATTGAGCCCCATGCCCGGCGCCAACCCCACCGGCCAGTTGGCGTACAGGCCCATCAGCAGGCAGCCGAGGGCGGCGGCGATGCAGGTGGCGACGAACGCTGCGCCATGGTCGATACCGGCATCGGCCATGATGTTGGGGTTGACGAAGATGATGTAGGCCATGGTGATGAAGGTGGTCACCCCGGCGATCAGTTCGGTCTTTACGGTGCTGCCGTGTTGCTTGAGTTTGAAAATCCGCTCCAGCCAGCTCGTTTCGAGCGGTGGGGCAAGATCCAGCGTAGGGGCTTCGGATTTGCGGCTTTCCACAGCGAGTACTCCTCAAGTCTTTCTTGTTTTATCGAAGCCTGGTCCTGAGCGATGCACTTGGGGGCTTCGTGGGAGGGGTGTGGCAGACAACCGACCAGTTTGTTGACTTTTGGGTCAGTAAGTTGCTCGGAGGATTATGCTTTTGTGTACAAAGAATGCAAATAATGTTTTATCTTTCCCGTGCAAAAACCGCCGTACAACGGCTATATAGGTAAAAGGCCACCTGCAGAAACGGGTCAGCCTGTGTACAATGGCGCCATACCTTGGCCTATTACCAACTTCCGGACTTGCCACCCACCCGTCGACAGGCGTTACAGTCACGGTCCGACTGGCAGATCCTTCGTGCTCGAGAGCCCATGAACGAACAGCTGCAACCTCTGAAAAAACCTGCGCGCATTGGCAAGGCCGGCCGCAGCGGTACCCAGGACGACATCGTCTATGCGCACATCTTCGAGGCCATTCTCGAGCAGCGCCTTGCCCCGGGCACCAAATTGAGCGAGGAAGCGCTGGGCGAAATCTTTGGCGTCAGCCGCACCATCATCCGCCGCGCCCTGTCGCGCCTGGCCCACGAAAGCGTGGTATTGCTGCGCCCCAACCGCGGTGCGGTGGTGGCCAGCCCTACGGTTGAAGAAGCGCGCCAGGTGTTCTTCTCGCGGCGCATGGTCGAGCGCGCCATCACCGAACTTGCCGTGCAGCACGCCACCCGCGAGCAGCTGGAAGAACTGCGCCAGATGGTCCGCGAGGAGCGTGACAGCTTCTCCCGTGGCGACCGTGGCGCCGGCATTCGCCTGTCCGGCGAGTTCCACCTCAAGCTGGCCGAAGCTGCCGGCAACGCACCCCTGGTGAGCTTTCAGCGCAGCCTGGTGTCGCAAACCTCGCTGATCATCGCCCAATACGAAAGCGGCAACCGTTCGCACTGCTCGTACGATGAACACATGCAACTGATCGACGCCATCGAGGCGCGTGACGCGCAGCAGGCGGTGAGCCTGATGATGCACCACATGGACCACATCGACAGCAAGCTCAACCTGGACGAAGAAAGCGCCTCGGACGACCTGCATGCGGTGTTCTCCCATCTGCTGAAAAAGCCCAAGGCTTCGCTCAAGGGTTGATCGTTTGCCCCGGCCTCAGGGCCTGCGTTGCTCCCTGTAGGAGCGGCCTCTGTGGGGGCAACTGCTTTGCCCAATTTCTGAAAGCTGACGCGATCCCTGTGGGAAGCGGCCTTGTGTCGCGATGGGGCGCGTAGCGGCCCCCAGAATTTCAACGTATAGCAGGCATATCCAGGGGGCGCTGCGCGCCCCATCGCGACACAAGGCCGCTTCCCACCGGGACCGTGTCAAATCAATAAGTTGTAGTTTGTTCTATGAGCCGGCTTGCCGGCGATGAGGCCAGTACAGGCAGCACAAGACAGTTGTTCCCACAGGGAGGGCGCTGATCAGCGTTTGTGCACGCAACGCCCTGCAGCGTAGGTTTCGCGCACGGTGCGGTCATCGCCCAGGGTGGTCAGCACGAACAGGGTCTCTTCGATGCTTTTGGATTGCTGAATGCGGTAGTCCAGCAGCGGCGTGGCCTTGTAGTCCAGCACCACGAAGTCGGCATCGTTGCCCGGGCGCAGGCTGCCGATGCGGTCGTCCAGGCGCAGCGCGCGGGCGCCGCCGAGGGTGGCAAGGTACAGCGACTTGAACGGGTGCAGGCGCGCGCCCTGCATCTGCATCACCTTGTACGCCTCGTTCAGCGTGTTCAGCAGCGAGAAGCTGGTGCCGGCGCCCACGTCGGTGCCCAGGCCCACGTTGACCTTGTGGCGCTCGGCCTGGGGCAGGTTGAACAGGCCGCTGCCGAGGAACAGGTTGGAGGTGGGGCAGAAGGCGATGGCCGAACCTGTCTCGGCCAGGCGCTGGCATTCGCTGTCGCACAGGTGCACGCCATGGGCGAACACCGAGCGCTCGCCCAGCAGCTCGAAGTGGTCGTACACGTCCAGGTAGCCGTTCTGCTCGGGGAACAGCTCTTTTACCCAGTCGATCTCCTTGAGGTTCTCCGACAGGTGGGTGTGCATGTATACGCCCGGGTGCTCCTTGAGCAACTGGCCGGCCACGCTCAACTGCTCCGGGGTGCTGGTGGGGGCAAAGCGCGGGGTCACGGCATAGTGCAGGCGGCCCTTGCCGTGCCAGCGCTGGATCAACGCCTTGCTCTCGCGGTAGCTCGATTCAGCCGTGTCGGTCAGGTAGTCCGGGGCGTTGCGGTCCATCATCACCTTGCCGGCGATCATCCGCAGGTCCAGGCGCTGGGCCTGCTCGAACAGGGCGTTGACCGACTCGGGGTGCACGCTGCCGAATACCAAGGCGGTGGTGGTGCCGTTGCGCAGCAGCTCCTCGATGAAGATCTTCGCCACCTGGTCGGCGTGGGCCTTGTCGGCGAACTGCTTCTCGCAGGGGAAGGTGTAGGTGTTCAGCCAGTCCAGCAACTGCTCGCCGTAGGAGCCGATCATGCCGGTCTGCGGGAAGTGGATATGGGTGTCGATGAAGCCTGGGGTGATCAGCGCGTCCTGGTAATGCAGCACTTCGATGTCGGCAGCCAGGGTGGGCAGCAGCTCGCTGGCATGGCCGACGGCGCTGATGCGGCCGTCGTCGATCACCAGCAGGCCGTCCTCGAAGTATTGCTGCGAGGCATCCAGGCCCACTTCGGCGGGGTCGGCGATGCTGTGCAGGATGGCGGCGCGGTAGGCTTTGCGTGTAGCGGTCATTGAATACGCTCGTCAGAGGGCTTGGCTGCGCCGGGAAGGCGGCAGCAACTGGGCAATGGGGCCTGCATTGGCGCCAGCGTCGTGCTGGCCAAAGCAGGCGTTGTAGGTGGCAATGATCTCGGCGGCGATGGACACGGCGATCTCGATCGGCAGCTTGCCTTTGACCTCGGCCAGGCCCATGGGGCAGCGCATGCGCGCCAGCAGGGCATCTTCGAAGCCGCGCTCGCGCAGGCGGTGCTCGAACTTGACGCGCTTGGTCTTCGAGCCGATCAGGCCGAACCAGGTGAAGTCGTTGCGCTTGAGAATGGCGGCGGTGAGTTCCAGGTCGAGCGCATGGTTGTGGGTCATGACGATGCAGTAGCTGCCGGCCGGCAGCTCGGCGATTTCGTCCACCGGCTCTTCGCTGACGATTTTGCTCACCCCTTTGGGGATGTGCTCGGGGAACTCCTGCTCGCGCGAATCGATCCAGCGCACCCGGCAGGGCAGGGCGGCGAGCAAGGGTACCAGAGCGCGGCCGACATGGCCCGCGCCGAACACGGCGATTTCGGCCTGCACCCCGGTCATGGGTTCGAACAGCAGCACGGTGACGCCGCCACAGCACTGGCCCAGGCTGGCACCGAGGCTGAAGCGCTCCAGGTGCGGGGTGTGGCGGTGCTCTTCGAGCATCTGCCGGGCGATGTGCAGTGCCTTGAACTCCAGGTGGCCGCCGCCGATGGTGTCGTACAGCGCGCTGGCGCTGACGACCATTTTGGAGCCGGCGTTGCGCGGGGTGGAGCCGCGCTCTTCGATGATGGTCACCAGCACGCAGGGTTCGCCGCGGGCTTGATGGTCGGCGAGGGCGTTGATCCATTGGTGCATGTCTTCAATCCTCCTCGTTCCCCTGTAGGAGCGGCCTTGTGCCGCGAAAGGGCTGCACGGCAGCCCCAAAAATCTTCATTGCTGCACAGATCCTGGGGCCGCTGCGCGACCCTTTCGCGGCACAAGGCCGCTCTTACAGAGGGGGCGCGGTGTCAGTGGGTGACGGTTTCCAGTTCGGGCTCCGCAGGCTGCGCCGCAGCCACCGCCTTGCGCATCTGCTCGCAGCCCCACAGTACCCGCTCCGGCGTCGACGGCGCGTCGATGTTCGGTTGCACGCGGTAGTCGGCGATGCTCGCCACCGCATCCTTGATCGCGCACCAGGCAGCGATGCCGAGCATGAACGGCGGCTCGCCCACGGCCTTGGAATGGAACACCGTGTCCTCGGGGTTCTTGCGGTTTTCCACCAGCTTCACCCGCATATCGATCGGCATGTCGGCCACCGCCGGGATCTTGTAGCTGGCCGGGCCGCTGGTCATCAGCTTGCCCTTGGCGTTCCACACCAGCTCCTCGGTGGTCAGCCAGCCCATGCCCTGGATGAAGCCGCCTTCCACCTGGCCGATGTCGATGGCCGGGTTCAGCGAGTCGCCCACATCGTGCAGGATGTCGGCGCGCAGCATCTTGTACTCGCCGGTCAGGGTGTCGACGATCACTTCCACACAGGCGGCGCCGAAGGCGTAGTAGTAGAACGGCCGGCCACGGGCCTGGCTACGGTCGTAGAAGATCTTCGGGGTGCGGTAGAAGCCTGTGGTCGACAGCGACACCTGGGCGAAGTAGGCCTGCTGCACCAGCTGCTCGAAGCTGACGATCTGGTCGCGGGCGCGCACATGGCCGTTGCGGAACTCGATGTCTTCCTCGGTCACGTTGAAGTGCCGGGCGGCGAACTCGGTCAGGCGTTTCTTGAGAATTTCGGCCGCGTTCTGCGCCGCCTTGCCGTTCAGGTCGGCGCCGCTGGAGGCGGCGGTGGGCGAGGTATTGGGCACCTTGTCGGTGTTGGTGGCGGTGATCTGGATACGCTCGAAGTCCACCTGGAACACCTGCGCCACCACCTGCGCCACCTTGGTGTTCAGGCCCTGGCCCATCTCGGTGCCGCCGTGGTTGAGGTGGATGCTGCCGTCGGTATAGATGTGAATCAATGCACCTGCCTGGTTGAGGAAGGTAGCGGTGAACGAGATGCCGAATTTTACCGGGGTCAGCGCCAGGCCTTTTTTCAGCACCGGGCTGTTGGCGTTGAAGCGGCGGATCGACTCGCGGCGCTCGAAGTAGTCGCTGCTGGCTTCAAGGTCGGCGGTCATCTCTTCGAGCATGTTGTGCTCGACGGTCTGGTAGTAGTGAGTGACGTTGCGTTCGGTCTTGCCGTAGTAGTTGGCCTTGCGCACCGCCAGCGGGTCCAGCGTCAGGTGGCGGGCGATGTGGTCCATCACCTGCTCGATGGCCACCATGCCTTGCGGGCCGCCAAAGCCGCGGTAGGCGGTGTTGGAGGCGGTGTTGGTCTTGCAGCGGTGGCCGTGCACGGTGGCATCGCCCAGGTAGTAGGCGTTGTCGGAGTGGAACATGGCGCGGTCGACGATCGAGCCGGACAGGTCCGGCGAGTAGCCGCAGTTGCCGGCCAGGTCGAAGTTGATGCCGTGCAGCCGGCCCGTGTCGTCAAAGCCCACGTCGTACTCGACGTAGAACGGGTGGCGCTTACCGGTCATCATCATGTCCTCGACCCGCGGCAGGCGCATCTTGGTCGGCTGGCCGGTCAGGCGCGCGATCACCGCGCACAGGCACGCGGGGCTGGCGGCCTGGGTTTCCTTGCCGCCAAAGCCACCGCCCATGCGACGCATGTCGACGACGATCTTGTGCATGGGTACATCCAGCACCTCGGCCACCAGCTTTTGCACCTCGGTGGGGTTTTGCGTGGAGCAGTAGACGATCATGCCGCCGTCTTCGCCGGGCATCACCGAGCTGATCTGGGTCTCGAGGTAGAAGTGTTCCTGGCCACCAATATGCAGGCTGCCCTGGATGCGGTGCGGGGCGCTGGCCAAGGCGGCGGCAGAGTCGCCGCGCTGGTGGGTGTGGCTGTCGAGCACGAAGTGCTTCTTGCGCAGCGCATCGACCACATCCAGCACTGGCTCCAGGTCCTCGTACTCGACGATTGCAGCCATGGCCGCGCGGCGCGCAGTGTCCAGGTCGCGGGCGGCCACGGCGAGCACCGGCTGGCCGAAGAACTCGACCTTGTCGATGGCCAGCAGCGGGTCGCCGGCCACCACCGGGCCTATGTCTTTCAGGCCCGGAATATCCTCGTGGGTGATGGCGATGCGCACCCCCTCGAACTGGTAGCAGGGGTTGGTGTCGATGCGCAGGATGCGTGCATGGGCGCGGTCGGCGGTGCGCGCATACACGTGCAGCTGGTTGGGGAATTCCAGGCGGTCGTCGATGTACACCGCTTCGCCCGCTACATGTTTGTCGGCGCTGTCGTGCTTGAGGCTGCGGCCGACTCCGGTGGTCAGGTCCTGGCTGAACAGTGCGGCCATTTCGGCCTGGCTCTTGACGGCGTGATGGTTAGACATAAGCGGTCACCCGGGTTTCGATGTGCGGCGATTGCAGTTCGATGAAGTACTTGCGCAGCAGGTTTTGCGCGGTCAGCAGGCGGTATTCGCGGCTGGCACGGAAGTCGCTGAGCGGGGTGAAGTCTTCGGCCAGGGCCTGGCAGGCTCGCTCGATGCTGGCCTGGGTCCAGGGCTTGCCGCGCAGCTCGGCCTCACAGGCGCGGGCGCGTTTGGGGATGGCCGCCATGCCGCCGAAGGCCAGGCGCACGTCACTGACCAGGCCGTTTTCCAGGTGCAGGTTGAAGGCGGCGCATACTGCAGAAATATCATCGTCCAGGCGCTTGGAAACCTTGTAGGCGCGGAACGTCCAGGCGTTGCTGGCGCGCGGCACTATGACCTTCTCGATGAACTCGCTGTCCTGGCGTGCGGTGACGCGGTAGTCGATGAAGTAATCCTCCAGCGCCAGGGTGCGCTGGCGCTCGCCCTGGCGCAGCACGATCTGCGCATCCAGGGCGATCAGCAGGGGCGGCGAGTCGCCGATCGGCGAGGCATTGCCGATGTTGCCGCCCAAGGTGCCCTGATTGCGGATCTGCAGCGAGGCGAAGCGGTGCAGCAGGGCGCCGAAGTCGGGGTACTCTTGGTTGAGCGCGCCGTAGCAGTCGGTTAACGGGGTGGCGGCGCCGATCTCCAGGTGGGTGGCGGTCTTGTCGATGCGCTTGAGCTCGGCCACGTGGCCGACGTAGATCATCACCGGCAGGGTCTTGTGGAACTGCGTGACTTCCAGGGCCAGGTCGGTGCCGCCGGCCAGCAGGCGCGCTTCTGGGTGCGAGCTGTACAGGTCGGCAAGGTCGGCCACGGTCAGTGGCACCAGGCAGCGCTTGTCGCCAGTGTTCAGCTCGCCGGTTTGCTGCGGGGCGATGGCCTTCAGGCGGGCGATGGTCTGCGCTTGTTGTGCGTCGAACTGGTCCTGGCAGGGACGGGCGCAGCTTTGTTCGGCGGCCTCGAGGATCGGCCGGTAGCCGGTGCAGCGGCACAGGTTGCCGGCCAGGGCTTCCTGGGCCTGGTGCAGGTCGTGGCCCTGGCTGTTCTTCTGCAGGGCGAACAGCGACATTACAAAGCCCGGGGTGCAAAAACCGCATTGCGAGCCATGGCAATCGGCCATGGCCTTTTGCACGCTGTGCAGCTCGCCCTGGTGCTTGAGGCCTTCGACGCTGATCAGTTGCTTGCCGTGCAGGGCGGAGACGAACGTCAGGCAAGAGTTGAGGCTGCGGTAGCGCAGGCTGTCGTTGCCCAGCTCGTCCAGCACCCGCTCGCCCACCACCACGGTGCAGGCACCGCAGTCGCCGCTGGCGCAGCCTTCCTTGGTGCCGGGTTTGCCCAGGTGCTCGCGCAGGTACTGCAGCACCGTCATGTTCGGGTCCAGGGCGTGCTCGCTGTGCAGCGCCTGGTTGACGAGAAACTGGATCACGGGGAAGGCCTCGCAATGGTTTTATTGTTGTTCCGGCGGACTCTAAGCAACCCCTGACCCCGTGGTCAATAAATTTTTGACTCAAAGGTCAGGAATCTGCCCGAGCGCCGCCCGAACCGCCGCAATGTGCCTTTTCCCAAGCATAGTTCGGGCCGGGCGCAAAGGTTGACCTTGCGGTCACACAAAGCGCCTCGCGCAAGCAGCAAGTGCGCTACAATCGCGCGCTTGTGCATAGCCTCCCGATTTTGAAGGAAAACCATGACGTTCAAGGCGCCGGACAGCCTCTCCGAGCAGATAGCCCACTACCTGGCCGAGCGGATCATCCGCGGCGAACTCGCGCCCGGCGAGCGCATCCAGGAGCAGAAGGTCACCCAGGCCCTCAACGTCAGCCGCGGTTCGGTGCGCGAGGCGCTGCTGATCCTCGAACGCCGCCACCTGGTGGCGATCCTGCCGCGCCGTGGTGCCCACGTGACCGAGCTGGACGAGCACAACATCCGCAGCCTGTGCACGCTGATGGGCGAGCTTTACATCCTGCTGGGTAACGCAGTTGCCCAACATTGGCGCCTCGAGGCCGACCTGCGCCCGTTTTTGGAGATCCAGCAGCGCCTGCAGCAGGCCCATGCCCGTGGTGATATCGAAGCCTTCGTCGCCGACAGTTTTGCGGTGATGCGCGCCGCCTACCCGTTCGCCAACAACCCGTACCTGCAGGAAACCGTCGAGAACCTGCACCCGGCCATGAGCCGCGCCTATTACCTGGCGCTGGACCAGCGCCAGGCCAACATGGACGATTACCTCAGCCTGTTCGCGCGCCTGCTCGAAGTGGTGGTCGCCCGCGACCTGGCGGGTATTCGCGAGGTACTCGCCGCCTATTGCCAGCGCAGTTGCGAGCTGGTGCTGGCGGCCATGGCGCGGGCCTGACCGATGCGCCTCAAATGCATTCGCCTGGCCGGGTTCAAGTCGTTCGTCGACCCCACCACGGTCAACTTCCCCAGCAACATGGCCGCCGTGGTGGGCCCCAACGGCTGCGGCAAGTCCAACATCATCGACGCGGTGCGCTGGGTGATGGGCGAAAGCTCGGCGAAGAACCTGCGCGGCGAGTCGATGACCGACGTGATCTTCAACGGCTCCACCAGCCGCAAGCCGGTCAGCCAAGCCAGCATCGAGCTGGTGTTCGACAACAGCGACAACACCCTGGTGGGCGAGTACGCCGCCTACGCCGAGATCTCGATCCGCCGCAAGGTCACCCGCGACGCGCAGAACACCTACTACCTCAACGGCACCAAGTGCCGGCGCCGCGACATTACCGACATCTTCCTCGGCACCGGCCTGGGCCCGCGCAGCTATTCGATCATCGAGCAGGGCATGATCAGCAAGCTGATCGAAGCCAAGCCCGAAGAGCTGCGCAACTTCATCGAGGAGGCGGCCGGCATATCCAAGTACAAGGAGCGCCGCCGCGAGACCGAGAACCGCATCCGCCGCACCCAGGAGAACCTCGCCCGCCTGACCGACCTGCGCGAAGAGCTCGAGCGCCAGCTCGAACGCTTGCAGCGCCAGGCCCAGGCCGCCGAGAAGTACCGCGAGTACAAGGCCCAGGAACGCCAGCTCAAGGCGCGCCTGTCGGCCTTGCGCTGGCGCGACCTGGACGCGCGCGTGCGCCAGCGCGAAACGGTGATTGGCGACCAGGAGGTAGCCTTCGAGGCGCTGGTGGCCGAGCAGCGCAACGCCGATGCCAGCATCGAGCGCCTGCGCGATGGCCATCATGAGCTGTCCGAGCGCTTCAACCAGGTGCAGGGCCGCTTCTATTCGGTGGCCGGCGATATCGCCCGGGTGGAGCAGAGCATCCAGCACGGCCAGCAGCGCCTGCGCCAGTTGCAGGACGACCTGAAAGAGGCCGAGCGCACCCGCCTGGAAACCGAATCGCACCTGGGCCATGACCGCACCCTGCTGGCCACCCTCGGCGAAGAGCTGGCGATGATCGAGCCCGAGCAGGAGCTGACCCTCGCCGCCGCCGAAGAGGCCGCCGCCACGCTGGAAGAAGCCGAGCTGGGCATGCACGGCTGGCAGGAGCAGTGGGACAGCTTCAACACCCGCTCCGCCGAGCCGCGCCGCCAGGCCGAAGTGCAGCAGGCGCGCCTGGCGCAGCTGGAAAGCAGCCTGGAGCGCCTGGCCGAACGCCAGCGCAAGCTGGGCGAAGAAGGCGAGCAACTGGGCGCCGACCCGCAGGGCGCCGAAACCGTCGAGCTGGCCGAGCAACTGGCCAGCAGCGAAATGCTGCTCGAAGAGTTGCACCTGCAAGAACAGCAGGTGGTCGAGCAACTGGAAGGCGTGCGCGAGCAATTGCAGCAGGCAAGCCAGGCCCAGCAGCAACAGCAAGGCGACCTGCAACGCCTGGGCGGCCGCCTGGCCTCCCTCGAGGCCTTGCAGCAGGCCGCCCTCGAGCCAGGTGCCGGCGCCGCCGACTGGCTGCGCGGCCAGGGGCTTGAGCAGCGCCCGCGGCTTGCCGAAGGGCTGCGGGTCGAGCCCGGTTGGGAGCTGGCGGTCGAGACCGTGCTTGGCGCCGATTTGCAGGCTGTGTTGCTGGATGACTTCGCCAACCTGGATTTCAACCAGCTGGAGCAGGGCGAACTGCGCCTGCTGCTGGGGGCGGGTGAGGGCACGCGTATCGCCGGCAGCCTGCTGGACAAGGTCGAGGGGCGTACTGACCTGTCGCCGTGGCTGGGCCAGGTGCGGCCGGTGGAAAACCTCGAGCAGGCGCTGGCCCAGCGTGCCTCGCTGGCTGACGGCCAGAGCCTGGTCAGCCGTGATGGCTACTGGGTTGGTCGGCACTTTTTGCGGGTCAGCCGCGGTGGTGAGTCCCAGGGCGGGGTGCTGGCCCGCGGTCAGGAAATCGAGCGCCTGGGCGAGGAGCAACTGGAGCAGCAAGCGCTGCTCGAGCAGTTGGACGCGCAGTTGCAGCGCCTGCGCGAGCAGCAGCTCGAGCATGAAGAACAGCGCGAACAACTGCGCCGCCAGGGCCAGGACGAAGGCCGCCGGCATGGCGAGCTGAAGGCGCGGCTGTCTGCCGGCCGTGCCCGTGCCGAGCAGCTCGAGCTGCGCCGCCGGCGCCTGCAGGAAGAACTCGCCGAGCTGCAGGAGCAGCGCGCCATCGAGCACGAGCAGTTGGGCGAGGCCCGCCTGCTGCTGCAGGAAGCCCTGGAGCTGATGGCCCAGCACACCGAGCAGCGCGAGCAACTGATGGCCCGCCGCGACACCCTGCGTGAAGGCCTCGATCGGGTGCGCCAGGAGGCCCGCCAGCACAAGGACCACGCCCACCAGTTGGCCGTGCGCCTGGGTTCGCTGCGTGCCCAGCACGATTCCACCCGCCAGGCCCTGGAGCGCCTGGAGCAGCAGGCCGCGCGCCTGAGCGAGCGCCAGGAGCAACTGAGCCTGAACCTCGAAGAGGGCGAGGCCCCGCTCGAAGAACTGCGCCTGAAGCTCGAAGAGCTGCTGGAACGGCGCATGGGCGTGGACGAAGAAATGCGCCAGGCGCGCCTGCACATGGACGAAGCCGACCGTGAGCTGCGCGACGCCGAGCGCCGCCGCACCCAGGCCGAGCAACAGGCGCAGATGCTGCGCGGCCAGCTGGAACAGCAGCGCCTGGAGTCCCAGGGCCTGGATGTGCGGCGCACGACCTTGCAGGAACAATTGCTCGCCGACGGCTACGATCTTCAGGGGGTGCTCGACACCCTTGAGGCCGATGCCAGCGAGCAAGGCTGCGAACAGGAGCTTGAGCAGGTCGAGGCGCGCATCCAGCGCCTGGGCGCGATCAACCTCGCGGCCATCGAAGAATACGAGCAGCAGTCCGAGCGCAAGCGTTATCTGGATGCGCAAAACGCCGATCTTGTAGAAGCGCTGGAGACCCTCGAGAACGTCATCCGCAAGATCGACAAGGAAACCCGCAACCGCTTCAAGGATACCTTTGATCAGATAAATGCCGGATTACAGGCACTTTTCCCAAAAGTTTTCGGTGGCGGCAGCGCTTATCTGGAACTGACGGGCGAAGATTTACTCGATACTGGGGTAACGATCATGGCGCGCCCGCCGGGCAAGAAGAACAGCACCATCCATTTGCTGTCCGGCGGCGAGAAAGCACTCACTGCCCTGGCGCTGGTGTTTGCCATCTTCAAGTTGAACCCGGCGCCGTTCTGCATGCTCGACGAAGTCGACGCACCGCTGGACGACGCCAACGTCGGGCGTTATGCCCGCCTGGTCAAGGAAATGAGTGAAACCGTGCAGTTCATCTACATCACCCATAACAAGATTGCCATGGAAATGGCCGATCAATTGATGGGCGTGACCATGCATGAACCAGGTTGTTCACGTCTTGTTGCAGTTGACGTGGAGGCAGCCATGGCCATGGTCGATGCGTGATTCACGCAGATCGGGCGGTATCGTGCAGGTATTTGCCCCTGGCAAATGCGACAGACGGTGTAAAGTTGCCTTTGGTCGTGCTAGCTTTATGTCACTTGTTTTTTGCGTGGGTAAAACGCCTGTCAGAACATAGAGTTGGCGCCACGTGTTAAAGGCCTTTGAAGCCTTTGTTTTCAAGCATATTTTTTATAGAGGCACGGGATTACATGGAAATCGGTCTGCGCGAGTGGCTGATCGTCATCGGCATCATTGTCATCGCCGGTATTCTTTTTGATGGCTGGCGCCGCATGCGTGGCGGCAAGGGCAAGCTGAAGTTCCGCCTGGACCGCAGCTACGCCAACGTGCCGGACGACGAAGGCAGCGCCGAGGTGCTCGGCCCGTCCCGCGTGCTGGAAACGCAAAAAGAACCTGAGCTGGACGAGACCGACCTGCCGTCGGTGAGCGCTCCTGCCCGTGAACGCGAGCGTGAGCGCGAAGCCAAGCCGGCCAAGCCCAAGCGTGGCAAGCGCAACAACAGCGAACCACAGCAGGGCGACCTGAACCTGGCCGCCGAACAGCGCGAGCCCGACCTGTTCGCTGACAGCGATGACGAGCTGGCCGCAGAAAACAGCCGCAACAGTGGTTTTGCCGCTACCGGCAACGCCGCCAAGGACCTGCCGCCGGTGGAAGAGGTGCTGGTGATCAGCGTCATTTCCCGCGACGAGAACGGTTTCAAGGGCCCGGCACTGCTGCAGAACATTCTGGAAAGCGGCCTGCGCTTTGGCGAGATGGATATCTTCCACCGCCACGAAAGCATGGCCGGCCACGGCGAAGTGCTGTTCTCCATGGCCAACGCGGTCAAGCCCGGCGTGTTCGACCTGGACGACATCGACCATTTCAGCACCCGTGCGGTGAGCTTCTTCCTCGGCCTGCCTGGCCCGCGTCACCCCAAGCAGGCGTTCGATGTGATGGTCGCCGCTGCCCGCAAGCTCGCCCACGAGCTCAACGGTGAACTGAAGGACGACCAGCGCAGCGTGCTGACCGCCCAGACCATCGAGCACTACCGCCAGCGCATCGTCGAGTTCGAGCGCCGCGCGCTGACCCAGAAGCGCTAAGTATCCAGGCACGCGGGTCCAGCCTCGGCCCGCGCTGCGATGATTCAGGCAAGTGAGTAGCCAGGGGCTGGTGCTGTCACCTCCATCGATCGGGGCTGCTGTGCAGCCCATCGCGGGCAAGCCCGCTCCTACAGGTAATACGCGACCCCTGTAGGAGCGGGCTTGCCCGCGATGGGCCGCACAGCGGCCCCGTTGCTTGAGGGGGCAGCACGAGGCCAAGGGCATGCCCGCCTGTCTTGCAAGAGACCCGAAAATGACCGCCGAAACCCGAATCCACGCACTGCGCGCCGAGCTCGACCAGCACAACTACCGCTACTACGTGCTCGACGAGCCCAGCGTGCCCGACGCCGAATACGACCGGCTGTTCAACGAGCTCAAGGCCCTGGAGGCCGAGCACCCGCACCTGGTTACCCCCGACTCGCCCACCCAGCGCGTGGGCGGCGCGGCGTTGTCGGCGTTCAGCCAGGTGCGCCACGAAATCCCGATGCTCAGCCTGGGCAACGCCTTCGAAGAAGACGACCTGCGCGATTTCGGCCGCCGGGTGAACGAGGGCCTCGACCTGCCCGCCGGCGACCTGTTCGCAGCGGGCGATGCGGTGGACTACAGCTGCGAGCCCAAGCTCGACGGCCTGGCGGTGAGCCTGCTGTACCGCGACGGCCAGCTGGTGCAGGGCGCCACCCGTGGCGACGGCACCACCGGCGAGGATATCAGCGCCAACGTGCGTACCGTGCGCAACATCCCGCTCAAGCTGCAGGGCGAGGGCTGGCCGGCGGTGCTCGAGGTACGCGGTGAGGTGTACATGAGCAAGGCCGGTTTCGACCGGCTCAATGCCGCCCAGGCCGAAGCCGGCGGCAAGACCTTCGCCAACCCGCGCAACGCCGCCGCCGGCAGCCTGCGCCAGCTGGACTCGAAGATCACCGCCAGCCGCCCGCTGGAGTTTTGCTGCTACGGCGTCGGCCAGGTGTCCGAGCCGTTTGGCGACAGCCACATCGGCATCCTCGAAAAGCTCAAGGCCTGGGGCATGCCCATCAGCCGCGAGCTGCGCCATGCCGCCGGTATCGAAGAGTGCCTGGCCTACTACCGCGACATCTGCGCCCGGCGCAACGAGTTGCCCTACGAGATCGACGGCGTGGTGTTCAAGGTCAACAGCCTGGCCTCCCAGCGCGAGCTGGGCTTCCGTGCCCGCGAGCCGCGCTGGGCCATCGCCCACAAGTTCCCGGCCATGGAAGAGCTCACCGAAGTGCTCGACGTCGAGTTCCAGGTCGGGCGCACCGGCGCCGTCACCCCGGTGGCGCGCCTCAAACCTGTGAAGGTGGCCGGTGTGACCGTGTCCAACGCCACCCTGCACAACATGGACGAAATCGCCCGCCTGGGCCTGCGTATCGGCGACACGGTGATCATCCGCCGTGCCGGCGACGTGATCCCGCAGGTGATGCAGGTGGTGCTCGACCGCCGCCCCGAGGGCGCGCGCCCGGTGCAGGTGCCTAGCGCCTGCCCGGTGTGCGGCTCGCAGGTCGAGCGCACCCAGCTGGTCAAGCGCAGCAAGGGCAAGGAAACCACCAGCGAAGGCGCGGTGTACCGCTGCGTAGGCCGCCTGAGCTGCGCCGCGCAGCTCAAGCAGGCAATCATCCACTACGTGTCGCGCCGCGCCATGGACATCGACGGCCTGGGCGAAAAAAGCGTCGAGCAGTTGGTGGACGAAGGCCTGATCCGCTCGCCGGCCGACCTGTACAAGCTGCACTTCGAGCAGATCGTCGGCCTGGAAGGCTTTGCCGAGGTGTCCAGCAACAAGCTGCTGGCCGCCATCGAAGCCAGCAAACGCCCGACCCTGGCGCGCTTCATCTACGCCCTGGGCATCCCTGATGTGGGCGAGGAGACCGCCAAGGTGCTGGCCCGCGCGCTGGGCAGCCTGGCACGGGTGCAGGTGGCGTTGCCGCAAGTGCTCACTTACCTGCCGGATATCGGCCTGGAAGTGGCATACGAGATCCACAACTTCTTCGAAGACACGCACAACCGCGAGGTCATCCAGGCGCTGCTGGCCGCCGGCATGCAGTTGCAGGATGAAGGCGAGCTGGCCGCAGAATTCGCCGCCAGCACCACCCTGGCCGGCATGCTGGCCAAGCTCGACATCCCCTCGGTGGGCCCCACCGGTGCGGAAAAGCTGGTAGACAAGCTCGGCACCCTGGACAAGATCATCGCCGCCGACGGCATCGACCTGCGCCAGGCCCTGGCCGCCAAGCAGGCCGAAGGCGTGCGCGAGTTCTTCAAGGTCGAGGCCAACCAGCAACTGGCCCGTGCCATCGAAGCCCAGTTGCTCGAGTTCGGCATGCACTGGTCGTGCGAGAAGAAAACCGCCGAAGGCCTGCCCCTGGCCGGGCAAACCTGGGTGCTCACCGGCACCCTGGAGCGCATGAGCCGCGACGTGGCCAAGGAGAAGCTGGAAAGCCTGGGTGCGAAAGTGGCCGGCTCCGTGTCGGGCAAGACCCACTGCGTGGTCGCCGGCCCCGGTGCCGGCTCCAAGCTGGCCAAGGCCAACGAGCTGGGGGTCAAAGTACTGGACGAAGAGCAGTTCGTCGCCTTCATGGCGGGGCAGGGCATCAGCCTGTAGGCACGACCTGGCAATCCCCCAAAGCAGCCCCTGGATCTCGACCCCATGCAAAATCGCCGGGGCTGCTTTGCGGCCCCAATCGCGGCATAAGGCAGCTTCAGGTACAGCGCTGGAGTAAGGCTAAGCACGATCCTGTGGGAGCGGGCTTGCCCGCGAACACCGGCGGAGCCGGTGCCAGCCACCGCGCTGCCTGCTTCGCGGCTAAAGCCGCTCCTACAGATACGCGCCGGGCCGAGGCTCTGCACACCCTTGTGGGAGCAGGCCTCGCCTGCGGTGGGGCCAGAGCAGGCTTGCGCCCGACGTTACCCGGCCTTCGCCGCACAAGTCCTTGAGAAATGATGCTTTTTTCTCCCTCAACGGTTGTATCTTCGCCACGGAACGGTACAATGGCGCGGCTCGCTGTTTAGCGAGCTGCGTAATGGTGGCCCCACCGGTCCCCCCGCATTGATTACCCGTTAACCTGGTCAGGCCCGGAAGGGAGCAGCCATAGCGGGAACATTGAGTGCCGGGGTGTGGCTGGTGGGGTTGCCTCCAATCTTTAAGTCCTTAATTCTAAAGGGCTTTTTTCTCTCAGAATCTCGAAGTGGACCAGTGCCGTAGTACACCTGAGTGGTGCACTGTGCCCGATTCTACCCTCCCAGGGGCTTTCTGCCCAAGCTCAAGCTCGCATCCGTTCACAACTCGCAATTGACCCGCAAAAATTTATGTGGCAATAAGCTACTATCCGCGTCGCGGCATGCGTGTCGAGCTCCAATGCCAAGCTAGCTGCGATCGTGTCATCGCTTTGTTGATTCTCCGTTACTTGCGGTCAGGACACTTGGTGTCCAGGTGGTGCTCAGCACAGCCAGCCAAATTCCAGTTATGCAAAGGAATGTATGTCGCAGATATCGATCCCTTACCTTGCT
The DNA here is from genome assembly GCF_019139835.1 of Pseudomonas xanthosomatis. Lineage (NCBI taxonomy): Bacteria > Pseudomonadati > Pseudomonadota > Gammaproteobacteria > Pseudomonadales > Pseudomonadaceae > Pseudomonas > Pseudomonas xanthosomatis. The sequence goes on along the minus strand of NZ_CP077075.1, from coordinate 4,826,268 downwards.
TTCCACCCCCTCGACCCGCAGCCAGAATCTGTAGATCCAGCGGACCTCAAAGCCTCACCTAAGCTTCCTCCTGAGCTTTACATTGATGATGAGCACCACGGGCGAGTCTACTGCCCGGATTGCGGTGTCATGTGCAGCAGACGACCTCGTAAAGCACCAAAGAGAAAGGATGGGGTTGATGCCTTCTACTTCCACCTACCAGGCTTCGATACGGTCGACTGCCCGCATAGAAAGAAAGGTGGGGCGGGAGGAGGTGGCGATGAAGCTGCCAAAGAAAAGCGAGCGATCAACCTTGTGACCTTTGCGGGTTGGAAGAGCCTTGCGGACGATGAGGAGCCTGAAGGGGATGACGATGACGACGATTATCCCAAGCCCAAAAGGAAAGAGGCTCAGAATGGCACCGCAGTAAATGGAAGAGGAGGGTTCGAGAACTTCTTCGACGCAGACGGAAATCTGCTAAACCCGGGGCGGTTCAAGACCGTCAAGCGATTGGTACAGCTGGCTCAAGTAAACTTGAACATTGCTGTTCAGTTTGGACAAGAAGATGCCATTCGGTTACATGATCTAATAGTTTCGATTGAAAAAGCTCAGCGGAATATAAAGCCCTACTTGGGTAAGAGCTTCCTGTTTTTCGGTAAGCCGACGTCTATCGTTAAAGGTGCGTACGGCAGGGTGTTTTTTAACTTCAAATCCCCAGGGCATGAGCTCAGTGGTCATTGCGAATTGGATATTTTTGAGTCCCGTGCTTGGCAGACGTTTGAGCGGGACCGTTATTACCTCTTCTACGGCCGGGTGGAGGGTGATCAGGACCACTCTATTGTTAGGGTGCTTGAGGCTGGTCAAATAGACCGAGTGCCATTGACTGCTAAGAATCTTTTCGATGGGCTCCGGTAAGACTTCAAAGCTAATGCGCTGACTGATGGTTTATGCGTAGGCTGCTTGAGTTCGTCAATGTTTAGAGCTGGTTTAAGTGTTGTTGTGTTGGCTAAGTATTGCTTGTCATGATCCTAATATCATAGGTATAAGAAAGCCGCCTTTAGGCGGCTTGATTTGGTGTTGCCCTTAATTTATCGGGTAGGTATATCTTCAGCCTAAATCGATTTCGCTTAATTGGGTATTGGTCTGCTCAGTTTTTTGCATATCGATCTGCGAGTTTTTGAGCGGCATCTGTGCCGAGCTTAAGCACATTGGCCGAGTTGGTAAAGGCGTCGGGGTCGTTGCACCCTCCGTAAAGGATTCCGCCTGGTGTCACGTCTCGCACAACACTGTCCATGTACTGATAAAAGCTGACCACTAGTTGGGCGTCTCGTGGTGGGAGGTAGCCAAGTTTACCGAGATTGGCAAGATAGACCCGGCAGTAGTGTTCTGGAATCGGAACTTGCAATGATACTGGTGAGCGTTGTGCTTCTGGTATTGCGAGTAGAGACTCTGCTACTTCGCCTAAAGTGGACTGATAATTTCGCTCTTTGGCAATCTGCTGGAGTGCTAGTACCTCTGCAACAATAGCGACACGTACACTAGTGCGCTCCTGCCAGCGTTGCCAAAGCCAACCACCTGCTGCGACCGCTATTGTTGTGAGTAGGCCGCCCATGCTGATAATTTCGCTTGTTTGCATTCTGTGTACTTTGGGTTTGAGGGAGTGTTTCTGGCTTGTTATCTTAACTAAGATTTCTTCAAGTTTCCAGCGGGTTGTTATTTGAGTTATTTACCTATTTTACCGGAAAGCTAATGATGGACGAGCTGTCTATTAGCGCTGCGATCTGATCTCCTTCGAGAGGAACCGCAGGAAAAGTGGAGAAATGAACGTTGTGAAGCGATAGGCTGACTGTAATCTTCTTGTCAGATAAGTCTAGTTTTTGTGCTCCGGCGGGATAGATGCCCTTGCCTTTTTCCGTAAGCAGAAATGCAAGTGGATAAAAAGAGAGTAGGCTCATGCAGCAAGTGTTGCCTTTGTTTCTGAATCCGAAAAGTTTTATGCTTTGGTGGTGGCGGTGAGGGAAGAACCAGTAGTATATGTCGTGCGATTCGTTAAGCGCCTTGCTATCGCCGAGCACAAATCTTTTAAGTGGGTCAAAATATGGGGCGGGATTACTGGGTTTTAAACACTCGGTTACCGACGTGGCGGAGAGAATGTGTCCAATCATTGCTCTTGCGTACATTTCTGCATTAATAGGAGCGCTTACGAAAGAAACTGGGTTATTTGCATATATATAGAAGTCTCGGATCTTCTGGCTCAGGGTCTTGCAAATTTTGGAAATTTCTCCGTCGTTCTGTCCTAATGCTGTCATGTTGCACGCCCGGCATATAGTTTTGAACTTGCTGTCGTTAGGGGATGTGATTCCTTGTACTGTAGGCGGGCGAAGATCAAGCATCTCAGTTAGGTGCACTTGCTCGACTTTGGTGATGGAGATGCTGCCTCGGGGGGGTACATGGTCCCACGAGAGTTGGCCTAGTTGTCCGCATATCAAGCAGTGCCCTTTGGATATACTAGTGTGCTTGCTTCTCTCTGATAGTGACTTCGAGAAATTTCCCATGATGGCTTGCCTGTAGCGTTGTCGGGGGTTATGGCTTGCGTGGCTTGAGCTTTTGAGTGATATATATTATTGCTGTTGCAGCGAATTCCAGGAAGAACTCGGCCTCTGCTTTGGAAAGAGTCGAGTCACTAGTTCCACCATGCCTCACAAAGCTCTTGTTGCTTGCATAACCGTAAGCTTGGGATATTAGACGCTCTATATCTGTATCAAGGTTTGCATTCTTGATTATCTTTCCAAGTGTGCCGTTGGGAGAGTTGAGTAAGATCATTAGGCTCGACTCTATGGAGTTGATTGATTCTTTAATTGAGTTTTCGAAATCGGGTGTCGCGGAAAAGATGAAGTTTTTGGCCTTGAGCCATTGAGAGCGCACTGGTGTTAGTTCATCACCTAAAGCGGTGTTCGCCTTTTCCCAGCCGCGAGGAGAAGGGGCGTGACGCTGTTTTCGTTTTAGGTCTAGTAGTATGTCTGAGTATAGTTCTTGAATGTATACTCGGCGGCTGGCATATGTGGTCATTTCTTGGAGTTTGCAGAAGGCCATAAGGACTTCTAGGGAGTTGTGCGGGTTAGGATTTGCGTATTTGGCTTCTTCTAGATCAATTGTGACGTCTGAATAAAGCTCGCGATATTCAGCTGGTTGTGCAGAGGTTCGTCCGTCAGTCACATAGGCGATCATCAGTGCCTGAAGTGCCATTACTTTGGCGCCAAGTTCGACCGCCCGCTTACTATCCATAAATCTCTCCTTATCCTTGATAAGCCACTGTACTTCATCCTTGTCGCGGCTTGGAATGTGCAGGTGATTATTTCGTCGTTTGGGCTATTGGTCATGCCGACTGGCTCGGTGCTTTTGCCGTTCCCGTTCTATCTCTAGCACCATCGATATCATCTCCTGAATATCACGAACATGAAAAAGCCGCCCGTAGGCGGCTTCAGTATGTCTGTAACCTTCTCTCAGCTCTGTTCTGAACGGAGACGGGCAATCCCTTGGCACAATGCTCTGTGCGTTCGTATCGAGCGTCTGCAGGGCTGTGAGTACGTTGGAGTGGATGTGCGTCGAGCCACGCTGGCAGATCCACAGAGAAAGCTCTTCCAGGGCTGCCCGGATGGCCGTTTGGTTCATCATCAGCAGTTCAAGCGTGTCTGCGGCTACTGCGGCTTTGTCGTCATCCATGGTAAGGCTCTGTCAGATGTGATCGGGTGAGCGTACACCCTTTTGCCACAGACCCAATCCCCCCGCAATTTCAGGTTTGGTTCTCGAGCAGAGCCGGCATCGTTCTGATTACAGAAATCCGCCACGGAGATTGATCTATTGGGTTTAACGCCCCTCGCGCTGTCGAGTAGGCCGATGCCTAACATTTTGAAAATCCAATGCTGGCTGATGGTATGTGGAAACGAAAACGCCTCGCCAGAACTTACAGGAAGCTCCTAGCGAGGCGTTTGATGTACTATCCACTCTACCCCCACAGGGTGAGGCTGAAAAGCTCTGTATTGGGCTGCTTTACGCAGCCTTTTTAAATGACAAGTTGAGGGCGGTCATTACCCGCATCACTGCTGTTGCACTCCACTCCCCCCCGCGTGAAGTGGTTACACCCTTGGCATTCAGGCATTCAGCTACAGAACGCAACGTGGTGCAATTGTCGAAGAGACATTCCTTGATGTGTGGTAGTACCATGGCGGCATGGGTTGTTGCTTTCTTCACGTTCGCTTGGGTTGCTGCTCCATCTTTACCAGTGGCATTGCGACGGGCTTCTACAGGTGCAGCATTGCGACGAGCAATCTTTGCTTGGCTTTCCACACAACCCTTGTCTGCACGTTGTTGCAACGCCTTGAGAGCGGCCTTGGTACGTTCGCTTATGAAGGTACGTTCTTGCTCAGCCAACATGGCGTGAATGTGAAGCTCAACAGTAGTGGCGTGGGGCATGGTAGCCACTTTGAAGTTATTGCGCTTCATCATGCCAGCGATGTGCTCAACGTCACGGCTGAGCCTGTCCAGCTTGGCAACTACCAGTATGGCGTCATGTTCCTTGCACGCCGCGATGGCCTTGGCACATTCAGGGCGCTCTGCTGGTGCTACAGAACCGGAGATTGTATCAGTGTACTCAGCAATCACTTCCCAGTCATTCTGTTCAGCAGCTACAGCGATGTAGTCGTGCTGGGCTTCGATACCCAAACCACTCTCGCCCTGAGACTTGGTAGAGACACGATAGTAGGCAATGACTTTCATTTGATAACCAATCTCGTTCTGCTTGGCACCTTGCCTTGCTGATGTTGGTCATTCTACTGGCCTTCAAGGATTGTAACAAGCCTTAGTCGGTCGTATTAGGAATGTAATAGCAATAAATATATTTCCTTGACACCATCACTTAAATCATGACGGCACTCGTACGACCAGCCTTATCGCCATAACGGTTAGCCCGATACACAGCGACCACACCAGTGATGGTGACTAGCATCAGCAAGACGTCCTTACTCATTGTGTCACCCAAATCAGAATCAGAGCCTTACACCGGGAAGCTTGAACAATTGAGCTTACCAGCACAATCGAAAATGAGATTGAGGCGAAATCGACATGGGGTATAGGGGAATCTGGCTAGACCCTGCAACGGCATTTGTACACCGAGCACACGTCAACCTAGAGGATACACAAATGGATTTAAAAGACTTCATCGCCACCAGCCTTACCCAGATCGCTGAGGGGATTCTGACTGCAAGTGAGGCGCTTGGGGGCACTGATGCACAAGTTAACCCCACACACATGCAGACATACTCGAATGCTGCTCAAGGCTACGGACGTACGTTAAAGGCGGCTGTCCCTGAACAAGGCAGGATTGTGGAGCGTGTTGAATTTGACGTTGCTGTCTCTGCTGAAAGCTCTGAGTCGGGTAAGGGAGGACTGAAGGTTGGTATTGCGTCATTTGGCCTGAATGCTGGTGCCGAGGCTACAGACAAGTCTGGTAGTACTTCCCGCATTCAATTTGGGATACCGATGGTTTTCCCTTCTAAGCGAAATGATGCATAAAATTGCCATGGAAGTTGCTCCTTCCTGTGTGTAGCCGGAAGGGGCATCATGCTAGGCGGGAAAACACGGTGTAGCTCTGGACCAGATAGTCATAGAGATTATTTCATTCAGCATCAATGCATTCGCACACCCCGTGTCACCTTAACTCCTCCTCTACCAAGAGGAGGAGGGCGGATGGGCTGCACTTCAGCGCGCCGGCTAGCTTGAACAAGACAGCAATCGTAGGTTGGTTGATGCCTCGCTCTATCAAGCTGACGTAATTGCGTTGTACGTCTGCTTCCAACGCCAGCTGCTCTTGAGTGAGACCTGCTTCTTGTCTTTTCTGCCGTAGTACACGCCCAAAAGCTATCCCGATTTCCAATGCCATCGCTCCACGCCGCTGAAGGAGCACTTTCGGGGGTGTGGGCGGTCCGGTCTTCACAATATATTGTGAAAAAATGGATGCGTATGGCACCATGGAAGTCATGGGGTGCTGTGCGTCAGCTCTCAATGGCAGGTGTGGGATCGCGTCCTGATTTGACGGTGATGATTTGGAGTGGAAAAAATGAAGGGCAAAATTCGTTATCTTGGTTTGGCTGCGTATGCGGTCATTGGCGTCTCCAACGCTGCTCAGCCTTCCGCCAAGGAGTTGGCTCAGAAGGTCAACTGTATGGCCTCGTACCAAGTCGCTGAGCAGATCATGGGGGATAGGCAAGCAGGTATTACGCTACCGGATGAAATGGAGCATCACAAAGACCATGAGTTTCTGCACGACCTGATCGACAAGGCATATGCCAAGCCTTTCTACAGCGGCGAAGAGTACAAGAAGAGAGCTATCCAGGACTTTGCGGAGGCAGAATATGCTGAATGCAAGAAAGAAGTAGCTCATGCTCTTGCTGGCGAGCAATGAATTTCAGAACAAGGACGAAGGTCATGCGTAAATTGATTGCCGCAGCTGCGATTGCAGTTCTCAGCGGCTGTGCTGCACCGCCCTCCATTGGTCAGGCTATCCCAGCACCGGCTAACCGACTTCTTGCACTGCAAGGAGAGGAGCAGGGCAAGGGCGGCACGGTCACTGTGATTCGTGAAGGAGCTGCCCAGGGTGGTCATTGTTTCTTCGGCATTTATCTTGATGGGAAGCTTGTCGCTCGACTAGATAACAACGAGAAGGCCAGCTTCCATGTGAAGTCCGGTAGAAGGCTCGTTGGTGTTGGCTCCGACCCTCAAGGGGCTGGACCTTGCTCAGGGAACGCTCAATTCAAAAGGGAAGTGGCTACATGGATTGAGGTTGGTGAAAGCCAAACTTTCCGCATTGCATTCCAACCAATGTTGGACATTCGCCCATCGTCTTACTGACGAATTCCTTGCACGTGCAAGCGGTGGCAGTTCACACCGTCGAACGGTGAGGATGATGACACGGTGTTTGTGGGATCGTTCCTCACCTTCACTTTCGGATGATCTAGGATTACCCTATTCAGCGTTGACGCTGAAGAATGATTGTCGAGGATGAATCCTCAAGAGCGTCAACCTACCGGTTTCCTTGGCGATCACTGATTGACAATCAGAAAATCATCTCTCATACACTCAGTGATCGCAGGTGAGCGAACAGAGTGAGTGAATGCTTCTCAATAGGGAGGCAGACAGCCTACCACTCTCTTGATCTGTCTTCTGTACTCAGTACAGGAAAGCAATATTATTAGCGAAGCTAAGAGTAATCTTCTCTCTAGTTTGGGATGGTTTACCCATCCTCTCCTTTCCAATTCCTCAGAGAATCATTGCAGGGTGTACACCCTGAAGAAACCTATCGTTCGTCAACGAACAAGTAAGCACATTCGCTTCACCCACACACTCTCGCCCACTCTAAGATATGGTGGGCGCGACTGGGTGAATGGGCAGTCATGCCGCCGATTTCAGCCACCCTTGCTCTTCGACGAAATCGAGGAAGTAGTCATGTGTGTTAGGTTCTGGGATGAACCTATCGACTGCCAGCTGACCTGCTACTCGCTTTGGTGCAGGGCTATCGACATAGCCATCAAGCACGTCAGTAATGTTTTTCGTTCTTTCGAGCAAAGTGGACACAGGTTCTTGACCCAATCCACTAACGAGCTTGAGTACATGGCGACGAGCCGCAAATCGCTGCTTGCTAACAGAGTCGGTATTTTCATTACTGCTGAACTCAAACATGAATTCATCCATCAGTTCATCAAGGCGAGAAGAAAGCACGCTTGCAGCCTGCTCAAGAGTTACGCGGCTTGCAGTTGGAGCTGAATTGTCAATCCAGTCGGGAATGAATTTGGCCTCTTGCCCACTGGTGGTAGCCTGTTCCCGAACCTTCGTCTTGACCCGCTTGATGGTGTCTTGGTCATACAGGCTTTTGTAAAGTCCTTCAGAATGGTTCCATGCACAACCATACTCATGGTGCAGAATGCTACGGAGTTCGTAGTCCTTGATTCCTTGCCCTCGGGTCGCAAGCTCGTAAACTTGAGCTGCTGATTTTTCGAACGTTGTTCTTGGTTGCTGTTTCACCACCGGCACACCCTGAGTAATTTTGCGGACAAAATGCTCGGTTGCACCTGTGCTAGCAGCAATGTTTCGGCGAGACATACCTGTCAGGTGCAATTCCATGATTTGCTGGATGCGAGCGTCATCATTTGCAGCCAGGTTGGCATCAAAAGCTTTGGAAGCAGCGGCGTTTTGAATTTTCATTATTTCGTCCTTTTCAAGTTCTGTTCATGGCATTTCCTCTCGGGTGGTGCCGGTTTGGTTTCGGTGCAAATTCTCAAATCGCAGACACGACGAAGCTCCCTATGATGCGCAGTTCGTTCTTACGAAAGCGGTCGTGTGGAGATGGGCGCGTAGCACCGGGGTGTACTGGATTTAGGGTGCGTATTCTACACGAAATCGGTCGCAAATGCAAGCAATTCTTATTTAGATAAAATCAATTCTCATCTACTACACATCAAGTCTCTGTATACTTTCCTGTTTCGATTTGAGCAACGATAGCCTCGACCCGCCACCCGTCCATGCCCGGCGAGTTAAAACGTTCAGAATCAATCGCTTGACGCCTTCCTGCCGCAATTTCAATATTATCTCTCAATAAAAAGAACAAATGTCCTATTCGTTCAAAACTGACGAAGTTTCTGTGCGAATGTTGGGTGTGCTGAGCACTCGATCGCTCATCCCCAATGTTTATCGAAGTGAAACCACCTTTCCCTATGCAAAGAAAAGCCCGCACCAACCAAAAGCTGATGCGGGCACTCTGTTAATTTCATTGTTATTGAGCCTGGGTCGAGTTGACGGTTACTCTGGAATCACAAGAGGCTTGTAGCACGCCTGAACTTGCTTCTCAATCTCTGCAAGCTGTTTGGCCTTCTTGTCTTCCTGGACTTTCAGTTCCTTTTCCTGTTGAGTTTGGATCAGCTGCTGCCTTAGCAAATCTTGATACCGTGCGTGTTCTGATTCGAGCCATTCAACATATTCGTTTTTGACCTTGACCTTGATATCCGCAATGTCCTCAGCTTGCATTGACTGTGGCTTGGTCATGTAGCATGCATGGTGCAAGCTTTCATGATGTACTGGATAGTTTATTGCAATAGTATAACCGGCTGCTGCTTTATCAATAACGGCTTGCAAGTGCCCGTGTGGGAGAGGGTGTTGGACTAACTCCATACTATTTGTAGTGTTGTGATAAACATTGACCCATGACTCGACGCGGGTTTGAAATTCGGCGTCACTCCACTTTGGAGGGGTTCCATTGATCGTGATCTTCTCTTTAGCTGCGGTCATTGAGCGTTTCCTTTTGTTTGTTAATGTAGTTAATCGTCTGAGTGATAATCTTGATCCTGTAAGCCTCATCTAGGTCGTCAGAAACTTCTTCGGTTGTGTCGGGCTGAGTAGGCTTGGTAATAGTAAGTTGTTTCTCATTGAGCTTTTCTCTTCGAACAATGGCACGCTTCAGCCCAGTGATAAAGACGTCATTCATGCCCTGAACACCCATTGTTTATTCAAAGATTCAATGGCCTCGCAGCAGCGTTGAAACTCACTTCGATTGCCGGTTGCCAAAGCGGCAGCCCTTAGGGCTTGATGATACTTTATCTGACTGCAAATGAATTTATTATCCATGTTTAATCACCATCTCATTAAGATATTGGCTAATGCCTTTTCCAGCTTGGAATGCTGCGATCGACAAGTCTGTATGGATATCGTTGGGTACTTTGAAATGAATCAAAGTGTAATTGGCTCGATTTGCCCTGAAGAGTTTTCCACGGCAACTACTGCTGCACGTGATTGCGTGACTACGCATATTATTAATTGACTTATTGCAGGTCTTGCACAAGCGAATGTCTTTCATAAATACCTCCATAGGGCAATGAGTTGTTTAACTTTTAACAGATATTATTGTGGATAAAGTAAATCCCCCGAAGACCTGTAACGGCCCTCGGGAGAAATGGAGAAGGAAAAAGTGCTACTGACCTGCGGGGTACTTGTCAGTAGCGAGGCGACAACTTATTGAAGGAGTGGCAACAAGTAGCCGTCAGGAATAAAATTCAATGGAATTAACTTTGATGAGTTTGGTTTACTAGGTAAAACTGACCTGCGAGCCGAATGGCCGCGAAGACTAGGAGGCACTAAAATACTATTGCTGATTACATTCATATTGTAATGGAAATACACAAAAAAGTCAATAGCGTTACATATGTTCTTGAAAGTACTTTCAGGCTGCTTTGTTCGTCACTAATACTTTCACGTTATTCTTCAGAACAACTTCCTCAGCATATCAGCAGTAACCTCAACAGGCACGCCCTTAACGTATGTGTCGGATGTGATAGTGCGGAAGGCGTGCCCCATTCCAGCTTGAGAATGGAGCACGGGCGTACCTTTTATATGCTTCAATGGCGTAACTAATAAAATACTAGACTGCCTTGAATGCTACTTGATGTGGGCTAGCGCCTCCTGCATCGCCCTTATTGGTGTCCTGCTTCCGTAGATACCAAATGTGACAGAGCTGTCCTCGTGCCCCACCATGCGCTTGATTAACGAGTCCTGAACGCCTGCATCCCTTAGGTCATCAATGAGCGTGTGACGGAAGCTGTGGAAGGTCTTCCGGGTGTCAGTGATACCCAGCTTTGTCTTGTACCTGCCAAACCATTTAGATGGAGCATGACCTAGCTTGCCTCGGACAGCTTCCAATTCGGGGAATAACCGAACTGCTCCAGTAGATTTCACCGACTCGACGTGCTGTAGGAAGCCAAGGTCGAGCAGTACGGGGTGGATGGGCAGGATACGACGGCTGCTAGCGTTCTTGAGATTTTGGTCTTCATGATTGTCATCAATGCGGATGCAGTGGATGCCATGTTGTTCTATGAGGTTATCGACACGTAACTGGCACAGTTCTTCCAGTCGTGCCCCAGTAGTGCGCCCAAGGAGCGGCAACCAGTACCGCCAAGGATGTTTGCGGGCTTCGTTCCGTAAGGTCTCATGGTCGAGCAGGGTTGCAAGGTCGTGGCGGTCAAAAGAAAGTCGGGCTTCTTTGGCTGATCCTGTCATGACCTTCATTCCCGCTAAGGGGTTGTCAGCGACGTACCCGTTTGCCTTGCACCAGTTCATAAAGGCGGTGAGCTTCCTTAGTCGGTTGTTTACGGTCACTGCGGTGATGGTCTTGTACGTGCTGCTCGACTCTACTACCTGCTTCAGGCTCTTTCCTTTGAATTCGGGCCGTAAGCCGAAGTACTGGGGGCACCGGCTGAGTCGTTCCTTCAGCAGTCGGGCTTGCTGAGCGTCGAAGGATTCAGCGGGCATATCGCCCATCAGCTCGAACAGATCGGACAATGCACGCTCCACTTCTTCGACGCTGCCCTGCCGCCATGTGCTGCCCCGTTTGCCTTCCTCAATGTAGAGCTTCGACAGAGAGGCGAGGGTAGGGCCATCGCTCCGTGGTGCGACGGTAACGCTTGTAACCCTCCGTGATGCACTCTGGATGATTGGTTGAAGGGTAGCTTCTCGCCACTGCGTGCAAAGGGCACGTAGCGTCTGGAGGTCTTCTAGAGGGTGCTCACTGAGGTGGTGATGTACTTGCCGGGCCAGTGTGCTAGCGAGAAACGTGGCGGCTTGACGTTCTCTGAGGCCGAGACAGATACGTAGGGTTTGGCGGGTCGGAAACAGATGCTTTGGTAGTCGAAGGTTGAGGTAGTAAACGGACTGACGACGGACGATGTAGGCCATGGAAACACCAGAGTGGACCAATAAAGTGGACCAATTGAGTGGAACAATTCTGGCCGCACCCCAAGCTTTGAGCGCCCACGCTGAGTGCCTGGACGGATAGACATGTTGGCACCTCATCAGCCTCAAACCCTTGCCCCGTAAGCCCCGCATTGATTACCAGCATGCTTGCATGCGACCTAGGCATGGCCCGGAAGGGAGCAGCCATAGCGGGAACATCGAGTGCCGGGGTGTGGCTGGTGGGGCCGCCTCCATTTTGGGCCCACGGTCCACCTCTGCTGATACCTGCCTCCCAGTCGCCGCCCACGCTTCTTGCGTGTCTTCGCGTATCTGCTTCACAACTTCAAAGTCCATCTCTGGACAACTCAAAACCACCTTGTTAGTTTTCGCACGCCATATGTTTCAATATATGACTACGGCAATGGACTGATATCAAATTGATATCGCCGCATCAACTAACAAGGATGTACGCAATGAAAAACCTGAAAGGGTTGCCCAAGCTTATCTCGGCTTCGGTAGGCTCGCCGGGCAAGGCCCGCAATGTGCCTGCCGATGTTCAGTGCATCCAGTACCTGTTCAATCTGATCATTCCAAGGCTGGGCCTGCCATTGCAGGAAAACGGCCGGTGTGACAATCAACTGGTGCAGTGCATCACCCAGTACCAGTTCCGCCATTTGAAGTACGCGCACCCTGACGGGGTGGTCGACCCAGGCGGGCGCACCTTCAACAGCCTGATCGAAGAGGCCCTGCGCGTACCGGTCAAGCAGCACCCCACGCTGCGCCTGCCGACCTTCTTCAATGCTTTCAGCAACAAGGGCCCGGACATGATCCAGGCTACGGTAAACAACTACCTGGCGCGCGCCCGGGCGATCATCGAGGCCGAGCGGCGCAACCGCGAGCAGGCGCTCAAATCCACCTGCGATGGCGGCACCACCCTGAGTGACGCCGATTACCAGTACGCCGCCACCCAGTTGGGCGATGGCATCCCGGCGAACTTGATCAAGGCCTTTGCCCAGGTGGAGTCCGGTGGCCGCTCTGGCTTTGCGCCAAACGGCCTGCCGATCATTGCCTTCGAAGGGCACTGGTTCCAGCGTCTGACCAACGGCAAATACGACCAGACCCACCCGCTGCTGTCGTACCGCTACAAGAAAAAAGCCGGCCCGCAGTGGCAGCACAACAACAAGGACCAGGACAAAGCCTGGGAAACCTTGGCCACCGCCTTTGCCCTGGACCAGGACGCGGCGTTGCAATCGGCCTCCTATGGCATGTTCCAGACCCTCGGCATCAACTATGGAAAGTGCGGTCACAAGAACGTGTTCGAATTTGTGGCAGCAATGAAAATCAACGCCAGCAAGCAACTCGAGGCGTTTCTGAACTACTGCAAGAAAACCCCTGCGTTTATCCCCGCGGCCAAGGCCAAGAACTACGCCGGCATGGCGCAAAGTTACAATGGCGATGACTACGGCAACTATGACGTGCTGATCAAGCAAGCCTACGAAAAACTGGAAGGGAAGCGCTGATATGAACCGGATTCTTTGTGCAGGCCTGCTGGCACTGGGTGCACTGGTGGCGACGCCGTTGTTTGCCGCCGGCAGTGCCATCAAGCCTGGCCGCTACGATGCGATGATGCTGGCAGTGACCCCGGACCACCAGGTCCAGGGCTACTACCTCGAAGAGCTGGGCGAAGGCGTGAGCCGGCGTTGCACCTTCTACCTCCAGGGGGCGATCGATGGCCCGTCGCCCGCGCCGATCACCACCTGGCGCACAGAGGCGCTGCCCGGCAGCATTGCGGCGTCCGATAAAGGCGTGGTGCTGACCGTGGCGCGCGGCGATGAACACCCCGGCTGTTCGAGTGTGCTGGGGCCGATGATCGCCAAAGGCCTGCCACTGCAGCGCATCGACACCCGGCCCTGGATCGGCCTGGTCAGCATTGCTGCCGACAAGGCTTACCTGCTCAAGAACCCGGGCAGCAAAGCCGGCAAACGCCCCTACATCATCAAGAACGATGTGGTCGGCGTGCTCGAGTACAAGGATGGCTGGGCCCGGGTGGAGTACGTCAACGGCGATGACCGCTCGTTCAAGGGCTGGATCCGCGCCGATCAGTTCACCAAGCTGGTACCGCCACAAGGCTGAGCCTGCGTGGTTTCGGGGCCGAACCACGGCCCCGTCGACTTTTCTTACGCCCCTGCCTCTTTCCCTCTCGTCCTCCCAGGGTTTTAATTCCAGCACGATCCCGCGTGGCGCCTTATCATGCGCACCCGTCCGTTCGGCCAGGAGACAGCGACCGTGGAACACGTCGACGAGCTTACCCGTCAAAAAATCCGTGAGTGGCAGGCGCGCCGCCTGGAAATCAAGGACCAGATGGCCAGCCAGCCCGAGCGGGTGCTGGAGCTGTCGCGGGTGCTCGACCAGATGGAAGACGAGCACGAGCAGATTCTCGCCGAAGCCGTGCCGCCAGCACCGGCCCCTGTGGCTGCCGCGTTTGAGCTGCAACTGAGCGTGTCTGCGGCCAACCGCCGCGACCTGCGCAAGCTGCTGGAACTGGCCCTGCACGAACTGGATGGCGCGCTCGACGAGCCTGAAACCGACGCCCGCCACGCCGGCGACATGGCCGGCTCGCTGGGCGCCTACCGCTTCGAACTGGCGGTGGGCGAGCCACCGGCCAACCCTGAATGAACCCTTGTACCCTGAGCCCACATGCAGCCTGAACACTTCGACTTTTCCCGTCCGGTCTTTTTGCCGATCACCCTCGAGGTGTGCCAGGGCCTGCTCGAGGCCGAAGGCGCGCCTGAGCTGGACGCGCTGAGCGAGCCGGAGCTGGCGGCGCTGCTGGTGATCCAGAACCTGGCCCAGAGCCAGGGCCAGCTGGATGCGCGCGGCGCAGAAAAGGTGCTAGGCAAACTGTTGGCCTGGGCTGTCGAGGGTGTTCATTCGCCTGGGGTGGGGCTGCTGTCGGAAGCGCGCCGGCTGTTCGATGCACGCAAGCTGTACTTCGGCCTTGAGGTGATCAAAGGCTCCAAGTTGCGCCTGCTGGATGCCGAAGAAGTGGCCGCCCGCGAGTACCTGCTGGCCGATGGAAAGTGGGACTTCGAGTTTCGCATTCGCCGTCAGCAGGGTGACAACCCGTTCAGCCAGCAGGTGGTCACAGGTTTTGACAAGGAGCGCTGGCTCACCGTCGAGCAGGACAAGCTGCTCAAGGTGATCCGCGCCAACCTCGACGAAGATATCCACGTGCAGGGGTATGCCGGTATCGGCAAGAGCTACCTGCTCGGCGCGCTGATGGACTGCCTGCCCGGCGGCCGGGTGCTCGCACTGGCGCGCACCCCGGCCAAGCTCGGCGCGCTGCGCCAGCGCATGGGCCTGGATGCCCAGGCCAAGGTTGGCACCACCTTTGGCCAGTTCGCCCGCGTGCTGCTCAAGGATGCCCGCCCGGCCAACAGCCGCACGCCGGTGCCGGGCAAGCGCAAGCTGGCCGAGGAGCTGGGCATTCTGGGCTTGCGCCAGTACGACGCCGAACACGCCCTGGAGATCTGCCTGGAGGTGCTGCAAAGCTACTGCCAGAGCCGCGACTACAGCCTGGCCAACCGCCACCTGCCGTTCTTCCGCCAGGCCCTGAGCGCGGCGGATGCCCAGGCGCTGCTCGAATACGCCAGCCGCCTGTGGCGCTACCTGGAGGCCAACCCGGCGTGGGGTGCGCAGACCGGTTTTGAGGCGCTGCTGCTGATCAAGCGTGCCAGCCTTGCCGGTTGCAGCGTGCCCGGGCGCTTCAGCCACGTGATCATCGACGAGAGCCAGGACGCCCCGGCCTCGCTGCTGCAGATCATCGAGCGCGGCCGCCAGGTGCTGATCACCCTGGGCGACGAATACCAGAAGGCCACTGGCGAGGTGGTGCGGCGCGAACGCCAGGTGCGGCACAAGGACATGGCTTTTGCCGTGCGTTCCGGGCCCAAGGTCGAGCGCCTGATCAACCCGCTGATCGGCATGCATTCACGCAAGTCCAAGGTGCAGTTCGAGGCGGCGCGCAGTGTCGATGTGGGCATCGAGCACTACCCCCAGGGCTTCGTGCCGCCCGAAGGCTGCGTGGTGCTCACCGCCTCGCGCTGGGACACCATGCGCTGGGCCATGGAACTGGCCGAGGGCAACTGCCTGCTGGCGTTCCCCGACTGGCCCGATATGCGCCGCTTCATGGCCAGCGCGGTGGGGTTGTTCCGCGCGGCGTTCTACGCCAGCGGCCAGGATGCAGCCGATGCCCACCCGTACTTTGCCCACTTGCCCGACTGGCAGCAGGTGCGCGAGTCCGAACGCTTCGACGAGTCGTTCCTGTGGGTCGAGGCGCGGCTGCAGGGCGGCTACAAGTTCGCCGACCTGACCTGCCTGGATGCGCGGGTCAGCGATACCCGCGCCAGCCTCACGCTGATGATGGCGCAGGAGGCCGGGGGCCTTGAGTTCGACCAGGTGCTGCTGACCCCGGAGCTGATGAGCACCCAGCCGTTTCGCGATGCCTATGCCTTCGATGCACGTATTTGCGCGGTGTATATCGCCCTGTCCCGGGCGCGCCGGCAGCTGTACCTGCCGTATGACGTGCAGGAGTGGATCGACTACCACAAAGGGCAGCCGTTCCGGGAGTTGCACGGGTACTGATGGGCATTGCGCCGGGGGTACTGCACCAGCGTGGGAGCTGGCTTGCCGGCGATGAGGGCGGCCCAGGCGCAAGAGACTGGCCCGAAACAAATGTAGGAGCCGGCTTGCCGGCGATGCGCCGCGCGGGCGGCGCTCGATCTCTTAGGCGCCAGAAGGCTTTCGGCGAACACCGGTCAGCCTTGATGCGATCACTTCAAGGCACCTGCTGGGCTTCATCGCCGGCACAGTCTCAATGCTCTGTACGGTTCTCCACAGCGCTAGCCAGCGCATCCGCCTGGCCCCAGGCAATCTGCATGGCGCGCAGGCCGAGCTGCAGCAACTGTCGGGTTTCCTCGTCCTTGATGCGGTCCAGCGCGCGGTGGCTGTCGCTGAAGGCGAACATCAGGTAGTGGGAGACATTCATCAGCACGTATTCCATCGGTACCACGCCATCCTGGATTGCGCGGGCGAGGGACTTTTCAGGGGGGAGGATGAATTGATGGGGTGGGTCGGGGACGATTTTTTTCATGTGGTCACCTGAATGCATGAATGCTGCACCGCTCGTTTCCACACGAAAGGGTGGCAGCTGTACACGGGGTGGAAACCCGGGCGCATTCAGGAATACCCGGGAGGCATAGAGCCTCCCGCGCACAGCCGCCATGACGACACGTACCTGAATACTTATGCGGGTTTCCACACCCGATCGCTGAACCCTCAGCGACCGGCAGAGCCTAGTGGGCAGTGATTCCCCGGACAATCAGACGCACATCGACAGGTTTCGTAGGATATTTCCATGGTGTTCGTGGTGGTGTGGGAAATATCTGGCGAATGCGTAGGGCGCTTCCTTGAGCTCGGCCGATGCCTCTGTAGGAGCTGGCTTGCCAGCGATGAGGCCGGTCCAGGCGCAAACAATGCGGTGGTTGGGCGAGTCAGCGCTTTCAAGGTGTTTGTGTCAGGGCTGCCAGGTGTTCGCCGAAAGTTCGTGTCAGGGCCTCCAGGTGTTCGCCACAGCCCTTGCAGCGCCTATGAGATCGAGCGCCGCCCGCGCGGCGCATCGCGGGCAAGCCCGCTCCCACAGTTTGTTTCGGGCCAGTTATTTCTGTGCAAGTACCGGCGCCTGCCTTGGTGCATGCCTTGAGTCATATGGGGCGGCAGCCACGCCCACGCTGAAACCGCGTAGTACCAACAAGGCGGACCAGGTGATGGCACAGAACAGACTGGCCCGAAACAAATGTGGGAGCGGGCTTGCCCGCGATGCGCCGCGCGGGCGGCGCTCGATCTCATAGGCGCTGCAAGGGCTGTGGCGAACACCTGGCGGCCCTGACACGAACTTCCGGCGAACACCTGTCAGCCCTGATGCAATCCCCTCGAAATCCCGACCGCAACCCCCATCGCCAACAAACCACCCCCTACCTCGATGGCGCAGCAGGCCCATCGGTATACCGCCGAATAATCCGCTCGATCTCCCCCGACTGCTTGATCCGCACCAACGCCCGCAGCACCGCCTGGGTCGGCAGTGCCGGGTCACTGCGCACCATGCAGCCCAGTGCCTGCTCCTGCAGCACGGCCAGCACCTGCAAACGCTGCTCCGGCGGCAACTGGCGGTTGTACCACTGCAGCGACAGCTGGTTGCTCACCGCATGCCGGTAACGCTGGGCCTGCAGCTTGCGCAGTACCAGCAACTGGCTGCGGCTGTCTTCACGCTGCAGCCGGCCGCTGGCGAACAGCGGCTCAAGCGTCGGGTAGGTGTAGCCCAGCACCGTACCGATGGCCTGGGCTGGCAGTGCTTCAGGTGAGGTAGGGGTAGTGTCGCCGGGGCGGCCGACCAGCAGGTCGCGCTGCTCGATCAGCGGAATGCTCCAGATATATTCGCCAGGGCGGTCGGTCAGCCACTGTGTGGCGACGTAGCAGCGCACATCGATGTCGCCGCTTTGCATGGCCTCCTCCACACGCAGCCGGGCCATCACGTGGTAGCGCGGGGTGATGCCGGTTTCCTGGGCGATGGCCTGGATAATGTCGTAGATGATGCCTTCAACCGGCTGCTCGTGCTCGATGCGTACCAGCGGCATGCTCCAGCTTTCGGCAATGGAAAAACGCAGCTCTGCCGCCCCGGCCAGGCTGTGGGTGGCCCATAACAACAGCATCGCCAGGACTCGCCGCACGCCCCATCCTCCCTGATCAGCCCTGCGCCATGCCTGCCAGTGAGCTTAGACCAGAACCGCAGGGTGCAATTTCCCCCTCGCTCCGCTAGCATTAGCGCTCTTTCCGCCCGCTCCGGTCACGATGGTTTTTTGATGAGTTATCAGGTTCTTGCACGTAAATGGCGCCCGCGCTCGTTCCGCGAAATGGTCGGCCAGACCCATGTGCTCAAGGCTTTGATCAACGCCCTGGACAACCAGCGCCTGCACCACGCCTACCTGTTCACCGGTACCCGTGGCGTGGGCAAGACTACCATCGCCCGTATCATCGCCAAGTGCCTGAACTGCGAAACCGGCATCACCTCCACCCCGTGCGGCACCTGCTCGGTGTGCCGGGAGATCGACGAGGGCCGCTTCGTCGACCTGATCGAGATCGACGCCGCCAGCCGCACCAAGGTCGAAGACACCCGCGAGCTGCTCGATAACGTGCAGTACGCCCCGAGCCGCGGGCGCTTCAAGGTCTACCTGATCGACGAAGTGCACATGCTCTCGACGCACTCCTTCAACGCCTTGTTGAAGACCCTCGAAGAGCCGCCGCCCTACGTCAAGTTCATCCTCGCCACCACCGACCCGCAAAAACTGCCGGCCACCATCCTGTCACGCTGCCTGCAGTTCTCGCTGAAGAACATGAGCCCGGAGCGGGTAGTCGAGCACCTGAGCCACGTGCTCGGCGCCGAGAACGTGCCGTTCGAGGACGATGCCCTGTGGCTGCTGGGCCGCGCAGCCGACGGCTCGATGCGCGACGCCATGAGCCTTACCGATCAGGCCATCGCCTTTGGTGAAGGCAAGGTGTTGGCCGCCGATGTGCGGGCGATGCTCGGCACCCTCGACCACGGCCAGGTGTACGGCGTGCTGCAGGCACTGCTTGAAGGCGATGCCCGGGCGCTGCTGCAGGCGGTACGTGACCTGGCCGAGCAGGGCCCGGACTGGAACGGCGTACTGTCTGAGATGCTCAACGTGCTGCACCGCGTGGCCATTGCCCAGGCGCTGCCTGAGGCGGTCGACAACGGCCAGGGCGACCGCGAGCGCGTGCTGGCGCTGGCCCAGGCGTTGCCGGCAGAAGACGTGCAGTTCTACTACCAGATGGGCCTGATCGGCCGGCGCGACCTGCCCCTGGCGCCAGACCCGCGTGGCGGTTTCGAGATGGTGCTGCTGCGCATGCTGGCGTTCCGCCCGGCCGACAGCGACGACGCACCACGGCCGGTGCTAAAGCCAGTGGGGATCAGCCCGGCCACAGCTGATCCGGCAACACCGGTGGCCGCGGTGGCTACCGTTGCCCCGGCGGCGCCCGTTGCAGCGCCTGTGCCGGCTCCAGCCCCGGTCGCCAGCGAGCCGCTGCAGCCGCTTGTTGAGCCTGAGCCTGAGCCTGAGCCAGCCCCTGTTGTTGAGCCTGAACCGCAATCAGCAGTGCCCGAGCCCCAGCCGGAACCAGAGCCCGAGCCTGCTCCCGTGGAAGAGGTGATCGACCTGCCTTGGGAAGAGCCTGTTGCCACTGCCCAGCTGGAACCCGAGCCGGTCGCGCCGCCGCCAGTCGCCGAGCCCGAGCCTGCGCCCGCGCCAGCTTTCAGCCAGCCCGACTACGACGAGCCGCCGTTCGATCCGTCTGCTTATAACCCGGCAGGCATGGACCGCGACGACGAACCGCCGGCAGACGAAGACTACTACGCCCCCGACGTCGACCCGGCCGGCTTCAGCTACCTCGACGAGCTGGCCGAGCACGTGCAGGAAGAAGCGCCCGCCAAGGCCCCCGAGCCGCTGCCGGCGTCCAAGCCGGCTACAGGCCTGGCCCTGCAATGGCTGGAATTATTCCCGCAGTTGCCTGTCTCGGGTATGACAGGCAACATCGCCGCGAACTGTACGCTGATCGCCGCCGACGGTGACGACTGGCTGCTGCATCTGGACCCGGGCCAGGGCGCGCTGTTCAACTCGACGCAGCAGCGCCGGCTCAACGATGCGCTCAACCAGCAGTTGGGCCGCGAGATCCGCCTGAAGATCGAGCTGATCCGCCCCGAGCAGGAAACCCCGGCCCAGGCCGCCGCTCGCAAGCGCGCCGAGCGCCAGAACGACGCCGTGCTGTCGATCGAGCAAGACCCGCTCATCCAGCAGATGATCAAGCAGTTCGGCGCGACGGTGAGGCAGGATACTATTGAGCCTGTAGACGCCCTGGCCAGCCAGGGCCAATAACGGATAACCATGCAGCCGGCCTTGTGCCCGGCTGTATTACATGACCCAGATCGAGGTACTTCCCCATGATGAAAGGTGGCATGGCCGGCCTGATGAAGCAGGCCCAGCAAATGCAGGAAAAGATGCAGAAGATGCAGGAAGAGCTGGCCAACGCCGAAGTCACCGGCCAGTCCGGTGGTGGCCTGGTGAGCGTGGTGATGACCGGCCGCCACGACGTCAAGCGCGTGAGCATCGACCAGAGCCTGATGTCGACTGAAGAAGACGACAAGGAAGTGCTGGAAGACCTGATCGCCGCCGCGCTGAACGACGCCGTGCGCAAGATCGAGCAGAGCAGCCAGGAGAAAATGGGCGGCATGACCGCCGGCATGCAACTGCCGCCAGGCTTCAAGATGCCGTTCTAAGGCATCCGGTCTGTTCAAAAAGCCGCCGATGGGTAACCACCGGCGGTTTTTTTGTGCGTATACAGGCGTACAACTCATTTTGAACGCGTGCTCCATTCCCTGTGGGAGCAAGTGTCTTGCTCAATTTTTAAAAGCCGACTCGATTCTTGTGGGAAGCGGCCTTGTGTCGCGATAGGGCTGCGCAGCAGCCCCGGCGATTTTGCAGGATGCCGATATTCTGGGGCCGCTGTGCGGCCCAATCGCGACACAAGGCCGCTTCCCACAGGATTGCACAGATCCTGAATCTGGCGCTGTACCTGTGGGGCTTTAGCCGCGAAACAGACGACGCGGTGGATGGCACCGGCGTTGCCGGTGTTCGCGGCTAAAGCCGCTCCCACAGGGTGGACGCCAGCATTTAGAAATCGAGCAAGACAGTTGCTCCCACAAGTATGGACTGCCCCCCAAAAGTTGGACAGTTTTAAGCTGCCGCCTGGGTCCTGTAATCGACAGGGCTCAGGCCATTAAGCCTTAGCTTGATGCGGTCATGGTTGTAGTAGTGAATGTACTCATCCAAGCCCGCTTTCAATTCATCAATACTCTCGAAACGCTTGAGGTAGAAAAACTCTGACTTGAGCGTGCCGAAGAAGCTTTCCATAGCTGCATTGTCCAGGCAATTGCCTTTGCGAGACATGCTCTGTTTCACGCCGCGACTGCGGAGCGTGTGGCGATACTGAGCCTGCTGGTACTGCCACCCCTGGTCGGTGTGGAGCACTAGCCTGGGCTTCTCTCCCAAGGTCTTGAGCGCCTTGTCGAGCATGTTTCCAACCAGGCTGTACTGAGGGCGAGTAGCCGTCTCGTAGGCGATGATTTCCCCGTTGTACAAATCCATCACTGGCGAAAGGTAGAGCTTCTGTTGAGCCACCTTGAACTCGGTTACGTCACTCACCCATTTCTGGTTAGGACGCTGGGCGACGAAATTTCGCTCCAGCAGATTCGTCGCTATCTTGCCAACAGTACCTCGGTACGACTTATATTTTTTGGGCCGCACCAGTGATTTCAGACCCAGGGTAACCATCAGCTTCTCGATGACCTTCTTGTTGACCAGCACCCCACCTTTCCTGATCACGAGTGCAACGCGTCGATAGCCGTAGCGCCCTTTCTCTTTGTGATAGACCTGCTGAATCTTCTCTTTTAGCTCGGCATGCTTGTCCGGCTTCTGCTGGCTCTGCACCTGATAGTAAAAGGTGCTGCGAGCCAGCCCGATCAGCCGCAGCAGATCAGGCAAAGGGAACCTAGGCTTGAGCTTGGAAGCGATCAGGACTTTTTGCCTGGTATTCGTTCCTTTTCCTCCCGCAAAGCCTTGAGCTCCTTTAAGACAGCATTCTCCATCCGCAGGTATTCGAGCTCCGCCAACAGCTGGTCTCGGGGCTTTTGCGAGTCGTCGGTATCTGTGGGTTTTGCTGGTTTGATCTTCTTCGGCACTTTGATCGGCTTTTTCTGGCGGTCTACAGGAGCTACAAGGCCACCACTGTAGTACTGCCGCTGCCAATTGCCTATCTGCGACGATTGGGCGAGGCCAAAATGCGCTGCGGTTTGACGCATGGAAAGACGATGCTCGTGCATAAAGCTCAGCACCTGCCGCTTGAAGTCGTCGTCATAGCGCTGCCCGTTAGAGCGCGGAGAAAGGCTGAACTTGCTCTGATGGCTTGAAACCCACCGGCGTAGCAAGCTGTAGTCGACACCGAAAAGCTGGGCCACCTTGCGGAAGCCATTATTGCCATCCAGGTACGCTGAGATGGCTGTGAGCTTGAACTGCTCTGTGTATTTGCTCATAGGTCCCCCAAGGGTTGGATTTTTTGTCCAACTTCTTGGGGGCAGTCCAAGTACAGCGTCGGTAATGCTATCGGTGTCATGGCAAATTTGACGCTACTGCCCCACGTCGGTATAAACCGCCTCTTACCGATTTATCAGGCCTTTCCCATGAGCTTCAGCCCCCTCATCCGCCAACTGATCGACGCCCTGCGCATCTTGCCCGGTGTCGGCCAGAAAACCGCCCAGCGCATGGCCCTGCAACTGCTGGAGCGCGACCGCAGCGGCGGCACGCGCCTGGCCCAGGCCCTGAGCCAGGCCATGGAAGGGGTTGGCCACTGCCGTCAGTGCCGCACCCTCACCGAGCAGGAGCTGTGCCCGCAATGCGCCGACACGCGCCGCGACGATACCCAGCTGTGCGTGGTGGAGGGGCCGATGGATGTGTATGCGGTGGAGCAGACCGGCTACCGCGGGCGCTACTTCGTGCTCAAGGGGCATTTGTCGCCGCTCGACGGGCTGGGGCCGGATGCCATCGGCATTCCGCAGCTGATGGCGCGTATCGACGAGCAGGGCACTTTCAATGAAGTGATCCTGGCCACCAACCCGACGGTGGAAGGGGAGGCGACGGCCCATTACATCGCCCAGCTGCTGGCCGAGAAGGGGCTGGCAGCCACGCGCATTGCCCATGGCGTGCCGTTGGGCGGGGAGCTGGAGCTGGTGGATGGCGGTACGCTGGCCCACGCGTTTGCCGGGCGCAAGCCGATTTCGCTTTGATATGAAGGGGGCCGCTTTGCGGCCCTTCGCGGCACAAGGCCGCTCCTACAGGGCTACACGACCCTCTGTAGGAGCGGCCTTGTGCCGCGATGGTTTTCTGGCCGGACTTAGTACTCGCTCAACGAAAACTCGGTCAGGCAGAAGGTCGGCACACCTGCCGCCTGCAACCGGCGCGAACCTTCAAGCTCGGGCAGGTCGATGATCGCCGCCGCCTCGAACACCTGCGCGCCGGTGCGGCGCACCAGGTTGGCCGCCGCCAGCAGGGTGCCGCCGGTGGCGATCAAATCATCGAAAATCAACACCGAATCGCCTTCGCACAGGCTGTCGGCGTGCACTTCGAGGAAGGCTTCGCCGTACTCGGTCTGGTAACCCTCGCTCAACACATCGGCCGGCAGCTTGCCCTGCTTGCGGAACAGGATCAGTGGCTTGTTCAACTGGTGGGCGATGATCGATCCGATCAAAAAGCCCCGCGCGTCCATGGCACCGATGTGGCTGAACTCGGCCTCGACATAGCGCTCGATGAACTGGTCGGCAACATAGCGCAGCCCGCGCGGCGACTGGAACAGCGGGGTGATGTCGCGGAAGATGACGCCCGGCTTGGGGAAGTCCACTACCGGGCGAATCAGGGCTTTGAGGTCGAAGGTGTCGCTGTGCATGGGGCGGGTATCCTGAAAAACCAAGGCGCCAGTATACCCTGTTAACGCCCGGGTCAGGATTCCATTGCGCCGCCGGCCAGCGCGCACAGCTGGATCGGGTCGAGGATGTGCACCTCTTTACCCTCGGCCTTGAGCAGGCCGTTCTGCTGGAAGCGGGTGAACACGCGGGACACGGTTTCCACCGCCAGGCCCAGGTAGTTACCGATCTCGTTGCGCGACATGCTCAGGCGGAACTGGTTGGCCGAATAACCGCGGGCGCGGAAGCGTGCCGACAGGTTGACCAGGAAGGTGGCGATGCGCTCGTCGGCGGTCTTTTTCGACAGCAGCAGCATCATTTGCTGGTCGTCGCGGATCTCGCGGCTCATCACCCGCATCAGTTGGCGGCGCAGCTGTGGCAATTGCACCGACAGCTCGTCGAGGCGCTCGAACGGGATCTCGCACACCGAGGTGGTTTCCTGCGCTTGAGCCGACACCGGATAGGCCTCGGTGTCCATGCCCGACAGGCCGACCAGCTCGCTGGGCAGGTGGAAGCCGGTGATCTGTTCTTCGCCGGCGTCGCTCAGGCTGAAGGTTTTCAGGGCGCCGGAGCGTACTGCGTAGACCGAGCCGAAATTGTCACCTTGGCGGAACAGGAACTCGCCTTTTTTGAGTGGGCGCCCGCGTTTGACGATTTCATCCAGTGCGTCCATGTCCTCGAGGTTGAGGGACAAAGGCAGGCACAGGGGGGCCAGGCTGCAATCCTTGCAATGGGCCTGGTTGTGGGGGCGCAGTTTGACTGGCTCGGGCATAGCTTTAATCCTTGTGGTAAAGCACACATAAGCCGTAAGGGTAACCCACGGCTAGGGTAGTAGGCCAGCGTGCGCATTTTTGGTGCGTGCTGGTGGCGGCCCTGGCAAGGGTGTGCCGGGGCCTTCCACTGTCCATAGTGTGCCTGGCAAGGCGCGCTGTCCATGCGGTGAAACGCCTCAATTACCGCTATATCACCCGGGAAAAACGCTGGCG
This sequence comes from Pseudomonas xanthosomatis, assembly GCF_019139835.1. NCBI lineage: Bacteria > Pseudomonadati > Pseudomonadota > Gammaproteobacteria > Pseudomonadales > Pseudomonadaceae > Pseudomonas > Pseudomonas xanthosomatis. The sequence goes on along the minus strand of NZ_CP077075.1, from coordinate 4,800,897 downwards.
GTTGTGCTGGGCAAGATAAGCGTCGAACACCATGCACACCGAGCGCACCAGCAGCCTGCCGGCCGGCAGCACGCGGATGCCCTTGGCGTCGAGGCTGATCAGGCCGTCGCGCTGCATGGCCTGAAGCTCGGGCCACTGTTCGTTGAAGTAGCCGCGAAAATCGATCAGGAACTGCCGCTCGATGGCCTCGAAATCCAGCTCGAAGTGGCAGATCAGTTGCTGGATCACCGCCCGGCGCAGGCGGTCGTCCTGGTTGCACAACAGGCCGCGCTGGGTCGCCAGCTGGGCGCTGGACAGCGCGTCCTGGTAGGTGTTGAGGTCGCTGCTGTTCTGGCAGTACAGGTCGCCGATCTGGCTGATGGCCGACACCCCCAGGCCGATCAGGTCGCAGTGGCCGTGGGTGGTATAGCCCTGGAAGTTGCGCTGCAGGGTGCCTTCTTCCTGGGCGATGGCCAACTCGTCGTCGGGCAGGGCGAAGTGGTCCATGCCGATATAGCGGTAGCCGGCGCCGGTCAGTTGCTCGATGGTGGCCTGCAGCATCTCGAGCTTGGCCGCAGGGCTGGGCAGCTCGCTTTCGTCGATACGCCGCTGTGGCATGAAGCGCTCGGGCAAATGCGCGTAGTTGAACACCGAAAGGCGGTCCGGTTGCAGGCGGATGACTTCTTCGACGGTGCGGGCGAAGCCTTCCGGAGTCTGCCGGGGCAGGCCGTAGATCAGGTCGAGGTTCACCGAGCGGAACTGCAAGGTGCGCGCGGCTTCGGTCAGGGCGCGGGTCTGTTCCAGGCTTTGCAGGCGGTTGACCGCGCGTTGCACGGCCGGGTCGAGGTCCTGCACGCCCAGGCTGACGCGGTTGAACCCCAGTTCGCGCAGCAGGCCCATGGTCGACCAGTCGGCTTCGCGCGGGTCGAGCTCGATGCCGTAGTCGCCGGAGTCGTCGTCCAGCAGGTTGAAGTGCTGGCGCAGGCTGGCCATCAACTGGCGCAGCTCCACATGGCTTAAAAAGGTCGGCGTGCCGCCGCCAAAGTGCAACTGCTCGACGCGCTGCTTGGGGTCGAGGTGGCAGGCGAGCAGCTGGATTTCCTGCTCCAGGCGCTGCAGGTAAGGCGTGGCGCGGCCACGGTCCTTGGTGATGACCTTGTTGCAGGCGCAGTAGTAGCAGATGTTGGCGCAGAACGGCACGTGCACGTACAGCGACAGCGGGCGCGTGGCCCGGCGGCTTTCACGCAGGGCGTGGAGCAGGTCGAACGAGCCCACTTCGCCATGCAGTTGCACCGCGGTCGGGTAGGAGGTGTAACGGGGCCCGGCCAGATCGTAGCGACGGATCAGGTCGGCGTCCCAGCGTAGGTCGTCGAGCATGTGGGTAGTCCCCGGATAAAGCTGCAGTGTCCGGAGTCTAGGGCGGAGCCGGGGAGGGCATGTTGATTTGCATCAAGCTGGCCTGCCGATCGCGGGGCAAGCCCGCTTCCACAGGATTGCGCGTTTGTACCCGTGGGAGCTGGCTTGCCCCGCGATTCGTTCAATGCCCCATCAACCAATGCTGATGCGGCCCGGGTAATGTCCACACCCCGAACAACATCACCATCACTCCGCCGGCCATGCGCACCCCGCGGTTGCGCAGCAGCGCGCCAACCTGCTGCGCCGCAAGCCCGGTGGCCAGCAGCACCGGCCAGGTGCCTACGCCGAACGCCAGCATCAGCGCCGCGCTGTGCAGCGCATCGCCCTGGCTGGCTGCCCACAACAGGGTGCTATACACCAGCCCGCACGGCAGCCAGCCCCACAGCGCCCCCAGCAGCAGCGCCCGGGGCAGGCTGGACACCGGCAGCAGCCGCGTCGCCACGGGCTGTACATGGCGCCATAAACCGCGCCCGAGCGCCTCGATGCGGGTCAGGCCGCTCCACCAGCCGGCCAGGTACAGCCCCATGGCAATCAGCAGCAGCGCCGCCACCACCCGCAGCCCGATGGCCAGCGGGCTGCTGGCCACGGCGACGCCAGCCAGCCCCAGCAGCAGCCCGGCAGTGGCGTAGCTCAAGATACGCCCGAGGTTGTAGGCAATCAGCAGGCGCAAGCGGCGGCCGCGCTGCTCGGGGGGGATAGCCAGGGTCAGGGCGCCCATCAGGCCGCCGCACATCCCCAGGCAATGGCCACCGCCGAGCAGGCCAAGCACCAGGGCCGAGCCCAGCAGGGGGAGCAGGTCAGGCACGCGGGGCAGGGTCCTTGTCGTCGGGCTTTTCGTCTTCAGGTTTTACTGCGGCCTGGTGGCGTGGGTCCTGGTCGTCGAACAGGATGCTGTGGGCTGGGCTTTCCAGGTCGTCGTACTGGCCGCTGTCCACCGCCCAGAAGAAGATGTACACGGCCACGCCAACCAGCAGCAGGGCGGCGGGGATCATCACGTAGAGGGCGGGCATAGGGTCTTCCTTCCAGGCGTGGGCGACGCGCAGGTGGCAGGGCTGGCAACGCTGCCCTGGCGGGTCAGGCGCAGGGCGTTGAGCACCACGATCAGCGAACTGACCGACATGCCGACTGCCGCCCAGACCGGGGTCACCCAGCCCAGTGCGGCGAACGGCAGCATCAGGCCATTGTACAGGCTCGCCCACAGCAGGTTCTGGACAATGTTGCGGCGCGTGCGGCGGGCCAGGGCGAAGGCCTGCACCAGCGCCTGCAGGTTGTTCGACAGCAGCACGGCGTCGGCGCTGGTTTTGGCAAGGTCCGTGGCGCTGCCCATGGCGATGCTGATGTCGGCGGCGGCCAGCACCGGCACGTCGTTGACCCCGTCACCGAGCATCAACACCTTGCGCCCTTCGCCCTGCAATTGCTTCAGGCGGCTGAGCTTGTCGTCCGGGCGCAGGCCGCCAACGGCCTGGTCGATGCCCAGTTGCGCGGCCACCTCGGCGACCATCGGCGAGCTGTCGCCAGACAACAGCAGGGTTTGCCAGCCGCGGGCCTTGCAGGCGGCCACAAGGTCTGCGGCGTCGTCACGCACGCGGTCGTCCAGGCCGAACCAGGCCAGCGGGCCTTGGCGGTCGCCCAGCAGCAGCCATTGGCCGCGTGGTTCGAGTACGGCGGGCACTTCGGCGCCGCTCAGGGCGCAAACGAAAGTGGCTTGGCCGATGCGCAGGCGCTGGCCGTCCACCTCGCCTTCCAGGCCTAGGCCGGGCACTGCGTTGACCGCTTCGGCGGCCTGTGCGGCGCGGCCAAAGGCGCGGGCGATGGGGTGCTCGGAGCTGTTCTCCAGTGCCGCAGCCAGGGCCAGGCACTGGTCGGCGTCAAGCCGGCCCAGCGGGCGGATGCTGCGCAGGGCCAGGCGGCCTTCGGTGAGCGTACCGGTCTTGTCGAAGATTACCGTGTCGATCTGGTTCAGGCCTTCGAGCACATGGCCACGGGTCACCAGCAGGCCAAGCTTGTGCAGGGTGCCGGTGGCTGCGGTCAGCGCGGTGGGGGTGGCCAGCGACAGGGCGCAGGGGCAGGTGGCCACCAGCATGGCCAGGACAATCCAGAACGCCCGCCCCGCATCCAGCTGCCACCACACCAAACCGATCACCGCCGCCGCCACCAGGCTGAACAGCAAGAACCATTGCGAGGCACGGTCGGCGATTTCGGCCAGGCGGGGTTTTTCCGACTGGGCGCGCTCGAGCAGGCGCACGATGGCCGACAAACGCGAGTCCTGGCCCAGGGCCTGAACCTCGACGGTCAGGGTGCTTTCGACATTCAGCGTACCGCCGGTGACCCGGTCGCCGCTGCGCCGGGGTTGCGGCAGGTACTCACCGGTCAGCAGCGACTCATCGACGCTGGAGCGCCCGGCGACGATGCAGCCGTCAGCCGGGATCACCGCCCCCGGCAGCACCTGCACGCGGTCGCCGCAGCGCAGCTCGCCCAGCAGAATGCGTTCGGCCTGGCCATCGGCGCCCAGGCGCAGGCACGAGGCCGGCAGCAGGTTGACCAGTTGCGCGGTGGCCGTCGCGGTGCGCTCGCGGGCGCGGCGCTCCAGGTAGCGGCCGGTGAGCAGAAACAGCGCGAACATGCCCACGGTGTCGAAGTACAGCTCGCCGCTGCCGGTGATGGCGGTCCAGATACCGGCGCCGAAGGCCAGGGCGATGGCCAGCGACACCGATACGTCCATGGTCAGGTGGCGGGTGCGCAGGTCGCGGGCGGCGCCCTTGAAAAACGGCGCGCAGCTGTAGAACACGATGGGGATTGTCAGAAACAGTGCGACCCAGCGCAGGATGGTGTGCATCTCGGGCGACAGGTCGATGTTGAATTCAGGCCAGGTAGCCATGGTCGCCATCATCGCCTGGAACCACAGCAGCCCGGCCACCCCCAGGCGGCGCAGGGCGCTGCGGTTTTCGGCGGCCAGGTGTTCAGCAGCCTGGTCGGGCTGGTAGGGGTGGGCGGCGTAGCCGATGTGGCGCAGCTCGGCCAGCAGGCTCGACAGCGGCAACTGGTCGTCGGCCCAGCTGACCAGCAGGCGGTGGTTGGACAGGTTCAGGCGCGCTTCGTTGACCCCTGCAAGGTTGCGCAGGTGCTTCTCGATCAGCCAGCCACAGGCTGCACAGCTGATGCCCTCGACCAGCAGGGTGGCTTCGGCCAGCTCGCCCTCGTGGCGTACGAAGTTGCGTTGCACGTCGTCGCGGTCATACAGCGCCAGTTCGTCCTGCAACTGTTTGGGCAGGGCCTCGGGGTTGGCGCTGCTGTCGCTGCGGTGCTGGTAGTAATGCTCCAGCCCCCCGGCGACGATGGACTCGGCCACCGCCTGGCAGCCCGGGCAGCAGAACGCCCGTGGCTGGCCAAGGACCACGGCGGTGAAGCGGCTGCCGGCGGGGACGGGCAGAGCGCAGTGGTAGCAGGGGGTGGGGTGGGTCATAAGATTATCTACTGGCTGGTGCGGACCCTGTGGGAGCGGGCTTGCCCGCGAATGCGATGGTTCCGGCAATGAAGATTGCAGGCCAGACGCCTTCGCGGGCAAGCCCGCTCCCACAGGGGGCGGCGGTGCGGCTACTGCTGGTGCTCGGCACCTTGCAATGCCTCATCCCCCAACTGCAAGGCCACCCCATGCTCGACCTTCTCTTCTTCGAACAGGCGCCACACATGCTCATCCTGGCTGCCCAGCAGCTCGACGAAGCGCCGCCCCTCGACCTTGTCGTCCAGCTGGCCTACATAGCGGCCAGGCTCGCTGCGGGCCAGTTGCACCTTGCGGTCGCGGTCCGGCTGGGTGGGGGAAATCAGGTTCAGTTCCAGGGTTTGCGGGTTGCTGTTGCCGCTCAGGCGCACGTCCACTTCGCCGGTCAGTTCGTCCAGGTGAATGCTGGCCTTGAGGTTGAGAGTCTGGGCCAGCAGCTCGCGGTCCAGCGAGCGGTTGATGCCCTTGCCGGCCTCGTAATAGTTGTCGTTGACCAGGTTGTCGGGGTTGCGCACGGCAATGCTGACCATGGTCAGGCTCAGGCACACCGAGGTGGTCAGGATGCCGATGATGATCCAGGGCCAGAGGTGCTTGTACCAGGGGCTGGTGGCGGTAGCGGCAGGCATGGTGCGTGGTCTCTCTCAGCGGATCTGTGGGCCGATGAAGCGGCTCTTGGCTTCGACCTGTTGGCCGCTGTCGTCGGCGTCCTTCAGGGTGAAGATGATTTCGTTGGTGGTCGAGGGCAGTTTTTCCGGGGCCACCGACAGCTGCACCGGCAGGCTGACGATGTCGCCGGCGGCCACGCGGATCTCGCGCTGGCCGGTCAGTTGCAGGTCGGGCACGCCGGTGGCGTCCAGCACATACACGTGGTCGCGCTGGTCCTTGTTCATCACTTTCAGGCTGTACACGTTCTCGATCCGGCCCTGGGCGTTCTCGCGGTACAGCACGCGGTCCTTGGCCACATCGAAGCCTACCAGCGAACGGGTGGCGAAGGCGGTGGCCAGGGCGCCGATCATCACCAGCAGCACCATGGCGTAGCCGATCAGGCGCGGGCGCAGCATGTGGGTCTTCTGCCCGGACAGGTTGTGCTCGGTGGTGTAGCTGATCAGGCCCTTGGGGTAGTTCATCTTGTCCATGATCGCGTCGCACGCATCGATGCACGCGGCGCAGCCGATGCACTCGACCTGCAGGCCGTCGCGGATGTCGATGCCGGTGGGGCACACCTGCACGCACATGGTGCAGTCGATGCAGTCGCCCAGGCCCTGGGCCTTGTAGTCTGCGTCCTTTTTACGCGGGCCGCGGGTTTCGCCGCGGCGCGGGTCGTAGCTGACGATCAGGGTGTCCTTGTCGAACATCACGCTCTGGAAGCGCGCATAGGGGCACATGTACACGCATACCTGCTCGCGCAGCCAGCCGGCATTGCCGTAGGTGGCCAGGGTGAAGAAGCCGATCCAGAAGTAGGCCCAGCCGTCGGCTTGCCCGGTGAAGAATTCGATGACCAGCTCGCGCACCGGGGCAAAGTAGCCGACGAAGGTCAGGCCGGTGACCAGGCCGATCAGCAGCCACAGGCTGTGCTTGGCCAGCTTGCGCAAAAACTTGTTGGCGCTCATCGGCGCCTTGTCCAGCTTCATGCGCTGGTTGCGGTCACCCTCGGTGACCTTCTCGCACCACATGAACACCCAGGTCCACACGCTTTGCGGGCAGGTGTAGCCGCACCATACGCGCCCGGCATACACGGTGATGAAGAACAGGCCGAAGGCGGCGACGATCAATATGCCCGACAGCAGAATGAAGTCCTGCGGCCAGATGGTGGCGCCGAAGATGTAGAACTTGCGCTCGGGCAGGTCCCACCACACGGCCTGGCGGCCGCCCCAGTTCAGCCACACGGTGCCGAAGTACAGCAAGAACAGCGCAGCACCGCCGACCATGCGCAGGCGGCGGAACAGGCCGGTGAAGGCGCGGGTGTAGATTTTTTCGCGCGAGGCGTAGAGGTCGACGGAATCCTTCCCTTTGCTGGCAGGCGGGGTGACGTCATGTACCGGTATTTGCTTGCTCATCATCAAGTCCCACGGCAGTGGAGAAACGCCGCGACCCGTGCTTGGCCGCGGTCTGGCGCGCTCTTACGGCGCTCTGCGGCCCATGATACGCCTGTGATGGCGCGCCGGGGCCTTGCTGCGACACTTAGTCGCGTTGGGCGGCTTGGATAAACGTGATATGGCGGGTGTCAATTGATCCAGGTCATGGAGCAGCGGGAAATGAGTTGCCTGTACCGGCTTCTTCGCGGGCAAGCCCGCTCCCACAAGTTCACTGCTCGCTCAAGGGTTGCGCAGCACCTGTGGGAGCGGGCTTGCCCGCGAAGAGGCTATGCCTGCTTACTCCGTTTTCTGCGCAGCCGCTTCCTGATGCGACAGGCTGTACACATAAGCCGCCAGCAGGTGCACCTTGTCGTTGCCCTGCAGTTGCTCCTGCGCCGGCATCTGGCCCTGACGGCCATAGCGGATGGTCTGTTGCAGCTGGGCGAAGCTCGAGCCGTAGATGAACGCCTGCGGGTGGGTCAGGTTGGGTGCGCCCATCGCCGGGGTGCCCTTGCCTTCGGGACCGTGACAGGCCACGCAGTTGGTGGCGAAGATCTGCTGGCCCTTGACCGGGTCGGCCTTGGCGTCTTCGGGCAGCTTGCGCCCGTCCAGGTTGCTCAGCACGAAGGCCGCCACGTCAGCCACGCCCTGCTCGCCGATCACCGTGCCCCAGGCCGGCATCACCCCGTGGCGCCCGCCCATGATGGTGGTCTTGATGGTTTCCGGCTCGCCGCCCCAACGCCAGTCGTTGTCGGTGAGGTTGGGGAAGCCGTAGGCACCCTTGGCGTCGGAGCCGTGGCATACCGAGCAGTTGGAGGCGAACAGCCGCGCCCCCATCTTCAGTGCCTGCGGGTCCTTGGCCACCTCTTCAAGGGGCATGGCGGCGAACTTGGCGAAGATCGGCCCGAAGCGGGCGTCGGCCTTTGCCATCTCCTTTTCCCACTCGTGCACGCCGGTCCAGCCGGCCTGGCCGTTGGAAAACTCGGTCTGCTTGTCGTTGTCCAGGTACGCGTAGCCCGGCAGCACGCCTTTCCAGTTGCCCAGGCCCGGGTACAGCACCAGGTAGCCCAGGGCGAACACGATGGTGCCGACGAACAGCCAGAACCACCATTTGGGCAGCGGGTTGTCGTACTCCTCGATGCCGTCGAAGGCGTGGCCCACGGTCTCGTCGGTGATCTCCTCGCGCTGGCCCTTGCGGGTCGACAGCAGCAGCCAGGTCAGCGAGAAGATGGTGCCCAGGGTGAGTACGGTGACGTACAGACTCCAGAAGGTTGTCATTGTTGTTTGCTCCCAGAAGCGTTTTTCGCTTGCTCGACGTGGCGGATGGCCTCGGGGTCGTCCGCGAACGGCAATTGCGTCGCTTCATCGAAGTCCTGCTTGCGCCGCGGGCTGAACACCCACAGCGCCAGGCCCACGAAAGCCACCAGCACCACCACGGTGCCCAGGCCGCGAATCATCCCGATATCCATCAGCGTCACCGTTTGCTCTTGATGATGGTGCCAAGGCCTTGCAGGTACGCCACCAGGGCGTCCATCTCGGTCTTGCCCTTGACCGCGTCGCGGGCACCGGCGATGTCTTCGTCGGTGTAAGGGGTACCGAGGGTGCGCAGCACTTCGAGCTTCTTGGCGGTGTCCTTGCCGTCGAGCTTGTTCTCGACCAGCCACGGGTAGGACGGCATCTTCGACTCAGGCACCACGTTGCGCGGGTTGTACAGGTGCGCGCGGTGCCAGTCGTCGGAGTAGCGGCCACCTACGCGGGCCAGGTCCGGGCCGGTGCGCTTGGAGCCCCACAGGAACGGGTGGTCCCAGACGCTTTCACCGGCCACCGAGTAGTGGCCGTAGCGTTCGGTTTCGGCGCGGAACGGGCGGATCATCTGCGAGTGGCAGCCCACGCAACCTTCGCGGATATAGATATCGCGGCCTTCGACTTCCAGCGCGGTGCGCGGCTTCATGCCTTCGACCGGCTTGTTGGTGACGTCCTGGAAAAACAGCGGGACGATTTGCGTAAGGCCACCGATGCTGACAGCGATGACCATGAAGAAGGCCAGCAGGCCAATGTTCTTCTCGACGGCTTCATGCTTCATCAGTGCGCTCCCACGACGACGATCTTGGCGGCTTCCTCAGCCTGTACCGGGTTGGCCGCGCGAACGGTGCGGAACACGTTGTAGGCCATCAGCAGCATGCCCGAGGCGAAGAACGCACCGCCCAGGGCGCGGACGATGTAGCCCGGGTGGCTGGCTTGCAGCGCTTCGACGAACGAGTAGGTGAGGGTGCCGTCGTCGTTGATGGCGCGCCACATCAGGCCCTGGGTGATGCCGTTGACCCACATCGAGGCGATGTACAGCACGGTGCCGATGGTGGCCAGCCAGAAGTGCGCGTTGATCAGGCCGACGCTGTGCATCTGCTCGCGGCCGTAGAGTTTCGGGATCATGTGGTACACCGCGCCGATGGAGATCATCGCCACCCAGCCGAGGGCGCCGGCGTGTACGTGGCCGATGGTCCAGTCGGTGTAGTGCGACAGCGAGTTGACGGTCTTGATGGCCATCATCGGGCCTTCGAAGGTGGACATGCCGTAGAACGCCAGCGACACCACCAAAAAGCGCAGGATCGGGTCGGTGCGCAGCTTATGCCAGGCCCCCGACAGGGTCATCATGCCGTTGATCATGCCGCCCCAGCTTGGCGCCAGCAGGATGATCGACATCACCATGCCCAGAGACTGCGCCCAGTCGGGCAGGGCGGTGTAGTGCAAATGGTGCGGGCCGGCCCAGATGTACAGGGTGATCAGCGCCCAGAAGTGCACGATCGACAGCCGGTACGAGTAGATCGGCCGCTCGGCCTGCTTGGGCACGAAGTAGTACATCATCCCCAAAAAACCCGTGGTGAGGAAAAAGCCCACCGCGTTGTGCCCGTACCACCACTGGATCATCGCGTCGGTGGCGCCGGCGTAGGCCGAGTACGACTTGAACAGGCTCACCGGCAGCGAGATGTGGTTGACGATGTGCAGCATCGCGGTAACCACGATGAAGGCGCCGTAGAACCAGTTGCCGACATAGATGTGCTTGGTCTTGCGCTTGACGATGGTGCCGAAGAACACCAGCCCGTAGGTGACCCAGACGATGGCCAGCAGGATCGCTAGCGGCCACTCGAGCTCGGCGTATTCCTTGGTGGTGGTGTAGCCCATCGGCAGGGTGATCAGCGCGCCGACGATTACCGCCTGCCAGCCCCAGAAGGTGAAGGCGGCCATGCTGTCGGAGATCAGGCGGGTCTGGCAGGTGCGCTGCACCACGTAGTAGCTGGTGCCGAACAGGGCGCAGCCGCCGAAGGCGAAGATCACCAGGTTGGTGTGCAGCGGGCGCAGGCGGCCAAAGCTCGTCCATGGCAGGTCCAGGTTGAGCTGGGGCCAGACCAGTTGCGAGGCGATGAAGACGCCGAGCCCCATGCCAAGGATCCCCCAGACCACCGTCATGATGGCGAACTGGCGGACGACCTTATAGTTATAAGCAGTCGGGCTGATTGCTGTGCTCATGCTAAGGTTCCACGGTTTTGGGTCATTCTTGTTGGTTGAAATCGGCGCCAGTTTCTATAACCACCAGGGTTATGGCAACGCAAGGAGACTTGCGCCGACCCGTGTCCAGGCCCTCTGCACCACCGTCCCGGGGTGATTGGGCTGAACGATTGTACACAAATAAATCTTTGTAATGTGTACCGTTTTTCGCCTTTTTCTGATCGAACGGTCAATCTTTTTTAACGCGCGGCGTCAGGCTGTGCGCCACGTCTGCTGCGCTCTTCACAGAGCGAAGCCACTGAGGCAACAAGCTTAGTTGCGTTCGGAGGGGGTGCAAGGGAGGGCCTGGAGCGCGCAGGGGGGAGAGGCTCGTCCGTATCAATGAGGTCGCCATGGTGTGTTGCTGAACGTGACGCCAAGTAGGAATGCTCCTTGTGCTACGTAGGAGCATTCCTTAACAGCATTTGACCCAGCAAATGCCACCCCCTCAACTGCTACGGTTCCCGTCCAATTCGGGCACAGGGAACCGCCGCCATGTTGCATTCAGGCCTCAAGGCCAACTTCACGCTGGCCTTCGACGAGATCGATGTCGACTTCCAGGTGCTCTCGTTCGAAGGCTTTGAAGCCATCAGCCAGCCGTACCGCTTCGAGGTGGAGCTGGTCAGCGAGCGCCCCGACATTGACCTGGAAAGCCTGCTGCACAAGCAGGCATTTCTCGCCTACGACCCGGACGGCAACGGCATCCACGCCCAGGTGTACCAGGTCGCCCAGGGCGACTCGGGCAAGCGCCTGCACCGCTACCGGCTGGTGCTGGTACCGCACCTGGCCTACCTGGCGCATCGCACCAACCAGCGCATCTTCCAGCAACTGACCGCGCCGCAGATCATCGCCAAGATTTTCGAAGAACACGGCCTGCAGAGCGACGCCTACCGCTTCAGCCTCGGCACACCGTGCCCGGTGCGCGAATACTGCGTGCAGTACGACGAGTCCGACCTGCACTTCGTGCAGCGCCTGTGCGAAGAGGAGGGCCTGCACTACCACTTCGAGCACAGCCGCGATGGCCACCTGCTGGTGTTCGGCGACGACCAGGCGTTCTTCCCCAAGCTCGGCCAGCCGGCTGCCTACGTGCAGGACACCGGCATGGTCGCCGACGAGCCGGTGATCAAGCGTTTCAACGTGCGCTTTGAAACCCGCACCAGCCGCGTCAGCCGGCGTGACTACGACTTCGAGAAGCCGCGCCTTTTGATGGAGGCCGCCTACAAGCCCGACCAGCCGACCATCGACGAGCCGGACCTGGAAGACTACGACTACCCGGCCGGCTTCACCGACCGCGCCCGCGGCAAGCAACTGAGCCAGCGCGCCCTGGAGCGCCACCGCGCCGACTACCGCCTGGCCGAAGGCCGCGGTGACGTGACCCGGCTGGTCAGCGGCCACTTCATGGAGTTGTCCGAGCACCCGCGTGTGGAGTGGAACGACCTGTGGCTGCTGACCGAGGTGCACCACGAAGGCAAGCAGCCGCAGGTGCTGGAAGAGTCGGTGACCAGCGACACCACCGACGACAAGGACGACTTCCACCAGGGCTACCGCAACCGCTTCTTCGCAACGCCATGGGACGTGTTCTACCGCCCCCAGCTCAAACACCCGAAACCCCAGGTACTGGGCAGCCAGAGCGCCGTGGTCACCGGCCCCAAGGGCGAGGAGATTTACTGCGACGAATATGGCCGGGTGAAGGTGCAGTTCTTCTGGGACCGTGAAGGCAAGGGCGACGAAACCACCAGTTGCTGGCTGCGGGTATCGTCCAGCTGGGCCGGCGAGCGCTATGGCGGCGTGGCCATCCCGCGGGTGGGCATGGAAGTGCTGGTGACTTTCCTCGAAGGCGACCCCGACCAGCCGCTGGTCAGCGGCTGCCTGTACCACGCCGTCAACCCGGTGCCTTACGAGCTGCCGATGCACAAGACCCGCAGCACCTTCAAGACCCTGAGCAGCCCCGGCGGCGGTGGTTTCAACGAACTGCGCATCGAGGACAAGAAAGGCCAGGAGCAGATCTTCGTGCACGCCCAGCGCGACTGGGACCAGAACATCCAGAACGATCAGAAGATCCACGTCGGCAACGAGCGCCATGACCTGGTGGTAGCCAACAGCTACAGCAAGTTCCAGTCCGAAGAGCACCGCACCACAGTGGGCGACCGCAAGACCGAGATCAAGGTGGACGACCACCTGACCGTGGGCAACAACCAGCACGTAAAAATCGGCACCGCGCAACTGGTGGAAGCCGGCCGGGAAGTGCACATCAAGGCCGGCGACAAAGTGGTGATCGACGCCGGCATGCAGATCAGCCTGAGCGGTGGCGGCAGCTTTATCACCCTCGATGCCGGCGGGGTGACGGTGATGGGGGCGCAGGTGCTGCTCAATGCTGGCGGCTCGCCGGGCAGTGGCAGTGGCATCGGCATTCTGCCGCCGTTGTTGCCGGGGGCAGCGGCCACGGCGTTGGCGGGCAAGGTGCCTGAGGCCCTCCAGAAGCACCGTGCGCGTTATCAGTTGCTTGACGAGAAAACCGGTGAGCCTCTGGTGGGGGCGGCCTACGTGCTCGTACAACCCGACGGGACGCGGTTGGCGGGGTACAGCGATGACAAGGGGTACACCTTCCAGGTCGTGACAGAGGGGCCGGCGGATCTGAATTTGCTGACGCAGCAACTTAAGCCTCAGCCGGTAGAGCAATTGTTCCGGGCGGGTGAAGCTGCGCCGCAGGAATTGAACATGGACCACAAAGATATCTAGTCAGAGGGATGACGCATGGTTTCGCCACGATTGCCAGAACTGCCGCAGGGTTGTACCACTACAAGTATCGAGGGTACGGTGAAGGAAGCCCCGCTGCCTTCTCCCGGAAATAAAAAGTATTTGATGGAAAAGGCCGAGTTTGCCATCAAGTTTCCAAGGCTGGGCATACGGGGCAGTAAGAGTGGGGATGAATATTCCATTGAGCTAAAGCAAATTGTCATGAGCGGCTTGATCAGGGCGGATGAGTACCGTTTTGGCTTTAATTGGGACTACAAGGCTGAAGTGAGCTTTGATATGAGATTTGAGCCGCCCAGGCCGTTTCTGAGTTCCTCTTTAGGCGCGCAGGATCCAGGGCGACGGCATTCATTGACGCCTTTTCCGAAAGGGTTCCTTGGAGGGAAATTAAGGCGGCCTGATATCACAATTGTGAAGGACAAGAGTGTCAGGTGGCCGGGGCAAGCGGGTCCGGATCATCAGGGTGTTGTGCATCCGGATAATCTGGAGCGTATCGTCGAGGTAAAGTTTCCGGGTGATGAACTAGGACCTGAGCAGCGTTCGGACTATATCGAGATTGCGGGTGGACCGAAAAAATTTTCGGTGCTGGAAGTGACCGACTGCCGAGATAACGGAGAGCGCGAAAAGGACCGTGAATATAATGCTCAGACCAATCCGACGCTAGCGTCGGACCCCCGGAAATGGCTATTCCCCGTCGAACGGCCGAAGGAGGCACCGACACCAGTACCCGTTTATGGTCCTGCGCCGACAGCGAAACCCGCTTATCTTGAAGCTTGGACGCTTGCACAAGAAGTGGTGGAGGGTTTGCGTGAGGACGGAAAAAACGCAATCGAGGCCTTGTCTCAAGAGGTAAGGCAGTATTTCGAGGACGTCAGTGCCTGGCTGACGCAGAAAGGTGAGTGGATCCGCCAGGAGGCCGGGAAAGCCTGGGAGTGGGTGAGTGAGAGCACGGGAGAAGTGATGCGATGGACAGATGAGCAGGTGCGAGAGATGTGGAAGGAGGTGCAGAAATACACGGATCTATCCCTTGAGATGTTGAAGGAGATTACTTGGGTGCAGTGGCTGGGGATAATCGCCGGGGGCGTTGCCTTGGTGGTTATCGTCGCGAATGCATCGACGGTGGTTGCTTTTGTTGCTGCTATTCCAGCATCTCTTATAGTTGCTCTTGCGTTTTTGGTTCGGATGGCTCATTTGTTCTGGACGAAACTTGTGCCTATTCTGAGTGCGCCTGCGGCACTTGTTGGTGCGAATGCTTGATGGATATGAAAATGAACAATATTGAGAAAATCAAACAAGAACTCGATAATCTCGAGTTCGACTCTTCTGAAGGTGTTCCGGTAGTCAGGTTGGGCGTGGTCGTCACGCTGTACTTTCGGAATGGCTATATTCCTGAGGTCATAGAGCGCATAGCGGGTTGCTTTAAGAGATTTTCTGAAGAGTTTAAGGGTTCTCTTCGGGGTATGTATTTTAAGCGATATAAAAAATATACCCGTAAGTCACTGGAGAGCGCTTTGAGCGCGATTACAGAGAAGCCGAGCAGATTTGCATTGCATTTGAGTAGCGCTTCCTCCGCCTATGATGTTGGTGTGTACAGTTTGGCGGTGCTCAATACCCGTGAAGAGCGCGGCGATTCTCTACGATCTTACATTAAGATGACCGTGCCTTGGGAGGAGTTGGGCACGCTTGATGGCGTCGAACGGTTCCAGGCATGGGTGCTGTACCTCAGCGAGCAAATGGATGCCGAGCACGGCTATGGCGGTCTTTCCACTTTGTTGCCTTTTGACTTCGATAGATACATGCCGGTCGAATATGAGCTTTCGCAAAAATATCCGGGGTTAGAGGTCGATACCCTGGCCATGGCCTTTTCGCTGAACCTCATTGGATCGATTAAAGGGGTCAATTGGTTCACTGTCTTGGGGAAAACACTGCTTGAGCGCCTGGGAGGCCCGGATTCGGTACGCCGCAAGCTGTCATCTCAAGGAGGCATCCACTGTTTCGAGTACGGTGGCGGGTTGATCGTCAGGGCCGGTGACCTGCCTGAGCTTGGCTCAGTAACGGAAATGCCCAAGCTGTACGTTGCTGCCAACAGCATCTTGAAGCCGTTGCGTGCGTCAGACCCGTATGCGCTGCAATCGTACTCCGAGTATGGCAATGGCTATGACGAGGAACGCTCGCTGCGATGGTACGCACGCTTCGACCAGGAAGAACCGGCTGCGCAGAGCCCAACAAAAATTGCGGCAGGTGATACCTGTACCGATACCGGGTATTGGTTCAGCCCGGCGCAGGAGAACTCCCGCCGGTTCTTCAACGCAGGCGAGGTCATGCCGGAGTTCAAGGGTTCCCCTTGGGGGGCGACCTTCTGGTACTGGTCTGGCGAGGAGTAATGAGGCAGGTGACTGCGTCGCGGTGAAGATTCTCCTCTGCCTCCAGCCCCGGCATTTCATTGTTTAGTCAAGCAAGGCATTCAGCAGGGTTATCGCTCACAACCCGGCAGGCTGCCGCGTATGTTATGGAAGCAAGGTGTCCTCCCTCGAAGGCTACCCTGAACAATCCAGGGAGTGAAAATGAGCGGTATTGAAAAAATCAAACAAGAACTCGGCAATCTTGAGTTCGACTCTTTTGAAGGCGTTCCGGTAGTCAGGTTGGGTGTGGTTGTTACGCTGTATTTTCGAAATGGCTACGTACCGGCGGTGAAGGAAAGTATAGCGGCTTGTTTTAGAAAGTTTTCGGAAGAGTTTGGTGGCGTTTTGCGCGGCATTATGTACAAACGGTATAAAAAATACAC
The DNA here is from genome assembly GCF_019139835.1 of Pseudomonas xanthosomatis. Lineage (NCBI taxonomy): Bacteria > Pseudomonadati > Pseudomonadota > Gammaproteobacteria > Pseudomonadales > Pseudomonadaceae > Pseudomonas > Pseudomonas xanthosomatis. The sequence goes on along the minus strand of NZ_CP077075.1, from coordinate 4,784,846 downwards.
CCCGCAGGCAATGGGGCTCGCCTTGGGGGAAATCACTAGTGGGTCGAATCGATTTGAGCTTGCAGTGAACAGTGCAGGTTCCGTTTACGAAGCTAGTACATACGATTTGACGGTGCTCAATACTCGCGAGTCGAATGGTGATCACGTTAGATCGTATATGAAAATGACAGTCCCATGGTCGATGTTGGATACACCTGGCGGCGTCGAGCGTTTCCAGACATGGGTGCAGTACCTCAGCGAGCAAGTTGATGCCGAGCACGGCTATGGCGGTCTTTCCACTTTGTTGCCGTATGATTTCGATAAGTACATGCCTGTCGAATATGAGCTTTCGCAAAAGTATCCGGGGTTAGAGGTCGATACCTTGGCCATGGCTCATTCGCTGAGGCTGATAGGGTCTATCAAGGGCGTCAACTGGTTCACCATCGTGAGCCGAACGCTGCTAGAGCGTCTGGGCGGCCTGGACTCGGTACGCCGCAAGCTGTCCTCTCAAGGAGGCATCCATTGTCTCGAGTACGGCGGCGGGTTGATCGTCAGGGCCGGTGCCCTGCCTGAGCTCGGCTCAGCAACGGAAATGCCCAAGAGTTATGTTGCTGTTAACCGTGTATTGAAGCCGTTGCGTGCGTCAGACCCGGATACGCTGCAATCGTACTCCGAGTATGGCAATGGCTATGACGAGGAACGCTCGCTGCGTTGGTACGAACGCTTTGATGAGGAAGAGCCGACCGCGCAGAGCCCGAAAACAATTGCGGCAGGGGAGACCTGTACCGACACCGGCTATTGGTTCAGCCCGGCACAGAAGAACGCCCGTAGGTTCTTCAATGCTGGCGAGGTCATGCCGGAGTTCAAGGGTTCCCCTTGGGGCGCGACCTTCTGGTACTGGTCCGGCGAGGCGTAGTGAGGCTGCGGCGGCCAGCGCATTGGCTTGCACCCGGCCAAAGGTCGGGTGATTCAAGCCGACTCGCCCCGCGATAGCGCTCTGATCGGCGACGCCATCGCAGGGCAAGCCCGCACACAGGGTGTTGTTATTTGGCGGTTACCGACTCAGGCATCTGATCCTGCGACAGGCTGTACACATACGCCGCCAGCAGGTGCACCTTGTCGTTGCCCTGGATGTCGGCCTGGGCCGGCATCTGGCCCTGGCGGCCGTAGCGGATGGTCTGCTGCAACTGGGCAAAGCTCGAACCGTAGATGAACGCCTGCGGGTGGGTCAGGTTGGGCGCGCCCATGGCCGGGGTGCCCTTGCCTTCGGGGCCGTGGCAGGCCACGCAGTTGCTGGCGAAGATCTCCTTGCCTTTGGCCGGGTCGGCCTTGGCGTCTGCCGGCAGGCTGCGGCCATCCAGGCCTGTGAGCACGAACGCCGCCACATCGGCCACACCCTGCTCGCCGATCACCGTGGCCCAGCCGGGCATCACGCCGTGGCGGCCGTTCATGATCGAGGCCTTGATGGTGTCCGGCTCGCCGCCCCAGCGCCAGTCCTTGTCGGTCAGGTTGGGGAAGCCGTAGGCGCCCTTGGCGTCGGAGCCGTGGCACACCGAGCAGTTGGAGGCGAACAGCCGGCTGCCCATCTTCAGTGCCTGCGGGTCCTTGGCCACTTCCTCCACCGGCATGGCGGCGTACTTGGCGAAGATCGGGCCGAACTTGGCGTCGGCCTTGTCCATTTCCTTCTGCCATTCGTTGACGCCGGTCCAGCCGTTCTCGTAGCCCGGCAGGATGCCTTTCCAGTTGCCCAGGCCCGGGTAGAGGATCAGGTAGCCCACGGCAAACACCAAGGTGCCGACGAACAGCCAGAACCACCACTTGGGCAGCGGGTTGTCGTACTCCTCGATGCCGTCGAAGCTGTGGCCCATGGTCTGGTCGGTGGTGTTGCCCTGGCCCTTGCGGGTGCCGAGCAGCAGCCAGGTGAGGCCGATCAGGCTACCGATGGTCAGTACGCTGATATAGGTACTCCAGAAGGTGGTCATTGCCCGTTACTCCTCACTACGGCAGTCATGACAGGTTCCTGCCCGCTCGGGGGCAGGCGGTCGTCGACGAAGGGCAGCAGGCGCGCTTCGGCGAAATCACGGTCGCGGCGACGGTTGAAGACCCAGAGCGACAGGCCGATGAAGGCGATCATCACCACCAGGGTACCCAGGCCGCGGATCATGCCGATGTCCATTTCCATCGCACTCACCTCTTGTTCTTGATCGCGGTGCCGAGCACCTGCAGGTAGGCCACCAGGGCGTCCATCTCGGTCTTGCCCTTGACCGCGTCGCGGGCACCGTTGATGTCGTCGTCGGTGTAGGGCACGCCGAGGGTGCGCAGGGTGCGCATCTTCACGTCGGTGTGGCTGTTGTCCACCTGTGCGGCCACCAGCCACGGGTAGGACGGCATCTTCGACTCAGGCACCACGTTGCGCGGGTTGTACAGGTGCGCGCGGTGCCAGTCATCGGAGTAGCGCCCACCTACGCGGGCCAGGTCCGGGCCGGTGCGCTTGGAGCCCCACAGGAACGGGTGGTCCCACACGCTTTCGCCGGCCACCGAGTAGTGGCCGTAGCGTTCGGTTTCGGCGCGGAACGGGCGGATCATCTGCGAGTGGCAGCCAACGCAACCTTCGCGAATGTAGATGTCGCGGCCTTCGAGTTGCAGCGCGGTGTAGGGCTTCATGCCCTCGACCGGCTTGTTGGTGACGTCCTGGAAGAACAGCGGGACGATTTGTGTGAGGCCGCCGATGCTGACGGCGAACACCATCAGCAGGGCCAGCAGGCCGACGTTTTTCTCGATGACTTCATGTTTCATCAGGCAGGTCTCCTCAAGCCAGCTGGGCGTTCGCAGGGGCGGCGTCGAGCGCCGGCGAACGCACGGTGCGCCAGGTGTTCCAGGCCATCAGGAACATGCCGCTGAGGAAGATCGCGCCGCCGACAAAGCGCACGACGAAGCCTGGGTGGCTGGCTACCAGGGTTTCCACGAACGAGTAGGTGAGCGTGCCGTCGCTGTTGACCGCGCGCCACATCAGGCCCTGGGCGATGCCGTTGACCCACATCGAGGCGATGTACAGCACGGTGCCGATGGTGGCCAGCCAGAAGTGCGCGTTGATCAGGCCGATGCTGTACATGCGCTCCTTGCCGAACACTTTCGGGATGGTGTGGTACAGCGCGCCGATGGAGATCATCGCTACCCAGCCGAGGGCGCCGGCATGCACGTGGCCGATGGTCCAGTCGGTGTAGTGGGAGAGGGCGTTGACCGTCTTGATGGCCATCATCGGGCCTTCGAAGGTGGACATGCCGTAGAACGCCAGCGAGACGACCAAGAAGCGCAGGATCGGGTCGCTGCGCAGCTTATGCCAGGCCCCCGACAGGGTCATCATGCCGTTGATCATGCCGCCCCAGCTTGGTGCCAGCAGAATCAGCGACATCACCATGCCCAGCGACTGCGCCCAGTCGGGCAGCGCGGTGTAGTGCAAATGATGCGGGCCGGCCCAGATGTACAGGGTGATCAGCGCCCAGAAGTGCACGATCGACAGCCGGTACGAATACACCGGGCGTTCGGCCTGCTTGGGCACGTAGTAGTACATCATCCCCAGGAAGCCTGCGGTCAGGAAGAAGCCCACCGCGTTGTGGCCGTACCACCACTGCACCATGGCATCAGTGGCGCCTGCGTACACCGAGTACGACTTGGTCAGGCTGACCGGCAGCTCCAGGTTGTTGACCACATGCAGCAGCGCCACGGTGAGGATGAACCCGCCGAAGAACCAGTTACCCACGTAGATGTGCTTGGTGGTGCGCTTCATCAGCGTGCCGAAGAACACGATGGCGTAGCACACCCAGACGATGGTGATCAGGATGTCGATCGGCCACTCAAGCTCGGCGTACTCCTTGGAGCTGGTGTAGCCCAGCGGCAGGGTGATGGCGGCGAGCAGGATCACCAGTTGCCAGCCCCAGAAGGTGAACGCGGCAAGCTTTGGCGAGAACAGGGTGGTCTGGCAGGTGCGTTGCACCGAATAATAGGAGGTGGCGAACAGGGCACAACCACCGAAGGCGAAGATCACCGCGTTGGTGTGCAGCGGCCGCAGGCGGCCGAAGCTGGTCCACGGCAGGTCGAAGTTCAGTGAGGGCCAGGCGAGCTGGGCGGCGATGAAGACGCCGAGCCCCATCCCGACGATGCCCCACACCACCGTCATGATGGCGAATTGGCGGACCACCTTGTAGTTGTAGGCGGTACTGCTGGTTGTGTTCATGTATGGGTTCCCATCCACGGTTATTGGCAGGCTATACAGCGAGGAGAAGCATGATTAATGGGCAAAGTGCCGGTATTGACGGGGATCAATGGGCGCAGATTGCAAATGCCCCAGGCTTGCGCTGCGATCCACCCAAGGTCGGCGGCGATCGCGGCGTTGGCCCGTGGTTGATCCTGGCCCACGGCGCCGGTGCGCCGATGGACAGCGGGTTCATGGACGAAATGGCGCAAAGGCTGGCCGCGCTTGGCGTAGGCGTGGTGCGCTTCGAGTTCCCGTACATGGCCCAGCGCCGGCTCGACGGTGGCCGCCGGCCGCCCAACCCGCAGAAGGTGCTGCTGCAATGCTGGCGCGAGGTGTATGCGCAGGTGCGGCCATTGGTCGCAGGCCGGTTGGCGGTGGGCGGCAAGTCCATGGGCGGGCGCATGGCCAGCCTTTTGGCCGATGAGCTGGGTGCTGATGCGCTGGTGTGCCTGGGGTATCCGTTCTATGCCGTGGGCAAGCCGGAAAAACCCCGGGTCGAGCACCTGGCCGGTTTGCGCACGCCGACGCTGATCGTGCAGGGCGAGCGCGATGCCTTGGGCAATCGGGAGGCGGTGCAGGGGTATGAGTTATCGCCGGCGATCGAGGTGAGCTGGCTGGTGGCGGGGGACCATGACCTGAAACCGCTGAAGGCGTCGGGGTTCAGCCATGAGCAGCATCTGCAGGCGGCGGCAGAAAAGGTGGCGGGGTTCTTGCTGAAATGATGTGTGCATCTTCGCGGGTGAACCCGCTCCCACAGGTCAATAGCTGGTCTTCAGACCACTGATATCCCTGTGGGAGCGGGTTTACCCGCGAAGAGGCCGGTACAGGCTGACGCTTAGTCGCGGTACTCGCACAGGTAGGCGGTATCCACGGCCACCTTCAACTGGAACTTGCTGTCGGCAGCCACGTTGAACTTGTCGCCGGCGTTGAAGGTTTCCCAGTTGTCGCTGCCCGGCAGCTTGACGGTCAGGGCGCCGGACACCACGTGCATGATCTCGCGCTTGGCAGTGCCGAACTCGTATTCGCCCGGGGCCATCACGCCGACAGTAGCCGGACCTTCATGGCCTTCGAAGGCGATCGACTTGACGGTGCCATCGAAGTACTCGTTGACCTTGAACATGGGCGACTCCTGAAAAAAGGCTGAAAAAAGGGCTGGCCAGTATGCCCAAGGCCAACCCCTGCGTCATCTGTTTCAGGCGTTGCCCGCCGGCAGGCTCAGGGGCAGCAGGCGGGCGGTGTTGCGTGCGTCTTCCAGGGCGCGGTGCTGCTGGCCGGTAAACTGCAGCCCGGCCAGTTGCAGGGCGCTGTTCAGCCCTGCCGGGCGTTGCAGGTGGCGGGCCTTGGCGAAGCGCTGCTTGAGGTTGATGTGCGGCAACTGCGCCAGCAGGCTGAGCACCTGGTGCTGCTGCCACTCCTGCAGCAGTTGCTTGCGGTCGTAGTCGCCCCAACTGACCCAGGCCTGCAGCTGCGCCTGGTGATGAATCAGCCAGCGTTCGAACTGTGCCCACACCTCGGCAAAAGGTTCGGCGCTGTCGACGCTGGCCTGGGTGATATGCGTGAGTTCGCGGCAAAACGGCGTCAGCTGCGGGCGCCGGCGCGGCCGCACGAAGCGCTGGAAGTGGTCCACCTCGCGCCCGTCGCGGGTTACCAGGCTTGCGCCGATTTCAATGATTTCCATCTCCGTGACCGGCCAGCCGCCGTCATCGGTGGTGGCTTCCAGGTCGATCACCAACCAGTGGCCCATGCCAGGCTCCCTTTCAATACAGGTGGTTTGCGGGTGCTCGACCACGCAGGCCTGTAGAGCGTAGCCAAACTCGTCGCCCGCGGCATCCCCTGGCACTTTGGCATATCCAGCGGTTGTGCCTGCCCTGGAAAACGCCTAGCTTAAGCGCATCCAGGCCAATACCCTCGATGAGTGCCCCGTCTTGATCCCACTGCCACGCCTCAACGTGCCCTCCTTCCTGCTGCTGTTGGCCGCATCGCTGGTAGCGGGCTTTATCCAGGCTGGCGAGGTGGTCGAGGTGAAGGTTGGTGCCGCGCACTTCCCGCCCTACACCGTGCGCCCCGAGCAGGGCGCCGACACCGGCCTGCTGCCGCAACTGGCCGCGGCACTCAACCGCCTGCAGGGGCAGTACCGCTTCGTATTGGTGCCCACCTCCATTCCCCGGCGTTTCGGCGACTTCCAGCAGGGCCGCACCGACCTTGCTATCTTCGAGAACCCGCTGTGGGGCTGGCAGGACATCCCGCACCAGAGCGTCGACATGGGGCTGGAAGACGCCGAGGTGTTCGTCGCCCAGGCCGCGCGTGGCCAGCACTATTTCGACAGCCTTGAAGGCAAGCGCCTGGCCCTGTTCAATGGCTACCACTACGCGTTTGCCGGCTTCAATGCCGACCCGGCCTACCTCAAGCAGCGCTACCGCGCGACCCTTACCTATTCCCACGACAGCAACCTGTCGATGGTCGAGCGCGGGCGCGCCGACATGGCCCTGGTCACCCGCTCGTACCTCAGCGATTTCTTGCGTCGCAACCCCGGCAGTGGCCAGGCGCTGATGGCCTCGCAGCGCGTCGATCAGGTCTACCACCACTACGCGCTGCTGCGCCCCGGCGCGCCGATCAGCCCCGAGGCGTTCGCCGGGCTGATGCGCCAGCTGCGTGAAAACGGCGAACTGCTGCGTATCTTCCAGCCCTTTCAAATCACCGTAGAGGCCCCGCACGACTAAATCCGCAGGGCCTGGACGCGTTCTGAAAGGTGAGCCTTTCTTTCATTTTCGTGAGCCAAGACCATGCCGTTCGATGCCGCTTCGCAGCCCCTCGCCGCGCCCCGCTGGCGTACCTTGCAGGCCGACGAGGGCGATTGCCGCCTGAGCCTTGCCCTGGAGGGCCGGCCCTTGATCAGCGTCCGCCTGGCAGCGGGCGACCCCCTTGCAGTGCACCTTGAACAACTTTGCCCCGAGCGCCCCGAGCAGGCCCTGTGGGCCGCTTGCTACTGGTTGCTGTCCCGTGACCCGGCTTGCCAGCGCCTGGCTTGGCAACTGCCGCACCCCGTCCCCCAGGCGGTTGCCAGCGGCCTGCTGCTGCCCGGCGCGCAGCCCGGGCAGTACCTGTGCGAGCGCACCCTGTTCTGGCAGCTGCCGCAGCCCTGGCTGGGCCAGTCGCCCGCTGGCGTTTACCCGCAGCAGATGCAGCTGAGCAACGGCAAGCGCCACCCACGGCGTGCACCCAAGCCCCGAGGCGAGGTGTACCGGCGCTTCGACGCGCGGCTGGGGGCCTGGGTGTCGTTGCGCACCCTTGAGGTCGATCAGGACCTTGAGCGTTTCAACCGCTGGCAGAACAACCCGCGGGTGCTGCAGTTCTGGCAGGAGGGCGGCACCCTGGCGCAGCACCGCGAGTACCTCGACAAGCTCGACGCCGACCCGCACACCCTGACCCTGATCGGTTGCTTCGACGACCAGCCGTTCGCCTACTTCGAGGCGTACTGGGCCAAGGAGGACCGTATCGCGCCGTTCTACCCGGCCGACGACTACGACCGCGGCATCCACATGCTGGTGGGCGAGGAGGCGCACCGTGGCCCGCACAAGGTGGCCAGCTGGCTGTCGGCGCTGGTGCATTACCTGTTCCTCGACGACCCGCGCACCCAGCGGGTGGTGGCCGAGCCGCGCGCCGACAACGGCAAGATGATCGGCTACATGCACGACCAGTGCTTCCACTGCGAGAAGGAATTCGATTTCCCGCACAAGCGCGCGGCGTTGATGATCCTGGGGCGCGAGCGGTTTTTCGACCACTGCAAGTTGGTGTGAAGCAAGATTCGGCTTGAACAGCGATCCCTTTAGGAGATCACTCAGTCCTTCGGGCTGCGCTGTCGCGCACAGAACTGGTCTGGCAGATGCGCCATGGTCCCTGTGGGAAGCGGCCTTGCCGGGGCGCCGTCCGGTCGCGATGGGCTGCGCAGCAGCCCCGGCAATTTTGCATGAGGCCAAGATCTTGGGGCCGCTTCGCGCCCCATCGCGACACAAGGCCGCTTCCCACAGGGACCATGGTGCATCTGCGAGACTAGTCATGTGCGCGACAGCGCATCCCGAAGGGCTTGGGGATCTCCTGCAGGGGCGGTGTCTTCAGTTCTGGCGGCTGCTCTTGCGGCAGTGAATCAGCGCATCGCGAATCATGAAGTTGACCAGCGTCGGCGACACCCCCAGCTCCTTGGCGATGTCTTTCTGCGGCACGCCATGCAGGCGGTACATCTCAAAGGCGTAGCGGGTGCGCTGGGGCAGCTCGTTCAGCGCCTCGGCAATGTCCTCAAGGGCCGCCAGGTTGATGTGCGTGGCTTCTGGCGAGGCGTTCTGGATGACCACGTTCAACCCTTCCTCCTCGCTGCCGGAGTACTTCAGCTCCATGGCCTGCTTGCGGTAGTGGTCGATGGCCAGATTGCGCACGATCTGGAACAGGTAGCTGAGCTGGGCCTTGAACGACGAGGTGATCTGCGGCGCGGCATTGAGCCGGAAGAACGCATCCTGCACCACATCCTCGGCGCGCGAGCGGCAGCCGGTGATACGTGCGGCGATCTTCACCAGGATGCTGCGGTTGTCGACGAAAGCCTGGAGCAGGGGTGAATCGCACTTACTTGTGGACATTGGTTCCGCCATGGAATTTTCACCTGGTCTCAGAGAGGGAGGGAGGCCATCCCGGCAAGGGGAGGCTACCTGCGACGAGCGACAAATTATTCAAGATGATAATGATTGTCAAATGCGGAAGTTAATGATTCTTCATTTGTATTGGTTCCAGGCCACGATCCATGACGCTTTCAATCGCACAGGTTTCATACCCCGCCGGCCAGGCCCGGCGGGTCTAATTTCTTGCCCGCTCCATCCGTTCCCTTGTGTACATCCGGTTGCCGAGCGCTGCCCGCCTGAACGGCGCGGTACAGCCCAGGCACGACTCACCCCAGACACTGGCAGGAACATTCCATGACGGACGCCTTCGAACTCCCGCACTCGCTGGTCCAGGCCCTGGCGCAACGCGCCGCCAGCACCCCGGAGCGCATCGCCTTGCGCTTTCTGGCCGACGCGCCCGGCGAGCAGGCAGTGCTCAGCTACCGGGACCTCGACCAGCGCGCGCGCACCATCGCCGCCGCGCTGCAGGCCCGTGCAGGCTTTGGCGAGCGCGCCGTGCTGCTGTTCCCCAGCGGCCCGGACTACGTTGCGGCGTTCTTCGGCTGCCTGTACGCCGGGGTGATCGCGGTGCCGGCCTACCCGCCGGAGTCCGCCCGCCAGCACCACCAGGAGCGCCTGCTGTCGATCATCGACGATGCCCGGCCGCGCCTGCTGCTCACCGTCGATGCGCTGCTCGGCACCTTGCAGGGCCTGGAAGCCCTCGAAGGCGAAGATGCCCCGGTGCTGCTGGCGGTCGACGGCCTCGACCCGGCCATGGCCGGGCAATGGCAGGCGCCGGCACTGGCTGCTGACGACATCGCCTTCTTGCAGTACACCTCGGGTTCCACCGCACTGCCCAAGGGTGTGCAGGTCAGCCACGGCAACCTGGTGGCCAACGAGCAACTGATTCGCCACGGCTTTGGCATCGACCTCAACCCGGACGATGTGATCGTCAGCTGGCTGCCGCTTTACCACGACATGGGCCTGATCGGCGGCCTGCTGCAACCGATCTTCAGCGGCGTACCCTGCGTGCTGATGTCGCCGGGCTACTTCCTCGCCCGTCCGCAGCGCTGGTTGCAGGCCATCAGCGAGTACGGCGGCACCATCAGCGGCGGCCCTGACTTCGCTTACCGGCTGTGCAGCGAGCGGGTCAGCGAGGCGGCCATGGCCGAGCTCGACCTGAGCCGCTGGCGCGTGGCCTACTCGGGCTCCGAGCCGATCCGCCAGGACAGCCTCGACACCTTCGCCGCCAAGTTCGCCGGCTGCGGCTTCGATGCCGGCAGCTTCTTTGCCAGCTACGGCCTGGCCGAAGCCACCCTGTTCGTCAGCGGCAGCCGCCGTGGCCAGGGCATCCCCGCGCTTGAGGTGGACGCCGAGGCATTCGCCGGCAACCGCGTCGAGCCGGGCCAGGGCAGCGTGCTGATGAGCTGCGGCTACCCGCAGCCCGGCCACCCGGTGCGCATCGTCGAGCCGCAGCAACTTGCCGTGCTGGGCGACAACCAGGTGGGCGAGATCTGGGCCGGCGGCCCGAGCATCGCCCACGGCTACTGGCGCAACCCCGAGGCCAGCGCCCGCACCTTCGTGCAGATGGACGGCCAGACCTGGCTGCGCACCGGCGACCTGGGCTTCATGCGCGAGGGCGAGGTGTTCGTGACCGGGCGCCTGAAGGACATGCTCATCGTGCGCGGCCAGAACCTCTACCCGCAGGACCTGGAAAAAACCCTCGAACGCGAAGTGGACCTGTTGCGCAAAGGCCGGGTGGCGGTGTTCGCCGTCGATGACCAGGGCGAGGAGGGCATCGGCGTAGCGGTGGAGATCAGCCGCAACGTGCAGAAGGCCCACAGCCCCGAATCGCTGATCAACACCCTGCGCCGGGTAATCGCCGACGCCTGCCGCCAGGCCCCGGCAGTGGTGCTGCTGCTCAACCCCGGTGCGCTGCCCAAGACCTCCAGCGGCAAGCTGCAGCGCTCGGCCTGCCGCCTGCGCATGCACGATGGCAGCCTGGATTGCTACGCACGCTTCCCGAGCGCGGATCAGGCCCACGCGGTTCAAACCACTGGTGATGGCTTGCAGGCCCGCATCGCCGGTATTTGGCGTGAGCTGCTCAAGGTCGAGGCCGTGGCGGGCGATGACCACTTCCTGCTGCTGGGCGGCAACTCCATCGCCGCCACCCAGGTGACTGCACGCCTGGCCGACGAGCTGGGTATCCAGCTAAGCCTGCGCACCCTGTTCGAGGCGCCGACCCTGGCCGAGTACTGCGCCGCCGTGGCCGCCATTCTCGCCGAAGGCGGCAACGCCAACGCCGCCATTGCCACCCAGGCCCGCGACCAGGCGCTGCCCCAGTCGCTGGCGCAAAACCGCCTGTGGCTGCTGTGGCAATTGGAGCCGCAGTCCGCCGCCTACAACATTCCGGCCGGCCTGCACCTGCGTGGCGAGCTGGACGAAGCGGCGCTGCAAGCCAGCTTCACCGCGCTGGTGGCGCGCCACGAATCGCTGCGCACCGTGTTCGACGAGGTCGATGGCCAGGCCGTGCAGCGCATCCTGCCGAGCCTGCCGTTCAACCTGCAGCACTACGACCTCGAAGGCCTGGAGCCGGCCGAAGTGGCTGCGCGCCGTGAAGACGAGGCTCAGCAGCCGTTCGACCTGCGCCAGGGCCCGCTGCTGCGGGTCACCCTGGCACGGCTGGACGACGAAGAGCACCAGCTGTGGGTGACCCTGCACCACATCGTTGCCGACGGCTGGTCGCTGAACATCCTGCTGGACGAATTCGCCCGCCTGTACGCAGGCGCAGGCAAGGCCGAACTGCCGGCCTTGCCGCTGGGTTACGCCGACTACGGCAACTGGCAGCGCCAGTGGCTGGCCGAAGGCGAGAGCGCCCGCCAGCTCGATTACTGGAAAGACAAGCTCGGTGACGAGCTACCGGTGCTCGACCTGTGCACCGACCAGCCCCGTGGCAGCCAGCAGCACAACCTGGCAGCGCGCCACAGCGTGAAGGTGCCGGCAAAGCTGGCCAGCGCCCTCGAGGCGCTGGCCCGCGACCAGCAAGCCAGCCTGTTCATGGTGTTGCTGGCTGGCTGGCAAGCTTTGCTGCACCGCTACAGCGGCCAGGGCGATATCCGCGTTGGCGTACCCAATGCCAACCGCCCACGCCTGGAAACCCAGGGCATGGTCGGCTTCTTCATCAACACCCAGGTGCTGCGCGCCGAGCTCGACGGCCGCCTGCCGTTCGCGCAACTGCTGACCCAGGTGCGCCAGGCCACCCTCGAAGCCCAGGCCCACCAGGACCTGCCGTTCGAACAACTTATCGAAGCGCTGCCCCAGGCCCGTGAACAGGGCCTGTTCCAGGTGATGTTCAACCACCAGCAGCGCGACCTGTCGGCCTTGCGCCGCCTGCCGGGCTTGCTGGCCGAAGAACTGGCGTGGCACAGCCGCGAAGCCAAGTTCGACCTGCAACTGCACAGCGAGCAGGACCACCAGGGCCGCCTGACCCTGGCCTTCGACTACGCCGCCGGGCTGTTCGAGGCCAGCACCATCAAGCGCCTGGCCGGCCACCTGCTGGCGCTGTTCGAGCAGGTGTGCGCGCAGCCGCAACTGGCCCTGGGCGAGGTGCAACTGCTCGACGCCGCCGGCCATGCCCAGCTGCTGCAGTGGGGCCAGACGCCACAGCCGGCGCCCCGGCAACTGCTGGAGCAGCTCAATGAACAGGCGCGCCTGACCCCCGAGCGCACCGCGCTGCTGTGGGACGGCGGCCAGCTAGACTATGCCACCCTGCACCAGCAGGCTAACCGCCTGGCCCACTACCTGCGCGACAAGGGCGTCGGCCCCGACACCTGCGTGGCCATCGCCCTGGAGCGCTCGCCGCAACTGCTGGTGGGCCTGCTGGCCATCCTCAAGGCCGGCGGCGCCTACGTGCCGCTGGACGTGGACTACCCGGCCGAGCGCCTGGCCTACATGCTTGCCGATTGCCAGGCCGGCCTGCTGCTCAGCGACAGCACGCTGCTGCAGCAACTGCCGCAAGTCGAGGGCGTCAGCGCCATCGCCCTTGACCAGTTGCACCTGGACAGCTGGCCAAGCCAGGCCCCGGGCCTGCGCCTGCACGGCGACAACCTCGCCTACGTGATCTACACCTCCGGCTCCACCGGCCAGCCCAAGGGCGTGGGCAACACCCATGCCGCCCTGGCCGAGCGCCTGCAATGGATGCAGCACCACTACGCGCTGGGTGACAGCGACGTGCTGATGCAAAAGGCGCCGATCAGCTTCGACGTGTCGGTGTGGGAGTGCTTCTGGCCGCTGGTGACCGGCTGCCAACTGGTGCTGGCCGGCCCCGGCGAGCACCGCGACCCACAGCGCATCGCCCAGCTGGTGCAGCAATACCAGGTGACCACGCTGCACTTCGTGCCGCCGCTGTTGCAGGTGTTCGTGCAGGAGCCGCTGGCGGCCGGCTGCACCAGCCTGCGCCGGCTGTTCAGTGGCGGCGAGGCGCTCAGCGCGGCGCTGCGTGACCGCGTGCTGCAACTGTTGCCGCAGGTGCAACTGCACAACCGCTATGGCCCGACCGAAACCGCCATCAACGTCACCCACTGGCACTGCCAGGCGGTGGATGGCGCCCGCTCGCCCATCGGCCGCCCGCTGGGCAATGTGCTGTGCCGGGTGCTGGATGATGAGTTCGAAGTGACCGCGCCGGGCGTGCCTGGCGAGCTGTGCCTGGGTGGCGCGGGCCTGGCCCGTGGCTACCTGGGCCGCCCGGGGCTGACCGCCGAACGCTTTGTGCCGCAGCCTGATGGCGACGGCGCGCGGCTGTACCGCAGCGGCGACCGCGCCCGCTGGCATGTGCGCAGCGAGTCGCTGGACTACCTGGGCCGCCTCGATCAGCAGGTGAAGGTACGCGGCTTCCGTGTCGAGCCTGACGAAGTGCAAGCGGTGCTGCTGGGCCAGCCAGGTGTCGAGCAGGCCCTGGTGCTGGTGCACAAGGACGCCGTCGGTGCCCAGCTGGTGGGCTACTACAGCGGCGTCGAGCAGAGCGCCGCGCTGCTGGCCGCACTGGCCGAGCGGTTGCCGGCCTATATGGTGCCGGCGCAGCTCATTCACCTGGCGCAGATGCCCCTGGGCCCGAGCGGCAAGGTTGAGCGCAAGGCACTGCCGGCGCCGGTGTGGCAACAACGCGAACATGTCGAGCCGCAAAGCCCGCTGCAGCAGCAGGTAGCGGCCATCTGGCGCGAGGTGCTGAACCTGCCGCAGGTCGGCCTGTTCGATGACTTCTTCGCCCTCGGCGGCCACTCGCTGCTGGCCACCCAGATCGTCTCGCGCACCCGCCAGGCCCTGGATGTCGAGCTGCCGCTCAAAGCCTTGTTCGAAGCCAGCGAGCTGGGGGCGTTCTGCGCCGAGGTGGCGCGCCTGCAAAGCAGCGGCGCGCGCAACCAGCAGGGTGCAATCGCCCGGGTCGACCGCCGCCAGGCCGTGGCGCTTTCGTACTCGCAGCAGCGCATGTGGTTCCTCTGGCAGATGGAGCCGGACAGCCCCGCCTATAACGTCGGCGGCATGGCGCGGTTCAAGGGTGCGCTGCACGTGGACGCCTTCGAGCGTGCCTTGCAGGCGCTGCTGGTGCGCCACGAAACCTTGCGTACCACCTTCCCCAGCATCGACGGCAAGCCATACCAGTGCGTGGCCGATGATGCCAACCTGCAACTGCACTGGCACGACTTCAGCGCGCTTGCCTCTGAGGTACGCCAGCAACAGCTGCAACAACTGGCCGATGAGCAGGCGCACCAGCCGTTCGACCTGGAGCGCGGGCCGCTGCTGCGCGCCTGCCTGGTCAAGGCCGACGAGCGTGAACACTACTTCGTGCTGACCCTGCACCACATCGTCACTGAAGGCTGGGCCATGGACATCTTCGCCCGCGAACTGGGCGAGCTGTACGAAGCCTTCGTCGATGAGCGCGAGTCACCGCTGGCGCCGCTGCCGGTGCAGTACCTCGACTACAGCGTGTGGCAGCGCCAGTGGCTCGAAGGCGGCGAGGGCGCGCGCCAGCTGGAATACTGGAAAGCCCGCCTGGGCGATGAACACCCGGTGCTGGCCTTGCCGACCGACCGCCCGCGCCCGGCGGTGCAGAGCCACTGCGGCGAGCTGTACCGCTTCGACCTCGACCCGGCGTTGGTGCAGCGCGTGCACGCGTTCAACAGCCAGCGCGGCCTGACCCTGTTCATGACCATGACCGCCACCCTGGCCGCCCTGCTGCACCGCTACAGCGGCCAGCGCGACCTGCGCATCGGCGCGCCGGTGGCCGGGCGCGTTCGCCCGGAAAGCGAAGGGCTGATCGGCGCCTTCCTCAACACCCAGGTGCTGCGTTGCGAGCTGGACGGGCAGATGAGCGCCGCGGCGCTGCTGGAGCAGATGCGCGAAACCATCGTCGATGCCCAGTCGCACCAGGACCTGCCGTTCGACCAGTTGGTGGAGGCTTTGCAGCCGCCGCGCTCCAGCGCCTATAACCCGCTGTTCCAGGTGATGTGCAACGTGCAGCGCTGGGCCTTCCAGCAAAGCCGCGAGCTTGCCGGCATGCAGGTGGACTACCTGGTCAACGACGCCAGCGCCACCAAGTTCGACCTGTACCTGGAAGTCACCGACCTCGACGGCCGCCTGGGTTGCTGCTTCACCTACAGCCGCGACCTGTTCGACCAGCCGCGCATCGCGCGCATGGCCGAGCATTGGCAGCAGTTGCTGGTGGCCCTGCTGGACGACCCGCAGCAGCGCCTGTGCGAACTGCCGATGCTGCTTGAAGCCGAGCAACAGGAGCTGATCGGCCAGTTGCAGGGCCAGCAGGACTTCGAGCTGAACCAGACCATCCACGGGCTGTTCGCCGCCCAGGCCGAGCGCAGCCCCGAGGCGCTGGCGCTGACCTTCGCCGGCCAGCACCTGAGCTACGCCGAGCTGGACCAGCAGGCCAACCGCCTGGCCCGGGCCCTGCGCGCGCGCGGTGTCGGCCCGCAGGTGCGGGTGGGCCTGGCGCTGGAGCGCTCGCTGGAAATGGTGGTGGGCCTTTTGGCCATCCTCAAGGCCGGCGGCGCCTACGTGCCGCTGGACCCGGAATACCCCCTCGACCGCCTGCACTACATGATCGAGGACAGCCGCCTGGGCTTGTTGATCGGCCAACGCGGCTTGCTCGATGCACTGGGCGAGTTGCCCGAGGGCGTGGCCAGCTGGTGCCAGGACGACGACGCCGCGCAGCTGTCGGCCTACAGTGCCGCGCCGCTTGCTAACCTCAACCTGCCCGGCCACCAGGCCTACCTGATCTACACCTCCGGCTCCACCGGCAAGCCCAAGGGCGTGGTGGTCAGCCATGGCGAGATCGCCATGCACTGCCAGGCGGTGATCGCCGAGTTCGGCATGCGCAGCGACGACTGCGAGCTGCATTTCTATTCGATCAACTTCGACGCTGCCAGCGAACGCCTGCTGACCCCGCTGCTGTGCGGCGCCCGCGTGGTGCTGCGCGCCCAGGGCCAGTGGGGCGCCGAAGAAATCTGCCAGCTGGTGCGCGAGCAGCAGGTGAGCATCCTCGGCTTCACCCCAAGCTACGGCAGCCAGCTGGCCCAGTACCTGGCCGGGCAGGGCGAGCAGTTGCCGGTGCGCCTGGTGATCACCGGCGGTGAGGCGCTGACCGGCGAGCACCTGCAGCGCATCCGCCAGGCCTTCGCCCCGCAGCAGTTCTTCAACGCCTACGGCCCCACCGAAACCGTGGTCATGCCGCTGGCCTGCCTGGCCCCGGACGAACTGCCGATTGATGCCGGCAGCGTGCCGATCGGCCGGCTGATCGGGGCGCGTACCGGCTACATCCTCGACGAGGACCTGGCGCTGTTGCCGCAAGGCGGTATCGGCGAGCTGTACATCGGCGGCGCCGGCCTGGCCCAGGGTTACCACGAACGCCCGGGCCTGAGCGCCGAGCGTTTCGTCGCCGACCCGTTCAGCCAGGCCGGTGGCCGCCTGTACCGCACCGGCGACCTGGTGCGCCTGCTTGCCGATGGCCAGGTGGAATACGTCGGCCGCGCCGACCAGCAGGTGAAAATTCGCGGCTTCCGCATCGAGCTGGGCGAAATCGAAAGCCGCCTGCAGGAGCACGCCGATGTCGACGAGGCGGTGGTCCTGGCCCTCGACCTGCCGGGCGGCAAGCAACTGGTGGGTTACCTGGTGTGCAAGCAGGCCGCTGCCGGCAGCGAGGCCCAGGCCGCGCTGCGTGAGGCGGTCAAGGCCGACGCCCGCCAGCACCTGCCCGACTACATGGTGCCCGCGCACCTGGTGCTGCTGGCCAGCCTGCCGCTGATGGGCAACGGCAAGCTCGACCGCCGCGCGCTGCCGGCGCCGGACCTGGAGCAGGCCCGCCAGCACTACCAGGCCCCGGCCAACGAACTTGAAGAGCAACTGGCACAGGTTTGGCGCGAGGTGCTGAACCTGCCGCGCATCGGCGTACAGGACAACTTCTTCGAGCTGGGCGGCGACTCGATCCTTTCCATCCAGGTGGTCAGCCGCGCCCGCCAGTTGGGGCTGCAGTTCACCCCGCGCGATTTGTTCCAGCACCAGACCATCCAGACCCTCGCCGCGGTGGTCACCCACAGCGAGGCGCCGGGCGATATCGACCAGGGCCCGCGCCAGGGCCGTACCGGCCTGACGCCGATCCAGCACTGGTTCTTCGACAGCGAAGTGGTGCAGCCGCAGCACTGGAACCAGGCCGTGCTGTTGCAGGTGCGCCAACCCTTGCAGGCCGAGCTGCTGGAGCAGGCCCTGGGGGCGCTGGTGCAGCACCACGACAGCCTGGGCCTGCGCTTTGCCCAGGTGCAAGGCCGCTGGCACGGCGAGTACGCCCAGCCGGCCGTGCAGCCGCTGCTGTGGACCGCTAGCGTGGCCAGCTTCGACGACTGCCAGGCGCTGTACACCGACGTGCAGCGCAGCCTCGACCTGGAACAAGGCCCGCTGCTGCGCGCCTTGCTGGTGAGCGACGGGCAGGGCGCGCAGCGCCTGCTGCTGGCCATCCATCACCTGGTGGTGGACGGTGTGTCGTGGCGGGTGCTGCTGGAAGACCTGCAGGCGCTGTACCGCGGCGCGACCCTGGCCGCCAAGACCCACGCCATGGGCGACTGGGCCGCGCGCCTGGCCAGCTATGCCGGCAGCGATTCGCTGCGCGACGAGCTGGGCTGGTGGGAAAGCCAGCTGGGCAGCGTGCGCCACGAGCTGCCCTGCGATCACCCGCAAGGTGGCAACCTGCACCGCCATGCCCGCAGCCACGCCATCGAGCTGAGCGTCGAGCAAACCCGCCAGCTGCTGCAACAGGCCCCGGCGGCCTACCACACCCAGGTCAACGACCTGTTGCTGACCGCCCTGGCCCGCACCCTGTGCCAGTGGAGCGATGACCCGCAGGTGCTGGTGCAGTTGGAAGGCCACGGCCGCGACGGCCTGTTCGAGGACATGGACCTGACCCGCAGCGTCGGCTGGTTCACCAATGCCTACCCGCTGAGCCTGAGCCCCGAGCCGGGCGACAGCGAAGCAGCCCGCGCCGCGTCGATCAAGCGCATCAAGGAACAACTGCGCCAGGTGCCGCACAAGGGCCAGGGTTACGGCGTGCTGCGCTACCTGGCCGATGACGCGGCCCGCGAGCGCATGGCGGCGTTGCCCCAGGCGCGCATCACCTTCAACTACCTGGGCCAGTTCGACCAGCAGTTCGACGACGCGGCGCTGTTCCAGCCGCTGGACGCCCCGGCCGGCCTTGCCCACGACCTCGACGCGCCACTGCCCAATTGGCTGAGCATCGATGGCCAGGTGTACGGCGGCGCCCTGCAACTGCGTTTCAGCTTCAGTGCCGAACGCTATGAGCAAGGCACCATTGCAGGCCTTGCCGATGCCTATCGCCAGGAGCTGCTGGCGCTGGTCGAGCACTGCCTGGCCGACGGCAACGGCAGCTTCACGCCGTCGGACTTCCCGCTGGCGCAACTGACCCAGGAGCAGATCGACGCATTGCCGGTCGCGGCCGCGCAGATCGAGGACGTCTACCCGCTGACGCCGATGCAGGAGGGCCTGCTGCTGCACACCCTGCTGGAGCCGGGCACCGGCCTTTACTACATGCAGGACCGCTACCGCATCAACAGTGCCCTGGACCCGGAGCGCTTCGCCCAGGCCTGGCAGGCCGTGGTGGCGCGCCACGAGGCGCTGCGCGCATCGTTCAGCTGGAACGCCGGCGAAGCGATGCTGCAGATCATCCACAAGCCGGGCCAACTGGCAGTGGACTACCAGGACTGGCGTGGCCAGGACGACGCAGCGCAGGAAGCGCGCCTGCAAGCGCTGCACAAGCAAGAGCGCGAGGCCGGCTTCGAGCTGCTGCGCGAGGCGCCGTTCCACCTGCGCCTGGTGCGCGTGGCCGACGAGCGCTACTGGTTCATGATGAGCAACCACCACATCCTCATCGATGCCTGGTGCCGCTCGCTGCTGATGAACGACTTCTTCGAGATCTACCAGGCCCTGGGCGAAGGCCGTCAGGCCCAGCTGCCGGTGCCGCCGCGCTACCGCGACTACATCGGTTGGCTGCAACGCCAGGACCTGAACGAAGCGCGCCAGTGGTGGCAGGCCAACCTGGCCGGCTTCGAGCGGGCCACGGCGGTGCCCAGCGACCGGCCGCTGCGCCATGACCATGCCGGTGACGGCATGGTGGTGGGCGACTGTTACATCCGCCTTGAAGTCAGCCAGGGGGCGCGCCTGCGCGAATTGGCCCAGGCCCACCAACTGACCGTCAACACCTTCGCCCAGGCGGCCTGGGCCCTGACCCTGGCGCGTTACAGCGGCGAGCGTGACGTGGTGTTCGGCGTGACCGTGGCCGGGCGCCCGGTGAGCCTGCCGCAGATGCAGCGCACCGTCGGCCTGTTCATCAACAGCGTCGCCCTGCGCGTGCAACTGCCGCAGCCGGGCGAAAGCCGCAGCGTGCGCCAGTGGCTGCAGGGGTTGCTGGAGCGCAACATGCAGTTGCGCGAGTACGAGTACCTGCCGCTGGTGGCCATTCAGGAATGCAGCGAGCTGCCCAAGGGCCAGCCACTGTTCGACAGCCTGTTCGTGTTCGAAAACGCCCCGGTGGAAACTGCGGTGCTCGACCACGCCCAGCACCTGAATGCCAGCTCCGACTCCGGCCGTACCCACACCAACTTCCCGCTGACCGCGGTGTGCTACCCGGGCGACGACCTGGGCCTGCACCTGTCGTTCGACCAGCGCTACTTCGACTTCGCCACCGTCGAGCGCCTGCTGGGCGAGTTCAAGCGCCTGCTGCTGGCGCTGGTGGAGGGCTTTGACGGGCAGGTGGATGCATTGGCGCTGCTGGGGGCGGATGAACAACGCTTCCTGCTGGACGACTGCAACCGCAGCGAGCACGCCTACCCGCTGGAGCGCAGCTATATAGAGCTGTTCGAGGCCCAGGTGGCGGCGCACCCCGAGCGCACCGTGGCCCGTTGCCTGGAGGCGTCGTTCGACTATGCCGGGCTGAACCTTGCCGCCAACCGCCTGGGCCACGCCCTGGTGGCGGCGGGGGTAGCGGTCGACCAGCCGGTGGCGCTGCTGGCCGAGCGCGGCCTGGCGCTGTTGGGCATGATCGTCGGCAGCTTCAAGGCCGGCGCCGGCTACCTGCCGCTGGACCCAGGCCTGCCATCGGCGCGCCTGCAACGCATCGTCGAACTCAGCCGCACGCCGGTGTTGGTGTGCAGCGCGGCCTGCGCCGAACAGGCGCGCCAGTTGATGGATGAAGTGGCCGGCGCAGTGCGGCCCACGCTGCTGGTGTGGGAAGAGGTGCAGGCCAGCAACGTGGCCACGGCCAACCCTGGCATCTACAGTGGCCCGGGCAACCTGGCCTACGTGATCTACACCTCCGGCTCCACCGGTTTGCCGAAAGGGGTGATGGTCGAGCAGCGCGGCATGCTCAACAACCAGCTGAGCAAGGTGCCGTACCTGGCCCTGAGCGAGCGCGACGTGATCGCCCAGACCGCGTCGCAGAGCTTCGACATTTCGGTGTGGCAGTTCCTCGCAGCGCCGCTGTTCGGCGCCACCGTCGAGATCGTGCCCAATGTCATCGCCCATGACCCGCAGGGCCTGCTGGCCCATGTACAGGCCACCGGCATCAGCGTGCTGGAGAGCGTGCCGTCGCTGATCCAGGGCATGCTCGCCAGCGATCACCAGGCCCTGGACGGCCTGCGCTGGATGCTGCCCACCGGCGAGGCGATGCCGCCGGAGCTGGCCGCGCAGTGGCTGCAGCGTTACCCGGGCATTGGCCTGGTGAATGCCTACGGCCCGGCCGAGTGCTCCGACGACGTGGCGTTCTTCCGCGTCGATGCCGCCTCGACCCAGGGCAGCTACCTGCCGATCGGTACGCCTACCGACAACAACCGCCTGTACCTGCTCGGCGAAGACCAGGCCCTGGTGCCGCTGGGTGCGGTGGGTGAGCTGTGCGTGGCCGGCACCGGGGTGGGCCGTGGCTATGTAGGCGACCCGCTGCGTACCGCTCAGGCGTTCATCCCGCACCCGTTCGGCGCGCCGGGCGAGCGCCTGTACCGCACCGGCGACCTGGCCCGCCGACGCCCGGACGGGGTGCTGGAGTACGTTGGCCGCATCGACCACCAGGTGAAGATTCGCGGCTACCGCATCGAGCTTGGCGAAATCGAGGCGCGCCTGCACGAGCAACCCGAGCTGCGCGATGTTGCTGTAGGCGTGCAGGAAGGCGTCAACGGCAAGCACCTGGTCGGCTACCTGGTGGCTCACCAGGGCGTGGCCGCCGACGCCGCGCTGCTCGACCAGCTCAAGCAGCGCCTGCGCGCCGAACTGCCGGAGTACATGGTGCCGCTGCACTGGGGCTGGTTCGACAACCTGCCGCACAACGCCAACGGCAAGCTCGACCGCAAGGCGCTGCCGACCATCGACATCGGCGGCCAGCACAGCCAAGCCTACCTGGCGCCGCGCAGCGAGCTGGAACAAACCCTGGCCGGTATCTGGGCCGATGTGCTCAAGGCCGAGCGGGTAGGGGTGCGCGACAACTTCTTCGAGCTGGGCGGGCATTCGCTGCTGGCCACGCAGATCGCCTCGCGGGTGCAGAAGGTGCTGGCGCTGAATGTGCCGCTGCGGGCGATGTTCGAGTGCAGCACGGTGGAGGAGCTGGCCGGGTATGTGGAGGGCCTGCAGGCCAGTGCGCTGGATGAGGACAAGGTCGATCGCCTGAGTGACCTGATGGCGGAGCTTGAGGCGTTGTAATAGGCCGGCATTCAAACCATCGCAGGGCCCCGTGGGAGCGGGCTTGCCCTGCGATGGGCTTTTGCCAGCATGTCAATGCCGCGGGCATGGATGCTACCCTGCCCCGCTTCACAGCCGCACCGCGCAAGGACTTCAGGTTTCATGGACGACAGCCTGCACGCCGCCCGTCTGGGTGATTTCATATTGCACCCGCCGTTGGCGGCCGAGCTGGTCAGTGGCCTGGTGGAGGCTGCGGTCTATGCCGCTGCCGCCGTTGCGGTGGGTGCTGCCATTGGTGGTGCGGTAGTAGCAGTGGTCGGGACCGGTGGCACAGCCGCATTCCTCACCCCGCTGGTCGCCGGCGTGATCGTCAGTGCCGCAGCCAGCCTGCCGACGGGCGAAGACAAGAGCATCGGCGATCACATCAGCGACTTCAGCAACTGGGTCGGCAATTCGATGTTCCCGCCCGAGAAGCACGGCGAGATCACCAGCGGTTCTCACGACACGTTTATCAACGGCACTGCCGCAGCGCGCGCAGCGGGTGTGCCGGGCGCGCCGGATGCGCAGTCGGAGCAGGCAGAAGAACCGTCCATCCTGGAAAACATCGGCAGCTACGCCATGCTCGCAGTCGGCATGATGCCGCTGGTTGGTTTGGCGCAGGACATCGACAGTATTTTCAACCCTCCGGTGACTACACCAAAGGCGTCAGGCTCGGTGGATGCGCTCGAGGATACAGTCACCTGTGACAAGCACCCTCCAGAACCTGGGCAGTTCGTCGCCCAGGGCTCGGACAAGGTGTTCATCAATGGCCAGCCAGCTGCCCGGGTGGGGGACAAGACCACCTGCGATGCGCCTATCGGCATGCAGTTTTCACCTAACGTGCGCATTGGCGGCGGTACGGTGACGGTGCGCGATATCCACGATGGCAAGAGTGCGGCGGCGAAGATCATCGGCCTGGTGGCCGGGATGCTCATTGCCCGGCGGGGCATGCTCAAACGGGGCATGAAATGCGGCGTTGCCAACCCTGTAGCACCCTCTACAGGCAGCAAGTTCCAGGAAGGCCCCGAGGATATCGACTTCAGCCTGCCCGCATTGGTACCGATCAGTTGGGCGCGCCGCTATGACAGCAGTGACAAGCGTACCGATGGCCTGTTCGGCATGGGGTGGAGCGTGCCATATGAAGTGCGCCTGGAGCGTATCGAGCACCCTCAGGGTGGTGAGCTTTGGATCTACGTCGACGATCAGGGATCGCGTCTAGAGCTCGGCCGTTTGCAGGTCGGTAGTGCGTTCGTGAGCATCCTTGATGGACTGGCATTTTTTCATCAGGACAATGGCTGCACCATTGTCGAGGACCTCAACAGTGGGCTTTACCAGGTATTTCATACCGACCCGCTGGATACGAGGCGGTCTCGGTTGGTCAAGATAGGTGATCGCAACCTCAACTGTCTGGAACTCCACTACGACCAGTTCGGACGATTGCAGTTTCTCGGCGATACCTACGCACGGACATTCATCGAGCTTCGTTATGCCAGCCAGCAACCGCGTCGGGTAGTGGAAGTCCACAGGTTGCACCTGGGTCAGGGGCAGGCGTTCGTCGTGGAGCAACGCCAATGTCTGGTGCGGTATCAATATACTTCGACAGGACAGCTGGAAACCGTCGTCGATGCCGAGGGGCAGCGCTCGAGGCATTTTGCGTATACCAACCAAGGACTTTTAGCCAGCCACACACTGGCTGCAGGTGCGACGCGTCATTATGAATGGGCATCGTTTACGCCTGTACGCCCCCCGGAACAGCCGCGTAACCATGACGGCACCCCTAGCCGCATGCCGGCTCTATTGGAGCCAGGGCCAGACCACGAATGGCGTGTGGTACGGCATTGGGGAAGTGATGGGGAGGACTATCGTTTCTGCTATGACTTGGAGAATGGGCATACCCAGGTGACCGATGGCCTCGGCCGTGTGGAACATTACCATTGGGGTGGGCTATTCGAGGTTCACACCTACATCGATGCTGCTGGGCAGTGCTGGCGCCACGATCATGTCGACGGTTTGTTGCGTCGTAGTATTGACCCCCAAGGCGGTGAGTGGAGTTACGGCTATGACGCCTTGGGGCGTCAGGTCAGCGCCTGCGATCCCCTGGGACGTTGTGAAAGCTACGCCTACACCGAGCATTGGGTCTTGCCCACCCGCATCACTGACAGCGCCGGGCGAGTAAGTCGCTTCAGCTATGATCGACGCGGCAATTTGCTGAATGAAACCGATCCGTTGGGGCAAGTCACACGTTACGGCCATGATCGTTTGGGACGGTTGGAACGTATTGTCGATGCGCAGGGCAAGGAGCAGGCGTTTCGCTGGAATGAGCGGGGCCAACTGATCGCCTCGCGTGACTGCTCAGGGCATCAGACTTCCTACCGTTATGACCTGTACGGCCACCTGAGCGAGCAACGCAACGCTGCCGGGGTCATCACGCGTTATCGTTTTGATGCGCGGGGCCACCTGCTTGGACGTGAACTGGCCGACGGTAGGGTCGAGCGTTACCAGATCAACGCTTCTGGTCAGCTCACATGCCATGTCGACCCAGCTCAACAGGCGACCCAATGGCAGTACGATGACAGTGGTCGGCTTGTGCAACGCACTGACGCGATGGGCTTGACCTTGCGCTTGGGCTGGGATGCCTATGGCCGTCTGCTCTGGCTGGAAAACGAGAACGGTGAACGCTATCGCTTTCAGTGGGATGCGTTGGACCGGCTGAGCGCCCAGCGCAATCTCGATGGTGGTGGCTTCAGTTTGTCCCATGATGCTTTGGGCAATGTCCTGCAGCGCACCTTGAACCCGTCTGGCGAAGCGCAATCGGCGGCGAGCGGTGCCCCTGCGCAGCCTGAGGTCGCGGCCCAGGTCCAGCGTTTTCAGTACGACCTGGTTGGGCGTTTGCTGCTCAAGCAAACAGACGATGGTGAAACGTCTTACCGATACGATGATGGCGACAACCTGCTGTCGATCTGCTTCAAAAGTTTGGCCGGGCACACTCGGCAGTTGGACTTCACCTACGATGCGATGGGGCGCTTGACGAGCGAATGTCAGGGTAACCAAAAGCTCGGATACAGCTTTGATCCGCTAGGTAACCTGCAGACATTGACCTTGCCGGATCAACGGCGAATCAACTTCCTGCACTACGGTAGTGGCCGCCTTCACCAGATCAACCTTGACGGCCGGGTGATCAGCGACTTCGAGCGGGACGAGTTGCATGCTGAGGTGATGCGCACCCAGGGCGCGTTGCAGACCAGAACGCGCCATGACCGTACTCACCGGGTGGTGCAAAGGGCTCTGGAGTACCGCGATCGCCCGCAGGCAGTGCTGCCACTGCTGCAAAAGGATTACCAGTACGATGCCAGCGACAACCTGATAGCAGAAGTACTTACCCAGACTCAGCGCTGCGGCAGCGGGGTGGGGTTGGAGCTTGAGAATATTATTGGGCGTTTTCAAGCTGGTGCCGCTGGTCAGGGTAGCTTCCAGGGCAGAACCAGCTATGGCTACGGCCCTACTGAGCGCATATGCGTCGCATCACGTCAGATGCCGCATCATCGGGCGCCGCAGGCCGAGCAATTCGCCTACGACCCTGCCGGAAACATGGCCAATGGGCTTGCGAGCGGGAGGGTGGTTCGCAATGATCAGGTCACAGAGTTTCAAGGCCGGCGGTATCGCTACGATCGCTTCGGACGGTTGGCTGAAAAGCGTAGTGGAACCCGCCTGGTTCAGCACTTTGAGTATGATGCCGAGCATCGTCTGGTGCGGGTGCGCCAGCAGCGCGGACCGCTTCGCGAGCGGATCGAGTTTGGCTATGATCCGTTGGGCAGGCGAACGGAAAAACGTGTCTACCGTGGTGATCATGCCGAGCCGGTAAGCCGTACCGCGTTTCTGTGGCAGGGGGTGCGCCTGCTTCAGGAGATACAGGACAACAAGCCGAGCCTCTATCTGTATCCGCACGAGGCCAGCCATGAACCGCTGGCCAGAGTCGACGGGCTAACGGGTCATGAGCAGGTCCTGTACTTCCACACCAACCTTGCCGGCCTGCCGGAGCAACTGACAGACGAGCAGGGGATGAGCGTCTGGCAAGGGGAGTTCCAAGTTTGGGGCAACACCCGGGAGGAGTGGCATTCGCCCGTCCAGGCCAGCCAGCAGAACCTGCGCTTCCAAGGACAGTATCTGGATCGCGAAACGGGTCTGCACTACAACACCTTCAGGTACTACGATCCGGACATCGGGCGGTTCACCCAACAGGACCCAATAGGATTGAAGGGTGGTACCAACCTGTACCGCTATGCGCCGAACCCCATGGGGTGGGTCGACGCACTCGGCTTGAGCTGCGATCAACTGAAATGGGGCAACCCGAAAAGCAGGCCCACTTACGGCCACACCTTCCTGGACCATGGGCAGAAACTCAAGGCGAACCAACTGATCGATCGGGCCCGAGGCAAAGGGCATCAGGTGGGACAATATCTGGATGACAACGCCGCTGCCGGGTTCGTTGCCGATGTCGCTAAAAAAGGCCCGGGTGTGCATGACATGCCACTACCAAGCCATATCAAAGGACGAGGCTACTTACCCGACGGGACGGAAATCGTTCCTGACATGGCAAGGGTGGTGGTGAAACCAGACGGTTCGGTGCGAACATCATTCCCGTTCAACTCATCGCACGCCAATTGATCATAGGGAGTTAAAAATGAACGAAGTCAGAAAGATAGGCCGTGATCTTGGCTTGCCGCTGGGTGATGAATATACACAGGACTGGGCATATGAGCTTTCTGAGGAGTATCGGACCAAAGAATGGCTGGAAAGATACATTGCGGCCTATTTGAGTGGCGACTATTCCCCTCAAGGGCAGCGTGAACTGATGACCTTGGCGTTGGATATATGCAATGACCTGTTGTCCTCAGGGACCAGCCATGCAGATGAAACGCTGGTCAAGGTTTTGAACGCGCTGTTCGATAATGCTCAAGTGCATAGCGAGCTCATCGCCCATTGGGCATTGGAGGGCGAACCACTTGAGGATTGTTTTGCCTTGACTCCCGAGGTCAGGCGCAGGAAGGCTCAAAGAGTGGGTGGCTAAAAGCAGAGCATTCGGCTGTCGCGCTGAGCAGCCCTCAGAAGCAGATCCAACCTGCATTTAAAATCTGGAAGCACTCACCCGGCGAGGAGTTCGTGTGTACGGGTCCGATGAACACGCCGTCGGTGCGCTGGGTCTGGTCCGCAGAACCAAGCCGCCAGCTCTGCGATGATCGGCGGACCCCGAGTATTGGAGGTGCAACCCACAAGCTATGAACATCATCAAATTTACCGTGCGGGACGATGGCTATCTGTTGGACAGCAGTGCCTATCCCGCCTATGTGCAAAGTATCAAGGCGC
Organism: Pseudomonas xanthosomatis; assembly: GCF_019139835.1. Taxonomy (NCBI): domain Bacteria; kingdom Pseudomonadati; phylum Pseudomonadota; class Gammaproteobacteria; order Pseudomonadales; family Pseudomonadaceae; genus Pseudomonas; species Pseudomonas xanthosomatis. The sequence goes on along the minus strand of NZ_CP077075.1, from coordinate 4,757,327 downwards.
AGTTGCCTTTGCATATTTTTGAGTTCATGAGTGCTGAGTGGCATTACTCCCCGCGCGATCAACGATGCTTGCACGATGCCAAGCTTCAACGGATGGTGGTGGATGAGCATCACGACGGTGAGGCATTTTCTTGCGGGCTGACGCTCTACTTGCTGGGCGCCTATGGAAACCCGCTCGAGTTGCGTTACATCGGCGTTTCACGCTATGCGTTACAGAAAAGAAAGACAGTCTGGCCGGCAGGCCAAGCCACCCATGGTGACCTGCTCATTGATGAAATGCTGCTGCTGGAGGAGGGCGTCTTTCATCACGAAATAATTTTTGAAGATGCCACGATAGAGGTGACGTTCAGGGACTTTTCGTTCAGTTTCGTCTGACGGGCGTTGATCCCAAGCGGGGTGGTCAATGGAAAGACTTATCGAATGGCAAGCAGGCGATCTCGGCAATGGCTGCGTGTTCAGATGTGCGGCGCAGTGGCAGTATGAAGCCGTTGTCGACCTGCTGCTGGTCAGCATGCCAGATGATTTCTCCCAGTTTGGCCTTGTGGTCGCTACCGGTCACAAGGCAGGTCTGCTGCTGGTACGTTTGCCCAGGGAGTGCGAGTCGACACAGTCAGTGGGGGTACGGCATGAATGGCTGGTCAGCAACTGGAGTACCTGGGTTTATCCAGAATGTGACGTTGCCGATGTATGGTTGTTACGTTGCTACCCGGTGCCTGTCTTGGCCGATTTGCCTGGGGGCTCCAAATGAGGGGCAGCATCGATAGGCATGTGATCAACTAGCGTGATGGCCGCGTGAGGCGCTGATATGAAGCAGGTGTACTTCGTCCACAGGGATGCCGGAGCGTTCGAGCGCCAGAGTGATGGTGTCGAGTTTTGCGTGATTCCCGAATTGCATGACGAGAAGATTTACTTCTACTGCCAGGAATATGTTGTTTTCTGGCGGGTGATTGATGAGGTCGGGGACTTTGCCAACGCGTGCGGTTTTTCACTGAAGGGCGAAATCAGGCCAGCCTCGCTTGAGGAGGTAGCCCATGCCGGGCTCATTGCGTTTGTCGATACAGTCAAGGAATACGACAGGGTCAAGGGCAGGTTGAAGGCTATCAGCTATATCCACTTGAAGTAGCCCGAGCCCTGGCAAAGCGCGGGTTTACCTGGGCTGTCGCCCAGATGGTTTTCAGAGGGTGTGATTCATGAATGATGAGGGTGTCGGAGTGTTGACCAGGGAAGAGGCAAACGCCTTGATCAAGGCACTCTGTATTTGAAGTTCGACTGTCGGGAATCCGAGTCACTGCTCTATACCGCCAGCCCGTTGATCAATACATCGCTGGACAAGCTCCTGGCGATGCATGGCAATGCCGATGACTGGGCCAAGGTATTTTCCGTATTGCCGGAAACCTACAAGCAGCTGATTGAGCAAAAAATCGAGAGTTCGGAACGCGAGAATGGCGATGCCTATGATAACGACGTCAGGCGGCTGGTAACGCAGTACTGTCACCATCCATACACGCCTTGAGGGACTCCAATGGAAGAGGGCGGCCAAATGCTTCTGGCGTTCGAACACTACCTGACGTCTCTGGACGACCTGACGGTCGAGGTTTCGAAGCAGGGGACCAACAGTATCGTTGCCGAGGTGGCTGACGAGCGATTCTTGGCTCGGTTCACGGTGTGGGAGCAGGGTAGTTTTGTGGCCGAGATCATGGACTTGGAGAGTGAGCGCTTTGTGTTGGAGAAGCGAGTCGAGTTTGATGATACCTCGCAGCTCAAGTCTGGCTTCGATGCGTTTCTCAACGCGATGGGTAGGCCTTGATAGGCGGCAGCTAGTTGAGGAGAAGAGAGTGGCGAGTAGAGCGGCGTTACCAGTAAAGGCCGGCCTATGAACAGGTTCAGGCTGGACAAAAAATATACCCCGTTCCTGTTCAAGGCAATCGAGACGGTACGTGCGAGTGATCTGGTCAGCTCGGGCAGGTATGACGTGGAGAATTTCAACATCGCGTTCGAAGATGTACTGCACGAGCGCGACGGGGTGCAGTACTACACCGTCAGTTTCTATGCCGAGGAGGTCAAGGCGCAGAACTGGATGACGGCAACCGCCGCCGAAGTGGGTGGGGTACATGTGGATATCGATGCAGGCACCCGGCAAGTCATCCGTGTGTATGGGGATCGATGAGCGGGCCGTCAGATACCCGGCAGAATGAATGCATGCTCATCGTGGGCCGTGATTCGTTGAGCGAAAGATTGCTGATCAGCAAGGCGCGACGCTATGCCTCGACGCTGGAAGGCGTTGATGCTTATCAGGTTGTCTTGCTCGACAATGAAACGCTGGCATGGCAGCGCCTGGCTCTGACGCGTTTGCGCTCGCTTGAAGATGTGGGCCTGCAGGCGCGCCTGGCGCATCCCGTGGCGCCTGCTGCGTTGCAGCGCGCAATCATTGCGCTGACCGGACTGACAGGGGCGTTTTCTGGTTGGGTGGTGTACGAAGGCGTGGTAGGCGTAGCGCTGCAAGGCAGTGATTTCGACTTGTTTCTGCAGCGTTACCTAGCCAGTCACTCGAGTTGCGATCTGTCACTCGCTTTCGAGTCGCCAGATACCCTCTTGTGTGTGAATGACAATGAGTACGATGTGACGTTGCACTACCTCTGGCGCTAATGATGGCTTATTAATGCGTGACATCTGTAAAGGGCAGACGTCTCAAGGCACACGGTGGTGAATATCGATGTTTCAGGATGAAGTGTAACAGCGCCCTGTCGCGGCCATGGAGCAGGGCAAGGCCCGGGGGTACGACGAGTTCATCGTGCTGGATGGCGTGCGCTGCTTCCGGCAGTTTGCCCTCAAGTTGAAGCCGCAAGGCTACCTGGCCTACGTCTTCACGGTCGCGCAAGCGCAGATGGATGTGATTGAAGATTGCGATACAGCCGAGCAGAGCTTGTACGCCGCATTCGCCGACGCCGTGGCGTTTTTGCACGCCAACGGCGCCGACCTTTCAAGGTTCAGGGCATTCAAGGGTAATTGCCCTATCGGACCCTCGTGCCGGTTAACGCTTGCCGAGAATCTTCCCCAGCATCTCCGGCCGCGGCGCACCTTGCTGGCTCTGCAACTGGCCGTGTTCATCCTGGTAGAAGATCGCTGGTGTGGCGGCCAGCCCCAGCTCCTCCATCAGGGCCATGTTGGTATCGAGCTTCTTCTGCATAGCCTCCGGCACCTTGTCCAACGCCTTGAGGGTGCTGGCCTTGCCGGCCTTCTCGTGCTCTTGCAGGGCCTTGGCCGGGTCCTTGGCGGCCAGCAGGGCGGCCGATTTGCCGGGGCTGTCCTCGCGGATGATGCCGACCATGATATGGCGCAACTGCACCTTGCCCGACTCCACCCACGGCCGCGACTGCTGCCAGAACATGTTGCAGTACGGGCAGTTGGGGTCGCTGAACAGGTAGACGATGCGCGGCGCGTCGGGCTTGCCGTCGGCGATCCAGGCGGTGTTTTCCATCTTCGCCCAGATGGCCTTGCTCATGGGGGCATACACCAGCTTTTGCAGCGGCTCTGCGCTGAGATCCTGGCCTTGCTCGTCGAACAGGCTGCCTACCAGCACGTGCTTGCCGTCGGGGGTGAGGTACAGGGCGATGCCGTTGCTCTGGTACTCGGCGGCGTAGCCGCGCAGGCCGTTGGGGGCATCGAAGCTGCCCTTGATCACCGCGCCCTTGGCCTGGAGTTGCTGGATGGCCTTTGGCAGGTCCTCGGCGTGCAGCAGCGGGCTTGCGAGCAGGGTGAAGGTGAGGGGCAGCAGGGCAGTCAGGCGCATGTCAGTTTCCTTGTGGCGCGGGGGCGTCGCTGGGGTCGAAGGGTTCCAGGGCGTGGCGCAGGCTGGCCCGCGACAGCTCGCCCAGGTGGCTGCCGACCAGGCGCCCGTCGGCGTTGTAGAACAGCGTGGTGGGCAGGGCCATGGAGCCGACCTTGCGGGCCAGCTCGCCGCTGCCGTCGAACAGCACGTGGGACAGCATCAGGCCGGTGGTGGCCATGAAGGTGCTGACGTTCTCCGGGGTTTCGCCCTGGTTGACGAACAGGAACGTCACGTGGGGATAGCCGTGCTGGGCCTGCTGCAGCACCGGCATTTCGCGCCGGCACGGCGGGCACCAGGTGGCCCAGATGTTGATGACCAGCGGCTTGCCGCGGTAGTCGTGCAGGGCCACGGCCTGGCCGCGGCTGTCGCGCAGGCTCAGTTGCGGCAGCTCCGTGCCCTTGCTGTACAGATGGCTGGCAAAGCTGCCCAGTACCCAGAACAGCGCGCCGCTGCACAGCGCCCAGCCTAGCGGGCGGCGCAGGCCGGGGCGGCGCCAGCCTTGCCAGAGGGTGCCGAGCACCACGCCGAACAGGCCGCCCCACAGCAGGAAACCGCCGTCGCGGATGTCGATGACCTGCAGCAGGTCGTCGCGGTACATCGGCCAGTAGGCCAGCACGAAACCCAGGCGGGCGAACAGCAGGCCGAGCAGGAACAGGTTGAACAGCGCCGATTCGGGGTTTTCACCGCCACGCTTGGCCACGCGCCAGCCCACCAGGCTGGCGATGCCCAGCGCTGCCAGCAGCAGCAGATGGTTCAGGGCCATGGTCAAGGGCCCGAGGGTGACGGTCAGCATCAGCCTTGGCTCCTGGTCTGCGCCCAGTGTTGCAGGAAGGCTGCGGCATCGACCTCGCCGGTGATACGCCGGGCGCGGCGTTCGTCGCCTTCGGGGCCGACCCACACCAGGCTGGGCGGGCCGGGGACCTGGTAGCGTTGCAGCAGCTCGCGGCTGGCCGGGGTGTCGGCGGTCACGTCCAGGCGCAGCAGGTGCACGCCTTCAAGGCTGGCCTGCACGTCGGGGCGGGCGAATACCTGTTTTTCCATGACCTTGCACGACACGCACCAGTCAGCGTAGTAGTCCACCAGCACCCACTGGCCGCGGGCCTTGGCCGCATCCAGTTCCCGTTGCAGGGCGGCGGGGGTGCTTACCGTGGTGAAGTTGTCGTGGCTGGCAGCGGGGGCGCTGCCACCGGTTTTGGCGGTGAAAGGTTGCAGCGGTTGCCACAGGTCACTGCCACCGGCCGCAGCGCCCACCAGCAGCAGGCCGCCCCACAGCGCACCGAGCAGTGGCACCGCGCGCAGGGCCGGCAGGCGTTGCAGGGCCGGCCAGGCGGCCCAGCCCAGGGTGATCAGCCAGGCGCCGGCCAGGGCCAGCAGCAGCGGGGCGGGCAGCAGGTTGCGCACGGTGTACAGGGCCATGCCCAGGAACACGAAGCCGAACACGCCCTTGACCAGGTTCATCCAGGCGCCGGGGCGCGGCAGGTAACGGTTGCCCAGGGTGACCAGCAACAGCAGCGGCACGCCCATGCCCAGCCCCAGGCTGAACAGCACCAGCGCGCCCTGCAGCACATCGCCGCTCTGCGCGATGAACAGCAGCGCGCCGGCCAGTGGCGCGGTCATGCACGGGCCCATCAGCAGCCCCGACAGCGCGCCAAGCAATGCCGCGCCATACAGGTTGCCACCACGGGTGCCGCGCCCGGCCTGGTCGAGGCGGTCGCGCAGGGCGCCGGGCAGTTGCAGTTCGAAGGCGCCGAACATCGGCAGGGCCAGCAGCACGAACAGCGCCGCCAGGCTGCCCAGCAACCAGGGTTGCTGCAGCCAGGCTTGCAGGCTGGCGCCCAGCAGTGCGGCGACCACCCCCAGGGCTGCGTACACCAGGGCCATGCTCAGCACGTACACCCCGGCCAGCACCCAGCCACGCCGGGCGCTGGCGCCGTTGCCCAGCACCAGCCCGGCAAGGATCGGCAGCATCGGCAGCGAGCAGGGGGTGAAGGCCAGCAGCAGGCCCAGGCCGAAGAACGCCAGCAGGCTCCAGGTCAGGCTTGCGTGTTGCAGATTGCTGGCCAGGGCCTGGTCGCCAGCCAGCGTTGCGTCTGCCGGTTGCGCGCCGCCCAGGGCAATGGCCGTGGTTTGCGGCGGGTAGCACAGGCCGGCGTCGGCGCAGCCCTGCCAGCCCAGGCGCAGCTCGCCGGTGGCGTTGGCCGGTATCAGCAGTTCGAGCTGCTGACGATAGACGGCGCTGTCGCCGAAGAATTCGTCGTGGTGGTTCTCGGCCTGTGGCAGTTGCGGGTGCTGCTCAGGGGGCAGGCCGTCGAATTTCAGGCGCTTCTGGTAGAGGTAGTAGCCGTCCTTGATCTGGAAGTACAGGCGCATCTGGCCGTCCGGGAGGCGGTCTTGGCTGAGCACGAACGCGTCATTGACCGGCAAAAAGTCCGGTTTGACGTCAAACGGGTTGGCCTTGAGCGGGCCGGCGAGCAGGAATGCCAGCAGGAGGAGAAAAACACGCATGTCGACGCCTTGGCAGAACTTGGAATGAGGGCATGCTGGCCGGGGGGTATTAACTAAAGGTTAACCGGCCTGCCTGGATGGCTTGATCTTATCTCAAGGCTGCGCCTGGCGGCGTTCGTGCCTGCCTCAAGACAATGCCCAACCCACCCGGAAACGGTACATAATCCCCCCTTAATACCTACCCTGTGCAATGCCAGCTTCCCCACCCCCGGAGACCCACCCCATGCACGTTCTGCTCTGCGAGGATGACGACCTGATCGCCAGCGGCATCTGCGCCGGCCTTTCGGCCCAGGGCCTGACCGTGGACCGGGTGGCCAGCGCCTCGCAGGCCCGGCAGATGCTCAAGGCCGCGCAGTTCGACGTGATGATCCTCGACCTCGGCCTGCCTGACGAAGACGGCCTGAAACTGCTGCGCCGCCTGCGCCAGCAGGGCGAGACCCTGCCGGTGCTGGTGCTCACCGCCCGTGATGCGGTCACCGACCGGGTCGACGGTTTGCAGGCTGGCGCCGACGACTACCTGCTCAAACCCTTCGACCTGCGCGAGCTGGCCGCGCGCCTGCACACCCTGTTGCGCCGGGTGGCCGGGCGTGCGGTGAACGTCATCGAGCATGGCCCGCTGGTCTACGACCCCAGCAGCTGCGCCGCCACCCTGGCCGGCCAGCCGGTGGACCTGTCGCGGCGCGAGCAGGCGCTGCTGCAAGCCTTGCTGCAGAACCCCGGCCGGGTGCTGTCCAGCGAGCAGCTCAAGGACTGCGTGTACGGCTTTAGCGACGAGGTCGAGAGCAACGCCCTGAACGTGCATATTCACCACCTGCGGCGCAAGCTCGGCAACGGTATCGTCGAGACCGTGCGCGGCCTGGGCTATCGCCTGGGGCCGGCGCAGGCGCCAGGGGAGGCGGCCTCATGAGCCTGCGGGTACGCCTGTCGCTGATCCTCGGCAGCGCCTTCATCGTTATCTGGGTACTGGCGGCGGCGTGGATGCTGCGCGACCTGCGTCAGCAGATGATGTTCTCCCTCGACCAGCGCCTGGTGGCGTCGGCGCGCATGGTCGCCGGGCTGGTGGAGCAACTGCCGCAACCGCTGGCGGCCAAGGGTGAGGATGCGCACTTCTCTGCCGACCAGCTCAGCGTGCCGGACGGCATGGCCTGCCAGGTCAGCTCGTTGCGTGGCGAAATCCTTGCCAGCAACCACAAGCACGATGGTGCCATGGACGACCAGCGCAGCGGTTTCCGTGACCAGACCATCGACGGCGCATCGTGGCGCACCTTCACCTACAACCATGGCGATGTGCGCATCACCACCGCCGACCGCCACATGGAGCGCGAGGCGCTGAACCAGTCGATTCTGCTGGCCGCCTCGGCGCCGGTGCTGATGGCGCTGCTCGGCAGCCTGGGGCTGTTGTGGATCGGCCTGGGCAAGGGCCTGGCGCCGCTCAACCGCATGCGTGACGCCCTGCGCCGGCGGCGCGCCGACAGCGTTGAGCCGTTGCAGGTGGGCAACCTGCCCAGCGAGCTGCAGCCGCTGCTCGATACGCAAAACCAGCTGTTCCTGCGCATCGCCCAGACCATCGAGCGCGAGCGGCGCCTGACCGATGACGCCGCCCACGAGCTGCGTAGCCCGCTGACCGCTATCAAGACCCACCTGCAGGTGGCACGCATGACTGACGGTGCGGTGCGCGAGCAGGCCCTTGAGCATGCCGAGCAGGGTACCGACCGCATGCACCGCACCCTGGAGCAGTTGCTGATGCTGGCGCGGGTGGAGGGCAGCCTGTCGTTCGACGACGGTGTGCAGTGCAGCGCCGAGCAGGTGGCGTTGCAGGCCATCCAGGATGCCGGTGGTGGTGACAACCGGCGCATCTTGCTGCACCTGCCGGACGAGGCGGCGCGGGTTTACCTGGGCATGCCGGCGCCATTGGCGGTGGCGGCGCTGCGCAACTTGCTGGACAACGCCCTGCGCCATGGTGGCGATGCTGCGGTGGAGCTGGATGTGCAGGCGCTCGATGGCCAGGTGGACTTCGTGGTGCGCGACCATGGCCCGGGCATCCGCCAGGAAGACCTGGCGCACCTCACCGAACGTTTCTGGCGCAACAGCCAGAGCGGTGGCTGCGGCCTGGGCCTGGCCATCGTCCATGCCATCGTCCAGCGCTGCGCCGGCAGTCTGCGCTTTGACAGCCAGGCCGATGGCTTGCGGGTGTGTCTGCAGGTGCCGGCACGCACTGCTGGCTGAACCCACCGCGTTATCTGGCACCGGCTGCGCCGGTGTTCGCGGCTGAAGCCGCTCCTGCAGGGGCGGTGCAGGCCTGGGTGAACAAATCCCGCAACAAGCGCTAAATCCGCACCCCGCCCAAGCGTTTTCCAAGCGATAACTACCCGACACACATCCGGTTACAGGACGCGTGGCGGGCACATCCGCTTGCTTGCGAGGGTTTCTCCATGTCCACCGCGTCCAGCCTTGCCCGGGCCCTGCCGGCCAACGAGCCCCAGGCCCTGTATGAATTCGCCGACTCGCCGCTGCTGCTGCGCCAGCAGCAACAGGAGTCCAACGCCCGCAGCTACCCGCGGCGCATCCCGCTGGCGCTCAAGCGCGCCCGGGGCATTCATGTGGAAGATGTCGAGGGCCGCCAGTTCATCGACTGCCTGGCCGGCGCCGGCACCTTGGCCCTGGGGCACAACCACCCGGTGGTGGTCGAGGCCATCCAGCGCGTGTTGGCCGACGAGCTGCCGCTGCACACCCTGGACCTGACCACCCCGGTCAAGGACCAGTTCGTCCAGGACCTGTTCGCCCTGCTGCCCGAAGCGCTGCGCCGCGAGGCGAAGATCCAGTTCTGTGGCCCGACCGGCACCGACGCGGTGGAGGCGGCGCTCAAACTTGTGCGCACTGCCACCGGGCGCAGCACCGTGCTGGCGTTCCAGGGTGGCTACCACGGCATGACCCAGGGCGCCCTGAGCCTGATGGGCAGCCTGGGCCCGAAGAAGCCGCTGGGCGCGCTGCTGAGCAGCGGCGTGCAGTTTTTGCCTTACCCCTATGACTACCGTTGCCCGTTCGGCCTCGGTGGCGAGGCCGGCGTGCGCGCCAACCTGCACTATCTGGAAAACCTGCTGAACGACCCCGAGGCCGGGGTGGCGCTGCCGGCGGCGGTAATCGTAGAGGTGGTGCAGGGCGAGGGCGGTGTGATTCCGGCCGATATCGAGTGGCTGCGCGGCCTGCGCCGTATCACCGAACAGGCCGGCGTGGCGCTGATCGTCGACGAGATCCAGAGCGGCTTTGCCCGTACCGGCAAGATGTTCGCCTTCGAGCACGCCGGCATCGTGCCGGACGTGGTGACCCTGTCCAAGGCCATAGGCGGCAGCCTGCCGCTGGCGGTGACGGTGTACCGCGACTGGCTCGACCAGTGGACGCCGGGCGCCCACGCCGGCACCTTCCGTGGCAACCAGATGGCCATGGCGGCGGGCTCGGCGGTGATGCAGTACCTGGTGGAGCACCGCCTGTGCGAACACGCCGAAGCCATGGGCCAGCGCTTGCGCGGGCACCTGCAGACGCTGCAGCGCGATTACCCGCAACTGGGTGACATTCGCGGGCGCGGGCTGATGCTGGGCGTGGAGCTGGTGGACCCGGCGGGTGAAGTGGACGCCTTGGGGCACCCGCTGGCCCACCGCAGCCTGGCGCCGAAGGTGCAGCGTGAGTGCCTGCGCCGTGGCCTGATTCTCGAGCTGGGTGGCCGGCATGGTGCGGTGGTGCGCTTCCTGCCGCCGCTGATCATCAGCGCCGAGCAGGTGGACGAAGTGGCCGGGCGCTTTGCCGAGGCGCTGCGGGCGGCGTTGGCCTGAGGTATTTAGGGCCGCTTTGCGGCCCATCGCGGCACAAGGCCGCTCCTACAGGTGGGGCGCAAGGTTCAGGCTTTGCGCGATCCTGTGGGAGCGGCCTTGTGTCGCGATGGGCTGCAAAGCAGCCCCCACTGTTTCAAACAGTCAATCAAAGGTACGCCCGGCACGCCAATACCCCATCAGGGTCAAACTCTCCCGCGCCAACCCGCGCTCCTTGACCAGATAACGGCGAATATCCATTACCGTGCCCGACTCCCCGGCAATCCAGGCGTAGAAGTCGCCTTTCGCATCACTGGCCAGTTCCCACAGAATGCGCTGGTCGATATCGATATCCTCCAGCTCCACGGCCTTGGTCACCTGCACCCCAGGCAGGTTGGCCAGTTCGTGCACGGCATGGTGCATGCCTTGCCCGTGTTCGCAGCGCAGCAGGTCGCGGGGCAGCCAGTGCAGGCGGGTGGCGGGGCTGTGGCGAAGGGGCAGGCAGTCGCTCTCCAGCGGCACTTCGATGAACGCCTGCACCTCGCGCTGCGGCGCGTGGTCGGCCAGTTGTTCGAGAATGCCGGCGATTGCCGGCAGGGCGGTCTCGTCGCCCACCAGCAGGATGCGCTGGGCGCTGTGTGGCGGCTTCCACTCGTAGCCGCCGGGGTCGCGGTGGTAGGCCAGGTTGGGCGCGACCATCTGCAGGCGGTCACCCACCTGGGCTGTGGTGGCCCAGGCCGAGGCCGGGCCGTTCACACCGTGCAGGACGAAGTCGACGTCTACCTCCAGCGCTTCGCGGCGCAGCGCACGGATGGTGTAGGTGCGCATCGGTGGCGTGTGCTGGGGTGCCAGGTCGCGGCGCGCCTGCTGCCACTGGCCGTCCTTGGGCAGGTTGGGTGGCGCGCCGGCGGGGGTGGGGAAGAACAGCTTGATGCGCTGGTCGGGCGCCAGGGTGGTCATCTGCGCCACATCGGCACCGGTGAACACGTAGCGGCACAGCGAAGGGCTCAGGCGCTCGATGGCCTTGAGCTCGATGTCGAAGATGCTGTAGGCGGTGGCCTTGCTTGGGCGGATCAGGCGTGAAAGCAGGGAGGTCATGGGCTTGCCTCTGGCAGCGGGGGATACACAACAGACGAGTGCCTGGCCTGCTGAATTAGCCGGCCCCCGTGCGCCATTAAATTTCCCCGCCCAGCGTACGTCCTAGCTTGGATAGAAGCCGCAGCAAGCACAGACGAATCGAGGCGCAATGACCATTTCCCGACGAGGTTTCATCGCAGGCCTGGCAGTGGCGGGTGCTGCCGGCACAGCGGCCTATTACGCGCATAAAGAGCTGACCCACGACCCCGAAGATGACGTGGTCACGCCTGGCGAGGCCAGCGTTGAGCTGGCCGATTACAGTGGTCAGGTACTGGCGGATCTGCTACGCGGGGTGTGGGATATCCGTTTCGAAGGTGCCGATGGTGGCCTTGAGGGGCTGCCCAGGCAGGGTGTCGAGATGTTCCTCGACGTTGCCACCAAGGGCCGTGGGCTGCGTGGCTTCGTCGACACCGGTGCAGGTCTGCGCGCAGAGGCGCAGCCTGCCTACCGCGTGCTGGGCGATCTGGTCGGTGCCGGCAGCGGCGAAGTGCGTTGGCGCCTGGTGGGCCGCGAAGGTGGCGTTGACTACGAATGCGTGGCCAGCCTGGACGAGGTGTGGGGCGTGTTTGCCAACGCCGGCAGCGGCACCTTGAGCGTACGGGTACAGCGGCTGGACCGGCCGCTGACATTGGTGCTGCAGGACAGCCGCCTGGTCGCGGTCAAGCGCCTGTTCCCCGAGGCCCGCGAGCGCCTGCCCTATACACCGGCGATGCTGGCCTGGGTGATCAGTGCCGAGCACCGGTTGTTCCACCAACTGTGGCACGCCACCCGCGACCGCTGGCACAAACTGCCAACGAGCAAACAGGATGCCCTGCGTGGCCTGGGCTGGCAGCCCGGCCCGCGGGATCTGGAGCGCGATGCGCGCGGCCCGCGCAAGCACCGCAATGGCTCGGGAATCGATTTTCTGTTCATGCACCGGCACATGCTGATGCACGCGCGCACCCTGCAGGATTTGCCGTCATGGCAGCGCTTCCCGCTGCCGCAGCCGGCGGTGGAGGCCGACCGCGCAGGCTTTGCCCGCTACTACGACAACCACGACGGCTACCGCGTGCCGCCCCCCTGGCAGGCCCCCGGTGACCAGGCCTATGGGCAGTGGGTGGGGGCGATCAAGGCCGGCGAGACCTTCTGCAGCAATTTCCAGGTGTGGGAATCGCAGTACCAGGACCCGCTGTACCTGTCGAAGCTGTCGTTGGGGGCGCTGGGGTCGGAGCTTGAGATGAACCTGCACGACTGGCTGCACATGTGCTGGGCGACCGTCCCGCGCGACCCCATCAGCGGCGCACCGGTGCCGTTCGCCCGAGACCCGTCGGATTTTGCTGCGCGTTGGTTCGAGCGCGAAAACGACTTTCTTGGCGACCCGTTCTCGTCCCACGTCAACCCGGTGTTCTGGGCCTTCCATGGCTGGATCGACGACCGTATCGATGACTGGTTCCGTGCCCAGGAGCGTTACCACCCAGGGCAGGTCACGCGCCTTGAGGTCAACGGCGTGCCCTGGTTCGCCCCGGGGCGCTGGGTGGAGGTGGACGACCCCTGGCTGGGGCCGGACACCCACGGTTGCAGCACCCAGCCGGGCATGCGCCCGGGCAAGTCGGTGGAGATGGATGTGGAGGTGATGAAGCTGGCCTTGCGCATCACCTTTGGCGAGGAGGGCAAGATCGATGGGTTGTTGCGCAAGGTGCCGCAGCGGCCTTGGTATGCGCGGCATTTGTCGATGAAGAATATTGTTTCGTAGGGGCTGGCGGGGGGATTGGGTGATCGTCTAGAGCCTTGCGGCGCTCGATCTTGAGGGCGCTGCATAACCTTCGCCGAACCCCTGTTAGCCCTGACCCTCCCTCGAAAGGGACATCCCCTACATCCTCACTGTCTCCCACCCACCACCCAACGCCTTGTACAACGCCACGCTGCCCTGCAACCGGGCCAGGCGCAGCTGCGCCTGTTCGTCCTCGGCCAGGTACAGCGTGCGCTGGGTCTCAAGCACGCTGAGCAGGGTCTCGGCGCCGGCGCGGTAGCGCTGCTGGGCAAGGTCAAAGGCGATGCGCGCCTGGGCCACTTCCTCGTCCTGCCACTGGCGCTGGCGCTCTACACCGTCGATCGCGTTCAGGGCCTTTTCCACATCACCGAAACCATTGACGATGCTGGCCCGGTAATCCTCCAGCAGCTCCTGCTGCTCGGCCTTGGCCAGGTCGCGTTCGGCGCGCAGGCGGCCGTTATTGAAGATCGGCGCGGTCAGGCCTGCGGTGAGGGTGTAGTAGGGGCTGTCGAGCACATTGGCGAAGGTCCGCGCGCCGCTCCCAAGGTTCGCGCCCAATACCAAACGTGGCAGCAGAGCGGCGCGGGCCACCTGCACGTTGGCACTGGCCGCAGCCAGGCGCGCTTCGGCGGCTGCGATGTCCGGGCGCCGGCCCAGCAGTTCGCTGGGCACGCCGCTGCCGATGCCGGGCCAGCGCAGCGCGCGGATGTTCTGGGTGCTGGTCGGCAGCTGTTGGACCGGCTCGCCCAGCAGCGTGGCCAAGGTTACGCGGTTGTCCTGGCGGCGCTGCTCCAGCAACGGCAGCTGGCGCTGTTGGGCGGCCACCAAGCTGCGCTGTTGGGCTAGCTCGAGGCGGGTCGCCGAGCCCGAGCGTTCGCGGGCTTCGACCACCCCGAGCACATCGCGGGCGTTTTCCAGGTTGAGGCGGGCGATACGCAGCTGTTCGTCCAGGGCCAGGCCCTGCAGGTAGCTGTCGGCCACCGCGCCGAGCAAGGTCAGTTCGACGGTCTGGCGGTCGAAGCGGCTGGCGTCGAGGCTGCGCAGGGCGCTGTCGCGGGCGGCGCGCAGGCCACCCCAGAAGTCGATTTCGTAGCTGGCGCTGAGCTGCAGGCCGAACGAGGTGCTGGTGCGTTCGCTGCTGCTGGCGTCGAGCTGGTCGTTGCCTTCGCCGCGCAGCAGGCGTTGGCGGCTGCCGTCCAGGCCCAGTTGCAGCTCGGGCAGCAACGGGGCACCGGCGATGATCGCGCTGGCCTGGGCCTGGCGCACGCGCGCGGCGGCGGCGGCCAGGTCGTGGCTGTTGCGGCGCGCGCGCTCGATCAACTGGTTCAGTTCAGGGCTGGCGAATGCTTGCCACCATTGCCCGTCTGGTTGCGCTTGTGCGGTTTGGGCAGGCCCTTGCCAGGCGGGTGGCGGGGTGATTGCGCTGGCCGGCGGCGGCGGTGTGCTGCAGGCGGCCAGGCACAGGCTCAGGGTCAACAGGCTGATACGGCTGGGGATTGGCATGGACTATTCGCTGGTAAGGGCTTTGACCGGGTCGAGACGGGCGGCCTTGCGCGCCGGCATGAAGCCGAACAGCACGCCGGTGATGACCGCGCAGGCGAAGGCGCCGACGATGGCGGGCAGGGCGAAGGCCACGGCGATGCCGGCCAGCAACAGGCCGGCGCCGATCGCCAGGGCCAGCACGATACCGGTGACGCCGCCGACCATCGACAGCATCACCGCCTCGGTGAGGAACTGACGCAGGATGTCGCGCTGGCGGGCGCCGGTAGCCATGCGGATGCCGATTTCGCGGGTGCGTTCGCGCACGGTCATGAGCATGATGTTCATCACCCCAATGCCGCCCACCAGCAGCGAGATCGCGGCAATCGCCCCAAGCATCAGCGACAGGCTGTTCTGGGTGCGCGCCTCGGCCTGGATCAATGCTGCGTCGTTGGTCAGCTCGAAGTCGTGTTTGCCCTGGTGGCGCTGGCGCAGCAGGCGGTCGATGGCCTGCTCGGTTTCGCCCACGCGGCTGGAATCCTGCGCGGCGATGGCGACGTATTCGGGGTCGCGGCTGCCGAACAGGCGGATGGCAGCGGCGGAGTAGGGCACGGCGATGCGCTCGTCGGCGTTTTCGCTGCCGGAGCTGGCGCCCTTGGCCAGCAGGATGCCGATCACCTGAAACGGCACGTTGCCGATCAGCAGGTATTGGCCGATCGGGTTGCTGCCTTCGCCGAACATCTTGTCGCGGACTTTTTGCCCGATTACCGCCACTGCCGCGCCGCTGGCCTCATCAGCTTCGGTATAGAAGCTGCCTTCGACCACCGGCCAGTTGAAGATCTCGGGGAACCAGGTGTTGTTGCCGCCAACGTAGAACTGCTGGCTGTTGTTGCCCTGGCGCACCATCAGTTTGTCGCCGATCACCGGCATGGCGTGCATGACCTGGGGCAGTTCGCCGATGGCGGCGACGTCATCGAGTGTGACGATACCTGCAGGCTCACGTTCGGTGGCGTGCTTGCCGTTAAGGTAAAGAATGTTGGAGCCGAAGGCGGCCATCTGCGCCATGACCTGGCGCTTGCTGCCTTCGCCCACCGCCAGCATGACCACCACCGAAGCCACGCCGATGACGATGCCAAGCAGCGTCAGTGCGGTGCGAAAGCGGTTGATCCACATTACCCGCCAGGCTGCCTGCAGGGCTTCGACCAGTTCGCCCTTCCAGGCTCCCTTGAGCGTGGCGCCGCGGTCCAGGCGCTGGCGCAGATCAATGGCCTGCAACTGCTCACGCGGGGCTTGGACGGGCTGTTCGGCGGCCGAGTCGCTGACCATCTGCCCGTCGCGAATCTCGATCACCCGCTGTGCGCGGGCCGCCACTTCGCGGTCGTGGGTGATAAGGATGATCACGTGCCCCTGGCTTGCCAGTTCGTCGAGCAGGGCCATTACCTCGGTGCCGCTGTGGCTGTCCAGCGCGCCGGTGGGTTCGTCGGCGAGGATGATATGGCCGCCGTTCATCAGGGCGCGGGCGATTGACACGCGCTGTTGCTGGCCGCCGGACAACTGGTGCGGG
Source organism: Pseudomonas xanthosomatis (assembly GCF_019139835.1). Taxonomy (NCBI): domain Bacteria; kingdom Pseudomonadati; phylum Pseudomonadota; class Gammaproteobacteria; order Pseudomonadales; family Pseudomonadaceae; genus Pseudomonas; species Pseudomonas xanthosomatis. The sequence continues at coordinate 4,741,261 of NZ_CP077075.1, read as the reverse complement.
CGGTTGCCGGTGCGGCTGGCCAGGCCCAGGCGCTCGAGCAGGGCGCGGGCCCGGGCGTGGCGTTCGGCGGGCGGGATGCCGGCATAGATGGCCGGCATCTCGACGTTTTCCTGGGCGGAGCCCGAGGGGATCAGGTGGTAGCCCTGGAACACAAAGCCGAAGGCCTCGCGCCGCAGCCAGGCCAGCTCGTCGCTGCCCAGCTCGGCCACATCACGACCGGCGAAGCGGTAGCTGCCGGAAGTGGGGCGGTCGAGGCAGCCGAGGATGTTCATCAGGGTCGACTTGCCCGAGCCCGAAGCGCCGACGATAGCGACGAACTCGCCGGGGTGGATGCTCAGGCTGATGCCACGCAGTACCTCGACGGTGGGCGAGTCGATGCCGCCGTAGACCTTGCGGATGTCGCACAGCTCGATCAAAGGAGTGCTCATGTCAGCTCCCGCTGGCGGCTGGTGCACCGATCACCAGGCGCTCGCCCTCGCGCAGGCCGTCGAGCACCTGCACGCGCAGGCGGTCGCTCAGGCCCGTGCGCACCTGGCGCGCCTCGATCTTGCCATCGCCCTTGAGCACCTGGGCCAGGCGCAGGTTCTCTTCGGCGGTGTCGCCCAGTGCCGCCAGCGGCACGCTGAGCACCTGGCTGGCCTGCCCTGCAACGAAGAACACCTGGGTGGTCATCTCGGCCATCAGCGCGCCGTCGGGGTTTTCGACGTCCAGCAGAACGGTGTACTGCACCACTTTGTTGCCGGTGGTGCCGGCGCTGGCACTGGCCGGGCTGCCGCCGCCCTGGCTGGCTTGCTCAAGGGGCTTGGGCGGTACCGGCAGGATCTGCCGCACGGTGCTGGCCCAGCGGCGCTTGCCGCCGGACAGGGTGGTGAAATAGGCGCTCATACCGGGTTTGACCTTGCCGATGTCAGCCTCGGACACCTGGGCCCACACGGTCATTGGCGACAGCCGGGCGATGCGCAGTATCAGCGGCGTTTGCTGTTGGGCGTTGAGGGTCTGGCCTTCGCGGGCGTCCACCGCCACTACAGTGCCGCTCATGGGGGCGTAGATGCGCGTGTAGCCAAGCTCGGCTTCGGCGCTGCGCAGGCTGGCCTGGGCCTGAAGAATCTGCGCCTGGTACATCTGGATGCGCGCCTGGGTCACCTTCAGCTGTGATTCGGCGGTTTGCAGGTCTTCCTGGCGGGTGGCGCCGCTGGCGGCAAGGTCACGCTGGCGTTTGAGCTGCTGCTGGGCAAGCTGATGCTGGGCGCGTTGCTCTGCCAGTTGCGCCTTGAGGTTTTCGATCGAGTAGCGGCCGGCGTCCAGGGCGGCTTGTTGGGTGGACGGGTCGATCTCTACCAGCAACTGGCCTTCCTCCACGCGGTCACCGGCCTCCACGTGCAGCTTGCGAATTTGCCCGGATGCCTGGGCGCCGACGTCCACATAGCGCAGCGGCTGCAAGGTTCCCAGGGCGGTGACGCTGCTTTCGATGTCGCTGCGGGTTACCGGCACGGTGCTGACCGGAGCGCCGCCCAGCGGCAGGGTCTTCCAGGCCAGCAGGCTGCCCAGGCCCAGCAGGCCAAGGGTGGCCATCAGCAGGCGGCGGCGGGTGTCGGGTGTGCGAGTCATGCGGGCTTCCAACCTGGGTTGATCGGGCTAAGTGACGGTATTGCACTCAAGAACTCCAGTTAAACGAAAGCGGCACATTCCGATTTAGCGGGTAGGAAGCGTCTGGTTGTGCTTCATGTTGCTGAGAATCATTATAATTTGTAAGATTGCACGCTGATATCAGCCTACCCGCTGCCCGTGCCTACAGCGCTTGCGCAGGGAGACGCCAGGTGCCGTCGTGGAACATTACTATCGCGAATTGGTGAGTTTTCTCTGTGCCCGCCTGGGTAATCGGCAGGCCGCCGAAGACGTCGCCCATGATGCCTACCTGCGGGTACTGGAGCGCAGCGAGGGCGAGCGCATCGAGCACCCGCGGGCGTTCCTTTACCGTACCGCGTTGAACCTGGTGGTCGATCGCCATCGGCGTCACCAGGTGCGCCAGGCCGAGCCGTTGGAAGTACTCGACAGCGACGAGCGCTGGCACAGCCCGGCGCCGTCCCAGAGCATGCAGCTGGACCAGCGCCTGGCGCTGATGCAGCAGGCCCTGGACGAGCTGGGTGCGGTTTGTCGCGAGTGTTTTCTGCTACGCAAGCTCGATGGCCTGTCGCACCAGCAGATCGCCGAGCGGCTGGGTATCTCCCGCAGCCTGGTGGAAAAGCACATCGTCAATGCCATGAAGCACTGCCGCCAGCGCATGCGGCAGTGGGAAGGCTGAAAATTTCCCATGCTGGCAACTTGATTTCCCGCAGTTTCACGACAACGCTCTAGAAAGACCGCCCGGGCAGCCAGCCTGCGGCTTGCCGGTATCGGCGCAGTCCTGGTCATGGAACCTTCACACCTGACTGCCCGGGTTCGGACGATGGCCAACAAATCCCTGCGTATCCTCATCGCTGACGAGCATCCTCTGCAGCGCCTGCAACTGGAACGGCTGCTCAATGGCCTTGGCTACTACCGCATCGCCCCGGTGGAGAGCTTCGACGAGCTGCAGCGCCTGGTGCACAGCGCCCTGCAACCCTTTCACCTGCTGCTGGGCAACATCGAGCTGGCCAGCCACGCCGGCGTCGATTTGGCGCGGTTCTGCCGGGTCAGTTCGCAGATCCGGCATGCCTTGCTGTACCACTCCAAACAGATACGCGTGCCGACCGTGCCGCCGGGCGAGCGCCAGGCGGTGAGCGTGAGCCTGCCGCGTGCACCCGATAACGACGCGTTGCAGGCGTTCATGGCGATCATCGACATGCCGCTGGTGGTGGGGCAGGTGCCGCTGCCCGAGGCGTTTGCCGCAGGTGCGGGGCATTACCCCCGGCGCATGAACTTCGGCCACACCGTGTTCAGCCGCAGCTCCTGAGCGGCCTGCAGGGCCGGCATTTGCTATCCTCTTGGCCTTTTGCCGACCTGCGGAACTGCCATGACTGCCATCGATACCGCCCGCACGCCCCGTTTCAGCCGCAGCGACCACCGGACCTTGGGCCTCGCGGCGCTGGGTGGCGCCCTGGAGATCTACGACTTCATCATCTTCGTGTTCTTCGCCCTGACCCTGAGCCAGTTGTTCTTCCCGCCCGAAATGCCCGAGTGGCTGCGCCTGCTGCAGAGCTTTGGCATCTTCGTCACCGGTTACCTGGCAAGGCCTTTGGGCGGCATTCTCATGGCGCACTTTGCCGACCACCTGGGGCGCAAGCGGGTGTTCAGCCTGAGCATCCTGATGATGGCGCTGCCGTGCCTGCTGATCGGGGTGATGCCGACCTACGCCGACATCGGCTATGCCGCGCCCTTGATTCTGCTGGCCCTGCGCATTTTGCAGGGGGCGGCGGTGGGGGGCGAGGTGCCGAGTGCCTGGACCTTCGTCGCCGAGCACGCGCCTGTGGGGCGGCGCGGTTATGCACTGGGCTTTTTGCAGGCCGGGCTGACCTTTGGCTACCTGCTGGGCGCGCTCACCGCCACGGCGCTGGCGCAGTTGTACAGCCCGCAGGAGATCCTCGACTACGCCTGGCGCTACCCGTTTCTGCTCGGTGGCGTGTTTGGCGTGATTGGTGTGTGGCTGCGCCGCTGGTTGAGCGAAACGCCGGTGTTCCTGGCCCTGCGTGAGCGCCGGGAGCCGCCGGTGAGCTTCCCGCTGCGCAGCGTGCTGAGCGAGCACCGGCGGGCGTTGATCCCGGCGGCGCTGCTGACCTGTGTACTCACGTCTGCGGTGGTGGTGCTGGTGGTGATCACCCCCACGGTGATGCAGCAGCGTTTCGGCATGAGCGCCGGGCACACCTTCGCCCTGAGCAGCGTGGGGATTGTCTTTTTGAATATCGGCTGCGTGCTGGCCGGGCTCCTGGTGGACCGTATCGGCGCCTGGCGCGCGCTGATGATCTACAGCCTGTTGCTGCCGTTGGGCATTGGCGCGCTGTATGCCAGCCTGGTGGGGCAGTGGGGCGCGGCCTGGCTGGCCTATGCCCTGGCCGGGCTGTCGTGCGGGGTGGTGGGGGTGGTGCCTTCGGTGATGGTCGGGTTGTTCCCGGCACAGATCCGGGTGTCGGGCATCTCGTTCACCTATAACGTGGCCTATGCCCTGTGGGCCAGCACCACGCCGCTGGCGCTGATTGCGCTGATGCCTTGGAGCCCGTGGGTGTGTGTCGGCTTTTGTCTGGTCATGGGCACGGTGGGGCTGCTGACGGCGCTGTACTTCGGGCGTCGCGAGCCGCTGGCCTTTGTCGCAGAGCCGGCGCCGATCATGTGTGGTGACAAATGAGGGGCTAGTGCCGGGCCTCGGGCGGGGCAGACTTCCGGGTGATTGGAATAACCAATTGGCCAAAAATAACCTGGAAGGTTAATTTCTCATGGAACAGAGAACGCCCCATTGTCCGCCCTTCAAGGAGCTTTGAAATGAAATGTCCACTTTGTGGTGGGGCTGAGTTGGTCGCCGAAGCGCAGGACATGCCGTATCGATACAAGGGGCAAACGCTGTTGATTACGGATATTCGGGGCGATTACTGCCCGGCATGCGGCGAGGGAATATTGGATATGGAGGAGTCAGGGCGTATCAGCGACCTGATGCTGGCCTTTAACAAACGAGTCAATGCGCAGGCTGTCGACCCAGGCTTCATCGCCACCATCCGGCGCAAGTTCGACCTCGACCAGCGCGAAGCCGGCGAGATCTTTGGCGGTGGCGTCAATGCCTTCTCCCGCTACGAAAACGGCAAGACCCGCCCGCCGGTGGCGTTGATCAAGCTGTTCAAGCTGCTTGATCGCCACCCCGAACTGTTCGATGAAGTGCGCAGCGCCTGATACGAAAAAGCCCCCGGGCCGCAAGGCCTGGGGGCTTTTTTTGCCGCAAGGGCAGGGGCCTTACATGTTCGGGTAAGTCGGCCCGCCGGCGCCTTCCGGGGTGACCCAGGTGATGTTCTGGGCCGGGTCCTTGATGTCGCAGGTCTTGCAGTGCACGCAGTTCTGCGCGTTGATCTGGAAGCGCTTGCTGCCGTCTTCCTGAGCCACCACCTCGTACACGCCGGCCGGGCAGTAGCGCTGCGCCGGTTCGTCGTACAGCGGCAGGTTGCTGGCGATCGGGATGTTCGGGTCGGCCAGTTTCAGGTGGCAGGGTTGTTCCTCTTCATGGTTGGTGCTGGAGAGGAATACCGAACTGAGCTTGTCGAAGCTGAGCTTGCCGTCGGGTTTCGGGTAGTCGATTTTCTTCGAGTCGGCCGCAAGCTTGAGGCAGGCGTAGTCCGGCTTGGTGTCGTGCAGGGTGAATGGCAGCTTGCCGGCGAACCAGTTCTGGTCGACGTAGTTGAACGCGCCGCCGAGCAGTGGGCCGAACTTGTGCAGCGCCGGGCCGAAGTTGCGGCTGGCGAACAGCTCTTCATGCAGCCAGCTGGCCTTGAATGCGGTGACGTAGCCATTGAGCAGGTCGCCGCCTTCGCTGCCGGCAATCAGTGCGTCGGCCACCGCTTCGGCGGCGAGCATGCCAGACTTCATTGCGGTGTGGCTGCCCTTGATCTTGGAGAAGTTCAGGGTGCCCAGGTCACAGCCGATCAGGGCGCCGCCGTTGAACACCATCTTGGGCAGCGAGTTCAGGCCGCCCTTGCAGATGGCGCGGGCGCCGTAGCTGATGCGCTTGCCGCCTTCGAGGTACTGGCTCATCACCGGGTGGTGCTTGAGGCGCTGGAACTCGTCGAATGGCGACAGGTAAGGGTTGGAGTACGACAGGTCGACGATCAGGCCGACCACCACCTGGTTGTTTTCCAGGTGATAAAGGAACGAGCCGCCGGTGTTCTCGGCGCTGACCACGTCCAGCGGCCAGCCGGCGGTGTGCACCACCAGGCCCTGCTCGTGCTTGGCCGGGTCGATTTCCCAGATTTCCTTGAGGCCGATGCCGTAGTGCTGCACGTCGGACTCGTTGTCCAGGTCGAAGCGCTTGATCAGTTGCTTGCCGATATGGCCGCGGCAGCCTTCGGCGAACAGGGTGTACTTGGCGCGCAGTTCCATGCCCGGGGTGTACAGGCCGTCCTTCGGGTTGCCTTCGCGGTCCACACCCAGGTCGCCGGTGATGATGCCGCGCACCACGCCTTGCTCGTCGAACAGCGCTTCCTGGGCAGCGAAGCCCGGGTAGATTTCCACGCCAAGGTTCTCGGCCTGCTGGGCCAGCCAGCGGCACAGGTTGCCCAGGGAGATGATGTAGTTGCCCTGGTTGTGCATGGTCTTGGGCACGAACAGGTCAGGCACTTTGGTGGCGTTGCCGGCATCCTTGAGCACGTAGATGTCATCGCGCTTCACTTCGGTGTTCAGCGGCGCGCCGAGTTCTTTCCAGTCGGGGAACAGCTCGTTCAGGGCGCGGGGCTCGAACACGGCGCCGGAGAGAATGTGGGCACCGACTTCGGAGCCTTTCTCGACCACGCAGACGCTGATCTCGCTACCGGCTTCGGCGGCCTTCTGCTTCAGGCGGCAGGCGGCCGAGAGGCCCGCCGGGCCTGCGCCGACGATGACCACGTCGAATTCCATGTATTCGCGTTCCACTGGTTCTCTCCTACTCATCAAGGCTCGTGCTGTTGCTTTGTCTTTTTTGGGTGCGGGGACGGTCATGCGCGGCTGACTGGGCTGTAGCAGCGGGAATGACGGACTACACCGTTTTGTCTTGGCCGCGCATTATATCTACACCACTTGACGGGTCCAATACAAACGTTTGTTTGAATTTGCCGGAGCCCAGTAAAATCACAGGAGCGCGGCTGGAGGCTGGCCAATTTGCCGTATTGACCCGATTGGGTGTTACGGTCAAGATACGAGCGCTTTTACGCTCGCCGTAGGCTGTCCGTCGGGCGCAGGTGCACCCCTAAAGACCAGGCGTGGAGCAGGGTTTACGGGCCGAATCAGGTTTTGTAGTGGAGTCTACACGCCACGACAGAAAATGACCCGCGGGTTTTGCCCTTGGGGTCTGAACAAGACTGATCGGTCATGTGATGGTTTTCCTTAAATCTACCTGCTGCGTTACGTTTTCAGAGGTGCCCTTGTACCCACGCGCATTCGCCGGGCAGCCCCCAGGCGATCTTCTTTTCACCGGAGAGTAACGAGGAATCCATGAAGGTTCTTGTAGCTGTCAAACGAGTGGTCGACTACAACGTCAAGGTTCGCGTCAAGGCGGACAACTCCGGCGTCGACCTTGCAAACGTCAAGATGTCCATGAACCCCTTCTGCGAAATCGCCGTCGAAGAAGCCGTCCGCCTGAAAGAAAAAGGCGTGGCGACCGAGATCGTCGTGGTTTCCGTTGGCCCGACCACCGCCCAGGAGCAACTGCGTACTGCCCTGGCCCTGGGTGCCGACCGCGCCATCCTGGTCGAAGCCGCCGATGAGCTGAACTCCCTGGCTGTGGCCAAGGCGCTGAAAGCTGTTGTCGATAAAGAGCAGCCGCAGCTGGTCATCCTCGGCAAGCAGGCCATCGACAGCGACAACAACCAGACCGGCCAGATGCTGGCCGCGCTGACCGGCTACGCCCAGGGCACTTTCGCCTCCAAGGTTGAAGTGGCGGGCGATAAGCTCAACGTCACCCGTGAAATCGACGGCGGTCTGCAGACCGTTGCGCTGAACCTGCCAGCCATCGTCACCACCGACCTGCGTCTGAACGAGCCGCGCTACGCGTCGCTGCCGAACATCATGAAGGCCAAGAAGAAGCCGCTGGAAACCGTCACTCCAGATGCGCTGGGCGTAACGCTGGCCTCCACCAACAAGACCATCAAGGTTGAAGCCCCGGCTGCCCGCAGCGCTGGCATCAAGGTCAAATCGGTGGCCGAACTGGTCGAGAAGCTGAAGAACGAAGCGAAGGTAATCTAAATGACTATCCTGGTTGTCGCTGAACACGAGAACGGTGCCGTAGCCCCGGCCACTCTGAACACTGTCGCCGCTGCCGCCAAGATCGGTGGTGATATCCACGTGCTGGTCGCAGGCCAGAACGTCGGTGGCGTTGCCGAAGCCGCCGCCAAGATTGCCGGTGTTGCCAAGGTACTGGTCGCTGATAACGCCGCCTACGCCCACGTGCTGCCGGAAAACGTCGCGCCGCTGATCGTCGAGCTGGCCAAGGGTTACAGCCACGTGCTGGCCCCGGCCACCACCAACGGCAAGAACATCCTGCCGCGCGTTGCCGCGCTGCTGGACGTCGACCAGATCTCCGAGATCATCTCGGTCGAAGCCGCCGACACCTTCAAGCGCCCGATCTACGCCGGTAACGCCATTGCCACCGTGCAATCGAGCGCCTCGGTCAAAGTCATCACCGTGCGTACCACCGGCTTCGACGCCGTGGCCGCCGAAGGTGGCTCGGCTGCCGTCGAAGCTGTCGGCGCTGCGCACAATGCCGGCATCTCGGCCTTTGTCGGCGAAGAGCTGGCCAAGTCCGACCGCCCAGAGCTGACCGCTGCCAAGATCGTCGTTTCCGGCGGCCGCGGCATGGGCAACGGTGACAACTTCAAGCACCTGTACAGCCTGGCCGACAAGCTCGGCGCTGCCGTCGGTGCCTCGCGCGCTGCGGTCGACGCAGGTTTCGTGCCCAACGACATGCAGGTCGGCCAGACCGGCAAGATCGTTGCGCCACAGCTGTACATCGCCGTTGGTATTTCCGGCGCGATCCAGCACCTGGCCGGCATGAAGGACTCGAAAGTGATCGTTGCGATCAACAAGGACGAGGAGGCGCCGATCTTCCAGGTAGCCGACTACGGCCTGGTCGCCGACCTGTTCGAAGCAGTGCCAGAGCTGGAAAAGCTGGTCTGATCCGCCTGCTTCACCTATAAAGAAGCCCGGCCCCTGTCATGGGGGGCCGGGTTTTTTTTATGGAAGACGAGGAGTGCTGGGCATGGCGTTTGGTTCGAGTTCAAGGGTGCTGGCCTGTGCACTGGCGTTGCTGTCCGCCCCGGTGTGGGCGGCGGGCAAGTGCGAGCGCCTGGTAGTCACCGGCAGCCCGGATGCGCCGCCGTATTCCTGGCAGGACCCGCAAGACCCGAACCACCTGATCGGCGCCAACGTCGACCTGTTGCGCCAGGTGGCGGGCGAGCTGGGCTTGAAGGTGGAGGTGCTGCATGCCGGCAAGCGCGAGCAGGCACTGGAAGAGGTGCGCAGCGGGCGCATGGACCTGCTGCTCGATACGCCGATGCAGGTCACCCAGCTGACCGCGCTGGACTACATTCACCCGCCGTTGCAGCTCAACGAATACCTGGTATGGACCCGCCACGACGCTGTGCTGGAGTTCAACGGCCCGGCGGACCTGGCCCGCTACAAGGGCAGCGTTTCGCAGAAGGCGCGCCTGACCCCGGCTTTCGAGGCGTTCGCCAAGGCCCAGCTCAAGCTGGACCCTTCGCAAAACCTGACCCAGGCGTTCCAGAAGCTGGTGCTCGGGCAGGTGGACTATGTTCTGGCCGGGCGCTACTCGGGCATGGCCCTGGCGCAGAGCCTGGGGGTTGGCGACAGCCTGATCGCCCGCGGCCTGCCGGTGGACCGGCCGGGGCTGTACCTGGCGGTTTCGCATAACTCGGCGTGCAACGACAGCTGGTTGCGTGGGCAGTTGGCCAAGAAGCTCACCGAGCTGCCGATTTCCGGGGCTTCGGAGGCGGTGCTGCAGCGTAATGTGGAGCGCTGGAAGGCGCAGATGCAGCCTGCGGTGCAGTAACCGGCTGTTCTGTGGGAGTAAAGCCTGCATCGGCCTCATCGCCGGCAAGCCGGCTCCTACAGGTAAGGCGCAGGGCTAACAGTTCATGTAGGAGATCCCCCAGCCCTTCCGGGCTGCGCTGTCGCGCAGAGAACTGGTCTGGCAGATGCTCCACGGTCCCTGTGGGAAGCGGCCTTGCCGGGGCGCCGTCCGGTCGGGATGGGCTGCGCAGCAGCCCCGGCAATCTTGCATGAGGCCGAGACCTTGGGGCCGCTTCGCGCCCCATCCCGACCGGACGGCGCCCCGGCAAGGCCGCTTCCCACAGGGACCGTGTTAAATCAATGAGTTATAGTTTGTTCTATGAGAGCCGGCTTGCCGGCGATGAGGCCGATGCAGGCAGCCTATGCCTTGATGCTCACTCCGCCCCCGCCCGCCACTCGCGCACGCTGAGGTTGGCATGTACAGGCCCGAGGTGTACAAAGCGCTGCCGGTCACCGCCTGGATGCCCTTGGCGTCGAGGATCTCGTGCGCCTCGCCCAACCCCTGCAACTGCCTGGCGCTCCGAAGGTTCAGGCCAGGCTGGCTTCGCGGGCCAGCAGCGGGGCCAGCGCGGCCTCGAGGGTGGCGGCTTTGTCGGCGCCCAGGCGCGCCAGCGGGCGGCGCGGGTTGCCGGCGCCGTAACCGGCCAGCTCGGCACCGGCATACACCGACTGCACGTAGTCGCCCTGCCAGATCAGCGACATTGCCGGCTCGATATCGCGCCACAGGTCGCGGGCGCGGTCCCATTGCTTCTGGAGCGCGGCATTGACGAATGCCACGCAACTGCGCGGGGCCATGTTGGCGCCGCCCCAGATCAGCCCGGCGGCGCCGGCATACAGGGCGTAGGGCGCCAGCGGGTCGGCGCCGTTCATGGTCGGCAGGCCGGTGCGGATCAGCGCGGCCTGGGCGGCGAGGTCGCCGCTGCTGTCCTTGACCGAAACGAAGTTGGGGATCTGGCTGAGCTGTTCGAACAGGGCCGGGGTCACTTCCACGCCCACGGCCTGGGGCACGTTGTAGCCGATGACCGGCAGGCCGGCGCTGGCAACGGTGGTGTAGAAGTCGATGATGCCCGCATCGTCGGTCGGGCCCTCGAAGAACGGCGGCAGCACCATCACCCCGTCGGCGCCGCAGTCGGCGGCGTGGCGGGTGCGCTCGACCACTTCATCGGCCAGCAGCGCGGAGGTCTGGGCGATGACCCGGGCGCGGCCGTCGATCACCTGGGCACCGAAGGCCACCAGTTGCTTGGACTCGTCCTTGCTCAGGTACACGTGCATGCCGGTGCCGGAGCTCAGCACGAAGCCCTGTATGCCTGCCGCCAGGTAACGCTCGATCAGTGCCTCAAAACGGGCGAAGTCGATCTTGCCCTGGGCGTCGAACGGGGTGGTGATGGCCAGGTTGATGCCAGAGAACTTGAATGCGGACATCGTGGTTTGACCTCTAATTGTTTTGTATAAGTTTTGTTTTCAAGGTGCAGAAGTCCGCTGGCGCAATGGCCAGTTTTATTCAAACTTCAGTAGGTTTGGGTGAGGTCGGATAAAACCTCAGGGCCGGTCAGGGTGCTGAGGTAAAGAGTAGGGAAGGCGAGTGAAGTACAACAGCAACATTTAAGGTTATGAATTGATGAGCTGGGGTTATCTATCGGCGTTATCGTCTTCCAGTGCTTCGCCTTCGAACTGTTCTGCCAGCCATTCGCGCAACTTGCAGCAACTGGGGTCGTGGCTGCGGGTTTCGTTGATACTCAGGTAGTGCAGGGTATTGCGGTGTACCAGGCGCTCTTCTACCGGCCGTACCAGCAGCCCTTGTTCCACCAGCGGGGCGACCAGGTAGTGCCAGCCCAGGGCCACGCCCTGGTGGGCCAGGGTCAGTTGCAGCAGCACGTTGTAGTCGTTGGCGCTGAACAGCAACGGTGCGTGGCTGGCGCGCTGGGCAAAGTCGACATCCTGGTAGGCGAACCAGACCTTCCAGTCGACGTGCTCGGCCACCTGCGAGCGCCCGTAGGGGCTCAGGTTCAGCAGTGCGCTGTCACGGATGCCCTCGAGCGTTGCCGCCTCGGGGTGCTGCGCCAGGTACTGCGGCGTGCACACCGGGTAGATCACGTCGCACATCAGCGGCTGGCTGTGGTAGCCGTCGCCGCCCTTGGCCATCTTGCAGATGATGATGTCCGGGCGCAGGCCGTTCTCCAGGGTCAGGAAGTTCTGCGTGACCACCAGGTCCAGGTCGATCTCGGGGTAGGCTTCGAAAAACGCCGGCAGCCGCGGCCCCAGCCAGAAGTTGGCGAATGCAGGCGAGCAGCACAGCGTCACCCGCTGCTTGGGCAACTGGCTGTTGCGCACGCGCTCGGCGGCCTGGGCGATGTTGGTGAACGACAACTGCACCGCATCGAAGAAGATCGCCCCGGCGGCGGTCAGCTCCACCGCGCGGCCGGTGCGGCTGAACAGCTCGGCGCCCAGGTGCTCCTCCAGCTCGCGGATTTGCCGGCTGATGGCCGCCTGGGTCACGCACAGCGCCTCGGCGGCGCGGGTGAAGTTCTGGTAGCGGGCGGCGGCAACGAAGGCTTTCACTGCCCGCAGCGACGGCATCTTGATCAGCGTCTGATCCGGTTCGGTATGTTTGACCATAACAAGAGGTAACCAATAGACCTTATAAAATGTCGATTCTGGCGCCGTCGTAGCAGGCCATAGACTGTTGGTCAGGCAACAAGGCGGGCACTTTCGAGATTATCCGAATTCAAGTGTTCAATGAAACCGCCTTGTTGCAGGCGTAGACAGTTGATCGGGAGTCATTATAAAAGTGAGCCATATCGCCGATGTATTGGAGTTGCTGAGGCAGTGCAGGGCGCAACAGGGTTTGCGCGTTTCTCTGTTTCAACTGCTTGCTTACCTGGAATTTGAGCTTGCGCGTGTTGCCCCATGAGCTGCTCGTTCAATAGCACCCCGAGGGCCAAGAACCTCACTTACCTTTCCCGCGGCAACCCGCAGCCGCACGCCGGTGCTGCACGATGGCTTCCCCTTGTTCATTGCCCCTGATGCCCGTCGCAGGCCATGAAACGTCCGTTTGCGGCGGTTCTGGCCTGGGCCTTGCGGGCATCATTCATGAACGCAGCAGATGATCTGTTTGATCGATGCTTCGTATAGCGAGCTGCACCGGTGCTGTTCTGACGGAGTTCGGCGCCTTCGGCGTCGACCCTGTCGCGGGGCAAGCCTGCTCCCCCACGCACCCTGCTGCGTGAAGGCGGGCTTGCCCCGCGATGGGGTCGGCAAAGAAACACATCCCGCAGCCAGATACGCAAATCCCCGCCAACAAGGTTACTATTGCCGCTTTGTGCGCGAACCCTCTGCCATGAGCGTTCGTGGCTCTCACCCAGTCATCAGGCGTAAGAGGCTCAATCGGCTTGAATACACGTTTCTTAGCAATAGCCCTGGCCATGGCCGGCCTGGCGGGCTGTGCCAACGACCCCGCTCCCCAGGAGCAGATGCGCCTGTCCGAGCAGGCACTGGAGCAGGCCAAGGCTGTCGGCGCCAGTGAACAGGTGCCTGAGTTCAAACTGGCCGAAGACAAGCTGGCCCGCGCCAAGGCCAACATGGCCGGCGAAAGCTACCGCGATGCCCGCATGCGCGCCGAGCAGGCCGAGCTCGATGCCCGGCTGGCCGAGGCCCGGGTGCTGACGCAAAAGAGCGAAGAGCAGCTGCAGGTGGTGCAGTCGCGCATCAAGCGCCTGCGCAAGCAACTGGAGGTGCAGCCATGAGCCGCTTCAAGCCAATGGCCGCACTGGCCCTGCTGGCCCTGGTTGGGTTGCAGGGGTGCGCCAGCCAGCGCAGCGAATCGGCGCTGGATGATGCCACTGCGGCGTTCCAGAAGGTCAAGGACGATTCCGATGTACTGCGCAGCGCGCCGCGCGACGTGATTCGCGCCGGTGAGTCGCTCGGCCGGGCCGAGCGCCTGGCCGGCTACATCGGCACCGGCAGCGATGTGCGCCACTATGCCTACCTGAGCCAGCGCTACAGCGAGATCGCTGCCGAGCATGCCAAGCTTGCGCTGAATCAGGAGCGCCTGGCCAAGCTCGACCTCGAACGCCAGCGCCTGCAGTTGGCCCTGCGTGAGGCCAAGCTGGCCAGCGTGCAGCAGCAGGGCAAGGTGGTCGAGGCGCAAATTGCCGCGCTGGCCTCTGAGCAAAGCGACCGTGGCCTGGTGATGACCCTGGGCGATGTGCTGTTCGACACCAATCAGGCCGAACTGAAGAACTCCGCCAGCCGCACTGTGCTCAAACTGGTGCAGTTCCTCCAGCTCAACCCGCGGCGCATCGTGCGCATCGAGGGTTATACCGACAGCACCGGCACCCCGGAAGACAACCTGCGTCTGTCTCGCGAGCGCGCCCAGTCGGTGGCCGACATGCTGGTCGACCTGGGGGTGAAGGAGTCGCGTATCGAAGTGCTCGGCTATGGCGACCAATACCCGGTCGAGGCCAACGCCTCGGAGCGCGGCCGGGCGCAGAACCGCCGGGTGGAGATCGTCTTCTCGGACGAGAAAGGCAAGCTCTCGCTGGCGCGTTGAGGTCAGGTGGGGGCTGGTGGTGCGTGGGAGCGGGCTTGCCCCGCGATGGGGTTGGCAGCTCAACCGCTCTCGCGGGGCAAGCGCGCTCGCACGTTCATACCTTCAAGCGCGCTGGTCAGTTGTTCACCGCTTCGCTGTAAGGCAACTGTATTGTTGACTAATCTGTGATCTGTCCCAGTACACTTTGCAACTGTTACGGTATTCTGGCCTGGCTGTAGGCCACACAAGAACAACGACCTGTCCGCGCTTCGAGACCACGCCATGACCAACCTGCTGCTGTACCAGCGCATAGCCCAGCAACTGGCTGATGACATCCGCCGTGGTGTCTACCAGCCAGGCGAGCGGGTGCCCTCGGTACGCAAGATGAGCGCCCAGCTCAATGTCAGCCACGCCACCGTGCTGCAGGCCTACGCCAACCTCGAGGACCAGGGGCTGATTCGCGCCCGGCCTCAGTCGGGCTACTACGTGCATCAAACGCCCGCGCTGACCGCGCAAACCCCGGACATCGCCCGGGTCGAGCGCCCGGGGCTGGTCACCCGTGCCAGCATCATCCAGCAGGTACTCACCGAAGCGCGGCGCGACGGGGTGTTTCCCTTTGGCGCGGCAGTGCCCCATGTCGACTACCTGCCAGTGCGGGCGCTGCACCAGCAACTGGCCAAGGTCACCCGCTTTCACAGCCCGCGCGCGTTCAGCTACATGTTCAGCCCGGGCTTCGAGCCGCTGCGCCGGCAGATCGCCATCCGCATGCGTGATGCCGGTGTGCTGGTGGACCCGCGCGAGGTGGTGGTCACCCATGGCTGCGTCGATGCCCTGCAGATGGCCTTGCGCGTGCTCACCCGCCCAGGCGACCTGATCGCCGCCGAGTCGCCGACCTACTATGGGTTGCTGCAACTGGCCGATCTGCTCGGCTTGAAGGTCATCGAGATCCCAAGCGACCCGTCCACCGGCATCAGCCTGGAGGCATTGCAACTGGCGGCCAACCAGTGGTCGATCAAGGCCCTGGTGCTGACCGCGCGGCTGAGCAACCCGCTGGGTGGCACCATCCCCGAAGAGCGGCAGAAGCAGCTGCTGCGCCTGGCCTCGGACTTCGACATCCAGATCGTCGAGGACGATATCTACGGCGAGCTGATGTTCGAGCAGGGCCGCACCAAGGCGCTCAAGGCCTATGACCGGCTTGACCGGGTAATTTACTGCTCGAGCTTCTCCAAGACGCTATCGCCGGGGGTGCGGGTGGGCTGGATGATCGCCGGTCGCTACCAGGACGAGATCCAGCGCCTGCAGACCTTCACCACCCATTCGGCCTGCAGCGTCACGCAGATGGCCGTGGCGGCGTATCTGGAAAACGGCGGTTACGATCGCCACCTGCGTTACATCCGCCAGGAGTACCGCAAGAACCTCAGCGCTTACCAGCTGGCGGTGCAGCAGCACTTCCCTGAAGGTACACAGATGACCCGCCCGACTGGCGGCTTCATCCTGTGGATCAGCCTGCCTGGGCGGGTGAACACCCAAGAGCTGCATGTGCGCGCGCTGGAGCAGGGCATCAGCATTGCGCCGGGGCTGATCTTCAGTAACACCGAGCAGTTCAACCACTGCATTCGGCTCAACTGCGGTATTCCCTGGAGCAAGGAGGCCGAGCGCGCGGTGATTACTCTTGGCCTTCTGGCCCAGCAATTGTGCAGGGAGTCGACAGTCTCACTTTTGTAGGCTTGTCAGAAAGGCGGGGAACAGGGAGCATAAGCGTCTTTAGACTCTGCTGCGGTTGCCATGAAAGCGTTACGTCCCCTGATCCTTGCCCTGTGTTTTGCTATGCCGGCCTTGCCCATGGGGCAGGCAATGGCAGCCGAGCCTGCGGCCAAGGTACAGGCCAAACCTGCAACCAAAGCGCAGGGCGCGCCTGACGCGAAGGCGCCGGCCAAAGCCAAGCCAAAAGCCCAGGCCAAACCCAAACCCAAGGCCAGGCCGGCGAGCAAGGCGGTCGCCAAACCCTTGCCCAAGGCCAAGCTCGACCTGAGCCTGCCCAAGGGCATGGTCAATAAGCTCGAGCCGGATGTCGGCGACGCACCGGTGGTGCGCAAGCCGTTGCTGCCGTCGATGTTCCCCGCCAAGCCTGAGTCCGACAGCAGCCCGTTCCAGCTCAATGGGCGGCTGATCAGCAACGAGATGCAGCTGCAGATGCGCAACGACAGCCGTCGTGATGTGGAAGGCGCAGCCATCGATTTCGAATTCCGCAACTGACTGCCGGGTCACCGACGATTTCATCTGCCTGGCAATTTCAAACGTATGTTTGAGCGGTTAGTATCCAGGGACGTTCGTCCCGTTCTGCTTCTGGGAGTCCTGTTTTCATGAATTGCCGCGAGGGCTGTGGTGCCTGCTGCATCGCCCCGTCCATCAGTTCGCCGATCCCTGGCATGCCGCAGGGCAAGCCGGCCGGTGAACGCTGCCTGCAGCTCGATGTCGACAACCTGTGCATGCTGTTCGGCAAGCCCGAACGGCCCAAGGTGTGTGGGGGCTTCAAGGCTGAGGTGGAGGTGTGTGGCAATGACCGGGACGAAGCCATCCGGATCATTGGTTGGCTGGAGCAGATGACGGCGGCGTGACAGGTTGGATCTTCGACAAAAGGAACAAGATGATGAGATCGATCAAGCGTATCGCCCTGCTGTGTGGCCTGGGTGTGGTGCTGGCGCCAAGCGCCTGGGCCGAGAACTGGCAGGTGGCCAAGGACGAGGAGGGCATCAAGGTGTCCCTGAGCGAAGTGGCTGGCTCCAAGTACAAGGCGTACCGCGGCGTGACGGTGATCAAGGCGCCGCTGGCCAAGGTCAAGGCGCTGCAAGAGGATGTGGCCGGCGCTTGCGCCTGGGTACACGAATGCAAGTCGCAAAAACTGCTCAAGCATGAAGGTGACCAGAGCTGGACCTACACCCAGTTCAACACGCCGTGGCCGGTGACGCCGCGTGATTCGGTGTTGCGCGTGACCACCGTGCAGGAGGCCGACGGCAGCGTGACTCGCACGCTGAAAGAAGAGCCGACCTACCTTCCGGAGGAGAAGGGCTTCGTGCGGGTCGCCCAGGTGGAGGGGTTCTGGAAGCTGGTGCCCAAGGGCGACAGCACCGAGGTGACTTATCAGGTGCACACCGAGCCGGGTGGCAGCGTGCCGTCGTGGCTGGCCAACAAGTTCGTGGTGGATGCGCCGTTCAATACCCTGAAGAGCTTGCGCGAGCGGGCTGAAAAGAAGTGATTGGCAGGCCCGGCCCTATCGTCGGCAAGCCGGGCCCGCAAACCAATAAAAAAGCCCCGGCATCACTGCCGGGGCTTTTTCATTTCAGCGCCAGGGCGCTTACTTGCGGTCTTTCAGCTCAACGATGTCGCGCTGTTGTTCGCCGGTGTACAGCTGACGCGGACGGCCGATCTTGTACGGGCCGGAGAGCATTTCCTTCCAGTGCGAGATCCAGCCCACGGTACGTGCCA
The DNA here is from genome assembly GCF_019139835.1 of Pseudomonas xanthosomatis. NCBI lineage: Bacteria > Pseudomonadati > Pseudomonadota > Gammaproteobacteria > Pseudomonadales > Pseudomonadaceae > Pseudomonas > Pseudomonas xanthosomatis. The sequence continues at coordinate 4,723,518 of NZ_CP077075.1, read as the reverse complement.
GGGCGAAGATCACGGTGAACATGCTGGTCGGGATGCCGATGGCTTTCAGGATGATGCCCGAGTAGAAGTCGACGTTCGGGTACAGCGAGCGCTCGATGAAGTACGGATCGGTGAGCGCGATCTCTTCGAGGCGCATGGCCAGTTCCAGCTGCGGGTCGTTCTTGATGCCCAGCTCGCCGAGCACTTCGTCGCAGGTCTGCTTCATCACGGTGGCGCGCGGGTCGCGGTTCTTGTAAACGCGGTGACCGAAGCCCATGAGCTTGAACGAATCGTTCTTGTCCTTGGCCTTGGCGATGTACTTGTCGATGTTCGACACGTCGCCGATTTCATCGAGCATGGTCAGAACGGCTTCGTTCGCACCGCCGTGGGCAGGGCCCCACAATGCGGCGATGCCGGCAGCGATACAGGCGAACGGGTTGGCGCCCGAAGAACCTGCCAGGCGCACGGTGGAGGTGGAGGCGTTCTGCTCGTGGTCGGCATGGAGGATGAAGATCCGGTCCATGGCCTTGGCCAGCGTCGGGCTGATCGGTTTGATCTCGCACGGGGTGTTGAACATCATGTGCAGGAAGTTCTCCGCGTACGACAGGTCGTTGCGCGGGTACATCATGGGCTGGCCCATGGAGTACTTGTAGACCATCGCCGCCAGGGTCGGCATTTTCGCGACCAGGCGAACTGCGGAAATTTCGCGGTGCTGCGGGTTATTGATGTCCAGCGAGTCGTGGTAGAACGCCGACAGGGCGCCAACCACACCGCACATCACCGCCATCGGGTGAGCGTCGCGGCGGAAACCGTTGAAGAAGGACTTCAGCTGCTCGTGAACCATGGTGTGGTTTTTCACGGTGCTGACGAACTGGGCCTTCTGCTCGGCGTTCGGCAGTTCGCCGTTGAGCAGCAGGTAGCAGGTTTCGAGGTAGTCGGATTTCTCGGCGAGCTGTTCGATCGGGTAGCCGCGGTGCAGCAGGATGCCCTTGTCGCCGTCGATGTAGGTGATCTTCGACTCGCACGAGGCGGTCGCCATGAAACCTGGGTCAAAAGTGAAATGACCGGATGCCCCCAACCCGCGGACGTCGATTACATCGGGACCAACGGTGCCGGTTAAAATGGGCAGCTCTACGGGGGCATTGCCCTCGATGACCAACTGCGCTTTTTTGTCAGCCATGTGGCCTCCTATTAATGCTTGAAATCATCAGACAGACCCCCCACGCAGGGCCCGCACCACTATAGAGGGATAAAAACGAATGTCAATTTGCCTAAAGGCTGGTTGAAACACCGCCTCAAGGCTGATTTTTCAAGAAATTGTCGCCCGTTTACGCCTTTTGTTCACTAAAGGCAATGCGCTATTCGGGCTAGCCCCTTGCGTTGTCATGAGCAACCTAACTGTCTATACTCGGCAGCCGACTCCCAGAGGCTTTCTTGCCTGACCCGCTGGGTGTCGTCGCTCTCCTGGGTGGTGGGTACCTGACCAGTACACTTACCAACAACTTTGCCCTGTTCGCTAGGGGCTCTTCAGTGTGAAAAAAGCCGTGAAAAGCCAACGACCTGTAAACCTAGACCTAAGGACCATCAAACTCCCGATCACCGCATACACGTCCATTCTTCACCGCGTTTCCGGCGTCATCCTGTTCCTCGGCCTTGCCATCATGCTTTATGCATTGGGCAAGTCGCTGGGTTCCGAGGAAGGCTTTGCCGAGGTGAAGGCGTGTCTGACCAGTCCGCTGGCCAAACTGGTGACCTGGGGCCTGCTGTCCGGCCTGCTGTACCACCTCGTCGCAGGTGTGCGCCACCTGATCATGGACATGGGTGTCGGTGAGACGCTGGAAGGCGGCAAGCTGGGCTCGAAAATCGTGATCGTCATCTCCGTGGTGCTGATCGTTCTGGCAGGAGTTTGGGTATGGTAACTAACGTCACGAACCTCTCGCGTTCGGGCCTCTATGACTGGATGGCACAGCGCGTGTCGGCGGTCGTTCTCGCGGCTTACTTCATTTTCCTGATCGGCTACCTCGCCGTTCACCCAGGCATCGACTACGCCCAGTGGCATGGTCTGTTCTCCAACAACGCGATGCGGATCTTCAGTCTGCTGGCACTTGTCGCACTGGGCGCTCACGCCTGGGTCGGCATGTGGACCATCGCCACCGACTACCTGACGCCGATGTCGTTCGGCAAGTCGGCGACTGCGATCCGTTTCCTGTTCCAGGCTGTATGCGGCGTTGCGATGTTCGCGTACTTCGTCTGGGGTGTGCAGATTCTCTGGGGTATCTGATTCATGGCTAACATTCCAACCATTTCGTTCGACGCCATCATCATCGGTGGCGGCGGCGCCGGCATGCGCGCTGCGCTGCAACTGGCTCAAGGCGGCCACAAGACCGCAGTAGTCACCAAGGTGTTCCCGACCCGTTCGCACACCGTATCCGCCCAGGGCGGCATCACCTGCGCCATCGCTTCGGCCGACCCGAACGACGACTGGCGCTGGCACATGTACGATACCGTCAAGGGTTCCGACTACATCGGTGACCAGGACGCTATCGAATACATGTGTCAGGAAGGCCCGGCTGCGGTGTTCGAGCTGGACCATATGGGCCTGCCGTTCTCGCGTACCGAAACCGGCCGCATCTACCAGCGCCCGTTCGGTGGCCAGTCCAAGGACTTCGGTAAAGGTGGCCAGGCTGCCCGTACCTGCGCAGCTTCCGACCGTACCGGTCACGCGCTGCTGCACACCCTGTACCAGGGCAACCTGAAGGCAGGCACCACCTTCCTCAACGAGTACTATGCCGTTGACCTGGTGAAGAACCAGGACGGCGCCTTCGTCGGTGTGATCGCGATCTGCATCGAAACCGGCGAAACCATGTACATCAAGTCCAAGGCCACCGTACTGGCCACTGGCGGTGCTGGCCGTATCTACGCCTCCACCACCAACGCCCTGATCAATACCGGTGACGGTATCGGCATGGCCCTGCGTGCCGGCGTGCCGGTGCAGGACATCGAGATGTGGCAGTTCCACCCGACCGGCATCGCCGGCGCCGGTGTACTGGTCACCGAGGGTTGCCGCGGTGAAGGTGGCTACCTGATCAACGCCCACGGCGAGCGCTTCATGGAGCGTTACGCGCCGAACGCCAAAGACCTGGCCGGCCGCGACGTGGTTGCCCGTTCCATGGTCAAAGAGATCATCGCCGGCAACGGCGTGGGCCCGAACAAGGACCACGTACTGCTGAAGCTGGACCACCTGGGTGAGGAAGTGCTGCACAGCCGCCTGCCAGGCATCTGCGAGCTGTCCAAGACCTTCGCCCACGTCGACCCTGTGGTTGCGCCGGTACCGGTCGTGCCGACCTGCCACTACATGATGGGCGGCGTTGCCACCAACATCCATGGCCAGGCCATCACCATGGACGCCGAAGGCAAGGACCACATCATCCCGGGCCTGTTCGCCGTAGGCGAGGTGGCGTGCGTATCGGTTCACGGTGCCAACCGCCTGGGCGGCAACTCGCTGCTCGACCTGGTGGTGTTCGGCCGTGCTGCCGGCCTGCACCTGGAAAAAGCCCTGTCCGACGGCGTGGAATACCGCGACGCCAGCGACACCGATGTCGACGTTGCCCTGAACCGCCTGAACAAGCTCAACGAGCGTACCAGCGGCGAAGACGTTGCCAGCCTCAAGCGCGAGCTGCAAAGCTGCATGCAGAACTACTTCGGTGTGTTCCGTACCGGCGAATACATGCAGAAGGGTATCGAGCAACTGGCCGGCCTGCGTGACCGCATCGCCAACGTCAAGATCAACGACAAGTCCCAGGCCTTCAACACCGCGCGCATCGAAGCGCTGGAGCTGCAGAACCTGCTGGAAGTCGCCGAAGCTACCGCCATTGCGGCCGAAGCCCGTAAAGAGTCCCGCGGCGCCCACGCCCGTGAAGACTTCGAAGACCGTGACGACGAAAACTGGCTGTGCCACACCCTGTACTACCCGGGTGAGAAGCGCGTTGCCAAGCGCGGCGTCAACTTTGCGCCGAAGACAGTTCCTGCCTTCGAACCAAAAGTCCGGACTTACTAAGGGTGGCTGCTATGTTGAAAGTCGAAGTTTATCGCTACAACCCCGACACCGACTCGGCCCCCAAGATGGAGTCGTTCGACGTCGATACCGGCGGCAAGGACCTGATGGTTCTGGACGTGCTGGCACTGATCAAGGAAAAGGACGAGGGCTTCTCGTACCGTCGCTCGTGCCGTGAAGGCGTATGCGGTTCCGACGGCATGAACATGAACGGCAAGAACGGCCTGGCCTGCATCACCCCGCTGTCGGGCGTGGTCAAGGGCAACAAGCTGGTGCTGCGCCCGCTGCCGGGCCTGCCGGTCATTCGTGACCTGGTCGTCGACATGAGCATCTTCTACAAGCAGTACGAGAAGGTGAAGCCGTTCCTGCAGAACGATACGCCGGCTCCGGCCATCGAGCGTCTGCAGTCGCCGGAAGACCGCGACAAGCTGGACGGCCTGTACGAGTGCATCCTGTGCGCTTGCTGCTCGACTTCCTGCCCGTCGTTCTGGTGGAACCCGGACAAGTTCCTGGGCCCCGCTGCCTTGCTGCAGGCCTACCGCTTCCTGGCCGACAGCCGCGACACCAAGACCCAGGAGCGCCTGGCGTCCCTGGATGACCCGTTCAGCGTATTCCGCTGCCGCGGGATCATGAACTGCGTGAACGTCTGCCCGAAGGGTCTGAACCCGACCAAGGCAATCGGCCACGTACGTAACATGCTGCTGCAAAGCGGCACCTGATTCAAAGCGTTGTAACTGCAGCATGCCGAGGTGCGGGTGGTGAGCCCGCACTGAGGTAAAACTCGGGCAAGGGCCCACAAAGCCCGCGCCCATTACCTATGAAGATATGAGACCAGCAGGGGCTTTCCGGGCTGGTACCCGGAAAATCAGCAGGATCCAGGTGGCGTGGTTCAGTCGCTGTGTTCGGACTTTTCCATGTTTTCTATGGCTCTCGCCGATCAGTCCCCTAACCGAGGGTGACCAAGCATGCAAGAAAGCGTGATGCAGCGCATGTGGGAAAGCGCCCACCTTTCAGGTGGTAACGCTGCATATGTGGAAGAGCTCTACGAGCTCTACCTGCACGACCCTAACGCTGTGCCAGAAGAGTGGCGCACCTACTTCCAGAAGTTGCCCGCCGACGGCAGCACCGCTACCGATGTATCGCACTCGACGATCCGCGACCATTTCGTATTGCTGGCAAAGAACCAGCGCCGCGCCCAACCGGTTTCCGCCGGGAGCGTGAGCACAGAACACGAGAAGAAGCAGGTTGAAGTGCTGCGACTGATCCAGGCCTATCGTATGCGCGGCCATCAGGCTGCCAAGCTCGACCCCTTGGGGTTGTGGCAGCGCCCTGCGCCCGTAGACCTGTCGATCAATCACTACGGCTTGACCAATGCCGATCTTGATACGACCTTCCGTGCCGGCGACCTGTTCATCGGCAAAGAGGAGGCGAGCCTACGCGAAATCTTCGAGGCACTCGAGAAGACATATTGTCGCACCATTGGCGCCGAGTTCACCCACATCGTCGATTCCGAGCAGCGCAGCTGGTTCCAGCAGCGTCTCGAAAGCGTCCGTGGCCGCCCTGATTTCTCCGCCGACGTGCAGACCCACCTGCTCGAGCGCGTCACGGCCGGTGAGGGCCTGGAGAAGTACCTGGGCACCAAGTACCCGGGCACCAAGCGTTTTGGCCTTGAGGGTGGCGAAAGCCTGATCCCGATGCTGGACGAGATGATCCAGCGCTCCGGCTCCTACGGCACCAAGGAAGTGGTCATCGGCATGGCCCACCGTGGCCGCCTGAACGTGCTCGTCAACACCTTCGGCAAGAACCCGCGCGAGCTGTTCGACGAGTTCGAAGGCAAGAAGATGAACGAGCTGGGCTCCGGTGACGTGAAGTATCACCAGGGCTTCTCCTCGAACGTGATGACCCCGGGCGGCGAAGTCCACCTGGCCATGGCGTTCAACCCTTCCCACCTGGAAATCGTCTCGCCAGTGGTGGAAGGCTCGGTTCGCGCCCGTCAGGACCGCCGCAACGACACCGTTGGCGACAAGGTCCTGCCGATCTCGATCCACGGTGACGCTGCGTTCGCCGGCCAAGGCGTGGTCATGGAAACCTTCCAGATGTCGCAGACCCGCGGTTTCAAGACCGGCGGTACCGTGCACATCGTGATCAACAACCAGGTCGGTTTCACCATCAGCAACCCGCTGGATGCGCGCTCCACCGAGTACGCCACCGACGTTGCCAAGATGATCCAGGCGCCGATCCTGCACGTGAACGGCGACGACCCTGAAGCCGTACTGTTCGTCACCCAGCTGGCCATCGATTACCGCATGCAGTTCAAGCGTGACGTGGTCATCGACCTGGTCTGCTACCGTCGTCGCGGCCACAACGAGGCCGACGAGCCGAACGGCACCCAGCCTTTGATGTACCAGCAGATCACCAAGCAGCGCACCACCCGCGAGTTGTACGCCGACGCGCTGATCCAGGCTGGCCGTATCGATGCCGAGCGCGCCCAGGCCAAGATCGACGAGTACCGCAACGCGCTGGACAACGGCCTGCACGTGGTCAAGAGCCTGGTCAAGGAGCCGAACCGCGAGCTGTTCGTCGACTGGCGTCCGTACCTGGGCCACGCCTGGACCGCGCGTCACGACACCCGCTTCGACCTCAAGACCCTGCAAGAGCTGTCGGCCAAGCTGCTGGAACTGCCGGAAGGCTTCGTCGTGCAGCGTCAGGTGGCGAAGATCTACGAAGACCGTCAGAAGATGCAGGCCGGTGGCTTGCCGATCAACTGGGGTTATGCAGAGACCATGGCCTACGCCACCCTGCAGTTCGAAGGTCACCCGATCCGCATGACCGGCCAGGACATCGGCCGTGGCACCTTCTCGCACCGTCACGCGGTGCTGCACAACCAGAAGGACGCCAGCACCTACGTACCGCTGAAGAACCTGTTCCCGGGCCAGCCACGTTTCGACCTGTACGACTCGTTCCTGTCGGAAGAGGCCGTACTGGCGTTCGAATACGGCTACTCCACCACCACGCCGAACGCGCTGGTGATCTGGGAAGCCCAGTTCGGCGATTTCGCCAACGGTGCGCAAGTGGTGATCGACCAGTTCATCACCAGCGGCGAGCACAAGTGGGGCCGCCTGTGCGGTCTGACCATGCTGCTGCCACACGGTTATGAAGGGCAGGGCCCGGAGCACTCCTCCGCGCGTCTGGAGCGTTACCTGCAGCTGTGCGCCGAGCACAACATCCAGGTCTGCGTACCGACCACCCCGGCACAGATCTACCACCTGCTGCGCCGTCAGGTCATCCGCCCGCTGCGCAAGCCGCTGGTAGTACTGACTCCGAAGTCGCTGCTGCGCCACAAGCTGGCCATCTCGACCCTGGAAGACCTGGCCGAAGGTTCGTTCCAGACCGTGATCCCGGAAATCGACGCGATCGATCCGGCCAAGGTCGAGCGCCTGGTGCTGTGCAGCGGCAAGGTCTATTACGACCTGCTGGAAAAACGCCGTGCCGAAGGCCGCGAAGACATTGCCATCCTGCGTCTGGAGCAGCTGTATCCGTTCCCTGAGGATGACCTGGTCGAAATCCTGGCCCAGTACACCAACCTCAAGGCTGCGGTGTGGTGCCAGGAAGAACCGATGAACCAGGGCGCCTGGTACAGCAGTCAGCACCACATGCGCCGTATCCTGGGCCGCCACAACAAGGCACTGGTCCTGGAATACGCCGGCCGCGACGCATCCGCCGCGCCAGCCTGTGGTTACGCATCGAAGCACGCCGAACAGCAGGAAAAACTGCTGCAAGACGCCTTCACTGTCTAACGCCTTCGCGCACCTGAAACCGAATTTAAGGAAACACTGATAATGGCTATCGAGATCAAAGCCCCAACCTTCCCGGAATCGGTCGCCGACGGCACCGTTGCCACCTGGCACAAGCAGCCGGGCGACGCCGTCAAGCGTGACGAGCTGATCGTCGACATCGAAACCGACAAGGTCGTCCTGGAAGTCCTGGCCACCGCCGACGGCGTGCTGGGTGCCATCGTCAAGGGCGAGGGCGACACCGTCCTGTCCGACGAAGTGCTGGGCTCGATCGTTGAAGGTGGTGCTGCCGCCGCTGCACCAGCCGCTGCTGCTGCTGCTGCACCAGCCGCTGCTGCTGCTGCTGCGCCTGCTGCCGCTCCGGCCGCTGCCGCCGCCGACGCTGGCGAAGACGACCCGGTTGCTGCACCTGCTGCCCGCAAGCTGGCCGAAGAAAACGGCATCGACCTGGCTACCGTTGCCGGCACCGGCAAAGGTGGTCGTATCACCAAGGAAGACGTCGTCGCCGCCGTCGCCAACAAGAAGTCGGCCCCGGCTGCCGCTCCTGCTGCCAAACCGGCTGCTGCTCCTGCTGCTGCAGTGGTCGTCGCCGCTGGCGATCGCACCGAGAAGCGCGTGCCGATGACCCGCCTGCGCGCCAAGATCGCCGAGCGTCTGGTCGAAGCCCAGTCGAACATGGCCATGCTGACCACCTTCAACGAAGTCGACATGACCGAAGTCATGGCCCTGCGTTCGAAGTACAAGGACCTGTTCGAGAAGACCCACAACGGCGTGCGCCTGGGCTTCATGTCGTTCTTCGTCAAGGCTGCTACCGAAGCGCTCAAGCGCTTCCCGGCAGTCAACGCCTCGATCGACGGCAACGACATCGTCTACCACGGCTTTGCTGACGTCGGCGTCGCTGTTTCCAGCGACCGTGGCCTGGTGGTGCCGGTGCTGCGCAACGCCGAATCGATGTCGCTGGCCGAGATCGAAAACGGCATCGCCACCTTCGGCAAGAAGGCCCGTGACGGCAAGCTGTCGATCGACGAAATGACCGGCGGCACCTTCACCATCACCAACGGCGGTACCTTCGGTTCGATGATGTCGACCCCGATCGTCAACCCGCCGCAGGCCGCCATTCTGGGCATGCACAACATCATCCAGCGCCCGATGGCCATCAACGGCCAAGTGGTGATCCGCCCGATGATGTACCTGGCGCTGTCCTACGACCACCGCCTGATCGACGGCAAGGAAGCGGTAACCTTCCTGGTGACCATCAAGAACCTGCTGGAAGATCCGTCTCGCCTGCTGCTGGACATCTAATCAAGCAGTCACAAGTTGCAAGCTGCAAGCTTCATGTAGAAGCGTGTAGGCTTGCAGCTTTTGGCTTGTAGCTAGTTGCTGATAAGGAAGCTTTTATGACCCAGAAATTCGACGTAGTGGTGATTGGTGCAGGTCCTGGCGGCTATGTGGCTGCCATCAAGGCCGCCCAACTCGGTCTGAAGACTGCCTGTATCGAGAAGTACACCGACGCTGAGGGCAAGCTGGCCCTGGGCGGCACCTGCCTGAACGTAGGCTGCATTCCATCCAAGGCGCTGCTGGACAGCTCCTGGAAGTACAAGGAAGCCAAAGAGAGCTTCAACGTCCACGGTATCTCCACTGGCGAAGTGAAGATGGACGTAGCTGCGATGGTTGGCCGCAAGGCCGGCATCGTGAAGAACCTGACCGGCGGCGTTGCCACCCTGTTCAAGGCCAACGGCGTCACTTCGATCCAGGGCCACGGCAAGCTGCTGGCTGGCAAGAAAGTCGAAGTCACCAAGGCTGACGGCACCACCGAAGTCATCGAAGCCGAGAACGTCATTCTCGCTTCCGGCTCGCGCCCGATCGACATTCCGCCGGCTCCGGTCGACCAGAACGTCATCGTCGATTCCACCGGCGCCCTGGAATTCCAGGCCGTACCGAAGCGCCTGGGCGTGATCGGTGCCGGCGTGATCGGCCTGGAGCTGGGCTCGGTATGGGCTCGCCTGGGTGCTGAAGTCACCGTGCTGGAAGCCCTGGACACCTTCCTGATGGCTGCCGACGCCGCCGTGTCGAAAGAAGCCCAGAAGACCCTGACCAAGCAAGGCCTGGACATCAAGCTGGGCGCTCGCGTCACCGGCTCGAAAGTCAACGGCAACGAAGTCGAAGTCACCTACACCAACGCCGAAGGCGAGCAGAAGATCACCTTCGACAAGCTGATCGTCGCGGTCGGCCGTCGCCCGGTAACTACCGACCTGCTGGCCGCCGACAGCGGCGTGACCATCGATGAGCGTGGCTACATCTTCGTCGACGATCACTGCGCCACCAGCGTACCGGGCGTGTTCGCCATCGGTGACGTGGTACGCGGCATGATGCTGGCGCACAAGGCCTCGGAAGAGGGCATCATGGTCGTCGAGCGCATCAAGGGCCACAAGGCCCAGATGAACTACGACCTGATCCCGTCGGTCATCTACACCCACCCGGAAATCGCGTGGGTCGGCAAGACCGAACAGGCGTTGAAAGCCGAAGGCGTTGAGGTTAACGTGGGCACCTTCCCGTTCGCGGCCAGCGGCCGTGCGATGGCAGCCAACGACACCGGCGGTTTCGTCAAGGTCATCGCCGACGCGAAGACCGACCGCGTACTGGGTGTACACGTGATCGGCCCATCGGCTGCCGAGCTGGTACAGCAAGGCGCGATCGCAATGGAATTCGGCACCAGTGCCGAGGATCTGGGCATGATGGTCTTCAGCCATCCAACCCTGTCCGAAGCGCTGCATGAAGCAGCGCTGGCGGTGAATGGCGGTGCCATTCACGTAGCCAACCGTAAGAAGCGTTAATTATAAGAAACCACGGCGGGCTGCCCGTCGTGAGTCTTGCGTGCATGACTCACCGCGGAACGTCCGCCGGACCGGATCACATGGGATAACCCGGGGTCAACGGTCACAGGTGGTGCGGCGCCAGTAATGGCGCAGCGCCGAAGCGCAGTACCTAACGAAGACGGTAAAAAGCATGAATCTTCACGAGTATCAGGGTAAGCAGCTGTTCGCTGAATACGGCCTGCCAGTTTCCAAGGGTTTCGCAGTCGACACCCCTGAAGCTGCAGCAGAAGCCTGCGACAAGATCGGCGGTTCGGAGTGGGTCGTAAAGGCTCAGGTCCACGCAGGTGGTCGCGGTAAAGCGGGCGGCGTCAAGCTGGTTCGCAGCAAGGAAGACGCCAAGGCGTTCGCTGCACAGTGGCTGGGCAAGAATCTGGTTACCTACCAGACCGATGCCAATGGTCAGCCAGTTTCCAAGATCCTGGTCGAATCCTGCACTGACATCGCCAAAGAGCTGTACCTGGGCGCTGTAGTCGATCGCTCGAGCCGCCGCATCGTGTTCATGGCCTCCACCGAAGGTGGCGTGGACATCGAGAAAGTCGCTCACGACACTCCCGAGAAGATCCTCAAGGCCACCATCGACCCGCTGGTCGGCGCTCAGCCGTTCCAAGGCCGTGAGCTGGCATTCCAGCTGGGCCTGGAAGGCAAGCAAGTCCAACAGTTCGCCAAGATCTTCGTAGGCCTGGCCAAGCTGTTCAAGGATCACGACCTGGCCCTGCTGGAAGTGAACCCGCTGGTGATCAAGGCCGACGGCGACCTGCACTGCCTCGATGCCAAGATCAACATCGACGCCAACGCCATGTACCGTCAGCCCAAGCTGAAGACCTTCCACGACCCGTCGCAAGACGACGCCCGTGAAGCTCACGCTGCCAAGTTCGAACTGAACTACGTAGCGCTGGAAGGCAACATCGGCTGCATGGTCAACGGTGCTGGCCTGGCCATGGGTACCATGGACATCGTCAACCTGCACGGCGGCAAGCCAGCCAACTTCCTCGACGTGGGCGGCGGCGCTACCAAAGAACGCGTTACCGAAGCGTTCAAGATCATTCTGTCCGACAGCAATGTCGCGGCCGTACTGGTCAACATCTTCGGCGGCATCGTTCGCTGCGACATGATTGCCGAAGGCATCATCGGCGCCGTGAAAGAAGTCGGCGTTAAAGTACCGGTTGTTGTCCGTCTGGAAGGCAACAACGCCGAACTCGGCGCTAAAGTACTGGCAGAAAGCGGTTTGAACATCATTGCTGCAACCAGCCTGACCGACGCTGCTCAACAAGTTGTCAAAGCTGCGGAGGGCAAGTAATGAGCGTCCTGATCAATAAAGACACCAAAGTCATCTGCCAGGGCTTCACCGGCTCGCAGGGTACCTTCCACTCCGAGCAAGCCATCGCCTACGGCACCAAGATGGTTGGCGGCGTGACCCCGGGCAAAGGCGGCACCACCCACCTGGGCCTGCCGGTGTTCAACACCGTGAAAGAAGCCGTAGAAGCTACCGGCGCTGACGCTTCGGTAATCTACGTTCCGGCTCCTTTCTGCAAGGACTCGATCCTGGAAGCCGCCTTCGGTGGCATCAAGCTGATCGTCTGCATCACCGAAGGTATCCCTACCCTCGACATGCTGGACGCCAAGGTCAAGTGCGACGAGCTGGGCGTCACGCTCATCGGCCCTAACTGCCCAGGTGTCATCACTCCGGGCGAGTGCAAGATCGGCATCATGCCAGGCCACATCCACCTGCCAGGCAAGGTCGGTATCGTGTCGCGTTCCGGCACCCTGACCTACGAAGCTGTCAAGCAGACCACCGACGCCGGCTTTGGCCAGTCGACCTGCGTCGGCATCGGCGGTGACCCGATCCCGGGCTCGAACTTCATCGACATCCTGAAGCTGTTCCAGGAAGACCCGAAGACCGAAGCGATCGTCATGATCGGTGAGATCGGCGGTTCGGCTGAAGAAGAGGCTGCTGCCTACATCAAGGCCAACGTCACCAAGCCAGTGGTTTCGTACATCGCTGGTGTTACCGCCCCTGCTGGCAAGCGCATGGGCCACGCTGGCGCCATCATCTCCGGCGGCAAGGGCACTGCGGACGAGAAGTTCGCCGCCCTGCAGGACGCTGGTGTGAAAACCGTGCGTTCCCTGGCTGACATCGGCAAGGCCCTGGCCGAGCTGACTGGCTGGGAAGCCAAGAAGTAAGTAACACGTAGTACCCCCCACGCGCACAAAGGCCACCTTCGGGTGGCCTTTGTCGTTTCTGGAGACTGCTCCAGCTTATTGCCCAGCCAGCCGCCTGAGATCATCCCTCACACGAATACAGAGCAGATGGCAGGCAGATCATGGAAGCACTATTGCAGGGCAGGCCAGAACCACAGCAGTTGTTGGCGCGCGTTCGGCACACCGACATGCGCGCCTTCGTCGAGGCGGCCTGGCGCGGCTTCAGGCAACGCCTTGACAGCCAGCCCGAAGCGGCGCGCAAGGCTGTGCTATGTGGTGCGGTCGCGCATTTCAGTGAACGTTTGCGGCTCAATGCCGAGCAAGACGCTGTGGCCCTGAATGTCACCCGAGTCACCTCGGCGGCGGAACATCTGTACTCCACGTCGGGTTACAGCATCTGGTTCGCTCCAGCCGGTTTCGAGTATTTGCTGCGTTTGTTCGAGCGCAAGGGTGATCGCCTACGTAACGGCAGGGCAGTGCGGGTAACCCCCAACGCGCCGTTGCTGGTTGAAGGAAGCCGGCAGGTGGTCGAACTGAGTCCAGGGGAGCAAGAGCATCTGGCATTCAGCCTTAATCTGCCAGTGCCCGGTAGCGATATCGAAGTGTTCGACAGCCACACCTTGGTGCGTGTCGCCTGGTTCCCCGCCGCCCCCCAGGCATCGCGTTTTCTGCTGTTGCTCGAGGCCTTGCAGCGTATTGGTGACCCGCATTTGGAGCAGGTGACCGCGGAGTTGATCTTCCACCATCACCCGGCCGTTCGTTGGCAGGCATTCCTGGTGTTGATGCAGCACAACCCCGAAAATCTTGGGCAGTACAGCGAAATACTGGGCTCACTGGCCAACCCGGGGCTCGACGCCATGCTTGCGCAGTACAAGGCGCAGGGCGTGGCATGAACCTGCACAACTTCATCGAGCGAATCGAAGCGCGAGACCTTGAGTGCGAGCGCGAAGCCATCGCTGCCGACCTGCAGGCTTTGGCACAGGATCGCGGCCTGCTGGGGCAGTGCATGTACCAGCATATCCAGCAGCATGCGTTTACTCGTGGCGAGCAGGCCTACAACCCCTACGGCTTTGCTTTGCATGCCTCGGCGCGGGTGTCGCTGCGCATGAGCTGCTGGCTACCGGCCCAGGCACAGGCGGAGCGGCAGACGTTCATCTACGGCTTGCCCCACACCCATGACTTCGAGCTGTTCGCCGTGGGTTACCAGGGCAGTGGCTACCGCACGGTCAAGTACCCGCTGCTCAACGGCGGGCAGGTCGATGAGCAAACACGGCCTGTGCTGGGGGAGCCCGAGCATATTCGCCTGAGCCCGGGGACATTGCTGCACATGCGTGCGTTCGAAGACCTGCACTACCAACTGCCCCCCGACGAGTTTTCCATCTCCCTGGCGTTGATGATCGCCGTATCGCCTGCTGCGCGCGGCGCTCGCCAGGAGTGGTGTTTCGATGACCGACTGCAGCCAGCCTACTCGGGGCTCGGCTCGCAGGAGCAACAGATCCACCAGCGCATCGAGGCGCTGTGGCAAGCACATCACACCGTGATGTAACCCTGAAACCAAAAGAAGGAAACAAACCATGCAAAAACCTGTTTGGGCTGAAGCCCGCCTGTACAACGCCGGCAGCGAAACCATGCCGCAGACCGGTAGCGACTCGGAACTGGAGTGCGAGAGTGGAGGTGGCTTCTACCCTGGCCCGCGCTACAACTTCGGCAACATCCATGAGATCAAGCGCTTCTGGCAAGCCGCCGGCGCTGACCTGAAGGTCGAGCAGGCCTGATGTTCGGGCCCCTGGGGAAAGGCCGGCGTCCCCAGGGACCCGTCTTGCATGTGTTACGTGTGGGAGAAATCGACGGGTCTGACAGGTTTTTTCTGGCTGGCGCAAACGGCGTTGTCTGTCAGGATGCGTGTTCAAGGCATCACCCATGCGACAAACAGCTACGCACATCGGACAAACAGCACCGTTACAGTGCGTTTATTCGGTAAAACGGTTAACCTACGCGTTCACTCTGTGCCCGTACCCCAAAAGGGAACGACACGCTAAACGGGTCTGGCTCACCAAGCCGGGCAACATTTCCCTCATTCACGGGGAAATTCCCTCTCGAATCCCGATTTCAGCAGTGTGGTACTACCCTAAATGAAAGTTCTCAAAGGCCAGGATATCCTGGCGCTTGGCTTTATGACGTTTGCGCTTTTCGTAGGCGCCGGCAATATCATCTTCCCGCCTATCGTTGGCCTGCAGTCCGGGCCTCACGTATGGATGGCAGCCCTGGGCTTCCTGGTTACCGCCGTTGGCCTGCCGGTCATCACCGTGGTTGCCCTGGCCAAGGTCGGCGGCGGTATGGACGCCCTCAGCAGCCCGATCGGCAAGTTCTTCGGCGGCCTGCTGGCGGCGGTGTGCTACCTGTCTGTCGGCCCTCTGTTCGCCACCCCGCGTACCGCCACCGTGTCGTTCGAGGTGGGTGTGGCGCCGCTGACCGGTGAAAGCCCGACTGCACTGTTCATCTACAGCCTGGTGTACTTCGCCGTGGTGCTGGCGGTGTCGATGTACCCGGGCAAGCTGCTCGATACCGTCGGCCGCTTCCTTGCGCCACTGAAGATCATCGCCCTGGCCGTGCTGGGCATCGCCGCCTTCGCGCTGCCGGCCGGCACCATCGGCGAGGCGCAGCCGCAGTACGTCGCCGCGCCGTTCTCGCAGGGCTTCATCAACGGCTACCTGACCATGGACACCCTGGGTGCACTGGTCTTCGGCATCGTCATCGTCAACGCCATCCGCTCGCGCGGCGTGGAGTCGCCGAAGCTGATCACCCGCTACGCCATCATCGCCGGCCTGATCGCCGGTGTCGGCCTGGCCCTGGTGTACATCAGCCTGTTCCGCCTGGGCGCGGGCAGCCACGACATCGCCGCCGATGCCACCAACGGCGCCGCGGTGCTGCATGCCTACGTGCAGCACACTTTCGGCTCGTTGGGCAGCGGCTTCCTGGCCGTGCTGATCGCCTTGGCGTGCCTGGTGACCGCGGTTGGCCTGACCTGTGCCTGCGCCGAGTACTTCAGCCAGATCCTGCCGCTGTCGTACCGCGCCCTGGTGGTGATCCTGGCCGGCTTCTCGCTGCTGGTTTCGAACCTGGGCCTGACCAAACTGATCATGTTCTCGATCCCGGTGCTCACCGCGATCTACCCGCCGTGCATCGTGGTGGTGGGCCTGAGCTTCGTGAAGGAGCTGTGGAACTCGCCAGTACGTATTCTGGCCCCGGTGATGCTGGTGTCGCTGCTGTTCGGCCTGGTCGATGCGATCAAGGGCAGTGGCCTTGCGCACTGGCTGCCGGACGCCGCCGCGCACCTGCCGCTGAGCGAGCAGGGCCTGGCCTGGCTGGTGCCTTCGGTCATCACCCTGGGTGTGGCCGTGGTCTGCGACCGCATGCTGGGCAAGCCGCGCGAAGTGCTGGCTTGATGGGTTGAAGCCTTGAGGGCGGCACCGGCCACAAGCCAACAAGGTGCCTGCCGCAGGTGCAAACCGAAAACCCCGCGTCCTGTGAAGGCGCGGGGTTTTTTATTGCCTGTGATGACGCTATCGCGGGGGCAAGCCCGCTCCCACGTCTGAAGGCCATCGATTTTTTGCATGCCGCGTGCCTTTTGCCGAATCCGGGCGTCGAAAGCCGGTCTGTTTCTCTTTTACGGGATACCTGCATGAGCTTCATTCAAAGCAACCTTGGCAACCTCCTGGCCGCCTGCTGGTTCGTCATCTGCTGGGGAGGCTACACCCGCTACGCCCTCTGGAAGGGTCGTGACACCGCGTGCCTGGCCAGCGTGCTGCACCTGTACCGCGAAGACTGGATGCGCCGCATGCTGCTGCGTGACAACCGCATCGCCGATGCCAGCGTGATCGGCAATCTGGAGCGCAATGCCTCATTCTTCGCCTCCAGCACCCTGATCATCCTTGCCGGTATCCTCACCGTGCTGGGTGCCTCTGACCGTGCATTGTCGCTGCTGGCCGACCTGCCGCTGGTGCAGCAGGCCTCCCAGGGCATGTCGGAAATCAAGCTGTTGTGCCTGGCGACGGTGTTTGTCTACGCCTTCTTCACCTTCAGCTGGTGCATGCGTCAGTACAACTTCGCCGCAGTACTGGTGGGCTCGGCGCCGATGATCGGCGAGCGGCTGGTGAACGAGCAGGAGCGTAACGCCTTCGCCTTGCGTGCAGCGCGGGTGCTGTCGCTGGCAGCCAACCAGTTCAACCTGGGGCTGCGTTCTTATTACTTTGGCATGGCCATGCTGAGCTGGTTTATCAGCCCATGGTTGTTCATGGCGATGAGTGTCGGCGTGGTATTCATTCTGTATCGCCGGGAGTTCCACTCCCATGTGCTGGAAGTCATGGTATTCACCCCCACGCCGCACTCGGCAGAGGCGGGCAAGGAAACTTCCGCGACACTCAACTGAAGCGTTTCACCCATTAATGCAAGGCACAAAAAAACCCGACAAAGTCGGGTTTTTTTGTCTAGCCAATTATTGCTTGGCAGGTTCGCTTGGCGCAGCCGGAGCGGTTTCCGGAGCCGGGGTAGCAGGGGCAGCTTCTTCAGCGGCTTTCTGCTGCGCTTCGGCCTGATCTTTGGCGGCTTCGGCGTTTTCCTTGGCGGCGTCGTTCATTTTATCCTGAGCTTCGCCCATCTTTTCCTGGGCTTGCTCGGCGTGTTGCTGTGCGTCCTGGGCCTTGTCTTCGCTCGCTTTATCGCAAGCGGCCAGGCCCATGGTAGCGGCCAGCATCAGAGCAAAAGCAAAAGGTTTACGCATGGGGTGTCTCTCCTGGGTGGAATAACTTTACTTGTACCTTCGAACACGCCCCCATCGGATTAGTTCCGCAAAAGTTACAGATATATAACCACCTGGCCTATATAGACTTTTTTGCGGTTTTATGCGGGGAGGGATACATGAGCGAAACCCCTTTGATGGCCATGGCTGAACGATTTCTTTCGGCACTCAAACACTGCCAGTTATTGCAGATGCGTGTTCAGCATGCTGACGCCGAAGGCATGACCCTGATCTTGCCCTGGTCGCCGGCGATTGTCGGCAACCCGCAGACCGGTGCGGTGCATGGCGGGGCGCTGACCACCCTGATGGACACCACCTGCGGCATGGCCACGCTGTGTGCCTTGCCGCAGTTCGAGGTGTGCCCCACGCTCGATTTGCGCATCGACTATATGCACCCGGGCGAACCGGACAAGCCCATTTATGGCCACGCCCAGTGCTACCGGGTGACCCGCGACGTGATCTTCACCCGTGGCAGCGCCTACCAGGGCGACCCGTCGCAGCCTATCTGCCAGGTGGTGGGCACCTTCATGCGCCTGGGGCAGGGCATCAAGGGCGGTATTCACTTTGGCAATGCCCTCAAGGAGCCGCGTCCATGATCCCGCAAGCCGTGCGCGAGCAACTGAACCAGGCCCATGCCCGCGGTGACTATGGCCCGCTGCTGGCGTTGATCCCCTATGCCGGGCTGATCGGCATCGAATGTGAACGCCAGGGCGATGACTTGCTGTTCCGCCTGCCGGCCAACCCGAACAACATCGGCAACCCGCTGTTGCCTGCCATCCACGGCGGAGTGATTGCAGGCTTCATGGAGCTGTCTGCGGCGCTGTACCTGCTGATCTACAGCGAGAGCGTGAGCATTCCGAAAATCATCGATTTTTCCATCGACTACCTGCGCGCCGGCCACCTGTGCGACACCTTCGCCCAGTGCCAGCTGTGGCGCCAGGGCAGGAGGGTGACCAACGTCGCCATCACCGCGTGGCAGGGGGATCGTGATGCGCCCATCGCCACCGCCCGCGCGCATTTCAAGATCGAACCGCAAAAGCCCTTGAAATAGTCCGGCATGCCCCCATTTGTTGGTCATCCGCCGCAATAAGCAGGCCCAGCGGGCCTCCAGGCGCCCACAACCAACAGATTGGAGTTTGAAGACGATGAGTGTGGAGACTCAAAAGGAAACCCTGGGCTTCCAGACCGAGGTCAAGCAACTGCTGCACCTCATGATCCATTCGCTGTATTCGAACAAGGAGATCTTCCTGCGCGAGCTGATCTCCAACGCCTCCGACGCTGCCGACAAGCTGCGTTTCGAGGCCCTGGCCAAGCCCGAGCTGCTCGAGGGCGACGCTGAACTGAAGATCCGCCTGAGCTTCGACAAGGCCGCCAATACCGTCACCCTGGAAGACAACGGTATCGGCATGAGCCGCGAAGATGTCATCGCCCACCTGGGCACCATCGCCAAGTCCGGCACAGCCGACTTCATGAAGAACCTCACCGGCGACCAGAAGAAGGACTCGCACCTGATCGGCCAGTTCGGCGTGGGCTTCTACTCCGCGTTCATCGTCGCCGACAAGGTCGATGTGTTCAGCCGCCGCGCCGGCCTGCCGGCCGCCGAAGGCGTGCACTGGTCGTCCAAGGGCGAGGGTGATTTCGAAGTCTCCACCGTCGAAAAACCACAGCGCGGCACCCGCATCGTTCTGCACCTGAAAGCTGGCGAAGACGAGTTCGCCGATGGCTGGCGCCTGCGCAACGTGGTCAAGAAGTACTCCGACCATATCGCCCTGCCGATCGAGCTGCCCAAAGAGCAGGCCGAAGCCGCCGAGGGTGAAGAAGCCCCTGCCCAGGAATGGGAAACCGTCAACCGCGCCAGCGCCCTGTGGACCCGTTCGCGCAGCGAGGTCAAGGACGAGGAGTACCAGGAGTTCTACAAGCACATCGGCCATGACTTCGAGAACCCGCTGGCCTGGAGCCATAACAAGGTCGAAGGCAAGCTCGAATACAACTCGCTGCTGTACGTGCCGGCCCGTGCGCCGTTCGACCTGTACCAGCGCGAAGCACCACGCGGCCTGAAGCTGTACGTGCAGCGCGTGTTCATCATGGACCAGGCCGAATCCTTCCTGCCGCTGTACCTGCGCTTCATCAAGGGCGTGGTCGATTCCAACGACCTGTCGCTGAACGTGTCCCGCGAAATCCTGCAGAAAGACCCGATCATCGATTCGATGAAGACCGCGCTGACCAAGCGCGTGCTGGACATGCTGGAGAAGCTGGCCAAGAACGAGCCTGAGCAGTACAAGGGCTTCTGGAAGAACTTCGGCCAGGTGCTGAAGGAAGGCCCGGCCGAAGACTTCGCCAACAAGGAAAAAATCGCCGGCCTGCTGCGCTTTGCCTCGACCCACGACGACAGCGGCGAGCAAGGCGTTGCCCTGGCCGATTACCTGGCCCGCGCCAAGGAAGGCCAGGACAAGATCTACTACCTCACCGGCGAAACCTACGCGCAGGTCAAGAACAGCCCGCACCTGGAAGTCTTCCGCAAGAAAGGCATCGAAGTGCTGCTGCTGACCGACCGTATCGATGAGTGGCTGATGAGCTACCTCAGCGAGTTCGACGGCAAGGCGTTCGTCGACGTCGCCCGCGGCGACCTGGACCTGGGCAAGCTGGATTCCGAAGAAGACAAGAAAGCCCAGGAAGAAGTCGCCAAAGACAAAGAGGGCCTGGTCGAGCGCCTGAAAGCTGCGCTGGGTGACAGCGTCGCCGAGGTGCGAGTGTCGCACCGCCTGACCGACTCGCCGGCGATCCTCGCCATCGGCGAGCAGGACCTGGGCCTGCAGATGCGCCAGATCCTCGAAGCCAGCGGGCAGAAGGTGCCGGATTCCAAGCCGATCTTCGAGTTCAACCCAAGCCACCCGCTGATCGAGAAGCTGGACCACGAGCAGAGCGAAGACCGCTTCGGCGAGCTGTCGCACATTCTGTTCGACCAGGCCGCACTGGCCGCCGGTGACAGCTTGAAGGACCCGGCAGCCTATGTGCGCCGCCTGAACAAGCTGCTGGTCGAGCTGTCCGCCTGACCTGATGCAGACAAAGCCCGCTTCGGCGGGCTTTTTTCATTTAGGTGCCCCGTCGCTTCCCGTGGGAGCGGGCTTGCCCCGCGATGAGATTGCACCGTCTAGAATTTGCCAAACCGTGAACGCCCCAGGAGAGCTGAATGAGCAAAGTCATCGTCGAATCGCTGGTCTATCACCTGTCCGGCAAGACCTACGAAAGCCGCCTGGTCTACGAGCCCGGTGCGCTGGGCCGCCCAGGCCTGGTGATGGCGCCGAACTGGATGGGCATCGGCGAAGGCGCCGAGCGCATCGCCAAGGAAGTGGCCGAGCAAGGCTACGTGGTACTGATCGCCGACCTGTACGGCCAATCGGTGCGCCCGTCCAACGCTGATGAAGCCGGGGCGGCGATGATGCCGCTGAAGAACGACCGCGGTGAACTGCGCAAACGCATGCAGGAAGCTCTGGCGCAGTTGCTGGGCCAGTCCAAGGCCCTGCTGGAACCGGGCAAGGTGGCCACCTTCGGCTTCTGCTTCGGCGGCTGCTGCGCCCTGGAGCTGGCCCGTACCGGCGCCGACCTGCGTGCCGCGGTGTCGTTCCACGGCACCCTGGACACCCCCAACCCTGAAGACGCCAAGCGCATCAAAGGCTCGGTGCTGGTGCTGCACGGTGCTGCCGACCCGTTGGTACCGAAGGAGCAGTTGCCGGCCTTCGAGGCAGAAATGGACGCTGCCAAGGTTGACTGGCAGTTGCTGAGCTATGGCGGCGCGGTGCACTCGTTCACCGACCCCAACGCCAACGTGCCGGGCAAGATGCAGTACGACCGCCGCACCTCTGAGCGCGCGTTCCGCTCGATGCACAACCTGCTCAAGGAGGTGTTCCAGCGCTGATGCGCAGGGGCTGCTTTGCAGCCCTTCGCGGGTAAACCCCGCTCCCACAGGTTGGTGCTGGCTTGAGGTTGCACATAACCCTGTGGGAGCGGGTTTACCCGCGAAGGGCCGCAAAGCGGCCCCAAATCAACGCGGTAACTCGATCCGCGAATATTCCCCCGGCACCACCGGCCAATCCCCCGCAGCCCACTTCACCCGGGCCTGCTCGATCAGCTCCGGGTCACTGGCAACGAAGTTCCAGTTCATCCGCCGCGGCCCATCCAGCGGCGCGCCGCCGATCAGCACCAGCTGGCACTCTTGCGCGGCGTACAGCACGGCTTCTTCACCCTCCGGCAGCACCACCAGGCTACACGGCTGTACCGGCTCGTCATCCAGCATCAGCTCGCCCTCCAGCAGGTACAGCGCACGCTGTGCATGCTCGTTCGGCACGCTCAGGGTGGTCGCCGGCTGCATCTGCACATGGGCATACAGGGTAGGGGAGAGCACCGGCACCGGTGACGCCAGGCAAAAGCCTGTGCCCGCGATCATGCAAATGCGTACGCCAAGGGTATCGCTGACCGGCAGGCTGGCCGCCGGGTGGTGGCTGTAGCTTGCCGGGCCCTGCTCGTGCGCCTGGGGCGAGGCCAGCCACACCTGCAGCCCATGCAGCCGCGAACCGCGGGTGAACACTTCGGCCGGGGTGCGCTCGACATGCGCCACGCCCGCGCCTGCGGTCATCCAGCTGACTTCGCCGGGTTGTACGCGCTGGTCCGAGCCCAGGCTGTCCTTGTGCTGGATTTCGCCCTCGAACAGGTAGGTGAGGGTCGACAGGCCGATATGCGGGTGCTGGCGAATATCCATGCCGTGGCCCGGGGCGTAGTCGGTTTCAAGCATATGGTCGAAGAACACGAATGGGCCGACGCTGCGGCATTGGGCCGACGGCAACGGGCGTAGGATCGGCTGGCCCTCGACCGATTCGGCGCGGGGGCGGATGACCAGGGGGCTGCTCATGGGTGGGGCTCCGGGCGGTGAGGGCCCCAGCATAACGGGTCGAAGGCCGCTGCTGAACTGCCGCGAGCGCTGGCGGGTCTACTGTTTTCTCAACTCTGAAGGAGGCGCCGATGATAACCCGTGCGTTGGCCGGCCTGCTGCTCTGCGGCTACCTGCCCCTGGCGGCCGAGGCCCGCGAATACCGCTACAGCGATGCCCACCTGCACTACGTGGACTTTTTCCAGGAAAGCGAAGGCATGCCGGCGCTGCTTGCTGCCATGGACGCAGCCGGGGTGGAGCAGTCGATGATCTCGGGCATTCCGGTGGCCAAGAAATGGCACGAGGACGAGCCCAAGCGCCCGCGTTACTACGCCGGTGACGATGCCGACGCCTACTGGTACAGCGCCACCGATCTGTACGTGGCGGCCGCACTGCAGCCATTGGCCCCTGAACAGCGCAGGCGTTTCCACCCGTTTCTCACCGGTTTCAACCCGGTGGACAAGAACGCTGTCAGCCATATCGAGCGCATGCTCGAACTCTACCCGGGGCTGTGGCAGGGCATCGGCGAGGTGTTCACCCGCCACGACGACCTCACCGCCCTGACCAGCGGCGACACGCCGCGGGCCAACAACGAGGCGATGACCCGTATCTACCACCTGGCCGCCGAGCGCGACCTGCCGGTGCTGTTGCATTCGAATATCACCTCCAAGCGCGAGCGCAACCCGCTGTACCTGGCAGAAATCGAGGAGCCGCTGCGTAACCACCCGCATACCCGCTTCATCTGGGCCCACGCCGGCAGCAGCCTGGAGATCCACCGTCATCAAACGAAGATGGACTTTCTGCTGCCGGTATTGAGCCGGTTGCTGGAGAGTTACCCGAACCTGTACGTCGACCTGTCCTGGAGCGTGCTCGAGCCGTACCTGCTGGATGAGCACGGCACGCCGCGCAAGCCATGGCTGGCGTTGGTCGAGCGCTTTCCCGAGCGCTTCATGCTGGGCTCGGATGTGGTCGGCCGCTTCGACGGTATCGGCGAGCAGATGCACGGTTTCAAGCCGTTTCTCGATGCCTTGCCAGAGGCGGTGGCGCGCAAGGTCGCGCGGGACAACTTCCTGGCCGTACTGCCCAAGGCTGCAAAGCCGGTGAAGTAGCGTTTGATATTGCGTTTTCGTCTTACGCAAATTGCCAATCGCCCGATACCTTCTTTATGCGAAGGAACGATCACTTTTGGGAGGGAACCCGAATGAACCTCAGACGTTTGAACATCGCCCCGCGCGCCAGCCTCGGCTTCGGCATCATGGCCCTGCTGGTGGTGGCGCTGGGCGCTCTGGCGCTGAAACAGATGACCGACATGCGCCAGCAGGCCGAGCAAGTCGACGACAACTGGCTGCCCAGTGTCATCTCGGTCGGGCACATGGCCCAGGACGCTCTGCGTATCCGCGCCCTGACCCTGCGTCTGCTGGTCAACAACGACAGCGCCGCGCAGCAGCAGAACACCGCCCGTATCGACGAGATCAAGACCGGCCTGAGCAAGGCCCAGGCGCGTTACGGCGCGTTGATCGTGCTGCCCGAGGAGCGCACCCTGTTCGACCGCTACCAGGCCCTGGAGCAGCAGTACATGGGCCTGCAGTCGCAGGTGGTGCAACTGGCCACCCAGGGCAACATCGGCGCCGCCGCCACTCTGGTCAATGGCGAGATGAACCAGATCGCCGACCAGATGACCGCCACGCTCAACGAGCTGATCGAGCTGAACAACCACCATGCCGGGCTCGCCACCACCATGGCCGAGGCGGTCTACAGTGGTGCGCGGGTCTGGGTGGCCGGGCTGCTGCTGGTGGCCCTGACCCTGACTGTGGTGCTGGCGCTGGCCCTGACCCGCAGCATCGTCAGGCCCCTGGGGCAGTCGCTGCAGGTTGCTGAAACCGTGGCCACCGGCGACCTCACGCCGCAGATCAGCGTGCAGGGCGATGACGAGCCGGCGCGCCTGCTGGCCGCGCTCAAGCGCATGCAGCAGAGCCTGCGCGAGACCATCGGGCGGATCTCTGACTCCGCCAGCCAGCTGGCTTCGGCGTCTGAAGAACTCAGCGCGGTGACCGAGGATGCCACCCGGGGGCTGCAGCAGCAGAGCCTTGAGATCGAGCAGGCAGCCACGGCGGTGAACCAGATGACCGCTGCCGTGGAGGAGGTGGCGCGCAACGCCGTTGCGACGTCCGAGGCCTCGAGCGAGTCCGACCGTATTGCCCGCCAGGGCCGCGAGCAGGTGCAGGCCACGGTGGCCGCCATCGAGGCCCTGGCCAGCGGCGTGGCCGGCAATGCCGAGGAAGTGGGGCAGTTGGCGCAGCAGGTGCACGATATCAGCAAGGTGCTGGATGTGATCGGCGCCATTGCCGAGCAGACCAACCTGCTGGCGCTCAACGCTGCCATCGAGGCTGCGCGGGCAGGGGAGGCCGGGCGTGGCTTTGCCGTGGTCGCGGATGAGGTGCGGGCGCTGGCCCATCGTACACAGACTTCGACCCGCGAAATCGAACAGATGATCGTCGCCATCCAGGGCGGTGCCGGGCGCGCGGTGCAGGGCATGCAGCAAAGCGATGCCCAGGCCCGCTCGACCTTGGGTGGAGCGCATGCGGCCGGGGCGGCGCTGGAGGCGATTGCCGAGGCCATCGGGCAGATCAACGAGCGCAACCTGGTGATTGCCAGTGCCTCCGAAGAACAGGCGCAGGTGGCGCGGGAGGTGGATCGTAACCTCACCACCATCCGCGACCTGGCGCATCAGTCCTCGGCCGGCGCCGAGCAGACCTCCGCCGCCAGCCAGGCGCTGTCGCAGTTGGCGGTGGACCTCAATACCCTGGTGCAGCGGTTTTCGGTTTGAAGGCCTGATTGCCCTGTGTAGGAGCGGCCTCGTGCCGCGAACGGGCCCTTGGGGCTCGGCGTCATTACCGAGATTGCTGGGGCCGTTGCGCGCCCCTTTCGCGGCACAAGGCCGCTCCTACACAGGTTTGTGTTGCGGCTGAGGCACAAACAAAAACGCCCCGGCCTAGGCCGGGGCGTTCTGCTTCAGCGCATCAGGCAATCACTTGCCGGTCCAGCGCTTGAGCACCAGGGTAGCGTTGGTGCCGCCGAAGCCGAAGCTGTTGCTCATGACCGTGTCGATCTTGGCGTTTTCTTCGGTTTTGCGCAGTACCGGCAGGTCGGCGACCTCTGGGTCCAGCTCGTCGATGTTGGCGGAGCCGGCGATGAAGTTGTTTTCCATCATCAGCAGGCAGTAGATCGCCTCGTGCACACCGGCGGCGCCCAGCGAGTGGCCCGACAGGCTCTTGGTCGAGCTGATCTTCGGGGCGTTGGCGCCGAACACTTCACGTACACCTTTCATTTCCGCAACGTCACCGACCGGGGTCGAGGTGCCGTGGGTGTTCAGGTAGTCGATCGGGGTGTCGACGGTGGACAGCGCCTGCTGCATGCAGCGGATGGCGCCTTCGCCGCTCGGGGCGACCATGTCGTAGCCGTCGGAAGTCGCGCCGTAACCGACGATTTCGGCGTAGATCTTGGCGCCACGGGCCAGGGCGTGTTCCAGCTCCTCGACCACTACCATGCCGCCGCCGCCAGCGATGACGAAGCCATCACGGTCGGCGTCGTAGGCGCGCGAGGCCAGTTCCGGGGTTTCGTTGCGCTTGGTCGACAGGGCGCCCATGGCATCGAACAGGAACGACTGGCTCCAGTGCTCTTCTTCACCGCCACCGGCGAAGACGATGTCCTGCTTGCCCCACTGGATCTGCTCCAGTGCGGTGCCGATGCAGTGTGCGGACGTGGCGCAGGCCGACGAGATCGAGTAGTTGATGCCCTTGATCTTGAACGGGGTGGCCAGGCACGCCGAAACGGTGCTGCCCATGGTGCGGGTGACACGGTACGGGCCGACGCGCTTGACGCCTTTTTCGCGCAGGGTGTCCAGGGCTTCCATCTGGTTCAGCGTGGAAGCGCCGCCGGAGCCGGCAACCAGGCCGGTGCGCGGGTTGGAAACCTGCTCTTCGGTCAGGCCGGAGTCCTTGATCGCGTCTTGCATGGCAAGGTACGCGTAGGCAGCGGCGTGGCCGACGAAGCGATAGACCTTGCGGTCGATCAGCTCTTCGAGGTTGAGGTCGATGGAGCCGGAAACCTGGCTACGCAGCCCCATTTCCTTGTATTCCGGGTTGTAGCGGATACCCGGACGGCTGTTGCGCAGGTTTTCGGTGACGGTAGCTTTGTCATTGCCCAGGCACGATACGATGCCCAGACCAGTGATAACGACGCGGCGCATGCGAATAACCCTTAGAAATTGTCAGTGGAGGTGAACACGCCGACCCGCAGGCCTTCGGCAGTGTAGATCTCGCGGCCATCGACGCTGACCGAGCCATCGGCGATGGCCATGTTCAGCTTGCCCTTCAGGACGCGCTTGATGTGAATGTTGTAGGTGACTTTCTTGGCGCTAGGCAGTACCTGGCCGAAGAATTTCACTTCGCCCGAACCCAGGGCGCGGCCGCGGCCTGGCAGGCCCTGCCAGCCGAGGAAGAAGCCGACCAACTGCCACATGGCATCGAGGCCCAGGCAGCCTGGCATCACCGGGTCGCCTTCGAAGTGGCAGGCGAAGAACCACAGGTCCGGATTGATATCCAGCTCGGCGACCAATTCACCTTTGCCGTACTTGCCGCCTTCTTCGCTGATGTGGGCGATGCGATCGACCATCAGCATGTTCGGGGCGGGCAGTTGCGCATTACCTGGGCCGAACAGCTCACCGCGACTGCAGCGCAGCAGGTCTTCCCGGGTAAAGGCGTTTTGTTTGGTCATGCGAGCTCCTCAATAACCCCCTGTGGCAGGGGATGAATCTTCCCGGCCGGCCCGAAACGCTTTGCATCCGGGGCGGCAGCCTACAGGTAGACTATTGCGTTGTGGTGAAAGTCACAGCGCACCTGGCAAATGAAGTACAGGTGTGCACTGAAATGTTATTTTCAGGGCCGGCGTCGGTCCTGTCCAGTCTTTAAGACTGCCGCACTTTAGCATTTATCGCCAGTCGCGGCTGTCCGACCGGGTAACCAGTGGCCCAATGTGCGCTGCAGGTCGGTGCGTTTGAATGGTTTGCTCAGGTAATCGTCCATGCCGGCGGCCAGGCAGCGCTCACGGTCGCCCTCCAGTACATTGGCGGTCAGGGCGATGATCGGCAGCCCGGCGCCTTGCGGCAGCAGGCGAATGCGCCGGGTGGCCTCGTAACCGTCCATCAGCGGCAGGCGGCAATCCATCAGCACGGCGGCAAACGGCTGCTGGCCGACCAGCTCGACCGCCTGGGCACCGTCCACGGCCAGGCCGACCTCGAAGCCCAGGCTGCGCAGCATGGCCTCGATCACGCTCTGGTTGACCGGGTTGTCTTCCACCAGCAGGATCCGCTCGCCAGCGTGGCCGGGCAGCTCTGCCGCGGCCGCGCCTGGCGGTAGAGCCGCCGGGGTGTTCGACAGCGCCAGGGGCATTTCCAGGGTGAAGGTCGAGCCCAGACCTTCGCGGCTTTCGGCGCGCAACTGGCCACCCATGCGCTCGGCCAGGGTGCGGGCGATCGACAAGCCCAGGCCGGTGCCGCCGTAGCGGCGCGAAATCGAGCTGTCGGCCTGCTGGAAGGCCACGAACATCATTTCCAGGCGGTTGCTGTCGATGCCGATGCCGGTGTCACGCACCGCACAGGTGAACCACAGCAGCTGGCGGTCGAGCAATTGCCAGCGTGCCTCCACCGCCACCTCGCCACGCTCGGTGAACTTCAGCGCATTGCCCACCAGGTTGAGCAAAATCTGGCGGATGCGCGTCGGGTCTCCGACCACCTGCTGCGGCGCCGGGGCCTGCGGCAGTTGCAGGCGCAATGTGAGGCCGCGTTGCTGGGCGGTGTGCTGGAACGACTGCACGCTGCTGGTGATCAGCTCGGCGAGGTTGAAGTCGATGTGTTCCAGCTCAAGCGTGGTGCGCTCGATCCGCGAGAAGTCGAGGATGTCGTTGATCACCTTGAGCAGGTGCCCGGTGGACTCGCTGGCCACCGCGGTGTACTCGGCCTGCTCGCCGGTCAAGCGGGTGGTCTCCAGCAGTTGCAGCATGCCCAGCACGCCGTTCATGGGTGTGCGCAGCTCATGGCTCATCATCGCCAGGAAATCGGACTTGGCGCGGTTGGCCTGCTCGGCCTCCTCGCGGGCCTGGATCAGTTGGCCCATGGCCTGCTGCTGTTCGTGGGCGGCGTGGTCCAGGGCGCTGGCCAGGTTGTTGATGTGCCTGGCCAGATGGCCCAGTTCGCTGTCATCGACCACCGGCAGTGGTGCGTTGAAGTCACCCTGCTGGATGGCCTTGACCGCATGGCCCATGTCGCTGATGGGCTTGGACAGGCTCATGGCCAGGCGCCGCGCCAGCAAGAAGGTGAACAGCAGGGCGAACAGCGCCAGGATGCCGGCCTTGATGACGATTTCCTGCTGGCGCTGGCTGAAGGCGTCGTCCGACATGCCGACGATCACCCGCCCCAGGTAGTCGTCACCGATGCTCGGCAACTGTGGCTTGCCCTGCAGGAAATCGTTGTCCAGGCGAATCTGCTGCAGGCGGATCGGTGCCTGGAACACCTCCACGCGCTGGGCGCGGTTCTGGCTTTCGTCGGGCTGCTCGACGTACACCAGGATGTGATTGCGGCTGTCCTGCACTTCAAGAAAGCGCACATGGGGGATGCTCAGGGTGGCGCGCATCAGGCTGTCGAGCACTTCGTTGTTGCCCGAGATCACGCCGTATTCGGAGGCTGGGGCCAGCTGGTTGGCAATCAGTTGCCCGGTGTGGTTGAGCTCCTGGCGCAAGTCCTGAATGCGCACGAAGGTGAAGAAGCTGATCAACAGCAAGGTGAGCAGCAGGGCAGGGCCCAGGCTGATGATCTGGGTGCGGGTATGGATATCCCAGCTCAGGCGTTTGCTCATGGGGTGGGTTCTCCTGCGGCCAGGGCCTTGGCGGCTGCGCCGGGCTCGATGGCTTCGAGGCCCAGGGCGCGGGCGACCTGCTGGTTGCCGCTGACGCCGAAGCGCGCGGGGTAGAGGCTGCGCGGCCAGCGCGCCGGCGGCTGGTCGAGCAACTGCTCGAGCACGGCCAGCCAGTCGTCCTGGTCGCTGTAGGTGCTGGCCAGGGCGCCGGCACGAACGAACCCTGCGTTGGGGCCGATCAGTGCCATTTGCCGGCCGTAGCTGCTCAGCAGCACGTTCTTGGCGGATTTGGAGTTGTACAGTTCAGGGTCGTCGAGCCCCAGCAGCACGTCGCTGTTGGCCAGCAGGTGCTGCAGCGGGCGGCTGTCGCGAAGGTCGGGCCAGTCCTGGGCGACTATCTCCAGCCCCAGGGGTTCGGCGGCCTGGCGTAATTCATCGAGTAAAAAACGGCTTTGTTCAGCGTACAGCACGCCAATGCGCCGGGCCTGCGGCAACAGGTAGTGGGCCAGGCGCAGTTGCCGCGCCAGTGGCGGGTCGCTCCACAGCAGGCTGAGGAACGCTGGGCGTGACTTTCCCAAGCGCTGCTCGGCCTGTACCCGGCTGACCCGCAGGGCCAGCGCCGATGGGCCTGCGGCTTCAGTCAGGCGCCAGTCCAGCGCCGGCCCGTCGAGCAGAATTAACCGGGTGTCGGCTTTCAACTGGCCAGGCTTGGGCAGTTGCGCCACCTCGCGAAACGCTACCTTGTCGTGGGGTCGGCGCTGCTCCAGGGCGCTGACGAAGCTGCGGATGCCAGGCTGCTCCTCGGCGCCCACCAGCAGGATTTCGCTGGCAGACAGCGACCCCAGTGGCAGCAGGCACAACAGCAGCAAGCGCAGCAGTAAGCTCATCAGAACTCCAGCTCCGCACTGACGCTCAAGCGATGGCGGCTGTCGTAGCGGTTCTGCACCAGCGTAGTGGGTTCGTCGTCCAGGCGTTGCTGCCACAGGGCGGCCAGCTCCAGGTTGCTGCCCTGCACCTTGAAGCGCTTGGCCAGGCGCAGGTCGATGCGCTCGTAGCGGTACTCGTTGAGCGCGTCGTCACCGTAATAGAACAGCGCGCTCGACCAGCCATCGCCCCATTCGCGCAGCCAGCCGGCCGAGCCGCTGTTGCGGGCGGTCAGGCGGCTGTCTGCCGGGTTGCTGGCCCAGGCGTCGACGTAGGCGTAGGTCAGGCGCAGGCGGTCGCGGCGGCTCATGCGCCAGTCGAACTGCGCCTCGCTGCCGCTGAAGCGCGATTTGTTGGCGTTGCTGGCGATGTACTGGTTGTTCTTCAACGGCTCGCTGATCATGCCGGTGATCTCGTCGTAGAACAGCTTCACGTCCATGCTCAGGTCGATGTCGCTGAAGTAGCCGTTGTAGCCCAGTTCGCGCGAGCGCATGTGTTCCTGGTCGAGGTTGCCCGGGCCGCGGGTCTTGACGAAGTACTCACCGTTCTGCAGGCCGTACAGGTTGGGCGACAGGTTTTTTACCGTGTAGCTCCAGTTGACGTTGTTCTCGAACATGTCCGGCGAACGGATGGCCTCGGAGTACACCGCGCGCAAGCCATGGCGCGGGGTGATCAGGTAGTTCACCGCCACCCGCGGGGTCAGCGAATTGCCCGACAGCTGGGATTTTTCGTACATGGCGCCGCCCTGGACGATCCAGTGCTCGTCGGCGCGCCATTCGAGCTGGCCGAACAGGCGCCAGGTCTGGTCGTCGAGGGTGCCGTTGAAGTAGGTCTGCGAGTCGGCCTTGTCATAGCGGTAGTTCATGCCGCTGACCAGGCGCAGGCTGTCGGTCAGGCTCAGGGTGTCCTGCACTTCCAGGTCGTAGCGGGTTTCGCGGGTGCTCTGGTCGACGTCGCCGCAGACAGTGTTATTGCCGCCGGCATTCCACTGGTTCAACACTTCCTGGCGCAGGGCGTTCAGGGTCGGGTCGCTACTGGTTGGCGGGCTGCCTGTGAACAGGCTGCGCGCCACCTGCTCGGCATAGTTCGGGTTGAGCTGCCACAGCCGCGTCAGTTCGGGGCTGAAGGCGATGGCGGCATCACAGGCCCGCCACACCTGCTGGCGGTCGAAGTGCTGCGCCGAACCCTGCACATACAGGCTGTGGTCGGGGTTGAAGTCGATGTTCCAGCGCACTGAGCCTGCGTAGTCCTTGGCGTTGACGTCAGCGTCGTTGCCCGCCCGGTATCGGCCGAACACAGGCTGGTAGGTGTATGGGCGCTGGTTGCTGCCTTCCTTGGCTGCCAGTTGCCATTCGAGGGTCTGGTCTGGCGCCAAGTAGTGGATGGCGTTGAGGTTGATGCGGTTGAGCCTGCGGCTGTCGCGGTAGTCGTGGCCGAACTGGTCTTCGTCGAAGCCGTCGTCCTGCTGGCCCGATACCGACAGGCGCAGGTCGCCGCCATCCCAGCCCAGGCCGTGGCTGACGTAGTAGTCGTTGATGCCATCCTGGCCGCGGGTCATCTTCAGCCGGGTGCCGTGGCTGTCGGCCGGGTTGCGGGTGAGTATGTTGACCACCGCCATCAGCGCGTTGGCGCCGTAGCTGACCGTATTGGGGCCGCGGAACACCTCGATGCGCTCGATATCTTCCAGCGCCACCGGGATATCGCTCCAGTCCACCGTGGCCAGGCCTGCGCGGTACACCGAGCGGCCGTCGATCAGTACCTGCATGCGCCGGGCGTCGTTGACGTTGCTGCCGTGGTAGTTGACCGTGGGCTGGTTGCCGGCGCCGTAGCCGATCATCATGCCCGGCACCAGGCGCAGCAGTTCAGGTATGTCACGGGCGCCGCTGGCGCGGATCAGCTCGCTGTCGAGCACGGTCATGCTGCCCGGCACGGCGGCCGGGGATTGTTTCAGGCGGGTGGCGGTCAGAACCTGAGGCAGGTCCTGGTTGTCGATGAACAGGTCGTCGGCCACGGCCGGCCCGCCGAGCAAGGCCGTCAGCAGGAGCAGGCGAGGGTAGGGGGGCGTGCCAGGGAACACGGTACGACCTTGTTTCAAAAATGAATCAGGCATGTTAACCGAGCATTCAAGTTGCAAGCTATAAGCTGCAAGCTGCAAGAGCTCGGTGGACCTGCCGCTTTTCTTGCCACTTGTAGCTTGAGGCTTGCGGCTTGCCCTTATAATGCGCCGGTCGCCATTTACTTTTACTGGTTAACGGATTGGATATGACTGAACAGCACCCTGTTGCAGTTCTTGGAGGCGGAAGCTTCGGCACCGCCGTGGCGAACCTGCTGGCAGAAAACGGCCACCCCGTGCGCCAGTGGATGCGCGACCCGGCCCAGGCCGAGGCGATGCGCAGCAATCGTGAGAATCCGCGTTATCTCAAGGGCATCCGCCTGCATGACGGCGTCGAGCCGGTGAGCGACCTGCTGCCGGTGCTGCAAGGCAGCGAACTGGTCTTCGTGGCCTTGCCCTCCAGCGCCCTGCGCAGTGTGCTGGCACCCCATGCCGAGCTGTTGGGTGGCAAGTGCCTGGTGAGCCTGACCAAGGGGATCGAGGCGCACAGTTTCAAACTGATGAGCCAGATCCTCGAAGAGATCGCGCCCAAGGCCCGTATCGGCGTGCTGTCCGGCCCCAACCTTGCCCGCGAGATCGCCGAGCATGCCCTCACCGCCACGGTGGTGGCCAGTGAAGACGAAGCGCTGTGCCAGCAGGTACAGGCTGTGCTGCACGGTCGCACCTTCCGCGTCTACGCCAGCGCCGATCGTTTTGGTGTCGAGCTGGGCGGCGCGCTGAAGAACGTCTACGCGATCATTTCCGGCATGGCCGTGGCCCTGGGCATGGGCGAGAACACCAAAAGCATGCTGATTACCCGCGCGCTGGCCGAGATGACCCGCTTTGCCGTGAGCCAGGGCGCCAACCCCATGACCTTCCTTGGGCTGGCCGGAGTCGGCGACCTGATCGTCACCTGCTCCTCGCCCAAGAGCCGCAACTATCAGGTGGGCCACGCCCTGGGCCAAGGCCTGACCCTGGACGAGGCCGTCAGCCGCCTGGGCGAGGTGGCCGAAGGGGTCAACACGCTCAAGGTGCTCAAGGCCAAGTCGCAAGAGGTAGGCGTGTACATGCCGCTGGTTGCCGGCCTGCACGCCATCCTGTTTGAAGGCCGCACCTTGGCCCAGGTGATCGAGCACCTGATGCGCGCCGAGCCCAAGACCGATGTCGATTTCATTTCCACCAGCGGTTTCAACTGAACCAAGGAGCGACAGATGAACGAAACGCCGCAAAGCGCCCAGCGCGAGTCGATCATCCTGCGGGTGCTGTGGATGCTGGTGTTCCTGGTGGTGTGGCAGCTCGCCGAACTGCTGCTCGCAGGCCTGGTGCTGGTGCAACTGATCTACCGCCTGATCTACGGCGCGCCCAGCCTCAGCCTGATGAACTTCGGCGACAGCCTCAGCCAGTACCTGGCGCAGATCGGCCGCTTCGGCAGCTTCCACAGCGAGCAGAAACCCTGGCCGTTCGCCGACTGGCCGGCCCCTCGTGCCCCCGAAGGCGAGGCTCCCCACAGCGTGCCCCCGGCGCCGCACCCGGTGCGCGACGAGGAGCCCAAGCTGTGAAACTGTGGGTGCTGCGCCACGGAGAAGCCCAGCCGCGGGCCAACACCGACGCCGAAAGGCGCCTGACCGAGCATGGTCGCGAGCAGGTGCTGTTCAGTGCCGCGCGGCTGCTCGGCCAGCCGTTGCAGGCGATCATCGCCAGCCCCTATGTGCGCGCCCAGCAAACGGCGGCCTTGGTGCACGATGCCCTGGGCTTTGCCGAGCCGGTGCGCACGGTGCCCTGGCTGACCCCGGAAAGCGACCCGCAGCAGGTGCTCACCGAACTTGAGCGGTTGGGGCTCGAACAGGTCCTGCTGGTCAGCCACCAGCCCTTGGTGGGGGCGCTGGTCAGCCTGCTGGAACATGGCCACAGCCAGCAACCGGCGCCCATGAGCACGGCCAGCCTGGCGCAACTCGAGGGGGAGTGGCCCCTGGCGGGGCTCATGACCCTGCGCGCCCTTCACCATTCGCAATAACCCCGGCAACTGATATTTTTGCCAGTTGTTACCCGCTCAGCCGGCTTGCTAGCGTTATCGCCATCAAGTGATAACGCTAGCGTTCGGGGAGATGGGCATGAGTGGGCGATGGATGGAACTGGTGTGTTCGGTTGACCTGCAACCCACATTGGAGAAGGTTCAGGACGATCAACTGCTGGAGTTTGCCGAGTACAGCCTGCTGCGTGACAGTGCCGATGCCAAGATGTACCAGCTGATGGCATCGGTGCGTGGGCGCCAGGGTACCGGCGCAGATGCTTCGTTCGATGGTGAAGAAGAGCTGCGCTGCCTGCAGGACGCCAGCCTGCGTATGGCGCACCTGCTGCAAACCAGCTGCCTGGCGCTGCGCCGGCTGCAGTTGGAGTACCAGGACCAGCGCCTGGCCCGTGAGGCGTTGGAGCATCAGTTGGCCTACGTGCAGGCCTGCCTGCGCCGCTCCATGGACAGCTTCGGAAAGTTCTGATTGACCTGATCGCCGTTGGTGATGACCTTTCCGAACGTTGCCGCCACCCTTTGCCTTGCCGACAATGGGCCATCACTCCTCCGAGCAGAGCAGGCGGCCATGTCGCAGCAGATCTTCTTCGCCCACGCCAACGGCTTCCCCTCGGCCACCTACGGCAAGTTGTTCAGCGCCCTGGCGCCGGACTACGCCGTGCAGCACCTGGCGCAGCACGCCCATGACCCGCGCTTTCCGGTGAACGACAACTGGCAGAACCTGGTGGACGAGCTGCTGCATCACCTTGCGCAGCAGCAGGCGCCGGTGTGGGGCGTCGGGCACTCGCTGGGCGGTGTGCTGCACCTGCATGCGGCGCTGCGCTGCCCGCAGTACTACCGCGGGGTGGTGATGCTCGACTCGCCGGTACTGACCCGCGCCGACCAGTGGCTGATCCAGGCCGCCAAACGCTGGGGGTTCATCGACCGCATCACCCCGGCCGGGCGCACCCTGGGCCGGCGCGAGGTATTCACCGACCGGGAAAGCGCCCGGCGCTACTTCACCGGCAAGACCCTGTTTCGCCATTTTGACCCTGAATGCCTGGAAGCTTATCTGGAGCATGGGCTGGAGGAGGCAGAAGGCGGCCTGCGCCTGCGCTTCGACCCGGCCACCGAAATCAGCATCTACCGCAGTATCCCGCACGCCAGCCCCTTGCCGCCGCGGCAGATGCAGGTGCCGCTGGCGGTGGTGCGCGGCACCCACAGCCGGGTGATCCGCCGCCACCACGCCCTTGGCGTGCGCGGCATGGCACAGGGGGAGTACCACAGCCTGCCGGGCGGGCACATGTTCCCGCTGGAGCGCCCGCTGGATACCGCAAGCCTGCTCAAGGGCCTGTTCGACCGCTGGGGGCAGGCATGAGCCCGCAGGTAGAGGAAGTGCGCCTGGCGTTGGGCCATATCGAACTGGCCGCACACCTGTTCGGGCCCGCCGATGGCCTGCCGGTGATCGCACTGCACGGCTGGCTCGACAATGCCAACAGCTTCGCCCGGCTGGCGCCGCAGCTTAAAGGCCTGCGTATCGTCGCCCTCGACCTGGCCGGGCACGGTTATTCCGAACACCGTCCCCCAGGCGCCGGCTACGCCTTGGCCGACTACGCCCATGACGTGCTGCGGGTGGCCGAGCAGTTGGGCTTGCAGCGCTTCGGCCTGCTGGGGCATTCGCTGGGAGCGATCATTTCGGTACAACTGGCGGGCGCCTTGCCCGACCGGGTCAGCCACCTGGCGCTGATCGACGGCGTGATCCCGCCCACCGGCGCCGAGCAGGACGCCGCCGAGCGTTTGGGTATGGCGCTGCAGGCGCAACTGCGCCTGGATGGCAAGCGCAAGACTGTCTATACCTCGCTGGACGAGGGCGTCGAAGCGCGCATGAAAGGCATGGTTGCGGTCAGCCGCGAGGCTGCCGAGCTGCTGGCCCGTCGCGGCCTGATGCCGGTGCCCGGTGGCTACAGCTGGCGCAGCGACAGCCGCCTGACGCTGCCCTCGCCGCAGCGCCTGGCCCAGGCCCAGGCGATGGCCTTCGTGCATCGGCTGAAATGCCCGGCCTGCCTGGTGGTGGCCGCCGACGGCATGCTGGCGCGCCACACGCAGCTGCTGGAGCAGCTACCCTTCCAGCAGGTGCTGTTGCCGGGTGGCCATCACCTGCACCTGAATGACGAGCACGGCGCAAGCCTTGTTGCAGACTGTTTCAATCGCTTCTTTGGCTTTCCTTGACTTGCACCGGGCAAGTGTCGAGGCTTGGCGGGTTGAAAGGGAGACAACCATGTACATGCCAGACATCCATGCACCCGAGCCCCGCAGCCACGAGGGCTGCCGATGAGCACACCTTTGCTGTTGCGCGGCGCCATCGCCGCCTGCCTCGCTGCCGCCAGCCCGCTAGTGTGGGCCGGCAACCTGCCCGTCCCGGTTGACGCCAAAGTGGTCGACCAGCGCCCAGCCGTTGCCCAGGAGCGCGTCTACCCCATGGGCCCGCTGCGCAAGATCAGCGGCCGCCTGCGGGTCGAAGACAAGGTCGAAAGCCGTGGCCAGGTCAGTTCGGTCACCTACGAGCTACCGGTAGAGCGCAGCGCCCGCGAAGCCTTCACCAGTGCACGCGAGGCGTTGCAGCAAGACGGCGGTTACCCGCTGTTCTGGTGCCAGGGCCGCGACTGCGGCGAAGCCAGCCTGTGGGCCAACGACGTGTTCGCCAATGCCCGCCTCAATGGCGGTGACGAGCAACAGGCGTTCATCCTGCTGCGCCGCTCCGCTGAAGAAGCCGACACCCTGGTGGCGCTGTACAGCGTCACCCGTGGCAACCGCCGCGCCTACCTGCATGTGGAGGAGTTCGTCGCCGAAAGCCCGCTGGGCGACATCCTGCCCACTGCCGCCACGGTGCTGCGCGAGCTGCGCGACACCGGCAAGCTCGACTACCCTGACCTTGCCCAACCCCAGGCCAACTGGGCCACGCTGCTGGCCCGTAGCCTGAACCTCGACAGCACCCTGCGCGCCAGCCTCAGTGGCAAGGGCGCCGAGGCCTGGCGCGAGCAGTTGATCAAGGCCGGCGTGCGCAGCGCCCGGCTTGAAGTGGGCGATGCACCTACCGATGGCCTGCACCTGGAGCTGATCCGTTGAGCGAGCGCCCCATGCCCAACACCGACCGCCTGCTGGTGCAGATCCTGCTGCTGGCGCTGCTTGGCGCTGCGCTGTGGGTGATGGCGCCGTTCATCTCGGCGTTGCTGTGGGGCGCCATCCTGGCCTTCGCCAGCTGGCCGCTGATGCGCCTGCTGACCCGTATACTGGGCGGGCGCGAGACCCTCGCCGCCAGCCTGCTGACCACGGCCTGGATCCTCATCGTGGCGCTGCCGCTGGTGTGGCTGGGTTTCAACCTGGCCGACCATATCCGCGATGCCACCGCCTTTGTGCGGGACATTCAGGTCGAGGGCCTGCCCGATGCGCCGGCCTGGGTCGCGGGCATACCCTTGATCGGCGAGCGCCTGGTCGGTTGGTGGCAATCGCTCGACCAGCAGGGCGCGGCCTTGCTGGCCTCGGCCAAGCCGTACCTGGGCCAGGTGGGCAATTGGCTGCTGGCACGCAGCGCGCAGATCGGCAGCGGTGTGCTGGAGCTCACCCTGAGCCTGGTGTTCGTGTTCTTCTTCTACCGCGACGGCCCACGCCTGGCGGCGTTCGTGCTGCGGTTGCTGCAGCGATTGGTGGGCGAGCGCGCCGAGTACTACGTGGAGCTGGTGGCCGGCACCGTGCAGCGGGTGGTCAATGGCGTGATCGGCACTGCCGCCGCCCAGGGCCTGCTGGCGCTGATCGGCTTTCTGATTGCCGGGGTGCCCGGGGCCATCGTGTTGGGCCTGGTGACCTTCATGCTCAGCCTGATCCCCATGGGCCCGCCGCTGGCCTGGGTGCCGGCCACCGGTTGGCTGGTGTGGAAGGGAGAGTACGGCATGGCGGTGTTTCTGGGGATCTGGGGCACCTTCGTCATCAGTGGCGTGGACAACGTGCTCAAGCCCTACCTGATCAGCCGCGGTGGCAACCTGCCGCTGGTGATCGTGTTGCTGGGGGTGTTCGGCGGGTTGCTGGCGTTCGGCTTCATCGGGCTGTTCATCGGGCCGACTTTGCTGGCGGTGGGGTATAGCCTGCTGCTGGACTGGAGCCGGCATTCGGCGCCGCGTTGAGTCCAGTGTTCATGTGTAGTTGGGCTGGCCCCATCGCCGGCAAGCCGGCTCTCATAGAACAAACAACAACTCATTGATTTAACACGCTTCCCACAGGGGCCGCGGTACATCTGCGAGACTAGTTCTCTGCGCGACAGCGCAGCCCGAAAGGGCTGGGTAATCTCATACAGGTATTCGCGATAGCCAAAACAACACGCTCCACTGTAGCCGTCTTGCCGGCGATGGGGCCGTTTGCGGCAGCGCTACTGCGCGGGCGCTTCACCGCGAAAGCGCTGCAACTCTTCACGGGTGACGAGCCGGTCGCCGTCGCTGTCGGCCATTAGCAGCAAGGCGACCGCAGCGTCGGTGTATTCCTGTTCGGTCACCTTGCCGTCGCCGTTACCGTCCCAGTATTGCAGGGTCTTCTGCGCCACCGAGGCCAGCACTTGCGCCGGGAATACCGTGCCCGGGCCAGCCTCGGCGGCTATGTGGGCAGCGATTTCATCGACGTCCAGGCTGCCATTGCCATTGCGGTCGATGCTGCGAAAGATCGCCGGGGCCGCTGCCCGGGCTTCTTGCACGGAGATCGCGCCATCGCCGTTGCTGTCCTGGGCGCTGAAAATTTCGTCTATGGAATCAGCGTTTGCCTGGCTGCTGAGCAGGCCGAGCAGCAGGCCGGCGGATAACAGTCGGGTGTGTGATGGCATGGGCAACGTCCGGTATGCAGAAAGGGAAGGCAATCCAGCACGGCACCGTAGCGGGGCAGGGGGGCGTGATCCATAGCACGCATGTGCTAGTTGCTCCCTTGCCCCGCAATGGGGCCTTCAGCCCAGGCCTCAATACTTCCAGGTCACCGAAGCAGTCAGGTTGCGCGGCGCGCCAAAGTTGGTGGAGCCCGCCGACTGGTACAGCGACAACAGATACTTGCGGTCGAACACGTTGTTCAGGTTCAGCGCCGCGCTCCAGTGCTGGTCGAACTGGTAGCTGCCCATCAGGTCCACCAGCGCATAGGCCTCCTGGCGCACCCGGTGGTTGCCGTCAGCCTCGGTCGCGCTCTGCCACTGAACCCGGGTGCCCACCTTGGCCTGGGGCGCCGCCGGTAGGCGGTAGGTCAGGCTGCCGCGCACGGTATGGCTGGGCACGTAGCGGCGGGTCTTGTCGCCGTTGTGGTCCTCGATGTGCACGTAGGTGTAGCCGGCCGCCAGGTCCAGGCCCGGCAGCGCTTCGCCGGAGGCCTCAAGCTCGATGCCATGGCTGTCGTTGTCTTCACCGCGGTAGGCGTACTGGCCGTTGATGATCTGGCCGGTGGTCACCGCCACGTTCTGCTGCTCGGTCTTGAACAGCGCAGCGCTGACGTTCAGGCGGTCGTCGAGCAGGCTGCCCTTTATTCCCACCTCGCTGCTGGTGCCTTCCAGCGGCTCGATCACCCCGCCCGCGCTGCTGCGCAGGTACTGCGGCTTGAAGATCTCGGTCCAGCTGGCGTACAGGCTCCACTGTTCGGTCAGGTCATAGACCAGCCCGGTGTAGGGCGTGACCTTGCCGTGCACCCGGGTGTCGTGGGCCGAGCCGTAGCCCATGCCTTCGCCATCGGCGCTGAGCATGCGCGCGCCGGCGATCCAGTGCAGGTCGTCGCTCAGGCTGAAGCGCGCACCGGCGTAGACGCTCTTCTGCCGGTCGGTGAAGTGCTGGGTATTGAGCTCATCGGTGTAGGTCAGTGCCGGCAGCGGCACGTTGCCGGCCAGGGCATCTTCAAGCCTGACGACCTGGTTGCCGCTGGGGCTGGCGTAATGGCCGCGCTCGTCATGCCGGCTGCGGCCATAGTTGGCGCCCAGGGTCAGTTCATGCTCGCGGCCGAACAGGGCAAACGGGCCAGACAACTGCGCCTCGCCGGTGAGCTGGTGCTCGGTGCTGGTGGTGCGGTTGATGTAGGCGAAGGCGTCGTCGGCGGTGAAGGGGATGGCGTACAGCATCTGGGTGTCCTGATGCTGGTTGGTGCCGGTGACGGTGAGCTTGCCATGCCAGCCGTCGCCGAAGTCGTGGGCAAGTTCGGCGAAGGCGCGCTGGGTGTGGATGTTCCAGTAGGTCCAGGGCTGGCCGACGCTGGCGCTGCGGCTGCTGTAGTGGATCGGGTTGCCGGCGAAGTCGGCCATCGGCAGGGCGCCCCAGGTGCTGCCGTTGGAATCGCTTTTCTGCTCCGAGAAGCCCACCGTGAGCGTGTCGGCGTCGCTCAGGTCGAACGCCAGCAGACCGGCGGTGACATTGATTTCGTGGCTGTAGCGGTCCAGGTACGAATTGCCCTTGTCGTGGGCGTAGATGACGCGCCCGCGCACCTTGCCGTTGTCGGTCAGCGGGCCGCTGACATCGAAGTCCACCCGGCGGTTGTCCCACGAGCCGACACTGGTGTTGACCTGCGCCTGGAACGTTTTGGTGGGCCGCTTGCGCACGAAGTTGACCGTGGCCGACGGGTTGCCCGCGCCGCTCATCAGGCCGTTGGCACCGTGCAGCACATCGATCTGCTCGAACTCGGCCAGGTCCTGGTCACCCAGCAGCACGCCCGAAGAGAACGGCATGCCCATGCCGTCGAACTCGAAGTTGTCGATGGTAAAACCACGCGAGGTGAACGCAGTACGGTCGGTCTCGAACTGCTCAACCGTCACTGTGGGGGCGTTGCGCAAGGCGTCCTTGACGCTGTTGAGCTTGAAGTCGTCGATCTGCGCGCGGGTGACGGTGGACACCGCCTGCGGGGTTTCCTGCGGGCTCAGGCCCAGGCGCGTGGTGCTGGCGGCCGGCCTGCCCTGGTAGCCGCGGCTCAACGCCTCGGCGTCGCCGAGCTGGTACTGGATTTGCGTCGGGGCCAGGGTCACCTCGCTGCCTGCGCCGGTATCGACCGGCACCAGGTAAAGGGTTACCGCATCGGTGCGTGCGAAGCGGTAGCCGCTGCCCTGCAGCAGGCGCGCCAGGGCCTCGTCCGGCGAATAGCTGCCGACCACTGCGGTGCTGCGCAGGCTGGCGTCGACATTGCCGTCCAGCAGCACGTTCTGCCCGCACTGTTGGCTGAACACCAGCAATGCCTGGCGCAGGGGTTGCGCCGGAATGTTCAGCGCCAGCCTGTGCGTACTGGCCGCCTGGGCCGGTGCCGCCTGCGCAGGCAGCATGCCCACCAGCAGCGTGCAGGCCAGC
This sequence comes from Pseudomonas xanthosomatis, assembly GCF_019139835.1. Classification (NCBI taxonomy): domain Bacteria; kingdom Pseudomonadati; phylum Pseudomonadota; class Gammaproteobacteria; order Pseudomonadales; family Pseudomonadaceae; genus Pseudomonas; species Pseudomonas xanthosomatis. Next base: position 4,681,625 of record NZ_CP077075.1, on the reverse strand, counting down.
GCGGCGCTCAAGGCGTTGCGCTGCCAGCGTGGGTGAAGGGTGGTGTGCGGCGTGTGTCGTGTAGCCATTCAGGCGAGCCCCATGCAAATGCAGATATGCGAATAACTCTCAGTCCGCTTGAAGACGCATGGGGTGTGGAAATGTCTGATGGCGATGTAAAAAATTTTCAGGCGGGGTAGAGCAGGGTGACCAGGCCGGTGTAGCGCGTGGTGCGTATGGCCAGGGCGCGGGACAGCACGTCGAGCATCTGCTCGGGGTGTTCCAGGTTGAGGATCAGGCTGACCCGGCGCGTTGCCAGTTGCTTGTCCATGATGAAAATCCGCCCCTGGCGCCAGCGCTGCAGTTCGTCCACCACCGTTGCCAGCGGTTCGTTGAAGAACACCAGGCGGCCGCTGCGCCAGGCCAGCGCCTGTTCAAGCTCGGCGCGCTGGATATCGCCGGTGGCCGCCTTGCTGAAGCGCAGCGCCAGGCCTTCGCCCAGCTCGGTCTGCTGGCTGGCCGTCAGCACCTGCACCTGCTTGCGGCTGACCGCCAGCTGCGCCTCGGCGTGTTCGCACGAAAGGCAGAACTCGGCCTCGGCGGTACGCAGTTGCCCGGCCTGGGTGCTGATGCTGAAGTCGCCGGCAGGGCTTGGGCGTACGCTGAAATAGGCCTGGCCGTGCAGCAGTTCGACGGCGCGGCGTGTTGTGCTGAAGTCCAGGTTCAATGCCGTGTGCCCGGCCATTTCCAGCGTAGAGCCGTCGGGCAGTTGCACCACCCGGCGCTCGCCCACGGCGGTGCGCAGGTCGGCAAAGGGTGCGTCAACGCCCTTGAGCCACAGCGTGCCGGTGCCAGCGGCCAGCGCCGCGACGCCGGCCGCCAGGCCCATGCCGACGAAGCGCCGGCGCGACAGCTGCGGCGTTGCCGGTGCCGCAGTAACGGGCTGTGGCTTGAGCAATGCAGACAGCGCCCACAACTGCTCAAGCTCGGCGTAGGCCTCGGCGTGGCGCGTATCGGCTGCCATCCAGGCGGCCCAGGCGTCACGTTGCTGCGCGCTGGGCGCGCCACCGTGCAGCAGGGCGAACCAGGCGTTGGCCTGGTGGCCGATATCATCGCCAGCGGCGGGGGTGGGCAAGGGCGGTTGGCTGTTCATGGGCTCTGGGGTGTGCGGTCGGTTCACCGGGGCATGCCTTTTTTCAGCAGCTCCAGGGCCTTGACCATGCGGCTGTAGGCGGTCTTGGGCGAAATGCCCAGACGCTCGCCGATATCGACGTAGGTCATGCCTTCGACGCGCACCATCAGGAACACTTCGCGGCAGGGGGCGGGCATATTCTGGATGACTTGGTTGAGCGCGGCCAGTTGCTGGTTGGCGATGGCGGCCTGCTCGAGGGTGACGCTGGGTTGCGCGGCGGCGCTGGCCTCTTCGCTGTCCAGTGGTTCGCTTTTGCGGTGCTGCTGGCGGCGGGTGTGGTCGATGAACAGGTTGCGGGCGCTGGAAAACAGGTAGGCGCGTACGTTCTCGATGCGGCTGCGGCCGAGTTGTTCGCTCAGGCGGATGAAGGTGTCCTGGGTCAGGTCGGCGGCGGTTTCCTTGCAACGCAGGTGGCGGTCCAGGTAGGCCTGGATTTCCTCGCGGTGGGCCAGGTAGAGGGCCTTGAGATCTGAGCTGGGCATGGTGGGGGCCTGGCGGGCTGACGATGACGAGGCGGCACGGTAGCACAAATGAGAATTGCTTTTATTGGTATTTGTTGGGGGTTGAGGGATTTTGTGGGGCGTTGGCTTGCTGGCGATTGGGGGCTTGCGGGTGGTTTGAATCTTGGGGGGACGCTGTGGTTAGTTTGTTGGTTTGTTAGTTGGTTGGTTTTGAAAGTTGTATGCGCATTCATTATTCATAGTGACGCTTATTCACCTTTCCGCCCTTACGGCGGGTAACTTTTTGAAGGATCAAAAAGTCACCAAAAAATCCTCGCTCCATTCATACGGCCCCTGCGCTTCGCTCCGGGGTTCCCTCACTCCGGGCTTGCTCCGGGGGTACGCGCCGACGGGCCGTCCCTGGCCCGATCGGCGCTCGACCGGCATCCATGCCGGTCGCCCCCCTACGCAATCCCTGCGTTCGGCCTCCTGAAGTCGCGAAGTTAGGGGCGGCGCTTGCACTGGCGCAGCTAACCGCTAGTTGCCAACGTGGGAACTCAGGATTGAATCGCGGGGCAAGCCCGCTCCCACGCTTGAGTTTGGTACGCACAACTAACGTGGGAGCGGGCTTGTCCCGCGATGGCGTCAGAATAAACAACACATCAAAAACAATAAAACCAACATCCCAGCTCTTGATCTGGCTCTTGATCTGGCTGTTGATCTTGCTTCTAAGCGCGCGATAGCCCAGGCAACACAAATCGCGACTTCAGGAGGCCGAGTGTAGGGATTGCGTAGGAGGGCGACCGGCATGGATGCCGGTCGAGCGCCGATCGGGCCAGGGACGGCCCGTCGGCGCGTACCTCCGGAGCAAGCCCGGAGCGAGGGAACCCCCGAAGCGCAGCGTAGGGGGCCGGATGATGGGAGCATGGATTTTTTGGTGACTTTTTGATCCTTCAAAAAGTTACCCGCCGTAAGGGCGGAAAGGTGACGAAAAGCCTCTATCGTCAACGAATGCGCATACATCTCCCAAAGCAGTCACCATCAAATCCCGACCCCGACCCCAAAAACCTTTACGCCCTCTTTACGCCCCACCCCACCCCCATCTCGCCCCTTTACGCCCCCACCCAAGACAATCCCCCCAAAGCGGCCCACAAGCCGAACCAAGGGAGATCACCTCATGTACATGCTCGACGGGCTGTCACTGCTACTGGCAGTGGCATTGGCGATTTACCTGCTGGTAGCGCTGCTGCGCGCCGATCGCAGCTAAGGGGCAACCATGCACAGTTACGACTACCTGTTGCTGCTGGCGTTCTTCGCCATCGTGCTGCTGCCAGCCCCCTGGCTCGGGCGCTTCTACTACAAAGTCATGGAAGGCCAGCGCACCTGGCTGACCCCGCTGCTCGGCCCGGTGGAGCGCGGCTGCTACCGCCTGGCCGGGGTCAACGCCGAGCAGCAGCACAGCTGGAAGCAGTACACCCTGGCCCTGCTGGCCTTCAACCTGGCAGGTTTCGCGCTGCTGTTCGCCGTGCTGCTGCTGCAAGGCAGCCTGCCGCTGAACCCCCAGCACCTGCCCGGCCAGGAATGGTCGCTGGCGTTCAATACCGCCGTCAGCTTCATGACCAACACCAACTGGCAGGCCTACAGCGGCGAAGCCTCGCTCAGCTACCTCAGCCAAATGCTCGGCCTCACCGTGCAGAACTTCGTCAGCGCCGCCACCGGCCTTGCCGTACTGGTAGCCCTGTGCCGCGGTATCGCCCGGCGCAGCACCACCGGCCTTGGCAACTTCTGGGTCGACCTGACCCGCGCCACCCTTTACGGGCTGCTGCCGCTGTGCCTGCTGCTGGCGCTGCTGCTGGTGTGGCAGGGCGTGCCGCAAACCTTCGCCGACTACGCCCACGCCATCACCCTGCAAGGCGCCGAGCAGCCCATCCCGCTGGGCCCGGCCGCCAGCCAGATCGCCATCAAGCAACTGGGCACCAACGGCGGCGGCTTCTTCGGCGTCAACTCGGCGCACCCGTTCGAAAACCCCACGGCCTGGAGCAACCTGTTCGAGGTGGTGTCGATCATCCTCATCCCGGTGGCCCTGGTGTTCACCTTTGGCCACTACGTCAAGGACCTGCGCCAAAGCCGCGCGATCATCGCCTGCATGCTGGCGCTGTTCCTGATTGGCGGCGGCACTGCGCTGTGGTCCGAATACCAGCCCAACCCGGCACTCGACAGCGCCCAGGTACAGCAAGGCCCGCCGCTCGAGGGCAAGGAGAGCCGCTTCGGTACCACAGGCTCGGTGCTGTGGACGGTGACCACCACCGCCGCCTCCAACGGCTCGGTCAACGCCATGCATGACAGCCTCAACCCGCTGACCGGCATGGTGGCCATGGTCAACATGATGGTCGGCGAGGTGATCTTCGGCGGCGTCGGCGCAGGCCTGTACGGCATGCTGGTGTTCGTGCTGATTGCGGTGTTCCTGGCGGGGCTGATGATCGGCCGTACCCCGGAATACCTGGGCAAGAAGCTGCAGGCCCGCGAGGTGCAACTGCTGGTGGCCACGCTGCTGGTGATGCCGGTAGGCGTGCTGGTGCTCGGCGCCATCGCCGCCAGCCTGCCAGGCCCTGCCGGGGCGGTGAGCAACCCCGGTGCCCATGGCTTCAGCCAGTTGCTGTACGCCTACACCTCGGGCGCTGCCAACAACGGCTCGGCCTTCGCAGGCTTTGGCGCCAACACCCCGTTCCACAACATCATGATCGCCCTGGCCATGCTCATCGGCCGCTTCGGCTACATCCTGCCGGTGCTGGCCCTGGCCGGCAGCCTTGCGGCGAAAAAGAGCGCGCCCCAGGGGCTCAACAGCTTCCCCACCCATGGCCCGCTGTTCACCGGCCTGTTGCTGGTGACCATCCTGCTGGTGGGCGGCCTGACCTTCCTGCCGACCCTGGCCCTGGGGCCGATCGCCGAACACCTGAGCCTGGGTTTCTGAGGAATACACCATGAACATGCCCATTCCTGAAGTACAGGCGCCACAAAGCGCCAAGGACCAGACCCGCTTCGCCGCCCTGTGGCGCCCGGCACTGCTGCAAGCCTTCGTCAAGCTCGACCCGCGCCAGCTCAAACGCTCGCCAGTGATGCTGGTGGTGGCCCTGACCGCGCTGCTGACCACCGTGCTGTGCCTGGACCCCGAGAGCGGCGTGAGTACCGGCGTGGCCGTGCAGATCGCCCTGTGGTTGTGGTTCACCGTGCTGTTCGCCAACTTCGCCGAAGCCCTGGCCGAAGGCCGTGGCAAGGCTCGCGCCGACAGCCTCAAGGCCGGCAGCCAGGGCCTCACCGCCCAACGGCGCGGCGCCGACGGCAGTTTCGAGGCCGTTGCTGCCAGCCAACTGCGCAAGGACGACGTGGTGCGGGTGGTGGCCGGCGAGATGATCCCCGGTGACGGCGAGGTGCTCGAAGGCATCGCGGCGGTCAACGAGGCGGCCATCACCGGCGAGTCCGCCCCGGTGATCCGCGAGTCCGGCGGCGACCGCTCGGCGGTCACCGGCAACACCCGGCTGGTGTCCGACTGGCTGCTGATCCGCATCACCAGCAACCCCGGCGAATCGACCCTTGACCGCATGATCGCGCTGGTCGAAGGCGCCAAGCGGCAGAAGACCCCCAACGAAATCGCCCTGGATATCTTGCTGATCGGCCTGACCCTGATCTTCCTGATCGTGGTGGTCACCCTGCAGCCGTTCGCCCGCTTTGTCGGTGGCAGCCTGCCGCTGATCTTCCTTGCCGCGCTGCTGGTGACGCTGATCCCCACCACCATCGGCGGCCTGCTGTCGGCCATCGGCATCGCCGGCATGGACCGCCTGGTGCGGCTGAACGTGATTGCCCGCTCAGGCCGTGCGGTGGAGGCGGCCGGTGACGTGCACACGCTGATGCTCGACAAGACCGGCACCATCACCTTCGGCAACCGCCGCTGCAGCGCCCTGCACGCTGCCCCCGGCATCACCGCGAAAGAGCTGGGGGAGGGCGCCTTGCTGGCGTCGCTGGCCGACGACACCGCCGAGGGCAAGTCCATCGTCGAGTTTCTGCGCCAGTTGCATGATTTCGTCGAGCCCTCGGCCGGGCAATACGAGGCCATCGCCTTCAGCGCCGAAACCCGCCTGTCGGGCATCGACCTGCAGCAGCGCCACTACCGCAAGGGCGCGGTGGATGCGGTGCTGGCCTTCGTCGGCATGCAGCGCCTGGAAATGCCCGTGCCCCTGGCCCGTGAAGTGGAGCGCATCGCCCAGAGCGGCGGTACGCCGTTGCTGGTGTGCGTCGACAAGCGCCTGCTTGGCGTGATTCACCTCAAGGACGTAGTCAAGCCCGGCATCCGCGAGCGCTTTGCCGAGCTGCGCAAGCTGGGTATCCGCACCGTGATGGTCACCGGCGACAACCCCCTGACCGCTGCTGCCATCGCCGCCGAGGCCGGGGTGGATGACGTGCTGGCCGAGGCCACCCCCGAGAAGAAACTGGCGCGCATCCGCCAGGAACAGGACGACGGCCGCCTGGTGGCCATGTGCGGAGACGGTGCCAACGACGCCCCGGCCCTGGCCCAGGCTGACGTGGGCATGGCCATGAACGATGGCACCCAGGCCGCCCGTGAGGCCGCCAACATGGTCGACCTGGACAGCGACCCTACCAAGCTGCTGGACGTGGTGCAGGTGGGCAAGGAGCTGCTGGTGACCCGCGGCGCCCTGACCACCTTCTCCATCGCCAACGACGTGGCCAAGTACTTCGCCATCCTGCCGGCATTGTTCGCGGCCATTTACCCGCAGTTGGGCGTGCTCAACCTGATGCATCTGGCCAGCCCGCAGAGCGCGATTCTGTCGGCCATCGTGTTCAACGCGCTGATCATCATCGTGCTGATCCCCCTGGCGCTGCGCGGGGTGCGGGTGCAGGCCGCCAGCGCCGCCCACCTGCTGGGGCGCAACCTGCTGATCTACGGCCTGGGCGGCATCATCGTGCCGTTCGCCGGGATCAAGCTGATCGACGTCGTGCTCAATGCCCTGCACCTGGTCTGAAGGAGAGACACCATGAGCACCTATGTACGCCCGGCCCTGGGCCTGGTCTTGCTGATGACCCTGGTCACCGGCGCGCTGTACCCCCTGGCGGTGACCGGCATCGCCCAGCTGGCCTTCCCTGAGCAGGCCAACGGCAGCCTGGTGCGCGACGAGCGCGGCCAGGTGCGTGGCTCGGCCTTGATCGCTCAGGAGTTCAAGGGCGATGGCTGGTTCCAGTCGCGGCCATCGGCCGGGGCCTACGCCACCGTGGCCAGCGGTGCGAGCAACCTGGCGCCGAGCAACCCGGCGCTGGCCGAGCGGGTCAAGGGTGATGCCGCAAGCCTGTACCAGGCGCAGCAGGGCCCGGTGCCCCAGGCCTTGCTGAGCACCTCTGGCAGCGGCCTGGACCCGCACCTGCCGCCAGAGGCCATCGCCTACCAGTTGCCCCGTGTGGCAGCCGCGCGGCAAGTGAGCGAGGCGCGCTTGCAAGACCTGGTGGATGAGGCCACGCTGCACCCACTGATCGGGCCGCCGGTGGTCAATGTGCTGGCGCTGAACCAGGCGCTGGAGCGGTTGGCGCCCCTGGCCGGGCACTGACCCAGCCCTGGTGGGAAGCGGCCTTGTGTCGCGATGGGCTGCAAAGCAGCCCCAGGATTTCGGCTACATGCAAGATTGCTGGGGCTGCTTTGCAGCCCATCGCGACACAAGGCCGCTTCCCACAGGGATCTACGCCATTTACTCCCACATCGAATACCCAGATGCCCGCACAACCCAAGGACCAAACATGAGCAACCCCACCCGCGCCGACGCCTTGTTGGCCGGCCTGCCGCGCGAAGGCCGTGGCCGGCTCAAGGTGTTCCTCGGCGCCGCCCCCGGGGTTGGCAAGACCTTCGCCATGCTCCAGGCCGCCCACGCCCAGCAACGCCAAGGCGTGCAACTGCTTGCCGGGGTAGTCGAGACCCATGGCCGCAGCGAAACCGAAGCGCTGCTCGGCGGCCTGCCCCAGCAACCGCTGCTGCGCAGCGAATACCGCGGCGTGCAGCTCGAAGAAATGGACCTCGACGGCCTGCTCAAGGCTGCCCCACCCCTGGTGCTGGTGGACGAACTGGCCCACAGCAACGCCCCCGGCAGCCGCCACGCCAAGCGCTGGCAGGACGTGCAGGAGCTGCTGGCCGCCGGCATCGACGTGTACACCACGGTCAACGTCCAGCATCTGGAAAGCCTCAACGACAAGGTGCGCGACATCACCGGCGTGCAGGTACGCGAAACCTTGCCCGACTGGGTGCTGCAGGAAGCCTTCGAGCTGGTACTGATCGACCTGCCGCCGCGCGAGCTGCTGGAGCGATTGCGCGAGGGCAAGGTGTACGTGCCCGAGCAGGCCCGCGCGGCCATCGATGCGTTTTTCTCGCAGACCAACCTCAACGCCCTGCGCGAGCTGGCCATGCACACCGCCGCCGCCCAGGTGGACGCCGACCTTGCCAGCGGCTACCGCCAGCGCGGCCAGGAAGCCCCGGCCCTGCGTGGCCGGTTGCTGGTGGGCATCGACGGCGACGAGCAGGCCGAGCGCCTGGTGCGCCACGCCAGCCGCGTGGCCCAGCGCCGCCACCTGCCGTGGAGCGTGGTGCACGTGGACAACGGCCGGCTGCGCGACGAAACCGCCCGCCATCGCTTGCAAGCGGCCCAGCAACTGGCCGAGCGCTTGGGCGGCGAAGTGGTGTTGTTGCGCGCCGGTGAAGTGGCGCGCACCTTGATTCAGCATGCCGCCGAGCGCCGCGCCAGCCTGGTGCTGGTGGGGCAGTCCCGCGACCTGCTGCGCCGGCGCCTGTTCGGCGCGGGGGTGGCTGCACGGCTGCTGCGTGAAAGCCATGGCCTGGAAGTCAACGTGCTCGACCGTGATGCCGAGGCGCCTGCTGCGCGGGCAGCCGTCAAGCGCGTGTGGGTGTGGCGCCACTACCTGCTGGCGCTGTTCGCCACGGTGCTGGCGGCGGGCTTGGCATGGGCGGTCTCCAGCGTGCTGGCGCTGCCCAATATCTCGCTGGTGTTCCTTGCCGCCGTGCTGCTGGTGGCGGTGCGCAGCAGCCTGGGGCCGGCGCTGGCCTGTGCGGCGCTGTCGTTTCTGGCCTACGACTTTTTGTTCATTCCGCCGAACTTCTCGCTGAGCATCCAGCGTGAAGAAGACGTGCTGACCTTGGTGTTCTTCCTGCTGATGGCCGCGCTCACCGGCAACCTGGCCGCCCGCCAGCGCCGCCAGTTGCAGGCCCTGCGCGAAACCCAGGCGCAGACCAATCAGTTGCTCGACCTGTCGCGCCGGCTGACCGTGGCCACCGACCGCCAGGCGGTGTTCAGCGCTGCCGGCCAGCATCTGGATGGCTGGCAGGGCGTGCAGGTGTGCTTGCTCGAGCGCAATGGCGACGGCCTGTTGCAGGTGGCCGGCGGCCACTCGCCAGCCTTCACCGACAACGAGCGCGCCGCCGCCGAGTGGGCCTGGCAGCATGGCCAGGCCGCAGGCTTTGGCAGCGACACCTTGCCCCACGGGCGCTGGTGGTGGTGGCCGCTGGCGGTGGACGAGCAGCCCCTGGCCCTGCTAGGTGTGCGCCCGCGTGACGGCGAAGCACTCAGCGCCCAGCGCCGGCGCCTGCTGATGGCCTTGGCACAACCGCTGGCCCAGGCCCTGGCCCGGGCGCGCCTGGGCGAGCAACTGGAGGCTGCGCGCCTGCATGGTGAAACCGAGCAGTTGCGCAGTGCTTTGCTGGCCTCGGTGTCCCATGACCTGCGCACGCCGCTGACCGCCATGCGTGGCAGCATCGACAGCCTGCTGGCGCTGGGCGAGGCGATCCCCGCCGACGACCGCCGCGAACTGCTCGAAGGCACCCGCAACGAAGCCGAGCGCCTGGACCGCTACATCCAGAACCTGCTGGACATGACCCGCCTCGGCCACGGCGGGCTTAAGCTGGCCCGCGACTGGGTGGCCCCGGCCGATATCGTCGGCAGCGCGGTGCACCGCTTGCGGGCGGTGCTGCAGCCGTTGCAGGTCAGCACCCAGGTGCCTGCCGAGTTGCCGCTGTTGTACGTGCACGCCGCGCTGATCGAACAGGCGCTGGTCAATGTGCTGGAAAACGCCGCGCGCTTTTCGCCCGCCCAGGGGCGTTTGGAACTGCGTGTGTCGGTGCAGGGCGAGCAACTGCACCTGGCCGTCAGCGACCAGGGCCCCGGCATTCCGCTGGCCGAGCGCGAGAAGATCTTCGACATGTTCTACACCGCCGCCCGGGGTGACCGGGGCGGCCAGGGCACCGGCCTGGGCCTGGCGATCTGCCAGGGCATGATCGGCGCCCATGGCGGGCGCATCCTGGTGGATGAGGGCATCGATGGCCAGGGCACCTGCATCACTCTATGCTTGCCGCTGCCCACCCAACCCGCCCCCGAAAGTGAAGCCCCATGAGCCAAGCCGCCACCCTGCTGGTGATCGACGACGAGCCGCAGATCCGCAAGTTCCTGCGCATCAGCCTGGTGTCCCAGGGCTACAAGGTGCTGGAGGCCGCCACCGGCGGCGAGGGCTTGGCCCTGGCGGCGCTGGGCAAGCCGGATTTGGTGGTGCTCGACCTCGGCCTGCCAGACATGGACGGCCAGCAGGTGCTGCGCGAGCTGCGCGAGTGGAGCGCGGTGCCGGTGCTGGTGCTGTCGGTGCGGGCCAGCGAGGTGCAAAAGGTCGATGCGCTGGATGGCGGCGCCAACGACTACGTGACCAAGCCGTTCGGCATTCAGGAGTTTCTGGCCCGGGTGCGGGCGTTGCTGCGCCAGGTGCCGCAGGTGGGCAATGTGCAGGCGGCGGCGAGCTTCGGGCCGCTGGTGGTGGACTTTGCCTTTCGCAAGGTGACCCTGGAGGGCGCCGAGGTGGCGCTTACGCGCAAGGAGTATGCGTTACTGGCGCAACTGGCCGGGCACCCCGGGCGAGTGATTACCCAGCAGCAGTTGCTCAAGGATATCTGGGGGCCGACCCATGTGGACGATACGCACTACTTGCGCATCGTGGTGGGGCATCTGCGCCAGAAGCTGGGCGATGACCCCACCGCGCCCAGGTTCATCATCACCGAGGCAGGGGTGGGGTACCGGTTGGTGGCGCCGCAGGGCTGATGCTCAAGGGTTGTAGGAGCAACTGTCTTGCTCAATACCTAAAAGCTGGCGCGATCCCTGTGGGAGCGGGCTTGCCGGAGTGCCGGACCACCGCGAACACCGGCGCAGCCGGTGCCAGCCATCGCGTCGCCTGCTTCGCGGGCAAGCCCGCTCCCACACGGGCGCAGCAAGATCATTTATGGGTCAGATATCCAGCTCCAGCGCCAGCAGTTCCTGCACGGTCTGACGGCGGCGGATCATGCGCAGGTTGCCTTGCTCGATGAGGAACTCCGGCAGCAGCGGGCGGCTGTTGTAGTTCGACGACATCGACGCGCCATAGGCGCCGGCATCGTGAATCACCAGCAGGTCACCGACCTTGGCCGGGGGCAGGTTTTGCGGGGTCAGCTCCTGGTCGTTCTGGGTGAACACATCGCCCGACTCGCACAGCGGCCCGGCCACCACGGTCGGCTGCAGCGCACCGGCCAGCGGCTGGCCGTTGGCGTCGTACAGGCTCATGCGGTGGTAGGCGCCGTACATGGCCGGGCGCATCAGGTCGTTGAAGCCGGCATCCACCAGGATGTAGTTGCGCTCGCCCATCTGCTTGACCGCACGCACCTCGGCCACCAGGTAACCGCTCTCGGCCACAAGGTAACGCCCCGGTTCGATCTCCATGCGCACGGGGTGGCCGAGCAGGCTCTCCACCTCCGCGCGTGCCACTGCCCAGGTGCGGGCGTAGCGGGCCAGGTCAACCGGCTGGTCGCCGTCGCGATAAGGCGTGGACAGCCCGCCACCGATGGAGAAGGCCTCGATGTCGGTACCCAGCTGGCGGATCAGCCCGACCATGGCGCTGGCCACGGCCTCCAGGTGCTGGTAATCCACCCCCGAGCCAATGTGCATGTGCACGCCCACCAGGTGCAGCCCGTACTGGCGGATGCACGCCAGCGCCTCGTCCAGTTGCTCGTGCCAGATGCCGTGCTTGCTGTTTTCGCCGCCGGTGTTGGTCTTGCGGCTGTGGCCGTGGCCGAACCCTGGGTTGATGCGCAACCACACGCGGTGGCCGGGGGAGTGTTCGCCCAGCTGGCGCAGCATGTCGATGGAGCCGGCGTTGACCTCGATGCCGGTCTCGACCACCCGCGCCAGGGTCGGCTGGTCCAGCACGTCGCAGGTCAGCACCACGCCTGCGTGCTCGCCGCCTACCTGGGCACCGGCGGCGAAGGCCCGTTCCATTTCACCCAGCGACACCGCATCCAGCACCAGCCCGCGTTCGCGGATCAGGCGCAGCACGTGCAGGTTGGGGTTGGCCTTTTGCGCAAAGCGCACGGTGTCGAAGTGCTGCAGCAACTGGTCGATGCGCTGGTTGATGGTGTGCGCGTCGTAGGCCCACAGGGGCGAGCCGTGTTGGCGAATGGAGGTGGCAAGCAGGGGAAAGGTCATGGGGCGGTCCTGTGAGTGGATGCGCCGATGGTGCCGGAATTGGTTGATTCAGAAAAATAGCTATTTTTATTTTGGCGATTCATATTTGATATGTGTCCGTGGGAAGCGGCCTTGTGTCGCGATCGGGCTGCGCAGCAGCCCCGGCGATTTTGCATGATGCAGAGCCCTTGGGGCCGCTACGCGCCCCAATCGCGACACAAGGCCGCTTCCCGCAGAGATCGCTCACGGGTAAGCCCTTTTCATTTGCCCATGCCATAAACCTTTGCCGGCCAAAGCCCATGAACCTCACCCTGCGCCACCTCGAAATCTTTCGCGCCATCATGGCCGCCGGCAGCGTCACCGGCGCTGCACGCCTGCTGTTCACCTCGCAACCCACCGTCAGTCGCGAGCTGGCGCGCATGGAGCAGGTCACCGGGCTGAACCTGTTCGAGCGCGAAGGCGGGCGCCTGGTGCCCACCGCCCAGGCCTTGCTGCTGATCGACGAGGTGGAGCGCGCCTTCATCGGCCTTGAACGCATCGACCGCTTCGCCCAGGCCATCCGCAACTTCGAGCAGGGCCGGCTGGCCATCACCTGCCTGCCGCTGTTCTCGCAAACCCTGCTGCCTAAAGCCTGCCAGCGCTTTCACCAGCAGCACCGTGGGATCAGCGTGAGCATTACCGCGCAAGAGTCGCCGCTGCTGGAAGAGTCGCTGGTGGCCCAGCAGCACGACCTGGGCCTGACCGAGGTGGAGCAGATTCCCCGCGGCGCGGTGGGCGAGCTGCTGTTCAGCGCCGACATGGTTTGCGTGCTGCCCCAGGGCCACCCGTTGCAAGCCAAGCCGGTGCTGGCCCTGGCCGACTTTCACGAGGTCGACTTCATCAACCTGGCCAGCCTCGACACATACCGCCAGCAGCTCGATCAGCAGTTTCGCGCCGCCGGGGTAAACCGCCGCACGGTGATCGAGACCACCAGTGCGGCCTCGGTGTGCGCCATGGTGCGCCAGGGCCTGGGGGTGGCGATCATCAACCCGCTGAGCGGGCTGGAGGCGGGGCAGGGTGGTTTGCTGATGCGCCGTTTGAGCGTGTCGGTGCCCTATCGGGTGATGCTGATTCGCCCCGAGCACCGGCCGGCGTCGGCGGTGGTGGGGCCGTTCTGCGCAGCGTTGCGCGAGCAGGCACAGGCAATGGAGGCGGCACTGGCGCAGGGTAACCTTTGACTGCGCACAAATTTGTACAACTTTTGCGCTGGGTGTGGTTGTCGTGAAAAAGCTTATGGCCCGGTTTTAAAGGGTTTTTTCAGGGGCTGAATCGCTGCCATGCAAAAAATACTTGTACATAGGCTTATATGTGTACAGGTATTTGCGCTATCTTTCACTTCGCTGGCGTCAGCGCTGAACCGTTTGTCTGCGCGTCGGTCTCACTAGTATCAAAGTGCTATATCTTCGTGCTGAACACCTAAGAGGGGCCGGCGAATCATCATGCAAAACGCTCCGATGCCCATCAATGAAAAAGAACGCCTGGCCAATGTCGTCGAGTGGTGCGTGGCCGGGCAGGATCAGAACCCCGAACTCAATGCCCTGGTGCGCCTGGCCGCAGCCTACTTCGCAGCGCCCATCTGCCTGGTGTCCATCGTCAGCGAATGCCAGCAGTGGTTCATGGCGCGCACCGGCCTGCAGAGCAGCGCCACCGTCCGCGACGTTTCGTTTTGCGCCCATACCATTCTGCAGGCCCACCCCCTCGAAGTACTGGATGCACAGCAGGACCCACGCTTTGCCGACAACCCGCTGGTGACCGGCGCACCTGGCATTCGCTACTACTGCGGTGCGCCGCTGCTGGTCGAGCAGCGTATCGCCATCGGCAGCCTGTGCATCATCGACAGCGTGCCGCGCCCGCCGATGACTGACGAGCAGCGGGCCATGCTGCTGGCCTTTGCCGACATGGTCATGAAGATCCTGGCCGGCATTCGGCGCAGCAATTTCCTCGACCAGCCGACCGGCCTGTTCAACCGCCTCAAGCTCGAGTGCGACGTGCAGGCACATTTTGATCGGGGCCAGGCCCTGACCCTGCTGGCCATCGATATTCTCCCAGCCGCTGCGTTGAACGGCATCACCCAGGCGCTGGGCTACAACTTCGCCCATGACCTGACCCTGCAGGTCAAGGCGCGCATCGTGGCGCAGCTGCCTGCGCACATGCCGCTTTACAAGATCAGCCCTACACGCTTTGCGGTCATCGTCGATGACCCCGAGCAAGTCCGTCCGCTTTGCGCCGCCACTATCGAAGCCTTGCAGGCGCCGGTGCAGTGCCACGACATTCCGTTGTTGCTGGATGCGGGTATCGGTATTGCCCCGCTTTGCGCCGCCAGCGACGAATGCGCGGGCCTGGAGTGGTTGCGCCGGGTGGTCAGTGCGGCTGACACGGCGCGGCTCAGCCCGGGCCGCTGCGCGCTGTTCCAGCCCGAAGTCGACGCGGCCCAGCGCCGCGCCTTTACCGTGCTGGCGTCGCTGGCCGAGGCGTTGCGCCGTGATGACCAGCTCAGCCTTTACCTGCAGCCGCGCCTGCATCTGCCCGACGGTCAGTGCCGTTCGGCGGAGGCGTTGCTGCGCTGGCACCACCCGCAGTTGGGCGAGGTTTCCCCGGCGGAGTTCATTGCCCTGGCTGAAAAGACCGCGCTGATGACCGCCATCAGCCTGTGGGTGATGCACGAAGTGCTGCGCCTGTTGCAGCAAACCCGCGCCCAGGGCCTGTGCATCAGCATGAATGTCACCGCCCGTGACCTGGAAAGCCCGCTGTTCATGGACACTTTGCTCGCGCAATTGCAGCAGCGCCATATCGAGCCATCACGGCTGCAGCTGGAGTTCACCGAAAGCGCGCTGATCGAGCAGCTTGAGGAGGTGCAGCAACAGTTGTTGCGCGCCAGGCAGGCGGGTATCGAGGTCGCCATCGACGACTTTGGCACCGGTTACAGCAACTGGGCTTATCTGAGCCGCATCCCGGCCAGCCTGGTCAAGATCGACCGTTCGTTGGTGCACAAGGGCTGTGTCGACGCCAGGGACGGCCAGCTGGTGCGCTCGTTGGTGGAGCTGGCCACCCGGCTGGGTTATCGGGTGGCCGCCGAAGGCATCGAGACGGCTGCGCAGCTGGAGCAGGTGGCCGCTTGGGGCTGTGCCGAGGTCCAGGGCTTCTACCTGGGCCGGCCGATGCCGGTGGCCACCTTCGAGCACTGGTACGACGCCACTCGCCCACAGGGCTGGGTGGCTTGACCCTGGCATTCGCTATGTATCTCCCTCACACAGGTGTGACATGTTCAACCGGCAATTGAAATCAAAGCTCGCCGCAAGCGAGGCAGAGCTTGTCGTTTTGCGTCAACGTCTGGCACAGCAGGAGCAAGCCGGGTTTTTTTTGCGCCTGGACGCCACGCTGCGGGTGATCGAGGGCAACGACGCCGCTGCCGCCGGGCTGGGTATCGGCCCCTCGGCCTGGGCTGGCAAGACGCTTGCGCAGTGGCTGGCGCAGCCACGCCTGGGCGTGCTGGCCCAGGCGCTTGGCAGGGGCGAGGTGCAACAGGGTGACTACCCGATGCGCCACGCCGATGGCCGTGAAGCCTGGCTGCGCCTGGTGTGGTACCCGCAGCTCGATGAGCAGGGGCGGTTGTGGCAGGTGACCGTGTGTGGGCGCGACGTCACCCAGGAGGTGACCCTGATGCATGACAACCAGTCGCTGCTCGGTGCCTTGCTGCGCTCCACGGCGGTGATCCAGTTTGGCCTGGATGGCACGGTGCTGGACGCCAACCCGATCTTCTTGAGCGCCATGGGTTATCGCCTCGAGCAGGTCAAGGGCAAGCATCACCAGCTGTTCTGCAGCGCCGAATACATCGCCAGCCCTGCCTATGGCGAACTGTGGCGGGCCCTCAACGCCGGGCAGTATGTCACCGGGCGCTTCATGCGCCTGGACAGCCACGGCCGCGAGGTCTGGCTGGAGGCCAGTTACAACCCGGTCAGCGACGCCGAGGGCCGGATAAGCCGGGTGGTGAAGTTCGCCTCGCTGGTGACGGACCAGGTGCAGCGTGAGGCAGCGGTGAAACAGGCCGCGCAGATGGCCATGGAGGTTTCGCAGGGCACCGACAGCGGCGCCACCGAGGGCGTGGCGGTGGTGCGCCAGGTGGAGCAGACCATGCAGGCAGTGACGGCGCAGCTGCAGTCGGCGAGCGCTACCATCGATGCCTTGGGCAAACAGTCGCTGGAAATCAGCTCGATCGTGCAGACCATCGGCGGCATCGCCGCGCAGACCAACCTGCTGGCGCTCAACGCGGCCATTGAGGCGGCCCGTGCCGGCGAGCAGGGCCGCGGCTTTGCGGTGGTCGCCGACGAAGTACGGCAATTGGCGGCGCGCACCAGCCGCGCCACCGAGGAAATCGTGACGGTGGTGGCGCACAACCAGAGCCTCGCCAGCCAGGCGGTGAGCGAGATCGACAGCAGTCGCGGGCAGGCGGCCCAGGGGCTGCAGTTGGCCAGCCAGGCCGGGGCTACCATCGAAAGCCTGCAGGCCGGTGCGCGGCGCGTGGTCGAGGCGGTGGGCAGGGTCAGCCAGGACCTGGGTTAGGGGAAAACCCGCTCCTACAAGATTGCGCGAGGCCAGAATCAAGCGCTGTACCAGTAGGAGATCACCCAGCCCTGCGGGGCTGCGCTGTCGCGCAGAGAACTGGTCTCGCAGATGCTCCACGGTCTCTGTGGGAAGCGGCCTTGCCGGGGCGCCGTCCGGTCGAGATGGGGCGCGAAGCGGCCCCAAGGTCTCGGCTTCATGCAAAATTGCCCGGGCTGCTGCGCAGCCCATCGCGACACAAGGCCGCTTCCCACAGGGACCGTGTTAAATCAATGAGTTGCAGTTTGTTCATTGAGAGCCGGCTTGCCGGCGATGAGGCCGGTTCAGGCAGCACAAGACAGTTCCCACAGGCCGCGCGCCGGTTTCGGCTTTTGCTCAACCCATTTCCGGGCGCAGCGGGCAGGCCAGTGTCAGCCGGTGCAGCAGGGCTGCGCGCAGTTGCTGCAGGCCTTCGAGGCGTTGTTCGATCAGCGCCAGCTTGTCACGCAGCAACGCCTCCACGGCTTGGTCCGGCGCCGCGGCTTGCCACAGTTGTGCCACGTTGCTGCCGATCTCGCTCAGGCTGAAGCCCAACTGCTGCGCGGTGCGAATGAAGGTCACCAGTTGCACGGTATCGGCCGGGTAGTCGCGGTAGCCATTGGCCGAGCGCTGCGCGCGGATCAGCCCGCGCTCTTCATAGAACCTCAAGGTGTCGCGGCTTACACCGCAGGCCTGGGCCAGTTCACCGATACGCACGCTCTTTCCTTGTCAGGGGGCTTGACCCTGGAGCTTACCCCAGGCTTTAGCCTGGCGCTCTCACTGACTGCAAAGGAGCAATACCCATGTGGAGCAAGGCCCGATACCGCACGCTGGTGCGTGCCAGTGGTGTCTACGACCTGGTGGTGACCGTGGGCTTCGCCACGCCGTGGAGCTTCATGCTGTTGCATGCCTGGCTGGGCACCTTGCACGACAGCCTGGGGTTTGGCGGGCATCTGCCGGCGTTCGACGCACTGCAGATGATGATGGCCAACCTGATGGGGTCGATCGTGTGCGTGTGGGCCTGGCTGCGCATCCGCCACCCGCAACAGCGCTTTGGGCGCTATGACGCGGCGGGGCGGATGTTGTTCGCGGCATGGCAGTGGTATGCGCTGGCCCATGGCGCCTCGCCGTTGCTGTGGGGGGTGTTGCTGTTTGAGGTGCTGTGGGGGATTGCGCAGTGGTTGCCGGTCAGGTCCGTGGTAGGCGTTGATTCGCCGTTGGCGGAGGGTTGACGGGTGGCACCGGCTGCGCCGGCTCCTACACGTGGGGCGCTGGGCATTGGCGGGGCGGGCATTGCCCGGTATCAGCACGGTCAATATTGGCAGACGTAGCAGCATTCCCCCTCTAGATTCGGGTGGCGCACTGGAAGCCCCGAACAACAATAACGAGGGACCCGACCATGTCCACCGCCACCCAAGCGTCGAATGCCTGGCGCATCCTGTTTTTGCTGTTTCTGGCCAACCTGTTCAACTTCTTCGACCGCACCATTCCCGCCATCATCATCGAGCCGATCCGCCTGGAGTGGCACCTGAGCGACTTTCAGATCGGCCTGATCGGCACTGCCTTCACCCTGGTATATGCCATCGCCGGCCTGCCGCTGGCACGCATGGCCGACACCGGCTCGCGCAGCAAACTGATGGGCTGGGGGCTGATGGCCTGGAGCGGGCTGACCGCGGTGAACGGCATGGTCGGCAGCTTCTGGAGCTTCTTGCTGGTGCGCATGGGAGTGGGTATTGGCGAGGCCAGCTATGCGCCGGCGGCCAACTCGCTGATCGGCGACCTGTTCCCCGCCGGGCGGCGGGCGCGGGCGATGGGTATCTTCATGCTCGGCCTGCCGCTCGGGTTGCTGCTGGCGTTCTTCACCATCGGCGCCATGGTGCAGGCCTTTGGCAGCTGGCGTGCGCCGTTCTTCATCGCTGCGGTGCCGGGGGTGCTGCTGGCGCTGTTCATCTTCACCATTCGCGAACCTGTTCGCGGTGCGGCAGAGGCGGTGGCCATCGCCCAGGGGCCGATCGACCGGCCGCTGCGCCGGGTGCTGAGCGTGCCTACCTTCGCCTGGCTGGTGCTGGCGGGGCTGACCTTCAACTTTGCCTCGTATGCCTGCAACTCGTTCATGGTGCCGATGCTGCAGCGCTACTTTGCGCTGCCCCTGCACGATGCGGCGGTGGCCACCGGGGTGATCGTCGGCTTGTCTGGCTTGGTGGGGCTTACCTTGGGTGGCTGGATGGCGGACAAGGTGCACCAGCGCTTTGCCAACGGCCGCTTGATGTTCGCCGTGCTGAGCATGGCGGTGGCTACCCTGGCCACCGCCTGGGCGCTGCACGCCGGGCGCATCGAGCTGGGGCTGTTCGTGGCGGTGTTCGGGCTGGGCTGGCTGTTCTCGTACAACTTCTACACCTGCGTGTACACCGCCATTCAGGACGTGGTGCCGCCGCAACTGCGGGCCACGGCCATGGCGCTGTACTTTGCCGGGTTGTACCTGCTGGGCGGCGGGTTGGGGCCGGTGGTGGTGGGCGGGCTGTCCGACCACTTTGCCGTGGCGGCCATGCAGGCGGCGGGGGAGGTGGCTATGGGCGAGGCGTTCAAGGCCCAGGGGCTGCATGATGCGATGTACCTGATACCGGTGGCGCTGCTGCTGACCCTGGTGTTTTTGCTGGCGGCTTCGCGGTGCTTCAGCCGCGATGCGCGGCGCATGCGCGAGGGGATGGTCGAGCAGGCTGAGGCAGCTGGGCGGGTTGCCGAGGCCTGATTTGTTTGGCGCCTGACAGGGCCCTATCGCCGGCAAGCCGGCTCCTACAAGGGAATGCACGCTTCTGTAGGCGCCGGCTTGCCGGCGATAGGGCCGTAACATGCAGCACATCCCTACAAGACCTGTACCCCGCATTCCCCTAGGTTCCTGACCCCCGCGAAGGCTCAAACACGCCGTTTATCCCAA
The DNA here is from genome assembly GCF_019139835.1 of Pseudomonas xanthosomatis. Taxonomy (NCBI): domain Bacteria; kingdom Pseudomonadati; phylum Pseudomonadota; class Gammaproteobacteria; order Pseudomonadales; family Pseudomonadaceae; genus Pseudomonas; species Pseudomonas xanthosomatis. The sequence continues at coordinate 4,661,924 of NZ_CP077075.1, read as the reverse complement.
AGGTGGCATAACGCCGTATGGCGGGTTGATGTTTGGAGTTGCGAAGCATTACCATTCACGCCTTCGCTCTGAATCAATTTATAAGTCAGGATTTCACGATGGCGTCCCGCTTCCCGTCGCGCCCAGCCCTGCTGGCGCTTTGCTGTTCTGTAACGCTGATGGCGCAAGCCGCCGAACCGATCCAGCTGGACGCCACCGACGTCAACGCCGACGCCGTCAAACCGACCCCCAACGCGCTGCCTGACGAATTCGCCGGTGGCCAGGTGGCCCGTGGCGGGCAAATGGGGGTGCTGGGCAACCAGGACTACATGGACACGCCGTTCACCATGACCAGCTACACCTCCAAGGTGATCGAGGACCAGCAGGCCGAGGACATCGGCGACGTGCTGGCCAACGACCCGTCGGTGCGTGAGTCGTTCGGCTTTGGCAACCAGTCCAAGGTCTTCGTTATTCGTGGCCTGCCACTGGCCGGGGACGACATCTCGTTCAACGGCCTGTACGGCATTCTGCCGCGGCAGATCATGTCCACCGACGGGGTGGAGCGCGTTGAAGTGTTCAAGGGCCCGAACGCCTTCCTGAATGGCGTCAGCCCCACCGGCACGGGCCTTGGCGGCAACGTCAACCTGCAGCCCAAGCGCGCCGGCGACGAACCGACCCGCCGCTACACCCAGGACATCAGCAGCGACGGGCGCATTGGCGAGCACCTGGACATTGGCCAGCGCTTTGGTGAAGACAACCGCTTTGGTGCGCGGCTGAACCTCAGTCAGCGTGAGGGCGAGACGGCTGTCGACGACCAGGACCAGCGCACCAAGCTGTTCATTGCCGGGCTGGATTACCGGGGTGACGGCTTCCGTGTGTCCACCGATTTCGGCTATCAGAAGCAGCGCATCAACCACCTGCGCAATTCGGTGCGCCCGGGTGAAGCCACTACTGCTAACCCTGGCAATGCCACCACCCAGGTGCCGACTGCGCCAGATGCAAGCCACAACTACGGCCAGAGCTGGAGCTACAGTGAGACGGAAGACACCTTCGGCATGATCCGTGGTGAGTGGGACCTGAATGAGAGTTGGACCGCCTACCTAGCCGGCGGTGCCCGTCACACTCGCGAGCAAGGCACCTATGGCACACCGACACTGGTGGGTAACACCGGGCGTGCCACCATCGCCGGTTCCGACATCGTCCATGGCGAAGACAGCTCCAGTTTTAGCGCTGGCCTGAATGGCCGCTTGCAAACTGGTCCTTTCAGCCACCAGATCGCTGTGGGCGCCACCACCATGTGGACGCAATCTGAAAACGCCTACAAGTTTTATCGCGCTGCGCCAGGTGACTTCAGCATTTACGACAAGGTGAAACTGCCCGCACCAACCAATGCCTATATGACTGGGGGTGACATGGGCGATCCGGGTGTGACATCCAAGACCCGTAACCGCAGCATTGCCATCTCTGACACGCTTGGCATGTTCGATGACCGCCTGTTGTTGACCTATGGTCTACGTCGCCAGCAACTTCGTATGGAAAACTACAAATATGATGGCTCGACCTTCGAAGGCGTCGCCAACCCGGCTAACGATGGTAGCCGCAAGGACCAGCCTTATGACAAGGGCGTGACCACGCCGGTCTACGGCATCGTGTTCAAGGCCACCGACAGCATCTCGCTGTACGCCAACCGCATCGAGGGCCTGGCCCAGGGGCCGAGCGCACCAGCCGGTACCGTGAACGCCGGCACCCTGTTCCCGCCGGGGCGTACCAAGCAGCTTGAAGCCGGTATCAAGTTCGACAAGCAGACCTACGGCGCCAACCTGGCGGTGTTTCGTATCGAGAAACCCTCTGACGGCTACCGCCTGGGCAATGTCTACATCCGCGATGGCGAGCAGGTGAACAAGGGCATCGAGCTGAGCGTGTTCGGCGAGCCGATCGAAGGCCTGCGCCTGATGGCCGGCGGTACCCGCATGAGCTCCGAGCAGAAGAAAACCGCCAACGGTACCAACGATGGCAACGACGCCATCGGCGTGCCGACCTTCCAGCTCAACGCCAGCGTGGATTGGGATGTCCCCGGCGTGCCGGGCCTGGCGCTCAACGGCCGCATGCTGCGCACCGGTGGGCAGTATGTCGATGCGGCGAACAAACTCAGCCTGCCCACCTGGAACCGCTTCGACGTCGGCGCCCGCTACAAGCTGAAGGTTTCGGACAAGGACCTGACCCTGCGGGTGAACGTGGAGAACCTCACCGACAAGAACTACTGGGCCTCGGCCAACGGCGGCTACATGACCCAGGGTGATCCGCGCCTGGTGAAGTTCTCGGGCACCATCGATTTCTGATCGGTCCGCCCCCTGTAGGAGCCGGCTTGCCGGCGATCACCGGCGCAGCCGGTGCCAGCCACCGCGTCGCCTGCTTCGCGGGTAAACCCGCTCCCACAGGATCGCGTGATGCCCGAACCCGGCGCGGTACCTGTAGGAGCGGGTTTGCCGGCGATCACCGGCGTAGCCGGTGCCATCCACGACGTTGCCTGCTTCGCGGGTAAACCCGCTCCCACAAGGTATGCGACGCGCTGCTGATCCAACGGCAAAAGCCAATGCCCCAGGCCATCACCGGCCCGGGGCATTTGCACTTCAAGGCATGCGCGGCAGCTCGTTGGGCCGCAGGTCGAACACCAGCACTTCGGCATCCCGGCCATTAGCCAGCTCCAGCAACTGCTCCTGCCTTACCCGCACCCCGTCACCTTCCTGCAACCGCCGGCCGTTCAGCTCGACACTGCCGCGGGCCACGTGCACATAAGCGTGACGGTTTCTGGCCAGTTTCAGGGTGGCGTGCTCTTCACCGTCGAACAGGCCGGCATACACTCGCGCATCCTGACGCACCTGCAGCGAACCCTGGTCGCCGTCCGGCGAGATGATCAGGCGCAGCTTGCCGCGCTTCTCATCGGCGCTGAAGTGCTGCTGCTGGTAGCGCGGCGTCGCACCCTTGACCGCAGGCACAATCCAGATTTGCAGGAAGTGCACCGGTTGCGCCTGGCTGTGGTTGAACTCGCTGTGGGCCACGCCACTGCCGGCGCTCATCAGTTGCACGTCACCGGGGCGGATCACCGAGCCGGTACCCAGGGTGTCCTTGTGTTCCAGCGCGCCTTCGAGCACGTAGGAGAAAATCTCCATGTCGCGGTGCGGGTGCTGGCCGAAGCCGTTGCCTGCGGATACACGGTCATCGTTGATCACCAGCAGGTCGGAAAACCCCTGTTGCTCGGGGTCGTAGTAGCCGGCGAACGAGAAGGTGTGGGCCGATTTCAACCAGCCATGGTTGGCCAGGCCGCGTTGGTCTGCGTTGCGAACGGTAAGCATGGTTCATCTCCTATGAGGTCAGGCTTGAGTGCCTTGTATGGAGTGAACTTTACTGTCCTTTATGGGTGCTAAAAACCGGCTGAAAGGAGAATGACTGTCTTGCCTTGGTAGACAATAGCGCGCCCCCTGTAGGAGCCGGCTTGCCGGCGATCACTGGCGCAGCCAGTGCCAACCACCGCGCCGCCTGCTTCGCGGGCAAGCCCGCTCCCACAGGACCCGTGTGAAGCCAGATGTAGCGCCGCATCTGTAGGAGCGGCTTTAGCCGCGAACACCGGCGCAGACGGTGCCATGCACTGAGTCACTTGCATCCCGGCAGCGGCGTCGAGCCGGCCGGCGGGGTTCACAGCGACTGTTCATAGGCGGCCCGCATGGCGTGCCAGGTGTATTCATCGGCCGGGATCAGGTGCTCGATGCGCAGCGACGCCACGCTGATGTCCATCGGCATGCCGAAGGTGGTGAAGGTGGACAGAAAGCGCAACTCACCCTCGCCAACCCGCACGCGGGTCAGCACCACCGGGGACAACGGGGCCTCCAGTGCCCGTGCAGGCGGAGCAGGCAAACCTTGCAGGCGTTCGGCCAGTTCAGGGTTGCCCAAGGCTTCCCGGGCTGCCCGTTGCCAGGCGATGGCACGTATTTCATCGGCATTGATCAGGTGATCCCCCAGCCCACCCGGGCGCAGCAGTGTGTCCAGCAGGTTCAGGCCGGTCTCGTTGCCCGGCGCCACGCCGGCCATGGCGAACAACAGCCCGGCGCTGGCATTGGCGGCAGTGATGTCCCAGTTGCTGGCGATGACGATGGCCGGCGCCGGGTTGTTGGCCTGCAGAATGTGTTGCACCGCATCGTTAACCATCTGCAACGCCGGCGCGTCGGGAGCTGCGGCGCCGTAGCGCGGGGCAAAGCCTGCGGCGAGGAACACCGCGTTGCATTGCTCCAGCGGCACGTCCAGGGCACTGAGCAGCGCGTGCAAGGTGCTGGGGCTGGTCTTGGCGCGGCCGGTTTCCACGCAGCTGAGGTGGCGTTGCGAGATGCCGGCGAGCAGCGCCAGGTCCAGCTGGCTGAGCCCGGCCTGGCGGCGCAGGCGGCGCAGGTGGTCGCCTGCCTTGGTGGCGGGAGGGTGCGTGGGGTGAAAGGGGAGAGGGCTCATGCTTCGACTCTGGCTGTCCTTGGGTGAAGCGTCCATGACCTGCGAGGTCATTGAGGCGAGGGAGACTCTATCACTAGTGTGTGGGGAGGTTGAGCAAGGAGACGAACATGAAGGATGCAGAAAAGAGCAGTGGCTTTGGGGGAGCGGGCTTGCCCCGCGATGCCAGCGGCACGTTGGATGGCACCGGCTTTGCCGGTTCGCGGGGCAAGCCCGCTCCCACGCCATACCCGGTTGGGCGTTGGGTGGCGCTGTTGGTGTTGCTTGGGTTCGCGCTGTACACCGTCTGGACCATGCTCAATGCGCAGCAGTCGTTGATTGCCTTTGGGCTGGAGCTGATGAGTCGCCCGGACACGGTGCAGGTAGTGACCGACCTGTACCTGATGGCAGGGCTGGGGTGCATCTGGATGTTCAACGACCACCGTGCGCGGGGCGGTCGCTGGTTTGGCGTGCTGCCTTACCTGCTGCTGACGGCGGTGTTCGTTTCGGTCGGGCCGCTCTTGTACATCGTGGCCAGGGGCTTCTCACGGCGGTATGCAGCATGAGCAGCGCCATAGCTGTATACACCTGCTGCGTGGTGGTGCTGTTCTTCAAGATGCTGGCGATCTCTTGCTACCAGGGTTACTACCGCCTGCGCTATCTGGCGTTTATCAACGCAGAGGACGCTGCAGTGTTCGGGCGCGTGGCGCAGCCGGCTGAGCGGCCTGAGGTGGATCGGGCGATGCAGGCCTGGCGCAACGATCTGGAGAGCATCCCGATGTTCATCGCGTTGGGTGGTTTGGCGGTGTCGCTCGAAGGGTACGCTGCCGTCACCGTCTGGTTGTGCCTTGTTTTCACCCTGGCGAGGGTGCTGCACACGGTGAGTTATCTGGCCGGCAAGCAACCTTGGCGAACGCTGAGTTATGCGGTGGGTACGCTGTGCCTGATCGTGTTGGCTGCGCTGGTCATCAGCCGGGTGGTGGTTGGGTTGCCAGCATAGGGGCGTGGTGGTGGCTTTGTAGGAGCATCTTTCTTGTGCTGCCTGAACCGGCCTCATCGCCGGCAAGCCGGCTCATACAGGTACAGTGCAGGTCTGAATTTAATGCGTCCCCTGTAGGAGATCACCCAGCCCTCGGGGCTGCGCGGTCGCGCAGAGAACTAGTCTCGCAGATGCACCGCGCCCTGTGGGAAGCGGCCTTGCCGGGGCGCCGTCCGGTCGAGATGGGCTGCGCAGCAGCCCCGACAGTCTTGCATGAGGCAAAGACCTTGGGGCCGCTTCGCGCCCCATCTCGACCGGACGGCGCCCCGGCAAGGCCGCTTCCCACAGGAACCGTGTTAAATCAATAGCTTTTAGTTTGTTCTATGAGAGCGGCTTTAGCCGCGAACACCGGCGCAGCCGGTGCCAGCCAAGCGTCGCTTCAGACCGTCAGAACTGCTGGGCAACCCAGCATTCATCCCTCAGGTGCAGGTGCTTACCACCCAGCCGCCAGATATCGAAGTACGGGGTAAAGTCCACATTCAAGTCCATGATCGGCATCGCGATGTATCAGGCCAGTCCTTAGTCCGCTGCCAGCCCATATCAGGCTTCTAGCAAGGCATGGTCGGCACTGGTGTGGAAGCCGATGGCATCACGGGCCGCGTCACCCAGCGCCGCATTCGCCCAACTGCCAGGAATATCGAAGTCGGTAATGGCATCCAGGTCTGCTTTGGGCTTGGAGACCACCCGCGCATTGCGGGTCAAAGCCATCAGTTCTTCATCGCCCGTGCGCTCGAAAAACGCCGCTTGCACCTGCAGCGTGCGCTCGGGCTTGCGCAGCCAGCTCGTCCAATGCGGCACGGCTGACTTTGTCGCGCTTGTGCTTAGGCCATGCAGTCTTCAATCCGGATCGGCCTGAGGCTGCCGGGTTTGAGCTGGGGAATTCACCTTTTTCCAGTAACTGCTCCATGTACTCGAGTGAGACATTGAGCAAATCCGCTGCTTCCCGGATGGTCAGTTCTGTTTGGCTCACGACTATTCTCATTGGTGCTGGCGAGTCACGGCCTCTTGGTGGCAGTGGAGCAGGGCTGCCCAGATTCAGCGAACCCGGGCAGCCCCAACCTCAGTGCTTCATCCCCAACTCGGCATCATCCATCAACGCCTTGGCCAACGCGCTGAGGTAATGCGCCGCCCAAACCAGCTGCGCATTGCCATCCAGCACCCCGACCAGGGTCATGTCGCGAACGCACCCCATCAATTCCGAGGCCTGCTCGCGCGCGTGCTGGCAAGGAATGCCCGGCTCGATGCAGAACAGCGGTTCGGTATGCCCTGCGCTTTGATAGAAACGGGTTTTGCCGACGGTGGTTTTTGGCGTGGTGTCGTCTGTGGTCATTGTTCAATCTCCCTGAAATATTCAGCGCCTGTCGCGTGTGAGTTGAATTCGCGGCAGCGCCACTGCCCCTTGCGGGGGCAACTGTCTTGTGCTGCCTGAACCGGCCTCATCGCCGGCAAGCCGGCTCCTACAGGTACAGCGCTTGATTCTGGCCTCGCGCAATCCTGTGGGAGCGGGCTTGCCCGCGAATTAGGCAACGCGGTGGTCCGGCATCCCGGCAAGCCCGTTCCCACAGGGTTATGCGCATCTGTGTAGGAGCCGGCTTGCCGGCGATAGGGCCAGCCCAGGCAGCCATTACCTGGCGGCCTAGTGCAGCACCTGAGGCCTGACCTGTGGCGGCATCTGTACCTGAATCAACGCCGATTCAAGCAAAACCCGCAGCGCCTCCAGTTCATGCATCGCCGCCATGATCAGCAGCGAGACCGGCGACCTGGGCTGCAGCAAGGCAGCCTGCTGCGCCACGGTCTGTGCGCACAGGGCGTATTCCGTAGCCTGGATGAGGGTGTCTTCGAGGGAGTGGGGGTTGTGGGGTGGGTCTGGAACGATCTTTAACATAGCAATTTCCCTTTGGCGGTGCCGCCACCTGCCTGCTGTCAAACAGTAGGGTGGCAGCTGTACGTGGGTTGACAGACCGGCGGAAATTGCAAGCTCCGGCGCACGCAAGCGTGCCCGCACGTACAGCTGCCATAAGGGCTTGCTGCATGCAATTTACCGTAGCGGCCTGTCAAAGCCGATCGCTGGTTTCAGCGACTTGGCGAGACTAGGACGATGTGGCAGCAGCCGCAACGGAAAATCGGCGGTGGGAGGATATTTGGGAAATGGACTACAAGGAATGCGTTAAGTCTGATTTAGCATGTCGAAGAGGAGTGTGGTGGACGAGTTGGGTACATATGACAGATAAGCGCCTGAAATGGGTGGCTGACAAAGTTATCTTGGATATTTTTTCGTAGGATTCTGATGCGTCACTTGGTAGCCTGTTGCTTCAAAATATGAATTGCTACCAAGCGAAAGGCATCAATGTTTGAAGGTTTTATTAAGGGTTTTCATATACTTGGCTGCGAATCCAGTTGTCAACTTTGATTAGTCCTTCATAAAGTTGTCCGGTTTCAAGTTCGTCGTTGGTGTAGTTTGGGAATTCCTCGGGGGATAGGAATGGCGTCCCAAGTATTGGAAAGTTATACGGATATTCCCTGATAAAGCCGATGTAGGGTATTTGGTGTGTTTTTGTAATGTGGTTATATCGTTTGATGACTAGGTTTGCAGACTTTATGGTCATGTAAAATAAGCAGCGGAGAACATTTTTTCGGTACTCGATGTACAGGCCTCTTTGGCTGTACTCTAGGTGTTGGTCATCTACCCAGTATGTTATGATTCCATTAGGGTCGATATTGTTTTCGTACTGATTGCAAGTAGAGATAAGGTCTTTTATTACGGTGTTAAGGTTTTCAGTTGCTCGTAAAAAACCTGCATCTAAAGACTGCCAGTATGGATCGATGCTTAGGTTTTCTGATCTGAGTAGGTGTGATTGTAATGTGTTAATGTAATGGCCGGAAAAGCGCACGCTAAAATTGCTGAACGGCAAGTAGTTGCAGTGATATCCAAGGCTTTGTAAATCTATAGACTTTGACCAGATCTTGAAGTATTCATCTTCTCTGGCACTCGAGTTTACGAAGAAAGAATAGTACTTTTTTAGTATTTCAGGGTGCTTTTCGATATGCTCAACTATGTCGGACCAGCCCATAACGGTGACACTGAACTTCCCAGACTCTGCGTGGCGTGCGGAAATTTTTCGTGCGTGAGATTCAATTTTAGAATCTTTTGGGGCGGTGGTCGCGAGTACAAAATGATGAATAGGTGGCGTAAAGTTTTCTGCTTTTAAGATTTCGTTGTCTAGTTCATCTGTGGTTACAATGCTTTGTGCGGCTGTGTAATTGTCTTTGCCTTTGCATTGGACTCCCCATCGCATGTTGCTAGGATCAACGCCATATACATCAACTCCGTGCTGAGGTTGACCAGACCGTCCGTTTCTTTGTGTGTTTAGGTCGCCTAGTAATTTAGACCATAAATCTTTGCAAAGTCGCTCGAAGTCCTGCCAGTCAGTGGGAGGGGGGATCTGATGTAGAGAAATCCTTTCCAATTTTATACTCGCTGTGTAAGTTGGGTTTTTATTGATGTCTAAGTTTCGAGTAGATTCGGCTTCAGGTTTCTAGTGGGGCTCAGTGATGATCTGTCTCGAGAAACGCCGCCTCCAACAACTGCTTCGTATACCCATGCTGCGGCTCACGGAAGATCGCTTGCGCATCTCCCTGCTCAACCACCTGCCCATGCTTGATCACCATCAACTGGTGACTCAACGCCTTCACCACCGCCAAATCATGGCTTATGAACAAGTAGGTCAGGTTGTACTTGACCTGCAAATTGCGCAAAAGCTCCACCACCTGCCGCTGCACCGTCCGGTCCAGCGCCGAGGTGGGCTCATCCAGCAAAATTAACGCCGGCTTCAACACCAAGGCCCGAGCAATCGCAATCCGCTGCCTTTGCCCGCCAGAAAACTCATGGGGATACCGATGCCGCGTACGCGGGTCCAGCCCTACTTCTTCCAGCGCCGCAATAATCGCCGCTTCTTGCTCGGCCGGCGTGCCGATGCTGTGAATCCGCAAGCCTTCGCCAACGATATCGGCCACACACATGCGTGGGCTGAGGCTACCGAAGGGGTCCTGGAACACCACCTGCATTTCCCGCCGCAGCGGCCGCACCTGCTTCTGGTTCAAGCCTTCCAGCGCCTGCCCATGGAAGCGAATGCCGCCCTGGCTTGAGATCAAACGCAAGATGCCCAGCCCGAGGGTGGACTTGCCCGAGCCACTCTCACCCACGATGCCCAGCGTCTGCCCCTGGGGCAGGCTGAAGTTAACGCCGTCCACGGCCTTCACGTGGTCCACGGTGCGGCGCAGCAGGCCCTTCTTGATCGGGAACCACACCTTCAAATCCTGCACTTGCAGCAGCGGCGCGCCTTCGGCGTTGGCGGCGGGGGCGCCGCTGGGCTCGGCGTTGATCAGCATCTGCGTGTAGGGGTGCTGCGGCTTGCTGAACAGCGTGGCGCAGTCGGCCTGTTCGACGATCTTGCCGCACTGCATCACGCAAACGCGGTGGGCGATGCGGCGCACCAGGTTGAGGTCGTGGCTGATCAGCAGCAGGGCCATCCCCAAGCGCGCCTGCAGCGATTTGAGCAGGTCGAGAATCTTCAACTGTACGGTCACATCGAGCGCGGTGGTGGGCTCGTCGGCAATCAGCAGCTCGGGTTCGTTGGCCAGGGCCATGGCGATCATCACCCGCTGGCGCTGGCCGCCGGACAGCTCGTGGGGCAGGGCCTTGAGGCGTTTGTGCGGCTCGGGGATGCCGACCAGCTCCAGCAGCTCCAGGGTGCGGGCGGTGGCGGCCTTGCCGGTCAGGCCCTTGTGCAGCAAAAGGATTTCGTTGATCTGCTTCTCGATGCTGTGCAACGGGTTCAGCGAGGTCATCGGCTCCTGGAAGATCATCGCAATGCGGTTGCCGCGGATGCGCTGCATGGGCTTTTCGCCCAGGTGCAGCAGGTCCTTGCCACCGTACTGGATGGTGCCGCTGGGGTGGCGGGCCAGGGGGTAGGGCAGCAGGCGCAGGATGGAGTGGGCGGTGACCGACTTGCCCGAGCCGCTCTCGCCCACCAGGGCCAGGGTTTCGCCCTTGCGGATGTCGAAGCTGATGCCGTCGACCACGCGGTTGACCTGCTCGCCGGTAACGAACTCCACGGCCAGGTCGCGCACTTCGATCAGGGTGTCTTGGCTCATGTCATTTCCTCGGGTCGAAGGCATCGCGGGCGGACTCGCCGATAAACACCAGCAGGCTCAGCATCACCGCCAGCACGGCGAAGGCGCTGATGCCAAGCCAAGGGGCTTGCAGGTTTGACTTGCCCTGGGCCACCAGCTCACCCAGCGACGGGGAGCCGGCGGGCAGGCCGAAGCCGAGAAAATCCAGCGCGGTGAGGGTGCCGATGGCGCCGGTGAGAATGAACGGCATGAAGGTCATGGTCGAGATCATGGCGTTGGGCAGGATGTGCCGGAACATGATCGGGCCGTTGCGCATGCCCAGCGCGCGGGCTGCGCGCACGTACTCGAGGTTGCGCCCGCGCAGGAACTCGGCGCGCACCACGTCCACCAGGCTCATCCACGAGAACAGCAGCATGATGCCCAGCAACCACCAGAAGTTGGGCTGCACGAAGCTTGCGAGGATGATCAACAGGTACAGCACCGGCAGGCCGGACCAGATCTCCAGAAAACGCTGGCCGGCAAGGTCTACCCAGCCGCCATAAAAGCCCTGCAGGGCGCCGGCGATGACGCCGATGATGGAGCTGGCGATGGTCAGCGTCAGGGCAAACAATACCGACACCCGGAAGCCATAGATCACCCGGGCCAGCACGTCGCGGCCCTGGTCGTCGGTGCCCAGCAGGTTGTCCAGCGAGGGCGGCGCAGGGGCGGGCACCTTGAGGTCGTAGTTGATGCTCTGGTAGCTGAACGGGATCGGCGCCCACAGCACGAAGGCGTCTTTTTTCGCCAGCAGCTCGCGGATGTACGGGCTCTTGTAGTTGGCCTCCAGCGGGAACTCGCCGCCGAAGGTGGTTTCGGGGTAGCGCTTGAAGGCGGGCATGTACCACTGCCCGTCGTAACGCACGGCGATGGGTTTGTCGTTGGCGATCAGTTCGGCGCCCAGGCTCAGTACAAACAGCACCAGAAACAGCCACAGCGACCACCAGCCACGGCGGTTGGCCTTGAAGCGCTCGAAGCGCCGGCGGTTGAGGGGGGAGAGGGCCATGTCAGTGCTCCCGGCTGGCGAAGTCGATACGCGGATCGACCAGGGTGTAGGTGAGGTCGCCGATCAGTTTCACCACCAGCCCCAGCAGGGTGAAGATGAACAGGGTGCCGAATACCACCGGGTAGTCGCGGTTGATTGCCGCTTCGAAACTCATCAGGCCCAGGCCATCGAGGCTGAAGATCACCTCGATCAACAGGGAGCCTGTGAAGAAGATGCCGATGAACGCCGAGGGGAAGCCGGCAATCACCAGCAGCATGGCGTTGCGGAACACGTGGCCGTACAGCACGCGGTTGCGGCTCAGGCCCTTGGCCTTGGCGGTGACCACGTACTGCTTGTTGATCTCGTCGAGAAAGCTGTTCTTGGTCAGCAGGGTCATGGTGGCGAAGTTGCCGATCACCAGCGCGGTGATGGGCAGCACCAGGTGCCAGAAGTAGTCCAGCACCTTGCCGGTGGTACTCAGCTCGTCGAAGTTGTTGGAGGTGAGCCCGCGCAGCGGGAACCAGTCGAAGTAGCTGCCGCCGGCAAACAGTACGATCAGCAAAATGGCGAACAAAAACGCGGGGATGGCGTAGCCGACGATGATCGCCGAGCTGGTCCAGACGTCGAAGTGGCTGCCGTGGCGCACCGCCTTGGCGATGCCCAGGGGTATCGACACCAGGTACATGATCAGCGTGCTCCACAACCCCAGCGAAATCGACACGGGCATTTTCTCGGCGATCAGGTCGATGACCTTGGCGTCGCGAAAGAAGCTGTCGCCGAAATCGAAGCGGGCGTAGTTCTTGACCATGATCCACAGCCGCTCGGGCGGCGACTTGTCGAAGCCGTACATGCGCTCGATCTCGGCGATCAGGGCGGGGTCCAGCCCCTGCGCGCCGCGATAGTTGGAGCCGGCCACCGACACTTCGGCGCCGCCGCCGGCAATGCGGCTGGTGGCGCCGTCAAAGCCTTCGAGCTTGGCGATCATCTGCTCCACCGGCCCGCCGGGGGCGGCCTGGACGATGATGAAGTTGATGACGAGGATGCCGAACAGGGTCGGGATGATCAGCAGCAGGCGCCGCAGGATATAGGCCAGCATGTCAGTTGGCCTCGTTGGCGGGCGGGGCTTCGCTTACCGCCGGGGTGACGTTGGGCTTGACCCACCAGGTGTCGATGCCGACGTCGTACTTGGGCGACTTGGCCGGGTGGCCGATGTGGTTCCAGTAGGCCACGCGGTTGGTCTTGATGTGCCAGTTGGGCACCACGTAATAGCCCCACTGCAGTACGCGGTCCAAGGCGCGGCAGTGGTCTATCAGGCTCTGGCGCGAGGCGGCGTTGATCAGTTGCTCCACCAGTTGGTCGATGGCCGGGTCGCGCAGGCCGATGAAGTTGCGGCTGCCGGGGTTGTCGGCGGCGGCGCTGGACCAGAACTCGCGCTGCTCGTTGCCCGGCGAGTTGGACTGCGGGTAGCCGCCGACGATCATGTCGAAGTCCCGCGAGCGCAGGCGGTTGATGTACTGCGAAACGTCCACCCGGCGGATATCGAAGCCGATGCCGAGGTCTGCGAGGTTGCGCTTGAATGGCAGCAGCACGCGCTCGAACTGGGTTTGTGCCAGCAGAAACTCGATGTTCACAGGCTTGCCGGTGGCATCGACCATCTTGTCGTCGACGATTTTCCAGCCGGCCTCTTGCAGCAGCTTGTAGGCCTGGCGTTGTTGCTCACGGATCATGCCGCTGCCATCGCTGACCGGGTTTTCGAAGGCTTGGCTGAATACCTGGTCAGGCACCTTGCCGCGCAGCGGTTCGAGGATTTTCAGCTCGGCGGGCGAGGGCAGGCCGCTGGCGGCCATCTCGGAGTTTTCGAAGTAGCTGTCGGTGCGAATGTAGGCGCCGTTGAACAGTTGCTTGTTGGTCCACTCGAAGTCGAACAGCAGGCTCAGCGCCTTGCGCACGCGGATGTCCTGGAACACCGGCTTGCGCAGGTTGAAGATGAAGCCCTGCATGCCCACCGGGTTGCCGTTGGGGATTTCTTCCTTGATCAGGCGCCCGTCGCGCACGGCGGGGATGTCGTAGGCGGTGGCCCAGCTCTTCGCGCTCACCTCCAGCTCATAGTCGAACGCGCCGGCCTTGAGGGCTTCGAGGGCGACGTTGTTGTCGCGGTACACATCGAAGGTCATGGCGTCAAAGTTGTAGAAGCCGCGGTTGATCGGCAGGTCCTTGCCCCAGTAATCCTTCACCCGCTCGTAGCGGATCGAGCGGCCGGCCTTCACTTCGGCGACCTTGTACGGGCCGCTGCCCAGGGGTATTTCAAGGTTGCCGCGGGTGAACTCGCGGCCTTGGTACCAGTGCTTGGGCAGCACCGGCAACTGGCCGAGAATCAGCGGCAGCTCGCGGTTGTTGTTGTGCTTGAACTTGAACAGCACCTTAAGCGGGTCTTCGGCGATTACCTCGGCGACATCGCCGTAGTACTGGCGGTACAGCGGCGCGCCGTCCTTGACCAGGGTGTTGAAGGTGAACACCACGTCTTCGGCGCGCATCGGGTGGCCGTCGTGAAAACGTGCCTCGGGGCGCAGGTAGAAGCGCACCCAGCTGTTGTCGGGGGCCTTTTCGATCTTGCCGGCCACCAGGCCGTACTCGGTGAAGGGCTCGTCCAGGCTCTGGCGCATCAGGGTGTCGTAGATGATGCCTAGGTTGTCGGCGGCCACGCCCTTGTTGATGAACGGGTTGAGGCTGTCGAAGCCGCCGAAGCTGGACTGGCGGAAGGTGCCGCCCTTAGGGGCGTCGGGGTTGACGAAGTCGAAGTGCTTGAAGTTGGCCGGGTACTTGGGGGCTTCGTCGTACAGGGTCAGGGCGTGTTGCGGGGCGGCCAGCGCCGGCAGGGCCAGGCAGCTGAGCAGCAGGCTGGCGGTAAAGGTGCGCAGCGACGAAATCATTGGGCTTTCTCCGAAGGCTTGATCCACCAGGTGTTCAGCCCGAGGGTGTAGGGCGGCGTGGTGACGAAAGCGAAGCGGTTGCGGTAGGCCAGGCGATGGTTGTCCAGGTACCAGTTGGGGATCATGTAGTACTGCCACGACAGCACCCGGTCCAGGGCGCGGGCGGCGGCCACCTGGTCGTCACGGGTGCGGGCGGCCAGCAGGGTGTCGAGCAGGTGGTCGACCACCGGGTCCTTCACCCCTGCGTAGTTCTTGCTGCCCTTGACTGCGGCCTGGCTTGAGTGGAAGTACAGCCATTGTTCCAGGCCCGGGCTGAGGGTCTGGGTTAGGGTCATCAGAATCATGTCGAAGTCGAACTGGTCGAGGCGTTGCTTGTACTGGGCGCGGTCGACGGTGCGCAGGCGCGCGTCGATGCCCATGCTGGCCAGGTTTTCGACATAAGGCTGCAGGATGCGTTCAAGGTTGGGGTTGACCAGCAGCAGCTCCAGGCGGAACTGGCGGCCCTTGGCATCGAGCAGGCGCTGGCCGTTGAGCTTCCAGCCGGCCTCGGCGAACAGCGCCAGGGCCTGGCGCAGGGTGGCGCGGTTGATGCCGTTGCCGTCGGTGTGGCTCACCTGGTAGGGCTCGGTGAACAGCTTGGCCGGCAACTGGTCGCGAAACGGCTTGAGCAGCAGCCACTCTTTGCCGGTGGGCAGGCCGCTGGCGGTGAACTCGCTGTTGGGGTAATAACTGGTGGCGCGCCGGTAGGCGCCATTGAACAGCGCGCGGTTGGTCCACTCGAAGTCGAGCATCAGGCCCAGCGCCTGGCGTACCCGCGGGTCGGCGAAGGCGGCGCGGCGGCTGTTCATGAACAGGCCCTGGGTTTGTGTGGGGATCTGGTGCGGGATTTGCGCCTTGATCACCTCGCCACGGCGCACGGCGGGGAAGTTGTAGCCGTTGGCCCAGTTCTTGGCCTGGTGCTCGATGTAAATGTCGAACTCACCGGCCTTGAATGCCTCGAAGGCCACCGTGGCGTCACGATAGAACTCGTACTCGACGCGGTTGAAGTTGTACTTGCCGCGGTTCACCGCCAGGTCCTTGCCCCAGTAGTTCTTCACCCGCTCGAACACCACGCGCCGGCCGGGTACCACTTCGCTGATGCGATACGGGCCGCTGCCCAGCGGCGGCTCGAAGGTGGTGGCCTTGAAGTCGCGCTTTTGCCAGTAGTGCTTGGGCAGCACCGGCATTTCGCCCAGGCGCAGAATCAGCAGCGGGTTGCCGGCGCGCTTGAACACGAAGCGAATGCGCAGCGGGCCGAGCACGTCGACGCGCTGCACCTCTTGCAGGTTGGTGCGGTACAGCGGGTGGCCGTCTTTGAGCAGGGTGCGGTAGCTGAACGCGACGTCGGCCGATGTGATCGGCGTGCCGTCGTGAAAGCGCGCTTCGGGGCGCAGGTTGAACACCACCCAGCTGCGGTCCTCGCTGTACTCCACCGAGCGGGCGATCAGGCCGTAGCTGCTGGTGGGCTCGTCGCCCGAGGGGTCGTACATGCCGGTGCCGACCATCAGCGTTTCGTTCAGCTCGCTGATGCCGTACTGCAGGAAATTGGGCGTGGTGACCGGGCTCGACCCTTTGAAAGTGTAAGGGTTGAGCGTGTCGAAGGTGCCAAACGCCATGGCCCGCAAGGTGCCGCCTTTGGGCGCTTGCGGGTTGACCCAGTCGAAGTGGGTGAAGCTGGCCGGGTACTTGAGCGTGCCGAACTGCGCATATCCGTGGCTTTCGCTCACCATCGCGACGGCGGGGAAGCTCAAGGCCAGGCTGAGGGACAGCAGGAGGGGACGTATCAAGTCGGCATCCGATCCAGGGGCGTTGGGCTTGGGTCGGGGTACAGTAACAGCTTGTACAGGCTCGAAAAAGAGCTGCTTCAGAGTGACGATGGATCGGGCGATGCAGCCCCTGTGGGAGCGGGTTTACCCGCGAAGCAGCCTGCGCGATGGATGGCACCGGCGTTGCCGGTGTTCGCGGTGGTCCGGCATCCCGGTAAACCCGCTCCCTCTGGAGCGGATTTGGCCACGGACCAGGTGGTCAGTGCGATAGGTAAACGGTCAGCGTCTGCCCGGGCTTGAGGGCATGCCCGCTGCGCGGGTTCCAGCGCTTGAGGTGTTTCATCTCGACGTTGAAACGTTTTGCAACCAGATAGTACGAGTCGCCCTTGCGCACCTTGTACTGGGTGGAACGCTGCTTCGAGTCGGCCACCCGGTTGCCTGCCGCGCTGGGTGCGTTGCCGCCGCGCAGGGCCAGCACCTGGCCAACCTTGAGGCTGTTGCCGCGCATGCCGTTCCAGCTTTGCAGCTGCTTGACCGACACCCGGTTGGCCTTGGCGATGCTGCCCAGGTTGTCGCCACGCTTGACCCGGTAGCTGCGCGCCGCCGGCGCCTTGGCTTCGGCCAGGGCGGCCTGGAACACGGCCTTGTTCGGTTGCAGGCTGATCAGCTCTTCAGGCTTGAGGTTGGACATGCGGTCCGACAGCAGCTGCGCCTTGGCGGTGGGCACCAGCAGTTGCTTGGGGCCGTCCACGGTCATGCGCTTCTTGAACGCCGGGTTGAGCTGGATGAGTTCGTCTTCGTCGATGTCGGCAAAGGCGGCGACCCGCGACAGGTCGAGGCGCTCGTTGATGGCGACGGCTTCGAAGTAGGGCTCGTTGGCGATCGGGTTGAGGTTCACGCCGTAGGCTTCGGGGGTGTTGACCACCTGCGACAGGGCCAGCAGCTTGGGCACGTAGTCACGGGTTTCCTGTGGCAGCGGCAGGTTCCAGTAGTCGGTGGGCAGGCCGAGTTTTTCGTTGCGTTCGATGGCGCGGCTGACCGTGCCTTCGCCGGCGTTGTAGGCCGCCAGGGCCAGCAGCCAGTCGCCGTTGAACATGTCGTGCAGGCGGTTCAGGTAGTCCAGCGCGGCGTTGGTCGAGGCGGTGACGTCGCGGCGGCCATCGTAGAAGCTGGTTTGGCGCAGGTTGAAGTGGCGCCCGGTGGCCGGCATGAACTGCCACATGCCGGCGGCACTGGCCCGTGAGTAGGCCATCGGGTTGTAGGCGCTTTCGATGGCCGGCAGCAGCGCCAGCTCCAGCGGCATGTCGCGTTCTTCGAGGCGTTCGACGATGTAGTGCAGGTAGAGGCTGCCGCGCTCGCCGGCGGTTTCGACGAACGACGGGTTGCTGGCGAACCACAGGCGTTGCTGTTCGATGCGCGGGTTGACGTCGATGCCGTCCTGCAGGGCGAAGCCCTGGCGCATGCGCTCCCACACATCTTGCGGGGCCTGGGCCTGGGGCTTTGCCTTGACCACCAGCGGTGCGGGTTTGTGCTTGATCCGCGCCTGGTAGTTGTGTGCGCGAACGCTGTCGGATTCGTCGAGCTGACGGGTGCTCTGGCAGCCCACCAGTGTGGCGGCCAGCGCCAGTGCACTGATCTGTGCCAGTCGCGTCAGGGCGACCGAATGAGAGGTTCTGCGGCTACTGGAAGACATCGGCTGGGGGTGTTATCCGGGCAAAAAAGTTCGGCGATTCTAGGAACCGCCCCCGGCCGGGTCAACCTTTAGGACTATGTCGCGATATATCTTGAGGTTATCAGAACACGTCCTTCCAAGACCTCAAGGCAGCAAAAACAGTGGCTTGGCTTGGGTTGGAATGCCCCTTCCATTCGTCTGCTTTTTGTTTAACGAATGTTTCAGCTGTGCGAAGAAACGGGTTGGTCAGGCGCTCCAGACCGATGGTCGAGGGCAGGCTGATGCGATTGTCGGCGCGCAGACGGGTAACGTCCTCGAAGCGTTGGCGAACGTGCGGGTTTTGCGGTTCCACGGCGCAGGCAAAACGCAGGTTGCTCAGGGTGTATTCGTGGGCGCAGTACACCTCGGTGGCCTCGGGCAGGGCGGCCAGGCGCTGCAGCGATTGGTGCATCTGTTCCGGGGTGCCTTCGAACAGGCGCCCGCAGCCGGCGGCGAACAGGGTGTCGCCACAGAACAGCAGGGGCGTGGGCGTTTGCCCGGTGTAGTAGGCGATGTGGCCGAGGGTGTGGCCGGGCATGGCCAGCACCTCGAATTCAATGCCCAGCACCTGCACGCGGGCGTTGTCGTCCAGCGCCAGGTCACGGCCCGGGATACGTTCGTGGGCCGGGCCGCAGACGCGGGCACCGGTGGCCTGCTTGACGGCCTCGACTCCGCCGACATGGTCGTGGTGGTGGTGGGTGACAAGGATATCCTCGAGCACCCAGCCGGGGTTTTCGCCGAGCCATTTGAGCACCGGGGCGGCATCGCCCGGGTCGACCACCGCACAGCGGCGATTGGCAGTATCCTGTAACAACCAGATGTAGTTGTCGGAGAAAGCGGGTAGGGCAACGATCTGTATCATGGTGCGATTTCGCCAAGCCTGGACATGGGGGCATCTTAGCCGCGATGGCGCGGCCCGAGAACCTTCCGAGGGATAACGCAATGACCGACCAAGCCTCCGCCCAGGCCGACCCCGAGTGGGTCGAGCTGATCCGCCTGGCCCGCGACTGGTTCGACGGGCCGCTGGGCCAGTTGATGCTTAAAGAGGAAGAAAAGCTGCTGAGCGAAGAGCTCGGGCGCTTTTTCGGCGGCTACCTGGTGCACTACGGCCCTGGCGCCGAAGCACCGCCCAACGCCCCCCAGGTGCAGCGCAACGTGCGCCTGGGCGCGCCGTTGCCGGGGGTGGAAATCGTCTGCGAAGAACAGGCCTGGCCGTTGTCGGAGCATGCCGCCGACGTGGTGGTGCTGCAGCATGGCCTGGACTTCAGCCTGTCGCCCCACGGCCTGCTGCGTGAGGCGGCCAGTGCGGTGCGCCCGGGCGGGCACCTGCTGATCGTCGGCATCAACCCCTGGAGCAGTTGGGGCGTGCGCCACCTGTTCAGCCGCGGCGCCTTGCGCAAGGCGCGGTGTATCTCGGCCTCGCGGGTGGGGGACTGGCTCAACCTGCTGGGCTTCGCGCTGGAGAAACGCAGGTTCGGGTGCTATCGTCCGCCGCTCGCCTCACCGGCCTGGCAGCAGCGCCTGGCGGGTTGGGAGCGGGTTGCCGGGGGCTGGCAGAGCGCCGGTGGCGGCGTTTACCTGCTGGTGGCGCGCAAGATGGTGGTTGGCCTGCGCCCGTTGCGCCCGGCGCGCCGCGAACCGATGGGCAAGCTGCTGCCGCTGCCGCTGGCCAAGGTCAACCGCAGCGCCGCCAGCCCTGATACTGACAAGCACTGAACACGAGTGGTACATGAGCGAGAGCGTCGAGATCTACACCGATGGTGCCTGCAAGGGCAACCCAGGCCCGGGCGGCTGGGGTGTGCTGATGGTTTTCAAGGGCGTCGAGAAGGAGTTGTGGGGCGGCGAGCGTGAAACCACCAACAACCGCATGGAACTGATGGCCGCCATCGAGGGGCTCAAGGCCCTCAAGCGTGAGTGCGAGGTGGTGCTGACCACCGACTCCCAGTACGTGATGAAGGGCATCAATGAGTGGATGCCAAACTGGAAGAAGCGCGGCTGGAAGACCGCCGCCAAGGAACCGGTGAAAAACGCCGACCTGTGGATGGCGCTGGATGAGCAGGTCAACCGGCACAAGGTGACCTGGAAGTGGGTGCGCGGCCATATCGGCCACCCCGGCAACGAGCGCGCCGACCAGTTGGCCAACCGTGGGGTGGACGAGCTGCGCAAGTAGGGTTGAGGCGCGTGGGTTGGGGCTGCTGCGCAGCCCTTCGCGGCTAAACCCGCGAAGGGCCGCAAAGCGGCCCCAATCGCAAGCTGTGGTTGGGTTATACTCCCGCCCCGAATTCAGGCACGGCCAGTTGGAGTCCCCGCGTGGAGCAGCAGCAAGACAAACGCTTTGTCATCCTCGATACCGAAACCACCGGTATGCCGGTGACCGAAGGCCACCGCATCATCGAGATCGGTTGCGTCGAGGTCATTGGCCGGCGGCTGACCGGGCGGCATTTCCACGTCTACCTGCAGCCTGACCGCGAGAGCGACGAGGGCGCCATCGGCGTTCACGGCATCACCGACGCCTTCCTGGTGGGCAAACCGCGCTTTGGCGAGGTGGCCGAGGAGTTCTTCGAGTTCATTCAGGGCTCGACTCTGGTCATCCACAACGCGGCGTTCGACGTTGGCTTCATCAACAACGAATTCGCCTTGATCGGCCAGCAGGACCGCGCCGATATCTCCCAGCACTGCCCGATCCTCGACACCCTGATGATGGCGCGCTCGCGCCACCCGGGGCAGCGCAACAGCCTCGATGCGCTGTGCAAACGCTACGGCATCGACAACTCCGGCCGTGAGCTGCACGGCGCACTGCTCGACTCGGAACTGCTGGCTGACGTCTACCTGGCGATGACCGGTGGGCAGACCAGCCTGTCGCTGGCCGGCGAGGGGGCCGGTAGCGAGGAGGGGCAGGGCAGTGCTGGGAGTGAGATCCGCCGTATCACCGGGCGTGCACCGGGGCGGGTGATCCTGGCCAGCGAGCAGGAGCTCGAAGCCCATGCCGAGCGTTTGGCGGCGGTAGCCAAGTCGGCCGGCGGGCCGTCGATGTGGCAGGTGTTGACTGAGCCGGCGGCGGGCTGAGGCTTAAGCAGGCCCGGCCTCTTCGCGGGTAAACCCGCTCCCACAGGGGGCTTGGTTGACGGGGTGCTTTGTGGTCGGCAGGCCAGGCCCCATCGTCGGCAAGCCGGCTCCTACACTGTGGGTATCGCCCCTGTGGAGGTAGCCGCCCGATGTACAAGGACCTCAAGTTCCCCATCCTCATCGTCCACCGGGCGATCAAGGCCGACAGCGTGGCCGGCGAGCGGGTGCGTGGCATCGCCGCCGAGCTGGCCCAGGACGGCTTTGCCATCCTTGCCGCCGCCGACCATGCCGAGGCGCGGCTGGTCGCGGCCACCCACCATGGCCTGGCCTGCATGCTGATTGCCGCCGAAGGCGTCGGCGACAACCACCACCTGCTGCAGAACATGGCCGAGCTGATCGGCCTGGCCCGTCTGCGGGCGCCCAACCTGCCAATCTTCGCCCTTGGCGAGCAGGTAACCCTGGAAAACGCCCCGGCCGAGGCCATGGGCGAGCTCAACCAACTGCGCGGCATCCTCTACCTGTTCGAAGACACCGTGCCGTTTCTGGCGCGGCAGGTGGCGCGGGCGGCGCACAACTATCTGGACGGCCTGCTGCCGCCGTTCTTCAAGGCATTGGTGCAGCACACCGCGCAATCCAACTATTCTTGGCACACCCCCGGCCACGGTGGCGGCGTGGCTTACCGCAAAAGTCCGGTAGGGCAGGCGTTTCACCAGTTTTTTGGCGAAAACACCCTGCGCTCGGACTTGTCGGTGTCAGTGCCTGAGCTCGGCTCGCTGCTCGACCACACAGGCCCCCTGGCCGAAGCCGAGGCGCGGGCGGCGCGTAACTTCGGCGCCGACCACACCTTCTTCGTCATCAACGGCACCTCCACCGCCAACAAGATCGTCTGGCACGCCATGGTCGGGCGCGACGACCTGGTGCTGGTGGACCGCAACTGCCACAAGTCGGTGGTGCACGCGATCATCATGACCGGTGCCATCCCCATTTACCTGTGCCCGGAGCGCAACGAGCTGGGCATCATCGGGCCGATCCCGCTCAGTGAGTTCAGCCCCGAGTCGATCCGCGCAAAAATCGCCGCGCACCCGCTGGCCCAGGGCCGCCCGGCCAGGATTCGCCTGGCGGTGGTCACCAACTCCACCTACGACGGCCTGTGCTACCACGCCGGGATGATCAAGCAACTGCTCGGCGCCAGCGTCGAGGTGCTGCATTTTGACGAGGCCTGGTTCGCCTATGCGGCCTTCCACGACTTCTTTGCCGGGCGCTACGCCATGGGCACCGCGCGGGCCGATGACGGCCCGCTGCTGTTCAGCACCCATTCCACCCACAAGCTGCTGGCGGCGTTCAGCCAGGCGTCGATGATCCATGTGCAGGACGGCGCCACCCGCCAGCTGGACCGCGACCGTTTCAACGAAGCCTTCATGATGCATATCTCCACCTCGCCGCAGTACAGCATCCTGGCCTCGCTGGACGTGGCCTCGAGCATGATGGAGGGCCCGGCCGGGCGTTCGCTGCTGCAGGAGATGTTCGATGAGGCCCTGAGCTTTCGCCGGGCACTGGCCAACCTGCGCCAGCACATCGCCGCCGACGACTGGTGGTTCAGCATCTGGCAGCCGCCCCAAGCCGAAGGCATCCACCGCCTGGCGGCGCGGGACTGGCTGTTGCAGCCGGGCGCCGAGTGGCATGGCTTTGGCGAGCTGGCCGATGACTACGTGCTGCTCGACCCGCTGAAGGTCACCCTGGTGATGCCGGGGCTGAGTGCTGGCGGCGTGCTGGACGAACACGGCATTCCGGCGGCGGTGGTGGGCAAGTTCCTGTGGGAGCGTGGGCTGGTGGTGGAGAAGACCGGGCTGTACAGCTTTCTGGTGCTGTTCTCGATGGGCATCACCAAGGGCAAGTGGAGCACGCTGCTCACCGAGCTGCTGGAGTTCAAGCGCCACTATGACGCCAATACGCTGCTAAATGAGTGCCTGCCCAGCGTGGTCGCCGAGCAGCCGGCGCGCTACAAGGGCCTGGGCCTGCGCGAGCTGTGCGAGCAGTTGCACGCCTGCTACCGCAGCAATGCCACGGCCAAGCAGCTAAAGCGGCTATTCACCAAGTTGCCGGAAGTTGCCATGAGCCCGTCGCGGGCCTATGACCAGATGGTGCGCGGGGAGGTGGAGGCGGTGCCGATCGGGGAGCTGCTGGGCCGGGTGGCGGCGGTGATGCTGGTGCCGTACCCGCCGGGGATTCCGTTGATCATGCCGGGGGAGCGTTTTACCGAGGCGACCCGCTCGATCCTCGACTACCTGGCCTTTGCCCGGGCCTTCGATGAGGGCTTTCCGGGTTTTGTCGCCGACGTGCATGGCCTGCAGCGTGAAGGGCAGGCCTACACGGTGGATTGCATCAGGGAATGCGAATGATCTCGACGCCGGTCTGGGCCAGCTCGAAGCGGTCCTCGCCCAGGTAGTTCACCCGGTCGCCGATGGCCAGGCGGTAGGTGGTGATCGGCGCACCCTGGGTGCTGCCGTCGGCCTGGAGGGTGGACTCCTGGAATTCGTGCACGGGGTAGATACGGCCTTCGGCGTCGCGGGCGTGGAACTGGCCGACCATTACTGCTGCCATTTTGGGTGGAACCCTCTGAAACGTGTAGGAAATGTCTGTAGGCATAGACCAGCGAAACGCTTGGGAAGTTTTCTGCCGAGAGGAAAAAAACCTAAGGGCCGAGGAACGGTCATCTATAACTGTTCAGGTTCCATTCCCCACACAGGACTTACACGCCATGAGCCAGGTCTATTCGGTAGCGGTTGTCGTCGGCAGTTTGCGCAAGGACTCCTACAACCGCAAGGTGGCCCGCGCCTTGTCCGAGCTGGCCTCGTCCAGCCTCGCCCTGAAAATCGTCGAGATCGGCGATTTGCCGTTGTACAACGAAGACGTCGAGGCCGAGGGAGCGCCGGACAGCTGGAAGCGCTTTCGCGACGAGATCCGCCGCAGCGACGCGGTACTGTTCGTCACCCCGGAGTACAACCGTTCGGTACCGGGCTGCCTGAAAAACGCCATCGATGTGGGCTCGCGGCCCTACGGGCAGAGCGCCTGGAGCGGCAAGCCGACGGCGGTGGTCAGCGTGTCGCCGGGGGCGATCGGCGGTTTTGGCGCCAACCATGCGGTGCGCCAGTCGTTGGTGTTCCTCGACATGCCGTGCATGCAGATGCCCGAGGCGTATATCGGCGGGGCGGCGTCGTTGTTCGATGACGGCGGCAAGCTGAACGACAAGACCCGGCCGTTCCTGCAGGCGTTCATCGACAAATTTGCCTCCTGGGTGAAGTTGAACCGCTCGGTCTGACAGTGCGCATATGGCCATTCGCGGGTAAACCCGCTCCCACAGGCGGATCAATATCCCTGTGGGAGCGGGTTTACCCGCGAAGAAGGCGACGCCGACCTGTCAGAACGCCTGCGGCATCTCCCCCTTGGCCAGCCGCCGGTTGATATCGGCAATCACCTCGGGCAGCTCGTTGATGGTGTCGATCAGGTAGTGCGGCCGGGAGCCGGCGAACAGCTGGTGAATGCGCTGGCGCTCGCTCTCGAGCTTCTCGGCGCCCAGTGCGCGGTATTCTTCCCAGGTCAGCCCCAGGGCATTGCCCGAGCACACCAGCGCCACGGTCCACATGCCGGCGCGGCGGCCTTCGAGGATGCCCGGCACGGTGTCGTCCACCTTCACGCAGGCGGCCACATCATCGATACCCAGGGCGATCACGTTGGCCAGGGCCTGGGCCGGCCACGGGCGCCCGTTCGGGGTTTCGTCGGTGGCCACCACGTGGTCGGCCACATAGCCGTTTTGCGCAGCCAGCTCCACCACCTTGTCCATCACCACCTTGGGGTAGCCCGAGCACGAGCCGATCTTCAACCCGCCCTTGCGCAGCCCGGTGAGGGTGTCCAGGGCGCCGGGGATCAGCGCCGAGTGCACGGCGATCTTCTCGATCTGCAGCGGCATGAAGCGTTCATAGATGGCGGTGACGTCAGCGTCGGTAGGTGCGCGGCCGAACACCTTGCGGTAGCGCTCGGCGATTTCCGGCACGTCGCACAAGGTGCGAATGTGGTCCCACTTGCCCATGCCCATGGGCCCGCGGGCCTCTTCGATGGACACCTGCACGTCGAACTCGGCGAAGGCCTCGACGAAAATCTGCGTGGGGGCGAACGAGCCGAAGTCGACCACGGTGCCGGCCCAGTCGAGGATGGCGGCTTGCAGCTGGGTGGGGTTGCTGTAGTTCATGTGCGCAATTTCCTTGAATTGGGTGGGCAGAGGGTCAGATGTCCAGCACTTCCATTTCCCGCAGCACCTC
Source organism: Pseudomonas xanthosomatis (assembly GCF_019139835.1). Lineage (NCBI taxonomy): Bacteria > Pseudomonadati > Pseudomonadota > Gammaproteobacteria > Pseudomonadales > Pseudomonadaceae > Pseudomonas > Pseudomonas xanthosomatis. The sequence goes on along the minus strand of NZ_CP077075.1, from coordinate 4,636,451 downwards.
GGCCACGGCATCAACGGCGGCCTGCATGCCGGCCGCGCCGACCACGCCGATGCAGCCGACACGGAAGGTCTCGACCTGGGTCAGCTTGCCGGGGTAGAGGATGAAACCCTTGGCCTTGACCCGCTCGTAGAAGTTCTTGAACTGGTAGCGGGCATCAATGGGGGCGTGGAAGGTAACGATGATCGGCGCCTGGATATCCGCAGGCAGGAAGCTTTTGAGGCCGATTTTGGCCATGCCGTCGAGCAGGGTCTTGCAATTGTCGGCGTAGCGCTGGTGACGGGCCGGCAGGCCGCCTTCCTCGTTGTATTGCTGCAGCGCTTCGTGCAGGGCAGCGACCACGTGGGTGGGCGGGGTGAAGCGCCACTGGCCGGTCTTGGTCATGTACTGGTGCTGGTCGTGCAGGTCCATGGCGAGCGAATGGGCATTGCCTTCGGCTGCGGCCAGCGCGGTTTTTTCGGCGAATACGAAGCCCATGCCCGGCACGCCTTCAAGGCACTTGCCGGAGGCGGCGATCAGCGCCTCGAAAGGGATTTGCCGGGCATCGATGGGTAACGCACCGAACGAGCTCATGGCGTCGATGATCAGGCGTTTGCCGTGGCGCTGGATCACCTGGGCGATCTCGGGCAGCGGGTTGAGGATGCCGGTGCTGGTTTCGCAGTGGATCAGCGCCACGTGGGTAACGCTTGGGTCGGCTGCCAGCAGGCGGTCGACGTCCTCGGCGGTGGTCGGTTGGTCTTCGGCGGTTTCGAAGGTGCTGTAAGCGCGGCCCAGCACCTTGCAGATCTTCGCCAGGCGCTGGCCGTAGGCGCCGTTGATCAGCACCAGTACCTTGCCGTCACGCGGCACCAGGGTGCCGATGGCGGCCTCGACGGCGAAGGTGCCGCTGCCTTGCAGGGGCACGCAGTGGTGGCTGGCGGCGCCTTCGAGGATCGCCAGCAACTGCTCGCACACGCTGGCGGTCAGCTGGTTGAAGTCGCGGTCCCAGGAACCCCAGTCCACAAGCATGGCCTGGCGGGTACGCAGCGAAGTGGTCAGGGGGCCGGGGGTCAGCAGGATCGGGGCGTTGCTCATTGCGTGTTTCCTCACAGGCGGTGGGCTGGGCTGGAAAACTATGGGGCTAGGTTGCAATTGGCCGACCTATCAATCAAATTGTTTGTAGATATGCCAGCCATCAGTCAGGCCGATAGATATGAACCTGTTCCAGCTGCGAGCCTTCGATGCCGTCGCCCGCGAGGGCAGCTTCACCCGCGCCGCCGAGCGCCTGTTCATCAGCCAGCCGGCGGTGACCGGGCACGTGAAGGCGCTGGAGGAGCACTACCAGATCACCTTGCTGCGGCGCACCGCGCGGCGGGTCGAGCTGACCGAGGAGGGCACGCGCCTGGCGGCGATCACCCGGGCCATGTTCGGCCTGGCAGAAGAGGCCCAGGCGATGCTTGAAGCCAACCGCCAGTTGCTCACCGGGCGCCTGGAGGTGGCCGCCGACGGCCCGCACCGGGTGATGCCGATGCTGGCACTGCTGCGCGAGCGCTACCCGGGCATCACCGTCAACCTGCGCCTGGGCAACGCCCAGGAAACCCTGGCCGCGCTGCTGGGCGAGCATGCCGATGTGGCGGTGCTGACCGAGATCGAGCCGCGCAAGGGGCTGCATTTGCAGAGCCTTTGTGAGTCGCGCTTGTGCGCCTTGCTGCCGCTGGGGCATGCCTGGGCCGAGGCCGCTGATGACCTGCCGCTGGCCGCGCTGGACAAACAGATCATGGTGCTGCGCGAACCCAGCTCGACCACCCGGCGCACCTTCGACAAGGCCTGCGCCGGGGCAGGCATTCAGCCGCGGGTGCTGCTGGAGCTAGGCAGCCGCGAGGCGGTTACCGAGGCGGTGGCGGCGCAGTTGGGCATTGGCGTGGTGTCGTCCACCGAGGTGGCCCATGACCCGCGGGTGGTGGCGCGGTCGTTGAGCGGGGCGGGGCTGGTCAACCAGCATATGCTCGGGTGCCTGGAGCGGCGCCGGGAACTGCGCTTGATCCAGGCGTTTCTGGGGTTGGCTGCCGGTGTTTGAGGGGCCTAAGATGCGCTGGCCCCATCGCCGGCAAGCCGGCTGCTACAGGGCGCGTGCTGCTGCAGTGAGCGGAAACCTTTGATGAGCGAAAAAGACACCATCTCCATGCAACTGGTGCGTGAAGCGCTGTTGCAAAGCTGCCCGAGTGGCGCGGTGGATGCCGTGCTGGCCCAGGCCGGTATCGATGCCGAGCAGTTGCGGCTACCCGAGGCACGGGTCGGCGCCGACGCCTACGCACGCCTGTGGCGCCTGCTGGCGCGGCGCTGCAATGACGAGTTCTTCGCCATGGACCCGCGCGGCCTGCGCAGCGGCAGCCTGGCCTTTGTGTGCCGTGCCGCCATGGCCCAGCCAACCCTGGCCGACGGCCTGCGCTGCGCGCTGGACTTTTTCTGCCTGATGTTCGAAGACCTGCAGCCCAGCCTGGTGCGCCAGCCGGGCCTGGCCGAGATCGTCATCATGGAGCCGCGCGACGAGCCGCGCCGGGCGTTCACCTATTTCACCTTCTGGATGATCGTGCACGGTGTGGCCTGCTGGCTGGCCGGGCGGCGCATCCCGATTTTGGCCATCGACCTGCGCTGCGCCGAGCCGCCGTTTTGCGACGACTACCGGGTGATGTTCTCGGAAAACCTGCAGTTCGAGCGGCCACGCACACGCATGATCATCGCCGCCGGTTGCCTGGACCAGCCGCTCAAGCGCACGCCCGAGGAACTGCAGCGGTTTCTGGCCGAGGCCCCGGGCAACATTCTGGTCAAGTACCGCGACCCGGCAAGCCTGGGCCGGCGCGTGCGCAACGACCTGCTGGCACTCGACCCCGGCCTTTGGCCTGACGCCGACCAGTTGGCCCGCCAGTTGTGCCTGTCGCCGTCGACCCTGCGCCGCCGCCTGGCCGAGGAGGGCCAGACCTACCAGGGGCTCAAGGACAGCGTGCGCCGGGAGCTGGCGATCGCCTGGCTGGCCAATGCCGAGCCGAGCCTTGCGGACATCGCTCAGCGCTTGGGGTTTGCCGACAGCAGCTCGTTCTACAAGGCGTTTCGCAAGTGGTTCGGTTGCAACCCTGGGCACTACCGCAATCTGGTGATGCGCCAGCCTCGCTAATGCTTCCCTCTGCTTTGGTGGCTGGCCGCGCCGGAAACTCTGCGGCCTCAATCTGCAGAGGTCATTGCCATGCCTGCCACCGCCGTACCTTCGTCCGTCACCGAAAAGATCGACCACGCCACCGACGCCTTCATCGGCGCCCGCCTGCCGCAGTGGCTGCTGCGGGCGACCCCGGCCCAGATCAACACCCTGCGTGACAGCTTCAGCAAGCACCGCGACAGTGAGCAGAAGCTACGGGCCGCCACCCTCGAGCTGCTGCCGCTGCAACGCTTCGCCGAGCAGCAGATCGATGCGCTGCTGGCCGCCCACTTGCCTGACGGCCAGACACTGAGCGACCTGCAGTGGTTGGAAATCACCCCGGAGTTCGGTCGCTACATGGGCAGCGGCTGGCCTTACGTGGTACCGCGCTACACCCGCAAGCCCGGGCTGCTGACACTGATGCAGAACTTCCACGACGGTGCTTCGTTCTATGACGGTTCGGGGCTGGTAGTGCCGGGCACCCTCGAACTGGTCTACAAGGACACCTCAGCGCTGGTCAGGGCCTGCCGGGCAGCAAATGTCGGTGCTCGCTATCAAACCCTGCTGGAACGCACCTTCAACCCTTCGACGCTGACGTTGTTGAGCGAAAACAAACGTGCAGGCCTGAGGTTGGCGACCGAGGTGGCATTGCTGAAGGGGCAGATCGATGCGCGCGAGCAGGTTGCCCTGAAGGCAGTGGCGGATGGCCACGAAACACCAACACAGGCGTTGTTCGCCTATCCCGGGTCATTGAGGATGCTCGGCCGCCCGGTTGCCGATGCTATGGTCATGCAGATGCGCGGCCCTGAGGGGGAAGATGCCGGGGTTATCTTGTACCTTGCCAGCGACCCCAAACAGGCTCTGCGCAAATACGCCTCGTGGGCGCTGATGACCGAACAATTCACCGCACTGCTGAGGCAACCTGACTATCTTGCCTATGTGAGCCAGCTGATCGCCTTGGGTGAGCGTCCGGCGTTCGTGCAAAAGCTGCGGACACGGCTCAAGGACCCTTCCCCGGACCTGGCACTCGACGGCAAGACGCATTCCGACGATGTCTTTGCGAAGTTGGTGGCGCTGCAGGTCAACCAGGCCAAGGAGGATGCCCGGTTGCTGTTGGTACCAACTGCCGATGCCGATAGCAAGGCTGCGCGCGCGCGCCTGGATGCCTGGGAGAGTGCCGGAATGAGCCTGGTCAACCTGGCAGGGCTGTTCATTCCGGGGGTCGGTGAAGTGCTGCTGGGGCAGTTCGTCGTGCAGATACTGTCGCAGGTCTGCGAGGGCGCGGTGGACTGGCATCACGGGCACCAGCACGAGGCGCTGGAGCACATGCTCGGGGTGGCCGAAAGCCTGGCGGTGGTTGCGGCGGTGGGGGCGGGCGCCAGCCTTGTCGCCAAAGGGTTCGAGCGCAGTGCCTTCGTCGACGGACTTGAGCCGGTTCAGCTCGATGCGCAAGGTCAGCGCCTGTGGTCGTCCGATTTGCGCCCTTATGTCAGTGAGCCCGACGACGCCACCCTGCAAGCCGACGGCCTGTATGGGGCGGGGCCTCGGCGCTGGATGAAGGTGGGCCAGCATTACTACGAGGTTCATCGGCCCGACCCGGTAGGGCCGTGGCGTTTGCGCCACCCGCGAGGTGACGATGCGTTCGGGCCGGTGGTGCACAGCAATGGCGAGCGTGGCTGGTGGCTGCATGGCGAGCGGCCACTGGAGTGGGATGACAGCGTGCGCCTGCTCGACACTTTGTGGCCTCACCAGCCCGCGCTGGAAAGCGCGCGGGCTGAACATATCATGCGGGTGGCGGGTGTGGACCAGGATGAGTTGCGCGGGCTGCTGGTCGAGCAACGACCGGTGCCCGTCAACTTGCGCTACACCCTGCGGCGTTTCGAGGCTGACCGGCGCATCAATGCGTTTTTTGCCGAGCTGCAAGACACGGCCACGATCAGTGACGATCTCGAGCGCACCACGGCAGTCAGCGGCGACCGGCAGATCCTCGACTGGTGCCTGGCGAGACCCGGCATTCAGGGCCTGCGCGGCCAGAAACTGCATCAGGCGTTGATCGAAGATGCAGCGAGCCTCAGAGGCGCGCTGCTCGATCACCTGACGGCGGTCCCTGGGTCAAACGAGCCGTTGTTTACGTTGCTCAAGCGCGATTTTCCCGGCTTGCCGGATGATTACGTGCTGAGCTTGGTCGAGGGGGCCGATGATGTTCAGCTGGCCGTGGCTCGGACCGAGGCGCGCGTGCCGCTGACGGTGGCGCAGAAGGCCAGCTCGCTGCTGCAGATGGCCAGGCTCAACCGTGCGTTGGAAGGTTTGTATCTGCGCAGCTCGAGCAGCGATGAAACCGGCGAGCTGGTCTTGTCGCTGCTCAGGCGTGTGCCGAACTGGCCCAGCGCTGCCAACTTCGAGCTGCGCCAAGGGTCCGACACCGGGCGACGGATCAGCAGCATCAATCCCCAGGGAGACACCCGTACGATGACGGTGCTGATGCTCAAGGGCGGACGCTATCGGCTTTACGATAACCAGGGCTACGAGCGCGATGTGCCCGTAGCAGAGCCAGCCGGGCTGTTCGAGGCGATCGTTGCGCTGCTGTCTGCGCAGCAGTTGGGCAGTATGAGCATCAGCTCCGTGGGGGCAGCCGACCAGCTTCGTCTGAGGGTGCTCGAGCAATTGCCGGTCAGCCGTGCACGGTTGCTGCAGATTCTGGGCTGGCGTGCGCAGCAACCGTGGTTCAATCCTGGGCAGCGCCTGCCCGATGGGCGCGTGGGCTACCTGCTCAGTGGCCGAGGACAGGGCTCCGGCAATGCCCGTGCGACGTTGAGGGTACGCATTCGCAGCCTTTACACCGGTTTCTCCGATGCGCAAGTCGAGGACTACCTGAACCAGTTGATGAGGCGGCCAGGGACGGCCTTCGATATCCTGCTGGAGCAGGAAGAAAACTACGCTCAACTACGCATCAGCCTCAACCGCTGGGTGGAGCAGCAAAGCCAGCCCGTGGCCCGCAGCACCCGCGAGCAGCTCGCCTTGCGCCTTCGCCGCGCCTGGCGCCTGCAGGGCGAGCCGGTCCATGACGGGGAGGGGAACGTCGAAGGTATGCGTCTGGACCTGAGCGGTCTGCCGGTGGAACGCCTGCCCGTTGTGCCCCCTACCACTGATTTCGAGCATGTCACGGTGCTGACGCTGGCCAATATGCGCCTGGATCAGGTGCCGGTGGACTTTTTGCGGGCTTTCTCCAGACTGCGGCGGTTGAACCTGCGCAGCAACCGCCTGACCCAGGTGCCTGAAGGTGTTGGCTACCTTACCGACCTGCGCGTGGTGCGCCTTGGCCACAATCAGATCCGTATGACTGCCGCAGGTTTTGCCAGACTGGCCGCCCTGCCGGAGCTCGTCGAACTCGACCTGAGCTACAACCCGCTGGGCCGGTTGCAGATGCGCTTCAACCACTTGTCCCGATTGGCGCGGCTGAACGTGAGTAATTGCCGCCTGAGCGAATGGCCTACAGGGCTTGAGCTGCTGGGTTATCTGGAGCGTGCCGACCTGCGCGACAATCAGCTTGCCAGAGTGCCGGCAGAAATCCTGCAGATGCCACTCGATTTCCGGCTAACGTTGCTGGTGGAGCGTAACCGGATGCGGGCGCGGGACCTGATGAATCTGCGCATGATCGAGGTCCACCCCATGCAACATGAGGGTGTGGGCGAGCTCGCCGTGGGGGGCGATTACACCGAGGCCAGGCGCGTGTGGCTGGAAAGGATGCCGGAAACGCAGCGGGATGTTCTGGCTGAGCGCTGGGATACGCTGAGTGCGTTGCCGCACAGCAGCGCTGTATTCGATATATTGAGCGAGTTGCCGCGTACCGCAGATTTTCGTTTAGGCCAGGCGTATATGGCGGATCACGTGTGGGCGCTGCTGCAAACCTTGGAAAGCGACAGCGAGCTGCGCGAGCAGGTCTTCACCGAGGTCAACCAGCCGTTGACCTGTGAAGACAGCGTCATCGACCGCTTCGCGGCACTGCAGGTGCAAGTCCGGGTTGCCGTCGCCGACAGTGATGGGGCGCTGGGTGAACGCCGTACCCAACTGCTGAGCCTGGGGCGCGGGCTGTTCCGTCTGGATCGGCTGGAGCAGTTCGCCCGTGAGGATATCCGCGCCCGCGGCATTGAAGGGGGGAGTGTCGACGAAATCGAAGTGAGCCTGTTCTACCGTGTGAACCTGGCTGATCAGCTGCAACTGCCTTTCCAGCCGCGTAGCATGCGTTTTGGTCGCGTGGCCAGGGTCAGCGAGGAGCAGCTGCAGGAAGCCAGCAGGGTGGTACTCGCGGCGCAAACCGATGAAGCTCTGGCCGAAGACCTGAGCGCCAGGGTGTTCTGGCAACGCTATATGCATGAGCGGCATTTGGCGCTGTTCGACGAATTGGAGTTGCCGTTCGATCAGCGTGGCACCGCACTGGACGAGCAGGAGGCGACGATGACCAGCGGGCAATACCAGCAGCAATGGGAAGCGATAAAGGTCGAGCGCCAGGCAGCCGTCAACTCACTCACTGTACGCCTGACCCTGGAGGTGTTGGCCGAAGAGCAAGGCTGACCGGGCAAAACCGGTCATCCAGATTGACAGCTTTGGCCATTGCCCGCCCTGGGCTGCGGCGCGAATATCGCCAGACCGATGGTGCACTCCAACAATAAAAAGCCAGGAGTCTGACGATGCGCGATTACGCCGAGGCGGCCCGTTCGTTCAATTACACCGAGGCCGCTGCTGCTGCCCTGCACGGCAGCCTGCAGGCGCTCAATGCCTGTGTCGAATGCTGTGACCGGCATGCCGGCAGCGGCAAGCTGGCGCTGATTCATGAAGGCCAGGGCAGCAACGGCGGGCGCTACAGCTTCGACCAATTGCAAGCCCTGGCCGCACGCTTTGCCAACGTGCTCAGGGCCCAGGGTGTGGGCGCCGGTGACCGGGTTGCTGGCCTGCTGCCACGCACCCCCGAGCTGTTGGTGACGATCCTCGCCACCTGGCGCCTGGGCGCCGTCTATCAACCGCTGTTCACTGCGTTTGGCCCGAAAGCCATCGAGCACCGGCTGGCGCAGTCCAGCGCCCGCGTGGTGGTGACCGACCGCGGCAACCGGGCAAAACTCGCTGACGTGCCGCAGTGTCCGACGCTTATCACCGTGGGCGCTGTCCCGGGCGAGTTGGACTTCCAGGCATTGCTCGATGCCGCTGCCGATGATTGCGAACCGGTGATGCGCACAGGTGACGACCCGTTTTTGCTGATGTTCACCTCCGGCACCACGGGCCCGGCCAAGCCGCTGGAAGTACCGCTGCGGGCGATTGTCGCGTTCCAGGGCTACATGCGCGATGCCATCGACCTGCGCCCGGATGACAACTTCTGGAACCTGGCCGACCCGGGCTGGGCCTATGGCCTGTACTACGCGGTTACCGGGCCGCTGTCCCTGGGCCACGCCACCACCTTTTACGACGGGCCGTTCAGCGTTGAAAGCTGCGCGCGGATCATCGACAAGCTGGGCATCACCAACCTGGCGGGGTCACCGACCGCCTACCGCCTGCTGATTGCTGCAGGTGACGCGTTCGCCGCGCCGATCAAGGGCCGCCTGCGGGTGGTCAGCAGCGCAGGCGAGCCGCTCAACCCCGAGGTTATCCGCTGGTTCGCAGGCGAGCTCGGGGTGACCATCCATGACCACTACGGGCAGACCGAGCTGGGCATGGTGCTGTGCAACCATCATGGTTTACGCCACCCGGTTCGCCCGGGGTCGGCAGGGTTCGCCATCCCCGGCCACCGCATCGTGGTGGTGGACGAGCAGGGCTTTGAGCTGCCCGCCGGCCAGCCGGGCATTCTTGCGGTGGACCGCGAGCAGTCGCCGCTGTGTTGGTTCGGCGGCTACCACGGCCTGCCGACCAAGGCATTCGTCGGCAAGTACTACCTCTCTGGCGATACCGTCGAGCTGAACCCGGACGGCAGCATCAGCTTCGTCGGGCGCAGTGACGATGTGATCACCACATCCGGCTACCGGGTCGGCCCGTTCGATGTGGAAAGCGCGTTGATTGAGCACCCGGCGGTGATTGAGGCGGCGGTGATCGGCAAGCCCGACCCGCAGCGTACCGAGCTGATCAAGGCGTTCGTGGTGCTGGCCAAGGGGTACGCGGGCAGCCCCGAGCTTGAAGAAACCCTGCGCCAGCATGTGCGCCAGCGCCTCTATGCCCACGCCTACCCGCGTGAAATCGAATTCGTCAGCGAGCTGCCCAAGACCCCGAGCGGCAAGCTGCAGCGGTTCATCCTGCGCAACCAGGAAATCGCCAAACAACAAGCTGCGCAGCCGATCGCTGCGGGCGCCTGAAGGAATACCGACATGCACATCCAGAACAGCAATTTCATTGTCAGCGGCGCGGCTTCGGGCCTGGGCGCCGCCACTGCGCAGATGCTCATCGAGGCCGGGGCCAAGGTCATGCTGGTGGACCTGAACGCCGCCGCCGTCGAAGCCAAGGCCGCTGAGTTGGGCGGCAATGCCCGCTTTGCGGTGGCCGACATCAGCGACGAGCAGGCTGCCCAGGCAGCGGTCGATGCCGCCGTCAGCGCCTTTGGCAGCCTGCACGGGCTGGTCAACTGCGCCGGTATCGTCGGCGCCGAGAAGGTGCTGGGCAAAAACGGCCCGCATGGGCTGGGCAGCTTCGCCAAGGTGATCAACGTCAACCTGATCGGCAGTTTCAACCTGCTGCGCCTGGCTGCTGCGGCCATGGCCGAAGGGCCGGCAGGCGAGGGCGGCGAGCGCGGCGTGATCATCAACACCGCCTCGATTGCCGCCTACGACGGGCAGATCGGCCAGGCGGCCTATGCAGCCTCCAAGGGTGCCATCGCCAGCCTGACCCTGCCTGCCGCGCGCGAGTTGGCGCGCTTCGGCATCCGCGTGATGACCATCGCCCCGGGTATCTTCGAAACCCCGATGATGGCCGGCATGACCGATGAGGTGCGTGCTTCGCTGTCCGCCGGGGTGCCGTTCCCGCCGCGCCTGGGCCGCCCGCAGGAATACGCAGCATTGGCCCGCCACATCATCGAGAACAGCATGCTCAACGGCGAGGTGATCCGCCTCGACGGTGCGCTGCGCATGGCTGCCAAGTAAGGAGCACAGAACATGACCCTCGCCAATGACCCGATCGTTATCGTCAGCGCCGTGCGCACGCCTATGGGCGGCCTGCAGGGCGACCTCAAGAGCCTTAATGCACCGCAGCTGGGCAGCGCGGCGATCCGTGCTGCCGTGGAGCGCGCCGGCCTCGATGCGGCAAGCGTCGATGAAGTGCTGTTCGGCTGCGTGCTGCCAGCCGGGCAAGGCCAGGCACCGGCACGCCAGGCGGCCCTCGGCGCCGGGCTGGGCAAGCACACCACTTGCACCACGCTGAACAAGATGTGTGGCTCGGGCATGCAGGCGGCGATCCTGGCCCATGACCAGTTGCTGGCCGGCAGCGCGGATGTGATCGTTGCTGGCGGCATGGAGAGCATGAGCAACGCCCCGTACCTGCTGGACAAGGCCCGCGGTGGCTACCGCATGGGCCATGGCAAGATCATCGACCACATGTTCATGGACGGCCTGGAAGACGCCTACGACAAGGGCCGGCTGATGGGCACCTTTGCCGAGGACTGCGCGCAGAACGGCGGCTTCAGCCGTGAGGCCCAGGACAACTTCGCCATCGCTTCGCTGACCCGTGCGCAGGAGGCAATCAGCAGCGGCCGCTTCGCTGCCGAGATCGCCCCTGTGGAAGTCATCGAGGGTAAGGAGAAACGCCAGATCAAGGACGACGAGCAGCCACCCAAGGCGCGCCTGGACAAGATCCCGCAGCTCAAACCTGCGTTCCGCGAAGGTGGCACGGTGACGGCGGCCAATTCCAGCTCGATCTCCGATGGCGCTGCGGCCCTGGTGCTGATGCGCCGCAGCGAAGCCGACAAGCGCGGCCTCAAGCCGCTGGCGGTGATCCATGGGCATGCCGCATTCGCCGACACCCCGGCACTGTTCCCGACGGCGCCCATCGGCGCCATCGACAAGCTGATGAAGCGTACCGGCTGGAGCCTGACCGAAGTCGACCTGTTCGAGATCAACGAAGCGTTCGCCGTGGTCACTCTGGCGGCCATGAAGCAGCTCGACCTGCCCCACGACAAGGTCAATATCCATGGTGGCGCCTGCGCCCTGGGCCACCCGATTGGCGCCTCGGGCGCGCGCATTCTGGTAACCCTGCTGTCGGCCTTGCGCCAGAACAACCTGCGCCGTGGCGTGGCGGCCATCTGCATTGGCGGTGGCGAGGCCACGGCCATGGCCGTCGAATGCCTGTACTGAGGTGAACCATGCTGGTAACTGACGAGCAACAACAGATCGCCGACGCCGTGCGCGGGTTTGCCCAGGAACGCCTGAAACCTTTCGCCGAGCAGTGGGACAAAGCACATCGCTTCCCGAAGGAGGCCATTGAAGAGATGGCCGAACTGGGCCTGTTCGGCATGCTGGTGCCGGAGCAGTATGGCGGCAGCGATACCGGTTATGTGGCCTATGCCATGGCCCTGGAAGAAATCGCCGCCGGTGACGGTGCTTGCTCGACCATCATGAGCGTGCACAACTCGGTGGGCTGCGTGCCGATTCTCAAGTTCGGCAGCGAGGCGCAGAAACAGCAGTTCCTCACACCGCTGGCCACGGGTGCGATGCTCGGCGCTTTCGCCCTGACCGAGCCCCAGGCCGGCTCCGATGCCAGCAGCCTGAAAACCCGCGCGCGGCTGGACGGCGACCACTACGTGCTCAATGGCAGCAAGCAGTTCATCACCTCCGGGCAGAATGCCGGGGTGGTGATCGTGTTCGCCGTCACCGACCCTGAGGCCGGCAAGCGCGGCATCAGCGCCTTTATCGTGCCCACCGATGCGCCGGGCTACCAGGTGGCGCGGGTCGAGGACAAACTCGGCCAGCACGCCTCCGATACCTGCCAGATCGTCTTCGACAATATGCGGGTGCCGCTGGCCAACCGCCTGGGCGAGGAGGGGCAGGGCTACAAGATCGCCCTGGCCAACCTTGAAGGCGGGCGTATCGGTATAGCCTCGCAGGCGGTGGGGATGGCCCGGGCGGCGTTCGAGGTGGCCCGTGATTACGCCAATGAACGCCAGAGCTTCGGCAAGCCGCTGATCGAACACCAGGCAGTGGCCTTTCGCCTGGCGGACATGGCGACGAAGATTGCCGTGGCCCGGCAGATGGTGCTGCACGCCGCGGCCCTGCGCGATGCCGGGCGCCCGGCCCTGGTGGAGGCGTCGATGGCCAAGCTGTTCGCCTCGGAAATGGCCGAAAAGGTCTGCTCGGATGCCTTGCAGACCCTGGGCGGTTATGGCTACCTGAGCGACTTCCCGCTGGAGCGCATCTACCGCGATGTGCGGGTGTGCCAGATCTACGAAGGCACCAGTGACATTCAGCGCATGGTCATTGCGCGCAACTTTTGAAGGAGCAACCTGCATGGCATTCGAAACCATCCTGCTGGACATCCACGGCAAGGTCGGCCTGATCACCCTTAACCGCCCCCAGGCGCTGAACGCGCTGAACGCGCAGATTGTCGCCGAGATCAACCAGGCCCTAGACCAGCTCGAACGTGACCCGAACATAGGCTGCGTGGTGCTGACCGGCTCCGCCAAAGCCTTTGCTGCCGGCGCCGACATCAAGGAGATGGCCGAGCTCAAGTATCCGCAGATCTACGTCGATGACCTGTTCAGCGACGCCGACCGCATCGCCAACCGGCGCAAGCCGATCATCGCTGCGGTGTCAGGCTTTGCCCTGGGCGGTGGCTGCGAGCTGGCGATGATGTGCGATTTCATCCTGGCCGCCGACAACGCGAAATTCGGCCAGCCGGAAGTCAACCTCGGGGTGCTGCCGGGCATGGGCGGTACCCAGCGCCTGACCCGCGCGGTGGGCAAGGCCAAGGCCATGGAGCTGTGCCTGACCGGGCGCCTGATGGGCGCAGAAGAAGCCGAGCGTGCCGGGCTGGTGGCGCGCATCGTGCCGCAGGCTGAATTGGTGGAAGAAGCACTGAAAGTGGCCGCGACCATTGCTGCCAAATCGGTCCCTGTGAGCATGATGGTCAAGGAAAGCGTCAACCGGGCGTTCGAAGTGACCTTGAGCGAAGGTGTGCGTTTCGAGCGGCGGGTGTTCCATGCAGCGTTCGCCACCGAGGACCAAAAAGAAGGCATGGCGGCGTTCATCGCCAAGCGCGAGGCGCAGTTCAAGGACCGTTGAGGCGCTGCAAGCCTGGCGCTTGACTCAGGTGCTGCGCGGTTCTTTAGGAGCGGCGGCTTTAGCCGCGAACATCGGCATGGAGCCGCTGCGCACCACCGCGTCGCCTGCTTCGATGCAGCGCGGCGTGGTTAGTGGTGAGTGCCTGAAGTGCTGCTGACCGGTGCGCGGTACACGTCTGCATTGCCGCTGGCATGGCGCTGCGCTGCGGTTTTCAGATGCCCGGCGGTGAACTCGGCCTTGGCGGTATCCATCGTCGGGTAGTGAAAATGCGCGTACCACGGCACAGTGCTTCGGTGGGGGATGGCGTACTCGTCAAGAGAGTCATCCGGGGCTCCTGCACCGTGGCCAGGCGCTTGCGCGGCCCCGAGGCGCATACCTGGACTTCGCCCTGGTCGATCAGAAACTGTAGCTAGGCCATTCTGGGCTTCTGCGCCAGCGCAGCGTCGATGCTTAACAATGCAAGATTTGTTGCGGCATATTGCCCCTGGGCGCCTCCCGGCCGCGCGAATGAGGCACCAATGGGCGGATTCCTGGCTATTTCGGTCAAATGCCCCGTCATTTCTGTTGCCCGACGTCGCCTGGCACCTTAGACTGCCGCCCCCTGTAAAAGAGTGCCGGTTGGCGCTTGAAGAATTCCGCCGGCGGTGATGCGTCACCGCCGGCACCCGAATCGCCCCAATGCACATTTTTTCATAGAGAAATCGATGACCAAGGAACAGTTGCTGGCCATGTCGGCCGATGACTACATGAACGCCGAACAGCTGGCGTTCTTCACCGCGCTGCTGCAGGCGATGAAAGTCGAAACCCACGAGCGCATCGAGCTTAGCCGCAACTCCATCGAAAGCCTGGACACCCCGTCGGACCCTGCCGATGTGGCGTCGGTTGAAGAGGAGCGCACCTGGCTGGTGAACGCCATCGACCGCGACCAGCGCCTGCTGCCGCAACTGGAAATGGCGCTGGACCGCATCAGTGACGAAAGCTTCGGTTGGTGCGACGACAGCGGCGAGCCGATCGGCCTGAAGCGCTTGCTGATCAGCCCGACCACCAAGTACTGCATCGAAGCCCAGGAACGCCACGAGCAGCTCGACCGCCACCAGCGGCAAGTCTGACCTCGGCAGCCTGAGCCAAGGCCCCACGGAGCGATCCCTGGGGCCTTTGTGTTTTCTTGCTGTGCATCATGGGTGGGCGCCTTACTTCCAAGGGAGTATGGATAGTGGCGTTGTAGTGGCGTTTAATGGCGTCACAATAACGACATGCGATGGACCACGAAGATGATGCGAGAAGGAACTCTGCCGCCCGCCGAAATGCCACAGTCGGCTACCACCCGCGGCCTTGCCTTGTTGCAGGGCGTGGCGCTGTGTGCGCTGCTGGGCGCCACGGCGTTCGTCGAGCAGGCGCTATACCTGGCCGTGCCACTGGCATTGCTGGTGCTGTGGTTGCCGCGCTGGCGGCAAGCTGTGCGCACTGTGCCGGTAATCGAAGCCTCCGAGGAAGACGACCTGATTCGTCAGTTGGCCAAGGGCACCAGCCATAACGCGCTGTCGGCCGCTGCCGTGGCCCATGCCGCGCAGCAGCTTGCGGCGCGGGTGCAATCGCAGTTGGGTGCGGCGCAGGAAATCGTCGGCAGCGCCGAGGTGATGATCGTCACCGAAAAGGCCAGCGCCCAGCTCAGCCAGCAGGCACTGCAGGCGGCGCGTGCGGCTCACGGCAGCAGCGTGGCCGGCAGCGCAGTGCTGGCCGAGTCGATCCAGCGCATGCATGACCTCAGTGTGCGCGCCACCACCAGCCGCGAGCTGATCGAGGCGCTGCACCAGCGCAGCGAAGATATCGCGCGGGTGACCCTGGTGATCCAGGCCATCGCCAGCCAGACCAATTTGTTGGCACTTAATGCCGCCATCGAAGCTGCCCGGGCCGGTGAGCACGGGCGCGGTTTTGCCGTGGTCGCCGACGAGGTGCGTGGCCTTGCCGGGCGCACCGCCAGCGCCACCGAGGAGGTGGGGCAGATGGTCGCCGATATCCAGGCGCGTACCGCCCAGGTGGTGGCGCAGATTCGTGAGTTGGCCGATGACTTGGGCAGCGGCGTGCAGCAGGTGGAACATACCGGCGGGCAGTTGGCGCAGATCGCCGAGTTGGCGGCCAGTGTCGAAGGGCAGGTGAGCGAGATCGCCGAAGGCACCGATACCAACCGGGCCCAGCTCGATACCCTGTTCCAGGCAGTGGCCCAGGTGCGCAGCGACCTTGAGGTGAGCGATCAGCAGACCCGCCGCCTGGCCAAGGCCGCGGTGCAGATGGAAAGCCAGGTGGAAGGTTTGAGCGAGCGGCTGGCCGAAGTCGGGCTGGATGCCTACCATCAGCGGGTGTTCGAGCTGGCCCAGGCCGGTGCCCGGCAGATCGGCGAGCGTTTCGAGGCGGATATCCAGCAGGGCAGGGTGACGCTGGATGACCTGTTCGACCGCCAGTACCGGCCGATTGCCGGCATGCAGCCGCCACGTTTCAGCACCCGCTTCGACCAGTACACCGATACCGTGCTGCCGCACATTCAGGAGCCGCTGCTGCAGCACGAGGGCCTGGTGTACGCCATCGCCTGCACCCCGCAAGGCTATGTGCCGACCCACAACAATGCCTTCAACCAGCCGCTGACCGGCGACCCGGTGCATGATACCGCCCACAACCGCAGCAAACGCACCTTTGACGACCGCACCGGCATTCGCTGTGGCAGCCACCAGCAGCGGGTGTTGCTACAAACCTATACCCGGGACACCGGCGAGCTGATGCATGACCTGTCGGTGCCGATCTTCGTTCAGGGCCGGCATTGGGGCGGCTTGCGCCTGGGGTACCGCCCCGAGCCTGGCCTTGACTGAGCAAGTGCTCAGCCTTCCAGGTGGCGTGCCAGTTCGCAGGCATCTTCGTGGCGCCTGCGAAAGCCCTTGACCCTGCCGGTGCAACTGTCAGTGACGTGGTAGAAGGCGATTCCGGCGGGGATGACGATAAAACGGGGTTTTTCCGGCCAGGAAATGCGTTGTGCCTCTCGACGGATTTCGGTGTTTTCGTGCATATTCATCCCCCTGTAATGCGCGTGTGATGATCGCGACCCTGTTCTGAGCAGGGGGCTGACGTGGTCTGCCGCTTCTTTTTCGACGGTTTGGCCTTCAGTCATTACATTTTCCCGTTACCGAATCATGCCGAAGCGTACCCCGTGCAACCGGGCGATGGACTGGAGAAGCATTTCCCGGTTCTCGCAGGGCTTGCGCCGCGTGGATCCTTCGTTGCCGGGCTTTAGCGCCATCGGACTTTGACTTTTTCATCGGCGGCCACCCCTGCGGTGCGTACGAGTGGCCGCTTGCTACAGATGCGAGGAACCTTTCATTGGCAGTCAGTACTCTTGATACCCATGCGTTGTTTGCCCTGGGCGACCTGCGCGCCAAGCTGGTCAAGCTGTTCCAGGGGCGTTTCGTCTATGTCACCGAGCAGAGCCCTGAAGGCCTGTACATGGCCGAAATCGACACCGACGATGCGCTGGTGGTGGATGACAAGCAGCGGCTCGAGCTCAAGGTAGGCGACCACTTCCGCGCCGCCGTGCTGCCCAGCCGCGAGGGCGGCAAGCTGGAACTGCGTTTTCGCGAGATCAAGTTCAACGTTTACGGCCAGGGCGACTACGCGTTCGTCTCGGTGCCAGAGGGCGATGGCATCGTGTTTCGCGAGGGGCATGGCGTGATGCTGGTGTTCGCGGCGCAACAACAGGTGCCCGAAGGCCTGGGCAAGTTACTCAAGGCGGTGACCGGCAAGGTGGCCAAATGGCGCAAGGGCGAGCTGACCACTTTCAAGGCCAGCGAATGAGTGAGGCGGGGCCTGCGTCGCGGGCCGGGTTTCATCGCCAGCACCAGGCCCAGGCCACCGAGCAGGCCCAGCGCCTGCTGGCGCGTCGTGAAGAGCTGGAGGGCGCCTGGCTGGCCTGGGTGGCCGGCGAGCTTTACCAGCTCAGCCCGCCACCTTTTGTTGCCATGGTGCGCCGTGAGCTGCAGCGCCTGAGCGAGGTTTGAGGGTCAGTTGCCCCGGTCGTGGCCGCTGCTGACCTCGTCCGGCACCGCCTCGCCGCTGGTGCGTTTGCGAAACAGCGCCGCGCGGGCCAGCAGCAGCGTGGTCACCGGCACGGTGATCGACAGCAGGATCGGGATCAGCCAGGCGTGCAGCACCGGGCTTTGCTTGAGCATCGAGAAATACAGTATCGAGGCCAGCGCCACGCACCAGGCGCCGATGGTCGAGGCCAGTGCCGGTGGGTGCATGCGCTGGAAGAAGTCCTTCAGCCGTAGCAGCCCGATGGCGCCGATCAGGGCGAACAGGCTGCCGAGCAGCAGCAGGGCCGCCACCGACAATTCCAGCCAGAACGGCAATTGCATTGTTTCGGTCATTCGATCACCTCGCCGCGCAGCAGGAACTTGGCCAGGGCGAACGATCCGACGAAGCCGAACAGGGCGATCAGCAGCGCGCCTTCGAAGTAGGTGTCGCTCGCGTAGCGGATACCCAGCACCAGCATCATCAGCATGGCCAGGATGTACAGGTAGTCCAGGGCCAGTACCCGGTCTTGGGCGGAGGGCCCGCGGAACAGCCGGATCAGCGCCAGGCCCATGGCGATGGCAAAGATGAACAGGCTGGCGAGGACGGCGTTGGCTAACAGGCCGCTCATTCAAAGATCTCCATCAGCGGGCGTTCGTAGGTGTGCTTGAAGTGTTCGATGAAGGCGGCTTCGTCTTCCAGGTCGAACACGTGCAGCAGCAGGACGCTGCGGTCCAGGGCGAGCTCCGACCAGACCGTGCCGGGCACCACCGTGGTGATCATCGACAGGGCGGCCAGGCCGTGGGCGTCGCGCAGCGCCAGCGGAATATGCACGAAGGCCGAGCGCGGTGGCCGGCTACCGGCAAACAGTACACCGCGGGCTACCAGCAGGTTCGAGTGGACCACGTCGATGCCCACCCGCGCTATCAGTCGGGCGATCACCAGCGGACGACGCACATGGGCGTGCTGCGGGCGCAGCGGGGCCATGAGTATCGGCGCCAGAAGCCCCAGGGCGGCGCCCAGCAACAGGTTGCCCGGGCTCACCGACAGGTTCAGCAGCAGCCACAGCACAAACAGCGAGGCCGACAGCAGCGGCGCGGGGAACAGGCGGTTCATGGCTGCACCTCGGCGCTGGCAGTGGTCGGCCCGGGCAGTGGGCGGGTGGCCATGACCGCGTTGATGTAGGCATCCGGGGCCTGCAGTTCGGCGGCGGTGTCCTGGGTGTAGCGCAGCAGCGGCTCGGCCTTGAGGCTCAAGAAGATGCACAGGCCCAGCAGCATGACGATGGGCAGGCATTCATAACGGCGCAGCAGTGGCGAAGGACGTTCTTCGGGCTTCCAGAAGCGCTGGATGCCGACCCGGCCAAAGGCGATCAGCGCCGCCATGCCCGACAGCACCAGCAGGGTGACCAAGGTCCAGCCTGCCGTGCCCAGCGGTTGCTGCGGGGCGACCCCGAGCCCTTGCGGGTTGAACAGCGCGCTGATCAGGTTGAGCTTGCCGATGAACCCCGACAGCGGCGGCATGCCGATGATAAGCAGGGCGCAGGCGATGAAGCTCAAACCGAGGAAGGCCATGGTCCAGGGGATGATCTGGCCGATCACGGCTTTTTGTTCGTCGTCCAGGTTGATGCCCTTGGGTGGGTGCAGCGATTCCAGTGGCGATGGCATGGCGTCTTCTTCGTCGTCCAGCGGCGCTTCGTTGGCCGAGCGCGAACGCTCCACCAGTTCGGCCAGCAGGAACAATGCACACAGGGCCAGGGTGGAGCTGGCCAGGTAGAACAGTGCAGCGCCGGTGAGGACCGGCTGGCCGAAGCCGACGGCGGCCAGCAGGGTGCCGGCCGAAACCAGGATGCTCAGCGCGGCCAGGCGTTCCAGGCGCTGGGCGGCGAGGATCGAGGCGGCGGCCACGGCCAGGGTGACCAGGCCGCCGTATACCAGCCAGTCACCGCCGAAATGCGCCGAGGCCCCGGCCTGCCCGGAGAACAGCAGGCTCCACAGGCGCAGCACGGCGTACAGGCCGACCTTGGTCATGATGGCGAACAGCGCAGCTACCGGGGCGCTGGCCGACGAGTAGGCCGGCACCAGCCAGAAGTTCAGCGGCCAGATGCCGGCCTTGGCCAGGAACGCGATGGCCAGGATTGCTGCGCCGGCGTGCAGCAGTCCACGGTCGGCTTCGGGCACCAGCGGGATCTTCAGCGCAAGGTCAGCCATGTTCAGGGTGCCGGTGACGCCGTAGAGCATGGCCGCACCGACCAGGAACAGCGACGAGGCGAACAGGTTGATGGCGATGTAGTGCAGGCCGGCCTTGACCCGTGCGCGGCCCGAGCCATGCAACAGCAGGCCGTAGGAGGCCGCCAGCAGCACTTCGAAGAACACGAACAGGTTGAACAGGTCGGCGGTGAGGAAGGCGCCGTAAAGGCCCATCAACTGGATTTGGAACAGCGCATGGAAGCTGGCCCCGGCACCGTCCCAGCGGGCGCGGGCGAACAATAGCGCGCTGCTGCCGACGATGCCGGTGAGCACCAGCAGCAACGCCGACAGGTGATCGACCACCAGTACGATGCCAAACGGCGCCGGCCAGTTGCCGGGCAGGTAGACGCCGATGGACTCGGCCTGGCCCTGGGTACGTACCCACAGCAGCAGCGATACGGCGATGGCCAGGCCGATGAAGGTCGACAGCAGGTTGAGGCGGGCTTTCAGCCAGCGGTGCTTCTCGCCGATCAGCAGCATCAGGGCCGCAGTGACCAGCGGCAGCAGGATCGGCGCGATGATCAGTTGGCTCATGCCACTCATTCGTCACGCTCCCGGCCGTCTACGTGGTCGGTACCGGTCAGGCCGCGCGATGCCAGCAGCACCACCAGGAACAGCGCGGTCATGGCGAAGCTGATGACGATGGCAGTGAGCACCAGGGCCTGGGGCAGCGGGTCGGTGTAATGCAGCAAATCTTGCGTGACGCCATCCTTGATGATCGGCTCCTTGCCTATGAACAGGCTGCCCATGCTGAAGATGAACAGATTGACCCCGTATGACAGCAGGCACAGGCCCATGATCACCTGATAGGTACGCGGGCGCAGGATCAACCACACCCCCGAGGCGGCTAAAACACCGATGGCGACTGCAATGACTTCTTCCATCAGGCGGCTCCTGCTTGGCTGGACTTGGCAGGATTGCCGGGGCGGTAGGCACGTACCGACTGGTGCGCCAGCGCCGTGAGGATAAGCAGCGTCGAGCCGACCACCACGCTGTACACGCCGATGTCGAAGAACAGCGCGCTGGCCACGTGTATGTCACCGAGCAGCGGCAGGTGCAGGTGCGCGGTGTGGGTGGTGAGGAAGGGGTAGCCGAGCAGCATCGCACCGGCCCCGGTCAGGGTGGCGCAAAGCAGCCCGGTGCCCATCCAGCGCAGCGGGCGCAGGCTCATCTGCGCCTCGACCCACTGGGTGCCGGCGACCATGTATTGCAGAATGAACGCTACCGACATCACCAGGCCGGCGACGAAGCCACCACCCGGCTGGTTGTGGCCGCGCATGAACAGGTACATCGACACCAGCAGGGCGATCGGCAGCAGCAGGCGCACCAGCGCTGCCGGCACCATCATGAAGCCTAGGGCGGTGTCGGTGGCATGGCGCGGGTTGACCAGGTCGGTGACCACGTCTGGCGCCAGCTGGCGTTGCTGGGCGGGCAACTGCATGCTTTCTTTGGGTGGGCGGAAGCGGCGCAGCAGGGCGAACACGGTCAGGGCCACGGCCACCAGTACGGTGATCTCGCCCAGGGTGTCGAAGCCACGGAAGTCCACCAGCATGACATTGACCACGTTGGTGCCGCCGCCTTGCGGCAGGGCGCGGCTGAGGTAGAACGAGGAGATGTCGTTGGGGGTTGGGCGGGTGAGCATGGCGTAGGACAACAGCGCCATGCCGCCACCGACCAGTACTGCCAGTACCAGGTCGCGCAGGCGGCGCAGGCGAGCGCGGTCGCGGCTGCCGGGCAGCGGCGAGACGCCTTCGATACGCCGCGGCAGCCAGCGCAGGCCGAGCAGGATGAGCACGGTGGTTACCACTTCGACCGCCAGTTGCGTAAGGGCAAGGTCGGGGGCGGAGAACCAGACGAAAGTGATGCAGGTCATCAGACCGCACACGCTGACCATGATCAATGCGGCCAGGCGGTGGTACTTGGCCTGGTAGGCGGCGCCGATGGCGCAGGCGATGGCGATCAGCCACAGCGCGACGAACACCCCGGAGCCGGGGATTTTTGGCCGGTCGCCCCAGCTCAGGCCGCTGTACAGCAGCGGCGTGAGGCCGGCGATGAAGGCCGCCAGCACCAGCATGAACAGCTGCACCTGCAGGCGGCGGGTGGTCAGCAGGCGTTCGAGGTGGCGGGCCAGCAGCATCAGGCGTACCAGGCCGTGTTCGAACAGGCGCTTGCCGTTGAAACGCTCGATCAGTGGCGGGTAGGGGAAGCGGCCGCGCTGCAACTGCTTGCGCAGCAGCAGGTAGAGGACGACGCCGCCGCACATGGCGATCAGGCTCATGATCAATGGCGCATTCCAGCCGTGCCAGATGGCCAGGCTGTACTCGGGCAGGGTGCCGCCGACCACCGGCAGGGCGGCGGCGGCCAGCAGCGGGCCGACCGATTGCGCCGGGAAGATGCCGACTACCAGACAGGTGAGTACCAGCAGTTCGACCGGGGCACGCATCCAGCGTGGTGGTTCGTGGGGCGTGTGCGGCAGGTCTTCGGCCTTGGGGCCGAAGAACACGTCGACGGTGAAGCGCAGTGCATAGGCCACGCTGAAGGTGCCTGCGAGGGTGGCGATGACCGGCAGGGCGGCCTCGACCCAGGCGGTGGAGCTGATGAACACGGTTTCGGCGAAGAACATCTCTTTGGAGAGGAAACCGTTCATCAACGGCACGCCGGCCATCGAGGCACTGGCGACCATGGCCAGGGTGGCGGTGAAGGGCACCAGGCGGAACAGGCCGCTGAGGCGGCGGATGTCACGGGTGCCGCTTTCGTGGTCGATGATGCCGGCGGCCATGAACAGCGAGGCTTTGAATGTAGCGTGGTTGAGAATGTGGAACACGGCGGCCACGGCCGCCAGCGGGCTGTTCAGGCCCAGCAGCAGGGTAATCAGGCCCAGGTGGCTGATGGTCGAGTAGGCCAGCAGGCCCTTGAGATCGTTCTGGAACATCGCGGCGAAGGCGCCGAGCAGCAGGGTGGCGGCGCCGGCACCGCCGACGATCCAGAACCACTCTTCGCTGCCGGACAACACCGGCCACAGCCGCGCCAGCAGAAATACCCCGGCCTTGACCATGGTTGCCGAGTGCAGGTAGGCCGACACCGGGGTGGGTGCGGCCATGGCGTGGGGCAACCAGAACTGGAATGGGAACTGCGCGCTTTTGCTCAGGGCGCCGACCAGGATCAGCGGCAGCAGTACCGGGTACAGGGCGTGCTGGCGAATGACATCACCAGCAGCTAGCACTTTGTCGAGGTCGTAGCTGCCGACCACGTGGCCCAGCAACAGGGCGCCGACCAGCAGGCACAGGCCGCCGGCGCCTGTGACCATCAACGCCATGTAGGCGCCGCGGCGGGCGTCGGCGCGGTGGTGCCAGTAGCCGATCAGCAGGAACGAGAACAGGCTGGTGAGCTCCCAGAAGAACACCAGCTGGATGAGGTTGCCGGAAATAACCAGGCCGAGCATGGCGCCCATGAAGGCCAGAAAGAACGCGAAGAAGCGCGGCACCGGGTCCTGCGGCGACATGTAGTAGCGGGCGTACAGCGACACCAGGGCGCCGATGCCCAATATCAGCAGGCTGAACAGCCAGGCGAAGCCGTCCATGCGCAGGACCAGGTTCATGCCAAGGCTGGGTAGCCACAGCAGTTCTTCGCGGATGACGCCGCCATGGGCGACCTGCGGGTACAGCAACGCCACCTGGACGGTGCCGACCAAGGCCACGAGCCCGGCAAGAATGGACTCGGCGTTGCGTGCGTTGTGCGGCAGCACGGCCGCCAGGCAACTGCCCACGAAGGGCAGAAGCAATAGCACAATCAATGACATAGCGTTCTGATCTGGAGAGGTTTGCCAAGGATCATACGTGCCGGGGTGTGTATCACCAACACGCAAGCGGTTGCGAAATCCTACAAATGCGCTGTGACAAGCTGTTTTTTTATAACAGTTTTTTACAAAGGATAGCGGTCAGACGAGATTGTGCGACCGCGTGTGGCAACCGGCTGGCCGGAGCGGGCTGAGGATGGCACCGGCTTTGCCGGTGATCGCCGGCAAGCCGGCCGTTACAGGGGGGCGGCTTCTTCCTGCTTGTCGCGTGCTTCGTCGCGGCGGCGGACCTTCAGCTCGCTGACCACCACTGCCAGCACGATCAGCAGCCCGCCGATCAGCGCCACGCCCGGCAAGCGCTCGCCGGCGATGCGCCCGACTACCCCGGCCCAGACTGGCTCGCCGGCATAGATCAGGGTGGCACGGGTCGGCGAGACAGACTTCTGTGCCCAGTTCATCGCCACCTGAATCACCGCGCTCATGGCGCCCAGGCCGATGGCACTGACCAGCAGCAACCAGGAAAAATCGGGCAGACGCTCCTGGGTGGGCACGATCATCAGGAACGCCAAGGCCGAGGCGGTGGCCAGTTGCACCACGGTGACCCGGCGCACATCGACGGAGCCTGCGTAACGGCTGATGAGGATGATTTCACCGGCGATGGCCACCGCGCTGACCAGGGTCACCAGTTCGCCTTCGCTGAAGTGCAGGGCGCCGCCCTCGGGGCCGGCCAGCAGCATCAGGCCGACGAATGCCAGGCAGATACCCACGCTGGGCATCAACCCTGGGCGGCGACCGAGCACCAGCCATTGCAGCAGCGGCACGAAAGGCACGTAGAGCGCGGTGATGAATGCCGACTGGCTGCTGCTGATGGTTTGCAGGCCCATGGTCTGCAGGCCGTAGCCGAGCATGATGGTGACGCCGATGAGCATGCCCGCCTTGAGTTCGGTGAAGGTCAGCCCCGCCAGTGCGCGCGCCGAGACCAGCCCGACGAACAGCGCCGCGGCGGCGAAGCGCAGCCCGACGAAGAACATCGGCCCGCTGACGGTCATGACGTTGTGCACGATGAGGAAGGTGCCGCCCCAGAGCATGGTGATGAACACCAGCACCAGCTCGGCCTTGCTCAGGCGGAAGGTGATGGCGCGTTTGGCCGGGGTGGTCTGGTTCATGGTCTTGCGTGCTCGGCAGGGGCGGCGCACAATTCGCCGCAAAGTGGGCAGTATACTGCGCAACCTGAGCGAGTGAGCAATATAGTGCACAAAGATTCCATGCAGCGTGCCTCGGTGCTGCAGCATGTCAGCCACAACGTGCGTCGCCTGCGTGGCGCTGCTGGCATGAGCCAGGCCGCGCTGGCTGAACGCTCCGGTGTGAGCCGGCGCATGCTGGTGGCCATCGAGGCGGGCGAGAAGAATGTCAGCCTGACTACCCTGGACCTGATCGCCGAAGCCCTTGGGGTGGCCTTCAGTACCCTGATCCAGGCGCCCGAGCAGCGCGACCCCAGCCGTATCGACGAGCTGGCCTGGGCCGGCGAGAACCCCGGCAGCCGGGCGGTACTGCTGGGCAGCAGCCCTGCACGGCGTGAGGTGGAGTTGTGGGAGTGGACCCTGGCCCCAGGCGAGCTTTACACCAGCGAAGCCGATGCGGCGGGCTGGAGCGAGCAGATCTACGTGGCCGAAGGGCAGCTCACGTTGCTGATAGAGGGTGCCGAGCACCGCTTGCACAGTGGCCAGTTCCACGTATTCCCCAGCGACTGTCGCTACGCCTACCGCAATGACGGGGCGCTGCCAGTGCGCTTTGTGCGCAACGTGGTCATTTAGCCTTTGAGCAGCTCGTCGGTGCCGGCGACGTTGGCATAAGCGAACGCCAGGGCGGCCATGGCCGAGCCATGCACGTCCCGGGCAGCAACCTGACGGCCGCCGAAGTCCAGCGCCAGGGTGGCGCAGGCATCGTGGGCCACCTTCACTTCATAGCCAAAATCAGCAGCAGCGCGTGCCGCGGCATCGATGCACATGTGGCTCATGCTGCCGGCGATGGTCAGCGTGGCGATGCCGTGCTGGTCGAGTACCTGCTTGAGGTTGGTGTCGCGGAAGCTGTTGACCTGGTGCTTGAGTACCACGGGCTCGCCAGCGGCTGGCGCGACCTTGGGGTGAATCTCGGCGCCTGGGGAGCCTGGGGCGAAAAACGGTGCATCGGCGCCGGCGAACTCATGGCGCACATGCACCACCAGATCGCCCCGTTCACGGGCGGCTGCCAACAGCCGGGCGGCGTTGTCGGCGGCGGCTTCGACGCCGTCGAGGGTCCATTTGCCACCGGGGAAGTAATCGTTCTGGATGTCGATGAGAATCAGCGCTTGCTTGCTCATGGTGCCTCCTGCGGCAGTAGTGAAGAACTGACGATAGTTATAGGCTTGCCTGATCGATCTGGGCATTGGCGCGAGCGACACAATGACGGCAAAAACTGACACCCTGGAAATCGGTATCCTGGTCTACCCGGGGGCACAAAGCGCTGCGGTGCATGGCCTGACCGACCTGTTCGTGGTGGCCAACCGGGTGGCTGGCGAGTTGGGCGAGCACGGCTTGCCGTTGTTGCGGGTGAGCCATTGGCAGTTGGATGAAAGCGCACAACTGCAGCTTGTTCACGACAGCCTGCCACAGCCCGGGCATAGGCTCAGGGTGATGCTGATCCCGCCGAGCCTGGCGGCGGCGCCCTCGAACGCGCTGCTGGCAGCCCATGGCGCTATGCTTCGCCAGTTGCATGGGCAGGGTACGGTACTGGCGTCGGTGTGCATCGGGGTGTTTCTGATTGCCGGCAGCGGCCTGCTGGATGGGCGCGCGGCCTGTACCCACTGGAATTACGCCCAGGCCCTGAGCGAGCGCTTTCCCAAGGTGCAGGTGGCGGCCAGCCAGCCGTTGCTGGATGACGGCGATATCGTCACCTCGGCAGGGCTGATGGCTTGGACCGACTTGGGGCTGCACCTGCTGGAGCGTTTTCTGGGCCATACCCTGGCCCGTGAAACGGCCCGTTACCTGGCGGTCGAGCCCACGCCGGCACCTTTGCCAGGGGCTTTGTTCACCCCGCGGCTGGAGCATGGCGACGAGGCGGTGCTGCGGGTGCAGCACTGGCTGCAGGGCGAGGCCGGACGCGATGCGGGGCTGGCTGACATGGCCCGTTGTGCGGGGCTGGAGCCTCGGACGTTTCTGCGTCGTTTTCGCGCCGCCACCGGGCTGCGCCCGACCGAATATGCCCAGCAAGTGAGGGTTGGGCGTGCCTGCCGGCTGCTGGAATTCACCCGGCGCAGTGTCGACCAGATCGCCTGGGGCGTTGGCTATCAGGACCCTGGAGCCTTTCGCAAGGTGTTTCAGCGCCTGACCGGCATGACCCCCAGCGACTATCGGCGGCGTTTTGCGGTGGGCAGCGCCTGAGCCTCAGCCCAGGTGTGGGCCGGGGCCGGCCTCGCCCAGGCGGTCGTGGTGGTTGCGCAACGGGCACTCCTTGAGCGACAGGCAGCCGCAGCCGATGCAGCCGTCGAGCTGGTCACGCAGCAGGCTCAATTCTTCGATGCGCTTGTCCAGCTCCTTGCGCCAACGCAGCGACAGGCGCTGCCAGTCCTCGGCGCTGGGGGTGTGGTCTTGGGGCAGGGCGGCCAGGGCCAGGGCGATGTCGGCCAGTGGAATGCCGAGGCGCTGGGCCATCTTGATCACCGCTACCCGGCGCAGCACCGCGCGTGGGTAGCGGCGCTGGTTGCCGGCGTTGCGGGTGCTGTGGATCAGGCCCTTGGTCTCGTAAAAATGCAGGGCGGTCACTGCTACACCGCTGCGCGCAGCCAGTTGCCCGACACTGAGCAGGCGTTCGCCGGGGGAGGGCGCTTTCATGGAAAAAGTCCTTGACCTTGAGTTAGCTCGAGGTTTTACCCTGCGCGGCGACAGGCTGCAACAGCCCCAAGCGAGGAGACGGTCGATGACGGCGCATGCCCATTCCCTGTGGTTCACCCAGATGATCGAGTACGACGTGCCGCCGGATCGGCAGAGCGCCCTGGCGCAGGCGCTGGTGGCGCGTTGCGAGCAACTGGCGCTGCGCTGCGAGGGCCTTGAGGGGGCCAGTATTCAGGCCAGTGACGACGGCTGCCGGGTGCTGCAGTATCTGCAATGGCGCTCACGCGAGGTATGGGCCGCTGCGGCCGAGACCTTTGTCGAAGAGCCGTTCCTGGCGCTGCTGAGCCAGCACCAGGCCCGGGGCGTGAACTTTGCCGCGTACCAGGCCCTGCGCAGCCTGGTACGCGGGGCCGACGGTGGTTTGCACTGCCAGGTTGGCGAGGTTCAGGCGTACCACGGGGCGTAATGCGGGTAGCGGTCCAGGCGCGCGCCGATGACCATTTCGCTGACCCAGGCGGTGAGCATCGCGCTGTAGGCTTTCTGGCTTTCTTCGCTGGACAGCGCATGGTCGGCGCCGTCTACGATGCGATGGGTCAGTGAATGAGCGCTGACGAACGCCGAGCGGTAGTTCATCAGGGTGTCGTGGGGTACGTAGTCGTCCTGTTCGGATTCCACCAGCAGTACGTCGCCGGCGAATTCGGCGCAGGCGCCAAGGGCACGGTTGTCGGCCGGGCCCAGGGCGCGGCGGCGGTAGTCGTTCAGGCGCTGGCGGTCGAGCCCTTGCTTGGGCATGTTCCACTCATCGTCCCAATACAGCGCCGGTACCCGCAACGCCAACCACTTCACTGTGCGGCGGGCGGTGAGCAGGGTGGCCAGGTAGCCGCCGTAGCTGCTGCCGATCACGGCGATGGCGCCTGGGTCGACACTGGGGTGGCCGACGAGCAGGTCGTAGGCGGCCAGCAGGTCATCGAGGTTCTGTTCGCGGGTGACGGTCAGGCGCTGGCTTTCGGTTTTTTCGTGGCCGCGCAGGTCGAAGGTCATGCACACGCAGCCAAGCCCGGTGATCTGCCGCGCCCGGGCCAGGTCGCGCTGCTGGCTGCCGCCCCAGCCGTGGACGAAGAGGATGCCGGGCATGCGGCTGCCGGGGCTGACCAGGGTGCCGGCGATGCTCTCGCCCTGGACCTTCAGCTCGATGTTTTCACTCTCGATGGCCATGCTCGCGTATCCGTGCGTATTTGCAGAGTTGTCCGAGTTCACTGTCATCCCCCTGATAGAAGAGTGTGGCGTCGGCGGGCAGTTGGGGTGTGCCGAACACCTCGTGGGTTGATGCGCGCAGTTGTTGCAGGGCCGGGTCGTCGGTGAATGCCTGAAGGGCCAGAAGCTCGGCACTGCTGGCACCACCGATGCGCCAGGATTGCTCCAGCACACCGCTGCGCAGGTGCCCTTTGGCATCGCGGCCGCGGGCGATGTCGTAGTTGCGCCGCGAGACGACGAAGGTGGGAAAGTGCGTTTCGGCGGCCTGCTCGTAGGCCACCGCCTGGTTGACCGCCAGGCGCAGGTGGTCTTGCAGTGGCCGCTGCAGCAAGGCGTCGTAGCCGCCGCGCACGACGATCAGGTCGGAGCCGCCGTACACCTCGCAGCCCTGGTGGTCGCGGGTCAGCTGTTGCGTGCCGTGATAGCTCAGAGTCAGCCCGGCCACGCGGACCTGGCCGATGCTGAAAGTTTCGACGTCGCTCAGGTCTTCTTCGAGCACTAGACCCCATAGCGCCAGTTGCTGATCGTCCATGGTGGCGAGCAGTGTTTCGAGTTGGTCGATATGTTCGAGCACTTGCTGGCCCCGGCCAGCGGTGGCCAGCACGGGTTTGAGGCGAACTTTGCCGTTGCTCAGCAGCAGGGCGACGGCGCGGCGGGCGTCGGCTTTGGAAAATACGCTGTAGCCGCGCAGCAGTGCATCGCTGGCCTGCCGGGCGAAGGCATCAGTCCAGCCTGGGGGAGATGTGGCGCCCGCGGGCAACGGGTGGGAGATGGCCTTGGTCGCCATGTACGGGTGGCTGACCAGGCCGCCGAACAGGTCGCCCTCATCGTTGATGCCTGGCGGCGTCTGGCCTGACGTTTCAAGCAGCGTTTCGGTGGGGACATAGTAGTAGTGCTTGCCATGCACGCAAGGCTGCGCAGCGTCATGGCGTTCGACGCCCAATAGCCGGGCCAGGCCGTCGGCCAGCTTCAGGTGGACCGCGTGCTCATGCTCGGGCGTGTGCTCGCGGGTATCGAGCAGCACCACGGCGTGCTTCGTTTGCATGGGCTTCTCTCATCGACTGCCTGTGTAGAGTTTGTGAAGGTTAAGCACTGGGCAAGTTCAGGGCGAGTGACCGGCGGTCGGCAGGGCGGTTGCGGCAAAGCCTGCTTTGATGTCGCCTGCATGATTGCGGGCCCCGGCTGGCTGTTCCATTATCGACGGCCTGGACCCGCCGAGATAAGCCCGCAGGAGTGTGCATGAACAGTCAGTCCCCCCTTCTGGAAAGTGTGCCGGCACGCCTGGCCCGTGTGCGTGAGGTGATGGCCGGCGAGGGCGTCGATGCCCTGCTGGTGCCGTCGGCCGACCCGCACCTGTCCGAGTACCTGCCGGGGTATTGGCAGGGGCGCCAGTGGTTGTCCGGTTTCCATGGCTCTGTGGGCACGCTGGTGGTGACAACGCAGTTCGCCGGGCTGTGGGTCGACAGCCGCTACTGGGAGCAAGCCGAACATGAACTGCAAGGCAGCGGTATCGAACTGATGAAATTGCGCCCGGGGCAGCCGGGGGCGCTTGAGTGGCTGGGCGAGCATGCCCCGGCTGGGGGTGCCGTGGCGGTGGATGGTGCGGTGATGGCGCTGGCTGCTTCGCGGCAGCTGGGTGAGCGGCTGAAGGCGCGCGAGGTACGGCTGCTGACCCGCCTCGACGTGCTTGGCCAGGTGTGGACCGATCGGCCAGCATTGCCGGTCAACCCGGTTTACCAGCACCTGCCGCCTCACGCCACGGTCAGCCGGGCCGAGAAACTGGCCACCCTGCGCGCTGGTTTGCGCGAAAAGGGGGCCGACTGGCACTTCATCGCCACGCTGGATGACATTGCCTGGTTGTTCAACCTGCGGGGGAGTGACGTCTCCTACAACCCAGTGTTCGTCGCCTTTGCCTTGATAAGCCAGGGCAAGGCCCTGCTGTTCGTGGGCGCGGACAAGGTAGACGGTCATCTGCGTCAGGTGCTGGCTGCCGATGGCATCGAGGTGCGCGGGTACGATGAAGTGGAGCAAGCCCTGGCAGCGATCGAACCTGGCAGCAGCCTGTTGCTGGACCCGGCGCGGGTTACCTGCGGCCTGGTGGATGCACTTGATGGGCAGGTGCGCCTTGTAGAGAGCATCAACCCGACGACCCTGAGCAAGTCTCGCAAAAGCGAGGCCGACCTGGTGCATATCCGCCAGGTGATGGAGCAGGACGGTGCGGCGTTGTGCGAGTTCTTCGCCTGGTTCGAGGCCAACCTGGGTCGCGAACGCATTACCGAGCTGACCGTCGATGAACAACTTACTGCGGCCCGGGCCCGGCGCCCGGGTTATGTATCGCTGAGTTTTTCCACCATCGCGGCCTTCAATGGCAATGGCGCGATGCCTCACTATCGGGCCACCGAGCAGTCCCATGCGGTTATCGAAGGCAATGGCCTGCTGCTGATCGACTCGGGTGGGCAGTACCTTGGGGGGACCACCGACATCACGCGGATGGTGCCGATCGGTGAGCCAACGTATGAACAGAAGGCTGATTGCACGCGCGTGCTTAAGGGCATGATTGCTTTGTCGCGGGCACGCTACCCGCGAGGCATCCTGTCGCCGCTTCTCGACGCCATCGCGCGGGCGCCGATCTGGGCCGACCAGGTGGACTACGGCCACGGGACCGGGCACGGCGTGGGTTATTTCATGAACGTGCACGAAGGGCCGCAGGTGATCGCCTTCCAGGCACCAGCCACGCCACAGACGGCCATGCAACCGGGGATGATCAGTTCCATCGAACCAGGTACTTATCGGCCGGGGGAATGGGGCGTGCGGATCGAGAATCTGGTGGTCAACCGTGAGGCAGGTAGCTCGGCGTTCGGCGACTTCCTGGAGTTCGAAACCTTGACTTTGTGCCCGATCGACACGCGCTGCCTGCTGCCCGAGCTGCTGGGGCGCGAGGATGCTGCCTGGCTTAACCGCTATCACTGGAGCGTGCGCGAACGGCTTGCACCGCTGCTGGCTGGTGAGGCGCTGCAATGGCTGGAACAGCGCACTGCGGCTATCTGAAGCGGGTCATACGAACATGAAAAAGGGCAGCCTGCGGGCTAATGCCAGTCAGTTAAGACTGACGCATTGACCTTTAGCCCGTAGGCCGCAAAATCCGATGCTTGGAAACGAGCATCGGATTTTTTATGCGTTTAGCAAAAGCACTGTCCCTCACTCACGAAATGGCATCAAGGCCAAATGCCCTTGAGGGGCTAGGGGCGTTCTACGGTGGAGCGACCAACCAGCATGGGGACGGCGGTTTTCCTCAAGTTCGAATGCTCTGTCAGACGGAGCTGACCAGCCATTTGCTGATCAGCAGCACTTTTGAAAGCTACCACAGCAGTGAAATGAAGCTGGCTGAACAGCTGATCGCCACGACGCCTAACCAGTCACTGGCCCTTTTCGATAAAGGTTTCTACTCGTTGGGCTTGCTGCATCACTGGCAATCGCAAGGTGAGCAGCGCCACTGGCTGATCCCCTTGAAAAGGGCGTTCAGTATGAGGTTGAGCACAAGCTTGGGCGTAATGATGCGCTGGTCGTTTTGCGCACATCGCCCCAGGCCCGCAAGCAGTGGCCGGGCTTAGCGCTGGAGGTCCGAGCGCGACTATTGAGCAAAACGATCAAAGGAAAGGTTGTGAGTGTCTTGACCTCGATGACCGATCCACTGCGCTTCCCGGGTGATGAGATCGTCGATCTTTACAGCCAGCGCTGGGAAATCGAATTGGGCTACCGGGAGATCAAGCAAGGGCTCTTGGACGGCGAATACACGCTGAGAAGCAAGACGCCAGAAATCATTGCGCAAGAGTTGTGGGGCGTGCTGCTGGGCTACAACTTGTTGCGTTATCAGATGGTTCAGTTATCGAGGCAGTGCCCTGGCGTCTACCTCTGCGAAATGAGCTTTACCGCTTGCAGCTGGGCAATCTTGGGCTTGTTGCATGGCACGTCACTTAATCATCCCGGTAACCTGCCAGGATTTCTGGCGGATCTGCAGGCATCAGCGGCGCAGTATGTCTTGCCTCATCGACGACCTGATCGTTGGTTCCCGAGAGTGGTGAAGCAACGACCAGCAAAATATCCGACCCGAAAATGAAAATGCCAGTCAGCTTAACTGACTGGCATTAACCTGCGGGCTGCCCTTTTTTGCTTCTACTTGCAGATAACGATCATGCTGCGGCTGGTATAGCCGGCCGGGTTGATGCCGAAGATGTAGTCACCAGGCTCCTCGTCATTGTCACCGGAGCGGGCGATCACCTTGTAGCCTTTGCCGCTGCAGGAGGTTTCGGCCTTGGCGTAACACTTGTCCCACGAGGAGGAGAGGCCCGAGCAATTGATATGCAGGCCCTTTTTTCCCCGTTTCACCTCGGTCTTGGCCGTAGCGGCACATCCAGCAATGGCCAAGATAGCCAGGATGAGCAAAATACGTTTCATTCCTGTCCTTATGCAGGCCCGACTGCTTGAGCAGGCCTGTCGTCAGCGCTTCGAGTCTTCCTTGAGATTCCCCAGCATCCCTTTGCTGCCAAGTAGATAGCGTCTTGATTATGATTTTGTGACAGCTTAAGTCAGCTGCGGCGAGCGGTACAAGGCCGACACCACTCAAATGCAAATATTTCTCAAATCAGTCGGCCGCTACCGGTGGGGTGCTATCGCGTTTCATCGACAAGGTCGCGCCGACCGACGCAGTGATGATGGCAAGGATGGCCAGCCATTGCCAGAGGGTCAGTTTTTCGCCGAGAAAGAGCAGGCCCGACAACGCGCCGAAAGCCGGCTCGATGCTCATCAGGGTGCCGAACGTACGGGCGGGCATGCGGGTGAGGGCGACCATCTCCAGGCTGTAGGGCAATGCGGTGGACAGAACGGCTACAGCCAAGGCTATAGGTAGAAGGGCGGGGGTGAGCAAAGCGCTGCCAGCGTGCACGATGCCGATTGGTGCGACGAAGAGCGCTGCGATCACTACGCCCAGGGCCGCAGTCTGGATACCGTGCTCGGCGCCGGCTTTTTGTCCATAAAGAATGTACAGAGCCCAGCAGACTCCTGCGCCCAAGGCATAGAGGGCGCCGATCGGGTCGATGCTGGCGCCGGTCTGGCCGACGGGGATGAGCAACAGCAGGCCGGCGACGGCGAGCGCGATCCAGACAAAATCCAGCGCCCGGCGCGAGGCCAGCAGTGCAACGGTGAGAGGGCCGGTGAACTCCAGGGCGACGGCGATACCCAGGGGGACGGTGCGCAATGACATATAGAAGAGGAAGTTCATGCCCCCCAGGGCCATGCCGTAGATGATCACGCTGCGCCAGGT
>NZ_CP077075.1:2107500-4600000 GCF_019139835.1 Pseudomonas xanthosomatis | reverse complement strand
CTTGATTCATTGTGTAAAGACGATGCTGTAACGCGACCCTGTTATAGGTCTGTAGCTCAGTTGGTTAGAGCGCACCCCTGATAAGGGTGAGGTCGGCAGTTCAAATCTGCCCAGACCTACCAATTACTTGGTGCGGCCTAGGTTATACGGGGCCATAGCTCAGCTGGGAGAGCGCCTGCCTTGCACGCAGGAGGTCAGCGGTTCGATCCCGCTTGGCTCCACCACTCTTTCAGGTTTCGCAGCACTGTTCAGAACTTAGAAATGAACATTCCGGTGTGAATGTTGATTTCTGACTTTTGTCAGATCGTTCTTTAAAAATTCGGATATGTGATAGAAATAGACTGAATGCCAGTTTCACTGCTGGTTATTCAGGCTAAGGTAAAATTTGTGAGTTCTGCTCGAAAGAGCGACGTACGAATTTTCGGCGAATGTCGTCTTCACAGTATAACCAGATTGCTTGGGGTTATATGGTCAAGTGAAGAAGCGCATACGGTGGATGCCTTGGCAGTCAGAGGCGATGAAAGACGTGGTAGCCTGCGATAAGCTTTGGGGAGTCGGCAAACAGACTGTGATCCAGAGATCTCTGAATGGGGGAACCCACTCAGCACAAGCTGAGTATCTTGTACTGAATACATAGGTGCAAGAGGCGAACCAGGGGAACTGAAACATCTAAGTACCCTGAGGAAAAGAAATCAACCGAGATTCCCTTAGTAGTGGCGAGCGAACGGGGACCAGCCCTTAAGCTGGTTTGAGATTAGTGGAACGCTCTGGAAAGTGCGGCCATAGTGGGTGATAGCCCCGTACACGAAAATCTCTTGCCAGTGAAATCGAGTAGGACGGAGCACGAGAAACTTTGTCTGAACATGGGGGGACCATCCTCCAAGGCTAAATACTACTGACTGACCGATAGTGAACCAGTACCGTGAGGGAAAGGCGAAAAGAACCCCGGAGAGGGGAGTGAAATAGAACCTGAAACCGTATGCGTACAAGCAGTGGGAGCCTACTTTGTTAGGTGACTGCGTACCTTTTGTATAATGGGTCAGCGACTTATATTCAGTGGCGAGCTTAACCGAATAGGGGAGGCGTAGCGAAAGCGAGTCTTAATAGGGCGCTTTAGTCGCTGGGTATAGACCCGAAACCGGGCGATCTATCCATGGGCAGGTTGAAGGTTAGGTAACACTGACTGGAGGACCGAACCGACTACCGTTGAAAAGTTAGCGGATGACCTGTGGATCGGAGTGAAAGGCTAATCAAGCTCGGAGATAGCTGGTTCTCCTCGAAAGCTATTTAGGTAGCGCCTCATGTATCACTGTAGGGGGTAGAGCACTGTTTCGGCTAGGGGGTCATCCCGACTTACCAAACCGATGCAAACTCCGAATACCTACAAGTGCCGAGCATGGGAGACACACGGCGGGTGCTAACGTCCGTCGTGAAAAGGGAAACAACCCAGACCGTCAGCTAAGGTCCCAAAGTCATGGTTAAGTGGGAAACGATGTGGGAAGGCTTAGACAGCTAGGAGGTTGGCTTAGAAGCAGCCACCCTTTAAAGAAAGCGTAATAGCTCACTAGTCGAGTCGGCCTGCGCGGAAGATGTAACGGGGCTCAAACCATGCACCGAAGCTACGGGTATCACCTTTGGTGATGCGGTAGAGGAGCGTTCTGTAAGCCTGTGAAGGTGAGTTGAGAAGCTTGCTGGAGGTATCAGAAGTGCGAATGCTGACATGAGTAACGACAATGCGAGTGAAAAACTCGCACGCCGAAAGACCAAGGTTTCCTGCGCAACGTTAATCGACGCAGGGTTAGTCGGTCCCTAAGGCGAGGCTGAAAAGCGTAGTCGATGGAAAACAGGTTAATATTCCTGTACTTCTAGTTATTGCGATGGAGGGACGGAGAAGGCTAGGCCAGCTTGGCGTTGGTTGTCCAAGTTTAAGGTGGTAGGCTGAAATCTTAGGCAAATCCGGGATTTCAAGGCCGAGAGCTGATGACGAGTGCTCATTAGAGCGCGAAGTGGTTGATGCCATGCTTCCAAGAAAAGCTCCTAAGCTTCAGATAACTAGGAACCGTACCCCAAACCGACACAGGTGGTTAGGTAGAGAATACCAAGGCGCTTGAGAGAACTCGGGTGAAGGAACTAGGCAAAATGGCACCGTAACTTCGGGAGAAGGTGCGCCGGCGAGGGTTAAGGACTTGCTCCGTAAGCCCATGCCGGTCGAAGATACCAGGCCGCTGCGACTGTTTATTAAAAACACAGCACTCTGCAAACACGAAAGTGGACGTATAGGGTGTGACGCCTGCCCGGTGCCGGAAGGTTAATTGATGGGGTTAGCGCAAGCGAAGCTCTTGATCGAAGCCCCGGTAAACGGCGGCCGTAACTATAACGGTCCTAAGGTAGCGAAATTCCTTGTCGGGTAAGTTCCGACCTGCACGAATGGCGTAACGATGGCGGCGCTGTCTCCACCCGAGACTCAGTGAAATTGAAATCGCTGTGAAGATGCAGTGTATCCGCGGCTAGACGGAAAGACCCCGTGAACCTTTACTATAGCTTTGCACTGGACTTTGAGCTTGCTTGTGTAGGATAGGTGGGAGGCTTTGAAGTGGGGACGCCAGTTCTCATGGAGCCATCCTTGAAATACCACCCTGGCAACCTTGAGGTTCTAACTCAGGTCCGTTATCCGGATCGAGGACAGTGTATGGTGGGTAGTTTGACTGGGGCGGTCTCCTCCCAAAGAGTAACGGAGGAGTACGAAGGTGCGCTCAGACCGGTCGGAAATCGGTCGTAGAGTATAAAGGCAAAAGCGCGCTTGACTGCGAGACACACACGTCGAGCAGGTACGAAAGTAGGTCTTAGTGATCCGGTGGTTCTGTATGGAAGGGCCATCGCTCAACGGATAAAAGGTACTCCGGGGATAACAGGCTGATACCGCCCAAGAGTTCATATCGACGGCGGTGTTTGGCACCTCGATGTCGGCTCATCACATCCTGGGGCTGAAGCCGGTCCCAAGGGTATGGCTGTTCGCCATTTAAAGTGGTACGCGAGCTGGGTTTAGAACGTCGTGAGACAGTTCGGTCCCTATCTGCCGTGGACGTTTGAGATTTGAGAGGGGCTGCTCCTAGTACGAGAGGACCGGAGTGGACGAACCTCTGGTGTTCCGGTTGTCACGCCAGTGGCATTGCCGGGTAGCTATGTTCGGAAGAGATAACCGCTGAAAGCATCTAAGCGGGAAACTTGCCTCAAGATGAGATCTCACTGGGATCTTGAATCCCCTAAAGGGCCGTCGAAGACTACGACGTTGATAGGTTGGGTGTGTAAGCGCTGTGAGGCGTTGAGCTAACCAATACTAATTGCCCGTGAGGCTTGACCATATAACACCCAAGCAATTTGTGCGTGAGCCGAATTGTGGTGGTGAAGACGAAAGAACCGAAAGTTCACAACGTCAGCAAGAACCGCAAATATCGCATATCCGAATTCGCTGGGCTGTTCATCTGAACGGACTGGCTACCGAATTTCTTGACGACCATAGAGCATTGGAACCACCTGATCCCATCCCGAACTCAGCAGTGAAACGATGCATCGCCGATGGTAGTGTGGGGTTTCCCCATGTGAGAGTAGGTCATCGTCAAGATTCATTTCGCAAAACCCCTATCTGCGCATGCAGGTAGGGGTTTTGTCTTTGTGCGGCGGAAAACCAGAGCCCCGCTATGCGGCCCGCCCAGGCAACGCACATACCTGCCAAGGCCCTATCGCCGGCAAGGTGGCTCCTACAGATCGCGCGCCAGTTCTGCCAGGTGCGCTGTCGCTTCCTCGCTCTTGAGCACCAGTACATCGCCTTCCAGCAAGTCGAGCACTACCTCCGAGGTATTACCTATCAAGGCGCCGGAAATTCCGGTACGAGCCACTGTGCCGATTACCGTGACCACTGCATCGAGTTTCTTTTCGATATGAGGAATCAGCACATCAGCGGGCCCTTCGGCGACATGCAGCCGATCCTCACTGATATCGAACTCGGCCTGAAACGCACTGCAGGCTTCTCGATAGCGCTTCTCGATGGTCTCACTGAGCTGGTACACCGGGTCCGATGCCGCAAGCATGGGGGAGGGGTGGGCACTGATAACGTGCAGTGCACCCTTGGCCAGCCCGGCAATGTCATAGCCATGGTCGATGATGCTGGCGTGCAGGCGCCGGTGGTCCTCGTCCTGATTGCCCACATCTACCGCAGTCAGAATGACCCCACCCGTCCAGGGCCGCTCGCTCTTCACCATCAGCACCGCGCTTGGGCACTCGCGCAGCAGCTTCCAGTCACTGGGCGTCAGTAATGCCTTGCGCAACGGGTTGTCCGGCCGGTGTTCCTTGATGACCAGCTCGCAGCCTTCGGCCTGCTGCACGTAAATGATCGACTTGTGCAGGCTCTCCTTCCATTTCTGCTCATGGGTGACGTTGTCATACCCATCATCATGCAGCTGGCTGCTCAAAAGGCTGAGCAGCGCGCTGTGATCCTGCTTCTTGTCACACATCAGCAAGTGCAGGCGTGCGCCCGTCACCCCGGCAATCAGCTTGGCACGGGTCAGTGCGCGGCTATGGGCGTGTTCAGGGTCGAGGACAACAAGGATGCTGCGAACGGCTTGCATGGGTGTGAGCTCCCTTCAAAATGGCAACCAATGCCTGACTATAGTCGGCACGCTTCAGGTCGCCGCTTGACGTACATCAAGCATAGCCACTGGCACTGGCTGTCGCCCCCGGTATAATCGCGGGCTTTGTCTTTGCCCTGTGCGATTGTGAGTGCCATGTCCCTGATTCCCGAAATCGAAGCCTTCCTCGGCTGCCGCACCCCGGATGCCTGGATTGAAGCGGCGCTCGCCGACCAGCAAACCCTGCTCATCGACCACAAGAACTGCGAGTTCAAGGCTGCCAGCACGGCCCTGAGCCTGATTGCCAAGTACAACTCGCACCCGGAACTGATCCACATGATGTCGCGCCTGGCCCGTGAGGAGTTGGTGCACCACGAGCAGGTGCTGCGCTTGATGAAGCGTCGTGGTGTGCCGCTGCGGCCAGTGTCGGCCGGGCGCTATGCCTCGGGCCTGCGTCGCCTGGTGCGCGCCCACGAGCCGGTCAAGCTGGTCGACACGCTGGTGGTAGGGGCGTTCATCGAGGCACGTAGCTGCGAGCGTTTCGCGGCCATTGCGCCGCACCTGGATGAAGAACTCGGCAAGTTCTACAACGGCCTGCTCAAGAGCGAGGCGCGTCACTATCAGGGTTATCTGAAACTGGCTCACCAGTACGGTGATGCCGATGACATCGCCCGGGTCGTGGAACTGGTTCGCGAGGCAGAGGCCGAGCTGATCCTGTCGCCCGACCAGGAGATGCGCTTTCACAGCGGCATCCCCATGGCTTTGGCTGCTTAGTACAGGCTACTGGCGGCGCCCCAGCAACAGGCCCACCACAAGGCCAAATCCGGCAGAGATAGCTACCGTCTGCCAGGGGTGGCCACCGATGTACTCGTGGGTCGCGTCTACCACCGGCTGCGCCCGCTGCCCGAGCCGGCTGGTGGCCTGGCGCGCCTGGCGCAGCTTCAGACCCAACTGGGCGCGCAGGCTGTCGGCTTCCTCGCCTACCAGTGCAGCGCTGTCGCTGAGCAGTTTTTCCGATTCTTCGATCAATGCCTGAAGCTCGCTGAATACCTGGTCCTTGATCTGGTCATTGTCGGCTTGCGCGGCGGTTTTCCTGGCCATGTACACATCCTCGTGAAGGGTTGGGGTTGAACAGTGGATGCCGCTGCGTCCGGAAAGTTGCAGCGGCTTACCGACGCCCGACCGCTACAGTGTAAGATAGCGGCCATTTTTACAGCGGCAGGAATACCCATGAGTTTCAATCTGGCCAACATGAGCTTTCAGGAACGGGCGCAGATCGAGGCAGAAAAAGCCCGGTTGTTCGACTACTGGCAGAACAACCTGGGCAAGGCCAAGGGCGAAGCGGGCCGGCTGATCGCCGAGAAGCCGCGGCGCAAGGGCAAGTGGGCGGAGTGGGTACGGGCAGAGCTCGACGGCATGTCGCCGCCTGAGTTCACCAGCCTGGTGCGCAGCGAAGTCAACAAGATGATGGCCGCTGCCAACGCAGGCCGCTGAGTCAACCGCCTGTGGCATCTGGCAGGTCGAGCCTGCCTTCGTCAGTGAAACGCACCGTCCCCAGTGGGCCGCCTGCCAGCTTGCCACGCAGCACATAGGGCAGCCCCTGCAGCGACTCCACCTGGCTCAGGCCATAGGCCTGGCGTAGAAAGGCGAAGGCAGTGATGCTCACCGGCACCACGATCACCTGCTCGCCATAGCGGCCGATATGCCCGCGCTGGTCGCTGACACCCGCGGCCAGCGGCTGGTCGTTGACCTCCAGGTTCAGGGCGATGCCGTTGAAGTCCACCGGCGTTTCGTTAGGGTTCTGCACGCGGATCTTCACCGCCATGCGCAGCTCCAGGTCCTGCCCAGGCAATGGCTCTATACCAATCACGCTGATGTTCAACGGATCACGCCCCTGAAACAGCGCACAGCCGCTAAACCCCAGGCTTAACAACACTATCAAGCACCATCGGCCAATCATCGCGCCCCCAAAGTCCAAATGCGCCCCTGCAGAAGCCGGCTTGCCGGCGATAGGGCCCTCACAGCCCCACCATACCTCAAGCAAAAACCGTCACCAAATCCTCCACAAAGGCCACCAGCGCTTCTTCCGCCACTTGCCCGCGATGCCGCGCCAAAGTGAACGGCACCACAAAATCCAGCCCAGGCTCCAGCGCCCGCAGAAGGCCCTGCACCTCCCACGGCTCGGCACAATGGCAGGGCAGGTAACCAATATGCCTTCCTGACAGGATGAACGTCAGCGCACTGTCGATCTGCTCTGCCACAGCCATGCTGCGCAAGCTGCGAAACGGCTCGCCCTGTTTCAGAAAGCGGTAGGGGTGATGCACCTGATCCGCCTCCTGCAGTTGCTCGCGAGTTGGCTGCGCCACCTCGAACAATGCGTGCCCCTTGCCGCAATACAGCCGTTGGCGCTCCTCGAACAACGGCTGGTAGTCGAACGCTGCCTGGCTGCCGGAAAAGTAGCTGATCGCACAATCCAGCCGCTGCTCCAGCAGCAAGCGCTCGAGCTCTGCCGGAGGCGCGCTGGTCAGCTCGAGCTGCACGGCTTCATCACGCTGACGAAAACGCGCGATAGCCCGGGCGATGCGCAGGGTCACGCCCGCATCCTGGTTCTCTGCAAGCCCGATGCGCAGCGTGCCGAGCAGGCGCCCGGCCACGCCGTTGGCCTGCTGGCGAAACTGCTCGATCTGCAGCAGCAGCCCACGGGTTGCCTGCAGCAGCAGCTCGCCCTTGTCGGTCAGGCGAAAGCCGCGCTTGCCACGGCTGCACAGGCGGTAGCCCAGACGCGTCTCCAGCTTGGCCATCTGCTGGCTGATGCTGGGCTGGCTGAGCCCCAGCACCCCTTGGGCGGCACTGAAGCCGCCGGCCTCGGCTACAGTGACGAACAGCCGCAGCAGGTGCAGGTCGAGGTCGTGGAGTTGCCCAAGCATCACATTGCTCCTGGTGAATGTCAGCATTGCACAGTTGCCATTTTTGCAATGTAACCCGACAGGCATGCTGGCGGCATCCACCCACTCGTCGAGGTGCCCGCCATGCGTCGAACGTTGTGCTTGCTGTCGCTGTTGATCGCCCTGCCGCTGCAGGCCAAAGAAAAAGTCGTCAACCTGTACAGCTGGGCCGACTACGTCGCCCCGCAAACCCTGAAGCGCTTCGAAGAGGAAACTGGCTACAAGGTCCGCTACGACACCTTCGACACCACCGAAGTGCTGGAAACCAAGTTGCTCACCGGTGCCAGCGGCTACGACGTGGTGGTGCCCTCGGCCACGGTGCTGGCCCGCGCCTTGAAGGCCGGAGCCCTGCAGCCGCTGGACGCCCAGGCCATGCCAGGCTACGCCAACCTCGACAAGGACCTGCTGGCCAAGCTGGCCGAAGCCGATCCCGGCAACCGCCACGCCGTGCCCTACACCTGGGGCACCCTGGGGTTGGGCATCAACGTCGAAGCCGTGCACAAGCGCCTGGGGAACGTGCCGCTGGACAGCCTCGACCTGCTGTTCAAGCCCGATTACGCCAGCCGCCTGAAGGATTGCGGCATTGCCATGCCAGATTCTCCCCAGGAGGTGATCGGCCTCACCCTCAACTACCTGGGCAAGGACCCGTACAGCCAGAACAAGGCCGACCTCGACGCCGCACAACAGCTGCTGCAGCAGTTGCAGCCCTCGGTCAGCTACGTGGCCAACGGCCGTCAGATCAATGACCTGGCCAACGGCAGCGTATGCCTGGCGCTCACCTACAACGGCGACGCCGCCATGGCCGCCGAGCAGGCACGCCGGGCCGGCAAGCCGTTCGAGCTGATCTACCGCATCCCCCGCGAGGGCACCCTGGTGTGGCAGGACAACCTGGTGATCCCCAAGGGCGCCCCGCACCCCGAGGCCGCCCGCGCGTTCATCGCCTTCATGTTGCGCCCGGAGTCGGTGGCCGCGCTCACCAACACCCTTTACTTCGCCAATGCCAACCAGGCCGCCACGCCGCTGGTGGACGAGGCGATCCGCAACGACCCGGACATCTACCCACCCGCCGAAGTGCGCCAGCGCCTGTTCGCCGACCGCAGCATGGCACTGGCCGACCTGCGCCAGCGCAACCGCCTGTGGACCGCCTTCCGTACCCGCCAATAAGAAAAGGAGCACAGCGTGGAACTTGCCCAGGACAACGACCAGGCCATCACTCGCGACAGCCTCTACGGCACAGCCGCCGAAAGCACCTATGCCGGCATCACCAGTTTTTCCCGGCGCCTCTACAGCCGCGACCTGCGTGGCGTCGACGTGGTGGTCAGCGGCGTGCCGTTCGACACCGCCACCAGCAACCGCCCCGGGGCGCGCTTCGGCCCGCGGGCGATCCGCGCCGCCTCGGTGCAGCAGGCCTGGGCCCGGCACTGGCCGTGGGCGTTCGACCCGTTCGACCACCTGGCGGTGATCGACTACGGCGACTGCGCCTTCGACAGCGGCACCCCCGAGTCGGTACCCGGCAGCATCCAGGCCCACGCCGAACGCATCCTCGACGCCGGCTGCGCCATGCTCACCCTCGGTGGCGACCACTTCATCAGCTACCCGCTGCTCAAGGCCCATGCCCGCCGCCATGGCCCCCTGGCGTTGATCCACTTCGACGCCCACAGCGACACCTGGCCGGACGAGGAGGGGCGTATCGACCACGGCACCATGTTCTGGCATGCCGCCCGCGAAGGCCTGGTGGACCCGTCCCGCTCCATACAGGTGGGCCTGCGCACCACGAACGACGACAGCCAGGGCTTCGCCATCCTCGACGCCCGCCAGGTGCACCGCCAGGGTACCGAGGCCATGGTCGCGGCGATTCGACAGCGGGTCGGCGACACCCCGGTGTACCTGACGTTCGACATCGACTGCCTGGACCCGGCCTACGCCCCCGGCACCGGCACCCCGGTATGCGGCGGCCTGAGCACGGTGCAGGCGCTGGAAATCCTCGGCGGGCTGCGCGGCATCAACCTGGTGGGGATGGACCTGGTGGAGGTGGCCCCGGCCTACGACCATGCCGACATCACCGCCCTGGCCGGCGCCACCCTGGCCATGGAAATGCTTTGCCTGTACGCCGCCCGCCACAAGGTGGACCCAATCTGACCACGCCCTGCAGGCGCCGGCTTGCCGGCGATCAGTTACCCCACTGAAACATCAGGAAAGCATTCACACTTTTGCATCGAACCCTGCGCGCCGTAGGCTATCCAACGCCCAGGCGCGCCATTTCGTACAGGAGGTGAAGCATGAATCCTACATTGCCAACCCTGGCGCTCGGCCTACTGCTGAGCCTGCCCCTGCACGCCGCGCCTGAGGCGCCACCCCTGTTGCTGGCCGCCAGCGACAGCAACAACCCCTACAACAGCCCCATCCAGCGTGCCAACCCCAACAGCCGCCAGGGCAGCGTGCCCGCCACACCACCGGTGCGCGGCCCGTCCACCCAGCCCAACCCGCGACCGCCGACCCTCGACAACCGCGGAATCGGCAATGGCGACAACCTGCGCCGCCAGCAGCAAACCCCCAACCTGGAACCCACCCGGCCGCCACGTGATTCGCAGCGCGTGCCTTGAGCCCTTCGAAGGAACCGAGCATGACCCCACGCACCTGGTTGACCACCCTGGCCGCTGCCAGCCTGTTCCCCCTGCTTGCCCAGGCCGCCGCCGAGCAGCAATACCCCAGCGAAGAGGGCCAGTTGACCGTCAGCACCGTCGCCGACGGCCTGCGCAACCCCTGGGCGCTGGCCTTCCTGCCCGGTGGCAAGGATATGCTGGTCACCGAGCGCCCGGGCAACCTGCGCATCGTCAACGCCCAAGGCAAGGTCGGCCCGCCGCTGGCCGGGGTGCCCAAGGTGTGGGCCGAAGGGCAGGGCGGCCTGCTCGATGTGGTGCTCTCGCCCGAGTTCAGCAAGGACCGCACGGTGTATTTGTCGTACGCCGAAGAGGGCAGTGACGGCAAGGCCGGCACCGCTGTAGGCCGCGGCCAGCTGTCCCAGGACCAGGCGCGCCTGGAAAACTTCACGGTGATCTTCCGCCAGCAGCCCA
Source organism: Pseudomonas xanthosomatis (assembly GCF_019139835.1). Classification (NCBI taxonomy): domain Bacteria; kingdom Pseudomonadati; phylum Pseudomonadota; class Gammaproteobacteria; order Pseudomonadales; family Pseudomonadaceae; genus Pseudomonas; species Pseudomonas xanthosomatis. Next base: position 4,589,356 of record NZ_CP077075.1, on the reverse strand, counting down.
AGCTGTCGGTGGGCAACCATTTCGGCTCGCGCCTGGTGTTCGACCGCAACGGCTACCTGTTCATTGCCCTTGGCGAAAACAACCAGCGCCCCACCGCCCAGGACCTGGACAAGCTGCAGGGCAAGATCGTGCGCATTCTGCCCGACGGCGAAGTACCCAAGGACAACCCCTTCGTCGGCCGTGACAACGTGCGCCCGGAAATCTGGTCGTTCGGCCACCGCAACCAGCAGGGTGCGGCGCTCAACCCCTGGACCGGCAAGCTCTGGACCCACGAGCACGGCCCGCGCGGCGGCGACGAGATCAACATCCCCGAACCCGGCAAGAACTACGGTTGGCCGATCGCCACCCATGGCATCAACTATTCGCTGCTGCCGATCCCCGAGGCCAAGGGCAAGCACGTCGATGGCATGGTCGACCCGCACCATGTCTGGGAGAAGTCGCCCGGCATCAGCGGCATGGCCTTCTACGACAACCCGACATTCAAGGCCTGGGGGCACAACCTGTTCATCGGTGCGCTGGCGACCCAGGAACTGATCCGCCTGCAACTGGACGGCGACAAGGTGGTGCATGAAGAACGCCTGCTGGGTGAACTGAAAGCGCGCATCCGCGACGTACGGGTAGGGCCGGATGGCTACCTGTACGTGCTGACCGATGCCAAGGACGGTGCGCTTTTGAAGGTCGGTCTGCAGGAGGGATAAAGTCCTCTGTTAGCCTACAAGGGCCTCTTCGCGGGTAAATCCGCTCCCACAGTGATCGCATGATCTTCAAGCCTGCGCAGTACCTGCAGGAGCCGGCTTGCCGGCGATGAGGCCGGCACAAGACACAGGCTTGTACCGGCCCCTGTGGGAGCGGGTTTACCCGCGAAGAGGCCGGCACTGTCGTACCATAGTGCTTTTGCCACTGCGCCCCCATGACCCCCGAATCCCTCTACCAGCAGGCTTTGAACGAACGCGGCTTCGCCCCCGACCCCGCCCAGGCTGCCGCCGTCAGTGCCCTGCAAGCCTGCTTCGGCGCCCTGCAACAAGGCCGCACACCCCAGGGCCTGTACCTCTGGGGCCCGGTGGGCCGCGGCAAGACCTGGCTGATGGACCTGTTCCACCGCTGCCTGAGCGTTCCGGCCCGGCGCCAGCACTTTCACCACTTCATGGCCTGGGTCCACCAGCGCCTGTTCCAGCTCAACGGCACCGCCGACCCGCTCCAGGCCCTGGCCCGCGAGCTGGCCGGTGAAATCCGCGTGCTGTGTTTCGACGAACTGTTCGTCAGTGATATCGGCGACGCCATCATCCTCGGGCGCCTGTTCCAGGTACTGTTCGATCAGGGCGTCGTCGTGGTCGCCACCTCCAACCAGCCGCCAGGCCAGCTCTACCTCGATGGCTTCAACCGTGGACGCTTCCTGCCGGCCATTGCCGCCATCGAGCGGCACATGAAGGTGCTGGCAGTGGCCGGCGAACAGGACCACCGCCTGCACCCCGGCGCAGCCCACCAACGCTATTGGGTTGCGCAGCCTGAGGCGCTGGCGACGGTGTTCGATCAACTGAGCCCCCAAGACCCTGGCAGCCAGCAGCCGTTGCAGGTGGGTGCGCGCCAGGTCCGTGTGGTGCGCCACAGCCCCCAGGCCCTGTGGTGTCGCTTCGCCGACCTGTGCGAGCACCCCCTGGCCGCGATGGACTTCATGGCCCTGTGCGACCGCTTCCCGGCCATTCTGGTGGGTGGCATCCCCGCGCTCAGCGGCGCTCAGCAGGCCGGGCGCATCGCCCGTGGTACCGAAGACGGTGCCGCGCGGGTAGTGGCGGGCGACCGCGAGCTGCCCACGCTGGCGCCCAAGGATGACAGCGTGCGCCGCTTCATCGCCCTGGTGGACGAATGCTACGACCGGCGCGTGGCGCTGTACCTGGAAGCCGAAGTAGCGCTGGATGCGCTCTACACTCAAGGGTATCTGGCGTTCCCGTACCAACGGACCCTGAGCCGGCTGCGGGAGATGCAACTGCAACGCTTCGCCTGAAGGAGGAGCCGACCATGGACCCGCTGTCACATCATCTGCTGACCCAGGCCTGCAACAACGGCTGGGCCAACCACCGCCTGTACAAGGCCTGCCTGCAACTGACCCAGGACGAGTTCGTAGCCCCCCGCTGCAGCTTCTTCCCCTCGATCAAGGCCACCCTCAACCACCTGTTGACGGTGGACTGGTTCTACCTCGATGCGCTGGAGTGCGAGCAGCGCGGTGCAGCGCCCGACCCGGACGGCGAGCGCTTCTTCCAGCCTGAACAGCCCTTTGCTACCTGCACCGACCTGCAAGCGCAACAGACTCAGGCCGACCAGCGCCTGATTGCCTATTGCCGGCAGTTGCATGACGACCAACTGGCGCGCTACGTGAGTATCGTGCGGCCGGACCGGGTGCAGCGCGAACAGCGCCTGCGCCTGTTGGCTCACCTGTTCGAGCACCAGATCCACCACCGCGGCCAGGTGCACGCGATGCTCAGCGACACGGCCGTACGGCCACCGCAACTGGATGAGTTTTTCTGTGAAGAGGAGGCCGGCCTGCGGGCCGATGACTTCGCCGAACTGGGCTGGACCGAGGAGCAAGTCTGGCGCTGAGCCACAGCACAATATCTCAAGGGCTGGAGCGCCCCTTGTAGGAGCCGGCTTGCCGGCGATGAGGCCCGCCCAGGCGATCGAGCAAGCCGTGCCGGCCCCATCGCCGGCAAGTCGGCTCCTACAGAGGCCAGTATCAGCGGTTCAGCCAGCCAACCAACGCCTGGTGAAACTTCGCCGGCTCTTCGATCTGCGGCGCATGCCCCAGCCCCTCGAAGGTCACCAGTTCCCCCTGCGGGATCATCTTCGCCACCTGTGGCCCCAGCACCTTGTATTTGCCGAGAGTGGCCTTGACCTCGGGCGGCGCGATATCGCTGCCGATCGCCGTGCTGTCCTGGTCACCCACCAGCAGCAGGGTCGGCATCTTCAGGTCTTTGAATTCGTGCACCACCGGTTGGGTGAAGATCATGTCGTAGATCAGCGCCGAGTTCCACGCCACCGCCTCGTGCCCCGGGCCCTTGTTCAGGCCTACCAGCATCTGCACCCAGCGTTCGTATTCAGGCTTCCAGCGCCCGGCGTAGTAAGTGTTGCGCTCGTAGTTGCGCACCCCATCGGCATCCAGCTTCAGCTCCCGGGCGTACCACTGGTCCACGGTGCGGTAGGGCACGCCCAGCGCTTTCCAGTCTTCCAGGCCAATGGGATTGACCATGGCCAGGCGCTCCACCTGCTGCGGGTACATCAGCGCGTAACGGGTGGCCAGCATGCCGCCGGTGGAGTGGCCCAGCACGACGGTTTTGTCGACCCCAAGCTTGGCCAGCAGCGCATGGGTGTTGTCGGCCAGTTGCTGGAAGCTGTACTGGTAGTGCGCCGGCTTGCTCGACGTGCAGAAGCCCACCTGGTCCACGGCAATCACCCGATAGCCCGCCTGGCTCAGGGCGTCGATGGTGGTTTCCCAAGTGCCGGCGCAGAAGTTCTTGCCATGCATCAGCACCACGTTGCGGCCATTGGCCTTGCCCTTGGCCGGCACGTCCATGTAGCCCATCTGCAGGGCCTGGCCCTGGGACTGGAAGTCGAAGTGCTTGAGTGGGTGGGGGTAGGCGAAGCCTTCAAGTTGCTTGCCATAGGTGGGCGATTCGGCGGCGATGGTGCTGCCTGCGGTCAGGCAGGCCAGGGCCAGGGCGGTTGCGCGCAGCATGGGGGCACTCCGTGTAGGGCCATGTAGGAAAAGGCGACTTTAACAGTCGGTAGACCGAGCCCCGCGTGAAAGGTGTTACCCGGTGTGAAACCAGCCCAGGGTAATTACCGCCAGCACCAGGTAGCGCGCGCCCTTGGCCAGGGTCACCAGCAGCAAAAAGCGCCAGAACGGCTCGCGCATGATCCCGGCGATCAGCGTCAGCGGGTCGCCGATCACCGGCATCCAGCTGAGCAGCAGCGACCACTGCCCCCAGCGCTGGTAGCGCTGCTGCGCGCGCTCCAGCTGGCTGGCGCTGAACGGGAACCAGCGCCGCTCACGCAAATGCTCGATGGCCCGCCCCAGCAGCCAGTTGACCACTGAACCCAGCACATTGCCGAGGGTGGCCACCAGCAGCAACGTGGCCCAGGCATCGGGGGTGCGCAGCAGCAGGCCCACCAGCACCGCTTCCGATTGCAGCGGCAGCAGGGTGGCGGCGCCGAAGGCACTGAGAAACAGCGCCCAGAGGCTTAGCATCAGTATTCGGCGACCACGGTGTCCTCGCCGGCCTGGGTCACGCCGATGACCTGGTAGGCATCCTTGTGCTCACCCATCTCCATGCCCGGCGAGCCCATCGGCATGCCCGGTACCGCCAGCCCCTTGAGGTCGTCGCGTTTGGCCAGCAGGCGCACCTGTTCGGCCGGCACATGGCCCTCGACGAACTTGCCGTTGATCACGCCGGTGTGGCACGAAGCCAGGCGCGGCGCCACACCCAGACGCTGCTTGACCGCGCTCATGTTCGGCTCGACGTGGTCGTTGACCTTGAAGCCGTTGTCACTCAGGTGCTTGATCCACGCCTTGCAGCAACCGCAATTGGGGTCGCGATAAACGTCGATGGTCTCGCCCGCCTGGGCCAGGCCGGTGAAGGCCAGCAGGGCGAGGGGCAGCAGATGTTTGCGTGGCATGGTGAAGTTCCTGAAAAACAAAGATATGGTTCATTGGCAATATGCCGCCCTGGTGGGGTTGGTACGCGGGAGTAAAGCGCGCAAGCAACGGTCTTGCTCAATGTCTAAAAGCTGGCGCGATCCCTGTGCGAAGCGGCCTTGTGTCGCGATTGGGCTGCGCAGCAGCCCCGGCAATTTTGCATGAGGCCGAGACCTTGGGGCCGCTTCGCGCCCCAATCGCGACACAAGGCCGCTTCCCACAGAGATCGCGAAGCCTTCAAACCTGTAGGAGCCGGCCTGCCGCTTCAAAAACGCAACCGCACCCCCGCCACCCAACGCACCTGCCCGGTATCCTCGCCATCCTCCCGGGCCAGTTCGGCGCGGCTGCCGTGCAAGCGGTTGAAACTGACCCCCACATAGGGCGCAAAACCACGGCTGACCTCATAACGCAGGCGCAGCCCGAACTCGCTGTCGGCCAGCCCCGCCCTCTGTTCGCGGCCGGCATCGTCACGGCCAAAGAAGTTGGCTTTGACCTTCGGCTCCAGCACCCAGCGGTTGGTCAGCAGGATAGCGTACGCAGCCGCCAGGCGCAGCGCGCTCTGCTGTCGCTCGCCGGCATAGGCCGTGTCAGCAAGCTCCATGCCGGCCGCCAGGGCCCGCTCGCTGGCCAGCAATGCGCACAGCGCCACGCCCGTGGCCAGGCGCCGGTAGGGCGCATGGCGTGCTCTTGATGGCAGGTTACCTTGATCGCGGGGCAAGCCCGCTCCCACGGCCCCGCGGTGGGGCCTGCCACGATGTTGCGGGCCAGCCCCTGTCAGCCACCTGAAGCGCAGATTACAGATCAGTCAGCCAGCGGCCTCGTCGTTGCCCAGGTCTCGCATCAGCAGGCCGAACTCCAATGGCACCTGCTCGGGGACCGGCAGGTACACCACGTGCCCGTCACCCGGCGCCACCTCGATAGCCTGCTGCTGACGATCACACAGGCGGCCCAGGTCGAAGTGGTAGTTGCCGTTCGGGGTCATCAGCTCGAGGTGGTCACCCACGGCGAAGCGGTTCTTCACCTTGACTTCGGCCAGGCCGTTCACCCGCACACCGGTCAGCTCGCCGACGAACTGCTGGCGCTCCGACACCGAGTTGCCGCGCTGGTAGTTCTGGTACTCGTCATGCACGTGGCGGCGCAGAAAACCCTCGGTGTAGCCGCGCTGGGCCAGGGATTCGAGGTTGTCCATCAAGCCGCGGTCGAACGGCCGCCCGGCCGCCGCGTCGTCGATGGCCTTACGGTACGACTGCACGGCGCGGGCGCAGTAGAAGTGCGACTTGGTGCGGCCCTCGATCTTCAGCGAGTGCACGCCCATGCGGCTCAGGCGCTCGACGTGCTGGATGGCGCGCAGGTCCTTGGCGTTCATGATGTAGGTGCCGTGCTCGTCTTCGAACGCCGGCATTTCCTCACCCGGGCGGTTGCTTTCCTGCAGCAGGAACACCTGGCTGGTGGGCGCACCGAGGCCCAAGGTCGGCTCGACCTCACGCACGATGTCGCCAGTGGCGTTCTCGCTGGCCGCAGTGGCCTGGTACTTCCAGCGGCAGGCATTGGTGCAGCTGCCCTGGTTGGCATCACGCTTGTTCAGGTAACCCGACAACAGGCAGCGGCCCGAATAGGCCATGCACAGTGCGCCGTGCACGAACACCTCCAACTCCATGCCGGGCACCTGCTGGCGGATCTGTTCGATCTCCTCCAGCGACAGCTCCCGCGACAGGATCACCCGGGCCAGCCCCATGCGCTGCCAGAACTGCACGCTGGCCCAGTTCACCGTATTGGCCTGTACCGACAGGTGCACCGGCATCTGCGCGAAGTGCTCGCGCACCAGCATGATCAGCCCGGGGTCGGACATGATCAGCGCATCCGGGCCCATTTCGATCACCGGCGCAAGGTCCTTGAGGAAGGTCTTGAGCTTGGCGTTGTGCGGGGCGATGTTGACCACCACGTAGAAGCGTTTGCCGAGCGCATGTGCCTCGCGGATGCCCTCGGCGAGCGTGGCGTGGTCGAAGTCGTTGTTGCGCACCCGCAGGCTGTAGCGCGGCTGGCCGGCATACACCGCATCGGCGCCGTAGGCGAAGGCGTAGCGCATGGTCTTGAGGGTGCCGGCAGGGGCCAGCAGTTCGGGCGAGGCGGACGGGGTCATGGTGCGCACCGGGGGCAAAAGGCGCGGATGCTACGGGCTGCACTCGCTGCCGGCATTGACCTGGGTCAACGGCACTTTTGCCCGCGCTGCGAGCACTAAGCTGTTGAGCCCCCGAGGAATGCCCATGAACGAAACCGCTCTGCAGAACAAAGCCCTGACCGTGCTGCTGGCCCTGGTCACCATCGCCTTCATCTGGATCCTGCTGCCATATTACGGCGCGATCTTCTGGGCAGTGATCCTGGCCATTTTGTTTGCGCCCCTGCAGCGCCAGTTGCTGATGCGCTTCGAGCGCCGGCGCAACCTGGCCACCGCCGCCACCCTGACCATTTGCCTGTTGATCGCGATCCTGCCGGTGATCGTCATCAGCGCGCTGCTGGTGCAGGAGGGCGCCACCCTGTACCAGCGCATCGAAAGCGGCCAACTGGACATCGCCGGCTACATCGAGCGCGGCAAGGACATGCTGCCGGCCTACGCCCAGCACGCCCTGGACCGCTTGGGCATGGGCAACCTCGACGGCCTGCGCGACAAGATCACCAAGTGGGCTACCCAAGGCAGCCAGTTCCTCGCCAGCCAGGCCTTCAGCTTCGGCCAGGGCACCTTCGACTTTCTGGTGAGCTTCGGCATCATGCTGTACCTGCTGTACTTCTTCCTGCGCGAGGGCGCGGAGCTTGCGCGCAAGGTGCGCCAGGCGGTGCCGCTGCCTGAGCAGCAAAAGCGTCGCCTGCAACTGAAGTTCAAGCGCGTGGTGCGCGCCACGGTGAAGGGCAACCTGCTGGTGGCCATCACCCAGGGCGCACTGGGCGGGTTCATCTTCTGGGTGCTGGGTATTCCCAGCGCGCTGGTGTGGGCGGTGCTGATGGCGTTTTTGTCGCTGCTGCCTGCGGTGGGCGCGGGTATCGTCTGGGCGCCGGTGGCGGCGTACTTCCTGCTCACCGGGGCAATCTGGCAGGGCATCGTGCTGACCGCTTTTGGTGTGCTGGTGATCGGCCTGGTGGACAACCTGCTGCGACCGATCCTGGTGGGCAAGGACACGCGCATGCCCGACTACCTGATTCTGGTTTCGACCCTCGGCGGGCTGGCGGTGTTCGGCCTCAACGGCTTTGTGATCGGGCCGCTGATCGCGGCGCTGTTCATTTCCAGCTGGGCTATTTTCGCGGCGAACAAACCGCAGGTGCAGTTGCCCTCCTAGCCGATCGCGCAGGGCCGGCCCTGCGCGATCGGGTATTCAACGGAAGCTGTAGGACACCCCGGCATACACACCGAAGCTTTCTCCAGGCGTCGAGCGGGCCTTGTCTTGCCCGGCATCATCGTAGAAAGGTGTCACCGTGGCGGCATAACGCTGGTTGGTCAGGTTGCGCAGGTCCAGCCAGGTCTGCCAGTCCTGTTTCGGCGAGTCCCAGCCCAGCCGCGCGCCCAGCAGTGCATAGGCATTGGCGTGGTAGCTGTTGGCGTAGTCGGTCTGCACCTTGGACGCCATCTGCGTGTTGACCCCGGCATGGAAGCCGCTCGGCCAGTCGTAGCGCAGTTCGGCCTGGTAGTAGTGCATGGGGATGCCGGGCAGGCGGTTGTCGCCGAAGGTATCGTCGTCGCGGTAGTGGAAATCGCTGAACGTGTAGGCCTGGCGCAGGCTCAGCTTGCCGCTGCCGGAACGCTCCCAGAGGGTGCTGTCCAGGCCCGCCTCGACGCCCTGGTGCACGGTGGGGCTGCTGTTGTATTCACCGGTGATGCCAGGGGCCAGTTCCACCGCCAGCAGCTCATGGCGTACCTGGGCGTAGTACCAGGCCAGGTCCCAGCGGCCGATCATCGAGTCGCCACGGGCCCCCAGTTCCAGGGTGGTGGCGGTCTGGTTCTGCATCTCGATAGGCTGGATCTGCTTGCCGCCAACGCTGGGCGCACTCCAGATCAACGACCACGGGTGCGGCGGCTCCACCGAGCGGCTCAGGTTGCCATACACCTGCACGGCCGGGCTGATGTCATAGCGCAATCCAACGCGGGGTGCATAGTCCCAGTCGTGCTGGCTGACCTTGCCCCCTTCGGCAGGGTAGGTGACATCACTTTCCCGTCGGGTGTAGATCATCGCCATGCCTGTAGTCAGCCACAGGTTTGGCACCAACTCCAGATCATTGCCTGCATGCAGCACCGTGTCCGACCCCTGGTAGGTGAAGTCGCGGGTACGAGCCCCGACAATGTCGTCGATCCGCGAAAATTGCGACGCCCCGCTGTTGGGCAGGTGCTTGGTGGTGCGCCAGCCGACCGTGGTCTTGCTCTCGTGGCCCAGCAGCGTGCTGCGCCGGAAGTAATTCAGCGTGCCGCTGACATCGGTGTAGGCCACCTTCAGGCGCATTGCACCTTCGCGCAGGTCCATTGGGTAGTCGTGGTAGACCAGCCCGGCCTCAAGGCGCGAATCGTCGTCCAGAAAGAACGTGGTCTTGTTGCCCACCCAAGTGCTGCCCGGCTGCGGGCGGCTGTCGTTGCGCGACAGGTAACCGGGGTTTGCGGCACGCGGGTCGTGCTTGATCTGCGCCTTGGTCAGGCGCCCGGCCAGGTCGTTCTCGGTCTCGCGGTAGCGCAGGTAGAAGCGGGTTTGCAGGTTGGCGTTGAAACGGTAACCGAGGTTGGCGGCGATGCCCTTCGAGCTGCCGCTGCTGTGGTCCTGGTAACCGTCGTACTCCGAATCGGTCAGGGCCACGTAATAATCCAGGTTGCCCAGTACCTGGCCGGAGCTGACCTGGCGCTTCTGGTAGCCACGGCTACCGGCTTCGTAGCGCACCTGAAGCGGCGCGGCATCGTAACCGGTATGGGTGACGTAATTGATCGCCCCGCCCAGGGCGAGCGAGCCCTGGTCGAAGCCGTTGGCCCCGCGCAGCACTTCAGCGCGGCTCAGCCACAGCGGCTCGAACAGCTCGTAGGGCGTGCCACCGGGGCCGGTCAGGGGTAGGCCGTCGAACATCGTGTACACCCCGGAGCCATGGGCGCCCGGTGCGCGGTTGATGCCCGAGCCGCGAATCGACAGCTTGATGCCGTCGTTACCCGCCGACTGGGCGAACACGCCGGGCTGGTAGGCCAGCACGTCCTGATTGCTGGCCACCCGGCCCTGGCCCACCCGCTGCATGTCTACCAGGTTGCTGGCGCCCGGGGTTTCGCGCAGGCGTTCGCCGGCATCGGCCAGTTCGTCCTGCGCCTCGTCGGTGATTAGTACCTGGCCGAGCTCGACCGAAGGGGCGGCCAGGCTGGGCAGGGGCGTACCCAGGGCAGCCAGCAGGCCGAGGGGGAGAGGCAAAGCGCGACGCATCGTGAGGCTCCAGACAAAAGGCGGGTGGGCAACGGCGTTGAGACGAGCGAAATGCCGCCTGGAGCACGAACAAATTTCGGCAAATTTCGTACGACGACTATTCGGGCTGTTTTGCTCAGACGGTTTTGTAGCGCGGTTCTTTACAACTGCGGCTGGTGGAGAAGGGCGCCGGGCGCTTCGTAAGGTGATTGCCATCGGCAGTGATGCCGTTCTCAATCACTCATGGAGTGCAAAGATGACTGACAACACACGAATGGGCAGTGACCCCGTAGACCGGCAGCAACCCGAGTCGGGCGCCTCGGTGCGGCTGACCCCTCGCGAGTACCAGGTGCTGTTGTGGTGTGCCTATGGCAAAAGCTCATGGGAAATCGGCCGGATCCTGGAGTGCAAGGAGTCGACGGTGAACTTTCATGTCTCGAACATCCTGCGCAAATTCGATGTATCCACCCGCGTAGCGGCGGTTATCAAAGCCATCCGCTACGGCATGCTGACTGAGCAGTGAGGTGCAGTGATGAGCATCGACGCCATTAACGACTGCCATGACCCGTTCTGGCCGCGCTTCGAGCTGACCCTGCTGCGGGCGCGCCTGAAGTTGTTCTGCACCGTCAGCGAGGCCGCTCTCGAGGTTGCCGGCCGCTGCGCCGTGATCGCTGCCGCGCAGGAGTTCGCCAGCTGGCGAGTGGCCTTGCGAACGCGCGGTTACAAACGCCTGGAAGATCTGGACGGACACGCCCACGGGCGAGCGTTGCGGGTCTGTTACCTGTGCTTCGTCGAGGCTGCGATCCTGCGTAATCTGGGCGCGGTCGCGCCTCGGCGGTTACTGCAGGGGAGGGTGGAGCATGAGTGACGCAACGCTCCCCCAGGGGCTATCGGGCGTGATGCAAGGGGTGATCGACGTCGATGGCTATGTACTGTTCGCCGCCTTGCTGGGGGCCTTGCTGGTCTTTGCGGCACGTGACCGGTTGGCCGGCAGAGCGTCCAGGCGCCCGAAGGTGGGCAGGAGCCTGCTGCTGGTCTTCGTGACTGTTGGCGTGGGCCATCTGTTCGAACCCTTGGTGCTGTCGCTGGCGCCCATGCTTTCCCGTGGCATGGCCGCATTTGTGGCGGCGGTGGTGGTGATTCCCGTCAGCCTCAAGGTCATGGACTGGCTGGAATCGCTGGATCCGCAAGACATCATCCAGCGCTGGCGCCGCAAGGGTTAGCCGCCAGCGCGGCAAGCCAGCGCATCCAGCTGCTGTTGCAACTGCTGGATGCGCTGCTTGTCGCGTACCACCAGGGTAACCGCCCGGCGATCGGCAACCGGCAGCGCACGCAACTGCGCCAGCAGCTCATGCTCCCAGGCCGCATCATTGCCATCCGGGGCTTGCGCGCCAGGCTCGCCAAGCAACAGCCAGTCCAGCGAACAGTCATGTTTGCGGGCAATTTCTACGCATAATGAATATGGAATGCTGTCGCGCATCTTCCAGCTGCTGAGGGTCTGCGGGCTTATCGACAGTGCCCTTGAAAGCTCTGCATCGGTGTGGGTGGAGGTCAGAACTTTCAGACGGGCCAAAACAGAAGCAAGCGTGTGGGTACTCATAGCTGATAATCCATGACTGGTTTAATGATATTTCATGGGCTTAAACTACTCGTTATGAATAAAGGCCAGCCTTAAAAGGAGTAATTCGGCAATGAAACACATCAAATCGAAGAATACACTCACTTGTGCAGCCAATACCGATGCGGCCAAGCGATTTTTCTCACAGACTGCAGGTATGAACTCTGCATTCAGGTACCTGTCGTGAGTACTTATAAACTGGTTTGCCCCCATTGCCAAAGCCGGATGCGCATACGGACCAGCGAAGGGCGGCATATATTCTTGCGGATCGCCTACCTTCAGTGCACCACCGAAGCGTGTGGCTGGTCGGTGCGTGCCGAGTTCGAAATGACTCACGAATTGTCCCCCAGCGGCATGCCCAACCCGGAAGTGTATCTGCCACCGGCCAATGGTGAGTTGCGTAGTGCCGCACTGCTGAGGGGGGACTGATACATCGGTTGATGCAAGACGCAGATAAAAAAACACCCCGCATGAGCGGGGTGTTTTTGTGACGCCTGAGGCCGATCAGCCGATCAGTTGCAGCCCGGCCTGCTGCACCATTTCCAGCAGCGGCTGCGGGTAGACGCCCAGCACGAAGGCAAGGATGGCGATGGCCAGCAGCATTACACCGCCGGTGCGCTGCTCCCACTTCAGCGGGGCGTCGTGGCGACGCAGGTTCGGCTCCACCAGGTACAGGGTGACCATGACCCGCAGGTAGTAGTAAACGCCGATGGCGCTGCCGATCACCAGAGCGCCGACCAGCCACCACAGGTGCGACTCGACGCCGGTGGCGATGATGTAGAACTTGCCGATGAAGCCAGCCGTCAGCGGGATGCCTGCCAGCGACAGCATCATTACGGTCAGCACCGCGGTCAGGTACGGACGGCGCCAGAACAGGCCGCGGTATTCGTACAGCGCATCGGCGTCACGGCCGGCGTACGGCGAGGACATCAGGGTAATCACGCCGAAGGCGCCGAGGCTGGTGATCACGTAGGTGACCAGGTATACACCCATGGCTTCCATGGCCAGGCCCTTGCTGGCTACCAGTGCAATGACCAGGTAGCCGAAGTGGGCGATCGACGAGTAACCCAGCAGGCGCTTGAGGTTGCTCTGGGTCAGCGCCAGCAGGTTGCCGACGATGATCGAAGCGACGGCGATGACCGCCAGTACGGTGCTCAGCACGCCGCTGCTGGCAGCAGGGGAGAGCATGAACAGGCGTACCACCACGGCGAACACCGCCACCTTGCTGGCGGTGGCCAGGAACGCGGCCACCGGCGCCGGGGCGCCTTCGTACACGTCCGGGGTCCACAGGTGGAACGGCACCAGCGACAGCTTGAAGGCCAGGCCTACCAGCATCATGCCCAGGCCCAGTTGCGCCAGCAGGCTCGGCATGCTGGTAGCGGCCAGGGCCTTGCCCAGCTGGTCGAAGGTCAGCGCGCCGGCATCGGCGTACAGCAGCGCCATGCCGAACAGCAGGAAGGCAGAACCTGCGGCCGACAGCACCATATACTTGATGCCGGCTTCCAGCGAGCGCTTGTTGAAGAAGGCGTACGCCACCAGGCCGTAGACCGCCACCGACAGCAGCTCCAGGCCGATGAACAGGCCTGCCAGGTGGTTGGCGCTGACCAGCACCAGGCCACCGAGTGCCGACATCAGCAGCAGCAGGTACAGCTCTTCACGGTTGCCCGGGAAGCCCTTGGAGCCTTCGCCCAGGTAAGCATGGGCGAGGGTCACGCAGGCCAGCGTGGCGATCAGGATGATCGCCATGTACAGGCAGGCGAACTTGTCGATGGTCACAAGCGTCGTGACCGCCAGCGGTGCGACCTTCAGGGCCGGCAAGATCGACAGCAGGGCCAGGTTCAGGCCCACGGTGGACAGCAGGAAGGTCTGCGAGTGGTTGCGCTTCCAGGCGATCGCCAGCATCACCACCACCGTGGTGATGGTGGTGATCAGCATCGGCGCCAATGCGATGAAGTGTTGAGTGGTGAATTCCATAGCGCTCTTACCGGGCCGAAGCGAGTTGAGTGAAAGCGGAACCGAGCCACTGCTGCACACCGCTCATGGTGGCGGCAGAGGTGTCGAGGAACGGCTGCGGGTACACGCCCAGCACGATCAGCAGCACGGCCAGGCCCAGCACCATGATCAGCTCGCGGCTGTCCATGCCGGCCAGCACGGTGTCGGCCTTGGCCGGGCCGAAGTAGGCGCGGTGGATCATGATCAGCGAGTAGACCGAACCGAATACCAGGCCGGTGGTGGCGATCACGGTGATCCATGGCACATGGGCGAAGCTGCCGATCAGGATCAGGAACTCGCCGACGAAGTTGCCGGTACCCGGCAGGCCCAGGGACGCGGCGGCAAAGAACAGGCTGATGGCCGGAAGATACGCGATGCGGTGCCACAGGCCGCCCATCTGGCGCATGTCACGGGTGTGCAGGCGCTCGTACAGCTGGCCGGACAGGATGAACAGCGCCGCAGCCGACAGGCCGTGGGCGAGCATCTGGATCACCGCGCCCTGCAGCGCTTGCTGGCTGCCGGAGTAGATGCCGATCAGCACGAAGCCCATGTGCGAAACGCTGGAGAAGGCGATCAGGCGCTTGATGTCGGTCTGTGCAAAGGCCAGGAAGGCGCCGTAGAAAATACCGATCAGGCCCAGGGTCATGGCGATCGGCGCAAACTCGGCCGAGGCGTTGGGGAACAGCGGCAGGGCGAAGCGCAACAGGCCGTAGGCCGCGGTCTTCAGCAGGATGCCCGCCAGGTCCACGGAGCCGGCGGTCGGTGCCTGGGCGTGGGCGTCCGGCAGCCAGGAGTGGAAGGGTACGACCGGCAGTTTCACCGCAAAGGCGATGAAGAAGCCCAGCATCAGCACGTATTCAACGCCAGGCGGCAGCTCGGCCTTGAGCAGGTCGCTGTAGTTGAAGGTGAGCACACCAGTGGTGTTGTAGTTCACCAGCACCAGGCCCAGGATCGCCACCAGCATGATCAGGCCGCTGGCCTGGGTGAAGATGAAGAACTTGGTCGCCGCGTAGATCCGGGTCTTCTTGCCGTCTGCCGAGCTATGGCCCCAGAGCGCGATGAGGAAGTACATCGGCACCAGCATCATTTCCCAGAAGAAGAAGAACAGGAACAGGTCCAGTGCCAGGAACACACCGACCACGCCGCCCAGAATCCACATCAGGTTGAGGTGGAAGAAGCCGACGTGGCGCTGGATCTCTTTCCACGAGCACAGCACCGACAGCACGCCGAGCAGGCCGGTCAGCAGGATCATCAGCAGCGACAGGCCGTCGAGGGCCAGGTGGATGCTGATGCCGAAGCGCTGGATCCACTGGACTTTGTATTCCAGGGCCCAGGCAGGCTCGGCGCCCGGTGCAGGGGCCAGGGTGTAGTCGCCGTTAGCCCACAGGTACAGGCCGATGCCGAGCAGCAGGGACATGGTCAGCAGCGCGATCCAGCGCGGCAGGGTGGCGCCGAAGCGCTCACCTAGCCAGCACAGCAGGCCGCCGATGAAGGGGATCAGGATCAGCCAAGGCAAAATCATGACGGGTTGGTTTCCTTTCGCAGAGTCGCAAGGTTCGCAAGGTTCATGGGTTTACCGCAGCCAATACCACAGCGCCGAGTACCAGCACTGCGCCAACGGCGATCGAAGCGGTGTACCAGCGCAGCTGGCCAGTCTCGGTCTTGCTCATGGCGACGTTGCCGCCGCGCGCCAGGCGAGGAATCAGGCCGATGCTGCGGTCAACCGGGTCCTTGCGCAGGACGTGGCTGATCAGCAGGTAAGGTTTGACGAACAGCTTGTCGTAGATCCAGTCGAAGCCCCAGGCGGCGAACCACCAGGCCGACAGCACACGGCCGATGCCGCTGTTGGCGATGCTGCTGACGAAGCTGCGCTTGCCCAGGAACAACAGGGCCGACAGCAGGATACCGGCAATCGCGATGGCGCCCGAGGCGATTTCCAGCGAGTGCTTGGCTTCGCCACCGGCGTGGCCGGCGCTTTCAGGCAGCACACCTGCCAGCGGCGGGTGAATCCATGCGCCAACGAAGGTCGACAGCACGATCAGCACGCCCAGCGGCAGCCAGTGGCTGATGCCGTGGCCGGCGTGGGCTTCGGTCTTGGCTTCGCCGTGGAAGGCGATGAAGATCAGGCGGAAGGTGTACAGCGAGGTCATGAACGCCCCGACCAGGCCGGCATACAGCAGGCCGCTGTTGCCGCTGGCGAAGGCTTCCCAAAGAATTTCATCCTTGGAGTAGAAGCCTACGGTCAGGATCGGCAATGCAGCCAGCGCTGCGCCACCGACCACGAAGCTTGCGTAGGCCAACGGCAGCTTCTTCCACAGGCCGCCCATCTTGAAGATGTTCTGCTCGTGGTGGCAGGCAACGATCACCGCACCCGAGGCAAGGAACAGCAGGGCCTTGAAGAAGGCGTGGGTCATCAGGTGGAAGATCGCCGCATCCCAGGCACCAACGCCAAGCGCGAGGAACATGTAGCCGATCTGGCTCATGGTCGAGTAGGCGAGGATACGCTTGATGTCGGTCTGCACCAGCGCGGCAAAACCGGCCAGCACGAGAGTGACGCCACCCACCACACCTACAAGGTGCAGGATGTCCGGGGCCAGCAGGAACAGGCCGTTGGTACGGGCGATCAGGTACACGCCCGCGGTCACCATGGTGGCGGCGTGGATCAGTGCCGAAACCGGGGTCGGGCCTGCCATCGCGTCGGCCAGCCAGGTCTGCAGTGGCAGCTGGGCCGATTTACCGACCGCGCCACCCAGCAGCATCAGGGTGGCCAGCACCATCCAGGTGTCACCGGCCTGGAACTTCTGCGGTGCCAGCACCAGCAGTTCCTGCACGTTCAGCGTGCCCAGCTGGGCGAACAGGATGAACAGGCCGATGGCCATGAACACGTCGCCGATGCGGGTGACGATGAACGCCTTGAGCGCCGCGTTACCGTTGTTGCGGTTGCTGTAGTAGAAACCGATCAACAGGTACGAGCACAGGCCCACGCCTTCCCAGCCGAAGTAGATGAACAGCAGGTTATCGCCCAGGATCAGGAACAGCATGCTGGCGATGAACAGGTTGGTGTACGAGAAGAAGCGCGAGTAGCCGGCTTCGCCACGCATGTACCAGGAAGCGAACAGGTGGATCAGGAAGCCCACGCCGGTAACCACGCCCAGCATGGTGACCGACAGGCCATCCAGGTACAGGGTGAAGTTCGGCGCGAAGCCGTCCACCGACATCCACTGCCACAGCAACTGGCTGTAGGCGCCGCCCTCAGGCGGGGCAACGTTGAACTGCCAGATCACGTAGGCGGCGGTGGCCGCCGAGAGGCCCACCGAGCCGACGCCGATCAGCGCCGAGAGGTTCTCGGAGAACCGCCCGCGCGAGAACGACAGCAGCAAGAAGCCGATCAGGGGGAAGACGAAAGTCAGGAAGAGTAGGTTCATCCGCGCATCTCACTGGCAGCATCGATGTCGAGAGTGTGGAAGCGGCGATACAGCTGCAGCAGGATCGCCAGGCCAATGCTGGCCTCGGCGGCTGCCAGGCTGATCACCAGAATGAACATCACCTGGCCGTCGGGCTGGACCCAACGGGCACCGGCGACGATGAACGCCAGGGCAGCAGCGTTCATCATGACTTCCAGGCTCATGAGCACGAAGAGGATGTTGCGGCGGACCATCAGGCCAACCAGACCTAAGCAGAACAGGATGCCGGCGACCGCCAGACCATGCTCGAGAGGGATAGCACCCATGATTTACTCCTTCGCCTCAACGCGGCCCAGGTGGAAGGCGGTGACGGCTGCGGCGAGCAGCAGCATCGAGGCCAGTTCAACCACCAGCAGGTACGGGCCGAACAGGCTGATGCCAACCTCTTTGGCGCTGACGGTGGTACCGCTGATGGCAGCGCCGGTCGGGTTGGCGAACAGCACGTAGAGCAGCTCCAGCAGCAGCAGGGCGGCGAGAATCACCGGCCCCGCCCAGATGCCGGGCTTGAGCCAACCGCGCTCCTGGGCGACCGAGGCCGGCCCGAGGTTGAGCATCATCACCACGAAGACGAACAGCACCATGATGGCGCCGGCGTAGGCGATCACTTCCAGGGCGCCGGCAAACGGCGCACCGAGGGAGAAGAAGATCATCGCCACGGAGATCAGCGAAATGATCAGGTAGAGCAGGGCGTGCACAGGGTTGGTGCCGGTAACCACCCGAAGGGTGGAGACCACGGCGATCCCGGATGCGAAGTAGAAAGCGAATTCCATCTTTCTGTCCTTATGGGAGCAAGCTCTTCACGTTGATCGGCTCGGCTTCGTTCTGCGCAGCGCCTTTCGGCTTGCCAGCGATTGCCATGCCCGCAACACGGTAGAAGTTGTAGTCAGGGTTTTTGCCGGGGCCGGAGATCAGCAGATCTTCTTTCTCGTACACCAGGTCCTGACGCTTGAACTCGGCCATTTCGAAATCCGGAGTGAGCTGGATCGCGGTGGTCGGGCACGCCTCTTCACACAAGCCGCAGAAGATGCAACGCGAGAAGTTGATGCGGAAGAACTCGGGGTACCAACGGCCGTCCTCGGTTTCTGCCTTCTGCAGCGAGATGCAGCCCACCGGGCAGGCCACCGCGCAGAGGTTGCACGCCACGCAGCGCTCTTCGCCGTCGGGGTCGCGGGTGAGGACGATGCGGCCGCGATAGCGCGGCGGCAGGTACACGGGTTCTTCGGGGTACTGCAGGGTGTCGCGCTTGCGGAACCCGTGGGAGAACACCATGGCCAGGCTGCGCAGCTGTGTGCCGGTGCCCTTAACGATGTCGCCGATATATTTGAACATGGGTCAAATCCTCACTGGGCCGCGACGGCTGGCGTGTTGTAAAGCACGATCGCAGCGGTCACCAGCAAATTGATCAGGGTCAGCGGCAGGCAGAACTTCCAGCTGAAGTCCATCACCTGGTCATAGCGTGGGCGCGGGATCGAGGCGCGCAGCAGGATGAACAGCATGATGAAGAACGCGGTCTTCAGGGCGAACCACAGGAACGGCACCTGCGGCAGGATGCCGAACGGGCCGTGCCAGCCACCGAAGAACAGGGTTACCAGCAGCGCCGAGATCAGGATGATGCCGATGTATTCACCGACGAAGAACATGCCCCATTTCATGCCGGCATACTCGATGTGGTAGCCGTCGGCCAGTTCCTGTTCCGCTTCCGGCTGGTCGAACGGGTGACGGTGAGTCACGGCGACACCAGCGATGAAGAAGGTGCAGAAGCCGAAGAACTGCGGAATGATGAACCACAGGTTCTGGGCCTGGTACTCAACGATGTCGCGCATGTTGAACGAGCCCACCTGTACCACCACGCCCATCAGCGCCAGGCCCAGGAATACTTCGTACGACACGGTCTGCGCCGAAGCACGCAAGCTGCCCAACAGGGCGTACTTGTTGTTCGACGACCAGCCGGCGAACAGCACCGCGTACACCGAAAGACCCGCCATGGCGAAGAAGAACAGCAGGCCGATGTTCAGGTCGGCAACGCCCCAGCCCGGGCTGATCGGAATGATCGAGAAGCCGATGAGCAGGGCGCTCATGGCCACGACCGGCGCCAGGGTGAAGATCATCTTGTCGACGAAGGGCGGGTTCCAGTCTTCCTTGAAGAACATCTTCAGCATGTCGGCAGCGATCTGGAACATGCCGAACGGGCCAACGCGGTTCGGGCCGTAACGGTCCTGCCACCAGCCCAGCAGGCGACGCTCGACGAAGCTGAGCAGGGCGCCGCAGACCACCACGGCCAGCAGCACCACGATGGCCTTGACGACCTGAATGATCACATCGATCACTTCGGGGGTGAACCAGCTCATTGTGCTGCCTCCTGCAGGCCTTCGACGGATGCACCGAAGATGGCAGGCGGAATGCCGGCCAGGCCTTTGGGCAACGCAACCAGGCCAGCGCCCAGTTGTTCATTGATACGCAGCGGCAGGCGCAGCGCGTGGCCTGCGACGTTCAGGCTCAGCAGGGCGCCGTCGTTGACGCCCAGGCGGTCGGCCTCGGACTTGGCCAATGCCACGTAAGGGGCCGGGATGCGCTCCTGCACCGGGGTGGCGCGCGAAGAGTTCTCTTCACTGCCGAACAGGTGGAAGAACGGTACCGCAGTCCAGGTGCCACGGGCCGGGTTGAAGGCAGCCGGGATGGCGCTGAACCAGCTCAGGCGGTCGCCTTGCGACTCGATCAGGCGCACGCCCGGGTCACCGGCACGCAGGTGGCCACCGACCTCGTCCTGGAACTTGTTCCAGGCTTGCGGCGAGTTCCAGCCCGGCGACCAGGCGAACGGCACCTGCTGGCGCGGTTCGGCCGAACCCGAATAGCCTTCCATCGAGAAGGCGAACGCGGTGTCCTTGTCTTGCGGGGTGCGCGGCTCGTGCACGCTGATGTTGGCGCGCATGGCGGTACGCCCGGAGTAGCGCAGCGGCTCGCGGGCCAGTTTCATGCCCTTGATGCGGAACGCGGCGCTTGGCGCTGCATTGACGATGCCGGCCAGTTGCGGGGCGGCTTCGGCGCAGGCGCTGGTGACGTGGTCCAGCTGGGTCCAGTCCACCGGCTTGTTCAGCAGGGTCGCACGCAGGGCGTGCATCCAGCGCCAGCCTTCGTGGATCTGGATGCTGCTGTCCAGGTACTGCGGGTCGAACACCTGGAAGAAGCGCTGGGCGCGGCCTTCCTGGCTGACCAGGGTGCCGTCGCCTTCGGCGAACGAGGCCGCCGGCAGCACCAGGTGGGCGCGCTCCAGGGTGGCGGTCCTGGTGTGGTCGGCGACGATGACTACCTTGGCTGCGGCCAGGGCGGCGTCGACCTTGGCGGCCGGCACGCGGGTGTACAGGTCGTTTTCCAGCACCACGATGGCATCGGCCTTGCCGCTGATTACCGCATCCAGCGCAGCGTCGACGGACTCACCGCCCATCATCGCCATGCCGAGGCTGTTGGCCTCAGGGACGACCAGGGTCAGCGAGCCGTTCTTCTCGCGCAGCTTCAGCGCCTTGGCGATGTTGGCGGCGGCTTCGATCAGCGCAGGTTCTGCCAGCGATGCACCGGCAACCACCAGCGGGCGGTTGGCCGCGACCAGGGCATCGGCGATGCGCTGGGCCAGGGCCTTGGCTTCGCTGTCCAGGCCTTCGACGGCAGGCGCGCTCGGATCGATGGCGTGGGCCACGGCGAAACCGATACGGGCCAGGTCCGCAGGGGCTGCGTGCACACACTCTTCGGCGACGTCGTCGAGCTTGGTTTCAGCCAAGGATGCGATGAACAGCGGGTACAGCGCGTGCTGGCCGATGTTCTTCACCGCAGCGTCCAGCCAAGGCTGTACGCGCATGGCGTCGGCCATGGCTTCGGCCTTGCCCTTGGTCGCCTGGCGCACGGCCAGGGCCATGCGGGCGGCGGTTTGCGTGAGGTCTTCACCGAGCACGAATACTGCGTCGTGGTCTTCGATGTCACGCAGGGTCGGTACGGGCAGCGGGCTGTTGTTCAGCACGTCCAGCGCCAGGCGCACGCGGGCCAGCTCGCCAGCTTCCATACCCGAATAGAAGTACTCGGCGCCGACCAGCTCACGCAGGCCGTAGTTGCTCTCGAGGCTTGCGCGCGGCGAGCCGATACCGACGATGGTGCGGCCGCGCAGCAGGTCGGCGGCTTTGTCCAGGGCGGCGTCGAGGGACAGCTTGCTGCCATCGGCCAGCAGTGGCTGGCGCGGGCGGTCCTTGCTGTTGACGTAGCCATAGCCGAAGCGGCCACGGTCGCACAGGAAGTACTGGTTCACCGAGCCGTTGAAGCGGTTCTCGATGCGGCGCAGTTCGCCGTAGCGCTCGCCGGGGCTGATGTTGCAGCCGCTGGAGCAGCCGTGGCAGATGCTTGGGGCAAACTGCATGTCCCACTTGCGGTTGTAGCGCTCGGAGTGGGTCTTGTCGGTGAACACACCGGTCGGGCAGACCTCGGTGAGGTTGCCGGAGAACTCGCTTTCCAGCACGCCGTCTTCAACGCGACCGAAGTACACGTTGTCGTGGGCGCCGTACACACCCAGGTCGGTGCCGCCGGCGTAGTCCTTGTAGTAGCGTACGCAGCGATAGCAGGCGATGCAGCGGTTCATCTCGTGGGCGATGAACGGGCCGAGGTCCTGGTTCTGGTGGGTACGCTTGGTGAAACGGTAACGGCGCTCGTTGTGGCCGGTCATTACCGTCATGTCCTGCAGGTGGCAGTGACCGCCTTCCTCGCACACCGGGCAGTCGTGCGGGTGGTTGGTCATCAGCCACTCGACGACGCTGGCGCGAAACGCCTTGGACTCTTCATCTTCGATGGAGATCCAGGTGCCGTCGGAGGCAGGGGTCATGCAGGACATGACGATCCGACCACGGGTGTCGTTCTCGTCGGTGTACTGCTTGACCGCACATTGCCGGCAGGCGCCGACGCTTCCGAGCGCCGGGTGCCAGCAGAAATAAGGGATGTCGAGGCCGAGCGACAGACACGCCTGTAACAGGTTGTCTGCACCGTTGACTTCGAGCGCTTTGCCGTCTACGTGGATAGTGGCCATGGTTCAAAGTTCTTCGTTGGCCCGCGTGAGCGGGCGTGGCTAATGGAAATCGGTGGGCCTGCGGCTCATCGCCAATCTTTACGGCGAGCCTGCAAGGCCGGCGGGTGGCACGGACCACCCGCGCTCTATCTTTTTATGCGCCGACTACAATCGGCTTCGCCAGGTTCGGGCGCAGGGTGCCGGCGCTTTCAGGCGCCACACCGGCCTCGAACTCCGAGCGGAAGTATTTGATGGCACTGCCCAGTGGCTCGACGGCACCCGGTGCGTGAGCACAGAAGGTGCGGCCGGGGCCGAGGAAGTTGACCAGACCCAGCAGGGTCTCGATGTCTTCGGCGCGGCCCTGGCCGGCTTCCAGCGAGCGCAGCATCTTCACGCTCCATGGCAGGCCGTCGCGGCACGGGGTGCACCAGCCGCAGGATTCGCGGGCGAAGAACTCTTCCATGTTGCGCAGTAGCGAGACCATGTTGACGCTGTCATCCACCGCCATGGCCAGGCCAGTACCCATACGGGTGCCGACCTTGGCGATGCCGCCGGCGTACATTTGTGCGTCCAGGTGCTCGGGCAGCAGGAAGCCGGTACCGGCGCCGCCTGGCTGCCAGCACTTGAGCTTGAAACCGTCGCGCATGCCACCGGCGTAGTCTTCGAACAGCTCGCGGGCGGTAACGCCGAACGGCAGTTCCCACAGGCCCGGGTTCTTCACCTTGCCGGAGAAGCCCATCAGCTTGGTGCCGTGGTCTTCACTGCCTTCGCGGGCCAGCGACTTGTACCAGTCGTTGCCGTTGGCGACGATGGCCGGCACGTTGCACAGGGTCTCGACGTTGTTCACGCAGGTCGGCTTGCCCCACACGCCAACGGCGGCAGGGAAGGGTGGCTTGGAGCGCGGGTTGGCGCGGCGGCCTTCGAGGGAGTTGATCAGTGCGGTTTCTTCACCGCAGATGTAACGCCCGGCACCGGTGTGCACGAACAGCTCGAAGTCAAAACCGCTGCCCAGGATGTTCTTGCCCAGCAGGCCTGCAGCCTTGGCTTCGTCGATGGCGCGGTTGAGGTTCTTCGCCGCGGTGGTGTATTCGCCACGCAGGAAGATGTAGCCACGGTAGGCCTTCAGGGCGCGGGCGCTGATCAGCATGCCCTCGACCAGCAGATGGGGCTGTTGCTCCATCAGCATGCGGTCCTTCCAGGTGTTGGGCTCCATTTCATCCGCGTTGCACAGCAGGTAGCGGATGTTCATGGATTCGTCTTTGGGCATCAGGCCCCACTTCACGCCAGTGGGGAAGCCCGCGCCGCCACGGCCCTTGAGGCCGGAGTCCTTGACGCTCTGCACGATGTCGTCGGCGGACATGTCGGCCAGCGCCTTGCGCGCGGCGGCATAGCCGTTTTTCGATTCGTACTCGGCAAGCCACACCGGCTCGCCGTCGTCACGTAGGCGCCAGGTCAGCGGGTGGGTTTCGGCGGTGCGCGCAATGCGGTTGGCCGGGCCGAAGGAAGTGATGGTCATACGTAACCCTCCAGCAGCTTGGTGACGCCGGCAGGTTGCACGTCGCCAAAGGTGTCGTCGTCGATCATCAGTGCCGGAGCCTTGTCGCAGTTGCCCAGGCAGCACACTGGCAGCAGGGTGAAGCGCCCGTCTGCGGTGGTCTGGCCCAGGCCGATGCCCAGCTCGCTCTGGATCTGGCTGACCACCGACTCGTGGCCGCCTATGTAGCAGACCATGCTGTCGCACACACGGATGATGTGGCGCCCGACCGGCTGGCGGAAGATCTGGCTGTAGAAGGTGGCCACGCCTTCGACGTCGCTGGCCGGGATACCCAGCACTTCGCCGATGGCGTAGATGGCGCCGTCCGGCACCCAGCCGCGCTCTTTCTGCACGATCTTCAGGGCTTCGATGGACGCCGCGCGCGGGTCCTCGTAGTGGTGCATCTCGTGCTCGATGGCCGAGCGCTCGGTTTCGCTCAGGGCGAAACGGTCGGTTTGGATAAGCGTGTTGTTCATGCTTAGCGGTCCACGTCAGCCATAACGAAGTCGATACTGCCCAGGTACGCGATCAGGTCCGCGACCATGCTGCCTTTGATCACCGAAGGGATCTGCTGCAGGTGCGGGTAGCTGGGCGTGCGGATCCGGGTGCGGTAGCTCATGGTGCCGCCATCGCTTGTCAGGTAGTAACTGTTGATGCCCTTGGTCGCCTCGATCATCTGGAACGACTCGTTGGCCGGCATGACCGGGCCCCACGAGACTTGCAGGAAGTGGGTGATCAGGGTTTCGATGTGCTGCAGGGTGCGCTCTTTCGGCGGCGGCGTGGTCAGCGGGTGGTCCGCCTTGTACGGGCCTTCCGGCATGTTGCGCAGGCACTGGTCGATGATGCGGATACTCTGGCGCATCTCCTCGACACGGACCATGCAGCGATCGTAGGCATCGCCATTGTGGGCCAGCGGCACTTCGAACTCGAAGTTCTCGTAGCCGGAGTAGGGGCGCGCTTTACGCAGGTCGAAGTCGCAACCGGTGGAGCGCAGGCCGGCACCGGTGGTGCCCCATTCCAGCGCTTCCTTGGTGTTGTAGGCGGCGACGCCGATGGTACGGCCCTTGAGGATGCTGTTCTGCAGGGCAGCCTTGGTGTATTCGTCCAGGCGCTTGGGCAGCCATTCGACGAAGTCCTTGACCAGCTTGTCCCAGCCTCGCGGCAGGTCGTGGGCAACGCCACCGATGCGGTACCAGGCCGGGTGCAGGCGGAAACCGGTGATCGCCTCGATCACGGTGTAGGCGCGCTGGCGGTCGGTGAAGGTGAAGAACACCGGGGTCATGGCGCCGACGTCCTGGATGTAGGTACCCAGGAACAACAGGTGGCTGGTGATGCGGAAGAACTCGGCGAGCATGATGCGAATCACGTCGACTTTTTGCGGCACCTGAATGCCGGCCAGCTTCTCCACCGCCAGTACGTACGGCAGGTTGTTCATCACCCCGCCGAGGTAGTCGATACGGTCGGTGTAGGGGATGAAGCTGTGCCACGACTGGCGCTCGGCCATTTTCTCGGCACCACGGTGGTGGTAGCCGATGTCCGGGACGCAGTCGACGATCTCTTCACCGTCCAGCTGCAGCACGATACGGAACGCACCGTGGGCCGAAGGGTGGTTGGGGCCCAGGTTGAGGAACATGTAGTCCTCGTTGGCGCCCGAACGCTTCATGCCCCAGGCTTCGGGGTTGAAACGCGCCGACTCTTCTTCAAGCTGCTGCTTGGCCAGGGTCAGGCTGTAGGGGTCGAACTCGGTGGCGCGCGCCGGGTAGTCCTTGCGCAGCGGGTGGCCTTCCCAGGTGGGCGGCATCATGATGCGGCTCAGGTGCGGGTGGCCAGCAAAGTCGATGCCGAACATGTCCCAGACTTCACGCTCGTACCAGTTGGCGTTGGGCCAGATGCCGGTCACGGTGGGCAGGTTCAGGTCGCCTTCGCTGAGCGACACCTTGATCATCACGTCGCTGTTACGTTCGACCGACAGCAGGTGGTAGAACACGCTGAAGTCGGCGGCGGGCAGGCCGCGGCGCTGGGTGCGCAGGCGCTCGTCGACGCCGTGCAGGTCGTACAGCATGCTGTACGGCTTGGCCACGCCACGCAGGAAGCTCAGCACTTCCTTGAGTTGCGCGCGTTTTACCCACAGTACCGGCATGCCGGTGCGGGTTTCCTGGGCGACGAATGCGTCGGCGCCAAAACGGTTGTGCAGTTCGACGACCACATCCTGGTCGTCAGCCTTGTAGGGCGGAATATAAATAGCGTTGTCCGCTGTCATGGTCTCGGTCGCTTTGGGTCAGCGTTAAGAATGAAGCCAGGCCGCCGGCTCATCGCTGAGCGGGCGGCAGGTCGCTGGATCAGACTTCGTCGGGGCTGCGCAGGTTGGTTACCGCAATGCGCTGTTCGCGACGCAGGTCCTTCTGGGCTGGCATTTCGGCACGGTAGATGCCTTGATCACCAACTACCCAGGAAAGCGGGCGTCGTTCTTGGCCGATCGACTCCTGCAGCAGCATCAAGCCTTGCAGGAACGCTTCGGGGCGCGGCGGGCAGCCAGGCACGTACACGTCCACGGGGAGGAATTTGTCGACCCCCTGAACGACCGAGTAGATGTCGTACATGCCGCCGGAGTTGGCGCACGAACCCATGGAGATGACCCATTTGGGCTCGAGCATCTGCTCGTACAGGCGCTGGATGATCGGCGCCATTTTCACGAAGCAGGTACCGGCGATGACCATGAAGTCGGCCTGACGCGGCGAGGCCCGGATGACTTCGGCGCCGAAGCGCGCGATGTCGTGGGGTGCCGTGAAGGCCGTGGTCATTTCCACGTAGCAGCAGGACAGGCCGAAGTTGTACGGCCAGAGGGAGTTCTTGCGACCCCAGTTGACCGCGCCACGCAGCACATCTTCGAGTTTCCCCATGTAGATGTTCTTGTGGACCTGGTCCTCTAGCAGTTGATCGGTGACGGTTTCCCGCTCACCGACCGGATACTGCTCGTTGGGTGCATCCGGATCGATTCTGGTGAGATTGTATTGCATGCCAAAGCCTCATTGTTTCAGCTTCGCTTGCCGCTTGCGGCGACCTTCGGGAGCCCAATCGAGCGCCCCGACGCGCCAAAGGTAGACAAGACCTGCCAACAGAATTGCTATGAAAACGAGTGCTTCGACGAATCCGGTCCAGCCGCTTTCGCGGACGGACACAGACCATGCATACAGGAAGAGGGCTTCGATATCGAAGATCACGAACAGCATCGCGACCAGATAGAATTTGGCGGAGAGGCGCAGGCGGGCGCTGCCGACGGGCAGCATGCCGGATTCGAAGGGTTCGTTCTTGGCGCGGCCCCAGGCCTTGCTACCGAGCAGGCTGGACAGGCCGAGCATGAAGGCACACAGGCCGACGACACCCAGGAGGAAGATGGCAAAGCCCCAGTTGTGGGCCATGAGTCCTACCGAATCGGACATGCTAGAAATCCTTATACAGAGACCCAGCTCTGCAGTCTGAAATAAGTAGAGCGGCGACGCGCTGTCGCAGGTGCAGTGACCAAATGTCGCAGCTGAATCAATCGCGCTGATTTTATGGGTAAACCCACTGCAAGTAAAATTTCCGTTGCAAATTTATTCGTAGGTTTAAGAACAAAAACCGTTCGTAACTGGCTGAAACCCTTGAGTTTCGGGCATTGCGTGCGGTTTTGTTAATTATGTTTCTTACCTCGCGTAACGGCGGCTTAGTTGTGTAATGATAATTAATATCATTTGGCTTGATCTGTACTCTTTCAGCAGTTCTGAGCCTTGCAAAGTTCAACTGGCGATTGGCCCCTCTTGCAAATGGGAAAAGGTCTCGTTCTAGCAGCTTCGCAAGTTGTCTGCACCGCTCTGGGTCAATGCTTTGTCGGTTTTGCCGCTGCTCGCGGACGTGGCGATCAGCCACTGGCCGAGCCAATACAGCAGGATGATCATGTACTGCGCCGCTGCGAACGGGCTGACGAAACGGTCGATGCCGAACAGGCTGTCGGAGAGCACGAAGGCGCAGGCGCCCAGTGCGGCGACACCGCTGCAGGCCAGGGCGCGCCAGAGCATGGCGCCGATGGCCAGTGCGTACAGCGCCACCGGTATCAGCAGCGGGCCGAACTCGTGGCTGGCAAGCAGGGCGAACAGGCCGCCGCCGACCAGCACGGCGAATGCCAGCGCCGGCAGGGCCGGGCGCAGGGTGATGCTGCAGTAGCCGCGCAGGTAGGCCAGGTGGGCGCACAGAAAGGCGGCCAGGCCGAACACGAACAGGTCCTTGGGGATGGCCAGCAGGAGGTCGCCGAGTACCGAGAAGCTCAAGCCGATCATGATCCAGCGGCGGTAGGCAGTGGCGGGGCAGATGCTCAGCCAGACGATCAGGGCCAGTACCGGGACGGGTTTGGCCAGCAGGGCGAGCAGAGGGTTGCCGGTAGCCAGTGCATATAGATAGAGGGCGGCTGCGGCGACGGCAATCAGGAGCAGGTGGCTTGGACGGGGCATGGGCGGTCCTTGCTGGCTGTGCTGCCACAAGGATAGACCTGATCTGCAATTTTGCCGGCGCACCGGCAAGGCCGCTCCTACAGGGGGTGGTGTTCAGCCTGAAAATGAAGAAGGCCCGGGATTCTCGCGAACCCCGGGCCTTGCTCAACCGCTCACCAAACTCAGTGGAACTGCTCTTCCTCGGTCGAACCAGTCAGTGCAGTCACCGACGAAACGCCACCTTGGATCACGGTGGTCATGTCGTCGAAGTAGCCGGTGCCCACTTCCTGCTGGTGCGCCACGAAGGTGTAGCCCTTGCTGGCGTCGGCGAACTCCTGCTCCTGCAGCTTCACGTAGGCGGTCATGTCGTTGCGGGCGTAGTCGTGCGCCAGGTTGAACATGCCGTGCCACATGTTGTGGATGCCGGCCAGGGTGATGAACTGGTGCTTGTAGCCCATGGCCGACAGCTCGCGCTGGAACTTGGCGATGGTGGCGTCGTCCAGGTTCTTCTTCCAGTTGAAGGACGGCGAGCAGTTGTACGACAGCAGCTGGTCCGGGTATTCCTTCTTGATCGCCTCGGCGAAACGGCGGGCCTCGTCCAGGTCGGGCTTGGCGGTTTCGCACCAGATCAGGTCGGCGTACGGGGCGTAGGCCAGGCCGCGGGCGATGGCCTGGTCGAGGCCGGCGCGCACCTTGTAGAAGCCTTCACGGGTACGCTCGCCAATCACGAACGGCTGGTCGTACGGGTCGCAGTCGCTGGTCAACAGGTCAGCGGCGTTGGCGTCGGTACGGGCCAGGATGATGGTCGGCACGCCGGCAACGTCGGCCGCCAGGCGGGCGGCGACCAGTTTTTGCACGGCTTCTTGCGTCGGTACCAGTACCTTGCCGCCCATGTGGCCGCATTTTTTCACCGAGGCCAGCTGGTCTTCGAAGTGCACGCCGGCGGCGCCCGCTTCGATCATGTTCTTCATCAGCTCGTAGGCGTTCAGTACGCCGCCGAAACCGGCTTCGGCGTCAGCCACGATGGGTGCGAAGTAGTCGATGTAGCCAGCGTCGCCCGGGTTCTTGCCGGCTTTCCACTGGATCTGGTCGGCGCGGCGGAACGAGTTGTTGATGCGCTTGACCACGGTCGGTACCGAGTCGACCGGGTACAGCGACTGGTCGGGGTACATGGATTCGGCCGAGTTGTTGTCGGCGGCCACCTGCCAGCCCGACAGGTAGATAGCCTGGATGCCGGCCTTGACCTGTTGTACGGCCTGGCCGCCGGTCAGGGCGCCCATGCAGTTGACGAAATCTTTTTCAGGGCGGAAGGACGGGTGGGCACCCTGGGTGACCAGCTTCCACAGTTTTTCTGCGCCCTGGCGGGCCAGGGTGTGCTCCGGCTGCAGGGAGCCACGCAGGCGAACGACATCGGCGGCGGTGTAGGTACGGGTCACGCCTTTCCAGCGCGGGTTCTCGGCCCAGTCTTTCTCGAGGGCTGCAATTTGCTGTTCGCGTGTCAGTGCCATGGAAATAAACCTCGTCGCATCGATCTTGAGAATAATTGTGCTGATGCTCGGATACGCGGCTCAGAGTGCCTGGCGGCTGGCCGGAGATTGCGCTGCTTTACGCAAAAGGCTCGAAGGGGAAGGGTGTGCAGCCCAGGCGTGGCGGTGCCCTGCAGGTTGGCTCGTGGATGCCTTGCTGCGGTGCGATGCGGTTGCCGGTACTGCGGTGATGCGCTTCCGTCCCTCGGGACAACTTCTTCGTTGCAGTCGCAACCCCATCGAACAGCCTTGTGGGCCGTATGGACACGAAGCGCCTCCGCGGGTACTGGGAGGGCGCTCCGAAGACCCTTGCCAGGGCCTCTGATTAGCGGGAGCGAGGCCATCATGCCCTCGGCAAAAACACCCTGTCAAATGTTTTGTAGTGCTTTTTTGCGGTTACTACATCTTTGGTCTAATGCGACTCACGGGTCAGTTTCAAGGCCTTGGGTCGAGGCCTTGATTTGCCTGGATTCAGTCCGCCAGGTCGACTTTGACACGCAATGTCATGTTTTCACCGCGCTGGGTGCTATAACTCAGGCTTGACGCGCTGCGTTCGGCCTGGCTCTGCTGATTGAACCCTGCCAGGGTGATCCACTCGCCAAGGCGCCCGGTAACGGTTGTGTCGGTGCTTTGCACTTTCACTACATCCGGACGTTCCTGGCTCATTCGGTCATTATTGGTGCTTATTTGCAGCCGAACCGTGTCACCGCTCAGGCGTGGGGTGACGTAGAAACCTTGGGTGACGTTGCGGTATTCGGTGTTGCTTTGCATGCGCCCGTAACCGTCGGTGGAGGTACTGGTAATGGGCACGCTCTGGCCCACCTGGATCAGCGCCGGCTGGCCTTCGCTGGCCTGTACCTGCTGCAGGCCGCCCTCGCGGTTGGCGGTGCCGTAGCGGATGATCCGTGCGTTGCCGCGGTTGTCCTGGAAGTTGCTGTCGTTGTTGTCGACGCTGATCAGCAGGCGCTTGGGGGCGGTATCGAGCTGCTGCAGCAGGGCGCGCAGGTCGTCGATGCGTTGCTGCGGGGCGTTGACGATCAGCTTGTCCTCGAAGGTGCTGACCGTGCCGTCCTTGCCGATGAACGACTGGGCAGCAGGCAGCAGCTCGGTGCTGGCGCGGTGTTGCAGGGGGATGACCTCGGTGGCTGCCTGGGCGGTCAGGCTGGCGGCCAGCAGCAGCGAGGCAAAGAGGGGGCGTAGCGGCATGTCCATGATCTCCGCGGGTGGAATGCTCATGATGGCAAATTTGTCAGCATCTTGCCGGGTGTGAATCACAAGGGTGTGAATGAATGCGCGGTGGCTGCTGTCAGACAAATTCCGTAACATCGCCCACCGCCCGATTTGCCCCGGCCCCTGTGGGGGCGGGCTTGCCCGCGATGGCGTCCGATCAGGCGGCGAGATTGGCCCTGCCGACGCTATCGCGGGCAAGCCCGCTCCTCCAGGGATACAGCTCTTGCACCAATTTTCAGGACTTCAATGAAACCCGCTCGCCTACGCGCCGACCTGCTTGCCGGCCTTACCACCTCGTTCGCCTTGGTGCCCGAGTGCATCGCCTTTGCCCTGGTGGCGCACCTCAACCCGCTGATGGGCCTGTACGGGGCCTTCATCATCTGCACCCTGACCGCGCTGTTCGGCGGCCGCCCGGGGATGATCTCCGGCGCTGCCGGCTCCATGGCGGTGGTGATCGTCGCCCTGGTGGTGCAGCACGGTGCCCAGTATCTGCTGGCCACGGTGCTGCTGGGCGGGGTGGTGATGATCCTGTTCGGCGTGCTGCGCCTGGGCAAGCTGGTGCGCCTGGTGCCTTACCCGGTGATGCTCGGCTTCGTCAACGGCCTGGCCATCGTCATTGCCCTGGCGCAGCTGGAGCACTTCAAGGACGGCGAGCACTGGCTCAGCGGCGCGCCGCTATACCTGATGCTCGGCCTGGTGGCGCTGACCATGCTGGTGGTCTACGTGCTGCCCAAGATCACCCGCGCAGTGCCGCCGGCGCTGGTGGCCATTCTCGGCGTTGGCCTGCTGGTGTACCTGCTCGGCCTGCCCACCCGCACCCTCGGTGACATGGCGCACATTGCCGGCGGCCTGCCGGGGCTGGCGCTGCCCGATATCCCGTGGAACCTCGAAACCCTGAAGATCATCGCCCCGTATGCAGTGTTGATGGCCATGGTCGGCCTGCTGGAAACCCTGCTCACGCTCAACCTCACCGACGAGATCACCGAAAGCCGCGGCTTCCCGGATCGCGAATGTGTTGCGCTGGGCGCCGCGAACATGGTTTCGGGCCTGTGCGGCGGCATGGGCGGCTGCGCGATGATCGGCCAGACGGTGATCAACCTCAGCTCCAATGGCCGTGGCCGGCTGTCGGGAGTGGCGGCGGGCGTGATGATCCTGCTGTTCGTGCTGTTCCTGTCGCCGCTGATCGAGCGCATTCCGCTGGCGGCGCTGGTGGGGGTGATGTTCGTGGTGGCCCAGCAGACCTTCGCCTGGGCATCCCTGCGGGTGCTGCACAAGGTGCCGGTCAGCGATGTGCTGGCGATCATCGCGGTCACCGTGGTGACGGTATTCACCGACCTGGCCACGGCGGTGTTGTTCGGTATCGTCATTGCAGCGGTGAACTTTGCCTGGCAGCACGCGCGCGAGCTGTATGCCGACAGCCACGAGGATGCCGAAGGCGGCAAGCATTACCAGGTGCACGGCACGCTGTTCTTCGCCTCGACCACACCATTTTTGAACCAGTTCGACCCGGCGGGCGACCCGGCCAAGGTGACCCTGGATTGCCAGCACCTGAGCTTTGTCGATTATTCGGCGGTGGCCGCGTTGAAGACCTTGCGTGAGCGCTATGCCAAGGCCGGCAAGCACCTGCGGGTGGTGCACTTGTCGGAGCGCTGCAAGAAGCTGCTCAAGCGGGCCGGCGAGCAGCACTGATGGCTTTGTCGCCTGTACGGGCCTCTTCGCGGGCAAGCCCGCTCCCACAGGTACAGCGCAGGCCCTGAAGGCGGTGCAGCCCCTGTGGGAGCGGGCTTGCCCGCGAAGAGGCCGGTACAGGCGAAAGCCTTACTCCCCGCGGTTCTTCTTCACAATCCCATCGGCAATGCTGGCCGGCGCCTCGGCATAGCGGGTGAATTCCATCGAAAAGCTCGCCCGCCCCTGGGTCATCGAACGCATCGAGGTGGCGTAGCCGAACATTTCGCCCAGCGGCACCTCGGCGCGGATCACCTTGCCGGCCGGGGTCTCGTCGCCGTCCTGGATCATCCCCCGGCGCCTGCTCAGGTCGCCGAGAATGTCGCCCTGGTACTCTTCAGGTGTGACCACCTCGACCTTCATCACCGGTTCCAGCAGCACCGCGCCGCCTTTTTGCGACAGCTGCTTGGTGGCCATGGAGGCGGCGATCTTGTAGGCCATCTCGTTGGAGTCGACGTCGTGGTACGAGCCGTCGAACACCGCTGCCTTGAGGTTGATCAGCGGGTAGCCGGCCAGCACGCCGTTCTTCATCTGCTCCTCGATGCCTTTTTGAATGGCCGGGATGTACTCGCGCGGTACCACGCCGCCGACGATCTCGTTGATGAACTCCAGGCCCTCCTTGCCCTCATCGCCCGGGGCGAAGCGGATCCAGCAGTGGCCGTACTGGCCGCGCCCGCCGGACTGGCGCACGAAGCGCCCCTCGATCTCGCAGGTGTTGCGGATCTTCTCGCGGTAGGCCACCTGGGGCTTGCCGATGTTGGCCTCGACGTTGAACTCGCGGCGCATGCGGTCGACGATGATGTCCAGGTGCAACTCGCCCATGCCGGAGATGATGGTCTGCCCGGTCTCTTCGTCAGTGCGCACGCGGAACGAGGGGTCTTCCTGGGCCAGCTTGCCCAGGGCGATGCCCATCTTCTCCTGGTCGGCCTTGGTCTTGGGTTCCACCGCCACCGAAATCACCGGGTCAGGGAAATCCATGCGTTCGAGGATGATCGGCTTGTCCATGTCGCACAGGGTGTCGCCGGTGGTGACGTCCTTCATGCCGATGAGGGCGGCGATGTCGCCGGCGCACACGTCCTTGATCTCGGCGCGCTGGTTGGCGTGCATCTGCACCATGCGGCCGATGCGCTCCTTCTTGCCCTTGACCGAGTTGAGCACCGCGTTGCCCGAACTCAGCACGCCGGAGTACACCCGGGCAAAGGTAAGCGTGCCGACGAACGGGTCGGTGGCGATCTTGAAGGCCAGCGCCGAGAACGGCTCCTTGTCGTCGGCGTGGCGTTCCAGGTGCTTGTCTTCATCGTCCGGGTCGGTGCCCTTGATCGCCGGAATTTCCGACGGCGCGGGCAGGTAGTCGATCACCGCGTCCAGCATCAGCGGTACGCCTTTGTTCTTGAACGACGAGCCGAGGATGGTGGGGACGATTTCGTTGGCGATGGTGCGCTTGCGCAGGGCTGCCTTGATTTCCTCGACCGTCAGCTCCTCGCCGTCGAGAAACTTCAGGGTCAGCTCGTCATCGGCTTCGGCGGCGGCTTCGACCATATGCGCGCGCCACTCGTCCGCCAGGGCCTGCAGCTCGGCAGGGATGGGTTCTTCGCGGTAGCTGGTGCCGTTGTCGGCGTCGTTCCAGTAGATGGCCTTCATCTTCACCAGGTCGATCTGGCCGATGAAGTTCTCCTCGCTGCCGATGGCCAGCTGGATGGGCACCGGGTGGTGGCCCAGGCGCTGGTCGATCTGCTTGACCACCCGCAAAAAGTCCGCGCCCTGGCGGTCCATCTTGTTGATGTAGGCCAGGCGCGGCACATGGTACTTGTTGGCCTGGCGCCACACCGTCTCGGACTGCGGCTCGACGCCGTCGGCACCGCTGAACACCACCACCGCGCCATCGAGCACGCGCAACGAGCGCTCTACCTCGATGGTGAAGTCGACGTGGCCTGGGGTGTCGATGATGTTGAAGCGGTACTTGTGCTCGAACTGCTTGGTCGAGCCCTGCCAGAACGCGGTGGTGGCCGCCGAGGTGATGGTGATGCCGCGTTCCTGTTCCTGGGCCATCCAGTCCATGGTCGCGGCGCCGTCGTGCACCTCGCCCATCTTGTGGTTGACCCCGGTGTAGAACAGGATGCGTTCGGTGGTGGTGGTCTTGCCGGCGTCGACGTGGGCGACGATGCCGATGTTGCGGTACAGCTCGATGGGTGTGGTGCGGGCCATGGCGGGTCACCTGCGGGTGAGGGTTCTCCCAAGGTAGCAGAGGGGGAGAATCCTGCCGGGGTGACTGTCCGCTTCGGGATGACGCGATCTTTTGTAGGAGCGGCCTTGTGCCGCGAAAGGGCTGCGAAGCGGCCCCAGATTTTCGGCATCATGTGTAATCGCCGGGGCTGCTGCGCAGCCCTTTCGCGACACAAGGCCGCTCCTAAAAGGGGGTGTCAGTCGGCCTGTACCTGCAACTGCCACTGGCCTTCGCTTTCACGGGCCAGGCCGCTGGCCGGCAGTAGCGCCAGCAGGCGTTCGTGCAGGGCTGCGTCGGTGAACGACAGCAGCGTGGCCATGTCCAGCGTGCCGACGGTGATCAGGTCGTTCTTGGTGTACGACAACCAGGCCTTCTTCAGCACCAGCAGCACATCGCTGCCGGCGGTGTTGGCGAAGCGCCGGTTCAGGGTGCGGCCTTCCAGCTCGAAGGTGTGGCGGTGGCTGTAGCTGCTTTCGTCACCTGCGCCCTCGACGCAGCGGTGGCAGCGGCACGGGCCTTCACCGAAGGCGTTGCGCAGGTAGGTATTGAAGTCCACGACGGGCTTGAGGGTCAGGCGTTTGTCGACCTCGAACAGGTCGGCGATCAGGGGTTGTTCTGCGCTCACTCGGTATCCTCGCGTGGTGGGGCATGCATCGGCGGGCACCCTAACAGATCGGGGCATCCAGTTCACCTGTTGCAGGCCATGCCGGCGCACCCTGCAGGAGCCGGCTTGCCGGCGATAGGGCCATTAGAGACAACGCCGAGCATCTGCCGTACCCTTACGCCATTTCCAGCCCCACAACCCCCGAGGTAACCCCGCTTGAGCACCAAGTACCCCTACATCGCCACCGTGACCGTCAGCTGCGAAGACCGTGGCGGCGACACCGAGGCCTCGGAAAACACCAACCAGCGCGTGGGCCTGGAGGCGGTGACCGAAACCCTGAAGAAGGTGCATTTCGTCGGAACCCTCGCGGCCCCGGAAAAGTCCGCCACGCACATCTGCGTTACCCTCGAGAACGGCCTCACCTATTACGGCCCGATCGTCAACGGTCACGCCGAGCTCGAAGGCGGCTGGATCGCCTTCGAATGCGACATGCTCACCCCTGAAGAACTGGGCCTGTAACCCTCAACCCAGCTCCGCCAGGCACTGCTCGAGGATATCCAGCCCTTCCTCGAGCACCGCAGGCTCGATGGTCAGCGGTGCCAGCAGGCGAATGATGTGCCGCGCCTTGCCACTGGGCATCAGCAGCAGCCCCTTGGCCCTTGCGGCCTCCAGCACCTTGGCCAGTTGCGCCGGTGCCGGGCTGCCGTCGGCATTCACCAGCTCGATGCCGCGCATGGCGCCAACCCCGGTCAGGCGCCCCAGGTAGCTGCACACTCCGGAAGCCTTCCAGCGTGCATGGCGCGCGGTGATCGCCTGTTCCTGGCGTTCGCCCCAGGTGGCGAGGTTTTCATCGGTCATCTGTGCAAGGCTGGCCAGCGCCGCTGCACAGGCGATCGGGTTGCCCGAGTAGGTGCCGCCCAGGCCGCCCTTGGGCAGTGCCGCCATCAGGTCTCGGTGCCCGACCAGCGCCCCCAGCGGCATGCCGCCGGCGATGCTCTTGGCCAGCAGCAGCAGGTCCGGCTCGATGCCCAGGCGCGGGAAGCCGAAGCGTTGCCCGGTGCGGCCAAAGCCGGACTGGATCTCGTCGATGATGATCAGGATGCCGTGCTCGTCGCAAAAATGCCGCAGCGCCCGGGCGAAGGCCGGGTCCATGGCCAGAAAGCCGCCTTCACCCTGTACCGGCTCGAAGATGAACGCCGCCACGTCCTCCACCGCCAGCTCCACGCTGAACAGCCGCTCCAGCGCCTTGAGCGCCTGCTCGCAGGTGACCCCGGTGTCGGCGCCGGGGTAGGGCAGGTGGTACACCGGGCCCGGGAGTTCACCTACCCGCTGCTTGTACGGTGCGACCTTGCCGTTGAGGTTGAGGGTGGCCAGGGTACGGCCATGGAAGGCGCCGTCGAAGGCGATGATGGCGCGCTTGCCGGTTGCGCCACGGGCAACTTTCAGGGCGTTCTCCGCCGCTTCCGCACCGCTGTTGGTGAGCATGCCGGCCAGCGGGTATGCCACCGGCACGAACTGGCACAACTGCTCCATCAGCTCAAGGTACGGGCCATGGGGCGCGGCGTTGAAGGCGTAGTGGGTCAGGCGCGTGGCCTGCTGCTGGATGGCCGCCACCACTGCCGGGTTGCAATGGCCCAGGTTGAGTACGCCGATACCACCGACGAAGTCGATGTAGCGTTTGCCGGTGGTGTCCCACACTTCGGCGTTGCGGCCGTGGGAAAGTGTAATGGGGTGAACGATGGCAATGGATTGGCTGATACTGTCCGGGGTCATTTGCACGCGGCCTGTTGTTCGAATATGGGCAATATCCAAGCGTGCCGGGTACATATTCCGCAAACGAATTATTGGATTGCGATCATTCCTCCAATTCGCGATGTTCGCACTTTCCTGTAGGAGCCGCGTCAGCCTTCGGCCACCCGCTCACGAATCCACTGCACGAACGCCCGCACCTTGGGCACTTCGGCGGCGTGTTCGGCATGCGCCATGAAGTGCCGGCCATTGCTCGCCACCGGGTGGTCCCAGGCCACCACCAGCTTGCCTTCGCCCAGCTCCTCGGCCACCAGGTAGCGCGGAATCAGCGCAATGCCGCACCCGGCGATGGCGGCGCGGATGCACAGGTAAAAAGTGTCGAAACGCGGCCCGTGGTAGCTGTTCTGACTGTGCAAGCCAAGCCCCAGAAACCACTCGTGCCAGGCCTCCGGGCGGGAGCCGCACTGCAGCAGGCGGTGTTCGGTCAGGGCCTCGGCACTGGCAAAGCGCTGGCGGGCCAACAATGCCGGCGCGCACACCGGTACCACCTCCTCGCTGAACAGCTCGATGCAGGTGGCCCCCGGCCAGGTGCCCTGGCCGAAGAAGAACGCGATATCGGCCTTGGCCTGCACCAGGTCGAACGGTTCCAGTTCGTTGCGAATGTCCAGGTGAATACGCGGGTAGCGTTCGCCGAAACCCTTCAGGCGCGGCACCAGCCAGCGCGCACCGAAGGTAGGTTGAGTGGCGATGCGCAGCACTTCGGTCTCGTCGCCGTAACTGAGGATGTAGCGGCTGGAAATGTCGATCTGGGTGAGGATCTTGTTCACCTCGGTGAGGTACAGCGCACCGGCCGGGGTCAGGTGCAGGCGCCGGCGAATGCGCTGGAACAGGGGGTGGGCAAGCATGTCCTCAAGCTGCGCCACCTGCTTGCTCACCGCGCTTTGGGTCAGGTGCAGCTCTTGCGCTGCGCGGGTGAAACTCAGGTGCCGGGCCGCGGCTTCGAAGCACTGCAGGGCGGTGGTGGAGGGCATCAGGCGTTTGGACATGGCAGTGGTTCAACCCCGCAAAAAAGGAAGGAGTTCATTCTTTTTTAGAATGATGTGCTTCGAAAAGGTCGTTTTGTCGACCCGGCCTCATAGATTAATACTGACCAAGGTCAATGATTTCAACCGGGTTTGCGAAGAGGAGGGCCATCGCGCAACCGGCATTCAACAAGAACAACAAAGAGCAACTCAAACTTTGCGAATTCTGCTTCAACTTTCAGCCGTCATTGCAACGGCCGACCCATTCGAGGGTTCCCCATGGTATCGCCCAACAACAAGAAACAGCGCTCCCTGCAACACGGCCTGACCTCCCGTCAGGTGTCGATGATTTCCATCGCCGGCATCATCGGTGCCGGGCTGTTCATCGGCTCGTCCAATGCCATCGCCACCGCCGGCCCGGCGATTCTCATCTCCTACGCCATGACCGGCCTGCTGGTGCTGCTGGTGATGCGCATGCTCGGCGAAATGGCCATCGCCAATCCCAACAGCGGCTCGTTCTCCACCTACGCCTCGGAGGCTATCGGCCCCTGGGCAGGCTTTACCATCGGCTGGCTGTACTGGTGGTTCTGGGTGCTGATCATCCCGGTCGAAGCCATCGCCGGTGCAGACATCCTGCATGCCTACTTCCCGGCGGTGCCGTCTTGGCTGTTCGCCTTCCTGATCATGCTGGTGCTGTCGGGTACCAACCTGGTCAGCGTGAAGAACTTCGGCGCCTTCGAGTACTGGTTCGCGCTGGTCAAGGTGGTGGCGATCATCGCCTTCATCGTGGTCTGCAGCCTGGCAGTGTTCGGCTTCTGGCCGCTGGCCGAGGTGTCCGGCGTCAGCCGCTTGTGGGAAAGCGGCGGGTTCATGCCCAACGGCTTTGGCACTGTGCTTGGCGGCGTGCTGATCACCATCTTCTCGTTCTTCGGTGCCGAGATCGTCACCATCGCCGCCGATGAAACCGCCAACCCGAAAGACAAGATTCGCCGCGCCACCAACCTTGTGGTTTACCGCATTGCCATCTTCTACCTGGCGTCGATTTTCCTGGTGGTGTCGCTGGTGGCCTGGAACGACCCGCAGCTCAAGGCGGTCGGTTCGTTCCAGCGCGTGCTCGAGGTGCTCAACGTGCCCGGCGCCAAGCTGCTGGTGGATATCGTGGTGCTGGTGGCGGTAACCAGCTGCATGAACTCGGGGTTGTACACCGCCTCGCGCATGCTCTATTCGCTGGGTGCCCGTGGCCAGGCGCTGCGCATGACCAAGCGTATTTCCGGGGCTGGCGTGCCGACTGTTGCGGTGATCTTCTCGACCCTGGCCGGTTTTGCCGGGTGCCTGGTGAACTATGTGTTCCCCGGCAAGGTGTTCGGCTTCCTGCTGTCTACCACCGGTGCCATCGCGTTGTTGGTGTACCTGGTGATTGCCGTGTCGCAACTGCGCATGCGTGCCCGCGCCGAGCGGGAAGGGCGCTCGCCGGAGCTGAAAATGTGGCTGTTCCCGTGGCTCACCTGGCTGGTGATCGGCACCATCGTCATGGTGCTGGGCTACATGCTGTTCAGTGACGCCTATCGCTACGAGACGCTGATGACCGCCGGGGTGACGCTGTTCATCCTGCTGGTGTCGCTGACCCAGCGGCGGGGCAAGGTGGGGGCGGTGCAGGCTGCCTGATAAAAGCCGGGCCGCCTTGCGGCCCTTCGCGGGTAAACCCGCCCCCACAGGGACCGCATAAGCTTCAGGCCAGTGCCGTATCTGTAGGAGATCACCCAGCCCTGCGGGCTGCGCTGTCGCGCAGAGAACTGGTCTCGCAGATGCGCCACGGTCTCTGTGGGAAGCGGCCTTGTGTCGCGATGGGGCGCGAAGCGGCCCCTAGGTCTCGGCCTCATGCAAGATTGCCGGGGCTGCTGCGCAGCCCATCTCGACCGGACGGCGCCCCGGCAAGGCCGCTTCCCACAGGGACCGTGTTAAATCAATGAGTTGCAGTT
Organism: Pseudomonas xanthosomatis; assembly: GCF_019139835.1. Lineage (NCBI taxonomy): Bacteria > Pseudomonadati > Pseudomonadota > Gammaproteobacteria > Pseudomonadales > Pseudomonadaceae > Pseudomonas > Pseudomonas xanthosomatis. The sequence continues at coordinate 4,549,090 of NZ_CP077075.1, read as the reverse complement.
TGTTCTATGAGAGCCGGCTTGCCGGCGATGAGGCGGGTTCTCACAGCACAAGACAGTTGCACCCAGCGGTCAACTCAACACTTCAAAGCCATGGGTGCCATCACGCTCCAGCTGGGCGATCAGCCCGAACTCCCAGTCCAGGTAGCCCTGCATCGCCTCGCGTGGCGCATCGGTGCCTTCATAGGGGCGGCGGTAGCGGTCGCTGCGCGGCACGGCCAGGTGCGTCTCGCCGCTTTCCAGCGCAAGCCCTGCGGCGATCCAGCGGGCGGTGCCGCCTTCGAGCAGGTACACCGGGGTGCGGGTCAGGGTTTGCAGGTCGCGGGCGGCGAAACGCGCCAGCAGGCTGCTGCCGCAGGTCAGCACGTAGCGCTGCGCCGGTGGCACCTGTTCCAGCACCTCGGCCAGTTGCGCGCGGATCGCCCAGTGGGCGCCGGGGATGTGGCGTTTGACGTAGTTGGCGCTGGTGGTGAAGTCCAGCACCACGGTACCGGCTTCCTGCAGCCAGTCGGCCAGTTGCTCGACGCCGATCTCGCGGGTCTCGGGCAGCGCCGGCAACGGCGCCTGCCATTCACCGCGGGCACTGAAATCGTCGGCCGACAACCCGTCCAGCACCGCCACCTGCCAGCCCATCTGCGCCAGCCACGAGGCACTCATGTTGGCGCGCACGCCGTCGTCGTCCACCAGCACGATGCGCGCCCCGCGCACGCTGGCCACATGGTCGGTCTCCTGCACCAGCTGGCCGCCCGGCACTGGGCGGCTGCCCGGCAGGTGGCCGGCGTTGTATTCCTCGGCGGTGCGCACGTCGAACAGGTAGGTGGTGCGGGTGGTTTCGGCCTGCCAGGCCGCCAGCCCGGCACGGTCCAGGCGCTGCACCCCGGCACGCTCGGCAACGCTGCGCGCCTGGCGCCCGGCGTTGGCCCGGGTGCCGGCGCTCACCTCGGTGAATGCACGGTCCTGGCCGTGGGCCAGTTGCTGGCCGGCCAAGGTCCAGCCGATGGTGCCGTTGCGCAGCGCCGCCACCGGGTTGGGGATGCCGGCGTTGACCAGCGACTGGGTGCCGATGATGCTGCGGGTGCGCCCGGCGCAGTTGACGATCACCTGGGTGGACGGGTCTGGCGCCAGTTCCGCCACCCGCAATACCAGCTCGGCGCCGGGCACACTGATGCCGCCGGGGATGCTCATGGTCTGGTATTCATCGAAGCGCCGGGCATCGAGCACCACCACGTTGGCCTTGTCGTCCAGCAGCGCCTGCACCTGCTCGGCGGCCAGCGACGGGGTGTGGCGTACGCTCTCCACCAGCTCGCCGAAGGCCTTGCTCGGTACGTTGACGTCGCGGAAGGTTTCACCGCCGGCTGCACGCCAGCCGGCCAGGCCTCCGTCGAGCACGGCCACGTCGCTGTAGCCCAGCGCCAGCAGGCGCTGCGCCGCTACAGCAGCCAGGCCTTCAGCGTTGTCGTAAACGGTGATGGCGGTGTCACGCCGGGGCACCCTGGCATAAACCTCAAGCTCAAGCCTGGACAGCGGAATGTTGGCGGCGAACAGCGGGTGGTCCTGGGCGAACGGGTCTTCTTCGCGCACATCGATCAGGGCCAGCTCCTCGCGGGCCAGCAGCGCACGGCGAATGTCGGCATAACGGCGGGTGGTGACGGTGCTCATGGGGCAGGGTTCTCTTTGGACAGGTCCCAGATGTTGGGCAGGCGGGTATTGGAGTAACCGGAGATGAACGGTTTTTCGCTGCCGTCCTCGGCGTACACCGCGCGCTTGACCGCGCCGATGTTGCCGCCGTAGACGTGGATGCTGATCGACACCTGGTCGGCGTAGGCATTGCTGACCTGGTGGATATCGCCAATGCGCGGTGACACGGCTTCCACCTGGCCCGGGGCCAGGCGTACCGGTGCGCCGTGGGGCTGCAAGGCGCCGTCTGCCGTGCGGATGAAGCCCTGGGAGAACTCGGCACCGCGCAGCATGCCGATCAGCCCCCACACCCGGTGGTCATGGACTGGCGTGCGCTGGCCCGGTCCCCAGACAAAACTCACCACCGAAAAACGCTGGCGCGAGTCGCAGTGCAGCAGGTACTGCTGGTAGCGCTGAGCGTCGGGCTGGGCAAGTTCGTCGGGCAGCCAGTCGTCCTGGGCGACCAGGCTGGCCAGCAGGTTGTGCCCACGGTCGAGCAGGGTGGCTTCGTCGGGGTGCTGGTCGAGCAGCCCGGCAAGGCTGTCGATGAAATGGCGCAAGCGCTCGGGGTTATGGCTCATGGTTCAGGCTCGGCGTACGGTTTCAGGTAACCCTAGCAAAGCCCTTTTGTATTCTCAAAATGCAAAATAATCATAAGCTAATATGCTAGTTGTGCATTTATTATGCCTGTCGTCAAAGGCATGAGGTTATGCCTAAAGCGCATTTCACAGCCCGTGTAACGATCTATAGATTATAAAAATCGTTTAAGTAAGACCCAAAAGCTATAGACAAATTGCCACGAGACCGCACGCGCGGATCGGCCTTACATGCCCCAGGCGGGCATCTGGAGACCACCCGTGCGTTACTTCAAGCAACTGGCTGCCACCGTGCTGGCCACCACTTTCAGCCTCACTGCCGCCGCCCAGACACTGGTGGTCGGTGACCAGAGTTACAACGCCCAGGCCGTGATGGAAGCCGCCGGGGTACTCGACGACTTGCCCTACACCCTGGAATGGAAGCAGTTCACCGCAGGCTCCCCGGTGGCCGAGGCGCTGAATGTCGGCAGCCTTGACATCGGCCTGCTGGGCGATGCGCCTCCGCTGTTTCTCGGCGCCCTCGGCGCGCCGATCAAGGTGATCGCGGTCAGCCGGCAAAACCTTGAGGGCGTGGCCATTTTGGCTCGCAAGGACTCATCCATCCACAGCCTGCAAGACCTGCGCGGCAAGCGCGCCGCACTGTGGAAGGGCTCGTGGAGCCAGCAGTTGCTGTTCAGCGCCCTGGACAAAGCCGGGGTGCCGCGTGATGCCCTGGAGCTGCGCTACCTCAGCGCCCTGGATGCCTCCCACGCCCTGGACGGCGGCTCGGTGGACGTGATCGCCACCTGGGAGCCCTACGTCACCCAGCAGGAGCGCCAAGGGGCGCGGGTACTGGCCACCGCCGAAGGGGTGATCCCGGCGCAGAGTTTCGTGGTGGCCAACAGCAAGGCGGTGGACGCCAAGCGCGCGCAGATCGCCGACTTTTTGCAGCGCCTGAAAAAGGCCCGTGACTGGACCCTGAGCGACCCGGCCCACACCGAGGCCTACGCCGACGCCTGGGCCAAGCGCACCCGCGCCGACGGCGACATCGCCCGCGCCTGGTTCGCCCGCGCCCGCACCGACCTGGCGCCGCTGAACCCGCAGGTGATCGTCGATGCGCAAAAGACCGTGGACTTTTTTGCCGGCATCGGCCTGATCAAGGGCTACCCGGCGGCCAGCCTGTTTGACAGCTCATTTGGGGCGGCCATTGAGCAACCGGCAGTCAGCCAGCATTGAGTCAACCCGCACCGGCCCCTTCGCGGGCAAGCCCGCTCCCACAGGATTGCACCCGGCCTGAAAATGGCACGGCCCCTGTGGGAGCGGGCTTGCCCGCGAAGAAGCACACACCTATTTCACAGGACACCCCCATGACCCCACGACAGATCAAACTCGGCGCCCTGACCATGGGCTGCGGTGGCCCCGGCCGGCACAACCTGTGGCTCGACCCCGAGCTGCCAGCCGACGCCAGCGTCAACATCGACTGGTACATCGACATCGCCCGCCAGGCTGAAGCTGCGCTGTTCGACCTGGTGTTCATCGTCGACAGCCAGTTCATCACCCAAGGTTCGCCCTCGCACTACCTCAACCGCCTCGAGCCCCTGACCCTGCTCTCGGCGCTGGCCGTCAGCACCCGCCACATAGGCCTGGTGGGTACCCTCACCACCTCCTACAACGCCCCTTACAACGTCGCCCGCCGGCTTGCCTCGCTGGACCTGATCAGCAAGGGCCGCGCCGGCTGGAACGTGGTCACCAGCGGCGATGCCGGCACTGCCGGCAACTACGGGCTGGACGAGCACTACGACTATGACACCCGCTACGCCCGCGCCCAGGAACACGTGCAGGTGGTGCAGGGGCTGTGGCAGTCGTACGAGGAGGGTGCCTTCCCCCGCGACCGCGCCACCGGCCGCTTTCTCGACCCTGCCAAGCTGCACGGGCTGAACCACAAGGGCGAGCACTTTTCGGTGGTCGGCCCGCTGAACATCCAGCGCTCGCCCCAGGGCCAGCCGGTGATCTTCCAGGCCGGCGACTCCGAGCAGGGCCGTGACCTGGGCGCCGCCACGGCCGATGTGGTGTTCACCCATGCCGCCAGCATCGAGCAGGGCCAGGCGTTCTACCGCGACATCAAGGCCCGCGCCGCGAAGTTGGGGCGCGATCCTGAGCAGTTGCTGGTGTTGCCGGGGGCGGAAATCTACGTCGGTGACACCGACGAACACGCCCGCGAGATCGAGCGCCACTACCACCAGGCCGACCACAGCTTCGAGCTGGCGCTGAAGGAATTCGGGCGCAATTTCGGCTGGCACGACTTCAGCCAGTACGACCTGGATGCGCCGTTCCCTCAGCAAAGCCTGGAATACGCCCGCAGTAGTTTCTTCACCAATGCCAAGCGCATCGCAGACCAGGCCTTGGACAAGGGTTTCAGCCTGCGCCAGGCCGTGGAGTTCGGCCGCCAGCTGCGCCCCGGTGCATTCGTGGGTTCGGCGCAAAGCGTGGCGGCGAAGATGGCCGAATGGTTCGAGGCGCGGGCGCTTGACGGCTTCAACATCTACATCGGCCACCCCGGCCAGTTCCGCCGTTTCACCGAAGAAGTGGTGCCGCTGCTGCAAGAGCGCGGGGTTTACCGCACCGCCTACGAAGGCAGCACCCTGCGCGAAAGCCTGGGCTTGCAGATACCGCGCTTCGGCCGTTGAATGGCAATGGAGTGGGCTTAATTACTTGTAGGAGCCGGCTTGCCGGCGATGAGGCCCGCCGCTCAAACCCGGTTCTTGCAGAGTTTCAGCGTTCTTCGCGGGTATGCCACAGGCGCAGCAGGTAGATGCAAGAAGGCGTGATCTCATACCGCATTTCGTAATGGCCAACCAGACTCCGTCGCACTTCGCGTGGTTCGAATTCTTCCAGCCGCTCTCCTACCCGGGGGTTGGTCAGCAGAACGTTAGGTGCTGCTACGAGCTGTTGAACGGTGCGCACTGCAGCAGATGGGTTCACGGCAGCCAGAAATTCATGCAGGCGCGCCAGGTCGGACAGCCCCTTGCTGGTCCACTTCAACTCCATCAACGAGGTACCGGCAGGGGGGAGTCTGTGCCCAGGCTTTCAGCCCAAGCCTGAACAGACTGATGATCGATTACTCTGCCGGCATCGACATCTGCCAGTGCTTCACGGGTCAGTCGGTTACGTTCATCTTCCTGTGCCAGCCAGTCAGACAGCGCCTGTTTGACGATCCAGTTTTTCGAACGCTCGAGCCGGGTGGCGATTTCATCGATGCGCTCGGCCAGTTCCACGGGTACATGGGCCGTAACTGAACGGGTTTTGGCGGCGATAGTCATGGCGACCTCAGGCTTTGATCGAAAACGATTGAAGGTTAATCGTAATGAATCGCCACGCTGAGTCAATGACCGCTTGTAGGAGATTACCAGCCCCTCGGGCTGCCCTGTCTCGCAGATGCACCGCGACGCCTGTGGGAAGCGGCCTTGTGTCGCGATGGGCTGCACAGCAGCCCCGGCAATTTTGCATGATGCCAATATCCTCGGGCCGCTTCGCAACCCATCGCGACACAAGGCCGCTTCCCACAGAGACCGTGCTAAATCAATGAGTTGTGGTTTGTTCATTTCCCGGGCTGAGTTCAGACCTCAGGTACGAAACGCACTCAAACCGCCCTTGAGCGCCCTGGCCGTGCTGCCCAGCGTGGTCGCCGAATCGTGGATCTCGGCAATCCCCTGCGAGGTATGTGCAAAGCTTTCATGCATGCCGCCAAGGCGCCCGGCGATGTCGGTGACCGCGTGCTGGATTTCTTCACTGCTGGTCAGTGCGCGGTCCATGGCGCCGCTGACCTGGCCCATCTGGCGCACCAATCCGTCGATGACCCCAAGGGTACTGTCGGAGCTCTGCGCAAGGCTGCGCGACTGCTCGGCGGTACTGCTCATGCGTTCGGCAATCTGGCGTATGCCGCTGGTGACGCTATTGATGACCTGGTTGGCGTCGTTCAGCACCCCTTGGGTCTGCCCGGCCAGCTTGCGCACCTCGTCAGCCACCACCGCGAACCCGCGGCCGGCTTCACCGGCGCGCGCCGCCTCGATGGCAGCGTTGAGGGCCAGCAGGTTGGTCTGGTCGGAAATGGCAGCGACCATCTGCAGCACCTGGCCGATCTTTTCCGCTTCGCGGCTCAGGTGCTGCAGGTCGCTGGCAAGCTCGATGCTCGCCGAGGTGCTGCCGTGCACGTCACCGATCAGGCGCTTCAACTCCTGATGGGTCAGGCTCAGTTCGCCAACGGCGGATTTCAGGTCCAGGCGCACCGTATCGGCCAGGCTCGAGGAGTTCTCGGCGGCCTGGCGAATGGACTGGCCGTGTTGGTTGATATCGGCCAACTGCCCACCGGCCTGGCGGATGCGCAGGTTTATTTCGTCGGCCAGTTGCAAGAAGATTTCCGCCAGGCGCTGGTTGCTTTCGGCCATGCCGGAGGCGTTGCCCAGGGTTTGGCGCAGGTCTTGAAGCAGGTTGGCCAAGTGCTTGCCCATCTGCCCGGTTTCATCGCCGTTAAGCACCGTGACGGTGGTCGACAGGTCGCGCTGTTCGGCGATGTAGTTCAACTGCCCGGTCAGGTGGTGAATGCCCCGCACCAGCATGCGCGCGGCCAGCCAGGACAACAGCAGGCCGACCAGAAAAGACGCCGCGCCAATCAGCAGCAAACGCTCGAGGCTGGCCTGAATGGCCGCATTCAGTGCATCCAGGGTGACATCCACCCCCACGATGTATTGCTGGCCGTCGGCGTTGTGCAACGGCAGGAAGATCGAGCGGAAGCTGCCGAAACTGTCGGTGTACTCGTCGAATTGCTCCTGGTTGCTGCGTGATGCTTCGATTACCGCGGGGCTGGCGTCGCTGTAGTGCTCCAGGTGCCTGGAGTAGGTGCCGCCGGCAATGTCGCCGGCATTGGCGCTGTCGGCCAGGTAAGTCACTTTGCCCTGTGCATCGACCATCAGGCTGTAGGCATATTTGAGGTTGACCTCGCGCGCATACTCGCCAAGGTTGCGCACCTGGGCTTCGTACTCACCGGCCTTAAGGCCGTTGGCTTCACGGGTACGGGTGAGGTAGTCGGTACCCAGTACCCGCGGCACGGCGTAGGCGACCGTGCGCAAGCGGTTGTCGATTTGCTGGCGAATATCCTGCGATTTGGAGTACTGGGCGTAACTGATGAAGGCGGTGATGCTGATCAGGTTGACCAGGGTGAGCGACAGTAACAGCTTGGTTTGCAGGCGGAGGTTGCCCAGGAGCATGTGAAAGAATCCGTTCAAAGGCTTGGAAGTTCAAGCAGGAGGGTGTTCTGGTTATCGAACGAATGGGGGAAAACATTAGCGGAAGTTGTGGGGGCTATTGAGTGCCGTTGCACTATCTGGAAGTTAGTTCGCGGGCTGTTAATTATTTTAATCGGTTTGGTGGTGAATGAAGTTTGCGGCAGGGCTGCCAAGTGTTCGCCACAACCGTCGTAGCGCCTGTGAGATCGAACGCCGCGCGGGCGGCGCTCGATCTTGTAGGCGCTGCAAAACCATCGGCGAACACCTCGTGGCCCTCGCGCGTACTTAGTTGCCCACCCTCAAAAGTTATAAGTCACCCGCCCAAAGTAATACCCCCCGGTAAACCCGTACGGCGAATACACCCCATACCCCTTGACCATGGTCTTGCTGCTCGGCGCCTGGCGCTCGGGGTACACATCGAACAAGTTGCGCGCGCCGATTGCCAGTTCCAGGTCCTTGGTCAGTTGGTAACCTACATCCAGGTCGGTGATCCAGCGCGCCTTGTACTCGCGGTCCAGGCTGCGGTCGCTGGCCGAGTTGACCTCGCGCCACGAACCGTAACGGGTCAGCCCCAGGTTCACCCGGTAGCGGTCCAGCCGCCAGTTGCCACCCAGTATCAGCTTGGTGTGCGGCTGCACTTCGGTCAGCAGGTTGCGCGCCTGGCGGTCCATCAGCTGATAGGGCGTGCCCAGAATGTTCACGCTTTCCTTGTAGTCGAGAATCTCGGTTTCGTTCCAGTTGAACGCCGCCGTCCACTTCACCGTGCCGGCACTGCCCAGGTCGTGGTCGTAGCTGCCCACCAGGTCCAGGCCCTTGGTGCGGGTGTCGGCGCCGTTGGTGAAGTACTGCCCGCCAGAGGTGGAGTCGATGCCGTTGGCCAGCAGTGCGGCGGTTACTTCGGGGCCAAGCAGGGTGCCGGTGAGGGTGATACGGTCGCGCACGTTGATCAGGTAGGCGTCGGCGGTAAAGGCCAGGCGCTCGCTGGGCTGCCAAGTCAGGCCGAGGCTGTAGTTGGTCGACTTTTCCGGTTTCAGCGGTTCGGCGCCCAGGGCTTGGGCTGCGGCCGAGCCCACCGGCAGCACGCCGTAGTTGATCGACTGGTACACGCCATTGACCACCCCGTAGGTGGTGGAGCGGGCGCTGAACAGGCTGTTGGCCAGCGACGGCGCGCGGAAGCCGTTGCTCACCGTGGCCCGTACCGCCAACTGCGGGGTGAACTCGTAGCGGGTGGTCAACTTGCCGCTGCGGGTGGCACCAATGCCGCGGTCGTAGTGCTCGTAGCGCAGCGCCGCGCCCCAGTACCACTGTGGTAGCGGGTTGAAGCCCACATCGATGTAGCCGGCATAGCTGTTGCGGCTGGCACTGGTGGCCTCGGCCGGCGAGATGCCGTTGGTCACCTGGGCGCCGGACGAGGCGCAGTTGCCGGGCGCCGCGCAGTAGCCGCCGTCGGCCCAGCTGGCCCAGTCGCCGTCCTGCACCTGGTAACTGTCACGGCGCTGCTCCAGGCCCCACGAGAAGTCCAGCGGTTTGCTCAGGCCCACCTCGTAGCTGCGGTGCAGGTCGAGGTTGCTGGTCAGCTGCGAGCTGACCCAGGTGCCGGACTCGAAGTGGTTGGGGGTGGCCTCGCCCAGCGACGGGTTCTGGTTGTTCCAGGTGCCTTGTTCGGCAGTGTTGCGCCCGTAAGTGCTGGACAGGTCCCAGTCCCACTCGCCGGCCAGACCCTTGGCGCCGAACGCCGCCTGGTAGTCGTATTCCTCGATGTACCAGGTGGGCGTGTAGCCGGCCGGGCGCCCGTTGGGCCCGGTGGTGATGGTGTTGACGATGGTCGGCAGGCGGAAGTTCTGGCCCTGCTCGGCCTTGCGGTACGACCAGGTGCTGAACGAGTACAGGGTCAGGTCATCCTCCAGCGGCAGCTCGGCGTTGTAGCCCAGCGTCAGCAGGTTGATCTTCGGCGTGCCGTAGCCGCCGTAGGTCACCTTGCCGGCGCGCTCCAGCGCCTCGGCCTGGCTGTAGCCGTTGGCGCTGGCCTTGTTGTCGTCGTTCTGGCTGCGGGCGTCCAGGGCAAATTGCACAACGCCGTCGCGGCCGATCTCGAAGCCCTTGTTCAGGCTTTGCTGCACGGTCTGCTTCTTGCCGTCGTAACCCTGGCCTGCGGTGGTCACGGCGGTGCCGCGGGTGTCGGCTTTTAGAATGACGTTGATCACCCCGGCGATGGCGTCCGAGCCGTACTGGGCCGCAGCGCCATCACGCAGCACCTCGACATGGTCGATGGCGCTGATGGGGATCAGGTCCAGGTCGCTGGGTGCGGCGCCGGCGTTGATGCCGCTAATGTTCAAGGTGGCGCTGGTGTGGCGGCGCTTGCCGTTCACCAGCACCAGCACCTGGGCTGCGTTGAGACCGCGCAGGTTGGGCGCGCGGGCCATGCCGCTGGCGTCCCAGCCGGTTTTTTCCGGCAGGGTCAGCGACGGCACGCTGGCACTGAGGGCTTCCATCAGGCCGGGTTTGCCGGTTTCCTGCAGCTGCTTGGCGCTGATCACGTCGATCGGCACCGGGCTTGAAGTCACGGTACGTTTTTCGCTGCCGCGGTTGCCAGTGACGATCACCGTGCCCAGGGCCTGGGCGGCAGGTTCTTCGGCGCTGGCCGGGGCGCTGAGCAGCCCCGCGGCCAGCGCCATGGTGAGTAGCGGGGCAGTGGTAAAGGCTTGCTTCATTGCACGCAGTTCCTTGTCTGGCGGGGTAGCGCGCTCAGGGCGCCTTGGCCGCGATCGCGTCGATTTCCACCAGCGCGCCCGGCAGTGGCAGGGCCACTACCTGGAGGGCGGTGCGGGTCGGGGTGTTGGGCTGTTCGGCGGTGGCGAAAAACTCGGTGTAGGCCGCCTGCAGGCCGGCAAAGTCCAGCTGGCCGCCGTTGGCCGGGTCGCCCACCAGAAACACCCGCAACTGCACGATATCGCCCAGGCCCAGCCCTTGGCTTTGCAGGGCCGTGCGCAGTTTTTTCAGCACCGAACGGGCCTGGGTTTCGGTGTTGCCCAGGGCGGCGATGCTGCCTTTGGCGGCGTTGGGGTCGGCCACATCCGGCAGGGTGCCGCTGATGAAGGTCAGCTGGCTGCCGGCCGGCACCGTCACCAGTTGCGAAATCGGGAAGTTCGAACCAGGCGGCGCAACACGTTTGATGCCGTCGGCGTGGGCGTTGAGGGTCAGCGACATGAGCGCTCCGGCAAGCAGAAGAAGACGAGGCATGGGTGGGTTTCCTGTGGGGTCAGGCGGCAGCGCCGCGGGTGGTCTGGGCGGCATGGCTGGCGATCAGGCCAACGACCCGGCGGGCCGATTCGGCGGCGCTGTTCTGCCAGATGCCCACGCCGCCATGGGCCAGGGCGTCGCTTGCAAGCCAGGTGCGGCCCTGGGGCTGGTTGAGGGTGTCGTAGCCGGGCTGGGCGACCTCGTCGTGGACGATCCACGGCGCCTCGCTGAACGGCACTTTCGACCAGTTCACCACCAGCGGTCGGCCCAGCTTGTGGCTGTGGCCCGGGTGCAGCGACTCCACCGCCTGGCGCGACGAGGCGATCTGCGCCTGCAGCGTTTTGCCGGCGAACTGCTGGGCCACGGCGCCGGTGTTGTAGGTGGCCACCAGCACGCCCTGGGCGCTGTTGAGGTGGTCGCTGGGGTACCACAGGGTGCGCGCCTCGTGGTTGATGTAGCTGAGCCCGCCGTAAATCTGGAAGTCGGTCTCCCAGAAACGCGGCGACTGCCAGGCCACCTTGTTGGCCTTGTCGCCCTCGGCGCTGGCGATGGCCTGCCTGAACGGCGCGTCGAAGTTGTTCGGCAGATTGGCCAGCAGCGGCAAGGGCAGGGTGACGATGGCGTAGTCGGCGTGTTCCACGTGTTGCTGGCCGCTTTTGCGGTCGCGCCACACCACCTTGGCGCCGTGCTCGCCGGTCTCCACCCCCAGCACTTCGGCGCCCAGGCGCACGCTGTCCTGCACCTGGCGGTAAAAGGCCTTGGGGATCTGGTCCATGCCGCCCACCGGCTGGAACATGGTCGAGGAAAATTCCGGAATCTCGTCGAACACCAGCGGCAGCAGCAGGTTGCTGTCCAGCAACTGGTCCAGCGGCACCGGCTGGCGCTGCACCGGGGTCTGGTCGCCGGCCCCGGCAAAGCGCGTGTAGCCGGCGCGCACAGAGCCGCGGTACTGCTGCTGGCTGTCGAGGTCGCCGTACACCTTCAAAAAGTCCAGCAGCGCCTTGCGCTGGCCGCCGCTGAGCTCGGCATCCAGGCTGTTGCGGCTGACGCTGCGCGCCAGCAGCTCGCTGAAGTGGCCGCGGGTGTCGTTGACTGCCTGGCGCAGCAGCAGTGGCGGGCGGGCGAGGTCTGGCTGGGCCAGGGCGTTGCGGCTGCTGTTCACCAGCACCTGCAGCTCCACGCCAAGCTCGCGGCAGTAGCCGAGGATGGTCAGGTGGTGGCTGGGCAGGCGCGCGGCGCCGGCATTGAAAAAGTGCCCCTGGTCGAATTCGACGGTTTGCGTGGTGCCGTCGTTGTGCTCGATACGGTCGCCCTGGCGCAGGGTCCACACCCGCCCGCCCACCCGCTCGCGGGCCTCCAGCACGGTCACGGCAAAGCCTGCCTTGCGCAGCTCGTAGGCCGACACCAGGCCGCTGATGCCGGCGCCGACAATCACCACGCGCTTGCCGTTGCCGCCGTTGGCGGCCAGTTGCAGGGGTTCGAAGGTGGCGGCCAGGGCGTTGTGCCCCAGCGCGCCCAGCGCCGCCGAGTAGCCGCCGATGGCGGCCATGCGGGCGATCAAGTCTCTACGGGAAAGTCCCATGTTGCGTCTCCGTTCAGGTCTCAAGCGAAGGTGCGCAACAGGGCAGACGTACCCCTGGCGGGGCCCGACGACGTTGGCGCACATCCATTTGCCTCCGCCAGGTCGGGGTCGGTTTACAGAACTTAATGGTCTTTATGAGGGTTGTGAAAGGCTTTTTGGTTCTAAGTTAATATGCTGTTTAGTGATTAAGTTTATTAATATAAATGCATGTTTGGCATGATTTTGTGCGACGGCTGAAACATTCGACAAAGTCTGGCATTTCAAAGGGAATCGCCCCACTTTCGCGTCAGAAGGGTCCTACAACACGGTTTTTTTTGTTCTTGCTAGCGTTCGCCCTTTGCCACCTCGGCAGGGCCAGAACCCCGCGCCGCTGCCGCGCAAATACAAGGACAAAGGATGTTCAACCCACTCAGCGCACAACGCCTGCGCCTGCACGCCGACGCCCTGCCGCGTGACGCGCAGGTGCTTTCCTTCAGCGGCAGCGAAGGCATCGGCACCCTCTACAGCTTCGATATCCAGCTGGTCAGCGAAAACTTAAATGTGGCCCTCGAGGCGCTGCTCGGGCAGCCGGCGTTCCTCGCCTTCGACGGCGATGGCCGGGGCATACACGGGGTGCTGGCCGAGGCTCGCCAGGGCGCAATCGGCACCCGCCTGGCCCACTATCTGGTGCGCCTGGTGCCGCACATGGCGCGCCTGGCCTTGCGCCAAAACTACCGCATCTTCCAGCAGCGCAGCGTGGCGCAAATCATCGCCCAGTTGCTCGAAGAGCACGGCCTGCTTGGCGATGCCTTTGCCTTCCAGCTCGAAGCCGACTACCCACCGCGCGATTACTGCGTGCAGTACGGCGAAAGCGACCTGGTCTTCGTCGAGCGGCTGTGCCAGGAGGAGGGCATTCACTACCGCTTCGAGCATGCGCCCGGCGGCCACCGGGTGCTGTTCAGCGACCACCAGATGCACTTCCCGCACTTGCCCGCCAGCCTGGCCTTTGTGCCGGGCAACGGCATGCACGCCGATAGCCCGGTGGTCAGCGCGTTTGCCATGACCGTGCAACGCAGCGTCGAGCAGGTGATGCTGCGCGACCATGACTTTCGCAAGGCCAGCGTCGAGCTGGCCCATGCCAGCCGCGCAGGCGACGCCCCGGCGCTGGAGCACTACGCCTACCCCGGTGGCCTGTTGCAAACCCTCGACCAGGCTCGCGGCCGCGTGCAGGCCCAACGCGCCCTGGAGCGCTGCCGGGTTGGCCGTTGCCGGGCCGACGGCAGCAGCGACGCGCCGGCTCTGGCCAGCGGTCGGCTGCTGACCCTCAGCGGCCACCCGCAGCAGGCCTGCAACCAGATGTGGCTGATCACCCAGGTCACCCATACGGGGCACCAGCCCCAGGTGCTGGAAGAACAGGCCGGTGCACCGGACAGCGACCATTACGCCAATACCTTCAGCGCCATCCCCTGGGATGCCACCTTCCGCTCGCCGCTGACCCACCCCAAGCCCCGCGCACCCTCCAGCCAACAGGCCTGGGTCACCGGGCCTGCGGGCGAGGAGGTGTATTGCGATGGCTTCGGCCGGGTCAAGGTGCAGTTCCCCTGGGACCGCGAAGGCCAGGGCGACGAGCACAGCAGCTGCTGGCTGCGGGTGGCCTCCGGCTGGGCCGGCGATCGCCATGGCGCCCTGGCCATCCCCCGGGTCGGCATGGCCGTGCTGGTGAGCTTTCTCGACGACGACCCCGACCAGCCGGTCATCAGCGGCTGCCTGCCCGACAGCTTGCACATGCCGCCCTACAAACTGCCCGAGCACCACAGCCGCACCGTGCTGCGCAGCCGTAGCCTGGGCGGTGGCGGCGGCTACAACGAGCTGGCCATGGACGACCGCGGCGGCCAGGAGCTGTTCTACCTGCGTGCCCAGCGCGACCTGCAGCAGCACGTCGAACGCAACAGCCAGCTGCACATCGGCGGCCTGCAGCAGGCCGTGGTGGTGGGCGAGCGCAAAACGCTGCTGCACGCCAGCGACCACCTCACCGTCGAGCAGGCCAGCCACACCCAGGTCGGCACGCTGCTGCTGCAGCACGCCGGCCAGCGGGTACAGATATCGGCTGACGGTGACGTGCTGGTGGAGGGCGGCAACAGCATCACCCTCAAGGTTGCCGGCCAGCACCTGCTGGTGAACGCCGGCGGTATCTTCACCAGCAGCCCGATCCAGCTCGGCGGCGCGCCGGCCGCCCTCCTTGCCAACACCCCCTCCATGCCGCCCGCGCCAAGCCAGCTGGCGCTGCTCAAGGCCAGCCAGGCCGCCGGCAGCGACTACTGCCCGTTGTGCCAAAGCTGCCGCGACGGCCAGTGCCTGCCGGCCGGAGGTGGCCAATGAGCCCGCTATCCCCTTGGCAGTGGCTGGCACAGCAGCGCGCTGCGGGCCACGACATCGCGGTGTTGCTCGAGGCCGGCAGCGAAGCCGGCCAACGCTTGATGGCCAGCGTGCCAGGCGAACGCTGGCAACTGCTGTACCAGCAAACCGACGCCGCCTACCTGGCCGACCACGGCCCGGCCTGCTGCCTGGTCGGCGAAACCGAACTGCCGCTACTGCAGCCCCTGCTGCAAGCCCCAGGCGAACACTGGGGCTGGCTGGCCAGCCTGGCCCCAGGCGAGATGCCCGCCTGGGTAGCGCACTGGCGGGCCCGTTTGCTGCTGGGCCAGCCCCCGCAGCAGGCGCTGTACCGCTTCCACGACAACCGCGTACTGGCCCGCGGCCTGGCCCTGGCCCAGGCCGCCCTGCCGGCCTACCTCGGCCAGGCCATCAGCGTTTGCTACTGGCAGGGCGAGGCCTGGGCTAGCGCAGACAACCCCCTGCCTGGCGCCCATCCCGTTCCCACCCACCCCGCCTGGCTGCAAGCACCGCCCCCCGCAATGGACGGCCCCATCGCCGTGGCCAACGCCCACCGCTACCTCTACAGCCAGCACCTGGAGGCTTACCTCAAGCTCGCCGAGCAGCAGCCACCGCTGCCGTGGCTGCAGCGGCAGTTGCAGCGCGGGCAGCGGTGGGGGTGGCACACGCAGAAGCAGATCGAGTTTTTGCTGGTGAACAGCCTGCGCTCGCCAGGGTTCGAGTTGCCGGAAGGGTGTGAGCCTTGGCCGGGGGAGTTGCCGGCGGCGCATATGGAACGGTTGCGGCGGCATTTGCTGGTTTGAGAGTGGGAGAGGGTATGAAGGTTGGACTCAAGGAAAGTTGCTTTTTGGTGAGTTTTGCGGTGTTGGTGGGGTGTGGGGATAAAGAATCCAATACGTTTACGTTGGTGGGTGAGTTGCCGCCTAACTTTTCCTATACCGCAAGTACTTGGTATGTCCCTGATCCAGAAACGAAGTGCGAGGTGACCAACTGGCGGCGAACGATGCCGTCATTTAACAAACGGTGGCGTAAGGAGTACAACCCCGTGGCAGTTGTGGAAATTCGCAAGGTGATCAAGGGATGTCAGATGATTCTGGATCATATAAAGATCACGATCAATGCAACGTACGGGGACTCAATCTTTCAGCAGGGAGGCGAGAGGGCAAATATTGGTGTTTATGTGAGCTTGCCTGAACGGCATCGGCGTACAACAGTGTCTGAAACTGAAGATATTTTCTATGGGGAGTGTGAGTGGCTGTTTCGCACGGCAACGCCGGAGAGGCATGTCTGGAAGATTCTTGATTGTAAAAAAGATAGTGAGCGTGGCGAGAAAGGTGTTGGAAAACCTTTTGCTGCCTACACGCTAGATCAGTTGCCGGGAAAAATAATTCGGATGAATATCCGGCTTGCTGTCGAGGAGCGGCCTTATTTTAAAGACACTTGGGTTCGGTTTTCGGACGGGTGGAGGAGATGCATGGGTAAGGGAAAGCAAGATGTCAGAGGGTATTGTCGAGGTAACTACGCTGACTTTAGTGATTTTATAATGCCGGACGGCCGAGTTTGTAATGTCTATCCCAGTTGTAGTGAGTGAGCGAAGGTGTTCTGCTGCAATCTAGTACGAAAAGGGGGTGGCAATGCCAATGATGGTGAGAGGAAGGTCTTTCTATTTGCTTGTAATGCTTTTCGGAGTTTCTCTGCTTGTCGGATGTTCAGATAAAGAAGCCAATACATTTACCTTGGTCGGTGAGTTGCCGCCAGGTTTCGCATACTCAGCAGGCGTGTGGTATGTCCCTGATCCTGAGAGGAAGTGTGAAGTGACAGATTGGCGGAGAACGATGCCGTCGCTAAATAGGAAATGGCGTCAAGACTATAACCCTGTAGCAGTCATCGAAATTCGAAAGATCATAAAGGGCTGTCACATGATTTTGAGCCGAATCAAGATGGAGATTCATGCGGCGTATGGAGATAAGTTTCACCAGGTTAGTTACGACAATGCGAGCATTGGCGTGCTTTTGGATGTGCCTGAGGAAGCGCGGCGTGTGATGACGTCTGATCGCGAAGATACGTTTTATGGGGAATGCCAATGGCTGTTTCGTACTGCCGGCAAAACGCGTGTGATATGGAAGCTTCTAGATTGTAAGAAAGATAACGAGCGAGGCGAGAAAGGCCGAGGGAAGCCGTTTGCGTTGTATGCCTTGGATCAACTTCCGGGGCTTACAGTAAGGATGAATGTTCGGTTGGCTGAAAAAGAACGACCCTCCATGGGGGATACTTGGGTTGAGTTTGCTAACGGCTGGAAGCGTTGCCTAGGGGAGGGAATGGATGACGTCAGAGGATTCTGTCGTGGGAATTATTCAGATTTTAGCGAGTTTATTATGCCCGATATGAGGCGATGCACTATTTATCCTGGGTGTGAGGAGTGATTTATGAAGTGTCAGGATGACTTTTTGGCCGAGCTTCATAGGTCGCTTAATGGGGCCATGTTGGTGTGCCCAGTCAGGGGGCAGGAAACCAGTTTTCAGTTGGTTGATGAGCTGGGGTCTGGTGTTTCCTATGCTGGAGTTTTTTATGAGGTTGTTGATAGCGAGGGGGAGGTCTATCGGGGAGTGTTGGATGTCGAAGGGCGAGGTAGCGTTGAAAACCATTTTGAGGGATTGCTAGTATTGCGGTTCAGCAGTATTTATGTGGGTGATGACAGTATTTACACGGACCTTCAAATACGTGATCACTACCCACTAAAAGTCACCGAGTTGCAGGTGCGCGCGGAAAATACAACCTATCGGTACTCTGATGCGTCTCGCACACCAAGCAATCCAGCGCAAGTACATGCTGACTACTTTTACCAAGTAGAAGTCAGTGAACTGGTACGCCACAACAGTCATTTACCCCCATTGTCCAAGCGTGCCTTCCCACCGCAGTCGGCCATTAACGTAATCATGGGTGCCCATGGTGAATGGGGCGTTGGCCTGATGCCAGGCAAGCACACCGTTCTGGAAGTTCGCCCATTGCGGGCGCTCAGGCCCATGCTGTCCACTGCGCCTGAATTCTGTGTCTTGAACCTCTACCAGCTATCCCTAATGGCAACTCTCAGCTATAACCCGTTCGGGCAGGACCCGGAGGAGCACCCGGTCATGGCGCCATCGGTAACCTTCCCTAATGTGCCGAGCATGGGTAATTGGTTCGGCGAGGCGTTGGCCAATTCGCAGGAGATCTGGCGTGTAGATGCTGCCCAGCAGCAGGCGTGTTTTCCTCTTTATGAGGATGTTCCGTATTCGGAGCGTTGGGAGATCGTGCCTTTTGACCCGAAGTTGTACTCGGCAAACGACCCGGCACTTGGGGAGCAGCAGGAAAACCCAGCCAATATTCACTTCCTCGACGATAGAAGCCTCCATGACTCCACCGATACACAGGCCTACATTACCCACAATGCAGAGGTGATGGTCGTCGCCATTCGAGGCACCAATGAACTCATGGCAGATGTATGGCGCGATCTCGATGCACTTCAGGTGCCCTTTGCAGAGGGTGAGGGGCGGGTGCATCAAGGGTTTTACGAGGCTGCACAGAGGGCGTTCGGCTTCGTCTCCAACTACAGGGCCAGGTTCCAGCAAAACCAGCAACTGATCATCTGCGGCCACAGCCTCGGCGGCGCCGTAGCACTGCTGCTGTCCGAAATGCTCCGCCGCACCGACCCAACCCTGAGCCTACAGCTCTACACCTACGGCGCCCCCCGCGCCGGCGACACTTCCTTCATGCAAGGCGCCGCCGACCTGATCCACTACCGCATGGTCTACGACGATGACCCTGTCCCCAGCCTGCCGGCACCGTGGATGAACACCCGCTGGGATGTGGTCGCCCAGGGTGTGGCGAACACCGCCGTGAAGTCGGGGGTCGGCGTGGGGCGCATCGTTTCGGGCCTGATCAACTGGGACGGCGAAGACTTCGAGCACCATGGCGAGCTGCGCCACTTCATGCCGGTGCCGTTCGCCAAGGGTGAAGCCTCGGCCATTCTCTGGCGCCCGGGCTGTCGCACCCTCATCGACAAGGCCCTGTGCAGCCGGGTGCTTGACCAGACGCATGGCCTGCCCGCGCGGGGCCGCCTGCCGCTGCAGATGGTCAAGTTTACCGACCACAAGATGCTCGACAGCTACATCCCTGCCTGCTGGGCGACCCTGCGCCGCTACCAGCAGGCGCTGGAAGCTGGCATCGCGCCGGTGTCGCAGCGCGAGCGTGCAGCTGTGCAGGGCATGATCAGCGATGTCGACCGGCAACTGGAGCGCCATGCCTTTCGCATTCAGGAGCGCGCCCGGCACTCGCCGGATGACGCCCTCTACCTGCACCTGCTGCGCGAAGACAAACGCCTGCTCAAAGAGACCCAGCAGCGGCTGGATACCTTGGCCGGGGTGGCGGTCAGTGAAGCGATGGTGTACGGCAACCAGGCCGGTACCGGGCAGTTGGCCGAGGCGCTGGCGCGCTGGCATGGCCATGCGCCGAACAACCGCGCCGAACAGATGGCGCAGGCGCCGAAGGAGGTGTTCGATCCCGGCCCGGTTGGCAGGCCGGGGCCGGGGTTCGACGAGATCATGGCCTATGTGAACAGGCCTTGGTGATCGGGCCATGGGTATGTGCTGTGTCGTATGGCGCTATCGCCGGCAAGCCGGCTCCTACAGGTACGGCACTGACCTGAAGCTGATGCAATCCCTGTGGTGAGCGGCCTTGCCGGGGCGCCGTCCGGTCGAGATTGGGCTGCGCAGCAGCCCCGGCGATTTTGCATGAGGTCGAGCCCCTGGGGCTGCTATGCAGCCCAATCGCGACACAAGGCCGCTTCCCACAGGGATCGCGAAGCCTTCAAACCTGTGGGAGCGGCTTTAGCCGCGAAGCAGGCACCGCGCTAGATGGCACCGGCTTCGCCGGTGTTCGCGGCTAAAGCCGCTCCCATAGAATCTTCGTTAAATCAACGAGTTGTGATTTGTTCCATAGGAGCCGGCTTGCCGGCGATTCCGCCCTGCCAGGCGACTCAGGCCCTGCGTTGCTCACGCCCACCTGCCACCAAAGCGCGAATCCGCGGTATCAGCTCCTGCCCGTATTCCACCGCATCACGCAACTGATCGAAGCCGCGGAACAGGAAGGTACTCACCCCCAGTTCGTAATACGCCAGCGCCGCCTCGGCGACCTGGTCCGGCGTCCCCACCAGCGAGGTGGAATTCCCCGCGCCGCCGCCTAACGCGGCGATTTCGGTCCACAGCCGGGTGTCATGCACCTTACCGGCCAGTTGCACCAGCCGCTCCGAGCCCACGTTGCTCTTGCCGAAATTCTTCTCGCGGCGGTTGCCCTGGCGGATGCCGATGCGTTGCTTGGCATCGCTGAGAATGCGCTCGGCGCGGGCCCAGGCTTCGTCCTCGGTGGCACCCAGGATCGGGCGCAGCGACAGGCTGAAGCGGATGTGCTTTTCGCGCCCGTAGCGGGCGGCGGCCTTGCGCACCTGGGCAATACGTTCGCGTACCTGCTCCAGCGGTTCGCCCCACATCATGTACACGTCGGCATGCTTGGCGGCCACCTCCACCGCAGCGTCCGAGGCGCCGGAGAAGTAGATGGGCAGCTTGCCCACCGGCTTGACCAGGGTCAGGTTGTCTTCCACCCGGTAATGGGCGCCTTGGTGGTCGAAGGGTTCGGTCTGGGTCCAGGTGTTGCGCAGTACCTGCAGGTACTCATCGGTGCGGGCATAGCGGGCGTCTTTGTCGAGGAAGTCGCCATCGCGCTGCAGGTCGCCGCTGTCGCCGCCGGTGATCACGTTGATCGAGGCGCGGCCACGGCTGAGCTGGTCGAGGGTGGCGAACTGGCGGGCGGCGAAGGTGGGTGCCTGAAAGCCCGGGCGGTGCGCCACCAACAGGCCGATGCGTTCGGTGAGGGCGGCCACGTAGCTGGCCAGGATCATCGAGTCTGGCGCGCTGGTATTGACTGCCAGCAGGGCCTTGTCGAAGCCGCCGTATTCCTGGGCCTGGGCGAAGGCCTTGATGAATTCCAGGTCCACCAGCGGGCCGCGTGGGGCCTGGGATTCGCTGCCTTCCTGGGGGCCGATCAGGCCGATGAATTCGAGGTTCATGGGGCAAAATTCCATTTTGATGAGAGGTGGGGAAGGGGCCGCGTTGCGGCCCATCGCGGCGCAAGGCCGCTCCTACAGAAGAGCGCCGCCCCTTGTAGGAGCGGGCTTGCCCGCGATGGGCCGCAAGGCGGCCCCGGCAATCTCAAGCCACAGCGCTTTGGCTACGGCGTACCGTGTTGCGGTTCTCTGGCACCGCCAGCCCGAAGTTGTCACGCAAGGTGCTACCCAGGTACTCGCTACGCACCAGCCCCCGCTCTTGCAACAGCGGCACCACCAGCTCGGTGAAGTACTGCAGCCCGTCCGGCAGCAACTGGTTGATGATGAAACCGTCCGCCGCCCCCTGCTCGAACCAGTGCTGCAGCGCATCGGCCACCTGCTGCGGGGTGCCGGTGAAATCGCGCCGTGGCCGCGAGAAGCGCAGCGCCAGCTGGCGCAGGGTCAGCCCCTCGTCGCGGGCCAGTTGCTTGAGCTGGTCGGCGGTGCCCTTGTGGCTGTTGTCACCCAGGGAGCCCAGGTCGGGGAAGGGTGCGTCCAGGTCATGCTGGCTGAAGTCGTAGTCGTTGAACGGCCGGCCCAGGGCAACGATGGCATCTTCGATGCTCACCAGCTCCACCGCCTGCTGGTAACGGCTTTCCACCTCGGCCTCATCGCGCCCGACAATGGGCCGGATGCCCGGCAGAATGAACAACTGCTCAGGGTCGCGGCCGTGCTGCGCGGCGCGTTTTTTCAGGTCCTGGTAATAGGCCCGGGCATCGGCGAACGACTCGGGGCTGACGAAGATCGCATCGGCGTTTTGCGCGGCGAAATTGCGCCCGTCGTCCGACACCCCGGCCTGGAAGATCAGCGGCTGGCCCTGGGGTGAGCGCTGGATGTTCAAAGGCCCCTTCACCTTGAAGAACTCCCCCTGGTGGCCAAGGGTGTGCAGCTTGTCGGGGGCGAAGTATTCGCCGGTCTGTTTGTTGCGGGTAAAGGCGTCGTCCTCCCACGAGTCCCACAGCCCCTTGACCACCTCCACATGCTCGCGGGCAATGCGATAGCGCACGGCGTGGGGCGGGTGCTCGGCCTTGCCGAAGTTGTCGGCGGTGCCCGACAGCCACGAGGTAACCACGTTCCAGCCGGCCCGCCCGCCGCTGATCAAATCCAGGGAGGCGAACTGGCGCGCCACCTGGAAGGGTTCGCTGTAGCTGACCGTGACCGTGGCCACCAGGCCGATATGGCTGGTGACCGCCGCCAGCGCCGAAAGAATGGTCAGTGGCTCGAAGCGGTTGAGGTAGTGGGGGCTGGAGCGGGCGTGGATGTGCAGGCTGTCGGCGATGAAGGCGAAGTCGAACTTCGCCGCCTCCGCCAGTTGCGCCTGCTGCTTGTAGAAGCCGAAGTTGACGCTGGCATCGGCCAGCGCCTCAGGGTGGCGCCATTCGCCCCAGCCGTGGCCGACACCGTGGATCATCGCGCCGAGTTTGATCTGTCGCTTGCTCATGGGGAGTCCTTCTGCAATCAGGTTGTGGAGGCCTCCGCCGGGTGTGGGGTCGGACTGGTAGGGGGACGTTAGCGTGGGGGAGTGGGGCTTGTGAAAGGCTTTGTGGTTCTAAGCTAATTATGCGAACTACAAATAATCATTATTTTTGATTATGCGTTTAAATGTGGTTTCAGGGGCCGCTTTGCGGCCCCATGGCTCTAGAGTCTTACACCGCCACCGGCAACACACTGCGCGAATACCCCGGTATCGCCGCAATCAGCTCGCGGGTATAGCTGCTGCCCGGCTGCGACAACACCTGCACCGCCGGCCCCTGTTCCACCACCTGGCCACGGCGCAGCACCAGCACCTGGTCGGCCATGCTCGCCACCACCGCCAGGTCATGGGACACCAGCACATAGGCCATGCCCAGCTCGCGCTGCAGTTCATCCAGCAGCGCCAGCACCTGCGCCTGCACCGACACATCCAGCGCACTCACCGGCTCGTCCAGCAGCAACACTTCTGGCTCCAGCGCCAGCGCCCGGGCTATCGCCACCCGCTGGCGCTGCCCGCCGGACAACTCCTTGGGTAGCCGGTCGAGAAACTGTACCGGCAGCTGCACCTTGGTTATCAGCTCCCGCGCCCGGCGCTCCAGCGCCTGGCCCTTGAGCAGCCCGAACGCCACCAGTGGCTCGACGATGCTGTCGAACACGGTAAAGCGCGGGTCGAGGGCGGCGAAGGGGTTTTGCTGCACCAGCTGGATACGCCGGCGCAGCGGCCGGAACGCCCGCCAACTGTGCCCGGTGACGTCGATGCCGGCAAACTCCACGCTGCCACTGCTGGGTTTTTCCAGCCCCAGGGCGATGCGCAGTGCGGTGCTCTTGCCCGAGCCGGACTCGCCGACGATGGCCAGGGTCTGGCCGGCATGCACTGCAAGGTTCAGGTCATGCAATGCAGTAAAGTGCGCGTCCTGCCCTGGCAGGGCAAAGCGTTTGCCCACTTGGCTCAGGCGCAACAACGCCGGCCCTTCGGCCACCCTTGGCCGGTGCCGGGGCACGAAGGCGGGCGCGGCATTGAGCAGGTCGCGGGTATAGGGCTGTTGCGAGCCCCACAGCACCTGGCGCGGCGAGGCATGTTCTACCAGCTGCCCATGGCGCATCACCAGCAGGCGGTCGGCGCGATCACAGGCCATGCCTAAGTCATGGGTGATGATCAGCAGCGAAATACCGCGCTCGGCCACCAGCTGTTGCAGGTGGTCGAGGATGCGCCGCTGCACCGTTACATCCAGCGCGCTGGTGGGTTCGTCGGCAATGATCAGGCGCGGGTTGCCGGCCAGGGCGATTGCAATCAGCACCCGCTGGCGCATGCCGCCAGACAACTCGTGGGGGTACTGGCGGGCGCGCAGCGCCGGGTCGTCCAGGCCGACCTGGGCCAGCAGCTCCTGCACATCGGCGTCCAGCCCCGGGTAGCGGCGCACACCCTTGGCCAGCAACAGCGCCTCGGCAATCTGCTGGCCGATGCGCAGGGTGGGGTTGAGGCTGACCATCGGGTCCTGCGGCACCAGGCCGACGGTGCGCCCGCGCAGCTGGCGCCGGGCCCGTTCACTGGCTTTGGCCACATCCACCCCGGCCACCCACAGCTCGCCCTGATCGACCTGGGCGTTGCCCGGCAACAGGCCGAGCAGGGCGTTGGCCAGGGTCGACTTGCCCGAGCCGGACTCGCCGACAATGGCCAGGGTCTCGCCCTGTTGCAGGCTGAACGACAGCCCCTGCACGGCCTGGGTACGTTGCCCGGCAAAGCGGTAGCTGACACTCAGGTCGCGGACCTCGATCAAGGGTGGCTGGCTCATCGGGCATGCTCCTCGACGCTGCGCGCCAGGTGGTTGAGGCTGAACACCACCGCCACCACGAACAGCCCCGGCAGCAGGGACACCCAGGGTGCGGTGATCAAAAAGTGGCGGCCGTTGGCAATCAGCGTGCCCCATTCCGCCGCCGGCGGTGCGGCGCCAAAGCCCAAAAAGCTCAGGCCGGCGGTAGCCAGAATGGCCGCGCCGAAGTCCAGGGTGGCGAGCACCGCCACCGGCCCCCAGGCGTTGGGCAGCACATGGCGCAGCAACGTGCGCGCCCAGCTGGCGCCGCCCAGGCGCGCGGCCTCGACATAGGGCAGGGTCTTGATGCGCAGCACTTCGGCGCGGGTGGTGCGGGCAAAGCCCGGGATGATGCCCACCCCCACGGCGATGGCCACCGGCACGGTGCCAAAGCCGATGGCGGTGACGATGGCCAGGGCCAGCAGCAAACCAGGTAGGGCCAGCAGTACGTCGATGATGCGCATCAGGGCCGCGTCCAGGCGCCCGCCGGCAAAACCGGCCAGTACCCCCAGCCCGAGGCCGCCGGCCAGGGCGATGGCCACCGCCAGCAGCGCTGCCAGCACGCTCAGCCGCGCGCCGTACACCACCCGGGTGTACAGGTCGCGGCCCAGTTCGTCGGTGCCGAACCAGTGCACCAGGCTCGGTGCGCTGAGCTTGTCTGCCGGGGAGGTGGCATAGGGGTCGAAGCTGGTCAGCAGTTGCGGTGCCACGGCCGCCAGCAGGGCGAACAGCACCACCAGCAGGGCCAGGCTGAAGCCCGGCCGGCGCAGCAGCGGCGCCGCCGCCTGGTGCAGGCGCTGCCAGCGGGTGCGGCGCTTCCAGGGCTTGGCTAAGTCGTTGGCCTGTTGATCCTGTACAGAATTCTTTGAGCCTGCAGGCCCCTGTGGGAGCGGGCTTGTCGGGGTGCCGAACCACCGCGAAGCAGGCGACTCGGTGTATGGCACCAGCTTTGCCGGTGTTCGCGGGTAAACCCGCTCCCACAGGGTGCGCGTTGTGTCGGTAGTCATTTCAGCTCACCTTGGCCGTATGGGTAATCCGCGGGTCGAGCCACGGGTAAAGCAGGTCGACGATCAAGTTCACCACCACAAAGGCCGCCGCCGACACCGCGACAATCGCCAGCACCACCGGAATGTCCTGGCGCAATACCGCCTCCTGGGCCAAGCGCCCGACGCCATTGCGCGAAAAGATGGTCTCCACCAGCACCGCGCCGGACACCGTGTTGCCCACCTGCAGCCCCACCAGAGTCAGCAGGGGCAATGCCGCGTTACGCAGCCCGTGGCGCGCCTGCACCTGGGCGCGGCTCAGGCCCTTGGCAAAGGCCGTGGCGATGTAGGGCTCCTGCCATACCCCGGCAAAGCCGCGTTGCAGCACCTGGGCGTACACCGCAGCACTGGGGATGGCCAAGGTCACCGCCGGCAGCACCAGGCTGGCAAAGCCCTGGCTGCCGGTGGCCGGGAACCAGCCCAGGCCGAAGGCGAACACCTGGATCAACAGCAGGCCCATCCAGAACACCGGCACCGAAAAGCCCAGCGACGGCAGGCGGGTGAGGGCGCTCTTGAGCGGGCGCCATTGCAGGTAGGCGGTCAGGTAGGCCAGGCCCACCCCGGCCAGCAGCGACAGCACGATGGCCAGCCCCGCCAGGGCCAGGGTTTGCGGCAGGCGCTCGGCCAGCAGCGCGGTCACCGGCCGGCCCAGCGACAGCGACTGGCCCAGGTCGCCGTGCACGGCGCGCCAGAGCAGGTCGAAGTACTGCTCGAACAGACCCTTGTCCAGCCCGTAGTAGGCGCGGGCGCGGGCCAGGTCCTCGGGCGACAGGCCGTCGGCCTCCATGCCTGAGGCGCTGAGCATGATCGCCAGGGTGTCGCCCGGCAGCAGGTAGAGGATGAAGTAGCTGATGGTGTAGGCGCCCCACAACACCAGCAGCGCCTGGCCGATGCGGCCGATCAGGTAGCGTTTCATGGCTGGCCGACCTGGATGTCACTGAGGAAGGCAAAGCCCTCGGCGGTCCAGCGGAAGTCCTTGACCCGTGGCGCGGTGGCTGCCTGCCACACCCGCTCGTACAGCGGGAACGCCGAAGCCTCGTTCACCAGCAGGTCCTGCAACTGGCCATAGGCGTCGGCGCGTTGCTGGTCGGCGGTGGCGGTGATGCCCTGGTCGAACAGCGCCTGCACCTTGGGCAGGGTGTGCGGCTCGTAGCTGTTGGTGGCAAGGGTTGCGCTGTTGGCCGCGCGCGGGTCGAGGATGGTCTGCAGGATGATCGGGTCGGCGCGGGTCATGTAGGTCGAGGTCAGGTCGTAGTTGCCCGAGGCGTTGCCGGCCACCCATTCGGCGCGGGTCAGCACGTTCAGCTTGAGGTCGATACCCACCTTGCGCAGCTGGTCCTGTACCAGCACGTCGCCTGCGCTTTCGGCGGGGCTGATGTTGTAGCGCAGGGTCAGGCGCTGGCCGTTCTTGTGCCGGTAGCCGTCCTCACCCTTGTGCCAGCCGGCGCCATCGAGCAGTTGCTCGGCGCCCCTGGGGTCGTAGGCGAGCTTGTCGGCCTGTGGCTTGAAGTACGGCGTGGTCACGTCGTACACCCCGCTGACCACCGGGAACTCGGCGTTGTACACGGTGTGCGCGTAGCTTGTGCGGTCGATGGCCTTTTGCAGCGCCAGGCGCACCTGGCGGTCGCCCAGCAAGCGGTCGTTGCGGGTGTTGGGGTACAGGTTCAGCGCCGGGCCCGGCAACGAGCGGCTCTGAATGGTCGCGCCCTTGCTCTGGAACAGCTTCAGGTCCACCTCGGAGAACGGGTTGCGCGGCCACAGGATGTCGGCCTTGCCCTGCAGGAACAGGCCGTTGCGCACGCTCTCCTCGGGGATGTAGCTGATCTCGACCGCGTCCAGGTGCGCAGCGCCCGGGTTGTGCACGTTGGCCGAAGCCCAGGCGTAGTCGGCGCGCTTGACCAGCCGTGCGCCCACTTCGGGGGTGTAGTGCTCGAGCACGAACGGGCCGGTGCCGATGATCTTGCCCAGCGAGCGCTCCTGGGCGCTGAGCTTGTACGAAGCCGGGGCCAGAATCGCCAGGTTGGTGGTGGAGGTGGCTTGCAGGAAGCCGGCATTGGGCTTGGCCAGCACCAGGCGCACGGTGAAGTCGTCGAGCACCTCGGCGTGGTCGTAGCCGGCCAGGTAGGTGGCGCCGAAGGTGGCCGGCAGCTGGGTGGCGAAGGCCTTGTTGCTGTCGAAGGCGGCTTTCACCGCATGGGCGTCGAAGCGCTCGCCGTTGCTGAAGGTGACGTCCTGGCGCAGGTGGAAGGTGTAGCTCAGGGCATCGCTGCCCACCTCCCAGCTTTTGGCCAGCCACGGGATGATGCGGCCGCTTTGCGGGTCCTGGTCGGTGAGCGATTCGGCGACGTTGCGCAGCAGCACGCGGTGTTCCAGCCAATAGACCTGGAACGGGTCGACGCTGACCAGGGTGGTGTTGTCGCCCCAGAAGGCGATGTTGAGGGTGTTGCGGGTGGCGGTGTTTTCGGCGGGGGAGCAGGCATTGAGTGCCAGGGCCAGGGCGCCGAGGGCGAACAGGCGGTGCAGTGGGGGCATGGGGTGGTCCTTCATCAAGAGAGGGGGCGCCTGTGCCGGCCCTTTCGCGGGCAAGCCCGCTCCCACAGGGTTTCATTGCCCTCAGGTGCGGCGCTGTACCTGTGGGAGCGGGCTTGCCCGCGAAGAGGCCGGTACGGGTATCAGATACCTTTCAATCAGTCCTGGTACTCAAGCCCCTCCCGCTCCAATTGGCGGATCAACGCATCCCAGTGCCGCTGGATTCCCTCACCCTTGCCATCGGAAAACCGCTTCGACTGCTCATGCACCTTGGCAATCGCCGCTGGCGAAGCATGCAGCAACTGGTCATTGCCGCCCGCCTGGGCCGCCACCTGGATATTGCAGGCCCGCTCCAGCCCGTGCAGCTCGCGGAACGCGTGCTCCACGCTGACGCCGCCGGTCAGCAGCCCGTGGTTGCGCAAAATCAGGATGTTGCTCTCGCCCAGGTTGGCCACCAGCCGCTGCTGCTCGTCCAGGTCCAGGGCCACGCCTTCGTAGTCGTGGTAAACCACCCGGCTGTAGTAGGCCAGGGCGTGCTGGGAAATCGGCAGCAAGCCGTCACGCTGCGCCGACACAGCCGCGCCGTCGCGGGTATGGGTGTGCAGCACCGCGGTGAGGTCGGGGCGGGCGCGGTGGATGGCGCTGTGGATCACGTAGCCGGCCTGGTTGATGCCAAGGCCCAGCGGGTCGTCGATGATGGTGCCGTCCACATCCACCTTGACCAGGTTGGAGGCGGTGATTTCATCGAACAGCAAACCGAAGGCGTTGATCAGGAAGTGCTCGTCCGGCCCCGGTACCCGCGCCGAGAAGTGCGTGTAGATATGGTCGGTCCAGCGAAACAGCGCAGCCAGGCGGTAGGCGGCGGCCAGCTTGACCCGCACCTCCCATTCTTCGGCGCTGACCCGGTCGCGCACATGCGCGGTGATGGGGGTGACGGCAGACAATGAGGTCATGGTGTGTTCTCCGGTAATCAGTAGCCGCGTGCGGTGTCGATCAGGTTGGCCAGCGGCGCCTGCTCGCGGTAGCGGTGGAAGTTGGCGACGAAGGCGTCGATGAAGGCCGGGTAGCCGTCTGCAGAAATGGCCGAGGTGTGCGGCGACAAGAACACCCGGGGGTGCTGGTACAGCGGGTGCCCGGCGGGCAGCGGCTCGGGGTCGGTGACGTCCAGGCTGGCGCGGCCCACCCGGCCGCTGTCCAGGGCTTCGAGCAGCGCCTGTTGGTCGAGCAGGCCGCCGCGGGCGATGTTCACCAGGTGCAGGCCGGGGCGGGCGTGGCCCAGCACCTGGCGGTCGATCAGGCCGCGGGTGGCGGGGGTGAGCGGGGCGGCCAGCACCAGGTGGTCGCTGCCGGCGAACAGCTGGCGCAGGTCTTCGGCGCGTTCCACGCCGGCGATTTCGGCGATGGGTTGGCCGGGGCGGCTCAGGGCCAGCACCCGCATGCCCAGGGCCACGGCCTTGCGCGCCAGGCTCTGGCCGATGCTGCCAAAGCCGAGAATGCCCAAGGTGCGGCCACGTACCGGGGCCAGCGGGGTCAGCTGCCAGTCGGCGTCCTTCACCCACAAACCGGGCAATTGCTTGGCGGCGGCGAACACCAGGGCCAGGGCGAACTCGGCCACCTGCTCGGCGTTGGCGCCCTTGCCACTGGTGACCGGCGGGCCCTGGAACACCCAGTCGGGGTAGAAGTCGATGCCCGAGGATACCAACTGCACCCACTTCAGGTTCCATGGCCAGCCCGGCGGCGGGGTATCGACCCGCTGCCCGCGAATGTTCACCGGGCGCAGGATGAACACATCGGCCGGCACTTCGAGGTGCAACTGGCCGAAGGGAATATCGACCACCTCGTGGTCCACCAGCCGCTCGCGCAGGGCCTGGTTGGCTTGAGGGTCCAGCTGGCTGGCGATGATCGAATGGCTCATGCCGCCACCTCCGTCAAGGCGTTGCGCCCGACTTGGCCGAACACCACGTCGTCCTGGGGCGTATGGATGCGGCTGCACAGCACGTCGCGGTAGTGCCGCTCCAGCGGGTTGCGCCGCGACAGGCCGGGGTTGCCGGCGGCCTCGATGGCCAGCTCCACGGCCTGGATGGCGTTGGCGCTGACCAGGTGTTTGATCTGCCCGGCGTGATTGGCAGCGATGTGCCCGGCGGCGGCAGAATCCAGCAGGCTCTGGTTGGCGAACAGCAGGGTGTCGATGCGCCCCAGTACGTCTTGGAAGCGCGCCAGGCTGGCCAGCGGTGCGCCGAGGTTGGACGGCGCGCGTTGGTTCAGAAAGCCCACCAGCCAGTCCCGCGCTGCGCGGGCCACGCCGTCGTACACCGCCGGCAGCAGCACTGCCATCCACAGCAGGCTGTCGCCATCCAGCTCTGCGCGCGGGGCGCTGGCCGGGCTGACGCTGACGGCGTGGTCGAGGGGGATCAGCACCTCGTCAAAACGCACCTCGTGGCTGCAGGTGGCGCGCATGCCTAAGTGGTCCCAGTCTTCGACGATGCTGATGCCGGGGGTATCGCGGTGCACCAGAAAACCGCCCACCAGCGGGTCGGCGTCATCGCTGCGGCCCCACACCAGGTACCAGCTCAGGCCGTGGCTGCCGGTGGAGTAGATCTTGCGCCCGCTCAGGCGCCAGCCTTCGGCGGTGCGTCGTGCCACGGTGGCGGGCAGGCCGCCGCGGGCCGGGGTGCCCAGCGCGGGCTCCACGCGCAGGGCGTTGATCAGCGCGCCGTGCTGCACCGCATCGCGCGCCACCTGCGTGCGCAGGTGTTCGGGCCAGCGGGTTTCGTCCTGCAGGCGAAAGTGCTGCAGGTACTGCATCACCAGAATCAGCGCGGTGGCCGGGTCGCCCTTGCCGACCGCACCGATCACCCGACGCGCCGTGGCCAGGTCGGCCCCGCCGCCGCCCAGCGCTGTGGGCACGGTCAGTGCCAGCAGGCCGTGGTGCTGCAGCAGGTCGAAGTTGTCCTTGGGGAACTGCGCGCTGCGGTCATAGCGCTCGGCGTTGGCCGCCAAGGCCTGGGTAAGCTCGGCCAGGGCGGCGTCGGAAGGGTGACTCATGGGGGTTCATCCCTGAATGACGGTGGGTTGCTAAGACCGTATTCGTATGAATGAACGCTGTAAAAGTCTTTTTGGTTCTATGCTAATTATCAGTTTGTGGAATTTATATTTTGTTTTTATATGCAAATATTGCATTTATTGCTGGGTGGGGCGGGCTTGCCCCGCGATGGCGGCGGCAACCCGACCCTTCACCCCAACAACCGATGCCCGGCCACTTCACCAAACAACTCCACCGGCCCCTGCAAATTCCCCAGGTAGCGCGGATGGAACAGCCACAAATCCACCTGCGGCTTGAAGTCGCTAACGTTCAGCACCTCCAGTTCATCCCGGTGCCGACTGGCCAGCAACAGCGGCTCGGGCACCAGCCCCAGGCCCTGACCGTTGGCCACCAGCCCCAGCTGCAGCTCGGTGCCGAAGGTTTCCAGGTTGATCGACAGGCTCAGCCCCTGTTCGCTCAGCGCCCGCTGCAAGCCGGCACGAAAGCCGCAGCCGTCGGGGTTGAGCACCCAGCCGCGGGTGTAACAGTCCTTGAGCTTGTAGCTGCGCTTGCCGGCACTGCCCTTGGCGGCCACCACCTTGAGCGGCATGCGTGCGATCGATTGGCTGGCGATGCCTTCGGGGAAGATCTTGCCCGGCGGGAACAGCGCCGCGGCGGCGTCCAGCTCG
This sequence comes from Pseudomonas xanthosomatis, assembly GCF_019139835.1. Classification (NCBI taxonomy): domain Bacteria; kingdom Pseudomonadati; phylum Pseudomonadota; class Gammaproteobacteria; order Pseudomonadales; family Pseudomonadaceae; genus Pseudomonas; species Pseudomonas xanthosomatis. Next base: position 4,517,661 of record NZ_CP077075.1, on the reverse strand, counting down.
CCGTTTTCCATGCGTGCGATCAGGCTGCTGCCCCAGCCGCTGCTGACCTGGGTGCGCAGCGGCGGGTAGGCCTCGCGGATGCGCGCCAGGGCATCCAGCAGCACCACGTCACCAAGGGTTTGCGGCACGCCCAGGCGCAGGGTGCCGGAGGGCGCGCCGTCGTTGGCCACCAGTTCGCGCAGCGCGTCGATCTCGCGCAGGATGGCCTTGCACTGCTCGTACACCCGCAGGCCCATGGGCGTGGGCTTGAGCGGCTTGGTGTTGCGGTCGAGCAGGGTGGCGCCGAGGTCTTCCTCGAAGTTCTGCACCCGCCGGGTGATGGCCGGCTGAGTCAGTTGCAGGGCCTCGGCGGCAAGGTTGGTGGACTGGCAACGGATGACCGCCACGAAGGCGTCCATGTCATCGATTTTCATGATCGGCGCTCGCAGGAGTGAACGGGAAAATAAGCCGTTAGCATAATCTGGCTTGCAGGTAATGCCAAAATTTAAGCCGTGCTACCCCCTGTAGGAGCGGCCTTGTGTCGCGAAAGGGCTGCGTAGCGGCCCCAGGATCTCGGCCTCATGCAAAATTGCCGGGGCCGCTACGCGGCCCTTTCGCGACACAAGGTCGCTCCTACAGGGTTTTGTGAAAATTGCATATTAGGTTATTCCTAAAATCACTTTTGGTTATTAAAAACTTCTCGCTACAGTCTGCCGTCACGGGCCGCACGATGCGGCCCGCCCAGACCCCGAGGAGCGCCATGTCCATCCGTTCGAAGTTGCTGACCCTCGCCGCCGCCGTTCTGCTGGCCAGCCAGGCCGCTGCCAGCGAGCGCCTGACCCTGCGCATCGGCGACCAGAAGGGCAACATGCGCGCCCAGCTGGAGGCCGCCGACGCCCTGCGCGATTTGCCCTACGACATCCACTGGGCCGAGTTCCCCGCTGCCGCGCCCCTGGCCGAAGCGCTAAACGCCGGGGCCATCGACGCCGGCATCATCGGCGATGCACCGCTGTTGTTCGTGCTGGCCTCCGGCGCGCCGGTCAAGGCGATTGCCGTGGACAAGTCCGACCCCTACGGCACCGCGCTGCTGGTGCGCCCCGACGCGCCGCTGCAAAGCGCTGCCGACCTCAAGGGCAAACGCATCGCCACCGGCCGCGGCTCTATCGGCCACCACCTGGCGCTCAAGGCCCTGGATCAGGCCGGCCTGACGGAAAAGGACGTGGAGTTTCGCTTCCTTGGCCCGGTGGACGCCAAGATCGCCCTGGCCAACGGCTCGGTGGACGCCTGGTCGACCTGGGAGCCCTATACCGCGCTGGCCGAGCTGAGCGGGCAGGGCCGGGTGCTGGTCAATGGCCGTGGGCTGTCCAGCGGCAACAGCTTTCTCGCCGCCACCGACAAGGCACTGGACGCACCGGCCCGGCGCGCAGCCTTGCAGGATTACCTGAACCGCCTGGCCGGGGCGCAGGTGTGGGCCAACCAGCACCTGGACAGCTACTCGAAAACCCTGGCCGCGATCATCGGCTTCCCCGAGGCCGCCGCGCGCCTGCAGTTCGAGCGCCGGCAATTGCGCTGGCAGGTCATCGACCCGCAGACCGTGGCCGAGCAGCAGGACACCGCCGACTTCTACCAGGCCCACGGCCTGATGAACCAACGCCTCGATGTGGCGCCCACTTTTGCCACCGGCTTTACCGTACCCGGCGCCGCCAAGCTGGCCGCGAAACCCTGACCCTGGAGACTCCCCATGTTGTTGAAACCTGTACGCCGGCTGGCCCTGGCGCTGCTGGCCGGTGCCTTGCTGCCAAGCCTGGCCCACGCCGAGCAAACCCTGCGCATCGGCTACCAGAAGTCCTCCACCTTGCTGACCCTGCTCAAGGCCCGCGGCACCCTCGAGCAGCGCCTGGGCGCCGAAGGTATCCGCATCAGCTGGCACGAGTTTCCCAGCGGCCTGCCGCTGCTCGAGGCGCTGAACCTGGGCAATGTCGATGTGTCGGCAGACGTCGCCGACACGGTGCCGGTGTTCACCCAGGCCGCCGGCGCCAAGCTGACTTACTTCGCTCGTGAAACCCCGTCACCCACTGCCCAGGCGATTCTGGTGCCGGCCGACTCGCCGCTGAAAACCCTGGCCGACCTCAAGGGCAAGCGGGTGGCGGTGACCAAGGCCGCCGGCAGCCATTACCTGTTGATCCAGGCCCTGGCCAAGGCCGGCTTGAGCTTCAAGGACATCACCCCGGCCTACCTGATCCCGGCCGACGGGCGCGCGGCGTTCGAAAACCGCAAGGTGGATGCCTGGGTCACCTGGGACCCGTACGTGGCCAGCGCCCAGCGCCAGCAGAATGCGCGCATCCTCGCCGACGGCAGCGGCCTTGCCAGCTACCAGCGCTACTACCTGGCCGGCAGCGACTATGCCAAGGCCCACCCCGAGGTGCTGCAGCAGCTGTACCTGGCCCTGCGCGAGGCCGGTACCTGGGCCAAGGCCAACCCGGCGGCGGCGGCGCGCATTCTCGGCCCGCAGTGGGGCAACCTGGACAGCGCCACGGTGCAGCAGGCCAATGGCCGGCGCAGCTATGACGTGCAGCCGGTGAATGTGGACAACCTTGAGGAGCAGCAGCAGATCGCCGATGCGTTTTATCGGGAGGGGTTGTTGCCTAAAGCGGTGGATGCCAAGGCGGTCAGCCTGTTCGAGCCGCGCCCGGTGCAGTGAAACCATGGGGCTGCTGCGCAGCCCTTCGCGGGTAAACCCGCTCCCACAAGGAGCGGTGATTTCTGTGGGAGCGGGTTTACCCGCGAAGGGCCGCACAGCGGCCCCAAAGCCAAGGGGTCAACGCGAGGTTTCTACCCGCAGCACTTCGGTGTAGATCGCATCCACGGTCTGGTCGACCTTGAGGTTTTTCATCCGTGCCTGCAGCTCGGGGTCCTCCACCTTCACCACCTGCAGCTTGCCTTCGGGCGGCAGCAGGCTGACCTCGTGGGTCTTGAGGTCGATCTTCTTGATCTGCGAGGTCACCTTCACCTGGCGGAAGGCTTCGCCGCCGGGGTTGGGGTTGTCGGCCTTGGCGCGGATGGTGCCGGTTTCCTCGCTGGCCTTGGGCGCGCCGCCAACGTCGGTGTTGAGCACATAGGCCACGGCGCGGGTGACGTAGATGTCGACCTGGTCACCGACCTTGAGGTTGGGCAGGGCCTTGGCCTTTTCCGTGAGCTGGAAGGTCACGTCCTTGTCGTGGGGCCCCTTGACCGTCACCTGGCGGTTGGCCAGGTCGATGGCGGTCACCTCGGTTTTGACGTGGCTTTCCAGGGCTTCGCTGGCAATTGGCAGTTGCGCTGCGTGGGCGGTGAAGGTTGCGGCAGACACTAACGAGGCTAAAGCGATGGCGCGGGTGAATGGAGTCATTGGCCTGTCTTCCTTGTGATCGATACCGTTTGGGTTATGGCGAGCACAAGCATAGACCGGCCTGGTCGCGCGGCAAGACGCACTTCGGTGCTTTGTGCTGCGTGCGCCGGCCCCATCGCCGGCAAGCCGGCTCCTACAGGTACGATGCAGGCCTGAAGCTGTGCGGTTCAGGCAGCTGACTCCCTGGCCCCTTTGGCCTGCGACACATTGACCGCGCCCGGCAACGCCACCGCGTTCTTTGCCGCCAGTACCTCGGCCATCACGCTCACTGCGATCTCCGCCGGGGTCTTGCTGCCGATGTAGATGCCGATCGGCCCGTGCAGCCGCTCGAGCGAGTGCTCGGTTTCGCCAAAGTGCTCGATCAGCCGCTCGCGGCGCAGCTGGCTGTTGCGCCGCGAACCGATGGCGCCGATGTAGAACGCCGGCCCGTGCAGCGCTTCGAGTAGTGCCAGGTCATCGAGCTTGGGGTCATGGCTGACGGCGATGATGCAGGTGCGCGCGTCGCTACGGAACGCCCGCACCACGTCGTCCGGCATGCCCTTGAGGTGCTCCACGCCCGCCACCGCCCAACTGGCCATGTGCTCCGGCCTTGGGTCGCACACGGCCACCTTGAAACCGTTGAACAGCGCCATGGTGGCCAGGTACTCGGCCAGGGCGCCGGCGCCGATCAGCAGCATGCGGTAGCCGGGGCCCAGGGTGTTGAGCATGTGTTGGCTGGTGCAGTCGAAGGGCTGCGGGGTGGCGCTGGTGCTCAGGGTCACCGCGCCATCGGCCAGGGCCAGCTGGCGTTGTACCAGTTGCCCGCTGTCGAGCAGGGTCAGCAGTTGCTGCAGGCTGGCGGTACAGGGGCTGAATTCGAGGATCAGCTCCAGGGTGCCGCCGCAGGGCAGGCCGAAGCGGTGCGCCTCGTCGGCACTGACGCCATAGCGCACCCGCTCCGGCGGGCCGTCGGTGAAACCCCGACCGCCGTAAGCGCTGGTGTGGCGATGCACCAGGTCATCCTCGATGCAGCCACCGGACACACTACCCACCACCCGGCCATCGCTGCGCAGGGCCATCATCGAGCCCACCGGGCGCGGCGATGAGCCCCAGGTGCGGGCCACGGTGGCCAGCAGCACGCGGTGGCCGGTAGCGAGCCAGTCGTGGGCGGTGCGCAGCACCAGCAGGTCGATGCTTTCCATGGTGATTACCTACCTCTACTGGTTACTTGGTCGCCTGTGCGGACGGCCCTGTGTGGGAGCAACCGTTTTGCTGGTGAGCCCCCTGTGGGAGCGGGCTTGCCCGCGAACACGGGCGTAGCCCGTGCCATCCACCGTGGTGCCTGCTTCGCGGGCAAGCCCGCTCCCACAGGTATCGCATGACCTTCAGGTCTGAGCTGTACCTGTAGGCGCCGGCCTCAACGCATATGCAAAATGATCGGGCTGCTGCTGGCCGGGTCGGTATGCCCGCGCAACTTGCCCACCGCCTGTGCACTCACCGCGCTGCCCTGGTTGCCCCAGGTGGCGCGGGCAAAGCTCAGCACCTCGGCAATTTCCTGGTCCGACAGCTGCTGACGGAACGCCGGCATGCGGTAGGCGTCCGGCACCCCGGCGGCGACGATGCGCTGCGAGCCGTTCAGGGTGATGTTGATCGCCGAGGCGTTCTCGCTGGCCAGCATCGAGGTGGCCCCGGCCAACGGCGGCATCCACTCGGCCTGGCCCTTGCCGTCCAGGCCATGGCAGCTGGCGCAGCGGGTCACGTAGGTGTGCGCACCCGGTGCATCCAGGCGCTCGGCGGCGGACACTGCCTGGTACTGCCACGGCGTGCCGTCGCGTTGCGGGTCGCCGGGCAGCGACTTGAGGTAGCGGGCGATGGCGGCCAGGTCGTCGTCGGCCATGAACTGGGTGGAGTTGTTGAAAGCCTCGGTCATCGACCCGTACACCACCGCATGTTTGTTACGCCCGGTCTTGAGAAACTGCACGATGTCCGGCTCGCTCCAGCGGCCCAGCCCGGTGTTCGGGTCCTGGCGCAGGCTGGGTGCGTACCAGCCGTCCAGCAGGGCGCCGGCGAGGAACGGCGTACCGCCTTCGTCCAGGGCCTTTTCGTTGAACGCAAGGCCGCGCGGGGTGTGGCAGCTGCCGCAGTGCCCGGGGCCCTGGACGATGTAGGCGCCGCGGTTCCACAGCGCGTCCTGGCCAGTTTTCTCGGCATAGGGTGTGGTGGGCGCAAACAGCCCGTTCCACAGCGCAATGGGCCAGCGCAGGTTCAGTGGCCAGGGGATGCTGCTGGCAATGTTGGGTGTAGCTGCCGGCTGCACGCCCTGCATGAAGAACGCATACAGCGCGCGCACATCGTCATCGCTGAGCTTGGCGTAGGACGGGTAGGGCATGGCCGGGTACAGCCGGCGCCCGCCCGGGGCCACGCCGTGGCGCACGGCACGGTCGAAGTCGGCCAGGCTGTACTGGCCGATGCCGTGCTCGCGGTCAGGGGTGATGTTGGTGGCGTGGATCGCCCCCAGCGGCGTGGCCATTTCCAGCCCGCCGGCGAACGGCGCCTGGCCGGGCAGGCTGTGGCAGGCGACGCAGTCGCTCAGGCGGGCGACATACTCGCCCCGGCTGACCAGCGCGGCGTCCACCGGGGTGTCGAGGCTGAACGGCGTGGCAGGCTCGCGGGTGACGTACCAGGCCAACAGGCCGGCGGCGACCAGGCAGGGCACGGCCAGCCAGCCGGCGGTTCTTGCGAAGCGGCGGTTGCTCATGGGCGGCCCTCAGCTAAAGGTGTGGCGGTCAAGGGGCAGGCTGCGCACGCGCTGCCCGGTCAGGCGGGCCACGGCGTTGGCCACCGCAGGCGCTACCGCTGGCAGCGGCGGCTCGCCAATGCCGCCCATTTTTTCGCCGCTTTCGACGATGCGCACATGCACCCGGGCCATGCGCTGGGCTGGCAGTATCGGGTACAGGTCGTAGTTGCGCGCCCGTGGTGCGCCGTCGAGCCACACGGCTTCTTCCAGCAGGGTTTGCGACAGCCCCAGGGCCACCGCGCCGTTGACCTGGGCTTCGATGATCGCCGGGTTGACGATGCTGCCGGGGTCGATGGCCTGCCAGATGTCGTGCACCTTCACCTGGCCGTTTTCGATGGACACCTCGGCGATTACCGCCGCATGGGAGCCGAACGGCGAAGCCATGGCCACGCCGCGGGCGCGCTTGCTGCCGTCCTCGGCAGTGAACGGGCCGGGCTTCCAGCCACCGGCAAGCTCGGCCACCGCCTGCAGCAGGGTGGTCAGGCGCTGGTTGTCACGCAGCAGGTGCAGGCGCAGTTCGTACGGGTCCTTGCCGCCCTTGTCGGCCAGCTCGTCGAGGAAGCTTTCGTAGAAGAAGTCGTTCAGCGAATTGCCCACCGAACGCCAGTAACCGAGCATCGCCGGGCCTTTGACGTAAATCTGCGCGATGCGCTTGTTGGGGATGGCGTAGGCCTTGCCGGCCAAGCCTTCGATGGCAGTGGGGTCGATCTTCTCGCCCTGCTTGCCGGCCAAGGCTTCGGTGGGGCCTTCGGTGGCGCTGATGGCCTCGATGGCCACCGGCATGCCGTCGGCGTCCAGCCCTGCGCGGAACTTGACCACTGCCACCGGGCGCAGCACGTCGCGCAGGAACTCTTCTTCACGGGTCCAGATCAGCTTGACCGGGCGCCCGACCGCCTTGGCCAGGGCGATGGCCTGGGGGTAGGGGTTGGCTGAGTCGTACAAAAAATGCCGGCCGAAGAAACCGCCCAGCAGCGGCGAGTGCAAGGTGATTTGCTCGGGCGCAAGGCCGGTGCGCTTGGCGATGTCGGCGCGGAACATGTCTGGCGCCTGGTTGGGCAGCCACACCTCCAGGGTGCCGTCGGGGTTGAAGCGCGCGGTGGCCGAGGGCGGCTCCAACTGGCCGTGGTTGAGGTACTGGTTGCGGTAGCTGGCCTCGACGGTAGTCTTGGCGCTGGCCATGGCGGCGGCCAGGTCGCCTTCGTGTTCGTCGTCGCGGGCAGGGCCGGTCTGTGCGGCCAAATGGTCCAGCCAGTCCTGGCTGGAAAAGTCCTTGGGCATGGCTCGCACGGTGCTGCCTGCGCCGGGCTCCTGCCAATCCACCTGCAGCGCCTCGACCGCGCGCTTGGCGTGCCACCAGCGCTCGGCCACCACGGCCACCGCGCCGGGCAGCTGGTGCACCGAGTGCACGCCCTTCATGGCCTTGACCTGGGCTTCGTTGCGCAGGCCGGCCACCGTCATGCCCAGGCGCGGCGCATGCTGCACGGCGGCGTGGAGCATGTCGTCGACCTTGATGTCGATGCTGTACACGGCCTTGCCGGTGGACTTGTCGTAGGCGTCCACCCGGCGCACCGGCTTGCCGATCCAGCGGAACTGGCTGGGGTCGCGCAGCTTGACGCTGGCCGGGTCCGGCACCGGCAGGTCCATGGCGCGGCCGGCCAGCTCGCCATAGGCCAGCGAGCGGCCGGAGGCTAAGTGCAGCACCTTGCCGGGCTCGGTGCTGAGTTCTTCGACCGGCACCCCCAGCTGCTCGGCAGCGGCCTGCAACAGCATGGCCCGGGCCAGCGCGCCGAGGCGGCGCATGGTCGGGTAGCTCATGCGTACCGACATGCTGCCGCCAGTGATGCGCAGGCCGTTTTCCATCACCACGTAGGTTTCACCGGGCGGGGCGCTGTCGACCAGAAACTGCGCCGGGTCCACATCCAGCTCTTCACCGACGATTTGCGCCATGGCGGTGTAGGTGCCCTGGCCGCCCTCCATGAACGGGCACAGCAGGCGCACGCTGCTGTCGGGGCGGATTTCCAGAAACGCCGGCACCTGGGTGCCGCGCTCGGCGCTGGCAGCAGCTGCAGCAGCCTGTACCCGCGGCACGCCCAGCGGCAGGCCGAAGCCCAGCACCAGGGCACCGACTGCGGTGCCGGCCAAAAAGCGCCGGCGCGACAGGTTGACGGTTTCGCCGGCTGGCAGGTCAAGCAGGTCGGCGGGGGAGTCGATACGCGCGTTCATCAGGCGTTGCCCCCTTCGGCCAGTTCATGCACTGCGGCATGGATGGCGTTGTAGGTGCCGCAGCGGCACAGGTTGACCATGGCCGCCTCGATCTGCGCGTCGCTGGGCTTGGCGGTGTGCTTGAGCAGCGCGGTGGCGGCCATTACCTGACCGGACTGGCAGTAGCCGCACTGCGCCACCTGGTGCTCGACCCAGGCCTGGACCACGCGCTTGCCCACCGGGTCTTGCTCGATGGCTTCGATGGTGGTGATGTCAAGGCCGACCACGCCGGCTACCGGCGTCACGCAGGCGCGCACCACGTTGCCGTTGACCAGCACCGAGCAGGCGCCGCACTGGGCCAGGCCGCAGCCGTACTTGGTGCCGGTCAGACCGAGGTCGTCGCGGATCACCCACAGCAACGGCGTATCGGCGTCCGCCTCGACCTGGTAGGTCTTCTGGTTGATGCGTAGTTCCATGGTTCACCTGCTGATCATCGGTTGATGTGGCGTTGTTTTATGCACGCCGCGCGTCGAGGCACGGAGCGGGGTCATGAAACTTTAGCTCGCAGCTGAAACGTTTCCCATCGGGGGATGGAAGGCGCGGAGGATCAGGCAAGGATTTCGGGGGATCGGGATAGGGATCGCATAACCTTCAGGCTTGCGTTGTACCTGTAGGCAGAACAGGCAGCCTGCGGTCTAACGCTGCTTCATCACCACCTCGAACGCCCGCAACAGCTGGTCCACCGAATACGGCTTGTTCAACAGCTCGAAACCATGGTGCGCATCGCCCGCCAGCGCCTGGCTGTAGCCGCTGGTCAGCACCACCGGCAGCTCCGGCCAGCGCTGGCGCAGGGTGTGGGCGAGCTCCACGCCGCTGGTGCCGGGCATTACCACGTCCGACAGCACCAGGTCGAAGCGCTCGCGGCCCGCCTCCAGCAAGGCCAGGGCAGTGCCGGCGTCGGCGGCCTGGCGGGTGGTATAGCCCATGTCCTCGAGCAGGCTGGCGGTGAATTCACGCACCTGGGTGTTGTCCTCCACCACCAGCACATGGCCCTTGGGCTGCGGCGCCTCGGGCAGTTGCGGTTCTGCCTGGGCCGAGTCCGGGGCGGCCACTGCCGGCAGCGATACGGTGAAGGTCGAGCCCTTGCCGGGCGTGCTCTGTACCGCAACCGTGCCGCCGGACTGGTGGACGAAACCGTACACTTGGGACAACCCCAGCCCGGTACCTTTGCCTACCTCCTTGGTGGTGTAGAACGGGTCGAAGATGCGCTCCATGTCGGCGGCTGCAATGCCGTGGCCATCGTCGTCGATGGCGATGCTGACCTGGCCGCTGGCGGCGCCGATGGCGATGGTGATGTTGCCTTCTGCCTGCATGGCGTCGCGGGCGTTGACCACCAGGTTCACCAGCGCGGTCTCGAACTGGCTCCGGTCGGCCTCTACATAGCACTGCTGCGCCGGGGCCTGCACTTTTATCTGCATGCGCGTGCCGACGATGCTGCGCAGCATCTCGGCGATCTGTTGCACTTGGTGGGCCACCGCGAACACCTCTGGGCGCAGGGCTTGGCGGCGGGCGAAGGCCAGCAACTGGCTGGTGAGCCTGGCGGCGCGGTCGGCGGTGTCGAGGATGGCGTCCAGGTAGCGCTGCTGGCGCTCCGGCGGCAGCGGTTTGCGGCGCATCAGCTCGGCCGAGTTGCGGATCACCGTGAGCAGGTTGTTGAAGTCGTGGGCCACGCCGCCGGTGAGCTGGCCGATGGCTTCGAGTTTCTGCATCTGGCGCATCTGCGCCTCGGCCGCCTGCAGTTCGCGTGAGCCGGCCTGCACCTGCACCTCGAGCTCTTCGTTGAAGCTGCGCAACTGGTCTTCGGCACTGTGCCGGTCGTGCACGTCCACCGAGGTGCCGTACCAGCGCAGCAGGGCGCCGGTTTCGGGGTCGCGGTAGGGCTGGGCGCGCACCAGGAACCAGCGGTAGCTGCCATCGAAGCGGCGCAAGCGGTGCTCGCTTTCGTACACCTCGCCGCAGGCACGGGCCTGGGTGAAGGCGGTGCTGGCGGCGAGGGTGTCGTCCGGGTGCACGCACTGGCGGGCGAAGGTGGTGTAGTCGTGCGGGTGGCCGGCGGGGTCGAAGTAGTCGTGCCAGCGCTTGTTGAAAAACTCGAAATGGCCAGCCTGGTCGGTCACCCATACCAGTTGCGGCACGGTGTTGGCGATGGTCTTGAAGGCCGCCTCGCTTTCGCGCAGGCGGGCGGTCACCTCGTGCTGCTGGGTGACGTCCATGGCGGCGCCGAACCACTCGAGGATGTCGCCGTTGGCGTCGAAGATCGGCACCGCCCGCGACAGCGTCCAGCCGAAACGGCCGCCAGGCAGGCGCACCCGGTGTTCCAGTTCGAAGATGCTGCGCTCGGCCACGGCGCTGGCGACGGCAGCCAGCACCCGGGGGCGGTCTTCGGCGGCGATGTATTTGTCCAGCCAGCGCTGGATGGGTTGCTGGGTGTCTTCGAGAAAACCTTGGCCGGTGAGTTCGCGCAGCTCCTGCCAGTCGGGGCTCATGCGGTACACCGCGGTGCTGCTGGCGGTCACCAGCGCGCGAAAGCGCAATTCGCTGTCGAACAGCGTATCGCTGCTGCGCTGCGGGTCGCCTGAGGCCGAGAGTGCATCGGGTTGTGGTCGGCTGTCGGGCATGTTCTGTCGTCCCTGAGTCGTTTGCGGCTGGCGGGCTCCTCAGGTGCGCCCGCCCGTTGTTCGAAGTTCCATGGTAGCCGCTGTGCTTGGCTTTGCTGGCATCAGGTTACCAACGGCGCAGCGGGTTCAGTCGATGCGCGGGTGTTGCTGGGCAAGTTGCTGGCGCTTGGCTTCAAGTTCGGCGATTTGCGTGTCGATATCCTCGATTTTCTGCTCGATGGTGTCGTGGTGCTCCTGCAGCAGCTCGCGCGCCTCTTCGATGTCCGAGGCTGCAGGCGCTGCGCCGCGCAACGGGCGGTTGGCGGTTTCTTTCATGGTCAGGCCGGTGAGCAGGCCGACCACGGCGATCACCATCAGGTAGTAGGCCGGCATGTACAGGTTGTTGGTGGTTTCCACCAGCCAGGCGGCCAGGGTCGGGGTCAGGCCTGCGATCAGCACCGAGATGTTGAACGCGCTGGCCAGTGCGCTGTAGCGGATGTGGGTGGGGAACATCGCAGGCAAGGTCGAGGCCATCACGCCGATGAAGAAGTTCAGCAGCACGGCAATGATCAAAAGGCCGGCGAAGATCACCGCCAGCTTGCCGCTGGTGATCAGCATGAACGCCGGGATGGCCAGCACGAACAGGCCAACGCTGCCGACGATGATGAACGGCCGGCGCCCCCACTTGTCGCTGAGCAGGCCGATGATCGGCTGCACGAACAGCATGCCGACCATGATCGCGATGATGATCAGCACCCCGTGGTCTTCGCTGTAGTGCAGGTTGTGGGTGAGGTAGCTGGGCATGTAGGTGAGCAGCATGTAGTAGGTGACGTTGGTGGCGATCACCACCCCGATGCAGGTCAGAAGGCTGCGCCAGTGCTGGGTGGCAACCTCCTTGAACGACACTTTCGGGCCGCTGGCCAGGCCTTCGCGGTCGCCCTGTTCGAGGGTGTCGACGTGCTGCTGGAAGGCCGGCGTTTCTTCCAGCGCATGGCGCAGGTACAGGCCGATCAGGCCCAGCGGCAGGGCGAGGAAGAACGGCAGGCGCCAGCCCCACTCGAGAAATTGCTCTTCACCCAGAATGGTCGAGATCAGCACCACAACCCCGGCGCCGAGCACAAAACCTGCGATAGAACCGAAGTCCAGCCAGCTGCCAAGGAACCCACGCTTGCGGTCGGGGGCGTATTCGGCGACGAAGATCGACGCCCCGGTGTACTCGCCGCCCACCGAAAAGCCCTGGGCCATCTTGGCCAGCAACAGCAGGATCGGCGCCCAGATGCCGATGCTGGCGTAGGAGGGGATCAGGCCGATGGCGAAGGTGCTCAACGACATGATCACGATGGTTGCGGCCAGCACCTTCTGGCGCCCGTAGCGGTCGCCCAGGGCGCCGAAGAACAGCCCGCCCAGCGGGCGGATCAGGAACGGCACGGAGAAGGTGGCCAGGGCTGCGATCATCTGCACGCCGGGGCTGGCGTTGGGGAAGAACACCTTGCCCAAGGCGAAGGCGACGAAGCCGTACACGCCGAAGTCGAACCATTCCATGGCATTGCCCAATGCTGCGGCGGTGATCGCCTTGCGCATCTTGGCGTCGTCGACGATGGTGATGTCCTTCAGGCTGATGGGCTTTTGCTTGCGTGCTTTCATGGCGGGCTTCCGGAGGCTGATACATGTCCTAAGGCATCTGATGCTCTGGCGCGCAAAATAATTCCGCACTGCATTTCATCGCACCCTTGTAGGGGCCGGCAAGCCGGCTACAGATACAGCGCAGGCCTTAAGGATGTGGGGGTATCGCGTTCACTGGATACCAATGGTCAAGGTATGCGGCACCAGCTCGCCACGCCGCGCGGTGGCGCGCATCTGGTACACCTGCACCGTGTAGCTGCCGCTGGCCGGCAGCGTGCCGCTCCACGCATTGCCCACGCTGCCGCTACCCAACGCCGTGCCCGAGCCTGGCTTCTCGCCCGGGGCGAACACGTTGAAGTTGGCGTTGCTGCTGCCGGCAATCTGCACGTTCATCTGCTGGCCGGCCTTGGCCGAGAGGCTGTACTGGATGCTGTCGTAACCCTTGAAGCTGCCCTTGATCTCGGTGCTGTTGGCGCCCTTGGCGAAGTGCACGGGGATATGGCTGACCTTGTCCTGGGCGTGGGCCAGTGGGCAGAGCAGGATGAGGGCCAAGGCGAGGGTGGTGGGGTTCATGGTTATCTCCGTGATTTGGCTGGTTTGACTGTAGCCTGTACCGGCCCCATCGCCTTTACCTGCCACGATCATTCCCCTACCATCGCGCAACGGCCAGATGCTGCCCGCCGCTCGCGCCCCTCAGGTTCGGTGAAAGCATCGCGTTACCACCCCGTCATCACACACCTTCAATGGCTGTCGAAGACTGGCAATGCGAGCACCTGCAGGCTTCGACCCAGTGGAGGCATTCATGACATCCATCACCCAGGCCAAGCACATGGCCAAGCGCCTGCGGGCGCAATTTGCCGCACGCAACCTCGACATCAGCCACAGCGCCGCGCTGGAAATGGTGGCCGACCAGCTCGGATACAAGGACTGGAACACCGCTTGCACCGCACTCGATCAAAGCGGCGTTCGCTTTGAGCAGTGCATCGCCATTTTGCGCATTTTCGATGAGGCCAAGGCCCGCGAGTTCTACTGTGATTTCCTCGGTTTCAGCGTCGAGTTCGAACACCGCTTCGAAGCCGACCTGCCGCTGTACCTGGGCATCGAGCGGGCGGGGCTGAAGATTCACCTGTCCGAGCACCACGGCGATGCCAGCCCCGGCACCACGCTGTTCGTGCCTACCTTGCAAATCCAGGCGTTGCACGACGAGCTACAGGCCAAGCGCTACGGCTATGGGCGCCCGCAGTTGGTGGAGCAGGGCTGGGGGCAGGTGCTGGAAGTGTACGACCCGTTCGGCAACCGCATTCGCTTCTGCCAAGGCTGACACGCCACCTGTGGGAGCGGGCTTTATGCAAAACCTAATTCAACGGGCCCACTACCTGCCGGTAATGTTCTGCTCCCTGGGGCGTCTGACGGGTCAGGGTGATCTCCAGGCCCAGGGGCTCGTCCTTGCGATTGCCGCTTGGCTGCCGCCAGCCCTGGCCAGGCTCCCAGACGCGCACCTGCAAGTCACTCACCCCATCCAATACGGCCACGCCATCGCCCAGTGCGGCAAGCGGGTAGCGGCTACGCGCTGGCGCTGCTGCACGGTAGAGGGTCTGGCCTTGCAGCCACCAGCGTACCCGTAGCAAACCTTCTGCCGATGCGGCTGCGCTGCGGATCACATCCAGGCGAAAGCGTTGATTGTCTGCGCTGTGCACGCTGACCGCCGGCGGTGTTGGTGCAGGTTCGCCCTCGCGCCTGGCAAGGCTGGGCGCGTGCAATTCGGTGCTGGCGCGCAGGGCCAGGTCGCGTTCCAGTTGGTTCAGGGCACGCAGTAGCGCCTGGGTGCGTTCGGTGCTTGCCTGCAGATGCTGGTTGGCGCGGCTCACGCTGTCGAGGCCGCGCCAGGCGATCAGGCTGACAATTGCCATCAGCATGATCGCCACCATGACTTCAATCAGGGTAAAACCGTGCTGTCGACGCTTCATGGTGTGGCCTGCAGGCGAAATGTTCCGGCCGCGCTGCGCAACACCGAAACGCTGTGCTGACCGTCCGAGAGCTGCAGCTCGAACGGCGTATCGAACCACTCGGCGTTGAGTACCACCGGCTGTTTGGGGATGACGCGTACCCGGACGGTCGGCGTGTCCCACGCCCGCGGACGCAACTGCGGGTCGCTGTGAAACTGATCGAAGCCCGTACCTGGTTCATTGCGCCGGCTGAAGCGAAAGCCTTTGCTGTCCGCAAGCCAGGTGATCGGGCGCCCGTCAGCCAAGGCTTCGGCCTGGGCAACCTGCAGCAGTTGCAGCAGGCGGTTGGCGTCCTGGCGCAGCAGCTGCAGCGGGTCGGGCTTGATACTCAGGCTAACCGCCGCACTGGCGATGCCAATGATGACGAGCACCACCATCAGTTCGATCAGGGTAAAGCCTTGTTGCCTGGCCTTTGTCATCCCGCAACGCTCCGCTGCCGAGAAGAAAAGACCGAGCGTTGTCCTGTAGACTGCGCGACGGGACAACAAGGAGGTTTTGTCTTGGCATTGATCTTTCGGTTATCGCCTGCGCAGTGCGTGCAGGCGGTGGCATTGCTGGCGACGCTGGCGGGCGTTTTGATGTGGTCGTCACTGCTGCTGACGTCGGCCCGATCCAGTGCACCGCCGCCAGTGCGCGAGGGGGCCGCAGCGACGCCGGACAGCCCTGCACTGCAATGGTTTTCCAACCGGCCGGCAGCGCTGGATATCAAGGTTTCAGGGGTGATCAGCGTTGCCCATGGCGCAGTCGCGATCATGAGCCTCAACGGCGCGCCGCCGCGCGCTTTTGTGTTGGGTGAGCGCCTTGCCCAGGGGGCGCACCTGGTGGCGATCGAGCGCGACAACGTGGTGATCGAGCGCGGCAGCGAGCGGGCTCGGTTCAAGCTCGACACGCTGCCCACCGCCCCGTCGATGCCACCATTGACCCAGCCCTGAGCCCCGTCATTCGCGGGCTTCCCGGGGCTGGGCGAGCAGCGTCTCGAGCCGCGCCAATGGCGGCGCTTCGCGTTCGCGGTCCCACACCTGCAGCGTGACGCGCATCAGCTGTGTGGCTGCGCTAGCGGCGATCACTTGCTCGCAGCGCAGTTGCAGGCGCCCCTGATTGCATTCGAAGGCTTTGTGCCCCGGTGTCAGCAGGCCTTCCAGGCGCAGTTCGGCCAGCCGGCCCTGCGCTGCCAGCAGTGCCAGTGACCGGTCACGCAGCAGTGCATTGCTTTGGGTCATCAACCCCGCAACACGCACGGCTGCCGACATGGCCACGGCAATAATCGCCAACGCCACCAGCACCTCGATCAACGTAAAACCTTGCTCCTTGCGCGACAGCTCCATGCTTGGCTCTTCAACGAAAACCGGCGTGCAGGATAACACTGGCAAACAGGTAAAAGACCCAGCGTGGCGGTGAGTTTTCTCGATACACCGTTTCGTTCATTTGTTACACTGCGCGCCGAATTGCAAACTAGCCAAGGATGGTTGAGATGGGTGTCGCACGCGTCAAGTTTCAGTCTGCTGGTAGCCGTGGCCAGCAGGGTTTCACCCTGATCGAAATCATGGTGGTGGTGGTGATTCTCGGCATCCTTGCAGCGATGGTCGTACCCAAGGTGCTCGACCGTCCGGACCAAGCCAGGGCCACGGCGGCCAAACAGGATGTCGCAGGCCTGATGCAGGCACTCAAGCTCTACCGCCTCGACCACGGCAGTTACCCGAGCATGAACCAGGGGCTCAAGGTGTTGGTGGAGCGCCCGGCAGATGCCAAGAGCAGCAACTGGCGCGCCTACCTGGAGCGCTTGCCCAATGACCCGTGGGGGCGTCCTTACCTTTACCTGAACCCAGGTGCGAACGGTGAAGTCGACATCTTCTCCCTCGGCGCAGACGGTCAACCTGACGGCGACGGCGTCAACGCCGATATAGGCTCCTGGCAGCTCTGAGGGCCGCCATGGACTACTCGTTATCCAACACTGCCAAACAGCGCGGCATGGCGATCATCAGCGCCTTGCTGATCGCTGCTGTGGTGGCGGTGATGGCCGCTGGCATGCTCACCCGCCAGAGTGTGTTCACCCGCTCGCTGGAAGCCGAACAGGCACGCCTGCAAGGCGCTGCGGTGCTGCTTGGCGGCCTGGAAACCAGCCGGCAACTGCTGTGGGACGCGCGGCGCAGGCAAACCTCGACGCGGCTTGACCAGGCATGGGCGCAACCGATCGAAAGTGGCCTGGCCAATGCAGGTTTTGCCGGGCGCCTTGAGGATCAGCAAGGCAAATTCAACCTGCGAAACTTGATCGCCGGCGAGCGCGTCAACGCCAGGGAGTTACGCAGTTTCGAGCGGCTGTGCGCCATGCTCGGCATCGATGCCGGCGTTGCGCAACGCATCAGTCAGCGCGTCATTGGCGCTTATGCGCAGCAGCTGCATTCACAAGATGCGGCGCAAAACCGCTATGACAGCGGGCGTTCGACCTCACCGGGCGCCAACGCCAAGCCCGTACCTGCAACCCGGCCGATGCTGCGCAGCCTGGACGAGCTTCGCGGTATCAAGGGTGTGGATGAACGTGTGCTGGCGCGCCTGGTGCCCCATGTGAGCATTATTCCGGTCAGTACCGGGGTCAACGGCAACACCGCCAGTGCCGAGGTACTGGCAGCCGTGGTGCCCGGGTTATCGCTACAGCAGGCGCAGGCCCTGGTCGCGGAGCGTGACCGCGGCCAGTGGTTCATCAACCGCGGCGACTTTCTCAATCGCTTGCGTGCGCCGCATTTGAGCGTCGACGATCTTGACGTCGGCATCACCAGCGAGTGGTTTGTGCTGCACGGTTACGCCCGTCTTGACGCGCGCCGGGTCAGCCTGGACGCATTGCTGTATCGCCCGGAGAACGATTTGCCCAAGGTGATCTGGTCGAGGCTGGGCCCATGAGTGTGCGTATTGCGTTGCCGCCGCTGCAAAGCCTGACAGCCGACACCGAGCTTGAGTTCGCACGCCTGGGGCGCGATGGTCGCGTCAGCCAGGCCGGCGTCAGTACGCTGGCGTTGCTCGGGCAGACGGCTCAGTCGCAGAGCGTGGTGTGCTTTCTTCACCCCACCGACAGCGTGCTCACCCATGTGCAGTTGCCACCGCTGTCGGCTGCCAGGACCAAGACAGCGGTGGCCTGTGCGGCGCAGGCGTTGACCCTTGGCCGTATTGAGCAGATGCATGTCGCACATGGCCCTGGCGATGCCGATGGGCAGGTGTTTCTCAGTTGGTTGCCAACCGCGGTTCTGCAGCGTTTCGGTGCTGAGTTGAGCCGCCACCGGTTGAAGCTGCGGGGGCTTTATCCTGCGCCCTATGGCCTGCCGGTGCCACCGCCCGGGCACACCAGCGCCTGTGTGTTGCAGGGGCATCTGCTGCTGCGCCACAGCCTGGAGCAAGGCACGGTTGAGCCGCAGGTTCAGCAGCGCCTGGACGCGCTGGCGGCCAGTGGCAGGCGCTTGGTCTGGTTCGGTGAGGGCGCACCCGCAGCGCTGCTCGAAGTACACCCAGCGCAGCAACGATGGGCTGCAGCTTTACCTGCGTGGGGGTTGCACGGCGGCGTCGGCCAGGCATCGGCGCCGCAAGCAGGTTGGGGCAGGGCGCTGGCCTGTTGCGCGTTGGCAGTCGGCGTGTGGTTGCTGGGCCTGAACCTGTACGCCGCGCGCCAAGCCAGCGAAGGCCAGCAACTCAAATGGCACATGAGCCAGCGGGTCAAACAGGCGTTTCCCGAATTGCCGGTGGTCCTCAATCCACTGCAGCAAGCCCGTCAGCAATTGAGCGCCCGGCACAACCCTGCAGGCAGCGATGCCGCCCAGCGCTTTGCCGGCCTGGTGCTGCAAGCCGCCAGCGCGATGCCGTTCATGGTCGGCAATGTGCAGGCGCTGGTATTTGAAGACGCAGAGCTGCACCTGAGCTTGCCCGCCGAGGCGCGGCAAAACACTGCCGATGACACCTGGCAAGCCACCCTGGCCCAGGCCGGCATCGCCGTACAGGCAACGCCCACAGGCTGGCGCCTGCGCGCGGCCGATGGCGAACCCCGTGAACCCGACGACGGTGTTGCAAGCGACGATGAGTAAGCATTCCCTGAACCGCTGGCGTGGCCAATGGCAGCAATCCAAGGCACGCGCCCGGGCCGTTTGGCGAGGCCTGGCACTGCGCGAAAGACGCATGCTTGCCGGTACTGCGTTGCTGCTGGTGGGGCTGTTCAGCTGGCTGGCGCTGATTCAGCCGCCCTTGCAGAAAATCCAGTACTGGCAGGCTGAAAGCGCAAAGCTGCGCGGGCAATCCCAGGCGCTGGAGCAGTTGCTGCGTGAGGTGCCGGTGCCGAGCGCCGGCCAGCCGCTCGAAGCGGCCCTGCGCCAAAGCCTGGATGCGCGTGGCCTGGCCGGGTACTACCAATTGACGCCGATGGAGAGCGGCTGGCAGTTGACGTTCGAGGCGGCTCCGGCCGACGCGGTCATCGGCTGGTTGGTACGCAACCCAAGGCAATTTTCCCTGGACGTGGTCGAGGCCCGTTTGCAGCGTGCAAGCGAAGCCGAGGCCGATGATACGGCAGGCACTCTGTCGGGGACTGTCCGCATGGATCAGGCGCGAGGCGCTAAGGAAGTTTCATGAAGTGGTCAGGCTCCAATTATGCACGCAGCGCCGCGCCGTTACTGTTGGTTGCGCTGAGCGCCTGCAGTACGCAAACGCCGCTTAACCCGCCACCCCTGCTGGTTGACAGTGAACTCGGCCGGCCCCTGGCCAATACCCAGCGCAGCGGCGATGTATTACTGGAACGCCAGCGTGCCCAGGCTCAGATCGAGCGGCAGGCGCGGCCCCAGCGCATCACCGTCGATTCGCAACGTCGGGGCGGCGCAAGTGCCAACAGCGCCGCACCGGGCAACCCGCTGGGCAGCCAGCCGGTGAGCCTGAATTTCGTCGATGCCGACATTCAGGCGGTGGTGCGCGGGTTGTCCCGCGCCACCGGCCGACAGTTTCTGGTCGACCCTCGCGTGACCGGTTCGCTGACCCTGGTGTCCGACAACCAAGTGCCGGCCCATCAGGCCTACGACATGTTGCTGGCGGCCCTGCGCATGCAGGGGTTCAGCGTGGTCGACGTCGGCGGCGTGGCACATGTGCTACCGGAGGCCGATGCGAAGTTGCTTGGCGGGCCGGTGTACAGTGCCGACCGGCCGGCTGCCAATGGCATGCTCACGCGCACCTTTCGCCTGCAGTATGAAAACGCAGTGAACCTGATCCCGGTGCTGCGCCCGATCGTTTCTCCGAACAATCCGATCAACGCCTACCCCGGCAACAACACCCTGGTCATCACCGACTACGCCGACAACCTGACGCGCGTGGCGCAGTTGATCGACAACATCGACAGCCCCAGCGCCATCGATACCGATGTAGTGTCGCTTGAGAACGGCATCGCGGTGGACATCGCCAGCATGGTCGCGCAACTGCTGGAGCAGCCAGGCGGCGATCCGACCCAGAAGATTTCGCTGGTGGGCGACCCGCGTTCGAACTCGATCATCATCCGCGCCGGTAGCCCCGAGCGCACCGAGCTTGCACGCAACCTGGTGTACAAACTCGACAACGCCCAGAGCAACCCGAGCAACTTGCACGTGGTGTATCTGCGCAACGCCCAGGCGGCGAAGCTGGCCCAGGCGTTGCGCGGCTTGCTCACCGGTGAGAGCGACAGCGCCACAACCGATACCGGGCGTTCGCTGCTGAGCGCGATGGGCGGCAACAGCAGCGGGCAGAGTGGCCAAAGCGGCACCAGCCAGAGCTTGAACAGCGCAGGCAATAGCGGCAACGCCAGCGGCTACGGGCAAAGCGACGGCAACCCGGGCAGCCTGGCCGGTGCCCAGGCGCTGGAGCAAAGTGTCGCTTTCAGCGCCGGCGGTGCCACGATCCAGGCCGATGCCACCACCAACACCTTGCTGATTGCTGCGCCCGAGCCGCTGTACCGCAACCTGCGCGAAGTCATCGACATGCTGGACCAGCGCCGCGCACAGGTGGTGATCGAGAGCCTGATCGTCGAGGTTGGCGAGGACGATGCCAACGAATTCGGCGTGCAGTGGCAAAGCGGCGACCTCGCCGGCAAGGGCGTGTTCAGCGGCGCCAACCTGGGCGGCAGCGGGGTGCGAGCGGGCGGGCTGACCAGCATCGATGCGCTGCCCGGCGGCCTGAGCCTGGGGTATGTCGACGGCACGGTGAACATCCCCGGCATCGGCAATGTCCTGGACCTTAAAGTGCTGGCCCGGGCGCTCAAGAGCAAGGGCGGCAGCAACGTGCTGTCAACGCCGAACCTGCTGACCCTGGATAATGAAGCGGCGAGCATTTTCGTCGGTCAGACGATTCCATTTGTCAGCGGCAGCTACGTGACCGGCGGCGGAGGTACCAGCAACAATCCGTTCCAGACAGTGACCCGCGAGGAAGTCGGGCTCAAGCTCAATGTCCGGCCACAGATATCCGAAGGCGGCACCGTCAAGCTCGACATCTACCAGGAAGTCAGCAGCATCGACGAGCGTGCGTCCAGCAGCGCGAGCTCGGCGGGCGTGGTGACCAACAAGCGTGCAATCGACACCAGCATCCTGCTCGATGACGGGCAGATCATGGTGCTCGGCGGCTTGCTGCAGGACGGCTACACCCAGAGCAACGAGGCGGTCCCTTGGTTGTCGAGCATTCCAGGGGTCGGGGCATTTTTCCGCAGTGAGCGCCGGGCCACCACCAAGACCAATCTGATGGTGTTCCTGCGCCCCTATATCATCCGCGACAGCGCCGGCGGACGGGCGATTACCCTGAACCGCTACGACTTCATCCGCAGGTCCCAAGGCGCGTTGCAGCCGCAGCGCAGTTGGGCGATGCCGGACATGCAGGCGCCGCAATTACCGGCATCGGAAGTGGGCGTGCCGGCGACAGCCGAGAGCAGCCAGCCCCGTGCGGTGATTCGTGCGGTGCCGCTGCAATGAGCGCGTTGCCGTACGCCTGGGCCAGGGCTCAACGCATCTTGCTGCGCCATGACGAGAAAGGCGCGGTACTGACGGTTTGCCCCTCGACACCGGGCTGGTCGATCAGTGAAGTGCGCCGGCAGTTCGGCGCGGCGCGGCTTGAGCAGGTGCCCGAGGAGGAGCTCGACGGCTTGCTCGCCGCCGCTTACGCCGACACCGGCAGCGCAGCGGCCGTGGTCGGCGAGGCGCAAAACGAGGTCGACCTGGACCGTTTGATGGAGGACATCCCGGAAATCACCGACCTGCTGGATACCCAGGATGGTGCTCCGGTGATCCGCATGATCAACGCATTGCTCACCCAGGCGGCGCGTGACCAGGCCAGTGACATTCACATCGAGCCTTATGAAAGCCATTCAGTGGTGCGCTACCGGGTCGACGGCACGCTGCGTGACGTGGTCTCGCCGCGCAAGGCCTTGCATGCGGCGCTGGTGTCACGGATCAAGATCATGGCGCAACTGGACATCGCCGAAAAACGCCTGCCCCAGGACGGTCGCATTGCCTTGCGGGTGGCGGGCAGGCCAGTCGATATCCGTGTATCGACGGTGCCCACCGGCCATGGTGAACGGGTGGTGATGCGTTTGCTCGACAAGCAGGCCGGGCGTCTGCAACTGGAAACCCTCGGCATGGACGTGCAGGTGCTGGCCAGGCTGGACAACCTGATTCGTCAGCCCCACGGCATCGTATTGGTGACCGGGCCGACCGGCAGTGGCAAGACCACCAGCCTCTACGCCGCCCTGGCACGCCTGGACGCCAGCACCAGCAATATCCTGACCGTTGAAGACCCGGTGGAGTATGACCTGCCGGGCATCAGCCAGATCCAGGTCAATACCAAGATCGACATGACCTTTGCCCTGGCCCTGCGGGCGATCCTGCGTCAGGACCCGGACATCATCATGATCGGCGAGATCCGCGACCTCGAAACCGCCCAGATCGCAGTGCAGGCTTCGCTGACCGGGCACCTGGTGCTGGCCACCCTGCACACCAATGACGCGGTATCGGCGGTCAACCGGCTGATTGACATGGGGGTCGAGCCGTTTTTGCTGGCGTCCTCGATGCTTGGCGTGCTGGCGCAAAGGCTGGTGCGGCGCCTGTGCAGCCACTGCAAGCAGCAAGACCCGGCGCACCACGGCAGCTGGCGAGCGGTTGGCTGTAGCGCCTGCAACCACACCGGCTACAGCGGGCGCACCGGCATTCATGAGTTGTTCTGCATCGACGATGGCATTCGTGCGTTGATCCACCAAGGGGCGGGTGAGCTGGCCCTGCGCGCCGCCGCTCGCGAAGCGGGCATGCTCAGCCTGCGTGAAGACGGTGAACGCTGGGTGCGCGCAGGGGCCACCTCGCCAGAAGAAATCTTGCGCGTGACACGGGACGCCTGATGGATCGCTATCGTTTCGAGGCCGCCGACGCCACCGGCAAACTGGAGTCCGGGCACATTGAAGCCGAAAGCCTGCGCGCAGCGTTCGGCGTGTTGCACAACCGTGGCCTCACGGCACTCTCGGTGCAGCTTGACAACCCCGTGCCTGCCGGCGGCGCTGCATTGTTCAGCGCCAGGTTTTCCGACAACGACCTTGCCTGGGCGACCCGGCAACTGGCGAGCCTGCTGGGCGCCAGCCTGCCGTTGGAAGCCGCGTTGAGCGCGACGGTTGAGCAGGCGGAGAAAAAACACATTGCCCAGACCTTGAGCGCGGTGCGCGCCGATGTACGCGGCGGCATGCGCCTGGCGCAGGCCCTGGCGACACGGCCACGGGATTTTCCGGCGATCTACCGTGCCTTGATCAGCGCCGGCGAGGAGTCCGGCGACCTCGCGCAAGTGATGGAGCGTTTGGCCGACTACATCGAAGAGCGCAACAACCTGCGCAGCAAAATCCTCACAGCGTTCATCTACCCGGGTGTGGTGGGCCTGGTGTCGATTGCGATCGTGATCTTTCTGCTCAGTTACGTGGTGCCGCAGGTGGTCAGTGCGTTTTCCCAGGCTCGCCAGGACTTGCCGGGGCTGACCCTTGCGATGCTCAATGCCAGCGATTTCGTACGGGGTTGGGGAGGGTTGTGTTTCGCGCTGATGGCCACAGGCTTCGTGGCATGGCGCCTGTACCTGCGTAACCCGGCGGCGCGCCTGAACTGGCACAGCCGGGTGCTGCGCCTGCCCTTGGTCGGGCGCTTCGTACTGGGCTTGAACACGGCGCGGTTCGCTTCGACCCTGGCGATCCTGGGCGCTGCCGGGGTGCCGTTGTTGCGCGCCCTGGAGGCGGCGCGGCAAACCCTG
This sequence comes from Pseudomonas xanthosomatis, assembly GCF_019139835.1. Taxonomy (NCBI): domain Bacteria; kingdom Pseudomonadati; phylum Pseudomonadota; class Gammaproteobacteria; order Pseudomonadales; family Pseudomonadaceae; genus Pseudomonas; species Pseudomonas xanthosomatis. Next base: position 4,493,781 of record NZ_CP077075.1, on the reverse strand, counting down.
TCCAATGATCGGCTGAGCTTGAGCGTGAGTGATGCCACGGCCAAGGTGCGCGAAGGGGTGAACCTTGCGCCAGCGTTGCGCGTGGAGAATGTCTTCCCGCCGCTGCTGATCCACCTGATTGCCAGTGGTGAAAAAACCGGTTCTCTGCCGCCGATGCTGGAGCGGGCGGCGCAGACCCTGTCGCGTGATATCGAGCGTCGGGCCATGGCCATGACGGCGCTGCTCGAGCCACTGATGATCGTAGTGATGGGCGCGGTGGTGCTGACGATCGTGATGGCAGTGCTGTTGCCGATCATCGAGATCAACCAGCTGGTGCAGTAGCCCCAAGCACAATGGAAAAGCCCTCGTCACCGAGGGCTTTTCATTGCTGGGTACAGCCGTTCGGTCAGAGCTTGCCGGCGCCGGCCTTGGCCTTGACGTCCGCGGCGACCTTGTCTGCGGTCAGCGGCTTGTAGGTGTAAGGCGGGGTCCAGCCGATGCTCGAGTTCCAGGAGCAGCTCAGCGTCTTGCCGTTGAGGGTCGAGCCGCTGTCGCGGTACACGCTGCCACCGTAGTCGCCGGCGATCTTGTCGCAGCTGCTGATGCCGCTGATCTCGAACGCGTTGTTCTCGGAGAAGATTTTCGAGCTCTTGCCGACGCCATGCGCGTACGAGAAGGGGTAGACCTTATCGCTGGTGCTGCCCACGTGGTAGTTGTTGTACAGGTGCACCTGGCCGAAGCGCACGCGCGGGGCGCGGGCCGAAATGTTCTCGAACAGGGAGTTGTGGATCGTCACCTTGAGCTTGCCATCATCGGTAGTGCGGCTGTCGCTGGAACCGATCAGGTTGTTCTTTTCGTGGGACTTGAACACGGTGTACGAAATGGTCACGTAGTTGGCGCCGTTCTTCACGTCCAGCGCGCCGTCGTGGTGCTGTTTCGGACGGCCGTTGGCGGTGCCGTTCTGCGCGTCGGTGCGGCGGCCGTCGGTGAAGGTGACATGGTCAACCCACACGTTGTTGGCGCCCTCGATGGTCAAACCATCGTATTCGGAGTTCCAGTTACCTTCCTTGCCATCATTGGCATCCCAGATCGGCTCCGGGTCCCAAGGGTTCTCGATGGTGAGGTTGCGAATGATCACGTCGTTTTCTTTGGCGTAGAAGAAACCTTCGCGGATCTCGGCATTGCTGCTGGTGCCGACGATGGTGGTTTTGCCGGGAATGTCCAGGCGGCCACGCTTCTTCATGTCGGCAGTCGTCGTATAAGCCTTGCCTTCACTGATGTCGATCACCCCGGTGATCTTGATGATGCGCCCGTTGCTGCCCACCGATGCACTCAGCGCGGTTTTCAACTCGGCAGCGTTCTTTACCGTGTAGATGTTGGCCGCAGCGGCCTTGGAGCCACCCTTGGTGCCGCCGTTCTGAGTGGCCCAGCCGGTGGTGGCCGAATCCAGCCAAATGTCCGCAGCGTGCGCAGGCAGGCTGCCCAGCACAAGGGCGCCGACGAGGGCGCTGGCCAGTTTGCACGGGGTGAAGGTTGATGGTTTTGCCATGAATAATCAGATCCTTGATTAACTTGAGTTTAAAACACGCACAGCTGTGGCGTGTTTCTCGAGCGGACGTCCGTGTCATCGATGCAGCGAATCGAACGTCCGCTGCATGAGAAATACTATCATGCGGTGAATTGTTGTCGTACAACTGATTGCATAATGCTGCGCTGTCATTTGAAACCAGGCTCGCGGTTCAGAACACCGACCACCCGATCCGTGAACTCAGCAGCTCCAGCGCCGCCATGCCAGCCAGGGAGTTACCCGCGGTGTTGAGCTCTGGTGACCACACGCACACGGTAAATTGCCCAGGCACCACGGCTACGATGCCCCCGCCAACGCCACTCTTGCCAGGCAGCCCCACCCTATAGGCGAAGTTCCCGGCTTCGTCATACAGCCCGCTGGTAGCCATGATCGAGTTCACTTGCTGGGTTTGGCGACGGGTCAAGATCTGTTCGCCGCTGTGCTTGCAGAACCCGTCGTTGGCCAGGAAGCAAAATGCCCGCGCCAGATCCAGGCAGCTCATCCGCAGCGCGCAATAGCTGAAGTAGCTACGCAGTACCGCTTCGACTTCATTATGGAAGTTACCGAATGATTGCATCAGGTAGGCCATGGCCGCGTTACGTGCGCGGAACTGGTACTCGGATTCGGCCACATGGGTATCCACCAGAACCTGGGGGTTGCCCGACAGACGTCGCACGAAATCGCGCATCGACAAAGCAGGGGCTGCGAAACGCGACTGGTTGATGTCACAGATCACCAGCGCACCGGCATTGATGAACGGATTACGCGGCCGCCCGCGCTCGAATTCCAGTTGCACCAGCGAGTTGAAAGGTTGGCCTGAGGGCTCATGGCCAAGCCGCTCCCAAATGCGTTCACCAGAATGCCCGATCGCCTGAACCAGGCTGAACACCTTGGAAATGCTCTGCACCGAAAACGGTACCCGCGCATCGCCCGCGCAATGGTAACTGCCATCATTGCCATAAACGGCGATGCCCAACTGTTGCGCCGGTACGTCAGCCAGCGCGGGAATGTAATCAGCCACTTTGCCCTGGCCAATCAAGGGGCGCACTTCGTCGAGAATTTCGTTCAACAGCGCTTGCATGGGATGCCTTGCCGAAAGTCCCCCAATGACAGGAGGGGGTTGCATCCTTGACGAAGGCCGAGTGGGCGAGATCACACATTCGAAGCGAGTTTGTGATGATGGTCAGGATCAGGAGCAGGTGAGCGTTCTGCTGGGCACTGGCCGCAAGCACCGCAGCACATCGTTGCGCGCTCTGGCGCAAGCCGTTAAAGTCCGGCCCCAGGCGCCTGCTGCGCCGGCGGTCCGCGCGAAGGGGTTCCCCAGGCAATGTTTGCGAATTTCCCATACCAGCTCCCGGCTTGTCGGCGGACCGAGCCCCATAAGGAGTTGGCATGCCCGCCATTGATGCATCCCGCCACCACGGCCTGATCGACCTGCCCGCGCTGCGCAAGCAGGCCAAGCGCCTGCTCAAGACCCTCGACGACGACACCCGCGCACAGCTGCGCGAGCTGGGCCTGCCTGGCCCTGGCTACCGCCTGGCCGACACCCAGTGGCTGGTGGCCCGCGAGGCCGGCTTTGCCAGTTGGCCCAAACTCAAGGCCCATGCCGATGCAGTGGCCTTCGCCGCCCGCCACCCGGGCTTCGCCGCCGATGGCGAGGCGCAGGTGCAGCACTGGCGCTGCGGCAACGACATCGAGCACAGCCTGCGCATCAGCGGGTTCAGCGGCAGCTTCCACATGTTCGACGACCCCATGGTGATGGGGCCGGTGCCAGCCTTGCCGGACGATAAGTACTGGCAGGTGCGTACCGAGTACGTACTCAAGGTGTTCGGCCTGGCCGCGCAGGACATCGCCCAGCGCCAGGCCCGCCAGCGCGCAGCCCTGGCGCAGTTGAGCGCCGACAGCGAGTTGGTGCTGTGGTGCGAGGCCGATGCCTACGACCAGCTGTTTCTGGTGCGGGTACTGGCCAGCTTGCCGTGCCTGCCACGCCGGCTGGAACTGATCGAGACCGACCGGGTGCCAGGGGTGCAGCGCTTCATCGGCATCGGCCAGTTGGCCCCCGACGTGCTGGCTTGGCTGTGGCCGCAGCGCCGGGCGCTGGGCGAGGATGCCTTGCAGTTGGCGCGCCAGGCCTGGGCGGCCTATACCGCGCCCGACCCGACGGCCTGGGCCGAGCTTGCCAGCCGGTCTCACGCCAGTTTGCCGTTGCTGCAGGGCGCGCTGGCCCGGCAACTGCAAGAGCTGCCCGGTGCCGGCGATGGCCTGAGCCTGACTGAACGTTTGACCCTGCGCATTCTGGCACGTATGGGCGAGCAGCCAGCGGCGCGGGTATTTGCCGAGCTGATGGGGCGCGAAGAGCCGCTGCCGTACCTGGGTGACATGATGTTCGCCGCGCTGATAAGGCCGTTGATCGATACGCCGCGGCCTTTGTTGCTGGAAGGCGAGGGTGAAAGCTGGATGCACCGCCCGCTGCGGCTGACGGCGTTGGGCGAGCAGGTGCTGGCAGGGCAGGCCAACTGGCTCGAGCAGGCGCCGGCCGAGCGTTGGGTGGGCGGGGTGCGAATCGGCGCCGGTGCGGCCTGGGTGGTGGATGAAGCCGGGAAGGTAGCGCTGCGCAGATAACTTGGGCTGCCTGTGCTGAGCTCATCGCCGGCAAGCCGGCTCCTACAGGTACAGCGCAGGCTTGAAGCTCATGCGATCCCTGTGGGAGCCGGCTTGCCGGCGATGAGGCCGGTACAGGCTACCCAAGGCAGTTGCCCCACAGCGATCGCATACGCTTTAAGGAGGGTGGCCTTCAGCCCGCCACCGGCTCAGCCACCACCTTGTCCTCTACCACCTTCCCCACCGGCGCCAGCGACAGCGCTGTGCGGTCATGCCCCAGCAGCTCGCACAGGGCGTCGACGATCACCTGGTGGTCCTGGCGCTCCGGCAACCCAGACACCGTCACGCAACCGATCACCCCGGCACCTTTGACGGTGATCGGGAAGCTGCCGCCGGCACTGGCGTAGTCGGTCAGGGGCAGGTTGTAGCGCTGGGTGATGTCTTTCTTGTCCAGGGCCAACTGGTGGCCGATGCGGTACGAGCTGCACAGAAAACGCTGCACGGTATTGCGCTTGCGCCGCACCCAGTCATGGTTATGCGGGGTGATGCCGGGCCGGCCGGCCAGAAACAGCGGGCAGTCGAAGCGGCGCACCTCGATCAGCAGCAGCCAGCCTTCGGCTTCGGCGCGCCGCTGCAGCAGCGAACCCAACTGCCAGGCCACGTCTTCATCGAATTGCTCGAATTGCAGCAACTGTTCCTGGCGGATCAGCAGGGCCAAGTCGTCGGCAAGGGCCATGGCGGGCTCCTGTGGCGGTGGGCCTCCGTGCGGGTGGGCAGCGCCCGGGCGGCCTTGCCTGGCGTGGATGAATCAAGATGAAAAGTTTTTCATCTTGTGTTCAGCAAGCGTAGCAGCGATTGGCCAGTTGGTTTGCCCCTGTAGGAGATCACCCAGCCCTTCGGGCTGCGCTGCCGCGCAGAGACCTGGTCTTGCACATGCACCACGGTCTCTGTGGGAAGCGGCCTTGCCGGGGCGCCGTCCGGTCGAGATGGGCTGCGCAGCAGCCCCGGCAATTTTGCATGAAGCCGAGTTCTTGGGGCCGCTTCGCGCCCCATCGCGACACAAGGCCGCTTCCCACAGAGACCGTGATAAATCAATGAGTTGTAGTTTGTTCTTTGAGGGCCGGCTTGCAGGCGATGGAGTCGGTTTGGCCTGCATCCGTTCAGCAGGGCTGGCCTCATCGCCGGCAAGCCGGCCCCTACAACGGGGTTCATACATTTGTACAAGTGACGGTGTCGGGCTGCGCAATCGGTCGATGTCCACCCCCGCTGCACCCGCATAACCTCGGCTCGGGCTGTGTTGATCACTAATAATAAGAGGAGCCACCCCATGCCTGTTCAGTCAGAGCACGACCCCCGTCTCAAACGTTCGCTCAAGACCCGCCATATCAGCATGCTCGCCCTGGGCGGGGTGATCGGTGCCGGGTTGTTCGTCGGCTCCAGCGCGGTGATCGCCGCCACCGGCCCCGGGGCTTTCATCACCTACGCCATCACCGGGCTGATCGTCGCATTGGTGATGCGCATGCTCGGGGAAATGGCCGCGGCACACCCCAGCAAAGGTTCTTTCGTCGATTACGCACGCATGGCCTTCGGCCGCCCGGCCGGCTACATGACCGGCTGGCTGTACTGGTACTTCTGGGTGATCGTGGTCGGCTTCGAAGCCGTGGTCGGCGGGCAGATCATCAACGCTTGGCTGCCGGCGATACCGGTGTGGGTGATTGCCCTGGGGCTGATGCTGGGAATGACCCTGCTCAACCTGATGTCGGTGCATTCGTTCGGCGAGGCCGAGTACTGGTTCGCCGGGGTCAAGGTGGCGGCCATCGTGGTGTTTTTGCTGGTGACCGGCGCCTTCGTGCTGCACCTGTGGCCCAACTCCGATGCCAGCTTTGCCAACCTTACCCAGCACGGTGGTTTTTTGCCCCACGGTGTCGGCTCGTTGTTCACCGGCGTGGTGGTGGTGATCTTCTCGATGACCGGGGTCGAAGTGGCCACCCTGGCTGCCGCCGAGTCGCAAGACCCGTCGCGCAACATCCGCAAGGCAGTGAACACGGTGATGGTGCGCATTCTGGTGTTCTTCGTGCTGGCGACCTTCTTCATCGTCGTCGCCCAGCCTTGGACCAGCCTCACCCCCGGCAAGTCGCCGTTCGTCACGACCCTTGAGCACATCGGCATCCCCTACGCCGGCGACATGCTCACCGTGGTGATTCTGGTGGCGGTGCTTTCGGTGCTCAACGCCGGGCTCTACACCTCGTCACGCCTGTTGTACGTGCTGGCGGCCAACGACGAGGCGCCGCGCTGGATCGCCGGGGTCAACCGCAAGGGCGTGCCGGTGCGTGGTGTGCTGGCCTCGACCCTGGTGGGCTACGGCTGCGTGGTGATCGCCGCGCTGTGGCCGGACACGGTGTTCCAGTTCCTGATCAACTCCTCCGGCACGGTGTTCCTGTTCGTCTACCTGATGATCTGCCTGTCGCAGCTCAAGCTGCGCCGCCGCTGGGTAGAGGAGGGCTCGCTGAAGTTCGCCATGTGGGGCCACCCGGTGCTGCCGTTGATGGTCACCGCGGCCATCGTCTCGGTGCTGGTGAGCATGGCCTTCGACCCCTCGATGCAGTTGAGCCTGCTGCAGTGCCTGATCGCCATCGTTGCGATCGGCGCCTCGTACCTGCTGATGCGCCTGGGCCGGGGGCGTGCGCCCAAGGCCCAGGTGGCCCAGCCTTAACCGCCGTATCAGGCACGGCCCGGGCCCCGGGCAGTCAATGGGAAGCAAGAACATGTCAGCGAAATTCGATTTGGCTCAGTTACCCAACAAGCCGCTGTGGTTTGCCCCGGCCCCGCCGCGTGCGCGGCTGGAGGGTGATATCCAGGCCGACGTGGTCATCGTCGGCGCCGGCTACACCGGGCTGTGGACCGCTTACTACCTGCTCAAGGCCGACCCGTCGCTGAACGTGGTGCTGCTGGAAAAGCGCGAAGTCGGCTTTGGCGCTTCGGGCCGCAACGGCGGTTGGGCTTCGGCGATTTTCCCGATCTCGCTGCAGCGGGTCGAGCAGCTGTATTCGCACCAGGCTGCCCTGCAACTGCAGGCGGCGATGAACGACACGGTCGATGAGATCGGCCGGGTGCTGGCGCTGGAAGGGGTGGACGCCGACTACGCCAAGCAGGGTTTCATGTCGCTGGCCCGCAGCGGCCCGCAGATGGCCCGGGCGCGTGCTGCGCTGGAGTCGTCGGCGCGCTTCGGCCTGGCGCAGCAGTGGCGGGTGCTCGAGGCCGGTGAAGCACAGGGCAGCATCGGCGCCCAGGGCACGCTCGGCGCGCTGTATACCGAGCATTGCGCGCTGATTCACCCGGGCAAGCTGGTACGCGGCCTGGCGCAATTGGTCGAGAGCCTGGGTGCGCGCATTTACGAGCAGTCGGCGGTGACCCGCATGGCGCCCGGTGTGGTGCACACCGGGCACGGTTCGGTACGCGCCGGGATGACCGTGCGCGCTACTGAAGCTTTCACCTCGCAGCAGCCGGGCAAGTCGCGTTTCGTCATCCCGCTGTACTCGCTGGTGCTGGCCACCGAGCCGTTGGCGCCAGAGCTGCTCAGCCAGCTCAACCTCGACCACCGCATGGCCTTCAACGACATGCGCCACCTGCGGGTGTATGGCCAGGTCACCGCCGAAGGACGGTTGGTGTTCGGCGGCCGTGGCGCGCCCTACAAATGGGGCTCGGTGATGCCAGAGCAGGCCGACCTGGTAGACAGCATCCACGGCAAGATCCACGACACCATGCTCGAATTTTTCCCGGCCCTGCGCGATGCCAAGGTTACCCACCGTTGGGGCGGCGCGCTGGGGGTTGCCCGCGACTGGTGCCCGACGGTGAGCATCGACCGTGGCAAGGGCATGGCCTGGGCCGGCAATTACGTCGGCGACGGCGTGGCCACCAGCAACCTGGCCGGGCGCATCCTGCGCAACCTCATTCTGGAGCGTGACGACGCGCTCAACACGCTGCCCCTGGTCAATCACCAGTCACCCGTCTGGGAGCGCGAACCGCTGCGCTGGTTCGGCATCAACAGCGGCCTGGCCGCCGCCTCGCTGAGCGATCTCGAGGAGCGCTACACCCACAAACCTTCACGCACCGCGATGCTGCTGGAAAAGCTCACCGGCGCCCACTGACAAGGAGAAAACCCCATGCCTTCGTTCACCATCATCAAGCATGCCGACATCAAGGCTCTGCCACTGGACCCTGCCGGCCAGCGTGCCGGCGCTGACAAAGGCGACCCGCAGATCGCCATCAGCAAGCAGGCCCCGGAAGCGGTCGGCAACCTCGGCGTGTGGGAATGCCAGCCGGGCGGCTGGCCGGTGGTCAACCGCCCGGACACCGAGTTCACCTACATCATCTCGGGCAAGGCCTTGCTCACCGACGACAGCACCCAAGAGGTGGTGGAAGTCACCGGTGGCGACCTGATCATCTTGCCGCCGGGCTGGACCGGGCGTTGGGATGTGCTGGAGACGGTGCGCAAGGTGTACGCCATCTACTGACTCTAAAGGCTGGCGCGGTAACTGTGGGAGCGGGCTTGCCGGGGTGCCGGACCACCGCGAACACGGGCGCAGCCCGTGCCATCCACCGCGGCGCCTACTTCGCGGGCAAGCCCGCTCCCACAGGGGAGAGGCGCTCTAACTATGATTCACGGGAAAAAGACAATGACCCAAACCATCATGAACTGGATCTCCGGCGCCCAGGCCGAGGCCACCAGCGGCCAGCAACTGCCGGTCTACAACCCGGCCACCGGCGTGGTCACAGGCCAGGTGCAGATGTCTGCGCAAAAGGACGTGGACGCCGCCGTTGCCTCGGCCAAGGCCGCCTTCCCGGCCTGGAGCAACCTGTCGCCACTGCGCCGCTCGCGGGTGCTGAACAAGTTCCTGGCGCTGCTCAACGAGCACCGTGACGACCTGGCTCGCATGATCACCGCCGAGCACGGCAAGGTGTTCACCGACGCCCAGGGCGAGGTGATGCGTGGCATCGAAATCGTCGAGTTTGCCTGTGGTGCGCCGCAGTTGCTGAAAACCGATTTCACCGACCAGGTCAGCACCAACATCGACAATTGGACCCTGCGCCAGCCGCTGGGTGTGGTCACCGGCATCACCCCGTTCAACTTCCCGGTGATGGTGCCGATGTGGATGTTCCCGGTGGCCCTGGCAACCGGCAACACCTTCGTGCTCAAGCCAAGCCCGCTGGACCCGAGCCCGAGCCTGTTCATCGCCGAACTGCTCAGGCAGGCGGGCCTGCCGGATGGCGTGTTCAATGTGGTGCAGGGTGACAAGGATGCGGTGAACGCGCTGATCGAGCACCCGGATGTGCAGGCGGTATCCTTCGTTGGTTCTACCCCGATCGCCAACCATATCTACGAGACCGGCGCCCGCCACGGCAAGCGCGTGCAGGCCCTGGGCGGGGCCAAGAACCACCTGGTGGTGATGCCCGATGCCGACATCGATCAGGTGGTCGATGCGCTTATCGGTGCGGCCTACGGTTCGGCCGGCGAGCGTTGCATGGCCATCAGCGTGGCTGTGTTCGTCGGCGATGAAACTGCCGATAAAGTCATGCCCAAGCTGATCGAGCGTACCCGCGAGCTGAAGGTGCTCAACGGCACCAACCTCGAGGCCGAGATGGGCCCGATCGTCACCCGTGCAGCGCTGGAGCGCATCACCGGTTACATCGAGCAAGGCGTCAAAGAAGGTGCGACGTTGCTGATCGATGGCCGCGACTTCAACGGCCAGACCGCAGGCGAAGGTTGCGGCGATGGGTTCTGGCTGGGTGGCACGCTGTTCGACAACGTCACCCCGGATATGCGCATCTACAAGGAAGAGATCTTCGGCCCGGTGCTGGCCTGCCTGCGGGTGAAGGATTTTGCCGAGGCAGTGGAGCTGATCAATGCCCATGAGTTTGGCAACGGCGTGAGCCTGTACACCCGTGATGGCCACGTTGCCCGTGAATTTGGCCGGCGTATCCAGGTGGGCATGGTCGGGATCAACGTGCCGATTCCGGTGCCGATGGCCTGGCATGGTTTTGGTGGCTGGAAGAAGAGCCTGTTTGGCGACATGCATGCCTATGGGGAGGAGGGGGTGCGCTTTTATACCAAGCAGAAGAGCATCATGCAGCGGTGGCCGCAGGGGACTGCCAAGGGCGCGGAGTTTGCCATGCCGACCAGTCATTGACGGGTTTGGCTGGCGGGCATAGCGCTTTGTTTCAGTAACAGATGACCCCGCTCACGCAGCGGGGTTTTGTGCTTTGTGGGGGGCAGTTTGTATGTTGTGGCGTGCGCTGTTTTTTGGTTGATCCGTTGATCTTGTAGAGTCGGTTTTGAAATTTTTAGGCGCATTCATTATTTGTAGTGACGAAAACCCGCCATCGTCAATGAATGCACATACCGCTACAAAAGCTATCACCATAGAGCCCCGAGCCCGAACACAAATTCCCCCGCCATGGCGCAATGATGGCTTGCATAGATTGGATCCAATTGGCATAGTGCCCAGGCGAATGCGCAGGCATTCACTCGGGTGCGGGATGCACTCGTTATCCATCCATGCAAAGGAGGCAAAAGATGAGCGGATTCGGCCCACGGTTGAGAGAAGAGCGCGAGCGCCTGGGGCTTACCCAGCGGGTGTTCGGCGATGTCGGCGGCGTCGAGCCCAACGCCCAGGGCAAATACGAAAGCGGCGAGCGTACGCCACGCATGGACTACCTGGCCGCCGTCGCCGCCCGAGGCGTCGACGCCCTCTACGTGCTGACCGGCACCCCGACCCCGGCCCCCCTCGATAGCCTTACCACCGACGAAGATCGCCTGCTCGGCGCGTTTCGCCGCCTGCCGGCAGACGACCAGGCGGCTGTCTGGCACCTGCTCAACCGGCTCGCCGGCGAGGTGGGGGAGGAGCAGCCACTGGTCATTCGCCGCTTCGAGCGCCAGGCCGGCTTCCTGAACGGCTTGCGTCAGTGAGTGAGAGGGTCGCCGGCAGCTCTGTGGGCGGCCTAATTAACCGTTCAGGCCACTAGGTCGGCGGTGAAAAATTTTGTTAAGGTGGCGGATCCAATCGCCCCACTGACGAGGTGCATGCTTGATAAGGGTCCTGGTGGTCGACGATCACGATCTGGTGCGTACCGGCATCACGCGCATGCTGGCCGACATCGATGGCCTGCAGGTGGTGGGCGAGGCAGACTCGGGTGAGTCCGCACTCAAGCTTGCCCGCGAGCTGAAGCCGGACGTGGTGTTGATGGACGTGAAGATGCCAGGGATCGGCGGTCTGGAAGCAACCCGCAAACTGCTGCGCAGCCACCCCGACATCAAGGTGGTGGCAGTGACCGTGTGTGAGGAAGACCCGTTCCCCACCCGCCTGATGCAGGCGGGCGCTGCCGGCTACCTGACCAAGGGCGCAGGGCTCGACGAAATGGTCCAGGCTATCCGCCTGGCCTTTGCCGGCCAGCGTTACATCAGCCCGCAGATCGCCCAGCAGCTGGCGCTCAAGTCGTTCCAGCCCCAAGGCTCGCCGTTCGACTCGCTGTCGGAGCGGGAAATCCAGATCGCCCTGATGATCGTCGGCTGCCAGAAAGTGCAGATCATCTCTGACAAGTTGTGTCTGTCACCCAAGACCGTCAATACTTACCGTTATCGGATCTTCGAAAAACTCTCGGTCACCAGCGACGTCGAACTGACCTTGCTGGCTGTCCGCCACGGTATGGTCGACGCAAGTCTTTAAGCACACCCTAATGTCACACACCTTTGATGCCAGCGCCTTCCTGGCCACCTGCAGCGGCCGCCCGGGCGTGTACCGGATGTTCGATGCCGAGGCGCGCCTGCTTTACGTGGGCAAGGCCAAGAACCTCAAAAAGCGCCTGGCCAGCTATTTTCGCAAGACCGGCCTGGCGCCCAAGACCGCCGCGCTGGTGGGTCGCATCGCGCAGGTCGAAACCACCATCACCGCCAACGAGACCGAGGCGCTGCTGCTGGAGCAGACGCTGATCAAGGAGTGGCGGCCGCCTTACAACATCCTGCTGCGTGACGATAAGTCCTACCCCTACGTATTCCTGTCTGACGGTGAATTCCCACGTTTGGGGATTCATCGCGGCGCCAAGAAGGCCAAGGGCCGTTATTTTGGCCCGTACCCCAGCGCCGGTGCCATTCGCGAAAGCCTGAGCCTTTTGCAAAAGGCCTTTTCGGTGCGCCAGTGCGAGGACAGCTACTACGCCAACCGTACCCGCCCGTGCCTGCAGTACCAGATCAAGCGTTGCAAGGGCCCCTGCGTTGGGCTGGTGGAGCCTGCCGAATACGCCGAGGACGTGCGCCATTCGGTAATGTTCCTCGAGGGCCGTAGCCAGCAACTGGGCAACGAGCTCAACGCCGAAATGGAAGCGGCTGCCATGGCCCTGAACTTCGAAAAGGCCGCCGAACTGCGTGACCAGGTGGCGCTGCTGCGCCGGGTACAGGACCAGCAGTACATGGAGGGCGGCTCGGGCGACGTCGATGTGGTCGCGGCCTTCGTCAACCCGGGCGGCGCCTGCGTGCACCTGATCAGCGTGCGTGGTGGGCGGGTTCTGGGCAGCAAGAATTTCTTCCCCCAGGTGGGTATCGAGGAGGAGGTGGCCGAGGTGATGGCCGCATTCCTGTCGCAGTACTACCTTGGCAACGCCGAGCGCGAGCTGCCGGGCGAGCTGATCGTCAATGTGGTGCACGAGGACTTCGAGGCCATCACCGAGGCGCTGCACACCCTGCGCGGTCGCGAGGTCACCATCAGCCACCGGGTGCGCGGCACCCGTGCGCGCTGGCAGCAGTTGGCAGTGACCAATGCTGAACAAGCGCTCAATGCCCGCCTGGCCAACCGCCAGCACATGGCGGCGCGCTTCGAGGCCCTGGCCCAGGTGCTGCAACTGGACGAAGTGCCGCAGCGCCTGGAGTGCTACGACATCAGCCACTCCAGCGGCGAGGCCACCGTGGCCTCTTGCGTGGTGTTCGGCCCAGAGGGCGCGCTGAAGTCGGACTACCGGCGCTTCAATATCGAAGGCGTCACCGCCGGCGATGACTACGCCGCCATGCACCAGGCGTTGCAGCGCCGCTACGGGCGCATCAAGGATGGCGAAGGCAAGCTGCCTGATGTGCTGCTGGTGGACGGCGGCAAAGGCCAGTTGAACATGGCCCGCGAGGTGATGCAGGAGCTGGGCTTCAGCGACCTTACCTTGCTCGGCGTGGCCAAGGGCGTGACCCGCAAGGCCGGTTTCGAAACCCTGTACCTGAACGATGTGGCCCACGAGTTCACCCTCAAGGGTGACAACCCGGCGTTGCACCTGATCCAGCAGATCCGCGACGAGGCCCACCGTTTTGCCATCACTGGCCACCGTGCCCGGCGCGGCAAGGCGCGGCGTACCTCCAGCCTGGAAGACGTGGCCGGGGTAGGGCCCAAGCGTCGACGCGACCTGCTGAAACATTTCGGCGGCCTGCAGGAGCTCAACCGCGCCAGTATCGATGAGATCGCCAAGGCCCCCGGTATCAGTAAAAAGCTTGCCGAGTCGATTTATGCCAGCCTGCATAGCGAGTAGAATGCCGGGTTCAACTCGCAGCCAGTCGTACCGATGAATATTCCAAACCTGCTCACCGTTCTACGCGTCCTGCTCATCCCGATCTTCATCCTGCTGTTCTATGTGCCCTATCATTGGAGCTACATGGCCGCCAGCACGGTGTTCGCCATCGCCGCCGCCACCGACTGGCTGGACGGCTACCTGGCCCGTCGGCTGCAGCAGAGCACCCCCTTCGGCGCCTTCCTCGACCCGGTGGCGGACAAACTGATGGTGGCCGTGGCCCTGGTGCTGCTGGTACAGGTGCACGCCAACTTCTGGCTCACGCTGCCGGCCGCAGTGATCATCGGCCGCGAGATCGTGGTGTCGGCGCTGCGTGAGTGGATGGCCGAACTGGGCGCCCGTGCGCATGTGGCGGTGTCGAACCTGGGCAAATGGAAAACCGCTGCGCAGATGCTGGCGCTGGTGATCCTGCTGGCCAACCCGCCGGTGCTGACCTTCTGGGTGATACTGGGCTACGGCCTGCTGTTGGTGGCGGCGGGGCTGACGCTGTGGTCGATGATGCATTACCTGCTGGCCGCCTGGCCGCACCTGCGCGAAGGCTCGGAGCAGAAATAAAGTTTTTTTGAATCAAGGGGTTGACGCCATTCGGCAAATCGCTAGAATGGCCTCCATCACGACGCGGGAATAGCTCAGTTGGTAGAGCACGACCTTGCCAAGGTCGGGGTCGCGAGTTCGAGTCTCGTTTCCCGCTCCAGTTGTAGATCTACAGAGTTCCATGGAAGTCTGTAAGTCGTTGAGAAAAGGGCCGAAAGGCCCTTTTTTCGTTCCAGCGAAAACCACCGAAAACCGACAGTATCCGGCCATTTTAAGGCCAGATTTAAGGCCAGAATTGGAAATACCCCAATTCGCTTTTCCGGTAGAGCTAGGTGGAGCACGAGACGAGCATTTGGCCTCTGACAGGTTCAGGAGGTCACCATGGCACTCTCGGAAATGGCGATCCGGCACGCCCGGGTCACCGGCAAGGACTACACGCTCGCGGACAGCGATGGCCTGATTCTTCACATCACCGCGCAAGGCGGCAAGATCTGGCATTTCCGTTACTACTGGGCAGGCAAGCAGAAGCGCATGTCGTTTGGTAGTTATCCGCAGCTCGGCCTGCGTGATGCGCGGACGAAGCGTGATGAAGCCCGGGCATTGATTGCTCAGGGTACCAATCCCAGCGAACAGCGTAAGCAGCAGCGCCTGGCGGTTCGCATCTCCAGTGATCATGCCTTCGAGGTCGTGTTCAACCAGTGGATCGCCTTTCGCCGCCTGAGCCTCAAGGAAGGCCGGCAAAGTACGCTGTCGCAAATCCTGCGAATTTTTGCCAAAGACATTTTGCCGCAAATCGGCGACCGCTCAATCTATGACATCAATCGTCATGTGCTTATGGCGGTGCTGGATCGCATTGAGACTCGCGGCGCGTTCACCACGGCGGAAAAGTGCCGCACCTGGCTCAATCAGCTATTTCGCTACGCGCTGGTGCGCGTGGCTGGGCTCGAGAACAATCCTGCGGCTGACCTGGACGTAGTGGCGATGCCCAAACCACCCGTAGAGCACAATCCTTTCCTGCGCATGGACGAGTTGCCACAGCTTCTGAGCAGGCTGCGCGGCTATCAGGGTGGGCAGCAGACCCTATTTGGAATCTGGCTTTTGTTGCTTACCGGAGTGCGTACCGGGGAACTGCGTTTGGCTACGCCGGACCAATTCGATCTGGAACGCCGGCTCTGGGTCATTCCGCCTGAGGTGGTAAAGCAGCTGCAGCTCAAGATGCGTAAAAGCCGCAGTCAGGCCTCCAAGGTGCCACCCTACATCGTGCCGCTATCAGTCCAAGCGGTGGAGGTGGTGAGGCTGCTGCTCGATCGTGTGGTGCCTGCCCAGCGGCATTTGCTTGCCCATCGGAGTGACTTGAGTAAACGGATCAGCGAGAACACGTTGAACAGTGCGCTGCGGCGCATGGGGTTCGCTGATCGGCTCACCGGGCACGGCATGCGTGCCACCATCTCGACTGCTCTCAATGAGATCGGCTATCCGAAAGTCTGGATTGATGCGCAGCTTTCGCATGCCGACCCCGATAAGGTCAGCGCCTCGTATAACCATGCTGAGTATGTTGAGCAGCGCCGGGCCATGATGCAGGATTGGGCGAATCGGTTGGACCTCTGGGCGCAAGGACATACTCAAGCAGCTGGTGCACCGTTGACGATAAGGTTGGAGGGGACAGCCTCCCAGCCAATGCCACTGGATGCTTTGCGAGTCGTTGCCCCGATGCACTCTATCCTTGCTCAGCCCGAATCTCGAGCGGGGCGGAAGGGTAGGCGAGCAAGCTGGCAGCCGATGGCTGAGTGCCGCGCTCAGGCGCGAAGCGATGAAGTATCCGATATCCAAAAAGAACGTGCGCAGATGCTTGCCATCTATGAAGCGCCAACCAACCTTCCGCTTCCTGTATTCGCCAGGCTGGCGGGCAAGTCCCGCGATCAAATCAACCGAGACATCAAGGCGCGAAGGATGCTTTCGCTCAGCTTGGGCAACCGGGGGCAGAGGATTCCTGACTGGCAGCTGGATCCTTTGAAGCACAAATTGGTGCTAGCACTATTTGAATCATTGCCGGGGTTGGGTGATTGGGATGCCTACCGCATGCTGAGTGAGCCGCACGGCAAATTGCGCGGAAATGCTCCGTGCGATGTTGTCACCGTCGCTAACTTTGACGATACGTTACAGCTCCTGACCTGCGCGGACTAGTGCGTGAATGTTTTCGGTGTTCTGTCTTCCACCGCTGTAGTGCTTGGGCTGATCAGATACGGCGGCAGTTGAGGTTGCGGTGGTCAACGCTGATCCACTATGGGTCGATAGCGGTCTGTCGTGAACGGCTGCAATCGACCCAGGCTGTGTGAAAACGCACGTGATTGTCTAACCTTCTGATCGTCGAGATCGTGGCGGGGACGATCATGAAGCGATTCATTAAAGGTGAATCTCGGACGCAAGTCACGTTGCTGCCGGAGTGCCTGGACGATTACATCACCGAAGAAAATCCAGTTCGGGTGGTCGACGTTTTCGTCGATGAACTCGACCTCGGAGCACTCGGCTTCGAGGGTGTCGATCCGGCTGCAACGGGTCGTCCGGCCTACCATCCAGCAGTCCTGCTGAAAATCTACATCTATGGCTACCTCAACCGGATTCAGTCCAGCCGCCGGCTTGAGCGCGAGGCAGAGCGCAATGTCGAGTTGATGTGGCTAACGGGCCGGTTGGCTCCCGACTTCAAAACGATTGCCGACTTTCGCCGGGACAACGGCAAAGCCATTCGCAGCGTGTGCCGGCAATTCGTAGTGCTGTGCCGCAACCTCAATCTTTTCTCCCAGTCGATCATTGCCATCGACGGCAGCAAATTCAAAGCCGTAAATAACCGCGACCGCAACTTTACCCAGGGCAAGATCAAGGCGCGCATGCAGCAGATCGAGCAGAGCATTGACCGCTATCTTGCGGCGATGGATTCGGCGGATCGGGCAGCGCCCGAGGTCGCCGAGGCCAAGGCAGAACGGCTGAGCGAAAAAATAGAAAAGCTGAAACAGCAGATGACGAGGCTCAAGGACATTGAAGCGCAGCTTCATGCCAGCCCAGATCAGCAAATCTCTCTTACCGATCCTGATGCACGCTCAATGGCCACGAGTGGCCGAGGTACTGGCACGGTTGGCTACAACGTACAAACAGCAGTCGATGACAAACACCATCTGATCATTGCTCATGAAGTCACCAATGTTGGTAATGACCGAACACAGTTGAGCAATATGGCGAACCAGGCACGCGAAGAGATCGGCGCTGAGTCGCTGACAGTGGTCGCCGACCGAGGCTATTACAAAGGTCCGGAGATCCTTGCTTGCGAGCAGGCCGGGATCACCACTTTTGTCCCGAAACCACTGACATCAAGCAGCAAAGCGGAAGGCCGATTCGGCAAGCAGGACTTCATCTACATCGCTGCATCGGATGAATACCGATGCCCTGCGGATCAACTACTGACTCGCAGGCATTCTTCGGTGGAAGACGGCATGTTGCTGCACTCCTGCTGGTTCTCTGGCTGCCAAAGTTGCTCCTTGCAGAAGCAGTGTACGACGGGTAAGGAAAGCCGGTTGAAGCGCTGGGAGCATGAAACGGTAGTCGAAGCGGTGCAGATCCGATTGGAGCATGACCTCGGAAAGATGAAGGTTCGCCGGCAGACGGTGGAGCATCCCTTCGGAACGCTCAAATACTTGATGGGAAGCACCCACTTCCTGACCAAAACCCTGCCGAGGGTAAGCACCGAGATGAGCCTTCACGTACTTGCTTACAATCTCAAACGAATGATGAGCATCTTTGGCATCGCTGGGCTGATTGAAGCGATCAGGACATGAGTCCAAGCGTTTATGCGTCCGTATACGGCTATCTGGGTCGCTGCCGCGGCCCAGATAGCACAGGCAGCGCCTGGCGCCCGACTGAGTTAGACCTGCACTTACATCTGCTGAATTTACAGGCTGACCCAGCTTCTTTCGCTACTCGACGTACTTATTTGCGTTTTCACACGGCCTGGACCCATTGCAGCTCTTCGCTAAGGGCCGCTACCGGCCAATAGCAGCCGCTCGCTGGCAGGAGAGTCAGTTTTGGGCTTCCCCGTCAGCATCAGTATCGTGTCCTGCCCCAATTACTCCCGTTCGACATCGCAGGGAGTGCAGCATTTGCGGGGCTGGTGACGCTTGTGTTCGCCCACAATGCAGGATTTGGCCGATGCTATGCTGAGCGATTGAGCCGCATCTCCACCACCAATTCACGGGAGCGTAGAATGCTCCAGCTCGATTGGGCAGGCTAAAATAACGAGCTATGGATAAACAGGGGACGTTATTCGTGCATATTTCAAGGTTACAACTCGTCAACTACCGGAATTTTGAATGCGCGAATGTAGTTTTCAACAAAGGCGTTAACACGATCATCGGCGAGAACGGATCAGGCAAGACAAACCTGTTCCGGGCGTTGCGTCTTTTGCTCGACGACACGCTGCTGCGCGCGGCATATAGGCTCGATGAGAAGGACTTCCACCGGGGCCTTGGCGACTGGCGCGGTCACTGGATAGTCATTAGCCTCGAGTTCGATGAGGTATCCCAAGACGAGGCGATTCAGTCCCTATTTCTCCATGGGACCGGTAACATCGCCAACGCTGCGATCGGCAAGGCGACCTACAACCTTATTTTCCGCCCCAAGGCGGCAGTCCGACGGACCCTGGCCGACCTTGCCGCCGGTGATATGGTAGGACTTGCTGAGGCACGTTCGAAGATCACAATTTTGGATTATGAAACGATCTGTACCGGCAAGAGCACCGCAAACTTCCTCGATCCCGAAACCTATAAACAACTGGCTGGCGACTTCGACGCGGTAATATTTCCCCAAGAACTGACGAACCCGGCTATCGGGGGCGTCATCCCGGGCATGCTCTCGATCTCGCGCGAAGTCTGCTTCACCTTCGTGCAAGCACTGCGCGATGTGGTCTCCGACTTCCAGAACAACCGCACTAACCCCCTCCTAACTCTGCTCAAGAGTCGAAGCGGTGAGATCGATCCGCAGAGCTTCGAACCAATCACCGCGCTCGTCAAAGGGCTCAATGATGCAATTGAGGGCCTACCAGATGTAGGAGCCATCCGCAGCGATATCCGCGACACCATCACCGATGCGGCAGGCGAGACCTACTCCCCGCGATCACTTTCGATCCGCTCGGATCTGTCCGACGAGGCCGACCGCCTGTTCCAGTCTCTCAAGCTGTTTGTGGGCGAGAGCGAGGAAGAATATGAGGGCGCGATTCACGAGCTGAGCCTGGGCGGTGCAAACCTCATCTACCTGACGTTGAAGCTGCTCGAGTTCAAATATCAGAAACAGAAAGAGTCCTTCGCCAATTTCCTCGTGATCGAGGAGCCGGAAGCGCACATCCACACCCATATCCAGAAAACGCTGTTCGACCGGCTGAGCTTTGACGACACCCAGATCATTTATTCGACCCATTCGACCCACATATCCGAAGTGAACAACGTCCTCAACATCAACATCCTCGGCCGACACCACGGACGGTGCGAGGTGTTTCAGCCATCTGCGGGACTTGACGCGGGCCAGATTGGCAATATCCAGCGCTACCTCGATGCGGTCCGCAGCAATCTGCTCTTCGCCAAGAGCGTGGTCTTGGTCGAGGGCGACGCCGAAGAGATCCTCATCCCGATCCTCGTTAAAAAAGTGTTCGGGCTCAGCTTGGACGAGCTGGGGATCAGCTTGATCAACATCCGCAGCACAGGCTTCGAGAATGTTGCGGTACTTTTCCATAACGAGCGCATCCGCAAGCGCTGCGCGATCATCACCGACCTTGACCGGGCGTTTATCGATACGACCAAGGACATACTCGACAGTGACGACAAGGCGGCAGCAAAGAAGAAGGCACTGGGGGCACAGATCGCTGGACTCCAGCGCCAGGCAGCACTCAAGGAGTTGTGTGACGGGAATCCTTGGCTGACGGCGCACTTCGCCGACCACACTTTCGAGGTTGATTTCGTCTCCGCCGGCAATGTCGGCACTGTCGTTTCGGTGCTGGGCGACGTCTATAAGGATGGCGGCACCATAGCGACATCGAAAATGGAGCTGGAATCGGGCGACATCACACGTTTCGGGACGCGCGTGTTGACGATGGCACGTTACGCAGGAAAGGGGTGGTTCGCCATCATCCTTGGGCGAATGATAACGCCAGAAACTGTTATTCCGGATTACATCCTCGACGCTATCTTCCAAGCACATCTCCCGGTATCCATTCAGACATGGGCGCGAGTGCTGGATTATCGGGTCTCGGTCCTTGCGGAGTCACAACTATACGCGGCAGCGGAAATCGACGCGATGCGCGCGCAAATCAGACGCTACTCTAGCGGTGAGATCGACTTCGCTGGGGTCCGCGCCGAAATGCTACAGGCCTTTCCGTCCGACGGCATCAACACGATCCTGGCGGGCTTCTAGATGTTTGTCTGGGACAGGAAAGACCTGAACGACGCTCAAGTCGCAGCCATCGAGCATCCAGGCAGCGTCTTCCTCGTTGCCTGCCCAGGGAGCGGTAAAACGAGAACCCTCACCTACAAGATCGCCCGCCTGTTGTCGGAGCTTAAGTCGGACAAAAAACGCGTCGTCGCGATCACCTACACGCACCGGGCTGCGGATGAGATTCACGAACGGATCGAGCAGCTTGGCGTCGATACGAGCCAGCTTTGGATTGGCACGATCCACTCCTTCTGTCTCGAATGGATCTTAAAACCCTACGGAATCTATCACTCGGCGCTCAAGCACGGTTTCCGTGTGATCAATGCCCATGACACCGAACTAATGCTGGAGGAGTTCTGCAGCGCGGTGCAGGGCACTAAGCTCAGCAGTTTCGACTGCGCATATTATTTCACGCCGAACGGCTATGTCCTGACATGCAACAAGACCGACAAGCATCAAGCAATTGAGGGAGTTTTGCAGGCATATTGGAAGGCGCTTGATGCCGAGCGGCAGGTCGATTTTGAGCTGATCCTTTTCTACGCCTATCAACTCATCGAGAAGAATCCCTCGATCAGCGTGCTGCTCGGCTCGATCTTCGAATGCGTGCTCCTCGATGAGTTTCAGGATACGCGGGAAATTCAATATGCGATCCTCGCATCGATCCTGAAAGCGTCTAAAGGCGGTGTCTCCGCCTTTGTTGTAGGCGACCCTAATCAGGCAATCTATGGCTCGCTTGGCGGCTATGCGATCACGGCAGCGGAATTTGGGACGCAGTGCGGCATCGCCTTTGAGGAAATGGAGCTATCAGACAATTACCGGTCGTCATCGCGTATTGTGAGCTATTTCGGCAACTACAACGTCTTGCCTTCGAAGGTCGAGGCGGTGGGAAAAGACAAGGACTACGCGAGCGTTGTGTCGTTCGATCACCAGACACACCGCGACGCGCTGGAGGAAGAGCTTGTAAGGCTCATCAAATTCAACGTCGAAACGCTCGGAATCGCTCAGCATGAGGTCTGCATCGTTGCGCCTTGGTGGGTCCATCTCGCAAGCATGACGCGCCGGCTGGTCGCAGCGCTTCCGACCTATTCGTTCGATGGCCCGGGCATGGTGCCCTTCGCGCGCGACGTTGACAATTTCTGGTACAAGCTCGCCCGGATCATTCTGACGGAGGCGTCCCCACAGCTGTATGTACGCCGAATGCGATGGGCGGGAGAGGTAATCGCCGGCCTCAACGATGCGGGCGTCGAGGTTCCAGGTTTGGACCGCAAGACACTGCTGCGCGCCTGCAACGCCATCACCATCACTGAGACCGATGGCCTGGTCTACCTCCGGGTGTTCTTCGACCAGCTATGTTCCACTTTCGAGATCGATCGCCGCAGCTGTGCAGCACTCCAAGAGCATCACGACGCTTTCTTCGAATGCTCGCAGAAGCGCATCGATAAACTCATCAAGGAAGGCGCTGAGGCGATTGCTGAATTGGCGATGTTTAGGAAGGTCTTTGCGAACCGCACTGGTGTCACTGTATCGACGATCCACGGGGTCAAGGGTGCCGAGTATGACGCAGTGATCGCCTATGGCCTGCTAGAAGGGATGGTTCCCCACTTCAGTGATCCGAACCAAGCCGAGACGGCGAAAAAGCTCATGTATGTGGTGTCGTCGCGGGCCAGAAAGAACCTACATCTGATCTCTGAGTGCGGTCGCAGTCGAGGCTGGAGCGGAGATTATCAACCCACTGAAGTACTTGCTGGATGTGCATTCCGGTACGACCAGTTTTCTTGACGGGAAAGAATCTGGCTGAAAATGACCGCTCTTGGTCGTGATCTTCCTCCGACAACGGCAGCTTTTGGGTCGATTTCTGCCCTGGGCGAGAGACCGCTCTGGGCCCCGACGACGCCGCAGAGAGTCATGGTTATTTTGGTTCTGAAAGTTTAAGAAATTCAATTGTCTCATTTGTTTATTAACACTGAGCAAACTATAAGTTTAGGACGCCTCTGGCGTAGGTAGCATTCAAATGAGCTGAGCAGTGGATGGCATAGTTCGGTACTCATGATCATACGCGGCGGCTGTGATGAATGTAGGTGCGACGGCTTACAGGTAAATATGAGCTATGCTGGAGTCAATGTTCGCGACATTCGGCTAGCAGAATTTTTTGGAAAAATGTGATTGATAAGCGGGAGTTCTTATAGTGGCGTTTGGCTACCATTCATTTCTTGATGCCTTCATGGACTTGATGCTGGGAGTAACTGATGCGAGCTATCTTGAAATATCCGACGCGGGTTGGAGTTTTCTACATTGCACAATCAACTGACGGACGTTTTCATCCTGTTTTCGACAATGAGAGTTTAGGGAGTTATCGAAGCATCACTCATGCAATCGATGATTTGACTAACAATGCAACTAGCTCAGTGCTACATCCGAGAACACTAGAGCTGCTGGACACCTCAGCTCTCGGATTACCAGATGATCCGGGTGAATGGTTGCGCGCTTGAAATTGTAATACCCTAATAGATTGGTTGCCAAAAACACTAAGTGTGGCATTGTCGCTTACTTTTTTAGTTTTTAGAGGTTTATATGGTGAATGTCAAAAAGATAAGTGTATATGCGGGGATTTTAGGTGCATCGGCATCAGTGGCTGCATTGATGATGCCGGACGCTGCAGTCTCGCAAACTACTACTGGAGCAAACAGTCCAGCGATTTCTGGAAACGGAAATACCGTCAACTATCAGTCACACACTGGATTTCCTAGTGCCGAAATGATTCGAGCGCAGCGACCTAACATCAGTGACCAGCAATACCAAGCTATACAGCCAGGAATGACATATCAAGAGGTTCTAGACATCGTAAAAATACCTGGGAAGGAGGCTGCAAGTAATGGCCGCGTGCAGGTTTATACATGGGGTACAGAAATTTATGTTTACATGACGGTAACTCTTGTAGACGGCAAAGTGCAGTCAAAATCTCATTGATACTGGTTTTTAAAGCTGAGCAAGTACTGTGAGTCGATTCGCCGCCATTTTTGTACGGTTCTCCTGATGCAAGACGGTGACCCTAGGCTGCGACGGTATTGGTTGGGTCGCAGCCGCAGGGAGTTATCGCGCAAAATACGGTGCCAGAGTTGGATTTCTGCAACCTGCTGAAATTCCTATAGCTACCGCATGGTTAGCTTGTGAGTTTCAATGAATATTTTGTATGTTCTCTCAATGTGTTCGTTTACTGGCGTAGTCCGAGAGCCTTCAAAATCCTCCAGTTGCTCTCTTGTGAGTAGTTCAAGGTATAAGTCAGTGTAACGATCAAATATTTGCACGGTGTAGGGATTCCAATCGAATGTGCAAAATTCGTTAAGAAATATCTTCGCTAATTTGTCATTCCAATGCGTGGCGCAAAGAGCTGCTACAGCTGGGTAGAATGCATGGTGTGAGAAAAATGTAGAAAGGTGTTGCTCGGCTAAAGCTATCGGGTCTTTGGCGAGATTGTTCTCAAGTATATAGCTTGTGATTCGTAATCTTGCACCGTTGTCCACGATTAAATCTATGTAATCCTGTATTGTTGATTTGTCTATGCCAGCCAGTGTTCCGTGTTTTATATTTTTAGTTTTTTGGTTTGAGAAATCCGTGTTAATAAGTAGAAGCTTTAACGAATCTTCGGCACTTATGCATGCGTCACCTGAGAAGGTCGATAATAAATCAAACACTAGGTCATAGCTGAATACGCCATTAACGGTATAGCTGTCAGAAGTTAAGGTCTCGGGATTTAAATTGCTGAGTAGAGTGGAAATCTTTTTGCGTGTAAGATCTAGTGTGTAAGCCCTAGGTTTGGTGTTTTTATAATATATCAGATAGTTGTAGTAGGTGCCGAGGTGGTGCTCATTCATTGACTTGAAATACTCGTCAATTTCTAGTTCAAGCTCCGGGTCTATCTCTGCCTCTGAGGATTTAGAAAGGTACCATATTGCATTGTGTATTTCGTCTGGTGTTTTTCTGGAATAAGCTAATTTTACTAGCGGTATTAAGCAGCCCGGCTCTCCGCGTAATCCGAGTTGCCATATGAGGTTGTAGTAGTAGTAATCTTTTGTCAGTGTTAGGTTTCTGTACGTTGCTATCAAGGCATCAACCTTTTTGCTATCAAGGTCAGCATTCTTTAATAGGTCTACTATTTTTCTAGCCACGTCAGCTGTGTGCTCGCTAGCTAACTGCTCATTTCCTTGTTGGCCTAACTGAATAAAGAATTCAAAGTCGTTGTCAATGTTAAATCGAATCCCTATTGCGTCAAGTACTTGCTTAGACCAGTAGGCGACTACAGTATCCTCGTTGCTCAAGGTGATCAGCGTTTTGCAAGCTAAATCTCTGTCGATTTCTAGCAGAGCCCGGCTAGCGTCAAAAAACTCTTTGCTGAACTCTGTATTATTTAATATATATAAAAGGTTGTCGCAGTCAGTGCTATCACCAAATAGCTCCAATGTCCGTAAGTTTATGCATAACCCAGGCTGCCTATCACCTATCCATGTGTTTATGCGATTTCTTGCTATGTGGGTTATTTTAGCTGGAGGGCATCTGAACCATAGGTCATACTCACCTCCAGAGATTCTTGCTGGCATTTGAGCGCGGGGTTCGTTATCATGTAGTATATTGAGAAGTGTCTCATCATCTCCGTTTAGTGCTAATGCTCTTCTACGCTGATAATATTGTTGGATGTCTTTAAGTCCTTGCTTTGACTTGAGTCTTCGCAGGCTGTCGTCAGTGCCCAATATTCCTAGTGCATAGATTGCCTGACTTCTGGTCATTACCTTTTCGCTTGTTTCTAATTCCAATATTTTTTCCTCGGCATAGCTGAGGAAATCGCCTTTGAACTTTCGCGCAATCTTTGCCATCAGTGAAATGTCGAATTTTTCAACTGTGGCTAGATATTCACTTCTATCCGTGGCTTCAATGAAGTTGCTACTGAATAACCAGATGTCGTGATGGGAGTTGTTAAAGCTGTAAGCCTGGTGTTCGCGCCATTTTTTGGCTAGCGTTTTGGATGCTAAGTAGTCAGAGATAATAAGGTGGGGTGTCGAGTAATGTCCGTCCGAGTACTTATATAGGACTTCATATTCAGTTATAAGCTTCAAGAACTCATCGAATTCCAAGGCTTTTGCAAGATAAGGATCTGAAGCTATTAACTCGTCGTGACAGGCCACCATTAAATCTATGTAAATGTCTTCCGGGATAGACGATACCCCGCTCCCAAATTTGGCTTTGTAAAGAACGGTTGATAAGGTGTCAGTTACTTTGTGAATTGGAAGCTTGTTTAGTTTGAGGGAGGTATTTGTTACGCGAGATTGGTCGTTTTTAAGCTTGCTAGATATCCAGTCTTCAAGAATATCCTCGGTACTGGTTGGGAGTATTTTGTTTTTTTTGTAGTAGTCTATTGATCTCGAAAGAACAAAGGGAAGAGAGAAGAAATCAAAGTCTACAGAGTTTAGTCTCTTTCTATATTGGTCGTAAAATTCGTCTAGCTCAGGTGGTTGGAATAATGAGCTGGCTATGCTGAACGCACTTCTGTAAGAGAGAGGTTGTATGGCTAGACAGAGATTAATTGAATTGGACTTGGTCTCTATGCTTATCCCTCGATCTCTTACTGTTATTACGTAGCTATACTCATTCATAGTCATGTCTATGTCGTCGAACAATGCTTGTGTGTCGTGCTCAAGCATTTCATCTAATCCATCGAGAAGGAATATAAATTTAAATGGGAGACTTCTCCAGGAGCCATAATTTATACCAAGGGCATTCTCGATCATCTGATTTAGCATGTTTCTAGAATAGCTTCTTAGGCTTAGCTTAACTGGCACCCATCGTATGTCTGATACCGGTTGAGCAAGTTTATGTTCGGTCATGACTAAAGTTGAGGACTTGCCGCTTCCTCCTCGTGAGGAAAGTACGACGTTCTTTCCAGTTTTTAAGATTTCGATAAGATCATCTATTGGAATTACTATAGTGCCTGGGTCTGAAACATTATTGTCGCTAACTAGGTTTGATGGCAGTGTGGTAGGGAAGTAGTTTAATGGTGTGAGCTTTATTGCGCTGTGCGATATTTTATCAAGATAAGCTCTGACGTCAAAGTCTGGCGTAGGGCGATCCAACAGGACTTTTTCAATAGAGAAATTTTGCTCTAGGACGTCTGATAACTTACTCCAGATAGTTGTGAGCTCGTTCTGGAGATCCGTGCCTGACCAGATTGTGAGGTTTTCTAAGGCGTCTAGGTACTCAGATATTACCTGAGTTGGATCAAGGTTTTGGCTCTTCATCCTTGAAATTAATTTAGATTGAATCTTTCCGCTGTTTATTATTTTTGTGCACTCATTTTTCAGGTCTGTTAAGCTATCTTGCCGTTCAGCTTGCCGTAAGTTCCCAGTGACCTCGCCGGATGTGATTATGTAGTGCTGCTTGCAATTTGAGTTGTTTAATTTATTGTCTAGGGCTACTTTTAGTACTTCTTCAGCGACTGTTTTTAGGCTAAGTGCTGTGTTGTATCTTTTGCACTGGATGCAAATTATATGTTTGTCTGTGGTTGATGCGGCCGTGCAATCATAGCCTTGGTCAGTTGATTGAAGTGGACCGCTTTTCATTTTGAAGCCGTGCTTTGCTCCTAGAAAAGACAAGGCTTGGTATGTGAAGTTTTCAAATGCGCTTGGAGAGAGAGCGTGAAGTGGAAGAGGTTGTCCACGGTACAGGTTTGGTTTAATTGCATTTACTTGCATAGTTTCGCCTCACTGGAAGACCACTTAGAATCGGGTAGCCGATTTTCAGCAGTTAGTAATGATGCTTTTTGACATCGCTAGCATCGTCGTGTCAACCATGGAATGGAGGGAGGCTTTGAAACAGTTGAGAAGCGCTCAACGTGATCTCACAAATTTGACCATGCCTCGATCCTGAGTGGAAGCAGTGAGCTGTTTAAGGATCTAGTCAGGTGAATGCTTGAAAGCCTCCGCTATTGCGAAGGATTCCAGGAGTCATGCCGACAACCTCTTGAGGGCCCGTGCCATGTGGCTCTGATCGAAGAAGCCACTTGCGCAGGCCGCCTCGGTCAGGCTAGCTCCGGTACGTAGTAGCTTTTGCACATGCGCGATGCGTCTTTGAATCTGATAGCTGTGGGGTGTAACACCACAGTGCTTCTTGAAGACGCGAATGAGGTATAGCGGCTCGAGGTTGACTAACGTGGCCAAGGTCTCCAAGGGAATGTGCTGGTCGAAATCATCTTCCAGCTTGTATTTTATGCGAGTTACCGCCTGCTGCTCTGATGGCAGGATTGACAATGCGGGAAGCTCCGCTGACTTCAAACACTTGGCACACCAGCTCCAGCAGGACTGATTCGCGCTGAGCGCTACTTGAAAAGATGGATGTGGTCGCTGGCCACACGGTCCCGGAACACTGCTCGGTTCACCCTGGCCGGATCAAGGTAAAGCCTCCGGTACATCCAGCTATTGTTGTGGCCGGGCAGGCCGTGATTGATTTCGCCAGGCGAAATTGTGACAAGACTGCCCACTATAGCCGCCTCAGCAGAAAACTTTTCAACCCCGCCGGTTATCACCCCCGATGGCATAGCGGTCTCGCGAATGCCGACCGAATGATTGATATAGCTCGCATATAAGCCTTTGCGGAAAAGTAATATAGGGCACGACTGGAATTTTTCAGAAGTTCGATTAATATACTTCGGTATATAAGAATAAAGTGTTAGTGCGTTTTATTGATTGAGTGCTGCTCCTGAAGACACGCGTGCTATCGGTCGGTGGTGCGGTGGACAAAAGGATTGTCAGTTATGTCGATCCAGGCCCAAATTTCCCCCATTGCTGAAGGTGTTACTTCTGTCGCCCCTATTTCTATTCCCGAAAACGGAATACTGACACTTTCCCAAGGCAGCCATGTTGTTCTGGATATATCGCCAGAAAATGTGACGGGGTATTCAAAAAGTGGTGCTGACCTAAGGATTCTCCGATCAAGTTGCTTTTCAGCCGGAAATGGGCGGCTTAGGGATGCCGAAAAGCCCGATTTTCAGCGGCTGATTATCGGATAACCAAGGCAAAGCCTTGGTTATCCGCCCTCACGGGTGTACCTCTCCCGCAGCAGTCAATAATTGCCGGCGCACCATCCACAGATTCGACAGAGCAAACAGCGTGGTCAGTTGCGCCGTGTTCTTGGCCAAGCCTCGAAAACGCGTCTTAGGTTTTGTACGAAAACCTTTGAAACTCCGTGAAAACCGCTGGAGCCCTGATTTTCCGTAGAGTTCTCGCCTTTTAAGCGAAGGACTCTGCTATGCCCAAGCGATACGAACTTTCTGACGAACACTGGGACATAGTCGCTGACCTCTTTGCTACAAGTCAGCGTACCGGACGTCCAAGAGTTGATGACCGCTTGATGCTCAACGGCGTGTTGTGGGTGCTGTGCTCCGGCGCAGCCTGGCGGGATATGCCTGAGCGATTCGGCCCTTGGTCGACGGTTTATCAGCGATTTCGAGACTGGCGAAATCAGGGCACCTTCGGTCAAATGCTCAAACGCCTACATGTCAAACTCAACGCTGAAGGCCTGATTGATCTAGACACGTGGTGTATTAACTCAACGGCAGTGAAAGCAACCCGGGCCTCATCTGGAGCAGGCAAAAAAGGGGGGCAGAAGAACCAGCGGACCACGCACTCGGTAGAAGTCGGGGCGGACTAACTACGAAAATTCATATGGTTTGTGATGCCCGAGGTGTGCCATTGCACTTCACCCTTTCTGGCGGGCAAGCCAGTGACATTTCCTATGCCCAGCCTTTGCTCGATGGCGTTTACCTCCCAACCAAAGGAGGCCGGCCGCGCAAGCGATGTCGCAAATTGCTGGCCGACAAAGGCTACGACTCAGATGCTTTGCGCCGGTACTGCGACCGCTATCACATGCAGCCAGTGATTCCTTTCCGAGCCATGAAACGCAAGCCGAAGCCAGGTTTGCCGCGCCTGCTCGACAGACCAAAGTACAAAGAGCGAAACGTTATCGAGCGGCTGTTTGGGTGGCTGAAGGAACACCGCCGCTTGGGAACCCGATACTGCAAGCTCGCCCAAAGCTACTCCGCAATGGTCACGCTGGCTTGCTGGCGGCGGTGTCTGCGACATTACTTTTCGTACAAAGCCTAGAGAATCTGGTTGAGCGCGTGCTGATTTCGACAATCCCGAAATCGTTGGTAAATGGTGGGCCGAGGGCCATATCGCTCAAGCATGTCTCGCGAGGTCGCGCCCGAGCATAGCACCCAGACCATGCAGTTAAGCATCAACCGGTCATCGGCATGTGGGCGTCCCGTGCGGCGTAGTGCGTTAGAGGAGGTCCGCGACCAGTTCCCAGTCGGAGTCGGAGATTTCGTGTCGCTGCTTGGGCACGAGAGCTACGCGCTGAAAAGGCCTGAGCT
Organism: Pseudomonas xanthosomatis; assembly: GCF_019139835.1. Taxonomy (NCBI): domain Bacteria; kingdom Pseudomonadati; phylum Pseudomonadota; class Gammaproteobacteria; order Pseudomonadales; family Pseudomonadaceae; genus Pseudomonas; species Pseudomonas xanthosomatis. The sequence continues at coordinate 4,463,620 of NZ_CP077075.1, read as the reverse complement.
CTACGGAAAATCAGAAGCGCCGGGATGTTGCCGGAATTTCAAAGGTTTTCGTACAGAGCCTAGCGGATACACGTCAATTTCAATGTACAAGGGCTCATCGATCTGGATACTTGGTGCATTGACTCGATGGTGGCATTGTGCTGCTTGAGAACATTAAAAAATGAGTCCAGAATCAAGGCTATCCCTAGCTCAGGGATTACTGATAAGCCTTAATTTTCAATGGCTCGGAAGGCGATGCGAGTCTCGTTTCCCGCTCCAAATTCGATCCTCGGTGCGTCGCCAGGATCAAAGAAAGAGGCCGAAAGGCCTCTTTTTTTAGGTTCTTCACGGAATCCCGGGAAAGACAGAAACAAGAACGCCGGTTTGATGGATGATGTTCGTGCGAGCAAACACATCTACAAACCGGCGTTCTTGTGCACGATATTAATACGTTTCTGCCCTTCTGGGAGGGCTTTTCTGTCACTGCGATCAGGCCTGATGGCGATGACCTGCTGATCGACCTGATTCCGCAGCCCACCCGATTCCCCACTTGCAGCGGCTGTCATCAGCCCAGCACCACCATCCACGAATACTGCCAGCGCTCAATCCGTGACCTACCCATTCTTGGCCGTGCAGTGCGGTTGAATGTTGAACTGCGGCGCGTCGGGTGCAGGGCATGCGGCAAGCGAATGGAGTCAGTCCGTTGGCTTGACCGCTATTCGCGGATGACCAAGCGCTTGGCCGAGGCGGTGATCCAGTCTTGCCAAAGACTGCCCACCCTGCACGTCGCCGAGCTGTTTGGTTTGCATTGGGACAGCGTGCGCTTACTGGAGCGACGGGCGCTACAACACGCACTGGAAAATCTACCGAAGGCCCAGCCCAGGCGCTTGGTGATGGATGAGTTCGCTCTGTTCAAAGGGCATCGCTATGCCAGCGTGGTTCTGGATGCTGATACCCGCCGGGTGCTGTGGATTGGCGAGGGGCGTAGCCGAGCTGCTGTCAGACCCTTTTTTGAAGAGCTGGGGCCGGAGGGCTGTGCACGGATCGAAGCAGTGGCAATGGACATGAACACCGCATTTGACCTGGAGGTACGCCAACATTGCCCGCAGGCACGCGTGGTCTATGACCTGTTTCATGTGGTCGCTAAGTATGGGCGAGAGGTAATTGACCGGGTGCGGGTCGATGAGGCCAACCGCTTGCGCCATGACAAACCCGCCCGCAAGGTGATCAAGCAAGCGCGGTGGCTCCTGCTGCGTAATCCAGAAAATCTCAAGCGAGAAGATCAGCAGGTACATCTGCAGGATCTGCTAGCAGCTAACCAATCGCTGATGACGGTTTATCTGATGAAGGCAGAGCTCAAAGCCCTGTGGTCACCCACCACCGCCTGGGGCTGGCGATCAGCCTGGAAGCAGTGGCTACGCCTAGCTGATGAAAGCGCGATACCGGCATTGAAGCAGTTCGCTAAACGCCTGAAGGGATACTGGCGCGGCATCCTGAGTAGGGTGCGGTGGCCGATGCACACGGGTCAGTTGGAAGGTATCAACAACCGGATCAAGGTGATCAAGCGGATGGCTTACGGCTACCGGGACAGCGAGTTCTTTTTCATGAAGATCAAGAATGACTTTCCCGGCAATCCGTGAAGAACCTTTTTTTATGCCTGCAATTCAGTGGCCACGGTGCTGGCCCATGTACTTGGCTCGCTGTTGATGACCTTTGCCGGGTTCGCCCTAGTGCGCTGGCTGGATCAAGCAGCAGTAACTACCACCTGGCCATGGCCACGGCCCGCTTGACTGTCGCTCCCGCCATTCAGACAGGAGCCAGCCATGGCAACCTCCACAGCCTTCCCCGAAACTTCCATCGACCATTTCATTGCGCGGCAGTTGCCCGCCTGGCTGGTCAGCGCGACTGAGCAGCAACGTGCCGCGCTGCAGGCAGCGTTGCTCGCTCAGGAGCGTGCCCAGGCTAATGTCCGCCGGGTGCTGCAGGCGGTTACGCCGCCGGAGGAATTTGCCGCGCCGCTGCTGGCAGAAGCCTTGCGCGGTGCCACCCAGCGCAAGCTGGACGTGCGCCGCAGCCGCTTGCGCAAGGTCAGGTTGTTGCCCTATCCGCCAGTCTATCCGGGCGGGCCGGTACGGCGCTACGAGCCCTTCGTGACGGACCAGCACCTGCTGGTTGCGGCGATGCACAACTTCATGCCTGGCGAGGCGTTCTCGCCACCGAGCGCACTGTACGACGAAAAGGGCACTCGCCTTGCCTTGAGCCCGGCAGGCTTCATCGAGCTGTGCCGCACGCTGGATCTGGGTAGCCAATATCAACGCTATCTGGCATCTGTGTTGAGCGTCGGTGACGGCGTCGAGCAACAACTGGCAAAGGCGTATCGGGCCAACTTCGAGGCTGCCGCACACCTTGAAAGCCTGCGCGGTTCGCTGCGTGAGCAAGCCTTCAAGCGCCTGAGCCGGCTGTTCGAAAACGCCCCGGCAACCAACGATGCCACCACCCTGGTGCCCCATGACCTGCGCTTGCTGGGCAAGCCTCTGGTCGGTGTGCTCGCCGTGGAGGTCAGGGCCGCGGGCAAGCCCGAAGGGGTGCTGACATGGATACCCGACGACCTGGTCAGCCCCTTTAACTGGCACCCGTCCTGGTCGTCGCTCTATACCGCCCTTGCCGGTCGCCTGGCTGACAAGGGCTACCAGGCGTTTTTTCAGCGTTTTTTGCGCGAGCGTGACCGCCTTGACTTCGCCAGGCGCCTTCAGGGCTTGCTGGCAAAGGGGCCGGTTGCGACTCCGGTCAAACTGGACGGTCGGCATGTCGCTGTCGCAGGCGAGCTGTTTGGCCACCTGGCCAAAGCGCATGTCGACAAATTGCTGGATGACGCCCGGGTGCTGGTGGTGCCCACTGGCGATGAAGACCGTGCGGCCCGCGACCTGCGCTTGCGCGGGTACTCCGAGGCCGGCCTGACGTTGCTCGGCCTGGCTTCGCTTTTCGTGCCGGCGCTGGGCGTGGTGATGCTGGGGGTGACCGCCGCACAGGTGGTTGGGGACATCTACGAAGGCTATGAGGCGTGGCAGCAGGGCGACCGCGAGGCGGCACTGGGGCATGCCTTCGATGTCGCCGGGATCGTTGCCAGCGGGCTGGTGCTGGCGGGTGCCAGCGAGGGGGTTGGCCGGTTGCTGCCGCGCCGTGCCTTCGTCGATGCCCTGACCCCGCGCGTCGGGGCATCGGCTGCGTTCAGGCTGGCTAAGCAGCCGCTACTGGCCGAGCAACAAGGCCTTGGCCGGTTGCTGCGGGCACTGGGCGGGGCAATGTCCACGGTCAGCGACGAAGAAGCGACGCCGCTGTTGCAGGCCACAGGCTATTCGCAAGACCAGTTGCGCAGGCTGTTGCTCGAAGAGGCACAGGCTCCGGCCTTGCTGGAAGATGCCCTGGCGCGCCAGCGGCTGCGTCAGCGCCAGCCCACGCTTGGGCATGAGGCCCTGCACGCGCAGTTGCTGGCAGATGGGCCGCTACCCGACGCTGCCGCGCAGGTTGTGCTGCGTGACTTTCCCGGGTTGAGCCGGCGCGGTGCCCGCGAGCTTGTCGAGCAGGCCTGCGATGTGCAGCGCGACACCTTGCTTGAGCAGCAGCGGGTGCCGTTGGCGTTGGCCGAGCGGGCGCGCTGGTTGCTGCGTGACGGCCGGCTGAACCGCGCCTGTGCCGGTTTGCGTGAGGCGGGCCCGGTTGCTGAAGACAGCGAACGCCTGGCTTTGGCCATGCTCGATGAGCTGGCGCCCTGGCCCGAAGGCACGGGCCTTGAGATTCGCGAGGGTAGTGCGCAGGGTACGCTGGCGGCACGGGCGGGGAATGAGCAGGTCGGGCACCCCCGGCTGATCGTGCGCGGTGGCCAGGGGTATACCTGCCTGGACGGTGACGGTGAGCGGTTGCCGGCGTCGACGCCGAGCGACAGCCTCGTGCAAGCCCTTGGGCACTGGCTCACACCTGCGCAGCAGGCCCGGCTCGGGCCTGCTGCCGCCGACCACCTGGCCGAGCGCTTGGCCAGCCAGGCTGCCGGGCAGCGCGAACAGGCCGCCCGGGCGATCGGCCTGGCACCGGCGGGTATAGGCCTGCGCCCACCGGTACGCCTGGGTGACGGTCGCCTGGGCTACCCGTTGAGCGGCCGTGGAGAAAGCAGTCACCAGGCGCTATTGAGGGGGTTGCATGAGGTCTACCCGACGCTGACCGTGGAGCAGAGGGAGGCCTACCTCAATGCCCAGCTCGAGCAGGGTATCGGGCTGTGGGATCATGTGCGCACCCTGCAAACGCAGCTCACTGCGTTGAATGAAGCGCTGACCCGTTGGAAGCAGGAAACCACCGCCTTTTCCCGCTTGCTCAGCCGGCAACGGGTCGCCAGGGACATTCGCCGCTGCTGGCGGCGCAAGGCCGCCAGCTATGGTGCCATCGAGCATCGCCTGACCCTTGACGGTGCACGGGTCGGTAGCCTGCCTGCCTTGCCTGCCGGATTGCGCTTTCAGCACATTATCGAGTTGACGTTGCGTGACATGGCCCTGGACGCAATCAGCCCTGAATTTTTCCAGCATTTCCCCAACCTGCGCGTTCTCAACTTGCGGCATAACCGGCTAGGCCGCTTCCCTGAGGGCCTGGAGCAGTTGACTCAGTTGCAGGACCTGCGCCTGGGCGACAACCGTATCGTGCTGGATGCCGCAGGCCAGGGGCGACTCGACCAATTGGGCGGGTTGCAGCGCCTCGACCTGGGGCACAACCCGCTGGGGCTGCGCCCGGACTTTGCCAGGTTGCGCCGGTTAAGCTACTTCAGCTTGCGCGCCTGTGCGCTGGACGAGGTGCCGCCAGAAGCCCTGCATCTGCCCCTGCTGGAGCGTGGCGACCTGCGGGACAACCAGATCCAGCACCTTGAGCCAACGCAGCTTGCCGAACTCCGGCTGCGCCTCCCGCGTCTGGCCCTGCATGACAACCCCCTGGCCCCGCAGAGCGCCGAGCGTCTTGCCGCTGCGCTGCCAGCCAGCGAAGCGGCTGCCGGCCATGCGCATGTGGTGGATGACGATGCCACCCTGCAACGCTTGCTCGGTGGACTGCTCGACCGGCGCCGAGCCAGCCACCGTGCCAGTTGGCAGAGCCTGCGTCAGGCACCGGGTGGGGATGACTTCTTCCGCTTTCTCGGTAATTTGGCCCAGTCCGTGGAATTTCGTCAGGCCCCGGGTGCCTGGCGCGACCGGGTCTGGCAGGTGATCGAATGCTGCGAACAGAACGAACAGATCCGCGAGGCCGTGTTTCAGCAGGCCGCCGGGCCGGGCAGTTGCGCCGATCACGTGCTGCTGGTGTTCAGTGCCCTGGAATCGCGCACCCGGGTGATCCGGCGCACGGCCGGGCTGTCGGGCGCGGCGCTGGAGCGCGAGCTGCTGCTCGAGGGGCGCGGGCTGTACCGCCTTGACCACGTGCAGCGCCTGGCCAGCAAGCACTATCAGCAGGCCGAACAGGCCTGGCTCGCCGGGCAGGCCAGAGCGCCCGGGCAGTTCACTGCACCGGACGACGTGGAGATCTTCCTCGCTTACCGCATCAACCTGGCCGAACGGCTGGGCCTGCCTGACCAGCCCGCAAGTATGCGTTACGCCCATGCCAGCGGGGTCACCAAGGCGCATGTCGATGCCGCCCGCCGGCTGGTACTGGAAGAAGAGACGCCACAGGCGTTGGTGGACTCCCTGCAGGGGCGCGACTTTTGGCTGGAGTATCTGCGTGAACGCTTCGCTGAACGCTTCGAGCACCTTGACCGGCCTTTTCACCAGCAACTGGATGTGCTCTATGACAATGCAACCAACCTTCAGGACGAAGCCTACGTGCGGGCCGGCGAGGCCATAGCCCAGGCGCGTGGCGCTGTCCACGCAGGGTTGCTGCGAACACTCAGCGAAGAAGCCGTTGCCCGGCACGCAGGCCATATGTAGCGTACCCAGGGCAGTTGCCGGAGGTGCCCTGTGCCTGTGGGAGCGGGCTTGCCACGCGAATCGGCTCAGCCGGTGACATCTTTCGCGGGGCAAGCCCGCTCCCACGCGTTGAGTCAGGCGGTTGCTAGCCTGCACCAGCGCTGTCCTGCGCTTCAGAAACCGAACGTGCTCAAACCGGGATGATCGTCGGGGCGGCGCCCCAGCGGCCAGCGGAACTTGCGTTCTGCTTCGCTGATGGGCATTTCGTTGATGCTGGCGTGGCGCTCGCGCATCAGGCCGTCCTCGGCGAACTCCCAGTTCTCGTTGCCGTAGGCGCGGTACCACTGGCCACTGTCGTCGCGGTATTCGTAGGCGTAGCGCACGGCGATACGGTTACCGGCGAAGGCTCACAGTTCCTTGATCAGGCGGTACTCGTGTTCGCGGTTCCACTTGCGCACCAGAAACGCCTGGGCTTCGTCGCGGTTGCGGCAGAAGTCCACACGGTTGCGCCAGCGGGTATCGAGGGTGTAGGCCAGGGCGACCTTGGCCGGGTCGCGGCTGTTCCAGCCGTCTTCGGCCAGGCGCACTTTCTCGATGGCGGTTTCATGGGTGAAGGGGGGCAGCGGTGGGCGGGACATGGGCGGGCTCCTGTGGGCTGTTCACTGTTGGCCCGGTGAAGCGTAGCCCTGTGGTCGGGTAGAGGGAATGCTCCTTGCCAGCACTTGATAGTTTCGCCAGGCGAAATGATGCTCCCCTGTAGACGGCTTGCCGGCGATGAGGCCGGGCCTGCAAGATGCGCTCGGGCTGCAGGCCCTATCGCCGGCAAGCCGGCCCTACAGGGGGCGGGTCAAACGCTGCTGGCCACGTGTTTGGCCACCTTGCCACGCCCGCCCAGCCACACCAGCAACAGCCCGGCCGCCGCCAGCACGCCACCGGCCATCGGTACTGCGCCATAGCCCAGGTCCAGGCTGATCACCGCGCCACCCGATGCTGCGCCCAGGGCATTGCCCAGGTTGAACGCACCGACGTTGATCGACGAGGCAAGCCCCGGCGCCTCGATGGCGGCGGTCATCACCCGCATCTGCAGCGGCGGTACCACGGCAAAGGTGAACATGCCCCACACCAGCAGGGCGATGGCCGCACCGATATGGCTGCCCAGTACCAGCGGCATCAGCAGCATGATCAGCGCCAGCACGCCGAGGAAGATCCGCGCTGCGCCATCCAGCGACCAGTCTGCCAGCTTGCCACCCAGGCTGTTGCCCAGGGTGAAGCCCACCCCGATCAGCACCAGGCCCAGGGTGACGAAGGCGTCGGAAGCGCCGGTCAGTTCGGCCAGCACCGGGGCCACGTAGGTGTACAGGGTGAACATGGCGCCGGCACCCAGCACCGTGGTGGCCATGGCCAGCAGCACGCTGGGGCGGGCGATTACCGCCAGTTCCTTGCGCACATGGGGCACCTGGCCGCGTTCACCCTTGGGCAGGGCCAGCCACAGCGCGGCGATGGCCAGCAGGCCGAGCACTGCAGTGCCGGCAAACGCCATGCGCCAGCCAACCTGCTGGCCCAGCCAGGTGGCGGCCGGCACGCCGCCGATGTTGGCGATGGTCAGGCCCATGAACATGGTGGCCACGGCGCTGGCCTGCTTGTCTTTGGGCACCACGCTGGCCGCCACCACCGCGCCCAGGCCGAAGAAGGCGCCGTGGTTGAGGCTGGTGATCAGGCGTGAGGCCAGCAGGGTGTAGTAGTCCGGCGCCAGGGCCGAGAGCAGGTTGCCGACGGTGAAGATTCCCATCAGCATCATCAGCGCCGCACGCTTGCCGAAGCGGCTGAACAGCAAGGTCATGATCGGCGCGCCGACCATCACGCCGATGGCGTAGGCGGTAATCAGCATGCCCGCGCTGGGGATGCTGGCATCGACGCCTTCGGCGATCACCGGCAAAAGGCCCATGGGGGTGAATTCGGTGGTGCCGATGCCGAAGGCGCCGATGGCCAGGGCGAACAGAACCCGTTTGGGGGAAAGCGTGCTCATCGGGAACTCCGCGGTGCAAATGTCATTAAAGGTGAAGGCAGGCATACAAACGCCGCGCATCTTGTGTAGGAGCGGCTTTAGCCGCGAAGCAGGCAGCGCGGTGGCTGGCACCGGCTTTGCCGGTGTTCGCGGGCAAGCCCGCTCCCACAGGGGCCGCGGCGGGTTCGTGCCCAGTTCTCTGCGCGACAGCGCAGCCCGCAGGGCTGGGTAATCTCCTACAGAGAGGTTGTGGCGCCTTGCGAGAGGTCAGTCCCAGGCCGGCGCCAGGCCGTCCGGGCTGACTTCACGGCCATTGCGCTCCAGCCCCTCGATACGCGCCATGTCGTCGGCATCCAGGCGCAGGCTTTGAGCAAGCAGGTTGCTGGCCAGGTTCTCGCGTTTGGTCGACGAGGGAATCACCGCATAACCCAGCTGCATGGCCCAGGCCAACGCCACCTGGGCGACAGTCGCCTTGTGCTTGGCAGCGATTTCGGCCAGCACCGGGTCCTTGAGCACCTTGCCGTAGGCCAGGGTCATGTACGAGGTCACGGTGATGCCTTGTTCCTGCAGGAATGCCGCCAGCTTGCGGTTTTGCAGGTACGGGCTGAGCTCGACCTGGTTGGTGGCGATCTCGCCTTTGCCAACCACTTCGATGGCCTGGCGGGTCAGCTCGATATTGAAATTGGACACGCCGATCTGGCGGGTCAGGCCGAGTTGTTTGGCCTCTGCCAGCGCGGTCATGTATTCGCGCAACTCGACACCATTGCCCGGGGCCGGCCAGTGGATCAGCAGCAGGTCGACATATTCGGTGCGCAGCTTGGCCAGGCTCTCGCGCAGGCTGGGGATGAGCTTGTCGGCCGCGTAGTTGTCGACCCAGATCTTGGTGGTGATGAACAGCTCGTTGCGCGGTACGCCGCTTTCGGCGATGGCCTGGCCGACTTCGGCTTCGTTTTTGTAGATCTGCGCGGTGTCGATGACGCGGTAGCCCAGATCCAGCGCGGCCTTGACCGAGTCGATGACGGTTTGGCCGGTCAGGCGGAAGGTGCCCAGGCCGAAGGATGGAATGCTCATGGATATGCTCCTGGTCAGTGAAGATGCCGGGACAGTGTGGCCCGTGTTCAAGCGAATAACCGGCAGTGTGCGGCTTTTGCCTGGCGGGATTAAGGCATAGGCAGGCCAAGGTCCTTTGACTTGAAATCACGAATGGTGTTGCGGGCCGTGATCGAACAAAGGGCAATGGCCCTGTGGGAGCGAGCTTGCCCCGCGATAGCCGTCACCACCGTCATCTGCCTGCCCCACACCCGTCACCATGCTGCAACGCCAGCCCGCTGCAATGGCCGCAACATCTAGCCAGGAGCGTGGCCATGGAACTGTGTGTGATCGGGGCAGGGTACGTGGGGTTGGTCACGGCGGCCTGTTTTGCCGAAATGGGTAACCGCGTGGTCTGCCTGGAGCGTGACCAGGCGCGCCTGGCTCAGTTGCGCGAGGGCCACTGCCCGATCTACGAGCCCGGCCTGCAGGCCCTGTTGCAGGAGGGCCTGCACAGTGGCCAGCTGTCGTTCACCGACCAATGGCACCCGGCCCTGGCCAAAGCCGAGGTGGTGTTCATCGCTGTCGGCACGCCAAGCCTTGAGGACGGTTCGGCCGACCTTCAGCATGTGCTGGCGGTGGCCGACAGCCTGGGCCGCCATCTCCCACGCGCCTGCCTGGTGGTGAACAAGTCGACGGTGCCGGTGGGCAGTGCCGAGCGGGTTGCCCGCCACATCGCTGCCGGCCTGCGCGAGCGCGGTGCGCGCTTTGCCGTGGAGGTGGCGAGCAACCCCGAGTTTCTCAAGGAAGGCAGTGCCATCGAGGACTTTCTGCGCCCTGACCGGATCATCATCGGCCACGACAGCGAACAGGCCGGGCAGCGCCTGCAACGGCTGTATGCACCGTTCGTGCGCAACCGCGAGCGCATTCTGCTGATGACCCCGCGTGCTGCCGAGTTCACCAAGTACGCGGCCAATGCCTTTTTGGCCACCAAGATCTCCTTCGTCAACGAACTGGCCGGCCTGTGTGCTCACCTGGGGGTAGACATCGAGCAAGTACGCCACGGCATCGGCAGCGACAAACGTATCGGCAGCCATTTCATCTACGCAGGCTGCGGCTACGGCGGCTCGTGCTTCCCCAAGGATGTGCGGGCGCTGGTGCATTGCGCCGAGCAACAGGGCTTCGAGCCGAGCATCCTCAAGGCAGTACAGGCGCGTAATGCCGAGCAGAAGACCCTGTTGTTCCAGGCCTTGCAGCAGCATTTTGGCGGGTTCATGCGCGGACGCCAGGTGGCGCTGTGGGGGCTGGCGTTCAAGCCGGGCACCGACGATTTGCGCGAAGCGCCCAGCCTTGTGCTGCTCGAGGCCTTGCTGGCGGCCGGGGTGCGGGTGCGGGCCTGCGACCCGGCGGCGTGGGCGGGGGTGGCGGCACGTTACCCGCAGGCGCTTGCCAGTGGCCAACTGCAACTGGGCGAGGACCCCTACGCCTGCGTCGAAGGGGCCGACGCACTGGTGCTGGTGACAGAATGGAAGCAGTTCCGCCAGCCCGATTTTCGCCGTGTACGCGGCCTGATGCGCATGCCGGTGCTGTTCGACGGGCGCAATATTTACGATCCGTCGGAACTAACTACACTGGGATATCTCTATCATGGCATCGGCCGGCCGAGGGCGGGGCATTGTAAGCTGACCGCCGCCTGATTAGACTGCGCCGAAATTCGTACGCAAAGCCCTTCGTTAAGGACGTATATGATCAAGAAATGCTTGTTCCCGGCAGCCGGTTACGGCACCCGCTTCCTGCCCGCTACCAAAGCCATGCCCAAGGAAATGCTGCCGGTGGTCAACAAGCCACTGATCCAGTATGGCGTTGAAGAGGCACTGGACGCCGGCCTGAACGAGATCTCCATCGTCACCGGCCGCGGCAAGCGCGCCCTGGAAGACCACTTCGACATCAGCTACGAGCTGGAAAACCAGATCAAGGGCACCGACAAGGAAAAATACCTGGTCGGCATCCGTCGCCTGCTGGACGAGTGCTCGTTCTCCTACACCCGCCAGACCGAAATGAAAGGCCTGGGCCACGCCATCCTCACCGGCCGCCCGCTGATCGGCGACGAGCCGTTCGCGGTGGTGCTGGCCGACGACCTGTGCGTCAACCTTGAAGGTGACGGCGTGCTGGCGCAAATGGTCGCGCTGTACAAAAAGTATCGCTGCTCGATCGTCGCCATTCAGGAAGTCGACCCGCAGGAAACCAACAAGTACGGCGTCATCGCCGGTGAAGAGATCAAGGACGGCATCTTCCGTGTCGACTCCATGGTCGAAAAACCAAAACCCGAAGACGCCCCGTCCAACCTGGCGATCATCGGCCGCTACATCCTCACCCCGGATATCTTCGAGAAGATCGAACAGACCGAGCCGGGCAAGGGTGGCGAGATCCAGATCACCGACGCGCTGATGAAACAGGCTGCCGAAGGCAACGTGATTGCCTACAAGTTCAAGGGCAAGCGTTTTGACTGCGGTGGCGCCGAAGGCTACATCGAGGCGACCAACTTCTGCTTCGAGAACTTCTACAAGGCTGGCAAGGCTTACTAAGCTGCGGCAGCGTTGAACCGGGGCCGCTCTGCGGCCCATCGCGGGCAAGCCCGCTCCTACAGGATTACGCGGTCCCTGTGGGAGCGGGCTTGCCCGCGATGGGCTGCAGGGCGGCCCCAATGCTTTTGGCGGGGCGCCAACGGCGCTATGCTGGGCGCCTGCCCAGGAGACTCATTGCATGGCTTACGATTTTGATCTGTTCGTGATTGGCGCCGGTTCCGGCGGTGTTCGCGCGGCGCGCTTCGCCGCAGGCTTTGGCGCCAAGGTGGCGGTGGCCGAAAGCCGCTACCTGGGGGGCACCTGCGTCAACGTCGGCTGCGTACCAAAAAAATTGCTGGTGTACGGCGCCCACGTCGCCGACGAACTGGAGCAGGCCGCAGGCTTCGGCTGGACCCTCGAAGAAGGCCACTTCGACTGGGGCACCCTGATTGCCAACAAGAACCGCGAGATCGAGCGCCTCAACGGCATCTACCGCAACCTGCTGGTCAACAGCGGCGTGACCCTGCTGCAGGGCCACGCGCGCATCACCGGCGCAAACGAGGTGGAGGTCGAGGGCCAGCGCTATAGCGCCGCCAACATCCTCATCGCCACCGGCGGCTGGCCGCAGGTGCCGGACATCCCCGGCAAGGAGCTGGCCATCACCTCTAACGAGGCGTTCTACCTCAAAGACCTGCCGCGCCGGGTGCTGGTGGTCGGTGGTGGCTACATCGCCGTGGAGTTTGCCGGCATCTTCCAGGGCCTGGGCGCCGACACCAGCTTGCTGTACCGCGGCGACCTGTTCCTGCGCGGCTTCGACGGTTCGGTGCGCACCCACCTCAAAGAAGAGCTGGAAAAACGCGGCCTGAACCTTGAGTTCAATGCCGACATCCAACGTATCGACAAGCTTGACGACGGCAGCCTCAAGGCCACCCTCAAGGATGGCCGCGAGCTGGTCGCCGACTGCGTGTTCTACGCCACCGGCCGCCGGCCGATGCTGGACAACCTGGGCCTTGAGAACACCGGCGTGGAGCTGGATGAGCGAGGCTACATCCGCGTGGACGAGCATTACCAGACCACCGCGCCGTCGATTCTGGCCATCGGCGATGTGATCGGCCGCGTGCAACTGACCCCCGTGGCCCTGGCCGAAGGCATGGCCGTGGCCCGGCGCCTGTTCAAGCCCGAGCAATACCGCCCGGTGGACTACCAGAACATCCCCACCGCGGTGTTCAGCCAGCCGCCGATCGGCACCGTTGGCTTGACCGAAGAGCAGGCGCTGGCTGCCGGGCACAAGGTGCAGATCTTCGAAAGCCGCTTCCGCGCCATGAAGCTGACCCTGACCGACATCCAGGAGAAGACCCTGATGAAGCTGGTGGTGGACGCCGATACCGACAAGGTGCTGGGCTGCCACATGGTCGGCCCGGATGCCGGCGAGATCGTCCAGGGCCTGGGTATTGCGCTCAAGGCCGGGGCAACCAAGCAGCAGTTCGACGAAACCATCGGCGTGCACCCGACTGCCGCCGAAGAGTTCGTGACCATGCGTACGGTGACCCGCTAGCGCCTGGCACCGGCTTCGCCGGTGTTTGCGGCTGAAGCCGCTCCTACATGGCACGCGTAGCCTTCAAGCCTGCGCTGTACCTGAGGGAGCCGGCTTGCCGGCGATGAGGCCGGCACAGGCGGCACAAGGCCGTTGCCCCCACATACCGATACACCCCGCGCAATCCTTTGCTCAGCCCGATCCCTTCTATTAATAAACCCGCCTTATAGCCAAAACCAATCAGCAGCATGAGCTTTGCCAATGAGCCTTTATCGGGAGCAGTCGGTAGGATTCACTCCATCAACTGATTCCAACCCCATGAAGGAGCGTCTCTCATGCCAATCATCAACAGCCAGGTCAAACCGTTCAACGCCACCGCCTACCACAAGGGCGAGTTCGTTCAGGTCAGCGAAGCCGACCTGAAAGGCAAGTGGTCCGTCGTGTTCTTCTACCCGGCCGACTTCACCTTCGTCTGCCCGACCGAACTGGGCGACCTGGCCGACAACTACGCCGAGTTCCAGAAGCTGGGCGTCGAGATCTACGGCGTGTCCACCGACACCCACTTCACCCACAAAGCCTGGCACGACACCTCGGACACCATCGGCAAGATCCAGTACCCGCTGATCGGTGACCCGACCCACGTCATCTCGCGCAACTTCGACGTGCTGATCGAAGAAGCCGGCCTGGCCGATCGCGGTACCTTCGTGATCAACCCTGAAGGTCAGATCAAGATCGTCGAACTGAACGACGGTGGTGTAGGCCGCGATGCTGCCGAGCTGCTGCGCAAGGTCAAAGCTGCCCAGTACGTTGCTGCCCACCCAGGCGAAGTGTGCCCGGCCAAGTGGAAAGAAGGCGAAGCCACTCTGGCTCCATCGCTGGACCTGGTCGGCAAGATCTAAGGTCATGCGTCAATCGCGGGCGGTGAGCAGCCGCCAAAGCTGAAGTACTTACCGCCCCGTAAAAGCGCCCGGGCGACCTCGCCTGGGCGTTTTTGTATCCGAGTTTTGAAAAAGGAATCGCCCGTATGTTGGACGCCACGCTTAAATCGCAACTGAAAACCTACCTGGAGCGGGTCACCCAGCCGATCGAGATCGTTGCCTCCCTCGACGACGGCGCGAAGTCCCGCGAATTGCACGACCTGCTGGTGGAAATTGCCGGCCTGTCGAACCTCATTACCTTCAGCGCGGACGGCAGCGATGCCCGTCGTCCTTCGTTCTCGCTGAGCCGCCCGGGGGCTGCCCTTGATGGCAAAAGCATCAGCCTGCGCTTTGCCGGCATCCCCATGGGCCACGAATTCACCTCCCTGGTGCTGGCGCTGCTGCAAGTCGGCGGCCACCCGTCCAAGGCCAGTACTGAGGTGATCGAGCAGATCCAGGCGCTGGAAGGCGAGTTCAACTTCGAAACCTACTTCTCGCTGTCGTGCCAGAACTGCCCGGACGTGGTCCAGGCGCTGAACCTGATGGCGGTGCTAAACCCCAATGTGCGCCACGTGGCCATTGACGGTGCGCTGTTCCAGGACGAAGTGGAAAGCCGCAAGGTCATGGCGGTGCCGAGCATTTACCTGAACGGCGAAGTGTTCGGCCAGGGCCGCATGGGCCTTGAAGAGATTCTCGGCAAGATCGACACCAATGCCGGCGCCCGCCAGGCCGAGAAGATCAACGCCAAGGACGCCTTCGACGTGCTGGTGGTCGGTGGTGGCCCAGCCGGTGCTGCGGCAGCTATCTATGCAGCGCGCAAAGGCATCCGCACCGGTGTTGCCGCCGAGCGTTTCGGCGGCCAGGTGCTCGATACCCTGGCCATCGAGAACTTCATCTCGGTGCAGGAAACCGAAGGGCCGAAGCTGGCCACGGCGCTGGAAGAGCACGTCAAGCAGTACGACGTCGACATCATGAACCTGCAGCGCGGCGAAGCGCTGATCCCGGCCACCGACGGCGGCCTGCACGAAGTGCGTCTGGCCGGCGGTGCCTCGCTCAAGGCCAAGACCGTGATCCTGGCCACCGGCGCCCGCTGGCGCGAAATGAACGTGCCCGGCGAGCAGGAGTACCGTGCCCGCGGCGTGGCCTACTGCCCGCACTGCGACGGCCCGCTGTTCAAGGGCAAGCGCGTGGCGGTGATCGGCGGCGGTAACTCGGGCGTTGAAGCGGCCATCGACCTGGCCGGCATCGTCGCCCAAGTGACCCTGATCGAGTTCGACAGCCAGTTGCGTGCCGACGCCGTGCTGCAACGCAAGCTGCACAGCCTGCCGAACGTCAAGGTGATCACCAGTGCGCTGACCACCGAGGTGGTGGGCAATGGCGAGAAGGTCACCGGCCTGCGCTACAAGGACCGCAGCACTGAGCAGGTCCACGACCTGGCGCTGGAAGGCATCTTCGTGCAGATCGGCCTGCTGCCGAACACCGACTGGCTCAAGGGTACCGTCGAGCTGTCCCCACGTGGCGAGATCATCGTCGACGCCAAGGGCCAGACCAGCATCCCCGGCGTGTTTGCCGCCGGTGACGTGACCACGGTGCCGTACAAGCAGATCGTCATTGCAGTAGGTGAGGGCGCCAAGGCATCGCTGGCGGCGTTCGACCACCTGATCCGGACTTCGGCGCCGGCGTAAGTTTCGCTGGCCTCTTCGCGGGCAAGCCCGCTCCCACAGGTACATCACAGGTTTTGAAATCTGTGACATGCCTGTGGGAGCGGGCTTGCCCGCGAATGCGTTGCAACTGGCGAAACGCAACCTGAAGGGTGTCTATGATTACGCCATCCACCCTCGGAAATCACACCCATGACCCTGATCAGCCGCGAACCCTGGTGGCTCGTGCCACCCAAGCCCGGGCAGAAAGAGCAGGACCTGCACTGGGGCTACCTGGAAATCTACGCCGACGGCCGTACCGTGTTCGTCGACCAGCGCCCCAGCGACCGGGAGCTGGCCGAACGCAAGAGCTGCCGCAACTTCCCCGACAGCGAATGACCCAGGCTTAGCTTTCGAGCTGCGCCAGGCGTGCCTCCAGCGCGGCAACCCGCGCTTCCAGCGCCTCGATGCGCTCCTCTGATGCCGCACCGGCAGCCCCGCGCGCGCCCCCTTCGTGCTGGCGCGCGGCCAGAATCGCCTCGATTTCAGCCGGGTCGCCCAGGGCATGGGTGTAGCGGTCTTCGCGCTGGCCGGCCTGGCGCGGCAGGTGCAGGGCCAGGCCGCGGGAGATCAGGCGCTCCAGCTGGTGCTGGATCTGCTCGGTGTCGTCGAAGTCGTGCAGGCGGTTGCTGCGGCTCAGCAGTTCGTTCAGCGTCTGCGGGCCGCGCAGGAACATCAACCCCATCAGTACCAGCTGCGCCGGCACCAGCTCCAGGCCCTTGTCCACGCGCTGCTCCCAACGGTCGGCGCGGCTGCCCATCTGCAGGCGGGTCATGTCCTGCCCTTCGAGGGCGCGCAGGGCCTGGCCGACCTGGCCGGGGGAGAGGTTCATCACCGGCTCCCGGCTGGTCTTCTGGTTACACGCCAGCACCAGGGCATTGAGGGTCAGGGGGTAGGTTTCCGGGCTGGTGGCCTGCTTCTCGATCAGCGAACCGAGCACGCGAATCTCGACGCTGCTGAAACGGCCTTCGCCGGTGTTTTGGTGTTCTGACATGGCCCTGTCTCGTTGCGAGGAAAAGGCCACTAGCCTAGGTAAAGCGCCATCGCGGGGCAAGCCCGCTCCTACAGGTCATGCGTGCCTCTGCAGGAGCCGGCTTGCCGGCGATAGGGCCTTCAGGCGCTACGCTGCTGCATCCCGCCACAGGCCGCTGCGGTAAACAACACATCGGTGGACGAGTTAAGCGCCGTCTCTGCCGAGTCCTGCAGCACGCCAATGATGAAGCCCACTGCCACCACCTGCATGGCGATTTCGCTGGGGATGCCGAACAGGCTGCAGGCCAGCGGAATCAGCAACAGCGAACCACCGGCCACGCCCGAGGCGCCGCAGGCGCAGATCGATGCCACCACGCTCAGCAGCACGGCGGTGGGGATGTCCACCGGGATGCCCAGGGTGTGCACGGCCGCCAGGGTCAGCACGGTGATGGTGATCGACGCACCGGCCATGTTGATGGTCGCCCCCAGCGGGATCGACACCGAGTAGGTGTCTTCATGCAGGCCGAGCTTTTCGGCCAAGGCCAGGTTGACCGGGATGTTGGCCGCCGAGCTGCGGGTGAAGAACGCGGTGATGCCGCTTTCGCGCAGGCACAGCAGGGTCAGCGGGTAGGGGTTGCGGCGGGTTTTGCAGAATACGATCAGCGGGTTCATCACCAAGGCGACGAACAGCATGCAGCCGATCAGCACGCCCAGCAGGTGCAGGTAGCCCAGCAGCGCGTCGAGCCCGGATTGCGCCAGGGTGGAACTGACCAGGCCGAAGATGCCCAGCGGGGCGAAGCGGATGACCACGCGCACGATCAGGGTGACGCCGTTGGACAGGTCCTCGACCACCGTACGGGTGGTGTCGTTGGCATGGCGCAGGGCGATGCCCAGGCCGATGGCCCAGGTCAGCACGCCAATGAAGTTGGCGTTGAGCAGGGCGTTGATCGGGTTGTCGACCGCGCTCAGCAGCAGGTTCTGCATCACTTCGGCGATACCGCCCGGTGCGCTGAGCGAGGCGTCGCTGGTGCTGAGCGCCAGCGTCGAAGGGAACAGCATGCTGGCGACCACAGCCACCACCGCCGCGCCGAAGGTGCCAAGCAGGTACAGCCAGAGGATCGGGCGGATGTGGGTTTCCTGGCCGTGGCGGTGGTTGGCGATGGAGGCCATTACCAGGATGAACACCAGTATCGGCGCCACGGCCTTCAGGGCGCTGACGAAGACCTTGCCGAGGAAGGCCAGGTCGCGGGCCAGGGCCGGGGCGAGCAGGGCGAGGGCAATACCGGCCAGCAGGCCGATGCAGATTTGCGTCACCAGGCCGGTGCGGCCGATGAGGCGGAGGATGGGGGACATGGGCGGGACGACTCTGTTACGTGAAAGGGCGCGACTTTAGCACATCCGGCGTGGGCCCTGATCGCGGGGCAAGCCCGCTCCCACGCCATATGGGAGCAACTGTCTTGCTCAATTTTTAAAAGCCGACTCGATTCTTGTGGGAAGCGGCCTTGCCGGGGCGCCGTCCGGTCGAGATTGGGCTGCGCAGCAGCCCCGGCGATTTTGCAGGATGCCGATATTCTGGGGCCGCTTTGCGGCCCATCTCGACCGGACGGCGCCCCGGCAAGGCCGCTTCCCACAGGATTGCACAGAGCCTGAATCTGGCACTGTAACTGTGGGAGCGGGCTTGCCCCGCGATGCGATCACCAATGAAACAACTCTCGACGCGCCCCTTCGGTGATCGCCACGATGCCCGGGTGCTTGACCTTGCGCTCGACCGAAATGGCATAGAACGACTCGGTCACTGTCTCGGTCTGCCCGATCAGCCGCACGCCGTACTGCCGGCAGACTTCTTCGGCGATCACGCTGGGTGCGACGAAAATGCCGCTTCCCGACTGGCCGAAGGCCTGCATCAACGCGCTGTCGTCGAACTCGCCGACGATCCGTGGCTGCACCTGCTGCTCGGCCAGCCAGCGCAGCAGGCGGCTGCGCAGCACGGTTTCCTGGCCGGGTATCAGCAGTGGCGCGTCGTCCAGGCAGGCGGGGAAGGGTGCGGCCAGGCGCTCGGCCAATGCCTGGGTGGCGAAGAAACTCAGCCCGCATTCGCCAAGCTTCTGGCTGTAGCCCTTGATATCCAGGTGGCTGGGCATGGGGCTGTCGGAGATCACCAGGTCCAGGCGCTGGATCGCCAGGTCCGCCAGCAGGCGTTCGAGCTTGTCCTCACGGCAGTTGATGCGCAGCACCTCGTCCAGCTCCATGGTTGGCGCCAGCAGGCGGTAGACGATCGACTTGGGCACCACGTCGGCCACCCCCACGCGAAACAGGATCTGCTCCTGGGGCCCGGCGCGCAGCATGGCCTCCAGCTCGCCGCCCAGCTGGAACATCTGCTCGGCGTAGCCCAGCGCCTGGCGGCCGGTCTCGGTCAGCTCAAGCTGGCGGCCCACACGCTGGAACAGTTCGATGTTCCAGGTTTGCTCGAACAGGCTGATCTGCCCGCTGATGGTCTGCGGCGTAAGGTTCAGCTGTTCGCTGGCCCGCGCGATGCTGCCGGTGCGGGCCACGGCCCAGAAGTAGTGAAGCTGGCGGTAATTGAGCATGGCGGCTGCCGATTCGGGAAAACCGAAGTATATACGCTGAAAATACGAATTTTCCGGATGTTTCAGCCTCACTAGAATGCCAACCCATCAGGCGCACCTGGCGCTGCCCGGAATCGACAAGCGAGGACACCATGCTACAACTCAAATCCATCGGTACCCCTTTGGTGCTGGCCCTGGCGCTGTTTGCCATGAGCGGTTGCGACCAGGCCGAAAAATCTGCCCAGCAGATGCTCGACCAGGCCGCGCAGTCGGCCAAGCAGGCCATCGACAAGACCAACGAAGCCGCCCAGCAAGCCCTGAGCGATGCGGTCGGCAGCGATGGCAAGGCCAAGGCCGAAGACGACAAGAAAGACACCCAGGACATCTGACCGGAAGCAGGACTGAACCATGGAATACTTGCTGGAACTCGCCGCTAGCCCCACCGCCTGGGTTGCCCTGGCCACCCTGGTGGCCATGGAAGTCGTGCTCGGCATCGACAACCTGATCTTCATCTCCATCCTCACCAACAAGCTGCCTGAGGCCTACCGCTCCAAGGCCCGGCGCATCGGTATCAGCATGGCCCTGATCATGCGCCTGGCGCTGCTCAGCACCGTGGCCTGGATCGTCCAGTTGACCGAGCCTGTGCTCGATGTGTTCGGCCATGCCTTCTCGTGGAAGGACATGATCCTGATCGCCGGTGGCTTGTTCCTGTTGTGGAAGGCGACCAAGGAGATCCACGAAAGCGTCGACCCCCATGGCGCCAAGGAGGAATCCAAGACCGGCAGCGTGGTGACCATCGGTTTCACTGCGGCAATCTTCCAGATCTTGCTGCTGGACATCGTCTTCTCGATCGACAGCATCATCACCGCCGTGGGCATGACCGAGCACCTGCCGATCATGATCATTGCCGTGATCAGCGCCGTGATCGTGATGCTGGTGGCGGCCGACCCGCTGGCCAAGTTCATCAACGACAACCCGACCGTGGTGATGCTGGCCCTGGGCTTTTTGATCATGATCGGCATGACGCTGATCGCGGAGGGCTTCGGTGCGCATGTGCCGAAAGGCTATGTTTATGCGGCCATGGCGTTCTCTACGGCCATCGAGGTGCTCAACATCATGGCTCGCCGGGCGCGGTTGAAGCGTGAGGCGGCCGAAGGCTGATTCAAGCTCGAACCTATCGCGGGACAAGCCCGCTCCCACAGAGTGCTTATAAGGCTCTGTGGGAGCGGGCTTGCCCCGCGATGCTTTTATCGAACGGTCAAAGGATCAGTGCGCCCCGGCATGCCGCCGTGCGCGGTGCGCAACCTGTGGCTTGGCCAGTGCCTTGGGGGCCAGGTGGTGCGGGTGGGAATGCCGGCGCACGATGCGCAACACCCCCCAGAGCATGGCGGCAGCGACGCTCAGCCACATACCTACCAACATCAGAATTGCCATAGTCAGGCTCATGTGTGCCTCCATCTCTTCGGCGAGCCAGGCTCGCCCTCCAGACACAGCTTTAGTCTAGCTGGCGGCCTGTGACGTTCAATTGACCGAAGGTCTGGTACTTGTGCCGTTTGGTTCCTAGCCCGCGCCGGGCTATACCCGCGCGCCCCGGCGCCCTATGATCGGAGCCCAGGGCCGGGCGTCGCCTGCCTGGCATCGGAACAAGCGAGTGCCCATGTTGCAATCACCCTCCAAACACCGTCGTCTATTGCTTGCCTGCCTGGTAGCCGCCACCTTGTGTGGCTGCGCCAGCGCTCCGCCGCCGGCCCCCCGAGGCGAGCCACAACGCACCGAACTGAGCAGCGTGCCGTTCTACCGCGGCAACGCCAACCACAGCGGGGCCATGGCCCTGGCTGCCGTGCTGTCGCAGCAAGGTGCGCCGATCACTCCCGGCCTGCTGGACAAGGCGCTGGGCCTGCCGCAGGGCGCCGAGGCGCTGGACACGGGTATCCCGCGGGTGGCGCGCGAGTACGGCAAGGTGGTCTACCCGCTGGACAAGCAGCTTGACGCCTTGCTCACTCAGGTGGCCGCCGGTTACCCGGTGCTGGTGCGCTATCAGGAAGGCTCGATGTGGTGGAGCGAGCCGCGTTACGCGGTACTGATCGGCTACGACCGCTACAAGCAGCGGGTGCTGCTGCGCAGTGGCATGCACCGCCGGCAGTTGATGAAGTTTGCAGACTTTGAGTCGGCCTGGGCCAGCGAGGGCAGTTGGGCAGTGCTGGTGCAGTCGCCACGCCAGTTGCCGGCACGGGTGGACCGTGGGCGCTGGTTGCAGGCGGCGGATGAACTGGCCCGCTCGGGGCAGGAGATTGCGGCGAAGCAGGCGGTGAACAGCCTGGGCCATTGAGGGCTTTGAGCTGGGGCTGCTTTGCCGCCCATCGCGGCACAAGGCCGCTCCTACAGGAGACCTCAACCCCCTGTAGGAGCGGCCTTGTGCCGCGATGGGCCGCAAAGCGGCCCTGAGGGCTTACGCGAAATTCGCTTAGAAGCCCAGACGATCACGCAGGCTGTAGTACCAGGCGCCGAGGGCGCTGAATGGCACACGCAGCATCTGGCCACCCGGGAACGGGTAGTGCGGCAGGCCCGCGAAGGCGTCGAAACGCTCGGCCTGGCCGCGCAGGGCCTCGGCCAGCACCTTGCCCGCCAGGTGGGTGTAGGTCACGCCGTGGCCCGAGCAACCCTGCGAGTAGTAGATGTTGTCGCCGATGCGACCGACCTGCGGCAGGCGCGACAGGGTCAGCAGGAAGTTGCCGGTCCAGGCGAAGTCGATCTTCACATCCTTGAGCTGCGGGAAGGCCTTGAGCATTTTCGGGCGGATGATCGCTTCGATGTTGGCCGGGTCACGGGCGCCGTACACCACGCCACCGCCGAAGATCAGGCGCTTGTCGCCGGTCAGGCGGTAGTAGTCGAGCAGGTAGTTGCAGTCCTCGACGCAGTAGTCCTGTGGCAGCAAGGTGCGGGCCAGCTCGTCGCTCAGCGGCTCGGTGGTGATCACCTGGGTGCCGCACGGCATGGACTTGGCGGCCAGCTCCGGCACCAGGTTGCCCAGGTAGGCGTTGCCGGCGACGATGATGAACTTGGCGCGCACTTTACCCTGCGGAGTGTGCACCACCGGGTTGGCACCGCGCTCGATGCGCACGGCCGGGGTTTGCTCATAGATGATGCCGCCCAGCGACTCGACCGCAGCCGCTTCGCCCAGGGCCAGGTTCAACGGGTGGATGTGGCCGCCGCTCATGTCGAGCATGCCGCCCACGTAGCTGTCGCAGGCAACCACTTCACGGATGCGCTTCTGGTCCATCAGCTCCAGCTGGGTGTGGCCGAAGCGTTCCCACAGGCGCTTTTGCGATTCCAGGTGGCCCATCTGCTTGCTGGTCAGGGCGGCGAACACGCCACCGTCCTTCAGGTCGCACTGGATGTTGTATTTGGCCACGCGCTCGCGGATGATGCGCCCGCCTTCGAAGGCCATCTTGCCCAGCAGTTGGGCTTCTTTAGGGCCGACGGTGCGCTCGATCACGTCGATGTCGCGGCTGTAGCTGTTGACGATCTGGCCGCCGTTGCGGCCCGAGGCGCCAAAGCCGACCTTGGCGGCCTCGACGATGCTCACCTTGAAGCCGTTTTCCAGCAGGAACAGCGCGCTGGACAGGCCGGTGTAGCCGGCACCGATGATACACACATCGGTTTCCACCTCACCCTGCAGCGCCGGACGTGGCGGCACCGGGTTGGCCGAGGCGGCGTAGTAGGACTGGGGGTAGGGGGTGTTGGCCATGCTCGAGAAACCTCGTGTTTTATATTTTTAACGAATGTACCGATGCTATCAATAATAATAAACACCCGCTAGTCGTCCGGTGAAAATCCTTTACGGCCGGCGCGGCACGCCTTCTTTATACAAACATTTTAAGTTTCAGTAGCTTAGCGTTAAAAAAGTAGTTGACAGGGGTTTTCCAATCGGTAGAATGCGCCCCACACGACAGGCACATAGCTCAGTTGGTTAGAGCACCACCTTGACATGGTGGGGGTCGTTGGTTCGAGTCCAATTGTGCCTACCAAACATCAGAAGGGGCGATCCGCAAGGGTCGCCCTTTTTGCATTCCGGCTTTTATACGGCCCCTGTAGGAGCCGGCTTGCCGGCGATGGCGTCTGGCCTGCAAATGATGTGCTGTGGATTATGGCCCTATCGCTGGCAAGCCGACTCCTACAGGGATGGGTGCTTCGCAAAGTTTTTGATTTTTTTGAAAAAAAAGCTTTACAGGGTGAAAGCGCATCACTAATATGCGCCCCACACGACAGGCACATAGCTCAGTTGGTTAGAGCACCACCTTGACATGGTGGGGGTCGTTGGTTCGAGTCCAATTGTGCCTACCAAATATCAGAAGGGGCGATCCGAAAGGGTCGCCCTTTTTGCATTCCGGTTTTTTGTGCCGCCCCTGTAGGAGCTGGCAGGTGTTTGGCCACAACTGGCAACACTTGCTCTTGCACTATCGCCGCACCCCCGTCGAAACCCGCCCCTCGCATGCTAGAATCCGCGCCTTCGAATCTGGAGGTACGCGCGTGCGCAAACTGGCTGTGGTAATGGCGGTGCTGGCCCTGGCAGGCTGTAACAACGAGGTCGAAGGGGTGCACAAGCAGGTGGCTGAACACCTGAACAACCCCAAGACGGCCAAGTTCGCCAACGTGCGTTTCGACACCAATGGCTCCATCTGCGGCCAGGTGCGTGGCAAGGATGACGCCGGGCAGTACGAGGCCTATCGCAGCTACGTGGCCATCAAGCATGACGGCCAGTACGACATCCTCATGGGCGGCGGCGCCAATGACCTGCGCATCCGCGAAATCTGTGGTGGCGCCGACCTGCAGCGCCGCGCCGACGAGCTGGCTGACCAGCCCGCGCCGGAAGGCTGGGATGTCGAGGTGATTCAGGGCCCTAACATGGGCGCCCTGACCGACATGACCGCGCGCCTAATCGAAAAGGGCATCCCGTCCTGGGTCGAGTATCGCGACGGCAAGCCGGTGGTGCTGATGGGGCCGTTCCCGGGCAAGCCTGAAGCACAGGCGCGCCAGGCTGAGGTGATGGCCAAGCTGGGCACCGACTCGATCGTTATCCAGCACGGTGTGAAGCGCTGAGCCCAAGCCCCTTCTGTGGGTGCCGGCTTGCCGGCGATGGCGTCTGGCCTGCAAATGGTTGTTGGGGCTGATGACCTCATCGCCGGCAAGCCGGCTTCTACAAAGGGCGCGCAGTGCGCCCGCAAGCCCGGAACAGGCAGCGCCGCCGCAATGTCACAGCTATGCTGACAAGGGCGGATGTTGAGTGGGAGAGGCCTCATGGCAACGCTGGAACGGGCCATCGCTGTGGCCACCAGGGCACATGAAGGGCAGGTCGACAAGGGTGGGGCGGCGTACATCCTCCACCCGCTGCGGGTGATGGCGCGGGTGATCACCCCCGAGCAACGTATCGTCGCCGTGCTGCACGATGTGCTGGAAGATACCCAGGTAACGCTCTCGGACCTTGCTCGCGAAGGTTTCCCGCTGAAAATCCTCGCCGCCCTGCTGGCCTTGAGCCGGCGCCAGGGCGAAAGCTACGAAGCCTTCGTCATTCGCCTGGGTGTCGACCCGCTGGCCCGTGAGGTGAAACTGGCCGACCTTGCCGACAACAGCGACCTCAGCCGCATCGCCCGCCCAGGCCCGGCCGACCTGGCCAGGCTGTCCCGCTACCAGCAGGCCAGTGCCTACCTGCAGACCTTGGGCTGAGCGCCAGTCAGTCTTCTTTCGGTACCGTCCAGAAAATCTGAATGCCGCCATCGTCGCGGTGGGCAAGGGTGACGTTATCGTTCTCGGCGATTTCATCCAGCAAGGTGGCCCAGTCTTCGGGGGTTTCGTGCGCCAGGCGGAAGATCAGCGCGGCCCGGCTGCGCTGGGCGGTGGGGCTGTTGATGATCTTCTGGATACGCTGACCGAGTTGTTCGTAGCTGCCGGGAGTTGCGACGGGAGTGCTGGCCACAGGATGTTCCTTGTTTGCTGTATGTGCATACAGTATTCAAGTGTAGGCCGTTTCGCAATATCACGTAAGCATCTGAATGGAATCGCGGGGCAAGCCCGCTCCCACGCTATACATGCCGTGGGAGCGGGCTTGCCCCGCGATAGGGCCGTTACAGGGGATCAGTATTCCCAGAAGATCCGCTGCAGCTCCTTGCTGTCCTGGGTCTTGGTCATCGCCACCATGGCCAGAATGCGCGCCTTTTGCGGGTTCAGGTCATGGGCTACTACCCAGTCGTTCTTGTCGTCAGGCTGCTCGGCGTTGCGCAACACGAAGCCACCTTGGTTGACGTGGGACGAACGAATGATCTGCACGCCGTTCTTGCGCAGCTCCTGCAGCGCTGGTACAACCCGCGACGACACCGAACCGTTGCCGGTACCGGCATGGATCAGCGCCTTGGCGCCGTTTTGTGCCAGCGCCTTGTAGG
This sequence comes from Pseudomonas xanthosomatis, assembly GCF_019139835.1. Classification (NCBI taxonomy): domain Bacteria; kingdom Pseudomonadati; phylum Pseudomonadota; class Gammaproteobacteria; order Pseudomonadales; family Pseudomonadaceae; genus Pseudomonas; species Pseudomonas xanthosomatis. Next base: position 4,437,986 of record NZ_CP077075.1, on the reverse strand, counting down.
CGGTGTCGGTCACGTTGCCATAGCCATAGGCAATGTCCACCTGGGGCAGGGCGCTGATGTTCTTGATGTCGAACTCGGAGTTGACCGTGTGGCGCTTGGCCGGCAGGCGGAACCAGTACGACTTGCCTTCGACCACCATGCCCATCGGGCCCCAGGCGCTCTTGAACGCTTCGGTCTTGATGTTCACCGACTTGCTCACGTCGCGGCCCGACTGGATTTCATCGTTCATGGTCACCAGTACGCCCTTGCCGCGCGACTGCTTGTCGCCGGCCACCGCCACGGCGTTGTACAGGTTGAGCATGCCATCGGCCGACATTGCCGTGCCCGGGCGCATCGAGCCCACCACTACGATCGGTTTTTCGGTTTTCTCTACCAGGTTGAGGAAGTAGGCGGTCTCTTCCAGGGTGTCGGTGCCGTGGGTGATGACGATGCCATCCACGTCCTTGCTGTCGGCAAGCTCGGCCACGCGCTTGGCCAGTTTCAGCAGGTCGTCATTGCTGATACTTTCCGAGGCGATCTGCATCACCTGCTCGCCGCGCACGTTGGCAATGTCGGCCAGCTCCGGTACCCCGGCAATCAGCTTGTCGACGCCCAGTTTGGCGGCTTGGTAGGTGGCGCTGTTGGCGGCGCTGGCACCGGCGCCGGCAATGGTGCCGCCGGTGGCCAGAATCACCACGTTGGCGAGTTTCTGTTGTTGTTCGGCCTCTTTGGCGCTGGCCATCGAAGGCAGGGCCAGCAGCAGGGCCAGAGCGGCAGGGGTGAAGGTTTTCAATGCGGTATCGATCATTTCTGCTTCTCTCTTCCAAATGAGATGGTTGCTGTGTGTCGCCAGGCTGTTCACGCAGATTTCGTACCAGATTTACCGTTCGTCGTTTTTCATCTTCAAGTCATTGATATTCATGATGAGTATTTTTGACATGCGCAGCTGCTACACATGCTGTGGTTCGGCAGCCCGAACAAGCATAGAAAAGCTGTTCGGTTTTTCGGACAAATTGCGGATAATCCGACGCGCGCCACACACAAGGTTTGCGATGTGGATTTGACAAACGCGGGGCCTGTTTCCATAGTGAGCTACCGCAAACGTTTGCATCCGATAAAAAACACAAAATTCGGAGTCAATTCCATGAAACTGCCCTTCTCCGGCCGCCCCTTGGCCATCGCTGTATTGTCATCCCTGATGCTCATGTCCGCCGCCCACGCTGAAGACAAGCCCAAGGTCGCGCTGGTGATGAAGTCGCTCGCCAACGAGTTCTTCCGCACCATGGAGGACGGCGCCAAGGCCTATCAAAAAGAACACCCCGCCGACTTCGACCTAGTGGCCAACGGCATCAAGGACGAAACCGACACCGGCAACCAGATCCGCATCGTCGAGCAGATGATCGCCACTGGCGCCAAGGCCCTGGTGATCGCCCCGGCAGACTCCAAAGCGCTGGTGCCGGTGATCAAAAAAGCCATGGACGCCGGCATCACCGTGGTCAACATCGACAACCGCCTCGACCCCGAAGTGCTCAAGAGCAAAGGCATCAGCGTGCCTTTCGTAGGCCCGGACAACCGCAAGGGCGCGCGCCTGGTGGGCGACTACCTGGCCCAGCAGAAACTCAAGGCCGGCGACCAGGTGGGCATCATCGAAGGCGTGCCGACCACTACCAACGCCCAGCAGCGTACCGCCGGCTTCAAGGACGCCATGCAGGCGGCGCAGATGAAGATCGTTTCGGTGCAGTCGGGCAACTGGGAGATCGACAAGGGCAACGCCGTGGCCGCCTCGATGCTCAACGAATACCCCGAGCTGAAGGCGCTGCTGGCCGGCAACGACAGCATGGCCCTGGGCGCGGTGTCCGCCGTGCGCGCCGCCGGCAAGACCGGCCAGGTGCAGGTAGTGGGTTACGACAACATCAACGCCATCAAGCCGATGCTCAAGGATGGCCGCGTGCTCGCCACCCTCGACCAGGCCGCCAGCCAGCAGGCCGTTTATGGCATTCAGGCAGCGCTGAAGATGATCAAGGGCGAGAAGCCTGACGTGGATGCCGACAACGTCATCCAGACGCCGGTAAAGCTCATTACCCAGTGACCTTTTAGGAGCTGGCTTGCCAGCGATGACCGGCAAAGCCGGTGCCATCCACCGTGGTGGCCGCATCGCAGGCAAGCCTGCTGCTGCAGGGGCGTGATGAATTGATACGTCGAGAGAGGTGGCCATGTCGGCCCATGAAGTAGTGCTCAGCGTCACCGGCCTGGGCAAGACCTACGCCCAGCCCGTGCTAGGCGATGTCACGCTAGAGCTGCGCGGCGGCGAGGTGCTGGCCCTGACCGGCGAGAACGGCGCCGGCAAGTCGACCCTGTCCAAGCTCATCAGCGGCCTGGAAACCCCCACCACCGGGCACATGCTCTACCGCGGCCAGCCCTACGGCCCCGCCAGCCGCACCGAGGCCGAAAGCCTCGGCGTGCGCATGGTCATGCAGGAACTCAACCTGCTACCCACCCTGACCGTGGCCGAAAACCTGTTCCTCGACAACCTGCCCGGGCGCCTGGGCTGGATCAACCAGAAGCGCCTGCGCCAACTGGCCACCGCCGCCATGGCCCAGGTCGGCCTGGACGCCATCGACCCCGACACCCCGGTGGGCGAGCTGGGCATCGGCCACCAGCAAATGGTCGAGATCGCCCGCAACCTGATCGGCGACTGCCACGTGCTGATCTTCGACGAGCCCACCGCCATGCTCACCGCCCGCGAGGTCGAGCTGCTGTTCACCCAGATCGAGCGCCTGCGCCAGCGCGGCGTGGCCATCGTCTACATCTCCCACCGCCTCGAAGAACTGCAGCGCGTGGCCCAGCGCATCGCCGTGCTGCGCGACGGCAAGCTGGTGTGCGCCGAGCCCATCCAGCGCTACAGCAGCAACGAGCTGGTCAACCTGATGGTCGGTCGTGAGCTGGGCGAACACATCGACCTCGGCCGCCGGCAGATCGGCGTGCCGTTGCTCAAAGTCGACAGCCTCAACCGCGCAGGCAAGGTGCGCGACGTGTCGTTTGAAGTTCGGGCAGGGGAGATCTTCGGTATCTCCGGCCTGATCGGCGCCGGGCGTACCGAGCTACTGCGCCTGATCTACGGCGCCGACCGCGCCGACAGCGGCACGGTCGCCCTCGGCCAGCCGCCGCAGGTGCGCAACATCGATTCGCCCAAGGCCGCGGTGAACGCCGGCATCGCGCTGATTACCGAAGACCGCAAGGGTGAAGGCCTGCTGCTGTCGCAGTCGATCAGCGCCAACATCGCCCTGGGCAACCTCGGAGCGGTGTCCCGCGCCGGCGTGCTCGACAGCACCAAGGAGCGCAGCCTGGCCGAACGCCAGATCAGCGCCATGCGCATCCGCAGCGCAAGCCCCGCCCAGGCCGTGGGCGAGTTGTCTGGCGGCAACCAGCAAAAAGTGGTGATCGGCCGCTGGCTGGAGCGCGACTGCCAGGTGCTGCTGTTCGACGAGCCCACCCGCGGCATCGACGTCGGCGCCAAGTTCGACATCTACGGCCTGCTGGCCGAGCTCGCCCGCCAGGGCAAGGCCTTGGTGGTGGTGTCCAGCGACCTGCGCGAGCTGATGCTGATCTGCGACCGCATCGCCGTATTGTCGGCCGGCCGCCTGATCGACACCTTCGAGCGCGACCATTGGAGCCAGGACCAGCTGCTCGCCGCCGCCTTTGCCGGTTACCAGAAACGTGACGCCCTGCTGCACGACGCAGCCCCCAGGATGGATGCATGAAAACCACACCCCTCGACACCCCGGGCAGCGCGCCCGCACGCCGCAGCGGCACTTACCTGGGCCTGGGCACCTACCTGGGCCTGGCCGGCGCCTTGCTGGCGATGATCGTGCTGTTCTCCATGCTCAGCAGCCACTTTCTTTCGTACGCCACCTTCAGCACCCTGGCCAACCAGATCCCCGACCTGATGGTGCTGGCGGTGGGCATGACCTTCATCCTGATCATCGGCGGCATCGACCTGTCGGTGGGCTCGGTGCTGGCCCTGGCCGCCTCCACCGTCAGTGTGGCGATTCTCGGCTGGGGCTGGAGCGTGCTGCCGGCAGCGCTGCTGGGCATGGCCATCGCCGCCCTGGCCGGGAGCATCACCGGCAGCATCACCGTGGCCTGGCGCATCCCCTCGTTCATCGTCTCGCTGGGCGTGCTGGAAATGGCCCGGGGCCTGGCCTACCAGTTCACCGACTCGCGCACGGCCTACATCGGCGATGCCTTCGCCTGGTTCTCCAACCCGGTCGCCTTCGGCATTTCGCCGGCGTTCATCATCGCCTTGGCGGTGATCGTGCTGGCCCAGCTGGTGCTGACCCGCACCGTGTTCGGCCGCTACCTGATCGGCATCGGCACCAACGAAGAGGCCGTACGCCTGGCCGGTATTGACCCGCGCCCCTACAAGATTCTGGTGTTCGCCCTGATGGGCCTGCTCGCCGGCCTGGCTGCGTTGTTCCAGATTTCTCGCCTGGAGGCCGCCGACCCCAACGCCGGCTCCGGCCTTGAGCTGCAGGTGATCGCCGCCGTGGTGATCGGCGGCACCAGCCTGATGGGCGGGCGCGGCTCGGTCATCAGCACCTTCTTCGGCGTACTGATCATCTCGGTGCTGGCCGCAGGCCTTGCGCAGATCGGCGCCTCGGAGCCTACCAAACGCATCATCACCGGGGCGGTGATCGTCATCGCCGTGGTGCTCGACACTTACCGCAGCCGGCGCGCGAACCGGCGGAACTGAAACCATGGCAACCATCAAAGACGTCGCGGCACTGGCGGGTATCTCCTACACCACCGTGTCCCATGTACTGAACAAGACCCGCCCGGTCAGCGAGCATGTGCGCCTTAAAGTCGAGGCCGCCATCGCCGAGCTGGATTACGTGCCCAGCGCCGTGGCCCGCTCGCTGAAGGCACGCAGCACCGCCACCATCGGCCTGCTGGTGCCCAACAGCGTCAACCCGTATTTTGCCGAGCTGGCCCGCGGCATCGAGGATGCCTGCGAGCGCAACGGTTACTGCGTAATCCTGTGCAACTCCGACGACGACCCGCAAAAGCAGCGCAGCTACCTGCGCGTGCTGCTGGAAAAGCGCATCGACGGCCTGGTGGTGGCCTCGGTGGGCGAGGACCGCGACCTGCTCGACAGCCTGAGCTGCGTGCGCACCCCCATGGTTATCGTCGACCGCGCCCTGGAGGGCGTCGAGGCCGACCTGGTGCGCATCGACCACGAGCATGGCGCGTATCTGGCCACCCGCCACCTGCTGGAACTGGGCCACCGCGACATCGCCACCATTGCCGGCCCGGTCGACACCGGCGTCAGCCAGCTGCGCCTGGCCGGGTTCCGCCGGGCCATGGCCGAGGCCGGGGCGAGCATCGCCGCCGACCACGTGCTGCACAGCGACTTCACCAGCCTTGGCGGGCACGCCGCAGCGGCGCGCCTGCTGGATGGCCAGCGGCCCACGGCGATCTTCGCCGGCAACGACATGATCGGCTTCGGCGTACTGCGCGCCGCTGCCGAACGCAACATCAACGTGCCCGGCGAGCTGTCGGTGATCGGCTTCGACGACATCGAGCTCAGCCGCTACGTGTACCCGGCGCTGACCACGGTCGGCCAGTCGATCCGCGAGCTCGGCGAAAACGCCGCCGCCTTGCTGTTGTCACGCATCACTGCGCCGCGCAAGGGCGAGGCCGAGCAACGCATCGTCGCCCCGCGCCTGGTGCTGCGCGAATCCACCGGGCCGCGCCCGGACCTGTTCAACGATTACCGTTAAGGAATTACCCCAATGGATGCCAAGGTGGTCGTGGTCGGCAGCCTCAACATGGACCTGGTGGCCCGCGCCCAGCGTTTGCCCCGCGGTGGCGAAACCCTCGCCGGCGACAGCTTTTTCACCGTGCCTGGCGGCAAGGGTGCCAACCAGGCCGTGGCCGTGGCCCGTCTGGGTGCCAGTGTGGCGATGGTCGGCAACGTCGGCGACGACGCCTACGGCCAGCAGTTGCGCCAGGCGCTGGAAGTGGAGGGCGTCGACTGCCAGGGTGTGGGCGAGTGCCTGGGCGTTTCCAGCGGCGTGGCGCTGATCGTGGTGGATGCCGCCAGCCAGAACGCCATTGTCATTATCCCCGGTGGCAATGGCCTGCTCACCCCTGAGGCTGTGCAGCGCTTCGACGCGCTGCTGCAGCGCAGCGAGGTGATCATCTGTCAGCTCGAAGTGCCTGCCGAGACCGTGGCCTGGACCTTGGCTCGCGGCCATGCACTGGGCAAAACGGTGATCCTCAACCCGGCGCCTGCCACCGGCCCGCTGCCGGCCGAGTGGTACCCCCATATCGACTACCTGATCCCCAACGAAAGCGAGGCCGAGGCCCTGACCGGCCTGCCGGTGACCGACCAGGCCAGCGCCCAGGCCGCTGCCGAGCGCCTGCGAACGCTGGGCGCAGGCAAGGTGATCGTCACCCTCGGCGCCCAGGGCGCGTTGTACGTAGACGGGCAGGGCGCCCGGCACTATCCGGCAACGCCGGTGCAGCCGCTGGACACTACCGCGGCCGGCGACACCTTTGTCGGCGGTTTTGCCGCGCACCTGGCCAATGGCTTTTCGATCACCGACGCAATGGTTTTCGGGCAGCGTGCGGCGGCGATTTCCGTCACCCGCGCCGGAGCCCAGCCGTCGATCCCTTACCTGGCGGAGCTGGCTCCATGAAGAAGACCCCGTTGTTGAACGTAGCCTTGTCGCGAACCATCGCCGGGCTTGGCCATGGTGACATCCTGGTGATCGGCGATGCCGGCCTGCCGGTGCCGCCCGGGGTGGAGCTGATCGACCTGGCGCTGACCCCCGGCATCCCGGACTTTGCCAGCGTGCTGCGCGTGGTGCTGAGCGAGATGCAGGTAGAGCGCCATGTGCTGGGCGAGGAAATGTTCCAGGCTGCGCCGCCTGGCCTTGCCGAGGTGGAGCGCCTGCACGGTGCCGGTGAGCTGGGTGTGCGCGAGCAACTGAGCCACGACGCGTTCAAGGCCCTCAGCCGCAAGGCCCGCGCCGTGGTGCGCACCGGCGAGTGCCAGCCCTACAGCAATATCGCGCTGGTGGCGGGGGTTACCTTTTAATCAGGTTGTGAAGGTATCGCAAACCCTGTGGGAAGCGGCCTTGCCGGCGATGGCCCCAACACACATGCAACAGGCAAAGGAGAGCCCGATGTTCAAACACCTGCTACAAGGAGCCGTACTCATGTCCGCACTGGCCGCCACCACTCTCATGGCCGCCCCGCGCGACCTGATCATCGACACCGACCCCGGCGCCGACGACGTGGTCGCGCTGCTGCTGGCCATGGCTTCGCCAGAAGAACTCAAGATCCGCGCCATCACCACCGTCGCCGGCAACGTGCGCCTGGACAAGACCTCGCGCAATGCCCGCCTGGCCCGCGAATGGGGTCACCGCGAAGACATCCCCGTCTACGCCGGGGCCTGCCGCCCGCTGGTGCGCACCCCCATCTACGCCGCTGATGTACATGGCGAAGAAGGCCTCACCGGCGTTTCCGTGCACGAACCCAAGGCGCCATTGGCCAAGGGCAATGCCGTGCAGTACCTGGTCGACACCCTGGGCACAGCCGAGCCCCACAGCATCACCATCGCCATGCTCGGCCCGCAGACCAACCTGGCCCTGGCGCTGGCCCAGCAGCCGGACATCGTAAAAGGCATCAAGGAAGTGGTGGTAATGGGCGGTGCCCACTTCAACGGCGGCAACATCACGCCGGCTGCCGAGTTCAACCTGTACGCCGACCCCCACGCCGCCGAAGTGGTGCTGGCCAGCGGCGTCAAGCTCACCTACCTGCCGCTGGACGTCACCCACAAGCTGCTCACCAGCGACGCGCGCCTCAAGCAATTGGCCGCGGTCAACAACCACGCCAGCCAACTGGTGGTGGACATTCTCAAGGCCTACATCCAGTACGACATGAAGCTGTACGGCACACCCGGCGGCCCGGTGCACGACGCCAGCGTGATCGCCTACCTGCTCAAGCCCGAGATGTTCAGCGGCCGTGACATCCACCTGGCCGTCGACAGCCGCGAAGGCCCGACCTTCGGCCAGACCATCGCCGACTGGTACGGCGTGCTCAAGCGGCCGGCCAACGTGCACTGGGTGGAGGAGGGCGACGCCCAGGGCCTGTTCGACCTGCTCAGCGCCCGCCTGGCTCGATTGCCATAGCCTCGTGGGGGGCAAAGCGTTCGAACACTTGGTCGATGAAGCTGCGCGCCGCCTCGCTGCCGCGGTCGCGCACCAGCAGGTCGATGGCAATCAGCAATAGCTCCTCGGGCGTGCCCGGGCTGTAGGCGCTCTGGCCTTCGGCCCATTTGACCTTGATATCGGCATCGATGCTGTGGCTGCTCATGAAGGGCTCTCGCGGGGGCCTTGAGTGAAGGGTCGAATACCGGGTCCTGGCATTCGAAGGGGGCCATTGCGCGCCCCATTGAATGCAGTAAACCACGGCTTTGTGTCAACGGCCCTGCGACTTAAGCATAAGCGCCGCCCTGGGTGTAACCTTCGGTTTGGTGCAAAATCCGGTCACGATTGCGTTGCCCGCGCAGCGCCGGGTTCAGGCAAAATTCGGCGTTTTGCAACAAACAGTTAGGGCAATTGTCGCATGTGCAATGCCCGTATCGATTTTCAGGAGGATTCATGTTCCGTACCCGCGCTTCCCTGGCGACCCTGCTGCTGGCCACCGTCCTGGCAGGCTGCAGCACCGATGGCACGTCCACCGGCAATGCCGCCCCGGCGGCCCCTGCCTACAACGACGGCCGTTGCGAAGCCAGTGGCGCCGACTTCACCATCGGCAAGCAGGCCACCCCTGAACTGCTGGAGCAGGCGCGCAAGGCCAGCGGTTCGCAGATGGGCCGCATCCTCAAGCCGACCGATGTGATCACCCTGGAATACCGCTCCGAGCGGTTGAACCTGAACGTGGACGACCACGGCGTGGTCAGCCGCGTGAATTGCGGTTAACCGCATGTAGGGGCAACTGTCTTGCTCAGTTGCTAAAAGCTGGCAGCGTGGTGCCTGGCACCGGCTTCGCCGGTGTTCGCGGGCAAGCCCGCCCCCACAGGATTGTGCGAATCCTGAATCTGCGCCGTACCTGTAGGAGCGGCCTCGTGCCGCGAAAGGGCTGCGTAGCAGCCCCGGGTTTTCAGCGTTGACCCAAGGATCGCTGGGGCTGCTATGCAGCCCTTTCGCGACACAAGGCCGCTCCTACAGGTGATCGGGGCGGTGCCCATCGCCCAATAAAAAACCCGCCACAAGTGGCGGGTTTTTTTACTGCGGTATCCGAATTACTCCGGACGAACCTGTGCAGCCTGCATGCCCTTCTGGCCGCGCTCGGCAACGAAGGTAACAGCTTGGCCTTCTTTCAGGCTCTTGAAGCCGTCGGATTCGATGGCCTTGAAGTGTACGAACAGGTCGTCGCCGCCGCCTGCTGGGGTGATGAAGCCGTAGCCTTTTTCATCATTGAACCATTTGACGGTGCCGTTTTGGCGATTGGACATGAGGTGAATCTCCAGAAACATGATTTTTTTTCGAGGTGCAATGTTGCCGAGGCTACAGGAGCACGGGCGACATCATAGTCCATTTCTGCGCATGTAGCGCCTTTTACCTTCGCAGGATGTTGATCCAGCGCAAATGATGCGTGGTTTGGCCGGAAAACCCTGCTTACTTCGGCTTGCAGGCGGCCTGTACGACCGTCTGGGCCCTTTGCATCAGCTTGGCGTCAACGCCATCCTTGCTGTCGAGGTCCATGATCTCCTTATCGGTAAAGTTCTTCTTGATGGCCTGGGCGCCGCAATCGCAGTGCTTTTTCGCCGTCGCCGCGTCCACGCCCTGGCCACCGGCCACCTGCGTGCACTGGGTCATGTAGGCCGCTTCCTTGCCGGGCGGGAAATTGCCTGCGTTGGCGGCCAGGGGCAGCAGCAGGGCGCTTACGGCACACGCGGCCAGAAGGGACTGAAGTCGCATAACCAGACACTCCTTGGGTTAAGGTCTCGTCAAGAGTAGGTTGCTTCAGAAGGTCTGATAGGAAATTTTGCGCACAAGTTCACCGCCAAAGCGTAATTTCCAAATATTTCTGCCTGGCACGGAACCCGCGTGCTAGCATGCTTCGCTTGCAGCTGGGCACTTTCAGCCTGCAACTTTTACCTTCCAGTCACTCTGGTTCGTCCCTGACAGGCCGAAAGGTCTCTGCCACTGTGAGGCAGGCTTTCTTCGAAGAAAGGCAGGTCGGATCTTGTACTGGCTCATCCCAACCCACGTGACCTTTGGTAGGGGTCACCACTAGGAGAGGAGGCGCCATGCCCGTTATTACTCTTCCCGATGGCAGTCAACGTACGTTCGACCAGCCGGTATCCGTAGCCGAAGTCGCAGCCTCGATTGGCGCGGGCCTGGCCAAGGCCACCCTGGCCGGCAAGGTCGACGGCAAGCTCGTCGACGCCTGCGACAAGATCGACCACGACGCCACCCTGCAGATCATCACCCCCAAAGATGCAGAGGGACTGGAGATCATCCGTCACTCGTGCGCCCACCTGATCGGCCACGCAGTGAAGCAGCTGTACCCGACCGCCCGCATGGTCATCGGCCCGGTGATCGACGAAGGCTTCTATTACGACATCGCCTACGAGCGTCCCTTCACCCCGGACGACCTCGCGGCCATCGAAAAGCGCATGCAGCAGCTGATCGACACCGACTACGACGTCGTCAAGAAGATGACCCCGCGCGCCGAAGTCATCGACGTGTTCACCCAGCGTGGCGAAGACTACAAGCTGCGCCTGGTCGAGGACATGCCCGATGAGCAGGCCATGGGCCTGTACTATCACGAAGAATACGTCGACATGTGCCGTGGCCCGCACGTGCCGAACACCCGCTTCCTCAAGGCGTTCAAGCTGACCAAGCTGTCCGGCGCCTACTGGCGCGGCGACGCCAAGAACGAACAGCTGCAACGCGTGTACGGTACCGCCTGGGCCGACAAGAAGCAGCTGGCGGCGTACATCCAGCGCATCGAAGAAGCCGAAAAACGCGACCACCGCAAGATCGGCAAGCAGCTCGACCTCTTCCACCTGCAGGAAGAAGCCCCGGGCATGGTGTTCTGGCACGCCAATGGCTGGACCGTGTATCAGGTGCTCGAGCAGTACATGCGTAAAGTGCAGCGCGAGAACGGCTACCAGGAAATCAAGACCCCGCAAGTGGTCGACCGTATTCTGTGGGAGCGTTCCGGCCACTGGACCAACTACGCCGAGAACATGTTCACCACCGCCTCGGAAAGCCGCGACTACGCGGTAAAGCCGATGAACTGCCCGTGCCACGTGCAGGTGTTCAACCAGGGCCTGAAGTCGTACCGCGACCTGCCGCTGCGCCTGGCCGAATTCGGTGCCTGCCACCGTAACGAGCCGTCCGGCGCCCTGCACGGCATCATGCGCGTGCGTGGCTTCGTGCAGGACGACGCGCACATCTTCTGCACTGAAGACCAGGTGAAGAAAGAAGCCGCCGACTTCATCAAGCTCACCCTCGACGTGTACAAGGACTTCGGTTTCACCGACGTCGCCATGAAGCTTTCGACCCGCCCGGCCAAGCGCGTGGGTTCCGAAGAGCTGTGGGACCGCGCCGAAGGCGCCCTGGCCGACGCCCTGAACGACTCGGGCCTGGAGTGGGAATACCAGCCAGGCGAGGGTGCGTTCTATGGCCCGAAAATCGAGTTCACCCTGCGCGACTGCCTCGGCCGTAACTGGCAGTGCGGTACCCTGCAGTACGACCCGAACCTGCCAGAACGCCTGGATGCCAGCTATATCGCCGAAGATAACAGCCGAGTTCGCCCGGTCATGCTGCACCGCGCCATCCTCGGTTCGTTCGAGCGCTTCATCGGCATGCTCATCGAGCACTACGCCGGCGTGTTCCCGGCCTGGCTGGCACCCACCCAGGCCGTGGTCATGAACATCACCGACAAACAGGCCGATTTCGCCCTCGAGGTGGAAAAAGCACTGAACGGTAGCGGGTTCCGTGCCAAGTCGGACTTGAGAAATGAGAAGATCGGCTTTAAAATCCGCGAGCATACTTTGCTCAAGGTCCCATACCTGCTGGTTATAGGGGATCGCGAAGTCGAAACGCAAACCGTCGCTGTGCGTACTCGCGAAGGCGCAGACCTGGGCTCCATGCCCGTCGCCCAGTTCGCTGAGCTCCTGACACAAGCGGTTTCCCGGCGTGGTCGCCAAGAATCGGAGTAATGACTATTAAGCGTGAAATGAGAAACGATAAGCGTGCTGTACCGAAGGCCCCGATCAACGAGAATATCTCGGCCCGCGAGGTTCGGTTAATTGGCGCAGACGGCGAGCAGGTTGGCATCGTCTCGATTGATGAAGCGCTGCGTATCGCTGATGAAGCGAAGCTGGATCTGGTGGAAATCTCTGCAGACGCGGTACCGCCGGTCTGCAAGGTCATGGACTACGGCAAGCACCTCTTCGAAAAGAAGAAGCAGGCCAACGAAGCCAAGAAAAACCAGAAGCAGATCCAGATCAAAGAAATCAAGTTTCGTCCAGGGACGGAAGATGGAGATTACCAGGTAAAACTACGCAACCTGGTACGTTTCCTTAGTGATGGGGACAAGGCCAAGATCTCTCTGAGATTCCGCGGCCGTGAGATGGCCCACCAGGAGCTGGGCATGGAGCTGTTGAAGCGGGTCGAAGCTGACCTCGCCGAATACGGCACCGTTGAGCAGCATCCGAAGATGGAAGGACGCCAGCTTATGATGGTCATCGCCCCCAAAAAGAAGAAGTAATCTCCCGGGCACGGCAGGCCTGATGATTATTGTGTAATTTATATCGAATGCGGAGTTCCAACATGCCAAAAATGAAAACCAAGAGCGGTGCTGCGAAGCGCTTCCTGAAGACCGCTTCCGGCTTCAAGCACAAGCACGCTTTCAAGAGCCACATCCTGACCAAAATGTCGACCAAGCGTAAGCGTCAACTGCGCGGTGCCAGCCTGCTGCACCCGTCTGACGTGGCAAAAGTCGAGCGCATGCTGCGCGTACGTTAATTCTGGTTTAGATAGAGGAAGTTACTCATGGCTCGTGTTAAGCGTGGCGTCATCGCTCGTAAGCGTCACAAGAAAATTCTGAAACTGGCTAAAGGCTACTACGGTGCACGCTCGCGCGTATTCCGCGTTGCCAAGCAGGCTGTCATCAAGGCTGGTCAATATGCCTACCGTGACCGTCGTCAGAAGAAGCGTCAGTTCCGCGCACTGTGGATCGCTCGTATCAACGCCGGTGCCCGCACCAACGGCCTGTCCTACAGCCGTCTGATTGCTGGCCTGAAAAAAGCGTCGATCGAAATCGACCGCAAGGTTCTGGCTGACCTGGCAGTGAACGAAAAAGCGGCGTTTGCTGCGATTGTCGAGAAAGCTAAAGCCGTTCTGGCTTAAGTACCCACGACAATCACTCGGCGGTTTCGGCCGCCGGGTGTAAAACGTCATCGATAGGGGAAGAGCCTTCAAAAGCTCTTCCCCTATTTCGTATCTGGAGTCTGTACATGGAAAACCTGGACGCGCTGGTTGCCCAAGCCCTCGAGGCCGTGGAACGCGCTGAAGACATCACTACCCTGGAACAGATCCGGGTCCAATTTCTCGGCAAAAAAGGCGAGCTGACCCAGGTGATGAAGACCCTGGGCAACCTGCCAGCCGACGAGCGCCCCAAGGTCGGTGCGCTGATCAACGACGCTAAAGAGCGCGTTACCGACGTGCTCAACGCACGCAAGGCTGCCTTCGAAGAGGCCGAGCTCAACGCTCGCCTGGCCGCCGAATGCATCGACGTGACCCTGCCAGGCCGTGGCCAGACCACCGGCGGGCTGCACCCGATCACCCGTACCCTCGAGCGCATCGAGCAGTTCTTCACCCACATCGGCTACGGCATCGCCGAAGGCCCTGAGGTCGAAGACGACTACCACAACTTCGAAGCGCTCAACATCCCCGGCCACCACCCGGCCCGGGCGATGCACGACACCTTCTACTTCAATGCCAACATGCTGCTGCGCACCCATACCTCGCCGGTACAGGTACGCACCATGGAATCGACCCAGCCGCCGATTCGCATTGTCTGCCCGGGCCGCGTTTACCGCTGCGACTCGGATATCACCCACTCGCCGATGTTCCACCAGGTCGAAGGCCTGCTGATCGACCGCGGCATCAACTTCGCCGACCTCAAGGGCACCATCGAAGAGTTCCTGCGGGTGTTCTTCGAAAAAGAACTGGCTGTGCGCTTCCGCCCGTCGTTCTTCCCCTTCACCGAGCCAAGCGCCGAAGTCGACATCCAGTGCGTGATGTGTTCCGGCAAGGGCTGCCGCGTGTGCAAGCAAACCGGCTGGCTGGAAGTGATGGGCTGCGGCATGGTCCACCCGAACGTGCTGCGCATGTCCGGCATCGACCCCGAAGAGTACCAGGGCTTCGCCTTCGGCATGGGCGCCGAGCGCCTGGCCATGCTGCGCTATGGCGTCAACGATTTGCGTCTGTTCTTCGATAACGACCTGCGGTTCCTGGCGCAATTCCGCTAGGCCCAATCGACGCACTTTCTAGGAGAACAGCATGAAATTCAGTGAACAGTGGCTGCGCGGTTGGGTAAACCCGCAAGTCTCCCGTGACGAACTGGTCGCCCGCCTGTCCATGGCCGGCCTTGAAGTCGACAGCGTTACCCCCGCTGCTGGCCAGTTCAGCGGCATCGTGGTGGGCGAAATCCTCTCCACCGAACAACACCCGGACGCCGACAAGCTGCGCGTGTGCCAGGTCAGCAACGGCGCAGAAACCTTCCAGGTAGTCTGCGGCGCGCCCAACGCACGCCCCGGCATCAAGATCCCGTTCGCCATGATCGGCGCCGAGCTGCCAGGCGACTTCAAAATCAAGAAGGCCAAGCTGCGCGGCGTCGAGTCGTTCGGCATGCTGTGCTCGGCCGCCGAGCTGCAGGTCAGCGAAGAGAACGACGGCCTGCTGGAGCTGGCCGCCGACGCCCCGGTGGGTGAAGACATTCGCCAGTACCTGAACCTCGACGACGCCAGCATCGAGATCGGCCTGACCCCCAACCGCGGCGACTGCCTGTCCCTGGCTGGCCTTGCCCGTGACGTCAGCGCCCTGTACGACGTGCCGGTCACCCGCCCGGTGGTGCCAGCCGTACCGGCAGCCCACGACGAAGTGCGCCCGGTCGAAGTCAGCGCCCCGGCTGCCTGCCCGCGTTATCTGGGCCGCGTCATCCGCAACGTCGACCTGAGCAAGCCGACCCCGCTGTGGATGGTCGAGCGCCTGCGCCGCAGCGACGTGCGCAGCATCGACGCCGCCGTCGACATCACCAACTACGTGATGCTCGAGCTCGGCCAGCCGATGCACGCCTTTGACCTGGCAGAAATCAACGGCGGCATCCGCGTACGCATGGCCGAGGAGGGCGAGAAGATCGTCCTGTTGGACGGCCAGGAAGTCGCCCTGCGCGCCGACACCCTGGTGATCGCCGACCACACCCGCGCCCTGGCGATTGCCGGCGTGATGGGGGGCGAGCACAGCGGCGTCAACACCGCAAAAACCCGCGACCTGTTCCTCGAAAGCGCCTTCTTCGAGCCGATTTCGGTTGCCGGCAAGGCCCGTTCCTACGGCCTGCACACCGACGCCTCGCACCGCTACGAGCGCGGCGTCGACTCGCAACTGGCCCGTGAAGCCATGGAGCGCGCCACCGCCCTGGTGCTGGAAATCGTCGGCGGCGAAGCCGGCCCGATCGTCGAAAGCGTAAGCCAGCAGCACCTGCCGAACATCGCGCCGATCACCCTGCGTGACGAGCGCATCACCCAGATGCTCGGTATGCAAATGCAGGCCGCCCAGGTCGAGCAACTGCTCAACGCCCTGGAGCTGAAAACCAGCGCCAACGGGGCAGGGCAGTGGACCGTCACAGTGCCAAGCCACCGCTTCGACATCAGCCTGGAAGTCGACCTGATCGAAGAGCTGGCCCGCCTGTACGGCTACAACAACCTGCCGGTTCGCTACCCGCAGGCCCGCCTGGCCCCGCAAGCGCGCCCCGAAACCCGTGGCGAGCTGCCCAACCTGCGCCGCCTGCTGGTGGCCCGCGGTTACCAGGAAGCCATTACCTACAGCTTCATCGACCCGAAACTGTTCGAGCTGTTCAGCCCCGGCGTCGAGCCGCTGCTGCTGGCCAACCCGATCTCCAGCGACATGGCCGCCATGCGCGCCTCGCTGTGGCCGGGCCTGGTCAAAGCCCTGCAGCACAACCTCAACCGCCAGCAAGACCGCGTGCGCCTGTTCGAAAGCGGCCTGCGCTTCGTCGGCCAGCTCGGTGACCTGAAGCAGCAGCCGATGATCGCCGGCGTCGTCACCGGCAGCCGCCAGCCAGAAGGCTGGGCCAACGGCCGCGACGGCATCGACTTCTTCGACGTCAAGGCCGACGTAGAGGCCCTGCTGGGCTACTCCGGTGCCCTCAGCGACTTCAGCTTCGTCGCCGGCAACCACCCAGCCCTGCACCCCGGCCAAACCGCGCGCATCGAGCGCGACGGCAAGGAAGTCGGCTACCTCGGCGCCATCCACCCCGAGCTTGCCAAGACCCTCGGCCTGGAACGCCCGGTGTTCGTCTTCGAGCTGGTGCTCGGTGATGTAGTCGAAGGCCGCCTGCCCAAGTTCAGCGAACTGTCCAAGTTCCCCGAAACTCGTCGTGACCTGGCGTTGATCGCAGGCCGTGATGTAGCGGCAAGTTCGGTGCTTGAAGTAATTCGTGACAATGCAGGCGAATGGCTCACAGACCTCAGGCTGTTTGACGTCTACCAAGGTAAAGGTATTGATCCTGATAGAAAAAGCCTGGCCGTCGGCTTGACCTGGCAACATCCATCGCGCACTCTTAACGACGATGAGGTGAATGAAACCCTGCAAACTATTCTCACCTCGCTCGAACAAAGGTTGAACACCACGTTAAGGAAATAACGGTATGGGTGCTCTGACGAAAGCTGAGATGGCCGAAAGGCTGTACGAGGAGCTGGGGCTCAACAAGCGAGAGGCCAAGGAGCTGGTCGAGCTGTTTTTCGAAGAAATTCGGCACGCGCTTGAAGACAACGAGCAGGTCAAGTTGTCCGGTTTCGGCAACTTTGACCTTCGCGACAAACGCCAGCGGCCGGGCCGCAACCCCAAAACCGGGGAAGAGATCCCGATCACCGCACGCCGCGTCGTCACCTTTCGTCCAGGGCAGAAGCTGAAAGCCCGGGTAGAGGCCTATGCTGGAACCAAGCCATAACGACGAGCTGCCCCCCATCCCGGGCAAACGCTACTTCACCATTGGTGAAGTCAGCGAGCTCTGTGCGGTAAAACCGCACGTGCTGCGCTACTGGGAGCAGGAATTCCCGCAGCTCAACCCAGTGAAGCGCCGCGGCAACCGACGGTATTACCAGCGCCAAGACGTGCTGATGATCCGCCAGATCCGCGCTTTGCTGTACGACCAGGGCTTCACCATCGGCGGGGCGCGCTTGCGGCTCAGCAGTGATGAGGTCAAGGACGAATCCAGCCAGTACAAGCAGCTGATTCGGCAGATGATTGTCGAGTTGGAGGATGTGCTGGTGGTGTTGAAGAAGTGAGCTGAAGCCGACGAGTGGAAATTTTTGAAAAAAAGCTTCCATTATTCAAAAGGTTAGGTTAAATTCTTCACCGTTCTCAGCGGTATCGAGAATGATGTCGGGGCGTAGCGCAGCCCGGTAGCGCACTTGCATGGGGTGCAAGGGGTCGAGTGTTCGAATCACTCCGTCCCGACCAAAAATCCCTAAAAAACCCAGTCTTCGTGAGATGACTGGGTTTTTTTATGAGTGGATTTTTCCATGCTATCAAGCCGTTGTTATGGGGCCGCAGCCCTTTTCGTTCTGTGGCTAATCAGAACCGATCTACCCAAAACTATGGCGTGTCCTGTGTTTTCTCAGATATGCCAGATTTCCGTGGTTAAGGCCATTTATGGTCTTGAAACGCTGTAGCCCAAGGATTTCTTGTTCGGTGGTGCTCAGCTTTGGGCTGATTAATAACTCGCCTAATTCGTTGAAGGCTATTAAACCGTATTCAAATAAGCGATCAATGTGAGCGGCCAGTAGTAGCCCGTTGTCCGGGTCTAGCCTGGCTTCATTGTTGCAGCTTGCCCATGGATATATGTGTGATGCAATCAAAAGATTTTTATTTGAAAGTCCAGTGAGTGCGCATTTACTGTCCCAGCGTTTAAGCAAAGAGGTTCTGAATGCACCTTGACCAACCCGAGCTTTGATTAAGGCCTCGCGGGTCGTGGCTGATGGAGCTCTTTCAGAGGCGCCTGTGTCTATGAGGAGGTCTTCGTAGTCTGATATGACTTCGGCTTGCTCCAGTAAGTAGACAGCAGCATCTGAGGGGATTTGTGCCATGTAAATTTGGTTGACGCCGCCTTTGACGTTGAAGAGCGAAGGGGTTGTCTTCTCGTCAAAGCGGGCTTGATATTCGGAGGATATATCTCTGCTGTGCACCGGACGCTTCAGTTCTGTAATTGTAACGTCGACTCTATAACCAACGTTTTTCCATTCACTGAATGACCTAGTTGCGGGACGACTCGCTTCATATGCGTCATTCTTCGCGGTCGCAATGGCACGTAAAAAATTATCGTTGTAGCAAAAAATCAGATCACCTGATTTGACTCTGCCTACGTTTTCCCAGTGCGTCCTGGTTGCTGCTCCCTTTGACGATTTTGGGCTGAGCGGAGCCCAAAGAAACTCGCCATTTCTCGCTTCCTTATGGGTCGTCCCCAGATTCACCCAGAAATACTGCATGTCACGCCTTCGGTAGTGGCTTGTAGCCAGTGACCATAGCGTGAAATCTTACAAAATTGAAGGAAAGCTCCTACGTGCTATGAGTGCTGCGAATTGCCGAAACGAGAATTTCGGATAAAATCGTAAGAAAATGTTCCGAATGGCTTGAAATTTGTCCGATTAAATACGTAAGTGAGAGGGTTTTCTTCCTTTCATGTAGTTCATTTCCGAAGCATACTTTTCAGCGTTTCAGGCCATTGCGGTCCTGTCAGTCGCGCACTAGTCTCGCCAGGTCGCAATCAAGCGACACGGCTTTGACAGGCCGTTGCTGATGAAAGGATTGCACGTGCGCGCTTATGGCGGCTGTACGTGGGGCACCTAGTGTGCGCCGGGTTCCTTCATCCTCGGTCTGTCAACCCACGTACCGCTGCCACCATTCTGTTTGACAGCAGGCTCTTGGCGGTTTCAATCCGATGAAGGAGTGTGACCATGCTAAAGATCGTCCCCGACCCACCCCACCCAAACCCCTACGCCGCCCACACCCTCGAAGACCTCCTGGTCCAGATCTCCGAATACCTCGTCTGCGCCCTGACCGTCAGCCAGCAGACCGTCCTGCTCCACACCAAACCCCCGGCCCAGGTCCTGACCCTCGCCGCCATGCACGAAATCGACAACGCCCGCACCTTGGTGGAGTTGGCGCTGAGCCGCGTGCAGTCCCGGCATTGACCTGGCGAACCTGAGTTCGCCCTGGATGTTCATCGATCAGGCCCCGCGCCGTTCGCGGGGCCGCAGGAGACGTATCATGGATAAGGAATTGCAAACCCCGCGCAGCCGGCAACTCACCACCTGCGGCATTGGCCATTTTGGCGAGGGTGGCGATATCGGCATGGAAGAGCCATTGTTCCGTGTGGTCGCCGGGCATTCGCTGGACCACGCAGTGGAGCAGGCGACCGTGGTGATGTGCGCGGTGCACAAGCTCACCGACATGGCGATGATGGAGACTGACCAGTTGCCGACCTTGCTGACGGCGATGCACTACCTCAGCGGCATGGCCAAGGCGTTGGCCCAGGATGTGAACCATGGGTTGACGGTGCGCATGCCGGGGGAATAGCCGTAAGGCGGGCCGCCTGGGTGTGGTAACCCGGTGCGTGGCCGGGTTTGCCCTAGCAGTTACCGGCTTAGCCGGAATGGCGGGGCAAGCCCATACCGATAGTGTGTTGAAGGGCGCTGGCGATTAAAGCTGTCTCACACAGTGCTGTGACCTCGCACTTCCAGCGGTGGATGCACTGGCAGCAAATCCATCACATCGCAGAACAGCTTGCGCTGCTGCCAGTCATGCCGGTCCCCGATCACATACAGCCTCCGCTTGGCACGAGTGGCGGCAACGTTCAGCAGGTTGGGCTGCGACACTGCCCAGTTGCGCGCGCCGTCGGTCTCGCTGTTGCCACCCAGCACCAGAATGACCACAGCGGCTTCCTTGCCCTGCATGGTGTGAATGGTGCCGTATACGGTCTTGGCAGCCAGCAGTTCGGCCAGATTGTTACGTACGTCCTGGAATGGAGTAATCACGGCGATGCTGTTGTCGTCCACGCCTTCTTCCTGCAAGCGCGCCAGCAGACGCGTCAACGCCCGACCCTCTTCATCCACCCAGTTACCGGACGAGCCCCCGCTGGCGTGAAGCCAGCCAGTCAGCAAGCGAGCAGGGGTTTCCTTGGCGGCCGAGGGTGCGCGGGTGCCATACACCATGGCGCCGTCGTAGGCGATGCGGTTGGCCAGTTCGAACATGGGTGCGTCACAGCGGCGGTGCACCACCAGCGGTAGGCCTACCCAGCACTTCTGCCCGCTGGGCCCGGCCATGCGGCCCCAGGGGGTGGCCTGATCGGCAAGGGTCTGGGCGGACTGGCGGTTGGGCAGCCAGTGGTTGTCCACCTCGTAGCAGCTACGCATGTGCTCCAGCACGGCGTCGGCCACGGTAACGATCGGCTCCAGCTGCAGCGGGTCCCCCACCAGCACGGCACGGCGGGCTCGCCATAGCGCACCCACGGCGGCTTGAGGGGTAGCTTGGCCGGCCTCGTCTACCAGCAGCCAACCGATCTGGCCGCAGCCCAGGCTGCCGAACGAGCGGGCGAACGAGGCGAAGGTACTGCTTAGCACCGGGACCACCATGAACAGTGAGGCCCAGGCCGAGCGCAGCGCCTGCGCCGACAGCCCACCGTAACGCCCACCGGTTAGCAGGCTGGTGATGAACGTCAGGTTCATGTTCATGCGCTTGGCCTCGATGCGCAGGAAGGTGCGGTGCAGCTTCAGGGCTTGGATGAATACCTTGGCGCGGGCTTCGCGCCAACCAGCCAGTACCCAGGGTTCGGCCAGTTCAATCTGCTCGCCCCGACCGAGCAGGCCCTGGTCGAGCCATTGGTGCAAGTGTTCGGCGCCGCCGAGCCGGGCCAACTGCCGGGCGTGATCGAGCTGTTGGCTAGCCTGGTGCACGGCCTGGTTGATCTGCTGCTCATCCGCCACCAGTTGCTTCTGCACTTCGGCTTGTTGTGCGGCCAACTGCTGCAATTGGCGTTGGCTGCTGTCGAACGCATCCTTGGCTAGCACGTGAGCACCTTCGAACAGGCGTTGGCGGGCGGCCCAGTTGCGCTGTGCGCCCCACAGGCTGAGCAGGTTGGCCAGCAGGCTGGGCTTTTTGTCCAAGTGTGCCCCAAGCGCCTGCATTTCCCGTTGCAACTGCTCGCGCGCAGGGGCGTGCTGACGCGCTTCCAGGTCGTGACACTGGTCAGCCAGGCTTTGGTGCTTGGCCAGGTGGTCCAGTCGCCGTTGTTCCAACTGGCGAATATGCTGCCTGTGCGTCAGCACGGCACGCACGTGTTCAAGAATACCGCTGACCTGTTGGCGGATGGCCTGTTCATCGGCTTTGGCGGCCTGGTATTCCTGCACCGCGTCGCGCCACAGGGCGGCTTTGCCTGCCGATGACAGCTTGGCCATTTCGCCAGCCTGATCGTTCAGCCACTGCCTCAGCCCTTGTACCGGTGGCTCGTCGTCGGACTTCTCGGGGCCGTTTTCGGTGTCGCTGTCGGGGCTGTAGAGGTCTTCATCGATCATGGCCGCAGCGGCTTCTGCGGGCTTGGGCGCTACGGGGTTGTTGGGGCGTTTGCCGTAGAACACACGGTCAACGAACTCGGTGCGCTTGCGTTTACTGCCCAACGCCGCCGAGATCAGGCCCCAGGCCGGCTTACCGCTGGCCAGTTCGGCCAGCTCGCTGAAATACTCGGCATCCGGCAGCCAGCTGTCGTCTACCTTATCGCGCTGGGGCAGCTCTAGGGTAACGTTTTCAACTGCGCCGTTATTTGAAGACGCCACCACCATCTCGAAACCGAACAGACGTGGGTCCATGGCGAAGGCAAAACGCTCACGGCCGCCGTCGTTGGCGGTCTCGCGCCCGTTCGGCAAGAACGCTGCCGAGGCCTTGCCGAAACTGGCCAACACATCAGCGCGCTGGGTGACCACGGCAGCAATCAGGTCGCGCAGCAGGGTGGTCTTGCCGGTGCCGGGCGGGCCGTTCACGCCCATAACGCCGCTGCTGTCGGTCAGCGTGTGCAGCAGGCTGTTCACCGCCAACTGTTGCGAATGCACCAGGCCTAGGTGCCGCTCCGCTGGCCAGCAACCGCTGGCATATCGGCTGGGCGCCAGGCGGTCGATCAGCGCCAGGTCGGCGCCAGGCTGGTCCAGGTGCAGGCGCGGGCCCGGGTCGTGCCGGCTCAAGTAGTGGGCCAGGGGGGCGCTGCATTCGTCTCGGGCCAGAGCCTCGGCCACACGTGCCAGATCGTCGAGCAAAAAGCTGTTGAGCGGGTCGTCTTCCTGCGGCGGCTTCTGAGGATTGATCGGTGCGCTGCGCACACGGTTTCGCCGCAGCAGGGGGCCAAAGAAGGCATCTAGTTGTAGCGCCTGGCGCACTAGGGCGGTCATGTGTTCCAGGTCTTCGGGTTGCACCACGCCGCCGAGTAGGCTGTTGGCCTCGCGACGCAGGCTGTCTTGTGCCTCTTCGAAACCGTGGGTCCAGTCGAGACGGTTGAGTGCACGGCCCACAAACCAGGCTTCACTCGACAGAACCAGGCTGTCGGCCACCAGCAGACCCTGTTCGCTGAACTTCAGTGCGTACAATGCCGACTGCCGACGTTGCGGCTCACGGTAACCCTCGTCGGCACCGTAGAGTGCTGCGAGCTGGGAGGCGACGTGCTGGCTGTCGTACAGGTGCAGGTAAAAGGTGTGGCTCCACACCCGGTTTTTCGGCAACTGCTCACGGGCAATGGGGTTGCCGGGCATCCAGGGTAGAGGGCTGGTGCTGTTCAGGTCATGGAAGTAGGGAGCTCCCGGTTTGTCGCGTTTCTTCAGGGCGGGCGCGGCCTGGGGTTGCAACAATTCGACGGCGTGCCAGTAGCGCACGATGGCTTGCGAGTTCATCAACATCCTTGAAGCGCCCTTGGCGCAATTGTCCTGTCGGTTGGCGGCGCCGCTGGTGGGCGTGGCCTTGAGTCGTGGGGGTATCGTAATGGCTGCGGGTGGGGGTTGCCATTGTCGATCCGCATCAGGGCATGCGCTCCGAGGTTGCCCATGCCAGCTCATGCGGTCATTCTCTTGCAGCAGCTACTGCACACATCTATGCCAACTGCCAATGCCC
The DNA here is from genome assembly GCF_019139835.1 of Pseudomonas xanthosomatis. Classification (NCBI taxonomy): domain Bacteria; kingdom Pseudomonadati; phylum Pseudomonadota; class Gammaproteobacteria; order Pseudomonadales; family Pseudomonadaceae; genus Pseudomonas; species Pseudomonas xanthosomatis. The sequence continues at coordinate 4,414,527 of NZ_CP077075.1, read as the reverse complement.
CACCGCCAACACCCCACCCACCGCTGCGCCATGCAGCACAATCGGCACCAACATCCCGCGGCTGTTCACCCGCGCAATCCCGATAATCACGCCAATCGCCATCAGCAACACCAACGCCCAAGCACTCTCGTACGGCAGCGGCAAGCTCATGTACACCGCCGCACTGGCACCGATCGCGGCCCATTTCCACCAGCCGCCGTCCTGCCACCCCAGCACGCCCATGAAGTAATGGCGCAGCAGCAGTTCTTCGGTAATGGCGGTGAACAGCACCAGCTGCAGCACCAGGCGTTGCACCTGCCCGGGGGCCAGGCCGTCGAACAGGTGGGTCAGGTACGGCTCTGACGCCATGCCCTGGTCGCGCATCACCGCATAGCCGATGCCCAGGGGCAGCGCCAGGCGCAGCAGGCCGTTGGCCAGCGGGCCGAGCACGCGCTCGCCGACGAATGCCTTGAAGATGCCGCCGCGCACATGCTGCCAGGCAAACAGCACCAGCAGCCCGCAGGCGGAGTAGGGCATGCCGGCCTGGATCATCGCCCAGGTCACCTCGCCGGGCCGGGGCAGCACGCCGCCCTGGTAGCCGGCAGCCATGCCGCCGGCAACGCACACGGCCACGGCCAGCAGCAGCAGGGCCAGGCTCGCCAGGAAGGACGGGCGGGCCGGGGTATCGCGAAAGGTCGGGAAGGGGGTGGCGCGCACGGTGCTGTCCTGGGCTGTGGGTGTGGCGCGCATCATGCCGTAGTGGCGTTAAGGCATCAATTGGCGGGTGGTGGTTGCGCCAGCCATTGTTGCAGTGTGTCGTGCAGGCTGGCGAACAGGGCGCTGATCGTCGACTTGGGCGAAGCCAGCGTCTGCACCACCGCCTCGGGGGCGTCGGTAGCCTGTACCCGCACGCCAAACTCGGTGCTGTGGTCGTCGAGCTGGCGGGCAAAGGCGATGTAGCCGTTCTCCAGCGGGTGCACCCATTCGCCGGGTTGTACGCCGGGGTAGTGCGGGGCTTGGTGGAAATCGCTACGCAGGGCGATCACCTGGGTCACGGCCTTGAACGTCGGGCTGAAGTTCTCGGTGAAGTAGCCGAAGCTGGCGGTGAGCAACACCGCGCCCATCAGTGCGCCGGTGCAATGGAACAGCACCGGGCCGAGGTGATCTTTCAGCACAGGTTTGTAGCCGAACCCGTTGAACGGGCCGGTGAGTTGCTGCCAGATAAAATCCAGGCCCAGGCCGAGCAAGGCGACAACCCAACCCACAAACGCAAAGGGCAGGATGACCGCCGCCAGCACCCCCAGCCAGGCCGGTATGTAGAACAACAAGGCCAGCAAGGCGACGCTCAGGTCGAAGCTCTGCGGCGGCAGCCCCAGGCTTTCACTGACGGCATGCCGCGCGCAGGCGGTGGCGATCAGCAGCACCAGCAGGTGCAGGATGACGATGGGGGTCTTGGCCAGGGGTTTTTCCCAGGCCCCATGCAGCCAGCGCAAAAACGGGTAGCACCAGCTGACGAAGCCGCAGACGATCAACGCGCAGGCCAGGGTGCTCACGTTGTTGAGGGCAGTGAAACCCTGCTTCCAGAACAGCACGAAGCCAACCAGGTAGACGGCAAGGGCCGCGCCATAGAAGCGCTGGGGGATGGACGCTTGCTGGTAACGGTCAATAAGCTTTGCTTTGAATGCATGCATGGCGTGTGTCGAACTCCTTTTCATCACATGTTGGGTGGGCGGCCGGCGCTCAGCGTTTGCGCAGCGCGGCGGCCACCGCCACGGTAATCACCACCGCCAGCACCACGGCCAGGGTAAAGGTGGCGACAATGCCCAGGCGCTCCAGCAACCCGGCCACCACCAGGTAGAACGCAATCACCCCCACCGCGCCTATGGCATTGCCGCGCACCATGGCAGCCATGCCGGCGCGCCCGCCTTGCACGTGGGCGAACACCACCAGCGGCCAGGCGATCACCGGGATCGGCGCGAGCATGCCGCTGGCGGCCGGGCCCAGCCAGCTGGCCAGGCTGGTGATGACCATCAGCAGCGCGGTGGCAGATGCCATGCGCAGTGGGATTTCCCAGATGCGCTGGCGCGGGCGGGCCAGGGTGTCGGGCTTGGGTTCGCGGCCGGTGGCGTGAATCAGCACGGCGATCAGCAGCAGGGCGACGCCGATCGACAGCGCCAATGTGCCCCAGTGGGTGAAGGTGTAGGCGGCAGCGGCGTAAAACAGCAGCGCCAGCGGGGCGGCCATGGCAATGCCCAGCCGGCGGGTGCTGAACAGGTAGAAGGCATAGGTGGCCTGCACCGCCGCCAGGCCGCCGAGGGCGCCGGGCACGGCGTGCAGGGCAAAGGCGCTGCCTTGCTCCAAACACAGGAAGGTCATCACCAGCGCCGAGGTGATCGGCAGGCCGGACAACAAGCCGCCGAGCAGGCCGCCCCAGCGGCGCGAGGCCAGGGACACGGCCCACATCAGCAGCGGGGTGATGCACAGCTTGAGGTAGAAGAGGGTCATCGCCGGGTGTCCGGGTGGTGGCAGGCGGGGGGAGTATCCGAGGTTTTGAGGGTGTTTGGGTATGGGTGGTTTGCATGAAGTGCCGCGTTAGAGCCTATAGCGCCATCGCCGGCAAGCCGGCTCTTACAGCGACCGCATAGTACCGGGGATACGCATCACCTGTAGGAGCGGCCTTGTGCCGCGATGGGCTGCGAAGCGGCCCCGGGAACTCTGCCTCAGGCACGATTGCTGGGGCTGCTGCGCAGCCCATCGCGGCACAAGGCCGCTCCTACAACGGGCCCATAGGCCGCAACTCCCGCTCAAACGGCAAATCCGGCCCCACCCGCGAGCAGGTCACCGCCGCGGCGCGAATTGCGTACGCCAGCATCGCATCGATGCTATCGCGCCCCAGCCCGGCCACCCCCGCCGGGCTGTCTGCCCCAAGGCGCACCAGGCAAGCCAGCACCGCGGCCTGGAAGGTATCCCCCGCACCGACCGTATCGTGTACCGGCAACGACGCATCCGCCGGCCGCTGCCACGAGCCGTGCGCACAATGCACGCTGGCCCCATCCGCCCCATGGGTGACGAACACCAACCGGCACCGCTCGTTCAACCACCCCCGCGCCACATCCCCGGCATCGCGCCCGGGGTACAGCAGTGCCAGGTCTTCCTCGCTGGCCTTGATCAGGTGCGCATGCCCGGCAAACGCCTCCACCTGCCGACGCCACAGCGCCACATCCGGCTGCGGGTTCAGGCGCACGTTCGGGTCCAGGCTGATCAGCCGCCGCTCCCGCTCGCGCTGCACCAACGCCAGCAAGGTCTCGGCCACAGGCGTGACCACCAAGGTGTAGGAGCCGACATGCAGCCCGCGCACGCTGTCGCCCAGCACTGGCAAGTGCTCCAAGCGTACCTGCCGGTCGGCACACCCTTCCCCGCGAAACTGGTACTGCGCCGAACCGTTGGCATCCAGCCCGACCATGGCCAGGGTGGTCGGCGCATCGCTGGTCACCACATGGCGGCAGTCCACCTGTTCCTCCTCCAGCACCCGCCGCAGCCGGGCGCCGAGGTAGTCACTGGACAACCCGCCGAACAGCGCCGCCTCCACCCCCAGCCGGCGCAAGCCCACCGCCACGTTGAACGGCGAGCCGCCGGCAATTGCGGTAAACCCCAGCTCGCCGCTGCGGCTGCTGGTGGCCTGGCTGAATACATCGAACAGGGCCTCGCCACACACCAGGTACATGCTGTTCCCCTCTATAAAAGTTGCGCCCGGCGCTCAGTGCGCGGGCAAGTGGTCACGATAGCGCTGGTAGGCAAGCGCGTAGGCGGCCTGGCGCGCGGGGTGGGGCAGGGTGCGGGTGCTTTCGTCCAGCGCCACGCAGCGCTGGCACAACACATCAAGGCTGTCGCTGCGGCCGAACTGGCGGCCCAGGCTCCATGCCGCCTGTATCGCCGCCCCCAGTGCCGCGGCCTCGGTCTGCTGCGGGCACACCAGCGGCACGCCGAGCAAATCGGCCAGCACCTGGCGCCACAACGGGCTTTTCGCCGCGCCGCCCACCAGGCGTATTTCGCTGCCTTGCAGCCCGCTGGCGCGCAGCAGGTCGAGGCCGTAGCGCAGGCTGAAGCAGGTGCCTTCCAGCACCGCCCGGCACAGGTTGGCGCGGGTCAGGTTGGCGCTGGTCATGCCGTGCAGGCTGGCGCTGGCCGCGGGCAGCGCCGGCACCCGCTCACCGTCGAAGAACGGCAGCATCAGCAAGCCGTCGGCGCCGATCGGCGCCTGGGCGGCGAGGGTGGTGAAGTGCTCCAGGTCCAGCTCCAGCAGGTCGCGCACCAGGGCGCAGGCGCTGGTGAGGTTCATGGTGCAGATCAGCGGCAGCCAGCCACCGCTGGAGGCGCAAAAGGTCGCCACTTCGCCCTGGGCGCTCACCTGGGGTTGGTCGGCAAAGGCGGCCAAAGTGCCGGAGGTGCCCAGGCTCATGGTGATCATGCCGGGGGCGATATTGCCGGTGCCGATGGCGCCGAGCATGTTGTCGCCGCCACCGCTGGCCACCCACGCTTGCGGGTTCAAGCCCAGTGCGGCAGCAGCCTGCTGGCGCAAGCTGCCGATGCACGCGCCGGGCTCGACCAGCTCGGGCAGCGCCGCAACCAGGCGCTCGCCCGGCTCGATGCGCTGCAGCACATCGGCCGCCCAGGTGCGCCGGCGCACGTCGTAGTAGCCGGTGCCGGAGGCATCGCCGGGCTCGCTGCAGGCGCGGCCCGTGAGCCAGTAATTGAGGTAGTCGTGGGGCAGCAGAATGTGCGCCAGGCGGGCGAATAGGTCGGGGTGCTGGCGCTGGGTCCACAGCAACTTCGACAAGGTATAGCCCGGCGCGATCACCAGCCCCAGGCGCTCCAGCGAGCCCTGCGCACCGCCGAAGGCCGCGAGCAGCTCGTTGTTTTCGGCCACAGTCTCGGTGTCGCACCACAGCTTGGCCGGGCGCAACACCTGCCCCTGGGCGTCGAGCAGCACCAGCCCGTGCTGCTGGCCAGACACCGCCAACCCGCGGATCGCCTGGCCATCGACGCCGGCCGAGCGCAGTGCCTCGGCCACCGCCACCCGCAACGCCGCCAGCCAGTCCGCCGGGTCCTGCTCGCGCCGGCCATCGCGCCCTTGCGGCGGAGCGTGGGCGGCGCTGCCCAGGCCCAGCACCTGGCCGCTGCCGGCGTCCAGCACCAGGGCCTTGGTGCCCTGGGTGCCGCAGTCGATACCAATAAACAGTCCGTCCATTGCAGCGGGCTCCGGGTCAGTCGCCGAGCACCCGGCGCAGGGTTTCGCTCACGCCGTGTTCACGCAGGCTGTCGTACTGCTGCTCGAAGGCACTGACAAAGGCCCGGCTCGCCGGGATCGCTGTGCCGAAAATCGCCTCGTCGCCCAGCACCCGGGCGGCCAGGCCATCGCGCTGCACCACCCGCGCCTGGCAGTCGGCGGCGCGTGGGTCGGGGATGGCGTACTTGCTGCCGTTTTCATCCACGCCGCGCAGGTACAAGGCCCAGGCCGCCACCACCAGCGCCACCCGCTCCAGCGGCTGGCCGTCTGCGATCAGGCGGTTGGCGGTGGGCACGATGAACTTGGGGAATTTCGACGAGCCGTCCGAGCACACCCGCTCCAGCTGGTCGGCGATGGCGCGGTTGGCAAAGCGCTCGGTCAGGCTGTCTTTGTAGCGGGCCAGGTCGATGCCCGGCACCGGGGCCAGTTGCGGGGTAACGTCCAAATCCATGAACGCGCGCATGTAGCGGTGCAGCAGCGGGTCGGCCAGGGTTTCGTGAACGAAGCGGTAGCCCTGCAAAAAGCCCAGATAGGTCAGCGCCAGGTGGCTGCCGTTAAGCAGCTTGATTTTCATCGCCTCGTAGGGCGTGACATCGTCGGTAAACTGCACGCCCACCTTCTCCCAGGCCGGGCGCCCGGCGACGAACTTGTCCTCCACCACCCACTGCAAAAACGGCTCGCACACCACCGGCCAGGCGTCGTCGATGCAGTGGCGCTCCAGCAGCTGCTGGCGGTGCGCCGCGCTGGTCATCGGGGTGATGCGGTCGACCATGGCGTTGGGGAAGCCGACGTTACTGTCGACCCAGCGGGCAAGCTCCGGGTCCAGCAGTTGGGCAAAGGCCAGCAGCGCCTTGCGCGTCACCTCGCCGTTGTGCGGCAGGTTATCGCAGGACATCACCGTGAACGGCCCGCTGCCGGCCTCGCGGCGCCGGCGCAGGGCTTCGCACAAATAGCCGAAAACGCTGCGCGGGGTGTGCGGGTTGGCCAGGTCGTGCTGGATCAGCGGCAGGTCGGCGCGAAATTCGCCACTGCTGTCGTCGATGCAGTAGCCGCCCTCGGTGATGGTCAACGAGACGATGCGAATGCCGGGCTCGGCCAGTTTCTGCAGCAGCGCCTCGGCGCCGTCTTCGGCCAGCAGCATGCCGTTGAGCGCGCCGATCACCCGCACTTCGGTGCCGGGGCCGTCGCCCAGCTCGTACAGAGTGTACAGGTAGCCTTGCCCGGCCAGGGCATCGTGCATGGCGCGGTCCTCGCTGCGCAGGCCGGCGCCGCAGATGGCCCAGTCCAGGCCTTCGCCGCGGTTCATCAGGGCGTCGGTGTAGGCGGCCTGGTGGGCGCGGTGAAAACCACCAACGCCAATGTGCACGATGCCCTGGCGCAGTTGCGCCGGGTCGTAGGTGGGGCGGGCGATGCCGGCCGGCAGTTGCCCGAGGTTGTGCGGGTTCAGTTTCATCCTGGGGTCCTTAGGCTACGTGCTGCAGTCGTTTGTCGAGGGCTTGGCCGTTGCTGTCGAACAGGTGGCAGTGCAGGGGGGCGAAGCCCAGTTGCAGGCTTTCGCCAAAGCCCGGGGCGAAGTCGCCGCGTACCCGCACGGTGAGCATCTCGCCGCTTGCGGCGCGCACGTGGCAGTAGGTGTCGCTGCCCAGCCGCTCGCTCACGTCGGCGGTCACCTGCAGCGGGCCCTGGCCGATCTCCAGGTGTTCGGGGCGGATGCCCAGGGTCACCTGGCTGCCGGTGGCCAGCTCGCCTGCGCACAGCGGCAAGGCGATGCGCGCGCCGCACTCCAGCGCCACCTCGCACTGGCTGCCCTGGTTGCGGCTCAGGTGCCCGCGCAGCAGGGCCATTTTCGGTGTGCCGAGAAAGCCCGCCACAAACAGGTTGGCCGGGTGGTGGTAAAGCTCCAGCGGCGAGCCCACCTGCTCGATGCGCCCGCCGTTGAGCACCACCACCTTGTCGGCCAGGGTCATTGCCTCGACCTGGTCGTGGGTCACGTAGATCATGGTCGCGGCCAGCTCCTGGTGCAGGCGCGCCAGCTCCAGGCGCATCTGCACGCGCAGGGCGGCGTCGAGGTTGGACAGCGGCTCGTCGAACAGGAAGATTTTCGGGTTGCGCACGATCGCCCGGCCAATCGCCACCCGCTGGCGCTGGCCACCAGACAACTGGCGCGGCTTGCGTTCCAGCAGCGGTTGCAGCTCAAGAATGCGCGCGGCGTTGTCCACCTTGCTGGCTACCTCCTGCTTGGCCACGCCGGCCAGGTCCAGGGCAAACGACAGGTTCTTGCGCACGGTCATGTGCGGGTACAGGGCGTAGGTCTGGAACACCATGGCCAGGTCGCGCTTGGCCGGGGCGGTGTCGGTGATGTCGGCGCCATCCAGGGTGATCTGGCCGCTGCTCACCTCTTCAAGCCCGGCGATCAGCCGCAAAAGGGTGGACTTGCCGCAGCCCGAGGGGCCGACGAACACCACGAACTCACGGTCGCGCACGTCCAGGTCGATGCCTTTGATGATGGTGTGGCCATCGAAGCCTTTGTGCAGGTTGCGGATTTTCAGGTCAGCCATGGAGGGTGTCCTTTTCAGAGGCGAAAACGTAATTGGCGTGGGAGCGGGCTTGCCCCGCGATGCGGTGGATGGCACCGGCTTTGCCGGTGATTGCGGGGCAAGCCCGCTCCCACGTAGCCCGTGAATGGCGGGTAATCATTTGACGGCCCCGAACGAAAGCCCGCGCACCAGCTGCTTCTGGCTGACCCAGCCAAAAATCAGTATCGGCGCGCAGGCCAGGGTCGATACGGCCGAAAGCTTGGCCCAGAACAGCCCCTCGGGGCTGGAGTACGAGGCCACCAACGCCGTCAACGGCGCCGCAGCCGACGAGGTCAAGTTCAACGACCAGAACGCCTCGTTCCAGCACAGAATCAACGACAGCAACAAGGTCGAGGCCAGCCCGCCGCGGGCAATCGGCAACAGCACCCGCACGATCTCCTGCCAGGTGCCGGCCCCGTCCAGCCGCGCAGCCTCGAGGATGTCCACCGGGATATCCTTGAAGTAGGTGTACACCATCCACACCACGATCGGCAGGTTCACCAGGGTGTACACGATGATCAGCGCCAGGCGCGAATCCAGCAGGCCGAACTGCTTGGCCAGCAGGTAGATCGGCATCAACACCCCCACCGGCGGCAGCATCTTGGTCGACAGCATCCACAGCAGCGTGCGCTTGGTGTGGCGGCTTTCGAAAAACGCCATGGAATACGCCGCCGGCACCGCGATCAGCAGGCACAGCAGGGTTGCCGAAAACGAGATGAACACCGAGTTCCAGGCATAGGCGAAGTAGTCGCTGCGCTCGTTGATGTGCAGGTAGTTTTCCAGGGTCGGCACAAAGATGAACTGCGGCGGTGTGGCAAAGGCGTCCAGCTCGGTCTTGAAGCTGGTCAGCAGCATCCACAGGATCGGGAAGAACATCACCAGGGCGATGCCCCAGCACAACAGGCCCAGCAGCGTGTTGTGCAGCCGGCGGGTTTGCTTGAGTGTCGGCATGGCGGGCTCCTCAGCTGCGTTCGGTCAGGTTCTTGCCGATCATGCGTACCAGCACGATGGCGGCGATGTTGGCGATCAGCACGGCAATCAGCCCGCCCGCCGAGGCCATGCCCACGTCGAACTGCAGCAGTGCCTGGTTGTAGATCAGGTAGGCCAGGTTGGTGGACTCGAAACCCGGGCCGCCGCTGGTGGTGGTGAAAATCTCGGCGAATACCGACAGCAAGAAGATCGTCTCGATCATCACCACCACGGCAATCGGCCTGGCCAGGTGCGGCAGGGTCAGGTGCCAGAAGATCGCCAAGGGCCCGGCGCCATCCAGCCGCGCGGCTTCTTTTTGCTCCTGGTCCAGCGACTGCATGGCGGTCATCAGAATCAGAATGGCGAACGGCAGCCATTGCCATGACACGATCAGGATGATCGACAACAACGGGTGGTGCGCCAGCCAGTCCACGGGCTGTGCGCCGAACAGCCGCCACAGCGCGGCGAGAATGCCCGACACCGGGTGCAATATCAGGTTCTTCCACAGCAGCGCGCTGACCGTGGGCATGATGAAAAACGGCGAAATCAGCAGCACCCGCACCACGCCCCGGCCCCAGAACTCGCCGGCCTCGAGCAAAGCGGCAATCAGCACCCCCAGCACCACGCTGATGGCCAGCACGCTGGCTACCAGCACCAGGGTGTTGAGTGCGCCGGGCATGAAGCCTGGGTCGGTGACGAAGAAGCTGAAGTTCTCCAGGCCGACGAATTCGTTCTCGCCGGGGTACAGCAGGTTGTAGCGGATCAGCGAGAAATACAGGGTCATGCCCAGGGGCACGATCATCCACAACAGCAGCAGCGCCACCGAGGGGCTGACCAGAAACCAGCCGGGGCCGACGCGGCGTTTGCCGGGGCGTGCGCGGGCCTGGCTCGGGGTGTCGAGGGCCGTAGTGTTCATGGCGACTCCGATGTGATCAGTGCGGCGAAATGCGCCACGCCGGGGCAGGGCGTGGCAGGGTTTGGCTGCGGGCTACTTGGGGTAGCCGGCGCGCTTCATCTCGCGGGCGGTGGACTGCTGCGCGGCGGCCAGCGCCTGCTCCACGTCCATTTGCCCGGTAAGGGCGGCGGCGAACAGCTTGCCCACCTGGGTGCCGATGGCCTGGAACTCGGGGATGGTCACCAGCTGGATGCCCACATAGGGCACGGGCTTGAGGGTGGGGTGCTTGGGGTCCACGCGCTTGAGCGACTCAAGCGTCACCTTGGCAAACGGCGCGGCGGCCAGGTAGGCGTCGCTGTAGGTGGAGGCGCGGGTGCCCGGCGGCACGTTGGCCACGCCTTCTTTTTCGGCCACCAGCTTGCCGTAGGCCTCGGAGGTGGCCCAGGTGCTGAAGGCTTTGGCGGCGTCCTTGTGCTTGGCGCTGGTGGGGATCGCCAGCGCCCAGGAGTACAGCCACGAAGCCCCCTTGTCGGTGACTTCCTTGGGCGCGAAGGTGAAGCCCACCTGGTCGGCCACCTTGCTCTGGCTCTTGTCGGTGACGAACGAGCCGGCCACGCTGGCGTCCACCCACATGGCGCACTTGCCGCTATTGAACAGCGCCAGGTTTTCGTTGAAGCCGTTGCTCGAGGCGCCGGGCGGGCCGTACTGGGTCATGCTGCTGACGTAGAAGTTCAGCGCCTTCTGCCATTCGCTGGTGTCGAACTGCGGCTGCCATTTTTCATCGAACCAGCGCGCGCCGAAGGCGTTGGCCAGGGTGCCGATCAGCGCCATGTTCTCGCCCCAGCCGGCCTTGCCGCGCAGGCATATACCGTACTGGCCTTGGTCGGGGTGGTTGAGCTTGGCGGCGTATTCGGCCAGCTGGGTCCAGGTCGGCTGCTCGGGCATGCTCAAGCCGGCCTTGGCGAACAGGTCCTTGCGGTAATAGGTGATCGAGGCTTCGGCGTAGAAGGGCAGGGCGTACAGGGTGCCATTGGCCGACAGGCCTTCGCGCACCGAGGGGAACACGTCATCGAGGTTGTAATCGGCGGGCAGCTCGGTCATCGGCGCCAGCCAGCCCTTGGCGCCCCACAGCGCGGCTTCGTACATGCCGATGGTCAGCACGTCGAACTGCCCGCCCTGGGTGGCGATGTCGGTGGTCAGGCGCTGGCGCAGCACGTTTTCTTCCAGTACCACCCACTTCAGGCTGATGTCCGGGTGCTGCTGTTCGAACACCTTGGCCAGGCGCTGCATGCGGATCATGTCGTTGTTGTTGACCGTGGCGATGGTCAGGGTTTCGGCGGCCTGGGCGCTCAGCGCCAGGCCCAGGCAAGCGGCGGCCACACAGGCCTTGATCGAGTCGTTCATCATGAACTCCCTTACCGGGCCGGGGATGACGGCACGGAAGACATTATTGTTTTTGTGTCGCTCGCTACCGATTACAACCTTGTAGGACGCTGCCCACAAAGCCTTGCCTGCACATAGGCTGATACTTTTTTGCAGTGATGCGACCTCTGTGGGAGCGGGCTTGCCCGCGATACCGGCGCAGCCGGTGCCATCCATCGCGGGGCAAGCCTGCTCCCACGTCGTCATCCCAACCCCCGGCCATTCGCCAGAAACCCGCCCGCTCAAACCCGGTTCTGCTCGGTCAACCGCTGCGTCACCAGGCTGCGGTAACTTGAAGGCGTCATCCCCTTCAACTGCTGGAACCGCCGGTTGAAGTTGGACAAATTGCTGAACCCCGATTCAAAGCACACCTCGGTCACCGGCAGCTCGCCCTTGGCCAGCAGCTCGCACGACTTGCTCACCCGCAGCCGGTTGACGAATTCGACAAAGCCGCGCCCGGCGGCCTGTTTGAAGAACCGCGAAAAGTACGTGGTGGTCATGCCCAGGTGCTCGGCCACTTCGTGCTGGGTGAGGTCCTGGGCGTAGTGCTGGAAGATGTAGTCCACCGCCCGGTTGATGCGCTCGACGTTCAGCTCGTCGGCCAACTGCGAGGAGGTGACGGTAGACAGCAACTGGTAATCCTCGCAGGCCGCCAGCTGTTCCATCAGGATAAAAAAGTATCCCAGCCGGGTCATGCCGCGGCTGTCGGCGATGCGTTGCAGCAGCTGGCGGCTGTCGCGGATCAGCGCCGGGTCGCGAAACTCGATGCCATAGCGCGCCCGGGCCAGCAGCGGGGCCAGCTGGTGCAGTTCGGAGAACACCTGGCTGCCGTCCTCGAGCACCTCGTCGGTGAAGTTCACCAGCATGTCGCGCTTGCCCACCACCTCGTTCGGCGCCAGCTGGCTGATCCAGTTGTGCGGCAGGTTCGGCCCGGTGAGAAACAGCGTGTCGGGGGCGAAGTTGCCGATGTAGTCGCCGATGAACACCTTGCCGGCGCTGGCGACGATCAGGTGCAGCTCGTACTCCTTGTGAAAGTGCCAGCGCACCAGCGGGCTGGGGAAGCCGTGCTGGCGGTAGATCAGCGAATGGCCTTCATGGTCGTCCATCAACTCGTAGGACGGGTCGGTGGCTTTGCGCGTTCTGGGCATGGCGGCGGTGGGCTCCAAATGACCAGCCGTCATCCTAGCCCAAGCGGCAAGGCTGTGCAGGTACAGCGCCGGCGTCAAGGCCATGCGGTCCCTGTAGGAGCGGCTTTAGCCGCGAACACCGGCGCAGCCGGTGCCAGGCACCGCGTGGTCTGCTTCGCGGTGGTCGGACACTCCGGTAAACCCGCTCCCACAGGTACGCCGTTTGCTTCAGGCCTGTGTTGTACCTGTAGGAGCCGGCTTGCCGGCGATGAGGCCGGCACAACCAACACAAGACAGTTGCTCCTACAAGGTGCTGCAGCACTTACCAAGCCCACCCAACCAGCCCAATCTTGAAGGACGTTTCCCACGCAAACGTAGTCCATTTCCCAAAGGACCCATTTCCCCGCCAACCTCGTTGTAACCGCCGCCGCAACAGTTTTAGTCTCGCCCTGCTTGCCGCCCCCGGCACCCAAACCATCCGGCCAAGTGGCAAAAAAGGGGCCGCACACGGACCGTGCGGCCAGGCCTTAAGGCTTGGGTTGCCAAGCGGCGGCGAGCTCCAACTTTTCTCAACCGGCCAGGCCAGCCTTGGCTGGTAGCGCACACAACTCACAGGGGGTAGGCCATGGGCAATGACGATCAGTCGAAGGGCGAGGGCGGGCAGGGCATCGTGAGCCTGGTGCAATACGCCGGCAAGCGCGGCCCCCGCGATTGGGTACAGGCCATACCCGGCCTGCCCATCAAGGAGGTGCTGGAAGAAACCTCGATCATGCTGGGCTGCATCAGCACACTCACCCGCCAGGCGCTGCAAAAGCCCAGCGAAGCCAAGACCCTGATGCGCGCCACCTACTACCTCAGCGGCATGGCCAAGGCGATGATCCAGGGGCAATTGCCCGCAGTGCAGGGCAAGGACGAACGCTGAATAGCAGTTGCAACACCCTTTAAACCGCCTTCGGGTTACCGAAAGCGGTTTTTTTTATTCTCGCGATTTAGTGCTGGGTATGCCTGGCGGTCATTGTCTGTCGTACTTGGTTACTTTTGATGTGCGTATTTTCGGAAGCGTCCGACATGCAAGCGTTGTTCAAATCATTAAGTTGCGGGCTTTCTGACAGGGAGTTCGTAGCATGGCTTATCACGGATACATGACCCTCAAAGGCAATCGCCAAGGCCTTATCTCTGCTGGCTGCTCCAGCGAAGATTCCATCGGCAACAAGTGCCAGCTCAATCATCGGGATGAAATTGTGGTGCTGTCGTTCAACCACAACGTCGCAAACCCCACCAATGGATTACGCGGTGTTCACCAACCCGTGATGATCACCAAACCCATCGACAAGTCCACCCCCTTGCTCGCCCAGGCCGTGGATGGCCGCGAAGTGATCGACTGCGATATCCACCTGTACCGCACTCACGCAGCCGGCCACCGGGAAAAGTACTTCACGGTCAAGCTTGGCGGCGCCTTGATCGTGTCGCAGGAGCTGGATGTGCCCCATGCTGTACTGCTAACTGACCAGGATGCGGAAGAGCGCCTGTTCATCAGCTATCGCACCATCAGCTGGATCCACCATGCCGCCAGCACCAGCGGCCATGCGTCCTGGGGGGAGCAGCCATGAAGGCCTACGGTGACCGGCTGGACGAGGCGTACTGGGAGGTCAATGCCGCGGCCGCCCGGCTTATCAGCTATGGCTGCGGGCTGAGTGCCAGGCATTTGAAGGATCGGCGGTTGCGGATGCAGTTCAATCGTGAACTGGCTTATTACGCGCGGCGGGTTCTGGATGATGTGTCGGAGCGTAAGTTAAGTGCTGGTGATGCATTGATCGAACTACGGAACGAGCGAGATCGCTTATATGCACAGTCGAAACGCATTCTTTATCAGTCTTTTGGGGTGATTGGAGGTGTGGGCCAAATGGTAACCGGTGCGGGGATCTGTTATGGATCATTGGGTTGGGCATGTGGGCTCGCAGGGGCGCCGTTGATGGCGCACGGCGGGAACAATATATATGAGAACGTTCGTGGGTTGTACGAAGGGCGGAGTGATGTGAGTGGCCCGGTCAAAAAAGTTTATCAAGGCGCTGCCAAGGCGGTCGGGTATACCGAACGAGAAGGTACAGCAGCCTACTTGGCGAGCGATATAACCATGTCAGTAGGTGCCTTGTTTCGGAACGTGCCTAAGGTCGGGGCTTGGAAGCTTTTCAAATATAACAAGATGGATAAGGAGATTGCGGTTAGGCAGATGAGCAATTTTTCGCTCTATGTCGAAATGGGCGTGAATTGGGCAAGTGCTCAGCAGCTTGTGGAAACGTTGGATGATGAGTCTCGTTGAGTTTGTGTTGTTTGTTGTGGGTGATGTTGCTGTTACGTTGTTTTTGAGAAGGTTTTTTTTCTTCAAAGGCTGCGGTGGGTTCCGAGCCTTTCTCTTGAAAATCTTTACGATTGTGATGGTGGTGGTTTATGTCACCATCATCGGGGGAGGGGGCGTGATTTCTGTGGCGTTAAATAATGGGGGTGGTTATGTCCAGGAGTTGGTCGTTGTGCATGGGGGCTCATTTGTAATGGTCTTGTTTCACGCTTGGATAGCAGCTTGTCGATGAATAAAGCGTGATTCAGGAGTTATGGGTATAACCTCAAGTTGCTATGCGGGTCATTGTTTGTAAAGAGGGTGGTAAGTGAGTGCTTTGCTATTTTTGTTGTTTGCCCTTGCTGATCTCTTTGCCATGCTTTTCTTAAGGAAATACTTTTTCATGGATGGTGGAGGCGTAGTGCGGTATATGACTGCCTACGCTTTTGCCCTTGGGATGGGGTTGGTTTATATGGGGGTGATAAGAGGTAATGGGGTGATTTATGTTGATTTTGAGCGCAGTGATTCCGTTTATTTGGATTTGTTTCTTGTTCATGGTGTTGCGGTTGTGATGATTTACTTGCATGCATGGGCAACGCCTTCGCGATGGAAATAGCTTACAGTTTCGTCATTTTGAGGTGGCTTTTCGCGGGCGCTAAATCATGCCGCTGTGGAAACTTTCCTTCCTTAAGTAGATGTGTGAGTCTTAAATGCGAATCATGATTTTGACAAGGAAATGGCCGTGCGACAGATAGGCAAGCTGGGGGCAGCGGTAGAAATCACGACAAATGGCGCGAACGTTTATCAGTTTTATGACGAGTACAAAAAATGAGTTTCAATCAATTTATTTTGCTCGTGATGGTCGATGTGCCAGTAACGGTGCTGCTTCGACGTAAGTTATACACTCTGACGAGCGGCCTCTTGAGTAAGCTTGCGCTACATCTTTTCTCACTTCTGGCGGGCACCTTTTATGTGATTCTCCTGAAAGACGATGAGGTGTTTTATGTTGATGTCGGCCTTGATGGGGATTTTTACCGGAACCTGGTGATTGTAAATTCACTGATTTTTGCAATGGTGGTCTTTCATGCTTGGGCCATCTCGGCACCTTACGGCCGCAGCGCATTTCGCTGGGGTCGAAAATAAATCGATTTGAGGGCGTTCTGATGCTGATTGCCTATATTTTATTCTCGGTGGCAGCGCTAGCTGGCTCCCGCCTCCTTCGATGTGTTCTGACCAAGCGTGGAGAAGAAAAGCTGAGGCATGGGGCTGTAATTTTTTATAATTTCATATTTGCCTTTATGCATGTGATGGTTGTGGCGCAGGATAAGTACTTCTATGCCTATCGACGGCCTGCTGTTATGCAGGAGCATGCCTGGTTGTTTTGGTTTGCTTGGGCTTTTGTGGTACTCCATTTTATAGGGAGGTATAGAAATAATGATGTCAATTGTTTCCGCTGGAAAAGAGATATGGACCTTTTCAGGTGATCTTGGGGGTGGGGCTTGACTCCTTCAGTTTTTCTCATGCTTGTTTTTTTGGGGTTGTTTCTGCTCCAGTTCTTTCGTTACTTTTGGCCGGGGGCGGTTTCGCAGAGGTTAAAGGGTTCATCGGCTCCACTTACAACGTGGCCTTTGCGGTGTTCTACCACAGCGTTATATTTGGCACCCGCGAAGGCAGAATCTGGCCGCCTCAAGAGCTTATCGAATCGCACCCATGGATAGTTTGGCTGTCTATTCCACTCATCCTCTACCACTTCTGGATGATCCCTAGTCTCAACCCCTCTCGCCTACGCTTGCGCCGCAAATGGAACCCCACCTTCAAACGCCACAAATAACGCCCCACGCTTGGCGTCACCCGCTTTCTCGTGCTCTGATGGCAGCATCCACTCCCGAGGAATGCGCGCATGACCGAAGCCCAGCACTTCCCCAAGCAGCCATCCCCCCTTGGCACGGTATTGCTCACCTCCTACGACCACTTCGCCCACGAAAACATCATTGCCCACGCCCAGGCCGCGCAGGCGTTGCTGCACGGCGGGCAGATCGCAGCGTCCGTGGATGACGCCCGGCACCACCTGCACACCCTGACCCTGCTGCTCTCCGACGCCCCCGAAGAACCCCTGCTCAGCGCCAGCGCCGCGCAAAAGGGCTCCGTGCTGGGGCTGGTGGCACTGGGTTACCTGATCACCCACAGCGGCTTTGCAGCAAAGGCCCGGGAGATCGTCGGCAACGGGCAGGGGGTGATGCTGCTGAACATCACCGGCGAGGGTGATGAATTGCTGGCGCACCCGCAGCTGTTCGAAACCTGGGAATCCTACACCGCATACCTGCAGCCGCTGCTGGCCAGTGGCGAGGTGGCGTACGAGCGCATGTCCAGCTTCTCGTAGTCGGCTCGGCAACGCGGGGCCTGAAACGCCTGCAACCTGGCACCGGCTGCGCCGGTGTTCGCGGTGGTCCGGCACTCCGGCAAGCCCGCTCCCACATGCTACAGGCCGGCGCTGGTGGCGGCGCTGTCGTTCACCGCCACGGGCGGGTTGTTGCCGGCATTGCCCGGGCCGGTGTTGTTGGTACGGAAGGTCGGCAGCGCGGCGGAGTTGACATACTGCACGCCATCCCAGCCCGGCAGCGGCGTGGGCATCAGCTGGAACTGCCCGGGGTGCTCGATATCCCAGCGCAGCAGTATCGAGCTGACTTCATGCTGGGTGTTGTGGCAGTTCTGCATGTAGGTGCCGGCGAACTCGCGCAGCGAATGGCCATTTGCATCCGAGGAGTCGGCATCCGGGCCGATGCGGTACACGTCCTTGCGTACCCAAGTTCACCAGGGTCTGGTCACCGACAAAACCGTTGGTGTTGAACGGGTTGAACCACAGCTGGCCATTGGCATCCCAGGCCTTGTCGGCCACCAGCAGGTCGACGCCGTCCTGCAGCGCCTCGTTGCCGACTGGCGCGAAACCATGAGCACCCACAGGATCCACGACGACATGCTCGATTTCACCGCGCAGAACGGCTACAAGGGCAACGCGGTGATGATGCGGGTTGTAATGGCGCAGCATCAGCAGCTTGACCGGGAAGGGGGCAACGGTTGTGCCAACCGGCAAATGGCGCGAAGGCACATGTTTCAAGGGGGTGTACGGGTTTGAGCGGCGCTCGTTCCGGGCCCGGCCGCAAAGCTGGGGATAGACACCCACTCCTGGGTGGGGAATGCTGCCCTCACTTCAGCGCGCAAGGAGCCCCCATGGACCCGCTCTACCTCATCGCCCTCGGCGCCATCGTCGCAGGTTTCGTACAGGGCCTTTCCGGCTTTGCCTTCGGCATGGTGGCCATGTCGTTCTGGGCCTGGGGGCTGGAGCCGCGGGTGGCAGCGGTGCTGACCGTGTTCGGCAGCCTCACCGGCCAGCTGATTGCCGTGTTCAGCGTGCGCCGGGGGTTCAGTTGGGGGCTGCTGTGGCCGTTCGTGCTGGGCGGGCTGGCGGGCATCCCGTTGGGGGTGTGGGTGCTGCCCTACCTGGACATGCTCTGGTTCAAGGCGGTATTCGGCACCTTGCTGGTGGTGTGGTGCCCGCTGATGCTGCTGGCGCCGCGCCTGCCACGGCTGCGCGGCGGGCGCCTGGCCGATGGCGCGGTGGGCATGGTCGGCGGGGTGCTGGGCGGCATCGGCGGCTTCACCGGCACCGTGCCGACGCTCTGGTGCACCTTGCGCGGTTTTGAGCGCGACACCCAACGCGCGGTGATCCAGAACTTCAACCTGTCGATGCTCGCGGTGACCATGCTCACCTATCTCGGCAGCGGGCTGGTGACGGTCTCGTTGCTGCCGATGTTCGCCGTGGTGGCCCTGGCGATGCTGCTGCCGACGTTGCTGGGCACGCGGGTGTACCTGGGCATCAGTGAGGTGGCGTTCCGGCGCATCGTGCTCAGCCTGCTGACCCTGTCAGGTTTCGCAATGCTGGTGGTGGCCGTACCAGGCCTGCTGGCCCGGGGCTACAGCCCTCTGTAGGAGCCGGCTTGCCGGCAATAGGGCGCGTGCCGGTGACCAAGGGCCACAACCTTGTGATTACAGGGCCGGCCCCATCGCCGGCAAGCCGGCTCCTACAGGTAGCTGTGCAAGCAAGCGGGTACAGGCTTGCCCTGGCCTGCGGTTATTGGCACCCTTTGCCAGCCATTGCGTACACCAATTCAAGGAACCCCAAGGTGAGCTGGGAAAAAGTCGGTAAATCTCTCGTAGGCCTGCTGGTCGTGGTGGCAACCGCTGCCGTGCTCTACGCCGCGCTGCGCGAAGACGACAACCTTGAGGCGCGGCTCACCTACGCCCACCTCACCTACCCGGGCCAGTTCAACGAACGCATCAGCCAGGCCAACGAACTGCTCAAGTACGAACGCCTGCACGCGCGCATCAGTGGCATCAGCGCCGGCGGGCTCGACCACGGCCAGGTCGACCGCCTGGTGGACCTGGCCCAGGCACCTTACCTGCAGCTGTTCGCCCGGCCCTTCGAGGCCGGCCTGGTGGACCACCGCACCGGCCTGCTGATCGAGCTCACCAACCACCGCCAGGTGCCGGTCAAGGCCGTGACCATCCGCCTGCCGGCCAAAGGCCTGGTGCAGGTGCGTGACGATGCCGGCAACGACACCCTGGTGCAGGCCTCCACCAGCAGCGTCGAGATCCCGGCCATCGAGCCTGCGGGCACCAGCAAGGTCTGGGTGTACTTCGATGCCGACTACTCGCAGATCCGCCAGGGCGGCATCGGTATCCGCTACGCCGACGGCACGGCAGACATCCAGGTGTACCGCGAGGTGGTCGGCCTGCCCGCCTGGGTGGCGCGCTACAGCCGCGAGCTGATAGGCCTGCTGGCGGTGCTGGCGCTGGCCGTGCTCGCCCTGGGCTACCAGGCCACCACCCGCCGCCCAAACACCCGCCTCCTGTAGAAACCGGCTTGCCGGCGATAGGGCCTGGCCTGCAATAACAGGCTCCGGCGCCTACTTGTTATTGATGCACTACGACTGCACCACATAACGCACAGTGCGCAAGGTGCCCTGGCGGTCTTCGAAGGTTATCAGCCGCGGCACCACCTCGCAGTTGCGCGGGTCACCCGACTGGCGCACCAGGCGGGCGACGTCCAGCGGCATGCCATAGCGGTAGTCGACGATCTGCGGCACGGGTTTGCCGCGCCCGGCGGCATACGCCGCCACCGCCTGCTGGTGTTCGTCCAGCAACTGCTGCGAGCGTTGTTCGGTAAAACCGGTGGCGTGGGCCGAAAGGGACAGCGCCAGCAGCCTGCTTCGCGGGCAAGCCCGCTCCCACAGGGGCGTGCAAAGCGCTGGCCCGGCGCTGTACATATGGGGGCGTCTTTTTTGCCCGGGGCCCGGGCGGCATTGAGCTGGTATGCTCCTGCCCGACGCAGCGCAACGAGACCACCATGGCCCGGCCGAAAAAACAGCAAGCCCCTGAGCACGACATCAAGGACCTCATCGTCGACGCCGCGCTGCGGGTGATCCAGCAGGAGGGTGCGATGTGCGCCACCTACCGGCGCATCGCCAGCGAGGCCAAGGTGTCGCCGGGCACCATGACCTACCACTTCGACAGCATCGATGCGATCGTCGCCGCGGCCTTCGTCAAGATGACCCAGGGCATTGCCGGCCTGTACCTGCGCCAGTTGCAGGAGGCACGCGACATCGAGCATGCCCGGGAGTTGGTGGCCGACCTGATCTGCGGCGACTTGTGGAAGGCGTCGGGGCAGATGCTGCTGATCTTCGAGCTGTACACCTTCGTGTCGCGCAGGCCCGAATACCGCTACGTGATGGAAGACTGGATGGCGCTGTCGCGCCAAGCCTTGCTGATCCACTTCGATGAACGTGCGGCGCGGGCGGTGGATGCCTTGATCGAAGGCTTCACCATCCACAATGCGCTGGGCGATGTGGTGGTAGGGCGGGAGGAGATTCTGCGGTTGGTCAGGGCCGTGTCCTGAAGGCCGGCGCCATCCCCTGCAGGAGATCACACAGCCCTTCGGGCTGCGCTGTCGCGCAGTGAACAGGTCCCGCAGATGCGCCACGCCCCCCCCTGTGGGAAGCGGCCTCGTGTCGCGATGGGCTGCGCAGCAGCCCCGGCAATTTTGCATGAGGCCGAGGCCTTGGGGCCGCTTCGCGCCCCATCTCGACCGGACGGCGCCCCGGCAAGGCCGCTTCCCACGGGAATCGCGTTAAATCAATGAGTTGTAGTTTGTTCTATGAGAGCCGGCTTGCCGGCGATGAGGCCGGGCCTGCTGTGCTGAGGCGGCTGGCCCTATCGCTGGCAAGCCAGCTCCTATACTGACCGCGCAGGGCTGCTTTGTTGCGGCGCTTGCTGCAACGCCGAGGCCACCACGAATGCCAGCGCCACCAGCGTCAACACTGGCAGCATCGCCAGGCGCAGGCCAAAATGCTCGCCGATGAACCCCAGCAACGGCGGTCCCACCAGAAACGCCAGGTACCCCGCAGTCGCCGCCAGGCGCACCCGTTGGTCGCTGTATGCGCCGCTTTCGCCCGCCGCCGAGATCGCCAGCGGGAAGCCTAGCGAAGCCCCGATGCCCCACAGCATCACGGCGGCTGCCGCCACCCACTGCACATCGCAGAACACCACCAGCGCCAGGCTCGCCGCGCCCACCAGCGCGCTGGCACGCAAGGTGAGCGTGCGGCCAAAGCGCTGCACCACCGGCGCCCCGGCAAAACGCCCCAGAGTCATGCCGACGGTGAACACCAGGTAGATCAGCGTGCCGGTGGTCTCGGCGAAGCCATGGCCATCGATCATCAACAGCGGCAACCAGTCGTTCGCCGCGCCTTCTGCCAGGGCCATGGCCAGCACCACGAAGGCGATCAGCAACAGGCGCCGGTCGCCCAGCAGTGCTGCCCAGCTGAAGTCAGCGTCCGCGCTCGCCAGTTGCTCGTCAGTCGCCCGTTCGCTGGCTCGCGGCGCATGCGCGGCCAGCACCACCACGGCCAGCGCCGACAACAGCGCGGCAGCGCCCAGGTGTAAGGCCAGCGGTATCGCCTGGGCAGTCATGGCCATGCCCGCCAACGCCCCCACCAGAGTGCCGAGGCTGAAGAAACCATGCAGGGTGGTCATGATCGGCTGGCCAATCTCGCGTTCTACCGCCGCGCCCTCGATGTTCACCGCAATATCCGCAACGCCCATGCCCATGCCGTAGGCGAATAGCCCGGCAAAGGCCAGCAGGGCGCTGTCCAGCTCGCTGCCAGCGGCCAGCACCAGCAACCCGGCCGACAGCCCGAGCAGGCCCCAGCGCATGACCCGGTGGGCGCCAAACCGCCCGACCAGCTTGCCGGCGCCAAGAATGCCGCACATGGCACCGGCCGAAAAACCGAACAGGATCATCCCCATCTGTTCGGTGGAAGCCTGCAGGCCATCGCGCAGGGCCGGGGTGCGGGTAACCCAGCTGGCCAGGGTCAGCCCTGGCAGCAGGAACAGCAGGTAAAGCGCATGACGCGCCCAACGGGTGGTAGCAGCAGGTGGCATCGGAACGCTCGCAAATGATGGGCCGTACGTATGTACGAATAAATCGTACGGGCGTACGACGTGCGGGTCAATGCAAGCCCGCTGTATCCGGTGCGTTCAGTTGGGGAACAGGTCGTCGACCGGGGCCAGCCTGGCCAACCTGGCCTGCAATTCGTCAATCTGCTGCTGGTGGCGGGCAATGCGCGCGCGGTGGTGGTCGATTTGCGCCTGCAGTTGGCGTGGGTCATCGCCGTCATCGGTGGGCGAGGCAAGCTGGGCCAGCTTTTTCGACAGCGCGATTTTCTTGTCCGCCTCCTGCCGTGCACCCGGGGCCATATGGTCGAGCAGGGCGTGCAGGTCGTCGGCCGAGCTGATGGTGAGGAAGGCGTCCTCGGGCTGCAGGTAAACCACCGACTTCTTGTTGCGGCGCAACAGTTCGATGACGTTGCTCAAGGTACCGGGGCTCTTGCAGTCCCACACCATCAGGCCGAAGTCGCAGTCCTCGGCCATGCGCAGGTCTTTGGCCGTGTACAGCGCGCGCCCTCTGGCGTTGGCCGGCGGCACCACGTTCACCTGTGGCCAGCCACCGATGTTGTGGCGTGGCGCCGGGCCGCTGCAGTACAGGCGCACGGCGTCATAGCTGTGGCTTTTGAAGTAGCGCTGCACGGCGCTGTCGACACCGGAGGCGTCGCCTACCAGCACCTGCAACTGCGAGGTGCGGATGTTGTCCAGCCGCGCCTCGACCTGCGGGCCAAGGCGCTTGAGGGTGATGGAGCCGGAGATGAACACCCGCTGCATTAGTGTCTCCGTGTCAGGGCGACGACCGAAATGCTGCGGATGCTAGCGCATTCGCGCAGGGCGGTACAGGCAGCCTGCAGCGAGGCGCCGGTGTCGAACAGGTCGTCGATCAGCAGCACGTCGCAAGGCCCTTGCAGGGTGTCGTTGACGCTGAAGCAATCGGCCAGCGCCTCGATCCGCGCCTGGTAGCCGTCGAGGTCTTTCATCATGCCGGTGCTCCAGGCCTTGACCAGTACCTGGTCGTGGTAGGCGATGCCCATCAGTTGCGCCACCCGGCGTGCCACTTCGTGAACAGGCTGACGGTCACGACGGCGGCTGGCCGGCATCGGTATCACCACATCGAAACGCCGCCCGGCCAAGGCGGTGACTACGGCACGCGCGAGCATCTCGACCTGGCTGAAATCGTCGCGGTACTTGAGCTGGAACACCGACTCGCCGATGGCGGTGCGTACGGTGTCGAACTGCATGTAGCCCTGTTCGTTGTGGCCGATGGGGGTGCTGCTGATGGTGTGTTTGTCGAGGCTGATGCCGTAGTTCCAGAGCAGGCAGGGCGGGAGTTGCTGGATAGTCATGAAGCGCTTCCTTGTCTGTCAGACGATGATGGGCCGCCTGTAAGCGGAAGCCTCATGTTGCGTCGGAGCAGCGGCGTTGCAGAGTTCATGCTTTCCGTTTTCGCTGTAGGACGTTTCCTAGAAAGCGTGCGCGGTCAGTCGGCACCGGGCAGCACCGACCTTGCAATGCAGTCCTTGCAGTTGATCACCAACTCGTCGGGCCTGGCCTGCACATGCACCAGCAGCGAGCCACAAGCGGGGCAGCCGTACTCCACGCAGCCTGGCAGGGCCTTCAGGTAGTCGGCGAGCTGGCGCTCGGTGCCGTGGTCGTCATGCTTGAGCAGCAGCCCGTGCAGTGTCTTGCACAGGCCCGAGCGCGGGCGCCTGGTGCTGTTTCTGTTCCAGTGCTTGAAGCGCCACTGTTCTTCGGTGGCTCTTTGCTCATAGCGCAACAGGTTGTTCGGCAGGGTATTCGAAGCCTGCGTCTTGCTGATGCCGGCCCTGCTGGCATAGGTTACGGCGTTGTTCACCGCCGTTGTCACCAGGGCCCACAGTTGGCAGACGGGCCTGACCTTGACCAGCTCGCCAATCACTTAGCGGCTTTTTTTCCACGGATGCAGCGGCATGTCGTGCTCGTCGCAGCGGGCTTGCAAAAAGCTGTAGACCTCCTCGACTGCCAACGCCTCGATGGCTTCGGCAAGTGCTTCTCGCCAGGCCGGCAGCGGGCCGCATGACAGTTCATCGTGTAGCGCGATAAACCTGCGTCGCCAGCTTATCCCACCCGCAGCCAGATCGCCGAGGCGTCGTCGCTCATCTTGAACCGCGGGTAGCGCAGGCAGGCGGCGTCGTCCTGCTCGATGCCGCGCAGGGTGCGCGCCAGGTCGTCGAGCCCGTGTTCCAGCAAGCGTTCGATGAAGCTTGCCGGGGTGTAGGCCTGGTAGGTGTCGAACAGTGCGGCAAAGCCGTCGCTCATCAGCAGCACGTCATCGCCCCGGGCCACGGGCGCGCGGCTGTAGAGGGTGCCGGCGCGGGACTGTTGCGGGTCGACCCCCAGCACTGCGCGCGGTCGTTCGCGTGCGGCGCGGCGGTCGGCCAGCACGGCCGGGGTGCGCACGCCGTGGGCGCCGGTGCCGGGCCCCAGGGCTGCGGCTTCGGCGCGTTCGGCCTCGCGGTCCGGCTCCGGGGTGAGAAAGGCGATGCCGCCGGCGCTGCGGTGCAGCACCACGCAGTCTGCCAGGTGCGCGCAGACCAGTTGCCCGCCTTCCAGGGCCACGGCGGCGAAGGCGGCGCGGGGCAGTTCCCAAAGTGCCAGTGGTTCGCGCTGGCGGTCCTGCTCATAGTCGCGGGCGAGGTGGTCGAACACTTGTTCGCAGATGCCTTGCAGCGGGCCTGCCGCATTGGCGAAGGCGCGCTGGGCGGCGCTGGCCAGCCACGCGGCGCCGCCTCGCTCGCCGAGCAGGCCGGGTTCGCCCAGGTCGGTGGCACCGTCGATGACCCAGGCGTGGTTATTGGCGCAGCCGATGCGGTCGTCGTTGGGCACGTTGCGTTTGCCGGCCAGGCTCAGGGTCTGGATCAGGTCGAAATGCATGGGGCTCTCCGGGGGGGCTGGTTTTTTTCGGCATGAGGGGGCGACCTTGAAGGTTTAGGCTTCGGGCGTCAAACGGTTGGTTGGTTGTAGGAGCCGGCTTGCCGGCGGTGAGGCCCTTGCGGGCGGCTTATATCTTGTGGTGTACGCTGTTTGATCTGTTTGATCTGCTGATATTTGCATTGGTTGGTTTTGAAAGTTGTATGCGCATTCATTATTTTTAGTGACGCTTATTCACCTTTCCGCCCTTACGGCGGCTTACTTTTGTCTTGGCAAAAGTAAGCAAAACCGCTCGCTCCCATCATCCGGCCCCCTGCGCTGCGCTCCGGGGGTACCCTCACTCCGGGCTTGCTCCGGGGGGACGCGCCGACGGGCCGTCCCTGGCCCGATCGGCGCTCGACCGGCATCCATGCCGGTCGCCCCCCTACGCAATCCCTGCGTTCGGCCTCCTGAAGTCGCGAAGTTAGTGGCGGCGCCTGGGAGTACGCAGCTCGGTCGCTAGTTGCCACCGTGGGAACTCAGGATTTAATCGCGGGGCAAGCCCGCTCTCACGCTTGAATTTGGTACGCACAACTAACGTGGGAGCGGGCTTGACCCGCGATGGCGTCAGAACAAACAACACATCAATAACAATCAAACCCACATCCCAGCTCTTGATCTGGCTCTTGATCTGGCTCTTGATCTTGCTTCTAAGCGCGCGGTAGTTCAGGCAACACAAATCGCGACTTCAGGAGGCCGAGCGTAGGGATTGCGTAGGAGGGCGACCGGCATGGATGCCGGTCGAGCGCCGATCGGGCCAGGGACGGCCCGTCGGCGCGTACCTCCGGAGCAAGCCCGGAGCGAGGGAACCCCCGAAGCGCAGCGTAGGGGGCCGGATGATGGGAGCAGGGCGGCTTTGGTTACTTTGGCCGGGGGCGCCGAGCCGCGACCAAAGTAACCCGCCGTAAGGGCGGAAAGGTGACGAAAAGCGCTCATCGTCAATGAATGCGCATACATCTCCAAAAGCAATCACCCTAAAGCCCCGAACCCGAACCCGAACCCGAACCCGAACCCGAACCCGAACCCGAACCCGAACCCAAACCCAAAAATCATCCCCCAATCAACTCCGTATTACGCCCCGCCTGTATGGCAATCCAAAACCGCGCAATCCCGTGGGTAGTAGTGGGCTTGATCCCCGTCAACTGCTCCACCAGCTTCAACCGATACACCAGCGTCTGCCGATGAATCCCAAGGTCCAGCGCCGTGGCCTTCCAGTTCCCGTCGTTATCGAGAAAAGTCATCAGCGTCCCCAGCAAGGCAGCCCCCTGGCTCCGGTCATGCTCGATCAACGGCCCAAGATAGCGCCCCACCAAAGCCCGCGCCTCGGCCAGCGACTTGGGCGCCATGATCAGCCCCGTCTCCGCCTCACCATAACGCAGCACCGCAGCGCCCACCTCACTGGCCTGGGCCAGGGCCAACCGCGCCTGCCGCGCACTCTCGCGAAACCCGGTGGCCGTGGCGATGGCGCCGCTTACCCCGATCAGCGTGCCGCTGCCCAGGCTCGCCCGCAGCGCCTCGAAGGCATGCGCGTCATCCCGGCTGATCGCCAGCAGCAAACCGTTGTCGGCCAGCAGCAACGGGCAGGCAC
Source organism: Pseudomonas xanthosomatis (assembly GCF_019139835.1). Taxonomy (NCBI): domain Bacteria; kingdom Pseudomonadati; phylum Pseudomonadota; class Gammaproteobacteria; order Pseudomonadales; family Pseudomonadaceae; genus Pseudomonas; species Pseudomonas xanthosomatis. The sequence goes on along the minus strand of NZ_CP077075.1, from coordinate 4,387,903 downwards.
CGTGCAGGGCAGGGGCCTGGTGCACGGCGTCGGCGCTCCATGGCCCGTCGTCACCCGGGCGGATCGCCAGGCTCACCAAACTGCCCGTCAGGCCCCGACGCTCCAGCAGCGGCCGGGCCAGGGCGAACTCGGTCTCGCTATCCAGCAGGCTGCGCAGCAGCGCCGCGCCTTCCTCGCGCTGCTGGTCGCGGTGAATCATCAAACGCTCAAGCTCCACCCCCAGCAACCCCACCAGCGAACGCACCAGGATCGAGTCATCTGGCGAACGCCGCGCCCGCCGGCCCATCGCCAGGTTGGCCCGGGTGCGCCCGCCGATGGCGATGCGCTCGACCTGCTCACTATGCTGGCCAGGGTGGCTGGCAACCATCGGCGCGCCACTGACGGCGTCCTCGATGGCCAGCTCCAGCCCAAGGGTGTCGGCCAGGATCGCCAGCCGGCCGGCCATGTCCGGCGCCTTGCGCAGCGCATCGGCGTAGGTCTGGAACAACCGCTCGCTGGCATTGAAGCGCTCGCGCTGGGCCTGCAGCACGCTCTCGATCACATAGTGCGACAGCTTGACGAACTCAAGCTCAAAGCTCGCCTGCAACACTGGGAACATCAGGCGCTCGGCCGCGTCCAGCAGGGCCTGGGACAGCGCCGGGGCATCAGGGCGCGGGGCCACCACCAACGCGCTGGGGTTGCTCTGCACCAGTTGCTCCAGCCACGCCACCTGTTCAAGCGGGTCAGCCGGCAAGCCCACACCGGTGGTCATCACCAGGTCGCCCGGTGACACCCAGCGCCACGGGTCGGGCAGGTCGACGGCGTGGGCCCAGGTAATCAGCCGGCCGGTGCCGCAAAGGCCGGCCACCGGCTGCAGCTTGAGCAGGTCGATGGCGATAAGGTCCTGGACCGTGAGCATGGCGCTAGTTCTCGTTGGGCGGCGTTGGCCGCCCATGATCGCAGAGCTGCGCGCCGCGTGCGATAGCGCCGGCCAGGGCGAGAATCAATCTGCCGAGCTGCGCTCGAACTGCTCGCTGAAGCTCTTGGAGAACCCGCTGACGAAGCCCTTGGCGAAGGGGTAGGCGAAATGCGCCAGTACCGCGACGATCAGCAACGGTACTACCACCCCGACAAGCCCGCCCTGACGCCTGGCAGAGCGCCACAGGCCGACCAGTTGCCAGGTGACCAGCACCAGGCCTGCGCAGATGATCAGCAGCCCGATCAGGCCTGCCGTCATGGGGTCGGCCGAGGCATCGAAGATGAGCGCCTGCAGCGGGCTGGTCGCGACGATGAACAACAGGCAGAGGGCAACGCCGTTGAGCAGGAAGGTGCGCGCCAGGGACAGCTCGCCGCGCCAGTGGCGAGCGATGTAGCTGCGTTGCGGGGCGGCGGCTGACGGGGCGTTGTAGGGTCGGTCCATGAGGCGTGGCTTCCTTCTTTGAGAGGCGGGCAGGGTAGCATTTTGCCCGCACCCTGTAGGAGCCGGCTTGCCGGCGATGAGGCCAGAACGGTCAGCACAAGGCCTGGCCGGCTGCGCCGGATCGCCGGCACAGGCGAATGCTGGCACCGGCTGTGCCGGTGATCGCCGGCAAGCCGGCTCCTACAGGATCGCGCGAAGCCCGAACCAGGCGCCATACCTGTGGGAGCGGCTTTAGCCGCGAACACCGGCGAAGCCGGTGCCATCTAGCGCGGTGTCTGCTTCGCGGCTAAAGCCGCTCCCACAGGTGCCGGGGCGCGCTTGCGGCCGGAGTTCCCTGCGCGACAGCGCAGCCCGAAAGGGGGCGCTATGGCCGGGCCATCGCCCGCGCCACTTGCTCGAACGCCTGCTTCATCTGCTCGACCACCGCATCATCATGCTCGAACGACAGATACAGCCGCCCATACTGCGACGGCATCACCAGCACCCCCGCAGCGCGCAGCGCCAGGTGCAGCGCCTGGCTGAACGCGGCATCGCCGAACGCCAGGGCTTCGGCGTAAGTGGCGGGCGCACGCTGCGACGGCCAGATGGCGAACACGTTGCCATAGCCACTGGTACTGACGGCAATGCCCTGGGCGTGGAAGGCCGCCTGCAGCGCCCGGCGCAGCTCGTCGCCACGGGCGATCAGCGCACCGTAGTCGGCCTGGTCCAGCTGTTCCAGCGTCGCCAGCACCGCAGCGCAAGCCAGCGGGTTGCCGCTGAAGGTGCCGCCACGCAGTACCCGGCCCTCCTCGAAGCCTGCCAGCACATGGGGCTTGCCGACGATGGCCGACACCGGCACGCCGTTGCCGATGGCCTTGCCGACGCTGGCGATGTCCGGGTCCAGCCCGGCCTGCAGGCTGGCAAGCCCCGGGTACAGGCGAAAGCCCATCAGCACCTCGTCGGCGATCAGCAACGCGCCATGGCGACGGGCCACGGCCTGCACATGCTCAAGGTAACTCGGTGCGGCCATGATGCAGCCGGCGTTGGCCAGCATCGGCTCGAGGATCACCGCAGCAATGTCGGCGTCTTCGGCGAACAAGCGCTCGACATCCGCGAAGTCATTGAAGCGCAGCAAGGTGGTGCGCGCGGTGGCCGGGCGCTGGCCGTCGGCGAAGGCGGCCTGGGGCGAGCCGACATTGCCAAAGCTGACATCGTCGAACCAGCCGTCGAAGCCTGCGGCCATCTTGGCGATGCGCCCGCGCCCGGTGTAGGCGCGGGCGGCGCGGCAGGCCAGGTGCACTGCTTCGCTGCCCGAATTGGTGAAGATCACCTTGCTCATGGCGCCGGTGTGGGCGGCCAGCGCACTGGCGGCGGCATGCTCGCGCACGTGGGCCCAGGAGGGCGAGGCGGAGTCGCCCAGGGCTTCGGCGACCCGGGCGTTGACTTGGCCATCGGCATGGCCCAGCAGCACCGCGCCAAAGCCCAGAGCCGTGTCGATGTAGCGCTGGCCGTGGTCGTCCCAAAGATGGGCGCCCTTGCCGTTGCGGATGAACAGGGCCTGGCCGTCGAGCGGAGGCAGAATACGGGCGGCGCTGGAAACGTCGCCTACAAGGTTGCGCATATGGACCTCTGTGTCGTGGTGCCTCAGCGGGTGTTCCATGGGCTGCCTGCGAGCTTCTGTTCGAGGAAGTCGCGAAACGCACGGATTCGTGGGCTGAGGTGCTTGCGATTGGTGTAGATCATGTAGATCGGTTCGGTGCTGTCCTGCGCCTGGGCTTCGAGCAGCGGCACCAGGCGGCCTTCCTGGATGTCCTGGCCAACATGGAACTCGGCCAGGCGCACGATGCCGGCCCCGCCCAGGGCCAGGTCGCGCAGCAGGTCGCCCTGGGCGAAGGTGGCCTTGGGCACCACCGGCACGGTGATGGCCTGGCCCTCGACGCGAAAGCCCCAGGTGTTCCACACGCTGCTGAAACCGAACGAAAAGCAGGTGTGCTCCAGCAGCTGCGCCGGTCGCGTGGGCGTGCCGCAGCGCGCCAGGTACGCGGGCGACGCGCAGATCACCCAGCGGCTCTGGCCGATCTTGCGGGCGATGCGCGAGGAGTCGGGCAGCACGCCGCTGTGGATGGCCACATCCAGCCCCTGGTCGAACTGGTCGATAAACTGCGCGCCCACCTGAATGTCCACGGTCAGCCCCGGGTAGGCGGCCAGGAACTCCGGCAGCCAGGGGATGATCTGGTGCTTGGCGAAGGTGGTCATGGTGTGCACCCGCAAGGTGCCGCTGACCCGGGTGGGGAAGGCTTCGGCCAGCGAGTCGGCCTCGGCCATGGCATCGCTCACCGCGCGGGCGCTGACCAGGTAGGCAGCGCCTTCTTCGGTCAGGGTCAGGCTGCGGGTGCCGCGCTGGAACAGGCGCACCTGCAGGCGGTCCTCAAGGCGCGAGATCAGCTTGCTGATGGCCGACGGGGTCAGGCCGCAGGCGCGTGCTGCGGCAGAAAAATTGCCGTGCTCGGCGGCGCCGAGAAAGGCCAGCAGTTGCGAGTAGTTGTCCATGGCAGGCCTCCGTTGTTCAGCAGCATGCTGGCAGTGCGGCGTGGGGCTGGCAACCCGCGGCCCGCAGGCGCGCCGGGCAGGTTCAGTCAGCGGATGAACTGCTCGATGTAGTCGTCCGGCAGGCCCAGCGCCTTGTAGTGGGCGCGGGCGGTTTCCAGCTTGGTGAACACGTCCTCGTAACCCACCGCCACCCCTTGCGGGTCAACGTAGGTATAGCCGCCCTGCACGTGGAACCAGGTGATCATCTCTTCGACGTCTTCGGGCACGAACAGGGTGTGGGTTTCGCCTGGCGGCTCGTAGGCGAACGAGCCTTGCTCGGCGATCCAGTCGTGCTCCAGGTAGTACCAGCGGCCCTTGAGCACCAGTGCATGCACCCCGCCGGTATGGCGGTGGCGCGACAGCACGCCGCTCTGGCGTACCCGCAGCAGGTTGATGTAGTAGCCGCCGGACACGCTCAGCAGCAGCGGCTTGAACGACACCGAGGCGGTCACCGGGACCCACAGCTGGTCGTCTTCGAGCCATTTGTCGAGCACGCCCGGGTGGACCATGTCGGGCGACATGAACGGCACTTGCGGCAGTTGGTAAGGGATGGCCAGTTCGTCAGGCTTGGGGGCTACGTTAGCGGCTACGGTCATGGGAGCTTCCACATTGGTTTCTTGGATTGCCCGGCCTGTGAGGGCCGGGGTGCAGTCAGGTTAGGGCTGCGAAATCGGGTAAAAAAGAGCACGTCCGGCACAGTGGCTGTGACCTGCGGTCACGGCACAATGGGCGGGCAAAGGGCTCAGGCGTTGGGCGCGGGCAGGTCATCGAAGTGCAGCGCGCTGCGCCGGGCCGACAGCGCCGGCTGGCGTATTTGCAGGTAGCTGCCGATGGCCACTAGCACGGCGGTCAGCCCCAGAGTGCTGAGCAACTCGGCACGTTGCCCGGGGAAGGCCGCCATCACCACGAACACCCCGGCAATGAAGGCGATGGTCAGCAGGGTCAGCCAGGGGAACAGCCACATGCGCACCTCCAGCGGCCGGCCCAGCGCCACCAGCTTGCGGCGCATGCACAGCTGGGTGACGGCGATCACCAGGTACATCAGCAGGGCCAGCGCGCCGCTGGTGGCCAGCAGAAACTGGAACACCTGGGCCGGCAGCAGGTAGTTGGCTGCCAGTGCCGCCAGGGCGGCCAGCGAGGTGAGGGCGACCGCCAGCACCGGCACACCCTGGCCGGTTGTGCGCGCCACCGCCGCCGGCGCATCGCCACGCCGGGCCAGCGACCAGGCCATGCGCGAGGCGGTGTAGATCGCCGAGTTCAGGCAACTGGTCACCGCCACCAGTACCACGATGCTCATGATGCCCGGCGCCCAGGGGATGTTCATCGCGTTCAGCACCGCCTGGTACGAACCCTGCGCCAGCCCCGGGGCGTTCCACGGGATCAGGCACACGACCACGAACATCGAGCCAAGGTAGAACAGGCCCAGGCGCCACACCACCGCGCGAATCGCCTTCTTGATGTTGGCCTTGGGGTTGCGCGATTCGGCCGCAGCGATGGTCACCACCTCGCTGCCCTGGAAGCTGAACATCGCCGTCAGCAACGCAGCGACAATGGCCACGTTGCCCTTGGGGGCAAAGCCGCCGTTGGCCCACAGGTTGGCTACACCGCTGACCGACGAGCCGGGCATCAGGCCGAAAATGGCCAGCACCCCCAGCACGATGAAGCTGACGATGGCCAGCACCTTGAACAGCGACAGCCAGTACTCCAGGGTACCGAACGAGCCGACGCTCAAGCTGTTGCAGCCAATCAGCACCAGGGTGATGGCGAACGCCGTGAGCGCGTGGGGCAGGCCCAGCCAGTCGCCGAGGATGTTGCCGGCCACGATCGCCTCGATGGCGATCACCAGCACGTAGAACCACCAGTACAGCCAGCCGATGGAAAACCCGGCCCAACGGCCGATGGCCTGGTCGGCGTAGGAGGAGAACGAGCCGGTGTCCGGCCGCGCCGTGGCCATTTCACCGAGCATCTGCATCACCAGCACCACGATCGCCGCCGCGATCACATAGGCCACCAGCACCGCCGGCCCTGCGGCGGCGATGGCATTGCTCGACCCCACGAACAGGCCGGCGCCGATCACCCCGCCAATCGAGATCATCGTGACCTGCCTGCCCTTCAAGCCAGTCCCCAGCTTGTTGTTTGTCTTGTCTTGATCGCCACGCATCGGCTTGCACCTCGGTTGCACGCTTGTTGTTGTCATGGGCCATCTACGGGCCTTGGTTGACTACGTTAAGCGGCAACGTCGAGGGGGATTAGGGGGCAGCGCGGCACAGCAGGTATGACGAGCGTTCACAGCAAGCAGGCTGCGCGGCGTTGCACCGCGCAGCCAAGGGGCTCAGCGTGGCAGCGAAACCCGCGCCAGTTCAGCGAAGTAACGCGCACCGGTTTCCAGAATGCGGTCGTTGAAGTCGTAGCTGGCGTTGTGCAGCGGCACCGAGCCGTCCTCGCCGGCGGCGCCGTTGCCGATGAACACGAAGTTGCCCGGCACCTGCTGCAGGAACGCGCCGAAGTCCTCGGAGATCATCATCGGCTGCACCTCGGCATCCACTGCCGCCTCGCCCACCACGTTGCGCGCCGCCTGCACGGCAGTGGCAGTGTTCGCCGGCCAGTTCACCGTGGGGGCGAACTCGTGGCTGTACTTGAAGCTGCAGCTAGCGCCATGGGCTGCGCAGATGCCCTGGCAGATCTGCTGCATGCGTTGCGCCAGCAACTGCTGGACTGCCGGGTGGTAGCTGCGGGTGTCGCCCTTGAGGGTGACGTGGGTAGGGATGGCGTTGCGGATGCCGTCGGTGAGGAACTCGGTGCACGACACCACCGCCGGCAGGCTCGGGTCGACATTGCGCGCCACCACGGTTTGCAGGGCCAGCACGATCTGGGCGCCGATCACCAGCGGGTCTATGCCCATGTGCGGGCGTGCTGCATGGGTGCCACGGCCTTGGATATGGATGACGAAGTTGTCCTCGCTGGCCATGATGCCGCCGCTGCGGGTGGCGATATGCCCGGCGGGCATGCCGGGCATGTTATGGGCGCCGTACAGCGCATCCACCGGGAAGCGCTGGAACAGACCGTCGGCCATCATCGCCTTGGCGCCGCGACCATGTTCTTCGGCGGGCTGGAAGATAAAACGCACGGTGCCGTTGAAGTCGCGCCGCTCGCACAGCAGTTTGGCCGCGCCCAGCACCATGGCCATATGGCCGTCGTGGCCGCAGGCGTGCATCTTGCCCGGGGTGCAGGAGGCATGGGCACGCTGCCCGGCCTGCTCGTGGATGTTCAGCGCGTCCATGTCGGCGCGCAGGCCGATGCAGCCGGGGCCGTCGCCTACCGTGAGGCTGGCCACTAGGCCCGTGCCGCCGATGCCTTCGTGCACTTCAAGGCCCAGGCTGCGCAGGATGCGCGCCACCTCGGCGGCAGTGTTGAACTCCTCGAAACCGGTTTCCGGGTGGCGGTGGAAGTTGCGGCGCCAGGTGGTGAGTTGCTGTTGCAGAGAAGGTGTGGACATGCCAGTGGTTCCTGTGGGCTTGCAGATTGGAATGCGTACCCTGTGGGAGCGGGTTTACCGCGAAGGCGGCAGTGAGGCCGGCATCGCCTTCGCGGGTGAACCCGCTCCCACAGGTTTTGTGTTTCAGCTCTGGGCAGGCGTTGCCGGCATGGGTTCGGTGCTGTCGTGCTGGCTTGTTTCCTGCCGCCACACCACGCTCTCGGCCAGGTACCGGGTGCGATACCCACTGCGCACGCCGAAGTGGTAGAACCCCAGCGCCACCAGCGCCACGGCCAGCATGTCCCAGCCCTCACCGAGCACGCCGATACCGCCGAACGCCTGGCTACCCAGGTACGACAGCAGCGCCATCGCCGGCATGGCCAGCACCACCACGGCGCCGATGATCCAGGCCAGAATGGCCGCAGGCCCGGCAATCGCCGAGGCGTGCCAGGCGCCGAACAGCCAGCCGGACCCGATGATCGAGCCGAGGCCGGTGAGCATCAGCGACCAGGGGCCGATGCTGCGTTGGGTTGTCTGCATGGGGTGTCTCCGTTGTTCTTGTTGTGTGGAGCGAGGGCCTTGTCGGCCCGCGCTTTCGTGCAGATAACGGTGCGTGTGAGCGGGCTTGCCCCGCGATACCGGCGCAGCCGGTGCCATCGATCGCGGGGCAAGCTCGCTCCCACGAAATCACCTCAATCGGTCAATGCGCCGCATCACCCCCAGGCCTGCTGGCGCTGCAGCACCGACTCGGCGCTCTCATCCACCAGCTCGGCATACACCCCCGGCGCCGTGGCCCCTTCGGTGCTGATCAGCAGCACCCGCGACTGGCCATCCAGCCCGACCTGCGCTGCCAGTTCCGGCGAACCCACCAGCCGTGCCAGCCCCGCCAGCCCGGCCACCGCCGACTCACCGGCCACCATCGGAATATCCCGCTCGCTGCCGCGAGCCAGCCGGCGCATGGCATCGACCGCCTCGTAGTCGTGAATGGTCATGAAAAAGTCCACGCTCGGCTGCAAAAAGCGCCAGGCCAGCGGCGAGGTTTCACCGCAGGCAAGCCCGGCCATCACGGAGTCCACCGAACCGGTGGCGGTGGCCGCCTTGCCGGCGATGGCGCTCTGGTACAAACAGTCGGCTTGCTCGGGCTCAACCATGACCAACACCGGGCGCTGCTCGCCAGACTGCTCCCACAGGTAGCTGGCGATACCCGCCGCCAGGCCGCCCACGCCGCCTTGCAGGAACACATGGGTGAATGGCTGGGCATTGGCCTCGAGCACTTCGGCGGCAATGGTGCCGTAGCCCTGCATCACATCGCGGGGGATGGTTTCGTAACCGTCGTAGGAGGTGTCGGACACCACCAGCCAGTCATTGGCCTCGGCCAGGGCGGCGGCGTGGGCCACCGACTCGTCGTAGTTGCCGCGAATGCGCACGATCTGTGCGCCATAGGCGGCGATAGCCTGCTCGCGTTCGAGGCTGACGTTGGCGTGCAACACGATCACGCAGCGGCAGCCGATGCTTTGCGCGGCGGCGGCCAGGGCCTTGCCGTGGTTGCCGTCGGTGGCGCTGATCACGCTGAAGCCGGCCAGTTGCGCAGCGTGCTGGCCGGCGAACAGCCCGGCGGCGCAGAAGCTGTGTTCAGGGAAGCTGCGCAGGATCAGGCGTACCAGGGCGATGGGCGCACCCAGGGCCTTGAAGCTGCCCAGCGGCGAGCGCACCGACTCGTCCTTGACCAGCAACTGGCCGATGCCCAGCTCGGCGGCCAGGTCGGGCAGGCTGTACAGCGGGGTGCCGGCGGCGCGCAGTTGTGGCCAGTGCGCCAGCCACTGGCGGCTTTCAGCGGCGCTGGCGATGCTCATCACCTCGCGCAGTGCCGCGGGGTAGGGCTGGCGGGTGGCGTTGGGGTTGGCGTACAGCATGGGGTGGCTCCTTTTTCGAAGGCAAAGCGCGGGCGTGCCGCCGGGGAGGGCGGGCGCCAATGTGTTTGATTCAATGGTCCTGTGTAGGAGCGGCCTTGTGCCGCGAATGGGCTGCGTAGCAGCCCCAGTATCTCGGTATCCCGCAAGATTGCCGGGGCTGCTACACAGCCCATTCGCGGCACAAGGCCGCTCCTACAGCGCCGGCTAGCGGTGTTTATCCAACCGCCGCGCCACCACCTCCAGCAGCACCTGCGCACCCTCGAGCAACTGCCCGTCATCGGTATGCTCGCGGGGGTTGTGGCTGATGCCGCCACGGCTGGGCACGAAGATCATCGCCGCCGGGGCGATGCGCGCGATCATCTGCGCGTCGTGGCCGGCGCCGGAGGTCATGCGCCGGTAACTGAGGCCCCGGCGCTCGGCGCAGGCCTGGATCTGATCGGCCAGCGTTGCATCGAATTGCACCGGCTCGAAGCGCACCAGCTGTTCGGTGTCGACACTGACGCCTTCCTCTTGCGCCAGCTGGCGCAGCAATTGTGCCAAATGCGCTTCGGCCTGTTGCAGCTTGTGCTCGCTGGGGTCGCGCAAATCGACGGTGAAGCTGGCGCGGCGCGGGATCACGTTGATCACATTGGGCTCGAAGCTCATGCAGCCGACTGTGGCCAGAGTGCTGCCGCTGGCCTTGGCGAAGCGGCGCAGCTCGCTGACCACGGCGCTGGCCACGTAGCCTGCGTCATGGCGCAGGCGGGTAGGGGTGGTGCCGGCATGGTTGGCGTTGCCCTTGACCGTCACCTGCTGCCAGGAAATACCCTGCAGGTTTTCCACCACGCCAATCTGCACGCCTTCGGCCTCGAGGATCGGGCCCTGCTCGATATGCAGCTCCAGGTATTCATGGGGCACGATGGCGCCCGGCTCAAGCTCACCGGCATAGCCGATCCGGCGCAGTTCGTCACCCAGGCGGGTACCGTCGGTGCCGAGCGTATCCAGTGCCTGCTGCACATCGAGGCCGCCGGCATGCACCAGCGAGCCCATCATGTCCGGCTGGTAGCGCACGCCTTCCTCGTTGGTGAACGCCGCCACACAGATCGAGCGCGCAGGCAGCACGCCTGCTTCGCGGTAGGCGCGCTGCACGGCCAGGCCCGCCAGCACGCCGTAGCAGCCATCGAGGGCGCCGGCGTTGGTGACGCTGTCGATGTGCGAGCCCATCATCAATGGCGCGGCCTCACCGGGCACGCGCAGGATGCCGAAAATGTTGCCGATACGGTCGACCTGCACCTCCAGCTCAAGCTCGTGCATCCAGGCCACCAGCTGATCGCGGCCGGCTTTTTCGGCGTTGGTGAGGGCGATGCGGGTGCGGCCACCGTTGACCGGGTCGGCGCCGATCTGGCCCAGGGTATGTATCTGCTCCAGCAGCTTGGGGCCGTTGAGGTGCAGTGGTGGCATGGGGATTCTCCGGGGCAAAGGGGCGATCGAGAGAAATGGTATTCCCCTGTCGCGTATTGGAATCTTGATTTTTGGGGTGAAAGCGTAATTTGATTTCACTAGCCACCGCTTTCATGCAGCCTCTGCAGGAGCCGGCTTGCCGGCGATTGGCCCCACACCCAACCCAAGAGCCCACCCCATGCCCCTCGACCCCTTCGACCGCGCCCTGCTCGACGCCGTGCAACGCGATGCCACCACCTCGCAGATCGACCTTGGCGCCGAGGTGAACCTGTCCAGCGCCGCCGTCAACCGTCGCCTGAAAAAGCTCGCCAGCGACGGCGTGATCCAGCGCACCGTGGCCCAGCTCGACCCGGTGCCGCTGGGCTACACCCTCACCGTCATCACCGAGGTGGAGGTGGAGAGCGAGCGCCTGGATTTGCTCGACGCCATGAAGCGCACCTTCATGGCCTGCCCGCAGGTGCAGCAGTGCTACTACGTGGCCGGCGAGTGCGACTTCGTGCTGATCATGCTGGTGCGCGACATGGGGCAGTACACCGAGCTGACCCGCGAGCTGTTCTTTGAAAGCAACAATGTGAAGCGCTTCAAGACGCTGGTATCGATGAGCAATGTGAAGACCGGGATGCAGGTGCCTGTCGACTGAACGACCCCCCCTGTAGGAGCCAGCTTGCCGGCGATGAGGCCGTCAGCCAATCATTGAACATCCGCCCCCCCATCTGTAAGGAATGCCGTACCCGCATGGATACCGAAACCATCAAACAGCGCCTGGCCCGCCCGGCCACCCGCCTGATCGCTGGCGGCTTTCGCCCCGCCCACACCGACGACGAAAGCTGGCTGGGGCGGGTGTTCCTGTTTCGGCCCGATGAAGGCATCCCGCTAAACAGCGCAGGCGAGCATATGCTGCCCTATGCCCAGCTCTTCCTGCCGGGCCTGTCCCATACCAGCTCCGCGCTGGCAGGCACCCGCGTGCTGACCCTGTTCATCAGCCGGGAGTTACCTGACGAGTTCGAACCCATGGGCGACAACTGGCTGATTCGCGAGTACGGCTTGAATGAGGTGCTTGTACGTAAGGAGCTGGCGGTGCCTGGCTCGTTCTTGAAGCCATTCCCGCTCAAGGCCGAGGTGCTGGCCGAGGACTACCCCTTGTGGGAGGACGGCGGTATTCCGTTGGACGTGGAGGAGGCCGTGCATGCCTTGGAAAAGGCAGGCAGCCTGGACAGTTACCACGACCTGATCACCCATTGCCATGAGCACAAGATTGGTGGCTACCCGTCTTATTGCCAGGCGGGCGTGCATGTCGGTGACGGTTTCGAGTTCGTCTTGCAGATTTCCTCGGACCCCAAGATCAATCTCAATGTGGTGCACGGCGGCAGCCTGATGTTCTGGAAGCACCCGGGTACGGGGCAGTGGGCGATCTACTACGACTTCTATTGAAAACGCTGCAGGGTCATCTGTAGGAGATCACCCAGCCCTTTGGGCTGCGCTGTCGCGCAGAGAACAGAATTCGTAAGGGCGCCACATACCCTGTGGGAGCGGGCTTGCCCGCGAACACCGGCGAAGCCGGTGCCAGACACCGCGTCGTCTGCTTCGCGGGCAAGCCCGCTCCCACAGGGGCCGCGGCGGGCTCGTGCCCAGTTCTCTGCGCGACAGCGCAGCCCGAAAGGGCTGGGTAATCTCCTACAGGCGATCAGCGGCGCGGCTGGCGCCATGCAACGCGCCCGTGCTTGCTGTATCGTGCGCCCCGACCTGCCCGAAAGAACCCCGCACCCATGAACCGCCGCAAGAAGATCAACCAGCTGCTCAAGGCTCACGCCAAGAAGGCCAGCGCCAAGCTGGCGCCCAAGAGCAAGGACAAGTACATCTGCAAGGCCGAGCGCCAGCGCCTGGCTGACGAAGCCGCCGCCCAGGTAACCGCGCCTGCTGAAGGATGAAGCCATGACCAGCGCACCGTTCCAGCCTTTCGCGCAGTTGGCCGGTGAACTGCTGGCCTGCTTGCCTGCAGGCAATACGGACGGCTCTCACGACCTGTCCCACATCCAGCGGGTCTGGGCCAATGCCCGGCGCATCCAGGCCGTGGAAGGCGGCGACCTCGAAGTGCTGCTGGCGGCCACCGTACTGCACGACTGCGTGGCCGTGGAAAAAGACTCGCCCCTGCGCGCCCAGGCTTCGACGCTGTCGGCTGAGCGGGCGAGGGTGATCCTGTCCGGGCTGGGCTGGCCGACGGCACGCATCGAACAGGTGGCCCACGCCGTACAGGCCCACAGCTTTTCTGCCGGCATCGAGCCGCTGACGCTGGAGGCGAAAATTCTTCAAGACAGCGACCGCCTGGACGCCATCGGCATGGTTGGCGTAGCCCGCTGTTTCTATGTGTCCGGGCGCATGGCGCGGGCGCTGTACGACGCCGAAAACCCTGCTGCCGAGGGCCGGGCGTACCAAGACGACACCTTTGCTATCGAACACTTCCACACCAAGCTGCTGAAACTGGCCGAAGGCTTCACAACCTGCGAAGGTGCGCGCCTGGCGGCGCAACGGCATGGGCGGTTGCAGGTATTTCTGGATGGGTTCATGGATGAAATCGGCGTGACCGCCGCTCCCGAGCATTGATCAAGTACCGAACAAGGACAGCCAAGCCCTATGGATATCGAGTTTCGCGGCAACGACCAACATGACAACCCCAGCGGCGGCCTGTGCGATGAGTACCAGGTCAGCGCCATCGCCAGCTTCACCGAGCTGAACGACGCCTATCACACCCTCGCCGCCAAGCACCCTGGCTGCCGGCCATTGTTCACCCTCGATGACCGCCACCAGGCCCGCTACACCTCGGGCCACGCACGCAACAATCTCGCCCTGGATACCGCCACCGACGACGAAATCGCCAGCTTGCCGGCTGAGTGCTTCGAGGACGGCGAATACCTCGGATACCTGAACACCAAACCCGAGTTCGGCATTTGCCTGCGCAACTTCCTGGCGTTGGTAGCGCCGGTTACGTTTGCAGACGCCTGCGCCCACGGGCTGGTGCTGGATGAGCCGGCGTTGCAGGAGTGGGTGGGCTATCAGGCGCGCCCGCTGGCCCTGCTCGACCAGCCCATGTCCGCGCTGATAGTGCCGGTTACCCAGGGCCGTGATGCGTTGGCGGCGTTCCCCAATGGTTACTTCACCAGCGACCTTGACCCTGCGCAGAACTACGCCGTTGCGCGGCACCTGGCGCTGGCACAGGGTTACGAGCTGATCGGAGTGGGCGCGGCGTATCTGGGCTTTTTGCGGGCGGAGCCTGCAAGTGCGCAGGTGGCGCAAGCAGTGGCGCAGGATTTGTGCGCGCTGTACAACGTTGCCGATGAGCAACGCGAGGCGCTGACTGCGGTGTTTGCCGGGGCTATCGATGGGTGGCAGCATCTGTGGGTGCGTTATGTGGAATGAGATCGCTGCGGGAAAATGAGGAGCAGGGGCTGGCGCTGTACGTGTAGGAGATCACCCAGCCCTTTGGACTGCGCTGTCGCGCAGAGAACTGGGCACGAACCCGTCGCGGCCCCTGTGGGAGCGGGCTTGCCCGCGAACACCGGCGAAGCCGGTGCCAGACACCGCGTCGCCTGCTTCGCGGTGGTTCGGCACCCCGACAAGCCCGCTTCCCACAGAGACCGCGGTACATCTGCGAGACCAGTTCTCTGCGCGACAGCGCAGCCCGAAAGGGCTGGGTTATCCCCTACAGCGAGAGCACTTCGACCACCCCCTCGAACTCGGCCATCGCATCCTCGACAGCCCCCATGAAGTAGTCCAGCGACGGCCGATCGAACAGCAACTGCAACGCCCCACCGGTATTCACCACGATCACATTGATCCGCGCCGCCGAGGTTTGCGCCACGCTGCCCACGGCGAACGCGCCTTCGCGCAAGTCCACCCCGCACAGCTTGGCCATCACCGCACTGGCCTGCTCGCCGGCCAGTTGCAGCCAGGCGTGGCTGTCCTGGCGCGGCAGCAGGTAGTTGCGCGTTTTGTCATCCAACACCCATTGCGCTTCCAGCGCCGCTACCGGCGCGCCGTGGTCGGCGAGGGCGCCGAGCAGCAGGTACTCGGTCTGCGACAACCGCGCCACCCAGGCGCCGTCGCCCTGGCGCTCGGCCTGGTTGGGCTGCGCCGGCAGGTGGTAGCCGCGGGCCTGCAAGTAAACGGCGCTGTCGGCGCCGCGAAACCCTGCCCGGGCCACGGCGGTCAGGTCGGTGAGGGTGCAGGGCTGCATCAGCACGGCTCGCGGGCTGCGTTCAGCAAAGCCATCGGCTTTTAACAGACTGGTCATCACTCACACCTCCTGACGGGTATTTTCGGGGTCGTAGAACGGCAACTGCACCACCTGCGCCTGGACGATCTCGCCGCCCTCCACGCGAATCGGGATGTGCATGCCGGGGGTGGCCTGGCTTGCGCCTGCGTAGGCCAGGCCGATGATGCGGCCGAGGGTTTGCGAGTACTCGCACGAGGTGACGTTGCCGCTGATATCCGCCCCGTCCAGCACCAAGTGGCCCTCCAGCGGCAGGCTGGCGCCCTTGGGCAGGGTGAAGCCGACCAGTTTGCGCTTTAGTGGCTGGGCCTCGAGCACCTCGAGGGTGCGCTTGCCGACGAAGAACGGCTTCTTGCGGCCGATCGCCCACTGCATGTCGATTTCGCCGGGGTGGGTCATGCCGTCGGTGTCCTGGCTGATGATCACGTGGCCTTTCTCCAGGCGCAGCAGGCGCTGGGTCTCGACGCCGAACGGGCGGATGCCTTCGCCGGCACCGGCCTGCATCAACGCGTCCCACAGTTGCTCGGCGTAACGCGCCGGCACATGCACCTCGTAACCCAGTTCACCGACAAAGCCCACACGCAGGATGCGCGCCGGGATGCCGGCCACCGTGCCCAGGCGCGCGCCCAGGTAGGGGAAGGCCGCAGCCGACAGCTCGACGTCGTCGCACACCTTGGCCAGCACCTGGCGCGACAGGGGGCCGGCCAGGTTCACCGCAGCCAGGGCGGCGGTGACGTTGGTGATGTCCACGTCCAGGCGCCACTGGGCGTTCCACTTGAGCATCTGCTGGTAGATACGCTCGACGCCGCTGGTGGTGGCGGTGACGTAGAAATGCTGCGCGCCCAAGCGTGCGCACACCCCATCATCGATCACCACGCCATGCTCGTTGGTCATCAGCGCGTAGCGCGTGCGGCCGACCGCCAGCTTGGCAAAACCGAAGGTGTACAGCCGCTCCAGCAGCTCGGCGGCATCCGCGCCGCGCACGTCCAGGCCACCGAGGGTGGACACGTCGATCAGGCCGACTTTCTCGCGCACCTGGCGCGCCTCGGCCTGCATGCAGGCGTCGCGTTCGCCGGGCTTGCCATAGTAGGCCGGGCGCTGCCAGATACCGGCCGGCATCATCTTCGCGCCGGCCTGCACATGGCGCCGGTGCATCGGTGTTTGCCGGTACGGGTCGAAGGCGCGGCCGGCCACATGGGCCAGTTTCTCGGCCTGAAACGGCGGGCGCGCGGTGGTCACGCCGGTTTCGCTAATGCTGCGGCCGGTGGCCTGGGCCACCAGGCGCGCGGTGGGCAGCGCCGAGTGGCGGCCTTGCGACGGGCCCATGCCGACGGTGGAGAAACGCTTGACCAGCTGTATGTCGCGGTAGCCGCTGCGGGTGGCGTTGACGATATCGCGCACCTGCAGGTCTTCATCGAAGTCGACGAAGTCCTTGCCCTTGGGGTGGGGGAAAATCGGCCACGGGAAGTTGACCTTGGCCTCGGGGCCGAAGGTGCCCAGGGCCGGGGTGGCCAGGCCCAGCGCAGCCAAGGCTTCGGCGGCCGCACGGGTGGCGTCGGTGAGCACGTTATCGAGCAGGTGGCGGCCGTTGACGGAGCCTGCGATATCCAGCCCGGCGGGCAGGCCGCTGATGGCGAACTCGTCGCGGTTCACCTCGTAGGCCAGCTTGCCACCAGCTTGGCACGGCAACTGGTACACCGGCATGTAGCCGGCCGACATGCACAACAAGTCGCAGCTGACCCGAAGACCCTGCGGGCCGACCTTGCCCTGGCCTGTGATCGGGCGAATGTCGGCGCCGCTCACATGGCGCATGCCGTTTTCGTGCAGGGCCTCGTACACGGTGCTGCCCAGGTGCACGGGGATGTCGCGGCGCTTGAGCTCGGCGGCCAGTGCCGGGTCGGCGCTGGCGGCGCGCATGTCTACCACGGCGGCGACGGTGACGCCTTGCTCCTGCAGGTCGAGGGCGGCCAGGTAGCCGTCGTCGTGGCCGGTCAGCAACACGGCGCGCTGGCCGGGCTTGACCGCATAGAGCTTCATCAGGCGCTGGGCGGCGCTGGTCAGCATCACCCCGGGCAGGTCGTTGTTGCGAAACACCACCGGTTGGTCGAACGAGCCCGCCGCCACCAGGCAGCGGGTGGCGCGCACCTTGTACATGCGTTGGTGCTGGATCACCGGCAGGTAGTTGTCGGTGAACCAGCCGTTGCAGGTGGCCTGGCACAGCACCTGGATGTTCGGGTGGCCGTCGACGGCGGCCAGCAGCTCGTGGCGCAGGCTGGCGGCGCGGCTGCCGGCAATGTCGAAGCGGGCGTAGTTCAGCGAACCACCCAGCACCGGCTGTTGTTCGACCAGCAGCACCTTGGCCCCGGCGTTGGCGGCATCCAGCGCGGCGCGCAGGCCGGCGGGGCCGGCGCCGATCACCGCCACATCGACGAACAGGTAGGCCTTGTCGTAGTACTGCGGCTTGAAGCCCAGGTTCAGCACGCCCAGGCCGGCCTTCTTGCGGATCAGCGGCTCCCACACCTTCCACATGCCCTTGGGCTTGTAGAACGAGCGGTAGTAGAAGCCCACCGGCATGAAGCGCGAAAACTTGCCCAGATAAGCGTCGCGGTCGTTGTCCAGGCTGCCGTTGAAGTTCTGCCCCTCCACCACCTGGCCGTCTTCGACGGCGTGCAGGTCGGCCAGCACGTTGGGCTCCTCGGGCAGCTGCACCAGGGTGTTGGCGTCCTGCCCGGCCAGGCTCAGCGGGCCGCGCGGGCGGTGGTACTTGAACGAGCGCGACAGCAGCCAGCGGCCGTTACCCAGCAGGGCGCTGGCGATGCTGTCGCCGGCAAAACCCTGGTAGCGGTTGCCATCGAAACTGAAACTCAAGGGCCGCTCGCGGTCGATCAGCAGGCCCATGGGCGCGGGGAGGCGAGTGTGGCTGTTCATCCGGCAATCTCCGGGCTGGCGGCGGGGGTAAAGTCGACGCGGCGGTCGAACACTTCTTTGGGGTCGAAGGTGCGCAGCACCTGGTCGCTGACGGTGTGGCGCTCGGCCAGGAACCAGTAGCTGGAGGCGTTGTGCAGCCACCACTCGGTGACCACGCCGGCCAGGTTGTCGCTGTTGAACACGTAGTCGGCCCACTCGCTGTCGCTGCAGCTGGCCGGGTCGGGCATTGGCTTGAACTCGCCGCCGTAGGTGAATTCGCTGATGTTGCGCGGGCCGTTCAAGGGGCAGGTGAGGATCTTCATCGGTGTGCTCCTTAGTGGCTGGCCGCAGTGGCGCCCATTTCGTTGACCTGCTGGAAGCGGCTGAAGCGTTCCAGGGCAAACGGGGCGATCAGTTCCGGCACCTTGCCGCCGCTGGAGACCAGCTCGGCCATGGTCTTGCCGCAGATCGGCGTGGCCTTGAAGCCCCAGGTGCCCCAGCCGGCGTCGAGGTAGTAGTTGTCCACCGGCGACAGGCCCATGATCGGGCTGTAGTCGGGGGTCATGTCGGTGCTGCCGGCCCACTGGCGCATCAGCTTGGCGTTGGCCATGAACGGGAACATCTCGATGGCGTGGGCCAGCAGGCTCTCTTTCAAGTCCAGGGTGGAGCGGGTGTTGTACAGCGGGTAGGGGTCGGAGCCGCCGCCGAAGACGATCTCGCCGCGGCTGGTCTGCTGCACGTAGCAGTGCAGCGCCGAAGAGCTCACCAGCGGGTCGAGGAACGGCTTGAACGGCTGGGTGACCATGGCTTGCAGCGGGTAGGTGTGGATCGGCGCGCGGATGCCGGCCTTGGCCAGCAGCAGCGAGCTGGCTCCGGCCACCGCCTGCACCACGCAGCCGCACTGCACGGTGCCGCGGTTGGTCTTCACCGCCTCGATGCGGCCATTGCGAATCAGCAGGTCCTGCACTTCGGTCAGTTGGTGAATTTCCACCCCGCGCTTGGCCGCCTGCTTGGCGTAGCCCCAGGCCACGGCGTCGTGGCGGGCGGTGGCGCCGTCGATGTGCCACAGGCCGGCCAGCACCGGCAGGTGGCCGGGGTCCAGGTTCAGGCTGGGCACCAGCTCGCGGATCTGCTGGCGGTCGATCATCTCGGTGCGCCCGCCAAAGTGCTTGTTCACCTCGGCGCGCTGGCGGAAGGCGCGCACGGTTGCGTCGGTGTGGGCCAGGGTCAGTTGGCCGCGCTCGGAATACATGATGTTGAAGTCGAACTCGTTGGACAGGTTCTGGAACATCCGCACGGATTCGGCGTAAAAGCGCACGCCCTCGCTGGTGAGGTAGTTGGAGCGGATCACCGCGGTGTTGCGTGCGGTGTTGCCGCCACCTAAATAGGCCTTTTCCAGCACGGCGACATTGGTGATGCCGTGGTACTTGGCCAGGTAGTAGGCAATGGCCACGCCGTGGCCGCCGCCGCCGATGATCACCACATCGTAGCGTGGCTTGAGGTCGCAGGGCGGTGGCAGGTCGACTTCCACCGGGTAGTCGGCGCTCAGGCCGTGTTTCAGCAGGGCGAAGGGCATGGGGTGCGCTCCTGGTGGGCGGCCTGTTGCTGCAGGTCGAGGGCGAGCAGGGTGTTTTTCATCAGGTAGGCGATGGTCATCGGGCCGACCCCGCCGGGTACCGGGGTGATGGCGCTGACCAGGGGCAGGGCGGCGGCAAAGTCGACGTCGCCAACCAGGCGGCTGCGCCCGTGCTCCTCGATGCGGTTGATGCCGACATCGATCACCACCGCGCCAGGCTTGAGCCAGGTGGCGTCGATCAGCCGTGGCTTGCCGACTGCTGCCACCACGATATCGGCCTGGCGGCACAGCGCCTGCAAGTCGCGGCTGCGCGAATGCACCACGGTCACCGTGCAGTCGGCCTGCAGCAGCAGGGCGGCCATGGGTTTGCCGACGATGTTCGAGCGGCCCACCACCACCGCGTGCTTGCCGCGCAGCTCGCCACAAGCGTCGCGCAACAGACGCATGCAGCCGCTGGGGGTGCAGGGGGTGAGCACGTCGCGGCCCTGGGCCAGGCCGCCGACGTTCTGGCTGTGGAAGCCGTCCACGTCCTTCAGTGGGTCGATGGCTTGCAGCACGCAGTGTTCGTCGATGTGCGCCGGCAGTGGCAGTTGCACGAGGATGCCGTTGACGCCTGGGTCGCGGTTCAGGCGCTCGATCAGGGTCAGCAGTTGGGCCTGGGTGGTGTCTGGCGGCAGGCGGTGTTCCAGCGAGCGAATGCCCACCTCCTCGGCGCGCAGCACCTTGTTGCGCACATACACCTGGCTGGCCGCATCCATGCCCACCAGCACCACGGCCAGGCCCGGTTGCAGGCCGTTGTCGCGCAGGCTGCTGACTTGCTCGCGTACCTCGGCCAGCACCCGCGCCGCGGTGGCCTTGCCGTCGATCAGCTTGACGCTGGGGATGGCGTTCATTTGAAGATCACCGTGCGGTCGTGATTGAGGAACACGCGGTGCTCGAGGTGGTACTTGACCGCACGGGACAGGGCGATGGTTTCGGTGTCGCGGCCGATGGCCACCAGGTCGTCAGGGGCGTAGGCGTGGTCCACGCGTTGTACTTCCTGTTCGATGATCGGGCCTTCGTCGAGGTCGCTGGTGACGTAGTGGGCGGTGGCGCCGATCAGCTTCACGCCACGCTGGTAGGCCTGGTGGTAGGGCTTGGCGCCCTTGAAGCCGGGCAGGAACGAGTGGTGGATGTTGATCGCCTTGCCGCTGAGCTGGCGGCACAGGTCGTCGGACAAGATCTGCATGTAGCGCGCCAGCACCACCAGCTCGGTGCCGGTTTCCTCGACGATGCGCATCAGCGCGGCTTCCTGCTCGGCCTTGGTCTCTTTGCTCACCGGCAGGTAGACGAAGCGGATGCCCTGGCGCTCGGCCATGGCGCGCAGGTCGAGGTGGTTGGACACCACGGCGGTGATGGTCATGTCCAGCTCGCCCTTGGCGTGGCGGTACAACAGGTCGCTCAGGCAGTGGTCGAACTTGCTCACCATCAGCAGCACGCGCATCGGTTTGGCGCTGCTGTGCAGGCTCCAGTCCATGTCAAAGCGCCCGGCCACGTCGGCAAAGCCCGCTTCCAGTTGCGCGGTGTCACCGCTTACGCCGGTGTTGTAGCGGAACACCGCACGCATGAAGAAGCGGCCGTTGTCCTCATCGTCGAACTGCGCCATTTCGCTGATGTAGCAACCTTGCTCGGCCAGGTAGGTGGTCACCGCGGCGACGATGCCGGACACGGCCGGGCAGCTGACGCGCAGGATGAAATGGTCGGGAGCGGGGTGCATGAAAGTGTCCTCGTGACGGGGAGAGTGGGGCAGGGCTGGCACAAGGGCGAAAGGAGGTGGTGCTGAGTGTTTTCTTGGTAGGAATATAAATTTCCTTTTGCGGATTTATAGGCGAAGTGACGGGGTGGGGTCCAGCGGTTTGTGAAATTTTTTTTCGTAACAGGAAAGCGATCCGCAACGCGCCCCCTGTAGGAGGCCACCCAGCCCTTTGGGCTGCGCTGTCGCGCAGAGAACTAGTCTCGCAGATGTACCGCGGCCCCTGTGGGAAGCGGCCTTGTGTCGCGATGGGCTGCGCAGCAGCCCCGGCAATTTTGCATGAGGCTGAGCCTTGGGGCCGCTTCGCGCCCCATCTCGACCGGACGGCGCCCCGGCAAGGCCGCTTCCCACGGGAGCCTTGTTAAATCAATGAGTTGCAGTTTGTTCTATGAGAGCCGGCTACAGGATTGCGCAATGCCTGCGCCAAACGCTGGCAGCTACGCCACCCGCTCCAGCACATCCAGCAACTCGACGAACTCTTGCGCCAGCCGGTGCTTCGGTGCCAGGTGCACCAGCGGCACCGCCGCCTCGTGCGACTCGCGCATCTTGATCGAACTGCTCAGGTACACCGGCAGCCCCTCGCCACGCAACTGCTCCACCAGGGTTTGGTGCAGGGCGGTGCGGCCGGCGAACTGGTTCACTACCACCCCCTCAACCTGCAATGCCGCGTTGTGGTCCTGGCGCAGCTCTTGCACCTCGGCCATCACCGCGTGCAGCGCCTGGCGCGAGAAGCTGTCGCAGTCGTAGGGAATCAGCAGCCGCTCGGCCGCCACCAGTGCGCTGAAGGTGTAGAAGTTCAGCGCCGGCGGGGTGTCGATGTAGATCCGCTCGTAGTCCGCCGACAGCTCCACCAGCAGCTTGCGCAGCTTGTTGATCTTGAACTTGCTTTGCAGCTTGCCCTGCAGGTCGGCAAGGTCGGGGCTGGCGGTGATCAGGTGCAGGTTGGCGTAGCGGGTTTCGGTAATCGCCACGCGGTGTTTCTTGCCGGTGGCCGGGTTGGGGGCCAGGGTCTGGCGGAAGAAGTCGGCAATACCGGACGGTATCGCTTCACCGGTGAAGCCGGTGAGGTGCCGTGCCAGAGCGGTTTTGCTCTATGCTCGTGGTTTCATTGAGTGCAAGGAGGCCGTCATGGGCATGCGAGGCAAGGACCGCCAGGTCGACAACATCGAGTTCAACGTGGCTGACATCGCCCGTAGCAAGGCGTTTTACGGCCAGGTATTCGGTTGGGCCTTCACCGACTACGGGCCCACCTACAGCGAATTCAGCGACGGCCGCCTCACCGGCGGGTTCACCACCGGCGAGCCAGTGCGGCCAGGCGGGCCGCTGGTCATTGTGTATGCCGACGACCTGGCTGCAACCCAGCGCCGCGTCGAAGCGGCAGGGGCGCGCATCAGCCGGGCCGTGTTCGCCTTCCCTGGCGGGCGGCGCTTTCACTTCATCGACCCGGATGGCTACGAGTTGGCGGTGTGGTCGGCAGACTGACCGTTCAACTGCCGCCGCCGGCTCCGCCCGAGCTGCCACCGCTGCCACCCGTGCCGCCGGACGAGCCGGGTGTAGAAGGTGTGCCGCGCCCGGTACCGGGGTTGCCGGCATCGGGTGCGCTGCGGCTGCCGCCCGGGTTGCCGACGTCGGGCGTGGTGCGCCCGGTGCCCGGGTTGCCAACGCCGTTGCGGCTGCCATCGCCGCTGCCCATGCCGTCACCCGGCACGCCTGAGCCGCTGGGGCCATTGCGGTCGATGGTGCCGGTGCCGGGCAGTTGCTGGCCGGGCACGCGGTTGCTGTCGTTCATGTCGGTCGCCGCCAGGGCGAGCGGGGCGCTGGCACCCAGGCACAGAGCCAGGCACAAGCTGTGAAGGTGATGGCGTTTCATGATGTTCTCCGGTTCAGCTGATTACCTAAGTTGTGGCAAGTCACCCTGAACCGGGGTGCCCGCGCCGCGACGGGCGGCAGGCTGGGTCAGCGCGGTTGTTCCATGTTCTCAAGCTCGATGTTCACTTCACGCATGCGCTGCTCGACGATGGCCTGCACCTTCGGGTCGTTGGCGCTTTCGCGCATCAGCCCGGTGAGCTTTTCGCCCAGGCGTTTGCCTTCTTCGGTGTCTTCCAGAGCTTTGGCCTTGGCCGGGTCGCGGGTGGCCTCGATGATCAGGGCGAACTCCTGGTCATTGAAGTTCTTCTCGCTGTACAGGCGGTACAGGTCCTGGCGCTGGTCCTCGACGGTGAGGTGCTTGCGCAGCACTTCGCGAATCTGCTCTTCCGGCACCTGGCGGTGGGTCATGGCCAGCAGCTTGGCCATGCGTTCGATGTTGTGGTCGTAGGCTTCCTGCAACGGCAGGCTGGCGACGATCTGTTGTTCGCGGCTGGGTTTCTGGTCGCAGGCGGTCAGGGCGGTGAGCAGCAGCAGGGGCAGCAGGTGTTTGCGCAGAACAAGCATGGGGTAGGGGCCTTGGGCACGGTTCAGGTCGGGGAGTGTACTGCAAGCGCCAAGCCACTGGCTCAACTTGATAGACAAAGCCCTGAGGCGCTGGCCGCGAGCACCTTGATCCACGACTTGTCGATGGCTGATCCGCCCGTTCGCCGACAAGGGCCTGGACTGCCCGCTGACCCAGGCCTACTACGTGGTGTATCGCCCGGAATGCGCGGCACTGGCCAGGGTCAAGGCGTTCCGCCAGTGGTTGCACGACGAGGCCCGCGCTACACCAGCAGCGCCGACCACGCCGACACCAGCAGCACCCCCGCCAGGCTCTGGTTGAACAGCCGCAGCGCCCTGGACGAGCGCAGCCAGCGGGCGCTGCCGGCCCCCAGCAAGGCCCACACCGCCATGCACGGCACTGCCACCAGCAGGAATACCAGCGCCAAATGCCACACCGGCAGCAGCGGGGTGGCGAACACGCCGATCACCGCCACCGCCATCAGCCACACCTTGGGGTTGACCAGTTGCAAGGTGGCCGCGCTCCAGGCGCTGAAGCCACCGGCATTGCCAGCCTGCAGCGGCTCGCCGGCAGCGCGCAGCATGCGCCAGGCCAGCCAGCTGAGCCACAGTACCCCGCCCCAACTCATCAGTTGCTGGGCCAGCGGATGGCGCAGCAGCACTTCGCCCAGGCCCAAGCCCACCAGCAGCACGATGGCCGCCGCAGCGCCGCAGGCGGCCAGCATCGGCGCCAGGCTGGCACGCAGGCCGTGGTGGGCGCCCTGGGCGAGGATCAGCAGGTTGGTCGGCCCGGGGCTGATGCTCGAGGCAAGGGCGAACAGCAAGAAGGGCAGCAAGGTGTGCGACATGATCAAGGCTCCGATGGATCGAAGCGCCATGTTGGCCGGTGCCGCCGGTTCAGTCTGGAAGGTTTGAGCAGCGCCTGCGGTAGTCCGCCGGGGTCAGCCGGAACGCCCGGCGGAACCAGCGCCCCAGGTGGCTCTGGTCGGCAAAGCCCAGGGCCATGGCCACCTGCGACGGCGTCTGGCCGCGGGCCAGCAACTGCCGCGCCCGGGCCAGGCGCAGCTGGATCAGGTAGGCGTGCGGCGCCAGCCCGAACGCAGCTTTGAAAGCCCGGGTCAGGCGAAAGCGGTCCACGCCGCACACCCGCGCCAGCTCTTCCAGGCCGATGTCCTGGTCCAGGTGCGCATGCAGGTAGTCGCGGGCCACCTGAGCGGTCAGCGGCAGGCGCGGGTCGGGGTCCAGGCGTTTGCGCCACTGCAGGTGGCCGGTCAGGCAGGCCAGCAGGTCGTCCAGTGCGGTCTGGCGGACGATACGCAGCTCCTGCTGGTGCACCGACTGGAAGGCGCGCACCGTCGCCCCGGCCAGCCTTGCATCGCAGTGCAGGGTGGCGGCGAAGCTGGGCAACGCGCCTGAGGGGGCGTGCTCGAACAGCGTGCGCAGTTCGGCTTCCAGCCACAGGGCGTCGAGGTACAGGGTGGAGTAGGTGAAGCCCTCGTCGGTGGGTGCCAGGCCGTCGTGCAGGTCGCCAGGCTCGAGCAGGAACACCTGGCCGGGCGTGCTCTGATGGCGTACCCGGCGGCAGTTGAACTGTTGCACGCCTTGTTCGGTGACACCGACCAGGAAGCTGTCGTGCCAGTGCGGGTCGTAGGCGTGGCCGGTGAAATGCGCACGGACCGACTCGATGCCGGTGTCGGCGTCTTGTCTGAGGTCGATCCAGTGGCTCATGGGGGCGGGTGTCGTAGGTGGAAAGTGATTACCTTAACCCAGCTTGGCGGGCAGGTCTGGAACGAATGTGCAGGCCGACGTGAACCTTTGACTGAACGCCGCGCGGCGTGGCACGGGCTTCGCCCGTGTTCGCGGGCAAGCCCGCTCTCATAGAACAAACTACAACTCATTGATTTAACACGGTTCCTGTGGGAAGCGGCCTTGCCGGGGCGCCGTCCGGTCGCGATGGGGCGCGAAGCGGCCCCAAGATCTCGACTTCATGCAAAATTGCCGGGGCTGCTGCGCAGCCCATCTCGACCGGACGGCGCCCCGGCAAGGCCGCTTCCCACAGGGCGCGGCGCATCTGCGAGACCAGTTCCCTGCGCGACAGCGCAGCCCGAAAGGGCTGGGTAATCTCCTACAGGGATCGCGCCAAGCCCAAACCCGGCACGGTAGCTGTAGGAGCCGGCTTGCCGGCGATCACCGGCACAGCCGGTGCCATACACCGCGTCAAGCGCTAAACCAATGGGCTGCTCAGAACCGCAGGTCCATCGCCACTTCGAAGGTCCGCGGTGCACCCATGTAGTACTGGGTGTTGTAGGCCTGCTTGGCATACACCTGGTCGGTCAGATTGCGCACCCGCGCGGTGAGCGTGGTGTGGTTGTCCAGGCGATAGCGGGCAAAGGCGCCGAACAGGGTGTAGGCCGGGGCTTTCAAGGTGTTGGCGTTGTCGGCGTAAACCGAGTCGACGTAGCGCGCATCGACCCCTGCCGCCCAGTTGGTCGTGAAGCTATAGGTCAGCCACAGGTTGCCGACGTTGGCCGGCACGTTCACCGGTGCATTGCCCTTGCGCGACACCGACACGCCGTTGACCGCTTCGTTGAAGGCATCGTAGCGGGCTTGAACGTAGGCGTAGTTGGCCTCGGCCAGCAGCTTTGGCGTCACCTGCAGACGCCCGGCCAGTTCGATACCGCGCGAGGTCTGCTGGCCGGCTTGCACGCTCTGGTTGGGGTTGTTGGAGTCGGCCACGGCAAAGTCCTTGCGCACGATGTGGTACACCGCGACGGTGCCCGCGCCCCGGCCGTCGAGGAAGTCGAACTTGCTGCCGGCCTCCCATTGCTCGCCCTTGGACAAATCGAACAAGCCGACGTTGGAGTAGGTGGCCGCCGCCAGGGAGCCGGCGGGCAGGTCGGCGGCGGTGCTGTACTGCACATACAGGCTGGCCGACGGGGTGAGCGCGTAAGTCAGGCCCGCGCGCCCGGACAGCGGCTCCCAGCGCCGTTCGAAGTAGGCCGGCGCCGTGGCGCTGACGGGGCCGTAGTTGGTCACCTGCATGTCCAGGTAGTCGTAGCGCAGCGCGGTAAGCAGGGCCAGACGGTCGGTCAGCTCCAGGCGGTTCTCGGCGAACAGTGCGCGGTTGGTGGTTTGGTGGCGGCGCTGTTTCTTCAGGCCGCCGTTCACCCCGGGGATGTCGTCGAAGCTGCCGGGGTCGAAGTGCTCGGGGTCCACCGTGTCGCTCCAGCTGCCGGAGGTGGGGTAGAGGCTCTGGCGCATGTGCGACCAGTCCAGCCCCAGCGACCACTGGCTGGCCAGGCCGAACAGCTGGTTGTCGTGGCGCAGCTCGATGCGCTCGCCCAGCACGCTCTGCTGGTGGCGTTGCAGGTAGGGGCCGGAGCGCACCACGTCGCCTGCGCCGTTGTAGCGGTAGCGTTCGAGGTTGCGGTAGTCGCGCTGGGCCTCGTACTGGTACAGCGTGCTGTGCAGGCTGGTGCTGTCGCTGACCTGGTAGTCGAGCATCGAGCGCAGCCAGCGCACGCGCTGCTCATAGCGCCCGTCGGCGACGTTGTAGTTCTCGAAGCGCCGGCTTTTGTCGATCTTCATGGTGCTGCGCCCGGGCAGGATGGGAGAGCCCCAGTAGGGGCTGTCTTCCCGGTCCTGCTGATACTCGATGGCCAGGGTGTGGGTGAGCGCCGGGGTGAGGTCGCTGAGCAGCGAGAAGGCCAGGGTGTCGCTTTCGCGCCGGTTGCGGTCGATATAACCGTCGCCCTGGTTGTGGCTGAAGTCCAGGCGGGCGAAATGGCGCGCATCGGCGGGGTTGCTGGCCAGTGCCTGGTTGATGCCGAAGGCGTATTCACTGTCGTCGTAGCTGGCGTAGCGCAGGCGTGCGTCGACGGTTTGCGTGTCGCGGCTGGCGAGCTTGCTGATGTAGTTGATCGAGCCGCCGACGGCACCGGCGCCGTGCAGGAACGACGACGGCCCGCCCAGCAGCTCGACGCGGTCGATCACCCAGGCGTCCACCGGCCGGGTGGCGCTGCTGTAGCCAAGGTTGATGCCGTTGTACAGCTGGGTCACCTGGTTCTGGGTGAAGCCACGGTAGGTGACGAAGCCGCCGTAGCCGGGGTTGGCCGAGGCGTTGACGCCGGTCATGGCGTTGATGATGTCCTGGGTGTCCTTGGCATCGCGCTGCTCGATCACGCGGCGGTCCGAGACGCTGACCGAAGCGGGTGTCTGGCGGGCGCTCAGGCCCAGGCGCGAGCCGGTTTCTATCGGTGTGTCCAGTTGCACGCCGGAGGGCGCTTCGCGTTCACCGTCGACGGTGGTGGCGGTCAGTTCGACTGGGGCGCTTTGCGCCCAGGCACAGCTGCAGGTGGCGCTCATCATGAGCACCAGGGAGGTGTTGCGGATCATCGTGCGGGTTCCACGCAAGGGTTAGGGCAAGCCTGGCCCTGGCGCGCAGAGGCACCTGCCGGGGTCAGGCCAGGGTGTGTGCTGCTGGGAACCGCAGGGGTGGAGCGCGGGGGATGATGCTGTGGCGCAGGTAGCGTGGCGGGGGTTGCGCCCGGCTGCGCGCGACGATCGGGCCAGGGGCTTTGCCGTGGGCCGGCAGGGGCGTCCAGCCGTGGCTGGCAAGGGGCACGGCCAGGGCGAACGAGGAGCACACCGGGCAGTCGAGCTGGGCCATGTGCTGGTCGCTGCCGCTGGGGGCCAGGTCGATTGCGCTCGGCCCGTGGCTGCTGTCCAGTGCGCAGAAACCGCCTTGCAGGCCAGACAGGCTCAGGCCGGACATCTGGCCGTGGTGCAGGCCGCACAGCATCAGGCTGAACAGCACGCTGGCGTATAGCGCCCAGGCGGTCAGCGTGCGGGTTTGGCGGTTGGGTTTCATGGCCGGGGAATCTAGCATTCGGCCACGTCGGGGGCTGGTGTGGTGGATTGTCGCAGGGCGATGTTGTTGGGCCTGCGCATGATGAAAAGCCCACACTGCATATGTGATCGTACAACCGCATGCGCTATGATGACGCCTGTCTATCACTACCAAATGTACAGGGCATGACAGAGCAGCAGGCACAGCCACGCACCCGCCGCAAACCCCGCAGCCTGGCGCAGGAACTGGTCACGGTGCTGACCGAACGCATCCGCAGCGGCCAGCTCAAGCGCGGCGACAAGCTCCCGACCGAATCGCAGATCATGGTCGAGGAGGGCGTCAGCCGCACGGTGGTGCGCGAGGCTATTTCGCGCCTGCAGGCCGCAGGCCAGGTCGAGACCCGTCACGGCATCGGCACCTTCGTGCTGGATGCGCCAGCCACCGGCGGTTTTCGTATCGACCCGGCGACCATCGTCACCCTGCGCGAAGTGTTGTCGGTGCTGGAGCTGCGCATCGCCCTGGAAATCGAATCCGCAGGCCTTGCCGCACTGCGCCGCGACGACGAGCAGCTGGCCGGCATGCGCGCCGCGCTGGATGAGCTCAACGAGGGCGCGGCGCATGCTTCGGATGCGGTGTCGGCGGACTTCCAGTTCCACCTGCGTATCGCCCAGGCCAGCGGCAACCACTACTTCGCCGACATCATCCACCACCTGGGCACCAGCATCATCCCGCGCACCCGGCTCAATTCGGCGCGCCTGGCGCATGATGACCAGGCCCACTACATGGGCCGTCTGATGCACGAGCATGAAGCGATCTTCGAAGCCATTGCCCGGCGTGACAGCGAAGGGGCGAAAATGGCCATGCGCCTGCACCTGAGCAACAGCCGCGAGCGCCTGCGCCAGGCCCATGAAGAGGCCGAGGCGCAAGGCGTCTGACGCCTGCGCCGGCCTCTTCGCGGGTAAACCCGCTCCCACATCAGGCAACGGGTGACCCCTGTGGGAGCAGGTTTACCCGCGAAGAGGCCGGTACAGGCACAAAAAAGCCCCGCATATGCGGGGCTTTCTCATATCAAGGCACTCAGAGCGCCTTGTCGCTCCAGTGGCCGTTCACCAGGCGGCGCAGCCCCAGGGGGTTGCCGTCGCGCAGGGCTTCAGGCAGCAGCGCCTGCGGGTAGTTCTGGTAGCACACCGGGCGCAGGAAGCGGTCGATGGCCAGGGTGCCCACAGAGGTACCGCGGGCATCGGAGGTGGCCGGGTACGGGCCGCCGTGGACCATCGCCTCGCACACCTCGACACCGGTCGGGTAGCCGTTGACCAGAATGCGCCCGACTTTTTCCTCCAGCAGCGGCACCAGCCAGGCGAAGGCTTCGAAGTCCTCGGCCTCGCCGATCAGCGTGGCGGTCAGCTGGCCGCGCAGGCCCAGGAGGGCATCACGCAGTTGCGCGTTGTCCTTCACTTCAACGGCCACGGTGGCCGGGCCGAACACTTCTTCCTGCAGCAGCGGGTCGGCGTTCACCAGCAGGCTGGCATCGGCCTTGAACAGCTGGGCGCGGGCCTGGCTGCCTTCCTGAGCCTGGCCGGCCAGGTGCTGGATGCCAGCGTGGGCGCCCAGGTGCTCCAGGCCGCCAACGTAGCTGCGCAGGCCGCCGGCGTTGAGCATGGTTTGCCCGGCCTGCTGGTCGAGGTGCTGGCCCAGTTCGCCCAGCAGTTGAGTAAAGGCCGGCGACTGCAGGCCGATGACCATGCCCGGGTTGGTGCAGAACTGCCCGGCACCCATGCACACGGAACCTGCCAATTCACGGGCGATGGCTTCGCCGCGCTTGGCCAGGGCGCCTGGCAGCACGATCACCGGGTTGATGCTGGACATCTCGGCGAACACCGGGATCGGCTGCGGGCGCTCGGCGGCCATGCGGCACAGGGCGTCGCCACCTTTGAGCGAACCAGTGAAGCCTACGGCCTGGATGGCCGGGTGCTTGACCAGCCACTCGCCTACGCCACCGCCGAACACCATGTTGAACACGCCCTTGGGCATGCCGGTACGCTCGGCGGCGCGCACGATGGCGCAGCCCACCAGGTCGGCGGTGGCCATGTGGCCGCTGTGGGCCTTGAACACCACCGGGCAACCGGCGGCCAGTGCGGCGGCGGTGTCACCGCCAGCGGTGGAGAAGGCCAGCGGGAAGTTGCTGGCACCGAACACGGCCACCGGGCCGACGCCGATGCGCATCTGGCGCAGGTCTACACGTGGCAGTGGCTGGCGATCCGGCAGGGCCAGGTCGATGCGCGCACCGAGGTAGTCGCCGCGGCGCAGTACCTGGGCGAACAGGCGCATCTGGCCGCTGGTGCGGCCGCGCTCGCCCTGGATGCGCGCAGCAGGCAGGGCGGTTTCGCGGCAGACGATGGCGACGAAGCTGTCGTCCAGCTCGTCCAGTTCGGCGGCGATGGCTTCGAGGAATTCGGCGCGGCGCGCCGGGGCCAGCTGGCGGAATTCGGCGAAGGCGCCGGCAGCGGCCTTGGCAGCCTGGTCGACTTCCTGCTCGGTGGCTTGCACGAAGCTGTAGGGCAGGGCCTCGCCAGTGGTGGCGTCCAGGCTCTGCAGGCGCTGCGGGCCGGCGGCGCTGCGCTGGCCGGCGATGAAGTTGTGGCCGAGGATGTCAGGCATGGGGTGCTCCTGTAGTCACTGAAGGAAGAATGCTGTCTGGGCAGGTTCGCTTGGCCCGTGTGGGAGCGGGTTCACCCGCGAAACAGGCGACTCGGTGCGTGGCACCGGCTCTGCCGGTGTTCGCGAGCGAACTCGCTCCCACAGGGATCGCGACACACTGGGAAATCGTCATCAGGTAATGGGTGCCGGGTTGAACAGGGTGATGTCGTTGTGCAGCCCGTGCTTTTCGGCCCAGGTCTGCTTGCGGCCGCTGGCCACGTCCAGGTAGTAGTGGAACAGCTCCCAGCCCAGCTCCTCGATGCTCGAACGGCCGCTGGCGATGCGCCCGGCGTCGATGTCGATCAGGTCGGGCCAGCGCTGGGCCAGCTCGGTACGGGTGCACACCTTGACCACCGGCGCCATGGCCAGGCCATACGGGGTGCCGCGGCCGGTGGTGAACACGTGCAGGTTCATGCCGGCCGCCAGCTGCAGGGTGCCGCAGACGAAGTCGCTGGCCGGCGTTGCGCAGAAAATCAGGCCCTTGTGGCTGACCCGCTCGCCTGGGCCGACCACGCCCTGGATGGCGCCGCTGCCGGACTTGACGATCGACCCCAGGGATTTTTCGACGATGTTCGACAAGCCGCCCTTCTTGTTGCCGGGGGTGGTGTTGGCGCTGCGGTCGGCGGCGCCCTGTTGCAGGTAGCGGTCGTACCAGTCCATCTCGCGCACCAGCGCCTCGGCCACTTCCGGGGTTTCGGCGCGGGAGGTGAGCATGTAGATGGCGTCGCGCACCTCGGTCACTTCCGAGAACAAGACGGTGGCGCCGGCGCGCACCAGCAGGTCGGCGGCATAGCCCAGGGCCGGGTTGGCGGTGATGCCGCTGAAGGCGTCACTGCCGCCGCACTGCATGCCCAGGATCAGCTCGCTGGCCGGCACGGTTTCACGGCGGCGCTGGTCGAGCTTCTTCAGCCGGGTTTCGGCCAGTTGCATGATCTGCTCGATCATCTCGACGAAGCCCAGCGAGGCGTCCTGCAGGCGGTACAGCCAGGGCTCGCTGAGGTCGACCGACAGGTCGCCCTCGTGCATCACCTGGCCGGCCTGAAGCTTTTCGCAGCCCAGGCTGATCACCAGCGCTTCGCCGCCCAGGTTGGGGTTGCGCGCCAGGTTGCGCACGGTACGGATCGGGATGTACGCGTCGCGGGCGTTGATCGCCACGCCGCAGCCGTAGCTGTGGGTCAGGGCGACCACGTCATCGACGTTGGGGTATTTGGGCAGCAGTTCGCTGCGGATGCGCTTGACCGCGTGGTCGAGCACGCCGGTGACGCATTGCACGGTGGTGGTGATGCCGAGGATGTTGCGGGTACCCACGGTGCCGTCGGCGTTGCGGTAACCCTCGAAGGTGAAGCCTTCGAGTGGTGGCAGGGCGGCGGGCACGGCGTCGCAGCGCGGCAGGCTGTCGAGCTCGGGGGCGGCTGGCATGTCCAGCTGATCTTCCTTGACCCAGCTGCCCTGGCGCAGCAGTTCGCGGGCGTAGCCGATAACCTGGCCGTAACGGCGCACCGGGGCCCCGGGTTGAATGTCGACAGTGGCCACCTTGTGGCTTTGTGGTACGCCTTCGACCAGGGTCAGGCCGTCGGCGAAACGGGCGCCTTCGCCCAGGCCGCCATCGTTGACCACCACCACGACATTGTCGTCATCGTGCAGGCGGACGTAGCGGGGCGACTCGGAATGTTCGATCAACTGCATGGTCAGGCCCTTCTTGTCATTTCTTTCAGGCTTTTATACGGCCACCGGCGCCGGGGTGAGCGGCGCCGGGGTATTTCGGTTACTGGCGCGAACCTGCCAGTTCAGCGTTTGGGGCAGCGTCCTGCTTTGGGTCGTCTTTAAGCTCGATACGTTTGATCGGGCCGACGATCACCAGGTAGCTGAACACCGCCACCAGTGCGTTGGCGCCTACATACACCAGGGCCCACTTGAACGAACCGGTGGCGCTGATGATGTAGCCGATGACGATTGGCGTGGTGATCGAGGCGATGTTGCCGAAGGTGTTGAACAGGCCACCCGACAGGCCGGCGATCTGCTTGGGCGAGGTGTCGGCCACCACGGCCCAGCCGAGGGCGCCGATGCCCTTGCCGAAGAATGCCAGGGTCATGAAGCCCACAACCATCCATTCAGCATCGACATAGTTGCAGAACACCATGGTGGTGGACAGCAACAGGCCGCAGACGATCG
The DNA here is from genome assembly GCF_019139835.1 of Pseudomonas xanthosomatis. Taxonomy (NCBI): domain Bacteria; kingdom Pseudomonadati; phylum Pseudomonadota; class Gammaproteobacteria; order Pseudomonadales; family Pseudomonadaceae; genus Pseudomonas; species Pseudomonas xanthosomatis. The sequence goes on along the minus strand of NZ_CP077075.1, from coordinate 4,354,418 downwards.
GCAGCTTGCGCGAGAAGGTCAGCGAGTTGCCGCGGCGCAGCAGCCAGTCGGAGATCACCCCGCCCAGCACGCCGCCGATGAAGCCGCAAATGGCCGGCAGCGAGGCGATGAAGCCGGCTTTGAGGATGGTCATGCCGCGTTCCTGCACCAGGTATACCGGGAACCAGGTGAGGAAGAAGTAGGTGATGGCGTTGATGCAGTACTGGCCCAGGTACACGCCCAGCAGCATGCGGCTGGTCAGCAGTTGCTTGATGTAACCCCATTTCGGGCCATCGTTGCCGCGCTTCTGGTCCATGTCCACCAGGCCGCCGTTCTGCTCGATGTGCTGCAGTTCATCGGCGCTGATGCGCGGGTGCTGGCGCGGGTTGTAGATGGTCTTCATCCACACCGCCGAGAACACGATGCCCAGCGCGCCCATCACCACGAACACGTGCTCCCAGCCGAAGGTGAACACGATCCAGCCCATGATCGGGGCGAACAGGGCAGTGGCGAAGTATTGCGCCGAGTTGAAGATCGCCGAGGCGGTGCCGCGCTCTTGCGTGGGGAACCAGGCCGCGACGATCCGGGCATTGCCGGGGAACGACGGGGCTTCGGCGAAACCGACCAGAAAGCGCAGGGTGAACAGGGTGACGACTGCCCAGGCCACCGGCAGGCCGCCGACGAAACCTTGCAGCAGGGTGAACAGCGACCAGGTGAAGATGCTGAAGGCGTAGACGTTTTTCGAGCCGAAACGGTCGAGCAGCCAGCCGCCGGGGATTTGCCCGGCCACGTAGGCCCAGCCGAATGCGGAGAAGATGTAGCCGAGGGTGACGGCGTCGATGCCAAGGTCTTTTTGCAGGCTGGAGCCGGCAATGGCGATGGTGGCGCGGTCTGCGTAGTTGATGGTGGTCACCAGGAACAGCATCAACAGAATCAGGTAGCGCACATGCGTTTTTTTCGCTTGCATGCTGGTAACTCCCACTAGTTATTTTTTTTGCGGGCTTGCTTTGTATTGTCAGCGCCAGGGCAGGGCGCGGGAACCGCTTCGCGGCCCATTGCAGGCAGGTATCTGCGACCACACATGAAGGTGGCGCGCCATCCCTGGCTGCGATGGGCCGCTTGGCGGGTCCTGGGTGTTACAGGCCTTGCGGGCCCATTTTGTCCATCAGCGCGGCGAGCATCTCGTACTCTTGTGCGGTCAGGTCGGTCAGCGGGGTACGCACCGGGCCTGCGTCGTAACCGGCAATCTTGGCGCCGGCCTTGACGATGCTCACGGCATAGCCGGCCTTGCGGTTGCGGATGTCCAGGTACGGCAGGAAGAAATCGTCGATCAGCTTGCCAACGGTTGCGTGATCGTCACGGGCGATGGCGTGGTAGAAGTCCATCGCGGTCTTGGGTACGAAGTTGAACACCGCCGAGGAGTACACCGGTACACCGAGGGCTTTGTAGGCGGCAGCATACACCTCGGCGGTAGGCAGGCCACCCAGGTAGCTGAAACGATCACCCAGGCGGCGACGGATCGACACCATCAGCTCGATGTCGCCCAGGCCATCCTTGTAGCCGATCAGGTTCGGGCAGCGCTCGGCGAGTTTTTCCAGCAGGTCGGCGTTCAGGCGGCAGACGTTGCGGTTGTACACCACCACGCCGATGTTGACCGACTTGCACACCGCTTCAACGTGGGCGGCAACGCCGTCCTGGCTGGCTTCGGTCAGGTAGTGCGGCAGCAGCAGCAGGCCCTTGGCACCCAGGCGCTCGGCTTCTTGTGCGTACTCGATGGCCTGGCGGGTAGAGCCGCCGACGCCGGCGAGGATCGGTACCGAGGTGGCGCAGGTGTCGACAGCAGTCTTGATTACCTGGCTGTACTCGCTGGCGGCCAGGGAGAAGAACTCACCGGTGCCGCCGGCGGCGAACAGGGCGCTGGCGCCGTAAGGGGCGAGCCATTCCAGGCGCTTGATGTAGCCAGCCTGGTTGAAGTCGCCCTGGGCATTGAAGTCGGTGACCGGGAAGGACAGCAGGCCGTGGGAGAGGATGGATTTCAGTTCTTGTGGAGTCATTGTTGTTGGCATCCTGTGGCGCTTGGGTGAAGGGTGTTGTTCTGCGTTGGAGGTAAGTTATCGTACAACTTGTACGATGACTAGCCCCTGTGAGCAGAAATTTTTGCAGGTGGGTGGGCAGGGCAGACCTCATCGCCGGCAAGCCGGCTCCTACAGGATAAGCGCAGCCCTTGTAGGGGCAGGCTTGCCGGCGATAGGGCCGGAGCAGGCGCAAGAAATGACGACCGGTTAAGTCATCGTATCTCTTGGTGGGTGGGGAGGACGGTTGTAGCCGGCTTGCCGGCGATAGGGTCGGCGCAGGCAACGAAAAATGATGACTTGAAGCGGAAAAAAAGATCGCGAAGACAGGCACAAGCCCGCCGCCCGCAGCCACGGGAGGTGTTCTGGGACCAGCAGAGGGTGACCGTGGTAACGGGGGCGACCTTGCGCCGCCCCGCGATCAAAGCTAACGAAGCTTCAGACGATCAAGCAGCCTGATGGCGCTTGACCTGGGACTTGCGAACCTGGGCGCGGCAGGCGTCGCCGAAGGCCTGGAACATCTTGATCGAGTCGGGGTTCTTCGCCGCCTGCCACTCCGGGTGCCACTGCACCGCGAACAGGAAGGGCGAAATGCTCGGGGCGTGGATCGCCTCGACCAGGCCGTCTTCGGCGTGGGCGATCGCCTCGATGCCGGCACCCAGCTTGCGCAGGCCCTGGCCGTGCAGCGAATTGACGCGGATTTCGTCGGTACCCAGAGTGTCGCGCAGCCAGCTGCCTGGCTTGATCTTCACCCCGTGCACCTGGGCGTACTGCACCTCGACCGGGTCTTCTGGGTTTTCGCGGTGGTCGTTGAAACCAGGCTCGGCGTAGACCTTCTGGTAGATGTCACCGCCCAGGGCCACGTTGATTTCCTGCATGCCGCGGCAGATGCCGAAGATCGGCAGGCCACGCTTGAGGGCAGCCTTGACCAGCGGGATGTCGAACAGGTCGCGGTTCTGGTCCTGGCCTTTGCCGGGGGTCTGGTTTTCCTGGCCATACAGGGCCGGGTCGATATTGCTGCCAGCGCCGGTCAGGTACACGCCGTCGGCCATGTCCAGGTAGGTTTCCAGGTCGTCAGTGCCGCAGCAGGTGGGCACCAGCACCGGAACGCAATCGGAGAACTCGACCAGCGGGGTGATGTATTTGTGGGTCATGACCTGATAGTCATGGCCTTTGCGCTCCTGGCTGCCCATGGTCATCAGGACGACGGGTTTGCGCAGGGTGGGTTGTTTGCTGCCAATGTTGCTGTTGGACATATGTCACCTTGGGACAGGTCATGCCTGTCGTTGTTGTGCAGGCGCACGGCCGGGGCCATGGGTGCAGCCTGGAGCCCCGAGCACTGCCGGCCCGCCTTCGCGGCGATTCCGGTCGGGGCCTTGGCTCTAGATTGCCAGAGCCGTTCGATATGTCAAACGAGTGGCAGTGGGGTTGGGCGCCGGTTTTCGGGGGATTGGGGCGTTCGGCGCCTTTGCCGACAAGGGTTTGACAGGGGCTTGGGTCAATAATATTTAACGACGCAGTCGGGTCTTTGCGTGGCTGCAATGAAGCCGGTGCCATGCACTGCGTCACTTGATTCGCGGGGAAACCCGCTCCCGCAGGGACGGTGCTGGCTGCTCAATGACGAGCATGGCTGCATGGCGCACGTTGTGATTGTTCCAAGAGGCAGGGCCTGGCCCGTGGACACTTTGACAGATGGCAGGCATTCGCGGGACATTCCTGTGCGTTGCGCTGTAGCCGACCCAATACCAATAAAAGGAGCTCCAGATGTCCGCACCTTCCGCCAGCCCCCTTGTGCGCGTACCGTTCGCCGAGTTGCAGGGGCTGTTGCAGGTAATCTTGCAACGCCATGGGTGCAGTGAAGGGGTGGCCGCCGTGCTCGCCCACAACTGCGCCAGCGCCCAGCGTGACGGTGCCCACAGCCATGGCGTGTTCCGCATCCCCGGTTACGTATCGACCCTGGCCAGTGGCTGGGTGGATGGCAAGGCTGCGCCGCAGGTCAGCGATGTGGCGTCGGGCTATGTGCGGGTGGATGCCGCCGGCGGCTTCGCCCAGCCAGCCCTGGCGGCGGCACGCGAGCAACTGGTGCACAAGGCGCGCCAGGCGGGTATCGCCGTGCTGGCGATTCACAACTCGCACCACTTCGCCGCGCTGTGGCCGGATGTCGAGCCTTTCGCCGACGAGGGCCTGGTGGCCCTGAGCGTGGTCAACAGCATGACCTGCGTGGTGCCGCATGGCGCGCGTCAGCCGCTGTTCGGCACTAACCCCATCGCCTTCGCCGCGCCTTGCGCCGGGCATGCCCCCATCGTCTTCGACATGGCCACCAGCGCCATGGCCCATGGCGACGTGCAGATTGCCGCGCGTGCCGGGCAGCGCTTGCCCGAAGGCATGGGCGTGGATGCCCAGGGCCTGCCGACTACCGACCCGCAGGCCATTCTGCAGGGCGGGGCGCTGTTACCGTTCGGCGGGCACAAGGGCTCGGCGCTGTCGATGATGGTCGAGCTGCTGGCGGCGGCGCTGACCGGCGGCAATTTCTCTTGGGAGTTCGACTGGGCCAGCCACCCTGGGGCCAAGACCCCGTGGACCGGGCAACTGATCATCGTCATCGACCCGGGCAAGGCCGAGGGCCAGCGTTTCGCCCAGCGCAGCCGGGAGCTTGTGGAGCAGATGCAGGCGGCGGGGCTTAGCCGTATGCCGGGCGAGCGGCGTTACCGCGAGCGCGAAGTGGCGTTGCGTGAGGGTGTGGCCTTGAGCGTGCAGGAACTGGCGGATTTAAAAGAACTGGCTGGTTGACTCGATCCCTGTAGGAGCGGCCTTGTGCCGCGAAAGGGGCGCGCAGCGGCCCTGGCAATTTGCATGAGGCCAAGATCCTGGGGCCGCTTCGCAGCCCTTTCGAGGCACAAGGCCGCTCCTACAGGGGATTGCAGCCGCGCATCCGGCACCTTGCACATTCAATGATGTTCCTGCGCCGTCACTGCGGGTATTCTCTGGGCACGCTTTCCCGAACTGTCCTGATTTCCAAGGAGCTGCACGCTGTGTTCAAACATGTCGATGCCTATGCCGGCGACCCGATCCTTTCGCTGATGGAAACCTTCAAGGCCGACCCGCGCGCCGACAAGGTCAACCTGAGTATCGGCCTGTATTACGACGAAGCCGGCGTGGTGCCGCAGCTGGCAGCGGTCGATGCGGTGGAAAAACGCATCGCCGGCCAGCCCCACGAAGCTTCGCTGTACCTGCCGATGGAGGGCCTGGCCGCCTACCGCCAGGCTATCCAGGCGCTGCTGTTCGGCAGCGACCACCCGGCTGTGGCCGATGGCCGCGTGGCCACCGTGCAAACCGTCGGCGGCTCCGGCGCGCTGAAAGTCGGTGCCGACTTCCTCAAGCGCTACTTTGCAGGCTCCGAAGTCTGGGTCAGCAACCCGACCTGGGACAACCATCGCGCCATCTTCGAAGGCGCAGGCTTCAAGGTGCACAGCTACCCGTATTTCGACGACGCCACCCGCGGTGTCGACTTTGCCGGCATGCTCGCGACCCTGAACACCCTGCCGGCCAACAGCATCGTGCTGCTGCACCCGTGCTGCCACAACCCCACTGGTGTCGACCTCAGCCAGAACCAGTGGCAGCAGGTGGTCGAGGTGGTCAAGGCACGCCAGCTGATCCCGTTCCTCGATATCGCCTACCAGGGCTTCGGTGAAGGCCTGGTCGAAGACGCCTTCGCCATCCGCGAAATGGCCCGTGCCGGCGTACCGTGCCTGGTCAGCAACTCGTTCTCGAAAATCTTCTCGCTGTACGGCGAGCGGGTAGGGGGCCTGTCGGTGGTCTGCGATGACGCCGCCACCGCCGTCAGCGTGCTCGGCCAGCTCAAGGCCACCGTGCGCCGCAACTATTCAAGCCCCCCCGCGTTCGGCGCGCAGCTGGTGGCCGGCGTGCTCGGCGATGCCACCCTCAACGCCCAGTGGGCGGCTGAGGTGGAGGTGATGCGCAAGCGTATCCTCGACATGCGCCAGGGCCTGGTCGACCTGCTCGGCGAACTGCTGCCGGGCCAGGACTTCCAGTTCTTCCTGCGCCAGCGCGGCATGTTCAGCTACACAGGCTTTAGCGTCGAGCAGGTTCGCCGCCTGCGTGACGAGTTTGGCGTGTACCTGATCGATAGTGGCCGGGTGTGCATGTCCGGCCTGCGCCCCGCCAACCTGCGCCAGGTGGCCGAGGCCTTTGCGGCCGTTCAGAAGTAAGCCTGCATAAAGGCCAATCGCCGGCAAGCCGGCTCCTGCACAAACCAGTGTAGGAGCCGGCTTGTCGGCAATTGGGCCAGTCCGGCACCCCCCCTTTCTTGTACAGACAAGTGCAACCGTCCCTCGGACGGGGCTTCCCCAAGTGCAACCTTTGCATGCACAATCGCGCCCCTCTTTATCCGGTTGAGTTGGGCGAAACGTCTATTTCGCCATTCTCAGCCTGTTGCAGTCTTGCGAGTGGAGCTTCACCCGGAATGAATGAGCAGGCCCCAAGCGTTGAACAACGCTTTGCAGAATCGACCCCCGCCACCCTCGGCAGCTGGTCGCGTCACGACACCACCTGGATGCTGGGCCTGTTCGGCACAGCCATCGGCGCAGGCACCCTGTTCCTGCCGATCAACGCAGGCCTGGGCGGCTTCTGGCCGCTGTTGATCCTCGCCGCGCTGGCCTTCCCCATGACCTACTTCGCCCACCGCGGCCTGACCCGCTTCGTGCTCTCCGGGCAGAAGGGCGGCGACATCACCGACGTGGTCGAGGAGCATTTCGGCATCACCGCCGGTGCGCTGATCACCGTGCTGTACTTCTTCGCCATCTTCCCCATCCTGCTTATCTATAGCGTGGCGCTGACCAACACCGTCAGCAGCTTCATGGAGCACCAGCTGCACATCGCCCCGCCTCCGCGGGCGATCTTGTCGTTCGTGCTGATTCTCGGCCTGCTGGCCATCGTGCGCTGCGGCGAGCAGGCCACGGTCAAGGTCATGAGCCTGCTGGTCTACCCGTTCATCGTCGCCCTGGCGCTGCTGGCCCTGTACCTGGTGCCGCACTGGACCGGTGGCATTCTCGACACCGCAAGCCAGGTGCCGTCGGGTTCGGCCTTCCTGCACACCGTGTGGCTGGCCATCCCGGTGATGGTGTTCTCGTTCAACCACTCGCCGATCATCTCGGCCTTTGCCGTCGACCAGAAGCGCCGCTACGGCGAGCACGCCGATGAGCGCAGCGGGCAGATCCTGCGCCGCGCCCACCTGCTGATGGTGTTGATGGTGCTGTTCTTCGTGTTCAGCTGCGTGCTCACCCTGAGCAGCGCCCAGCTGGCCGAAGCCAAGGCGCAGAACCTGTCGATCCTGTCGTACCTGGCCAACCACTTCGACCAGCCGACTATCGCCTTCGCCGCACCGCTGATCGCCTTCATCGCCATTGCCAAGTCGTTCCTGGGCCACTACATCGGTGCCAGCGAGGGCCTCAAGGGCATGATCGTCAAGGCCGGCATGCGCCCGGGCGCCAAGGCCATGGACCGTGTGGTTGCCGCGATCATGCTGGTGGTGTGCTGGATCGTCGCCACCCTCAACCCGAGCATCCTCGGCATGATCGAGTCCCTCGGCGGGCCGATCATCGCGGTGCTGTTGTTCCTGATGCCGATGTACGCCATCCGTCGCGTGCCGTCGATGCGCAAGTACAGCGGCGCGCTGTCCAACCTGTTCGTGGTGGTCATCGGCCTGGTGGCGCTGACCTCGGTGGTGTACGGCCTGCTGGGCTGATTGCAGTGCTGCTATAGGAAATGTCCGGGTCGGCTGTAGCCACCCGGACATTTTTTTGTCCACAGAAATTGTCCGGCAATAAAACAATTTCGGCTTTGCTTATAGGCACTTGCGCCGCTTCATGCTTAACTCGGGGTCTTTTTCCAACCCGTACTAAGGATGATTTCCCATGGCTCAAGTGACTCTCAAAGGCGGCCCGGTTCAGGTCAGCGGCAACCTGCCACAGGCCGGCGCCCAGGCTCCTGCCTTCTCCCTGGTCGCTGGTGACCTGTCGAACAAGTCGCTGGCCGACTTCGCCGGCAAGCGCAAGGTGCTGAACATCTTCCCAAGCGTCGATACCCCGACCTGCGCCACCTCGGTACGCAAGTTCAACGCCCAGGCCAACGCCGTGGCCAACACCGTGGTGCTGTGCATCTCGGCCGACCTGCCGTTCGCCCAGGCACGCTTCTGCGGCGCCGAAGGCCTGGAAAACGTCCAGAATCTGTCCACCCTGCGTGGTGCCGAGTTCCTGCAGAACTACGGCGTTGCCATCGCCGACGGCCCGCTGGCCGGCCTGGCCGCCCGTGCTGTCGTGGTACTGGACGAAAACGACAAGGTGCTGCACAGCGAGCTGGTTGCTGAAATCGCCGACGAGCCGAACTACGACGCCGCGCTGGCGGTACTGAAGTAACACGCACGCCAGGGGCCCGTGGGAGCGGGCTTGCCCCGCGATTGCGTTTTGCCCGTTCTAACGCTATCGCGGGGCAAGCCCGCTCCCACGTTGTTACCCCTGTCATCTGTTGAAACGGCCTGGCCCCCACACCAGGCCGTTTTCATTTAAAGTCTGCCCGCCGACCAACGTCAGCCAAAGGTAAAACACTGGTAAAGCCGCTTTGCTAAAACGGTGCCAGTGCTTATCGTTCACGCTCTCCACGCCCGTCTTCCTTGAACAAGGTTCGTTCGACCCATGCAAGTGTCCAATTCCCGTTCCCCCCGTCGCTGGCTGTTCGGCCTGCTGATCCTGCTGCTGGTGGCCCTGCTGGCCTGGTGGCTGTGGCCCGCAAAGACCGTGCACGAGCAAGCCGCAAGCGGCGGGCGCCCGGGCAAGGGCGCGGCCATGGGCCTGGGCGGGCGAGGGCGGCCGGGCTTCGGCGCATCGTCCGACCCGGTGCCGGTACGTGTGGAACCGGTCAAGGTCGGCGACTTCCCGCTGTACTACAAGGCCCTGGGCACCGTCACCGCCACCAACACGGTCAATGTGCGCAGCCGGGTAGCCGGCGAGCTGGTAAAAATCCACTTCAAGGAAGGCCAGCAGGTCAAGGCCGGCGACCTGCTCGCTGAAATCGACCCGCGCCCGTACCGCATCGCCCTGCAGCAGGCCGAAGGCACCCTGGCGCAGAACCAGGCACAGTTGAAAAACGCCCAGGTTGACCTGGCCCGCTATAAAGGCCTGTACGCCGAAGACAGCATCGCCAAGCAGACCCTCGATACCGCCGAAGCGCAGGTGGCGCAGTTCCAGGGCCTGGTGAAAACCAACCAGGCAGCAGTCAACGACGCGCGCCTGAACCTCGATTTCACCCAGATCCGCGCACCGCTCACCGGCCGCCTGGGCCTGCGCCAGCTTGACCTGGGCAACCTGGTGGCGGCCAATGACACCACTGCGCTGGTGGTGATCACCCAGACCGAGCCGATCAGCGTGGCCTTCACCCTGCCGGAAACCGAGCTGGACACCGTGCTCGAGCGCTACCGCAGTGGCGCCAGCCTGCCAGTCGAAGCCTGGGACCGTGGCGATCGCAAGCTGCAGGCGACCGGCGTGCTGGGCAGCCTGGACAACCAGATCGACACCACCACCGGCACCCTGAAGTTCAAGGGCACCTTCCAGAATAAGGACAACGCCTTGTTCCCCAACCAGTTCGTCAACGTGCGCCTGCTTGCCGACACCCTCAAGCAGGTGGTGCTGGCTCCGGCTGCGGCCATCCAGTTCGGCAACGACGGCACCTTCGCCTATGTGGTCAACCAAGAGAACACGGTGAATATCCGCAAGCTCAAGGTGGGCGCCAGCGATGGCCAGAACAGCGTGATCGTCGAGGGCCTGGCCGCCGGCGACCGGCTTGTGCTCGAAGGCACCGACCGGCTGCGCGAAGGCACCAAGGTCGAAGTGGTCGAAGACAGCTCGCAAGTGCCGACCACCCCGGGCCAGCACCTGCAGGGCCAGGACGCCAAGGGTTCGGCCCAGGCCGGTGAATCGGGCATCAAGGCGGGCGCATGAACCTCTCGCGCCTGTTCATCCTCCGCCCGGTCGCCACCACGCTGAGCATGCTGGCCATCGTCCTGGCCGGCCTGATCGCCTATAAAATGCTGCCGGTGGCAGCCTTGCCCCAGGTCGACTACCCGACCATCCGGGTCATGACCCTGTACCCCGGCGCTAGCCCGCAGGTCATGACCAGCGCCGTCACCGCCCCGCTGGAGCGCCAGTTCGGGCAAATGCCCGGCCTTGAACAGATGGCCTCGACCAGCTCCGGCGGCGCCTCGGTGCTGACCCTGCGCTTCAGCCTCGACATGAACATGGACGTTGCCGAGCAACAGGTGCAGGCCGCCATCAACGCCGCCAGCAACCTGCTGCCCAGCGACCTGCCGGCACCGCCGGTGTACAACAAGGTCAACCCGGCCGACACCCCGGTGCTGACCCTGGCCATTTCGTCCAAGACCATGCCGTTGCCCAAGCTCAACGACCTGGTCGACACCCGCGTGGCGCAGAAGATCGCCCAGATCAGCGGCGTGGGCATGGTCAGCATCGCCGGTGGCCAGCGCCAGGCCGTGCGCATCAAGGTCAACGTCGACGCCCTGGCCGCCAACGGCCTGAACCTGGACGACGTGCGCACGCTCATCGGCGCCTCCAACGTCAACCAGCCCAAGGGCAACTTCGACGGCCCCACCCGGGTGTCGATGCTCGATGCCAACGACCAGCTGCGCTCGCCCGAGGAATACGCCAACCTCATCCTCAAGTACAACAACGGTGCACCACTGCGCCTGAAGGACGTCGCCGAAATCGTCGACGGCGCCGAGAACGAGCGCCTGGCCGCCTGGGCCAACCAGAACGAAGCGGTGCTGCTGAACATCCAGCGCCAACCCGGGGCCAACGTCATAGAGGTGGTCGACCGCATCAAGGAACTGCTGCCATCGATCACCGACAACCTGCCGGCGGGCCTGGACGTCAGCGTGCTCACCGACCGCACCCAGACCATCCGCGCCGCCGTGCGTGATGTGCAGCACGAACTGCTGTTCGCCATCGCCCTGGTGGTGATGGTGACCTTCCTGTTCCTGCGCCGGGTCAGCGCAACCATCATTCCGTCTATCGCCGTGCCGCTGTCGCTGATCGGCACCTTTGGCGTGATGTACCTGGCAGGTTTTTCGATCAACAACCTGACCTTGATGGCCCTGACCATCGCCACCGGTTTTGTGGTGGACGACGCCATCGTCATGCTGGAGAACATCTCCCGCCACATCGAAGAAGGCCAAACCCCGCTGCAGGCGGCGCTCAAGGGCGCGCGGCAGATCGGCTTCACCCTGGTTTCGCTGACCTTCTCGCTGATCGCGGTGCTGATCCCGCTGCTGTTCATGGCCGATGTGGTGGGGCGGCTGTTCCGCGAGTTCGCCATCACCCTGGCGGTGGCCATTCTCATTTCGCTGGTGGTGTCGCTGACCCTGACCCCGATGATGTGCGCGCGGCTGCTCAAGCGCGAACCCAAGGAAGAAGAGCAGGGGCGCTTCTACCGCGCCAGCGGCGCCTGGATCGACTGGCTGATCAAGCACTACGCCAGCGCCCTGACCTGGGTACTCAAGCGCCAGCCGCTGACCCTGCTGGTGGCCGTGGCCACCCTGGCGCTGACCGTGGTGCTTTACCTGATCGTGCCCAAGGGCTTCTTCCCGGTGCAGGACACCGGGGTCATCCAGGGTATTTCCGAGGCGCCCCAGGCCACCTCGTTCGCCGCCATGAGCCAGCGCCAGCAGTCCATGGCCGAAGTCATCCTGAAAGACCCGGCGGTGCAGAGCCTGTCCTCTTACATTGGTGTGGACGGCGACAACGCCACCCTCAACAGCGGCCGCCTGCTGATCAACCTCAAGCCCCACGGCGAGCGCGACCTGACCGCCGAGCAAGTGATTGCACGCCTGCAACCGCAGCTCGACCGCCTGGTGGGCATTCGCCTGTTCATGCAGCCGGTGCAGGACCTGAGCATCGAGGACCGGGTCAGCCGCACCCAGTACCAGTTCAGCCTCAGCTCCCCCGACGCCGACATGCTCGCCGAGTGGAGCGCCAAGCTGGTGCAGGCACTGCAGCAGCGCCCGGAGCTGCAGGATGTTGCCAGCGACCTGCAGGACAAGGGCCTGCAGGTGTACCTGGTGATCGATCGCGACATGGCAAGCCGTCTAGGCATCAGCGTGTCGCAGATCACCAACGCGCTGTACGACGCCTTCGGCCAGCGGCAGATTTCCACCATCTACACCCAGGCCAGCCAGTACCGCGTGGTGCTGCAGTCGCAGACCGCCGCATCGCTTGGGCCCAAGGCGCTGGAGTCGATCCACGTCAAGGCCACCGACGGCGGCCAGGTACGCCTGTCGGCGCTGGCGCGCATCGAGCAGCGCCAGGCGCAGCTGGCCATTTCGCACCTCGGCCAGTTCCCGGCGGTGACCCTGTCGTTCAACCTGGGCTCCGGCGCCTCCCTGGGCGAGGCGGTCAAGGTGATCGAGCAGGTGCAGCAGGACATCGGCATGCCGATCGGTGTGCAAACCCGCTTCCAAGGCGCCGCCGAGGCGTTCCAGGCGTCGCTGTCGAGCACCTTGCTGTTGGTGCTGGCGGCGGTGGTGACCATGTACATCGTGCTGGGGGTGCTGTACGAGAGCTACATCCACCCGGTGACCATCCTCTCGACGCTGCCCTCGGCGGCAGTCGGCGCCTTGCTGGCGTTGCTGCTCAGCGGCAATGACTTAGGCATGATCGCCATCATCGGCATCATCCTGCTTATCGGCATCGTCAAGAAGAACGCGATCATGATGATCGACTTTGCCCTCGAGGCCGAACGGCACCAGGGCATGAGCCCGCAGGACGCCATCTACCAGGCAGCGCTGCTGCGCTTCCGGCCGATCCTCATGACCACCCTGGCCGCGCTGTTCGGCGCCGTGCCGCTGATGCTGGCCACCGGCTCCGGCGCCGAACTGCGCCAGCCGCTGGGCCTGGTGATGGTCGGCGGCTTGCTGGTGAGCCAGGTGCTGACCCTGTTCACCACCCCGGTGATCTACCTGTACTTCGACCGCCTGGCACGCCGCTGGCGGCCAGCAGGTGGTACGCAGCAGGCTGACGCATGAACCTGTCCGGACCATTCATTCGCCGGCCGGTAGCCACCATGCTGCTGAGCCTGGCGATCATGCTGCTGGGCGGGGTCAGCTTCAACCTGTTGCCGGTGTCGCCGCTGCCGCAGATGGACTTCCCGGTGATCGTGGTCAGCGCCAACCTGGCCGGGGCCAGCCCCGAGGTAATGGCCTCCACCGTGGCTACGCCGCTGGAGCGCAAGCTGGGCAGTATCGCCGGGGTCACCACGCTGACCAGCAGCTCCAACCAGGGCTCCACCCGGGTGATCATCGGCTTCGAGCTGGGCCGCGACATCGACGGCGCCGCCCGCGAGGTGCAGGCGGCCATCAATGCTTCGCGCAACCTGTTGCCCAGCGGCATGCGCAGCATGCCCACCTACAAGAAGATCAACCCGTCCCAGGCGCCGATCATGGTGCTGTCGCTGACCAGCGACGTGCTGGCCAAGGGGCAGCTGTACGACCTGGCCGACACCATCCTCTCGCAGAGCCTGGCCCAGGTCAGCGGGGTAGGCGAGGTGCAGATCGGCGGCAGTTCGCTGCCGGCAGTGCGCATCGAGCTGGAGCCCCAGTTGCTCAACCAGTACGGCCTGGCCCTGGACGACGTGCGCACGGCGGTGGCCAACGCCAACCAGCGCCGGCCCATGGGCTTTGTCGAGGACCACGAGCGCAACTGGCAGGTGCGCGCCAACGACCAGCTGGAAAAGGCCGAGGACTACAAGCCGCTGGTGATCCGCCAGCAGAACGGCGCCATCCTGCGCCTGAGCGATGTGGCCAAGGTCAGCGATGGCGTCGAGAACCGCTACAACAGCGGCTTCTTCAACGACGAAGCGGCCGTGCTGCTGGTGGTCAACCGCCAGTCCGGCGCCAACATCATCCAGACCGTCGAGCAGATCAAGGCACAGCTGCCGGCCCTGCAGTCGCTGCTGCCGGCCAGCGTCAAGCTGGACATCGCCATGGACCGCTCGCCGGTGATCAAGGCCACCCTCAAGGAGGCCGAACACACCCTGCTGATCGCCGTGGTGCTGGTGATCCTGGTGGTCTACCTGTTCCTTGGCAACTTCCGCGCATCCTTGATCCCAAGCCTTGCCGTGCCGGTGTCACTGGTGGGTACTTTTGCGGTCATGTACCTGTGCGGGTTCTCGCTGAACAACCTGTCGCTGATGGCGCTGATTTTGGCCACAGGCCTGGTGGTGGACGATGCCATCGTGGTGCTGGAGAACATCTCGCGGCATATCGAGAACGGCGAAAACCCGCTCAGCGCAGCGTTCAAGGGCGCCAAAGAGGTGGGTTTCACGCTGCTTTCGATGAACGTGTCGCTGGTGGCGGTGTTCGTCTCGATCCTGTTCATGGGCGGCATCGTGCGCGGGCTGTTCATGGAGTTCTCGATCACCCTGGCGGCGGCGATCATTGTTTCGCTGGTAGTGTCGCTCACCTTGACGCCGATGCTCTGCTCGCGCTGGCTCAAGGTGCACGGTGCCCATGAGCAGACCCGCCTGCAACGCTTCAGCGAGGGTATTCACCAGCGCATGGTCGCAGGCTACGACAAGAGCCTGGGCTGGGCCCTGCGCCATCGCCGGCTGACCCTGCTCAGCCTGTTGGCGACCATCGTGCTCAACGTCGTGCTGTACGTGGTGGTGCCCAAGACCCTGATGCCGCAGCAGGACACCGGCCAGCTGCAAGGCTTTGTGCGCGGCGACGACGGCCTGTCGTTCAGCGTCATGCAACCGAAAATGGAAACCTACCGCCGCGCGCTGCTCAAGGACCCGGCGGTGCAGAGCGTGGCCGGCTTCATCGGCGGCAACAGCGGCACCAACAACGCCTTCATGCTGGTACGCCTCAAGCCCATCGCCGAGCGCAAGCAAAGCGCGCAGCAGGTCATCGAGCGGCTGCGCAAGGAAATGCCCAAGGTGCCCGGCGGGCGGTTGTTCCTGATGGCCGACCAGGACCTGCAACTGGGCGGCGGTGGCCGTGACCAGAGCACCTCGCAGTACCTCTACACCCTGCAAAGCGGTGACCTGGCCGCATTGCGCGAGTGGTTCCCGAAGGTGGTCGCCGAGCTGCGCAAGCTGCCTGAGCTGACCGCCATCGACGCCCGCGACGGCGCCGGCACCCAGCAGGTGACCCTGGTGGTCGACCGCGACCAGGCCAAGCGCCTGGGCATCGACATGGACATGGTCACCGCGGTGCTCAACAACGCCTACAGCCAGCGGCAGATCTCGACCATCTACGACAGCCTCAACCAGTACCAGGTGGTGCTGGAGATCAACCCGAAGTACGCCTGGGACCCAAGCACACTGGAGCAGGTGCAGGTGATCACCGCCGACGGTGCACGGGTGCCGCTGTCGAGCTTTGCCCGCTACGAGAACAGCCTGGCCAGCGACCGCGTCAGCCACGAAGGCCAGTTCGCCTCCGAAGACATCAACTTCGATGTCGCCGAAGGCTACAGCCCCGACCAGGCCATGGCTGCGCTGGAGCGCACCGTGGCCAAGGTCGGCCTGCCGGAATCGGTGATCGCCAAACTGGGCGGTACCGCCGACGCCTTCAGCAAGACCACCTCAGGCCAGCCGCTGATGATCCTCGGCGCGCTGCTGCTGGTGTACCTGGTGCTGGGCATCCTCTACGAAAGCTACATCCACCCGCTGACCATCCTCAGCACCCTGCCTTCGGCCGGGGTCGGCGCCTTGCTGGCGTTGTACCTGACCGGCGGCGAGTTCAGCCTGATCTCGTTGCTGGGGTTGTTCCTGTTGATTGGCGTGGTGAAGAAGAACGCCATCCTGATGATCGATTTGGCCTTGCAGCTGGAACGCAACGATGGCCTGTCGCCGGAGGAGTCGATCCGCCGCGCCTGCCTGCTGCGCCTGCGGCCGATCCTGATGACCACCCTGGCCGCCATGCTTGGCGCACTGCCGCTGCTGCTGAGCAGCGCCGAGGGCGCCGAGATGCGCAAGCCGCTGGGCCTGACCATTCTTGGCGGCCTGGTGTTCAGCCAGGTGCTTACGCTGTACACAACGCCTGTGGTTTACCTGTACCTCGACCGCCTGCGCCACCGTTTCAACCGTTGGCGCGGCGTGCGCACCGACGCTGCCCTGGATACCCCGCTATGACCTTTGCCCACACCTGCATTCACCGCGCCCTCAAGGTGCTGACCCAGGGCCGCGGCTCGCGCCTGCTCGGCGCCGGCCTGTGCGTGGCGATGCTCAGCGCCTGTACCCTGAGCCCCGACTACCACCGCCCGGAGCTGAGCACCGCGGCGCAGTTCAAGCAGGCCGAAGGCTGGACCCAGGCCAAGCCGTCCGACGCCATCGCCCGAGGCGCCTGGTGGGAGCTGTACGGTGACGCGCAGCTCAATGGCCTGGTCGAGGAACTGAACCGCAGCAACCAGACCGTTGCGCAAGCCGAGGCCCAGTACCGCCAGGCCCAGGCGTTGGTGCGCAGCAGCCGCGCCTCGCTGTTCCCGTCGCTTGACCTGACCGCCGGCAAGACCCGTTCGGCCCAGGGCACCGGCAGCTCGAGCTCGAGCCTTTCGAACAACAGCAGCGGCATCCGTGACACCTACAACGCCCAGTTGGGCGTGAGCTGGGAGATCGACCTGTGGGGCAAGCTGCGCGAAACCCTCAATGCCAACGAGGCCAGCGCCCAGGCGAGCCTGGCCGACATGGCCTCGATCCGCCTGAGCCAGCAGTCGGAGCTGGTGCAGAACTACCTGCAGTTGCGGGTGATCGATGAGCAGAAGCGTTTGCTGGAGGCCACCGTGGCGGCCTATGAGCGCTCGCTGAAAATGACCGAAAACCAGTATCGCGCCGGTGTTTCCGGCCCTGATGCGGTGGCCCAGGCGCGCACCCAGCTCAAGAGCACCCAGGCCGACCTGATCGACCTTGCCTGGCAGCGCGCCCAGTACGAGAACGCGATTGCCGTGCTGATGGGCAAGGCCCCGGCTGATTTCGCACTGGCTGCAAGCGACAGCATCCCGACCTTGCCGGACGTTCCTGTATCGCTGCCCTCGCAACTGTTGGAGCGCCGCCCTGACATCGCGGCGGCCGAGCGCAATGTCATGGCCGCCAACGCCAATATCGGCGTGTCCCGCGCGGCGTACTTCCCGGACTTGTCGCTTAGCATGAGCGGTGGCTATTCGAGCAGCAGCTTCAACAACTGGATCGAGTTGCCGAACCGTTACTGGTCGGTGGGGCCGCAGTTGGCGTTGACCTTGTTTGACGCTGGCAAGCGCAGCGCTGAGGTGGACCGCACGGTTGCAGCTTATGACCAGACCGTGGCGCAGTATCGGCAGACGGTGCTGGATGGCTTCAAGGAGGTCGAGAATTACCTGGTGCAGTTGAAGGTGTATGGCGATGAGGCGGTGGTTCGCCAGGAGGCCCTGGAGGCGGCCCGTGAGTCGCTGCGCTTGACCGAGAACCAGTACAAGGCGGGGTTGATCGGGTATCTGGATGTGGTCAATGTGCAGACTACGGCTTTGAGCAATGAGCGCAGTGTGCTGACGCTGTTGCAGGGGCGGTTGTTGGCCAGTGTGCAGTTGATTGCTGCTTTGGGTGGGGGGTGGGATGCCGAGCGGGCTTTCGCTGACGCGGATTGAGGGTGTATTCCTGTGGGGGCGTGGTGAGGCCCTTGCGGGCGGCGCATTTCTGAGGGCTGAGGCTATTGCCTGTTGATATGGTTTAGTTGGTTTGGTTGGTTTTGAAAGTTGTATGTGCATTCATTATTTGTAGTGACGCTTATTCAGGGAGTGTCAGTTTTTTTGTGTGCGGGCCGGTAGCGGCCTGCCGTCAAGCAGGCCCTGATTTTCACCAGGTTGGCCTGATGAATCGATCCCCGTACAAAATCGCGAATTGATTCATCGCACTTTTCCAATCATGCGCCGCTGAGCCCCAGTTCGCCGTGATGTTTCTCAGACCCAGCCAGATCAGCTTGGTGGCTGCTTCATCGTTCGGGAAATGACCCCGGGTCTTGATGATCTTGCGCAGCTGGGCATTGATGCTTTCGATGGCATTGGTGGTGTAAATCACTTTCCGGATGGCCGGCGGGAAGACAAAGAAGGGGATCACTCGATCCCAAGCGCGTCTCCAGGCCGCAACGACCGTTGGATATTGCTTGCCCCAAGGCCCACTTTCAAACTCATCGAGCGCCTGCTCAGCCGCTTCGGCATTGATGGCCTGGTAGATCGGCTTGAGCGCCTTGGCCAGTGCCCGCCGCTTGTCCCAGGCTGCAAAGTCCAGGCTGTTGCGGATCAGGTGGACGATGCACGTCTGTAGCGTCGTCTCTGGAAACACTGCGCTGAGGGCCTCTGGCATGCCTTTAAGACCATCGGTCACGGCAATAAGGACATCGTCGACACCTCGCGTCTTGAGGTCGTTGAACACCTTCATCCAGAACTTCGCACCCTCGGTGTTCTCAATCCAGATGCCCAAGATATCGCGCGTCCCGTCCGGCAGAACGCCCAGCGCCAGGTAAATGGCCTTGTTGCGCACCAGGCCTTCCTCACGGATCTTCACCCGCAATGCATCAAAGAAAATGACCGGGTACATAGGCTCAAGCGGCCGCTGCTGCCACGCGCCGATTTCTTCCATGACCTCGGCGGTCACAGAGCTGATGAAATCGGGTGAAACATCCGTCCCGTACTGCTCGGACAAAAAGGCGCGGATCTCTCTGACCGTCATCCCACGTGCATACATGGCGATGATCTTGTCATCGAAACCGGTGTAACGCCGCTCATGCTTGGGAATCAGAATGGGCGCAAAACTGCCGTCTCGGTCACGGGGGATATCCAGCCGCAATGGGCCGTCCCCGGTTAAAACAGTCTTGCCACTCTTGCCGTTACGTTGATTGGTTTCATCCTCTGGGCGCTGCGCGCCCGGCGGATAACCCAGGTGATGGCCCAGCTCGGCACTCAGGGCGCGTTCGATCAGGGCCTTCTTGAACGCCGCAGAGGCATCCTCGATAGCTTCGGCAGTCATCAGGCCCTCACCGAACTGCTCTAGCAGCTCTTTGGGGATTTGGGGCAGGTCACGCAGGGGTTTCTTTTTGGTTGGCATACATGCACCTCTTACTCATGTTATGCCCGAACACAAAATTTCTGACACCCTCCTTATTCACCTTTCCGCCTTTACGGCGGGTAACTTTTTGAGGGATCAAAAAGTCACCAAAAAATCCTCGCGGTATGACTCACCCACATGGGTTACAAATCAGTTCACGCACATAGGTAACAGTTTTTAACTGGCATGGTCGGTTTTTCGAGGATCTGACCATGCCTTGGCGAGAGCTGAAACCTATGGACATGAAAGTGCTTTTCATCGCTGACTATCTCCAGGGGGCGCCTAGCTTCAGCGCCCTTTGCGAGGCCTACGAGATCAGTCGAAAGACCGGTTACAAATGGGTCGAGCGTTTCGAGAAAGCTGGCCCAGCAGGCCTAGAGGAACGTAGCCGTCGCCGGCTGACGCAAGATTGGGTTGTACCCGTCGCCGTTCGCGAGGCCATTATCGAATTACGCGGCAAGGGCCAGACGGAGCCTGGGCCCAAGAAGATCCAGGCCGCATTGCAGGAACGTTTTCCTGACCAGGCGCCTCCCTCCAAGACAACGATCTACAACATCCTCAAGAAAGCCGAGCTGATCAAGCCGCGGCGCCTGCGTCAGCGCGTAGCGGTCTATCCCAAGCCGCTTGAAAAGGCGGAGTCGCCCAATCAGCTCTTCACTGCGGACTACAAAGGCCAGTTTCTGACAGGAGCTGGGGTCTGGTGCTATCCGTTGACGATCATGGATCACGCCAGTCGCTTCTTGCTCGCGTGCCACAGCATGGCCAATACGAACTTTCTGGAGACACAGGCTGTGTTCACTGAGGTCTTTCGTGAAAACGGGCTACCTGAACGTATCCGGACCGATAACGGCGTGCCGTTTGCCAGTAAAGGGCGTGCAGGGCTCTCCCAGCTGTCCATCTGGTGGCTGCGCCTAGGCATCATTCCTGAACGTATTGCGCCTGGCAGACCGGAGCAAAATGGTCGGCACGAGCGTATGCACCGAACACTCAAAAGTACGCTTCCGTCACCGCCCGCAGTGGCTTGGGAGGCTCAACAACGGCACTTCGACCGCTTCCGGCAACACTACAATTACGAGCGGCTCCACGAAGCACTGAAGCAGAAAACACCAGCGTCCTGCTACCAGCCTTCGCCACGCCCGTTCCCGGAAAAACTACCTGAAATGACTTACCCCAGTCATATCGAGAGCCTGCCAGCTGATCGCAGTGGCATCGTCAACCGCCGGGGTTTGAGGATCTATGTAGGTTACGTGCTCAAGCATCAGACCATTGGGCTGGAGCAAGTCGGGGATGGGGTGTGGGATGTTATTTTCGGCCCAATCATTCTCGGCAGGATCGATGAGCGAGATGCCGATGATGGTTATGTAACACTTCAGGTGTTGTCACCTATGTGAGCGAACTTTTGTGTAACCCATGTGGGTGACCCGTACATCGCTCCATTCATCCGGCCCCTGCGCTTCGCTCCGGGGTACCCTCACTCCGGGCTTGCTCCGGGGGTACGCGCCGACGGGCCGTCCCTGGCCCGATCGGCGCTCGACCGGCATCCATGCCGGTCGCCCCCCTACGCAATCCCTGCGTTTGGCCTCCTGAAGTCGCGAAGTTAGGGGCGGCGCCTGTGAGTGCGCAGCTAACCGCTAGTTGCATTTGTGGGAACTCAGGATTGCAATCGCCGGCAAGCCGGCGATAGGGCCAGAACAAACAACACATCAATAACAATCAAACCAACATCCCCGCTGTTGATCTGGCTCTTGATCTGGCTGTTGATCTTGCTTCTAAGCGCGCAATAGTTCAGGCAACACAAATCGCGACTTCAGGAGGCCGAGCGTAGGGATTGCGTAGGAGGGCGACCGGCATGGATGCCGGTCGAGCGCCGATCGGGCCAGGGACGGCCCGTCGGCGCGTACCTCCGGAGCAAGCCCGGAGCGAGGGAACCCCCGAAGCGCAGCGTAGGGGGCCAGATGATGGGAGCAGGGCGGCTTTGGTTACTTTGGCCGGGGGCGCCGAGCCGCGACCAAAGTAACCCGCCGTAAGGGCGGAAAGGTGACGAAAAGCGTATATCGTCAACGAATGCGCATACATCTCCCAAAGCAATCACCCTAAATCCCCGAGCCCAAGCCCGACTTAATCCGCCATCTGCAACTCCGGCAACTTCACCCGAAACCCCCGGGTCAGCCCCAGCAGGCAGACAAACCCCGCCGTCATCCAGCACAGACCGATGGTGAACGACATCTGCGACAGGCTGCTCCACAGCCACAGCGTACTGAGAAACCCCAGCGCCGGAATGGCGCCATACATCAGCACATTGCGCGCACCTCGCAGCTTCCGATCCACCAGGTAGTGCTTGACCACCGCCAGGTTGACCGCCGAGAAGGCGAACAGCGCCCCGAAGCTGATCATGTTGGCCACCGTGTCCAGCGAGATCACCAGCGCCACCAGCGACACCAGCCCCACCAGCAGGATGGCCATGGCCGGTACACGCTTGCGCGTTGCCAGCGTGCCCAGTACCCGCGGCATGGCGCCGTCACGGCCCATGGCGAACAGCACCCGCGACACGCTGGCCTGGGACACCATGGCCGAGGCAAAGCAGGCAGCCACATAGGTGGCGGTGAAGGCACTGGCCAGCAACTGGCCGCCAACGCTGCGCATCACCTCCACCGGCGCCGAGTCCGGGTTGGCGAAGCTGTCCCAGGCCGGGTGGGCCAGCTGGGCGAAGTACGACACCAGCAAAAACAGCAGCCCGCCGATCAGCGACACCGCCATGATCGCCCGCGGAATGCGCACCGTCGGTTCGGTGGTTTCCTCAGCCATGGTCGATACCGCATCAAAGCCCACGAACGACAGGCACAGCACCGCCGCCCCGGCCATGATCAGCGGCACGCTGAAGCCTTCGTGGTGGAACGGCGCCAGCAGCGCCACCGGCTGCGCCTGGCCGGCCAGGCTGTAGATGGCCAGGCCGACGAACACCACGATGAACACCAGCTGCGCCGCCACCAGCACCCAGTTGACCCGAGTGATCGACTCGATGCCGATCAGGTTGAGGAAGGTCACCAGGGCGATCGAACCCAGCACCCACACCCAGGGGTGCACGGCAGGGAACCACTCCGACAGGTAGATGCCGATCAGCAGGTAGCTGAGCAGCGGCAGGAAGATGTAGTCCAGCAGCAGCGTCCAGCCGGTCATGAAGCCTGCGCAGGCGCCGAAGGTCTTGCGGGTGTAGGTGTACACCGAGCCGGAATAGGGGTGGGCCTTGACCATGCGCCCGTAGCTGTAGGCGGTGAACAGCATGGCGCCGAGGGTCAGCAGGTAGGCGGCGGGCAGGTGGCCCTTGGTGGTTTGCGCCACCAGGCCATAGGCGGAGAACACCGCCAGCGGGACCATGTAGGCCAGGCCGAACAGCACCAGGGCGGCCATGCCCATGGATTTGCGCAAGCGCCCGGGCTGGGCGGGTGAATGGGGTGCAAGATGTTCAGCTGTACTTGTTGTTGTATGCATCGCTGGCTCCTGAAGACGGCAGCAAAGTGCCGCAGCATGCGAGTGGGCTCGCTGCCGTCGAAGGTGTCTTGGAAGGAGAGGCTGGGTGGGACGGGTTGATGCTCACACAGTTCGGCAGGGGGCGTAATCACCCGATGGGGTGAGGGCGGGGCTGTCGCGTAGAGAACTGCTATCGCAGATGAGCTGTACCCCCTGTGGGAAGCGGCCTTGTGTCGCGATGGGCTGCGCAGCAACCCCGGCAATTTTGCATGAGGCAGAGGCCTTGGGGCCGCTTCGCGCCCCATCGCGACACAAGGCCGCTTCCCACAGGGGCCGCAGTGCATATGCGAGACCAGTTCTCTGCGCGACAGCGCAGCTAGAAAGGGCTGGGTGATCTCCTGCAACAGATCACATCTGCCGGCGGGTACCTCACCCCAACGGGTGATTTCGGTATCCCCGGCGCCATGGGAGTATCTGGAACAACAACCTCCAGTAACCGGCAGGTGCACTGTGACTGACGATCCGCTTCTCTCGACTACGTGGTTCGAACACCAGGCCCAGGTCACCGAGGCCATTGGCCGCCCGGGCTTTGCCGCCGCGTTGTTCGGGGCGCTGGCGGTGGTCAGGCCGATCCAGGCCACCACCGTCTACCTCTACCCCCACGACGGCATGCCCTGCGCGCTGTTCGAGCAGGACGCCAAGGCCCCCTGGCAGCCCGAGGGCAACGTTGCCCGTTACCTGTCCGGCTTCTACCTGCTCGACCCGTTCTACGGCGCCTGCATGGAGCAGGTCGCCAGCGGCTGCTACGGCCTGTTCGAGGTGGCCCCCGACCAGTTCGAGCAAAGCGAGTACTACCAGTCGTTCTACCGCCATTCGCACCTGGCCGATGAGCTCAACTACCTGCTGCAACTGGCCCCCGGGCAAAGCCTGGCGGTATCGCTGGCCTTCACCGACCGGCTTGATGCCCGCACCCGCGCACTGTTCGGGCGCATCACCCCGTGGGTGCTGGCCGTGCTCGGCAAGCACTTTGCCGGCCTCGACAACCGGGGCGGGCGCTTCGAGAACCTGCTGGAGCAGCGCATCCACACCGCGCTGAACAACTTCGGCAGCTCGCTGTTGACCGAGCGTGAATGCCGCATCGCCCAGCTGATCCTGCGCGGGCACTCCACCCGGTCACTCGCCGGGCGCCTCGGCGTGTCGGAAGACACCATCAAGTCCCACCGCAAGAACGTCTACGCCAAGCTCGACATCGGAACCCAGTCAGAGCTGTTCAGCCTGTTCATCGACGCCCTGGCCAACGCCCAGGGCGTGCTCGGCCGCGACCCGCTGGAAAGCTACATGGGCAAGCTGCGCTGAGCGCAGCGGCCCGCAATACCCCCATTCCAACAAGAGAACACCGCCATGAATGCGCCTTTTGCCCCCCAACGCCAAACCCGCGATTACCAGGCCAGCGACGCCGCCCACCACATCCACGCCTTCCTCGACCAGAAGGCGCTCAACGCCGAAGGCCCGCGGGTGATCGTCGGGGGTGAGCGCCTGCACCTGTGGGACAGCGAGGGCAAGCGCTACCTGGACGGCATGTCCGGCCTGTGGTGCACCCAGCTGGGCTACGGGCGCCGCGACCTGACCGCCGCCGCCGCCACGCAGATGGACCAGCTGGCCTACTACAACATGTTCTTCCACACCACCCACCCGGCGGTGATCGAGCTGTCCGAGCTGCTGTTCAGCCTGCTGCCGGGGCACTACAGCCACGCCATCTACACCAACTCCGGCTCCGAGGCCAACGAAGTGCTGATCCGCACCGTGCGCCGCTACTGGCAGGTGGCCGGCCAGCCGAACAAGAAAATCATGATCGGCCGCTGGAACGGCTACCACGGCTCGACCCTGGCAGCCACCGCGCTGGGCGGCATGAAGTTCATGCACGAAATGGGCGGGCTGATCCCGGATGTGGCGCACATCGACGAGCCCTACTGGTACGCCGAGGGCGGTGAGCTGAGCCCGGCCGAGTTCGGCCGGCGCTGCGCGCTGCAGCTGGAAGAGAAAATTCTGGAGTTGGGCGCCGAAAACGTCGCAGGCTTCATTGCCGAGCCGTTCCAGGGCGCCGGCGGCATGATCTTCCCGCCAGAAAGCTACTGGCCCGAGATCCAGCGTATCTGCCGCCAGTACGACGTGCTGTTGTGCGCCGACGAGGTGATCGGTGGGTTTGGCCGTACCGGCGAATGGTTCGCCCACGAGTACTTCGGCTTCCAGCCCGACACCCTGTCCATCGCCAAAGGCCTGACCAGCGGCTACGTGCCCATGGGCGGCCTGGTGCTGAGCAAGCGCATCGCCGAGGCGCTGGTGGAACGCGGCGGGGTATTCGCCCACGGCCTGACCTATTCCGGCCACCCGGTGGCGGCAGCGGTGGCGATTGCCAACCTCAAGGCCCTGCGCGACGAAGGCATCGTGCGCCAGGTCAAGGAAGACACCGGCCCTTACCTGCAACGCATCCTGCGCGAGGTGTTCGCCGACCACCCGCTGATCGGCCAGGTGCAAGGTGCCGGCCTGGTGGCGGCGCTGCAGTTCGCCGAGCACAGGCCCAGCCGCAAGCGCTTCGCCAACGAGAACGACCTGGCCTGGCAATGCCGCACCTTCGGCTTCGAGGAGGGGGTGATCATCCGCTCCACCCTGGGCCGCATGATCATGGCGCCGGCGCTGGTGGCCAACCACGCCGAACTGGACGAGCTGGTGGACAAGACCCGCAAGGCCGTCGACCGTACCGCGCGCTTGGTCGGCAAGCTGTAACGCACCCCTCCCTGGATACCCGCGACCGCCTGGCGGTCGCCTGGAGCCTGATGTGTACGACCTGAATTATTGGCAGCGCAAGGCCGCCGAGCTGAGCTTCCCCGCCCATGCCATGATCGGCGGTTGCCTGGTGCCCGCCGCCAGCGGCGCCACCTTCGATGCCATCAACCCGGCCAACCAGCAGTTGCTGGCCAAGGTCGCCAGTTGCGCCGAAACCGACGTCGACCGCGCCGTGGCCAGCGCCCGGCAAGCCTTCGAGCAAGGCCCCTGGGCGCGCATGGCGCCGGTCGAGCGCAAGCGCGTGCTGTTGCGCCTGGCCGAGCTGATGCTGGCCCACCGCGAAGAGCTGGCACTGCTGGAATCGCTGAACATGGGCAAGCCGGTGATGGACGCGCTGAACATCGATGTACCGGGTGCGGCCCATGTGTTCGCCTGGTATGCCGAGGCGCTGGACAAACTCTACGACCAGGTGGCACCCACCGCGCGCAACGCCGTGGCCACCATCACCCGCGAGGCCATTGGCGTGGTGGCGGCGGTGGTGCCGTGGAACTTCCCGCTGGACATGGCCGCCTGGAAGCTGGCCCCGGCCCTGGCGGCCGGCAACAGCGTGGTGCTCAAGCCCGCCGAGCAGTCGCCGTTGTCGGCCCTGCGCCTGGCCCAGCTGGCGCTGGAAGCCGGGCTGCCCGAAGGGGTGCTCAATGTGGTGCCTGGCCTTGGCGAAAGCGCCGGCAGGGCGCTGGGCTTGCACCCGGACGTGGACTGCCTGGTGTTCACCGGCTCAACCCAGGTGGGCAAGTACTTCATGCAGTACTCGGCGCAGTCGAACCTCAAGCAGGTGTGGCTGGAGTGCGGCGGCAAAAGCCCGAACCTGGTGTTCGACGATTGCGGTGACCTGGACCTGGCTGCCGAAAAAGCCGCGTTCGGCATCTTCTTCAACCAGGGCGAGTTCTGCTCGGCCAACTCACGCCTGTATGTGCAGCGCTCGATCCACGACGCGTTCGTCGAGCGGCTGGTCGCCAAGGCGCGTGACTGGTACCCCGGCGACCCGCTGGCCCCGGCCAGCCGCGCCGGGGCCATCGTCGACGGCGAGCAGACCGCACGCATCATGGCGGCCATCGCTCGCGGGCGGGAGGAGGGGGCGAGACTGGTGTGTGGCGGGCGTCAGCTCAGCTTCAACGGCTCGAGCAATTTCATCGAACCGACGATTTTCACCGGGGTGCGGCCCGAGTCGGCGCTGGCCCGCGAGGAAATCTTCGGGCCGGTGCTGGCAGTCACGGCCTTCGATACTGAAGAGCAGGCGATCCAGTTGGCCAACGACAGCATCTACGGGCTGGCGGCGTCGGTGTGGAGCGACGACCTGAACCGCGTGCACCGTGTGGCCCGGCAGTTGAAGGTGGGCAGCGTGTCGGTCAATACCGTCGATGCACTGGATGTGATCACCCCGTTCGGCGGGTACAAGCAATCGGGGTTCGGCCGCGATTTGTCGCTGCATGCCTTCGACAAGTACACGCAGTTGAAGACCACCTGGATTCAGTTGCGCGGGGTGTGAGGGCCCTGTGCGAGGGTACTGGCGCACCGGCCTCATCGCCGGCAAGGCCTCAAGCTCATGCGATCCCTGTAGGAGATCACCCAGCCCTTTCGCGCTGCGCTGTTGCACAGAGCGCTGGGCACGAGCCCGCCGCGGCCCCTGTGGGAGCGGGCTTGTCGGGGTGCCGAACCACCGCGAAGCAGGCGACGCGGTGTCTGGCACCGGCTTCGCCGGTGTTCGCGGGCAAGCCCGCTCCCACAGGTCCCTGCTAAATCAATGAGTTATGTGCAGTTCTATGAGAGCCGGCTTGCCGGCGATGAAGCCCGTACAGGCACCCCTGAACATTGTTCCGGGGCAGCAACCTACTCCCGTACCACCCGCCCCAGGCTCACCGTCAATGCCTGCACCAAGGCACTGACCTTGGGCAGGTGCCCGCGGTTGCGCCGCCAGGCCAGGTGAATCGGCAGCCCCTGCACTTCGCATTCAGGCAGCACCTGCACCAGGCTGCCGTCATCCAGCTGGCGCTGCACCAGCCAGGTTGGCAACTGGGCGATCCCAAGCCCGGCCATCACCGCCATCGCCTGCCCCTCACCATCGCCGATGGCCAGGCGCCCCGGCATGGGTTTGAGCAGGTCTACCCCAGGGCGCGCGCCGGTAAAGTGCAGTGCCGGCGTGCTGCCGTCGGTGCAGGCATACAGCACGCAGCCGTGGGCGCGCAGTTCGTCCTCGTCGCGCGGGGTGCCATGCCGGGCCAGGTAGGCGGGGGCTGCGCAGAATACCAGGCGCTGGTTGCCCAGGTAGTGATGCTCGATGCCTGGCTGCCAGCTGTGCGGGCCGCCGATGCGTACCACGATATCGATGCCGTCTTCGGCCAGGTCTACGAAGCGGTCCGACAGGGTGATATGCGGCTGCAGCCTGGGGTGCCGGGCGGCAAAGGCCAGCACCGCGGGCAACGCGTGCAGGCGGCCGAAACTGGCCGGCAGGTCGATGCGCAAGTGGCCGCTGGGGCTGCTGTGCGCTTCGTTGAGCGCCTGCTCGGCATCTTCCAGGTCGCCCAGTACACGGCTGCAGGTACGGTAGTAGGCCGCGCCGCCGTCGGTGAGGGCCAGGCGCCGTGTGGTGCGCTCGAACAGGCGCACCTGCAGGCGCCGCTCCAGGCGCGCGACGCCCTTGCTGACGGCAGAAGGGGTGAGGTTCAGGCGCTCGGCGGCGGCATTGAAGCTGCCGGCATTGGCCACGCAGACGAACAGGTCGATGTCTTTCAGGCGCTCGGAAGCGGACATGGCGGGCTCGCTATTAGTGAAACTGGTTCGTTTGATTGCGGAATAACTACCAGTAATGCGAACCAGATTCCAGAGTAGACTGGCGCCACGTTTACCAAGGATCGTTTCATCATGACCAGTTCCACCCTGGCCTGCGGCGCCGCTGAGCGCTCGCAGCCCCGTGCCGGGCTGTCGATCGGCCTGCTGGCCGTCGGCGGCTTTGCCGTGTTGACCACCGAATTCATCATTCTCGGCCTGCTGCCGATGCTGGCGCGCGACCTGGGCTTGTCGGTGGCCGGTGCCGGCCAGCTGGTCACCTTGTTCGCGGTCACCGTGATGCTGTTCGGGCCGCCGCTGACCGCCTGGCTGTCGCCGTTGCCACGCAAGCCGCTGTTCATTGGCATCCTGCTGGTGTTTGCCGGCGCCAACGTGCTGTCGGCGGTTGCCCCCGATTTGTGGTTGCTGGCCCTGTCGCGCTTCATCGCCGCGCTGGCTTTGCCGGTGTTCTGGGGTACTGCCAGCGAAAGCGCCGGGCAACTGGCGGGCAAGGGGCGCGAGGGGTGGGCGGTGTCGCGGGTGTACCTGGGCATTACCGCAGCGTTCGTGTTCGGTATTCCGCTGGGCACCCTGGCCGCCGGCGTGGTGGGCTGGCGCGGCAGCTTCTGGCTGTTGGCCGGGTTGTGCCTGCTGGTGGCGCTGTCGATGTGGGCCTGGTTGCCACGCATGCCGATGGTGCCCAAGCGCGCCGATGGCCAGGGGCAGGGTGTGATCCTCAAGGACCGCCGCTTCATCGCCCATGTGCTGCTGTCGACGCTGGTGTTCAGCGCGATGTTCACCGCCTACACCTACCTGGCCGAAATCCTCGAGCGCCTGGCCGGCGTGCCGGCCAACCAGGTGGGTTGGTGGCTGATGGGCTTTGGTGTGGTGGGCATGCTGGGCAATGCGCTGGCCGGGCGTATCGCCGACCGCAGCCCGCTGCGGGCCACCGTGCTGCTGTTGGTGATGCTGGCGCTGGGCATGGGCGCGGTAGCGCCGCTGGCCACGCATACCGCGCTGCTGATCGTGGCGCTGGTGCTGTGGGGGGTGGCCTATACCGCGTTGTTTCCGGTGTGCCAGGTGCGGGTGATGCAGGCCGGGGCCAAGGCCCAGGCGCTGGCCGGCACCTTGAATGTGTCGGCGGCCAATGCCGGTATCGCAGCTGGCGCGGCGCTGGGCGGGGTGGCTATCCAGGCCTTGGGTCTGGGCGCGCTGGGGTATGTGGCCTGTGGCTTTGCCGTGCTGGCGATCATCGCCGCGCTGCTGTTGCTGGGCCGGGAATGAACCTTACACCGCCCGGGTATTGAGCAGACGCACCCCCAGCCCGATGAACAGCGCGCCGGTGGCGCGCTTGAACCAGGCCGCGATGGACGAGGCCTTGATGCGCTGGCCGAAGCGGTAGGCGGTGAAGCAGTAGAACGAATGCACCAGGCAGACGATCAGCGCCATGCTCAGGTACATCGCCGCGAACTGGCCGAAGATCGGCCGCCCGGGCTCGAGAAACTGCGGCAGGAAGGCGCAGAAGAACACCAGGGTCTTGGGGTTGCTGGCCGACACCAGAAACGCCTCCAGGCCGATACGCCACTTGCCGTGGTGGCTCACGGCTAGCGGCTGGGTGCTGGCCGCGTTGCTGGCGCTGCGGGCCAGTAGCTGGCGCAGGCCGAGGTAGATCAGGTAGCCGGCGCCCACCAGCTTGAGAACCAGAAACGCCGCCGGCAGCGACACCAGCAGGGCGCCGATGCCCATGGCCACGGCGCTGATCGCCAGCAATTGCGCGGCAAGGTTGCCGAACAGCGTCATGCCCATGCCCGACGGGCCGTAGCGCAAGGCGTTGCGCACGGTCAGCAGCACGTTGGGGCCGGGGGTGAGCGAGGTCAGCAGGTAGGCGAGGGAGAAGGTCAGCCAGAGGTGCAGTGCCATAGGGCGCGTCCTGTGCGCGGTGGGGAGGTGTCACGATGCCAGTTGTTTGCCAGGATCGCCACAGGATTGCGCGAGGTCAGAATCAGGCGCTCCTACCACAGCGCCACTGCCGCCGCCCCGAGCACCCGCCCGAACACTGCTACCGCCTGGTCCACATCCGCCTCACGGGTGAACCGCCCGATGCTCACCCGTACACTGTTGCGCGCCTGGTGTTCGCTCAGCCCCAGGGCCAGCAGCACGTGGGAGGCGGCGTTGCTCGCCGAGTTGCAGGCCGAGGTGCTCGACACGGCCAGTTCGCCGGCCAAAGCCAGGCTGTTGTAGCCCTTGCTGTCGATGCACAGGTTGAGGGTGTGCGGCACGCGCTGCAGCGGGCAGCCATTCAGGCTCACCCCCGGCAGCGCCAGCAGCCCGTCACGCAGGCGCCGCGACAATTGCTCGATACGCAGGTGCTCGGCGTCACCGGGTTGGCCGGCCAGGGCGAAGGCGCTGCCCATGCCGGCGATCTGGTGGGTGGCCAGGGTGCCGGAGCGCAGGCCGCGCTCGTGGCCGCCGCCATGCATCTGCGCACGCAGCCCGTCGCGGGCGCGGGGGCCGACGTACAGCGCGCCGATGCCCTTGGGGCCATAGACCTTGTGCGCCGAGAACGACATCAGGTCCACCGGCTGGCGGGCCAGGTCGATGGCCACCTTGCCCACGGCCTGCGCCGCGTCCACATGCAGCAGGGCGCCGTGGGCACGCACCAGGGCACCAATGGCAGCGAAGTCGGTAACCGTGCCCACTTCGTTGTTCACCGCCATCAGCGACACCAGGCGGGTGTCGGCGCGTAAGGCCGCCTGCACGGCCTGTGGCTGGATCAGGCCTTGGGCATCCGGCGCCAGGCGGGTGATGGCCCAGCCCTGGCGCTCAAGCTCGGCTGCGGTGTCGAGCACGGCCTTGTGTTCCAGCTGGCTGGTGATGATATGGCCAGCGGTGCCGGCGCCCTGGGCGATGCCCTTGAGCGCCAGGTTGTTGGATTCGGTGGCGCCGGAGGTCCATACCAGTTCGTCAGGCTGCGCGCCGACCTGCTCGACCACCTGGCGCCGGGCCTGGTCTACCGCTTCGCGGGCGGCCTGGCCGTAGAAGTGGCCGCTGGAGGCGGGGTTGCCGAAATTGGCCTCGCGGCCCAGGCAGGTGAGCATGGTTTCGATGACCCGCTCGTCGACGGGGGTGGTGGCGGCGTAATCGAAGTAAAGCGGGGCGCTAGTCATGATCGGGAGCGGGTCCGTGCAGGGGGGCCGGTGGTCGGCCGCCATGAACCGCATGCTACGGGGGCGCTGCGGCGAAGGTTTTCCCTTCTTACCGCAGGCTTGCGCTGATTCAGAAATATCGTTTCGCCATTAGCTTATGACGTAGAAAAAAATTCTTCTGCGGTCTTATAACCACTGCCAGGGGGCCAGTTTGCTGACCATCACCAGCACCATCAGGAACATCCCGGCAAACCCCGCGACCCCCATCCACAGCCAGCAGCGGTACAACCGCTGGTAACCGCCGGGCGGCGCCGTGCCGTTTGCGCAGGCTTGGGCGGCGAGGGCCTGCATGCGCTTTTGCAGCACCAGCACCGGCAACCACAGTGCGCCCACGCCGAAGAAGATCAGCAGCGCCGCCAGCAGCCAGCCGCTCGACCAGTCCATGCCGGCCAGGCGCACCATGGCGTAGCC
Organism: Pseudomonas xanthosomatis; assembly: GCF_019139835.1. NCBI lineage: Bacteria > Pseudomonadati > Pseudomonadota > Gammaproteobacteria > Pseudomonadales > Pseudomonadaceae > Pseudomonas > Pseudomonas xanthosomatis. The sequence continues at coordinate 4,322,518 of NZ_CP077075.1, read as the reverse complement.
GGTCAGCAGTTGCAGGGCGCCTGCCGGGGTGGTGATCCAGGCATCGAAGCGCACCACAAGGCGCGCCACGGCGGCGATCACCCGGGTGTCGCCGGTGCGGTGGGCGGCGATCAGGTACAGGTACGAGCCCATGCCGAACCCGAACAGGAATATCGCGGCGAGCACATGCAGGTACTTGAGCAGCAGGTAGTCCATGTCAGCCGTGCCGGTAGTCGATGCTGTAGCGGACCTTGTCCGGGGCATCGATGGCGGCCAGGTATTCGGCCACGCTGATTTCGCCGACACAGGGCCGTGCACCGGGCTGTGGCCGGTAGCCTTCGGCAGCCTTGGCGATCAGTGCGACGGCGGCGCAGCTGGGGATTTCCGGGCCTTTGTCGTCCAGTGCCGTTACCTGGGCGTGCAGGCGCAGGGGCCGGCCATTTTCATCGCGGCCACGCACATCCAAGTACATGGCGCTCTTGCCGTCGCCCCAATGCTCCACGCGCACGCCCAGGCGGTACAGGCGCCGTGCCCAGGGCAGCGGGTCGCGCACCAGGGCCAGCTTGATCAGCAGCGCCAGCGCCGCATTGGCCAGCCCGCCAGCCATCAGCCCGGAGCCTGCCTTGAAGGCCACGCTGGCGGCGCCGTAACGGGCCGGGAAAATCGCCATGTCGGGTACATCGACGTTGTTCAGCAGGCGCCAGCCGAGCCCCGGCAGGTGGCGCAGTTGCAGGCCCAGCCAGCCGTCCACGGTGCTCGGGCGGCCGTTGCGCCATTGCGGGATGGGCCGGCCGGCGTAGGCCAGCACGCCTTCGATGGTGGAAAGGCCAGGCATTTTTGCCGACGAGGTGATGCCATGTTCGATGGCCTCGATGTGGCTGAAGCGGTGGCGCTGTTCGTCTAGGATCGCCGACGACAGGCTGGGCACCGAGCTGCAGCCGCTGAGCAGGGCAACGCCGGCCTTGCGGGCGCGCTCGTCCAGCTGGGCGATGCCGCTGACGAACGCCCGGCAGTCGGCCAGGTCGCAGTAGTTCACCCCGGCCTCGATGCAGGCTTCGGCCACGCGATAGGGCTGGCCCTGAAACGGCCCGCCGGTGTGGATCACCCAGTCGATGCGCAGCGCGCGCAGGGCCTCGGCGAAACCGTCGGCCATGGCATCGCCGCACCAGCGTTGGCTATCGGTGAGTTGTTCGGCAAGCGTGGCCAGGGAGGCGGCGTTGCGCCCGGCGATCACCAGCTGTACCCCCGGCATGCGGTCCAGGTGGCGGCAGATGATGCGCCCGAAATTGCCGTAGGCGCCGATCACCAGGGTACGGATGGGCATGCTGCGCGTTCCTTGTGCGGGGGCTGGGTGGCCCGGGTCAGGGCGGCGCAAGGGTTACCGAAAGTGCCGGGCAATGCAAGCGCGTGGGGGCACTGCGTTGCTCAATTTCTGAAAGCTGGCGCGGTCCCTGTAGGAGCGGCCTTGTGCCGCGATGGGCTGCGCAGCAGCCCCAGAATATGGGCTTTACGCAAATTTGCCGGGGCTGCTGCGCAGCCCATCGCGGCACAAGGCCGCTCCTACAGGGATCGCATAAGCCTCAGAGCTGTGCATTTAAGCCCCTGCCTCCAGCGCCTCCTGCGCCGCGACCCGCTCGCACAGCTCGATGATCTGCTCGCGCATCCAGCGGTTGGCCGGGTCCTGGTCGGTGCTTTCGTGCCAGTACAGGTGGGTTTCCAGCGCCGGCACTTCCACCGGCAGCGGCTGGTGGCGCAACTGGTGGCGGCGGGCGAAGCGCTCCGGCACGGTCATTACCATGTCGGTCTGCTGCAGCACTTGCGAGGCCATCAGGTAGTGCTGCGAGCGCAGCGCCACGCGCCGCTGCACGCCCATCTTGCCCAGCGCCAGGTCAACATAGCCCAGGCCGTTGCGCCGGCTGGAAATATGGATATGGGTCATGCCCAGGTAGCTGTCCAACGTCAGCTTGCTGTCGGCCAGCGGGTGGCCGGGGCGCATGGCGCACACGTAATGGTCTTGCATCAGCTTGACGTGGCGCACCTGCGGGTCGGTGTTCAGCGGCGCGTCCACGGCAAAGTCCAGGCGCCCGGCGGCCAGCTCCTTGGTGGTTTCGCGGCGCTTGCACAAGAAGCTCTCGATCACCAAAGCCGGGGCCAGGCGGCGCAGGCGCTGGAACAGCGCCGGCAGGATCACCGCCTCGGTGAGGTCGGTCATGCTGATGCGAAAGGTCTTGCTGGCCTGCTGCGGGTTGAAGATGCGGCTTTCCTGCACCGAGGTGCGCAGCAGCGCCAGGGCGTTGCGCACCGGGCCGATGATGTTCTGCGCCATGGGCGTGGGCACCATGCCCTGGGCGGTGCGCACGAACAGCGGGTCGTTGAAGGTTTCGCGCAGCCGCGACAGGGCGTTGGACACTGCCGGCTGGGTGATGCCGACGATCTGCCCGGCGCGGGTCAGGTTGGCTTCGGTGTAGATGGCGTCGAAGACGATGAACAGGTTGAGGTCGACCTTGCTGAGGTTCATGGGCGCCGCTCTTTGTTGGAATTATTCGCCGGATCATATATCGGTTATGAATGTTTATACACGCAGAAAATAGGCTAGGTGGATTCAGCCCGGCTGTTCTAGGCTGCGCCCATGTTCTTCACTGACCGAAGGTAGCCCCGATGGATTTCGCCTATTCGCCCAAGGTGCAGGCACTGCGCGAGCGTGTCAGCGCGTTCATGGATGCATACGTGTACCCGGCCGAGCCGGTGTTTGAGCGCCAGGTCGCCGAGGGCGACCGCTGGCAGCCCACCGCGATCATGGAGGAGCTCAAGGCCAAGGCCCGCGCCGAAGGGCTGTGGAACCTGTTTTTGCCCGAGTCCGAGTACGGCGCCGGCCTGAGCAACCTTGAGTACGCGCCGCTGGCCGAGATCATGGGCCGCTCGCTGCTGGGGCCCGAGCCGTTCAACTGCTCGGCACCGGACACCGGCAACATGGAGGTGCTGGTGCGCTATGGCAGCGAAGCGCAGAAGCGCCAGTGGCTGGAGCCGCTGCTGCGTGGCGAGATCCGCTCGGCATTCGCCATGACCGAGCCAGATGTTGCCTCGTCGGACGCCACCAACATGGCCGCCACCGCCGTGCGCGATGGCGATGAGTGGGTGATCAACGGCCGCAAGTGGTGGACCTCCGGCGCTTGCGACCCGCGCTGCAAGGTGATGATTTTCATGGGCCTGTCCAACCCCGACGGCCAGCGCCACGAGCAGCACTCGATGGTGCTGGTGCCCACCGATGCGGCGGGGGTGAAGATTGTCCGCCCGCTGCCGGTGTTCGGCTACGACGACGCCCCCCATGGCCACGCCGAGGTAGTATTCGAGAACGTGCGGGTGCCGTATGACAACGTGATTCTGGGCGAGGGCCGCGGCTTCGAGATCGCCCAGGGCCGCCTGGGCCCGGGCCGCATCCACCATTGCATGCGCTCGGTCGGCATGGCCGAACGCGCGCTTGAGCTGATGTGCAAGCGCTCGGTGCAGCGCACTGCCTTCGGCAAGCCGCTGGCGCGCCTGGGCGGCAACGTCGACAAGATCGCCGACTCGCGCATGGAAATCGACATGGCCCGCCTGCTGACCCTGAAGGCTGCGTACATGATGGACACCGTGGGCAACAAGGTGGCGCGCAGCGAAATCGCGCAAATCAAGGTGGTGGCGCCCAACGTGGCATTGAAGGTGATTGACCGGGCTATTCAGATTCACGGCGGCGCCGGGGTCAGCGGCGACTTCCCGCTGGCCTACATGTACGCCATGCAGCGCACCTTGCGCCTGGCCGACGGGCCGGATGAAGTGCACCGGGCAGCGATCGGCAAGTACGAGATCGGCAAGTATGTGCCGAAGGAAATGCTGCGCAGCGGGCGGTGAGGGATTGCGAAAAATGTCGCCGCGTAATGGCCTTCCGTATCTGTTGTAGGACGTTTCTGAAGCGGTGCCTGGCCCGGTTTTTCCTGCCGCTGCGCTGCTAGTTTCCCGTGCTTTGCATAGGGAAGCGTGCGTATGAGCCGGGTTGAAATTGCAGGTGTCGGGCAGGCGCTGGATGGCGATGCCACCACCACGGGGGCGGTGTGCATCGCCAGTGAAGGCGCCCATCGCGGTGACGGCAGAGCAGTGTTGCGTATGGGGGATTCGACTACCGAATGCCCCAGGTGCAAGCAGGTGGGCACGGTTGCCGAAGGCATTGCCTGGTTCATCTCCCAAGGCCGGGAGGTAGCGTTCGACGGGGCGCTGGTTGCCTGTGGTTGCCCGCTTGGCAGCAACCGGGTGGTGGCGCCGCTGGGCAGCATGCCGGCGCCTCGCTCGGCACCTGTCGCTGCTGCGTCCTCATTTTCGGCGCCAACCCAGTCCCCGTTGGCGTCGCCTGCGCCTGGCTCGGTGCTGGAGCCGGGTTTCCATATCGTGCGCCGGAGCATGTCCGGCCCGAAGGTGCTGGCCGAGCTGCTGGCGCACGACCACAGGCTGCCGATGGCCCGGCTGCAACGCCTGAACCCCACCTTCGAGCAAGGCTTCAAGGCCGGCGAAATCTTCGTCCTCGGCGACCCCGACAACCACCACGCCTGTACCCGCGAAGAAGCCGACCTGATGGCGGCGGCGCAGCGCGCGCGGGAGGCGCTGGCGGGGCTCGACGAGCAGGAGGCCAACTTCATGATGGAGTACATCGGCGAAATTGCCGGGGTGCTCAGTGGTGCCAGCCAGTCGATGGGGGTGGGTAAGGACATGTTGTCGCGCGGGCTGGGGCAGGTGGCTGACACGCTCAAAGGCATCGAGCAGTTGCACCAGCGTGAGTTCGGCTTGCATGGGCACCTGAAAAGCCCGCAGTTCTTCGCTTCGCGACAGGCGTTGTACCAGCAGTTGGACGCGCAGTTGCGCAGTGCGTTCCTGGGCAAATACCTCAACCTCGGCGGGCATGAGAGCCTGCGCAAGGGCTTGGGGATTTCCACCAAAAGCCTGGTGCACCACTGGTCCAAGGCCGGGGCGCCGGGGGCGATACCGGGGTATGCGACGCATCTGGATGAGGTGGCGAAGATGGCTCGGTATTTGAAGTATGGTGGCTATGTTGGTGTGGCAGTTGGGGCAAGTTCGTCGTATCTGAAAGTTCAGGAGGCGTGCAAAGCGGGTGAAACAGAAGCGTGCAAGAAGATTCGGTTTACAGAAACAGGTGGCTTTGCGGGCGGTTTGGGGGGCGGTGTTATTGGTGGAGTTGCGAGTGGTATTGCGATAAAGGCTGTCTGCAATTTTGGCGTCTGGGGAAAAGCGGTCTGCGGTATCGCAACTGTTGGAGTGGGCTCATTCGCCGGCAGTGGCGGGGGCGTAGCCGGAGGAGAATGGCTGGGCGAGTTTCTTTACGAAACTACGCATGATTGACTTGAGCGGGTGGCCCGCCAGCCTGCGGCTCATACTGATTGCCCTACCGTTTCTGTTGATCATCACGGGGGGGCTGATCAATACCTGTATCGCAGGCACAAGGCACTTCGATGTCATGTGCCGCGCCTTTCGTCGCAGTAGTGGCCTTCAGGATGAAATTCTGATTTGGGGGACGCTCAGCCAGAAGTCACGCATGATAATTGTCAGCGCCATGACCCTGGGCCTGATATGGCCGTCTTTAGGTCATCGTAAAGGATGGTTGAGTATCGAGGACACCAAGGATTTTCCGGTCTACCTGAGCAGGCTGATGAAAACCAGCAGCTACTGCTTACTGTCGGGCTTCGCAATCCTGTTCTTGCTGATCGGCTTCACGAAACTCACCCGATCATGATTGGGGGCTGGGGTCAAAGTACCCGGCTCAGCCCCCGGCGCTGCCGCGCTTCGAGCAGTAGCTGGCAGGTTTTTTTGGCGCTGAAGGGGCGCAGTTCTTTGACTCGCGCCGGGCCTTATACCAGCAGTTGGACGCGCAGTTGCGCAGTGCGTTTTTGGGTAAGTACCTGAACCTTGAGGGCATGAGCGCCTGCGCAAGGGCTTGGGGATTTCCACCAAAAGCCTGGGGCAGCACTGGTCCAAAGCCGGGGCGAGCTACCTGCGGTATTTTGGTTATAGGCGCTTCCTCTTTTGGCGCAAGCAAAGTAGGGGCGTCTTTGGGAGAGAGCGGAGGGGAGTTGCTGTACGAGGTGGCCTATGATTGATTTGAGTTGGTGGCCTGTGTGGGCCAGGTTGGGGTTATTACTTGCTCCTTTTCTTATCGGTTTGACGGGGCTGGCCATTGTGCTTCACATCGCAGGCTCGCGACATTTCGAAGTCATGTGCGAATCCCTGAAACGAAGCCCAGGTCTTCATGAAGAGTTGAAAAATGGCGGCGCATTTACATTGAAATTTCGACTTCAAACGGTGAGCGCGATGACGGCGGGAATGATTTGGCCGGCATTAGGTATTCGCCAGGGTTGGTTGAATGCACAGGATAGTGAAAATTTTCCGCCTTATTTGAGAAAGCGTATGAAGCTTGGTATGTATTGCGTGCTTGCAGCTTTTGGTTGTATGGCTTTTTTTGCGCTTTTGGTTGGTTTTAAAAGTGTTTGATACGTCTGACAGTTTCACAGGTGGTTTGGCAGGTAGTTCCTTAGGAGATCAACCAGCTCTATCAGCTGTGCTGTCGCGCAGAGAACGGGTCTTGTAGAGCACCACGGGCCCTGTGGGAGCAACTGTCTTATTCAATTTCTAAAATCTAGCGCGATCCCTGTAGGAAGCGGCCTTGCCGGGGCGCCGTCCGGTCGAGATGGGCTGCGCAGCAGCCCCGGCAACCTTGCATGAGGCCGAGGCCTTGGGGCCGCTTCGCGACCCATCTCGACCGGACGGCGCCCCGGCAAGGCCGCTTCCCACAGAGACCGCGTTAAATCAATGAGTTGTAGTTTGTTCTAGGAGAAGGGGCTGGGCGGTTACGCGATGCGGGCCGTTTGTCGTTTCAAACCCATTAGTGGGGCTGTTTGTGGGCTTGCTGCTGTTGGTGTGGTTCCTTATGCAGGTAGTGCAGGGGGGAGCCTTTGGCGAGGCCATAGCAGATTTCATTTATGAGGTTGCCTATGATCGACCCGGGTAGTTGGCCGACCATGATAAAGCTGACCTTGCTTCTGATGCCCGTATTCATGGTGCTCGTCGGGATAACTATTATCTGGCTGGTCGCGGGTACGCGGATGCTTTTTGTAATGTGCGAAGCTTTTAAAAGCAGCCCGGGGATAGACGAAGATCGAAAATTATGGGGTGCCTTGACGTTGAAGTCGCGTAGTTTGATTGTTTGCGGAATCAGCGTTGGCATGATCTGGCCCGCACTGGGGGTTCGCCAAGGTTGGCTGAGCATGGGGCCTTCAAATATCTTTTTGGTGTAATACAGCTGGGGCTGTACTGCTGGTTGTTACTTATTATTTATTTGTCAGCTAAACCTGTTGGGGTGGGGCGTGTGTGAGCCAAAGCTACCGCGGGCCGCAAAGCTCAAAGCACGGTAAGCCCCAACCCTCGCAGCAGAATATTCGCCTGCGCCTTGGAAATGATCGCGCCTTTGAACAGCTTGGCATCCGCAAGCTGCAGGCCGCCCAGGTCGGCGTCCCTCAGGTCGGCGCCATCGAAGCGGGCGCCCACGACCCGGGCATGGGCAAGGCTGCCGCCGTTGGTGAAAACGGCCTTTCTGAAATCGCACCCTGAAAGGTCAGAGTCACTGAAGTCCAGGTTATCCAGGGTGGCTTTGTAAAACGAGATACCGGACAAGTTGGCACTGTTCAGGCGGCACTCGGAAAATGCCAAGCCCAACGATGAAACGTCGTTGAAGTTGGAACCTGTGAGTTTGCAGCCGTCGAAGTTAGCCTGGGACAGGCGGGCACGCTGCCAGTTTGAATTGTTGAGGTCACTGTTACGAAACTGCGCGTCGACCAAGCTTGCGCTACGGAATGTGGCTGCCCCCAGGCGGTACCCCAACCAACGTGTCTCATCCAGCGTGGCATATGAAAAGTCTGCTTCGTTGAACAAGCATTGCTCGAACAAGGCACCGGTAAGGTCTAAACGTTTGAGGTCCTGATGGCTGAAGTCGACCTTGTTGAAGTGCAAGGGCGCAGTGTGTTGTTTGATGATTTCAGGTAAGGGCTGAAGTTCAAGCGTTTCTTGAGTAACCAGGGAGTACGAAGGGGTTGGGTTCATGGGTTGGCGCCTGAAATTCAATCGGCGTACAGGCTATTTACGGCACCTGTTCAAGTCAATATTGACAACTTTTAGCGGGGTGTGAGCAAAGCCTGCGGAAAAATGATCGGCCAGGCGTTTGCCCGCCGTGGTTCATTCGGGTAGAACATCCCGACATTCCGCTGCGCAACCTGTGCCCATGCCCACCTGGACCATCACCGCCACCACCCGCCCGGCCACCGCCGAAACCGTGCGCTTCATCGACACTGCCCGCCGCCAGCTTTTCCCGCTGCTGGCCGACTCGCCTCTGCCGCGCGACCTTGCGCACTTCAACGAAACGTATATCGATGGCCCCGGCCACTTCCTGGTCGCCCACGCCGATAACCAGCTGATCGCCGGCATCGGCTACCTGCCGTACGATCACCGCTTCACGCAACTCGACTACCACGCCCGCAACACCGTCGAAATCGTGCGCCTGTTCGTCACCCCCGGCTACCGCCGCCATGGCCTGGCCGCCGCGTTGTTCGGCGCCTTGCGCGAGCATGCGGCAGCGGCGGGGGTCGAATGCCTGTATTTGCACACTCACCCGTTTCTGCCGGGGGCGATCCGCTTCTGGGAGCGGCAGGGCTTTCGTATTGTCGATATCGAGCCGGACCCGCAGTGGCAGACCACCCATATGGAGCTGGTGCTCGGGTAAACGCCCTACAAGGCCACGCCAATGTTCAACATCTGGTTCATTTCCATCCCCGCGCCATTTGCATAGGGTTTGCGTTCCAACCAAAAAAGGAGCCAACCCCATGCCGGAACTTGCCCTGTACAAAGTCAGACTGCTCAACGAATTCGAAGCCCGCGAAGACGACTGGACCTTCGGCGACTTCGAGCGCCGCCTGACCCAGGTAAAGCCCGCCGCCAACTACCAGGACGCCAAGGGCATCATCAACGCTGGCCACCGTGACGGGCGCTGGCCAAAAACGGTGAAGCGTTACCTGCTGAGCAACTTCAAGGTGTTCGGCAATGTCAGCGTCGAGTTCAGCGAAACCTTCTCTCACGTGATGGACAGCCTCACGCCGCAGGAACGGGTGCAGTGGCAGCTGAATTGAGGTGCTGACAAGGCGAAACGTCATTTCTTAACTTTAATGGGCTATGATTAAGTTAACGATGTCAAGAGGATTCCGCAATTGGCGAAGTAAGGGATGTAAATGATTACTAGTGTCCTGTCTCGGGAATAAGTTCTCTTTTGGCGAGTGGCCTGGGGGGCGGCCAAGGGGCCGCGATGAAGTCATAGCAGGGCTATGGCGAGGATTAGCAACGCAGGCCGGGCGCCCAAACCGCCGTCAAAAGTGAACAGCTTATTCGGAGGCAGGACACCAGTGTTCTGGCTAAATTTCGTTATTTAAAAATTGCGCAACTTATAGCCTCTGAGCTTTTTGTGTAGTGGCTCTATTCGGCACTCCTGCGGATCAGGTGAGTGCGAGTACTTGAGATCAATGCCCGTATCAGCCGCGTTTTGAACGATAGGCTGGTACGGGGAAGTTTGGTGTGCGTGCGATTGCGTGAAAGTTAATTAGTGCCTCAGGCTAGAGCGTTCTTCCAGATAGGGCATTCGAGGTGGTGCGTGCTTTTTATAATGTAATCTGGAATCGCCTTGCTATCTCCGCCTATGAGCTGGTGAAGAGATGTCAAGAATGACTTGTAAGCAAGCTTTCCGTGGCATTGGTCCAGTGAAAGTGGTGTTTTTCCATCTCGGGGTAAGAACTTTGAGTCAGCTGGAGGCTTAGGTTTTAATTTGGCTTTTGTGCGGAGTGCTGTCTTTCCTTGAATTCGAATGGTGTCGTATAGACGTTCTTTGATGACAGCACGCGCACTTCTTGTTTTTGCAGTCAGGTCATCTCGTTTGATAGCCAGAGCATTGATGAGAGCGTTTTCAATTTTGGCCGCATCTGCATAGCCATTTAGACTTTGTTGCAGGTGATTAGTGTCCAGAAATGAATGTTCTATGTCGTTGCCAGGTGTGAAGATCTCTTGAATGTTAGTGCCGCCCTCGTATTCAAGCCAGGCTTCAAACAGCAGCCTTTCGAAGTCCATTTCTTCTGCCGTTCTGAAGTCCCGGTCGCGATGAATGACAATTTTTGCATCGGGGCGAAGCCTGCTTAAAAGAATCGCGAGTTGACGGGCACCAGGTAAATTTGCGCATCCGTTGTAAGAGATTATTGAAACTGCCTTGTTCGTTTGTGCAGCGACGAATGGCTTGATAAGGTCTGTATCTTTGTCTTCAGTGAGTAAGATGGTTTTGTACTTTTGTTGAAATACGTCAGCACCTAGCGTCAACGCGCCAAGCTCCATTAAAAGTGGGATGGCAGGTTGCTGACCAGCCTGTACGACAACTTCCTTTCCTGAGCTGAGCCATACAATGGACGCGTCAGGGTCATTTTGCAAAAGCTGAAGGAATTGTGGTGAATGTGTTGCGAGGACAATTTTTGTCAAGCTATTTGAAGAAAGAATTTTCAATGCGGAATGGAGTTTGGCTTGGCTGTCAGCGTGTAAGTGTGCATCGGGCTCATCAAGCAGTAAGAGAGGTGGTTCATAGAAGCAGGCATATGCAAGTATTTGAATTACTTGCAGCATCCCAGTTGAAGCCATGTCGAGTGTGAAGCTCTTTTCTAAGTACCAAACCTCTACGTTAATGTATCGCTCTTTACTTCTGTCATGCTTTACGTAAACACGTGCCCCTTCATAGCACTCATTAAGATAGGTTGAGAATGCTCTCCAGGAGGAGGTCTCGGGAAGTTCATCTATGTCAATTTGCCAATTAACCCATTCGCTAATTGTTCTGTCGTCAAGGTCTTTCGTGAAAAGATGATCTAGAAGTGTTCTGAGATAAAGGTTGGCGTCCCCATGCATTGCCGCTGCGTCTAATGCACCGCGTGTGCGCCATTCTTCACGGATAGGAATTCCAGATAGGCCTGGGGTGAAGATCGAAAATGGATGGTTGCGATCTCCGAGGTTAGAGATCAGGGATTCATTACCCTCGTACTTCAAGGCCAGGTTGGCATTTTTTCCTCGAGTAATTGCAACTTTTAGGTCTATGGGTTTTGGAGCTTTGGTGGTGTTGTCATGAATTATGCATTGAAAGCCAAGTTTGATTGACTTGGTTTGGCTTGCCGGTTCTTCAAATCTCAAGTCGAGAATGGTTTGGGTTGGCCTGTAGAATACATCTTCGTTAGCCAAGGTTTTATGGAATTCTATTTTGTTATTTCTATTTATGTTTTTAAAGCTGGCTTGGCAGATTGAGGTGCATAGTTGAGCGGCTTGCAATATGCTGCTTTTGCCGCTCGCGTTTCCGCCAACAATTGCAGTAATGGGCTTTACTGCGATTTCTTGTTTTTCAATTTTTTTGAAATTTTCGATGTATATTTTTTCTACAGATATTTTCACGGCGAGGATCTCATTCATCCAACAAGAATTTTCTTGGATTGGATCCTATTTTCGGATAATGGTCAATTGCCACCATGCATTGGCTGCTATCTTCGGGCTGCTCAAGAGTTTGGTTGGGCTAACTCGTTTACTACAGCCTCCCGGCTAATGGCCACTCCACCGCCACCCTAACCTGATCCCCATCCAGCTCCGCCTGCGCCGTATCCCCCCGGTGCACGTTATGCCGCAGCGAGAACGTCAGCCCCTTGGCCTTGCCGCTCTGCACCACATAGCGCGCCTCCAGGTCGCGCTCCCAGTGCTTGCCATCCTTGCCATACCCCAGGTACGCATACCCGCCAGTAGGGTCGACATGCGTGCCGTCGATATCGAACCCGCGCACATACAGCGCCGTCAGGTTCAACCCCGGCACGCCGAATGCGCCCATGTTCAGGTCGTAGCGGGCCTGCCAGGACTTTTCGTTGGGGGCATTGAAGTCGGACATCTGCACGGCGTTGGCGATAAAGATGGCGCCGCGGGTGACGTAGTCGAACGGCGTGTTGCCGTCGACCTGCTGCCAACCCAGGCTGAACGCGTGGGGGCCTTGGGCGTAGCGGCCGACCAGGCTCCAGGTGGTGTTGTCGATGCGCCCGGACAGCGCCTTGCCGGTGTCGGTGGTGCGGTACAGGTTCAGGTCCAGGCTGACGCTGCGCTGCTCGTCGATGGCGTGGCTCAGGGTGCTGTCGAGGTAGTGCTGGTTCCAGCTGTCTTCGTAGCGCGAGGTGTACAGGCTGGCGCTGACATTGGCGTTGGGGTTCCACACCGCGCCGGCGAGGTCGAAGGCGTTGCCCTGGCGGGCGTTGGAGTAGTTCACCACAAAGCCCTGGTTGTGGCTTGAGGCGTTGCGGTCGGTGCTTTCGTTGAAGTGGCCGGCCACCAGCTTGAGTTTGTCGATTTCGTTGCTGGTGAGGAACCAGCCGGTGGCGGTCTCGGGCAGCAGGCGGCTGTCGGATGAGCTGAACACCGGGGTTTTCACCCGTTGCTCGCCGTAGGACAGCACGGTGTTGGACAGGCGCAGCTTCACGGCTGCGCCGCCACGGCTGTATTCGTTTTTCGGGTGGCCGGCGTTGTCCACGCCCAGCAGGCGCGCCTTGCCGGCGCGGCCGCCGCCGCTGTCCAGTTGCACGCCCTGGTAGGCGTGGGCATCCACGCCGATGCCGATCAGGCCCTGGGTAAAGCCCGAGCTGAAAGTGCCCATCAGGCCGTAGGCCCATTCCTCGGCCAGGCCGTTGCGTTCGCTGCGTGGCTTGTAGGCGTTGCGTGCGGCGCTGTTGCGGCCACCGTGCTTGTAGTCGCGCTGGTCATACACCATGCGGTTGAGGATGCTCCAGCTGCTGTCCTCGATGAAGCCGTTGGCCTGCGATTGGGCGGACTCGGCCAGGGCCATCGGGCTCAGGCCAAGCAGGGGCAGGGCGATGAATACCTTTTTCATTGGCCGGCCTCCAGTTTTTGCAGCTGCGCGGCCAGGCGCGCCTTGGCCCGGGCCGGCAGGCCGTCAGGCAGGCTGGCGCCCTGGCTGTCGCCGACCTGGATCAACATCACCATGCCCATGGCCAGGTGCGGGATGCACTGGATGCCGTACAGCCCGGGCGCCTCGAATACCTGCTCGAAGGGCTGGTTGAGCTTGCTCTTGAACGCCGTGGCGCCAGCTGGCAGCAGGGCGGGCAGGCTGGCGGCGTTGTGCCCGGCCTGGGTTGGCACAAAGCGTACGCTGTCGCCGGGGGCGATGTGCAGGTGGTCGGGCACATAGACCATGGCGCCGTCGGCGCCGCGGTTGAGCATCTGCACTTCATGCACCTCGGCCTGGGCGGCGGCGGTGGTCAGCAGGGTGGCGAGCAGCAGGGCGGTGGTGGAGCGCGGCAACATGGGCGGAACGTCCTGGTTCAGGGGGCGCGAAAGCGCAGGATGCGCGCGCCGTCGTAAGGGTCGGTGAGGTAGTGGGCGTGTACGCCGAAAGTGCTCAGCAGGCGCTCTGGGGTGAGCACGCTTTCGGGCTGGCCGAGGGCGACCAGGCGGCCCCGGTCGAGCACTGCCAGGCGGTCGCAGGTGAGCGCCTGGTTGAGGTCGTGCAGGGCCACCAGGGTGGTCACCGGCAGGGCCTGCACCTGTTGCAGCAGGCCCAGCTGGTGCTGGATGTCGAGGTGGTTGGTGGGCTCGTCAAGCAGCAACAGTTGCGGGCGCTGGGCCAGGGCGCGGGCGATGTGCACGCGCTGGCGCTCGCCGCCAGACAACTCGCGCCAGATGCGCTCGCGCAGGTGGCTGGCGTCCGCGTCGGCCAGGGCTTGGTCGACGATGGCGCGGTCTTGCCGGCCGAACGGCGCCAGGGCCGACAGCCACGGCGTGCGGCCCAGGGCCACGGCGTCGAACACGCTGATGGCGTCTTGCGTGTCGGCCTGTTGCTCCACCAGGGCCAACAGCTGGGCGATGCGCCGGCGCGGCAGCTTCGCCAGGGGCTCGCCGAGCAGTTGCACGCTGCCGCTGCTGGGGGTACGCAGGCCGGCCAGCAGCTTGAGCAGGGTGGACTTGCCCGAGCCGTTGGGGCCGACGATGCCCAGCGTCTCACCGGGGTTCACGGCAAGGTCGATGCCTTGCAGCACGTCGCGCCCGCCCAGGCGCAGGCTCAAGTTGTGGCAGGCAAGGGGGGCGATGGCGAGGGGGGGCATGGCGGTCATGGGCGCCCCCGGCGGCTGACCAGAATCAGCGCGAACACCGGCGCGCCGATCAGCGCGGTGACCACGCCTACCGGGATCACCTGGCCGCTGATCAGGGTGCGCGAAAGGATATCGGCCAGAATAAGAAACAGCGCGCCACCCAGCGCACTGGCCGGCAGCAGACGGCTGTGGCCCGCGCCCAGCAGCAAACGCAGGGCGTGGGGGATGACCAGGCCGACGAAACCAATGGCGCCGACAATCGACACCATCACCGCGGTCACCAGCGCCGCGCAGCTGATCAGCAGCAGTTGCGTGCGGCGTACCGGCACCCCCAGGGAGGCTGCCGAATCGGCGCCGAAGGTGAAGGCATCCAGCGCGCGGCGGTGCCACAGGCACACCACCAGGCCCAGCAGCGCCACCGGCAAGGCCAGCCACGCCGAGGGCCAGCGCACGCCGCTGAGGTTGCCCAGCAGCCAGAACATGATGCCGCGGGCCTGTTCGGCGGTGGCCGATTTGGTAATCAAAAATGCGGTGAGGGCATTGAACAGTTGCGAGCCGGCAATGCCGGCCAGAATCACCTGGGCATTGTTGTGGCTGCTGCCGCTGGCCCGCGACAACAGCAGCACCAGGCCAAAGGCCGCCAGCGCGCCGATGAAGGCGCCGCCGGACAGCGACAGCGCGGCACCACCCAGCCCCAACAGGCCCACCGCCACCGCGCCGGTGGAAGCACCGGCGGACAACCCCAGCAGGTAGGGCTCGGCCAGCGGGTTGCGCAGCAGCGCCTGCAAAATCACCCCGCAGGTAGCCAGCCCGGCGCCGCAGGCTGCGGCCACCAGGGTGCGCGGCAGGCGGTAGTTCCAGATGATGCCGGCGTCGATCGGGTCGAGCACGTGGCCGGCCTGCCACAAATGGTTGGCCAGCACCTGCCACACCACCTGCGTGGTGACGCGGGTTTCACCGATGGCGATACCGGCCAGCAACGCGGCCAGCAGGGCCACCATTGCAGCAAGGCTCAGGGGGAACAGGCGGCTCATGGTTGCGGCGCTTTACCCGTGGCGAAGGCGGCGGACAACCGCTCCAGGCCCGTGAACAGGCGGATGCCGGCCTGCATGGCGTCGGCGTCGAGCACGATGATGCGGCCGTTTTTCACCGCCTCCATGTTCTTGGCCACCGGGTCGTTACGCAAGAAATCAAGCTTCTTCTGGTAGTCGTCGGCGGGGAAGCGGCGGCGGTCCATGCGCGCGATGATCAGCCAGGTGGGGTTGGCCTTGGCCAGGGTTTCCCAGCCCACGGTGGGCCATTCTTCGTTGGACTCGACCACGTTGCGCACGCCCAGGGTCTGCAGCATGAAGTCGGCCACGCCCTGGCGGCCGGCCACGTACGGGTCCATCTCAAGGTCGGCGCTGGAGAACCAGAACAGCGCGCTGGTGTGGCTCAGGTCCTTGCCGGCCAGTTGCTGGCGGGCGTGATCCAGCTGGCCCTTGAGCTCGGCGTTGAGCTGTTGGCCACGGGCCTGCACGTCGAAGATTTCGGCCAGTTGGCTGACGCTCTTGTAGATGCTGTCGACCTTGAACGGCTGCAGGCGGGTGCCGTCGGCGCCCACCAGGTTGTCCTTGCCTTCGCAGTCCGAGGGCAGCAGGTAGGTGGGGATCTTCAGCTCGTCGAACTGCTCGCGGGTTGCCACCACGCCCTGGGCGCCGACCATCCACTCGAACTGCACCGCCACCAGTTGCGGGCGCTTGCCCACCACCGCTTCGAAGCTTGGGTCGTTGTCGGCCAGGCGCGGCACCTTGGAGTTCTGCGCGGCGTACTCGGGCAGCACGTTGTTGAACCACAGCGAAGTGCCGGCCAGCTTGTCGCCAAGGCCCAAGGCGTAGAGCATCTCGGTGCCGGCCTGGCCGATGGTCACGGCGCGCTCGGGGGCCTGGGCGAAGGTCTGCGGGGCGCCGCAGTTGTCGACGGTGAGCGGGTAGTGGGTGGCGGCGGCCTGGGCGAGGCCAGTCAGCGACAGGCCGGCGAGCAGGGCGGCGAAACGGGGCAGCATGGTGGGCGATCTCCTATCTACGGTGCACGGAATGAACGCACGGACAGGCATCGCCGGGCCCGTCGCGCAGGGCGAGGGGCAGCACCCGCAAGGGGTGGAGATGGCCATCCCGGACACCCCGCCGGTTGGTAAATGTGTGCCGGCAGGTCTCCTGACTGGTGCGTCCTGGCCCGGCGCCAGCCTTCCCGGATACATGATCCAGTGGCATCGATGGCGCGGGCTCGGCACCTACAGTTGCGGGGGCAGTTCCCTTTGGCACGCGCTGGGCGGGCTGGGGATTCCCTATTAATTCCTGGTGGAAACCGGCGGCGGGCATGGTAGACCATCGACCGGCCGGTGGAAATGGTTTTGACCGTTGCAGCCTTGTCGCGGGGCACACCCGCTGCCACGCCAAGCCCCGTGTGCGGGCTTGTGGGAGCGGGCTTGCCCCGCGATCGGCCGTCAAAGGTATTTCAGCCAGGCGATATCACGCCGACGCGCCTTCAACCGGGCAAACCAGCGCACCGGCAGGTACAACGCCGCCGCCAGCAGCACCGAGCCCAGCCACACCGCGCCAATGCCGTCAAAGCCGAAGTACTCGCCATGGTTCTGCCCGAACAGCGCCACGCAGGCCACGTACAGCACTTTCAGCACATACAGGTGCAGCAGGTAGAAGAACATCGGTGCGGCGCCGAATACCGCCAGCACGCCGATCCAGCGGGCCGCGCCTGCGCGCTCGAAGCCGCGCAGCAGCAACAGGCCGCAGCCCAGGGTCAGGCTCAGGAACAGCAGCGACGGGGGGTATTTGGTGATGTTGAAGAAGCTCATCAGGGTCTGGGTGAGCGCCGGGTAGCTGTGCCATGGCGCTTCGCCGTAGCCGTTGAGCAGGCGCAGCACCACGAAGCCCAGCAGCGCAGCGCTGCCGGCCAGCAGCAGGTGCTTTTGGCGTACGCCGGCATTGCTGCTGCGGCCGAACCACGGCCCCAGGGCGTAGCCCAGCGCGATCACGCCAATCCACGGCAGCACCGGGTAAGAGGTGCGCAGGCGCAGGCTGTCGGACACCTCCAGCCAGCCACGGTCATGCAAAATTGCCCACGGCACGTGCATCGCCGACTCCGGGCCAAAGTGCAGGCCGTCCAGCAGGTTGTGCCCGGCCACCAGTACCACGCCCAGGGCCACCAGCGCGGCGCGCGGCAGGTACACCAGCAGCGACAGGGCGATCATGCTCACGCCGATGGCCCAGATCACCTGCATGTAGATCACGCTCGGCGGCAGCTGGAAGGTCCAGGCGAAGTTCACCAGGGTGAATTCCAGCACCACCAGGAACAGCCCGCGCTTGAACAAGAATGCCGACACATCGGCGCGGCCCTGGTACTTCTCGCCGTACAGGTAGGCCGACAGGCCCGTCAGCAGCACGAACACCGGTGCGCACAGGTGGGCCAGGGTGCGGCTGGCGAACAGGCTGGGGTCGGTGACATCGACGTTCATCGGGTCGCTGACCTGGCGGTGCAGGAAGAAGGTCTCGCGCACGTGGTCGAGCAGCATGAACAGGATCACCAGGCCGCGCAGGGCATCGATGCTCTGCAGGCGCTGGGTGAGCAGGGTAGGGGTGGCTGAGGCGCTTGTCATCGGGGTTGGGTCGCAGGCAGGAATGGGTGTCAAATGAAACGTTATCTTATAACTATTTATTCATTTTGGCACAGCCATTTTTTGCCATGCGCGAGCGCACAGCCCGCTAGGAGCCGGCTTGCCGGCAATAGGGCACGAATCGGCGACACAAAAAACCGGGGCTGCGCAATGGCAGCCCCGGTTCTTCGTAGCATGGCGCGGGCGGTGCCCGTGATCGCCGGCAAGCCGGCTACAGGAGGTGGCGTCAGTGGCTTTCGACGACGGTCCCGGCCACCACACGCACAGCTTCAGGGGCAGGGGTGCCCAAGGTCACCGACCCTTCATAGGCGCGCAAGCTGCGGCACAGGCTGTAGCCGGTCAGCAGCATGTACAGCGCGATCGGCAGCCCCACCACGATACTGGCCATCTGTATCGCCACCAGCCCGCCGGCAATGATCAGGCTGGCGGCGATGGCGCCCTCCAGCACGCACCACATCACCCGCAGCCAGTTCGGCGGGTCGATGCTGCCCAGCGAGTTGAGCATGCACAGTACCTGGGTGCCGGCGTCGGCGGCGGTGACGAAGTGCACCGCCAGCAGCAGGCACACGATCACGCTGAGGATGGCGCCCACGGTGGGGCCGTCCAGGCGCTCGAGCAGGGTGAACATCGCCGTGGTGGTGTCGTGGCGGGTGGCCTGCAGGATCGGGCCACCGGTAAAGTCGCCGGCCACGCTCTGCTCGGCCACCGGCAGCGCGGCGTGGGCCTGGCGTGCCTGCTGCTCGTCCTTGAGCGCCGAGCCGCCGAACACCGCCATCCAGATCATGGTCACCAGGGTGGGCACCAGCAGTGCGCCGAACACCAGCTCGCGGATGGTCCGCCCGCGGGAAATCCGCGCGATGAACAGGCCCACGAACGGCCCCCAGGTCATCCACCAGGGCCAGTAGAAGGCGGTCCAGCTGTTCTGCCAACCGCTGTTGGCCTGGCTGTCGGTCCAGAAGCTCAGGCCGACGATGTTCTGCACGTAGTCACCGGCCGACTCCAGCAGCAGGTTGAGCAGGTAGTTGGTCGGGCCCAGGGCCAGCACCACCAGCATCAGGCCGATGGAGATCCACATGTTCACCGTGCACAGGCGCTTCATGCCCTTGGAAAGGCCGGCCACCAGTGAAATCGAGGCAATCACCGTGACCACGGCGATGATGCCCAGCTTGAACGACAGGCTCACCGGCACGCCGAACACGTCGTTAAGCCCGGCGTTGATCTGCTCCACGCCCATGCCCAGCGATTGCGACACGCCAAAGGCGGTGACTGCCGCACCGATGATGTCCACGGTGTGGCCGATGGGCCCGTAAATGCGCTGGCCGATCAGCGGGTAGAGCACCGAGCGCAGCGCCAGCGGCAAGCCTTCGCGGTAGGCGAAGTAGGCCAGGCCCAGGCCGATCACGGTGAAGATCGCCCAGGGGTGCAGGCCCCAGTGGAACAGGGTCAGGCGCATGGCCATGGCCGCCGAGGCGTCGGATAAGCCTGGGGTGAAGGGGTTGCTGGCGTAGTGCAGCACCGGTTCTGCAACCGACCAGAAGATCAGCCCCACGCCCATGCCGGCGCTGAACAGCATGGCGATCCAGGCTGGGAAGCTGAACTCCGGGCGTTCGTCCGGGCGGCCCAGGCGCAAGGTGCCGTAGCGGCTGAAGGCGACCACCACCAGCAACACCAGTACGCCGCTGACCAGGGCGATGTAGAACCACTTGAGGTTGTCGAGGATGGCGTCGGAGGCACTTTTGAATACCCCGGCGGCCTGTTCGCCCTGGGTGGCGCACAGGGCCACGAAGGCCATGACGATAAGCAGTGACCACACTGTCACCGTAGGGTTGAGGCCTTTGAACAGGCCATGGTTTGCACGCATCGGCTATTTCCTTTTTATTGTTGCAAGTCGCGGGGCACAGGGGCTGCGCTTGGCTTTGTCGCTGAGTGGGGGGTGCAGGATTGTTCGGCGGGAGGGTTTGCCTGTTGGTTGGAGGTTGATTCAGAAGCTCGTGGGAGCGGGCTTGCCGCGCGATAGCGATGCCGAAGCCGATACCGCTATCGCGGGGCAAGCCCGCTCCCACGCTGTTCGCCGCAGCCGCACGGATGCCTCGGAAATTGCAAAAGGCGCCCGCAGGCGCCGTGTCAGAGGTCGATGACCAGGTCCGAAGTGGGCCGGCTGCAGCACAGCAGGCGCAGGCCCTTGTCGATTTCACGCTGGCGGATGCCGCCGTTGTGCTGCATCTGGACACTGCCCTCCAGCACCGCGCTCTTGCAGGTGCCGCACACCCCCTGGCTGCAGGAGGAGGGCACCACCGCGCCGGCCTGTTTGGCCGCGGCCAGTACGGTCTGGTCGGCGCGCATGGTGAAGGTCTTGCCCGAGCGCGCCAGTACCACGGTGAAGCTGTCCTGGGGCTGGCCTGCTGCCGGCGCCGGCGCCCGGGCCGGTTCCGGCTCGGCGCCGATGTCGAAGCTCTCCTGGTGGTAGTGCTTCAAGTCAAAGCCGCCATCGCCGAGCAGGGCCTTGGTCGCGTCCATGTAGCCCTTGGGGCCACAGGTGAACACTTCGCGCTCCTTGAAGTCGGGGATCTGCCGTTGCAGCTCCTTCAGCGACAGGCGCCCCAGCGGGCCGGCCCAGTCGGGTTCGTCGCCTGAGCTCTCGCAGAAGAACAGCGTGCGCAGGCGCGGCATGCTCTTTTCAAGGCGCGCCAGTTCATCGCGGAAGATGATGTCCTTGGGCGTGCGCGCGCTGTGCACGAAGACGATATCCAGGTCGGCGTGCAGGTCGGCGGCTGCCCGGGTCATGGCCATCAGCGGGGTCACCCCGGAGCCGGCCGACAGGTACAACAGCTTGTGCGAAGGGCCCGCCACCGGGGTGAAGATGCCCGCCGGGCCCGAGGCCGCTAGCGCGGCGCCGGCATGCAGGTTGTCGTGCAGCCAGTTCGACACCGCGCCCCCCGGCACCCGCTTGACCGTGATCGAGAAGGTGAACGGCCGGGTCGGGGTGGACGACAGGGTGTAGCAGCGCGACACGCTCTGCCCGTCGATCACCGGCGACACGGTGAGGAACTGGCCGGGCTCGTAGGCCAGCGCCTGGTAGTCCGGGCAGTGGAAGGTGAAGGTCTTCACGTCGTGGGTTTCGGCCACCACGCTCAGGCATTCGATGCGCTTGCCTTCGCCGCTGCCCCACTGGGCGCCGAAGGCAGCCCAATGGTCGGTGTCGGCGAAGCGCTGGTCGGCGCGCAGGGCAGCGATGTTCTGGTACTGGGTCATGGCATCACACTCCGTGGGCGGCCAGGCGCGAGGCATACCAACGCGCGAACTGGTCGACGTAGGGCTCGGTGAACACCGAGTAGGCGCCGGGCACGAAGGCCGGGTCCTGGGTGCCGCTGTGGGTGATGGCCACCAGCGCGGCGTCCTGCTGGGTGGTTGCCACCCACACTTCGGTGAGCTTCTGCAGGTCGTAATCCACGCCTTCGACGGCGTCCTTGTGCACCAGCCACTTGGTGCGCACCAGGGTTTGCTCGGGCGACAGCGGGATGATCCAACTGATCATGGCGTGGTCGCTCATCACGTGGCACCACGCGTTGTTGCCCCACAGGTGGGTGTCGCCCAAATCCTTGCGGGTGAGGTTGCCCAGCAGCTTGGTGCAGGCCACTTTAGTGTCGAGGGTTTGCGACTCGCCGCTGCCGGCGATGATCATGCGCTGGGTGCGGAACTGGGTCGGTGCGTCGTCGGCCAGGTGCTCGACGGTCTGCCACAGCAGGCCCGAACGCTCCCAGTCGGCTTCGATGCCGGCCTTGCGGATCTGATAGGCATCAAAGGAGGCGCGGGCCTCGTCGGTCATCTCGTCAAAGCTCACGCCGAGGTCTTCGGACTGGTACGAGACGATCAGTTCGGGGTGGGTGCCTTCGCAGTGGTAGCACTCACGGTTGTTCTCCATCACCAGCTTCCAGTTGCCTTGCTCGACGTAGTCCAGCTCGTAGGCAATTTTGGTGTTGGTCAGGTCGAACGGGGCGAAGCGCGGGCCCATCACCTCTTCGAGGTCTGCGATGTCCTCGGGCGGGTTGTCGCTCAGGCAAATCAGAATGTGCGCGCCGATCACCTTGCAGTGCACCGGGATCAGGCTGCGGCACTTGGGGTCGAAGTCCTTGCCCATGTTCTTGACGTGCTTGAGGCTGCCGTCCAGCTCGTAGGTCCACTGGTGGTAGGGGCACACCAGCATGCCGACGGTGGACTTGCCGGGCGCCTTGAGCCGGGCGCCGCGGTGGCGGCAGACGTTGCGGTAGGCACGCACCTGTTCGTCGTCGTCGCGCACGATCAGTACCGAGGCCTTGCCGATGTCCACGGTGAATACATCACCGGGTTCTTCCACATCGGCGGTGACTGCAACTTGAATCCAGTGTTTATAGAAAAAGATATCCAGGTCGGTGTCGAAGATATCCTGGCGACTGTACAGTTCGCCGGCCATGCCCACGCCCGGTTGACGCGCGGCAATAAGGGCCCGATGAGATTTGAGGGAGGCGGTTATCATGTGAAACCTCAGGCACTTTTATTATTGGATAAGCAAGGCTTTATATGGGCTTGATTATCAAAGTGGCCTAAGGGAGCGTCAATGCGGTTAATTTTCCGCTTCGCATTACTTCAAGTTATTCATGCGCCGAGGGGGTGGCGACCTTGCCCTGCAGCCACTGGACGATGGCCCAGGTCTGCTGGTCGACGCGCCGGCCATGGGGCACGATCACGTAGTAGGCCTCCCGGGGCCTGACCACGAAGGGTTCCAGGCGCACCAGCTCGCCGCTGTCGAGCAGGTGCTCGACCAGCCGCCCCCAGCCCAGGGAGATGCCGTAGCCCTGCAATGCGGCGTTGACCGAGTCGGTGTACAGGCTGCAGCGCAGGTTGGTGCGCAGGGTGCTGGGGGTATGGCCCAGGCCCTTGAACCAGGTGGGCCAGGTGTACCAGCCCTCGGAGGTGGAGGCGGCGTCGAGCAGCCCGGCCACGGCCAGTTCTTCAAGGGTTACCGGGGCCGGGTTGCGCGCCAGCCAGGCCGGCGAACACACCGGGAACACCTCTTCCTCGAACAACAGGATCGAAGTGCCGTCCTCCCACTTGCCATCGCCGAAACGAATATCCAGGTCATATTCGCGGGTGCGCAAATCGCCCATGAACATTTGCGTGGCCAGGCGCAGTTGTATATTGGGTAAGTTGTCATTCAGCGCGTTAAGCCGGGGCATGATGCGAAGTTGTGAAAACGGCGCAGTGGAGCCCAGCACTATTTCATGCCGGCCACAGCCCTGGGCAATTTGATCGAAGGCGCTGGCGACCCGTTGCAACGAGTCGGAAATGATCGAAAACAGCAACTCGCCGCTTTCGGTAAGTTGAATGTTGCGGTGCGAACGGTGAAACAACAAGGCGCCGATGTTTTCTTCGAGCACCTTGATCTGCTTGCTCACCGCGGCCTGGGTCACGCCCAGCTCTTTTGCCGCCAGGGTGAAGCTGTTGAGCCGGGCCACAGCCTCGAACTGCAGCAGGGCGGTCATCGACGGGATGATGCGCCGGTAGCCTTTGGGTTTGTGGGTGCCGTCTGCTGTTGTCATTGTTGTACCGAGGGGGCAGGGGATCGGCGGAGTATGCCAGATGGCGGTGACTGTATCGGCAAGCCCGCTCCCACGGAGAACGCGTGGGAGCGGGCTTGCCCCGCGATAAGGCCCGGTCAGGCCAACTGGTAGGTGGTCTTCACCCGGGTAAAGAACTGTCGCGCATGGGTGCCTTGCTCGCGCGAGCCCAGGCTGGAGGCGCCGTTGCCGCCGAACGGCACGTGATAGTCCACCCCGGCGGTGGGCAGGTTGACCATCACCATCCCCGCCGAGCTGTTGCGCTTGAAGTGCTCGGCATGGCGCAGCGAGGTGGTGACGATACCGGCTGACAAACCGAACGCGGTATCTTCGGCAGCCGCAAACGCCTCGTCGTAATCACGTACTTTGAGCACGCTCAGCACCGGCCCGAAAATCTCCTCGCGGTAGATGCGCATGTCAGGCGTCACTTCGGTGAACAGCGCCGGGGTGAAGAAGTACGCACCCGCGGCGTTTCCCACGGCCTCGCCACCACACACAAGCTTGGCCCCTTGCTCGCGGCCGCTGGCCACGTAGGCGAGGTTCTGCTCCAGCTGGCGGCCATCGACCACCGGGCCGATATCGGTGCTGGCCTGCTGCGCATCACCCACCTTCAGTGCGCGGGTACGCTCGGCCAGGCGTGCGACGAATGCGTCGTGAATGCCCTCGGTGACGATCACCCGGGAGCTGGCGGTGCAGCGCTGGCCGGTGCTGTAGAACGAGCCGTTCAGGGCCGCTTCCACGGCCTGCTCAAGGTCTGCGTCATCCAGTACCACCAGCGGGTTTTTACCGCCCATTTCCAGCTGCACTTTCTTCATGCCTTCAGCGGCCAGTTTGGCAATCTGCCGGCCGGTGTTCTCGGAGCCTGTGAAGCTGATGCCGTCTACCTGCGGCGAACGGATGATCGTGTCGCCGACGCTGCGCCCCGGGCCGATCAGCATGTTGAACACACCGGCCGGCAGCCCTGCACGGGAGATGATCTCGGCCAGTGCCCAGGCCGAGGAGGGCACCAGTTCGGCGGGCTTGAACACCACGCAGTTGCCGAAGCACAGCGCAGGCGCAATCTTCCACGCCGGGATGGCGATGGGGAAGTTCCACGGCGCGATAATGCCCACCACGCCCAGCGGCTGGGTGAACACGTCGATGCCCACGTCCTGGCGCACCGACTGGTATTTTTCGCCCTCGGCGCGCAGGGCTTCCTGGGCGTAGAACTTGAACGAGCGCCCGGCGCGGTCCACTTCGCCCAGGGCTTCGCGGACGATCTTGCCTTCCTCGCGGGCCAGCAGCACGGCCAGCTCTTCGCGGCGAGCGAGGATCTCGCTGCCGATGAAGTCCAGCGCATCGGCGCGCTGCTGCGGGTTGCTGCGCCCCCACGCAGGTTGTGCGCGGCGGGCAGCGGCGATGGCCTGTTCGGTGAGCGCCTGGTCTGCGCGCTCGAAGCGCTCGATCACCTCGCCGGGGTTGGACGGGTTGCGGTTTTCCAGCATGTCGGTGCTGCTGCCCAGGGCGATGAAGGCGCCATCGACGTAGCTGCTTTTGGTGGCGAGGGTCATGCGCTGCGAATCCTTTTTTCGGTGCCCTGGCGGGCGAAGAAGTCGGTGATGTTGTGCACGGCGCTGTCCATCAACTGCTGCATGGCGTCCTCGCTGCTCCAGGCAATGTGCGGGTTGAGCAGGAAATCATCGCGCTCGATCAGCTGGAACAGCGGGTTGCTGGGGTGCAGTGGCTCGACTTCGACCACATCCAGCGCCACGCCGCCCAGGCGCCCGTGCAGCAGCGCATCGATCAGCGCCGCCTCGTTGACCACGCCGCCACGGCCGGTGTTGACCACCACCGCGTCCGGCTTCATCAGCGCCAGTTGCGGGGCATCGACCAGGTTGTAGGTTTCCGGCGTCAGCGGGCAGTTGATCGACAGCACGTCGCAGCTTTTCAGCAGCTCGGCCAGCGGCCGGCAGTCCGGGCCACGGCGCTTGCCGCCACGGTCCTCGAACAGCACCTGCATGCCGAAGGCGCGGGCCAGGTGGGCCAGGCGCAGGGCGATCGGGCCGCTGCCGATGATGGCCAGCTGCTTGTCGCGCACATCGCGGATACGGTGGTTGAAGTAGATGTTCTGGTGCGGCTTGTCACCGGCGTGCACCTGGCGCATCAGCCGGGTGAAGGCGCCGGGGCGGCGGAACAGCTCGAGGATCATCGCCAGGCTGTGCTCGGCCACGGTGTTGGCGGCATACCCCGGCACGCTGGACACCTCGATGCCGTGGGCCTCGCAGTAGTCGACATCGACGATGTCGCGGCCAGTCAGGGCCAGCGAGATCATCTTAAGCTTGGGCAACTGGCGCAGGTGCTCTTCACGCAGCGGCACGCTGCAGGTCAGCGCCACCGTGGCGTCCTTGAGGTGCTCCAGCACCTGGTCAGGGTGGGTGTAGGCGAACTGCTGCCAGGTGTGGGCGCAGTCCGGGCGCTTGAGACGGGTCGAGGGCGCCAGGCCGTCGTCGTCGAGAAAGACGATATGTTCGCTCATGCTCGAATCCTTATTTCTTCTGCGCCGGCACGTAGCCGGCCGGGGCCATGCCGACCAGCTGGCGGGTGATGAAGCCTGCATCCTGGTCGTGGTCTTCCAGCGATTCCTTGCGCACCAGGGCGTCACGCACCATATGCGCGCCGAAGAAGCGGAAGGGTTCTGGCGGCAGCAGCTTCATCTGCTGGTTGACCAGGCCGCAGTTGGCCCACTCGTCGTTGGCGTGGGTGGCCAGCGACTTGATGATGCGGCTGGCGAACACCGTGGTGGCCACACCGTTGCCCGAGAAGCCGATGCCGTAGCTGACGGTTTGGTGGTGGTCGAGGTAGCCGAAGTTGGGCAGGCCTTTCATGGCCCGGTCGATCGGGCCGGTCCAGCTGCTGACCACCGGTACGTCTTCGAGCTGCGGGTACAGGCGGCGCAGTTCGGCAGCCACCTTGTCAGCGGCAGGCGAGGGCTTTTCGTAGAGGTTGCCGATGCGCCCGGCGTAGGCGAACTGGCCCAGCGGCTTGCCGAAGATCACCCGGCCGTCCGGGGTGTTGCGCCAGTAGTTGAGCACGGTGCGCGAGTCGGTCATGCACTCGCCGCGGCTGAACCCGATGGCGTCGAGCTTGGCCTTGACCGGCGCGGTGGCGACCATGTCGCTGGACATGATGGCGATCATCCGGCGCAGCTCGGGGAACTGCGCGCCCCAGGCGTTGAGCGCCAGTACCACGTGGTTGGCCTTCACATGGCCCTTGGCGGTGTGCACCACCGGGTGTTTGCCGCGCACCAGGTGGGTGAACGGGGATTTTTCGAAAATCTGCACACCCAGCTTCAGTGCCACCCGGCGCAGGCCGCGGGCGAGCATGGCTGGCTGCACGGTGGCGGCATTGGGGTCGAAGATGCCGCCCAGCACCAGCGGCGAGCCTACGCGCCCGCGAATGGTCTGGCGATCCAGTTCCTGGAACGGGTTGACGCCGAGCTTCTGCAGGCCGTCGGTGAGCTCCTTCCACGAGTTCATCTGGCGCTGGTTGGTGGCGGTCCACAGCCAGCCATCCTTGCGGTACTGGGCGTCGATGCCGTGCTCCTGGCAGAAGCTGCCGATTTCGTCGATGGCCGACTCGGCCGCCTCGCAGATGCGCCGCGCCTCGACATCACCGCAGATGGTACGCACCGACAGGTACTTGCCCCACCAGTTGGTGGCGATGCCGCCGTTGCGCCCGCTGGCGCCGGAGCCGCAGCGGTCGCGCTCGACGATGACGATGGTCTTTTCGGGGTGCGCCTGCTTCAGGCGGATGGCCGACCACAGGCCAAGAAAACCACCGCCGACGATGCACACGTCGGCTTGAATCGAGTCCTGCAGGGCAGGGGCCAGGTCGTTGTCCAGGTCGAGCGCCTGGGCATACCAGAATCCGCGGTACATAAAGGGTGCCTCTGAGCATGTTGGTCTTGTTGGCCACATGATGCTCAGCGCCCCGCGGGGGCGGATATTACAGCCATGACAATTGATGGTACGGGTAAGCCGCTTGTCCGCGAGCTTCTATTTACCGGTAGATCTATGATATTCCGGCTGACGGGCGCTGCTTAAAATGGCGCAAAACGCGGATGTCCAGAGGTCACAGGCCATGTTCGCAGAACAACAAGTACAAACCGATCACGCCCCGCAACCGCTGCTGTCGGTCAAGCCCGAACTGCGGGTGGGCTTCGTGCTGATGAACCAGTTCACCCTGGTGCCGGTGGCGGGCCTGGTGGACTCGTTGCGCTTTGCTGCCGACAAGTCGTTCCGCAGCCAGCAGGTGTATTGCCAGTGGGACTGGATGACCCTGGACGACCAGCCGATCACCGCCAGCTGCGGCATGCCCATTTCACCCACCAAGCCCCTGAACCTGTGGGCCCAGTACGACTACATCGTGCTGGCCGGCGGCTTGCTGGAGCAAACCCGCAACCCGCCCGAGTGGCTGCTGGACGCGCTGCGCGACCTGCATGCGGCGAACATCCCGATCATTGCCTTGTGCTCAGGCTCGTTCGTGCTGGGCAAGGCCGGGCTGCTCGACGGTCGGCGCTGCGCGTTGCACTTCACTTTGCGCGATGAGTTCAAGGAGCGTTTCCCGCTGGCCACCGCAGTGATCGACAAGAGCTACGTGGACGACCGCGGCATCATCACCTGCCCGGGCGGCACCGCCATCGACCTTGCCGCCAGCCTGATCCGCCGCCATTGCGGCGCGGTGCGCGCGCAGAAGGGCCTGGAGTACCTGTTGGTGGACGAGCGCGCCGAGGAGCAGCAAGAGCAGGCGGCCAGCGACAGCGTGTACCAGAACGACCGGGTGCAGCGGGCGATTGCCTTCATGCGCGCCAACCTGGATGCGTCGCTTACCTTGAAGGCGGTGGCCGAGGCGGTGGGCACCCACCCGCGGCAGTTGCACCGCGAGTTTGTCGCAAACACCCAGGAGCCGCCAGCCAACTACTGGCGCAAGCTGCGCCTGGACCATGCCCGGCGGCTGCTGGTGAACACCAGCCAGAACATCACCACCATTGCCCTGACCTGCGGGTTTTCCGATGCTTCGCACTTCATCTTGTGGTTTCGCAAGCAGTATGGCGAGACGCCGTACAGCTTCAGAAAGCGCCGGCATGAGGTGGAGCGGTTCGATTGGCATGGCGACAAGGTGGGGTTGGACCCGGAGTTGTAGCCGAAAAGAATCGCGGGGCAAGCCCGCTCCCACGTTGAATTACGACGTGGGAGCGGGCTTGCCCCGCGATGGCGATTTCAACGCTGGCCGAAAGCCTGAATCTCGATACGGTACTCGGGCGCTGCCAGCGCAGCCCCTACACACGCCCGCACGGGCGGTTGGTCACCTACCCAGGCGTCGTACACCGCGTTCATGGCGGCGAACTCGGCCATGTCTGCCAGCCAGATTTGCACCCGGCTGATGTTGTGCTTGCCTGCACCGATTTGCGCCAGCCATTGCTCGAGCTGGGCCAGTACGCAGCGGGTCTGGGCGGTGATGTCACCTTGCGGCGCCAGGGCGACGATGCCGGAGGTTTCGATACGGCCGTCGATCAGCACCATCTGGCTGGCGCGGGGGCCGGGGTTGATACGTTCGATCATTGCGCTTTTCTTCAGAACAGCACGTAGGTTTTGCGCAGGGTTTCGTGGATTTGCCACACGCCTTCGCAGTTTTCGGGGAACAGCACGGCGTCGCCTGCGCGCAGTTCGACGGGTTCGCCGCCGTCGGGGGTGAAGGTGCAGTGGCCGCTGACGATGTGGCTGAATTCGCGGTTTTTCAGGTGGCGGCGGAAGGTGCCGGGGGTGCTTTCCCATACGCCGATGCTGGCGCCGACGGCTTCGTCGGTTTGGTCCTGGGCGGTGGCGGCCTGGGCGATGGGGTCGCCGATCGGCAGGCGGGCGGGGGCCGGGGTGCCTAGCGGGGTTTCTGGGGCGTTGCGGACTACGGTCAGGGGCTGGGGCATGTTGGGCTCTTTTGGGTTTTTTGGGGGGGCAATATGGCATTGGGGTTCTGGGGGGGATATAACGGTTGGGACGGGATGTGGGATGGGGGTTGTTTATCTGTTTATCTGTTTGTGTTGGTGTTGGTGTTGGTGTTGAAAGTTGTATGCGCATTCATTATGAGGGTGTCAGAAATTTTGTGTTCGGGCATAACATGAGTAAGAGGTGCATATATGCCAACCAAAAAGAAACCCTTGCGTGACCTGCCCAAAATCCCCAAAGAGCTGCTGGAGCAGTTCGGCGAGGGCCTGATGTCCGCAGAAGCAATCGAGGATGCCTCAGCGGCGTTCAAGAAGGCCTTGATCGAGCGTGCCTTGAGTGCCGAACTCGGTCACCACCTGGGTTATCCTCCGGGCGCGCAGC
This sequence comes from Pseudomonas xanthosomatis, assembly GCF_019139835.1. Taxonomy (NCBI): domain Bacteria; kingdom Pseudomonadati; phylum Pseudomonadota; class Gammaproteobacteria; order Pseudomonadales; family Pseudomonadaceae; genus Pseudomonas; species Pseudomonas xanthosomatis. Next base: position 4,292,676 of record NZ_CP077075.1, on the reverse strand, counting down.
GCCCGGAGGATGAAACCAATCAGCGTAACGGCAAGAGTGGCAAGACGGTTTTGACCGGCGATGGCCCGCTACGACTGGAAATCCCTCGCGATCGAGACGGTAGTTTTGCGCCCATTCTGATCCCCAAACATGAGCGGCGTTACACCGGTTTCGATGACAAGATCATCGCCATGTACGCCCGTGGAATGACGGTCAGAGAGATCCGAGCCTTTCTGTCCGAGCAGTATGGGACGGACGTTTCACCCGACTTCATCAGCTCTGTGACAGACGAGGTCATGGACGAGATTGGCGCGTGGCAACAGCGGCCACTGGAGCCGATGTACCCGGTCATTTTCTTCGATGCGCTGCGGGTGAAGATCCGCGAAGAGGGCCTGGTGCGCAACAAGGCCATTTACTTGGCCCTGGGCGTTCTCCCCGACGGGACGCGAGATATCCTGGGCATCTGGATCGAGAACACCGAGGGTGCGAAGTTTTGGATGAAGGTCTTTAACGATCTCAAGACGCGCGGTGTCGAAGATGTGCTGATTGCCGTGACCGATGGCCTCAAAGGTATGCCAGAGGCTCTCAGTGCCGTGTTTCCAGAGACGACGTTGCAAACGTGCATCGTGCACCTGATCCGCAACAGCCTCGACTACGCGGCCTGGGACAAGCGGCGGGCACTGGCCAAGGAGCTGAAGCCGATTTACCAAGCCATCAATGCGGAAGCGGCTGAGCAAGCACTCGATGAGTTTGAGAACGGGCCGTGGGGCGAGAAATATCCAACAGTGGTGGCTGCCTGGAGACGCGCCTGGGATCGAGTGATTCCATTCTTCGTCTTCCCACCGGCCATCAGAAAGGTGATTTACACCACCAATGCCATCGAGAGCATCAACGCCCAGCTACGCAAGGTCATCAAGACTCGTGGGCATTTCCCAAATGATGACGCAGCGACCAAATTGATCTGGCTGGGATTGCGCAACATAACAGCCAATTGGGGAAAACCGGCCCATGACTGGAAAAGCGCGATGAATCAATTTGCGATTTTGTACGGAGATCGGTTCATCAGGCCGACCTGGTGAGAATCAGGGCCTGCCTAACGGCAGGCAGTTACCGGCCCGCACACAAAAAATCTGACAGTCCCTTCATTATTCGTATTGACGCTTATTCACCTTTCCGCCCTTACGGCGGGTAACTTTTTGAAGGATCAAAAAGTCACCAAAAAATCCTCGCTGGTATGACTCACCCACATGGGTTACAAATCAGTTCACGCACATAGGTAACAGTTTTTAACTGGCATGGTCGGTTTTTCGAGGATCTGACCATGCCTTGGCGAGAGCTGAAACCTATGGACATGAAAGTGCTTTTCATCGCTGACTATCTCCAGGGGGCGCCTAGCTTCAGCGCCCTTTGCGAGGCCTACGAGATCAGTCGAAAGACCGGTTACAAATGGGTCGAGCGTTTCGAGAAAGCTGGCCCAGCAGGCCTAGAGGAACGTAGCCGTCGCCGGCTGACGCAAGATTGGGTTGTACCCGTCGCCGTTCGCGAGGCCATTATCGAATTACGCGGCAAGGGCCAGACGGAGCCTGGGCCCAAGAAGATCCAGGCCGCATTGCAGGAACGTTTTCCTGACCAGGCGCCTCCCTCCAAGACAACGATCTACAACATCCTCAAGAAAGCCGAGCTGATCAAGCCGCGGCGCCTGCGTCAGCGCGTAGCGGTCTATCCCAAGCCGCTTGAAAAGGCGGAGTCGCCCAATCAGCTCTTCACTGCGGACTACAAAGGCCAGTTTCTGACAGGAGCTGGGGTCTGGTGCTATCCGTTGACGATCATGGATCACGCCAGTCGCTTCTTGCTCGCGTGCCACAGCATGGCCAATACGAACTTTCTGGAGACACAGGCTGTGTTCACTGAGGTCTTTCGTGAAAACGGGCTACCTGAACGTATCCGGACCGATAACGGCGTGCCGTTTGCCAGTAAAGGGCGTGCAGGGCTCTCCCAGCTGTCCATCTGGTGGCTGCGCCTAGGCATCATTCCTGAACGTATTGCGCCTGGCAGACCGGAGCAAAATGGTCGGCACGAGCGTATGCACCGAACACTCAAAAGTACGCTTCCGTCACCGCCCGCAGTGGCTTGGGAGGCTCAACAACGGCACTTCGACCGCTTCCGGCAACACTACAATTACGAGCGGCTCCACGAAGCACTGAAGCAGAAAACACCAGCGTCCTGCTACCAGCCTTCGCCACGCCCGTTCCCGGAAAAACTACCTGAAATGACTTACCCCAGTCATATCGAGAGCCTGCCAGCTGATCGCAGTGGCATCGTCAACCGCCGGGGTTTGAGGATCTATGTAGGTTACGTGCTCAAGCATCAGACCATTGGGCTGGAGCAAGTCGGGGATGGGGTGTGGGATGTTATTTTCGGCCCAATCATTCTCGGCAGGATCGATGAGCGAGATGCCGATGATGGTTATGTAACACTTCAGGTGTTGTCACCTATGTGAGCGAACTTTTGTGTAACCCATGTGGGTGACCCGTACACGCTCCATTCATCCGGCCCCTGCGCTGCGCTCCGGGGTTCCCTCACTCCGGGCTTGCTCCGGGGGTACGCGCCGACGGGCCGTCCCTGGCCCGATCGGCGCTCGACCGGCATCCATGCCGGTCGCCCCCCTACGCAATCCCTGCGTTCGGCCTCCTGAAGTCGCGAAGTTAGGGGCGGCGCCTGCACTGGCGCAGCTAACCGCTAGTTGCATTTGTGGGACCTCAGGATTGCAATCGCCGGCAAGCCGGCGATAGGGCCCGAACAAACAACACATCAATAACAATTAAACCAATATCCCAGCTCTTGATCTGGCTCTTGATCTGGCTCTTGATCTGGCTCTTGATCTTGCTTCTAAGCGCGCAATAGCTCAGACAACACAAATCGCGACTTCAGGAGGCCGAGCGTAGGGATTGCGTAGGAGGGCGACCGGCATGGATGCCGGTCGAGCGCCGATCGGGCCAGGGACGGCCCGTCGGCGCGTACCTCCGGAGCAAGCCCGGAGCGAGGGAACCCCCGAAGCGCAGCGTAGGGGGCCGGATGATAGGAGCAGGCGGTTTTGCCTACTTTTGCCAAGACAAAAGTAGGCCGCCGTAAGGGCGGAAAGGTGAATAAAAGCCGCGATCGTCAATGAATGCGCATACATCTCCCAAAGCAATCACCATCAAACCCCGAACCCGAACCCGAACCCGAACCCGAACCCGAACCCGAACCCGAACCCGAACCCGAACCCGAACCCGAACCCAAAAAAACACCCCTATCCCAACCCCACCCATTTCCCCTAACCTTGTAACCCTCGTCCAGTCACATGGCAGGCTCATGGAAAAGGTCATCATCATCACCGGCGCCAGCCGCGGCATAGGTGCCGCCACCGCAATAATGGCCGCACACCAGGGCTACCGCATCTGCATCAATTACCACGCCGACGACCAGGCCGCCGACTCGGTGCTGGCCCAGGTCCGCGCCCTCGGCGCCACGGCCATCGCGGTACGTGCCGACGCCAGCGTCGAGGATGAAGTGGTGCGTATGTTCCAGCGCGTCGACCACGACCTCGGCCCGGTCACCGCGCTGGTCAACAACGCCGGCACCATCGCCACGCAAAGCCGCGTCGAGGACATGTCCGAATTCCGCCTGCTCAAGATCATGAAAACCAACGTGGTCGGCCCCATGCTCTGCGCCAAGCACGCGCTGCTGCGCATGTCCCGGCGCCACGGCGGGCAGGGCGGGGCGATCGTCAACGTATCGTCGGTGGCAGCGCGCCTGGGCTCGCCCAACGAATACGTCGACTACGCGGCCTCCAAGGGCGCACTGGACACCTTCACCCTTGGCCTGGCCAAGGAAGTGGCAGGCGAGGGCGTGCGCGTCAACGGCGTGCGCCCCGGCTACATCCACACCGGTTTCCACGCCCTGAGCGGCGACGCCGGGCGGGTCGCCAAGCTTGAGCCTGGCTTGCCCATGGGCCGCGGCGGGCAGCCGCAGGAGGTGGCCGAAGCCATACTGTGGCTGCTGTCGGACAAGGCGTCCTATTCCACCGGCAGCTTCCTCGACCTGGGCGGTGGCCGCTGACTCAATACGCGCCCGGTCGCCACCAGTGCCTGCTCGAACTGCAACTGCTCGGCGCTGTGCAGCATATGCCCGTAACGGGCAACCCACTGGTCGGCCTCGGCGGGCACCATTTGCCGCAGGTACTGGCCGACCACGTTGGGGATGCCGGCATGGCGGGCATAAGCGGCGTTGGCCAGAATGTGCACATAGTCGCTGTCGGGGCCATGGGGCCGTCGACGAACTCGACGTTTGCCTTCAGCTCGCGCACTTCGGCCTGCAGCCGCGCGTTGCCCTGCTCCAGCGCCTGCAGGCGCCGCAGCAGGGCGTCCTGAGCCGTGCTCTTCGGTGCTGGCATCAACGGGGCCGTCATGAATGTTCGAAAGGGCCAGGGCCCAGGTCAGGGGGCGAGCAGGCCCCGGGCGACAGCAAGCAGCGCGTCGAGCTGGAACGGCTTGCCGATGCTGGCCATCGCGTCGGTCAACGGGAAGTCGGCCAGCGCTTGGGCCTGATCATATCCGGTGATGAACAGAATACGCAGCTCAGGATGCAGTACCAGCGCCTGTAGAGCCAGCTTTCGACCATCCAGCCCGCCCGGCAGGCCAATGTCGGTGATCAACAGGCCAGGGGCCGGGCCTTCACCCAGTGCATCCAGGGCCTCGATACCAGTACCGAAAGCCTCCAGCTGGTGGCCCTGGTCCAGCATTACCTCAGCGATCACCACTCGCAGAGTCGGGTCGTCCTCCACCAGCACTACCCGGCAGCCGCTCAGGTGTTCGGGTGCTGGTGCCGGTTGCGGCGACACAGCCGCAGGTGCGTCGTCGCTGCTGATATGCCTGGGCAGATACAGGTGCACGCGTGTGCCTTGCCCGGGGCTTGAGTGAATATGCAACTGGCCGCCGGACTGGCGCACGAAGCCGTACACCATAGATAGCCCCAGGCCAGTACCCTGGCCGAGTGGCTTGGTGGTGAAAAACGGGTCGACGGCCCGGGCGCTGACGCTCTCGCTCATGCCCGAACCGTTGTCCAGTACCTTCAGTTGCAGGTAGTCGCCGCCAGGCAGTTGCAGCGCCTCGCCCTGGGCCTGTGACAGGCTGATGTTGGCGCAGGCCAGGGTCAGGGTGCCGCCGCCCGGCATGGCGTCACGGGCATTGATGCACAGGTTGAGCAGGGCGTTTTCCAGCTGCGAGGGGTCGACGCAAGCCCGCCACTGGCCGGGCTGTGTCAGGTCCACCAGGGTGATGTGTGCGCCCAGCGAGGTGAGGATCAGCGGCTGCATGCCCTGCAACAGGGCATGCATGTCGATCGGGCGGGGCTGCAGGGTCTGGTGCCTGGCGAACGTCAGCAGGCGCTGCACCAATTGCGCGGCGCGGGCGGTATTTTGCTGAGCGATGCCCAGCAGGTTGCGGGCATCGTTGTCACGGCCTTGGTCAAGGCGCGCGCCGGCAAGCTCGAGGGCGCCGGAAATCCCCCCTAGCAGGTTGTTGAAGTCGTGGGCGATACCGCCGGTCAGCTGGCCCACGGCTTCCATCTTCTGGGCATTGCGCAGGGCCTGTTCGGTGTCGCGCAGACGGTGCTGCTCGACAACCCTCTGGCTGATGTCGTAGGCGAACAGGTAGGCCCCAAGCATGACGCCCTGGCCGTCGCGCAGCAGGTTGAAGCGCATCTCGTAGTGCCGCTCGGCTGGGGATACCTGGAGGGCGATGTTCTCGACGAACACTTCGCCGGCCAGCGCTCGCTCCCACAGCGCCAGCAATTGCGCCTTGGCTTGCGGAAAGACGGGTGGGTGATCGCGAAGACTTACCCCCAGCGGTGGCTCGGGCAGGCCCAGGGAGAGGAAGGTTTGCCGCGCCGTGCGGTTGATCGCCAGCAGGCACATGTTGCGGTCGACCACCATCACGTTGGCCAGGCTGCTGTCGACCAGCTGGGCGAACAGCTTGTGCTGCGCCTGCGCCTCGTCCACCTGCTGGCCCAGCTGCTGATTGAGGTGCAGCAGGTCGGCGCGGGTTTCCCAGGCTGCGCTGCGTTCGTGGAACAGAACGGCCATGCGCCGCGCGCTGGCAGGCTCCAGGCGGTGGATCGACAGCGTCAGGTTGCGCCCGGTAACTTGCAGGCGCTGTTCGATGTACTTGGGTTCGCCGCTGTGCAGCACCGAGGCGTAGTGCCCGATCCAGGCCTCTGCCTCGCCTGGCACGGTTTCGCGCAGCGTTCTGCCGATCACCTTGCGCAAGCCGGTATGGCGGGTGCAGGCCGCGTTGGCATAGACATAGCGATAATCGCTGAGCGGGCCGTGGGGCCCGTCTATCAGCTCGACAATGCACAACCCTTCGGCCATGTGTTCGCACAGCCAATCCAGTTGAGACGATGCTGTGCTTGCGGCCGGGGAAGGCCAGGCTATTGAGTCGGAGCTGGGCATGGTGTGGATCCAAAATGGTGAGCTTTCACTATAGCCAGCGGCCACGACGCGCGCTCGACCCTTCTTCTTCACAGCAGGGCTTTCAAAACGACCGGATGATTTTCCCCAGCGTTTCCATGGCGTGTTCCGCGCTGTCACCCCACGGGCTGCCATAGTTGAGCCGGATGCAATTGCCGAAGCGCCGGGTGGGCGAGAAGATCGGCCCCGGCGCGATGCTGATGCCCTGGGCCTGGGCCATGTGGAACAGCTTCAGGGCGTCTATCTGCTCGGGCAGCTCCAGCCACAGGAAGTAGCCACCGCTGGGCTGGCTGACCCGGGTCTGCGCCGGGAAATGCCGCGTGATGGCCGCCAGCATGTTGGCCTGCTGGCCTTCCAGGGCGTAGCGCAGCTTGCGCAGGTGGCGGTCATAGCCGCCGTGCTGCAGGTAGTCGGCAATTGCCGCTTGGGCCGGCATCGAGGCGCACAGCGAGGTCATCAGCTTGAGCCGTTCGATCTTCTGGGCAAAGCGCCCGGCCGCCACCCAGCCGATGCGGTAGCCCGGTGCCAGGCTCTTGGCGAACGAGCCGCAGTGCATCACCAGGCCTTCTGTGTCGAAGGCCTTGGCCGGCCTGGGCGCCTGCTGCGAGTAGTACAGCTCGGCGTAGACGTCGTCCTCGATCAGCGGCACCTGGTGGCGGCGCAGCAGCTCCACCAACTGCTGTTTTTTCGCCTCGGGCATGCTCGCACCCACCGGGTTCTGGAAGTTGGTCATGCACCACACCGCCTTGACCGGGTGCTTGTCCAGGGTCTGCGCCAGCACCGCCAGGTCCATGCCTTCGCGCGGGTGCACCGGAATTTCCACGGCCTTGAGCTTGAGGCGTTCGAGCACCTGCAGGCAGGCGTAAAAAGCCGGTGCCTCGATGGCCACCAGGTCGCCTGGTTGAGTGACCGCCTGCAGGCACAGGTTCAGGGCTTCCAGCGCGCCGTTGGTGATCAGCAACTCCTCCATGGGCAGCATCAGCCCGCCGACCATGTAGCGCAGAGCAATCTGCCGGCGCAGCTGCGGGTTGCCCGGCGACAGGTCGGTGACCACCATGCGCGGGTCCATGGCCCGGCTCGCGCTGGCCAGCGAGCGCGACAGGCGTTGCAGCGGGAACAGCGTGGGGCTTGGGAACGCCGAGCCGAACGGTACGGTGTGCGGGTCCTTGATCGAGTCGAGGATCGAGAACACCAGGCCGCTGACGTCCACGTCGGTGGACTCGCCCGCCGGCACCTGGGTGTCCGGCTCGCTGAACGGGCGCGGGGTGTGGGCGTTGACGAAGTAGCCCGAGCGCGGCCGGGCGCGTATTAGCCCGCGACGCTCCAGCAGGTAGTAGGCCTGGAACACCGTGGACGGGCTGACCCCATGGGTCTGGCTGGCATAGCGCACCGACGGCACGCGCTCCCCGGGGCCAAGTACCCCGGTGCGGATCAGTTCGGCGATGTCATCGGCAAAGCGTTCGTAGCGTTTCATGGGGTCTGCACTGGCAAGGTGGTGGTGAGTGTATCGGCTCAGCGGTTCATTGGCGCGACGAAGCGGCTTTGTGCGCTGCTGCGGATGTCGGGCTGGTCGCTGTCCTGGATCTCGAAGGTCAGTACCTGCGAGCTGCTGGCCGGGCGCTCGGCCAGCATCGCCACCGACACCGGCAGCTCGCTCATCTCGCCCGCGCCGATGCTGAAGGTGGTGTTGCCGTGCAGCTCGAAGCCGTCGGCGTCCACCAGGCGCAGGTGGTACTGCTGGGGTTGCTGGGTCTTGTTGATGATTTTCAGCAGGTAGATGTTCTCGATCTGGCCCAAGGCGTTTTCGCGGAACAGGCCGCGGTCCTTGATCACGTCCAGCGACACCATCGGGCGTTGCTGCAAGGCCATTACCAACGCGCCGATCATCACCAGCAGCGCCGCGGCGTAGCCCAGCAGGCGCGGGCGCAGCCAGTGGGTGGTGCCGCCCTGCAGGGTGTGCTCGGACTTGTAGCCCACAAGGCCGCGGGCGTAGCCCATCTTGTCCATCACCTCGTCGCAGGCGTCGATGCAGGCGGCGCAGCCGATGCAGGCCATCTGCAGGCCGTCGCGGATGTCGATGCCGGTGGGGCACACCTGCACGCACAGGGTGCAGTCGATGCAGTCGCCCAGGCCCTGGCTGCGCGGGTCGCTGCCCTTTTTGCGCGCCCCGCGCGCTTCGCCGCGGGCCGGGTCGTAAGCCACTGCCAGGGTGTCCTTGTCGAACATCACGCTCTGAAAGCGCGCATAGGGGCACATGTGCAGGCACACCGCCTCGCGCAGCCAGCCGGCGTTGAGGTAGGTGGCGGCGGTGAAGAACACCACCCAGAACAGCGCCACGCCTTCGAGCTCGAAGTTCAGCAGCTCTGCTGCCAGCGGGCGGATCGGGGTGAAGTAACCGACAAAGGTCAGCCCGGTGAGCAAGCCGATGGCCAGCCACAGCGTGTGCTTGAGGCTGCGCCGGGCGAGCTTTTGCAGGCCCCAGGGCGCGGCGGCGAGTTTGATGCGCTGGTTACGATCACCCTCGCAGACCTTCTCGCACCACATGTACAGCCAGGTCCAGGTGCTTTGCGGGCAGCTGTAACCGCACCACACCCGGCCTGCGAACACGGTGATGGCGAACAGGCCGAAGGCGCAGATGATCAGCAGCGCCGACAGCAGGATGAAATCCTGCGGCCAGAAGGTTGCGCCGAAGATGTGGAACTTGCTCTCGGCCAGGTCCCAGAGCACGGCCTGGCGGCCACCCCACTGCAGCCAGGCGGTGCCGAAGAACAGCGCGAACAACAGGCCCGCGAAGCCGATGCGCAGGTTGCGGTAAAGGCCTGTGAAGCTGCGGGTATGGATGCCGCCGCCAGGCTGGCTTTTGCTCGGTTTGACGGCGGCGGGGGCAATCTCGATGACTCGGAAGGGAATACGGTCGCTCATGGTTCATCGCTCATCAGGCCTCGATCAGGCCTGGGCACTATGGCCGCCGATCTGTTTGCAGCACAGACTCAGCTATGGCGATAAAAACCGTATCAGATTGCCCCCTGTTGCCGCGCAGCCCCTAGATTACCGAGCCTGGCGTGCTGGCCTTGAGGTGCCTGCGGCTATCCACCGCACCTGCGACGGTCAGCGCATCGGCTTCGCTTTCGGTGATGGGGATGCGTTCACCGGCCAGGATCGCCACCGACATGCGTAGCTGCTCGTCGGTGACGATCTCGATTTCAGGGCCAGTGCCTTCCAGGCGGATATGGTCGCCGATCAGGGTGCAATGGCGGGTGCTGGGGTCGACTTCGACGGGCATGGGGGTGGCCTCCGTTGGGGTGTTACGGGGTTGACCGCAGGGGTGTGGCAGATGCTGCAACCATCCGCTGGGTGGTTGCCGTGGCACTTGCGGCAATCTGTGGGGTCGTTTTTTGTAGGGGCTGGCTTGAAGGTTCTACGGTCCCTGTGGGATCGCGTGTTTGGAAATTGAGCAACTCAGTTGCTCCTACAACTGTGCTGCCATCACTCCAGGAGCCCCATGGACACCATCCTTGCAGCCATCCAGGCCGAATTCGCCGACATCACCGACGCCCGCCAGGTCACGCAGATTCTCGTGCGCCTGCTGATGGCCGCATTGCTGGGCGCGGTGCTGGGTTTCGAGCGCGAGAGCAAGGGCAAGTCGGCCGGGGTGCGCACGCACATGCTGGTGTCGATGGGCGCGGCATTGTTCGTGCTGGCGCCGAGCATGGCCGGTGCCGACGCGCAGGCGCTGAGCCGGGTGATCCAGGGCATCGTTGCCGGTATCGGGTTTCTGGGGGCGGGTACCATTCTCAAGGGTAACGGCCAGGACACCAGCCACGTGAAGGGCCTGACCACTGCCGCCGGGCTATGGATGACCGCCGCCATCGGCACGGCCGCCGGCATGGGCCGCGAGGCCACGGCGTTGGTGAGTACGGTGCTGGCACTACTGGTGCTGGGCAGCATGCCATTGCTGGTGGAGAAGGTGGAGGGGGAAAGCGAGGAGAAGCGCAAGGAGGAGGAGGGCAGGAAGCACTGAGGGGAGCCGAAGCTCCCCTCAAAGCGTTGTTGCCTGCTCTTTTATTATTATTGGAGACTGGCCTGTTGTTGTTTTTGTCGGCCTTTGCCTCGGTGCTGCGGGGGCCCCTACCCGGGGCCAAGAGCAAACGTATTTTTTTGAGCGCTGACTTGCGTTCATCCAACGTGTGATCCAACCGTGACTGCCGCTACCTTGCAGGTAGTTTTATTGTTCTGTGACCGGTTGCGGGGCTTTTCTGCGAAAGCTTCCCTGGAAAGCACGTCGACTCCAAAAAAATCTGCTTGCTACGCCTCTGCCGTGTTGTTCTTGTTATGTCAGAGCCGTTACATGTTGTTTTTATTAAATGTCGCTGTTTTTTGTTCTTGTTGTGCCAGAGATATAGCAGGTGCCGTGCCAACTTTTGAAAACTCTTTAAAATCAAGCGCTTGATGATTTTGGCGAAAAAGCTGGCACCTGAAATTTTGTCGATTTGTTTCCCTGTTACCCGATTTTTTGCTGCCGGACGTGTAGGCGGTAACACTCGCGCCCACACTTGTGTGACAGCCGTGTGACCTAGCGCGCGCTGCGTGCCCGTGCCACCCGCGAACCCGTGGCCCGGCCCAGCACCGCGCTGATGCGCAGGCCCGCCGCAATCAGCTTGTCGAGGTCGATGCCGGTGTCGATGCCCAGGCCCTGCAGCAGGTACAGCACATCCTCGGTGGCGATATTGCCAGTGGCGCCCTTGGCATAGGGGCAGCCGCCAAGGCCGGCCACCGAGCTGTCGAACACCGCGATGCCTTCCAGCAGGCTTGCATAGACATTGGCCAGTGCCTGGCCGTAGGTGTCGTGGAAGTGCCCGGCCAGTTGCTCGCGTGGCACTTGTGCCGAGACCACCTCGAACAGCCTGCGGGTATCACCGGCGGTGCCGGTGCCGATGGTGTCGCCCAGCGACACCTCGTAGCAGCCCATGTCGTGCAGGGCGCGGGCCACCGGGGCCACCTGCTCGGCCTTGACCACACCCTCGTAGGGGCAGCCCAGCACGCAGGACACATAGCCGCGCACACGCACGCCGTGGCTGCGTGCAGCGCTCATGATCGGCTCGAAGCGCGTCAGGCTCTCGCTGACCGAGCAGTTGATGTTGCGCTGGGAGAACGCCTCGGTGGCGGCGGCGAACACCGCCACCTCTTTCACACCTGCTGCCAGGGCATCTTCGAAACCGCGCAGGTTGGGCGCCAGTGCCGCGTAGGTAACACCTTCGCGTTGGCGAATGCCGGCGAACACTTCGGCGGAGCCGGCCATCTGCGGCACCCACTTGGGCGAGACGAAGCTGCCCACCTCGATATAGCCAACACCTGCGTCGGTGAGGTCGTCCACCAGCTGCACCTTGTCGGCGACGCTGATGGGCTGGGCTTCGTTCTGCAGGCCGTCGCGCGGGCCGACTTCGACCAGGCGCACTTTACGGGGCAATGACATGGCGGGGTTCCTGTGGCAGGTCAACGGTGGAGGGGCTGTTTGTTCAGGGTGGCGGCCAGGGCCTGCTCGCAGCGCTCCTGGGCGGTGTCCAGCTCCAGGTGCATCTGCTGGATATCGAGCATCTGCTGCTCCAGTTGGGCGCGGCGCTCGGCGATCTTCAGCAGCATGCTGTTGAGCTGCTTGAGGTTGCCGCCGGTGGGGTCGTACAGCTCGATCAGTTCGCGGCATTCGGCCAGCGAAAAGCCGATGCGCTTGCCGCGCAGGATGAGCTTGAGGGTCACCTTGTCGCGCGCCGAATAAATGCGCTCCAAGCCCTTGCGCTCGGGGCTGAGCAGGCCCTGTTCTTCGTAAAAGCGGATGGCCCGGGTGGTGATGTCCAGCTCGCGGGACAAATCGGAGATGCTGTAGGTCTGGCTGGTCATGGCGCGGCTCGAAGGGTCGGTCGCGCTAACCTAAAGCCAGCTTTACGTATACGTCAAGCTCAGCGCGCCCCGCCCGCGCCCCGCTCACGCAGGGTTTTGGCCACTTCGGCCTCGATCTCGTAGGCGGGCGCCTCAAGCTCGTCGTAGTTGCGGGTGTAGCGCCGGGCGAACTCCTCAACCCCCAGTTGCTGGTACTGCTGCACGTGCTTGAGCTCGTGGGCCCACAGCGCCACGTTGTCCTCGGCGTCGGTGCTGCGGCGAAAGATCACCGTGTCGATCAGCGTCACCGCATTCACATCGGGGTTCTGCAGCAGGGCGTTGGCGGCGCTGATCTGCTGTTCGTTACCCACCCGGTAACGTGCGGCGTCCAGCACGGCGAAGTCGTACCAGGGTTCGAGTTGGGCGCGGATATGCAACGGGATCGGCTGGGTGCCGCTGGCGTTGGCATCGTCACGGGCCTGGCGCAGAGCGAACACCAGGCTGGCGGTGGCCATGTTCTCGACATCCTTGAACACATCGCCCGGCTGGCCTTCGCCCACCGGCATGCAGAAACACACCACCACGCAGGCCTCGTACTGGCCCTCGGGGCAGTTACCGGCCAGGGCCGGGGCGGCCAGTAACAGGCCGAACAGTGCGCTAATCAGCCTCATCGAGCACCTGCTCCAGTAACGCGCGGCTGGCCTGCAACACTTGTTCCTGCACCGGCTCGCTGGCGAGCATGCGCCCGACAACCAGGGCGCCGACACACTGGCTGATCAGTGCCCAGGCCAGTTGCGGGTCGCCAAGGGTGGCGCCCCAGGCTTGTTGCAGTTGCACCAGCCAGTGTTCGGCTTCTTCGCGCACCGGGCGCTCGGCGCGGGCGATCTCCACCCCCAACGGCGGCAGCGGGCAGCCGCCTTCGGCGTTGTGCAGGTGGGCCAGTGACAGGTACTGATCGAGCAGGCGCTTGAGGCGCGGGCGGTCGATGTTGGTACGGGCCAGCGGGCTATTGCCCAGCTCGCGGCGCACCACCTCGGTGAACAGGTCGTCCTTGGACGGGAAGTGGTTGTAAAACGCACCGCCCGTCAGGCCGATGGCTTTCATCAGCCCTGCCACACCGGTGCCGGCAAAACCGCCGCGCTTGGCCAGCGCGCCACTGCTGGCCAACAGCTTGTCGCGGGTTTGCTGCTTGTGTTCGGTGGAGTAACGCATGCGGGCACCTGGCTTGACGATGGCGTGATCGTAGCATAGCGTTCGTTTACTAAACGATCATTCACTAATGGAGCGGTCCATGGCAGAACAACAAAAGGTCGTGTTGGTGGTGGGGGCGGGCGATGCCACCGGCGGCGAGATTGCCAAGCGCTTTGCCCGTGAGGGTTACATCGCCTGTGTTACCCGGCGCCAGGTCGAGAAGCTGCAACCGCTGGTGGACGAGATCCGCGCCGCTGGCGGCCAGGCCCATGGGTTTGGCTCCGATGCGCGCAAGGAGGACGAGGTGGCCGAGCTGGTCGAAACCATCGAGCGCGATATCGGCCCGATCGAGGCGTTCGTGTTCAACATCGGCGCCAACGTGCCGTGCAGCATTCTCGACGAGACCCCGCGCAAATACTTCAAAATTTGGGAGATGGCCTGCTTTGCAGGCTTTCTTACCGCACAGGCCGTGGCCCGGCGCATGGTTAAGCGCGAGCGCGGCACCCTGCTGTTCACTGGGGCCACCGCCGGTACCCGCGGCGCAGCGGGCTTTGCCGCATTCGCCGGGGCCAAGCATGGCCTGCGCGCCCTGGCCCAGAGCATGGCCCGCGAGCTGGGCCCACGGAACATCCATGTCGCCCATGTGGTGGTGGACGGCGCCATCGACACGGCGTTCATTCGCGACAGCTTCCCCGAGCGTTACGCGCTGAAGGGCCAGGACGGCATCCTCGACCCCGCGCACATTGCCGACAGTTACTGGTACCTGCACAGCCAGCCGCGTGATGCCTGGACGTTCGAGCTCGACCTGCGGCCGTGGATGGAGCGGTGGTAGGCCTGTGAGGGCCCTATCGCCGGCCCAGGCAGCACACCCCCCACAGGCATACAAGGAACCCCCATGCACAAAACCCTAGACTTCTACTTCGACCTCGGCAGCCCCGCCAGCTACCTGGCCTGGACTCAACTGCCGGCGCTGTGCGCCCGCCACCAGGCACAACTGCTGTACCGCCCGATGTTGCTGGGCGGTGTGTTCCAGGCTACCGGCAACGCTTCGCCGGCAATGGTGCCGGCCAAGGGGCGCTACATGTTCATCGACCTTGCCCGCTACGCCGAGCGCTACGGCGTGCCGTTCGGCCTGCCGCCGGGGTTTCCGGTCAACACCCTGAACCTGATGCGCGGGCTTATCGGCACGCAACTGCACGCACCCGAACGCTTCGAGGCCTTGCTCAAGGTGCTGTTCGAAGGGTTGTGGGTAAAGCTGCGCAACCTGTCCGACCCCGATGTGCTGGGCCGTACCCTGGCCGAGGGTGGGTTCGATGCGCAAGTCTTCCAGGCCCTGGCTGTGCGTACCGACGTCAAGGAGGCCTTGAAGGAGGCTACGCAACAGGCAGTGGACAGGGGCTTATTCGGCGCGCCTACCTGTTTTGTCGGCGAGCAGATGTTCTTCGGGCAGGACCGGTTGGACTTCGTCGAGCAGGCCTTGGCCAGCCAGTAACCGCTCGATCTGCCGGCGTTCCCACAGGCTCAGGTGGTCCACCGGGTTGGTGCCGTAGCGCGGCCAGTCGGCCAGGCTGGCCTGGCGCCCGTCGGGGCTGCGGGCATGGCTGCAACAAGCCAGGCCTTCGTCATCCAGCACCAGTGCCAGTTGCCAGCCGTCGATGTGCAGCTGCTGCCGCTGGGCGACCACCTGCTGCGCAACGCCCAGCGCGGCATCGCGCAGGCACTGGTACACCTCGCGGCTGCTGATCATTGCGCTATCAGAAGTTCGCCGGGGTGTTGGCGCTGATGATCTCGGCCTCGTCGGGGCCGATGTTCTTGAAGCTGTGGGGCAGGGTGGTGGGGATGTAGTAGCCGTCACCAGCGTTGAGGATGCTCACCTGGCCATCGACCCACAGCTCCATGGTGCCACGGGTGACCAGGCCGCATTCTTCGCCCACCGAATGCACGATCGGCTCGCCGGAGTCGGCGCCCGGGGCATACAGCTCGCGCAGCATGCGCATCTGCCGGCCTTCGACGCTGGCGCCCACCAGCAGCATGCGCAGGCCGTTACGGCCAAGGTCGGGTTGGTCGCCACCACGGAACACGAAGCGCTCCTCACGCACCGGCTCGTCGAAGCTGAAGAACTCGGCCAGCGACATGGGGATGCCTTCGAGCAGCTTTTTCAGCGAGCTGACCGACGGGCTGACACGGTTTTGCTCGATCTGCGAGATGGTCGAGTTGGTCAGGCCGCTGCGGCGGGCCAGTTCCCGTTGGGATAGGTTGTTGCGTTCACGCACCAGTTTGAGTCGTGTCCCGGTGTCCATAGCCGCCTTGTTTGCAGAGGTGTCAAAAATAATGGGCGACGCATTAAAACACACTCTGCAGGCCTTGCGCCCCTGTGCGTCAGTGGCGCTTGTCCGCCGACGCCGGCCACAGCCCCAGCAGCACCAGCAAGGCGGCCACGGCAAGGAACGGCAGGCGCGGGTCAAGGGTGTACACCAGCGCGCCGGCCAGCGGCCCGATCACCGCGCCCATGCCCTGGGCTGCGCCCACGGAGCCTGCGGTAGCACCCTGCTCGCAAGCCTGCATGGCATTGGCCGCCAGGGCGGAAAACGCCGGGAACACGAAGCCCATGCCAAACGCCGCCACGGCGAATGCGGCCCACAGCCAGGGGGCGCTGCTGGCGAAGGCCGCCGCCCCGAAGCCCAGCCCGGAAACACAGGCACCGATACGGATCATCTTCTGCGGCGGCCATTCCAGCTGGCGCAGCAGCACCTGGGCCAGCATCAGCGCCACGCCCACGGTGGTCAGGGCGATGCCGGCGGCCTGGGCGGCCTCGGTGGCCGGCAGTTGTAGGCGATCAAGGGCGAAAAAGCCCACCACGATCTGCGACACGGTCACGCTGAACATGGCGCAGAACGCCACCAGCAGCGGCCGGCGCAGGCGCGGGTCGCCCAGGCGCACAGGCTGCGGGGCATGGGCGTGGGGCAGCGGTTGCGGCTTGAGCTTGAACAGCAGCACCACGAAGGCCAGCGCCGGCAGCACCGACAGCACATAGAACGGCAGGCTCAGGCTGTAGCGCGCCAACAGCGCCGCTACCGCCGGGCCGAGCACCAGGCCGACCGCGTTGGCTGCGCCCAGCGAGGCCATGGCCCGGGCCCGGCGCTGTGGCGCGACATGGTCGGCGATCAGGGCATTGGCACCCACCGGCAAGGCGGCATAGCAGGCGCCGATCAGGCCGCGCACCAGCATCAGGCCGACGAACGCAGTTGTAGCGCCCGGCAACCAGCGCAGGGCACCGTCGATGAACAGGCACAGAGCCCAATAGGCCAGGGTGAAACCGGCGCTGCCCAGCAGCAACACCCGGCGCCGGCCATAACGGTCGGCCAGTTGGCCCCAGGGCCGGGCCAGCAGCACCCACACCACACCGGCCACGGTGACCGCCGCACCGGCCTGCCAGGTTGCCATGCCGAGCAGGCGGGCGATGGGGCCGATCAGGGCGACGAAGGCCATCATCGACAGGGTGCAGGCCATGCTGACCAGCATCAGTGGGCGCAGGTCGAGGGTACTGGCGGGGGTGAAGGTGGCAGGGTCCTTTGCAACGTTCATGGGCAGTCCAGGGCAGTGGCGAAATGAGCACCAATGTTAGTAATAATTATTTACATTTGTCGACCCTGGACTACCCGGTGCTCATTCACCGCGCCGCAGCGGGCCAGGCCACATGCTACGCAACACGCCGTCGCGGCGCACCAGTGCGTGCATCAGCGCGGCGCCCAGGTGCACCAGCACCGTGGCGAACAGCAGGTAGCCGGCCCAGCCGTGGGCCTGGCGCAGCACCGCGTACAGCTGCAGGTCGTGGGGCGCGATGGCCGGCAGTTGCAGCGGGCGCGGGTAGCCGCCGGCCGAGAGCATCGCCCAGCCCAGCAACGGCATGGCCAGCATCAGCAGGTACAACAGCAGGTGCGAAGCGCCGGCCGCCAGGCGCTGTATCGGCGGCAGTTCACGCGGCAGCGGCGGGTGCGCCAGGCTCAGGCGCAGGGCGATGCGCAGCACTACCAGCAGCAGCAGGGCAAGGCCGGTGGCCTTGTGCAGTTCGACCATCAGCGGGTGGCGTGTGGACAGGTCGCCGACCATGCTCACGCCGATGAACAGCATGGCGATGATCAGCACGGCCATCAGCCAGTGCACCAGCCGGGCCAGGGGGTGGAAGGCGGTAGTGCTCATGGCTTGGCTCCTTCGCTCAGGGCTTCGTGGCTGCGGCGGTTGAACGATACCGAATAGGCGGCCGAGCGCGCGGCCAGGATCGGGTCGGCGGACGGCCGGATGCCGTGTGGCAGAATCAGCGGGTCGAAGTTCAGGTCGCGGCAGGCGCCTTGCTCGGGGCCGTCGACCTGCTGCAGCACCAGGGTGCCGGCATCAATGCTGCGCCGCTCGGCCGGCCAGGGGCGGGCCGGGTCGTCCACCGGGTCACCGGGCTCGGCCAGGGTCAGGCGCAGGGTCCAGCGCAACGGCCCTTGGGCCAGGCGCTGGGCGAGGTCGTGCTGGAGGAACTGCTTGTCGTCCACCTGGCCCGGCAGGGGCGCGAACGGGGTTTGCGGCTCCAGCGCCCAGCGCACCGGGTGGGCCTTGCCGCTGGCGTCGATCAACTGGAAGGCATTGATGCTGTTGTAGGCGGTGCTGGCGAAGCTGTCGCTGGGCTTGTAGCCCGCCGCCCACTGGCGAAACGCCGCGCTTTCCGGGTGGGCGGCGAAGAACGCCTGCATCTTCGCCGGGTCCGGCTTGCCGGTGGCCGGGTCCGGCGCGCCGGCCAGTACCTGGTCATAAAACCCCTGGGGGGTGCTGACCGCCAGCACCGGCGGGTTGTTCATGCCGGTGCGCCATACCTGGCCGTCGTCGCTGCTCAGCTGGATCGCCAGGCTGCGCACCGGCACTGCGGTGTCCGGGGCGAAGGGGTTGGCGCCGCCGATGGCGAAGCGGCCGATCACCGGCACGTTCTGCTGGCTGAACACCCGTGCGCTGGACAAGCTGGCGGCCTGGCCGCTGGCCTGGAAGTAGCCGCTGACGCACAGGCCCTTGGCGTGGTTCTTGCGGTAGCCGGGGTGGTGCCCGGCCTGGGCTTCGAAGGTGTCGATGATGCGCTGCGGGGTGAGCTTGGCCGGGCCGACCCAGCCGGCGGCATAGGCAAAGCCCGCACCCAGCGCCACCAGCGTGGCGCCGATGGCGGCCAGGCGCAGGGCCTTGGCGGGGCCGTTCAGGGGAGTGGTCATCAGGCAGTCCGTTGTAGTGGGAATGAACCGGTACGACGCAGCAACGCCGGGTTTATTCCCGGCATTGTGCAAAGGCATTGCGGGATCGGGTTGCGTGGGAGCGGGCTATTGCTGCGGCTGCATGGAATAAAATCCCCCCAGCGCCGTCTGCTGTTTACACTGACCGCCCACCGGGGCCCGAACATGCATGATCTGGACGACCAACACTGGCGCGAGCTGCTGCAGCGGCTGCGCCGTTTCGCCTTGTGGCTGTGCCGCGACGCCACCAGCGCCGACGACCTGGTGCAGGCCACCGCCGAGCGCGCGCTGAGCCGCTTGAGCCAGCAGCGCACCCAGCAAAGCCTGCGCGCCTGGCTGTTCACCATCCTTTACCGGCTGTACCTGGACGGCAAACGCCGCGAGCGTTTGCACGCGCGCTGGCTGAACTGGTTCGGCCGCAGCCAGGCCGAGGAGCCGCTGGGCGGCGACACCGAAAGCATCGTCCTGGCCCAGGCCGACCTGCAGGCCTTCGCCAAACTGTCGGACGAACAGCGTGCGTTGCTGTTGCTGGTCAGCGTCGAGGGCCTGAGCTACAAGGAAGCCGCGCAGGCCCTGGGCATTCCTATCGGTACCGTGATGTCGCGCCTGTCGCGCGCCCGCGCCGCCCTGCGCGAACTGACCGACGGCAACCCCGCGCCCGCCACCCTGCGGAGACTCAAATGACACGCCTGATCCCCACCGAACACGAGCTGCACGCCTTCGTCGACGAGCGCCTGGAGCCGGCGCGCCGGGCCGAGGTCGAAGCCTGGCTTGCCGCCAATCCGCATGAGGCGCAGCGCCTGGAAGCCTGGCGCAACGATGCGCGGCGCCTGCGCACTGCCCTGGCCGGCTTTGCCGAGCAACCCAGTGACCCCGCCCTGGACCTGGCCCCGCTGCGCCGCCGCCTGCGCCAGCGCCGGCAACGCCAGTTGGCCACGGCAGCGGTGCTGCTGCTGGCCGTGGGCGTCGGTGGGCTGGGGGGCTGGCAGGCGCGCGAGGCGACCCTGGCCGCCATCGAGAAGCCCATGGCCGATGCGGTGCAGGCGCACCGCTTGTTCGCCGATACCACCGCGCTGGATATCCAGGCCAGCGACCCGGCCCGCCTGCAGGCCTGGCTGGGCCACCACTTCAACCGCGTCGGCCGGCTACCCGACCTGACCGGCTACGGCCTGCAACCGGTGGGTGCGCGGCTGCTCAGCAACGAGGCGGGGCCGGCGGCCTTGCTGGTATTCGAGGACGCCAAGGGGCAGCGCATCAGCCTGTTCCTGCGCTCGCCCGGCGAGCGCTTCGAGCGCATGCCCACCGGCCAGCGCACCGACGGCCAGCTGGAGGCGCGTTACTGGTCGCATGGCGACTACAACTTCGCCCTGGTCAGCGCCTCTGATGATGTGCGCGGCGAGCCTGTACGCCAGGCGCTGAACCTCAGCCTGTAAGCAGCTCGAGCAACTGCTGGCGGGCTAGGCAGCCGTCACGCCAGGTACAGCGGCAGCGGCGCCTATACATCGTGCAACGGGCAAGGAGCGCCAAGATGACCCACACCAAGACTGTATTGGCTACGGCGGCAACTACTACATCATCGTCGAGCCGCAGCAGAGCTACGCCGGGCTCGATGGCCTGAAAGCCGACGACCTGGTGCGCATGAGCCACCTGGTGCGACAAGCCCACGGCCCCCGGCGACAAGGCCATCGACCGCTCGCCGTGCGGCACCGGCTCGTCGGCGAGGGTGGCGCAGTTGGTAGCGCGCGGGCGGCTCAAGGTGGGCGAGATCTTTGTACACGAGAGCATCACCGGCACCACCTTCAACTGCCGGGCCGAGGAGGTGGCCCGGGTGGGCGAGTTCGATGCGGTGCGGCCGAGTGTGGCGGGGTGGGCAAGGGTGATCGGGTACAACACCATCGTGGTCGATGATCGTGACCCGTTGGCCCATGGGTTCCAGATTGCGTGAAGTGAGTTGAGTACGCCTGGCGACAGGCGCTAGAGTCATCGCGGGGCAAGCCCGCTCCCACGCTATCGGTGGGAGCGGGCTTGCCCCGCGATGCTTTGTGTCCCCCAACGATCCTTCAAAGGAAGCTGAAGATCCATGCCCGACTACAAGCTCCACTGCTTCGCCGAATCCGGCAACGCCTACAAAGCGGCACTGATGCTCGAACTTACCGGCCAGCCCTGGCAGGCGGTGTTCGTCGACTTTTTCAACGGCCAGACCCGTGATCAGCAATGGCGCGACGAGGTCAACGAGCAGGGTGAGGTGCCGGTGCTGGAGCACGGCGAGCAGCGCCTGACCCAGTCGGCGCTGATTCTTGAGTACCTGGCCGAACGCACCGGGCAGTTTGGCCCGCAGGACGAGGCCGAAAGGCGCGAGATCTGGCGCTGGATGCTGTTCGATAACCACAAGTTCACCGCTTACTACGCGGCGCTGCGGTTTATCTTTTGCCTGAAGAATTCTGGCGAGACCCCGGTCGTTCAGTTTTTGCGCGAGCGGGCGACGGCGGCTTACCGCATTGTCGATGCGCACCTGGCCAAGACGCCGTTCATGGTCGGTGGGCGGTTGACCATTGCTGACCTGTCGTTGGCGGGGTATGTGTTCATGCCGGAGGATACCGGGATTGATCTGGCTGAGTTCAAGCATATCGAGGCTTGGAAGGCGCGGATCATGGCGGTGCCGGGGTGGAAGCATCCTTATGAGTTGATGCCGCGGGTGGCGGGGTGAGGGGGCTTTGATTGGGTGGGGTTGTGTCAGGTGCTCGCCATGACCGCTGTTTCAGGGCTTTGAGGTGTTCGCCACAATCTCTGCATCAGGGCTTACAGGTGCTCGCCGAGAGGTTTGCAGCGCCTATGAGATCGAGCGCCGCCCGCGCGGCGCTTCGCGGTGGTTCGGCACCCCGACAAGCCCGCTCCCACAGTTTGTTTCGGGCCAATTACTCCTGTGAAAGTACCGCTGTCCGCCTTGGGGCATGTCTTGAGCCATGTGAGGCGGCTGCGATGCCCACGCTGAAATCGCGCCATGCAAACAAGGCGGACCCGGTACCGGCACAGGAGAGACTGGCCCGAAACAAACTGTGGGAGCGGGCTTGTCGGGGTGCCGAACCACCGCGAAGCGCCGCGCGGGCGGCGCTCGATCTGATAGGCGCTGCAAGGTTTGTGGCGGGCACCTGCAAGCCCTCACGCGGTCCCATCCAAGAATTTTCAGAGCCTCCCGCCAAACCCAATTCATCAGACTTTCCCTATTCCCTGTAGGACGTTTCCCAAACAAGCTTTTCCACCCGTTTTGCCATTGCCCGAGCCCGCGTCGGTCACTAGTCTCGGCCAGCCGCTGCAAATTCAGCGGCCGGTTTTGACAGACCGTCTACGTTGCCTCGTGTGCAGGCCCATCATGGTGGCTGTACGTGTGGGCACCCCGTGTGCGCCGAGTGCCAACGTCTCGGTCTGTCAACCCGCGTACAGCTGCCTCCCGCTTGTTTGACAGCAAGTAAGCGGTAGCTCTCCTCAACCACGTTGGAGTACGAGCATGCTGAAGATTGTCCCCGATCCACCCCATCCCCACCTGTTCGAAGACACCCTGGTGCAAACCACCGAGCACGTGAACTGTGCCCTGGCCGTCACCCATCAATCGCTGTTGCTCAGCACCCGCTCACCGGGCTCGTTCCTGTTGCTGGCGGCGATGCACGAGCTGGAAAGCGTGCGCACCTTGTTGGAGACGCTGCTGGCGCAAGTGCAGCAAGTATCCGAGGCGCCGCAGACGGTGCATTGATGGCTGCATAGGCAAGTCGGCCCCATTGCCGGCAAACGATGGGGCCATCAGAAACTCCAGGGAGACAGGCAAATGACCACGGACACACCCCGCACCACCCCCGGCAAGACCCGCTTCAGCCAGGGTGAAAACAACCCCCAGCCGCTGTTTCGCATCGAACCCGGCATCCCCTGCAACCACGCCCGCGAACAGGCCTCGGAACTGATGGGCTATGTCAGCCACCTGACCCTGGTGGGGGTAATGGATGAAGACCCGAAGATGGTCTGGGCCGCGCACTACCTCAGCGCCTTGGCCAAGGCGTTGATGGACGATGCCGAGTTGGGCCTGAAGCACTAGGCCACGCGGTCCCCTGTAGGAGCCGGCTTGCCGGCGATGAGGCCCGGACAGGCAATGATGTTTGTCTCGCGGGCCCTATCGCCGGCAAGCCGGCTACAGGTATAGCGGCGGCCTGAAGTCCATGTGATCCCTGTAGGAGCGGCCTTGTGCCGCGAAAGGGCTGCGCAGCGGCCCCAGGATCTCGGCATCATGCACAATCGCCGAGGCCGCTTTGCGGCCCTTTCGCGACACAAGGCCGCTCCTACATCGACCGCGTAACCTACAGGGCCTGCAACCGCCGGTAGCCATTCGGCGTCTGCCCGCTGAGCCGTTTGAAGAACCGCGCAAAGTACGTCGGGTCGCTGAACCCCAGGCTGTCGGACAACTGCCCGATGCTCATGCGTGTGTAAACAAGGCTGCGCCGCGCCTCCAGCAACAGCCGCTGGTGAACCACGAGCTAATCTATGCCCACCATGAGCGCGGCTTCGTGCTGTGCAGCCAGCGCTCGCAAACCCGAAGCCACTACTACCTGCAGGTGCCGCTTGAAGAGCGGGTGGAGGACTGGCCGGATGCGCGCTTTTGGGGCGAGCTGAAGACGCGCCTGCCGGCGGATGTGGCCGAGCGCCTGGTCACCGGCCCTGCGCTGGAAAAAAGCATCGCGCCACTGCGCAGCCATGTGGTCGAGCCCATGCAGCATGGCCGGCTGTTCCTGGTGGGGGATGCCGCGCACATCGTCCCGCCCACCGGGGTCAAGGGGCTCAACCTGGCGGCGTCGGACGTCAACTACCTGTATCGCATTTTGCTGAAGGTGTACCGCGAAGGGCGCACCGACCTGCTGGCGCAGTATTCACCCATGGCCCTGCGCCGGGTGTGGAAGGGTGAGCGTTTCAGCTGGTTCATGACCCAGCTGCTGCATGATTTTGGCGAGCACCAGGACGACTGGGACCGCAAGATGCAGGCCGCGGACCGCGAGTATTACCTGGGGGCGGAGGCGGGGTTGCTGAACATTGCCGAGAATTATGTGGGGTTGCCGTTCGAGGAGGTGGCGTAGGTTGGGCTGTAGGTAGCACATCGACATGCCTGGAGCCTGTGGGAAGCGGCCTGGTGTCGCGATGGGCTGCGTAGCAGCCCCGGCAATCTTGCATGTGCTCGAGATCCTGGGGCCGCTTCGCAGCCCATCGCGACACAAGGCCGCTTCCCACCGATACCGCACGTGATGCTGTGCTATTGCTCCAGCACTTCGACCATCTCCCCATACCCGCGCTGGCGCGCATGCTCCAGCGCGGTCACGCCGTCCTTGTCGGCAATCGCCCGGTCCGCCCCGGCCGCCAGCAGGCGACGCACGATCTCCACATGGCGCGGCCCGCCATCACCCAGAATCACCGCCTCCAGCAGTGCGGTCCAATGCAGGCGGTTGAGGTGGTTCACCTGCACCCCGGCATCGATCAGCAACTGCACGGTTTCTACATGCCCGCGCTCGGCCGCCGGGATCAGCGCCGTGCCGCCGTAGCGGTTGGTGCTGTTGAGGTCGGCGCCGTGGGCCAGGGTCAGGCGCAGGATTTCGTTCAGCCCGCGGGCGCCGGCGTACAGGTAGGGGCTGTCCTGAATGTTGTCCTTGGCATTGACGTCGGCCCCGGCCGCGATCAACGCATCGGCCGCCGCCACCTGGTTGGCGTGGGTGGCCACCAGCAGTGCGGTCTGGCCGTCGCCATTGCGAGCATCGACCGGGGCGCCCTGGGCCAGCAGTTCACCAATGGTTTGGGCATCGCCGCGCTGGGCGGCTTCGAGCAGGCGGGTGTCCATGGGGCGCTCCTTGGCAAGGGTGGGCAGGCTCAGCAGGGCCAGCAGCAGGGCGGCGATCATCGTACGCATGGCGACGGTTCCTGGGGGGCGAGGGGCCATCCTAGGCAAGCGTTACCGGCAGCGGAAGTGAAGTATCCGCATGACTTTGAGTCGATTTGTGAATGGTTGCCCGGGGCAGGGGGCCGTGATAGAAGTCAGGCCTGCCATTCAGAAGTTGAATTTCAAGATGTCCATCAGCGTTAAATCGAATAGAGCCCTGTTCGACCTCGACCTGCTGCGCGCCATCGTGGTGGTGGCCGATTGCGGCAGCTTCACTACCGCCGCCGCGCGGCTGCATTCCACCCAATCGACCATCAGCCAGAAGGTGCGCCGCCTCGAAGAGATGGTCGGCCACCGCCTGCTGGTGCGCGGCAACCGCGACGTGCTGCCCACCGACGCCGGCCAGACCCTGCTCGGCTACGCCCGCCACATGCTGGCGCTGAACGACCAGATGCTCGAAGCCCTGGCCGGCGCCATGGTTGGGGTGACCGTGCGCCTGGGCGTGCCCGAAGACTTCGTCGGCGGGCGTACCACCAACGCGCTGTCGGCGTTCAGCCGCTGCCACCCGCAGGTCAAACTGGAAGTCACCAGCGGCCTGTGCCGCGACCTCAGCCAGGCCTACGACAATGGCGAGCTCGACCTGGTGCTGCTCAAGCAGCGGCGCAACAGCCGCGAAGGCGTGGCCTGCTGGCCCGAGCGCCTGCAGTGGATCGACAGCGCGCGCATGCCGTCCTTCGAGCTCGACCCTATCCCGCTGGTGACCTTCCCCCCGCGCGGCCTGTACCGCGACGACATGATCAACGCCATCGAAGGCATGGGCCGGCGCTGGCGCATCAGCTTCACCAGCTCGAGCCTGAGCGGCATCCAGGCCGCGGTGGCCGACGGCATGGGCATCAGCCTGCTGCCGCCGCGGGCGGCAACCGCCGAACACCGCGTGTTGGGCGCCGCCGAAGGGCTACCGGGGGTGGACAGCTACGAGATCGTCATCGTCTGCCGGCCAACGGCAGACGTAATGGTGAAGGCATTGGCCGATGTGCTGACGGAGCTGTTGGGCGAGCAGGCGATTTGAGTTGCGGGCACGCCACAAGGCCGCTCTTTGGCAGGAGCGGCCTTGTGGCGGTATCACGCGGTTACTGCAGGTGCACCTTCAACTCCCCAGCCGCCTGGCGCATCGCGGCCTGTACCGCCGGCACCTGGCTCAGCGGGTTGAGCAGCCCGTAATCGTGGATCATGCCGTTGTAGCGCACTGCGGTCACCGTCACACCGGCTGCATTCAGGTGGCGGGCATAGGCTTCGCCTTCGTCACGCAGTACATCGAACTCGGCCGTTTGCACCAGCGCAGGCGGCAGGCCCTTGAGCTGCTCAGGGGTGGCGCGCAGCGGCGAGGCGTAGATTTGCGCACGCTGGCCGGCGTCGGTGGTGTAGCTGTCCCAGAACCATTTCATCATGCCGGTGGTCAGGAAGTGGCCCTCGGCGAACTGTTTGTACGAAGCGGTCTCGAAGCTGGCATCGGTCACCGGCCACAGCAGCAGCTGGAAGCGCAGTTTCGGCGTGCCGGCTTCTTTCGCCTTCAGCGCGACCACCGCCGCCATGTTGCCGCCGACGCTGTTGCCGGCCACCGCCAGGCGGCTGCTGTCCACGCCGATCTGCTTGCCGTGCTCGGCAACCCAGCGGGTGGCGGCGTAAGCCTGGTTGATGGCGGTGGGGTAGTGGGCCTCGGGGGACGGTGTGTAATCGACGTACACCGCCACTGCACCAGAGCCGACCACCAGGTCGCGGATCAGGCGCTGGTGGGTAGGGTAGTCGCCCAGCACCCAACCGCCGCCGTGGAAGAACATGAACACCGGCAAATCACCCTTGACCTTGGCCGGGCGCACGATGGTCAGCTTCAGCGGCTGGCCGTCGGCCTGGATGCTGCGCTCGCTGACCTCGATACCCGACAGGTCGACCTTCACCGAAGCCTGGGCGCCGGTCAGTACCGCACGGGCGTCTTTCGGGCTGAGCTGCTCGAGCGGCTTGCCGCCACCTTGGGCGAGGGCGTCGAGGAAGGCCTGGGTGTGTTGTTCCACACCTGGGCTGCCGGCGGCGAAGGCGCTGCTGACCGAAAGGGCGAGAAGGCTGGTGGCGAGGGTTTTGCGGACAATGTTCATGGCGAATCCTTTTCAATTTGAGTGTGTGTACTGGGCGTCTTGCCTGGCCTTGGGGCCATCGCTGCGACTTGTGTGCAGATTAAGCAGATGCCATGGGCGGAAAAAGCGGCTATAAAGCGTTTGACTGTCAATCAGAGCGTGACAATGAACCCGTACGAAGACATGCGAATTTTTGCCCAGGTTATGGAGGCCGGCAGTTTCACCGCTGCGGCCGAGCGCCTGGGGCTGTCCAAACAGTTCGTCAGCCGCCGGCTGATGCAGTTGGAAGAGCGCCTTGGCGTGCGCCTGCTCAACCGCTCGACCCGGCGCCTGGACGCCACGCCGCTGGGTGAGCGTTACTATCAGAACGCCCTGCGCCTGCTCGACGAGGTGCAGTTGCTGGAGCAGGACATCAGCGGGCAAACGCAAGCGCTGCGCGGCACCTTGCGCCTGAGCGCGCCGCTATCGTTCGCCATCGCCCACCTGGGTTGCCTGCTCACCGAGTTCTTGCGCTTGCACCCCGGCGTGGATGTGGAGGTAGACCTGAGCGACCGCGCCGTCGACCTGATCGGCGAGGGTTACGACCTGGCGCTGCGCATCGGCACCCTGGAAGACTCCAGCCTGATCGCCCGACGCATCGCTGCGGTGGAGCGGGTGTATTGCGCCAGCCCGGCGTACCTGGCGCTGCGCGGCACGCCGCAAACGCCGGAGCAGTTGGCCGGGCACGATTGCCTGCCCTACGGGCATGCGCGCCAGGTGCAGTGGCAGTTCAGCGCGCAGGGCAAGGCGCGCAGCATTGCCGTGAGCGGGCGCATGCGCGCCAACAATGGCGAGATGCTGCGCGATGCGGCGGTGGCGGGGATGGGGGTGACCTACCTGCCGACCTTCATCGTCGGCCAGGCGCTGGCCGAGGGGCGGCTGGTGCAGGTGCTGGAGGGTTGGGCACCGCCTGCGCTGCAGCTGTCGGCGGTGTATCCGCAGCACCGCCAGGTGGCCCGGCCGGTGCAGGTGTTCGTGGAGTTTCTGCGCGAACGGCTGGCGGTGCTGTAAGGGGGTAAATACCATCGCGGGGCAAGCCCGCTCCCACGCCGTTTTACGTGGGAGCGGGCTTGCCCCGCGATGGGCGTTCGGTCAGGCCGCCGCGGCCAGTTTGGCGCTGGTCTGCCGGCGGCGGTAGGCGCTGTCACGGCTGGCCAGCCACCAGTACAGCGGCGAGGTCACCGCCAGGCCCACCAGCCACGAAAGGTCCGCACCGTTGATGTACTCGGACACCGGGCCCACGTACAGCGGGGTGTTCATGAACGGCACCTGCACCACGATGCCCACCGCGTAGGCCAGCAGCGCCTGCGGGTTGTAGCGCCCGTAGATGCCGCCATCGACCTTGAAGATCGACTGGATGTCGTAGTCGCCCTTGTGAATGGCGTAGAAGTCGATCAGGTTGATCGCGGTCCACGGCACCAGCACCACCAACAGTACCAGCACCATGTCGACGAAGTGGCCGATGAAGTCTGCCGAGGCGAACACCGCCACCACGCAGCAGGCCGCCAGCACCACCAGCGACAGTACGGCGCGGCTGCGCGCGGTGGGGATCCAGCGGTAGGCGAAGGTCTGGATCAGCGTGATGATCGACAGCACCGCGCCATACAGGTTGAGGGCGTTGTGGCTGATCACGCTGAGCAGGAACAGCACCAGCATCAGCGGGCCGAGGGTGCCGGTGGCGAGCTTCACCGCATCCATGGTGTCCATGCCCGCCGGGATGGCCAGCACTGCCACCGCGCCGAAGATGAACGACAGGCTCGAACCCAGGGCCGAGCCCAGGTAGGTGGTCCAGAAGGTCGAGCTGACCTTGACGTCGGCCGGCAGGTAGCGCGAGTAGTCCGATACGTAGGGGGCGAAGGCGATCTGCCACAGCGCCGCCAGCGACACGGTGGCCAGCCAGCCGGCCAGGTTGAAGCCGCCGCGGGTGAGGAAGTCGTCGCTTTGCACATGGCTGAAGATGTAGCCAAAGCCGACCACGATGCCGATGCCCAGCACCCAGGTGCCGATGCGGTTGAGCACGTGGATGAAGCGGTAGCCGATAATGCCGATGATGCCCGAGCCCAGCGCACCGATGACGATACCCACCGGCACCGGCACGCTGTCGACCACCCCGTGCAGCGACTTGCCGGCCAGCACGATGTTGGAGGCGAAGAAGCCGATGTACATCACGCCGGCGATCACCACCACCAGCAACGCGCCGAGCGAGCCGAACTGGGCGCGGCTCTGGATCATCTGCGGGATGCCCATCTGCGGGCCTTGGGCCGAGTGCAGCGCCATCAGCACGCCGCCGAGCAGGTGGCCGACCAGAATGGCGACGATCCCCCAGACCAGGTTCAGGTGGAACAGCTGCACGCCGAGCGCGCCGGTGACGATGGGCAACGGCGCGATGTTGCCGCCGAACCACAGTGTGAACAGATCCCTTACCTTTCCATGGCGGTCTTGCGGCGGCACATAGCCGATCGTGTGTTTCTCGATGAGGGGTGCCGAATTGGCTGCACTGGTCATGACTGACTCCAAGGCAAGGAGGGGCAACCGCAGCTGCCCGGGGGCGTGCCGGCAAGGGGCGACGCGTTCTTGTTGGAGCGATGATGGGGGCCGGGCAGGGAACGGGAAATTAGTAAATTTGTGCTCATGAACCTTAAAAAAGCTAAGGCTGGCAAAAGGTTAAGGGATGAGTGGTAGCAAGGAGGGTGCCAGGTGGCTGGCGGCGTTGAGTGGCTTGGGTTTGCAGGTGCCGGCGGTGTTGCCGGTGGTCTGTGATGGTGCGCGGCGCACAGTGTTGGCGCGCAATAAGAGCACCGCTGCTCCCTGTAGGAGATCACCCAGCCCTTTCGGGCTGCGCTGTCGCGCAGAGAACTGGTCTCGCAGATGCACCGCTGCCCACAGAGACCGTGTTAAATCAATGAGTTGCAGTTTGTTCTATGAGAGCCGGCGTGGCAGCGCAGTCGGCGTGGCCGGTGGGGTTGCAAATTTTGCTGCTGGAGCTGGCGCAGCTGCGCTGAGCCCTTACTCGCCCAGGCGCTGTTCGCGCGATGGGGGGTAGCCGAAGTAGGCGGCGTAGCATTTGCTGAAATGCGATACCGAAACGAAGCCGCAGGCCACCGCCACTTCCATCACCGACAGGTCCGAATACTGCAGCAGGCGCCGGCTTTTGGTGATGCGCAGCTCCATGTAGTAGCGCCGCGGCGAGGTGCCCAGCTGGGCCTGGAACAGGCGGTCGATCTGGCGCCGCGAACGGCCGGAGTAGGACGCTAGCTGGTCGAGGCTGAGGGTTTCTTCGAGGTTGTTTTCCATCAGCTCGACGATGGTACGCAGGTGCAGGCTCATGGACTTTTTCGCCCCCGGGCCGACCTGGCGATAACGTGCGCCAGAGAACGACAGGATTTCCTCGACCCCTTCGGCCAGGCCATCGCCGTGCAGGCGGCGCACCAGGCCGAGCATCAGTTCCATGGCGCCATTGGGGCTGGCGGCGGTGAGGCGGTCGCGGTCGAGGGTGAAGCTGGCCGGGGTGATGCGCGTTTGCGGGCTGGTTTCGGCCAGGCTTGCGCGTTGTTCGGGGTGCACACTGCAGCCGTAGTCATCGAGCACTCCGGCGCGGCCGAGGAACCAGGCGCCGTTCCATAGCCCGCCCAAGGTCATGCCGTGGCCGGCGCAGTCGGCCAGCAGGCGGTCCAGGCCAGGGTACTTGAGCGGGGTGCGCAGGCCGCCGCAAATCACCAGCAGGTCGAGGTCGTGCAGGGTGTGCAGGTCGAGGGGCGTGGCCACCAGTTCCAGGCCCAGATCGCTGAGCACCCGGTCGCCACCCAGCGACAGCGGGGTGAAGGCGAAACTGTCGGCGCGCAGCAGGTTGGCGGTGACCAGCACGTCCATGGCCACGGTGAAGCTGGCCATGGAGAAATGCTCCAGCAGCACGAAGTCGACCCGGTACGGGCGCTGGGCGCTGCCGTCGTTGTTCTTCAGGCGCAGCATGTTGCTGGTGCTGGTCTTCTTGCTGAACTGGCGTGGTGTGGGCACTGCGGACTCCGCTTCCTGGCTGGCGCGATGAGTGTGCAAGGCGGCGCCGGGAAAGACAACACCGGGTGGCATTGGGCTATGCTGGCGGCCTTTTGCTGCCTGGAGCACCTGCCATGAAATACCTCGCCGTACTGTTGTTCAGCCTGCTGCCTGTGCTGGCCCATGCCGTGGAGCCGGGCGAGCGCCTGGCGCCCTGGACCTTGCTCGACCAGTACGACCAGCCCTACAGCCTGGGCGGCGACACCCGCATCTTGCTGGTGGCCCGCGACATGGACGGCGCCAAGCTGGTCAAGGCGGCCCTGGCCGGGCAGCCCAAGGGGTACCTTGAGGCCCGTGGTGCGGTGTTCGTGGCGGATATCCAGCGCATGCCGGCGTTGATCAGCAAGCTGTTCGCCATCCCGGCGATGCGTGACTACAGCTATCGGGTGCTGCTGGACCGGGAAGGGCGAGTGGCCAGCCGTTATGCCGGGGCCGAGGGCCAGGTGCTGTGGCTGGCGCTGGACCACGGTGTGCTGGTGGTGCAGCGCGAATTTGCCGATGCGCCAGAGCTGAAGGCGGCGCTGGAAGGGGTTGCTGCCCGGTAACAGCCTGTGCCGGCCCCATCGCCGGCAAGCCGGCTCCTACAGGTACAGCGCAGGTCCGAGGGTTGTGCGATCCCTGTGGGAGCGGGCTTGCCCGCGAACACCGGCGCAGCCGGTGCCAGGCACCGGGTGCGCCGGTGTTTGCGGGTCAACTCATCGCTTTGCGGTTGGGGTACTGGCGGTAAACCCCGGGCGTCACCCCGGCATGCGCCTTGAACACCCGCTGAAAATGCGCCTGGTCGGCAAAGCCCAGGCGATAGGCCACATCCGCCAGCTGCAACCCCTGGCGCAGCAGCTCGCGGGCCTGGTTCACCCGTGCATTGAGCAAATACGCGTGGGGCGTCATGCCGGTGGCGCTGGCAAAGGCGCGGATCAGCGCATAACGGCCCAGCCCCGCCTGTGCCGCCAGCCCGTCCAGCCTGACTGCGGCCAGGTCCTGGTGCTGCAGGCGCTCCAGCAGTTCGGCCAGCATCGAGGGCGCCAGGGCCGGCGCTTCGGCCAGGCACCGATGCGCCGAAAAATCATGCTCGCCGATGAACGCCACCAGCGCTGCGTCCTTCTCCAGTGGTGCGGCGGATGAAAACAGCAGCTCGTTCAGCGCGCAAAACTGCCGGTACAAGCGCGGCGAACGGCTGACCCGGGCCGGCGCGCCAGGTGCGCCGGCTTCGAGCCCTGACTCCAGGCGCAGGCGCTGCAGCCACTCGGCATCCAGGTGCAGCATCTGGTAGCTCCAGGCCTGCCCGGGCTCGGGGTTGCAGGCATGCACGCGCTGCGCCGGCACCAGCACCAGGGTGCCCGGGGTCAGGCGGGTCTCACCCATGCCGGCCCCGGTAAAGCGGCTGAACCCGGCATCCACCGCGCCGATGGAGAAGGTCGGGTGGCTGTGGGCCTTGTAGCAGGCGCGGCTGTGGCAGGCGCGCCGGCTCTCTACGTGGGGCAGGGCCGGGTCGTGCCAGATTTCGCGGCGGGCAGTGGGCATGGCGAATGGCCTGAAGTGCAGTGGCAGCGGGCAGTCTACTGTTCTGGCCAATTGCCGCGCCACTGTGCTTGACGCCAGGGCCAGCCGGGCGCGACGCTGCCCGGCCTGTGGAGGAGAAGAATAATGGACCTGTCGAGCCTGCTGCTGTTTATCCCCGCCTGCTTTGCCCTGAACATGGCCCCGGGGCCGAACAACCTGTTGTCCCTGCACAATGCCAGCCGCTATGGCCTGCGCACCGCCTGTGTGGCGGGCGGCGGGCGGCTGCTGGCCTTCAGCGGCATGATTGCCCTGGCGGCGATGGGCCTGGCGGTGGTGCTGCACACCAGTGAATACCTGTTTCTGGCCATCAAGGTGCTGGGGGCCGGTTACCTGTTCTACATCGCCTGGCAGCTGTGGCGGGCGCCGGTGAGGGACGCGCAGTTCGCGGGTGAGCAGCCGCGTGGCACCTGGAAGCTGGCGCGCCAGGAGTTCTGGGTGGCGGCGGGCAACCCCAAGGCCATCTTGATCTTCACTGCCTTCCTGCCGCAGTTCGTCAGCGTGGGCGGCAGCACCCCGGTGGGTGAGCAGTTCCTGCAACTGGGGGGGCTGTTCCTGCTATTGGAGTGGGCTGCCATTGCCATCTACGCCGGGCTCGGTGCCTATCTGCAGCGCTGGTTCGAACAGCCCGGGCCGCGGCGGGTATTCAACCGGGTCAGCGCCTCAATGCTTGGCTGCGCAGGCTTGGGTTTGCTGGCGGCGCGGCGCTGAGCCTCAGTCGCGGTAGAAGGTTTGCACCAGGTGGTAGCCGAACTTGCTCTTGATCGGCCCGTGTACCACCCGCAGTGGCTTCTTGAAGATCACCTGGTCGATGGCGCCCACCATCTGGCCGGGGCGCACTTCGCCCAAATCGCCGCCGCGCTTGCCCGACGGGCAGGTGGAGAACTTCTTGGCCAGCACGTCGAAGGCTTCGCCATTGGCGATGCGCTGCTTGAGCTTTTCGGCTTCTTCAGCGGTCTTGACCAGGATGTGGCGGGCTTGGGCTTTCATGGGGCAGGTACCTGTGCTGCGGGGTGAAAAAGGGCCACATTATGCCTGATGTCGGGTGGTCAGGGGCCTCGAAGCTGGTTGAGCGGCGGGAGCTACTGCGTTGTGCTGGCTGTGGCGGCCTTATCGCCGGCAAGCCGGCTCCTACAGATGGTTTGCAGGTTTGCTGGTGATTGCTGCGGGCTTGCCAGCGCGTTGATTCAATGGCGCAGCAGCCGCTGGCTGACGCAGTCCTTGGCCTCCAGCGCCAGCCCATCCAGCCGTTCGTCGCGCAATTGTTCGGCCTCCATCATTGCCTCATCACCATGCTGCTTGAGCAGGTAGGCGTGGATCTGCATCACTTCGACGGTCTGGTAGATCGGGGCAATGTCCAACCGCCCGATCAACGCGCCGCTGGCGCGTCCGGTGCTGCTCATCAGCACTTGCGGCCCGGCGCTGGCGACCACCTGCAGGCCCATGGCCTCGAACCAGGGTACCTGGTTGGCGAAGGTACTCAGTTCGACGCAGGCAAAGCGTGCGCGCAGGTCATCCAGCAGGCCCAGGGCGATGCCTTGGCGGCGATGGCTGGCGCTTACGGCGAGGTAGGCAAGGGCGCACGCCTGGGGGGCGTCCTGTGCCGGAAGTGCCAAGGCGAAGCCCAGCAGTTGGTCCGGGGCGTCGGCGTCCAGTGCGAGGGTCACTTGCACGGCCAGGCCGCGGGTACCGTCCAGGGCCATCAGGTATTGGTGTACCTCAAGCCCCACGCCGTACTGGTACAGCGGGTAGAGCGGGTTGTCCTGGGTGATGGCGACGCTGCTGAGCTGGCCGACATGGTCGATCACCAACTGGCGGATCTGGCTCTGGAAGGATTCTGGCGGAACGCCGTCGAGGCGGCGGAGGATGAACATCTCGGGGTGGGCTCCGGGTGCGGCGGTGTACGGGTTGGGCATTCTACCTGCTAAGTGGTTGGGGTGCGTATTTACCTGTGGGCGATTGCTGGGCGGTGATGGGGGCTGTGTGGGGTGGGTATATTGGAGTGGGGGGTTGTCTTTGGTTTAATTGGTTTAATTGGTTTAATTGGTTTAATTGGTTTAATTGGTTTAATTGGTTTGATTGGTTTAATTGGTTTGGTTGGTTTGGTTGGTATTGAAATTTGTATGCGCATTCATTGTTTGTAGGAGGGTGTCAGAAATTTTGTGTTCGGGCATAACATGAGTAAGAGGTGCATGTATGCCAACCAAAAAGAAACCCCTGCGTGACCTGCCCCAAATCCCCAAAGAGCTGCTAGAGCAGTTCGGTGAGGGCCTGATGACTGCCGAAGCTATCGAGGATGCCTCTGCGGCGTTCAAGAAGGCCCTGATCGAACGCGCCCTGAGTGCCGAGCTGGGCCATCACCTGGGTTATCCGCCGGGCGCGCAGCGCCCAGAGGATGAAACCAATCAACGTAACGGCAAGAGTGGCAAGACTGTTTTAACCGGGGACGGCCCATTGCGGCTGGATATCCCCGTGACCGAGACGGCAGTTTTGCGCCCATTCTGATTCCCAAGCATGAGCGGCGTTACACCGGTTTCGATGACAAGATCATCGCCATGTATGCACGTGGGATGACGGTCAGAGATCCGCGCCTTTTTGTCCGAGCAGTACGGGACGGATGTTTCACCCGATTTCATCAGCTCTGTGACCGCCGAGGTCATGGAAGAAATCGGCGCGTGGCAGCAGCGGCCGCTTGAGCCTATGTACCCGGTCATTTTCTTTGATGCATTGCGGGTGAAGATCCGTGAGGAAGGCCTGGTGCGCAACAAGGCCATTTACCTGGCGCTGGGCGTTCTGCCGGACGGGACGCGCGATATCTTGGGCATCTGGATTGAGAACACCGAGGGTGCGAAGTTCTGGATGAAGGTGTTCAACGACCTCAAGACGCGAGGTGTCGACGATGTCCTTATTGCCGTGACCGATGGTCTTAAAGGCATGCCAGAGGCCCTCAGCGCAGTGTTTCCAGAGACGACGCTACAGACGTGCATCGTCCACCTGATCCGCAACAGCCTGGACTTTGCAGCCTGGGACAAGCGGCGGGCACTGGCCAAGGCGCTCAAGCCGATCTACCAGGCCATCAATGCCGAAGCGGCTGAGCAGGCGCTCGATGAGTTTGAAAGTGGGCCTTGGGGCAAGCAATATCCAACGGTCGTTGCGGCCTGGAGACGCGCTTGGGATCGAGTGATCCCCTTCTTTGTCTTCCCGCCGGCCATCCGGAAAGTGATTTACACCACCAATGCCATCGAAAGCATCAATGCCCAGCTGCGCAAGATCATCAAGACCCGGGGTCATTTCCCGAACGATGAAGCAGCCACCAAGCTGATCTGGCTGGGTCTGAGAAACATCACGGCGAACTGGGGCTCAGCGGCGCATGATTGGAAAAGTGCGATGAATCAATTCGCGATTTTGTACGGGGATCGATTCATCAGGCCAACCTGGTGAAAATCAGGGCCTGCTTGACGGCAGGCCGCTACCGGCCCGCACACAAAAAAACTGACACTCCCGTTTGTAGTGACGCTTATTGACCTTTCCGCCCTTACGGCGGGTAACTTTTTGAGGGATCAAAAAGTCACCAAAAAATCCTCGCTGGTATGACTCACCCACATGGGTTACAAATCAGTTCACGCACATAGGTAACAGTTTTTAACTGGCATGGTCGGTTTTTCGAGGATCTGACCATGCCTTGGCGAGAGCTGAAACCTATGGACATGAAAGTGCTTTTCATCGCTGACTATCTCCAGGGGGCGCCTAGCTTCAGCGCCCTTTGCGAGGCCTACGAGATCAGTCGAAAGACCGGTTACAAATGGGTCGAGCGTTTCGAGAAAGCTGGCCCAGCAGGCCTAGAGGAACGTAGCCGTCGCCGGCTGACGCAAGATTGGGTTGTACCCGTCGCCGTTCGCGAGGCCATTATCGAATTACGCGGCAAGGGCCAGACGGAGCCTGGGCCCAAGAAGATCCAGGCCGCATTGCAGGAACGTTTTCCTGACCAGGCGCCTCCCTCCAAGACAACGATCTACAACATCCTCAAGAAAGCCGAGCTGATCAAGCCGCGGCGCCTGCGTCAGCGCGTAGCGGTCTATCCCAAGCCGCTTGAAAAGGCGGAGTCGCCCAATCAGCTCTTCACTGCGGACTACAAAGGCCAGTTTCTGACAGGAGCTGGGGTCTGGTGCTATCCGTTGACGATCATGGATCACGCCAGTCGCTTCTTGCTCGCGTGCCACAGCATGGCCAATACGAACTTTCTGGAGACACAGGCTGTGTTCACTGAGGTCTTTCGTGAAAACGGGCTACCTGAACGTATCCGGACCGATAACGGCGTGCCGTTTGCCAGTAAAGGGCGTGCAGGGCTCTCCCAGCTGTCCATCTGGTGGCTGCGCCTAGGCATCATTCCTGAACGTATTGCGCCTGGCAGACCGGAGCAAAATGGTCGGCACGAGCGTATGCACCGAACACTCAAAGTACGCTTCCGTCACCGCCCGCAGTGGCTTGGGAGGCTCAACAACGGCACTTCGACCGCTTCCGGCAACACTACAATTACGAGCGGCTCCACGAAGCACTGAAGCAGAAAACACCAGCGTCCTGCTACCAGCCTTCGCCACGCCCGTTCCCGGAAAAACTACCTGAAATGACTTACCCCAGTCATATCGAGAGCCTGCCAGCTGATCGCAGTGGCATCGTCAACCGCCGGGGTTTGAGGATCTATGTAGGTTACGTGCTCAAGCATCAGACCATTGGGCTGGAGCAAGTCGGGGATGGGGTGTGGGATGTTATTTTCGGCCCAATCATTCTCGGCAGGATCGATGAGCGAGATGCCGATGATGGTTATGTAACACTTCAGGTGTTGTCACCTATGTGAGCGAACTTTTGTGTAACCCATGTGGGTGACCCGTACACGCTCCATTCATACGGCCCCTGCGCTTCGCTCCGGGGTTCCCTCACTCCGGGCTTGCTCCGGGGGTACGCGCCGACGGGCCGTCCCTGGCCCGATCGGCGCTCGACCGGCATCCATGCCGGTCGCCCCCCCTACCCAATCCCTGCGTTCGGCCTCCTGAAGTCGCGAAGTTAGGGGCGGCGCCTGTGCTGGCGCAGCTAACCGCTAGTTGCCACCGTGGGAACTCAGGATTTAATCGCGGGGCAAGCCCGCTTTCACGCTAGAACTTGATGCGCACAACTAACGTGGGAGCGGGCTTGCCCCGCGATTGCGTCAGAATAAACATCACATCAATAACAATAAAACCAACATCCCAGCTCTTGATCTGGCTCTTGATCTGGCTCTTGATCTGGCTCTTGATCTGGCTCTTGATCTGGCTCTTGATCTTGCTTCTAAGTGCGCGATAGCTCAGGCAACACAAATCGCGACTTCAGGAGGCCGAGCGTAGGGATTGCGTAGGAGGGCGACCGGCATGGATGCCGGTCGAGCGCCGATCGGGCCAGGGACGGCCCGTCGGCGCGTACCTCCGGAGCAAGCCCGGAGCGAGGGAACCCCCGGAGCGCAGCGTAGGGGGCCGGATGATGGGAGCAGGGATTTTTTGGTGACTTTTTGATCCTTCAAAAAGTTACCCGCCGTAAGGGCGGAAAGGTGACGAAAAGCGTATATCGTCAACGAATGCGCATACATCTCCCAAAGCAATCACCCTAAACCCCCGAACCCGAACCCGAACCCGAACCCGAACCCGAACCCGAACCCGAACCCGAACCCGAACCCCTCAGCCATGCGGCGCAGCCGCCCCCCCCAAATTCCCAGCATATTGCGCCTTCAGATGCCCCTGCTCATCCAGCAGGTAAGCATCCATCACCTCCCGAACCACAGGCCCCGCAACCCGCCCCCCAGCCTCGCCGTTCTCGATCATCACCGCCACCACCAGCGCCGGATGGTCAGCCGGCGCAAAGCCGACGAACAAAGCGTTGTCACGGTGGCGCTCGAGGGTCTTGTTGCGGTCATAGCGCTCACCCTGCTTGATCGCCACCACCTGCGCCGTACCGCTCTTGCCGGCAATGCGGTATTGGGCGCCGGCAGCCGACGCCCGGGCAATGCCGCGCGGGTCGTGCATGACCATCTGCATGCCCTGGCTGACCTGGTCCCAGGCACGCTTGTCGTGCAGCACGATGTCCGGCATCGGGTTCGGGTCCACTGGCTTGTCGCCACCGATGGTCATCGCCAAGTGCGGGCGGTGCCAGACGCCCTTGCTCGCCAGCAGGCTGGTGGCCTGGGCCAGTTGCAGCGGGGTCACCTGCATATAGCCCTGGCCGATGCCAAGGATCAACGTCTCACCCGGGAACCACGCCTGGCGGCGGGTGGCGCGCTTCCAGGCCTGCGACGGCATCAGGCCGGCGGCTTCCTCGAACATGTCCAGCGACACCTTCTGCCCCAGGCCGAACTCGCTCATGTAGTCGTGCAGCCGGTCAATACCCAGCTTGTGCGCCAGGTCGTAGAAGTAGGTGTCGTTGGAACGCATGATGGCGGTGTACATGTCCACCCAGCCGTCGCCTGTGCGGTTCCAGTTGCGGTACTTGTGGTCGTAGTTGGGCAGCTCGTAGTAGCCGGGGTCGAACACCCGGTTGGCAGGGGTGATCACACCGCTGTCCAGGCCGGCGATGGCTACCTCCGGCTTGACCGTCGAGCCCGGCGCGTACAGGCCGCGCAGCACGCGGTTGAACAGCGGCCGGTCGATGGAGTCGCGCAGCGCCGCGTATTGCTTGAAGCTGATGCCCTTGACGAACAGGTTGGGGTCGAAGCTGGGGTTGCTGACCATCGCCAGCACGTCGCCGTTGGCCGGGTCCAGCACCACCACGGCGCCGCGCCGGTCACCCAGGGCTTTTTCGGCGGCCTGCTGCAGGTGGGCATCCAGGCTCAGCACGATATCCTTGCCCGGCACCGGGTCGTGGTGGCGCAGCACGCGCATCACCCGGCCCTGGGCGTTGGTTTCGACCTCTTCGTAACCCACGTGGCCATGCAACTGGTCTTCGTAGAAGCGCTCGATGCCGGTCTTGCCGATCGACTGGGTGCCACGGTATTCGGTGCTGTCGAGAGCCTTGGCTTCCTTCTCGTTGATGCGCCCCACATAACCCACCGAGTGGGCGAAGTGCTCGGCCAGGGGGTATTCGCGAATGAACTGCGGCTCTACCTCCAAGCCCGGCAGGCGGAACTGGTTCACCGCAATCAGGGCGATCTGCTCCTCGCTCAGGCCAACCATCAAGGTGACCGGCTCGAAGGGTTTGCGGCCGCGGCGCAGGTCCTTGTCGAACTGATGGCGGTCGTCATCGGAAAGGCTGAGGATCTGCGCAAGGCTGTCCAGCACCTTGGCCGAGTCGCCGGCGCGTTCGCGGGTCATGGTCAGGTTGAAGCTGGGCTTGTTGTCAGCCAGTACCACGCCGTTGCGGTCGTAGATCAACCCGCGTTCGGGGGGGATGGGCAGCACGTGCACGCGGTTGTTTTCCGATACCGCGCTTTGCTGGTCATGCTGCAGCACCTGCAGCACGTACAGCCGGCCGATCAGCACCGCCACCAGGCTCAGCACCAGCACGGCGCAGGCCAGCAGCCGGCGGTTGACCAGGCTCTTTTCTGTTTCGTGGTCCTTGAGGGGGATGGGTTGGGGCATCGGCGGCTCGGCGGATAAGGTGTGGCAGCGGGCCCGCCCCACGACCCGACGCCGGCCAGGCTGCGGGTTGACGCTTGAAGACGCAATCGCGGGGCAAGCCCGCTCCCACGAAGCTGGCAAGGGCCGGCGATGCTACGCAAGCCCCGGCCATGGCTCAAGCTGCAACGGTCGGGGGCGGCCGGCGAGGGCGCCTTGGGGCCCGGTATCAGGGCGCTGCGGCCAAGATGAAGATTCGTTCATCCTGGCCGCCGGGCGCTTACTTGCAGTTGCCGGCCTTGCGATAACCTGCGGCCTGCGCCTGAGCCTCCGAGGCGAAGGCCACCTGGTTTTTCGGTGCTACCTGGGCATAGCCCGGGCAGCCGCTGGCCAGGTGGTAGACCTGGCTGTTGCGGTTGCCCAGCACCGCGCCGTGGGAGGTGCTGGCGGTGGGGGCGGGCTTGCTGGCTGCGCTGTTGCTGGCGACGGTGCTGCCGGTCGGTTTGTAGCCTGGGGTCCAGCTGCGCTCGCCGGTAACGAACGGGTTGTGGTGGCCCATGACTGCGGCGATGCGCCGGTCGCGCTCCTGCTCCCAGGCGCTGACCGGGTACTGCTTGTTCCAGGCCATCAGCAGCTGTTGCTGCTGGCGCGACATGCTCAGCTGGTAGCGGTCGTACATATAGAAGGTGGTGCGTGCCACCAGGCCCTTGACTGCATCACGGGGCTCGGCGGATTTCTGCACGAAATCGACCTTGGTCGGGCACTGGCCGTATTGCGGGGCGACGCCGCTGACCATGGCGTAGTTGAAGTTGCTGCGGTCACCATTCACCTCGCCCACGGCGGGGTAGAGGTTGAACAGGTCGGCTTCCATGGCGCGGAACACCGGGTCTTTATCGACGCAGGCCTCGCGGCCGCCGTTTTGCCAGCACTGGCGCTGGTGGCCGAAGGTCCAGGCCGGGACGATGTGTTCCCACTCGGTGCGGTCGGCGCGGGTCTGCTGCTTGCGCGCTTGCAGGCCGCAGGAGCCGGGGTCGATACGCCCGCCGGACTTGCCCACCCAGGTCCATTTGCAACCGCAGTACAGGTCGCCCTGGGCGCTGCTGGCCTGGTCGAGGTAGATCTTCTGTTTGGCGATAACCTTGGCTTCGGTGAAGGTCGCAGGCGGGGTGGCGAAGGCGGGTGGCAGCAGGGTGAGGAACAGGGTGGCGGCGTAAAGCAGTCTTTTCATGGGGCGTCGATCAGCGTC
Source organism: Pseudomonas xanthosomatis (assembly GCF_019139835.1). Taxonomy (NCBI): domain Bacteria; kingdom Pseudomonadati; phylum Pseudomonadota; class Gammaproteobacteria; order Pseudomonadales; family Pseudomonadaceae; genus Pseudomonas; species Pseudomonas xanthosomatis. The sequence continues at coordinate 4,251,357 of NZ_CP077075.1, read as the reverse complement.
AGAAAAAGGCGCGATTATACGCAGGAAAATTCCGCTGTCGTGGGCGTAGTAGAGGGGTTTGAATGCTGGCGCAGGGTGCCATCATTCCGTGTGGGCAATGTAGGAGAGCACCTGACACCGTGGGAGTTTTGTCTTACGACATTTTTGAGCGCTGGTGCAGGCTTTGTGGGAAGCGGCCTTGTGTCGCGATGGGCTGCGTAGCAGCCCCGGCGATTTTGCATGAGGTCGAGATCTTGGGGCTGCTATGCAGCCCATCGCGACACAAGGCCGCTTCCCACAGAAAGCGGTTTTAGTCAGGCTCATCGCCGTTAAGGCGCACGCCCGGTCTTAGGCTTGCCAGTCCGGCGCAAACTCGGGGCTTACCACGCGCCGGTCCTTGGGCAATGCGGCCATGGCCGCGCGGTCCTGCTCATCCAGGCGCAGCTCCAGTGCCGCCAGGTTGGCCAACTGGTTGGCGCGGCTGCTGGCCTTGGGGATCACCGCCACGCCGGGCTGCTCGAGCAGCCAGGCCAGTGCCACCTGGGTGGGCAGTACGCCGTGTTTTTCGGCAATTGCACGCACTGCCGGCTGCTCGGCCACTTCGCCGCGGGCCAAAGGCGTATAGGCGGTGAAGGCCATGTCGTGCTGGCGGGCGAACGCCAGCAACGGGCTTTGCTCGAGCAGTGCGTGGTACTCCACCTGGATCGCCGCCAACGGCGCGCCCAACTGCTCCACCACCTGGCGCAGCAAGCCCAGCGGGAAGTTGGCAACGCCAATGCAGCGCGCCTTGCCCTCGTCGCGTAGTTGCACCAGGGTCTCGATGCTGCGGGCCAAGTCCCAGTCGCGGGCCGGCCAGTGGATGTGGAACAGGTCGACCTGTTCGGTGCCCAGGGCGCGCAGGCTGTCTTCCAGTGACTGGCGCATGGCCTGGGGCTCAAGGCGGTCCCACCACACCTTGGTGGTCAGGTGAATGGCCTCGCGCGGCACGCTGCTGTCGCGCAGGGCCTGGCCGACCGCGGCTTCGTTGGCGTAGGCGGTGGCGGTGTCGATGTGCCGGTAACCCAGCTCCAGCGCCTGGTGCACGGCGCGGGTGCAGTCGGCGCCGGTCATTGGCCAGGTGCCCAGGCCGATGGCGGGCAGGTCGAGGCCGTGGCGGTTGGTGAGCCTGTGCATGGGTACTCCTTGTACGGGTCGAAAGGTGGGTGCACATCATCGGCTATCGCCCGCTGGCTGGCTGCACAGCCTGGGGGAAAGTGGTCGATCAGCGAACAAAATGTACCGGGTGGTGCAAAGCAGTGGGCGCGCCTGATGTTCAGGTCGTCCGATCTCTTCTAGAATCCGCCCATGCCCGGGCGCCATGCCGGGGCCATCGCCCGAGGGCCCCATGAGTTCCAGTACCCCGCTGTCCGGAGTCAACCAGCCGCTGCGCGGTATCGTGCTGGTGGTGGTGGCCACCTTCCTGTTCGCCAGCCACGACGGCTTGTCGAAGTACCTGGGCGGCATCTACCCGGTCATCATGGTGGTGTGGGCCCGCTACGTGGTGCACACGCTGCTGATGGCCGGCATCTTCCTGCCCAAGGCGGGCCTGGCGGTACTGCGTACCCGGCGCCCGGTTTTGCAGACCTTGCGCGCCCTGAGCCTGCTCAGCACCAGCCTGCTGTTTACCGCCGGCCTGCAATACCTGCCGCTGGCCGAGGCAACCTCGGTCAACTTCCTGGCCCCGGTACTGGTTACCGCACTGTCGGTGCCGCTGCTCAAGGAGCACGTCACCTTGGGCCAGTGGGTAGCGGTGGTGCTGGGCTTTATCGGTGTGCTGGTGGTGGTGCACCCGGGCGGGGCGATGTTTACCCCGGCCATTCTGTTCCCGTTCGGCTCGGCCATGGGTTTTTGCTTCTACCAGCTGCTGACGCGCAAGCTGGCGGCCCACGACAGCCCGACCACCAGCAACTTTTACGCAGGCCTGTGCAACACCCTGGTGATGACCGCGCTGGTGCCGTTCTTCTGGCAGGTGCCGCAATGGCCGCATGTGTTGTTGATGCTGGGGTTGGGGGGCTGCGGGATGACCGCGCACCTGCTGCTGACCCAGGCCTTCCGGCATGCCGCGCCGGCGCTGCTGGCGCCGTTCAGCTACTGCCAGATCGTGTTTGCCGGGTTGCTGGGGTTGGTGGTGTTCGGCCAGGTGCCGGACGGGGTAAGCCTGGCGGGCATTGCGATCATCTGCCTGAGCGGGCTGGGGGCGGCGTGGATGCAGCGTAAGGGTTGAGGTCTGTTGCAGGAGTAGTGTTCGTAAGCGCGACACGTACCCTGTAGGCGCGGGTTTACCGGAGTGCCGGACCACCGCGAAGCAGGCGACGCGGTGGCTGGCACCGGCTGCGCCGGTGTTCGCGGCTAAAGCCGCTCCTACAGGTACAACACATGATTCAGGCCCTGCGTAAGCGCCTGTGTTGGCAGATGGCCAGGCTCAGTGCGCCCCGGCCGCCTTGCTCAAATCGCTTTCGGCCCACTCGGTGTAGATGCAGGCATCGGCCACCGCCCAGCGCACTTTCACCTGGTCACCCGGCTGCATCGGCATGCCGGCGGCCGACAGGGCCTTGACCGTCAGCTCGGTACCGCCCTGGGTAACCACGTGGCAGGTCTGGCTTTCACCCAGGAACAACACCTCGCCAACGGTGGCGGTGACTTCGTTCCAGCCCGCTGGCAGGGTGTCGCGGGCGGCTTGCTCGGCGGTCAGCGCCAGGGCCTTTTCCGGGCGCACCATGATCAGCGCCTCTTGCTCGGCGGCCAGGCCCGGGGTCAGGCGGATGGCCACCGGCTGGCCCTCGAAGCTGCCGGCGCCGTTGCTGCTGGCCTTGATGCGCAAGAAGTTCGAGTTGCCCAGGAACGAGGCGACGAAGGCATTCGGCGGGTTCTGGTAGAGGTCGTAGCCGGTGCCCAGGCCGACGATCTTGCCGTGGCTGAAAATCGCGATGCGCTGGGACAGGCGCATGGCTTCTTCCTGGTCGTGGGTCACGTAGACGATGGTGATGCCCAGCCGGCGGTGCAACTGGCGCAGCTCGTCCTGCAGGTCTTCACGCAGCTTTTTGTCCAGCGCGCCGAGGGGTTCGTCCATCAGCAGGATGCGCGGCTCGTATACCAGCGCCCGGGCAATCGCCACGCGCTGCTGCTGGCCGCCAGACATCTGCGAGGGCTTGCGGTGGGCGAATTTTTCCAGTTGCACCAGCTTGAGCATGGCGTCCACGCGCTTGGTGGTCTCGCTGGCGCTGAGCTTGCGGATGGCCAGGGGGAAGGCGATGTTGTCGCGCACGTTCAGGTGCGGGAACAGCGAGTAGCGCTGGAACACCATGCCGATGTCGCGTTTGTGCGGCGGCACGTTCACCAACGACTGGCCGTCTACCAGAATTTCACCGCTGCTGGGGGTTTCGAAACCGGCCAGCATCGACAGGGTGGTGGACTTGCCCGAGCCGCTGGAGCCGAGGAAGGTGAGGAATTCGCCGTCCTGGATCTCGAGGTCCAGGTTGTCCACGGCGGTGAAGTCGCCGTAGTGCTTGTTCAGGCCGCGCAGGCTGACCAGGGTCTTGTTTTGCGCGTTGTCTTTGATCACTGCACTCATTGTTGTGTTCTCCGCGCTCAGGCGTTTTCGGTGCGCCGGCGCAGGGCGGCGGCAATAATCATGACCAGCAGCGACAGGCCGATCAGCAGGGTCGAGGCCACGGCAATCACCGGGCTCAGGTCCTGGCGCAGGGTGGTCCACATTTTTACCGGCAGGGTTTGCAGGTCGGGGCTGGCCATCATCACGCTCAGCACCACCTCGTCCCACGAAACCAGAAACGCGAACAGGCCGCCGGCGATCATCCCCGGGCGAATGGCCGGGAAGGTCACCTTGAAGATCGCCTGCAGGCGCGAGGCACCGCAGATCACAGCAGCATCCTCGATCGACTGGTCGAACAGCTTCAGCGAGTTGATGATCGAGATGATGGTAAAGGGCAGGGCGACGATCACGTGGCTGACCACGAAGGCGAACAGCGTGCCGGTGTAGCCCAGCTTGAGAAACAGCGCGTACACCGCCACGGCGATGATCACCAGCGGCACGATCATCGGCATGGTGAACAGCCCGTAGAGCATCTCGCGCCCCGGGAAGCGGCCACGCACCAGGGCGAAGGCGGTGGGCAGGCCCAGCAACACGGCGGCGATGGTGGTCAGCACGGCCACCTTCAGGCTGGCCAGGGCTGCGTCCATCCACTCTGGGTTGGAGAAGAACTGGCCGTACCACTTGAAGGTCCAGCCTGGCGGCGGGAACACCAGCCACTGCGAGGAGCCGAACGACAGCAGAACGATGAACACCACCGGCAGCAGCAAAAAGGCCGCAATGACCCCGGTGGTCAGGTACAGGCCGGTGCGCAGCGGGCGACCCATGGCATTGGGGGACAGAAGCATGGCGGTTTACCTCGCGTTGCCGACCGGGGATTCCGGCTGCAGCTTCAGGTACAGGTAGAAGAGCACCAGGGTGATGACCACCAGCAGTGCCGCGGCGGCGCTGGCCAGGCCCCAGTTGAGGAACGACTGCACCTGCTGGATGATGAATTCGGGCAGCATCATGTTCTGCGCCCCGCCCAGCAGCGCCGGGGTGACGTAGTAACCCAGCGACATCACGAACACCATCAAGGCGCCGGAGAACAGCCCCGAGCGGCACAGCGGCAGGAACACCTTCCAGAAGTTGGTCCAGGGGCTGGCGCCGCAGATGGAGCCGGCCTGCAGCACCATCGGGTCGATGGCGTGCATGGTCGCCTGCAGCGGCAGCACGATGAACGGGATCATGATGTAGCTCATGCCGATCACCACACCGGTGAGGTTGTGCACCATCTCGATGGGCGCATCGATGATGCCAATTGCCATCAACGCCTTGTTGATCACCCCCGAGCTTTGCAGCAGCACCAGCCATGAGTAGGTGCGCGCCAGCAGGCTGGTCCACATCGACAGCAGCACGATATTCAGCAGCCAGCGGCCCCAGCCCTTGGGCACCAGGGTGATCGCCCAGGCCAGCGGGAAGCCCAGCAACACGCTGATCAGGGTCACAAGGCCCGCTACCGAGAAGGTGTTGAACAGCACCCGCGCGTAGGCCGAGTTGGCGAACAGTTGCTCGTAGTTGCCCAGCCCCGGTACCGGTTCGAGCACCCCGCGCAGCAACAGGCCGACCAGCGGGGCGAAGAAGAACAGGCCGAGAAAGAGCAGGGCCGGCAGCAGGTTGCGGCTGCCTTTCCAGCGTTGGCTCAAGGGTGGGCGACGGTCTGCCGCCCCCGGTGCGCCGGCCCCCGAAGGGGCTCCTTGCGCGTTATGCAGGGCGTTGATGGCGACTTTCATTTGACCAGCCACTCATTCCAGCGGGCGGCGATGGCCTGGCCGTTTTTCGCCCAGTAGGCGAAGTCGAGGGTGACCTGGTCGTTGGGGTAATTGGTTGGCAGGTTGGTGGCCAGTTGCTTGTCCAGGCGCGCGACGCTGTCGGTGTTGACCGGGGCGTAGGCGGTGGCATTGGCGAAGTCGGCCTGGCCCTGGGCGCCGCTGGCCTTGGCCAGGAACTTCATGGCCGCGTCCTTGTTCTTGGCGCCTTTGGGGATGACCAGAAAATCAGCCATGACCAGGTTCTGCTTCCAGCTCACACCCACCGGTGCGCCATCTTGTTGCAGGGCGTACAAGCGGCCGTTCCAGAACTGCCCGAGCGAGGCTTCGCCAGAGGCCAGCAGTTGCTGCGACTGGGCGCCGCCGCCCCACCAGACGATGTCTTTCTTGATGGTGTCGAGTTTTTTGAAGGCGCGGTCCAGGTCCAGCGGGTAGAGCTTGTCGGGGGCTACGCCGTCGGCCAGCAGGGCCAGCTCGAGCACGCCGGGGCTCGGCCATTTGTACAGGGCGCGTTTGCCGGGGTAGGTCTTGGTGTCGAACAGTGCGGTCCAGTCGACCGGCTTGTTGGCACCGAGCTTGCCTTCGTTGTAGCCCAGCACGAAGGAGAAGAAGAACGAGCCGACGCCATGGTCGGAGACGAAGCGCGGGTCGATCTTGTCGCGCTGGATCTGGGTGAAGTCGAGGGGTTCGAGCAGGCCTTCGCTGGCGGCGCGCAGGGCAAAGTCGGCTTCGACGTCGACCACGTCCCACTGCACGTTGCCGCTCTCGACCATGGCCTTGAGCTTGCCGTAGTCGGTGGGGCCGTCCTGGACGACCTTGATGCCGGTCTCTTTGCTGAACGGCGCGGCCCAGGAGTCTTTCTGCGCGTCTTGGGTGGTGCCACCCCAGCTGACGAAGTTGACGCTTTCGTTGGCGGCCTGAGCGGCCTGAAATGCCAGGGTCAGCAGGCTGGCGGACAGCACTGCGGTTACACGTTTGCTCAACAGCATGGTTACGCCCTCGTTGCTTTTGTTATTCGAGGCGGGGCTTTTGGTGCGCCCGCCAACAGTGTTCGGGGAGCAGCTATCAATGTGTGTCGCGTGGCCGTCTTGTGATTGTAGGTTCGGCCTAAGGTTTCAAGGTCTACGGGATATCATATTATGGTATTCCAAACTTTTCGCAAGGGGGTGTGGGCGACCGGCCATCACTCAATTGCAGCCCTGAACGAAAAACCCGTGGGAGCGGGCTTGCCCCGCGATTGCATTGGCCGAGACGACATCTGCATGACGCTGGCCGCCATCGCGGGGCAAGCCCGCTCCCACGGGTTGGTTGTTGCCCAGGCGTACTTCAGCCGACCATCCCTGGCTCGAAGGGAATGCTCTGCACCACCTCCAGCTCATAGCCGGCAAGGCCTGCGTATTTGAGCGGCGGGCCCAGGTGGCGCAGCTTGCCCACGCCCAGGTCCTGCAGAATCTGCGCACCGGTACCTACCTCCGAATACACCTTCGACTGGCCGCGCTGGTAGGGGCGTACCGGCTGGGTGAGTTGCGGCACCCGCTCAAGCAGCGCTTGCGAGGACTCGTGGTTGGCCAGAATCACCACCACCCCGGCGCCTTCCTCGGCCACCTTCTGCAGCGCCGCCCACAGGGTCCAGTTGGCGGGGCCGGCGTACTCGGCGCCGACCAGGTCGCGCAGCGGGTCGATCACATGCACCCGCACCAGGGTGGGCTGTTCGCGACGGATGTCGCCCATCACCATGGCCATGTGCACGCCGCCTTCGATGCGGTCTTCATAGGTGACCAGGCGGAAGGTGCCATGCACCGTGGGCAGCTCGCGCTCGCCGATGCGCTTGATGGTCTGCTCGGTGCTCAGGCGGTAGTGGATCAGGTCGGCGATGGTGCCGATCTTGATGCCGTGTTGGGCGGCGAATACTTCGAGGTCGGGGCGGCGGGCCATGGTGCCGTCGTCGTTGAGTACCTCGACGATCACAGAGGCGGGGCTGAAGCCGGCCAGGCGGGCCAGGTCGCAGCCGGCTTCGGTGTGCCCGGCGCGGGTCAGCACGCCGCCTTCACGGGCGCGCAGGGGGAAGATGTGGCCGGGTTGTACCAGGTGCTCGGGGCGGGCATCGGCGGCCATGGCAGCGGCCACTGTACGCGCCCGGTCGGCCGCGGAAATGCCGGTGGTGACGCCGGTTGCGGCCTCGATGGACACGGTGAAGGCGGTGCTGAACACGCTGCCGTTGCTCGGAACCATCTGCTCCAGGCCCAGGCGCTGGCAGTGCTCGTCGGTGAGGGTCAGGCAGATCAGGCCACGCGCCTCGCGGGCCATGAAGTTGATGGCTGCGGCGTCGCAGCGCTCGGCGGCAATCAACAGGTCGCCTTCGTTTTCGCGGTCTTCGTCATCCACCAGCAGGACCATCTTGCCTTGCCGGTAGTCCTCGAGGAGTTCTTCGATGCTGTTGAATGCCATGCTGCACGCTCACGGTGGTCGGGTGGTTTTTATGGTATACCATCATACACAAATATCCCTGAAGCAGGAGTATGACCGATGAAGGCCTACTGGATCGCCCACGTGGACGTCACCGACCCCGAGCAGTACCAGCAGTACACCCAGCGCGCCCCGGCGGCGTTCGTTGCCTTTGGCGGGCGTTTTCTGGCCCGCGGCGGGCGCAGCGAGGCCATGGAGGGGCGGCCCACTCCACAGCGTAGCGTGGTGATCGAGTTCGACTCATACGAACAGGCCGTGGCGTGCTACCGCTCCGACCTGTACCAGGAGGCGTGCAAGCACCGCCAGGGGGTGGCCAAGGCCGAGGTGATCATCGTCGAGGGCTTCAAGCCCTGATCGTTGGTATCACATAGAAACCTGTAGGAGCCGGCTCACAGGTCTGCTTTTGCCTGCCCGCGGGTTCGCAGCAGCGACAGCACCACGCCGCCGGCAAGCAGGCCGAACGTCACCCCCAGCGACAGCTCCGGCGGCACCTTGCCCACCAGCCCGTGCCAGAAGATCTTGCAGCCGATGAACACCAGCACCATGGCCAGCGCGTACTTGAGGTAGACGAAGCGGTGCATCAGCGCCGCCAGGGCGAAGTACAGCGAACGCAGGCCGAGGATGGCGAAGATGTTCGAGGTGTAGACGATGAACGGGTCCTGGGTGATGGCGAAGATCGCCGGCACGCTGTCCACGGCGAACACCAGGTCGGCCAGCTCGATCAGCACCAGGGCGAGGAACAGCGGGGTGGCATAGCGTACGGCCTGGCTGGCGCCGGGCGGCGTCAGGCGCACGAAGAAGTGCGGGCCATGCAGTTGGTCGGTAACCCGCATGTGCCGGCGCACGAAGCGCAGTACCGGGTTGTTGGCAAGGTCGACGTGGTTGTCGTCCTTGGCCAGCGCCATCTTGATGCCGGTGAACAGCAAAAACGCCCCGAAGATATACAGCACCCAGGCAAAGTGCTGCACCAAGGCTGCGCCCACGCCGATCATGATCGCCCGCAGCACCACCACCCCGAGGATGCCCCAGAACAGCACGCGGTGCTGGTAGCGGCGGGGGATGGCAAAGAAGCTGAAGATCATCGCCATGACGAACACGTTGTCCATCGACAGCGACTGCTCGACCAGAAAACCTGTGTAGAACTCCAGCGCCGACTGCGCGCCGAGCTGGTGCCAGACCCACAGGCCGAACAGTACGCCGACACTGAAGTAGCCGGAGTACAGCAACAGGCTTTCGCGCATTTCGATTTCACGGTCCTGGCGGTGCAGCACGCCGAGGTCGAGCACCAGCAAAGCGATGACGATGGTGATGAACACCAGCCACAACCAGGTGCTGGTACCGAGGAACGGGGTGAAGAGGAATGTGTGCAGAGCTGTCATGAGCCCCTCCTTGATTGTCGACGTTGCATGGCAACAGTGATTCCGACATGGCGGCGCTAACCGTCAGAGGGGCCCGGCATCACATGGGCTTGAGCCTAGTAGTGATTGGCCGGGAAGGGCTGAAAGGGGTGTTACATTTGATTACCGGTTACCGGAACCCCTGTAGGAGCCCGGCTTGCCGGCGATAGAGCCATCCGCCACGGCGCAAGGCCATGGACCTGGTTTGCAGCCCCGGCCTCATCGCCGGCAAGCCGGCTCCTACAGTGTGCGCATGCTCTGCTGCCTTCAATACACCCACACCTCAACCCGCCTGTTCTTCAGCCGGCCCTGTTCCAGCTCGTTTCCCGCCACCGGCAGCTCATCACCCATGCCCGTGACTTCCTTCACCTCGACCCCCGCCCGCGCCAGCTCACGGCGCACGGCCATGGCCCGCAGGCGCGACAGCAGGGCGGCGCGGCCCGGGGTTTCCTTGGGGTCGCCAAAGCCCACCAGCACCACCTTGCCCTGCAGCTTGCCGGCCTGGCGCAGGTAGTCGCAGACCCGCTGCACATCGCGCAGGGCCTTGTTGTCGAGGCTGGCGCTGCCTTCCTGAAAGCGGAAGTTGACGCTCAGCCGGCTGGCCTCGCCGGCCAGCGCCCGGTAGCGCGGTGGCATGTCGGCCTGGGCGGGTACCGGCACTGCCTTGACCTGCTGCGCGACGAACCCCTGCTCGGCGACGATCGCCTGCCCGGCCGGGCTCTGGGCGAACTCGGCCAGGGCCCGGGCCTGTGGCCGGGCGTGGGCAGGCAGGTAGAAAAACAGCCGCCGCGACAGCGGGTAGTCCTCGCTGGCAACCAGGGCGCGGCTGGGGGGCAGGGCGGGGGCATCGCCATCCGCCACTGCCAGTACCTTTGCCCCGTGTAGCGTGGCAAGGCCGCTGAAGCCGATGGCCTGGCGGTCGCCCATCACTCGCTCGGCCAGTTCGTCGGCCGCTTCGAAGCGCCGGGCTTCGCTGAACAACTGGCGGCGCTGCGGGTCGAGCACCAGGGCCTTGAAGGTTTCGAAGGTGCCCGAGCGGTCGTCCCGGGCATACAGGTGGATGCTGCCGCCAGGCACGCCCAATTGCTCCCAGCGCCGCACTTGGCCCGAGAACACCTGTGCCAGCTGCTCGGTGGTGAGCTGGCCTAGCGGGTTATCCGGGTGGACGATCACCGCCACGCCGTCCAGGCCGATCACCTGTTCGGCGCCTGCGCCGCGCAGGTCGCCCAGTGCTTGAAGCTGCTGGGCTTCGCGGTCGTTGATTGGCCGCGAGGCTGCTGCCAGGTCGGCATCGCCACTGGCCAAGGCGCTGAAGCCGGTGCTGGAGCCGTGGGCGGCGATGTCGATGCGCACTGGCTGGTTATTACGGCTGCGGGCGCGGACTACGGTTTCGTTGGTTGCGGTGCCGGGCAGGGTCTCGATCGATGTGGCGCCCTGGGATTGCAGCAGGCCGCGCACCAGTGCGGGGGCCAGGGCGGCACCTATGGTGTTGGAGCCCTGGATGCGAAGTTGTGCGGGTTCTGCGGGGGCCAGGGTTGGCAGCAGGCAGAGTAGAAGAGCGAGCAGGCGGCGCATGCCGGGGACCTTTGCCACGGAATTTTGGCGCAGATTACGACAGTTGCGTGACGGCTGGATGACGGTGGCGGGGTATTTTGCAGGTGTAAAGCCGGCTCTCATAGAACTGCACACAACTCATTGATTTAGCAAGGCCCTGTGGGAGCGGGCTTGCCCGCGAACACCGGCGAAGCCGGTGCCAGACACCGCGTCGCCTGCTTCGCGGGCAAGCCCGCTCCCACAGGGGCCGCGGCGGGCTCGTGCCCAGTTCTCTGCGCGACAGCGCAGCCCGAAAGGGCTGGGTGATCTCCTACAGGATGGCGCCGGCTTTAATCCCGCGCGCTACCTGAAGCCGGCTTGCCGACGATAGGGCCAGTACAGGCAGCGCAAGGCCGTCGCTCTCACCGCAGAACCCTGAGCTCAGGCCCGGGCCATGGGCTCTGGCAGGCCCTTGACCCCGGGGTTCAAGGCGAACACGCCGCCGGCAAGCGGCTGGTCGGCAAGGTCGACGCCTTGCGGGCGGATCGAGGTGACGAACAGCGTATCCAGCTGCGGCCCGCCAAACGCACACATGGTTGGCTTCTTCACCGGCAGCTCCAGGGTCCGATCGAGCTTGCCTTCGGGGGTGAAGCGCAGCACCTTGCCGGCGTCGATGGCGCAGATCCAGTAGCAGCCCTCGGCATCCACGGTGGCGCCGTCCGGGCGGCCGGGGTGCTGGCGCATGTCGACGAACACCCGGCGGTTGTGCGGGGTGGCGCTGTCGATGTCATAGTCGAAAGCCCAGATCAACTGCACCTCGGGGTGCGAGTCGCTGAGGTACATGGTTTTGCCATCCGGGCTGAAAGCCAGGCCGTTGGGCACGGTCAGGCCGCCGAGCCGTGCCTGCAGGGCGTATACCGGGGCATCGCTTGCGGGGTCGTGGCGGTATAGCGCGCCCACCGGCTGGCTGCCCATGCCGGTGTGCATCGTGCCAGCCCAGAAGCGCCCCTGGCGGTCGCAGCGTCCGTCGTTGAAGCGCATGCCGGGCAGCGCATGCTCGACGCTGGCGCGCTTCTCGGCGTGCAGGCTGCCATCGGCCTTGGGGGTGAGCTTGAAGATGCCGCTTTGCCGAGCACCCAGCCAGTGGCCTTGCGGGGTGCGCACGATGCAGCCGAGCATCTCGTCGCCGGTCCAGTGGCTGATAGGGCCGTCCAGCTGCCAGCGGTAAAGCCGCCCGGCGGGAATGTCGACCCAGTACAGGGCGTTTTCCCGGGCCTGCCACACCGGGCTCTCGCCGGTGGCATTGCGCGCGTTGATGATCAGTTCGGCGCTCATATGGCGGTGCTCCGGGTCAGTCGCCGAACGGGCCGGCGGTGGTGAAAGCGCCGCCCTGCAGGCGCGCAGCGGGGTCGCAGGCAGAAGGTTCGGGCTGCTGCTCGAGGGCTGCGCGAAAACCTTCCGAGCTGTCTTGCGGGTTGAAGCCCAGGTGGGCGGCGTAACGGTTGCTCCACCACAGCTCGCGGTTGGCCGATACCCCGTACACCACGGTGTGACCGACATCTTCGGCCAGCAGCGCGCGTTCCACCAGATGCGCAAGGTCCGCGTAGCTCAGCCAGGTGCTGAGCATGCGCAGGTTGCGCGGCGCCGGGAACGACGAGCCGATACGCAGGCTCACGGTCTGGATGCCGTAGCGGTGGTAGTAGAAGGTCGCCAGGTCCTCGCCATAGGCCTTCGACAGCCCGTAGTAGCAGTCCGGGCGGCGCGGCGAGCGGGCATCGACCAGCTCGTCCTGCGGGTAGAAGCCGGTGACATGGTTGGAGCTGGCGAACACCACGCGGCCGATGCCGTGTTTGCGCGCCGCCTCGTAGATGTGGAAGGTGCCGACGATGTTGGCCTGCAGGATTTCTTCGAAGGCGCGCTCGGTGGAGATCCCGCCCATGTGCACGATGGCGTCAACGCCTGCAGCCAATGCCAGTACGCCGGCCTTGTCGGCGAGGTTGCAGGTGACCACTTCCTCGTGCGCGCCCACAGGCGGCGCCATGGGGCTGATGTCCGAGGCGCGCACAACGTTGGCGTGAGCCTGCAGCGCTTGGCGAAGGATTTGCCCCAGCCCGCCGGCGGCGCCGGTGAGCAGCAGGCGGTTGAAGGGTTTTGCGGGGGAATTGGAGGTCACGGGCAAGCCTTTTGTTTGAAGTGGCAATAACAACACCGGGCACTTGTCACGTTGCCCGGTGGCAGGGGTTACATGAAGTTGTACTGGATGCCGATACGCCAGCGGGCCTGGCGATCGTCCGTGGTGGAACTGACTTTGATATCACCCACCTCCATGAATGGCGCCCACTCTTTGTTGAGCTTGTACTTGATGATCAAGTTCTGCTCGTAGTCGCTCTTCTTGTTGTCGTAGCGGATGTAATCGGTGTCGAAGTAAATGTACTGATACTCGAAGGCCCACGGGCCTTTGGGGGTATAGCCGAGCCAGCCCTCCAGGCGCGTGGTGTTCTGGTTGTCCTTGGCGCGGTCGTCCTTGCTGCGGTCGATCTGGTCGCGGTCCAGGCTGCGTGCGTCCTGGCGCACGCGGGTGGCGACGTACCAGGTGTCGCTGATCTTGTAGCTGTACTTGAGGCCGAACTTGTAGGTGGTGGCGTCTTTCGAGCTGTCCATCTGGAAGGCGGGGGTCAGCGTCGACTTGGGGCTCAACTTGTAGTTGAAGTCCACGGTGAATTCATGGCCGTTGTTGACCATGTTGTCGTACGCGACATCTTCGCGGTCGCCGGCAGTCTTGTATTTGATCTCGGCGGCAAAACCCAGGCCGTTGTCCTTGCGGTAGTTCAACTTGATGCGGTCGGAGTGAATGCTGTCGTCTTCGGTGAAACCGTGGCGGTAGTTGATGCTGGCCGAGTCTGCGCAGGCGTAGAAGGACAGGCCGAGCGTACTGACGGCAATGAGGCGGCGGAGTGTGTTGTTCATGCGATCTTCTTTTTTTGTTTTTGTCGAGGACGTTATGAGGCGTGGGGGGCAGGTGCTGGCGTGGTATGGGGGCGCTCCGTGATGTTTCAATTAAGTTATCGTACGACTTCAGGGCTGTCTACGATTTCTTGAAATGTTGTCTGATCACTTTGCTTGATGCCTCTAGAATGGGCTTTTTAAGGATGTTTTAGGAGGTGGTCTACGAGGTGTGTGGACTAAATCACAGAAAAAAACGGTCTTGAAATGAGTTTTACGCAGGTGCTTTTCAAAGGTTGTCTGATGACGTAGGATCTCCTCCAGAGCGTGACTCACCCGCCACAAATCCAATAAGAAGGCACAGACGTCCATGATCATCACTGCTGTAAACGTCCAGGTATTTTCCTACCCCACACGCCGCGCCGTAGACAGCGCCGGCCACGCCCACCCGGGCGACGTGACCCAGGCAAAAATGGCCCTGCTGCGCATCCGTACCGAATGCGGCGGCGAGGGTTATGCCCTGGGTGCCCCTGAACTGATCCGCCCTTACGTGCTGGATAACTTCGTACGCAAGGTGCTGGTGGGCGCCAATGCCTTCGACCGCGAAAAAATCTGGCACGACCTGGCGCACTGGCAGCGCGGCAGCGCCAGCCAGCTCACCGACCGCGCCCTGGCGCTGGTGGAGCAGGCGCTGTGGGACTGGGCCGGGCGCAAGCTTGGCCTGCCGGTGCACAAGCTCATCGGCGCCTACCGCGACAAGGTGCCGGCCTACGGTTCGACCATGTGCGGTGACGAGCTGCCGGGCGGTCTGTCCACCCCCGAGGAGTACGGCCGCTTCGCCGAAACCCTGGTCAAGCGCGGCTATAAAGCCATCAAGCTGCACACCTGGATGCCGCCGGTGTCGTTCGCCCCCAGCGTGAGCATGGACATCAAGGCCTGCGCCGCGGTGCGCGAGGCGGTGGGCCCGGACATCGCGCTGATGATCGACGGCTATCACTGGTACAGCCGCACCGAGGCCCTGACCATCGGCCGCGCCCTGGAAAAACTCGATTTCGCCTGGTTCGAAGAGCCGATGATGGAAGACTCGGCCGAAAGCTACGCCTGGTTGTCCGGGCAGCTGGACATCCCGGTGCTGGGCCCGGAAAGCCTGGGGGGCAAGCACCTGAGCCGGGCCAGCTGGGTGAAGAACGAGGTGTGCGATATCCTGCGTGCCGGCGTGGCCGGGGTCGGCGGCATTGCGCCGTGCCTGAAGGTTGCGCACATGGCCGAGTCGTTCGGCATGGACTGCGAGGTCCATGGCAACGGCGCGGCCAACCTGGCGGTGGTCGGTGCCATCAAGAACTGCACCTGGTACGAGCGCGGCCTGTTGCACCCGTACCTGGACTACGACGAGGTGCCGGCCTACCTCAAGCGCCTGGTCGACCCCATGGATGCCGACGGTTTCGTGCACTTGTCGAACCTGCCGGGCCTGGGTGAGGACATCGACTTCGACTACGTCGAGACCAATACGCTGCAGCGCTTCTGATTCGTGTCATGGCGGCGTGCGTCAACGCGCGCCGCCCGAGAGTCCAATAACTATAAAAAGGCTATCTCACATGAGCGTTCTCCCCACAGTCTGGGCGGGGGTCCTTGCCGCATCGCTTGCGCTGGCCCCAAGTTCTGGCGCATTCGCGAAAACCCCGGCCGACCAGCTGATCGTCGGCATGAGCATGATCAACCTGCTGTCGCTGGACCCGGCCGCCGCCACCGGGCTGGATGTCTCGGAGGTCAACGCCAACCTCTATGACATGCTGCTGGTGCAGGATGCGCGCCAGCCAGACCAACTGCTGCCGGCCCTCGCCGAAAGCTGGCAGGTCGGCGACGACCGCAAGACGCTGACCTTCAAGCTGCGCCAGGGCGTGAAGTTCCAGTCGGGCAACCCGCTGGGCGCCGAAGACGTCGCCTGGTCGCTGCAACGGGTGCTCAAGCTCAACCTGGCCCTGGCCTCGACCTGGAAGGCATATGGCTTCAGTGCCGGTAACGTCGCCCAGCACATGCGCGCCGTTGACGAGCACACCTTCGTCATCGAGCTGCCACGCCCCACAGACCCACTGCTGGTACTCAACACCCTGGCCACCTCGCCCAGCGCGTTCATCCTCGACCGCAAGGTGGTGCAGCAGCACCAGAAGGGCGATGACATGGGCGGCGCCTGGCTGACCACCCACGCCGCCGGCAGCGGGCCGTTCATCCTCAAGGACTGGCGCGCCAACGACGTGATCCTGATGAACCGCTTCGACGGCTACTGGGGTGGCCCGGCCAAGCTCAAGCGCATCGTCATGCGCAACATGACCGAATCGCAGTCGTTGCGCCTGATGGTCGAGCGTGGCGACCTGGACCTGGCCAAGGGCATGTCGGCCCCCGACATCGAGGCGCTGGAGAAGTCAGACAACGTCCGCACCCAGACCGTGCAGCGCGGCACCCTGTACTACGTGGCGCTGAACGTGAAGAACAAACCCTACGACGATGTGCGGGTGCGCAAGGCAGTGCGTTCGCTGATCGACTACCAGGGCATCAACCAGACCGTGATGCCGCACTACGGCCAGCTCAACCAGCGCCCGTTGCCGCTGGGCCTGCCGGCGCGCCTGGATGACCCGGGCTATGCGCTGAACGTGGCCGAGGCGAAAAAACTGCTGACCGAAGCCGGTTACCCCAATGGCTTCAAGACCACCATCCGCGTGCTCACCGAACCGCCGTTCATCAACATTGCCTCCAGCCTGCAATCGACCCTGGCCCAGGCGGGTATTCAGGCCAGCATCGTCACCGGCACCGGTAACCAGATCTACGGCGCCATGCGCGAACGCAGCTTCGACATCCTGGTCGGGCGCGGCGGCGGCGGTGCCGAGCGCCACCCGCATTCGAGCCTGCGCACTCTGGTGTACAACCCGGACAACCGCGACGAGGCCAAGCTGAGCAACTTCCAGGGCTGGCGCACCTCGTTCTACAGCCCCGAGCTGAACAGCCTGATCGAGCAGGCCGAAGTTGAGCCCGACAAGGCCCGGCAACTGGCTCAGTACCAGCAGATTCAGCAGACCCTGGACACCCAGGTGGGGGCGATCCTGCCGGTGTCGCAGATGACCGACACCGTGGTGCTGTACCACGATGTGCAGGATTATCAGGGCCATACCGCCGCCACCACGCGTTACAAAGACGTCTACAAGTCGCGTTGAGGGGCCGGGGTTCGCCCCGGTTCCGGTGACCGTTTTTTCAGGAGCTCGTTATGTTTGCTTCGACTGCCTCTGTGCTGGGTACCCGTGTGTCAGGTACCGCCCGCCGCGCCGGCACGGTCATGGTGACCCTGCTTGGCCTGCTGGCGCTGACCTTCTTCATTGGCCGGGTGATGCCGCTGGACCCGGTGCTGGCCGTGGTCGGGCCGGACGCCGATAGCTCCACCTACGACCAGGTGTACCGGGCCATGGGCCTGGACCAGCCGATCTGGACCCAGTTCGGCCTGTACCTGAACGACCTGCTGCACGGCGACTTCGGCAATGCGTTGCTCACCGGCCACCCGGTGCTGGAAGACATCAAGCGGGTGTTCCCGGCCACCATCGAACTGGCCACCCTGGCGATCCTGTTCGGCGTGCTGATCGGCCTGCCGTTAGGCGTGGTCGCGGCCAGCAACCAGGGCCGGGTGGGCGACCACGTGGCGCGGGTGATTACCCTGTTCGGCTATTCCACGCCGATTTTCTGGGTCGGCATGATGGGCTTGCTGGTGTTTTATGCCTGGCTCGGCTGGGCCGGCGGGGCAGGGCGCATCGACCTGGCCTACGACGGCATGGTCGATGAGGTGACCGGCCTGCTGCTGATCGACACGGCGCTTGCCCGCGACTGGGAAGCCTTCACCAGCGCGCTGCGCCATATCGTGTTGCCGGCGCTGATCCTGGGCCTGAACTCGGTGGCCTACATCAGCCGCATGACCCGCAGCTTCATGCTCGAACAGCTGTCCCAGGAATACATCATCACCGCGCGGGTCAAGGGCCTGTCGCGGCGCCAGGTGGTGTGGAACCACGCGTTTCGCAACATCCTCGTGCAGCTGCTTACGGTGGTTGCCCTGGCCTATGGTTCGCTGCTCGAAGGCGCGGTGCTGATCGAGACGGTGTTTGCCTGGCCCGGTTTCGGCCAGTACCTGACCAGCAGCCTGATGCTTGGCGACATGAACGCGGTGATGGGCTGCGTGCTGGTGATCGGGCTGATTTTCGTGGCACTGAACCTGATCAGCGATGCCCTGTACAAGGTGTTCGACCCCAGGACCCGCTGACGACTGCAGATTGCCGGGGCCGCTGCGCGGCCCATCGCGACACGAGGCCGCTCTTGCAGCAGCCTCACTGAATAATAAAAACAAGGATGCCCACATGAAGTCAGTATTCCCGCCTCTGCGCACGACCCTGCTGGGGGCCGCGCTGTTGTTCGCCCCGCTGGCCGCGGTACAGGCCAAGACCCCGGCCGACCAACTGATCGTCGGCATGAGCATGGTCAACTTGTTTTCAATCGACCCGGCCAACGCCCCGGGCCTGGACGCCTCAGGGGTCAACGCCAACCTTTACGACACGCTGGTCAAGCGCGACAACGGCAGCCCCGACCGGCACCTGCCGCAACTGGCCGCGCGCTGGACGGTGAGCGAAGACGGCAAGCAGATCACGTTTTACCTGCGCGATGACGTCAAGTTCCATTCCGGCAACCCGCTCACCGCCGAGGATGTTGCCTGGTCGCTGTACCGGGTGATGAAGCTCAACTACGGCCTGGCCACCACCTGGAAGGCCTACGGCTACAGCACCGAGAACATCCAGGGGCTGATCCGTGCGGTCGATGCCCACACCCTGGTGGTGGAGCTTGCGCAACCGACCGACCCGCTGCTGGTGATCGACTCGCTGGCAGTGTCGCCAAGCGCCGTGGTGGTGGACCGCCAGGCGGTGCTCAAACACGAGAAGAACGGCGACCTGGGCGCGGCCTGGCTGGTCACCAACGAAGCCGGCAGCGGCCCGTTCACCCTGAGCAAGTGGAGCGCCAACGACGCCCTGGTGATGACCCGTTTCGACGGCTATTGGGCGGGCCCGGCGAAGATGAAGCGGGTGCTGGTGCGGCACATGACCGAGTCGCAGTCGCTGCGCCTGATGCTCGAGCGCGGCGACCTGGACCTGGCCTACGGCATGGCCGCGCCCGACATCAAGGCCATCGAAGGCTCCGACAAGCTGCAGGTGCAGGCGCTGCAGCGCGGCACCATGTACTACGTGGCGATGAGCATGAAACAGCCGGAGTTCGCCAAGCAAAAAGTGCGTGAAGCGGTGCGTAACCTGATCGACTACAAAGGCCTGGACGAACAGGTGATGCCGCACTACGGCAAGCTCAACCAGCAGCCGATGCAACTGGGCCTGGAAGCGCGCCTGCCCGACCCCGGCTACCGGCTGAACGTGGCCAAGGCCAAGGCGCTGCTGGCCGAAGCCGGTTACCCCGACGGCTTTGCCACCACCATTCGCACGCTGTCCGAGCCGCCGTTCATCGACATTGCCGCGCGCATGCAGGCGACCCTGGCCGAGGGCGGTATCAAGGCCAGCATCGTCACCGGCACCGGCAACCAGGTGTACGGCGCCATGCGTGCGCGCAACTTCGAAATGATCGTGGCCCGCGGCGCCGAGCGCTACCCGCACCCGTATTTCAGCCTGCGCACCTTCGTCTACAACCCCGACAACAGCGACAGCGCCGGCTTGCCCAACTTCCAGGGCTGGCGTGCCTCGTTCTACAGCCCCGAGCTCAACACCCTGATCGACCAGGCCGGCGTCGAGCGTGACGCCGGCAAGCGCGTGGCGCTGTACCACCAGGCGCAGGCGCTGTACGACCAGCAGGTGGGGCCGATCATGATGGTTTCGCAGATGACCGACACCGCGGTGAGCGCAGCCGACGTGAAGGGCTTTACCGGCGATGACGCCGAGGCCACCCGTTACCTGGGCGTCTACAAGCAGCGCTGAGCACCACCGCAGCGCCTGCGGGCGCCCGGTGGCCATGATTTCACCTTGGGAACATGCCGATGATTGCCAACATGTCTTCTACCGATACGCCCGCCCCGCGGCAGGCCGATACCCCTGCTTCGAGCCTGGATGCACTGGGCAGGAGCAGCCTGCGGGTATTGCGTTTGCTGGTGCGCAACCCGATGACCCTGGCCGGCCTGCTGGTGGCCGTGCTGCTGATCGTGGTAGCGGCCTTTGCGCCGTGGATAGCCACCCACGACCCGGTGCTGCAGAACCTTGCCAACGCCCTGCAGGCGCCGGGCGCTGCGCACTGGTTCGGCACCGACGAGTACGGCCGGGATATCTTCAGCCGGCTGGTCTACGGCGCGCGCATCACCCTGTACATCATTGCCCTGGTGACTATCATCGTCGGGCCGATCGGGCTGTTCATCGGCACTGTTTCCGGCTACTTCGGCGGGGTCATCGACACGGTGTTCATGCGCGTCACCGATATCTTCATCTCGTTCCCCAGCCTGGTGCTGGCGCTGGCCTTCATCGCCGCCCTCGGCCCTGGCCTGGAGCATGCGGTGGTCGCCATCGCGCTGACTTCGTGGCCGCCGATCGCGCGCCTGGCACGGGCCGAAACCCTGTCGCTGCGCAAGGCTGACTTTGTGGTTGCAGTCGAGCTGCAGGGCGCCTCGTCGAGCCGCATCATTCTGCGCCACATCGTGCCGATGTGCCTGTCGTCGGTGATCATCCGCCTGACCATGAACATGGCCGGCATCATCCTCACCGCCGCAGCCCTGGGCTTTCTAGGCCTGGGCGCGCAGGCGCCGTTGCCGGAGTGGGGCGCGATGATCTCCACCGGCCGGCGCTACATGCTCGAATGCTGGTGGCTGGTAGCGGTACCGGGTGCGGCGATCATGCTGGTGAGCCTGGCGTTCAACCTGCTGGGCGATGGCCTGCGGGATATTCTCGACCCACGCAGCGAATAACCGGAGGCTTCATGACAGCGGCAAAGATCCATGTCGATTCGCTCAACGTGCGCTTCGTCAACGGCAAGAAAGTGATGCACGCGGTACGCGATGTGTCGTTCACCCTGGGCCAGGAAAAGCTTGCCATCGTCGGCGAGTCCGGTTCGGGCAAGTCCACCGTCGGGCGCAGCCTGCTCAAGCTGCACCCGGCCAGTGCGCAAGTCAGCGCCAAGGCCATGCAGTTCGGCGACCTCGACCTGCTCGGTGCCGGCGAAAAAGCCATGCAGAAGATTCGCGGCCAGCGCATCTCGATGATCATGCAAGACCCGAAATACTCGCTGAACCCGGTGGTCAGGGTCGGCGAGCAGATCGCCGAGGCGTATCTGGCGCACCACAAGGCCAGCCGCCAGGAGGCCCGCGAGCGGGTGCTGACGATGCTGGAGAAGGTGCACATCCGTGACCCCAAGCGGGTCTACGACCTGTACCCCCACGAAGTCAGCGGCGGCATGGGCCAGCGCATCATGATCGCGATGATGGTGATCACCAGCCCCGAGGTGATCATCGCCGACGAGCCCACTTCGGCGCTGGATGTGTCAGTGCGCCAGCAGGTGCTCAACGTGCTTGAGGAACTGGTGGTGGAGCAGCAGATGGGGCTGATCTTCGTCAGCCATGACCTCAACCTGGTGCGCAATTACTGCGACCGGGTGCTGGTGATGTATGCCGGGCGCGTGGTCGAGTCGCTCAAGGCCTGCGACCTGCAGTACGCCGAACACCCCTATACCCGTGGCCTGCTGGCTGCCTTGCCGAGCATGGACAACCGCCGCCCGCGGTTGCCGGTGCTGCAACGCGACCCGCTGTGGCTGACCTGCTGAGGTAACCGAGATGTCCATGATCCAAGCACATGCATTGAACCTGAGCTTCGGCGTTGGCGCCGGGCTGAACCAGGTGCTGCACGACGTCGACCTGTGCGTCGAGGACGGTGAGTCGTTCGGCCTGGTGGGTGAGTCCGGCTCGGGCAAGACCACCGTGCTGCGCTGCCTGGCCGGGCAGTACCGGCACTGGAGCGGGGCGCTGAGCATTGCCGGCGTACCGCTGCAGCAAAAGCTGCCCAAGGAGCACTTTCGCCAGGTGCAGATGGTCTTCCAGGACCCGTACGGCTCGCTGCACCCGCGCCATACCATCGATACCGCCCTGCGCGAGCCGCTGGTGATCCACGGCCTGGACCGGCGCGACGAGCGCATCAGTGACATCCTGCTCAAGGTCGGGCTCAACGACAGCT
The DNA here is from genome assembly GCF_019139835.1 of Pseudomonas xanthosomatis. Lineage (NCBI taxonomy): Bacteria > Pseudomonadati > Pseudomonadota > Gammaproteobacteria > Pseudomonadales > Pseudomonadaceae > Pseudomonas > Pseudomonas xanthosomatis. The sequence goes on along the minus strand of NZ_CP077075.1, from coordinate 4,229,414 downwards.
TCCGCTACCGCTACCCGCACCAGTTGTCCGGCGGGCAGCGCCAGCGGGTGGCAATCGCCCGGGCGCTGATTCTCGAACCACGGGTGCTGTTGCTGGACGAGCCCACCTCGGCGCTGGACGTGTCGGTGCAGGCCGAAATTCTCAACCTGCTGGCCGACCTGCGCCAGCGCGAGAAGCTCACCTACCTGATGGTTACCCACGACCTGGGCGTGGTCAGCCACTTGTGCGACAAGGTGGCGGTGATGCAGCAGGGGCGTATCGTCGAGCGCCTGGACAGCCAGGCGCTGAGCCACAACCTCGCCCGGCACGAGTACACCCGCATGCTGGTGCAGGCCAGCCGCGACTTCAGTGCCGATTCGCCCATGGCTGCGCGCGCCTAGCCCATTGGCCTTGGCATCACGCGGTCATTGTAGGAGCGGCCTCGTGCCGCGAAGGACCGCAGTGCGGTCCCGGCGATCTCATGTCAACGCTATTTAACCAGGAGCCCCCATGCCCCATTGCATCATCGACTGCCCCACCACCCTGGCCGAACGGGTAGGCGAACAAACGCTGCTGGCCACCGTGCACGATGCCATCGACGCCAGCGGCCTGTTCCAGCCTGGTGAAATCAAGGCCCGGCTGAACACCTTCAGCCATTACCGCTGCGGCGCAGGCCAGGATGATTTCGTCCACGTTGCGCTGAATGTGCTCGGCGGGCGCAGCGAGCAGCAGTGCCGAAGCCTCGGCCTTGCCGTGGTGGCGGCGCTGGTCGCCTTGCTGCCCGAGGTCAAGGCGCTGTCGGTGGATGTGCAGCAGATGCCCCGCGAGACCTTCGTCAACCGCCGTCAGTACCTTGAACACCAGGCGCAAAACGCCTGACCCCACGCATCGGCAAAAACAACAACAAGGAAGACCCTCCATGCGCAACGCCACCCTCGCCACCCTGGCCATGGCCTGCAGCACGCCGCTGTGGGCCGTGCAGGCCCCGGTCAATGTCCAGGTGCCAACCCTGGCCTTTGATGACCGGCAAATCATCCTGGTCTGGGAAAAACCGCCCAGCCATGCCGATATCGTCGACTACCGCGTCTACGCCAACGGCAAGCTGCTGGGCACCAGCAACCACAACAACAGCGAAGTGTCGCCGGCCAAGCCCTATATCGACCGCTTCTACGAGCAGGACGTGGGCAATTTCCACCACCGCATCGCCATCCACAGCTTCACCGCCCAAGGCCTGAAGCCGAACACCGAATACCGCTTCACCGTGCATTCGGTCGGCCGCGATGGCAAGGAGTCTGCTGCCAGCTCTGGCGTGACTCAGCGCACCACCCCGGTGCCGGCGTTGTTCGACGTCAGGCGCTACGGTGCCAAGGGCGACGGCAGTACCCTGGACACCGCTGCGATCCAGCGTGCCATCGATGCCTGCAGCGTCGGCTGCAAGGTGTTGCTGCCAGCCGGCACCTACAAGAGCGGTGCGCTCTACCTCAAGAGCAACATGACCCTGGAGATCGCCGAGGGCGCCACCTTGCTTGGCTCGGAACGTGCCGAGGACTACCCGCGCCAGGGCTATATCCAGTACCCGTATTCCACCACCGTGCGCCCGGCCTCGCTGATCAACGCCTTGCCCCGCGACCCGCGCAAGCACCAGGCGTTCGAGAACATCCGCATCGTCGGCAAAGGCACCATCGACGGCAATGGCTGGAAACGCAGCGCCGATGCCGTGGACGAGCGTGGCCAGCCGCTGCCGGTGTACCTGGCCAGTGACAACACCCGCTACATGCACGACGGCGTGCTGGCCAAGGCCCAGGTCGAGCGGGCCGTGGCCGAGGGCATGAACGTCAAGGATGCCTACGGGCAGATGCGCTCATCGCTGATTACCCTGCGCGATGTGACCAACGTGTTTTACGGTGGCTTCACCGTGCTCAACCCGGCGTACCACGGCATCATGAACCTGGAAACCCGCAACGTGGTGCTGGCCAACACCACCCACAAGACCTATGACGCCAACAACGGCGATGGCATCGAGTTCGCCAACAGCCGGGGCGCGATGGTGTTCAACAACTTCTTCGATACCGGCGACGATTGCGTGAACTTCGCGGCCGGCACCGGCGCCGATGCGGTGCATCAGAAAGCCCAGGAAGACGCCTGGATCTTCAATAATTACTTTCGCAAGGGCCACGGCATGGTGGTCGCCGGCAGCCACACCGGGGCATGGATTCAGAACATCCTCGCCGAAGACAACGTGTCGGACGGTACCGATGCGGGCCTGCGCATGAAGAGCACCAATTTCATGGGCGGCGGCGCCCGGCATGTGACCTTCCGCGACTCGGCGATCCGTAACAGCGCCAAGCAGGCGTTCATCTTCACCCTCGACTACAACGACCCCAACGCCAAGCTGGACTATCAGCGCTCGACGGTGGCGGGGCAGTTTCGCGATATCAAGGTCAGTGATGTCAGCGTTGAAAACGCAGGCATTGCAGCCATCGAGGTCAAAGGCGACAGCCAGCATGGCGCCTATCACCAGGGGCTGGCGTTCGAGCGTGTGCGCTTCAGCGGGCCGGCACCTGTGAAGATCCAGGGTTTGAAGGATTCACGCTTCGACAATGTGCGCTTCAGCGAAACCGCGGGTGCCAACCCCTGGCAGGTGAGCGACAGCCAAGGCTTGGCCTACAGCGATGTAGAGCCGGCGCCACAGCGATGATTTGATACGGTCGCTGTAGGAGATTACCCAGCCCTGCGGGCTGCGCTGTCGTGCAGAGAACTGGTCTGGCAGATGCGCCACGGTCTCTGTGGGAAGCGGCCTCGTGTCGCGATGGGCTGCGCAGCAGCCCCGGCAATTTTGCATGAGGTCGAGACCTTGGGGCCGCTTCGCGCCCCATCTCGACCGGACGGCGCCCCGGCAAGGCCGCTTCCCACAGAGACCGTGTTAAATCAATGAGTTGTGTGCAGTTCTATGAGAGCCGGCTTGCCGGCGATGAGGCCGGCACAGCCAGCACAAGACAGTTGCCCCTGCAGGTGGGCAGGTCATTCGCCATAAAACGCCTGCACCTGCTGCGCCTCGCGCAGGCGCATGCGGCTGTTGCTCAGGTGCAGGTACATGGCCGCGCGGGCGGCATCTACCTGGCGGCTGGCGATGGCATCGAAGATTTGCTGGTGCTCGGCGTTGATGCCGGCCAGGTAGGTGCTGCGGTTGCTTTGCCCGGTGTAGGCGGAGTTCATCCGGGTGCGCGGGATCATCTTGGTCCCCAGGTGCTTCATGATGTCGATCAGGTACTGGTTGCCGGCTGCCTTGGCGATCTTCAGGTGGAACTGAAAATCGGCGTTGGTGGTGCTGCCGGACTTCTCCGGGCCCTGCATCAGGGCGTCCAGCGCCTGGGCAAGTTCTTCGAGCGCCTGCGGCGTGGCCCGTTCGGCGGCCATGCCGGCGGCCTGCACCTCAAGGCTCAGGCGAAACTCCAGCAGGTCGAGCACGTCGCTCAGCAGGCCGATGGTGGCAGGCCCGACGTTGAAGCTTTCAGGTGCCGGCATGTCGAGCACGAAGGTGCCCACGCCGTGGCGGGTTTGCACAAGGCCTGCCGCCTGCATGCGCGAAAGCGCCTCACGTACCACGGCGCGGCTGACGCCTTCGGCCTGGATGATCGATGCTTCGGTGGGCAGTTTGTCGCCGCGTTTGAGGACGCCTTCACGCATGCGCTGGGCAAAGCGTTCAACCAGTTGTTCGGCAAGGCGACGCGGTTTTTGCAGGGCGGTAGCGGTTTGATCCGGCATTGTTCTGCTCATGTGTGTACAGCGGGCATTATAGAGCGTTTTGCTGCAAGGCTGCGGGTATAATCCAGCATCTTCCGGTTTGAATGGGCCTTTGCAATGGCATCCGCTACCCCCGAACGACGCCTCAACCTTGCCCAGCAACTGGTTCAGGATCTGTCGCAGCAGATTCTTGCCGGCGAGTTGCCTGCGGGCAGCAAGTTGCCCACCGAGGACGCCTTCTCCAAGGCCCGGGGGGTCAGCCGTACCGTGGTGCGCGAGGCGCTGTCGCGCCTGCAGGCCGAGGGCCTGGTGGAAACCCGCCGGGGTATCGGCACCTTCGTCGTCGATGCCTTTCCTGCCGGCGACTTCCAGGCCGCCAGCCCTGACATGGGTGAGGCTTACAATGCGGTCGCAATCATTGAGCTGCGCCTGTGCCTGGAGGTGGAGGCCGCGGCAATCGCCGCGCAACGCGCCACTGCAGAGCAGTTGCTGGCCATGCGTACGGCACTGGACCAGGCCCGGCTTGTCGGGCAGGCGCCGTGCACGCGCACTGACTTTGCGTTCCACCTGCAGATTGCCCAGAGCACCGGCAACAGCTTCTTCATCGACAGCATGACGCACCTGGGTAACACCTTGGTGGCCGCCGGTGAACAGGCCGCGCCTTTGCCGGGCGAGGCACAGCAGGTGCGTGAGCGTGAGCAGGTGTACGCTGCGATCGCCAGCGGGGATGCCGAGGTGGCACGGGCGGCCATGCGCCTGCACCTGACCAACTGCCTGGTGCGGGCGCGGGCATCGGCAACGTAGAGAAGGCTGCGCGGTTCAGGAGGTCTGGGCACCGCTACCATTGCCCGACAACTGCTGCTTGAGCTTGTCGAAGCCCCAGTTGTACAGCACGGTGTACGGCAGGATGAACACGAAGAAACCCGCCTCCAGCATGAAGGCCGTGACCAGGCCGATATCCAGCATCCACATCGCCACTGGCAGGCACAGCACGATGATCCCGCCTTCGAACCCCAGCCCGTGCAGCAGCCGGTTGGTAAATCTCCACTGCGAGCGGGGCCGGCTGACGAAGCGGTCGACCAGCGCGTTGTAGGCCATGTTCCAGCCCATGGCGATCAGCGATATCACAAGCGCCAGGGCGCCGGTGGTTTCCATCGGTTTGTCGAACACCCAGGCCATGACCGGGGCCGACAACACCACCGCACCAATTTCATAGCCGATGGCGTGGGTAAGCCGTTCAGTGAGGGAGACACGGTTGCCTTGCATGATTGCACCTGCGTTGAGCCAAATGATGCTTCACATGCTCGTTGATAAAATTGATACTGAACACATAACAGCTATCGGTTTTATCTATACATGCGTTATTCACCGGAATCCCTCGTGGCGTTTGTCGAGGCCGTTGCCTTGGGCTCGTTCTCGGCTGCCGCGCGCAAGCTGAACAAGAGCCAGTCCACGATCAGCATCGCCGTCGCCAACCTTGAGGCGGATGTGGGCTGCCAGTTGTTCGACCGCAGTGGCCGCCATCCGCAGCTCAACGAGGCGGGGCGGTTGGTTTTGGCGCGGGTGGACGAGATTCTCGCTGCCAGCGAACGCTTGGACGCGTTGTCCATGCGCCTGGCGGCGCAGGTCGAGCCGTTGCTTTCGGTGGTTGCCACCGATATCTACAGCCCGATCTTTTTTGGCGATGTGGTGGCCCGCTTCGCCGAGCGCTTCCCCGACACCGAACTGCGTTGCGGGCCTGCCGAGGATGCCGATGCCATCCACATGGTCCAGGCCGGCCAGGCGCACCTGGCGATTCTTGCGGCGCAGGCTGGCTACCCGGCGGACGTCGCCGCGCAGCGCCTGGCCGGTCAGGCGCAGTTCGGCGTGTACGTGGCGGCCAGCCACCCGTTGTCGGCGCTGGCGCAGGTGACGCCGGGCCAGCTCAAGGGCGAGCGGCAGCTGTTCATCCGCACTTATGCGCGCAGCAGCGAGCCGGCCAGCAGCCAGGCCTGGTCGGCGCCGGACTACCTGACCTTGATGGAGTTTGCCGGCCGTGGTTTTGGTTGGGCCGAGTTGCCCAGGGTGATGGTCGAGCGCTTTGGCAAGGACCTGGTGGAGCTGCAGGTACGGGGTTACCCGCGTAGTGTCGACATCGATGTGGCCTGGTCGCGCAAGGCGCCGCTGGGGGTGGCTGGGCAGTGGTTGCTTGGGCAGGTGCTGGAGAGTTGAGGCCAGTTCTTTGGTTTTTGTGGCTGTTGGCGGCTTTTGGTCAGCTTCGTGCATGGAATTTCTGGCAGAAACAGCCACTCTTACGTACTGCAAGCCGTTTTGAGGGCTGCTCCCTTCCAACAAAAAAAGCCATGGGGGTTGTATATGAGTTGTCTGATTTGTGCGGGGCAGGCGCAAAGCGTCGAATGCCCGTCGGGGTTTGAGCAGCGCTGCTGTGCGTTGTGTGGGAGTTATCGGATGTCCCAGGCGCTGGTGTTGTGGATGATGGACGAGGGGCAGATTTTCGATGCTCAGCGGATGAGGGAGTGGCTGGCCGGGCGGCGGGTTGAGGGGGAGGTGCCTGTTATTGAGTTGCATGAGGCGATTGTGGTGTGAAAGGGGCTGGTATTTTTGTTGACTCTGTTGAATCTGGTTTAGTTGGTTTAGTTGGTTTAGTTGGTTTAGTTGGTTTAGTTGGTTTAGTTGGTTTAGTTGGTTTGAGAGTTGTGCGCGAATTCATTATTTGTAGTGACGCTTATTCACCTTTCCGCCCTTACGGCGGGTAACTTTTTGAAGGATCAAAAAGTCACCAAAAAATCCTCGCTCCATTCATACGGCCCCCTGCGCTGCGCTCCGGGGGTTCCCTCACTCCGGGCTTGCTCCGGGGGTACGCGCCGACGGGCCGTCCCTGGCCCGATCGGCGCTCGACCGGCATCCATGCCGGTCGCCCCCCTACGCAATCCCTGCGTTCGGCCTCCTGAAGTCGCGAAGTTAGGGGCGGCGCCTGCACTGGTGCAGCTAACCGCTAGTTGCATTTGTGGGACCTCAGGATTGCAATCGCCGGCAAGCCGGCAATAGGGCCCGAACAAACGACACATCAATAATAACTAAACCAATATCTCTGCTCTTGATCTGGCTCTTGATCTGGCTCTTGATCTGGCTCTTGATCTGGCTCTTGATCTTGCTTCTAAGCGCGCAATAGTTCAGGCAACACAAATCGCGACTTCAGGAGGCCGAGCGTAGGGATTGCGTAGGAGGGCGACCGGCATGGATGCCGGTCGAGCGCCGATCGGGCCAGGGACGGCCCGTCGGCGCGTACCTCCGGAGCAAGCCCGGAGCGAGGGAACCCCCGAAGCGCAGCGTAGGGGGCCGGATGATGGGAGCAGGGCGGCTTTGGTTACTTTGGCCGGGGGCGCCGAGCCGCGACCAAAGTAACCCGCCGTAAGGGCGGAAAGGTGACGAAAAGCGTATATCGTCAACGAATGCGCATACATCTCCCAGCGCAATCACCCTAAAGCCCCGAACCCGCCCCCTCAAGCCCCACTCTGCAACGCCTCAATAAACACCCCCTCCGCCCGGCTCAACCGCTGCTCCCGGTTCCACAACAGGTGAATATCCACATCGGCAATCCCCTCCAGCGGCGGCAGCTTCCACAAAAGCCCCGCCGCCACATCCGGCGCAACCACATGCTCCGGCAGGCAACCGATGCCAAACCCGGCGATCACCAGCCTGCGTACCTCTTCAAGGCTCGGCGACGAGGCAACGATCCGCCCGGCAAACCCCTGCTGGTCACGGAAAATGGTCAGCGGCGAGAGCATCCCGCCAATCTGGTCACTGGTAAAACTGACGAAGTTCTCCCGCAACAGGTCGCCCCCTTGCTGGCCGAACAGGGCATGGTGCCGGCCGCAGAAAAACGCATAGCGCTGGCGCAGGAACAATCGCTGCTCAAGGCGCGGCTGCGGCCGACGGTTCAGGCTCAGGCCGGCAGTGGCGGTCTTCTCCTGCAGCGCGGCAACAATGTCCGAACTGCGCATCACATCGATCTCAAGCTCCACCCGCGGGTGCTGGCGGTGAAACTCGGCCAGGAAGTTGTCGAAGCGTTCACTGACGATGCGGCTGATCATCAACAGCCGCACCTTGCCCACCAGCTCGTCCGTCGGTTGCTCCAGCAGGCCGCCGATCTGCGACATCTGCCCGTACACCTCGCCAGCCAACGCAAACAACTGCTCGCCCACCTCGGTCAACACGAAGCGCGGCCCGCGACGGGCGATGAGCTGGCGGCCCAGTTGTTCCTCCAGGCGCTTGAGCGCCTGGCTCACCGCCGGTTGGGTCAGGTGCAGGCGCGCGGCGGCGCGGCTGATGGACAACTCCTGGCCGATCACCCGGAAGGTGCGCAGAAGGTTCCAGTCGAGGCGGTCGTTGAGCAGGCGGTCGGGCATGACAGGCTCGATATAAGTAGGGTTAATAATTCGAATAATAAATAGAAAATTGACTAATCATAGAGGTGGGCCGAAAAATCGCAGTCATTGAGGCCTGTGACATCGCTGTTGGCCTCTTCGCGGGCAAGCCCGCTCCCACAGGTAGGGCGCCGCCTGCTGCTCCTGTGAAACCCTGTGGGAGCGGGCTTGCCCGCGAAGAGCCCAGAACCGACGAACAGGCCAAGCGCCAAAAGAGCGCAAACCGTGCCCCCAACTCCTGCCAAAAAAACAAGCAAAGGAGCCACCCCCATGAAGCCCGTCGCTTCGCCCCAACCACGCCGCGCCGCTGCCGCCGCGTTCATCGGCACCATGATCGAGTGGTACGACTTCTACATCTACGCCACCGCCGCCGCGCTGGTGTTCGGCGCCTTGTTCTTTCCCTCCGACAACAGCCTGTTCAGCACCATGGCCGCCTTCGGCACCTTTGCCGTGGGCTTTTTCGCCCGGCCCCTGGGCGGTATCGTGTTCGGCCATATCGGCGACCGCATCGGGCGCAAGAAGTCGCTGATCATCACCCTGCTGATGATGGGCGTGGTCACCGTGTGCATCGGCCTGTTGCCCACCTATGCGCAGATCGGCGCCGCCGCGCCGGTGCTGCTGATCATCCTGCGGGTGGTGCAAGGTATTGCCGTGGGTGGTGAGTGGGGCGGTGCAGTGCTGATGGCCGGCGAGCATGCGCCCAAGGGCCGGCGCAATTTCTTTGCATCCTTCGCCCAGTTGGGCAGCCCGGCCGGGTTGATTTTGTCGCTGCTGGCCTTCAGCGCGGTCACCCGCCTGCCGGAAGAAGAGCTGATGAGCTGGGGCTGGCGCGTGCCGTTTTTGGCCAGCGCGCTGTTGCTGCTGGTGGGCCTGGCGATTCGCCTGGGGGTCAATGAGTCGCCGGAGTTTCTCGCCAGCCGCGAGCACGCCGAAAAGGCCCGGCGCAAGGAGCAGGCACCGGTGTTCGAGGTGCTGCGCACTGCCTGGCGGCCGCTGCTGCTGTGCATCGGCGCCAACACCCTGGGCATTGCCGGGGTCTACTTCACCAACACCTTCATGATCAGCTACACCACCCAGCAACTGCACCTGGAGCGTTCGCTGATTCTCGAGTGCCTGTTCTTCGTGGCGTGCATCCAGTTTTGCGTGCAGCCGCTGGCGGCGTGGCTGTCGGAAAAACTCGGTGCCACGCGTTTTCTGGCCCTGGTGGCATTGCTGGCGATGGCCTCGCCGTACCCGATGTTCGTGCTGGTCAGCAGCGGCGAAGGCCCGCTGATCGTGCTGGGCATCGCCCTGGCGGCGGCCTGCATGGCCTCGTTCTACGCGGTGATTGCCGGTTACGTCAGCGGCATGTTCGACACCCGCGTGCGCTACACCGCCATTTCCCTGGCCTACCAGATCTGCGGCGCCATCGCCGGTGGCCTGACGCCGTTGATCGGCACCTGGCTGGCCCACCGCTTTACCGGCCAGTGGTGGCCGATGGCGGTGTTCTACACCCTGATCGCCACCATTTCGCTGCTCTGCGTGCTGGCCCTGGCGCGCCAATACGCCCGTAGCCGCCAGCTCGAACTGGCCTGAACCCCTGATTTGCCTGGAGTACCTGCAATGTTGAAATGCAACGGCGAACGCCTGTGGGCGAGCCTGATGGCCATGGCCGAAGTCGGCGCCACCGCCCGCGGCGGCAGCTGCCGCCTGGCCCTGAGCGACGAAGACAAGGCCGGCCGCGAACTGTTCAGCCACTGGTGCCGCGAAGCCGGCCTGGCCCTGAGCGTGGATGCCATCGGCAATCTGTTCGCCCGCCGCGCCGGCACAGATTCGCAGGCCGCCCCGGTGATGATGGGCAGCCACCTCGACACCCAGCCTGAGGGCGGCCGCTTCGATGGCGTTTATGGGGTGCTGGCCGGGCTTGAGGTGCTGCGCCGCCTCGATGACCTTGGCATCCAAACCCGCAAACCACTGGAAGTCGCGGTCTGGACCAACGAGGAGGGCGCGCGCTTCACCCCGGCCATGTTCGGCTCGGCGGTGTTCACCGGCAGCCTGGCCCTGGAGCAGGCCCTGGCTATCCGCGACGCCGACGGCATCAGCGTGGCCGACGAACTGCGCCGCACCGGCTACGCCGGCCAGCGCCCGCTGGGGGGTGAAGTAGACGCTTACTTCGAGGCGCACATCGAGCAGGGCCCGATCCTTGAAGACAACGCCAAGGCCATCGGTGTGGTCAGCGGCGGCCAGGCCATTCGCTGGCTGGACGTCACGGTCGAAGGAATGGCTGCCCACGCCGGCACCACGCCGATGGCGCTGCGCAAGGATGCCCTGTATGGCGCCGCGCGGATGATCCAGGCGGTCGAGCAGTTGGCTGCCGATTTTGCCCCCGAGGGCCTGACCACCGTCGGCGAGCTGTCCATCGCCAAGTCGTCGCGCAACACCATCCCCGGCGTGCTGCGTTTTACTGTCGACCTGCGCCACCACCGTGACGCGGCTATCGAGGCCATGGAGCAGGACCTGGCCCTCAAGCTGCAGGCCATCGCCAGCCAACGCGGCCTGCAGGTGCGCATCGAGCGCCACTGGGTCAGCCCGGCCACGCCGTTCGATGCCGACTGCGTGGCGGCGGTGCAGCAGGCGGTGGACGGCCTGGGTTACGCCCAGCAGCCGATCGTCAGTGGCGCCGGCCACGACGCCATTCTGCTTGCCCGTTACTGCCCGACGGCCATGGTGTTCATCCCCTGCGTCGGTGGCCTGAGCCATAACGAGGCCGAAGACGTGCTGCCCGAAGATGCCCGCCAGGGTGTCGATGTATTGCTCAATGCCGTGCTGGCCCGCGCCGGCCAGGTTGCACAAGGAGAAGCCTGATGCGTTGCTACTTCCATCCCGAACAGCTGCTGCACCACCCGCGCAGCTACTATTCCCGCGGCGCCATGCGCACCCCGCAGGAAGTGCCCGAGCGCGCCCAACGCCTGCTGCAGGCTGCCAAAGGTCTTGGTTTTGACATTCGCCAGCCAGCCGATGCCGGCCTGGCGCCGCTTGAAGCTGTGCACGGCAGAGCCTACCTGGCGTTCCTCGAAGAAGCCCACGCACGTTGGAAGGAAGTGCCTGAGGACTGGGGCGACGAGGTAATGTCCAACATCTTTGTGCGCGAGCCCAACGCCCTGCGCGGCATCCTCGCCCAGGCCGGGCGTTACCTGGCCGATGGCAGTTGCCCGATAGGCGAGCACACCTGGCACGCCGCCTACTGGTCGGCGCAGAGCGCCGTGGCCGGCGCCCAGGCGATTCTCGACGGCGAGCCTGCCGCCTATGCCCTGTGCCGCCCGCCAGGCCACCACGCGCGCTTCGACGCCGCCGGCGGCTTCTGCTACGTCAACAACGCCGCCGTGGCCGCCCAGGCCTTGCGCAGCCGTTATCGCCGGGTGGCCATCCTCGACACCGACATGCACCACGGGCAGGGCATTCAGGAAATCTTCTACGACCGTGATGATGTGCTGTACGTCTCGGTGCATGGCGACCCGACCAACTTCTACCCGGGCGTAGCCGGCTTCGAGGATGAGCGCGGCAGCGGCGCGGGGCAGGGCTACAACCTCAACCTGCCCATGGCCCATGGCGCCAGCGAGGCGGATTTCATGGCCCAGTTGGAGGTGGCCCTGGCCGCAGTGAAGGACTTCGGCGCCGAGGTGCTGGTGCTGTCGCTGGGCTTCGATATCTACGAGCTGGACCCGCAGAGCAAGGTGGCGGTGACCACCGCAGGGTTTGCCCGTTTGGGTGAGCAGATTCGCGGGTTGCGGTTGCCGTGTTTGATTGTGCAGGAGGGGGGGTATCACCTGGAGAGTTTGGAGGCCAATGCGCGGGCGTTTTTTGCGGATAAGGGGGAATGGCGGTAAACCTCTGAGCCGGCAGCGTGCTGTGCTGCCGGCGGATTGTTGTTGGTGGGTTCCGGCTCAAAGTTTAAAAGTGCTTAACTGCTAGAGTTCAAGTTGTATTTTTTTAGGGTGATAAATTCAGGTTCTCGCCAGTTTGGGCCCTTGATGTAGCCGCCACCCTTTTCTTCGATTAACCCTTGATTGATCATCTCCTTAATAATATTTATTAGGCCTAGGCAATCGCCGACAAATATCCAGTCGTTACGATTGTAGAGCCTGTCAAGGTGTGGGTGTGAAATCGAATTATTCCCAGTTATGAACAGTATGACGTCAGTGGGTGTTTCGTTTTTTATTACATCGTGAATGCTGTTCATGGGTACTCCCTTTTGATTTGCAAGTCGTCAGCATCCAAAGCTTCCGGAGTGTATAGGAGCTCTGGGTTAGAGTGTAATTTATAATCCTCTAGTGACGCTGCGTGGGTATTGTTCCAAGTCTCCCCACGATCCATCGGCAGGGTGGTGTCCTCAACGCCCAGTGCACGAAAGCGTTCTAGTTCCCTGATTTCGTGGGTGTAAAATCGCTTGTCTGTGTCGATTATATCGAGCTCGCCGCGGAGAATTTGTTCAAGTCGACCAATCATGATTCTATTCGCATCGGACACAGGAAACCGATTGGTGTGTAATATCACCAAGTCTACTCCCTCTCGCGTGATATCAGCTTGTTGCCAGTCTAGATTCTCAATCGGACCTCCCGCTTTTTCGGGATTGTACGGTCGTCCGCTGTAAGCGCCCACTGTCGTCGCCCCAGGATAAGGCGAGTTGAAAAGCACGTACAAAGGCGGCAACCCTGAATCCGCCGGGAAAACGATCACATAGTCATCCCAGCTCGCATCGCCAAGGCCAGGATAACTGTCGACTCTCGCCTCGACCGGCTTCAGCGTTGCACCTTCATACACCGGTGGCTCTATGTGCTCGATTGGCGTAACGGTCGAAGCGTCGCCCGGTGTAACCACCGGCGTCCATGTCAGCGTGCGTGGCGGAACATCGGCGGTGGTGGCGCTGTAGAGATTGCGTTGGGTGTCAAAGGTCGCTGCTATCACGCGTACCTGCGGCGGTACGAGCTGGCCGTCGCTGGTGGCGGTGAATATTTCCGAGCTGCCGGCCTCGCCTGGTTTCGAGCCGAAGCGGTAGGGGAGCTCGACCAGGGGCGTTGCCGCGCTGCCGTTGGCCAGCGTCGAGGCAAGGTGAGGGTCCAGCTCGGCGAGCGGGGTCTGTAACACATAGCGTGCCGGGAGTTCGCCGTTACCCAGGCGTGATGGATACAGCATGGCGAATGTTCCCACCGCGAACCCAGCCAGAACACCCGAGCCAAGCCCTTTCAAGGCGGTGATGGAAGCCTTGATCTCGCCCAGAAGGGAGAGTGTCGACAGCACCGTGCCGGCAGGGGTAACGAGCAGTGGGCCTGCGATAGCAGCTGCTCCGGCTGCGGAAAACGTGTTCGCCTGGCGCATGAGTTCATGGTGAGCAGCAATGCGTGCGGCTTCAGCTTGCGCGGCGGCTTCAGCAGCAATACGGTCAATTTCCGCTTCAACCTGCGCTGCGGCTTCAAGTGCTTCAATTTTGCTATTCAGATCGGCCAGAGCTTGCTGAGAGAGGGCAATGGTTTGTTCGGCTAGCGCGAGGTTGATTGCAGCGTTATAGCTTTTGACCAGTTGTTCATGCGCCGGGCCGGTCGAGCGCTTGTCGATTTTTACCGCGCGAGCCTGGAAGGAGTCGGAGGCCTTGGTGATGTCGGTTTGGAATGGGTTTTCGCCGTAGAACGCCTTGGCGTCCATTTCCAGGCTTGGAAGTTCAAGCTGTGCGTTTTGAATCAGGTTCAGTACGGTACTTCTTTGGGCTATCAGATTGCTCAGGGGATGAGTTTCAGTTGATGCGGGTGTTGAAAGGGCTTGTGTTACCTTTTTTTGATTCGCTGTTTTTTGGTCGCTGAGTGATATTGAGGAGACGTTATGGGTAACGAGCGCCAGAAGCTTTAATGACAAGAAGTTTTGAGGGCCGCCAGGGCTCATTTTGCGTATGTCTTGCGACGTGCTGAGAAGCGAACCTGAGCCAAATGAAAAATTTGGCAGTGTCACATGGTTGTTTTTGTAGCTGGGATGATCGGGGGTTATCAGTATAGGGGGGAGAGTGACCGGTCCTTGCATATCAGCTCCATCGAATGGTTTTCGTCAGATGTAAGGTTTATCGACTGCTTCGGTATCCAGATAGAAAGCCTTCTGCGAACTTCTGGCGGGTTTGATTCTGAGGATTCGATCCGAGCGTTAACAGTCAGCGCCTATTGATCTTGGCTGTAGGACTGTTCTGGTATGCATGTGTGATTTGGCTTTGCGTCAGGGGCAACTGAGTGAATACGCAAGACGCCCAGGCGAGCACCTGGCAGCCCTGGACGCAATCAATTGGAAAGGGATGGGGTTTACCGGGCGATGTGCTTATCCACGGCTGCTCGTGAACAGGCAGCAAGGTAAATAGCTGGCGCAGCGATGGATGGCACCGGCTTTGCCGGTGTTCGCGGGTAAACCCGCTCCCACAGGGACCGCATCACCTTCAGGTTTGCATTGAACCTGTAGTGGCCAGCTTGCCGGCGATGAGGCCCGCAGGCCTTGCACTGCCGGTGCCGGCCCCATCGCGACACAAGGCCGCTTCCCACAGAGACCGTGGCGCATCTACGAGACCAGTTCTCTGCGCGACAGCGCAGCCCGAAAGGGCTGGGTGATCTCCTACAGATACCGCGCGGCCCTGTGGGAGCGGGTTCACCCGCCAAGACCCCAGCCCGATCTCAAGGGTGAAAGGTCTTCCCCAGCGCATCCAGCCGGCTGGCGATCGGCGGCAGCCGGCGGCTGCTGGAGGCCAGGGTTTCCATATCCTGAGCCGTGCCGCTGGCAATCCCCTGCACCGACTGCAAGCGCTCGACAATTTCCTGGCTGACCGCCGACTGCTCGCGGGTGGTGGTGACGATCTGCCCGTTGAGTGAGTCGATCTGCGCAATATCGCGGCTAACCGCCAGCAGCATCGCCGCTGCCAACTGGCTGTCCTCGACGCAGCGCTCCACCCCTTGGCGGCTGTCGTGCATGGCCTCGACCGCCTGCCGGCTACCTTGTTGCAGGGCCTGGATGATCGCCCTGATCTCCTGGGTGGACACCGCAGTACGCTTGGCCAGGTTGCGTACCTCGTCGGCCACCACGGCAAAGCCGCGCCCCTGGTCGCCGGCCCGGGCGGCCTCGATGGCGGCGTTCAGCGCCAGCAGGTTGGTCTGCTCGGCAATGCTGCTGATCACCTCCAGCACGGTACCGATCTGCTGCGCCTGCCCGGCCAAGGCCTCGACGGTGTCGTTGGTGCCTTGCAGGTGCGAGGCCAGTTGGGTGATCTCCTGCTGGGCGCGGTTGACGCTGTCCTGGCCGCGGCTTACCTGGGCGCTGGCCTGGCCTGCGTGTTCGGCGGCGTGTTCGACGTGTTCGGCAATGTGGCCCATGGCGTCGCCCATCTGCTGCATGCAGCCGGTTACCTGGGCGATTTCGTTCAACTGGTGGCGGGCGCCTTTTTCCAGGGTGCTGCTGGTCTTGGCCAGCTCCTGGCCCAGTTCGCCCAAGCCTTGCGAGTCGCGCACCACGCCATCCACCAGGTCGGTGATCTGGCCGAGAAAGCGCTCGAAGCGCTGGGCCAGCGGGACGTGCGCCGCGCCTTCTTTAGCGGTTTCGCGGGTGAGTTGCGACGTGCTCAGCAGCATCTTGTCGAGCAAGTCCTGGCTCTCTTCGGCGTCCCGGCGGGCGTGCACGGCCAGGTACAGCAGGGCGATGGTCTCCATCACCACGTAGAACGCGTGCACCATCACCATCCCCCAGCCGCCATGGTGAGCCATGACGAACACCGGGTAGCCCTGGTGCTGCAGCACATGGAAGATCACGTGGTGCAGGGCGATGGTCAGCGCCGCCACCAGGATCGGCAGCCAGTCGCGGTAAAAGGTCAGCACCGCCAGCAGGGCGAAAATGCCGAAGTGCGATTCGATCATGCCTTCGGCCTGGTTGATGTGCAGCGCCGCCATGAGCATCAGGCCGACCGCCAGGCAGCAACGCATCGGGCGGGTGCCGCCAATGGCGCGGTACAGCCCGGTCAGCGCAAGGCAGGTAGCGCCGCCGATGACGAGGGATTGAATCAGGGTGTCGTGCCAGAACGCCAAAGCCAGTGAAAACACCAGCATCAGCCAGGTCAGGCCGAGCATGATCCGGTCGGCCTTGCGGTAGTGCTGGTAAAAGCGGGCGGCGTGGGGCATGGGCGGGGCTCCGTGGGGTCATGCAGAGCGTAGCCGTTTGCCACTATTGTTCCAAGGAGGGCATGCGAATGGGTGTGTGGTGCAGCAGGTGCGTCCCCGTGTAGGAGCCGGCTTGCCGGCTCCTACACGGGGACGCTGCCTCAGTTACAACGCACCCCGGCGCACATGCTTGACCATCACCTTCTCCAGCAACTCCCACATCGCAGGGTCGGTGCTGAACGCCACATTGAAGCGCATCCACCCGGTCGCCTTGGCATCGACCATGAACAACTGCCCGGGCCCGAGCATGATGCCTTTTTCCAGCGCGTCATCCAGCAGCGCGGTGCTGTCGGGGATGGCCGGGTGGCGGGTCCAGATGTACATGCCTTCGTCGGACTCGATGAACAACTCGAAGCCCAGCCGGTGCAGGTGCCGGCCGACTTCCTGGTGGGCGTCGGCCAGGCGCTGGCGCAGGCGCTTGAGGTGCTTGCGCCAGCGCCCGTCGATGATCGCGGCGTACACCACCCGCTCCATCACCTGCGAGGTGGTCAGGCCCGAGCGCATTTTCAGGTGCAGCAACTTCTGGGTGAGTTCGGGGTTGGCCAGCAGGTAACCCACCCGCACGTTGGGCGAGATGCTTTTCGAGTAGCTGCCGACATACACCACCTGTTGCAGATGGTCGAGGCTGGCCAGGCACGGCAGCGGGTCGGCGATCATGTCGGCGTACAGGTTGTTCTCTACCAGCCGGAAGCCGTGCTGGCTGGCCAACTGCAGCAGGCGGTGCAGTTGCGCCAGCGGGGTGCGCGAGCAGGTCGGGCTATGCAGGTGCGGCTGGGTGAAGAACGCCGTGGGGCGGTGGTGGGCCAGCAGGCGCTCGAGCTGGTCGAGGTCGTAGCCGGCCGGGGTGCGCGGTACGCCCACCAAGGTGGCGCCCTGGGTGCGCAGAATGCTCATCAGGTTGGGGTAGCCGGGGTCGTCCACCAGCACCACGTCGCCCGGGCGCACCAGGGTACGCACCGCCAGGTCCAGGGCCTGGCTGGCGCCGTGGGTCAGCATAAGCTGCGCCGGGTTGGCAACGATCGACAGCTCCTGGGTGAGGTTTTGCGCGGTCAGCGCGCGCAGCTCGGGCAGGCCCATGGGGTCGCCGTAGCCAGACAGCTCCAGCGGGCTGCCGGCCACCTGGCGCATGCCGCGGCGCAGGCCTTCTTCGTACATCCAGTCGTTGGGCAGCCAGCCGCAGCCGGGTTTGTAGGGCAGTTGGCGGGTCTCGAAAATCTGCTGCAGGTACCATTCGGAGTTGAACATCGGGCGCGAGGTGTCGGCCTCGACGTTCTGGCTGTCCAAGAGCTCGTTCGCCGCACGATTGACGAAGAACCCCGCATTGCCCTTGCTCACCAGCAGGCCCTGGGCCACCAGCCGGTCGTAGGCCTCCACCACGGTGAAGGTGCTCACCGAATAGGTGGACGCGAAGGCACGGATCGACGGCACCTTCGCGCCGGGCTTGAGGGTCTGGTTGTCGATCAGTTCGCGCAACCCGTCGATGATCTGGTTGACCAGCGGGGTAGGGGAGTCCGGGTGTAGCTGGAGCATTCAGGGTGCCTTCAGGGGTGCGTATCGCCAAGCGCCTGCAGGGTGTATTGCATTGGCGGCCTGTACAGTGCAGTGCGGATTTCATGCCACTGTGCATGGCTCTCTGTGTCAGACATTTTTACATTACGTGTCAGATATATCCAACACAGCGCGTACCAGCGTCATGAACAATCACAACATCGCTGCATTACCGTCGAGGCATGCCTCGCACCTTCTTTCTGCCCGGTCGGCCGCCTTCGGCCCGGCCCCAGCATGGTTCAGTTCGTTCAGGGGGCAACCTCTGACGGCGTAAGCAGGCCGCCACGGATGGCCTGCGTGTGCCTTTGCACACCTCCCTGCCCGCACCAGCACTGATGTACAGGTGAGACCGATAACCATCGGGGTTTCACAGTTTTCCTTGGATAAAAAGAAGCACGGGGTACACAACTGATGGACGCAACATCTACATCCACCGCGAAAGGCGAGCACGAGAGCAAGCTCAGTGCCTCGCTGAAATCGCGTCACCTGACCATGATGTCGATCGCCGGGGTGATCGGCGGCGCACTGTTCGTCGGGTCCGGCAGCGTCATCCACAGCGCCGGCCCTGCTGCAGTGCTGGCCTACCTGGCCGGCGGCATCCTGGTGGTGCTGATCATGCGCATGCTGGGTGAAATGGCGACTTCCTCGCCAGACACCGGCTCGTTCTCCACCTACGCCGACCGCGCCATCGGCCGCTGGGCCGGCTTCACCATCGGCTGGCTGTACTGGTGGTACTGGGTGATCCTGATGGCCTGGGAAGCCTATGTCGCCGGCAAGATACTGCACGGCTTCTTCCCTGACGTCAGCGTCAACGTGTTCGTGCTGGCCACCACGTTGGTGCTGATCACCGTCAACTTCTTCAACGTCAAGCACTACGGCGAGTTCGAGTTCTGGTTCGCGCTGATCAAGGTGGTGGCGATCGTCTGCTTCCTGATCGTCTGTACTGCGGCGGTGATGAACATCTGGCAGTTCGGTGAAGTGCGTGGTATCACCCACCTGACCGCCGAAGGCTTCATGCCCAACGGCATCACCACGGTGATCGGTGCGTTGCTGGGTGTGATGTTCGCCTTCCTGGGCGCCGAAATCGTCACCATCGCGGCCTCCGAAGCCAAGGACCCGGCCACCCAGATCGTCAAGGCCACCAACTCGGTGGTATGGCGCGTGTGCCTGTTCTATGTCGGTTCGATCTTCCTGATCGTCTGCCTGGTGCCGTGGAACGACCCGCAACTGGGCGTCTCCGGCTACGGCGCCTACCGCCGCACCCTGGAACTGCTCGGCGTGCCCCACGCCGAGCTGCTGATGAACTTCGTGGTGCTGACCTCGGTGAGCAGCTGCCTGATCTCCGGCCACTACACCGCCTCGCGCATGCTGTTCTCCCTGGCCCAGCGTGGCGATGCGCCGTCGTTCTTCAAGATCACCCGCGCCGGCACCGGCGTGCCGGTGTACGCGATCATCGGCTCCTGCGCCGTGGCGGTGGTGTGCGCGCTGATCAACTTCAGCGAGACCCTGCGCCCGAAAGACGTGCTGGAGACCCTGATGAACACCACCGGCATGATCGCCCTGCTGGTGTACCTGGTGATCGCCTTCTCGCAGCTGCGCATGCGCCGCAAGCTGATTGCCGAAGGCAAGGAAGTGCGCCTGAAGATGTGGCTGTTCCCGTGGCTGACCTACCTGGTGATCGCCTTCATCGTGGCGGCCCTGGTGACCATGGCGTTCATGCCTGACTACCAGATCCTGGTGATCTCCACCGGCATTGCAGCAGCTGTCGTGGTGGCCATGGGTGTGGTGCATCAGATCCGTAGCGCCAAGCAGCACTAAGCGCTATTGCGTTACCTGAAACGGCCGGGCCCTTCGCGGGGCCCGGCCGTTTTGCGTTTCAGGGGCTGGGGCGTACCGGGCCTGAGGCATCGAAACTCAGAGCGTCGGCCGCGCCCAGGTGAATCTGCCGGCCGCCGCTTTGCAATACGGCGCTGCCGGCCTGCACGCTGACCTGGGTCTGTTCGGGCAGGCGGTCCAGGGTCAGCTGTGCGGCGTGGATGGCCAGGGTGCCATGGTCGGTAACCAATAGCAGCGGGCGTGGGTCGCTGGCGGCCACCTCCAGGTAGATGCCGCCGGTGAGCACGGTCAGGCGCCGTTGCTGCGGGCTGTACTCGATATCCACCGCAGTGTCGGGGCGCAGTACCAACAAGCTGCCGTCCTCCAGGTGGCGGCTGATCTGCTGCTGGCTGTCGGTCCTCAGGTCGGCCAGCTCGAAGCGCTGGCGCATCCACGGCGAGCCGAGCAGCGCAGAGGCGCCGACCAGGGCGAGGAGGATGAGGGCGAGGGTGGTTTTCATCGAGGGCGATGGCATGCAGGGACTGACCCCAAGCATAGCTGGCAGGTTCCCCCTGCAGGAGCCGGCCTGGGCGCCGCAATAGAGGCGTTTCTGGCTTATGCTAAGCGCACCGCCAAGCAAGGAGCCCCAGCCATGGCCTGGTCCGCCACCCAGTACTCGTTGTTCGAAGACGAACGCACCCGCGCCGTGCGCGACCTGCTGGCCGCTGTGCCTGCGCGTCCGGTGCGCCATGCCACCGACCTGGGCTGCGGCCCGGGCAACTCCACCGAGGTGTTGTTGCAGCGCTGCCCCGACGCCCAGGTAAACGCGCTGGACAGCGACCCCGACATGATCGACAAGGCCCGCCAGCGGCCGCGCCTGAGCATTCCACGGGTGCGTTGCGAAATCGCCGATATTTCAGCCTGGTCGGCCAGCGAACCCCAGGACCTGATCCTGGCCAACGCCTCGCTGCAGTGGGTGCCTGAGCATGGCTCGCTGTACCCGCACCTGGTACGCCAGCTCAGCGAGGGTGCAAGCCTTGCCGTACAGACCCCGGACAACCTCGACGAACCGGCGCACCGGCAACTGCGCGAAATCGCCGCCCGTGGGCCATGGGCCGACAAGTTCGCCGACTTCAGCCTGCCGCCGCGGCACACTGCGGGGTTCTACTACGACCTGCTCAGCCCGTTGTGCGCCCGTGTGGATGTGTGGCGTACCACCTACCATCACCCGTTGGCCGGCGGTGCCGAGGCGGTGGTGGAATGGTTCAAGGGTTCGGCGCTGCGCCCTTACCTGGCAAGGCTGGACGAGCAGGAACAGCAGGACTTTCTGCAGTTGTACCTGCAAGCCATGCAACAAGATTACCCGGCGGCCACCGACGGCAAGGTGCTGCTGCCGTTCCCGCGGTTATTTGTGGTGGCGACGCGTTAGGCGCCACAGCACGTAGCCATAGATGCCCAGGTTGAGCAGGGCGACGAAGCTGCCCAGCCACAGCTGGATTTGCGGGGTAAGCCCGGCGGGGTAGATCAGTGGCCAGATGTAGTGTTCGACGAAGCCGCCGTGGTAGCCGTGGTCACCTGCGGCAAAGCGCAGGCGGTTTTCCCATTGGGTGAGCGGGCATTCCAGATGCAGGCATTCGACCGCCACGCCCCAGGCCAGGGCCGGCAGGTGGACGATCACCGCGCGCCGGCGCCACAGCACCAGCAGGCCGCCGAACAGCACCAGCAGGATGAAACTCAGGTGGAACAGCACCAGGGCGTCGGCGGCGAGGCGGTAGAACATGGCTTGATAGCTTCGATGGTTTGAGAGGCGCGTATTAGAGCAGATTTACCCGCCCCCCTGTAGGAGCTGGCTTGCCAGCGATGCAAGCGACGCGTTGCATGGCACCGGCTGCGCCGGTGTTCGCGGCTAAAGCCGCTCCCACAGGTACGGCGCTTGGTTCAGGCTTCGCGCGATCCTGTAGGAGCCGGCTTGCCGGCGATGAGGCCGGTTCAGGCAGCACAATGCAGTTTTCCCACAGGCATCAAACGCTTTCGCGCACCACCTCCAGAAACATCGCCACCACCCGGCGCATGCGCTGCTCGCTCAAACACACCAGCGTCTCGGTCAGATGCCGCTGGCAATCGACGATGGGCAGCGCACACACCCGCGCATCGGCGCCGAACTCGGCAGCTGACACCACCCCCACGCCAATCCCCACCACCACCGCCTCGCGCGCCGCTTCGCGGCCTTCCACCTGAATCGCCGGGCGAACGCGCAGGCCGGCACGTTGCATTTCTTCTTCCAAAGTCTGGCGCGTTACCGAGCCGGGCTCGCGCAGCACCAGCGGAGTGTCGTCCAGGTCGGCCAGGCTGATCTGCCCGCGGCTGGCCCAGGGGTGGTTGTGCGAGACGAACGCCACCATCGGGTCGCGGCGCAGCGGCACGCAGTGCAGGCGCTCGTCGTCCACATCACGGCCCAGCAGCGCCAGGTCGGCCTGGTAACTGAACAGCCGGGCCAGGGACTCGTCGGTATTGCCGGTCTCGATCTTCACCTCAATACCCGGAAAGCGCTGGCAAAACCGCGCCACCTGCGGCAGCACATGCACCGGCGCATCCACCGCCAGCACCAGGCTGCCGGTGTGCAGGGCGCGCGAATCCTGCAGCAGCTCTTCGGCTTCAGCCTCGCAGGCGAACAGGCGCTGGGTAATGCCCAGCAGGCGCTCGCCCAGGTCGGTCAGGCGCACCGAGCGCTTGTTGCGCTGGAACAGCAACACGCCATAACGCTCCTCCAGCTTGCGCACCTGATCGGACACCGCCGGCTGGGTCAGAAACAGTTTTTGCGCCGCACGGGTGAAGCTGCCTTGTTCGGCAACCGCATGGAAGGCCTTGAGTTGAGCGTGGGAAACCGGCATCGAGCACTCCACTTACAAGCTGAACTTATGAGTGAAATACGATAAGTCGATTTTATTTATCAGTCAGCACCTGTTTCCATCTGTTTCAACCCAGGGGCGCCGCCATCAGCGCCGGCCCCGGGCCATGGTTCACCCGGCCACGCCAGGCCGGCCGGGCCATCTGACCAATCGACGTCCCTCCGTCATGCAGTGCGCAACACAACAACAAGACAGGCGTTTCTTCACATTCTGCCGGCACACTCACGCAAGAGGTCAGAACCACATGAATGCATCCCTGGGCGCCATCAAGCGGTGGCGCATGCAGATTTTCGCCATCACCTGGCTGGCTTATGCCGCCTTCTACTTCACCCGCAAGGCGTTCTCGGTGGCCAAGCTTGGCATCGGCGAGGACCCTTCGTTCATGCTCGACAAGGCCGCCATGGCCAACCTCGATGCCATTTACCTGGCCGCTTACGCGGTGGGCCAGTTCACCTGGGGCATGCTCGCCGACCGCTTCGGCCCGCGGGTGGTGGTGTTTGGCGGGCTGCTCATCTCAGCAGCGGCAGCGGTGGTGATGGGCAGCTACGCGACCTTCCCGATCTTCGCCACCTGCATGCTGGTGCAGGGCCTGGCGCAGTCCACCGGCTGGGCCGGGTTGTGCAAGAACATCGGCAGCTTCTTCCCGGCTGCGCAGCGCGGGCGCGTGCTGGGGCTGTGGAGTTCGTGCTACGCCTTCGGCGGGCTGGTGGCCTCGCCGTTCGCCGGCTGGTGGGCCTATACCCTGGTGGGCAACTGGCATGCGGCGTTCTTCTCCAGTGCCGCCGTGGTGGCGCTGGTGGCGGTGCTGTTCTTCGTGTTCCAGCGCAACAAGCCCGAGGATGTCGGCCTGCCGGCGGTAGAGCCCGAGCCGCAGAGCATGGCCCCTGGCGGCAACCTGTGCAGCGTGTGGGCGCCCTTGCGCGACATCCTGCGCAACCGCACGGTGCTGACCCTGGGCTTGGCCTACTTCATGCTCAAGCCGGCGCGCTACGCCATCTTGCTGTGGGGCCCGGTGATCGTCTTCGAGCAGATGCCTTCGGTGGGCAAGGTGGGCGCGGCAATCATTCCCACGGCTTTTGAGCTTGCCGGGTTGCTGGGGCCGATCATCATTGGCCTGGCCTCGGACAAGCTGTTCGGTGCCCGGCGCATGCCGGCCTGCGTGATCAGCCTGCTGCTGCTTACCGTCACCCTGGCGCTGTTCATGGCAGCCATGCATAGCGGCAGCGTGCTGCTGGTGGTGGCGCTGCTGTTCGTCATGGGCCTGACCCTGTACGGCCCCGACTCGATGATCAGCGGCGCGGCGGCCATCGACTTCGGCACCGCCAAGGCCGGCGCCACGGCCGCCGGTTTCGTCAACGGCTGCGGCTCGGTGGGCGCGGTGCTGGGCGGCCTGCTGCCAGGGTATTTCGACAGCGTCACGGTGTTCATCATCTTTGCCGGCACCGCGTTGTTCTCGGCGCTGGTGCTGCTGCCGCACTGGAACAGCCGCCCGGCCAGCGCTCCCCAGGCCAATGACGTGGCCCCCAATACCAGCATGGCCATCAAGCCCGTGCGCACTTGAAGGAAATACCCCTGATGAGACCGTTCTGGCTGCAACAGGCCCTGGAGCAGGAAGA
The DNA here is from genome assembly GCF_019139835.1 of Pseudomonas xanthosomatis. NCBI lineage: Bacteria > Pseudomonadati > Pseudomonadota > Gammaproteobacteria > Pseudomonadales > Pseudomonadaceae > Pseudomonas > Pseudomonas xanthosomatis. The sequence continues at coordinate 4,205,166 of NZ_CP077075.1, read as the reverse complement.
CGGGGCCCTGTGCCCGCCGCTGCAAGGCGATGCCCGCTGCGATGTGTGCATCGTCGGTGGTGGCTACACCGGGCTGTGGACCGCGTTGATGCTCAAGGAGCAGGCGCCGCAGCTGGATGTGCTGCTGATCGAGGCCGATATCTGCGGCGCCGGTGCCAGCGGGCGCAACGGCGGTTGCGCGCTGTCGTGGTCGGCCAAGTACTTTACCCTCGAGCGCCTGTTCGGGGTGGCAGAGGCGGTGCGCCTGGTCAGCGAGTCGGAGCGCAGCATCGCTGCGATCGGCGCGTTCTGCGCGGCCAACGGCATCGATTGCGACTACCGCATGGACGGCACCCTGTACACGGCAACCAACAAGGCCCAGCTGGGCGGTACCGACGCGGTGATTGCCGCGCTGCAGCGCCAGGGCATCAACTCGTTCCAGCGTTTGCCGCTGCAGCAGTTGCAGCGCCTGGCCGGCTCCGAGCGCCACCTGGAGGGCTGGTTCTCGCCGGCCGCCGCCACCGTGCAGCCCGGGCACCTGGTGCGCGGGCTGCGCCGGGTGGCCTTGCAGCGCGGGGTGCGCATTCACGAAGGCACGGCCATGACCGGCCTTGCCCATGGCGCGCCGGCCCAGGTGCACACGGCCCGGGGGACCATCCGCGCCGACCGCGTGGTGCTGGGCCTGAACGCCTGGATGGCGCGGGCCTTCCCGCAGTTCGAGCGCAGCGTGGCGATTGTTTCCAGCGACATGGTGATCACCGAGCCGTGCCCCGAACTGTTGCGCCAGGTCGGCCTGGACAGCGGCGTGAGCGTGCTCGACTCGCGGATTTTCGTGCACTACTACCACAACACCTCTGATGGCCGGCTGATGCTGGGCAAGGGTGGCAACACCTTCGCCTATGGCGGGCGCATGCTGCCGGTGTTCGACCAGCCGTCGCCGTACCAGCCGCTGCTGCGCGAGAGCCTGGCCGAGTTCTTCCCGGCACTGGCCGAGGTGGCGCTGGCGGCCAGCTGGAACGGGCCGTCGGACCGCTCGGTGACCGGCCTGCCGTTTTTCGGCCGGCTCGACGGGCAGGGCAACGTGTTCTATGGCTTTGGTTATTCGGGCAGCGGGGTGGGGCCGTGCCATATGGGCGGGCAGATTCTCTCGTCGCTGGCCCTGGGGCTGGACAACCCCTGGACCCGCTCGCCGCTGGTCAAGGGGCCGCTGGGGCAGTTCCCGCCGGAGCCGATCCGCTACCTGGGGTCGCTGATGGTGCGCAACGCCATCCGCCGCAAGGAGCGGGCAGAGGACCATGGCCTGCGACCGCGGCGGCTGGATGTGCGGCTGGCCAGGTTCGCGGCGGCGGCGGGGAAGGCGGACAAGGGCTGACACCGGGTTGGCTTGTTCGCGGGTAACCCGCTCCCACAGGGCCACGCATAACCTGTGGGAGCGGGTTTACCCGCGAACAAGCCAACACGATTTCTTGTCGATCACAGGCCCGAGGGCGTATAAACTCTCCCCACTTTTGGCCGGTCGCTTCCTGAACCGGCCCTTGAAACAAGAGAGTTGAAATGGGCGCACAGTGGAAAGCCAAGCATAGAGAGACCGCGGCCAACGCCAAGGGCAAGATCATGGGCAAGCTGGCCAAGGAGATCCAGATCGCCGCCAAATCCGGCGCCGACCCGGACATGAACCCGCGCCTGCGCCTGGCCATCGTCCAGGCCAAAAAAGCCTCGATGACCCGTGAAACCCTGGAACGCGCCATCAAGAAAGGCGCCGGCCTTGACGGCGAAGCCGTGCAGTACCACGCCGTCAGCTACGAAGGCTTCGCGCCGCACCAGGTGCCGCTGATCGTCGAGTGCCTGACCGACAACATCAACCGCACCGTGGCGCAGATCCGCGTGCTGTTCCGCAAGGGCCAGCTGGGTGCCAGCGGCTCGGTGGCCTGGGACTTCAACCATGTCGGCCTGATCGAGGCCACCCCGGAAGGTGACGCCGACCCGGAAATGGCGGCCATCGAAGCCGGCGCCCAGGACTTCGAAGAGGGTGAAGAAGAGGGCTCGACCCTGTTCATCACCGACACCACCGACCTGGACGCGGTGCAAAAAGCCCTGCCAGAGCAAGGCTTCACCGTTACCTCGGCAAAAATCGGCTACACCCCGAAAAACCCGGTCAGCGCCGCCAGCCTGAGCGCCGAAGCCCTGGCCGAAGTCGAAGCCTTCCTCGAAGCCATCGACGAAAACGAAGACGTGCAGAACGTCTACGTCGGCCTGACTGACTGAATCTGGGCGGCATCATCGCGGGGCAAGCCTGCTCCCACTTCCTTGTGGGAGCGGGCTTGCCCCGCGATCATTTTCGGACCCACGCCATGACCCCCACCTTCGCCTCCCTCAGCCTTGCCCACCTGCGCACCCTCGACTGCCTGCTGCAACTGAAAAACCTCAGCCACGCCGCCGAACGCCTGGGCTGCAGCCAGAGCGCCTTGAGCCGCCAGTTGGCCAGCCTGCGCGAGGCCTTCGACGACCCGCTGCTGGTGCGCCAGGGCCGTGGCTACGTGCTCAGCGAGCACGCCGAAACCCTGGTGGAGCCGCTACGCCAGGTGCTCGACGAGCTGGCCGCCATGCGCCAGCCGGCGGCCTTCGACCCGGCCCGCTGCGAGCGGCGTTTTTGCCTGGCCGCCTCGGACTACGTGGCCGAACACATGCTGCCGTTGCTGGTGGCGGCACTGGAGCGCGAGGCGCCGGGGGTGTCGCTGGAATACCGCACCTGGCAGGCCGGGCAGTACGCCTTGCTGGCCAGTGGCGAGATCGACCTGGCCACCACGCTGTTCGATGAATCGCCGCCCAACCTGCATGGCCGCCTGCTGGGCGAAGACCGCGCGGTAGCGCTGATGCGCCAGGATCACCCGCTGGCAGCAACAGCCATTTTGGGCCAGGACGACTACCTGGCGTTCAAGCATGTACGGGTGTCCGGCGGCGGCGACAAGGACAGCTTCATCGACCGCCACCTGCGCGCCCAGGGCCTGCAACGCCGGGTCAGCCTGGAGGTGCCGTTTTTCAGTGCCATGGTGCAGGTGCTGGGCAATGGCCAGGCGCTGGCCACGGTACCCGAGCATATCGCTCGCCAGCTGGCGCGCCTGCACGGGCTGGCCTGGCGGCCGCTGGGCTTTGTCGAGCACACCCAACGCTACTGGGTGGTGTGGCACCAGCGTCTGCAGGCCTCGGCCGAGCACCGTTGGCTGCGCAACCGGGTGTACGAGCTGTGGCGCCAGTCGCAGTTCGGCGTGCAGGGCGGGCATGCGCCTTTGCCATAGCAGCTATGCGCGAAGCGGGGTTATTCGAATGCGCGGGAGTGCTTAGACTGGGGGGCATTGTGTTGCCCGTACCGGCCTCTTCGCGGGCAAGCCCGCTCCCACAGGTATTGCACGAGCCCTGTGGGAGCGGGCTTGCCCGCGAAGAGGCCGGTACAGGCAACTGATCACCCTCAGGAGGCGACCCCGTGACCCCCGAACAATTCCGCCAGTACGGCCACCAACTGATCGACCTGATCGCCGACTACCGCCAGAGCGTCGGCGAACGCCCGGTCATGGCCCAGGTCGAGCCCGGCTACCTGAAGTCGGCCCTGCCGCAAACCGCCCCCCGGCAGGGCGAGCCGTTCCAGGCCATCCTCGATGACGTCGACAAGCTGGTGATGCCGGGCCTGTCCCACTGGCAGCACCCGGACTTCTACGGTTACTTCCCCTCCAACGGCACGCTGTCGTCGGTACTGGGCGATTTCCTCAGCACCGGCCTGGGCGTGCTGGGCCTGTCGTGGCAGTCCAGCCCGGCCTTGAGCGAGCTGGAAGAAACCACCCTCGACTGGCTGCGCCAACTGCTGGGGTTGTCCGGCCAGTGGAGCGGGGTTATTCAGGACACCGCGTCCACCAGCACCCTGGTGGCGCTTATCTGCGCCCGCGAGCGCGCCACCGGGCACGCCCAGGTGCACGGCGGCCTGCAGGCCCAGGGCAAACCGCTGATCGTCTACGTCAGTGCCCACGCCCACAGCTCGGTGGACAAGGCCGCGCTGCTGGCAGGCTTTGGCCGTGACAACATCCGCCTGATCGCCACCGACGAGCACTACGCCATGTGCCCGCAAGCGCTGCGCGAAGCCATCGAGCAGGACCTGGTCGCCGGCAACCAGCCCTGCGCGGTGGTGGCCACCACCGGCACCACCGCCACCACCGCGCTGGACCCGCTGCGCCCGGTCGGCGAGATCGCCCAGGCCCACAAGCTGTGGCTGCACGTGGACTCGGCCATGGCAGGTTCTGCGATGATCCTGCCGGAATGCCGCTGGATGTGGGACGGCATCGAGCTGGCCGATTCGGTGGTGGTCAACGCGCATAAATGGCTGGGGGTGGCCTTCGATTGCTCGATTTACTACGTGCGTGACCCGCAGCACCTGATCCGGGTGATGAGCACCAACCCCAGCTACCTGCAATCGGCGGTGGATGGCGAGGTGAAGAACCTGCGCGACTGGGGCATCCCGCTGGGGCGCCGGTTCCGCGCCTTGAAGCTGTGGTTCATGCTGCGCAGCGAAGGGGTCGAGGCCCTGCAACAGCGCCTGCGGCGCGACTTGGACAACGCCCGCTGGCTGGCGCAGCAGGTCGAGGCTGCGGCTGAATGGGAGCTGCTGGCGCCGGTGCAACTGCAGACCCTGTGCATCCGCCATCGCCCGGCGGGCTTGGACGGCGAGGCGCTGGATGCCCATACCCGTGGCTGGGCCGAGCGTTTGAATGCTTCGGGGGATGCTTACGTGACCCCGGCTACCCTCGAGGGCCGCTGGATGGTGCGGGTATCGGTGGGGGCGTTGCCGACCGAGCGTGAGCATGTGCAGCGGTTGTGGCAGCGTTTGCAGGCTGTGGTGGCCTGAAGCTGACGCTTCTACAGGGGCCGTGCTGCCGGTGCGCTCGGCGATGGGTCACACCGCCCCTTGCAGCAACACCTTCAACGACGCATCGAACTGGCGCAGCGCGTCGGCCTGCACGCTCTGTTCATCCTGCAACTGACGCACCAGGTCGGTACCTTCGGCGCCCTTGCGCGAAACCCCCTCGGCACGGCCGATATAGGTCAGTTGCCCATCGAAAAACCGCGCCACCACGCTGGCCTGAATGTCTTCACTGCCGCTGCTGGCCAGCTTGCTCCGGGCATCCAGCAGCACGATCACGTCGGGACGGTCGGCCAGCAGGGTGTCGAGGTCTTCGTAGAAGGTCACTTCGGCGAATTGCTGGGCCAGCGAACTGGCCAGCCAGGCATAAGCCTGGTTGCCGCCCAGGGTTGCCACCTTGGTTACCTGGCCGCTGGCCGGGGCGGCCTGGTCGCGGTGGCGTTGCAGGTAGTCCAGGGTGGCAGCGGCATTGCGCCCCAGCAGCACCGCCACATGCTGGCCATGGCTCAGGCTGACGCTGGAAAGCTCGGTGGCCGAGTACAAGTGGTTGCCAGGCTGGTTGGCCTGCGGGCTGGCGCAGCCGGTGAGGGACGCGAGCAGGGCCAGCAGGGCGGCGATCATGCCGGTTTTCATGGGAAGTGCCTCGTCGAATGTGCAATGGCGGCCATTTTCGCCGCCCGCTGCCATCGACGGAACTCGATGGCAGGCATGTTGGCTATCGACGGGGTTGATGGTTCAGCCGGCCTTGCTCATGAACTGCAAAATGCGATCGCGCAGCCAGCGCTCGGCCGGGTCGTTGTCGTGGGCGCTGCTCCAGGCCATCGACAGCTCGGCCTCGGCGATCTCGAACGGTGCCGGGTCGGCGCGCAGGCTGCCGTCGTCGGCCAGGGCGCAGGCGGCGTAGTCGGGCACCGTGGCGATCATCTCGGTGTTGCGCAGCAGCGCGCGCAGGCTGCCGAACTGCGGCACCGCCAGTACCACCTTGCGGCAGCGGCCGATACGCGCAAGGTCCAGGTCGATGTTGCCGCTCATGTCGCCCGAGAACGACACCATCACATGCGGGCGGCTGCAGTATTCGTCCAGGGTCAGCGGCCCCGGGCGGCTGTCGGCGCGCAGCACGCGCACGCCGATGTCGCGCAGCTTGCGGCGCTTGGCGTTGGCCGGCAGTTCGGTGGTGTAGCTGACCCCCACCGAGATTTCGCCCGAGGCCAGCAGCGCCGGCATCAGCAGGAAGTTGGCACGGCGCACCACCACGCTGATCTGCGGCGCTTCTTCGCGCAGGGCCTCCAGCAGCGGCGGGAACAGGCCGAATTCGGCGTCGTCCGACAGCCCCAGGCGGAACACGTTGCAGCTGCTGGCAGGCTCGAAGGTCTTGGCCCGGCTGATGGCCGCCGAAATAACATCCATGGCCGGGCCCAGCTCGTGGAAGATCTGCATGGCCCGGGGCGTCGGCTCCATGGCCCGGCCGTTGCGGATCAGCAGCGGGTCGTCGAACAAATCGCGCAGGCGCGCCAGGGCGGCGCTCACGGTGGGCTGGGTGATGAACAGCTTTTCGCCCACGCGGGTCAGGTTGCGTTCGATCATCAACGATTCGAACACCACCAGCAGGTTCATGTCGACGCGGCGCAGGTCGTTGCGGTTCATGCACAGGGGCCTTGGGCGGAGGGTGACCGCAGATTGAAGCACGGATCGGCGCCGTTTGGCTTGTACCGATGTGCGCAGGCTATTGCCCCTCAATAGCGGCTCTATTAGACCTCTGGCCAAGCTCGGCTAGTCTTTCCCGTGGCCCCGTGAAATGCCCCTGCGGCCGTGCCTGAGCACCAGGGTGCAAGACCCTGCCGGTGCCGCCCTGAGACCTTGGCAAGCCCGATGTCGGCCTAGACCGACGACACCTGATGAGCAGCCCGACACAAAAGGTACAAGCAGATGTCGAACGAATCGAAATGCCCGTTCCACCAGACCGCCGGTGGCGGCACCAGCAACCGTGACTGGTGGCCTGACCAGCTCAACCTGCGCATCCTCCACCAGCATTCGGCCAAGTCCAGCCCCGACCCTGCCTTCGACTACGCCAAGGCGTTCAAGAGCCTCGACTTCCAGGCCCTCAAACAAGACCTCACCGCGCTGATGACCGACTCCCAGGACTGGTGGCCGGCGGACTTCGGCCACTACGGCCCGCTGTTCGTGCGTATGGCCTGGCACAGCGCCGGCACCTACCGCATTGGTGATGGCCGCGGCGGCGCCGGTTCTGGCCAGCAACGCTTTGCCCCGCTCAACAGCTGGCCCGATAACGTCAGCCTGGACAAAGCCCGGCGCCTGCTGTGGCCGATCAAGCAGAAGTACGGCAACAAGATCTCCTGGGCCGACCTGATCGTGCTCACCGGCAACGTCGCGCTGGAGTCCATGGGCTTCAAGACCTTTGGCTTCTCTGGCGGGCGCGCCGATGTATGGGAGCCGGACGAAGACGTGTACTGGGGCTCGGAAAAGGTCTGGCTGGGCGGCGACACCCGTTACGGCAAGGCCCAGCCGCCGGGCAAGGGTGACCTGGTGGCCGAGCCTGCCAAGCGCCCTGAAGAACAAAGCCGCACCCTGCAAGGCGAGCGCAACCTGGAAAACCCCCTGGCCGCCGTGCAGATGGGCTTGATCTACGTGAACCCTGAAGGCCCGGAAGGCAACCCCGACCCGGTCGCCTCGGGCAAGGATATCCGCGAGACCTTCGGCCGCATGGCCATGAACGATGAAGAAACCGTGGCGCTGATCGCCGGCGGCCATGCCTTCGGCAAAACCCACGGCGCCGGCCCTGCCGACAACGTCGGCCCTGAGCCTGAAGCTGCGGGCCTTGAGCTGCAGGGCCTGGGCTGGGCCAACAAGTTCGGCAGCGGCAAGGGGGGCGACACCATCACCAGCGGCCTGGAAGTGACCTGGACCTCGACGCCGACCAGGTGGAGCAACGAGTACCTGAACAACCTGTTCAACTTCGAGTGGGAGCTGACCAAGAGCCCGGCCGGCGCCCACCAGTGGCGGCCGAAGGACGGCAAGGGCGCAGGCACCGTGCCGGATGCCCACGATGCGGGCAAAAAGCACGCGCCCTCGATGCTCACCTCGGACCTGGCGCTGCGCTTCGACCCGATTTACGGCCCCATTGCCAAGCGCTTCAAGGACAACCCTGACCAGTTGGCCGATGCCTTTGCCCGCGCCTGGTACAAGCTGATCCACCGCGACATGGGCCCGCTGGCCCGTTACCTGGGCCCGGAAATGCCCAACGAAGAACTGCTGTGGCAAGACCCGCTGCCCAAGGCCGGCCCGGTGCCGGGCGAGGCAGATATCGACGCGCTGAAGGCCAAGGTGCTGGCTTCGGGCTTGAGCGTCGGTGAGCTGGTGGCGACCGCCTGGGCGTCGGCCTCTACCTTCCGCGGTTCGGACAAGCGCGGTGGTGCCAACGGTGCACGCCTGCGCCTGGAGCCGCAGAAAGGCTGGAAGGCCAACGAGGGCGTCGACAAGGTGCTGGCGGCACTGGAGAAAATCCGCAGCGAGGGCGGCAACAAGATCTCCCTGGCCGACCTGATCGTGCTGGCCGGCAGCGCGGCGGTGGAAAAAGCCGCCAAGGATGCCGGGCACAGCATCAGCGTGCCATTCCGCCCGGGCCGGGTGGATGCCTCGCAAGAACAGACCGACGTCGAGTCGTTCGCCGTGCTGGAGCCCCTGGCCGATGGCCTGCGCAACTTCAGCAAGGCCCGCTACAGCGTCAAGGCTGAGAAGCTGCTGCTGGACAAGGCTCAGCTGTTGACCCTGACCGCGCCGGAACTCACCGTGCTGGTGGGTGGCCTGCGGGTGCTGGGGGCCAACCATGGTGGTAATCAGCAAGGCGTGTTCACCGACAAGGTCGGGGTGCTGAGCAACGACTTCTTCCGCAACCTGCTGGACATGGGCGTGGAGTGGAAGCCGACCTCGGCCGACAACGAAGCCTTCGAAGGCCGTGATCGCAAGACCGGCCAGGTGAAATGGACCGCCAGCCGGGTCGACCTGGTATTCGGCTCCCACGCCCAACTTCGCGCTTTGAGCGAGGTGTACGGCAGCAGCGATGCCAAGGACAAGTTCGTCAAGGACTTCGTGGCGGCCTGGGTGAAGGTAATGGAGCTCGACCGCTTCGATCTGCACTAAGGCTGGCGGCCCCATCGCGGGCAAGCCCGCTCCCACACAAGCGCGCAGCGTTTCAATCTGGCGCCGTAGCTGTAGGAGCGGGCTTGCCCGCGATGAGGCCCGCATAGGCGACACAAAAAAGGCCACCTCGCGGTGGCCTTGTTCATTGCAGGTGAGGGCAGGTCAGAACTTGCCATCCAGCCCGATACGGAACATCTCGTTGCGCTCATTGGTGCCCAGCGCGGTCTTGTACGAGAAGCCCAGGCGCCAGCTGCGGCCCAGGGTCAGGTCCAGCCCGGTGTCCAGGTCCATGAAGTTGGTGTCCATCGGGTCGGGCGACAACCGGTACAGCACTCCGTCGCTACCCTGGTCGGCGTAGCGCATGCGGTAGTCCTGGTTGCGGCTGAAGTTGTGGCCCCAGGCCAGGCCCACCCGCGGGGTGAGCACGCCGAAGCGGGTGTCGATGTCATAACCCGAGCGCACCCCCACGAACGAGGTGAAGTAGCGCAGGGTCTGCTCCTCGTAGGTCAGGGCATAGGCACCGCCACCGCGCTCGCTGAAGGCATCGAGCTTGGTGTAGCTGCTGTTGATCCGCGCATACGGGGCCAGCGACAGCGACCCCTGGCGGTACTCGTAGCTGGCGGTCAGCGAGGCGAACAGCTGGTCGGCATCGCGCGAGCCATGGGCATAGCCGTTGGACGGGTCGGCGGTGACGTAGCGGCGCGAATCGAAGCTGATACGGTTGTAGCCGAGCAGCGCATCGATATACACCTCCGACAGCGGGTTGACGCTCAGGTAAGCCGCCAGGCCCAGGGCATCGCCCTCGCTGCGGGTGTCGTGCTCGCCGATGTCGGCGCGGTCGTTGCCGTAGCCAAAGCCCACACCCACCACGGCACGGGGCGACAGGCGATAGTCCATGCCGGCGCTCAAACCATAGGTGGTGAAGCTGTTGTCCTTGGCACCACGGGCGCGGTTGGAACCGGTATTGACGAAGCCGTCGGTCCAGAACGCCAAGGCCTCTTCGCGGCATTCGCCGGTGGTGGCGCGGGAACTGTCGCGCTCCTGGCGGCGTTTTTCGTCGTCGTCTTCGTCAACGCCCTTGCCGTTGCCATCCAGCTCGTCGCGCAGGGCCTTGCCCAGGCTGCCCAGGCTCACGTCATCGCGGCCGTGGCGCACGCTGGCGTTGAACGAGTTGCGGTCACAGGTGGGGCGGTGCAGCTGCTCCAGGCGGCGGTTGAAGTTGTCCATCTGGGTGCTGGCAAAGCGCTCGGCGGCCCGCGACTGGGCGTTGAGCAGGCCGATCACTTCGGCGTCCTTGGTCGGGTCGGGGCGCGTCTGCACGGCAAAGGTGACGAAGCTGTTGCCCACCGCGCCGCTGGCGGCCAGCAGGCTGAAGCTGACCACCGCGCTGCCGCTGAAGCCCGCTGCCGGGACGAAGCTCATGGTGAACGGGCCGGTCATGCGTGCGGTACCGGCCGAAGGCGGGCTCACCGACAACAGGGTGGCGCTGGTGAACGGGCCGCCGGTGGCGCCGCGGGTCAGGTCGACTGTGGCGGTCTGGCCCGGCTCCACGGCTTCGCTGCTTGGCGGTACTACCACGCTCTGGGCTGCTACTTCCAGGCTGTAGGCGCGGCTGCCGGTGGCGCCGTTGGCGTCGGTGACGGTGACTGTGAAGTTACTGGTGGCCACCGCCGTCGGCGTGCCGCTGAGGCTGCCGCTGGCGTCCAGGGTCAGGCCGGCCGGCAGTGCGCCGCTGGTTACGCTGAAGCTGTACGGCGCGGTACCGCCGCTGGTGCTCAGGCTCTGGCTGTAGGCGGCGTTCTGGGTGGCTGCAGGCAGGGCCGGGGTGGCCGGGGTGATCGCCAGGGTGGGCGCCAGCACGGTGATGCTCACGGTTGCCGCTGACGAGCTACCACCGGCGCCGGTGGCAATGTAGCTGAAGCTGTCCGGGCCGGAGTAGCCAGCGGTGGGGGTGTAGCTGATGCTGGTACCGCTCACCGAGGTGGTGCCGTGGGTCGGGGCGCTGCTCACGCTGACGCTGGTGGCGGCGCCACCGCTGAGGTTGAGCGTGACCGGGTTGGCCGAACTGTTGGCTGCCACGCTGAGACTCACCGCGCCGGCCACTGGCGCCAGGCTGTTGACCGTCAGAGTGTAGGCCTGGTCGCCGAAGAAGCCGCTGCTGCTCATGGCGCGCACGGTGAAGTTGCTGGTGCCGGCAGCGGTGGGCGTGCCGCTGAGCGAGCCGACCGCCGACAGGTTCATACCCGCCGGCAGGCTGCCTGCCACTACGCTGAAGGCGTACGAGCCGCTGCTGCCGCTGGCGGTCAGGGTCTGCGAGTAGGCGGTGTTCTGCGTGGCGTTGGTCAGGGTCGCGGGGGTGATGCTGATGGTCGGCGCGGTGACCGTCACGCTGACGGTGGCGGTATTGGACGTACCGCCTGGGCCGGTGGCGTTGTAGGTGAAGCTGTCGGTGCCGGCAAAGCCCGCGGCCGGGGTGAACAGGATGGTAGTGCCGGTGGCGGTGGCGGTGCCGTTGCTGGCATTGGAGACGATGCTCACCTGGCTCACCGAGCCACCGGTGAGGTTCAGGGCGACCGGGTTGTTGTTGCTGCCGCCTTGCACGGTCAGGGTCGAGTTGTTGGCGACGGGTGCCTGGTCGTTGACCGTCACGGCGTAACCCCGCGAGCCGGTTGAGCCGAGGCTGTCGGTGGCGGTAACGGTGAAGCTGTAGTTGCCGCTGCTGGTCGGCGTGCCGCTGACCACGCCGCCGCTGCTGACGGTAATGCCGGGCGGCAGCGAGCCGGCGGTCGACCAGGTGTAGCTGCCGTTGCCGCCGGTGGCGCTCAGGGTTTGGCTGTAAGCCGTACCTGCAGTGAGCGGGCCAAGGGTGGTGGGGCTGATGGCGATGGTCGCCGCGACCACGGTCAGGCTGTAGGCCTGGCTGCCGGTGGCGTTGTGGGCGTCGGTGGAGGTGACCGTGAAATTGAAGGTGCCGACGGCGCTGGGGGTGCCGCTCAGCACGCCGCCGCTGGCCAGGCTCAGGCCGGGCGGCACGGCGCCGGAGGTGACCACGTAGCTGTAAGGCGTAGCACCGTTGGCGGTGCTCAGGGTCTGGCTGTAGGCGTTGCTGGCCGTAGCGTTGGGCAGGCTGCTCGGGCTGATGACCAGGGTCGGCGCGTTGATGGTGATGGTGACCGTGGCGGGCGCCGAAGTACCGCCTGGGCCGGTGGCGGTGTAGGTGAAGCTGTCGCCACCGGAGTAGCCGGCGGTGGGGGTGTAGGTGATGCTGGTCCCGGAAACGTTGGTGGTGCCCTGGCTCGGCCCGCTGGCCACGGCCACGCTGGTGGCGGTACCGCCGCTGAGGTTCAGGGTGATGGGGTTGGCGCTGCTGTTGGCCGCCACCGTGACGCTGACCGCACCGGCCACGGGCGGCGAGGGGGCGACATAGGTGTAGCCGCTGACCAGGGTGGCGGTGCCGCCCGGGGTGCTGAGTACGACATCCACCGCGCCGGCAGCATGGGCCGGGGTGACTACTGTGACCGAGGTGCTGCTGTTGATGGTCACGCCGGTGGCGGCGCTACCGCCGAAGGTGACGCCCGTGGTGCCGATCAGGTTGGTACCCGTCAGGGTCACGCTGGTGCTGCCGCCGGTGCTGCCGCTGTTGGGGCTGGCGCCAGTCAGGGTCGGCGCCGGGGTTACGTAGGTATAGCCGTTGGTCAGGGTGGCGGTGCCGCCCGGGGTGGTGACCACCACGTTGACCGCACCGGCGGCATTGGCCGGGGTGGTGGCGGTAATGGTGGTGGCGTTGACCACGACGATACCGGTGGCAGAAAGGCCGCCGAAGGTAACCCCGGTGGCGCCGCTGAAGTTGGTGCCGGTGAGGGTCACGCTGGTGCCGCCGGCGGTGGTGCCGTTGTTGGGGCTGACGTTGCTCAAGGTCGGCGTGGGCGTGACATAGGTGTAGGCGTTGGTCAGGGTGGCCGTGCCGCCCGGGGTGGTCACCACCACGTTGACCGCACCGGCGGCGTGGGCCGGGGTGGTGGCGGTGATGGTGGTGGCGTTGACCACGGTGACGCTGGTGGCGGCCGTGCCGCCGATGGTAACCGCGGTGGCGCCGGTGAGGTTGGTGCCGGTCAGGGTCACGCTGGTGCCGCCGGCGGTGCTGCCGTTGTTGGGGCTGACGTTGCTCAAGGTCGGCGCTGGCGTGACATAGGTGTAGCCATTGGTCAGGGTGGCCGAGCCGCTTGGGGTGGTCACCACCACATTGACCGCACCGGCGGCGTGGGCCGGGGTGGTGGCGGTGATGGTGGTGGCGTTGACCACGCTGACGCTGGTGGCGGCTGTGCCGCCGATGGTGACCGCAGTGGCGCCGGTGAGGTTGGTGCCGGTCAGGGTCACGCTGGTGCCGCCTGCGGTGCTGCCGCTGTTGGGGCTGATGCCGGTCAGAGTCGGGGTGCTGCTGGCGCCGACGTCGAGGGTGTAGCGAGCCACGCCAGGCAGCAGCGAGTTGCCATCGTAGACCGAGACGTAGAAGTCATAGTGCCCGGCCACCGTGGGTGTACCGCTGATGGTGGTGGTGGCGCTGCCGAAGCTTTCGTTGATCACCAGCCCCGTCGGCATGCACTGGGCGGTGGGGTCGTAGTTGATATCGCTGGCATCGCACTCGTACCAGCCCTGGTAGCCGCCGCTGCCGGCGGTGGCGGTGAGCGTCACGCTGAACGACTGGTTCAACGGCACGCTGCCCAGGTAGGTGCCGGAGGCCGGGCTGATGACCGGGGCGGCCTGAGCAATGGCGAAGACCTGGCTGAGCCATAGCAGGCAGAACAAGGCGAATGTGCGGTACAGCCAGGTTCCCTGGCGATGGGCTGAATGTGTCATGGGGCTTCCTGCCATATTCCGCTTTGCGATGGTCTACGGCTCAAGGTAACGAGGGCGCCGCCGGGCAGGCCGACGGTAGTTCAGGGGCATGCTTGTGTGCGGCTAGCCGGTCATGGGCGCACGCTCCCGAAGTGGATTGGCGGGCCTGTGCATCTGCAGCTGCAGGCCTTCGCCTGGCAGGGCCTGAAAGCCATGGCGCTCATATAGCCTGCGAGCCGGGCTGAAACTGTCCACCGACAGGGCCACGCTGGCCCCCGACTCATCGGCCAGTGCAGTGAGGGCACGCAGCACGGTGGCGCCTATCCCGCGCCGTTGCCATTGCCCCAGCAGCGCTATATCCACCAGGCGCAGGCTGTCACCAGCGGCGTTGATGCACACGCGGCCGATGGCCTGGCCTTGCACCTCGACGATCAGAAACGCGGCGCTGCTGTAGTGCTGGGCATAGTGGCGCTGCTGCAGGTCTGCCTGGCTGTGCAGAAAGGCCAGGCGTTGCTGGTCGTCCCAACCCGGCATCGCGCAGGCCTCGGCCCAGCGCCGGCTGACGAACAGCTGACGCAAAAAACCCAGGTCACCCTCACCCTGCGGGCGCAGGGTGAAAGTGGCCAGGGCGGGGCAGGCCGAACGCAGGCGCTCGGCGATGCGGGCGCTTTGCATCAGGGCTTCTCTGGCCAATAGCCGTTGGAGACGCACATGCAGTAGACCAAGTTGAGGTACGGCTGCATGTTGTTCACCGGCGCAGCCTGGCCCGCGGCTCCCACTGTCGAGCTGGCCAAGGTGCAACCCGCAGTGGGCGTCATGTTGAACATCTTGCTCTGGCGTGGCGACTGCAGGTAGGCGTTGTTGGCGGGGCTGTTCTGGATGGCGCCATCGGTGCCGTCCGCTACCGTGATGGCATGGTTGTGGGCAGGCATGTTCGCAAGCGTCAGTGTGGTGGTATTGGCCCCCACTGCCTTGCCGAACGGACGCGGCGTGAGGCCGTTACCGTTGCCGCTGCCGATCACCGCGCTGGCGTTGAGGTTGGGCAGGTTGAACGTGACCCGCCCGTCACCACCGAACGTGGTGCCGAGGATGGCGAACACCGCCGCGTATTGAGTGATCGCCATTTGCTGGCCATTGCAGGCCGCCCAGTCCTGTGGAATGTAGTTGTACGGAAACAGCCGGATTTCACCGTAGAAAGCGTCCATGTTTATTTCACTTCCTCAGGCTTGCGATGGGTAAACGCCCAGCAGGGCGATGATGTAGTTCATGGGCATCGAGTTCATCATGTTGTCGGCAGATGTTGCTGCCCCTCCAGCACCACCGGTCTGGCCAACGCAGGCCTGGTTGAGCTGAACCAGCGCGCTTGCTTTGGACCCGGTGTTGTACAGGCCGTTGACGGCTTTGTTCTGGGTGAAGGTGCCGAACGTGCGAATGGGCGCGTTGATGCCTGTAGTCGGCGCCGTCTGGTCGGCCACGGCGGTGCTGGCGACGAACAGGTGCGTGTGGGAGGGGAGGTTGTCGTAGGTCAGTGTGACCTGCTCGAACCCTGAGCTCTGGCCCAGTGCCACGTTGCTCAGGCCGTTGCCCTGGCCTTGGCTGACCGGCGCGCGCCCGCGCAGGTCCGGCAGGGCGAACGTGGTTCTGCCATCCCCCCCATAAACAGTACCGATGAGCGAGTACAACGCTTCGTTGCCCGTGATCTGCATCACGGTGCCGTCACACAGATGCCAGCCGACTGGCGCGTACTGGCCTGCGAAAATCCGGACTTCACCAACATATGGATCAGACATGTCTTGCCCCTGGTCAAAAATGTGCTGTTGGTAGGCGTTTCACTGGCGGGGCGGGAAAACGCCGCTCAGCGAGATGCAATAATTCATGCCCAGTGTGGGCTGGCGGTTTTCGGCGGGCACATTGGGGAACGCCGAACTGATGGTGTCGGGGTGAAGGGCGGTCTGTGTGGGGCTGCCTGCGGCGACGTAGGTCGCGCCACCGGCGAGGCCGGAGTTAAGCAGGCTGACGCCGAAGAAAGCGCCGTCAGGTGCCGAGTTGTTGGCCGAGGCGACGCTGACCGTGATGCTGTGGGTGTGCGGGGGCAGCTGGTTTGCGGTCAAGGTGTTCGATTCGGAGCCGGCTTGCTGGCCCACCTGGGTGAGGTCGTTGGTGCCCACGGCAACGCGGCCGCGCAGGTCTGGCAGGCCAAAGTTGGTGCTGCCGTTACCGCCAAACCGGGTGCCGAGGAGTGCGAACAGTGCCGCGTTCGACTGAACCGAGAGCAGTTGGCCGTTGCAGGGCGCCCACCCCTTGGGGGTGATGCCAAACGGGAACAGGCGGATTTCGCCAAGGAAGTAATCCATGTAGTTATCGACTCCATCAGGGAAATGTAAAGCACAGGCAAGTGTCGCGCGCTGGGGAGCACGCGGTTCAAACAACTAGCGAGAAAGAACGGTTATACGGTCAACAACCGTTCACAGCATCCATCTGTGCAGCATGCAGCGATTCCAGTCCTTGGCGCATGGAGGAGGGGTGAAGGCGCTATGCGCAGTGGCTTTGGCCTTCGATGAAATGGATCCTAGCGCGAGATAATGGGCAATTGCCATCACTTGGTTCCCGCAAAATAAAATAAATATTCAAACAGGTGTTTTAGCGCCTTTATATTGGCGCCATTTAATTGATTTTTAGCGCAAGAAGTTAATGCCGTAAATAATTAGCGGCTTAATCAGGTGTGCTGGATAGCGCAATGGCTCGGCAAGTCATTGTTTTGTCACGAAGTGTCGGTAGGTGAGTTGTTTTGATTGGCGGCAGCGGCTGAAGGCCCTGTCGCCGGCAAGCCGGCTCCTACAGGCAGATGCAACCTGCTGCAGGGGCCGGCTTTTACGGTTCAGGCCGAGTCTGCCTGGCCTTGGGCATCCGTGACGGGCTCGTCATGCAGCGATACCCGCGAGGTTTCCGGCAGTGCCAGGCCGCCGATCAAGGCCAGCAGCGCGATCACCACCAGGTAGAACGCCGGTGCCAGGCGGCTACCGCTCTGCTCGATCAGCCAGGTGGCCACCAGTGGTGCGGTGCCGCCGAACAGGGTGTAAGCGACGTTGTAGGTAATCGCCGAGGCGGTATAGCGGCTGCGGGTGGGGAAGCACTCGGACAGCAGCGCGGCGGTGACCACCCCGCTCAGCAATGCGCCGATGGCCAGCAGGATCACCCCCAGCAGGGCGCCGCTGAGTGAGCCGGAACTGGCCAGCCAGTAGGCCGGGAACACCGCCAGCATCACCCAGATGCAGGTGAAGCCGATGGTCCGCCTGCGGCCCACGCGGTCACTGAAAGCCCCAGCCAGCGGGCAGCCGGCGGCGGCGAACAGCAGCGCCACGGTGGACACCAGCAGCGCCTGGGCGCGGCTCAGTTGGCCGACGGTCTGCAGGTAGGTGGCGAAGTAGGTGGTGAACATGTAGAACGACAGCGCCGTCAGCGAGATGAACGCGCCGAGGTTGCGGATGGTGCGGCCATGGTGGCGCAGGGTGTCGGCCAGCGGCGAGTGGGCGTGCTGCTTGCCTTCGGCGATGGCCTGGCGAAACGCCGGGGTTTCTTCCATGCGCCAGCGCAGGTACAGCCCGACCAGCCCCAGCGGCGCGGCCACCAGGAACGGGATGCGCCAGCCCCAGGCGTTCATGGCCTCTGCGCTGAGGCTGGCTTCCAGCCCATAGGCGATCACCGCCGCGCAGGCAAATGCCGAGAAGGTCGATACGGGCACGAAGCTGCCGTAGAACGCGCGTTTGTTTTGTGGCGCGTGCTCCATCAGGTAGGCGCAGGCGCCGGCGTACTCGCCGCCGGCAGAAAAGCCCTGCAGGCAGCGGGCCAGGGTGAGCAGCACCGGGGCCAGTACGCCGATGCTGGCGTAGGTTGGCAGCAGGCCGATCAGGGTTGTGGAACCGGCCATCAGCAGGATGGTCAGCGAGAGGATGCGTTTGCGCCCGAGCCGGTCGCCGAGGGCGCCGAACACGATGCCGCCGAGCGGGCGTAGCGCGAAGGCCACGGCGAACACGGCGAAGGTTTTGAGCAGGGCGACGCTTGCGCTTTCGCCGGTGAAGAACTGGCTGGCGATCAGGGTGGCGAGGAAGCCGTAAACCGCAAAGTCGAACCACTCGACGAAGTTGCCGATGGCGGAGGCGGCGATGACGCGGCGCAGGGTGGCGGGTGGTACCTCGTGGGGGGTGGACATAGGGTGTGCTCTCCGGTGGTCTGGCAGCTTTGGCTTGGGTGGCGCGCGCTGTTGTTTTTGTTGTTGTTGGGCCAGTAGAGCGTGTGGGGAGGGGGTGTGCTTCGTTGGGGGCGACGTTGGGATATCTGTTTGCACCGGGGTGCGGGTTTTCTGGAGGGGCGGCGGGTATATATCTGGGGCTTTAATTTCTTGGCGTGAGACTTTGGTTTTGAATTGAATTGGTTGTAGGTTTAGTTGTTTTTGTTTTGAAAGTTGTATGTGCATTCATTATTTGTATTGACGCTTATTCACCTTTCCGCCTTTACGGCGGGTAACTTTTTGAAGGATCAAAAAGTCACCAAAAAATCCTCGCTCCATTCATACGGCCCCTACGCTTCGCTCCGGGGTACCCTCACTCCGGGCTTGCTCCGGGGGTACGCGCCGACGGGCCGTCCCTGGCCCGATCGGCGCTCGACCGGCATCCATGCCGGTCGCCCCCCTACGCAATCCCTGCGTTCGGCCTCCTGAAGTCGCGAAGTTAGGGGCGGCGCCTATGAGTACGCAGCTCGGTCGCTAGTTGACATTTGTGGGAACTCAAGATCGCAATCGCCGGCAAGCCGGCGATAGGGCCCGAACAAACAACACATCAATAATAACTAAACCAATATCTCTGCTCTTGATCTGGCTCTTGATCTGGCTCTTGATCTGGCTCTTGATCTTGCTTCTAAGTGCGCGGTAGTTCAGACAACACAAATCGCGACTTCAGGAGGCCGAGCGTAGGGATTGCGTAGGAGGGCGACCGGCATGGATGCCGGTCGAGCGCCGATCGGGCCAGGGACGGCCCGTCGGCGCGTACCTCCGGAGCAAGCCCGGAGCGAGGGAACCCCCGAAGCGCAGCGTAGGGGGCCGGATGATGGGAGCAGGGCGGCTTTGGTTACTTTGGCCGCGACCAAAGTAACCCGCCGTAAGGGCGGAAAGGTGACGAAAAGCCTCTATCGTCAATGAATGTGCATACATCTCCAAAAGCAATCACCATCAAACCCCGAACCCGACCCCCAAAAAAACGTGGCGCCAGGGAGAGGCAACACCGCGGTCCAAAAGGGGAAGGGAACACTTGTGCCAGAGTTTTCACAAAGGCCTGCAGGCCAGGCGCGGCGAGGGTTTGGCTGAAAATGGCAGGTACCGAGCAGGGCGTGGCGGGTGGGCGGGGTTCCCCGGCATTGGGGAATCGGGGGCGGCATGTGCAAAAAAATCGGCGCTGGGGCAAAGCTCCCGAGTGCACCGGTGCGCATCCACCCGGGCGTTCATTCCCGTCAGGCCCTCCCTGTGTTGTTGCAGGTCACCTGATGGGTGTTGCAATCGAAGCTTTAGAAGAAACTGCGCTGCGCCTTGAACGTCACCATGCTCTGGCAATAGGCGTTGATCCCGGCATAGGCCGCACACCCACCGCCCTGCAGGTCCGAGTTGCTATAGATCAGGTCGAGGTCGATGCCCAGCCAAGGCCGCGACAACTGCAGCGACCAGTCGTTGAACGCCTGCACCTCGCTGCCGTCACCGACCACGAACGGCGTACCCAGTTGGTGGTGGGCCACCTTGAAGGTCAGGTCGATGCCCAGCAGTGGCAGTTCGCCGAGGTTGGCGAACAGGGTGCCGGTGCGGTTGTCCGGGTTGTCGCGCCAGGCGCCGCCGAAGCGGCTGCCGAACACCGATACGCCACCGTACAGGGCATAGCTGTCATTGCCTGCCAGGTTTGGCTGGCTGTAATGGATCAAGCCGGCTTCCAGGCCCAGGCTGCCATCGAAGCGCCGCTTGTAGCCCAGGTAGCTGTCCAGGCGCAGGGTGGAGGCCGCGCTCAAGCCCAGGCTCGGCGCGTACTGGCCGACATACCAGCCACTTTCGTGACTGACGTCGAGGCCGCCATGAAAAGCACCGGCCGGGCTCGGCGAGATCAGGCCCTGAGCCATGCTGCGCGAGGCGCTGGTGCCGAGCTTGAAGTCGAATTCGCCCAGCTGGCGCTGGATCTGAGAGGCCTGCAAGGCGGGGCTGAGCAGTAGCGCCGTGGTTAGCAGGAGCATGGGCCTGGCCATGGTTTTGTCCTTGGGAAGCCTGTACTAGAGCGGGCAAGCATAGCGACTGCTGGCAGGGCTGGAAACCCTCGCCGGGTGTGGAGCGACCAGGCCCTTTATTGCTACGCTTGATGCGATCGTATCTTGCCTTCAGGACCTCACCATGACCGCCGCGAACGGACCTGCCGCCCAGGACCTGGCCAATAACGCCAGAGGCGCGGCCAGCCCCGGGCTGGATATCGAACTGCTGCACAGCATCAGCACCGCCCTGATGGGGGAGCAGGACAGCATGGCGTTGTACGCCAAGGTGGTGGATGCCGCTATGAGCATCACCGGTTCGCAGTTCGCCACCATGCAGTTGCACAGCCCGCAGCCCCACGGCGGTGTGCTCAAGCTGTTGTGCTCGCGGGGGCTGCCCGACGATGCCGTGCAGTTCTGGCAATGGGTGAGGTTCGATGCCTTGAGCAGCTGCGGGCTGGCACTGCGCCAGGGGCGGCGGGCGATTATCGCCGACTTTGAACAGTGGCCGGAAATCGCCGATACCGAGGAACTGCAGGCGTTTCGCCGCGCCGGTATTCGTTCGGCGCAGACCACGCCGCTAATGGCCCGCGACGGGCGCCTGCTGGGCATGATTTCCAACCATTGGCGCGCCCCTCACCACCCCAGTGAGCGCACCTTGCGCCTGCTGGATATTCTCGCTCGTACCGCCGCCGACCTGCTGGACCGCACCCTTGCAGAAGAAAGCCTGCGCAATCGCGAGCAGGAGCTGGCGCGCACCTGCGACAGGCTGCGCGAAACCGAAGAGCAGCAGCGCCATCTGGCCGCCGAATTGCGCGAGCTCAACGAAACCCTCGAAAAGCGGGTGAACGAGCGCACCCGCGAGCTGATGCAGGTGGAAGAGCGCCTGCGCCAGTCGCAGAAAATGGAAGCGGTTGGCCAGTTGACCGGTGGCCTGGCCCACGATTTCAACAACCTGCTGGGAAGTATCAGCGGGGCGTTGGAGATGCTCGGCCAGCAGCCCAACCAGGGCCGCGATGCCGAGCGTTACCTGGGCGCGGCCCAGGACGCCGCCCGCCGCGCCGCGGCCTTGACCCACCGGCTGTTGGCATTCTCCCGGCGCCAGACCCTGGAGCCTCGGGCCACCGACGTGCGGGCTTTGATGCACGGCATGAGCGAGCTGGTGGCACGCACCAGTGGTTCGGCGATCAGCGTGCGTACCCAGGCCGATACGGCCCTGTGGCCCGCTTTCGTCGACCCCAGCCAGCTGGAAAACGCCGTGCTCAACCTGTGCATCAACGCCCGCGACGCCATGCCGGGCGGCGGGCGCATAACCCTGGAGGCCGCCAATCAGGTGCTGGTCGGCGAGCCTGCCAAGCGCCTGGAGCTGCCCGACGGCGATTACCTGTGCCTGCGGGTCAGCGACACCGGTGCGGGTATGCCGCCAGAGGTGCTGGCCCATGTGTTCGAGCCGTTCTTCACCACCAAGCCAATTGGCCAGGGCACCGGGCTTGGATTGTCGATGATCTATGGCTTTGCCCAGCAGTCCGGTGGCCAGGTGCGCATTGACTCGGTGCCGGGCGAAGGCACCACGGTGGCCCTGTACCTGCCGCGCCACCTCGGTGAGGCGCCGCAACAGCCGGCCCTGCCAGGCGAACCCTGTGCGCAAAGCCAGGGGGCGATCCTGCTGGTGGAGGATGAGCCGACCATGCGCATGCTCACCGCCGAGGTGCTGGGGGAGTTCGGCCACACGGTGATCCAGGCGGGCGACAGCCTGGATGGGTTGCAGGTGTTGCGTTCCGAGGCGCATATCGACCTGCTGCTGACCGACGTCGGCTTGCCTGGCGGCATGAATGGCCGGCAGTTGGCGGATGCCGGGCTGGAGCTGCGCCCAGGGCTGAAGGTGCTGTTCATCACCGGCTACGTGCAGCAGGCCCTCAATGAAAGCGGCCTGCTGGCGCCGGGGATGCAGGTGCTGACCAAGCCGTTCGGGCTTGAAACGCTGGTGGCACGGGTGCGGGAGTTGCTGGCTGCTGCCTGAAGCCGGCGTCAGCAGGGGTGTGCATCAGCTGTTCACATTCACCACCAGGCGCCCGCGCACCTTGCCGTCGAGCAGTTGCCGGGCTGCGCCGATGCTTTCTGCGAGGCTGATTTCGCGGGTGATCATGGCCAGGTGTTCGCGGTCCAGGCCTTCGGCCAGTTGCGCCCAGGCCTGGACCCTGCGCGCATAGGGTTGGGTCACGCTGTTGATACCCAGCAGGCTCACCCCGCGCAAGATGAACGGCGCCACGCTGGCCGGCAGGTCCATGCCCTGGGCCAGGCCACAGGCGGCTACCGCGCCTTCGGCCTGGGTCGCGGCGCAGGCGTTGGCCAAGGTGTGGCTGCCCACCGAATCGATCACCCCGGCCCAGCGTTCCTTGGCCAGGGGCCGGCCTGGGCCGCTCAGTTCACTGCGATCGATGATGGTGCCGGCCCCCAGCTGTTTGAGGTAGTGGGCCTCGTCGGCCTTGCCGGTGGCGGCAATCACTTCGAAGCCGCGGCTGGCCAGCAGGCTGATGGCAAAGCTGCCAACACCGCCGCTGGCGCCGGTGACCAGCACCGGGCCGTGTTCGGGTTTCAGGCCATGGCGCTGCAGCGCCATCAGGCAAAGCATGGCGGTGTAGCCGGCGGTACCGATGGCCATGCTTTGGCGCTCGTCGAGGCCGGCGGGGTGGGGGATCAGCCAGTCGCCGTTCAGGCGTGCCCGTTGTGCCAGCCCGCCCCAATGGCTTTCACCCACGCCCCAGCCGTTGAGCAACACCCGGTCGCCGGGTTGGTAGGCGGGGTGACGGCTGGCCTCGACGGTACCGGCCAGGTCGATGCCCGGCACCATGGGGAACTGGCGCACCACGGGGCTTTGGCCGGTGATGGCCAGGGCGTCCTTGAAATTCAGGGTGCTGTAGGCCACGCGCACGGTCACATCGCCTGCGGGCAACTGGGCCTCCTCGAGGGTGGCCAGGCGGGCCTGGTAATCGTTGTCGTGTTTTTCCAGCAAGATGGCGTTGAACATCACGGAACTCCTTTTTGACCGGTCGTCTTTAAATTGGCCTGCACCATCAGCGGGTGACGGCTGCCAGAAACCCTTGGAAGAAGCTGTCGAGCGGGGTTGTACGTTGCGCCAGCCGCGCGCGTAGTACCGCGCCTTCCCAGCCGGTCCAGAACCAGGCGGCGAGGGTGTCGCAGTCGCTGCCGGCAGGCAGTTCACCGGCAGTTTTTGCAGCCTGCAGGCAAGCTGACAGGCGTTGCTCCCAGTCGCAGAGCACGGCTTCGAGTTGCGTGCGAAAGCTGTCGGGCAGGACCAGTACTTCCTGGCCGAGGTTGCCGACCAGGCAGCCGCGGCGGAACTGGTACTTGAGCATGCCGGCCTTGGCGTCTTCGACGAAGTTGCCCAGGCGCTGCAGGGGGCGGGTGTGTGGGTCTAGGAGGTGGCGGTCGAGCTTGGCGGCGAAGTAATGGGCATAGCGTTGCAGCACGGCCTGGCCGAAGGCTTCCTTGCTGTCGAAGTAGTGGTAGAACGAGCCTTTGGGGACCTGAATGCGCTTGAGCACGGTGTCGATGCCGGTGGCGGTGAAGCCCTGCTCGGTGAGCAGTTCCATGCCGCAGCGTAGCAGCAGGTCGTGGGTTTCGGCGTGTTCGCGGGGGAGCTTTGGGGGGCGGCCGCGGCGGGGCTGGGGTTTGGTCATGGAGGGTAATTTAGACTGATCGTTTTTAATGTCAAGGTGGGGTAGGGGGGCGGCTTGCCGGGGGGTAGGTTCGCGTGGGTGGCTTGAGTTTGTGGATACGCTGTTTATTGGTTTATTGGTTTATTGGTTGATTGGTTGATTGTTTAGTTGATTGGTTAGTTGAATGGTTGGTTTTGAGGGTTGTATGTGCATTCATTATTTGTAGTGACGCTTATTCACCTTTCCGCCCTTACGGCGGCTCACTTTTTGAAGGATCAAAAAGTAAGCAAAAAATCCTCGCTCCATTCATACGGCCCCTGCGCTTCGCTCCGGGGTACCCTCACTCCGGGCTTGCTCCGGGGGTACGCGCCGACGGGCCGTCCCTGGCCCGATCGGCGCTCGACCGGCATCCATGCCGGCCGCCCCCCTACGCAATCCCTGCGTTCGGCCTCCTGAAGTCGCGAAGTTAGGGGCGGCGCCTATGAGTACGCAGCTCGGTCGCTAGTTGCATTTGTGGGAACTCAGGATTGCAATCGCCGGCAAGCCGGCTCTTACAGGGTTGTGCGTTATCCAGAATTAAAGGCTTGCCGGCGATAGGGCCCGAACAAAAAACACATCAATAACAATAAAACCAACATTCCGGCTGTTGATCTGGCTGTTGATCTGGCTTCTAAGCGCGCAATAGTTCAGGCAACACAAATCGCGACTTCAGGAGGCCGAGCGTAGGGATTGCGTAGGAGGGCGACCGGCATGGATGCCGGTCGAGCGCCGATCGGGCCAGGGACGGCCCGTCGGCGCGTACCTCCGGAGCAAGCCCGGAGCGAGGGAACCCCCGAAGCGCAGCGTAGGGGGCCGGATGATAGGAGCAGGCGGTTTTGCTTACTTTTGCCAAGACAAAAGTAAGCCGCCGTAAGGGCGGAAAGGTGACGAAAAGCGCATATCGTCAACGAATGCGCATACATCTCCCAAAGCAATCACCCTAAGCCCCGAACCCGAACACATCTCCGTAGGCCACAGCCGCCCAACAACCGCACACAGCACAAGACCCAGAAGCGGGCATGGCACACGCACTCCCAGCCCACCCGCCCAATCTCAGCAAGCATCCACCGCCAAACAACCGCGCATCTGGCGCCCGTCCCAACTGCGCAGTTACTCTGTGCCCCCCCCGTCGACATGTAGCCCCAGCCGAAGGATCCCCGCGCATGACCCGCCAAGCCCTGAGAACCTGGTACCTGGTGCACAAGTGGACCAGCCTGGTCTGCACCCTGTTCCTGCTGATGCTGTGCCTGACCGGCCTGCCGCTGATCTTCCACGAAGAAATCGAAGCTGCCTTCGACCCGCACCCGGCGCCCAGGGTGCTGCCGGCCGATGCCCCAGCCATCGACTACGACAAAGTGGTTGCCGGGGCGCTCGCGGCGCGCCCGGACGAGGTGGTGCGCTTCGTCGGCCTGGACCCGGACGACCCCTACGGCGCGGTATTCACCGGCAAGACCCTGGTGCCGCCACCGCTGGACGGCCATGTGCACCTGTTCGATAAACGCAGCGGCGAGCTGTTTGCCCCCGAGCCGCCCGAAACCGGCTTCATGGATGTGATGCTGCGCCTGCATACCGACCTGTTCCTCGGCCTGCCCGGCTACCTGCTGCTGGGGGCGATGGGGCTGTTGCTGGTGGCCTCGCTGGTCTCGGGCGTGGTGGTCTATACCCCGTTCATGCGCAAGCTCGAGTTCGCCACCGTGCGCACCGGGCGCAGCCGCCGCCTGCAGTGGCTCGACCTGCACAACGTGCTGGGCATGGTGACCCTGGTGTGGGTGCTGGTGGTGGGTGTCACCGGGGTGGTCAACACCCTGGCGCTGCCCATCGTCGGGTTGTGGCAGAACGGCCAGCTGGCCGAAATGACTGCGCCCTACAAAGACGCACCGCCGCTCAAGACCCTCGGTTCGTTGCATGCCGCGCTGCAGACGGCGCGGGCCGCAGCGCCGGAGCTTGAGCCGGTATTCGTCGCCTTTCCCGGCACCTTGTTCAGCAGCCAGCACCACTACGCGGTGTTCATGCGCGGCAAGACCCCGGTCACCTCAAAGCTGCTCAAGCCGGCGCTGATCGACGCCCAGACCGGGCAATTGACCGACATGCGCGACATGCCTTTGTACGTGCGCGCGTTGCTTATTTCCCAGCCGCTGCACTTTGGTGACTACGGGCGCCTGCCGTTGAAAATCGTCTGGGCGGTGCTGGATGTGATCGCCATCCTGGTGCTGGGCAGCGGCGTCTACCTGTGGTGGGGGCGCCGTCGCCAGATGCCGGTGTTTGCCGCAGAACAGGAGGCCAGGGCATGAGGCGCGGGTTGTGGATGATCTTTCGCTGGCCGCTGCTGATCGGCCTGCTGGCGGCGCTGGGGTTGTTGTCGGCGTTGCTGGGGGACGGGCTGTACGACGTGGTGTCGTGGCTGGCGCTGGGGTTGCCGCTATTGGTGGTAGCGGCAATTCGCGCGTGGCGGCGAGGTAATCGCGGGCCTGTGTAGGAGCAACTGTCTTGCTCAATTTCTAAAATCCAGCGCGATTCCTGTGGGAGCGGGCTTGCCCGCGAAGCAGGCACAGGCACCGCGCTGGATGGCACCGGCTTCGCCGGTGTTCGCGGGCAAGCCCGCTCCCACAGGTCCTTGCTGAATCAATGAGTTGTGTGCAGTTCTATGAGAGCCGGCTTGCCGGCGATGAGGCCAGGCCTGGCTGCAACAAAAACCCTAAAGCGCCTTCTCCCGGCAATGCAGCAGCGCATCGCGGATCATCGCATTCACCAACGGCGGCGACACCCCAAGAATCTTGGCGATCTCGCGCTGCTTCATGCCATGAATACGGCACATCTCGAACGCATAGCGGGTGCGTTCGGGCAGGTCGGCCAGGGCTCCGCTGACCCGCTCCAGCACCTGCTGGTCCGACACCAGCGCCTCGGGGGTATCGCCGAAGATCGTCGCCGACTCGCTGCTGTCGGTGTCAGAGCACATCAGCCGCTCCTCGAACTGGCGACGCCGGTAATGGTCGATCGACAGGTTGCGCACCACCCGGGTCAGGTACGAAGCCTGCGAACGGATCTGCTCCGTTTCGCCAGCATCGTCCACCTTCATGAACGCTTCATGAACGATGTCTTCGGCGTGGCTGCGACAGCCTATGATCTTCGCGGCAAGCCCGATCAGGCGCGAACGCTGGTCAAAGAACACGTCAAGCAAGGGGGAACCGCTGCGGGCTGCACCGTGTTTTTGCATGAGGCACCTGATCCATTCTTGAAGTCTGCCAGCGAGGGTGGAGAATCTAGTATTGTTAAGAACTATTTGCAACAAGTCTCCGATTTCGCTGTAGGGCGGATCTGAAAATCGGCTAAGAAACGGTCTTCTGAAGTTATTCCACAGTCATTCGTCGATGTAGGAAATCGCGCCGCAGGCCATTGCGCCAGGCGCCTTCAACCGACAGAGACGGAGAGATTTCAGATGGCTTTCGACCGCGAAGACGCAACGTTCAAGGTACTGGTCAACGCCGAGGAGCAGTACTCGCTGTGGCCTGACTACAAGGCCGTGCCGGCCGGCTGGCGCGAGGCCGGCAAGAGCGGCGCCAAGCAGGAGTGCCTGGACTACATCGAATCGGTCTGGACCGACATGCGCCCCCTGAGCCTGCGCCAGCACATGGACGGGCAGGCCGGCCGGTGAGCGCCGTGCTGACCCTGTTCTGCCTGCCCTATGCCGGCGCCAGTGCCATGGGCTATGCGCGCTGGCGGCGCAGCGCCCCGGCCTGGCTGGACATTCGCCCGCTGGAGCTGCCAGGGCGGGGCAGCCGCGCGTCCGAGCCGCTGGCCACCGACCTGGTCGACCTGGCCGCGCAACTGGCCCGCGAGCTGCGCGGCGAAACCTGGCGCCCGTACGCGCTGTTCGGCCACAGCATGGGCTCGTTGCTGGCCTTCGAGCTGGCCTGCGCCCTGCGTGCCCAGGGCCTGCCGCCGCCGCAGGCGTTGCTGGTGTCCGGCGGTGCGGCGCCGGGCATGCGCGACTATTTGCGTTTTCGTAACCCCATGAGCGACGAGCAATTGCTGGCCGAGCTGGGCGCGCTGCAAGGCACCCCCGACGAAGCCCTGCAGGACCCGGAGCTGATGCGCCTGGCCTTGCCGGTGCTGCGCGCCGATTTTCTGCTGTGCGGCCGCTACCGCTTCCAGCCCACCGCGCCGCTGCAATGCCCGCTGCACGTGCTGGCCGGCAGCCAGGACAAAGCCAGCGAAGCGCAGCTGCTGGCCTGGCGCAAGCTGGCCGCAGTCGGCTTCAGCCTCAAGCTGTTCGACGGCGGCCATTTCTTCATCCAGTCCCAGGAGCGCGCCGTGCTCGCGCACCTGGCCGAATGCCTGGCGCCCATGCGCCGGCGCCGGCCGCCCGTCCCGATTCCCACTTCTTAGCAAAGGTGTGACATGACAGCTTTCCATGGCTCCCTGGTCGAGGCGCTGGTCGCCCATGCCGGCCAGCAAGGCAGCAAGCCTGCGGTGCATTTTCTTCTCGACGGTGAAAGCCAGCGCCTGACGCTGAGCTACGCCGAACTGGACCGTCGCGCCCGCGCCCTGGCCGTCGAGCTGCTGCGTCACACCCAGGCCGGGGAGCGCGCGTTGCTGCTGATGCAAAGCGGGCCCAGCTATGTGGTGTCGTTCTACGCCTGCCTGTATGCCGGCATCATCGCCGTGCCGGCGCTGCCGCCCGAGTCGCTGCGCCAGTACGAGCTGAGCCGGGTGCGGGCGATTCTCGACGACGCCGAGCCACGCCTGGTGCTGACCGAGGCGCACCTGGCCGATTCGCTGCAGCAGGCCTTCGCCGAGGCGCTGCCGACGGTGCTGGCGGTCGACGCCCTGGCGCTGGACGAGGCCGCCGGTTTTGCCCCGCAGCCGCCGGCCGGCGAGGCGGTCGCCTTCTTGCAATACACCTCAGGTTCCACCGCCACGCCCAAGGGCGTCGAGGTCAGCCACGCCAACCTTGTGGCCAACGAGAACATGATGGTGCACGGCTTCGACCTGAACCCCGGTGACACCTTCGTCAGCTGGCTGCCGCTGTACCACGACATGGGCCTGATCGGCTGCCTGCTGCTGACCATCTACCGCGGCGCGACCCTGGTGCTGATGTCGCCGCGCCAGTTCGTCGAGCGCCCTGCGCGCTGGCTCGAAGCCATCAGCCAGTACCGCGCCACCCACACCGGTGCGCCGGACTTCGCCTTCCGCCTGGCCGCCGAGCGGGTCAGCGACAGCGTGCTGGCCAACCTCGACCTGGGTAGCCTGCGGGTGCTGTTCTCCGGCTCCGAACCCATCCGCCAGGACAGCCTGCAGGCCTTTGCCAAGCGCTTCGGCGCGTGCGGCTTCAACCCGCTGGCGTTCCTGCCGTGCTATGGCCTGGCCGAGGCCACCCTGTTCGTCACCGGCACCACCGCCGCCGAACCCTTCGTCAGTGCCAGCTTCGACAGCCATGCCCTCGGCGAGCACCGCGCCGAGCCGGGGCAGGGCAGCCTGCTGGTCAGCAGCGGCATCCTTCACCCCGGGCTGGATGTGATCCTGGTCGACCCGGCCAGCGGTCAGCGCCAGCCCGACAGCCGCATTGGCGAGATCTGGACCAGCGGCGACAGCGTCGCCCGTGGCTACTGGCGCAACCCCGAGGCCACTGCCCGTGCTTTCGTCGAGCGTGACGGGCGCACCTGGCTGCGCACCGGCGACTTAGGCTTTTTGCGCGAAGGCCGCCTGTTCATCACCGGCCGGCTCAAGGACATGATCATCGTCCGTGGCCAGAACATTTACCCGCAAGACCTCGAACGGGCCGTGGAATACAACGTCGAAGGCGCGCGCAAGGGCCGGGTGACCGCCTTTGTGGTCGACCAGGCCGACGGCGAAGGCATCGGCATCGCTGTGGAGATCGGCCGCGCCACCCAGCGCAAGATCGGCGCCGCCCAGCTGTGCGCCGAAATCGACCGCGCGCTGGCCGACGTGTGCCAGCAAACCCCGGTATGGGTGGCCCTGCTGCAGCCCGGCGAGCTGCCCAAGACCTCCAGCGGCAAGCTGCAACGCTCGGCCTGCCGGCAAATGCTTGAGCGCGGCGAGCTGGACTGCTTCCACCTGCGCCGCAACGACCAGCGCCCGCAGCGCCAGGGCCAGGCCGTACAAGGTGAGCACCAGCAGCAACTGGCGGAGGTGTGGGCCGAAGTGCTCGGCCAGGACGAGGTGTTCGCCGATGACAACTTCTTCGCCCTGGGCGGCAACTCCATCGCCGCCGCGCAAATCATCGGCCGCCTGCGCGAGCGGCTGGGGGTAAGCCTGCCGCTGGCCTGCCTGTTCGACCACCCGGTGCTGGCCGCCTTCGCCGGGCAAGTGGCCGAAGCCGCCGCCGCCCATGCCCAGCCGTTGCTCGCCGCCGACCCCCAGGCGGCCCTGGTGCCATCGTTCGCCCAGCAGCGCCTGTGGTTCGCCTGGCAGCTGGAGCCGCACAGCTCGGTGTACAACGTGCCGATGGCCCTGCACCTGCGCGGCCCGCTGGACAGCGAGGTGCTGCGCGCCGCCTTCGCCACCCTGCAGCAGCGCCATGGCGTGCTGCGTACCACCTTCCACGCCGACGGCGAGGGCGTGCGCCTGGTGCAGCACGCTAGCCTGGCGCTGGCCTTCAGCGTCGAGCAGGTCGCAGACCTTGCCGAGGCCCGCGAGCGTGCGGCGCAACAGGCGCGCCAACCCTTCGACCTGGCCGCAGGCCCGTTGCAGCGGGTGTGCCTGCTGCGCCTTGCGCCCCGCGAGCACGTGCTGCTGCTGACCACCCACCACATCGCCGTGGACGGCTGGTCGATGCGCAACCTGGTCGACGAACTGGAGGCGCTGTACGCCGCAGGCCTTGCCGGGCGCGACGCAGCGCTGCCGGCGCTGGCGGTCGGCTACGGCGATTTCGCCCGCTGGCAACGCGAACTGCTGGCCGGCCCCGAGCAGGCCCGGCAACTGGCCTACTGGCAGCAGGCCCTGGCCGGCGAGCAGCGCTTGCTCGAGCTGCACAGCCAGCGCCCGCGCGGCACCGGCGCCAACGCCGTGTGTGAGCAGTTCGCCTTCAGCGGCGTGCAAACCAGCGCGCTGCGCGCCTACGCCAGCGCCCATGGCGTGACGCCGTTCATGCTGCTGCTCGGCGCCTTCGCCATCAGCCTGCGCGAACAGAGCGGCGAGTCGCGCATCCGCCTGGGCAGCGACATCGCCAACCGCAGCCACCCGGCCGCCGAGCCGCTGGTGGGCTTTTTCATCAACCAGCTCGTGCTGCAACTGGACCTGGACCTGGCCGCCGGCAGCGATGCGCTGCTCGAGCAGTGCCGGCGCGTAGTGCTGGGCGCCGCCGGGCACCAGGACCTGCCGTTCGAGCAACTGGTCGAGGCGCTGCGCCCACCACGCCGGGCCGGGCGCTCGCCGTTCTTCAGCATCAAGCTCAACTACCAGGAAGGCGAGCCACCGCTGCCGCGCCTGCAGGACGTGCGGGTCGAGGCCTTGGCCTGCGAACACCAGGCCGCCGAGCTGGACCTGATCCTCGGCTTCTACAGCAGCGCCGGGCGCCTGGAAGCCCGCTTCGAGGTGCCCGAGGGCCTGTTCCAGCCAGGCGAGCTGGCCGAGCTGTTCGCCCAGATCCAGGCCGTGCTCGACTGCTGGCTGGGCCAGCCCGGCCGTACCCAGGCCGACCTGCTGGAGGCCGCCGCCCAGGTGCGCCGCGCGGCGCGCAGCGCCGACAACCAGCAGCGCCGGCAACTGCTCGACAGCCAACGGCCGATGCGCCGGCGCGCCGTGCAGCCCACCCCTAACGCACAGAGTGTTCAGGAGCAATGATGAACGACGCCAAGGTCACGGCACTGCCCAGCATGGGCCGTGCACGCAGGAGCATCACCGCCGGCCAGCAAGAGCGGGTCGTGTTCACCCCGTTGCTCGAAGGGCATGCCCTGCCGGCGCTGTGCCGGCCACGCTTTGCCGGCACCGACCTGGTGGCGTGGCTGGCGCAGAACCGCGAACAGGTGGAGGCGCGCCTGCTGGAGCATGGCGCCATCCTGTTCCGCGGCTTCGACGTGGAGGGCATCGACGGCTTCGACCGCTGCGTGCAGGCGGTCTCGGGCGGTGCGCTGGAATACCTGTTCCGCGCCTCGCCACGCACCCAGATCACCCGCCAGTTCAACATCTACAGCTCCACCGACTACCCCAGCAACGAGCGCATCTTCCCGCACAACGAGCACTCCTACTCGCCGGTGTTCCCGCTGCATCTGTACTTCTACTGCGACCTGCCGTCGCTGACCGGCGGCGAAACACCGCTGGGCGATACCCGTGCGTTGCTGCAGCGTATCGACCCGGCGGTGCGCGAGGAATTCCGCCAGCGCCGCATCATGTACGTGCGCAACTACGGCGACGGCATGGGCCTGCCCTGGCAGACCGTGTTCCAGAGCGAAGACCGCGCCGAAGTGGAAGCCTACTGCGCGCGCATCGGCATCCGCCCGGAATGGAAGCCCGGCAACCGCCTGCGTACCCGCCAGGTTGGCCCGGCCATCGTCCGCCACCCGCGCAGCGGCGAACAGCTGTGGTTCAACCACGGCACCTTTTTCAACGCCCTGACCCTGCCCGAGACCCTGCGCGCCGCGCTGATCGCCGAGTTCGATGCCGACGATCTGCCGCAGAACACCTTCTACGGTGACGGCGCGCCGATCCCCGACGAGGTCATCCGCCACCTGCAGCAGGCCTACCGCGACGTCATGGTGGAGTTCCCCTGGCAAAAGGGCGATGTGGTGCTGCTCGACAACATGCTCTCGCTGCACGCCCGTAACGCATTCACCGGCCCGCGCAAGATTCTCACCGCGATGGCGATCGCCCAGAAAAGCGCCGACCTGGCACAAGATTGAGGTTCCCCCACATGCAACTGCCTGCCCACCAAGACGCCTTCCCCCTTTCTGCCCAGCAGGGCGCCGTGCTGGTTCGCCCCGGGCAACCGCTGGCGGCCTTCGCCCGTGTGCGCGTGCCGGGTGCCTATGACGAGGCCCGCCTGGGCCAGGTGCTCGCCGGGCTGCAACGCCGCCACGAAGTGCTGCGCACCCGCTACCTGTGCCTGGACGGCCTGCGCCGCCCGGTGCAGGTGGTGGAGCAGGGCGCCGCGGCGCCGCTGCAGCCGGTTGCTGGGCGCGAGGCCCTGGAGCAACTGCCCTTGGTCGCGGCGGTAGAGCAGGTGGAAGGCGACAGCTTCGTCGTGTGCCTGGGCGTGGCCCTGGCCAGCGTCGACCGGCAGGCGTTGCAGCAACTGGCCAACGAGCTGCGCGCCGGTTACGCCGGCAGCCTGGCGCCGGCCGACGAAGAGGCGTTGCAGTACATCGACTACGCCTCTTGGCAGGGCGAGCTGGCAGGCGAGGACATGGGCCTGCGCGGCGCCGCCTACTGGCGCGGCGTGCTCGACGCCATCACGCCACGGGCGCCGCTGCCATTCGAACAAGGCGTAGGAGCGGGCTTGCCCCGCGATGCGGCCCGGCAGGTCACCCTGCCAGCCGCCTCCCTGCTGCAAACCCTCGATACCCACGCCTGCGAGCAAGCCCTGGCCAGCGACGACCTGTTGCTGTTCCTTTGGGCCGGTTTCCTGTGCCGCCTGGGCGAGCAGAACCAGGTCTCGCTGCTGGCCTGCGTGGACGGTCGCAACGCCCAGGTCGAAGGCATGCTCGGGCGCTTCGAGCGGCACATGCCGCTGAACCTGGCATACCCCGCTGACGCCACCCTGGCCCAGGCCCTGGAGGAGTTCCGCAGCCGCCTGGAGCAGGCCCGTTCGTGGCTCGAATGCCTGGACGAAGTGGCCGTCGAAAACGCCGACACCCTGTACGCTTTCACCGCCAGCCACACGCCGCTGGACGGTGTCGAGCTGCAACTGGACGCCAGCGTGCTGGCGCCGCTGAGCCTGGCCCGCGTGGGTAACGAGCTGCAACTGCACTACGTTGCCGGCCAGCTGGAGCAGGACGTGGCCGCACTGTGGCTTGGGCAGTTCGCGGTATTTGCCGCCCAGGCACTGGGCGACTTCGAGCAGCGGCTGGCCCAGGTCAGCCTGCTGGGCGAACCGGAGCGTGCGCGCATCCAGGCCTTCGAGCAGGGCGCGGCCATGCCGCTGCCCAGCCCGGGCTTGCTGCACCGTTTGTTCGAGCAGCAGGTTGCCGGGCAAGGCCAGCGTGCCGCCGTGCGTCAGGGCGACCAGGTGCTCGATTACCTTCAGCTGGAGCAGCGCGCCAACCAGCTGGCCCATGCCCTGCAGGCGCAGGGTGTCGGGCGCGAAAGCATCGTTGCCGTGTACGCGCCGCGCTCGCTGGCCGCGCTGGTGGCGATGCTGGGCATTCTCAAGGCCGGTGGCGCCTACCTGCCGCTGGACCCGGACTACCCGGCCGAGCGCCTCGGCTTCATGCTGGCCGACGCCGGTGCCCAGTGCCTGCTGGCGCTGGATGCCCCGTCCGCCGACCTGGTGCTGCCCGCCGGCTTGCCGGTGCTGTCGCTGGCCGAGGCCTCGCCGGTGTGGCAAGGCCCAAGCACACCGCTGGCGGTGGCGGTCGGCGCTGACGACCTGGCGTATGTCATCTACACCTCCGGCTCCACCGGCACGCCCAAGGGCGTTGCCGTAAGCCACGCCAACGCCCTGGCCTCGACCCTGGCGCGTTTCGTTCACTACCCGGCGTCGGTCGAATCCTTCTTGCTGCTGTCGTCGCTGTCGTTCGACAGCTCGGTGGCCGGGCTGTTCTGGACTCTCGGCCAGGGCGGCTGCCTGCACCTGCCAAGCGCCGCCCAGGCCAAGGACCCGCAAGCCATTGCCGCATTGCTGGGCGAGCAGGGCATCACGCACTACCTGGCCTTGCCAGGGCTGCACGCCGAAGTGCTCGAGCACCTCGGCCAGCACGCCCTGCGCACCGTGGTGGTGGCCGGCGAAGCCTGCACCCCGGCGCTGCTGGCCCGCCACCAGGCGCGCCTGCCCGGCGTGCTGCTGAGCAACGAATACGGCCCCACCGAAGGCAGCGTCTGGTGTACGGCGTGGAACGCAAGCGAAGGCCCGGTCTCCATCGGCCGCCCGGCGCCAGGCATGCGCGTGCTGCTGCTCGACGCCAACCGCGAGCCGGTGGCGGTGGGGCAGGTGGGCGAGCTGTACGTCGCCGGCCCCGGCGTCACCCGCGGCTACCTGGGCCGCCCGGCTCTGACTGCCGAGCGTTTCCCGACCCTGGCCGATGGCAGCCGCGGCTACCAGACCGGCGACCTGGCGCGCTGGCGCGCCGACGGCCTGCTGGAGTTCCTGGGCCGGGTCGATGCGCAAGTGAAAATTCGCGGCTTCCGTATCGAGCTGGGCGAAGTGGAGGCGGTGCTGGCCAGTTGCGCAGGCGTTGCCGAAGCCACAGTGGTGGTGCGCGAGGGCGCCAGCGGTGCCCAGCTGGTGGCCTTTGTGGTCGGCGCCGAAGAAGACGGGCAACTGGCCGGCCGCCTGCAGGCGGAGCTGGCCCGGCGCCTGCCGGCGCACATGGTGCCCACCGCGCTGCGCAGCCTGGCACGCCTGCCGTTGATGCCCAACGGCAAGGTCGATCGCCGCGCCCTGGCCGCCGAGGCCGTGGTCGGCCAGGCCTATCAGGCGCCGCAGAGCGAACTGCAATGCCTGCTGGCGAGCATTTGGCAGGAGGCGCTCGGGGTCGAGCGGGTCGGGCTGCAGGACAACTTCTTCGCCCTGGGCGGCCACTCGCTGCTGGCCACCCGCCTGCGCGCACGGTTGCAGGAGCAGTTGGGCATCGAACTGCCGCTGCGGCTGTTCTTCGAAGGCGAAACCCTGGAGCGCTTCGCCGCCAAGGTGGCCGAGTTGCAACAGGCCCCGGGCAACGACCTGGACGCCCTGGAGAACCTGTTCGCCGAAGTGGAGGCACCATGACTGTGGTTGATCGTTCCCTCGCCCTGGCCCGGCGCTTCGCCGAGCTGGACCCGGCCGCCCGCCGCGCCCTGGGTGAAAAGCTCAAGGCCCAGGGCATGAGCCTTGAAAGTCTGCCGATTCCGCCACGTGCCGAAGGCCAGCCTGTGGTGGCTGCCTCCTATGCCCAGCGCCGGCTGTGGACCCTGTGGCAGCTCGACCGCAGCAGCGCCGCCTACAACCAGGCCGGCGTGCTGCGCCTGGACGGCGCGCTGGATGTCGCCGCCTTGCAGGCCGCCGTGAACGCCCTGGTGGCGCGCCACGAAATCCTGCGCACCCACTTTGCCGAAACCGATGGCCAGCTCACCCAGGTGGTAAGCCCGGCTGCCGGCCTTACCCTGGCCCAGCTCGACCTCAGCGCCAGCGCCGACCCGCAAGCGGCGCTGAAGGCCGCCTTGCAGGCCGCTGCCGGCCAGGCCTTCGACCTGTACCAGGGGCCGCTGCTGCAGCTTACCCTGGTGCGCCTGGGCGAACAGCGCCACGGCCTGCTGCTGGCCATGCACCACATCATCTCCGACGGCTGGTCGATGCAGATCCTGCTCGACGAGCTGGCCCAGGGCTACGCCGCCCACCTGCAAGGCCAGGCGCCGCAATGGCCGGCCTTGGCCGTGCAGTACGCCGACTACGCCCTGTGGCAACGCAACTGGCTCGAAGCCGGCGAAGGCGAACGCCAGCTGGCTTACTGGCGCGCCACCCTGGGTGAGCGCCCACCCATTCTCGAACTGCCCGCCGACCGCGCGCGCCCGGCCGAAATGAGCCAGCGCGGCGCAAGCCTGGGCTTCGAGGTGCCCGCAGCGCTGACCGCGCAGCTCAAGGCCCTGGCCGCCGCCAGCGGCACCAGCCTGTTCATGGTATTGCTGACGGCGTTCAAGGCGCTGCTGCACCGCTATACCGGCCAGCAAGAACTGCTGGTGGGCGTGCCCGTTGCCAACCGCCAGCGCGCAGAAGTACAGGGGCTGATCGGCTTCTTCGTCAACACCCAGGTGCTGCGCAGCACGCCCTACGCGCGTCTGCCGTTCCGCACCCTGCTGGGCGAAGTGCGCCAGGCCGCCGCCGCGGCCCAGGACTGCCAGGACCTGCCGTTCGAAGAGCTGGTCGACGCCCTGGGCGTGGAGCGCAGCCTGAGCCGCAACCCGCTGTTCCAGGTGATGTTCAACCACGAGCAGCGCGGCGCCAGCAGCCTGGCCGGCCTGCCCGGGTTGCACGCCTGGCTTGAAGTGGCGGCCCCGGAGGTTGCCAAGTTCGACCTCAGCCTGGACACCGAAGAGCTGGCCGACGGCCTGCTGCGCGGCGCCTTCACCTACGCCACCGACCTGTTCGACGCGGCGCGCATCGAGCGCCTGCGCGGGCATTTTTTGCGCCTGCTGGGCGACTGTGCCGAGCGCCCCGACAGCCCGCTGGGCGACCTGGCCATGCTCGAACGCCACGAGCAGCAGCAAGTGGTCGAAACCTTCAACGCCACTGCGGTCGACTACCGCCAGGCGCAGTGCCTGCAAGTGCTGATCGAAGCCCAGGCAGCCGCCACGCCCGATGCCACGGCGCTGATCGCCGATGGCCTTGAACTGAGCTACGCCGAGCTCAACGCCCAGGCCAATCGCCTGGCCCATTACCTGCGCAGCCGCGGCGTTGGCCCCGAGCAACTGGTGGGCATCTTCGCCGAGCGCTCGCAAGCCATGGTGGTGGCCCTGCTGGCCGTGCTCAAGGCCGGCGCCGCCTACGTGCCGCTGGATCCGGACCAGCCCGACCAACGCCTGGCCTACATGCTCGAGGACAGCGGCGC
This sequence comes from Pseudomonas xanthosomatis, assembly GCF_019139835.1. Classification (NCBI taxonomy): domain Bacteria; kingdom Pseudomonadati; phylum Pseudomonadota; class Gammaproteobacteria; order Pseudomonadales; family Pseudomonadaceae; genus Pseudomonas; species Pseudomonas xanthosomatis. The sequence continues at coordinate 4,167,598 of NZ_CP077075.1, read as the reverse complement.
GAGCCTGCTGCTGACCCAGCAGCAACTGCTCGGGCGCCTGCCCGCAGGCGGGCGCGAAGTGCTGTGCCTGGACCGCGATGCCGAGCAATTTGCCGCCAGCCCCGACAGCAACCCGAGCCTGCAAAGCCACCCCGACCAGCTCGCTTATTGCATTTACACCTCCGGCACCACCGGCCGGCCAAAAGGCGCGGGCAACAGCCACGCAGCCCTGTGCAACCGCCTGCAGTGGATGCAGGCCACCTTTGGCCTGGGCGCCGGTGACCGGGTCCTGCAGAAGACCCCGTTCGGCTTCGACGTGTCGGTGTGGGAGTTCTTCTGGCCGCTGATGACCGGCGCCACCCTGGTGATGGCGCCGCCCGGCGCCCACCGCGACCCCGCCGAGCTCAAGGCGCTGATCGCCGGCCACGGCATCAGCGTGCTGCACTTCGTGCCGTCGATGCTGCAGGCCTACATGGCCAGCGAAACCCTGGCCGGCTGCCCGAGCCTGCGCCTGGTGATGTGCAGCGGCGAGGCACTGCCGCTGGACCTGCAACAACGCTTTCTGGCCCGGAGCAGCGCCGGCCTGCACAACCTGTATGGCCCAACCGAGGCGGCCATCGATGTCAGCCACTGGGCCTGCCACGACGCCCCGGGCCTGGGCAGCGTGCCGATCGGCCGGCCCATCGCCAACCTGCGCCTGTACGTGCTCGACGGCCAGTTGCAGCCGGTGGCCAGCGGCCTGCCCGGCGAGCTGTACATTGGTGGCGTGGGCCTGGCCCGCGGCTACCTGGGCCGCCCGGGGCTGACCGCCGAGCGCTTTGTCGCCGACCCGTTCGGCCATGGTGCGCGGCTGTACCGCACCGGTGACCTGGCGCGCTGGCGCGACGACGGCGCGGTGGAGTACCTGGGGCGCATCGACCACCAGGTGAAGATCCGCGGCCTGCGCATCGAGCTGGGCGAAATCGAGGCGCGCCTGCTGGAGCACCCGGCCGTCAGCGAGGCGGTGGTGGTGGTCAGCGAGGCCGCCGCCGGTGCCAAGCAGTTGCTGGGTTATGTGGTGGCAAGTGCCGACGACGGGCTGGCCGACGCCTTGCGCCTGCAACTGGGCGAGGCGCTGCCGGACTACATGGTGCCGGCGCAGGTAATCGTGCTTGCGCAGATGCCGCTGAGTGCCAACGGCAAGCTCGACCGCAAGGCGCTGCCGCAGCCGGTAGTGGTCGAACGCGCCTATGACGCCCCCCAGGGCGAGGTGGAGCAGGCCCTGGCCAAGGTCTGGGGCGAGGTGCTGGGTATCGACCCGGTGGGCGCCCAGGACAACTTCTTCGAACTGGGCGGCGATTCGATCATCGCCATCCAGGTGGCCAGCCGCGCCCGCCAGGCCGGCTGGCAGTTCGGCCCGCGCGAGCTGTTCCGCCACCAGACCTTGCGCCAGCTGGCCCAGGTGGCCACGCCGCTGGGCGGGCAGGGCGCAGGTGCTGCGCGCCCCGAGCGCGGGGCGATTGCCCTGACACCGCTGCAGCAACGCTTCTTTGCCATGCCCATGGCCCAGCGCGGGCACTGGAACCAGGCCCTGTTGCTGGCGCTGGATACACCATTGGCCGCCGCAGCACTGGAGCAGGCACTGAACGCGGTGGTCGCGCACCACGACGCCTTCAGCCTGCGCTTCAGCCAGGGCGAGCAGGGCTGGCAGGGCGTCTACGCGGCCAACCTCGCCGTCGAGCTGTGGGAGCGTGAGGCTGAGGACGAGCAGGCCCTGTTGGCCATCGCCAACCAGGCCCAGCGCAGCCTGGACCTTGCCGCCGGCCCGCTGCTGCGCGCCGTGCTGGTCAACCTGCGCGGCTTCGGCCAGCGCCTGCTGCTTACCGCCCACCACCTGGTGGTGGACGGCGTGTCGTGGCGCATCCTGCTCGAAGACCTGCAGCAGCTGCTGGCCAACCCGGCCGCCAGCCTGCCACGGCGCAGCCACGCCTTCGGCGACTGGACCCGCTTCCTCGTGCAGCACGCCCAGGCCAACGAAACCCTGGCGCAACTGCCTTGGTGGCTGGCCCAACTGGGCGAAGTCGCGGCCGAGTTCCCGGGCGCCCGGCATGCCGGCCCCGCGCCGGTGGCTGAAGCCGTCACCCTGCCGCTTGCGCTGGACGAACAACTGACCCGCCAGCTGCTGCGCGATGCCCCGGGCGCTTACCGCACCCAGGTCAACGACCTGCTACTGTGCGCCCTGGCCCGCGCCTGGCGGCGCTGGAGCGGGCAGCCAGAATTGCTGGTGGAGCTGGAAAGCCATGGCCGCGAAGAGCACCTGGCCGGGCTCGACCTCAGCCGCACGGTGGGCTGGTTCACCACCACCTACCCGCTGCGCCTGGCTGCCAGCGACGACCTGGGCCACAGCCTCAAGGCCATCAAGCAGCACCTGCGCCAGGTGCCGGACAACGGCCTGGGCTTCGGCCTGCTGCAACAGCTGGCACCTGCTGAGGTGCGCGCACAGTTGGCGGCGCGGCCACAGCCGCGCATCACCTTCAACTACCTGGGCCAGTTCGACGCCAGCTTCGCCCCCGGCATGCGCCGCGCCGAGCAAAGCTGCGGCGACAGCCAGGACCCGGCCGCACCCCTGGCCAACTGGCTGTCCATCGACGGCGGGGTCAACGACGGCCGCCTGCAACTGGGCTTCACCTTCAGCCCACAGCAGCTCGACGCCCAGGGCCTGGCGCAACTGGTAGCGCTGTTCGAGGGCGAGCTGCGGGCGCTGGTCGGCCATTGCCTGACGCCCGGTGCCGGTGGCGCCACGCCATCGGACTTCCCCCTGGCCAACCTCGACCAGGCGCAGCTCGACGCCCTGGGCCTGCCGATCACCCAGGTGCAAGACCTCTACCCGCTGTCGCCGATGCAGCAGGGCATGCTGTTCCACAGCCTGTACCAGCCCGGCGACGGCAGCTACATCAACCAGATGCGCATGGACGCCGAAGGCCTGGACCCTGCGCGCCTGCGCGCGGCCTGGCAGGCGGCGCTGGACAACCACGCCGCGCTGCGCACCGCCTTTGTCAGCACTGCGGCGGGGCAGCCGCTGCAAGCGGTGCTGCGCCAGGCGCAACTGGCCTGGCGAGAAGCCACCGGCGGCGACCTCGACGCCCTGGCCGCCGAGGAGCGGCGCCCCTTCGACCTGCAGCAACCGCCGCTGATGCGCCTGCTGCTGGTGGCTACCGATGCCGGCCACCACCTGGTATGGACCTGCCACCACCTGCTGCTGGACGGCTGGAGCCAGGCGCAACTGTTCGCCGAGGTGATGCAGCGTTACGCAGGCCAGCCACAACCGGCACCCGTGGGCCAGTACCGCGACTACATCGCCTGGCTGGCCGGGCGCGACCAGGCTGCCAGCGAGCAGTTCTGGCGCGAGCAACTGGCACCCTTGCAGGCGCCGACCGCGCTTGCCGGCGCGGTTGCCCTGGAGCAGCCCGGCAGCGGCACTGCCGAGCACCGCGCAAGCCTGCCGGCCGCCGCCAGCGAGCGCCTGCGCAGCTTTGCCCGCCAGCGCAAGGTGACCCTCAGCAGCCTGTTGCAGGCCGCCTGGCTTTTGCTGTTGCAGCGTTACACCGGGCAGGAGTGCGTGGCCTTCGGCGCCACCGTGGCCGGGCGCCCGGCGCAGTTGCCGGGCATCGAGCAGCAACTGGGCCTGTTCATCAACACCTTGCCAGTGGTCGCAAGCCCGCAGGGGCAGCAGACCGTCGGCCAGTGGCTCGAGCAGGTGCAGGCCCTGGGTGTGGCCGTGCGCGAGCACGAGCACAGCGCGCTGTATGACATCCAGCGCTGGGCCGGGCAGGGTGGGCAGGGCCTGTTCGACCAGATTCTGGTGTTCGAGAACTACCCGCTGGACAGCGCCATGCTCGGCGGCCAGGGCGACGGGCCGCGCTTCGCCAACCTGGTCAGCCGCGAGCAGGGCAACTACCCGCTGATGCTGCTGGTCAATCAGGGCGAGGCGCTGAGCTTCTGCTACAGCTTTGACCGGGCACGCTTCGATGCTGCGGCTATCACGCGGCTGCATGGGCACCTGCAGCAGTTGCTGCTGGCGTTGAGCGATAGCGCCGAGCGCCAGCTGGGGCAACTGCCGCTTCTGACGGGCGTTGAACGCGATGAGCTGCTGGCGGCCGGTGCTGCCGATAGCCATGGCATTGCTGCGTTCGATCTGGTCGAGCAGTTCGAGCAGCAGGTTGCCCGTGTGCCCGAAGCGATCGCCGTACGCCAAGGCGAGGGTTCGCTCAGCTACGCCGAACTGAACCGCCGCGCCAACCAGCTGGCCCACCGCCTGCAAGCCGCAGGCGTTGGCCCGGACGTGCGTGTAGGCGTGTGCCTGGAGCGCACCCCGCAATTGCTGGTGGCCTTGCTGGCAGTGCTCAAGGCTGGTGGCGCTTACGTGCCGCTGGACCCTGAATTCCCGGCCGAACGCCTGCGCCATATGCTCGACGACAGCCGTGCGCCGTTGCTGCTCAGCCAAAGCTCGCTGCAACCGGCGCTGCAAGCGCTGGGCGCCGAGGCCGAATGCTGGTGGCTGGATCAGCTGGCCGAGGAGGGCAGTGAAACCAACCCGGCGCTGCAAGCCCAGGGCGATCACCTGGCCTACGTCATCTACACCTCCGGCTCCACCGGCAAGCCCAAGGGTGTGGCCGTACGCCGGGCTGGTGTGGGCAACTTCCTGGCGAGCATGGCCCAGGCCCCGGGCCTGGCTGCTGACGGGCGCATGCTGGCGCTGACCTCGCTGTCGTTCGACATTGCCGTGCTGGAGCTGTACTTGCCCTTGGTCAGCGGTGCCAGCGTGGTGCTGGTGGATCGCGACACCGCCCGCGACCCGGAGCGCCTGTGGGCGCAAATCGAGCTGCAGCAAGTCACCGCCATTCAGGCAACCCCCTCGACCTGGCGCATGCTCGCCGACCACCCACGCCTGGCGGCTTTGGCCGGGCGCCAGGTGCTGTGTGGCGGCGAAGCACTGCCGGCAGACCTGGCCGAACGCCTTATCGGTGTGGCCGGCGGCCTGTGGAACCTCTACGGCCCGACCGAAACCTCGGTGTGGTCGGCCCGCTGCCACCTTCAAGGCCAGCAGCAAGTGATGCTCGGCGAGGCCCTGGCCCACACCGCACTGCACGTGCTGGATGACGACCTGGAACCTCTGCCGTTGGGCGTGGCCGGCGAGCTGTACATCGGCGGCGAAGGTCTGGCCCGTGGTTACCACGACCGGCCCGGCCTCACCGCCGAGCGCTTTGTCGCCGACCCGTTCGGCAGCGGTGCGCGCCTGTACCGCACCGGCGACCTGGTGCGCCGCCGCGCCGACGGCGCGCTGGAGTACCTGGGGCGGATCGACCAGCAGGTGAAGATTCGCGGTTTCCGTATCGAGCTTGGCGAAATCGAAGCCTGCCTGCTGGCCGAACCCGGTGTGCGCGAGGCCGCCGTGGTGGCGCGCCAAGGGCAACTGATCGGCTATGTAGTGGCCGACGATGACGCGCTGCTGGCGCCGCTGCGCGAACGCCTGCAAGCGCAACTGCCGGACTACATGGTGCCGGCACGCCTGATGCGCCTTGAGCGCATGCCGCTGACGCCGAACCGCAAGCTCGACCGCAAGGCATTGCCCGAGCCGGAGCTGCAAGTGCGCGAGCACGTGGCCCCCGAGGGCGAGGTGGAATGCACCCTGGCGCAGATCTGGCAAACCGTGCTGAACCTGCCGCAAGTAGGCGCCGAGGACAACTTCTTCGAACTGGGCGGTGACTCCATCGTTTCGGTGCAAGTGGTTGCCCGTGCCCGTGAAGCCGGCCTGGCATTCACCCCGCGCGAGCTGTTCGAGCAACAGACCATCCGCCGCCTGGCCAAGGTGGCCGGGCAGTCGGCAGCTATTGCCGTCGTCACGCCGAGCACGGGCCTTGCACAACTGAACGCTGCCGAGCGGGCGCGCCTGCCGGCGGACCTGGAGGACGCCTACCCGCTGTCGCCGATGCAACAAGGCCTGCTGTTCCATGGCCTGAGCGGCGCGGGTGAGGGCGAGTACATCAACCAGCTCGCCTTCGACCTGGACGCGCTCGAGCCTGCGCAACTGCGCGCGGCCTGGCAGCAACTGATCGCGCGCCACCCGATCCTGCGCAGCGGCTTCGCCTGGGACGGCCTGGAGCAGCCGCTGCAACTGGTCTACCGCCAGGTGCCCGAGCTGTGGCAAGAGCACGACTGGCGTGGCCAGGATTGCAGCAGCGAGGCGCTGGACGCCTTCGCCAGCCAGCAGCGGGCACTGCCGTTCGACTTTGCCCAACCGGCCCTGCAACGGGTGGCGCTGCTGCGCCTGGCCAACGGCCGCCACCGCCTGGTGTGGACCTACCACCACCTGCTGCTGGACGGCTGGAGCAGCGCGCGGCTGATCGAGGAATGGCTCGGCCGCTACGTGGGCGAAACCCCGCAGGCTGCGGCCGGGCGCTACGGCGACTACATCGCCTGGCTGCAACGCCAGGACCCGCAGCGCGGCGAAACCTTCTGGAAGGCCCGCACCGCGCAGCTCGATGCACCCACCTTGCTGGCCGGCAATGCGCCGGTGGCGGCGGGCGGCAGCGGGCAGCACGCCTGCGAGCTGCTGCTCGATGCTGCGCACAGCCAGGCCCTGGCCGCCTTCGCCCGCAGCCAGCGGGTCACCCTCAACACCCTGGTGCAGGCTGCCTGGCTGCTGCTTTTGCAACGCCACAGCGGCCAGCGCGTGGTGTGCTGCGGCGCCACCTTGTCGGGGCGCCCGGCAGAGCTGGCCGGCAGCGGCGACATGCTGGGGCTGTTCATCAACACCTTGCCGCTGATTGCCGAGCCTGCCCCGCACCAGGTGCTGGGCGACTGGCTGCAGGCCTTGCAGGGCGAAACCCTGGCCCTGCAGGAGCTGGCCCACGTGCCGCTGTACGACGTGCAGCGCTGGGCCGGCAGTGCCGGGCAGTCACTGTTCGACACCTTGCTGGTGTTCGAAAACTACCCGGTAGATGCCGCCCTGCGTAGCCAGGCGATGCAGCAACTGGGCATCGATGGCGTGGCCCAGCGCGAGTCGACCCACTACCCGCTGACCCTTACCGTGCACCCCGGCGAGCACCTGCAGCTGGCCCTGGCAGCCCGCGCCGATGCCTTCAGCAGCGCCACGCTTGCGCAACTGGCCGAGCACCTGGGCCAGTTGCTGCGCAGCCTGCCGGGCAACCCGCAGCGGCGCCTGGGCGAGCTGGCGATGTTGTCAGCGCAGGCCCGCAGCCAGGCCCTGGCCCGCGCTGCGCAACAGCCGGTATTGGGCGGTGGGCAAAGCCTGCCTGCGTTGTTTGCCGAACAGGCGCGGCGCAATGGCGCGCTGTGCGCGGTGAGCGACGGCGCGCAGAACCTGGACTACGCCAGCCTTGACCAGGCCTCCAGTCGCCTGGCCCGGCACCTGCTGGCCCAGGGCGTGGGCGCCGGCAGCCTGGTGGCGGTGTGCCTGGAGCGCGACACGCAACTGCTGGTGGCGCTGCTGGCGGTGCTCAAGGCCGGCGCCGCCTATGTGCCGCTGGACCCGGAGTTCCCGGCCCAGCGCCTGCGCCACATGCTCGACGACAGCGGCGCGCAGCTGCTGCTGACCCACAGCGCCTTGCTGGCGCAACTGCCCGAAGCGGCTGCCGGCCAGCAACGCTGGTGCCTCGACCAGTTGGCACTGCCGGCAGGCGACACGAGCGCCTTGCCAGCCATCGACCCCGAGCAACTGGCGTATGTGATCTACACCTCCGGCTCCACCGGCCTGCCCAAGGGCGTGGCCGTGCGCCACGGCGCACTGGCCAACTTCCTGTTGAGCATGGCTGAAGCACCGGGCTTGGCCCGTGGCGAAAAAATGCTGGCGCTGACCTCGCTGTCGTTCGACATCGCCGCGCTGGAGCTGTACCTGCCGCTGCTGCAGGGCGCCCGCGTGGTCATGGCCGACCGCGCCATGGCCCGCGATGCCGGGCGCCTGCTGGACTACATCGTCGCCCAGGGCGTGGGTTGCGTGCAGGCCACGCCATCGACCTGGCGCATGCTCAGCGAGCACCCGCGCTTTGCCAGCCTGCAAGGGCTGCGCGCGCTGTGCGGCGGCGAAGCGCTGGCCGGCGACCTGGCGGCGCGCCTGCAAGGGGTGGTGGGCGAGTTGTGGAACCTGTACGGGCCCACCGAAACCACCATCTGGTCGGCGCGCATGCGCCTGGGCCAGCAGGCCAGCCAGGTGCTGCTGGGCGAAGCCATTGCCGGCACCTCGCTGCATGTGCTGGACGAGGCCCTGGAGCCGGCCGCCGATGGCGTGGCCGGCGAGCTGTACATCGGCGGCGCGGGCCTGGCCCGTGGTTACCACCGTCGCCCGGGCCTGACCGCCGAGCGCTTTGTCGCCGACCCGTTCGGCGCCCCGGGCGAGCGCCTGTACCGCACCGGCGACCTGGTGCGCTGGCGCGGCGAGGCGCTGGAGTACATCGGCCGAATCGACCAGCAGGTGAAAATTCGCGGCCACCGCATCGAGCTGGGCGAAATCGAAGCCTGCCTGCGCCGTTGCCCTGGCGTGCGCGAAGCCGCCGTGGTGGCGCGCCCGGGCCCGGCCGGCCCGGTGCTGGTGGGTTACGCCGAGGCCGACGACGCGCCGCAACTGGCCGCGCAGTTCAAAGAAGCGCTGCAAGCGGCGTTGCCCGACTACATGGTGCCGGCCCAGGTGCTGGTGCTGGCGCGCATGCCGCTGACCCCCAACGGCAAGCTCGACCGCAAGGCCCTGCCGGCCCCCGACTGGCAGGCCCGCGCGCATGTGGAACCGGCCACGCAGCTGGAGCGCCAGCTGGCGGCGATCTGGTGCGAGGTGCTGGGGCTCGAGCGGGTTGGCAGCACGGATGACTTCTTCGAGCTGGGCGGCCACTCGCTGCTGCTTACCCGCCTGGTATCGCGCGTGCGCGAGGCGCTCGGGGTAGACCTGGCACTTCATGAAGTTTTTGACCACTCAAGCGTCAGTACCCTTGCAGCACACCTGCAAAGCGCGCCCCCGGCCGCTGACGACTTGCTGGAAGTGGATTTCATGAACGATTTGCTGGAAGAACTGGAGCAGGCTGAATGAGTAGTGTCCTCGACCCCAAGGTAGCGGCGCAGGACCGTGAGTTGCAGGCCATCGGCGCACGCCTGGCGCAATTGGCGCAGGACAAGCAGCAACTGTTTCTGGCCAAGCTGGTAGCCGCTGGTGTCAACGTGCGCCGCCTGCCGGTGCCAAGCCTGCCGCGCGACGGCGCCCTGGCGCTGTCGGCGGCGCAGAGCCGGCAATGGTTCATCTGGAAGCTCGACCCCCAGGCGCCCACCTACAACCTGCACCGCGCCGTGCAGTTGCGTGGGCCGCTGGACCGCGAGGCGCTGGCCGCAGCCCTGCGCGCCATCGTCGCCCGCCACGAGAACCTGCGCAGCCGCTTCCACGAGGTTGAAGGCCAGCCGCAACTGCTGATCGAGCCCGAGGCCGAGCTTGAGGTGGTGTTCGAAGACCTGACCGCGCTGCCAGCGCCTGAGCGCGAGGCGCGTGCCGACGCGCTGGGCATGGCCTGCGCGGTCACCCCCTACGACCTGGCCGCCGGCCCCTTGCTGCGGGTGACCCTGCTGCGCCTGGGCGCCGAGGAGCACCGCCTGCTGCTGGGCGTGCACCATATCGTTGCCGATGGCTGGTCGATGAACCTGCTGGTGGACGAGTTCACCCGCGGTTACAACGCCCACTGCCGTGGCCAGGCCAGCGAGCTGCCGCCGCTGGCCGCGCAATACGCCGACTGCGCCGCCTGGCAGCGCAAGCTGCTGGCCGCCGGGGAGGGCGAGCGCCAGCTGGAATACTGGCTCAAGCGCCTGGGTGGCGAAGCGCCAACCCTGGAGCTGCCGGTTGACCGCCAGCGCCCGGCACGCCCCAGCGGGCAGGGCGCGGTGCTGTGCTTCGACATCCCCGAAGCCTTGGCCGGCACCCTGCGCAAGGTTGCCCAGGCGCGTGGCGCGACGCTGTTCATGCTGTTGCTGGCGGCGTTCAAGGTGCAGCTGTACCGCTACACCGGCCAGCCCGACTTGCGTGTCGGCGTGCCGGTGGCCGGGCGTGGCAACGGCGAGAGCCAGCGCCTGATCGGCTTTTTCGTCAACACCCTGGTGATGCGCACCGAGCTCGATGGCCGCGAGCGCTTCGACAGCGTGCTGGCCCGGGTGCGCCAGGGCGCGTTGGCCGACCAGGCCCACCAGGAGCTGCCGTTCGAGCAACTGGTGGAGGCCCTGGCGCCGCACCGCAGCCTCAGCCACAACCCGCTGTTCCAGGTGATCTACAACCACCAGTGGCATGACACCGACGCCCTGCAGACCCTCGATGGCGTGGCCATGGAGTCGCTAGCGCCGCTGATGCGCGCGGTGGACTGCGACCTGGCCCTGGACACCGCCGAAGATTCCGCCGGCCGCCTGCGCTGCGAAATCAGTTACGCCACCGACCTGTTCAGCGCCGCCAGCATCGAGCGCTGGCGCCGGCACTTCGAGGCCTTGCTGGCGCAGATCGCCGCGCAGCCCGAAGCCCGGGTGTGCGACTTCGAGCTGCACGAACCTGCCGCCTGGGCGCAGTTGCAGGCCTGGAACGCACTGCCCGAAAGCACCGCTGAAGAGCCGCTGGTGCACCAGCTGATCGCCGCCTGGGCGCAGCGCACGCCGGACGCCCCGGCGGTGCGCTGTGGCGAGCAGGTGTTGAGCTTCGCCGAGCTGAACCTGCGCGCCAACCAGCTGGCCCAGTACCTGTGCGCCCAGGGTGTCGGCCCCGAGCAGCGGGTGGGCGTCGGCCTGCCGCGCTCGCCGCAGTTGCTGGTAGCGCTGCTGGCGGTGTTCAAGACTGGCGCCGCCTACGTGCCGCTGGACCTGGACTACCCGCAGGAGCGCCTGGCCTACCAGGTGCAAGATGCAGGCCTTGCCTGGCTGATCGGCGACAGCCGCGACCCGCGCCGGGCCGCCTTGCCCGACGGCGTGCAGCGCCTGGACCTCGACCTGCTCGAGCTGGGCGCATGGCCGGCCGAGGCACCGGCCGTGGCGCCGCACCCCGGCAACCTGGCCTACCTGATCTACACCTCCGGCTCCACCGGCCTGCCCAAGGGTGTGGCCGTGGCCCACGGCCCGCTGGCCATGCACTGCCGCACCATCGGCGTGCGCTACGAAATGACCCCCGCCGACCGCGAACTGCACTTCATGTCGTTCGCCTTCGACGGTGCCCACGAGCGCTGGCTCACCGCCCTGACCCATGGCGCCAGCCTGGTGCTGCGTGACGACAGCCTGTGGACCCCTGAACAGACCTACCAGGCCATGGGCCGCTACGGCGTGACCGTGGCCGCCTTCCCGCCGGCCTACCTGCAACAGATCGCCGAGCATGGCGAAGGCCGCGACGATGTGCCGGCGGTACGAGTGTATTGCTTTGGTGGCGACGCGGTGCCTCACGCCAGCTTCGAGCAGGTGCGCCAGGTGCTGCGCCCGGCCTGGATCATCAACGGCTACGGCCCCACCGAAACCGTGGTCACGCCGATGATCTGGAAGGCCGGCCCCGCCGACCACTGCCAGGCCGGCTACGCGCCGATTGGCGACCGTGTCGGTGCGCGCAGCGTATGGGTACTGGACGGCGACCTCAACCCGGTGCCCACCGGTGTGTGCGGCGAGCTGTACCTGGGCGGCGAAGGCCTGGCCCGGGGTTACTTCCAGCGCCCGGGCCTGACTGCCGAGCGCTTTGTCGCCGACCCGTTCGGCGCCCCGGGCGGGCGCCTGTACCGCACCGGTGACCTGGTGCGCCAGCGCGCCGACGGCATCATCGACTACCTCGGCCGCGCCGACCACCAGATCAAGGTCCGCGGTTTTCGTATCGAGCCGGGCGAAATCGAGGCGCGCTTGCGCGCCGACGCCCGGGTACGCGAGGCGCTGGTGGTGGCCCGTGAAACCGTAGGCGGCAAGCAATTGGTGGCCTACGTGGCCGCCGACGACCCGCAGCTGGGCAGCGAGCTGCGCCAGCTTTTGCGCGAACAACTGCCCGACTACATGGTGCCGGCCCGGGTGATGGTGCTGGCCCAGTTGCCGCGCAACGCCAACGGCAAGCTGGACCGCAACCAGCTGCCGGAGCCGGTGTGGCAAAGCGACAACGACGGCTACCAGGCCCCGCAAGGCGAGCACGAGCAACTGCTGGCCGAAGTCTGGGGCGAGGTGCTGGGCCTGCAGCAGGTCGGCGCGCTGGACCACTTCTTCGAGCTGGGCGGCCATTCGCTGCTGGCGGTGCAGGTGGTGGCGCGGCTGAAAAAGCGCCTGGGCATCGAGGTGCCGGTACGCCAGCTGTTCGACACCCCGCGCCTGTGTGACCTGGCGCTGGCCGTGGCCGGCGCAGGCAGCGCGGGCGGTGCCCCGGCGTTGCAGGCCCTGGCCCACGAGGGCGGTGCGCCGCTGTCGTTCAACCAGCAGCGGCTGTGGTTCCTCTGGCAGTTGGCCCCGCACAGCGCGGCCTACAACATCAGCGGTGGCCTGCGCCTGCGCGGCCAACTGGTGGTGCCTGCACTGCGCGCCGCCTTCGAGCAATTGCAGGCGCGCCACGCCTCGCTGCGCACGGTGTTCAGCGACGACGGCGAGCAGGTGCGCCAGCAGGTGCTGGCCAACCCGGCGCTGGCCCTGCGCGAAACCAGCCTTGAGCAACTGCCGGCCGGCGAGCGAGAAGCCCGCCTGGTGCAAAGCCTGGCCGAGGAGGCCGCTGCGCCCTTCGACCTGGCCTGCGGCCCGTTGCTGCGCATCAACCTGCTGCGCATGGCCCGCGAAGAACATGTGCTGGTGCTGACCCTGCATCACATCATCGCCGACGGTGTGTCGGTGAAGGTGCTGCTGGACGAGTTCGCCACTTGCTACCAGGCCGCCCTCGACGGGCGCGATGCAGCCCTGCCGGCCCTGGCGGTGCAGTACGCCGACTTTGCCGTGTGGCAGCGCCAGTGGCTGGCCAGCGGCGAGTGCGAGCGCCAGCTGGCCCATTGGCGCGCCCACCTGGGCAATGAACACCCGCTGCTGGAACTGCCCCTGGACCACCCGCGCCCGGCGCAGCAAAGCCTGCACGGCGACAGCGTCGGGTTTGCCGTGGCGCCGGCGCTGGCCGGCCAGCTGCAACAACTGGCGCAAGTCCGTGGCAGCTCGCTGTCGATGCTGTTGCTGGCGGCCTTCGGCGCCTTGCTGATGCGCTACAGCGGCCAGCGCGACCTGCGCATCGGCCTGCCGATTGGCGGGCGCCAGCAGCAGGAATGCGAAAACCTGGTGGGCTTTTTCGTCAACACCCAGGTGCTGCGCCTGCAGGTGGACGGCGAGGGCTCGTTCAACCAGTTGCTGGCCCAGGCCCGCGACCACGTGCTGGATGCCCAGGCCAACCAGGACCTGCCGTTCGAACAACTGGTCGAGGCCCTGCAACCGCAGCGCAGCCTCAGCCACAACCCGCTGTTCCAGGTGCTGTTCAACCACGACCGCACCACCGGCCTGGACAACCTGGCGTTGCCGGGGCTCAGCGTCGAGCCGCTGCCCAGCGCCCGGCGCAGCACCCAGTTCGACCTGGTGCTCGATACCCGCGAGCACGTCGACGGCCAGCTGTCGGGCAGCTTCGGCTATGCCACCGACCTGTTCGAGCACGCCACCATCGAACGCCTGGCCGGGCACTTCCAGCGCCTGCTGGCGGCCATCGCCCAAGCCCCGGACGAGGCCCTGGAGCGCCTGGCGCTGGTGGCCGAAGGCGAGCGCGAGCAACTGCTGCATGGCTGGAACGAGACCGCCCGCGACTACAGCCGGCAGCCCATGCTGCCCGAACTGATTCGCCAGCAGGCCGAGCGCACGCCGCAGGCCTGCGCCCTGGTGGACGGCGAACGGCGGTTTACTTACGCCGAGCTTGAAGCACGCAGCAACCGCCTGGCCCACTGGCTGCGCAGCCAGGGGGTGGGCTGTGATGTGCGGGTGGGGGTGTTCGCCGAGCGTTCGGCGGAGCTGGCCATTGCCCTGCTGGCCATCGTCAAGGCCGGCGGCGCCTACCTGCCGCTGGACCCGGACTACCCGGCCGAGCGCCTGGCGTTCATGCTCGAAGACAGCCAGGTGCCGCTGCTGCTGACCCAGCAGGCGCTGCTGGCACGCCTGCCGGCAAGCAGCGCGCCGGTATGGTGCCTGGACCGCGACTGGGCGCAGACCGACGCTATGCCTGAGCATGCCCCGGCCATTGACTACCCGGCGCAGAGCCTGGCGTATTGCATCTACACCTCCGGCTCCACCGGCCGGCCCAAGGGCGTGGGCAACCACCATGCCGGCCTGCTCAATCGCCTGCAGTGGATGCAGGACCAGTACCAGCTGGGCGGCGCGGACCGGGTGCTGCAAAAGACCCCGTTCAGCTTTGACGTGTCGGTGTGGGAGTTCTTCTGGCCCTGGTTCACCGGCGCCACCCTGGTGATGGCCGCCCCCGGCGCCCACCGCGACCCGGTGCGGCTGCGCCAGGTGATCGTCGAGCAGGGCGTCACCACGCTGCACTTCGTGCCCTCGATGCTGCAGGCGTTCATCGCCGCCGGCGAGCTGGCCGCCTGCACCAGCCTGCGCCAGGTGATGTGCAGCGGCGAAGCTTTGCCCCATGAGTTGCAGCAGCAGTTCCAGCAGCAGCACAACGGCGCGCTGCACAACCTGTACGGCCCCACCGAGGCGGCCATCGACGTCAGCTACTGGCACTGCCTCGACGAGCCGGGCCGGCACAGCGTGCCGATTGGCCGGCCAATCGCCAACACCCAGCTGATGATCCTCGACAGCCAGTTGCAGCCGGTGCCGGTGGGTGTGGCGGGCGAGCTGTACATCGCCGGGCACAACCTGGCCCGTGGCTACCTGGGGCGCGCCGGGCTTACCGCCGAGCGCTTTGTCGCCAACCCGTTCGGCGCACCTGGCGAGCGCATGTACCGCACCGGTGACCTGGCGCGCTGGCGCCCGGACGGGGTGATCGACTACGCCGGGCGCATCGACCACCAGGTCAAGCTGCGCGGCCTGCGCATCGAGCTGG
This sequence comes from Pseudomonas xanthosomatis, assembly GCF_019139835.1. NCBI lineage: Bacteria > Pseudomonadati > Pseudomonadota > Gammaproteobacteria > Pseudomonadales > Pseudomonadaceae > Pseudomonas > Pseudomonas xanthosomatis. Next base: position 4,152,588 of record NZ_CP077075.1, on the reverse strand, counting down.
GCGAAATCGAGGCACGCATGCTCGAGCAACCCGGCGTGCGCGAGGCGGTGGTGGTGGCCTGGCAGCAGGCCGGTGGCGCGCAGCTGGTGGGTTACCTGACCAGCGACAGCCCCCGGGCCGAGCCGCAGGCGCTGCTGGATGCGGTGCGCGAAGGGGTGCGCGAGCACCTGCCGGACTACATGGTGCCGGCCCTTCTGGTGTACCTGGAGGCGATGCCGCTGAGCCCCAACGGCAAGCTGGAGCGCAAGGCGCTGCCGGCGCCGCAATGGCAGGCGCGCCAGTACAGCGCCCCGCAAGGCGCGCGCGAAACCGCCCTGGCGCAGCTCTGGCAGGTATTGCTTGGGGTGCAGCGGGTTGGCCGCGACGATGACTTCTTCGAACTGGGCGGCCACTCGCTGCTGGCGGTGCGGGTGGTGGCCAAGGTGCGCGAGGTGTTCGGCGTAGAGCTGGCCCTGCGCGCCGTGTTCGACACCCCGACCGTGGCGGGCCTGGCCCAGGCCCTGGGGCGCAGCCGCGGCCAGCTGGCGGCAGGCCCGCAGCGCCGCGAGCGGCCGGCGCGCCCGGCGCTGTCGTTCGCCCAGCAGCGCATGTGGTTCCTCTGGCAATTGCAGCCAGACAGCGACGCCTACAACATGCCAGTTGCCCTGGAGCTGGACGGCGAGCTGGACCGTGCGGCGCTGCAGCGTGCCTTCAGCGGCCTGCTGGCGCGCCACGAAGCCTTGCGCACCTGCTTCCCCAGCGAAGCCGGCGAGGTGTACCAGCAGGTGCTGCCGGCGGCCGGCTTCGAGCTGCCTTGCAGCGACCTGCGCGGCGCCGACGACCCCTATGCCCAGGCCCAGGCGCTGCGTGTGGCGCAGGCCCTGGCACCGTTCGACCTGGTCAACGGCCCGGTGCTGCGTGGCCAGCTGTTGCGCCTGGAGCGCCAGCGCCACCACCTGCTGCTGACCCTGCACCACATGGTTGGCGACGGCTGGTCGATGGACATTCTGGTGCGCGAACTGGGCCAGCTGTACGCCGCCGAATGCAGCGGCCAGCCGGCAGCCCTTGCGGCATTGCCGATCCAGTACCTGGACTACGCCCTGTGGCAGCGCGAGTGGCTGGCCGGCGGCGAGGGCGAGCGCCAGCTGGGTTACTGGCAGGCGCAACTGGGCGATGCACCGCGCATCCTCGAGCTGCCTGCCGATCACCCGCGCCCGGCGCAGCAAAGCTACCGCGGTGCCAACTTCAGCCTGCAACTGCCGGCGCCGCTCGCCGCCAGCGTGCTGCGCCAGGCCCAGGCGCAGCAGGTGACGCCGTTCATGCTGTTGCTGGCAGCCTTCAACGTGCTGCTGCAGCGCCACGCCCGCCAGGACGACCTGTGCGTCGGCGTGCCGGTGGCCAACCGCCTGCGCGCCGAGTGCGAAGGGCTGATCGGCCTGTTCGTCAACACCCAGGTGCTGCGTACCCGCATCGACACCGCGCAGCCGTTCGCTGCGCTGCTGCAGCAGGTGCGTGACACCGTGCTGGCGGCCCAGGCCCACCAGGACCTGCCGTTCGAGCAACTGGTCGAGGCCTTGCAGCCAGAGCGCAGCCTCAGCCACAACCCGCTGTTCCAGGTGCTGTTCAGCCTGCAACGCCACGACGTGGCGCTGGGCGAACAGTTGGCCGGCCTGCGCATGGCCAGCCTTGAACAGGAACGGCGTACCGCCCAGGTGGACCTGGGGCTGTTCGTCGACCAACAGGGCGAGGGCGGGTTCAGCTTCACCTTCAACTACGCCAGCGACCTGTTCGAGCGGGCCAGCATCGAGCGCCTGGCCGGGCACTTCCTGCACCTGCTGCAGGCCCTGCTGGAGCAGCCGGGGCTGCCATTGGTGCAGGTGTCGTCGCTGACCGCCGGCGAACGTGCCGAGCTGCTGGCGGCCGGTGCTGCTGATAGCCATGGCATCGGCGTGTTCGATCTGGTCGAACAGTTCGAGCAGCAGGTTGCCCGTGTGCCCGAAGCGATCGCCGTACGCCAGGGTGAGGGTTCGCTCAGCTATGCCGAACTGAACCGCCGCGCCAACCAGCTGGCCCACCGCCTGCAAGCCGCAGGCGTTGGCCCGGACGTGCGTGTGGGCGTGTGCCTGGAGCGCACCCCGCAACTGCTGGTGGCCTTGCTGGCAGTGCTCAAGGCTGGTGGCGCTTACGTGCCGCTGGACCCGGAATTCCCGGCCGAGCGCCTGCGCCATATGCTCGACGACAGCCGTGCGCCGTTGCTGCTCAGCCAAAGCTCGCTGCAACCGGCGCTGCAAGCGTTGGGCGCCGAGGCCGAATGCTGGTGGCTGGACCAATCTGATTTCCAGGGCAGTGAAGCTAATCCGTTGAACCTGGCCAAGGGCGATCACCTGGCCTACGTCATCTACACCTCCGGCTCCACCGGCAAGCCCAAGGGTGTGGCCGTACGCCGGGCTGGTGTGGGCAACTTCCTGGCGAGCATGGCCCAGGCCCCGGGCCTGGCTGCTGACGGGCGCATGCTGGCGCTGACCTCGCTGTCGTTCGACATTGCCGTGCTGGAGCTGTACTTGCCCTTGGTCAGCGGTGCCAGCGTGGTGCTGGTGGATCGCGACACCGCCCGCGACCCGGAGCGCCTGTGGGCGCAAATCGAGCTGCAGCAAGTCACCGCCATTCAGGCAACCCCCTCGACCTGGCGCATGCTCGCCGACCACCCACGCCTGGCGGCTTTGGCCGGGCGCCAGGTGCTGTGTGGCGGCGAAGCACTGCCGGCAGACCTGGCCGAACGCCTTATCGGTGTGGCCGGCGGCCTGTGGAACCTCTACGGCCCGACCGAAACCTCGGTGTGGTCGGCCCGCTGCCACCTTCAAGGCCAGCAGCAAGTGATGCTCGGCGAGGCCCTGGCCCACACCGCACTGCACGTGCTGGATGACGACCTGGAACCTCTGCCGTTGGGCGTGGCCGGCGAGCTGTACATCGGCGGCGAAGGTCTGGCCCGTGGTTACCACGACCGGCCCGGCCTCACCGCCGAGCGCTTTGTCGCCGACCCGTTCGGCAGCGGTGCGCGCCTGTACCGCACCGGCGACCTGGTGCGCCGCCGCGCCGACGGCGCGCTGGAGTACCTGGGGCGGATCGACCAGCAGGTGAAGATTCGCGGTTTCCGTATCGAGCTTGGCGAAATCGAAGCCTGCCTGCTGGCCGAACCCGGTGTGCGCGAGGCCGCTGTGGTGGCACGCCAAGGGCAACTGATCGGCTATGTAGTGGCCGACGATGACGCGCTGCTGGCGCCGCTGCGCGAACGCCTGCAAGCACAACTGCCGGACTACATGGTGCCGGCACGCCTGATGCGCCTTGAGCGCATGCCGCTGACGCCGAACCGCAAACTCGACCGCAAGGCATTGCCCGAGCCGGAGCTGCAAGTGCGCGAGCACGTGGCCCCCGAGGGCGAGGTGGAATGCACCCTGGCGCAGATCTGGCAAAGCGTGCTGAACCTGCCGCAGGTAGGCGCCGAGGACAACTTCTTCGAACTGGGCGGTGACTCCATCGTTTCGGTGCAAGTGGTAGCCCGTGCCCGTGAAGCCGGTTTGGCCCTGACCCCGCGCGATTTGTTCCTGCACCAGAGCGTCCGCGCCCTGGCGGCCCAGGCGCAGCCGCTGCAACAGGCCGTCACCCAGGTTGTGGAACGGCTGGACCTCAGCACCCTGAGCGACGCCGAGCGCGCCGCGCTGCCGGTGGCGCTGGAGGCCGTGGAAGACATCGTGCCGCTGTCGCCAATGCAGCAAGGCATGCTGTTCCACGCCCTGGACAGCGGCACCGACCTGTACATCAACCAGCTGGACGTTGTGATCGACGGCCTCGACGCGCCGCGCTTCATCGCCGCCTGGGACGAAGTCAGCAACCGCCACGACAGCCTGCGCGGCAGCTTCGTGTGGCAGGGCTTTGCCGACGCCATGCAGGTGATCCGGCAGCGCGTCAGTCTGCCGGTGGAGCAGCTCGACTGGCAGGGCCGTACCTTCACCGTCGAGGAGGCCGAGGCCGTGGCCCGCGAACAGCGCGAGCGTGGCTTCGACCTGGCCCAGGCGCCGCTGCAGCGTTTGCTGCTGGTGCAACTGGGCCCGCGCCGCTACCGGCTGGTATGGACCTACCACCACCTGTTGCTCGACGGCTGGAGCCTGTCGCTGCTGATCGGCCAGGTGCTGCGCCGCTACCTGGGCCAGACGCTGCCCAACCCGGGCCGCTACCGCGACTACCTGGACTGGCTGCAAAGCCGCGACCCGCTGGCCAGCGAGCGCTTCTGGCGCGAGCGCCTGCAAGCGCTGGAAGAACCCACCTTCCTCGCCCAGGCCCTGGCTGGCGAGCGTGGCGAGGCGGGCCACCAGGCCATCTACAGCCACTTCGACCAGGCCCGTACCGAGCGCCTGAAGCAGTTCGCCCGCAGCCAGCGGGTCACCCTCAACACCCTGGTGCAGGCGGCCTGGCTGTTGCTGCTGCAACGCTACACCGGCCAACGCTGTGTGGCCTTTGGCGCCACCGTGTCGGGCCGCCCGGCAGAACTGCCCGGTGCCCAGGACACCCTGGGGCTGTTCATCAACACCTTGCCGATCGTCCAGGCGCCACGCCCCGAGCAACCCCTGGGCGAATGGTTGCAGGCCCTGCAGGCCTACAACCTGGCGGCCCGCGAGCACGAGCACACGCCGCTCAGCCAGGTGCAGCGCTGGGCCGGCCGTGGTGGCCAGGCGCTGTTCGACAGCATCGTGGTATTCGAAAACCAGCCGGTGGACCGCCTGCTCAGCGAGTGGGACGACGGTGAGCTGCAGTTCGAGACCGTGCGTGGCCATGGTGTGACCAACTACGCCATGGACCTGATGGTGACCCTCGGCGACAGCCTGGAAATCGAGTACATGTTCCTGCGCCAGCACTTCAACCTGGCCGAAGTGGAGGGCATTCGCCGCCACCTGGAACAACTGCTCGAAGGCTTCTGCGCAGGCGCCGAGCGCCCGTTGGGCGAGTTGGCCATGCTCGCCGAGGGCGAGTTGCTGGTGCGGGCCGAGGCCAACCGCCTGCCGACGTCGCGGCCGTTGCCGACGGTGACCGAGGGTATTGCCGAATGGGCACGCCGCAGCCCGGACTGGGACGCCGTGCTGTGCGGCGAGCAGCGCCTGAGCTTCGCCGCGCTGGAAGCGCGCGCTAACCGCCTCGCCCACTGGCTGCAGGCGCAAGGTGCGGGGCCGGAGAAAGTGGTCGGAGTGGCCCTGCCACGCAGCACCGACTGGCCGGTGGCGCTGCTGGCGGTACTCAAGTGCGGCGCCGCCTACCTGCCACTGGACACCAGCCACCCGGCCGAGCGCCTGGCGTTCATCATGCGCGATTCGGGTATGCACCTGTTGCTGGCCCATTCGAGCCTTGCGCAGCAGCTGCCTGCGCTTGCCGACGTGCCGCGCGCCGAGCTTGACCGCCTGGCGCTGGACAGCCTGCCGGCCACGGCGCCGGCCGTGGCCCTGCACGCCGACAGCCTGGCGTACCTGATCTACACCTCCGGCTCCACCGGCCAGCCCAAGGCCGTGGCGGTGGCCCACGGGCCGCTGGCCATGCACTGCGAGGCCATCGGCGAGCGCTACGGCATGAGCCCGTCGGACCGCGAACTGCACTTCATGTCGTTCGCCTTCGACGGTGCCCACGAGCGTTGGCTGGTGCCGCTGCTGTTCGGCGGCAGCGTGCTGCTGCGTGACGATGAACTGTGGACCCCCGAGCAAACCCTGGCCGCCATGGCCCGCCACGGCGTCACTGTGGCGGCGTTCCCGCCGGCCTACCTGCAGGCCCTGGCCAGCCAGGCCGAGGCCGACGGCACGGCGCCGCCGGTGCGGGTGTATTGCTTCGGTGGCGACGCCGTGCCGGACGCCGCCTTCGAGCGTGCCCGCGCGGCCTTGCGGCCACGGGCGATCATCAACGGCTACGGCCCGACCGAGACGGTGATCACCCCGCTGCTGTGGCGCGCCGAGGGCGACACCACCTGCGGCGCGGCCTACGCGCCGATTGGCGAGCGGGTGGGCGCACGCACCCTGCATGTGCTGGACGCCGAGCTGAACCCGGTGCCCGAAGGCGTGGCCGGTGAGCTGTACATCGGCGGCCAGGGCCTGGCGCGTGGTTACCACGGCCGCCCGGGGCTGACCGCCGAACGCTTCGTCGCCGACCCGTTCAGCGCCGGCGGCAGGCTGTACCGCACCGGCGACCTGGTACGGCGCCGCGCCAATGGCACCTTCGACTACCTGGGCCGGCTGGACCACCAGGTGAAGGTGCGCGGCTTCCGTATCGAGCTGGGTGAAATCGAGGCGCGCCTGCGCGACCAGCCCGACGTGCACAGCGCCGTGGTGGTGGCCCGTGACGGGCAGGGCGGCAAACAACTGGTGGCCTACGTGGCCGCCGTGGCCAGCGAAGGGCTGGGCGAGTCGCTGCGCCAGCGCCTGCGGGCGCGCTTGCCCGACTACATGGTGCCGGCCCACGTGGTGGTGCTGCCGGCGCTGCCGCTGAACGCCAACGGCAAGGTCGACCGCCTGGCGCTGCCGGCCCCGGTCATTGGCCAGGACACCCGCTTCGTCGCCCCGCGCAACGAAGAGGAGCAGGTGCTGGCTGATATTTGGCAAGCGGTGCTGGGTGTCGAACGGGTTGGCATCGAGGACAACTTCTTCGAGCTGGGCGGCGATTCGATCCTCAGCCTGCAGGTGGTGTCGCGGGTACGCAACCACCCCGGCCTGCAGCGGGAAATCCGCCTGCGCGACCTGATGCGCCGGCCGACCATTGCCCAGTTGCTGGCTGATGCGCCGGCGCAGGTTGCGCAGCAGGGCGAAGTGCAACTGGCCGATGGCGAGCTGTTCAACCTGCTGCCGATCCAGCAGTGGTTGTTCGAGGTGCCCATGGCCGAGCGCGGGCACTTCAACCAGGCGCTGTTGCTGGATGTTCTGCAACCCTTGCAAGGCGATGCCCTGCAACAGGCTGTGCAGCAGTTGCTGGTGCGCCACGAGGCCCTGCGCCTGCGCTTCGTCGAGGGGGCAGGGGGCTGGTCGCAGCGCTATGCCAGCGTTGAGGAGGCGGCCCAGGTGCCGGTGCTGTGGCAGGAGCAACTGGCCGACAGCGCCGCCATGGAGGCGGCCATCCAGCGTGCCCAGCGCAGCCTCGACCTGACCCAGGGGCCGCTGCTGCGCGTGCTGCATGCGCGCCTGGCCGAGGGCGGCGAGCGCTTGCTGCTGGTGGTGCACCACCTGGCAGTGGACGGGGTGTCGTGGCAGGTGCTGGTCGAAGACCTGCTGGCGGCCTACCAGGCGGCGAGCCGCGGCCAGGTGGCGCAACTGCCGGCGCCGACCAGCCGCTACCGCGACTGGGCCCAGCGCCTGCAACAGCTGGCCCGCAGCCCCGAGGGCGAGGCCGGGCTGGGTTACTGGCAGCAGCAACTGGGCAGTGATGCCCCAGCCGAACTGCCGGTGGACAACCCGCGCGGGCGCAACCTGGTGGGCACCAAGGCCGAGGCGCACCTGCGCCTGGACAGCGAAGCCACCGCGCGCCTGCTCAAGGTGGCCCCGGCCGCGCTGCAGGCGCAGATCAACGACCTGTTGCTGACGGCGCTGTCACGGGCCGTGTGCGGCTGGAGCCAGGCGGCTTCGATGCTGGTACAGCTGGAGGGCCATGGCCGTGAGGACCTGTTCGACGAACTGGACCTGAGCCGTACCGTGGGCTGGTTCACCAGCATGTTCCCGCTGCACCTGAACCCCGGTGCCGGCACGCCGGGCGAGTCGCTGCGGGCCGTGCGCGAGCAACTGGCGCAGGTGCCCGGGCGCGGGTTGGGTTACGGCGTGCTGCGTTACCTGGGCCGCAGCCAGGTGCGTGAAGCCCTGGCGGGCCTGGCGCAGCCGCGCATCACCTTCAACTACCTGGGGCAACTGGACCAGGCCAGCGATGGCCAGGGGCTGTTTGGCGCTGCCGGCGAAAGCCTGGGCGACTTCCACAGCCCGACGGCGCCGCTGGCCAACTGGCTGGAGATCATCGGCCAGGTGCAGGACGGTGAGCTGGCCATGCGCTGCATCTACAGCCGCAAGCGCTACCGCCCGCAAACCGTGCAAGCGCTGATGGAGGCCTTCAAGGCCCAGCTGCACGAGCTGATCAACCTGTGCGGGCGGGCGGCATGAGCCGTTCGCCCGTTTTTGAAGGATTACCCGGTATGTCTTTGCACCCTGAATTGAGCGCGTTCCTGGACCTGGTGGAGGAGGGCCGGCTCGCCGGCCGCCCGCCGCTGCACGCCCTGAGCCCGCAGGCGGCGCGTGAGGAGTTCGAGCAGGCGTCGCGCGGGCTGGTCTGGGCCTGGCCGCAGGTTGAGCGCCAGGCGCTGAGTGCCCGAAGCCGTGACGGTGCGGTACTGGGCCTGCGCCTGTACCGCCCGCAGCCGGCTGGCGACGGGCCGTTGCCGGTGTTGCTGTACTTCCATGGCGGTGGCTATGTGGTCGGCAGCCTGGACTCGCACGACGGCATTTGCGCCGAGCTTGCCGCACGCACGCCTTGCGCAGTGCTGGCGGTGGATTACCGCCGGGCGCCGGAGCAGCGCTTCCCGACCGCGGTGTTCGATGCCGAGGACGCCTTGGCCTGGCTGCTGGCCGAGGGCGCAGCCCATGGCCTGGACGTTGCCCGCCTGGCCGTGGGCGGCGACAGCGCCGGGGCGACGCTGGCCACCGTGCTGGCGATCCAGGCGGCGCAGGCGGGCACGCCGCAGATTCGCCTGCAGCTGCTGTGCTACCCCAGCACCGATGCGTCGCGCACCACGGTGTCCAACGACTTGTTCGACGAGGGTTATTTGCTGGAGAGCGCAACGCTTGAGTGGTTCTACCAGCAGTACCAGCGCACCGCGGACGACCGCCTGGACTGGCGTTTTTCGCCGTTGCTGTGTGAAAACCTGAGCGGTGTGGCGCCGGCCTTCGTCGCCCTGGCGCAGTACGACCCGCTGCTGGATGAAGGCCAGGCCTATGCCGAGCGCTTGCAGCAGGCGGGGGTGGTGGTTGACTGCCAGCGCTATGCCGCGACGCACGACCTGTTGCGCATGGCGGCGGTCATGCCGGGGATCGATGAGGTGTATGGGCAGATGGCGGGGAGCCTGGGGGAGGCGTTGAGGGCCTGAGGTAGATCTTCAGCTCCTACAGGTTCAGTGCAGGGCTTGGCCTCGGCGCAATCCTGTGGGAAGCGGCCTTGCCGGGGCGCCGTCCGGTCGAGATGGGCTGCGAAGCGGCCCCAAGATTTTGGCATCATGCAAAATTGTCGGGGCTGCTTCGCAGCCCATCGCGACACAAGGCCGCTTCCCACAGGGATTGCATGAGCTTCAGGTCAGTGCCGTACCTGTAGGAGCCGGCTTGCCGGCGAACCCTGCCAGCCCAAATGCGCTGCCAGGGCTCACCCCGCACCAATCTCAACCAACCAGCACCGGCCCGAAATCGCGGCGCTCAAGCAGCATCAGCGCGGCGCGCTTGTGGGGGAAGTCGAATTCCTTCTCCTTGTTGAACCCCACCGACTCCATGTAGCCGATCATCTTCGCGTTGTCGGCCCGCGGCTCGGCCACCACGCGGGTGGTGCGCGGCTCGTCCAGCAGCAGCCAGCTCACCAGCGAGCGTAACCAGCAGTCGACCTTGGCCGGCCCGCGGTGGTGTTCCTCGCCCACCAGCATGTGGATACCGCGGTCGAACTCGCCGGCCGGGTAGAACGGCGCAATGCGGTCGTCCTGGGCCCAGTACACCTCGTAGTAGGCGAAAGGCTCGTCGTCGAAGCAGCCGATCACGCTGAAGATATGCGGGGTGTCGGCGACTTTCTGCAGGTATTCGCGGTGCTCGTCGAGGCTGCCTTGCTCCTGCCAGAAGTGCGCCACCCGGGCGCTGTTCTGCCAGCGATTGAAACGCTCAAGGTCGGCCTCGATGTCCAGGGTGCGCAGCGAGAACCACGCCCCCACGCGCTCGTCGAACCGCCGGTACAGCTCGCCATTGGGCTTGCTGCGGGGCAGGGCGGGGCTCAGTGGCCCGGTGCTCATGTTCATGCGGCAGTTTCCTTGAGGCCCTGGCTTTCGGCGCGTTGTTCGGCAGCCTCGGCGTTGGCCAGCAGGGCTTCGGAGATTTCCCAGGCGCGCGCCGGCAGCACCGACAGCAGGGTATCGCTCAGGCCGTGGTTGGCCTCGGAGAAGCCCTGCACGAACACGCCGGCTTTCAGCGCCGGGGTGGCGCGCACGCGGTAGCTGCGCTCCACGTCGAAGTCGCCCAGGTACTCGGCCAGCGGCGCCAGCAGGGCCTTGTGCGACTTGCGCTCGTAGCCGGTGGCAAGAATCACCGCATCGTAGTGGTGGGCCTCTTCCTGGCCGGTGGCGATGTCGCGCATCTGCAGGCGCACGCCGTGCTCCTGGCTGCTGGCGTTGAGCACCTGGGTGCGGCAGCGGAAGGCGTGGCGCTGTTTGCCCGAGACTTTCTGGCGGTAGAAGATGCCGTAGATCTGTTCGATCAGGTTCAGGTCCACCACCGAGTAGTTGGTGTTGTGGAACTCGCTGATCAGCCGCTCGCGCTCGGTTTCGGGCTGGTCGAAGAACAGGTGGGTGTTTTCCGGGGCGAAGATCTGGTTGACGAACGGGCTGTCGTCCGCAGGCTTGAGCACTTCGCTGCGCAGCACCAGGTCGACGCGCACGTTGGGGAAGCTGTCGTTGAGGTCGATGAAGGCCTCGGCGGCGCTTTGCCCGCCGCCGACCACGGCAATGCGCATCGGCTCGCCCCGGGCGCAGCGCTGCTGGTTGATGCGGCTCAGGTACTGCGAGTGGTGGAACACCCGGGTGTCGTCGCGCAGGCCCTGGAACACCGTGGGGATGCGCGGGGTGCCGCCGGTGCCAACCACCACCGAACGGGTGCGCCGGCGGTGCTCGCGGCCGTGGCTGTCGACCGAGATCACGTCCAGCAGCTCGATGTCGCCACCACCGTTGTTGACCGGCTCGATGCGCTCGACGCGCTCGCCGTACTGGCATTGGTCACTGAAGTGGGTGGCCACCCAGCGCAGGTAGTCGCTGTATTCCATGCGGCAGGGGTAGAAGGTGCCGAGGTTGATGAAGTCGATCAGCCGGCCGTGCTGCTGCAGGTAGTTGACGAAGCTGTAGCGGCTGGTGGCGTTGCGCAGGGTTACCAGGTCCTTGAGGAACGAGATCTGCAGTTCGCTCTGGCTGACCAGGGTGTCGCCGTGCCAGTGGTAGTCGGTCTGGCGGTCGAGGAACAGGCTGCGCGCGCGGCGGGCGCCGTTTTCGGCCTGCTCCTCGAGGGCGATGGCCAGGGCCAGGTTGGATGGGCCGAAGCCGACGCCGATAACGTCGAAGGGCTGGGTGCTGGGCATGCGCGGATCCTCCTTTGATGGGCTGCCCTGGGTCGCCGACAGGGGGCGGTGCAGGGGCGTACATCAGCGTGACGAATGAGCGGCGGGGATGTTCAGCGATACCTGTACCGGCGACGGGGTTGATTCTTAAAAACGCAGAATTGGCCCCGCAGGCCACCACAAGCCATTGACTTGGAGTAAGCTTGGCGAAATTTCCACACCGCCAGCCGCACATGCCAACCCCTCCCCAAGCCCCGAAGACTCCCAGCGAAATGGCCGCCGATTGGTGCGTGCGCCTGCATTTCGATGATGAGTGCAGCGACGCCGACCGCATCGAATTCCTGCGCTGGTACGACGCCGACCCGGTGCATGCCGAGGAGTACCTGAACATGTGCCGGGTGTGGCAGGTCAGCGAACAGCTGCCGCCGCGCCCTGCAGCACCTGTAGCACTGCCTGTGCGCCGCCGGCGCACAGGCGCCATGCTGGCGCGCGCTGCGGCAGTGCTGCTGGCGGTAGGCGGCGCCTGGGCCGCAGGCTGGTCGTGGGGCGTGCTGCCGGGCAGCGTGCGTTACTACATGGCCGAGCAGGGCCGCCGCCAGGTGCAACTGCCCGACCACAGCGAAGTAGAGCTGAACCTGCGCACCAGCCTGCTGTACCTGGGTTTTCGCGACCAGCGCCAGGTACTGCTGCGCGACGGCGAGGCGTACTTTGCGGTGCGCCGCGACCTCGACAAACCCTTCGTGATCAGCGCCGACAATGCGCGGGTGCGGGTGACCGGCACGCACTTCAATGTGTGGACCGCCGAGGTGCAGACCACCGTCACCGTGACCGAGGGCACCGTGCTGGTGTCGCGCAACGACGGCGGCGAGGGGCGCAACCAGGGCGCCGAGCTGACCGCCGGCATGCAGGCAGTGGTGCGCCATGGGCGCATGTTGCAGTTGGGGCGCACCGACCCTGCGCGGGCCCTGGCCTGGCGTAACGGCAAGCTGATGCTCGATGACATCAGCCTGCGCGACGCCCTGCCGCAGATCAACCGCTACCTCGAGGTGCCGCTGCAGCTGGACGCCAGCAGTACGGCCGGCGAGTTGCGCTTTGGCGGAATCTACGACACGCACGACCTGAGCCAACTGGTCAAGGCCCTGCCACGGGTGTTGCCGGTGCAACTGCGCCAGGGTGATGGCGTGATCATGATTTCGTCGCGCTGAGGCGCAGGCGCACGCAGGGCTGATGGCCCTATCGCCGGCAAGCTGGTTCTCATGGAACAAACTACAACGTATTGATTTAACGCGGTCCCTGTGGGAAGCGGCCTTGTGTCGCGATGGGGCGCGAAGCGGCCCCAAGGCCTCGGCCTCATGCAACATTGCCGGGGCTGCTGTGCAGCCCATCGCGACACAAGGCCGCTTCCCACAGAGACCGCAGTGCATCTGCGAGATCAGTTCTCTGCGCGACAGCGCAGCCCACAGGGCTGGGTGATCTTCTGCAATGACCGCGACGGCTTTGCGGTACCTGTAGGCGCCGGCTTGCCGGCGATAGGGCAGGTACAGGCAACTCAAGGCAGTCGCCCTCAGAAAATTCGCTGAACAAAAACCAACCTCATTCGTCGTTCAGGCAAGACCCGCCTGGAACCCCCGACGATGAGCCCTCTCCCAAAAACCAACCTGCGTGAACTGACCCAGATTCTGCGCCCGTTCTGGCCGCTGCTGCTGGTCTCCACCGTGCTGGGTATTCTCGGCGGCCTGAGCATCACCGGCCTGCTGGCCACCATCAACCATGCCCTGCACGCCGAAGGTGGCGCCAGCCGCGGCCTGCTGCTGGGCTTTGCCGGCCTGTGCCTGCTGGCGCTGCTGGGGTCGGTGGTTTCGGACATCGGCACCAACTACGTTGGCCAGCATGTGATTGCCCGGCTGCGCAAATCGCTGGGGCTGAAGATTCTCAGCGCGCCGATCGACCAGCTGGAGCGCTACCGCAGCCACCGGCTGATCCCGGTGCTGACCCACGACGTCGACACCATCAGCGATTTTGCCTTCGCCTTCGCACCGCTGGCGGTGTCGGCCAGCGTCACCCTCGGCTGCCTGGTGTACCTGGTGCAGCTGTCGCCGGCGATGTTCATCACCACCACCGTGGCCATTCTGCTGGGCTCGGTGGCGCAATTTTATGCCCGCTCACGGGGGATCAAGGGCTTCTTCGAGGCCCGCGACCTGGAAGACGACCTGCAAAAGCACTACCGCTCCATCGCCGAAGGCGCCAAGGAGCTGCGCATCAACCGCCCGCGCCGCTTGCGTCTGCTTGGCGAGAGCATCGAAGGCACTGCCGATGCGATCTGCCAGAAGCAGGTCAACTCGATCAACCAGTTCGTCGTGGCCAAGGGCGTGGGCTCGACCCTGTTCTTCATCGTCATCGGCGTGGCGCTCGGCTTCCAGGCCATGTGGCCGAGCACCAGCACCGCCACCCTCAGCGGTTTCATCCTGGTGCTGCTGTACATGAAAGGCCCACTGGAACACCTGCTGAGCACCTTGCCGAACATCGGCCGCGCCCAGGTGGCGTTCCGCCGGGTGGCCGAGCTTTCCGAGCTGTTCACCTCGCCCGAGCCCTGCCTGCGTGAGGCGAAGGACGCCCCGGCCCGCACCGCCATCGACAGCATCGAACTGCGCGACGTGCACTACCAGTACACCACCGAAGAGGGTGCCCCGGGCTTTGCCATTGGCCCGGTGAACCTGTCGCTGCGCAAGGGCGAGATCGTGTTCATCGTCGGCGAGAACGGCGGCGGCAAGACCACCCTGATCAAGCTGCTGCTGGGCCTGTACGTGCCGCAGAGCGGCAGCGTGCTGCTGGACGGCGTGCCGGTGGGCGAACAGCAGCGTGACGATTACCGCCAGCTGTTCACCACGGTGCTGTCGGACTTCTTCCTGTTCGAAGACCTGGTACAGGCCGGCGGCGATGTGCCGGCCGATGCCATGGCCTACCTGGAACGCCTGGAGATCGCCCACAAGGTCAGCCTCGACGATGGCCGTTTCTCCACCCTCGACCTGTCCACCGGCCAGCGCAAACGCCTGGCGCTGCTGCAGGCCTGGACCGAAGGCCGCCCGGTGCTGGTGTTCGACGAATGGGCCGCCGACCAGGACCCGACCTTCCGCCGCATCTTCTACACCGAGCTGCTGCCTGACCTGCAGCGCCTGGGCAAGACCATCGTGGTGATTTCCCACGACGACCGTTACTTCGACGCCGCCGACACCTTGCTGCGCATCGAGCAGGGCCGCCTGGTACGCCAACACGCCGGCGCCACCGAGGCCGACCTGACGTGACCCTGGCCGAGCGCCTGCCGGCGGACCTGCAGCCGCTGGCCGCACGCTGGCGGCAGTTGCCGCACAGCGATGCGCCGTCGCTAAGCCGCTGGCTGGAGCCCAAGCTGCTGGGCGTTGCCCTGGCACGTTATGCACGCACCTGGCCGCAGGCCGACCCGCGGGCGGTGGCGTCGCAGTGGCACCAGGAAAGCTGCGCGCTGCTGCTGCCGCCGCTGTTGCTGGGCGGGCTGCTGGAGGCCGAGCCGCCGAGCCTGGACCCGGCCCGCCTGCGCATGACTGTCGATGCCCAAGGCGCGCCGGCCGAGCTGCACCTGCCGCAGCCCACAGGCGCGGTACTTGGCGAGCGCGATGGCGCGCGCCTGCTGGAGCTGCTGCACGAACAACTGCTGCAACCTTTGGTCAGCCGCTTCGCCGCCCACACCGGGCTGGCGCCGCGGCTGCTGTGGGGCAACGTGGCGCTGTGCATCGACTGGGTGCTGGACATGGCCCAGGGCTGGCTGCCCGACCGCGCGCTGGGGGAAGCACGCGCGCATTTTCGCGATACCCGTCGGCAGGATGCCTGCGGTGCCTTGCGTGCAGCCCTGCGGCGCGATGCCGCCGGGGTGACGCGGCGGGTCTGTTGCCTGCGCGAGCGTCTGCCGTTGCAGCGCTGCGTGGTCTGCCCGCTGGCCAGGCGCCAGAACCTCATCAATACGCCAACATAACCATAATTGTCAGGAGCATCATGAGCGCGTTTTCGTTGAATCAACCGGCCGTCCGGCTGCGCCGCTGCATCGCTGCCGCCACCCTGGGCCTGGCCATCGCCGCCGCTCTGCCGGCCCAGGCCGAGCCGGTGCGCATCGACATCCCGGCCAAACCGCTGGCCTCGGCGCTGTCCGACCTGGGCAACCAGGCCAACCTGCAGATCATCTACAACCAGGACACCGTCTCGGGCCTGCGCAGCCGCGGCGTGTCCGGGCAGATGGAGCCGGAAGAGGCGCTGCGCCAGTTGCTGCTGGGCACCTCGATCGCCTACCGCATCGAAGGCAACCACGTCACCCTGCAGGGCAGCAGTGACGAGGCGGCCTTGATGCTGCCGAGCACCAGCATCTCTGGCCAGGCCTACAGCTCGGTGGCCCCGGACGACGGCTACGTGGCCAAGCGCGCGTCGGCCGGTACCAAAACCGACACGCCGATTCTGGAAACCCCGTACTCGGTGTCGGTGGTGACCCGAGAGCAGATCCAGGCCCAGCAACCCAAGACCGTGGCCCAGGCCCTGCGTTATACCCCGGGCATCAACTCGGAGCTTGCCGGCCCGCAGTTCGTCACCGACCAGCTGACCATTCGCGGCTTCCAGCAGGGCACCGGGCGCATGCTGCGCGATGGCACCCGCACCTTTCTGCCGGATTTTTTAGGGTGGGACGCCCCTGAGCCCTATGGCCTTGAGCGCATCGAAGTGCTGCGCGGGGCCAGCTCGGTGCTGTACGGTGCCTCCGACCCGGGTGGCCAGATCAACCTGGTGAGCAAGCGCCCGACCACCGAGCCGCTGCGCCAGGTGCAGTTGCAGGCAGGCAACCATGACTACAAGCAGGCGGCCTTCGACCTGGGCGACAAGCTGGACGAGGAGGGCGTGTGGAGCTACCGCTTGACCGGCCTGTTCCGTGAAGCCGATGCCCAGGCCGACCACATCACCAACCGCCGCGAGTACCTGGCCCCGGCGGTGAGCTTCCGGCCCAACGCCGACACCGAGCTGACCGTGCTGGCCGAATACCAGAAGCAGACCGGCAACTTCGCCAACCCGCTGCCGGCCCAGGGCACGGTGTTCCATGACCCGCGCGGGCGCCTGGACCGTGACACCTATGTCGGCGACAGCGCCTACGACTACATGACCAACGAGAAGACCTCGCTGGGTTATGTGTTCGAGCACCACCTGGACGAAATCTGGACCCTGCGCCAGAACGTGCGCTACAGCGACTACCGCCAGTCCAGCGCAGAGATTGCCATCCTCATGCCGATCGGCGACCAGTACATGCGCTACGCCGATGCGCGCAAGGGCGACGGGCGCCTGTTCACCATGGACAACCAGGTGCAGGCCAACTTCGCCACCGGCCCGGTGGAGCACACCCTGTTGACCGGTGTGGACTACAACAACGGCAAGTTCGACCAGGACCAGTCGCTGAATTTGATCAACGGCCTGTTTGATGTTTACAACCCGGTGTATGGCCAGCCGCTCAGCTTCAGCCCGTTCAGCCGTGCCAGTTATGAGCAGAAGCTGTCGCAGACCGGCGTGTACCTGCAGGACCAGCTGAAGATCGACAAGTGGGTGTTTCTGCTCGGCGGCCGCTACGACTGGGCCAGCAACCAGAAGGACGACCGCGACCCGCAGACCCAGAAGGACGAGAAGTTCAGCGGCCGTGCCGGCATCGTCTACCTGTTCGACAACGGCATTGCCCCGTACGCCAGCTACAGCGAGTCGTTCCTGCCGGTGATGGGCGTGACCGCCAACAACTCGCAGCTCGAACCCGAGGTCGGCAAACAGTACGAAGTGGGTGTGAAGTACGAGCCGCCGGGCGGCAACAGCCTGTACACCGTGGCTGTGTTCGACCTGACCAAGCAGAACGCCACCGAGACCGTCAACAATGCATCCCGCCAGGAAGGCGAAGTACGCTCCCAGGGCGTCGAGCTGGAAGCCAAGACCGAGATCAGCAAGGGCTTCAACGTGATCGGCAGCTACACCTGGAACGATGTCGAGGTGACCAAGTCGGACCTGGGCACCAAGGGCAATACGCCCTTCCGCATCCCCGAGCACATGGCTTCGATCTGGGGTGACTACAACTTCCAGGGCGGCCTGCTCGAAGGCCTGCGCATTGGCGCCGGCGCCCGTTACGTGGGCAGCACCTACGGTGACTCGGCCAACAGCTTCAAGGTCGACAGCTACACCGTGGTCGACGCGCTGGTGGCCTACAACCTGGGCAAGGTGGACAAGTCGCTGGACGGGCTGGAGGTATCGCTGAACGCCACCAACCTGTTCGACGAGGACTATGTGGCCGGCTGCTTCAGCAACGTGGGTTGCCAGTATGGCCAGCAGCGCACGATGTACGGCACTGTGACTTACAACTGGTAAGCCGGCGCGCTGGCAGGGGGCGGCTGCGCGGCCATCACATGATGACGTTCAGGCCGCCCTTGATCGTGCATTCGTACGGGGCACCGCCCATGTCTTCGGGCACGAAGGCGGTGAGCTCGTAGGGCTGAGCACCCTGTAGGAGCCGGCTTGCTGGCGATCACCTGCAAGCCGGTGCCATGATTTGCGAGCAACCGCGCAAGCATTCCCGAACACTCCCGCCGCCCGAAAAATCAGGATGCATGGCGAAAGGGAGTTCCAATGCAGCGGGTAATGATCGTCGGCCAGCCAGGCTCTGGCAAAAGCACCCTGGCTCGCCAGCTGGGCCAACGCACCGGCATGCCGTGTGGTACACATCGACACCATCCACTGGCAGCCCGGCCGAGAACACCCGCCTGTGCCACGAGGTCGAGGCCTGTGAACAGTGGGTCTTCGAGGGCGGCCACTGCGCCACTTGGGGTAACCGGCTGGCCCGCGCCGACCTGCCGTGTGGTCTGGCTGGTTGGTTTTAAAAGTTTTATGCGCATTCATTATTTATAGTGACGCTTATTCACCTGTCAGCCCTGACGCAACCCCTCGGCGTACCCCCACCCACCCCCGAAAATTTGCACTCCCCACCCCGAAACCGTTACGTTCCCACAACCCCGTCGCCGGAACCCGCAATGGACTCACTGACCCAAGCCGTCCTCGGCGCCGCCCTGCAGGGCAGCGTGCTGGGCCGCCTGCAAGGCCGCCGCTCGCTGCTCTACGGCGCTGCCCTGGGCACCTTGCCCGACCTCGATGTGGTCATCCGCTACGCCGACCCCGTATCGCAGATGACCTACCACCGTGGCTTCTCCCACTCGGTTTTCGTGCTCACTGCCCTGGCCCTGCTGCTGGCCTGGCTGGTCAACCGCTGTTGGCCGAACAAAGGCTACACCCTGCCACGCCTGTTCCTGGCGTTCTGGCTGGTGCTGATCACCCACCCGGTGCTCGATGCCTTCACCGTGTACGGCACACAACTGTTCTGGCCACTGCACAGCACACCAGAAAGCTGGGCCGCAGTGTTCATCATCGACCCGGTTTACACCGTGCCGTTGCTGCTGACCGTGCTGTATGCCGCGATCAAGGGCCTCAAGGGCCGGGCGGTGATGTTGATGAGCCTGGCGCTGGCCTTCAGTACCGCTTACCTGGGCTTCGGCCTGGCCGGGCGCATGGCCGCCGAACAGCGTTTCGAACTGGCACTGCAGCAGCAGGGCATCGCCGCCAGCGAGGTGCGCGCCGTGCCCATCGCCTTCAATACCCTGGTGTGGCGCGTGCTTGCCAAGACCCCGGATGGCGATTACTACGAAGGCGTCAGCAGCTGGTTCGACCGCGACCCGCCCGAACTGCTGCGCCAGCCGCGCAACCTGGCCGCCGGCAAGGTGCTCGACGGCGTGCCGCTGCACGAGCGCCTGCGCTGGTTCACCGGCGACTGGCTGCGTTACGACGTGGTGGGCGATGCGCTGGTGGTCACCGACCTGCGTATGGGCATCCCCGGCAACTACACCTTCCGCTTCCAGATGGCCCAGCGCGATGGCGCCGGGCAGTGGCAGGCCATCCAGCCCCGTGGCTGGGTGGGGGGCGGGGCGGCGTCGCTGTTCGATGGCGACAAGCTGTCGCTGATCTGGCAGCGCGTATTCACTCAGCAACCGCCACTGCCCCTGGCAGCCTGGGCGGCCCAGCCTGAAGGGCATGCTGCCGAGGCCCGGCACTGAGCATGCGTTCGGCCGGGCTGGACCTGGTGAAATGGACGGCGATCCTGACCATGGTCGCCGACCATTTGCGTTACTTGTGGCCGGCTGCCGACGGGTTGTTCGTGCTCGGGCGGTTGGCATTTCCATTGTTCTGCCTGGCGATAGCGGTGAATGTCGGTCGTGGCTTGCCCGGCCAGTTCGCCACCCCGGGCAATGCCCGCTACCTGGGGTGGCTGCTGTTGTTCGCAGTGCTGTCCGAAGCGCCATACCGCTGGCTGGATAATGGCTCGAGCACGCTCAACGTGATCCCCACCCTGGCCCTTGGCCTGCTGGTAGCCTGGGGTGTGCACCACACCGGGCCGTTGGCCCGCGTAGGCGCGCTGCTGGCGGTGCTGCTGGCAACCTTGTTCAGTGCGCAGATCATGTACGGCTTGCCGGGGGTGTTGCTGCCGGCGGCGCTGTTGCTGGCCAGAAGCCGGGGAGGGTGGTGCTGGGCGCTGGCCTGTCTGCTGGCGGTGGCGGGCAACTTCACCAATAGCTGGCTGCGCGGTCACCCTCTGGCACCCATTGCCTTGCAGGTTGCTGGCATGGCCGCACTGGCGATTGCGCTGGGCTGCTGGTTGCTGCGCCAGGACAACCGGCGCATTCGGCCGGTGGGGCGCTGGGGTTACGCTTTCTATCCATTGCACCTGCTGGCGATCAAGGGCCTGCAGGGGCTCAACTGACGAGGGCATGATGAACCGTCACCTACTGTTGCTGCTGGCACTGTTGGCCGGCCCGACCCTGGCCTGCCAGGTGCAGGCCGACAAAGCCTATAAAGACCCGCACTTCGGCAACTGGGTCATCCCGGTACAGCTCAAGCGCGGCGAGCGCTGCGTGATCCACGACTACACCAGCGCCGAGGGGCGCAAGACCTGGAGCGAGCTGTGGGCACCGCTGGAAAAGCTCGGCGCCGTGCACCCCGACAAGCTCGGCCGCCTGCGCCGCGAATACCAGGTCAATACGACCAGCCAGGTCAACCGCTACGTGTACACCGCAGGCCAACAGGCAGGTGAGGAAGATGTGGTGTTTGCCGCGTTCCCCAATGGCGTTGAAAAACGTGCCGTGGCTTACCGGCTGATCATCCAGTAAGCCTTGCAATACGCCGATCTGCACCCATTTAGCTGGCCTGACTTTTTCGGAAACACAGCATGGAACCCAACCGCTTCGGCGATATCGCCGCCTTCGTCAGTGCCGTGAAGGCCGGCAGCTTCACCGCCGCCGGCGCAAGCCTGGGTCTGACCCGCTCGGCGGTGGGCAAAAGCATCGCCCGGCTGGAGGCGCGCATGGCGGTGCGCCTGCTCAACCGCACCACGCGCAAGTTGAGCCTGACCGACGAGGGCCTTGTGGCGTTCGAGCGCTGGCAGCAGATTCTCGATGATCTCGACGAGGTCGACACCACCATGGCCCAACGCCGGGGCAAGCCCACCGGCACCCTGCGCCTGACCGCGCCGTTGTCGTTCGGCCAGCGCCATGTGCTGCCGATTCTCGACCGCTACCTCAAGCAGTGGCCGGAGCTGCGCGCCGACATTCGCTTTACCGACCGCTATGTCGACCTGGTGGAAGAGGGCGTCGACGTGGCCGTGCGCATCGGCGCGCCGAAAGAGGACTCGCAACTGCTGACCCGCACCGTGGCCTGGCAGCAGTTCGTCACCTGCGCCGCGCCCGCGTACCTGGCCGCCCATGGCACGCCGCAGGTGCCGGCCGACCTGTACGGGCACGACAAGATCGCCTTCCTGGTGGGCGAAAAGTCCAGCCCCTGGCGCTTTCGCACCGAGGCCGGGCTGCACCTGTGCGAGGAGCCGGGCCGGCTCAACATCGACAGCTCCGAGGCCATGCTCGACGGCGCGCGGGCGGGCTTCGGGCTGATTCACCTGCCCACCTACATCACCGGCGACGACCTGCGTGCCGGTACGCTGGTGGAGGTGTTGCACAAGTATCGGCCACCGGCCGACCCGATCCGCATCGTCTACCCGAGCAAGCGGCACCTGTCGCCGCGGGTTCGCGGGTTCATCGATTTGCTGGTGGCCAGCTGGGAAGACGGAGTGCCTTGGGAGGATTGACCCCATTGCCTGCGCAATCCCTGTAGGAGATGACCCAGCCCTTTCGGGCTGCGCTGTCGCGCAGAGAACTGGGCACGAGCCCGCCGCGGACCCTGTGGGAGCGGGCTTGCCCGCGAACACCGGCGAAGCCGGTGCCATACACCGCGACGCCTGCTTCGCGGTGGTTCGGCACCCCGACAAGCCCGCTCCCACAGTCCATGCTAAATCAATGAGTTATGTGCAGTTCTATGAGAGCCGGCAAGCCGGCTCCTACAGAGGGATACGGGAAAACAGGTCCCCAGTCCTGCGCCTGCAGCGCGGTTTATCCCCTGGCCGCGACCCCGGACACTGTGCTGTCACTCAAAATCCCACAGGAGTCCCCATGACAGCCCTGTCCGTCCTGGACCTGGTGATGATCGGCGAAGGCAAGACCTACGCCGACGCCATCGAAGAAACCCGCCAGTTGGCCCGCCATGTCGAGCAGCACGGCTACCGGCGCTACTGGATCGCCGAGCACCACGACATGCCCGGCATCGGTTCGGCCGCCACGTCGCTTGTGATCAACGAAGTCGCCAACGCCACCCGACAGATTCGCGTCGGTGCCGGCGGCATCATGCTGCCCAACCATGCGCCGCTGGTGGTGGCCGAGCAGTTCGGCACCCTCGACACCCTGCACCCCGGGCGCATCGACCTGGGTCTGGGCCGCGCGCCTGGCACTTCGGGCCCGACCGTGCGGGCGTTGCGTGGTGTTGCGCCAGAGCGTGATTTCGAAACCGACATCGCCGAGCTGCGCGACTACCTGGCCGACAACGGCAAGCGCCAGGTGCGCGGCGTCCCAGGCCAGCACCAGGTGCCGGTGT
Source organism: Pseudomonas xanthosomatis (assembly GCF_019139835.1). Taxonomy (NCBI): domain Bacteria; kingdom Pseudomonadati; phylum Pseudomonadota; class Gammaproteobacteria; order Pseudomonadales; family Pseudomonadaceae; genus Pseudomonas; species Pseudomonas xanthosomatis. The sequence continues at coordinate 4,130,196 of NZ_CP077075.1, read as the reverse complement.
GGATACTCGGCTCCAGCTTGTTCGGCGCCGACCTGGCGGCGCGGCTCGGCTTGCCTTACGCCTTCGCCTCGCACTTTGCGCCGCGTTACCTGTTGCAGGCCATCGCCCATTACCGGGCCAACTTCCAGCCTTCGGCGCAGCTGGCCAAACCGTACGTGATGGTGGGGGTGAACATTTTCGCTGCCGCCAGCGATGCCGAGGCCGACTACCTGGCCAGTTCGCACCGGCAGTGGATGCTCGACCTGCATGTGGGGCGTTTCGGCCTGCTGCCCAAGCCGCAGGAAGGCTATGTGCAAGGCTTGCCTGCCCATGAGCGGGCAGTGCTCGAGCAGGTGATGGCTTGCACCATTGCCGGTGGGCCGCAGCGGGTGAGGGAGGGGCTGCAGGCGTTGATTGGCCAGACGGGGGCGGATGAGCTGATGATCGATTGCCGTATCCATGACCCGCTGGCACGCCAGCGCTCGCATGCCTTGGTGGCGCAGGCAATTGCAGAGCTCTAAGCGCTTGTTTATTCCCCTGTAGGAGCCGTGCCGGGACCAGAAAAAGGGGCCATTGATTGGCCCCTTTTTCATTCACGCTTGCTTGAGAAACGGGTAATCGGTGTACCCCTCAGGCCCGTTGGCATAGTCGAACTGCGCGCGGTGCTCGTTCAGCGGCGCCTGTTGCTTCAGGCGCTCCACCAGGTCCGGGTTGGCGATGAAGGCGCGGCCAAAGGCCACGGCGTCGATCAGCCCGCGGCCCAGCAAGTCCTCGGCCTTTTCGGCGGTGTAGGCGCCGGCTGCCACGATCACGCCCGGGTAGATGGCCCGGATTGCCTGGCGAAACTCGTCACGCAGCGGCTTGCCGCCCGACCAGTCCGGCTCGGACAGGTGCAGGTAGGCCAGGTTGCGCTTGGCCAGCTCGCCGATCAGGTACAGGCCGGCGGCCTCCTGGTCTTCGCCGTTGTCCACGCCATTGAAGCCGCCCAGCGGGAAGATGCGAATGCCCACGCGGTCGGCACTCCACTGGGCGATGGCGGCGTCCACCGCCTCGAGCACGATGCGTGCGCGGTTCTCGACGCTGCCGCCGTAGCGGTCTTCTCGCACGTTGGCGCTGGGGGTGAGGAACTGGTGCAGCAGGTAGCCGTGGGCTGCGTGCAGCTCGATGAAGTCGAAGCCGGCCTCGCGGGCATTGACCGCGGCCTGGCCAAAGTCGGCGACGATGCCGGCAATTTCGGCCTCGCTCAGCTCACGCGGGGTCGAGGTTTCGACGCGGATCAGCTGGTTGTTTTCATCGCGCAGCGTGGTGCGGGCGTTGGCAGCCAGTGCCGAAGGCGCCACCGGCGCTTCGCCGCCAGGTTGCAGCGAGGTGTGCGAGACCCGGCCGGTGTGCCACACCTGCACAGCGCTGTGGCCGCCAGCGCCATGGATGCCTTCATTGACCTGGCGCCAGGCGGCGATCTGCTCGGCGCTGTGGATGCCCGGCGAGCCGGAGTAGCCCTTGGCCTGGAAGGAGATCTGCGTGGCTTCGGTGATGATCAGCCCGGCGCTGGCGCGCTGGGTGTAGTACTCGGCCATCATCGGCGTCGGCACATCGCCCGGCTCCAGGCTGCGCAGGCGCGTCAGCGGTGCCATGAAGGCGCGGTTGGGCAGGGTCAGAGGGCCGAGCTTGAGGGGTTCGAACAGTTTCATGAAGGCTCCATCGCAAAATGAAATCGATGGCGCGCAAGATACCGAGGTGATTGGGGAATAGGGGGACCGGCATACCGGCGGTTGGGTCCCCAATGGGGATCATGTTGCGTATTTCAGGCCCCATCGCGGGGCAAGCCCGCTCCCACGCCGGGTCGTGAGCGCTGCGTGGGAGCGGGCTTGCCCCGCGATGGGCCGCACTCAATGACGCGGCAAGCGCCCGCTGACAAAGTGCGCCACATCGTTGAAGCCTGGCGTCGAGGCATGCCCCGGGGTCACCAGCGAATCGATGAAGGCTTCGTCTTCGGCGCTGACCCTGATCTGCAGCGCCCCGGCGTAGGTGTCCCACTGCGCCTCGGTGCGCGGGCCGACGATGGCCGAGCTGACCAGCTGGTTGTTGAGCACCCAGGCAATGGCGAACTCGACGATGCCCACGCCCTTGGCCTCGGTGTAGGCGTGGATCTTCTGGGCGATGCTCAGCGACTCCTGGCGCCATTCCACTTCCATGATGCGCTTGTCCTGGCGCCCGGCGCGGCTGCCGGCGTCCGGGGTGGAGCCGGGGGCGTACTTGCCGCTGAGCACGCCACGGGCCAGCGGGCTGAACGGTACCACGCCCAGGCCGTGGTAGCCGGCGGCGGTCAGTTGCTCGGGCTCGGCCTGGCGGTTGACGATGTTGTACAGCGGCTGGCTGACCACAGGTTTGGCCACGCCCAGCTGGTTGGCGACGTGGCAGATCTCGGCGATGCGCCAGCCGCGGAAGTTGCTCACGCCCCAGTAGCGGATCTTGCCTTGGGCCAGCAGGTCGCCGATGGCGCGCACGGTTTCTTCAAGCGGCACCGTGTGGTCTTCGCGGTGCAGGTAGTAGATGTCCAGGTAGTCGGTGCCCATGCGCGTGAGGCTGGCTTCCAGCGCATTGAACAGGTGCTTGCGCGACAGCCCGCTGCGGTTGGGCACGCCGTCCACCGGGCCGTAGCCGGCCTTGGAGGCGACGATCCAGTCGTGGCGGTTGCGCGCCACCGCCTCGCCGACGATTTCCTCGGAGCGCCCGCCGTTGTACACATCGGCGGTGTCGACGAAGTTGATGCCCTGGTCCCAGGCCTTGTCGATGATGCGCAGCGAATCCTCGGTGCTGGTTTGCTCACCGAACATCATGCTGCCGAGGGTCAGGGCCGAAACCTGCAGGCCAGAGGTGCCGAGGGGGCGGTATTTCATTGCCGGGAATCCTTTTCGTGCGAGGGGGGTGTCTGGTGTTTTTACACACAACCTGCACGGTTTGAAAGGGCAGGCCGCAATATTGTGGGAGCGGGCTTGTCGGGGTGCCGAACCACCGCGAACACCGGCGAAGCCGGTGCCATATACCGGGTTGCATTCTTCGCGGGCAAGCCCGCTCCCACAGGGATCTTTGCAAGCCTTCGACCTCTGACACACCTGTGCCAGCGCTGCATCAACTGTAGCGCCAATGCTTCACCAGCCCAGCCTGGTGACCCCGCAAGCGAGCCCTGTAGCCTGTCTACTACGGGCTTCCGCACCCCCTGGCACAACCATTGCTCCGCCTCTTGCCGACACCCTCGCGCTGTCGCCATAACAAGAACGGAGAACCAGCCATGACCCCAACCGGCCCGCACCGCCGGCTCCTGCCGAGCGCCCTTGCCGTCACCCTCAGCCTGACCTGCCTGCTGCCCGCCCACGCCGCCGAAGTGGATGGCGCGCGCATCATTGCCGCCGATCAGGAGCCCGGCAACTGGATGAGCCACGGCCGTACCTACGACGAACAACGCTTCAGCCCGCTCAAGGCCATCGACCAGGGCAACGTCAACCAGCTGGGCCTGGCCTGGAGTTACAAGCTCGACCTGGACCGTGGCGTGGAAGCCACGCCCATCGTGGTGGACGGGGTGATGTACACCACCGGGCCCTTCTCGGTGGTGTATGCGCTGGATGCGCGCAACGGCAAATTGCTGTGGAAGTACGACCCGCAATCGGACCGCCACCGCGCCGGCGAAGCCTGCTGCGATGCGGTCAACCGCGGCGTTGCGGTGTGGCAGGGCAAGGTCTACGTCGGCGTGCTGGACGGGCGCCTGGAGGCCATCGACGCCAAGACCGGCAAGCGCGTGTGGTCGGTGGACACCCGCAGCGACGACACCCGCAGCTACACCATCACCGGCGCCCCGCGGGTGGTCAACGGCAAGGTGGTTATCGGCAATGGCGGCGCCGAGTTCGGCGTGCGCGGCTATGTCACCGCCTATGACGCCGAAACCGGCAAACAGGTGTGGCGCTTTTTCACCGTGCCCGGCGACCCGAAGCTGCCGCCGGAAAACAAAGCCATGCAAATCGCCGCCAAGACCTGGCACGGCGATGCCTTCGTCGAACAGGGCGGTGGCGGCACGGCGTGGGACTCGTTCGCCTACGACCCCGAGCTGAACCTGTTGTACATCGGCGTCGGCAACGGCTCGATGTGGGACCCGAAATGGCGTAGCCAGGCCAAGGGCGACAACCTGTTCCTGTCGTCGATCGTGGCGGTGAACGCCGACACCGGTGAATACGCCTGGCACTACCAGACCACCCCGGGCGATGCCTGGGACTTCACCGCCACCCAGCACATGATCCTCGCCGAACTGCCGATCGACGGCCGCCAGCGCAAGGTGCTGATGCAGGCACCGAAAAACGGCTTTTTCTACGTGATCGACCGGCAGACCGGCGAGCTGCTGTCGGCCAAGAACATCGTGCCGGTGAACTGGGCCAAGGGCGTCGACCTGAAGACCGGCCGGCCGATCTTCAACGACGAGGCCGCCGCCTACTGGAAGGACGGCAAGCGCAAGCTGGTGACCCCGGCGTTCTGGGGCGCCCACGACTGGCACCCGATGTCCTACAACCCGCAGACCGGGCTGGTGTACATCCCGGCGCACATCATGTCGGCCTACTACGAGCACATTCCCGAGGCGCCCAGGCGTCACCCGTTCAAGAGCGTGTACCAGCTGGGCCTGCGCACCGGCATGATGCCCGAAGGCGCCGACGGCCTGCTGCAGATGGCCAAGACCTGGTCGGGCAAGCTGATCGCCTGGGACCCGGTGAAGCAGGCGCCGGCCTGGGAGGTGCCCTATGTGACCATCTTCAACGGCGGCACCCTGAGCACCGCCGGCAACCTGGTGTTCGAGGGCAGCGCCGACGGCCGGGTGATCGCCTACGCCGCCGACACTGGCAAGAAGCTGTGGGAGTCGCCCGCCGCCAGCGGGGTGATGGCCGCGCCCATCAGCTATTCGGTGGACGGCGAGCAGTACGTGACCTTCATGGCCGGCTGGGGCGGGGCGTTCAGCACCTTCGCCGGCGCCCTGAGCCTGCGCGCCGGGGTGCAGCCGTTTGCCCAGGTGCTCACCTACAAGCTTGGCGGCACGGCGCAGTTGCGTGAGCCGGCGCCACCGGCCGATGCGCCAAAACCGCCGCCGTTGACTGCCGACGCCAAGACCGTGGCCGCCGGCGCTGCGCTGTACGACGGCAACTGCTCGCAGTGCCATGGCATCCACGCGGTCAGCGGCGGGGTGCTGCCCGACCTGCGCAAGCTCACCGCAGAAAAACACCAGATGTTCCTCGGCATCCTTTATGGCGGCCGCGTGCCCGATGGCATGCCGTCGTTCGCCGAGCGCCTCAAGCCCGACGAAGTGGCGCAGGTGCATGCCTACCTGATCAAGCGCGCCCACGACCTGCAGCAGGAGGGGACGGTGTGGCAGCAGTTCAGTGCCAAGCCCGCCGCCCATACCCCGCTTGCCGACAACGACACCCAGGAGTGACACGAGCATGACCGACACCACTTACCAGAACTTCATCGCCAACGCCTTCATTGCCAGCGAGCAGTTGATCGAGGTGTACAACCCGGCCAACGGCGAGCTGCTGGCGCATGTGCCGGAGTCGCCGGTCCACCAGGTGGAGCAGGCCATCGCCGCCGCCCGCCAGGCGCAACCGGCCTGGGCCGCGCGCCCGGCCATCGAGCGCGCCGGCTACCTGCGCCAGATCGCGGCGAAGATCCGCGCCAACGCCGAGCCTTTGGCGCGCATCATCACCCGCGAAGGCGGCAAGGTGCCGGCCCTGGCCCAGGTAGAGGTGGCGTTCACCGCCGACTACCTGGACTACATGGCCGAGTGGGCGCGGCGCCTGGAAGGCGAGGTGCTGAGCAGCGACCGCGCCGGTGAGCATATCTTTCTGTTGCGCAAGCCGCTGGGGGTGGTGGCGGGCATTTTGCCGTGGAACTTCCCGTTCTTCTTGATCGCTCGCAAGATGGCCCCGGCGCTGCTGACCGGCAACACCATCGTGGTCAAGCCCAGCGAAGAAACCCCGATCAACTGCTACGAGTTCGCCAAGCTGGTGGCCCAGACCGACCTGCCGGCGGGGGTGTTCAACGTGGTCGGCGGGCGCGGTGCCAGCGTCGGCCATGGGTTGTCGAGCCATGCCGGGGTGGACCTGGTGAGCTTCACCGGCAGCGTGGCCACCGGCGCGCGGATCATGGCCGCGGCCGCCCCGAACATCACCAAGCTCAACCTGGAACTGGGCGGCAAGGCCCCGGCCATCGTGCTGGCCGATGCCGACCTGGACCTTGCGGTGAAGGCCATCGTCGCCTCGCGGGTAATCAACACCGGGCAGGTGTGCAACTGCGCCGAACGGGTGTATGTGCAGCGCCAGGTGGCGGATGCCTTCATCGACCGGGTGGCCCACGCCATGGCCGCCACCCGTTACGGCGACCCGTCGCTGCAGGCCGACCTGGACATGGGCCCGCTGATCAACCAGGCCGGTTTGGACAAGGTGGCGCAGATGGTGCGCACGGCGGCCGGGCAGGGTGCCCAGGTGGTCACCGGCGGCCAGGTGGCCGACCTGGGCGCGGGCTTTCACTACCAGCCCACCGTGCTGGCCGGGTGCAAGGCGGGCATGGAGATCATGCGCAAGGAGATTTTCGGGCCTGTATTGCCGGTCCAGGTGGTGGATGACCTGGACGAGGCCATTGCGCTGGCCAACGACAGCGAATACGGGTTGACCTCGTCGTTGTACACCCGCGACTTGAACGCGGCATTGAAGGCCAGCCGCGAGATCGACTTTGGCGAGACCTACATCAACCGGGAGAACTTCGAGGCCATGCAGGGCTTCCACGCCGGGGCCCGCAAGTCGGGGATCGGCGGGGCGGATGGCAAGCATGGGTTGTATGAGTACACCCGTACGCAGGTGGTGTACATCCAGGGGTAATCCCACCGTCTGGGCTTTACGCCACCTCTGTAGGAGATCCCCCAGCCCTTCCGGGCTGCGCTGTCGCGCAGAGAACTAGTCTCGCAGATGTACCGCGGCCCCTGTGGGAAGCGGCCTTGCCGGGGCGCCGTCCGGTCGAGATGGGCTGCGCAGCAGCCCCGGCAATTTGCATGAGGCTGAGGCCTTGGGGCCGCTTCGCGCCCCATCGCGACACGAGGCCGCTTCCCACGGGAAGCGTGTTAAATCAATGAGTTGTAGTTTGTTATATGAGAGCCGGCTTGCCGGCGATAGAGCCATCAGCCTGGGCGCAAGGCCTGAATCAGGGTTTTCAGGCCAGGCCTCATCGCCGGCCGGCTCCTACAGGGGGGTTACCGCTGGTTTGGCTGCACGATGCCGTACAGCTTCATCTTTCGGTACAGCGTCGAGCGGGAAATACCTGCAACTTCGGCGGCCGCGCTCATGTTCCAGCGCTGACGCTGCAGCAGTTCCAGCAGGTGGCGGGCTTCAGCAGCTTCCACCTGCCGCTCCAGCAATGGCGGCGGCGCAGGGCTTGCCAGCATTTCCTCCGGCAGGCAGTCCAGCCCGATCACCCCGCCTTCAGCCAACGCCACGGCGTAGCGCAGTACGTTCAGCAACTGCCGTATGTTGCCGGGCCACGGATGGCTCAGCAGGCAACGCCGGGCTTGATCATCCAGGCGCAAGCCTGCGGCACCGGGCAGCCCCGCCAGCAAGCGCTCGATCAGCATGCCCCGGTCACTGCGTTCACGCAGCGCCGGCAACTGCACGCGCATGCCGCTCAGGCGGTAGTACAGGTCTTCACGAAAGCCCTTGCTGGCAATCAGCGCAGCCAGGTCCTGGTGGGTGGCGCTGATCACCTGGATATCCAGCGCCACAGGTACTTCGGCGCCCAGCGGCAGCAGTTCGCGCTCGGCCAGCACCCGTAACAGGCGGGTTTGCAGGTGGGCGGGCATGTCGCCGATTTCGTCGAGAAACAAGGTACCGCCGTCGGCCAGCTCCAGCTTGCCCTTCATGCCCTTGCGGTTGGCCCCGGTGAAGCTGCCGCCGCGGTAGCCGAAAAGTTCGCTTTCGATCAGCGATTCGGGGATGGCCGCGCAGTTGAGGGCCACGAACGGCCCGGCATGGCGCTGGCTGGCCTGGTGCAGGGCGCGGGCGAAGGCCTCCTTGCCGGTGCCGGTTTCGCCGCCCAGCAGGATGGCGATGTCCTTGTTCAGCACCTTGCGCAGGCGGCTCACGGCTTGTTGCAGGTGAGGGTCTTCGCCGGCCAGGTTGTCCAGCCCCGGGTGAGGGCTGTTGGCGCGTTTGCCGGCTGGCAGGCTGCGCGGCCGGTAGCCGGCCGGTACCCGCAGGCCGATGTCCAGCGGTTGCTGTTCGGCATGCTCGCGCAGGGTCACACCGCGGGCACCGCCGCGGGTGAGCTCGAGCAACTGGTCGATATCGGCGGGCAGCAACTGGTCGATGCGCTGGCCGAGCAGGGCCTGGGGGTGGTTGAGGAATGCCGCGCGGTTGGCGCCGATCACCCGGCCGCTTTCGTCCAGGGCCAGCAGCTGCCGCGCCGCCAGGTCACCGGCCTGGCCTTCGGGGTTGAGGGCCAAGGTGAGGCGGTCGCGGTAATGCTGGCGAAAGTGTGCGTCTTCGATCATGCGGGCGTACAGGCTCACCAGTTGCAGGGTGAGGTGCTGGGCCTGCTTGGGGCCTTCGTCGTGCAGGCTGGTGGCGTTCAGGCAGCCAAGCAACTGGTTTTGCGCATCGAACAGCGGTGCCACCGAGCAACTGAGCCGGGCGTTGCTGCTGAGAAAATGTTCCTGGCGGTGGATGGTCAGGGCAACCCCTGCGGCCAGCGCGGTGCCGATGCCGTTGGTGCCGGCGATGGACTCGTCCCAGCAGGCTCCGGCCATCAGGCCTGCGCGGGTGTAGCGCTGGGTGTCGATGGGCAGGCGGGCGTCCAGGGTGATGCCGTTGCGGTCGCTGAGCAGCACGGCGAAGCCTGCGGGTGCGACCCGTTGCGCCAGGCCATTGAGGCCTTGGCCGGCGAGGTTCAGCCAGGCTTCGTGGCGGGCCTGGTGCTGGCGCACTTCGCTGGCGCTGAGCAGGTTGTCGACATGGCGCTGGGCGGGGTCGAGGTTGTGTTGGGTGATGCTGCGGTACCAGGATTGGGCGATCACCGGTTCCGGGGTGAGGCCGCGGTTGGCGAAATGGCAGTCGATGATGGCGGCCAGGTCGCTGGGCCGGGGTGGGGCGACGGGCGCGGACATGGGGGATCCTGTGGTTTTGTTGTTTTGTGGTAAACCATAGCAGGTGTGGTGTGGGGGGGGGGATCCCTGCGGGAGCTGGCTTGGGGGTTATGCTATTGCCTGCTGAATTGCTGAATTGCTGTTTTAGTTGGTATTGGAAGTTGTATGCGCATTCATTATTTGTAGTGACGCTTATTCACCTTTCCGCCCTTACGGCGGCTTACTTTTGTCTTGGCAAAAGTAAGCAAAACCGCTCGCTCCCATCATCCGGCCCCTGCGCTGCGCTCCGGGGTTCCCTCACTCCGGGCTTGCTCCGGGGGTACGCGCCGACGGGCCGTCCCTGGCCCGATCGGCGCTCGACCGGCATCCATGCCGGTCGCCCCCCTACGCAATCCCTGCGTTCGGCCTCCTGAAGTCGCGAAGTTAGGGGCGGCGCCTGGGCTGGCGCAGCTAACCGCTAGTTGCATTTGTGGGAACTCAGGATTGCAATCGCCGGCAAGCCGGCGATAGGGCCCGAACAAACAACACATCAATAATAATTAAACCAATATCTCTGCTCTTGATCTGGCTCTTGATCTGGCTCTTGATCTGGCTCTTGATCTGGCTCTTGATCTGGCTCTTGATCTGGCTCCTGATCTGGCTGTTGATCTTGCTGTTGATCTTGCTTCTAAGCGCGCAATAGTTCAGGCAACACAAATCGCGACTTCAGGAGGCCGAGCGTAGGGATTGCGTAGGAGGGCGACCGGCATGGATGCCGGTCGAGCGCCGATCGGGCCAGGGACGGCCCGTCGGCGCGTACCTCCGGAGCAAGCCCGGAGCGAGGGAACCCCCGAAGCGCAGCGTAGGGGGCCGGATGATGGGAGCAGGGCGGCTTTGGTTACTTTGGCCGCGACCAAAGTAACCCGCCGTAAGGGCGGAAAGGTGACGAAAAGCGCTCATCGTCAATGAATGTGCATACATCTCCAAAAGCAATCACCATCAAATCCCGAACCCGAACCCGAACCCGAACCCGAACCCGAACCCGAACCCGAACCCGAACCCGAACCCTACCCCCAACCCCTTCCGATAAGCCCCCGGCTGCACCCCCACCGCCTTGGCAAACGCCCGGGTAAACGCCGCCACCGACTGATACCCCACCTGCACCGCCACCTGCTCAACAGTACTCCCAGCCCTGAGCAACTGACACCCATGGCGCATGCGCAACGCCAGCAGCACCTGCCCGGGTGATTCCCCGGCCAATTCACTGAAGCGCTTGAAGAACGCCGACCGTGAAAGCCCCGTGCAAGCCGCCATGCTCTGAAGCGTCCAGGCCAGCCCCGGCGCTTCGATCAACTGCTCCAGTAGCCCGGCGAAGGCCGGCTGGCGGGCGAGGGCGACCAGCCCGCCGAGGGACTGCCCGCCGTGCACCTGCTGGCGCAGCACATACAGGAACAACAAGTGCGTAAGCCGTTCAAGCAGCGTTTGCGAAGGCTGCGGCAAGCGCCGGCACTCCTCCAGAATCAAGCCGAACAACGCCCGGGCAGCAGTGCCAGCCGGGTCTTCGGCACGCAGCACGATCCAGTCGGCCAAGCCCTCGACGATCAGCGACGACAACCCCGAGCGAAAGTCGAAGAAGCCACACACCAGCCCCACACCGTCGTCGGCCTCAAGCTCCAGCGGCGCCATGGCCCGGCGCGGCTGGGCGCAGGCATCTTGCGCGTCACCGGCGCCAGACAACCGGTAGCCCAGGTCACGCAACAGAAACACCGCATCGCCACTCTCCAGCCTTACAGGGTCGGCGTGGCCATCGACATGCAGCCAGCAGTGCCCCTGCACCACCAAATGGAAGCTGGCCCGGCCCATGCCCTGGGTGCTGGCATGCCAACCACCGCAGTAGCGGCCCACGTGAAACAGGCTGGCGTCGAGCTCCAGGCCTTCTAATAACCAATCGACGAGATGGCTGGATGAAATCATCTAATGCAAGGACTCAGGAGCAAGGAAAGGCGACTGATGAATATGGATGCTGCTTCTTATAACCAACAGACTGTAGCAACCTACATCAAAGGAGACCGCTCCATGTCCGCGCGCATTACTCTACACAGCCTGCAGACCGCTCCGGAAGCCGCACGTCCGTTCCTTGAGAACGCCCAGAAGAATTCGGGCTTCATCCCCAACCTGCTCGGCATCCTGGCCAACGCCCCGGCAGCACTGGAAACCTACGTCACCGTCTCGGCCTTGAACGGCAAGTCGGAACTGACCCTGGCCGAGCGCGAAGTGGTGCAGTTGATCGCCGCCACCCAGCACGGCTGCGACTTCTGCGTGGCCGGCCACACCGCCGTGGCGCTGAACAAGGCCAAGTTGCCGCAAGAGGTGGTCGACGCCCTGCGTGCCCGTGGCGAGCTGCCCGACGCCCGCTACGAAACCCTGGCCGCCTTCGCCCGCGAAGTGATCGCCACCCGCGGCAACGTCAGCGATGCCACTTACCAGGCGTTTCGCGAGGCCGGTTTCAGCGAAGGCAACGCCCTGGAAGTGATTCTTGGCGTGAGTCTCGCAACCCTGTGCAACTTTGCTAATGTGTTCGCCCAGACGCCGCTCAATGACGAGCTCGGCAAGTACCGTTGGCAGCCTTCGGCGTAAACCGTCCGATGCCGGCGGGTCCGGCGTTTCAAAGGAGTAGGGACATGCTTGATACCGCATTTTGTCAATGGCTGGATGCCAACGCCGAGGCCATCGACCAGGGCCAGTGCGACCCGCACCGGGTGCTGGCACATATCGCCGAATCGCAGTTGCTGCGCGTCGGCGTAACTGCCGAACTGGGCGGCTCGGGGGGCGAGGTCAGCGACGCGGTCGAGGCCATCGCCGCCATTGCCAGCCGTTCACTGGCTGCCGCGTTCGTTTGCTGGGGCCAGCGCGCCTTTATCGAATACCTGCTGCAAAGCCCTAATCAGGCGCTGCGCGAGCGGCTGATCCCGAGCCTGCTCAAGGGCGAGCTGGCCGGCGCAACGGGGTTGTCCAACGCCATGAAGTTCCTGTCTGGCATCGAGGCCCTGCAAGTGCGTGGCCGCCCGGGCGATGCCGGCTGGACCCTCGAAGGCCGCCTGCACTGGGTGACCAACCTGCGCAAAAGCGGCTTCGTGGTGGCTGCGGCCATTGAGGACGATGCTGGTGGCGCGCCGTTCGTGCTCGCCATCCCGTCCGACGCTCAAGGGCTTGAGCGCTCCGACGACCTGCAACTGATGGGCCTGCAATCGAGCAACACCGCTGCGCTGGCCTTCCACCAGGTGGAGCTGGGCCGCGACTGGCTGCTGCACGAGAATGCCCGCGAGTTCCTGCCCAAGGTGCGCCCGGCGTTCCTCGCCCTGCAGTGCGGCTTGGCCATCGGCCTTGCCCGCCGCGCCCTGGACGAAGTGCAGGAGCACTTGAACGGCCGCGCCTCGTTCCTTGAAGAGGCCCGCCAGGTACTGGCCGAGCGCCTGGAAAACACCATCGCCGAGCTCAAGCAGGGCCTGCGTGACGGCCGGTTCCTCGAGCAGCCGGCGGCGCTGTTCAAGCTGCGCATCACCCTGGCTGAAAGCGCCGCCGACGCCGTGCAACTGGAGCTGCAGGCCAGTGGCGGCAAGGCCTACCTCACAGCCTACGGCGAAGGTTTTGCCCGCCGCTGGCGCGAATCGGCCTTCGTGCCCATCGTCACCCCGAGCCTGGTGCAATTGCGCGCCGAACTGCAACGTCAGGCGTCTGCGGCATGACCGAAGTGCTGCTCGAAGCCTGCGACATCAGCCTGGGCTACCCCCGCGAGGGCGGCTGGCAGGCTGTGCTGGAACAGTTCGACCTGGCCCTGGCGCCGGGCGAGGTGGTGACCATCCTGGGCCCCAGCGGCGTGGGCAAGTCGAGCCTGCTGCGGGTGCTGGCCGGCCTGCAGCAGCCCCGTAGCGGTTCGGTGGTGCTGCACGGCGAGCCGCTGCAGGGCCCGCACCCGCGCCTTGCGGTGGCGTTCCAGGACCCGAGCCTTTTGCCCTGGCTCAGCCTTGAAAAGAACGTCGCCTTCGGCCTGGACTTCGCCCGCCAGCCCAAGCTTGCCGCCAGCCAGCGGCGCGCGCGTATCGACCACGCCATCGCTGCCGTGGGTTTGGCCCACGCCCGCAACCAGTACCCGGCGCAGTTGTCTGGTGGCATGGCCCAGCGCACCGCGCTGGCCCGCTGCCTGGCGCGTCAGCCCGAAGTGCTGCTGCTGGACGAGCCGTTCGGTGCGCTGGACGAGGTGACCCGCGCCGACATGCAGCAACTGCTGCTGCAATTGATCGCCACCCACAACACCGCTGCGGTGCTGATCACCCACGACATCGACGAAGCCCTGCTGCTGTCCGATCGCGTGCTGCTACTGGGCAACCACCCGGCGCGCACCCTTGGCCAGTGGCACATCGACCTGCCGCAGCCGCGTGCGCAGCGGGTCGAGGAACTGGGCGCGCTGCGTATCGAAATCCTCAAGACCCTACGGCGGGCAAGCCGCACCGAACCCACCCCAACCCCCTTGCCCTCGGAGGCTGTCCATGTGCATGGATGACTGCTGTTCTTCGACGTCCCGTCGCGACTTTCTGAAACTGAGCGCCATGCTCACCGCCGCCGGCGCCGTGCCGCTGCTGTCGAGCCTGCAGGCGCGCGCCGCCGCCGAGCCGGATGCGCCGGTGCGCATCGGCTACCTGCCGATCACCGACGCCACGCCGCTGCTGGTGGCCCACAACAACGGCCTGTTCGAGGCCGAGGGCATCAAGGCCGAGCGCCCGGTGCTGCTGCGCAGCTGGGCCCAGGTGATCGAGGCGTTCATTTCCGGGCAGGTCAACGTGATTCACCTGCTGTCGCCGATGACCGTGTGGGCGCGCTATGGCAGCAAGGTGCCGGCCAAGGTAGTGGCGTGGAACCACGTTGGTGGTTCGGGCCTGACCGTGGCCCCGGACATCACCGACATGCAGCAGCTTGGCGGCAAGACCGTGGCCATTCCGTTCTGGTATTCGATCCATAACGTGGTGCTGCAGCAGATGCTCAACGACAACGGCCTGAAGGCTGTGTCCAAGCCTGCCAACGCGCAACTGGCGGCCAACGAGGTCAACCTGCTGGTGCTGCCGCCGTCGGACATGCCGCCGGCCCTGGCCAGCAAGCGCATCGCCGGCTACATTGTCGCCGAGCCGTTCAACGCCCTGGCCGAGAACCTCAAGGTTGGCCGCATACAGCGCTTCACCGGCGATGTTTGGCGCAACCATGCCTGCTGCGTGGTGTTCATGCACGAACACGACCTGAACAACCGCCCTGAGTGGTCGCAAAAGGTGGTCAACGCCATCGTCAAGGCCCAGCAATGGACCCGCGAGCACCGTGCCGAGGCGGCCGCCTTGCTGTCCAAGGCCGGCCCCAACAAGTACACCCCGCATGAGCCGGCGGTGCTCACCAAGGTGCTGGCGCCCGCCGCCGAAGACCGCGCCGGCTATATCGCCAGCGGCGCCATCCAGCACCAGCAGTGGGATGAAAAGCGCATCGACTTCCAGCCTTACCCGTTCCCCAGCTACACCGAGGAGCTGGTCAAGCGCCTGAAGAACACCTTGATCGAGGGCGAAAGCGGCTTCCTTGCCAGCCTCGACCCGGCGCACGCGGCGCGCGACCTGGTGGATGACCGCTTCGTGCGTAACGCCATCGCCGCAGTGGGCGGCCCGGCGACCTTCGGCATTGCCGAAAACTTCCAGCGCAGCGAGGAGTTCGCGGTCTGATGCGTGGGCACATCGTGCATGGCGCCCTGGGCCTGGCGGGCCTGGCGGCGCTGTTGTTGCTGTGGTGGGCCGGGGTGCAGCTGTTCGGTGCCGCCGATGGCTTGTCGGCGCGCTTCTCGCCCCAGGCCACGTTACACAGCCTGCTGGAGCTGCTGGGCCAGGGCGAGGTGTACGGGCATATCTGGGTGAGCCTCAAGCGCATCCTCATCGGCCTGCTGCTGGCGTTGCTGATCGGCGTGCCGCTGGGCCTGCTGGTGGGCAGCTACCGGCACCTGGAGGCGGCAACCACCCCGGCGTTCCAGTTTTTGCGGATGATCTCGCCGCTGTCGTGGATGCCGGTGGTGGTGATGCTGATGGGGGTCGGCGACCAGCCGATCTACTTCTTGCTGGCCTTTGCCGCGCTGTGGCCGATCTTGCTCAACACCGCCGCCGGCGTGCGCCAGCTCGACCCGCGCTGGCTGCAACTGAGCCGCAGCCTCAGCGCCACCCGCTGGGAGACGCTGTGCAAGGTGATAGTGCCTGGGGTGATCGGCCATGTGCTGACCGGCGTGCGCCTGGCCATCGGCATTTTGTGGATCGTGCTGGTGCCGTGCGAGATGCTGGGTGTGAGTGCGGGGCTGGGGTATTTCATTCTCGATACCCGTGACCGGCTGGCGTACTCCGAACTGATGGCCATGGTGCTGCTGATTGGCGTGCTGGGCTTCATGCTCGATGCGCTGGCCCGTGGCTTGCACCGGCGCTGGGTGCATGGCTGAGATTGCCGTGGGAGCAACTGTCTTGTGCTGCCTGAACCGGCCTCATCGCCGGCAAGCCCGCTCCCACGCTGGTTCCCTGGGCGATTGCGCAGCCCGCAGGGCTGGGTAATCCCCGGCAGGCAGCACAGCGGCCTGTGATTACTCCACTTTTGCCGTTTGCACGTCGTTCGAGGCCGACCACACCCGGTAGCGCACCTGCACGTCCTGCGGCACGTACAGCACCACCGGCAGCTTGCTGTTGTAGCGCAGCATGAAGCCCTCGCCCACTACCGGCACGAAGGCGTCGGTCTTCTTGCCGTCCGGGCAGGCCATCAGGGTGCTGGCGGGGCCGCCGACTTTTTCCAGGCGGTAGTAGCTGTAGCCCCAGCCTTGCAGGGTGTGTTCTTCGAGGTTGCCGGCCAGGCGCTGGCGGTTGCAGTCCACCTGCAGGGTCTTGCCGGCGAGGATCTGAAGCTTGAACGCCGACTCGTCAGCCTGGGCCGGCAGGTGGATGACCTGGCGGCTGAAGCCTTTTTCGGCGTCGGGGTAGGGGGCGACGTCTTTCAGGCTGGCCGCCAGTGCCGGTGTGGCGGCGGCCAGGGTGAGGGAGAGCATCGCGGTGATACGGGCTTGGCGCATAGGGCCTCCTTGCGGATGATCGAATGCGAGGCGGCGCCAGGCCCGGCTCCCCGTCACTGGGCGAGCCAGCCGCCATCGACGTTCCAGGCGGCGCCGCGGACCTGGCTGCCAGCCTCGCTGCACAGGAACAATACCAGCTCACCCAGGTGTTCGGGGGTGACGAAGGCCAACGAAGGCTGCTTTTCAGCCAGCAGGTCGTGTTGCGCCTGGCGGGCATCGCCACCCAAGGCTGCGCGGTCGTCGATCTGTTTTTGCACCAGCGGGGTCAGTACCCAGCCGGGGCAGATGGCGTTGCAGGTGACGTTGCTGGTGGCGGTTTCCAGGCCGATCACCTTGGTCAGGCCCACCACGCCGTGCTTGGCAGCCACGTAGGCGGCCTTGCCGGTGGAGCCGACCAGCCCATGCACCGAGGCGATATTGACGATGCGCCCCCAGCCGCGTTCGCGCATGCCTGGCAACACCAGGCGGCTGGCGTGGAACACCGCCGACAGGTTGAGGGCGATGATCTTGTTCCAGGCCTCTGTCGGGAACTGCTCCACCGGTGCCACATGCTGGATGCCGGCGTTGTTGACGAGGATGTCGACGCGGCCGAAGGCGCGTTCGGCGGCGGCGAACATCTGTTCGATCTGGGCCACGTCGGACAGGTCGGCCAGGTGGTGGGCTACCTGCACGCCATGCTGTTTGATCGCGGCAATTGCAGGCGCGGGGTCGCCGAAACCGTTGAGCAGGATGTTCGCCCCGGCCTTGGCCAGTACCTGGGCAATGCCTAAGCCGATACCGCTGGTGGAGCCTGTGACCAGTGCAGTCTTGCCTGTGAGCGTCATGCGGTTCTCCTTGGTTTTGTCGGGGTGCAGTTTGCAAAAAACGGCGCGATTCCTGTGGGAAGCGGCCTTGAGTCGCGATGGGCTGCATGGCAGCCCCAGGATCTCGACCTCATGCAAAATTGTCGGGGCTGCTACGCAGCCCATCGCGACACAAGGCCGCTTCCCACAGGGATTGCATTAGCCTCAGGCCTACGCTGTACCTGTAGGAGCCGGCTTGCCGGCGATGAGGCCGGTACAGGCAGCACAAGACAGTTGCTCCCACAAAATGGCCAACCCTGGCGTCAGCGCCGTGGGTCGAACGCCTCGCGCAGCGCCTCGCCGATGAACACCAGCAGCGACAGGATCAGCGCCAGGGCAAAGAATGCAGTAAAGCCCAGCCATGGCGCCTCCAGGTGCTGCTTGCCCTGGGTCACCAGTTCGCCCAGCGAGGCGCTGCCCGCCGGCATGCCGAAACCGAGAAAGTCCAGGGCCGTCAGGGTGGTGATGGCGCCGGTGAGCATGAAGGGTACGAAGGTCAGCGTGGCATTCATGGCGTTGGGCAGAATGTGCCGCAGCATCACCTGCGCATCGGTAAGCCCCAGCGCCCGGGCGGCCTTGACGTATTCCAGGTTGCGCCCGCGCAAGAACTCGGCGCGCACCACATCCACCAGGGTCAGCCACGAGAACAGCGCCATGATCCCCAGCAGCCACCAGAAGCTCGGCTCGACGAAGCCGGACAGGATGATCAAAAGGTACAGCACCGGCAGCCCCGACCACACCTCCAGCAGGCGCTGGCCGAGCAGGTCGACCCAGCCGCCGTGGTAACCCTGCAGGGCGCCGGCGGCCAGGCCGATGAGCACACTGAGCGCCGTCAGGGCAAAGGCGAACAGCAACGAGGTGCGGGTGCCGTACAGCACCCGCGCCAGCACGTCGCGGCCCTGATCGTCAGTGCCCAGCCAGTTGCTCGTGCTTGGCGGGCTGGGGGTGGGTACCTGCAAATCGTAGTTGGGCGTGTCGGCGCTGAACGGGATGGGCGCGAACAGCATCCAGCCGCCCTGGCCCTCGATCAGCTGGCGCACGTACTGGCTGCGGTAGTCGGGCTGAAACGGCAGCTGCCCGCCGAACTGCTGCTCGGTGTAGCGCTTGAGTGCCGGGGTGTACAGCTGGCCCTGGTGCGACAGCAGCAGCGGCTTGTCGTTGGCCACCAGCTCCGCACCCAGGCTCAGCAGCAGCAAGGCGGCGAACAGCCACAGCGAAACCCAGCCGCGGCGGTTGTCGCGAAAGCGCTGCAGGCGCCGGCGGGCAATGGGCGAGAGCATCAGTGCGCCCTCGTGTCGAAGTCGATGCGCGGGTCCAGCGCGGTGTAGCACAAGTCGCCGACCAGGCGGATCAACAGCCCGGCCAGGGTGAAGATGAACAGCGTGCCGAATACCACCGGGTAATCCCGTGATACCGCCGCCTCATAGCTCATGCGCCCCAGGCCGTCGAGGGAGAAGATCACCTCGATCAGCAGGGAGCCGGCGAAGAACACCGTGATCAGCGCCTGGGGCAAACCGGCCACCACCAGCAGCATGGCGTTGCGCAGCACATGCCCGTACAACACCCGGCGCTCGCTCAGGCCCTTGGCCCGGGCGGTGACCACGTACTGGCGGGTGATCTCGTCGAGGAAGGCGTTCTTGGTCAACAGCGTCAAGGTGGCGAAGCCGCCGATCACCAGGGCGCCGACCGGCAGCACCAGGTGCCAGAAGTAGTCCGCGATTTTACCCAGCAGGCTGAGCTGGTCGAAGTCGTCCGACACCAGCCCGCGCACCGGGAACCAGTTCAGCGAGGTGCCGCCGGCAAACAGCACGATCAGCAGCAGGGCGAACAGGAAAGAGGGCAGGGCATAGCCGACCACGATCAGCGCGCTGCTCCAGGCATCGAAGCGGCTGCCGTGGCGTACCGCCTTGCGGATGCCCAGCGGGATCGACACCAGGTAGGTGATCAGCGTGGCCCAGAAGCCCAGCGACAGGGTGACCGGCAGCTTGTCGAGGATCAGGTCGGTGACCTTGGCGCCACGGAAGAAACTGTTGCCGAAGTCCAGCCGTGCGTACTGCCCGAGCATCAGCCACAGGCGCTCGGGGGCGGACTTGTCGAAGCCGTACTGGCGCTTGATTTCGTCGATCAGCTTGGGATCGAGCCCGCGGGTGGCGCGAGACTCGCCGTGCACCACTTCGGCCCGTGCGCCCGGGGCGCTGCCACCGATACCTTGCAGGCGCGCCACCGCCTGCTCAACCGGCCCGCCGGGGGCGGCCTGGACGATGGCGAAGTTGACCAGCAGGATCGCCAGCAGGGTGGGGATGATCAGCAGCAGGCGCCGCAGGATGTACGTGGTCATGGCGCGCGGCCCTTCAGTGCGTCCATCTGCCGGTTGCTCAGCGGCGTCGGGCTGAGCTCCCACCAGGTGTCCAGGCCTTCGTCATAGGCGGCCTGCACCTTGGGCAGGCCGAAGCGGTTCCACCACACCGTGGAGCTGCCCGGCGGGTAGTAGTTGGGGATCCAGTAGTAGTTCCATTGCAGCACCCGGTCCAGGGCATGGGCGTGGCGCAGCATGTCGGCCTGGGTGGCGGCGCGTACCAGGCCGTCGAGCAGCCGGTCCACCGCCGGGTCCTGCAGCACCATCAGGTTGTTCGAGCCGGGGTCGTGGGCGGCGGCCGAACCAAAATAGTTGTACTGCTCGCTGCCCGGCGACAGGGTGACGCTGTAGCCGGTGACGATCATGTCGTAGTCGCGGGCCATCACCCGGTTGATGTACTGGGCCGGGTCGACGTTGCGGATGTTCAGCTCCACGCCGATCTGCGCCAGGTTGCGCTTCCACGGCAGCAGCAGGCGCTCCATGCCGGCCTGGCCGTTGAGGAAGGTGAAGCTCAGCGGCTCGCCGTCGGCGTTCACCAGGCGGTCGCCCTCGGGGTGCCAGCCTGCGGCCTGCAGCAATTGCAGGGCCTGCAACTGCTGTTTGCGGATGATCCCGGAGCCATCGGTGACTGGTGCGCTGAACACCTGGTCGAAGACCTCGTCAGGTACCTGGCCGCGCAGCGGCTCGAGCAGTTTGAGCTCCTCGGCGTCGGGCAGCGCACGGGCGGCCAGCGGGGTGTTGGAAAACAGGCTCTGCTGGCGGATGTACATATTGCGCATCATCTGCCGGTTGCTCCACTCGAAGTCCCACAGCAGGCCCAGCGCCTGGCGCACCCGGCGGTCCTTGAACTGCGGTTTGTCGAGGTTGAACACGAAACCCTGGGCCACCTGCGGCTTGGCCGGGCCCAGGTGGGCGCGCTGCAGGCGCCCGTCGTCCAGTTGCGCGCCGTTGTAGCCCAGGGTGTAGGCGGTGGCCGAATACTCGCGGTTGTAGTCGTAGCCGCCGCCCTTGAGCACCTGGCGCGCCACCTCGGTGTCGCCGAAGTACTCGATGCGCACGCGCTGGAAGTTGTAGCGCCCGCGGCTTGCTGGCAGGTCGCGGGCCCACCACTGCGGGTCGCGTTCGAAGGTGATGCTGCGCCCGTTGTCGATGCGGCTGATGCGGTACGGGCCGCTGCCCACCGGCTTGTCGAAGCCGGCGCCGTTGGCGAAGTCGCGTTGCTGCCAGTCGTGCTCGGGCAGCACCGGCAGGGTGGCCAGGTCCAGGGGCAGGGTGCGCCCGTGGGGTTTGCGAAAATCGAAGCGCACCCGGCGCGGGCCTTCGACGGTGACGCCGCTGACATCGGCGAACAGGGTGCGGTACTTGAGGCTGCCTTTGCTCATCAGCAGCTCGAAGGTAAAGCGCACGTCTTCTGCACGCACCGGCTTGCCGTCGGCGAAGGTGGCGCGCGGGTCGATGTCCAAACGCAGCCAGGCGTCGTCGGGGCCGCGCTCCAGGCTGCGGGCGATCAAGCCATAAACCGTGTAGGGCTCGTCGAACGAGCGCACCGCCAGCGGGGCATACAGCAGGCCGTCGACTTCGCTGACGCCGGTGCCTTTGTCGATGTAGGGCAGGATATGGTCGAACTGGCCAATGTCGTTGGCCGAGCGGCGCAGGCTGCCGCCCTTGGGGGCGTCTGGGTTGACGTAGTCGAAGTGCTGGAAGCGTTCGCCGTAGCGCGGGGCTTCGCCGTAGACGGTGAGGGCGTGGCTGGGGGCGGCATGGGCGTTGGGCGCCATGCACAGCAATGCGATGCCGTACAGGAACTGTGGGAGCGGGCTTGCCCGCGAAAGCGTCCGTTCAGGCGACAGTGTCGTCGGTACGGGCGCATTCGCGGGCAAGCCCGCTCCCACAGGGATTTTCATCGGCTGCGATGACTTAGTCCTGACGGCTGGTCACTTCCAGCAGGTGGTAGCCGAACTGGGTTTTCACCGGGCCTTGCACGGTGTTGACCGGGGCGCTGAACACCACGGTGTCGAACTCTTTGACCATCTGACCCGGGCCGAACGAGCCCAGGTCACCGCCCTGGCGGCTGGACGGGCAGGTGGAGTTGGCCTTGGCCACTTCGGCGAAGTCGGCACCGGCTTCAATCTGGGCTTTGAGTTCGTTGCACTTCTCTTCGCTGCTGACGAGGATGTGGCGGGCGGTGGCTCGGGCCATGGGGACTACTCCTTGGGGGTAAAAAAACGCAAGCCTAGCGCACTTATCCGGGGCATGTCTCGCAAGGCTTGCGCATTGTTCCTACAAGCGAGCGGCGGCCTCGCGCAGCATGGCCTCGGTCGACTCCCAGCCCAGGCAGCCATCGGTGATCGACACGCCGTACTTCAGCGCGCCCTTGCCCAGTGCCTGGCAGCCTTCGAACAAGTGCCCCTCGATCATCACCCCCACCAGCGAGCGGTCACCGGCCAGGCGCTGCTGCAGCACATCCTCGAACACCGCAGGCTGGCGCGCCGGGTCCTTGCCGCTGTTGGCGTGGCTGCAGTCGACCATGATCCGCGCCGCCAACCCCGCCTTGGCCAGCCCCAGGCGCGCCTGGGCCACGCTGTGGGCGTCGTAGTTGGGGCCCTTGTGGCCACCGCGCAGTACCAGGTGGGTGTCCGGGTTACCCAGGCTTTCGATGATCGCCGGGTAGCCCTGGGCGTCCATGCCGAAGTGGCGGTGCGGGTGGGCGGCGCTGCGCATGGCATCGCAGGCGATGCCGATGCCGCCGTCGGTGCCGTTCTTGAAGCCCACCGGCAGCTCCAGGCCGCTGACCATTTCGCGGTGGATCTGCGACTCGGTGGTGCGTGCGCCGATGGCGGCCCAGCCCAGCAGGTCGTCGAAGTAGCCGGCAGCCACGGGCTGCAGCAGTTCGGTGGCAACCGGCAGGCCGCGCTCGATCATGCTCAGCATCAGCCCGCGGGACAGGGCGATGCCCGAATGCATGTCGTCGCTGCCATCCAGGTGCGGGTCGTAGGCCAGGCCTTTCCAGCCGACCGTGGTGCGGGGTTTTTCCACGTAGGCGCGCATCACCAGCAGCAGCTTGTCGCTGACATCACGGCTGAGGGCGGCCAGGCGGTCGGCGTATTCCAGGGCCGAGCGTGGGTCATGGATCGAGCATGGGCCGACCACCACCAGCAGGCGTTCGTCGCGGCCTTCGAGGATGGCGCGGATGGCCTGGCGCTGGGCGTGGACTTGCTGGGCGAGTTCGGTGGGCAGCGGCATCTGCTGCTTGAGCAGGTGCGGGCTGGGCAGGCGCTTGCTGACGGTGGTGTTGGCAGCTTGCGGTTGGGTCAGGGCGAGGTTCGAGGCTTGCATGGCGTGTTTTCCCTGGGCGGACGGCGGGTTGTGGCCCGCGTGGTCGGCCCTATCGAGGTGTTCGACAGGTCGTCAAATTAAGTTGTTGTGCGGCATTGCCACCGAAAATCGACCGAACGGAGGCGGCAGGCTGGCCCGAACGGGATTGGCTAAATCGCCAGGCATAGGTGCTTGGGTAGGCGTAAGTGGCGTAGTTCATGAATCTGTCCTCAAGATGAAGCGTTGAAATTGATGGGCCGGAAAAACAAAACCCCCGGTCGGGGAGCCGACCGGGGGTTTGAGTATTCTCGTGTTCGGCGGCCCCTCGAAAGTGGGCGCCGGGTGGGTTATCGGCGCCTGTCAGCTAAACCAATAACCAAAATAAAAGGGTGCAACGACGTTACGACCGGCAACGGCCAGCACGCGGTGCGCAGGGCGACCGGTGTTGATGGCGGGGTTGCGGGTGTGTTTCGGCATGTTGCTCTCCAGTGAATGAGCCCGAGCTTACTGCACCTGGGCGAGAGCATTCAATGGGTTTTCGCTATCGGAGCGATTTGTGATACCCCCATCGCGGGGCAAGCTCCGCTTCCACGGCAGGCGGCCAAGCTTTGAAACTCACACTTTTTTCACAGGGCACTGGTATCATCGCGCCACTCTTTGGGGAGTAGCCTGCCTTCACACCCTGTGAAGGTGCCCTGGTCAACACATTTGGCAACCTGCCATGGCCAGCGCGTCCACCCGGATTGGCGAGACCAACGACCTTCCTGTACCCGTGCCGGGCGTGCAGGTGGCTGTCGTTGACTCGTTGCCCGGCTGGAGTCCGAACCGTTGAATCCCATCTCTCTTGTCTTCCTCGCTTTCGCCATGTCCACCGATGCCTTCGCGGCCGCCATCGGCAAAGGCTCGAGCCTGCACAAGCCACGCCTGCTCGAAGCCCTGCGCACCGGCCTGATCTTCGGCGTTATCGAAGCCATCACCCCAGTGGTCGGCTGGTTGCTGGGCCAGGCGGCCAGCCAGTATGTCGAACAGTGGGACCACTGGATTGCCTTCACCTTGCTGGTGGCGTTGGGCGCGCACATGGTCCATGCCGGCCTCAAGGCCGATGACGAGGAAGAAGAAAAACAAAGCCAGCATTCGTTCTGGATCCTCGCCGTGACGGCCTTTGCCACCAGTATCGACGCCCTTGCCGTGGGGGTTGGCCTGGCCTTTGTCGATGTGAACATCTGGGTGGCGGCTGCCGCCATCGGGTTGGCCACCATGACCATGGTCACCATCGGCACCATGCTCGGCCGCGCGCTGGGCTCGGTTGTCGGCAAGCGTGCCGAGATCGTGGGTGGTGTGGTGCTGATGCTGGTGGGTGCGACCATTTTGTATGAGCACCTGAGCGCCGTTTGAGCCTGAGGCCCTATCGCGGGCAAGCCCGCTCCCACAGGGCCCTGCTAAATCAATGAGTTATGTGCAGTTCTATGAGAGCCGGCTTGCGGGCCATGAGGCCGGCGCAGGCATTAAAAGACATGACTCTCAACCCCAAGCCCAATCAGCGCGCCAATGCCTGATTGGGCTTGTAGAACAGAAAGTGCCGGGTCTGCGCCGTTCTGCGGTAAGCCTTGGCCCAATCCGGCTTCACATTGCGATCATGAAAGTACAAGGCTCCTCCGGTAGGGTCCTTGAGCTGCTGGTTGAGTGCCTTGCGCGCGATTTCCTTGGCCACCCCGTAACGTTCCGGCTCCTCGACCTGGTCAGGGCGCCCGTCACACCACCAGGAGAACTGGCAGCTCTTGCTTTCCACTCCCTGCTTGACCACTGCGCAGATGCTGTCGGGAAAACCGTCATGGCCCAGGCGGTTGAGTACCACGCTGGCCACGGCACTCATGTCCTTTTCATCGGCACCTTTGGCCTCCCAGTAAATGGTGCGTGCCAGGCACGTGATGCTGTCGTCCATCGGCGCCTGGCCGGCCGGGTCCACGGCCTGTACCTCGGTGGGGGTGATGGTTTCGGCTTTTTTGGGCGGCGGGGCATCTTGCAAGACCTTTTCCTCCAGCACCTGCGCCTTGTCTTCGGCGACTGCGGCCTTTGGACTATCGGCCGCGAAGAGGGGGGCTGCGAGCAGGCTCAGGGCAAGGACGGACAGCATCATCGAAAGGCGCATGGTCAGTTATCCGCAAGGTGGGCTGCCTGTGAGTCTAGTCGTACCGCTTCAACCCAGGGTCAGGCTCAGCACCAGCGGTAGCGTCACGGCGGCGGCCACGGTTTGCAGGGCGATGATGGTGGCCATCAAGGGTGCGTTGCCGCCCATCTGCCGAGCCATTACATAGGACGACGACGCAGTCGGCAGGGCCTGGAACAGTACCGCCACCACCGCAGCCTGGCCCCCCAGCCCCAGCAACCGGCACAGCCCCCAGGTGGTCAGCGGCATGACCAGAAACTTGAACAGCGAGGCGGCCACCAGTGGCTTTACCTGCTGCCCCAGGCGTGCGCTACCCAATGCCGCACCCACGCACAGCAGCCCCAGGGGCAATGCCGCCTGGCCGAGGGCCTTGACCGTCGGCTCCAGCCCGGCCGGCAGG
Organism: Pseudomonas xanthosomatis; assembly: GCF_019139835.1. Lineage (NCBI taxonomy): Bacteria > Pseudomonadati > Pseudomonadota > Gammaproteobacteria > Pseudomonadales > Pseudomonadaceae > Pseudomonas > Pseudomonas xanthosomatis. Next base: position 4,104,869 of record NZ_CP077075.1, on the reverse strand, counting down.
CCCAGGCCAGTGGCCCGCAACAGCAGGCCACCGGCACAACCGACGATCAGCGGGTTGGCGAAGATCGCCCGCAGTACCGTGGCCGGTGAGCTGTGGCGGGCGCTGAAACGGGCGAATACCAGCACGCACAGCAAGTTCACCAAAGGCACGATGGAGGCATTGGCCACCGCGGCCAGGGCAATACCGGCGCTGCCATAAATGCCCGAGGCGAGGGTGGCACCGATGTAGTTGTTGAAGCGCACCCCGCCCTGGAACACCGAGGTGAAGTCGGCGCCGTCAAAGCTGGCCGCCCCCTGGTAAAGCACCAGCAGCAGGGCGCCCAGCAGGGTCGAGAGCATCAGCACGCCGACCATGCCCAGCACCGGCACGCCGTCCAGGTTGGCGGTGGCCAGGCCGTGCAGGAACAACGAGGGCAGCAGCACGTAGTAGCTCAGGCGCTCGGCGCCGGCCCAGAAGCTTTCGGCAAGAAACCCGCGTACCCGCAGCCAGGTGCCCAGGGCGATGAGCAAGATGATCGGGACAAGGGTGGTGAGCAGCAGGTGGAGCATGGTTGGCGGTCCGTGGTCGGGTACCGGCACAGGGTAGCGAAGGGCGGCCTACAGAAAAAACGGTGTTTTCTGCAGTGAATATTGAGGAAAACTGCATGGTCCCGCTGCCATGCTCAACCTTCAAATTTGACGCGATGCCTGCAGGAGCGGCCTTGTGCCGCGAAAGCGCCGCATAGCGGCCCCGGCGATCTTGCATGAATCCGAGATCCTGGGGCCGCTGCGCAACCCTTTCGCGACACAAGGCCGCTCCTACAGAGATTGCCCAACCATCAGGCCTCCAGCGCCGTCCCCAGCACTGCGCTCAGGTGCCGGCGCTGGCTCTTTTCATGCTCCAGCAACACCATGCGCCGGGTCAGTTGCGGTTCGCCAAAGGGCAGCACGGTAGCCGCCGGCAGGCGCTCAAGGTCCTCGTCGCTCATGGGGATGACTGCCACGCCCAGGCCCATGGCCGCCATGCGCGCCAGCGCTTCCTGGCTGTCCAGCTCCATCTGCTCGCTGACCTGCAGGCGCTGGCGGCGCAGTTCCTGTTCGATCTGCCGCCCGGCCCAGGCACGCTTGTCAAAACGCAAGAAGGGCTGGCTGGTCAGTAGCTCCGGCACGCTCAAGCCTGCCAGTTCCGGGCTGGCGATGGCCCAGAAGCGGTCCTCGAACAACGGCGTGTACTGCAGGCTCTGCGGGTAGGGGCTGACCGGCTCGGTGGTGATGGCCGCGTCCAGTTCGCCATCCTCGACACGCCGGGCAAGCTCGGCCGACATGCCCGACACCACGCTCACATGCAACTGCGGGTGGTGCGCCTTGATCCATACCAGCGCTCGCGGCAGGCGCCGGGCCAGCACGGTATGGATCGCGCCGATGCGCAGCCGACCGCGCAGGGCCGGGCCGCTGGTCAGGGTATCGGCCAGTTCGTCATAGGCGGCCAGGATGCTTTCGGCACGGGCCACCGCCAGCTGGCCGGCTTCGGTCAGCACCACTTGCCGGCGGCTGCGGTCGAACAGGTTGACCTGCAGTTCTTCTTCCAGCGTCTTGATGTGCAGGCTCACCGCAGAAGGGGTGAGGCTGAGCAGGTCGGCGGCGCGGGCGAAGGTGCCGTGGCGGGCGATGGTCACCAGGGTACGCAGGGCTTTGAGGGACACGGGGGCTCCGAAGGCAGGGGCGGCACAGGCCGACACGATACGCCAATAGTGCCGGCGTTGCTCACAGGCCGGCCTTGACCTTGGCGGCACGCTCGGCCGGTAGCCAGGCCTGCCACACCTCGGGGTGCTCGCGCAGGAAGGCTTGCGCCGCCTGCCGGGGTGCCTGACGGGTTTCGGCCATGTGGGCCAAGGTCTTGTTCAACAGGCCGATGGGCAGGTCGACCTGCTCGAATACTGCCACCAGCTCAGGGTTGGCATCGCGAAACGCCTTCGACACGCCGATCGACAGCTTGGCCGGCAGCGAGCGGCTGCCTTTGGGGTTGGGGTTGGCAGGGTCAGTCAGGGTCGCCCAGGCCGCGTTGTCGAACGCAGGTTCCTCAAGCCGCACCAGGTCGTAGCGGCCCATCAGCGGGGTAGGGCTCCAGTAGTAGAACAGCACCGGCTTGCCGCGTTTGATCTGCGCAGCGATCTCGGCGTCCAGGGCTGCGCCGGAGCCGGTACGGAAGTTGTTGTACAGCGCGTCCAGGCCATAGGCCTTGAGTTTTTGCGTGTTGACGATTTCCGAGGTCCAGCCGCTGGGGCTGTTGAGAAAGCGCCCCTTGCCAGGCGCTTCGGGGTCATCGAACAGCTTGGCATGGCGCTTGAGGTCGTCGACGCTGCGCAGGTCCGGGGCCAATGGCGCCAGCTTGCGCGCAGGGTCGCCCTTGATCACGTAGGCCGGCACCCACCAGCCTTCTTCGGCATTTTTCACCGTATCGCCCAAGGCGAACACTGCACCGGCCTGCTCGGCCTTGACCCAGGCGGGGCTGCGCCCGGCCCATTCTTCGGCGATCACCTGCAGGTCGTTGCGCGCCAGCGCCACCTCCATGCTCACGGTGCTGCCGGGCAGGGTGTCGGTGGGCAGGTCATAGCCATGTTCGACGATCAGCCGCAGGATTTCGGTAGTCAGCGCGCCGCTCTCCCAGGTGATGGCGCCGAAATGGATGGGAGCCGGTTGTTCGGCCGCAGCGGCGGAGTCGGCGCTGGCCAGGCCCAGGGCCAGCAGCAGCCCGGCCAGAAGGGTAGGGGTTTTCTTCATCGATGCCTCGCGGGTTGCGGTCGGGGCAAGTGTAGACGACGCAGTTTGGGCGACCGTGGGAAGGGCTTCTGGCTGCCGGGTGGCGTGGGCTGCGCGAACAATCTGCTCTTTTCACTGACTGGTGTTTGCCATGACCCCCTCCTTGAGTTTCATCTATTACCGCAATTTCCGTTTCGACGGGAAATTCCACGTGCGTTGTACCGGGCCCGACCTGCACAAGGTGGCACGTATCCGTTACCAGCTCGAACGCCTGGGGCCGGGTGACCCGGTACTGCTGCAAGGGCTCTCGGCGCTTGGGCATGCCAGCAGTGGCAGGCTCGCCGACCATGGCTGCCCGGTCAGTTTCGTCACCCGGGAAGTCGCCGGGCACTATGCTATCCGGCCCAAGGTGGTGTTACTCGATGAATACGCCATTGCCTTGGGCCGAGAGACCGGGGCGGCCGGGCTCTTCGACTTCGAGCCCCTGGTGCTGCAGGTAGAGGAATCTGAGCTGGACAGGAGTGTGCTGGACAAGGTGCCGCTGTCTTCGAACCCGCGAAATCGCCGCGCGGTGCCTGATGCCGGGCAAGGGCCGGACGACCCCTATGGCCGGCTGTTGGCGCCGTTCCCGGCCTTGCCTGACGGCGAGCGTTACCCGCTGTTGCAAATAGGTTTCAGCGAGGGCGGGTACCAAAGCTTGCTCGATGATCTTGAGCCCGGCTCCGACTCGGTGCTGCTGCGCCTCTGGCCTTTGCTGGGCCAGGTGCTCGAACTGCGACCCTTGCTCGCTGCAAATGAGCGCGAGGATTCGGCGTTGGCGGTGCTTGGCCGGTATTGCACGCTCGAACAACCAGCAAGCATGAGCAACGACACCTTCGTCGCGCTGATCAAGACCCTCGCCGCGCTGGAGTATGTACGGTCGCTGCAGTTCATCGGCCCAAGCGATGGGCCCAACCTGCTGTTGCTGGGCGTCGCCGGGGTGCTGGCAACGCTGCTGACCGGCGCTGCCGTGCGCGCGGGTAACAGCGCGGAAGAAAACGCCAGGCCCACGCCTGATTTCGAGGCGCTGCAAACCTATCTGGACCCGCCCGGCATCCGCTCGCAGGGTTTGAACGTAAGAGCCGCCTGGCAACAGCAAGTGACTGGAAAGGGGGGGCGCATGCACTTCACCGACGGTGGCTTGTTCCCTGGCCACGAGGACTTGCGCGGCAACCCCAACCTGATTCTGGTCCACGACAAACCCAATGACGACCCCAGCCATGCCACCAAGTCGGCCGGCGTTCTGCTGGCCGTGAAGAACGACATTGGCATGACCGGAATCAGCCATGACAGCGAACTGTTTCTCTACGACAACCGGGCCAAGGCCGGCACCGGCGAGTCCCAGGTACTCAAGGACCTCTTGCGCCAGGTACTGCCGGGCGACATCGTTGGCATCAACCGGCAGACCGCCAACCCGCAGGTACTGGGCACCTTCCTGCCGGCCGTGCACGACTGGGCCTGGTGGGATGTTATCAGCGAGCTCGGCAAGCGCGGTGCAGTGGTGGTGGTGGCAGCTGCCAACGGCACGGCCCAGGCTGACAGCTCCAAGGGCACGGTGCAGAACCACGGGGTCGACCTCGCGCGGTGGCGGTACTTCAGCGACCATGGCGATGCCGATGCCATTTTGGTCGGTGCCTGTCACTCTTGGGATGGCAAGCCCCACCAGTATTCCAACTACTCCTACCGTTACCGCATGCTCAATGCCTGGGGCGACAGCGTGGCAACGTTATCGGGTGGAGACTTGCAGGACAAAACTGGGGATGATCGCGACTACACCGCCAACTACGGCGGCACTTCAGCGGCCACGCCACTGGTGACCGGTGCGTTGAGCCTTGTCCAGTCCTATGCCATGACCGAACACCATGTGTACCTGGATGCCGGGCAGATGCACCTGTTGATCATGGCGTCGGGGTATGAGGATGCCACCCTGCCGTTGACCGACGTGTTGCCCATGGGGGCCAGGCCCAATGTGCAGGGGGCGCTGGCGTTGCTCGACAGGTTGTTGGGTGGGGGGCGGTTCTGGCAGGGGTGAGGGGCAGGCGGATTGTTGGATGGCGCCTGTCCGGGCCCCATCGCAGGCTTGCCGGCTCCTACAGGTACAGCGCAAGCCTTGTAGGAGCCGGCAAGCCTGCGATGGCGGTCAGACGCGGAACTGGTCCATCAGCCCCTGCTGCTGGTTGGCCAGGCTGTTCAGCGACTGGCTGACCCGCGCCGATTCGTTGGCCTGGCCGCTCAGCGACTCGGTGACGTCACGAATGGTGGCGACGTTGTGGTTGATCTCCTCGGCCACCGCGCTTTGCTCTTCGGCGGCGCTGGCGATCTGCAGGTTCATGTCGGTGATCACCGTGACCGCCTCGCCAATGCGTTGCAGCGCGCTGACCGCCTGGCCAACCTGCTCGACGCCGCCCTGGGCCTGGCGGTGGCTGCCGTCCATGGCGCCGACCACTTCTTGCGTACCGGCCTGCAGGGCTTCGATGACCTGGCGGGTTTCTTCCACCGATTCCTGGGTGCGACGGGCCAAGTTGCGCACCTCGTCGGCGACCACGGCAAAGCCACGGCCGGCTTCACCGGCACGGGCGGCCTCGATGGCGGCGTTGAGCGCCAGCAGGTTGGTTTGTTCGGCGATCGAGCGGATCACCTCCAGCACCGAACCGATCTTCTCGCTGTTGCGCGCCAGGCCTTCGACCTGGCCCATGGCGCTGCTCATGTCGGCGGCCAGGGTGCCAATGCTTGTGGTGGTGCGGTCGATCACCGCCAGGCCTTCACGGGTGGCCTGGTCGGCATCGCGGGCCGCCTGGGCCGCCTGGGCGGCGCTGCGGGCCACGTCTTGGGCGGTGGCGCTCATTTCGTGGGAGGCGGTGGCCACCTGGTCGACCTGGCGGTATTGCTGCTCCATGCCGGCGCTGGTCTCGGCGGCGATGGCCGCAGACTGGTCGGCGGTGCCGCGGGCGGCCTGCACCGAGCGTTTCACCTCGGCGATGGTGGGTTGCAGCTTGTCGAGGAAGCGGTTGAACCAGCCGGCCAACTCGCCCAGCTCGTCGCGCTTGTCGTACTGCAGGCGGCGGGTCAGGTCGCCTTCGCCGCTGGCGATATCCTTGAGCATGGCGGCCACGCCGAGGATCGGGCGGGTCACGGTGCGCGCCATCAGCCACACCAGCAGCAGGCCGGCGATGGCGGCAGCCAGGCCCAGGCCCAGCTCCAGCAGGGTGCCGCTGGTGTTGAGGGCGTCCAGCTCCTGCTTGAGGGTTTCGGCGGGGCCGGTCAGGGCGCTTTCCGGCACGTCCAGCAGCACGCCCCAGGGCTTGCCGCCGGGGATCGGCTCGAACGCAGCCAGCACCTTCAGGCGCTGCTGGCCGTGCAGAATCTGCAGCTTGCCTTCGGCCAGCCTGCGCACCAGCTCGGCGCCCTGGGCCGGGTCGACCTGGTCCATGCGCTGGGCCAGTTTGCCGGCGTCGGCGCTGTAGCCGGCCAGCAGGCCCACCGGGCTGAGGATACCGACCGTGGTACGGCCCTCGTACAGCCCTCGGCTGGCCGACTCGCTCAGGGCCTGCAGGCTGTTGAGGTTGATGTCGATGGACAGGGTGGCGATCACCTTGCCGTTGCTTTTGAGCGGGAACACGATGCTGGTCATCAGCACGCGCTGGCCGTCGATGTCATAGAAGTACGGCTCGACCACGCACACCTGGCCGCTCTGGCGCGGGCACACCCACCAGGTGTTGGCCGGCTGGCCACTGGGGCCGATGGCGGTGTTGGCCATGTCGTGCTCAGGCAAGGCCATCGAGGTCAGCTCGCCGGCCCGGGGTTGCGACCAGTACAGGGCGAAGCGCCCGGTCTCGTTGCTGCCCAGCGCGGCTTGGCCGGCGAACAGCTTGTCCTTGCCGTCCAGCGCGCCGGGCTCGAACACCAGCGACAGGCCAAGCAGGTCGGGGTTGGCCTGCAAGGCGGCGCGCACCTGGGCGGTCATGTCCTGGCGCAGGTCGTAGGCATCGAGGAAGCGCTTTTCGGCCTGCTCGCGCAGGAACAGTACCTGGCGGGCGAAGCCTGCGCCGTACTGGTAGGCGTCCATGAACTGGCGGCGAATGTTCAGGGCCTGAACCTCGCCCTGGGACTCGATGCGCGACTGCGCAGCTTCAGTCAGCATGTGCATGCTGCTGGCCTTGACCAGGTCGGAGCTGTGGTCCATTCGGTACAGCGAAAGGCCGACCAGCAGGGTGACGATACTGGCCAGGCACAGGCCGGCCAGCAGGGTGATCTTCCATTGAATCGAGAGTTGTCGCAGCACAGGCATGGGGGCAAATCCCTTGTAATAGGTTTGATGCTGCCGACTGTTTCGGCCAAGGTGGCGCTTTCTTGATTGAACGATCAATCAATTTCCTAGGACTTTGGTCTATTGCCGCAACAACCCGCATCCCACGCGGCTTTGACTTCTGCCGGCCGGTGCTTCAGAGTGTGCGCCCTTCATAACAACATCCTTTGGCCCGGCCACTGCCTGCGTGCAGCTGTCGCCGGAACACTCGCTTTTTGTCTTCTTTTTGCCTGTAGTAACGAGGTTTGCACATCATGAATGCAGTGATAGCCGCGGTCGGGATCATGCTGGTCCTGAGCCTGTCCCGCGTGCATGTGGTGATCGCCCTGATCATCGGCGCCCTGGCCGGAGGGCTGGTTGGCGGGCTGGGTATCGAGGGCACGCTCAAGGCCTTCAATGGCGGGCTGGGGGGCGGTGCCACGGTGGCGTTGTCCTACGCCTTGCTCGGTGCCTTCGCCGTGGCCATCGCCAAGTCCGGGTTGGCCCACGCGCTGGCTGATCGCGCCCTGGCGATGATCGACCGTCAGGGCCATGCCGAGGGCGGCAAGGTGAAATGGTTGCTGATCGGCCTGATGCTGGTGGTGGCGGTGTCGTCGCAGAACATCCTGCCCATCCACATTGCCTTCATTCCGCTGCTGGTGCCGCCGCTGCTGTACGTGCTCACGCGCCTGCGCATAGACCGGCGGCTGATCGCCTGCGTGATCACCTTCGGCCTGATCACCCCGTACATGTTCCTGCCGGTGGGCTTTGGCAACATTTTCCTCAACGAGATCCTGCTGGCCAACGTCAGCCGCGCCGGGGTGGACGTGAGCGGGGTCAATGTCACACACGCCATGGCCATCCCGGCCGCCGGCATGCTCGCCGGTTTATTGCTGGCAGTGTTCTTCAGCTACCGCAAAAAGCGTGACTACGACCTGGCGCGTATCGAGCAGGTGGAGCAGGTGAGCGTGCAGTACAACCCGCTGACCTTGCTGGTGGCGGGGGTGGCGATTGCCGCGGCGTTCATCATCCAGCTGTGGCTGGACTCGATGATCATCGGTGCCATGGTGGGCTTTTTGATCTTCTCGCTGTCGGGCATCGTGCGCTGGAAGGATACCGACGACCTGTTCACCGAAGGCATGAAGATGATGGCCATGATCGGCTTCATCATGATCGCCGCCTCAGGCTTTGCCGACGTGATGAAGGCCACCGGCGAGGTGAAGAGCCTGGTGGAGGCCTCGGCGCAGTGGATCGACCACAGCAAGGGCATCGGTGCGCTGCTGATGCTGCTGGTGGGCCTGCTGGTAACCATGGGTATCGGCTCGTCGTTTTCCACCGTGCCGATTCTGGCGGCGATCTTCGTACCCCTGTGCGTGCAACTGGGCTTCGACCCGATCGCCACGGTGTGCATCGTCGGTACGGCCGGCGCCCTGGGGGATGCCGGGTCGCCTGCGTCGGACTCCACCCTTGGGCCGACCTCGGGGCTGAACGTGGACGGGCAGCACCACCATATCTGGGACACGGTGGTGCCGACGTTCATCCACTACAACTTGCCGTTGCTGGGCTTTGGCTGGTTGGCGGCGATGGTGTTGTGAGGGGCCTTATCGCCGGCAATACGAGGCAGTTGCACGCACAAAGCCCCGGCAGGGCGCAGGCTCAGCCCCGGCTTGGCGCCGGGACGATGCGGTTGAGCACGGTGCTGCCGTCCTTGCTGCGAGTCAGGTAGACCGGCAGCACCTTGGGCAGGGTGTCGACCAGGCGGGCGACTTCGCGGGTGTTGTAGATGCCGCTGATGCGAATGCGTGCGGTGCTGTCGTCGGCCAGCAGCAGGGGTTTGTCCAGGTAGCGGTTGATCACCGGCAAGGCCTGGCGCAGGCTCAGGTTGTCCAGCACCAGCTTGCCGTTGCGCCAGGCCAGGGCATTGTCGAAGTCCTCGCTCTGGGCCAGGTGGGGGTCGAAATCACCCTGGTGGTAGCTGGCCTGCATGCCGGGGCCCAGGTGGTAACCGCCGTTGCCGTCGCTGCTGACCAGCACCGAGCCTTCCACCAGCGTCACCTTGACCTCGTCCTGATACTTCCACACGTTGAACTGGGTGCCGGTGACCCGGGTCTGGCCGTTGCCGGCATGTACGATGAACGGGTGGGTGCTGTCGTGGGTAACCTTGAAGAACGCCTCGCCCCTGACCAGCGTGACCCGGCGCTCATCCTTGTAGTTCAGGTAGCGCAGCTCGCTGTTGAGGTTCAGGTCGACGGTGCTGCCGTCGCTCAGTTGCACCTGCTGCAGTTGGTCGCCCGTCTTGAAGTGCTGATAGCTGCTGGGCAGCCAGCCTTGCTCCCAACCCACCCAGCCGGCCAGGGGCAGGGCCAGCAGGGCGATGGCCGCAGCCGAAGCAAAGGGCCGCCAGTTGCGCGACTGGGTGCGGCGTTGCGGCTTGAGCTCGACCACGTTGTGCGTGCGCGGCAGCAGGTCGGCGGTTTGCCAGATCTCCAGCATGGCCTGGTATTCCCCGGCGTGCCGCGGATCGGCCGCCAGCCACTGGCTGAACGCCGCCCGCTCTGCGGCCGTGCAATCTTCGGCGTGCAGGCGCATGCACCAATGCGCGGCGGCGTCGGTGATGGCATCGTCTTCGCTGGGGATGAGGCGGTCGTGATTCATTACGGCTCCCGGTTTTGCGGCATTCTACTCTTGGGCGCGGCTTCCGAGAACGGGTTAATGGCGAATGACTATCAATTGTATGGAAATTCGGCGTTGATGCGCATGGCTCTTATTGACGCGCCGTCTCTATAGCGGGTGATGAGTGCAACTGGCTCGTTCAGTTTGAAAAAGCTGACGCGCCTCTTGTGGGCGATTGTTGTGCTGGCTGTGCCGGCCTCATCGCCGGCAAGCCGGCTCCTGCAGGTACGCATTGCCCTGAAGCTTATGCAATCCTTGTGGGAAGCGGCCTTGTGTCGCGAAAGGGCTGCAGAGCAGCCCCAGGATCTCGAACTTATGCAAAATCGCGGGGGCTGCTACGCAGCCCTTTCGCGACACGAGGCCGCTCCTTCAGGGGGGCGTCAATCTCCGGCAGCGCTGCCTTCACGGCGCGGGTCGGCGCCCGCCGCCCAACCCTCGCCATCGCGCACGATCACCTGTGTGCCGCTGGTCATCTCCAGTTCCGCTACATCGTGCCCGCGCGCCCGCAACTGCCGAATGATCTGCGGCCCCACCAGCCCGGCCTCGACCTCGGTCTGCACATTGCGGCTGCCGAAGTTCGGCAGGCCAACGGCCGCCTGTGGGTCCAGCTTCCAGTCCAGCAGGCCGAGCAGCGCCTTGTTGACGTACTGAATGATCTGCGAGCCGCCCGGCGAGCCCAGCGTAGCCACCAGTTGCCCGCTGGAGCGCTCGAACACCAGCGTCGGGGCCATGGACGAGCGCGGCCGCTTGCCCGGCTCGATGCGGTTGGCCACCGGTAGCCCGTGCTCCTCTGGAATGAAGGAAAAGTCAGTGAGCTGGTTATTGAGCAAAAAGCCCTCCACCAGCAGGTGCGAGCCAAAGGCTGCCTCAACCGAGGTGGTCATCGACAGGGCGCCACCCAAGCTGTCCACTACCGAAACCTGCGAGGTGGAGATGCGCAGTGGCGAGCGGTCCGGCGCCAGTGCCAGGTTGGCACCCGGTGGCACGCCGGCTTCGGCATGCCCCATGCTGCGCTCGCCGATCAGCCGCGCACGCTCGTCCAGGTACGCGCTGCTGGTCAGGCCCTTGACGTTCACCGGCACAAAGCCCGGGTCGGCCAGGTACTGGGCGCGGTCGGCATAGGCCAGGCGCTCGGCCTCGGCCACCAGGTGCACGGCGTTGGCGTCGGGCGTCAGGCCTGCAGGTGTGGCGGCCGCCACTGGCGGCATGCGGGCAATGTCCTGGCGTGGGTCATGCCGGCCCAGTGCCTCCAGGATGCCGAGGGTCTGCAGCACTGCCACACCGCCGGAGGAGGGCGGCGGCATGCCGCAGATGCGCCATTGTTTGTAATCCGCGCACACCGGTTGGCGCTCCACGGCGCGGTAAGCCGCAAGGTCGGCCAGGGCCAGGCTGCCGGGGTTGGCGTGGCGGTTCACCTGCCGGGTAATGGCTTGGGCCAGCCTGCCTTGGTACAGCGCATCTGCGCCCTCGCTGGCAATGGCCTGCAAGGTGTCGGCCAGTGCCGGGTTCTTCAGTTGGCTGCCAACCGGCAACGGCTTGCCCTCGGGGGTGAGCAGGTAGCGTGCAAGCTCAGGCGAGCGGGCGATGAACCGGTCGGCCGCAATCAGCGCATGCAGCCGCGGGGACACCGCAAAGCCGTTGCGCGCAAGCTCGATGGCCGGGCCGAACAGCGTCTTCCACGGCAACTTGCCGTGCTGCCTGTGCGCCAGTTCCAGGGCCCTCAGCGCCCCTGGCACTCCCACCGACAGCCCGCCGATCTGCGCCTGGGCAAAGGCCATGGGCGTACCGTCGGGTTTGAGGAACTGCATGGCGCTGGCACCTTGCGGCGCGGTTTCGCGACCGTCGTAGGCCTGCACCTGCCGGCCGTCCCAGTACAGGATAAAGGCGCCGCCACCAATGCCGCTGGACTGTGGCTCCACCAGGGTCAGCACGGCCTGCATGGCGACTGCGGCATCGATGGCCGAGCCGCCCTTGCGCAGCATTTCAAGGCCGGCCGCGGTCGCCAGCGGGTTGGCGGCCGCGGCCATGTGGCGCTTGGCATGTACTGGTTGCAGGCCGCTGCGGTAGCCGGTGCCGATCTCTGGCGCGAGCGCAGCCGGGGGGTGAGAGGAGCCGCAGGCTGTGGTCAGCAGGGCCAGGGCACAAAGGGTGGCCAATGGGGCAAGTCGCATGCATTTCCTTGAACGGGTGACTCGGGGCAGGGGTCAGCATATCTGCCCGGGCGGCGCTTGGCGAAACCCGGCGGCTGCATGAAATTTTAGTTAGCACGCTAATCAAGGCTTTGACATTCACTGCCTAAGCAGTAATATTTCTACACACTTTCCCGAGCAGAGCGCCGATGGCCCATTTCACCCCGGAGAACTTCCAGACCTGCGCCATCGGCATGCTGCTTGGCCGCGCCGCCGTGCTGAAGGACCGCATCCTCGACTGGCACCTGGAAGCCGACGGCGTCACTGCCGCGCAGTTCAAGGTGCTGATCATCGTCACCCAGTACCAGGTCGACACCCCGGCCGAGCTGTGCCGCTACCTCGGCCTGGACAGCGGTTCGATGACCCGCATGCTCGACCGCCTCGAGCAAAAGGGCCTGATTTTGCGCAACCGCTGCCCCGACGACCGCCGCCAGGTGCGCCTGGCGCTTACCGCTGACGGCCAGCGCCTGGCCGACCGCCTGCCGCAGGTGGGCGCCGCGGCAATGAACGAGCTGGTCGGTGTGTTGCAGCCCGAGGAGCTGAAAACCCTCGAAGGCCTGCTGGCCAAGGTGCTGCTCAGCGCCGGCGACCCCCTGACGATCCGCCGTTTCGGCGACCGTTGATCCCTGTCACGCATTCTCCAAGGTACTGTCATGGCTACTTCCGCTGACACCTCCACCCAGCCAGCCCCGCAGGACACGCGCAAGCGCAAGGCCTGGCTGCTCGGCCTGCTGCTCATCCTGATGGTTGCCGGGGCCGGCGCCTGGGCCTGGTACAGCCTGGTCGGGCGCTGGCATGAAAGCACCGACGATGCCTACGTCAACGGCAACGTGGTAGAGATCACCCCGTTGATCACCGGCACCGTCACCAGCATTGGTGCCGACGACGGCGACCTGGTGCACGCCGGCCAAGTGCTGCTGCAGTTCGACCCGGCCGACAGCGAAGTGGCCCTGCAGGCCGCCGAAGCCAAGTTGGCGCGCACCGTGCGCCAGACCCGCGGCCTGTACAGCAATGTCGATTCGCTCAAGGCCCAGTTGCAAACCCGCCAGGCCGAGCTGCAAAAGGCCCAGCAAAACTACAACCGGCGCAAGGTACTGGCCGACAGCGGCGCCATCGCCCAGGAAGAAATCTCCCATTCGCGTGACGACCTGACCGTGGCCCAGGCCGCCGTCAACAGTGCCCGCCAGCAGCTCAACACCAGCAGCGCGCTGGTGGACGACACCGTGGTGTCCTCGCACCCCGAGGTGATGGCCGCCGCTGCCGAGCTGCGCCAGGCCTACCTGGACCACGCCCGCACCACCCTGGTGGCGCCGGTTACCGGTTACGTGGCCAAGCGCACCGTGCAGTTGGGCCAGCGCCTGCAACCGGGTACCGCGACCATGGCGGTGATCCCGCTGGACGAGGTATGGGTGGACGCCAACTTCAAGGAAACCCAGCTGCGCGACATGCGCATCGGCCAGCCGGTGGAGATCACCGCCGACCTGTACGGCAGCGAAGTCAAATACAGCGGCACCGTCGACAGCCTCGGCGCCGGCACCGGCAGTGCTTTCGCATTGCTGCCGGCGCAGAACGCCACCGGCAACTGGATCAAGATCGTCCAGCGGGTGCCGGTGCGCATTCACCTGAACTCCGAGCAGCTCAAGGACCACCCGCTGCGCATCGGCCTGTCCACCGTGGCCGAGGTCGACCTGCACGACCAGAGCGGCCCGACCCTGGCCCAGCAGCCGCCGCAGCAGGCCAGCTACACCACCCAGGTGTACGACCGCCAGTTGGGCGAGGCTGACCAGTTGATTGCCCGGCTGATTCACGAAAACAGCGCCACCGGCAAGACGGCCCAGCGATGAGCCAGGGCGGCGCTGCGCAGTTCACGCCCCCCAGCCTGCTGCTGACCACCATCGGCCTGTCGCTGGCCACCTTCATGCAGGTGCTGGATACCACTATCGCCAACGTGGCGCTGCCGACCATTTCCGGCAACCTGGGGGTGAGCTACGAGCAGGGCACCTGGGTGATTACCTCGTTCGCGGTGAGCAACGCCATTGCCTTGCCGCTGACCGGCTGGCTGAGCCGGCGCTTTGGCGAGGTGAAGCTGTTCATCTGGGCCACGCTGCTGTTCGTGCTGGCTTCGTTCCTGTGCGGCATCGCGCAGTCGATGCCTGAGCTGGTGGGCTTTCGCGTGCTCCAGGGCGTGGTCGCAGGGCCCCTGTACCCGATGACCCAGACCTTGCTGATTGCCGTGTACCCCCCGGCGAAACGGGGGATGGCGCTCGCATTGCTGGCCATGGTCACGGTGGTGGCGCCGATTGCCGGGCCGATTCTCGGCGGCTGGATCACCGACAGCTACAGCTGGCCGTGGATCTTCTTCATCAACGTGCCCATCGGCCTGTTCGCCGCCGCCGTGGTGCGCCAGCAAATGCGCGCGCGGCCGGTGGTCACCAGCCGCCAGCCGATGGACTACATCGGCCTGTTGACCCTGATCGTCGGGGTAGGGGCGTTGCAGGTGGTGCTGGACAAGGGCAACGACCTGGACTGGTTCGAGTCGTCGTTCATCATCATTGGCTCGATCATTTCGGTGGTGTTCCTGGCCATCTTCATCATCTGGGAGCTGACCGACCGCCACCCGGTGGTTAACCTGCGCTTGTTCGTACACCGCAACTTTCGCGTCGGCACCATCGTGCTGGTGGGCGGTTATGCCGGGTTCTTCGGCATCAACCTGATCCTGCCGCAATGGCTGCAGACGCAGATGGGCTACACCGCCACCTGGGCGGGCCTGGCCGTGGCGCCGATCGGTTTGCTGCCGGTGATCATGTCGCCGTTCGTGGGCAAGTACGCGCACCGTTTCGACCTGCGCCTGCTGGCCGGCATCGCGTTTTTGGCGATCGGCACCAGTTGCTACATGCGTGCGGGCTTCACCAGCGAGGTGGACTTTACCCACATTGCCCTGGTGCAGTTGTTCATGGGCATTGGTGTGGCGTTGTTCTTCATGCCGACCTTGAGCATTCTGCTGTCGGACCTGCCGCCGCAGCAGATCGCCGATGGCTCGGGGCTTGCGACCTTCCTGCGTACCTTGGGTGGCAGCTTTGCCGCGTCGCTGACGACCTGGATCTGGATTCGCCGGGCCGACCAGCACCATGCTTACCTGAGCGAGCACATCAGCGCGTTCGACCCGGCTACCCGGCATACGCTGGAGCAGTTGGGAGGGGCGGGGCCGCAGAGTTATGCGCAGCTTGAGCAGATTCTCAACGGGCAGGCTTACATGATGTCGACGGTGGACTATTTCACCTTGCTGACCTGGGTGTTTGCGGGGTTGATTTTGCTGGTGTGGTTTGCCAAGCCGCCGTTTACGGCCAAGGCGGGGCCGGCTTCGGCTGGGCATTGAGGTTTTGTGGGGGGATTGCGGTTTTTCCGAGGGGCTATTGTTTGTTGATCTGTTGATCTGTTGATTAGTTGGTTGGTTTTGAAAGTTGTATGCGCATTCATTATTTGTAGTGACGCTTATTCACCTTTCCGCCCTTACGGCGGGTAACTTTTTGAAGGATCAAAAAGTCACCAAAAAATCCTCGCTCCATTCATACGGCCCCTGCGCTGCGCTCCGGGGTTCCCTCACTCCGGGCTTGCTCCGGGGGTACGCGCCGACGGGCCGTCCCTGGCCCGATCGGCGCTCGACCGGCATCCATGCCGGTCGCCCCCCTCCGCAATCCCTGCGTTCGGCCTCCTGAAGTCGCGAAGTTAGGGGCGGCGCCTGTAAGTACGCAGCTCGGTCGCTAGTGTCCCGTCTCAGATAAAACGTTCTTTTTCATCGCGCCTGCCATCGCGTCTCGGGCACTCTGGATCTTGCGCAAGATGTCTTCACCTTTCGCGTTCCAGACGTACCGGCAGGGCTGAGCGTTGTGCAGCGCCAAGAACGCGGTGATGGAGCTAGCCAGTTCGCGTGTCGAACTAAAGCTGCCATCGCGCAGGTAGACGGTGATGTCCCGGAAAAAGCGTTCAACCATGTTCATCCAGGAGCTTGAGGTCGGGGTGAAGTGCAGATGAAATCGTGGATGGCGTTTGAGCCATTCCTTGACGACCGGATGCTTGTGCGTGGCGTAGTTATCCACGATCAAGTGCAATTGCAGGTTCTTGGGTGTTTCCC
Organism: Pseudomonas xanthosomatis; assembly: GCF_019139835.1. Classification (NCBI taxonomy): domain Bacteria; kingdom Pseudomonadati; phylum Pseudomonadota; class Gammaproteobacteria; order Pseudomonadales; family Pseudomonadaceae; genus Pseudomonas; species Pseudomonas xanthosomatis. The sequence continues at coordinate 4,088,813 of NZ_CP077075.1, read as the reverse complement.
GGTTGATCTTTTTCAGGAAAGCCAGCCACTCCTGATGCCGGTGCTGTGTTTCGATGCTGCTGATCAGCCGACCCTGGAGGTAATCCATGGCCGCGAACAGCGTTAGCGTGCCGTGACGAACGTAGTCATGGGTCTGTGTGCGGATGTGGCCAATGCCCAATGGCAAGCCTGGTTGCGTGCGTTGCAAGGCTTGAACCTGGCTCTTTTCATCGCAGCAGAGCACCAGCGCTTTATCCGGTGGCGCCAGATACAGTCCAATGACGTCCCAGAATCTCTCTTCGAAATGCGGGTCATTGGACAGTTTGAAGGTGCGAGTCAGGTGCGGTTTGATGTCGTTCGCGGCCCAAATTCGTTGGACGCTGGCAGGCGAAATACCGGCGACTCGCGCCATGCTGCGGCAGCTCCAACGAGGTTGGCCAATGCGTGGTTGAGTGACCTGCTCAAGCGTTCGTTTCAAAGCTTCGGCAGGTAAGGAAGTTTTGCGTCCTCGCCCAGGCAAATCCACTAAGCCTTGTAGGCGCTGGGCTTGAAAACGCTTGCACCAGCGGGTGATCGAAACAACGGAGAGGCCGGTCAATTCAGCGATTTCGTTACGTGAATGACCTTGAGCAGCCAGCAAGATTACACGCGCTCGGCGACCGTCGCGCTGGCTGATGGTCGCCGAGCGAACCCGCCGGCTCAACTCAACCTGCTCATCGTCACTGAGCACAATGGCTTGAGAGTTCACGGCTCCACTCCTCTTTGTGGCTGACCAACGAAGCGTAGCTCAAGTGGGTTAAGTTATTTCCGAGACAGGACACTAGTTGCCACCGTGGGAACTCAGGATTGAATCGCGGGGCAAGTCGCAGCGGCGCACCGCCGCTCCCACGGCAGAACTTGGTGCGCACAACTAACGTGGGAGCGGGCTTGCCCCGCGATGGCGTCAGAACAAACAACACATCAATAACAATCAAACCAACACCCCAGCTCTTGATCTGGCTCTTGATCTGGCTCTTGATCTGGCTCTTGATCTGGCTGTTGATCTTGCTTCTAAGCGCGCGGTAGTTCAGACAACACAAATCGCGACTTCAGGAGGCCGAGCGTAGGGATTGCGTAGGAGGGCGACCGGCATGGATGCCGGTCGAGCGCCGATCGGGCCAGGGACGGCCCGTCGGCGCGTACCTCCGTAGCAAGCCCGGAGCGAGGGAACCCCCGAAGCGCAGCGTAGGGGGCCGGATGATGGGAGCAGGGCGGCTTTGGTTACTTTGGCCGCGACCAAAGTAACCCGCCGTAAGGGCGGAAAGGTGACGAAAAGCGCTCATCGTCAATGAATGCGCATACATCTCCCAAAGCAATCGCCATAAAGCCCCGAACCCGAACCTCACCGCCCCCCAGGCACAATAATCCCCGCCGGCACCTCACGCCCCCGCCGCCGCGCCACCCAGTAATACAACACGCTAGGCACCACCAACCCGATCAACCACGACACATCCACGCCCCCCAAATGCGCCACCATCGGCCCGGTATACAGCTTGGTGTCGATAAACGGCATCTGCACCATCACCCCAAAGGTGTAAACGCCAATGCCAGGCCAGTTCCAGCGCCCGTAGCGCCCGTCCGGGTCGGCCAGCGCCGGGATGTCGTAGCGCTCCTTGGTGATGAAGTAGTAGTCCACCAGGTTCACCGCGCTCCACGGCACGAAGAAGGTCAGCAGGAACAAAATGAACGACTTGAACGCGCTGAGGAACGAATGCTGCCCCAGCAACGCCACCAGGGTGGCCGCGCCAACGATGGCCAGCACGAACACCAGGCGTTGCAGGCGGCTGATCTGCAGGTGGCCACGGAACCCGCTGATGATGGTGGCGATGCACATGAAGCTGCCGTAGCTGTTGAGCGTCGAAATGGTCACCTTGCCGAAGGCGATGCAAAAGTACAAAAGCGCCGCCGTGGTACCAGCGCCACCCAAACCGACGATGTAGGCCACCTCGCGCCCCGAGAACTGCCCGCCGGCAATGGCTGCGGCAAATACCCCGAGGATCATCGACGCCTGGGCGCCGAGCACCGAGCCCAGGCCTGCGGCCAGGAAGGTCTTCAGCGGCGAGGTGTGGCTGGGCAGGTAGCGCGAGTAGTCGGCCACGTAAGGGCCGAAGGCGATCTGCCAGGACGCCGCCAGCGACACCGCCAGCAGGAAGCTGGCCCAGCTGAAGTGACGGTTGTCGAGCAACTGGCCGATGTCGGCCAACAGCAGGATGCGGCTGAACAGGTAGACGAAGGCGATGATGCCCAGCACGCTGGCCACCCGGCCGATCCAGTGAATCACCCGGTAGCCGGCCAACGTGGCCAGCACGATCACCCCGGCGAAAATCAGGATGCCGGTGCTGTCACTGACGCTGAGCAACTGGCCGATGGCCTGGCCCGACAGCACCGTGCCGGTGGCGGTGAAGCCCAGGTACATCAGGCACACCAGCACCATGGGGATGGCCGCGCCATACACACCGAACTGCACGCGGCTGGAGATCATCTGCGGCAGCCCCAGTCGCGGGCCCTGGGCTGCATGCAGGGCCATCACCGCGCCGCCGATCAACTGGCCGAGCAACAGCCCGATCAGCGACCAGAACACATCACCGCCCAGCACCACGGCCAGGGCCCCGGTGACGATGGCGGTGATCTGCAGGTTGGCACCCAACCACAGGGTGAACTGGCTGTACACGCGCCCATGGCGCTCGGATTCCGGGATGTAGTCGATCGAGCGCCGCTCGATCACAGGTTTGCTGGACATCAGGGAGGGCTCCGCTTCGTTGTTGTTTTAGGCGGTCATATCGGCGCGGCGCAGGGCCAGGGCCGAGCTTTCATATGAGCATGTCTATACAAGTAAGGTCAAGTGAAGGATTTCACTCCGGTGGGCCACCCACTTGGGCCATCACAGCGCACTGTTACGCAAGGGCTTTGCATAACTGTGCTGGTCCGTCGGCCGGGAATAACCTTATGCTGTAACCAAATATGACTAGAACAAGCCTGAAGAAGGAATGCGTGCCATGCCACTCAAGGACCTGCTGATCGCCCTGGTGGTGATCATCGCCTGGGGCGTCAATTTCGTGGTGATCAAGGTCGGCCTCGATGGCCTGCCGCCGATGTTGCTCGGCGCGCTGCGCTTTGCCCTGGTGGCGTTCCCGGCGGTGCTGCTGGTCAAGCGCCCGAAGCTGCCGTGGCGCTGGCTGATCGCCTATGGCGCGACCATTTCCCTGGGCCAGTTCGCCTTCCTGTTCCAGGCCATGTACAGCGGCATGCCGCCGGGGCTGGCCTCGCTGGTGCTGCAGTCGCAGGCGTTTTTCACCCTGGGCTTCGCTGCATTGTTCCTCGGTGAGCGCCTGCGCCTGGCCGGGGTGATCGGCTTGCTGGTGGCTGCCAGCGGGCTGGCGGTGATCGGCAGCGAGAACAGCAGCCACGTGCCGGTAATCGCATTGCTGCTGACCCTGTGCGGCGGCGCCATGTGGGGCATGGGCAACATCATCACCCGGCGCTTCGGCAAGGTCGACCTGGTGGCCCTGGTGATCTGGGGCGGGTTGATCCCGCCGCTGCCGTTTCTGGCCTTGTCGTGGTGGCTGGAGGGGCCGGAGCGCATCAGCCATGCGTTGCTCAACATCAGCTGGAGCTCGGTGCTGGCGCTGATCTACCTGGCTTTTATCGCCACCATGCTTGGCTACAGCCTGTGGAGCACACTGCTGTCGCGCCACCCGGCGGGCAAGGTGGCGCCGTTCTCGCTGCTGGTGCCGGTGATTGGCCTGAGCTCCTCGGCGCTGCTGCTGGGCGAGCGCCTGAGTGCCGCCCAGGGCTGGGGCGCGCTGCTGGTGATGCTGGGCCTGTTGATCAATGTATTCGGCCCGCGCCTGGGCCAACGCCTGCGCGCCGCCAGCGTGTAGGAGCCTGTCTGGAGGCTCTGTTAGACTCGGCGTTTTTTCAACGCCAGCCGCACGGAGCCTCACCCATGATCATCTCCACCACCAGCCAGCTCGAAGGCCGCCCTGTTGCCGAATACCTCGGCGTGGTCAGCGCCGAATCGGTGCAGGGGATCAACTTCGTGCGCGATTTCTTCGCACGTTTTCGCGACTTCTTCGGCGGCCGCTCGCAAACCCTGGAGAGCGCGCTGAAGCTGGCCCGCGAGCAGGCCACCGAAGAATTGCAGGCACGGGCACGGCTGTTGCACGCCGATGCAGTGCTGGGGGTGGACTTCGAAATCAGCATGCCGTCGGTGCAGGGCGGCATGGTCGTGGTGTTCGCCACTGGTACTGCGGTGCGCTTGAAGTAAGGCCAAGTGCCACTGGTCGGGCAAGGCGGTTTTGTCCGGCCGGTCTGCAAATGACCGGCTAGTCTCACTTCATCCGGGCCGCAGCTTACACAGGCGGGCGCATTGCCTGCCGGCACGGTCACCATTGGAGGGAGACAAGGGCATGAGCGAATCCTACTTCGAAGATTTGAACGATTCATTTCCGATCAACAGCCAGGTGCGCTGTGGCCAGGCGGCGTTTCGCCTGGGCTTTGCCCACATGACCCTGGATGATTCGGAGCAGCTGCAACCTGCGCACCTGCAGCGCAGCAAGAAGGGCCGCTTTACCCCGCGTGTTCCGTCGAAGAAGTAACCCTCTTTAGACCGCATCAGGGCTAACGCCGGCAAGCCGGCTCCTACAGGGGGCTTGGCTGCCGGGGTTGGCCAGCCGCCTAACGGTCATCTTTTCCTTCACTTTGTTGATCCCGCGCAGAGAATCGGCAGGTCGCCCTCGCCGTTGGCGCGGGTGTGTGTTTTTCTTGCGCGGCATTCGAATACAGGGAGTACCGCCGCCGATGCGAATCAGGGAAGCAACCTACTGGCAATGGGCCGATGCGCAACTGCACAGCCGCAGCCACGATGAAGAACTCAGCGACGGCACCAGCCTGGATGTGCAGGTGCGCTTGTCGCGGCTGGGGGCGACCCAGCTGTTTCTAGGGCTCTATGCACGTAATGGCGAGGCGTTGCTGGAGGAGTACTACCCGGCGCGGCCGGGCGAAACCATGACCCGCGCGCTGGTGTGGGGCGTGGACCGGGCGCGGGCGTTGGCGACCGGGGCCTTGCCGATGCCGGTGCAGTTGCCGCGCAGGCTTCAGGCCTGAGTGTGGCCCCTGTAGGAGCGGGTTTACCCGCGAATCAGACGACACGGTAGATGGCACCGGCTCTGCCGGTGTTCGCGGCTGAAGCCGCTCCTACAGGGATCGCGTAGCATTCAAGCCTGCGCTGTACCTGTAGGAGCCGGCTTGCCGGCGATGAGGCCGGTACAGGCAGCACAAGACAGATGCTCCCACGCACTACAGGCCAGCACCGCCCTGGCCATGCCGGTTGCCACTGGCCTGCACAATCCGCTGCGCCGGCACCCGCAACTGGCGCAGCAAGTACTTGGCAAAATCCGCCGGCCACGGCTGCAGGGCGATGGCCCGCGCCATGCAGTCCAGCCAGATGGCGCTGTGCGCCTCGCCGATCGGCCACTGTGCATGGAACGACGGGATGGCGATCGAGCCATAACGCTCGCTGTACAGGCGTGGCCCGCCCAGCCAGCCACTGAGAAAGCACGCAAGCTTGTCCCGCGAGCCTGCCAGGTCCGCCGGGTGCATCTGCCGCACGCTGGCGGCCTCGGGGCGTTCATCCATCAGGCGGTAGAAGTCGTCGACCAGCCGGCGCAGGCCGTCGATACCGCCCGCGGCCTGGTATGAGGCATCGTCGGTGCCGTAGGTGGGGGCGTTCATTCGAGGCTCCGAGGGTAGGGGGGCACATTCTAGGGTTTGTACGAAAAGTCGCCGAGCGGCGATCAGGCAAGGCGAAAACAGGCGAGGAAGCGGAGTTTACGGGTTGTAAATGAGCATTCCGAGCCTGTTTTCAACGCAGCATGATCGTCGCGCAGGCATTTTTCGTACAAAGCCTAGCAGGCATGAAAAAGCCCGGCCTTTTGGGCCGGGCTCAAGCTGTGGTGGTTGATACGCCGTGTCAGTTCAGCGTGTCGATCACCTTGACTGCCTGGCGCTCACGGGCGTCGGGCCATTCTTGTTGCAGGGTCTCGAGCACCTGGCCGACGAAGGTGGTGTCGGCCGCGGCCTTCTTGCCGACGTAGCCCTGGCCACGGCGGTAGACCTTGAAGCGGGCGCGCATGCTGGGCATGTGCGATTCGAATTCATCTTCGACCGTGTTCGGCGGCAGGCGGTCCAGGCGGACCTCGCCGGTTTGGCTGACCCACAGCAGGTGGTCGTCCAGGCTGTCCTTGCGCGCGGCGAACAGCTGGGCCAATTGGTCGATGGTTGGATTGTTGTTCAAGTTCATCATAAAGCCCCCATTACTCTCATTTGTTGGTGAAGTTCGTTGTGAATTTCACATTCGGCACTACTCATGTAGCGCGCTAACCAAGGCTGCTACAGCAGCATCGCAACAGGGGCTTTCTCACGCTGCCTTCTGGGCAGTTTCCCTCTCCACGAACGGCCTGCGTTACCGCGCAGGCCGTCTGGAACACCCTTGCCACCGCTCCCGATCAGGGAGACGGCCTCATCATGCACAAGGGCCGAGAGGGGCGTCAACAGTTTTGTAGTGTTTATTTTTTGTCACTACATCTTGTCGGACAATCCTTCAGCAGCTATCAGACCAGGCCGTTATCACCGTGCTCCAGGTAGCCCGGGCGCAGGCGCAGGCGCGCATGGTAGGCCTCCAGCGCCGGTAGCTGCGGGCGCTGCTGCAGGGTGCGCCGCCAGCGGTTCAGCGAAAGGCCGATGACCACATCGGCCAGGCTGAAGTCGTTGCCGGCGACATAAGCGCCGGTGGCTTCCAGGCGCCGCTCCAGCAGCTCCATGCGTTTGTTCCAGGTTTCGCAGCCGGCGGCCAGCAGCGCCGGGTCCTGGTGCGCTGGCGACTGGCGCACCAGCGACATGAACGGGTAGCGCCAGGCATCGTTGAGGTCGGTGGCCTGCCAGTCCAGCCACTGGTCCACGGCGGCGCGGGCCCGCGGGGCGGCGGGGTACAGGTGGGCGCCACCATGCTGGTTGGCCAGGTAGCGGATGATGGTGTTGGACTCCCACAGCACGAAATCGCCGTCGACGATCACCGGCACCATGGCGTTGGGGTTCAGGGCCAAAAAGTCGGGCGCATCGGTGGGCTGGAAACCGCTGCCCCAGTCTTCGCGCTCATAGGCCAGGTTCAGTTCGCTGCAGGCCCACAACACCTTGCGCACGTTGATCGACGCGGCCTTGCCAAGGATTCTCAACATCTTCATTGCTCCATGCTGGTCAGAATACGGTGTGCGGCGCGCACCCGGGCTTCGTTGGGGTAGTTGCGGTTGGCCAGCAGCACAATGCCCATCTGCTGCGACGGCACGAAGGCGATGTAGGCGCCGAAGCCGCTGGTGGCGCCAGTCTTGTTGTACCAGGCGGCCGGGGCGGCCGGCAGCGCCGGGCTGAGGGCGTGGGTGGCCTGGGGTTTGCGGATCATCTGCGCGCTGTTGCCGGCCAGCAGGGTGTCGAGGCTGGCCGGCCACGGGTAGCGCTCCCAACCCAGGCCCTGGAGCATGGCGCCAACCTGGAAGTAGCCGCCCTGGGTAATGCCGATGGCCTGGCGCAGCGGCCGGTCCAGCCCGGCAGGCTGCAATTGCAGCTGCACGTAGCGCAGCAGGTCGCTGGCGCTGGTCTTGATGCCGTAGGCCTGGTCGGCGTAGGGGCCGGGGCTTACCCGCACCGGCTTGTTGTCGGCATCAAAACCCTGGGCGTACAGCCCGCGCTCGCTGGCCGGCACCTCAAGCCAGGTGTGTTGCAGGCCCAGGCGCGGCAGCAGCACGCTGTTCATCACCTCGGCGAAGGGCTTTTGCTGCGCCCGCGCGGCCAGGTCGCCAAACAGGCCAAGGCTGGGGTTGGAGTAGCAACGCTGGGTGCCGTGCTCGCTGCGCCGTTGCCATTGCTGGAAGAACGCCAGGGTTTGCTCGGGGGTTTGAACAGCGTCGGGAAATTGCAGCGGCAGGCAGTCGCCACTGTAGGCGCCAAGCTCCAGCACAGTGGCACTGCCGATCGGCGTGCCGGCCAGGGCTGGCTGGTACTGGCTGGCCGGGGCGTTGAGGTCGAGCTTGCCTTCGGCGCTGGCCAGGGCGGCCAGGGTGGCGGTGAAGGTTTTGCTCACCGAGCCGATCTCGAACAGCGTGTCGCGGGTCACCGCCTGCTTGTCGCGCTTGCTGGCCCAGCCATAGCTGAAGTAATGCGCCTGGCCGTTGGCGTACACCGCCACCGCCATGCCGGCGATGCCGTGTTCGCGCATCAGGGGTTCGATGGTGTGGTCAACGGTGGTTTGCAGGTCGGCGGCCAGCAGCGGCGGGGCGATCAGTGCCAGGGCCGCAGTCAGCAGCATGGCAGTGGGGCGGGGCATTGGGGTGGTCCTTGCAGGCGGCGGTAGTCAGCTGCCGACGATAGCGCCTGGCAGTGGTGGCTAACAAGGCCGCGCCAGCAATAGCAGCGATTGCGGCAGCGGGCTTTGCGGGTGTTGCGGCTCGCGCAGCTCAAACAGGTTGAAACCTGCCAGGGCCAGCGCGTTCAGCCAGCTGCTCAAGGTGCGGTAGTACCAGGGCATCGGTTGCCAGTCGCCGGCAAAGCCTGCAAACGACTCTTCGCGCCAGCCGTCCTGGTAGTCGCCGGCCGCCGCGGCCCAGGGGTGCAAGGTCTGGATCACCAGCGCACCATCGGGCGCGAGCAACCCATGCATGGCCTGCAGCAGCGGGATGATGTCCTGGTGCAGCAAGGCGAAGTTGGCGCATACCGCGTCAAAGCCATGGCCAATATCCAGCAGCCCCTCGGCCAGTTGCTCGTAGCTGGCCTGGTGCACCGCTGGCGAACCTGCGGCCTGCGCCGCCGCTACCAATTGCGCATCGCCGTCCACGCCCACCGCCGCAACCCCGCGCTCAGCCAGCGCGCGCAACAGCCAGCCTTCGCCGCAGCCCAGGTCGAGCACGCGCTGCGGTTGCAGGCCGAGCACGGCCAGCAGCATGGCCTGGTCGGTGACCTGGTGGCGCGAGGCGATGGCGCCTGAGCGCACCGCGTCGATCCAGGCCTGGGCGTTCAAGTGCCAGCTGTGCAGCAGGGGGGGGCTAGTGGGCATGGGCAGGCTCCGCTGGGGTGGGTGAGGCAAGGATAGGCCGGGCAGGGTGACTCGAGAACTCGCACGCACCTTGTGCATGGCTTGGCCTCGAGCCGTAAGCGCATCATGGGTTGGAGTCGGGCAGGCGGCCTGTCGGGGCCCACGGGTAGCGGGTGAGGGCGCCAGTCACGTCCTGGCGGGTGATCTGCCGGCCGTGAGTCCCTCAACATGCGGTCTTCGCGTATCTGCAGAGGGCGACCGTCGCGGTTGTACAAGCCTATTGCCGCAAGCACGACTTTTGTTTAATCAGGGTTGACGCTTTTAGATCGGTTTCGGATCGAGTCAATCCAGCTTTTATAAAAATTCAATTGCTGCTCGTAATTGTCGGCGATGTCCGCGTCGTCATAGTCGAAAATATCGACTTTGTCTTTATCTAGGGCTGGGCATCCTAGTGTCATCTCATAAGCGGTCATGCCAGACATCTGCGAGCTCATTCTTGAAGGGAATACATTTGTTTTGGCCCCCTTGCATAGAAATTTCACATCGGGATATTCTTTTCTCATTTTGACGAAGCAGTCGAATATGTTGTCGCCCAACACTGTTTTTTCTTGGTTTCTAATGGTGGTTGTGATTTTTGATGGTGACATCTTCAAGCGTAGGCTTATATCGGTGCGTTCACCGTCTATTAAAATTTTTATGGTTACAGGCTTCATTTTAAGTCTCCATTTGGGTTAGGTGTTGTTTTGAACCATGCTGCGCCGTCTGCGCCAGCAGGTTGCCGGCGGGGTCATGCTGGAAGTTCTCGCCGATATCGCCCCGTACCGCGACCAACCGGTCCAGCGGGTCGTAGCGGTATTCGCGCAGCCCCTTGCGGCTGTCGTCGATGCTGGCCAGGTTGCCGTTAGCGTCGTACCCGTAGCCGCGGGTCAGCAGCCACTTCTTGTCCTGGCGCTGGGTAACGCGGTGCTGCACCAGGCGGCCTTGCTCGTCGTACTGGTACTGGCTGACCAGTTGCCCTTGCTGGCGGGCCAGCTCGCGCCCGGCCTGGAACTGGTGACGGGTCAACGGCTGGCCGTTGAGGTCGATGCTGTCCAGATCACCGCCGGGCTTGTAGTGATAGTCCAGGCGGTTGCCATCAGGCAGGCGGGCGTGGCTTAGCTGGCCGAGGGCGTCGTAGCGGTAGCGCAGGGTGGCGCGGCCCTGGTGCTCGGTGACCAGGCGGTCGTTGAGGTCGTACTCGTAGGCCTGCGGCCGTTGCCGACCAGGCGGCCGAGACTGTCGCTCAGCTTGCTGCTGTTAGGTCAGTCTGACTGATTTCCACCGGCAGTACTGTGGAGGGTACTGCAAGTGTAGTGCGCGCTTTTTTAAAGAGATTGGACTTTGCGAGAGTTGTCGTGTTGACGTAACTATTACGCTGAAGTCGCTTCGTATGCGGAGAGCCTATCTGTATCTCCCTTTTGCTTCGTCGAGCATGTTGAGTAATAAGGTTTTTGATATTTCTAGGTTGCCAGGGTTGTTAAAATCTACATCGCTCCAATTGGCGTCGTCGTCAATTTCAACAATGCAAAGCTCTATATTTTCCTTTGTAAAGAAATCAATGATCTTCCTGATTTTCTTATCTTTTTCTACGTGATCATTCATGAACAGTTGACATGTAAAGAAGACGCTGGCCTTTCCTGATTCAAGCATCCTTGATGCGCTGGCTAGAGCGCACCCCAGCGTTTTATGAAGAAATTTTGTTGCCGCCAAATTTCTCGTGGGCGAAGCGGCTGATATGCTGATTTTTGGCATTTAGAACTCCTCTGGTGTTGCTGGGTTTAGTGGAGAGCCTTTCGTGTCATTTCGGAAATTTCCTCCGTGCCAGCGATGAAGGTGCTCATAGCGAGTGGCTGGATAAATATTGAGTCAGCTGGCCATTGAGGTCGTAGACATACGCGGTGCGCTTGCCGTCGAAGCCGGTTTCCTGGCTGATCAGGTCGTTGGGGTTAATGCGCCGGTTAGCCGCCATCTAGTGTGGTTAATTTATGTATGCATTTGAAAGATTTTGGCCAATGAGTTTGGGGGATTAACGAACTATCCGGGCGGGAAGGTAGGTGTGAGTGCAAACTCAAGTGACGGGGTGGCCGACTTGACTGGATAATCAGATTTAATAACGAGACTCAAGGAACCCTGAGGTCGCTAATGGAAATTTCCTTGGAGTTGTTATTCAGCTCTATCGTGACCACAAGGTCACTTCTGCCTTCTTCTAGAGTCCACAGCGGTATCTCGATTTGATACCCTGTTCCATCTTCGAAGTCGTAGCATTCAGCGTAGTCAAAAAAATTCTCCGGAGGAGCAATGAATGTGTTGCCATACTCAAGCATAACGCGCTCAAGGTCGATTGTTGTGGTTCGGCTTTGCCAGTTTCGTTGAGTTATGGTTGGGACGTCTAAGGTGGATATGGCTGTCACAAGATCTTTTATATCAGCAATAATTTCTTTCGAGATCGTCATTTTTTCCTGTTTCCCGGTATGCGAGTTTTGGTATTTGGCTCTACGCCAATTTTTTCGAAGTGAGCATCGGTGTCTTTTATAAGACCTCTTGCATCGTCTCTTGAAATGCCTGCTTTTCGGAGCGCTTTGTAAGCGGTTCTTCGTTCAATCATATATGTGCCGCCTCCTTTTTGTCGTTGAACTTGGGTGGCTATGTAATGCGGTGTTCCAATTTTTGTAGATGGTCCAGGTAGCTGCACTGATAGTGCTACATTTCGATCATAGCCTGGTAGATCTTTTACGGCGGCATCTTGAATGATATGGTGAGGGCCTTTTGCTCCGGCTCGTACTAATTCTCGATAACCACCACTGACAACGGGTAAACTATTTTCGGCTTTTGCTTCAGTTGCTGCTTCTACTTTATCTGCATCAGGGCAGTTGTAGCCAATAGATGTCAACCCCAACGGATCCACCCACCCCGTAGGGTTAGGCACATACCGATAGCTGTTCAACCCACCCGCCAGCTTGATCGGGTCCGCCGTCAGATACCGCCCGGTGCAGGGATTGTAGTAGCGATGGCGGTTGTAATGCAGCCCCGTTTCCGCATCGAAGTGCTGCCCCTGGAACCGCAGCGGGTTGTCGATCTGTTCGATATCGAGCTTGGCGACGTTGCCATACGCCTTATAGCGCGCCGACCAGCAGATCCCGCCTTGCGCGGAGGTTAGCTCCTGCGGTGTGCCCAAATGGTCGAGCTGGAAGTAGTAGGGACGGGCGTTTTCCGGCCCGTCACTGTCCACCATAACCAACGGCCTGAACGATCCCGGCTCATACACATAGCTGCGGCACCGCACCGGCGACCATTCGCCGATAAACCGTTCCCCTTGCCAGAAGAACTCGGTCAGCGCCCCAGCCACATCCTTCTCGATCCGCCGCCCGAACGCGTCGTACCGATACTTGGCCTCCTGCCCATTGGGCAGCAGCGCTTCGCTCAAGCGATGCTGGCAGTCTATATCATCGATTTCGAATTTCGGGTCTGAACTTCTTAGTCAGTGAAGCTTAGTCGAAGTCTACTTGAAGGCGATCGGCGTATATGATTACGAATTTGTCGTTGAGTTCGGGGTAGTCATAGTGAATGCCTTCGTCGTCAAGTGTCGTTATTGATCTGAGGGTGTTTGAGTTCAAGTATCCTGCTATCTCGACGCTGAATCCGTTGTTTATGTTTCTTATAAAAGGATCCCGTTTAGGGCTTTCTACTACCTTGTAATCGTCCTCTAGATACATTGTAAGCTCGACGAGGTGTTGTTCTCCTTCGTTTATGACGTTGGGGCAGTGACTGATGAAGCATCTGATGGGGAAGCCTCCAATTTCAAGGGTGGCTTCGTTTTCATCATCGGGGCTAAGTTTCAGAATTTTGATGGGGGTCTTATTCATTTTGCATAGGCCTGATTGTTTTGTCAGATGCTGGGTTTCCTTGCAGCTTCCAAGCATCTTTACCGCTTTTGGTATGCAAGGTTGCGATTTCGTTTTTTTCATTAATCCCGACAAAGGCAAATTTTGCTTGCCCCTTTTTGTTGGTTTTCATGAATTTTATGTATCCTATTCGCATTTTTCCTTTGTAGGGATATTCAATTTGGTAGCCCGTATCCACAACGAACCTTGCCGTATCTAAGTACTCTTCTTTATTTTGGGCGTTGAACTCGTGGCCGTGCTTTTCGTAGTGCTGTTCGAGCTTTTCATCTGTGGCAAAGTCTCTCGGTGCTGGTGGAGGCGGTGAACCATGATCGGTAGAGGCTTCACCAGAGCTATCAGTATTCGGTTTACCGCCGCAGCCAGGAGGACAGTTTTCGCTGAGTCCTAAAGGGTCTACCCAACCGATAGGGTTAGTTACATACCGATAGCTGTTCAGCCCCCCCGCCAGCTTGATCGGGTCCGCCGTCAGGTACCGCCCGGTGTTCGGATTGTAGTAGCGATGCCGGTTGTAATGCAGCCCCGTTTCCGCATCGAAATACTGGCCCTGGAAGCGCAGTGGGTTGTCGATCTCTTCGATATCGAGCTTGGTGACGTTGCCATACGCCTTGTACCGCGCCGACCAGCAGATCCCGCCTTGCGCCGAAGTCAGCTCCTGCGGCGTACCCAGGTGATCCAGCTGGTAGTAGTAGGGGCGGGCATTCTCCGGCCCGTCGCCATCCACCATCACCAATGGCCGGAAGCTCCCCGGCTCATACACGTAGCTGCGACTGCGCCCCGGCGACCATTCGCCGATCAACCGTTCCCCTTGCCAGAAGAACTCGGTCAGCGCCCCGGCCACATCCTTCTCGATACGCCGCCCGAACGCGTCATACCGGTACTTGGCCGTTTGTCCGTTAGGCAGCAAAACCTCACTCAACCGATGCTGGCAGTCATACCGGTACTCGGTCACCAACTTCTGCCCAGCCCCGCGTCGCTCGCGCACCAGGTTGCCGAACACGTCGTAGTCGAAATGCGCATCGCCCTGCATCAGCAGGCGGTTGCCCTGCACGTTGACCAGCTTTGGATCGAGCTGCGCGGTCTGGGCCAGCAGGTTGCCGGCGGGGTCGTGCTGGAAGCTCTCGCCGATATCGCCACGCACCGCCACCAAGCGGTCGAGCGGGTCGTAGCGGTACTCGCGCAGGCCCTTGCGGCTGTCGTCGATGCTGGCCAGGTTGCCGTTGGCGTCGTACCCGTAGCCGCGGGTCAGCAGCCACTTCTTGTCCTGGCGCTGGGTTACGCGGTGCTGCACCAGTCGGCCTTGCTCGTCGTACTGGTACTGGCTGACCAGTTGCCCTTGCTGGCGGGCCAGCTCGCGCCCGGCCTGGAACTGGTGACGGGTCAGCGGCTGGCCGTTGAGGTCGATGCTGCTCAGGTCGCCGCCGGGCTTGTAGTGGTAGTCCAGGCGGTTGCCGTCGGGCAGGCGGGCGTGGCTGAGTTGGCCGAGGGCGTTGTAGCGGTAGCGCAGGGTGGCACGGCCCTGGTGCTCGGTGACCAGGCGGTCGTTGAGGTCGTACTCGTAAGCCAGCGGCCAGTGGCCGTCGTCGACGCTGACCAGGCGGCCGAGGCTGTCGTGGGTGTAGTGCACCGCATTGCCGTCGGGCAGGGTCTTGACCAGCAGGCGGCCGGCGCTGTCGCGCTGGTACTCGGTCTTGAGCGGGGTGTCGTCCTCGCCGAACTCGGTCTTCTCGATCAGCTGGCCGTTGAGGTCGTAGACATACGCGGTGCGCTTGCCGTCGAAGCCGGTTTCCTGGCTGATCAGGCCGTTGGGGTGGTAGTCGAGGCGGTACTGCTCGCCGCGCTCGTTGTCGATCTGGGTCAGCAGCAGGCGGGTGTTGTCGTAGCGGTAGTTGAGCTCGCTGCCGTCGGGGTTGATGCGCCGGCTGACCAGGTGCAGGTGCTCGGCGTACTCGTAGCGGGTGATGCGGCCGAGTTCGTCGCGCTCCTCGGTGACCTTGCCGTAGGCGTTGTAGCGGTAGGCGCGGGTGCCGCCGCCGGGCAGGGTGATCTGCGCCAGGCGGCCTGTTGCGGTCCACTGGTAGTGGGTGAGGGCGCCGGTTTCGTCCTGGCGGGTGATCTGCCGGCCGAGGGCGTCGTAGCGGTAGCGGCGCTGGCCGCCGTCGGGCAGTTGTTCGTCGATCAGCTGGCCGAGGCTGTTCCAGCCCAGGCGGTGCAGGCTGCCGTCGGGGTGGTGGATCTCCAGCAGGCGGCCATGCTCGTCGTAGCGGTAGTCGGTGCGTACGCCGCTGGGGTCGGTTTGCGCAGTGATGTCGCCCTGGGCGTTGCGGCGGTATTCCCAGCGTGCCTTGCCGCGCTCCACGCTGCTGACGTGGCCGTGGTAGTCATACTCGTAGAATACCGGCGCGTCTTCGGCGGGGATGACTGCGCGCAGGCGGCCGTCTTCGTACTGGTACTCGGTAACGGCGCCAAGCGGGTCCTTTTCGGCGATCAGCCGGCCTTGTTCGTCGTAGGCCTTTTCGTGGGTGGCGCCGTCGGGGTCGACCTGCTTGACCAGCCGTGCGTTCTCGTCGTGAACGTAGACTTCTTCACTGCCGTCGGCGTTGCGCACGGTGACGCTGCCGTCGTCGCCCCAGCTGTAGGTGGTGTCCATCTGGGCGAAGTTGGCCCAGTGGCGCACGCAACGCGCCGACTTGCCGGCGCCTTCCCACTCCCAGAAGAACTGCGCGCCGCCGGCCAACTGGCGGCTCTGGATCACGTGTTCGCTGTCGTAGCGGTAGTGCTCGCTTTCGCCGGCGGCGTTGCTGGCCTCGATCAGCCGGTTGTGGCTGTCGTAGCGGTAGCTGGCGACGGTTTGCTCGGTGTGCCAGGTGTTCTGGTTGGGCGCGTCGAGCACGCGGGTCTGGTAGTCGACGGCAACGATTACCGTGCGGTCGTAACGCAGCTGCAGGGCACGGCCGGCGCCGTTGTGCAGGCGGGCGATGCGGCCAAGCACGTCGCGTTGCACGTGCAGGCGGTTGTCGTAGCGGTCGCTGATGGCAAACAGCGCGGCCACCCGGCCGTCATGACGGAAGTGGTAGAAGCGCGGCTGGTTGCCGGCCTGGGTCAGGATCAGCTCGTTGGCGCCTTCGCCCAGGTAGATGGCGGCCTTGGACAGGCTGTTGCTGATGGCCGGGCGCTGCACCGACGGCAGCGGGAACTCGGTGCGGCGGTTTTCGTGGTCCAGCCAGATCACCGCGTCGTCTTCGATGGTCACGCGCTGGGCCAGGGCGTGGCTCCAGCCGGGGCCCAGGCCGCACTCGTGCTCCACGGCCGAGGTGCGGTACAGGCGGGTCCATTCGAAGGGCAGCAGGCCGTCGAGCTCGGTGTCGGTCAGGGTCAGCAGCTCTTCGCCAGTGACCATCGATACCGGGCAGCCGTTGACGCAGGTGGCGCTGCAGGCGTCGGTGGGTTTGTCGTCGGGGTTTTTCGCCTGCTTGGGGGCGTTGGGTTTCGGCCTCTTTAATATCTGGGTGGACGGCGATCTTGTACGGATAGTTCTGCACTGTGCTCCGGTTTCTTCCTTCCTGCTTGAACGTTGATCTCGCCGTGCTCAGAAATTTCCTGTTCTCCGCTGCTACTCATTATGAAGAAGGTGGATGATTATTCACTGCTGAGCGCTTTGTCAGCTAAAAAGCAGTAGAAGTTCAAATATTCTGTGCCGTTCCATTGTCCAGATTCATGGTCCCAAAAAAATATCGAGCTGCTACATTTTTTGTCGGATACAGGGAATCCGTAATAATCGCCTGAACCATTTTCTGAGAAGAGAATGTATGTGTCGAACGTATTGTCGGTGTTTATTTTTTCTAAGGGGAAGTCGCTGTTAGGGTTTGGTGAGTAGACTATGCTGAAAGCGAAATATCCTCCGCCGTAGGTTTTTACGAACTGTTTGTACTCGTCCGGCAGCTGAATGCCAAGGTTGCTTTCTACCCGAATTACTTCCTCGTCGTTAGAAGGGGCATCGCGCTCCAGTTGGAACCATATAGGATTTTTTTGAATTTTTTCGTTGGCAAGTTTTGAGAATTCTTCAAAATTCATTTGTTAAACCTTAATTGTTGTATATCCAATTTGGGAGGATTTGGTCTGCGCCCTGTTCTCTTGCGCGATACCACCAGTGTAGTTTTCGATCTTGATCTCTCATTTGAGCGGTAACGCCTTGGTTGTACTTGTTTTGATGAAGTGCTTTGTTTCCTCGGTGCTCCTCAGGAAGAATTTCATGAATTGCTGAGCCAGGCATTTGATCAGCATGGTGGAGGTCCGGACTGCCCAAACCTCTCGGTGAATATCCTAGTAATGCCTGTTTCATATCATTAATGGACCATTCACCTTGAATCCTTACCGGCGGATCATTGGGGCCATAACCTGTGGAGCTTGGGGGTGTTGGCTCTCCCGTGCTAGCGGTATCACTATTGGTTACATTTTTTTTGCTGTCGGGGTCGTCACATGAAACTACTTCAAGCCCCAACGGATCCACCCATCCCGTAGGGTTAGGCACATACCGATAGCTGTTCACCCCCCCCGCCAGCTTGATCGGGTCCGCCGTCAGATACCGCCCGGTGCCGGGATTGTAGTAGCGATGCCGGTTGTAATGCAGCCCCGTTTCCGCATCGAAGTACTGCCCCTGGAACCGCAACGGGTTGTCGATCTCTTCGATATCGAGCCGGGCGACGTTGCCATACGCCTTATAGCGCGCCGACCAGCAGATCCCGCCTTGCGCGGAGGTTAGCTCCTGCGGTGTGCCCAAATGGTCGAGCTGGAAGTAGTAGGGACGGGCATTCTCTGGCCCGTCACCATCCACCATCACCAACGGCCGGAAGCTCCCCGGCTCATACACGTAGCTGCGGCTGCACCCCGGCGACCATTCGCCGATCAACCGTTCCCCTTGCCAGAAGAACTCGGTCAGCGCCCCGGCCACATCCTTCTCGATACGCCGCCCAAACGCGTCGTACCGGTACTTGGCCGTTTGCCCGTTGGGTAGCAAAACCTCGCTCAACCGGTGCTGGCAGTCATACCGATACTCGGTCACCAGCTTCTGCCCGGCCCCGCGTCGCTCACGCACCAGGTTGCCGAACACGTCGTAGTCGAAATGCGCATCGCCCTGCATCAGCAGGCGGTTGCCCTGCACGTTGACCAGCTTTGGATCGAGCTGCGCCGTCTGCGCGAGCAGGTTGCCGGCGGGGTCGTGCTGGAAGCTCTCGCCGATATCGCCACGCACCGCCACCAAGCGGTCGAGCGGATCGTAGCGGTACTCGCGCAGGCCCTTGCGGCTGTCGTCGATGCTGGCCAGGTTGCCGTTGGCGTCGTACCCGTAACCGCGGGTCAGCAGCCACTTCTTGTCCTGGCGCTGGGTTACGCGGTGCAGCACCAGTCGGCCTTGCTCGTCGTACTGATACTGGCTGACCAGTTGCCCCTGCTGCCGCGCCAGCTCGCGTCCGGCCTGGAACTGGTGACGGGTCAACGGCTGGCCGTTGAGGTCGATGCTGTCCAGATCACCGCCGGGCTTGTAGTGATAGTCCAGGCGGTTGCCATCAGGCAGGCGGGCGTGGCTTAGCTGGCCGAGGGCGTCGTAGCGGTAGCGCAGGGTGGCACGGCCCTGGTGCTCGGTGACCAGGCGGTCGTTGAGGTCGTACTCGTAGGCCAGCGGCCAGTGGCCGTCGTCGACGCTGACCAGGCGGCCGAGGCTGTCGTGGCAGTAGCCGGTGCGCGTGCTGTTGAGGGCTGTCTACGCAGTGATGTCGCCCTTGGAGTTGAAAGGTAGTTCCACGCGCCTTGTCGCGCTCACGGCGCTGGTGTGGTCGTGGGGCTCCTCGTCTGAAGTTCCATAGGGCCACCTTCGCGGAAATTCCATCGTATTTGGTAGCGGTTGAGTCTCGTTCCTAACCTTTACTCAAATTGGATTTTTTGAGTAGATTTATTATTTCTGGGTATAGGTGGTGATCTTCGTGTGGTATGCGGAAAAGTATGCTTTCAATGGTTGGTGAGTATTCTCTTTCTATTGGTGCCTCGAGCCAGTCAAGTTCGCTGGCGGCCATTATTTGAGTGTCGAAATTATTTGATGAGAGCTGGTTTTTTAGTATCGGTATCCCTTGAGGAATTCTCGAGTCTCCTAGTGCGGCTACACAGCGTTGGATCCAGTAATCTGGTTTGGTTTTTATATGTTGCTCTAGCCATTCCCATTCGGCGCTGGAGAATTTTGGAAGAATTCCTTTGGCGACCTGCTCTGAATAGTATTCATTCCATCCAGAGCATTCGGTCTCACCAATCCAGCGAAGAAACTCTTTGATGATCTTTTCGTCCATTAAGCTTTGCTCCTATTAATCTGCTTTCATTGGCTTGTCACCCGACGGGAAAGAAGAAGTGACGGTTCCATTTTCTTTCACAACTTGCCACTGAACGCCGTCTA
Source organism: Pseudomonas xanthosomatis (assembly GCF_019139835.1). Classification (NCBI taxonomy): domain Bacteria; kingdom Pseudomonadati; phylum Pseudomonadota; class Gammaproteobacteria; order Pseudomonadales; family Pseudomonadaceae; genus Pseudomonas; species Pseudomonas xanthosomatis. The sequence continues at coordinate 4,069,336 of NZ_CP077075.1, read as the reverse complement.
CTGTTTTCGTATGCAAAGTTGTCACGGAGTCAGGTGTCTCTCTCATCACTACGCCAGGTTCTGCGGACACTTCATCTGTCACACGTAAGATCTTTGCGTCGCTCCATGACTCTGGAGCGAGCGTGTGTATGTTGGGGGATTTTTGTGCGGACCAGTCATAGGTGCCATCCTTGCGCGTCAACATAATCTTGACATTCTGTACCTGTATTGTGCCGTCAGGGTTAACTTTGACTACATCCATTTGGTGCTCTGGAGATGTCAATACCTTTGCGGAGTGTCCTCCAACCGGTTTATTCGAGCTAGGATTTCTCGCGCCATATAGTATTTTTTTCTGTAGAGCTTCTGGAAGACTACCTGTGTATACCTTATCGGTTTCGGGTGGGCTTGCCTCGTTTTTTTCAACTTTAGCATTTGAGTCGGGTGATTCCGCACCAGTGTTCGAACAATCCGTACCTGGGCAGCTACCACTTAGCCCCAACGGATCCACCCACCCCGTAGGGTTAGGCACATACCGATAGCTGTTCAACCCCCCCGCCAGCTTGATCGGGTCCGCCGTCAGGTACCGCCCGGTGCCGGGATTGTAGTAGCGATGCCGGTTGTAATGCAGCCCCGTTTCCGCATCGAAGTACTGCCCTTGGAACCGCAGCGGGTTGTCGATCTCTTCGATATCGAGCTTGGCGACGTTTCCGTAGGCTTTATACCGCGCCGACCAGCAGATCCCGCCTTGCGCCGAAGTCAGCTCCTGCGGCGTACCCAGGTGATCGAGCTGGTAGTAGTAGGGGCGGGCGTTCTCCGGCCCGTCGCCATCCACCATCACCAACGGCCGGAAGCTCCCCGGCTCATACACGTAGCTGCGGCTGCGCCCCGGCGACCATTCGCCGATCAACCGTTCCCCTTGCCAGAAGAACTCGGTCAGCGCCCCGGCCACATCCTTCTCGATACGCCGCCCAAACGCGTCGTACCGGTACTTGGCCGTTTGCCCGTTGGGTAGCAAAACCTCGCTCAACCGGTGCTGGCAGTCATACCGATACTCGGTCACCAACTTCTGCCCGGCCCCGCGTCGCTCGCGCACCAGATTGCCGAACACGTCGTAGTCGAAATGCGCATCGCCCTGCATCAGCAGGCGGTTGCCCTGCACGTTGACCAATTTCGGATCGAGCTGCGCGGTCTGGGCGAGCAGGTTGCCGGCGGGGTCATGCTGGAAGCTCTCGCCGATATCGCCACGCACCGCCACCAAGCGGTCGAGCGGGTCGTAGCGGTACTCGCGCAGGCCCTTGCGGCTGTCGTCGATGCTGGCCAGGTTGCCGTTGGCGTCGTACCCGTATCCGCGGGTCAGCAGCCACTTCTTGTCCTGGCGCTGGGTTACGCGGTGCAGCACCAGTCGGCCTTGCTCGTCGTACTGATACTGGCTGACCAGTTGCCCCTGCTGCCGCGCCAGCTCGCGCCCGGCCTGGAACTGGTGACGGGTCAGCGGCTGGCCGTTCAGGTCGATGCTGCCCAGGTTGCCGCCGGGCAGGTAGTGGTAGTCCAGGCGGTTGCCGTCGGGCAGGCGGGCGTGGCTGAGCTGGCCGAGGGCGTCGTAGCGGTAGCGCAGGGTGGCGCGGCCTTGGTGCTCGGTGACCAGGCGGTCGTTGAGGTCGTACTCGTAGGCCAGCGGCCAGTGGCCGTCGTCGACGCTGACCAGGCGGCCGAGGCTGTCGTGGCTGTAGTGCACGGTGTTGCCGTCGGGCAGGGTCTTGACCAGCAGGCGGCCGGCGCTGTCGCGTTGGTATTCGGTCTTGAGCGGGGTGTCGTCCTCGCCGAACTCGGTCTTTTCGATCAGCTGGCCGTTGAGGTCGTAGACATACGCGGTGCGCTTGCCGTCGAAGCCGGTTTCCTGGCTGATCAGGCCGTTGGGGTGGTAGTCGAGGCGATACTGCTCGCCGCGCTCGTTGTCGATCTGGGTCAGCAGCAGGCGGGTGTTGTCGTAGCGGTAGTTGAGCTCGCTGCCGTCGGGGTTGATGCGCCGGCTGACCAGGTGCAGGTGCTCGGCGTACTCGTAGCGGGTGATGCGGCCGAGTTCGTCGCGCTCCTCGGTGACCTTGCCGTAGGCGTTGTAGCGGTAGGCGCGGGTGCCGCCGCCGGGCAGGGTGATCTGCGCCAGGCGGCCTGTTGCGGTCCACTGGTAGTGGGTGAGGGCGCCGGTTTCGTCCTGGCGGGTGATCTGCCGGCCGAGGGCGTCGTAGCGGTAGCGGCGCTGGCCGCCGTCGGGCAGTTGTTCGTCGATCAGCTGGCCGAGGCTGTTCCAGCCCAGGCGGTGCAGGCTGCCGTCGGGGTGGTGGATCTCCAGCAGGCGGCCATGCTCGTCGTAGCGGTAGTCGGTGCGTACGCCGCTGGGGTCGGTTTGCGCAGTGATGTCGCCCTGGGCGTTGCGGCGGTATTCCCAGCGTGCCTTGCCGCGCTCCACGGCGCTGACGTGGCCGTGGTAGTCGTACTCGTAAAGCACCGGCTCGTCTTCAGGCGGTATCACCGCACTGAGGCGGCCGTCTTCGTACTGGTACTCGGTAACGGCGCCCAGCGGGTCCTTTTCGGCGATCAGCCGGCCTTGTTCGTCGTAGGCCTTCTCGTGGGTGGCGCCGTCGGGGTCGACCTGTTTGACCAGCCGTGCGTTCTCGTCGTGAACGTAGACTTCTTCACTGCCGTCGGCGTTGCGCATGGTGACGCTGCCGTCGTCGCTCCAGTCGAACCAGGTTTCCATCTGAGCGAAGTTAGCCCAGTGGTGGATGCAGCGGGCTGACTTGCCGGTGCCTTCCCATTCCCAGAAGAACTGCGCGCCACCGGCCAGCTGGCGGCTCTGGATCACGTGTTCGCTGTCGTAGCGGTAGTGCTCGCTTTCGCCGGCGGCGTTGCTGGCTTCGATCAGCCGGTTGTGGGCGTCGTAGCGGTAAGTGGCGACGGTTTGCTCGGTGTGCCAGGTGTTCTGGTTGGGCGCATCGAGCACGCGGGTCTGGTAGTCGACGGCAACGATTACCGTGCGGTCGTAGCGCAGTTGCAGGGCGCGGCCGGCGCCGTTGTGCAGGCGGGCGATGCGGCCGAGCACATCGCGTTGCACGTGCAGGCGGTTGTCGTAGCGATCGCTGATGGCAAACAGCGCGGCCACCCGGCCGTCATGGCGGAAGTGGTAGAAGCGCGGCTGGTTGCCGGCCTGGGTCAGGATCAGCTCGTTGGCGCCTTCGCCCAGGTAGATGGCGGCCTTGGACAGGCTGTTGCTGATGGCCGGGCGCTGCACCGAGGGCAGCGGGAACTCGGTGCGGCGGTTTTCGTGGTCCAGCCAGATCACCGCGTCGCCTTCGATGGTCACGCGCTGGGCCAGGGCGTGGCTCCAGCCGGGGCCCAGGCCGCACTCGTGCTCCACGGCCGAGGTGCGGTACAGGCGGGTCCATTCGAAGGGCAGCAGGCCGTCGAGTTCGGTGTCGGTGAGGGTCAGAAGCTCTTCGCCGGTGACCATCGATACCGGGCACTTCTTTTTTACGGTTTCTGATTCGGACGCTGCCGGCTTGTCGTCCGGTGTTGTTGACTGCTTGGGGGCGTCCGGTGTTTTTTCGCCCTGGGTAACGGTCACTTTCTTGTCCGGCCCGCGGGTCAGCACGATGGTGTCCGGCTTGTTAAGGTCGATGTGCTGTAAAGGGCTGTCGATCTGCACGTCGGCCTTCTTCGAGCTGTTGACCATCACCTGCCCATGGGCTGCCAGCGGCTTGACCTTGTTGGCATGCTCAGCCAGCTGGGTCTCCAGATCGATCAGGTCCTGGAAGGCCTTGGTCACACGCCGGGCGGTCAGCTCGCTGCGCACTGCGCTGACCGTCTTGGTGCCGAGGCGCACGGCAATACCGACGCCGCCGGTCAGCACCATGCCGATGATCACGTCCAGTACGATCCGCATCATGGCCCCGCCCGCCAGTTCGGCGATCACGGGGGGCGGTTGCAGTTGCACCCAGGTGATCACCGCCATGGCATACAGGTACATCAGCGGCTCGTCGCTGAGCAGCATCAGGCCGTCGTGCAGCGCCTTCTTGGCCTTCTTCTTGAGCTCGTCGAAATCGGCCTTGCTGATGTAATCGACGATCTTGCCGGCGTACTCGCGGGCATTGAGCAGCATGTCGAAGACGCTCTTGATGTCGTCCCATAGCGACTTCAGCACCTCCCACGCGCCGCTGGCGAACGCCTCGCCGATCTCGAGCAGGCGGTCGGGGGTATCCTTCTGCACGTAGGCTTTCCACTGAGGTTCGATGCTGCTGGACCACTCCTGGGTCAGCCAGCCCTGCAGCTTGTCGAGCACCCCGCCGTAGGAGGCGTGCAGCGCGCGAATTTCGTTTTCGCCCACATCGGGGAAGAAGGTGATCTGGTACGGCTTGTTCGGTTCGCAGCCCGTCACTGTGCCCAAGCCGTTTTCATCCAGCGCACCGCGGATTGCCTCGCCCAGTTTGCCCTTGGCCAGCACTTCGCGAGCTTCGAAAGGGGTGTTGCCGATCGGCACGAAATTGACCGTCTCGAAGCTGTGCAGCAGGGTCATTACGCCGTTCTTCTGGCAGGTGGCGTAGCCCTGGACCTTTGTGTCGTCCTTGTCCTTGACCGTCAGCACCTCGTCGCCGACCTCGAACTTCTGCTGGGTGTCCAGCGCCCAGCCTAGGGTCCAGCTGTCGGCCCATTCCTGGTAGTCGGTCAGGCTGTTTTGCCTGAAGTCGGCGATGATGCGTGGGGCGTCCGGGGTCTCGGCCGAAATGGCCTCGGCCAGGAACTTGCCGATGATGTAGGAGATCAAGGTGCTACTTCCTGTATCAGGTGGTCGACGACGCGTTCACCGAGGCTGTCCATGGGCTCGGCGTGATAGCGGACGAATTGCGCAACTTTCAGGCGCAGGTTGGCCTCGGGCTGGGCGAAGTACAGGTCGGCGTGGTCTTCGCGCAGGGTTTGCAGCAGGTTGTCGATCAGGGTGGACGGGTCTTGCTGGGTCAGGTGATCGAGCAGCGCCTGGGGCACCTCCCACCACGGGTAGGGCTGCGGCCCCTGGTGGGGCAGGGCATGCCCGTCGCGGGGCTGGCCATTGACCCAGTAGCGGATGAACACCGGCAACAGTTCGCCGCTGCGCTCGCCCAGCCAGTCGAGAATCGGCAGCAGGTGCTGGCCGTCCCAGAAGCGGAAGAACACCCCGGTGCCATCGGGCATCAGCACCTGGGTGAGGCCGCGCAGGTGCTCGGCCACCTCGGCCGGTTGCGCCCGGGATACCGCCAGCCAGCCCCAGTCGCAGGCATCGGTGGCGGCGACCCAGTCGAGCATCGGGCTGTCTGCAGGCAGGCGGTCGAGATAGGGCATCAGCTCGCGCCAGCCGGCGTAGGGCGTGCCGCCCCACAGTGGAATCGGCGCCTCGGGGCTGGCCTTGCGGTAGTAGTTGGCCATGGGCTCGGCGTCACTGGCGCTGCCCATCACCGCGTACAGGTATTCGCCTTCGGCCAGTGGCTGCTGTTGCAGCCAGTCCATAGGGCTCAGGGGCTCAGATGGCACAGGCGCCCCCCTTGCACTTCTCGCATTCTTCGCAGAACGGCGCGCTGCGCTTGAGGGTGTTGATCTGCGCCGGGGTCAGCACGGCGCCGGCCACGGCGTTCACTGCCTGGCGCAACAGCCCCGGCAGCAGCGCCGCCACCGCGGTACCCACGCCCGGTGCGCCGCCCTGGTTCAGCTTGATGGCGGCGCCGCTCATGGCCACGCCGCCGCCGTCGATCTGCACCCAGCTGCCGCCGGCCTTGAGCGTCAGCGCCGCGCCGGCCTCCATCACGATCTTCTGCCCGCTGCCCAGGTGAATCTCGGTGCCGGCCTCGATGAACTGGCCGGTGGCGATTTTCAGGTGCTGGCTGACGGCGATGCTCAGGTGGTCGTCGGCGCGGCATTCGGCCTTGCGGTCGAGGTCGACGGTGGTGTGTTCCTCGGCCTTGAATTCGGTGTGGCTGTCGGCCTCGACGGTGTCGTGGCGCTGGCGGCCCACGCGGATCTTCTGGTCATGCAGGATGCGCTGCTCCCAGTCGCGCTGGGCGTTGATGAAAATCTGCTCCTGGCCTTTTTTGTCCTCGATGCGCAGCTCGTTGAAGCCCTTGCCGCCGGGGCTGCTGAGGGTCTTGAACACGCTGCGGGTCTTGTTTGCCGGCAGCGGGTAGGGCACCGCGTTCTCGCGGTGGTACAGGCAGCCGGTGACCAGCGGTTGGTCGGGGTCGCCCTCCAGAAAGCCCACCAGCACTTCCATGCCGATGCGCGGAATGGCCACGCCGCCGTAGCGCGCGCCGGCCCAGGCCGAAGACACCCGCAGCCAGCAGCTGGTCTGGTCGTCGCCGGCGCCTTCGCGGTCCCAGAAGAACTGCACCTTGACCCGGCCGTGGCTGTCGCAGTGGATCTCTTCGCCGGCAGGGCCGGTGACCAGGGCGCGCTGGCTGCCGCGGATGCGCTGCTTGTCGTGGCGCAGGGCAGGGCGGAAGGGTTGGTCCCAAGGGGTGGCGGTGAAGCTGTTGCGGTAGCCCTGATGGAAGTCGTCCTTGTGCGCGGTGGTGGCGCTGGGCAGGGCTTCTTCCAGCACCTGGGGCTGCTTGCCCTCGTGGCGGATGCTGGTCAGCAGCCACAGGTCGTTCCACTCGTCGCGGCCGTGGCCGGCCAGGGGCAGAAAGTGCCCGCTCACCAGCCGCGCCACGTCGCCGCGGCCTTCGGCCAGGCGATAGTCGGCGCGGTGGCGCTGTACCGCGCGGGTGGCCAGCAGCTTGCCGCGCTCGCGGTCGGTGAAGCGCCCGGGGTAGTCGTAGTCTTCAAGGTCCGGGGCGCGCTCGGTGCTGTGGTCGCTTTCCAGCAGCAGGCGCGGGTTCTTGAAGTCGTAGTCGCGGCGGGTGGCGCGGGTGGTGCGGGTTTCCACACGCACGGCCAGTTGCTTGATTACCGGGTCGTCGGCCACCTGGCCGCTGTCTTGCTGGTAGGTCACGGCGGCCAGCTTGGGGAACACGGTCTGGTCGTCGCCGAATACCAGGCGGTGGTCGCGGCTGCTGTGCTGGAAGTGGTAGCTCAGGCCCTCTTCCTCGCACAGGCGCTGGATGAAGTGCAGGTCGGACTCGTCGTACTGCACGCAGTAGTTGCGCGGCGGGTACTGGTAACCCAGGTGGAAGTGGTGGGCGTCGGCGAGGATGCCGTGGTCCTTGAGCACCTGGGTGATGATTTCGGGGACCGTGAGGTCCTGGAAGATGCGCTGGTTCACCCGGTGGGCCAGGCGCGCCAGGCGCGGGCGCAGGGTGATTTCGTAGCGGGTGAAGCGCTTGCCCGAATCGCCCTGGGCGATGCGGTCGATGATGCCGTGGATACCCTGGCCTTCGGGGGTGAAGCTGAAGAAGGCGGGCTTGTGCAGCAGCTCGGTAAGGTCGAGCGCGGGGTATTCGCTGATCAGCTGCAGGTCGAAGGCGTAGGGCTGGTTGAGCGCCTCGAAGCCGGTGAAGGCCAGTACCCGCAGGTCGCTGTTGGCGCCCTGGATGGCGAGGGTGAACGATGGCTGGTTGGCCGGCGTGAACATCCAGTGTCCTCCTGGTCAAGGTGGCGGTGGCGCGGGGGCGGGCATGCCTGCTGGCAAGGCCCTGGGCTCGGCGGGGCCGAGGTGCAGGTGGGTATTGCGCGGCAAGCGCCGACGGCCCCGAAGGGCCGCCGGCGGGGTCACGGGTGCTTAGGCCGAGACCGGGGCACGCCAGTCGTCGGAGCCGGAAGTGCCGGAGACTTCGTGGGTCCAGGTGATTTTGCGGTAGGTGAAGTAGACGTCTTCGAGGTGAGTGAAGTGCGCCATGTTCGGGTCCTGGCAGTTAGCCATGTTGGACTGCACGTCGACGATGATCGCGTCTTCGAGCTTGATGGTGTAGTAGTGCTCCTGGGTGCCGGAAGCCGAGGTGCGGAACCACTTCAGGGTGCACTCGGTCAGGCGCTCACCGCTGGTCAGGGCGGTGAAGATCAGCGGCGAGGACTTGTCGAACACCTTGGTGATTTTCAGCGGCTTGTGTACGCGCTGGCCGGTTGGCTGACCGGACTGCGGGTCACGCGGGATGATCACCTGGTGGTCGAAGGCTTGAACGAGAATTTCGTCCTCGTGGCCTTCCTGGAAGATGTTGCCGACCGAATCTTCGGTGAAGGTGCCGGCGGTGATCAGGCCTTGTTTGGTGCCCTGCAGGGTCAGGTACGCGGGTGTTGGCATTGCAGCTCTCCTTGCGGAATGGGTATCGGTTGGCCGGGAACTTCTGGCCCGGTTGCCCAAGTGCATTCCAATTTGCGTGCCAGAAAACCTCGCGCCCAGCAAATTCAAGGGGTTGCGGGCTTTTTGTTGTGCTGGAAGTTCACTGCTGCGGCAAAAACAGTATGAAGTTGCGCAACTTTTTGCGCAGTAGTGCGCAAAAAGTTGCGCACTTGTACTCCAGCCCTTGTCGGCTCTGCCCTTGAGCCTCATTTGCCGCACACTTTGGCCCGGCCGACTGCGCAACTTTTTGCGCAGTGCTGCTTTTTGCGCTTTTCCAGTCGCCTGCTGCCGCGAAGGCTTGCTCGGTTACTTTTAAAACTTTCAAAAGGGTGTTTTTTGTATCAGGGAAGTCTCCATTTGATGTAGGGGAAACCCCTACGGCCCGTAGGGCGCATGGAGAGGTGCTCGTGGGAAATTTCCGAAAGTCCAGCATCATTTGTGTGATGCATTTCTCGTTTCAACCTCTCTAAATCAGGCATTTTGCGGGGTATTTCGCTTTATTTTCGGCGCAATCCGCATCTGCCGAAAATCGCCTTACAAGGGCAAAATGTAAAAAAATCAGTGATATCAGTGTGCTTGCATCTGCTTAAAACGCCATTTAGGATCCAACCGCCTAACCCCCCGGGTGCCAGTACTGCCAAGGAAAAAACGGTGTACGGCATTCATTACCACCGCGTTATGGAAGTTGATCGCAACGCGCCCGGTAATTGTTTACAGAAGCCACGGATGACCTATTCAAGCAAGTTGTGCGCACATTATCTCGAGCTGGTGAAAACGCCTGTGCCCGGCGCTGCATTCGCCGGTGAAGACGTGCGTTTTTCCAGTGAGTTCGAGGCGCTGGAAGAAGAGCTCAACAAGGGCCTGGCGATGCACGATGCCGGGCGCATCGACTGGGCCAAAGTGGTTGAAGGTTGCGAGGCACTGCTGCGCGACCAAACCCGCGACCTGCGTATCTGCGTCTGGCTGATCTGGGCCCTGCACCAGCGTGAATCCTTCGTCGGCCTGCTGGCCGGCCTGGGCATGCTGCGCCACCTGTGCCAGCAGCACTGGGCCGAAGTGCACCCGCTCAAGGTGCGCACCCGCAGCGGCGCCTTCGCCTGGCTGATGCCGCGCCTGGAGCTGGTGCTCAGCGACGATGTGCCGGTGAAGGACCAGTTGCCGCTGTTCAGGGCCATGGTCGAGCACCTCGAAGCACTGGACGAAACCCTCGGCGCCCACCTGGGCGATGCCGCGCCCTTGCTGCTGCCGATGCGCCGGCGCCTGGCGCAGAAGGTCCAGCGCGGCGGCGAAGGCCAGCCCGAGCCCGGCAGCGTCGGTGCGGTGGTGGCCCAGGTCAAGCAGGCCGCCACCCAGTTGCTCACCCCCGGCGCTGCCATCGACAACGAAAAAGACGCCCACAAGGCCCTGCGTGGCCTGCAGGACGGCGGCCGGCCGCTGGCCGCCTGGTGGCTCAAGCAAAAAGCCAGCGACCTGCGCGCCCTGCGCCTGAACCGCACCCTGGCCTGGCTGCCGATCGAAGGCCTGCCCGACCGCAATGCCGAGCAGGTGACCGCGCTGCGCGGCCTGCCTGCCGACAAGCTCAGTGATTACCGCCAGCGTTTCGAGGCCGGCAAGTACGCCGACCTGCTGGTGGACGTCGAAGCCAGCCTGGCCCGTTCGCCATTCTGGTTCGATGGCCAGCACCTGGCCTGGGAATGCCTGCAGGCCCTGGGCAGCGACGCCGCCCTGCGCGAGGTAGAGATGACTTTTGCGTTGTTCCTGCAGCGCCTGCCGGGCATCACCGGCCTGCGCTTTCACGACGGCCAGCCGTTCGCCGGCCCCGCCACCCTGGCCTGGATCAGCGCCACCGTGCTGCCGCACCTGCAGGCCCCGGCCGCGGTGCGCCCGCCCGAGCCCAGCGAGCAAGAGCGCCTGCCGGCCTGGGAGCAAGCCCTGGAGGCGGCCCAACCAGTGCTGCGCAAGGACGGCCTGAAGGCTGCCGTGCAGCAACTCAAGCAAGCCATGCAGGCCGCCCAGGGCGGGCGCGAACGGTTTTTCTGGCAATTCACCCTGGCGCGGCTTTGCCACCACGCCAAGAAGTACGAGCTGGCCCGTACCCAGCTCGAATCCCTCGACCGCCAGCTGCACGACTCAGGGCTGGATGCCTGGGAACCGGCGCTGGCCCTGCAGGTGCTGCAGCTGCTGCACAGCAGCTGCGAACTGCTGCCGCAGAACCATGAGGTGCGCGAGCGCAAGGACGAGGTTTACCGCAGGTTGTGCCACCTCGATCTCGAGGTGGTGCTCGATTAGGCCCTCGGGCCGTAACCGCAAAGGAGAAGACCGATGGCCAAAGAAGGCTCGGTAGCACCCAAGGAACGCATCAACGTCACCTTCAAACCGGCCCTGGGCGATGCCCAGGAAGAAATCGAGCTGCCGCTCAAACTGATGGTGCTCGGCGATTTCACCCAGCGTCTCGACGATCGCAAGATCGAAGACCGCAAGCCGATCAGCATCGACAAGAACAACTTCGATGACGTACTGGCCAAGCAGAGCCTGAGCCTCACCCTCAGCGTGCCTAACCGCCTGCAGGACGATGTCGCCGAAGGCGAAGAGCTGGCGGTGAAGATCAAGGTCGGCGCCATGAAGGACTTCAACCCGGCCAACCTGGTCGAGCAGATCCCGGAGCTGAAAAAGCTGATGGAGCTGCGTGAGGCACTGGTGGCGCTCAAGGGCCCGCTGGGCAACGCACCGGCCTTCCGCAAGGCCATCGAAGGCGTCCTGGCTGACGACGAAGCGCGCAATCGTGTGCTCGGCGAGCTGGGCATGGATGCCACCCCGCAACAGGACGCTTGAGCCCGGACCCCATAAGGACGCCACCCCATGAGCACCGCAGCACAGCAAGAAACCCAGGACCTCGCCGACTTCGGCATCCTCGACCAGATCATCGCCGAAACCAGCCTCACCCCTGAAGACGAAGCCTATGGCATCGCCAAGCGCGGCGTGTCGGCTTTCATCGAAGAACTGCTCAAGCCGCAAAACCAGGGCGAGCCGGTCAAGAAGGCCATGGTCGACCGGATGATCTCCGAAATCGACGCCAAGCTCAGCCGGCAGATGGACGAAATTCTCCACAACCCCGAGTTCCAGTCGCTGGAAGCCTCGTGGCGCGGCCTGAAGCTGCTGGTGGACCGCACCGACTTCCGCGAAAACATCAAGGTCGAGATCCTCAACGCCTCCAAGCAAGACCTGCTGGACGACTTCGAAGACTCCCCGGAAGTGATGCAGGCCGGCCTGTACAAGCACGTCTACACCGCAGAATACGGCCAGTTCGGTGGCCAGCCGGTAGGCGCCATCATCGCCAACTACTTCATGTCGCCCAACGCCCCTGACGTCAAGCTCATGCAGTACGTCTCCAGCGTTTCGTGCATGTCCCACGCGCCGTTCATCGCCGCTGCCGGCCCGAAATTCTTCGGCCTCGAAGCCTTCACCGGCCTGCCGGACCTGAAAGACCTCAAGGACCACTTCGAAGGCCCGCAGTTCGCCAAGTGGCAGAGCTTCCGCCAGTCCGAAGACTCGCGCTACATGGGCCTGACCGTGCCGCGCTTCCTGCTGCGCAACCCGTACGACCCGGAAGACAACCCGGTGAAGACCTTCGTGTACAAGGAAGTGGTTGCCAACAGCCACGAGCACTACCTGTGGGGCAACACTGCCTACGCCTTCGCCACCCGCCTTACCGACAGCTTTGCCAAGTTCCGTTGGTGCCCGAACATCATCGGCCCGCAGAGCGGTGGCGCGGTCGAGGACCTGCCGCTGCACCACTTCCAGAGCATGGGCGAGATCGAGACCAAGATCCCGACCGAAGTGCTGGTATCGGACCGCCGCGAGTACGAACTGGCCGAGGAAGGCTTCATTTCCCTGACCATGCGCAAAGGCAGCGACAACGCCGCGTTCTTCTCGGCCAACTCGGTGCAAAAGCCCAAGTTCTTCGGCATCAGTGAAGAAGGCAAGAACGCCGAGCTGAACTACAAGCTCGGTACCCAGCTGCCGTACATGATGATCATCAACCGCCTGGCCCACTACCTGAAGGTGCTGCAGCGCGAGCAACTGGGTTCGTGGAAAGAGCGCACCGACCTTGAAGCCGAGCTGAACAAGTGGATCCGCCAGTACGTGGCCGACCAGGAAAACCCGAGCGCCGAAGTGCGTGGCCGTCGCCCGCTGCGTGCTGCCGCCATCGCCGTCAGCGATGTCGAAGGCGAGCCGGGCTGGTACCGCGTGAGCCTGAACGTGCGCCCGCACTTCAAGTACATGGGTGCCGACTTCACCCTGTCGCTGGTCGGCAAGCTCGACAAGGCCTGAGTGGAGTAGGGCATGAGCGGATACGGCAGCTTGTTCGAACGCCTCGGTGGTGAAGCCGCCGGGCGCAGCGAATACAACCGCGAAGGCGGCGTGACGGCTTCGGTGGCCAGCCACCTGGGCAAGATGCTCAGCACCCGTGCCGGCAGCGTGCAGACGCTGCCCGACTACGGGCTGCCAGACCTGAACGACATGCGCCTGAGCCTGCACGACGCCCTGAGCCAGGCCAAGGAGGCGATTCGCCGCTTCATCGAAGCGTACGAGCCGCGCCTTAGCAATGTTCAGGTGGTTTCGCAGCCGCGCGGCAGCGATCCGCTCAAGCTCACCTTCGCCATCGAAGGCTGGCTGGAAGTGGAGGGGATCCGCCGTGCGGTCTCCTTCACCGCCCATCTCGATGGCAGCGGCAACGTCAAGGTTCGATAAGGAGTTTCGACATGGGCAAACCCGCTGCACGGGTCAGCGACCCAACTGCCTGCCCCATCCCCGGGCACGGCACCAATCCCATCGCGGCCGGCTCGCCGGACGTGATCATCGAAGGCCTGGCCGCCGCCCGCAAGGGTGATGCCAGCGCCTGTGGCGGCGCCATTGTTGGCGGCGTGTCGGCCACGGTCACCATCAACGGCATGAACGCCGCCACCGTCGGTTCGATGGGCAGCCACGGTAACAGCGTCACCGCTGGCTCCGGCACGGTGATCATTGGCGACTCGCACAGCCCGGCGCCGTTCGTGGCGCCTGTGCCGGTGGTCATCCCAGGGGTCTTCAACCAGGCCTTTGAAATCAAGACCGCTGACGGCCAGTCCTTGGCGGGGCTGAGCTACAAAATCGTCTCGGCCAGTGGTGTCGAGAAAATCGGCGTTACCTGTGGGGCAGGCAAGTCGGGTGTGATCAACACTGGCAAGACTGCCGAACCCATCATCCTTTACCTGGCGGGCATGGAATGAGCGAGACAGCAGAGGCCAAGCCGGTCACGGAAACCCCGGCGAACATCGATGGTGCTGCCTATGTGTTCGCCACTACCGAAGATGGGACATTCCTTAAGCAGACCTGCCAGACCACGCCCAGTACCGAGCAGGCACCCAAGCCTTGCCCTGTGCCCAGAGCATGGGTGGTCACCCGCAAACGTGGTGTGCCTCTGTTTGCGGTGCGGCCCAAGGCTGATGAAGATCCGTTCAAGATCATGAGCGCCGATGCGTTGTACGCAAAGGCTGTGCAGTGGTTCGAGCCGCTGGCCGACAACTACCGTGAGCTGATCTGGATGAACCCGGACGCCAGCGCACCAACCTCGACTGCCGGCAAGGCTTTCAAGCATCTGACATGGCAGCAGGTCATCGACTTCGCCATTGTCGATCGGCCCTCACTTTCCTTTGCCAGCTATATGCCTGGCGACTGGAAGCGTAACAGTGAGGGTGGCGCCGGTTTCCTCATGGTCATGATCGAGGGTAAGCCTTTCTGGACTGATGGTGTCGGGCAGATTCCGTTTGCCGTGGACACCTTCCGTATGTACTACGAGGAACAGCGGGGCCAGAACAAGGACGAGGCGATCAAACGGACCATCCAGACCGGCATGGATTACGGCGATGGCAACCCGTTCAACCCCACCTCCGACCCCACCAACGAGTACGACAACTACATGGTCCTGCGGGGAGCGGACTGGGCCAGCCAGAACTTCAAGGCGGTGATTACCCAGCGCATCATCCCTGGTCGTGTGGTGGTAAAGGTCGAGCAGGTGACCACTCAGTACACACCGCTGTCCGATATCCGTCTGCGTAACCCTGCTGATGCTGCAGCGGTCGCCAACTACGGAGTATGGAAAAAATGAAGCTATCGGCTCGAGTCGTCATGCATGCGCTGGCTTGCCTGGCCTTCCCCCTGCTGTGGTCGTGGGGCTATGAACTCTGGACCCACTCGGTGCGGCCGGCGGTGGCGCGAGGCAGCGATCTTGCCCTGGCAACCCTGCTGGTGTTCTACGTCTTCGTTGCGATGAACGTAGTCATGGCGATCATCCCGCGCACTGTTGTGCGCTATGGACTGGCCGCAGTGCTTGCAGTGCTGGTCGCGCTGTATCTGGTGGCGCACCACCCACTGCGCGGGACCTTCCTGGTGTTGTTGAGCGCAGGCCTGAGCTGCGGGGCCATTGCGCTTTCCGTGCCGCTGGGCAGTTTTTTGCAACGCTTCGCCGACCGCAGGAGATCACGGACGTGAAGGCGATTCTTCCAAAGCAACACAGTTTGCGGGCACGTGCCGCGCGGGCGCTGCTTTGGGCTGGGGTGGCTGTCGGCGGGCTGGTTTTGTTGATGTTTGTTGCGTGGTTGGCCGTGCGGCAGATAGCCACCTACGCGGGGCGCGAGTTGGATAGCGTGACCAGCGATGGCGGCGGCTGCGCGCTCAACACTTATACCCGGCGCTACAGCGCTGCCGGTGTGGCCGGTCGTATCGCCTCGTTGTTTGGCAGCAGTTACTACTACCGGGTGTACAGCCGTGACGGTGAACTGCTGGCAACTTCGGAATGGACCATTTGGAAGCGCGAATCCGGTGGTGATATGGCTGCGCATTGGATCAATGGCACTGCGATATACCCCGGCGACGGTTGGGAAGGCTGGAGGCTGCCCCAGTGCAATTAAGTGAGCAGGTGTATCAGTCGTGAGGGCGAGCCCGCCGCGGGAGCGACTTCGTCACAAAGCCGGGCCACATGACAGCAGTACAAACGTTAAAGGACTGAAGGCCCTGAATGGACTACTACCCGCTTTCTGGCTATCTGGCCGTGCTGGCCGACAGCGACCTGTTTGGCAGCCTGGCGCTGTTCAACCTGTGCGTTCTGCTGGCCGGTCTGCAAAGCCGCATACGACGCTCACCGGTCTATCCGGTGCTGTGTGTGCTGGCCATGTCGTGCATGCCGATGCTGCACGCAGCGGATACCTGGTACCTGAACAACAAGGCGGGCTGATGATACTCGGCCAGATCGCCTACCGCGCATGCCTGCGCGCAACCGTCTCTCAACCAAGGTAACCGCCCCGTGTCGTTCAACCACTACTACCAGAGCGAACTCACCGCCCTGCGCCAACTGGGCCGGCGTTTTGCCGAGCGCAGCCCGGCACTGGCACCGTTCCTCGGCCAGAGCGGGCGCGACCCGGATGTCGAGCGCCTGCTCGAAGGCTTTGCCTTCCTCACCGGGCGCCTGCGCCAGAAGCTCGACGACGAACTGCCCGAGCTGACCCACTCGCTGATGCACCTGCTGTGGCCCAACTACATGCGCCCGCTGCCCTCGTTCAGCATGCTGCAGTTCGAGCCGCTGCCCCAGGCCGGCCCTGCGCAAACCGTGGCCCGGGAAACCCCGGTGGAGAGCAAGCCGGTCGATGGCGTGCGCTGCCGCTTCCGTACCTGCTACGCCACCGAAGTGCAGGCCCTGGACCTGGCCGGCATCGACTTTGCGGTCAAGGGTGACGGCGCGGTGCTGACCCTGCGCACCGAGATGAGCTGCGACGGTTTTCTCGCCGAGCTCGAGCTCAAGCGCCTGCGCCTGCACCTGGCCGGCGAGCGCTACATCAGCCAGATGCTCTACCTGTGCCTGCTGCGCAACCTCGAAAGCATCGAACTGGTGCCGTTGGACGCCCACGGCAAACCGTTCTCGCGCATCAACGCCCCGGACCTCAGCTACACCCTGCGCGGCGACAAGGTTTCGCCGGTGGGCTTTGGCGAAGAGCACGCGTTGATCCCGTACCCGCTGAACACCTTCCGTGGCTACCGCTTCCTGCAGGAGTACTTCTCTTTCCAGGACAAGTTCCTGTTCGTCGACCTCGAAGGCCTCGAAGCCCTGGCCGCGATCCCGGAAGACCTGCAAGAGCAGGTGCGCGGCGTGGCGATCCGTTTCAACATCCGCAAGGGCGGCATCCAGCGCCTGCGCCCGAGCCTTGAAAACATCAAGCTGCACTGCACCCCCATCGTCAACCTGTTCCGCCACGATGCACTGCCGATTCGCCTGGACGGCAAGCAGGACGAGTACCTGCTGCTGCCGGCCGAATACGACCTGAAAAGCTGCGGTGTGTTCGCCGTGGAAGGGGTGATCGGCTGGTTGCCGGGCGGGGTGGGCTACCGCAACTACGTGCCGTTCGAGTCGTTCGAGCACGACCCAAGCTTCGACGTGAAAGAGAGCAGCCCGCACTACAGCGTGCGCCAGCGCAGCTCGCTGCTGCACGAAGGCATGGACACCTACCTGAGCTTCGGCATCCGCCAGACTCAGTCCCACGAGACGCTGTCGATCGAGCTCACCTGCACCAACCAGAACCTGCCGCTGCGCCTGCGCGAGGGCGACATCTGCCTGATGGCCGAAGGCACCCCGGAGTTTCTGCGTTTTCGCAACATCACCGCCGCCACGCCCAGCTACGCGCCGCCCATCGGCCGCGACTTTTTGTGGCGGCTGATCAGCAACATGTCGCTGAACTACCTGTCGCTGGCCAACGTCGAGGCGCTCAAGGTGATCCTCGAAACCTACGACCTGCCGCGCTACTACGACCAGCACGCGGAAAAGGTCAGCAAGCGCCTGCTCGGCGGCCTGAAAAAAGTGCGCCACGAGCACATCGACCGCCTGCACAAGGGCCTGCCACTGCGCGGCCTGCGCACCGAACTGACCATCGACCCGGAAGGCTACGTGGGCGAGGGCGACCTGTTCGTCTTCGCCTCGGTGCTCAACGAGTTCTTCGCACTCTACGCCAGCCTCAACTCGTTCCATGAGCTGAGGGTCAAAAGCACGCAAGGGGAGGTGTACCAATGGACACCACGTATGGGCATGCAGCCCCTGCTCTGAGCGGGCTGGCGCGTTACATTCGCGAATACTCGCTGTACCAGGCGGTGCTGCTGGTGGTCGACCGCCTGCGCGAGGACAGCCCCTGGCTCAGCCAGGAAGACCTGTACGAGCGCCTGGAGTTCGAGGCCAACCCGAGCCTGGGCTTCCCGGGCAGCGACATCGACCGCGTGCAGTTCTTCCACGAACACGGCGAGCTGCGCGCGCGCCTGCGCCTGAACCTGGTCGGCCTGGTGGGCGCCAGTTCGCCGCTGCCGGCTTTTTATGGCGAGCAGGCGATTGGCGACGGCGACGACGGCAACCCCACGCGCCAGTTCCTCGACCTGTTCCACCACCGCCTGCAACGCCTGATGCTGCCGATCTGGCGCAAGTACCGCTACCACGTGCGCTTCGAAACCGGCGCCACCGACCCGTTCTCGGCGCAGTTGTTCGCCCTGATCGGCCTGGGCGGCGAAGCCATTCGCCAGGCCGGCGAGCTGAACTGGCGGCGCCTGCTGCCGTACCTGGGTTTGCTCAGCCTGCGTGCCCACTCCGCGGCGCTGATCGAGTCGGTGCTGCGTTACTACTTCAAGCACGAAGACCTGGTGATCGAGCAGTGCGTCGAGCGCCGCGTGGTGATTCTTGAAGAAGAGCGCAACCGCCTGGGCCTGGCCAACAGCCTGCTGGGCGACAACGCGGTACTGGGCGAAAGCGTGCGCGACCGCGGCGGCAAGTTCCGCATTCACGTCAACCAGCTCACCTGGGAGCGCTTTCACGAGTTCCTGCCCATCGGGCCGGGCTACCAGCCTTTGTGCGCACTGGTGCGTTTCACCCTGCGCGACCCCCTGGACTACGACCTGCGCCTGGTGCTCAAGCACGAGGAGGTTCGCGAGCTGCGCATCGGCGAAGACAACGCCTGCCGCCTCGGCTGGACCAGCTGGCTCGGACACGAACGCGCCGACGGGGTTGTCACCCTCGGCAGCCGGATTCATTAAGGACCAATGAAATGATCAACGTCGATTTGCAACAGCTCATCAAGGCGCTGGACGCCGAAACCCGCCGCGACCTCGAAGGCTGCGCGCAGCGCTGCGTCAGCCGTGGCGGCAGCAAGATCCTCGTCGAGGACCTGCTGCTGGCGTTGCTGGAGCGCCCCGAAGGCCTGCTGGCCAAGGCCCTGCAGGACGCCGAGGTGGATGCCCAGGTGCTGGCCGCGGCGCTGCAGCCGCTGCCCGAGCACAGCGCCTCGCGCAACCCGGTGTTTGCCCCGGAGCTGGTGCAATGGCTGCAGGACGGCCTGATGGCCGCAAGCCTGGAGCTGGGCCAGAGCCAGATCGACCAGGCCGCGCTGATTCTGGCGCTGCTGCGCAACCTGGTGCGTTACGCCGGCAGCCGCTACCAGCCGCTGCTGGCCCGCATCGACGCTGCGCGCCTGCGCGAATACGCCCTGGCCCAGCGCCCCGAGGCCGCCCCGGGCAAGCCGGCTGCGGCAGGTGGCGAGTCGCTGCTGGCCAAGTTCACCCACAACCTCACCCAGCAGGCCCGTGACGGCAAGCTCGACCCGGTGCTGTGCCGCGACGGCGCGATCCGCCAGATGGTCGACATCCTTGCCCGCCGGCGCAAGAACAACCCGATCGTGGTCGGCGAGGCCGGGGTCGGCAAGACCGCCATCGTCGAAGGCCTGGCCCTGCGCATTGCCGCCGGCGAAGTGCCAGAGGCGCTCAAGGGCGTCGAGGTAGTGGCCCTGGACATGGGCCTGCTGCAGGCCGGTGCCAGCGTCAAGGGCGAGTTCGAGCGTCGCCTCAAGGGCGTGATCGACGAGGTCAAGTCGGCGCCCAAGCCGATCATTGTGTTCATCGACGAAGCCCACACCCTGATCGGTGCCGGCGGCCAGGCCGGTGGTGGCGATGCCGCCAACCTGCTCAAGCCAGCCCTGGCCCGTGGCGAGCTGCGCACCATCGCCGCCACCACCTGGGCCGAGTACAAGAAGTACTTCGAAAAAGACCCGGCCCTGGCCCGGCGCTTCCAGCCGGTGCAACTGCACGAGCCCACCGTGGGCGAGGCGGTGACCATCCTGCGTGGCCTGGCGCCGGTGTACGAAAAGAGCCACGGCATCTACCTGCGCGATGACGCCGTGGTTGCCGCCGCCGAACTGTCGGCCCGCTACCTGGCCGGCCGCCAACTGCCGGACAAAGCCGTCGACGTGCTCGACACCGCTTGCGCCCGGGTACGCATCAGCCTGGCCGCCGCCCCCGAGAGCATCGAGCGCCTGCGTGGCGAGCGCGCCGAGGGCGAGCGCCAGGTGCAGGCCCTGCGCCGTGACGCCGAGGCGGGTCTTTCGATTGACCACGACGCACTGCAAGCGCTTCAGACTCGCCTGGAGCAGGCCGCCGGCGAGCAGCAGGCCCTCGAGGCGCTGTGGCAGGAACAACGCAGCCTGGCCGAGCGCCTGCTCGACCTGCGCCAGCGCCTGGCCAAGCCACCGGTGGATGATGAAAGCTTCGATGCCGAGCAGTGCCAGGCCGAACTGCTTGAGGTGCATGGCGCCCTGACCGATGCCCAGCAGCGCGAGCGCCTGGTCAGCTTCGAGGTGTGCCCGCGCCTGGTGGCCGAGGTGATCAGCGCCTGGACCGGCGTGCCCCTGAGCCAGCTGGCCCGTGAGCACAACGCCAAGGTAATCAGCTTCGCCGACGACCTGCGCCTGCGCATCCGTGGCCAGGAGCAGGCGGTGCATGCCTTGGACCGCTCGATGCGCGCCACCGCCGCCGGCCTGAACAAGCCCGATGCGCCAGTGGGTGTGTTCCTGCTGGTCGGCCCCAGCGGCGTGGGCAAGACCGAGACCGCCCTGGCGTTGTCCGACCTGCTGTACGGCGGCGAGCGCTTCCTTACCACCATCAACATGTCCGAGTTCCAGGAGAAACACACCGTTTCGCGCCTGATCGGTGCGCCGCCCGGCTATGTGGGTTACGGCGAAGGCGGCATGCTTACCGAGGCGGTGCGCCAGAAGCCGTATTCGGTGGTGCTGCTGGACGAGGTGGAAAAAGCCGACCCCGACGTGCTCAACCTGTTCTATCAGATCTTCGACAAGGGCGTGGCCAACGACGGTGAAGGGCGCGAAATCGATTTTCGCAACACCCTGATCCTGATGACCTCCAACCTTGCCAGCGACCGCATCAGCCAGCTTTGCGAAGACGGCCAGCGCCCCTCGGCGCAGGACCTCGAAGCAGCCATTCGCCCGGCGCTGAGCAAGCACTTCAAGCCGGCCCTGCTGGCGCGCATGCGCGTGGTGCCGTACTACCCGGTGGGCGGCCCGGTGCTCAACGAACTGGTACAGATCAAGCTTGGCCGCCTGGGCGAGCGTCTGCAGCGCCGCCAGCTGGGCTTCAGCCACTGCCAGGCGCTGGTCGAGCACCTGGCCGAGCGCTGCACCCAAAGCGACAGCGGCGCGCGCCTGATCGACCACCTGATCGACTCGCACCTGCTGCCGACCATCGCCGACCGCCTGCTCGATGCCATGGCCAGCGGCGAACAACTGACCCAGGTGCACGCCACCCTGGACGGTGACGGTGGTGTGGTCTGTGAGTTCGGCTGAGATGAGCGCCTTGCTCGACCACAACCCGCAGCCGCCGGGCTACGCCGAGCAGCTGCTGGCCGCGTTCGGCGCGCTGGCGCAGGCGGCGGAGCAGGGCGCGCTGCTGGGCGCCTTCGCCCGCCAGGCCTGCGCCCTGAGCGGTTGCGAGCTGGCCCAGGTGTACCTGCTTGATGCCGGGCACAGCGCCCTGGGGCTGAGCGCCGAGTGCCTGCACGGTGAACTGCGCGCTGCGGACGGCTCGGCGCTGTCGGCCGACTACCACGGTGATGAACTGCTGCAGTTCAGCCTGTGCCAGAACCGCGTGCTGTGCCTGGACTCGCTCGGCGACGGGCTGTATTCGAGCAGCTTCTTGCCGGCCAGCGGCGATACCTGGCGCAGCCTGCTGTGCGTGCCGCTTAGCACGGCAAGCGGCGAGGTGGGCGGCCTGCTGATCTGCGCCAGCCCGCGGGCGCTGGAGCTGCAACGCTTTGCTGATGCCCTGGCGCAACTGGGCCGCTTCGTGCTCGGCCAGATCGGCCTGCTGGTGCGCCTGAGCGGCGGCGCTGTGCTGGCCGCGCCAGCCGACAACAGCGTGTGCCCCAGCGACTACGGGCTGATCGGCACCAGCGACGCCATGCGCAAGACTTACCAGCTGATCGGCAAGGTGCTGCACAGCACCTACACCGTGCTGCTGACCGGCGAAACTGGCACCGGCAAGGAAGTGGTGGCCCGCGCCCTGCACGAATGCGGCCCACGCCGCAGCAAGAGCTTCATCGTGCAAAACTGCGCGGCCTTCCCCGAAGACCTGCTGGAAAGCGAGCTGTTCGGCTACCGCAAGGGCGCCTTCACCGGCGCCGACCGCGACCGCGTGGGGCTGTTCGAGGCGGCCGACGGCGGCACCTTGCTGCTGGACGAGATCGGCGACATGCCGCTGGCGTTGCAGGCCAAGCTGCTACGGGTGCTGCAGGAGGGCGAAATTCGCCCGCTGGGCGGCAACGATACGCGCAAGATCGACGTGCGCATCATCGCCGCCACCCACCGCGACCTGGCGGCCATGGTTGCCCAGGGGCAGTTCCGCGAAGACCTGTACTACCGCCTGGCGCAGTTCCCCATCAGCTTGCCGCCACTGCGCGAGCGCGGCGACGACGTGCACCTGCTGGCCCGGCATTTCGTCGCCAAGGCCTGCAGCTTCATTGGCCGTGGCCCGCTGAGCTGGTCGCAGTGCGCGCTCGGGCACCTGGCCGGTTATGGCTTTCCCGGCAACGTGCGCGAACTCAAGGGCATGGTCGAGCGTGCGGTGCTGCTGTGCGAGGGCGCCGAGCTGCGCGCCGAGCACTTCGGCGCCCGCGAGCAGGCCCCGGCCGAGCCGGACAACCTGCACCTGCGCGATTACATGGAGCGCGTCGAGCGCGCCTACATGCTTGGCTGCCTGCGCCGCAACAACGGCAACCAGACCGTCGCCGCCCGCCAGCTGGGGCTGCCGCGGCGCACCCTGCTGTACCGCATCGAACGCCTGAACATCGACCTGAGCGAGTTCCAGGCATGACCCACGAATACCTGACCTGCAGGGAGACTTCCTGATGCCTTCACGTCCATGGCTGATAGCCGCCGGGCTGCTGGTGCTGCTCGGCCTTGCCGGCTGCAACGGCAACTACAAGTTCAACGATGACCAATACCGGCCCCTGGGTGAACCCCAGGTGGTCAATCGCGGCCGATAACCGCAAGGAGTGCACAGACACATGGAACTCGTGCTCGAGATTCAGAACACCCGCCAGCTGATACCCCAACATGCCCGCACCTGCCTGTTCGGCGCCGACGGCGGCACCATCGGCCGGGCCAGCGATTGTGAATGGACCATCCCCGACGGCAAGAAGCACCTGTCGGGGCACCACGCGCGGGTCAGTTGCGAGCGTGGCGTCTTTTACCTCACCGACCTCAGCCGCAATGGCGTGTTCACCGGCTCCGGCGTGCAACTGCCGCGCGGCGAGCCGTTTCGCATCGAGCACGACAGCGTGTTCCGTCTGTGCGACTTCGAGATCCGCGCGCGCCTGGTGCGCGAGCCGGCGCGCTTCGACGGTGAAATCGGCCGGCCGACCGCTGCCGGCAGCATCATCCCGGACGACGCCTTCCTCGACCTCGACCCGCTCAACGCCTTCAAAGCGCCAGCGGGTGCCGACGATGCCTTCGCCAGCGCCTGGCGCGAGCCGGCGCAGCGCAGCGACGCGGCGCGCATCGACACCGAGAACCTGATCGTGCCGGAGCTGGTGCCGGAACCTGTGGCCGCACCGGTATACGAAGCCCCGGCGCCGAGGGGCGAGGGGGTGTCCGAGCAGTTCTGGGCGCGCTTCGGCCAGGCCCTGGGGATCGACCTGCAAGCCCTTGACGGCCCGGCCCGCGAGGCCCTGGCAGTGAAGGCCGCCGGCCTGCTCAACCAGAGCATCGCCGGCCTGCAGCAGAGCCTGCGCACCCGCAGCGACCTGAAGAACGAACTGCGCCTTGGCCACACCACCGCCCAGCAGAGCAGCCGCAACCCGCTGCGCCAGGCCGGCGACAGTGGCCAGGCGCTGCGCCTGATGCTGCAGCCGGGCCAGGCCGGGCAGGGTAGCGCCGAGCAAGCGCTGGCCCGGGGCTTTCGTGACCTGCAGGCGCACCAGGTGGCGCTGCTGGCCGGCAGCCGCGCGGTGGTGCACAGCACGCTTGAGCACTTCACCCCGAGCCAGTTGAGCCTGCGTTTCGAGCGCGAGCGCGGCAAGCCGCTGGTGGCTACGTCTGGCAGCCGCTGGCGCGCCTTCCAGCGCTACCACCAAGCCCTGAGCCTTGACGACGACTTCGTCGAGCGCCTGCTGGCCCGCGATTTCGCCCAGGCCTACGAAGAGCAGGTGCGCCTGATCGCCACCCTGCACAGCGAACACGAAGGATGAACCCCATGACCTGCCTCAAGAACCTGGCTACCGCCCTGGGCCTGCTGTTGCTGGCCGGCTGCTCGGCGCTGTCGCCGTACTCCACCCAGACCAAGCTGCAACTGACCCTGGACAGCAACGAGCACCTCAACCTCGACGTCAACGGCCGCGCCTCGCCGCTGGTGCTGCGCCTGTACGAGCTCAAGCACCCGGTGGCGTTCGAGAACGCCGACTTCTTCAGCCTGTACGAGCGCGGCAAGGACGTGCTGGCCCAGGACCTGGTCAACAGCGAAGAGCTCGAGCTGCGCCCCGGCCAGACCATGGACCTCAAGCTCACCGTCGCCGGCACCAGCCGCTACGTCGGGGTGATGGCCGCCTACCGCGACATCACCGACACCCAGTGGCGCTACGTGATCACCGTGCAGCCCGAAGAAATCACCCGCATTCAGCTGGTCCTGGACCAGAACGGCATCCACGATGCCGCCCAGCCCGTCGCCAAGGTGGATGACCGCACATGAACATGGACAAAGTCATCTGGCAGGAAGGCATGCTGCTGCGCCCGCAGCACTTCCAGCAGAACGATCGCTACTACGACAACCAGATGAAGTCGCGCACCCAGCTGCTGGGCCGCTACAACTGGGGCTTCCTCAGCCTGGAAATCGACCTGCAGTTCCTCAACATGGGCAAGCTGGTGGTCAGCCAGGCCTCCGGCGTGCTGCCCGACGGCACCCTGTTCAACCTGGAGAGCAGCGCCGAGCCGCTGGCCGTGGACGTGCCGCCGAACATCACCAAGTTACCGGTGTACCTGGCCCTGCCGCTGGTCACCGGCGGCCACATCGAAGCCCGCCGCGCCGACCAGCCCGACGTGCTGGCGCGCTACACCGCCTATGGCCTTGAAGTGTCCGACTCCAACGCCGGCGAAGACGCCAGCAGCCAGGTCAGCTGCGCCCGCCCGGACTTCCGTCTGCTGCTGGGCGAGCAGCAGAACGACCAGGCCTACGTGAAGCTCAAGGTGTGCCTGATCAACGACACCTCTCCCGACAGCGTGATCACCCTGGACAGCGATTTTGTACCGAGCTTCGTCGACAGCCATTCTTCGCCCTACCTGCTGTCGTGCCTCAAAGAAGTGATCAGCATCCTCGACAACCGTGGCGACATCCTCGCCGACCGCATCCGCGCCAACGGCAAGGTCGGCGGCGCCGAGGTGGGCGACTTCCTCATGCTGCAGCTGATCAACCGCACCAGCTTGCTGCTGCGCCACTACATGGGCGTTGAGCAGGTGCACCCCGAAGAGCTGTACCGCACCTTGCTGACCCTGTTCGGCGACCTGTCGGCGTTTTCCAGCGACAGCAAGCGCCCGCGCAACGACAGCCGCTACGAGCACAGCGACCAGGGCGCGAGTTTCCGAAAATTGATGGAGTCGATCCGCCAGGTGCTGTCGATGGTGCTCGAGCAACACGCCATCGAGATGGCCCTGCAGGAGCGCCAGTACGGCATTCTGGTCGCGCCGCTGCACGACCACCAGTTGCTCGGCCGCGCCTCGTTCGTGCTGGCGGCCAAGGCCAACTGCGACACCGAAGAGCTGCGCCACCGCCTGCCCACCCACCTCAAGGTCGGCCCGGTGGAGCACATTCGCCAACTGGTCAACCTGCACCTGCCGGGCATCAAGGTGCGCCCCATGCCGGTGGCGCCGCGGCAGATCCCGTTCCACTCGGACAAGACCTACTTCGCCCTGGACTTCAGCGCCGAGGACCTGGCCCAGCTCGAGCGCTCCGGCGGCTTCGCCTTCCACGTCTCGGGCGAGTTCTCCGAGCTTGAACTGAAATTCTGGGCCATCAGGAACGCATGAGCATGATCAGGGATATGGAGTACAGCCAGGACGACCGTACCGTCCTGCTCAACCAGCACGGCGAGCGGCCCAGCCATGAGCCGCTGACCGACTTTGCCCGGCCGCCGCGCTACGAGGACCTCGAAGAGCGCATGGTGTATGCCTCCAGCCGGCGCCCGGAGCAGACCTTCAACATCAGCCTCAACCCGCTGGTGTCGGCCGCCTCGCCGTTGCTGTCGGCGATCATCGATATCAAGTCCCGCGCCGAGGCCAACAACCTCAACACGCTCAAGACCAGCCTGATCGAGCACCTGCGCCATTTTGAAACGCGGGCGCTGGAGGAGGGCGTGGACCACGGCGAGGTGATGATGGCGCGCTACGTGCTGTGCACCGTCACCGACGAAGCGGTGGTGACCACCAGCTGGGGCAACGAGAGCGAGTGGTCGAGCATCAGCCTGCTCAGCAGCTTCCACAACGAAACCTTCGGTGGCGAGAAGTTCTTCCAGCTGGTGGAGAACATGGGCCGCAACCCGATGAAGCACCTGGCCATGCTCGAGCTCATGTACATCTGCATGTCGCTCGGCTTCGAGGGCAAGTTCCGCGTGCAGGCGCGCGGCAACATCGAGCTGGATGCCATCCGCGACAGTGTTTACCGGCAAATCCGCCAACTGCGTGGCGACGTGCCGCGCGAGCTGTCGCCGCACTGGGCCGGCCTTACCGACACCCGCCGCAGCGTGGTGCGCATGGTGCCCTGGTGGCTGGTGGCGGCGTTCACCGGCATTTGCCTGGTGGTGATGTTCTCGGGCTTCGCCTACGTGCTGGGCGGCAAGCGCGAAGCGGTACTGCAGCGCTACCAGCCGGCCGACCCGGTCGTGGTCCAGGCCAAGTCGTAATTTCAGGGACGTACAATGAAAAACTTTTTCCGCAAGACCTGGGCATTCTTGACCAGGACCTGGGTCTGGACCCTGCTGCTGGTGCTGCTGACCGCGCTGCTGGTGTGGTTTGTCGGGCCGCTGCTGGCGATTGCCGACAACAAGTTCTGGGAAGAATCCAGCCCGCGCCTGCTGACCATCGCCGTGCTGTTTTTGCTGTGGGGCCTGTTCATCGTCTTCGCCAGCTGGCGCGGTACCGTGCGCAAGAAACAGGTCGAGGAGAGCGAAGTCGGCCAGGCCGACCTGGCCCGCCGCGCCGCCATCGAAGAGGCCGAGCGCACCCTGCGTGCGCGCTTCAAGGATGCCCTGCGCACCCTCAAGACCTCCAGCCTGTACCGTGGCCGCAGCGAGCGCTGGCGCAACGACCTGCCCTGGTACCTGGTGATCGGCCCCGAAAAGGCCGGCAAGACCAGCCTGCTGGACTTTTCCGGGCTGGAATTCCCGATCAACAAGGTCGAGCGCAAGCTCAGCCGTGACACCAGCAGCACCGCCTACTGCGACTGGTACTTCGCCGACAACGGCGTGCTGCTGGACACCAGCGGCCGCTACACCGACCAGAACGACCCGGAAGTGGACGGCGCCGGCTGGGCGACCCTGCTTGGCCTGTTGCGTTCGCGCCGCCGCACCCGCCCGCTCAATGGCGTGCTGGTCAGCGTGCCGGTGACCACCCTGCTGGGCGGCGATCGGGAAAAGATGGTGGCGTTGGGGCGCACCCTGCGCAACCGCCTGCAGGAGATCCAGCAGCAGCTGCACGCCGATGTGCCGGTGTACCTGGTGCTGACCAAGGCCGACAAGATCGTCGGCTTCGATGCCTTCTTCGACCAGCTCTCGCGTGAAGAAAGCGAGCAGGTGCTCGGCGCCAGCTTCGGCAAGGGCCAGAAGGGCACCGACGTGGCCGTGCTCAACCGCGAGTTCGAAGACCTGCTGTCGCGCCTGAGTGCCCAGGTGATCATGCGCATGCACCAGGAGCGTGACGCCAACCGCCGCGGCCTGATTCTCGACTTCCCGCTGCAACTGGGGCAGGTGGGCGCCAACCTCGGCATGCTGGTGGACGCCGCCTTTACCGGCAACCGCTACCAGCGCGCCAGCACGCTGCGCGGCTTCTACTTCACCAGTGCACCGCACACCGACGCCGCCGGCGCAGTGGACGCCAAGGGCCAGCCGCTGCCGGTGACCCACAGTGGCCGCACACGCTTCATCTACGACCTGATGACCAAGGTGATCTTCCCCGAGGCCGCCCTGGCCGGCCTGGACAAGCGCGAGACCAACCGCATCAACTGGGGTCAGCGCGCCCTGTATGCCGGCGCCCTGGGCTGCATGGGGCTGTTCGGCCTGGTATGGGCCGGCAGCTTCTCGGCCAACGACGGCAACCTGGAAAAACTCAAGGACCTGGCCGACCGCCACGGCCGCCAGGGCGCGGCATTGACCGCCCGCGACGACGCCATGGCAATCCTGCCGATCCTCGACAACCGCTACGCCGCCACCCAGGTGTTCCCCGACTCGGGCGATGCGCCCTACGCCGAACGCGGCGGCCTGTACCAGGGCGGTGAAACCAACCCGGTGCTGCTCGAAGCCTACAACCGCGAGCTGATCGAGCAACTGCTGCCGCGCGTGGCGCAAACCCTCGAAGGGCAGATTCGCAGCAGCATGGGCAACCGCGAACGCCTGCTGGCCAGCCTGCGCGCCTACCTGATGCTGAACATGCCGGACCGCCGCGACAACGCGCTGCTCAAGGAATGGATGGCCACCCAGTGGTCGCAGCGCTACCCCGGCAACACCCAGCTGCAAAACCAGCTGAACACCCACTACGAACGCCTGCTGGCGCTGAGCTTCAGCCAACCGCTGAACGACCCGCTGGTGGAACAGGCGCGCCAGGTGCTGCGCCGCGAGTCGCTGGCCGCAGTGGTGTACCGCGTGCTGCGCGAGCAGGCCCGCAGCCTGCCCGAGTACCGCCTGAGCCAGCACACCGGCCCCCAGGGCGCGGTGTTCGTCGGCACCGACTACGTGATCCCGGGCTTCTACACCCAGCGCGGCTACCAGCAGTACTTCATGGCCCAGGGCGCAGGCCTGGTGCAGGATATCCTGCGCGACAACTGGGTGCTGGGCGAGGGCGGCAGCCTCAGCGGCATGGACATGCGCAAGCTGCTGGTGGAGCTTGAGCAGCTGTACTTCAACGACTACGCCAACTACTGGAGCGAAGCCATCGGCCAGGTGCGCCTGGAAACCTTCACCAACGCCGAAGAAGGCGCCAACCAGCTGGCCAGCCTGACTGCTGCCAACTCGCCGCTGCTGCAGATGCTGGCCGAAGTGCGCGAAAACACCCGCTTCCCGGCCGTGGCCGACGCCGCCGAGGCCGCCGGCGCCGCTGCCGAAGCCGCGCAACAGGCCGGTGGCAAGCTGGGCAAGGTAGCCGCTGTGGCCGCCGCTGCCGCTGGCCCCGCCGGCCAGGCCCTGGCCAAGCGCCTGCCGGACACCTCGCGCAAGGCCCTGGAGCGGCGCTTCGAGCCGCTGCACCGCCTGCTGGATGACGACAACGGCCCGACCGCCGACCTGGGCCCGGTGCTGCAGGCGCTGAACGACCTGCAACTGCAGCTGTTGGGCCTGGCGCGTTCCAGCCAGCCCGAGCAGGCCGCCTTCGAAGTGGCCAAGGGGCGCATGGCCGGTAACCAGCGCGACCCCATTAGCACCCTGCGCAACAGCGCCAACCGCCTGCCACGGCCGGTGGGTGGCTGGTTCTCGACCCTGGCCGAAGACAGCTGGATGCTGGTGCTGGACAACAGCTACGAGTACGTCAACCAGCGCTACGAAACCCAGCTGTACAGCTTCTACAGCAAGACCATCGACGAGCGTTACCCGTTCCACGCCCACAGCAGCAGCGATGTGGCGCTGAACGATTTCCGCGAGTTCTTCAAGGGTCAGGGCATCGCCGACCGCTTCTTCGACACCTACCTCAAGCCGTTCGTGATCGGCGAGCCGGGCAGCTACCGCCTGCGCGCCGTGGATGGCCGCAGCCTGCCGGTGTCGCGCGAGTTCCTCGAGCAGATGAACAACGTGCAGACCATCCAGCGCGGTTTCTTTGCCGACAACCCCAACGAGCCGCAGGTGCAGTTCAAGCTTGAGCCCTACACCCTGGACTCCACCGTGGGCCGTGCCGAGTTCCGCTTTGGCGAGCAGCAGATGGTGTACCGCCACGGCCCGATCGTGCCGATGGCCTTCAAGTGGCCCACCGAGGCCGATGACGGGCGCACCAGCCTGGCCCTGGAAGGCCTGAACGGCAAGTCGATGGTGCTGGAGAAAAACACCGGCCCATGGTCGTTGTTCCGCCTGTTCGACCTGATGCAGACCGAGTACCAGAGCGGCCGCGACGTGCTGATGATCAAGGCCAATGTAGGTGGCATGCGCGCCAACTACCTGGTGCTGACCCAGCGTTCGCCCAACCCGTTCGACCTGAGCGCGGTGCGTAACCTGCGCATGCCGGTGGCGCTGTGACCGTGGTGGCGGGGCGCTGGCGCAGCGCCGGGCGTACCGACCCGGGCAAGGTGCGCGAGCGCAACGAGGACGCCTACCTGGACCGCCCCGAGCGCGGCCTGTGGGTGGTGGCCGACGGCATGGGCGGCCACCAGGCCGGTGACCTGGCCAGCCAGATGGTGGTCGAGGCCCTCGACGGCCTGGCTCTGGACGGCAGCTTTGACGAGCAGGTGCTGGCGGTACGCCAGTGCCTGCACTGGGTCAACCGCCGTCTGGGCCAGGCGCTGACCGTGGTCACCGGCCGCGCCGACCCGATCATGGGCAGCACCGTGGTGGCGCTGCTGGTGCACGAAGGCCGCGGCGCGTGCATCTGGGCCGGCGACAGCCGCTGCTACCTGTGGCGCGGCAAGCGCTTGTTCCAGCTGACCCGCGACCACTCGCTGCGCCAGCAACTGATCGACGAGGGCCGCTACAGCGCCGAGGAAGCCGGGCAGCAGCCCGGCGCCCACGCCCTGACCCGCGCCCTGGGCGGTGACGAAACCCTACGGTTGGAGGTACTGGAATTCATGGTGGTGCCTGGCGATACCTTCTTGCTGTGCAGCGACGGCCTGTACCAGAGCCAGAGCGACGAAACCCTGGGCAAGGCGCTGAGCCAGGGCCAGCCGCCGCGGGCCCTGGAGTACCTGTTCGACAACGTGATGCAGGGCCGCGCCTCGGACAACCTCACCGGCGTGGTGGTGCGCCAATGAACGCCGCCGAGCTGCTGGGCGGCGCCAGCGACCACCTGGGCTACTTCGCCAAGGCCGCCGAGGCCGCCAAAGCGCCACTGGCGATCACCGCCGCGCCGCTGCCCGGCGTGCTGCCACCGGTGCTGAACGGGCGCTACAAGCTCGAAGGCCTGCTCGGTGCCGGCGGCATGGGCATGGTCTACCGCGCCCGCGACCTGCTCGCCGAGCAGCACGGCGAGCCCGAGCCCATGGTGGCGGTCAAGCTGCTGCGCGATGACGTGGCCGAGTGCCCCGATGGCGCCGCCTTGCTGTACAGCGAGTACGCGCTCACCCGCCACCTGCCGCACCCCGGTGTGGTGCGGGTGCACGGCTTTGAGGTGGACGCTGCCAGCCAGCAGGCGTTTTTCAGCATGCAACTGCTGCGCGGCATGCCCCTGGACCGCCTGCTGTGCGAGCAACCCCTGGGCCTGGCCTGGGGCGAGCTGCGCGGCATCGCCTTGGGGCTGCTGGAGGTGCTGGCCTTCGCCCACGGGCGCGGCGTGCTGCATGGCGATATCAAGCCCAGCAACCTGATCCTCGGCGAGCACGGCGTGCAGCTGTTCGACTTCGGCCTGGGCCAGGCCATGGACGGCGTGCTCGAAGGCCTGGCCAAGCTCAGCCGCCAACGCATCAGCGCCTGGACCCCGGCCTACGCCGCACCCGAATTGCTCGACGGCGCACCGCTGTCGCCTGCCAGTGACCTGTTCGCCGCTGCTTGTGTGATCTACGAGCTGGCCGGCGGCAAGCAGCCGTTCGGCCGCGACGGCGCCCAGGCCATGCAGGCGCAGCACGCCGAGCAGCCGCTGGAGCGGCCCGCCAACCTGCCAAAAAATGTATGGCCAGCCCTGCGCCAGGCGCTGGCGCTGGAGCCTGCGGCGCGCCAGCCCGGCGCCCGGGCATTGCACCAGGCCCTTGCGACCCCTCGCGTTTCGCTATTGCGCCGTTGGTTCGGCCACCCCAAAGGACACCTTACGGACAGGGAGAGCCCTCATGTTCAACCCCAGCAATGAAACCCACTTCAGCCTCACCCTGGAAGACTGCGACGTCGACTTCCAGGTGCTGTCGTTCACCGGCCGCGAGGCCGTCAGCCAGCCGTACCGCTTCGAGCTGGAGCTGGTCAGCGAGCGCCCCGACATCGACCTGGAAAGCCTGCTGCACAAGCAGGCTTACCTGGCCTACGACCCCGACGGCAACGGCATCCACGCCCAGGTGTACCAGGTCGCCCAGGGCGATTCGGGCAAGCGCCTGCACCGCTACCGCGTAGTGCTGGTGCCGCACCTGGCGTACCTGGCGCACCGCACCAACCAGCGCATCTTCCAGCAACTGACCGCGCCGCAGATCATCGCCAAGATTTTCGAAGAGCACGGCCTGCAGAGCGATGCCTACCGCTTCAGCCTCGGCACCCCGTGCCCGGTGCGCGAGTACTGCGTGCAGTACGACGAGTCCGACCTGCACTTCGTGCAGCGCCTGTGCGAAGAGGAGGGCATGCACTACCACTTCGAGCACAGCCGCGAAGGCCACCTGCTGGTGTTCGGCGACGACCAGGCGTTCTTCCCCAAGCTTGGCCAGCCGGCTGCCTACGTGCAGGACACCGGCATGGTCGCCGACGAGCCGGTGATCAAGCGTTTCAACGTGCGCTTTGAAACCCGCACCAGCCGCGTCAGCCGGCGTGACTACGACTTCGAGAAGCCGCGCCTGCTGATGGAGGCCGCCTACAAGCCCGACCAGCCGAGCATCGATGAACCGGACCTGGAAGACTACGACTACCCGGCCGGCTTCACCGACCGCGCCCGCGGCAAGCAACTGAGCCAGCGTGCCCTGGAACGCCACCGCGCCGACTATCGCCTGGCCGAGGGCCGCGGCGACGTGACCCGGCTGGTCAGCGGGCATTTCATGGAGCTGTCCGAGCACCCGCGTGTGGAGTGGAACGACCTGTGGCTGCTGACCGAGGTGCACCACGAGGGCAAGCAGCCGCAGGTGCTGGAAGAGTCGGTGACCAGCGACACCACCGATGACAAGGACGACTTCCACCAGGGCTACCGCAACCGCTTCTTCGCAACGCCATGGGACGTGTTCTACCGCCCGCCGCTCAAACACCCGAAACCCCAGGTACTGGGCAGCCAGAGCGCCGTTGTCACCGGCCCCAAGGGCGAGGAGATCTACTGCGACGAATACGGCCGGGTGAAGGTGCAGTTCTTCTGGGACCGTGAAGGCAAGGGCGACGAAACCACCAGCTGCTGGCTGCGGGTGTCGTCCAGCTGGGCCGGCGAGCGCTATGGCGGCGTGGCCATCCCGCGGGTGGGCATGGAGGTGCTGGTGACCTTCCTCGAAGGCGACCCCGACCAGCCGCTGGTCAGCGGCTGCCTGTACCACGCGGTCAACCCGGTGCCTTACGAGCTGCCGATGCACAAGACCCGCAGCACCTTCAAGACCCTGAGCAGCCCCGGCGGTGGCGGTTTCAACGAACTGCGCATCGAGGACAAGAAGGGCCAGGAGCAGATCTTCGTGCACGCCCAGCGCGACTGGGACCAGAACATCCAGAACGATCAGAAGATCCACGTCGGCAACGAGCGCCATGACCTGGTGGTAGCCAACAGCTATAGCAAGTTCCAGTCCGAAGAGCACCGCACCACAGTGGGCGACCGCAAGACCGAGATCAAGGTGGACGACCACCTGACCGTGGGCAACAACCAGCACGTGAAAATCGGCACCTCGCAACTGGTGGATGTGGGCAGCGAGATCCACATCAAGGCTGGTGACAAGGTGGTGGTCGAGGCCGGGCTTGAGCTGACGGTGAATGCCGGCGGCAGCTTCATCAAGCTCGATGCCGGCGGGGTGACCGTGGTGGGCGCGCAGATTCTGCTCAATGCCGGCGGCTCGCCGGGCAGTGGTAGCGGCATTGCGATCAAGCCGCCGGTGTTGCCGGGCGCTGCGGATACCGACAAGGCGGGGGCGGTGATGGAGACGGCGTTGGTCAACCCACCGGTGGAAAAGCTTAAGAACAAACCCAAGCGCATGATCAATTTTTCGGGTTGATGGACAAGGATCTCAGGGTTCGAGGTGGTGGTAGCAGATGAGTGAAACAGTGAAGGTTGAGAAGTGGGCGTATCCGTTCAGAGCCGGTACCTCTGGTGGTGCCGATCCGCAGCAGTTTTATGCTGCGCTGGCTAAGGCTTCTGATGGCTTTTATCCGTTGGGCAGCAATGGTTTGTGGCACGGTGGAGTCCACTTTGATGACGCTACCGGGATGGTGAGTTCGCAGAGCGAG
Source organism: Pseudomonas xanthosomatis (assembly GCF_019139835.1). Lineage (NCBI taxonomy): Bacteria > Pseudomonadati > Pseudomonadota > Gammaproteobacteria > Pseudomonadales > Pseudomonadaceae > Pseudomonas > Pseudomonas xanthosomatis. The sequence continues at coordinate 4,035,224 of NZ_CP077075.1, read as the reverse complement.
GTGAGGTGCATCGCTGATGGTGAAGTGGTGGCTTACCGCATCGACGAGCGATATCCGATCTCGGAGTACGAAAGTGGCAATGCAGTAGCTTCCACCGGGTTTGTGCTGGTCAGGCATACATTGGAGTTCCCTTCGCCGCCACCGGCCCCAACATCGCCACCTGCACCTGCACCTGCACCTGCACCTGCACCTGCACCTGCACCTGCACCTGCACCTGCACCTGCACCTGCACCCGCCGGCGGGCCGAGCCTTGTGTTCTACAGCCTTTACATGCACATGCTGGACAAGGCTGGGTACGACGCGACACCAAGCTTGGTCCGCCCATCGTATTGGGTCAAAGGTAATTATCAGGTCAAGGCGAGCGCCAAAGATAAAGTGTTAGGCCTGAATGTCCGCGCGGGTGAGAAGGGTACGCCAGGGCATGCGCAGATTTTGGCAACCTTACCGCGGCGGACGACGCTTATCGCTGGCGAAAGCAGTGCTGATGGCAAGTGGCTCAAGTTGGTCAGTGTCACTCCATCTGTCGGTGGTCTTGCTGCAAATACCGGTTGGGTCTTCAAGAATGAACTGCGAAGCCTGGGTGGCAACGAGTATCAGGTTGCCGATAAGGCCAAGGATGTGCCCGCAGATAAAGCCAAGGGCCTGAATGTGAGAGAGTCCCCCAGCACAAGTGGAGCTGTGCTTTCTGTGTTGACTGCTGGCACACAGGTTACGCTTAGCGATGAGGGGGCGGCCGGCAACTATCGGAAGCTTGCGGCTGTGATTTCCGGGGCTGCTATGCCAGCCCTGACGCCTGATGCATCGGGGCAATTGCCTGGGTACGTCTGGTTGCGTGACCTTGAAACAAGTTTCGAACCCAAGCAGACCGGCAGTGTGGTTGTGCTCGATCAACCGGTGAAAATCAGTGCGGGTGCGCTGGTTGGTCATGTGGGGCTTTACCAGAATTACGATGAAGCCAAGCCTAGAAACATGTTGCACCTGGAAGTGTTCAGTTGTGCAGACGTAAAAGCGTTTGTCACTGAATGCCGTGGCAAGGCCAGCACCTTACCTGCAAATCTCAAGTCTTTGGTAAAGATCTATAAAGGGACGAAAGTGGTGACGCACCAGGACGGGTTCAATGCAACCAATCCGCCTAAGGTGAGCGACGCAGGCGTGGTGACCGGGTACGACGTTGTTGTCCCGGCAGGTGTGCTGGACAGCTTGCCTGATGGGAAGAAGATAAAAGTAACCGGCCAAGCACAAGGAGGGGCCGGTGGTACCAGGTGGTGGCGGCTGGATGGGTTGCTGGGGGGAGAACAGAATGAGCCTGTTGCCGGTTGGGTCGCGGAGCAGGACCTCATCGTGACCAGGCACAACCCCTGGGAATGGATTGGCTTCGATTTCATCGAGGAAACAGTAAGTAACGTTGATCACAAGGCCGCCGACTTGCACAGCCAAGAGAAACTGAGCGCGGAGGAGAAACAAAAGCACCTGAGCAAGGTCAGTACATCGGCGAAGGGGCCGGTCAAGGAGCGGTTGACAGATCTCATTGATGCGGATGGCAACCGCAATCTCTCGGTGGCCGAAATCAAGAGTGCGCTTGGGAAGCCTTGGCTTGCCCAGTCGATAGCGAAATTGGTCGTTGCTTACGAAAGTGAATGGTTCCATACGGCGCAGAAGTGGGATGCACTGGACGAACTGATGGAAGAGAGCCCAGGTGTGCCTAACCCTGACTGGCTGGCTGAAAAGAAGCGGATTGAAGGGATGTCATGGTGGGCAGGCGCTGCGAGCCAGCTGGGCAACAGTACTGGCGCCTGCTCGGAGCTTCATCCGATTGGTTTAATTGGTAACTTCATCAAGATTGTGAAGTGCAATTGCAACGCAGTGGTTAAGGTCGGGCGATTCAATGGGAAATATGGGCCGGTGCATTGGGGGGAAGGTAAGCTGGGTGATTCGCCTGAATGGGCAGCGGTGCTGGCTTCAGGCGTGACTCAATATGAGAAACGCATTATCAGTGCGATGTGCGAAAACGAAGGCAAAGTGAATGCTGTTCAATCATATGATAGTGAGATTATCAGCGCAGGCGCGATGCAGAAAACGGTAAATCCACAAGGGGAAGGGCAGCTGCCGGCACAAATCAAGAGGTTCAAAGAACGTAATCCGGATGAGTATGAGCAGTACTTTGAACAGGAAGGATGGTTCTTGGATGACAGTGGCGCTCAACCGAAAGTCTACTACCAGCATCCAGACTTCGCGGGTGGTGTGAAACTGGAAACTGACGCGCTGTCAGCGGCGCTGAGGGTTGGTTGTTCGGCAGCGAACAATTTTCAGGTCATTGAATGCAAGCCTGTTGCGGTGATGGCCTGCGCGGTAGGCACTAAACAGTATATACAGTTGCAGATACAGGATTTTGTCGATTCGCTTAGGGAGATCATGTCAAAAAACCCAAATGGTTATGATTTTACAATTGGTGAGTTGTTCTTGAGTGAGCTAGGGCGGGCGACGGCCTTAGATGAATATGTCAATAGGCCGAACAACGTGGTCAAACACATCAAACCGGCCTTGGATAATTTTTTTGCCAACCATCCCAATGTCAGTAAAAGCCTTTCGAGCTGGGGTGAGCAACACGCTGCCTATGAACGTGAGATTCTGGAATACTACTCGGCGCATCGGCCTGGCATGACAGATTCGACGGATCGGTACAATAAACTGAAGGGGGCATTAGGTGTATAGATTACTTGTGGGGTTACTGATCGTTGCTCCGACAATGACGGTATGCTTGGCAGCAGAGCATACATCCACCATCCAAGGCGCGAAAGGCAGCATCAAGTTTTCGGCGTGGGAGCCGCGTCACAGTGGCTGGTTTGAAGCCGATTATACCGGAGGCCCAACACACTTCAAATTGTACGATTTGCCAGGCAGAAATAATTCAGCGGAAGGCGGGTGGGTTTTTTACGCGACCGCAGATGATGTTTCACCGGGAGGGAAGTACCTGATGCTGCAACGCGTGGAATTCGCCACTGTCATTAATGATGAGGGGCAAAAGGAAAACGCGGAGCAAGCCTACTGTGACGCTGTAGACCTAGATACCGGGTGCGTTGTGTATTCTGACTCGATACAGCAATGTGAGGGGAGTTGGCAGCAGGGTAAATGGCACTCTGAGGTGTCGGGTGAGATTGATTTTTCCCATTGGTTGCGAGCGCCCGGTGCTTTGGCTGATTATGCCAAGAGCCTTGCCCCAGAAGCGCGTACCAATGCCATATCACGTTCGTTGTTGATGGGGGTCGACTCTTATACTGCATGCTACCCGGTTTCAAAAGCCAATGTGGCAAGCTACAACGATCTGGGGTTTTATATGGCGCAAGGTGGTGAGCACGCGGCGGCGATGGCTGTGTATGAGAAACTAATGCCGTTTGCGCCCGAAAGGGCCCCTTTGAAACTTAACGCCGCCGACTCGCTGTGGGCGCTGGGCAAGAAAATTGAGGCGCTGAAATATTACAGAGATTACCGCGAGACCATGGCGATCAAGGGGCAGTTAAATCGAGTGCCAGCACGGGTAAATGAGAGGCTGCAGTAGACCTGATAAGTCGGAACTCAAGGTTTCGAAAAGCAAAAGCAGAGGGGCGGTGAGTGCGTGGCTTGGTCATTGGGATGCTGCTCATTTTTCAAAGTCTGAATGGTTGTCAGGCTGCAAAAGCTTCAATCAAGCCGCTGCCTTATGAGCAGATAGCTGTAGTTGATTCATCTAGAGTAAGTGGCGTGGTTGTCAGGTAACTCAAGAGTTTCGGCCAGCCATGTGTTCAGTTTGAAGTGCTTGATCCTGATAGGCGCTGGGCGATCAAGCAGGAGGAAATGATATGTGATTCTGAGAGGCGCTCTTTCAGGACGGATTTTACCGATGTACAGTTCTACGAGATGCGCGGTGCAAAAAATGGAGCTGAGTTCGTGCTTGGACTTGCACCGCTAAAACCCATACCTGAAAAGCGAGCGAAGTGCTTGCTTCCAGTAGCTAATGGAGAGGTTGGCGAGCTGCGCTGTGATGCTTTTGAGTGACAGTTAGACGGGGCTGAATGCTTTAAGGTATTGGTGGGGTATTTCAATGTCAAAGTCACTTAAAGCGATTTTTTGCTGCTATTTTATTGCACGTGGCACCATGGCTTTTGCGGGCTGCGGTGTTTTGCCCGATGAGCGCGAAATAATTCAGGGGCCATTTAGCACTCCTATGATCAAGGGGGCGGAGATATCTGTCGTTCCTAGCGATGAGAAGGGTGGCATTGCATTGGTGCTAAACAGGCCCAGTCAGTCAGGCGGTGAGAAGGACAGGTATGTTGTTGATGTCTATGAAGAGGACGGTGGGATTTCGGAGGTCGAGACGATTCTCTTTCAGCCAGTTAAAGGGGTGAAAAATGTTGTTGTATTGATATCCAGAAAAGTTTGCCTAATGGCATTGGGTACGCATGGTAGGTACTACGAAATCCACAGTTATGAGCCGACGCCGAAGGGCACGTTAGCTGAAAATGAGGTGGTTAAGTACGACAGGGAATCCAGTGGGATGGACGGCTTTTCAGAAGGTGAGCCAGTCGTTTTCGTCTATAAGAATGCAGAACTGATTCGCTGGTACCTTGAAAAGTTTAAATGACGCTCTCGAAGTGTGCTGCTTTTTGCATGATCAACGTGCCGGTTCGAGGCGTCTGGAGATATTCGGGGATTCTCCGGTCAGGTCAGTAGGGGCCGTCGCACCACAGCAGGCGAGGTACGCTTTTAGCGCAAACGTCAAATTCTCGTGTTGCAGGGCGAGGGTAGATCAGATAGGACGGACTCTTCAAATTGATACAACAAGCCCAAGGGAGCGCTGGGTGTATAATCGTTTTTGTTGTCTGATTTTTCTGATTGGCGCTACTGGTACTTGCCTCGGCGATGAAAAGGACTTGGTGTTGCAGGGCGCCGGCGGCAGTGTAAAGTTTTCCGGCTGGGATGAGAGGGTAAGAGGCTGGTCTCATGTTGAGTACAGAGGTGAGCATAATTCCTTTGGTGTATATTCATGGCCTGATAGAAAAAATACTGCAGATGAAGGTCGTGTTCTATTCTCGGGTCCAGCGCTGCTGTCGCCAGATGGGAAAATGCTAGTGATTCAGCGGGCCGATTACTCGGTGGTCGCCAATGAGCAAGGCGAAGATGAGTACACGGAGCTGTCCCATTGCGAGGCCTTGAGGCTTTCTGATGGTTGTGTAACTTACTCTGGTGGCATTCAAGAGTGTGGTGGCAGCTGGGTGGGGGAGAAGTGGAAATATGCTCGGGATAGTGAGTCTGATTTTTCTCTTCTTGGCCTGACGCCAGCCAAATTAGTAAAGGGGTTGAGCGCGATAGCTTCTCCGAAGCAACGCAATGCTGATGTGTATGATTATGCTTATATGGGCATGGATTCGTATGCGAGTTGCTACCCGCTGAGCAATGCGAATGTAGTGGATTACAACAACCTTGCATTTTATATGGCAGGCGGCGGATGGCATGAAACAGCAATGCTGCTCTACAAGAAGCTGTTGTCGTTTGCCCCCGAGCGAGTGCCTTTGAAGTTGAATGTTGCTGACTCCCTATGGGCGCTGGGAAATAAGGGCGAGGCGCAGGGGTATTATCGGGACTATCGTCAGGCCATGGTGCGTGATGGGAAATCTGCTCAAATTCCCATTCGAGTGAATGAGCGATTGCAATGAGTAAAAAGAATGCGGGTATGAAGTACAGTGGCTGGGTGTGAAAAGTTCGAAAGTGGTTGCAAGAAACTGTCGTTTTTTAGCCGACGGCTCAGTGCAGCACCGCCGGCCTTGCCGCCACCGCAACCCCCCCGTGCAACACCTGTTCGAAGCTGAGAGAATCCCCCACCGAAGGCCAATTGCCTTCAACTGGCATGGAGTGCTGATTGATCAAGTTCCACCGCTACGCCGCAGCCTTGCTCGGCGCCTTGCTTTGCCCCCAGGTATTGGCTGACCAGCCCGCCTGCCCGGCAACCGACTTCGCCACCTTCTGGCAGGCCTATAGCCAAGACCCTGAGCTGCAACGGGCGTTTACCCGGGCCAGGGTGTCGCGCTTGCAACTGAAACCTTCCGGTGAGGACTTCGCCCCGGTTGCCGATACCGTCGCCAGTACCGAGCTGGCGTTTCCGCTTGTGCAGCCGGCCCAGGCCGCGTCGGATGCCGTTCGGGTCAACGTTGAAGGGCATACCGCCGAGGTGGTGGACCTGCGTGCAGGCCTGAACAACATGCGCATCTACGGCTTTCGCCAGCAGCAGTGCTGGAGGCTCGAGCGCCTGGAGGACTGGTCGATCGATGAGCGCGACCTGAAGGTCACCGACAAGCCCGGCATGAACCGCGAACAGCGGGTTTGTGAAATGCGCGGTGACGGCTTCCTGTCCCTGGCCGGCCTCGAAGCTTATCCATTGACCCTGGAGCTGTTCGATGCGGGGCTTCAGAACTACCTGTGCGCCGCGCAATCGGGTGATCCGCAGATCAACCTGCAGTCTGCGAGCCTGAGCATGTCGCAGATGGCCACCTACCTGGGCTACGGGCCAACCGAGCAGTTGCTGCTGGTGGCCGCAAAGCAACTGCCAGCGGCGGGCATGTTTTTGGCCAGCTTCTACTGCGCCGGCGGCGACAGTTCGTCGAGGGGGGAGCCTTGCGAGGCACCGATGAAAGCCCGGGCTGCGTTGGCCAAGGCGGCCAGCATGGGCGATGCCGATGCGCTGCAGATGCAGGCTGAGGCCCTCGAGCAAGGCCGCTTCGGGGCGCCTGAGCCGGCGCGCGCCATTGCCTGCTACCAGGCCGCAGCCGCGGCCGGTGACGCAGCCAGCAAGCAGGCGCTGGTACGTCTTGGCGCTGCCCGGCAGGCCACTGACGCGGGGGTGCCATGCAACTGATGCAGCGACCGATATCAGCATTCAAGGAGCGTTTTTCATTGATGAACATGCGTCGTCTGGCCACCTGCATCGGCCTGAGCCTGTTACCGCTATTCGCCAATGCCTGCGAGGCCCCGAGGGACAAACCATTCCCGGCGCTGGGCATGGCCGGGGGCTATGTGTATTTCGACCAGGCGCCAATCGAGGAGGGCTCGTCGGAGCTGGGCCTGACCGTCAACCTGCTGGACTGTGCCAGCGGCACCGAGCAACGCATCGACGAACTGCCGTACCTGGCTGAGCCTGGCAAGGTGGCCGATGCCTTCTGGGCCGAAGATGCCCATGGGGAGTTGCTGGTGGTGATGCACGCCGTGCCCGTCAACAGCTACCCGGGGCTGATCTACAGCACCGATTACTACTCGATTCTGCTGTACCGGCGAGGTTCGCAAGGCCTGGTATTGGACAAGCGCAGCAGTACCTACTTCGACCATGGCGCCGATGTGGTCGATGACCAGGATGCGCTGCTGTTCAGCTACCCCTACAAGCACCGCAACGGGGTTTTGCAGGCGTTGCAGTCGAAGTTCTACAACGACTGGCTGAATGCCAGGCTCGCGGATTTCGAGGTGGGTGAAAAGCGTGCCCGGCTATACACCGGCGCCTCGATAGCCTTGGACAGCGGCATGTATGTGATTGCCGGTGACCGGGTCAAGGTTACGGGGGCAAGCGGTGGCTGGGTTTCGATGCAGTATGTGACGGCGAAAGGGAAGGTGATTGACGCGTGGATGCTGTGCAAGGACTTGAAGGGATGCGGCCAGTGAGCTTTGGCCAGCGTGTCAGCGGCACAACAATCTTCATGCTCTTCGCACTGTGCCTTGGCTTTGCACCGTTCGTGAGGGCCGACGCGGCCCCGGTGTTTGCCGACTACCCGGCGGCGCTGCCGGCCGGGGTAAAGCACCATGCCTACGTGGCTGAAGAGCCGGGCATGCCGTCCTGGGAGAGCAAGCGTAAAGCCATGGCGATGTTCAAGCCGAATCTGGCTGGCCATTATGTTGCCTACACGTTGGACTGCGGCACCGGGGCGGTGTGTGGCGAGATCATGGATTCGCAAACCGGCAAAGTGGTCACAAGCTTCCCCGATGCCTATTACACGGGTGCAACCGTTGGAGCCGACGAGGACTTTGACTTCAGTACCCGGCCGGATAGCCGCCTGCTGATCATCCAGGGGCGCGGCCAGGGCGATGAGCTCGATCAACATGGCAAGGTGCTTCGAAAAGGGTTTTATGAGCGCTATTACGCGTTTGATGGGCAGTCGTTGAAGCTGGTCTTCGTGCAATGATCGGGCAATGGCTGCAGCCTTGCCTTGCTGGCATCGTCGCCCCCAGCGCCTGGCACCGGCTGCGCCGGTGTTCGCGGGTAAACCCGCTCCCACAGGGGGCTCATGACCTTCAGGCTTGCGCCGTACCTGTAGGAGCCGGCTTGCCGGCGATGAGGCCGGCACAGGCGGCCCCTGCCAGTTGCTCACATGAATCAACGGGCCTCAGCCGATAAGGCCTGAACTGCCCTGATAGCCAAGGAACGCTGCCAATGCCCGCCCACACCACCCGCCACCGCCTGGTCCTCTGGCTGCAAACCATCACCCTGGCCCACCTGCTCGGCGGCCTGCTGCTGAGCTGGGCCGGCAGCACCGCGCTGTTCGACGGCTACCTGTTGTCGGTGGAGCAGGCATTCTGGGGCCAAGCCGCGCCGACTGCCGGGCACAGCCAGCAGGTGTGGTGGATGGCGCTGTTCGGCGCCACCTTGCAAGGCTACGCGCTGTACATGCTGGCGCTGATCCGCCTGGCCGACCACTACCGCAGCAGCGCCGCCTGGGGTTGGCTGATGGCCGGGCTGCTGCTGTGGGCGCCGCAGGACATCGCCATTTCGCTGCAGGCTGGCATGTGGTCGCACCTGGCTGTCGACAGCCTGGCACTGCTGGTATTGTTGCCGCCGCTGTTCTGGCTGTACCGCCATGACCGGCGTGCCTCCACCGTTTAAAAGGATTTTGTCTTGGCTGAACAGCCCCTGTTGTACCTGCTCGCCGGCAATGGCAGCGCTGCCGACTGGTGGGACGATGCCCTGGCGCACTTCCAGCATTACCGCGTGCAGCCGCTGGAACTGCCGGGCTTTGGCGACAACCCGCAGCCGCCGTGCGAAGACCTGGCAGGCTACGCCGGGGCGTTGCTGGCGCTGACCGAGCGCGGGCACGCGATCATGGCCGTGGGTGTCGGCGGGTTGATCGTGCTGCACGCCTTGCAGCGTCGCCCGGGGCACTTCAGCCGTAGTGTGCTGCTGGCGCCGGTGGGTGCCCTTTTGTGGCAGCGCCGGTTGCCGGCGCTGATGGCGCCCTGGCCGATGCGCAAGGGTATCCACTGGCTGCTGAGCCACCGCCCGGGCTGGTTCGCCCGCAAGTTTTCCGCGCAGCGCTGGACGCCCGCGCAATACCAGCGCATGGGCGCCGGCTACGCCCGCTGCCGGGCGTTCGTGCCGTCTTGGCAGCAACTGCGCGCCGACACCGCGCTGCCACTGCTGGAGTGGGTGAGCGACCCGGTGGAGCTGGTGTGGGGCGATCAGGACCAGATGCTCGGCATCAGCCAGGCCGCCGCGTGGTCGGCGATTCTCGCCCGTGCCGATTTGCGCATCAGCTTGCGTCCAGGCTGGGGGCACTACCCGTGGATAGATGCACCGGCTGCCTTCGCCGCCTGGCTGGAGTCGGGCGAGCCAGGCTTTGTCGCCCACACCAAAGGCGGGCGCCTGCGCCTGGCGCAGTTGGCCGGGCAGGCGGTGCCCCAGGCACTGACGCTGGAGGCTGCCAGCGACCCGCGCCTGGCGCAGCTGCTGCAGGCAGCCCCTGAGGCCCTGTGGGCGGTGCGCTCGTCCAGCTACGGCGAAGACCAGGCCGACGCGGCCAATGCCGGCCTGAGCACCACCTACCTGCGGGTGCCGGCCGGGCAGGTGGCTGGGCGTGTCGCCGAGCTGCGCGCAGCGGGCGTGGAGGAGGTGGTGGTGCAGCGCTTCATCACCCCGCAGGTATCGGGTATCGCCTTCGCGCGCCACCTGGCGGTGGAGCTGGAGTGGGTCGAAGGCCACCTGGAGGCCTTGGCCGATGGCACTGCCACGCCGCAGCGGGCGACCCTTTCGCGTTTGGGCGAGGCCTGGCAGAGCGGCCATTTCGAGCCGCTGCATGGCCTGACGGCAACCCTGCTGTGGGGTTTTCTGCAGGCCGTGCTCAAGGTGTTCCACTACGTGCCTGGCGATATCGAATGGGCCTGGGATGGCCAGCAGCTTTGGCTGCTGCAGTACCGGCCGATAAGCGAGCACGGCTGGCGCCGCCACCTGACTGCGGCGAACATCGCCGAGATCCTGCCGCCGCAACCCAGCCGCTTCGTCGAGTATGCCCAGCGCCGCGCCGCGGCCAGCATCCCGGCGGTGATGGCGCGTTGGGACAGGCGCGTGCTGCAGGACAACGAACCCTTCACGGCAGTGTTTGGCGGCGCCTCGTACATCAACAACGACCTGTTCCTGGCGCGCCTGGCCGACTGGGGCGTGGCCTCGGCCAACTATGCCGGCGAAGTGGGCGGGGCCACCCCGCACCTGCCGTGGCGGCCATTGCGTCTGCTGCGTTCGCTGCCGCTGCTGCTGCGCATGCAGTACCAGGCACGGGCGCATTTGCAGGCCCTGGCGCCCGGGCTGCAACGCTTCGATGCAGAGCTGGCGCAGCTGCGCGCCGAGGGTGCCGACGGCCAGCAATTGGCGGATTGGTTCAGCCGCTTCTATGTGTTCGTGGTGCAGGGCAACCTGTGCATCGCCAGTGCCCTGGCCAGCAGCGGCGGCAGCCTGCTGGGCCGCCCGCCGACCGCTTACGGGCAGGTGCAGCACCAGCCGCACCGCCTGCCGTGGGAAACCGACCCCGGCACGCCGCGTCCGCCGGCGGGCGAGTTGCCGTTACAGCCGATGCCGACCTGGCCGGGCAGGGTGCGGCTGGCCCACAGGCTCGGCCTGCCGGGCATGCGTGGCTACTACTTGCAGGTGCGCGAGTGGTACCGCGACAACCTCATGCGCATCTTCATGCGCCTGCACCACGCCATGCCGCTGGCCGAGCGCGAGCATTGGTTCGCCCCGCATCCGCAGGTGCGCAGCCGCGGCGGCAGCTTCTGGCAGGACGGGGGTGAGGGTGCCGAGCAGGCCAGCGGCTTCATGATCTACCCCGGCCAGGTGCAGGGCATTCTTGGCCAGGACATCCTTTTGGAGGATGCCCTGGACCCCGGTCGCCACGCCCAGTACCAGGCCGCCCGCGCTGTGATCGCGCGCATGGGCGGGCGGCTGTCCCACGGCTCGACGCTGCTGCGCGAGCTGCGCAAGCCGTCGGCGGTGTTGCCGCAGGTGAGCAACGAATGGCTGGGCCGCGAAGTGCTGTACCGCGATGGCGAGCTGCGGCTGGTGGAGCCGTAAAACTTGAGTTTCACCCAGCCCCTGCAGGAAATCACCCAGCCCTTCGGGCTGCGCTGTCGCGCAGGGAGCTGAGCTCGCAGATGCGCCACGGCCCCTGTGGGAAGCGGCCTTGTGTCGCGATGGGCTGCGAAGCGGCCCCAAGGCCTCGGCCTCATGCAACATTGCCGGGGCTGCTGCGCAGCCCATCGCGACACAAGGCCGCTTCCCACAGAGACCCTGCTAAATCAATGAGTTGTATTTTGTTCTATGAGAGCCGGCTTGCCGGCGATAGGGCCGTAAGGGTCTGCCCGATAGCCGCAAAAAGGCACAGTGCTATCATGGCCCGCCGTACGACAGAAAGGATTCGAGTCGAGCACATGCTGATCAACCGCAACGCCGCTACAGCCGTCACCCAGGGTGTCACGATCAAGCGCAGGTTACGCGCAATCTTGCGCAGTGCTGTGCCCGCTTTGTTGGCTCTTGCGGCCACCGCACCGGCTGGCGCCAATGAGCTGCAAAACTGGCAGGGCACCTACCGTGAAGAGCCCGGCAGCGGCGCGCTGAGCTTCGTGGCGAAAGAAGGCGGGCAGCGCATCGAAGTGCCCGGCATCTTCACGCAACAAGGGCAGAACACCGGTGCGCTGCTGCGCTTCAACGGCCAGCCTGCGCTGGAGTACCAGAACACTACAGTCGGCGTGCCTTACCGGGCGGTGGTGACGCTATATCTTGAAGCGTCGGTGATGAAGGTCGACTGTGTGTACCTCAGCACCCGCAGCGGGCGCAACGGCGCCTTCTTGCAGAGAGCGGTGTGCGGGCTGGGGCGGGTGCTCGATGAGCAGTTCCCCGACTTGGCCAGCGAATACACCGTGCGCTGGTATGCCGAGGTGGACCCTGTCGAGCTGCGGCCTGCCGCAAAGCTGCAGCTGTCGTGGGTGACCGAAGCCCGATGGGAGGGCGCCGAGGTGCGGCGCGAATACCTGGGCAGGCCTGAGCTTGAAACCGAAATCCCCCGGCTGACCATCAATTCGGCCAAGGCCCGTTACGGCTTGGTCGGCCGCAATGTGTATATGGTGTATGCAGCCGACAACCTGCAACAGCCGGCCTGGCTGGAAGTCGCCGACAAAAATGAGCAGCTGGAATTTCAGCCATACGAACCCGGCTACCTGAGCCGGTTGCTGGGCAATGAAAACTTCGAGGTCGCCATGGGGCCCTTCGCCATGGGCGTGCTCGAGGCCAGCCGGCTCTCGGTGTTGCAGACCGGCGATGAGCGCTACCCGGTGGCGCTGATGGTGGACCATAGCGAAGGCACCGGTGGGCAGATGCGCTCGCTGGTGGCCAGTTACAGCAACGAAGGCGGGCCACCCACAGTCGAGACTCTGTTCTACCACCGCATCAAGGGTGAGCCGCACGTGGTGGTGCTTGTGTCGTGGCAGGTCAACCACGCAGGCATCGGCACTGCCGGTACGTACTATGAAATCCATGCCTACCAGCACGATGGCAACGGCACCCTGGAAGAAAACCAGGCGGTGCGCCTGGCCCCGGGTTCCAGCGGCCTGGATGGCAGGGGTGACTATGAGCCGAGCAGCTTCCCCTACCAGAACGCCGCCCTGATCAAGGGCTACCTGGATACCTTCAAGTGAGGCCGGCGCCCCGTTGCTGGGCGCCGTGACCTGGCAGACACATTCGAAAAGGACTTTGCCCAGATGTATTGCATGAAACGCCCCCTTGCCATCGCCCTGGCTGGCGCCGCACTGCTGGCAGCCGGCAGCGCCCTGGCCTGCAACCCCGATGACTTCAGCACCGCCGGCATCACCGCCTGCATGAACGCCCAATACAAGCAGGCCGACCGCGTGCTGGGCGAGCAGTTCTGGGCAGCCCAGCGCGACCTGCCCGACCAGCGCAGCGGCATCAAGGCGGTGCAGCGGGCCTGGCAGTCGTTCCGCGACCAGTATTGCGCCGCGCGGGTGGACAGCGAGGAGGGTGGCCGCGAGGCGCCGCTGGTGCGCCTGAGCTGCCTGACCCAGCTGACCTCGGCGCGTATCGGCGAGCTGGTGTACTACCGCACCGGGCTGCCCCAGGACGGCTACTACCGCGCGGCGTCGGTCGACCCGCAGGTCAAGGAGCTGTTCGACGAGCGCTTCACCGGCGAGCACCTGAACGGCGAGCGGGTGGAGTACATCGCGCAGAACTGCAAGCTGGCCCAGCGCCTGCACGATGAAGCGCCGGACGATTGCCAGAAGCGCATGGCGTTCCAGGTGACGCTGGACTGAGGTGGCACTGCAGCCTTGCTGCAATCTGTGGGAGCGGGCTTGCCCCGCGATTCGATGGCACCGGCTGCGCCGGTATCGCGGGGCAAGCCCGCTCCCACGCAACCAATAGCCGCCAACCCCACCCTTGTGCCCAACCCCACACCCTCGGCACACTGGCGCTTCCTGGCGAAGGAGCACGGCATGCCACTGTCGAAAACGGACTTCACCACGCGCCTGCTGCAGGACGCGCAGATCGGCCCCGGCATGCGCGTGCTCGATGTCGGCTGCGGCAGCGGCGAGGTCAGTTGCTTGCTGGCCCGGCTGGTGGAGCAGGACGGCGCAGTGGTGGGTATCGATCAGGCCGAAGCCGCACTGGCTCTGGCCCGTGAGCGCCCGATGCCCAAAGGCGCCGCGCACCCCGAGTTCATCGCCTGTGACCTGCACACGCTGCCAGCCAGCCTTGGGTTGTTCGACGCCATCGTCGGGCGCCGAGTGCTGATGTACCAACCGGATGCGGTGAAAGCGGTGCGCGCCCTGGGCAAGCTGCTGCTACCGGGCGGGGTGATGGTGTTCCAGGAGCACGACAGCACCCTCACGCCAGCCAGCCTGGTGCCGTTCCCGCTGCACCGCAAGGCCCAGCTGTGGTTGCAGCGCATGCTTGCCCACGAAGGCGCCGACCTGCATATCGGTTTCAACCTGCAGCGCATTTTCAGCGAGGCCGGGCTCGCGGTCGAAGACCTGCGCGCCGAGGCGCTGCTGCAGACTCCCGACATGCCCTACGCCCTGGGTGAGATCATCCGCGCCTGCCTGCCGCGGATCATCGCCCACGGTGTGGCCACGGAGCGGCAGGTGGGGATCGGGACGTTGCAGGCGCGCCTGGATGCCGAGCGGCGTGAAACGCCGGGGGTCTACATCGGCGATATGGCTTTTGGGGTGGTAGCGCGCAAGCGTTGAGCACCGCGCAAATGGCGCTGGGGGCCTGGATCACAGTGGGAGCGGGTTCACCCGCGAATGATACGACGCGGTGCATGGCAACGGCTGCGCCGGTGTTCGCGGGCAAGCCCGCTCCTACAGGGATCTCATGACCTTCAGGCTTGCGCCGTGCCTGTAGGCGCCGGCTTGCCGGCGCTGGCGTCTGAACAGGCAACCCATGGCACCGGCTGCGCCGGTGATCGCCGGCAAGCCGGCCCCTACAGTGATCTTGGCAGGGTATCAACGCGTGGGCTGGCCCAGCCAGTGCTCGGCAATGCCGTTCCCCAGCGGATACAACCGCCCCTGCAACGGCGCCGCCCAGTCCACCGCGCGGCTGGCCCAGGGCAGGGTCCAGCCCGGCAGCTCGCCACCCGCAAAGCCCCCCACCTGCGCCTTGCCCGCCAGCAGCGGCAAGCTGCCCAACAGCAGCGCATAGGCCACCAGCAGCTTCAGGTACAGGCTCAACGGCTGTGGTTGCAGCAGGCGCAGCAGGTAGGCCAGCGCGCGGAACAGGTGCAGCGCCACGCCGCACAGCACCAGCAGCAGGCTCACTGCCGGGGTGACCAGGTCGCGGTAGCTGTCGGCGCCAAGGGTCGACAGGTCGTCGGCGTGGGCTACGCGGCGCTTGATCATCTCCCTTGCATCATGCTGCAGCGCCGGCTGGTAGGCACTGCTGTCGAAGGCCTGCTCGGTCTGGTAGGCGTACAGGGTGATGCCGGCGGGCAAGTCCAGGTCCTGGCGCCACTGCGCCTGGATGGCGTCCACGCCAAGGAACATCGGGCGGTCCATGCCGGGCTCGATCCAGCCGGCGCCGATACGCTGCTGGATCATCTCGGCGTACTGGTTGTGCGCATCGCGGCGCACCTGGCCGGCCACCGCACGGTTGAAGCCCGGGCGGTCGTCGGGGCGCCACATGTCGTTCACCGGCACGTTCATCTGTTCACGCAGTACGTGGCGCACCGATTGCCACTCGCTGGCCGGCAGGGTCCAGGGGTTGATGTTGCGCCCGCGCTGGCCGAGCAGGCGCAGGTAGTCGTCCCAGGCCTGGCCCTGACGCTGGATTATCGCCAGGCGGCTGGTGGCGCCGAAGTAGAACTGGCTGGCGCGGCGGTACTGGCGGTAGTTGTCTTCCTGGCGGGCGGTGGCCTGGCGGTAGCGCTCGTAGTTGCGCGCAAGGCCGCCGCGCTGCTGGTCGGCAAGCTGCTCGAAGAACCCCTGCGGGGTCAGGCCGTCGATAGCCGGCAGCGGTGACAGGTAGGGCAGTTGCAGCGCCAGGCCGGCCAGGCGCAGCTTGCCTTCCGGGGCGGCCAGTTGCGCAGGCGTGGCCCGTTGGCCGTCCAGTTGCAGGTCGTGCTCGAGCAGGCGGTTGAGCAGGGGGATGCCATAGGCGGCCTGGGCCTGCTGGGCGGGGCTTGCGCTGTGCACCAGGTTGTCCAGCAGCAGGCGCTGGCTGTGGTAGCCCAGGTACAGGCCGGTGCTGCAGCTGATCAGCCCCCACAGCAAGGTGCGCCCGACGCCCCAGCGCAGGCGCATGCCCTTGCGCAGCAGGCAACTTAGCACCAGCAAGGTCAGCGCCGTGCCGCCCAGCCACTGGCCATGTTCGGCTACCTGTTGCAGGCGCGCATGGGGTGCGAGGGTACCGGGCAGGTCGGCCAGTTGTGCCAGGTAAGCCAGGGCGAACACCAGCCAGGCCAGGGTTGGCAGCAGCATCAGCCGCGCCAGCCACACGCCCTGGGCGCGGGTCAGCGGCAGGCTGCCGCCCCACAGGGCACGGGCCAGCCATTGCCAGGGCGAGCTTTGGGCAGAGTGCGCGGCGCCGCGCAGCAGGGCGGCGATCATCGGGCGTTACCCGGCTGGCGGAGGGAACGGGCAGGGCGGGGCGAAGGGGTGTACACGCGCGGCTTTCCTTGTCGAGGCGGTGGAGCGTCCTGTTTGCGGCGGGCATGGTAGCACGTTGACAGTGTCGAGGCGGACCACAGAGTGCTTGCAGGGGGGGTATACTCGCGTCCCCGTTTGACTGTTATCCGAGTATCCCAATGGGTCTTTGCGCTACCGCCACACCCCAGCCGCGCCGCCTTGGCGCGCCGCTGATCGCCCTGGCCCTGCTGCTGGCAGGGGCCTGGTTCCTCAACCTCAACGCAGGCTTCAAGCAGGTGCTGCTGCTTGTGGTCGGCGCCGCTCTGGGCCTGACCCTCTACCACGCCGCGTTTGGCTTTACCTCTGCCTGGCGGGTGTTCATCAACGAGCGCCGCGGCGCCGGGCTGCGTGCGCAGATGGTCATGCTGGCGCTGGCCGTGCTGCTGTTCTTCCCGGCCCTGGCGGCCGGCAACCTGTTCGGCAATCCGGTCAGCGGGCTGGTGGCGCCGGCGGGCGTGTCGGTGGTGTTCGGCGCGTTCATCTTCGGCATCGGCATGCAGCTTGGCGGCGGTTGCGCCTCGGGCACGTTGTTCACCGTGGGCGGCGGCAATGCGCGCATGCTGGTGACCTTGCTGTTCTTCATCATCGGTTCGGTCACCGCTACCCAGCATGCCGACTGGTGGTTTGCCCTGCCATCGTTCCCGGCCACCTCCATCGTGCAGGCCTGGGGCCTTGCCCCGGCGTTGCTGGTAAGCCTTGCGGTATTCGGGCTGATCGCCTGGGCCACGGTGGTGCTGGAAAAACGCCGCCATGGCGGCCTTGAAGCGCCGGTGAGCAGCGAGCACCAGGGGCTGCGCCGCTTCCTGCGCGGGCCATGGCCGTTGCTGTGGGGCGCCATCGCCCTGGCGCTGCTGAACTACGCCACCCTGGCTTTGGCCGGGCGGCCTTGGGGCATTACCTCAGCGTTCGCCCTGTGGGGCGCCAAGACCTTGAACGGCCTGGGCGTGGATGTGGGCAGCTGGGTGTTCTGGCAGGCCCCGGCCAACGCCAGGGCGTTGGCTGCGCCGCTGTGGCAGGACATCACCACGGTGATGGATATCGGTATCGTGCTGGGCGCGCTGCTGGCCGCCGGGCTGGCCGGGCGCTTTGCGCCGAGCCTGAAAATCCCGCTGCCGTCGCTGGTCGCGGCGGTGATCGGCGGCCTGCTGCTGGGCTACGGGTCGCGCCTGGCCTATGGCTGCAACATTGGCGCGTACTTCAGCGGCATTGCCTCGGGCAGCGTGCATGGCTGGTTGTGGTTGGTGGCGGCCTATGCCGGCAACCTGATCGGTGTGCGCCTGCGCCCGCTGTTCTTTGCCGGTGAGCGCAAGGCGCCGGCCTTGAGCGGCTGCTGAGGGCTCAATTGCCGGCAAGTCGGCTCCTACAGGTACAGCGCAGCCTGAAGGCCATGCGCGCCCCTGTAGGAGCGGCCTTGTGCCGCGAAGGGGCTGCGCAGCAGCCCCGGCGATTTTGCATGATGCCAAGATCCCGGGGCCGCTCTTACCCACGCCTGGGCAACAACGCCAACCCACCCCGCCCAACACCACCAGCGAGCTCAGGCTCAAACGCTAAGGGCGGTGGGCAGCAGCAGGGATGGGGCAGGGGCGCTACAGGCTTGGTTGTTGTGCATGGCTTTACCTGTTGGGCCAGAAGGCTTGCCGGGCAAGCCTGTCGTCTGGTGGGCGTGGCTCGAGTGTCGGTATCACGCATGTGGCAGGCAACAAAGATTTTCTTGGGCGACGGGATGGTTTTGCTTGCTGCGCCGGGTGCACGAATGATCTGCAGCAGGGCTGATTGTTCGATTCTGTGCAGCAACCTAGGCTGGCACACCTTTGCAACTATTCGAGGAAACGAGCATGGCCAAGCGAATCGTGCTGCAACGAAGCGGTGGCAGCGAAGTGCTGCAACTGCAGGATGTCCCCGTTCAGCAACCCGGCCCTGGGGAGGTCTGGCTCGAGCAGACGGCCATCGGCGTCAACCCGCTGGATGTGTTGCAGCGCAAGGGCGGTGCCCCGCTGCCGTTGCCCGGCGGGCTGGGCCTGGAGGGCGCCGGGCGGGTGACGGCGGTGGGGGCCGGGGTCAGCAACGTGCAGGTCGGCGACCGGGTGGGCTATGCCACCGGCCCGGTGGGCGGGTATGCCAGCGGCAGGCTGTACCCGGCGCAACGCCTGGTCAAGCTGCCGGCAGGCGTGAGCGACGAACAAGCCGCCGCGGTACTGTTCAAGGGCATCACCGCGCAGTATCTGCTGACCAGCACCTACCCGGTCGGCCCAGGCACCCGGGTGCTGATCTACGGCGCAGGCGGTGCCTTGGGGCAGCTCATGGTGCCCTGGGCCAAGCACCTGGGGGCCACGGTCATCGGCGTGGTGTCGCGCGCTCAGAGCGTGGCACGGGCGCAAGCGGCCGGTTGCGACCATGTGCTGGTGTTCGACGCTGCCACTTTGGCTGGCGAGGTGCGTGAGCTGACCGGCGGGCAGGGCGTCGATGTGGTTTACGACAGCGTCGGCCGGGTATCGCTTGAGGCATCGCTGGACAGCCTGCGGCCCCGGGGCCTGCTGGTGTCGTTCGGTGCCACTTCGGGTGCGCCCGCGCCCATCGAGGTAGGCACCCTGAATGCCAAGGGCTCGCTGTATGTGACCCGCCCCTCGCTGGCCGCCCACACACGCACCGACGAGGAGTACCAGGCCAGGGCTGCAGATGTGCTGGCCGCGTTGCAGGCGGGTATCATCCAGGCGCGGATCTGGCGCCGCTACCCATTGGCCGAAGTGGCCCAGGCCCATGAGGACCTGGAGCAGGGCCGCTCGGAGGGCGCGCTGATTCTTACCCCCTGAACCACACGAGCCGCGCCATGGACCCCTTCGACAGCCGCCGAGCCGACGAGCTCGCCACCTTGCTGGCCCTGCACGAACAGGGCTCGTTCGCCGCTGCCGGGCGCCAGCTGGAACGCCACCCTTCAGTGCTGTCGCGCCGGCTGGGTGCCCTGGAGCAACGCCTGGGCATCCGCCTGGTGGAGCGCACCACCCGCCAGTTGCGCTTCACTGACGAGGGCGAGCGGCTGGTAGAGCGCTTGCGCCAGGCCAGCCGGCTGATCGACGAGGCCGAACAGGAGGCCGCCCAGGGCGCCGCCCATGTGCGTGGCCGCCTGCGCCTGGCGCTGCCGGCGGCCATGGGCCGGCGCTGGCTCAGCGGGCTGGTGGCCGACTTCGTGCTGGCCCACCCGCAGGTAACGGTGGAGGCCGAGTACGCCGACCGTTTCGTCGACCTGGTGGGCGAAGGCTTCGATGCCGCCATCCGCATCGGCGAGCTGGCCGACAACCGCCTGGTGGCCAGCAAGCTGTGCGAGCACCTGCGCATTCTTTGCGCTGCGCCCGGTTACCTGGCCCGGCATGGCACCCCAGAGCTTCCGGCCGACCTTGCCAGCCACAACTGCCTGGGCTTCAGCGGGTTGCGCTCGTACCCCGAATGGCGGCTGACCGCGCAAGGCCGTGAGGCCCGCGTCAAGGTCAGCGGCAGCCTGCGTGGCAACGACAACGAGGCGCTGCTGGAGGCGGCGCGGCGAGGGGTGGGGATTTTGGTCGGCGGCGATTGGTTGATGGTTGAGGACCTGAAGGCGGGTCGGCTGGTGCGGGTGTTGCCGGACTGGCAGCTGGATGTGGCGGCGGGGGTTTACCTAGTGCGGCCATCGGCACGTTTGAATACGGCGGCGATGCGCGCGTTCAAGGGGTGGTTGGAGGCCTGTTTCGCGGATGGTGCCCCATGGCGAAACCAAGATCGACAATGCTTTAGGTATGCCAGATAGGTATCTGATTTATAACGATTTATCCGGAACGGTTTGCGGTTGCTCATTGCGGATAAATCGCTTCATTTGTTGTTTGTAAGGTATTGATCTATAAGGATTTAGCGCTTTGCGACGGCATGTTGGGCACATTGCTCATAATAGGTCTGCTTGATCGCCGCCGGCTTCAGCCGCGAGCGGCTGTTGTAGGTCTGCTCGGTAATGCCGAAGGCGGTCATGCGCATCCAGGGCTTGGCGAACTTGCGGGCCTGCAGCTTCTTGCGCGTGGCGTACAGGGTAACCCCGGAAAGCTTGGCCTGCTGGGCCTCGGCGGCGATCTGCGAGCCCCAGCCGCACACTTGTCGTTCGTTCTGGCTCAGGGCCCGGGCTTGGGCCTGGAGGCTGGCAACGGCCAGCAGGCAGCCGGCTACGCTTGCTAGAAATACCCGCATGTTGCTGTCCTAAGCGTCTGAAGGAAAACGGAGTTTGCCCTCACTTCAAACGCCTGGGGGCCACCACTTTGCCGTCAGACGACGGCCAGGTGCAGCGGGTTGCGGCTGGCCGGGCGCCGCGACACCCAGGCCAGCGCCGCCAGCCACAACACCGCAACCCCGTAGTTCAGGCGCTGGTAAAGGCCGAACAGTTCGCCGCTTTGCGCCGCCCGGGCCATCAGCACCACGGTCACTACCGCCAGCACGCTGCACAGCAGCGACCCCCAGGCCAGGCCCGGCGAGTGTGCCAGGCGTTTGCCCAGGCGTACCCAAAGCACGCAGGCCAGGGTCAGCGACAGGAACATCAGCAGCCCGCTCAGGTTGTGCAGTTGCTGCGACAGCGACGGCACCGCAGGCGCGCAGCCCAGGTCGCAGGCGAACAGGCCGGTGCCCAGGCTGCCGACACCATGCAGCAGTACCAGCAGCGCGCTGAGTCTGGCCAGTTTCGATTCACGCCAGCGCCGCGCCAGGCCCCAGGCGAACAGGGCGAACAGCAGGGCCAGGGGGAAGTTGTTCACCCAAGGGGAGACGTCTTGAGTGGGGGCGCCGGTGGCGCCGAGCTGGCTCATGGCCTGCTGCAGGTGGTCGTAGCCGGGGTAGGCCAGGGCGGTCAGCCATACGCCGGCCAGCAGCCAGAGGGGGATCAGCAGGCCGCTGGCGAGCAGCAGGCGGTCGAGTGCTTTCATGCGGGGTACCTTCCTTGGTTGAGCTTGCCGGCGATTGGGCGAAACATCACGCTTTCAGGCCCGGCCCCATCGCCGGCAAGCCGGCTCCTACAGGGGTTGTGTGTGGTTCAGACGGCCTTGTCCCGGCGCATCTGGGTCACCAGGGTGAAGCGATCATCCGGGTGTACGGTTTCCGATACTGCCATCAGCTGGCCGTCGTCGTCACGGTAATGGCGCAGGATCTTCAGGCCCGGCGACCCCGGTTCAGCCTTGAGCTCGCGGGCCAGTTCCACCGGCAGCAGCACCGCGCGCACCTGCTGGTCCACCACTGCGATGGCGCGGCCGAAATGCTGCTCGATCAGGCTGGCGATCAGCTGGTCGGGGTGCTCGCGGGCCATTTCGATCACCTCGGCGTAGTCGCGCTGGGCGTACACGTCGGTCCAGCACAAGGGGGCGGTGTGGTGCTGGCGGTCGACACGGATGCTCGACACGCAGAAGTAATGCTCCCCCGGCACCAGCCCCAGGCGCGCAGCCTCGCCCAGGTCGGCGACGAAGTGGCGTACCTGCTGGATTTCCCGCTGCTGCGTCTCGGCCAGGTGGGCGAGGTCGGCCACCGTGGCCAGCGACTGCGAATAGCCGCCCCGGGGGCTTGCGGCCTCGACCCGGGTACCGACCCGCTTGCGCCGCGACACCATGCCCTGGTTGAGCAACTGGTTGATCGCCGCGCGCACCGTGTGGCGGCTCACCTCGTACAGGTCGCACAGCTCGAATTCGGTGGGCAGCAGGCTGCCTACCGGGTAGCGGCCGCTGGCGATGGCCTCCATCAGGTCCCTGGCCACCACGGCGTATCGCGCTTCGTTCATACCTTCGGTCAGCCCCGTCAATTTCTCCGGTTGACAGTGTATCAGCGGCAGGGCAAGAATTATGTACGGACATAATAAATATGTACGCTCAATAACAACATTTCAGGATCCCTGCCCATGTCCACCACCGTTTTCGATTCCCCTCTGTTCCGCGACATGTTCGGCACCGCCGAAATGCGCGCGGTGTTCTCCGACCAGGCGCTGATCGAGCGCTACATCGAGGTCGAAGTGGCCCTGGCCAAGGCCGAAGCGCGCTGCGGCGTGATCCCGGCCGAGGCTGCCGTGCAGATTGCCGCGCTGTCGCGTTATGAGTCGCTGGACCTTGCCCTGATGCAGCACGAGACCGAGATCGTCGGCTACCCGATCCTGCCGCTGGTGGAGCAGTTGTCGA
The DNA here is from genome assembly GCF_019139835.1 of Pseudomonas xanthosomatis. NCBI lineage: Bacteria > Pseudomonadati > Pseudomonadota > Gammaproteobacteria > Pseudomonadales > Pseudomonadaceae > Pseudomonas > Pseudomonas xanthosomatis. The sequence continues at coordinate 4,012,593 of NZ_CP077075.1, read as the reverse complement.
AGCTGTGTGGCGAAGCGGGCCGCTACGTGCACTGGGGCGCGACCACTCAGGACATCATGGACACCGCCGTGATGCTGCAGGTACGCGCCGCCCTGGCCATCGTCGAGCGTGACGTGCAGACCGTGCGCGGCCTGCTGGCCGAGCTTGCCAAGCGCTACCGCGACACGCCAATGGCCGGCCGTACCCACCTGCAGCACGCGCTGCCGATCACCTTCGGCTACAAGTGCGCGGTTTGGCTGAGCATGTTCGACCGCCACGCCGAGCGCCTGGTCGAGCTGCGCCCGCGGGTGGAAGTGGGGCAGTTCGCCGGTGCCGCCGGCACCCTGGCATCGCTGGGCGACAAGGGCCTGGAAGTGCAGGCCGCGCTGATGGACGAACTGGGCCTGGGCGTGCCGCAGGCGACCTGGCACGTGGCCCGCGACGGCTTGGCCGAGACCTTGAACTTCCTCGGCCTGGTCACGGCCTCGCTGGGCAAGGTGGCGCTGGACATCATGATGATGATGACCAGCGAGCTGGGTGAGGCCTACGAGCCGTTCGTCAAAGGGCGCGGGGCCAGCAGCACCATGCCGCAGAAGCGCAACCCGATTTCCTGCGAGCTGATGTACGCCGCTGCCAAGGGCGTGCGCCAGCAGGCCGGGCTGATGCTCGACGCGATGATCCAGGACTTCGAACGCTCCACCGGCCCCTGGCAGGCCGAGTGGATCGCCATCCCTGAGGCCTTCGCCCTGACCGCCGCCTCGCTGGGCCAGGCCTGCTTCATGCTGGCCGGCCTGGACGTGCGCACCGAGCGCATGCGCAAGAACCTCGACATGACCCAGGGCCTGATCGTCGCTGAAGCCGTGATGATGGGCCTGGCCCCGGCACTTGGCCGCCAGGTGGCCCACGACGTGGTCTACGCCGCCTGCCGCATGGCCAACGACCAGGGCATCAGCCTGCTCGAGGCGCTCAAGGCCCAGGGTGAAGCCACCGCCGAGCTTGAGCTGGCGACGCTTGAGCGCCTGTGCGACCCGGCCAACTACCTGGGCCTGGCGCCGCAGATGGTTGACCTGGCGCTGGCTCGCGCAGGGTCGGTCGCCCGCTGATCCATCCGGGGTCAGGCCCTGCCTGACCCCGGCTTATGCTTTCCAACAAGAACAATGAGAATACAGCCATGTCCTCCACTGCTAAAAAGCCGCTGTACAAGGACCTGACCTTCCAGGTCATCGCGGCGATGCTGCTCGGTATCGCCTTCGGTTTCATCGCCCCTGAGCTTGCGGCCAAGTTCAAGATGCTCGGGGATATCTTCCTCAAACTGATCAAAACCGCCGTGGCGCCGCTGGTGTTCTTCACTGTGGTGCATGGCATCGCTTCGGCCGGCGACATCAAGCGGGTCGGCAAGGTGGGCTGGCGGGCGCTGGTGTATTTCGAGCTGCTGTCCACCCTGGCCCTGGCGCTGGGCCTTTTGTGGGGCAATTTGATCAGCATCGGTTCGGGTATGCACGGCGCCCACGCCAGCAGCGCAGCGTCGGCCGCAGCTAGTGCCGCAGTCGCCAAGGGCCATGCGCCGACCTCGACCATGGACTTTATCTACAACATCTTCCCCGACAACTTCGTCGGCGCTTTCGCCGGTGGCCAGCTGCTGCAGGTACTGGTAATCGCGGTGCTGTTCGGCTTTGCCTTGCTGGCACTCAAGCACGAGCGCCGGGCGGTGGTGGAGGATGGTCTTAACCGGGTTTCGGAGTGCTTCTTCGAGTTCATCAACCTGATCATGAAGTTCGCTCCGCTGGGCGCCTTCGGTTCGGTGGCCTACGCCGTGGGCAGCAATGGCTCGGCAGTGTTGATGTCGCTGGCCAACCTGGTGCTGATGTTCTATGTCGCGGTGGCCTTCTTCCTGTTCGTTGTCCTGGGGGCGGTGTGCCGGCTGTCGGGCTTCAGCTTCTGGCGCTTCCTCAAGTACATCAAGGACGAGATCTTCATCGTGCTGGGCACGGCCTCGTCCGAGAGCGCGCTGCCACGTCTGCTGCAGAAACTCGAACGCTTCGGCTGCTCGAAGCAGAGTGTGGGTCTGGTGCTGCCCACTGGCTACGCCTTCAACCTGGATGGCACCTCCATCTACATGTCGATGTGCGTGCTGTTCATCGCCAACGCCTACGGCGTGCCGTTGGGCTGGGAACAGCAGTTGGGCATTCTGGCGATCATGCTGGTGACCTCCAAGGGTGCGGCGGCGGTGTCCGGCGGCAGCTTCGTAGTGTTCGCTGCCACGGTAACCGCCATCGGCGTATTGCCGATCGAAGGCCTGGCGCTGCTGTTCGGGGTGTACCGCTTCATGTCCATGGCCATGGCAGCTTGCAACACCATCGGCAACAGCGTGGCGACGGTGGTGGTGGCCAAGTGGGCGGGGGAGTTTACCGAACAGACCGCGCGCGAGGAGTATGAGCGGGCGCTGGGGCGGGCACCCGGGGCTGCCTTGTAGGTTTCGCGTTGCAGCCGCCGGCAGCACGGCCTGTTGCCGGCACTGGGTGAGACCGCGATCACTCCGGGACCACAGTACCTTCTGCCTGCCGCCCCCGGCTCACCCACCAGCCAAACCCGGCGGCGGTAAAGAACATGATCAGGCTGTACAGCGCCGCCGGCACTGCCATGGTGGCGTTGTTGAGCAGGGTCGGGCTCAGCGCCAGGGCGATGGCCAGGGTGCCGTTGTGGATGCCGATCTCCATACCGATGGCGATCGCCTGGCGCCTTGGGATATTCAGCAGCCGCGGCACCCAGTAGCCCACCCCCAGGCTCAGCAGGTTGAACAACAGCGCCGCACCGCCGACGATCGGTGCGTACTCCACCACCGTCTGCCAGTCCTTGGCCAGGGCCAGCACGATTGTGAAGGCCAGAAACAGCGCCGCGACGATTTTCATGGGTTTCTCCATGCGCCCGGCAAAGCCCGGTGCCCAGTGGCGGATCAGCATGCCCAGTGCCACCGGCAGCAGCACGATGGCGAACACCTGCAGCACCTTGGCAAATTGCAGCGGGATGGCCTGGCCGGACTCCATGAACCAGCCCAGTGACAGGTTTACCAGCAGCGGCATGGTGAGGATGGCGATCAGCGAGTTGACCGCCGTCAGGGTAATGTTCAGCGCCACATCGCCATGGGCCAGGTGGCTGAACAGGTTGGCGGTAGTGCCACCGGGGGATGCGGCCAGCAGCATCAGGCCTACCGCCAACGCCGACTCCAGGCCAAAGCCGTTGGCGATCAAGAAGCACACCAGCGGCAGTAGCACGATCTGGCAGGCCAGGCCGATCACTACAGGTTTGGGGTACTTCACCACCCGGGCGAAGTCGGCCAGGGTCAGCGACAGCCCCAGGCCAAGCATGATGATGCCCAGGGCCAGGGGCAGAAAGGCGGTGAGCAGGGGTGAGGCGGTCATGGCGGCTACTCGGGCAAAGGACCTCGGCCAGTTTAGGTGGCGGTGAAACGATAGCTAATCGCAATGGGCCAGCTTTAGTAACCATTTGTTGCCGCAGCCCGCGCGGCACCGGCCCTGTACTGCGTTGCGGTGGCGCGCCTGGCGCAGTAGCATTCGCGCTTTTGCCGAAGGATTAGCCCGTCATGCCGTTCCAGCAAGGTCTGCTTGCCACCCCGGTGCCGGCCCACGCCCGCCACCTGTTCTTTGCCATCGACTCGCAAGAAAACTTGCCGGGCGTGCTTGACCGGCTGACTGCGCAGGTGGACGGCAGCAACTTGCTGCTGGCCATTGGTTCGCCGCTGGCCAAGGCCCTGGGGCGCGAGGTGCCGGGCTTGCGCGCCTTCCCGCAACTGGACGCGGCGGTGGAAAACCCGGCGACCCAGCACGCGCTGTGGCTGTGGTTGCGTGGCGAGGAGCGCGGCGAGCTGTTCCTGCGCGCCCAGGCCTTGCAAGCGCTGCTGGCCCCGGCGCTGCGCCTGGTGGACAGCGTCGACGGCTTTTTGCACCGCGGCGGGCATGACCTGACCGGGTATGAGGACGGCACCGAGAACCCGGTGGACGAGGATGCGGTCGAGGCGGCCATCGTGCCAGGTGACGTGGCTGGCCTGGCGGGGTCGAGTTTTGCTGCGTTCCAGTTGTGGAAGCATGACCTGAACTACTTCAAGTCGCTGCCACAGGTTGAGCAGGACAACATTATCGGGCGGCGCCTGAGCGACAACGAGGAGCTCGAGGATGCACCGGAGTCGGCGCACGTCAAGCGTACGGCGCAGGAGAGTTTCGAGCCCGAGGCGTTCATGGTACGCAGGTCTGTGGCCTGGGCTGATGAGCGTGGGGCTGGCTTGGCCTTCGTTGCCCTTGGCCATTCGTTCGATGCCTTCGAGGTGCAGTTGCGGCGCATGAGCGGGATGGAGGATGGGGTGGTTGATGGGTTGTATCGGTTTAGCCGGCCTTTGAGCGGGGGGTTCTACTGGTGTCCGCCTCTGGGTGAGGGTGGGGTTGATCTGCGTTTGTTGCTGGGGTGAGTTAGTTGTTAGCTGGCTTTGTAAGTGGTACGTGCATTCATTAGTTGTATTCACCTCTACGCTTGCCAGGTGCTCGCCACAATCTTTGCAGCGCCTATGAGATCGAGCGCTGCAAGGATCTTGTGGCGGGGACTGGAGGCCCTGGCGCGAAGCCTCGGGGAGCCTTGCCAGCCCTGACGCAAACACCTTGAAAGGGATGGCCCTTACGGGGGCTTTCTGAAGTCCGCAGTGCCGGGAGTGTCAGTTTTTTTGTGTGCGGGCCGGTAGCGGCCTGCCGTCAAGCAGGCCCTGATTTTCACCAGGTTGGCCTGATGAATCGATCCCCGTACAAAATCGCGAATTGATTCATCGCACTTTTCCAATCATGCGCCGCTGAGCCCCAGTTCGCCGTGATGTTTCTCAGACCCAGCCAGATCAGCTTGGTGGCTGCTTCATCGTTCGGGAAATGACCCCGGGTCTTGATGATCTTGCGCAGCTGGGCATTGATGCTTTCGATGGCATTGGTGGTGTAAATCACTTTCCGGATGGCCGGCGGGAAGACAAAGAAGGGGATCACTCGATCCCAAGCGCGTCTCCAGGCCGCAACGACCGTTGGATATTGCTTGCCCCAAGGCCCACTTTCAAACTCATCGAGCGCCTGCTCAGCCGCTTCGGCATTGATGGCCTGGTAGATCGGCTTGAGCGCCTTGGCCAGTGCCCGCCGCTTGTCCCAGGCTGCAAAGTCCAGGCTGTTGCGGATCAGGTGGACGATGCACGTCTGTAGCGTCGTCTCTGGAAACACTGCGCTGAGGGCCTCTGGCATGCCTTTAAGACCATCGGTCACGGCAATAAGGACATCGTCGACACCTCGCGTCTTGAGGTCGTTGAACACCTTCATCCAGAACTTCGCACCCTCGGTGTTCTCAATCCAGATGCCCAAGATATCGCGCGTCCCGTCCGGCAGAACGCCCAGCGCCAGGTAAATGGCCTTGTTGCGCACCAGGCCTTCCTCACGGATCTTCACCCGCAATGCATCAAAGAAAATGACCGGGTACATAGGCTCAAGCGGCCGCTGCTGCCACGCGCCGATTTCTTCCATGACCTCGGCGGTCACAGAGCTGATGAAATCGGGTGAAACATCCGTCCCGTACTGCTCGGACAAAAAGGCGCGGATCTCTCTGACCGTCATCCCACGTGCATACATGGCGATGATCTTGTCATCGAAACCGGTGTAACGCCGCTCATGCTTGGGAATCAGAATGGGCGCAAAACTGCCGTCTCGGTCACGGGGGATATCCAGCCGCAATGGGCCGTCCCCGGTTAAAACAGTCTTGCCACTCTTGCCGTTACGTTGATTGGTTTCATCCTCTGGGCGCTGCGCGCCCGGCGGATAACCCAGGTGATGGCCCAGCTCGGCACTCAGGGCGCGTTCGATCAGGGCCTTCTTGAACGCCGCAGAGGCATCCTCGATAGCTTCGGCAGTCATCAGGCCCTCACCGAACTGCTCTAGCAGCTCTTTGGGGATTTGGGGCAGGTCACGCAGGGGTTTCTTTTTGGTTGGCATACATGCACCTCTTACTCATGTTATGCCCGAACACAAAATTTCTGACACCCTCGCAGTGCCGGTCAATCAAAAGCCCCCAGGCAATCTTCGCGCCATCCACCTGGCCCCATCACCCTCAGCGAGCCGGGCAATCCAGGCGACGGATATTGCCGATCTGCCTCAGGCTCAACCCATACTTGTCAGCCAGCAAACTGCGCGATAGCCCGCTGGCGCTCTCTTTCTGGATCTGTTGATTACGCAGCTGGCGCTGAAAGTGGTCGACCTTGGGGACCTCCAGGGCCATCCCGGCGTAGCGCTTGATCAGGGCGTCCAGCGCCTGCGCTGGCAGTACGTCGGCCAGCTTGGTGCGCTCGCGGTGCTTGGGGATGTACTTGGGGCGACCGCCGAACGCGCAGGTGAGGTGGTAAGCGTTTTCCAACCCAATGCACTCGATCAGCGATTGCAACGAATGTGGCAGCTGGCTGATGTCAATGTTGTTCAGATCAGGCATTTCCATACGAGGCTTCCTTCTTTCTGGAGGGTCAGACGCACCTGGCTGCGGTTTGCGTCTGGCTGCCACCGAGGCAGTGGCTTGGTTCGATTTTCGAACAGCTGCAGAAAGGGTCGCTAGGCGCGATACGGACCGGGGGTTGTAGCTTTACTGGCTTGTTGCTCGCAGGGATTTTTTTCAAGCCTTGTAGGAAATGGCCTTGCATCAGGCGCCACGGGCCAGGAAAGGCCCCGTAGAAGGTCTTCCATGATGGCAGAATGGGTGCGCTACCTTGAGGCTATCGGAGTCGGGCCGCTATCTGTGCAAAACCTGGCGCGCAGAGCGACCGGCCGGGCAAGGCCAGGGGCAGGAAAATCTGCATGGGGGGTGGTGGCGAGGTATCATGGCGCCGGCTCCGTAGAGCCCTAAGCCACAGATGCAGCAAGGAAACCCTGATGACACACGTGCAGCGCCTCAAATACTCGATCCTGATCATCCTGGTGGTGCTGGGCATGATGCTCGGCCTGAGCTACCTGCAGAAGCAGGGCACCATCAGCGAGCAGACATTCCAGTACTTCGCCATCGCCATTGCGGTGATAGTGGTGGTGATCAACGGGATCTTGCGGCGCAAGGTCAAGCCCTGACGGGCATGGGCCGGCAGCGAGTGGCCGGCCAGGCGCTCAGCGTGCAGCGGGCTGTTCGAGGACGGCCCGGGCTTGCGGGTTGAGGCTGTAGCATTTGTCGCTGCCCAGGTTGATCACGCCCTCGGCGCACAGGCGCTTGAGCACCTCACGTACGCTCAGGAACGACAGCGGGATATCCAGCTGTTCAAGCTGCGCATGCACGCCGCGCACACCGATACTGCGCCCGTTGCGGTCGGCCGCATGCAGGGCGTCGATGACTTTCAGGCGGATCAGGCTGGTGCGCAGGCCGAAGGTGCGCAGCAGCTCGCGGATCTGTTCGTTGCCCACGCGCCCGGTCTCTTCACTGGGCGTGGCCGCCGGCCTTGGCGGTTTCTGCAGCAGGGGTTGCGGGTGATACATGTGAATGCTCCTTTTCGTGGACTGTCCCGAAATCATGGGTGCCTCACTAGATAAGACGAATGAAAACGGCAAATCTGCAGCCCTGGTTGAAAAAAAAACGGTGCGTGCAGTTGAAGACGTTGCAGGCGGGGGCGGGGCGTAAAATTTTCATCTGGCCAATCGTTTGATCGGGATGACCCCCGATTTGCACGAGGAGTGCCTGTGACCTTTTCAACACGTGCTGTTTTTCGCCTGGGCCTCGCCACAGCGCTGGCCACTGCGAGCCTGGCCAGCCAGGCGGGTGACGCCGGCGACGCGTCGGCGCAGATCCGCCGCACCAGCTTCGGTACGCCACACATCCTGGCCAAGGATGAACGTGGCCTGGGCTACGGCATCGGTTACGCCTACGCCCAGGACAACCTGTGCCTGCTGGCCAACGAAGTGCTGACGGTGAGCGGCGAGCGCTCCCGCTATTTTGGTGCCGTCGGCAAGACCCCGGATCAGCGCGATAACCTGGCCAGCGACCTGTTCTTCACCTGGCTCAACAACCCCACGGCGGTCAACGCCTTCCTGCAGGCGCAACCTGCTGCCGTGCGTGACCTGCTCGAAGGCTATGCCAGCGGCTACAACCGCGCGCTGGGCGAGCGCCGTGCCCAGGGCTTGCCCGCCGAGTGCGGCGAAGGCGATTGGGTCAGGCCGATCACCAGCCTGGACCTGGTCAAGCTGACCCGGCGCCTGCTGGCCGAAGGTGGTGTCGGCCAGTTCGCCGAGGCGGTGGTCGCCGCAACCCCACCCAAGCTGGCCGTCCAACGCCCTGCGGTGGACTACGGCCAGGCTCTGGCCCGTCAGCAGCAATTCGCCCATTCACGTGGCAGCAACGCGGTGGCAGTCGGGGCGCAGCGCTCGGCCAGCGGGCGCGGCCTGCTGCTGGCCAACCCGCATTTCCCGTGGATAGGGGGCATGCGCTTTTACCAGATGCAACTGACCATCCCGGGCCAACTGGATGTGATGGGGGCGGCGCTGCCGGGGTTGCCGGTGGTCAACATCGGTTTCAACCGCCATCTGGCGTGGACCCATACTGTCGACAAGTCCAACCATTTCACCCTCTATCGCTTGCAGTTGGACCCGAAAGATCCGACCCGCTACTTGTTCGACGGGCAGTCCTTGCCATTGGCGCCATACAAGGTCAGCGTCGCCGTCAAAGGCGAGGGTGGCACTCTGCAAACCGTTGAGCGTTCCTTGTACCTGTCGAAGTTCGGGCCCGTGTTGCAGTGGCCCGGGCGCCTGGACTGGGATAATCAGGCCGCCTACAGCCTGCGTGATGCCAACCTGGACAACACCCGGGTATTGCAGCAGTGGTACCAGATCAACCGTGCCGACAGCCTGCAGGCGCTGAAGGATTCGGTGGCCCGGTTGCAGGGCGTGCCGTGGGTCAACACCGTGGCCGTGGATGAGGCTGGCCATGCGCTGTACCTGAACCAGTCGGTGGTCCCCTATGTGGACGAGGCCCTGCTCGGGCAATGTGGCAACCCGCAGCAGGTCGGCCCGATGGTGGTGCTGGACGGCTCGCGCAGCGCCTGCCAATGGAAGGTCGACCCGCAGGCAGCCCAGCCGGGCATTTTCCCGGTAGGGCTGCTGCCGAGCCTTGAGCGCACCGATTACGTGCAGCACTCCAACGACTCGGCCTGGCTGGCCAACCCGGCTGCGCCGCTGACGGGCTTCTCGCCGCTGGTCAGCCGTGCCGGGCAGCCGCTGGGCATGCGCAGCCGCTTTGCCCTGCAGCGCCTGGCAGGCAATGGCAAAGTCAGTGCAGATGACCTGCAACGTATGGTGTTCGACGACGAGGTGTACCTGGCCACCTTGCTGCGCCCGGACCTTCTGCAATGGTGCCAGGGCGTCGAAGCCGACCTGCAGTTGCTGTGCGCCAGCCTGAAAACCTGGAATGGCAAGGCCGGCCTGGACGCAGGCATTGGCCTGGTGCATTTCCAGAACATGGCCGCCGTGCTGCAGCAGCATCCCGAAATCTGGCGGGTGGCGTTCGATCCGGCCGACCCGCTGCATACCCCGCGTGGTCTGGCAGTGGAACAGGCGGCGGTGCGCAAGCTGCTGCGCGAAGCGGCACTGGCCTCGATCGAGCAGGTGAAAAAGGACGGCCTGGCCGCAGATATGCGCTGGGGGCAGGTGCAGCAGGCGAAAAACGGTGTGCCGGTACCGGGCGCTGCGCAGGAGCTGGGCGTGTACAACGCGATGATCAGCGTGCCAATGGCACCAGGCAAGCGCCTGGTGGTCAGTGGCTCGAGCTACCTGCAGGTGGTGACGTTCACCGACCAGGGGCCAAAGGCTGAAGGGGTACTAGCCTTCTCACTGTCCAGCGAGGCGGCCTCCGGCCATGCATCCGACCAGACCAAGGCCTTTGCCGCCGGAAAGCTGACTGCCATTCCGTTCACCGAGGCGCAGATCAAGGCTGACCCTGAGTATCGAGCGGTGGTGATCCGGGAGCGGGACGGGGCGGCGATCGCCAGCAAGCAATGATGCCGCAAACACCAACAGCCCCCACTAACCAATGACCCCGCCAGCCATCCAGCCATCCCGCTCTTGATCTGGCTCTTGATCTGGCTCCTAAGCGCGCGATAGTCCAGGCAACACAAGTCGCGACTTCAGGAGGCCGAGCGCAGGGATTGCGTAGGAGGGCGACCGGCATGGATGCCGGTCGAGCGCCGATCGGGCCAGGGACGGCCCGTCGGCGCGTACCTCCGGAGCAAGCCCGGAGCGAGGGAACCCCCGAAGCGCAGCGTAGGGGGCCGGATGATGGGAGCAGGCGGCTTTGGTTACTTTGGCCGTCCAAAGTAACCCGCCGTAAGGGCGGAAAGGTGACGAAAAGCGCTTATCGTCAACGAATGCGCGTACATCTCCCAAAGCAATCACCCTGAACTCCGAACTCGAACCCGAAAACCTCACCCCCCCGACTGCCGCCAACTAACCTCCCCAATCCCAAACCGTTCCGCCATGGGCCTGCTGACCTTGCGAATGTGCTCACGCCCATACCGCCCAATCCTCCCTACCCCCGCATCACAACTGGCCCAGTGCCAAGCCTCGGCATTGTCCATCCGCTCGGCACGGACAATGAACGACTTGCGCTCGCCATGCAGCACATACTCGATCACATACAATTTTGCGTCGATCATCACCCGTCTCGGTCAGAAGCCCACTCCTGAACTTGGGAGCTCCCTGCACCCAAGAAAGTTTCAAAAAACCGCTGAAGACGGTGGATGAACGGTCAAGTTCCCACCGCTGGTCGGCCCACCTCCGTCACCGATCGAACAATCGCATCAGCACCGGGTTCTTTCACTAAGGTGCAAGATGATCTTGCACCACACCGGTGCCTCGGGGAACGGACTGCCCACCGAGGGGATAACCACACAACAAGGGCCATCCAGAGAGGTCGTACCATGTCGTTGATAGGCGTTTCGATGCTGGAGATGCGGCAGATGATCGAGCAGGCTTGCCTGCCCGATCGCTGCGAGGTGAGTTGCACGGACGGCGAACACCTGACCATCCGTCTGGGCCAGGCAGACGACGTGCTCACCGTGACTGATGTGGCGGTGGCAAACCTGAACAGTTGCCGTGACCTGGTGGGGCTGGTGGCGCAGCTCAAGGCTCAGCGCCAGGCACCCGCAAAGTCGCTCAAGGCTATTGCCTGATTCATTGTCGCCCGGTCAGCCCAGGCTGCCCGGGCGTACATATTCCGGCATCAGTCCGTTGGACCAGAACAGGATCATCGCCACCAGGATGGTCACCATCAGTAACAATCCCACGCCCCACACGCAGGTCGCGAACAGCATCGCCTGCTCCTTGCGCAGCCGCAAAAAAGTCTGCAGCCCGCCGTACAGCAGCACACTCGCGTAAGCCGACGCCCCTAGCAGCGCCGCCACCGCCAGCCAGCGCATCGGCACCAGGCCAACCACGCCTGCGACGAACCACGGCGTGGCGCAATAGGCGGCAAAGCCGATGCACTGGTTCAGGCTCGGTTGTACGTCGAACCCCCGTGACATCCAGCGGATCATCACCCCCATCAGCATCACCCCCACCACCGTGGTGGCATACAACAGGCCCGCCAGTTGCGCAGCGCTGGTCAGCCCCAGGCGTACGCGCTCCTCGGCCGCCAGGCTCCAGCCGAAGGTGCTGGTGCCGATGAACAGGCACACAGCGGGCACCAGCGCCATCAGCAGCAGGCGCGGCAAATACTGTTGCGGGTGGTCTTCCTCGGCGCGGCGGATGTCGATCCAGGCGTCGTCCGGGTGGGTGAAGAGCTTGAGCAACGGGCTGTTCATGACGTTCTCCTCCAGGGTTCATCTGCCCTGTAGTTATGGAGACGCCCGGGTTCTGCGGGGTTCAGCCGGGATTGGCGCCGCTGATCGGCTTATTGCAGTTCCACCAGCAGGTTCAGCCCGCCGTCACCGCACTTGCCCTGGTCGCGCACCACACCGTGGTAGCTGCGGCCATCCCAGGTAAAGGCCACGCTATGGGCGCGCTCGACCTTGTCAGGCAGCGGCGGGCAAATGTGCAGGCGCAGGGCAGGGCGGCCTTGCAGGTTGAGGGCGGCGAGCTGGGCTTGGCATTCAACACTCAAGGCGACGGGACCAAAAAGAGTGTCGCGAACGTAGTCCAGTTGCAGGCAGGCGTTGGGGGCGCGGCAGGGCATTTTCATGGGGGCGGCAGGCTCCTGACGAAATGATGGCGGGCATCAAGTGTTTGAAGCCTGACCGAGGCAAGTGTTCAGATTATTTCATCGGGTTTCATCTACGGCATTTCTGCGCGAGCAGCCTCAGCCCTCGGCGAACTGACGCAGGCGCTCGCCGTCCAGGCGGTAGCGCACCCACTCATCCTGGGCCTCGGCGCCCAGCGACTGGTAGAAGCCGATGGCCGGCGCGTTCCAGTCCAGCACGCTCCATTCCAGGCGCCCGCAGCCGTTGGCCACGGCTTCGCGGGCGATGTGCCGCAGCAGGCTGCGCCCGGCGCCATCGCCGCGCTGCTGCGGCGTCACATACAGGTCTTCGAGGTAGATGCCGTTGCGCCCCAGCCAGGTGGAATAGCTATAGAAAAACACGGCAAAACCGATGGCCACACCGTCGCGCTCGCAGATCAGGCTGTGTACGGTGCTGCCCTCGTCGAACAGGCTGTGCTCGATGTCGGCGACGCTTGCCACCACCTCATGCCGGGCGCGTTCGTAGTCGGCAAGTTCGGTGATGAAGGTGAGAATCTGCGTGGCGTCGCTGCGCACGGCAGGGCGGATGATCAGGCTCATGGCGGGCTTCCTTGTGAATATGCCGACTGTTATCTGCGATTCGCCCTACAAGGGTCAACCATATCAGTAAGCTGTACGTGCGCAATTTAGCATGACTGTACCGGTCCGATTGCCGGGGACTTGGTTACCGTGGCGGTACAACTTTTGTAATAACTGGAAACACTGCCATGCTTGCCTCCCTCGACCTGCTCACGGCTTTCGTGCTGTTTGCCTTTGTCTCGTCCATCACCCCCGGCCCCAACAACACCATGCTGCTGGCCTCGGGGGTCAACTTTGGTGTGCGCCGCAGTGTGCCCCACGCCCTGGGCATCAGCATTGGCTTCGGGGTGATGGTGCTGGCGGTGGGCCTGGGGCTGGGAGAGGTGTTCAAGGCCTGGCCACCGCTGTACAGCATCCTGCGCTATGGCGGTGCGGCGTACCTGTTGTACCTGGCCTGGAAGATCGCCACCTCGGGGCCAATGGCCGGCGATACCGCCAGTGGCCGCAAGCCGCTGAGTTTCTGGGGCGCGGCTGCGTTCCAGTGGGTCAACCCGAAAGCCTGGGTCATGGCGCTGGGGGCAATCACCACCTACACGCCGGCCCAGGGTTATGTGTTCAACGTCGTTGTCATCGCCGCGCTGTTCACCCTGGTCAACCTACCCAGCGTGGGTATCTGGGTGATGTTCGGCAGTGCCTTGCGCAACCTGCTGCGCAAGCCGCGCGCGGTGGTGCTGTTCAATGTCCTGATGGCCGTGCTGCTGGTGATTTCGCTGTATCCGTTACTCTTTGTAGAATCGGCGTTTTCCTAATGTACGAAATTTCTGATGGAACTTACGCCTTGGTCCTACACGTGCGCAGAAAACTTCACGCTACGTGGGTGGCAATCGCCCCCTAGCGGTCGCCCATTGCTGCACTTTCTGCACGGCAACGGCTTTTGCAGCCTGGCCTATCAACCCCTGCTGCTGCGCCTGAGCGAACACTTCGACCTGTGGCTTAGCGATGTGCAGGGCCATGGCGACAGCGACCACGGCGGCGCCTTCTGCGGTTGGAACCGTTCGGCCGAGCTGGCCCTGGAGGCGTTTGCCAGCGGGCGTGGCGAGTATGGCGAGGTGCCGTGCTTTGCCGTTGGCCACAGCTTTGGCGGCGTGCTGACCGGGCTGATGCTGGCTCGCGAGCCGCAGTTGTTCCAGCGCGCAGTGCTGCTCGACCCGGTGCTGTTCAGCCGGCGCATGCTCGGGGTGATGGGGGCGGCCGCCATGGTTGGCCTGCACCGTCGGCATGCCCTGGCGCGCAAGGCCGCCACCCGCCGCAGCCACTGGCCCGACCGCATGGCCGCGCTGGCTTCGCTGCAGGGGCGGGGGATTTTCAAGGGCTGGAGCGAGACGGCCTTGCATGCCTATGTGGAGCACGCCATCGGTGACTGCGGCGAGGGCGTGGTGCTCAAGTGCCGGCCCAGCCGCGAGGTGGAGATTTTCAGTTCGTTCCCGGCGCGCATGTGGCAGCAGCTTTCAAGCATCAATACCCCGACCTGCATTCTGTACGGCGAACAGACGTACCCCTTCGTGCCCCGCTCGGTGCAGCGTCTGGCCGGGTTGAATGCCCATGTGAGCGCGCAGCAGGTGGCGGGTGGGCACTGTTTCATGCAGGAAGACCCGGCGATGGCGGCCGAGCGGGTGGTGGCGTTTCTTGCTGGCTGATCGCCGGTGATACCCGTTGCGCTGGTAGGTTGGGGCGTGGGAGCGATTGTTTTGGGTTGCCTGTGGCGGCCTCATCGCCGGCAAGCCGGCTCCTACAGGGACGGCACAGGGCTGAGGGGCATGCAATCCCCGTGGGTTTGGTACTAAGAAACAGCGATTGTCCATTTTGCGACGATGGGCTGCCAATTCGCGCGCGAACGACAACTGCAAATTGCTTACGCTGGCACACCCCCATCGGACGGAGCCCCAGCATGAACCAGGCGGTCAGCCCAGACCCGCAACACGACCTCGCCCAACGCCACGCGGCCCGCCGCCAGCGCATTCTGCGCCTGGGCCTGGCTGGTGCAGTGGGTGTAGCGCTGCTGGCCTACGGCGCCTACTGGTGGCAGGCCGGGCGCTTTCTGGAGCAGACCGACGACGCCTACGTGCGCGCCGACTGGGCACCGGTCAGTGCCCGGGTCAGCGGCTATGTGGCTGAGGTGGCGGTGGCCGACAACGCCAGGGTCAAGGCCGGCGATCTGCTGGTGCGCCTGGATGCCCGGGACTTTCGCGATCGCCTGCGCCAGGCCGAGGCACGTCTTGCGGTCAGCGAGGCGGCGCTCGAGGTGCAGCGCCTGCGCCTGCGTACCTTCGCCGCCGAGCAGGCCGAGCAGGTTCAGGCCATCGCCCGGGCAGACGCCGAGCGCGGCGGCAGCCGTGGCGAGGCGCAGCGTGCCGAGGCGGACTGGCAACGCTACCAGCGTCTGGCCGAGTGGCAGGCGGCCAGCGTGCAGCGCATGGAGCAGGCCCGCGCCACGCGCATCCAGGCCCACGCCTTGCAGCGCGCCGCCGACGCCGAACTGGCTCGCCAGCATGCCCATAAAGCGGTGCTGGCGCAGCAGGGCAGGCAGCTCGAAGCGCAACTGCAGCAGCGCCAGGCCGATCTCGACCAGGCGCGGGCCGAAGCTGACCTTGCCCGCAGTGCCTTGGCCGATACCGAAATCCGCGCGCCGTTCGACGGTGTGGTGGGCCAGCGCAAGGTCCGTCAGCAACAGTACGTGACACCGGGGCTGCCGCTGCTGGCGGTTGTGCCGGTCGAGCAGGCTTATGTTGTGGCCAACTTCAAGGAAACCCAGCTCGCGCACCTGCACCCGGGCCAGCCGGTCACCCTTGAGGTAGACACCTTCGGCCAGCACTGGCGCGGTACCGTCGACAGCGTTTCGCCTGGCTCTGGTGCGGTGTTCGCCTTGCTGCCGCCGGACAACGCCACCGGCAACTTCACCAAGATCGTCCAGCGTTTCCCGGTGCGCATCCACCTTGAGCCGGAGCCTGCCGGTGCGCCGCGGCTGTTGCCGGGCATGTCGGTGATCGCCACGGTCGACACCCGCCAGGTGCGCGATGAGCACTGAAGAAAAGGTCTCCACCCGCGCCTGGGTGGCGGTGATCGGCGGCCTGTTCGGCTGCTTCATGGCCGGCATGAACGTGCATGTCACCAGCGCCGCGCTGCCCGAAATCGAAGGCGCGCTGGGGGCCAGCTTCGAGGAAGGTTCCTGGATCTCCACCGCCTACCTGGTGGCCGAGATCAGCATGATCCCGCTGACTGCCTGGCTGGTGCAGGTGTTTTCGCTACGGCGGGTGATGCTGGCGGGCTCGGCGGTGTTTCTGGCAAGTTCGGTGAGCTGCGCCCTGGCGCCCAACCTTGAGACGATGATCGCCCTGCGGGTGTTGCAGGGCGCCTCGGGGGCGGTGCTGATACCGTTGTCGATGCAGTTGATCATCACCGAGCTGCCGGCCAGCCGCCTGGCCCTGGGTATGGCCCTGTTCAGCCTGTCCAACAGCGTGGCCCAGGCGGCTGGCCCGTCGATTGGCGGCTGGCTTACCGACATGTATTCGTGGCGCTGGATCTTCCTGTTGCAACTGCCGCCGGGCCTGGCCCTGCTGGCGGCGGTGGCCTGGTCGATCAAGGGCCGGGCGGGCGACCGCAGCGCCTTGCGCCAGGCCGACTGGCTGGGTATTGCAGCCATGGCACTGGGCCTGGGGGCGTTGCAGGTGGTGCTGGAGGAGGGCGGGCGCAAGGACTGGTTCGACTCGCGCTTTATCGTCGGCTTCAGCCTGGTTGCGCTGATTTGCCTGGCGCTGTTCATCCAGCGCCAGCTGTGGGGGGCGCGGCCGTTCATCAACCTGCGCCTGCTGGGCAGCTACAACTTCGGCGTGTCCAGCCTGGCCATGGCGGTGTTCGGTGCGGCCACCTTCGGGCTGGTGTTTCTGGTGCCTAATTACCTGTCGCTGGTGCAGGGCTACAGCGCCAGCGAAATCGGCAAGAGCCTGATTGCCTACGGCCTGGTGCAACTGCTGCTGGCACCGTTGCTGCCGCGGCTGATGCGCTGGCTCAACGCCAAGCTGCTGGTGGCCAGCGGCTTCGCCATCATGGCCCTGGGCTGCTGGTTGGGCTCACAGCTGACGGTGGATGCCGGCAGCAACGTGATCATTCCCTCTACCGTGGTGCGCGGCATCGGCCAGCCGTTGATCATGGTGGCGCTGTCGGTGCTGGCGGTGAAGGGGCTGGACAAGGCCCAGGCGGGTTCGGCCTCGGCGTTGATCTCGATGCTGCGCAACCTGGGGGGCGCACTGGGGACGGCGTTGCTGACGCAACTGGTGTCGCAGCGCGAGCGTTTTCATTCGGTCAGGGTGGGCGAGACGCTGACCGTGTTCGATGGCGCCTTGCAGCAGCGTTTGCCGGGCGGCCTGGTGGACCCGCAGTCGCCTGAGGTGATGCAGACGCTGGCATTGATCGACCAGAGCGTGCGTGAACAGGCCTACCTGATGGCGTATTCCGATGCGTTCTACCTGTCGTGCGTGGCCTTGCTGGGCTGTGCGCTGGCGGCGTTGCTGCTGCGTAGCCGCTGAGGCAGGCCCGCCCTCATCGCCGGCAAGCCGGCTCCTGCATGCCCTGAAGCTGATGCGGTCCCTGTAGGCGCGGCTTTAGCCGCGAACACCGGCAAAGCCGTTGCCATCCAACGCGGCACAATGAATGTCACGCTATGATGCCCCTCCACCTGTCACCGACCCCAGCCAATGACCCGCCCGATCATCCTCCCGCTCGCCGAGAACTACCGCCACGGCGAACACATCGCCCCGCATTGCCACGACCGCGCGCAGCTGATCCATGCCATCAGCGGGGTGATCACGGTCAATACCCTGGAGGGCAGCTGGGTGGTGCCGCCCGGGCGCGGGGTCTGGGTGCCGGCAGCCTGCGAGCATGAGCTGCGCATGTCGGGTGTGGTGCGCATGCGCACCTTGTTCGTCGATGCCGCCGCGCGCCCGGGGTTGCCGGCGCTGTGCCAGGTGATCGATATTTCGCCGCTGCTGCGCGAGCTGATCATCCGCGCCATGGACATCACCCCGGGGTACCCGCTGGATGGGCATGAGGCGCGCATCATGGCGCTGATCCTCGATGAGATCCGCGTGTTGCCGGTGCTGGCCCTGCATGTGCCGAGCCCACGTTCGGCGGTGTTGCAGGAACTTTGCGAAACCTTGCGCCTGGCGCCAGCGGAAAGCTGGAGCCTGGGGCGGGCGGCGGGGTTGTGCGGGCTCAGCGGGCGCACCCTGACCCGGGCGTTTCAGCGCGAAACCGGGCTTAGCCTGGTGCAATGGGTACGGCGCATGCGCTTGCTGGCGGGGCTTGATGCGCTGGCGGCAGGGCGCTCGGTGCTTGAGGTGGCGCTGGACCAGGGGTATGACAGCCCCAGTGCGTTCAGTGCGATGTTCAGGCGCACGCTGGGGGTTTCGCCTTCGGTGTACTTCGGGCGGGTGGGGAGTGCCGGGGCGGGGGGCGTTGAGGGCGGGAGCTGACAAACAAGGGCCGCTTTGCGGCCCATCGCGGGCAAGCCCGCTCCTACAGGGGCCGTGTTTGCCGTGGGCATTGCACCATCCTGTGGGAGCGGGCTTGCCCGCGATGGGCTGCGCAGCAGCCCCGGGTTTTACGCCTGCATCAACGCTGCGGATTGAGCGTCAGGTGCACGTGACGGTTCACGTCCTTGTACAGCAGGTAGCTGAACGGGCCTGGGCCGCCGGAGTAGCAAGCTTGCGGGCAGAACGCGCGCAGCCACATGAAGTCGCCGGCTTCGACCTCGACCCAGTCCTGGTTCAGGCGGTATACCGCCTTGCCTTCCAGTACGTACAGGCCGTGTTCCATGACATGGGTCTCGGCGAACGGGATGACGCCGCCCGGCTGGAAGGTCACGATGTTCACGTGCATGTCGTGGCGCATGTCGGCCATGTCGACGAAGCGGGTGGTCTTCCACGCACCTTCGGTGCCCGGCATTTCGATGACGGTGGCGTTGTCGCGGTGGGTGACGAACGACTCCGGCACCGGCAGGCCTTCGACCTTCTGGTAGTGCTTGCGCAGCCAATGGAAGGTGACGTTGGCCTTGCTGTTGTTGCGCAGGCTCCACTCGGCGCCCGGGGCCAGGAAGGCGTAGCCACCCGGTACCAGGGTATGGTGTTTGCCTTCGACGGTGATGTCGATTTCGCCTTCGACCACGAACAGTACCGCTTCGGCGTTCGGGTCCAGCTCAGGGCGCTCGCTGCCGCCTTCAGGGGCAACTTCGACGATGTACTGCGAGAAGGTTTCGGCAAAGCCGGTCAGCGGGCGGGCGATGACCCACATGCGCATCTTGTCCCAGAACGGCAGGTGGCTGGTGACGATGTCACGCATCACGCCCTTGGGGATCACGGCATAGGCTTCGGTGAACATGGCACGGTCAGTCAGCAGCTCGGTTTGAGCCGGGTGCCCACCGTGGGGGGCGAAGTAGGATGGTTTCGACATGAACGGTCTCGGCTTGTTGTTCTCTCCCCATGCCTTGGACCACACCGGCCGGTGCGTGCAGGGGATGCACGGACAGCATAAGAGCGCGCCCGTGGCATCCACAAATTAAATGTTGAAATACTCCGTATTCAATTACTGAATGCTGACCTGGCGCCCGGCATGGCCTTCATCCAAGCGGTCGCCCTGGCCGAACAGCTTGTGGCGCAAGGTGCCGTCCTGGTAGGCAGTGGGGTAGCGGCCGCGGCGTTGCAGTTCGGGCACCAGCAGCTCGACCACGTTGTGCAGGTCGTCCGGTTGTACGGCGTAGGTCAGGTTGAAGCCGTCGATACCGGTTTCGTCGAGCCAGTGCTCCAACTGGTCGGCGACCTCGCTGGCAGCGCCCACCAGCACCGGCCCGCGGCCACCCAAACCGACAAACTCGGCGGCCTCGCGCACGCTCCAGCGCCGGTTTGGGTCGGCGGCGGTGAAGGCGGCCAGGGCAGCGCGGCCGGCGTCGTTCTCGATGTATTCCAGCGGTGCGTCCGGGTCCAGCCCGGCAAGGTCGATGCCGGTCCAGCCCGACAGCAGCGCCAGGGCTGCGTCCAGGTCGACGTAGCGGCGGTATTCGGCAAAACGTGCCTCGGCCTCGCTGCGGGTGGGTGCGACGATCAGCAGCGCCTGGGCATAGATGAGCACCTGCTCACGCCCGCGCCCGGTGGCTTCACTGGCCTGGCGAATGCCGTCGGCGTAGCGGCGCAGCACCGTGGGCGTCGGCCCGCTGATGAACACGCATTCGGCATGGCGGGCGGCGAACTGCTGGCCACGCGCCGATGCGCCGGCCTGGAACAGTACCGGGGTACGTTGCGGCGAGGGCTGGCACAGGTGCATGCCGGGCACCTGGTAGTACTCGCCCTGGTGGTTGATCGGGTGCACCCGCGACGGCTCGATATAGCGCCCGGTCTGCCGCTCCAGCACTACGGCGTCGTCGTCCCAGCTGTGCTCCCACAGTTTGTACAGCACCTCGAGGTACTCCTCGGCCAGCTCGTAGCGCTGGTCGTGGCCCAGTTGGCGCACCTGGCCGAGGTTGCGTGCGGCGCTGTCGAGGTAGCCGGTGACGATGTTCCAGCCCACCCGACCGCCGCTCAGGTGGTCCAGGGTGGACATGCGCCGGGCGAAGGGGTACGGGTGCTCGTAGGTCAGCGAGAAGGTCACGCCGAAGCCCAGGTGGCGGGTCACCCCGGCCATGGCTGGTACCAGCAGCAGCGGGTCGTTCACCGGCACCTGCACGCCGCCGCGCAGGGCCGCCTCGGGCCCGCCCTGGTAGACGTCGTAGATGCCCAGTACATCGGCGATGAACAGCGCATCGAACAGCCCGCGCTCCAGCAGCCGGGCGAGGTCCGCCCAGTACTCCAGGCGGTTGAAGTGCACGCTGGTGTTGCGTGGGTGGCGCCACAGGCCCGGGGACTGGTGGCTGGCGGCGTTCATGCTGAAGGCGTTGAAGCGGATCTGGCGGGGCATCGTCACATCCTTGTCAGGGCAGCACGGCAGTGGGGTACACCGCCTCGGCCACATCGAGCTTGCGCGGGATCAGGCCCAGGCCCTGGAAGGTGTCGGCCAGCTTCTGCTGTTCGGCGACGATCTGCGGGGTGATGGCCACGGCGTTGTAGTTGCGCCGTTCGCTGGCCACCTCCAGCACGCCGGCATTGATACCCAGTTGCGGTGCCAGCAAGGCGGCGACTTCGCCGGGCTTGGCGTTGGCCCACTGGCTGACCTTGCCCAACTCGGTGAAGAAGGTCTTGAGCAGGTCGCGGTGCTGGTCGGCGAACGCGCTGGTGGACAGGTAGAAGGTGCGGTTGTTGGACAGCCCGCTGCCGTCGCGCAGGTTCTTAAGGCCCGGCTGGGCCTCGGCGGCGGCAAGGAACGGGTCCCACAGGGTGACGGCCTGTACGCTGCCCGACTGCAGTGCGGCCACGGCGTCTGCAGCATTGTTGACGTAGGCGGGGGTGATGTCCTGGTAGCTCAGGCCGGCCTGCTCCAGGGCCACGGCCAGCAGGTACTGGGCGTTCCAGCCGCGGCCGGTGGCCACGCGCTTGCCCTTGAGGTCCTCGACCTTGGCGATGTGGTCCTGTTCGCGCACCACCAGGCCGATGCCGCGTGGGTAGGGCTGTTCGGCGGCGAGGTACACCACCGGCTTGCCGGCGGCCTGGGCGAACACCGACGGCGCATCGGCGGCATGGCCCAGGTCGATGGCACCGGTGCTCAGGGCCTCGAGCAGTTGCGGGCCGGCGGCGAACTCGTGCCAGCTGACTTTCACCCCCTGCGGCGCCAGTGCTTTTTCCAAGGCTCCGCTGCTTTTGAGGATGTTGATGCTGTTGAATTTCTGGTAACCGATACGCAGGGTTTTGCCGTCGTCGGCAACGGCGTTGGACCAGGGCAGCAGGGCGCTGGCGACGGCGGCCAGCAAGCCGCCGAGCAGCAGGCGGCGCAGGGGAGAGAAGGCACGGGCAGGCACGGTGAAGCTCCTTGTATGGGGGCAGTTGGCGTGCTTTGAGCCTAAGGAGGAAGCAGGGAGGTTTTCAATTTTTTTATGCTTAATTGTTAGATTGTTTTGTTATTTTTATATCCTTTTGTTTGCATGTGTGCCGGGAATTTGGATCCACGACATTTTTTTCACATCGCCTTGCTAGCATCGCGGCCACTTTTTGCAGCAACTTTGCAGGAACCGAACCGATGATCAATGCCTTGCGCAAGCGTGGTATCCGTTTGGCCCTGGCCACCAGTGCGGGCTTGGTGGCCAGCACCCTGGGCTTTTTTGCCTGGCAGACCTACTACCCGGTACAGGCCGCCGACGGCTGGGGCGTGCAAGTGCTGCACGACTCTCTGGCCAAGGCCGCCTCGCTGCTGCCCGAGGCCGATGGCAGCCTGCTGGTAAGCCGTGAGCTGCGCGATGGGCGCGGCAGCATTGTGCGCATCACCGCCGAGGGGGACCGGGTGGTGCTGATCGATGGCCTGTCCAAGCCCGATGGCATGGTGGCGGTGGCTGGCGGCTGGGCGTTCAGCCAGGAGGTGGGCGGGGCGCCGGTCAGCATTTCGCGCAATGGCCAGGTATTGGCGTTGTTTCAGGGCAACAACGTGCAAGGGCTGTACAACGATGGCGACCACCTGTACGCCATCGAGGACCGCAAGGGCGATGGCCGGCTGATGCGCTACGACTGGCGCAGTGGCGAGTTGGATGTGCTGCGCTCGGGCCTGACCGAAACCGAAGGCCTGACCCGCTGCACCGACGGGCGCCTGCTGTACACCGAAAAGGCCAATGGCAAGGTACGCGCCCTGAACCCCGAAGGTGAGGACCCAGTGGTGGTCGAAGGGCTGAACAACCCCACCTTCCTGTATTGCGACCAGCGCGGGCTGTGGATCAGCGAAGATTCCACCCACCGTGCGCGGCTGCTGCGCATTACTGGCGACGGCACCCGCCACACCGTGCTCAGCTACCTGAAAGCACCGCAGGCCATCGTGCCGGATGGCAAGGGCGGCTACCTGCTCGCCGAAGGCGGGCGGGACCGGGTGCTGCGTCTGACGCCGCCAGCCGAACAGCGCACCGCGCAAGTCGAACGGGCCACTGCGCAGCCCGGTAGCTGAATCAGCTCGGCAGGCGTTTGCGCCGGCCGGGCAGCAGGCCCAGCACCAGCATGCAGCCGAGCATGATCACCAGGGCGCCCAAGGCCTGCAGCCAGCTCAGCGCCTCGCCCAGAAACAGCGCGCCAACCAGCACCGCCACCAGGGTGACCACGAATTCGACGCTGATGGTACGGGTGGCGCCGATGCGCTCCACCAGGCCGAAATACAGCACGTAGGTGGTGGCGCTCATCACCGCGCCGCTGATGGCCAGGTACAGCCAGTCGATGGCCTGGGGCGCCTGCGGCACCGGCACCACCAGCAACAGCGGCAAGGTCAGCAGGCCGCCTGCCAGAAACGCGCCGCCGGTGACTGTCCACGGGTCCTGGCCGCGCAGGCGCAGGCTGGCGTAGTTGCTGCCGAACGCTGCGCACACGCAGCCCAGCAGCGAGGCGATGCAGCCGTGGATGAAGTCCTCGGTCACCGCCTGGGCCGGGAAGCCCACCAGCATGACGATACCCACCACCCCCAGCAGCAGCCCGGCCAGCCCTTGGTGGCTGATTTTTTCGATACCCCAGAGCCTGCCGATGATCATCGAGAACAGCGGAATGCTGGCGACGAAGATTGCCGCCATGGCCGTGCCGATGCGCGGGGTGGCATAGGAAAGCCCGATCAGTTGCCCGGCCACGGTGGTGGCGCCCACCACCAGCAGCGGCCACAGCAACGGCCGCAGCTTCAATGCCCGGCCCAGCAGGGCGGCCAGCACTGCCAGGGTGCCGCCGGCAATCAGCGCGCGCAGGCTGACCGCGCCGACCCAGCCAAAGGCGTGTACCACCTTCAGCACCACCAAAAAGGAAAAGCCCCAGGCCACGGCCAGGAACAGGTAGGCGGCAAGGTCGCGCGGTTGCATCGGCAAGGGTCCATCCAGCTGGGGGAGCGGCAGGCTAGCGCTGCAAGGAGAGCCAGATCAAGCGGCATGCGGGCAATCCGAATGAGTGCGTGGCGAATGGCCATTTCTGGTGCACACTATTTGGACTGTGCAGTTTATGTGAGCGTTCGTGGACGTGGGCTGTCCAGATAGTAGCGCTGTCATTTTCATCAACCAATCGGTAGTGCGAGGATCGCGATGAGTGCACGGAGTTTGTGCCATTCGATGGGGTTGGCGCTGGTCATCGCGTTGTTGCCCACGCTGGCCACGGCGCAGCAGGCTTGCCAGCACCTGACCGCTACCGGCAACCCCGAGTACCCTCCCTACCTGTGGCGTGACCCGCAAAACCCCCAGCAATTGATCGGTGCCAATGCCGACCTGCTCCGGCATGTGGCCGATGAGCTGGGGCTGGTGGTGGATGTGGTGTATGTCGGGCCGTGGTCGCGCGCCCAGGAAGAGGTCAACAGTGGGCGCATCGACATGATGGCGGGCTACTTTCGCACCCAGGCGCGGGAGCAGTTGATGGATTTCGTCAGCCCGCCGTTCCTGTTCAACTCCAGCGTGGTGTGGGTGCGCCAGGGCGAGGCATTCAGCTATAGCGACTGGGCCGACCTGCAGGGGCGCCGGGGCGGTACCTTGGTCAACAACAGCCATGGCCAGGCGTTTGACGACTACGCCCGCGAGCACCTGGACCTGGAGGCTGTACCCAGTGCCACCCAGGCCTTCGAGAAGTTGCTGCTCAAGCGTAACGACTACGTGATTTTCGAGCGTTACCCGGGCCTTGCCCTGGCTCGCACCTTGGGCCGGGAGCAGCGTTTGCAGGTGCTGGAGCCGCCGATCTCCAGTGAGGGGTTGTTCCTGGCGTTGTCGCACAAGTCGGCTTGCAATGTACCGGCGTTGCGTGAGCAGTTGGCGCGCAAGATGAAAGAGCTGGCGGCCGGGCCCTTGCCTGAGCAACTGGTGGCGCAGAACCTGGAGCGCTGGCAGCGTCAGCAGCAGGGCGGGCAGTAGGGTCAGCTTTTACATTTGGCCAGCACCACCTGGCAGGTCTTGGGCGTGCCGCCGGAGCGCCCGGCGTAGCGCATGCAACTGTCCAGAGACTTGCGGCTGGCGCTGGCCAGGGTCGGGCCGAAGGCCAGGCCGCCTTCGGTGCTGGGCAGGGCCTTGGCGTAGCAGTTGGCGCCTTGGGCGGCGTAGCGTTGGGTGGGGGTTGAGGAGCAGCCGGTCTGGAGCAGGGTGAGGGCTAGCAGGGTCAGGGGGAGGGTGGTGTTCATTGCAATGCCCCTTGAGTGGGTGTTTGGTGGTTTAGCCGTTTCGCTTGTCAAGGGTACATGGTTGGGGGTGGTTGCTGTAGGTGGTGGTTTGCTGGAGATGGTTTTTTTATGTGGCATGTGTTTGGTTATTGATTGTTGATTGTTTTGAAAGTTGTATGCGCATTCATTATTTGTAGTGACGCTTATTCACCTTTCCGCCCTTACGGCGGGTAACTTTTTGAAGGATCAAAAAGTCACCAAAAAATCCTCGCGGTATGACTCACCCACATGGGTTACAAATCAGTTCACGCACATAGGTAACAGTTTTTAACTGGCATGGTCGGTTTTTCGAGGATCTGACCATGCCTTGGCGAGAGCTGAAACCTATGGACATGAAAGTGCTTTTCATCGCTGACTATCTCCAGGGGGCGCCTAGCTTCAGCGCCCTTTGCGAGGCCTACGAGATCAGTCGAAAGACCGGTTACAAATGGGTCGAGCGTTTCGAGAAAGCTGGCCCAGCAGGCCTAGAGGAACGTAGCCGTCGCCGGCTGACGCAAGATTGGGTTGTACCCGTCGCCGTTCGCGAGGCCATTATCGAATTACGCGGCAAGGGCCAGACGGAGCCTGGGCCCAAGAAGATCCAGGCCGCATTGCAGGAACGTTTTCCTGACCAGGCGCCTCCCTCCAAGACAACGATCTACAACATCCTCAAGAAAGCCGAGCTGATCAAGCCGCGGCGCCTGCGTCAGCGCGTAGCGGTCTATCCCAAGCCGCTTGAAAAGGCGGAGTCGCCCAATCAGCTCTTCACTGCGGACTACAAAGGCCAGTTTCTGACAGGAGCTGGGGTCTGGTGCTATCCGTTGACGATCATGGATCACGCCAGTCGCTTCTTGCTCGCGTGCCACAGCATGGCCAATACGAACTTTCTGGAGACACAGGCTGTGTTCACTGAGGTCTTTCGTGAAAACGGGCTACCTGAACGTATCCGGACCGATAACGGCGTGCCGTTTGCCAGTAAAGGGCGTGCAGGGCTCTCCCAGCTGTCCATCTGGTGGCTGCGCCTAGGCATCATTCCTGAACGTATTGCGCCTGGCAGACCGGAGCAAAATGGTCGGCACGAGCGTATGCACCGAACACTCAAAAGTACGCTTCCGTCACCGCCCGCAGTGGCTTGGGAGGCTCAACAACGGCACTTCGACCGCTTCCGGCAACACTACAATTACGAGCGGCTCCACGAAGCACTGAAGCAGAAAACACCAGCGTCCTGCTACCAGCCTTCGCCACGCCCGTTCCCGGAAAAACTACCTGAAATGACTTACCCCAGTCATATCGAGAGCCTGCCAGCTGATCGCAGTGGCATCGTCAACCGCCGGGGTTTGAGGATCTATGTAGGTTACGTGCTCAAGCATCAGACCATTGGGCTGGAGCAAGTCGGGGATGGGGTGTGGGATGTTATTTTCGGCCCAATCATTCTCGGCAGGATCGATGAGCGAGATGCCGATGATGGTTATGTAACACTTCAGGTGTTGTCACCTATGTGAGCGAACTTTTGTGTAACCCATGTGGGTGACCCGTACATCGCTCCATTCATCCGGCCCCTGCGCTTCGCTCCGGGGTTCCCTCACTCCGGGCTTGCTCCGGGGGTACGCGCCGACGGGCCGTCCCTGGCCCGATCGGCGCTCGACCGGCATCCATGCCGGTCGCCCCCCTACGCAATCCCTGCGTTCGGCCTCCTGAAGTCGCGAAGTTAGTGGCGGCGCCTGGGCTGGCGCAGCTAACCGCTAGTTGCCACCGTGGGACCTCAGGATTTAATCGCGGGGCAAGCCCGCTCCCACGCCAGAAGTTGGTGCGCACAACTAGCGTGGGGCGGGCTTGCCCCGCGATGGCGTTAGAACAAACAACACATCAATAACAATCAAACCAACATCCCAGCTCTTGATCTGGCTCTTGATCTTGCTTCTAAGTGCGCGGTAGTTCAGACAACACAAATCGCGACTTCAGGAGGCCGAGCGTAGGGATTGCGTAGGAGGGCGACCGGCATGGATGCCGGTCGAGCGCCGATCGGGCCAGGGACGGCCCGTCGGCGCGTACCTCCGGAGCAAGCCCGGAGCGAGGGAACCCCCGAAGCGCAGCGTAGGGGGCCGGATGATGGGAGCAGGGCGGCTTTGGTTACTTTGGCCGCGACCAAAGTAACCCGCCGTAAGGGCGGAAAGGTGACGAAAAGCCGCCATCGTCAACGAATGCGCATACATCTCCAAAAGCAATCACCATCAAATCCCGAACCCGAACCCAATCAGGCCAAAGCCAACCCCACACAACACCGCGCCAGCACATCAGTAGGGTCCACCAGGGCCACCATCCGCCCCCCGATCCGGTAGCTCTGCGCCTGCGGCAACACCAACGGCAACTCCGTACACCCCAAGATCAAAACCCCGGCCCCCCGGCTCACCAGGTGCTCCGCCGCAGCCAGCAGGTCTTCCCGGCACTGGCCGTCGACAAACCCCGCCTTGACCCCCCTCTCGCCATAAATGGCCCGCATCACCCGCGCCTGCGCACCCTCATCCGGCACCAGCAACTCAAGCCCGGCAGCCGCCGCGACCGAGTGGTACACCCGGCTGGCCAGGGTACCGGAGGTGGCCAGCAGCCCGATCGCCACCCCAGCTCCATATCGGCGGGCAATGAAGGCGATGGTCTCCGCCGGCATGTGCACGATGGGCACCTGCAACTGCCCTTGAATCCGCTGCACATAGGCATGGGCCGTGTTGCAGGGGATGGCGATGGCATTGGCACCTTCGCATTCCAGGCGCTTGCAGGTAGCGTACAAGGCCACCGTGGGGTCGGCCTCGCCGTGCAGCAAGTTGGCAGTGCGGTCGGGGATCTGCGGGTTCTGCTCCACCACCATGCGGATATGCTCCTGGTCACGCCCGGCCGGAGTGTTGGCCACCACCTTGCCCATGAAGTCCACCGTCGCCGCAGGCCCTACGCCGCCAACGATGCCAAGGCGAAACGGCGCCCGCCCGCTGACTGCATCACTGGCGCCGGCGAACTCGGCGTACACCTGGTTCACGTCCACGCAGTCCAGGCCGCGTCGGCGCAGGTCGGCGGCAATCAAAGACAGCTCGGTCATGCCAGGCAACAGCAAGGTCGCGCCCTGGGCGGCGAGGTCCAGGCAGGCCTGGTGCACCTGCTCCAGCGCCACGCCTTCGCAGTGCCCGGCCTTGATCCCGGCAGGGCCGTACACCGCATCCATCAGCCGTGCCTGGTTGTCGCTGGACGGGTAGACCAGCTCGTAGTGCGCTGCAAAGTGCCGCTCGAACAGGCCGGCGCCGCGTACATAGTCCGAGGTCAGCACCCCCAGCCGGGCGCCCGGGGCAACCCGGCTGGCCACGTGTTGCTGCAGCGCCGCAAGCATATCTACCACCGGTACCTGCAGCTCGGCGCGCAACTCGTTGATGAAGGTGTGGCTGGCAAAACACGGCAGCAGCACGGCATCGGCGCCGCTGGCGGCGAAGGCCTGGCACAGGCGATACACGTATAGCTTGCGCGAGGTCATGCTGGCGCCGTGCGCCAGCGGCAGGGCGAGGTCGTTGAATGGTTGCTGCTCGAACACCAGGCGGTAGCGGCCCTGGTCGGCCAGTACGGCGTCGCTTTTGAGCAGCTTGAAAAACAGGTCGCCGCCGGCCAGGGAGCCGAGGCCGCCAATGATGCCAAGGGTGCGGGGGGAAGGTTGGTTCATGCAGGCAGGCTCAGGCAGTTTGCGGGTTGGCTTGGGCGGCAGGGGCTTCGCCGTGGCGCTCTTCCAGGCGCGCGATCACCGCGGTGGC
Organism: Pseudomonas xanthosomatis; assembly: GCF_019139835.1. Taxonomy (NCBI): domain Bacteria; kingdom Pseudomonadati; phylum Pseudomonadota; class Gammaproteobacteria; order Pseudomonadales; family Pseudomonadaceae; genus Pseudomonas; species Pseudomonas xanthosomatis. The sequence continues at coordinate 3,983,713 of NZ_CP077075.1, read as the reverse complement.
GATGCTGTTGCCCACCACGTTGGTGGCGGTGCGGCCCATGTCGAGGAACTGGTCGATGGCCAGAATCAGCAGCAGGCCCGCCTCGGGCAGGTGGAACATCGGCAGGGTGGCCGCGACCACCACCACCGACGCCCGGGCCACCCCGGCCATGCCCTTGCTGGTGACCATCAGGGTCAGCAGTATCAGCACCTGCTGGGTGAACGACAGCTCGATGCCGTAGGCCTGGGCGATGAACATGATGGCGAAGGCCTGGTACATCATCGAACCGTCGAGGTTGAACGAGTAACCCAACGGCAGCACGAAGCTGGACACGCGCTTGGAGGCGCCGAACTTTTCCAGCGCATCGATGGTTTTCGGGTAGGCCGACTCGCTGCTGGCGGTGGAGAACGCCAGCAGCACCGGCTCGCGAATCAACTTGCCCAGTTGCAGCACCGGGCGCCCGAGGAACAGATAGCCCACCCCGAACAACGCCGCCCACAGCAGGGCGATACCCACGTAGAACTGGCCAATCAGCTTGCCGTAGTCCAGCAGCAGGCCAATGCCCTGGGTGGTCACCGCTGCAGCCAGTGCGGCGAACACGCCCACCGGGGCGAACATCATCACGTAGTCGGTGATGCGGAACATTACCTTGGCCAGGTCGTCCACCAGCGCACCGATGCGCTCGTCGCCCTGCTTTTTCACGTAGGCCAGGGCCAGGCCGAAGAACAGCGAAAACACCACGATCTGCAGGATCTCGTTGTTGGCCATGGCCTCGGCGATGCTGCGCGGGAACACGTGGCTGATGAAGGTATTCAGGCTGAAGTCGCCGGCATTGACGGTGACCGCGCTGGCCGCCTGGGCATGCTCGACGCTCAGGTTAAGCCCGGCGCCTGGCTGGAACAGGTTGACCAGCAGCATGCCCAGGGCCAGGGAAAACACCGAGGCGCTGACGAACCACAGCATCGAGCGCAGGCCGATGCGCCCCACCGAGCCCGAGTTGCCCAGGCTGCCGATACCGGCCACCAGGGTGGCGAACACCAGCGGGGCGATGATCATCTTGATCATGCGCAGGAAAATATCGGTGACCAGGCTGAAGTAGCCGGCAATTTCTTTTGCAGCGTCGGGGCTGACCGCGAAGCGGTTGCAGGCCCAGCCGACGAGGATGCCTAGGCCGATGGCCACGGCGATGTAGCGGGGGAGCTTGTTGTTATTCATTGTTGACCTCGATGGGGGTTGGCACGCCGAGGGGCGGCATGGGCAGGTTACGGCGAGGGCAACGGGCAGATGATGAGGATGCGCCATAGTTCGATGCAAAATCGTCATAGTTGCTGACTGGCTGCGATGGGCGGCTAAAATCAGCCAACCCCCATGAAATCACCCCGCGCAGGCCAAGCATGCAAACCAAGTGGATAGACGACCTGCTGGCAGTCGCCGAAACCAGCAACTTCTCCCGCGCGGCCGAAATTCGCTGCATCACCCAGTCGGCGCTGTCGCGGCGCATTCGCTCATTGGAAGAGTGGGTGGGGGTAGAGCTGGTCGACCGTGGCACCTACCCGGTGCAACTGACCCAGGCCGGGCGCACCTTCTGCGACGAAGGCCGCGACGCCCTGGCGGCGTTCATGGACCTGCGCTCATCCCTGCGCCGCGGCGAGCGCATGCCGGGGCGCTCGATCCAGGTGGTGGCCGGGCACACCTTGTCGATGACCTTCGTGCCCAAGTGGTTTGCCGAGTTTCAGCGGCGCAACGGCTACTTCAACGCCCGGGTGCTGGCGGCCAACGTGCAGGAGGCTGTGATCGCGCTTGCAGAGGGCGGCTGCGATTTGATGATTGGCTACAGCCACCCGCGCGCACCGATCTTTCTCGACCCGGACAAATTCGTTGGCCTGCGCCTGGGCACTGATGCGCTGTTTCCGGTGTCGGCGCCGGACAGCCAGGGCCGGCCGCTGTTCAGCCTGCCGGGCACAGCGGCTGAGCCGATCCCGTACCTGGGCTACACCGCCACCTCGTTTCTGGGCCGGGTGGTGGATGTGATCCTTCAAGACCAGGCGGCGCCCGCGCAGCTCAAGCGCTTTTACGAGGCCGACATGGCCATGCACCTGCTGCGCATGGCCCGTGAAGGCTATGGCATTACCTGGCTGCCGGAGTCGGCGGTGGAGGAGGAACTGGCCGCCGGCCGCCTGGTGCGTGCTGGCGGGGCACAATGGGAGGCATCGCTTGAGATCTGGTCGTTCCGCTCCATCGGCAACAGCAACCAGACCATGCTCGAGCTGTGGAAGTCGCTGGAGCGGGAGGTGCGCTGAGCGCTATACCCGAGGGTCGACTTGCCCAAGCAGCAAGCACCGCGGGGCTTGGCACGGGCTTTGCCCGTGTTCGCGGGCAAGCCCGCTCCCACAGGGATCGCGCCAGCTTTTAGAAATTGAGCAAGACAGTTGCTTCCACAAGGACTGCATAAGCTTGACGCCAGCGCCGTATCTGTAGGAGCCGGCTTGCCGGCGATCAGGCCGGTTCAGGCAGCACAAGAAATTGCCCACAGACAGCCTGTTACGCGCCAGTCACTGTCCCCTTGAAAATCCGAATGAATTTTTCGCAACCCGCCCGGCTCCATAGCTTGCGACGTTTGAGGAGGCGAGCAATGGCAGGGCAGCAGTTGTACGTGATCGAGTATGAAATCCATGGGCAGTACCGCACCTTCATCATTCGCCTGGAGCGCATGGACAACGCCGAAGCCTGGCATTGGGCCAGTTGCGATGCCGGGGTGGGCATCATTCCGCGCTTCGGCCAGCAAAAGGTGCGCAAGGTCAGCCGGCCGATGGCCGAGCGCTACGGCCTGAGCAACGTGCGCTGGCGGCCGACCGGGCAGGGGCCGGAGTTCGTCGCCCCGGCCATCGATGTGAAGAAGTTCAACTCACCGTCGGGTTGACGGGTTCGCCCAGCACCTTGCCGAGCAGGCTGCACACCTGCTCGGCAGAATACGGCTTGGCCAGGAATTCGAAGCCCTGGTGGCCGCCTTCGGCGATCGCCTCGCTGTAGCCGGAGGTGAGGATCACCGGCAGTTGCGGATGGCTGCGGCGCAGTTCGCGGCCCAGCTCCAGGCCGCCGATACCGGGCATCACCACATCGGAAAACACCGCATCGAAGGCGCTGTCGGCGCTGGCGATCTGCGCCAGGGCGTCCTCGGCGCTGGTCGCCCAGCTGATCTGGTAGCCGTGGTCGCGCAGTATCTGCGCGGTGAAGCTGCCGACATCGGCGTTGTCTTCCACCACCAGGATGCGCCGGCGCTGGCCGTGGGGGGCGGGCGTGGTGCCGGGGCAGGGCGGCTCGCTGGCGGCCTGGGCCACCTGCGGCAGGTACAGGGTGAAGGTGGTGCCCTGGCCCTCGACGCTGTTCACTTGTACGTCGCCGCCGGACTGGCGGGCGAAGCCGAACACCTGCGACAACCCCAGGCCGGTGCCTTGGCCGGCGGCCTTGGTGGTGAAGAACGGGTCGAAAATGCGCTCGAGCAGGTGCTCGGCAATGCCGACGCCGCCGTCGATCACCGAAATGGCCGCAAACGGCCCGGCCTGGGCCGGCTGGTCGCGCATGGCCGGCAATGGCTGGCCGGCCTCCAGGCGCAGGCGCAGGGTGCCTTCCCCGGCCATGGCATCGCGGGCGTTGATCATCAGGTTGATCACTGCGGTTTCCAGCTGGCCCAGGTCGGCGTGCACGTGGCAGGGCGTAGCCGGCAGTTCAAGCTGCACCTGCACCCGCGCGCCGGTGGCGCTGTCGAGCATCTCGGCCATGGCCTCGAGCCGTGGGCCGGCCTCGAACACCTGCGGGCTCAGGGCCTGGCGGCGGGCGAAGGCGAGCAACTGGCCGGTGAGCTTGGCGCCGCGGTCGACGGTGTCGGCCATGGTCTTGAGGTAGCGGCTGCGGCGGGTCTCGTCCAGGTCGGGGCGCTGCAAAAAGTGCAGCGACGAGCGAATGATGGTCAGCAGGTTGTTGAAGTCGTGGGCCACCCCGCCGGTAAGTTGGCCGATGGCTTCGAGCTTTTGTGTCTGGCGCAGTACGGCTTCGGTGTGCAGCAGCTGGCTGGTGCGCTCTTCTACGCGCTGCTCTAGGGTGGCGTTGAGCGCTTCGAGGGCCGACATCGTCTCGCGCACCTCGGCATGCGCCTGCACCCGCTGAATATGCGCCCAGCAGCGCTCGGTGACTTCGCTGATGAGGGTCTGCTCGTAGCGCGTCCAGGCCCGCGGCGCCTTGTCGTGAATGGCCATCAGCGCGGTCAGGCGGCCTTCCTTTATGAGCGGCATGCAAATGGTAGCGGTGATGCCGATGGCCTGGAAGGTGGCCGAGGCGCGGGCCGGCAATTGCGTCAGGTTGTTGTCGATCACCAACGGCAGGCCGGCGCGCAGGCGGCTGACCGCCAGGCGGCCGAAGTCGGCCAGGTGGTACTGACCAAGCAGGCGCGGCGAGCCCGGCGCCACCCAGTCTCCGCAGATGGTGAAACCGTCCTGGTCGGCGTCCATCACCGCATAGGCGCAACTGGACAGCTGCAGGTGCTCACCCAGCAGTTGCGTGGTGGTGGCCATGATGCGTTCGGGGTCGGTGGCGTTGGCAGCAGCGCGGCCGAGGCTGTCGAGGAAGTTCAGGCGGCGGTTGGCGACCACGCTGGCGGTGGTTTCGGTGACTGTGTCGAGCATGCCTACCACCGCGCCGTCATGGCTACGGATAGGGCTGTAGCAAAAGGTGAAGTAGGCCCGCTCGGGGCTACCGTGGCGTTCGATCAGCAGCGGGAAATCTTCGATGAACACCGCCTCGCCCGCCAGGGCGCGGTGGGCCATGTGTTCGATATCGCTCCAGGCCTCCTGCCACACATGGCTGAACGGCCGCCCAAGGGCCAGCGGCTTGTCGCCGAGAATCTGCGAGAAGGCGTCGTTGTGCAGGGTAATCAGTGAGTCGCCCCACAGCACCGCCTGGGGGAAACGCGAAGCCAGGCACAGGGCGACCGTGGTCTTGAGCACGTCGGGCCAGTTATGCAGCGGGCCGAGGGGGGTGTCGGCCCAGTCGTGGTTGCGGATGCGCTCGGCCATGAGCCCGCCGCCTTCTAGCCATTTCGCCATGATGGATTTGCCGGTCCTTATGCTGGGGCAGGGTGTCAGGGTGCACCCAGACGGGCGGGTTGGCGAGTGATTTGTTGTGGCGAGCCGTGCTCCTGCAGGGTGCTGCGTCTGGTTTCAGCGTATGAAATGCACCTTGCCGCTGTCGTCATTGCCCATATAAATCCCGTACACCCCGGCCTGGCGCTCCAGAATGTACCGCTCGAGAATCTGCCGGATCGCTGGGTAGTAGATCTCCTCCCAAGGAATCTCGTCCGGCTCGAAGAACTTGTAGGCCATGGTCTCAGGCCCGTACTGCCCGGTCTCTTCGGTGGCGATGGCGCGAAAGATGATGTACACCTCGCTGATGTTCGGCACGCTGAAGATCGAGTAGGGCGAGACGATTTCGGCGCGTACGCCGCTTTCTTCCCACACCTCGCGCAGGGCCGCCTGCTCGGTGGTTTCGCCGGCTTCCATGAAGCCTGCGGGCAGGGTCCAGGTGCCGGGGCGCGGGGGGATGGCGCGCTGGCACAACAGGTACTTGCCATCGCGCTCGATGATGCAACCGGCGATGATCTTCGGGTTGATGTAATGGATGTAGCCGCAACCGGTGCAGTGCAGGCGTTCGTGGGTGTCGCCTGTGGGGACGCCCCGGGCCAGTTCTGTGGTGCAGTGCGGGCAGTAGCGCGGGGCGGTGGGCATGGTCAGCGGCCTATACGGGGGTCCTTGAGGGGCAGGGGAGCGACGATTTCGCGGACCTTGGCGTTGTCGTCCTGCTTCTGGCGCAGGTAATCCAGTGCCACTTTCGCAGCGGCGCGCACGTGGTCGACCGAGGCCTGGTGCGCCACCATCGGGTCGCCGCCCTTGATGGCTTCGACGATCTTTTCCATCTCGCGGTTGCTGGCGCCGCGGCGGTTTTCTTGCGAAACCGAGGTGGCGCGCAGGTAGCTGATGCGTGCCTGCAGCTGGCGCAGCTGCTGCGCCGCCACCTGGTTGCCGGAGCCTTCCAGCAGCACGTCGTAGAAGCCTTGCACCGAGTCCAGCACCTGGGCCAGTTCGCCTTCTTCGAGCGCCTCGCGGTTTACTTCAAGGGCGCGCTCCAGGGCGCGGATGTCCTTGCTCTTGGCATTGAGGGTGAACAGCTGGACGATCAGGCCTTCGAGCACGCAACGCAGCTCGTAGATGTCGCGGGCGTCTTCCAGGGTGATGATGGCTACCCGCGGGCCCTTGGCGTCGGCAAATTCCACCAGGCCTTCGGACTCGAGGTGGCGCAGGGCCTCGCGCACCGAGGTGCGGCTGACGCCGAGGCGGTCGCACAGGTCGCGCTCGACCAGGCGATCGCCCGGCAGCAGGTGGAAGTTCATGATCGCGCTGCGCAGTTTGTCGAGCACGATTTCACGAAGGGTGACGGGGTTGCGGTTGACCTTGAAGCTGTCGTCGAGTGGCTGGCGTTTCATCAGGTGCGCTCTTTTATGAGGCTGTTGCGCCAACATCGCGAAGAGCCACGAACCGTGGCGCTCCTTGCAGTGGTTCGAAACAGCCCGTTGTTAACGGGTTGACTCTGCGTCGGCTTCGGCGAACGCCTCACGGGCCAGGCGGAAACTGTCCACCGCCGCAGGTACGCCGCAATAAATACCGACTTGTAGCAGGATCTCGCGAATTTGTTCGCGGCTCAGGCCATTACGCAGGGCGCCGCGAATGTGCAGCTTGAGTTCGTGGGGCCGGTTGAGCGCGGAAATCATGGCCAAGTTTATCATGCTGCGCTCTTTGAGCGACAAACCATCGCGGCCCCAGACATGGCCCCAGCAGTACTCGGTGACCAGTTCCTGCAGCGGCTTGGTGAAATCGTCGGCGTTCTGGATCGAGCGGTTGACGTAGTCTTCGCCGAGCACCTGGGTGCGGATCTGCAGGCCTTTCTCGTACTTTTCGTTGCTCATCTGCCGAAGTCCTTGCACGTGGAATAAAAATGGGGGCCGCAACCGAAGGTGAGGGGGTGTGCGCGGCCCCCGGAAACAGTGGCATCGGCGCTGGCTTCTTCGCGGGTAAACCCGCTCCCACAGGTACTGCACAGGAACTGTGGGAGCGGGTTTACCCGCGAAGAAGCCAGCGCCGATTGCCGATCGGGCCTCAGCCCAACGGCGGCAGCGCGCCGAGCTTGCCCTTGTGGTACACCATGGGGGTGACCGGCTGCTCGGGCAGCACCAGGTTCTTCACCGCACCGACGATGATCGCATGGTCACCGCCGTCGTACTCGCGCCACAGTTCGCACTCGATGATCGCCGTGGCCTTGGTCAGCAGCGGGTTGCCCAGCTCGCTCATGTGCCACTCGATGCCTTTGGCCTTGTCCTTGCCCTTGCCGGCAAAGGCGTAGGCTTCGGCGGTCTGCTCGGCCGACAGCAGGTGGATCGCGAACTGCTTGCTGTCGCGCAGGATCGGGTAGGTGTCCGAGGCGTAGTTGGGGCAGAACAGCACCAGCGCAGGCTCGATCGACAGCGCGCTGAACGCGCTGGCGGTGATGCCGACGATGGCGCCGTCGGCGTCCAGGGTGGTGACCACGGTGACACCGGACGGGAACGAGCCCATCACGTCTTTGTAGATGCCTGGTTCGATCATCTCGTGCTACCTCTTAGCGCATCACAAACGGGTCGGGCATCGGGGCGGTGGACAGGTTGATCCACACGGTCTTCAGCTCGGTATAGGCCAGCACCGAGTCGATGCCGCTTTCACGGCCGTAGCCGCTGTTCTTGAAGCCGCCGATGGGGGCCATGGCCGACACGGCGCGGTAGGTGTTGACCCAGATGATGCCGGAGCGCACGTCACGGGCCAGGCGGTGGGCACGGCCCAGGTCGCGGGTCCAGATACCGGCGGCCAGGCCGAACTGCGAGTCGTTGGCAATCTCGAGGGCTTCTTCTTCGGTCTTGAAGCGGATCACCGCCGCCACCGGGCCGAACACTTCTTCCTGCATGATGGTCATCGAGTTGCTGTCGCACTCGAACAGGGTCGGCTCATAGAACCAGCCGTCGCCCTCGACCTCGGCACGCTTGCCGCCCATGTGCAGCTTGGCGCCCTCGGCCTTGGCCGCAGCCACCAGGCCTTCGACCACGGCCAGCTGTTGCGCGGTGGCCATGGGGCCCATTTCGCTTGCGTCGTCCTGCGGGTTGCCGATGCGGATGCGCTTGGCCCGGGCGATCAGGCGTTCGACGAACTCATCGAAGATCTCGTCCTGCACCAGCAGGCGCGAACCTGCCACGCAGCTTTGCCCGGAGGCGGCATAGATGCCGGCCACGGCGCCGTTGATGGCGCTGTCCAGGTCGGCGTCGGCGAAGATGATGTTCGGCGACTTGCCGCCCAGCTCCAGCGACAGCTTGGCGAAGTTCTCGGCGCTGCTGCGCACCACGTGGCGGGCAGTGGCGGCGCCGCCGGTGAAGGCGATCTTGCGCACCAGCGGGTGGCGGGTCAGCGCCGCGCCGGTGCTTGGGCCGTAGCCGGTGACCACGTTGACCACACCGGCCGGGAAGCCGGCTTCAAGCGCCAGGCGGGCCAGCTCGAGGATGGTCGCCGAGGCGTGCTCGGATGGCTTGAGCACGATGGTGTTGCCGGCGGCCAGGGCCGGGGCCAGCTTGATCGCGGTCAGGTACAGCGGGCTGTTCCACGGGATGATCCCGGCCACCACGCCGATCGGCTCGTGCACGGTGTAGGCGAACAGGTCCGGCTTGTCCAGCGGCAGGGTGCCGCCTTCGATCTTGTCGGCAAGGCCTGCGGTGTAGTGGAAGAACTCCGGCAGGTAGCCGACCTGGCCGCGGGTTTCGCGGATCAGCTTGCCGTTGTCACGGCTTTCAAGCTGGGCCAGGTGTTCCTTGTTCTCGGCAATCAGGTCGCCGAGGCGGCGCAGCAGCTTGCCGCGGGCAGTGGCGGTGATGCTGCGCCATTCCTTGCTTTCAAAGGCGCGCTGGGCGGCCTGTACGGCCAGCTCCACATCGGCTTCGTCGGCGTCGGGCAGTTGCGCCCACACTTGGGCGGTGGCCGGGTTGAGGCTGTCGAAGGTCTTGCCGCTCTGGGCATCGAGCCATTGGCCGTCGATGCACATCTGGAAACGAACGAGGGTCATGCAACAATCCCCTTGGCGGATTCGGTGAGGGTGCGGGCCTGCTTGAGGAAGTCCAGCAGCATCTTGTTGACTTCGCGCGGCGCTTCCACCGGCATCATATGCCGTTGCTCGGCCAGCACCACGCTTTGCGCGCCAGGGATGCTGGCTGCGAGCTGGCGGGTCATGGCCGGGGTGGAGCCGGCATCGAGTTCGCCGGTGGCGATCAGGGCCGGAACCTGGATGCTGCCAAGGTCGGCGGCGCGGTACATGTCCTGGGTGGCGAACAGCGAATAAGTGGTGTGGTAGCCCTGCGGGTCGTTGCTGGCCAGGATCTGGCGGATGGCGGCGACCTGCGCCGGGTTGGCGGCCTTGTACTCGCGGCTGAACCAGCGGTCCAGGGCGGCATCGACGTTGGCGTCGGGGCCTTGCTCGTAGGCTTGCGCGGCGCGGGCAATGACGCCTGCGCTTTGCTCGGGGGTGCGGTTGAATACGCTGTTGAGCACCACCAATGCGGCCAGGCGTTGCGGGTAGTTGAGCGCGAAGGCGCGTGCCACCAGGCCGCCCATGCTGAAACCGATCACCGTGGCTTGTTGAATCTGCAGGTGGTCGAGCAGTTCGGCGAGCTGGTCGGCATAGCCTTCCAGCGGGGTGTCGGCAGCCGGGACGCGGCTTTGGCCGTGGCCGAGCATGTCATAGACGATGACGCGGTAGTCGCTGGCCAGGCCAACGATCTGCCCGCCCCACATTTCCTTGTTCAGGCCCACGCCGTGGATCAGCACCACGGGTTGGCCCTGGCCCTGGACCATGTAGCTGGTCCCGGCGGGTGTACGTTCAGCGACAGGCTGAATCATGGAGGGCGCTCCTTGAAGGTCGGGCGCGGCGGGTATGCACGCCACGCCCAGGCCCGTCTTGGTTGTTGTTATTGAGCGTTGGCTTTTTCGGCAGCCAGTTCTTCCAGGTCGATGTAGCGGTTGCCGATGCGCGGGTGCAGGCGGCCGCCGTCGGAGGCGCCCAGTACCACGACGATTTCGTCAGCACGCGGTGCGTCTTCGATCTGCATTTCCAGGGTGATGTAGTGCGAACGCTGGCCTTCGTCGTCCTTCTGCATCATCGGGATCTGGATCGAGGTGCCTGGGCCGCCGCGCTTGTTGGTGAAGCTCAGGTAGCTCTTGGCCTGTACCGCTTCGCGGTAGTGGTTGCCAAAGCGCAGGGTGTGGATGACGGCCGAGGCGTGCTCGATCTCGCCGTCGGCGCCGACCACGGCAGCCTTGCCGTAGGCTTCGATCTTGTCGGCACCGCCTATGGCGGCGGTCAGGCGCTCGACCATCAGTGCACCCAGCTCGGAGCAGTTGGCGCGGATTTCCGGCTTGAGGTCTTCAACGAAGCCGCGGCCGGCCCATGGGTTCTTGATCACGACGGCCAGGCCGACCATGGTCACCGGCTTGTCGGTGGCTTTGAAGCCTTCGATGCGGGTCTCTTCGGAGTAGGTGACGATCTTGCGGATTTCGAAACTCATGGGGGGCTCCTGGTTAGGGTTATCAGCTCTTGTTGTCTGATGGTATACCATAATATTTGTTGCGCAAGGGGCGGCTGAAAAATTGTTTCGCCGAGGGACGAAAGGTCGGCTGATGCCCCGAATTCAGTGCTGTCTGTACCGGCCTCTTCGCGGGCAAGCCCGCTCCCACAGGACTCGCGCAGCTTCAATGCCTGCACTGCACCTGTGGGAGCGGGCTTGCCCGCGAAGGGGCCGAAACAGGCTTAAAAAAAGCCCGCTCACGCCGGCCACAGGGGCAGGCGGAGCGGGCTCGTTCCCGCAATCAGGCAAAGGGAATTCAGGCGAACGCCGGCACCACTTCCTTGATGAACAGCTCCAGGGATTTCTTCTTCTCGGCGTGGGGCAGGCTGTTGTCGCACCAGAAGCTGAACTCGTCGACGCCGAGCTCCTGGTAGTACTTGATCCGCGCAATGATCTCTTCAGGGGTGCCGATCATGGTGTTCTTGCGGATGTTGTTCAGCTCGAACGCCGGCACCTCGGCGAACTTGGACTCAGGGCTCGGCTCGAGGAAGCCGTTGACCGGGGTGGTCTTGTTGCCGAACCAGGCATCGAAGGTGCGGTAGAAGCGCGAGATGGCCTGGGCGCCGACCTTCCAGCCGTCGGGTTCTGCCGGGCTGTGCACGTGGGTGTGGCGCAGCACCATCAGTTGCGGGCGCGGCACATCCGGGTTGTTGTCCAGGGCGGCCTGGAACTTGTTTTTCAGGTCCAGCACTTCTTCGTCGCCCTTCATCAGCGGGGTGACCATGACGTTGCAGCCGTTGGCCACGGCGAAGTTGTGCGAGTCCGGGTCGCGGGCGGCGACCCACATCGGCGGGGTGGCGTTGAACGGCTTCGGCACGCTGGTGGAGGTGGGGAATTTGTACACTTCGCCGTCGTGGGCATAGTCGCCTTCCCACAGCTTGCGCACCACCGGCACCATTTCGCGCAGCGCCTTGCCGCCGTCGGTGGCCGGCATGCCGCCGGCCATGCGGTCGAATTCGAACTGGTAGGCGCCGCGGGCCAGGCCCACTTCCATGCGGCCGTTGCTGATCACGTCCAGCAGGGCGCATTCGCCGGCCACGCGGATCGGGTTCCAGAAGGGCGCGATGATGGTGCCGGCGCCCAGGCGGATCTTGTCGGTGCGTGCAGCCAGGTAGGCCAGCAGCGGCATCGGGCTCGGCGAGATGGTGTACTCCATGGCGTGGTGTTCGCCGATCCACACGGTGCTGAACCCGCCGTCTTCGGCCATCAGGGTCAGCTCGGTCAGGTCTTCGAACAGTTGGCGGTGGCTGACCTGTTCATCCCAACGTTCCATGTGCACGAACAACGAAAATTTCATGGGGTTTTCCTCGGAGCTTGTTGTTGTCGCCTGCTGTTGGCAGGTTTTCATATTGATTGCCGGCGGCGCGGGATGGCACCGGCGTTGCCGGTGATCGCGGGCCAAGCCCGCTCCCACGTTGAAATCAGGCGAATGCCGGCAGGCTGGCCATCTTGCCGCGGCAGTAGACCATCGGGCGGGGCGCCTCGGCAGGCACGATCAGGTTATGTACCTTGCCCACCATGATGGCGTGGTCGCCACCTTCGTACTCGCGCCACAGCTCGCATTCGATAACGGCAGTGGCGCCGGCCAGGATCGGGTTGCCCAGCTCGGACAGCGTCCACTCGATACCGGTGGCCTTGTCCTTGCCTTTCTTGGCAAAAGCATAGGCCTCGGCTTGCTGTTCACCCGAGAGCAGGTGAATGGCAAAGCGCTTGTTCTTGATCAGCACGGGGTAGGAGTCGGAGCTGTAGTTGGGGCAGAACAGCACCAGCGGCGGGTCCATCGAAAGCGAGGAAAAGGCGCTGGCGGTCAGGCCGACGATCGAGCCGTCGTCGTCCAGGGTGGTGATGACGGTTACGCCGGACGGGAAGGAGCCCAGGACGTTCTTGTAGACAGTTGCGTCGATCATCTTGTGTACCTCGCGAGGGCTGCGGTGGTCCGCGGTTTTTATCGTTGATGTGTCTGATGGTATACCGTAATACCTATTTTGCAAGTGGAATTTTCAAGCCCGCCATCTACGCGATGAACGGCGCAAAGCCGCGAATAACCTGGGGTTCAGCTTCTATAGCTGTTGCCCTGCAGCTTGCTCAACCGGATCAGCTGGCGTTTTTTCATGGGGATCAGTGTTGTCAAAAGCTTGGAATACCATAATATGGTCTTCAGCTGAGAGGCCGCCTAGATGCGGTTTCCTTACAAAGATAAAAACGACCTTTCGAGCTGAATTCCTATGTCCCAACCGTCTTCGCAGCACCAGTTTGTCGAGAATCACACGGTCGATTACGTTCCACCTGCCGAGCGCCACGGGAAGGCGCGCGACCTGTTCACCCTCTGGTTCAGCACCAACATCGCGCCGCTGCCCATCGTCACCGGGGCCATGGTGGTGCAGGTGTTCCATCTCAACCTGTTGTGGGGCCTGATCGCCATCGTGCTGGGCCACCTGCTCGGCGGCGTGGTCATCGCCCTGGCCTCGGCCCAGGGGCCGCAGCTGGGCATTCCGCAGATGGTCCAGAGCCGTGGCCAGTTCGGCCGTTACGGCGCACTGCTGATCGTGTTCTTCACAGCGCTCATCTATGTCGGCTTCTTCATTTCCAACATCGTCCTGGCGGGCAAGTCGATCCACGGCATCGCCCCCAGCGTGCCGATGCCCAGCGCCATCGTGATCGGCGCGCTCAGTGCTACCGCCATCGGCGTGATCGGCTACCGCTTCATCCACACCCTCAACCGCATCGGTACCTGGGTGATGGGTTCGGCGCTGCTGGCCGGCTTCATCATGATGTTCGTCCAGGAGCTGCCGGCCGACTTCTTCAGCCGTGGCGCGTTCAACCTGTCGGGCTTCGTCGCCACCGTGTCGCTGGGCACCATCTGGCAGATCAGCTTCTCGCCGTACACCTCCGACTACTCGCGTTACCTGCCGCGTGAAATCGGTATCGCCAAGCCGTTCTGGGCCACCTACTTCGGCGCCACCCTGGGTACCATCCTTTGCTTCAGCTTCGGTGCGGTGGCGGTGCTGTGCGTCCCGGAGGGCACCGACGCCATGGCGGCGGTCAAGCAGGCTACCGGCTGGCTGGGCCCGATCCTGATGGTGCTGTTCCTGCTCAACATCATCAGCCACAACGCCCTCAACCTGTACGGCGCGGTGCTGTCGATCGTCACCGCCATCCAGACCTTCGCCGCCCAGTGGACCCCGAGCATCAAGGTGCGTGTGGTACTGGCCGCGTTCATTCTGGTGGCCTGCGGCATGGTGGCGTTGAGCGCTTCGTCCGACTTCATCGGCGAGTTCATCGGGCTGATTCTGGCGCTGCTGCTGGTGCTGGTGCCGTGGGCGTCGATCAACCTGGTGGACTTCTACCTGATCAAGAAGGGCGAGTACGACATCGCCTCGATCTTCAGCGCCGACGGCGGCATTTATGGCCGCTTCAACCACCACGCGATCGTCGCTTACGCCTGCGGCATCCTGGTGCAGTTGCCGTTTGCCAACACTTCGCTGTATGTGGGGCCTTACTCCAACATCGTCGAAGGGGCTGACCTTTCGTGGTTGTTCGGTTTGCTGGTGACTGTGCCGTTGTATTACTGCCTGGCCAGCCGTGGCAAGCCGGTGAAGGCGGGCAGGGCGGTTGGTGTGAATGACCTGTAGCTTTTACTCAGGTTGAAACCATCGCGGGGCAAGCCCGCTCCCACGTAGCCCGTTGAAGCGGGTTGCGTGGGAGCGGGCTTGCCCCGCGATGCTTTTGTGTTGCCTGGAATTGGGGCTGCTTTGCAGCCCTTTCGCGGCACAAGGCCGCTCCTACAGGGTGCGCGCGCTCGCTTGTGTAGGAGCGGCCTTGTGCCGCGAAAGGGCCGCAAAGCGGCCCCAGTACCTTCAGATCAAAGCTTGAACTGCGCCACCATGCCGTTCAGGTCCACCGCCAGGCGCGACAGGTCCTGCGCCGCGGCGCTGGTCTGGTTGGCGCCGGCCGAGGTCTGCATGGCCAGGTCGCGGATGTTGACCAGGTTGCGGTCCACCTCGCGGGCCACCTGGGCCTGCTCTTCGGAGGCGCTGGCAATCACCAGGTTGCGCTGGTTGATCGAGGCAATGGCCTCGGCGATCACTTCCAGTGCCTGGCCGGCGCCCTGGGCCACTTCCAGGGTGCCGCTGGCACGGCCCTGGCTGCTGTGCATCGCGCTGACCGCACGCTCGGTGCCGGTCTGGATGCCGCCGATCATCTGCTCGATCTCGGCGGTGGACTGCTGGGTGCGGTGGGCCAGGGCACGCACCTCGTCGGCGACCACGGCGAAACCACGGCCGGCCTCACCGGCGCGGGCGGCCTCGATGGCAGCGTTCAGTGCCAGCAGGTTGGTTTGCCCGGCAATCGAGCCGATCACGTCGAGCACGCGGCTGATCTCGTTGGCGCTGGTGGCCAGCTGTTCGATTTCTTCGGAGGTACCGGTAACGTCGTCCACCAAGTGCTGCAGCGAGCTGAGCGCCTGGTTTACCTGGTCGCGACCATCGCGGGTGGTCTGGTCGGCGCCCTTGGAGGCGTCGGCGGTGCTTACCGCATTGTTGGCCACTTCTTCTACCGCAGCGGTCATCTGGTTGACCGCAGTTGCAGCCTGGTCGATTTCGGCGCTCTGCTGGTGCAGGCCGCGGCTGGTGTCCTCGGTGACGCTGTGCAGCTCTTCGGAGGCCGAGGCCAGCTGGTCGGAGGAGGCGGCGATCTTGCGCAGGGTGTCGCGCAGGCTCTGTTGCATCTGGCTCAGGGCGCGCAGCAGCATGGCCGGCTCGTCGCGGCCGGTTACCTGGATGTCACGGGTCAGGTCGCCGGTGGCTACGCGTTCAGCCACGGCTACCGCATCGGCCAGGGGCACGACGATGCTGCGGGTGAGCAGGGTGGCGATGGCGACCAGCGCCAGCATGATCACCGCCAGCGACACGATGATTACCGAGAACGCCTCGTCGGCCACGTCACTGCTGCGTTGGGATGCGTCTTCTGCGCCCTTGCCGTTGTAGGCGATGAGTGCGCCCATGGCTTTCATCATGCTGTCGGCGTACTGGGTGAGAGGCCCGCTGATATTGCGCTTGGCATCGGCCGCGCGGCCGGCGGTGATGTCCTTCAGTACTTCCTGTTGCTGGGTGTAGTACTGCTGGTGAGCGCTTTTGAAGGTGTTGAACAGGGCACGGTCATCGGCGGCGATGATGGTGTCCTCGTAGTCCTTCAGGCCTTGCTTGAGCTCGTCGTTGGTCCGCCCCAGCAGGGCGACGTTGCGCTCACGTTCTGCTGGGTCGTCGTCCAGCGCAGTGCGCAGGGTGATCGCCCGGACGCGGCCGAGGTTGGTGCTGATGTCGTTGAGGGCGACCACGGCGGGCATCCAGGTAACGCGGATCTCGTCGGTGGCGCTGTCCATCTGTTTGGTTTCATACAGTGCAAGCAAACCCATGATCAGTACCAGGCCTCCCAACAGAGCAAACACGCTGGCGGCCCGTTTACCGATCTTCATATTCCGTAACTGCATGAATACTCCTTGACGTTGTACTGGCAGGCGTCAAGAGCATGGTCGTGAGGGCCTCGTGGCGGTGATCGCCAGGCTCTCGATGCGCTGCGGATATTAGGTATTCCTCACCTTCAGGTATTTTTTTGACGTCAATAATGGCACGGTGCCTTGATCATTGACCAGTTGTTCAATGTAACAACGTAAACAGACAGATCCGTCACCATTTGACGGACCTGTCAGCTTTTATGGGCTCAGACTATGGCAATCGCGGGGTCTGCGGCTTTCAGTGCCAGCTCGCGATCTGCTTCGGGCGGATAGATCCACACCGAATTGATTTGCCGTTTGAGGGTTTTGCCTTCCTCGCCCTGCAGTTTGAGCTCGCGTTCCCAGCCTTCGCTGTAGGCCGCACCCCACTCGCCGAGGTCAAGGCAGGTGACGTACTTGGGCTGGCGGTACACCACAGGGGCGATGCCCAGCAGGTCGGCCATGGCATTGTTGCCCGAGTGGCGGCCCATGGGGATGGCGTGCTGGCAGGTCATCAGGGCGTGGTTGCCCAGCTCGTCCACTGCAGCCCAGGCGGTGTCGCCGGTGGCGTAGATGTGCGCCTGGCCTATCACCTTGAGGTGGTCGTCGACCCGCAGGCGGCCGAGGCCGTCGCGCTCGCCGGCAATTTGCGCGGTCAGCGGGCTGGCCTTGACGCCCACGGTCCAGATCACGGTCTTGCTGGCGATGTACTCGCCGTTGTCCAGGGTCACGCCGCCGGCGTCCACCGCCACCACCGAGGTGCCGGTCAGCCATTCGACGCCGGCCTGTTCGCTGGCTGCGACGATGGATGGGGTGATGCCGGCGCCCAAGGCTGCGCCGATGCTGGTGCCACGGTCCACCAACACCACACGCACATTACCGGCGCCCAGGATGCTGCGCAGGCGGGCGGGCATTTCGGTGGCGGTCTCGATACCGGTGAAGCCGCCGCCGCACACCACCACGGTGTTGCGCGCAGGCGAGGCGGGCAGGGCGGCCAGGCCCTTCAGGTGCTGCTCAAGGTGTACGGCCGATTCCATCTGGTCGACATCGAAGGTGTACTCGGCCAGGCCCGGCACGGCCGGGCGTGCAACCTGGCTGCCGGCGGCGAGAATCAGGCGGTCATAACCAAGCTGCTGCGCCTGGCCCTGGCCGTCGACATAACCGACCTGGCGTGCGGCGCTGTCGATGGTTTGTACATGGCCGTGGATGAACTCGACGCCGACCGCATCGAACAGTGCGTCTACGGGTGCCTGCAGGGTGTGCGCGTCGGCTTCGTAGAAGCGTGGGCGAATGCGCAGTTGCGGTTGCGGGGCCAGCACGCTGATGCGCACGTCGTCGCGCTGGGCCTGGTCGAGCAGGCGGGCGGCGCTCAGGGCGCTCCAGACACCGGCAAAGCCGGCACCGATGATCAGGATACGAGAGGTCATGTATGTGCTCCGCAGGGGTGAGGTGTGGGTGTTCGGCGGGGCGTTGGATGGCTGCCGAATAACTACGACTTTATTGATCGTAGTTTTTCGCCGCAAGTGGTTTTTTTGCCGTGGCCCGGTTCGCGGCCCCTGAAATTGTGCTTGAGGCCTTATGGAATCTGGCTTTGTGGGGGACTGATATTTTTGTGCTGGCGACCGGTGGTCATGGTGGGCTTTGCCTGATGGCTGTGGACGGCGTAATATTTACGACAAAACCAGTCGGAGATTGATATGTCGCTCTACAGTGCCGGCGTCGAGTACGGCATCCATTGCCTGTTGTTCCTGGTGGACGAGCGCGGCGACAGCCGCGAGGCCAGCGTGCGTGACCTGGCCGAGTTGCAGGGCGTGCCGCAGGAGTATCTGGCCAAGGTCTTCACCAAGCTGGCCCGGGCCGGGCTGGTTGCTGCCACCGAGGGTGTGCGTGGCGGGTTCCGTTTGGCGCGGCCATCGGACGAGATCACCGTGCTGGACATCGTCACGGCCATCGACGGGGCGAAGAAGATCTTCGATTGCCGCGAGATACGTGAGCGCTGCGCGGTGTTCGAGGGCTCGGCGCCGGCCTGGGCTACCGAGGGGACCTGCGCTATCCATGCGGTGATGCTTTCGGCGCAGAAGCGCATGGAGGAGGCTTTGGCGCAGCAGACCATTCTGGATCTGGCCCGGCGGTTTGGGCGCAAGGCGCCTGTGGAGTTTGGGCACAGGGTCAATGAATGGATGGGGGAGCGGCGGGATGGCAAGGGGGCTGGGGATATTGCGGTTGTGGCGGTTTGATTTGTGGTGAGTTGCTGTTGTTTGGTGTTCTGGTTTAGTTGGTTTAGCTGGTTTTGAAGGTTCTATGCGCATTCATTATTTGTAGTGACGCTTATTCACCTTTCCGCCCTTACGTGAACTGACCCCAGAAAGTTGGACACCTGATCCCCAATCGGAGGGTGTTCCATGACGAAGTACAACCTAGCACTCAAGCAGGCACTCATCGAAGAGTGCCTTTCTGCCCGCAGTGTTCATGAGGTGGCGCTCAAGCATGACCTGAGTCCATCGCTGTTACGCCGCTGGGTAAAGGGCTACGAGCAACACGGCGTAGCCGGCTTGATTGCCAAGTACAGTCACTACGACGCGCAGTTCAAATTGAAGGTTTTGCAGAGCATTGAGCAAGACGGCCTGTCCGCCCAGCAAGCTTGTGTACGGTTCGACATCCGCGGCCCGAGCAGCATCAGGCAGTGGAAAAGGTTGTACGATAAAGGTGGAGTAGAAGCACTTCATCCGCATCGTACCCGAGAGTTCAGCATGCCCCGCAAGCCATCAAAACAGTCCAGCGCAAGTTCCTCCGCCCCTGCGGATAGCGAGCTGACACCTAAGCAAATGCTCGAAGAGCTGGAATACCTGCGCGCGGAGAATGCTTATCTAAAAAAGCTCGATGCCTTGATCCAAGCGGACCCTCGAACTGCGCAGGCAAGAAAACGCAGGCTGTCCAAGGATTGAGGCACGGGCATCGACTTGCTCTGCTGCTACGTGCTGCAGGGCTGGCGCGCAGTACCTTTTATTACCAGAGCAAAGTGCTGGTGGATGACAAGCATGCAGCTCTCAAGGAGCGCATCAACAGCCTCTATCATGAGCATAAGGGACGGTACGGTTACCGCCGTATCACTGCGGTCCTCGGGCAAAATGGTGAGGTGGTCAATCACAAGAAGGTGCAGCGACTGATGCAGTTAATGGGCCTCAAATCGCTGGTCAAAGAGAAGAAATATCGCTCGTACCGAGGCTCCGAGGGGGTTGTTGCATCTGATCTGCTCAAGCGCAAATTCAAGGCTGAAGCCCCCAATCAGAAGTGGGCTACCGACGTGACAGAGTTCAAGGTAAAGGGGCAGAAGCTGTTTCTCTCGCCTGTTATGGACTTGTACAACGGCGAAATCCTTGCTTATCAGATCAACCGGCGCCCTGAGTTCAAGATGGTTTCGACAATGCTGGAACAGGCCTTCGAGAGGCTGAGTCCAAGTGACAAACCGATACTTCACTCTGACCAAGGCTGGCAGTATCAGCAGCCAGCTTACCGGCATATGCTGGCTGGGAAGAATATCGAGCAGAGTATGTCGCGTAAGGGTAATTGCCTGGACAACGCCGCTATGGAAAGCTTTTTCGGCACGCTTAAGAGCGAGTTTTTTTACCTGGAGTCATTTGAGAGTGTTGAGCAACTGGCAGCAGGATTAGAGGGTTACATCGCCTATTACAACCAAGAACGCATCAGCCTCAGACTGAATGGCTTGAGTCCGGTACAATTCCGGACCCAAGCGCTGGCCGCATAGCGCTACCTGTCCAACTTTCGGGGGTCAGTTCAACGGCGGGTAACTTTTTGAAGGATCAAAAAGTCACCAAAAAATCCTCGCTCCATTCATCCGGCCCCTACGCTTCGCTCCGGGGTTCCCTCACTCCGGGCTTGCTCCGGGGGTACGCGCCGACGGGCCGTCCCTGGCCCGATCGGCGCTCGACCGGCATCCATGCCGGTCGCCCCCCCTACGCAATCCCTGCGTTCGGCCTCCTGAAGTCGCGAAGTTAGGGGCGGCGCCTATGAGTACGCAGCTCGGTCGCTAGTTGCATTTGTGGGAACTCAGGATTGCAATCGCCGGCTTGCCGGCGATAGGGCCAGAACAAACAACACATCAATAACAATAAAACCAACATCCCAGCTTTTGATCTGGCTGTTGATCTGGCTGTTGATCTTGCTTCTAAGCGCGCGGTAGTTCAGGCAACACAAATCGCGACTTCAGGAGGCCGAGCGTAGGGATTGCGTAGGAGGGCGACCGGCATGGATGCCGGTCGAGCGCCGATCGGGCCAGGGACGGCCCGTCGGCGCGTACCTCCGGAGCAAGCCCGGAGCGAGGGAACCCCCGAAGCGCAGCGTAGGGGGCCGGATGATGGGAGCATGGATTTTTTGGTGACTTTTTGATCCTTCAAAAAGTTACCCGCCGTAAGGGCGGAAAGGTGACGAAAAGCGCTCATCGTCAACGAATGTGCGTACATCTCCAAAAGCAATCAACATCATATCCTGAACCCAAACCCGAACCTTATTGAGGGGCAGGAAGGGATAAAAGATACAGATCCGGGCAAGAATGCGGCCCAGCCTGGCAATTTCGGGACAAAACCCTGAAACAAGGTAACTGTACCGGCCTCATCACGGGACAAGCCCGCTCCCACACAGAACCCGGATCAGCCCCAGCTGGCGCAATCCCTGTAGGAGCGGCGTCCATAGGTTAGTTGCGATCCAGCCACACCGTCTGCGCATTGGTGAACTCACGCACACCAAAGTGTGACAGCTCGCGCCCGAAACCGCTCTTCTTCACCCCGCCAAACGCCACGCGGGGGTCAGAGGCGCAGTAGCCGTTGATGAATACGCCACCGGTATCCAGTGCCTCGGTCATGCGCTCGGCCAGGGCATAGTCGGCGGTGTAGATGGTCGAGGCCAGGCCGAACTCGCTGTCGTTGGCCAGTTCCACCGCATGCTCGGCATCGCGGGCGCTGATGATCGCCGCCACCGGGCCGAACAGCTCCTGCTTGAAGGCGGTCATGTCGGGGGTAACGTTGGCGAACACCGTGGGCGCATAGAAGTTCGCCACGCCTTCGACCTTGTGCCCGCCCAGCAGCAGGGTAGCGCCTTCGGCCAACGTTGCCTGGACCTGGCCGTCGAGCTCGTCGCGCAGGTCGTAGCGGGCCATCGGGCCGATGTAGGTGGCATCTTCCAGCGGGTTGCCGATGGTCAGCGCACGGGTGGCCTCGACGAACTTGGCGGTGAAGGCCTCGACGATGCTTTCTTCGACGATCAGGCGCTTGGCCGCAGCGCACACCTGGCCGGTGTTCTGGTAACGGCCAATCACGGCGGCTTTCACGGCGGCGTCCAGGTCGGCGTCAGCCAGCACGATGAACGGGTCGGAGCCGCCCAGTTCGAGCACGCATTTTTTCAGCGCGGCACCAGCCTGGGCACCGATGGCCATGCCGGCGCGCACGCTGCCGGTCAGGGTCACGGCAGCGATGCGCGGGTCGTTGATGGCGCGGGTAACGCCCTCGGGGGTGACGTTGAGCACCTCGAACACGCCCTCAGGCAGCCCGGCGCGCTTGAACAGGTCGGCCATCAGGTAGGCGCTGCCCATCACGTTGGGGGCGTGCTTGAGCACGTAGGTGTTGCCCGCCAGCAGCGCCGGGATGGCGCCGCGCAGTACCTGCCAGACCGGGAAGTTCCACGGCATCACCGCCAGGATCGGCCCCAGCGGGCGGTATTCGATACGGGCTTTCTCGACCTGGGTCGGCTCCGGTGCGAGCATCGCCGGGCCGTGTTCGGCGTACCATTGGCACAGGCCGACGCACTTGTTCACTTCGCCACGGGCCTGGCTGATCGGCTTGCCGATCTCGCGGGCGATCATCTGCGCAAAGGCTTCGGCGTTGGCCTGCAGGGCATCGGCCACGGCGTTCAGATACTCGCTGCGCTGACCCAGCGACACCTTGCGCCACTGGATATAACCAACCTTGGCGCGTTGCAGCGCCGCTTCCAGTGCGGCGTCGGTGTCGAAGGCATAGTGGCCGATCTGCTCGCCGGTGTAGGGGTCGACGGAGATGGCGTGGGTCAGGCTGCTGATCTCGCTCATGGCGCTGTGCTCTGTTGTTATGAATCGGTGAGCCCAGACTAGTGGTGGCGCGCTTTAATGAAAACTGAATAATAATGAGCGAAACATTCACGTTTGGAGAATGACCGTGGACCTGGTGCAACTGGAAATCTTCAAGGCCGTGGCCGAGCACGGCAGCATCAGCGCCGCCGCGCAGCATATCCACCGGGTGCCGTCGAACCTGACCACCCGCATCAAGCAGCTCGAAGAAGACCTGGGCGTTGAGCTGTTCATCCGCGAAAAGAGCCGCCTGCGCCTGTCGCCGGCGGGCTGGAATTTCCTCGAATACACCCGGCGCATCCTCGAGCTGGTGCACGAGGCACGCCTGACCGTAGCTGGTGAAGACCCCCAAGGCACCTTCGCCCTGGGTTCTCTGGAAAGCACGGCAGCGGTGCGCATCCCGGCCTTGCTGGCGGCCTATAACCAGCGCTACCCCAAGGTCGACCTGGACCTCTCCACCGGCCCGTCCGGGACCATGCTCGAAGGGGTGTTGGCCGGGCGCCTGGTGGCCGCGTTCGTCGATGGCCCGGTGTTGCACCCAACCCTTGAGGGCATGCCGGTGTTCGAGGAGGAGATGACCGTGATCGCACCGCTGAACCACCCCCCGGTCACCCGCGCCCGCGATGTCAACGGCGCGAACATCTACGCTTTTCGTGCCAACTGCTCGTACCGCCACCATTTCGAGAGCTGGTTCGTCCACGACCAGGCGGTGCCCGGCAAGATCCACGAAATGGAGTCGTACCACGGCATGCTGGCGTGCGTCAGCGCCGGCGCAGGCCTTGCGATGATGCCGCGCAGCATGCTCGACAACATGCCCGGCTGCAGCACGGTCAGCGCCTGGCCCATGGCCGAGGACTTCCGCTACCTGAAAACCTGGCTGGTGTGGCGCCGGGGCACGGTGTCGCGCAGTTTGAGCATGTTCATCAAGTTGCTGGAGGAGCGCCAGGCTTGAGGCCCGCTTCCCTGTAAAAGCCGGCTTGCCGGCGATAGGGCATGTACCGGCGATACAAAGGCAGGCCTTGGCGCAAGGCCGCTGGCCGCATCGCCGGCAAGCCGGCTCCTAAAGGGGGATTAAATGCTGGCAAAACACTTTCATCTTTGCTGCTGATTGGCCGATACTTCGGGAAGTATTACAACTTGTGACCACTTGGATGCGGTGGTGCACAGGCGCATAACGAGGGGCAAAAGCCCCCACCCGTGAAAGACCATCAGGAGAACATTGATGAAAAACCGTCTTGCCAGCTCGCTGGCCGCTGCTGTGCTGGCGCTCGCCGGGGCCTGCTCGGCCCAGGCTGCCCAGGTATCCGGTGCCGTGGGGGCCACCAGCCAGGGTGACTTGACCTACCGCATCGGCCTGTCGTTCGACTGGGACAAACGCTGGCTCGAAAGCAACACCGGCTTTGTCACCGGTTACTGGGACGCCGCCTACACCTACTGGGAAGGTGGCGACTACAGCGGCGCCCACTCGCTGTCGTTCAGCCCGGTGTTCGTCTACGAGTTCAGCGGCTTCACCTACACCCCGTACATCGAGGCCGGCATTGGCCTGGCGGCGTTCTCCAAGACCGAGGTGGGCGACCAGCGCCTGGGCTCGTCGGTCAACTTCGAAGACCGCATCGGCTTTGGCCTCAAGCTGCCGGGGGAGCAGAAGGTCGGGTTGCGCCTGATGCACTACTCCAATGCCGGCATCAAGCAGCCCAACGACGGCATCGAGTCGTACTCGCTGTTCTACAGCAAGGGCTTCTAAGGCGTCGATCCCCCTGTAGGAGATCACCCAGCCCTTTGGGCTGCGCTGTCGCGCAGAGAACTGGGCACGAACCCGCCGCGGCCCCTGTGGGAGCGGGCTTGCCCGCGAACACCGGCGAAGCCTGTACCGAGCTCATCGCCGACACGCCGGCTCCTGCCGTCAGCGCACCGCCTTGATCGCCAGCACGTTGCACAGCGGGTGTTCCAGCACATGGGCGGTGGTCCCGCCCAGGAACGTCTGCAGCGCGTCGTGGCGGTGGGTGCCCATGACGATCACATCCACCCGGCTGTGGCTGATGTAACCGGCAATCGCCCTGATTGCCGGGCCCTCGAGAAAGTGCCGGCGCTCCAGATCGACCTGGTGGTGGTCCCCCAGCCGGTTGAACGCTGCCCGCTGCGCCGTGCGCACACTGGCATCGAAGCCTGGCATGGTCACCGCGCCGGCGCCAAAGTCGGCGATATGGGTCCTGGCCGCGTCGCACACGTGCAGCAGGTGCAGTTCGGCGTTGCATTGCAGGGCCAGTGCGTGGGCGCTGCGGATCACCTGGTCGTCCAGCTGTTCCGCGTTGCCGTGATGGTTCAGGTCCACCGCGGCGGCGATCTGCCGGGGCAGCGGCAGGCGGATTTCGCTGACCAGGTGCACCGCCACCGGGCTGTCCTTGAGCAGTTGCCAGTCCAGCGGGGTGACCAGCAGGCGCTTGAGCACCGGCTCGTGCTGCACGTCCTTGACCAGCAGGTCGCAGCCCAGGCGTTCTGCTTGCTGCAGCACGCTGCCCAGCGGGTCGCGGGTCAGTAGCAGTTCGGTGGACACATCCAGTCCGGCGCTGCGCAGCTGTTCAGCCTCATCGGCCAACCACAGGCGGTTGTGCGCCAGCAGGCGCTCGCGTTCCTGGCTGTTGCCCATCAGGCCGAAGGTGTCGACCTCGTCGACGAAGACGTTCAGGTCCAGCAATGCCCCGCAGGATTCAGCCAGCGCGGCGGCGCGCTGCAGGGCAGGGGAGTGGCGCATCTGCGGGCCGAGCATGACCAGCAGGCGTTTGAACTGGCTCATCGCACACCTCCACGTGTGGCAGCCCCCCGTTCACGGCAAGGCCCGCACCGTGCGCTGCGGTGCGGGCGTGGTTCGTTGAGTCTAGACGCTGCCTGAGGCGGCCTCAGACCGTGTAGTGCTTCAGCTCCCGGGCAATCAACATGCGCTGGATCTCGCTCGAGCCTTCGTAGATCTGCGTAATCCGTGCATCGCGGTAGTACTTCTCCACCGGGTAGTCCTCAAGGTACCCATACCCGCCATGCACCTGGATGGCCATCGAGCACACCCGCTCGGCCATCTCCGAGGCGAACAGCTTGGCCTGGGAGGCTTCCGACAGGCACGGCTTGCCGGCCGTGCGCAGGCGCGCGGCATGTAAAATCAGCAAGCGCGCGGCATTCACCTGGACCTGCATGTCGGCCAGCAGGTTGGCGATGCTCTGGTGCTCGTTGATCGGCTTGCCGAATTGGATGCGCTCGCGCGAATACTGCAGCGCCGCCTCGAATGCCGCCCGGGCGATGCCCAATGCTTGAGCGGCAATGCCGATACGCCCGCCTTCGAGGTTGGACAGGGCGATGGCCAGGCCCTTGCCGCGCTCGCCCAGCAGGTTGGCGGCCGGAATGCGGCAGTTGTCCAGGGTCACCGCGCAGGTGTCCGAGGCGCGGATGCCCATCTTGTGTTCGCTGCGGTCCACCTTGAACCCCGGGTTGTCGGTGGGTACCAGGAAGGCCGACAGGCCCTTCTTGCCCAGCTGCGGGTCGGTCACCGCAAAGACAATGGCAAGCTTGGCCCGGCGCGCGTTGCTGACGAACTGCTTGGCGCCATTGATCACCCACTGGCCGTCCACCAACTCTGCACGGGTGCGCAGGTTGTGCGCCTCGGACCCGGCTTGCGGCTCGGTGAGGCAGAAGCAGCCGATGGCCTCGCCGCTGGCCAGCTGCGGCAGCCAGGCCTGCTGCTGCTCGGGCGTGCCGTAGGCCAGCAGCGGCCCGCAGCCCACCGAGTTGTGGATGCTCATCATCGCCCCGGTGGCGCCGTCGCCGGCGGAAATCTCTTCAACCGCCAGGGCGTAGGCCACATAGTCGGTGTAGCTGCCGCCGAACTGCTCGGGCGCGACCATGCCCAGCAGGCCCAGCTCGCCCATCTTGCGTACCACGCCGTCGTCGATCCAGCCGGCCTTTTCCCAGGCCTGGGCATGGGGTGCGATCTCGCCGCGGGCAAAGTCCCGGGCCATGTCGCGGATCATGATCTGTTCTTCGCTCAATTCCAGGTCTTGCATGCAGGTGCTCCTGGCCTTACAGGCCTTCGAAGAATTGCTCGACGCGCTGGCGGGTCAGGGCGGCGAGGGTTGGCGGGTTCCAGCGCGGCTGCTTGTCCTTGTCGACGATCAGCGCACGCACGCCTTCGATGATGTCGCCATGGTCGAACCACTGGCGGTCCAGGTGCAGTTCCATGGCGAAGCACTCCTCCAGCGCCAGGTGGCGACCGCGGCGCAGCAGTTCGAGGGTCACGGCCATGGCCAGTGGCGAGCGGGTTTCCAGCAGGTCGGCGGTGGCCAGTGCCCAGGCATGGCTGTCACCGATGGCCACCGCACGCAGTTGCTCGACGATGCTGGGTATATCGGGCAGGGCGAAGAAGTGGTCGATCACCGGGCGCAGGCTGGCCAGCGGCGCGTCGTCCAGCACCTGGGTGCCAAGGGTGGCCAGCAGGCCCTGCAGGTCCTTGAGCGGGTAGTCGCCGAACTGCAGGTGGTCCAGGCCTTCGTCCAGTGCCGCCAGGCGCTCGCTGCCCACGTACCAGTCGGCCAGGCCGCAATACAGCGCATCGGCGGCCTTGATCTGGGCGCCGCTGATACCTAGGTAGATGCCCAGTTCGCCCGGTATGCGCGGCAGGAAGTAGCTGCCGCCGACATCGGGAAAGTAGCCGATACCGGTTTCAGGCATGCCCAGGCGGCTGCGCTCGGTGACGATGCGCAGGTCGCAGCCTTGGGCCAAGCCCATGCCGCCGCCCAGGGTGAAGCCGTCCATCAGCACCAGCACCGGCTTGCGGTAGCGGTGCAGGCACAGGTCGAGGGCGTATTCCTCTTCGAAAAAGGTGTGGTGCAGCTGTTCGCCGGCCTTGTGGCTGTCGTGCAGCGAGCGGATGTCGCCGCCGGCGCAGAAGCCCTTGGGCCCTTCGCCGCGCAGCATCACCGCGTGCACCTGGTCGTCCTGCGCCCAGCGGTGCAGGTGGCGCTGCAGGCTGCGCACCATGTCCAGGGTCAGGGCATTGAGGCCGGCGGGGCGGTTGAGGGTGAGGTGGCCGATGTGGTTGCGGACTTCGGCCAGTACATGATCCGTTGCCGAAGGTTGAGCGTGCGCGGTCATCGCGGTCTCCCTGCTTTGTTATTGATTTCCAGGGTCAAGCCTGGAATGCGCGGGCGGATCGCTGGATCCTGTCATGCGTATTTGCCTTGCACAATTGGCAAATCTGCAGGGCGTTGCTGCATTTTTGCCTTGGGCGCAAGGGGCAGGCTGGTGCTGCCACTGTAACCCTGTGACCACGGCAGGCAACAATTGCTGCATGTATTTCAAGGCTGGCGCCATACCTGTAGGAGCCGGCTTGCCGGCGATAGGGCCCTCAACCTTGATGCAGATCTACCCGCCAGGCCCGCCAGCAAGGGGCTGATCATCCTGCCAACCCCCACCCAGCGCCGCATACAGGTTCACCTCGGCCACCAGCTGCGCCAGGCGGTCGCCGATCAGCCCCTGCTGGGCGCTGAACAGCTGGCGTTGGGCATCGAGGAAGGTCAGGCTGCTGTCCACCCCGGTGCGGTAGCGGTTTTGCGCCAGGTCGTAGTAGCGCTGGCTGGCCGCCACCAGGTCGCGCTGGGCCTGCAACTGGCGCTGGTAGGTGGCGCGCGCCGCCAGGCCGTCGGCGACTTCCTGAAACGCCCCCTGGATGGCCTTTTCGTACTGCGCCACCTGAATGTCCTTCTGCAACTTCGCGTACTCCAGGCTGGCACGCAGGCTGCCGGCGTTGAACAACGGCAGGCTGACCTGCGGCTTGAACAGCCAGGTACCCGAGCCTGCCTCGAACAATCCGGCCAGCTGCTGGCTGCTGGTACCGGCATTGGCGGTCAGGCTGATGCTCGGGAACAACGCCGCACGCGCGGCGCCAATGTTGGCGTTGGCCGCTTGCAACTGGTGCTCGGCCTGCAGGATGTCCGGGCGGCGTTGCAGCAAGTCCGACGGCAGGCCGGCAGGCAGCGGCGCGATCTGCTCGCTGGCCAGGGCCAGCCCACGCAGGCCATCGGCGATGGGCCCGGCTACCAGCACGCCCAGCTGGTTGAGGTCCTGGGCCACCAGGCGGCGGTAGCGCGCCACCGCAGCGCGGGTGCTGTCGACCCGGGTCTGCGCCTGAATGCGGTCCAGCGCCGACAAGGTGCCGGTGCGCACCTGGCGGGTGGTCAGGCGCAGGCTGTGCTCGTCGGCGGCCAGGGTATCTTCGGCCAGTGCCAGCAGCTCCTGGTCGGCGCGCCAGGTGAGGTACACGCTGGCAACGCTGGCCACCAGGCTCAGTTGCGCGGCGCGGCGTGCCTCTTCACTGGCCAGGTAGGTTTGCAGCGCTTGCTCGCTGGTGCTGCGCAGGCGCCCGAACAGGTCCAGCTCGTAGGCGCTGACGCCCAGGGTGACGGCCTGGGTGCTGCTGATCACGCCGCTGCCGGTGCCGGTCATACGCCGCGGCAGGTACTGGCGCTGGCCACTGCCGTCAAGGCTGACACGGGGCAGTTGTTCGGCGCGCTGAATACGGTACTGGGCGCGAGTCGCCTCGGCATTGAGCAGCGCCACCCGCAAGTCACGGTTGTTGGCCAGGGCAGCGTCGATCAGCTGGCGCAGCGCCGGGTCGTGGAACACCGCCTGCCAATGCTGGGCGGGCGGAGTGGTCGATGCGGCCGGGTAGGCCGGCCCTTGGGGGTACTGCACGGGGACCGGAGCCGCCGGGCGCTGGTAATCCGGTGCCAGGCTGCAGCCGGCCAGGGTGGCGGCCAGCAGGGTCAGGGTGAATCGGTACATTGCAGGCTTCCTTGCGGTGTCAGGCACCCGCCATCCAGCGGGCCAGCCCGTGGCGGCCACTGACCCCCAGCTTGGCGGTGGCGCGCTTGAGATAGGTTTCCACCGAACTGTTCTTGACGTTCAACTGCTGCGCCATCTGCGGCACCGTGCCGCCGGTCAAAAGCCCCAGGCACACCTCCTGCTCGCGGCTGGACAGGCTGATGGCGCCGCGTGCCAGGCGCTCGCCAAAGGCCGCGCGCAACGAGGCCGCCTGGTTGTCGGCCAACTGCGGGTCGTTGGCAGGCAAGGCCTGGGCCCGCAGGGCATGGTGCTCGACCAGTGGCAACAAAGTGTCGGACAGGCTTTTGAGCAACGACAGCTCGGCCAGGGTGAAGGCCCGCTGGCAAGGGCTGCGCTGGCAGCAGATCACCCAACGCCGCTCGCCGCGGCACGACACCAGGTTGCACTGGTGTGCACTGTGCGGTTGCTGCGGGCGCCCCAGCGGCGCGCTGATCTGGATCAATACCGGGTCGTGCATCTGCATCACACTCTGCAGCAACGCTTCGGGCGCAGGCAGTGGCGTGCAGGCGCCCGCGCTACCCAGAGCGCGGATGTGCTCGATGCGTTGCTGGCGGGTGTCGAGGGTCCATTCGCTGAGGTCCAGGCGCTGCATCGGCACCAGTTGCTCGAGCAGCTGGAACATCTGCCCGGCAAAGTCCTGGTCGCCGCTGCGGGCCACCAGCTCGCCCAACTGTAGATAAAGCTGAGGGGCAGGGCGGCGGGCGAGGTTGTCGGTCAGTCTCATGCTGGTGTCTTCCTTGATTCGGGGCGTTCTGCGGGCGGTCTCGTGGTCGAGTCCTCTCCTCGGCTAAGTGGTGTGGCGCTATTCAAGCCCCCAGCCTTGCCGGTGTCTGTCATGGAAAAGGGGGACAGAAAATGCCACGTCGGCGGCAAACCGTTGCACCACCGCTAAACCGCCAGGGGCGCTGAGCTTGGCGCAATGCCAACCAATTGACGCCAAAAAGCCCCGCTTTGGGGGATTTTGCCCACTGCAGACTGGCAGGTAGGCCATGCCCGACAGCCTGCTGTAGCGATTCTCCTACAAGAAAATCAGTAACTTGGGCCCAGGCGCGGCTGTCCGGGTTTCAGGGGCCATACAGCCGCCAAGGCCGGTGCTTGAATCCGCGGACGATCATTCGCAAGGACGCGCCACCCCCATGTCTGCCACCGACACCTACCCCCTGACCACCGCCCAGCGCGACATCTGGCTGGACCAGATCAGCCGTGGCGACTCGCCGCTGTACAACATCGGTGGTTACATCGAGCTGGACGGTGCGCTCGATACGGCGCTGCTGGGCCAGGCCCTGGCGCACCTGGTGGCGCTGCATGACGGCCTGCGCACGCAACTGCTGCCGTGCGCGGCCGACGGCCTGCCTCGCCAGCGTTTCGAGCCCACGCTCACCCTCGGCCTGCCACTGCTCGACCTCAGTGCCGAGGCCGACCCCGAGGCCTGCGCCCGGCAACTGATGCGCCAGCGCATGGCGCAGCGCTTCGACCTGCTCGGCGGCCCCCTGGCGCGTTTCTTCCTGGTCAAGCTGCACCCTCAGCGCCACCTGCTGGCGGGCCAGGCCCACCACCTGATCATCGACGGCTGGGGCTTCGACCAGCTGTTCAGCCAGCTGGGCCAGTACTACGGGCTGTTGCAGCAGGGCCAGCCCTTGCCGGCCACGGCGCCGTCGTACCGCGCGTTCATCCATGACGATGTCGCCTACCAGGCCTCGGCGCGCCACGCCCGTGACCGCGCCTACTGGCTAGCCAAGTACCAGGCCCTGCCTGAGCCCCTGGCCCAGCGCAAAGGCCTGGCCCCGGCCACTGCCGACACCCCGAGCCAGGCCCTGGACTTGCCGTTCAGCAGCGACCTGCTGGCCCGCATGCAGGGCCTGGCCGGGCAGTTGAACGCCTCGGCCCTGCATGTGCTGCTGGCGGCGCTGCACGTGTATTGCAGCCGGATCTGGCAGCGCGACGAATGGGTGGTCGGGCTGCCGGTGCGCAACCGCGCCAACCCGGGCTTCAAGGCCACCTTGGGCCTGTTCACCCAGGTGAGTGCCTTGCGCATGGGCTTTGGCCGCCAGCTGGGCTTTGCAGAGCTGGTACAGGGCATTCGCGACAGCTTGCGGCAGGACTACCGCCACCAGCGTTTTGCCTTGAGCGAACTCAACCGCGCCCTGGGCCTGCTGCGCGAAGACCGCGGCCAGCTGTTCGAGCTGAGTGTGTCGTTCGAAGAAGACGGCAACGCGCTGCGCTACGGGCCGATCGAAGGGCGCAGCGTGAAGGTCAGCAGTGGCCACGAGCCGACCCCGCTGGCCCTGCACCTGCGCAGCAACCGCCACACCGGCCAGGCCTGGCTGCACCTGGTGTATAACCTGGCCTGGTTCAGCGAGCAGGAGGCCCAGGCCCTGGCCGACCGCCTGCTGCACATCCTCCACCAGGCCCTGGCCAACCCGGCGCTGGTGGTGGCCGGGTTTGACCTGCCGACCCCAGCCGAACACGCAAACCTGCAAGCCTGGGGGCAGGGGGCAAGCACCCAGGCAACCCCGCGCTGCGTGCACCAGCGTATCGAAGCGCAAGCCGCACGCATGCCCCAGGCCATCGCCGCCTGGCACGAAGGGCTCAGCCTGAGCTACGCCGAGCTCAACGGGCGCGCCAACCAGCTGGCCGAACGTCTGATCGCCCTGGGCGTGGCGCCCGAGGACCGCGTGGCGATCTGCGCCCGGCGCGGGCCGGACACCCTGGTAGGCCTGTTGGCAGTGCTCAAGGCCGGTGCCGCCTATGTACCCCTGGACCCGGCTCACCCCCGAGAGCGCCTGGCCTGGCTGCTGGAAAACTGTACCCCCAAGGTGCTGTTGAGCCAGGTCGGCATCGATCTGCCTGCCAGTGAGGTGCCGCGCATCGACCTCGACCCATGCGCCCCAACCGTGGCAGACAACCCTGTGGTGCCAGGCTTGGGCCCAGGCAATTTGGCCTATGTCATCTACACCTCCGGCTCTACCGGCCTGCCCAAGGGCGTGATGGTCGAGCATTGCATGCTCGACAACCTGGTCGACTGGCATTGCCGGGCCTTTGCCCTGAAGGCTGGCGGGCAGGTGTCGTGCCTGGCCGGCTTCGGCTTCGACGCCATGGCCTGGGAGGTCTGGCCAGCCCTGTGCACCGGCGCCACCCTGCACCTGGCCCCGGTGCGAGAGGGCACTGAAGACATCGACGCCCTGCTGCGCTGGTGGCGCGCCCAGCCGCTGGACCTGAGTTTCCTGCCAACGCCGGTGGCCGAGCACGCCCTGGCCCAGGGCGACGACCACCCGACCCTGCGTACCTTGCTGATCGGCGGCGACCGCCTGCGCCAGCTCAAGCGCAACCCGCGCCACGCCCTGGTGAACAACTACGGCCCCACCGAGGCCTGCGTGGTGGCCAGCTACGGCGCCTTGCACGCCGGCAGGCCGCTGCATATCGGCGGCCCGGTGGACAATGCCCGGCTGTACGTGCTCGATGCCTGCCAGCGCCTGCTGCCACCGGGCGTGCCCGGCGAGCTGTACGTGGCTGGCGCCGGTGTCGCCCGGGGTTACCTGGGCCGCCCCGATCTTACCGCCGAGCGCTTCCTCGACGACCCGTTCCACGCCGGGCGCATGTACCGCACCGGCGACCTGGTGCGCTGGCTGGCCGACGGCACCCTGGAGTACCTGGGGCGCAACGACGACCAGGTGAAGATCCGTGGCGTGCGGGTAGAACTGGGGGAAATCGAGGCGGCCCTGGCCAGCCACCCGGCCTTGCAGGAATGCGTGGTACTGGTTCGCCAAGGCCAGTTGCTGGCCTGGTACATCGCCCAGGGCGAAGTGACGCCGCGCCAGCTGCACCAGCACCTGGCCGAGCGCCTGCCCACCGCATTGCTGCCCAGCGCCTACCAGGCCATGCCGGCCTGGCCGCTGACCGCCAATGGCAAGCTCGACCGCCAGGCGCTGCCAGCTCCTGGCAGCGAGGCCTGCATCCGCCACGCCTATGCCGCCCCGGAAGGCGCCACCGAGCAACGCCTGGCGGCGCTGTGGGCCGAGCTTTTGGGGGTAGCCCAGGTGGGCCGGCATGACCACTTCTTCGAGCTGGGCGGCCATTCGCTGCTGGCCGTACAACTGATCGAACGCATGCGCGCCGAAGGCCTGCATGCCGACGTGCAGGTGCTGTTCGGCCAGCCGACCCTGGCCAGCCTGGCCGCCGCAGCCAGTGCCGCGCCGCTTCAGCGAGTGCCAGCCAACCGGGTACCTGCCGGCTGCCAACAGCTGACCCCCGACCTGCTGGTGCTGACCACCCTCGAGCAGGGGGATATCGACCGCATCGTCGGCGCAGTACCGGGCGGGGCGGCCAACGTGCAGGAGATCTACCCCCTGGCGCCGCTGCAACAGGGCCTGCTGTACCACCACATCACCGATACCCGCGACCCCTACCAGCAACAGGCGCTGTTCAGTTTTGCCAGCCGCGAGCACTGGCAGGCCTTCGCCCAGGCCCTGCAACAGGTGATCGCGCGCCACGATATCCTGCGCACCAGCCTGGCCTGGGAGGCCCTGGCGCAACCCCAGCAAGTGGTATGGCGCCACGCTGAACTGCCGGTACACGAGTTGGCCCCTGGGGTTGATGCCGAGGCGCGCCTGCGCGCTGCCTGCCAACCTCTGGATCTGCGCCAGGCCCCCTTGCTGGCCCTTGGCGTTGCCGAAGATACCCGGCAGGGCCGCTGGCTGGGCCTGCTGCGCTTCCACCACCTGGTCAACGACGCGGTGTCCCTTGGCTTGCTGATGGCCGAGCTGCGCGCGTTCATGGCCGGGCAGGGCGCCGACCTGCCGGCGCCGGTGCCGTACCGCAACTTCGCTGCGGCCCACAGTGCAGCGGGTCGCGAGCAACAGCACGAAGCCTATTTCAGGCAGATGCTCGGTGACCTCCAGGCGCCTACCCGGGTGTTGGGCGTAGACGGCCTGCCTGCCGACCCCGATGCCCTGCAAACCCTCGAGCAGGCGCTGCCGCCTGCCTTGGCCCAGGCCCTGCGCACACTGGCACGCA
Source organism: Pseudomonas xanthosomatis (assembly GCF_019139835.1). NCBI lineage: Bacteria > Pseudomonadati > Pseudomonadota > Gammaproteobacteria > Pseudomonadales > Pseudomonadaceae > Pseudomonas > Pseudomonas xanthosomatis. Next base: position 3,949,492 of record NZ_CP077075.1, on the reverse strand, counting down.
ATCACGATGTCAGCCTGGCCAGCCTGTTCCACCTGGCCTGGGCCCAGGTGCTGGGTTGCCTGTCGGGCAATGACGAGGTGGTGTTCGGCACCGTGCTGCTTGGTCGCCTGGCCGCAGGCGAAGGCGCCGACCGTGCCTTAGGGATGTTCATCAATACCCTGCCGCTGCGGGTGCGCCTGGCCGGCCTGAGCCTGGGCCAGGCCCTGGCCCGTACCCATGAAGGGTTGGCCGGTTTGCTGGCCCACGAAGACGCACCGCAGGTGCAGGCCCAGCGGTGCAGCGCCTTGCCTGCCGGCATGCCGCTGTTCGACAGCCTGCTCAACTACCGCCAGGGCGCGCCGCACGGCCAGGCCGCCTTGCCCGGTGTCGAGCTGCTGCAGGCCAGCGAAGTGGTCAGCCAACCGCTGATGCTGGCCGTGGACGACCATGGCGAGGCCATTCACTTGAGCCTGCGGGCCCCGCGCACCCTGGGTGTGGCGCGATTGCAGGCGTGCCTGTTGGGCACCCTTCAAGGCCTGCTGGAGCACGGCACGCAGCGCCCGCTGGAGCAACTGTGCAGCGTGCCGGCCGAAGAGCTGCAGCAATTGCTGGTTGGTTTGAACGCCACCGACGATGCCAGCAGCCCGGTCGAGCAGACCTGGCCCGCGCTGTTCGCTGAACAGGTACGCCGCAGCCCCGACGCCGTCGCCGTGCAGGCCGGCGAGCAGTGCCTGAGCTACCGCCAGCTCGATGAACAAGCCAACCGCCTGGCCCATCAGTTGCGAGCAATGGGCGTGCAGCCGGACAGCCGGGTGGCGATCTGCGTCGAGCGCGGTCTTGCGCTGATGGTCGGCCTGCTGGGCATTCTCAAGGCCGGCGGCGCCTATGTGCCGCTGGACCCCGGCTACCCCGACGAGCGCCTGCGCTACATGCTCGCCGACAGCGCGCCCCAGGTGCTGCTGGTGCATGGCGCCACCGCCGGCCTGCTGACAGGCAGCGGTGTGGCCACCCTGAACCTGGACCACGACGGTTGGCAGCAACAACCTGCTGATGCACCTGTAGTGCCCGGCCTGCATGCCGGCAACCTGGCCTACGTGATCTACACCTCTGGCTCCACCGGCACGCCCAAGGGTGTGATGGTCGAGCACCGCGGCCTGTGCAACCTGATGCACTGGGGCACCGGCCTGTGCCCGCCACGCCCGGGCGATGCCCTGCTGCAACGGGCGCCTTTCAGTTTCGACGGCTCGGTGTGGGAGCTGTTCTGGCCCCTCAGCGCCGGCCTGCGCCTGGTGCTGGCACGCCCCGACGGCCACCGCGACCCGGCCTACCTCGCCGGGCTGATCGAAGCGCAGCGGGTGACCTGCGTGAAGTTCGTGCCAGCCATGCTGCAGCCGTTCCTCGACGTGGAGGGCGTAGAGCGTTGCACCCGCCTGCGCGACATCTTCTGCGGCGGCGGCGAGCTGACCCTGGCCATGGCTGCGGCGGTGCGCGCGCGCCTGCCGTGGGTGCGGCTGCACAATGTCTACGGCCCCACCGAAGCCACGGTCGACAGCACCGCCTGGACCCTCGAACCCGAGCAGCCGCTGCCGGCCAGCGCGCCGCCGATCGGCCGGGCGATCTGCAACACCCGCCTGTACCTGCTCGATGCGCACGACCGCCCTGTGCCGTTCGGTGCAGTGGGCCAGCTGCACATCGGCGGGGTTGGCGTGGCCCGCGGCTACCTTGGCTTGCCGGCATTGCAGGCCGAGCGCTTCATCGCAAGCCCCTTCGTGGCCGGCGAGCGCCTGTACCGCACCGGCGACCTGGCGCGCTACCGCGCCGACGGCGAGCTGGAGTTCCTCGGGCGCAACGACTTCCAGCTCAAGCTGCGCGGCCTGCGGGTCGAGCCCGGTGAGATCGAGGTGCAACTGGCCAGCTACCCAGGGCTTGAGCAAGCAGTGGTGTCGATGCATGACGAGCGCCTGGTGGCCTGGTTCACCTGCCGCCCTGGTCACACCGCACCAGGGCTCGAAGCGCTGCGCAGCCATATGCTGGCGCGCCTGCCCGACTACCTGGTGCCCTCGGCCTTCGTGGCCCTGGACGCCTGGCCACTGAGTCCCAACGGCAAGGTCGACCGCCAGGCGTTGCCGGCGCCCGGCCCGGCCTCGGTGATCAGCCGCCAGTACCAGGCACCGCAAGGCGAGCTGGAAACCGCCCTGGCGCAGATCTGGGGCGAGGTGCTGCGCATCGAGCAGGTGGGCCGCGACGACAACTTCTTCGAGCTCGGCGGCCATTCGCTGCTGGCCGTCAGCCTGGTGGCGCGCATGCGCCAGGCCGGCCTGCATGCCGACGCCCGCAGCCTGTTCAGCCAGCCGACCCTGGCCGGCCTTGCCGCCAGCACCCAGCTACAGGCGGCCCGCGTGGAGGTGCCGCGCACCACCATCCCGGGCCTGGCCGCCCGCCGCCGGCTTTGAGCTCGCAGCCCTGACGCGACACAAGGCCGCCCTTACAGGTACAGCGCCTGATTCAGGCTCTGCGCATCCTGTGGGAGCGGGCTTGCCCGCGAATACGGGCGAAGCCCGTGCCATACACTGTGTCGCCCTTTTCGCGGGCAAGCCCGCTCCCACAGGGATCGCGCCAGCTTTTGGCAACTGAGCAAGACAATTGCTCCTACAGGGGCCAAAGCCCCGGGCCACCGATTGTCCCGGCTTCCCCTGTCAGCCCCGCAGGCACCGATCCTTTAGTTTCACCCCCGACTTTTATTCACTTGGCAAAGCAGGATGCTTAACCCATGCCCTTGAGCGAACTGATGGCGGTGCTGTGCACCCGCGCGATCCGACTGCAACGTGACGGCGACGACCTGGTGGTGCTGGGCGCCGACGATGCCCTGGACGACCACCTGTGGCAGGCCCTGGCCGACCACAAGCCGGCGCTGCTGGCGATGCTGGCCGGGCAGGGCGACGACTGGGTCAGCCCGGCGCTGCGCATCACCCCCGACATGCTGCCACTGGTGAGCCTGGACCAGGCCGCCATCGACCGCATCGTCGCCACGGTGCCGGGCGGCGCGGCCAACGTGCAGGACATCTACCCGCTGGCGCCGCTGCAAGAGGGCATGCTCTACCACCACCTCAGCGCCAGCGCCGGCGACCCCTACCTGTTGCAGGCGCAGCTGCGCTTTGCCAGCGCCGCGCACCTGGCGGCGTTTCGCGAGGCCTTGCAATGGGTGATCCAGCGCCACGACATCCTGCGCAGCGCGCTGCTGTGGGAGCGCCTGGACGAGCCGCTGCAAGTGGTCTGGCGCGAAGCGCCGCTGGTTTGCGAAGGGGTGCTGCTGGACGGTGCGGGCGATGCCCTGGCGCAACTGCGTGAGCGCTTCGACAGCCGCCAGTTCCGCCTCGACCTCGGCCAGGCGCCGCTGCTGCGCCTGGTGCATGCGCCGGGCCATGGTGAAGAGGTGGTCGCCCTGTTGCTGTTCCACCACACGGTGATGGACCACGCCGCCCTGGATATCGTGCGCCGCGAACTGCACGCGCACCTGACCGGCAACAGCGCCCAGGTCGGCCCCGCCGTGCCGTTTCGCGACCTGCTGGCAGAAGCCCGCCAGGCCCGTGACGCAGGCGCGCAGCAGGCATTCTTCGGCCAGATGCTTGGTGATATCGACGAGCCGACCCTGGCCTTTGGCCTGGCAGAAAGCGACGGCCTGTCGGTGGAAGAAGCCCGGCTCACCCTGGAGCCGGCCCTCAGCCTGCGCCTGCGCGGCCTGGCCCGGCAGCTTGGGGTCAGCCCGGCGAGCCTGATGCACCTGGCCATGGCGCGGGTGCTGGGGCAGGTGTCCGGGCGCGAGGCGGTGGTGTTCGGCAGCGTTCTGCTGGGGCGCATGGAGGCCGGCGCCGGCGGCGAGCAGGCGCTGGGCATGTTCATCAACACCTTGCCGCTGCGGGTGGATGTCGGCGCAATCAGCGTCAGCGAAGGGCTGCAAACCACCCACCAGCGCCTGAGCGGCCTGCTCGGCCACGAGCAGGCATCACTGGCCGAAGCCCAGCGCTGCAGCGGCGTTGCCGCCCCCACGCCGTTGTTCAACTGCGTGCTCAACTACCGCCACAGCGCCGCAGGGGACGCCGATGCGGTGATCGAGGTGGCGCCGGGCATCCTTGTACTGGGCGCCGAAGAGCGCACCAACTACCCGCTGACGGTGAACATCGACGACCTCGGCGAGGCGTTTCGCATCACCGCGCTGGTGGCCAGCCAGATCGGCGCCCGGCGCGTTGCCGGTTACCTTGCGCAAACCCTCGGGCAACTGGCCCAGGCCCTGGAGCAGGCACCGCACACCCCGGTGCAGGCGCTGGACATTCTGCCGCCGGGCGAGCGCGAGCAGCTGCTGCAGGCCAGCAACCAGCCGCTGCAGGCATTTGCCGCCACGCCGCTGTTGCACCAGCGCTTCGAAGCCCACGCCAAGGCGCGCCCGCAAGCCACTGCGCTGATCTTCGAGCAGCAAAGCATCAGCTACGGCGAACTCAACCGCCGCGCCAACCAACTGGCCCACCACCTGATCGGCCTGGGCATCGGCCCTGAGGCGCGGGTGGCCATTTGCGTGGAGCGCGGCCCGGCGATGATCGTCGCCATGCTTGGCGTGCTCAAGGCCGGTGCCGGCTACGTGCCCATCGACCCCGGCGCCCCGGCCCAGCGCATCGCCTTCACCCTGGCCGACAGCGCACCTGCGGCGGTGCTCAGCCAGGCCGACTGCCTGGCCCTGCTGGGCACCCCCGAGGCGCCACTGCTGGACCTCGACGACCCGCGCCTGGCCAGCCAGCCCGAACACGATCCGCAGTGCCCGGGCCTGCTGCCCACGCACCTGGCCTATGTCATCTACACCTCCGGCTCCACCGGGCTGCCCAAGGGGGTGATGGTCGAGCACGGCAACGCCAGCCGCCTGTTCACCGCCACCGACGCCTGGTACGGCTTCAACCCGCAGGATGTGTGGGCGTTGTTCCACTCGTTCGCCTTCGACTTCTCGGTGTGGGAAATCTGGGGCGCGCTGGCCTACGGCGGCCAGTTGCTGATCGTGCCGCAGCGCATCAGCCGCAACCCCGACGAGTGCTACGCGCTGCTGTGCCAGAGCGGCGTCAGCGTACTCAACCAGACCCCCAGCGCCTTCCGCCAGCTGATTGCAGCCCAAGGCCGCAGCACCTTGCAGCACTCGCTGCGCCAGGTGATCTTCGGCGGCGAGGCGCTGGAGCCGGGCTCGCTCAAACCTTGGTACGCGCGCATCGCCAATGCCGGCACGCGCCTGGTGAACATGTACGGCATCACCGAAACCACGGTGCACGTCACCTACCGCCCGCTGCAGGCCGCCGACGCCCAGCTGGTGGGCGTCAGCCCCATCGGCGAGCGCATCCCAGACCTGCAACTGTACGTGCTCGACGCCCAGCGCCAGCCGGTGCCGGTGGGGGTTACCGGTGAGCTGTACGTGGGGGGCGCCGGGGTTGCCCGGGGCTACCTCAACCGCCCCGAACTCAGCGCCGAGCGCTTTATCAGCGACCCGTTCAACCCGGCAGGGCGCCTGTACAAAACAGGCGACCTGGCCCGCTGGGCCGCCGATGGCAGCCTGGATTACCTGGGCCGCAACGACGACCAGGTGAAGATCCGCGGCTTCCGTATCGAGCTGGGCGAAATCGAAGCACGCCTGGCCGCCTGCGCCGGTGTGCGCGAGGCCGTGGTTCTGGCCCGCCCCGACAGCGCAGGCGAGCCGCGCCTGGTGGCCTGGTGGCTGGCCGAGGAGGGCGCAGCGCCGAGCGTCGCCGAGCTGCGCCAGGCGCTGCTCAAGGACCTGGCCGAGTACATGGTGCCGGCCGCATTCGTACGGCTGGACAGCTTCCCGCTGACCGGCAACGGCAAGCTCGACCGCAAGGCGCTGCCCGAGCCCGATGGCGCCGCCTTCGCCCGGCATGCCTTCGAGGCGCCGCAAGGCGAGGCCGAACAGTGCATCGCGCAGATCTGGCAGCAACTGCTGGGCATCGCCGAGGTGGGCCGCCACGACAACTTCTTCGAACTGGGCGGCCATTCGCTGCTGGCGGTCAAGCTGGTGGAGCGCATGCGCCAGCAAGACCTGGCCGCCGATGTGCGGGTGCTGTTCGGCCAGCCGACCCTGGCGGCCCTGGCCGCTGCCGTGACCACCGGGCAGGCGGCGCCGGTGCCGGCCAACCTGGTGCCAGCCGGCTGCACGCGCATCGAGCCGCACATGCTGCCCCTGGCCAACCTCGAGCAGGCGGCCATCGACCAGTTGGTGGCCGGCATCCCCGGCGGCTGCGCCAACGTGCAGGACATCTACGGCCTGGCCCCGTTGCAGCAGGGCATTCTCTACCACCACCTGGCCAGCAGCGGCGCTGACCCTTACGTGCTGCGCGCACGCTTTGCCTTTGCCGGCGAAAGCCAGCTGCAAGGTTTTGTCGAGGCCCTGGACAAGGTGATTGCCGAGCACGACATCCTGCGCACCAGCATCCACTGGCAAGGCCTGGACGAAGCGGTACAGGTAGTGCACCGCCAGGCCCGCCTGCCGGTGGTGGCCAATGCCGACCTGCAATGCCTGGAGCTGAACCGCGCACCGTTGATGAAGCTGGTGCGCCACAGCGAAGGCGAGCGCCTGGAAGCGACCCTGCTGCTGCACCATATCCTCCTCGACCACACCGCCACCGAGCTGCTGGTGGCCCAGGTGGGCGCGGTGCTGCAAGGGCGTACCCTTGCGCTCGACAGCGTGCCGTACCGCAACTACGTGGCCCGCGCCCGCCTGGACGCCGACCCGGCCGGCGACGAGGCGCTGTTCCGCGACATGCTCGGCGACATCGACGAGCCCACCGAAGTGTTCGGCCTGCGCGATGTGCAGGGCGACGGCGTGCAGGTACTCGAGCACCAGCAGCCTGTGGCCCCGGCACTGGCTGCCCGCCTGCGGGTGCAGGCGCGTCAGCTGGGGGTGAGCATCGCCAGCCTGGTGCACCAGGCCTGGGGCCAGGTGCTGGCGCAACTGAGCGGGCGCCAGGAGGTGGTGTTCGGCACCGTGCTGCTGGGCCGCCTGCAAGGCGGCGCCGGGGCCGACCGGGCGCTGGGCATGTTCATCAACACCTTGCCGCTGCGGGTCAGTGTCGATGCGATGGGCGTGGCCGATGGCGTGCGCCGTACCCACCAGCGCCTGGCGCAACTGCTCGGCCACGAACAGGCCTCGCTGGCCCAGGCCCTGCGTTGCAGCGGCGTGCCCAGTGACCAGGCGCTGTTCACCAGCCTGCTCAACTTCCGCCATGCCAGCCCCAAGGCCGCAGGCGACGGCCTGGGCTGGGCCGGCATCGAACTGCTGGCCTCCCGCGAGCGCAGCAACTACCCGCTGGTGGTCAACGTCGACGACCAGGGCGAAGGCCTGAACCTGACCGTGCAGGCGGTGCCGGAGGTCGATGGCAGCCAGGTTTGCGCGCTGCTGGCCTGCGCCCTGGAGCAACTGGCCCAGGCCCTGGAGCAAGCCCCGCAAAGCCCGCTGCATGCAGTTGCCAGCCTGCCGGCCGGCGAGCGTGAGCGGGTGCTTCACCAGTTCAACGACACCCGCCGCGACTACCCGCGCGAGCAACCGCTGCATGTGCTGTTCCAGGCCCGCGCCGCCGCCTCGGGCGATGCCGTGGCGCTGATCCATGGCCAGCGCCAGTGGCGCTACGCGGAGCTGGCCGAGCACGCCCACCGCCTGGCCCACCACCTGCTGGCCCTCGGCCTGCGCCCGGGCGAGCGGGTGGCGCTGCTGCTGCCGCGCTCGTTCGACCTGGTGGCCGCGCAACTGGCGGTGAGCCGCTGCGGCGCCACCTACGTGCCGCTGGACGGCAACGCGCCGCTGGAGCGCCAGGCCTTCATGCTCGAAGACTGTGGCGCCAGCCTGCTGCTGACCCACAGCGACCAGCCGCGCCCGGGTGATACCCAGCGCGTGGAGCTGGACACCCTCAACCTGGCCGCCTACCCCGGGCATGCCCCGGAGCTGGCGGTGGCTGCGGGCAGCGCTGCCTACATCATGTACACCTCCGGCTCCACCGGCACGCCCAAAGGCGTGCAGGTGCCGCACCGGGCGGTTGCGCGGCTGGTGATCAACAACGGCTTTGCCGACTTCAACGCCCGCGACCGCGTGGCTTTCGCCTCCAACCCGGCCTTCGACGCCAGCACCCTGGAAGTGTGGGCGCCGCTGCTCAACGGCGGCGCGGTGGTGGTGATCGACCAGCACCAGGTGCTGGCCCCCGATAGCCTGGGCCAGGCGCTGCTCGACGGCGGCGTGACGGTGCTGTGGCTGACGGCGGGTTTGTTCCACCAATACGCCGATGCCTTGTTGCCGGTATTCGCCACGCTGCGCTACCTGATGGTCGGCGGCGATGTGCTGGACCCGGCGGTGATCAACCGTGTGCTGCAGGGCGGTGCGCCGGGGCATCTGCTCAACGGCTACGGGCCGACCGAGGCCACCACCTTCAGCACCACCTTTGAGATCCACAGTGCGGGGGCAGGGGCGATCCCCATCGGCACGCCCATCGGCAACAGCCGCTGCTATGTGCTCGACGCCCGGCGCCAGCCGCTGCCGGTGGGCGCGGTGGGCGAGCTGTACATCGGCGGTGACGGCGTGGCCCTGGGTTACCTGGGCCAGCCTGCGCTTACCGCCGAGCGCTTTATCGACGACCCGTTCAGTGGCGAACCCGGCGCGCGGCTGTACCGCAGTGGCGACCTGGTGGCCTGGCAGGCCGATGGCACCTTGCGCTACCTGGGGCGCAGCGACCAGCAGGTCAAGCTGCGCGGCTTCCGTATAGAACTGGGCGAGATCGAAGCCCGCCTGGCCGCCTGCACCGGGGTGCGCGATGCCGTGGTGCTGGTGCGCGAGGATGTGCCGGGGGACAAGCGCCTGGTGGCGTACTTCCAGGCCGAGGGCGAAGCACCGGCGATTGCCAGCCTGCACGAGCAACTGCAGGGCCAGCTACCCGACTACATGCTGCCGGCCGCCTACGTGGGCGTGGCCCGGTGGCCACTGACCGCCAACGGCAAGCTCGACCGCCGTGCGCTGCCGGCGCCGGGCCAGGGCGATGTGCTCAGCCGCGTGTTCGCCGCCCCCGAAGGGGCGCTGGAAACTCGCCTGGCGGCGATCTGGGCCGACTTGCTCAAGGTCGAGCGGGTGGGGCGCCACGACAACTTCTTCGAAATGGGCGGCCATTCACTGCTGGCCGTAAGCCTGATCGAGCGCATGCGCAAGGCCGGCCTGGGCGCCGATGTGCGCGTACTGTTCGCCCAGCCGACCCTGGCCGCCCTGGCCGCTGCGGTGGGCAGCGGCAGCGAAGTGCAGGTGCCCGTCAACCGGGTGCCGGCCGGGGCCGACAGCATCACCCCGGACATGCTCAGCCTGGTGCAACTGGACCCGGCCAGCATCCAGCGCATCGTCGCCACGGTGCCGGGCGGCGCCGCCAACGTGCAGGAAATCTACCCGCTGGCGCCGCTGCAGGAGGGCATCCTCTACCACCACCTGAGCGCCGCCCAGGGCGACCCGTACCTGCTGCAGTCGCGCCTGGCCTTCGACAGCCTGGTGCGCCTGCAAGCCTGGGCCGCGGCCCTGCAGCAGGTAATCGCCCGGCACGACATCCTGCGCACCTCGCTGGCCTGGGAAGGCCTGGCGGAGCCGGTGCAGGTGGTCTGGCGCCATGCCGAGCTTGGCGTGGACGAAATCGTGCTGGATGCAGGCAGCTCGCTACCTGTGATCGACCAGTTGCAGGCGCGCTTCGATGCCCGCCAGCACCGTATCGACCTGGGCCAGGCGCCGCTGCTGCGGCTGGTCTACGCCCACGACCCGGGTAATAGCCAGGTGGTGGCTATCCTGCTGTTCCATCACCTGGCCCTGGACCACACCGCCATGGACGTGGTCGGCAGTGAAATGCTCGCGCTGATGCGCGGCGACGACAGCGCCCTGAGCGCGCCGGTGCCGTACCGCAACTATGTGGCCCAGGCGCGCCTGGGCAACGACCGCCAGCGCCATGAGGCGTTCTTCAGCAAGCTGCTTGGCGATATCGACGAGCCGACCCTGCCGTTCGGCCTGCATGACGTGCAGGGCGAGGGCCATGCCATCGAGGAGGCGCACCAGGCGCTGGATGGCGCCCTGGCCCGGCGCCTGCGCGAACAGGCCCGCCAGCTGGGCGTCAGTGCCGCCAGCCTTGCGCACCTGGCCTGGGCGCGGGTAGTCGGGGTGCTGGCCAACCGCAGCGACGTGGTGTTCGGCACCGTGCTGATGGGCCGCCTGCAAGGCGGCGAGGGCGCCGACCGGGCCCTGGGGGTGTTCATCAACACCCTGCCGCTGCGCATCGACACCTGCGCCCCGGTGGCCCAGGCCCTGCGCGCCACCCATGCCGGGCTGTCGGCATTGCTCGGCCACGAGCATGCCGCACTGGCCGAGGCCGTGCGTTGCAGTGGTTTGCCCGCAGGCCAGCCGCTGTTCAGCGCCTTGCTCAACTACCGCCACAGCAACGCCGAGGCGCGCCGTGACGGCGAGGGCATCTGGCAGGGCGTGCGCCTGCTGGGCGGCGAAGAGCGCAGCAACTACCCGCTGACCCTGAGCGTCGACGACCTGGGCGAAGGCTTTGCCCTGAGCGTGCTGGCCCAGGCCGGCATCGGCGCCGGGCGCGTGGCCGGCTGGATGGCCAATGCCCTCGAACAGCTGGTACAGGCGCTGGAGCAAGGCGGGCAGGCGGCGGTCGAGCTCTTGCCGCTGCTGGGCGCTGAAGAGCGCGTGCAACTGCTCGAAGGCTTCAACGACAACCACCGCCACTACCCGAAAGGGATGACCGTGCATGCCCTGATCGAGGCCCAGGCGGCGCGCGCAGCCAATGCCCGCGCCGTGGTGCAAGGCGAGGAGGTGCTGACCTACGGCGAACTCAACCGCGCCGCCAACCGCCTGGCCCACCACCTGATCGGCCTGGGCGTGGCCCCGGGCGCGCGGGTGGCGCTGTGCCTGCCGCGTACCCCGCAACGCCTGGTGGCGCTGCTGGCGGTGCTCAAGGCCGGCGCCGCCTACGTGCCGGTGGACCCGGCATACCCTGCCGAACGTATCGCCTACCTGCTGCACGACAGCGCTCCGGCGCTGGTGCTGGCCGAGTCGGCTAATACCCGCCTGGGCGAGGCTGTACCCCGGCTGAACCTGGACCTCGGCGGCTGGCACACCGCGCCTGAACACAACCCGCAGGTGCCGGGCCTGGCTGACGATGGCCTGGCCTATGTGGTCTACACCTCCGGCTCCACCGGCCAGCCCAAGGGGGTGATGGTCGAGCACCGCACCCTGGCCAACCTGGTGCACTGGCACTGCGAGGCCTTCAGCCTGGGCGCCGGCAGCCAGACCGCCAGCGTGGCCGGTTTTGGCTTTGACGCCATGGCCTGGGAAGTGTGGCCGGCGCTGTGCGCCGGGGCCGTGCTGCACCTGCCGCCGGCCGAGCTTGCCGGTGACGATGTGCAGGGGTTGCTGGACTGGTGGCAGGCGGCGCCTTTGGAGGTGGCCTTCCTGCCCACGCCGCTGGCCGAGCAAGTGCTGCGCAAGGGCCAGGGCCACCCGACCCTGCGCACGCTGCTGACCGGTGGCGACCGCCTGCGGCCGTTCGACAGCGCCCCGGGCTTTGCCGTGGTCAACAACTACGGCCCCACCGAAACCACCGTGGTGGCCACCTCCGGGCAGGTGGCGCCGGGCACTGTGGCGCATATCGGCCGGCCGTTGCCCAATACCCGGGCCTATGTGCTCGATGGTCAGCAGCAGCCAGTGCCGGTGGGCGTGGCGGGCGAACTGTACATCGGCGGCGCCGGGGTTGCCCGCGGCTACCTGGGCCGCCCGGACCTGACCGCCGAGCGTTTTGTCGACAACCCGTTCCATGGCGGGCGCATGTACCGCAGCGGTGACCTGGTGCGTTGGAACAGCGACGGCACCCTGGATTACCTGGGCCGCAACGACGACCAGGTGAAAATCCGTGGCATGCGCGTCGAACTGGGCGAGGTCGAGGCTGCGCTGAGCGCGCAACCCGGGGTGGCCGAGGCCGCCGTGCTGGTGCGCGGTGAGCGGCTGCTGGCCTGGTTCTGCGCCGAGGGCGAGGTGAACGTCGATGAGTTGCGCCAGGCCCTGGCAGCGCGCCTGCCGGCGCATATGCTGCCGCTGGCGTTCATGCCCCTGGCGGCGCTGCCGCTGACCACCCATGGCAAGCTCGACCGCCGCGCGTTGCCCGACCCCGACCCGGCCAGCCTGGCCGGCCCGGCCTTCGAGGCGCCGCAGGGCGAGCGCGAAACCGCCATGGCGCAGGTCTGGGCCGAGGTCTTGGGGCTGGAGCGGGTAGGCCGGCACGACAACTTCTTCACCCTGGGCGGCCACTCGCTGCTGGCGGTAAGCCTGGTGGAGCAACTGCGCAGCCAGGGTATCGAGTGCGATGTGCGCCAGCTGTTCAGCCAACCCAGCGTGGCCGCGCTGGCTGCTGCCCAGGGGCCGGCGCGCCAAGTGCAAGTGCCGGCCAACGGCATCCCGGCCGGCTGCCGGCAGATTACCCCGGGCATGCTCAGCCTGGTGACGCTGACCCCGGCGCAGATTGCGCGCATCACCGCCAGCGTGTCGGGCGGGGCGGCCAACGTGCAGGACATCTACCCGCTGGCGCCGCTGCAGGAGGGCATTCTCTACCACCACCTCGGCGCCGGGCGCCACGACCCCTATGTGCTGCAATCGCGCATGGCGTTCGACAGCGAGGCGCGTTTGCAGGCCTTTGCCGAGGCCTTGCGCACGGTCATCGCCCGGCATGACATCCTGCGCACCGCCGTGCTGTGGGAAGGTTTGCCGCAAGCGGTGCAGGTGGTGTGGCGTGAAGCCCCGCTGCTGGTGCGCGAGCAAAGCGAGCCCGCCGAGCAGTGGCTGGACCTGGCCCAGGCGCCGTTGATTCGCCTGACCTACAGCCGCACCCAGGGCAGCCCGCGGCTGTTGGCCACATTGCAGTTCCACCACATAGTGCTCGACCACACCGCACTGGAGGTGGTGCGCGCAGAAATGCTCGCCTGCCTGAACGGCCAGGGCGAACCTGCCCAGGCGCCGGTGCCGTACCGCAACTACGTGGCCCAGGCGTTGCTGGGCGTGAGTGAAGCCGAGCACGAGGCGTTCTTCCGTGGCCAGTTGGCCGATATCGACGAGCCGACCTTGCCCTACGGCCTCAACCCGCAAGCCGGGGTGGCCGGAGCCATCGAAGAGGCCCGCCTGCAACTGCCCGAAGCCTTGCAGCGCCAGCTGCGCAGCCAGGCCCGCCAGCTTGGGGTGAGCACCGCCAGCCTGTTGCACCTGGCCTTCGGGCGCCTGCTGGCGGCCGCCAGCGGCAAGGCCTGCGTGGTGTTCGGCAGCGTGCTGCTGGGGCGCATGGGCGGCGGCGACGGCGCCAGCCATGGGCTGGGCATGTTCATCAACACCCTGCCACTGCGCCTGGACCTGGACGGCTTCGACGTGCGCCAGGCCGTGCGCAACACCCATGAGCGGCTCAGCGCACTGCTGGCCCATGAGCATGCCTCCCTGGCCCTGGCCCAGCGCTGCAGCGCAGTGGCCGCGCCACAGCCGCTGTTCAGCGCCATGCTCAACTACCGCCACGGCGAGGCTGAGGGGGCTGCCCAGCGCGAGGCCTGGCAGGGCATCGAGACCCTGGCCAGCGAAGAGCGCACGCACTTCTTGTTCAGCCTTAACGTGGATGACTTCGGCGATGCCCTGCGCCTGACCGCGCAAGTGCCGGCCAAAGTGGGTGCGGCGCGGGTCTGCCAGCAGATGCAGGCGGTACTGGAAGGGCTGGTGCAAGCCCTTGAACGCCAGCCGGACCTGCCGGTACAGCGCCTGAACGTGGTGCCGGTGCAGGAGCGCGAGCGTTTGTTGCTGGGCTTTAATGCCACGGCGGCGGCTTACGACCTTGAGCAGACCGTGCATGGCCTGATCGAGGCACAAGTGCAGCGCAGCCCCGAGGCCATTGCGGTGCGCGGCGAGGAAGGCGAGCTGAGCTTTGCCCAGCTCAATGCCAAGGCCAACCGCCTGGCTCATCACTTGATTGCGTTGGGCGTCAAACCCGACGACCGCGTGGCGATCTGCGTCGAGCGCGGGCTGGCGATGGTGGTGGGGCTGCTGGCCATTCTCAAGGCCGGTGGTGCTTATGTGCCGGTGGACCCGGATTACCCGGCCGAGCGCATCAACCACATGCTCACCGACAGCGCGCCGGTGGCGGTGCTGGTGCATGGTGCTACCCGGCAAGTACCGCAAGGGCTGCCGGTGGTGGACCTGGACCTCGACACCTGGACGCATCTAACGGATAGCAACCCGGTGGTTCTGGGCCTGACCCCGAACCACCTGGCCTACGTGATCTACACCTCCGGCTCCACCGGCCTGCCCAAGGGTGTGATGAACGAGCATCGCGGGGTGGTGAACCGCCTGCTCTGGACCCAGCAGCAATACCAGCTGGGTGCAGATGACGTGGTATTGCAGAAAACCCCGTTCAGCTTCGATGTGTCGGTATGGGAATTCTTCTGGCCGCTGCAAACCGGCGCCTGCCTGGTCATGGCGCGCCCAGGCGGCCACAAGGACCCAGCCTACCTGCGTGACGTGATCGCTCAACAGCAGGTCACCACCTTGCACTTCGTGCCCTCGATGCTGGATGCCTTCCTGGCCCACGGCGATGCCGAGCGGGCAGCGATGAAGCGCGTGCTGTGCAGCGGCGAGGCTTTGCCCGGTAGCCTGGTGCGCCGCTTCAAGGCACAACTGGCCGGCGTGGAGCTGCACAACCTGTACGGCCCGACCGAAGCAGCAGTGGACGTCAGTGCCTGGCACTGTGCCGAGCCGCTGGAGCAAACGCCGGACAACACCCCAATCGGCAAACCGGTGGCCAACACCCAGTTGTATGTATTGGACGCCTATGGCCAGCCGACGCCGCAAGGCGTGGCCGGCGAGCTGTACATCGGTGGCGTGCAGGTGGCGCGCGGCTACCTCAACCGTGCCGAACTGAGCGCCGAACGCTTCATCGACGACCCGTTCACCCCAGGCGGGCGGCTGTACCGCACCGGCGACCTGGCCCGCCACCTGGCGGACGGCAACCTCGAATACCTGGGCCGCAACGACGACCAGGTGAAGCTGCGTGGCCTGCGTATCGAGCTGGGCGAGATCCAGGCCTGCCTGACCCGTATCGACGGTATTCAAGAAGCCGCCGTGCTGGCCCCCGAGCTGCAAGGCGAACGCCGCCTGGTGGCGTACTACACCGGCAACGCACAAGCGGTGGAAGAGCTGCGCGCCGAACTGCTGCGTCACCTGCCGGAGTTCATGGTGCCGGCGCTGTTCGTGCACCTGCAGGCCTTGCCGCTGAGCCCCAACGGCAAGCTCGACCGCAAGGCACTGCCGGTGCCGGGCGCCGAGGCCCTGACCAGCCGCCCGTATGAGGCCCCGCAAGGTGCCACCGAACAGCTGCTGGCTGAGGTCTGGGCCGAGCTGTTGGGGCTGGAGCGAGTAGGGCGGCATGACAACTTCTTCGAACTGGGCGGCCATTCGCTGCTGGCGGTGACCCTCACCGCCCGCCTGCGTGAACACGGCCTGGAGGCCGACGTGCGCGCCCTGTTCGAACAACCCACTTTGGCGGGCTACGCAGCCATCACAGACAGAATGGAGATCGTCCTGTGAGCATCGAACAACTTCTGGCCACCCTGGCCAGCCTCGACATCCAGCTGGCCCTGAAGGATGGCCAGCTGGCCGTGCAGGGCAACCGCCAGGCGCTGGGCGACCCGCAACTGGTGGCGCAACTGCGCGAGCACAAGCCAGCCTTGATCGCGCTGCTGGCCAGCGGCGGCTACCAGCCGGGCCAGCGCGGCCCGGTGCTGGTGCCGGCCAACGGCATCGCCGACGGGTGCAGCCATATAACCCCCGCCATGCTGACCCTGGCCGAGCTCGACCAGGGCGCCATCGACCGCCTGCTGGCCCAGGTGCCGGGCGGGGCGGCCAACGTGCAGGACATCTACCCGCTGGCCCCGCTGCAACAGGGCATCCTCTACCACCACGCCAGCAGCAGTGGCAGCGACCCCTACGTGATGCAGGCGCAGTTCGCCTTCGCCGACCGCCAGCGCCTGGACGCCTTCGCCGAAGCCTTGCGCGGGGTGATCGCCCGCCACGACATCCTGCGCACCTCGGTGCACTGGGAGGGGCTTGAGCAACCGCTGCAAGTGGTCTGGCGCCAGGCGCCGCTGCAGGTCGAGGAGGGCGAAGACGCGCGCCGGCTGGACCTTGCCCAGGCGCCGTTGATTCGCCTGCGCCACCGGGCCGCAGCCGCTGACGGGAGCATTCTCGCCAGCCTGCAGTTCCACCATATCGCCCTGGACCACAGCGCCTTGGACGTGGTGCGCCACGAAATGCAGGCGCTGCTGCAAGGCCAGGGCGCGAGCCTGGGCACGCCGGTGCCGTTTCGCAACTACGTGGCCCAGGCCTGCCTGGGGGTAAGCGAAGCCCAGCACGAGGCGTTCTTCCGCACCATGCTGGGTGACCTCGACAGCCCAACCCTGGCCTACCAGTTGCAGGACGTACAGGCCGACAGCGGCCAGACCGAGGAACACAGCCTGGCCCTGGACAGCGCCCTGTGCCTGCGCATCCGCGCCCAGGCCCGGGCCTGCGGGGTCAGCGTGGGCAGCCTGTTCCACCTGGGCTGGGCCCAGGTGCTCGGCGCCCTGACCGGGCAGGCCAGCGTGGTGTTCGGCACCGTGCTGATGGGCCGCCTGCAAGGCGCCGAAGCCACTGACCGGGCTTTGGGCATTTTCATCAACACCTTGCCGCTGCGGGTCGAGCTGGGCGCGCTGGCGGTGGCCGAGGCGCTCAAGGCCACCCACCAGCGCCTGGCCACGCTGATGCGCCACGAGCATGCGCCGCTGGCCCTGGCCCAGCGCTGCAGCGCAGTGGCGGCGCCGACGCCGCTGTTCAACAGCCTGCTCAACTACCGCCACAGTGCCATCGAGGCCAGCGCCCAGGCGCGCGCGGCCTGGGCCGGTATCGATATCCTGCATTCCGAGGAGCGCAGCAACTACCCGCTGACCCTGAGCGTGGACGACCTTGGCGAGGGCCTGCGCCTGACCCTGCTGGCCAGTGCCCAGGTGCCTGGCGAGCGGGTGTGCGGTTACCTCGAACAGACCATGCAGGCCTTGGTCGATGCCCTCGAGCAAGGTGGCCAGGCGCCGCTGCAAAGCCTGTCGGTACTGCCGGCGGCGGAGCGGCGGTGGCTATTGGACGACATCAATACCCGCCAGCACCCCCACGACCTGTCGCTGACCCTGCACCAGCAGGTCGAGCACCAGGCCCTGGCGCAGCCCACTGCCATCGCTGCCAGCTGCCTGGGGCAGACCCTGGACTACGCCACCCTTAACCACAGTGCCAATGCCCTGGCCCATCAGCTGATCGGGCTGGGCGTGGGCCCGGATGCGCGGGTGGCGGTGGTGGCCCGCCGTGGCCTGGACACCCTGGTCGGCCTGCTGGCGGTGCTCAAGGCCGGCGGCGCCTATGTGCCGGTTGACCCGGCGCACCCGGACGAGCGCATTGCCTACCTGCTGGCCGACAGCGCGCCCAAGGTAGTGCTGACCCAACAGGCACTGCGCGGGCGCCTGGACGCCGTGCAAGTGCCGCTGCTGAACCTCGACCAGCCCGACTGGCCGGCCCGTGACGACAACCCGCAGGTGACCGGCCTGAATGCAGCCAACCTGGCCTACGTGATCTACACCTCCGGCTCCACCGGCCTGCCCAAGGGCGTGATGGTGGAGCACCGCACCCTGGCCAACCTGGTGGGCTGGCACTGCCGGGCCTTCGACCTGGGGCCAGGGCGGCACACCTCGAGCCTGGCCGGCTTTGGCTTCGACGCCATGGCCTGGGAGCTGTGGCCGGCCTTGTGCGGCGGCGCGACCGTGCACATCGCCCCACCGGGCGATGGTAACGACGACCTCGACGTGCTGCTGAGCTGGTGGCAGGCGCAGCCGCTGGATGTGAGCTTCTTGCCGACCCCCGTGGCTGAATACGCCTTCAGCCAGCAGATCGGCCACCCGACCCTGCGCACCCTGTTGATCGGCGGCGACCGCCTGCGCCAGTTCAACCGCAACCAGACCTTCAGCGTGGTGAACAACTACGGCCCCACCGAAACCACCGTGGTGGCCAGCTCCGGCGTGGTGCAGGCCGGTGGCGTGCTGCATATCGGCGCGGCGGTCGACAACACCCGCCTGTATGTGCTCGACGGCCAGTGCCAGCCGGTGCCGTTACAGGTGGCGGGCGAACTGTACGTGGGCGGCGCCGGGGTGGCCCGGGGCTACCTGGGCCGCCCGGACCTCACCGCCGAGCGCTTTGTTGACGACCCGTTCCACGGCGGGCGCATGTACCGCACCGGCGACCTGGTGCGCTGGCTGGCCGACGGCACCCTGGAGTACCTGGGGCGCAACGACGACCAGGTGAAGATCCGCGGCGTGCGTATTGAACTGGGCGAAATCGAAAGCCGTCTGAACAGCCTGCCGGGCATCAATGAGGCAGTGGTAGTGGCCCGCGAGGACCAGCCGGGCCAGGCGCGGCTGGTTGCCTACTTCACGGCGCAGCCCGAGGTAGAGGTGGCTGCGCCTGCGCAATTGCGCGCGCAGTTGCAGGCCCACCTGCCCGATTACATGGTGCCGGTGGCCTATGTGGCCTTGCCGGCACTGCCGCTAACCGCCAACGGCAAGCTTGACCGCCGGGCCTTGCCGGCACCCGACCGCACGGCGTTGTTCGAGCGCGGTTACGAGGCGCCGCAGGGCGAGTTGGAACACACCCTGGCGCACATCTGGAGCGAGCTGCTGCAGGTTGAGCGGGTAGGGCGGCGCGACCACTTCTTCGAACTGGGCGGGCACTCGCTGCTGGCCATGCGCCTGGCGTCCCAGGTGCGCCTGCGCCTGGGCGCGGAATTGGCGCTCAACGCGCTGTTCGCCCATGCCGAGCTGGCCGCCCTGGCCGGTTACCTGGCCAGCGCCGAGGGTAGCGAGCTGCCGCCGATCGTCGCCGCGCCTGCCGGGCAAACCGGTGTGTTGTCGTATGCCCAGCAGCGCCTGTGGTTTTTGGCGCAGATGGGCGATGCGGGGCAGGCCTACCACATTCCCCTGGCCCTGGGCCTGCGCGGTGCGCTGGATGCCCAAGCGCTGGAGGCGGCCTTGTTGCGCATTGTCGAGCGCCATCAGGCGTTGCGCAGTTGCTTTGTGGCCGAGGGTGAGCAGGTGCAGGTGCTGACCGGCGCCACCCCGGCGCCAGGCTGGCTGCAACGCCTCGACCTGCGCCAGGCGCCCCAGCAAATGGCCGCCAGCCTGCAGCAGGCGGCAGCGCAGCCGTTCGACTTGGGCAACGGCCCGCTGCTGCGCGCCAGCCTGTTACAACTGGCCGATGACTACCATGTGCTGGCGGTGACCGTGCATCACATCGTTGCCGACGGCGGCTCGCTGGCGGTGCTCACCGCGGAACTCTCGCAACTGTACCCGGCCCTGCGCCAGGGCCTGGCCGACCCGTTGCCGCCGCTGGCCCTGCAATACGCCGACTACGCCCTGTGGCAACGGCGCTGGCTGGACGGCGAGCGCCTGGCGCAGCAGGTGGCCTACTGGCAACCCACCCTGGCCGGCGCGCCGGCCTTGCTGACCTTGCCCTGGGACCGGCCACGCCCGGCCCGCCAGGATTATGCCGGGGCCACCTTGCCGCTGCGCCTGGACGCGGGCCTGAGCGCCGGCCTGCGCAGCCTGGCTCTGCGCCACGGCGCCACGCCGTACATGGTGCTGCTGAGCGCCTGGGCCAGCCTGCTGGCACGCCTGGCCGGGCAGCCGGAAGTGGTGATCGGCTGCCCGGTCGCCGGGCGCGACCGCGCTGAGCTGGAAGGGCTGGTGGGGTTGTTCGTCAACACCCTGGCGCTGCGCATCGCGCTGCCCGAGGCCGCCAGCACCGAGGTATTGCTCGGCCAGGTCAAGGCCCGCCTGCTGGAGGCTCAGGCCCACCAGGCGTTGCCGTTCGAGCAGGTGGTCGAGGCTTTGCGCCCGGCCCGCAGCCTGGCCCATGCACCACTGTTGCAGACCACCCTGAACTGGCTGCCGGGGTCGCTGGGCGAGCTTGAGCTGGACGGCTTGCAGATCGAGGGCGTGGCGCAGGCCGGGCAGGTGGCCAAGTTCGACCTGTCGCTGAACCTTGGCGAGCAGGGCGAGTGCATCGTCGGCTCGCTGGAATACGCCACGGCGCTGTTCGATGAAAGCAGCGTGCGCCGCTATGGCGGCTATTTCGAGCAACTGCTGCGGGCGATGGTGGCCAACGACCAGGCCGAGTTGGCCGGGGTCGAGCTGCTGGAGCCCGAGGAACGTAACCGGTTGGTGCGCGGCTTCAATGCCACGGCGGCGGCTTACGACCTTGAACAGACCGTGCATGGCCTGATCGAGGCGCAAGTGCAGATCAGCCCCGAGGCCATTGCCGTGCGCGGCGAGGAAGGCGAGCTGAGCTTTGCCCAGCTCAACGCCAAGGCCAACCGCTTGGCCCATCACTTGATTGCCTTGGGCGTGAAACCCGATGACCGCGTGGCGATCTGCGTGGAGCGCGGGCTGGCGATGGTGGTGGGGTTGCTGGCGATTCTCAAAGCCGGTGGTGCTTATGTGCCGGTGGACCCGGATTACCCGGCTGAACGCATCAACCACATGCTCACCGACAGCGCGCCGGTGGCGGTGCTGGTGCATGGTGCTACCCGGCAAGTACCGCAAGGGCTGCCGGTGGTGGACCTGGACTACGAAACCTGGGCTGACCTCTCGGCAGAAAACCCTGAAGTCATCGGCCTGACCCCGAACCACCTGGCCTACGTGATCTACACCTCCGGCTCCACGGGCCTGCCCAAAGGCGTCATGAACGAGCACCGCGGGGTTGTGAACCGCCTGCTGTGGACCCAGCAGCAATACCAGCTGGGTGCAGATGACGTGGTATTGCAGAAAACCCCGTTCAGCTTCGATGTGTCGGTATGGGAATTCTTCTGGCCGCTGCAAACCGGCGCCTGCCTGGTCATGGCCCGCCCGGGCGGCCACAAGGACCCGGCCTACCTGCGTGACGTGATCGCTCAACAGCAGGTCACCACCTTGCACTTCGTGCCCTCGATGCTGGATGCCTTCCTGGCCCACGGCGATGCCGAGCGGGCAGCGATGAAGCGCGTGCTGTGCAGCGGCGAGGCCTTGCCCGGTAGCCTGGTGCGCCGCTTCAAGGCACAACTGGCCGGCGTGGAGCTGCACAACCTGTACGGCCCGACCGAAGCTGCAGTGGACGTCAGCGCCTGGCACTGCGCCGAGCCGCTGGAACAAACGCCGGATAACACGCCAATCGGCAAACCGGTGGCCAACACCCAGCTGTATGTGCTCGACGCCTACGGCCAACCGACGCCGCAAGGCGTGGCCGGCGAGCTGTACATCGGTGGCGTGCAGGTGGCGCGCGGTTACCTGAACTGCGCCGAACTGAGCGCCGAGCGCTTCATCGACGACACGTTCACCCCGGGTGGCCGGCTGTACCGCACCGGCGACCTGGCCCGCTACCTGCCGGACGGTAACCTCGAATACCTGGGCCGCAACGACGACCAGGTGAAGCTGCGTGGCCTGCGTATCGAACTGGGTGAAATCCAGGCCTGCCTGACCCGTATCGACGGCATTCAGGAAGCTGCGGTGCTGGCCCCCGAGCTGCAAGGCGAACGCCGCCTGGTGGCGTACTACACCGGCAACGCACAGGCAGTGGAAGTGCTGCGCGACGAACTGCTGCGTCACCTGCCGGAGTTCATGGTGCCGGCGCTGTTCGTGCACCTGCAGGCCTTGCCGCTTAGCCCCAACGGCAAGCTCGACCGCAAGGCACTGCCGGTGCCGGGCGCCGAGGCCCTGACCAGCCGCCCGTATGAGGCCCCGCAAGGTGCCACCGAGCAACTGCTGGCTGAGGTCTGGGCCGAGCTGTTGGGGCTGGAGCGGGTAGGGCGGCATGACAACTTCTTCGAACTGGGCGGCCATTCGTTGCTGGCCCTGACCTTGCTCGCCCGCCTGCGCAGCCGTGGCTTGCAGGTGGATATTCATGTGCTGTTCGCCGAGCCCAGCCTGTCGGCCCTGGCGGCGACCGTGGCCAGCAATGCCGCGCCCGAGGTCCCGGCCAACCGCATTACTGGCGACTGCCAGGGCATCACCCCGGACTTGCTGGCGCTGGTGGCCCTGGAGCAGCCGGCAATCGACAGCGTGGTCGCCAGCGTCACCGGCGGCGCCGCCAACGTGCAGGACATCTACCCGCTGGGGCCGCTGCAGGCCGGTATTCTGTATCACCACCTGGCCAACCCCGGGCAGGCCGACCCTTACCTGCAACAGGTGCACTTCGCCTTCAGCGATGCCAGCCGCCTGCACGCCTTCGCCACGGCCCTGCAAGCGGCCATCGCCCGCCACGACAGCCTGCGCAGCAGCCTGCACTGGGATGGCCTGCCCACCCCGGTGCAGGCGGTGTGGCGCCAGGCGCACCTGCCAGTGCAGGAAGTGACAGCGCTGGATGACCCCGCCCATGGCCACATGGACCTGACCCAGGCCCCGCTGCTGCGTCTGCTGCACTGCCGCGAGGCCGGGCGTATCCAGGCGCGCTTGCAGTTCCACCATGCGGTGCTCGACCACGTGGCCCTGGAGGTGCTGGTGCACGAACTGCAGGCGTTGCTGCTGGGTGAGGCGCAGCAATTGCCAGCCCCGGTGCCGTACCGCAACTACATCGCCCAGACCCTGCGCAGCGCCGGGAGCGAGGCCGCCGAGGCGTTCTTCCGCGCGCAGTTGGCCGATATCGACGAGCCCACCTTGCCCTACGGTTCGCTACGCCCCCATGGCAGCGATGCCCCGCGCCAGGCGCAGAAGGTGCTGGCGGCACCACTCAGCCGGCAACTGCGCGAGCAGGCGCGCCAGGCCGGGGTCAGCGCCGCCAGCCTGGTGCACCTGGCCTGGGCACTGGTACTCGGGCAGCTGTCCGGGCGCGACAGCGTGGTGTTCGGCAGCGTGCTGCTCGGCCGCCTGGCCGGTGGTGAAGGCAGCGAGCGGGCGCTGGGGGTGTTCATCAACAGCCTGCCACTGCGCATCGACTTGGCCGACGTGGATGTCGCTGAAGGCGTTCGCGCCACTCACCAGCGGCTCAGCGAGCTGCTGCGCCACGAGCATGCCCAACTGGCCCTGGCCCAGCGCTGCAGCGGCTTGCCGGCGGGCGCGCCGCTGTTCAGTGCGCTGCTCAACTACCGCCATGGCGGCGCGGCTGCCAATGGGCAGGCGCGGGCCTGGCAAGGCATCGAGCTGCTGCAGGCCGAGGAGCGCAGCAACTACCCGCTGGCCCTGAGCGTCGACGACGACGGCGAAGGCTTCACCCTGACCGCCCAGAGTGCCGAGGGCATCGATGCCGGGCGCATCTGCGCCTACCTGGAACAGGCCTTGATGGTCCTTTCGCAATCCTTGGCCGAGGCGCCGGGCACGCCGTTGAGCAGCCTGTCGATGCTGCCGGGCGCCGAGCGCAGCAGCTTGCTCGAAGGCTTCAACGCCACCGACCGCGACTACCCCCGCGAGCTGCCGGTGCACCGCCTGTTCGAGCAGCGCGTGGCCAGCCAGCCGCTGGCGGTGGCGGCGGTGGAGGGGAGTGACACCTTGCGCTATGGCGAGCTGAACGAGCGCGCCAACCGCCTGGCCCACTACCTGATCGGCCAGGGCGTGGCCCCGGGTGATGCGGTGGCGATCCTGCTGCCGCGCTCGCTGGAGCTGCTGGTGGCGCAACTGGCGGTGGCCAAGTGCGCAGCGGTGTACGTGCCGCTGGACATCAACGCCCCCTCCGAACGCCAGGCCTTCATGCTGGCTGACAGCCAGGCCGTGGCGCTGCTGTGCCGCGCCGCCGACACCCTGGAATGCCCGTCCCGGCGCATTGCCCTTGACCGCCTGGCCCTGCACGACATGCCCGGGCACAACCCGGGCCTGGCCCAGGGTGGCGGCAGCGTTGCCTACGTGATGTACACCTCCGGCTCCAGCGGCGCGCCCAAGGGCGTGCAAACGCCGCACCGGGGCATCGCCCGGCTGGTGCTGAACAACGGTTACGCCGACTTCAACGCAGGCGACTGCATGGCGTTTGCCGCCAACCCGGCATTCGACGCCAGCACCGTGGAGGTGTGGGGTGCGCTGCTCAATGGCGGGCAGTTGCGGGTGATCGACCAGGCGACCCTGCTCGACCCGGCGCGCCTGGCCCCGGTGCTGGGCGAGGTGAGCGTGATGTTTCTCACCACTGCGCTGTTCAACCAGTACGTGCAGTTGATACCCGAAACACTGGCCCGGCTGCGGGTGCTGATGTGCGGTGGCGAGCGTGGCGAGCCTGCGGCGTTTCGCCGTTTGCTGGCGGTGGCCCCGCAGCTGCGCCTGGTGCATTGCTACGGCCCCACCGAAACCACCGGTTATGCCACCACCAGCGAGGTGCGCAGCGTGCCTGAAGGCAGCGACAGCGTGCCGATCGGCCGGCCTATCGGCAACACCCGGGTGTACGTGCTCGACGGCCATGGCCGGCCCTTGCCGGTGGGCGTGGTGGGCGAGTTGCACATTGGCGGTGACGGTGTGGCCGCAGGCTACCTGAACCGCCCGCAACTGACCGCCGAGCGCTTTGTCGATGACCCGTTCAGCGGCCAACCGGGCGCACGCCTGTACCGCACCGGTGACCTGGGCTACTGGCGCGAAGACGGCCAGCTGGAATGCCTGGGGCGCAATGACGACCAGGTGAAGATCCGCGGCTTCCGTATTGAACTGGGCGAAATCGAGCAGCACATGGCCCGCTGCCCAGGCATCGGCGAGGCGGTGGTGCAGGCCTTGCGCCTGGACCAGGGGCCGCTGCGCCTGCTGGCCTGGTACAGCCGCCGCGACCCGGCGCTGAGCTCCGAGCAGTTGCGTACGTGGCTGCAGGCGCGGGTGCCCGAGTACATGGTGCCGGTGGCGCTGGTGGCCATGGACAGCCTGCCGCTGAACAACAACGGCAAGGTCGACCGCAAGGCCTTGCCGCTGCCGGCAGCCGGGGCCATCGGCCAGGACCGTTACGAGGCCCCGGCCACGGCGCTGGAGCGGCGCCTGGCGCAGGTCTGGGGCGAGGTGCTGGAGGTGGCCCAGGTGGGCCGCCATGACAGCTTCTTCGAACTGGGCGGGCATTCGCTGAGCGCCATTCGCCTGGTCAACCGCCTGCAGCAGGAGGGCCTGGCCAGCAGCCTGGCCGAGCTGTTCCAGCACCCGACCGTGGCCGCCCAGGCCAAGGCCATGCAGCAGCAGGGCACGGCGCAGCAGCCCGAGGGGCTGGTGACCGTGCGCGGCGAGGGCGACGAACCACCGCTGTTTTTGCTGCACGAGTTCAGTGGCCTGGAGCTGTACTTCCCGGTGCTGGGCCAACACCTGCCGGCGGGGTTCCCGGTCTACGGCGTGCCGGGCATACCCTTGGGCCAGGCCCAGCCACACACCCTGGAATGCCTGGCCAGCCGGGCCATCGAGCGCATCCGCGCGGTGCAGCCCGAAGGGCCGTACCGCCTGGCGGGCTGGTCGTTCGGTGGCGTGCTGGCCTACGAGATCGCCGCGCAACTGCGTGGCGCCGACCAGGCGGTGAGCTTCCTTGGCCTGATCGACAGCTTCCTGCCGCGCCTGACCGACCAGGGCAAGCCGCGTTGGCAGGGGCCATGGTTGCTGGAGCGCCACCTGTTGCTGCATTGCAGCCAGTACTGGCAAGCCCAGGGTGCGGCCGGGCTGGTGCAGCTGGCCAAACTCAAGGTGCTGGAGCAGCAGGCGCCGGCCTTTGCCGAGCTTCTGGCCGCCTGCCGTGACGAGCAACTGCTGTACGCCGCCCTGGCAGAGGCCGAGGACACCGCGCTGCGCCACTTCCTGGAGCGGGAACTGGCCCACGGCCACGCCCTGGCCCATTACCGGGTCGAGCCGCTGGATGTGCCGGTGCAGCTGTTCTGCGCCCGCCAGCGCAGCGGCGCCAGCCCTGCCCAGGGCTGGGCCGACACCCTGGGCGCAGGGCAGGTGCATGCCGTCGAGGTACCGGGTGACCACCGCAGCATGATGCAGCCGCCCCATGTGCAGGCCCTGGGGCAGGCGCTGGGTGACGCCTTGGCCGTGGCCTGCGCGCCGCCAGGGGCTGCCCATCAGCCTTTGGTGGCGATCCAGAGCGGCCAGCCCGGGCAGGCGCCGCTGTTCTGCGTGCCCGGTGCCGGCGACAGCGTTACCCGCTTTGTCGGCCTTGCCGATGCGCTGGGGCCGGACCGGCCGCTGTACGGCTTGCAACCGCGCGGGCTGGAAGGCGCCGGGGTGCCGCACCGTGAGGTGGAGGCTGCTGCGCGCTGCCATGTGCAGGCATTGCAGGCGCTGTACCCGCAAGGGCCGGTGCACCTGCTGGGGCATTCGTTCGGCGGCTGGGTGGCCCATGCCATGGCCTGCCAGTTACAGGCGGCGGGCCGCGAGGTGGGCTCGTTGACCTTGGTCGACAGTGAAGCGCCCGCCAGCGGCAGCGTGTGCGGCAGGCCGTACACCACCACGGCAGCGTTGCAGCGGCTGGTGGAGTCGTTGCAGTTGGGCAGCGGCAAGGCGCTGGGGCTGGATGCCGAGGCGTTTGCCGCGGCCGACGACGACCAGCAACTGCAGCTGCTGCACACGGCCATGCAACAGGCCGGGCTGTTGCCGGCGCGCGCCGGGGTACAGGCCCTGGCCGGCACGCTGCGCACCTTCAGTGCCGCGTTGCGCACGGTGTATCGCCCGCAGGGTGTTTACCAGGGCCCGGCCAGCCTGGTGCTGGTGGCCGACCCGACCCTCGATTCGGCCGGCAGCCAGCGCGAGCAGGCGGCCATGCGCGCCGGCTGGCAGCGGCTGTTGCCGCAACTGGCGGTGTGGGAAGGGCCGGGTGACCACTACAGCGTGCTCAAGGCGCCCCAGGTGTACAGCCTGGCGGCCTGGTGGCAGGACGGGCAGGCGCGGGTTTGTGAAAACTATCAGGATTGAAGAGCGTTTTATGGACAAGAGCAGAACGCGCAAGATCGGCCTCGGCATTGCCGTGGCCCTGGTGGCGGGGGTGGCGTTGTACGCCATCCAGGCGCCGGCCAAGCCGCCGCAGTACATCACCGCCACGGTGGAGCGCGGCGATATCGAAAACGCCGTGCTGGCCACCGGGGTGCTCGAAGGCATCCGCCAGGTAGACGTCGGCGCCCAGGTGTCCGGGCAGTTGCGCTCGTTGAAGGTCAAGCTTGGCGACAAGGTGCAAAAGGGCCAGTGGCTGGCCGAGATCGACCCGCTGGTGCTGCGCAACACCCTGCGCCAGGCCGAGGTGGACGAAGAAAAACTGCGCGCCGAGCGGCGCTCCACCGAGGCGCAGTTGCAGCAGGCGCGGCGGGTGTACGAGCGCTACAAGGCGCTGCAGAGCGACGAGTCGGTGTCGCGCCAGGACTACGAGAACGCCGAGTCCCAGTACCAGGTGCAACTGGCCACCCTGCGCTCGCTCGATGCGCAGATCAAAAGCGCCCAGGTGCAGGTAGACACGGCCAAGGTCAACCTGGACTACACCCGCATCAATGCACCGATCGATGGCGATGTGGTGGGTATCGTCACCCAGGAGGGGCAAACCGTGATCGCCCAGCAACTGGCGCCGATCATCCTCAAGCTGGCCGACCTCGACACCATGACGGTCAAGGCCCAGGTGTCGGAGGCCGACGTGATTCACATCAGCCCCGGCCAGCAGGTGTACTTCACCATCCTCGGTGAGGACAAACGCTACTACGCCACCCTGCGCGGCACGGAGCCGGCGCCCCAGGACTACCTGGAAACCACCGACAAGACCAGCGGCAGCAGCACCCGGCAGAACAACGCGGTGTTCTACAACGCGCTGTTCGAGGTGCCCAACCCCGAGCACCGTTTGCGCATTGCCATGACTGCCCAGGTGCGCATCGTGCGCGATACCGCCCAGGCGGTGCTGATGGTGCCGGTGGCCGCCCTGGGGGCGCGTAACGAGGATGGCAGCTACCGGGTGCGGGTGCTTGATGCCAAGGGCCAGGCCCAAGTGCGCGACGTGCAGGCGGGCATCAACAACAACGTCAAGGTGGAGGTCAAGGCGGGCCTGGCCGAAGGCGACCGGGTGGTGATCGGCGAGCCGGTCGGCGACCTGGCGGGGGCCTGAGCATGAACATGAGCGTTGCACCGGGCACCCTGTGCCCCCAGGGCGTCGGGCAGCAGCCGGCCTTGCTGCAGTTGCGCGGCGTCAGCCGCAGCTTCATGGCGGGCGACCGCGAGTTTTTGGCCTTGCGCGAGATCGACCTGAGCATCCAGGCCGGCGAGCTGGTGGCGATCATCGGCGCCTCGGGCTCGGGCAAGTCGACCCTGATGAACATCCTCGGCTGCCTGGACCACGCCAGCGCCGGCAGCTACCAGGTCAGCGGCCAGGAAACCCGCGACATGGACGACGAGGCCCTGGCGGCGCTGCGCCGCGACCACTTCGGGTTCATCTTCCAGCGCTACCACCTGCTGCCGCACCTGGATGCGCTGCGCAACGTCGAAATACCTGCGGTGTACGCCGGCACCCCCCAGGGCCAGCGCCATGAGCGGGCGCGTGAGTTGCTGACCCGGCTGGGCCTGGCCGGGCACTTGGGCCACCGGCCGAGCCAGATGTCCGGCGGCCAGCAGCAGCGGGTGAGCATTTGCCGGGCGCTGATGAACGGCGGCCAGGTGATCCTTGCCGACGAGCCCACAGGGGCCCTGGACACCGCCAGTGGCAAGGAGGTGATGCGCATCTTGCTGGAGCTGCACGCAGCGGGGCACACCGTGATTCTGGTGACCCACGACCCCAAGGTGGCGGCCCATGCCGAGCGCATCATCGAGGTCAGCGACGGGCAGATCGTCAGCGACCGGCGCAACCGCCAGGACCTGGAAGTGCCCGCAGAACCTGCGCCTGCTGCCAGCGAGGCACCGCGGCCACGGCGCCTGGTGGCAGGCTTCGGGCTGTTTCGCGAAGCTTTTGCCATGGCCTGGATCGCCCTGGTGTCGCACCGCATGCGCACCTTGCTGACCATGCTCGGGATCATCATCGGCATCACCTCGGTGGTGTCGATCTCGGCCATCGGCGAGGGCGCCAAGGGCTATGTGCTGCGCGATATCGAGGCGATCGGCAGCAACACCATCGACATCTACCCGGGCAGCAACTTCGGCGACAGCCGGGCCAAGTCCATCGAAACCCTGCTGCCGGCGGATGTCACTGCGCTGAACCAGCTGTACTACGTCGACAGCGCCACCCCGGTGATCGGCCGCAGCCTGCTGGTGCGCTACCGCAACATCGATGTGGACGTGCAGCTCAACGGCGTCAACGAACGCTACTTCAAGGTGCGCAACATCCGCTTCGATGCCGGCATCCCGTTCAGTGCCGACGATGCCCGGCGCCAGGCGCAGGTGGTGGTGATCGACCACAACACCCGCCAGCGCCTGTTCGGCGAGGGCGTCGACCCGCTCGGCCAGGTGATCCTGCTGGGCAGCCTGCCGTGCACGGTGATTGGCGTAACCGCCGAAAACAAGAACCTGTTCGCCGCCAACAATGGCCTGAACGTGTGGCTGCCCTACGAGACCGCCGCCGGCCGCGTGCTCGGCCAGCGCCATCTGGACAGCATCAGCGTGCGCATTCGCGACGGCGTGCCGAGCAAGCGGGTGGAGCAGGAGGTCAACGCGCTGATGCTGCAGCGCCACGGCACCAAGGATTTTTTCACCAACAACCTCGACAGCATCATGCAGACGGTGCAGAAGACCAGCCGTTCGCTGACCCTGCTGCTGTCGCTGATCGCGGTGATTTCGCTGGTGGTGGGGGGCATCGGGGTGATGAACATCATGCTGGTGTCGGTGACCGAGCGTACCCGCGAGATCGGCATCCGCATGGCGGTGGGGGCGCGCCAGTCGGACATTCGCCAGCAGTTTCTGGTGGAGGCGGTGATGGTGTGTTTGATCGGCGGGGTGATCGGGATCGGGCTGTCCTATGGTATCGGCTCGTTGTTCACCCTGTTCGTGTCGCAGTGGCAGATGGTGTTTTCGCTGGGCTCGGTGGTGACAGCGTTCGCCTGTTCGACGTTGATCGGCATCGTGTTTGGCTTTGTGCCGGCGCGCAACGCCGCCAGGCTTGACCCGATCGAGGCGTTGGCGCGGGATTGAGTGATAACCGCTGTCGGCCCCGGTGGGAGCAACTGTCTTGCTCAATTTCTAAAAGCTGGTGCGATCACTGTGGGAGCGGGCTTGCCCGCGAACACCGGCGCAGCCGGTGCCAGGCACCGCGTCGCCTGCTTCGCGGGCAAGCCCGCTCCCACAGGATCGTGCAAGGCGCTGAATCCATCGCTGTACCTGTGGATTTGAGGTCAATGATGCCGCGCCGGTACCTGGGCGCCGTACATCCAGCGCATCAGCGAATGCCGCCCGCTGATGCCCAGCTTGATCGCCGCACGGCGCAGGTAGCTTTCCACCGTGTTGACCTTCAACGCCAGCAGCTCGGCCTGTTGCGGCGCGGTGTGCCCGGCCAGCAGGCCCAGGCACACCTGGCGCTCGCGTTCGGAAAGGCTCAGGCCACTTTGCTGCAAACGCTCGAGAAAACGCGCCGGCAATGACTCGCCAACCGCCGGCGGCTCCGGGTGCAGGGCATCGCCGTGTTTCTCCAGCATCGGTAGCAGCAGCGGCGAGATGTCCTCGAGCAAGTGCCGTTCGGACAAGGTGAAGGCATCGCCCTGGGCGGCGCGCAGCACGGTGATCTGGTAGTGGTAGCCATTGTTGCTGCGGGCCATTTGCAGGCGCGCCGGGTCGCCCAGGGTGATGGCCGGGTGCGACAGCACGGTTTCGCACAACAGTGGTGCTTCGCCTTCGCCAGAGGCAATGCGCGACTGGCGGATATGCGTGGCATCGACCGTCAGCTGGGTGCGGATCAGGTCGTGCAGCCGGCGCGGGAACTGCTGGCTGCCGGTGCTGGCGATGGCTTTGCCGATCTGGGGAAAGGGCAGGTGTGGGGGCATGGTGTCGTCCGTGAGTCAGTTGAGGTTGGCGCTGCCTGTCCTGTAGCGGCGCGAAAGCGCTTCGAATCCTAGTACAACGATTGAGTGACCGTTGAATGAAACGCGTAGTGGCATAATAGTGGCAATTCCACCAATTAGACAGCCTGACCGCTTGGTCATCGTTAACCTTAGCGTAATGAATCGACGGTCTGCTTGATTGATGCAGCACTTGCCTGCGCCCTAAGGTGATTCCACGACAGCGAACCCGTGGAGTCACCCAATGACAACAATGAAGAATCCACCGCCGCAATGGTCGCGCCGGCGTGCCGAGAAACAGCGCCGCCTTGAGCGCGTGAGCCACCTGGCCGATGGCGTGGTGCTGCCCACCGAGCGCATCGTCGAGGCGCTGGAGCTGCTGCTGGCCCCTGGCGACCGGGTGGTGCTGGAGGGCAACAACCAGAAGCAGGCCGATTTTCTCTCCCGTTCGCTGGCCAAGGCCGACCCGGCGCGCCTGCATGACCTGCACATGATCCTGCCCAGCGTCAGCCGCGCCGAGCACCTGGACCTGTTTGAACGTGGCATTGCCCGCAAGCTCGACTTCAGCTTTGCCGGGCCGCAGAGCCTGCGCATCGGCCAGTTGCTCGAAGACGGCCTGCTGGAAGTGGGCGCCATCCACACCTACATCGAGTTGTATTCGCGCCTGCTGGTGGACCTGATCCCCAACGTCACCTTGGTGGCCGGCTTCATGGCCGACCGCGACGGCAACCTGTACACCGGCCCCAGCACCGAGGACACCCCGGCGCTGGTGGAGCCGGCGGCGTTCAGCGACGGCATCGTCATCGCCCAGGTGAACCAGCTGGTGGAGCGGGTGGACGACCTGCCGCGGGTGGACATTCCGGCGTCCTGGGTGGACTTCGTGGTGGTTGCCGACCAGCCGTTCTACATCGAACCGCTGTTCACCCGCGACCCGCGCCACATCAAGCCGGTGCACGTGCTGATGGCGATGATGGCGATCCGCGGCATCTACGAAAAGCACCAGGTGCAGTCGCTGAACCATGGCATCGGCTTCAACACCGCCGCCATCGAGCTGATTCTGCCCACCTACGGCGAGTCGCTGGGCCTGAAGGGCAAGATCTGCCGCAACTGGACGCTGAACCCGCACCCCACCCTGATACCGGCCATCGAAACCGGCTGGGTGCACAGCGTGCATTGCTTCGGCACCGAGCTTGGCATGGAGGACTACATCGCCCAGCGCCCGGATGTGTTCTTCACCGGGCGTGACGGCTCGCTGCGCTCCAACCGCATGATGTGCCAGCTGGCCGGCCAGTACGCGGTGGACCTGTTCATCGGCGCCACCTTGCAGGTAGACGGCGACGGCCATTCTTCCACCGTGACCCGTGGCCGCCTGGCAGGCTTTGGCGGTGCGCCGAACATGGGCCACGACCCGCGCGGCCGGCGCCATGCCACCCCGGCCTGGCTCGACATGACCGTGCCCGACACCTTGCTGGAGCGGGGCCGCAAGCTGGTGGTGCAGATGGTCGAAACCTACCAGGAGGGCGGCAAGCCCACCTTCGTCGACACCCTGGATGCCGTTGAGGTGGCGAAAAAAGCCGGCATGCCCCTGGCCCCGGTGATGATCTACGGCGACGACGTCACCCACCTGCTCACCGAAGAAGGCATCGCCTACCTGTACAAGGCGCGCAGCCTGGAAGAGCGTCGGCAGATGATCGCCGCCGTGGCCGGGGTGACCGCCATCGGCCTGCGCCATGACCCTGCCGACACCCAGCGCCTGCGCCGCGAGGGCCTGGTGGCCTTGCCCGAGGACTTGGGCATTCGCCGCACCGATGCCAGCCGCGAACTGCTCGCCGCACGCAGCATCGCCGAGCTGGTGGAGTGGTCCGGCGGCCTCTACAACCCGCCTGCACGGTTCAGGAGCTGGTAATGACTGCCCATGACTTGAAACCGCATCAGCTTCTTCGCGGGCAAGCCCGCTCCCACAGTTACGGCGCTGTGCCGCAGGCCCTGGTGATCCCTGTTAAAGACACCGAGCTTGAAATTCATGCGGTCCCTGTGGGAGCGGGCTTGCCCGCGAAAGGGCCGATACAGGCCAGCCCCGTCGCCCTGGCCGACCACCTTGCCGACCTTGCCGTAGAGGCCCTGCTCGACGAAGCCGACCTGTCGCCC
This sequence comes from Pseudomonas xanthosomatis, assembly GCF_019139835.1. Taxonomy (NCBI): domain Bacteria; kingdom Pseudomonadati; phylum Pseudomonadota; class Gammaproteobacteria; order Pseudomonadales; family Pseudomonadaceae; genus Pseudomonas; species Pseudomonas xanthosomatis. Next base: position 3,916,292 of record NZ_CP077075.1, on the reverse strand, counting down.
AAACCGGGCCTGGTGGACCGGCGCAGCAACGGCGCCCACCACGACATGAGCTTGGCCCTGATGCACGCCTCGGCCCTGGCCCTGTGGCCGTGCTTCAAGCACATGGCGCAAGCGGCGCAACAGCATGGCGCGATCACCCCGGCCTTGCGCGCCGACCTGGGCCGCATCGGCCGCGAAGGCGAGGCCGCCATGCTCGCCACCACCGGCGGGGTTAACACCCATCGCGGCGCCATCTGGGCCTTGGGCCTGCTGGTGGCCGCCAGGGCCCTGGGCAGCCACGCCGATGCCCGAGCTCTGGCCAGCCGCGCCGGGCGCATTGCGCTGCTCGACGACCCGGCCTGCCCGGCGCAGCACAGCCACGGCAGCCAGGTACGCCAGCGCCACGGCATGGGCGGTGCGCGCGAGCAAGCCCAGCTGGGCTTCCCGGCGGTCATCGACCACGGCCTTGTGCAACTGCACCGCAGCCGCGACGCAGGCTGCAGCGAGCCCCATGCCCGGCTCGATGCGCTGCTGGCGATCATGGCCACCCTGGGCGATACCTGTGTGCTCTGGCGCGCCGGTACTGAAGGCCTGCAAGCCGTGCAACAGGGCGCCCGGGCCGTGCTCGGCGAAGGCGGCAGCGCAACCCTGGCCGGGCGCCGCCAACTGCGAAGGCTCGATGCGCAGCTGCTGCAACTGAATGCCTCACCGGGCGGCGCCGCCGATCTGCTGGCCGCCTGCCTGTTCCTCGACGCGGCCGGAGGCCTGTGACATGCAAACCCTGAACTTTCAATTTCCTGCGCAAGCGCCCGGGCGCGGCCGCACTTTGGTGGGCTGCGTCAGCTCCGGCGACCTTGAAGTGCTGATCGAGCCCGGCACCCAGGGCAGCCTGCAGATTCAGGTGGTGACCTCGGTCAACGGCAGCGAAGCCCGCTGGGCGCAGTTGTTCGAGCGCCTGTTCGCCGGCCGCGCGCTGCCGGCGCTGAACATCGACATCCATGATTTCGGCGCCACCCCGGGCGTGGTGCGCCTGCGCCTGGAACAAGGCTTCGAGGAGATCGGCCATGACTGATACCGCCCGCCTGCTGCACAACCGCAGCTTCGTCGAACTGGGCGCCCGCCAGCGCGCCCGGGCGCTGCTGGACAGCGGCACTTTCCGTGAACTGCTCGGCCCGTTCGAGCGCCTGATGTCACCTTGGCTGCCGCGCCAGGGTATCGTGCCCCAGGCCGATGACGGCGTGGTCATTGCCAAGGGCCGCCTGGCTGGCCGGCCCTGCGTGGTGGCTGCTATCGAAGGCGGCTTTCAGGGCGGCAGCATGGGCGAGGTGGGCGGGGCGAAGATCGCCGGCGCCCTGGAGCTGGCGGTGGAGGACAACCGCAACGGCATCCCCACCTGCGCCGTGCTGCTGCTGGAAACCGGCGGCGTGCGCCTGCAGGAGGCCAACCTGGGGCTGGCGGCCATTGCCGAGATCCAGGCCGCTATTGTCGAGCTGCGCGGTTATCAGCCGGTAATCGGGGTGATTGCCGGCACGGTCGGCTGCTTTGGCGGCATGTCCATCGCCGCCGGGCTGTGCAGCCACCTGCTGGTTACCCGCGAGGCGCGCCTGGGGCTCAATGGCCCGCAGGTGATCGAGCAGGAGGCCGGCATCGAGGAATACAACGCCGGCGACCGGCCCTTCATCTGGAGCCTGACCGGGGGCGAACAGCGCCATGCCAGCGGCCTGGTGGACGGCTATGTGGCCGACGATGTCGACAGCATTCGCCAGCAACTGCTGCAGTTGCTGGATGCGCCTTCGGCCAACCGCGCCGGGCAATACGCCCGTTACCTGGAGCGCTTCGGCAGTTTGGGCGAGGACATCGCGCAACTGGATGGCGCCGCCGTGCGTGCCCTTTACCAAGGAGATGCCTCATGAACCGTGCCTTGAACTGGCTGCCGGGCCTGGCCGGCGGTGAACCGCTGGCGGGTTACCCGGCCTCGCTGCAGGTGGTTGATGGTGAGCTGGACAACCGCCTGGCGCGCTTCATCGCCGTGGTGCCCGATGGGCACAATCCGTTCCCCAGGGCCCGCGCAGGTGAAGTCGGCCTGCTCGAAGGCTGGGGTCTGGCCAAGGCAGTAAGCGAGGCAGTGGAAGCGGATCGCAATAGCGAAAAGCGCGCCATCGTCGCGGTGATCGACGTGCCCAGCCAGGCCTATGGCCGCCGTGAGGAGGCGCTGGGTATTCACCAGGCCCTGGCCGGCGCTGTCGAGGCCTATGCCCAGGCGCGTTTAGCCGGGCACCCGGTGATCGGCCTGCTGGTGGGCAAGGCCATGTCCGGGGCGTTTCTGGCCCATGGCTACCAGGCGCAGCGCCTGATCGCGCTGGATGACAGCGGCGTGATGGTGCATGCCATGGGTAAGGCCGCCGCAGCGCGCATTACCTTGCGCAGTGTCGAAGCGCTGGAGGCGCTGGCCGCCGAGGTGCCGCCGATGGCCTATGACCTGCACAGCTACGCCTCGCTGGGGTTGCTGTGGAAGCGCTTGAGCGTGGCTAATGCCGAGCGGCCAGAGGCTGCGGACATTGCGGCGGTACGGGCTTGCCTGGCCGATGCGGTGCGCGATATCGGCCAGTCCACCGACCTGGCCTCGCGCCTGGGGGGCGAGCATCGCCAGGCCTCGCGCCAGGTGCGCGAGCGCCTGCGCAGCCAGTGGCAGGAGGCCTGAGATGAGCGCCCCGCGTGCCCACGACCTGCTGTGGGGGATGACCCCGCAGATGCTGGCTGACGATGCGCCGCAGTGGGCGGCGCAGGTGCTGGCTGGCGGCCAGCCGGTGGTGGTGCGCCGTGCCCGGTGCAGTGATGGCTGGGTGGCGGTCGGGGTGCGCGGGCATGGGCGGGCGCAGCGTTGGGGCGGGTTTATGCGGGAGGTGGATATCGACCATGTGGTAAGCCCGGAGAGCCTCATCGCGGGGCAAGCCCGCTCCTACGTTGATGGTGCAACTGCTGCGTGGGAGCGGGCTTGCCCCGCGATGGCGATTGACGCTCTGGTATCGATCGCCCCGGTACTGGCCGCCACCGGCCTGCACTGGGGCCCCACCGGAGGCGTTGGTTATCACCTGGCCACAGGCCTTGATGTATTGCACGCAGGCAGCGACCTGGACTTGTTGCTGCGCACCCCAACCCCTTTCACCCGCCGGGCCGCCAAGGACTTGTTGGACATCCTCGACTGCGCGCCATGCCGTATCGACCTGCAACTGGAAACCCCGGCCGGCGCCATCGCCCTGCGCGAATGGGCAGGCCCGGCTAACCGGGTACTGCTCAAGTCAGCCAGCGGAGCACGCTTGGTCAGCGACCCGTGGTTGGCTTTGGAGTGCGCAGCATGAGCAGCCTGTTCGCCTTCCCGGGCCAGGGCGCGCAGCAGCCGGGCATGCTGCATGCCTTGCCGGCGGGCGCTGAATGCCTGTTGGAGGAGGCCAGCGATACCTTGGGTGAGGCGGTGCTGGCTTTGGACACAGCAGATGCCTTGCAGGGCACCCGCGCCGTGCAGCTGTGCCTGCTGCTGGCAGGTGTGGCCTGGGCGCGCTGGCTGCTGCAACGCAGCCCGGCGCCGGATTATGTAGCGGGCTTGTCCATCGGCGCCTACCCGGCTGCGGTGGTGGCCGATGCTTTGGACTTCGCCGATGCCGTACGCCTGGTGGCCCTGCGCGGCGAAATGATGCAACGCGCCTACCCGCAAGGTTATGGCATGACCGCCTTGAGCGGCCTTGACCTGGCGGGTGTCGAGCAACTGCTGGCCGAGGTGGCGGGCGAGGCCTTCGTGGCCAACTTGAACAGCGACAACCAGATCGTCATTGCCGGCAGCGACAGTGCCATGGCCGAGGTTGCACGCCGTGCCCAGGGCCGGGGCGTGGCCCGCAGGCTGGCGGTCAGCGTGCCGTCCCATTGCAGGCTGCTCAATGGCGCCGCCGCGGAGCTTGCGGCCGCTTTCGAGCCGGTGCAACTGCGCCGGCCGCGTATCACCTGGCTGAGCGGCACCCGCGCGCGGCCAGTGTTCGACCCTGTGCAGTTGAAGGATGACCTGGCCTGGAACATGGCGCGGGTGGTGGACTGGCGCGGGCTGCTGCGCACCGCCTTCGAGCGCGGCGTGCGCCTGCAAGTGGAGCTGCCACCGGGCAGCGTGCTCAGCGGCCTGGCCCGCCCGGTGCTGGAACAGGGCAGGGTAGTGGCCCTGGAAAGCACCCGGGCCGATACAGTGGACGCCTTGCTGCGTCGGGAGGTGCAGCGCAGGCATTGACCCCCAGGGCATGCGGCACAACGGCCCCTGCAACCCTCGTACATGCGGTACCAAGCAAAGCGTTTCGAAGAACAACAACAAGCAACTTCGACAAAAGCTGAGGACAACAACAATGATCATCTATGGTGTGGCTCTGCTGGCGGTATGCACGCTTGCCGGCGTTATCGTCGGCGACTTCCTGGGCGTGCTGCTGGGCGTCAAATCCAATGTGGGCGGGGTGGGCATCGCCATGATCCTGCTGATCTGCGCACGCCTGTACATGCACCGCCACGGCGGCATGAGCAAGGAGTGCGAGTTCGGCGTGGGCTTTTGGGGTGCCATGTACATCCCGGTGGTGGTGGCCATGGCCGCCCAGCAGAACGTGGTCACTGCCTTGCACGGCGGGCCGGTGGCACTGCTTGGCGCCGTCGGCGCGGTACTGGTGTGCGGGTTGACCATCGCGCTGATCAGCCGCAGCCACCGCGGCGAGCCCCTGCCGGCGCTGGACGCCCCGTCACCGGCCAAAGCGCAGGCCGTGCCTGCGGGAGGGCGCTGATATGTGGCCGATCATTGACAATGCCCTGGAGCACAACGGCCTGATCACCGCTTTTGCGGTGGTGGGCGCGATCATGTGGCTGTCGGTGCTGCTGTCGAAGTACCTGACCTTCGGCCGGGTGCACGGCTCGGCCATCGCCATCGTCATCGGCCTGGTGCTGGCCTGGGTAGGCGGCACGCTCACCGGCGGGCAGAAGGGCCTGGCCGACATGGCGTTGTTCTCCGGCATCGGCCTGATGGGCGGTGCCATGCTGCGCGACTTCGCCATCGTTGCCACGGCCTTCGAGGTGCAGGCCACCGAGGCGCGCAAGGCCGGCATGATCGGTGCGGTGGCGCTGCTGCTGGGCACGGTGCTGCCGTTCATTGTCGGTGCCTGCGTGGCCTGGGCGTTTGGTTACCGCGATGCGGTGAGCATGACCACCATCGGTGCCGGGGCTGTGACCTATATCGTCGGGCCGGTGACCGGTGCGGCGCTGGGGGCGAGTTCGGATGTGATGGCGCTGTCGATTGCCACCGGGTTGATCAAGGCGATTCTGGTGATGGTCTTTACGCCGGTGTCGGCGCGCTTGCTGGCCCTGGACAACCCGCGTTCGGCGATGGTGTTCGGCGGCTTGGCCGGGACGGTGTCCGGAGTGACTGCGGGGTTGGCGGCGACGGACCGGCGGTTGGTGCCTTATGGTGCGTTGACCGCGACCTTCCATACCGGGCTGGGGTGCTTGATGGGGCCTTCGATTCTGTATTTCTGTGTGCGGGGGTTGGTGGGGTGAGAAGCGGGGCCCTTCAGGGCCCCGGTCGATATTGATCAGCGCGAAGTGCTTCTTGAACCGCGCACGTTGTCCCGCGTCTGGTCGGGTGTCTGCAAACGTGATTGATTTTCTAGCCTGTGTTGTCGAGCCGCCTCGAGCAGATTCTCCAGGCTCGAGCGAACATTGGCAGACGAACTGACTGGCGTTAGCTGCCCCTGCCTTAGTACGACGGCGGAGCTGTCGGGTCTGGGTGCGGTGAGGCTTCGCGGGTTGGGGGGCCTGGAACGGTGTGGCATATGCCCATCTCCGAGGGCGGCCGGTTGCATCCTGCGTTCCGCAGGTGGCGAGCCTCGGGGGCTGGGTGGGGGGAAGCTGTGGGGGCTGGGGGACCTGGAACGTTGTGGCATATGCCCATCTCCGAGGGCGTCCGGTTGCGGCCTGCGAGCCGCAGGCGGTGAGCGGCGGGAACTGAGTCCGGGGGGGCTGGGGGTCCTGGAACGAATTGGCATATGCCCATCTCGGTCAACTGAGTTGACTGGGTCTGCCATGCAGTAAGCGTAGGCATTAACACCACCCTCGCCAAACGGGCTATAGCTGTCAGGCGCGTTGAATCGCATCAGGACGGTATTGTAAAAACGATAACCCTGGCCTAACACATAGCTGTTTATCGTTGCTGCTCGATATTCACCGTTGAAGCCCAACCGTCCTTCCCCAGTTGCTCTATCGAAACCATAGGCGTTATAGGCGAATGGGCGCATTGGCAGTGTGCCATGACGGGCCAGGATCGATTCGTGCGTGTCGGTTAGCAGCAAATGAACACCATCATCCCGTTCTGCCAATGTCGCAGTGGGGCTGCGCAACCACACGAGAGCCCGATTGTGCGCCAGGTATAGATGCAGTCGTTCAGCACAGTAGAAAAAGCGTTGTTGGTTCATGTGTCCCTCGTTGCAAAGCACTGCCTTCGAAGGTGAAGCATACGAATACCCACCGTGAACCGCCCCTGGCAAAACTGCCAGGTCTTCAAACCTCCCGGCTATACATCCTGCACTCGGCCAACAACGCCAACAGGTTTGGCTCGCGCTCGCGCGCCTTCAAAAACACCACGCCGATATGCTGCTGCAACCGGTACCGCGGCTGCAGCGCAATCAACCGCACGCGGTTCTCGTACACCGCCGCGATGCGCCCCGGCAGCAGGGCAAAGCCCACCCCCGAGCTGACCATGCTCAGCAGGGTGAAGATATCGTTCACCTGCATTGCCACCTTGGGCTCGAACCCGGCCTGCTGGAACACCCGCGCGCCGTCGCGGTGGGTGGCAAAGCCCTGGGTCAGGGTGATGAAGGTGGAGTCGGCTAGGTCCGCCAGGTCCACTTCGGCCTGTTCGGCGAAGGGGGAGTCGGTGGGCACGGCGAGGAAGATATCGTCCGAGAACAACGCCAACTGCTCGCAGGCCGGGTCGCTGACGCTTTCGTCCAGCGACACCAGCATGGCGTCCAGTTCGTGGTTTTTCAGGCGGTGCAGCAGGTCGATGTTCGAGCCCAGGGTGAGGTCGATGTTCAGCTCGCTGCGCCGCAGCTTCAGGCCCATTACCAGCTTGGGCACGGTCTTGACGGTGAGCGAGTACAGCGCGCCCAGGCGAAAGCGCTCGGCGTAGAAGCCTGCGGCCTCGCGGGTGTGGCGCACCATCTGTTCGGCGTCCTGGATCAGCTGGCGGGCCTTTTTCTCCAACACATAGGCGCTTTCCAGCGGGATCAGCTGGCGGCCTTCGTGCTTGAACAAGGGGCAGCGCAGGGCGCTTTCCAGGGAGTGGATGGCGCGGTGCACGCTGACGGCGCTGGTGGCAAGTTCTGCGGCGGCGCGGCCGAGGTTGCCGGTGCGCATGAAGGCGAGGAAGGTTTCGAGCTTTTTAAGGGTGAGTTCTTCGTCGATCAGCATGCGCCGGTCCTTGTAGGAGCCGGCTTGCCGGCGATGAGGCCTGTAGAGCCGACACAATACCTTGTGTTGGCGTTCAGGGCCCTATCGCCGGCAAGCCGGCTCTTACAGGGGACGCGTCAGTTGGCGCGGGCCAGGGCGGGGTTGCCGGCGCGTGAGACGCGCAGCGCCACCAGGCTACCGACCACGATCAACACCGCCAGCGCATACAGCGCGGCATCGGTGGAACCGGTCTGGTCCTTGATGAAACCGACCAGGTACGGGCTGAGGAAGCCTGCCATCTGGCCTACCGAGTTGATGATCGCCAGGCCCGCCACGGCGGTGCCTGCGCTCAGCAGGGCGGTCGGCATTGGCCAGAACATCGGCAGGCCGGTGAGGGCGCCCATGGTGGCAATGGACAGGCCGAGGATGGCAATGGCTGGCTGGCCGGCGAAGTTCACCGCGATCACCAGGCCCAGCGCGCCCATCAGCATCGGCACTACCAAATGCCAGCGGCGTTCGTTGCGAAGGTCCGCCGAGCGGCCCACCAGAATCATGAACACCCCGGCCAGCAGGTACGGGATGGCGCTGAGCCAGCCGATCAGCAGCGGGTTGTCGAAGCCCATGTTCTTGATGATCGATGGCAGCCAGAAGTTGATCGCATACACGCCGCTCTGGATGCAGAAGTAGACGAAACCGAAGGTCCAGATCAGCGGGTTGGTCAGCACGGCGAGCACGCCATCGCCACTGGTGGCGGGCTTGGCGGCGGCGTCGGCGGCAAGGTCGGCATCGATCAGCTGGCGCTCGGCCGGGCTCAGCCAGGCGGCCTTCTGGTGGCTGTCACTGAGCAGCACCACGGCCAGCACGCCAAGGGCGACGGTGGGCAGGCCCTGGATCAGGAACATCCACTGCCAGCCGGCAAGGCCGCCCTGGCCTGCGGCGAAGTGCTGCAAAATCCAACCCGAGAACGGCCCGCCAAGCAGGCCGGAAACCGGGATCGCCGACATGAACAGGGCCATGATGCGGCCACGCCGCGCGGCCGGGAACCAGCGCGAGAGGTACAGCACAACGCCTGGGAAGAAGCCGGCCTCGGCGGCGCCGGTGAGCAGGCGCAGGGTGTAGAACTCGGTGGGGGTGGTGACGAACAGCAGGCAGGTGGACAGGCTGCCCCAGGCGATCATCATCAGCGCGATCCAGCGCCGCGGGCCGAAGCGGTTGAGCGCCAGGTTGCTGGGCAGGCCGCACAGCACGTAGCCGATGAAGAAGATGCCGGCACCGAGGCCGTACACCGTTTCGCTGAATTTCAGGGCGTCGAGCATCTGCAACTTGGCAAAGCCGACGTTGACGCGGTCCAGGTAGTTGAACAGGTAGCAGATGAAAATGAACGGAATCAGCCGCAGGGTGATGCGCCGGTACAGCGCGTTGCGGGTGACGTCGTTGCCTTGGTCAGGGGCGGGGCTGTGTGCCATGATCGGGGTCTCTTTTGTTATGGTTGTCGCCGCGTCGCCTGTAGCCGGCGCTCGCCTTGACGAGTCTCGGGGAGTGTAGCGCGGCTGTCTTTGTGCTTTTGCACAGGCAGGGCTCAAAGCTGCTGTGCCGGCGACCAAACCTTAAGGAACCCTGCATGTTCGAACTGGACCACGCGCTGGCCCAGGACATCGTCGACCGGGCGATGGCCATTTTGCCTTGCAACGTGAATGTGATGGACAGCCAGGGGCTGATCCTGGGCAGCGGCGAGGCCGAGCGTATCAATACCCGCCATGAAGGCGCGCAACTGGTGCTGGCCAACGGGCGCATCGTCGAGCTGGACGGCGAGGCCGCCAAATGCCTGAAGGGCGTGCAGCCCGGGGTCAATTTGCCGCTGATGCTCGATGGCCGGCTGATCGGCGTGCTGGGCCTGACCGGCGAGCCGCAGCAGTTGCGCACCTACGGCGAGTTGGTGCGCATGACCGCCGAGATGCTGCTGGCCCAACGCCACCTGCAGGTAGAGCAGCAGTGGCGGCGCCAGCGCTGTGATGACCTGCTGGCGTTGCTGCTGGGCGGTTCGGGCGAGTCGCCGCGGCTGGTGGATGAAGCGCAGCAGCTGGGTTTGAAACCCAACCTGCCGCGGGTGCCTTGCCTGTTCGAGCTGAAGTCCGGGCCGCCGGCCGAGGCGCTGTCGGCCTGGCTGATGAGCCGCTTCCCCGACAGCTGGTGCGTGAGCCCGGCGCGCCAGTCGTTGCTGTGGTGCCGCCCGGCAGTGGCTGCGGTGGACGAAACGCGCCTGTTCGAGCGCCTGCAGCGCCACGGCTGGGAAGTCGAACGGCTGGCCTTGGGCAGCCCGGCGCAAAGCCTCGAACAATTACGCCGTGGCTACCGCCGGGTGCGCGATTTGCTGGCCTATGGCCGTGAGGTGCTGCCCAGCGAGCGCCTGCTTAGCCTGGGCCGTTATCGCCTGCCGGCGTTGCTGTGGCGCCACCGTAACGACGACGCCCTGGATGAGCTGCTTGAGCCTTTGCTGCGCATCCGTGCCAGGGACGCCAGCGGCCAGCTGTTGGCAACGCTGCGCGCCTGGTGCGCCCATGACGGGCAGAGCCAGGCGTGTGCCGATACCTTGGGGATTCACCGCAACAGCTTGCGCTACCGGCTGGAACGCATCGCCGAGGTGGGCGAGGTGGACCCGCTGCGCATGGAGGGCATGCTAAGCCTGTACCTGGGGTTGCAGTTGCTGCCGGTGGATTGACTTACGCCAATCCGCCTTGGCTCAAGCACCTGGCGGTATCATTCAGGGCTGACCTTACAGCGCCTGGCGCAGCTTGGTGGTGGGACTTTTCTGGTGACAGGCCAAGCGTTGGAGCCCCTCAAGACTGGAAGCGTGCAATGACCTCGTAGAACGGGGCGGTCAGCGAAACGGGGAAGACAGCCAGCACACTGATTCCGTCGTCATCGACATAGAGCCCGTTCGCGGCACTGAGCAGTGGATCTGCCGGGGTGAAGCCGGCGTCGCCGAAACCCAGATCCGTTTCACCGGAGCTCAGCAATCGGGCCACGCGCATTTCACTATGCAGGTAGGGGTCGTGATCGGCTTTGAACACCCTCCGGCCTGCAAGTACCAGCCGGCCTTGATTGTCAAATTGGGCGTGTTCGAGCATCAGGGCGCCCGGCAACGGTAACGAGATTATGCGAGTAAAGTCTGGTACAGGCTTGCCGCTTAGCGTAAAGCCATACAAGTAAGTGGGCGCGTTTTCTCCGAGCCGGGCTGCACTGCTGATGACCACCAAGTTGTCGCGAACGGCCATGCCAAACCTGCCTGACCTGTACGGTAACTCAATGAACCCTGTATTTGCGGCAAATGATTTATCCAATGTTGCGTTTGGCTTGAAGCGCTGCAGGTACGCTTTGTCGCCGGCGGTCGCCAACAGCAAGAAACTACCATCATCAAGGAACGCGGCCCGACAAGGAGCGATGCGGAGCCCGTTTCGCAGGGGTAGTGCCAATAAGCTCTCGGTACCATTGGCTCCAAGCCCGGGGGCGGGTTCGCCAGTAGCTGGGTCGATTTGCAGGCACCAGGTGTGTTTGTCACTGCCTTGCGCTCCTGCGAAACCACCTTCAAAGATCGCCTTCACCTTCCCCGCACTCAACCCTAGCTGTGTACCCCTGTAGTCCACAGCCCGAGCGTCAAGGCGCTTGTTTGTTTGAGGCGCAACGGCCGATGCAGGCGAATACCTTCGTTGATCTGGCCAATAAGGAGGCGGCAGGCTGATACCGTTTTCACCGAATCCTTTGGTTGGCTGGAAGGCCTTGTCATAACTGCCTATTGCCAGATGGATACTGACGTCACCATTGTCGCAGATATATATGATCAATGATGACGTCAAGAAACGCTCTTCCCCATCAAGAGGGGAGTGCAGCATCGTCGTATATTCATGGTTCCAGTACGGCACCGGTGTTGCGAGGGGCGTCACCGGAACATGCCCGGTACTGCTGTCCCAACTGCCATTTTGATTCACGCGCGTGAACAGCCCATTCTCCTTGGCTGGGTCGTCAGGGTTGAAGCCGTAGAAGGCCATGCCGAACCCAGGCTGGGCAGCGGCAGGGAAGACCTGCAGGGTGTGGACGTCTGGCGATAATCCCCTGGCCGGCACAGGCGCAATCCCGTTATTGCCATAGGCTGGGTCGAGGTGGCCGGCTCTTTTGATACTGTTCATTCAAACACTCCTTACTTGTACCTGTGATTCACCGTAATCACGTCCGCGCATGGCAACAACTGACAATAATGCCAGTTGCCTCATAGCCATTTCTGCTTGGAGGGATCTTCACAGCCAGCAAGTGGAAGGCATGGGCGTAGTGCTGCATGGTCGGGGTAAGACGCCAGGCCGCCCTGCATCCGCCCAAACAACCGGCCCCGGTTTTTGTGCATTCGACCGAGGCCGGCCTGTCACGCAACTGTCAGCATGCGCGGTACAAGACAGGAGAATCCCCCCATGAAAATCGTCATTGCCCCCGACTCGTTCAAGGACAGCCTCGACGCCGCCGGCGTCGCCCGTGCCATTGCCGACGGCCTGGCCGAGGTGTGGCCTGATGCCGAGCGGGTGCAGTGCCCCATGGCCGACGGTGGCGAGGGCACCATGGAGGCGATCGTCGCGGCCAGCCACGGCGAGCAGCGCCGGCAGGCCGTGCGCGGCCCGTTGGGCGCAAGCGTCGAGGCCAGCTGGGGCTGGCTGGCCGACAGCCGCACGGCGGTGATCGAGATGGCCCAGGCCAGCGGCATTCAACTACTGCCCAGCCAGCAGCGCGATGCCTGCCGCAGCAGCACCTGGGGCACTGGCGAGCTGATCGCCTCGGCTTTGGCGGCCGGTGCCAGGCGTATCGTCCTGGCCATCGGTGGCAGTGCCACCAACGACGGTGGCAGCGGCATGCTGCGCGCCCTTGGCCTACGTCTGTTGGATGCCGCCGGGCAGCCGCTGGCAGAGGGTGGCCTGGCGCTGGCGCAACTGGCGCGCATCGATGCCAGCGACCTCGACCCGCGCCTGGCCGAGGTGCAGGTGGAGGTGGCGGCCGATGTCGACAACCCGTTGTGCGGCCCTAACGGCGCCTCGGCGATCTTCGGCCCGCAGAAGGGGGCAAGCCCCGAGCAGGTGCAACTGCTGGACCAGGCCCTGGGCCATTTTGCCGACCACTGCGCGCAACTGCTGGGCAAGGATGTACGTGACGAGCCGGGCAGCGGTGCGGCCGGTGGCATGGGCTTTGCGGCCAAGGCGTTCATGGGCGCGCGGTTCCGCCCTGGCGTTGAGGTGGTGGCTGAGCTGGCCGGGCTGGATGCGCTGGTACAGGGCGCGGACTTGGTGATTACCGGGGAAGGGCGCTTCGATGCCCAGACCCTGCGCGGCAAGACGCCGTTGGGGGTGGCGCGGGTGGCCAAGCGTCACGGCGTGCCGGTGGTGGTGCTGGCCGGCACCTTGGGGGCCGGTTACGAGCAGTTGTATGCCCATGGCATCGATGCTGCGTTTGCCCTGGCCAGCGGGCCGATGAGCCTGGAACAGGCGTGCGCCGGGGCCGAGGGGTTGCTGAAGGCGCGGGCGGCGGATGTGGCGCGGTTGTGGCAGGTTGCCAGGGGCCTCATCTGAATGCAGGCGCGGCCCCTGTAGGAGCGGCCTTGTGCCGCGATGGGCTGCGCAGCAGCCCAAGATTCCGGCATCATGCAACATTGTGGGGGCCGCTTCGCGCCCCATCGCGGCACAAGGCCGCTCCTACAGGGACCGCGCCAGCTTTTGGAAAATGCCTCAAGGCTGCAGCGACGCCTCCATCATTTTCTCCAGCCCCGCATACTCCTTGTGCCCCACCGGCACCAGCCCGGTGGCTTCCTGGGAGGCGACGAACCCTGCCAGGGCCTTGGGGTCTTCGAGCATGGCTTTGCGCAGTTTCTTTTTCAGCGCCGGGCACAGGCTGGCACTGAACACATAGGGGTCGTAGTAGATCGGCTCGGAACGCCACAGCACCTGCAGGCGCTTGGGGTCGACGCTGTGGCTCGCCAGGTAGGCATCGGCCTGCTCGCTGGCGACGAAGGCTGCATCTACCCGGCTTTCGAGCAGCGCCTCCATGGCCTTGTCATGGTTGCCGGCATACACCAGCGAACCGAAATAGCTCCGCAACGGCGTGCCCACCAGGCCGGCAAATTCGACGCTGGGTACCAGGCTGCCTGAGGTGCTGGCCGGGTCGCTGAGTGCCACCCGGGTGCCGCGCAATGCGCTGGTACTGGCAGGGCCGCCAGAGCGGGTCAGCAGCAGCGCCTGGTAATGATTGCCGGCCAGCGTGTAGGTGCCGCCGCCGAGGGTGAAGGTGGCAAACGGCTCGATACGCCGGTCGCGGCGGTGGGCGAGGATGTACGACGCCGGGCCCAGCCGGGCGATGTCGGCACCGCCGGAAACGATCGCATCCACCACGCTTTCGTAGGAGCCGCTGACCACCAGTTCCACCGGCACCCCGGCCGCCTTGCCCAGGCGCGCCAGCAGCGGCTGGTGCTCGCGGGTCATGTCTTCGACGCTTTTGATCGGGATCACTGCCAGGCGCAGGGCGTGGGGCGCGCAGTTGGCCAGCGTGTAGCCGGCAAGCAGTTGCGCCAGTGCCACGGCGCCCAGTGTTGTCAGTACACGCATGCCTTCTCCTCGGTGCCGTTGAAAGGCGGGTAGTCGTGCAACTGCGCCGGCGACAGCGGCCGGCTGAAGTGGTAACCCTGGGCGATGTCGCAGCCAGCGAGCTTCAGGCACACCACCTGCTCGCGGGTCTCGACGCCTTCGGCGACCACCTCAAGGCCCAGGCGCTTGGCCAGGATGATGGTCGAGGACACGATGGGGCTGTCGTCGTAGCTGTTGGACAGCGGGGCGATCAGCGCCCGGTCGATTTTGAGCTTGGACAGCGGTAGCGATTGCAGGTGGGCAAAGCCGGCATAGCCGCGGCCGAAGTCGTCCAGGCTGATGCCGATGCCGGCTGCGCGCAGGCGGTACAGGTGCTCAACCGCAGTGCCCTCGGGCTCGAGCACCGTGGTTTCGGTGATTTCCAGCTCCAGGCGGCTGGCGCGGATGCCGTAGTACTCAAGCTCGGCCAGCAGGCGGTCGCTGAAGTCTGGCTGGCGCAGTTGCAGGGCCGACACGTTCACCGCCAGGCGCGCGTCCTGCTCGCTGGCATCCCAGCGGGCCAGTTCTTCGCAGGCCAGGCGCAGCACCTCCCAGCCCAGGTCGACGATAAAACCGCTGCGCTCGGCCATGCCGATGAAACGGTCGGGGTAGAGCAGGCCGAATTCGGGGTGCTGCCAGCGCACCAGGGCTTCGTAGCCCAGCACCTGCAAGGTGTCCAGGCGAATCTGCGGTTGGTAGTGGAGTACGAACTGGCGCTCGGCCAGGGCGCTCCCGAAGGCCTGCTCGAGGGTAAAGGCCTGGATGTCGGACAGGTTCAGCGACGGGTCGAAGAAACGGTACTGCGCACGCCCGGCTTGCTTGGCCGAGTACATGGCGGCGTCGGCGCAGCGGATCAGCGTGTCGATGTCCTGGCCATCGCGCGGGCAGATGCTCACGCCCACGCTGGGGCTGGTGTTGACCTCCTGGCCGTCGAGGGCGTAGGTGGCCGAGAGCTTGTCGACCAGCGCCCGCACCCAGGCGTCTATCTGCTCTTCGCTGCGGGTGCCTGCCAGCAGCACCACGAACTCGTCGCCACCAAAGCGCGAGGCTTCGTCGCCGGGTTCGAGCAGGCGCTGGATGCGCCCGGCCACGGCTTGCAGCAGCAGGTCGCCGACCTTGTGCCCGAGTGAATCGTTGATCGACTTGAAGCGGTCCATGTCGATGAACAGGATCGCCATCAGCCGGCGCTTGCCGCGTTGCTGGGTCAGCGCCTGGGCGGCCACCTCGACGAACTGGCGGCGGTTGTGCAGGCCGCTCAGGTGGTCGGTGGCGGCGGCGTGGCTGCTGCGCCGGTGCTCGTCTTCCAGGCGGTCGATCAGTTGCTGGTTGACCTGCTGGGCGCGCTCCAGCTCGCCGAACGCCTCCTGGCGCTTGTGCAGCAGGCGCAGGCCCCAGGTGAGGCTGGCCAGAATCAGCAGGGTCATGGCGACGTTCAGCCACAACTGCCGGCTGACGGTGAGCGCCGAGGGGGCGAGGATTTCGTCGTGGCGCTGGCTCACCACCACGCTGAAACCACGTTCGGGCACCCGGCGGTACAGGCTCTGGTAGGCGCCTTCGAGACTGTATTGGGTGAGCTGGCCGCTGTCGTCCCCTGTGCCCGGCAGGCCGGGTACCAGGGTTTCACCGGCCACCACCACGCCGCTGGTGTCGATGCGCAGGCGCTCCTGGCCATCGTCCTGGAGCAGGCGCACCAGGCCGGTCTTGCCCAGGTCGATGTGCTGGAACAGCACCGCCAGGTAGCCGATATCCAGTTGCACCACCAGGATGTTGTCGATCTCCCGGCCCGGCAGGTCGGTCAGCGGCAGCAGGAATGGCAGGCGCCAGTTGGGCAGGGCAGAGGGGTTGGCGGGTGGCGTGGTGCGCGGCAGAAAGGCCTTGAAACCGTAGTGCGACACATGGGTTTTCAACTGATCGAGCCAGGCCTGGGGCAGTTGCTCGGGTTCGTCGTTATGGCTGGACGAGAGCAGCCGGCCGTTGTGGTCGTACAGGCTCATGCGCTTGAACACCGGGTCTTCGGCCAGCAGCCGGGCCAGGCTCAGGTTGCCTCGGCGCAGGCGTTTCATGTCGTCCTGGGTGACACGCCCGACGGCTTGGGCGCGGTCCACCAGCTGGCGCAGGTTTTCCCCGACGATGCTTGCAAGGTTGAGGTGTTCGGCGGCTTTTGCCGACAACGCATCCTGACGCGAGGCGGCCTTCTGGTTGATGTGCAGGCCCCACAGAAAGGTCAGGGTGAGTACGCACGA
Source organism: Pseudomonas xanthosomatis (assembly GCF_019139835.1). NCBI lineage: Bacteria > Pseudomonadati > Pseudomonadota > Gammaproteobacteria > Pseudomonadales > Pseudomonadaceae > Pseudomonas > Pseudomonas xanthosomatis. Next base: position 3,899,959 of record NZ_CP077075.1, on the reverse strand, counting down.
CATCGACAGCAGCAGCGGCAGCAGCCCTGCGCAAGAGAGAGAACGCCTGATCACTGCTGGTATCCCCGGCCCTGGGTGGTCTTTGAAAAATACGACAGAAAGATGACAGCGCAATGACTGATGGCAGATTGCCTTTAATTGGTTTGAAGGGGAACGCGGTCGCTTTGTAGGAGCGCCATTCGGGTTTGAGCCCGCGACAAGTTGCCCGGTTGACTTCCGGCGGTGTAACAAGATGTTGATCTTGACTTAAAGGTCAGTTTTTGTGATCGTGCGCGGCCTCAGGCTGACAGTGCGCAGCCACACGCATCAGAAAAACAAGGGCAGCACCTGACTGCCCCGAGGATCAACCATGTCCAACCGTGATATTTCCCGGCGCTCGTTCCTGCAAGGCGGGTTGGTGGCCGGTGTCGGCGTGACCCTGGCGCCGCTCGGCAGCCAGGCGTTCGCCGCCCTGATGGAAAACCGCGTCACCACCTCGCCGCAGAAGTGGATGAAGCACGACGGCCAGGCGCGTTTTCGTAACGACGCGCTGTCGAAGGTGTGCGGCAACAAGGTGTTCGCCCGCGATATCCGCGCCAAGGACATGCCCGGCTGGCCGCAACAGCAGGGCCACGCCATGCTGCTCAAGGCCATCAAGGCCGACCGCATCTACGCAGGCTTTGACCTCGCGCTGCTGGGCGCCGGCCTGCAGCCGGACCGCATCGTCACTGCCGACGACCTGAAAAAGGACGGCATCGCCTGGCCCGAAGCCCACTCGCCAGACCCGCTGCTCCCGCCCGGCCAGGTGCCGATGTTCATCGGCCACCCGGTGGCTATCCTGATCTGGAACGATTTTGAGCGCTACCGCAAGGCCAAGGCCAAGCTGCAGTTCAACGACCAGGCGATCCGCTACGGCTCACAAGCCCCGCTGTACCAGCGCGACCCTTACGGGAGCTTCCGTTTCGTGCGGGTGGGCGGCAACACGCCGTTCGACGAGGACGAATACTCAAGCCTGAAGAACACCATGCTGTTCCCCACCATCCTGGCCCGCAAGCCGGTATGGACCGCCGAACCCAAGCAGCACGGCAACCTCACCGAGCAGGGCATGTTCTACGCCCGGCACATCGACCAGCAGCTCAAGGCGCCGCCTGAAGACTGGCTGCTGTTCGACGAGCGCTACAAAACCCCGTCCATCGAGCCGGCGGCACTTGAGCCGGACAACGGCAACGGCTGGTACGACCCGGCCACCGGCACCCTGCATTTCGTCGTGGCCACCCAGTGCCCGTTCGAAGTGGCGCAGGAGTGCGTGCACATGATCAAGCCGTCGCGCTTTGCCCTGAAACACCTGAACATGCACCCGGGCTACACCGTCGGTTACGGCTCCAAGGACAACAACATCTTCGTGTTCTACGCCGCCGTGGCTGCGCTGTACGGCGCCGGGGTGCCGATTCGCCTGGCCAACGACCGCTACGAGCAGTTCCAGAGCGGCATCAAGCGCCACCCGTTCGATATCCGCTACCAGCTGGCGGTAGACAAACGTGACATGAGCTTCAAGATTTTCCGCGCCGAAATGACCGTCGATGGCGGCGGGCGTATCAACTACAGCCCGTCAGTGGCGGCGGTGGGCGCCACTGCCGCGCAGTCGATCTACTACATGCCGCAGAACGACCTGTCGGTGACCGCCTACCACTCGCGCGGCGTCGAGGCTGGCTCCATGCGTGGCTACGGCACCCTGCAGAGCATGGCCGCCACCGAAATGATGGTGGATGAGATTGCGGGCCGCCTGGGCGTCGATGCCATCGAGCTGCGGCGCAAGAACGCGCTCAAGTCGGGCATGAAGAACACCCAGGGTGCGGTGCCTGCCGGTGCCCTGCGCCTGCACGAGATCCTCGACAAGGCCGCCGAGCATGAATGGTGGAAAAACCGCGATGCGCGCAAGCGCGCCGAGGACGCCAAGGACCACGACAACTGGTACGGCGTGGGCTTTGCCATCACCCAGAAGGACTTCGGCACCGGCTCCGAGGCGCCGATGGCAGCCATCGAGTTCAGCGCCGACGGGCAGATTACCCTGCGCCATATCGGCACCGAGCTGGGTACCGGCATGTCGACTTCGCAGGCCCTGGTGGTCAGCGATTTCCTTGGCCGGGTTGCCGACCATGTGCAGACCGCCCAGACCGAATGGCCGGAGCTTGCCCTGAGCACCAGCGGCAACCCCTACCTGATCAGCCAGGCCGAGCAGGACGCCGCGCTGCGCGACCCGCGCTGGGTCGGCAAGCTGGCTTCGCCGTCCTCGGCGACCAACTCGGCGTTCTACTTCAGCCACGCCACCCGTGAAGCTGCGCGGGTGCTGTTCAACCACGGCCTGTGGCCGGCGGCCATGGCGCTGTGGAGCCAGGGGCCGTATGGCGGCCAGGCCAACCCGCTGGTGGTGCGCCGCGAGAACGCGGTGTGGGTCAACGGCGAGCTGACCGGCAACGGCCTGGCGCCGATCCCGTTTGCAACGCTTGCGAAAAAAGCCCACGAAATGGGCCTGGTCACCGGCGCGAGCGTGCATGGCTTTAACCGCTGGAGCTGGGCCGAGGCCGATTTCGTCATCGACGGGGTGCGCGAGCGCCTGCCGCTGGACGCCCTGGCGGTGAAATACGGCGATGGCGCAGTCAGCGCCAAGAAAGTCCAGATGAGCAGCGCCGGCTTCCACCTGCTGGACCGGCAGAACGCCGAGTACCCGGCCACCCAGTTGAACAACGCCATGGTCACCTACTACAGCCCGGTGGCGACCATCGTCGAGGTGAAGGTGAACAAGGGCAGCGGCGAGGTGCAGGTACTCAACCACCACAGCTGGGTCGAATGCGGCCGGGTGCTGGTGCCCGAGCTGGTCAAGGGCCAGCTCGAAGGTGGCATTGCCATGGGTATCGGCCATGCGCTGCTGGAAGAAATGCCGCTGTACGAAGGCGGCCCGGGGGAGGGCGACTGGAACTTCAACCGCTACCGCCTGCCGATGGCCAGGCATGTGGCGGTGTGGAAGCAAACGTCGGAAATTCTGCCGCCGCTGTCACCCACCGACCCGTCCAAGGGCATTGCCGAGGTGGTGATGATCCCGGTGGTCGGCGCCATCGGCAACGCCGTGGCCCATGCCATCGGCAAGCGTGTTCGCGATTTGCCCATCACCCCCGCCCGTGTCAAGGAGGCCCTCAATGGCTGACCGCAAGCTGCAACTGACCCTCAACGGTCAACCTGTCGTCACCGAAGTGGTCCCCGATGACCTGGCGATGCTCGACTACCTGCACGAATACCAGAACCTCACCGGCTCCCGCCTGGGCTGCGGCCAGGGCATCTGCCACGCCTGCGTGGTGATCGTCGACAACCCCGACGGCACCAGTGAGGAGGTGCGCACCTGCATCACCGGCGCGCACTATTTTGAAGGCAAGAAGGTGCGCACCATCGAGGGCCACGCCAAGCTGGACGAGGCCGGTAACCCGGTATCTCTCAACCCGATCCAGCAAAAGTTCGTCGACAAGTTCGCCTTCCAGTGCAGCTACTGCGCCCCGGGCTTTGTCAACGCCGCCACGGTGCTGGTGGAAAAGGCCCAGCGCAAGCCGCTGAAAAAGAGCGAGCTGGAAGACGCCATCGAGGCAAGCCTGGGTCACCACGTGTGCCGTTGCACCGGCTACGTGCGCTACTACGAGGCCACCCGCGATGTGTTGGGTGACCTTGGCCTGGTCAAGGAGGGCTGAACATGACACGTGTTCTGAGCAGCCTGGCCCTGGCCATGGGCGCTGTGTTCGCACTCGGCGTGCAAGCCGCTGATCAAGGTTTGATCAAGCGCGGCGAGTACCTGGCCCGTGCGGCCGACTGCATGGCCTGCCACACGGCAGAAGGCGGCGCGCCCTATGCCGGCGGCCTGCCGATCCATTCGCCGTTCGGCACCATTTATGGCACCAACATCACCCCGGACAAGCAGCACGGTATCGGCACCTACAGCCAGGATGAGTTCTTTGCGGCGTTGACCGAGGGCAAGCGCAAGGACGGCGCCAACCTGTACCCGGCAATGCCGTACACCTCGTACCACCTGATCAAGCGAGAGGACTCCGATGCCATCCACGCCTACCTGATGAGCGTGGCGCCGATCAACCGGCCGGCCCCGGTCACCAGCCTGAGCTTCCCGTTCAACGTGCGCACCGGCCTGATGGGTTGGAACCTGCTGTACGGCAAAAGCGTGCAGGTGCAAGAGGGCAAGGGCAACAGCGAGGCGTGGAAGCGCGGCCAGTACATGGTCGAGGTGCTCGGCCACTGCGGCGAATGCCACACCCCGCGCAACCCCATCGGCGCCCTGGAGCAGGACAAACGCATGAGCGGCGGCCTGCTGATGGGGTATCTCGCCCCCAGCCTGCTGGCCAAGGACCTGGCCGAGCGCGGCTGGAACCAGGCAGACCTGGCCACCTTCCTCAAGCACGGCATGAGCGCCCAGGGCAGCATGTTCAACGAGATGTACCCGGTGGTGCACCACAGCACCCAGCACCTGGAGGACAGCGACCTGTCGGCCATGGCCACCTACCTGCTGGGCGACCAGCCGCCGGCGGCCAAGGTGGTGCAGGCGGTGGCCCAAGAAACACTGGGCGAAAGCGCCAAGCGTGGCCGCCAGCAGTACCTGAACGTATGCGCCGGCTGCCATGGCGTGGACGGCGAGGGCAAGCCGCACATCGCCGTGGCCATGCAGGGCAACACCGTGCTGCGCCAGGGCGATTCGCGCAACCTGGTCAAGGCCATTGTCGATGGCATTCGCGAGCAGCAGTTCACAGGCTTCGAGCGCATGCAACCGATGCCGGGCTTTGCCGACAAGCTCGACGACCAGCAGCTGACCGACATGGTCAATTACCTGCGCGAAGCCTGGGGCGGTTTGCCGGGCGACTTCACCCAACAGCAGCTGGCCCAGCTGAAGGCGGGCTGAACCGTGCAGCATCTCGACCTGCAGGTGGTGCAACAGGCGGGGCAGTGGGCCCGCGATGGCTTGCGCGTGTGGCTGTGCACGGTGCTTTGCACCTACGGCTCGGCGCCCCGGGCGCCGGGCTCGCTGCTGGCAGTGAGCGAGAGCGGGCACTGGGTTGGTTCGTTGTCCGGCGGTTGCGTCGAGGAAGATTTCCTCGAGCGCGTCGCCGCCGGTGAGTTTGCCAGCCGCGTGGCGGTGGTGCGTTACGGTGACGGCAGCGACAGCCGTGGCAATATCCGCCTGCCGTGCGGGGGCATCCTCGATGTGCTGGTGGAGAACCTGCCGGGCGACTGCACAAGCCAGGCGCACCTGGCCCAACTGGAGGCGGCGCTGCTGGGGCGCCGGCGCTTGCTGCGCGAGGTCGATCTGGCCAGCGGTGCGTTGCTGTTGCACGACGACCACAGCCAGGGGCCACGGGTGCAGCAGGGCGAGGGCCGGGTGCGGCTGCGCATCGGCGCTGCCCAGCGCCTGCTGCTGGCGGGCTATTCCAGCGTCGCGCATTTTTGCGCCGAGTTTGGCAAGGGCCTGGGTTTCGAGGTGGTGCTGTGCGACCCGCGGGACGAGGTGATGGACAACGTCGTGCTGGGCGGGGTAGAAATTCGCCGTGAACTGCCCTCGCTGTTCATCGCCAATGGCGGCTGCCACCGCGACACTGCAGTGGTGGCGCTGACCCACGACCCTAAAATCGATGACCTGGCCATGCTCGAAGCGGTACGCACCGAAGCTTTCTATATAGGGGTGATGGGCTCACGCGCCACCTCCGACAAACGCCGTGAACGCCTGCGCCGTATCGGTGGGCTGAGTGATGGCGAGATGGCGCGCATCCACGCGCCCATCGGCCTGAACCTGGGCAGCAAGACCCCGGCGGAAATCGCCCTGGCGGTGCTCGCCGACATTCTGCGTACCCGTAGCGGCATTGCCCGCGAGGCGCTGTGACGGTCGTCGCGCTGGTGCTGGCGGCGGGGCAGGGCTCGCGCTTTGGCGCCGACAAGCGCCGGGCCGTGCTGGGCGATGGCCGCAGCCTGTTGCAGCACAGCGTCGAGCGCGCTTTGGGCGTGTTCGATGAGGTGCGGGTGGTGTTGCGGGCCGGGGAGAGCGCTGCACAGCTGGGCTTGCCGGCGCAGTGCCGGGTGGTGCCAAGCCCGGATGCAGGGCTGGGCATGGGCCATAGCCTGGCGGCGGGCATTGCGTCGCTGGCCGATAGCGAAGCCACGGCAGTGGCCATCGTGCTGGGCGACATGCCCTGGATCTTGCCGCAGACGTTGCGCGAGTTGGCCAGCCAGGCAGCTGCGCCACGCATCGTGGTGCCGCGCCATGCCGGGCACAATGGCCACCCGGTGTTGTTCGGGCGGGATTTCTGGGATGAGCTGGCCGCGTTGGGTGGTGATGAAGGGGCGCGGTCGGTGCTGCAACGGCATAGGCAGCGCGTGGTGTGGCTGGATACCGAGGACGGTGGCGTGTTGCGCGATGTGGATGTGCCGGGGGCGTTGGGTTGAGTTCCTGAATTGCCTGAACCGGCCCCATCGCAGGCAAGCCGGTGTCGCTCGACGATCCAATAAAACTTTACGCCTCGGCAGCTTTCTTTCGTAGACAACCTTCGAAAGGAGTCACCCATGACCAAGCCATCACCCGCAGGCCAAAGTCGGCCCGATAAAGGCCCGCACTCGTCCGAGCACGCCACCGGCAAGCACGATCTGGGCTTCGACCCGGACTCGCCCGACCTCGATGATCCTCAAGTCGACCCCCAAGGCCCGGCACGGCCTCCCCGGGATCGGGAGAAGCGCAACGATGGCTGATGCCCTGAGCCCGACATCCATGCAGCCGCGAATGCTTGCCCGCAGCTGCCGGTGATGATGGATCTTCCCCAGGCAGACCGCAGGGTTGTGGCGGCGTTAACGGATAGAAAGCCTCGATCGTAGCCCTGCGCTCATTGAAGCGTCGTGCTGCGTCGGCGTTCGTGGGGCTTTTCAGACGGCCGGCTCTTTCGCCAGGTGCGCCAGACAATCCCTGGCCGCAGTGTCGAGCGATTGCGCCAGCAGAACTCCAGGCGTCACCTTGCAGAACTGCGAGGTGACGTGGGTTTGGATAGGTGCCTTGCCAGGTTCAACCGTCGACCTTGCGTGCCGCCTCGACCCCGGCAGAAGACAGCTTGATCGGGTAGCTCACGCTCGGTTGGTGATTGTCATCGACACTCACGCTACCGTCTTGGATCAACCCGTGCTCCTGCAGGGTCTTGAGCATCCCGGCCACAGCTTTCTCGCCGCGGTAGTTGTCGAGAATCTCCTTGCCCAGCCCTTGCGGGTGGGCGTGCAACAGGCGGGTCAAGAGTTCGGTTTGCAGTGCGCTATCGCTCATGGGGTACACCTCCTACTTGCCGTGGCTGGCCTGCAGTTGCTTGGCCATGTTCAGGTGCTGCTCCAGGTTGGGCAGGGTTTCGTTGGCAAAGGCCTTGAGTTCGGGCTTGTCGGACGACTCACCCTCACGCCTGAACAGCTCGACCGCCTTCTGGTGGGCATCGACCTGGTTGTTCAGGTAGGCGCGGTCGAACGACTCGTCGCGCATTTCGAGGATCATCTTGCGCGCCTTGTCGGTGAGGCTCGCCTCGTTGGGGATGTCGATGTCCAGGCGCTGGGCCAGGGCCATCAGTTGCTGGTTGACCTCGGTGTGTTCCTTGACCATCAGCTCGGCGAAGGCGCGCACATCGGCGGCCTGGCTCTTTTCCAGGGCGAGCTTGCCGGCGACCACTTCGGCGATGCCGCCTTCCACCGCCGCGTCGACGAAATCATCGGAAGCGGCGAACGCCGCCGGTACCGTGCCGAGCGCCAGGGCAACAGCCAGTGACAGGGTTTTGCAGCTCATGGCGAACTCCTTTGCAGGTGGCGCGACGTCAGTGTCGCGTACGGTTGAGCCCGGTACTGGGGCAAAGGTTTGATCTGATTGCCCGGGGCGCGCCGAAAGGTACCCTGGCGTTACAAGTGGGGCTGCTTTGCAGCCCTTCGCGGGCAAGCCCGCTCCCACAGGTACAGCGCCAGCTTGAAGCCTTGCACGCCCCTGTGGGAGCGGGCTTGCCCGCGATGGGCCGCATGGCGGCCCGATTCCGTTAACTGACAGGCATCGCCGTAAAGCCTGCGGCCAGGCCATTGCCGCACCCGGGGTGCACCTCTACAATCCGCGCGCCCAAGCCCCGGCCAGGCCACGCGCAGGTGCGCTGGGCTATAGTCATGGGCGGCAGACACTCGATGACAAGGGACTTCAATGTGTGCAGCCAGAAAACAGCCTGAAGACGGCCTTTTCGCCCTGACCAGCGAGCAACGCGCGGTATCGCTGTTCCGCCTGGTGCTGGGGTTCATGGCCGTGGTCATGCTGGCCTTCGTGCTGGTGGAGGGCTGGCGTATCTGGCGTGACTACCGGGTGGCCTTCAGCAGCGCCGAAAACGCCGTGACCAACCTGGCCCGGGCCACGGCCCAGCATGCCGAGGACGCCATCCGCCAGGTCGACGCCATCACCGCTGCGCTGGCCGAACGCCTGGAGGGCGACGGCTTCGAGCATATCGACCGGCCACGGCTGCACGCCTTGCTCAAGCAGCAGGCGCGGATCATGCCGCAGTTGCACGGTTTGTTCGTCTACGCCCCCGACGGCAGCTGGGTGGTCACCGACCAGGACGCGGTGCCAGCGGGCGCCAACAACGCCGACCGCGACTACTTCATCTACCACCGCACCCATACCGACCGCCAGGTACGCATCGGCTCGGTGGTACGCAGCCGCTCCACGGGCGATCTGATCATCCCCATCTCGCGGCGCCTGGACTACCCCGACGGGCGCTTTGCCGGGGTGTTGCTGGGCACCATCAAGGTGGACTGGTTCGTACGCTACTACGGCGACTTCAAGATCGACGAGCGCGGTGCCCTGGTGCTGGCCAAGCGCGACGGCACCATTCTGGTTCGCCGGCCGTTCGTAGAGCAGGTGATCGGCCGCAGCCTGCAGGCCAGCGATATCTTCCGCAAGTACCTGCCATACGCTAGCGAAGGGGTCGCCGAGGCAGTGGCGGTGGTCGACGGCACACCGCGGCTGTATGGCTTTCGTGCGCTCGGCAGCTACCCGCTGGTGGTGGAGGCGGGTCTGTCGCGCGAGTCGATCATCGCGCCGTGGCGTCACGACATGATCAAGTCGGTGGTGGTTTTGGTGTTGCTGCTGATTGGCCTGGCGGCGTTTGGCTGGGTGGTGCTGCGCCAGTTGCGCGAGCGTATCGCCATCGAGCGCGCGCTGCACCAGGCCCACCAGACCCTCAAGGCCCTGGCCCTGACCGACAGCCTCACCGGGCTGGGCAACCGGCGCCGGCTGGATGCGGTGCTGGAGCCGGAAATCCGCCGGGCGCGCCGGCAGGGGTATTCGCTGGCGCTGGTGATGCTCGACCTGGACTACTTCAAGGCCTACAACGACCGTTACGGTCACCCGGCTGGCGACCAATGCCTGCGGCGTTTTGCCGAGCTGCTGCAGCAGGCGCTCAAGCGCCCGGGCGATCTGGCGGTGCGTTATGGTGGCGAGGAGTTCACGCTGCTGTTGCCCGACACCGATGCCCAGGGGGCCAGCCAGATCGTGCAGGAAATACTGGCGCTGCTGCGCCGCCAGGCCATCGAGCATGGTGGCAGCCCGCTGGGGATCGTCTCGACCAGCGCCGGGGTTGCCGTGGGTTCGCCGACGCTGGAAGCGTTCACGCCGGAAAACCTGATGGCCGCCGCCGATGCCGCGCTGTACCAGGCCAAGCGCCAGGGGCGGGACCGGTATTGCCTGGCGGGGAGTGTGGAGGTTCCAAGCCAGGCCTGAAAGCCATGCGGCCCCTCTGGGCGCAACTGTTTGCGACCTCCTCAAACGCTGACGCGATCTCTGTGGGAACAAATGTGTTGTGCTGTCTGTTCGGCCCTATCGCCGGCAAGCCGGATCTCATAGAACAAACTGCAACTCATTGATTTAACACGGTCCCTGTGGGAAGCGGCCTCGTGTCGCGATGGGGCGCGAAGCGGCCCCAAGATCTCGGCTTCATGCAAAATTGCCGGGGCTGCTGCGCAGCCCATCTCGTACAGAAAGCGGGGGGTTGCAAGAATAATGTTATAAAGTAACATTTGTGGATTCCCACTTTCCGCAAGGCACCCCACCGTGATCCGCAAGAACCCCTCCGGCCACCTCCCGCAAATCGCCATATCGGCCTACATCGACCCGACCGCGATCATCTGCGGCAAGGTGATCATCCACGACAACGTATTCGTCGGCCCCTACGCGGTGATCCGTGCCGACGAGGTAGACGCCAGCGGCGACATGCAGGCGATCGTCATTGGCGCCAATTCGAACATCCAGGATGGTGTGGTGATTCATTCCAAGTCCGGCGCTGCCGTGCGTATCGGCCAGTACAGCTCCATCGCCCATCGCTCCATCGTGCATGGGCCTTGCGAGGTAGGCGACCGGGTGTTCATCGGCTTCAACAGCGTGCTGTTCAACTGCAAGGTCGGCGACGGCAGCGTGGTGCGGCACAACTCGGTGGTCGATGGCCGCGACCTGCCGCCGCGCTTCTACGTGCCGCCCACCGAGCACATCGGCCCGCACACCGACCTTGCCAAGTACCCGCCGGTCAGTGTGTCGGCTTCAGAGTTTTCCGAGGATGTGGCGCGCACCAACATCGACCTGGTGCAGGGCTACAAAGCCCTGCAGAACGAGTTTTGAGCATGGACGATCTGATCGTTCGCAACGCCCGGCTGGTCAATGAGGGGCAGGTGTTCGACGCCGACCTGCTGGTGCGCCACGGCCGCATCGAGCGTATTGGCGCAAGCCTTTACCACGCGCAGGCCCGGCGCGAGATCGACGCCGCAGGCGCTTACCTGCTGCCCGGGATGATCGATGACCAGGTGCACTTTCGCGAGCCCGGCGCGGCGCACAAGGGCAGCATCGCCAGCGAGTCGCGGGCGGCGGTGGCGGGGGGCATCACCAGCTTCATGGACATGCCCAACACCAACCCGCCCACGCTCACCCGCGAGGCGCTGGCCGACAAGCAACGGCGGGCGGCCAGCCATTCAGTGGCCAACTACGGCTTTCACTTCGGCGTCAGCCGCGACAACCTCGACACCATCGCCGCGTTGGACCCGCGCGAGGTGGCCGGTATCAAGGTGTTCATGGGCGCCTCCACCGGTGACATGCTGGTGGACGACCCGCAGGTGCTGGAAAAGCTGTTCGTCTATGCCCCGACCATCGTGCTGGCCCACTGCGAACACACCCCGAGCATTCTGGCCAACGAAGCCGCCTGGCGTGAGCGCCATGGCGAGTTCATCCCGCCGGCGGCGCACCCGCTGATTCGCGATGCCGAGGCTTGTTATCGCTCCTCCAGCCTGGCAGTGGAGCTGGCCCGGCGATTTGGCACGCGGCTGCATGTGCTGCACCTGACCACTGCGCGGGAGCTGGCATTGTTCGAGCCCGGCCCGGTGACGGGCAAGCACATTACCGCCGAAGTGTGCCTGCACCACCTGCTGTTCGACGACAGCGACTACGCAAGCCTTGGCCACTTGATCAAGTGCAACCCGGCGATCAAGACCGGCAGCGACCGCGAGGCGTTGCGCCGGGCGCTGGCCGAGGACCGGGTCGATGTGATCGGCACCGACCATGCGCCGCACACGCTGGAGGAGAAACGCCGCAGTTACGCCCAGGCGCCCTCTGGCCTGCCGCTGGTGCAGCATGCGCTGCCGGCGGCGCTGGAACTGGTCAGCCAGGGGGCGCTGAGCCTGACGCAGGTGGTGCACAAGACCAGCCACGCGGTGGCCGAGCTGTTCGCCATTCGTGACCGCGGGTTCCTGCGCGAGGGGTATTGGGCCGATTTGGCGCTGGTCGAGCGGCTGGCAGCACCGCGCCCGGTGGCTGATGACCCGATCCTGGCCCGTTGCGGCTGGACGCCATTTCAGCACCAGGCCTTCCACCATGTGGTGCGCAGCACCGTGGTGTCCGGCCAGCTGGCCTGGCACCAGGGCCAATTGCAAGCGCATTGCCAAGGCCTGCCGCTGATGTTCGAGCGCTAGCCGCCGCCCTTGTCATACCTCACCAGGACTCACTCCCATGACCGAAGCCGAACTGCTCGACCAACCCACCGACGCCTACATGAACGAACCCCAACGCCAGTATTTTCGCAACCTGCTGCTGGTTCAGCGCGGCGAGCTGCAAAGCCGCATCGACCAGGAGTTCCGCGCCCTGCGCGAACACGAAGTGCACAGCGACCCGGCCGATATCGGCAGCGCCGAAGAGGAGCGCCACTGGCAACTGCGCTCGTTGGAGCGCGAGAAGAAGCTGCTGGACAAGATCGACCAGGCGCTGGAGCGCCTGGCCCGTGGCGACTACGGCTGGTGCGAGGAAACCGGCGAGCCCATCGGCCTGCGCCGGCTGTTGCTACGGCCAACGGCGACCTTGTGCATCGAAGCCAAGGAGCGTCAGGAGTTGCGCGAACGGCACCTGCGCGCTGAAGGCTAATCGGCAGCCAAGGGCTGCGCGAGCAATTGCCAGCGTACCGCGCTGACGCCTTTTTCCAGGCTTACCCGGCTGACCAGGCGCTCAAGCGAGGTGGGCGCCTGTGCGCTACCCAGCAGTTCGGCGCGCACCTCAAGGCGCGTTGCGTCGGCCAGGTCCTCGCTGTGCAGCGATTGCAGGCGCAGGCCTGGGTCACTGAGGCTGTGCAGCATCAGGCTGCGCACCTGGATCTCGTCTTCGGCGCGGCACACGATACGCACCTCGAAGCGTTGCTCGGCCTCGCTGGCCAGCACCACTTCCTGGCGGTCCAGGCGCAGGGCGATGTCGCGCAGCAGAATATTGGCGCACAGCACCACCAGGCTGCCCAGCGCCGCCTCCAGCAGCAGGCCGAGGGCGCACAGCACGCCCACTGCGGCGGTGCACCACAGGGTGGCGGCGGTATTCAGGCCGCGCACGTTGAAGCCGTCGCGCATGATCACGCCACCGCCGAGAAAACCGATACCCGACACCACATAGGCAGCAATGCGCGAGGCATCACCTGGCAGCATGCCCGGCACGGCCTGGGTCATCAGCACGAACAGGCAGGCGCCGGTGCTCACCAGTGCGTTGGTGCGCAGGCCGGTCAGGCGCTGGCGCAGTTGGCGCTCGGCGCCGATCAGTGCGCCGAGCAGCAGGGCCACGCTTGCGCGCAGCAGAAAAACTTTCCAATCCATAGCGAACCTCGTTCTGCGGGCAATGGCCCGCATGGGCGCCACAGCCAGGTGGCGCGAAACAAAAACGATGATTGCGCAGGGCCACGAACCATGGCGCCGATTGGCGTATGGATCAGAAGCAGGGGAGGTGAATGAACCACCGTCTACCGGGGGCGGCGAGACAGTGGCAGGAACGCTGCCGGACTAGCTCGCCGTGTGGGCCTGTCGCAATCGACTGGGGCTACTGTCCAATGCAGGGTGCTCCTGTGCAGGAAAGGGGGGGTAAAACTGCGACGCGGACCTTACGCCCGGTATCCGGCAGGGTCAAGGGTGAAATCATGACAATTGCGTCATGGCGAACTTTCCTGCGCCTGGCGAGGCAATGTTACTCTTGTCCCCCGTTATCGCCTCGAACCCGGACCCTTGCATGCTGTACAACCTCGCCGTGCTGTTCGCCACCCTGGTGGCCATGGAGGGCGTCGGCACCCTGGCCCACAAGTACGTGATGCACGGCTGGGGCTGGTGGCTGCACCGCTCGCACCATGAGCCGCACCTGGGCGTGCTTGAAACCAACGACCTGTACCTGGTGGCCCTGGCGCTGATCGCTGCCGGGCTGGTGGCGTTGGGCAAGGCCGGGTATGCGCCGCTGCAGTGGGTGGGGGCCGGGGTGGCGGGGTATGGGCTGGCCTACGTGGTGGCCCATGACGGCTTTTTCCACCGCCACTGGCCACGCGCGCCGAAGCCGGTGAACCGCTACCTCAAGCGCCTGCACCGGGCGCACCAGCTGCACCATGCGGTGAAGGGGCGCAAGGGGAGTGTGTCGTTCGGGTTCTTCTATGCGCCGCCGTTGCGAGTGCTCAAGGGCCAGCTGAAACGGCGCAGGCCTTCAGCACCGAACCTGAGCCCCGAGCTTGACCCACCCACCCCTAATGCTGTTGAATGCGCGCCCTCAACCCCAGCAACCTTTTCCAAAGTGGTGAAGCCAGTGCCCCGCGCCTGCCAACAAGCCTGATACCGACGACGGTCCATCGTGCCTGATGGCTGCCCGCGCCCGTGCGCGGCAGCGCTTCATCGCTGTGCCTGCCTGATCCTGTCGTCGGTTTTTCCCTATTCCCAAGGAGAAACCCATGAACATGGATTTTCGTGCCGACTCGCACACCCTCGAACTGCTCAAGTACCCCCGTACCCCCCACCTGCAAGGCTCGCGCCTGCAGGATGGCGACACTGACGCCGGCCAGGTCCGCTACAGCGCGCTGGCTGGCCAGTGGCTGGTGGTGGAAGAAAAACTCGACGGCGCCAACGCCGGCATCAGCTTCAGCGCAGGCGGCGAACTGCGCCTGCAATCGCGCGGCCACTACCTCACAGGCGGCGGCCGTGAGCGCCAGTTCAACCTGTTCAAGCAATGGGCCGTGGCTCATGAGCACTGGCTGCTCGAGCGCCTGGAAGACCGCTTCGTGTTGTACGGCGAGTGGCTGCACAAGAAGCACTCGGTGTTCTACGACCACCTGCCGCACTACTTCTGCGAGTTCGACGTGTGGGACCGCGCCACTGGCCGGTTTCTCAGCACCGCCGCGCGCCGGCGCCTGCTCGACGGCGGGCCGGTGCTGTCGGTGCCGGTGCTGTACGAGGGGCCTGCGCCGCGCCGCCACAGTGAACTGATGGCGCTGGTCGGCGACTCGTTGGCCAAGACCGAACGCTGGCGCGAGGTATTCGAGCAGGTGGTGCAGCGCGAAGGCCTGGACCTGGCCCGCGCCTGGCGCCAGTGCGACCGCTCGAGCCGCATGGAGGGCCTGTACCTGAAGCTTGAAGAGCCGCAGCAGGTGACCGGGCGCTTGAAGTGGGTTCGCCAGGACTTCGTCCAGGCGATCCTCGATGCCGACCAGCACCACTCCAACCAACCGTTCATCCCCAATCAACTGGCCGACGGCGTCGACCTTTATGCACCGAGCCTGTCCATGGACTGGCACGGCCCGCGCCGTGGCTACTGAAGGAGTATTTCGAAATGGAATTTCGCCAATTGCTACAACTGGTGCCCGAACCCGGGCACGACATGGACGCCGCCGCGTGCCTGGCGGCCATCCCGGCCCTGGCGCGCCTGGCCGACACCCCGCAAGACCCGACCTACCACGCTGAGGGTGATGTGTGGATCCACACCCGCCTGGTGGTCGAGGCGCTGCTGGCCCAGCCGGCCTACCAGCAAGCCACGGCCGAGCAGCGCTTCGTGCTGTTTTTCGCCGCACTGCTGCACGACATCGCCAAGCCCGACACCACGGTGATCGACCCCGACACCGGGCGCATCGGCCAGCCCGGCCATTCCCGCCGCGGTGCGGTGGATGCGCGGCTGCTGCTGTGGCGCGCCGGGGTGCCGTTCGAGCTGCGCGAGCAGGTGTGCCGCATCATCGCCGTGCACCAGTTGCCGTTCTTCGCCCTGCAGGGCGACCGCAGCGGGCGCAGTGCGGAGTTCTTGCTGCACAAGTTGTCGTGGGAGCTGCCGGTGTGGATGCTGTGCGCCATGGCCGAGGCCGACATGCAGGGCCGTCATTACACCGGCAAGGCCGAGGTGCTGACGGCGATTGAGCTGTGGCGCGAGCTGGCTGCCGAAGAAGGCTGCCTGCACGGGCCGCGGGCCTACGCCGACGACTACACGCGCATCCAGTACCTGCGCGGCGCCCGGGTGCACCCGGACTATCCGCTGCACCAACCGGAAGGCTCGCAGGTGGTGATGCTCTCGGGGTTGCCGGCCAGCGGCAAGGACACGTGGACGGCGAAGTACCACCCGGACCTGCCGGTGGTGTCGTTCGACGATGCGCGCCAGGCCCTGGGCCTGCGCCACGGGCAGAACGAAGGCGCCGCCGCGCATTACGCCATCGACCGGGCCAAGGCGCTGCTGCGTGAGCGGCGGCCGTTCGTGTGGAACTCCACCCACCTGTCGGCGCAGATGCGCAGCCGCACGCTGGATTTGCTGTACGGCTACAACGCCCAGGTGCAGATGGTCTACCTGGAGCGCCCCGAAGCCGAGATCATGCGCCGCAACCAGCGCCGCGACACCTCGCTGCGCAATGACGACATCCGCCGCATGCTGTTCAAGTGGGAGGTGCCATTGCCGACCGAGGCGCATCAGGTGGCGTATCAGGTGGTGACTGGGTGACGCGCCGAGGTTCGCCCCTGAAGGAGCGGCCTTGTGCCGCGAAAGGGGCGCGTAGCGGCCCCACGATTTTTGCATCCTGCAAAATTGCCGGGACTGCTGCGCAGCCCATCGCGGCACAAGGCCGCTCCTACAGGGATCGCGCCAGTTTCTAGCTATTCAGCAAGGCCGTTGCTGCCTCAATTCCCCAGCCGCGACCGCGTCAGCAACCCATCCAGCACCACCTCGCACGCCGCCCCCCAGGTGGCACTGACCGGTTGGTGCATCAGTACCGCCAGCCCATCGGCGGTGAAGGTGCCGGGGGTGGCGATGGCGTCCCCCAGCGCCTGCAGGCTGCTGCCGGGTTGGCGCCGGGCGCTGTCCAGGCAGTCCTGCAGGTTGCCCAGCACCAAGGCACGGGCCTGGTCGGCGGGCAGGCCCTTGTCACTCAGCCAGTGCTGCAGGTCGTGCAGCAGGTAATAGAACCAGCCGTTCATGCAGGCCGCCACGGTGGCCAGCTCGAAGGCGGCTTCATCGGCCACCACCACCAGCTCACCCAGTGAACCCAAGGCCTGTTCGGTAAGCGCATCGGCGGGGCACACCACCACGGTGGACTGGTTGTACTGCGCCGCATAGGACAGCATCACACGCACGCACCGGGCGCCGGGGAAGGCCTTGGCCAGTTGCTCCAGGCTCACCCCGGCCACCAATGACAGCAACCGCTGCCCGGGGTGCAACTGAACCTGCGCGGCCAGTTCGGCGAGCGCGGCGGGGCGTACGCCCAGTAGCAGCGTTTCGGCTGCCTCGACCACCGCCTGGTTGCTGCCCAGTACCTGGCAACCGTGTTCGTTGGCCAGCGCCCGGGCGCGTTCGGCATTGCGTGGCGAGAGCAAAATCGCCCCGGCGTAACCGCCCCGGCGCAGGCCGATGACGACTTTTTCGGTCAGCTCGCCGACCCCCAAAATTCCCAGGCTGTGCATGACGCCTCCTTAGCTTTCCAGGCCAGCGCGGCGCTGGCCCCATTGAAGGTTCAGGTTGACCCCCAGGCTCAAAAGCGGCTCTGGCGGGTTGCGGTTGGGGCCGTCGCTGGCGAGCAAGAAGTCGATCAGCTCGTCACGCTCGCCGGCCAGCCAGTCGGCCAGCAGGGTGCCGGTGGCCGTGCCGCGGGTGATGCCCAGACCGTTGCAGCACAGCGCCGCATGGATGTTCGGTGCCAGGCTGCCGAAGTGCGAGAGGTGGTTGCGCGACAGGCACATCGAACCGCCCCAGGTGTAGTCGAAGGGCGTGCCGGCAAGCATCGGGAAGCGCCGTTCGAACGACTCGCGGTGCTGGCGCGCGGCCCGTTGCAGGTGGCGCTGGCTGGCCTGGCCGTTGGCGTTGAAGCTGAAGCTGTTGCGCACCAGCAGGCGCTGGTCCGGGGTGCGGCGCAGGGTGCTGCCGAACGGGTCGGCCGGGATGATGCCCCAGGTGGCCTTGCCGCCCAGGCGCGCCTGCTCTTCTTCGCTCAGCGGGCGGGTCATGCTGGCGTAGGTGAAGATCGGCAGCAGGCGGCCACTGAGGAAACCGAAGTGGCTGGCAAAAGCGTTGTTGGTCAGCAGCAACTGATCGGCGACGATCTCGCCGTGGGCATGCTTGAGGGTGACCCGCGCGCCTTGGTCGATGGCGGTGATTACCGTATTTTCGTGCAGGGTCACGTTAGCCGGCAGGCTGTCGGCCAGGCCCTTGGCCAGGGCTGCCGGTTGCAGCAGCAGGGTGCCGGGGGTGTACAGCGCCTTGCGGTAGAAACCGGTGCCGAAGTGCTCGGGCAAATCGCGGGTGTCGATCATCTGGTAGGGCTGGTCGAGCTTCTCCAGGCCACTGCGGTAGGCCTCCAGCACCGCCAGGCCCTTGTCTTCGATGGCGGCCTGGTACTTGCCGTCCGGGCGCAATTGGCAGTCGATGCCGTGCTGGCTGATCAGCTGGCGCAGGATGGCCTGGGCACGCAGGTTGAGCTTGAGATTCATGCGCGCGGTGGGCAGGTCACCGATGTAGTCGGCGGCGCCGATGTCGTGGGGCAGGTCGATGGCAAAGCCCGAGTTGCGCCCCGAGGCGCCGAAGCCGACTTGCTGGGCCTCGACCAGGATCACCTCGTCGTCGGGGTGGTGCAGGGCCAGTTGCCGCGCGGCGGCAAGGCCGGTGAAGCCGGCGCCCAGTACCACCCAGCGGGCCTCGCTCCGCCCCCGGTGTGCAGGACGCAGGGCACGTTGCGGGCTGAGGTGGAACCAGCCGCAGCCGTTGTCGTCGGCAGGGGTGGAGGTGTTTCTGTACATGGTGGGTAGCCCGTGTTGTTTTTTGCCGGACTATGGCATTGCGCGGGGGCAGGGGATGTAACGGGTAAGACGGGTTGTGGGAGGAATGTGCGTGACAGGGCGTCATGAGCCTGTAGGAGATCACCCAGCCCTTTGGGCTGCGCTGTCGCGCAGAGAACTAGTCTCGCAGATGCGCCACGATCTCTGTGGGAAGCGGCCTTGCCGGGGCGCCGTCCGGTCGAGATGGGGCGCGAAGCGGCCCCAAGGTCTCGGCCTTATGCAAAATTGCCGGGGCTGCTGCGCAGCCCATCTCGACCGGACGGCGCCCCGGCAAGGCCGCTTCCCACAGGTCCTTGCTAAATCAATGAGTTGCAGTTTGTTCTATGAGAGCCGGCTTGCCGGCGATGGCGTCTGAACAGGCAACATATCAAGCAAAGGGGGCCACGATGGCCCCCAACACGCTCAATCTCAGTGTGTTGCCACCTTCATGCTGTCCCGGCGGCTGGCCTCATAGGCTTCCTGCTCCATCGGCTTGGCCTGCGGGTTGCCCAGGTCCTCCATGGCCAGGCGGTGGGTCTCGGGCGCAAGGTACGCGGCAAAGGCACACACGCAGGTAATCAGGAACGCCAGGCTACCGACCACCCACGGGATGTTGTCCGAACCCGGTGGCGCCACGGCGGCGAACAGCGCCGGCAGCATGGCGGTGAGCATGGTGCCGATGTTCTGCGCGATGGCCATGGCCGACACCCGGTAGCGCGTCTGGAACAGCTCGGGGTAGAAGCTTGGGAACACCGCGTTGTAGCCCTGGTAGACCATGCCCCACATGACGATCGAGGCGGTGAAGGCCAGCGGCACGTTCTGGATGCTGATGGCGTACAGGTAGACGAACGCCAGCAGGCCCGAGCCCAGGCAGCCGGCGATCATGGTCGGGCGGCGGCCGATCTTGTCCGACAGGTTGCCGACGAAGGGAATCACTAGCACCGCGACGATGTTGCCGACCACCGGGATCCACAGGTACACGCTCTTGTCGAAGCCGATGCCGTAGGCCGGTTGCACCGCGTAGGCTGCGCCGAAGATGGTCGCCACCACCGGGATCACGTTCATCAGGGCCATGAACATCACCAGCACCATGTGCCGGCCGCTGTGGCGGAAGGCCTCGCCGATGGGCGACTTGGCCACCTTGTCCTGTTTTTCTTCCTGCACGAAGGCCGGGGTCTCGTGCACTTCTTTGCGGATGATGAAGCCGGCAATCAGCACCACCGCGCTCATCAGGAACGGAATGCGCCAGCCCCACTCGTTGAACGCCTCGCTGGGCATGAAGTAAGCCAGGGGCAGGAACACCGCCGCCGCCATCACCTGGCCGGCCTGCACGCCCTGCAGGGTGAAGCTTGCGTAGTAGCCGCGCCGGCCGAACGGGGCGTGCTCCATGATCATCGAGCTGGCCCCGGAGATTTCACCGGCCACCGCAAAGCCCTGGATCAGGCGCAGCACCACCAGCAGTGCCGGGGCCAGCAGGCCGATGTCGTGGTAGGTGGGCAGCAGGCCCACGGCCATGGTCGACAGGCCCATCAGGAACATGCACAGCAGCAGCACGTTCTTGCGCCCGCGGGTGTCGCCCCAGTGGCCGAGTACGAAGGCGCCCACCGGGCGCGCCAGGTAACCCACGCCGTAGGTGGCCAGCGACGCGATGATGGCCATTTTCGGATCGGTGTTGGGGAAGAAGATCTGCGGGAAGATAAGCGCCGCAGCCTGGGCGTAGATGAAGAAGTCGTAGTACTCGAGGGCAGAGCCGATCCATCCGCTGGCGGTGGCTTTCTTGGCTTGGGAACTTGAGTGGGCCATGTTGTCTCCGTTGTTCTTGTCAGGGGCCGGGGGTCAGCGTGCGCAACGACTGCGCGGCGCAGCAAGACCAAGGCTGTGATCGGAAGACGAACGAGGCGATGCGGATCGCAGGGCGAGGAAGGTGTGCATAGGTCGGTACCCGTTTTTATTGAACTTATTATGTGGTGACGCTGGGCTTTGCGGCGCAGGACCCGCCGAACGACCGGCGTGGCAGCAAGAAGGGTGGTGGGCCCTGCGTCTGGTGATCATGGTTGTTCACGGGGATGAGTGAATCAATTCGTCGAAACGGGTTTTGTGCGGTAATCGAACAAAAACTAACTGTTTCGTACAAAGTGCATTGCGGGTGCGACTTTACCTGCGAATAATCGATCGTGCCAGGTTTCGAAAGCGTTGTTCGGTTTTGCGGGCCTCATCGCCGGCAAGCCGGCTCCTACACGAGACCGCATCCCCTGTAGGAGCCGGCTTGCCGGCGATAGGGCCCTCCAATAACAAGGAACTCCCCCCCATGCAGCGTTCGATAGCCACCGTGTCCCTCAGCGGCACCCTGCCAGAGAAGCTCGAAGCCATCGCCGCCGCGGGCTTCGACGGCGTCGAGATCTTCGAGAACGACCTGCTGTACTACGCAGGCAGCCCCCGCGAGATCCGCCAGATGTGCGCCGACCTCGGCATTGCCATCACCCTGTTCCAGCCCTTTCGCGACTTCGAAGGTTGCCGGCGTGACCGCCTGCAGAAGAACCTCGACCGCGCCGAGCGCAAGTTCGACCTGATGCAGGAGCTGGGCACCGACCTGGTGCTGGTGTGCAGCAACGTGCAGCCTGATGCCCTGGGGGATGAACAACTGCTGGTGGACGACCTGCGCCTGCTGGCCGAGCACGCCGGCAAGCGCGGCTTGCGCATCGGCTACGAAGCCCTGGCCTGGGGGCGCCATGTCAATACCTACCAGCAGGTGTGGAACCTGGTGCGCCAGGCCGACCACACGGCATTGGGGGTAATTCTCGACAGCTTCCACACCCTTTCACTCAAGGGCGACCCGGCGGCGATCCGCGATATCCCCGGCGAGAAGATTTTCTTCGTGCAGATGGCCGACGCGCCGATCCTGGCCATGGACGTGCTGGAATGGAGCCGGCATTTCCGCTGCTTCCCGGGGCAGGGCGAGATGGACCTGGCGGGCTTCCTCGCGCCTATTCTGACCACCGGTTACCGAGGCCCGCTGTCGCTGGAGATCTTCAACGACGGTTTTCGCGCAGCGCCGCCGCGGCAGAACGCCGCCGACGGCCTGCGTTCGCTGCTGTATCTGGAAGAAAAGACCCGCCTGCAACTGGAGCGCGAGGCGCGCCAGGTGCAGCCTGGCGTGTTGTTCGCGCCGCCGCCGGCCAGCAGCTACGACGGCGTCGAGTTTCTTGAATTCGCGGTTGACGAGGCGGTTGGCGCGCGCCTGGGCTCCTGGCTCAAGCGCCTGGGCTTCGCCGAGGCCGGCGCGCACCGCAGCAAGGCGGTAAGCCTGCTGCGCCAGGGCGATATCAACATCGTGCTCAATGCCGAGCCGTATTCCTTTGCCCATAACTTCTTCGAGGCCCACGGCCCGTCGCTGTGCGCCACAGCGCTGCGGGTGAATGACGGCCAGGCGGCGCTGCAACGCGCCACCGCCTATCGCGGCCAGCCGTTCCGTGGCCTGGTCGGCCCCAATGAGCGGGAGATCCCGGCCGTGCGCGCCCCGGACGGCAGCCTGCTGTACCTGGTGCAGCCCGACGGCAGCGGCCAGACCATCTACGACACCGACTTCCGCCTGGACGGTGCAGCCACCGCCAGCGGCGGCCTGCAGCGCATCGACCACATGGCCCTTGCGCTGCCGGCCGAGGCGCTGGACAGCTGGGTGTTGTTCTACAAGAGCGTGTTCGACTTCACCGCCGACGACGAGGTGGTGCTGCCCGACCCCTATGGGCTGGTCAAGAGCCGCGCCCTGCGCAGCCACTGCGGCACCTTGCGCGTGCCGCTGAACATCTCCGAGAACCGCAACACCGCCATTGCCCATGCGCTGAACAGTTATCGCGGCTCGGGTGTGCACCACATCGCCTTCGATTGCGCGGACATCTTCCGCGAAGTGGCGCGGGCCAAGGAGGCCGGGGTGCCGCTGCTGGAGATCCCGCTGAACTACTACGACGACCTGGCGGCGCGCTTTGATTTTGACGACGAGTTCTTGAGCGAGCTGGCGTACTACAACGTGCTGTATGACCGCGATGCCCAGGGCGGCGAGCTGTTCCACGTCTATACCGAGCCGTTCGAGGGGCGGTTCTTCTTCGAGATCCTGCAGCGCAAGGGCGGGTATGCCGGCTACGGCGCGGCCAACGTGGCGGTGCGCCTGGCGGCCATGGCCAAGGCGCGCAGCGGGGCGGGGCGTTCGAGCAAGTTGTGATTGGCCCTTTCGCGGTCCAAGCCCGCTCCCACGCCACAACCCTGGCTGCGTGGGAGCGGGCTTGCACCGCGATGGGCCTGATGGGCCAAACCTGACCACCCGACCAACAGCGCGCTTCCCTGCACCGCCCGGCTCACGGATAATCATGCGGATTCCTATAACGAGCCTGTGAGTCGGTATGAGTGATTCGGTAGTCCAGCCTGAAGCCGAGGGCGTGCGCAAGGCGCGCAAGAACAACCCGGAGAAGACCCGCGAGAACATCCTCCAGGCCGCCATCACCGAGTTTGTCCAGCAGGGCCTGGCCGGTGCCCGGGTGGATGCCATCGCCGAGCGCACCGCCACCTCCAAACGCATGATCTACTACTACTTCGGCAGCAAGGAGCAGCTCTACGTCGAGTGCCTGGTCAAGCTGTACGGTGACATTCGCAAGACCGAGCACAGCCTGGACCTGGAGTCGCTGGCACCGGAAATGGCCATTCAGCGCCTGGTGGAGTTCACCTTCGATCACCACGCCAACAACGTCGATTTCGTACGTATCGTCTGCACCGAGAACATCCACTACGGCGAATACGTCAAGCAGTCGCCGGTGATTCGCGAAATGAGCAGCATGGTGCTCGAGGCGCTGGCCAAGATCCTCGCCCGTGGCGTCGAGCAGGGCGTGTTCCGCCCCGGCATCGAGGTGATCGACCTGCACATGCTGATGAGCTCGTTCTGCTTCTACCGGGTGTCCAACCGCCATACCTTCGGCGACATCTTCCAGATCGACCTGGCCGACGAGCAGGTCAAGCAGCGCCACAAGCAGGTGATCTGCGAGGCGGTGATGCGCTACATCAAGGTGTGATGCCGGCTTATGTTGACCATCCTCAGCGTCATCCTGCCGATCTTCGCCCTGATTCTGGTCGGCTTCATTTGCCGGCGCACCAACAAGCTCGGTGAAAAGGCCGCATCGGAGATCAACGCGATGGTGGTGTGGCTGTGCCTGCCGGCGCTGCTGTTCAAGGTCACCGCCACCACCACCTGGCAGGAAATCTGGCACCCGGGCTTCATCATCGCCTTCAGCGCCGGGATGCTGCTGATGTTCGTCGCCATCGTGGCGTGGCGCCTGCGCCGCGGGCACGGGCTGGTGGCGGCGAGTATCGACGGGCTCAGCGCCGGCTACGCCAACACCGGTTATATCGGCATCCCGCTGTGTGCGCTGCTGTTCGGCCATGTGGGGCTGCAGCCGGCGCTGATCGCATCACTGCTGGTGGTGTGCGTGCTGTTCGCCATCTCGCTGGTGCTGATCGAGATCGGCCTGCAGGAGGAAACCCAGCTGGGCAAGGCCGTGCTGGTGGTGCTCAAGGCGTTGGGCAAGCACCCGCTGGTGCTGTCGCCGTTGGCCGGTGCGGCCTGGGCGGCCACGGGGCTGGGGCTGGCGGAGCCGGTGATGCGCTTTCTTGACCTGCTGGCGGCGGCCACCACGCCGTGTGCGTTGATCTCCTTGGGGCTGTTTCTTGGGCAGAAGGCCGAGAAGGGCAGCGAGAGTGCCTGGCCACTGGTGCTGGTGAAGCTGGTGGGCCAGCCGCTGGTGACCTGGGTGCTGGCGTTCAAGGTATTCGTGCTGCCGCCGATGTGGGCGGCCAGCGCGGTGCTGCTGGCGGCGCTGCCCACCGGCACCGGGCCGTTCATGCTGGCGGAGTTTTACCAGCGCGAGGCGGGGCTGATTTCGCGGACCATTCTGGTGTCCACTTTGGGGTCGTTGCTGACCTTGACCGCGTTGATTCTGTTGCTGGACCTGAGCCACGTAGCAGCCTGAGGTGGCTCTCATAGAACTGCACATTTAGCAAGGACCTGTGGGAAGCGGCCTTGCGTCGCGATGGGCTGCGCAGCAGCCCCGGCAATTTTGCATAAGGCTGGGACCTTGGGGCCGCTTCGCGCCCCATCGCGACACAAGGCCGCTTCCCACAGGGGGCGCGGTGCATCTGCGAGACCAGTTCTCTGCGCGACAGCGTAGCCCGCAGGGCTGGGTGATCTCCTACAGGGATGCAGCGTATGTCAGCCGGCAAACACCACCCCGGTGCGCGCAGCCGCATTGCGGATATGCTCCTGCATCGCCCGCTGCGCACCGGCCTGGGAGCGGCGGGTGAGGGCGCGCAGGATCTTGCGGTGTTCCTGCCAGGTTTCCATGGCCCGCTCGGGGCGTATGAAGGGCAGCTTCTGGCTTTCCAGAAAAATGTCCTGGCTGGCGGTGATCACCTGCAGCATGGCGCGGTTGCCACTGGCCTGCAGCAGCTTCTGGTGAAAGGCGAAGTCCAGCCGGGAGGCCGCCTCGAAACGCCCGGCGCGCAGTTCCACGGCCATGGCCTCGACATTGGCTTGCAGCTCGTCCAGGTCGTCGGCGGTCAGCGCCAGTGCGGCTTGCCCGGCGGCAAACCCTTCCAGCGCGTAGCGCAACTGAAAGGTGTCGGCCGCCGATACCTGTTCGGCATAGGGCCAGGCGAAGCCGCCGGACAATGCGCTGGCAGGGGCCGGTGACTGCACGAACACCCCCTTGCCCGGCTGCACACTCACCAGCCCCAGGGCGCTGAGCGACGACAGCGCCTCGCGCAGCGACGCGCGGCTGACCCCCAGGCGCTCGGCCAGGTCGCGCTGCGAAGGCAGGGCGTCACCGGGCTGGTAGGCGTCTTCCTCGATCAGTTTGCGGATTGCCTGCAGGGCGATTTCCGGGACGGGGCGGGCGGGGCTGGCAAGCATGCTGGGCGGACCGGTCTGAGGGCGATGGGCACCCTTTTACGGTGAATACGGGCGGCCTGGCAAGCCTTGCTTCGTTGTGGCGCAGCGCCGCGAGGCCTTGCGCGAAAGCAGGGCATGCCCGGGCAACTGTTCAGACCAGTACGACCACAAAAAAGCGCTCTGGGCAGCGCCATACGGGCTTTTGCCCCAGGCTGGCATGCCCCATGCACTGGCACCGCAGCCCCTTTCCTGTATCGCTGCGCGAGGCCTTTGAATGAAAACGTTCCGTACCCTGTTCCTGGCAACCCTGTTCTGCGGCGGTGCCCTGGCACTGCCTTCGGCCCAGGCCGACGCATTGGCCGACATCACCGCCCGTGGCGTGCTCAAGGTGGCCGTGCCCCAGGACTTCCCGCCGTTCGGTTCGGTCGGCCCGGACCTCAAACCCCGCGGCTTGGACATCGACACCGCGCAACTGCTGGCCGACCGCCTGGGTGTCAAGCTGGCGCTGACCCCGGTCAACAGCACCAACCGCATCCCGTTCCTGACCACCGGCAAGGTTGACCTGGTGATCTCGAGCCTGGGCAAAAACCCTGAGCGCGCCGCGGTGATCGACTTCTCGCGCCCCTATGCACCGTTCTACCTGGCGGTGTTCGGCCCGGCCGACGCGCCCATCGGCAGCATCGACGCTATTGCCGGCAAGACCATCAGCGTCACCCGCGGCGCCATCGAAGACATGGAGCTGACCGCCGTCGCGCCCAAGGGCACCATCATCAAGCGCTTCGAAGACAACAACTCGACCATCGCTGCCTACCTGTCCGGCCAGGTCGAGCTGATTGCCAGCGGCAGCGTGGTGATGGCAGCCATCGCCGAGAAGAACCCGGCCAAGGTGCCGGTGATGAAGGTCAAGCTGAAGGACTCGCCGGTGTACGTGGGCCTGGCCAAGCAGGAGCCGGCGCTGCTGGAAAAGGTCAACGCCACCCTGGACGCCGCCAAGGCCGATGGCAGCCTCAACCGCAACGCCGAGAAATGGCTGAAGCAGCCGCTGCCGGCCGACCTTTGAGAGCCTGACCGATGGCCTATCAATTCGACTTCGCCCCGGTGCTGGCACAGGGCGACCTGCTGCTCAAGGGGGCGCTGTTCACCGTGCAACTGACGGTGATCGGCACCGTGCTCGGGGTCGCCATCGGCGTGCTCGGCGCGGTCACCCGTGCCTGGCGCCTGCGGCCGTTCGATGCGCTGTTCGGGCTGTATGTGGAGCTGATCCGCAACACCCCGTTCATCGTCCAGCTGTTCTTCATCTTTTTCGGGCTGCCGGCCCTGGGTGTGCGCCTGACCGAGTGGCAGGCGGCGGTGCTGGCGATGGTGATCAACCTGGGGGCGTATTCCACCGAGATCATCCGCGCGGGCATTCAGGCGGTGCCCAAGGGCCAGCTGGAAGCCGCAGCCGCGCTGGCCATGAGCCGCTTCGAGGCGTTCCGCCACGTGGTGCTGCAGCCAGCCTTGGCCAAGGTGTGGCCGGCGCTGTCGAGCCAGATCGTGATCGTCATGCTGGGGTCGGCTGTGTGTTCGCAGATCGCCACCGAAGAGCTGTCGTTCGCCGCCAACTTCATCCAGTCCCGTAACTTTCGCGCCTTCGAAACCTACCTGCTGACCACGCTTTTATACCTGCTGATGGCCATTGTGGTGCGTCAGTTGCTGGCCTGGCTTGGGCAGCGCCTGTTGATGGGGAGACGCTGAATGGACTTCACCCTGTGGGATATCGTGCGCAACCTGTTGGTGGGGTTGCAGTGGACCTTGCTGTTGTCGCTGGTGGCGTTCATCTGCGGCAGCCTTGCCGGGCTGTTGCTGCTGGTGGCGCGCATCAGCGACAGCGCGCTGCTGCGCGGCCTTGCACGTGGCTATATCGAACTGTTCCAGGGCACGCCGCTGTTGATGCAGTTGTTCATGGTGTTTTTCGGCATCGCGCTGTTTGGCATCGACGTGTCGGCGTGGATGGCCGCAGCCATTGCCCTGACCCTGTTCAGCAGCGCCTTCCTCGCCGAGATATGGCGCGGTTGCGTGGAGTCGATCCCGCGCGGGCAGTGGGAGGCTTCTGGCAGCCTGGCCATGAGCCGGCTGGAGCAACTGCGCCATGTGATCCTGCCCCAGGCCCTGCGCATCGCCATTGCGCCGACCGTGGGCTTTTCGGTGCAAGTGGTCAAGGGCACGGCGGTGACTTCGATCATCGGCTTCACCGAGCTGACCAAGACCGGCGGCATGCTGGCCAACGCCACCTTCGAACCCTTTTTGATCTACGGCCTGGTGGCCGTGGGTTACTTCATCCTTTGCTACCCGCTCTCGCTGAGCGCCCGTTACCTGGAAAGGAGGCTGCATGCCCCTGCTTAGAGTGTCTGCGCTGCACAAGTATTACGGCGACAACCATGTGCTCAAGGGCGTCGACCTGAGCATCGAGGAGGGCGAGGTGGTGGCCATCATCGGCCGCAGCGGCTCGGGCAAGAGCACCCTCCTGCGCACCCTGAACGGCCTGGAGTCGATCAGTGACGGGGTGATCGAGGTGGACGGTGAATACCTCGACGCCGCCCGTGCCGACCTGCGCGCGCTGCGCCAGAAGGTGGGCATGGTGTTCCAGCAGTTCAATCTGTTCCCGCACCTGACCGTGGGCGAGAACGTGATGCTGGCGCCGCAGGTGGTGAAGAAGGCCGGCAAGGCCGAGGCACGCCAGCTGGCCGGGCAGATGCTGGCGCGGGTGGGGCTGGGCGACAAGTTCGACGCCTACCCCGACCAGTTGTCTGGCGGCCAGCAGCAGCGGGTGGCGATTGCCCGGGCGCTGGCCATGTCGCCCAAGGTGCTGTTGTGCGACGAGATCACCTCGGCGCTGGACCCGGAGCTGGTCAACGAGGTGCTGCAAGTGGTGCGCGGGCTGGCCAGCGAGGGCATGACGCTGATCATGGTCACCCATGAGATGCGCTTTGCCCGCGAGGTGGGTGACAAGCTGGTGTTCATGCACCAGGGCAAGGTGCACGAGATCGGGCACCCGCGGGAGGTGTTCGCCGCGCCGCGGACTGCGGAGCTTGCCAACTTCATCGGTGCGCTCAACTGAGCAGGCTACGCAATCTATGTGGGAGCCGGCAAGCCGGCTCCTACAGGGGGCGTGACTCAATCGAAGCTGGCGAAATGCGCCTGCATGCGCGCGGCATCGGCCGGGCGGCCGCTGAACAGCTCGAACGCCTTCACCGCCTGGAACACCGCCATGGTGCCGCCATCCAGTGTGCGGCAGCCCAGTGCCCGTGCCTGGCGCAGCAGCTCGGTCTCCAGCGGGAAGTAGATGATCTCTGCCACCCACAGCCGGGCATGCAGCAGCTCGGCCGGCAGCGGCATGCCCGGCAGCTTGGCCATGCCCACCGGGGTGGTGTTGACCAGCCCGTCGGCTTCGGCCACGGCATTGGCCAGGCTGCTGCCAAGCACCACCCGGCCGGGGCCGAAACGCTGCGCCAGGTTGTCCACCAGGGCCTGGCCACGGGCCGCGTCCACCTCGAACAGCACCAGCCGCTCGACCCCTTCAGCCAAGAGCGCATGGGCCACCGCCGAGCCGGCACCGCCTGCGCCCAGCTGCACCACCAGGCCCTTGTTGACCCCCGGCAGGCCGCGCCGGAAACCTTCGGCAAAGCCCAGGCAGTCGGTGTTGTGGCCGACCCGCTTGCCGTCGCGCAGCACCACGGTGTTCACCGCGCCGATGCCGCGGGCCTCGTCCGACAGCTCATCGAGCAGCGGCAGGATCGCCTGCTTGAACGGGAAGGTGATGTTCAGCCCGGTGAAACCGGTGTGCTGCGCAGCGTCCAGCAACTGGGGCAGGGCGCTGTCGTCCAGGCCCAGCGGGTCGGCGTCGATCAACCGGTAGAGGTAGCGCAGCCCCTGGGCGTCGCCTTCGTGCTCGTGCAGCGCCGGGGTGCGCGAGGCCTGAATGCCGCGGCCGATCAGGCCGGCGAGGATGCCTGGGGTGCTCATGCCTGCTGCTCCTTGAAGTGCTCGCCGAACCAGCTGAGCGCCATACGATAGCCCTGGCTGCCCAGGCCGCAGATCACGCCCACGGCGATGCTGGAGACGAACGACAGGTGACGGAAGGGCTCGCGCTTGTGCACGTTGGACAGGTGCACCTCGATCACTGGCAACTCGGCGGCCACCAGCGCATCGCGGATGGCTACCGAGGTGTGGGTCCAGGCAGCGGGGTTGATGACGATGCCGTGGCAGCGGCCACGGGCGGCGTGGACCCACTCGATCAGCTCGCCCTCGTGGTTGGTCTGGCGAAATTCCAGTTCGAGGTTGAGCGCACGGGCGCTGTCGGCGCACAGGCTGGCCAGGTCGGCGAGGGTTTCGTGGCCGTACTGGGCCGGTTCGCGGGTGCCCAGCAGGTTCAGGTTCGGGCCGTTGAGCACGAGGATTCGGGGTGTCATGGCGGGGTATCGCTTTGTTGTTTTTGGGATGCTTCGAGTTTTGTACTATCCGGTTAGTTTCGTCAAATCATGAAAAGGGGATTGTGGGCGGTTATCGAACGTGCGCGCGATGTTTGAAACATTCTGAAGGATTTTTAGCAGGCGGTTTCCGAGCTGTTTGTAGGAGGTTTCTTTAGTTGGCGGGCGGTACAAAATTGCCCAGGTTTGGCTGCTAGGGTTCGTGCCTTTTCAGCGAACAGGGAGTTCCGGCCATGTTGCCTGCCAGCCAGCCCAGGCGTTTCAGCTGCACGATCGAAGGTTTTGATAACAACCTGCAGGTGCTGTCATTCGAGGGGGAAGAGGCGCTCAGCCGGCCTTACCGATTTGTCGTCGAGTTGGTCAGCGAATGCGCCACTATCGACCTGGAGGCGCTGCTGCACAGGCAGGCATTCCTGCAGCTGGACGAGGCGGGTAATGGTATCCACGGCCAGGTATACCAGGCCGCACAGGGCGATTCGGGCCAGCGCCTGCATCACTACCGCATCGTACTGGTACCTCACCTGAGCTACCTGGCTCACCGCCGTAACCCGCGCATCTTTCAGCACAAGAGCGTGCCGCAGATCATCGAGGTGCTGCTGGCGGACCATGGTGTCACGGCTGATGCCTTTCGCTTCGCCCTTTGTACTGCAAGCCCTGCGCGTGAGTATTGCGTGCAGTACGGCGAGAGCGACCTGCATTTCTTGCAGCGGTTGTGCGAGGAGGAGGGTATCCACTATCACTTCGAGCACAGCCGCCAGGGCCATTATCTGGTGTTTGCCGACGATCAGGCCGTTTTCCCCAGGCTCGAGGCGCCGGTTGCCTATGTGCAGCACAGCGCCATGGTGGCTGACGAAGCGGTGGTCGACAGCTTCGAGACGCGCCTGGAAGCCCGGCCAAACCGTGTGGCACGGCGCGATTACGACTTCCAGCACCCGCGCCTGCTGCTAGAGGCCGGGGCCAGCCTGCAGCCTGCAATACCTGCTGAACCCTTGCTCGAAGATTACGACT
The DNA here is from genome assembly GCF_019139835.1 of Pseudomonas xanthosomatis. NCBI lineage: Bacteria > Pseudomonadati > Pseudomonadota > Gammaproteobacteria > Pseudomonadales > Pseudomonadaceae > Pseudomonas > Pseudomonas xanthosomatis. The sequence goes on along the minus strand of NZ_CP077075.1, from coordinate 3,868,948 downwards.
ACCCGGGCCGCTTCACCGACCGTACCCGCGGCAGGCAGCTCAGCCAGCGCGCCCTGGAGCGCCATCGCGCCGACTACCGCCTGGCCCAGGGCGGCAGCGACGTCAGCCGCTTGGCCAGCGGCCATTTCCTGACCCTGGCCCGGCACCCCAGGCCCGAATGGAACGATCTGTGGCTGCTCACCGAAGTACGCCACGAAGGCAGTCAGCACCAGGTGCTGGAGGAAGCCGGTGGCGCAGGCGCCAGCCAGCCGGGGTATCGCAACACGTTCTTCGCGGCCCCTTGGGATGCCTGCTATCGCCCGCCGCTGCGCCACCGCAAACCCCGGGTGCTCGGTTGCCAGACCGCCGTGGTCACGGGCCCTGCGGGCGAGGAGATTCACTGCGACGCCCTTGGCCGGGTCAAGGTGCAGTTTTTCTGGGACCGGGAAGGCCAGGGCGACGACAGCAGCAGTTGCTGGCTAAGGGTTTCATCCAGCTGGGCCGGCGAGCGCATCGGTGGTGTGGCCATCCCGCGGGTGGGCATGGAAGTGCTGGTCGAATTTCTTGAAGGTGACCCCGACCAGCCGGTGGTGACAGGCTGCCTGTACCACGGCGAACACCCCACACCCTACCCGTTGCCCGCGCAGCAGGCCTGCACGGTGCTCAAGACCCGCAGCAGCCCCGGTGGCGGGGGCTTCAACGAGCTGCGGGTGGACGACACGGCGGGGCAGGAGCAGGTGTTTCTGCAAGCCCAGCGGGATTGGGAGCAGTACATCGGCCGCGACCAGAAGATACATGTCGGCAAGCAGCGCCACGACAGCGTCACAGCCAACAGCTACAGCCAGTTCCAGGCCGAAGAGCACCGCACCACCCTGGGCGACCGCAAGACTGAGCTCAAGGCAGCGGATCACCTCACGGTCGGTGATAGCCAGCACCTGAAAGTGGGCAATGCCCGCTTGCTCGAGGCGGGGCAGCAAATTCACATCAAGGCCGGCCAGCATCTGGTTATCGAGGCGGCTCAGGAGCTCACGGTAAATGCCGGTGGCAGCTTTATCAGGCTCGATGGGCAAGGCGTGTTGCTGGCGGGGACACAGGTGCGCTGCAACAGCGGTGGCACACCGGGGCTGGGCAGCGGGGTGGCGGTGTTGAGCCCGCAGCTGCCGTTGCCTGTACCCATGACAGGCCCGGGGCGATCCAGGCCAAGCCCAGGCAGCCCGACACCCCATGCAGTGCCGGCTGAGCTGCAACCCTATTCGCTGGCGATTCGCCTGGTCGATGTGCCCGGCGACAGCGGCTTCCCGCTCGCCGACACGTCGTGGCAGATCCTCCAGGACGGGCACGACGCCCCCTTGCTCGAGGGCGTGAGCGACGAGGCCGGCCAGGTGCAGCTGGATGCCGGGCAACGCCTGCGCCTGGGGGGCGCTGCCAGCTGTGCCAACCTGTGGCTGTGTTATCCGGGGCAGTGCATCCCGTTGCTGCTGCATGACGAACCGGCAAGTCCAGACCAGCAACATCTCGCACTGTGCGCGTTGGACTTTCATGACCGCCTGCGCCACTCGCGGGCCGATGCGGCCTGCCATGCCCGTGTCGACCAGGACCCATGCGCAGCCGGCGAGTTGTATCGCACATTGCAAGACGGGGAGGCCTGAGCATGTCTGGCAACCCACCCCCGTACAACGGCGTACGTCACAAGGAAGTCACCCAGATCATCAGCGCCGACGGCCGGCCGCTGAAAGCGGTCAGCGCTCCGGACTTCTTCATTCGCGGTGCCAATACCTTCGCCCCGGTGCGCAGCGGCAATCGGGTGCGCTTCTTCACCAGTGGAAAGGCCTACTATCAGGACCTGGCCGAGGCCATCGACCAGGCGCAGGCGTCGATCTTCATCACCGGCTGGCAGGTCAACCATGACGTGCTGCTCGACGGCAAGCGCAGCCTGTGGCAATGCCTGCGCGCCGCGCTCAAAAGCAAGCCGGCGCTCAAGGTGTATGTGCTGCCCTGGCTCAGCCCGATGCCCAGCCTGGGCACCCACGATTTCGAGACCATGCTGGCGGTGTTCCACCTGAATGTGGGGCTGGGCCGCGCCCGGGCATTTTGCCTGCCGGCCATCCAGCAGAGCGACATGAAGGGCCTGGGCGCGGTGTTCTCGCACCACCAGAAGAGCGTGGTGGTCGACAACCAGGTCGGCTATGTCGGCGGCATCGACCTGGCCTATGGCCGCTGCGACGACCACCGCTTCAGCCTCGACGCCAGCGCGCGGCGTGGCCGCGATGCCTACAACCCGTGCATCCCGCACCTGGGCTGGATGGACATGGACAAGCACGTCAGCCGCGCCGGCCTGTTGCTGGCGACAGTGTTCGACCTGTCGCAGCGCGTGCCGGTCCCGCTCGGTACCAGCGGGCTTGCGGTGCGGGTGCGCGCCGACCGGTTGTTGAATGCCCACGCCTGGGTGCGTGACCTGATCGAAAGCCCCGCGCACCCGGCCATCGCCTGGCTGGTCAAGGCCGGTAGCAGTTTCAAGGAGCTGATCGGCACCATCACCCACCCGCTGGAGGCCGGCAAGCAATACCTCACCGATGCGGCGATCCGCCAGGTCGCCGCACTGATACGTCACAACTGGCAGCGGCTGCCGCTGGCCGAACCGCTGAAAAGCCAGGCCGAGGCCTGGTTGCAGCAGGTCGAGGCGGCGCAGGGCGACCTGTCGATCGCCCTGCGCCTGCAAAGCCACCTGTTGATCAACCAGTGGCTGGCCAACACCGACCTGGGGCGCATGGTCGCGCTGGTGTGCGACAAGGGTTTCGATGCCATGCCTGCGGACAAGGCCATGTGGCTCAGCGGTATCGGCGAAGCCGCCAGCGCCTTGCTGATGCACCTCTACACCCTGTTGCAGCAGCGTGTGGCCGGCCACCAGGAGCCCTACCGTTACCTGGCCCACGACCCGCAGCCGCTGGGCTCGCCCGACCACCGTACCCTGGCCGCCGACCAGCCGCGCATGCCCTGGCAGGACGTGCACAGCCGTATCGAAGGGCCCTCGGTGTACGACCTGTCGCGCAACTTCATCGACCGTTGGAACGGCCAGCAGGCTTATCTTGCGCAAACCCCGACGCTGTACAAGACCGACGCCGTCATCGCCCTGATGGAATGGCTCAACCGCCTGGCCCGGGACGCCGGCATGCCGTACCATCTGGACCTCGCCGGCCACCTGCAACTGGATCTGCCGGCGCCAGAGCCGGTGTGGATCGACCAGCCCGAACAATTGCCGACCCCGCCCGCCATTGCCCATGGCCAGGTGCAGGTACAGGTGCTGCGCAGCGCCTCGGCGGCGATGGCCGCGCAGGAGGCCAAGGGCCGCAGCCTGGCCAAGGTGCACCTGCCGCTGCCGCCTGGGATCAGGGCCCAGGGCATGCAGGACAACTGCAACAGCGCGATGCTGCAGGTGATCTCCAGTGCTCAGCATTTTCTGTACATCGAGAACCAGTTTTTCCAGAGCGCCTTTGGTGCGCAGGGCGAGCTGAACGAGGGGCAGGATCTGTCCGGGCCGATGGCCAGCCTGCGTGACCCCGGCACCCTGCGTGAGGATTTCGTCGCCCGGGTGAAGCTGCGCGAGGCGCTGAAGGCCCAGGACTACGGGCTGATCGACTGGGTCGAACTGCAGGCCATCTGCAAGGCCTACGGCGAGGAGGGGATGGCGTTCGCCGAGGCGCTGCAGGGCATGTGGACGCTGAATGCCCAAGGCTGGCTGAGCCACAAGCTGGGGCAGGAAAAGCCGCTAGAGAACAGCATTGCTGCCGCGCTGGCCGACCGCATTGGCCGGGCGATCTACGAAAACCGGCCGTTCCACGTGTACCTGGTATTGCCTGTTCACCCCGAGGGCAAGCTCGATGTGCCCAACGTGATGCACCAGGTTCACCTGACCATGCAGAGCCTGGTGTTCGGTGAGCTGAGCCTGGTCAAGCGCATCCAGCGGCATATGGCGCTCAAGGCAATCATGGATTGCGGGAAGAGCCGCGAATGTGCACAGAAGATCATCAAGCACACGAATGGCAAGGGCCAGCCGGTGTATGAGCAGCAAGATTGGAGCCGCTACCTGACGCTGCTCAACCTGCGCACCTGGGGCTACCTGAAGGGCCGGGTGGTCACCGAGCAGATCTACGTGCACAGCAAGTTGATGATCGCCGACGACCGCGTGGCGATTCTGGGCAGCGCCAACATCAACGACCGCAGCCTGAACGGCCAGCGGGATTCGGAGCTGGCAGCGATCATTCGCGACACGCAACCGGTGAAGGCGAAACTGGACGGCAAGTATCCGCATACGGTGGGCAAGGCGGTGCATCAGTTGCGCGTGGACCTCTGGCGTAAACACTTCGGGCTCGACTTGCCGCCGGGCGGGCCGGTGGCGCCGTTCACCGAGCTGGCGGATTGCCTGGATCAGCCGGCGGCAGAGCATGTGTGGCGGGCGATACAGGAACGGGCACGGGCTAACAGTGAGGCTTACGAGAAGGTGTTTGATTTTATTCCGCAAAGCAGGAGCCAGGTTCAAGTGATGAGTGAGGCGGCGGAAAAAAGGTATCTCGACGGTTTTCCGGCCTCCATCTGGCCTACCTGGACGTATCGAGATGCCTTGGAGCTGGAATTGGGTGGTTATCTAAAAGAGCCCGCGCCTCACCAGGAGAATTTTTGGTTGAAAGGCGATCCAGATGCACCGATGGGCGTGACTGGCTTTATATGTGCACTGCCCGTGAAGTGGACAAAGGGTGAGGAAAGTAATTCGGGTTTCAATTTGACGATTCTCGCCAATCGTCAATCGCAGCAGGGGGCGGGAGACGTGGTGGCGCAGTCAGAGTCTCCGTTGCACAAGGGTCATCACTCATGAGGTGGCTGCAGTTTTTAATCGTGTTTTCTCCTTGCGTCTATGCTGCGGATGGTGAGCTGAAAGAGTGTATTGGGCGTTCTGTTTTTGATGTTCCAGAACCTGTTTCCTGGGCAACCTCCGATATTGAGAATTTTCGTATAGATGGGCCAGGATTCCCCATGTTCTCGAGGCGGGTCGGAGGAAATTCAGGTCACGTTAGGTACTCTGGAAGTTTGCGATACAAGGTGAGTATCGTCACAACACGTGATCACTTCGAAAATGCTCGTCAAATGGTGCTGTTGGATCATGAGGCATACGTCGAAAACCTGCGTCGTCGATTGAAAGTCGAGCAGGAGCGCTTGAGTACTTTGTCTGGTGGGCCTCACGGAAAAGCCATTGCACGGGCCAAAGAGGACGTTGCAAAGTTGCAGAATGATCTTGGGAGCGCTGGTATCCGTGAGTTTGATATCGGCCTCCCTGATGCTTATGTGTTCGGTAATCAATCGCCTTATGAGGCTTTTTTGTGGAGAAACAACCGAGTTTATTATTTTGCCTTTACGAAACCTGAGGCTAGTTCGCTTCAGGACGTCAAGAACCTGATGGCGCGCTTTGAACCTCGAGACAGCCATCAAATTCCCAAAGGCCCAGGGGTATGCATGCCCTACGGCTTCATCCATGACGACGGTCTTCCCACCTTCAGCATCAAGAGCAGCCTGCGTTTTGATAGCACGCCCAACGTGATCTTGAGCATTATCAATGCATCGCCTGAATATGAGACCAAGCCCACCTTGGGTACTTACAACACCCACTACTACCCCGGCTACGACCGCCAGCGCTGGAAGAAGTCGAGCATCCTGCAGGCGATCGACCTCGGTGGGCGCAAGACCGTGCTCGAAGGCTGGCGCCTGGACCCGCGCCCAAGCTCCGGCGAAGAAGAGCGCGCCTGGTTTGCAACCGCCAACGTGGGCGGTCTATTGCGCCCCTTGTTGGCGGTGCACATGGAAACCTTCCCGAAAGGCACCGACGATCTGCAAACCCTGACCCCGCCCCCAGAAGAAGTGATCCCGAAATTCCTGAAAATTACCGAAAGCCTGCGCGACCTGTAGCAGCGCTATCGGCAACGCTCCCTCCATTCACCCGAAAAGGAACTTCGATGAACCTGCTCAAACGTTTTTACCAAGCCTTGCTGGCCGGCCTGCGCGAAGCAGGGCTGTGCTTCATGCTTGGCCTGCGCGACAGCCTTGCCCCTGGCCTTCTGCTGCGCTCGGCCGGCTGGTGCCTGCTGGTGACCTGTGCCTGCCTGTACCTCTACTACGAAAACTTTGCAGCCATCGCCGAGTTTTGCCTGAAGGTGTCCTTTTTTGCGGTGTTGGGAGTCGCCAAGTTAGCCTTCGTGCCGGCGGCTCCGGTCACGCCCGGGGTGTATTTCGACCCGTTCGTGCTGTTCAACAGCCTGGTGGGCATTGTGCAACTGGCGTTGTACATGGGGGCGTATTTCGTGGTGCTGATGTTCGTGCTACTGCTGGCCATGGTGGTGCTCGGGCTGCGCCTGGTGGTGCACCTGGGGTTGTTGCGCACGGTTCGCGGGCGGGTGGTACGCGCTTACCCGGGCCTTTGCGATCGCCTGCCGCAACCCGGCGAGTCGGCCTGGCGTGCGGCCCGCTACGACCCGGCCAAATGGCTGGGGCTGTCGTGGTGGACATTGCTGTCGCTGTTCATCCCCGTCTACAACAGCTTGCTGATCCTTCTGGCGTTGCCCTTTGTTCATGTCAGGCTGATGCTTGCATCAGCCATCGGCCCTTATGCGCAGGGCGTCGAAGTACTGGCCGTCGCCCGCAACGGGCGGGTTGCGGCGCTGTTTCTTGGGGTGTTCAACCTGTTGCTGCTGTGCATACCGGTGCTGAACCTGATACTGCCGGCCACCCTGTGCAGTGGGGTCTGCCACCTTTACATGCGCGCGCTGCAGCGCCATCGGGCGCAGGTGCAGTTGGAGCCTGCCGGCGGCGTGGATGTGGCCGCCCTCAAGGGCAAAGACAGCGCTCACGCCTGACTTGCTCACCCACTGCGTGACCCGCGCAGGTATGCTGTGAGGGGCCCATCGGCTCACACCCCATCGCGGGGCAAGCCCGCTCCCACGTATCGCTCCCGGTAGCGGCTTTTTCTGTTTCAACACAAGGCAATGCTGTGACTTCCTCCGCTGCTCGCTTCCCCTCCAACCTGGCCATCGTCTGGCTCGGCGTTTTGCAAATCCTGGTCTGGGGCGGCTCGTTCTTCCTTATGGCGGTCATGGCCGCGCCCATCAGCCGCGACACTGGCTGGCCCAGCCAGTGGGTGTATGGCGCGCTGTCCCTGAGCCTGATGGTCGCTGCCTTGTTGGCACCGCTGTCGAGCCGCCTGATTGCCCGCTACGGCGGCCGCCCGCAACTGGCCGCCAGCGGCGCGGTGGTGGCGTTGGGGCTGGTGCTGATGGCGGCCAGCCACAGCCTTGGTTGGTTTCTGGTGGCCTGGGCGGTGATTGGCGTTGGCATGGCCATGGGGCTGTACGAAGCATTGTTCGCCACGCTTGGTGCGCTGTACGCCGAGGGGGCCGGCCGGGCGATCACCGGGGTAACGCTGATTGCAGGCTTTGCCTCGACGCTGTCCTGGCCCACCGTGGCGCTGTTGATCGAGCAACTGGGCTGGCGCCAGGCCTGCGTGCTGTATGCGGTGGTGCTGTTGCTGGTGGTGGCGCCGCTGTACTGGAAGGTGCTGCCGCCGGGTGGCCAGGTGGCCGGGCGCAAAAGTGCCAAGGGCGAGGAGGGCGTAGGCATCGACCGGCGCCTGTACCTGTTGCTGACCAGCATTTTTGCCATTGGCGCAATCATCATGACTGCCATTGCCGTACAACTGGTGTCGGTGCTGCAGGGCATGGGCCATTCGCTGACGGCAGCCATTGGCCTGGCCGCGATGCTCGGGCCCAGCCAGGTGGCTTCGCGGGTGCTGCAGATACTGGTGGGCCAGCGCCACCCGATCTGGACCGCGCTAGCCTGGACCAGCCTGGTGCTGGTGGGCTTGCTGCTGGTGACCTTCGCGCCCATGGCCACGGCGGTGGGCCTGTTGATTTTTGGTTGTGGCAATGGCCTGCGTGCCATCGTGCGCGGCTTGTTGCCGCTGGCCATGCTGCCGCCGGCGCAGTACGTGCTGCTGATGGGGCGCATGTCGCGGCCGTCGCTGATCGGGCAGGCGTTGACGCCGCTGGTGGGTGGTTACCTGTTCGAACACCTGGGGGCGTATGGGGTGCTGTACAGCCTGATCGGGTTGGCGCTGGTGAACCTGGTGCTGGTGGTGATGGTATTCAGACGGGTGCGCGGGGCAGGTGTGGCTTCGCGCCCCTGATCGGGTATCGCGTGGGAGCAGGCTTGCCCCGCGATGGGCTCAGCGCGCCATCAACCATCAGGCTACTCACGCGCTTTCACGCTCCACCAGCTCGCACCCCAGCAGGTTCAAGCGCTGCACCTCACCCTCGCACGCCACCACCCCCAGGTGCTGCAGCACCCGCAGCGCCGCCACTTCGCCGATCTGCCGTGACGGTGGCCGCAAGGTGGTGAGGCTGGGCAGCAGCATTTCGGCGAACGCATAGTCGCCAAAACCCATTACCGCCATGTCCTCCGGCAGGCGCAGCCCGGCACGCTGCCCGGCCAGCAGGGCGCCGGCGGCGAGGTTGTCGTTGGCGAAGATGATTGCCTCGGGCCGCGGTGTGCGTCGGATCAGCGCCTCCATGGCCTGGCGCCCGGCTTCGAACGGCGCGGTGTCTGCAGAGGGCACGAACACCCAGGGTTCCAGCCCGGCTTCGCGCATGCTCCGGGCATAGCCGTCGCGCCGCTCCAGGGCGCTGAAATCACCGGCGGCGCTGTTCTGCACGAAGGCGATGCGTCGGTGGCCCTTGCCCAGCAGGTAGCGGCAGGCCTGCACACCCACCTGTTCGTGCAAGAAGCCCACCTGCAGCGGTGCCCGTTCGGGTACGTAGTCCCAGATTTCCACCACCGGCACATCGGCCTCGGCCAGCATCTTTTCGGTGGCCGGGCTATGGAAGTGGCTGGTGACCACCAGTGCCGCCGGCGACCAGCCAAGGAAGGCGCGCACCGCGCTTTCTTCCTGTTCTTCGCTGAAGTAGCTGGAGGCCAGCAGCAACTGGTAGCCATGCCGGCCCAAGGTGTCGCTGACGGCCTGGATGGTCTGCGCGAAGATCGGCCCGGAGATGTTCGGGATGACCATGCCGACAACGCGCCCGCGCGCCGAGGCCAGGCCACCGGCCACCAGGTTGGGGACGTAACCCAGCTGTTGCACCGCAGCCTGGATGCGTTCGCGCAAGGGCGCGGTGACTTGCTCTGGCTGGTTGAAGTAGCGCGATACGCTGATGGCCGAAACCCCGGCCAGCCGGGCCACTTCGGCCAGGGTGACGCGGCCGGCGCCGCGGCGCTTGCGCGGGGTGTCGGGGGATGGGGGCACGGCAATTCTCCGGTCAGACAAAGCCTTGGGGGTATCTGCAGCCCCTGTGGGAGCGGGTTTACCCGCGAACACCGGCATTGCCGGTGCCATGCACCGCAGTTTCTGCTTCGCGGGTAAACCCGCTCCCACAGGGGCCAGTGCTGGCTCGAAAGCGCGATGTTAGCGCTAACCAGGTGCTCAATTGCAAATAGCCATATGGCATATAAAGCTTATTTTTTAGTATTGGACCTGCTAACTGGAGAGATTCAATACTTATTCATGTTAGCGCTACCAAGCGCTGCTGTTGGCAAGCGCCTGCCACTCGCACGAGCGAGACCAGACAACCACAGCTTTCCCTTCCGTCTGGTCTTTCAAGGCAGTGAGCATCATGCAGACAAGCCGCATACCGTCTTTCCCCAACCTTCGCCGTGCGCCGCTGGCCACCGCAATACTGCTCACCACCCTGGGCGCCCAGGCGGCCGAGTCGCTGGAGCCTGCTGCCCTGGAGGCGGTGACCGTCACTGCCACCCGCCGCGAAGCACCGCTGCAGAAGGTGCCGGTGGCCGTGTCGGTGGTCGACGGCGAGCAACTGGAGCGCGACAACCGCAACAACGTTGCCAGCATCGTCCAGCAGGTCCCCACCCTCAACTACCGCGCCGGCGCCTCGAACAAGGACACCTCGCTGTTCATCCGCGGCGTGGGCACCATCTCCACCTCGCCAGGGGTAGAGCCCACCGTGGCCACGGTGGTGGACGGCGTGGTGTTTGGCCGCCCGGGCCAGTCCACCCTGGACCTGCTCGACCTTGAGCGCATCGAGGTGCTGCGCGGCCCGCAAGGCACGCTGTTCGGCAAGAATGCCTCGGCCGGGGTGCTCAACGTGGTCAGCAAGGCCATCCCCGAGCAGACCCACGGTTACGTGGACTACTCGCACTTTGGCGGCGGTGACGAGAACCGTCTGCGCTTCGGCATCGGCGGGCGCCTGAGCGAGCAACTCAAAGGCTCGTTGAGTACCCTGTGGGGCGACTACGACGGCAATGTCGAAAACCTCGCCAACGGCCATGACGTCAACGGCTACGAGCGCAAGGGCGTGCGCGGCAAGCTGGAGTTCGAACCCAGCGATGCGCTACGCCTGACCCTGATCGCCGACTACATGAAAGGCGAGGACACCCTGCCTAGCGGTGTAGTAACCAAAGCCAGCGCAGCCTTTACCAACCAGCTCGGCGGCGTGGTGCCCAGCGCCCACAACCGCGACATCAGCAGCGATTTCAAGACCCACGTCGAAGACGAAAACCAGGGCCTGTCGGCCCAGCTCGACTGGCAGCTGGGCGACTTCACCCTGACCTCCATCAGCGCCTGGCGCGGCTGGGACAATACCCAGTACCAGGACGGCGACCGCCGTGCGCTGTTGCCGCTGACCGCCTCCCACGACAAGGGCACGGTGGACTACGACCAGTACAGCCAGGAGTTTCGCCTGACCTCGCCCAAGGGCCAGTTCAACGAGTACGTGCTCGGTGCCTTCTACATGCACGGCACCTCGAAGGAGGTGTACCAGCGCCTGTCGGTCAACGGTGGCGTCGCCAACAACGGGCGCGCCGACTACTCCACCACCAACGACAGCGTGGCGCTGTTCGGTGAAAACACCTTCAACATCACCGACGATTTTCGCGCGATTTTCGGTTTGCGCTGGACCCACGACGACCTTGAATACGACCACCGCCGGGTCTCGACTTCGGCCACCGCGGTCACCGGCATTCAGCCTTCGACTGCCAGCAGCGGCTCGGTGGACGAAGATGGCTGGAGCGGCCGTACCGGCCTGCAGTACGACTTCAACGACAACCTCACCGGCTACGTCACCTATTCGCGCGGCTACAAGGGCCCGGCCTACAACGTGTTCTTCAACATGCAGCCGCGCGATACCGGCGCGCTCAAGCCGGAAACCTCCGACGCCTACGAGGTGGGCCTGAAGAGCACCGCGCTGGACAACCGCCTGGTGGCGAACCTTGCGGTGTTCCATACCGACTACGACGACTACCAGGCCAACTTCTTCGACACCGTGGCCAACCAGGTGGTGACCCGCCTGGTCAACGCCGGCAAGGTCAAGACCCAGGGCGTGGAGCTGGACGCCAGCTTCCAGGCCACCCGCCAGCTCAAGCTGTCGGCGGCCGTCGCCTACACCAAAGCGCGGGTCGACCATTTCAATTGCCCGGTGGGGGCGGCGGCCAACTGCAACATCGACGGCGGCCACCTGCCGTTCACCCCGGACTGGAAAAGCTACCTGCGCGCCGACTACAACATCCCGCTGGACAACGGCCTGGACCTGGAACTGTCCAGCGACTACAGCTGGCAGGACGCGGTGCAGTTCAGCCTCGACCAGAACCCCGACACCGTGCAGGGCGCCTACGGCATCTGGAACGCCAGCATTGCCCTGGCCGACTACAACGACGGCTGGCGCGTGGCGTTGCTGGGCAAGAACCTGGGCGACAAGTCGTACGCGCAGATGCTGGCCAGCGGCGGCGACTATATCTACCGCGCCGTGCCGCGGGATGACGGGCGCTATTTCGGCGTGCAGTTGCGCAAGGACTTTTAAGCAGAACCTGCTTTGCGTGCAGGGCGGGGCCGCGTTGCGGCCCATCGCGGCGCAAGGCCGCTCCTACAAAAAGCGCGTTCCCCTGCAGGAGCGGCCTCGTGCCGCGATGGGCTGCAAGGCAGCCCCGGCAATCGAACTGTTAGCAGAGGTACTCATGACCACTTCCACCCGCCAACTCAGCCTCGGCGCCTTCCTGATGGCCACCGGGCACCATGTCGCGGCCTGGCGCCACCCGGGCGTGCCCGCCGACCCGCTGGATTTCAGCGTCTACCGGCGCGCGGCGCAGATTGCCGAAAACGCCTGCTTCGATGCGCTGTTCGTCGCCGACAGCGTGGCCGCACCCAGCGATGCCCTGGCCAGCCACAGCGCCCGCTCGGTGTACTTCGAGCCGCTCACCCTGTTGTCGGCGCTGAGCGCGGTAACCGAACGCATCGGCCTGGTCGCCACCGCCACCACCAGCTACAACGAGCCCTACCACGTGGCGCGCAAGTTCGCCTCCCTCGATCATCTGTCGGGTGGGCGGGCCGGCTGGAACCTGGTGACCTCCGATGCTGCCGCCGAGGCCGGCAACTTTGGCCGCGATGCGCATATTCCCCATGCCGAGCGCTACGCCCGCGCCCGGGAGTTTCAGCAGGTGGTGCAGGGGCTATGGGACAGCTGGGCGGACGACGCCTTTGTGCGCGACAAGGCCAGCGGCCAGTTTCATAGGCCCGACGGCGTGCGCGCGCTTGGCCATGCCGGCGAGCACTTTCGCGTGCAGGGCCCGCTGAACGTTGCCCGCTCACCCCAGGGGCGGCCGGTGCTGGTGCAGGCGGGGTCGTCTGAAACCGGCCGTGAGCTGGCTGCCGAAAGCGCCGAGGTGGTGTTCACCGCCCAGCCATCTCTGGCCCGCGCCCAGGCGTTCTACGCCGACCTCAAGGGCCGCCTGGGCCGCTACGGACGCGGCGAAGACGACCTGAAGATCATGCCCGGCCTGTATGTGGTGGTTGGCCGCAGCGAGGCCGAAGCCCAGGACAAGGCCGAACAGTTCCAGGCCCTGGTCGACCCGCGCGTTGGCGTGGCGTTGCTCGGGCGCATGCTGGGCAACTTCGACCTGTCGGGTTACCCGCTCGATGGCCCGCTGCCCGAGCTGCCGCCTACCGAAGACGGTCAGCGCAGCCGCCAGCAACTGCTTACCGAGCTTGCCGGCAGCGAACGCCTGACCTTGGGCCAGCTCGGCCAGCGCATCGCGGGTGGGCGAGGGCACTTCAGCCTGGTCGGCACCCCGGTGCAGATCGCCGACCAGTTGCAGGCGTGGTTCGAGGGCCACGCCGCCGACGGTTTCAACATTCTGGTGCCGCACCTGCCGCTGGGGCTTGAGGATTTCGCCTTGCAGGTGGTGCCCGAACTGCAACGCCGCGGGCTGTTCCGCAAGCACTACCAAGGCCGCACGTTGCGCGAGCACCTGGGCCTGCAACGCCCGGCCAACCCACACTTCACCTGAAACAGCCCCCTGTAGTAGCCGGCTTGCCGGCGATGGCGCCAGTTCAGGCAACGCTGTTGCCAAGGCGGGCCTCATCGCCGGCAAGCCGGCTACTACAGGGTCCAGTCATCAAGGAGTCAGCATGACTTACACCGCCAACCCCGAACGCTACACCCACATGCCGTACCGCCGGGTCGGCCGCAGTGGCTTGGTGCTGCCGGCGCTGTCCCTGGGCCTGTGGCACAACTTCGGCGACGCCACGCCCCTCGACACCCAGCGCGCCTTGCTGCGCACGGCTTTCGATGCCGGCATCAACCACTTCGACCTCGCCAACAACTACGGCCCGCCCTACGGCAGTGCCGAAAGCAACTTCGGCCGCCTGCTGCGCCAGGACCTGCAGGCCCACCGCGACGAGCTGATCATCTCCAGCAAGGCCGGCTGGGACATGTGGCCTGGGCCGTACGGGCAGGGCGGCAGTTCGCGCAAGTACCTGCATGCCAGCCTCGACCAAAGCCTCAAGCGCCTGGGCCTGGACTACGTCGACATTTTTTACTCGCACCGTTTCGACCCGGATACGCCGCTGGAAGAGACCGCCATCGCCCTGGCCGACATCGTGCGCCAGGGCAAGGCGTTGTATATCGGCATCTCGTCGTACTCGGCGGGCAAAACCCGGGAAATCGCCGGGTTGCTGAATGAATTGAAGGTGCCGCTGCTGATCCACCAGCCCTCCTACAACCTGTTCAACCGCTGGATCGAGCGCGACCTGCTGGCGACAACCGACGACGTCGGTGCCGGCGTGATCGTGTTCACCGCGCTGGCCCAGGGGCTGCTCAGCGACAAGTACCTGAACGGCACTCCGGCCGACGCCCGGGTCAACCGGGCAGGTGGCGGTTCGCTGTTGCCCGGGCACTTGAGCGAGGCCAACCTGGCACGCGCCCGCGCGCTGAACGACATTGCCCGGCGCCGCGGCCAGAGCCTGGCCCAGCTGGCTTTGGCCTGGACCCTGCGCGATCCGCGGGTGAGCTCGGCATTGATCGGCGCCAGCCGCCCCGAGCAGATCACCGAGAACGTCGCCGCCCTGGACAATCTGGCCTTCACGCCTGAGGAACTGGCCGAGATCGACCGGTATGCCGTGGAAGGCGGGGTCAACCTGTGGGAAAAACCCTCGACCGACTGGAAGGAGTGAAGCATGGCTTTCATGCGTATTGCCCTGTTGTTGCTGGCGGTACTGGCTGGCGGCGCCAAGGCAGCCGACCCGGCCAGCCTGCGCATCGGCTACCAGAAGGGGTCGATCAGCCTGGTGCTGGCCAAGCAGCACCACCTGCTGGAGCAGCGCTTCCCGGCCACCCGGGTGGAGTGGATCGAGTTCCCGGCCGGCCCGCAGATGCTCGAGGCGCTGAACATCGGCAGCCTGGATATCGGCGCCACCGGTGACATACCGCCGATTTTCGCCCAGGCAGCCGGCGCCGACCTGTTGTACATCGGTGCCGAGCCGGCCAAGCCCCAGGCCGAGGTGATCCTGGTGGCCAAGGACAGCCCGATCACTTCGGTGGCGGCGCTCAAGGGCAAGCGCATTGCCCTGCAAAAGGGCTCCAGTGCCCACAACCTGGTGCTGCGCGCACTGGCCCGGGAAGGCTTGAGCATGGCTGACGTGCAGCCGGTGTACCTGGCCCCGGCCGACGCCCGCGCGGCATTCGAGGGCGGCCGCGTGGATGCCTGGGCGATCTGGGACCCGTTCTATTCGGCCATTGAGCTGGAGGGCAAGGCGCGGCTGCTGGCCGACGGGCAGGGGCTGGGGTTGATAGGGCCGTTCATGCTCGGGGCGCGGGGTTATGTGCAGGCACATCCGCAGTTTGTCAGTGAGTTGCTGGCCGAGATCACCCGGGCCGAGGCGCTGACCCGCAGCGACGAGGCGGGCAGCATCGAAGTGCTGGCAAGCTTCATGGGCTTGCCCGAAGCCGTGGTGCGGCGCAGCTTTACCCACCGCCCGGCATCACCGGTGTTGCCAGTGAGCGAGGAGATTGTGGCCGCGCAGCAAAAAACCGCGCAGTTGTTCTTCGACAACCGCGTATTGCCCAAGCCGGTGGATATCCGCGCAGCGGTCTGGCACCGCCCCTAGACATCGGGCCCTATAGGCGCGGGCTTGCCCGCGATCACCGGCAAAGCCGGTGCCATCATGCGTATGTCGCGCAACCGCTCAACTCCACGAAAACCCCGTGCGTTTCGCCAAAGCTTGAGTACAATCATCGGCTTTTTCGGCCCTATATCCTGGGCTGTTCGTGGAAAGCCCCCATGCTGACCGGTAGTTACTCCTCCTCGCTGGTGTTGATCTCGCTGTGCGTGGCCATTCTTGCCTCCTATACCGCCCTTGACCTTACCGGCCGCATCGCCACGGCCAAGGGGCGGGCGGTCCACTTGTGGATGGTGGGCGGTGCGCTGGCCATGGGCATTGGCGTGTGGTCGATGCACTTTATCGGCATGCTCGCCTTCAGCCTGCCGATCAGCCTGGGCTACGACACCACGCTGACGGCGCTGTCGCTACTGATTGCGGTGCTGTCATCGGGCTTCGCTCTGTGGCTGGTGAGCCACCCGAAACTGCCCTGGCTGCAGTTGGCGTTCGGCGCGTTGGTGATGGGCAGCGGCATTGCCTGCATGCACTACACCGGCATGGCCGCGCTGCGCATGCAGCCGGGCATCGACTACGACCCGGCGCTTTTCGGGGCGTCGTTGGCCATCGCGGTGGGCGCCTCGGCGGCGGCGCTGTGGATTGCCTTCCGCCTGCGCCGGCAGACGCCCTACGTGCGGCAAATCCGTGGCGTGGCCGCGGTGGTGATGGGCGTGGCCATCGTTGGTATGCATTACACCGGCATGGCTGCAGCCAACTTCCCCGAGGGCAGCTTCTGTGGCGCGTTACCCAATGGCCTGGCCGGTGACGGACTGGACTATCTGGTATTGATCACCACCTTGGCCGTGCTCTCGGTGGCGCTGCTCACCTCGGTGCTGGATGCCCGCCTGGATGCTCGCACCGCGGAGCTTGCGCGCTCGCTGACCCTGGCCAACCAGGAGCTGACGCAGTTGGCGCTGCACGACACCCTCACCGGCTTGCCCAACCGCACGCTGCTGGCTGACCGCATCGACCAGGCCATGGGCCGGGTGGCCGAGCAGGGCGGCTGCTTTGCGCTGATGTTCATCGACCTGGACGGCTTCAAGCCGGTCAACGACGCCTTTGGCCACCATGTCGGCGACCAGTTGCTCAAGGCCGTGGCGGCGCGTTTGCGCGGGCACCTGCACAGCCAGGACACCCTGGCGCGCATCGGCGGTGACGAGTTCGTGCTGCTGGTGGAGCTGCAGGAGCCGGACGACGCCATGGGCGTGGCGGTCAAGCAGGTGAATCTGGTGTCCAGGCCGTTCCGTGTGGCCGAGCACGACCTGCAGTTGTCGGCCAGTGTGGGTATCGTGATGTACCCCGGCAATGGCCTCGACCAGCAGGAACTGCTGCGCAACGCCGACGCCGCCATGTACCACGCCAAGAGCGCCGGCAAGAACGGCTACAGCTTCTTCGACGCCTCGATGAACAGCAACGCCCGCCAGCAACTACAGCTGCTGCAGGACTTGCGCGCGGCACTGGAGCAGGGGCAGTTTCGCCTGCATTACCAGCCCAAGTTCGGTGCCGTCGCGCGCCAGCCGATCGGTGCCGAGGCGCTGTTGCGCTGGGAACACCCCCAGCACGGCCTGATGCTGCCAGACCGGTTCATCGGCCTTGCCGAGAAGACCGGCCTGATCATCCCCATTGGCGAGTGGGTGCTGGCCGAGGCCTGCCGGCAGATGCGCCAGTGGATGGACCTGGGCCATGCTGATTGGCGAATTGCGGTAAACCTGTCGGCCATTCAGTTCTGCCATGCCGGGCTGGTCGACAGTGTGGCCCGTGCGCTGAACGACAATGGCCTGCCGGCCAACCGGCTGACCCTGGAAATCACCGAAACCACCGCCATGCGCGATGCCGACGCCAGCCTTACGGTGCTGCAGCGGTTGTCCGACATGGGCGTGGACCTGTCCATCGACGATTTCGGTACCGGCTATTCCAGCCTGATGTACCTCAAGCGCCTGCCGGCCAACGAGTTGAAGATCGACCGTGGTTTTGTGCGTGACCTGGAGCAGGACAGCGACGATGCCGCGATCGTCTCGGCCATCGTCGCCCTTGGGCAGGCGCTGGGGCTGCGGATTGTCGCCGAGGGCGTGGAAACCGACCGCCAGCAGGACTTCCTGACCCGCTTGGGGTGCGATTCGTTGCAGGGCTACCTGCTCGGGCAGCCGGTGCCGGCCGAGGAGTTCATGGCAGGGTTGGAAGGGTTGCGCGAACGCCAGAAGCAGCTTGGCTAGACCACGTCCCGCAGCGGGTTGAGCTGCAAATCGAAGGTTTCCATCTCGGCTTCCACCGCTTCGATGATCCGTTCCACATCGGTAGCGGCCATGATTGCGGCGCAGGGGATGCCGGCAACCGCCAGCAGGGTTTCGCCGGTGGCCCTGTCGAACAGCCGGGCGACCATGCTGCGCGGCGCATCCATGGTGGCTTCGAAGCCCAGTGGATGGAAATGCCAGCGCATCACCTGGCAGGCGTTGGGGAACGTCATCTTGTTCATGCCAGCCTCCTTGTTCATGCCTTGAACGCGGTGATTCGACAGTGGAACCGCATGGCCATACCTGGCCGTCGGGAATCTAACCATAGCAGTTGCCTTGGCCACGATCCGGGGAAAATATGACAAATGTACTAATGCATGACTTCGGTCACACCGGTGTCATGCTTGGGCGCGGGCGTGCCAGGGCCGGGCAAACGTTTTCCGGCTGGGTTCCGGGCTCGGGTTCTTCATAAGGGTTTCGGACCGGCGGTAGCCGCGTTCGGTTAGCCGAGCAAGCCGGCAGCGATGTTGATGGTGAAACCCAGGATTGCCGTATTGAACACGAACCCCACCAGCGAGTGCGCCAGCACCACGCGGCGCATGGCGCGACCGCCGATGCCGACGTCCGAGGTCTGTACTGCGACGCTGATGGTGAACGACACGTAGTGAAAGTCCCAGTAGTCGGGGTTGCGCTCGCCGTCGGCGAAGCGCAGGGGTGGTTCGTGGCGCTCGCCGGTGTAGAACAGCCGGGCGTAGTGCAGGCTGAAGATGCAGCCGATCAGCAGCCAGGAACCGGCTACGGTCAGGCCGGTGTACAGGTAGTGCAGGGCCAGGGCGCTGCCTTCCAGGCCGCGGCTTGACACCAGTTGCAGGGTTACGGCGGCCAGGCTGGCGATGGCGGCGACGCAGACGGTGATCAGCACCAGGGCGGCGTTCTCGTCCTCGACCCGAGCGACCTTGCGTACTTTGTCGGCGGTGGCTCGCAGGCTCAGCCACAGGACCATGAGCAGGTACAGCCAGACGCCGATGTTCCAGCCGGTGAGGATGTGTTGTACGGGGTCGGCGGCGGGGATCAGCCAGGCGCCGATCAGGCCGGACAGGGTGGCGATGCTCAGGCGGGGGTGGGTGCGGGTCAGGCGGTGGAGGGCCATGCTGCCTTGTCGTTTTTTTGCGGGGGTGTTGCAACTGTAGACCATGGTGGGGGTTTGGGTTGTTTGGGGGCGTAGTTGGTCATGATGTTGGAGTGTTGAACTGTTGAACTGGCTTTGGTTGGTTTGGATAGTTGTATGCGCATTCATTATTTATAGTGACGCTTATTCACCTTTCCGCCCTTACGGCGGGTAACTTTTTGAAGCATCAAAAAGTCACCAAAAAATGCTCGCGGTATGACTCACCCACATGGGTTACAAATCAGTTCACGCACATAGGTAACAGTTTTTAACTGGCATGGTCGGTTTTTCGAGGATCTGACCATGCCTTGGCGAGAGCTGAAACCTATGGACATGAAAGTGCTTTTCATCGCTGACTATCTCCAGGGGGCGCCTAGCTTCAGCGCCCTTTGCGAGGCCTACGAGATCAGTCGAAAGACCGGTTACAAATGGGTCGAGCGTTTCGAGAAAGCTGGCCCAGCAGGCCTAGAGGAACGTAGCCGTCGCCGGCTGACGCAAGATTGGGTTGTACCCGTCGCCGTTCGCGAGGCCATTATCGAATTACGCGGCAAGGGCCAGACGGAGCCTGGGCCCAAGAAGATCCAGGCCGCATTGCAGGAACGTTTTCCTGACCAGGCGCCTCCCTCCAAGACAACGATCTACAACATCCTCAAGAAAGCCGAGCTGATCAAGCCGCGGCGCCTGCGTCAGCGCGTAGCGGTCTATCCCAAGCCGCTTGAAAAGGCGGAGTCGCCCAATCAGCTCTTCACTGCGGACTACAAAGGCCAGTTTCTGACAGGAGCTGGGGTCTGGTGCTATCCGTTGACGATCATGGATCACGCCAGTCGCTTCTTGCTCGCGTGCCACAGCATGGCCAATACGAACTTTCTGGAGACACAGGCTGTGTTCACTGAGGTCTTTCGTGAAAACGGGCTACCTGAACGTATCCGGACCGATAACGGCGTGCCGTTTGCCAGTAAAGGGCGTGCAGGGCTCTCCCAGCTGTCCATCTGGTGGCTGCGCCTAGGCATCATTCCTGAACGTATTGCGCCTGGCAGACCGGAGCAAAATGGTCGGCACGAGCGTATGCACCGAACACTCAAAAGTACGCTTCCGTCACCGCCCGCAGTGGCTTGGGAGGCTCAACAACGGCACTTCGACCGCTTCCGGCAACACTACAATTACGAGCGGCTCCACGAAGCACTGAAGCAGAAAACACCAGCGTCCTGCTACCAGCCTTCGCCACGCCCGTTCCCGGAAAAACTACCTGAAATGACTTACCCCAGTCATATCGAGAGCCTGCCAGCTGATCGCAGTGGCATCGTCAACCGCCGGGGTTTGAGGATCTATGTAGGTTACGTGCTCAAGCATCAGACCATTGGGCTGGAGCAAGTCGGGGATGGGGTGTGGGATGTTATTTTCGGCCCAATCATTCTCGGCAGGATCGATGAGCGAGATGCCGATGATGGTTATGTAACACTTCAGGTGTTGTCACCTATGTGAGCGAACTTTTGTGTAACCCATGTGGGTGACCCGTACATCGCTCCATTCATCCGGCCCCTGCGCTTCGCTCCGGGGTTCCCTCACTCCGGGCTTGCTCCGGGGGTACGCGCCGACGGGCCGTCCCTGGCCCGATCGGCGCTCGACCGGCATCCATGCCGGTCGCCCCCCTACGCAATCCCTGCGTTCGGCCTCCTGAAGTCGCGAAGTTAGGGGCGGCGCCTGGACTGGCGCAGCTAACCGCTAGTTGCCACCGTGGGAACTCAGGATTTGATCGCGGGGCAAGCCCGCTCCCACGCCAGAAGTTGGTGCGCACAACTAGCGTGGGGCGGGCTTGCCCCGCGATTGCGTTAGAACAAACAACACATAAATAACAATTAAACCAACATCCCAGCTCTTGATCTGGCTCTTGATCTGGCTCTTGATCTGGCTCTTGATCTTGCTTCTAAGCGCGCGATAGCCCAGGCAACACAAATCGCGACTTCAGGAGGCCGAGCGCAGGGATTGTGTAGGAGGGCGACCGGCATGGATGCCGGTCGAGCGCCGATCGGGCCAGGGACGGCCCGTCGGCGCGTACCTCCGGAGCAAGCCCGGAGCGAGGGAACCCCCGGAGCGCAGCGTAGGGGGCCGGATGATAGGAGCAGGCGGTTTTGCCTACTTTTGCCACGACAAAAGTAGGCCGCCGTAAGGGCGGAAAGGTGACGAAAAGCGCTTATCGTGAATGAATGCGCATACATCTCCCAAAGCAATAACCATAATCCCCGAACCCGACCCCATCACTTGAAATCCCACTGCATCTGCACCGCAATACTCACCTCACTGGAAGACCTCACACACACCTCCAGGTAATCGGTAAACCGCGGCGGCACCGCAATCCCTTCCTCCAGCAGCCGGCTGTTGTCGAACAGGTAATTGAGGTCGGCAAACCCGCTGTACAAACGCAGTGCCCGCAGCACCAACCGCGGGTTGGCCGGCCCAATACGGCTTTCGAAGCTGCTGGCCAGCGACTTGAGGTCATCCACGCCAACCTTGCGATAACGTTCCCCCACAGGCTCCGCGCCATTGGCCAAGGCAAAGGCCTGGTCAATCTCGGCAAAGGTGCAGGCCGAACCGTGGCCGGCAGAGATGTGATACAGGTCGTGATTGAGCTGCGGCTTGCGCGCCAGGCCAATCAGCGCCTCGGCGCAATAGTCCACCGGGATCACGTCGATCTGCTCGTCCAGCCCGCAGGTGAAGCTTTCCAGAGCAAAGCCCATGCGAAACACCCAGAAGATACTGCCCGACGCCTGGCACCCAAGGCTGCGGTGGCCAACCACGATGGACGGCCGCGCCACCACCAGCGGCAGGCCGGGCAGTTCTTCGCGCATACGCCGTTCGATTTCTGCCTTGGAGGCGGTGTAGTCCACCAGTTGCTGCTCGGCCTCGGGGAACTCCCACGACTCGCTGATCGGCGACTCGCGCTCGGGGCCACAGCACATCGCGGTGCCCACATGCAGGAAGCGCTTGAGCCGGGCCGAGCGCGCCAGCACCTGGGCGAAGGCAAAGGTCCCTTCGACGTTGACCGGCCAGATACTCGGGTTCTTCGAAAACGACGCCACGGCGGCGCAGTTGATCACCCGGTCCATCTGCATCAGGCGCGATGTTTCACGGGCCAGCCAGGAAGTGTCGAGCAGGTCGCCGCAAAGGATCTGCCCGGCATGCAGCGCCAGGCAATCGCGCTCGCTGACACCATGCTGGCGCAGGTTGTCGCGCAGGCGCTCCAGGCCCTGGTGCGGGGTTTCAGAGCGCACCAGAAAGCACAAGGCGGCGCCTTGGCCGTCTGCTATCAGCTGGGCCGCGACCGAACCCCCGAGAAAGCCCGTGGCCCCGGTCAGCAGGATATGTTCGCGGGTAGCGACGCAAGTGAACATATTACCTTGGGTCAGTGCATTCATCGGTGTTGCCTCTAAAGTTAGGTGCTGCGCATTTGAAAGATATAAGTGTCAACGCGCCGTGAAAAAGTTGTGAGCCGTTAATTGGGTAAACCATGGGTTGGCATAACTTCTGGTAATTGCAGCCCCGCTGTGCGTGCTCTGCAGGGCTCTGAATCAGAGGCTGGCGATTCTGGTCGGGAGGATGGGTTATTGTAATTGCAGGGGTGGGGAGTTTGCGTGAAACTATTTTAATCGGCGCTGCGTAAATGAATATTTCCTGTTTGATTCTGAAGTTTCTTTTATTTTGGAAGTTGCTTCAGCTTTTGTTCAGGTAATGTTCCGGGCGCTGTGCTAATGCGCAGTAGTTGGGGCCTAAAAAAATGAGCCTTGAACCATGCCCCTCGACAACCCCTCCCGCCACGCGCTGCCACTCAATGCGCTGCGTGCCTTCGAAGCCTCTGCCCGCCTGGGTGGCTTTGCCCGTGCAGCCCACGAACTCAAGCCCCTGGAGCGCCAGTACGGCGCAGCGCTGTTCGAGCGCCACGCCAAAGGCGTGCGCCTGACGCCGCTCGGGGAGAGCATCAAGGGGCAGTTCACCGAGGCCTTCGATGCCGTGGAGGACGCCGCACGCACCCTGCGCCGGCTGGCGGCGCCGCAGCGGGTGTGCATACCGTCACCTCGCCGGCACTGGCGGCCGGTATTCGCAGTGTCGAGGACCTGGCCCAGGCGCCTGGCCCAGCTTGCAAAATGCTGACCTTCTGTAACAGCCGGCTTGCCGGCGATGCCGCCCTGGCAGTGGCGCCTTGACCTGAAACGGCCTCATCGCCGGCAGGCCCGCTCTTGCAAGGTAATGAACGCGACCAGCGCTGACGCCGGTCGCGTTTCAGGCGTGGCTCAATGCCCGCCTTTCATGCGCCGGGCAATCAGGTAGATCACCAGGCCCGCGAACGCTGCGGCTGCGCCAATGTAGCCGGTGCTGGTCCAGCCCAGGCTGGCGCTGATAGCCATGCCGCCGAACCACGGCCCGAGGGCGTTGGCCAGGTTGAATGCGGCATGGTTGGAGGCGGCCGCCAGGCTTGGCGCTTCGTGGGCGATGTCCATCAGGCGGATCTGCAGCGGCGCGGCCAGGGCGATCATGGTGCCCACCAGTGCAATGCCCGGCAGTAGTGTCCACAACGAGTGGGCGGCGAACGAGAAGAACAGCAACACGGCCATCGACCATACCAACACGATGCCCACCGCGCGGAACTGCAAGCTGTCGAACAGCTTGCCGCCAACGATGTTGCCGACGATGCCACCCACGCCGAAGGCCGCCAGGCCGAACGGAATCCACTGCGGCGCCACCTGGGTCACCTGCAGCATGGTCGGCGCCAGGTAGCTGAACACGCAGAACATGCCGGCAAAGCCGATGGAGGCGATGGCCAGGGCCATCCACACCTGGGGCAGGGCAAAGGCGCGCAGCTCTTTGCGCGGGTCGCTGCGGGGCTCGTCGTGGGGCTGTGGCACGAAGCGCCACACCAGGGCGACGGTGGTCAGGGCGATTGCCGCCACCAGCACGAACGCCGAGCGCCAGCCGAAGAACTGGCCGAGCAAGGTGGCCACCGGGTTGCCCAGCAACATGGCCAGGGTCAGGCCCATCATCACCCGCGCCACGGCGCCGGCGCGCTGGTTGCTGGCGACCATGCTCGAGGCCACCACGGCGGCAATGCCGAAGTAGGCGCCATGGGGCAGGCCGCTGATGAAGCGGAACGCCACAAGGCTGGCGAACGATGGGGCGAACGCGGTGGCCAGGTTGCCGATGGCGTACAGCGCCATCAGCAGCAACAGCATGTGCTTGCGCAG
Organism: Pseudomonas xanthosomatis; assembly: GCF_019139835.1. Classification (NCBI taxonomy): domain Bacteria; kingdom Pseudomonadati; phylum Pseudomonadota; class Gammaproteobacteria; order Pseudomonadales; family Pseudomonadaceae; genus Pseudomonas; species Pseudomonas xanthosomatis. The sequence continues at coordinate 3,844,804 of NZ_CP077075.1, read as the reverse complement.
CAACTTGGCGCCGAGTATGGCCAGGGTCGGCGCACCGACCATCACACCCAGGGCGTAGGCGCTGATGGCATGGCCGACCTGGGGTTCGCTCAGTTGCAGGTTACTGGCGATATCGGGCATCAGGCCCATGATGGCGAACTCGCCAGTGCCGATGGCGAAACTGCCGAGGGCCATGGCGGCTTCCATTTTCACGACGGTGGATTTGGCGGGTAGCTGGGGCGGGGCTTGGTGGACAGACATCGGGATCCTTTGCGAAACATGCTGAAACGTTTGATGGCCGATGGTAGACGTTTCGCTCAGGAGTAGTCGAGGCTGGATGTGGCCGCAATCCCCGCAGGCGCTGTTCACCCTGTAGGAGATTACCCAGCCCTGCGGGCTGCGCTGTTGCGCAGAGAACTGGGCACGAGCCCGCCGCGGCCCCTGTAGGAGCGGGCAAGCCTGCTCTCATAGAACAAACTGCAACTCATTGATTTAACGCGGTCCCTGTGGGAAGCGGCCTTGTGTCGCGATGGGCTGCGCAGCAGCCCCGGCAATCTTGCATGAGGCCGAGACCTTGGGGCCGCTTCGCGCCCCATCGCGACACAAGGCCGCTTCCCACAGAGACCGTGGCGCATCTGCGAGACCAGTTCTCTGCGCGACAGCGCAGCCCGAAAGGGCTGGGTCCTACAGGGGCCGAGCCAGCTGGCGGGCGCAAACCGCGATCACCCAGGCATCCCGTCCACCCGAGCCCGCAGCAGAACCGGCAGATAATGCCAAACGAACAACCCCAACCCGGCGCAAGCCAACAGCACCGACAACCCCAGCCCAAGTGACGTGAACGGCACCACCAGCACCCGCGCCACTGCGGCCATCTGCACCAGCGCGAACGCCCAGCCGATGCTGGCAGGCACGGTCAGGGGCCGCCCGGTATGGCCCAGGCTCACCCGCGCCATCATCGCCACGATCAGCCCGGTCATGCCGCCGACACTCAAGGCATGCACCGCAAGGCTCGGGCTGACGGCAACCCCCCCATGCCAAAGCGCCAGCCCCAGGCACGCCGGCACCATCCAGGCGTAGGCCAGGTGCAGCGACCACAGCAGCGGCACCCGCCAGATACCCTGGGCATGCCACAACACCAGGCGCACCGCGTGGAGCACGGCCAAGGCGGCAAACAGCACGGCCATGAATAGGGTGGGCGCTTCGTTGAAGCCGGCCGCGTAGCTGGCTGGCAGGGCGATGCTGCCCAACAGGCAGGCGCGGTCGAGCCACGGGCGGGCCGGGGCCGGCGTCATGTCGCCAAGGCCGCGGCGGGTAAAGAAGGGGATCACCCGGCCGCCGATCACGCTCATCATCGCCGCCACCAGCCACAACCCGGCGAGCACGCCACGGCGCTGCAGGCCTTCGTCATGGGTAAGCCAGCCCGCCAGGGTCAGCCACTGGCAAGCGGCCAGCAGCAGTAGCAGTGCGACGATGGGGTAGTTGTTGCGCAGGCGCCTCTGGATGATCGGCCGCGCCAGGGCCACGGCCACCAGCGGCAAAAAGGCGCCCTGCAGGGTGACCATCAACCAGGCCGGCAAGGGCAGGAACCAACTGGCCCGGCCCAGCAGCCAGAGCAGGAACAACCCCTGCAACGGGCGGCCGCAAAGGCCGGGGATACCGCTCCAGTTCTGCACCGCAGTCAGCAAAAAACCAGCGACGATCGCCACGGCAAAACCGAACAGCATCTCGTGGCGGTGCCACGCCAGCAGCCCGCCCACAGGGCTGGCTTGCAGCACGCCGGCCAGCACGCCGCCCCACAACAACAAGGCCAAAAAGGCGAACAGGCTGCCGCCCAGGAAGAACGGGCGAAAACCCAGTGCCCAGAGTGCCCGGTGCGGGCGAGCGTTTATCGGCTGAACGAGCATGACGGCCACCTTGGTTCGATTCCGGAAGGTCGATTGGGTTACCATCACGATCCATGCCAGCCAACAAAGCCTTGAATATCAAGGTGATGGCATTCATAAGAGTCAATATGACTTCGTGTTAGTCCAGTCTTTATGACTTGCAGATAGTCATAAAGACCCGCTTCAAGTGACAGGACCTCGCTGTGACCGATCTTCTGCGCAACCCGCTGCTGCAGTACCTGGCCCGCCTGGCGCCGTCCAGCCAGCTGACCATGCGCTACATCCTGCAGGATGCCGCCGACCGCCTGGGCTTCGTCGATGCCGACATCGCCGATGTGCCCTGGCACCACCTCGAGCCTGGCCACGTGATTGCGCTGGTCGCGGCGCTGCGTGCCGATGGCTACGCCCCCAACACCTCGTCGCTGTACGTGAATGCCGTGCGCGGGGTGATGAACGAGGCCTGGCGCCAGGGCCTGATCGAGCACGATCAGCTACTGAAAATTCGCGAAATCAAGCCAGCCACCGGCAGCCGCCTGCCGCCGGGGTGCAACCTGCGCCGTAGCCTGATCCGCGAACTGATGGATGTATGCGCGGCCGACCCGCGCCCGCAGGGGGTGCGCGATGCGGCCATCCTGGCGCTGCTTTACGGCACCGGCATGCGCAAGTCCGAATCGGTGGATGTCGACCTGGCCCAGGTGGATTTTGCCGAGCGCAGCGTGGTGGTGATGGGCAAGGGCAACCGCCAGTTGCTCAAGTACGCCCCGGCCTGGGCTTTCGACAAGTTGCAGGCCTGGCTCGACCTGCGCCGCCAGCACCTGCCGGCCGGCGAGCGCGACGACAGCTTCCTGTTCAACCGCATCCGCCGTGGCAGCCACATTACCCGCGCGCGCATCACCAAGCACGCCATCTACTACATCGCCCGCCAGCGCGGGGCGCAGGTGGGCGCGAAGATCATGCCCCACGATTTTCGCCGGGCCTTCATCACACGGGTGATTGAAGAACACGACCTGTCGATCGCCCAGAAGCTGGCCCACCACGCCAACATCCAGACCACGGCCGGGTACGACCGACGCGACGACAACGAGCGGCGCCGGGCGGTGGAGCGCTTCGATTACTGAGTGAGAGATGGGCGCGACAGGGCGGGCCAGTTGATTGGGTGAGCAGGCACCCGCCGAGCCGGTGTTCGCGGGGCGCGGCACACCGACCGGCCTGAGCACTCAATGAATACTCGAAGCCAGCTCGAAGATCAGCATCGGGCGCGAAGCGGCCCGACAAGCGCAAACGGGTTAACCGTGGGAGCGGGCTTGCCCCGCGATAAGGCAATCGCGGGGCAAGCCCGCTCCCACGTTGTGAATCAGGGGTTGCCGCTGCTACCTGAACTACCCCCTTCACCCTGGCGCCCCATCCCTTCCGAGCCGCTACCGCCATTCATCCCCGGCAGGTCGCGGTCGTCATTCTGTTCGGCCGGCGGGCTGTCCGGGTCGTTGCCCTTGATGCGCGGGTCGGTGTCCCGCGGCATGGGCTTTTCGATGGGGTTGAGGGTGCTGTCCACGCCCGGTTGAGGGGCGGGATTGTGCGGGTCGTCCGGGTAGGTGGTGCCGGTGCCGACGGCAAGCGCCAGCGGCGAGACGAGCAGGGCGGCAAGCAGGAACGAACGCTTCATGGGGCAGGCTCCTTGGCTGTGACTTCTATAGAGCCTTCAAACCCATCGCGGGCTTGAGGGCATGCAGCTTTTGGCTGCCTGCCCATCAGCAAGGTGCCATCACCCCGATCAACGGTCACACCACCGTCGACAACAGCATGATGAAGATGATGCCCACCACCGAGAGAATGGTTTCCATCATGCTCCAGGTCTTGAAGGTTTCGGCCACGGTCATGTTGAAGTACTGCTTCACCAGCCAGAACCCGGCGTCGTTGACGTGGGATAGGATCAGCGAGCCGGCGCCGGTGGCCAGTACCAGCAGCTCGCGGTTGACCCCCGGTACCAGGTCGATCACCGGGGCGACGATGCCGGCACCGGTGATGGTGGCTACGGTGGCCGACCCCGTGGCAATGCGGATTACCGCCGCCACCAGCCAGGCCAGCATGATCGGCGAGATCTCGGCCTGCACGGCCATTTGCCCGATCACGTTGCCCACGCCGGTATCCACCAGCATCTGCTTGAAGCCGCCGCCGGCACCGACGATCAGCACGATGGCCGCCGTGGGCGCCAGGCTCTGGTCAAGCATCTTCATGATCTGCTGGCGACTGAAGCCGCGGGCCGAACCGAAGGTGTAGAAGGCCAGCAGCAGCGCGGCGAGCAGGGCGGTGATGGGGTGGCCGATCAGGTCCATCCACTGGCGCACGATGTGTTCGGCGGGCAGCACTACGTCGGCGAAGGTCTTGAGCAGCATCAGCACCACCGGCAGCAGCACGGTCACCAGGGTGATGGTGAAGCTCGGCAGGTTCTGCTGGTTGGATTCCCGGGCGATCTGGTCCATCAGCTCCTGGGACGGGTTGCCGGGGATGTAGCGGGAGATGAAGTTACCGAACAAGGGGCCGGCGATAACCGCAGTTGGCAGGGCTACCAGCAGGCCGTAGAAGATGGTCTTGCCAATGTCGGCGTGGAAAATGCCGATCGCAAGCAATGGCCCGGGGTGCGGTGGTACCAGGCCGTGCACTACCGAAAGGCCGGCCAGCAGCGGGATGCCGATCTTCACCAGTGACACCCCCGAGCGCCGGGCGACGATGAACACCAGCGGAATCAGCAGCACGAAGCCGATTTCGAAGAACAGCGGGATGCCCACCAGGAAGGCGGCGAACATCATCGCCCAGTGCACTTTCTGTTTGCCAAAGGCGCGGATCAGGGTTTGCGCGATCTGATCGGCGCCGCCGGAGTCGGCCATCAGCTTGCCGAGCATGGTGCCCAGGGCCAGGACGATGCCGACAAAGCCCAGCACGCCGCCAAAGCCGTCCTGGAACGACTTCATCACCTTGGCCACCGGCATGCCGGAGGTCAGGCCGAGAAAGCCTGCTGCCAGGGTCAGGGCGACGAAGGGGTGGACCTTGAAATGGGTGATCAGCAGGATCAGCCCGACGATGGTGACCAGCGCGTCGAGCAACAGGAAGGTATCAGTAGCCAGTCCGAACATGGTTCGTTTGCCTCTGTATTGTCGTTGTTGTAGTGGCGTAGCGGGTGAAGCTTTTTGCAACTTTTGCCCTGTCGGGATGTCGAGACAGCGCTATCTTTGGTGAGCCGGAAAACCGCCCGTTCAGGCAGTGCGCGCCAGGCTCCGCTCACCGCAGGGCTTTAGCCAGCTGTCCACCTGCACCGACAGGCTGTCGATGGGGCGGGTGGCGTCCAGGGCCAGGGTGCGGGGTTCGCCGTGGGGCGCTTCAAGGGCGGCGAACTGGCTGTCGATCAAGCTGGCCGGCATGAAGTGGCCGGGGCGGGCAAGTACCCGTTTTTCGGCTTCAGCCGGGGTCAGTTCGAGGAACACGAAGCCCAGCTCAGGCACCGCCTGGCGCAGGGTTTCGCGGTAGCGGCGCTTGAGTGCCGAGCAGGTAAGAATAGGCCGCTCGCCCGCCGCGATGGTGGCCTGCAGCTCTTCGCCCAGGCGCACCAGCCAGCCGGCACGGTCGTCGTCGTTCAGGGGAATGCCGGCGCTCATCTTCTGGATGTTGGCGGCGGGGTGAAAGGCATCGCCTTCAATCAGGCGGCCGCCGCTGCGCTCAGCGATGGCGGCGCCGACGCAGCTCTTGCCGCAGCCAGCCACGCCCATGACCACGATCGCGGACAGGGAAGGGTTCATCAGTACCTCCTGCAGGGTGAGATAGCGCTGTCTCGAGCAGAGCGAAACGAGATTGCGAGCGCCACCCTCCCGGGTGTTATTGGTCTTGTCTTGGGCAGTATGGACGCTTTACGCATGCCTGCTACCAGGTTTGCATTGCCTGCGTTCTGAGACAGCGCTACCTTAGTGACCGTTCCCCATTCCTGCAAGTAGTAAAATTACAACATCCATGTCTCGCATCGGCTCACGCACCACCGGTCGTCCCACCCTGGCCGAAGTCGCCAGGCTTTCCGGGGTTTCCCCCATCACCGCCTCCCGCGCTCTGCGCGGGGTCAGCACGGTCGCGCCGGAGCTGGCAGAAAAGGTCATGGCCGCCGCCGCCAGCCTTGGCTACGTTGCCAACCCGGCAGCGCGGGCCCTGGCTTCTGCGCGCAGCCAGTCGGTGGTGGTGCTGATCCCGTCGCTGTCCAACCAGCTGTTCATCGACACCCTCGAGGCCATTCACGAGGTGATGCGGCCGCGCGGCATGGAAGTGCTGATCGGCAACTATCACTACGATATTGCCGAAGAAGAAAACCTGATTCGCAACTACCTGGCCTATCAGCCCTGCGGCATGCTGCTCACCGGCTTCGAGCGCAGCGATGCTTCGCGCCAGTTGCTGGCGGCCAGCCGGGTGCCCTGCGTGCACATGATGGAGCTGGGCGGCCAGGCAGGGGAATTGTCGGTGGGGTTTTCCCAGCATGAGGCCGGGCGCGCTGCGGCGCGTCACCTGATCGAGCGCGGTCGGCGGCGGTTGGGCTTTATTGCCGCGCAGCTCGACCCGCGGGTGATGCAGCGCGCCGAAGGCTTCCGCCAGGCGCTGGCCGAGGCCGGGCTGCGGGCGCCGGAGCTGGAAATGCTCGACCCGCAACCCTCGTCCATCGGCTTGGGTGGCGAGCTGTTCAGCCGCTTGCTGGCCAGCGCGCCGGATGTCGACGGCCTGTTCTTCTGCAACGACGATCTGGCCCAGGGCGCGGTGCTGCAGGCTTTGCGTCAAGGCATAGAGGTGCCGCGGCAGGTGGCGATGGTTGGCTTCAACGACCTGCCGGCCTCGGCGCACATGGTGCCGCCGCTGACCTCGATCCGCACCCCGCGGGCGGCGGTTGGCCGAGGCGCGGCGCAGGCGCTGCTCGGCTTGCTCGACGGCAAGCGGGTAGGGGCCGAGCGCCAGGACCTGGGCTTCGAGCTGGTGGTGCGGGAAAGCTCATAACCCACGCGGGGCATGTGCTTACCTGCAGGAGCCGGCAAGCCGGCTCCTGCAGTGCGCAGCGCCGGATTACCGGCCATCGGCGGCTTAATCCATAGGTGATAGCAGTTCGCTTGCACGCCCCCAGCGCCCATCTATGCTCTTGAGCATCCGGTGGGCATAAAGGAGGCCCGGGTCATGTTGGAGTTCCATCGCAAGTCCGATTTGGTCGAGATTCAGCGTTGCCGGCAAGCGTTGGACGGGATGCAAGCCAAACTCGCGGCGATCAGCCGTTCGATGGCGATGATCGAATTTGCCCCCGACGGCACCATCCTCGAAGCCAACGAGCACTTCTGCAAGACCATGGGCTACAGCGCCGACGAGATCCGCGGCAAGCACCACCGTATTTTTTGCGACCCCACCTACGCCAAAGGCGCCGAGTACCAGCAGTTGTGGCGCGAGCTGGGCGAGGGCAAGGCCATCAGCGGTACCTTCGAGCGCCTGGACAAGGCCGGCCGTGAGGTGTGGCTGGAAGCCAGCTACATGCCGGTGCTCGATGAGCGCCAGCAGGTGACCAGCGTGATCAAGGTGGCCTCGGACATTACCCGCCATGTGATCGAGGAGCACGAAAGCGAAAGCCTGCTCAAGGCCATTGGCCGCTCCATGGCGGTGGTGGAGTTCACCCCGGCCGGGCGGGTGATCAAGGCCAACCAGAACTTCCTCGACACCATGGGATACCGGCACGAAGAAGTGGTGGGGCGCCACCACGGTTTGTTCTGCCTGCCCCATGAGCGCGAATCGGCGCAATACCGTGATTTCTGGGCCTCGCTCAACCGTGGCGAGTACCACTCGCACCGCTTCGAGCGGGTCGACAAGCAGGGCCGCACCGTCTATCTGGAGGCGTCGTACAACCCGATCTTCGACAGCAAGGGCCGCCTGTACAAGGTGGTCAAATTCGCCAGCGACATCACCCGCCAGGTCAGCACCCAGCAAACCGCCGCCGATGCCGCGCATGCAAGCTCCGTGCAGACCGATGCCTGCGCACGCAAGGGCAGCGAGGTGGTGCAGCAGACCGTCGAAGTGATCGAGCAGATTTCCGTAGAACTGAACGAGGCCGCGCGCACCATCGATGCGGTGAGCAAGCAGTCCGACGTGATCGGGCAAATCGTGCTGACCATTCGCGGCATCGCCGACCAGACCAACCTGCTGGCGCTCAACGCGGCGATCGAAGCGGCGCGGGCAGGCGAGCACGGGCGTGGCTTTGCGGTGGTGGCTGATGAGGTGCGCAACCTGGCAGCGCGCACCAGCAAGGCCACCGTGGAAATCGTCGATGTGGTGCGGCAGAACCACGACCTGTCGCTGACCGCCGTGGCCAGCATGCAATCGAGCCTGACCCGCACCGGCATCGGTGTGGAACTGGCTAACGAGGCAGGTACGGTGATCATGGAAATCCAGCAGGGCTCGCGGCACGTGGTGGACGCGATCAGCCAGATCAGCTCGACCCTGCAATTGCACTGACCCCCTGGCGCAGTTCGTGCTCCAGGCTTTGCAGGCTTTCCAGCAGGGGGGCCAGCAATGGCCCGGTCGGCAGGCCGTCGGCGATGGCCTGCTCGAGCGCCTCGCAATCGCCCACCACCGTGCTCACCTTGAGCATTTTCGCCCCGCCTTTGATGCGGTGCACGGCCATGGCCAGGGCGTCGGGCGCTGCTGGGTCGCCTAGGTTGCGCAGTGACTGCAGGTCTTCTGCAGTGCTTTGGGCCAGTTGGCGCAGCAGGGTCAGGGTCAGTTGGCGGTCGTCCTGCGTCAGGTGGCGCAGCTTGGCCAGCTCGAAGCCACTGGCCCTGTGTGAAGTTGACTGCGGTTGCCCGGTAAAGGGCAGTGGTTTGGCTGTGGCCAAGCTGGCCTGCAAGGCGCGCAGGCCCAGGGGCTTGAACAGGCATTCGTCCATGCCGCTGGCCAGGCAGCGCTGGCGCTCTTCGGCCTGGGCATTGGCGGTGACGCCGATGATCCGGCAGCGTGGCCGTTTCAGGGAGTGCTCCAGGGCACGGACTTGGCGGGTGAGGGCGTGGCCATCCATTACCGGCATGTTGCAGTCGGTCAGCAGCACATCGAAGTGGCCGGCCTGCCACAGGCCCAGCGCCGCTTCGCCGTGTTCGGCCAACGCCACCTGGTGGCCGAGCGAGCCCAGTTGCTTGTGCAGCAGCAACAGGTTGGCGGGGTAGTCGTCGACCACCAGAATGCGCAGCGCCGTGGTGCCCTGAGCGCTTTCATCCGCAGCGCCTGGCATGTCGGCGGCGGGCTCGGCCTGTTTCAAGGTGAGATGCACATCGACCTGGGTGCCAAGGCCCTCCAGGCTTTGCAGACTTAGCTCGCCGCCCATCAGTGTGCACAGGTGGCGGCTGATCAACAGGCCCAGGCCGGCGCCTTGGCGGCCAGCGTGTTCGCCGGCCTGGGCAAAGGCCTCGAACAGCCGGGCCTGGTCGGCGCTGCTGATACCCACGCCGCTGTCACTGACCTGCAATTGCACGGCAAGCATGCCTTGCGCAGCAGGCGTGCCGCGCAAGGTTACCTGCACCTGGCCGCGCTGGGTGAACTTGATCGCGTTGCTCACAAGGTTGGCCAGCACCTGCTTGAGCCGCAGCGGGTCGGCCTCGACCCAGCACGCAACTTCGGGCACCGAGGCTTGCAGGGCAATGCCTTTGGCCCGGGCATTGCCCTCGAACATGCGCAGCACTGCTTGCACCAGGGCGCGCAACTCGACAGGCACAGCTTGCAGGGTCATGCGCCCGGATTCGATGCGCGAGATGTCCAGCACATCGCCAATCAGATCGAGCAGTCCGACCGCAGAATCGTGGGCGGTCTCCAGGGCCTGGGGGTCGTTGCGGCCCTGCCGGCTGTCCTGCAGAGCCAGCTCCAGCAAGCCTATGACAGCGTTCATCGGGGTGCGTATCTCGTGGCTCATCACCGCCAGGAAGGCGCTCTTGGCGTGGCTTGCCTGCTCGGCATCGACCTTGGCCTGGCGCAATTGCTCAAGCAATGCGCGGCTTAAGCCCAGTTGCGCTTGCAGGGCGCGCTGGGCCTCGGTGCGCTGGTGAATCAGCTTGCGCAGGTAGAGGTTCCAGAACAACACCCCGGCCAGTACCGCACCTGCCAGCAGCAATGCCTGGATCGCCAGGCTGCGGTAATTGCGCCAGGGGCTGTCGCTGGCCACGGCGCTGCTGCGCCAGCGGTCGACCAGTTGGTCCAACTCGTCAGGAGGCAGGCTTAACAGCGCCTTGTCGAGGATTGCCTGCAACTGCGGCAGCGCCGGGTTGACGGCAAAACTTGCCGCTATCGGCTCGTCGCCAAGTTGCACGGCAACCCTGACCTTGCCGTTGCCCAGCTGGTTGATGAAGTGGTTGGCATTGATCAGCGGGCTGAGGGCAGCATCGGCCTTGCCATTGATCACTGCTTGCAGCAGCTCGAGCGGATTCTTAGCTTCCACTACCCGCTGGCCAGGCAGCTCCGGGCGAAGCGGTGAGCCTTGCAGCACGGCGATTCGCATGTCGCGCAGCGGCTGCCCGGTGTCCAGCAGTGGTGCATCGGCACGAGTGACCAATACCCGGGGACTGACCATGAAGGAGTGGGTATAGCGCAGGCGACTGGCGTCACGGGGGTCGTAGCCGATGGCGCCAAGCATGTCGACCTTGCCCTGCGTTACAGCGTCGAGCATTTCGTCGAACGAGTCTGCCATCACGAATTCGAAATGCAGGCCGGTACGGCGGCTGATCTGCTCCAGCACATCGATGGCGATGCCACGGGGTTGTTGCAGGGCATCGCTGAAGGTCAGGGGGGCGAGGCTGGTGTTGATCATCACCCGTACGCTGGGGTGTCGAGCGATCCAGTTGCGCTCCTCGGCGCTCAGCGTATCCAGGCGTCGATCCAGCAGGGTTGCGGTGCTACCGCGTGTCCAGCGGTTCAGAATGTTCAGGCGCTCGCTGTCGCCGATGCGTTGCAGCGCCTGGTTGACCAGTTGCAGCAAGCGCTGCTGGTCACGGTCCACGGCGAAGGAGAAGGTGCTGGGCGGTGCCTTGACCAGGTGATCGATGGCGACTAACCCCTGGTAGCCCCTGCCGATTACATAGTCGGTGCTGATGGCATCGCCCAGATACGCATCGGCCTGCCCCAGGGCGACGGCGGCGACGCCTGCCAGGGTAGAGCGCTGCAGCACCAGCCGGGCATTGGGGTAGAGCTGGCGCACGGCTTCGCTTGGCCAGTAGTGATCGACCATGGCCAGGCGCATGCCGGTCAGGTCGTCAGCGTTGCGCAGGGGGTGGCCGTGACGGGCGACGATCACCGGCAGGTCGTCGGCATAGGGCTGGCTCAATGCCAGCCCTGCATCGGCGGCTTCGAAGGCATTGGAGCTGCCCAACAGGTCTATTTCCCCCCTGTGCAGGGCGGCAATGGCCTGGGCGCGGTCAGGGTAGCGGATGACCTGTACCGGAACGCCCAGCTGTTCGCCGATCAGGCCGGCATAGTCGGCGCTCAGGCCCTCGTAGTCGGCCTGGCTGGTATTGATGTCGAAGGGGGGGTAATCGGGGTGCGAGGTCCCCAGGCGTAGGCCGTTATGCAGCGCCAGCCACTCGCGGTCGGCAAGCGCCAGACGCAGCGGTGGCACGGCGCTTTGCGAGCGGGCCAGCAGATGCCTGGGTTCGCCGGCCGCTTGCGCCAAGCCGGGGGCGAGCGCGAATGCGGCCAGCAGCAGGCACACCAAGGTGCCTTTGCCCATGGTCTCAGACCACGTTGTTGCGTTTGGCCAGGTCGACCATTTCCACCAACGATTCGGCTTTGAGCTTTTCAAGGATCCGGCCGCGGTAGGTGCTGATGGTTTTGGCGCTGAGGTTCATCTGCTCGCCGATCAGCTTGTTGCTCTGCCCGGCGCACAGGCGCCGCAATACCTCCATTTCACGGTTGGAAAGCAGGCCGAGGCGTTCGTGCTCGCTTTCCAGGGTGTTGCTGTTCACTGCCATCTGCGGGAAGGTCGAATACCCCTTCACCAGCGCCTTCAGGGCGAAAACCAGTGCGTCGAGGTCCTCGTCCTTGTTCACGAAGGCACAAATGCCGGCGTCCATGCAGCGGCGCACATAAAGGTCGGCGGGCTGGCCGGTCAGGGCCATGATCTTGGGGGGCGGGTCCAGCAGCTTGAGGCGTTTGATCACCTCCATGCCGTCCAGGTCGGGCAGTCCGATGTCGAGGATGACCACGTCGGCCCTGGTCTTGGCAGCCAAGGTGGCGGCCTCCTTGCCCTTGCCGGTTTCACCGACGACGGTGAAGCGCTCGTTCTCGAGCAGCATGCGCACGGCAAGGCGAACGATGTGGTGGTCATCGACCAGCAGCACGGATGTCATGCAATCACTCCTGTTGAATTGAGCCCGCGTCCTTTGATCCAACAGGCTCAGGTCTGGGGCTGCGAAGCCGGGGCAGCGCACATTACGGAGATTCAGGAGCCTTGGTAATAGGGGAGTATAGGTGTGTTGAAAAGACAACGCGCATTTGTTGAAAAGGACTACAAAAGGGCCTTGGACAGCCCTCTTGCTCATGGCTGGTGTTTAGCGTCAGGCGCAGGCGGGGTGGGCCTTGTGCACTCGCTGGGTTGAAGCGGGGTTGTTGTGCAAGGCCCGGCCAACCCGGGTTGGCCGAGGGCTCAGCTGGCCGCCGCAATTCGGGCAACCACTGCTGAAATGCTGCGCGGCGCAGGCGCTGCAGAAGGTGCATTCGAACGAGCAGATCAGAGCATCCGGGCTGTCACCGGGCAGGTCGCGGTCACAGCATTCGCAGTTGGGGCGTAGCTCGAGCATGGCGTGGCTTCCGTGGTTGGCAAAGCCTGAGTGTGCTACGGCGCCCTGCTACCCGGCAATCGGCTCAGCGCCCGGGGCGGTAAAGGTGGGCGTGGCCGGCGCGGTACAGCGCCGAATCGGCGAACGGCGCATCGCCCAGCACATGGCCGACCAGGATCAGCGCCGTGCGCCTGAAGCCCTTGCTGGCAACCTGTTCGACGATGTCCGCCAGGGTGCCACGGGCCCAGTCCTGGTCAGGCCAGGTGGCCCGGTGCACCACGGCCACCGGGCAGTCGGCGCCGTAATGCGGTAGCAGTTCGTCGACGATGCGTGCCAGGTTGCGGATGCCCAGGTGGATGGCCAGGGTGCAACCATGCCGGGCCAGGTCGGCCAGTTGTTCGCCGGCAGGCATCGGCGAGCTGTCGCCGTAGCGGGTCAGAATCACCGTTTGTGCCACCTCCGGCAGGGTCAGTTCGCAGCCGAGCAGGGCGGCACTGGCAGCGGTGGCGGTGACGCCTGGGATGATCTGGTAGTCGATGCCCAGCTCGCGCAGGTGGCGGATCTGCTCGCCGATGGCGCCGTACAGGCTCGGGTCGCCGCTGTGTATGCGGGCCACGTCCTGGCCGTTGGCGTGGGCCTGGCGCATGGCATCGATGATCTGCTCCAGGTGCAGCTCGGCACTGTTGATGACGGTGTTGGCGCGGTGCCCTTCGAGCACCGCAGGCGGCACCAGGGAGCCTGCGTAGATGATCACCGGGCACTGGTGGATCAGGCGTTGGCCCTTGACCGTGATCAGCTCGGGGTCGCCGGGGCCGGCGCCGATGAAGTAGACCGTCATGAAAAATCCTTGCAGAAAAAAGGCGGATTATCCGCCGTACGCCAGCGCCAGGGTAGCGCCGCCCAGTATTTGCCGGGGCACGCGCAGGCGGGGCGTTGCGCAACGGGTACCGGCCAGCGCCAGGGCAGTGCTTTCGGCGACGCCCCAGCAGCCGGTCTGGGCGAAGGCTGCGGCCGAGCGTTGGCTGAGCAGTGGCTCGAAGCCAAGCAGGTGCTCGGCATCGAAACAGATGAGGGGCAGCCCCAGGCGCTCGGCCAGTGCCAGCAACCCGGGCTCGCGGGCTTTGCGCCGGATGCTGGCGAGCCCATGCAGGGCGTTCAGCGACAGGCCGTGTTCGGCCAGGGTCTGGCGCAGCAGCACCGCCAGGGTTTCCACTGGGCAACCCCGGCGGCAGCCAAAGCCTGCGAACAGCGCAGGGGTAGACATCAGGCGGCGCTGGAGCGGCGGAACAGCCATGCGCTGAGCAGGCCCAGGGCCAGCCAGAATGCAGCGTTGGTCAGCCAGGAGGCGATCTTGAACTGGGTTTCAAGGGCTTCGGGGGCCAGGCTTTCGTGTACCGGTGGTTGCGGCGCGCCAATCACATGCGGGATCACCAGCAGCGCCACGCCCAGCACCTTGAACAACCAGTGCCGTGCGAATACCAGCAGCGCAAGGCCGGCAGCCGTGGCGGCAGCGGTGCCGATCCACCAGCTTTGGCGCAGGCCTAGGTCGGCTGCGGCGGTGCCCGGCAACTCCGGTGGCAGGCCCAGGGTCGGTGCCAGGCAGAACACCGCAAAACCCGCCAGCCCCCACCAGGCGCCGGTGCGCACCCGGCCCGGCTCACGCAGGCTGTACAGCGCCGCGAGAATCAGGGCAAAACCCACCGCCACCACCAGGTTGCCACCGGTGGTGGACAGCACGCGCTGCCAGCCATCTTCCGGTGACCAGGCCTCGCCGCCGTGTTCGTGCTCATGGGCTGCGCCGGCCCCGCCGTGCTCGTGGTGTTCGGCGGCAGGTGCTGCGCTCTCGTAGGTTTCGGCCTGCAGAATCAGCGGGGCCACCCAGAAACTTTGCAGCAAGGTCAGCAACAGGGCTGCGAGCAGCCCGCTGAAGCCCGCGGTGCGGGCAATGCGCGTAATCATGCAGGGATTCTCGGTAACCGGTCAGTGGCAGGGGAAGGCAGCGCTGTGGCGGGTGTCGTGGGCCGCGTTGTGCACGGCCTCGATGTGCGAGAAGCCGGCAAAGTACACCAGGCACAGGCCCAACAGGCTGGCGCTGACGGCGATGACCATGCGCTGGCTGAGGGAGGTAGGGGTGGCGATGCTGTGTTTGGCGGTGCTGATTGGCATGACGCGTTCCTCTGCTGCTTTTGTTGTGGCAACGGGCAAGCGCGGCGACCCCGGGCATGAGCGCCCAGGGGATACGACAGCGCCCGCCCACCGCGGGGTGTTGATATGGCGTCCAGGCCGGTCTCCGGGCTGGCGAGGTGGAGCGGGGCTCCAGGTTATGCGTTTCCTTCCCATGCCGGACTGCTGGCACAGTGGTTCAGACGCATCACTCGCTTACCGTTGCGGGGGCAGCACCGGCTTTGCCAGGCCTTGTAAAAGGCACTTGGCGCACCGGTTTCCCGTTTCACCCCCAATGGGGGCACCTTGACGCAGTGCGCTAGCAAATCACGGGGCAGGGCGGGCGTCAATCGCCGCGGCGGTTGACCGGATTGCAGGCACTGCGTAGCCTTGCCGCTTCGAGGTTCTCCGGCTGCTGCCGGAGCTAAGACGGGAACGCGGTCCAAGCCGCGGCTGCCCCCGCAACTGTAGGCACTAGAGGTTGGCACAGCCACTGCGCACGCGCGGGAAGGCGCCAACCCGCCGGCAACCGCCGGCACGGTGCAAGCCAGGAGACCTGCCTCGCAACGTTTTCGACTTTAAACCGGGCGGGGTGATCCGGTGGCGAACGCGCCCGGCCGGCAACGCCCGTGGCTGTCGCGCCGCATGCCCGCGCCACTGCAGCCAAGGGCACCTCCCATGAAAACACTGGCCAAGCTCCCCGTCACCATCGTCACCGGCTTTCTCGGCTCGGGTAAAACCACGCTGCTGCGCCATATGCTCGACAACGCCCAGGGCCGCCGCATCGCGGTGATCGTCAACGAATTCGGCGAGCTGGGCATCGACGGCGAAATCCTCAAGCAGTGCAGCATCGGCTGTAGCGAAGAAGAGGCCAACGGCCGCGTGTACGAGCTGGCCAACGGCTGCCTGTGCTGCACCGTGCAGGAGGAGTTCTTCCCGGTGATGCGCGAACTGGTGGCGCGCCGCGGCGACCTCGACCACATCCTCATCGAAACCAGCGGCCTGGCCCTGCCCAAACCCTTGGTGCAAGCCTTCCAGTGGCCGGAAATCCGCAATGCGTGCACGGTCGATGCGGTGATTACCGTGGTCGACAGCCCGGCCGTGGCCGCCGGCACCTTCGCCGCCTACCCCGACCAGGTCGACGCCCAGCGCAAGCTCGACCCCAACCTGGACCACGAATCGCCGCTGCACGAACTGTTCGCCGACCAGCTGGCCAGCGCCGACCTGGTGGTACTTAACAAGGCCGACCTGATCGACGCCGAAGGCCTGGCCAAGGTGCGCGCCGAGGTGGCCGAAGAGCTGCCGCCGGCGGTCAAGGTGATCGAAGCCAGCAGTGGCCGCCTGCCGCTGGAAGTGCTGCTGGGCGTGGGCGCCGAGTCCGAGGCGCATATCGATGGCCGCCGCACCCACCATGATTCGCACCACGACGGTGACGAGCATGACGACCACGACCATGACGCCTTCGACTCGATCTCCATCGACCTGCCCGAAGCTGACGAGAACCTGTTGCTCGATGCTCTGACGCAACTGGTGACCGAGTTCGGCATCCTGCGCGCCAAAGGCTTCGCCGCGATCCCCGGCAAGCCGATGCGCCTGCTGATCCAGGGCGTGGGCACGCGCTTCGACAAGCACTTCGACCGCGCCTGGCGCAGCGACGAGGCGCGCATCACCCGCCTGGTGCTGATCGGCCAGGACCTCGACGCCGTACAGTTGGAAGCGCGCCTGCGCCAGGCCCTGGGCGCCTGACCGATGCACCTGCTGCGGACCCAGCCCGGCGGCTTCGTGCCGGACGACAGCATCGCCGACCTCGGCCAGACACCCGCCGATCTGGTGATCCTCTGCAGCGGCGATTCCCACCTGGCACTACTTGCCGAAACCGCCGAGCAGTTGCCAGACGACTTCCCCAGCCTGCGCCTGGCCAACCCCATGCAGGTGCAGAACCACGCCTCGGTCGACCTGTATGTCGATGAAGTGCTGCGCCATGCCAAGGTGATCCTGGTTTCGCTGCACGGCGGCGTGGGCTATTGGCGCTACGGTGTCGAGCAACTGGTAGAGCTGGCCAACCGCGGTGTGCAGCTGATTCTGGTGCCGGGCGACGACCGCCCGGACCCGGAGCTCACCGGCCTGGGCACGGTGGTTGGCGAGCAGGCCGAACGGCTCTGGCACTACCTGCGCCAGGGCGGCAAGACCAACGCCTTCAACCTGTTCAACTGCCTGGCCACCCAGTGGCTGGGCCGTGACTACGCCTGGGACGAGCCGCAGCCGTTGCCGCGCACCGCGGTGTACCACCCGGCCCAGCCCAGCGCCACGCTGCAGAGCTGGTACGGCGAGTGGAACCCGCAATGGCCGGTAGCGCCGCTGCTGTTCTACCGCTCGCATCTGCAGGCGGCCAACACTGCTTTTATCGACGTGTTCTGCCAGCGCTTGCAGGCCTGTGGCCTGAACCCGCTGCCGATTGCCGTGGCCAGCCTCAAGGAGCGCGCCTGCCTCGAGCAGGTCGAGGCGTGGCTCGATGAAGTGCAGGCCGAGGTGATCATCAATACCACAGGCTTTGCCCTGTCCAGCCCCGAGCAGCCCAACCTGCGCCCGCTGCGCCGCGACGTGCCGGTGCTGCAGGCCATCTGCGCCCAGGACAACCAGCCCGCCTGGCAACAAAGCGAGCAGGGGCTGGGCGCGCGCGACCTGGCCATGCACATCGTCTTGCCCGAGCTGGACGGGCGCATCATCACCCGCCCGGTAAGTTTCAAGGACCTGGCCTGGCGCAGCGAGCGCAGCCAGTCCGATGTGGTCTGCTACCGGGCGCACCCCGAGCGCATGGACTTCGTTGCCGAACTGGCCCGGCGCTGGGTCGAGCTGGCAAGGCTCGGCAACGCCGAAAAACGCATCGCCCTGGTGCTGGCCAATTACCCGACCCGCGACGGGCGCATCGGCAACGGTGTCGGCCTGGACACCCCAGGTGCTGCGCTGAACATCCTCCAGGCCCTGCAACAGCAGGGCTACCCGGTGGCCGGGCTACCCGACAGCGGCACCGCGCTGATTCACCAGTTGCTGGGCGGGGTGACCAACGACCTCGACCACCTCGACCAGCGCCCCTGCGCGCAAAGCCTGAGCCTGGCCGACTACCACGCAGCCTTCGCCGCGCTGCCCGAGGCCAACCAGCGCGCCGTGCTGGAACGCTGGGGCGCGCCCGAGCAGGACCCGATGTACCGCAGCGGGCGAATGATGGTCGCCGGCCTGCGCTACGGCCTGACGTTCGTTGGCATCCAGCCGGCGCGCGGCTACCAGGTGGACCACAGCGCGGTGTACCACGACCCCGACCTCGTGCCGCCCCATGGCTACCTGGCGTTCCACTTCTGGCTGCGCAACGGCTTTGCCGCTGACGCGGTGGTACATGTGGGCAAGCACGGCAACCTGGAATGGCTGCCGGGCAAGGGTGTGGGGCTGTCCAGTGAATGCTGGCCGGACGCGCTGCTCGGCCCATTGCCCAACGTCTACCCGTTCATCGTCAACGACCCGGGCGAGGGCGCCCAGGCCAAGCGCCGTACCCAGGCGGTGATCATCGACCACCTGATGCCGCCGCTGACCCGCGCCGAGTCCTACGGCCCGCTGCGCCACCTGGAGCAACTGGCCGACGAATACTACGAAGCACAACTGCTGGACCCGCGCCGGGCGCGGGAGCTACAGCGCGATATCCTCGAGCTGGTCAAGGCCAACCATATCGACCGCGAGTTGCAGCTTGAGGGCCAGCTCGACGATGCGGCAGTCTGGTTGCCGCGCCTGGACACCTACCTGTGCGACCTCAAGGAATCGCAGATTCGCGACGGCCTGCACATCTTCGGCCAGTCGCCCGCCGGGCGCCTGCGCCGTGACACCCTGCTGGCCTTGCTGCGGGTGGAGCGTGGTGACGGCAAGGGCGCCAATGCCAGCCTGATCCGCGCTTTGGCCAAAGCCATGGCGCTGGCCTTCGACCCGCTGGACTGCGACCTCGGCGCGCCTTGGCAGGGCCCACGCCCGGCGCTGCTGCTGGCGGTGGACACGGCGTTGTGGCGCACCACCGGCGATACCCGCGAGCGCCTCGAACAGTTGGCCCTGATACAGATCGAGCAAGCCCTGGGCGGCACCCTGGCGTTACCCGATGAGGCCGGCTGGCAGCCGGTGCAGGCGGTGTTGCAGGCGCTGGTCGAGCAGATCGCTCCGCAGCTGGACGCTTGTGGCGGCGCCGAAATCGACGGCCTGCTGGCGGCTCTGGCCGGGCGTTTCGTCCCCGCCGGCCCCAGCGGCGCACCCAGCCGTGGCCGCCTGGACGTGCTGCCCACCGGGCGCAACTTCTACACCGTCGATGTGCGCAACCTGCCGACCACCACCGCCTGGCGGCTGGGTTTCGCCTCGGCCAACCTGGTGCTCGAACGCCACCTGCAGGACCACGGCGACCACCTGCGCCAACTCGGCCTGTCGGTGTGGGGCACAGCCACCATGCGCACCGGCGGTGACGACATCGCCCAGGCCATGGCGCTGATGGGCGTGCGCCCGGTATGGGCCACCGGCAGTCAGCGGGTCGATGACTTCGAAATTTTGCCGCTGAGCCTGCTGGACCGACCACGGGTGGATGTAACCCTGCGGGTATCGGGCTTCTTCCGCGATGCCTTCGGTAACCTGATCCGCCTGTTCGATGCAGCGGTGCAGGCGGTGGCGGCGCTGGAAGAGCCCGACGACCTCAACCCGCTGGCCGCCCGTGTACGCGCTGAACGCGAGGCGCTGGTGGGCGAGGGCATGGACGTTGAAACGGCTGCCCGCCAGGCCGGCTGGCGGGTGTTCGGGGCCAAGCCCGGGGCCTATGGCGCCGGGGTGCAGAACGCCATCGACGGCCGCCTGTGGCACAGCCGCGACGACCTGGCCGAGGTGTACCTCAACCACGGTGGCTACGCCTACGGCGCCAGCGACGAAGGCACCCCGGCCCGCGCCAGCTTTGCCAGGCGCCTGGGCCAGGTGCAGGCGGTGCTGCACAACCAGGACAACCACGAGCACGACCTGCTCGATTCCAACGACTACTACCAGTTCCAGGGCGGCATGCTGGCCGCCGCCGAAACCCTGGCCGGCAGCACGCGCGCCAGCTATCACGGTGACCACAGCCAGGCCGACCGGCCGCGCATCCGCACCTTGAAAGAAGAGCTGAACCGGGTGATTCGCGCCCGTGCGCTGAACCCGAAATGGATCGACGGTGCCAAGCGCCACGGCTATAAAGGCGCGTTCGAACTTGCGGCGACGGTGGACAACCTGTTCGCCTTCGACGCCACCACGCACCTGATCGACGACCATCATTACCAGGGGCTGGCCGACGCCTATGTGCTCGACCCGGCCACCCGCGATTTTTTGCGTGAACACAACCCAGAAGCCCTGCGTGACCTCACCGAACGCCTGCTGGAAGCCCAGCAGCGCGGCCTGTGGCAAGAACCTGGGGCTTACCGCGAAAGCCTCGAGCAGCAGTTGCTCGACGGCGAGGAAGACTGCTGAACATGAGCGAACCTGTGCAATTTCCCCTGGCCGCCGTGGTGGGTGCCGAGGCGCTCAAGCTGGCCCTGTGCCTGACCGCCATCGACCCGAAGATTGGCGGCGTGCTGATCGAAGGCCCGCGCGGCATGGCCAAGAGCACCTTGGCCCGGGGCCTGGCCGACCTGCTGGGTGGCGGGCCCTTCGTCACTTTGCCGCTGGGCGCCAGCGAAGAGCGCCTGGTCGGCACCCTCGACCTGGATGCCGCGCTGGGCCAGGGCCAGGCGCGCTTCGCGCCGGGCGTGCTGGCGCATGCCGATGGCGGCGTATTGTACGTGGACGAAGTCAACCTGCTGCCCGACGCACTGGTCGACCTGCTGCTGGATGTGGCAGCCAGCGGCATCAACCGGGTCGAGCGCGACGGTATCTCGCACCAGCATGCGGCGCGCTTCGTGCTGATTGGCACCATGAACCCCGAAGAGGGCGAACTGCGCCCGCAGTTGCTCGACCGCTTCGGCCTCAACGTTGCCCTCGACGGTTTGCCGGCGCCCCAGGCCCGGCAGCAGATCATCCGCCGACGCCTGGCGTTCGACAGTGACCCGCAGGCGTTCTGCGCCGAGTGGGCCGGGGCGCAGGCACAGTTGCGCGAGCGCTGCCATGGGGCGCGGCAACGCTTGGCGTCGATCCCCCTGGACGAACAGGCCCTGGCCTGGATCACTGAGCGCTGCTACGCCGCCGGCGTGGACGGCCTGCGTGCCGACCTTGTATGGCTGCGCGCTGCCCGCGCCCACGCGGCCTGGCGCGGCAGCCCGGTAATCGAGGAAGAGGATGTGGAGGCCGTGGCCGAATTCGCCCTGCGCCATCGGCGCAGCGCGCAAGCGCCGCAGCCACAGGCCGCACCGCCCGCCGGGGGCGAGCAGGGGCAGCAACGAGAGCAACAAGACCAAGGGCAGGGCAGTTGGGGCGCCATAGCGCCGCAGCCCGTCGCTACCGGCGCACGGCGCGAGGTGCCGAACTGGGCAAAAAAGCCCTGAGCATCCACCCGCAGCAGGCCCAGGCGGTGGATGCCAGGCCCGGCAAAGGCCAGGCGCAGGGCGCTTCTCGCGGTCGCCCGCACAGTGCCGGCCAGGGCCGCGTCGCCTGGCTGGCGACCCTGCTCAAAGGCCGCCCGCGCCAGCGCCGCGACCTGTGCTGGCAGCAGCGCAAGGCCCAGGCACCGGAGCTGTGGCTGGTGATCGTCGATGCCTCGGCTTCAACCCGCCGTCACCAGGCATTGGCCCAGGCCAAGGGCCTGCTGGCCGGGCTGTTCGACCAGGCCTATCGGCAGCGCGCACGCCTGGCGCTGCTCACTGCCAGTGGCGACAAACCGCGCTGGCAGCGCCACGGGCTGAAAGCGTCGGCGACGTTGCAGCCATGGCTGCAAGGGTTGGGGGCCGGGGGCGGTACGCCGCTGTTCGCAGCGCTCGATGAAGCCCGGCAGTGGCTGCTGGCGCGTGGCAAGCAGTTACCTCACGAAGTGCAGCGCTGCCTGGTGCTGACCGACGGTCGCCTGACCCAATGGCGCGCAACTCAGCCGTTGCCGTGCAACACACTGGTGGTCGATATGGAACTGGCGGCGGTGCGTCTGGGGCGGGCAAGGCAACTTGCCGAACAACTTCAGGCCGAATACCGGCATATCAGCCAGTTCAGCCAAACACATTGAAATGTAGCGCTGCGACATAATGTCGCGAGAGGCGGGAAGTTACGGCACAGTCACCTGCAAAGTTGCATCAGGTGCGCGCCGGGCACGCACCAGTACTTGCAAACGACTTACTTCGGCATCGACCAGGGCTGCAGGTCGTAGCCTTTCTGGCACAGTTCTGCGCGCACTTCTTCGATCAGGCTGGCCCATTGCGCAGGGTCCGAGTAAACCCGCGAGGAAACTTGCTTGGCGCCAATGCGGGTGCTGGTCCGGTCGATCACTGCCAGGGTCAGTTCACCGGTGCCGTTAGGGGCATCCCAGGCGACGCACTGGAAAGGTTCGAAGGCGTGGTCGGCAATCAGCAGTGCTTCGTTGACACGCAGCGGGGCATTCATGGTTCGGTCTCTCTATGGTCCCAAACAGCGAAAAGGAGTTTCCGCGTTGTTGTTCCGGCTAAGCGTACAGCGCGGGGTTATTTGTACTGATGCTCCAGATCAGGGGTGAAGTCACAAGGGTTTTGAAATTTTTTAAATGAATGCGATTTCATGTTGCCGGTGCTGGGGCGTGTGACGCTGTTTATCCGGGAAAATTCCCGTATGACGGCAAGGTGACAAAGGCGGGCTGACCAACGGTAGCAGGGTGCGTCAAGTTAGTTGCTACTGTTAGTTCTGGCGTCGCAACTTGCTGTTTATACGAAAAAAACTGAAAACCGGCGCCAAGGAAAGGTCATGCTTGAACCTTCATCCCATCGCCGTCTGTTGATCGTTGACCCGTGCGAGGAATGCCACCGGTTATTGCCCGGGCTGCGCAATGTCGGCTGGGATGTGCGCAGTTGCACGCTGGATACAGCGTTGGAGCACCCTTGCGATGTAGGCCTGTTACGGCTGCAGGCCTCGCACCTGCGCCACCCAGACGCGGTCAAGGACCTGATCCAGCGCAGCAAGACCGAGTGGATTGCCGTGCTAAGCGCCGAAGAACTGCGCATGCAGAACGTCGGCGACTTTGTCTGTGAGTGGTTTTTCGACTTCCATACCTTGCCGTTCGACGTGTCGCGGGTGCAGGTGACCCTTGGGCGCGCCTTCGGCA
Organism: Pseudomonas xanthosomatis; assembly: GCF_019139835.1. NCBI lineage: Bacteria > Pseudomonadati > Pseudomonadota > Gammaproteobacteria > Pseudomonadales > Pseudomonadaceae > Pseudomonas > Pseudomonas xanthosomatis. Next base: position 3,821,714 of record NZ_CP077075.1, on the reverse strand, counting down.
TGGCGCGGCTGCGCGGCAAGGGCGCAGTGCGGGTTGATGAACACGAGCATGAACTGCTCGGCGAAAGCCGGCCTATTCGTGAATTGCGCAAGCTGCTGGGCAAGCTGGCGCCCACCGAGTCGCCGGTGCTGGTACGCGGCGAGAGCGGCACCGGCAAGGAACTGGTTGCGCGTACCTTGCACCGGCTGTCGCAGCGCCACGACCAGCCCTTTATCGCCATCAACTGCGGCGCCATTCCCGAGCATCTGATCCAGTCCGAGCTGTTCGGCCACGAGAAGGGTGCGTTTACCGGTGCCCACCAGCGCAAGGTCGGGCGTATCGAGGCAGCCAACGGCGGTACTTTGTTCCTCGACGAAATCGGCGACCTGCCACTGGAGTTGCAGGCCAACCTGTTGCGCTTTTTGCAGGAGAAACATATCGAACGGGTCGGCGGTAACCAGCCGATCCCGGTGGATGTGCGGGTGCTGGCGGCGACCCATGTCGACCTGGAAAAGGCCATTGGCCTGGGGCGCTTTCGAGAGGATTTGTATTACCGGCTCAACGTGCTGCAAGTGGTGACCGCGCCGCTGCGCGACCGGCATGGCGACCTGTCGTTGCTGGCGGGGCACTTTGCGCGCTTTTACAGCCTTGAAACCGGCCGGCGCCCACGCTCGTTCAGCGACGGCGCCTTGGCGGCCATGGGCCGCCACGACTGGCCGGGCAATGTGCGTGAGTTGGCCAACCGGGTGCGGCGTGGCCTGGTGCTGGCCGAAGGGCGACAGATCGAAGCCCCCGACCTTGGCCTGCAGGACCTGCAGGAGCAGGACCAGCCGCTGGGTACGCTGGAAGACTACAAACTGCGCGCCGAGCGCCAGGCCCTGTGCGATGTGCTCGACCGGCACAGCGACAACATGAGCATCGCCGCCAAGGTGCTGGGCATCTCGCGGCCGACCTTTTACCGCCTGCTGCACAAGCACCAGATTCGCTGAAGAATTGAGCTTGTTGCGCTATCTCTTTGGACGTTATGCGATCCCTGTAGGAGATTCCCCAGCCCGAAAGGGCTGGGTGATCTCCGACAGAGGGCGCGTGCTTACCCCAGCGCCCGCTCAACGCCCCCAAGCACCAAACTCTCCATCAACGCCAGGCCATCCCCCTCACTCAGCGCCCGCGCCCGCAGCAAACCCGGCAACTGGTTGAGCAAGGTGGCCAGCACCTGCCCGGTGGCGGCCAGCGCTTCTCCGCCAAGCCGGGCCTGCGGCGCGATCAGGCGTAGCAGGCCGCTTTCGTAACGCTCGCGCAACTGCCCGAGGTGTTGCTGCTGCGCCTGGCTCAGGCAGCAGAAGTCGCGCTCGGCCAGGCGAAACTGCAACGGCCGTTCACCATGCAACTGCCAGTGCGCGGCAATCAGGCAGGCCAGCACCGGCTTGCCCCGGGCCTGTGCCCGGCGCCCTTGGTCAAGGATTGCCTGCAACTCCTCGTACAGCTCCTCGATCAGGTCGTAGAGCAAATCCTGCTTGCTGGGGAAGTGGTGATACAGCGAGCCTGCGGTCAGGCCCACATGCGCCGCCAGTTCGCGCATGCTGACCTGGCCGAAGCCCTTTTCGGCGAACAGCGCCATGGCCCTGTCGCGACGCTCCTCGAAACTGGCGCAGCGCAGGGCTGCTTGCACCGCAGGCATGGCAAGCGCCCCTTTAGTAGGTGAAGAAGCCGCGCCCGCTCTTGCGCCCCAGGTAGCCGGCGGCAACCATTTCCTTGAGCAGCGGGGCGGGGCGGTATTTGCTGTCGTTGAAGCCCTCTTGGAAGGCATTCATGATCGCCAACAGGGTATCCAGGCCAATCAGGTCGGCCAGGGCCAGCGGGCCGATCGGCTGGTTGCAGCCCAGGCGCATGCCGGTGTCGATATCCTCGGCACTGGCCAGGCCCTCCTGGCGCACGAAAATCGCCTCGTTGATCATCGGCACCAGGATGCGGTTGACCACGAAGCCCGGGCGGTTGCCGGCGGTGATCGGGGTCTTGCCGAGCTTTTCGGTCACCAGCAGCGCCTGGGCATAGGTGGCGTCGCTGGTCTGCAGGCCGCGGATGATCTCCACCAGCGCCATCATTGGCACCGGGTTGAAGAAGTGCACGCCAATGAAGCGTTCGGGGTGGGCGATGCTGGCGGCCAGTTCGGTGACCGACAATGACGAGGTGTTGGTGGCGATCAGGCATTGTTCGCCGACATTGGCCGCAACCTCCTGCAGGATGCGTTCCTTTAGCTGCAGGTTTTCGGTGGCAGCCTCGATCACCAGCTGCGCCGCCGCCAGCTGGCTGTAGTCGGTGCTGGTGCGGATGCGCGCCTTGGCGGCGTCGGCCTTGGCATCTTCAATGGTGCCCTTGCTGACCTGGCGCTCGAGGTTCTTGCCCAAAGTGGCCACGCCGCGCTCCAGCGCAGCCTCGGACACATCCACCAACAGCACCTGGTAACCGGCCAGCGCGCACACCTGCGCGATACCGTTGCCCATGGTGCCGGCACCGATCACGGCAATTTGTTCGATAGTCACGTTGCTGGCTCCTTACACGCGTTCGAAGACGACGGCGATACCCTGCCCGCCGCCGATGCACATGGTGGCCAGGGCATAGCGGCCCTGTACCCGCTGCAGTTCATGGATCGCCTTGGTGGCGATGATCGCCCCGGTGGCGCCAACCGGGTGGCCGAGGGAGATGCCCGAGCCGTTGGGGTTGACCTTTTGCGGGTCGAAGCCCAGGGCGCGGGACACGGCGCAGGCCTGGGCGGCAAAGGCCTCGTTGGACTCGATCACGTCCAGGTCGGCAACTTTCAGGCCAGCCTTTTCCAGCACTTTCTGGGTGGCCGGGATCGGCCCCAGGCCCATCAGCGCCGGCTCGACACCGGCGTGGGCGTAAGCCACCAGGCGTGCCAGGGGTTTGAGGCCCAGGCGTTGCACAGCTTCACCGGTGGCCAGTACCAGGCCGGCGGCGCCGTCGTTGATGCTGCTGGCATTGCCCGCGGTCACGCTGCCGTCCTTCTTGAACACAGGTTTCATGCCGGCCAGCTGTTCGGCGGTCACTTCGCTGCGCACGTTTTCGTCCACCGCAAACTGCACGGTGCCTTTGCGGGTCTTGATCTCGATCGGCACGATCTGAGCGTCGAAGCGCCCTTCGGCGATGGCGCGGGCGGCGCGGCGCTGGCTGGTCAGGGCCACTTCATCCTGCATTTCGCGGCTGATGGCATGGGCGGCGGCGACGTTTTCGGCAGTGATACCCATGTGGAAGTGCTCGAACGGGTCTTGCAGGATGCCGACCATGTAGTCGATACCCTGCAGGTCACCCATGCGCGCACCCCAGCGGGCCTGGGGCAGCAGGTACGGGCCGCGGCTCATGGCCTCTGCGCCGGCCGCCAGGGCGATGTCGCTGTCGCCCAGCAGCAGGCCCTGGGCGGCCGAAACGATGGCCTGCAGGCCCGAGCCGCACAGGCGGTTGACGTTGAACGCCGGGGTTTCCTTGGGGATGCCGGCGTTCATCGCCGCAACCCGGCCCAGGTAGGCATCGCGCGGTTCGGTGGGGATCACGTTGCCCATCACCAGGTGGCCGATCTGCCCGGCCTCGACGCCTGCGCGCTCGATGGCCGCGCGGGTAACCTGGGTGGCGAGGTCGGCCAGGGGCAGGTCCTTGAGCGAACCGCCAAAGCTGCCGATGGCCGAACGTACTGCACTGACGACGTAAATTTGCGTGCTGCTCATGCTAGGGCTCCGTTTGAAGGCATGGCGGGGCGGGGCACGGCTCTGCCAGAATGGCCGCCGCCAGAGGGTGCAAGGAGTCTAGGCAAAGGCCTGCAGGTGGCCTATGCCGGATTTGCTCAGCTTGCCTGGCACTTTTTGCCACTCAGCCTAGACCATCGGATTTTTGCCATGCGCGATAGCGACACCGTCGCGGTGTACTTCCTCAATGCCATGCTCCACGCCCTGCGCGACCAACCCCAGGCGCGCGACGCCCACTTGCGCGCGGTGGGTATCGACCCGGCGCTGTTGGCCAGGCCGCAGGCCCGGGTGCCGGCCAAGGCGTTCGCCCAGCTGTGGCTGGTGCTGATCCACGAGCTGGGCGATGAGTTCTTCCAGCTGGACCGCCACGGCATGCCGCTGGGCAGCTTTGCCCTGATCTGCCGGGGGCTGATCCAGGAACCCAACCTGGAAAAGGCCTTGCGCCAGTGCCTGGGCAACTTTGCGTTGTTTCTGCGTGATGTGCGCGGCAGCCTCACGGTGCGCGGGGGCCGCGCGGTGATCAGCGTGCAGTCGGCCATCGATGACCCGTTGGCCCGGGTGTATGCCGAAGAAACCTACCTGGTGCTGGTGATCGGCCTGCTGTGCTGGCTGGCCGGCCGGCGCATCGCCATCGACCGCACCGAGTTCGCCCTGGCGCGGCCGGCCCAGGAGGACGATGCGCTGCTGTGGGGGCCGGACCTGCGCCTGGGCAGCGGGCGCACCGAGGTGGAGTTCGACAGCGCCTGGTTGCGCCTGCCGGTGGTGCAGGACCTGGCGGCGTTGAAGAGCTTCCTGCGCAGCGCGCCGCAGGGAGTGGTGGTGCGCTTTCGCAACCATGCTGGGTTGGTGGCTGCGGTGTATCGACACTTGCGTGGCCTGGATTACGGGCAATGGCCGACCCTCGATGCCATGGCCGGGCAGCACCGGCTCAGTGCCAGCAGCCTGCGCCGGCGGCTGGAGCGCGAAGGGCGCTCTTACCAGCAGATCAAGGACGAGGTGCGCCGGGCCATGGCCTTCGAGTTGTTGCGCGAGGGGCGCTTGAGCATCGCCGAGGTCGCCGCACGGACGGGGTTTCAGGAGCCCAGTGCGTTTCACCGGGCGTTCAAGAAGTGGACGGGGCAGAGCCCGGGGAGTTATCGGGGGAGGGGGTAGGGTGTGTTCGCCATACACCTTGCAGCGTGCCGGGGGCACCGTCCGGCCGAACTTTTGAATTTTTGATGTTCTGTTGGTTGGTTTTGAATGCGAACGCATCTCCCAAAGCAACAACCGTAATCCCCGAACCCGAACGAATTTGACCACCCCTAAACTGGCTAATTACCATTACCCACCCCCGCCGACGCCTCATCATGCCCCACCAGGAGCCCCAATGAACAAGGTTTCGCCATCCCTGGGCACCCTGCTGCTCGCCACCCTGACCGGCTGCTCGGGCTTCCAGACCCAACCCTACGTAGAACCACCGGCCTCTGCCACAAGCGCCAAGGTAAGGGTCATCAGCAACTCCGACGTGTTCGGCGACCCCATGACTGGCCAGTGCGCGCCCAAAGTGCGCCACGAAATGGTATCTGCGGGCCGCTTCTCATCGGGCAAGCCACTGCAAAACTACCCGCAGTACCCCGTATCGCCCCCCAAGCTCGGCATGCCCGAACGAACCTCCGCCCCCTTGCTCAGCCTCACGCCGACCATCCGCATGGCCGAAGGGCGCTATGAAGAGGTGGTCGCCGAATACCGGGTACCCGCCAACGTACCCTTCCAGTTCGCCACCTTCGGCGCCGGTGCAGGAACCTCGCTGGGGCGCGGGGTCTATTGTGCCGCGGATGCGCGGGTCTACACCCTTGAGGCAGGGCGTGATTACGAGGTCACCATTGGTATGGGGACTATCGGGCAGGGGGATAACGCGCGGCCGGTGTGCCGTTTCGATGTGCGCAAGCTGGTGGCGTTCGGCGAGGGGCAGGGCAGGTTGACGGTGCCGTTTCCGCTGGTTGGGGTTGTGGCGCCGGAGCGGGTGTGCGACTGACCGGCACTATGGCCGGCAAGCCTGACCCTGCAGGGCTTGCGCACACCCTGTAGGCGCCGGCTTGCCAGCCACCAGGCTCACCCTTGGTGCAGTTGCTCAAGCAGCGCCGCCAAGGTCGCGCGCCCTTGCTCATTCAGCCCGAACACCGGCCGCCGAGGCTCACCCACCGGCAGCCCGGTCATGCCAAGCCCGGCCTTGATGGTGGCCGGCAGGCCGCCCTTGAGGATGAAGTCCAGCAGCGGCAGCTGGCGGTAGAACAGCGCCCGGGCGTGCTCCAGCTCGCCAGCCTGCACCGCTTCATACAGGCTCAGGTTCAATGCCGGGATCAGGTTCGGCGCCGCCGTGCACCAACCGCTGGCGCCTGCGACGAACGCCTCCAGTGCCAAGGGGTTGCAACCGTTGTAGAACGGCACCTGGCCCTCGCCGAGCAGCTGCAGCTTGTGCATGCGCTGGATGTCGCCGGTACTCTCCTTGACCATGGTCACGTTGGGCACTTCGCGCACGATGCGCAGGATCAGCTCCACCGGCATGTCGGTGCCGCTGGTGGCGGGGTTGTTGTAGAGCATGATCGGCAGGTCGATGGCCGCACCGATGCTGCGGTAGTGCTGGACGATCTCGGCTTCGCTGAGCTTCCAGTAGGCGGCCGGCAGCACCATCACCGCATCGGCGCCGTGCTGCTGGGCAAAGCGTGCGCGGCGCACGGCGCCGGCGGTGGTCAGGTCGGAAACGCTGACGATGCTCGGCACGCGCCGGTTGATGTGCTCGAGGCTGTACTGGGCAACTTGCTGCCATTCGCTGTCGCTCAGGTAGGCGCCTTCGCCGGTGCTGCCCAATGGCGCGATGGCATGCACGCCGCCTTCGATCAGGCGATCAATGGACTGGCCCAGGGCCGGCAGGTCGAGTTGTTCGCCGTCATGGCTGAACGGGGTGATGGTGTAGCCGATGATGCCGTGAAATTCAGTGGTCATGGTGTGTGGCTCCGCAGGCAAGGCAAGTATGGGTCAGGCGAGGCAGTCGGCGTGCTGGCGCAGCGCCTGCCGGGCGTAATAGTTGAAGGCCGCGCCGTGGCGCTTGGGCCGGTCGATCCAGTCGTGGGCGTCGCGGCCCAGCGACGGGTCGATCGGCTTGATGGTGCCGGCGGCCATGGCCAGCAACTGCAAGCGTGCGGCCCGCTCGATCAGCTGGGCGTACACGCAGGCCTGCTCGATGCTGGTACCGGTGGACAATTGCCCGTGGTGCGAGAGCAGGATGGCGCGCTTGTTGCCCAGGGCCGCGCTGATGATTTCGCCTTCCTCGTTGCCCACCGGCACTCCCGGCCAGACTTCGAGAAACGCGCAGTCCTCGTACAGCGGGCACAGGTCCATGTGCGACACCTGCAGGGGCACCTCCAGCATCGACAGCGCGGCCACGTGGGTGGGGTGGGTATGGATGATGCAGTGCACATCCGGACGGGCGCGGTACACCCAGCTGTGAAAGCGGTTGGCCGGGTTGGGCATGCCCTGGCCTTCGAGCACCTCGAGGTCTTCGTTGACCAGCAGCAGGTTGCCGGCGGTGATTTCGTCGAAGCCCAGGCCAAGTTGCTGGGTGTAGAAGGTGCCAGGCTGCGGGCCGCGGGCGCTGATCTGCCCGGCCAGGCCCGAGTCGTGGCCATGCTCGAATAGAATTCGGCAGGTCAGGGCCAGCTTTTCGCGCACAGTCCACGTATTATCCGCGAGCGTGCCTTGCATCTGTGTCAGTGCCTTTTGCACCAGCTGCTGCTTGCTGTGTGTGAGGGTATCGGCCATTGGGGTCTATCCTGCGTGGCGAATGGATGGAAGTCAGGTCCGGGCGCCCCTTTGCTTTCGACGGTGGAAGGGGGGACCGGCTAAATGACACAAATAAAACTACATGACACAATGTGTCATGCGCAAGTGCGTTCTTCCGGGAAACCCGCGTCACATGTCCAACCGACTGAAATTGCTGCGAAAAAAACTTGGCATCACCCTTGAGCTGCTGGCCGACAAGTCCGGCATGACCAAGAGCTACCTGTCGAAAGTGGAGCGCGGCCTGAACACGCCGTCGATCGCGGCGGCGCTGAAGCTTGCCAAGGCGCTTAACGTCAACGTTGAGGAACTGTTCGCAGACGAATCGCAAGGCCAGGCGCGCTACAGCCTGGTGCGCAGCGCCGAGCGCCAGGCGCTGGTGGGCGGCGGCGAGGGCCCGGGCTACGCGGTGCTGACCTCCCAGGTGGGCCAGCGCAGCTTGCTGCCGTTCCTGATCCAGCCGCCCACCGAGTTCAGCGACCCGACTTTCAAGGAGCACGAGGGCGAGGAATTTCTGTTTGTCCACGCAGGCCAGGTCGAGGTGGACTTCATGAGCGAGCGGGTACTGCTGGAGGCCGGCGATGCCTTGCATTTCAATGCCCAGACCCCGCACCGCCTGCGCTCGGTGGGCGAGCAGCAGGCGCAGTTGCTGGTAGTGGTGCAGGGCGGCGAAGGGTGAGGGCAGGGCGATGATCGAGGTTTCGCGGTTCTGGCGTGACCCGGCATTGCCCTTTGTCGAGGCCCGACGCGTGGGTGACGGGCGCCAGGTGTGCTATGCGCCCCATGCTCACGAGGGGTTTTCCATCGGTGTGATCACCGGCGGGCGCAGTACTTACCTTACGGGCGAGCAGCAGCATTTGGTGGCTGCCGGCAGCACAGTGCTGATGAACCCCGGGGTGGTGCACAGCTGCAACCCTGTGCAGGGCGAGCCTTGGTCTTACCTGATGCTGTTCGTCGACCTGCCATGGTTGCAGGCACAAGGTTTTGCCCTGCCGCAGGCGACGCTGAGCACTTCACCTGCGCTGTACGGGCGAATGCTGGAAGTGTTCGCCGGGTTGTTCGAGGTGGGTGAGGCTGCGGCGAAAGCTGCCATGCTGAGCGTTTTTTTCGACGCTCTGCCGGGGTTGCTCGATACCGCCAAAGGCAAGCCTGTGGCCGCGCATCCGCGCCTGGACATGGCCGCCGCGTTCATTCGTGCCCACCGCCTCGACCCGCTGAGCGTGAACGAGGTGTGCCAGGCGGTGGGGTTGTCCCGCGCCTATCTGATTCGCGCTTTCGGCAAGCGCTTTGGGCTGACGCCCCACGGTTACCTGCTGGATCAGCGGGTACAGCACGCCCGGGCCCAACTGCGCCAGGGCCGGCCCATCGCCGAGGTGGCACTGGAGGCAGGCTTTGCCGACCAGGCGCATCTGCAGCGGGCGTTCAAGAAGCATCTGGCGATGACACCTGGGCATTACCGGGATGCGCTGTAGGTGGCAGCACAGACGGTCGGGCAGAGCTGCCGGGGCTGCGTAGCCTGGCACCGGCTGCGCTGTTCAGGCTTTGCGCCAAGCTGTAGGCTTTATTCCGCAATCGGCAAGGTTCAACCCAGCACCAGGTACCCTGCGCTTGCCACCAGCAAACCGGCCAACCCGCGGTTGAACAGGCGCAGCCGCCGCGGCTCACCCAAATACTGGCGGATCATGCTGCCGGCCCAGGCCCAGCTGGCCACCGAGACGAAGCAGATCGGCCCGTAGATCCAGGTAAACAACCACAGCAACTGCTGTTCATTGCCCACATAGGCGCCGATTCCGGCCACCGCTGCCAGCCAGGCCTTGGGGCTTAGCCACTGCATGGCAGCCCCTTGCCAAGCGCCGGGTGCCTTGGCCTGGCGATCATCGCCAAGCCGGCCGTCGTCGCTGGCCAGCTTCCAGGCCATGTACAGCAAAAACGCCACGCCGCCCCAATGCAGCAACTGCCCCAGCAGCGGCCAGCGCAGCAGCAGCTCGTGCAGGCCCAAACCGGTCAGTACCAGCAGCAGGCAGAAGCCCAGGGTGGCCCCGGCGGCATGCCTGAGGCTTGCGCGCAGGCCATGGCGGGCGCCGCTGCCGAGGGCGACGATATTGACCGGGCCAGGGGAAATGGACGCCGCCAGGGCGAAGGCGGCCATGGACAGGGACAGGCTCATGGGGCTTTCCTTAACAGGGTGAGGTGGGCGCCATCATGTCGGCCCGATGGGGTTCGGGTATTGAACAAAAATGCCCTGGTGTACCTGTTACAGGTTTTGTAATAGTTTCGCGCTGTAAGAAATGCATTCGTCGATTGTAGGATCTCATTCCCTTTTTTCGATTCAGGTATCTATGAGCACCTTCGCGGAGCCCCCCAGTCCTAGGCCTTTTTGGCCATCCTTCTCCCGTCCCTGTGACGCTTCCCCTGTGAGTACCCGCTAATGGAATGGCTAGCCGACCCCACGGCCTGGCTGGGCCTGTTGACGCTTATCGTCCTCGAGCTGGTGCTGGGTATCGACAACCTGGTGTTCATCGCCATTCTCGCCGACAAACTGCCGCCCCATCAGCGTGACCGTGCGCGGGTGATCGGCCTGTCGCTGGCGTTGATCATGCGCTTGGGCCTGTTGGCCAGTATCTCGTGGATGGTCACCCTGACCGCGCCGCTGTTCGAGGTGTTCGGCAAGAGCTTCTCGGGCCGCGACCTGATCATGCTGTTCGGTGGTGTGTTCCTGTTGTTCAAGGCCACCATGGAGCTGCACGAACGGCTGGAAGGCCATGTGGCGCAGTCGTCCGGCGCGGTACGCCATTCGGCGTTCTGGCCGATCGTGGCGCAGATCGTGGTGCTGGACGCGGTGTTCTCGCTGGACGCGGTGATCACAGCGGTAGGTATGGTCGAGCACCTGTCGGTGATGATGATCGCGGTGATCTTCTCGATCGGCATCATGATCGTTGCCAGCAAGCCGCTGACCCGCTTCGTCAACGAGCACCCCACGGTCATCATGCTGTGCCTGGGCTTCTTGATGATGATCGGTTTCAGCCTGACCGCCGAAGGCCTGGGCTTTCATATCCCCAAAGGCTACCTGTACGCGGCCATTGGCTTCTCGCTGCTGATCGAGCTGTTCAACCAGCTGGCCCGTGCCCGCCGCAAGCGCAGCGTGCAGCAGCACCGGCCGTTGCGTGAGCGCACTGCCCATGCCGTGTTGCGCCTGCTGGGCGGGCGCCGGCTGGAGGCCGACGAGGTGGGCGAAGAGATTGCCGACCTGGTCGAAGGTGGTGAGGAGCAGGTGGTGTTCGACCGCCGCGAGCGGGTGATGATCAGCGGCGTGCTGAACCTGGCCGAGCGGCCGATTCGCACGGTGATGACCGCGCGCGCCGAGGTCGATGTGATCGACCTGTCGCAACCGGCCGAGGCCATCACCCAGGTGCTGGTCAACTCGCCTTACTCGCGCCTGCCGCTGCTGCGCGACGGCCATAGCGAAGAGCCGCTGGGCTTCGTGCACAAAAAGGAAATGCTCAAGGAACTGCTGGCCGGCAGCCAGCCCGACCTGGAAACCCTGGCCCGGGCACCGCTGAACCTGCTGGAGAGCTTCAGCATTCTCAACGCCTTGGAGCAGATGCGCGGGCAGTCGACCCACATTGCCTTCGTGGTCAACGAGTTCGGTGACTTCACCGGCGTGCTGACCATGACCGACATCCTTGAGTCGATCGCCGGCGAACTGCCCGACGCCAGCGAGGTGGAGGGCCCCGGTGTAGTCGAGGAGGACGGTGGCTTCGTCGTCAGCGGCGCTTTGAACCTGGCCCAGGTGCAGGCCCGCACCGGCTTTGCCGCTCGCGCCACCGAGGACTACCAGACCCTTGCGGGCCTGGTGATGAGCCTGCTGGACCGCCTGCCGGTGGTCGGTGACCACCTGGCCTGGAACGGCTGGAGCATGACCGTGGTGGCGGTGGAGGAGCGCCGGGTGCGCCAGGTGCGCCTTATACCGGGCGCCGACGCTGACGCAGCAGGTGCTTGATGCCTTCGAGGATCAACACCAGCACCGCGGCCCAGATCGGCAGGTAGGTCAGCCACTGGTCGGGGCCGATGGTCTCGCCCAGCAGCAACGACACGGCCACCAGCAGCACGGGCTCGACGTAGCTGAGCAAACCGAACAGGCCGAACGGCAGCATGCGGCTGGCCAGCACGTAGGCGATCAGGGCGCAGGCGCTGATCGCCCCGAGCAGCGGGATCAACCCGTAAAGCCCCGGGTGCTCGGCCAGGCCCGTCGCTGACAGCGGGCCCTGGATGACGAAGTACAGCGCCCAGGGCAGCAGCAGGCACATGTCGCACCACAGGCCGCCCAGGTGGTCGGTGCGGCAGCGCCGGCGCAGCACGAAGTAGATCGGGTAGCCGATCATCACCAGCAGGGTTTCCCAGGCGAAACTGCCATGCTGGTACAGCTCATGGCCCACGCCGATGGCCGCGCAGGCTACCGCCACCGTCTGCAGGCGCGACAAGCGCTCGCCGTACACCAGCCGCCCGGTCAGCACCATGGTCAAAGGCAGCAGGAAGTAGCCCATCGACACCTCCAGGCTGCGCCCGTGCAGCGGCGCCCACAGGAACAGCCACAGCTGCACCCCCATCAACCACGAGGTACCGAGCATGCCCAGCAGCAGGACGGGAGCCTGGCGCACGCGCCCCAGCAGTTCGCCGACGCGTCTCCAGTCTTTGGACACCAGCATGAACAAGGTCAGGCAGGGCAGCGTCAGCAGGGTGCGCCAACCGAAGATCTCCTCGCCGTCCAGCGGGGTGAGGAAGGAGGTGTAGTAATACATCACGGCGAACAGACAGGACGCCATGACCGACGACAAAATACCTTTTGACACGAATGCCTCGAAAACGGGGAAGGGTGGATCAGCCGCGCATGATCTCAGGGGCTGCGACCTGCGGCAACCGTGGGCTGCCAGGGTGCGAGGCGAGTGCCAGCAGCAGCTCGGCCAGGGGCATGGGCCTGGCAAACAGGTAGCCTTGCTGGAAGCCCACGCCGTGGCGGGCCAGGTAGTCGCGCTGCACCTCGGTTTCCACACCTTCGGCGACGATACCCAGCGCCAGTTTGCCCGACAGCTCGATGATGCTGTCCAGGATGTGCTGCGACAGTGCGTCGCCGCCGATCATGGCGACGAAACTCTGGTCGATCTTGAGGTAGTCGATCTTGAACTGGCGCAGGTAATTGAGGCTGGACTGGCCGGTGCCGAAGTCGTCCAGGGCGATCATCACGCCCATGGCGTTGAGCTTTTCGAACAACTCCAGGGTTACCGGCGTGGGCTCGATCAGCTTGCGCTCGGTCAGCTCCAGGGTAAGTACCACGCGCCCGGGCGGAAAGTGCGCAAGGAAGGCCTGGCAGTCGTCGAGCAGGCCGAGGTCGCGGCAGTGGTCGGCGGTGATGTTGATGCCAATGTGAAAGCCGTCCTCCAGCAATGCCGAGTGGGGCGCAAGGCCCTGGGCGGTGTTCAGCATCAGGGCCCGGGTCATGGCGACGATCTGCCCGCTGTGCTCGGCGTAGGGGATGAACAGGTCGGGGCGCACCAGCCCTTCACTGGGGTGGCGCCAGCGCATCAGCACTTCCACGCCGGCCCAGCGGTAGTCGCCCTTGCGTACCACCGGCTGGAAGTAAGGCAGGAACTCCCCGGCCTGCAACGCCCGGTCAAGCTCGGCCCGCGGCGAGTTGGCGCGGCGGATCTGCCAGTGGCACACCGCCCCGGCAAAGGCGCCAAGCAGCAACAGCAGGCTCAAAAGGGCCGGGTAGCGGGCGCGCAGCACCTGGCCGACCTTGTCTGCCGGGTACCCGCCGTGCACGCTGAACGGGTAACGGCTGGAGGCGACGCTTACCGCTGCGCTGGCTGCCACTGGCGGTGTGCCGTCATGGACCACGCCGTCCTCGCCCATCCAGTGCTTGCCCACCCGGATCTGCAGTGCTTCGCCCTTGCCGATCAGGCGCAGGGCACTTTGCAGGTGGCGCCCGTCCACCGTGGTGATCGCCCCGCGCGAACCCTGGCTTGCGCGATATACCAGCAACGCCTGGCCCGGGGTGACTGTGTTGCCGTCCATCAGCCACAGCTGGCCGTCGGTGTAGTCATTCACATGCACCGGCTCGTCGAAGTCGCCGAACAGTGAAGAACAATAAAGGTTGTCGTGGTCGAACAGGTTGGTGGAGCGGACGAAGGGATTGCGGGTCACCTCCACCCGCAGCGCCAACTGCACCTCGGCGCAGGGCTGGCCGGCCTTGGGCAGCAACTGGTTGGCGGCAGCCGACAGGCTGGCGAGTATGGTCTCGATATGCTGCGACACCTCGGTTGCCGTGGCGCGGCTGCTGGCTTGCAGTTCGTGTTCGGTCTGCCAGCGCATCACCGCCAGGCCGCACAGCAGCGGCAACACTGCCACTGCCCAAGGCAACAGGGTACGCCAGCTCCAGCGGGCAGGGCGGCGGGCGGTAAGCGGCATGGCAGAGTGGACCTTGTGGCAAGCGGGGACTGATGCACAGGATAGCCGTTTGTCGGGCGAGGCCGCTAACTTGTTGGCGACAATTATGTTTACGCAATGTAGAATCCGGTTACGAATACAACAATAAGGCCTTCCAATACCGGGGGGCCAAGCCCGCCTGGAATGGGTCGCTATGACAAACCATGGCTTCAAGCTGATCATTGGTGACTACCTCGCCCGCAGCGTGCGCGGCATCCCCTGTTCGCCCCCTCTGCAACTCGGCATCGCAAGCACCCGATAACCGTTTTTTGCGCTGTAGATGAGGACACGAACATGGCAGATATCTTCGAAAACCCGATGGGCCTTGAAGGCTTCGAATTCATCGAGCTCGCCTCGCCGACCCCTGGTGTGCTGGAGCCGGTCTTCCAGATACTGGGCTTCACCAAGGTGGCTACCCACCGCTCCAAGGATGTGCACCTGTATCGGCAGGGCGGCATCAACCTGATTTTGAACAACGAACGCAACAGCATGGCCTCGTACTTTGCCGCCGAGCACGGCCCGTCGGTATGTGGCATGGCCTTCCGTGTGCGCAACAGCCACGAGGCCTACGCCCGCGCCCTGGAGCTGGGTGCCCAGCCGGTGGAAATCGAAACCGGCCCGATGGAGCTGCGCCTGCCGGCGATCAAGGGCATTGGCGGCGCCCCGCTGTATTTGATCGACCGTTATGAAGAGGGCAGTTCGATCTACGATATCGACTTCAAGTTCATCGAAGGCGTCGACCGCAATCCGGCAGGCGCGGGCCTGAAGATCATCGACCACCTGACTCACAACGTTTACCGCGGGCGCATGGCCTATTGGGCCGGCTTCTACGAGAAGCTGTTCAACTTCCGCGAGATCCGCTATTTCGACATCAAGGGCGAGTACACCGGCCTTACCTCCAAGGCCATGACTGCCCCCGACGGCATGATCCGCATCCCGCTCAACGAAGAGTCGTCCAAGGGCGCCGGGCAGATCGAAGAGTTTCTGATGCAGTTCAACGGCGAAGGCATCCAGCATGTGGCCTTCCTCACCGACGACCTGCTCAAGACTTGGGACGCCCTCAAAGGCCTGGGCATGCGCTTCATGACCGCGCCGCCGCAGACCTACTACGAAATGCTCGAAGAACGCCTGCCAGGCCATGGCGAGCCGGTGGACCAGTTGCAGGCCCGCGGCATCCTGCTCGATGGCGCATCGGATGCCAGCGACAAGCGCCTGCTGCTGCAGATTTTCTCGGAAACCTTGCTCGGCCCGGTGTTCTTCGAGTTCATTCAGCGCAAGGGCGACGATGGCTTTGGCGAGGGCAACTTCAAGGCACTGTTCGAGTCGATCGAACGTGACCAGGTTCGCCGTGGGGTGCTGAGCACCGATTGACACGTGTCACTGCCAGAGCCAATCGCGGGGCAAGGCCGCTCCCACGCTAAGTGAGGGCGGCCTTGCCCCGTGTTGCTATCGGCCCCATCTATCGGCCCCATGGCTGCTGGGTGATGTGCTAGGCTGCCGAAAACCTGCCTCGTCAAGGAACGTGTACCCATGGAAAAGGCTATCGACGTATTCATGCAGGCCGCCATCGACGAAGCGCGCCTGGGGCTTGAGGAAGGCGGCATACCGATCGGTTCGGTGCTGGTGCATGACGGCAAGATCATCGGGCGCGGCCACAACCGCCGGGTACAGAACGCCAGCGCCATCCTGCATGGCGAAATGGATGCCCTGGAAAACGCTGGCCGTCTGCCCGCCAGTGTGTACCGTGAGGCCACCCTCTATACCACCCTGTCGCCCTGTGCCATGTGCAGCGGCGCGATCCTGCTGTATGGCATTCGCCATGTGGTGATCGGCGAGCACTCGACCTTCATGGGCGAGGAAAAGCTGCTGAGCGATCGGGGCGTGCGGCTACAGGTGCATGACGACGCTACCTGCAAGGATCTGATGCAGAAGTTCATCGCAGCGCAACCGCAACTATGGAATGAAGATATTGGCCACTGACAGGCAGGACCTGGCGGGTGCGATCAATATGATCCACCTGGCACCGGAGCCCGGCAGCGTGCCTGCGCTGAGCGCCAGTATCGCCGCCACCGACTGGAGCCGTACCGCGCTCGGGCCGCTATCCCACTGGCCGGCGACACTGCGCATTGCCGTCGACATGTTGCAGCTGTCGCCTTTCCCCTGTGCGCTGGTGTGGGGGCCGGAACTGAACGTGATCCTGAATGACTCCTACCCGGTTGTCGCCCGGCAAGGTTGCAGTTTTCATGACCTCTGGGGGGAGGCCTGGGAAAGCATGGGGGCGGCAGTGTTCCAGGCGCTGGAAGGGCGCGGGGCTTTGGTGGAGGACCTGCCATTGCTGGCGAGGCGGCAGACCGGCAGCGCGCAGGCACGCTTCAATTGCTACTACTCACCGATTCGCGACGACCAGGGGGCGGTCGCAGGTTTCCTGCACACCATGATCGCCGCCTCGGCCAATGCCGAGGCGCTGCGCGAGTGGCAGGAACGCGCCCAGTCATTCGAAGCGCTGCTGGGAACTTATCTGGGCGACAGCGAGCATACCTGGCAACTGTCGCCCGATGTGATGGTAGTGCTCGATGCCGAACAGCATGTACATCTGAGCAACCCTGCCTGGCAGCGCACGCTGGGCTGGAGTGACGACCGGCGGCCTGAAGTGTCGTTGCCAGAGCTGCTGCACCCGGCCGAGCGCACCGAGGCTGTGCTGGCGCTTGCCGCATTGCAGAACGGCAATGTCGCGTCCACCTTCGAGGCACGCGCGCGCCATGCTGATGGCTACTACCTCTGGTTTTCCTGGCACACCATACCTGGCCAGGCCATGCCGACCCTGGTTGGCCGGGAACTCACCGAAACCCGCAATGCTGCGCAAGGCCTTGCCGAAGCGGCAGTACGCGAAAGCCGCCGCATGGAATCGGTGGTCAAGGTAGCGGGCGGGCTGGCCCATGAAATGAACAACGTGTTAAGCGGTGTTGGCAGCAGCCTCGAGTTGCTGGAGCGCCGCCTGCTGCAAGGGCGCATAGAGAGCCTGGAGAGCTATGTGGCAATGGCTCGCGAATGTGCCGAGCGCGCCATCGGCCTTACCCTTAATTTGCTTGCTTTTGCCCGCAGCCAACCGCTTTCGCCGAGTGCGCTGGATGTCAACCGGCTGATGCGCGAAGCGCAACCCGCCATGCAACAGACTCTGGGCAGCGAGATGCTGTTGAGCTGGGAACTCGACATGTCGCCCTGGCCGGTGCAGTTGGACCCCGAGCGGCTGCGTACCGCCTTGCTACACCTTTGCGCGAACGCCCGGGATGCTTGCCAGGGGCGTGGCAAGCTGTCGATCCGAACCTTGAACGAGCGTATGACCGTCGCCAGCGAAGCGCGGCCAGGCCTGCCAGCCGGTGACTATGTGACGATCCAGCTGGAGGATGATGGCCACGGCATGTCGGCCGAAGACCTGGCCCACGCTTTCGAGCCGTTTTTTACCACCAAGGCCCTGGGCCAGGGCGCCGGGCTTGGTTTAGCGATGGTGCACGGGTTCGTTTGCCAGTCAGGCGGGCAGATGTGGATCGAGTCGCAAATTGATCACGGCGCGCGGGTGGTGATGATGTTTCCCCGTTACCAAGGTGTTCTGCAGGAGCAGGCGGACCTTGCGCCCGACCCGAAACCCGCCGGGGGCGAGCGGCTGCTGTTGGTGGACGACGAGGTGAACCTGCGCGGGCTGATGAAAGAGGCTTTGGTGGAGCGTGGCTACGTGGTGGACGACGTCAGCGACGCCAATGCCGCGTTGGGGAAATTCCGCAACGCCGGCCCGTTCGAACTGGTGATCACCGATATCGGGTTGCCTGGTGGTTTCAGCGGCAGCCAGGTGGCAAGGGCGCTGCGGATGATCGAGCCGGCGCAGAAGATTTTGTTCATTACAGGGTTTACCGGAGAACCCGTCGAGCAGGCAGTGCTCGACCAGCCCGGCACGGCCTTGCTGCGCAAGCCATTCTCGCTGGAAACGCTCAACCGGCAAGTGCAGCATATGCTGCGCGATTGAACCTCGGTTCAACTTCAGCCCTGTTTACAGGCCTTGCTGCAGCACCGGGTCATCGGGGTTTTGTTGCTCGAGCTCGGCCAGCAGTATCTGCACATTCTGCAATTGGCCGGTCTCCTTCCAGTACTGGATCAGCAGCACGCGCGCCCGGCGGTTGGCCGGCTGCCGGTTGAGCAGGGTCTCCAGTTGCTGCTGGGCGGCCTGGACCTGCTCCAGGCGGTGCAGGCTGACGGCCAGGGTGTAGCGGTAGTCGCTGTTGTCGGGTTCCAGCTCCACCGCGCGGGACAACGCCAGCAGGGCGTATTCGTGTTGCTCGTGCCGGCTCAGCCAAAGGCCCAGTTGGTATTGCAGAAACGCCGAGTCAGGACGCAGGGCCAAGGCCTTGGCCAGTACCTGTCGGGAAGCATCGTGCTGGCCCTGGCGCTCCAGCAGGCGCACCTGGGTTGCAAGCGCATCCAGGCCTTCGGGGGCCAGTGCCAGGCTACGTTCAAGGGCCGTAGATGCTTGAGCGTAGGCCTGCTCGTGCATGTACAGGCGTGCCAGGTGAACTTGTGCGGCGGCATCGTCAGGTTGCTGCTCGAGGGTTTGCTGGTATTGCTCCAAGGCCTCCTGCAGCGGGCCGAAATACAGGCCGATGTCATCCGGGTCCAGCCCCAGAAGGGCGTCCACTACGGCAAAGCGCACGCTTTGCTCGTCGTCTTCGAGCAACGGCCCCAGCACCAGGCTGCGCTGGGCGGCTGGCAGCAGGCGCGCAATGCTGTTGATGGCAGCACGCCGTACGATGGGGTCGTCATGCTCGAGGTCCTGGCGAGCCAGCTTGAGGGCCTGGGGCGAAGGGTAGTTGGGCAGCTCGGCATACAGCGCCGCGCGGCGGATCGGCGGCAGGTCGCTGCGTTGCAACTGCTGATACAGCACCCGCGCCGCGCCGGGCTGCCCGTCGTGGGCCTGGCGCAGGGCCTTGGCGTAGCTGTGGGGCGGTAGTACCGGCGCTGCGGGCTGCGGGGTACGCCACAGGTAGCTGAGCACGCCGGGCACCAGGATCAGCAGTGACAAGGCGATCAGCAGTAGGCGGCGTCTGGGCATCGTGCGGTCCGTGGCAGGGGAAGGGCAGAGCTTGGGACAGGCGGGCGGCAAATGCAACGGTCTGCGCCGTGTCGGGTATGATGCTGGCCCTTTCTCAAGCAACGAGGCCTGCATCATGTCCCTGAGCGCTGAACAGATTGGCGAATTCCGCGCCTTTGCCGAAGAGCTGGCCGATGCAGCGGCGGCTGCCATCCAGCCGTACTTTCGTGCCGCGCTGGAGGTGCAAGACAAGGGCGGGCGCCTGTACGACCCGGTGACCGTGGCCGACAAGGCTGCCGAAGACGCCATGCGCGCATTGATCCAGGCCCGTTACCCCGAGCACGGCATTCTTGGAGAAGAGCAGGGGGTTGCGGTTGGCAGCAGCCCGCTGACCTGGGTGCTCGACCCCATCGACGGTACCCGCGCGTTCATTACCGGCCTGCCACTGTGGGGCACGCTGATTGCCCTTAACGACGGTGAGCGCCCGCGCGTCGGAGTGATGAACCAGCCGTTCACTGGCGAGCGCTTCGTCGGCACCCCCGAGGGTGCCTGGCGCAGTGGCACGCCGCTCAAAACCCGCGCCTGCGCCGACCTGGCCAGCGCCACCCTGATGTGCACCACGCCGGACATGTTCGATACCGAGGCACGCAAGGCAGCTTTCCAGGATGTAGCCGGCAAGGCGCGGCTGATGCGTTATGGCGGTGACTGCTACGCCTATTGCATGCTGGCCTCGGGCTTTGTCGATGTAATCGTCGAGGCCAGCCTGCAGCCGTACGACGTGCAGGCACTGATGCCGATCATCGAAGGGGCGGGCGGCGTGATCACAGCCTGGGATGGCAGTTCGGCGCAGAACGGCGGCTGTGTGGTGGCTTGCGGCGACCCGGCGCTGCATGCGCAGCTGGTGCAGATGCTGCGCCACGCGATGTAAAGCAGCCACCTGTAGGAGCCGGCTTGCCGGCTCCTACAGGTGGGCATTAAAAACGTGAAGCGTTTCGCTTGTTTGCCCGCGACCACCGCACTTTTTGCCGATTCCGTGTTCTATGCAGAGTTGGGCTGCGCCGACCCCCGGCAGGGCCGCTGACATGTACCGGTGCCGATGGCCGCAAGACAACTCGCATCCCACCCCGCACACCTGCTGCTGGCAGGCGTCCTGACGTGCCTGGGCGCCTGCAGCCAGCAACAGGGCAGCGACATGCTCCAGCAGTTTCGCAACGGCAAGCCCGACGAGCTGTTCCAGACCAGCGTCGACCGCATGGCCACGCTGGCCATGCGCGACAACCTGCAAAGCCTGTACCTGCTGATGAACAAGCTGTACCTGCGCAACCCCAGCCAGTGGCAGCGCTCCGGCTACCTCGACGCCACTACCGCTGCGCGGCAGATCCGCATCGCCATCGAGCAGCGTCAGAGCCTGCCGCAATTGGGCGACCGGCGCGACCTGGCGGCCTTGAGCTACGCCCTGGACCCTGAGTTCAAGGGCGACCGGGTGGGGGCTTTCATCTATGCCATCGGCAGCATGCTGGTCACCGCCCATGGCGGGCGCACCGAGTTCTACATGACCGATACCCTCGACCCGCTGTTCATCAACAACGCCGCGCGCAATATCGAGAAGGCCACCTGGATGCTCAGCCAGCGCCAGGACGCCAACGGCGTACTGCTGTTGTTTTCCAACGAGATTTCCGAGCAGGGCAGCAACCTGAGCTTTGCCGTGGAGTTCGGCAAGATCGTCGCGCGCCTGGACCTGCTGGCGCAGATGCTCGACGAGCGTTACCGGCGGATCGGGCTCAATTATGCGCAGAGCCTGCTGTTGATGAATTTCCTGCCGGTGCAATGACAATCGCGGGGCAAGCCCGCTCCCACGGAGCCCGAATCAAGGGGCGTGGGAGCGGGCTTGCCCCGCGAGGTACTGCATCAAGCCACATCGACCAGCACGATCTCGGTGTCTTGCAGCGCAGTGACCTTGATCAGGCTTTCCTGCTCGATGGCCACACCATCACGCGCCTTGGCTTGCAAGCCGTTGACCTCGACCAGCCCCTTGGCCGGCACCAGGTAGCCGCGCCGGCCCGCATCGAAACGATACTCGGCGCTTTCCCCGGCTTTAAGGGTGGCAGCCACCAGGCGCGCATCGGTACGGATCTGCAAGCTGTCCTCGTCGCCTGCACGGCCGCTGGCCAGGGTCACGAAGCCCTCGCCACGCTCACCTTTGGGAAACGGCCGGGTGCCCCAGGACGGCGCATCACCGACTCTTTCCGGGACGATCCAGATCTGGAAAATGCGCGTATCGACCTTCTCCAGGTTGTACTCGCTGTGCACGATGCCGCTGCCTGCGCTCATCACCTGTACATCGCCCGCTTCAGTGCGGCCCTTGTTGCCCAGGCTGTCCTGGTGGGTGATGGCACCCTCACGAACGTAGGTGATGATTTCCATGTCGCGGTGCGGGTGCGGCGGGAAGCCGCTGCCGGCGGCGATCAGGTCGTCGTTCCACACCCGCAGGTTGCCCCAGTGCATGCGCGCCGGGTCGTAGTACTCGGCGAACGAGAAGTGGTGGTGGGCGTCGAGCCAGCCGTGGTTGGCATGGCCAAGGCTTTCGAAGGACCGAAGTTGCAGCATGATTATGCTCCTCTGAAGGGGTTGCGATGGCGCTATGATGCGGGCATTAAAGATCGAAAAAAAGCGTAAATATCGGCTTATTAATATCTATTAAATAGATTGTTTTTGGTGCGGTAATGGATGCACTTCATCGCCTAATACACTGATAAAAAAGCATTCGCTGGCGCTTTACGGCGGATGAGGCGAACATGGCTGCTGTTTGAATTTTCAATGGAGTGACCGTGCCCCACGAGCATCCCCAGGCCCCGGCCGACCTGACCCCGCCTGCCCAGTTGCCCTGGTTGCGCCGCCTTGCTGCGCGCCTGCTGGGGCGTGGCCTGAGCCGCTTGCAGGCGCAGCACCGTGACAGTTGGTTCCTGGGCCATGCCACGGGCCTGCGCAACGGCCATACCGATGGCCTGCAGGAGGGCTACGAGCGCGGGCGGGTGGACGGCTTTGACGCTGGCCGCCAGGTGCTGGTGATTCGTGACATGCGCCCTGACAGTGCAGCGGTACCCGGCCAGGACGACAAACTGTTCGACGACTGGCGCCTGCCGCTCACGGCAGAGCTGAAAAAGCGCTTCAAGGCCGATGTCGCCCAGCGCCTGCCGGCCGATGCGCAGCCAAGTGCTGCGCAGTGGAAGCTGATCTTCAGCGACACACCGTCCACTTGCGTGGTCGCAGGGGCTGGCGCCGGCAAGTCCACGTCGCTGGTACTGCGCATTCTGCTGTTGCGCCACTACCTGGGCTACGAACTCGACGCCATGACTGTGGTCACTTTCACCCGCGAGTCACGCAAGGACTTCATCCAGCGCCTGCTGCAGGTGTTCGCCCTTTGGCAACTGGAGCTGTCGCCGGCCCAGGGCCGCGAGCTGGTGCGCACCTTCCATTCGCGCATCTTGCCGCTGGTGCGCAGCCTGCCGGGCTTCAGCCAGGTGCGTGCATTCGAAACCCTCGGCAATGAACTGCCAGCCGGAGGCGAGGCCGCTGCCGACAGCAACCCGTTCGACCTGCGCCTGAACGACGCCCAGCGCCAGCAGCTCAACCTGTGCTACCGCGACCTGATGAACGACAGCCCGCGTTTCGCCACGTTGATCGGCGAGTTGCGCCAGGAAGCCTTGCTGCTCAAGCCCTTGGACCCCAATCACCCTGATGTGCAAAAGCGTGTGCAGGTGACCCAGCTGGCCGCACAGCGCGACGAAGAACTGTGCGATGTGATCGAGGACCTGTGGTACGCCGCCGGTGCCTGGCCGATCAAAGGCATCGAGCCTTGTCGCGAGACAGTGCAGATCCGCGGCAGCCGCTTCCATGTGCAGGGGCGGCTGGCAGGTTCTGACACTTGGGTGGTGCTGGGTTTCGACCCTGCCGAAAGCGGCCAGTACCAGCGCCCCGGCGCCAAGCTGACGGTGCGGGCCGAGTGGGCGGTAAAGCGCACATTGCTCCAAGCTTTCTGCGATAAACCATTGATATGGTTGGATAACTACTCTTCTGCAAAGCGCCTGGCCGCCGCCTTGGCGGGCGATGCTGTGGCCGGCCCCGGGTTTGAATACAAGGTCAAGGGCGAGCTGGCTCCTGCGCCGCTGCTCGATGCCTTCGTCACCGCCGCAAGCTTCATCGAAAACCTCGGACTGGAGGTGGGCAGCGCCGTGGCAGCCATGAGCTTCCCGCCCGGCGACAGTGACGGCCCGTTCTTCGAGGCCCTGGCGCTGTTCTGGAAGGCCTTCGAGGCGCAGTTGTTGGCCCAGTCGCCACCGGTGATGACCTACAACCGCATGTTCGCCCTGTTCGGCGAGAACAACCCGGAGAACCTGCAGCTGCTGCCCGACCCGCTGTTGCGCCCGCTGGCGCACCTGATGATCGACGAGTTCCAGGATGTTTCGCCGCAGATCGTCAGCTGGCTGCGGGCGAGCCTCGGCGAAATTCGCCGCCGCGGCCCGGCGCTGCACGTCGGACGTGGCGCGCAGCATTCCTCGCTGATATGCGTGGGCGACGATTGGCAGTCGATCTATGGCTGGCGGGGCAGTTCGCCCAAGTTCTTCATGGAGTTCACCAAGGCGTTCCCGTCGCCGGCCAATACCCGGGTCATGCTGGTGGACAACTACCGTAGCCAGCAGCACATCATCGATGCCGCCGAACACCTGGTCAAAGGCACGCCAGCGATCACCGGCAAGAAGGCCAAGGCGTGCGGCCGTGCGGCCGAGCTGCCGTTGGCGCCGGTGCGGGTGTTCGAGCGCGATGAGGCCGCCTTGGCCCAGACGCTGATCGAGCATTACCAGCAGGGTGAAACGGTCTTGATGTTGTTTCGAAAAAGTATCGATAAGTCATTGATAGAACAGCATTTAATTGATGTAGTTAAAGCTGATTCTAGCTTGCCTCCAAGCCAGCGCAGGCTCAAGCAGCTGACCTACCACAGCGCCAAGGGCTTGCAGGCCGATGCCGTGTTCATGCTCGGCGACTGCCAGTACCTCACCAGCTCGCCGTACAAGAACCAGGTATATCGCCTGGCCGGGCTGGGCAAGCCGGGCGATGCCCAGGCGTTCGACACGGCGCAAAAAGAAGAGGTGCAGCGCCTGGCCTATGTCGGAGTGACCCGGGCCATCCGGCACTGTTACTGGCATGTGGAAAGGCCCAATGGCGAGGCTGCGAACCTGCCGCGCGCAGCGGGCCTGGTGGAGGGGCGGCAGGCCTTCTTCGAAGACCTGCGCGGGCAGTAGCGGCATCAGTCCTTGGGCGGCACCGTTTGTTCTTCGGTCAGGCGCTTGATCAGCACCGCCTCGGCGTGCTGGCGTTCGGCGTTGTAGGCGGTTTCGGCCTCGGCAGACAGTTCAGTGTCCGAGCCCCTTGGCCGAAGGTGCCCCTGCTCGTCGAACGGCGCGCTGCCCAAGGCGTTGGCTATGGCTGCGCTGACCTCGTCGCCCATTGGGCCATCCTCCGGCTCGTAGACGCCAATGAGGTAATCGAAGCCGCGCGCCCAGGGCTTGCGAAAACTCTCGAAGGCTTCGGGGCGTTCGCGCTCCAGGAACAGGCGCCAGGCAGGTTCGGCCATCAGCCAGTCGCGCATCCGCGCAATATTGTTGGCCAGCCGGCTGACGGCCACCTCGACTTTATCTTCGATACTGTCATCAACCCTGGCGGTTGCGCGATAGAGCATGCCACGGCTTGGCTCCGGGAAGTCCAGCCGATAACTTTTACTCAGGGCCAGGCGCAGCGCCAGGCGAATCTCGATGTCGTCCACCGGGAAGTTGCGCAGGTCTTCGTCACTGATGCCATCTGCAGGGTCCAGGGCGGGCAATGCTTCAGGGGGGGTGTTGGCAACCAAGGCATTACGACGCAACGTCCGAAGCAGGCTGATACGGTCTGCCGCCTCGTTGACCAAGGTGCGACGGTACAGGCGGCGAAAGTGCAGGAACAGGTCCCAACCGCTGATCTTTCCGTTGCTACTCAAGTCGTAAGCCTCAACTTCCAGTTCCAGGGCACTGAAGGCATCTGCCCCGGCATCACCGCAGTTGGCTGGGTATTCCCCGGCCAGTTCGACAACCCGTTGGCGCAGCCCGTCGTCGTCGGCGACCCGGTCCAGCAACCGCCATACCCGCTTGCCCAATCCCGCCGAGTCTCGCTGCGCGTCGCTGGACTGGGTGAGGCGCTGGAGGATGTCTGCCAAAGGGGTATTTTCGGGTTCTGCGAACAAGGCATCCCACTGTTCTCGCTGCTGGGCAGTGCCATGGGCGCGCCAGCTCAGCGGTTCGCCTTCGGACTCTGCCTCCGACGTTGCCGGGTGTTCGTACACGACCAGGCCGCTTTCACGCAGGCGTAAGGCATCAGCTTCTGCCAGGCCGTTGTAATTGAACAACCATCTCAGGTCGCGGCGGTTGCCTCTGAAGGCCTGGGCATAAGGGGTGGCCAAGATGGCGTCGATGCCAGGCAGGGTCTGTATGTCGTTGCGGCTCAGGTCGAGCCGGCGCAGTTGGAAGTTGCGTTGGTTCATCAAGGTGGTCAGTCCGTCGGGCCATGCGCTAAGCCCGGCCTGGCTAAGGACGAGCGATTCAAGCCTAGCCATGAAACTTAGGTCTGGCGCCATGCCCAGCGGGTTGGAGCCGAGGTCCAATCTGCGCAGGTGAACCATGTCGGCGAACCAACTGCAAGTGGTTTCATCCAGGGTCAGGGCGTTGGCATGCAGGTCCAGGCTTTCCAGTTGTAAACGAGTCAGCTCGCGCAGCTGTACACCCTCCAACTGCAAACCGTTGAAACGCAAGCTCAGCCTGCGCAGGCGTGGCAGGCCCGACAGGGTCGGCAAGGCATTGCCCGGAAGGGAGCCGAGCAGGTTGCTGTTCAGCTCCAGGGCTTCCAGGCGGCTTGCGTTGCGCAGGCTATCGAACAGCGAGCTGGCGTCCAGGCCGACGTTCTGGCTACAGCGCAACCTCCGCAGGTTGGGGAAGCTCTGCAGGAAGGCCTGCTCCACCTGCTCCACGCCAGCGTTCTCCAGGATGACAGTGGTGATGTGGTCCATTTGTGAGGGGAGGGCCGGCACAGTCTGCAACTGCATGTTGCTCAGCGTCAGGGTGTCACCGCTCTCCCTGCGCCAGGCACCGCGAAGAGCTGCTGCAAAAGCCTCGCGGCTCTGTCGCTGCTCGGCAGGCAGCGCCTGTACCCACGCTGTCAGTTGTTCGTCCAAGTGACGCCATTGCGCCTCCATGGCCCTGATCCGTTCGCCAAGGTTGCCAGGCAGTCTGCGCAGTTCGTTGCGCAAGGCGTTGATCTGCTCGGGTTCCAACCCCGGAAACAGCGCGCGCAAGCGGGCGCCGATATTGTCAGGCCACATCCCGCGCCCACTGAGCGGGTAGCCGATGCGTCCATCGCTCATGCGCAGTGGCGAGCGCCAGCCTGGCCGGATCGGTTGCTGGCCCAGCAACCGACGGGCCAACGGGCGATCGGCAAGCAAAGCTTGCAGGCAGCCCGGTGTGTCGCCTTGCAACTCGGGGCGCAAGCGGGTGAGCTGCTCGACCAGGTTTTGGGTATCCTGATTGGCAAGTTCAGGGCGGTATAGCCCCATCAGCGCCCTGTCCAGGCGCAACCGGGCCTGGCAGCGCCGTGCTTCTTGCGCAACACGCAGCGGCACTTTGGCCCCTGGGGTCGCCAGTTGCTTACGTTCGTTGGCGTTGGCGTGGCTGGCAATTTCTTCCAGCACCCGTACCGGCAGCCCGGGGAATTGCTGGCCGATGCGGCCGGCGGACACGCTTGCCGTGGGTTGGGCACGCTCGTACAGCCTGTTGAATATTTCCTCCCGCTTGCCCTGCAGGCGGTCTGCCAGCAGTGTTTGCAGGCGCTGTGCGCGTTCGCTGGCTGGCGTCTGGCCATCGAGCAGGCTGAGCAGTGACGGCTCGTCCAGTTGGCTGATCACGGTGCGTGCGAGGTCGCCGTTCTGCAATTGGGTGCGGGTAACCTTCAGGTCCAGTCCTGGCCCCTCTGCCCGGTTGCCATAGGTGACCGCTTCGCCCCGAGGCTCGGGCCCCGTGTAGACTTTCACCCGAACGTGCTCCGGCCAACCTGGCAGCGTCGGTAACTCGGCAGGGCCAAAGTTGTAATCGGCACGCAATGGCTTGCCTTCGCGGATGGCGCTGACGATATTCCGGGTGTCGATGTCGCAACGCACCCGTACCATGGCGTCGATCAGCAGTGACGGGGTGGGTTCACTGATGACCAGGCTGCGCCGCAGGGCGCTGGGCGAGAGGTCGACCAGCTTTACGATTGTGCGTAACTGCGTGTCGCTCAGGCCGTCGGCGTGGTGGCCGACTCGGCGCAGAAGCTCTGTGTTGTCCCATGCCAGGGGTGAATCATGCTCCATGCGCCAGGCGCCCTGGGCATCGTGGCGCAGTCGAGGGCGGTAGGCCTGGGGGTCTGCAGGGTGCTGCACGCACCAGCGCCCTTGCTCGTCGGGCATCACCTTATAGTGCTGGCCGTTCATGCTGATGTAACGCTCGTTACCGTCATACCGCAGGCCCTGGGTATCGGGGTCGCCCAGGCCATCAGGCAGCGTTTCGACGGCATAGCCTTTGAGCGAAGGCCGCCACAACCGGCGCTTGCCCTCGATCAGGATTTCTTGCATCGCATCCACGAAACCACTGGCCTTGAGGGCTTTCGTCGCACCGGCGAAGGCGCCGACGGTCAGGGCGTTGACCAGCAACGACTCGACATGGGCCAAGGCTTCGGCGTTTTCGCCATGCTCCCAGCTTTCGATGCCATGGAACACTTCGCCCATGATCTGCGCACCGAATATCGCCAGCATCGGCACATTCAGCCCGGGCACTGCCAATGCCGCCACATTGAGCACATCCAGGCCGATCTCCAGCCAGTGCTCCAACCGCTTCAGCCACGCGGCGGCGTCGACATCCGCAGTGGGAACGGCGATAGCCCGGGCATTGCCCTTCAAGCGTTGCAGGTGATCGACGTAGAGCGTCTTCCAGA
Organism: Pseudomonas xanthosomatis; assembly: GCF_019139835.1. NCBI lineage: Bacteria > Pseudomonadati > Pseudomonadota > Gammaproteobacteria > Pseudomonadales > Pseudomonadaceae > Pseudomonas > Pseudomonas xanthosomatis. Next base: position 3,793,556 of record NZ_CP077075.1, on the reverse strand, counting down.
CCGAAGCACCGACGTTGCGGGTGCCCAGCCTCAGGACGGGTGAAGGCCGGGGTTTGAGGCGTCCGTCGGCGAGGGGTTCGAACAGCGCCGCTTGCAACTGGCGCGCCAGGGCTGGCTGCAGGGGAATGGGCGCATAACTGATGAGCAACTGGCGCAGTTTGGTTTGCAGCAGCCGCGTGGCGAGGTGCTTGTGAATTGCGCTTGCCGACGGGAATTCCCTGAGGGTTTCCTGGCTATGGCCTGGTATGTACAGCACGCAGGGGTTGACCTGCGTGTCGTCTTGCGGGCCGATGACCAGCACTTCATGGATCGGCGTACCAAACAGCTCCAACCGCCTCACCGAAACCCGGCGCCCGGCATAGCGGGGTGCAGGGTCTTCGGCACACAGTTGCAGCAACATGGCATGGCCATCCTTGCTCAACAGTGCCTGCATGCGTGCGGTATGGGCCTGCACCAGCAGTTCGTCGCGGCTGGCACGGATGCAGGCCTGCTCGACCGTCGCCTGGTTCGGACCTTCGAACACCGCCACCAGGTGCTGCTGGTAACGTTTGCCCAGGTCCAGCGACCGGCACGTGTCGATGAAGGTTGGCAGATCCAGGCCACTCAAGGCGGTTGTGTCCGTGGTGCTGTTTTGCAGGGTGCTCAACGGCCCGGCCGCGAAGCCTGCGACGAAGTTGCCCAGCGCCGCCGCCAGCAGGCTGTGGCGTTGCGGCGGGCCATCGGCCTGGGGTATGGAGGGATTGATAACGGCCGGAATCGATCCTCCCGATGGCAAACCGATCAGGTCGGAGTCCACCACCAGCTTCCAGGGTTGGAAGACATACTGCGCCTGGGTGACGGGCGGGCCGATTTTCAACGCGTCAGCCAGCAGCGGTTGGCAAAAGGCTGTGATGCCTTGCAAGCCGGCAAGCGCTACGCCGCTGGCTTTGCGGCTCTGTTCGCGCCGGGTCAGTGCTTGTTGCAATGCGTTCTGGTCGCTGGCCTCGGCGCCGGCATACCAGGCAAAAGGCTTGCCTTCTTCATCGAGGTAATCAGCCCGCAGTGCGCTGAACAGCGCGCCGATGTGGCTGGCCGGCAGTTGCCGGGCCCAGGCAGGGAACGAGGTGACGATAGTGGATTGGTGGAAGGCGGTATCGGTTAGCTGCATGGCAAAGCTCCTGGTGAAAGCTGCCATCTGATCGGTAAACCCACGTTCAAAGGTATTAGTGGAGTACCTCCCGCGCGGGGCTGCTATGGTCTTGTTACCGCCCGCCGTCAGGAGTTGTTCGATGTCGCCTGCCTTTCACGTCCTGCATATCGACCATGTGGTGCTGCGTGTCGTGAGTCTGCAGCGCAGCCTGGAGTTCTATGAGCAGTTGCTTGGGTGTGCCGTGCGCCGGCGCCGCGAAGATTTGGGCATGCTGCACCTGGCTGCCGGCAGCAGCCTTATCGACCTGGTGGCGACAGACGGCCCGCTGGGGCGCCAGGGCGGCGCCGCACCTGGCCGCGAGGGCCACAACCTCGACCACCTGTGCCTGCGTATAGAGCCGTTCGACGAGCCCGCTTTGCGCGCTCACCTGCAAGCTGCCGGGGTGCAAGTGGAACCTGCCGAACAACGTTATGGTGCCGACGGTGAAGGGCTGTCGGTGTACTGCCTCGACCCTGACGGCAACCGGGTCGAGCTCAAGGGGCCGCCGTTGGCCTGAATGAAGCGCCGGGCGCTGCGACTGAGGCAATCGTGCCTTTCCTGGCTAAGCAGGGGGCCTGTAGGAGCGGGCTTGCCCCGCGATAGGGTCGATCGTGCATACCCACAGCCCCAAGCCCTGCGCATAATGCCTTGCCGCCATTGCCAAGGAAGCCCCACCCCATGCTGGCCTCGCTGTTCGCCGTCCTGGCCCCTGTATTTATCGTCGCCGCCATCGGCTATGCCTGGGCCCGCCGGGGCCTTGCCTACCCAACCGAGTTCATCGCCCAGGTGGTGATGACAGTCGGCACCCCGGCGCTGGTGCTGTCGACCCTCAACCGCACCCAGCTCGACCCCGGCGCGTTCAGCAGCATGGCCCTGGCCTGTTGCCTGTGCCTGCTGGGCATGGCAGTAGCGGGTTACCTGGTGTGCAGAATCAGCGGCCAGCACTGGCGGGTACTGCTGCCGGCGTTCATGTTCCCCAATACCGGCAACATGGGCCTGCCCATCAGCCTGTATGCCTTCGGCGAGCATGGCCTGGCCCTGGCGGTGGCGTTCTTTCTGACCTTGTCGATCTTCCAGTTCACCGTGGGTATTGCCATTGCCGGCGGTGCTGCTTCGCCAAAGGCCTTGTTGCGCAACCCCATCGTCATCAGCCTGGCCGGGGCCATGCCGTTGATCTTTCTGGATGTCGAGCTGCCGCGTTGGCTGGCCAATACGGCCGACTTGCTGGGCGGCATGACCATCCCGCTGATGCTGCTGACCCTGGGCGTGTCGCTGGCCAGCATTCGCCCACGGCATATCGGCAGCGGCCTGTTGCTGGGCGGGCTGCGCATTGTGCTGGGGGCGGCGGTGGGTTGGGGCGCGGGGGCGTTGCTGGGGCTGGAGAGCCTGGAGCGGGCCGTGCTGGTGGTGCAGTCGGCGATGCCGGTGGCGGTGTTCAACTACCTGCTGGCGGTGCGCGCAAACCGGGAGCCGGAGCATGTGGCCAACCTGGTGATGTGCTCGACGCTTCTGTCGTTTGCCTGGTTGCCGGCGGTGTTGGCGTGGTGGCTGTGAGGGCGCTATCGCCGGCAAGCCGGTTCCTGCAGGGGGAGCCGGCTTGCCGGCGATAGCGCCGTTGATCAGCTGGCTGGCTTTTCGGCCTGGCGCTGCGCACCGGCCTTCTCCTGTACCAGCGCCTCTCGCTTTTGCGCCTGCTCGCGCTGCTGCGCCCACTGTTCACTGCGCTCCTTCAGGCGCTCGGCGCCGCCTTCGGCGAATGCCGAGGTCACAGTGCTGGCGGCAAGCAGGGCAAGGGCAATGGAAAGGGTTTTCATGCGGGGTACTCCATCATCGATCAACAAATAAAACGGCCACTGGCCAGTTGCGGCGAATGATGGAGCCCGCGGATTTTCCCAGCATTAAGGCTGCGCTCAGCCTTCGTGTGCCCAACCCTGGTCGGTCTGCACCATGCTTTGGGTCACCTCGACCGGTTGTGCGGCGCTGGCGGCGGCCTGGGCGAGGCCTTTGATATCGGCCTTCAGTGCCGGATCGTCCGCCCAGGCCGGTAGTTCGCCGACGCTGTAGCGGAAGGTCACTTGTGTGCGTTTGCTGCCATCGCGTTCCACAGGGGGCGTGAAGCGTTCTATCGCCGTGACCTGGGCTTTGCCGAAGCACAGCCCGCCCTTGCCATCTTGCCCATCGGCCTTGTACAGGGCGCGGCCTTTTTCGGTCAGCTCATAGCGGTAGTAGATGTCGGTGCGCGCGGGTTGCCAAAGGCGTTCGGGCACTTCGGTACGGCTGATTTCCTGCTCGCTGACCACACCGACCCTGGCCAGGGCGCGCAGCGCCTGGTTGGTGCCGTCAACATCGAAATCGCGGGTGCGGGTGGGGAAGGTGGTGGCCACGAAACAGCGCGGGTACTGGGTGTCGAGCCAGGCCTGGGCGGCCTGGTGCAGGCTGGCTTCGGTGGCTTTCTGGCCGTCGGAGCAGCCGAGCAGGCTGGCCAGCAGGGCCAGGGGAATGAGCTTCCTGTCCATCGTAAGGCTTCCTTGAATTGCCATGGTGCGGGTTGAAAACGCAGGCTTTAGGCCGGCGGGGCGGATTAAAACCCGCGAGCCAGAGCGCCTGCAATCGTGGCAAGTGGACATGCCCGCAGGCTTTGTGACGGGGGTCGCAAGCGTTTGCGTCCTGAGCGCTGCGGACTGTACCGGCCCATCGCCAGCAAGCCTGCTCCTTCAGGACCGTGCAACCGGCAAACCGTCAGGGTTCGACCATACTGCTCAGATTCGCCTCGGCGCCGCCGGGGCCTTCGGGGAGAACGGCGATGGCCAAGGGTGCTGGCAACAAGCACAAGCGCGAAGATGGGCAAAAACTCGAGCGCAAGGCTTACGAAAGCGAGCTGAAAAAACTGCATGTAGAGCTGGTGAAGCTGCAGCAGTGGGTGGTGGAGCAGGGCCTGAAGGTGTGCATCGTCTTCGAGGGCCGCGACGGCGCTGGCAAGGGCGGCACCATCAAGGCCATCACCGAGCGGGTCAGCCCGCGGGTGTTCCGGGTGGTGGCGCTGCCGGCACCCACCGAACGGGAAAAGACCCAGATGTACGCCCAGCGCTACCTCACCCACCTGCCGGCGGCCGGCGAGGTGGTGATCTTCGACCGCAGCTGGTACAACCGCGCAGGCGTCGAGCGGGTAATGGGCTTTTGCAGCGATGAACAGGCGCGCAAGTTCCTGACCGTGGTGCCGATGTTCGAGCGGATGATGATCGAGTCGGGGATCATCCTCATCAAGTACTGGCTCGAAGTCAGCGCCGAGGAGCAGACCCGCCGCCTGCAGGACCGCATCAACGACGGGCGCAAACTGTGGAAGCTGTCGCCCATGGACCTCAAGTCTTACAACCGCTGGGACGACTACACCCGCGCCCGTGACGACATGTTCGCCGCCTCCGACTCGTCCTGGGCGCCCTGGTACATGGCCCGTTCGCAAGACAAGCGCAAGGCGCGGCTGAACATCATCAGCCACCTGCTGCAGCAGATTCCGTACAAAGACCTGAGCCACAAGCACAAGATCGAGCTGCCCAAGCGCGGCAAGATCGGCAAGTACAAGGCCCAGCCGTACCCGTTCAAAATGGTCGCCGAGCGCTTCTGAGCCGGGAGGGCGCCAGATGTTAGAAATTGAGCAAGACAGTTGCTCCCACAGGAATTGCATGAGCTGCAGGCCAATGCCTTACCTGTAGGAGATCACCCAGCCCTTTGGGCTGCGCTGTCGCGCAGAGAACTGGTCTCGCAGATGCACCGCGCCCTCTGTGGGAAGCGGCCTTGCCGGGGCGCCGTCCGGTCGAGATGGGCTGCGCAGCAGCCCCGGCAATTTTTGCATGAAGCTGAGATCTTGGGGCCGCTTCGCGCCCCATCTCGACCGGACGGCGCCCCGGCAAGGCCGCTTCCCACAGGAACCGTGTTAAATCAATGAGTTGCAGTTTGTTCTATGAGAGCTGGCTTGCCGGCGATAGGGCCTTGCGCTCAGACCACTTCCACCAACACCCCGTCACGCCCCAGGTGATAGCGCTGCAGGTCACGCGCCAGGGTCAGGTTGCCGTGATACCCGGCCAGCGCCTCGTCGCGTATCTCACCGATGCTGTTACCGCGCCCGGGCACGGCCTGGTAGCGCGCGCTGAAGTGGGTGAGCACCAGGTTGCGCACCTGCGCTGCCTCGGCAAACTGCGCCACGGCCGCTGCTGTGCTGTGGCCGAAGTTGCTCTGGCTGCGCGCGATCACAGGTTGTGTGAAGGTGGCTTCGTGCACCAGCACGTCCACGCCCTGGGCCACCGTTGCCAGCAGCTCGGGGCGGTCGTTGTCGCCACACACGATGATGCGCTGCGGCGCACGGGTTGCTTGCAGGTAGGCCTGCGGGTCGAGCGGGCGGCCCTCGTGCTCGACTGCCTCGCCGCGGGCCAGCTGGCCCCACAGCGGTCCGGCGGGGATGCCGTCGGCCTTCAGGCGTGCGGTGTCCAGCCGAGGTTCGGGGTCACGCTCGCTGAACACATAGGCCCAGGATGGCACCCGGTGCGACAGCTCCACGGTCGATACGCTGACATTGCCGCAGGCCATGGTGCTGAAGCTTTCCAGTGCCTGTATCTGCAGCTCGAACGGCAGGTAGGTTTCGCTCACCGCCAGGCTTTGCCGTATCCAGGCCTGCAAGGCGGCGGGCATGACCAGCGTCAGCGGCTCGCTGCGCCCGGACATGCCGGCGCTGGCCAGCAGCCCCGGCAGGCCGAAGCAGTGGTCGCCGTGAACGTGGGTGATGAAGATGGCGCGCAGATCGCGCACCGATAGCGGGCTGTGCAACAGCTGGTGCTGGGTGCCCTCGCCGCAATCGACCAAGTACCAGCCGTGGCCGGCGGATTCGATGACGGCGGTGGCGCTGACGTTGCGGGCCTTGGTGGGCACACCGGACGAGGTGCCCAGAAACTGCAGGTCCATGCCTGACTCCTTGACGTGAAGACTGTCCTGCCTCGCAGGGCGAGGCGCGCGGAGGCTAGCATGCCGGGAGCAATGGGAACAGGTTCGCGTGCAGGTACAGGCCCGGCAGCATCAGAAGGTGTACGACACCCCGGCCTGTACGGTGCGCGGCGCCCCAGGGTAGACGTAGCTGTTGAACGCACCCTCGTCATAGCCCTTGTTGAACACGTTCTTCACATCCAGGTTCAGCCGCACATGCTCGTTGAGCTTGTAGAAGCTCAGCAGGTCGACCACGCTGTAGCGCTCCATGGTGTAGGTGGTGGCGGCGGTCTGACCGGCTCGGTCGTCCACGTACTTGACCCCGACGCCCAGCCCAATGCCCTTGGCCAGGCCGTCCTGGAACTCGTAGGTGTTCAGCAGGCTGAAGGTGTTGCGCGGGATGTTGGCCAGGCGAGTGCCGCGTTCCAGGGTGGTGTCCTTGGTCACTTCGGCATCGACGTACGAGTAACCACCGATCACCCGCCACTCGGGGGTCAGGTTGCCGGCGATGTTCAGGTCCAGGCCACGGCTGCGCACTTCGCCGGCCGCCACCTTGAAGGTGTTGGTGGCGTCGTTGGGGTCGTTGGTCAGCACGTTTTCCTTGACGATATGGTAGATCGCCGCGTCCACGCTCAGCTGGCGGTCCAGCGCTTCCCACTTCACGCCCAGCTCGTACGACTTGCCCTTTTCCGGGTCGAAGCCGCCACCTGCCTGTGGGGTGCCGCTGTTGGGCTTGAACGAGCGCGCGGTGTTGGCGTACACCGCAACGGTGTCGGTCAGGTCGTAGAGCAGGCCGAAGCGCGGGGTCACGCCGTTCTCGCCCTTGTTGAAGTCACCGGCGGCGTTGAGCTTGTTGACGTAGTCATGCTCGAAGCGTTCAAAACGTACGCCGGCGAGAGCTTTGAGGCGCTCGGTCAGGGCTACCTGGTCCTGGATGAAGTACGCCCAGGTCTTGAGGTTTTCCTTGTCGTGGGTGGTGGTGCGGGTCAGGGCAGGGCGCGCCTGGCCCAGTACCGGGTCGAATATGTCGATCGGGTAGGCTGCGGCGCCGGCGGCGGAACGCAGGATGATCGAGTTGTAGTCGTAGTCTTCGTACTCGACGCCGGTCAGCAAGGTGTGGGCAAAACCACCGGTATCGAAGTGGCCGGTCAGGTTGAGCTGGTAGTCGCGGTCGGTCCACTCCAGCTTGCGGTAGTTGAAATTGCGGCCCAGGGTGCGGCCATCGGCCTGCAGGGCGTTGGCTTCCACGGCGTTGCCCTTGAGCGAGCCGTCAAGCCACTGCATGCCGCCGCCCAGGGTCCAGTTATCGTTGAGCAGGTGCTCGAAACGCAACTGGGCCATGTTGTTGTCGTTGTGCAGCAGGTTGTCGCTGCCCTTTTCCCAGATGTTGGTGTCGCGCGAGGCCGAGCCGCGCTGGCCTGGCAGGCGCGTCAGGCCGCGGTCCAGCGGGTGGTTGTTACGCATGAAGTCGCCTTCGAAGACGATCTTGGTGGCGTCATTGACCTGCCAGCTGATCACCGGCGCCACGTCGTAGCGTTCGCTCTCGACGTCATCACGGAAGCTTTCGCCGCCTTCGCCGAGCACGTTCAGGCGGTAGGCCAGGCTGCCGTCCTGGTTCAGCGGGCCGGTGGCATCGAGGGTGGCGCGGTGCATGCCCTGGTCATCGAACTGGCTACCGAGGGTGACCTTCTGCTCGGGCAGCGGTTGCTTGCTGACCACGTTGAAGGTGCCGCCGGGGTCGCCACGGCCATACAGGGCGCTGGCCGGGCCGCGCAGTACCTCAAGACGCTCGACGGTGTTGGCGTCGGGGGCGTTGGGGTAGCCACGGTTGATCGGGAAACCGTTGCGGTAGAACTCACCGGTGGTGAAGCCGCGCACGGTGAAGGTGGTCAGCCCCTGGCCTCCGAAGTTGTTGGCCCGGCCGACGCCGCCGGCGTAGTCCAGGGCATCCTGCAGGCGGGTGGAGGCGGTGTCTTCCAGGACATCCTTGGGTACTACGCTGACCGACTGCGGGGTTTCGTGCAGCGCGGTGTCGGTGCGCGTGGCGCTGGCCGAGCGGGTGGCCCGGTAGCCGTCCACCGGGCCGTCGGCGCGTTCGTAGTCGCCAGCGTCGGCGTTGATGTTCACGGCTTCGAGCTGGATGCCGGCGGAGCTATCCACGGCAGGGGTTTCGGCAGCCCAGGTCAGCATGGGGGCGGCGTGGAGCAGGCACAGCGAAACAATCCTGTAACGCATCGGTTCAGGTCCTGGAAGAAGAGGGCACGGGGGTGTAAACGCGGCGCGATATTATCTGGTAACAATTCCCATTACCAGATGTTTTGGCATACCGAATGCCGATTGTGACGGGCGTGCCAACTGGGTCGGCGACGCGGTGCAGAAGCGTCACGCAACTGTCATGCGGCTGTCTCTAAGATGGCGCTATTTCCACCGGGACTCGCCGAGGCGCGCTACCGCATGCTCCCCACCCATTCGCAGCACCACGAGGCCGACCTGCATGGCCTGCTTTACGGCTATGCCTTCCGCCCGGGCCAGCCCGGCCGCGAGATCGACTCCAGCCAGGCCATGGCGCATTTGCAGGCGCCTCCGGGCGATGAGTTCTTGTGGCTGCACCTGAACCTGGCTCACGCCGCCTGCGAGCGCTGGATGAAAAGCCACCTGGACCTGCCGGAGACCTTCTTCGAGACCCTGCGCGAAGGTTCGCGCTCCACCCGCATCGAACACACCGACAATGCCTTGCTGGCGGTGGTCAACGACATGGTGTTCAGCTTTGGCCTGGTGTCATCCGACGTATCCACCCTGTGGGCCTGCGCGCGCAGCCGCTTGTTGGTGAGCGCACGCTTGCAGCCGTTGCATTCGGTGGACGAGCTGCGCTCGTCGGTCAAGCGCGGCGAGCGTTTTGGCTCCACGGTGGAGTTGCTGGTGCATCTGGTGCGCGACCAGGGCGACCTGCTGACCCAGGTGGTGCGCGAGTCCACCCTCAAGGTGGACCGCATCGAAGACCAGTTGCTGTCGCTGCGCCTGTCCGACAACCGCGCCGAGCTGAGCAGCCTGCGCCGGGTGCTGGTGCGCCTGCAGCGGCTGCTGGCGCTGGAGCCCGGCTCGCTGCTGCGGCTGCTGAACCGCCCGCCGGCCTGGCTGAGCGAGCAGGATACCCACCAGCTGCGCGCCTCTACCGAAGAGATCGCGGTGATCATCAACGACCTCACCAGCCTGGTGGAGCGGATCAAGCTGTTGCAGGAAGAGATCGCCGCCAAGCTCACCGAGCAGAACAACCGCACCCTGTTCACCCTGACCGTGGTGACCGTGCTGGCCTTGCCGATCAACATCATCGCCGGCTTTTTCGGCATGAACGTGGGGGGTGTGCCATTGTCCGACGACCCCCACGGGTTTTGGGTGCTGGTGGCGCTGGTGGTGACCTTTACCGTGATTGCAGGGCGCTGGGCGTTTCGCAAGCGCGGCGATTACTGATGCGTCCAGCGGTGGCGCACGGCCTATCAGATCGGGCGCCGCCCCCGTAAAAGCCCGACAATCACCCCGCCTTACAGCAAAAACGTGTCCCGCCGCTCCTCGAAACCACTCAGTTGACCATACGCCAGCAACTGTCGAATCCACGGCGCCAGCAAGTCCTGCGGGCTGTCCAGCGGCGTTGGCAACAGGGCAAAGCGCTCCCGGTTGGCACTGACATTTTCGAGAATCCGTCGGTCCTGCCTGAGAATTACCGCGAACATCGGCTGCAGCACCCCACGCTTGAGCCACCCCGGCAAGCGCCCACGGGCCGTGGCAATACGTGCGAACAGGCGCAGCTCACCAGCGCCTGCCGGCACCAGCCAGGCACTGACCAGCAGATTGAGCCCGCCCTGGCTGTCGCGGTACTCGATCTCGGCCAGCCCCGGCAAGCGAAAGCGCCCCATGCTCAAACCGCGCTCACCCTCGAACAGGCGCGAAATCAACCCCGACTGCGTGCGCTCTTCGCTGTATTGCGCTTCGACGCCATCCTCCAGCGCATGCACCCAGGCGCGAATCTGCTGGCGCTTGCGGTCCTGGCGTATCCACCCGGCGTGCACGAAATGGGTGTGAAAGCCGTCGAGGAAGTTTTCCGCAGCATCCTGCACGGTGCAACGCACCTGGTCGCTCATCCAGAACACATCCAGCGCTTGGGTTTGCGCGGCGGGCGCAATCGGTGGCGCCTGCGGCGGCTCGGCCTCAAGGCTGGCCCACACCAGCCCGTGGGCTTCGCAGCTGTGCAGCGCCTGCAACAGCGGCTGGCTGCAGTGTTGTTGCAGGCGGCCGGGCAGATGGGTGCAACGGCCCTGGGCGTCGAAGCGCCAGCCATGGTAAGGGCACTGGACCTGCCCATCACGCACCTTGCCCGCGCTCAACGCCGCATGTCGATGCGGGCAGCGGTCGGGCAGCACGGCAGGCGTGCCCGCGCCATCGCGGAACACCACCAACGGCTCACCGTGCAGGGTGCAGGCCAAAGGCTTGTGGCGCAGTACGCGGCTCAGGGCGACCGGCCACCAGCCGGCAGGGGTTTTCACAGTTCGAGTTTCCTCATCAAAGGCACGCCGATGCGTTTTAGCAAGCTGGCCAGTACCTGCCAGACCAGGCGCCGGCCCAGGGGCAGGTGTGCCACGTACACCATGCTGTACTCGATCTGCGGCTGGCCACCGCGCAGGCGCTTGAAGGCTGCGGCGCCGGAGCTGAAGTTGAGCACCTGGCGGCGCTCCACCGCCTCTTGCAGGCACAGGCGGGTCAGTTGCCGGTACAGGCCGGCGCGCTGGGGCAGGGCGGTGTCGTAGCCGACGATCGGCGTGCTCAGCAGCGTGTCGTTGGCAAACCAACCCAGCGCCCCGTCGATGCGGCCCTCGGCGTTGCGCAGGGCGCGCAGTTGCAACCAGCCCTCGCACTGCCCGCGTTGCAGCCAGGCGGCGCTGTAATGCGGGTTGAGGGTGCTGTACTTGTCGAGGTAAAGCAGGTTGTAGAGCTGTTCGATACGCTGGAAGTCGGCCTCGGCCAGCGCCTCGCCGGGCACCACGCTATAAGGGCTGCGGCGCAGCAGCGTGGCATCCATGCAGGTGTTGTGGCGGCGCAAAAAAGCCGACTGCTCACCAAGGCGTGCGTCGAACAGGTACACCTGGCGGCTGGGGATGGCCAGGTAACCCAGGGCTTGCAGGCGTTGGCGCAGGGCGGCATTGCTGAAGTCGTTGAGCGAACGGAACGCCAGGCCATGGTCGGGGAAGCGGCTGCGCAGCAGCTCGGTGATCTGCGCAAGCTCAGCACCGGCCCAGTCGGCCGGGTACAGGTTGGTAGACAGCAGCCAGTTGTTCACCTGCACCAGGCGGTCGAGCTTGGCAGCGCCGAGCAGGCGGTCGATGGCCAAGGTCAGGCACTTCAGCGGCCAGGCCAGCCAGGGGCGGCGCAGGCGTTGCAGCTCTTCGCGGGCGTAACCGCTGTAGGCCGTTTGCGGCGACACCACGTAGCAATTGCCGGCAGGCTCGGTGCCCTGATTGATGCTGACCGGGAACTGGTGCTCACCGATATCGAGCAGGGCCAGTGCGGTGCTGACATTGCCGATCAGCGCACCGCCGGCACAGCTGCTGACGTAATACCGGGCCAGGCTGTCGCCCGGCTGGGGTGCCTGGCCGGCCAGCTCCTCGGGCATCAGCAGCTTCATGGGCGTGGCCCCTGCAGTGGTTGGCCGTTCCATTCAATGTCGGCGGTGGAGGCTGCCAGCAAGCCGCAGCGCCGGCTCGCCGCACGGGCGATGATCTCGGCCAGGCTCAACACCTGGGCCAGCAGTGGCCTGCGGTCGCCGCCCTGCACGATCACATCCCGGGCTGCGCGGTAGTCGTGCCAGAAGCCCGCTTGCAGGGCCCGTTGCGGCGCGGCCAGCAGCCACATGGCCAGGGCAATCATGCGCGGTTGCAGGCTGGCCTGCAGTACGCCCGGCCCCTCGTCAGCCAACGCAGCCACCAGTTGCCTGCGCTGGTCGTCGAACAGGTGCACGCCACTGGTGGCCCTGGGGTTGCATTCGAGCACATGGAAGCGGCCCTCGGCGTCTTCGATGAAATCGAAGCCCACTTGGCCTGTGTAGCCGGTGACGTTGCCGAATTGCTCGACGAAGGCGCGCACCGGCGCCGGTGTGCAGCTGTCGAAGTAGATACCCGAGCCACGCCCGACCCGGTAAAGCGGCCGGTAGCTGGCATGGGCACGCAGTTGGCCGCCCACCAGCACGCTGAAGCTGCAGTATTCCTGCCCGGCGACGAAGCGTTGCGCCACCCATGGCGCTTCGGCACTGGGTTGAACCTTGGCCAGTTGCTTTAGTGTTGGCCTTACCAGGGTCTGCGAGGCAAAGCGCGAATAGGCCGGTTTGAACACCAGGGCATCATGTTCGCTGGCCCGCGCCTGCAAGGCGCCGTGGTCATGCAGCACGTGTGTCGGCGGCGCGGCCACGGCCCAGCCCTGGGTCATGGCCGCGAAATCGCCCTTGTGGTGCAGCCGGTGCAGCAGCGCGAAATCGCTGGTGAACACCCGGCACAACGGGCGCAGGCGCTCGAGGCCGTGGCCCAGGTAGAACACCTCTTCACAGGTGGGCAACAGCAGGTCGATGCGCTGTTGGGCAATGACCTTCGCCAGGGCGTCGACCCAGGCATCGGGGTCGTGCCGGGGCTCGGGCAGGCGCACGAAGCGCTCGGCTGCCCGGCTGAAGCGGCTCAAGGGCTGGCCCAGCGAGTCGGCGACAGTCACCGCCCAGCCGGCTTCGGCAAAGGCACGGGCCCACTCCAGGCAGGCCGGGGCGCGGGCGCCGAGAATCAATACACGCATGGCATTCCTTCAGGCAGTTGCAGCATCAGCAGGCGGCGGCGTTTGCTTTGTGGCGGCGGCGCTTGCCAGCGGCCAAAGCTCAGGCGTGGCGCCTGCAGTTGCAGCTCATGGCACAGTTCGTTCAGCGCAGCGCTCACGTGCCGGGCCAGGGTTTCGGGGGCGGCGCTGGTGCGCAGGTCGACCTGCCAGTGCAGGCCGTGCTGACGCACCTGGTACTCCTCGAGCGTCGGTCCCAGCAGCAACAGGGCGCGGCGCAGCACATCGGGGTACAGCGGCGCCAGCTCCTGGCGCTGCAGGCGCGGCAACCACAGCACCTCGTCGGCGCGGCCCTCGACCGCCGCGATCGCCCGCTCGACGCTGCCACAGGGGCAGGGCGCCTCGGCCACCCGCAGGATGTCGTTGAGGCGGTAACGCACGATCAACTGGGTGCGCCGGGAAAAGTCGGTGATGATCGGCTCAAAGCGCGTGCGCCCGGCATCCAGCCACTGCGGCTCGATATGCAGGTGGCTTTCGTTCAAGTGCAGGGTGCCGGCCTCGCAGGTATAGCCGAGAAAGCCCTCGCTGGCCTGGTAGATCTGCTGCGGCTTGCGCCCGAATGCCTGTTGCACCCGTTCGGCGTCGGTACTTTCCAGCACCTCGGCCACCGACAGTATGTGCAGCGGGCGAATGTTCAGTTGCCCGGCCAGCACGGCCTCGGCCAGCCCGCGCAACACGGTGGCCGGTGCCACCAGCACGTCCGGGCGTTGCCGCTCAAGGCTTTGCAGCGACGCCGCCAGGCCCAGGGTCAGGTCGTGGAAGGCGAAGTCGATGCGCCGGCTGGCCAGGGTGGTGTACAGGCGGCTGTTGGCGCGCAGGTAAAAGGCGATGCGCAGCGGCGCCAGCCACGGGCACACCAGCCTTGGCAGCAAGGCCCGGGGCAGGGTGCGGGCCAAAAGGATGCCGGCCCAGCGCTGGCGCTCTTCGCTGCTGACCAGAAACACCCCTTGCGCCCCCGAGGTGCCGCTGGACAACCCCACGGTGATATCGCCCAGGGTCGGGCTGAAGTCCCGCGAGTGTTCTGCCTTGAGGGCAATCGGCAGAACCTGCTCAAGGCTCAGCCCGCGGGTGTTGAAGCCCGCGAAGTCACCCATCAGCGTGTGCTTGTCCATTAACGGCAAACCTTGCAAGTTCGCAGGCTGCGCACCTTTGAAGCGTTGGCCACGGGGCAGCACCTGCGCCATGAAGTGTGCAAGGCGCCGGGCCTGCCAGGCTTCAAGCCGCTGCCGGCTGCGAAAGCGCAGGGCATAACGGCTGAACAGGAACGCGCCGATGCTGCGCAGGGTGCCGATCAAACGCTCACTGTTCACGGCTGAACGCCTCCCAGGCCTGGGTGCAATGGGAAGGCAGCACCGCCACGGCGGGCTCCCGGCGCAGCAGTTCGCCGACCCCGGCAAAGGTCTGTTGATACTGCCGGCGATCGGTGCTGGCAAACCATAGGGCCGCTGCCGCCGGCAGGCGCCCGGCGCGGCAGGCCGGCGCCGACCAGCAGGCATCGGCCACCAGAAACGCCGGCCGGCCCTGGGCATCGGGGATGAACAGCCCCAACTGGCCGGCGCTGTGCCCGGGCAGCGGCACGCCGATCAGGCTGGCATCGCCGAACAGGTCCAGGCCATGCTCGAACGGCGCCATCCAGCGCGGCAGGTCGCAGCGCGGGCTGGTGTCGGCCAGTTGCAGGCGGGCGCGGAAATCGTCCGGCAGCAAGGCCGGCAGATGCCCGCCCAGGGTGGCCCGCCAGCGCCTGGTGCGCAGCTGCTCGAGGTGTTGGCAGTCGGCCTGCAGGGCAATGAAGCGCGCCTGGCTGAAGGTGCGCAGGCCAGCGATGTGGTCGGCATGAAAGTGCGAAATGATCACATAGCGGATATCCGCCGGGCAGATGCCCAAGCTGTGCAGCTGCGCTGTCAGTTGCTCGGCAGCCGGCAACTGCACCGGCACGGCGCTGCGGTACAGGCGCTCGGGCAACTGGCGGGTGGCGTGGAAAAAGTGCTCGGCATAGCCGGTGTCGTAGAGGATCCAGCCATGCTCGGGGTGGCGGATCAGCCCGCACAAAGCCGGGAACTCTACCGCTGCCAGGCGCCCGCCACGGTCGGCCATGCACTCCAGGTGCCGGCACCAGCCGGCACGCAAAATGTGCAGTTGCACGTTACGGCTCATCGGTTGCCTCCTGGCGGGCCAGCCACCACTGCGCATAACGGGCGATGCCTGCGGCCTGGCTGATGACCGGGGCATAACCCAGCTCGCGGCAGATAGCGCGGGTGTCCAGGGTTTGGCTGAAGGCCAGCACCCCGGCGCCGTAGCGGGTGATCAGGGGTTCTGCGCCGTTGCCCAGGCGGGCCTTGAGCTCCAGCAGGTGCGCCACACCATGCACCAGGCGCCAGGGCAGCCGACGGGTGCGCAGCGGCAAGTGCAGGTGCGTGGCCAGTTGCTGCAGCAGTTCGGCGAAGGCCATGGGCGTGGCGTTGCTCAGGTTGTATACGCACAAAGAGCGCGGCAGCGGGCGGGTGACTGCCAGCCATACCGCATGCACCAGATTTTCCACGCAGGTCAGGTCCAGTTGCGCCTGGCCGCCGCGCATCAGCGGTATCGCGCCACGGCGCATCACCCGCAGCAGGCGTGGCATCAGGGTCTGGTCCCACGGGCCGAACACCGCGCGGGGCCGCAGGATCACGCATTCGGGCAGTTGCGCCTTGGCCAGCAGCGCTTCGGCCTGGGCTTTGGTGCGCGCGTATTCATTGACCGGGGTGGGCAGCGGCTGGTCTTCGCGGATGCCCAGGCGGTCGATGAAGTCGAAGTACAGGCTGGGGGTCGACAGGTGCACCAGCCGGGGCACGGCATTGGCCTTGCAAGCGTGGATCACCTCGGCGGTGGCATCGAGGTTGGCCTGGCGGAACGCCTGCGGCGCGCCCCAGGGCGACGACAGCGCAGCGCAATGCACGATGGCCGCGCAGCCCTGGCTGGCTTCGGTCAGGTGCTCGGCCGCCTGCGCGCTGCCATGTTCCAGGGCCAGCCACTGGACAGGTGCCGGGCTATGCGCCATGACCTCGGCAGCAGCCGTGGCGTTGCGCCCGCTGAACACCACCTGGCAGCCTTGTGCCGCCAGGTGCCATACCAGATGCCGGCCAATGAAACCGGTACCGCCGGTGACCAGGATCTTCATCAGAACTCCAGCACCAAGCCGCCGAGGGACAGGCCGGCACCGGTGCCGATCAATAGCAGCCGCTGCCCGCGCTGGATGCGCCCGTCGCGCACGGCGATGTCCAGGGCCGTGGGTAGCGACGCCGCCACCTGGTTGCCATGCCGGGCGAAGATGTCGATGACCTTGCCGGGGCTCATGCTCAGGCGCCTGGCGGCATGGGCCATGGCTTGCTGGCTGGCCTGGTGCGGGATAACCCAGTCGATATCGGCCAGGCTCAGCCCGGCTTGGGCGAGCAAGTCGTCGAGCAGCGCGGGCAGGTGTTTGGCGGCCAGACGGAACACGCCCTTGCCGTGCATGGCGAAGCTGGTCAGCGGGGCGAAGGGCTGGTCGATGCGCCGGGGGTGATAGCGCGAGCCGCCGGCCAGGATCTGGCACAGCTCGGCGCCCTCGGCGAAGGTGTTCAGCCGCGAGGCAAGCAACTTCGCGCCGCCTTCGCCCGGGCCGAGCACCACAGCTGCCGCGCCGTCGCCGAAAATGCCGCAGACCTCGACCTGCTGCCAGTTGAGCCCGCACGAGGCGATATCGGCGCACACCACCAGCACAAGGCGGTACTGCCCGGCCTGGATCGCCCAGGACAGGGTGTCCAGCGCTGCGATGAAACCCAGGCAGCTTGCATTGATGTCCATGGCCGGGATGCCGGACTGCCCCAGGCCCAGTTCGCGCTGCAGCAGAGCGGCATTGCACGGCATGCCTTGGTCTTGCGTGCCGTTGGCGCAGACGATCAGGTCCAACTGCTGCAGCGTCACGCCCGCTGCCTGCAAGGCCTTGTGCGCCGCCTGGGCGCCGAGGGTTGCGGCGGTGTCGGCCGGGCCTGCGACATGCCGCTGTTGCACCCCGCTGATACGTTCGACGCTGCCGTGTGGCAGGCCCAGCCTGTGGTCCAGCGCGGCGCTGGTCAGAACCTGTTGCGGCAGGCTGTGGCCGGTGCCGAGGATAACCAGCGAACGGGCAGGGCGGGGGGATGACGCGCTAGGGTGCATGAATGATCCGTCAGTAATGCAAGAGGGGCTCAGTTTACTTCAGGCTTTACCGGGCATTTGCTCAGTAAAGCGCTCGTGCAAGACCAGCATTCGCCGTATGTTGCTCTCGGCAAGGCGTTCGCTGATCCGGCGAAGCACAGCGCCGGCAGGCAGTTTTTCACGCTGGCGACGTCAATAGCCGGTGTGTCGCTGTCCTGCTCTGTTTGCAGGTACAGCCAGGCGCGGTTGCCCATGGTGACGTCCTTGTACAGGCCTGCTCGTAAAGCGCGTGATGGTAGTGGATTGCCCGTGCGGTTGCGAGGCGGGCGTTGCGTGAACGCCCTTTTCGCGCTAAACCTGCGGCGGCCGGCGGTCCCGGCCCAACCCTGGAGAGCAGCATGATCAAAGTTGGCGAGCAACTGCCCGATTTAACACTTTACGAGTACAGCAGCGGCGAGGGCGGCTGCCCCGTCGGCCCGCAGGGGTTTTCCGTCAGCGACCGCTGCAAGGGCCGCAAAGTTGTGATATTCGCCTTGCCCGGCGCCTTCACGCCGACCTGCTCGGAGCGCCATGTGCCGGGTTACCTCGCTCATGCCCGTGAGCTGTTCGATGCCGGCGCCGACGAGATTCTCTGCGTGGCCGTGAACGATGCCTTCGTCATGGACGCCTGGGGCAAGACCTTCCCCACCCAAGGGTTGGTGCAGATGATCTCCGACGGTAACTGCGCCTTCACCGATGCCCTGGGCCTGGCCCAGGATTCCTCGGCCCGCGGCATGGGCCGGCGTTCGCAGCGTTATGCGCTGCTGGTGGACGACGGGCTGGTGCGGCATGTTGCTGTGGATGCGCCGGGCAAGCTTGAGGTGAGTGATGCACAGAGCCTGCTGGCGGTTTTGCAAGCCCAGGCCTGACGATACACCCCTGTAGGAGATTACCCAGCCCTGCTGCGGGCTGCGCTGTCGCGCAGAAAACAGAGTTCGTAAGGGCGCCAGATACCCTGTGGGAGCGGGTTTACCGGAGTGCCGGACCACCGCGAAGCAAGCGACGCGGAGTCTGGCACCGGCTTCGCCGGTGTTCGCGGGTAAACCCGCTCCCACAGGATCGCGGCAAACCCTGGGGCGGCGAACTGGCCTGAAAAACCTGCTCTTCGCTCAAGGCTCCTGCAGGCTACCCAAGGCTTGGCGCCCTTGCGCCGACAGAAACGGCTCCAACTGCTTCCAGCTGGCGCTTACATCCACATCACAACCATCGCCACTGGCGTGATTGGCCAAACGCATGCCCTGGGTGTTGAAACTCAGGTCATAGTAGCTGTAGCTGGCCACATCCGGGCAACCGTCATCCGCTTCAGCCTGGGTGCGCAGCCAGGTGGCAAATGGCTCGCTCAGGCTGACATGCCCGCCGTAGGGGCTGTACCACTGGTAGTCCATGCCCAGCCAGGCCCAAGGGTCGACGCTTTCACCCGTGCGCAGGTTCCAGCTGTGCAGCCCCCAGCCGATGCCGTTGGCGCCCATGCCGGCAGCCCAGCGATAGAACTTGACAGTGAGCCACCCCGAAGAGCGGTAAACAGGCTCCACGGTGATCTCGCTTGTGGCGACGTAGCCGTTGTAGCCCAACGAGCGGCGGCGCTCTTCGAAGTATTGCTCCTGGGCTTCGGGGTCAACCGCAAGCCGCGCCAGCTGCTGGTTGACCTTGGCGATGGCAGGGCCATCACCCACCAGTGTGAGCGTGACCTCGCTGCCTTGGGTCTTGGTCTGGTAGACATGCCCTTCGAAGGTGGTCTTCTGCACCTTCACCGGCAGCGGTGCGGCCTCCATCGGCGCGTTGTAGTCATCGCCACCGCAGTTTTCGGCGCTTGAGCGCGTCAGGGCCACGGGCAGCGCCTTACCGCCCTTGGCCTTGCTCCAGGTCCCCGTCAGGCTGTCACCTTGCGGGGCGTTCAATTGCCACAACCCGGTATCGCCTTCTTCGGCCCAGGGCTCGCCTGCGGCCTTCGGGGCCAGGCGAATCGGGGCCAGAAAACGCTGGTAGTAGTAGCTGCCGCTCTCGGTATCGGTGTTGAAGCAGGCCGTGATCGCGCTCTTGCCCAAGGTACCGTGCCAGACGCCGGCAAGCTCGGTGGAGGCGCCGGCAGGGCCCGCCGTAACGCTTAGAGCCAGCCCGGCAAGGGCGACACGCAGCATGCCCGCCTCATTGCTCGCCATGGGCGGCCTTCCATTCATCGATGTAGGCCTGGTAGGCATGCTCTTCGGTTTCGACTGTTTGGCCTGCGTAGGTGGCAAACAGCACGCCCGGCAGTTGCAGGCCGCGCTCGCGTAGGGTGGCCAGGTCCGGGACGAAGTTATCGGCGAACGGGTCGAAGGCGATGCTGTAGCTGCTGAAACCGCCCTCGGCGAAGCGCTGTACAAGGCCTGTGTAGAAGGCGTTTGCCTCGGACTCGGCGCCGGCTTGCCACCAGCCCTGGCCGTACCAGTACAGCAGCAGCGCGGTACCGGCGTCACACAGCGGGTGGGCGAGGATGGCCCGGGGCGCCAGCAGGCCGTCGTCCCAGTTCAGGTGGGCGGCCAGGTAATGGAGCTCCTGCTTGCTTTGCAGGTCGGCCACACATACCAGGTCTTGCGGCGCCTTGTAGAACTGCTCGCTCCAGTAGGTGAGGGTGTCGCGCATGTCGGCGTCTTCGAGCATGCCCAGCAGGGTGGCGCGGTCGGCGATGCCGTTGAGTTCGGCGCATTCGCTGGCACGCAGGAATTGCTCGCGGGTTAGCAGGCAGGGCATGGGGCGGTCGTCCTTGATAGAGGGTGGCAAAGCCGGGGTTGATAGCCCAGTTGGCCGGTAATATCAAGGGCGGGCGATAGGGCCGGTACAGGCTGTTTACAGTACCCCCTGCAAACTCTGCAGAATGGCGCCGGCATCGTACGGCTTGCGAATCACCGGCACCTGCTGCAAATGCCCTGGAATGCTCAGGCTGTCGCCATACCCGGTGGCGAACACGAACGGGATGCCCCGGCGCACCAGTTCATCGGCCACGCAGATCGAGGTGCCGGTGCCCAGGTTGATGTCCAGGATTGCGGCATGCGGCGTGCGGCTGCCCAGCAGGCGTAGCGCCTCGTCCTCGGAACTGGCGGTGATCACGTCCTTGATTTGCGCATCGTTGAGAATCTGCTCCAGGCCCACGGCGATCACCAGCTGGTCTTCGAGAATCAGCACGCAGGTGTCGCTGTGCGCGGCGAAGGCATTGGCGGCAGGCACCAGCGCTGCGGCCGGGCGGGCGGCTTCGGTGGCCTCGATCACCGTCAGGTGCCGCGCCGGGATCCTGAAGAAACCCTGCAGCCCTTCGGGCAAATACTGCACGCTGCTGGTGCCACCCAGATCGAACGGGATGCTGCGGTCGATCAGCACGGTGCCAAAGCCGCTGCGACGCGGCGCGCGCACCGTCGGGCCGCCGCTCTCGCGCCAGGTGATGTCGCAGGCATTGCCGGCATCCAGCGCCCAGCTCACGCTCAACTTGCCGCCGGCCTGGGACAGTGCGCCGTACTTGGCCGCGTTGGTCGCAAGCTCATGCAGTACCAGGGCCATCACCGAAAACGCACGGGCGTCGAGGATCACGTTGGGCCCGCACAGCTCGATGGCCTCGGCCGAGGTACGGTAGGGCGAAAGTTCGGCCTCCAGCAACACGGCCAGGCGCCCGCCGCCGTCGCCGCGCACCACTTGGTCGTGGGCCAGGGACAGTGCGTGGATGCGGCCCTTGAGCGTGGCCACGTAGCCCTTGAGGGTCTGGTTTTCCGTGGTGGGGTGGGCCACCAGGGCGCCGATCAGCGACAGGATGTTCTTTACCCGGTGGTTGAGCTCTTCGTTGAGGATGCGCTGGCGCACCTCGGCCTTGGAACGCTCGTTGGCCAGCAGCTCGCTGTTGTGCAGCGCCACCTCGACGATGGCGCTGCGGATGGCCTCGCCGAACTGGCGGTCCTGCTCGCACCAGGGCAGCGACTGCTGGTGCACGGTTTCCTTCCAGATGGCGAAGCTCTTGCGCGGCGTCAGGCGGTCGCCCAGCGCGCCGCTGCCGTAGGTCTTGTTCGGGTCGCCGGCCCAGTCCAAGGTTTCGACCACCTCCTTGCGAAACAGCATCAGGTAGTCGCGGGGCTGCTGCGACATGGGGATGACCAGCACCCCGGACACCTCGGCGAAATACTCCTGGGCTGCCGGGTGGGCCATTGACAGCCGGTTGGAGGCCCAAGTGCGGCCTTCGCAGACCCTTTCAGCCAAGCCCAGCAGGTCGGGCATGGCCGCCTTGGGCGGGGTGAGCCCGGCCGACGACCAGCGCCCCTGCAGCGACATGCCGATGCCGTCGCAGGGGATCAGCGACTGGAACTGCGCCAGGCGCGAATGGAAGAATGCCTCGATATCCTGTGCGTGGTTGGCGTCGCGCAGCAGGGTGTCCAGAGCCTTGTGCACCTTCACTGCGGCTTCGAGGCTTTGCCGGGTGCGCAGGGTCTGGATATGCAGCGAGAAGAACTCGCCGAACATTTCTGCCGCCACCCGTTGGCCCATGGCCAGGGTGCGCGGCGCGTAATGGTGGCAGGCAATCAGCCCCCACAGCTCGCCGTTGACGATTACCGAAATCGACATCGAGGCGCCCACGCCCATGTTGGTGAGGTATTCGCAGTGAATCGGCGAGACGCTGCGCAGGTGGGCGTAGGAGAGGTCCAGCGGTTCACCGGAGGGGTCGCGCACAGGCTCGATCGGCACGCTCTTGAACTTCGCGTCGCAGATCACCCGGATCGGGTTGCGCAGGTAAAGGGCGCGGGCCTGCTGGGGGATGTCCGAGGCCGGGAAGTACTGGCCTAGGAAGCTTTCCAGGTCGCCGCGCTTGGCCTCGGCCACCACCTTGCCGGCGCCGTCCGCACCCAGCTGGTAGATCATCACCCGGTCGTAGCCCAGCACCGCCCGCACAAAACGTGCGGCATCGCGAAACAGCCTGGTGGTCTGGTCGACTTCGCGCAGTTGGGCGATCAGCGTGCGGGCCAGCTCGATGGGCTCGGCGATGCTGGCGCCGGCCGGTTCGAACTCCAGGATGGCAGTGCCCTTGAACAGATGGGCGCTGATGTCGAAGGCGCGGCCGCTGGGCAAGTGCACGCCATAGGTCAGGGCCGGCCGCGCCGCTTCGCGGGTACGCGCCAGGGCATTGCGCAGGGTATGGGCCACCTCGGCGCCGAGCAGGGCGTGCAGCTTCTGGCCGTTGATCTCGCCCTGCACCCCGAGCATCTCGGCCAGGTTCGCCGAATGGCGCAACACCGTGACGGCCGACGCATCGCAGGCCAACAGGCAGCCATGGGGTTGGATACTGCCCGGAATCTGGATCGCTTCGCGGTCGCAGTTGGTCAGGTTGACTTGGGGGGTGTGGGTCATGGGGGCCTGCTGGAGGGGGCGTGGTGATGGCTCAGGTACAGTACAGCATTGGTTGGGCAAACGTGGGAATGTGCGGGCCAGATTTGTGCGAGGCATCTTCGTTCCCTGTAGGAGGCGGCCTTGTGTCGCGACTGGGTCGCGTAGCGGCCCCGGGATCTCTTCCTTTCAAAAATGCCGGGGCTGCTCTGCAGCCCAGTCGCGACACAAGGCCGCTTCCCACAAGATTGCGCGAGGCCAGAATCATGCGCTGTACGTGTTAGAAGCCGGCTCGCCGGCGATGGGGCCGGTTCAGGCAGCACAAGGCAGTTGCTCGCCGGTCTGCCAATCGCCTGAAGAGTACAAGTGTACTCCGCAGGCAAAAACAACACGCCAAGGCCCTTTCAGGGCATCATGAGCCTCCTCGTGCACTACCCCCCGGCAGCCCTGAACCATGTCCCGCCCGCTGTTCATCTCCCTCGACGGCCCCAAGGGCACCGGCAAGACCACTTTGCTCGAAACCGTCACCCAGGCCCTGCGCGCAAAAGGCCACAAGGTCATCCGCCTGAGTGAGCGCAACAACGACCCGTACCGCGCCGAAACCATGGCCCTGGTCAACCAGCTGGCGCGTAACCCCTGTGCGCAGTTGGAGCTGCAGGTGTGCGAGCGCCTGGCCGACAGCCGTGCCTGGATTTCGCAGCACGTGCTGCCCAACCAGCCTGCCGGCAGCCTTGTCCTGATCGACCGCTGGTACCCCTCCGACGCCGCGTTCCGCCGCCTTGTACCCTTTGCCGACATCCTGCAACTGAACCTCGAACGCAAGGTACAGGTGCCGGACCTGATGGTGGGTGTGGTCACCGCACCGCAAACCTCCTGGGCCAGGGCTGCGGCCCGCACCCGTGGGTTGGGCAGTACGGTAATGTTCACGCTGCAGGAGCAGGTGGCGAGTAGCGAGGCGTTCGAGCGGGCGGCGCTGGAGCAAGGCTGGCTGTTGTGCCGCAATGAAGGCACGGTCGAAGCGGCGACGCAGCAGGTGGTGGGGGAGATTTTGAAGCTGTTGTAGAACGTGGGAGCAGGCTTGCCCCCGATGCATACGACGCGGTGCATGGCACCGGCCATGCCGGTGATCGCGGGCAAGCCCGCTCCCACAGGGATCGCATGATCTCCAGGCTTGTGCGGTATCTGTAAGGGCCGGCACAGGTGGCACAACCCCTCAGCGCCCGGCAGCAATGCGCACCAGCAGGGGCAATACCAACGCCCACAAACCAGCCAACAGCAGTGCAGTCGCCAGCGCCCCCAGGGGCAACGCAACATCGGCCAGCCTCGCACCCCCCAGGTACGCCGGCGGCCCGCCCACGGCGCCGGCCAGCGCCCCAAGCCACAACGGCCGCCCGGCCCAGGCCAGGCAGTGGCGCATGCCGCTGGCCAGCACCAGCCATAACAATGCCAGCCAAAGCGGCAATGGCCAGGCGTCAAAAGCGAACACCCCCAGCGCCCCCAGCAGGCTGTCCAGCAGCCAGCCAAACAGCGCCACCCGGCACAACGCCTTGGCTTCACCGGCGGGGCTCAGGCGCAGGTGCAATGCCAGCCCCAACAAAACCGGTAGCAACAACCAGGGCCGTTGCGCTCCCAGCACGCACAACCACCAGCCGGCCTGCAGCCACAGGGCATTGGCCAGGCGCCAGCGAGCCTGGCCGGTCACGGCAACGGCGCGCGCCGTGCAGCGGGCCCCGCCCACAGCAATTGGGCCACGCCGATGGCGCGCTCCTCGAAACCGCCTTGGCAATAGCACAGGTAAAACTCCCACAAGCGCTGGAAGGTCTCGTCGTAGCCCATGCCGGTCAGCGTGCCCCGCGCCTGGCGCAGGTTGTCGCACCAGTGCTGCAGGGTGCGCGCGTAGTCGGCGCCGAAGTCTTCCAGGTGCACCAGGTTGAGCGCCGATTGGCGGCTGGCGGTGTGCAGCATCACGCTCAGCGACGGCAGCGCGCCGCCGGGGAAGATATAGCGCTGAATGAAGTCCACCGAGCGGCGCGCCTGCTGGTAGCGCTGGTCGCGGATGGTGATCGCCTGCAGCAGCATCAGCCCGTCGGGTTTGAGCAATGCTGCGCACTGGCGAAAGTAGGCCGGCAGGTAGCGGTGGCCCACGGCCTCGATCATTTCGATGGACACCAGCTTGTCGTAGCGGCCGGTGAGGTCGCGGTAGTCATCGCAGCGCACGGTCACCTGCTGCTCCAGACCCAGGGCCTGCACGCGCTGCAAGGTGTAGGTGTATTGCGCCTGCGAAAGCGTGGTGGTGGTGACCTTGCAGCCGTAACGGGTGGCAGCATGGATGGCCAGGCTGCCCCAGCCGCTGCCGATTTCCAGCAGGTGGTCGGCTGGGCTTAGCTCAAGCTTTTGGCAGATGCATTCGAGCTTGTGCAACTGCGCCTGCTCCAACGGTTGGCCCGGGT
This sequence comes from Pseudomonas xanthosomatis, assembly GCF_019139835.1. Lineage (NCBI taxonomy): Bacteria > Pseudomonadati > Pseudomonadota > Gammaproteobacteria > Pseudomonadales > Pseudomonadaceae > Pseudomonas > Pseudomonas xanthosomatis. The sequence goes on along the minus strand of NZ_CP077075.1, from coordinate 3,768,575 downwards.
ACTCGAAGCGCGCCGCAGAGTACATCATGCTTGGGTCGAGCAACTGCTCGAACAGCGCATTGCCCAGGTCGTAGTGGGCCAGAATGTTGCGCCGGGCGCCGCGCCGGCTGTTGCGGTTGAGCCGGTGCAGCAGGCGCAGGGCCGGGCGCCCCAGGCGTGCCAGGCCGCCTTCGAGGGCGTCGAGCACCGTAAGGTTGGCGACGAACAGGCGGGTTACCCGGGCCAGGTCCGGGCTGCGCCAGTAACCATGGATATACCCCTCGCCGGCACCGATCGAGCCATTGCCGGCCAGCAGGCCCCAGGCCGCGTCGTCGAGCACCTCCACCTCCGCCTGCAACGGGCTGTTTGCATCGCCGAAGCTCCACTGCCGGCCGTGGCTGAGCAGGCGCAGGTGGCCATGGCGCAGCTTGCCCAACTGGGCGAGCACGGCATTGCGGGCCAGATTGCCTAGCCAAAGCGTCAGGCCCGCGGGCTTGCTAACGCTCAGGGTGCTGTTGGGCATGGTCGGAGTCCTCGCTGGGTTGGCCGAGCGCCAGGTTGCCCCGGGCCTTGGCATGGTCATGGACGGGGGTACGTTTGAGCAGCAGGCGCAAGGCCTGCCAGTAGATGGCCGTAACGGTGCGCAGGCTCATCCACGGGAAAGCCAGGATGTAGCGGTGCAGCGCCTTGCGGTCCAATGGCTGGCGCTGCAGGGCAAGGGCAGCGGCAAACACCTGCTCGGCGCCTTGCCAGTTGTGCATGTGGATGCGCAGCCGCGCGGCATCGAGCTTCAAGCGCAGGTGGTAGTGCATGTTCAGCGGCATGAACGGTGATACGTGAAATGCCTTGGCCACCGTGAAGGCCGCCGCCTGGTTTTGCTGCACCGGCAGCACGTAGTGAAAGCGCTCGCGCCACGGCGTGTTGCGCACCTCCAGCAGAATCGCCGCCAGTTGCCCGCCTGCGTCATGGCAAAAGTAGAAACTCACCGGGTTGAACGACAGGCCCCAGCAGCGCAGTTGCGTCAGCAGGTGCACGGGGCCGGTGGGCGTGTGGCCGCAGGCCTGGCCTACCAGGGTACGTGCGGCTTCAGCCAGCGGCATGCCTTGGCCGGTCAGGGCCGGCAGGTAGTCGGTTTCACGCCAGCACAGCGGCGCCATGCGCCAACGCCCGAGCCAGCGCGACAGCCCCAGCCAGGCGGCCTGTTCGTCGAGGTCCAGGTAGAACATGCCGACCCGGTAACGGAAGGCATGGGCCCGCGGCACTTGGCGCCGGTGGCTGACCCAGCCCAGGCACAGGGCGCTGTTCACAGTTGCTCGCCAAAATGCCGGGCCACGGCCAGGGCGCTGTTCACCCCGTCTTCGTGGAAGCCGTTGCCCCAGTAGGCGCCGCAGAAGTAGCTGTGCCGCTGACCTTGCAATTGCTCTTGCCGGGCCTGTGCGGCAAGCGCGCCCTGGCTGTACTGCGGGTGGGCGTAGCTGTAGCGGGCGAGGATCTGCGCCGGGTCTACCTGCGCGGTCTGGTTCAGGCTGACGCAGAAGGTGGCTGGCGCTTGCAGGCCTTGGAGGAGGTTCATGTTGTAGGTCACTGCGGCGGGGGCTTGCTCGGCGTCACCCAGGCGGTAGTTCCAGCTGGCCCAGGCACGCCTTGTGCGTGGCAGCAGGCGGGTGTCGGTGTGCAGTACCACGTCGTTGGCTGCGTAGTGAATCGCCCCCAGTACCGCGTATTCCATGGGGCTGGGGGCCTCCAGCAGGGCCAGGGCCTGGTCGCTGTGGCAGGCCAGCACCACCTTGTCGAAGCGCTCGCTGCCGGCGCTGCTGAGCAGGGTGACGCCGGCCTCGTCGCGGCTGACTCGCTGCACCTTGCAACCAAGGCGGATGCCAGCTTCGAATGGCCGGCACAGCGGCGCCACATAGCTGCGCGAACCGCCCTGGATCACCCGCCATTGCGGGCGCTGGTTTACCGAAAACAGCCCGTGGTTGCGGCAGAACGTGACGAAAAAGTGCAGCGGGAACGCCAGCATGTCGGCGCGGGACATCGACCAGATTGCCGCCCCCATCGGCACGATGTAGTGCTCGATGCAGCGCTGGCCGTAGCCGTTGTCGGTCAGGTAGCTACCCAGGCTGGTACTGGCGCCGATGCGCCCGGCGTCCAGGTCGGCCACCGCCTGGCGGTTGAACCGCAGGATATCGCGCAACATCCCCCAGAACCCTGGCGATAGCAGGTTGCGGCGCTGGGCAAAGAGTGTGTTCAGGTCATGGCCGTTGTATTCCAGGCCGCAGGCCGGGGCATGCACGGAAAAACTCATCTCGGTTGGCTGGGTGGCCACCCCCAGCAGCTCGAGCAGGCGGATGAAGTTGGGGTAGGTCCAGTCGTTGAACACGATGAACCCGGTGTCGATGGCATAGCGCTCGCCGTGCCACTCGACATCTACGGTATGGGTGTGCCCGCCAATCCACGGTTCGGCTTCGAACAGCGTCACCAGGTGCTGGCGTGACAGCAGGTAGGCGCAGGTCAGGCCGGCGATGCCGCTGCCGATGATGGCGATATGCATTGGCTTACCCGTCCTTGTTCTGGCGTGCCATCCGTTTGCCCAATGCCAAGCGTAGACGCGCAGGCATGGCCCCGAGCAGGCGCAGCACAAAGGTGAAGAGGCCGGGGAAGGTGATTTCCAGCGGGCGGCGGGGCAGGCGCCGGGCGATATGTTCAGCGGCGCGCTGCGCCGACCACAGTTGCGGCATGGGGAAGTCGTTGCGCCGGGTGAGCGGTGTGTCGACAAAGCCCGGGCTGACCAGGGTGACATCGATGCCTTCGTGGGCCAGGTCGATGCGCAGCGACTCCACCAGGTAGCGCACCGCCGCCTTGGATGCGCCATAGGCGCCGGCCCGGGGCAGGGCCAGCCAGCTCACCGAGCTGCCCATCACCACCAGGTGCGGCTGGCGACCGGCGCGCAGCAAGGGCAGGGCGGCTGCCAGGCAATGGCTCAGGGCAATCACGTTGGTGCGCAGCACCCGCTCGATTAGCGCCGGGTCGAAATGCCCGGGCTCCAGGTACTCGCAGGTGCCGGCATTGAGGATCACGTAGTCCAGCGCACCCCAAGCCTGCTTGATGTGGCCGACGATGTCGGCAACCTGCTGCGGCTGGTCGAGGTCGCCGACCGCCAGCAGCACCTGCCCGGGGTAGCGCTCGGCCAGAGGCGTCAGCCGCTCGGCGTGGCGCCCGCCCACGGCCACCTGGTGGCCCTGTTCCAGCAGGCAGTGCGCCAGCGCCGCGCCAATGCCGCTGCTGGCGCCGGTCAGCCAGCAGCGGCTCATGCCAGCCGGCCCTTGAGCCAGCGGATGGCGCTGCCCATCAGCGGGATATGCTCGTACAGCAGGGCGCCGGCGTCGAAATAGTCACGGTGGGCGTACACCCGCTGGCGCCATTGCAGGTGGCTGCAACCCTGCACCTCGATCGGCTGGCCGCCGGCCAGGCGCGGGTGACAAAAGTGCAAGGTCCAGCGCAGGTAGCCTTGGCCTGGGGCCACTTCATCGGCGCCGCTGAAGCTGTAGCGGATGTTGTGCGCGTTGGCGTACAGCTGGGCGAAGTAGGCCTGCAGGGCGGCAAGGCCGTGGATGTGGTGCAGCGGATCGCGAAAGTCGATGTCTTCGCTGTACAGGCTGGCCAGCGTGTCGAGGTTGCCCGCGTTCAGCTGGGCGAAACGCTCGGCGAATTGCTGCAGGTAGACAGACATGGGCGGCTCCAGGTCATCTTGTACAAACTTGGCTTGTTGTACAGGTATACCTTGAAGCCTATGTGCGAATCTGTACAAGTCAACGAGGTTGTACAAATTTATTTCGCAATAACGGCGTGCGGCAGCGGCTGTAGCCGCGAACACCGGCGCAGCCGGTGCCATAATTGCCCGCGCACTCCCGGGCGCTGCGCAGTAAACTGCACGGCCCGTCGTGTTGTACGGGCCTTTCAACCGTGTAAATGCAGATTTTTTCAATGCCGATTCAACCCAGGACCCGTTACCGCTACCTCACTTGCGGTACCCGCGTGTCTTTTTATTTTGTTTGCCTTGCCACCAGCGCGCCGGCCTTCGCCGAGCAGCAGAGCTACACCCTTGACCCGGTGGCCGTCACCGGCACCTACGTGCCCACCTCGACCTTCGACACCCCGGCCTCGCTGGATGTGGTGAGCCACGAGCAGATCACCGACGGCCAGGCTGGGGTCAACCTGTCTGAAGCGCTGGCGCGGGTGCCCGGAGTGGTGGTGCAAAACCGCCAGAACTACGCCCAGGACCTGCAGGTATCCACCCGTGGTTACGGCGCCCGCTCGGCGTTCGGTATCCGTGGCATCAAGCTGCTCAGCGACGGCATTCCGGCCAGCACCCCGGACGGCCAGGGCCAGGCCGCCTCGCTTAACCTGGATGTGGCCGAGCGCATCGAAGTGCTGCGCGGCCCGGCCTCGGCCATTTACGGCAGCAATGCCGGCGGCGTGGTCCAGATGTTCACCAAGGACGGCAGCGGGCCCGCCACCGTGGGCGCCGGCGCTTTGCTCGGCAGCGACGGCTTCGTCAAAAACCACCTTTACGGCCAGGGCGGTAACGACCAGGCAGGCTTTGTGCTGGACGCCTCGCGCATGGACACCGACGGCTACCGCGACCACAGCGCCGCGCGCCGTGACCAGACCTTCGCCAAGGTGCATGTACGCCCCGACGACGACAGCCGGCTGGCGCTGACCTTCAGCACCCTGGAGCAGAACGGCACCCAGGACCCGCTGGGCCAGACCTGGAGCGCCTACAGGGCCGACCCGCGCTCGGTGAGCAGCCGCGCCGAGGAGTACAACACGCGCAAGAGCATCCACCACCAGCAGGTCGGCATGAACTACGAGCGCAACTTCGGCGAGGCCACGCTGCAGTTCAACCTGTATGCCGGGCAGCGCAGTGTTATTCAGTACCTGTCCATCCCCAAGGGCACGCCGGCCAACAACCGCGGTGGCGGCGTGGTCGACTTCGACCGCCAGTTCCACGGTGGCACTGTGCGTTGGGTGCAGCCCATCACCGCAGCGCCGGGCTTGCTGACGCTGACCTACGGCGTCGATTACGACCAGAGCCGTGACGACCGCCGCGGCTACCAGAACTACAGCGGCAACGTGCTGGGCGTGAAAGGCGAACTGCGCCGCGACGAAGTCGACACCGCCACCAGCCTGGACCCTTACGTGCAAGCCCATTGGGAGCTGGAGCGCTGGACCTTCGAGGCCGGGGTACGGCACAGCAGCATGGAAATGGAGGTGGATGACCACTACCTGTCCAATGGCGATTCCAGCGGCTCGAAAACCTACCAGCGCACCACGCCGACGGCGTCGGTCATGTATGCCTTTACGCCCGACCTGAATGGCTACGTCAGCGTCGGCAAGGCCTTCGAAACCCCGACCCAGGCCGAAATGGCCTACGCCCCGGGGGCCAGCGAGGCCTTCAACTTCGGCCTCAAGCCTGCCACCAGCACGCAGTACGAAGTGGGTTTGAAAATGCGCCTGGCCGAGCAGGCCCGCTTGAACGTGGCGCTGTTCGAGATCCACACCGAGGACGAGATTGTGGTGGCTGGGTCCAACGCGGGCCGTACCAGCTACGACAACGGCGGCAAGACGCTGCGCCGAGGCCTGGAGGTCGGGTTGCAGGCGCCGTTGGCCGAGCAGTGGCAGTTGAACCTGGCCTACACCCACCTGGATGCGACGTACCAGGATGATGTGAATGCCACGATCGAGAAGGGCAACCGCCTGCCAGGCGTGCCCCGCGACAGCCTGTTCGGCGAGCTGGTGTGGCGGCCGGTGGCCGGGCTTAGCACCGCGCTGGAGGGGCAGTACCGCAGCCAGGTGTATGTGGAGGACAGCAACGACCAGAAGGCTGCGCCGGCGTACACGGTGTTCAACTGGCGGGCGCGGATGGAGCAGAAGCTTGAGCGCTTCACGCTTTATGAGATGGTGCGGGTGGACAACCTGCTGGATAAGCAGTACGTGGGGTCGGTGATTGTGGGGGATAGCAATGGCCGGTATTACGAAGCGGCGCCTGGGCGGTCGTGGTACGCCGGGGCGGGGGTCGAGTACCGGTTCTGAGTAACGTGCCACCGCCGTGGATGGCACCGGCTGCGCCGGTATCGCGGGCAAGCCCGCTCCTACAGGGGCTACGTAAGCTTCACACGGCTTGCCGGCGATGAGGCCCTGACAGGCAACGCACAATCACCCGCTGACAACGCGATGGCAGCAACTATTGGCTAGCGCTTTGCGGCGCCTCACGCGCCAGCATGCTCAGTTGCAGGCTGAGGGTTTCAAGGCTGAACGGCTTGGTGACAAGCGCCATGCCTGGCTCCAGTGGGTAATCCTCCAGCGCCTTGGGCTCCACGTAGCCGGTCATCAACAACACTGGCAACCCGGGCCTGCGGCTGCGTGCCGCCTCAGCCATGCGTCGCCCGTCGGTGCCGCCGGGCAGGCCGATGTCGGTTACCAGCAGGTCGATACGGGTGTCGGAGGCCAGCAGCTGCAGCCCGGCCTGGGAGTCGGCAGCCTCGACCACGACGTAACCGAGGCCGCCGAGCACTTCGCTGACGAACATGCGCACCGAAGGTTCGTCATCGACCACCAGCACGGTCGCGCCCGGTTTGGCGGTGGGCGCCTGGCTGGTGGTTGCCACTGCCGCTGGCGCCAGGGCCTGGCCGGCATGACAAGGCAACTGCAGGCACACCTGTGTGCCTGCGCCCGGTTGCGACTGAAGTTTGAGCTGCCCCTGTGACTGGCGGGTAAAGCCATACACCATCGACAGGCCCAGGCCGCTGCCGGCACCGACCGGTTTGGTGGTGAAAAACGGCTCGCAGGCTTTGGCCAGGGTGGGTTCATCCATGCCGATACCGTTGTCGGTCACGCGAATGGTCAGGTAGTCGCCGGGCTTGAGCTGCGCATCCTGCGGCTCGCCAGCCTGCAGCGCCTGGTTGAAGGTTTCGACGGTGATCGAGCCGCCCGCCGGCAGCGCATCGCGAGCGTTGATGCACAGGTTGAGCAGCGCGTTCTCGACCTGGGCCGGGTCGACCAGGCAGGTGGCCTGGGCTGCGGACAACCGCACCCCCAGCTGTACCGACGGCCCTACGGTACGGCGGATCAGGTCTTCCATGCCGCCGATCAGCTGGTTGACGTTGGTGAGCACCGGCACCAGGGTTTGCCGGCGCGAAAACGCCAGCAGCCGATGGGTCAGGGCAGCCGCGCGTTGCGCCGCGCCGTAGGCCACCGACAGGTAACGCTCAAGGTCCGCCGTGCGGCCTTTGCTCAACTGCAGCTTGATCAGGTCGAGGCTGCCGACGATCCCCGCCAGCAGATTGTTGAAGTCGTGGGCGATGCCCCCGGTCAGTTGCCCGACGGCTTCCATTTTCTGCGACTGGCGCAGCGCAGCTTGCGCGGCTTCGTTCTCGGCTATGGCTGCAGCGACCCTGGCCTCCAGTTGCTGGTTGAGTTGCAGCAGCGCAGCTTCTGCAGTCTTGCGCGCGGTGACGTCGATGGACGAGCCGATCAGCCCGATGACTTCGCCGCTTGCGCTGAACATCGGCGCCTTGACCGACAGCCAGTAGGTTTCAGAGCCGTCGGGCATGTCCACCTGTTCCTCCACCTGTACGGCCTTGCCGCCGTGCATGATGCGCTGGTCGGTGGCCATTACCTGGCGGGCCTGGGCCTTGTCCTCGAGGATTTCCAGGTCGGTCTTGCCCAGGTAGAACTCAGGCGGCTTGCCGATCAACCGGGTGGCGCCGTCGTTGGCCATCAGCAACCTGCCGTCGCGGTCCTTGGCGTAGACCACGCCTGGCACTGCGGCGGTGAACGAGCGCAGCAAAGCGGATACCTGGTCGCGTTCGGCCTCAGCCACCTTGCGCGACTCGATGTCCATCAGCACGCCCGGGAAGCGCACCGCCACGCCGCTGGCATCCAGCTCGGCGCGGCCGTTGGCTTCGATCCAGCGAAAGCAACCGTCGGGCTGGCGCACCCGGTATTCACAGCGGAACTTGCCCCCGCAGGCCATGGCATCGGCGATGTGCTGGTTCAGGCGGGCGTGGTCGTCGGGGTGAATGGAGGTGAAGGCTTCCTCGATCGGGATGCCACTGAGGCACCTTGCCGGCGGCAAGCCGAAGGAGCGGGCGAAACGCTCGTCGGCGGTGACGCTGTTGTTGGGGATGTCCCAGACCCAGGTTCCGACGATGGCCCCGGCGTCCAGGGCCAGTTGCAGGCGCTCGGCGGCATCTGCCGCAAAGGGCTGCGCAGGCTTGGCGTGCTCGGTTGCCTCAGGGTTGGTGGTGTCCATCCGTTACTCCTGCTGGTGTGTTGCCCGGGTGCCTGATTCGGTTCGCAGGCAAGGCGCTTGAATACACGGTAAGGGGCGTGCGTTTCAAGGTGCATGGCAAAACCTTGCAGCCTGGGTGACGGTTTTGCGGCCTTGGGTTGGCTGTGCCGGCCTCATCGCCGGCAAGCCGGCTCCTAAACGGGCCGCGTGTGCGTGAAAATCATGCGGGCCTTGTGTCGCTAACGGCCCGGCGCAGGTCGGCGATGTCGCGTTTGGGCGGCCGGCCAAACTGCCGGCCGTACTCGCGGCTGAACTGCGAAGGGCTTTCGTAACCCACCTTGAAGCCGGCAGTAGCTGCGTCGAGGTTGTCGTTGAGCATCATGCGCTTGGCTTCGTTCAGCCTGATCCACTTCTGGTACTGCAGCGGGCTCATGGCGGTCAGTTGGCGAAAGTGCTGGTGAAAGGTCGAAATACCCATCTGCACCTGGGACGCCAGGTCCTCTACCCGCAGCGGCGAGGCGTAGTTGAGCTTGATCCAGTCGATGGCCTTGGCGATGCGGTGGCCCTTGCTGCCCACCGAGGCGATGTGGCGCAACAGCGGCGCCTGGTCGCTCATCAGCAGGCGGTAGTGGATTTCCCGTTGCAGCATGGGCCAGAGCACGGGAATCGCCTCGGGCTCATGCAGCAACTCGCCCAGCCGGGCGAAGCTGGCCAGCAGCCGGGGGCTTGCCGTGCCGATGCCGGCGCTACCCTCGACGGGCTGGCCGGTGGACGGTAGCCGCACATCCTGGGCGATCAGCTCGGCCAAGGTGCGCAGGTCGAGCTTGAATACCAGCCCCAGGCAGGGCGCGCCGGTGCTTGCGGCGGTTACCGAGGAGTGTGCGGGCAGGCTCAGGGAGGTCACCAGAAAACGCTGGGGGTCGTAGGGGTAGGCGTCGCCGCCGATGACCATCTGCTTGGCCCCTTGCACCACCAGCACCACGCTGGGCTCCACCATGCAGGTGGCGGGCGGGCAGGGTACATCGCGCCGGTAGAGCACCAGGTCGGCGATGGGCGTGCGGTAGTCACCGGGGCCCGGGGTTTGGGAGGCGATGACTTCGACCAGCGACTGCAGGGAGGCAGCAGCAGAAGGGGCGGCGGCAGGTGCATTCATGGCGGTAATGTCCGGAGGGGGCTGCTGGCACTCTATGCCCTGGCGTTTTTGGCTGTCCAGCGCGCTGCCCAGGCAGTTGGACGAATAGGCAAGAAAGCCGGGTGATCGCTCTACTGATCGGCCGGGCCTGGCTGGGAAGATGGCAATCCCTTGTGTTTGCCCGCCGAGTACCTTCATGAGTAGCACCCTTGTAAACGCCCACGCCAGCAGCCGCCCTTTTTGGGGCGCCGTGCTGGCGATGTCGCTTTGCGCCTTTGCGCTGGTGGCGTCCGAATTTTTGCCGGTCAGCCTGCTGACACCGATTGCCACCGACCTTTCGCTCAGCGAAGGGCAGGCGGGCCAGGCGATTTCGGTTTCAGGCTTTTTTGCCGTGATCACCAGCCTGCTGGTGGGCTCGCTGACCCAGGGCATAGACCGCAAGCCGGTACTGCTGGCCACCACCGCATTGATGCTGGTGTCGGGGGCGTTGGTGGCGTTTGCGCCCAACTACCCGTTGCTGATGGTGGGCCGGGCGATACTCGGCGTGGCGATTGGTGGCTACTGGTCGATGTCCACGGCGGTGATGATGCGCATCGCCCCGGAAGCGATGGTGCCCAGGGCCATTGCAGTGATGCAGGGTGGCACCGCCCTGGCCACCGCCATCGCCGCGCCGCTGGGTAGCTACCTGGGCGGCATGATCGGTTGGCGCGGGGCGTTCTTCTGCGTGGTGCCGCTGGCCGTGCTGGCGCTGCTGTGGCAGGCGCTCACCCTGCCGTCGATGCCGAGCGAGCGCACCCCGGGGGCTTCTGCCGGGGCGCTGCGGCTGTTGAAGGATGGCAAGGTCGCATTGGGCATGGCGGCGGTGGCCTGCCTGTTCATGGGGCAGTTCACCCTGTTCACCTACCTGCGGCCGTTTTTGGAGAGCGTGACCCATGTGGATGTGCCGACGCTGTCGGTGCTGCTGCTGATCATCGGCGTTGCCGGGTTGCTCGGCACCTTGCTGGTGGGCGGGCTGGTAAGCCGGCAGCTGTTCAGGGTGCTGCTGGGGATTCCGTTGTTGATGGCCGGTATTGCCTTTGCCGTGCTGTGGGCCGGCAGCTGGGTGGCACCGACTGCGGTGTTGCTGGGGGCCTGGGGGCTGGTTGCCACCTGCGCGCCGGTGGGGTGGTTCACCTGGCTGGCCAGGGTGTTGCCCGAAGATGCCGAGGCCGGGGGCGGGCTGATGGTGGCGGTGATTCAGTTGGCGATTACCGCCGGGGCTACGGTGGGTGGGGTGCTGTATGACAACGTCGGGTACCAGGCGACCTTCATTGCCAGTGGGGTGATGCTGTTGGTGGCGGCCGGGTTGAGCCTCAGGGCTTCGCGTGGGTAGTTGAGCGCAGTGCAGTGGTGGATGAGACCGGCTTTGCCGGTGATCGCGGGCAAGCCCGCTCCTACAGGGGCCGCATGAGCTTCAGGACCGCGCTGTACCTGCAGGAGCCGGCTTGCCGGCGATGAGGTCTGTGCAGGCGTTCAGGCGCTGTAGCGCGGCGCAAGACGGTTGCTGGACAGCTGGCCGAACAGGGCCTGGCGGCTGGTTTCGTAGTGCTCGTAGGCTTGCAGGTCTTGCACCGACGGCAGGGAAATCAGCACGCCGTTGTCGAAGTCCTGCAACGCACCGTCCACCAAGTGTTCGGCCGACATCACGATGCCGGGGTCAAGGTTCTCCACCGGCAGGCCGCCGATTTGCCAGAAGTCGGTGGCCGTAGCCCCTGGCAATACTGCCTGCACCTGCACGCCCTTGCCCGCCAGCTCCTTGTTCAGCGCCTGGGTAAACGCCGTGACATACGCCTTGCTGCCGCCGTACACGCCGTTGAGCAGCTCTGGCGCCAGGCTGACGATGGACGACAGGTTGATCACCGCGCCGTTGTGGCGGGCGACGAACCCTGGCACGGCGGCGTAGGTGAGGCGGGTGAGGGCGGTGACGTTGAGGCTGATCATCTCGGCCATGCGATCCACGTCGCTGTCCAGCAGCCCGGTATGGGTGCCAATGCCGGCGTTGTTCACCAGCAGGCTGATGCTGGCGTCTTCGCGCAACTTGCGCTCGACCTGGGCCAGGTCGCCAGCATTGGCCAGGTCTGCCGGCAGCACCTCGACGTTCTGCCGGGTTTCGCTGGTAAGCCGGGCGGCCAGGGCGTTGAGCCGCTCGCGGTTGCGGGCCACCAGCACCAGGTCGTAGCCGCGGCGGGCCAGGCGTTCTGCGTAGATCGAACCGATACCGGTAGAAGCGCCGGTGATCAGCGCGGTGCCTTTGAATGGCTGGGTCATGGTGATGCTCCGTTGCGTTGGGTGTGGAGCCATCATGCACAATGCGCTTTGTGTCTTGAATGACGTATATGGTAGCTTTTCAGGACATAGCACAGAGGAACGCCCCATGCACCGGGTCGGCTACCTGATTACCGAAGGCTTCCAGGTCATGTCCCTGGCCACCCAGACCGTGTTCGAGTTCGCCAACCTGGTGGCGTGCGACACGGTCTATTGCATTCAGAACTTCTCCATCGACGGCGGCACCGTGCGCTCGTCGCTGGGCATGCACATCGACACCCTGCCCCTGGGCGCCCCGGGCCTGGCCGACACCTGGATGGTCACCGGCACCCTGACCCCGCTGACGCCGCCCGGCGACGCCGTGCTGGCCAGCGTGCGCGGCTTCGTCGACGGCGCACGGCGTACCGCCGGCCTGTGCACCGGCTGTTTTGTGCTGGCGCAGGCCGGCGTGCTGGACGGCCGCCGCGCCACCACGCATTGGGCTTATGCGCCCAAGCTGCGTGAGCTGCACCCGCGCATCCAGGTGGAGGAAGACCGGATTTTCATCGTCGATGGCTCCATCTGGACCTCCGCCGGCATGACCGCCGCCCTGGACATGGCGCTGGGCATGGTGGAGAAGGACCTGGGCACTGAAGTGGCCAGGTCGGTGGCGCACAAGCTGGTGATGCACCAGCGCCGCTCCGGCGGGCAATCGCAGCATTCCGAGCTGTTGGCGTTGTCGCCCAAGTCCGACCGCATGCAGACCGCGCTGGATTACGCCCGCAAACACCTCAGCCGGCCGCTGAGTGTGGAGGAGTTGGCCGACGTGGTGCACCTGAGCCCGCGCCAGTTCACCCGGGTGTTCACCGCCGAGACCGGGCAATCACCGGCCAAGGCCGTGGAAAGCCTGCGCCTGGAGGCCGCGCGCTTGATGATCGAGCAGACCCGGCACAGCCTGGACGTGGTGGCCCGGGAGACCGGTTTCAGGGACCGTCGGCACCTGCGCGAGGTGTTCATGCGCGGCTTCGGCGTACCGCCCCAGGCCGTGCGCCGGGATGCGCGGCGGGTAGAAACGGGGGCGGTATCCGATGCACTGTAGGAGATCACCCAGCCCTGCGGGCTGCGCTGTCGCGTAGAGCAGAATTCGTAAGGGCGCCACGTACCCTGTAGGAGCGGGCTTGCCCGCGATCACCGGCAACGCCGGTGCCATCCCCCGCGTTATTGCTGAATACTGGATATCCATGGCCTGCTCGTTGCTGTTCGTGGGTTTTTTGCTGTTCATGTCTTGGTTATGCTTCTGGGCGGCCCGGGCGTTGCGTGGGTGAATTCTCAATGGATGGAAAGGACAATCAGCATGCGTAAAATCGCAACTCAACCCTTCACTATCGTCGGCACCGCGCTGATCGCCGTGGGCGCCGCGTTCGCAGCCGTCGGGGCGTCAGGCCAGGCCGCGTTCGGTTACACCGCTGCTGGCCTGTTGTTGCCGGGCGTCGTGCTGCTGGTGCTCGGCGTGCGGGCAGGGCGGCGCTGACCCCCGGCCGTTTCAACTGGGCTTGTAATACCATGGCCAGCTTTCAAAGGATTGAGGCATCAACATGCGTGGCATCACCGTACTGATGCTGTTATCGCTGCCCGCGGTTGCCTGGGGCGACTGCACGCAGCACCTGCAAAGCTGGGCGCAAACCTTGCACCCAACGCTGGAGCTCGATCATGAACATGCGGTGTGCAAGGCCAACCCGGCAGATGCAAGCCAGGTGCTGGCAGCGTTACCTATAAAGGAAAGGGTCGATGAATACGGGCAGGGTGACTATGGGCTGGCTGTTGTGCTGGCCGATGCCGCCAGTGGCAAGATCCTTGCGTACGACTACGAGCCTGCAGCTATCGTTTCCGACGCAATGGCCTTCAACGACCTGAAACTGGACACCGCGCCTTATCAGCTTGCGCCCGGGCGCAGGGCATTTGGTGTGCGCGTCCAGCGTACAGTGATGTCACGGGCCAATCCCGGCAGTGACGAGACGCTGAGCCTATACCTGCAAGACGGCGCGCAGTTGCGGCGGCTGCTGGGGCATCTGGTGGTTAGCGAAAGCTATGCCGAGTGGCAAGATTACTGCGCCGGCAAGCACAGCGAGACGCTACGCACAGTGGCTGTTGGCAAGCCTGGCAAGGAAGGGTTTGCCGACTTGCGGGTGACCGAGGTGTCGAGGGTAACGGTTAGCGTCGCCAAGGGTGAGGAAACCTGTGACGACACCGAGAAGCGTCAAAGGGAAGTGTTCAACTTCGCGTATGGCGCAAACCAGTATCGGGTGCCGAAGAAATTGACCGATCACCTGTAGGAGATCACCCAACCCTTTCGGGCTGCGCTGTCGCGCAGAAAACTGGTCTCGCAGATACGCCACGGTCTTTGTGGGAAGCGGCCTTGTGTCGCGATGGGCTGCAAAGCAGCCCCAATCCAGACAACGCCGCTCTTAAGTGAACAGCACAACCGGTCGACAACTCAACCCCGCATCCCCAGCTCCGCATCATCCATCAGCGCCTTGGCCAGCGCGCTCAGGTAATGCGAAGCCCAAATCAACTCAGGCTTTTCATCCATCAACCCGCTGATGGTCATTTCCCGCACATAGCCCATCAACTCCGAAGCCTGCTCCCGCGCATGCCGGCACGGTATGCCCGGCTCGATGCGAAACAGCGCAGCTGTATGGCCTTCACCCTGGAAGAACCGCGTCTTGCCAACGGTGGTGTTTTCAGTCGTTTGCTCGTGACTCATGGTTCTACTCCCTGAACATCAAGGGCCCAGGCTGGCGCCTAGAAAGGACTGGTCTCACACAATCCCCTGTGCCGCTGCCAGCGCCCATGCAGGCGACGGCTTACCGGCAATGACGCCAGCCCAGGCAACACAAAAAGCCTACGGGTTAATGCCACGCACCCGGCTCAGCCGGCACCTGCACCTGGATCAAGGCTGATTCCAGCAGCACGCGCAGTGACTCGAGCTCGTGGGTGGACGCCAGCATCAAGGTCGAGGCGGGCGATCTGGGCTGTAGCTGGATCGCCTGGTGCGAAACGGCCAGGGCGCAGCGCGCGTACTCGGAGGCCTGGATGAGGGTGTCTTCGAGGGTAGGGGAGTAGAGGTGGGGTGGGTCGGGGACGATCTTTAGCATAAAAAACTCCTGAGTTCTTATGAGGACCGTCACCCGCCTGCTGTCAAACAGGTGGGTGGCAGCTGTGCATGGGTTGACAGACCGGCGGAACTCAGGAAAACCGGCGCACGCAAGCGTGCCCCACGCACAGCCGCCATAAAGGTGAAGCTGCGGTGAGAGTTCCTTACGGCCTGTCAAAGCCGCGTCGTTGGTTTGCAACGACTCGGCGAGACTAGAGCGGTGCCAGCGCGGCCGCAATGGAAAAATGGCTGGGGGAGTATGTTTGGGAAATGGACTACAAGGAAGGTGTTAAGTCTGATTTTTTGCTGCCAGTCCTCAACCCTCCCTAGGCTTTGTACGAAAAATAATGTCGCAGACACCGCCGCCAGCAAGCCAGCGTGACCATTGCGGAGTAGCTTTGGGCGAGCTTGCAGTATCGGGTTCCCAAGCGGCGGTGTTCCTTCAGCCACCCAAACAGCCGCTCGATAACGTTTCGCTCTTTGTACTTTGGTCTGTCGAGCAGGCGCGGCAAACCTGGCTTCGGCTTGCGTTTCATGGCTCGGAAAGGAATCACTGGCTGCATGTGATAGCGGTCGCAGTACCGGCGCAAAGCATCTGAGTCGTAGCCTTTGTCGGCCAGCAATTTGCGACATCGCTTGCGCGGCCGGCCTCCTTTGGTTGGGAGGTAAACGCCATCGAGCAAAGGCTGGGCATGGGAAATGTCACTGGCTTGCCCGCCAGAAAGGGTGAAGTGCAATGGCACACCTCGGGCATCACAAACCATATGAATTTTCGTAGTTAGTCCGCCCCGACTTCTACCGAGTGCGTGGTCCGCTGGTTCTTCTGCCCCCCTTTTTTGCCTGCTCCAGATGAGGCCCGGGTTGCTTTCACTGCCGTTGAGTCAATACACCACGTGTCTAGATCAATCAGGCCTTCAGCGTTGAGTTTGACATGTAGGCGTTTGAGCATTTGACCGAAGGTGCCCTGATTTCGCCAGTCTCGAAATCGCTGATAAACCGCCGACCAAGGGCCGAATCGCTCAGGCATATCCCGCCAGGCTGCGCCGGAGCACAGCACCCACAACACGCCGTTGAGCATCAAGCGGTCATCAACTCTTGGACGTCCGGTACGCTGACTTGTAGCAAAGAGGTCAGCGACTATGTCCCAGTGTTCGTCAGAAAGTTCGTATCGCTTGGGCATAGCAGAGTCCTTCGCCTAAAAGGCGAGAACTCTACGGAAAATCAGGGCTCCAGCGGTTTTCACGGAGTTTCAAAGGTTTTCGTACAAAACCTAAGCACCTCGTCAGATCATGTGGCTAGCAGGGTCAGTGAGCCCGTTAAGCCAGCAAGCAGACATTCGAGCTGCGCAATTGAAGTTGATGTGCAACTGAGCAAAGGTTGGTAGCTCGTTCTTGATCAAACCCCACGTACTGAGAGCCGCTTGGATCACCGCTGGGTTGGATTCGCTGAACGCCGCTTGGATCCAGAGCAGCAGTTAATAGAGCGTCGCGTAAGTAGAGATGACATCACCTCTCTCCATCTGCTGCATAATCCGGACTTAGAGATTTGGGCGGATGTACTCCGACGCAGCGATCGCACCGCCCCCCCAACGGCAAGTTTTTTGAAGATCTGGACATCCTCGCCAGTCAGCACCTCGACATGGCAGTCGCTGATGAGCGCCATCGTAGTCTCGACATCTCCACAGCAATCCTTCGCCGCGGCGATCTTTGGATAGTACACGATCCTTCTCAGCGTCTCGCTTGAGTCTCACACCTGTTCGGGAGGGCCAATACCAGGTAGCTGACGAGCTAATGTAAATAGGCATGCACGACCGTGATGTTCTTGATCACCGTCGCATGCCATGGCTGGATCATGTTCCCTTCACCCAAGACGCATTCCATTTCGTCCTCCATATTCGCCCCACCTTTGCGATAAAGAATGACTTTGCCTTTAAAGCGTGACGAGACCCGGATAATCCAGACTGTTGGATTTTCAGCCTCAGCCGGAGCAGATGAAGTTTTGTAATTCCATTTGCCAATTGCGTCGTAGTTTGCATGCCATACAGCGATTTGGGGGATTAGCGTGAGAGACATCGGCCTGTTTGTAATGATTGTTTCTAGCGGAGTATTTGTATCGCCGCCGTGAAATAGGATTTGACCAGCAGTCAGGCCTATCCCGTACTTATCAAGTTCTGCCTTCATCCCTATATGTATTTTGGATTTTCTCTGATATGTGTAATGGTGGGGTATCTCGGTATAGGTAGGAGCTAGACCAGATTTGATGGCTGCCTTCCTAAATGCTTTGGCTTTCTTGCGAATATTCCATTCGAAGTCTTTTTCATAAATGGAGTCGACAACTAACTCATGTGATGTAAAGGCTTTTCTGATTGGTTGTTTAATTCTGAATCTATTGCTCAGGCCTATATAGGATTCGCCGGGCAGTGGTTGCGCCTCTACGGGGTCGTGCATTGGTGTCAAATTAAAAAGTGGCAGAACTCGTGTCATTTGATTGGCACATATATGTTTGCGACTTAGGTGTTGTCTCGACAAATACAAGAGGGAAGGGGTGTAACTTTACCCCCAATCCCCCGGAGATGATTATTTAATCAGTCGCTACCAAAGCTTCCTTGGCTAACCGCTGCATGTTAAGAGACCTGGTGCTCAGCCCAGCCTTGTTAAATCGATAACGCATGTACGCAGAGATGTCATCCTCGTGCGAGGAAACGATCAGCTGGCGATTGTCGAACTCGCATCGTAGCAGGTCGGTTAGAGACGCTATATTCACCTCGTCTAGTGACTGAGATGGATCATCAATTAGGATCAGTGGTACGCTTGAGTAGACTTTGTTCAGCGAAAGGAAGAAGCCTAGGCTGAGTGCTGACACTTGCCCAGAACTCATCGACATAATTGCATCATGCTCAGATTTTTCGGCTGTCAGGAATCTGAGTTCTTTACCATCTTTGCTCTCAATGAACAGGCCCAGACCACGCTGATAGTTTTGGATGAGTCGCCCGCTGTAGATGTGGAAAATCAGCTCAATTTCAGCGATAGTCTGCTCTGAGTAGCTGCGTTCCGTTTTTTCCAAGGTCATCTTTAAGTCATTAACCTTGTCTTTGGCTATCTTGGCTGCCTCGTTCTCACGCAACATTCGCTGTAATTCATCAATGCATTGCTTCAGCCTGCTGTTCTGTGCCTCGTTAGCTTTAGCTGCAATGTAAAGCTCCTTTTCCTTCAGTGCTTGTGGTTCGACTATATAGAAGTCCTGTAGCTCCTTAAAAGCAGCGGTGATGACATTCCTCCAATCTTCCGGAAGAGCCTCCGTTTCAGGTGCTTTCTGTCGTCTTATGGAAGCCGTCAACTCCTCCGCTCGAGAATCCACCACCTCCTCATTTTCGGAGAATGAATAGTTGAGTTGTACACCCAAAGCTTGAAGCCGGGCAGCGAGTTGAGTTATGGATGGCAAACGAGCCTTATCACGGAGCAGGGCATTATGTAGAGTGCTGTTGTACCCGACTGATAGCTGCGCTTGTTTAGCCTGGATCTGAGCATCAATACTGGCTAACTCTGCAGTCATCTGCCCAGTAAGTTTTATCAGACTTTGACCGTCTGCCCCCAGCGTGGCGTTGATCTGCTGAGACCTGAGCTCAATTTTTTGAAGCATAATGTCATGCGCTTGCCAGTCGGCACCACACAGTGGGCAATATTGGTCATCGGCATTGAACTTCGTGTGCTCAGCCATCAACTCTGCTTTTAAGCGACTCAGTTCGGTAGCAGCGGTAGCATTGGAATTGGTCTTTTGCTGAAGCACATCACGGGCAACTATTTGCTCTAGGAACCATTCTAACCGTCCTTGACCCCATCCAGGCAGGCTCGTGGCCTCATTCGCTTTGATGACTGTAGAGCCAAGCTTGATGATCCCTCCGAATTTAATCAATTGATTTAATTCTTTTTTTATTTGGTCGAGGCCATCTAGCTTGTCTAAATCACTGCCGAAGCGTGCCACGCTTCTGACTGAATCCTTGTTAACCTGAATATAATTTTCAATGGCTTCATTTTTATCTCTGGTCTGTATCGTGCTCTTCAGCGGGGTCAAACTCTGAAGTCGGTGGATGTTTTCAATGTATCTAGCATGAATGTCAGCAGAATAGGTAGGGAAGGGCGCCTCTTTGTCCCAGCCCGGCTGCAGCTCTGAAGTAGAGATTTTTTTAAATTCAATTTCCCCTAGGTCTGCTTGAATCATACCTTTGAGGGAATCTGACTCGGCTTTTAGTTTTGATAATTCACCGGCGCGTTTTTGGTCATTAATGAATTTTGTCAGTCGCGCGGCAATACTCTTGCAGCTATCAGTTTCTGCCTTTATGTCGCTGATGTTGAATAAATTGTTTAGCGCCTCTTTGCGCTTGTCCACTCTCGAGTGCAGGAGCTGATTTTGCCCTTGCTCCAAGTAATTCAAGTGCGAGAAGTTTTCTTTAAAGTTCTTCCCGAAAAGCTCCTCAATAAAGCTCTCTTCACGGACACACTCTTGCGTGAATACGTTAGAAGAGAACTCAGGTAGCTCATAAAGCATTAAGTGGGTGAACTGGTCGGCCCTGTTGTTCGATTTTTCTTCAAATTTCACTGCGGGAGTATGTCTTGCAAGAACAAGCTTGCGCTCACCGTTGGTGAATTCGATTTTAATTGCTAAATCTTTCTTTCCTGCTCTGTTCCAGAGCAAATTGTCCTCATAGTTGGTTCTATTGCCCATCATCACCGTAGAGAATAACTGGCGGACTCGCTTTATGCTGCCGGTCAAAAGCAACTCGATAGCGTCAAAAATGCTGGTTTTTCCAAAACCATTGGGGCCATCTAATGTCAGGAGTGACGAGTCGCTGAAATTTAGGTGGATCTGTTTGAAAGCCTTAAAGCTTGAAATTTCAATTTGGGAGATTTGCCAGTTCATCGTCAATCAGTTCCTTGATCAATTCTTCGAGGTCAGTTTTGCCAAGTTTTTGTACGGTTTCGTGAGTTCTGGCCAGATCTTTTTCGGCAACTGCTTCTTCAATTTGCCGGCGGAGGGGAATTAATTCAACTTTGTTGAGTTGAAGTCCCAAAAAAGGAAGTTTGATAAAGATTTTTGCAGCTGCACTGTACTTGGTGGGGGCGGTTGGATCATTTTTATAAATATTGAATTGGGATTTATCTGACACAAGCTTGTTAAGCTTTTTGAAGTCAAGTCCCTTGATGGCCTCAAGCTCTGTGTCGCTGTAGTAAAGCACGTATTTTTTGTAGAAGTGCGGATCCTCTTCAATTTCAAAAATTTGCTCTTCGTGATTTTTGAATTCGGCTAGCTTGTCGAGGTGGTGAATACAAATCAAATCGCAGTTTTTTCTAAAAGCTGGATCCTTTATGAATGTATCCGGCGCTGACTGGTTTATCGCGGCATTAAGATCGCTAGGCTTAATCAGTTCGTCCAGTCGGTGTAAGACTGCGAATCGAATTGCGGTGCCTTGCTCTCTTATGTAGAAGCCTGTTGTATCATTATCCTGCACCTTGGAAAATCCGTGTGCGACTAGAGCCTGGTGGATGAGTTCAATAATCATTTAAGCCGAGCCTCTGCGTCGTCCTTAGTTAAGATGCTGATGCACAAACTTTTTGTAATATGGCTATCGATTCGTGCTTGATCGTCAGGAGAGCTTTCATCAAAGCAATTAGTGTACTTGGTGTCGACCGTGAAGCTTTCGACGGCCTTGGCGGCAATCAGGTTGTTAAACTCAAATAGCAACCGTCCCAAATCATCGTTGCCTTTGATCTGGGAGATAATGTCTGATGTGCAATATCTCTTATCCTTTGGATCGAGCAGATAAAGCGCTGTTGGTGCGTAAAATTTATTCTCTCGATCTAGATAGTGTGGCAGGCGTTTAAGTATGGGTTCTGCATCAATGGTGTGCACCAAGTCTGAGTAGTTTCGTATGTCAGAATCTTGAATGCGTGAAAATTTTTCCGATGGTTTCATTAGTTGACAGAGGATCTTAAAATCACCGCCCTCTGATGATCGGATTAGCTCATAAATTCGCCTTGCTCTCTCGTAGGCAGCGTCAGACATTTCTGGCAGGAATTCAGCAAGCCTCTCCTCTAAGTGAGAATGAAGGCGCACCTTCAATTCGATGGCGTAATAGTCCTTTCTTTCATACGGATTTGTGTCTATCACATCCGAAAGAATGCTTGCCGCACTGACTCGGTGTTCGTAAGCCGCTCGACGTTGCTTGTCGCCTTCGCTTTGTATCTTTGCGTGAATAACTAGAGCTTGAGAGCTGATTTTATCGGATATTAAGCAGTAGTTGGCATCTACTAAATCATCATCAAAAACGACACCCTGGCCCGTATAGATTTTCTTGATGATTTCCTTGGTGAGGCCTTCTATCTTATCAAGCTCGCAGTGTTGTACTGCACCGTAGGGGTAGAAAACAACACGCTCGCCATTGTCATCCACATGATCGCTATGGTCATTGATAGGTTGGGATATATGAAAGTATCTTTTGATCCCTGCGACCCTGTCTAGCTCTAAGCTTGCAGATTTTTTTAGTGCGTCTCTATAGTTGCTACGGTAATCGCCGATTTTTGCTTTAACCTGATGAGCGCTAACAAGCTTGTCATCTTTGTATATTGCGAAATCGTCTGTACTATCCAACTGTAGTTCGAACCCGCTATCGCCTTCATGAATTAGTTTGAGGCAGTGATAGAGCGCCACTTTGCCTTGGTAGACAAACCCGCTCCAAGTAGAAATGGCGCTATGCGGGTACTTGCTTGCTTCCTCGTTGCTCACGTTGACTCCTTTCACCACACGGTCATGCTGCACTGGGGTGCCGGAACGATATCATGGAGCCATCATTATTTTCAGCATAGGTAGCGAGAATTAACGTTTCAAAAATTCTGGTGAAACGTTTTGGCTCAGAGGAGGCATCAGGACTGTATCCTGACCTCTTGCCTTGGTTATTCCGTCGTTGAGTTGGGCATCAGGGGCAACTGGAGGGTTTTGCGACGGTTAGCTACATACGAACCTCAAAGAGTTTCGTGAGGCGCTATGCAGCCTGACCCTAAGTCGTTAGGCCGGTGTTCATCTAACCACTCCAAGGACAAGTGGCTCCCAGGAAGACACTGGCCGAGATGGAACAGGTGGCGCCGAGGAGCGGTTTGGTGGCATTGATCGAGCCGCATTACCCAAAGGCCGGCGGTGGTCGCAAGCCGTACCCACTGGACACCATGCTGTGTATTCACCTGCTGCAGAACTGGTTCTCGTTGAGCGATCCAGCCATGGAAGAGGCGCTGTACGAGATCACTTCGATGCGCCAGTTTGCTCGTCTGACGCTCAGCGCTCCGATCCCCGAAGCCACGACGATCATGAATTTCCGGCACCTTCTGGAGAAGCATCAGTTGGCGGCGAGCATTCTGGAAACCATCAACCATTACCTGCGAGACAAGGGCATGTCGTTGCGCCAGGGCACCATTGTCGACGCCACCATCATCCACGCACCCAGTTTGGTGAAGAAACCACCGTTGAGGATGTTGCATGACTGAACCTGATCTGTGGTTTAACATAATATGCATTATGCGCAGATCCACATTGCGCCATGGCCCCGGTTCCCCTCAGAACCGAAGCCACGCCCCAAGCCTTTTTACCGCTCCAGCGCCTGACTGACCGCATTCACAAACACCGCCTGTTCGTCATAAAGCGAACTCGGCGTCTCTGCATGCTTCCACGTCGACCACTGCACCACGACCAAACCTTCGGCCTGGTTGATCGCAATGGTCTGCCCAAAGATCCCCAACGCCCAGAACGTCTTGTCGCTGTTCGCCGTCTGCTTCGGTTCGCTGTCAGCATCTGGCGCCGGCGCGTTGTACCACCATTGGTAACCGTACTGCCCATTGGGCGCCGCTGCAGTGACCGAGCCCTTGGCCGTGGTCCAGTGCGTCGAGCGCGAAATCCAGTCGTCCGGCAGCAGCTTTTCACCGCCGGGCAACTGGCCGCCGCTCAGCACGAACTGGCCAAAGCGGCCCCAGTCACGCAGCGTGGCGTTGAAGCCGTGGCCGCCCATATCGACCTTGCCGGGCACCAGCGCATGCCATACGCCATCTTGCTGCATGGGGTAACGGCTCCAGATACGGCTCTCCAGGTACTTGGCGATGGTCATGCCGGTGGCGTTTTCGAGCACCCGGCCGACCAGCCAGGCGCCGCCGGTGTTGTATGACCAGACTTCCCCGGGCTTGACGCCAGGCTTGCGCTTGACCGAGCGCACCAGCTGCAGCACGCAGTCGTACGGGTTCGGCCTGGCTTCGCATTGGGTCATGTGCGAAAAATCAGAGTCTTTTGCGGCGTAGTTTTCATCCCACTGCACGCCGGATGTGTGCTGCATCAGCTGCTGCAGGGTCACGTCCTGCCACTCGGTGCCCTTGAGTTCCGGTACGTACGCGCTGATCTTGTCGTCCAGGGACTTGATCTTGCCTTCCTTCACGGCCACGCCCACCAGCACGCTGACCACTGACTTGGCCACCGATCGCGATGTCCACAGGGTCTGCTGGGTGTTGCCCTGGCCGTAGTATTCGTAGGCAATCTTGCCGTCCTTGAGTACCAACAGGCCGGTTACGCTCTGGTTTTTCAAGTAATCGGCCAGTTTGTACGATTTTCCATCAATCCTGTACGAAACGTCGTTGAGCTTCTTGCTGGCCTCGGTCAATGGATACGGCTTGGCGCCGTGATTGCTGAATACATCGCCGTGGTACATACGATATGTATTACGAAAACCCACTACCCTCGTTGCCTGGTCCCAGGTCAGCATGTCCTTGGGCGCTGGCAGTACCTTGTCGAACGGCTGTGGGCAGCGCTCAAGCCCGGGCACGCCGCATGGTCCCTTGCTGTCGGCGGCCTGGGCGGCACCGGTGAGTAATGCCAGGGCCAGTACGGACAGGCTGGTGAATGACTGTTTTATTGTTGTTGGCCGCATCGAAGGCTCCTTGAAATGCGCGGTAGTACGCGGTTTCGAGTGTCGGGAGCTTGAGGTGGGCTGAAAAGCACAATAAATTTGGCTTCACTATTAGAAAAAGTAACAGCCAGGCCGTTTCGGTGAGCAGGTTTGGCCTCATCGCCGGCAAGCCGGCTCCTACAGGGGGGTGCTATGCCGTTGGAACGTCTTCCCCCGCTCAATGCGGTACGGGCCTTTGAGGCTGCGGCGCGGCTGGGTAGCTATGTGGCGGCCTCGCAAGCGCTGCACGTGACCCAGCCTGCGATCGGGCGCCATGTGAAAAACCTCGAGGAATGGCTGGGCGTACGGTTGCTGGAACGCTCACCCCGGGGCGTCAGCCTGACATTGCAGGGCGCCCACTATTACCAGGCCGCCGCCGAAGCGTTGCAGATACTGTCCGATGCCGGCGCCCGCCTGGCCCGCCGCGATGACGAGCGCTGGCTGCGTATCTTGTGCGTACCAGCCTTTGCTTCGCGCTGGCTCACGCCGCGGATCGACGAGCTGCGCAGCCTGCGGCCAGGCCTCAAGATCGCCATCGAGCCTAACGCCAGCTTCACCGCCGTGGACGCCCGCCAGGCCGACCTAGCCATCGCCTACGGCTTGCCGGGCGAGCTCAGTGGCGTGCGCGAAGTGTTGATCCGCCCTCAAGTGTTTCCGGTATGTGCCCCGGCATTGCTGGCCCGCTTGCCCACCAACCTCAACGCCGCAGGCTTGCCGGCCTGCAAGCTGATCCACGTCGATGACGGCACCTGGTGGAACAGCTGGTTTGCCGCCAACGGCCTGCGCGTACGGGTGCGCGCCGACACCTCGCACATCAGCAACGACGTGGTGCTGACCCTGGCCCAGCGCGGCCAGGGTATCGCGCTGGCCACCGAGGTGCTGGTGGGCCGTGAGCTGCAGGACGGCAGCCTGGTGCGCTGCGTGCCCGAGGCGGTGCCGCTGGAGAGCTACCAGCTGCTTACCCCGGCGCAGCCGCCGTCGGCCGATGCGCAGTGGTTCATGGACTGGCTTTCAGGCCAGCTGCGCAGCAGCTACCCAGAGGGCCCTATCGCCGGCCAGCCGGCTCTTACAGAGGGCGCAATAATTATAACTCAACTAAATAATCATTTAGTTGAGTTATAATTTATATGAATAATCAGGCGCCTAAAATCAGCACTGTAGCACCCTCCCCTCAGGCCTTGTTACTGCGCCGGCGCACCCACAACAACCAACCGATCGCAGCCAACACCAACGCAGCCCCCGGCAGCACCTGCGCCTTGTGCGGGCGCAACGCGGTGCGCACTGCATCCAGCGGCTCGGTCAGGTAACGCTTGTTGGCCTGGTCAAACGCAGGCTCCTCGCACTGCCGGCCAAAATCCTCGGCCCACTGCACAAACGGCCCCTGTTCAACATACCGCCGGTACAGCGCCGACTCCTGATCGGTCCCTGCTACCCAACCTGCCCCTTGGCACAGCACGGCGGCAAAGGCCTGGCTGCTGTGGGGTAATTGGTCGGCGGCCTGATTCGCGAGGTCGGCGGCCACATAGCGGTAGTGGTAACGCTCATTGGGCACGGCTTCACTGCCCTGTTGACGCTGCAGCTCGCCGGCCTCCAGGAACGGCTTGGCCTGCACGGCCTCATTGCCGAGGCTGAAGCTACCCCCCAGCCAAGCATAGTCCGGCGCCATCTCGTAGCCAAGAATTTCCATGCCCGAGTGGCGAGCCAAAGTTGCCGCGCTATACAGCGCCTCGGCGCGGCCGGTGGCGGTCCAACGCGAAGTGGCCTGCTTGCGCTGCTCGCCGTAGGCCTGGGCGTCGGCCTTGAGCTGCGGCGTATCGAAGTACGCCGCGGCCTGGTCGTAACGCCCTTCACGCAGCAGGCGCCGGCCGAGCAGCTCGCGCAGCTTGGTCGCTACCGGGCGCGGGGTGTAGCCGCCCTCCTCTGCCTTTACCGCCACAGGCTGCGGCACGTTGGCATCGACATAGCCCTTGAGTTCGTCAAGGCTCAGCACCCGCTCGGCCACGGTTGCAGCGTCGGGCCAGTAGATGTCCTCGCTGCGGTACAACAGGTCGAGCGCCTGCACATAGTCGCCGCGATCCAATGCCAGGATGGCGCTCTCGCCGTTCACCCGGCAGCCGGGGCGTACGGTTTCGTAAGCCCAGTCAGGGGTTTCCCGCGCGCCCCATTGTTCATCCTTGGGGAACCCCTTGGCCGCCTTGGCATAGGGCTCGGCAGCCTGGGCCTTGTCGCCGTCGCGCACCGCCAGCTTGGCCCGCAGCCACCAGGCAAGGCCGGTGTCGCCGGCCTGTTGCAGGTAGCCCTTGGCACTGTCGTAGTCGCCTTGCTGGTACGCCAGGGCGGCCAAGCGGTCGGCGTTTTCCAGGTGCTGGCCGGCACTGGCCTGCAGCAGGCGGTTGAGCTGCTTGCTGCCAAAGCCTTCGATACCGCTGAGCAGGTAGGCAATCAGCAGTTTCTGCGTGAGCGGTTGACGCAGTTGCGCCTGCAACTGCTCGTTCGGCATCGCCGTCAGTTCACCGGCCAGTTGGCGCAGCGAGCTGTAGCCACTGCCCGACCCCAGGCGGCTTTGGTTGGCGTACAGCTGTACCGCTGCATCCCAATCGCCAGCCAGCTTGGCCAGGCGCGCCTGCTCGCCCAGGCTGGCGACGCCAAGCTCCAGCGGGTCGCTGAAGCCTTCGGCACTCAGTTGCTGGGCCTGCTCGAACGCTTGGCGTGCCTGGGTTTGCAAGGCTTCGGGGGATTGTTGCGGGTCATCACTGGCCTCGGTGCTTTGCGCAGCCAGCGCGCGGCCCAACGAATACGCAGCCCAGGTGCTGCGCAACTTGCGTTGCTCGGCCGGCAAGGCCAGCACCTGCCTGAAGTAGTCCGCCGCCTGGGCGTTGTCGCCGGCATCAAAGGCCACGGCACCCGCCAGGTACAGGCGCAGCTCGGCCGGCAGCTCGGCGCCTTGCAGCTCGACCTGCCGCGGGTCATGCAGGGCGCGCAGCTCGGCGACTTTCGCGCGCAGGCCTTCCGGCAGCTCGCTGGCCTCGGCCTCGGCGCGCTGCCGGCGGTAAGGCCGGGCATTGTCGTCGCCGTCCCAGTACGGCGTCAGAGTGATCTCGGTGGTCGGCTTAAGGCCGGCGATCTGCTGGCCAAGGCGGTTCACCTCGAAGGCGAAGTTGCCTTCCGGCAACTCGGCCAGGCTCTGCGCACGGTTATCCAGCAACTGCATCGGGAAGTCCGGGCCGCAGGCCAGCGCAGTGCCGAACGGCATGCCGAGGGACAGGCACAACAGCTGGCGGGGCCAGTTACGGGTAGACATTCCATGCTCCTTGAGTGATTTCCATGCAGCGCGCCCAACCCAGGGTGCGCTGGCCACCAGCGGCAACACGCGCGCTGGCCTGGCGGTTGAAGACGAGTTGATTCGGTGTTTGTTGCAGCCGGTAGCCATTGACCCCGTCGGCGGCTTCGCAGGTAGCGTTGTTCAGGGTCACCCGCGCTGGCAGCGGCTGGTCGAGGTTGCCGACGTTGACCAGGCTGATGTCGTACAAACCGCCCTGTTGCGTGTAGTGCACCTGCCACTGCCCGGCAAGCGTATCGCCCCGCGCCACCGCGCCCAGGGTGGTCAGGCTCCAGGCGCGTCGATCGCCCGGCAATGGCAGGCGGAACCAGACAAGCCCGGCCAGGTGCGCCGGTGGCTCATCGCGCAGTTGGCGGCCCAGCTTGGCCAGTTGCTGCGGGTCGGCCAGCAGTTCGCGACGCTCGCCGGGCAGGTTCAACGGGGTTTCGCTCTCCACGACCGGTGCGCCGCCGGTATCCGGCAGCAGCGCAACGCCATAGGCCGGCAGTGCAAGGTAGAAGGGTTTTGCACTGATACGGCCCCAGCTTTGGGCCCACTGCCTGGCCTTGTCCGGGTCGAACAGCCCCTGGCGCGGGTCGCTCACTGCGTGTACCTGCAACACGCTGCTGTCCACCGCCTGCAACAGCGCCGGCAGTTGCGGGCTGTCGAGCCAGGCAGGCAAGGCCGTGATGCTGAGCTTCAGCCCGGGCGGCAACTGCTTGCGCAATTGCACAAGGAAATCGGTATAGCCCGGCAGGCGGGCAGTGGCGCTGTCATGGTCGATTTCAAGCCCGGCCGGGTTCACCCCGGCGGCCTGCCAATGCGCCAGCATTGCGCTGATCTGTTGCTGCGCCAGCTGCAAGTCCAGCGCGGGCAGCTGGCCATCCAGGCGCACTACTGCGATCACCGGGCGGCCATCGGCCTTGAGCTGCGCAAGGTCCACCAGCGCCATGCTCCACCCGGCTTTGGGCTGGGCTTGCAGCGCCAGCACGCGCAGGGTCGAGAAGCCTGCCCGGCTGTCCGCCAGGGCCTGTTCGTGGGCCGGGCGCCACTGCCGCTGCCACACGTAAAGCTGCTGGTCGAGGGGCGTCGCAGGTTGCGGTTGGCAGCCGGCCAGCAGCACCAGCGCAGTGGCGCGAGCAAGGCGGCGAAGTATCGATGAGGCGGGCATACAGTCCTTTGTCGGGCGCCCCCTGGCGCCGTGGCGAGGCGCGATGTTACCTGAGCGCAAGCCGCGCGAATACTGGCTTGCAGTAAAGGCAATAGGCCATCTTGCACACCTGACCTACTCCCCTTGCCCACCCCCGGCGCTATAGTCGGCCTGCCCCTCTCACGGCCGGCGGCGTTTCCTGGTCTGGGTTCGCCGCACGGCTTCGGCGGCGCACCCAGCACAACGCCAAGGAAGCTCTGCGCTGAAACCCTTCACCTCCCTGTCCAAGCCCGTTGATTCTGCAGTGAGTTAACGCCGCCCCCTGTAGGAGCGGCCTTGTGTCGCGATGGGCTGCGTAGCAGCCCCAGGATTTCGGCATCATGCAAAATTGCCGGGGCCGCTTCGCGCCCCATCGCGGCACAAGGCCGCTCCTACAGCGATTGCGTCAGCTGTGCT
This sequence comes from Pseudomonas xanthosomatis, assembly GCF_019139835.1. Lineage (NCBI taxonomy): Bacteria > Pseudomonadati > Pseudomonadota > Gammaproteobacteria > Pseudomonadales > Pseudomonadaceae > Pseudomonas > Pseudomonas xanthosomatis. Next base: position 3,739,835 of record NZ_CP077075.1, on the reverse strand, counting down.
CTGCTACACCGCCATCTCTGCCACCTGCTCACGCAACTCGCGCAGCGCCGCACGCAGCTCGGCCGGGCGCACCGGCTTGGCCAGCACGGCAATGCCCCGCTCGTGCAATGCCGCCTGCAACCGGTCGATATCATGGCCGGTCATGATCAGCGCCGGCACCGCCTGCCCGCGCTGGGCGCGCAGCTGGTCGATGCAATCGATGCCGGTGGCCTGCGGGCCCAAGTCGTAGTCGGCAACGATCACCTCGCAGTCACTGGCCAGCCCCTGGGCCGAGCTCTCGGCCTGCACCTCGCAGCCCCACCGGCGTAGCAGCGCGCTGGTAGCCTGCAGCACGTTCTGGTCATCCTCCACCAGGCACACTCGCAAGCCGCTGAGCAAGCCGGCCTGCTGTACCGCCTCCTGCCTTTGCGGCGCGATTTGGGCCGCCACCCTGGGCAGGCCCTCGATGCTGACGCTGGTACCGTGGCCGGTCTGTGAGCGCAGCCCCACATCCAAACCCATCAAGCCGCCCAGGCGCTTGACGATGGCCAGCCCCAAGCCCACCCCCTCCACATCCTTGTCGCGCATCTGGCGCACCCGGTAGAACTCTTCGAACACCTTGTCCTGATGCTCCGGGGCAATGCCGCGGCCCTGGTCGCTGACCACGATGGCCAGCCCCTCGCCACGCCGGCGCACACCAATCAGCAGCGGGCTGCCGGCTGCGTACTTGAAGCTGTTGGACAGCACGTTCTGCACCATGGTCGTCAGCATGCCGGGGTCGGCGCGGGTCCAGTGGCGGCTGGGCACCAGGCGCATCTCCACCCCGGCCCAGCGCGCAGCCTCGCCGTTCTGGCGCAGCAGCTCACGCAAAAAACCTTCCAGCGCAAAGGTTTCGAACGACGGCTGCACCCGGCCGTTGTCCAGGGTGTACAGGTCGAGGATCGAGCGAAACAGCTGCGACACATTCAGCAGCGAGCGGTCGATGCTGTCCACCAGGCGCCGCTCCTCATCCCCCAGCCGCGCCTCGCGCAGGCAGGCGGTGAACAGGCCGATGGAGTGGATGGGTTGGCGCAGGTCATGGCTGGCCTGGGCCAGAAAGCGTGATTTTTCGCGGGTGGCCGCCTCGGCCTGCTCGGTGGCCTTGCGCGTGCGGCGCAACAGCAAGTGGGCGTAGAACGGGATCAGCGTACTGGTGGTCAGCAGCATTAACAGCAAAAACGGCTGCTCCTGCCAATAAGGCGTCAACCGCCACACCACCAGCAGCGCTACCAGCGCCAGGGCCGTTGCCACTGCCAGGTAGCGCGAGCCAAAGCGCATGCCGTTGCCCAGGTTGATCCACACGATCACCGCATACAGCGGCAACGCCGCCTCACCCCCTACCACCAGGCCGAAACTGGTGCCAGTGTAGTCATGCACCATACCCAGCACCCGGCGCCACGGGTAATGCCCCGGCCAGCGCGAAATAGCCTGGCGCATGCCGATGGCTATCACCACAAAGGCCGCGTAATAGAGCAGCACCGGCAGGTAGGTCATGGGCGAGCGCCCCGGCAGAAAGCCCAGCACCGCCACATACAGGATGGCGCACGAGGCGACGATGATGCGCAGGTTGGCCTGGTCCAGCTCGTTGTTCTTCTCGAACTTCATGTGCCACATTCCTTGTGCGTCAGTCGGCATCTTCGGCAATTGGCCGAGGAAAAGTCGAATGTTGACTGCTAAGTTAGCATGGCCTGTACGACAAGGAGGTCACACCGTGACATGCCGCATCATCGTGGCGGACGATCATCCGCTGTTTCGCGAAGCCATGGTCAGCACCGTGCGCAGGTTGTTGCCGGGCGCCGAACTGTTGCAGGCCGGCGACCTGGCCCAGGTGCTGCGCCTGGCTGTCGAGGGCGCCACGCCTGACACGCTGATCCTCGACCTGCGCTTCCCCGGCCTCACCAGTATCGAACGCCTGGCCGAGCTGCGCCGCCAGTTGCGCCGCACCACGCTGATCGTGGTGTCGATGGTCGACGACCCGGCCGTTATCGACGCGGTCATGGCTGCCGGCGCCGACGGTTTTATCGGCAAGAGCATCTGCCCCGAAGAGCTGGGCGCGGCCATTCTGGCTATTCGCGAAGGTGAAGTGGTGGTCAGGTATGCGCCGTCAGGTTTGCTGCCGCAGGCTGACGAGGGCAGCGAGGTGGGCCAGCTCACCCTGCGCCAGCAGGACGTGCTGCGCCTGATCGCTCAGGGCAAGACCAACAAGGAAATCGCCCGGGCGCTGGATATTTCGCCGTTCACCGTGCGCATTCATGTGTCGTCGCTGCTCAAGACCCTCAACGTCCCCACCCGCACCGCGGCGGCGGTGAAGTATTCGGGGCATTGAGCGGTGCATAGCTTCTTCAGGCCTGCGCTGTACCTGCAGGAGCCGGCTTGCCGGCGATGGGGCCCGAGCAGGCTAAAAGCAATTTCAGGCCAGGCCTTATCGCTGGCAAGCCAGCTCCTACAGGGGGCGTTGTTCAGCCTGCCGCCCTGGCCCCTGACGCGCGCCAGCGCACCTCGGTTATGCCATAGCGCTCGGCCATCGGCCGGCTGACCTTGCGGATCTTTTCGCGCCCGAACTTCGGGATGATGCCAACCCCCGCATCGCAACTGGCCCAGTGCCAGGCCTCGGCGCTGTCCAGCTGTTCCAGGCGAATGATGAAGCTGCGCGGCTGGCCGTGCAGCTGGTAGTCGATGATGTACAACTGTGGGCTTGGCATCCGTTCTCCATGGTTCTTGGTGACAATTCAGGGCATTGGCCTACAACGTGAAAGAAACCGCTGATGGCCATGGGCCTCAGTATTGGGCAGCGGCGCCCGGCACCAGGATCACCTTGCGGCAGCGCTCCTGCATTTCATCGAACATTTCATAACCGCGCACTGCATCGTCCAGCGCCATGCGGTGGGTGACGATGGCCTCCGGGTTCAGCCGCCCGGCCTCTATATGCTCCAGCAGCTCCGGCAGGTAGCGGTGTACGTGGGTCTGCCCCATGCGGAAGGTCAGCCCCTTGTCGAAGGCGTCACCAAACAAGAAGCCGTGGATGAACCCGGCATACACCCCCGGCACACTGACCACCCCGCCGCGGCGCACGGCCGCCATGCACTGGCGCAGCGCCTTGCCGCTGCTGCCTTCGAGCTTGAGCGCAGTCAGCACCATTTCGGTGGCGCTGCCCTTGGCCTCGAAACCCACTGCATCGATGGCGGCATCCACCCCGCGCATGCGGGCGGTCTGGCGGATGATGCTGTCGGCCGGGTCATCGTCATGGCTGAAGTCGATCGGAATCACGCCATAGGCGCCATGGGCGTAGTCCAGCCGATAACTGCACTCATCGACCATGAAAATCTGCTCGGCACCCAGCATCCGCGCGCACGCCGCACTCAGCAGCCCCACCGGGCCGGCCCCGAAAATCGCCAGCGACGAACCTGGGCCGATTTCGGCGTTGCGCACCGCCTGCCAGGCCGTGGGCAATATGTCGGACAGAAACAGCAGCTTGTCGTCGGGCAACTGCCCCGGCACCTTGAACGGCCCGGTATTGCCCTTGGGCACCCGCACGTAATCGGCCTGCCCGCCCGGCACTCCGCCATACAAGTGGCTGTAGCCGAACAGCGCCGCCCCCGGCGGGATGCTCTTCTTGTTGAGAATGGCGCCGCGCCCGGTATTGGTAGTCTCGCAGGCGGCAAACAGCTCGTGCTGGCAGAAGAAGCAGTTGCCGCAGGCAATCACGAACGGGATCACCACCCGGTCACCCGGGCGCACCGCCGTGACCTCGGGCCCGACTTCTTCAACGATACCCATGAATTCATGGCCAAGAATGTCGCCCGCCTCGACCATGGGGATCTTGCCGCGATACAGGTGCAGGTCCGAGCCGCAAATCGCGGTAGCGGTCACCCGCAGCAGAATGTCGTCGCGCTCTTGCAGTTGCGGTTCGGGCACATTGTCGACCCGAACGTCACCAGAGCCGTGATAGGTCAGTGCGCGCATGGCTAGCGCCTCCTTGGCCGTGGGATTGGACGAACCGGGGCACGCCGGCCCCGATTCCATGCCGGGCGCTCAAGCGCTGCGGCCACCGCCGTGGCTGTTCTGCCCGCCCTTGCGCCCGGCCTCGGAGGCCCGTGCGCGGTCATTGGCAAAGTTGCCCCCGGAGTTCTGCCCGCCCTTGTGGCCGGCGCGCGAGGCCTTTTCGCGGTCGTTGGCAAAGTTGCCCGGGTTGGTTTCCTTGGTGCCACCGCGGCGGCTGGGCTGTTCCTGGTCACGTGCCATGTTGGTTCTCCTTTACGCATTGGTTTGGCGTCACGGAAAAACACCGTGCAGTAGTTCCGAGCCGCAGGTTCACGGTGTATTCAATCCACCTCCCAAGCTTCGGACCGGCGGTGCCAAACATTGGTGCGTTAATAAAGCAGCCCAGCACTACCGCAAGATCGCACCTTCTCGCCTGGCCTGTTGTCCTACCTGCATGCTCGTCGCCGACGGCAATCGCTGCCTATAATCCCTGCCCAGTGCTCAAAACTCCGCGTGATTGGGCCCACCTCTGTTCTGCACAAGGCTCGTGCCCATGAAGTCGACCAAGCCCACCCTCGCCTCGCCCCACAACCCGGCGCTCAGCCCCAGCCACCTGGACTTCCCGGTGGTCGGCATCGGCGCCTCGGCGGGCGGGCTGGAGGCAGTGCGCACGTTCTTCCAGCACACCCCGGCCAACAGCGGCATGGCCTTCGTGGTGGTGCTGCACCTGTCGCCCGACCACCAAAGCCAGGCCGACCGCATCATCCAGGGCGTCACCGCCATGCCGGTGCGCCAGGTCACCGACCCGGTGCCGATCGAGCGTAACCACGTCTACGTGATTTCCCCGGCCAACCGGTTGTCCACCAACGACGGCTACCTGCGGGTCAGCCCGGCCAACCGCCGCCGCGGCGACCACGTGGCCATCGACCTGTTCTTCCGCGACCTGGCCGACGTGCACAAGGACCACGCCTTCTGCGTGGTGCTGTCAGGCAGCGGCAGCGACGGTGCGGTGGGCCTGTCGCGCATCAAGGAGCAAGGCGGCGTGACCCTGGTGCAGTGCCCGGACGATGCCCAGTACCCCGACATGCCCCGCGCCGCGCTGGCCACCGGCATGGTCGACCTGCAACTGCCGGTGGCGCAGATACCCGCCCGGCTGGTAGCCCTGTGGCAGAGCGCGCGCAAGGTGAAGCTGCCGCACATCCAGGATGACAGCCTGCCGCCGCCGCTGGGCCAGCGTGAAGGCGACCCCGCCGCCAGCGACCCGCTGCTCGACGACATCCTGCAGCAGTTGCATGCCAACACTGGCCACGACTTCATGCACTACAAGCGTGCCACCGTGCTGCGCCGCCTCGAGCGGCGCCTGCACGTCACCGCCCAGACCGACCTTGCCGGCTACCGCGACTACCTGCAGCGCAACCCCGAAGAATCCCACGCGCTGCTGGCCGACATGCTGATCGGCGTGACCAACTTCTTCCGCGACCGCGAGGCCTTCGAGGCCTTGCAACGCCACGTGCTGCCGGCACTGCTCAGCGACGAGGGCCAGGCCCAGGCAGAGCCCGAGGTGCGCATCTGGTCGGCCGGCTGCTCCACCGGCGAGGAGGCCTACAGCCTGGCCATGCTGCTTACCGAGCAACTGGCGGTGGAGCAGCGCAGCGCCAAGGTGCAAGTGTTTGCCACCGACCTGGACGAGCGCGCCATCGCCCTGGGCCGCAGCGGCCAATACCCCGAGGCGATCGCCGCCGACGTCACCCCGGCCCGCCTGCGCGAGTTCTTCGTCAAGCAGGACCAGCACTACCGGGTGCGCAAGGACATCCGCGAAAAGGTGCTGTTCGCCCGCCATAACCTCTTGTCCGACCCGCCGTTCTCCCAGCTTGACCTGGTGGTGTGCCGCAACCTGCTGATCTACCTCGACCGCGACGTGCAACGCGACATCCTGCGGCTGTTCCACTTCGCCCTGCGCCCCGGCGGCTACCTGTTCCTTGGCAGCTCCGAGTCGGCCGACCTGGCAGGCGAGCTGTTCGTTGCCGTCGACAAGCGCAACCGCATCTTCCGCGCCCGCGAAGTCGAAAGCAGTCGCGGCCCGGCGCGCCTGCAAACGCCCCAGGCAGAGCCTGCCAAGGCCCGCCTTCGCAGCCCCCGCAAGCCGTCCTACGCCGAGGTGCACCATCGCGCCCTGGCCCGGCGCACGCCGCCCAGCCTGATCGTCGACGCCGACGGCAACATTCTGCACATGAGCGAAGGGGTCGGGCGCTTCCTGCGCCATGCCGGCGGCGAACTCAGCCACAACCTGCTCAGCCTGGTAATGGCCCCGTTGCGCCCGGCCCTGCGCAGCAGCCTGCTGCAGGCCCAGGCCAGCGGCCAGGCGGTGACCGCTTCGGCAGTTACCCTCAAGCTCGACGAGCAGCCCTGCGAGGTGACCCTGCAGGTACAGCCGCACCAGGACGAGCCCAGCGCCAGCGACTGCCTGCTGGTGGTGTTCGAGGTGCGCGAGCCCAGCTCGCTGGCCGCTGCCGCCGTGCAGCAAACCGATGACATGGCCCTCGGCAGCCTGGAGCGCGAACTGCAGCGCATACGCCTGCAATTGCAGGACACCATCGAGCAGTCGGAAATCTCCAGCCAGGAGTTGACCGCCTCCAACGAAGAAATGCAGGCGGTCAACGCCGAATTGCGCTCGGCCAGCGAAGAGCTGGAAACCAGCAAGGAGGAGCTGCAGTCAATCAACGAGGAGCTGCTGACGGTCAACTACGAGCTCAAGACCAAGGTCGAGGAAACCGACAAGGTCAACGATTACCTGAGCAACCTGATCGCCTCCACCGACATCGCCACGGTGTTCGTCGACCGCAACCTGCACATCCGCTGGTTCACCCCGCGCGCCACCGAGATTTTCAACATGCTGCCGGTAGACACCGGCCGTTCGCTGCTCGACATCACCCATCGCCTGGAATACCCGGGCCTGGCCGACGACGCCCGGGCGGTGATCGAGCGCGAAACCACCTTCGAGCGCGAGGTGCTGGGGCACAACCAGCACTGGTACCTGGCGCGCCTGCTGCCGTACCGCGCCAGCGAGCGCAACGTCGACGGCACGGTGCTGACCTTCATCGACATCAGCAAGAGCCGCGCCGCCGAAGAACAGGTGCGCCAGGGCGAGGAGCGCATGCGCCTGGTGGCCGAGAGCACCCATGACTTCGCCATCATCCTGCTCGACGAAAAGGGCCTGATCACCGACTGGAACACCGGCGCCGCGCTGATTTTCGGCTATGGCAAGGACGAGGTGCTGGGCCAGCACTACCAACTGATCTTCACCGAGCAGGACCGCACCAGCGGGGTACCTGAGCGCGAGCTGCGCGCCGCACGTCTGAACGGCCGCGGCCAGGACGAGCGCTGGCACGTGCGCAAGGACGGCAGCCGCTTCTACTGCAGCGGCGAGGTGTCGCGGCTCAAGGGCAGCAGCCTGCGTGGCTACGTCAAGATCGCCCGCGACCTTACCGGCCACCAGCGCCTGCACGACGAACAAAGCCGGCGCCTGGCCGAGTCGCAAAGCTCCAGCCACATGAAAGACGAGTTCTTCGCCGTCATGTCCCACGAGCTCAAGCACCCGCTCAACCTGATCCAGCTCAACGCCGAGATCCTGCGCCGCCAGGGCGCGGTAAACAGCACCAGTATCGCCAGCAAGTCGGTGGCCGCCATCTGCGATGCGGTGGCCAGCCAGGCGCGCATCATCGACGACCTGCTGGATGTGGCGCGCATCCGCACCGGCAAGCTCAAGCTCAAGACCCAGCCGGTCGATATGTGCGCGGTGCTGCGCGGCATCCACGCCGTGGTAACGGGCGAGCAGCACGGTGCACAGGTGCACCTGCACTTGCCGCCAGGTGACAACGCCGTGTTCATCGAGGCCGACGGCACACGGCTGGAGCAGATCATCTGGAACCTGTTGAGCAATGCCTTGAAGTTCAGCCCCGCAGGTAGCGAGATCCACCTGGTACTGACCTGCCAAGGTGATCAGGCGCAGCTCGAGGTCATCGACCAAGGCGTGGGCCTGACCCAGGACAGCCTCGAGCAGGTTTTCGACCTGTTCAGCCAGGCCGCGCCACAGCTGGCCAACCACAGCCGTGAGGGCCTGGGCATTGGCCTGTCGCTGGTGCGCCAGCTGGTAGAAGCCCACGGCGGCACGGTGCAGGCCCGCTCCGAAGGCCTCGGCTGCGGCGCCACCTTCAGCGTGCGCCTGCCGCTGTGCGACCCGGGCCAGCAGGCCCAGGCCCAAGCCTGCGTACAAGCCAGCGAAGGCCGCTTGGCCGGCATCCGGGTGCTGCTGGTGGACGACTCGCTGCAAATCCTGGAGGTGATGCAGGAGCTACTGGAGATGGAAAGCGCCGAGGTCGAGGCCCACAGCGACCCGCAGGCTGCGCTGGAGGCCGCCGGCCACGGGCGTTACGACATCATCCTTTCAGACATCGGCATGCCCGGCATGGACGGCCACGCGCTGATCAAGGCACTGCGCGGGCTGGAGCACCTGCGCTACACCCCGGCCATCGCCCTCACCGGCTATGGCGCCAGCGCCGATCAGCACAAGTCGCGTCAGTCAGGCTTCGACCGCCACCTGAACAAACCGGTGAGCTACGACGATCTGATCGAAGCCATCGAAGCCCTGAGCGGGTCGGTACCTTACTGACCGTTCGTCGCGCCAGGGCGTTATCTGCTGCAATTATTCCGGCTTTTTCGGGCCCGAAAGTGCAGGACACTGCGCATTTGCCCCAAGGAGCCTGCATGAAGACACCCAAGCCCCGCGCCACCGTGATCTGTCGCCACGGCAGCGACCAGCGTAAATGGCTGTGGGTACGCAAGCCCCGCGCTGCCTGGACCTTGCCAGGCGGCAAGATAGAGCCCGGCGAAACGCCCCTGCAGGCCGCTGCGCGGGAATTGCTGGAAGAAACCGGGCTGCTCGCCCAGGAGCTGACCTTTCTGATGCGCCACGAGTCGGCGCAGCGCACCCACTACGTGTTCGAAGCAGCGTTTGCCGATGTCCCCAGGCCCGCCGCCAGCCACGAAATCGCCGACTGCCGCTTCGCCCGGCTGGACCGTGTGGAGTCGCTCAATGGCGAGATCAAGGCACTGATCGACTCGCTGCTGCATTGCGATCGTGGCATGGCCGCCTCGCTGCGCTGATCCCCTCTACCGGAAACTGCGATCTCTGCAGGAGCTGGCCTGCCAGCGACAGGGCCTTGCCGGCAAGCCGGCTCCTGCAGGGCGCAGGCCAGTCAGGCATGCACGCTCCACTGGCATGCATCCATCTCGATCGGCAGCTCGTCAATGGCATGGATCATGCCGCACGCCAGCGCCTCCTGCGGCCCGAGAATACGCGGGTAGGCCATCAGGTAGCGCGGCACGTCCAGCACCTCGCTGGCCCCTTGGGTGCGTTCGGCGACGATCTGCGCATACAGGCGCAGGTCGTAGTCCAAGCTCATGGCGTACTCGGCCATGCGCGCATGGTCCACCGAACCGTGCAAGGTCCAGTGGAACGGGTGGAACAAGAACTTGCTCAAGGCGCAGGCCGTACGGTGGCTGCCGGCCAGGAACAGGATGTTGCCCATCGACTCCACCGTGCCCAGGTTGTGGGTGTGTACCGGCACCGGCAACGCGCGCAGAAAGTTGTACAAGGTAAAGCCGTAGCTGCATTCACCGCCCATGGTGGCGATGTTCAGTTGCAGCACCTCGGCGCCCTGCTGCAGGGCCTTGGAGCAGGTGTTGATGAGGTTGCCGCAGGTGGCCGAGTTGATCGGCCCGGTGTAGTGGATGATGTGTCTGGCCATGGGGTCCTCCCGGTCAGTCTATGCCTTCGTGCCGCCCATCCCGCTCGCCCATCTGCTGGTACTGCTTGCGCAGCGCATGCAGGGCGGCCGGGTCCAGGTCCTCCAGGTCCAGCAACGCCTTGTGCGCGCGTTTGGTGGTGCGCAGCAGCTCGTCGATCTTGATGTGCAGCTCGTCGTTGTCGCGGTTCTGGGTGTTCTGGATGAGAAACACCATGAGGAAGGTGATGATGGTGGTCGAGGTGTTGATCACCAGTTGCCAGGTATCGTCGAAGTGAAACAGTGGCCCGCTGATGCCCCAGATCAGGATCAACAGCAACGCCAGGCCGAAGGTCAGCGGGCGGCCGGTGATGTTGGCCAACCCTTGGGCAAAACGGTCGAACTTCATGACGCGGCTCCTGTGCGATGGCCTGCTTGCGGTGGAGGCGCTGTTTGCCGGCAAAGTTCCGCTCAAGTGGCGCATTCTCCTGATGCACCGCGGCCCTGTGGGAAGCGGCCTCGTGTCGCGATGGGCTGCGCAGCAGCCCCGGCAATTTCGCATGTTAATGCGCTCCACTGATCAATCATGGTGAACCCTAAGGCCCGCGCTCATGTCGCTACAGAAGGTACCCACAAGCATCAGGAGTCAGCGTGAGCGAGATCCGCAAAGGTATTTCTGGTTGGCCCGACAACCCCCTGGCAAGCCCGCGCTGCATCATCGACAAGGTCACCGCCGTGCACCGCTTGACCGTGCTCACCCTCAACGTGCACAAGGGTTTCACCCTGTTCAACCGGCGCTTTATCCTGCCCGAGCTGCGCGAAGCGGTGCGCGCCACCGGCGCCGACCTGGTGTTCCTGCAGGAGGTACACGGTAGCCACCAGCAGCACGCCCGGCGTCACCCCGGCTGGCCCGAGGCGCCGCAGTACGAATTTCTTGCCGACAGCATGTGGCCGCAGTTCGCCTATGGCCGCAACGCCGTGTACCCGCACGGCGACCACGGTAACGCGTTGTTGTCCAAATTCCCCATCGCCGCCTACGACAACCGCGATGTGTCGATCCACGGCAACGAACAACGCGGCCTGCTGCACTGCCGCCTGGAGGTGCCAGGCCACGCGCAGGTGCATGCGGTGTGCGTGCACCTGGGCCTGCGCGAGGCCCACCGGCAACGCCAGGTGCGCCTGCTGCTGGAGCTGCTCGACAGCCTGCCGCCGCAGGCCCCGGTGATCGTCGCCGGCGACTTCAACGACTGGCGCCTTAAGGCCGATGCCGTGCTCGGTGAGCGCCTGGTGGAGGCTTTCGGCAGCCCCGCACGCAGCTTCCCGGCACGCCTGCCGCTGTTGCGCCTGGACCGCATCTACCTGCACAACGCCCAGGCCAGCAGTGCCCAGGTACTGTCCAATTACCCCTGGTCGCACTTGTCCGACCATGTCCCCCTGGTGGCGGAGGTGTCCCTGTGAAACCCGACTGGCAAGGCGGCAACCAGGTGCAGTTGCTGATCAACGGCGAGCAGTACTACCCGCGGGTATTCGAGGCCATGGCGCAGGCCCGCGAAGAGATCCTGCTGGAAACCTTCATCATCTACGACGACAAGGTCGGTGAACGCCTGCGCCAGGTGCTGGTGGACGCCGCCCGCCGCGGCGTGCGGGTGGAAGTGGCGGTGGACGGTTACGGCACCGCCGCACTGCCGCAGGCTTACATCGCCTCGCTCACCGAGGCCGGCGTGCGCTTTCATGCCTTCGACCCGCAACCCTTGGTGGCCGGCATGCGCACCAACCTGTTCCACCGCCTGCACCGCAAGGTTGTGGTGATCGACGCAGAATGTGCATTCATTGGCGGCATCAACTACAGCGCCGACCACCTGGGCGACTTCGGCCCCCAGGCCAAACAGGACTATGCCGTGGAGGTGCGCGGGCCGGTGGTGGCGCAGGTGCATGCCTCAAGCCGGCGCTTGATGGCGCAGGTGCTGGACGGCCCCAGCCAGGTGCAGGCGCCCGACGCCCGCGTCGGCAGTGTCGAAGCCGCGCTGGTGGAGCGCGACAACCGCCGGCACCGCACCGACATCGAAGTGCAGTACCTGCAAGCGTTCCGCCAGGCGCGCCAGCGCATCGTGGTGGCCAATGCCTACTTCTTCCCCGGCTACCGCCTGCTACGCGAGTTGCGCAATGCCGCCCGGCGCGGCGTGCAGGTGACGCTGATTCTGCAGGGCCAGCCGGACATGCGCTGGGTCCGCGCGCTGTCGCGGCTGCTCTACAACTACCTGCTGCGCGACCAGGTGCGCATCTACGAATACTGCCAGCGCCCGCTGCACGGTAAGGTGGCGCTGGTGGATGACAGCTGGTCGACGGTGGGCTCGAGCAACCTCGACCCGCTGAGCCTGTCGTTCAACCTGGAAGCCAACCTGCTGATCCGCGACCGCGCGTTCAACCAGCTGCTGCACGAGCACTTGAGCGAACTGGCCGCACAGCACTGCAAGGCCGTCACCCTGGAGCGGATGATTCGTGGTTACTGGTGGCGGGCGCCGCTGATCTTCATGGGCTTCCACATCACTCGGTACTTTCCACGCATCGCCGGCTGGTTCCCGGCCCACCGCCAGCGCCTTACCTCAGTGCAACCGCAAGTCCAGGCCCAGGCCGACTGCCACGGGGGCAACAACTGATGGCCAAACCACGCTGGCAAACCTGGGGCAAGCGCCTGCTGACGCTGCTGTTCATTGTGCTGGTGCCGGCGCTGTTGTTCATGCTGGCGCGCAACCTTGACTGGAACGAGGTGCGCCAGTCGCTGCTGGCCTACAAGCCATCCACGCTGATGATCGGCCTGCTGTTGGCCCTGGCCAGCTATCTGGTGTTCGCCAGCTACGACCTGCTGGCCCGGGCCTACACCGGCCACCACCTGCCGGCGCGCCAGGTGCTGCCGGTGGCGTTCGTCTGCTACGCCTTCAACCTCAACTTTACCACCTGGGTGGGCGGCGTGGCCCTGCGCTACCGGCTGTACAGCCGCCTGGGGCTGGACACCGCCACCATCACCCGCATTCTCACCCTGGGCCTGTTGACCAACTGGATGGGCTACTTGTTGCTGGCCGGCAGCGTGTTCGCCCTGGGCTACGTCAAGCTGCCTGACAGCTGGACCCTGGGCGCCAGCGGGTTACGCCTGGTCGGCGTGCTGATGGTGGCGGTGGCCTTGGGTTACCTGCTGGCCTGTGCCTTCGCCAAGAAACGCACCTGGCAGCTACGCGGTCATGAGCTCACCCTGCCCACGCTGCGACTGGCGCTGTGCCAGGTGGCGTTGGGCGCCAGCAACTGGGCGCTGATGGCGGCATTGATCCACTGGTTGCTGCCGGGCGATCTGGCCTACCCGCAAACCCTGGGCGTGCTGCTGATCAGTTGCGTGGCTGGTGTGGTGGCGCACATCCCTGCCGGGCTTGGCGTGCTGGAAACGGTATTCCTTGCCCTGCTGCACGGCCAGCTCGGCCAGGGCACCCTGGTGGCGGCACTGTTGGGCTACCGCACGCTGTACTACCTGATCCCGCTGGTACTGGCGGTGATCACTTACCTGGTGCTCGAGCAACGCGCCCGGCACCTGCGCAAACCGCAACGGCAAGGAGGTTGACCATGCCCCGTGGCGATAAAGGCAAATACACCGACAAGCAAAAGCGCAAGGCCGAGCATATCGAGCAAAGCTACGAGGCCAAGGGCGTGCCCAAGGACGAAGCCGAAGCGCGGGCTTGGGCCACGGTTAACAAGCAATCCGGCGGCGGTGAGCGCAGTGGTGGCTCAGGGCAGCAGAAAAGCCCGGCGGCCAAGGCCAGGTCGAGGTCGTCGTCGGCAAGGCAAGCGGTTGCGAGCAAGCATGGCGAGTTGCGCCCAGAGCAGCGGTTGGAGGACATGACCAAGGCCGAGCTGATGGGCCTGGCGCGCAAGCGCGAGATTGCCGGGCGTTCGAGCATGCGCAAGCAGGCGTTGATCGAGGCGCTGCGCTGAAAGCCAACACGCAGGTGTTGCGGTAGCTGGCACCTGCTGCGCAAGTGTTCGCGGCTGAAGCCGCTCCCACAGGGATCACACCACCATAAGGCTTGTGCATTACCTGTAGGAGATTACCCAGCCCTACGAGCTTGCCGGCGATAGGGGCCACCCAAATACAGCGTCAAATTTAGGCTTTCCACAATCCTGTGGGAGCGGGCTTGCCCGCGAACACCGGCGAAGCCGGTGCCAGACACCGAGTCGCCTGCTTCGCGGGCAAGCCCGCTCCCACAGGGGCCGCGAGTTCTCTGCGCGACAGTGCAGCCCGAAGGGCTGGGTGATCTCCTACAGATCAGGGCTTTTGCCCATCCTCATCAACCACCTGGTCGGTCCACGGTTCACCGTCCAGCGGCGCCGAACGGGCCAGCTCCGCCTCGTCCAGGCCAATGCCGCCGCCAATCTCGTCGGCATCCACATGGCGCAGGCTTTTGTCCGCCGGCCCCCCACCGTCGCCCGGCTCGTCCGGGTCGCGGGCGCCGGTTTCGTCGAACAGCGTGTCGGGGCTCAGGTCATCCAGGGTGACGTTGTCCTCGTGCAGGCTGTCGCTCAAGGCTTCGCCGCCGGTCATGCCGCTTTCGGCCACGCGCCGGGCGGGGTACTCCTCGGCCACTTCGCGGGCCGGGCGCTCGTCACCGATGCGCCCCTGACGCTCGTCGCGGCGTTCGCTGAAATCCAGTTCGTGCACGCTGCCCATGCGGTCCTCGGTGTCATCGATCTCGGTCGGGGTTCTTGGCTCGTCTGGCTGCGCCATGGCGGTTCTCCATCAAGGGGGTTCATACGGTCGACTGCCGGCGCAGGGCAATGATTCAGAGTTTTTTGCCGCCCAGCTTTTTTGAACTCTGCCCGCCCCCGCCGCCTCCCAATTCAAGGCACACAAGGGAGCCGGTCATGGCCAAGCCGCTTGAGGAATACCTGCGCAAACGCGACTTCAACGCCACCCCCGAACCTGCCGGCAAGCGCAGCCGGGCGGGTGCTGCGCATGCTTTGCAGTTCTGCATTCAGAAGCACGACGCCAGCCACCTGCACTACGACTTTCGCCTCGAGCTGGACGGTACCCTGAAAAGCTGGGCCATCCCCAAGGGCCCGTCGCTGGACCCCAAGGTGCGCCGCCTGGCGGTGCACGTGGAGGACCACCCGCTGGACTATGCAAACTTCGAGGGCCATATCCCCGAGGGCCATTACGGCGCCGGCGATGTAATCGTGTGGGACCGTGGCATCTGGGAGCCCGAAGGCGACCCGCACGCCGCCTACCTGAAGGGCAAGCTGCGCTTTCGCCTGCAGGGTGAAAAGCTCAGTGGTATCTGGAACCTGTTCCGCACCCACCTGGCCGGCAAGAAGGAGCAGTGGATGCTGGTCAAGTCCAACGATGGCGAAGCACGCAGCGAGGCCGACTACAGCATCCTCGAGGCGCGCCCGGAAAGCGTGCTCAGCGAGCGCACCCTGGTGCCACGCAAAACCGCCAAGCCCGCCACACCCCAGCGCAGCGCCGGCAAGGCCGCCCTGCCCGCGCGGCTCGAACCGCAACTGGCCACCCTGGTGGACTCGGCCCCCGACGGCGAGTGGCGCTACGAGGTCAAGTTCGACGGTTACCGCATCCTGGCCCGCATCGACGGTGCCGATGTGCGCCTGTTCACCCGCAACGGCCACGACTGGAGCGCAAAAATGCCGCGCCAGGTGGCTGCGCTCAAGGCCCTGGGCTTGGGCTCGGCATGGCTGGACGGCGAAATGGTAGTGCTCGGCGATAATGGCGTGGCCGACTTCCAGGCCCTGCAAAACGCCTTCGATAGCGAGCAGGACGAACGCATCGTCTACTACCTGTTCGACCTGCCCTGCCTCGGCGGCAAAGACCTGCGCGCCCTGCCCCTGGAAGACCGCCGCCAGGCCCTGGAGCAACTGCTTGCACACCACGACGGCGAGGTCTTGCGGTTTTCCGAAGCCTTCGACCAACCTGTGGACGCCCTGCTTGCCAGCGCCTGCCGGCTGGGGCTCGAAGGGCTGATCGGCAAGCGCCTTGGCAGCACCTACAGCGGCCGACGCAGCGCTGACTGGGTCAAACTCAAGTGCAAGCAGCGCCAGGAATTCGTGATCGTCGGCTACACCGAGCCCAAGGGCAGCCGCAACGCCTTCGGCGCCCTGCTGCTGGCCCTGCATGACCCCGACACCGGCCAGTTGCGTTATGCCGGCAAGGTCGGCACGGGTTTCAGCGCCACCACCCTGGCCAGCATTCACGCCCGGCTCAAGCCTCTGCACTGCAGCAAGCCGCAACTGGCCAACCCGCCCACCGGCAGCGAAGCCCGTGGCGTGCATTGGCTCAAGCCGCAGCTGCTGGCCGAAGTGGCCTATGCGCAAATGACCCGTGAAGGTGTGGTGCGCCATTCGGTATTTCATGGCCTGCGCGACGACAAACCCGCCACCGCCATCGATTTGGAGCGTGCCATGCCCGCCAGGCAAGCCGACAAGCCCCTGGGCGACCTGCACCTGACGCACCCGGACCGGGTGATCGACGCCACCAGTGGTACCACCAAACGCCAGGTGGCCGAGTACTACGCCCAGATAACGCAACACCTGCTACCGCAGCTTAAAAACCGCCCCGTTGCTCTGGTACGCGCCCCGGACGGCCTGGCTGGCGAGCTGTTTTTCCAGAAAAACGCCGGGCAGTTGCATATCCCAGGCGTGATCACCTACACCAAGGCCCAGGCCGGCCAAGCGGCGATGGTGTTGAACAAGCCGCAAAGCCTGCTGGGTGCGGTGCAGATGAACATGCTTGAGCTGCACACCTGGAACGCCACCGACAAAGACTTCGAGCGCCCGGACCGTTTAATCCTCGACCTTGACCCGGACCCGGCACTGCCCTGGAAGGCCATGCTCGAAGCAACGCAATTGACCCTCACCCTGCTCGACGAACTGGGCCTGCAGGTGTTCCTCAAGACCAGCGGCGGCAAGGGCATGCACCTGGTGGTGCCGCTGACCCGGCGTGCCAGCTGGGACGAGGTGAAAGACTTCAGCCACGCCATCGTGCAGCACCTGGCCGGGCTGTTCCCCGATCGCCTGAGCGCGGTATCGGGGCCGAAGAACCGGGTCGGGCGGATCTTCATCGACTACTTGCGCAACGGCAAGGGCGCCACCACCGTGGCGGCCTATTCGCTGCGCGCCCGCGACGGCCTGCCGGTGTCGGTGCCTATCTGGCGCGAGGAGCTGGGCCAGCTCAAGGGCGCCAACCAATGGCATATCGGCAACCTGCACGAGCGCCTGAGCGAGGTGGATGACCCCTGGGCGGCGATGGGCAAGGTGCGCCAGTCGATCACCGCGCGCATGCGCAAGCAACTGGGGCTGGGCCAATGAGCATTATCCAGGACTTCGACCTGTCACACCTCGACCGCCTGCTGCGGCGCTTCGGCAGCCGGCCGCAGGCGCTTAATCTGGATACCCGCTTGCCGGAGCTGTTACAGGCAATGCAGGCCGACCACCTCGACCTGCTGCCGCTGCCCGGCCAAGGCCATACCCTGCAACGCTGGCAGACCCTGGCCCGGGTAGCCGGCTGCGACCTGGCACTGGCCAAGCTGTACGAAGGCCACACCGACGCCTTGGCGATACTCGCCGAGTGCGGCGCCGCCCACCACGCCGGCGACGGCCTGTGGGGCGTGTGGGCGGCCGAGCCCCCCGATGCACGGGTGCAAGTAGTGGCGCGTGAAGGCGAGCGGGTACGCCTGCAAGGCCGCAAAGGCTGGTGTTCCGGCGCGCTGCAAATCGACCGCGCGCTGGTTACCGCCTGGGACGGCGACCAGCAACAACTGGTGGCCATCGAGCTGTCGCACCCCAGCCAGCGCATCCAGGCTGACCATTGGCAGGCGGTGGGCATGGCTACCACCTGCAGCGTCGAGATCGAATTCGACAACAGCGAGGGCCTGGCCATCGGCAGCCCCGGCCAATACCTGGCGCGCCCGGGCTTCTGGCACGGCGGCGCGGGCATTGCCGCCTGCTGGTACGGCGCCGCCGAGGCGCTGGCCGACTACCTGCGCGAACACTGCCGCAAGCCCCGGCCCGACCCGCACGCCGACGCCCACCTGGGCGCGGTGGACGCTGCGCTTTACGGCGCCCGGGCGGCGCTGCGCGAATGTGCCGGGTGGATTGACCGCAACCCTGGCGCCGATGCCAGCTTCGAGGTACGCCGCACCCGGGCCCAGGTGGAGCATGCCGTCGAGCAGACCATCCAGCACGTCGGCCATGCCCTGGGCGCCACGCCGTATTGTCGCAGCAGCCATTTTGCCCGGCTGGCCGCCGACCTGCCGGTGTACCTGCGCCAGAGCCACGCCGAGCGCGACCTGGCCGAACTTGGCCGGCAATCATCCACCTTGCCTGCGGGGGGCTGGCAACTATGAGCGACAACCTGATCAACGCCAGCCAGGGCACGCCATGGAGCGCCTGGCAACACTCGGCGCACCTGGCTCGCGCCACCTGGCTGAACCCTGAACAGCTGTGCCCGCCGGGCCGGCGCCTGGTGCTGGTGGCCCCGCACCCGGACGACGAGGTGCTGATGGCTGGCGGCCTGCTGGCCGGTTTTCACGGCCGCGAGCAGGACCTGGTGCTGATCAGCGCCACCGACGGCGAAGGCAGCCACCCGGGCTCGGCCAGCTGGAGCGAGCACCGCCTGCGCCGCCAGCGCCCGCTGGAGAGCCGCCACGCGCTGCAGCAGCTCGACCTGGACCTGACCCGCCTGGACTGGCGCCGGCTCAACCTCAAGGACGGCGGCCTGCCCCGGGACGAGGCCTTTTTGCTCAACCACCTCAACCAGCTGTTGCAGCCCGACGACCTGCTGCTGTGCACCTGGCGCGACGATGGCCATTGCGACCACGAGGCGGTTGGCCGCGCCTGCGCCCAAGCGGCTTTGGCGCGCAAGGCGCAACTGGCCGAAGCGCCGGTATGGGCCTGGCACTGGGCCGAGCCCGACGACCCGCGCCTGCCCTGGCCCCGCGCCCACCGCGTGCAACTGGACGAAACGCGCCTGGCGCGCAAGCGTGCGGCGCTGGCCGCGTACACCAGCCAGCTGCAAGCCGACGGCGAACGTCCGCCGGTGCTGCCGGCCCGCCTGCAGGAATGCCTGCTGCAGCCCTTCGAACTGTTGTTTTTGTAAATGGAGCCGCCCATGAGCCTCGATGCACGCTACTTCGCCGACTTGTACGCGGGCAGTGACGACCCCTGGGCCTTCCGTACCCGCTGGTACGAACGGCGCAAGCGCGAGCTGGTGATGGCCGCCCTGCCGCGCCAGTGCTACGCCCGGGTGTTCGAGCCGGCCTGTGGCAACGGCGAGCTCAGCGCGCTGCTGGCCGAGCGGTGCGCCAACCTGCTGTGCCAGGACATCGACGCCACCGCCGTGGCCCTGGCCCGTCAACGGCTGGCCGGCATCCCCCACGCCAGCGTCGAGCAGGCACACCTGCCCGGTGACTGGCCGGGCGGCCAGTTCGACCTGATCGTGCTCAGTGAAATCGGCTACTACCTGGCCCCGACCGACTGGCTGCAGGTGATCGAGCAAGCGGTGCACAGCCTCAGCTACGACGGCGGCCTGCTGGCTTGCCACTGGCGCCATCCGATTGCCGGCTGCCCGCAGGACGGTCGCGAGGTGCACGCGCTGCTGGCTGATCGGCTGGCGCTATACCCGCAGTTGCGCCATGAGGAGGCCGACTTCGTACTGGAATATTGGTCATGCCAGCCCAGCGTGGTCGACCTGGACGAGACCTGCCTATGATCGCCGTGGTGATCCCTGCGCATAACGAAGCCCGGCGCCTTGGGTATTGCCTCAAGGCGGTCAAGGCGGCGGCCCAGGTGGCGCAGGCTGCAGGCCTTGCGGTCGAGGTCGTGGTGGTGCTCGACCGTTGCCACGACGCCAGTGCCGCCATTGCCCGCCGCCACGGCGTGCATACCCTGGAACTTGACGCCGGCAACGTCGGCATCGCCCGCCGGGCGGGCGCGGCCTGGATGCTCGAGCGCGGCGCCTGCTGGCTGGCGTTCACCGATGCCGACAGCCAGGTGCCGGCGCACTGGTTGGTGTCGCAGCTGCAATGGCAGGCCGATGCGGTGTGCGGCACGGTACATATCGAGCGTTGGCAGCCCTGGCAAAACGCGGCGCTGCGCAAGCTTTACCGCAGCCGCTACCACGCCGATGAGGGCCACCGGCATATCCACGGCGCCAATCTGGGCGTGTGTGCCCAGGCCTACGCCAAGGTGGGCGGGTTTCAGCCGCTGCCGGCCCATGAAGATGTGCAATTGGTGCTGGCCCTGGAGGCCATCGGTGCGCAGATCGTGTGGACCGCCCGGCACAGTGTGGCCACCAGCAGCCGAGCCGACAGCCGGGCACCAGAGGGATTCGGCGATTACCTGCGCGGTTTGCTGACCAGCCAATAACCCCGGTAACTAACCCCTGTAGGAGATCACCCAGCCCTCGGGGCTGCGCGGTCGCGCAGAGAACTAGTCTCACAGATGTACTGCGGCCCTTGTGGGAAGCGGCCTTGTGTCGCGATGGGCTGCGCAGCAGCCCCTGCAATTTTGC
Organism: Pseudomonas xanthosomatis; assembly: GCF_019139835.1. NCBI lineage: Bacteria > Pseudomonadati > Pseudomonadota > Gammaproteobacteria > Pseudomonadales > Pseudomonadaceae > Pseudomonas > Pseudomonas xanthosomatis. The sequence continues at coordinate 3,719,492 of NZ_CP077075.1, read as the reverse complement.
ATGAGGCTGAGGCCTTGGGGCCGCTTCGCGCCCCATCTCGACCGGACGGCGCCCCGGCAAGGCCGCTTCCCACAGAGACCGTGTTAAATCAATGAGTTGTAGTTTGTTCTATGAGAGCCGGCTTGCCGGCTCCTGCAGGTTCAGCTCAGGCCTGAAGGTCATGAAGCCTTGCGCGGCTTCTTGGCTGGCTTCTTGCCGCCAAGGCTGCGCTTGAGCAGCTCGGTAAGGTCGAGAATATCCGCGCCCTTGCCTGCTTCGGCGCCCTCGGCTTTGGCCACCGCGGCGACCTTGCCCTTGCTCGCCTTCTCTTGCACCAGATCCATGATGGTCTGGCGAAACGCGTCGTGGTACTCATCCGGCGCCCACGGCCCGCTCATGTCCTCCACCAGGCGCTTGGCCATGTCCAGCTCGCGTTTATCGACCTTGGCAGCGGTGACGCTGTTGTCCAGCTCCAGGCTGTCGATGCCGCGCACTTCATCTGGCCAACGCAAGGTAATCAATACCAGCGCATCTTCCAGCGGGCGCAGCAGCGCTAGGTGCTGGCGGGTATGCAGCACCACGGTGGCCAAGGCTACCTTGCCGGTCTTCTCCAGGGTTTCGCGCAGCAAGGCGTACACCTTGCCGCCACGTTTGTCGGGTGTTAAGTAGTACGGGGTGTCGAATTGCTGCAGCGGAATCTCCCCGGCCTCGACGAAGGAGAAAATATCGATGGTCTGGGTCGCTTCCGGGCGGGCCTTGCGGATCTCCTCCTCGCTGATCACCACGTAGCGGCCCTTCTCCAGCGCCACGCCCTTGACGATGTTGTCCTTGTCGATGTCCTTGCCGGTGACCTTGTTCACCCGCTTGTAGCCCACCGGCTCCATGCTGCGCTTGTCGAGCCAGTCAAAATCTATACGCTCGCTGCGCACCGCGGTATTGAGCGACACGGGGATATGCACGAGGCCGAAGCTGATCGCGCCCTTCCAGATGGCCCGGGCCATGCCTGGTACCTCCTATTCATCGAACGGCTGGCCGGGCTCGCTGTAGCGCCAGGTGCCGCAACGTTCGCAGCACTGGCATTGCAACCCGGCAATTTCACCGACAGGCATGGCGCGCCACTGGCAACCACGCAGCAGGCAGACAAGTTTCATCAGCCACCTCCTTGGCCCCGCGAAAACGGGGCACTTACTCTGAGTGACTGCGCAGCACCACGAAGGTTTGATCGGCTTGCGCCTACGGCAACGGGTTGCCGCCGGTCACGCCGAACACTTCACCGGTGATGTAGCTCGATTCCTGGCTGGCCAGCAGCACGTACAGCGGCGCGCATTCGGCCGGCTGGCCGGGGCGTTTCATCGGCGTTTGCGCACCGAACTCGGGGATCTTCTCCGGCGGCTGGCCGCCGCTGGGCTGCAGCACGGTCCAGATCGGCCCGGGGGCCACCGCATTGACCCGGATGCCGCGCTCGATCACCTGCTTGGCCAGCGCTTTGGTGAAGGCGACGATGGCGGCCTTGGTGGTGGCGTAGTCGAGCAAGGTGGCCGAGGGCTGGTACGACTGGATCGAGGCAGTGTTGATGATGCTCGCCCCGGCCGGCATCAGCGGCACTGCGGCCTGGCACAGCCAGAACAATGCGTAGACGTTGGTCTTCAGGGTGTGGTCGAACTGCGCGTGGGTGATCTGGCCGATGTCCTTGCGCGCCTCCTGCTTGCCGGCGACGTTGACCAGAATGTCCAGGCCGCCCAGCTGTTCGTAGGCCTGGTCGACCAGCTCGCTGCAAAAGCGCGGGTCCTTGAGGTCGCCGGGGATGGCCACCGCCTTGCGCCCTTCGGCCGTGATCAGCGCCACCACTTCGCGGGCGTCGGCTTCTTCGGTGGGCAGGTAGTTGAGCGCGATATCGGCGCCCTCGCGGGCGAAGGCGATGGCCGTGGCCCGGCCAATGCCGGAGTCGGCGCCGGTAATGAGTGCGCGGCGGCCTGCCAGGCGGCCGAAGCCCTTGTAGGTGTGCTCGCCATGGTCGGGCTTGGGCCGCATTTCGGCATCCAGGCCCGGGGCGGCCTGGCCCTGCGCGGGGAACGGCGGGTGCGGGTACTGGGTGAGCGGGTTCTGTAGAGTGAACTGGTCCTGTGGTTTAGCGGGCATTGGGAATGCTCCTGTTCAGGTTGCGGAACTCTGTGGGCGCGGCGGTGCGCCGCTATCGCGGGGCAAGCCCGCTCCCACGGCGTCAGGTTTCGGCCATGACCTTGGCAGTGACCTCGCTCATGGCTTGGCGTGCGTCCTGGCCCTGGTCGCGGGCCAGCGCCAATGCAGCCATTTGCCGATCGGCACTGGTGCCTTCATGCAGTACCTGCGCGGCATGGTTGAAGGCGCACTCGGCATCGACGGTGTCGGGGGGCAGTTGCGCCTGCAACTGGGCCAGCCAGCCTGCGGCACTGACCGGTTGCTGGTCGTGCATGCCGATGTAGGTGCCGTGGCGCCCATGGCGGCAAGCACGCCAGTAGTTCTCCTGGGTGAGCCAGCGCAGTTCGCGGCTGACCGGCATGCCGCCATGCCGGCGTTGAATCAGCTGCTCAACGAGATGGCGAAACAACCCGGCAATCGCCAGGCCGTCCTCCAGCCGCGGGCAGCCATCGCAGATGCGCAGCTCCACGGTGGGCAAGCGCATCGACGGGCGGATCGCCCACCAGAACGCACCGTCTTCGGCCAGGGCGCCGGTGCGTTGCAGCAACGCCCGGTAGCGCTGGTAGGCGCCCCAGTCAGCCAGCGGCTCGGGCAGGCCCATGTGCGGCCACTCGCCACACACCACCCTGCGGTAACTCATATAGCCGGTGGCCTCGCCGCCCCACAGGGGTGAGGAGGTGCTGAGCACCAGTAGCAGCGGCAGCCAGTACAACAGGCGGTTGATCAGTTGCATGCGGTCGCAGCCGGGAGGTACGCCCACATGCACATGCAGGCCATTGAGCAGGCTGCGCCGCGCCACAAGCTGGTAATCGTCGAACACCTGGCGGTAATGCGCGGTTTGTCGGGCATGCTGGCGCAGCCACTGCGCACTGGGGTGGCTGGCGGCGCAGTAAAGCCCGGCGCCCTCCTCGGCCAGTGCCTGGTTCAGGCGCTGGCGGCTTGCGCGGAAAAAACCTCGGGCCTGGTGCAGGTTATCGAACACTGGCGAGGCGATTTCGATCTGGCTGCGGAACATTTCTTCGGCCAGGCAGTTACCCAGCACTTCGCGGCAACGCCGGTCGATCGCCGCCGAGGGCGTGGCCAGCACCCGGCCGCTGGCCAGGTCGACCAGCAGGTACTCCTCCTCGATGCCGAAGGTGCAGGCGTCAGCCATTGCGGGTAACGGTCAGGGCGACGGCGGCGATGCGCTCCACCTGTTCGTAGCCGGGTTCGAGCAGTTGCTCGCCGAACACGTCCGGGTCCACCTCCTTGTAGCTCCAGCTGAACGCCGGCCCGGCCAGGCGCAGGCGGATGGCTTCGAGCAATGCGTCACGGCCCTCGAGCATGGCCACTCCGGTGTACAGCAACAAGGTACCGCCGGGGGCCAGGCGCTCACGGGCCTGCTCGACGATGCGCAGTGAAAGCTCGGCGCCCAGGCTGCCGCCGCCGTGACGGTAGGCGCGCCGGCCGGCATCGAGCATGTACGGCGGGTTGGCGACGATCAAATCGAAGGTTCCGCTGAGGCCGTCGAGCAGGTCGCTGGGCTCCACCGACAGGTTGGCCACCCCGGCCAGGGCGGCATTGATGGCGGTAAAGCGTAAGGCCTGCGGGTTGATGTCCACCGCGCTGACCTGCGCGTGCCGGGCGGCGCGGGCAATCAGCAAGGCACCGACGCCGCTGCCGCAGCCAATGTCGACTGCGTGCTGCACGCGCTTGGGGCTGCGTTGCAGATGGTCGTGGATCACCTGGGCGAAGCGGTAGCTGTCGGGGCCGAAGAACACCGCGTCCTGGCTGTCGGTGGGCCAGGCAGAGTGCACCAGCAACAGGTCGTCCAGGCTCGACCAGCGCACCGTACTGCGCAGCAGCTGGCCGTCGGCTTGCAACACGCCAGCGGTATGCAGTTGCTGCAACTCGTCGGCACTGATCAGCTCGGGCGCGAACGGCCGGCTCCAGCCGAACACATCGCGCAGGTTGCCGGCGCGCCGGGCCTCATGCCTGGCATTGACCCTGGCGTGAGTGGCCGGGGTCACGCAGGTGAAGCGGTAGCCGTCATCGCGCAGGCGCCGGCCCAGTTGCAACAGGGCCGCATCGGCCTCGGCCTGGTTGTGGTCGAGCAGCATCAGCAGGGCCCTCCCTGGGCAAGGCCGGTGGCCCGCGCGTAGGCGCGGGTGGCACGCAGGCCTTGCGGTTCGGCATGGTGGTTGCCGGCCATGGCGCCAATCAGGCCGGTGATATCGGTTTCGGGCAGCGCAGGTTCGGCCTCGGCGGCGAACGCCAGCTCGTTCTCCCATTGCCCAGGCAACACCCGGCGCACCGGGTCGCCTTGCCAGTCGCCGGCGATCCAGTCGTGCCAGAGCTGTTTTTCGTAGGCGCTGAACACGCCGAACATCGCCGCCGTCGGGCCTTCGATCAGGCCCCAGAAGCGGCTCAGGCTCGGGGCCTGGTTGCGCACGATCCAGCCGTTGCCCTGCAGCGCCTTGAGGAACGCGGGCATGCCTCCGGGCGCGGCCAGCCACTGGTTGACGGTGCGGCCTTGCAGGCGGCAGCGGTCGGCGTGCATGAACTGGCCGAAGACGCGCTTGCGCTCCAAGGCCGCCAGCAGTTCGCCTTCGAGGTCGAAGCTGGCGATCAGCGTTGGTGTATCCACGCCCAGGTCGTTCAGGCGGTAGCCGTTGCGTACCCGGCGGTAGAACGCAGCACTGCCCTGCAGTTGCGCGAAGGCCTCCAGCGAGCGCCGGGCGTGGCCGCTGGCGGCGTTGTCGATGGTGACGTGAAGCTGGAAGTAATGGGCATCGATGCCCAGTTCGGCCAGTTCGTGGGTGGTGATCAGCAGGTGCAGCGGCGGTTGCTCGTAGCCCAGGTTGTAGCCGATGACCTCAGGCAGCAACGCGTCACCGGCCTGGCCCAGGGCCAGTTGCACGGTGCCTTGCAGGTAACTGGCATCTGCCAGCGGCAGGCCTTGCAGGCAGCCCAGGCGGCTGAGCAGGCGCTGGTAGATCAGCACGTGGTTGCTGCGCGGGTCGCCGTCGCCGAGCTCTTCGAGGTAGGTGCGGATCAGGCCGTGATAACGCGGGTCGCGCCAGTGGCGCAAGGTGCCATGTAGCCAGGCGCCGTCAACGGCCTTGGTGGGGGCTACCTGCTGCAGAAACCAAAGCGCCTGGGCGCGGTTGGCGAAATAGCGCCGGGGCGCGCCCAGGCGGCGTTGTTCGAGGTAGTGCTTGTGGGCCTGGGCGACCTGGGCGGCATTTGCAGCGGCCCAGGCGGGTAACTGGACGGGGTCGTCGGGCAGGTCGTCGTTCAACTGCGCGGCTTGGTGCAACTGCTCGCCCAGCCAGGCCTGGGTATCGCCCGGGCGGCCGTCGAGCAATGCCTGGTAGCGCGCTTGCAGCGTTTTCTCGGCGACGTCGTCGCGGCTGATAACGGTCATGCCGGGCCCCTCGCTCTTTATGGGTTTTGCGGCTTGGTTTGTGGCGCTGGCTCGGTGGTGGGTGTGTCGGGTTGCTGCATTTGCAGCGAGGGTTTGCTGGGGTCGGCGTCTTTGGCTGGGTGGTCGTTGTCGCGGTCGAAGCACCCGCTGAGCAGGCTCAGGCTGCCCAGCAGGCACAGCAATGGGGTGATACGCATGGTTTGCCTCCTGCGCGGTGCCGGGCAAGCAAGCCCGGCACCGCATGGGCTCACTTACGAGCGACCGCCTTTACGGCCGGACTCGGTGGAGGGGCGCTGGCTGCTGCCGGGGCTTTGCTGGCCACCTTTGCGGCCGGCCTCGGAGGCTTTTTCGCGGTCGTTGGCGAAGTTACCAGGATTTTTCGAACTGCCCTGGTTGCCCATATTGCTGTTCTCTTTGTTGGCCATGGTCTTCAAACCTCGATTGGCTTTGGGAATGTACGGTTTAGGTCCGTACATGGTTGGGAGTGCGGGGGGCTGGGGGGATTCGGTTTTTTGTGGGGTTGGCGGACCGGTGGCGCTAAAGGTGGGGAGTGGGGGGTATTTGGGGGCTAAGGGTTTTGGTTCGGGTTTGGGGTTTGGGGTTTGGCTTGGTGTTTTAGGGTGATTGCTTTGGGAGATGTATGCGCATTCGTTGACAATGCGCGCTTTTCGTCACCTTTCCGCCCTTACGGCGGGTAACTTTTTGAGGGATCAAAAAGTCACCAAAAAATCCCTGCTCCCATCATCCGGCCCCCTACGCTGCGCTTCGGGGGTTCCCTCGCTCCGGGCTTGCTCCGGAGGGACGCGCCGACGGGCCGTCCCTGGCCCGATCGGCGCTCGACCGGCATCCATGCCGGTCGCCCTCCTACGCAATCCCTACGCTCGGCCTCCTGAAGTCGCGATTTGTGTTGCCTGGGGTATCGCGCGCTTAGAAGCAAGATCAAGAGCCAGATCAAGAGCTGGGATGTTGGTTTAATTGTTATTGATATGTTGTTTGTTCTGATGCAATCGCGGGCAAGCCCGCTCCCACGCTAGTTGTGCGCACCAACTTCTGGCGTGGGAGCGGGCTTGCCCCGCGATTAAATCCTGAGTTCCCACGGTGGCAACTAGCGACCGAGCTGCGTACTCATAGGCGCCGCCACTAACTTCGCGACTTCAGGAGGCCGAACGCAGGGATTGCGTAGGGGGGCGACCGGCATGGATGCCGGTCGAGCGCCGATCGGGCCAGGGACGGCCCGTCGGCGCGTACCCCCGGAGCAAGCCCGGAGTGAGGGTACCCCGGAGCGCAGCGCAGGGGCCGGATGATGGGAGCGAGCGGTTTTGCTTACTTTTGACAAGACAAAAGTAAGCCGCCGTAAGGGCGGAAAGGTGAATAAGCGTCACTGCAAATAATGAATGCGCATATAACTTTCAAAACCAACTAAAACCAACTAAAGGCAATTCAAACCAACAGGCCAAAAAATTAACGCCCACGCCTCAACGTCTCACTAGGCAACTCCCGAAACAACTGCCGATAACTTTCAGAAAACCGCCCCAAATGCCAGAACGACCACCGCATCGCCACTTCAGCCACGGTAACCTCCCCGGCCCCACGCAATAAATCCCGCCGCGCCCCGTTCAACCTGCGCAACCGCAGCCAATGCGCCGGCGGCAGGTTGGTGAACCCCTTGAACGCCTGCTGCAGTTGCCGCACCGAAACCCCCGCCACCCGGGCCAGCTCCACCAGGTTCAAGGTTTCATCCGGGCAATCGGCGGCCCACTCGCTGACCCGGCGCATGATCGCCCGCTCCTCGTCACGCCGCTCCCGCGCCTCCCCCTGCAAGCGCTGGCCGGCGTTGTCCAGTATGTACAGGCAATCCTCCAGCAACTGCTCGGCCAGCGCCCTGCCCTCCAGAGGGCAATCGGCCTGCCCAAGGCGGGTCAGGGTGGCGCTCAGCCAGTTGCCGAACAGCGCGTTCTGCTGGCAGGTCAAAGGCACCATGAACAAGCCGCGCAAACGCTCGACATCCAGCCCGTGGCTGGCAAGGAACGGCTGCTCGAACACCACCGCCACCTCCTGGTAGTTCTCCGGGGTGATCCAGATGTTGCGGCTGTCTTCGTTAAGCAGGTACAGGCTGTTCTCGCTGCGGTCGAAGCAAAACGCCAAGGCCCCGCTGGGCGCGCGGAAGAATTGCTCTACCCGGGTGTTCAGGCGCTCTTCGTACACCTCCACACCCTCCAGCTCCAACCAACGCAACTGGCCGTTGAAATGCCCGGGGGACATCTGCCGGTACTGCTGCTGCCAGCCTGGGGTGGCGCGGGTCTGCTCGGTCACATCGGTGGTGCGAAAGTCCTGAACCTGCAAGGCGATGGGCGTTGTCACACGCTGTCCTATTGCACTCTTTTGGTGCATTGGTCTGCGAAGAAAGTGGATAGATCGCCCCGCAGGGCTGCGCCCAAGATAGTCCTCAGCGTCACCCGTGGGAAGTGCTCCCGTGCAATGTGCCGCGTGCCCGCCCACCACAACAACCCAACCAAGAGGTCTGTATGAACGCCCCCTTCGATCAGCTGTCCACCTGGCTGAAAGAACACCGGATCACCGAAGTCGAATGCGTGATCAGCGACCTGACCGGCATCGCCCGCGGCAAGATCGCCCCGACCGCCAAATTTCTCCATGAGCGCGGCATGCGCCTGCCAGAAAGCGTGCTGCTGCAGACCGTCACCGGCGATTACGTCGACGATGACATCTACTACAGCCTGCTCGACGCCGCCGACATCGACATGGTCTGCCGCCCCGACCCCACCGCGGTGTACCAGATCCCCTGGGCCATCGAACCGACCGCCATCGTCATCCACGACACCTTCGACAAGCACGGCAACCCTATCGAGCTGTCGCCGCGCAACGTGCTGAAGAAAGTGCTCAAGCTGTATGCCGACAAGGGCTGGCAGCCGATCGTCGCACCCGAAATGGAGTTTTACCTCACCCAGCGCTGCGAAGACCCGGACCTGCCGCTGCAAGTGCCGCTGGGCCGCTCGGGCCGTGCCGAAAGTGGCCGCCAGTCGTTCTCCATCGATGCGGCCAACGAATTCGACCCGCTGTTCGAAGACGTCTACGACTGGTGCGAACTGCAGGGCCTGGACCTGGACACGCTGATCCACGAAGACGGCCCGGCGCAGATGGAGATCAACTTCCGCCACGGCGACGCCCTGGACCTGGCCGACCAGATCACCGTGTTCAAGCGCACCATGCGCGAGGCGGCGCTCAAGCACAACGTCACCGCCACCTTCATGGCCAAACCGATCACCGACGAGCCGGGCAGTGCCATGCACCTGCACCAGAGCGTGGTCGACATCGCCACCGGCAAGCCGATCTTCGCCAACGAAGACGGCCAGATGAGCGAGCTGTTCCTGCACCACATCGGCGGCCTGCAAAAATACATCCCCAAGCTGCTGCCGATGTTCGCGCCCAACGTCAATTCGTTCCGCCGCTTCCTGCCCGATACCTCGGCGCCGGTGAACGTCGAATGGGGTGAAGAAAACCGCACTGCCGGCCTGCGCGTACCGACCTCCAGCCCCGAGGCCATGCGCGTGGAAAACCGCCTGCCGGGCGCTGACGCCAACCCCTACCTGGCCATCGCCGCCAGCCTGCTGTGCGGCTACATCGGCATGGTCGAGCGTATCGAGCCCAGCGCCCCGGTGCAGGGCCGCGCCTACGAGCGGCGCAACCTGCGCCTGCCGATCACCATCGAGGACGCGCTGCAGCACATGGAGGACTGCGAGGTGGTGCAGCAGTACCTGGGCCAGCAGTTCGTGCAGGGCTATGTGGCGGTCAAGCGCGCCGAGCACGAGAACTTCAAGCGGGTGATCAGTTCGTGGGAGCGTGAGTTCCTGCTGCTGAGCGTCTGAGTACCAACGTGGGAGCGGGCTTGCCCCGCGATTGGGGCCAGAATCCGTCGCGCGGCAAGCCCGCTCCCACGCCCCCTTCACCGATCCATCGTTAATACCACGCCCAAGAACAATTCCAACGAGGAGTCGACATGCGTCACAAGCAAACCCTGATCCCCGCAACCCTGGCCCTGCTGTTCGGCGCCGCCGCCCAGGCCCAGCCGACGGTGAGCGTGTACAACTGGACCGACTACATCGGTGACACCACCCTGGCAGACTTCCAGGCCAGCAGCGGGATCAAGGTGGTGTACGACGTGTTCGACTCCAACGAAACCCTCGAGGGCAAGCTGCTGGCCGGGCGCACCGGCTACGACGTAGTGGTACCTTCCAACCACTTCCTGGCGCGCCAGGCCAAGGCCGGTGCGTTCTTGCCACTGGACCGCAGCAAGCTGCCGAACTGGAAGCACCTGGACCCGAAACTGCTCAAGCAGCTTGAGCAGAACGACCCGGGCAACCAGTACGCGGCGCCCTACCTGTGGGGCACCAACGGCATCGGCTACAACGTCGAGAAGGTCAAGGCGGCGCTGGGTATCGACAAGGTCGACTCCTGGGCGGTGCTGTTCGAGCCCGAGAACCTGAAAAAGCTCAAGCAGTGCGGCGTGGCGTTCATGGACTCGCCCGACGAGCTGTTCCCGGCGGTACTCAACTACATGGGCATGGACCCGCGCAGCGAAAAGCCCGGCGACTACGCCAAGGCCGAAGCCCGCCTGCTGGAACTGCGCCCCTATATCACTTACTTCCACTCCTCCAAGTACGTGTCCGACCTTGCCAACGGCGACATCTGCGTGGCCTTTGGCTACTCGGGCGACGTATTCCAGGCCGCCAACCGCGCGGTTGAGGCCAACAACGGCGTGAAAATCGCCTACAGCATCCCCAAGGAAGGCAGCAACCTGTGGTTCGACCTGCTGGCCATCCCCAAGGACTCGGCCAACCCCGAACAGGCGCTGGCCTTCATCAACTACCTGCTCGACCCGCAGGTGATCGCCAAGGTCAGTGCCACTGTGGGCTACGCCAACGCCAACCTTGAGGCCAAGCAGCACATGGATGCATCGCTGGTCGACAACCCCGAGATCTACCCGCCCCAGGAGGTGCTCGACAAGCTGTATGTCTCGAGCACCCCAAGCCCGCAGATCATGCGGGTGATGACCCGCTCCTGGAGCAAGATCAAGTCCAACCGCTGAGCCGAGCACAGCTATGCCACAGATGAATGAACATACCGCTTCCTACTACGCAGCGTCTGCGCGCCAGGCAGCCCCCTACCCTGCGCTCGACCAGGACCTGCAGGCCGATGTGTGCGTGGTCGGCGGCGGCCTGACCGGGGTCAACGCTGCCCTGGAGCTGGCCGAGCGCGGGTTGTCGGTGGTGCTGCTGGAGGCCCGGCGCATCGGCTGGGGCGCCAGCGGGCGCAACGGCGGCCAACTGATCCGCGGCATTGGCCATGACGTGTCGGGTTTTGCCCGCCACGTTGGCCAGGACGGGGTGCGCTACCTCAAGCAGGCCGGCATCGATTCGGTAGCGCTGGTGGCCCGGCGCATCGAGCAGTACGCCATTCAGTGCGACCTGCGCTGGGGCTTCTGCGAACTGGCCAATACCCCGGCGCAGTACGCGGCGTTCAGCGAAGAGCTGCGCGAGCTCAGCGAGTTGGGCTACCGCCATGAAACCCGCCTGGTCGGCCCTGAACGCATGCGCGAGATCGTCGCCAGTGACCAATATGCCGGCGGCCTGGTGGACATGGGCTCAGGCCACCTGCACCCGCTCGATCTGGTACAGGGCGAAGCCCGCGCCGCCCATGGCCTGGGCGTGCGCATTTTCGAGCAAAGCCCGGTGCTGCGCATCGAGCACGGCAGCACCGTGACCCTGCACACCGCCCGCGGCAAGGTGCGCGCGCAGAGCCTGGTGCTGGGCTGCAACGCCCACCTCGACGAACTGGAGCCGCGCCTGAGCGGCAAGGTGCTGCCCGCCGGCAGCTATGTGGTGGCCACCGAGCCGTTGCCCGAGCACGTGGCAAGCAGCTTGATCCCGCAGAACATGGCGCTGTGCGACCAGAAGGTAGGGCTGGACTACTACCGCCTGACCGCCGACCGCCGCCTGCTGTTCGGCGGCGCCTGCCACTATTCCGGGCGCGACCCGAAGGACATCGGCGCCTACATGCTGCCCAAGGTGCTCAAGGTGTTCCCGCAACTGGCCGGCGTGCGCCTGGACTACCAGTGGGGCGGCATGATCGGCATCACGGCCAACCGCTTCCCGCAGGTCGGCCGGCTAAGCCAGCACCCCAACGTGTTCTACGCCCAGGGGTATTCCGGGCATGGCCTGAACGTGACGCACTGGACCGCCAAGCTGCTGGCCGAGGCCATTGCCACCGGCCACAGCCGGGGGCTGGATGTGTTCGGCGCAGTGCCGCACCTGACCTTCCCCGGCGGCAAGGCATTGCGCTCGCCGCTGCTGGCGCTGGGGATGTTGTGGTACCGGTTGCGTGAGGCGTTGGGCTGAACCTGCTCCTGCGAGAGACACTGCAGGAGATCACTCAGCCCTTTGGGTTGCGCTGTAGCGCAGAGAACTGGTCTCGCAGACGCGCCATGCCCCTGTGTGGGCTTTAGCCGCGAAGCAGGCGCCGCGTTACATGGCACCGGCTTCGCCGGTGTTCGCGGGTAAACCCGCTCCCACAGGACCCTGCTAAATCAATGAGTAATCTGTTGTTCTATGAGAAGCCGGCTTGTCGGCAATAGGGCCGGTGCAGCCAGCGCAAGAAAGTTGCTGCTGCGGATATCGAACGATCGCAGCGACGTCTCAAAGGATGGCTTGCAGGCCCTTGGCCGCAATGATGTTGAGCAATTTCAAGGCAGGGCCTGCCGGTTGCGTTTCACCCTGCTCCCATTTGCGCACCGTTGACGCGCTGGTATGCAGGTGCAGGGCGAAAACCGGCTGGCTGAAGTTCAAGGCCTCACGCAGGCCTTTGATGTCTGCGGGGCTGAAAGGGCGCACGGGGGCCGGGCATATCGCGTCAAACTGGCGCAGGGTGATCTTGCCCACGGCGCCTGCCTGTTCGAGTGCAGCCAAATCATCGCGTAAGGATTCAATCAGTTTGCTGGTCACAATGGACCTCCATCAGAACACCGCAGCCCAGAGCCTTGGCCAAGGCCTGCGGTGACAGTTCAAGAAAGACCTTGCCTGCAAATTGCAAAGCCTTTTGCTCGCTTGGCGTAATGTCAGCCTTGTCGCTTTTTCTGAAGCCATGCAGAAACACGTAGCGGTTACCAACCCTGGCCGAGAGCAGCGTGCGATACCCACCACGCTTGCCGCCATGCTCGGTTGAAACCCGCTTCTTGAACAGAAGCCCGCCCAGGCTGGCATCCACCAGGCCACTGTTCATTTCTTCTACTGCCTGGCAAAGCATGCAATCCGGTAGATTTTCGCTCATCTGCCAACGGGCAAAATCCTTTCGCTTGTAGACATCCATTGTCTAGCCCTCAAAACATACCCGTAAAGGGCATATTTTTTCAAGGTCAGGACAAGTTGAATAGCCAGCCGGTTCTCCCACTGCTGTAGGAATTCACTCCCCGCCAAAGCCACTACTGGCCAACCGCCAAGCACCTGCTAGCGTTGTTCTGGCCTCTCCCCTCATGGAAGCCTCCCATCATGAAGCAACTGCCTCGCGCCACCCTGCTGTGCGCTGCCCTGCTGGCCCTGGTTGCCTGTTCCAGCAACCGCGTCGACCCCAAGGACTACTCAGGCTTTCTCAAGGACTACAGCCGCCTGAAGCCGGCCGAAAGCGTCTCTGGTGCGCCGGTAATGCGCTGGATCGACCCGGACATCAAGGCCAGCCAGTACACCAAGGTATTCATCGAGCCGAGCCAGTTCTACCCCAAGCCGCAACCTACCGAGGTGATCTCGGCGCAAACCCTGCAGGACATCACCCGCTACTTCAACGAAGCCATGCGCCGCGAGCTGGGTAGCGTGCTGACGCTGGTCAAGGCGCCCGGCCCGGACACCATCGTGGTACGCCCGGCCATCACTGCAGTGTCCACCAGTACCCAAGGGCTAAAACCCTACGAGGTGATCCCTATCGCCCTGGTGGCTGCCGCGGTGAACACCGCCGCCGGCGGGCGCGATCAGGACGTGGATATCGCCGTCGAAGCGGCATTCCTCGATGGCAGCAACCAGAAGGTCCTGGCCCAGGTGGTGCGCAAGGGCAGCGGCAAGGAGCTGGAGAACGACACCCAGAAGCTGACCCTGAACGACGTAAAACCGGTGCTGGACGGCTGGGCCAGCGACATGCGCCGCAGTTTCGTCAGCCTGCAACAGAAAGCGAAAAAGTGACCACGCAGTCCGCTTCTGACCGCTCGTCGGACATGCTGTAAAAATGCCATCACTGCCTGGCCGCCCTGCTTTACTCAAGCGGGCTGCCAGGCAGGCGGCACTGCGTACCAGGGATGGCTGCACAAGCCGGCTGCCAACAGCCGCTCGCACCGGGCAAGCCTCATCCACGCCCGGTCTCCCCCGCTCCCCCGCCTTTTTCGCCCGCCTGTGCATGCATCGGTATCGATTTGTCGTTCATCCATCGAATGCATTGGAGGCAATCATGTCTGAAGCGCTTATCCCACCACCTGCCGGCCTGTTCCCGGTGTCCTACCTGATCACCACCGGCCAGGCGGGCGCGCAACGCTTGCAACTGGACCTGCTGGTCTACACCCCCGACCGCAGCGTGCGTGGCACCGCGGTGATCACCCAGGCCACCAACCCGCCGCTGGATCTGCACCTGGACGTGTGGGGCACCTACACCTACCTCACCGTGCAGCCACCAGGCGAAGGCCGCATCCTGCTGACCGCCCGTGGCAACCAGGGCGGGCCACATGCCAACTCGGCGCAACAGTTCGACCTGCACCTGCTGCTGGACCTGGACTGGCAGCGCGGCGTAACCAACTACCGCTATTACAACAGCCAGCGTTGGGTGGTGCTGGAGAAGGTGCCGGCGGTGCTGGAAGGCCAGCGCATCCAGCAACTGGCCGGTGTCGACCAGCAGCACGAGCTGCACAGCGCCACCCTGGAAGCGGCCATCGCCACCGGTGATGTCGCCCAGCTCAAGCAACTGGCCAGCGGCGCCGTGGGCAAGGCCCTGGACCAAGCCATCGCATCGACCAAGAGCCCGGCCGCCAAGGCCGCCAAAAAAGCCTGAACAGGCAAGGAGAATCAGCATGGCCATCGGTCTTTTCCATACCCGCCTGAACGTCAGCACCGGGCAGCTCGGCGCCCCGGTACTTACCCTCGACCTGCTGGTGAACGTGGTGCAGAAGAAAGTCACCGGTACTGCCCGCACTTCCCAGGCCACCTACCCGGTGGTGAACTTCCATGCCGATGTGTGGGGCAGCTACAGCGAGCTGCCGTTCGCCCCTACAGGCGCGCCGTCGATCGTGCTGCACCTGGACGGCAGCCCCAGCGGCCCGCTCAGCCAGATCGCCCAGACCTTCCACCTGCAGGGGCTGCTGGATAATGGCTGGAACAAGGGCACTGCCACTTACCGGTATTTCATCCAGGGCCACTGGGTCGACCAGCACGGCGTGGTGCGCAAGGCACCGGACATCGTCCATCAGCGCCAGCCTGGCGAACGCCTGAAGGCGGCGATCAAGCACCTGGAAAGCGCCTGATCTGAAAAACGATCGCGGGGCAAGCCCGCTCCCACGCTGCAATTTAGGCGTGGGAGCGGGCTTGCCCCGCGATTCATTTTTGGCTCAAACAACCAGGCTGTAGGCGATCGCCGACAGCGTGATCAACCCGACCAGTACCACGAACACATTCGACAGCCGGCCCGAATACTGGCGCAGCGCCGGCACCTTGTGCACCGCGTACATCGGCATGAGGAACAGCAAACAGGCAATCACCGGCCCGCCGAGGCTCTCGATCAGCCCGAGAATACTTGGGTTGAGGGTCGCCACCGCCCAGCAGGTCAGCACCATGAACAATGCCGTGGCGCGCTCCAGGCGCTTGGCCGGCCAGCTTTTGCCGCGCCCGCGCAGGCTTTTGACGATCATGCCCTGAAAGCCCTCGCTGGCACCGATGTAGTGGCCGAGGAACGACTTGGTGATGGCCACCAGCGCGATCAGTGGCGCGACGAAGGCGATTACCGGGGTCTGGAAGTGGTTGGCCAGGTACGACAGGATCGAGATGTTCTGCGCCTTGGCCGCGCTCAGGTCGGCCGGGCTCAGGGCGAGTACGCAACTGAAGCAGAAGAACATCACCGTCAGCACCATCATCACGTGGGCGGTGGCCAGGGTGCGGCCGCTCTTGCGGTCGGCGTCGGCGCCATAGCGGTGCTTCTGGTCAACGGCAAACGCCGAGATGATCGGTGAGTGGTTGAACGAGAACACCATCACCGGAATGGCCAGCCAAAGGGTCAAAAGCAGCTTCGAGACGCTCAAGCCTTCGCTGGCCTGGGCGAAGAAGGCGCCGTTCCAGTTCGGCACCAGGCTCACCGCCAGCAGCAGCAACGAGGCGACGAAGGGGTACACCAACAGGCTCATGGCCTTGACGATCAGTTGCTGGCCGCAGCGCACGATGATCATCAGCCCGCAGATCAGCAGCAGTGCCAGCAAGGCGCGGGGCGGCGCGTTCAGGTGCAACTGGTGTTCGAGGAAGCTGGTCAGGGTGTTGGTCAGCGCCACGCTGTACACCAGCAGGATGGGAAAGATGGCGAAGAAGTACAGCAAGGTGATGAGCTTGCCGGCGCCCACGCCGAAGTGCTCTTCCACTACTTCGGTGATGTCTTCGCTGCCACCCTTGCGCCCGGACAGCACGAAGCGGGTCAGCGCCCTGTGGGCGAAGAAGGTCATGGGGAAGGCCAGCAGCGCGAGAATCAGCAGCGGCCAGAAGCCGCCTACCCCGGCGTTGATCGGCAGGAACAGGGTGCCGGCACCGATGGCTGTGCCGTACAGGCCAAGGGCCCAGGTGGTGTCGTGGCGGTTCCAGGTGGTCGAGCCTTGGGCCGCAGCCTGGGCAGCCGAATCCGCACGAACGGTCGTGGTGCTGTGTGCATCAGTCATTGATATCGCCTTGTAGTTGTTTTTGTTGCGGGTGTTGCGAGGGCCCTATCGCGGGGCAAGCCCGCTCCCACGGAACTCATGGCTCGTGGGAGCGCGCTTGCCCCGCGATAGGGGTTTCAGCATTCGACGAAGGCCACGGCCAGGCCGCCGCGGGAGGTTTCCTTGTAATTGGCGTGCATGTCGGCGCCGGTGTCGCGCATGGTGCGGATCACCCGGTCGAGGGAAATGAAGTGCTCGCCGTCACCGCGCAGCGCCATCTGCACGGCGTTGATGGCCTTGACTGCGGCAATGGCGTTGCGCTCGATGCACGGCACCTGCACCAGGCCACCGACCGGGTCGCAGGTCAGGCCAAGGTTGTGCTCGAGGGCAATTTCGGCGGCATTTTCCAGCTGCGCCGGTGTGGCACCCAGCACTTCGGCCAGGCCCGCAGCGGCCATGGAACAGGCCGAGCCCACCTCGCCCTGGCAGCCCACTTCGGCACCGGAAATCGAAGCGTTTTTCTTGCACAAAATGCCCACGGCAGCAGCGGCGAGCAGAAACGCCACCACGTCGTCATCGCAGGCTTCGGGGTTGAACTTCATGTAGTAATGCAGCACTGCCGGGATGATGCCCGCCGCGCCATTGGTGGGCGCGGTGACCATGCGCCCGCCGGCGGCGTTTTCTTCGTTGACCGCCAGGGCGAACAGGTTCACCCACTCCATCGCGTTCAGGGTCGAGCCGATCACGTTGGGTTTGCCCAGTTCCTGCAGGCTGCGGTGCAGCTTGGCGGCGCGGCGCTTGACCCTGAGCCCGCCCGGCAGAATGCCCTCGTTGCGCAGGCCGTTGGCCACGCACTCGCCCATGGCCGCCCAGATCTTCAGCAAGCCTTCACGCACCTCGGCTTCGCTGCGCCAGGCGCGTTCGTTGGCCATCATCAGCTGGCTGACGCTCAAGTTGTGCTGTTTGCACAGGGCCAGCAGCTCGGCGCCGCTGTTGAATTCGTAGGGCAGTTCGACCTGGCTGGCGCCATCGGCAGGCGCATCGATCTCGGCAGCTTCGATGATGAAGCCGCCGCCGATGGAGTAGTAGGTCTGGCTGAACTGGCTGCCCTGCCCGTCGAAGCTTTCCAGGGTCATGGCGTTGGGGTGGTACGGCAGGTTTTCGTCCAGCAGGCGCATGTCGCGGCTGTACTGGAATTCGACCGGCTGGCGGCCATCGAGCATCAGGCACTGCTCCTGCATCAACTGGTCGATGCGTGGCTCGATGCTGTGCGGGTCGATGCGATCCGGCCATTGCCCCATCAGGCCCAGCAGGCAGGCGCGGTCGGTGGCGTGGCCAACCCCGGTGGCCGACAACGAGCCGTACAGGCGCACCTCTACACGGGCCACCTGTGCCAGCAGGCCACGCTCGCGCAGTGCCTGGGCGAAGGTCGCCGCAGCGCGCATGGGGCCGACGGTATGGGAGCTGGACGGGCCGATGCCAATCTTGAAAAGGTCGAAAACACTGATAGCCATGCTAATGCCTTGCCGGGATGGTAAAAACCGCTGGTCCACGGCGCTTTGAGAAATTTGAGCGGTATTGCCAACTTGGGCGATACTGACGCGCTCCTGGGTCGATGACCAACGAAAGTTCCTACACAAGCCTTTAGCAGGACTAAACCATGAAGGGCCAACTCAACGGCCAGGTGTACGTGTGGTTGCATGTATTCGCGTGCGCGGCCCGACACCTGTCGTTCACCCGCTGCGCCGAGGAGCTGCACATTACCCCCGGTGCGGTCAGCCAACAGATGCGCCAGCTGGAGGAGCGCCTGGGCTTTCGGCTGTTCCTGCGCAAGGCCCGGGGGGTGGAGTTGACTGCGGAGGGTCAGCGGTTGGCGCAGACCGTGGCCGAGGCTTACGGCAGCATCGAGGCCGAGCTGCTGCGCCTGGATGCCGGCGAGATCCGCGGCACTTTGCGCCTGCGTTCGATCCCGTCGTTTCTGGCCAAATGGCTGACCCCGCGGTTGCCGCGGTTCCAGCAGCGCTACCCGGACATCGAGCTGCGCCTGGTCGCGGAGGACAGCAACCAGGCGCTGCACCCGCAGGACTTCGACCTGGCCATCGACCTCAACGACGGCAGCTACCCGGGCATGCTGTCGACCCCGCTGCTGGACGAGCAGATTTTCCCGGTCTGCTCGCCTGCCCTGTTGCGCGGGCGGCCGCCGCTGCACGGGCCGGCGGACCTGGTGCACTATCCGCTGCTGCATGACATCACCGCCTGGCGCGGCAGTTCGGAGTATGCGGAGTGGGAGTTCTACCTGGCGGGTATTGGCGCGGGTGGGCTGGATGTGCGGCGCGGGCATACGTTCAATCGCAACCATTTGACCATCGAGGCGGCGATCGCCGGGATTGGCGTGGCCATTGCCCGGCGGACTTTGCTCAATGACGAGCTGGAGCGTGGGGCGTTGATCGTGCCGTTTGGGGTGCCGATCGCCAACCACAAGCGCTATGTGTTGCTGTATCCGCCGGGGGGGCTTACCCAGCCGGGGGCTCGGGCGGTGCATGACTGGTTGGTTGAGGAGGCGCAGGGGTTCAGGGTTTTGCATCCGATGGGGTAGGTTTTTGGGGTTTGGGTTTGGGGCTTTATGGTGATTGCTTTGGGAGATGTATGCGCATTCATTGACGATGAGCGCTTTTCGTCACCTTTCCGCCCTTACGGCGGCTTACTTTTGTCTTGGCAAAAGTAAGCAAAACCGCCTGCTCCCATCATCCGGCCCCCTACGCTGCGCTTCGGGGGTTCCCTCGCTCCGGGCTTGCTCCGGAGGGACGCGCCGACGGGCCGTCCCTGGCCCGATCGGCGCTCGACCGGCATCCATGCCGGTCGCCCTCCTACGCAAGCCCTACACTCGGCCTCCTGAAGTCGCGATTTGTGTTGCCTGAACTACCGCGCGCTTAGAAGCAAGATCAAGAGCCAGATCAAGAGCCAGATCAAGAGCTGGGATATTGGTTTAATTGTTATTGATGTGTTGTTTATTCTGACGCAATCGCGGGGCGAGCCTGAGTTCCCACGGTGGTAACTAGCGGTTAGCTGCGCCAGCCCAGGCGCCGCCCCTAACTTCGCGACTTCAGGAGGCCGAACGCAGGGATTGCGTAGGGGGGCGACCGGCATGGATGCCGGTCGAGCGCCGATCGGGCCAGGGACGGCCCGTCGGCGCGTACCCCCGGAGCAAGCCCGGAGTGAGGGAACCCCGGAGCGAAGCGCAGGGGCCGTATGAATGGAGCGAGGATTTTTTGGTGACTTTTTGATCCTTCAAAAAGTTACCCGCCGTAAGGGCGGAAAGGTGAATAAGCGTCACTACAAATAATGAATGCGCATAAAACTTTCAAAACCAACAAGCCAACAAGCCAACAAGCCAACAACGTACAAAACCAGAAAACCCAACTCAATAAGCCTGCTTCCCAGTAAAAGCATTCAACGTCCTTACCAAAATCACAAAGTCCAACCACAACGACCAATTGTTGATGTACTCGATATCCGAATTAACCCGCTGGATCATCTGCGCAATATCCTTGGTCTCCCCCCGAAACCCCCGTACCTGCGCCAACCCGGTCATCCCCGGCTTGATATTGTGCCGGGCAAAGTAGTCGACGATATCCTGCGAATACTGCGTGTCATGCTGCAGCGCATGGGGCCGCGGCCCCACCAGCGACATCTCGCCGGTCAGCACGTTGAACAGCTGCGGCAACTCGTCAAGGCTGGTTCGGCGAATGAACGCCCCGATGCGCGTCAGCCGCGGGTCGTTCTTCTGCGCCTGCTGGAGCACCCCGGCCTCAGGCTGATGCACCTTCATGCTGCGAAATTTCCAGATACGGAACGACTCACCTGTCCAACCCATACGCTCCTGACGGAAAAACACCGGCCCCGGGCTATCGAGCTTGATCACCACCGCCAGCACCAGCAGGATCGGCGAGATGCCCAGCAGAATCAGCGCCGCCAGCACCCGGTCCTCGATGTTCTTGAGGAACAGGCTCATGCCGGTCAGCGGCGTTTCCGAAAGTGTCAGCACCGGAATGCCGGCAATCTCGCGCACGCTGTGGTTGATCAGGCGCAGGGAGAAAATGTCTGGCACCCAGTTCACCGCAATGCACTTTTCCAAAAGTTTCAGGTACACGTCGTTGATCACCTCGGAGCCCGCCAGTGGCGTCACCAGGTACACCGTGCGGATGGCATGCTGGGTGACAATGGCATCGAGGTCCTCGATCTTGCCCAGTACCGGCAACGGCTCCTTGCCCTCCCCGGTGGTGATGCTCGCCTGCTCGCCGTCCTGGTCAAGCAGCACGCAGCCAACTACCCGCTCCCCCAGCCAGGGGTTGTTGCTGATTTTCTGGTACAAAAAATTCGCCAGGTCACCCGCGCCGATGATCAGCGCGTTCTCCATACGGTAGGCATGGGCCATGAAGCGCTTCTGCACCTCACGCACTGCAATGTGCAAAAACAACTGCGCGAAATAGCCGATGACGAACAGCTTCGCCACCAGCAAGCGTGAATAGGTTTCGCTCTGCTTGGTGAGAAAGGCCATGACCACCAGGAAGCAGAAGGTCGCCGACCAGGCCTTGAACAGCCGAAACGCCTTGACCGTCAGGCCGACGTTGGTGCGGTAGATGGCGTAGTGGTCGTAGATCACCGCCAGTGCACCGATTAACAGCAACAGCATGATGACGTAGTCGGAGGTGAGGTAGCCGATCTCCTGGTAAATCAGGTACCAGGCGACACCGGTGACGGCGATGCCGTCCAGGCCCGCCTGGATGGCGTTGCTGACGCTGCTTCTGCGCTGGAGCAATGCACGGCTGCTGCGGGGTTCGAACACCATTGTCAGGCCTCGTCGAAATGAGCGTCGCCAGCATTCTGGCCCCAGGGCAAAGCCTTGCCGGACCAGGCTGCTGGCGCTTCATTCAACGCTTGCGAGGCTGGTGCACGGAGTGCCGGGGCGGTTGATATCACTGTAGCAGTACCCCGCGTTCATCGCGGTCTGTAACGCAGGTAAAACACCGTACGCAGCAAAAACAGCGGGTTGCCCACCACATAGCGCATGAACAGGCGCCGCGGCTCCCTGGCCAGGCGGTACAGCCACTCACCGCCCAGCCGGCGCAGCCAGCGCGGCGCGCGGCTGACCTTGCCGCCAAGAAAGTCCAGAATCGCCCCGCCGCACACGATCAGGCACGGCTGGCCCAGGGCGGCAAGGCTTGCGGCCACGGCTTCCTGCCTGGGCATGCCCATGCCCAGCACGATCAGCTCCGGCTGCAAACGCCGGGCCAGCGCCAGGTAGGTATCGGTGTCGGCAAAACCTTCGTGTTGCGAGACGATGTCCACCCCGTAACGCGCCTGGCAATGGGCTGCCGCCTGGCTCAGGTAGGGCTCGCGGGTGCCCCAGAACGCCACTCGCCGGCCCTGGTAGGCCAGCAACAGGCGCGGGATCAGGTCGGTGCCGTTCATGTTCAGCCCAGGCTCACGGCCCAGCCGGCGCAACAGGATCGCCATGCCGCCACCGTCGCGCAGCAACAAGTCGGCGGCCGACAGCGAGGCGGCATAGCGGCTGTCGCTTGCGACCAGGTTGAGTGCATGGGCATTGACGAACCCCAGCACCGTCGGCGCTGCGGGGTGGCTCAGTGCATCGAGCACGCCCTGCTCTTGCGCGCCATCACCTACCAAGAGCAGCTTGTCCAGAATCACCGCCCAGCGGCCTTGCCAGTCACCTCGGCTCATTGGTCGTCATCCCGTTTCGACCGCACCCACTCGACCTGGCGGCGAATCAGAAAGCCCAGGTACAGGGGGATCTTCTTCATCGCGTACAGCGGCGCGTAAAGCAGCACCGAGAAGGCGATCTGCTCCCGGGCAAAGCGCGCCCAGGCCAGCACTACCGATGAGCCCAGCAGCACCAGCGCGAGCGTGGCCAGCAGTGCCGGGGCCAGCACGCCGAAGGCCACGAAGGCCAGCCAACACAGCAGGAAAGTGGCCACCGACAGCAAGCTAAGCAACGCCAGCGGCGGCACCAGCAAGTCAAGAGCCATGGCCAGCAAGCGGCCGTTACCCTGAGTCACTGCGGTTGCCAGCAGCCGTGGCGCGTCGGCCAGTACCACCCCCAGGTGGCCATGCTCCCAGCGTTTGCGCTGGCTGCTCAGACCCTCGTCGCTGCCGGGGAACTGGCTGCTGACCAGCGCCTCGGGGCAGAACAGCGGCGGCTTGCCCTGGCGGCAGAAGTCCAGGCCCAACTTGAGGTCTTCGACCAGGTGCCCGCTGGCCAGCTCGACCTTGGCCAGGTCGCGCCACAAAAAGGCCATGCCCGCGCCCATCAGCTGGCAGGGCAAGCCCAGCCGCGCCCAACCCCGCGGCCGCACCAGGTTCTTTACCCGCCAGGCGAACTCGGCAACCAGCACCTTCAGCCCGGCGCCGGCCGGCGCACGCATCAGGTACAAGGCCTGGACCGGGCGTTCGCTGGCCAGGCAGCTGCGCGCCAGACGGTCGATGGCGCCCTCGCCCACCTGGCAATCAGCATCGATGATCACCAGCACCTGCGGCGGTGCCGCTGCCAGGTGGCGTACGCCGTAGTCCAGGGCATAGCCCTTGCCGCGGTGCTGCGCATCGCTGCGCTCTACCACTTCGGCGCCACAGGCCCGGGCCAGGGCCGCGGTGTCGTCGCTGCAGTTGTCGGCCACCACCAGCAAGCGGTCCCCCTCAAGCAGTTGCAGGCGGATGCAGGCCAACGTCGCGCGGATCACCGCCGCCTCGTCATGCGCCGGCACCAGCACCGCCAAGGGGCCACGCCCCCCCGGGGCAAGCGGCGGCGAGCGCATCGGCAGGCAGGCAAGCAGTACCTGGGCCAACAGCACCAACACCGGCAGCAGCATGAGCAGGGCCAGTGCCGCCAACAGCCAAGCCAGCAGCATCGTCATGGCGATCCCCTGAACAGCTGGGCCAGCCGGGCCGCTTCGGTGTCGATGGCGTGGCGCTCGGTCACCCGCTCATGCGCCGCCTCGCCCATGGCCTGCAGCCTCGCCACAGGCGTCGCCAGGCACGCGGCCAGCGCCTCGACCAGCGCCTCGACTGAGCCTGCCGGGAACAACCAGCCATTTTCGCCAGGCTGAACCAGCTCGGGGATGCCCGCCACGTAGGTGGTCAGCACCGGCCGACGCAAGGCCATGGCCTCCATGATCACCACCGGTAGCCCCTCGGCGAAGCTGGGCAGCACCAGGGCGCGGGCAGCCAGAAACTCCTCGCGCACCCGCGCGCCGCTGACCCAGCCGGTAATCCGCACCTGCGCCTGCAAGCCATGCCGGGCCACCAGCGCCTCGATCGCCCCGCGCAGCTCACCATCACCGGCAAAAACCAGTTCAAAGCCCAGGCCACGCTGCGCCAGCTGCCGTGCAGCTTCCAGCAGCAGCAACTGGCCCTTCTGCTCGCACAGGCGCCCGACGCAGACCAGCCGGGGCACATCCGGCACCGGGACCGGCGGCACATCGTGGAAGCTGCGCTCAAGCCCGCAATGCACCACCTTGACCTTGGCCCAGTGCTCGTGGGCCACCCAGCGGTACAGCTGGCTGCGCCCGTAGTCGCTGACCGCCACCACGAACGCGGCGCGGCGCACCTTCTCGCCCAGGTGCAGGAACTGTGGTTTGTCGAACTCCTCGGGGCCATGCACGGTAAAGCTGTAACCAGGCCCGCCCAAGGCGTTGGCCAGCATCACCACTTCAGCGGAGTTGGTGCCGAAATGCGCATGCACATGCTCGCTGCCGGCCGCCTGCAACCACTGCAGCAATTGGCAAGCCTCGGCCAGGTAGACCAGGTGGTAAGGCCACGGGCGGTCTGCCCGCCAACCCACGCGCAAAGCCAGGCACAGTGCCGTGCCGAAGCGTTTGGGCGCGGCCCGCAGCACCTGCAGCATGGGCCGCATCAGCCCCTTGAGGCCGCCCTGAAGCACATAGCGGGTGCGCTCACGCTCGCTGAGGTCTTCGGCGTCTTGCAGTTCGGCGTCCCAGCCGCGCAGGGCAAAGCGCTGCACCTGCAGGCCCTGGCGCTCCAGGGCGAGGATTTCCCGGCGGATGAAACTGTGGCTGACCTTGGGGTACTGGTTGATGAAGTAAGCGATACGCATAAGCCCCCGACACCTTGTTCTTGTGATTGTTGTTCAGTCGCCTTGCAGGCTGACGGCACTACCCAGCGGCCTGGGCGCAGTGCTGCCCGTCGCGTTGCCGCCCCCCGGCAGCATCGCCTCCAGCCTTGCGAAAACCTCCTCCAGCAAGGCTTGCCGGCGGCGGTACATGGCGCGTTTTTTTGCCGGGATATCCTCTGCTGCTCGCTGCGTAGCCGGCAGCGCCAGGCTGAAGAAGCCCTCCCGGCACGAGGGAGTCGCACCGCTCTCTTCCCAGATCACATCGTAGTTGGCCGCGACGTCCAGAGCCTTTTCCTGGCCGAAGTACGGGTGGCGGTGATGCCGGTACTGGTCGGCCACCACGTACAAGTGGCTAGCCCCCAGGGCCCTGGCCAGGCATTTGAGCACTTCGAGCAACAGGCTGCGGGGGCGCAGGCCTTCGAAGTCCTTGGTCAGCTCGCGGTAGATGTTCAGCGAGGTTTCGCTGTCGATGCCTTTGTGAATGCCCTGCACCGCGCCCACGAACAGGCACAGGCCTTCATCGACCTGGCGCAGGGTGAAGGCCAGCGAGGCGACCCGCAGATCACCCTGAAACAGGTTGAGTACCAGTTCCCCTTCACGCTTGAACCAGATCGCCCGGTCCAGCACCAGCGAACTGCCGGCACACAAATCGGAAAGATCGCACAGCACCAGCCGCTCCTCCCGGCCCAGCAGCAACAGCCGCGGGAACTGCCGGGCCACCACTTCGTAGTGCGAGGCAATGGCCTCGAGCCGCTCGGGCGCCTCCCAGCCTTTGCTGATGTAGGGCCAGTGCACCACGCCGATGCAATCGACGCCCAGCCGCTCGAAGCCCTGCTCGCCCAACGCGGCGTGCATGCGCTGCAAAAACGGTTTGAGCGCCGGCCATTGCCGGACCATGTGCCGGGTCAGCCTCAGGCTGCCCTTGAGCGAGCGCAACGAATACCCTGGCTGCAGGGTGAGCACGCTTTTAACGATCGTTTTAGCCCACATAGGCCTCCCTTGAACCTGACCGCACCGTGCTGCCTGTTTCGCGGCTAAAACCGCGCCCACAAGTACCGCATAGCCTTCAAACCTGCGCCGTACTTGCCGGCGATGAGGCCGGCCCTGTATCACTTGTATTCGATCAACTGCGCTTTACCCGCAGTCATACGACGCCAGACATACCTCGCCTGCCCAAGCATCTCGGGGAACTTGCCCAGTACCAGAAACACCGCCTGCAAGCGGTTCTCCCGCCTCGAGCGGCTGCCCTTGCGCGCCAGGCGCACGGCCTGCAACGGGTAAACCAGCGCCAACAGCAGCCCCCAGGCGCCCACGACCATGCACGCAAGCGCAATCAGCACCGGTATGCCCAACCCCCACAACCACGCCCGGCGCGACTCGCGCAGCCAATGCCGCTCGGGCGGCGCGCCATGCAGCGCGGCGCCCTCGGCATAGGCATAACCGGCGCGCTGGCTGCGCCGCCACCACTGGCCGAAGCGGGTAATGGCCGCATCGTGCAGGGTCATCTCGGCATCCAGCCGCCAGACCTTCCAGCCCGCTGCGCGCAGGCGTACACACAGCTCGGGCTCTTCACCGGCAATCAGCCCGGCGCGGTAACCGCCCACGGCGCTGAAGGCGTCTGCACGCATCAGCGCATCGCCACCGCAGGCGCGGGCTTCGCCGCTGGGGGTGTCCCATTCCAGGTCGCACAACAGGTTATAGACCGAACGCTCCGGGTGGCGCTCGCGGCGCCGCCCGCACACCACTGCCACCTGCGGCTGGGCGTCAAGAAACGCTGCGGCGCGCTCCACCCAGCCCGGAACCACCTCGCAGTCGCCGTCGACAAATTGCACCAGGCGCAGGCCGGGCAACAGCTGGCGCAGCCGGTTGAAGCCTTCGTTGCGGGCCCGGGCAGCGGTGAACGGCTGGGCCATGTCCAGCGCCAACACCTCAACGCCCAAGGCCTGGGCCTGCTGCACCGAGCCGTCGGTGGAGCCGGAATCGACATAGACGATTTGCTCGGCCGCATCAGCCAACGACGCCAGGCAGCGCAGCAGGCGCTGGCCTTCGTTGCGGCCGATCACCACCACGCCAATGCCGGTCGCCATGGGCTACACCGCCACTTCACGGGTTTTGCGCGCCTTGACTACCGCCGGCACCCCGGCCGCCAGGCAGTTGTCCGGTACATCCACCAGCACCACGGCGTTGGCGCCAATCACTACGTTGTCGCCAATGCGGATGTTGCCGAGAATCTTCGCCCCGGTGCCGATATCGACGTTGTTGCCGAACACCGGTGCGCAAGGGTCGCTGACGTTCTTCAAGCCCACCACCACGCCGTTGCGGATGCGGCAGTCGTCGCCAAAGCGGGCATAGCCACTGACCACGATGCCGCCGAAGTGGTCGATGACGAAGTTGCGGCCGATCTGCACTTCGCACGGCAGCTCCACCCCGGTGAGTATCTGCACCAGCTTGAACAGCACTTTGTAGACCAGCGACAGCAGCTTGCGCAGCAGCGCCGGGCGCACCCCGTAGCGCCAGCGGCCAAAGCGGTACACCAGCAGCACCCAGAAGCCCTGGGCGCCCCAGTCGCCGCCATGGGCGCGCAAGTCGGCGCGGATGTTGTCGAACATGGCATCACCTCAGCGTGTGGGTTGGCTGGCAAAACGGGTGGCGAACAGCAGCCCCCAGGTGGCCTTGGTGTGCCGCCAGCAGGCGTGGATGGCCGGCCAACCGCGCCCCTTGAGCAGCGCCTTGAGTGCCAGTACAGCATCGCCCAGGCACACCAGCAGCATGTGCAGGGCCAGCCCCGCCACGCCGTGGTGCTTGCGGAAATACAACAGCTCGCTTTCGATCTGGTAAGCCGAGATCTGCCGGCTGGCGGCCTCAAGCTCGCTCACCGACTTGGAGCTTTCGCCGCCGATATGCACCACCGTGGTGTACGGGTAGTACACCACCTTCCAGCCGGCGGCCTTGACCCGCTTGCAGTGGTCCACTTCCTCGTAGTAGAGGAAATAGCGCGGGTCGAACAGGCCCACCTGGTCCAGCACCTCGCGGCGCACCAGGTAGAAGCAGCCCGGCAGCCAGTCGCATTCACGCACCGAGGCGTGGTCCCAGGTCATTTCATCGACCATCTTCAGGCCAGGTAAAAAACGCCCCAGCCCGGTACGGCTGGCGAACACGTTCAGCGGCGTGGGGAAATACCGGCATGACGGCTGCAGGTCACCGTCGCGGCCAACCAGGCGCACCCCCAGCACCCCGCACTCGGGGTGGGCATCCATGTAGTCGAGGGTCTTGGCCAGGCTGTCGGGGGCAACGAAGGCATCGGTGTTGAGCAGCAGCGCATAGCGCCCGCGCAGGTGCTCGAGCAACTGGTTGTTGGCGCGGCCGAACCCTACGTTGCGGGTATTGCTGAGCAACAGCGCATCGGGGCACACCTGGGCCATGCGCGCCACCGAGTCGTCGGCCGAGGCGTTGTCCACCACCAGGTAGCTGGCCAAGGTCTCGCCGCCGGCGCGGCGCAGGGCGTCGAACATCGGTTGCAACAGGCCTGCGGTGTTGAAGTTGACCACCATCACATCCACGGGTTTTTCACTCATTGCGTGGCTCCCCGAAGAAGTATTCCTGCCGGCGCCTGGCCAGCAACGGCTCAAGCTCAGCGTCGAACGAACCCTTGCGCTGTTCGAGCAAGTCGTTCCACGGGTAGGCGGCGCAGCGCGCCTCGATGCGCTCGACCAGCGCGTCGGTGCTGCAGATGACCTTGGCCGGGTTGCCGCCCACAACGGTGTTGGGTGGCACGTCCTTGGTCACGACGGCGCCGGCAGCCACGATCGAATTGGGGCCGATGGTGACCCGTGGCATGACGATGGCGCCGTGGCCGACGAACGAGTTGTCGCGAATGTCGATGAAACCTACCGAATCCAGGTGTTTGCCATAGGCCAGCTCGATCAGCGCGACCACCCCGTCGTGGCCGATCAGTGTGCAGTCCGACAACCCCACATTGCTGCCGATGCGGGTCAGCGGCGGGTCGGTGACGTTGCAGCCGGTGTTCATGTGAAAATTCGCCCCCACCGAATGGAAGGTGCCCCAGTTGGTCTGGTACTCACCCCAGGCCCGCGGCGTGGGGTTGCAGAATTTCTTGTAGGCCGGGCCGCCACGCCCGGTGCGCTGGGCGTGGTTCGCCAGTGCCTTGCGTATCCATCCAAACATGCTGCTTGCCTCGCACGGTCGTGGAATGTCCCTGAGGCGAGTTGGGTCGGCTATTGCGCAACATGACCGCGTCGCACTCAATCCCTGTTTGCATCACATGGCCCTTTCAGACGGTCGTAGCCTTCATTTGCTGGTTGAGGTGGTCGGCCAGGCGCAGCGCGAACTGCAGCAGCGGCATGGTCGGGTTGGCGGCGCCGCCGGTGGCGAAGATGCCGCTGCCGGCAACGTGCAGGTTGCCGGTGCCGAACACCTTGCAGTCGCTGTCCACCACCCCGTGCGCCGGCGTTTCGGCCATGCGCGTGGTGCCCATGTGATGGGCGTGGGGCTGGATTTTCAGCGGTTGCGTGGTGTCGTAGACGAATTCGTTGAGTTTGACGAAGCCCATGTCGGCCTCGGCGAACTGCTTGGCCAGCTCGCTGCCGATGCACTTGATGGTGTGGCGGTCGGCATCGCTCAGCGCCCAGTGCATGTTCGCCCGGGCAACCCCCAGAGCGTCCTTGTCCTGGTGCAGGGTCAGGCGGCTCTGCAGGTTGGGGAACTGCTCGATCATGGTGCCGAGCACGCCGTCGCCTGGGCAGCTGAAGTCGGCGATGAACTTGATCTTGCTGGCTACACCGGTGTCGCAGGCCAGGTTCTCGAGAAAGCGCTTGACCTCGGCAGTGCGGCCGTAGGTCTGGATGTCCGCCAGTACCGAGGCCGAGACATTGCCCTTGCCGGCCCGGTATTCGGCGACAAAGGCGTCGGTGGTGTAGTACTGGCGGGTATCGGTGCCCTGCCCGCTGTTCAGAATGAAGGTGCCCATCTCGACGTTCATGTGGTCCATGAAGCAACGCCCGACCATTCCGTCGGCCGTGACCACCCCGGCCTCGCGCAGCGACTGGCTGTTGAGCAACTGCCGGGCATTTTCCAGGGCGCCCATGGCGAGGATGAAGTGGCGTGCCTGCACCCGTTCGCGGTGCAGGTCGTAGTCGGACACCACCACTGCGGCCACGCTACCTGTGGCCTTGTCGAATTCCAGGTCGACGCAGTTGCAGTTGAGGAATACGTCCAGCCCGGGGGTATCTTCCAGGGCCTGGGCGTATTTTTGGGCAAAACGCGTTGGCGGGCTGAGCAGGAAGCGGTCGGCGTCGAAGTCGCCGCCGCCCAGGCCCGCATTCATGGCCTTGAAGTCGGCGCCCTGGGGCAAATCGACGATGGCCATGGCCTCGGGCAAGTAGCGCTCGATTTCGCCATAGCCAATCGGCCAGCCTGGCAGGCCGACCGGCGGGCCGGCCGCGAAGTCCGAGGGATCGAACGGCCGGCAACGCCCGGCCCAGTGGTTGGAGGTGCCACCCAAGAAGCGCAGGCGAGTCTCCCCGGCGTACATCTCAAGGCCGCTGGAGGTGCAGTGGTAGAACCCTTGCGAGCGCTCTGAGTATTCGCGCCCGCCACCTTCGGCCAGCAGTACCCGCCACCCGGCCCTGGCCAGGCGCAGGGCCAGGGTGATGCCGGCGGGGCCGGCGCCGAGGATGCAAAAATCATAGGGCCCGCGCAGGGCCTTTTGGGTCTGGTAATCCTTGATCATGGCTGGCCGTCCCGAAAGTACCCGGACGGCAGCACCCAGCCATTGATCACCACGAAACCGCCCTTGGCCGCAGGCGGCTTTGCCAGCACGCCAGGCGCTGCGCCAAACACACAAGCACCGGCCCCCAGCAGCACGGCGTTGCGCAGGAACAGCCTGCGGCCCGACAGCCCGGAACAGAACTGCAGCTTCTCCATCTTCCCAAGCCCCATGCCAATGATCGTTTCTCCCGGCAGCGCTGTACCGCGCCTGCCGTGCCCCCACCGTTGCAATCACAGCCAGTTGAAGAAGTCGGTCAGCAATACCCCGCACAGTGCCCCGACGCCCAGCGCCGGCAGCACGATCAGTTCACGTTTGAGGCTGAACATGCCCAGCTTGCAGTTCACGTACACGATCAGCACAAGGGTCGGGAATGAATGCAGCGCCACACCCCAGATCGCCCATTGCGTGCCGCCCAGGGCCAGCAGCAGCGGCAGCCCGGCCCACAGCGTCACCAGGCGGATGATGTTGTCCATGGCTTGGTACTTGGTATGCCCCAGGGCGATCCATACCTGGTGCGCCAGGGTGTAGCGCAAGGTGAAAAACGACAGCGACAGGATAGCCAGCATAGTGCCTGCCCCGGCGTAGCGCTCGTCGTACATCCAGCCGATGAGCAAGGGGCTGGCGGTGAGGAAACCGCCGCAGGCAAACAGCATGGCCAGATCCACCAGCAGGCGGAACCGCAAGTACAGCTTCTTCAGCCGCTCAGGGTCACCGTCGCGGGTCGCCTCGCTGAAGGCCGGCAGAGCCACCGAACCTACCACCTTCAAAAGCCCGGTCTGGATCGAGCCCAGAATCAACACGGCGATGGAATACACCCCAAGCTGCGCCGCGGTCATGCTGCCACCGAACCACATGCGGTCGCCGTACATGGCCAGCACCCCGACCATCGACGACAGCAGGATCCAGCGGCCGAAGTGCACCAGTTCAGCCAGCGCCGTCTGGTCCCACTGCAAGCGGTTCGCCGGCCCTGGCATGGCCAGGTGGCCGAGCAGCGTACCGGTCAGTGCCCCGGCAAGGCCGGCGATCACCAGCGACCAGATGGAGCGGGTGAAATAGCCGAGCACCAGCATCACCACCAGGCCGACCAGCTGCGAAGCCAGGTCCACCAGTACCACACGTTTTTGCTGCAAGGCGCGTACGGCGATGTCCAGCTTGGTCGACTGCAGGCCGTAGATGATCGCCGAGAGGCCGGTCACAGCCAGCACCAGCGGCAGTTGCGGGTCGGCGTAGGTGGAGTCGGCCGGCCACAGCTGGGCCAGTTGCGCCAACCACGCGGCCAGGGCCAGCAGCAAGGTCATGCCGAACAGGCTGAAACCGCGAATGATCTGCACGGTCCAGGCGGTATTGAGGAAGGTGGGGTCGTCGCCGCGCGGGCTCTGCACGATGTTCTGCCGCAAGCCCACGTCAGACAGCAGGTGCAGCAGCACCGAGACGGTGGTGGCAATGACCATGATGCCGAACATCTCCGGCACCAGCAGCCGCGCCATGACCAGGTTGCCGCCCAGGCGCATGCCCTGTGAGGCCAACAGCGACAGCAGGTTCCAGGCCCCCGCTCCTATCGCGCGCCGACGCAGGCTTCCTGCTGCTTGCACATCAATCGACGGCATGGGCTGGATCTCTGATTGAAATGGCTAGAAGTCACTATAGTTTCAATCAGCCATGATGCTAGTGGCCGTTGAAGGGAGTGCCTCACGCCCTGTGGGAGCGTGTCAGCTCGATAGGTTTGTGATTTGCCCATACCAGCGGGCTTGCCCGCGAAGGATCGCGAACCGAACTTCGGTTCCACCACAAAGGTGCCTACAGCCCATGCCCGAACACCTGCGAGCACTCGTCGTCATCCTGTTCCTGGCCTGCGTTGTATTTATGCTGGCCCGGCGGGCGGCCGCCGACCTGATCCCCGAGCGCGACTTCAAGCGCCGGCGCAACCTGTGGCTGGCCCTTACCCTGCTGGCGTTCTTCTCGTTCAGCTACTGGGTCTACGCGGCTGCCGGGGCCGTGCTGTTGAGCATGGCGGGCAAACGCGAGCGCAACGCTTTGGCGCTGTTCTACATGCTGCTGTTCGTCATCCCCCCGGCGTCGGTGCAGATCCCAGGCTTTGGCGTGATCAACTACGTGCTCGACCTCAACCACATCCGCCTGCTGGCCCTGTGCGTGCTGTTGCCGGCCTCGCTGGCCCTAGGCCGGCGCCCTGGCACCCTGCGCTTCGGGCGCACCTGGCCGGACCGCCTGCTGGCCGCCGGCATCGTGCTGATGAGCGTGCTGTACCTGCGCGAGACCACCCTCACCGACACCCTGCGCCAGGCGTTCTACCTGTACGTCGATGTGTACCTGCCCTACTACGTGGCCAGCCGCGGCCTGCGCGAACTCGGCGATTTCAAGGACGCGCTGCTGGCCTTCGTGCTGGCGGCCTTTTTGCTGTCGGCCATTGCCGTGGCAGAAACCCTGCGCCATTGGCTGCTGTACAACGCGCTGATGGACGCCATGGGCGTGCAGTGGAGCATGACCGGCTACCTGTCCCGCGGCGGCTCGCTACGGGCCAGCGCCACCACCGGGCAGGCCATCGCCCTGGGCTTCGTGATTGCCGTGGCCATTGGCATGTACCTGTTCCTGCAGGGCTACGTGCGCAGCCGCCTGCAACGTTTGCTTGGCGCGCTGCTGCTGGGCGCCGGGCTGTTCGCGCCGCTGTCGCGCGGCCCGTGGGTCGGCGCCGGGGTGATCATCGCAACCTTCATCGCCACCGGCCGCAACGCAGCCAAGCGCCTGGTGCTGCTGGCCCTGGCCGGGGTGCTGGCGCTGCCGCTGCTGAGCGTGGTGCCAGGGGGCGAGAAGGTGCTGAACCTGCTGCCGTTCATCGGCACCATCGAAAACGAGAACATCACCTACCGCGAACGGCTGATCGACAACTCGATGATCGTCATCCAGCGCAACCCGTTGTTCGGCTCGTTCGATTTCCGTAACACCCCCGAGATGCAGTCGATGATCCAGGGCGACGGTATCATCGACATCGTCAACACCTACATCAGCCTGGCACTGCGTGTCGGCCTGGTGGGGCTGGCGTTGTTCGTGGCGTTTTTTGCCAGCGTGCTGCTGGGCATCCGCAAGGCCATGCGCGCCTTCCCCGACAAGGACCACGAGGAGCGCCTGCTGGGCCGTGCGCTGCTGGCGACCTTGCTGGGCATTTTGGTGATCATCTTCACCGTCAGCAGCATCACGGTGATCCCCATCGTCTACTGGTCGGTTGGCGGCCTGGGGGTGGCTTATATCCAGCGCGTGCGCCTGCTGCGCCAGGCCGAGCCCGAAGCCCTGGCCAACCCCGGCCTGCAACCGAGGCGCACGTCATGACTGCATTCGCACGGCGCGCCTGGTTGCTGCTGGCCCTGCTGGCCCCCCTGGCCCAGGCATCTGAGTGGGCAGTGTCGGTGGACGAAACCACCGGCCTGCCGAGCGTGACCCAGGGCGGCGGGCCGGCGATGACCGCCAAGTTCGACTTCTGGGCGCAGGATTGGCGCTGGACCGGCTTCTACTCGGCGTTCAAGGTCGAGGGCCCGTGGCGCTATAGCCTCACCGGCAAGAACAAGGACCTGGACTTCGATCTCAAGGCCACCATCGAGCGGCCCGACGCGCACAGCCTGAGCTGGGTTTTCGACCTTGATGCCCACAGCCGCCAGTCGGGGGTCAAAGGTGGCGGTCTGCGCTTTCAGTTCGCTCCGGCGCTGGTGGCCGGCCCAATGGGCGACCCCGAGCTGCTGCCGGGCAACCGCGGCTGGGCCTGGGGCAAGCAGGGCCGGCGTATCGAGATGCGCTTCGAGCCGCCTTTGGCCAGGGTGTACTTCGAGCCGGGGGACATTCGCGAGGTGCGCGGGTTCTTCTACCAGGACCCGATCGTGGCCGGCCACCAGCAGGTCAAGGCCACCCTCACCCTGAGCGGCGACATCGCCCTGGCGCCGACGGTCACCGAGCGCTTTGGCCTGGCAGACCCAGCCACTTGGCCGGACGACCAGCTGGACTGGCGCACCTCACCGGTGGACCTGTCGTTTCTAAATGCCGCAGAAAAACCGGCCGGCAAGCGCGGTTTCGTCAAGGCTGTGGGTGAACAACTGCAGTTTGCCGACGGTACCCCGGTGCGCTTCTGGGGCACCAACGTCACCGCCTATGCGCTGTTCAAAAGCCCGGACGAGGCCATCAGGGAGCAGGCCCGGCGGCTCTCGGCGCTGGGTTTCAACCTGGTGCGCCTGCACCACCACGACTCGCCTTGGGTCAGCCCGAACATTTTCGGCGACATCAGCCGCTTGCAGAACACCCAAAGCATTGACGCCGAGTCGCAGCGCAAGATCGACCTGTGGATCAAGAGCCTCAAGGACGAGGGTATCTACGTGTGGCTCGACCTGCACGTGGAGCGCCCGCTGACCGCTGCCGACCGTATCGACGGCTTCGACGAGGTAGCCCGTGGCGACCGGGCCATGAGCCTCAAGGGCTACGCCTACGTCAACCCGAGCATCCAGCAGGCCATGCAGCGCTTTGCCGAGCAATACCTGACCCATGTGAACCCCTACACCGGGCTGGCCTACAAGGACGACCCGGCGGTGGCGGCCATTTTGCTGACCAACGAGAACGACCTGACCCAGCACTTCGGCAACGCACTGCTGGGGGACAAGAACGTGCCCCGCCACAGCAGCTGGTACATGGAACAGGCCAAGGCCTTCGCCAAGGCCCATGACCTGCCTGCCGACCGCACCTGGCGGGCCTGGGAGCACGGCCCGTCGAAGCTGTTCCTGAACGACCTGGAGCAGCGTTTCGACGTTGCCATGATCGAACACCTGCGCAAGCTGGGGGTGAAGGTGCCGATTGCCACCACCAGCAGTTGGGGCGGCAATGGCCTGAGCGCGCTGCCGGCTTTGACCAGCGGCGATGTGGTGGATGCCCACGCCTATGGCGGCACCGGCCAGCTGCAGCGCAACCCGCTGACCAGCGACAGCCTGGTGGACTGGCTGGGCGCCGCGCAAGTGGTCGGCCTGCCGACGACCGTCACCGAGTGGAACGCCGAGCCCTTCCCCACCCCCGACCGCCATTCGCTGCCGTTGTACGTGGCCGCCACCGCCGGCCACCAGGGCTGGGCGGCGATCATGCAGTACGCCTACAGCCAGCAGGCGTTCAATGGCTGGAGCACGGCGGACAACTGGCATGCCTACAACGACCCGGCGATGCTCGCCACCCTGCCTGCTGCGGCGCTGCTGTACCGGCGCGCCGATGTGCGCGAGGCAACTACCCGCTATGTGTTCGCGCCGACCGCGCAAATGCTGTTCGAGCGGCCCATCACCCCGGCAAGCTCCGTGCTGTTGCGCACGGCCCTGGCCAAGGGCCGGCTGCAGATCGCAATGCCGTCAACGCCGCAACTGCCCTGGCTCAAGCCAGGCGTACCGGCCAAAGGCGCCCAGGTACTAATTGACCCCGACCAGTCGCTGCTGCCCGCTGATGCCAGCGAGGCCAGCAGCGATACCGGTGAACTGCGGCGCAACTGGCGCCAGGGGCTGTACACCATCGACACGCCGCTGACCCAGGCGGCGACCGGCTGGCTTGGCGGCCAGTCGATCAGCCTGGGGGCGGTTGAGGTGCAGGCCGGTACGCCTTATGCCAGCGTGGTGGTACAGAGCATCGACGGCAAGCCGTTGGGCCAGGCGCGGCGCATGCTCGTTTCGCTGGGTACCCGGGCAGTGCCCAAGGCTGACGACAAGATTCCGTTCAATGTCGAGCCGTTCGTGGGCAGCCTCGCCATCAAGGCGCCGCCGGGGCTGAAACTGACCCGCCGCGACCGGGCCGGGCAGCCCCAGGTGCTGCCTGCCAGCTACAGCGATGGCTATTACCGGGTCAACTTCGACGCCAGCATGATGGCCAATTGGCTGTTCCTCGAATAGCCATCTAGAGTCTGAGAAAGCTGCCTGACGGCCTGGTGCCATCAGCTGTGCCAATCGGGGCCGCGTGCGGCCCATCGCGGGGCAAGCCCACTCCTACAGGGTTGCGCAGTGGCTGCTGCAAGTGCCCACTGTGGGGGCGGGTTTACCCGCGAAGGGCTGCAATGCGGTCCAGCAGGATTACCTAGGCAACGGATTCCAGGAGGACGGGATGAAGTTTCTGGTCGTCGGTGGTGCGGGCTATATCGGCTCGCACATGGTCAAGCACTTGCACGATAGCGGCCATGAAGTGGTAGTGGTCGACACTGCCCCCGCCCTCCTCCCCGGCATTCACTGGGCCGAGCTGGATATCGCCGACGGGCACAAGCTGGATGCGCTGTTTGCCCGGCACCGTTTTGACGCGGTGTTCCATTTTGCCTCGTTCATTCAGGTGGGCGAATCGGTCAGCGACCCGGCGCGCTACTATCAGAACAATGTCGCGTCCACCCTGACCCTGCTGCAGGCCATGCTCCGTGCCGGTGTTCGCCGTCTGGTGTTCTCCTCTACTGCCGCGGTGTATGGCGACCCGCACTACACCCCGATCGACGAGGCCCACCCCAAGGCCCCCATCAACCCTTACGGGCGCAGCAAGTGGATGGTCGAGCAGGTTCTGCAGGATTACGACCGGGCGTACAGCCTGAAATCGGTGTGCCTGCGATACTTCAATGCAGCCGGGGCAGACCCTGGCGGGCAATTGGGCGAATGCCACGAACCGGAAACCCACCTGATCCCGCTGATTCTGCAAGCCGCGAGCGGCCGCCGGGCGGCCATCACGGTGTTTGGCAGGGACTACGCCACGGACGATGGCACCTGTATTCGTGACTACGTGCATGTGTGCGACCTGGCTTCGGCCCATGCCCTGGCGGTGGACTATTTGGTGCGCGGGGGTGACAGCGCTGTGTTCAACCTGGGCAACGGATTGGGGTTTTCGGTGCAGCAGGTGATCGATGCAGCTTGCCGGGTGACTGGGCGGTTGATCGAGGTGCGCGAGGCACCACGCCGGGCCGGTGACCCGCCGAGCCTGGTGGCCGATGCCGGCAAGGCCCGGGAGGTGCTGGGGTGGGCGCCTCGGTATGCGGCTTTGGAGGAGATTGTCGGGCATGCCTGGCAGTGGGAGTTGACGCTTTGTGGGCGGGAGGTTGAGGGGCTGGGGCGGGTGTTGGGGTCTTAGATCGCCGATTTCAAGGTGTTCGCCTCAGGGCTGGGGCGAACACCTGTAAACCCTCACACCACCAAAAAACCCAAAAATCAATAATAAGTCCTGGGCTCCACCTCAGCCTTGTTCAGCACTGTCCCCAGCAAATTCGACTGCCCCAGGTGATACGAGCAATCCTCGATATCCTTCTTGCTGTTGCTGCCATTGGCCACTACCAACAACACGCAATCAAACTTGGGCAACACGGTGATCGCGTCGTCCGAACTCAACAGCGGCGGCAGATCGAAGATGCAGATGCGCGACTCGTACCGGTCACGCAACTCGCTGATCAAGTTGCTGACCCTGGTCGACGACAAGACCTCGGTAGACAGCGGGATCGGCTCACGGGTCGGCAACACCACAAAGCGCGGCAACGTCGGGTTGACCAGTACCTCGCCAAGCTGCGCCGAGCCATCGAGCAACTCGTTCAGCGCCTTGCCCATTGGCAGCCCCAGCGCCTTGCCCACCCGTGGCCTGCGCAGGTCGAAGTCCACCAGCAACGCGGTCTTGTTGGTGTGATGGGCGATACTCATGGCCAGGTTGGTCGCCAGCACCGTCTTGCCTGCCTCGGGCGTGGGCGAGGTGATCGCCAAGGTGCGCCAGCCGTTCTCCTCCATCATCTGCAGCACCTGGGTGCGCAGCAGGTCGAAGGCCCAGTTCATGTTGGAGTTCTTGTTGTAGGCGACGATGCGTTGGCGCTCCAGGTGCTCGGCGTTCAGCGGCACCACCTGGGTCTGCACATAGTCGAACTGGCCCAGGGCGCCAGGCTGCTCCAGCAGCGCCGGCGTTTGCGGGGTGTCCCCGCTGCTGGGTGAAACCTGATGAATGTTCTTGCCAACTGCCGGCGTAGTCCTGTCCATCACTGCATTCCCTATTCAAACCGAGCCATAGTTCTAAATAGCAGAAGATCCAGCGGCATGTAGAACAGGTGGATGAGCAGCAGCATCACCCCCACCCCCAGCACGCCTGCAATGATCAGCCCCACCCG
The DNA here is from genome assembly GCF_019139835.1 of Pseudomonas xanthosomatis. NCBI lineage: Bacteria > Pseudomonadati > Pseudomonadota > Gammaproteobacteria > Pseudomonadales > Pseudomonadaceae > Pseudomonas > Pseudomonas xanthosomatis. Next base: position 3,680,928 of record NZ_CP077075.1, on the reverse strand, counting down.
CCATTGCCGGCGCCTGGCGAGCTCCGCCTGGGTGGCGATGAACGGCACCGACACCAGCACCCGTTTGCCCAGCACGCTCTCCAGGGCGCCGGCGCCACGCACGCGCTGGTTGAGCATCTCCAGCAGCATCACCAGCGCACCACCGGCGGCTGGGGCCAGCACCAGGCCCAGGGCGACGATTTTCTTGCGGTTGGGCTTGACCGGTTTTTCCGGCAGGCGTGGCGGCTCGAGCAGCACAAAGCGGTCGGCCTTGTTTTCCTGCTCGAGGCTTTCGCTGATCTTGGCGCTCATTTCCTTGGCGCGGATCTCTTCATACTTTTTGCGGGCGTTGTCGTGGTCACGCATCAGGGTAACCAGGCCACGTTCGACTTGGGGCGCTGCGAGGATTTCGGCTTCGGTGGCTTCCATCTTCTGCGACAGGTCGCGTTTTTGCTGGGCCAGCGAGGCGATATTGGCTTGGGCCGCGGCAATTTTGGCCTGCGCCCGGGCCACATCGAGGTTGACCCCGGCTGCGCTGCCTGAGCCTGCGCCGCCGGCCTGCAGGGCCTGGATCTTGCGCTTGATCGCCACTACATCCGGGTGCGCTTCGGTGTAGCGGGTCAAAAGCCGTGCGTATTCGGCCTTGAGGCTGCCCAGGTCCTGGGGCTGGTCGGCGGCGGTCGGGCGGCTGCCATCGGGGCGTGTGGCAAGGCCGGCATTGGCGGCCGAAAGCTCCAGTTGCAGGTAACGCAGCTCTTCCTGGGCGTTCTTGTAGTCGCGGTCGACCTCACGGAACTCCAGCTCCGTGCGCGACAGCTGGTTCATGCGCAGGGTCTGGTTTTCGGGCAGCGAATTGGCGTTGGCCTGCTTGTAGTCGGCCAGCTGGTTTTCCTGCACAGCCAGCTCGGCCCCTAACTTGTCGGCCTCCTGGGTGAGGAATTCGGTGGTTTCGGTGGCGCGCTCGGTGCGCTGCTTCATGTTCTCGTTGAGAAACAGCGTGACCAGCTCGTCGGCCACCTGCTTGGCCACTTCCGGTTTTTTGTGGTCGAAAGAGACGGTGAAGGCCACCGTGGTATCGCCACGCCCCTTGACGAAGGTGCTCAGGGTATTGACGCCGATGGTGTTGCGCATCAGGTCGACCTTGTCTGCTTCGCTGAGCTGGCGTGAGCTGTCGGTGAACAGCTGGTACTTGTCGATGATGCGCAGCAGGTTGTCCCGGGTCATGACCCGCTGGCGGATCACCTCGATGCGCTCATCAGCCACGCTGGGGTTGTTGGTACCCACCAGCTCCGGTGAAATCTGCTGCGACTCCACCAGGATGGTACCCATGGCCTGATACACCGGCGGCACACTGACTGCCACCGCCACCGTCCCTGCCAGAACGACCGCAATGACCCCCCCCAACAGCAGGGCCCGGTCCTTGATGATCGCGATGTAATCCTTGAGAGAGAGCTCGTATTCAGACTTCATGGCGGTCACCAGGCTGAAGGTCAGAGGTCGGGGTACTTATAGGTCAAGGTCAAGCCAACGATGGTTGCAGCCGCATCCGGTGCGCCGCTCTGCTGGCGCTCCTTGTACATCAACGACAGGCGCAGGTCCCAGTACGGCGAAAACTCGCGGCTGGCCCAGGCGCTGTAGGTCTGCAGGGTGTTGGGGGTCTGCCCCTTGCTGTCCTGCCACTGCGCATCCAGCCCCACGCGGGTCAGCTCACTGACCGCATAGCTCCACATGCCGTGCACCAGGTCGAGCTGGGCGAAGCCGCCTTCGGCGCTGGCCACGGTGGTGCGCTCGGCGCTCAGGCTGGCGTCGGTGCGGGTGCCACGGTAGTCGAACAGCACCCCGCCCTCACCGCGCCGACCACCTTCAGAGCCCGAAACCTGGTTGACGCCGATATGCGCCCGGCCGGTGAGGCTGTCAGTGATCTGGTATTTGACGCCCACGCTCGGGGTGTAGCTGTTCGAGGCTATCGCCGTGTCGCTCTGGTCCGGCTCGTAGCGGCGAATGCGCAAGCCGCCGAACACATCGGTACGCTCGTTCCAGGCGTAGGTCAGGGTGGAGATGTTGGCCATCTCGTCATAACCGGTCAGCGTGGCGATGTCGTAGGTGGCGTGGGAGTACCGGGTTTCGTTGTCGAAGGTGGTGCGCGCACTCAGGGCATGGCTGAAGTCGCCGGACAAGATCGACATCTTCTGCGTGCCGTCGGTGGTCACCACACCGGTATCCAGCACCGTGCCCGACAGGGTCGAGCTTTCGATGTACTGCGCACGCAAGCCGAAGTGGCCCGTTTCGGTGTCGCGCCGCCAGCCCAGGTTCAGGTCGGGGTCTTCGCGGTTCTTCTGCACCGAGGTGTCGGATGAATGCAGCACGTGCACCCCCAGCCCCAAGGTGAGCTGATCGCGGTCGAAGGTACCGACCAGGTTGTAGGTGGGCTCGATGAGTGTGCGCATGACACCCTTTTCGTCTGAGGTCAGCAACAGCGGGTTGCTGTCGTATTCCACGGTAGTGGGTACCACCACCGAAGACTGCCAATGGGCGGCCAGAGCCAACCCCGGGAACGGCAACATCAGGACGGCCGTTGCAATACGTGTTGTTCGAAGAATAGGCACTGTACGGTCTTAATAAAGAAGGCGGGTTCAAGGCACGATCAGCGTATCGCCCGCCTGGAGTTGGTAATTGGTGGACATGTCACGGCCAGACACCAGGTCCTTGTAATGCACCTGTTTGACGTCATTGCCGCGCAAAACCTTGATGCCGCCCTCATCGGCGAACTTGTCCAGCCCACCCGACATGCTCAAGGCCTGCAGCACTGCGGTGGGGCCAGCCATCGGTACCGGGCCTGGCTTGACCACTTTGCCCTGCACGTACACAAGGTTGCCGGCGGTGCCGGTGACCACGACGCTGACGTTGGGGTCGGCCAGGTAAGGCTTGAGCCCGGTGGTGATCTTCTTGGCAACCGCCGTGACGTCGAGGCCGGCCACATCGATGCGGCCCGCCAGGGGGAAGGTGATGCTGCCGTCCGGTAGCACGGTGGTTTCCTGGCGCAGGGTGTCTTCCTGCCACACCGAAACCAGCACCTTGTCACCGGGGCTGAGCAGATAGGGGGTATTGGAATCGCTGGCACTACCGACAGTGGACCACGCCATCAGCACGCACAGCAGGGCGAACATTGAACGCACCATGGGGTCCCTCCTGCCAGGTCGGCATACAAAAAGAGCACTGATGAGAACAGCACAAGACTTCTCGCTCCGGCCGCGGCCACTTAAGTGGTGCCGCGACAGCCCCGATCATCCTCGAGGCCCGTCACCAGGGGGCTGGCAATACACTGGCCGCTGGCAACTGGAATATAGCAATGGTTGCAGAATTGACAAGCCGGCAAGGGCCTTGAAAAGCCGCTGCCTTTACACTTTGGTGCGGTTGGCTACCGCCACGAAACCGATCACCGCAAAACCGAACAACCAACCGGCGGTGGCCAGCGGAATGACGTTGTTCTGGCTGATATAGGAGTCGGCAGCACGGGCCGCGCCGCTCATGAGCACCAACAGGAAGATCGACTTGATAAAAAGTGTCGAGCGCATGATGCCCTCCTGGTCTAGAGGATGAACAACGTGGTCTGGAAGGGTTTCAGCGCGGCACTGCGTGGCTGGTGATTTGAGCTTATGGGCAGAGTGACACTACGTCAACGATCCGACACCATAATAAAATTCAATGGTATCCGCCCAATGCAGTCAAAATACCGTCAGCAAAATTCTGCATGGCAAAGTGCCACCTATACTTGTGCCCAGCGCGCAGAATCTGCATGAAAAATACGTGAATTTCTGGAAAAAATTCAGTTTATGCCGGGTTATTTAGCGCAATCAAAAAAACACCCGCAGCGTTGGCGGGTGTTTCAGAAATGAGAAATGTTATGCGTATCGCTCTGTTCACCACAGCGGAAAATGACGTTATTGCGCCAACAAGTCGAGCGTGCGCTCTACCTCATTGATATCAATGGTAAAACCCTCCCCCTCAGGGGTGCCAACTACAAACGCGAACTGCTGTTCGTCACGGTCGGCCAGGTACTTGTAGTAGCTGACGAAACGATTCGGCGGCTGCAAGGCGAACACCGCGCCCCCTGGCTGCAGTACGTTGACTCCGTGCACCAACTGGCTGCCCTCCACGCCCATGACCACCCGGGCGCCTGCGCAGGCAGCGACGATCGCCGGGACATCGAGCTTCATCGGATTGATGACCCGAAAGCCGCGGGTCACCCGCAGGTGCTCGGCAATTTCCAGCTCGTTGCGCAGCAGGCGCAAGTCGCCATCACTGCCGCGCAGAATGAACACCCCCGGGTGCGGCGCGTGCTCGACGTGGGCCAGCAGCTTGTCGCCCATGTCACGGTAGCGCTGGTAGCGGTTGCGGTTGTTGCTCATGTCGTCGAACAGCACCAGCTCGTGAAAAAACGCCGTGCGCAAGCGCAGCGGGTGCATGCCTAGCCAGTCTTCATAGGCCGGGCCCTGGGTGAACAGCGGGTACCTGGCCGAAGGCGCGGTGGTGACCGGAACCCCTTCGTCACAGGCCAGGGCGTAGGTCGGGCAGTCCTCCATCAGCCAGGTGCCGAACCAGGCGTTGCCGTTCTGCGTGCAGTAGATCGCGCCGCGCTCGATCTCGCTTTCTATCCTCACCGGCGGGAAACGCTGGGGCTTGAGCGACAGCCAATGGCTGGCATTGCCCTTGTACAGCGCGCCGTCGATCAACCAGGCATTGCGAACCAGGTAAGCCCGGGTCGGCCCCTGCTCCATGCGGATACCGCCCTGCATGGTCGGCCCAGGGTGCACATAGGGATAGAAGCGCTTGCCCTCCCAGCCGGTTATCCGCTCCAGCTGCCCTGGCAGGAAAACGGCCGGTGGCGACACGGTGACCTCACCCGGGGCGATATCCCAGGCCTTGTCGGCAGCCTGCTTGATGTCTATATCCGCCTGCCCGCCCAGGCGCTTTCTGGCCATGTGCAGGTAAGCGGCCAGCGACCAGCTGTGCCGGCGCGCCGTCGGTACGGTACCCGGCCTTGAGAAATCGGTTCCCATGCAACGCCCTCCCCCGGGCCTTCGGTGTTCAGTTCGACAGCACCCGCTCCATGGTCGGCGGCGAGGCAAAACCTGCATAACGGCTGCGCAGGGTTTCAAGAAACTGCTCGCCACAGCGCTGGCTGCCGTACAGGTAGATCTTGTGCAGGCCGCCGAACACCATTTCCTGGTAGCGGCTGGCGAGCTCTTCATCGCTGGCCCCGTCCGGCACGCCCAGGTGCAGGGTCAACTTGTTACCCTCCACGGCAAACAGCGGTGTGTCCCACAAAAAACCAGCCCTGCCGGCCTTGGGCAAGCGCACGAACAGGTAGGCATGGTTGTTCAGCCCGTCAATGTCGCCGCCGCGCCGGCGTTTCCACTTAAGCAAGCCGTCGTCCGGGCGGGCCAGGCACAGGCCGATATCGTAGTAGTCGTAGCCATTTTCCAAGGCCCATTCCAGCGCCATGAAGGTGGTGATGGAGTTGACCTCGCGCAGCTTTTTCGCGTCCGAGAACACTGCCTCGCAATAGCCGAAGCGCAGGGTGCTCCAGTAGCGCTTGCCGCTGCGGGTGATCTCGCAACCCAGGTGGCAGGCCACCACCTCGCCGTTGCAGGTGATCAGATCGAGCCGCCCGGCGCCCTTGGCCAGGCGGTACACGTCATCGCTGGGGAACTGCGCCGCATGGATACCCTGGCGCGCGGTGGCGTAGGGGCGCAGCAGGTCGCGGTCGGCCATCGCGATCTCGGCGTCATCCAGGGTCTGGCGCATCTGGTACAGCGGCCGGTGCTTGCGGATGCTGCGGCGCAGCTCGCTGTCGTAGCGCGCGGTGATGTCTTCCAGCGGGCGGCCCAGCGGCACCACCGCGCTCAGGTAATGGGGTACCGACAGGGCTCCGGCGGTAGGCACTTCGCTGATCACCACCACCTGGCGCTGCGTGGCGGGGGTGTCGTCGACGGCAAATTCCGGTTGGCCCTGGCGGTCCTTGCCGCCGATCAGCAACTTGGCCATGGCCCGCTGCTGCTTGCGGCCGATGTAGAGAATCTCGTAGGGGCTTTCCTGCTGCAGCCTGAAGCGGGCCACCTCCCAGCGCCACAGGCAGGCTCGGCCGAGCAGGTCGCGCAGGCCATTGGCAGCAGTGCGCAGTTGGTAACGCGTCGAGGGGGAAATGAAGGTGCGACCAGCTGCGCTGAGCAGTGCTTTCATGTCTTTGTCCACATCCTTTGTCATCGGGCTGCGAAAAGCCGGGTGAAGTCCCGTTAGAATCACTCAACACATCGATTGCCTTGCACGCTCTGGCGCCCTGCCGGGGCCACGACCCAAACCAAGTAAAGATGGCGTGGCACGCGCTGGCAAGCGGCCTTGTGATATCACCGACAAAGATTTCATGACGCTGATATTGTGCGGTGCCCTAGCTATCTAACACCGCTGCCCCTTGGTCAGGCCTTTTGCTTGAAGCCCCTCAAGCGAAGGACTCACACCATGCAGCAATTCCAGGAAAACCCGCACCGTCATCTGCTCGAACAGCAACTTCCAGCCTGGGCCGGCCAGGCCACCCCGGAACATTGGCAAACCCTGGGCGAAGGCCTGATGCCCGCTCAAGGCCTGCCTGATGCCGAAGCGGACTGGTTCGCCAACGCCCTGCCCGAGCTGCGCGAAGCCGTGCTGCTGCACCAGGCAAACCTTCTGCAGGCCCAGCATGCACTTGGCCGCGCCCTCAAAGGGCTGAAGCAAATCGCAGAATTCTGCGAGCCGCCGTTGCAACAGGCCCTGGCTGGCCTGGGCATATCCTCCCCGGTACGCGGTGCGGAGCTGCTGCGCGTCGAGCGTAGCTGGTCATGGTTTGGCACCTGCTTTCTCTACCGTAGCGAGCGGCATTCACTGTTGCAGGCTGCGTTGCAGAACTTCGGTGACGATGCAACTTTTGCCACCCACAGCGCCGTGGCGCGGGCTGAAGACATCGACGTGCAGCCGATTACCGTCACCGGCCGTGCGCCTGTCGGCTACCAGGTACCTGCCGCCACCTTCGGCTTGCCCTCCGAAAGCTACCGGGTGACCCCGCTGCCGCTGACCCCGGAGCAGTTCGCCGAAACCTGCCGCACGCTGGACCTGGGCCAGCGCTACCAACTTCACCTGCAAGAGGTGTTCGAAGGCGACGCCCGTCAGCAACTGAGCGAGCTGGCCAGCCAGGTTCGCCGTGGGCGCTTGCGCCTGGCTGCCAGCCTTGCCAGGCTGCGTCACGGCATCACGGGCGCGGCCGATGACGCATTGCAATCGCTGTTGGCAGGCAAGGCCGTTACCTGCTGGCAACTCCAGCTGTTCGGGCTCACCGTGCACGAACTGGTATTGATCGATAGCGGTGAAGCCGGGTTGCTGCTCTATCTCCCCGACCATGAGCACGCACTGCACGCCTGCGAGGACTTTCAGGCAGTTCACAGCACCTTGATGGCCCTGTTGCTGGAGCCTCAAGGGCGCCGCGCCTTTCTCGGTTACCTGCCGCTCGACCAAAGGGCGCGCCTGCTCGACTTGCTGCACCAAAACCTCGACGCACAAGGCAACAGCGCCGACGACCAAGCCTGGCAAGCCGCCGAGCACGCCGACTTGCGCCTGACCCGCGAACGCATCCCGGCCGAGCTGTTTGCCCACCTGCACGAGTGCCATGTGGCGCGCCTCAAGCAAGAAGCCATGCTGCTGGCCGTGCCCACCGCCCAGGCCGATGAACAGGCACGCCAGCGGCGCCTGGCCGAATGGAAAAGCCTGGGCCTGGATGCCTTGATGGTGGCTGGTTTGTTCATCCCGGCTGTGGGCAGCCTGATGCTCGCGGTCACCGCCTGCCAGTTGCTCGACGAAGCCTACGAAGGCTATGCGGCGTGGAGTGTTGGCGACCGCCATGCGGCGCTGGGCCACCTTGAGGCCGTGGGCCTGAACCTGGCCCTGATCGGTGGCCTGCATGCAGCAGGCAAGGTACTGCCAAAAGTACTCGGCAGCCCGCTGATGGAGCAGTTGCAGCCCGTGACCAAGGCCGACGGCAGCCGGCGCCTGTGGCGCCCGGACCTTGAGCCCTACCGCAGCTCGCAGGTGCTGCCTGAAACGCTCGCCGCCAATTCTGCCGGGCAATTGCTGCACCAGGGCCGTTGTTTCATCCGTATCGAGGGCGATTTGTACGAGCAGCACTTCGACCCGGCCAGCAAACGCTGGCAAATCCTGCACCCAAGCGACCCCGACGCCTACCAGCCGTTGCTCGAACACAATGGCGAAGGCGCCTGGCGAGGCGAACACGAAGCCCCCCATCACTGGCCGCTGGCTACCTTGGTGCGCAGGCTAGGCCCTGCCTTGGAGCACTTCGACGACAACCAGTTGCAACAGGCTGCGCGCTTGTGCGGCATCGGCGAGGACGCCCTGCGCCAGGTTCATCTGCAAGGCCGACCGACTCCGGCGCTGCTGGCCGACACACTGGCGCGCATGGACGCCGAACGCCTGACCCTTGCCGAGCTTGAACAGTCGCCAGAGCAAAGCCACGACACCTTGTTCAACCAGCATTACGACCCCGAGGGCCTTGCCGACCCCATTGGCGAGCGCCTGCAACAAGCCTACCCGGCGCTGAGCCGCCCCCTGTGCAGACGCCTGGCAGCGCGCCTGAGCCCCGACGAAGCAGGCCAGCTGAGCACCGCACAGCCACTGCCCGCCTGGTTGGACACCGCCGCACGCCAGGTCGCCAACGACCTGCCGCTGGTCCGTGCCATTGAGGGGCTTTGCATGCCGCAGCTGGCCAACCCCGACAGCGAGCGCCTGCTGTGGGCCTGCCTCAAGCGGCTAACCGGGTGGCCTGCCGATTTGCGCCTGGAGCTGCGCGCTGCCAGCCCGCAAGGGCCGCTGCTGCAGGCGATCGGCGCTGCCGAGGCAGGCGAGCGCTGCGTCGTGCTCAAGGCGGCAGAAGGTTACGAAGCTCACTTGGGCGAGCGCCCTGCCCCGGCGCGTCAAGACTTTGATCTGTGCCGCGCCGTACTTGAATCCCTCCCGGCAGCACAGCGCCGGCAGTTGGGGTGGCAGGCCAAAGGCGCCGATGGCTTGCGCCAGCGGCTGCTGGAGCTGCTCGGCAGCCAACGCCCGGCGTTGACTCGCCTGCTGCGCCAAACGCCCCCAGCACGCTGGCAAGGTGGCGGCCTGCGGGGCGGCGACGCCACCGGCGTGTATCCCCGGTTCACCCTGGGCAGCAGCCAGCGCGGACGCTACCAGCGGCTGTTTCCCAGCGCCAGTGACGATGACTTCGCCACCAACATGTCGCGTTGGCGGCGCCAAGCCCGCTCGGCTGAAATCGAACTCACCCGGCTGGAGGACCGCCTGCGCCAACTGCGCATCGATCTGGCCAACTGGGCTGCACAGGCGCCCCACCGGCAACGTGCGGTCAGCCGTATCATCAGCGCCTGGCGCCGCGATTCGTACCATCAGCTCAGTGATGAGCTGCGAGTCCCGTCGCTGGATCTGGCTGACCTGGAGCTGGACAACCACGACCTGGCCACCCTGGCCTTGCCGGACGACTTTCGGCATATCGAGGAGCTGGAGCTGAGTCAGAACATCCAGCTGAGCTGGCTACACCCTGAGTTCATCAAGCGCTTTCGCCGCCTGCGCCGCCTGCATCTGCGTGACTGCCGCTTTGCGGCGTTGCCGGCGCTGCCCGCGCCCTTGCGCCTGAGCACACTGGACCTGCAGAACAACCGCATAACCTGGGACGCTACAGCACAGATGCAGCTGGAGCGGGCCGCCAACCTGCGTTATCTGGACCTGTCGGAGAACCCGCTGCTCAACGCGCCCGACCTGGCCGGGCTGGCAGGCCTGCAGTTCGTGCAACTGGACGGCACCAGCCTCACACGCCTGCCGGAAGGTTTGTCCGCACTTGGCGAACTGCAGGTACTGGACCTGTCTGATAACCAGTTCGAAGCGCTGCCTGAAGACATCGAGCTGCCCGAGCACGTCGCCCGCGCGATGAAACTGGAAAGCGACTGGCTGACACCCCGGGTCAACCAACAGATCGAGCGCTATTACCAGCAACACGGCATCGACCTGCTGGTATCGGAGCATGACTACCACGAACTTCTGGACAACGCCCACGAGCAACAACTGGCCGCCTGGCAGCGCCTGCCGCTGGCTTACCGCCGAGGCCTGCGCACAGTGCTGGTGAATGACCGCTATATGCAAGACCCACCCGCCATGCTCAATGAGTTCTGGCGCCGCCTGGCGCGCATCGACAGCGAACCTTTGATGCGCGACTACGCCCTCAGCCAACCGGCCTGGCGCCTCCTGGAGCTGCCCATGTAAACCGCAGCCCGGCGGCTAATGCGCCGCCGGGCGCTGCGGGTTGTGATGCTCTGCCAGCCAGTGGCGCAACGCCTCTGCCGGCATCGGCCGCCCGAGCAAGTAACCCTGCCCCTGGTCGCAACCGGCGTTGCGCAAAAAGTCGTACTGCTCCTGGGTTTCGATGCCTTCGGCGGTGATGCGAAAGCCCAGGGCATGCCCCAGGTCGATGATTGCCCGGGCAATGGCGACGGCATCGTCGTCACCGGGCAAGTCCTTGATGAACGCCCGGTCGATCTTCAGGTGGTCGATGGGCAAGGCGCGCAGGTAAGCCAGCGACGAGTAGCCGGTGCCGAAGTCGTCCACTGCAGTGGCCACCCCCATGGCCTGCAACTGCGCCAGTACACCGCACGCCTGCTGCTGGCTTTCCATCAGCAGGCTCTCGGTGATTTCCACCTCGAGCAGGCTGGCCGGCAGGCCATGCAGCTCCAGGGCGCAAGCCAGGCTGGTGACATAGTCGCTGCGCTCGATCTGCAGGGCTGCCACGTTGATCGCCATGGGGCCTGGCAGCGCATCGGCAGCGCGCCACTGCGCAAGCTGGGCGCAAGCCAGCTCCAGCACCCGCTCGCCCAGCGGGATGATCAGCCCGGTGCGCTCGGCCAGCGGGATGAACTCGCCGGGCGACACCAGGCCATGCTCCGGGTCGCGCCAGCGCAACAGCGCTTCGACGCCCTCAAGGCGGCCGCTGAACAGGTCCAGCTTGGGTTGGTACCACAGCTCGAATTCGTTGTATTCCAGGGCGCGGCGCAGGTTGCGTTCAAGCTCCAGGCGCTGATGCAGCCGTTCGGTCATGTCAGGGTGGTAAGGGCGCCAGGCGTTGCGCCCGCTTTCCTTGGCCGCATACATAGCGGTGTCGGCATGGCGCAGCAGGCTGTCGGCGTCTTCGCCGTGTTGCGGCGACCAGGCCAGGCCGATGCTGCCGGTCACCAGGCCCGCATTGCCGTTAAGGTCGAACGGCCGCTGCAGGCAGCGCAGCAAGGCGCGTACCTGGTGGCTCACCTGGCCTTGGGTGCCCTGCAACATGAACACGAACTCGTCGCCCCCAAGGCGGCAAACCCGGTCCTGGGTGTCCAGCTCCTGTAAAAAGCGTGCGGTGGCCTGTTGCAGCAGCAGGTCGCCCATGGGGTGGCCAAGGCTGTCATTGACCTGCTTGAAACCGTCGATATCCAGCATCAGCACCGCCAGGCCATGGCCGTTGCGGATCGCCTCGCCCAGTTGCTGCTGGAACAGCACCCGGTTGGGCAGCCCGGTGATGGTGTCGTAGTGCGCCAGGCGCTCCAGCTGGGCCTGTGACTGGCGTAGCTCGGCGTTACGCAGCTGCAGCAGGCGCTGCTTGCGACTGAGCTGGGCGACGAACAGGTTGAACAGGCCGGTGCAACCTAACGCCACCCAGAACAGTGGCGAAGCGAACAGGTTCAGCGCCGCCCAACCGCCGCGCGGTGCGGCCACCAGTTGCCAAAAGCCGCCTGGCACCTCCACGCTGAGCTTCACCTGGGGGGCGTCGAACAACCGCGCATCGCCCCAGATCAGCTCGCCATCGGCGCCCTTGCCATCGCTGCCACGCACCGCCAGTTCGAGGTCGGCATCCGGTTGCAGGCCGGCTGCCAGCAACAGGCGGTCGATATCGGCTACCACCGAGACATTGCCCCAGTAGAAGCTCACCCCGCGCTTGCCGGTGACGAACACCGGGCGCCGGTAAACCAGTGCGCGGCCGCCCTGGTACAACTGCAACGGGCCGGCCAGTACCGGCTCGCCGCGCTCGCGCGCCGACTGCAACAACGGCAGTTGCTCGGGCAGACGGCGGTAATCCAGGCCGATGATGCGCTCGTTGCCCTCCAGCGGGTACACGTCGTGGATCACGTCGGCCGGCGCCATGGCGATGTTGCGCATGAAGGGTACCGAGGCCAGCGCGTCGCGGGCCATGCCCTGAAAATGCGGCACGCTGATGCTGCCGTCGGTGCCGATCAGTTGGGCAATGCCTTCGGCCTCGGCGAACGCCGCACGCAACTGCGCTTCGAGTGCCGCGCGCATTCCCGAAAGCCGCGCCGCCAGGTTGGCCTGCGCTTCGCTCTGCGCACGCTGTGCATCCAGGTGACCGAGCGCCGTCGCCAAACCGATGCCGACCACGGCAAAAGCCACCGGCAGCAAGCGGTTGAACGCACGGCGCAAAGCGCCCGACGCCGGTGTCGGTTCGTCGACAGGAGGGAAAATGCTGCTGGTCATAAGCCTGTGATCGGGGGCGATTCACACTGTATCGGCGCAGCCAGGGCAATGTTGAGCCAGACTGGTGTTTTTCCAGCGCAGGGCGCATGCTCCGAAGCTGAAGCGTTTCACCCAGCCAAACACAAGAGGTGCAGTATTCATGGACCGTCTGCTCGACTCGCTGTTTCCCGCCCCTTCCGACATTCCCGAGGCCTGGCGCCTGGGTGAGCCGCTGGAGCAACGCGACTACCTGGTGGCCGGTGAGCTCAGGCATTGGGACGGCCCTTTGGCCACGGTACGCAGCCCGGTGTGGTTGAAGGACGCTGAGGGTGAACGCCAGGTGATCCTGGGCAGCGCACCGCTGCTGGATGCCGACACCGCCCTGCAGGCGCTGGATGCCGCGGTGCAGGCCTACGACAAGGGCCGCGGCGCCTGGCCGACGATGCGCGTGGCCGAGCGTATCCAGCATGTCGAGGCCTTCCTGGCGCGCATGCGCGAGCAACGCACCGCGGTGGTCAAGCTGCTGATGTGGGAAATCGGCAAGAACCTCCAGGACTCCGAAAAGGAGTTCGACCGCACCTGCGACTACATTGTCGACACCATCAATGCCCTGAAGGACCTGGACCGGCGTTCGAGCCGCTTCGAGCTGGAACAGGGCACCCTCGGCCAGATCCGCCGTGCGCCCTTGGGTGTGGCGTTGTGCATGGGCCCGTACAACTACCCGCTCAACGAAACCTTCACCACGTTGATTCCGGCGCTGATCATGGGCAACACCGTGGTGTTCAAGCCGGCCAAGTTCGGTGTGCTGCTGATCCGCCCGTTGCTCGAGGCGTTTCGCGACAGCTTCCCGGCCGGGGTGATCAACGTGATCTATGGCCGTGGCCGCGAAACGGTCAGCGCGCTGATGGCCAGCGGCAAGGTCGATGTGTTCGCCTTCATCGGCACCCACAAGGCCGCCAGCGACCTTAAAAAGCTCCACCCGCGCCCGCACCGCCTGCGCGCAGCCCTGGGCCTGGACGCCAAGAACCCCGGCATCGTACTGCCCCAGGTCGACCTGGACAACGCGGTGCAAGAAGCCGTCACCGGCGCGCTGTCGTTCAACGGCCAGCGCTGCACCGCGCTGAAGATCCTGTTCGTGCACGAGGATGTGGTCGAGGCATTTCTCGACAAGTTCCAGCGCAAGCTCGCCGCGTTGAAGCCGGGCATGCCGTGGGAAGCCGGGGTGGCGCTGACGCCGCTGCCCGAGCCCGGCAAATTGGACTACCTCGAGGGCTTGGTGGCAGATGCACTGGCGCATGGCGCCCAGGTGTTGAACGAAGGCGGCGGCCAGAGCCGTGGTTCGTTCTTCTACCCGGCACTGCTGTACCCGGTGAACCGCGACATGCGGGTCTACCACGAGGAGCAGTTCGGGCCGGTAGTGCCGGTGGTGCCCTACCGCGACCTGCAGACAGTGATCGACTACGTGCTCGACTCCGATTACGGGCAGCAGTTGAGCCTGTTCGGGAATGACCCAGAGACGGTGGGGGCGCTGGTGGATACGTTCGCCAACCAGGTCGGGCGCATCAACCTCAACGCCCAGTGCCAGCGTGGGCCTGACACCTACCCGTTCAACGGGCGCAAGAACAGCGCCGAGGGGACCTTGTCGGTGCATGACGCTTTGCGGGTGTTTTCGATTCGCACGTTGGTGGCTACGCGGTTCCAGGAGGCGAACAAGGAGTTGATCAGCGAGATTATTCGTAATCGGCAGTCGAGTTTTTTGACTACGGATTACATATTCTGATTTTGGGGTTTGGGTTCGGGTTCGGGTTCGGGTTCGGGTTCGGGTTCGGGTTCGGGGATTATGGTTATTGCTTTGGGAGATGTATGCGCATTCATTGACGATATTCGCTTTTCGTCACCTTTCCGCCCTTACGGCGGGTCACTTTTTGTCAAACGCGACAAAAAGTAACCAAAAAACGCTGGCTCCCATCATCCGGCCCCCTACGCTGCGCTTCGGGGGTTCCCTCGCTCCGGGCTTGCTCCGGAGGGACGCGCCGACGGGCCGTCCCTGGCCCGATCGGCGCTCGACCGGCATCCATGCCGGTCGCCCTCCTACGCAATCCCTGCGCTCGGCCTCCTGAAGTCGCGATTTGTGTTGTCTGAACTACCGCGCGCTTAGAAGCAAGATCAAGAGCCAGATCAAGAGCCAGATCAAGAGCTGGGATGTTGGTTTGATTGTTATTGATGTGATGTTTGTTCTGACGCAATCGCGGGGCAAGCCCGCTCCCACGTTAGTTGTGCGTACCAAACTCAAGCGTGGGAGCGGGCTTGCCCCGCGATTAAATCCTGAGTTCCCACAAATGCAACTAGCGGTTAGCTGCGCCAGTGCAGGCGCCGCCCCTAACTTCGCGACCTCAGGAGGCCGAACGCAGGGATTGCGTAGGGGGGCGACCGGCATGGATGCCGGTCGAGCGCCGATCGGGCCAGGGACGGCCCGTCGGCGCGTACCCCCGGAGCAAGCCCGGAGTGAGGGAATCCCGGAGCGAAGCGCAGGGGCCGTATGAATGGAGCGAGGATTTTTTGCTTACTTTTTGATCCCTCAAAAAGTGAGCCGCCGTAAGGGCGGAAAGGTGAATAAGCGTCACTACAAATAATGAATGCACATACAAATTTCAAACCAACTAATCAACCAATCACGGCTCAACAGTTCAACAGTTCAACAGTTCAACAGTTCAACAGTTCAACAGTTCAACAGTTCAACAACATACATCACAATCCCCCCTCAAACTAATCCCAACGTTCCGCAAACGCCGCCCCAACCGCCCCAACCGCCAGGCGCTTGCACGGCGCTACCGGCTTGAGATTCAGCCGCCGCGCCGCCTGCATGAAGCAGCCACAGCGCGCAGAATCATTGACGCCGTCCGGCAAGGCGTCAGGCTCGTTGTTCATTACCTCGGCCTTGATCACGTCACGGATCTGCTGGCGAATTGTCTGTGCATGCTCACCCCCGGTTCGGCCTGCCCTCGAGCAGCACACTTGAGGCGCCGCCTTCGCCAATCAACGCCAGGTGTTGCCAGTGGCTGCGTGGCGCCGGCGCTCTGGCCGTCGAACTCGACGGGAACTGCGCCCAAAGCACAGCCAACCCGCATCCATATAGGTAATCGTTCTAACACTTGCGTCGATTTTCCCGGCGCCTGGACGACTCTGATTCATCAAGCAGCCCCACCCGTGAAGCGGAGAAACCACCATGTCAGCCAAACCCATCCCCGAAGGCCAGCACAGCATTACCCCCTATCTGGGCATCCGCGATGCTGCCCAGGCCATCGAGTTCTACAAGAAAGCCTTCGGCGCCTCTGAAATGTTCCGCCTCGAGGGCCCTGACGGGCGCGTCGGCCACGCAGAATTGAGAATCGGCGACTCCTCGTTGATGCTCGGCGACCCCTGCGACATGGAAGGCAGCCTGAAGGCCAGCCAGAGCATCGAGCACCCCAGCGTCGGCCTGCACCTGTACGTCGAGGACTGCGACAAGGTCTACGCCCAGGCCCTCGCCGCCGGCGCCACGCAGGTCAGTGAACCGAAGGACCAGTTCTACGGCGACCGCAGCGGCGCCCTGAAGGACCCGTTCAACAATCTGTGGTTCGTCTCCACCCACAAGGAGGACCTGACCCCGGACGAAATCCGCGCCCGCGCCGCGAAGATGTTCGCCGGCAGCTGAGCAAGGTTGAAAGCCGCCGCACTTTGCTTGAAGCTTGCAGCTCGTAGCTTGGAGCTGCTTCTCAATGCGTATCATCGAAAAATCCGGCGTACAGGTGCGCAGCCTGACGCCGGCCGAGGAAGAACTGCTGGCCGCCTTCGCCACCGGCGCCCTGGCCGGCCCGCGCCTGCTGCAGGCCAACCAGTGGCTGATGAAGGTGCGCGGCGCCAACCAGTGGCTGGCCTGTGATTGCCGCAAGGACGCCTTGCCGGTGCTGAATATCTCGCTCAACGGCAATACCGGCACGCTGTTCCTGCGTAACAACCCCGAAACTCCCGAGCACGCCCCGGGCTGCCCGTTCAGCAAGGATGAACGCGAAGCCGGCGAGCGCAGCACCGAGGTTACCCAACCCGCCGCATGGCTGGCCCCCGATGCGCCGCTGCGCCTGATCGGCGACTACCGCCGCCCCAACGAAGGCGAAACCGCCGCCACCGGCAGCCGCGACCCTGGCGAGCGCCGCGACCAGCAGCGCCTGCTGTCGCTGCTGCTGACCTGGATCGAGGCCAGCGGACTGAATGTCTACGCCACCCACCTGAAAAAGGACCTCACTGCCCAGTTTGCCGAACTGCGCGGTGTGGCCGGCCGCTACCCGCTGCTGGAGCGGGTGCCGGCCAGCAATTACCTGGAAACCCGCCTGGACATGAAGCACATGATGATGCTCAAGTCCCGCCTGCGCGATGCCACGGTGTTCGGCAACCACCGCCGCCACGGCCTGTTGCTCGACTGCATCGAGCAGGTCAAGGGGCGCAAGGTGCTGACCGCCCGGGGCGATGACGGTTTCGACTTCCAGGGCCACCACCAGTACTGGGGCGGCAACCGCACCGCAGGCCCCTTGCTGGCCCTGGCGCTGTACTCGCCAGCCACCGCCGGCAGCCATTTCTATGAACTGATCCATGTGGCCAGCGTGCCGGTGCTGTCGCGCGCGCACCTGTTCCCGGTGTACCGCGACGAGGAGCGCGAACCGCTCAAGGCGTTGGTGTCGCTGATCGACTGGATGGCCGGCAAAGGCGTGAAGGTGCTGATGCGCCGCCCGGTGATCGGGGGCCAGGTGATGGACGAACTGGTGCTCACATCCGACGGTGACCGGGTGCTGTCGGTGTCGCTGCTGGAGCAGCCGATCGGGCCAGAACCTGAAACCGAGAACTTCAAGCGCTACGCCGACTTCAAGAGCCTGGAGACCTTCCGCAAGTATGTGGCCGGGTTCTTCATGCGCGAGCGTTGATAGCCTCGCGGAGCTAAAAGCCCGCGCGATCCCCGTGGGAAGCGGCCTTGTGCCGCGATGGGCTGCGCAGCAGCCCCAGGATTTTTGCATCATGCGAAATTGCCGGGGCTGCTACGCAGCCCATCGCGACACAAGGCCGCTTCCCACAGGGCTGGGTGATCGCCTAAAGGGATCGCATAAGCTTCGGCCTCAGAACGCAGCCTTGAAAATCGCCTCGATCTCCGCCTGGCTGGCGACCCGCGGGTTGGTCAGGCCGCAGGCGTCCTTCAGCGCATTGGCCGCCAGCACCGGCACGTCTTCAACCTTCGCCCCAAGCTCGGCCAACCCTGCCGGAATGCCCACCGCCACGGCCAGGTGCTCGATGGCCGAAATCGCCGCCCCAGCGCCCTGCTCGGCATCCAGTGCGCACACCTTCACGCCCATGGCCTTGGCCACATCGCGCAGGCGCGCCGCGCTGCCTCGAGCATTGAAGCGCTGCACATGGGGCAGCAGCACCGCGTTGCACACCCCGTGGGGCAAGTCGTAGTAGCCGCCCAACTGGTGGGCCATGGCGTGCACGTAACCCAGCGAGGCATTGTTGAACGCCATGCCGGCCAGGAACTGCGCATAGGCCATGTTCTCCCGCGCCTGCAGGTCGTTGCCGTCGGCCACCGCCTGGCGCAGGTTGGCACTGATCAGGCTGATGGCCTTGAGCGCACAGGCATCGGTAATCGGCGTGGCGGCGGTCGAAACATAGGCTTCGATGGCATGGGTCAGAGCGTCCATGCCGGTGGCGGCGGTCAGCGACTTGGGCATGCCCACCATCAGCGCCGGGTCGTTGACCGACAATATCGGCGTGACGTTGCGATCGACGATGGCCATTTTCACGTGGCGCACCTCGTCGGTGATGATGCAGAAGCGGGTCATCTCGCTGGCGGTGCCGGCGGTAGTATTGATGGCAATCAGCGGCAGCTGCGGCTTGGCCGAACGGTCGACGCCTTCGTAGTCGCTGATATGCCCGCCGTTGGTGGCGCACAGGGCGATGCCCTTGGCGCAGTCATGCGGCGAGCCGCCACCCAGCGAGACCACGCAGTCGCACCGGTGCGCCTTGAGCATGGCCAGGCCCGCCTCGACGTTGGCGATGCTCGGGTTGGGCTTGGCGCCGTCGAACACCACCGAATCGATATCACGCGCGGCAAGCAAGCCGGCGATGCGCTCGGCCACCCCGGCCCGGGCCAGGCCCTGGTCGGTGACGATCAGCGCCTTGCGCAAGCCGTAGCCGGCAATCGCCGTCATCGCCTCGTCCAGGCAGTCGATGCCCATGATGTTGACGGCGGGAATGAAGAAGGTGCTGCTCATGGGCGGGTCCTCTCAGGCTGTCGGTATGCCTTCGAGCATGTGCCGCAAATGGCCGCAGGGCATTGATCCAGGACAACTTACCTGCGGGTAACGGGGCCCGGGTCAGGCGCCGTAATTGTAGGAGATCACCCAGCCCTTTTGGGCTGCGCTGTCGCGCAGAGAACTAGTCTCGCAGATGCGCCGCGGCCGTTGTGGGAAGCGGCCTTGTGTCGCGATGGGCTGCACAGCAGCCCCGGCATTTTTTGCATAAAGCTGAGATCTTGGGGCCGCTTCGCGGCCCATCGCGACACAAGGCCGTTTCCCACAGGAACCGTGTTAAATCAGTAGCTTGTAGTTTGTTCTATGAGAGCCGGCAAGCCGGCTACAGGGTACGTGTCAGCCCAGGAACAGGCGGTAGGCCGGGTTGTCGGTTTCGTCCCAGTAGCGGTAGCCCATCGCTTGCAGCGCCTGGGGCAGCCCGGCCAACTCGTCGTCCGGCACCTCCAGCGCGGCGAACACCCGTGCCTCGGCCGCGCCGTGGTTGCGGTAATGGAACAGGCTGATGTTCCAACGCTTGCCCAGCCGCTCGAGAAAGCCCAGCAGCGCGCCAGGGCGCTCGGGGAATTCGAAGCGCAGCACCCGCTCGTTGGCCCCCGGCGCTGCGTGCCCGCCCACGGTGTGGCGCACGTGCAGCTTGGCCAGCTCGTTGTCGGTCAGGTCCAGCACCTGGTAGCCCTGTTCGCCCAGGCTGGCCAGCAACCGGCCGCGCGGGTCGTGCTGCGGGTGGGTCTGCACACCGACGAACAGCCGTGCCTCCTTGCCCGGGTAGTAGCGGTAGTTGAACTCGGTGATCTGGCGCTTGCCCAGGGCCTGGCAGAAGGCGCGAAAACTGCCCGGCTGCTCGGGGATGGTCACGGCGATGATCGCCTCGCGCTGCTCGCCCAGTTCGGCGCGCTCGGCCACATGGCGCAGGCGGTCGAAGTTGACGTTGGCACCGGAGTCGATGGCCACCATGGCCTGGCCCTGCACGCCCTCGCGGGCCACGTACTTCTTGATCCCGGCCACCGCCAGTGCACCGGATGGTTCGGTGATCGAGCGGGTGTCGTCGTAGATGTCCTTGATTGCCGCGCACAGCTCGTCACTGCTGACGGTGATCACCTCGTCGACAAAATGCCGGCACAGCTCGAAGCAATGCGCGCCGACCTGCGCAACCGCCACGCCGTCGGCGAAGGTGCCGACCTGCGGCAGGATCACCCGTTCGCCGGCAGCCATGGCGGCCTGCAGGCAGTTTGAGTCTTCTGGCTCAACGCCGATTACCTTCACCTCCGGGCGCAGGTACTTCACGTAGGCTGCGATGCCGGCCACCAGGCCGCCGCCGCCCACCGGCACGAAGATCGCGTGCAACGGGCCTGGGTGCTGGCGCAGGATTTCCATGGCCACGGTGCCCTGCCCCGAGATCACGTCCGGGTCGTCGTAAGGCGGCACGAACGTGGCGCCGTCGCGGTCGGCCAGGGCCAGCGCATGGGCCAAGGCATGCGGGAAGCTCTCGCCGTGCAGCACCACGTTGCCGCCACGCGAACGCACGCCCTCGACCTTGAGCGAGGGCGTGGTGGTGGGCATGACGATGGTGGCGCAAATACCTAAGTGCCGCGCCGCCAGGGCGACGCCCTGGGCGTGGTTGCCGGCTGAGGCGGTGATTACCCCGCGCTCGCGCTGGGCGCTGCTCAGCCGCGACAGGAGGGTATAGGCGCCGCGGATCTTGAACGAGAAGGTCGGTTGCAGGTCTTCGCGCTTGAGCAGCACCGGGTTGCCGAGGGCGGCAGACAGCGCCGGGGCCGGCTGTAGCGGGGTTTCGATGGCCAGGTCGTACACCGGCGCAGACAAAATGCGCCGCACCTGCTCGGACAGCAGTTGCTGGGGCGTGGTGGCGGTACGCGGGTGGCTCAGACTGGTCATCGATGACTCCTGGTTTTCGTCGTTTTGCCCAGGAGTCAGAGAGAAGAAACCCGCCTCCAGGGCGGGTTCGGTGCACGTACGCGCTAGCCCGCCAAACCGATAATGGCGGTAATAATAATGGCGACGTTAACGTGCGGGAATGTGTTCATAGGCCGGGAAGTTATCCTGCGCTCTTGTAGGAAGTCAACACCCTTTGCTGGCTTCCTGCGCCGACAGCGGCACATCGAACACCTTGTCGAAGCCCCACTGGAACACGAAGGCGTAGACGAAGAAGAACACGAACAGCGCAAGGTTGGTGACCAGCGCCGCCCACAGGCTGATCCCCAGCCACCCGGCCACCAGCGGCAGCAAAATCAGCACCAGCCCGCCCTCGAAGCCCAGCGCGTGCAGCAGGCGGCGCAGGAAGGTGCGGCTGCGCTGCTGCTGGCGCGCCTCCCAGCGCTCGAAGGCCCAGTTGAAGGCCATGTTCCAGCTCATGGCGATGGCCGACATCAGTATCGACAGCACCGTCGACTGCCCCATGCCGGCGCCGAACGCCAGCTCCAGGGCCGGCGCCACGCAGGCCACGGCGATGGTTTCGTAGAGGATGGCCTGGACGACTTTGCGGGCCTTGCCTTGCATGTGCAGCTCCTGGGTAGAACGGCCTGCAAAATTACGCGAAGCGCGTGCCAAGAGAAAGTCCGAAGTTGCCTTGTTGCGCCCCCTGCAGGAGCCGGCTTGCCGGCCATGAGGCCGGTGCAAGCTACCTACCCACCTGCAGGCAAACGAATTCTGAACTGCGCCCCGCCCAGCGCCGACTGCGCCACGCTCAAGGTGCCGCCCTGCCCCTCGATGGCCCGCCGGCTGATTGCAAGCCCCAGACCAAAGCCGCCGGTGTTGCGGTCACGGCTGCGGTCCAGCCGGTAGAACGGCTGGAAGATGCGTTCGCGTTCCTCTGCCGGGATGCCGATCCCATCGTCCTCCACCGTCAGCAGGCAGGCGCCGTCCTCCTCCAGCCCCAGGCGCAGCAGCAGGCTCTGGTCGCAATAGCGCATGGCGTTACGCACCAGGTTCTGCACTGCACGGGCGGTCAGCCGGGGGTCGAGGACAAAGCGCGGCAGCTCGCGCTCGCAGCGCACCTCCCACTGGATGCCGCGGCTGTCCAGCTCCTCGGCAAAAGCACCGAGCACGCTGTCGACCAGCTCCAGTAACGACACCTCGACCCGCTCGCGGCCCTGCTCGGCGTTTTCCAGGCGGCTGTAGGACAGCAGCTCGAGTACCAGCTCATCCAGCTCGCGTACATGCCCCACCAGCTCCAGCAGGCGCTTGCGGGCCGCCTGGGGCACCTCGTCGTACAGCAGCACCAGGCCGAAATCCAGGCGGGTGAGCGGTGTGCGCAGTTCATGGGACACCGCATTGAGCAGCTCGCGCTGCTGGTTGACATGGCGCTCCAGGTCGCCGGCCATGGTGTCGAACACCCCGGCCAGCTCGCCGATGTTCGAGCGCGGCGAAATCTGCGTGCGCTCGGCCATGTTACCTTGGCCCAGGCGCCGCGCGGTCTCCTTCAGGCGCTCCAGGTCGCGCCAGTGCGGCCACACCCAAAGCAGCAGGCAGCCGAGCATGGCCGCGCCGATCAATACCGTCACGCCCCACGACAGCAGGTTGATGTCCAGCGGGTCGGGCGGTGAATGCAGGCGCACCAGCAAGCCGTCGCCCAACGGCGCCAGGACGGTTTCGTAGTAGCCCCAGTCGGCGATACGCACCACGTACAGGCCATGTTCCAGCCGCGCGCGCTCTTCTGGCTGCAAATCGGCATCGGCCATAGGCAGCAGGCGTACCTCAAGGGGCGCGAAGGTTGCTGCCAGCTCCTGCTCCACTGCGGGCCACTGCTCCCTGGGCGCCTGGCGGAACTGGCGCACGATCAGCGACTGAACGCCCTTGGCCTGGCCGAGGTTGTAGTTCATGAAGCGCTCGTGAAACGCCCCGACAATGGCGTCGGGGATCAACAGCAAAGCCCCGGCATAGGCGACGATGATCACCAGGTAAAGGCGTACCAGGATCTTCAGCATGGCCGCTCAGAACTCCCACTCGAGACGGCTGAACAGGTAGCCCTTGCCCCACACGGTCTTGATCTTGCGCGCTTCGCCTGCGTGGTCGTCGAACTTGCGCCGCAGCTTGGAAATGGCCACATCCACCGAACGGTCGGTGCCGTTGAACTCGATGCCGCGCAACTGCTGCAGGATGCGGTCGCGGCTCAGCACTTCGCCGGCATTGCGCGCCAGCACCACCAGCAGGTTGTACTCGCCACTAGACAGCTCCACTTCCTCGCCGCGCCAGCTGACCACCCGCTCGGCCAGGTCGATGCGCAGCCCGCCCACCTGGATCAACGCGGTGTCCAGGCGCGGCTCGTTGATGCTGCTCCTGCGCAGCAGGGTGCGCACCCGGGCCAGCAGCACCCGCGGCTCGCAGGGTTTGGTCACGTAGTCGTCGGCACCCATCTCCAGCCCCAGCACCTGGTCGTGGCTGTCGTCACGCGCGGTCAGCATGAGAATCGGCAGGCCCTGCGAGGCCTGGCGCAGCAGGCGGCACACCTGCAGGCCGTCGAGCCCGGGCAGCATCAGGTCGAGGATCACCAGGTCCGGTTTGTCCTGACGAAAGGCATCCAGTACATGGTCGCCACGGGCGATCACCCGAACGTGGAAGTCATTGCGTTGCAGGTAGCT
This sequence comes from Pseudomonas xanthosomatis, assembly GCF_019139835.1. Lineage (NCBI taxonomy): Bacteria > Pseudomonadati > Pseudomonadota > Gammaproteobacteria > Pseudomonadales > Pseudomonadaceae > Pseudomonas > Pseudomonas xanthosomatis. The sequence goes on along the minus strand of NZ_CP077075.1, from coordinate 3,657,428 downwards.
GGCGATCAGTTCGGACAGCGCGCTGTCATCTTCGACCAGGAGGATATTGGGCATAGGGGCAACACAAAGGGTTGATGGGAGGCCATGCGCCGCGATGGGGCTGGCACAGGGTTGAAAGGATATAGAATCCTGCAGGCCCGAAGGCTTGCCCTTAACACTTTTTCACACACATCCTACAGCTGCTAACAGCCCTCAAGGGGCCGCCTGCCGTAGCATACGCCCGGTCATCATCGGAAGATCCGCATGCCTTTCACACTCCCCCCTCACCTGCGCCGTGTGGCGCTGGTGGCGTTGATCACCCTGCCCCTGGCCGCCTGCGACGATGCCGCCGAGCAGGCAGAACAACAACCCCCGGCCCAGGTGCGGGTAGAAACCCTGCAACTGCAACCGCTGGCCATCAGCACCGAGCTCAGTGGCCGCCTGCTCGCCCCGCGCACCGCCGAGGTGCGCGCACGGGTGGCCGGCGTGGTGCTCAAGCGGGTGTACCGCGAAGGTAGCGACGTCAAGCAAGGCGATGTGCTGTTCTTGATCGACCCGGCGCCGTTCAAGGCCGACCTCGACAGCGCCCGCGCCACCTTGGCCAAGGCCCAGGCCACCTTGTACCAGGCGCGCCTGCAAGAGCAGCGCTACCGCGAGCTGGTGGACGACAAGGCCGTCAGCCGCCAGGAATACGACAACGCCCGAGCCGCGTTCCTTCAAGCCGACGCGGCCGTGGCCGAGGCCAAGGCCGCGCTCGAACGTGCCCGCCTGAACCTGGGCTACGCCACCGTCACCGCCCCGATTGCCGGGCGCATCGGCCGCGCGCTGGTGACCGAAGGCGCGCTGGTTGGCCAGAACGAAACCACGCCGTTGGCGACCATCCAGCAACTGGACCCGATCCACGCCGACGTCAGCCAGTCGACCCGAGAGTTCCATGCCTTGCGCCGGGCCATCCGTGCCGGCGAGTTGCAACAGGCCGGCGATGGCCAGTTGCAGGCCACCCTGGTGCAGGACGACGGCAGCGCCTACCCGCTGCCCGGCAAGCTGCTGTTCTCGGACATCAGCGTCGACCCGAGCACCAACCAGATCACCCTGCGCAGCGAGTTCCCCAACCCCGACCTCGACCTGCTGCCGGGCAGCTACGTGCGCGTGCGCCTGGCCCAGGCCGTGCAGCCCAAGGGCCTGAGCGTGCCGCAACGGGCCATCCTGCGCGACAGCGCCGGGGTACCCAAGGTGCTGGTGGTCGACGCCAAGCAGCGGGTGGCCGAGCGCCAGGTCCAGTTGGGCAGTGCCCAGGGCAACCGTTGGGTGGTCAGCGAGGGCCTTGCCGCCGGTGAGCGGGTGGTGGTCGAGGGCCTGCAGCACGTCAAGGCCGGCGACCCGGTGCAGGTCGACGAACAACCGGGCGCCTCGGTCGCCCGCCACGGCCAGTGAGGGCCTGATACATGCCGCAATTTTTCATCGAGCGCCCGGTGTTCGCCTGGGTGGTCGCGTTGTTCATCCTGCTGCTTGGCGGGCTGTCGATCCCGCAGTTGCCGGTGGCCCAGTACCCCGACGTGGCGCCGCCGCAGGTGGAGATCTACGCCGTGTACCCGGGCGCCTCGGCGGCGACCCTGGACGAAAGTGTGGTGAGCATCATCGAGCAGGAGCTCAATGGCGCCGACAACCTTTTGTACTTCGAGTCGCAGAGCAGCCTTGGCAGCGCTACCATCACCGCCAGCTTCCAGCCGGGCACCAACCCGGACCTGGCCCAGGTCGATGTGCAAAACCGCCTGAAAGTGGTCGAGTCGCGCCTGCCGCGCGCCGTCACCCAGCAGGGCTTGCAGGTGGAGAAGGTGTCCACCGGCTTTCTGCTGCTGGCCACCCTCACCTCCGAGGATGGCCGCCTGGACGAGATCGCCCTGTCGGATATCCTCGCGCGCAACGTGATGAACGAGATACGCCGGGTCAAGGGCGTGGGCAAGGCCCAGCTGTATGGCTCGGAACGGGCCATGCGTATCTGGATCGACCCGGCCAGGCTTGTGGGCTTCAACCTGACCCCCAACGATGTGGCCGTGGCGATTGCCGCGCAGAACGCCCAGGTGGCGCCGGGCAGCATCGGCGACCTGCCGGCCCGGCCCACCCAGGAGATCACCGCCAACGTGGTGGTCAAGGGCCAGCTGAGCACCCCTGAGGAGTTCGCCGCCATCGTGCTGCGGGCCAATGCCGATGGCTCCAGCGTGACCGTCGGTGATGTGGCGCGGGTCGAGGTCGGCGCCCAGGACTACCAGTACGGCACCCGCCTCAACGGCAAGGCCACCAGCGCCTTCAGCGTCAAGCTGTCGCCCGGGGCCAACGCCATGCAAACCGCAGCCCTGGTCAAGGCCAAGCTCAACGAGTTGTCGCACTACTTCCCCGAAGGCGTGCGCATCGACATCCCCTACGACACCTCGCCGTTCGTCAAGGTGTCGATCCAGCAGGTGATCAACACCCTGCTGGAGGCCATGGTGCTGGTGTTTGCGGTGATGTTCCTGTTCTTGCAGAACCTTCGCTACACCCTGATCCCCACCCTGGTGGTGCCCGTGGCACTGATGGGCACCCTGGCGGTGATGAGCGCGCTGGGCTTTTCGGTCAACGTGCTGACCCTGTTCGGCATGGTGCTGGCCATCGGCATTCTGGTGGACGATGCCATCGTGGTGGTGGAGAACGTCGAGCGGATCATGGCCGAAGAGGGCCTGCCACCCAAGCAGGCGACGCGCAAGGCCATGGGCCAGATCAGCGGGGCGATCATCGGCATCACCCTGGTGCTGGTGGCGGTGTTCCTGCCGATGGCGTTCATGAAGGGCTCGGTGGGCGTCATCTACCAGCAGTTCTCGGTGTCGATGGCGGTGTCGATCCTGTTCTCGGCGTTTCTCGCCCTGAGCCTGACCCCGGCCTTGTGCGCCACCCTGCTCAAGCCGGTGGCCAAGGGCGAGCAGCACGGGCGTAAAGGCTTCTTTGGCGCGTTCAACCGTGGTTTCGAGCGCATGAGCGACGGCTACCAGCGCTGGGTCGGCCATGCCCTGGCCCGCAGCGGCCGCTACCTGCTGCTGTACGCGGCGCTGCTGGGTGTGCTGGGTTACGGTTTCAGCCAGTTGCCCACGGCGTTTCTGCCCACCGAGGACCAGGGCTATACCATCACCGATATCCAGCTGCCGCCGGGCGCCAGCCAGGCGCGCACCATCGAGGTGGCACGGCAGATCGAGGCGCATAACAGTGATGAGGCCAGCGTTGCCAACACCACGCTGATCCTGGGCTTCAGTTTTTCCGGCAGCGGGCAGAATGCCGCCCTGGCGTTCACCACGCTGAAGGACTGGGCCGAGCGCGGCGCCGACGACAGCGCCCAGGCCATCGCCGACCGCGCCAACCTGGCGTTCAGCGGGCTCAAGGACGCCATCGCCTTTGCCGTTTTGCCGCCCCCGGTGGACGGCCTGGGCGAGTCCACCGGTTTTGAGTTCCGCCTGCAGGACCGTGGCGGCATGGGCTACAGCGCGCTGATGCAGGCCCGCGACCAGTTGCTCGAACAGGCGCGCAACAGCAAGGTGCTGGTCAACGTGCGCGAAGCCTCGCTGGCCGAAAGCCCGCAGGTGGTGCTGGAGGTCGACCGCCGCCAGGCCAATGCGCTGGGCGTGTCGTTCGCCGACATTGGCGCGGTGCTGGACACGGCAGTTGGCTCCAACTACGTCAACGACTTCCCCAACCAGGGGCGCATGCAGCGGGTGGTGGTGCAGGCCGAGGGCGAGCGGCGCAGCCAGGTCGAGGACCTGTTGAAGATCCACGTGCGCAACGCCAGCGGCAAGATGGTACCGCTGGGCGCCTTCGTCAGCGCCCAATGGCAGTCGGGCCCGGTGCAGCTCACCCGCTACAACGGCTACCCGGCGGTGTCGATCTCTGGCGAGCCGGCGGCCGGCTACAGCTCGGGCGAGGCGATGGCCGAGGTCGAGCGCCTGGTGGCGCAATTGCCAGGCGGTGCGGGCCTTGAATGGACCGGTTTGTCGTTGCAGGAGCGCCTGTCCGGCAGCCAGGCGCCGCTGTTGATGGCGCTGTCGCTGCTGGTGGTGTTCCTGTGCCTGGCGGCGCTGTACGAAAGCTGGTCGATCCCCACTGCGGTGCTGCTGGTGGTGCCGTTGGGAGTGCTGGGCGCGGTGCTGGCGGTGACCCTGCGCGGGCTGCCCAACGATGTGTTCTTCAAGGTCGGCCTGATCACCCTGATCGGCCTGTCGGCGAAGAACGCCATCCTTATCATCGAGTTCGCCAAGGCGCTGGTCGATGACGGCATGGACGCCACTGCAGCGGCCATCCAGGCTGCGCGCCTGCGCCTGCGGCCGATCGTCATGACTTCGCTGGCGTTCATCCTCGGCGTGGTGCCGCTGGCCATCGCCAGCGGCGCCAGTTCGGCCAGCCAGCAGGCCATTGGCACGGGGGTGATCGGCGGCATGCTCAGCGCGACCATTGCCGTGGTGTTCGTGCCGGTGTTCTTCGTGGTGGTGATGAAGCTGGCCGGGCGGCGCCAGAGGCAACAAGCCGAGAACCTGGCCAGCGATAGCTGACTGGACAGCGGCGTCGTTGAATGAGAGGGTTCCCGGCATTGACTGCCCGGAACCCTTTTTCATGCCTGCCCCCCTGCCCCCCTGCTCCATCCTCATCCTCGCTGGCGGGCGCGGCATGCGCATGGGCGGGCGCGACAAGGGCCTGGTGCCCTGGCGCGGCGAACCGCTGGTGGCCCATGTGCTGCGGGCGGTGCGCGGGTTGTCGGACGATGTGGTGATTTCCTGCAATCGCAACCTTGAGGCGTATGGCGCCTATGCCGACCAGTTGGTGAGCGATGCCGAGGCGGACTACCCGGGGCCGCTGGCCGGGGTTATCGCCGGGCTGAAAGTGGCCCGGCATGACTGGGTGGTGATGCTGGCCTGCGATGCGCCGTTGGTGGACCAGGCGCTGGTCGAGGGGTTGCTGGCGTTGGCCTGTGAGCATGACAGTGCGGCGATGGTGCGCCAGGGGGGGTATTGGCAGCCGATGTTCAGCGTGGTGCCGCGGCGGGTCTTGCCTTTGCTGGAGCAGGCCTGGGGCGGGGGGGAGCGGAGTTTGCAGAAGGCTTTGCTGGCGGGGCCGGTGCAGGGGTTGGAATGTGCTGAGGGGGATTTGCGGTTGGGGAATTTCAATAGTCCGGAGTGGCTTGGGGGTTAGTGTTCAGGGCTTTAGGGTGATTGCTTTGGGAGATGTATGCGCATTCGTTGACGATAGAGGCTTTTCGTCACCTTTACGCCCTTACGGCGGGTAACTTTTTGAAGGATCAAAAAGTCACCAAAAAATCCCTGCTCCCATCATCCGGCCCCCTACGCTGCGCTCCGGGGGTTCCCTCGCTCCGGGCTTGCTCCGGAGGTACGCGCCGACGGGCCGTCCCTGGCCCGATCGGCGCTCGACCGGCATCCATGCCGGTCGCCCTCCTACGCAATCCCTACACTCGGCCTCCTGAAGTCGCGATTTGTGTTGTCTGGACTACCGCGCGCTTAGAAGCAAGATCAAGAGCCAGATCAAGAGCCAGATCAAGAGCAGAGATATTGCTTTAGTTGTTATTGATGTGTTTTTTGTTCGGGCCCTATCGCCGGCAAGCCGGCTCCTACAGTGGAACGCGTTTTTCTGGATATCTCGTTAATTCCGGATAACGAGTTAATTTTGGATAACGCATTGATTCTGGATAACGCGTAACCCTGTAGGAGCCGGCTTGCCGGCGATTGCAATCCTGAGGTCCCACAAATGCAACTAGCGGTTAGCTGCGCCAGCCCAGGCGCCGCCACTAACTTCGCGACTTCAGGAGGCCGAACGCAGGGATTGCGTAGGGGGGCGACCGGCATGGATGCCGGTCGAGCGCCGATCGGGCCAGGGACGGCCCGTCGGCGCGTACCCCCGGAGCAAGCCCGGAGTGAGGGTACCCCCGGAGCGCAGCGCAGGGGGCCGTATGAATGGAGCGAGGATTTTTTGGTGACTTTTTGATCCTTCAAAAAGTTACCCGCCGTAAGGGCGGAAAGGTGAATAAGCGTCAATACAAATAATGAATGCGCATACAACTTCCAAAACCAACTCAAACCAACTCGAACCATCCCAACGCAGCCAGCCAGCCCCCCCATCAAGGCATCACAGGCGCAACATACTCCAAGGTCGTCCCCAACGCCCAAAGCAACACCAGCACCAACGGCACATGCACCAGCAACTGCACAAACGAGAAACCAATCAAATCCCGCGCCTTGAGCCCCAACACCCCCAGCAGCGGCAGCATGTAAAACGGGTTGATCAGGTTAGGCAAGGCCTCGGCCGCGTTGTAGATCTGCACCGCCCACCCCAGGTGGTACTTCAGGTCATTGGCCACCAGCATCACGTAAGGGGCTTCGATGATCCACTTGCCACCACCGGACGGAATGAAGAAGCCCAGCACCGCCGAGTACACCCCCATCAGCAACGCATAGGTGTCATGGGTGGCAATCTGGGTGAAGAACAGCGAAATGTGGTGGGCCAGGGTCTCGGCGTCGGCGCCTTTGACCTGGGTCAGAATCGCCGCAATCGAGCCATACAGCGGGAACTGGATCAACACGCCCGTGGTGGTCGGTACCGCCCGGGCCACGGCGTCGAGGAAGCTGCGCGGGCGCCAGTGCAGCAAGGCACCGAGCATGATGAACAGCAGGTTGTAGGTGTTCAGCCCGGAGATCGCGGTGATCGCAGGCTTGGTGGCGAATTCCTGGTACAACCACCCGGCAGCCAGGGCCACCAGCAGCAGGATCAGGATCGGGCTGTGCTCAAGCCACTCGCCCGGGCGGGTGCGCTGTGGTGCCGGTGGCGCGGTGAAGCTGGGGTCGACGCCGCAGTCTTCAGCGCTGCGCGCGCTGTTGGGGCCTGGCGCGGTGGCGTAGGCAACCACCAGCGAAACCACCACCAAAGCCGCCAGCATCACCCCCGACTGCCAGAGAAAAATGGTCTGGGTGAACGGGATCACCCCGGTGATCGACAGGATCGACGGCGGCAGGCTGGCCGGGTTGGCCTGCAACTGCGCAGCCGACGACGACAGCCCCAGCGCCCACACCGCACCCAACCCCAGGTAGGCGGCGGCACCGGCGGCGCGGTAGTCCATCTTCAAATCGGTACGCCGTGCCAGGGCGCGCACCAGCAGGCCGCCGAACACCAGCGACAGGCCCCAGTTGAGCAGCGAGGCGAGCATCGAGATCAGCGCCACCCAGCACACCGCCGAACGGCCGTTTTTCGGGATGCGCGCCAGGCGGTCGATCAGCTTCGCGGCGGGTGGCGAACTGGCCACCACATAACCGCCAATGACCACGAAGGCCATTTGCATGGTGAACGGGATCAGGCTCCAGAAGCCGTCACCGAAAGCCTTGGCCGTGTCGGTAGGTTTGGCGCCCATGGCCAGGGCGCCCAGGCATACCAGCACCACCGCCAGCGCGGCAAACACCCAGGAATCGGGGAACCAGCGTTCGGCCCAGTTGGAGCAGCGCAGGGCAAAGCGGGCGGAGCGGCTGTCTTGAATATCAGCGGCCACGTGAGTCTTCCTTTTATTGGTTTTATTGGTCAGTTCTGAAGCGACGCAAATACCTGTAGGAGCGGGCTTGCCCGCGATAGCGTCAGTTCAGGCAATACCGCTGCCTGATCGATCACCATCGCGGGCAAGCCCGCTCCTACAGGGGGCACTGCTAGATTAAAAAATCATTTCCTTCACATCGTCCGCCACGATCAGCTTGCCGGCGGTCTTGGCGATGATCTCTTCGACACTCACCCCCGGCGCGGTCTCACGCAGGATGAACGCGCCGTTGTCGATCTCGAGGTAGGCAAGGTCCGTCAGCACCTTGCGGATGCAGCCGGCACCGGTCAGCGGCAGGCTGCACTGGCTCAGCAGCTTGGATTCGCCGTCCTTGGAGGCATGGGTCATGGTGACGATGATGTTCTCGGCACCGGCCACCAGGTCCATGGCGCCGCCCATGCCCTTGACCAGCTTGCCGGGGATCATCCATGAGGCGATGTTGCCCTGCACGTCCACCTCGAAGGCGCCCAGCACGGTGAGGTCGACGTGGCCGCCACGGATCATGGCAAACGACTGCGCCGAGTCGAAGATCGACGCGCCGCGCCTGGCGGTGACGGTCTGCTTACCTGCGTTGATCATGTCGGGGTCGAGGGTGCTTTCGGTGGGGAACTCGCCCATGCCAAGCAGGCCGTTTTCCGATTGCAGCATCACGTCCATGTCGGCCGGCACGTAGTTGGCCACCAGGGTGGGGATGCCGATACCAAGGTTGACGTAGTAGCCATCCTTGAGTTCACGGGCGACGCGTTGCGCCATCTGTTCGCGGGTCAGTGCCATGGTCTGGGTCTCTTTGTTGTTCTTCGGGAGGCGGCGCTCAGGCCTTGACGGTGCGCTTTTCGATGCGTTTTTCGAAGGTGCCGACAATCACCCGGTCGACGAAGATGCCCGGGGTGTGGATCTCGCTGGGCAGCAGCACGCCGGGCTCGACGATTTCTTCAACCTCGACCACGGTGATCTTGCCGGCGGTGGCGGCCAGCGGGTTGAAGTTTTGCGCGGTATTGCGGTAAACCACGTTGCCGTAGTGGTCGGCCTTCCAGCCCTTGACGATGGCGAAGTCGCCGGTAATCGACTCTTCGAGGATGTACTTGCGGCCCTTGAATTCGCGTACTTCCTTGCCCTCGGCAACCGGGGTTCCATAGCCGGTGGCGGTGTAGAAGGCCGGAATACCGGCACCGCCGGCACGCATTTTTTCCGCCAGGGTGCCCTGCGGGGTGAGCTCGACTTCCAGTTCGCCGCTGAGCAACTGGCGTTCGAATTCGGCGTTTTCGCCTACGTACGAGGCGACCATCTTGCGGATCTGCCGGTCTTCCAGCAGCACGCCCAGGCCAAAGCCATCGACGCCGCAGTTGTTGGAAACCACGGTCAGGCCCTTGACGCCGCGGCGCTTGATTTCGGCAATGAGGTTTTCGGGGATGCCGCACAGGCCAAAACCACCGGCCAGTACCGTCATGTCGTCGGTCAGGCCTGCCAGGGCCTCTTCGTAGGTTGCTACACGCTTGTCCAGTCCGGCCATGCTCAGTCGCCTTTTATAGTTGTTGGAACCGTACGGTCATCTTCACCGCAGCCGACTGATTTGTTAATTTTGTTTTCGTCATCGATTGATAACTTTTACAAAACAAATCGCGAGCCCGTCATGAACGTCAAGCAGCTGCGTGCCTTTGTCACCGTAGCCAAGTACCAGAGCTTCGCCCAGGCCGGCGAGCACCTGCATGTGTCGCAACCGGCCCTGAGCCTGACCATCAAGGCGCTCGAGGACAACCTCGGCGGCGCCCTGCTGACCCGCACCACCCGCAGCGTCAGCCTGACCCCCGAGGGCGAAGTGCTGCTGCCCCTGGCCCGGCGCCTGCTGGGCGACTGGGACGACACCGAAGAAATGCTGCGCCAGCGCTTCACCCTGCAACTGGGGCGGGTGTCGGTGGCGGCCATGCCCTCCTACGCCGGCAACCTGTTGCCCGATGCGCTCAAGGTGTTTCGCCAGCGCTACCCCAAGGTCAACGTCACCGTGCACGACGTGATCAACGAACAGGTGCTGGAACTGGTGCGCCACCGCCGCGTCGAACTGGGCATCGGCTTCGAGCCCGACAGCAACGCGGCCCTGCACTTTCACCCGTTGTACATGGACCGTTTCGTCGCCGTGGTGCCGGCAAGCTCGCCCCTGGCCCGGCAACCCCAGGTGCGCTGGCAAGAGCTGCTGGCCCAGGACTTCGTCGCCCTGCAACGGCCTTCGGCGGTGCGCCTGCTGCTGGAGCAGCAGGTGGCGGCTGACCACGGCAAGCTGGCGGTGGCCTTTGAAAGCCACCAGTTGTCCACGGTCGGGCGCATGGTCGCCAGTGGCCTGGGGGTGAGCGCGGTGCCGGCGCTGTGCATCGAGCAGATGCAAGAGCTCGGCGCCTGCTGCGTACCACTGATAGAACCCAGCGTGGAGCGGCGCATCGGGGTGATCGCCCTGGCCGACCACAAACTGTCGAAGGCGGCCGAAGCGCTGCTCGACGTGTTGCTCAAGCACACCCATCCACAGGAGGTGACATGCGTTACGTGAATCTGGCGGGCACCCCGGTACCGACCATCGGCCAGGGCACCTGGTACATGGGCGAGGACCCCGGCCGCAAAGCGGCTGAAGTGGCCGCCCTGCAACAGGGCATCGAGCTGGGCCTGACACTCATCGATACGGCCGAAATGTACGCCGAGGGCGGCGCCGAACAGGTGGTCGGCCAGGCCATCGCCGGGCGCCGCGAGCAGGTGTTCCTGGTCAGCAAGGTGTACCCGCACAACGCCAGCCGGCGTGGGGTGCCAGCGGCCTGCGAGCGCAGCCTGCAGCGCCTGGGGACCGACTGCATCGACCTGTACCTGCTGCACTGGCGCGGGCAGTACCCGCTGGAAGAAACCGTCGAAGCCTTCGAGCGCTTGATCGAGCAAGGCAAGATTCGCCGCTGGGGGGTGTCCAACTTCGACCTGGACGACATGCGCGAGCTGGGCAACCCCGCCTGCGCCACCAACCAGGTGCTGTACAACCCGGCCGAGCGCGGCATCGAGTTCGACCTGCTGCCCTGGAGCCGCAAGCAGCCCATGCCGACCATGGCCTACTGCCCCCTGGCCCAGGCCGGGCGCTTGTTGCACCACCCGGTGCTGACGCAAATCGCCGAGCGCCATGGCGCCACGCCGGCCCAGGTAAGCCTGGCCTGGGTGACCCGTGGCGCGGGGGTGATTGCCATACCCAAGGCGGTGAGCCCCGAGCATGTGCGGCTCAACGCCCAAGCCGCCGGGCTGGTACTGAGCGACGCCGACCTGCAGGCGATTGACCACGCGTTCCCGGCGCCGACGCGCAAGCAGCGCCTGGCGATGGTCTGAAGGCAGAATAAGGCCAAAAAAAGGCCCCCAGGCACGAAACCCAGGGGCCAAACGGCTGGAATCACCCAACCAAAGGAGCCGTTGCCAGGCGCCTCACTGCGCCTCGTGCGCCACCGCCGCCTGCGGCCGGCGCTTGAGCCGCGACAGCACCCAGACGAAACACACCGGCACGAACACCACCCCCAGCAACGTGGCGCTGAGCATGCCGCCGATCACCCCGGTGCCGATGGCCCGCTGGCTGGCGGCACCCGCCCCGCTGGCGATGGCCAGCGGCACCACGCCGAGAATGAACGCCATGGAAGTCATCACGATCGGCCGCAAACGCAGGCGCGCGGCCTCAAGCGCGGCGTCGCCCCGGCTGTAGCCCTTCTCCCAGAGCTCCTTGGCGAACTCGACGATAAGGATGGCGTTTTTCGCCGCCAGGCCAATGATGGTGATCAGCCCGACCTTGAAGTACACATCGTTGGGCATGCCCGCCACCATCACCGCCAACACCGCGCCCAGCGCGCCAATCGGCACGATCAGCATCACCGTCAGCGGGATCGCCCAGCTTTCGTACAGCGCCACCAGCAGCAGGAACACCACCAGAATGGCCAGGGCGAACAGGCTCGAAGCCTGGCCGCTGGAGACCTTTTCCTGGTACGAAAGGCCGGTCCAGGCATAGCCGATACCCGGCGGCAGCTGGCTGGCCAGGCGCTCCATCTCGGCCATGGCCTGGCCTGTGCTGTAGCCCGGCGCGGCGTCGCCGGCAATGCGGATGGACGGGTAGCCGTTGTAGCGCACGATCTGCACCGGCCCCTCCTCCCAGCGGGTGGTGACGAAGGCGCTGAACGGCACCTGCTCGCCGCTGGCATTGGGCGCGTACAGGCGCAGCACGCTTTCCGGGGTCATGCGCTCGGCCTGCTCGGCCTGCACCACCACCCGCTGCTGGCGGCCAGCGTTGGTGAAGTCGTTGATCACCGCCGAGCCGAACGCGGTGGCCAGGGTGCTGTTGAAGCTCTCGAAGCTCACCCCCAGGGCGCGGGCCTTCTCGCGGTCGACCTGTACCCGCAACTGCGGCGCCTCGGCCAGGCCTTCCATCATCGCGTAAAGGATCACCGGGTTGCCGTTGGCGGCGCCGAGCAACTGGTCACGGGCCGCCAGCAGCGCTTCACGGCCCAGGCCACCGCGGTCGAGCAGGCGCAGGGCGAAGCCGCCGGCGTTGCCCAGCCCGTCGATAGGCGGCGGGTTGACCGCCATGATGCTGCCATCGCCGTGGGCGGCGAAGCGCGCGTTGATCGCCTGCACTTCGGCGTCGGCCGACTGCTCGGGGCCACGCTGCGACCAGTCCTTGAAGGTTGGGAACGCCAGGGCGGCGTTGTCGCCCATGCCCGAGAAGCTGAAGCCACTGACCACGAACGCCGAGCCCAGCGCCTCGCGGGACATCAGGAACTGCTCCAAGGCCTGGCCGGTGGCGTCGGTCCGCACGCGGCTGGCACCGGGCGGCAATTGCACGTCAACGATGGCGTAGCCTTGGTCCTCCACCGGCACGAACGACTCCGGCAGGCGCAGGTAGAAGTAGCCGAGCATGGCGATCAGCCCGACATACACCAGCATGCAGCGCCCGGCACGGCGCACCAGGGCGCTGTTCAGCAGCGCGTAGCGCTCGGTCAGGCGGGCAAAGCCACGGTTGAAGGCGCCGAAGAAGCCGCGTTTTTCATGATGCCCCTGGGGTACCGGTTTGAGCAGCGTGGCGCACAACGCCGGGGTGAAGGTCAGGGCCAAAAAGCCCGAGAACAGGATCGAGACCGCCAGCGACAGCGAGAACTGCTGGTAGATCACCCCCACCGAGCCGGACATGAACGCCAGCGGCAGGAACACCGCCGACAGCACCAGAGTGATGCCGATGATCGCCCCCGATACCTGGCCCATGGCCTTGATGGTGGCCTGCACCGGGGACACCCCCTCCTCGGCCATCAGCCGCTCGACGTTCTCCACCACCACGATGGCGTCGTCCACCAGGATGCCGATGGCCAGCACCATGCCGAACATGGTCATCATGTTCACCGAGAAGCCCAGCAGCTTCATCACCGCCAGGGTACCCAGCAGACACACCGGCACCACGATGGAGGGGATCAGGGTGTAGCGGATGTTCTGCAGGAACAGGAACATCACCAGAAACACCAGCACCATGGCTTCGATCAGGGTGTGGATGACCTTCTCGATGGCCACGTCGACAAACCGCGAGGTGTCGTAGGGCACCGAAAACTCGACGCCTTCGGGGAAGTACGCCGACAGCTCGGTCAGGCGCTGCTTGACCCGTTCGGCGGTTTGCAGGGCATTGGCGCCCGGGGCCAGCTGCACCGCGCCGGCCACCGCCGGGCGGCCGTTCAGGCGCGAATCGAAGTTGTAGCTTTCCAGGCCGATTTCCAGGCGTGCAACGTCCTGCAGGCGCACCAGCGAGCCGTCGGGGTTTGCCCGCAGGACCACCCGGCCGAAGGCCTCGGGGTCGTCCAGGGTGCCCTGCACGGCCAGGGTGGCGGTCAGTTCCTGTTCGCTGCTGCCGGGCGTTGCGCCAAAGGCGCCGGCCGGTACCTGCACGTTCTGCCCGCGAATCGCGTTGCCCACATCATCGATGGACAGCCCGTAGCCCACCAGCTTCTGCGGGGCGACCCACACGCGCATGGCGGCTTCGGACGAGAAGAACTGCAGCTTGCCCACCCCGGGGATGCGGCGCAGTTCATTGTTGATGTTGCGCGCGGCATAGTCGCCCAGCTGGGTGGTGTCGGCCCGCTCGAAGCCATCCTTGTAGCTGAGCGCGTAGATCAGCAAAAAGCCCGCGCTGGTCTGCTCCACCTGCAGGCCCTGGGTGATCACCGCCTGGGGCATGCGCGCCTCGGCCTTCTTCAGGCGGTTCTGTACATCCACCTGGGCAAGCTCCGGGTTGGTGCCGGGCTCGAAGGTGACCACCACCTCGGCCATGCCGTTGGAGTTATTGGTGGACTCGAAATACAGCAGGTTCCTGGCGCCGTTGAGCGATTCCTCGATGACGCTGGTGACCGACTCCACCAGCACCTTGGCCGAGGCGCCCGGGTAGGTGGCGGTAACGGTGATTTGCGGCGGCGCGACGCTGGGGTACTGGGCGACCGGCAGCAGCGGTATCACCAGCAGGCCGGCCAGGGAAATGAACAGGGCGACGACCCAGGCAAAATTGGGCCGGTTGATGAAGAACTTCGACATGTTGCCCCCTCAGCGTGCCTGGGCCTGTTGCGCCTGGGCCGGCGTAACCTGCATGCCGGCGGCCAGGCCAGCAGGGCTACCGACGATGACCTGGTCACCGGCCTGCAGGCCTTGAGTGATCTGCCAGCGCGCGCCATGCATGGCGCCGGTGCTGACCGGGCGCGCCTCAGCGAGGTTGCCGGCGCCCACCACCATCACCCGCGCCTGGCCGTCACTGGCGCGCTGCACCGCACGCTGCGGCACCAGGATGGCCTGGCGGTCAACGCCCTGCGGGGTGTGCACGCGCACGTACATGCCCGGCAGCAGAATGCCGTCGGCGTTGTCGAAGCGCCCGCGCAGGGTGACCTGGCCGGTGCCGTGGTCCACCGCCACATCGGTGAACATCAATGCGCCCTGGCGCCGGTACTCGGTGCCTTCTACCTGGGCGCTCAGGGCGCGCTCTTCACCGCTGGCCAAGCTGCCGCTCTGCAACGCCTGACGCAGGCGCAGGGCATCGGCGGCCGACTGGGTGAAGTCAACGTAGATCGGGTCGAGTTGCTGGATGCGCGCCATCAGCGTGGCGTCGCCCTGCCCGACCAGCGCGCCCTCGGTGGCCAGCGCCCGGCCAATACGCCCGGAGATCGGCGCGGTGACCGTGGCGTAGCCCAGGTTCAGACGCGCCGTCTGCACGTCGGCCAGGGCCGACAGCACCGCGGCCTGGGCGCTGCGCGAATTGGCGCTGGCGGTGTCGAAGTCCTGCTGGCTGATGGCCTGGATCTGCACCAGCGGCTGGTAGCGGCGCAGCCGCGCCTGGGCTTCGTGTTGCACCGCCTGGGCACGCGCCAAGTCACCTTCGGCGCGGGCCAGGGCCGCCTTGAACGGTGCCGGGTCGATCTGGAACAGCAGGTCGCCGGCCTTGACGTCGGCGCCCTCCTCGAAGGCCTTGCGCAGCACGATACCGGCCACCCGGGCGCGCACTTCGGCCACCCGCATCGGCTCGACCCGGCCCGGCAGGGTCGAGGCCAGGGCCAAGGCCTCGTGGGTCACCGTTACGGTGTCCACGGGCAGCGCCGCAGCCGCTGCCTGAGGATCATCCGCGGCCTCGCAGCCGGCCAGCAGCACCGCTGCCACCAGCCAACCGGCCACTCCAATTGCACGCATCTTGCCCATGACTTCACCCGAGCCTTTGATTGAAAACGGCGCGAATGGTACGACTGGCCCTTTAATGAGTCAATTTCGTCTCATACGGTATTTGTGTGAATAATTGTAAGCGTTGGCCGATCGTCGGCTGGCTGCACCCCTACCCGCGCCCAAGCGTCAAATGGGTTCTATCCCACGGGAGAACCCTTATGACCTTGCATGCCGTCGCAGCCCTCGACCAACTCGACCCACACCGGCCGCTGCGGGTCCAAGCCGGCACCGAGGAGCTGGTACTGGTGCGCCAGGGCGACCAGGTGCATGCCTACCAGGGCAACTGCCCCCACGCCGGCGCGCCACTTGACGAAGGTGCTGTCTGCGCCGGGCTGCTGGTGTGCCCCTGGCACAAGGCGGCCTTTGCCGTGGACGAAGGCGCGGTGTGCGAGCCGCCGGCGCTGACCGGGCTGCGCCGCTATGCGGTGCAGGTCAAGGACGGCCAGGTGTGGGCGGATGACCAGCCGCTACCAGATATTGCTGCCCCCCGTCACAGCGACGCCCGGGTATTCGTGGTGGTCGGTGCCGGCGCGGCCGGGGCCGCTGCAGTCGCCACCCTGTTGGAGCACGGTTTTGCCGGGCGCCTGGTGTGGGTCGATCAGGAGCAGGCGCCCGCCTACGACCGTACCGCCTTGAGCAAATTCGTGATTGCCGGGCAGATGCCACCCGACGAAGTCCCGGCCTTGCTGGAGCCCGACGACCTGCGCCGTGGCCAGTTGCAGCGGCTTGCCGGCAAGGTGCGCAGCCTCGACCCTGGCAAACGCCAACTGACCCTGGCCGACGGCCAGCAGCTGAAATACGACGCCGCCCTGCTGGCCACCGGCGGCAAAGCCAAGCGCCCGGACCTGCCGGGTGTGCAGTTGCCCGGCATTTGCGTGCTGCGCTCCCGGGATGACGCTGCCCGCCTGCTCGACCTGGCGGAACCGGGGCAGCCCGTGGTGGTGGTTGGCGATGGTTTCATTGGCCTGGAGGCTGCCGCGGCGCTGCGTGAATATGGCTTGCAGGTGCATGTGGTGACGCGCCATGCCTTGGCGCTGGTTGGCCAGCTGGGCGAACGCATCGCCCGCAGCTTGCGTGAGCTGCATGAGCGCAAGGGTGTGGTGTTTCATGGCCCTGTGGAGGTGGCAGGGTTCGAGGGTACCGAGCGGGTCGAGGCCGTGCGCTTGGCCAACGGCGAGCGCATCGCCACCGGGCTGGTGCTGCTGGGCACCGGGGTCAGCCCGGCGACGGGCTTTGTCCAGGGTTTGGCGCTGGCGGCGGACCGCTCACTGAATGTCGATGCGCACTTCCAGGCGGCCGATGGCCTGTGGGCGGCGGGCGACATCGCCACCTTTCCCCTCGCCGGCAGGCACACGCGCATCGAACACTGGCGGTTGGCCCAGCAGCAGGGCGCGATTGCGGCGTGCAACATGCTGGGCGAACGGCGCCGGTATGACGATGTGCCGTATTTCTGGACCTACCAGCACGGGCAGACCCTGGAAGTGCTGGGGCACGGGCGGCAGTGGAACCGTATCGAATATGTGGGCGAGCCAGGCCTTGAGGATTTCATTGCCTTGCAATGCGTTGATGATCAGGTTGAGGCGGTGGTTGCCGTGGGCTACGCGCGGGCCATGGCGGTGTTGTCGCAACGGATGAAGCGGCCATTGAACAGCCGGGAGGCGCGGGAGTTGATCGACGCGTGGCCGGGGTGAAGGTTTACCCGCAGCCCCACCTCAAAACCCACTCAAATGCAGAAACAGCCGGTCAACCCAGAACACCTGGTGCACCAGCACAATCGCCCAGAACACCAGCTGATATGACAACTTGCGGGTCTTGTGCCGAAACAGCTGCTGGGCCAGCAGAGCCCCCGGCCACCCCCCCAGCAGCTCGCTGGCATGCAGCACTTTCTCTGGAGTGCGCCAGCCTTGCCTGCGGGCTTGCTGCTTGTCCTGCCAATACAGCATCACGCTGACCAGGCTCGCCAAAGGGTATAGCGCCAACGCCAGCCAGGACTGCCCGCTCAGGCCCATCTGCAAGCCGCCAAAAAGCGGCAGCAGGCACAGTGCGGCCAGCACCAGCAGCTTCAGGCGTGCATTGTGCACGCCTGGCTCTACGCTTTGCGCCCGGGCCATCAAGCGTGCGCCGTCGACCAGTCGACCCAACCGAACTCCCAGGTGGCCAGGATCAGCAGGCCAAAGGCTATGCGGTACCAGGCAAACACCGCATAGCTGTGGTTGGCGATGAACTTGAGCAAGGCACGCACGGCGATCATGGCGAAGATGAACGAAACCACGAAGCCCAGGGCGAATACCGGCAGGTCACCGGGCTGGAACAGATCGCGGTACTTGTAGCCGGAGTAAACCGCCGCACCAACCATGGTCGGCATGGCCAGAAAGAACGAAAACTCGGTGGCTGCCTTGCGCGACAGGCCGAACAACAGGCCGCCGATAATGGTCGAGCCCGATCGCGAAGTGCCGGGAATCATCGCCAGGCACTGCACGAAACCGATTTTCAGCGCATGCTGCCAGCTCATCTGGTCGACATGGTCGACCTCTACCCGATGCTGGCGGCGTTCGGCCCACAGCATGATCACCCCGCCCACCACCAGCGCCGCAGCCACGGTGATCGGGTTGAACAGGTATTCGTGGATCAGGTCGGCGAACAACACCCCCAGCACCACCGCCGGCATGAAGGCGATCAGCAGGTTGGCGGTAAAACGCCGGGCCGGTGCCTGGGTCGGCAGGCCAATGACCACGTCGAGGATCTTGCGGCGGAACTCCCACACCACCGCAAGGATGGCGCCCAACTGGATAATGATGTTGAACGCCATGGCGCGTTCGCCACCGAAACCGATCAGGTCGGCGACGATGATCTGGTGCCCGGTACTTGAAATCGGCAAAAACTCCGTCAGGCCTTCGACCACACCCAGGATGATTGCCTGCAAGGCACTCCAAAAATCCATCATTCCCCCATGGAGGCGCAGCCGGTGGCTGGCCTCTCTGTTTTGATTTGCAAATGTGTACCGCACGCGGCGACGCCGTTTTACAGCGACCCTTGGGTGCAATGCCAGCGGAAAAGTTCAGCGCGTTAAAGGTTTCATCTGGCGCGGCCGAGATCCTATCAGAGGGACCGTTAAGACACCTGTGTTACCTGCAACATCACATGTCATATACGCCAGATTAGCCGTTGGTCGAGTGGGGGCCAGCGGCAAAGCGTGCTTGGATGCCTTCGATAAAAAGAACAACACCGGAGTAACGCATCATGAAGACCCTGAGATCGATGTCGATCAGCCGCCGCCTATGGCTGATCCTGCTGGTCGCCGTGGCCATGCTGGTAATACTGGGCTTGCTGATGCTGCGCCAGATCCATGGCGACCTGTACCAGGCCAAGGCCGAGAAAACCCGCCACGTGGTGCAGACTGCCGCTGGCGTGCTGGCCTACTACCAGGGCCTGGAAGCCGCCGGTACCCTAAGCCGCGAAGCCGCCCAGCAGCAGGCGCTGCAGGTGGTACGCGGGCTGCGCTATGAGCAGAACGACTATTTCTGGATCAATGACCTGCAGCCGAAGATGGTCATGCACCCCACCAACCCCAAGCTCGACGGCCAGGACTTGTCGGCCATCCGCGACCCTGACGGGTTTGCCGTATTCAACGAAATGGTCGCCCTGGCCCGCAGCCAGGGCGCAGGCCCGGTGGACTACCGCTGGCCCAAGCCCGGCGCCAGCGAGCCGGTGCCCAAGACTTCCTACATTCAGTTGTTCAAACCTTGGGGCTGGGTGATCGGGTCGGGGGTGTATGTCGACGATGTGCAGGCCGAGTTCGCCCGCCAGTTGCGCGACGCATCCCTGGTGGGCCTGGGCATCGCCCTGCTGATGGCCCTGGTGGTGATGCTGATCGCGCGCAGCATCGCCCGCCCGCTGCAGGAGGCGGTGCAGGCCATGGGCAACATCGCCAGCGGCGAGAGCGACCTGACCCGGCGTCTGGACACCCACGGGCGTGACGAGATCAGCCACCTGGGCGAGCACTTCAACCGTTTCAACGGCAAGTTGCAGGGCGTGGTCGGCCAGTTGCAGGGCGCCGCCCATGCCCTGGCCGAGTCAGCCGGGCATGTCGGCGACAACGCAGGCTCCGCCCAGGCCCGCAGTGCCCAGCAGTCGCTGCAGATGGATCAGGTGGCCACGGCCATCAACGAAGTCACCTACGCCGTGCACGACGTAGCCAAGCATGCCGAGCAGGCGGCCGGCGAAATGCGCAATGCCCAGCAGCAGGTGGACCACGGCCAGCAGGCCATCCACGGCAGCTTGCAACAGATCGACCGGCTCTCGGCGACCATCGAACAGGCGGTGCAGGTGATTCGCGAACTGGCCAGCCACAGCACGAAGATCGGTGGCGTGCTGGAGGTGATCCGCGCCATTGCCGAGCAAACCAACCTGTTGGCCCTGAACGCCGCCATCGAGGCCGCCCGGGCCGGTGAACAGGGCCGCGGTTTTGCGGTGGTGGCAGATGAAGTACGCCTGTTGGCCCAGCGCACCGCGCAGTCCACTGCCGAGATCCAGACCATGATCGAGCACCTGCAGGGGCAGTCGGAGGCAGCGGTCAGGGCCATCGACACCAGCAGCGAGGCCTCACGCCAGACCGTCACCCAGGCCCGTGAGGCCGGTACCAGCCTGGATGCGATCAGCCAGGCACTGAACACCCTCGGTGCACTCAACGCCTCGATCGCCAGCGCAACGTTGCAGCAATCGCATGTGGTGGAAGAGATCAACCGCAATGTGACCGAAACCGCCGGCCTGTCGCAGGAGACGGCCGAGGCAGCGCGTCAGTCCAGTGATGCCGGTAGTGCCCTGGCGCGGCTGAGCGAGGACCTGGAGCAGTTGCTGCGCCAGTTCAAGGTGTAGCTTCGCGGGCAAGCTGGCCCTCATAGAACTGCACATAACTCATTGATTTAGCAGGGACCTGCGGGAGCGGGTTTACCGGGATGCCGGACCACCGCGAACACCGGCGAAGCCGGTGCCAGACTCCGCGTCGCTTGCTTCGCGGTGGTCCGGCACTCCGGTAAACCCGCTCCCACAGGGCAGACTCAAGCTTGGCGCAATCGCAGCCGGTGCCATCCACCGCGCCGGCAAACCCTCTCCTTTGACAGGGCACTAATACGGATTGCAGCCGTTCTGTTTTGATACTTCATCACTCACGTCCGGCCGTGCCGGCTCAAGGTTATACGACGGTTTGTTGCGTACCGGCCCTTCCTTGGGATCGACATAGGCCAGGTGGCAAACCAGCTGGCGCCGCATCCCGGCGCCATACCCTGCCCCGCTCCAACGCGGGTCATCGGCATATTTGCGAACCAGTTCCGCATACATGGCTTCGGTCTCATCGGCCTTGATCTTGCGCCCGCATTCGGTAGGGGTCACCGCAAGCGTCCAGGTGCCCTTGCCCAGGAACGGGTCATCACGCCGGACCCACTCGGCCTTGTCGATGTACTGCTTGCACGCTGTCCGGGGTGCGGTATACGGGCGCGGCAGGTCACGGTGCTGGGCGTTCGCCTCGCAGGAAAATGCAGTTTTCTTGCTGGAGTCGGCCGGGAAGTCCATTTTCACTACCGGCACCCAGCGGCCAGTACGCTGGTAGTAGTCAAACTGGTTTTTCCGCGCGTCGCTCAGCCCCTGGGGATTGCTGTAGAAAAACGCCGCGACCGGAACGTCCTCGCCTTTTTTCCAGGCCACCATCCGCAGTTCGGTCTGCACCTGCCGCCCTTCCTGGGTATTGGCAATTGCCTGGCGTGCGGCAATGAACTGCTTGAAGGCGTCGCGCCGCTCGGTCCGCGACAGGTCACCGCCCATATCGAAGCCACACTGAAGCCGGTGACGGACATTACGATCCGCACTTCCAGCCAGTGCCGCATATTGTTTTTGCCAGGCTGCCAGATCCTTTATACCCAAAGCCTGGCAACTTTTTTCTGTTGCTGCGGTGGCCGAGTTATCGCCACAACCACGATTAGCACGGTCATCAGTCCAAGCATCGATGGGGAAGGCACAAAAGATGTCGAGTTTCTTTTGCGGCTCTTTCACGAATTGTCGCGGGGTAAAGATAATGCCATTGCTCGAGTTCATGCCCGGGTCTTCATAGCCGATCCGGTCACTGCGCATCCACGACACCGATACGCCGCCGGAGGCCTCGGATTTGGGGCTCGGGTTCCAGACGTCCCACTCCCCGTTGGGCGCACGCTGCGTGGCGCGCATCATGATGCCGGAGCAATCCGCCGCCGGGTCCAGGCCACAATCGCTTGGCGTGCTGTTGTACCACTTGGTCAGGTCCTGCACCACCGACTCGCAACTATCGGCACTGATTGCCGAATTGGAAAATATAATCAACGGAACAATTATCGCGGGCAACAGTTTACCTGTGAATGCGTTCATGGCCTCACCTCTTGATCACGGGACTAACTTCACCCCCGAGACTATGAGTTTGCCGGGCCATCACAACTGGCAAAATTACTAGTTCCGACCATCAGCCTGTTCTATTGCCAAGAAGTCCCCGCGCAATTGCCACTTGCCCCGCACGCACATGCATTTGTGCTGGCATTCCTCACGCTTCGCGGTAACATCCTCGCCTTCCCAACCGCCCAAGGATCGCCGATGTCCGGCCTCGAACTGTTCGCCGCCGCGCTCGGCGTCATCGCCGTCTGGCTGACCGTGCGCCAGAACCCCTGGTGCTGGCCGATCGGGCTGGTGATGGTGGTGCTGTACAGCTGGATCTTCTACGAGGTGAAGCTGTATTCGGACATGCTGCTGCAGCTGGTCTACGCCGTGCTGCAACTGTACGGCTGGTGGCAATGGACCCGCCCTGACCGGGCCGAGGACGCCCGCCAGGTGACCAGCCTGGCCCCGGCAGCGCAGCTCAAAGGCCTGGCCGCCGGCCTGCTGACCAGCGTGGTGCTGGGCGCGGGCATGGCGCACTACACCGATGCCGCACAACCCTGGCTGGATGCCGCACTCACCGGCTTCAGCCTGGTGGCGCAGCTGTGGATGGCGCAAAAGCGCCTGCAATGCTGGGCGCTGTGGGTGGTGCTGGACGTGATTTTCGTCGGCCTGTTCCTGTACAAGGGCCTGTACCTCACCGCCGCACTTTACGCCTTGTTCACCCTGATTGCCGTGCGCGGCTGGCTGGAGTGGCGCCGCGACCCGGCGCTGGCCGGCGCATGAAGACCCTGGTGCTGTGCGGCCCGGAGTCCAGCGGCAAAAGCTGGCTGAGCGGCGAGATCCAGGCCCACTTCGGCGGCGTGGTGGTGGGTGAATACGTGCGCCATTTCATGGAACGCGAGCAGCGCGATACCTGCTACGCCGACATCCCGGCCATTGCCCGCGGGCAGTTGCAATGGGAAGACCAGGGCCGCCTTCTGGCCCCGCCGCTGCTGATTCTCGACACCCACCTGCTGAGCAACATCCTGTGGAGCCGCGCGCTGTTTGGCGACTGTCCGGCCTGGGTCGAACAGGCCCTGGACGCACGCAGCTACGACCTGCACCTGCTGCTGCGCCCCGAGGGCGTGGACTGGGTTGGCGACGGCCTGCGCTGCCAGCCCCGGCTGGAAGAGCGCCAGCGGTTCTTCCACGACAGCCTTGACTGGCTGCAAAGCCGCCAGCGGCCGTTCCAGGTCATCGAAGGCGACTGGCCTCAGCGCAGTGCGGCAGCGCTTGGCGCCGTGGCCCGCCTGCTTGATGGCCAACCGCCAGCCTGCGCCACCGAGTGTTAACCAGCTGAGACAGCCGCGTTTGGCAAAACCCCCATTCCTTGGGGCCTACGCCAGAAATGGGGAACCTGTCTCAGCCCTGAGACAGGTTTTCACGAACCTTTCACAACCGCCGTATTCCGGGGCTTGCAGCCAGGTTCAAGCGTAGATCGTCTCAGCGCTGATACACCTTGCCCGCTGCTGCCCCCGCACTTTCCCACAAGTTGTTGATTCCCCGAATAAAAACAAAATTGGCACGGCTTCTGCCATGTATCCGGCAACGCTTGCGCTGGACAGCGCCCGGAAGAAGGAATGGCCACCGTGGGAACACTCGACAAAGCCACCCGCTTCACCCACCTGCTGCTGGCAGGTTGCGCCCTGGGCTCGGCCCTGAGCCTGCCGGCCCATGCCGGCGACGGGCGCATTATCGTGCTGCGTGATGTACAGCCACGCATGGCTACCCGCGCCCCGCTGATCCCCGACCCCAACCCGCTTGCCATCAACGCCAACCCCTCGGCAGCCATCGTGCGCCAGACCGGGGAACTGAGCGATGGGGACTTCGCCGGCATCAGCAGCGGCGCCGGGGTCAACGCGATGGTGCTGCAGCAGACCAGCAACCTGGGCGGCAATATCAACAGCCAGACCCAACTGCCGAACATGGCCAGCGGCCGCGGCAGTGGCAGCGGCGCCAGCATCGCCAACATGGTCAACTCCAGCGTGCAGCGCGGCATGAGCGGGCTGAACGTTTTGACGGGGGGCAAATGACATGAAGCCTGTGCTGATCCTCGCCACTGCCTTCGCCCTGCCCGCCTTCGCCCAGCCACCGGTGGTCAATACCTCCACCATCGATGCCTCCGGCGCCCGCTACCAGGGCGTGCTGTCGGTCAACCAGGCCGCCGGCGACCAGCAACAACAGGCCAATGCCCGGGCCATCTCCCTGGGGCATGACGCCAGCGCCAACACCCAGGTACGCCAGCACGTGCAAGCCACGGTCGACCCGTCGATGGCCGCCGGTGCCAGCATCCAGGGCAACGCCTTCAGCGGCGGCAACGGCATCCTCGGCGTCAACCAGAGCGCCGGTGCCGCCAACCAGCAAGCCAACGCGGTGCGCCTGAGTGTCAGTGCGCAACCGCTCAGTCTCGATGACAGCGTCCTCATGCAGCAGAACGTGACGCTGGTCAACAACTCCGGGGCAACCGACACCTCAACCGGCTATCGCCAGGTCAGCACCAGCGACCAGGCCTTCACCGGTAGCCGTGGGGTGATCCAGTTGAACCAGAGCGCAGGGGTGGGCAACCGAACGGCCAACACCCTGAGCGTGCGGGTCGCCAACTGACCCTGGCAGTCACCAACAACACTTAACCTACACATAGCACGGAGAGTCACCATGAAACCTTCGATGGCAATCAAGCCTCTGGTTTTCGCAATTGCTGCGATCATGGCTGTAGCTGCACAGGCGGGGCAGAACGACCGGCGCGACCGGCATGGCCCACCCGTCGTTCCGGTAAGTGCAACGGCTAACGCCACGGATGTGCAAAACAGCACAGGCAACCGCATCCTCAACGAAGGCACCATCAACCGCGCCGAAATGAGCGGCTCGGCCACCGGCGCCAGCGGCAACGTCGGCGTCAACGTGGCGGCCGGTAGCGGCAACCAGCAGGACAACGCCGCCGCCATCGCCAACGCCAGCGCCGCCGATATCGACGGGGCCTTCGTGTTCGGCAGCGCCAATGCCACCTCCACGGTCAAGCAGTACAGCAACGACAACAAGGTCACCAACTACAACACCACCTCGTCGGCCATCATGAGCGGCTCGGGCAATGGTGGCTCAGGCAACATGGGCATCAACGTCGCCGGCGGCGACCTGAACCAGCAGAAAAACACCATGGCCATCGCCAACGCCAGCTCGCCACTCGGCGGCAGCTCCACCGCCACGGCAAGCGCCGACCAGAACAGCCCGGGCCTGACGGTCAACAACTACGCCGACCGCAACATGACCGTGCAGACCGTGACCCTGACCACCACCAAGAGCGGCTCGTCCTCGCTCACCCACAACTCCGAGCTGAGCGTGGACAAGTCGGCCTCGGCCAACTGGAGCAACAGCGGCACTTCGCACTTCGACGCCAGCGGCTCGAAGTCCGGGCAGTCCAACGCCACTGGCAGCGCCACCCTCACTGCCAGCGCCGACGGCTCGCTCAACACCGGGCATGTGGTCACCTTCAACAACGGCAACGGCGACCGTACCCGCAGCGTGAGCACCAGCGATGCGTTCAACGCCTCGCTCAACGGCAGCGTCGAAACCACCAAGGGCCACACCTACGACTCGTCGTTCGAGAAAGCCTACGACTCCAACTACGCCAACTCCGGCGAGAGCGCTTCGAGCTCGAGCAAGGACGTGACCAAGAACTACAGCGAGTCCACTTCTTGGGACCTGAGCAACACCGTCTCGTTCCAGCATCTGACGCCTAACGGCTGGTCGAACGTGGTCAACAACACCGCCACCCTGAACAATTCGGTCAGTGGCAGCTCGGGCAACCTGGGCGTGAACGTGGCCTCCGGTGTGGGCAACCAGCAAAGCAACTCGCTGGCCATCTCCAACACCTCGTTCTGACCGTAGTGCAGCAAGGGGCCGCCTGCGGCCCCCATCGCCGGCCAGAAGGCTCCCGATGCATTCGGCAGCCGGCTGGCCGGCGATGCCCTGCCGCAACCAGAAGGCGTTAGCACATGCGCATTCCTGCACTGGCAATGCTGTTTTGCCTGGCCAGCCTGAGTACCACCAGCGAAGCGGCGCAGATGCCGCTTTCGGTGCTTCCGGGTGGCGCGGTGGTGTTCAAGCCGATCCAGAGCGTACGCGAGCGCAAGTTCGCCGACCTGGTGCAGCAGAAGACCGATTTCAGCTGTGGCGCCGCCGCGCTGGCGACCATCCTGCGCCAGGCCTACTGGCTGGATGTCAGCGAGCACGACATCATCGAAGGCATGCTGGCCCACGCCGACCAGGACCTGGTGCGGACCCAGGGCTTCTCGATGCTGGACATGAAGCGTTACGTGGAAAGCATCGGCATGCGTGCCCGCGGCTACCGGGTGGCCCCGGAAACCCTGCACGACGTGCGCATTCCGGTGGTGGTGCTGATGGATATCCGAGGCTACAAGCACTTCGTGGTGCTGCAGAAGGTCGACCGGGGCTGGGTGTACATCGGCGACCCGGTGCTGGGCCACAAGCGCTTCACGGTGGATGACTTCGTCAAGGGCTGGAACGGCATCATCTTCGCCGTCATCGGCCAGGGCTACGACAAGGCCAACGCCCTGCTCGACCCGCCACAACCCTTGACCGCCAAGAACCGCATCAACAACTTTGCACCGGTCAAGGATTCCGAACTGATGGACTTCGGCTTCATTCGCAGCGATTTCTTCTAACTAAAAGGGGGCATGAGGCTCCGGGAGCATCCCATGAAGACTCCAACCTGGCTGACCCTGATGTGCCTGGCGGCCAGCCTGCCGATCCAGGCACAGACGTTCCAGCCGATCGAACTCAAGGACCAGGAACTGGCCAACCTGCGCGGGCGTTACGTAATGCCCGGGCGCATCGTCAGTTTCGGCATCGTCATGACCAGCACCTGGCAGAACGCCAACGGCGAGGTGATCGGCGCCACCTCGACGATGCAGATCCAGCAGTCGACGATCAAGCCGCAGTTCTACGTGACCATGATCGACGAAAAAGGCACCGGCACCTCGACCAACCAAGGTACCGGTACCGTTACCGGCGGTGGCGGCCTGAACAACACCACGGGCGTGACCCAGGTGGTACGCGCCGCGGGTGACAACAACTCGGCGTGGAACAACGTCGACATCAAGGTCAGCAAGGGCAGCCAGGGCAGCGGTGATACGCCTCAGGGCCAGGTACTGGCCCCGGGCTCGACGCTGGTAGGCGCCAATGGCGCAGGTTCCATGAGCGTTTCCGCCACCAACGGCGGTGTGCAGTTGAACATCGTCGCCGGCAACAACCAGGGCAGCACCGCGCAGCGCCTGGCCCAGGGCGGCCTGATGCAGAACACCACGCTGCTGGGCAATGGAAACCAGGTCAGCAACATCACCTCGCTCAACGTGGTGCTGCGCGACAACATGCCGTCGGGTGGCGCGCTGACCCACAACCTTGACCAGCTCAAGGGCCTGCGCACCCTGGGTTACTGATCTACGCTCTGTTGCATTATCTGAAGCCTGAAGGGACGGCTCCCCCATGCATCGATCGTTTACGTTCAGAGCTGTAGTCTGCCTGGCCACCTTGGCGCCTGCCACATTGTTGCAGGCCGCCGCCGACCCGCAGGTCGAGGCGCTCAAGCAGGAATTGCTGGCATTGAAGCAACGTTACGAAGCGCAGCAGAACGCGCTGATGGTGCTGGAACAGCGCCTGCGCCAGGTCGAAGAGGCGCCGCCGGCACCGCAGCCCAAGCGCCTGGTCAAGTCTCCTGCCGAGCCCGCCAGGGGTGGCCAGGTGGCTGCGGCAGGGTCGGGCAGCTCGTATGGGCAGTCGCTCAAGGACAACTCGGAACCGGCGCAGAGCGTGTCCAACCTGTACGACGAGGCCAGCGGCTTCTTTGGCGGCGGCAAGTTCAGTGTCGAGACCGGCCTCACCTACACCCACTACGACACCCGCGCCTTGGTGCTCAACGGCTTTCTGGCGCTGGATTCGATCTTCCTGGGTGATATCAACATCGACCGGATCAAGGCCGATAACTGGACCCTGGACCTGACCGCCCGCTACAACGTGGCGCAACGCTGGCAGTTCGATATAAACGTGCCGATCGTCTATCGCGATTCGACTTATTCGTCCGGCGGGGCCGGTGGTTCTGGCCAGTCCGAATCCGAGGCCAGCGTGACCCGCGACCCGACCTTGGGCGACATCAACGTTGGCGTGGCCTACAAGTTCCTCGACGAGTCCGAGAGCCTGCCGGATGCGGTGTTCACCTTGCGGGTCAAGGCCCCGACCGGCAAGGACCCTTACGGTATCAAGCTGCGCGAGGTGGCTGGCAACGACAACCTGGCGGTGCCGGAGAGCCTGCCGACCGGCAACGGCGTGTGGTCGGTGACCCCAGGCATTTCGCTGGTCAAGACCTTCGACCCGGCGGTGCTGTTCGGCAGCCTTTCCTACACCTACAACATGCAGGACTCGTTCAGCGATATCAGCCCCGAAGCCGGCAGCAAGGTGCCGGGGGATGTGAAGCTGGGGGATTCGTGGCAGATCGGCGCAGGGATTGCCTTTGCCCTGAACGAGAAGATGAGCATGTCGTTCTCGGTGACCGACCAGTTTGCCCGCAAGAGCAAGATCAGGCAGGACGGGGGGGATTGGCAGTCGATTACCAACAGCGATTACAACGCGGCCAACTTCAACATTGGGTTGACCTTTGCGGCGTCCGAGAATTTGACGATTGTGCCTAACCTGGCGATTGGGTTGACCGATGATGCGCCGGATTTTTCGTTTAGTTTGAAGTTCCCTTATTACTTCTGATTTGAGGTTTGGGGTTTGTGGGGGTTGCGCTTGGAGATGTATGCGCATTCGTTGACGATAGAGGCTTTTCGTCACCTTTCCGCCCTTACGGCGGCCTACTTTGGTCGTGGCCAAAGTAGGCAAAGCCGTCTGCTCCCATCATCCGGCCCCCTACGCTGCGCTTCGGGGGTTCCCTCGCTCCGGGCTTGCTCCGCAGGTACGCGCCGACGGGCCGTCCCTGGCCTGATCGGCGCTCGACCGGCATCCATGCCGGTCGCCCTGCTACGCAATCCCTGCGCTCGGCCTCCTGAAGTCGCGATTTGTGTTGCCTGAACTTCCGCGCGCTTAGAAGCCAGATCAAGAGCCAGATCAAGAGCCAGATCAAGAGCCAGATCAAGAGCCAGATCAAGAGCTGGGATGTTGGTTTGATTGTTGTTGATGTGTTGTTTGTTCGGGCCCTATCGCCGGCAAGCCGGCTCCTGCAGGGGCCGGCTTGCCGGCGATTGCGGTGGTGTGGCCATCGCGGGGTATGGCCCCGGCGAATTTGGTAACCACCGTTGTCACGAACTACGTAACTAACCGATGCCTGATATCATCCAGCACATTTGTGTTACAGCTTCATGGCAAAAGGAACGCTTACGTGAAACACATGCTCGGCCACCCCCGTGCCCGACTGGTCGCCCTGTGCACTCTGGTGCTGGCCATCCCCCTGGGCGCACGCGCCCTGCTCGGTTGGTCTGCGCCGCTCGGCTACCTCTCGGACCTTGCCGTCGGCAGCTTGCTGGTACTGCTGTTGCAACGCCGCGTCTGGTGGCTGGCACTGCCGCTGTTGCTCGCGTGGGGCGGGCTGTGGGTCGCTTCGGCGGAGCTGGTGAGCGCGGTGGGCCGCCTGCCCAACCCGTCCGACCTGCACTACTTGTTCGACCCGCAATTCATGGAAAACTCAACCGGCGGCGCCCTCTCACACCCTTGGCTGCCAGGGTTGCTGGGCGCAGGCCTGGCAGCCTGGCTGGGCAGTTGCTGGCTTGGCCGCGGCCAGCGCCGTACCGCGCTGCCGGGCAAGGCTTGGGCCTTGCCGCTGGTGCTGCTGGCGGGACACTGGGGTAGCCAGCAGCTCGCGCCGTCTGACGCCGATCAGTGGCGCCAGTACAATTTGCCGCATCAGTTACTCAGCGCTGCCAGTGGCGAACTGCAGCACCGCGCCCAGGTTCTGGTCAGCGGCGAAGCCACGGTCAAACCCTTGCCAACTGCCGGCCTGACCCAGGCCGACCTCGCCGGCCAGCGCCTGCTCAAGGGTACCGGCAACGCCCGCAACCTGCTGCTGATCACCGTAGAAGGCATCCCCGGGGCCTATATCCGCGCCAACCGCCAAGCCCTGGGCAGCCGCTTCGACCAGGATCTCATGCCGCGCCTTAGCCGCTGGGCCGACCGCGGCATGAACACCCCTGACTACGTGCTGCACACCCATCAGACCATCCGCGGCCTGTACGCCATGCTCTGCGGCGACTACGACAAGCTGGCCAACGGCACCCCCAAAGGCGTCGAGTTGCTCACACAAGATGTACGCAACCAGGCCTGCCTGCCGGCGCAATTGCGCCAGGCCGGGTTCACCACCCACTACCTGCAAGGCGCCGGGCTGCGCTTCATGGCCAAGGACCGCATCATGCCGCATATCGGTTTCGAGTCGGTGCACGGCCTGGAATGGTTCAACAACACAAACTACCTGGAATTCCCCTGGGGCAAGGACGACCGCGCCTTCTTCGAAGGCGCGCTGGGGTACGTGGGCGAGTTGCGCAAGCAAAAGCAGCCGTGGATGCTGACCCTGCTGACCGTAGGCACCCACCAGCCCTACTCGGCCCCAGACGACTATCTGCAACGCTACGACACCGCCAAACAGGCGGCGGTAGCCTACCTGGACGACGCCCTGGGCGATTTTCTCGACAACCTCGAACGCCAGGGCGTGCTCGAAGACACCCTGGTGGTGGTGACCTCGGATGAATCCCACGGCATCGACGGCGTGCGCCTGGCCTCGTCCTGGGGCTTCAACCTGACCCTGGCTCCCGACCAGGCGCAATTGCCAACCCTCAAGCGCGGCACCTACGGCCATGTCGACCTGGCCACCTCGCTGCTCGATTACTTCGCCCTGCCGATTCCCGCCGCACTGGGCGGGCGTTCGCTGTACCGCGACTATGACAGCGGCCGCGAGATGATCTCGTTCACCAACGGCGTGCTGCGCTACCACGACGGCCAGGGCACCTTCAGCGAATGTGATTTCCAGCAACGCTGCCGGCGCTACGCCAGCGAGGGTTTTATCGCCGACCAGGCGCGCTACCTGGGGCGCGGCGACAGCACTCTCGGCCCACAGCTGAATCTGCTGGCCAACACCCTCGACCAATCGCTGCTGCAAACCCCGCTCAACCTGCGCTACCAGTTCGGCGGGCCGTCGCCGATCGCCCTGCACGAGCGCATTCGCGACGACTGGGCTGACAACCTGATCGGCGCCCAGTACCTGGAAATGCCCGAAGGCTCACGCACCAAGGTACGGATCAAGGTGCGCGCCCTCGACCCGCAGCACGAGGCCTATATCCGCCTCAAGGCCAAGGAATTCGAGCAGGACGTGCAACTGGGCCTGCCCGATGAGGTGCTGGTGACCGCTGACCAACCCATGGAAATGGAGTTCGACTTCGACAACCCCTCCGAGCGCAAGGCATTCTCCTTCCACCTGCTGGGCTACGGTGGCGGCGAGGTGGAAGTCAGCGACTTCAGCGTCATCACCGCGCTGCCGGGCGAGGAAGAGGCCAACGAAGAGCACCCCATCGCCCATTCCGGCTGATGCCATAAACGCTGCCGGCTTGTGCAGAGGCCGGCAGCGCTTCACCCATCACAGGCCCTGAACAGGCAAGCAACGCGCCGCGGATGTGCTTTGCTTACAGCAAGCCCGTACCGGAGCACGCCCGATGAAGATCGTGATCACCAGCATTCTCGTCGACGACCAGGCCAAGGCCCAGGCCTTCTACCACCATGTGCTGGGCTTTCAGCCCAAACACGACATCGCCATGGGCAAGCACCGCTGGCTGACCTTCACCTCCCCCAACGACCCCAATGGCGTGGAGCTGCTGCTCGAGCCCGACGCCCACCCGGCTTCGAAAACCTACAAAGCCGCACTCAAGGCAGATGGCATCCCCGCCACCTCGTTCGGTGTGCGCGACGTGCAGGCCGAATACACCCGGCTGTGCGCCGCAGGCGTGCAGTTCACCCAGCCCCCCACCGACATGGGGCCGGTGACCGTAGCCGTATTCGACGACACCTGCGGCAACCTCATCCAGATTGCCCAGCGCCACTGAACAGCACCACCCACCCTGCAGACAGCCCAGCGCACCTGGGCTAAATTGCCGACATCCCCAGCGCAGCCATAACAAGGAAAACCCATGCGCTACGAATTCAGTGAAGTCCTCAACGACCTGATCGACTACTTTCTGCTCGGCGACATTCAACTGCTGTACACCTTCAAACAGGAAAACGACCTGCCCGACGACCTCGCCCGCGCGTTCACCACCGGCGACAGCGGCGACCAGGCCGTGCGCGAAGGTGTGGTCTTGCCGCTGGCGGGCATCGACAACCTGCCCTACCGCATCCTGTTCACCCTGGACGGCCACACGCCGGCGCTGCTCGAGCCCGGCAGCCGGCTCAAGCACCGCTGCGGCGGCTACCGGCTGCGGGTCGAAAACCGCGCGCTGATGCTGTTCACCTGGCGCATCCTGCAGCACTTCACCAACAAGACCCTGGGCGACCTGATGGCCCGCTATCAGGAGCCCGGGCGGCCGATCATCGAGCTGGACAATGGCTGGTACGAGGTAGAGGTGCTGGCAGGCGCCCTGGTGCGTGACGGGTTGTACGAACCGGCGTTCGAATTCGTGCTGAAGAAGACCTGGCAGCAGCAAGGGGCGCAAGCAGACCTGGGGTACCGGTACACGTTGCGCGGTTACTTCGACTGACACCTGTCGCGGGCAAGCCCGCTGCCACGGGCCCCCGCGATGCGTTTACCGGTTCAGGCGATGTCGCGGTCCTTGGTTTCGGGCAGGAAGAAGATCCCCAGCACAGCGGTCATCACCGCGATCACGATCGGGTACCACAGCCCGTAGTAGATATCCCCGGTGGCCGCCACCATGGCGAACGCCACAGTAGGCAGGAAGCCACCGAACCAGCCGTTGCCGATGTGGTACGGCAGCGACATGGAGGTGTAGCGGATGCGCGCCGGGAACAGCTCCACCAGCCAGGCAGCGATCGGGCCGTAAACCATGGTGACGTAGAGCACCAGGATGCTCAGCAGCAGCAATACCATCGGGTAGTGGATTTTCGCCGGGTCGGCCTTTTCCGGGTAGCCAGCCTCTTTCAATGCCGTGCCCAGGGTGGCGGTGAAGGCATCGTTCTGCGCCTTGAAGTCCGCGGCCGCCAGGCTGCTGCCATCGAAGCTTTGCAGCACCCGCTCGCCGATGCGCACCTGGGCCACGCTGCCGGGCTCGGCGGCCTGATTTTCGTAGGGGATGGCGCGCTTGGCCAACAGGCTCTTGGCGATGTCGCAGGAGCTGGTGAAACGCGCCTTGCCCACCGGGTCGAACTGGAACGCGCACTGACCGGGGTCGGCCACCACCACTACCGGGTTCTGCTCCTGGGCGACGAACACGTCTGGGTTGCCGTACTCGGTCAGCCCCTTGAAGATCGGAAAGTAGGTCAGCGCCGCGAGGATGCAGCCGGCCATGATGATCGGCTTGCGGCCGATGCGGTCGGACAGGCTGCCGAACAGAATGAAGAACGGCGTGCCGATGATCAGCGACCCGGCAATCAGCAGGTTGGCGGTTTGCGGGTCGATCTTGAGCATCTGCAACAGGAAGAACAGCGCATAGAACTGCCCGGTGTACCAAACCACGGCCTGGCCGGCGGTGCCGCCAAGCAGCGACATGATCACCACCTTGAGGTTGTCCCAACGGGCGAACGACTCGGTCAGCGGCGCCTTGGACGCCTTGCCCTCGGCCTTCATCTTCATGAACACCGGCGACTCGTTGAGCTGCATGCGGATGTACACCGAAATGGCCAGCAGCAAGATCGACAGCAGAAACGGTATACGCCAGCCCCAGGCCTCGAAGGCCTCGGTGCCCATGGCGGTACGGCAGGCCAGAATCACCAGCAGCGACAGGAACAGGCCCAGGGTGGCGGTGGTCTGGATCCACGCAGTGAAGAACCCGCGCCGCCCCTTGGGCGCATGCTCGGCCACGTAGGTGGCAGCACCGCCGTACTCCCCGCCCAAAGCCAGACCCTGCAGCAGGCGCAAGGTGATGAGAATGACCGGCGCCGCCACGCCAATGGCGGCGTAGCTAGGCAGCATGCCCACCACGGCAGTGGACAGCCCCATGATCACGATGGTGATGAGGAAGGTGTACTTGCGCCCGATCATGTCACCCAGGCGGCCGAACACGATGGCGCCGAACGGCCGTACGGCAAAGCCTGCGGCAAACGCCAACAAGGCGAAGATGAAGGCAGTGGTTTCATTGACCCCGGCGAAAAAGTGCTTGGCGATGATCGCCGCCAACGAGCCGTAGAGGTAGAAGTCGTACCATTCGAACACGGTACCCAGCGAGGACGCGAAGATGACCTTGCGCTCCTCCTTGGTGATGCCGCGTTGGGGCGCGCTATTGCCCGTGGATGCGCTGCTGTCGAGGACCGCCATGGGTCGCCTCCGTCATGGTGATGGACCGGAGTGCCCCAGGCGAATCCATACGCACGCACCCAGCCCGAGGGCTATCAGGTTGCGGCGAAGCACGGCGAGGCCAGGCCTCGGATCGCGGCAAGGTAACAAAAAGCATAATCGGCTTTGCCGGGATAGCCAGTGGCCCTCGGCATTGCGCTGATCGCCTGCAGGAGATCACCCACGCTGTCGCGCAAAGAACAGAATTCGTAAGCGCGCCACATACTCCGTGGGGGCGGGTTTACCGGAGTGCCGCACCACCGCGAAGCAAGCGACGCGGAGTCTGGCACCGGCTTCGCCGGTGTTCGCGGCTGCAGTCGACCCGAATAATCTCATTAAAATCAGGTAGTTATGACTTTTTATTAGAAGTTACCTTAAGAAAACACATGAATATTTCGAAAAGCAATTACTCTATATTTATCAAATAGTTAAATCACAAACTTAAAATCAAAATAACAGTCGGAACCACCTTGCAAAACCCTCACCCCGCCCTGCGGCCTCTGGTCGCACCTCGCTCCCCCTTGGCAAAACCGCCACAGCCCGTAAAATCGCGCTTCCTTTTCGCCCGTCGCCCTACCCGGTGGCCAGCTTCGCGCAAAGACAGCGTCCGTGCCTTTCGCCACATCGCGCATGTGCAAACAGGCTCAACCGCCCCCGCCCGGCCTTCCCGCAACAGGCCCAGCGGTTGACTCTTGCCTAGCTCGCATCCCGCCCCAGGCCACAGCGCACACCCCCGCGCAAACGAAAAGGCGCATACCCGCTTTTTCCAACCTTGAGGTACGTATGTCTCCGCGTTTGCTGGCGATGGCGCTGGCACCCCTGCTCGGCTTGTTCATCATTGCCCTGGGCAATGGCTTTTTGTCGTCGCTGACCACCCTGCGCCTGGGCGCGGCCGGTGAATCGGCCACCACCATCGGTATCGTCTCCTCGGCCTACTTCATCGGCCTGACCCTGGGTGCGGTGTTCAACGACCGGCTGATCCTGCGCATCGGCCATATTCGCGCCTACAGCAGCTTCGCCGCACTGATCGGCGCCACCATCCTGCTGCAGGGCCTGTTCTACGACACCACCTGGTGGTCGGTGCTGCGCCTGATCAACGGCTGGGCCGCAGTGGGTGTGTTTCTGGTAATCGAAAGCTGGCTGCTGCTGGCCGGTGACGCGAAGATCCGCGGCCGCCTGCTGGCGCTTTACATGATCGCCTTCTACGGCGCCGGGGTGATTGCCCAGGCCGCGCTGGGCGAAATCACCGCCCTTGGCGACAGCGCACCGTTCATGCTGGCCGGCATGCTCGCCACCCTGTCGGTGCTGCCGATCGTGATCCTGCCGCGGGTCTCACCCTTGCTGGAACAGGTAGAGCCGCTCAAGCCGCGCCAGTTGCTGGGTGTGGCCCCTACCGGGCTGGTGGGTTGCTTTGGCTCGGGGATCATCATTGCCGGTATTTATGCGCTGCTGCCGCTGTACTTGCAGCGTGTAGGCCTGGATGTGGGCGAAGTCGGCACCATGATGGCCTGGGTGATCCTCGGCGCCATGTTGCTGCAATACCCGGTGGGCCGCTGGTCCGACCGCAAGGACCGCCAGGACGTGCTGATTGCCCTGGCGGCCATGTGCACCGTGCTGTCGCTGGTGATCGTGGTACTGCCGGTGGATACCATCGTGCTGCCGGCGCTGTTGTTCCTGCTGGGCGGCGGCGTGTTCGCGCTGTACCCGGTAGCGGTCAGCAGCGCCGCCGACCGCGCCCCGGCCGATGCGCTGGTGCCGATGATCCAGGGCCTGCTGCTGATCAACTCGCTGGGCTCGGCCCTGGCGCCGCTGGCCATCTCGCCGATGATGACCTCTTATGGTGAAGTCGGCCTGTTCTGGGCCTTCGCGGCGATCAACCTGGCCATGGTCGGCTTCTTCATGTGGCGCCGCGGCAAGCGCCCGGCGCCGGAGCACCCGGCACCGTTCGCCCCTACTGCGACCTTCTCTCCAAGCGGCGCAGAGCTGCGGGTGACCGAGGACCTGATGCACGCAGCCCAGGAACACCCGACCCTGGAAGCCATGGAGCCGTCCACCAGCGCTCACTCAGGCCCACGTCAGGCGCCACTCGACTGATCGTTCGGGGCCGCCACGCGGCCCCGCTGCCGACCGCCCGTCGCTCGACGGGCACCTCGGCCTGCCTGCCACGGCCCAAACCATGACAGTTCATCCAACAGGAGAATGACCATGGTCAGCACCCGCCCCCTCGCCTTGCTGTTCGCCCTCGCACTGGGCTTCGCCTCGGCTGGCAGCTATGCCGCCACCGACATGAACAGCACCGGCAGCCAGCCCAAAGCCGAACATTCCAAGGGCGACCACCCCAAAGGCGAGACTGCCGGTGAAGGCAGCAGCGTCAACAGCCAAGGTGGTACCAAGGATAACGACAGCAGCGACACCGGTACCAACTCCGATGCGGCCGACGGCCCTGCAGGCGGTTCAGGCAGCACCGGTGAAGCCACCGGCACCGGTGCCGGCGCTTCGGGCGGCACCGCCGAGGACCAGGACAGCCGTTGAGCCAGACTCCAGCGCTTGTGTTAAACACGGCTAAGGATCGATTGCCATGAAGCTCAGGTACTGGCCGCTAATGGCTCTTCTGCCCTTCGCGGTCCACGCCGCGCAGGTCAACCACAGTCCGGCGCTGGCCATCAGTTCGTCATCGTTCACCGACGGCGGCGTGATCGCCCTGCAACAGGTCGGGCCCGACCCGGCCTGCGGCAGTGGTGAAGAAAAGACCCCGCAGGTGAGCTGGAAGAACCTGCCGCAAGGCACCCGTTCGCTCGTGCTGGTGATGTTCGACCCTGACGGTGGCAAAGGGCTGGGCGTGGTGCACTGGCTGGCCTACGACATCGACCCGGCCAGCGGCCGGCTGGATGAAGGCGCCGGCGGGCAGAGCAGCCAGTTACTCAAGGTAGGGCGCAATTCCCGCGGTACGCTGCAATACCGTGGCCCCTGCCCGCCGGCTGGCGACAACCCACACCATTACGCGCTGACCCTGATCGCCACCGACCTGGCGCCGGGCAACCTGGCCGAAGGCCTGGACCGCCAGCAATTGATGGAGGCCTTGCAAGGGCATGCGCTGGGTGCGCAGAGCCTGGTGGGGCGGTATGGGCATTGAGGCGCTGGTTTTGTAAAGGCTGTACCGGCCTAATCGCCGGCAAGCCGGCTCTCATAGAACAAACTACAACTCATTGATTTAACACGGCTCCCGTGGGAAGCGGCCTTGTGTCGCGATGGGGCGCGAAGCGGCCCCAAGGCCTCAGCCTCATGCAAAATTGCCGGGGCTGCTGCGCAGCCCATCTCGACCGGACGGCGCCCCGGCAAGGCCGCTTCCCACAGGGGCCGCGGTACACCTGCGAGACTAGTTCTCTGCGCGACAGCGCAGCCCGAAAGGGCTGGGTGATCTCCTGCAGGGGAGCGCTCTTCTCTGTAAGCCGGCTTGCCGGCGATGAGGCCATCCGCCACAGCACAAACATCGGCCCCTGCAGCTAAGCCTCATGCACCCGGCTTGATACCGGCCAACTGCCGGCGTAGCTCATCCCCCGCCCCCTGCGCCTGGGCCAGCATGGCCCGCAGGCCCTGCACCTGGGCATCACGCTGTTCGAGCTGGGTTTCCAGCAACTTGCGTGCATCCACCGCCTGGCGATGCTCGGCCAGCAAGCTGCCATTTTCGCGGTTCAGCCGGGTCGATTCTTCCTGACGGGCGATAGCGCCCTGTTGCAGCGTGTGCAACTGGCCCTGCAACTGGCGCACCTGGTTTTGCTGACGCAGTTGCTCCTGCTCGTGGCGGGCCTCGATGGAAAGAATCTGCGCGGCCTTGTCATCCAGGCGGCTTTGCAAGGCGGCCACCTGCACCTCGTACTGCTGGTGTGCCGCGGCCAGTGCGCGCTGGGCCAGCTCCAACTGGGCCTGCAGCTGCTCGCGCTGCTCACCCAATAGCACTTCAGCAGCCTCGACCCGCGCCTGGGCCTCTGCCTGCAGCTGCGTTGCCAACTGCTCGACCAGGCGCGTCAGCGGGGCGCTCAGGCAGGCCTTGTTGTTCAGGGTTGGCGCAGGCTGGTCCAGTTCCTTGAGCAGGCGGTGGATGGTCGATTTCGAGCCGGTATTACCCAACTCGATACGTACCGCATCGATGCTCGGGTTCTCACCGCGGGCCACCAGCGCATCCCTTGCCTGCTGCACTGCTTCTTTGCTGATACCTGCCCGGGACATGCTGTGCTCCGCTGTTGACACGTGGTATGTACCACGAAAAATGGCGGCAATTGTGCAAGGCTGTCCAGGCAGGCACAAGCCCCCTAGCGCCAGTACTCCGTCTGCTCCACCACCTGCATGTGCTCGGCAAACAGCGGCGGCAGTTGCTCTTTCAGGTAGTCGATCCAAGTACGCACCTTGGCATCCAGATAATGCCGCGACGGGTAGATGGCGTAGATCTCCCGCTGGCGCAGCCGGTGCGGCGCCAGCAGGCGGCACAGGCGCCCTTCTTGGATCGCCTGACTGGCCGAATAGTAAGGCAGCAGGCCCACGCCCATGCCCAGCTCGGTGGCCCGCAGCATGGCGTCGGCGACGTTGGTGAGGAAGGTGTCCTGGGGCACGATCACGCAGGTGTCCGGCGCCTCGCCGAACGACCAGTCTTCTTCGAATAACGGGTCGACGGTGCGCAGGCACACATGCTGGTGCAGATCTTGCGGGCGCTTGGGCACACCATGGCGCTCCAGGTACTCGGGGGACGCGCAGAGAATGCTGTGGATGCTGCCCAGGGGGATGGCGATCAGCTGCGAGTCCGGCAGCCCCTGGCCGATGGTGATCACCACGTCATGCCCTTCGGCCAGCGGGTCGGGGTTGCGCTGCGACAGCGTCAGCTCCATCACCACCTCAGGGCAGGCGGCGTTGTAGCGCGCCACCAGCGGCATCATCAGCAGGCCCAGGCCGTGGGTGCAGTGCAGGCGCAGGCGGCCACGCGGCGTAAGGTGCGCACCGCGCGCCTCGTCCATGGCTTCGGTGGTCAGCAGCATGATCTGCCGCGAACGCTCCAGAAAGCGCTCGCCCGCCTCGCTCATGCGCAGGCGGCGGGTGGTGCGGTGCAACAGGCGGGTCTGCAGCTGGTTTTCAAGCTCCGCGACAATCCGCGACACCTGCGCCGCCGAGATATCCAGGGCGTTGGCGGCGGCGGCAAAGCTGCCGCATTCAACCACTCGGGCGAAGGTACGCATCGCATGCAGCATGTCCATGGGCTGGCGCTCTCATTCCTACATTAAAAGCAAGAATCTATCACGGGGCAGCCCATTTATTGTGAAACACAAATGAATGGATCATTAGGCATTCCTGAAACACCCGGAGCCTGCCATGAAACGTTCGATTGCTTTCGCCACCCTCGCCGCCACCCTCGCCTCGTTCGGTGCCTTTGCCGACAGCGGCGCCGCACCTGCTGAAGTCGACTACCAGTACGGCATGCCGCTGGATGTGGCCAAGGTGATCTCGCTGACCCCGGCCAGCCCCGGGCGTGACTGCCAGGTGGGCACGGCGCATATGGTCTATGTCGACCATCAGGGCCAGACGCATTCGATCGATTACCGTGAAATGGGCACCTGCTCGCAGCAATAAAATGCCCGTTGCGTATCCCTGCCAGGACCTATCGCCGGCAAGCCGGCTCTCATAGAACTGCACATAACTCATTGATTTAGCAGGGACCTGTGGGAGCGGGCTTGCCCGCGAACACCGGCGAAGCCGGTGCCAGACACCGCGTCGCCTGCTTCGCGGTGGTTCGGCACCCCGACAAGCCCGCTCCCACAGGGGCCGCGGCGGGCTCGTGCCCAGTTCTCTACGCGACAGCGCAGCCCGCAGGGCTGGGTGATCTCCTACAGGCGTAGCCGTTAACCTAAGACGGCGTTGATCCAGCAGACCTCGCGCTCGAATGCCTCAACCTTCTCTACCGGTACCGCTGCCTTGGCCCGCGCAAAATTGGCCAGCGCCTGCTGCTTCTGGCGCAGCATGCGCTGCCACTTGACCATGAACGCCGGGCTGCGCTCGGCCATCAGCAATGGCCCGAAGTACAGTTGCTCAGGGCTGTAGCCCTGCCCTTCGCCCCGCTCGGCGACGATGATTTCGTAGTCGAAACGGTTCTCCCGCAGCACCTCTTCCGCCACGAACCGGTAGCCGTTGCCGGCCAGCCACTGGCGCAGCGGCTGCTCGCCACCGTTGGGCTGCAACACCAGCCGCTCGTGGCCGGCCAGGTGCGCCTTGCCGCTTTCGAGGATGTCGCGGATGGTCTCGCCGCCCATGCCGCAGATGCTCACCGCCGTAATGCCATCGCCCGGCTGTATGGCTGCCAGGCCACTGGCCAGGCGTACGCTAGCCTGCAACTCCAGGCCATTGTCGCGCACGCTGCGCTGGGCAGCCTGGAACGGCGTGAGCGCCACTTCACCGGCCACCGCGGCGCTGATTGCCCCGCGTCGCAGCAGCGCCACCGGCAGGTAGCCATGGTCCGAGCCGATATCGGCCAGCCGTGCGCCGGCCGGGATGTGCGCCGCCACCCGCTCCAGGCGCATGGATAAAGTGTTCTGGTTCAACGGTTGCCTCGTTCTGCTGCATGCCCGGCGGCTACGGCCGGATTGGGGGCGCGATTCTGCCCGGCGCGGTCGGGTATTACAAATTCGCACGACCGGCACCCCGCTCGACCCACCCTGCCGGCTCGCGTAGGCTTGGCGCTTTCCTTCCGTAGCAAGGCAAAACACCCATGGCAAACGCAGACATCATCTACACCCCCGACCCGGACGCGGACTCAATTTCCTCGGACGTGGCCGAGTACAACGGCATCCTGGTCAGCACCCAGATCCCGGTGCGTGCCGACGGCAGCCTGGAGCTGGGCGACATCCAGACCCAATGCGAAGCCACCCTGCAAGCGCTGAAAGTGGCCCTGGAAAAGGCCGGCAGCGGCATGGACCGCGTGCTGCACCTGACCATCTACCTCACCGACATGGCCGACCGGCCGGTGTTCAACGAGGTGTATCAGCGCTTCTTCAGCAAGCCGTGGCCGGTGCGTGCTGCGGTGGGCGTGGCGTCGCTGGCGTTTGAGGGCATGCGTGTGGAAGTGACCGCAATGGCGGCCAAACGCTGAAATTGCCATCGCGGGGCAAGCCCGCTCCCAAGGAGCGCCCCATGCTTGCCTCGCGATAATG
Source organism: Pseudomonas xanthosomatis (assembly GCF_019139835.1). NCBI lineage: Bacteria > Pseudomonadati > Pseudomonadota > Gammaproteobacteria > Pseudomonadales > Pseudomonadaceae > Pseudomonas > Pseudomonas xanthosomatis. The sequence continues at coordinate 3,615,994 of NZ_CP077075.1, read as the reverse complement.
CCCTCCCGGCACCCCGCGCGTGCCCCAGACCCATTTCACCGCTACAATGCCCGCCTTACCGTGACCGCCCGAACCATAACGACATGTCCCTTCCAAAAAATCACCTGGAACTGCTCAGCCCTGCCCGTGACGTGAGCATCGCCCGCGAGGCGATCCTGCACGGCGCTGACGCCATCTATATCGGCGGCCCGAGCTTCGGCGCGCGCCACAACGCCTGCAACGAAGTCGGCGATATCGCCGAGCTGGTCGAGTTCGCCCGGCGCTACCACGCCCGGGTATTCACCACCATCAACACCATCCTGCACGACAACGAGCTGGAGCCGGCGCGCAAGCTGATCCACCAGCTGTACGACGCCGGCGTAGACGCGCTGATCGTGCAGGATCTGGGGGTGATGGAGCTGGATATCCCGCCGATCGAGCTGCACGCCAGCACCCAGACCGACATCCGCACCCTGGAAAGGGCCAAGTTCCTCGACCAGGCCGGCTTCAGCCAGCTGGTGCTGGCCCGCGAGCTGAACCTGCAGCAAATTCGCGCCATCGCCGCCGAAACCGACGCAGCCATCGAGTTCTTCATCCATGGCGCGCTGTGCGTTGCGTTCTCCGGCCAGTGCAACATCTCCCACGCCCAGACCGGCCGCAGCGCCAACCGGGGCGACTGCTCCCAGGCCTGCCGACTGCCGTACACCCTCAAGGACGACCAGGGCCGCGTGGTGGCGTTCGAAAAGCACCTGCTGTCGATGAAGGACAACAACCAGACCGCCAACCTGCGCGACCTGGTGGACGCCGGCGTGCGCTCGTTCAAGATCGAGGGCCGCTACAAGGATGTGGGTTATGTGAAGAACATCACCGCCCACTACCGCAAAGAGCTCGATGCCATCCTCGAAGACCGCCCGGCCCTGGCCCGCGCCTCCAGCGGCCGCACCGAGCACTTCTTCGTGCCCGACCCGGACAAGACCTTCCACCGCGGCAGCACTGACTACTTCGTCAGCGACCGCAAGATCGACATCGGCGCCTTCGACTCACCAACTTTTACCGGCCTGCCGGTGGGCGTGGTGGAAAAGGTCGGCAAGCGCGACCTGCTGGTGGCCACCGAGGTGCCGCTGACCAACGGCGATGGCCTCAACGTGCTGGTCAAGCGCGAAGTGGTGGGCTTCCGGGCCAACATCGCCGAGCTCAAAAGCGAGTCCGAAGAAGACGGCCAGAAGCGCTACCGCTACCGCGTCGAGCCCAACGAGATGCCCGAGGGCCTGCACAAGCTGCGCCCCAACCACCCGCTGTCGCGCAACCTCGACCACAACTGGCAGCAGGCGCTGCAACGCACCTCGGCCGAGCGCCGGGTGGGCATCGAATGGCACGCTGTGCTGCGCGAGCAGCGCCTGATGCTGACCGCCAGCAGCGAAGAAGGCATCAGCGTGCAAGTGGCGCTGGACGGCCCGTTCGGCGCCGCCTACAAGCCGCAGCAGGCGCTGGAGCAGTTGCATGACCTGCTCGGCCAGCTGGGTACCACCATGTACCACGCCAACGCCATCGAGCTGGACGCGCCGCAGGCGTACTTCATCCCCAACTCGCAGCTCAAGGCCCTGCGCCGCGAAGCCATCGAGGCGCTCACCGCAGCGCGCATCGCCGCCCACCCGCGCGGTAGCCGCAAGGCCGAAACCACACCAGCGCCGGTGTACCCCGAGTCGCACCTGTCGTTCCTGGCCAACGTGTACAACCAGAAGGCCCGCGACTTCTACCACCGCCATGGCGTGCAACTGATCGACGCCGCCTACGAGGCCCACGAAGAGCACGGCGAAGTGCCGGTGATGATCACCAAGCACTGCCTGCGCTTCTCGTTCAACCTGTGCCCGAAACAGGCCAAGGGTGTGACCGGCGTGCGTACCAAGGTGGCGCCGATGCAACTGATTCAGGGCGATGAAGTGCTGACCCTGAAGTTCGACTGCAAGCCGTGCGAGATGCATGTGATCGGCAAGATGAAGGGTCATATCATCGACCTGCCGACCCCAGGCAGCGCGGTGGCCCAGGTGGTTGGCCACATCAGCCCCGAAGACCTGCTCAAGACCATTCCGCGCGCACCGCATTGATCGTGCGCCTGCACTGATAGCTTCGCGGGTAAACCCGCTCCCACAGGGTTCGCATGACCTGTGGGAGCGGGTTTACCCGCGAAGGGGTCGGCACAGAAGCATAAAGGTCTCAAACGAGACACCTGCCACCATTTCCTGCACAATGCCCCGCATGCGACCCACGCGAGGCATTCAGATGCAACCCACGCCCCACGACGAACGCCTGATCAAGGCCCTGGCCCACGCCATCGTGGTCCACCCGCGCGCCACCCTCAAGGAGCTGGCCGAAGCCGCCGGCGTCAGCAAGGCCACCCTGCACCGTTTTTGCGGCACCCGCGACAACCTGGTGGCAATGCTCGAGCAGCATGGCGAACGGGTGCTCAACCAGGTCATCGACAACGCCGCCCTGGCCAGTGCCGAGCCGCAGGCTGCCATACGCCACCTGATCGGCGAGCACCTCAAGCACCGCGAGATGCTGGTGTTCCTGATGTTCCAGTACCGCCCCGACACCCTGCTGGGTGACAGCGAAGACCGCCGCTGGCTGGCCTACACCCGGGCCATGGACGCGTTCTTCCTGGGTGCCCAGCAGGCGGGTGTGCTGCGCATCGATATCAGCGCTGCGGTATTCACCGAAATGTTCCTGAGCATGATCTACGGCATGGTCGACGCCGAGCGCCGCGGCCGCGCCGCCAGCGCCAATTCGGCGCAGGCGCTGGAGCAGTTGTTCCTGAGCGGAGCCAGGGCGAACAGTTGATCAGCGCCAGGGAGCGGGCAGGCCTCAATGAAAATCCCGGCTCCGCACAGCCAGCCCCTGCAACAACACGCTCACATCCTCCAGGCGCCGCGCAATCAGGTGGCGCACCCCGTCCTTCTGTTCCAGCCGGCCACTCACCTTGAGCAGCTGCGACCCCACCAATGCCTTGCGCTGGCGTTCGGCCAGGTCACGCCAGACCACCACATTGAGCAGGCCGTGTTCGTCTTCCAGGGTGACGAAGGTCACGCCACTGGCCGTCTGCGGCCGCTGCCGGCCGACCACGATGCCGGCCACCGCGATGTTGTCGCCATCCCCCACACCGGCCAGCTCGGCGCTACTGCGACAGCCAAGGGCGCGTAAACGCGAGCGCAGCAAGGTCAATGGGTGCGGGCCCAGCGTGGTGCCCAGGGTTTGGTAATCGGCCAACAGGTCCTCGCCCACCGTCGGGGCGGGCAGGTCGACAAACGCCTCGGCTGTTGGCTGCACCTGTGCGAACAACGGCAATTGCGCCTGCACCGCAGCCACTTGCCAGCGCGCCTGGTGGCGGTCACGGGCCAAGCCACGCAGGGCCCCGGCATCGGCCAGTTTCGCCCGGGCACGGCTGTCCAGGGCGGCGCGCAGGCACAGGTCTTCTATATCCTGCCAGGGCCGTTGCGCGCGGGCCTGCTCCAGGCGCAGGGCGTCGGCCTCGTTGAAGCCGCGGATCTGCCGCAGCCCCAGGCGGATGGCCAGCTTATCGCCTTCAAGCGGCTCCAGGGTGCAATCCCACTGGCTGTGCAGCACATCCACCGGGCGCACCTCGATGCCCTGTCGGCGCGCCTCCTGCAGTAGCTGGTCAGGGCTGTAGAAGCCCATTGGCCAGCTGTTGACCAGGGCACAGGTGAAAATCGCCGGCTCGTGGCACTTCAGCCAACTGCTGGCGTAGCACAGCAGGGCGAAGCTGGCGGCATGCGACTCAGGGAAGCCATAGCTGCCAAAGCCCTTGATCTGCTCGAAGATACGCTCGGCAAAGGCCAGCTCGTAGCCATTGCGCAGCATGCCGTCGATCAGGCGTACCCGGTGCGGCTCCAGGCCGCCGTGGCGCTTCCAGGCCGCCATGCTGCGGCGCAGCTGGTCGGCTTCGCCCGGGGTGTAGTCGGCGGCCACCATGGCCAGTTCCATCACCTGCTCCTGGAACAGCGGCACGCCCAGGGTGCGTTGGAACACCTCCTTGAGCTTTTCCGACGGGTAGGTGACCGGCTCAAGCTCCATTCGCCGGCGCAGGTACGGGTGCACCATGTCGCCCTGGATCGGCCCTGGGCGTACGATCGCCACCTCGATCACCAGGTCGTAGAACGTGGCCGGTTTGAGCCTGGGCAGCATGGCCATCTGCGCCCGCGACTCGATCTGGAACACGCCCATGGTTTCGGCGCGGCTGATCATCGCGTAGGTGGCAGGGCACTCTGCGGGGATGCTGGCCAGGGTCAGGGCGCGGCCTCGGTGCAAAGCCAGCAGGTCGAAACAACGCCTAAGGGCGCTGAGCATGCCCAAGGCCAGCACATCGACCTTGAGCAGGCCGACCATGTCCAGGTCGTCCTTATCCCACTGGATCACCGTGCGCTCGGCCATGGCCGCGTTTTCAACCGGCACCAGTTCGTGCAGCGGCTGCTGCGAGATGACGAAGCCGCCCGGGTGCTGCGACAAGTGCCGGGGGAAGCCGATCAGCTCGCCGGCCAGCACCAGAATGCGCCGCAGCGACGGGCTCTGCGCATCGAAACCGGCCTCGGCCAGGCGCTCGGCGTCGGGGATGCGGTCGCTCCAGCGCCCGCAGCATTTGGCCAGGGCATCCACCTGGTCGGCCGGCAGCCCCAGCACCCGGGCCACATCGCGCACCGCACCGGCAGCGTGGTAGCTGCTGACCACGGCGGTAAGCGCAGCGCGGTGCCGGCCGTAGCGGCGGAACACGTACTGGATCACCTCTTCGCGGCGCTCGTGCTCGAAGTCCACGTCGATATCCGGCGGCTCGTTGCGCTCGCGGGACAAAAAGCGCTCGAACAGCAAACGGTGCTGCATGGGGTCCAGCTCGGTGATGCCCAGCACGAAGCACACCACCGAATTGGCCGCAGAGCCCCGCCCTTGGCAGAGAATGTGCTGGCTGCGGGCAAAAGCGACGATGTCGTGCACGGTAAGGAAGTAGCTCTCGTAGCCCAACTCCTCGATCAGCGCCAGCTCATTGGCCAGCACCGCGTGTACCTGCTCGCTCGGGCCCTGCGGCCAGCGCTTGGGCAGCCCGCACTGGCACAAATGCCGCAGCCAACTGGCGGGGGTATGGCCTTCGGGCACCAGCTCACGTGGGTACTGGTAGTTGAGCTCACCAAGGTCGAACGTACAGCGCTGGGCGATGACCTGGGTTTGTGCCAGCAATGACGCAGGGTACAGCTCGCCCAGTTGCTCCCGCGTGCGCAGGTGGCGCTCGCCATTGGCGAACAGGTAGCGCCCGGCCTCGGCCACGCTGCAATGCGCACGGATGGCGCTCATGCAGTCTTGCAGGGCCCGGCGCCCGCGGGCATGCATGTGCACATCGCCGCAAGCCACCAGCGGTATGCCCAGCTCTTCGCCCAGGGCCTGAAGCCCTGACAGCTTCGCCGCATCATCGGCGCCACGATGCAGGTGCACGGCAAGCCAAAGGCGCTTGCCGAACAGCTCGAGCAAGCGCTCCCCGGTGGTGCGGTCAAGGGCTGGCTCGGGCACCCACAAGGCCAGCAGCCCCTGGTGATGGTCGGCCAGGTCCTGCGTCAGCAGTTGGTAGCTGCCCTTCTCGGCTCGCCTTCGGCCTTTGGTGATCAGGGCGCAGAGGTTCTGGTAGCCGGTGAGGTTTTCTACCAGCAAAACCAGTTTCGGCCCTTGTTGCAGGCGCACCTCACTGCCGACTATAAGCTTCAGCCCGTGCGCCTTGGCCGCCTGCCAGGCGCGCACGATACCGGCAAGGGTGCATTCGTCGGTAATCGCCAATGCTTGGTAGCCCTGCTCGCTGGCCCGGCGAAACAGCTCATCGGCACTGGAGGCGCCACGCTGGAAGCTGAAGCTGGACAGGCAGTGCAGCTCGGCATAATGCGGTGCGCTCATGCGAACCAGCCTTGCAACCACAGCGGCCCGGGCTGGGCCAGGTCACGGTAGGCCCAGCCATGCAGGCCGTCGCGGGTTTCGATACGGTAGTAGTCGCGGCGCACATCGCCGCCGTCCCACCACCCCGACTCGATACGCTCAGCCTGGCCGAGCCACTGCAGGCCGGTTTCAGGCAACGCCAGCGGCTCTGCCAGCAACCACCCCGGGCGGCTGCCCGGGGCGACCAGCATCGCCGCCGGCCCGCCCTGCGGCGCCCCTTGCCAGGCACGTTCCGGGCGATGGTCGTCTGCGGCCTGCAGGCCCTTGACCGCCTCGTCGCCCAGCCGGGCCCGCAGGCGCTCGCGCAGTTGCTCCCAGGGCTGGGCCTGCTGCGCGCGCGGGTCGAACAGCGCGCGGTGTTGCGGCACGAACGCTGGCAGGTCGGCGGCGACCAGCCGCAGGTTACGCACCGGCGCCGGAATGCGCAGCGGCTCCAGGCGCCCACGGGCCAGTTCGAACAGCATCGCCGCATCCCGTTCGGCTGCCAGCAGGCCGACCGTCAGCACCGTGTCCGGGCCTTCGGCATGCTCCAGGTGCAGTGCAAAACGTTGCACACCGCAATCGCGCCCGGCAAGAAAGGCTGCCAGGTCGTTGAGCAGGCGGCGCAGCGGAAACAACAGCGCCTGGTGCGATTCAACGTCGAAGTTAAGCTCCAGCCGCGCCTCGAAGCGGTCGGGCGGCTGGTAGTAGCCCAGCCCCAGCGAGCGCAGGCCGAACAACTGGTCGAGGTGCAACTGCACCTGCACGTTGAAACGCCGGGCCAGCGCATCGCGCGGCAATGCCTTGACCTGGCCGAGGTTGCGCAGGCCCATGCGTAAAAAGGCTTCGCAGGCGTCTGGTGGCAGCCCTGCACGCTCGATGGGCAGGTTGAGCAAGGCGTCGCGGGTTTCATCGACCGTGCTGGCAGCCAACCCGTCGTGGGCATTGGCCAGCATTCGCGCCGCCACCGGGTTGCTGGCCAATACAATGCGGTTGCGCAAGCCCAGCCCGGCCAGCTCTTCGCGCAGACGGGCCTGGAACAACGGCCAGGGCCCGAACAATTGCAGGCTCGACCCCACTTCGATCAACAGCGCCCGCGGGTAATGCACACTGACCTGGGCACTGAAACGGTAGGCCCAGGCGGCCAGCAGTTGTTGCAGGTGCTCGATACGCGCAGGGTCGGGCTCGATACAGGTGAACCCGTCAGCCAGCGCCCTGGCGGCGGTGAGTGCCTGCCCCGCCTTGAGCCCAAGCTTGGCCGCTGCGGGGTTGACCGCCTGCAGCACACGACGCTGCACCGGGCCGCCAATCAACACCAAGGGCGTATCGGGGTCGTCACGCTCGCGCAGGATGCTGTCCAGCGCCAGCTGCGGTAACAGGATGCAGGCCCAGAGCATGTGCCATCAGCCCCTGCCCGTGCAGGCGATAGGTGCGGCCGGCGGCAGGCCGCCACGGCATTTGAGCACGCGCCACTGCGCCGGGCGCGCGTCGATGGCGATACGCAGGGCCGCTGGCGACGGGTTGTGCGCAGCCTGCTGCGGGCGGCAGGCGAAGGCCAGTGCCTCGCCGGTTTCGGCCGCCACCTGCAGGCGGCGCAGGGCGCGGTCGTCGGCCCGCTGTGGCCAGCACAGCACCGCCGAGCAACTGCCCGAGCGCAGGCATTGTTCGGCGGCCCACAAAGCGTCAGCCGCCTCGGCATCCACCTGGACCAGCCAGCGCAGGTCGACACCTGCCGCCTGCCATGCCGGCGCGTAGGGAATGAACGGCGGCGCCACCAGCACCACCCGTTCGCCCCCCGCAGTCAAACGTGCAAGCGTCGGCCACACCAGTTGCAACTCGCCACAGCCTGGGCTGGCCAGCAGCAGCTCACTGAGCGCCGCAGGCGGCCAGCCACCTTCGGGCAAGCGCTGGTCGAGCGTGGCATGGCCGCTGGGCTGCAGGCCGAGCGGGCGAGATTGCACCTGCCGCCCGCGCCAGACCTGGCGCTGGTCGAGCAGGCGATCGAGGCTGACGACAGCGCCCATCAGTCACGCCTCAGCAGGCCGCAGAACACGCCCTCGATGAAAAACTCATGCTCCGGGCCAATGTCGATGGGTTGGTAGTTGGGGTTGCGCGGCAGCAGGCGATAACCCTCGCGGGTACGCTGCAGGCGCTTGATGGTCACATCGCCGTCCAGCCGGGCCACCACGATCTGCCCGTCACGGGCATCGCCCTGCTGGCGAATACCCACCAGGTCGCCGTCGAAGATGCCGTCGTCGACCATCGAGTCGCCGCGCACCTTGAGCAGGTAGTCGGGAGTGCGGCGGAACAGGCTGGGGTCGAGCAGCAGTTGCTCGTGAATACCCAGGTCGGGGCCGATGGGCGCACCGGCAGCTACCTGGCCGAGTACCGGCAGTTCGAGGATTTCGGGGCGGCGCAGCGGTTCGGCGAGGCGAATGCCACGCGCCTGGTTGGGGGTGACGTCGATGTAGCCGGCCTGGCACAGGGCGGTGATGTGTTTGCGCGCCACGCTGCGCGAGGCAAAACCGAAGCGCCCGGCGATATCGGCCAGCGACGGCGGCTGGCCTTGCTCGGTGATGCGCTCGCGAATGAATTCGAGGATGGCGCGGCGTTTGGGGGTCAGGTTGTCCATGGAGCACATTTGTACTCTTTTTCTGAAACACTGAACAGCCCCCTTCATCGTCGTGTTTGGCTATGATGTTGCTGAATTGATTCTTCAACGCCAGGATGCCCGATGCTCACCGCCCTGCTGTTCGACCTCGACGGAACCCTTACCGACACCGACACCTTGCACCTGCAGGCCTTTCGCAAGCTGCTGCACGAGCATGACGGCCGTGAACTGACCCAGGCGCAGTTCAACAGCCAGATCAGCGGGCGCTCCAACGGCCTGTTGTTCGCCGAGCTGTTCCCTGCCGCCAGCGCCGCCCAGCGCCAGGCCCTGGCCGAACGCAAGGAGGCGTTGTTCCGTGAGCTGTCCCCCACCCTCGAGCCCTTGCCCGGCTTGCTGCGCCTGCTCAACCATGCACGCCTGCAGGCCATCGGCATGTGCGTGGTGACCAACGCGCCGCGGCTGAATGCCGAGCACATGCTGGGGGCCATGGGCCTGAACGAATGGTTCGACCATGTGCTGGTCAGCGACGAGCTGGCCCGGCCCAAGCCCGACCCGCTGCCTTACCTCACCGGGCTGCAGAAGCTGGGGGCCAAAGCCGCCCAGGCGCTGGCCTTCGAAGATTCCTTGCCGGGCGTGCAGGCGGCCAGTGGCGCTGGAATCTATACCGTGGGGCTTGCGACCACGCAAAGTGCCGAGCGCTTGCATGAGGCGGGGGCGCAGCTGGTGATCGAGGATTTTGACGATCCGCGGTTGTGGGCGTTGATTGGGGGGATGGAGGGGTAGGTTTTCGGAGTTGCCAAGGGCCTTTCCCGTTCAAGGTACTCTTATGGGCTGCAAGGGCTGTGGCGAACACCCGGCAGCCTTAATGCAACTCAAATCCAGCCTCTTGCCACCAACCACTCATCGCCAACCCACTCCCCCTGTCGATTCCGCCTTCCCCCACCCGACCACTAGCTGAACCCCTACCCGCGGAGTCCACCCCATGACCACGCCCAAGCACCCGCTCGTCCCCCGCGACCAATGGCTGACCGCCCGCCGCCAGCTCTGGCTGCACGAAAAAGCCTTCACCCACCAGCGCGACGAACTGGCCGCTGCACGCCGCGCCCTGCCCTGGGTGCGGGTTGAACAGAACTACCACTTTCACGGCCCTGACGGCGAACTGACCCTGGCAGAGCTTTTCGCCGGCCGTAGCCAGCTCTTGGTCTACCACTTCATGTTCGCCGACGGCTGGCAGGAGGGCTGCCCGGGCTGCTCGTTCCTGGCCGACCACTTCGACGGCGCCAACCTGCACCTGGCCCACCACGATGTATCCCTGGTGGCGGTATCACGGGCGCCCTTCGATGAGTTCCAGGCCTTCCGCCAGCGCATGGGCTGGCGCTTCCCTTGGTACTCGTCCCATGGCAGCCGCTTCAACGAAGACTTCGGCGTGAGCGTCGCCAGCGATGGCCGCAGCGAATACAACTACGAACCCTACGCAGGCGAGGAAAGCGAGCTGCCCGGCCTGAGCGCCTTCTACCGCGATAGCGACGGCGCCCTCTACCACACCTACTCCACCTACGCCCGCGGCCTGGACATTCTGGTCAACACTTACAACTTCCTCGACCTGGCTCCGCTGGGGCGTAACGAGGGCGGGACCATGGACTGGGTACGCCACCATGACCGCTACCAAGAGGCGGCCGCCAAACCGCACTGCTGCGGCGACTGAAGCGGCTCAGGCGTCCGGGTCGACCATCAGCGGCTCGCCGATGGCATAGAAGTGCCCGCCCGCCACATAGTGCAGGCTGCGCCAGTCGGGCCCGGCGTGTTCGTAGGCCCAGTGGCCGTCGCAAAATACGCGGTCGTCGGCCCAGGCGGCGACCACCTCGCCAATGAACAGGTCATAGGTTTGCTGGTTGTGCGGCTCATCGATCACCCGGCACATCAGCCAGGCCGAACAGCCGTTGACCAGTGGCGCATCAAAACCCTCCACCCGGGCCAGTTGCACACCGAGGCGCGCCAACTTGTCGGGCTGGTCGAACAGGCTGTGATGGCCCACCTGGTGAGTGAGCCTTGCCTGGGCGGCATTGGGTACCTGCAGCACGAACCAGCCGCTGCCCTCGACCAGTTGGCGGGTGCGGGCAATCTTGTCCAACACCACCGTGACCTTGGGCGGGTCGAAGTCCAGGGCGCAGGCCCAGGCGGCCGCCATCACGTTGTCGACCCCGGCATGGCTGGCCGACACCAGCACGGTCGGGCCGTGGTTGAGCAGACGATAAGCCTTGTTCAAGGGCACGGGCTGGAAGTGTTCGTTCATGGGTTACCTCGATACAGGCAGCGGCCTAGCCAGATTGGAAAAGATCAGCATTGTGCCGCAGCGCCAAGGCGTGCGGCCAGGCTGACCCGGGTCAAGGCAGCCAACAGGTCGGTTTAGGTAGTTTAGGAAGCTTCCTAGTACGCAACAGGATGCGTCCTACACCTTGCCGCTGGCGCGGCGCTTCATGATCGGACCTGGATGTCGTCCGGCCGCGCAAGCGGCCAGCCCCAACCCGACGAGGCCCCAGCATGCCCACCACTGCCCTGCGTACCACCTTGCACCAGTTGCTGGCCCACGATTTCAGCAACCCAGACAACAACCCCAACCTTTCAGGCGTGCGCTTTTTCTGCGCCACCGACGAACCCACCCGCGTGCTGATCGAGCAGGTCGAACTGCTGGCCAGCGAGGCCCTGTTCGATGCGACCGGGCGCGCCCTGCCCGAACGCATGCGCGCCGCCGCCATCGAAGGGGTCAGCATTCAGCAACGACACAAAGCCCCGGATGACGAAACCGTGATCCGCATTGCCCTGCCCGACAAAAGCTACATCACCGTGAGTACTGCCAGGCTGTAGTCTGACTTGGTGTGAGCGTTAGCCTTGTACTGCCTGTGCCGGCCTCATCGCCGGCAAGCCGGCTTCTACAGGTACAGCGCAGGCTTCAAGCCCGCGTGCCGCACTTGCGCCCACTGGCACAAACCTCGAAGCTTTGCAGCTCCCAGCCGCGCCGGACCCGCCCCATGGAACTGCACATCCGCCTCGAAGGCCGCAAAGGCCTCGCCGAGCAGCTTTACCAGCAACTGCGCGCCGGCATTGAAAGCGGCCATCTGGCGGCTGGCACCCAACTGCCCCCCACCCGCCTGCTGGCCGAGCAACTGGGTGTGTCACGCAAGACGGGGGCGGAGGCCTATTCACGCCTGACCTACGACAACCTGCTCAGCGGCAAGGTCGGCCGTGGCACGTTCATCGCCCCACGCCTGCCGGTGCGGCACAACGCCAACGAAAACGTCCCCCTGGCCGCCGCCGAATCCCTCGAGCGCTGGCACCAGCGCGCCACGGTACTGGGCCGCCGGGCACTGGATGCGCCCTCGCGCTAAGACTTCGTCGGCGGCGCCTCGAGCAAGGCGCAGTTCCCCTACGAGCACTGGCGTAGCTGCCTGCAATACGCGTTGCGCCGCAGCCAGCGCCACACCGACCGGCAGTTCTCCCCGCAGGGCCTGCCCGAACTGCGTGAAGCCATCGTCCATCACATTGCCTACGCCCGTGGCGTGCACTGCACCGGCGCCGATGTGCTGGTATGCAACGGCGCCCAACAGGCCCTGGACCTGATCGCCCGGGTATTGGTGGAACCTGGCAGCAAGGTAGCCATGGAAGACCCCGGCTACCCGCCGGCCCGCCAGTTGTTCCTGGCCCTGGGCGCCCAGTTGCAATCGGTGCCGGTGGATGGCCAGGGCCTGTGCGTTGAGCAGATCGCCGACGGCACCCGGCTGATCTATGTCACCCCTTCGCACCAGTTCCCGCTGGGCATGCCAATGAGCGAGGCTCGTCGCCAGGCATTGCTGGCCCGCGCCGCCGAGCTGGGCGCTCTGGTGATCGAGGACGACTACGACTGCGAGTTCCGCTACCAGGGGCCAGCCGCCGAGGCCTTGCAGCGCCTGGACCGACACGGCCTGGTGGCCTATGTCGGGACCTTCTCCAAGACTCTGTTGCCCGAACTGCGCCTGGGCTACGCGGTGCTGCCACCGGCGGTGATGCAGGCGGCTTGCGTGGCCAAGCACCTGACCGACTGGCACAGCCCGAGCCTGCAGCAGTGGGCGCTTGCCCGGTTCATCGGCGAAGGCCACCTGAACCGCCACATCCGCCGCTGCCACGAGGTCTACAGTGCTCGGCGCGAACGCATTCTGGCGCGCCTGGATGGCGACCTGGCGCCCTGGTTCAGCGCGGTACCGGCCAGTGCCGGCTTTCACTTGAGCGCCCTGGCCCGCCCGGGGCTGGACGTCGAGCAGTTGATCAACCTGGCGCGCAAGGTTGAGGTCGGCCTTTACTCGCTGGCACCGTTCTTCAGTGAAGCACCGCTGCAACCGGGCTTGCTGCTGGGCTTCGGCGCCATCGAGCTATTGGACATAGACCCGGCGCTGGACCGGGTCGCCGATACCTTGCAAAGCCTCAGCTGACAGGCGCCGGTTCGCGCTGTGGCCCTGGGCGGGCGATTGCTTGCCGATAACCACCCGGGGCAAAGCGCGCGGTCACCACCAGCATGGCCAGCACGGTGCAGGCCAGCAGCGTCCATGACGCCTGAAAGTCGCCACTGACATCCCGAAGCCAGCCGGTGATGTAGGGCACTATGCCGGTGACGATAAAGCCCACGCCCTGCACGAACGCCGCAAGGCTGCCCGCCTCGGCTGGCGTGCGCAGGTGCTCCAGGGTCAGCGTCAGGCTCATGCTGAAGCACGCTCCAAGGCCCAGGCCGATCATCGCCACCCACAGGCCCATGGCGCTGGCGGGGGCTAGCAGCAGGCCGCTAAAGCCGCCCAACTGGATCAGCAGCGCCAACCATAGCCCCGGCCGCCGGTCGGTCAGGCCACGCAACAACAGTGGCAGCCCCAACGCACCGGCCACCTGGAACACGGTCATCAGGCCCACCAGCTCACCACCACCCTGAGCCGTGCCGCCATGTTCCAGGTGGTAGGCCGGCAGCCAGGCCACCATGCTGGTGTAGCCGCCGTTTATCAGCCCGAAATACAACGCCAGCAACCATGCCCGGCGGTTGCCGAACCAGTGGCCACCGGCGCTACCAGCAAGGGTTGCCACCGGCTGGCGCGGCCGCAGGGCCATCCAGGCCAGCACGGCCAGCAGTGCGGGGGCGGCCCATACCCCAAGCCCCACCTGCCAATGCCCGAAGTGCGCGCTGATCGATGGCCCCAACAAAGCCGCCAGGCCGCCGCCGCTCATCAGCGCCGCCGAATAGATGCCCATGGCTGCCGGCAGCCGCCCCGGGAACCAGCGGTTGACCAGCCCCGGCATCATCCCCTGCACCACCGCCACCCCCAGCCCGGCCAGCACCGCACTGGCAATCAATGCCCAGGCGCTGCCCAGTTGCAGGCGCCACAGGCAAGCCAGGGCAATCGCAAAGAGCCCGGCGAGCATGCCGCCATGCTCGCTCAGCCAGCGCCGCAGCCAAGGTTGCAGCAACGGCACCAGCCCCATGCACAGCACCGGCAAGGCGGTCAGCAAGGCCGCTTGCTGGTAGCCCAGCCCGGTGCTCTGGCGCATGGGCTCGAGCAACGGCCCGATGCTGGTGAGGATCGGCCGCAGGTTCAGCGCCAGCAGCACCACCAGCAGCAGGTTCAGTGCCCCCCTCATGCCTGGCCAGCCTGCTTCCATTCGGCGTACAAACCCGCTTCACCGGCCGGCCTCAACGGGCGCAGCGGCAGGCTTTGCTGCTGCGGCAGGCGCGCCATCTGCGCGTAGACCGCCGCAGTGGACAACCCATAGGGCTCGCCTTCGGCGTTGTCGTAGGCAAACCAGGCCCGCTCGATACCGCACAGGTGCATGGCCGCCAGGCACATCGGGCACGGGTGGCCACTGGCGTAGATCTCGGCGCCGTCCAGTCGTGGGCGGCCCAATGCCTGGGCGGCCTTGCGAATGGCCTGCATCTCGGCGTGGCTGGTCGGGTCCTGGGTGCTGTGGATTTCGTTGACGGCGCGGGCGACTACCTGGCCCTGGTACACCAGCACCGCGCCGAAGGGCCGGCCACCGGCGTGAATATTGGCACGGGCGAGTTCAAGGGCTTCGCGCATGAATGGTTCGTGGGACATGGCTGAGATTCTCTGCAAAACACCCGGCCATTATCCCGCCAGCCCTGCCATGGCAGAAATGAAGAGATTGGATGCAACCCAGTGGCCACCTGAATACGCGTATTGGCCTCCTGGCAAAGCGCAGGATTGGCTATTCGGCTGGGGACCGCCTGGCGCTAAGGTAGTGCCACACGCTCAATTTCACAGTTTGAATTCGCCGGAGAAGCACCATGCACGAACGTATCGAATGGGCCAAGCACGCCCCGCAAGCGTACAAAGCCATGATCGGCCTGGAGCAGGCCTTGCTGGCCTCGGGCCTTGAGCACTCGCTGCTCGAACTGGTGCGCCTGCGTGCCTCGCAGATCAACGGCTGCGCCTACTGCGTCAACCTGCATGCCAACGATGCGCGTAAGGCCGGCGAAACCGAGGCCCGCCTGCAGACGCTGAGCGTCTGGCGCGAGACCCGCTACTTCACCCCGCGCGAGCGTGCGGCCCTGGCCTGGCTCGAAAGCCTTACCCGCCTGCCCGAGCGTGGCGCCCCGCAGCCTGAATACGAGGCATTGCTGGAGCACTTCGACGCCAAGGAAGTGGCCAACCTGACCCTGGCCATCGCCACCATCAATGCCTGGAACCGTTTTGGTGTGGGCTTTGCGATGGTGCCGGCTTAAGCACCATCCCTTTCAAGATGTTTGCGTGTAGGCTGACAGGCGCTGCAAGGGTTGCGGCAAGCACCTGTCAGCCCTGACCCAAACACCTTGAAAGGGATAGGCCTATGATCCAGTCGCCCCTAGACCTGTTCGGCCCCGAACCTCAGCAGTTGGCCCCCCATACGATGCTGCTGCCGGGCTTCGCCCTGGCCGAAGTCGAACCGCTGCTGGACGCCCTGCGCCCGGCACTCAAGGCGGCGCCGCTGCGGCACATGCGTACCCCTGGCGGCTTGCCGATGGCCGTGGCCCTGAGCAACTGCGGGGCGCTGGGCTGGGTCAGCGACGAGCATGGCTATCGCTACACCGCGCTCGACCCACAGAGCAACCAGCCCTGGCCGCCCATGCCCTTGCTGCTCCAGGCGCTGGCCAGCCGCGCGGCTGCGCTGGCCGGGTTCGAGGGGTTCGTGCCGGATGCCTGCCTGGTCAACCACTACCGGCCCGGCGATCGCCTGAGCCTGCATCAGGACCGCGATGAGCGGGACTTCAGCCAGCCCATCGTGTCGGTTTCGCTGGGGTTGCCTGCAGTGTTCCTGCTTGGCGGTTTGCAGCGCAGTGAACCTGCCCGGCGTATAGCGCTGAACCATGCTGATGTGCTGGTTTGGGGAGGTGAGGACAGGCTTCGGTTCCATGGGGTGCTGCCGATCAAGCCTGGCGTGCATGCACGTTTGGGGGAGCGGCGGATCAACCTTACCTTGCGCAAGGCGGGGTGATCTTTTCGTCCTCACCCCACAGAACAACAGCGCCACAAGCTATTTGCCGCTCCCGCAGCCCCGGCGCCGGCAAGCCGGGAATACCCTCAGAAATCACGTTTGTAGAAGATATCCAGCGAACTGGCCAACCCGCTGGCTGCCTCCAGGTATACCTTGCGGCTGAGCTTGTAGCGCAACGCAATGGTGTTGGCCGGCTCGAACACCCCCACTCCGTAACGCAAACTCAGGCGCTCGGTCAGGTTACCGCTGGCCACCACACTGGTGCTGTTACCCGAGCCCTGGGTATCGAGCTGGAAGTCATCGATACCCAGGTTCGACGCAAGGCTGCCAGTCAGCCCGGCACTACCGGCCAGGCCCAGCCCCAGGGCGGCTTCGGCCAGCATGTTGCTGTCTTCGCCCGAGGCCCCCAGCGGCCGCCCCATCACCAGGTACGACAACGCCTGCTCCTGGCTCATGGCTGGCTCCGAGAACACCTTGGTAGTGGGTTGCTCGGCGTTGCCGCTCAGGCGAATACCGGCAATCACATCGTCCACCTGGCGGATCGCCTCGATGTCCAGGTAGGGCTGGTCGATGGGCCCGGCGAACAGCAGGCGCGCACGGCGGATGGTCAGACGCTGGCCGTAGGCACGGTAACGGCCGTCGGCCAGGCTCAGCTCGCCACGGGTATCGAGGTTGTCGCCAATATGTACATGCCCGAGCAGGTTGGCCGTCAGGCCAAAGCCGCTGAACGACAGTTTCTCTCGCCCTACCTCGACATCGATGTCCATGGCCACCGCCATGGGCGGCTTGCCCTCCTCGGTCTGCTGGCCAACGATCACGGTGTCGTCAGACACCTTGACCGTCGAGGGTGGCAACTCGCGCACCACGATCTTGCCCTTGGGCACCAGTACCTTGCCGGTCACTGCCAGCCGGTCATCCAGCAAACGGATCACCAGGTCGGGCGCCACCTCCAGGGTGGCGTAGGGCTCGACGGTAACGGGTAACTGCTGCCCTTGCAGGCGCAGGTCCATTGCCAGTGCCTGGCCCCAGGTCAGGCTCCCGGCCAACTGCCCGCGGCCGGCGTCGCCGCTTCGCCAGTTACCTGCCAGTTGCACCCGTTCCCCGTCGATCTGCGCCTGAACGGCCAGTTGCTGCAGGCTCACCGGCAGTTCTGCACCACTGACCTCGCCGCCACTGAGGGCGAGGTTGCCGGTAACCTGGGGCGCCATCAGGCTGCCTGAAAGCCGCCCGCTGCCGTTGAGCTGGCCAGCCAGGCGCTCGACCATCGGCAGGAACGGCCGGGCGACGGACAGGTCCAGCCCGGCCAGGCGGAAATCACCCGACAACGGCTTGTTGCGGCCCAGCGGGTCCAGGCGGGTGTTCAAGGCCAGCTCGCCCAGGCGCTCGCCGCGAAAATCCAGGCGGGTATCGACCCGACGCGGCGCAAGCGTGCTGTCCAGGCGCAGCACCTGGTAAGGGAAGTCGACCCAGCGGCCGTTGTCACGCACGCGCAGCGTGCCGCCGCTGGCATCGACACGGATGCTGCCCTTGGGCCCGCTGGCCGGGATATCCAGGTTGACGTCGGCACTGAGCAGGCCCTGCCAGGCGAAATCCTTGGGCAACCACTGCGACAGGCTGTCCAGCGGGAACTGCTTGAGGTGATAGCGCAGCCGCGGCTCGGGGGCCAGGCGCTGGTCCTCGCCACACAGGCTGGCCTGTCCTGAGCGCCAGCAATGGGCGCCGAAGTCGAGCTGGCCGCTGGCCAGGCGCTGCAGCTTTGCCGGCGCCTGCAGCTGCCAGTCCTGGCCACCGGCCTGGACGCGCCCGCGGGCCAGGCGGCCACGCCAGTCACCTTTGCCCAGGGTGCCGTCCGCGGCCAGGTCGAGTTTCAACTGCGGGCCATTGAGTGCCAGAGTTGCCGCCTGCTGGCGGATATCACCCTGGCCCTGCACGCTGAGCTCACCCAGCGCGGTGTCGCCCAGGCGAATACCACTGGCGTCGAGCTTGAGCTGACCGCGCTGGGCGCTGTCCAGGCGTGCGTCCAAGGCCAGGCGCTGCACGCGGTTGTCAGCCTGGGCCAGTTGCTGGCCTTGCAAAGTCAACGTGCCCTGCGGCGCGGCAAGGGTGCCGGCCAGGTCCAGGCGGCCTTTGGCCTGGCCTCGCAGGCCCGGCCACAATTGGCCGAGGCGCGGCAGCTCGAGGTCGACGCGCCCGGCCAGGCGCTGCTGCAGGCTGGCGCTGCCATTGATGCGGTTGTCGCCCAGTTGCACGGCCAGGCTGCCCAGGGTCCAGTTCTCACCCGCACCGTCGGCATCCACCTTGAGCATCGCCGGCTGGCCGCGCAAGCGGCCTTTCAGGTCGAGCTGCGCCTTGAGCCGCAGCTGTTCGTTCTTCAATTCGCCCTGGCTGCGCAATGGCCCGGCCAGGGTGCCGGGTAGCTCGGCCAGCCAATAGGCCGGGTCCAGTGCCGACAGTTGCAGGTCGACATCCCAGGCCAGGGTGTCGGCAAAACGCAGAGCCACGCTGCCGGCGGCCTTGCCCTGCCCTGCGGTCAACGCCAGTTGCGGCAAGCGCACCTGGGTGAGGTCACCGTCGAACGGGCTGGCCAGCTTGAATGCACCGGCCGGGCCATCGAGATCACCGTCAAAGGTGCCGCTGTAACTACCATCGCGGTATTTGACCTGCGCGGCGAAGCGCTTGAGCACCACCTGCGGCGGCGTCTGCAAGGGGTACAGGCGCAGCCAGGGGAAGTCCAGCCAGTCGGCCGTGGCCTCGGCGCTCAGGCCCTGTTGCCAGTCGGCGCTGGCTTGCAGCTTCAGGCGCTGGGTGTCGCTGGCGGTCAGGTCCAGGGCGTCCAGGCGCGCGCCCTTGGCATCGACCTTGCCTGCCAGCTGCAGCGCGACCGGCCCTTGTTCGGCAGGCAGCGATGCGTTGCCAGTCAAGCGGTAGCCTGCGGCCAGGTCGCCTTGGGCGTCCAGTTGCAATTGATTCAGTTGCAGGGTATCCGGCAGGCTCGCCGCCGGCTTGAACGCCTCTGCACGGATGCTCAGCTTGGCCGGCAGGTGCTCGGCAAGGGCCTGTACTTCACCGTTGAGCCGCGCCGCCAGGTAACCGCTGCTGGTGGCATCCAGCACGAGGGTCTTCTGCAGCTCGCCCTCGAGAGCCAACGCCAGTTGCCAGGGCTGGCCGTCCACTTCAGGCAGTTGCAGGGTTCCTTTCAGCTGCAATGGCCAGTCACCCCGGGGTTGCAGCTCGCCCTGCAGGCTCAGTTGCAGATCGTCCCGGCGCAGTTGCAGGTTGTCCACCTGCAGGCCGGACGCCGTCCAGTGCGCCGCCAGTTGCAGGTCGCCCAGCAGGTCGCTGCCGTCCAGGCGAAATTGCCCGACCTTGACCTCGCCCAACTCGATGGCCAACGGCAGTTCGATGGCCGGCAGGCTGAACGGGGCGTCATCTGCTGGCTGCTCGCCGGGGGCGAAAGCCATGTCGATGCGGGTGGCCTGCAACCGCTCGATGCACAAGGCGCCACGCAGCAGGCAGGCAGGTGACCAGCTTAGTTGCGGCGCCTCGAGCGCCACCTGGTCTTCTGCGCTTTGCCAGCGTAACTGGCTGGCTTGCCAACTGCTGCCCAGGCGCCCACTGAAGTCGCTCACTTCAAGCCCGGGCACCAGCCCCAGAGCCCAGCGACTGCCCGCCTGGCTACCCAATACCCAGGCCAAGGCCAGGGCGATGAACACCAGCAGCACGCCCAGGCCAAGCAGGGTCGATTTGAACACACGCATCACAGCTCGGGCCCCATGGAGAAGTGCAAACGAAAACCGCCGTCATCGTCCAGTGCCCGGGCCAGGTCCAGACGCAGCGGCCCCACCGGCGAAACCCAGCGCACGCCGATACCGACGCCGGTCTTGAGGCTGGGCAGTTCCAGCGAGTTGAACGAGTTGCCTTGGTCGATGAAGGTCGCCACGCGCCACTTTTCGGCAACCGAGTACTGGTACTCGGCGCTGCCGGCCACGAGGTAGCGGCCGCCGATCTTGTCGCCCTGGTTGTTTTCCGGTGACAGCGACTGGTAGTCGTAACCGCGCACGCTCTGGTCGCCACCGGCAAAGAAGCGCAGCGACGGCGGGATGTTCTGCTGGTAGCCATTGGTGGCGCTGCCGCCGAACTGCACCCGGCCCAGCAGGCGGTGACGCTCGCCCAGGGTGGTCAGGCCTTTGAGCAGTACATTGCCATGGATCAGGTTGGTGTCCGAGCCCAGGCCCTCCTTTGCGGCCTGCAGGTCGAACTGCAGGCGGTAGCCATGGTGCGGGTCGATGCGGTTGTCGCTGCGCAGGTAGCTGAAGCTGACCCCCGGCATCAGCAGGTTGCTCAGGCCCGAGTCATCGCCCAGGCGGTACTCCTCGCGCTGGTACTTGAGCGAGATCACCCGCTGCCAGCCACTGGGTAACTTGCTGTGCCATTCGGGGCCCACGGTGAGCAGCTTGCTCACGGTATCAGTGCCGGCGATGTCCTCGTTCTGGTAGCCACCGGCAAAACGCAGCTTGTCGGTGAGCGGTGGGTCCAGCGGGATGTCGTACCACAGGCCGACGTTCTGCCGCGGCGCTGACAGCTCGGTTTCCCAGCCATAACTGTGGCCCTGGGCGTTCACCCAGTGGCGGGTCCAATTGGCCTTGGCCCGCGGCCCCACGTCGGTGGAAAAACCCAGACCCAGGCCCATGGTGCGCGGCTTGCGGGTGTCCAGCTGGACCTCGACCGGAATCACCTGCGCCACCGCGGCGGTAGGCGCGGCGTCCACGCGCACACCTTCGAAATAGCCGCTGGACTGCAAGTCGTTGTTCAGCTCGGCGATCAGCTCCGAGTCGTAGGGGGTGCCTGGTTTGAACTGCACCATGCGTTGCAGCAGGTCGTCGTCCAGGGGTGTGTCGCCAGCGAACTTGACCGCGCCCAGGGTGTAGCGCGGGCCGCTCTGGTAGACCAGTTCGATATCGGCGACACCGGCACGCGGGTCAACCGCCAGGCGCTGGCGCTCGAAACGCCCGCTGAAGAAGCCATAGCGCGAGGCCTGGTTCTGGATCAGCCGCTTGGCATCTTCGTAGTGGCCGTGGTTGAGCGGCTCGCCAGGGCGTAGCGCGCGGCTGTCGGGAATGCGGAAGGCCTTGAGTTCGCTGGCCGGCCCGTCGATGCGCACGGTGACGTTGCGCAGGCGCACCGGCTCACCGGGCTCGACCCGAATCACCAGTTGCGGCGCCTTGCCCGCCTCGGCCGGCGGGTTTACCTGGGTTTCGATCTGCGCCTGGTAGTAGCCCAGCGCCTGCGCAGCCTTGCGCGCCTGCTCCTCGGCGCCACGACTGAAGCGCAGCAAGGCGTCCTCGTCGCGCTCGCCAAGGCTGCCGATGTAGTTTTCGATATTGCCCTTGAGTGCCTTGTTGGCGGGTTTTACCCGCACCAGCAGTTCGCTCTGGGCCCATGTCATGGAGCTGGCGGCCAGTAACAGCAGGCCCCAGCCAAGTCGTCCTTTGTACGTCATGCCGCGCATGCTACCAGAGCGAAGCGGCCCAGGGGGCCGTCGGAACCTTCGGTCACACTGTTGTCACCTTGGATGACAAAGGGTTGGGATGAAAGAAGACACGCTCCCGCACAGGCCCTATGGCCACTTCGCCGATTTCTTCGTAGCCCTGGCGCTGGTAGAACGCCAGGTAGTGCTCGTTGCCGGTGTCCAGCACCACGCCTTGGGTATCCGGGCTGTCGGCGCACCAGTCGTGCACCGCCTGCAACAGCTGTTCGCCATGGTGACGGCCCTGGAACTGCGGGTGCACCGCCAGAAACGGCAATAGATGCACCTTTTCGCTGGGCAGGCAGCCGGCAACTGCCGCCTGGTAGTCCAGGTAGCGCCGGGTGCAGCGCAAGCCGGTGCCGAGGATCATGCGCAGGCGCCAGGCCCAGCTGTCGGCCACCCCCAGGCGGCGCAGCGGCGGCGCAATCAGAGCCACGCCCACCAGACGGTCCTCCACCAGCAAGCCGATGGCGGGCAGCTGCAGATAGAAATGCTGGCGCAGCCACTCGCGGATCACTACTCGCAGGCGCCGCTCATAGCCCGGGCGCTGGGCATCGAACAGCCAGGCGTAGGTCGGCTCATGACGGTAGGCGTGGTAGAGCAGCGAACGCGCTTCTCGGGCGTAGCCCTCGTCGAGCTGGCAGATACGGGCCGGGGCGTCGGGCATGGCAGGCAGTCCTCCTGGAATGGGCATACAGGGCCTTGGAGGTTTCGCACCGCGTATCGTTCACCTCCTCCAGCACGTTAGCAGCGCCCTCCCTGGCCTGCCATGCTGGCCGCGACGGCCGATGTCGGCTAGCATCCGTGGCTTTTACCAGGAATGCCTTTGCATGAAAGTCGTCTCTTTCAACATCAACGGCCTGCGCGCACGCCCGCATCAGTTGGCGGCGCTGATCGACAAGCACCAGCCAGACGTGATCGGCCTGCAGGAAACCAAGGTCAGCGACGACCAGTTCCCTCTCGCCGATGTTCAGGCGCTGGGCTACCACGTGCACTACCACGGCCAGAAGGGCCACTACGGCGTGGCTCTGCTGTCGCGTCAGGCGCCGCTGGAGATTCACAAGGGGTTCAGCACCGATGAAGAAGATGCCCAGCGGCGCTTCATCTGGGGCACCTTCGCCGACGCCAACGGCACGCCCATTACCGTGATGAACGGTTACTTCCCACAAGGCGAAAGCCGCGACCACCCCACCAAGTTCCCGGCCAAGCAGCGCTTTTACGCCGACCTGCAGGCCCTGCTGGAAAGCCAATTCAAGAATGACCAGCCTTTGCTGGTGATGGGCGATGTGAACATCTCGCCGCAAGATTGCGACATCGGCATTGGCGCCGACAACGCCAAGCGCTGGTTGAAGACCGGCAAGTGCAGCTTTTTGCCCGAAGAGCGCGAATGGATGGAACGCCTCAAGGGCTGGGGCCTGGTGGACAGCTTCCGCCACCTGCACCCGGAAGTGGCTGACCGCTTCAGCTGGTTCGACTACCGCAGCCGGGGCTTTGAGGACGAGCCCAAGCGCGGCCTGCGCATCGACCTGATCATGGCCTCGCAAGGGCTGCTGCCACGGGTCAAGGCCGCTGGCGTGGACTACGAGCTGCGCGGCATGGAAAAACCTTCGGACCACGCACCGATCTGGCTGGAGCTAAGCTGAACAGGGAACTCATGGGCCAGCATGCAGCTCCAACCATCATGCAGTAGTTCCCTTGGGCATTACCCTACCGGAGGTCACACCATGCGCCACTTACTGCTCGTTCCGTCGTTACTGCTCCTGCTCCCTGCCGGTGCCGCGCTGGCTCGCGTCGATGCCGGTGACGTCGCCACGTCGGCAGGTGTTTCCGCCTCGCTGTATTCGACCTTCAAGGACGACAAACGGATCATCCCTGCCCGTGACGAGCTGAGTGCCTTCGTTGCCAGTGGTGGCGCCATCCGCGGTGCTTACCTTGAGTCGGCGCTGGAACAGGCGCGCCAGGCCAACCCTGGCATGCAGGTGAGCGACGAGGAGCTGGCCAGGGCGCTGCTGTCGCAGGACGACGCGGTGGCAGGCCACTGATACCAAGGCGTCAACCCGTCGTTCCTTGAGTGTGCTGCGCAAGGGTTTGCCACTAGGTTTGCAAAAACCTCAGGTAAACCCAACCACAGCATGCTCAAGGAACCATCAGCATGACCTCACGCGTCAATTCGTTACACCGCTCACTGCACAGCGGCACCCCCACGGTGTCGATCAATGACAACCGCGGCCTGGCCATTCGGCAAGTCCGTTACCATCGCCACCCCGACACCCCCACCGTTACCGACCCACGTATCACCCGCCATCAGTTCGACCCCCGCGGCCAGCTGGTATGCAGCATCGACCCGCGCCTGCATGAACGCCAGCAAACGCAGCCGGGCATCGCGCCGAACTTCACCTACCACCCAAGCCTTGCCGGGCAGGTACTGCGCACCGACAGCGTGGATGCCGGCACCACCTATACCCTCGACGATATCAATGGCCGGCCGCTATCGAAGGTCGGTGCCAGCGGCGTGCTGCGCCGCTGGCTCTATGAACAGGCACCGCTCGCCGGGCGCTTGACCGCTCAGGAACAACAGCCCCCGGGCGCAACCGCGCAAGTCACCGAGCGCTTGCTGTACGGCGACAACAGCGCTGCCGCCAGGGGGCGTAACCTGGCTGGGGTATGCACCAGCCATTTCGATACTGCCGGCCTTGCTGAAACCCTCAGCATCGGGCTTGCCGGCGCGGTGCTGGAACAAGGCCGAACCTTGCTTCAGCCTGGCCGCGAAGCGCACTGGCAGGGCGATGACATCAGCGCCTGGCAAGCCCAGTTGGCAGCGCCTCGTTTCACCACCCAGAGCCTGACAGACGCCACCGGCGCACTGATTCTGCAGCGCGATGCCCTGGGCCATGCGCAGCGCATGGCCTACGACCTGGCCGGGCGTCTGTGCGGCAGCTGGCTTACCCTCAAGAACGGCGTGGAGCAGGTGATCCTGCAATCGGCCACCTACAGTGCAAGCGGGCAGGCCCTGCGCGAGCAGCAGGGTAATGGCGTGGTCACCACCTACAGCTACGACCCGCGCACCACTCGCCTGGCGCGTATCCATGTGCAGCGCCCCGCCGGGCACGCCAGCGGCGCCCGCGTGCTGCAGGACCTGCACTACCGCTACGACCCGGTGGGCAACGTGCTCGGCGTGCACAACGATGCCGAGGCGACGCGCTTCTGGCGCAACCGCAAGGTGGTGCCCGAAAACCTCTATGTCTACGACAGCCTTTACCAGCTGGTGGCTGCCAGTGGCCGCGAAATGGCCGCCCTCGCCAACGGCATCGGCAAACGCCCACCCGCCCTGCAACTCCCCGCCAACGACAACAGTCTCACGCCCTATGCCCGCACCTACCATTACGACCGCGCCGACAACCTGACGCGCATCGTCCATGCTGCCACCGCCTCGGGTGCCAGCCACAGCGTGACCATGACCGTCTCGCAACGCAGCAACCGCGCCGTACCGGCCAACCTGACTGAAGACCCGGACGCGGTCGATGGCTTCTTCGATGCCGCCGGCAACTTGAGGCAACTGCAACCGGGCCAAGCCCTGGCCTGGACGCCCCGCGACGAGCTGCAGCAGGTAACTCTGGTATCGCGCAGCGCACCAGATGACGACCACGAACGCTACCGTTACGACGCCGGCGGCCAGCGCGTCGAGAAAGCCGCCCGGCGCCTGGCTGCTAACAGCACGCTGCACCAGCAGGTGGTGTACCTGCCAGGCCTGGAGGTGCGCACCTGGCTCAATGACAAAACCGTACAGCAAGCCCTGCATGTGGTGAGCTTCGCCGCAGCAGGGCGAGCCCAGGTGCGCGTGCTGTACTGGGAATCAGGGCTGCCTGAGGGCCTCGATAACGGCGCGCCACGCTACAACTACGGCGACTTGATCGACAGCAGCGGCCTGGAGCTGGACGCACAGGGGCAGGTCATCAGCCAGGAGGAGTACTACCCCTTTGGCGGCACTTCGGTGTGGCAGGCTCGCAGCCAGGTGGAGGCTGCGTTCAAGACCGTGCGCTACGCCGGCAAGGAACAGGACGCCACAGGCCTTTACTACTACGGCCATCGCTACTACCAACCCTGGAGCGGACGCTGGCTTAACGCCGACCCGGCAGGAACTCTGGACGGCCTGAATCTCTACCGGATGGTGCACAACAACCCGGTGACGCTCAGCGACGCCACAGGGCTCGAGAAGCAAAACCAATACGACCGTGATTATCGCCTGGCAAAGAAGGCAACAAAGGTCATGCACAAGGTAGGCGAATCAGTCACAGAGTTCGTCATGCAAAGGGATAAGGTAATACGCAAGGCGGTGAAGGAAAGGCTCGCCAAGGAAGGAATGGTCATGGCAGTAGGCACCGTTGCTGGCATTGGGGGAGCAGAAGCAGGAGCAATGGTAGGAGGAGCTGTCGGTACGGTGGTCACACCGGTCGTAGGCACGATAGTCGGAGGGTTCATTGGTGCAGCTGTCGGTTACCTCACTGGGGTGGCGATTGGCTCAGGAGCCGCTTCAGTAGCCAGTGGTTTGATACCGGACAGCAAGTTCATGCCCGATACCGACATCAGAACCCAAACAATCGCAGAGGCGAGACGAAAACGGGATAAAACCAAAGATTTCGTAAAGGCTCAATTCGGCGCAGACAATACCGCGTCAGCGACATTCGACACGGTGGCGACTGAAGGGGTCAACCTGAGCCTTAACCTCATATTCTCAGTCAGCAATCCAGTCCCGCCCCCCATTACGGCCATGAGCAATCTCGTTGAGGACATGCGCGATGCAAAACTCATTGAGAACGACGAAGTCATTACGCAGCTGGGCATCGCCATCCAGGACATGCGGCAGATGCTTCAGGGGCTGGATAATGATGTCAATGGAGGTTTCAACACGTCCAGCGCGATCCCGGACGGCCAAGGCAATACCGCCCTCAATGGCGCTTCTGGCAAACAAAAAAACAAATCACGGCAGCACTTCAACGAACAAAACGCCAAAGCTTGGGACAAACTCAAGTCGTTACACACCCTGCATCTATATCTCGCCAAGCAAAGCTCGGTAGCCGCCAAACAAAAGGCAGCCTAACCGTACTACCGCTCGTCAAAAACGATCGGGGCCGCCATGCGGCCCCGACAGTGATGCCCAAGCGCTAACTGACTGGCATTAGAATTTGTACGAAAAGTTATGTGGGCGGGTTTGCCCTCGCAGAAAGCACCGCACGGCGTGGCACGGGCTCCGCCCGTGCTCGCGGGCAAGCCCGCTCCCACAGGGATCGCGCCAGATATTAGAAATTGAGCAAGACAGGTGCTCGCACAATGTTGGATGACCATACTTTTCGTACAAAGCCTAGTTCAAACATGATCGCCTCTTTCTGAACGCACTGCCGGCCAGCGCCTTGCTTGCTACAGCAGGCCGTCGCCAGCAGACAGGTCACTGCAACCGGACGGCGGCCATTGCGCCTTTACTTCAACTCCCAGGTGTCGTTCTCATCCTCGATAACGGTGAACCAGGGATACACCTGCACCCGCTGTTCATAATGGACCCACCTGCCGTCGACCTCCTCGCCTGCCGCCCGCACAACCTTGGTCTGGCGCCCCAGTGCATCGTACACATAGGTATCGGCATAGGTGCCCTCCCGGGCGCTGTCGTCACTCACCCAGCGCCAGTCGTCAAGGTAGAACGGCAACCAGCTGCGTACCGGTTGCCCCTTGTCATCGAACTCGGTCTTGCCGCTCACCGCCCAGCGCACCGGCGCAGACTCTACCACCGCCCTGCCCTGATCATCGGTTTTCAGCCCACCCGCTTCGGTGCGTACCAGCGCATCACCGGGGGGGGTGAGCGTGGCCACCTGCAGTAACTGCCCGCCACCGGTCAGGGTCACCTGCACCTTCACCTGCTGCTGCGGGTCGTTGTCGTAGCGGTCGGTCGATACCTGTATGACATGCGGCGGCGTACGGCCAGCCATCCCTGCATGCAAAGCCAGGCCATCGGCGCGCAAGCGCTGCACGTCACGCTTCCAGGCCAGTTCGCCGCAGCGCCGCACCGGCTCTACGCTACCGTCGGCGCGCAGCGCCAGGGGCATCCAGCTGTCGGCGACCACCGTGAAGGCCTGGGCCACCGGCACGCCCTTGTGTTCATTGAGCGCCAACGCCTGCTCGACCGTGGCAGGTGGCTCGAAGGGCGTATCCGGGCTGTAGCCGGTCATTACCGGGGTATCGCTGCCGGCCGGCGTTTCGCTGCCGTAAAAGCGCATATGCCGCACGCGCCCCAAGGCATCCAGTGCCACTTCGCTGACGTTGTCGTTGCCATCGACCAGCCGCACCGGCTGCAGGAATCGCCAGTCGCAGGCCTCGACGTTCAGGGCGGTTCCGGCGGCATCGATGACGCAACGCACAGTGATGTCATGGGGGCCGTACAGCAACTGGCTGGGGCCCATGAGCGTGCTTTGCTGCACGCTCATGGGCAACCAGAAGTGCTCCGCCCCCTGATACAGGCTGATGCCATGGTGCCCCGCGTACACCTGTTCGATCACAGGGCTGTGGGGCAGCCCGGGCGCGCCCAGCCCCTCGGGGTCATGGGGGTCAGACAACTCCTGCGCATCGGCTGGACGGTGCATGCCGATATAACCGCCACGGGCCAGCAGTGCTTGCAGCGACTCCTCCTGCAGCCGCCCTTCGAGTGACGAACGTACACTGCCCAACCATACCTCGAGGTCGGCAGGCCATACTCCGGGCTGGCGTACAGCCCACAACAGCGCACGCCATAACATAGGCTGCGCCGCCGGGCGCTCCAACTCACCGTACAACGCCTGAAAGCCTGCCTCATTCAGCGGTGCCACCTCCAGGTGGGCATCTATCACCTGATAGAGAGCGGCCGCGCTGGGGGGGGCGGGCAAACGCCCGCGCAACCGGCTCAACAGCTGCAGGTCCGCAACCTGATCGTTCAAGGCCCGTTCGACCACCACGCCGAGGGCCTGCTCAAAACCATGGCGCAACACATCGAGCGAGGCATCGTCCAGCATCGCCGTACGCGTCCAGGCCACCAGCGCCTGGCGTGACGGCACGGGCGACACGCTGATACCGTCCACGCCGCGCCAGATCACTTTTTCGAAACCTGCCAGGGTAACCCGCTCCGGTTCATCCAAAGGCAAGCCCGCGTCAAGCAATGCCTCAACGCTGAACCCTCCCTCGGGGACTTGCGCCTCACTGAAGTGGATTGCGTCGGTGCGTACGGTGGCTGGCAAGCCGATGACGAAGTCATCCCCGCTATCGAGGTTATGCACGGTGGTGCGGGTCAGACTGGCCCAGCAGTCGTACTGCTGCGGGTCGCAACTCGCATCGATAAGGCCCGCTGGCAAGGCCTCGGGGTAGATGCGTCGCGCGCCCTCTTCCTGGCTTAGTATCTGTGGGCTCAACTGGCGCGGGTAATGAACATCGACGCTCTGCAGCGTGTTGCCAAAGCCGTCTGTCTCAAGCACCAGGCTCTGCGTCACCAGCGGGTCCTGGGCGATACGCTCAGAGGCGAAGGTCAACGCCTCGGCGACACTGGCCAGCGCCGAAGGGCGCAGGCTGTCGGCATTGGCGTAGGCCCGCACCTGCAGTCGCGGCTGGGTCACCTGATAAGGCACGCCGGCCAGTGCCTGGCCATCCTCACCGTACACTTCGCTGCGCAGTGGCTGGCCCCGCAGGGCGCGGTACAGCCAGGCGCGCAGTGCAGGCTCGGGGTCGAACGGCTGCTCACCGGCATCGGTCCAGCGGGTGAAGCGCACAGGCCTTGCGACGAACCCCTGGTCCATATCGGTAAAAGCGCCTGGCGCCTGCCCGTCGTGCGCCTCGACGCCCGAATGGAACCACAGGCAGGTGCGCGCCGGTGGTGAAAGCTCGGCGGCGCTCTGCCCTGCTCGCTGGTGGGTATCGGTGCGCACCAGCCGGGTAAAGCCGGCAAACTCACGCTCGCAGCCATCCCAGACGCCTCCTGCATAGCTAGTCTGGCTGCCCAGGCACTGCCCGGTGATCTGGTTCAGCGTGGTGACCCGGTTGAGGGTATGCACAGGGAACGGCAGGTAACTGACCGGCACTTGCCCGGTGCGCCGCAGCACCTCGGCCTTTTCGTCGAGCCAGGCCTGGGCCGAGCTGCGGTATTCAAGCGTGGTGCAACTGCCCGCATTGTCGGTGATGCGGTTCAACAACCAAGGCCGGGTATCGTTGAAACGGTACGACCAACTGCGCGGCGCATTGCCCGGCTTGCCATGGGGCACGGTCAGCAGCAGGTCCGCCGTGCCCTGCCCGCGCAAATCCACCACCTGCACCTGGCACGTGCTGTCAAGCACCACCCCGGGCGGCGCCGGGATGAACGGGCCCTCTGCATAGCGGTTACCGCATTGGCTGACGAACACCCGGATGCCGTCGGGCTGCAGGTAGAGAATGTCCATGCTGCCCGCGCCATCGGTGTCCGCCAGCAACACCCGTGCGGCAGAAAAATCCTTGACGGCAAAACCTGCAATGCTGATCGCCTCGCCGAAACGCCCGTGCCCCAGCGATGGCCACGCGGTCACCCCGCTGGCGCAAATGCGCAGCAAGTGCGACTGGCCGCTACCGAACGGGTCGTTGAAGGTGACCAGTTGGTGCTGCGCTTCGGCCAGCGACGGCAACGGCTCGCGCCCCTGGTATTGGCGCGTCACTACCGCGGGCCAGCCCTTAAGGCCGGCAGCGGGGTACAGGCGCAGGCTGTCGGCACCCGAGGCCCCTATCAGCACCACATCCTGCTGCCCATCGCCCCCCAGGTCGACCAGTTGTGCCAACGGGTGCTCGAACTCGGCAGGCAGCGCCGACAGCGGCACCAACCCGCCCCAACTACCATCCGGGGCCAGGGTGAAACTGCCGCGCAGGCCATTGCGGGTCACCAGCCATTCAGGCCGGCCATCGCCGTCCAGGTCGACCAGCGCACCGCTGGCATCACCAGGGCGCAGCGGCAGCAGCGCAGGCTCGCCCCAGTTCACCGCATCCGGCTGCTGAGGGTCGAGGGGCTGTTGACGCTGCGGGGCACGATAGCGCCAGGCGCCGTCATCCAGGTACAGCAAGCCCGGCAACCCTTCGCCATACAAGTCGACCATCTGCCAGGCCGGCGACCAGAAACCTTCCAGCGCTTCCAGCGGCTCCCAGCCGGGCGCAACACGGCCCGGGCGGCTCAGGTCAAACTCCAGGGGCGGCATGACCGTGGCAGGGTCATGGGTCACTTGCGATGCCGATACCAGAATACTGGCTACCTCGCTGCTGTCATAAGCCAGGTGCAGGCGCGACACCAACTCGGGGGTGTCGTCGTCCAGCCCCTGCATGCGCGCCGTGCGATGCCACAGCAGCACATCGCGGCATAACCGGCGCAAGCGAACCTCGAAACCCAGGCGCCAGAACGAACAGCAGTCCTTGCGCACCGGCCACTGCTGAATGGGCTCGAACGCAGGTGGCATGGACGGGTCGGCGCCCCGCTCGCCATAGTCGAACAGGGTGAAGGTGAGAAAATCGGCCTCACGAAACGCACCTTGCGGAATCAGCAACGCCTCTGAGGCCAAGGTGTTCATGGCGTATACCGCCTGCGGGTAAACATGGGCCACCAGGGGGTGGTCTGCCAACTCCTGGGCACTGCAGCCAATGCCGTCCTCGCCACGATAGCGATACACCAAGTGTTCGCCGCGGGCAGAGACGGTTTCTTCGAGGTACCAATGCGCGACGTGGCCGGGGTTGGCCGGGTCATGCAACCGGGCGGCAGCCGACCAGCCGTACAGCGAAAGGCTGCCATCGGGCAGAAAGTGCAACCAGAACCCCGGCTCGCCAGCCGCGCCTTCGGCCACCCAATGTTCCAGACGATAGGCAAGGCTGCCCAGGCGCGCCCGCCAGGGGGTAACAGTGTAACTCTGCTCCCCCCCCGAAAAGGGCAACCCGATGGCCCGTCGCGAGGGTCCGGCCAGCAGAATTTCTTCACCCGCCGGCCCCATCAGGCGGTCACTGGCATCATAGTTCGGGAAGCCGAAACGGGTCATGCGCGCCACAGCGGGCAGCGGGAAGTCCCAGCCTACGCCGAACGCGCTGGTACCGCCGGCGGAGGAATACTGAAGCTCAAGGTTGGCGGACAAGGCCCGGCCAACCGGGGATGGCAGCGGTAGCTGCCAGCCGGCGGCGCCATCGGGCCCGCCGGCGGACAACATGCCGCCGCTGATGGCCACCGTACCGCCGCCTTTGGGAAGCGACGGGGCGACATAGGACGGAGTGGGTTGGGGTTTTGAATCAAATGACGGCGTATCTCCAGGCATGAACAAATCCTCGCAAGATGCCCTGCAGCATGAACGGCGCAGCTGAACGATGTGCGCGCACAGGACAACGCCGTCACAACTGACAAGCCTCTCAGGTTAAAATAAAGAAACGAAAACGGGTGTCAGGTATTACTGATGGCGGCATCAACTTCCAACGCAGGGCCGGCATCGGAAACTACAAACCTTAACTTTAAATGCGTACCCGCCTGCCCATTGGCCTTCACAGACCACTTCAGCCCGTCCGCCGTCATCTCGCGGGCGCTTGATGGCGTAATCGTTACTTGCAACTCCCCAGGCGAGTCCATGACATGGTACTCCAGTGCAATCAGCAAGTTCGCCTCGTCCAACGCGCTTCCCTCGCGGGCTACGATAGCCACTTCGTGCGTCTGATCATTGGTAAACCTCAACCAGTCATGATGTTCCACCGACATGCCATCAAACGTCAGCGCCAACTCATCCTCCAGGCCTGTCAATACTGACGTACAGGCCATGGTTACACGCTCGTCGTAGCCCGGCACTTCAGCTTGCAGAGTGAAAGTACCGTAACCGTAAGGTTCTACCACCCATGAGGCCAACGAATGATTCGGGACACCATAATTAGGAAAAGCACTAGCACTGGTAACACTCCCGGGGAGAAAATACAAACTCGAAAACAATGGCATGCCCACGTACGATAGTTTTGGCTCCAATTTAATTCGATTTATTCGTCCCGCCTCAAATCTGCCGGGCGATCCATCATCCGACCAAAATTCATAATCATCATTGGCATTTTGCGACAGCAGCACATTATCGGTCAGTGCAAGCGACGTTCTCAAACGCTCAACATGGCATTGCAAGGTAAACCCACCACTGATCTCCTGCCCGGTCAGCACCCACTCAAGACCACGGCTGTCCAGCGCACGTTTGTGCCCATAAGCCGGCTCGGACTTCAGTCCGTCCTCGGCAAAACTGTCCTCGACGAAGGTTAACCAAGCCTCATACCCGCCTTGCGCCAATGGGCTTTCAGCTTTGGGCATCAACTGCACCTTGTGAGGCGTGCGACGCCGGAAAACCTTCAAGTCGTCAGGTTTCACTGGTAGATCATCGAGCCTCAGTTCGACATGATCTGCGATTTGGGTCGACAGTTGCGCCCCTGCCAGCGAAAGCGGCGTCCCCAAGCTCGCTTGCACGGCTTCCAGCAGGAAATCTCCACATTCGCTACCACTTTGCAGAGTCCAGTGAATGCCCCCCGCCGTCATGCTCTGCTCGGTCGTTGGGGTGAAGCTGATGCCCCGTTGCGCAGCCCCGTCATCAGGCCACTGCAACCTGATCGGCTTGCCATCGAAATAGCTGTCGGGCCGCCTGGGCCTGAGCAGCAGATCGTGGGTACCGGCGAACAAATTGATCAATGGCGACCCTTCGAGTCCGGCAAGCGGTCTGCCATCGAGCAATACCTCCAATTCCTCAAGCCACGGCGTCTCTTCGAACACCGGGAAGTTCAGCACTTGCTGACTTCTCTGCCCCAACTCATCAACACAGGCCACAGTGAACTCGACCCGGTTGTCGGCCCCCTGCTCGCCTGCCTTCGGGCTATACCGCAACTGCGCCACACCGTCGGCATTACTTGTGGTGCGCTGGTACTCGCGGCCATCGAGCAGCCAGGCCACCTCCCTGCCCTGCGGCAGCCGCGCAGGCGCGAACGGGTTGCTCAAGGTGGCGGTCAGCACCGTAGTGTTCTGCTGTTCGATAATCGGTACAACACCATCCCATACCACCTTGGCCACCTCATACCGGCCATCGCCGATGCTCAAGTCAAGGCCATGCAGCGGCGCATGCCAGTAGCTGCCCAAGCCTACAGTCAGCGCCCCGGACAACAGCTGCGGGTCACTGTCGGCAAGCAGTTGCCAGGTGGCAGGCGCCGCATTGGATAGCACCTGGTAGCGATCCTCCTGGTCGGAATCATCGATGTTCAGCACAGGGTCAGCTTCAACCCCGTACTGGACCGGAAGCCCGACGCCTTCGCTACGCCAGAGCAGGCTCGCCTTCTGCCCGTCCCAGGTATCACCCGCCGAAACTTTGGCCTCCAACCGGTGCGTCGCGCCATGGAACAATTTGAATGGAGGCGCGTCCTGCTGGATATTGGCGCCCTGCGGGTCGACGATCAGGCGTAACCCACCGGCACTGCCGAACGCCGGCAAGCGCCAGGTCAGCCGCACATCACGCACGTACAGCAAGGCCGCCTGGGGTGTGCCGGGAGTTTCCAAGGCAACACGAATACGCTTTACACCAGGTGGAATCGCGACCGCTTCCGGCGTCAGTTGGTGCCAGGTCGGGTCCGCCAATATCGGCGTCTGCGGGCCTGGCGGGTTGCCACGCATTGGCTTGCGGTACAGTTCGGCCTGTTCCTGGTCGCCCTCGAGCTGGTAGACGGTCAAGGTACATTCATCGAACCAACTGGCGTTATAGCGGCCGCCCAGCACGCAGTCCGCCTCCTCCTCGTCATCCGGTCCACCTACCGGCAGCTCGACATCCTGCCAGATACGCTGGGCCGCGCGCAGGCCTACATAGGTGCCACCGTCGTCAGACCGGTAGTGCGCAAAATCCAGGTTTCTGCAGCGCCAGGCGCCGCTGCCGTCCTGCCTGATGCTGCCTTCGGGGAACGAAGGTGCTTGGAGTAAATGGTGGCCAGGCGTATCAGCGCCCGCCAGTACAGTGTTCTTGTTCATGATCATTTCCTTATGCAACGGTATTGAAGTGATGCAACCGGCTCAGGCATGCGAGCGCGGTTGCTTTGCAGCCTCGCCCCTGGCGAGCAGCTCATCGACTTGCGTCTCGAACAGCTCCCCGCCATGCAGGGCGAAGTAATAAACATCGACGATGATGTCGCTCAGCCCCTCGAACAGCTCGGCCTGCCCCTGGTGACGGGGGAACCGCAGCTGCCAGTCGGAGACTGCGCCGGTGCCCTCGAAGGGCAGGTAGCGATCGTCGGTTTCAGCGGCGGTGAACAACCCTTTGTCGTGGCCTGCCACTGACAGGCAGACCTGCTGCGCGGGGCGCAAGCTGGTCTTCACATGGGTTTCGCTGGTGATTTCGTTATCACCGGCCAGGTCCGGTGACAGCAACAGCACACCTTCGAAGTCCGGCTTGACCAACAACCGGCTGGCCGTCTGGGTGAGCATGGCGCGCACGTTCTGATAGGGCCCGAGCAAGGCCGGCAGCGTCAGCGCTACCGAGTGCAGGCGGCGCAGGTAATGGCCGGGGTAATCCTTGTTGAACAAGGTTTCGGTCAAGCGAAAGCCCAGCTCGCCATGCTCCAGCAGCGCCTGGCGCAGCGCTTGCCAATCGTCGAGCACGTTACCGCTGTGGTCGCTGACCAGCCCCTGTTCAAGCAACGCCTGCAGCGAGACGGTCTTGCGAATCTCCAGGTGCCGCTCGTTGCGCAACAACGACTCGGCTTCCAGACGTTGCAATTCCAGCTTCAAACTGCCCCCGGCGTTCAAGCCATGGCGACTGTCATCCCAGGCCACTGGTCGAATGACCGGCTGGGCGAAATTGCCGGTTTCGTACTGCCAGCAAGCTTCGGTGCTGTAGCACAGCTCGCAGGCCATGCCGAACAGGGTCCGGTGCCAGGACAATGCCTGGGCCCGCAACCAGCCATACAGGGCCTCGCTGCTGGCTCTGTTGCAGTAGAAGGTATGCAACTGCTCGGCATGCTTGAACGCTTTCTGGCTCTGCGCCAAGGCATTTGCGGCGCCCTGCGTGGCCAGCCGCTGCACGTCGAGTTGCTTGTCGATCGCATCAAGCTCCCTTTCAGCCTGCCTGGCGTGCAGTTGCCACTCCTGCCGGCGGCGCTGATACCCGGCCCGCTCCCTCACCACTTCGGCGGCGCCAAGCTCGGCGTTGGCGATGGACTCGATGGCCTGCCCCGCCGCCCGCATCGGGCCCGCGATCCGCGATCCGCCATTGGCAAGGCCGAACATGTTCGGCAGCGCATCACTGGTATTAGCAGCCCCGATCAAGTCACTGGCGACACGCGACAATGAGCGGCCGTTGCCTTGTAGCGACATCGCTGCCCGTTCTTCGTCCGAGATATTGCTGTCGTAAAGCGCTGCAAAATGCTCATGGCGCTGTTCGATGGCCTTTCGCTGCGCGCCCAAGGCTTGCTCTTGCATGAGCTGCTGCTGATGAAACTGTTGCTGAACGTCGATGGTGTAATGTGCAATTTCCGCAGCCTGCTTGAACTGCAGCGTTTCAAGCTGGGTACGCTCCCCCTGCTCCAGGTAGCCCCGTAGCATCTCGCCGAACTGGATCAAGGTGCTCACCGTGTCCTGGGCCTTGGCCATCAGGGTACGGAAGCGGTAGGCCGGTACCCTGGCCATCGTCCCCATGAGGTGCGACAGGTTGGCCTGCCCGCCCATGCGCGCCGAGAGCAGGTCGAACGGATTGGCCACTGGCGCATACAGCGCCAGGCGCATGGGCATGCCATCGATGGTCAGGAAGTGCCGCAAGTTGGCAAAGCGCTGCTCCAGCAGGCTCCAGGTGTCCAGCAACTGGCGGTTGAACGGCAGGCGAAATGCAGGGTGCGCCGCCGCCCCGGCCCAGAAAAAGGTCGACATCTGCTTGGGCAGGTCCGCCGGCAGACGTAGCCGCCCCTGCTCGGCCGACGGCAATTCAGCCGGCGCCGCTGCCAGCAGTTCGCCCACGGTTTTCGCCTGCCAGGTATCGATTGCCCGCGCATCAGGTGCCTCACCCATCAGGTCCGCTGCCATGCGGTACAGCTGCCAGGCATTGGCCAGGCTGTCCCGCGTCTGGCGG
Source organism: Pseudomonas xanthosomatis (assembly GCF_019139835.1). Classification (NCBI taxonomy): domain Bacteria; kingdom Pseudomonadati; phylum Pseudomonadota; class Gammaproteobacteria; order Pseudomonadales; family Pseudomonadaceae; genus Pseudomonas; species Pseudomonas xanthosomatis. The sequence continues at coordinate 3,579,300 of NZ_CP077075.1, read as the reverse complement.
CGGTACAGCAGGTCAGCCTCGCCGATCAGCAGCTCCACATACTGTGCGAACACCGCCTTGCGGTAATGAGAAGGCGCGTACAGGGCAATGGCATGGGGGTCGGTCAGTTCGTGTTCAACCCCGGCGGCCTGGGTATCCTCCTGCAGTATCCACGCGCAATTCCAGTAGTCGGTGGCTGGATGACGCACCGATTGCAGCTTGTGCTGCGGGTCGAAGATCAGCCCGAGCCAACGGCGTGCCTCTGCATGGCGTTCTTCTTCCTGAAGCCGCGAAGCGATCAGGTGCGGTACGTGGAAGAACAGTTCACGCAAGTACAAGCCATTGGCATCGTAGAGGTCCATCAGCGGGTCGGCGGCGCTTGGCCGCCAGCGCTCATAAGCCATGCCCGACGCCCCGGCCACATAGGCAGGCTCGCGCAGGTGTTGTGCATCCCAGGCGAACACCGCCTGCGGGGAGGCTTCGGCGCGGTTGATCAGGTCTGGCACATGCTGCGAGTTCAGGCGTGCGGCAAGGGGTGCGTGCGTACCACCGATATACTCGAAGACCAGGAAGTCGGTGCCACTCGGCTGGCGATCGATATAGGGCGTTACCACCGCATCCACCATGTCACCCCGGATGAGGGTGAAGCTGGACTCCTCGTCTGCCGCGCCGAAGGTGACGTTGATGCTGTCGCCTGCAGTTTGCGGCCACTCATGCACGACCCAATCGGTAGCCGCAGCGCCATTGAGCGTGAGCTCGCCTTCCCAGAGGCTGGTATTGGCAGCCTTCAATACCATGCTTACAGGCTTTGCCTGGCGTACAGTCACGGTAATGACGTTGCCAATGCTTGCCAGAGGTTGGCGGGCAGCGCCATCGATGCTGAGCTCGAAACCGGCCCCGTCACGAACGGCCTGGGGCCCGTAACCGCCCAGCGTGTCGCTCAGGCTGGCCAGGTCCAGCGATGCACGTGCTTCGTACCAGCCGTAGCTGTTTTGCTCGAAGGCTGTCTTCAGGATGCGGGTGTCCTGGGTATTCGGGTGCGTCAATACCACGTGCTCGAAGCTCGGCGCACCTCGCAACCTGCAGCGCAGTGACAGCTCATCGCGGCCGTTGGAGTACACATCGACGAATAACCAGTTGCCGCCGGGCAATGTCCTGTAGCTCAAAATGTTGATGCCCACCGGGACCGCCTGGGTGACTACCCGCGCCGAACGGGCGCGCAGGTGCAGCCGGTGCTTGCCTTCGCGGCGTGGTTCAAGCAAGGCATCCATCGCCATGTAGCGATCGTTGTCAGCACTCGGCTTGATGCTCCTGAGCGCTCTCTCGCTGCCGGCAACCCGTCGCTGCAAGGCCACCTTGCCGGCGCTCTCCTCGAAGTAGTCGAAAAGCCAGGTGCGGGCCGCCAGGTCAAGCGCGTCGGCATCAGGCGCCACGCGTTTGAGTACATCGCGCTGCACGTGGTAGCAACACTCCACCGTCGCCTCGTTACGCTTGCCGACCGCAACAAGCAACTGATCGTCGCTGGCCTGGGCGCCCGCCACCGCTAGCGCCAGCAATCTGTATGGCGCCAGGTCCAACGCGGTAGCCGGTGGCAGGTCCAGGTTCCAGCTGGACAGTGTCTCTGGCGTGGACCATTGCCGGTCCAGCCCCAGGTACATCACATCCAGGCTGAACGGATACCGGCAGGTCTCTTCACCGCTGACCTCCAGCGCCGCGCCATGGTGCAACCAGGCCAGGTACAGCCGCCCGCAGAACATCACCAACCGCGCCTGGACCACGCTTTGCCCCGAAGGCATGCTGATCGCCTGCCACTCACTCCAGGCATCCGGCTGGATAAAGGTAGAGGCCTGGTCCAGCCTGACCTTTGCCTTGCGCCAGTAGTAACGCGGCGGCGAGGCAGTATCCTTGCCCAGCAGGTAGTAATCGGCATTGGCCAGGGTGTGGCCGGCAAACCGGCCTTCATCGTGGTGCGGGCCCGGGTAGTCGATGTAACCGGACTGCACGCGAATACTGTTCTGAAACTCGTATTGCCTGAGGTAGTTCAGCAGCGCCCGCTGGGTGCTGGCATCGTCGATCCGGCCTTGCCCCAACTCGCTCTCCAGGGCCTGGAACAGCTGCGTTCTGCCCGGCCGCAAATCGGCCCGGATGTAGTTCTCGGGGTAGTCCTCAAGCATCTGATAGGCCGCCCATACCGAATAGTTCGACATGGCCTGCTGCCAGAACGCCTGCAGCCCCGGTGCAAACTGCCCGTCGTAGCCAGGCTCGATATTGTTGAAAATCGCGTTGAGGTAGCCTTGCGTACACGCAAGGGCTTCGGCCAGGTACGAAGTGGTTACGGCCGACGTGCACTGGGTGTCCATCATCAGGTAACGGTCCAGGTGCTCGGCGCTGATCATGTTCAGTGCCGAGGCCTGCAGCTTGCCAGGCAGGACATGGTGCACAGCAAACGCACTGAGCGCGTCACGCCATTGCTCGGCCAGGCGTTGAGTCAGTAATTGTTCCATAAGGTTCTCGATTCAGAAGGTTGAATACCGTTGTCAGTCGCGCGGCGGATTGACCACGGCGTCGGTCCAGTACGGGGCCATCGCGTGCTCATGGGTCAGCCCCAGCTGCAGCGCCGCCTCCTGGCGCAGGCCACTTGGTTTGCAGGTGATCGTCCAGGCCACTTCACGGTCTTTGAAGGGGTTATCCGCACCCGGCGGCGGGTCGAACACCAGGCCCAGCGAAGGGGCAGAATTGCGGCCCGAGTACAACAGCTGCATAGGCTCCGCCAGCAGCGGATGATCGGCTGCCAGGCGGTACGTCAAGGTGTGCTGGACCGTCTCGCTGGCCGGTTGGGCAATCACCAGAGGGCCCTCCAGCGGCTGGCCGTCGAACAGGACTTGCAGTTCGAGCGGGGGCAGGAACTTCACAGGTGCAAAGGTGCAGGACTGGCCTTCGCCCCAACTGGCGGTCACCGTCTGCTCGCCAGCCGATTCGCTTTTGAGCAGGAACCTGGCAATGCCGTCCGGCCCGGTCTGGCGCAGTACTGGTTCCAGTTGCTGGCCTTGAACTGCCCAGGTAATCGGGTAACGCGCCACCGGTTGGCCGGCGCTGCTGAAGATATGCACTTCGTATTCACTCGCGCTGATACCGTCGGCCAGCGGCCAGTGTAGGCTTGCCCGGGAATCATGCAGCCGCGCATCGGCTACCACATCGAAGGTCAGTACCTTGCTGAAGTAGCCCTCGGGAGCCGCGGCGGACACCAGCGTGACAGTGACGCTGACGGTACCGGCCTGAGTGGCATCGAGGGTTGCACTGGCCACCCCTTGCGCATCGCTCTGCTGATCGTGATCGCCCAGTGCAGCCCCGGTACATGCCCAGGCCAGCGCCTGGCCGGCGACCAGGGCGCCATCGAGCCCCAGGATCGTGGCCTGCACCACGATGGGCTCGCCGACCACCGCCTGGCTGGTGAGCAGCAGTGCGCTTGCGTATGGAAGGTCGTCGAAACCGACGGTGAACAGCTCGGGGTTGGCAGTACCGCCCGCATACCACACCCTCACCTGCCCCTGGCCCGGCTGCAGGCTGCGCAGGTCAATGCGGCTGTAGCCTTCGCTGTCGGTCAGGGTCTGCCCGTCGGTGCCGGCGAATTCGCCTATCTGGCTGACCCAATGCACCAGGCGGTCTACGCCCAGGTTGTCGTATTTGTCCTGCAGCCGCGCGGCAAAGCTGTAGAACCCTTTGTTGCCCGCCAACTGCCAAGGCTCACGCGGCTTGCCCTCTACCGGCAGCAACATCAGCGAGTCTTCATCGCAGTCGATGACAACCGGGGGGGCGAAGGCCTGGCTGTCCAACAGGTAGGTCGCACTCACGTTCGCAACACCTACCTGCCGCCCGGCCTGCAATTGCACGCTGGCCACACCCTGCTCGTCGGTATAGCTGTAATGGTCGAGCAGCGTCCCCAGGGTCGTGGCCCACGCCACCCGGATACCGGCAACCGGTTGGCTGTTCATATCCAGCAAGGTCAAGGTGACCGTACAGGCTTCACCCGCTTTGCGCGCAATCAGCCGCGCCTGGCTCACCAGGCAGCGCGACGACAGGCTCTGGCGCAATTCGCCATCCTGGGGGGCCTGTTGGACTGCACGCTCCAGGCTGCTGAGCATTTCTTGCGCCGCGTCGCGATGAGCCTGGGTACTTGAGTGCTCACTGAGTTTGCTGAGCTTCATCAACGATGCAGCGCTCAACCCGGTGTGCTCGCAAAGCTCGCGTGTATCCACCAGCACGCACAACTGTGCCAGGTTGCGGATGATACCGTCGGCGGCAACATACCCCGCCACATCCAGTACCTCACGTACCCCCCAACCCAGCCAGCTGGCAATTTTCTGTGCCGCCGCGTCCCGCACCAGGCGCTGTTCGTTGGGCGTCATCTCGCCCAACGCTGCAAGCCTGGTGAAGTACCCCAGCAGGTGCTCCTCTGGCTGCTTTGCAAGGCGCAGGCAATGTGTGTAGCGCTCAAGGTAATACAGTGTGTGCAGGGTAAGTTCGGTCGAGCGCAGGCTGAAGCGTGGCTGCTCGGCACTAGTCAGCATGCTGCTCAGTAACGCCGGGCTCAAGGCGAACCGGCTAACCACCTCGGCGCAGCGCTCCATGCGCTGCAGCAGGGTGGTCATGTTCTTCATCGCCACAGATTGATGCTGCACAGGCTCGAAGCCCACCGCAGCCTCAAGTAACCCGTGCACCTTGCCGTCGGCCCAGAAGATCACCGGCACCACGTGGCTGGCCTGTAACGACAGCATCTGCGACAACCGCGCCTGCACTACCCCCCATTGCTCCAGGCGCATGCGCAGAATCACCCCCAGCACCAATGCCTTGAGACGCTCACGCAGGTCTTGCGGCATGGCTGGTAGCTCGTTGTCAGGCTGCTCGTCGCTGCTCTCCAGGCGCGCGATGACCACGTCGATCTCGCGCTCGGCGAAGTTCTCGTACAGCTTGGGGTCAAGGTCCTCTTCGGTGTGCCCAGTGTCGGTAACCAGCCCGTGCGCGTCTACGATCTGGCTCAGGTGGTCATGCCAGCGGGTGCTTTTCAGCGGCGTTACGCCTGCCTGCTCCAGGGCGCGCTCGAGGTCCAGGTAAGGCAGCAGGTCGCGCTTGAGCTCACTGAACAGCGTAACGACCGCCTCAGGCACCACATCGGCGTTGCTCACCGGCAACAATTGCTGCACAAGCCAGGCGATGGGCAGGCTCTGCTGCTGGCACCAGAGCACGCACTGGCACACCGCATGGACCACGCTGACAGTGTCGGCCTGAGCGTAGCTTCGGTACATCGCGTTGTGCGGCGTACCGGTCAACTGCAGGGCGAACTGCCCTTGCGGGCTGAGCACCTCAAGCAGCGACAACAGCTCGATGGTGCTGACCTTCAGCAATCGGGCCAGCAGGGTTACCCGGTAGAAAGCACTGATGGTGGCGAGCGATCGTCGCAGCCGCGCCTGCCCTTGCCCCTGCATCACGCTGCGTGCCAGGTAGCGAAACGTTTCCAGGTTGATGCCCAAGCCGCTGCACAGCAGGTCGACGGTGAGTTTGCTCTGTGCATCTTCACCGGCAATGTCGAACCATTGGCCGTCGAGCACCAATGCAGTCGCCACTCCACGGTTGAACACCCGGTCGAAATGGCTCAGCGTGTCGCCAACTGCAAACACCGACATGTCCGACAACAACGCAGCGAAGTCTTCGGCGCTGCAGGCGAAACGCTCGCGCAAGTATTGGAACAGGCCCAGTGCGCGTATCGTGTTGGCGGTCATCTGCAGCGGCTTGCCCTGCTCGTCGACAGCCCCCAGGCGCTCGGCATCGATGGACGCGCACACCACCTGGTCTGCCTGCTGGAAAGGCAGTTGCAGGGCAAGGGCCAGGCGCATCAGGCGCTGCACACGGTCACAACGCGCCTCGCTCAAAAAGCGGAACTGGTGGAGCAAGGGATCGCCGGCATCGTTGGCCACCGACACGGGTTCAGGCCCCCCACTATTGATGAAGCGTGCACCGAACAGGCCCGGGGAAACCGGGCCGGACATGGCACTTTCGAGCGCATTTTCAGAACGCCGTGGTGCGCAGGCGGCCAGGCCGAACAACGCCTCCATCTCGAGCTGGCTCAGTTGCACTGCCTGGCAGAAATTGACCACGTTTTGCAGGCTTGGAAAGGCCGGCACACCGAAGTAGCGCATGAAGAAACCCGCATCATCCTCGGCTGCGGTTTGCGGCAGGCCCGTCAAGCGGCGGCTCTGAGGGTTGTACCGCAACACGCCTGGGGTGCCGAAGTACGGCGCCTCGGTGAGCAGCGCGCGCAAGCCGGGGCCCAGCGATGCGTCCTGTTGCAGGGCGGTATCCGACCACTGCGAGTGGGCGCCGGGCTGAATGAAGTAGGGGCTGTCCAGATCCGACAGCCGGGAAACATCGCTCAGGCCTAGTTTGTTGTGAGCCAGCACCGTCCTGATCTGTTGCCAGTGCGCTTCATAAGGGAACTGCCTGAGCGGCGTGAAGACCTGTAGCAAAGTGTCTTCGAGCGCCATGCGGCTATCGGCTGCCTGGTGCGACTCGCTGCCGATGGCATGCGCCAGTACATGGTTGACTACCTCGACCTGGCTTACCTCGCGATTCATGGTCTGCTCGTCGAGCGACAGCTCAAACAGGTCTGGGCGACGGTTGCGCAGGGTCAGGGTTTTGTTCGGGTCACCGAGTGCTTCGACGTGCTCGCTGGCAAACATGAGCATGTCGACCAGGTATGCCGCCGGGGAGGTCGTCGCGTCGACGGCCTGGGGGTGGGTGTTGTCGCCCCAACTGGGGGAGAACTGGTTTTCGAAGGTAGGGCCGTTGCTCAGGGCCAGAGGGCCTTTGGTTTCATCGCCGGGGCGCCGGCCTTGCACCTTGAGCCGCTGCTCGCGGAACGCGCGCATCATGGCCGCGGCGCCAACGTCCAGGCGCGCCTTCAAGCGCTTCGCTTCGTCCATCTGCACGCTTGGGTAGCTATCCATCAGCGCCTGGAGAGGCTTGCGTTGCAATGCCAGTAGCGAGCGCTGGCCGTCAGGGGCTGGCTGGGTGCCCGGTTCGGTCTCGAGGATCCGCTGCAGGGGGGTTGAGGGGGTACAGTCGTTATGTTCAGGCATGGGGGTTCCTTGGGGCGAAGGCCTTGGAACGCCCTTCGCCGGGTTGCGATATGGGCTGGATGCTAGGTTGGGGGCGAATGGGGTAACTGGTGGGGTTGGGGTTGCGGGGTGGGGGATGGATGGCTGGGGGTCGGGTTCGGGTTCGGGGCTTTAGGGTGATTGCTTTGGGAGATGTATGCGCATTCGTTGACGATGAGCGCTTTTCGTCACCTTTCCGCCCTTACGGCGGCCTACTTTTGTCTTGGCAAAAGTAGGCAAAACCGCCTGCTCCTATCATCCGGCCCCCTACGCTGCGCTCCGGGGGTACCCTCGCTCCGGGCTTGCTCCGGAGGTACGCGCCGACGGGCCGTCCCTGGCCCGATCGGCGCTCGACCGGCATCCATGCCGGTCGCCCTCCTACGCAATCCCTACGCTCGGCCTCCTGAAGTCGCGATTTGTGTTGTCTGAACTACCGCGCACTTAGAAGCAAGATCAAGAGCCAGATCAAGAGCTGGGATGTTGGTTTGATTGTTATTGATGTGTTGTTTGTTCTAACGCCGTCGCGGAGCAAGCCCGCTCCCACAGTAAGTACACGGCCGGCGTGGGAGCGGGCTTGTCCAGCGATTCAATCCTGAGTTCCCACGGTGGCAACTAGCGACCGAGCTGCGTACTCATAGGCGCCGCCACTAACTTCGCGACTTCAGGAGGCCGAACGCAGGGATTGCGTAGGGGGGCGACCGGCATGGATGCCGGTCGAGCGCCGATCGGGCCAGGGACGGCCCGTCGGCGCGTACCCCCGGAGCAAGCCCGGAGTGAGGGAACCCCGGAGCGAAGCGCAGGGGCCGGATGAATGGAGCGAGGATTTTTTGGTGACTTTTTGATCCTTCAAAAAGTTACCCGCCGTAAGGGCGGAAAGGTGAATAAGCGTCAATACAAATAATGAATGCACATACAACTTCCAAACCCATCCAAAACAACTAAAACAACTAAACTCCGATCAACAAACCAACAGCGTACAACACAAAACTTAAGCCACCTGCACAAACGCCATCGCCGGCAAGCCGGCTCCTACAACTAACGCAGAAAGGCCGCCCCGCCGAACGGCATTGAAATCAGTGAGCCGGCCCTCTCTCACTCCCCCCCATCACCCCAAACCGCCCCGCATGGAAGTCATCGAACGACTCAGCAATCTCAGCCTGGCTGTTCATCACAAACGGCCCATACCCCACGATCGGCTCATCGATCGGCTCACCGCTGAGCAGCAACACACTGACATCCTCCAGCGCCTCGACCCGCACACCGTACCCCTCACGCTCGAACAACACCAGGCTGGCCGGCCCCGCCTCGCGCTCGGCATTGACCCGCAAGCGCCCGCGCAACACCACCAGCGCGGCATTGCGCCCGGCAGCCACAGGCAACTGCAGGCTGGCCCCGGCCTTGAGCCGCATATCCCACACATCCATGTCGGTGAACGTACGGGCAGGCCCCTGCTGCCCCAGGTAACGCCCGGCGATCACCCGCAGGCTGCCAGCCCCCCCCTCAAGGCTCACAACCGGGATATCACTGGCCAGCAAGGTCTGGTAGCCCGCCGCAGCACGCTTGTCCCTGGCCGGCAGGTTGACCCACAACTGCACCATCTCCAGCGTGCCACCGCTCTGGGCGAACGCCTGGGAATGAAACTCCTCATGGATGATGCCGCCGGCAGCGGTCATCCATTGCACGTCACCCGGGCCGATCAGGCCGCCAGCACCGGTGGAGTCGCGATGCTCCAGCTCACCCTGGTAGACGATGGTCACCGTCTCGAACCCCCGGTGCGGGTGCTGGCCGACGCCACGGCGCTCAGTGGTGGGGTTGAATACGTGAGGGCCGGCGTAGTCCAGCAGCAGGAACGGGCTGATATGCCGGGCGAGATGGTCGTAGGTGAACAGGCTGCGCACGGGGAAGCCGTCACCTACCCAATGGGCGTGGGGGCTATGGTGGATACCCTGGATGTTTTTCATGAACTGGCTCCTCTTGGATAGGTATCACCTTACCGGTGAAGCCAATCAGGCGGTAGATAGCTGTATTGGCATGGATCGTTCCATCAATGGAACAGCCCAAACCATCGCGGGGCAAGCCCGCCCCCACGCGTAAACCCCGTAATGAGGCATGGCGTGGGAGCGGGCTTGCCCCGCGATAGGGTCAGTGGCCGATCAGGCGATCGCCGCGTCCACCAGTACCTGCGCTTCTTGCACCAGGCGCGCCAGGTGCGCCTCGTCGATGAAGCTCTCGGCGTAGATCTTGTAGATGTCCTCGGTACCGGACGGCCGTGCGGCGAACCAGCCATTGGCGGTCATCACCTTCAGGCCACCAATGGCCTGGCCATTGCCCGGTGCGTGGCTGAGGATCTGCTCGATCGGCTCGCCGGCAAGCTCGGTGGACTTCACCTGCTCCGGCGCCAGCTTGCTCAGCAGGGCTTTTTGCCGGGCGTCGGCCTTTGCCTCGACGCGGGTGGCGTAGGGCTTGCCCAGCCTGGCGGTCAGGTCGGCGTAGATCTGGCTCGGGTTGCGGCCAGTGCGGGCAGTCATCTCGGCAGCCAGCAGGGCCGGGATCAAGCCGTCCTTGTCGGTGGCCCAGACCGAACCGTCACGGCGCAGGAACGAAGCACCCGCGCTCTCCTCGCCACCAAAGCCCAGCGAGCCGTCAAACAGGCCCTGGGCGAAGAACTTGAAGCCCACCGGCACCTCATAAAGCTCGCGGCCAAGCCCCGCAGTGACTCGGTCGATCAAGCCGCTGGAGACCACAGTCTTGCCCACGGCGGCGTCACTGCGCCATTGCGGGCGGTTGCGGTACAGGTAGTCGATGGCCACGGCCAGGTAGTTGTTCGGCTGCAGCAGGCCGTCGGGGGTGACGATGCCGTGGCGGTCGTGGTCCGGGTCGCAGGCAAAGGCCACGTCGAAGCGCTCGCGCAGGCCGATCAGGCCCTGCATGGCGTGGGGCGAGGACGGGTCCATGCGGATCTGCCCGTCCCAATCGACGGTCATGAAGCGGAAGGTCGGGTCCACTTCGGTGTTTACCACCTCCAGGTTCAGCTGGTAGCGCTCGGCGATGGCCGACCAGTAGCGCACCCCTGCCCCGCCCAGCGGGTCGACGCCCAGGCGCAGGTTGGCGGCGCGAATCACTTCGAAGTCGATGACGCTTTCGAGGTCGTTGACGTAGCTGGTCACGTAGTCATGGCGGCGGGTGGTCGGAGCCTTGAGCGCCTGCTGGTAGTCCATGCGCTTGACGCCGGCCAGGCCTGCGGCCAACAGCTCGTTGGCCTTGGCCTCGACCCACTTGGTCACGTCGCTGTCGGCCGGGCCGCCGTTGGGCGGGTTGTACTTGAAGCCGCCACTCTGCGGCGGGTTGTGCGACGGGGTGATGACGATGCCGTCGGCCAGGCCCTGCTGGCGGCCGCGGTTGTAACACAGGATGGCGTGGGACACAGCAGGCGTCGGGGTGTACTCGTCATCCTTGCTCAGGGCCACTTGCACGCCGTTGGCGGCCAGCACTTCCAGGGCACTGGCAGCGGCCGGGGCAGACAGCGCGTGTGTGTCGGCGCCGATGAACAGCGGGCCGTCGATGCCCTTCTCCTGGCGGTACAGGCAGATGGCCTGGGTGATCGCCAGTACATGGTACTCGTTGAAGCTCAGGTCGAACGAACTGCCCCGGTGGCCCGAGGTGCCGAAGGCCACGCGCTGGGCCGCCACGGCTGCGTCGGGGCGGCCGGTGTAGTAGGCGGTGAGCAGGCGGGGGATATCGACCAGCGCACTGGCCGGAGCCAGCTTGCCTGCCAAAGGACTGAGCGTCATGCAGAACCTCGAAAGCAACGAATGTTGGGGTTGGAACGCGCAGTGTACTGGGAGTTTCAGCGCCAGGCGATGGGGGCGTTCAGGCGCAGTGCCACCAGCTGGGAAACATCTGCCGCACCCGCGGTTCGGCGAAGCGCTCGTCGATCAGCAGCAGCACGCCGCGGTCGTCATCGCCGCGGATCACCCTCCCGGCCGCCTGGATCACCTTGCGCACCCCCGGGTACAGGTAGGCGTAGTCGAAACCTGCACCAAATTGGCGGCCCAGGCGCTGCTTGAATTGCTCGTTGACCGGATTGACCTGGGGTAGCCCTAACGTCGCGACGAATGCACCGATCAGACGCGTACCGGGCAGGTCGACGCCCTCGCCGAAAGCGCCGCCCAGTACGGCAAAGCCCACGCCCTGACCATCGGCGACAAAGCGCGCGAGGAACGCTTCGCGGCTGGCCTCATCCATGCCCGGCGCCTGGCGCCACTGGGGCAAGCCCGGATAGCGCTCGGCTAGCAGCCGGGCCACCTGCTCCAGGTACTCGAAGCTGCTGAAAAAGGCCAGGTAGTTGCCCGGCTGGCGCTGGTACTGCCCGGCGATCAACTCGACGATGGGCGCCAACGAGGCCTGGCGCTGCTGGTAGCGGGTGGAAACATCACTGACGATGCGCACCTGCAACTGCTCGGCACGAAACGGCGCGGCCACCTCCAGCCAGGCGGTGTCGGCGGGCATGCCCAGCAGGTCGCTGTAAAAATGCCGCGGGTTGAGGGTGGCCGAGAACAGCGTCACGCTGCGCGCTGCAGCCATGCGCGGTGCCAGCAGCCGCGCCGGCACCACGTTACGCAGGCACAGGGTAGCCAGGCGCTTGCCTTTGGGGCCGCTGCGCGGGCTGATGTCGAACAGAAAGTGCTCATCGAACAGCTCGGCAACCCGGCTGAACTGCAAGGCCTGGTAAAAGAACTCCAGCACCTTGGGCTCAAGCTCGGCCGGGGCCTGGTTCATGCGTTCCTGGATCTGCCCGATGCATTGTTGCAGCGCCCGCAGGAAGGCCTCCGGCAGTTGCTCGCTGGCCTGGTAAGGCGCTACTTGGGCTTTATACAGGGCATTCCACTGCCGGTTGAGGCGGTCCAGCGCGCTGCCAAGGCCTGCCGGCTTGCTCTGGCGCAGGGCCAGCAACTGGCCCTGGTCGAGGCCCGCGCTGTACATCGCCCGCCCGCGCTCCACCAGGTTGTGGGCCTCGTCGACCAGCACCGCCGTGCGCCACTGGTTGAGCTGGGCCAAGCCAAACAGCAGCGCGTGGGCATCGAAGTAGTAGTTGTAGTCGGCCACCAGAACATCGGCCCAGCGGGCCATTTCCTGCCCCAGGTAGTAGGGGCACACCTGGTGCGCCAGGGCCACTTCGCGCAATGCCGCGCGGTCCAGCAGCGCCACCTGCGCTGCAGCTTCGCGGGCTGCGGGCAGACGGTCGTAGAAACCCTTGGCCAGCGGGCAGGACTCACCATGGCAGGCGTTTTCGGGGTATTCGCAGGCCTTGTCACGGGCGATCAGCTCCAGCGTGCGCAACGCCGGCTGCGGGCTGTGCCGGGTGAGCTGGCGCAGGGCATCCAGGGCCAGGGCGCGGCCCGGGGTCTTGGCGGTGAGGAAGTACAGCTTGTCGAGCTGCTGCGGCACCACCGCCTTGAGCAGCGGGAACAAGGTGCCGAGGGTCTTGCCAATGCCGGTGCTGGCCTGGGCCATCAGGCAGCGGCCGGTGCTCACCGCCTTGTACAGGGTTTCGGCCAGTTGCCGCTGGCCCTGGCGAAACTCGGGGTACGGGAAGGTCAACGCCCGCAGGCCGTCGTCGCGGGCCAGCAAACGTTGCTGCTGCATGTGCGCCCAGGCCAGAAAACGTTGGCACTGGGTTTGGAAAAAGGCTTGCAGCCCGACGGCCGTGTGGCGCTCGCTGATAACGGTCTGGCCGTCGCTGTCGACGTCGAGATACACCAGCGCAACGTCGATCTCGCCCAGCTGGCGTGCCTGACACAGCAGCCAGGCGTAGACCTTTGCCTGGGCCCAGTGCAGTTGGCGATGGTTGGCCGGCTGGCGGGCCAGGTCGCCGCGGTGGGTCTTGATTTCTTCCAGGCGATTGCGCGCCGGGTCGTAGCCGTCGGCCCGGCCGCGTACACGCAGGCTCTGGTACTCGCCTTCCAGCGCCACTTCGGCCTCGTAGCCGGCATCGCGGCGGGCCACCACCCGGCGATGGCCGGCGATACCTTCCTGGGCGGTGGGCGAAGGGGTAAAGCGCAGGTCGAGGTCGCCGACCTTGGCGCTGAATTCGCACAGGGCGCGCACCGCGACGGTGTAGCTCATGCCGCTGGCGCCCAACGCACGTGACAGACCGCAACCGGCAGGCCGTGCTGCTGGCAGAACTCAAGCCAGCGCAGCTGGTTGTCTTGCAGGCGGTCACCCGGCCCCTTGACCTCGACCATGCGATAACGGCCCTGCTCGGGCCAGAACTGGATCAGGTCGGGCATACCGGCGCGGTTGTTGCGGATGTCCTGCAACAGGCGCTTGAAACAGGCTTTGAGGTGCGCTGCCGGCAGGCAGGCCAGGGCCTGCTCCAACAGCTCTTCGTCGAGCATCTGCCAGAACACGAACGGCGATTGCAGCCCCTGCTTGGCACCATGGCAGGTGCGCATGGCATCACGGTAGCTGCCATCCTCGAGCCGCCCCAGGCAGCGCTCGAACAGCGCCGCGCGGCGCTGCTGAAAGTCGGCATCGTGCAAGTCTTGCGGGCCGGCCTGGAACGGGTGGAAGAACGCCCCGGGCAACGGGGCGAAAATCGCCTCCCAGCACAGCAGGCCGAACAGGCTGTTGAACAGGGTGTTTTCGACATAGTGGGCCGCCCCACCCTGCCCCTGCAGGTATAGCCGCACCGCCTCCTCCACGCCCAGCGCGGCGAATTCGGCCGGCAGCTGCAGCTCGATCAGCTCGACCGGGTTGGCCCGCCGGCGTGGCTGCGGCGGCCCGCCCAGCTTGCGCGCAAGGCGCGGCAACAGGCGCTCGAGGGCCTGGCGCTCCAACGCATTGGCCGGTGCTGCGGCCATATTCAGCGCCAAGGCATGGGCTGCGGCCCACTGCTCGCTGCGCTCCAGCACCCGCACCTGGCGGATGCGCGCCTCGGGGTGCGCGCAAGCGCCGTAGATCCGCAGCGCCAGCGCCCAGTCAGCCATGCGCTCGCATTGCTGGCCAACGGCATACAGCACTCGCGCGCGGCGCCGGGCCAGCCAGGGGTTATGGCTGTCCAGGCCCTCGAGCAAGGCCAGCAGGGTGGCCGGTGCCTCGCCCTGCTCCAGGCGCTCGGCGCACTGGTGCAGGGCCATGGCCAGGTCGACCTCGCAGCGCAGGCGCAGGGCGCGGGAATCGTCGCTGAACGGCACCTGCTCGTAACGCCAAACGCCCAGATCGGCCAGTACGAACTCGTGCCAGTCCTGGTACAGGTTGCCGAAAAACAGCAGGCGCAGGCGGTCACACAAAGGTTGCAGGCGCCAATGCACGATTTGCGCAGTAAACCCCGGGAACCACTGGGCCAGCGGGCGGGGTTGCAACGCCAGTGGCTGCAGTTGCTCGAGCAATTCGGCCTTGCCCGCTCTGGGCCGCGCCAGTTGCCCGGCAAAGCAACTGGCCGCTTCGTCCTTGCGCAGCAGCGGCCACAACTGCTCCAGTGCCAGCGGCGCGTCAGCGTCGACCCAGCCCAGCGCCAGCAGCGGCGCCAGGGCGTTGTGGGTGTCGCCGATCTCGGCGTACTCAAGCTTGTCGCTGCGAAACAGCTCGCCCTTGCGCATCACCATGCGCACCAACAGCGCCTGTGATGCGGTTGGCAGGCCGGCGAAGGCATCGATAAAGCCCTGCTCGTGGTGGTCGAGCAGGTCGGCATAACGCTGCCCGACCCAGCCCAGCACCTGGCGGAAGTTGTGCAGGTAGTACAGCGGGTCGTCTACGGAGTGGGCGATCACAGAGGTTAGGTCGGGCGTGGGAATGGCCACTGGTTATACATACAGACCCAAGGGTTGGGCAAGCGCTACGGATCACGTCGGCGGCCAACAGATTTTAAACTGAGGTCAACAGAAATCGGACCGAGCCCGCTATCTCTACTCCGGGCTGCATCTTGCCCCCCCTAAGCTTGTGGCGCTACGGCGACGAATGGTTGGTTTATTTAGACCTAAGAACAGGCGAAATCGCCGTCGTGGTTGACGGATGAAGTATTGGGCGTGGGAGACCACGCAGGATGGCTCAAGTGTTGGCATTCACGTTCCAGATATGAAGAAGGTGCCCTCGATAATCGACACCCACTGGCGGCCATTTGGTTCAGGGTCGGTGGCGATCAGCCTTGTCCTGGCTGCAGGACCATCAATGGGTGGGTTATTCAAAGGTCAGCCACTGCACGTGGAGGTCGGACGCACCAGTTCCATGATCGTGGCGGCAATCAGCCCCTCGGTGGTGGAGGGGCTGAATTCATGTGATTGCATCCCTCATTCAAGCCTCGATGTTCAGATTCAATGTCTGTGGGAAATTTGTATCACTTTGCGCTGACAGGCAATCGACCAGACCCTGCCCCCTCACCAGAGCCGTTTTCATGGGTGCTACGCCCTGCGCGAAACGCAGGGGTGAGAGCGCTCACTCCTGACGGACCGCTTTCGACCCCAAGCTGCCTTTGTGGGAGCGGGTTCACCCGCGAACACGGGCAAAGCCCGTGCCAGCCTCCGCGTTGCCTGTTTCGCGGGTAAACCCGCTCCCACAGGGATCGCGCCGGCTTCGAAAAATGAGCAAGAGCAGTACCCTCACAATGGCCGCATGGGTCGCAAGCAGCCATTTAGCTGCAACAATCAGCCCATCTAAATGCTCATTTACGTCAAGTAGCTACTGCGGTTCGGTTCGACTCCCCTGTATCCTTGCCCATGCCAGGAATGGCTAAGTGCCATGGCCTTCAGCCAATGAGCGCCAGTCGAAATCCGGACTTCTCTCAGGTACTAACGTGAAGCGTGACATTCATCTCGTTGTCCTTTTGCTATCGGTCATTGGTTGTTCACTCGCTTCATTGACGCTATGGAAGGTCATGGCTTCACGTGAACGCGTACTGGAAGATATCAACACCCACAGCCTGAACCTCACCCAGGCGCTTTCCACCTACTCCGAAGGCATCGTGCGGCAAAGTTCGCTGATCCTGCTCGGCCTGGTGGAGCGCCTGGAAACCGAGGGTAGCGGGCTGGCACAGATTGAGCGGCTGAGCCAGCTGATCGACCGGCAACAACCGCTGATGCCACAGTTGAGCGGCATTACCGTGTACGCCCGGGACGGGCGCTGGCTGATGTCGTCCAATCGCCCGATCCCGGCCGGTGCCAACAGCAGTGACCGGGCCTACTTCATCCATCACCGCGACGACCCTTCGCGCGAATCGTTCATCGGCCTGCCCATCCGCAGCCGTGCCAACCAGGAATGGGTGATCACCATCAGTCGTCGCTTCAACGATGCCAGCGGCGAATTCGCCGGCGTGGTGGCGGTGACGCTGGGGGTCGAGAACTTCCTGCATCTTTTCGGCCAGATCGACGTCGGCCGTGAGGGCGCCATCGGGCTGTCCTATACCGACGGCGCATTGCTGGTGCGCTACCCGTTCCGCGAGCAGGACATGGGGCGCAACTTCTCCCAGTCACCGATCTACACCAAGTACCTGGTCGACAAGTCGGTCGGCACCGCCTCGTTCACCTCCAGCCTGGACGGAGTCGAGCGCCTGTATGCGTTTCGCAAGAGTGACCAGCTGCCGCTGGTGACCACCGTCGCCCTGGGGCAGCATGAAGCACTGGCAGCCTGGCGGATGGAGGCACAACTGTCGTTGCTGGTGGTGTGCGCGCTGCTGGGCCTGACCGGCACCATCGGCTGGCTGCTGATCCGCGCCATGCGCCGGCGCAGCCTGGCCGAAGGTAACCTGAGGGTGGCCCAGCAACAGCTGCTCGACAGCAACCAGCAGCTCGAACGCCTGGCGATGCACGATGCCCTGACCGGGCTGGCCAACCGCCGCAGTTTCGACCAGGCCCTGGCCCAGGAAACTGCAAGGGCCCGGCGCAGCGCCGGTGCCCTGAGCCTGCTGATGATCGATATCGATCACTTCAAGCGCTACAACGACACCTATGGCCACCCGGCCGGTGATGCCTGCCTGCACCTGGTGGCCAAGCGGCTATCGGCGTGCTTGCGTCGCCCTCCCGATCTGCTGGCCCGCTATGGCGGCGAGGAGCTGGCCGCGATACTGCCCGGCACTGACAGTGCCGGCGCGGTCATCGTCGCCCAGGCAATGCTCGAATGCCTGAACAAGGAACCTATCGCCCACCAGCACAGCCCGTTTGCCCAGGTGACCGTGAGCATTGGCATCGCCTGCGCGCCGGGTGCTGAACTGGACAGCGAGCAAACCCTGCTCGCGCGCGCCGACCAGGCGCTGTACCGGGCCAAGGGCGCAGGCCGCAACTGTGTGCACATCGGCTGAAACCAGCAGCCAGGGCGCCGGCGATTGAAAATCCAGACTAAGGTTGTCTAGTGTCCTGTCTCGGAAATACGTTCTCTTTTGGCGAGTGGCTCGGGTGTTCGGCCAAGGCGCCGCGACGAGTCATAGCAGGGCTATGGCGAGGAGTGGCAACGCGGGCCGGGCGCCCGAGACGCCGCCAAAAGTGAACAGCTTATTTCCGAGACAGGACACTAGCGCCTTCAGGAGACCGCACATTGGCCATAAGCGCTGACATCACAGGTCATCATGCCGAGCAACCGCAAGCCACAGCGCAGACCGTGCTACTGCTGGCCTGTGGCACCGGCAACCGTCTGGCATTCGAGGCACTGTACCGCACCACCTCGGCCAAGTTGTTCGGTATCTGCCTGTACTACCTGAGCAACCGGGCCGAGGCAGAAGAAGTCCTTCAGGAGACCTACACCAGTGTCTGGCTCAAGGCCGCAAGCTTCGATCCGGCGCTATCCAGTGCCAGCACGTGGATGGCTTCGATTGCCCGACACAAGGCAATCGACCGACGCCGTTCGCGGCACATGCACGAACCTCTTGAAACCGTCGCCCAGTGGCCCACGCAGGATTCGGTGGTGGACAGCGTCGAGCGCGATCACCAAGGCAGTGCCCTGGAACGCTGCCTTGCAACACTTGAGGAAGACCAGCAGCGCTACATTCGTGTGGCATTTTTCGAAGGCTATTCCTACGCTGAACTGGCTGAACGTCACAGCGTCCCCCTAGGGACAGTGAAGAGCTGGATTCGCCGTGGGCTCATCAGACTGCGTGTGTGCCTTGGCCTATGAACGAACACGAACTTCCCCCGGACGATGATCGCGATCTTCTGATCGCCGAGTACGTGCTGGGCGTGCTTGACCACCAAGCCTGCGCAGAGGTGGAGGCGCTGGCCGCGCGCGACCCAGCCGTGCAAGCCGCCGTGGCTGCATGGCAGCGCCAGTTCGAGGGCTGGCTGGGTCAGGTACCTGAGGCCAACCCACCTGAGCACACCTGGCAGCGGATCGAAGCGCAACTGTTCCCGAATGACCCTTCAACGCAGCAAACTCGCCGTGGCGGGTGGCACAGCGTCGGCTTCTGGCGCTGGACCACTGCGGCCCTGGCTGCCTGCCTGATCGTCGCTGTCATCACCCTCGGCATGCCTGAGCACCGGGTAGCGCCAACACTGCTGGCCCGCCTTGAGCAAAGTGACGGTGATGTCCTGTTTACCGCAACGGTTCGACCTGGCGACCGCGCGGTGCTGTTCGTGCCCACCCGTGCCTCGTACTGGAAGGACCTCAGCGCCCAAGCCTGGCTGATCGGCAAGGATGGCAAACCGCACTCGCTGGGCCTGCTCCCGGCGAATGCGGCCGCTGGCCTGGCCATTCCAGCGGAACTGGCGGCATCACTGGGCGATGGTGCAGCGCTGGCCGTATCGCTGGAGCCTGAAAACGGTTCACCTACAGGCCTGCCCACCGGCCCTGTCATCGCTCAAGGAAAAATATCGTCGCTGTGATGCATCCGTTTGCCGGGCTGCTCCGTATATTCCTCACCTTCATTCGAAGGGTCGAATAATCGAGGAGATGCATCATGCTCAGCTTTGCTCAACGCCTCGCAAAAACCTGCCTGGTCGCCCTGTGCCTTGTGGCATCCAATGGCTATGCCGCAAGCCTGCCACTGGTAGGCGGCGCGCCGATGTACCCGGACAAGACCATCGTTGAAAACGCGGCCAACTCCAAGGATCACACGACACTGGTGGCAGCTGTCAAAGCCGCCGGCCTGGTAGATACCCTCAACGGCAAAGGCCCGTTCACCGTCTTCGCGCCCACCAACGAAGCCTTCGCCAAACTTCCGGCAGGCACGGTGGACACCTTGGTGAAACCGGAACACAAGGCCGACCTCACGAAGATCCTGACCTACCACGTGGTAGCAGGTACGCATACGGCCAAGCAACTCATGGACGAGGCCAAGATGCATGGCGGCAAAACCACGCTGACCACCGTCCAGGGTGAACCGCTCACCGTGATGCTCCACGGCAGCAAACTCTGGTTGATGGACGCCAAGGGAGGCAAGGCAGCGGTTACCATCGTCGATGTGATGCAATCCAATGGCGTGATCCACGTCATTGATACTGTGCTGATGCCCAAATAGGTAGGCCGCCTTGCGACGGCCCGCATTGGGCCGCCGCAAGTTGCACCGCCTTTCGATCAAGCCCGCTCGTAGAGAATGTTCAGAAGGTAGCGACACCCCTGGGTGGGGTCGGCGATGTAACTCACAGGCAGGTCAACGGCGAACTCAAGCACATCACCCGCCGCCATCGTGTAGCTGTCGTCACCGTAGCGGACCTCCAGCCTCCCCTGCAGCACCCAGACTCTTTGGTGGTAGGGGTTGCTGTGCCACTGAGGGTAATCGACCCGGGTCGCGGCTGGCAGCGTTATCTCGATGAGTTCGCTGCTGCCAGATGCCCTGCGCTCTGCTACCTGCCTACGGATGTAACCGGTCTGGCTGTCCTGCCAGGTTGGCTGGTCTGCCTGGCGCCTTAGGATCGAGTTTGGGGGTGAACTTTCCTCTTTGAGCAGATCAGTCAGAGATACACCCAAACCTGCTGCCAATCGCCCCAGGACAGCAGCCGTCGGGCTACTTTCAAGTCGTTCGATCTTCGAGATCATGGCTTTGCTGACGCCGGCTTTTTCGCCCAGCTGCGCCAGGCTCAGGCGCTGTGCCTGGCGAAGTGCCGCAAGCCGTTCTGCTATCACCTGGTCAACCGTCATCTGCCTTCTCTTTTTCAGAAATCCTATTTAGGATACGAATCGTATCACATAGTGGAATTTAAGAAGGCGCCATGATCAACTCGGTGTACTGCACAGAGGAACGGCATTCAGCCGCGATCCTCGAGATCTTCAATCATGCAATCCTGACGTCCACAGCGCTGTACGACTACAAGCCCAGGAGCCCTGAGTCGATGGTCGGCTGGTTTGAAACCAAACGGCGAAACCACTTCCCGGTGCTGGGTGTCGAGGATGACGCCGGCAGGCTGCTCGGCTTTGCCAGCTACGCTACCTTCCGGGCATGGCCTGCTTACAAGTACAGCGTTGAGCACTCGATCTACATCCACCATGAATGCCGTGGCCAGGGGCTGGGGAAGCTGCTGATGCAGAAGCTGATCGAGGAGGCTATCGCGCGGGATGTCCACACCATGATCGGCGGGATCGATACGACCAACCTGGGCAGTATCGCGCTGCATGAGCGGCTCGGCTTTGTCGAGGCGGGCGTGATCAGGCAAGCGGCCTACAAGTTCGGCAAATGGCTGGACCTGGGGTTCTACCAGCTGATTTTGCAGACGCCGTTGGTACCCGACGAGGATTAAAGGCTGGGGCGAGGGGGCTCAAGTCTGACCGAGCCCACAGAGCGCTTTCGTCCCATGACAGACGCCAGAATAAAGTCGAACATCCATTTTGTGTGATCAAGCGCCAGTAATCAGCGGCTGAAAATCGGGCTTTTCGGCGTGCCCAAGCCGCTCATTTCTGGCTGATGAGCAACTTGTTCGGAGTTTCCCTATCAAGTGCGTTTTATCGATCAGTCTATTTTCTGCGGGACCTCTCAGTCCAAATTAAGCCCCGCCCTCCCCTAAGCCCCTGATTTTAATAGTCGTCATTCCAAAATCTGTTGGCCGCCGATGGGATCAACGGTCAACCGCCCCATCGCCCCGCGTGCCCCGCCAGCCGAGCCCAGGCCGGTAATGCCGGGCCGGCCTGCGGCAGCAGGCGCAGCGCCACGTCGCGACGCCCCAGCAGCTGCACCAGCTGGACCAACTGCGGACGCAAGGCGCCGGCATACAAGGCGCGCATTTGCGCCAGATCCAGCCCGCTGATGTCCATCAACCAGCGAACTACCGGGGCCGGGCACGGCCGCCCCTGCAACGCCCGGTGCAGGTAGGGCAAGGCGATGCGCATGCGTGGATGGTAACGCTGGACGAACTGCTCCAGGCGCCGGCCCTGCCCGGTAAAGGGTGCGAAGGCCTGGCAGACCAACTGGTCCTGGCTGGCGCCGTAACTGTCGAGCAGGCGTTCCTGCGCCTGCTGCTGCAGCTCCTGCCCCTGGGGCCAGGGTAGCGGCCGTTCGACGATGCGCTGGAACGCGGCTTGGCTGCCATCGCGGTAATTACGCTGCTCGATGTACTGGGCGTACAGCCCGCGGGCATGGGCCAGCGGCAGCGGGTCGAACAGCCCGGCGGGGCCGTGCACCTCGCAGGGCAAGCCCTCCTTGCGCCCCAGCATGCGCTCCAGCAGCCCGCCTTCGTCCAGGTTGTGCAGCACAGCTTCCAGCGCCACCACCTGCAAATCATTGCCCGCCGCACGCTGCGCCATCGGCGCGGGCTTTTGCAGCGCCAGGGCCAGCACGTGGTGCAGTTGCATCAGGCCTTCGGCCAGCCCCCCGACACCGTGGGGGAGCGTGGTGGGCGCGTTTTGTGTCACAGCCCGCAGGCAGCGCCGCCCCCAGGCCATCAGGCGCAGGCGCTGCCTGGGCGGGGTCACGGTCAGCAGCGCGTCCACGCCGGCGCCGGCGGTCAGCGCCTGGTCCAGCACCGAGGCCAGCTCCAGGTAGGCCCTGGCCCCCAGCAACACCTCGGGCCGCCCGCCGCCCAGGTGGCCGAACAATAGCCAGGCATTGCGTGCCGCGTCACGCTGCTCGCTGCAGGCTACCGGCCGCGCGCTGTAGGGGCCGACCTGGCCTGCGTCGGCGCGCAACAGCTCCACCCGCGGGTCGTCATGCAGAAACAGCGCACCGAAACACTGGTCGTGGGCCGCCAGCGTGGCGCTGTCCAGGCCCGGCGAGCGGGCCACCAGCACCCGCAGGTGAAAGCTGTCGTGGTGGCGTACCGCCAGGCTCAACTGGGCGGCGCGCAGGTAGGCCAGCAATTGGGCACTGCGCCGGTCGGCGCCATGCAGCACCAGGGTGCGGAAGTTGCCGATATGTTCCGGCCCGCCTGCAATCACCAGCAGGCGCTGCATCAGCAACTGCACCGAGGCGCGCTGCGCCTGGTTCATGTGGGCCAGCAGGCGCTCCAGCACCTGCTGATGGACGTAGTGCATGGCTTGGTCGTGCGGGGTGTGGTTCATCTGATCTTCACCTTCCTGGATTGGTCCGATCGAAGGCCCGAGTTTGCCAGATGAAGATCAAGCTCAACTTGCAGGAAATTTCCGATAATCGTGAAGGAACATGGAGTTTTTTCGGAACTGTGCAGCGCGAAAATTCCGAAAAAAAGCCCGGGACAATGCCCGGGCTTTCGGTACAAGCCAGCGCTACTCAGGGTTGCGCCATATCCAGCACCACCCGCCCGCCACAGGGGCACTCGTCCATGTAGCGATGGGCTTCGACCACCTGGCCGAACGGGTACACCTTGATGATCTGCGGCGTCAGCAGTTGGTCAGCGGTGAACTGGTTGATATCGCGCAGGGCGCGCTGCAGCGCAACCTGGTCCTGGGCGATGCCCAGCTCCGGCTTGCCGGTGAAGTTGCCGATGCAGTGCACATGGAACTGGATATTCTTGCGAAACGCTGCACAAGCCGGGAACGGTGTCTGGTTGCCGCCCTGCAGGCCATACAGCACCAGGCTGCCGCGCGGCGCCAGTACATCACCCAGCAGCGACATCTGCGGGCCGCCCATGCCATCCAGCACCATGTCGACGCCACGGCCGTCGGTGTACTTGCCCACCTGCATCAGCAGGTCCTGCTCTTCGGTGACTATCACCTTTTCGGCGCCAAGGCCCAGCAGGTACTCGCGTTGCTCCGGCTCCTTGGTGGCAGCGAACACCCGTAACCCCAGGGCCTTGCCCAACTGTACGAAGGCCGGCCCCGCGCAGTGGCTGGCATCGGTGATCAGCGCAGTCTGCCCGGCCTTGGCCCGGGCCAGGTCGACGTAGGCAAAATAGGCGATCAGCAGCGGCGTGTAGTGCACGCTGGCCTCGATCGGGGTGAGCACGTCGGGGTAACGGGTGATGGCACTACGCGGCAGCACGATAACATCGCCGTACACCGGGTGGTCGTTGGCGCTGGTGGCCGGGAAGCTGGCTACCCGGTCGCCCACCGCAATATCGTCAACGCCTTCGCCGACCGCCGTGACCACACCGGCCATTTCGTGGCCGATGCCCGCCGGCAGGCGCGCTTGAGAGGGGGCCAGGTTCTGCCGCCAGAGCACGTCATACCAGCTCACGCCAATGGCTTGAACGCGAATCTGCAGCTCGCCGGCGGCCGGGGACGGCTCGGCCTGCTCTTCGCAGCGCAACACGTCGGCCTGGCCGAACTTGTGGAAACGGATCATGCGGGACATCGCATACCTCGCCTTTGTGAACCTCGTATTACCATGGACTTTATCCGGGCTTGGCGCCGAGGGCCATCAGTGGCCGTTAATAGTCGACATGCCTGTCATTGATTGGGCCCCTGACAATTATGTGCATTGGCACCCGGAAATCGGTGCAGGGTAACAGCCTTTGCCCGTAAGATTCACCCCTGCACCACTTCCAGGCGAGCCGCACCGAATGAATCGTAACGACTTGCGTCGCGTAGACCTCAACCTGCTGATCGTGTTCGAGACGCTGATGCACGAGCGCAGCGTGACCCGTGCCGCCGAGAAACTGTTCCTCGGCCAGCCGGCGATCAGCGCCGCGCTGTCGCGCCTGCGCAACCTCTTCGACGACCCGCTGTTCGTGCGCACCGGGCGCAGCATGGAGCCTTCGGCGCGGGCCCACGAAATCTTCGCCCTGCTGTCGCCGGCGCTGGACTCGATCTCCACCGCAGTCAGCCGCGCCGCCGAGTTCGATCCGGCCACCAGTACCTCGGTGTTTCGCATCGGCCTGTCGGACGACGCCGAGTTCGCCCTGCTGCCGCAACTGCTCAAGCGCATCCGCGCCGAGGCACCCGGCATTGTGCTGGTGGTGCGCCGGGTCAACTACCTGCTGATGCCCGCCCTGCTCGCTTCGGGCGAAATCTCGGTGGGTGTGAGCTACACCAGCGACCTGCCGGCCAACGCCAAGCGCAAGGTGCTGCGCCGCAGCAAGCCCAAGCTGCTGCGCGCCGACAGCGTGCCCGGCAGCATCACCCTGGACGATTTCTGCGAGCGGCCCCATGCGCTGGTGTCGTTCGCCGGCGACCTGTCGGGGTTCATCGACGAGGCGCTGGATGAAATCGGCCGCAAGCGCCATGTGGTGCTGGCGGTGCCGCAGTTCAACGGGCTGGGGAGTTTGCTCGCCGGGACCGATATTGTTGCCACGGTGCCGGACTATACGGCCGATGCACTGACCGCAGCGGGAGGGTTGCGGGCCGAAGACTTGCCGATGGAAGTACGCAGTTTCGAGCTGCACATGGCTTGGCGGGGGGCGCAGGATAATGACCCGGCAGAGCGGTGGTTGCGGTCGCGGATACAGATGTTCTTTGGCGACCCTGACAGTCTCTAACCTTAACGCCAACAGGTCATCAAGCCTCCCCTGACCGGGTCTTGCTCAGGGCCAGGCACTGCAACGATGCGCGCCAGCATCCGCCGGTGTACCGAGCTGTCGGGCCGCTGAATGTCGTAATCTTCCTGCCCATGGGGATAAGCGCCCACCACCTGGAAATCATCACTGCTCTCGACACAGCAATGCCCCGTGCCCGCCGGCAGCACCAGCACATCGCCCCGCTTCACACTCACCGTCTGCCCTGACGCCCCACCCAGTGTTACCCGTGCCCGCCCGCTGGCTACGCCCAGTGCTTCGTGTGCATTGGGGTGAAAATGGTGGTAATCGAAGATCCCGCCACGCCACAGCGGCGTCCAGCGGTGAGCCGCGAACAGCGCTTCGAAGGCACTGGCGGCATCCGGGTACGGTTCGACCTGCAGGTGATAGAGCAATACGGGTAAACGGCTGTTCGGTGTGGCGCCGTCATCTTCGAAATACAAGGTCTGCACGCTCGCATCGGCAGTGTCGATAGCCTTCATGGGGGGGCCTCCTGATGCTGTTGTCCGTACAGTTGCGAACCTGCGGCCACGCCTAAGGTTCCACTCGGTAGCCCCGCGTGCACACGCTTGAAACTTTCCCAAGCAAGGCCAAGTCCAGACCCCTATCGATCACAGGACGGGTGAAGACAATGACCAGCACGGTAGGCGACTTTCTGGTGGAACGCTTGTATCAATGGGGCGTGCGGCGCATCTTCGGCTACCCCGGGGACGGCATCAACGGCATGTTCGGCGCGCTGGCCCGGGCCGACGGCAAGATTCAGTTCGTGCAGGCGCGCCATGAGGAAATGGCTGCGTTCATGGCCAGTGCCCACGCCAAGTTCACCGGCGAACTGGGTGTCTGCATCGCCACCTCCGGCCCAGGCGCGTCGCATCTACTGACCGGCCTGTACGATGCGCGCATGGATCACCAGCCAGTGCTGGCCATTGTCGGCCAGCAGGCGCGTGCGGCGCTCGGCGGGCACTATCAGCAGGAGCTGGACCTGCTGTCGATGTTCAAGGACGTCGCCGGGGCCTTCGTCCAGCAGGCGTCGACGCCTGAACAGGTGCGTCACCTGCTCGACCGCGCAGTGCGGACCGCCGTTGGCGAGCGCAGGGTCACCGCCATCATCCTGCCCAACGACCTGCAGGGCCTGCCCTACCACGAGCCAGCCAGAGCCCACGGCACGCTGCACTCGGGCGTTGGCTACAGCAAGCCCAGGGTGGTGCCATTCGAGCAAGACTTGCAGCGTGCCGCCGAGGTACTCAACGCGGGGCGAAAAGTGGCGATCCTGGTAGGCGCTGGCGCACTGCAGGCCACCGAGCAGGTGATCGCGGTGGCTGAAACACTCGGCGCCGGGGTGGCCAAGGCGCTGCTGGGCAAGGCAGTTCTGCCCGATGACTTGCCCTGGGTCACCGGCGCCATCGGCCTGCTCGGCACCGAGCCGAGCTATCAACTGATGAACGAATGCGACACCTTGCTGATGATCGGCTCCGGCTTCCCCTATGCCGAATTCTTGCCCAAGGAAGGCCAGGCCCGCGGCGTGCAGATCGACCTGCAACCGGACATGCTCAGCCTGCGCTACCCGATGGAGGTCAACCTGGTCGGCGATGCCAGCGAAACCCTGAGCGCCCTGCTGCCGCTGCTCGAGCACAAGGGCGAGCGGCGCTGGCGCGACAAGGTCGAAAGATGGCGCGCGCACTGGGACAAGACCCTGGAGAAACGCGCGCTGGTCAAAGCCGACCCGATCAACCCCCAGCGCGTGGTGCATGAGCTCTCCCCTCGCCTGCCCGACCGGGCCATTGTCACCAGCGACTCGGGCTCGTGCGCCAACTGGTTTGCCCGCGATCTGCAAATCCGCCAGGGCATGCAGTGCTCGCTGTCCGGCGGACTGGCCAGCATGGGCGCGGCGGTGCCCTATGCCATCGCCGCCAAGTTCGCCCACCCGCAGCGCAGCGTGGTGGCACTGGTGGGCGACGGCGCGATGCAGATGAACAACCTGGCCGAGCTGATCACCGTGGCCAAGTACTGGCGGCAGTGGGAGAACCCGCAGTGGATCTGCGCGGTGTTCAACAATGAAGACCTCAACCAGGTGACCTGGGAGCAACGGGTCATGGAAGGCGATCCCAAGTTCGAAGCTTCGCAGTCGATCCCCGATGTGCCTTATCACCTGTTCGCGATTTCGATCGGCTTGCAGGGCATCTACGTAGAGCGCGAAGAAGACATTGCCGGCGCCTGGGAACGCGCGCTGGCGGCTGACAGGCCGGTATTGATCGAATTCAAGACAGACCCGAACGTGCCCCCACTGCCGCCGCACATCAAGCTGGAACAGGCGAAGAAATTCGCCAGCACCTTGCTCAAGGGCGACCCGGATCAGGCCGGCGTCATCGTGCAGACCGCCAAGCAGGTCCTGAGCTCAGTGCTGCCCGGCAAAAAATAGCGATGGCAGGAGCCCGCGCGCAGGCGCGGGTTTATACGTTATCTGGCGTGCTTCTAGGTTGTTCGCGCTGGCGGTACCACCACGCGCCGCACCGTTCGCAGCACTGGCAAGGCGATGTCAGGCTTTTCACGCTCCAGCCAGGGGCCGCAAAGCCGGCAAGCGGCTGTGGATTGCGTTGATGTTGAAGGTGGCTATTTTCAGCGCTTTCATGCGTCCGGGTCGCTCACATGGGCGCTCACTGCATCCTCCAACGCCCGTATGTGCGCCTGGTCGGCCAGCTCCTTGAGCGCCAGCCAGTCATCCCAGTCGATGGCGCCGTCGTCGCGCAGGGCCTCGGCCGTGCGGACCAGTTCATGGTGGTAGGCATCCGGCGACTCGCGCCGGTAGCTGATGTCGTCGTACTGTGCGTACCAGGCCTCAAGTTCGGGGATGCTGCGTTCGATGCTCATGGGAACGTCCTCGCTTTACCATTACAGGTCAGAGCCTTGGCATAGCGTGATGTTCAACTCCAGTGTGCGGCTCTGAAGCCAATGCGGTGATAGCTCGTTGCCTCCAAGCGCCTTCACGGCTTTGACCCCTTATGAACCAAGGTCGAGTAGTGCCGGTCATCTGTAACAGGAGATTGAAACGGGTGGGATACAGCGAATGGTTTCATTTGACCTGCACAGGATGCTCATTGGCGAGTTCCCGCTGACCTTTCTATTGGAGGTCGCCCTTCGCGTTTCAGCGGCTTTTCTAGCCGTGTTTTTCTTTCTGAAATTCAGCGGTCGGCGTGGCATCAGACAACTGTCCCGATTCGAGCTCGTGGTTATCCTCACCTTGGGATCGGCCGCAGGCGATGTGACCTTTTACGAAGATGTACCTCTACTCCCGGTCGCATTGGTTTTTCTCACGCTTTTGCTGCTGTATCGCGCAACCGTCTACCTGATGAGGCGCAGCAGAACATGCGAGGCCTGGATCGATGGTTTACCCATCACGGTGGTAAAGGACGGCATGTACGAGATCCATTCGCTGCGCAATTTGAACATCTCGTCCAACGAGCTGTTCATGGAACTGCGCCAACAAGGTGTAGAGCATCTCGGCCAGGTGCGCCTGGGCCTGTTGGAGACCGATGGCGACCTCAGCTTGTATTTTTACAACCCCGAGGACACTCGTCCGGGCCTGTCAGTCCTGCCGGTTGAACACCGTCCAGAGTACCGGGCGCCGCCGAACGCTGGCCTGCACTGTTGCGTCAGCTGCGGCTTCCCGACCTTCCTTGAACCTCAGGACTCGGCCGTGTGTGAACGTTGCGGGCATAACATCTGGTCACCGGCGCTGGATAGCTTACGCAACCGCTAGGCCACCTCGACCTGAGTGCGTATGGGTCGGGCAGGCACCCCTGACATTTTGTGACTGAAGCGCAAGTGGCCGCCCATTGGTCAGCCTTTCTGAATTCGCAGCATCGTGTTTGAACTTCGCGCTCGATAAATAGCCTCCCCTTTCAGGCCCATTGAAAACGGAGACTCAACCATGAGTGCACAACTGAGCGGCAAGCGCGTGGCCTTCCTGGTCACCGATGGTTTCGAACAGATAGAACTGACCGGCCCGCGTGAAGCCTTGGAGCAAAGCGGCGCCGTGGTCGACATCCTGAGTGATAAGGAAGGAAATGTACGCGGCTGGAACCATGACAAGCCCGCTGACGAATTCGCCGTGGATGCAACGTTCGACAGTGCCCACCTGGATCTCTACGACGCCATTGTGCTACCTGGCGGCGTGCAGAATTCCGACACCATCCGCCTGATACCCGGCGCTCAGGAGCTGGTGAAAAGCCACAACTCGGCTGGCAAGCCGTTGGCAGTCATCTGCCACGGTGGCTGGCTGCTGGTTTCGACCGGCCTGGCCAAGGGCAAACGAATGACCAGCTACAAGACATTGCAGGACGATATTCGCAACGCTGGCGGGGATTGGGTTGATGAAGAGGTGGTGGTGGATGGC
This sequence comes from Pseudomonas xanthosomatis, assembly GCF_019139835.1. Classification (NCBI taxonomy): domain Bacteria; kingdom Pseudomonadati; phylum Pseudomonadota; class Gammaproteobacteria; order Pseudomonadales; family Pseudomonadaceae; genus Pseudomonas; species Pseudomonas xanthosomatis. The sequence goes on along the minus strand of NZ_CP077075.1, from coordinate 3,550,000 downwards.
AACCTGATCACCAGCCGCAAGCCGGACGACATCCCCGCCTTCAACGAACAGTTGATCAAAGCCTTGGCTGGCTGAGCCTGTTCCAGCACATCGGCCCCCTTTCCTGGGGGCCGCATTTACGCCCGATGAGGCGTTTCACGCCAACTGGATGTACACCGAGTAGCTACCCAACAGCAACCAGAACACCAGGAAGATCCAAGGTGTACGCAGGGAAAACAGCAACGACTTTCGATGCCCTGCCCGGGAGGTCTCAGCCTCGCAGAACAGCGGCGACTCATCGTACGCCAACCCCATCATGGGCTCGCTCTGGAGCAAGTGGCTTTGCTTGAGCTGCCAGTGATCAATGATGTTGTACGCCGCCCGGATTCCAGGCCAGGCATTGAGCGAGCTCAACACACCCAGCAAAGCGAGGAACGCTGGCACGATCAGCGTGAACATTTCCCCCCACCCTTGATTGAGGTTGCCCATGGAGGACACGAACGCGATGACCAGAAAGGACTGGGCAGCCAGGTAGGCGTCGGTGCGATTGGCCAAAATGCTGGTTTCGTACTGGATCTCACGCCGGTAAAAGTCCAGACGTTCTTTGGGAGAGCCGAACATCCTGGCGTTGTGTTCGCTGATTTCATGCTCCGAGGTTGCGGGGGTAATGATTCGAGGCACTTGTTCCTCCTGCAATGCGGCTCCCGGCGAGAAGAGCGCAAGGAGAACAGTTCGTGTAGAGCCCGCGATGCAATTTGAAATTCAATTCGCATTCGAGCAGCGCACCGCTCGTCGTACCGGGTGCACATCCAACCCAACGCACAGGAATTCGATGCTTCGAAACGGTATGAGCGTTCTCAACTGCAGGAGCTTCTACCATGCGAGACTTTCCTACTCCGCCCTTCCCTTCACAGCCACAAAGCGTTCCGGGTTCACAACGCAAGATGGAGCCTTATCCAGACTGCGGTGAGCAGTCGTATACCGGCCACAACCGGCTGGAAGGAAAGATTGCGCTGATCACCGGTGCTGACAGTGGTATCGGGCGAGCGGTCGCCATCGCCTATGCCCGCGAGGGTGCTGACGTAGCTATCTCTTATCTCAATGAACATGAAGACGCGCAGGAAACCGCGCGCTGGGTAGAATCTGCAGGCCGACAATGCCTCCTGCTGCCCGGCGACCTGGCGCAGAAACAGCACTGCCATGACATCGTTCAGAAGACCGTCGAACAGTTCGGTCGCATCGACATCCTGGTCAACAACGCAGCCTTCCAGATGGCCCATGAGACCCTGGAAGAGATCGACGATGATGAATGGGTGAAAACCTTCGACACCAACATCACCGCCATCTTCCGGATCTGCAAGGCGGCACTGCCCTCCATGCCGAAGGGCAGCTCGATCATCAACACCAGTTCAGTCAACTCCGATGATCCATCACCAAGCTTACTGGCCTATGCCGCGACCAAGGGTGCCATTGCCAACTTCACGGCGGGCCTGGCGCAGTTACTAGGGAAGAAGGGGATCCGGGTGAACAGCGTTGCGCCTGGCCCCATATGGACGCCTTTGATCCCGGCTACCATGCCCGATGAGGCCGTGAAGAACTTCGGCTCCGGTTATCCCATGGGACGCCCTGGACAGCCCGTGGAGGTCGCGCCAATTTACGTGCTGCTTGGCTCTGATGAGGCAAGCTACATCAGTGGGTCACGTTACGCTGTCACCGGCGGTAAACCGATCCTCTGACGAAAAAGCGGCTCGCCCAAAAAGGCGAGCCTTACCCCTAATGCCAGTCAGTTAAGGTTTGATCTTCGGTAATTGGGGCCGCTTTGCGGCCCATCGCGGGCAAGCCCGCTCCCACAGGATTGCGCAATGTCTAAAGTTTGCGCTGCACCTGTGGGAGCGGGCTTGCCCGCGATGGGCTGCAAAGCAGCCCCAATTGGCTTAACTGACTGGCATTAGCCTTACCCCTGATTTTCAGGGGCGGGGGAAACTCCACTTTTTTGCTGCCCGTGCTCACGTGCGGTTTTCTGGGCCGTAGAGTCATGAGGTGTACCGGACGAGCCATCCGGACGATGCGCATCGTTATCCCGCTCCTCTTCGCCGTTCGGCTTTGTTTGCGAGCCTGGTTTCTGTGGTGGGGCTTCTTTGTTCATGCTGCTCTCCTACCCTTTGCTGTGTTCGGGTGAAGTCGGCCCGGTGCCGCGCTTGATCCCACGCGGCCCGGCCACTCCCCAGATGGCCAGCCCGACGATGGGCAGTACCACCAGTATCAACGACCACATCACTTTGGTTGCGTCAGACTTGTCGCTACGGAAAACGCTGACGATTGCCCATAGGTCAACCAGCAAGATAATCGCCGCTATGGCTATCCAGAAGTACATGACAGGATCATTCATGATCGGTTCTCCCTCTGCCTTAGTGAATGGGCCGCACTGCTTACACGCAAATGCCGCCCCTATATCAAGGGAAGCCAGGGTGATTGGCAAAGTTCAGGCCAGGTTTACGGCATGGGATGGGCGGGCAAGGTTGCGTTCAACCAATCCCGCTGGGTTGCCTGCACCGCACAGATTTCACTGAGCATCGCGTGTTCACTGCGTCACCTCTTGAGCCGGATCAGTGGCGCTAATCACCATTGCTAGGGGCATTGCAAACTTGCAAATCGACGCGAAGGCCTTGAACGTGCTGGTAGTCCGCGCCGGCTATGGCTTTGAGAAAGCCACGGTCGGCGAGTCGCCGCAGGTCTCGCCATTCGCGCCAGTCAATGAGCCCTAGGCGGTCCATCTCGTCGACCTGGCGAAGCAGTTTTTCATGGTGGCTACTTAGGCAGTCGCGCCTGCACTCGACATCGTCATAAAGCGCAAACCAAAGGTTCACTGCAGCCATACGACGCTGCTCCTGGGTGATCTGCTGGGTGATCGCGTTCATGCTGCCTGCCCCTGCCCGCTTTGACTGTCGAGGCCGAGTGCGTGGCAAGGACCACTCGCAACAGGTTAACGGCATGACAGCCTTCAACCGCTGCGCAACACACCTCATCTGCATTGAACCCTTGCGCTTGTAGCCCACTCCACCCAGAGCAACCCTGATTTTCCCAGCCCCTGAAGAGGTGCCCCATGAACGCAATCGAACTGCTGATCCAGGACCATCAGCTGGTGAAAAAACTGCTCGAGGAACTACCGAGTGGCCGACTCGGTGTTGATCATGGTCGGCATCGACGCCGGCGGAGTACATGATGAATGACTGGATAGACTTTCTCGAATGGCCCGCGATGCTCCTTACGGTGCTGGCCGCCTGGTGCATCGGTTCGAGGCGCCCGGGCAGACGCAAGCTGGGCTTCTGCTGTTTCATCGCCAGCAACGTGCTTTGGGGGCTATGGGGATGGCAGGCACAGGCCTGGGCGCTGATCGTTCTGCAGGTCTGTCTATGCGTCATGAACCTGCGGGGCTGGAAGAAAAACACGGCGATGGAGCCAGGCTGAATGGGTCGTGCTTATGAGCGCCGTAAAATGTGGCGCCTAGGCCGTTCGTTCCACCCGTCAGTGCCATCGCACAGCTCGCCACGGGAGCACGACAAATAAATGGTGAACATCCCAAAGGAGCTACACCATGAAGATCATCAAAGCCCGCTCGTTGTTGTTGGCATTGTGTCTTGGCGCCAGTGCGCCGCTTGTGCTGGCAGCCACCGACATGAACGACCAACGCGCTCCAGGCACGCAAACGCAAGACAGCGGCCACATGAATGGCAATGGCGGCCCCACAGGTTCAGGCACGCCTGAAGATGGCATGGGTACCGGCTCTGGCGGTACCGAAAGCAATGGCACTGACAATACCGGCGGTGATGGCACCACCAACGGCTCAGGAACAGGCACCGGAAGCGGGAACGGTACGGGCACAAGCTCTGGCGGCGGCACCGGCGGTTCGAGCGGCTCCGGCGCTGGTGGCTCCGGTGGCGGCAGCTCCGGAGGTTGAGGGCTGAGTGCCCCATTCAAACGAGTGCGGTAGCGCCAGCGCGGGCAATCTGGGCGTCCTGATCGGCTTTAACCCCGGACACCCCCACGGCACCGACCACCTGGCCATCGATGATCAACGGCACACCGCCTTCCAGCGAGGTCAACAGCGGCGCCGACAAAAACGCACTGCGCCCGCCATTGACCATGTCTTCATAGGCCTTGGATTCGCGCCGGCCGAGCGCTGCGGTGCGGGCTTTTTCTACAGCGATGTAGGCACCGATGGGGGCGCAGGCCTCGACGCGCTGCAGGGCGATCGGGTGGCCGCCATCGTCAACCACGGCAATGGCGACGGCCCATTGGTTGGCCGCAGCTTCGGCTTCGGCGGCGCGCAGAATCAGGGTGGCCTCGTGCAGGCCCAATACCGGTTTGCTGTTCATCATGTCTCCAAGGTCAGGAACCAGTGGCACGTTGAGCGGGGCTGCCCAGCGCTTCGTCTACGATTTCGACCCAGTGCCGCACCGGGGTGCGCCCGGCACCGCCCAGGTGGCTTTGGCAGCCGATGTTGGCCGTGGCGATCACCTGGGGTGCGCCGCTTTCCAGGGCGTTGAGTCTGTTGTCGCGCAGCTGGCGCGACAGCTCAGGTTGGGTGATGGCGTAAGTGCCGGCCGAGCCGCAACACAGGTGGGCATCGGGCACCGCCGTGAGGTGAAAACCCAGCCGGGTGAGCACGCCCTCCACTGCGCCACCCAAACGCTGGGCGTGCTGCAAGGTGCAGGGGCAATGGAAGGCCAGCTTCAGGTCGGTGGCGATGCCCAGGGCCTCGAGGGGCGCCTTGGCCATGACTTCAACCAGGTCGCACGCCAGTTCGCTGATGCGTTTGGCTTTGCCGGCGTAGGCCGGATCATCCGCCAGCAAGTGGCCGTAATCCTTGACGAACGCACCGCAGCCGCTGGCAGTGAGCACAATGGCTTCGGCCCCTGCCGACACTTGCGGCCACCAGGCATCGATATTGCGCCGGGCCCGCTGCAGGCCTTTTTCCTGGGCATTGAGGTGGTAGTCGACAGCGCCGCAGCAGCCGGCCTCTCTGGCGGTTACGCAGCTGATACCCAGCCGGTCGAGCACCCGCGCAGTGGCGTTGTTGGTATTGGGCGACAGCGTGGGTTGTACGCAGCCCTCCAGCAGGATCACCCGGCGGACGAAGCGCGGCGCTGGGCGAATGCCCGCCGGCGCAACCTGACCGGGCACTTTGTTTTTCAGGGCTTGCGGCAGCAGCGGGCGCAGCGCCTGGCCGGTTTTGAGCAGCGTATGGAACAGCGCCGGGGTGGGTAACACCGCCCTCAACGCCCCGCGCAACGCGCGCTCGCCGAACGCGCGCGGCACCGCCTCCTCCACCACAGCCCGGCCGATATCCAGCAGGTTGTGGTACTGCACACCCGAGGGGCAGGTGGTTTCGCAGTTGCGGCAGGTCAGGCAGCGGTCCAGGTGTTCGCGGGTGCGTTCGGTAGGCACCTGGCCTTCAAGCACCTGCTTGATCAGGTAAATGCGCCCACGTGGGCCGTCAAGCTCGTCGCCCAGCAGTTGGTAGGTTGGGCAGGTGGCATTGCAAAAACCACAATGCACACAGCTGCGCAGTACTTTTTCGGCTTCGGCGCCACGCGCCAGGGCGCGGGCCTGGTCACTGAGTCGGGTTTGCATGGGTCAGAGCTCCGCGTACATCCGGCCGGGGTTGAAAATGCCTTGTGGGTCCAGGCTGGCCTTGAGTTGTTGGTGGTAGCGCAGTAACGCAGCAGGCAGCGGGTGAAATGGTGCGTGCTGGCCGCTGTAGCAAACGGCATGGCCGCCGGCGCCTGCCGCCATGGCCCGTACCTGCTCGGCGCTGGCATCGGTTTTCAGCCAGCGCTGGGCGCCGCCCCAGTCGGCCCATTGCTCACCCGCAAGGTTCAGGTTGCCGGCAGCCAAGGGCAGCGACAGGCGCCAAAGCGGCCGTGCATCCTGAAAGAACGGGGCACGCTGTTCTTTCAGCGCCTCCCAAAAACCGGGCTCTACGGTTTCGCAGCCCAACCGATCGCGAGCAGCGGCTACCGAGCCTTCACCGCCCTCAAGGCGCAGGTGCAGGGCCTCGCCATCGTGGCAGGCCGCGCTGATCGGCAGCGGCTGCTGGCCCCATTTGGCCAAGCGCTGCAAAGCCTCTGCAAGGTCAACCTGCAGGCGCAGGTTGGCCACCGCCCGTGCCTTGGGCAGCACTTTCAGGCTCACTTCGGTGATCACCCCCAGGCAGCCATGGCTACCTGCCAGCAAGCGCGATACGTCGTAACCCGCCACGTTCTTCATCACTTCGGCGCCAAACTTCAGGTGTTTGCCGTGGCCGGTGATCAAGCGGGTACCCAGGACGAAGTCACGTACCGAACCGGCCCAGGGCCTGCGCGGGCCGGCGAGGCCCGTGGCGAGCATGCCGCCGACCGTGGCGCCTGCCCCCAGGTGCGGCGGCTCACAGGGCAAGCACTGGCCCTGCTCGGCCAACACCGCCTCCAGCTCTTTCAAGGGCGTGCCGGCGCGCACGGTGATGATCAGCTCGGGAGGGTCGTAACTCACCACGCCCTGGTGGCTACGGGTATCAAGGGGCTGCCCCTGAACCTTACGCCCCAGGTGCAGTTTGCTCTGCCCACCGTGAATGAACAGCGGTGTACCAGCGGCAAGGGCGCCCTGCACCTGGTCCAGCAGTTGTGCACTGTTGTCGGCCATCAAAAGCGCTCCAGCTCAGGGAAAGGCAGTTGCCCATGGTGAATGTGCATGCTGCCGAACTCGGCGCAGCGGTGCAGGGTCGGGATGTTCTTGCCAGGGTTGAGCAGGCGGCGTGGGTCGAAGGCCGCCTTGATGGCGTGAAAGCAGGTCAGCTCATCGCTGTCGAACTGCGCGCACATCTGGTTGATCTTCTCGCGCCCTACCCCGTGCTCGCCGGTGATGCTGCCGCCCACCGCTACGCACAGCTCGAGGATTTTCCCGCCCAGTTGCTCGGCACGCTCCAGCTCGCCGGGAACGTTGGCGTCGAACAGGATCAACGGGTGCATATTGCCGTCGCCGGCATGGAACACGTTGGCGACACGCAGGCCGTACTCGGCTGACAGCTCGGCAATGCCGCGCAGCACGCCGGGTAGCGCGCGACGCGGGATGGTGCCGTCCATGCAGTAGTAATCGGCACTGATGCGCCCTACGGCCGGGAAGGCATTCTTGCGGCCGGCCCAAAAACGTGTGCGCTCGGCCTCGTCGCGGGCCAGGCGCAGTTCGGTGGCGCCCGCATCGCGCAGCACGGTCTCCACCCGCTCGCAGTCGTCGTGCACATCGGCCTCTACCCCGTCCAGCTCGCACAGCAAAATCGCCTCGGCGTCCACGGGGTAACCGGCATGGATGAAGTCTTCGGCGGCGCGGATGGCCAGGTTGTCCATCATCTCAAGCCCGCCGGGGATCACCCCGGCAGCGATGATGTCGGCAACGGCGGCGCCGGCTTTCTCTACCGAGTCGAAGGCCGCCAGCAGCACCTTGGCCACCTGCGGTTTGGGTAGCAGTTTGACGGTTACCTCGGTGACGATCCCCAACATGCCTTCGGAACCTGTGAACAACGCCAGCAGGTCGAAACCCGGGCAATCCAGTGCATCGGCACCCAGGGTCAGCGGCTCACCCTCGACGGTGAGAATTTCAACCTTGAGCAGGTTGTGCACCGTAAGGCCGTATTTGAGGCAGTGCACGCCGCCGGCGTTCTCTGCCACGTTGCCACCAATGGAGCAGGCGATCTGCGAGGAAGGGTCGGGCGCGTAGTACAGCCCATAAGGCGCCGCCGCCTGGGAAATGGCCAAATTGCGCACGCCGGGCTGCACCCGGGCGTAACGCTGTGCCGGGTTGACTTCGAGAATACGGTTGAAGCGCGCCATCACCAGCAGCACGCCCTGCTCCAACGGCAGCGCACCACCCGACAGGCCTGTGCCCGCACCACGGGCCACCACCGGCACACCCAGCGCGTGGCAAACCTTGAGGATGGCCTTGACTTGCGCCAACTGCTCGGGCAGCACCACCAGCATGGGGGTTGTACGGTAGGCAGAAAGGCCGTCGCACTCGTAAGGGCGCAGGTCTTCCTGGGTGTGCAGCACGGTCAGGCCCGGCACGTCGCGTGCCAACGCCTGGAGCACATGCTGTTTGGGAACGCGCGGCAACTCACCGTCGACGCGCTCGTCGTAAAGGATAGTCATGGCCGGCCTCGGTTTTTGTTGTTGTACGGGCCTTGCAACCAGCCCTTGAGCCCGATCATTAACACTTCGCCGCAGGCCGTCCAGCGCTAACAACACTGGTCCTACCAGTTTTTTTGAAGGGCCACCGGGCAAACCCTTTGAAAGCCCCATGAAAGCTGGTTTGATGGCGCTTCAAATTAGAATTTCAAGTGCACGACAACTGGTCATACCAGCAAGGAGTTCGACAGTGGGCCAGCCACTCCCCCAGCACATTGCCGACAAGGTCGCCGAACAGATCGAGCAACTGATCGTCGACAGCGTGCTCAAGCCCGGCCAGTTGCTTCCGTCCGAACGAAACCTGTGTGACCGGCTGCAGGTCTCGCGCTCGGTACTGCGCGAAGGGCTGCGCATTCTGCGGGGCCGCGGGATCATCGACACGCACCAGGGCAAAGGCTCCTACGTGGCCGACCTCACACAACACAACCAGACCCCGCTGATGCACCTGTTCAGCGCCCAGCCCAGGACCCTGTATGACCTGCTGGAGGTACGCGCGCTGCTCGAGGGTGAGTCGGCACGCTTGGCCGCGGTACGCGGCACCCAGGCAGACCTTGTGCTGATCACCCGCCGCTACGAAGAAATGCTCAAGGCCCACGCCGCGCCCGAGGGGCTGAGTTCGCAAGAGCATGCGCGGCTCGACCACAGCTTCCACCTGGCCATTTGCGAGGCGTCGCACAACCCGGTGCTGGTGCATACCCTGCGCTCGCTCACCGACCTCATGCTCAGTTCGGTGTTTGCCGCGGTGAACAACCTGTACCACCGCCCCGAGCAGCTGCATGTGCTCGACAAGCACCACAGCAAACTGTACCGCGCCATTCTCCAGCGCCAGCCGCAAGCAGCAGAAAAGGCCGCCCGCACGCATATTCTGGATATCAGCGAGCGGTTGAAGGAGCTTGAAAACGAAGAGCAACGGCTGGTGCGCGCAACCTTGCGGCTGGAAGGCTGGTAAGCCCGTCACGCACCTGTGCAGGTTCAAGCTGATCAGTGCCGACAATGACCAACCAGAACATATTTCCGGTCTGCACGCCCATCGTTACCACGAGAGGAAAGCCTGCAAGCCGAACGCCAAATCGCCCACATGGCCTGTGCCTGGCTGAGCTCCGGCGGTTCACTACCGTGAATGGCACATCGATGCCCCCACCCCGATCACTGGCCCACACCGCTGATCGCCATTTCTTATCCCCTTGATAAAAATCTTGAGGCAGCACGATCCGGGCTTTTAGTTGAACAATCGGGGCAGTCATACGACGACGTATGTCAAATAACAAAAAAGGTGACCCCCCATGCCCCCTTCTCAGATACCAGTGGACGTTGCTGTCCCAATCTTCGCTCCAGGCGCTCATGGCGCCCCCTGGGTAACGACCTGCCAGGAGGCGCCATGAAAACACTGATCGATAGCTACTTTCTGGTGCTCAAGACACTGGTGGTGGCCTGCCTGATCGGCATCACCTGCCTGATCTTCACCAACGTCGTGCTGCGCTATGGCTTCAATTCTGGCCTGTTCTTCAGCGAAGAAATCTCCCGCCTGGCGTTTGTCTGGCTGGTCTTTGCCGGCGCGCAGCTGATGCTCCACGAAAATGGCCATATCGGCGTCGACATCCTCACCCGCCGTGTCAGTGCCCCCGTGGCAAGGTGCCTGCTGGCGCTGACCCAGGTGCTGATGCTGTATGTCACCTGGTTGTTCCTGGACGGCAGCTGGAAGCAGACGGTGATCAACCTGCACGTCGGCGCACCGTCCACCGGGGTCTCCATGGCCCTGTTCTACGGGGCCGGCCTGGTCTTCTCGATCAGCAGCGCGCTGCTGATAAGCATCCAGCTGGTCAGGAACCTCACCGGCACCCTGCCTGCGCCAACCCCGTCCGCCGAACATGGAGCAGTCGAATAATGGCCCTGTCTGTCTTCGTCGGCGTGCTGATGGCCGCCATTCTGGTCGGTGTACCCATCGCCTATGCCCTGATTCTGTGCGGCGTCGCACTGATGTGGCTGCTGGGTTTGTTCGATGGACAGATCATCGCGCAGAACATCATCAACTCGGCCGGCAGTTTCCCGCTGCTGGCCATTCCGCTGTTCATCATCGCAGGCGAGGTAATGAACACCGGCGGCCTGTCAAAGCGCATCATCAAGCTGGCCATTACCTTGGTGGGCCACCTGCGAGGCGGGCTTGGCTATGTCACGATCTTCGCCGGCGTACTGCTGTCGAGCCTGTCGGGGTCGGCGCTGGCCGATGCCGCATCGCTGACCGCCCTGCTGCTGCCGATGATGGCCATCGCCGGCTACAACCGTAACCGCTCCGGGGGCCTGATCGCATCGGTGTCGGTACTGGGTTCGATCATTCCGCCGAGCATCGGCTTCGTGGTACTGGGTGTCGCCTCCGGGCTTTCGATCACCAAACTGTTCCTCGCCGGTATCGCACCGGGCCTGATGATCGCCGCCGCGCTCGTGGTTGCCTGGTGGTTGATGACGCGGCGCAACGACGATGTCGAGTTGAGCCCCAAGGCCAGTGGCAAAGAACGCCTCAGGGCGCTGATGGACAGCTTCTGGGCCCTGATGCTGCCGGTGATCATCGTCGTCGGCCTGCGCTTCGGCGTGGTCACCCCGACCGAAGCAGGTGCTGTGGCCAGCATCTATGCGCTGCTGGTTTCCTCGTTGATCTACCGCGAGCTGAGCCTCAAGTCGCTCAATGAACTGCTGCTGCGCGCCGGCAAAACCACCGCAGCGGTGATGTTCCTGGTGGCCGCCGCCTCGATTCCGGCGTGGATGATCACCATTGCCGATATCCCCGGGCAGATCATCGACCTGATCCAGCCGGTCATGGACGACCCGCGCCTGCTGATCGTCGTGCTGATGCTGCTGATTCTGGTGATCTCGATGGTCATGGACCTGACGCCAACCGTCTTGCTGCTCGCACCGATCCTGGTGCCGGTGGTAAGCGCTGCGAACATTGACCCGATCTATTTCGGCGTGCTGTTCATGATCAATTGCTCGATCGGCCTGATCACCCCGCCGGTGGGCACAGTGCTCAATGTGGTCTGCGGCATCGGGCGCATGCGCTACGAAGAACTGCTCAAGGGCACCTTCCCGTTCCTGATAGCCGAAATCATCGTGCTGGCCCTGCTGGTCATCTTCCCCGACCTGGTCACCGTCCCTGCGCAGTGGTTCGGCCACTGACACCCCATAACAAAAAAGGTACCCACCATGAAGAAACTAGCCCTGATTGCCGCACTGTTGCTGTCCAGCAGCCTGAGCATGGCCGCGGACTACAACAGCCGCGTCATCAAGTTCGCCGCCACCAGCCCCAAAGGCACACCGCCGGCAATCGGCATGGAGCTGTTCGCCAAGGAAGTCGCTCAGCGCAGCGGCGGCAAGATCAAGGTCCGCACCTTCCCCAACGGCGTGCTGGGTGGCGATGTACAAGTACTGTCGTCATTGCAAGGCGGTGTGGTGGAAATGATGACCTGGAATGCCGGGTTGATGATCAACCATGTCCCGGACTTCGGCATTCTCGACTTCCCCTTCCTCTACAACGATACGGCCAAGGTCGATGCCATGCTCGATGGCGAGGTGGGCAAGATGCTGACCGACCAGTTGCCCGAAAAAAACCTGGTCGGCCTGGCTTTCTGGGAGCTTGGCGTGCGCAACCTGACCAACAACGTGCGCCCGGTGAGCAAGCTTGAAGACATTGCCGGGCTGAAAATCCGCGCCCAGCAATCGCCGCTGTTTCTGGATGTCTGGCGGGCGCTGGGGGCCAACCCCACACCGCTGCCTTTCACCGAGGTCAACACGGCCCTGGAAACCCACACGGTAGACGGCCAGGAGAACCCAGCGTCGCTGATTCTGGCTTCGCGCTTCAATGAGGTGCAGAAGTACCTGAGCCTGACAAAACACAACTACAACCCGCAGATCGTGCTCATCAGCAAGACATTCTGGGACACCTTGAGTGCTGACGAGCAGCAACTGCTGGCGGAGGTTGCCCAGCATGTGCGCCTGGAGCAACGCCGGATCTCCCGCGAGGCGGACGTCAAAGCCATCGCCGAATTGCAAAGCAGCGGCATGCAGGTCAACGACCTGGCGCCCGAAGAGGTCGCACGCATTCAGGAAAAGATCCGCCCGGTGGTCGACACCTATGCCGAGCAAATCAACCCCGAGCTGGTGAGCAAGGTTTACCAGGCCATGGGCTACCAGCCGAAGTGACACCAACCGCGCCGCGCGCAGCGGCGCCTTTCAACTGCCATGAAGGACTAGCATGAAGATTTCCGTAGCCCAGATTCACCCGGTGGCTGGCAACCCGGCCTTGACTGTCGAAAAAGTCGCCACACTGGCCCGCCAGACCGCTGCCGAAGGCTCGCGCCTGATCGCCTTTGCCGAATGCCTGATCACCGGCGGTGCCTTCGACAGCCGTGAAGACCTCGAGCGCGGCGCCATTACCCTCGACGCCCTGTCGCCTCTGCTGGAGGTGTCGGCGCAAACCGGCATCCTTATCGTGGTCGGCTTCTACGAGCGGCACGCCGACCAGGTGTTCAATACCGCTGCACTGATCGGCGCGCAGGGCATCATTGGCCTGCACCGCAAGCGCCACCTGCCGTTCATGATCGGCGACCGCTTCACCGACCGCCCCGACGAGTGGACGCCGCCGGTCTTCGACACCGACATTGGCCGCATCGGCTTGGCCATCTGCTACGAAATCCGTTTTCCCGAGGTGGTACGCACCCTGGCCCTGGAAGGCGCCGACATCGTCGTGCTACCCGCCGCCTGGCCCGAGCAGGCGCGCATGCTGCCGGACCTCTTCAGCACCGTGCGTGCGGCCGAGAACATGGTGTATTTCGTCGCCCCCAACCGCAACGACATGGACGAAGGCATGCAGTTCATCGGCACCAGCCACATCATCGAGCCGTCGGGCAAGACCCTGGTGCGCGCCGGGCTGGAGGACGGTGTTTACAGCGTCGAAATCGACCTGGCCAAGGCCCGCAACAAGTCGCTGATCCGCGACCCGGGCGTGTTCGAAGTGCATCCGTTCCGCGACCGGCTGCCCGAAACCTATCGCATCTGACGTACAAGGCCTTGACCATGAACCAGAGCACTACACACAACCTGCTGAAGGCGCGCATGGCGCGCGGTACGACCTTTGGCATGAACATCTACAGTACCGCCAGCATGGCCGTCGAGGTGGCCGGCAACTGGGGGCTGGATTTCGTGTTCATCGACGCCGAGCACACAGCGCTGGGCGTGGACCGCGACATGGAAAAGCTGCTGCTCGCGGCAAGCTACGCAGCCATCCCGGCCCTTGTACGCGTACGTGGCACACTCGAATGGGACATCCGCAAGGCCCTGGAGATGGGCGCCGCCGGGGTGATCGTACCGCAGGTGCACAACGCCGCGCAGATGCGCCAGATCATCCACTACAGCAAGTTCCCGCCGCTGGGCCGGCGTGGCGGTGACAGCTCGGTGCGCTCGGCAGGCTTCGCCGGGCCGGGCTTTGACTGGGCCCGCTATACCGAGGCAGAAAACGCCCGCAGCGTGATCGTGCCGATGGCCGAGAGCTTCGAGTTCTTCGACAACATCGACGAGATACTCGATGTCGCGGGCATCGATGCCGTGCATTTCGGGCCCGCTGATTACTCGCTGTCGCGCCAGTTGCCGGTTGACTACCGCCTTGGCAACCCTGAGGTGCTGCAGCGCCTGCAGGTGCTGATCGAGAAATGCCATGCCCGCGGCATACAGGTGATGGTGCCCTGCTCGCCGGCGGACTGCGAAACCGCCAGGCGGCTCGTCGACATGGGCAGCGACATGGTGTTGATGGGCAGTGACCTGTCCTGGCTCAACCAGGCCGGGCAGCACATCGCGGTCGTCAAACAGGCTTTAACCTGACAGCCCGGCCGGCCAGGGCACTGCCTCGGGCCGGCCGAATGCTGAACCGTCAGTCGACCAGAAAGTTCTGTTTGACCAACGTTGCCCGAATGATCGAAACCAGTTCATCCAGTTGCATATCCGGCCGTTCGGTCAAATACGACAGGCAGAACTTTGCCGGTGGAATCATCGGCTCACAGGGCAACGTCTTCAACAAGTCCACGGCCAACATGTCGCGAATCAACGGCACCGGCAAAACACCAATAGCATGCCCGGCCGACACCATCTTGGCGATAAACGCCAGTGAATTGCTCGAATGAAAGGCATGGCTGACCGCGCCACTTTCCTTCAACCAACGATCCACCACCGAATACAAGGTCGACGGCGCACTGTGGGTGACGATGGAATATTGCCTGGCGTGCTCGGCCAGAAACGGCCCTTCGGCAATATCCAGATGCCGCGCCGCCACCCACTGAAACGTCATCCAGCCCAAAAAGATATCGGTGACATCTTCGCGGGTGGCCGGGTTTGTCAGCAGGGCAATATCCAGTTCATGGTCGTTGAGCTTGCGGTTGAGCGCCGCACCGACATCGATGGTGATTTCCAGGGTAATTTCCGGGAAGTGCGCCTTTATTTCACTGATCACCGCGGTCAGCCCGACCATGGCCGAACATTCGTCAGCACCCAGGCGCAGGCGCCGGTGTTTTCTTTGCTGCGCGGCAAATTGTTCCAATTGCGTGCTGTTGTTCAATACCAACTCCGCGTGGCGCAAAGCGGTATGACCATCTGCAGTCAGGCTCATGCGCTGTTTGTTGCGATCAAACAGTTTGACGCTGAGCAGCGACTCCATTTCCTTGATACGCGCCGACACTGCGGGCTGAGTGAGATGAAGATGCCGCGAGGCGGCATGAACACCGCCCAGCCGTGCGGTCCAATAGAATGCCTCGATCTGCATCAGCGTAATACGCATGATAAAAACTGCTCCCGCCACTGCTTACGGATTTTTATTATCGACCGTTCAAGGTGGTTGTTAGGATGACCGAAACCCTTCGAAAAAGCATCCGGCATAACAAGAACCCACTATGTACCTGATCGAAGCCCTGCCTGCCCCGGTAAACACCGACCTGCTCAAACTGCTGATCGACGCTGAACCTGCAACGATCGGCCACTTCATCACCCATGGCATCCCCCACCCCGAGATCAAGGCGCTGTTGCAGGATGTACGCGCGGTCGGTACGGCGGTGACCGTGCGCATGCCCGGCAACGATGGCGGCATTCTGCACTACGCCATGGGCTGCGTTCGCCCCGGCGATTTTCTGGTGGTGGACCGCTGCGGCGAGCGTATTACCGCAGCGCTTGGCGGGGCCATGGCGTATGCCGCCAAGCAGGCCGGTGTCGCCGGCATCATCGTCGACGGCTATGTCACCGACCTTGGTGAGTTGCGCCAGCATGGCGTGCCGGTGTGGTCACGCGGCGCCAGTGCCATCACCACGCGGGTGGTGGGCCAGGAGGGCGAGTTCTGCACGCCCATTCAGTGCGGCGGCGTCATCGTACGCCCAGGTGATGCGGTGGTGGCCGACGAGAACGGCATTGTGTTCCTGCAGCCGGGCCAGGCAGCCGGCCTGGCCCAGCGCGCCATCGACTTTCAGCGCAACGAAAAACACACCCTGGCGCGCCTGGCCAAGGGCGAGAAATTCCCGGATATCGTCGGTTCACGGGCAACCATCGAGGCGGCAACCCGACCGCGTGAGTAACCGCCGGCCCGCACTGACGTAGCTCCCGAACAACAACAAGAGGACTACCGTGAAACTTCGCTCCTTACTCATGCCCATGGCGCTCGGTGCGGTGCTGGCAAGCCCGCAGGCCTGGGCCGGTGATTACCCCCAGATGCGCTTCAACGTGATCGGCGGCGGCAGCCACAACTACACCTTTCGCGCGGTCGAACAGCCGTTCTGGAACACGACCCTGCCCGCGCAATCCGGCGGCAAGGTCACAGCGCAGTTGCTGGGGTTGTCCGAAAGCGGCCTGAAAGGCCCCGAGATCATTCGCCTGATGCGCTTTGGCGCAGTGGATATCGGTATGGGGGTGTTCGCCTTCGTCGCCGGTGACGACGCCACCTTCGAAGGTGTCGACCTGCCGGGCATGGCCGCCGAAATCGACACCGCGCGCAGCATCGCCAATGCTTACAAGCCGGTGCTTGAGCAACGCATGGCCGAGCGCCATGGCATCAAGCTGCTGGCCACCGTGCCCTACACTGCGCAGGTGTTCTTCTGTCGCGCCCCCGTGCAAACCCTGGAAGACCTCAAGGGCCGCAAGATCCGCACCCGGGGCCGCAACATGGCCGAACTGGTCAAGGCCATCGGCGCAGCTCCGGTCACCCTGCCCTTCGCCGAGGTGGTGACGGCCCTGCAGACCGGCGTGATCGACTGCGCCATAACCGGCATCGGCTCGGGCAATGCCGCCAAGTGGTACGACGTGGCCGACTACCTGTACGACCTGCCGGTGGACTGGTCGATCGGCTTTTACGGCATCGGCCTCAAGCGCTGGCAGAAGTTGCCGCCCGAGGTGCAACAGCTGCTGCAAAGCCAGGCCCAGGTACTTGAAGACGCCCTGTGGCAAGAAACCGCCAGGGAGAACCGCTACGCCCTGGCCTGCAACCTCGGCCGTGCTGACTGCCAGATCCACCAGCCCGCACATATGACCGCCTCGGCCCCCACCCCGCAGGAGCGTCAAGCCTTGCGCCAGGCTGCGCTGCGGATCGCCAACGACTGGGGCAAGCGCTGCGGCGCGCTATGTGTGCAGCGCTGGAATGCCACGGTTGGCCAGGCCATCGACCTGCAACTGGCCCCATAGCCACTTGCCCCGGAGTTCACAGCCATGAATACCGTTCCTTCCGGCCTGACGGCAATCAATGCCGTAGCCAAGGCCAGCACCTGGGTAGGCGGCTTCGCCCTGCTCGGCTGCGCCCTGTTGATTGCCATCGACCTGATCCTGCGCAAGGCCTTGGGTATCTCCTTGGGCGGTGCCGACGAAATCGCCGGCTACGTGCTGGCGATCACCAGCGCCTGGGCATTCCCGGTAACCTTGCTCAAGCGCTCGCACATCCGCGTCGACATTCTCTACGCCCGCCTTGGCCTCAAGCCTCGCGTGGCACTCGACCTGTTCGCTCTGGCCTGCATGGGCGTGCTGGTCACCGCCCTGGCCTACCACGCCTGGAGCGTGCTGAAAGACTCCATCGACTACCACTCGGTGTCCAATACCCCGTTGCAGGTACCGCAGTGGATACCGCAATCGCTGTGGTTCGCAGGTTACCTGTTCTTCGCCCTGACCCTGCTTACCCTGATGCTCGCAAGCCTCGGCCACCTGCTGCGTGGCCGCTGGGAAGCGGCCAGTGCGCTGATCGGCATCAATACCGTCGAAGAAGAAATCGAGGAAGAACTGCGCCCCGCGGGCCATGCATCCAAGGAGCACACGCCATGCTGAGCATCACACTT
The DNA here is from genome assembly GCF_019139835.1 of Pseudomonas xanthosomatis. Taxonomy (NCBI): domain Bacteria; kingdom Pseudomonadati; phylum Pseudomonadota; class Gammaproteobacteria; order Pseudomonadales; family Pseudomonadaceae; genus Pseudomonas; species Pseudomonas xanthosomatis. The sequence goes on along the minus strand of NZ_CP077075.1, from coordinate 3,532,467 downwards.
TTCATCCTGCTGGCCCTGCTGGCGTTGAGCGTCGCAGCTGCGGTCAGTGTCGGCTTGCTGGGGATGTCGCTGTCAGAGCTGTTCTCGACCCTGCCCCTGAGCAATGCAATGGGTGAGATCGCCTGGAACACCAGCGCCGAATTTCTGCTGGTGGCGATTCCGCTATATATCCTGATGGGCGAGCTGCTGGTGTGCTCGGGCGTGGCCGGGCGTATGTACCAGGCCGTGGAGAAATGGTTGTCGTGGCTGCCGGGTGGGCTGATGAACTCGAATATCGGCGCCAGCGCGCTGTTCGCCACCACCAGCGGCTCCAGCGTTGCCACTGCAGCGACCATCTCCACCCTGGCGCTCCCCGAGCAGGAACGCAAAGGCTACAACGCGCCGCTGTTTCTTGGCTCGATTGCCGCCGGCGGCACCCTGGGCATCCTCATTCCGCCATCGATCAACATGATCCTGTTCGCGCTGATCGCCAACGTCTCGGTGCCTAAGCTTTACCTGGCCGCAACCCTCCCCAGCATCGTCCTCAGCCTGCTGTTCGTCGCGCTGATTGTGGTGGCCTGCCTGGTGCGCCCCCAACTGGGCGGGCACAAAGAGCACACGCCCTGGGCCGAACGCCTGGCGAGCATCCCCGACCTGTTACCGCCGCTGGCCATCTTTGCCCTGGTGATCGGCTCGATCTACAGCGGTTTTGCCACCGCCAGCGAGTCGGCCGCGCTGGGCGTGCTCAGCGCACTGGGGCTGGGGCTGTGGCGCCGGGCGTTCAGTTGGCAGAGCCTGGGCCAGGCCTTCGAAGCCACTTTGCGCACCACCGGCATGATCATCTTCATCACCCTGTCGGCGTTCTTTCTCAATTTCGTGCTGGCCTCCATCGGTTTGACAACCACCCTGATCAATTTCGTCACCGACTTGCAGCTGTCGCCCATGGCCACGCTGCTTGCGATCATCCTGTTCTACATCGTGCTGGGCTGTTTCATGGACACCCTGGCCATGCTGATCACCACGGCGCCCTTGATTGTGCCGATCGTGGTCAGCCTGGGCTTCGATCCGCTATGGTTCGGCGTGGTGCTGATCGTGCTGTGCGAGATGGGGCAGATCACCCCGCCGTTCGGCATGAACCTGTTCGTGGTGCAGAGCATCCGCGGCCGCGGCAATTTCATGGACGTGGTGTACGGTGCCTTGCCGTTCTGCCTGGCGCTTTTGCTGCTGATTTCATTACTGATCGCCTTCCCGCAGCTGGCATTATGGCTGCCCGGCATCGTCTAGTGCCCTGTCTTGGAATTGCGAGACAGGACACCAGGCCCGACCTGTAAACAGCAACCGCGACCGGAACCTGAACACCCTATGCCCGTCAGCGAACACACATCGATCATCTGGGCGATTGCCGCCCTGGCCACCTGCGGCGTCATCCTGCGCCCCTGGCGTATCCCGGAATACGTCTGGGCCCTGGGCGGCGCGTTGCTGCTGGTCGGCCTAGGGCTGATCACACCCCACAGCGCGTTGGCCGCAGTGGCCGAAGGCAGCGACGTGTACCTGTTTCTGGTCGGCATGATGGTGCTGGCGGAGCTTGGCCGCCAAGAAGGCTTGTTCGACTGGCTGGCCCGTTATGCCGTGCGCCACGCCAGGGGCTCGGGGCAACGGCTGTTCGACCTGGTGTTTCTGGTGGGCACGCTGGTAACGGTGTTTTTGTCAAACGACGCCACGGCCGTTGTGCTGACCCCGGCCGTGTATGCCGCGTGCAAGGCCGCCAAGGCCGAACCTTTGCCTTACCTGTTCATCTGCGCCTTCATCGCCAACGCGGCCAGTTTCGTGCTGCCGATTTCCAACCCGGCCAACCTAGTGGTGTTCGGCAGCCAGATGCCGCCACTACTGGATTGGCTGAGGCAGTTCAGCCTGCCGTCGCTGGCGGCGATTGCCCTCACCTACCTGATGCTGCGCCTGACCCAGCGCCGACAGATCCGCCAGCCGCTGGCCCTGCACATCGACCACCAGCCCCTGGGCGCCGGCGCTCGCCTGTGTGCACTGGGCATCGGTTTTACCGCGGCCGTGTTGCTGGGCGCATCGGCCCTTGACCGGGCACTGGGCCTGCCGACCTTCTGCGCCGGGGTGGCCACCGTGGCGCTCGTCCACCTGCGCCAGCGGCGTAGCCCAGTGCCGGTGCTGCGCCATGTGGCGTGGGGCGTGCTGCCCCTGGTGGCGGGCTTGTTCGTGCTGGTCGAGGCACTGGCCCAGACCGGCCTGGTGCTGCGCCTGGCTCAAGCGCTGGCCAGCCTTGCCGAAGCCTCGCCAGCCAAGGCCAGTTGGCTGGCGGGCGTTGCGGTCGCCCTGGCCAGCAACCTGATGAACAACCTGCCCACCGGGCTGATTGCCGGGTCCATGGGCTCGCTGGCGGGGTTGCCGCAACAGACCACCGCTGCGCTGCTGATCGGCGTCGACCTGGGGCCGAACCTGTCGATCACCGGCTCCCTGGCGACCTTGCTGTGGCTGGTGGCGATCCGCCGCGAGGGTGAGCACGTCAGTGCCTGGCGCTTCCTGCGCCTGGGGTTGCTGGTGATGCCGCCTGCGCTCGTCGGGGCGCTGCTGGCGTTGCTGGTTTGAGTACGCTCGATTACTGCTGATACCGGCTTGGCATTCACACCGAATTGAACACACAAAACGACGTGGAAGCCTGCAGAAAAAAGTAGCTCAAAGAGAAGAAGAAAAAGCCAAACTCCCTGCACTTGGCCGCCTGCATGTAGAATCGCCCGACCGCTCCAGATGAGGCCCAGGATGCAACCGCTCAGCTTCGATTCACTCCCCGACAATTGCAGGGCACTGCTCTACGCCCTGGCAACCGCGTTCCCTGGCAAAGGCAAAACCTCGCTGCTCAAGCTGCTGCGCAGCATGGGTATCTGTGATGCCGCAGGCAAACAGCTGGATGCCACTACATTGGCCGACCTGCTGCAAGAATTGCGCAAACAAGGCTGGGTAGACGTGGAGCAGCGCAGGGAAGGCCAATATTTCATCGTGGCGACACAGCTGCGCACCAGCGTGTTGCTCAGCCTGATGGGCACAGCCGACAGCACGCAGTACCTGCAGCAGATTGCCACCAGCCTGCCCGCGCTCAATCCGTGGCAAGCCCCTGGCGCGCCCCGGGCATTACAAGAGCTGTGGCTCAACCTGTTGAGCGGTAACGGCGCCCAGGTGCCGCACTTGTTGTATCTGTCGACCAGGACACTGCACGCGCATAACTGGGCACCTCAACACCCCATGCACCTTCTGCAGGCCGACCCTGCGGGCCTTGAGCTGTTCGGCCTGCTGGACGAAACCGTACGCGGGCTGCTGCTGGAAGATCATCTTTGCCTGCACAACACCCTGCTGGGTGAGGCGCAAGGCAGCTATCAGTTGGCCAAGCAGCAGATGGCACACGCGCCCACCCCCGAGCTTGGCCTGCAATTGATGCAGCAAGCCCTGTGGCGAGGCGACTGGGAAGCGCTGCAACACTTCGGCGGGCAGTACCCGCTGACACTGCAAAGCGCTCAGCTGGTGCTGCGCGGCCAAACCAGCGAGGCATTGCAACAGATTCGGGCCTGGCTCACCGAGCAGCGCAGGCAAACCAAAAAACGCAAGATCGACCTGTACCCGCTGCTCAACGCGCTGTACTGCCTGGCGCTTTTCGCAGAAAACGACAGCCAGCACCACGCTGCACTCAAGCAGGCACTGATGCTGGGCGAAAAGCAGAACTATGGCAGCGCCTACACGGTGCTCTACAAATTCTTCGAGCAACTGCAAGGCAATACACCTGAGCTGTCATACCTGCGCTCATTCGAACTTTATGGCCTCGATGGCCTGCTGCTGGCGCTCGCACTGTACTGGCTGGATGCCCCGGTCGCACGCGAGCAGAACTGGTGCACGACCCTGCAAGATTACCGGGCGCAACTCGATCAGCTGGGTTACGCCTGGCTGGCCGCAGAGTTCGATGCCCTGATCGCGGCGCAATTCGGTGTACCTCGGCACACTCACGATGTGCATGACCAAGCTGGGCTCAAACCACTGGCCGAGCTGCTCCAGCGCCGGGAAGCCTGGCAGCATGCACTCGACGCCCTGAGCCAACTCAAGCCTGCCGACACACCGGCCAGCCCCGTGGCCAAGAAGACCACCCGCCTGGCCTGGCTGGTGGATCTTCACCGCTATTCCAATCAACTGGAACCGCGCGAGCAGAAACTGGGCGCCAAGGGGCAATGGAGCAAGGGCCGCCCGGTTGCGCTCAGGCGGCTGCTGGAGGAAGGCGACAGGCTGGACTTCTTGTGCGAGCAGGACCGCCAGGCGATCAGCGTGATCCAGGTTAGCCGCTATTCCTATTCCGGGGCCGAGTACGAACTGCCTCCCGACGTTGGCCTGCCCAAGTTGATCGGCCACCCGGCGCTGTTCTGGCAGGACGCACCGGACGTGCGCATCGAGCTTGAGGCCGGCCATGCCAGCCTGCACCTCGAAGCGCGCGACGGGCAGATGCATCTGCGCCTCGAGCCGCAGGGCATCGTCAATGCAAACGCCTACTACCTGCACAAGCAAACACCCACCCGCCTGCAGATATTTACGCTTAACGGCGACCTGCGCCAGATCGTCAAGGTTATCGGCGATGGCCTGAGCGTTCCGCAATCAGGCAGGGCGCAACTGATCGAGGTGGTCAGTGCGATCGCCCCGCTGCTGCCGGTGCACTCGGACCTGCCCGAGCTTGCCGCGCAGCTGGACCAGGAGCCCGCAGATACACGCCTGTACGCACACTTGCTGCCACTTGCCGAAGGTTTGCGCTTGCAGTTGCTGGTGCGCCCGCTGGCCGAGAGCAGTTGGTTGCGCCCCGGCGTTGGCGCGCAAAACGTGCTCGGCGAGCGCGATGGCAAGCCGTTGCAGGTAAGTCGCGACCTGGCCGGCGAGCGTCAGGCGCTGCAGCAGGTGCTGCAGGCCTGCCCCGGCCTTGCCAACGCCAACAGCGACGGCCAGGAATGGCAACTGGAACAGCCGCAGGACGCCTTGCAGGTACTCGGCGAATTGCACGCACTGGACGGCAACCAGGTGCACTGCGTGTGGCCGGAAGGCGAGCGCATGCGCTTGAAGGGCCGCCTGAAACTGAACGAACTCAAGCTGGGCCTGCGCGCGCAGGGCGAGTGGTTCATCCTGCAGGGCGAGGTCGCGCTCGATGACGGCAAGGTGCTGCATCTGCGCCAGCTTCTGGAGCTGCTCAAGGCCAACCCCGGGCGCTTCCTCAAGCTTGGCGAAGGCGATTGGCTGGCACTTGAGGATACCTTGCGCAAGCGCCTGGGAGAGCTTGCGCACCTGGCCGACCGGGTCACCGACCAGGGCCTGCGGCTCAGCCCGCTGACCACTCCCCTGCTGGCCGAGCTGGCAGCAGAGGCCGGTGAGTTCACTGCTGATAAAAGCTGGCAGGCACACCTGCAGAAACTGCAATCGCTGCGCGATTACCAGCCTCGGCTACCCGCAACCTTGAAAGCCGATCTGCGTGCCTATCAGCATGAAGGTTTCACCTGGTTGGCACGCCTGGCGCAATGGGGCGTGGGCGCCTGCCTGGCCGACGACATGGGCCTGGGCAAGACCGTGCAGATTCTTGCCCTGTTGCTGCAGCGCGCAGCCGATGGCCCGCAACTGGTCGTGGCGCCGACTTCGGTCACCCTCAACTGGCAGGCCGAAAGCAGGCGCTTCGCCCCACAGTTGAAGCTGCATCTGTACCACCAGCAGCGCAACCTGGATGGCCTGGGCCCCGGCGATCTGGTTATCACCAGCTACGGCCTGATGCAGCAGGACAGCGCAGCCTTCGGCGCCTGCCAATGGCATACAGTGGTTCTGGACGAAGCCCAGGCCATCAAGAATTCCCAGACCAAGCGCTCACAAGCGGTCATGGCCTTGCAGGCGAACATGCGCGTGGTCGCCACGGGTACGCCATTGGAAAACCACCTGGGCGAGCTGTGGAGCCTGTTCCGCTTCATCAACCCAGGCCTGCTCGGCAGCCAGGAAAGCTTCAACAGCCGCTTCGCCAACCCCATCGAACAAGGCGATGCGGCCGCTCGACGGGCATTGAAGGCGCTTATTCAACCCTTCATTCTGCGCCGCTTGAAAAGCCAGGTGCTCGACGAGCTGCCCGCACGCACAGAGATCACCTACAAGGTTCCGTTGTCCGACGAGGAAGCGCATCTTTACGAAGCGCTTCGTCAACAAGCCTTGGATAACGTGTCCGAGTCAGCTCCCGGAGCAGGCAGGTCGTTCCAGATACTGACGGAAATCACCCGCCTGCGCCGCTTCTGCTGCCACCCAACCCTTGTGGTCGAGCAATCGACCCTGCCAGGCAGCAAGCTGCAGGCCTTCACTGCCCTCGTCGAAGAGTTGCTGGACAATGGCCACAAGGCCTTGGTGTTCAGCCAGTACGTCGATCACTTGAGCATCGTGCGCAACTTGCTCGATGAAAAACGCATTGCCTACCAGTACCTGGACGGCAGCGTACCTGCCAAAGACCGCGAACGCCGGGTGAACGCCTTCCAGGCTGGCGCGGGTGAGATCTTCCTGATCAGCCTGAAGGCCGGTGGCAGCGGCCTCAACCTGACCGCCGCCGATTATGTGATCCACCTTGACCCATGGTGGAACCCGGCAGTCGAGGACCAAGCCAGTGACCGTGCCTATCGTATCGGCCAGCAGCGCCCGGTGACGATTTACCGGCTGGTTGCCGAAAACACCATCGAGGAGCAGATCGTCGGCCTGCACGCGCGCAAACGTGACCTGGCTGACAGCTTGCTGGAGGGTGGCGAGGTGAGCGCCAAGCTGGATGCCGATGCGCTTTTGGCGCTGCTGGCAGGCGGGGGGCAGTGATAGCAGGGGGCCAAGGCGAGCGCGGCCTCGATCTTTTCGGGGCGCTCTTGTGCAACCTGTGCCGGCCTCATCGCTGGCAAGCCAGCTCTACAGGGTTTGCATGAGCTTCAGGTCAGTGCCGTACCGGTAGCAAATCACCCAGCCCTCGGGGCCGGGTGATCTCCTGCAGGCACAGCGCCGGCCTGAAGGTTATGCGGCCCTGCAGCAGCCACTAACGGGCGTATTTCCTCGCCCCGGCCACACAGGCCACCGCCCCCAGCGTCACCACCAGCATCATCCAGCTCACGTGCTCGTGCAGCAGCAAGGCTGCCAGGCCAAGCCCGATGAACGGCTGCACCAGCTGCAACTGGCCCACAGCCGCAATGCCGCCCTGCACCAGCCCGCGGTACCAGAACACAAAGCCGATCAGCATGCTGAACAGCGACACGTAGCCAAAGCTGAACCACGCCGGGGCGCTTACCTTGGCGAAGGCATCGAGCGCAGGCAGGTTGACGATGCTCAGCAGCAACATGAACGGCAAGGCCACCAGCAAGGCCCAGCTGATCACCTGCCAGCCGCCCAGTGTGCGCGACAGCCGCGCCCCTTCGGCGTAGCCCAACCCGCACACCACCACCGCCGCGATCATCAGCAGGTCGCCCAGCAGCGACGCCTCTGCGCCATTGCTCAAGGCATAGCCTGTGACCAACCCGGCCCCCGCCAGCGAGAACAACCAGAACAATGGCCGCGGCCGCTCCCCGCCGCGCACCACGGCAAAGCCTGCGGTACACAGAGGCAACAGCCCGACAAACACAATCGAATGGGCCGAGGTGACATGCTGCAGGGCCAGTGCTGTCAGCAGCGGAAAGCCGATGACCACGCCCAACGCGGTAATGGCCAGTGACGGCAAGGCCGCGCGCGCAGGCCAGGGCTGGCGCAGCACGATCAGAAACAGCGCCCCCAGCAACGCGGCGATCGTTGCCCTGGCGCAGGTCAAAAAGGTCGGTTCGAAGGCGGTCACTGCCACGCGGGTTGCCGGCAAGGAGCCGGCAAAGATGGCAACGCCGATAAAGCCGTTGACCCACCCGCTTGTTGATTTTTCCATGGTCATGTCCTTGATAAGCCGGGGTTCAGTACAGCACCCACAGGCTGAACAAGGCCATGTACAATCCAATACACTTTTACCGAACTGTTATGCAAACAACTCCAGCACAGTTGAGGGTGCGATGAAACGGCACGGCACGCGAATTCAAACAGTCATGGCCCAGATCCAGTCCAGGATCGCCTCGCGCACCTACACGCCAGGCGCGCGCGTGCCATCGGTGCGGGCCATGGCCCAGGCCATGCAGGTCTCGGTGTCCACTGTGCTGGAAGCCTACGAGCGGTTGATGGCCGAAGGCGTACTCAGCGCCCGGCGTGGCTCGGGCTTTTACGTGGCCGGGCCCGTGGCGCCCTTGGCACTGACCGAACTTGGCCCCCGGCTGGACCGTGACGTCGACCCGCTGTGGATCTCGCGCCAGGCACTGGAAACCTCCAGCGATGCGCTGAAACCCGGCTGCGGCTGGCTGCCGGCGTCCTGGATGTTCGAGGCGGGCCTGCGCAAGGCGCTGCGCAACGTTGCCCGGCTCGACACCGTGCAACTTGCCGAATACGCCTCACCGCTGGGACACCCACCGCTGCGCCAGTTCCTCTCGCGCCGGCTGGCAGGTATCGGCCTGCAAGCGCCGCTGGAGCAGATCATGCTCACCGAGTCCGGCACCCACGCCATCGACCTGATCTGCCGTTTTCTGCTGCAGCCAGGTGACACAGTGCTGGTCGACGACCCTTGCTACTTCAATTTTCACGCAGTGCTGAAGGCGCACCGGGTCAACGTCGTCGGCGTCCGCTACACCGCAACCGGCCCGGACATCGATGCCTTCGCTGCCGCCCTGCTCGCCCACGCGCCGCGGCTGTACATCACCAATTCCGGCATCCACAACCCGACCGGGGCCAGCTTGTCTGCGGTCACCGCGCACCGGCTGCTGAAACTTGCCGACAGCTCCAGCCTGGTGATCGTCGAGGACGACATCTTCGGCGACTTCGAACACACCCCCGCGCCACGGCTGGCTGCCTTCGACGGCCTGGCCCGGGTCATCCAGATCGGCAGCTTCTCCAAGACCGTCTCGGCGTCGATTCGCTGCGGCTACATCGCCGCCCGCAGTGAGTGGATCGAGAGCCTGGTCGACCTGAAGATCGCCACCACCTTCGGCGGCGGCCGCCTGGCTGCGAACATCATCCACCAGGCCATTACCGATGGCGGCTACCGCAAGCACATGGAGAGCGTTCGCCAGCGCCTGGCCGAGGCCATGGACAGCACGGTCGCCAGGCTCCAGTCCATCGGCATCAAGCCCTGGAGAGTGCCCCAGGCCGGCATGTACGCCTGGTGCCAACTGCCTGAAGGCAAGGATGCTGCCGCGCTGGCCAGGGCCTGTTTGAGCGAGGGGATGGTGCTGGCGCCCGGCAATGCGTTCAGCCAGTCGATGACGGCAGGCGATTTTTTGCGCTTCAACGTGGCGCAGTCGGGGGATGCCAGGATTTACGAGGTGTTGAAGCGGGCGCTGGGGGCTTAGAAGACAGTTGCAGGCGAGATTGTTTTTTTCCATCCAGCGCATCCAATCCGCCCATTGGCGGGTATTGCTGATGGGCGTCTTGTGACTGCCCACTCAACTGACCTGTCAGGAGCACTACCCATGAGCCTCAAACCCTCCGCCTGCCTGCTCGCCTTCAGCCTCGCCCTGGCGCTGCAGCCCGTTCACGCCCAATCCGCGCTGCCAGATGCGGTCAAGGTCCCCGATGGCCATCGCGTCTTGCTCGAGACCGTCGGCGTCGGCCAGATCACCTACGAATGCCGCGACAAGGCCAACGCCCCCGGCCAGACGGAATGGACCTTCGTCGGCCCCAAGGCCGTGCTCAATGACCGTGCAGGTAAACAGGTGGGCGAGTACTTCGGCCCACCCGCCACCTGGCAGGCCAAGGACGGATCGAAAGTGACCGGCACCCAGCTGGCAGTGGCACCGGCAGACAAGGGCGCCATCCCCTATCAACTGGTCAAGGCCAACCCGGCCGAAGGCAAAGGCGCCATGCAGGGGGTCAGCTTTATCCAGCGCCTGGCCACCCGTGGCGGCGTGGCGCCGGCAAGCGACTGCACAGCGCAGAACAAAGGTGCCAAGCAGGTCGTCCAGTATCAGGCCGACTATGTGTTCTGGACCGCCAAGTGAAGGGCACTTGAGCGGACACCTTGCAAAGGTTCATCTACGCTCGTTGGCAAGCCCCCGGCTCGATGGCCGGGGTACCTTGCACAACACAAGGAAGCCGCACACGTTGGACGCGCCTGTCACCCCATTCGACTTCGACCGTTGCCTCAAGGCCTGTGCCCAGGGCGACCGCCATGCCCTGCAGGCGCTCTACGATCATGAAGGCGCGCGCCTGCTGGGCGTTGCCCGGCGCATCGTGCGTGACGACGCCAGCGCAGAAGACATCGTCCACGATGCCTTCATCCGCATCTGGATCCGCGCTGCCAGCTTCGACCCGGCGCGCGGCTCGGCGCGCGGCTGGATCTACAGCATCACCCGCCACCTGGCGCTGAATGCTATCCGTGATACGCGCCGTGAAACCCTGCTGGATGAAGCCGACATCGACACCTCAAGCGCATTGCACGAGCGGTTCGATGACAGTGCCCTCTGGTCAGGCTCGGCGAAAATCTACCGTTGCCTCGAACAACTGCAGCCCGCCCCCCAGCGTTGCATCCTGCACGCCTATGTGGACGGCTGCAGCCACGCCGAAATCGCCGGGCTGCTGGGTGCGCCATTGGGCACCGTCAAGGCCTGGATCAAACGTAGCCTGAAGGCGCTGCGGGAGTGCCTGGAATGAACCCGGAGACTGCCGAAGCACTGGACACCCTCGCCGGCGAGTACGTCTTGGGGACCTTGTCGCCGCAGCAACACGCCGCAGTGGCCGAGCGCCTGGGCACCGACCCCTCCTTGCGCGCTGCGGTAGATGCCTGGGAGGTACGCCTGCTGGAGCTGACCACGTTGGCCGCTGCGCAGCCGCCGAGCGCCCGCCTGTGGAGCCGTATCCAGCGCAGCCTGAATGAACTGGCCGCGCCCCCGGTCAGGTGGTGGCAACGCCTCGGCCTGTGGCAGGGGCTAAGTGCTGCGGGGCTGGCCGCAAGCCTGTTGTTGGCGTTCATGCTGCTGACCACACCCCCGCCCACCACTCAATTCGTGGTAGTGCTGGTGGCGCCGAGCAGCCAGGCCCCCGGCTGGGTGGTGCAGACCAGCGACAGCCGCATGATCGAGCTGATCCCGCTTGGCAAGGATGCCGTCCCCGAAGGCATGGCCCTGCAGTTCTGGACCAAGGGCGAGCAGTGGCGCGCACCGGTTTCGCTGGGCCTGGTCAAACCCGGTGAACCCTATCGTGTTCCGCTACAAAGCCTGCCACCGTTGGAGGCCAATCAGTTGTTCGAGCTGACACTGGAGAAATCCGGCGGTTCGCCTACCGGGTTACCGACGGGGCCGGTGAAGTTCATCGGCCGGGCGGTGAAAGTGATATGAGCCTGCAAGCACGGGTTGCGGTGGTTGATTGCGGTTGTCCACGAGGGCCAGCTATCGACCTATTGCTGCCAGTGAGTCCTGCGCCCTCCTTGTAGGAGCGGGCTTGTCCCGGGAACACGGACGAAGGGACTGTCAGATTTTTTGTGTGCGGGCCGGTAACGGCCTGCCGGTAGGCAGGCCCTGATTCTCACCAGGTCGGCCTGATGAACCGATCTCCGTACAGAATCGCAAATTGATTCATCGCGCTTTTCCAGTCATGGGCCGGTTTTCCCCAATTGGCTGTTATGTTGCGCAATCCCAGCCAGATCAGTTTGGTCGCTGCGTCATCGCTTGGGAAATGCCCGCGAGTCTTGATGACCTTGCGTAGCTGGGCGTTGATGCTCTCGATGGCATTGGTGGTGTAAATCACCTTTCTGATGGCCGGCGGGAAGACGAAAAATGGAATCACTCGATCCCAGGCGCGTCTCCAGGCAGCCACCACCGTTGGATATTTCTCGCCCCACGGACCGTTCTCAAACTCATCGAGTGCTTGCTCAGCCGCTTCCGCATTGATGGCTTGGTAAATCGGCTTCAGCTCCTTGGCCAGAGCTCGCCGCTTGTCCCAGGCCGCGAAGTCGAGGCTGTTGCGGATCAGGTGCACGATGCACGTTTGCAACGTCGTCTCTGGAAACACGGCACTGAGAGCCTCTGGCATACCTTTGAGGCCATCGGTCACGGCAATCAGCACATCTTCGACACCGCGCGTCTTGAGATCGTTAAAGACCTTCATCCAAAACTTCGCACCCTCGGTGTTCTCGATCCAGATGCCCAGGATATCCCGCGTCCCGTCGGAGAGAACGCCCAGGGCCAAGTAGATGGCCTTGTTGCGCACCAGGCCCTCTTCGCGGATCTTCACCCGCAGCGCATCGAAGAAAATGACCGGGTACATCGGCTCCAGTGGCCGCTGTTGCCACGCGCCAATCTCGTCCATGACCTCGTCTGTCACAGAGCTGATGAAGTCGGGTGAAACGTCCGTCCCATACTGCTCGGACAAAAAGGCTCGGATCTCCCTGACCGTCATTCCACGGGCGTACATGGCGATGATCTTGTCATCGAAACCGGTGTACCGCCGCTCGTGCTTGGGGATCAGAATGGGCGCAAAACTGCCGTCTCGATCGCGAGGAATTTCCAGCCGCAGCGGGCCATCGCCGGTCAAAACCGTCTTGCCACTCTTGCCGTTACGCTGATTGGTTTCATCCTCCGGGCGCTGCGCGCCCGGCGGATAACCTAGGTGGTGACCGAGTTCGGCACTCAAGGCCCGCTCGATCAAGGCCTTCTTGAACGCCGCTGAGGCATCCTCGATTGCTTCTGCGGACATCAGGCCCTCGCCGAACTGCTCCAGCAGCTCTTTGGGGATTTTTGGCAGGTCACGCAAGGGTTTCTTTTTGGTTGGCATACATACACCTCTTACTCATGTTATGCCCGAACACAAAATTTCTGACACCCTCCGGACGAAGCCCGTGCCATCCTCCGCACCGGCTTTGCCGGTGTTCGCGGCGGTGCGACGCCTCGATGAACCCGCACCACACGATGTCCGCTGTAAGACGCAACGTCCGCTTCGGATCGGCAACTGCACGATCACCCAAACCTGAGCCATTACACAGCAGCACGCCTTTGCGCATGCGACAACGTCGCACCCCGTACCGAAGGTGTTCGCCCTGAGCATGCTGCCAACCGCTCTACCCGCCTACCCTGCCCCGGTCAAAGGCGCAATCCTTGAAACCAACCACCCGATCCCACGGAAACACCCTGCATGCCTATCGAGTTCAGACCCGCTCAAGCCACGGACGCGCACGATATCGCGCGGTTCTTTCAACTGACCTCGGAGGGCATGGCCGATTACATATGGAGCAAGCTTGCCGCACCAGGTGAAGCATTGCTGAGTGTCGGCGCTTCTCGCTATGCCCGGGAACAGGGCGACTTCTCCTACAAGAACTGCCTGATGGCCACTTGCGAAGGGCGCGTGATCGGCATGATGCATAGCTATGCCTTGCACGACACGCCTGACCGGCCTGCCGAGCCCGACCCGGTCCTGGCGCCTTATGCCGACATGGAAATACCCGACACCTTGTACATTTCCAGCCTGGCCCTGGACGAGGCCTGGCGTAGTCAGGGGTTGGGCGTCGAGTTTCTGCGCCACGCCCAGCAGCGCGCCGACGACGCAGGCCTGAACGGGTTATGTCTGATCGATTATGCCGAAAACCACGGTGCCCGCCGTTTCTACCAACGCCACGGCTTTCAAATTGTTAAAACCTGCCAGATCGTTGCGCACCCGATGCTGGGCGTAACCGGTGAAGCCTATTTGATGTATCGCCCTACCCACCCCGTGCTCGAGAAAAAATCATGATCAAGAAACTGACCGTGTTCCGCGAACTGGATATCCAACCGGTGCGCGACCTTCCGTTTTTTGAAGAGGTGCTGCAAGGCACCCCTCATACGCTGACCTCCAAGTACTACCACGATGAACAGCAAGGCCGCATTTCCGGTGAATGGCAAGCCAGCACCGGCGCGTGGCGCATCGACTACAAGGTGTGGGAGTTCTGCCATGTGCTGAGCGGTTGCTGCGTCATCGAGCTTGAAGGCTGCGCCCCCGTTACGCTGGCCGCGGGCGATACGTTCATTATCGAACCGGGCGCCAAGGGCAAATGGACCGTGCTGGAAGACATGAAGAAGAACTTCGTGATCCTTTTGCCCGCGAGCTAGGCGCGGGGTCGGCGGGCCGCAACAGATGGCTTTGTGGCAGAGGCTGTCTTGTGCCGCCTGTACCGGCCTCATCGCCGGCAAGCCGGCTCCTACAGTTACGGTGCAGGCCTGACGTGGCTCTTGTGGAGGTGGCCCAAGCCAGGTGCGCCAGGCGCAACGCTTTGGTAGATTCACGCCCTCAGGCAGCAGCACGTTGCCCTAGCATCTGACGCGGAACCGGCATGGCCAACAAACCCAGCACCCCCACGGCAAAGCCGTCCTCCCCGACCCTGATCGATGTGGCCAAGGTTGCCGGCGTTTCACCGATCACTGTGTCCCGCGCCCTGCACCGCCCCGAGGTAGTCAGCAAGGCGGCGCGCGAGAAGGTGCTGGCGGCGGTGCGCGAGGTCGGCTACGTGTCGAACATGCTGGCCGGCAGCCTTGCCAGCAACAAGAGCCGGCTGGTGGCCATCCTGCTGCCGACCATCGCCAACTCGATTTTCGCCGACACCGTGCAGGCGCTGATGGACCGCCTGACCCACGCCGGCTACCAGACCCTGCTGGGCCTGACCGGCTACTCCGCCGAGCAGGAGGAAAAACTGATCGAAGCCCTGCTCGGCCGGCGCCCCGACGGCATCGTGCTCACCGGCACCCTGCACACCGAGGCCAGCCGCCAGCGCCTGGCGCAGTCGGGCATACCGGTGGTCGAGTCCTGGGACCTCAGCGAAGACCCGCTGGACATGCTGGTGGGCTTCTCCCATGAAGCCGTCGGCGAGGCCATCGCCCGTCACCTGCTGGGCAAGGGCTACCAGCGGTTTGCCGTGGTCAGCATCGGCGACCCGCGCGGCCTGCGCCGCTGCAACAGTTTGGTGGCAGAACTGGCCCGGCACGGGCACCACGACATCCCCACGCAAATCCTCACCCCGCCAGCCACCCTCGAAGTCGGTCGCAGCGGCCTCAAGCAACTGCTCGACCAGGGCCAGCGCCCCGAGGTGGTGGTGTGCAGCTCCGACACCATCGCCCAGGGCGTACTCGCCGAAGCCGCAAGCCGCGGCCTCAAGGTGCCGCAAGACCTCGCAGTGATGGGCTTTGGCGACCTCAGCAGCGCCGCCCAGGTGCACCCGCCGCTGTCCACCGTGCGGGTGGACGGTACACGCATCGGGGAACAGATCGCCCAGGCCCTGCTCGAGCGCTTCAGCTACCCAGCCGGCAGCGCGCAGCCGGTGCGTATCGATACCGGTTTTACCCTGATTGATCGCCAAAGCACCTGAAATTTTTCATCCAGACGACGACTGCGCCCTTGAATGATTGCGCAATCATTGTAAGATCGAATGCACAGCCACCTGCTGCCTTTTGCTGATGGCTGTTTTTTTGACCCGTAAATGATTGCGCAATCATAAGGTCGGTCAAACCCAGCGGCATCCATCACAACAAGGAAAACAACAGTGATCACTCCCAACTCGGAGGCAGCCCGGACCAACGTCCGCTACCTCATCCTGGCGATGATCTTCATCGTCACCGTGTTCAACTACGTCGACCGCGCCACCCTGTCGATCGCCGCCCCCGCCATGCGCGCCGACCTTGGCTTCGACGCCGTGACCATGGGCATCGCCTTTTCCGCCTTCGGCTGGGCCTACACCAGCATGCAACTGCCGGGCGGGGTGATTCTCGACCGTTTCGGCTCGCGCCTGGTACTGGGCATGAGCCTGATCATCTGGTCGGCGTTCACCTTCCTGCAGGGCTTTGTCGACCTGTTCAGCTCGGCCTTTCTGGCGCTGTTCGTACTGCGCTTCATGATGGGCGTGGCCGAGTCGCCGGCCTTCCCGGCCAACAACCGGCTGACCGTGATGTGGTTTCCGCGCCACGAGCGCGGCCTGGCCACGGCGATTTTCCAGTCGGCCCAGTACTTCGCCCTGGCCGCCTTCACCCCGCTGATGGTGCTGCTGCTCAACAGCTTCGGCTGGCAGCACGTGTTCTTCTGGACCGGCGGCGCCGGCATCCTGATCGGCCTGCTGTGGTTTCGCTTCGTGCATGAGCCGCGCCGCGACAAGCGCGTCAACCAAGCCGAGCTCGACTACATCGAAGCCGGCGGCGGCCTGCCCGACATGGGCGAAATCAAGACCCCGTTCAGCTGGGCGCGGCTGCGCGCCATCTCGGCCAACCGCATGATGGCCGGCATCTACCTGGGGCAGTTCTGCCTGACCTCTATCACCTGGTTCTTCCTCACCTGGTTCCCCACCTATCTGATCGAGGCCAAGGGCATGACCCTGCTCAAGGTCGGCCTGGTAGCGGCCATTCCGCCGGTGGCCGGCTGCCTGGGCGGGATGATCGGCGGCGTATGGTCGGACTGGATGCTCAAAAAAGGCTTCAGCCTCACCGCCGCGCGCAAGACCCCGATCATCTGTGGCCTGCTGCTGTCCAGCAGCATCGTGGTGGCCAACTACACCCAGTCGATCGCCCTGGTGATCCTGGTGATGTCCATCGCCTTCTTCGCCAAGGGCGTCGGCAACCTTGGCTGGTGCATCGTCGGCGACGTGTCGCCCAAGCACGCCATGGGCACCAGCGGGGCGATGTTCAACTTCTGCGGCAACATCGCCAGCATCGTCACCCCGATCGCCATCGGCCTGCTGGTCAAGGGCGCATCCTTCGATGCCGCGCTGGTCTACGTTGCCGCCATGGGCCTGCTCGGCGCCTTCGCCTACCTGGTCATCGTCGGGCCGCTCAAGCGCCTGGACATCGACGACCCGCAATCCGCCAACACCTCCCCCGCCGCGGTCTCGCACCCGGCTCGCTGACTTTCACCCTCACTGTCCACAAGGAGAGCCCCATGCTCGCACAAGAACAACAACGCCCTAGCGCCGACGGCGACCGCATCACCCATGTAAAGGTGTCCTCGGTATTTTTGCCGCTGGCCAACCCCATCAGTGACGCCAAGGTGCTCACCGGGCGGCAGAAGCCGATGACCGAAATCGCCATTCTGTTCGCCGAGATCGAGACCGCAGACGGCCACCGGGGCCTGGGCTTCAGCTATTCCAAGCGCGCCGGCGGCCCGGGCCAGTTCGCCCATGCCCAGGAAATTGCCCCGGCACTGCTCGGCGAGAACCCCAGCGACATTGCCAAGCTGTGGACCAAGCTGTGCTGGGCCGGCGCCTCGGTGGGCCGCAGTGGCCTGTCGACCCAGGCCATCGGCGCCTTCGATGTGGCCCTGTGGGACCTCAAGGCCAAGCGCGCCAACCTGTCGCTGGCCCGGCTGCTCGGTGCCCAGCGCGACTCGGTGCGTTGCTACAACACCTCTGGCGGCTTCCTGCACACCCCGCTGGAGCAGTTGCTGAAAAACACCGACCTGTCCCGGGAAAAAGGCATTGGTGGCATCAAGCTGAAAGTCGGCCAGCCGGATTGCGCGGTGGATCTGCACCGTGTGAGCACCGTGCGCGAGCACCTGGGCGAGAGCTTCCCGTTGATGGTCGATGCCAACCAGCAGTGGGACCGCCCCACCGCCCAGCGCATGTGCCGGCGCTTCGAGGAATTCAACCTGGTGTGGATCGAAGAGCCGCTGGACTGTTACGACGCCGAAGGCCATGCCGCCCTGGCCCAGCAGTTCGACACCCCCATCGCCACTGGCGAGATGCTCACCAGCGTGGCCGAGCATGCCGAGTTCATCAAGCTGCGCGGCGCCGACTACCTGATGCCGGACGCGCCACGGGTTGGCGGTATTACGCCGTACCTCAAGGTGGCGGCCATGGCCGAGCAGGCCGGGGTGATGATTGCCCCGCACTTTGCCATGGAGCTGCACGTGCACCTGGCGGCCACCTACCCGACCGAGCCCTGGGTCGAGCATTTTGAATGGCTGGAGCCGCTGTTCAACGAACGCCTCGAAACTCG
The DNA here is from genome assembly GCF_019139835.1 of Pseudomonas xanthosomatis. NCBI lineage: Bacteria > Pseudomonadati > Pseudomonadota > Gammaproteobacteria > Pseudomonadales > Pseudomonadaceae > Pseudomonas > Pseudomonas xanthosomatis. The sequence goes on along the minus strand of NZ_CP077075.1, from coordinate 3,514,444 downwards.
CGATGGGCGCATGCTGGTACCGACCCGGCCGGGGCTGGGGTTGTCGTTGAGTGAGCGGGTGTTGGGGTGGACGGCGCAGGTGGCTGAGTTCGGCAAGCGGGGGTAAGGCGGGGGGCGCTGTTGTGGCTGACAGGCGCTGCAACACTCTCGGCGAACACCTGGCAGCCATGACGCGACCACCCAAGTTGTACGACATCATTTGACGACCATCCCGGAATCCTGAATATTGGTTGCGCAACCACCCCCGGCCTCCCAAGCCCGGGGCAGCAACCCATAACAAAAACAAGGATCCCCAATGCACCCGCACTCCCCCGCTTCAGCCCGCCGCCACTTCCTCAAGCAATCCCTCACCCTTGCCGCCGCCGCTGCCAGTGCCACAGCCCTGCCGCGCCTGGCAACGGCCGGCGAGCCGATCAGCCAGCGTTACCCCGACCCGATGATCGAGGTGCTCGACGACAGCTTCACCCGCTACCGCATCTTCAACGCCGGCGTCGAACGCCTGGCCACCGGCCTGTACTGGGCAGAAGGCCCGCTGTGGGTCGGTGACGGCCGTTACCTGCTGTTCAGCGACGTGCCCAACAACCGCATCATGCGCTGGGACGAGATCAGCGACAGCCTGGGCGTGTACCGCCACAACTCCAACTACTCCAACGGCCTGGCCCGCGACCTGCAGGGCCGGCTGATCGTCTGCGAAGGCTCGACCACCAGCAGCGAGGGCCGCCGCGTCACCCGCACCGAACACGACGGCAGCATCACCGTGCTGGCCGACAACTTCGACGGCAAGCGCTTCAACTCGCCCAACGATGTGGTGGTCAAGAGCGACGGCTCGGTGTGGTTCACCGACCCGCCCTTCCAGACGGGCAACGACTACGAAGGCCACAAGCTCAAGCCCGAACTGCCCGATGCGGTGTACCGCATCGATGGCAAAAGCTTGAAAGTCACCCAGGTGATCAAGGACTTCGCCGGCCCCAACGGCCTGTGCTTCTCCCCCGACGAAAAGACCCTGTACGTGATCGAGGCACGCGCCAAGCCTAACCGTATCGTCTGGGCCTACACGGTGAATGCCGATGGCAGCCTGGGCGAACGCCGCAAGCATGTCGAAGGCACCGGCTACGGCGCGCTGGACGGCATGAAATGCGATGAAGACGGCAACCTGTGGTGCGGCTGGGGCAGCCCCGGGGTGAAGGAAGCCAACCCTGAGCAACTGGACGGCGTACGGGTATTCAACCCCCAAGGCCAGGCCATCGGCCATATCCACCTGCCGGAGCGCTGCGCCAACCTGTGCTTCGGCGGCGCCAAGGGCAACCGCCTGTTCATGGCCAGCTCGCGCTCAGTGTATGCGCTGTACGTCAACACCCGCGGCGCCAAGGTGAGCGCAGCCCAGGGCTGAAATAGTCCCCCCTCCCTGTGGGAGCGGGCTTGCCCGCGAACACCGGCATGGCCGGTGCCAGGCGATGCACTTTGCAGGCCCGGCCCTATCGCCGGCAAACCGGCTCTCATAGAACAAACTACAACTCATTGATTTAACACGGTCTCTGTGGGAAGCGGCCTTGTGTCTCGATGGGGCGCGAAGCGGCCCCAAGGCCTCGGCCTCATGCAAAATTGCCGGGGCTGCTGCGCAGCCCATCGCGACACAAGGCCGCTTCCCACAGGGGGGCGCGGTGCATCTGCGAGACTAGTTCTCTGCGCGACAGCGCAGCCCGAAGGGCTGGGTGATCTCCTGCAGGTACAGCGCAACTCACCCCATGCCCCAATTCGGTTCAATACCTGACGCCCGCTGCACAACGCGCCTTTTTGATGCACGCCCGCCAGCCTTCACCCTCTGCAATGCCTGCGCAACAACCGCTCACCCACGCGGCTTGCCGGCCTTCTCCCCCGCATTGCCGGCCTGCACGGCGTTTCCGGCACTTTCATTGCAACGCTCCCTTCACACCCCACCGCCAGTCGACTGCAACCGAGGCCCCCAGACCCAGCGCCCACTGACCCCAGCAAGGCCGCACCCTGAAAAACGCAGATGAACCGCAATGAAGCTGCCGGTAACGGTGGCAAGGAGTGGGAATGTCCCGGGCTTTTTTCAATGAGATGTACGAGGCCAACGGAAGTTGCCGCCCGCATTACCAGGAGTTCGCCCGCTGGCTGGCGAACACCCCGCTGGAGCTGCTGGAACAGCGTCGGCGCGAGGCCGACCTGTTGTTCCACCGTGCCGGCATCACCTTCACCCTGTACGGCGACCAGCAGGACACCGAACGCCTGATTCCCTTCGACATCATTCCGCGCAGCATCCGCGCCAGCGAATGGCGCACGGTCGAGCGCGGCTGCATCCAGCGGGTGCAGGCACTGAACCTGTTCCTTGAGGACATCTACCACGACCAGCGCATCCTCAAGGCCGGGATCATCCCGCCGGAACAGGTGCTGGCCAACGAGGGCTACCAGATCGCCATGCAGGGCCTGGACCTGCACCGCAACCTGTACGCCCATATTGCCGGGGTCGACCTGGTGCGTGACGGCGACGGCAGCTACTTCGTGCTCGAGGACAACCTGCGTACCCCCAGCGGGGTGAGCTACATGCTCGAAGACCGCAAGATGATGATGCGCCTGTTCCCCGAGCTGTTTGCCGCCCAGCGCATCGCGCCCATCGACCACTACCCCAACCTGCTGCTGGACACCCTCAAGAGCGCCAGCCCGCTGGACAACCCCACCGCCGTGCTGCTGACCCCCGGGCGGTTCAACAGTGCCTATTTCGAACACGCCTTCCTGGCCCGGGAAATGGGCATCGAGCTGGTCGAGGGCGCCGACCTGTTCGTGCGCGACGAGCATCTGTACATGCGCACCACCGCCGGCCCGCAGCAGGTGGACGTGATCTACCGCCGGCTGGACGACGACTACCTCGACCCGCTGTCGTTCAACCCCGACTCGATGCTTGGCGTGCCCGGGCTGATCTCGGTATACCGCGCCGGCAACGTGGTGCTGGCCAACGCGGTGGGTACCGGCGTTGCCGACGACAAGTCGATCTACCCCTATGTCGACGAGATGATCCGCTTTTACCTGGGCGAGGCGCCGATCCTCAACAACGTGCCCACCTGGCAGTGCCGCAAGCCGGCCGAGCTGTCCCACGTGCTGGCCCACCTGCCTGAGCTGGTGGTCAAGGAAACCCAGGGATCCGGCGGTTACGGCATGCTGGTCGGGCCGGCCTCGACCCAGGCCCAGATCGAAGACTTTCGCGCACGCATCAAGGCCCGCCCGCACGCCTACATCGCCCAGCCCACCCTGTGCCTGTCGACCTGCCCGACCTTTGTCGACAACGGCATCGCGCCGCGTCACATCGACCTGCGCCCGTTCGTGCTGTCTGGCAGCGAAACCCGCCTGGTGCCCGGCGGCCTGACCCGCGTGGCGCTGAAGGAAGGCTCGCTGGTGGTCAACTCGTCCCAGGGCGGCGGCACCAAGGATACCTGGGTGGTGGAGGACTGAACCCATGCTTTCGACGACTGCTTCCAACCTGTACTGGATGTCCCGCTACCTGGAGCGCGCCGAGAACCTCGCGCGCATGCTCGAGGTCAGCTACTCGCTGTCGCTGATGCCCCAGGCCGGGCGCAGCGAAGGCCATGCCGAGCTGGCCATGGCGCTGCTGGCCTCCGGCACCCTGGACGACTACCGCCAGCGCCACACCGAGCTCGACAGCGAGCGCATGCTGCACTTCTTCGCCCTCGATGCCAGCAACCCCAGCAGCATCTATTGCTGCCTGCAGGCGGCCAGGACCAACGCCCACGCCGTGCGCGGGCGGATCACCGCCGACATGTGGGAGAACATCAACGCCACCTGGATCGAGATGCGCAACATCGCCGGCAACGGCCTGGGCCGCTACGGCATCAGCCAGTTCTGCGAGTGGGTCAAGGAGCGCTCGCACCTGTTCCGCGGCGCCACCTCCGGCACCATCATGCGTAACGATGCCTACAGTTTCATTCGCCTGGGTACCTTCCTGGAACGCGCCGACAACACCTTGCGCCTGCTCGATGCACGCTACGAAATGTTCGGCGAGGCCTCCGAAGAGGTCAGCGACGACTCAGCCCGCGGCTACTACCAATGGAGCGCCCTGCTGCGTGCACTGACCGCCTACGAGGCCTTCAACGAAATCTACCGCGCCGCGCCCAGTGCCCGCCCGGTGTCCGAACTGTTGCTGCTGCGGGTCGACGTACCGCGCTCGCTGCATGCCTGCATCGAGGAACTCGACCAGATACTCGCCAGCCTGCCCGGCAGCAGCGGGCGCGCTGCCCAACGCATGGCAGCCGAACTCAACGCCCGGCTGCGCTATACCGCCATCGACGAAATCCTCGAAGCCGGCCTGCACCCGTGGCTCACCGACTTCATCGGCCGCATCAACCAGCTCGGCCAGGCCGTGCACCACTCCTACCTGGAGGTCGTATGAAACTGTCAATCCGCCACGACACCACCTACAGCTACGCAAGCGATGTGTGCAACAGCATCCAGTTCCTGCGCCTGACCCCGCGCAGCAGCCAGCGCCAGCGCATCGATGCCTGGCAACTGGAGCTGCCGTGCAAGGTCAAGGCGCAGATCGACCCTTACGGCAACATCCTGCATGTGCTGACCCTGGACAAACCCCACGGCCACCTGGCGCTCACCGCCAGCGGCCAGGTAGAGATCGACCCGGACTGCGAGCACGAAGCCGAAAGCCAGTCACCGCTGCCGTTCCTGCGCAGCAGCCAGCTGACCCAGGCCGATGACGCGCTGCGCGCCTTTGCCGCCCGCCACTGCGGCGAGCACCGCGACCGGGCAGCGCTGATCGGGTTGATGCAAGGCCTGGCCGAGCACATGCCCTACAGCCCGGGGGCGACCTCGGTGGGCACCACCGCCAGCGAGGCGTTCAGCGGTGCGGCCGGCGTATGCCAGGACCACACCCACGCGTTTCTCGCCTGCGCCCGCAGCCTGGGGGTGCCGGCACGTTATGTATCCGGCTACCTGTGCACCGAGGACGAGCAGCACCTGGCCAGCCACGCCTGGGCCGAAGCCTGGGTCGACCAGGCCTGGTACAGCTTCGACATCACCAACCGCCTGACCCGGCCAGAGCGCCACCTCAAGCTTGCCATCGGCCTGGACTACCTCGACGCCTGCCCGGTGCGGGGCGTACGCCGCGGTGGCGGCACCGAGTCGATGCAGGCCAGTGTCCACGTGCATCGCCAGTAAGCGCCAGCCTGCCCCGGCGCGCTCGTGCGCCGGGGCCATTCCACAACGCAAACAAGGGAAACAGCATGACCTACTGTGTCGCCATGCACCTGGCGGACGGGCTTGTCTTCATCAGTGACTCACGCACCAATGCCGGCATCGACCAGATCTCCACTTTCGCCAAGCTGTTCGTGTTCAGCGTGCCGGGCGAACGCCTGCTGGTGCTGCAGACCGCCGGCAACCTGGCCACCTCGCAGTCGGTGGTGAACCTGCTGCGCCAGCGCACTCAAGGTGACGGGCCGCACCTGCTCAATGTCGCCACGCTCTACGATGCCACGGTGCTGGTCGCCGCCACCCTGCGCGAGGTGGTCGCCCGCGATCGCAGCAAGCTCACCGCCGGCATCGACCTCAGTTGCTCGTTCATCGTCGGCGGCCAGGTGGCCGGCGAGCCCATGGGCATCTACAACGTCTATGCACAGGGCAACTTCTTCCAGGCCACCCCCGACACCCCGTTCCTGCAACTGGGCGAAAGCAAATACGGCCGGCCGATCCTCGACCGCAACCTGGCCTACCACACACCCCTCGACCAAGCGCTGCGCTGCGGGCTGATTTCGTTCGACTCGACCATTCGCAGCAACCTGTCGGTGGGCATGCCGCTGGATTTGCTGGTGTACCGCAAGGACAGCCTCGAAGCCCCGGCGCGCCAGCGCATCAACCAGGACGATGCCTACTACCAGCAGATCCGCCGGCAGTGGAGTGACGGCTTGAAGATACTGCTGGCCGAACTGCCGGCGCCACCCTACTGCTGAAGGCCGCCGCAGCCACCCGGGGTACAACTGTACCGGCAGTTTCTGTACAATCGCCGCCGGGTGCTAGCTGCAAGGTGCAGTGAAGCAGGTTAAATATCAGCGCAGGTCGGGCCGCCTAGCGGGAGTACTTGCGCCTATGCAAAAACCACACTTGCCTCGCGCCCAACAGCTGGCCCAGCGCGCCTTCGCCAGCCTCGAGCGCTTCGTGCACATCGAGGCGGTCAGCGGTGTCGTGCTGCTGGTCGCGGCCATCGCCGCACTGATCTGGGCCAACTCCTCGGCCGCCGAACACTACGAAGCCCTGTGGCACACCCCGATCACCCTGGGTGTGGGTTCGCTGGTATATGCACAATCCCTGCACTTCTGGATCAACGATGGCCTGATGACCATCTTCTTCCTGGTGGTGGGCATGGAAATCCGCCGCGAAATTCATGAAGGCGCCCTGGCCAGCCTGCGCCAGGCCACCCTGCCCATGGCCGCAGCCATCGGTGGCGTGGCAGTGCCGGCGCTGGTCTACCTGATCTTCAACCACGCACCGCCAGAAGAGCGCGGCTGGGCCGTGCCCACCGCCACCGACATCGCCTTCGCGGTCGGCGTGCTGGCCCTGCTGGGCAAGTCGATCCCGTCCAACGTGCGGGTGTTCCTGCTGGCCCTGGCGATCATCGACGACATCATCGCGGTGCTGATCATCGCGTTCTTCTATTCCGGCGGCCTGGACTACAGCGGTTTCGGCGTTGCCGCCATCGGCCTGCTGATGGTGGTCGGGCTGCAGAAAATCGGTATCGGCTCGGCCTACGCCTACATCATCCCCGGCGCCATCACCTGGCTTGGGGTGTTGATGACCGGCGCCCACCCGACGCTGGCTGGCGTGGTGCTGGGCTTGATGACCCCGGTAACCGCCATGCCCATGCGCGAGCGCCCACTGGAGGCGATCGGCCGCTTCACCGACGAACTGCTGGGCCGGGCCAAAGCCGATCGCGATGCCAGCGAGCTGCTCGACCCGCTCAAGCGCCTGCGCCTGGCCCAGCGTGAACTGCTGCCACCGGTGGTGCGCATGCAAGGCACCCTGCACCCGTGGGTAGCCTTTGGCATCATGCCGCTGTTCGCCCTGGCCAACGCCGGCGTGAGCCTGTCGGGGGTCGATCTGGGCAGCGGCGCGCCGCAGTGGGTCATGCTCGCAGTCATGCTGGCACTGGTGGTGGGCAAGCCCCTGGGCATCTTCAGCGTCAGCTGGCTGATGGTGCGCCTGGGCTGGTGCACGCTGCCTGCCGGGGTCAACTGGCGCGGCATTCTGCTGATCGGGCTGCTGGCCGGTATCGGCTTCACCATGTCGATCTTCATCGCCAACCTGGCCTTCACCGACGCTGCAGCATTGGGCGCAGCCAAACTCGGCGTGCTGTGCGCCTCGGTGGTTGCCGCCAGCCTTGGCCTGGCTTGGGGCGCCTGGTGCATTCGCCGGGGGAGCATCGGCAGCAGCGACCGCCAGGCGGGCTGAATAGCAAAGGTCTTGTACTGACCGTACTGGCCTCATCGCCGGCAAGCCGGCTCTCATAGAACTACACATAAATCATTGATTTAGCAGGGAAATGTAGGAGGGGGCTTGCCCGCGAACACAGGCGACGCGGTGTATGGCACCGGCTTCGCCGGTGTTCGCGGGCAAGCCCGCTCCCACAGGGTCCACGGCGGGCTCGTGCCCAGTGCTCTGCGCGACAGCGCAGCCCGAAGGGCTGGGTGATCTCCTACGGGGGTAACGCAACCTTGTAGGAGCCGGCTTGCCGGCGGTGAGGCCGGTACAGCCCCCACCACGCCCCCGCTCCCGCGCTCCAAACGTACAACCGCTCTGCCACCAGCCTTTCATCGATCCCACTGATGATTACTATCAAGCCGCTCGCTTATCGGGCCGGCCCGACCCGCTTTTATAATCGCCTTCAATTTTCCCCTACCCTTCGCCTGCCCCAGGCGCCATCCCCTTTGGAACCCACTCCATGCCAAACCCCAACCAGCCCGCCCAGGGCGTCCCCGAACACAACCAGCAAAGCGTCCTCCAGCAATGGTTGGCGATCCTCTCGGTCGCGGTGGGCGCCTTCGCCCTGGTGACCAGCGAATTCCTCCCGGTGGGCGTGCTCAATGACGTCGCCAGCGACCTGGGCATCAGCGCCGGCCACGCCGGGCTGATGGTCACCCTGCCCGGCATCATGGCCGCCCTCGCCGCGCCGTTGCTGTCGGTGGGCATCGGTGCAATGGACCGGCGCTACCTGCTGATCGGCCTGACCCTGATCATGATCGCCGCCAACGCCGTGGTGGCCTACGCCACCGACTTCGGCCTGCTGCTGTTCGGCCGCGTGCTGCTAGGGGTGAGCATCGGCGGCTTCTGGGCCACCGCCATCGCCTTGAGTGGCCGGCTGGCGCCCAAGGGCGTGGGCGTGGCCCAGGCCACTTCGATCATCATGGTCGGCGTGACCCTGGCCACAGTGCTTGGTGTGCCGGTCGGCACCTGGCTGAGCGGCCTGATGGGCTGGCGCATGACCTTTTTGGTCACCGCCCTGCTGGGCGTGCCGGTGTTGCTGGCGCAAGTGCTGTTGCTGCCAAGACTGAACCCGGACAAGGCCATTCGCATCAGCGACCTGCCGGCGCTGTTCATCAACCCGCAGGCGCGGGTCGGCCTGGTTGCCGTGCTGCTGATCGGCCTTGCGCACTTTGCCGCTTACACCTATGTGGCGCCGTTCTTCAAGCAAAGCGCCGGCTTCGATGGCCCGACCATCGGCTCGCTGTTGCTGCTGTACGGGGTGGCCGGGGTGCTGGGTAACGTGTTCGCGGGCTTTGCCGCCAACCAGAGCGTGCGTTACACCTTGCTGCTGGTGGCGCTGATGATTGCCATCAGCACCGCGCTGTTCCCTTACTTCGCCACCCACCTGACCGGCGCTGCGATGCTGATCGCCCTGTGGGGCTTCGCCTTCGGCGCCTTCCCGGCTTGCGCCAGCATCTGGATGTTCGTGGTGGCGCCCAAGGACGTGGAACGCGGCATGCCACTGTTCGTGGCGATGTTCCAGGTGATCATCGCCCTGGGCTCGTTCTTCGGCGGGCGCATCGTCGACCAGATGGGCAGCGCCGTGCTGCTGAGCCTGGCCACGGCGCTGGTAGGTTGCGGCTTCGTCACCGTGCTGGTGCTGGGGCGCAGCGTCAGCAATCGCCTGGCGGCGAGTGCGGCATAGCCCCCTTACCGTGGCCCTTGTAGGAGCGGCCTTGTGCCGCGAAAGGGCCGCATAGCGGCCCCGGCGATTTCGGCATTAGCGCTGCAATCCTGGGGCTGCTACGCAGCCCTTTCGCGGCACGAGGCCGCTCCTACAGGGGCCGTGTAAAAAGGGCCGTGCAAGCTCAATGCCCCTCGAACACCGGGTAGGACGCCTTCTCGATCGCGGCCATCGCCTCGGCCTCGGTCATCACCCCCGACTCGGCCATGATCGCCAGCAGCGAACGGCCTTCGTTCACCGACTGGCGCGCCAGCTTGCTCACCTGGGCATAGCCCAGGCGCGGCACCAGCGCAGTGGCCACGGCCATGGAGTCGGTCAGGTGCGCCAGGTTGCGCGCCTCATCCGCCTGGATGCCGGCCACGCATTTCTCACGGAACCGCTGAATGCCCTGAGTCAGCAAGGTGATGCTGTCGAACACCCGCGAGGCCACCACCGGCTCGAAGTGATTGATCTCAAGCTCGCCGTACTGCACTGCCTGGGCCACCGCCACATCGTTGCCGATCACCGCGAAACTCAGCTGGATCATCGCCATCGGCAGCACCGGGTTGACCTTGCCGGGCATGATCGACGAGCCGGCCTGGGCCTCGGGCAGCTTGATCTCGCCCAAACCCGCCACCGGGCCTGAAGACAGCTTGGTCAGGTCGGCGGCAATCTTGGCCAGCGACGCCGAGCAGGCGCGCAGCTCACCGGAAACCCGGGCGAACACGTCCATGTTCTGCATGGCATCGAACGGGTTGGCCGGGGCCAGGTAGTCCACCTGGGTGATACGGCCCAGGTGCTGGTACACCGCCGCTCGGTAAGCGGCCGGGGCGCCGAAGCCGGTGCCGATGGCGGTACCGCCCAGCGGCAAGGTGCGCAGCTTGTCGCGCACCGCCACCAGCTCGTCGGCCAGGCGCACGGTCAGCGAGGCATAGCCCGAGAACAGCTGCCCCAGGCGCATCGGCTGGGCATCCTGCAGGCAGGTGCGGCCCAGGTGCAGCACATCGGCAAACTGCACTGCCTTGGCCTGGAACACCTCGGCCAGCAGGCGCACCTGCTCGATCAGCCCGGCCAGCATGGCGTGGGTGGCGATTTTCAGCGCCGCCGGGTACACGTCGTTGGTCGACTGCGAAATGTTCACATGGTCGTTGGGGTGCACCACCGCGTAGCTGCCAGCGGCATGGCCGAGCAACTGCTGGGCGCGGTTAGCGATCACTTCATTGAAGTTCATGTTGGTCGAGGTGCCGCCGGAGCCTTCCAGCAGGTCGACAATCAACGAGTCATCGCATTCGCCCGCCATCAACGACTGGCAGGCCAGGGCAATGGCCTCGGCCTGGGCGCCCTGCAGCACCCCGCAGTCAAGGTTGGCCAGCGCTGCGGCCCACTTGCACTGGGCGAAGGCATCGCGAAACGCCGGGTAATGGGCCACGCTCAGCGGCGAGATGCTCAGGTTGTCGAAGCCGCGCACGCTGTTGACCCCGTACAGCTTGCCAGCCGGGATCTGCACATCGCCCACGTAGTCTTGCTCGACGCGCACGTCGACACGGTCAAAAGTACTCACGGGTATTTCCCTCATCGAAATTCACTAGAGCCTCGACCCCCTTGCCCAGCGCCTTCAGGCGCGGCAGGAAGGAATCGAGGATGACGGCACGCGCCGACTCGCAGGCATCTGCAAAGAAGGCGCTGTATTCGTTGCGCCGGGCCACCAGGTACAGCGAGCGTTCCAGGCTCAGCTCAGGGGCCAGGTGGGCGGTGACGTTGTCGACCCAGGGCAAGGCCTGGAGAAAACACATCGGGCTGGTCACCGCCCAGCCGATGCCCTCGGCGACCATGGCGGTCAGGGCATCGGCGTTGTCCAGCTCCAGGCGGTTGGGCACGCGCACGTTGAGGCCACGCAAATGGCGCTCGATCTGCAGGCCCACCTGCGAGGTACGGTTGAAGCGCACCACCGGCAGCACGTTGGCCAGGGCGCGGATGTCGTCGAGGCTGGCCAAGGTCTTGCCCAGGGCCTTGGGGGTGATCACCAAATAGCGCTCGGTGAACAGCCGGTAGCGGATCATGTCGTTGGCATCCACCAGCGGGTCGCTGGTAACGATCAGGTCCAGGTCGCGGCGCAACAGCGATTCGCCCTGCTGCGGGCTCAGGCCGGTGCGCACCGACAGCTGCGCCACCTGCCCCAGCAGTTGCCGGGTCAGCGCCGAGCCGCAGGTGGCGGCGAACGAGTCCACCAGGCCCAGGCGCAGGTCGGGCTTGACCCCGCGCCCGGCATCCAGCACCTGGGCCTTGAGGTTGAACAACTCCTCGCTGAGCAGCGCGCCGCGGTTGCGCAGGGCCAGGCCGAACGGCGTCAGCGTCAGCGGCCGGGTGGTGCGGTCCACCAGCACCACCCCCAGTTCGTCCTCCAGCTGGCGCACCAGCTGCGACACCCCGGACTGCGAGATGCCCATGCGGTTGGCCGCACCCGACATGCTGCCCTCCTCGGCCACGGCGATGAACACCTGTACCGCGTGCATGTCGATCAATCGGTGGTTGGGCATGGGCGTGCTCTCCCTGTTTGCTCAGGTTCAGTGGGCGTTGGCCGGCCGCTCATCGGCGCCAGCCTGCGCCTGCGCCTCGGGGCTGACGGCGCCAAGCTGCTCCTGGCTGGTTTCCGGGGCGAACAGGTGGCAGAACACGCCGCCGAACACCAGCACGCCGACGCATACGCCCAGGGCGGTATGCACGCCCAGGTGCTGCACGGCAATCGGCAGCAGGAAGGTGGCAAACGCCGAGCCGAAACGGCTGGCAGCCACCGCCATGCCGATGCCCGAGGCCCGAAGGTGGGTGGGGAACAGCTCGCCGGGGTAGACGAACTCAAGGTTCACCGCCGCTGCCAGCACACAGGCAAAGAAGCCGAAGGCGATGATGGTGCCCAGCGGCCCGAAGCCAGCCCAGGCCAGGGCGGCCAGGCCCACGGCGCTCAGGTAAAAGGTGCCGACCAGGAAGCTGCGGCGCGAAATGCGGTCGATGATCAGCAGGCCCAGCAGCGCGCCCAACATCAGCAGCACGTTGTACACCAGGCCGCCGACGAACTTGTCCTGCACGTTCAGCGCTTCCAGTACCCGTGGCGAGAAGGTGCCCAGTGCAAAGAACGGGATCACCTGGCAGGTGTAGAACACACAGCCAACCAAGGTGTTGCGCCGCCAGCGCTTGCTCATCAGCTCACGGAAACCACCGCGTTTTTGCACGGTGGCGGGCGTCACCGGCAAGGTCACATGGGGGCCGAACTTGTCACGCACGATGGCCAGCGCTTCTTCAGTGCGGCCACGGGCCGCCAGCCAGATCGGCGACTCCGGCACGCCCAGGCGCAGCGGCAGGATCAACAACGCCGGCACGCCACTCAGGGCCAGCATCAGGCGCCAGGCGTCCGGGCCGATGTCACGGATGGCAAAGCCCACCAGGTAGGCTGCCACGTAACCCGCAGCCCAAGCTGCTGCCAGCACGCTGAGCAGGCGCCCGCGATAACGCCTCGGGGCGAACTCGGTGACTAGCGACTTGCTCACCACATAGTCAAAACCCAGCACAAGGCCCAATAGCAGGCGCAAAACCAGCAATTGCTCAGGTGAGGTTACGAAGAACTGCGACGCCGAGATCACCGCAAACAGCAGCATGTCCCAGGCAAAGATGGTGCGCCGGCCGAACTTGTCAGCCAACGGCCCTGCGAACAGGCTGCCGAGAAACAGCCCGGCCAGCGACGCCGCGCCGAGCAAGCCCATCCATAGCGCATTCAATTGCAACGGCCCCGCCGCCATGCTGACCGCGATGCCGATAATCCCTAGCACGAATCCGTCACTGAATTGACCGCCTGTACCGCTGAACACCGTCCGGACATGGAAGCGGCTCAGGGGGAGGTCTTCGAACGAAACTGGACTACTCATTCGTGTCTCCACTTGCATTTTTGTAGTTGTGGGCCGGCTCGGGTGGCCGGTTGCGAGGGAGTGTACGGCTGCAGAATCAGCAAAACAGCATGTGCATTGACAGTATCAGAATGGCTGATACTAGCTGCCAGAGGGGCTGATGGAAGGGCTGTTTGTCGGCGGGTTTCGGCCTTGAAAGCCGGTGGTGGGAGGTACTCGCGGGGTGTGAAAACCAGGACGCCATCGCGGTGGCCGCGATGGCGTCAGCACAGGCTCAGAGCGCCATGACCATTTCATGCCAGGCCATGCCGCCGTGGTCCGAGGGCGATGGCCGCACGTACTGGTAGCCCATCTTGCGGTACAGCTCCACGTGCTGCTCCTTGCACATCAGGTGGATGGTGCGCTTGCCCTGGGCTTGCATACGCGCGATGAATTCGTCCATCAGCCGCCGGGCGTGGCCCTTGCCCTGCTGCGCCGGGTCCACCACCACCGACATGATCACCACGTTGGGCGCTGCCGGGTCATGGCCGACCAGTTCCTTGAACGCCTCGTCGGACATCACCACGTCATGGGCACAGCCACTGTTGATGAACCCGACGATGCCAGCCTGGTCTTCCAGCAGCAGAAAACCTTGCGGGTACTGGCTGATGCGGGTGCGGATCTTTTCAAGCGTTGCGGCCTCGTCGCCTTCATAGGCACCGATTTCGATTTCGTAGCAGCGCTCGGCATCCTGGATGACAGGTTGACGGAAGGCGGTGTGGCTCATTGCAAGGCTCCGGAAGGCAGTGTCGATAACCCCGTCATGGTAAAGCACCCGGCACAGGCCTGCAGAGCTCAAATCTGTAGGAGCAAAGCGGCCCCTTGCCGCTTGGGGGCTGTCACGCCGCAGGTGCTGTGAAGTCCCGAAGAGCACTGCCATGCGGTGGCGTGCAGGTTCAACAAAATTGCCGACCTGCCAGCAACGAAGCCCACACCAACCTCAGCGCAGCCGCGACTGATACCCCGACACATCCCGCGTCTGCAGCAACAAGCGCAACATGCGCTGCCCCCAGTGCACCCCGGCAGCCTTGTAGCGCACCAGCGCAATCGCCATGGCCAGCACGAAGATCTGCGGCACATAGGTCAGCCCCCACTGCCACATGCGCCCCAGGCCGCCGCTGATCTGCGAATTCGGGAAAAACTCGCTGAGCTGCATCAGCACATGCCCCGAGGGGTGCATGGCCATTACCAGGCCCAACAGCACGATGCCCGGCACGCTCAGCAGCACACCGCGCAGCAGGTTGCCCTCGGCCCAGCCCCACAGCCTGGGCGCAAGGCGCGGCAAGAAGCAGCGGTTGAACAGCAGTGCGCTCAACAGCCAACACAGCAACTGCCAGTAATTGCCCTTGGCAAAAGTGCTGTCCAGCAGATTGGCCAGCGGCTGGGTGAAGGCCGCCAGCACCGAGCCTGGGTTGTGCGCCAGGGCGAACAGGCCGAGGTAGCCTTTGTTGCCATCCATGGCATTGGGGATCTGCGCGCTGAACAGGCTCATCAGGCCGTAGAGCACCGTGAGCATGCCGGTCAGAGAGCAGGCGAAAGCGAACACCGCACCCCAGCGGAACTGGTGGCGCGTGGCGAGGATGTACTGCAGCGTGTGGTGGCGTGACTGCAAGAAGGCCTGGGCATCGGCCGCGCTGATGATGCCCTTGCGCACCGGCGTGGTATGGGCAACGTCCGACTGCTGGTTCATCTCGCTGATCAACTGGCGGGCGATCTTGCTGCTGGAGGCCTGGTTGACCTGATGGATGTTCTGGTGGTCCTTGACCCCTTCGACCGCCTTTTTGAAGCCGCCGCTGAGCACGCCATCGAGAAATACCGCCTGCAGCTGCGCGCCGATGAAGCGGCAGGTGCCGCTGGCCTGTTGGTAGCTCACCGCGGCCTGGGCGGCGTCCACGTGGCCGCTGGCGACGAATACGTTCGGGTCGTCGCTGTGCAGCTCGATGTGGTCCACGCTGAACACGCTGTGGCGCTCCGGGGTGTGCATGGCCTCGTTCATCGCCGGCAGCATCCAGCCTGCGCTGGCCGCCCCCCAGGTGTAGTGTACGGCGGTGCCGGCCCAGGCTTGCAGGCGATATTCGTAGATCAACTGGCAGGCGCCGTTGCACGACTGGCAGGTGACCTGGCCGTTACGGCACGCGTGGCACACCAGCCTGCCACCGCCATGGCAGGTGTGGCAGATCACCTTGCCCGCATTGCCACACCGCGAGCAACCGTAGGGGTGCCTGCGCATGCCGCCGCAACCGTCACAGGTCACCCGCCCACTGGTGTGGCACATATGGCAGGTGTTGTGCCCGCTGCCATGGCAACGGTTGCACTTGACGCGGCCCTGGGCCTGGCAGCCCTGGCAGTCTTCCACGCTGCAGTAAACCTGGCGGTCGCTGAGCACCCGGAATTTCCCAGGTTCACGGTAGCCACCCACATGCTCGCGCAGGTAATTCTGGGTGTGCTCGCGCAGGTAACCCGGGGCTTGCAGCAGCTGCCCCTGGCGCTGGTCGAGCACGGTGCGGATATGCGCCCTGTCGTACAAGGGCCCGGTGGCCTTGCTGACGGCGCGGCTCTGGTAGTCGAACGAATAGTCAACGCTGACGGTAAAGCTGACCTCGGCGCGATGCTGCTCGATCGCATCGACGCTAAAGGGTGAGCTGAAGCTTTCGCCGAAAGCCTCCTGTGCCTTGGCTTTCATGGCGTTGGCGATGTCGTTGGCGGTGAAACCGCGGTTACCTGGCATGTGCAATCCTTGGCTGAGCGTCCGTCTACAAGTCAAAACGGGCGCCATCTTGCCATTGCCGGCGACGATTGACGAACCCGCAGGCATTCATGGCGCATGAAAGCACCGAAACAGAGCGGTTTTGTGCATTTTACAAAGGTGCGCGGCACGCTAGCCTGCGCGCACCGATAACAACACCTGGGAACAGGCACGATAAAGGCCGATATCCAGCAAGACGAGCAAGGCGCCGGTTGCAAGGTCATCATGGATGGCCATGCGGTTTCGTTCACCAGCATCGCCGAGGCGCAGGCCTACGTGGGGGCAACTGCCTTGTGCTGGCTGGGCCGGCCTTATCGCCGGCAAGCCGGCTACACAAAACCCGCAACCGGCGCCGTCCCTGTAGATGCGGGCTTGCCCGCGATAAGGCCAGCACAGCCCGCGCAAACCTGGCCGGCTGCGCCGGCTCCTACACAAAGCCCGGAACCGGCGCCGCACCTGTGGGAGCGGGCTTGCCCGCGATGAGGCCGTTGCAGCCAGTGCAAATGCTGGCCGGCAGGCACTTACCCAAGCTTGCGCTTGAGCTCGGCAATGTGCTCCGGGCCGATGCCGCAGCAGCCGCCGACCAGGCTTGCACCGCGCTGGCGCCAGTCCTGGGCCCAGGCCAGGTAGCCCGGCGGGTCGAGGTCTTCGCGCAACTCGTCCAGGCCATCGTTGGCGGTGGCTTCCTTCGGTTGCGGCGGGAACGCATTGGCGTAGGCACCGATGGCGATATCGGCACCCTGCGCCTCGATCACCCCACGCGCCACATCCACTGCCGCCCCGATCACCTCGGGCTGGCTGCAATTGAACAGCACCGCTGCCACCTCCAGCCCGGCCACAGCAGCGATGGCTTCGGCCACCGGCTCGCCCGAGCGCAAGCGCGGGGTCTGGTCGACGTCTTCATCCTGCAGGGTGAACGACACCCAGAACGGCTTGCCGTCCCCAGGCAAGTGGGCGTGGATCGCGCGTACTTCGGCAATCGAGCTTTGCGTTTCGGCCAACCACAGGTCGACATGCGGCGCCAGGCCTTGCAGCAGCGGCGTCAGCACTTCGGCGACCCGCTCGGGCTGGAACAGGTCAGGGCGGTAGGAGCCGAACAGCGGCGGCAGCGAACCGGCCACTTGCACCGGCTGCGCGCTGGCATCGGCAGCGCGGCGCGCCAGTTGCCCGGCCACCTCGGCCAGTTGCTGGCCTTCTTCGGCAAAGCGCGCTTCGCCGATATGGAACGGCACCACCGCATAGCTGTTGCTGGTAATCACCTGGGCACCGGCGGCGATGAACGCTGCATGCACCCCCACCACCGCCTCGGGCGCCTCGGTCAAGGCCAGCGCCGACCACTCGGGCTGGCGAAACGGCGCGCCACTGCGCTGCAACTCACGCCCCATGCCACCGTCCAGCACCACCATCGCTCGCTGTTTCATATAACTTCCAGGAAGGTTCTTATGAATAAAATTCATTATGATGAAAATATTTATAACTATTAAATAGCGAAATTCTTTTTTAGCCAACTGTTCAGGTAACTTCATGCGTTTACCCTCTTTGCTCGGCGCGGGTCTCGTGCTGCTCACCGTCGCTTCCCACGCCCTGGCCGGTACCACCCTGGACCGGGTCGAGTCACGCAAAGAGCTGGTCAACGTGCTGATGGAGAGCTACCCGCCGTTCTCGTTCCTCAACGAGCAGAACCAGCTGGACGGTTTCGATGTGGACGTGGCCAAGGCGGTGGCCGACAAGCTGGGCGTCAAGCTGCGCCTGGAAACCCCGTCCTGGGACGTGATCGCCGCCGGCCGCTGGAGCGGGCGTTACGACATCTGCATCTGCTCGATGACCCCGAGCAAGGCCCGCGCCGAAGTGTTCGACTTCCCCGTGGAGTACTACGCCTCGCCTGCAGTGATCGTGGTCAACGCCAAGGATGAGCGCATCCACAGCGCCAAGGACCTGGACGGCCGCAAGGTGGGCCTGACCAGCGCCTCCAGCTACGAGAGCTACCTGAACAAGAACCTGGTGATCGAAGGCGACGAAGACAAGCATATCGACTACCCCTTCGACTTCGTCCAGATCGCCCCCTACGACACCGACAACGTGGCCTTCCAGGACCTGGGCCTGGGCGCCGGCGTGCGCCTGGACGCCATCCTCACCAACCTGGTGACCGCGCAGCCGCGCCTGGCCCAGGACAAGCGCTTCAAACTGGCCGGCGCGCCGTTGTATGAAGAGCCCAACTCGGTGGCCATCGAAAAAGGCGACCCCGAGTGGGACGCCAAGGTGCGCCAGGTGTTCGCCGAACTGAAAGCCGACGGCACCCTGGCCCGGCTTTCGCAGAAGTGGATCGGCGCCGATATCAGCAAATGAGTGCCCTGCAACCTGCCCCCAAGCCCGTGGCCAAGGCCACCGGCATACGCCTGTTCGGCTTTCGCACGCGCCTGTACCTGACCTGGCTGGCGCTGTTCGCGCTGTTCGTGGCGTTTTTCCTGAGCTTCGATTTGAAGTTCGCGATCATTCTGGAAAAATTCCCCAACCTGGCAGGGTTCAAGCTTGGGCCCAACGGCTTTTTGCAGGGTGCGGCGCTGACCCTGTTCCTGTGCCTGTGCTCGATGCTGGTGTCGGTGCTGTTCGGCTTTGCCGCGGCCCTGGCGCGGCTCTCGAACAGTGCGGTGCTGGTGGGTATTGCCAGCTTCTATACCTCGTTCTTTCGCGGTACGCCGCTGCTGATCCAGATACTGCTGATCTACCTGGGCTTGCCGCAGCTGGGCCTGGTACCGGGCGCCATCAGCGCCGGCATCATCGCCCTGTCGCTCAACTACGGGGCCTACCTGAGCGAGATCTTCCGAGCCGGCATCCTCGGCGTCGCCCGGGGCCAGCGTGAGGCGGCCCTGGCACTGGGCATGCGCACCCGGCAGATTTTCAGCCACATCGTGCTGCCCCAGGCCATGCGGGTGATCATTCCGCCCACCGCCAACCAGTTCATCTCGATGCTCAAGGACTCGTCGCTGATTTCGGTGATGGGGGTGTGGGAAGTGATGTTCCTCGCCCAGTCCTATGGGCGCTCCAGCTATCGCTACCTGGAGATGCTGACCACGGCAGCGGTGATCTACTGGCTGCTGTCGATTCTGCTGGAGCTGGTGCAGGCGCGGCTGGAGCGGCACTTTGGCAAGGCTTACCAGCGCTGATTTGCTTTAGCCCCTTGCAGGAGCCGGCAGGCCGGCTCCCACAGGCTTGCCGTCAGCCCAGCGCCTGCTCCAGGTCACGGCGCAGCGAACCGACCTCTTCCAGCCCCACATGCAGGCGAATCACCGGCCCCCGCGCCGGGCTGGCGAACTGCCGGTCGCCCAGCTCGGCCAGCATCACCAGGCTTTCATAGCCCCCCCACGAAGCGCCGATGCCAAACAGCCGCAGGCTGTCGGCAAACACTTCCGAGCGGCCGGCGTCGACCAGTTCGAAACTGACCAGCCCGTTGCTGCCCTTGAAGTCCCGCTGCCACAGCCCATGCCCCGGGTGCTGCGCCAAGGCTGGGTGATAAACCCGCGCCACGCCGGGGTGCCCCTGCAACCAGGTAGCGATTTCCAGCGCCTGACGCTCGTGCACGGCCATGCGGCTGGCCAGGCTGCGGGCGCCGCGCAGCACAAGCCAGGCATCATCCGGGCTGACCGTGCAACCACAGGTGTCACTGCTGCGCGACAGCGCGGCGAAGGCTTCAGGCGTGGTGCACACGCTACCCATCATCACGTCGCTGTGCCCGCCCAGGTATTTGGTCAAGGCCATGACCGAAATATCCGCGCCCAGGGCCAGCGGCTGGTACAGGTAGCCCGACCCCCAGGTATTGTCCACCGCCAGCAAAATGCCCCGCGGCTTGCACAGCGCCGCCATGGCTGGCAGGTCGTTGAGCTCGTACAGCAAGGAACTCGGGCTTTCGCTGTAGACCATGCGGGTGTTCGCCTGCAGCGCCGCTTCCAGCCCCTGGCCATCGGCGGCGAAGTATTCCACCTGCACACCGAACGGCTGCAGCAGCTCCCGCGCAAGGCGCCGCACCGGGCCGTAGACGCCATCGCTGACCAGCAGGTGGTCGCCCGGGCGCAGGTAGGCCAGGAACGTCTGGGTAATGGCCTGCAGGCCGGTGGCGAACAACTTGCTGCGGTAGCCGCCCTCCAGCTCGCTGACCAGGTCTTCCAGGGCAAAGGCAGTGGGGTTGCCGCGGGCACCGTAGCTCAGCACCCGCTGCTGGTCGCGCTTGCCACGGGCCGCGCGCAGTTCGGCGACGCTGTCGAACAGTACCGTGCTCAGGCGGCTGACCGGCGGGTTGACGGCCTGGGCGCCCTGCCCCGGCTCACCACGCCCGGCATGCACCAGGCGGGTGGCGACCGGGTCGGCCTGGGTCAGCGGCGAGAAGCTTGCGCGTTCCTCGGCGCTCATCTGCGCAATCAGGCCGGTCTCCCAGGCCAGGTACTGGCGTGCCGCTGCCTTGTTGCCGGCGTGGCGGTCGTGCACGAAAAACAGGAAGTCGATGCACTCGGCGTCGGCCAGCGAAGTGTCGCCCTCGGCCTGCGGCCACTCGCCCTGCAGCGCCTGGGGGAACAACCGCGCGGCCTGGCGCTGGGCCTCAGGCAGTTCGCTGGCAGCCAGCTGCGCCACCTGCGGGTCATCGGCGATGAATACCAGGCGCCGGCTCTGGCCACTTACCTGCTCGGCCAGATGCGGGCGAATGGCCCATTGCGCGCCGCGCAGGTGGCGTTTTCGGTAGGCGCTGCTCGGGCGCAGGTCCAACAGCAAGGCCCCCTCCAGTTCACTGGCATTGGCCTCGGCCAGGCTCAGCGCCAGCGAAGGCCTGGCAGGCAACGCCAGGCCGCTGCCCAGGCCGCCTTCAAGCACGTACACCTCATGCCCCATCTGGCGCAACCAACTGGCGGTCACCGGGGCGCGCACGCCGTCGTCGTCGAACAGCACCACCCGCGCCTTGCGCACGCCGATGTACAGGTCGGTGCCCTGGACCAGCTGGCCACCGGGGCAATGCTGGGCGCCGGGCAAGCTGCCGGCGGCGAACTCCTCGGGGGTACGCACATCACACACGAACAGCGAGCGCTGGGCGCCCTGTTGCCAGGCTTGCACCTGCGCCGCCGACACCCACTGCACGCCTGCCTTGCGAGCCAGCGCCGTGGCCCGCGCCTGCTGGCGCTGCAAGGCCTTGCCGCTGTGCGCCGGGTAGCCGCGCTGGCCGCCGTGCTCCAGGGGCAGGTCTGCCAAGTACCAGCCTTGGGTGCCGTTTTCCAGGGCGTACACCGGGTTGTCGATGCCCAGATTGATCAGCGTCTGGGCACCGATGATGCTGCGGGTGCGCCCGGCGCAGTTGATCACAACCGGGGTATACGGGTCGTCGACCAGCTCTTCCAGGCGGTAGCCCAGCTCGCCGTTGGGGCAGCAACTGGCGCCGGGGATGTTCATCTTGGCGAACTCATCCAGCGGCCGGCCGTCCAGCAGCACCAGCGGCTTGCCCTGGCGCTGCCAGTCGGCCAGCTGCAGCGCGGTGATGCGCGGGGTGTGGCAGGCGTGCTCGACCAGCTCGCCAAAGGCCTTGGACGGCAGGTGCACACCGGCGAACAGCTCGAACCCTGCAGCCTGCCAACCCAGGCTGCCGCCCTGCAGCCAGTGCACGGCGCTGTAGCCCAGGGCTTGCAGGCGCCGGGCACCGCGCTGGGCCAGCTCGCCGCCGCTCTGGTCATATACCACCACCCGCACTGCCGGGTTCGGCGCCAGGCGCGGCGCTTCGATTTCCAGGCGGCTGTACGGCAGGTTGACGGCATAGAACAAATGGGCCTCGCCGTATTGGCCATGCTCGCGCAGGTCAAACAGGGCGATTTCCTGGCCGTCGAACAGCCAGGTGTGCAGCTGTGCACTGGTGATGCTAGGGATCATGGGACGCAGTCCGTGGTCGTTGTCTGGGTTGAGAAGAGGCTTTGCCTGTGCCGCCCCCTTCGCGGGCAAGCCCGCTCCCACTTGGGGCATGCCTTGCTCAGGCCTTGAGCGTGACTTGTGGAAGCGGGCTTGCCCGCGAAGAGGCCGGCACAGGCGATGCAGGTCAGAGGCCGTAGGCCGGGATAGAAGGCGCCATCTGCGACTTGTTGTAGTTCACCACGCTGCCGTCGTCCTTGACCCCGTAGCGGTTGTCCAGCGACTCCAGGGGGCGGCCGTACAGGTGAAAGTGCAAGGTCGGGCTGTCGCCTTCAACGCGGATGCCGTGGAGGTCTTCGCCAAGGAACGCCACCGAGGTGCCCGGCTGCACCACCACTTCGCGCTCCAGCGCCAGGCTGGCGCGGGCCGGGTCGCGGCGGTCGTCATCACGGCGGTACACGCGGTTGAGCTCCTGGCCCTCTACGGCAACGATGATCGCCCAGGTTTCGTGGTTGTGCGGCAGGGTCGCCTTGCCTGGCAGCAGCGAGTTGACGTACAGCGTCGGCGACTCGCCGTCGTCGTTCAGGCGGTAGCGGAACTGGGTTTCGCCGGTGGCGGCGTCCGGCGCCGGGAAGCGCGCAAAATTGAACAGCTCGCGGCGCTCGGCCAGGCCTTCGAGCAGTGCGACGATCTGCTGCAGGGCGGCGCGGTCGACGCCGCGCTCATGGATGGCGCGCACTTGCGCGAGGAATGGCTGGATCACGGAATCCTGGGGCATGGTCAGTCTCTCTTCTGGGGATACGCTAGTCATACGCTGAGGCTGTAGCGCCCCAGGTTGCTCAATACATCGGGCGCCGGGCGGCTGGGGCGCTGGCCGCCCTCGCCCAGCGCATGCTGGAGGAACACGCGGGTACGCTCGTGGCTGGGGGCACGAAACACCTGCCCGGCGCTGCCGTGCTCGACGATGCGGCCGTGTTCGGTGAAATACACCTGGTCACTGATTTCTTCGGCAAAGCGCATCTCGTGGGTGACCAGCACGCAGGTCATGCCCTCCTCGGTCAGCTCGCGGATCACCGCCAGCACCTCGCCGACCATCTCCGGGTCCAGCGCCGAGGTCACCTCGTCGAACAGGATCAGCCGCGGGAGCATGGCCAGGGCACGGGCAATGGCCACGCGCTGCTGCTGCCCACCCGACAGCTCGCCGGGAAAGGCTGCGGCCTTGTGCCCCAGGCGCACCTTGTCGAGCAGCGCCAAGGCATGCTTGCGGGCCTCGCTGCGGCTACGGCCAAGCACCTTGGTCGGGGCAATCAGCAGGTTGTCGAGCACGCTCAGGTGGGGGAACAGGTTGTACTGCTGGAACACAAAGCCCACCTGCTTACGCAGGGCGATCAACCCGGCCTCGCCGCGCAGTTGCTCGACCTGGGTGTCACCGATGCGGATGCTGCCGCGCTGGGGGCGCAACAGGCCGGTCATGCAGCGCAGGATGGTCGACTTGCCCGAGCCGGACGGGCCGATGATCGACACCGCCTGGCCAGCCTGCACGTCCAGGTCGATGCCACGCAGCACCGGGTTGTCGGCAAAGGCCAGGTGCACGTCACGCAGCTGGATCAGGGGTTCAGTAGGCATAACGGCGCTCCAGGCGTTGGGTCAGGCGGGCGATCGGGTAGCAATAGGCAAAGAACAGCGCCAGCACGCTGAAGTACACCAGCACGGTAAAGCCGGTGCGGTTGACGGTATTGGCGGCCACCTGCGCGCTGTCGATCAGGTCGTGCACGCCCACCAGCGAAGCCAGCGCCGTGCCCATGGTCACCACCGCGTACAAATTCATCCACGGCGGCAACATGCGCCGCAGGCATTGCGCCAGTATGATCGAGCGCAGAATCTGCCCGCGGCTCAAAGCCAGCGAGCGCGCCGCCTCCCACTGGGTGGCCGGGATCGAGGCCACCGCGCCGCGGAAGATCTCGGCCACATTGGCGCTGGCCGGCAAGGCCAGCCCCACGGTGACCTTGAGCCAGTCGGGGAACGCCACCCAGGTGCCGGCCACCTGCACATCGAAGGGAAACACGTAGGAGGTAAAGTAGATCAGCACCAGCCAGGGGGCATTGCGAAACACCTGCACCCACAGCCGCGCAAGCACCCGCAAAGGCGCCAGCGGCGACAGCAGCAACGCGCCCACCAGCAAGCCCAGCAGCGTGCCCAGGCCGATGGCACCGACGCTGATCTGGATGTTCTGCAACAGCCCTGCGCCCAGGGTCGGTGACCAGTGCCACAGGGTGGCGAGGTTCTCAGTGGCCATAGCCCGGCATCCTCAGGCGCGCTTCCACGGCGCGGCCGGCACAGTTGACTGCAAAGCTCAGCAGCCCGAAAAAGGCCAGTATCAAAATCATCAGCTCGACGACGTTGTCGCCCTGGGTCCAGATCATGATCGAGGCGTAGGTGATGTCGTTGACGGCGATGGCCGAGGCCACGGCGGTCATCTTCACCAGGTCGATGAGGTTGTTGACCAGCGCCGGCAAGGCAAAGCGCAGCGCAAGTGGCAGTTGCACCTGCAGCAGTTGCTGGCGGCGGCTGAAGGCCAGCGAGCTGGCGGCTTCCAGGGTAACCGCCGGCACTGCCTCGATACCGGCGCGCAGGGCCTCGGCGTGGAAGGCCCCTTTGTGCAGCGAGATCACCAGCACCACCCACGCGAACGGCGTCATGGGGTTGGCGCTGCCCAGGCTCTGGTTGATCAGCATGTTCAGCACCAGGAAGGCGCAGTACAGCTGCACCAGGGTCGGGGTGTTGCGCGTCACCTCGATGAAGGCCCGTGCCGGCCACACCAGCCAGCGCCGCCCGCAGGTCACCGCGGCGGCCAGCAGCACGCCCACCAGCAGGCTGCCGGCGATACCGCACAGGCACAGCCACAGCGTGGTCAGTGCACCTTCCAGCAGCTTGCCGCTGGCATAGGCATCGAACACGAAGCTGTAGTCCAGGCCCAGCCGGGCGAGCTGCCCGACCAGCCAGTGCAAAGCCTCGCTCATCAGGCGCCTTCGCCTTTCAGCTTGGCGCGCAGCTCTACCAGCGCCGGCGAAGCCGGGGTGATGTGGTTGGCCTGCTCACGCTCGATCAGCCAGCCGCTGCGGTGCCACTGCTTGACGAAGGGGTCCAGGCGCTGTTGGGTGTCGGTTTCGCCCAGGCGGGTCCAGATCACCGACGGCGCCGGGTTGAGCTCGGGGGTGAGCGCACGGTAGCCGCTCCACTCGCCCCCTTTGGCCAGCAGCGGGTTGATCAGCGTGGCGTCATGCACGGCGGCCACGCAGTTGTTGCCGCGCAGGGCCAGCAGCGATTCGGCCGAGGTCTTGAAGGCCTTGATATCGGCGCCCAGGCCTACCAGCGCCTGGGTGTAGCTACTGCCCTGGCTGGTGCACACCGGCTGGCCCTTGAGGTCGGCCCAGGCTTTGACCGGGCTGCTGTCGGCCACGGCGGCGGTGCCGCCGACGCGGTAGAACGGGGTGGGTACATGGCCCAGCAGCTTGTCGCGCTCGGCAGTCCATTCCATGTTGGCGATCAGCAAGTCGACCTTGCCTTGCTGCAGAAACTGCACGCGGTTGGCCGGCTGTACGGCCACCAGATCAACCTCGACCCCCAACTGGCGGGCCAGGTCGCGGGCCAGGTCGACGCTGAAGCCGACCGGCTGGCGGGTGGCCGGGTCGATGGCGCCAAACGGGCCGCCCGACAGCACCACCCCGACCGCCAGCTTGTGGCGTTGCTGGATCTTGTCCAGGGTGGCGTCAGCCTGGGCCACGCCACTGGTGGCCAGGGTGGCAGTGGCCAACAGCGATGCGAACAGCCCGCGACGGGCAACGGTGGACAGCGACATGGTGGTGATTCCTCATCCCGGCAGCCGGAACACCCGGCCAGTGGGGGGGCATGCTAGGAAGTTGCCGGGGCAAGGGGAAATTCAAATATTGACTATCGTTATAACTCAGGCTGCGCGAAGGACTATCAAAAAAAGAATAAGCCCATATTTGCTGATTACTTATGGTGGCGCCTTCGATAAAAGCCCAAACATACATAACGAACCATTATGTTTTTTCACCCTCCGCTGATATAAACGAGCCCCTACAAATGCCCTCAGATACAGGCCAGCCCCATGACCACCCCCGCCCTGGACCTTGACCTGCTGCGCACCTTTGTCGCCATTGCCGACCATGCAAGCTTTGCCGAGGCCGGCCGCCACCTGGCCCGCACCCAGGCTTCGGTCACCCAGCACATGCAGCGCCTGGAACACCAGGTGGGCGTGGCGCTGCTGCGCAAGCAGGGCCGGCACAAGTCGCTGACCGACGCTGGCCGCCAGTTGCTGCGCCACGCCCGGCAAATGCTCGCGCTCAACGACGAGGCCCTGGCCGGCCTGCGCCACGACAGCCTGAGCGGCGTGTTGCGCATCGGCTCACCCCATGACATCGCCGACACCATCCTGCCGCCGTTGCTCAGCCATATCGCCCGCTCGGCGCCCAACCTGCGCCTGGAGATCGACGTTGGCCGCAGCCCGTTCCTCATGGAAGACCTGCAACGCGGCAAGGTCGACATGGTCATCTCTACCCGCACCGCCCCAGGCCTTGAGGGCTTTGCCCTGCGCACCTCGCCGGTATGGTGGATTTGCGCCGCGCATTACCAGCATGTCCCTGGCGAGCCGCTGCCACTGGTGCTGGTAGACGACCCCAGCCTGTACCGCAAGCTGGCGGTACAGGCCCTGGAACAGGCCGGCATCGCCTGGCGCCAGGCGTACCTGGCGTCCAACCTGATCGGGGTCAAGGCCGCGGTACGTGCAGGCCTGGGTATCACCGCCCGCAGCCAGGAAATGGTAGGCCCCGACATGCGCGTGCTGGGCCAGAGCGACGGCCTGCCGCCGCTGCCAGACGTCACCTACCACCTATGGGTACGGGCCAACACGCTCAACCCGCTGGTGCGCCAGGCCTACGGCATGGTGCGGGCCAGCGTGGGGTTATGAGTTCAATGCCGCTGCCTGCGCCTACACAGACCGCGCCGGGGCTGCCATGCTGTTGGCCCACCACCCACGCCAGGGACCTTGATGAAAATCATCGCCGGCCAGCCCGTAGACGAACTGGAACTGCCCTTCACCCCGCCTCTGGACTGGGCGCGCATGCTGCGCTTTTTCGGCGGCCGCGCCACCGGCGGAGTGGAGACGGTGCTGGACGGCGTTTACCACCGCACCCTGACCCTGGCCGGCAGCGACGGCCTGCTCAGCGTGCGCAAGGACCCGGCCCGCGACTGCCTGCTGGTGCGCCTTGAAGGCGAAGCCAGCCGCCAGTTGGGCGCGCTGCAACCGCGCCTGGCCCGGCAGTTCGACCTGCTCACCCACCCCGAGGCGGTGCGTGACGGCCTGGGCCAGGACCCGTGGCTGGCCGAGCGGCTGCATGCAGCACCCGGCCTGCGGGTGCCGGGCGCGTGGTCGGGCTTTGAGCTGGTGATCCGCACCATCATCGGCCAGCAGGTCAGCGTCAAGGCGGCCACCACCATCACCGGCCGCCTGGTGGAGCGCACCGGCACACCCGCTGCGTCCCCTGCTCACCTGGGCATCCCCTGGCACTTCCCCTCCCCTCGGGCTGTCGCCGAGGCCAACCTGGACAAGATCGGCATGCCTACCAAACGCGTGGCCGCCCTGCAGAACTTCGCCCGGGTGGTCGCCGAAGGCGAACTGCTGATCGACAGCGAGCAGCCCGACACCAGCCTGCTGCGCCGGCAACTGCTGGCGCTGCCCGGCATCGGCCCGTGGACCGTGGAGTACGTGGCCATGCGCGCCTGGCGCGACCCGGACGCCTGGCCGGCCACTGACCTGGTGCTGATGCAGGCCATCACCCGGCGCCTGCCGGAGCTGGCCAGCAAGGCCAGCCAGGCGCGCCATGCCGAGAGCTGGCGGCCGTGGCGGGCCTATGTGGCCATGCACCTGTGGAACGAGATCGCCGACCAGGCAGGTGTGGCCCGGGGCGGTTAGTCGGCCCGCAGGTGCACGCCAATGCCCTCCTGCCCCGCAGCCAGTTCGGGTTTCAACGTGAGTTCGGGGATCAGGTAGTCACCGCCGTTCTGCCGGCGATACGGGATCGGCGCATCACTGAACAGCCCGTCCAGGCGCTGCTCCAGCGCCGCGCAGGCTGCAGCGAAGCCTGCCTCGTCGACCCGGCTGGTGCGGTGCAGCACGTAGGGTTCGAGCACCTCGAAACCCGGGTAGAACAGGATGCCGTGCTGGATCGGGAACAGAATCGCCTCCAGCGAGCCGTTGATACCGCGCGGTGCATAGTGCGAAGCCCAGCCACCGGTGGTGACCATCAACATGGCACGCTTGCCGGCCATGCTGCCCTCGCCGTAGCGGTCGCCCCAATGCTGGTCGGAGTGCTCGCCCACGCCGTAGGCAAAACCGTAGGCATACACCCGCTCGACCCAACCCTTGAGAATGGCCGGCAAGCCGAACCACCACAGCGGGAACTGCAGAATCACCGCATCGGCCCAGCGCAGCTTGTTTTGCTCGGCAACGATGTCGGCGCGCTGGGTGCCGTCGCGGTAGGCCTGCTGCGAGTCTTCCGACACACTAAAGCGCAGGCCCGGCTGCTGGGCGGTGTTGTCGCTGGCATCGACCAGCGGCTTGAAGCCCATTGCATACAGGTCCGACACCTGCACACTGTGGCCCTGGCGTTGCAGGTGCCCCACCGCGTGGTCTTTCAGCGAGCCGTTGAGCGAGCGCGGTTCTGGGTGGGCGTAGACGATCAACACATTCATCACAGGTGCTCCGTAAGGGGTATGCGGGGCATCATGCGCGGCGCGCTGGTATAGTAGAAATGAATATCCAGAACACCAGGTATTGCCATGCATGATGCCCTGCGGCGCCTCGACCTCAACCTGCTGGTGACCCTCGATGCGCTGCTGGTCGAGCTGAACGTGACCCGCGCCGCGCAGCGCCTGCACCTGGCCCAGCCCACGGTGAGCGTGCAACTGGCGCGCCTGCGCGAGCTGCTGGACGACCCATTGCTGCTGCCCGGCCCCCGGGGCATGCGCCCCACGGCCCGCGCCGAAGCCCTGCGCACGCCGCTGCGCCAGGCCCTGGAGGCGCTGCACCTGGCCATCGCCCCGGCACAAGCCTTCGACCCCGCCAGCGCCAGCCAAACCTGGCGCCTGGCGGCCACCGACTATGGCGCCTCGACCCTGCTGCTACCGGCCCTGGCAAGCATCCGCAGCGCCGCGCCAGCCACCCGCCTGGCGATCCTCGACCTGCAACCTGCGGCACTGGTGCGCCAGGCCGAGCTGGGCGAAATCGACATGGCCTTCCACATTGCCGAACAGGCGCCGCCCGAGCTGCGCCAGCGCTCGTTATACGTCGAGCGCTACGTGCTGGCGGGCCGCATCGACCACCCCGGGCTCAAGCGCAAGCTGACGCTCAAGCAGTTCTGTGCACTGGAGCAGGTGATCGTTTCGCCGGACGGCGGCGGCTTTTACGGCCCTACTGATGCGGCCCTGGCCGAGCAGGGGCTGGCGCGGCAGGTGGTGTTGTCGGTGCCACACTTCATGTTGCTGGCCTCGGTGCTGGCCAGCTCCGACCTGGTGGCCATGCTGCCGCAGCGGCTGGTGGCCGGCGATACGCGGCTGAAAGTGGTCGAGGCGCCGTTGGCCGTACGCGGGTTCGAGATGCTGATGCTGTGGCCCGAGCGGGTGCATCGCGACCCGGGGCACCGGTGGTTGCGGGAGGTGATTGCAACTTGCGCGCGAAGCGCGAAGCAAGCGCCGAATCTGTAGGAGCCGGCTTGCCGGCGATGAGGCCCGGCGCCACAACCCCGCTGCCCGTGCTGACGCCATCGCGGGCAAGCCCGCTCCCACAGGACCGCGCTAGGCCCGAAGCAGCGCCGTACCTGTAGGAGCCAGCTTCTGAACGCTGGGCAGCACAGTGAGAGCCCGTTCGCAAAACGGCACAAAACCCGCCATCGGTTGAACTTAACCACGCCCCCACGCTCTAGCATACCGCCCCGGATGATGGCCCCGTGTCAGAAGCCCGGCACGTGAGCGCCGTCAAGTTGCTCAACCCGCCCAGGACGGCGCTGGTCACCACCACTACA
Organism: Pseudomonas xanthosomatis; assembly: GCF_019139835.1. Lineage (NCBI taxonomy): Bacteria > Pseudomonadati > Pseudomonadota > Gammaproteobacteria > Pseudomonadales > Pseudomonadaceae > Pseudomonas > Pseudomonas xanthosomatis. The sequence goes on along the minus strand of NZ_CP077075.1, from coordinate 3,484,567 downwards.
GGGATGCAGACCTTTCATGCAGCAAACTCAAACACCCGCCACAGGTGCGCTGGTCGGCAGCTATCGCTATGGCAAGGCGCTGAAAATTTTCGTGCTGACGCTCTGCGTGGTGCTCATCGGCCTGGCAGGCCTCGTGCTGTACCTGAGCACCATCCTCCCGGTGCAGGATGCCGGGCCGGTATCGCTGACCACCCAGCGCGGCACCACGCTGAACTTCTCAAGCCAGGCCATGCTGATCTACTTCACCAGCGGCCTGCTGGTGGTACTGGTGCTGGCCCTGCTGGGCCTGTACGCCTGGCAGAACCGGCTGCGCAAGAGCAGCTACGAGCTGTACGAACACGGCATCGCCCACACCACCGGCGGCCAGCGTACCTTCGTGCCGTTCAGCGAAATCGAAGACCTCTACCTGTTCAGCTCGGGGCAGACGGTGATGACCGGCCTGGTCACCAACCTGGCGTTCCGGCGCAACGCCAGCGAGCCGTTCCACCGGGTGATCGAGCCCCTCAAGGGCTTCCATGACTTTTTGCAGCGCTTTCGCGAGCTGTACCTTGCGGCACGCCAGCCGCAGGTGCTGGACACTCTGCAACGCGGCGGCGCGGTGACCTTCAACTGTATCGACACCGGCCAGGTGTGGCGCAAGCGGGTCAGCGGCAACTTCCTCGCAGTACAGACCTACCCCATCGTGCTCACCCAGCACAGCCTGCAAGTACAGGGCAAACAGGTGCCGATCACCTCGCTGCGCAGCCTGGACCAAAGCGCCTGGACGGAAAAACTGCTGATCAAGGACGCCAACGGCGCCACCGTGCTGTCGACCCTGGCCACGGGCCTTTTGAGCGCCGACCTGTTCATCGACACCTTGAGCCTGCTGGTGGAGCACGCCAGCCAAGGCCAGCAGCAGCCTGCCTGAGCGCAGGCAAGCCACCCCATCGCTACAACACCATTGATGCAACACGCCCCGCCGAGCGGGGCAACGCTATGACTACAAGGACGGTTATGAAAAGACGTTTTGCCCTTTGCGCACTGGTTTCGGCCCTGGCGGGCTGCAATTCCGAGTACAGCTACGATGAAATCGCCACCTCCTTCGGCTCGCTGGGCACCCCCGATGCGCGCTACGTGGTGATCAAGTCCGGTGAGCCGCTGACCGGCACCGTAGTGCCCAGGGAGGGTGGCCGGGTGCTGCAGCCGTTCAAGGTTGAGGACGGCAAGGTGGTCGGCCCGTGGAAGGCCTACGACGAAAAAGGCCGGCTGGTGGAAGGCCAGTTGCAGGCCGGCATGTTCGTCGGGGCGAAGAAAACCTGGTGCCCGGGCGAGAATCCCAGCCACCTGCAAAGCGTCAGCACCCTGGACAACGACCGCCGCTCGCAGCAGGACTACGACTGCGCCAGCGGCCTGCAGGTGCGCGACAGCACCATCCTGCTGGCCGATGCCACGCGCAAGCATTCAGCACGGGTGGGCGAACAGCGCACCTGGCAGATAGTCAATGGCGAGCAGAAGCTGACCCTGCTGGAAACCTTCGCTGCCGATGGCTCCGACAAGCTCGAAGGGCTGGTGGAGCACTACAACTACCAGGGTGTGCTGGTCGACCGCGCCACTTACAAAAACGGCGCGCTCGACGGCGTGTTCGAAAGCTGGTCGGCCCCGGAGGGCAAACCCACGGTGCCAGCCACCAAGCTGAGCTACAGCGCCGGCAAGAAAAACGGCCCGGCAGAAACCTACTTCGTGAGCGGCTGGCCAGCCGGCACCATCGCTGAAAAAGGTGAGTACAAGGACGACCGCAAGGCCGGGGTATGGCTGATCTACAGCCCGGGCCATGTGTCGGTGCTCGACTACAACAAGCCGCAGAACGAGTCGGTGATGGCCGAGCGCCTGGCCCAGGCCGCGCGCGGTGAAACGCGCACCATCGGCGCGCCGCGCATGGTCTACGACCTGGACAGCTTCGCCTACCTGCAAAAAAGCTCCGGCATCGACATCAACCAGTGGCTGACCTCGCAAAGCCGCCCGCTGATCACCCTGGCCGCCGACAACGCCTACGACTACCTGATCTCCGCAGGTGCCGACCCGAAACGCCGGGATATCCAGGGCAACACCCGGCTGATGACCTGCCTGGCAGGCATCGACTTCCCCAGCTGCAGCCTCGAACACATGAACCTGCTGGCCGCCAGCGAAGACCTCAAAGAGCACAACGTCTACGGCTACACCCCGCTGGCGCTGTTCTGCAGCCGGGCGGACCAGTTGCACGGCAACGGCCGCGAAAACCCGCAGGCGCAGGCGCTGTTCCAGACCCTGCTCAAGGGCAGTGACGTGAATGCCGCCGCCTACGGTGGCGAAACCGCGCTGCATGCCTGCATGAGCCAGCGCAACCGCGGCTATGCCGAGGCGCTGGTGGCCGCCGGCGCCAACCTGGATGCCGTCGACCTGGACGGCACCACGCCACTGGCGGCGGCGTTCATGGAGCAGTACCGCGGGTCGAAGTTCAGCCGCATCCAGTGGTCCGAAGAGGTGATCCGCTTTGTGGCCGGCTACCAGGGCAAGTCGCAGTTCACCTTCGATACCCCGGTGCCGGCGTTTGGTATGTCGGTGCGCCAGATGGTGCTGGAGAATGGTGATACCAAGACCGCGCGGTTGATCGACTCGCTGGTGGGTACGGCCAAGGGCTAAGCGGTTTTCAGGGCCGGGCTTGTCGCTGGCGATAAGGCCGGGCCTGAAAACTCGGTTGCTTGGTATCGGCATGGCCGGTGATCGCGTCAGGGCCTCCAGGTGCTCGACACAACCCTTGCAGCGCCTGTGAAATCGAGCGCCGCCCGCGCGGCGCATCGCGGGGCAAGCCCGCTCCTACATCTGTTTCGGGCCAGTTTCGCTTGTGCCATTACCTGATCCGCCTTGTTGGCTCGGCACAACTTCAGTGTGGGCGCCTAGGCCGCTTCGCAAGGCTCAAGGCATGCATCAAGGCGGGCAACGGTACTTTCACAGGACTCATTGGCCCGAAACAGATGTAAGCAACTGTCTTGCTCAATTTCTAAAAGCTGGCGCGATCCCTGTGGGAGCGGGCTTGCCCGTGTTCGCGAGTGAACCCGCTCCTATAAAGGCAGCTCTGGGTCGGCTGCAGCCAGTCGCACTCTAGAAATCAGCTTCTTGCTGAAGACTCCGCCTCAACCACCACGGTGCTAGCCCCGACAGATCGGCAGCAGCCACCAGACGCCCCTGCAACTGATGCTCATTGAGTGCCAGCAGGCATGACAGGCAAATGAACAATGAAGCTGGTGCCATAAACCGCATGTGAGGTCACGCTGATCCGGCCACCGTGAGCTTCGGCGATCTGCTTGACGATGAACAAGCCAAGACCGATCGAACGCAGAGCATCTTGCCGAGGGCTACCACGTGTCATCGGGTCGAACAACGTAGGCAGCATTTCTTCGCCGATGGTAGGCCCATGATTGTGGACACTCAGAATTACTCCCTTATCACTGAACTGAGTAGTCAGAGTGATTGGGTAGTGAAGGTCGCCATATGCCGCACTGTTGGCGACCAGGTTGCCGATCATCTGCTGCATCCGGTCATGGTCAATTTCGGCTACGCCTTGGCCTCGGGATAGATGGCGAATGCTTGCGCCGGCAAAGACAATCCTCAGCTCGCTCACGCATTGGTCGACCGTCTTCAGCAGATCGACCTGCTGGCGCCGAATGCTGATGCCCTGGCCTAACCTGATCGAGGCGAAGTCCAGTAGATCGACAATCATGCGCTGTGCCCGCTCGGCCGATGTGCTGATGCTGTCCAGCAATCGCCGAGCCCGCTCGCTCTGGATATCACTCCCAAGCAGCTCGGTGGCCACTTTGATGGCGGTCATCGGGTTCTTCAAATCGTGGCTGGCGACTGCGACCATGCGCTCGGCGAGCGCTGCGCGATATTGGGCATTCTTATAGGCCGCTGCCAACTCGGCTTGGGCGCGTTGCAACGCGGCCTCGGCGCTGGCCTTCTGCGCCAGCAACTCCTCAGCCCGTTGCATGGCGACAAACACCGCGCGCTCGTTGCGGTCTCGCTGTGCGGTCACGAACAGCGCCAGGTGGTAGCGGATACCTTCGGCCGAATCATGCCGTATACCGTTAAGCAACATGGGAACGACAGTACCATCGCGATGCTGAAGATCGACCTTCACCTCCGCAACAGAGCCTTGCATGCTCATCAATGGCTCCCAGTGGGTGCGCCGGAACATGCGGCCAGCCACGGTCAGAAACTGGTCGAAACTGCACGCATGCATCGATGTCGAGTCGTATCCCAGCCAATCGCACAACGTCTGGTTAGCGCGCAGGAGCGTGCCATCCATGGCCATGACCACCAGCCCGCACGGGGCATACTCGAAATACGACGTAGGGGGAAGCTCCGGGGTTTCACTCATTACCGAGCCCACGTTGCACGAAGAACGCCTCCATAGCGGCATAGCATGCGTCTGGTGCGCTCAACTGCGGATAATGGCCGATATTGTCAATGATGCTCAACTGGCTTTCAGGCAGCACTCTGTGCAAGTACTCGCCTACCTCCATTGGCACGACCACGTCGCCCGGGCATTGCAGGATCAGCGTGGGCACCGACAACCCGACAATGTCCTGCCGGTGATCGGAGAGAAAGATGACTCTGGCAAAATGCCGAGCGATGTGTGCGTTGGTGCGCGAGAAGTTCTCCAGCAGCTCTTCCTGCAGCCCAGGCTTGCCGGGCGCCCCCATCAATACAGGTGCCATGGTACCGGCCCAGCCGAGATAATTGTCGTCGATGGTGGCAAGCATTGACTGCACGTCACCCAATGAGAATCCGCCGTTATAGTCGCCAGAATTCTGGTAGCACGGCGAGCCTCCGATCATCACTAAAGCAGCGACCCGATCTGGCAACTGAACAGTGGCCAAGGCACATATCATGGCGCTGACCGAATGTCCGATCAGAATGACAGGGCCCGTCGCATATTCGTCAATGATCTCGTTAAGATCAGTTGCATGACCCCATAACGAAGCGTGCCGACCATGATCATACGCATTCAGGTCAGATTGGCCGGCGCCTGTTAGATCGTAGGTCAAAACGCGATAGCGCTTGGATAAATGCGGCACCAGCAACTTCCACATGGTCTGATCGCAGCCAAAACCATGGGCCAGGATCATGGTTAGCGCCCCTTCCCCAGTGACATGCAGGTTGTTACGTCTTTGCAGAGTCATACATACCCTGGTGAATTGAACCTTGTGTTGGAGCATGATTGCTCATAAGCCTCTCGAAGAGGCTAGCAGGGGCGGTAAGCGGCGAGATTCGGTTTTTCTCGCGCAGCTAAGCGTCGCTCTGATAACCATTCTTGGCACGTGGGGGCACCATACGCCATAACGAAAGACAAAGCCCGCGCGTTGTAGCAATGCACCGAATAAGGCAATCACTCACCACAAGGCTGCTGCGTACAGTCCTCGGGCTGGTGTTCGGTTGGCTGGCTCAAAGGCCAGTGCTCGCACCTCGCAACCAGCACAACACCAGGCTGCAATCCTGACGCGCTAGCAACTGAGCGGCAAAACAAAGACGCCTGGTGCAAACACCAGGCGTCTTTGTTTCAGGGCTTGCACCGTGCCTCCTGAAGCCTAGACGCCAGGAGGCCGAACACAAGAGGCGCCCGCCTACACCGCCGCCGCCCGCTCACTCTCAACCTCAGGCCGGCGCGCATAGCGCTGCGCCAGCGCCGCACACACCATCAGCTGGATCTGGTGGAAGATCATCAGCGGCAAGATCAGCAAGCCGATGGTGCTGCCGGCAAACAGCACCTGGGCCATGGGCACCCCGGTCGCCAGGCTCTTTTTCGAGCCGCAGAACAGGATGGTGATGCGGTCCTCGATATTAAAGCCCAGCCACTTGCCCAGCAGCGCAGTAATCCCCAGCGACAAGGCCAGCACCACGCAGCAACCCACCACGATCAGCGCCAGGGTGGCCGGCGGTACCTGCTGCCACAGCCCGCCGATTACCGCCGCGCCAAAGGCCGAGTACACCACCAGCAGGATCGAACCCTGGTCGACGAACTTCAGCCAAGCCTTGTTGCGCCCTACCCAGTCACCGATCCAGCGCCGCGCAATCTGCCCGGCCACGAAGGGCACCAGCAGTTGCAGGCTGATCTTGCGGATAGCCTCAAGCGTAGAGCCGCTGTCACCGTGCACGCCCATCAGCAATGCCACCAGCATTGGTGTGACGAAGATACCTACCAGGCTTGAGGCCGCCGCGCTGCAGATGGCCGCCGGCACGTTGCCGCGGGCCAGCGAAGTGAAGGCGATGGCCGACTGCACCGTGGCCGGCAGCGCGCACAGGTACAGGAAGCCCAGGTACAGCTCGTTGCCCACCAGCGGCTGCAGCACCGGCTTGAGCGCAAGGCCAATCAGCGGGAACAGCACGAAGGTGCAGACGAACACCAGCAGGTGCAGGCGCCAATGCCCGGCACCGGCATACACCGCCTCACGCGACAGCTTGGCGCCGTGCAGGAAGAACAGCAGGCCGATGGCGATGTTGGTGATCCAGTCGAACGCCACCGCCACCTCGTCGCGCGCCGGCAGCACGGTGGCGATGGCCACCACGGCAATCAAGGTCAAGGTGAAGTTGTCTGGCAAGAACCGCGATCGGGCCATGGCTGAAATATCCTGTGTTGTTTTACTGGCTGGCCTACCTTAGCCTTGTTCGCGGTAACCGGCTAACGCAATGAGGGCAATAAATGTCGATAAGTGGACAAGCTGGCGTGCATGAGCGGATTGTCCCCGCCCTGCACGCCCTGCCGCGCCCGGTGTTTGCCCGCACCGAATCGCTGCTGCGCCCGGAACGCACACCCATGCACCGCCACCCGTGGGTGCAGTTGTCCTATGCGATTTCTGGTGTGCTGCACGTGCACACCCCCACCGGCAGCTTCGTCGCCCCGCCGCAACGCGCGGTGTGGATGCCGCCGGGCATGGACCACGAAGTGTTCAGCTTCGCCAATACCGAAATGCGTGGCCTGTACCTCGACCCGCAGCTGTTCGATGACGCCCATGGCCACTGCCGGGTAATCGAAGTGACGCCGCTGACCCATGAGCTGATCAAGCAGTTTGCGCAATGCCCCACCGAGTACGACGAGGCCGGCGAGGACGGCCGCCTGGCGATGGTGCTGGTGGACCAGTTGCGTGCGGCCCGCGAGGTAAGCCTGTCGCTGCCCTTGCCGCAGGATGCGCGGGTGCTGCAGCTGTGCCGGCAGCTGCAGGACGCGCCGGACGACAACCGTACCCTGGCCGAGTGGGGCGAACTGCTGGGGGCATCGGAGAAGACCTTGCGGCGCATTCTGCTGCGCGAAACCGGGCTGAGCTTTCGCCACTGGCGCCAGCGCATGCGCCTGCTGGGTGCGCTGGAGGCCTTGGGCCAGGGCGTGGCCGTGACCGAGGTGGCGTTGAGTGCCGGGTATCAGTCGACGTCGGCGTTCATTGCCGCGTTTCGCGAGCAGTTCGGCGTGACGCCCGGGGACTTCTTCAACGCCTGACGGTGACTCCCAAAACCGTTAACGCCGGCGCAGCCGGTCCCAAACACCGCGCCGCCTGCTTCGCGGGCAAGCCCGCTCCCACAGGACCGTGCAGAACCGCAACCAAGCGCTACACCTGCTGGAACAACTGCCTTGCTCAATTGCTGAAAGCTGGCGCGATCCCTGTAGGAGCGGGCTTGCCCGCGAACACCGGCGCAGCCGGTGCCTGCCCACAGTGAACGTTGACGCCATGTTCCAGCTGCGCCGGGCAGTGCCGGGGCCAAGATCAGAGGAAGGTGAACACCTGCTCAGCCGGCAAGCGCGATTTGCCCAGGCCTGCGTTGAAGTCATCCTCGCTGCGGTAGCCAAGGGCCAATACCACCACGCTGGTGAAACCGCGCTCGCGCAGGCCCAGTTCTGCGTCCATCAGCTTGAAGTCGAAGCCTTCGATCGGGGTGGCGTCCAGGCCGTAAGCCGCAGCGCCCAGCAGCGCGGTCCCCAGGGCCAGGTACACCTGCTTCTCCATCCAATGCTGCAGGTCCTTGTTGTCGTAGCGGTGCAGGTCGGCGTAGAAGCGCCGGGTCTGGTCCTGGCCGGCCTTGGCCTGCTCGTTGCGGTAGCGGCCGTCTTTATCTTCCTGGTCCAGCAGCGCCTGCAGGTGGCTGTCGGTCATGTCGGTACGCGCAGCGAACACCACCACGTGGGAGGCGTTGAGAATCTTCGCGGTGTTGTAGGCAAACCCTACCTCGGTGCTCTTGGCCAGGCGCGCCTTGCCTTCCGGGGTGTCGGCGACGATGAAGTGCCAAGGCTGGGAGTTGACCGAGGACGGGCTGTGGCGCAGTTGCTCGAGCAGCGCGTCGATGGTGGCCTGGGGGATACGGCGGCTGGCGTCGTAGGCTTTGGTGGTGTAGCGGCGCTTGGCCAGGGCAACGGTGTCCATCGAGGGTAACTCCTGTGGGATCGTGTAATGAGGCGCATCTTATCTTCCCGGCAACAAAGAAAAACCCGCACAATGCAGCAACACTTTCATCCCTGGAGTGAAAATGCTGCGGATCACCGACCTGGAACTGTTCACCCGCGCCAGCGCACTGGGCAGTTTCACTGCGGCAGCCCACGAGGCCGACCTGCTGCCCGGCCAGGTGGCGGCGGCGATCAAGCGCCTGGAGCGCGAGCTGGACGTGCGCCTGTTCGCCCGCACCACCCGCAGCCTGCGCCTGACCGCCGAGGGCGAGCTGTACCTGCCCACCGCCCAGCGCGTGCTCGAAACGCTACGCCAGGGCCGTGAAGACCTGCACGGCAGCCACAGCCAGCTGCGCGGCGTGCTGCAGGTGGCGGCGCCGTCGGACATGGGCCGCAACCTGCTGCGCCCGTGGCTCAGCGCCTTTCGCCGCGCGCACCCGGGCTTGAACCTGCGGTTTTTCCTCTCTGACCAGTTGGCCGACCTGTACCGCGACCCGGTGGATGTGGCGATCCGCTACGGGGTGATTGCGGACGGCAACTACATCGCCCTGCCCCTGGCGCCCTGGAACCGCCGCGTGGTGGTGGCTTCACCGGACTACCTGGCCCGCCACGGCCGCCCGCAAACGCTCGAGGCGCTGCAGCAGCATGACTGCCTGCTGTACCTGCAACAGGGCCGGGTGTACGACAAGTGGCGCCTGGGCAACCGCACCGTACAGGTACGCGGGCCCCTGGTCAGCGACGATGCCGACGTGGTGCGGCGCTGGGCGCTGGAGGGCGAAGGCATCGTGTACAAGTCGTGGCTCGATGTCAGCGCCAACATCGCCGCAGGCGAACTCGAAGTGCTGCTGCCCGAACACGCCGGCGAGCCGACCCCGGTGACCCTGGTGTGCCCGCACCGCAAGCAACTGACGCCGGCGGTGTCGCAGTTGCATGGCTGGTTGCGCGAGCGGTTCGAGGGGTTGCGGCCGGTGGGGTTGTTGTAGCGGGCGGCGGTCCTGTTGGCTTGGCAGACACCTGTAGGAGCGGCCGTGTCAGGGTGCTCTGTTTACAGCGGCCGCCCCGGCTTTAACGGCGCGACCTGCTTCAAACGCTCGCTGGCCGGCACCGGGCGGCCGTACAAGTAACCCTGGAAGTTCGAGCAGCCCTCGGCCATCAGCCGCTGCATCTGCTCGGCCGACTCCACCCCTTCGGCGGTGGTCTTGATCATCAGGCTGTTCGATAGCTCGGTGATGGCGCGGATGATCGACATCGCCTCGCGGCTGTCGCACATGTCGTGGACGAACGACTTGTCGATCTTGATGCGGTCGAACGGGAACGATCGCAGGTAACCCAGCGACGAATACCCCGTGCCGAAATCATCCAGCGAAATCGACACCCCCAGGTCCTTCAACGCCCGCAGCGTGCGCACGTTTTCTTCGCTGTTGCCCAGCAGCACCGACTCGGTGATTTCCAGCTCCAGGCGGCTGGCCGGCAGCCCCGAGTCGGACAACGCCAGGGCCACGGTGTGCACCAGGCTTGCGTTCTTGAACTGCACCGGCGACAGGTTCACCGACACGGTCTGGTCGGTGCCCCAGCTGGCCGCTTCCTGGCAGGCCAGGTTCAGCGCGCGGGCACCGAGCTCGTGGATCAGCCCGGTTTCCTCGGCGATGGGGATGAAGTCCATCGGCATGATCATGCCGCGCCCCGGGTGCTGCCAGCGCATCAGCGCCTCGTAGCCGGTGACGCTGTTGCTCTGCGGGTCGATCACCGGCTGGTAGTGCAGCTGCAACTGGCCCAGGTGCAGCGCGGTGCGCAGGTCGGTCTCGACCAGGCGGCGCTGGCGCGCGGCGACATCCAGCTCGACGTGGAAGCACTCGAAGCGGTTGCGGCCATTGCGCTTGGCCTCGTACAGGGCCATGTCGGCGTAACCGAGCAACTGCTCGGCCTGCTCGTGATCGCCCGGGGCGATGGCAACGCCGATGCTCACCCCCACGGTGAACTGGTGGCCTTCGATACGAAACGGCGGGCACATCGCCTCGATCAGGCGCTTGGCGGTGTTGCGCGCGGCGTCGCGGCTGTCCAGGCCAACTAGCACCACGGCGAACTCGTCACCGCCCAGCCGGGCCAGGGTGTCGTGCTCGCGCAGCTCGCGGCGCAGGCGCTTGCCCAGGGCACGCAGCAGCTTGTCGCCGAAGGCATGGCCGAGGGTGTCGTTGATGTTCTTGAAGTTGTCCAGGTCCAGGCACAGCGCAGCGGTGAGCTTGTCGTTGTCTTCGCCGCGCAACAGCGCCTGCTTGAGGCGCTCGTGGAACAGCGTGCGGTTGGGCAGGCCGGTCAGCGCGTCGTGGTGGGCCATGTGGTGGATCTGCGCGTGGGCGGCCAGCTCCTCGGTGGCGTCTTCAGCGACGAACAGCACGTAGTCGGCCTGGCCCTCGCGGTTCTGGCAGAGCATGGCGCGGCTGCGCAGGGTGCGCGGGCCGATGGCGGTGTCCACCCTTGTCTCGGCGCCATAGCCCTTGGCGCTGCGCGCGCCGCGGGCCAGTTGCTGCTCGAGGTAGTCGGCGGCGGCCGGGGCCAGGCCCTGGCCTGGCAACTTGCCGATCATGCTGGCGCCCTGGCCGCCGAACAGCCGCTCGGCCTGCTGGTTGGCCAGCAGAATCTGCCGGGTTTGCAGGTCTTGCACGATCACGCTGGCGGGAATGTTGGCGATCACCGAGTCGAGGAACTGCGACAGGGCGGTCATCTCCTGGCTGTACTGCTCGGCCAGCTCCTTGGCTTTGAGCAGCTCTTGCTGCTGCTGGCGGCGCTCGGAAATGTCCCGGGTGATCTTGGCGAAACCGATCAACTGGCCGCTCTCTTCGTCGCGGATCGGCTCGATCACCACGCTGGTCCAGAAGTGCGAGCCGTCCTTGCGCTGGCGGATGCCTTCAGCTTGAAAGCGCCCCTCGACCCGCGCGGTGGCAAGGCTGAGCGCCGGCAGGCCGGCCTGACGGTCATCGTCGGTGTAGAACACCGAAAAATGCTGGCCGACGATTTCATCGGTGCGGTAGCCCTTGGCACGCTCGGCCCCGGCGTTCCAGTTCACCACATGGCCGTGGTTGTCGAGCATGTAGATGGCATAGTCACGCACACCCTGCACCAGCAGGCGGAAGTGCCGCTCCTGCTCGCGCTGGGCCAGTTGCGCGCGGTATTGCTCGGTGCAGTCGCGGGTGATCTTGGCAAAGCCCACCAGTTGCCCGGCGTCGTCGCGCACCGCCTCGATCACCACATGGGCGCGAAACTGCGAACCGTCCTTGCGCAGGCGCCAGCCGTGCTCCTCGAAACGCCCGTTGGCCAGGGCCTGCTCCAGGTTTTTGGCCGGCAACCCGGCGGCGCGCTCGTGCTCGGGGTAGAACAGCGAATAGTGCTGGCCGACGATCTCTTCGGCGCTATAGCCCTTGGCCCGCTGCGCCCCGGGGTTCCAGTTGGCGACGATACCTTCGGGGGTGAGCAGGTAGATGGCGTAGTCCGCCACGCTCTGGATCAACAGCCGGTACATCACATCGGGGCTTGCAGCTAGCGACATGGGGTTTACCTGAGCACGCGAAACGCACGAAAAGGAAAGCATCCGAACCCCCTGTGTCGGGCCGGCCCGGAACCGCGAAATACTGGCATTATGCCGTCTGATGAACGGTTTTTGTGCGCTCTGTCACGAATTTTCCATGCGCGAAGTCAATGCCGGGTGCCACCCACCATGAAATTGCGCAACTGCGGCTCATCGCCCAGGGCGATTTCTTCGACCGCCCGTGGCACCTTGGCCAGCAGCGCCTGGCAAAACGCCACGGCCGGCGCATCAGCGCCGTGGCAACGCAGCAACCAGTGGTGGTTGCCATCGCCGAGAAACTGCCCGGCCACGGCGCTGCCCACGCCTTGGCGGCGAAAGCGCTTGAGGATGAACAGGTCGGCCAGCTCCAGGGCGTCGATGCCCGGCAGCTCGCTGCGCTCGATCAGCACGAAGCCTGCAATGAAGTCATCGACCAGCACCAGGTAGGCGCCCCAGCCGGGCGACTGCCAGTAGCGCTGCAGGTGCGGCTCGTGGATATAGAACCGACCCTCCACATCGACGTCCTCCTGCTCGAGGTCCGAGCCTTCGTAGGCGTAGAACTGGTAGAGGTTGCGGATCAGGTCCGCCTGCTCGGGGGTGGTCTTGAGCAGTTCGATGGGGGCTGGCATGGCGGGCTCGGGCAAGTGGCGGGGGCGCGATTGTAGCGCTGCGGCTGCGCCCCACCAATGGGCAGCGGGTCAGGCGCCCGGCAACGCCGCGAGGGCGTCGATTTCGACCAGCATGCCGTCCAGCGCCAGGCGCGGTACCGGGATCAATGTGCAGGTCGGGGCCATGGCGCCGGCCCAGGCCTGGTTGGCCAGCGCAGTCCACTGCTGCAGGCGGGCCTGGCTGTGGTCGACGATCAGCAGGGTGAGCTTGTACACATCGGCAAGTTTTGCGCCCCGGGCCGCCAGCGCGGTTTGCAGGTTGGCCAGGGCCTGACGCGCCTGGGCCTCGAAATCGCCCGGCAGTTGCCCGCTGGCGTCTTCACCGCCCTGCCCGGCGATGGACAGCAAACGGCTGCCGGCGCGCACCTCGGCGACATGGGAATAGGCATTCGGGCTCGGGTCGTATAGCCCTTCGGGGTTGTACAGGGTGAAGGCGGCGGGTTGGGTCATGCGGGCGCTCCATCAGGTGAAAGAGCGCCGAGTATCAAACCTTGGGTTAACTCAAGGTCAAGGGCCGGGTCATTTTTCCTGCAGCACCGCCCGCCCCCTCACCGCCCGCGGCCCGCGCCAGGCCCAGAACAGCAGGCCGGGGAACGGTGCATAGACGACGAACACCACCCACAGCATCTTGCGCTCGGCGCGCCGGTCGCTGCCGATGATCTGCCAGATGGCGAAGATCTCCAGGGCGATGACCACCAGGGCGACGAAAAGCCAGATCGTTCCAATTTCCATGAGCACTCTCCCGTTGGCATGTACAGGGTTGGGCTGTGCTGCGGGGCAAGGGTTCAAACCGATTGCGTTGTGGCAGGTGCTCAACACACTCTCTGCAGGAGCGGCCTTGCGCCGCGAATGGGCCGCAACGCGGCCCCAGAATTTCGCCATCATGCAAGATTGCCGGGGCCCTGCTGCAATATTCTTCAATACCGCCCAACCGCGCCCGCAACACACTGCGGCTTTCCCTGCACAAGAAAGCCTCCAATGGATCAATTTCTGCTTATCGCCGCCGCGCACTTTCTGGCCCTGCTCTCCCCCGGCCCCGACTTCTTCCTGGTTGCCCGCACTTCGGCCAACGCCGGTTGGCGCGTGGCCAGCGGCGCCTGCCTGGGCATCGCCCTGGCCAACGGCGCGTTCATCTGTGCGGCGTTCACCGGGGTGTCGATCTTGCGTGACGGCAGCGCGCTGTTCATCGCCCTGCAACTGGCCGGCTGCGCCTACCTGCTGTACGTCGGCCAGTTGTTCTTGCGCCACGCCGGGCGCAACAGCCTCACCCAGGCCGGCGCAAGCACAACCGCCAGCGGCTGGCTGGCGAGCCTGGGCATGGGCTTCGCCTCGGGCGTGCTAAACCCGAAAAACGCGCTGTTTTACGCCAGCCTGGCCAGCCTGGTGGCCGCCAGCCCCGCCTGGTTGAAGCTGCTGTACGGCTGCTGGATGTTCACCGCAGTGCTGGCCTGGGACCTGCTGGTGGCGCTGGCCATCGGCAACCAGCGGGTGTTGCGCCGCTTCGGCCAGGTGCTGCCCTGGCTCGAGCGGGCATCCGGGGTGCTGTTGATGCTGCTGGCCGGCGGCATGCTCATGCGCCTGGCGCTGGGCTGAGCACCTGCAAGGTCGCGAGGTCGAGCAGGCTGAAGCAGCCGCTGCTCCAGCCGCCGGTGTCCAGGTGCCAGACGTTACCCAGCACCTTCACCGCCAGCACCGGGGTATGCCCCACCAGCACGGCGCGCACACCCTCCACCGGCGCGGTGTCGCCTTCTTTCAGGCGCCGCCGCGACCATTGGCAAATCTCCCTCGCGGCCGGGTCGTCGTCATACAGCAGGCTATCGCGCAGTTGCTCCCAACTGCTGAACGGGCTGTCGGCGTGCAGCAGGCCCACCGGCCCATCAGGTGTGGCCACCTCCAGTGCGATGGGCATGTTCAAGAAAGCTTCGACGAAAGGCTCTTGCTGGTCAGCAGGCAGGTCGAGAAACCAACTGCCCCCAGCCGCCCGGTACATGGCAAGGTCCACCCGGCCACCGCACAGGTGGCTGATGGCGAGCGACTCGTGGTTGCCCTGCACCGCGTGGAACCACGGCTGGGCCAGCCAGTGCAGGGCCTCGGGGCTGTGTGGCCCGCGGTCGACCAGGTCGCCCACGCTGAACAGGCGGTCGACGGCCGGGTCGAACCCGACGCTGTCCAGGCACGCCTGCAAGCGCCGGAAGTGCCCGTGAATATCCCCCACGGCCAGGTCGCGGCCTTGGGTGTTGGCGGCTACGCGCCGATAGCGGCTCATTGCATGGTTCCTCTGCGGCGGCCCCGGCAGTACTGCACACACCTGTACGGTACTGATGATGCAGGCATTCGACAGCATGGCACAGGGTACCTCCGGCGCACACACCGAGCAGCGCTTGCCGGGCTCAATTGCGCAGGCGGCGCAGGGCGATGGGCGCAATCAGCCGGTGGAACGGCGCCACCGGCAGCATGTACAACCGCCCCAGCAGGTTGTGGGTGCGCACCACGGTGCTGACCAGCACCTGGCACTGGCCGTCGGGCCCCACCCTACGCAGCAGCGCAATATGCACGTCCAGGTGGCGGTCGCAGTCAGCCAGCAGCACTTCCTGCTCGGTGTTGGCCAGCAAGGTGAAGATGCCCACCCGCTCGCCGGGCTGATAGCTGGCCGGTGCACGGGCCGGGTCGATGGCGGTGAGGCGGCCCAGGTCCTTGAGCCCCAGCCGGCTTACCAGACGGTTGCGCAGCACCATCAGGTTATCGATCCAGCCCGGCATGGCGCCCATCAAGCGCAGAAAATAGCCCATGGCGGGCTGGGCGCAGCTGTCCAGGTTGATCGCCCGGCAGTGGCGAAAGCCGGCCTGGGCTGCGTGGGGGGCGATCAGCGAATCGGCGGGAATGGCCGTGGTGTAGGTCATTGCGGTCTCCATCCATGGAATCGGTGGGTTGCTGCTGGTGAAGGCGAAGGCTGCGATTGTATCCTCCACCCACATACCCGCACCAAGGACGGAATACCGTGAAGCTCTGCGCCGTACAACTGGCCTCGCGCAAAGGCGACCTGGCCGGCAACCTGCACCGCCACCTGCAAGCCATCGAACAGGCCGCCGCCCTGGGCGCCGAGCTGGTGGTATTCCCCGAATTGTCCCTGAGCGGCTACGAGCCCACGCTGGCCCGGCAACTGGCCACCCCGGCCGATGCAACGCTGCTGGCGCCTTTGCAGGCGGCATGCGACCGGCTCGGTGTCCTGGCGGCCATCGGCCTGCCCCTGCCGGCGGTGGGCGGCGTGCGCATCGGCATGCTGGTGCTGCGCCCGGGCTTGCCCGCACTGATCTACGCCAAGCAACGCTTGCACGCGGATGAATTCGACTACTTCATACCCGGCGACAAGTCGCTGGTGTTCAGCGCAGGCGAACTGCAACTGGCCCCGGCGATTTGCTACGAATCGATGTTCATCGAGCACGCCGCACGCGCCCGGGCACAAGGTGCGCAGCTGTACCTGGTAAGCGTGGTCAAGACCGCCAAAGGCATCGGTGAAGGCTACGAACACTACCCCGAGGTGGCGCGGCAACTGCAAATGCCGGTGCTGATGAGCAACAGCGTGGGCCCGGCCGACAACTTCGTCAGCGCCGGCCAGTCGGCAGCCTGGGATGCCAGCGGCCAGTTGCTGGCCAGCCTGAGCGAACAACACGAAGGCCTGCTGCTGCTCGATACCACCGGCAACAGCGCCCAGGCCCACCCGCTGGTGTTCACGCCATGAAGTACCTGCTGGTGGCCCTGGCCAGCTACGCCGGGGTGTATTACCTGGTGGGGCTGCTGATTCGCGGGCAGTTGGCCGACGTCGCCGAGGGCCTGCGCCATCGCCCCGACGCGCCGCCACCGGGCCAGTACCTGCGCGAAGTGCAAAGCCATGCCCGGCGTACTCACCTGCGCTACAGCCTGTTTGCCGGCACGCTGCTGGCTGCGCTGCTGATGCTGCTGTGCGCCTGGTTGGGCTGAGCGGTTCAGAGGTCCAGCGCCAGGCTTTGCCGCCCCTCCAGCGCCAGCAAGTACTGCTTGGCCGGCAAGCCGCCGGCAAAGCCGGTGAGGCTGCCCGATGTGCCGATCACCCGATGGCACGGGGCGATGATCGAGATCGGGTTGCGCCCGTTGGCCGCGCCCACCGCGCGCACCGCGTCCGGGTTGCCGATTAGCCGGGCGATATCGCTGTAGCTGCGGGTTTCGCCGAAGGGGATGGTCAGCAGCGCCGCCCACACCTGGCGTTGGAACTCGGTGCCGGCAAAATCCAGTACCAGTTCGAACTGGCGGCGCTCGCCGGCGAAGTACTCGCCCAGTTGCCGGGCGGTGTCGCGCAAGGTCGGGTGCTGATCATCACGCTGCAGCTCCCCCAGGCGCACGCGGTTCTCCCGCTCATGCTCCCACAGCACGGCAGCCAGGCTGTCGCCGCGCGCCACCAGGGTGAGAACACCGACCGGCGATTGCATCAGGGTGAAGGCGCAGGCCATGGCAGGCTCCGTTACAGGTGAAGAGGAACGCACTGTACCCACCCTGCCCGGCCACCGCATCCGCTTTCTTGCTCAAGCATCGCGCCAACGGGCCAGGAGGCGCTGGGCATTCTCGTCGCAGTCCATGCCCGCAGGCTTGCCCTCGATGCCGGCGATCAGTTCCAGCAGGTGCAGGCGGTTCTGCGCCAGGCGTTGCTGCAAGGTTTCGATTTCCACCACCTTGGCCTTGAGGCTGGCCAGCAGGCGGTCGTGCCGCGGGCTGCCTGCGGCGCGGTCCTGGCTCAGCTCGCGCATTTCATCAAGGCTGAAGCCGGCCTGCTGGCCGCAGGTAATGATTTCCAGGCGCTGCACCGCCTCTTCGGGGTAGTCGCGGTAGCCATTGCCCAGGCGGCGGGCCTCGATCAACCCGCTGGCTTCGTAGAAGCGGATGCGCGAAGCACTCAAACCCGTGCGTCGGGCCAGTTCACCGATTTTCATCTTGTTTGCTCAACCTCTATTGACCTTAAGGTTTACTTTAACCTTAGCCTTCTACGCATCCCAGCCGCGCATTCACCTTGCCGACGCGTGGCACCCGATACGGAGAACCCCATGCACACCTTCCAGCCCCTGCAATTGCCCAACGGTAGCCAGATCCCCAACCGCATCGCCAAGGCGGCGATGGAGGAGAACCTGGCCAACCCCGACCAGACCCCCTCCGATGAACTGCTGCGCCTGTACCAGGCCTGGGCCGACGGCGGCGCCGGCCTGCTGCTGACCGGCAACGTGATGATCGACCCGCGGGCGATGACCGGCCCTGGCGGGGTGATGCTCGATGACAGCCAGCCGTTGCAGCGCTTTGCGCAATGGGCACGCATCGGCCGCAGCCGCGGCGCGCAGTTCTGGATGCAGATCAACCATCCGGGCCGGCAGATGCAGGCCAGCCTTGGCCAGCCCACGGTGGCGCCGTCGGCGGTGGCCCTGAACATGGCCGGGCTGTCGAAGCTGTTCGCCGCACCCCGGGCACTGACCGAGGACGAAATCGCCGGGATCATCCAGCGCTTCGCCCGCACTGCCGCACTGGCCGAGCAGGCCGGCTTCAGCGGCGTGCAGGTGCATGCGGCCCACGGCTACCTGCTCAGCCAGTTTCTCTCACCGCTGAGCAACCAGCGCCAGGACCGCTGGGGCGGCAGCCTGGCAAACCGCTCGCGCCTGCTGCTGGAGGTGGTCAAGGCGGTACGCGGCGCCGTGTCGCCGGGGTTCAGCGTGGCGGTGAAGCTCAACTCGGCAGACTTTCAGCGCGGCGGCTTCGAGCCGGCCGACGCCCGCCAGGTGGTGCTGTGGCTGAACGAGCTGGCGGTAGACCTCGTGGAGCTGAGCGGCGGCAGCTACGAGGCACCGGCCATGCAGGGCGAGGCACGCGATGGCCGCACCCTGGCCCGGGAAGCCTACTTTCTGGAGTTCGCCCAGGACGTCGCCACCCTCGCGCGCATGCCGGTGATGGTCACCGGCGGCATCCGCCGCTTGCCGGTGGTGGAGCAAGTGCTGGCAAACGGCGTGGCCATGGCCGGCATCGCCACGGCGCTGGCGGTCGACCCCGCCCTGCCCCGGCGCTGGCAGCAAGGTGATGCCGACGCCAGTGCTGAGTTGCCGCCGATTCGCTGGAAGCGCAAGGCATTCGCTGCGCTGGCGTACATGGCGTTGGTAAAGTTGCAGATGCGTCGGTTGGCTGCAGGCGCGCAGCCCAAGCCCGGCGCGTCGCCACTGCGGGCGCTGGTGCTGGAGCAATGCAGCGCGCTGCGCCGTACCCGCCGTTACAAGCAGATGATGGCGAAAAAGCCGCTATAGGCTGCCAATGCGTCCACCTGGCTTGCCAGCGATGAGGCCGGCCCTGCAACCGCAGGCACTTGTGCCGGCCTCATCGCCGGCAAGCCGGCTCCTGCAGAGCACGCGCCATCCTTCAGGTCCTTGAGCACATCAACGCCGCATCCAGCAACCGCCCGTGGTCATACCAGGCGTCGCGCTGATAGGCCATGTACCGGCTGCCCGACAGCTGCACCAAACCATCGGCCTTGTTCGGGTCGGTACTGGTCACGAGCAGCTCCGGGCCATACTGGCCCTGCACCCTGTAGGTCTGGGCGCTGGCAGGCAACTCACCCTTCACGCACCCCAGGTACGCGTCCGGGCTTTTGGCTGTGGTGCCATAGGTATTGTCATGCCCCGCACGAATGTCCGGGTCGTGGGCGCAGCCGGCCAGCAGGCCGACGGCAATGGCCAGCAGGGCCGGTTTGATCAGGCGATACATACGAGCCTCCGAGCCCCCATCAGAAAACCTGCACGGTGAACGCTACGGACAACCCTTTTTAGTAGTGTGCTTACGGTTTACCAGCTTAGCCCCGAACCCGCTCCACTGTGGCACCATGCTGGCACCTGGCCGGACGAGCGGCCTGATGCAAGGACCTGCGGCTATCCGCTGGTCAGCCCGGCAGACGGCACGCCCTGAACAGGCGCTTAATGATGGGTGCGCTAATCGTCGCGCGCCGGTGAGGTATACCGCCATGAAACGCCTGCACAAACTCACCCAGCAGCGGCGTCGGCAGTTGCATGTGCATATGCCGCCCAGCGGGTTGACCTTGCCCGCGTACGAAGCACGCCCCACCCAGCCTTTGCTGCTCCCGCCCCGGCCAGTCGACAAAGCGGCGCAATGCCCGGCCAACGACCCGGTAAGCCTTGCCAGGCAGCAGGTGCATTCGCTGCTTTAAGTCTTGCTGCCTGTCTGAAAACCAGCGCGCGCCCTGTAGGAGATCACCCAGCCCTTCGGGCTGGTCTGTGTGGGAAGCGGCCTTGTGTCGCGATGGGCTGCGCAGCAGCCCCGGCAATATTGCATCAGGCCGGAGCCAGGGAAGGTGTGGAGAGATTGGATATATGATGCGTATTCAAGCATTCTAAACATCCGTCCCCACGTACTTTGGCGACAACCTATGAGCAAGCCTGTTTTTCCCCAACCCTTTGTAACGATTGGCTGCTCCCAATGTCGTGATCTTGCGAGCTTGGGTTTCGAAATTACAATGGCCTTCCAGCCTATAATTCATGTTCCTTCAGGCAGGCCATTTGCTTACGAGGCACTCGTTCGCGGTATAAACGGTGAGGGCGCTGCGGACATCCTGGCAAAAGTATCGCCCGATAATCTGTACCGCTTTGATCAGGCCTGTCGCGTGAAGGCCATCGAGCAAGCTGCTGCTCTTGGGCTGGGACGGCAAACAGACTGTAAATTGAGCATCAATTTTCTGCCCAACGCCGTCTACCGTGCCAGCACCTGTATCCGAGCTACCCTAGAGGCCACGCGGACATTCGACTTCCCCGCCAATCGGCTCATGTTTGAAGTGACCGAGGGCGAGCGGATCGAAGATACCGAGCACCTGAAAGCAATCTTCAAGGAGTACGAGCGGCAGGGCTTCACCACTGCAATAGATGACTTCGGTTCGGGTTATTCAGGGCTGAATCTCCTTGCGGAATTTCAACCAGACGTACTCAAGCTGGATATGGCACTCACTCGGAGAATCAGCCAGGACTCGGTTCGCCAAGCCATCGTCGCAGGTATCGTCCTGGTAGCAGAGCGGCTGGGTATTACACTCATCGCAGAGGGAATTGAGACTGAGGCAGAGTGCCGCGCATTGGGGGCGCTGGGGATTGATTTGATGCAAGGATATTTCTTCGCACGCCCACAGATAAACAGCTTGCCCCTGATCGAACGGCTTGCTTAATTTTGAGCTTCTAGCGAAGCCCTTATTCTGGCTATGGATGCAACGCAATGCACTGCGCCGGATAGCGCGTTCTTCGATCTACTACCCTCCCCACCGAAGGCAATCGCGTGGATGGTTGGTAGTGCCTCTGATTAATCAGGAGGGGCCGACCAAGGTGCGTAGGCGGTCGGCCCGCCCGTAGTGGCGAAGCTCAGCTGTTCTGGCTTTGCACGTACTGCTCAACCATAACCTTCCCTTCAAGAATCGCTTCAGTCGACGAGGCAAATGGTCGACTGACACGTAAAGTTCGAGCCGTTGCGCCTGGTCTGCCTACTTCAACCAGCATTCCAGTAGGGAACTCAACGCTGGACTCCCACAACACGTAAATGGATGCCTCGTAACCAAGGTAGGAATGCACGTAAAGATCATGACTGGTGGGCTGAAGACTCATAACTCTCTCCAAATGAGCGCGTCAAATGCGCGTCTGATGGGCATACGACTGATGTCTTCTCATGAGCGTTCCGTTTCCGAGTATCACTATCTGGAAAGACGCAAACCTGAGGGACCAGTACCGCCGAAGGCCTGAACCTGTTCCTGGCCCCGCCTCAGTACGGCAACTCGTGGCGCGTTTTTGCCCGTTACCAAGCCACTGCCACCGACCACACAAAGCGCTTCAACCCACAGGAGGACTGGGCGCTGTGAGGAAAACCGTTCACGTAAAGAGGACAATTCGCTGGGGGCTTGAGTAGCGCAAGAAGGCCAAACATTACCCTCCCCCAGGCCCGGCCGATGGCGACTCTTCGACGCATGGCGTCCAAATCCGCCATCCAGCAAGCCCTTTTGTGCTCCAGCCAAGCAAAGGCAGGCTGTGGTTCAACGCACCAAGTGATACACTGCGCCCCTTCAAATCAGCGCCCAAGCCGCTGAACCGCCATGAACGCCGTCAGTACGCCAACCGCCATACCCGCGCAACCCTGAGCCAGATGCCTTGGATGAACCCTGTGTTCATCGCGAGCCTGCTCGGCCACTGCGTCGAGATGTCGCCCTGTGCCTAACGCGAAATGGATCAGCGCCTCCTCGGACACAAAGGCGCTCAAGAAGCTGCCGCCCCGCGTCGCATTGGTCCACAACCGGCCCGATGCTGACGAGAAGGCCTACATACACCTCTGGAACCCCCGCAGGACAAGCACTTGATTTCTACCGCCAACATCACCATGCGCTACGCAATGGGGTTTGGCGGGTGGGGATGTGTTGATTTTGCTGGGCGAAATCCCCCTCGCCTACCCACCGAAACGCAATGATTGGTACGCGGATTGGTCCGGGGCCTCTTTGCGAAGCGCTATGCCGATCAGGCATACCGTTGCTTTAGTTCGCTGATATGATGGCACTTGGCCCGATAGGATCAGGTGCGTCTCCATGGATAGAAAGGATTTGCCGCGCCGAGCGGTACTGCTGTTTGCCGTCACCCTCGCAAGTGGCTTAGCTTTCGCCCGCGGAGGCGGAAGAGGCGGCGGCCGTAGCGGTGGCCGCTGGCGAAGCAGCCGAGGTGGTCGAGGTGGTTCCGGAGGATTAACATTCTTCGCGTTTGTCGCTATTGCGGTGGGTGGCTGGTGGTTACTTGCAAAGGTGTTTGCCAGTAGATCCCCAACCGGACAGCCGGTCGGCTTCCAACCGCCTCCAGCGACTGGCTCTGCTGCACAAACTGCAGGCGGAACGGATATCAATACCATGCCACCACGTGAAGACTGGGAGCGTTTGGGGTTATGTCCGTCGTGCGGCAGTCCGATGCGAAATCGGGTAGCGAAACGAGGCCGCTATGCTGGAAAGTCGTTCATGGGCTGCTCTACATACCCTAAATGCTTAGGAACGCGCAGCATCGCTCGCATAAGCCGTCCTTTACCCCGTTGAGCATTCTTACGCTATCAAACCATTTCCTACCGCCTGTCAGGCATACTCACATTCGAGCAGTGCCCAAGTACGGGCAGATTCGGCGAACTCCAGCATGTCGGAAAGCTGATCATCGTCGACTGCCTTGCGCCGATGCGCAGCCATGGCGAGTTCGGCAAGTACGGCTGCTCGCCCGTCAGGATCGACGATTAGCGCTGCTTGGTCGCTGAGCTCCGCTACCCACATCTCTGGCAGGCTCAGCATTTGACTGTCCACAGCTGATCAATCTTGGTCGTGTACGACTGACTCATCATCTCCCGCCTCATGCCCCAGTCCGGCGAACCCGGCACACTGGCGGTCCGCATCGCTCCCCTCCCCCAGCGCTTGTTGATGTCATCCATCACCTGCATCAGCCGGTCACACGCCACTGGCTGCTTGAGTGCAAACAAATCCTCTGAAAACTCGCCGGGCTGCCGCAGATCCATCAGTAGCACCTCGGCCTTGCTGTAACGAAAGCCCGTGCGGTAGATCCGGGCGACTGCGTCGGTCGCCAGTCGCGTCATCAGCAGCGTGTCGCAGGTCGGATAAGGCAGCTCCACCAGGGCACCCTGGGCGTGCCGTGCTTCGTCCGGGTTGAACATCCCGGTGCGGATGCTCACGCGCATGCGCTTGCACACCGAGCCCTGAGCGCGCAGCTTTTCCGCCGCTCTGCCGAC
The DNA here is from genome assembly GCF_019139835.1 of Pseudomonas xanthosomatis. NCBI lineage: Bacteria > Pseudomonadati > Pseudomonadota > Gammaproteobacteria > Pseudomonadales > Pseudomonadaceae > Pseudomonas > Pseudomonas xanthosomatis. Next base: position 3,461,085 of record NZ_CP077075.1, on the reverse strand, counting down.
GTAGGTGGCCACGGCCTGTTTGATCGGTGCCAGCTCGGTCAGCCGCTTGCCGAACATCCGGCTGCAGCAGATCTCCTGCTTCGGCGGCTCGGCCTCATCCAGATCGAGGCAGGGCGTGCCGGCCAGTTCGCGGGCGGTCTTTTCAACCACCACGCTGAACTTCTGCCGCAGCGTCCAAGGGTCAGCCTTAGCCAGGTCCATCGCGGTGTGGATGCCCATGGCTTCGAGGTGCGCCGTCATGCGCCGACCAATGCCCCAAACCTCCTTCACCTCGGTGTTTCGCAGGACCCAATCGCGCTTGAAGGGTTCGGTGATATCGACCACCCCACCGGTTTGAGCCAGCAGCCGCTTGGCCGTGTGGTTGGCCAGCTTGGCAAGGGTCTTCGTACCGGCGATGCCGACCCCCACGGGAATGCCGGTGCATTGGAAAACCCGGGATCGGACCTTCCGTCCGAACTCGGTCAGGCTCCCCTGAATCCCGGTCAGGTCGGCGAAGCATTCGTCGATGCTGTAGATTTCGGTCGCGGGCACCATCGATTCGATGATCGTCATCACTCGCTCACTCATGTCGCCGTACAGCGCATAGTTGCTGCTGAACGCCATGATGCCGTGGCGGCGGAGCTTGTCCTTGGCCTGAAAGTAGGGTTCGCCCATCTTCACGAACGGCTTGGCGTCATACGACCTGGCAATCACGCAGCCATCGTTGTTGCTGAGCACTACTATCGGCGTCTTGGCCAGGTCCGGCCGGAAAACGCGCTCGCAGCTCGCGTAGAACGAGTTGCAATCGATCAGCGCGAATACGGGATCACTGCGCATGGTCGCGCACGCTGTAGCGGACCACGCCCCAGACGACCAGATCGTCGCCCTCCATAATGTACCTCGGGGGATAGGCCGGGTTCTCCGACTTGAGGATCACCACCCCATCGCGGCGATGCAGGCGCTTGCACACCGGCTCGCTGTTGACGGCGGCAATCACGATATCGTCGTGCTCGGCCTCTCGCCCCCGGTCTACGATGACGAGATCACCGGAGTAGATGCCCGCCCCTTGCATGCTGTCGCCCTCCACTTTCACTAGATACACATGCGGCGCGCGGAGGTCGAATAGCTCATCAAGCGATACATGGCCTTCCAGGTGGTCCGCTGCAGGCGATGGGAAGCCGGCCGGGACTTGGAACGAGTAAAGCGGGAGGGTTTCGGTGCCGCCGGTTGGCGTACCTAAAAATGTAATGGTCATGGCGGAAGGTCCAATGCGAGCTGTATGCATATACAGTAAATCCGGCATCGTCTGCCCGGTCAATCCGGGCAATGAGAATTCTGACGGGCGAGAAGGTGGGAAATGTGCGGACGCTACTCGATCTTTGAGTCGATGGATCACTACTTACGCCAGCTGTCGCTGGATCTGGTGGTGATCAATGGCTACGACCACGAGCCCCTAAACCGGTACAACGTGGCGCCCTCAACGCGGGTCGAGGTGATTCGCCAGGTTGGGGAAGGACTGAGCGTGGACAGAGTCAAGTGGGGATGGTCGCCGTTCTGGGCGAAGGGGAAGCGTCCAGACCCGATCAATGCTCGAGCCGAAACGGTGGTGACGGGGAAGTTTTTCAAAGGACTGTGGCCGGCCGGCAGGGCCTTGGCGCCAGCCAACGGCTGGTTCGAGTGGATGCCTGATCCGGCGGATCCGAAACGCAAGCAGCCTTACTACATCACCAGCGCCGACGGCGCGCCGCTGTATTTCGCAGCGCTTGCAGAAGTGCACCGGGGCATCGAGCCGGACGACCGCGATGGATTCGTGATCATCACCGCCGCAGCTGATCAGGGGCTGGTCGACATCCACGATCGCAAACCTTTGGTGCTGACGCCTGAGGTGGCAAGGGAGTGGATCGACCCAGCCACATCACCGGGCCGCGCTGCAGCAATCGTGGAAAGCGAGTGCAGACGGGCAATAGACTTCAGGTGGTATCCAGTGAGTAAAGCGGTGGGCAACGTGCGGAACCAAGGGCCTGAACTGATTGAACCAGTCAGTGACGAGTAAGCGGCTGATGACCCAGCACATAGAGCTGGTAGTCGGTTACCGCCTGGAAAGCCGATTCGGCGATCAGGCGCAGCCGCTCCACCTGGTCCGGCGCCAGGCCGGCGGCCTGGGCCTCGTGGTACTGGCGGAGCGCGGCAATCGCCTCCTGTATCAAGGGCTCGCCCGCCTCGACCATCCCGATAATAGTGCGCTTATCCACCGCCCCGCCCTCACCAGCCTATTGATTGAGCATAGAAAGCATTTAGCGTTGCTGGACAGCAAAAATGGGCGGTCAGCATCGGATACACCGTCAACCATTCTGCTTTTCAAGTAGAATGGTTGACAAGCCTGGATCGAACTGGCTTAATACGATCATCTTAAAAAGCAGGAAGGGGCCGTGACCATGTCGCTTTCCAAATTCGGCGCAAAGGTACGTGAGTACCGGCGCGCTTATAGCGTGACGCTCAGCACAATGGCCAGCTCTTTGGGCGCTTCGACAGCGTTCCTCAGCGCAATGGAAACAGGCCGTAGCAAAATCCCTATGGATTGGGTCGAGAAAATTGCCAAGTACTTCGGCGATTTTGGCGAACAAATCAACGTAGCGGAACTGAAAGCTGTTGCATGCGATGACAACGAGGCGGTTTCGCTAGAAGGGCTTCGCCCCCAACATCGCATGCTGGTTGCCGGATTCGCTAACTCCGATCTCAATCAAGAACAGCTGACTCGCCTGGGTCGCTTGCTTGGTGAAATCTACGAGGAAAACGCGGATGACAACAACAAGTGAAGCTCCTCATTACGCCATGCGCGGGCACCGTGTGCACGCGCTGAACCCCACTGACATTGACTTCATCGCGGGTCGAATCTGCAAGATCTTCAAGCTTAGCAAGCAGACGTTTTCCGCAAGCAACATCGGCCTCTTCATCAACGATCTCGAAGAGAATGGGGTGTTCATTGACTCCATCGCCGATGAAGAGTGGATGATGGAAGATATTGCACGGGCAATGGTTGACCCTCAGAAGGGGTTCATCTACATGCCGGAATGGACGTACGAGAAGCTGAACAGGGGCGATCCAGAAGCAATCCGAATTTTCCTTCATGAACTCGGGCATATCTTCTTGTGCCACAGGGCAATGCTGCACTTCTCTGATACGAAGGGTGTCCTGGAGGAGGACTCAGAATGGCAAGCTGATGAATTCGCTGACTGCGTCATCAGGAAACTGAGGCTGAAACCGCAAAGCCCACAGCTGGAATTCAAATATTTCTGACTGACCATGCCGCAAACATGATCAATCAGAAATGGCAGTAGGCCGCAAACCTACTGGGAGAGTTTCCCACTCGCTCTCCGCTGCTGCAGACAGGTCGTAGAAAAGCGCTCTCGGAACAGGTGCGTACTCTAGTCCCGTTTTCAGTACTTGTCCAGACCAAATGAGTAGTGGCCACCTCAGCAGGAGAGTAGCTATGTACTCTGACGAACGTGGTACGTTCATCCTGCGCTGGACCCGCCGCCTTAAAAACGGCCACATCCAGCGCGCGGTGGGCAAGCCATTCAAAATCTACATCAGCAAGTAATCCGGCCGAATCCACATAACGGAATCGACCTTAAACGGGACCAGAATAGCGGCTCACTCAGGAGGTGATGCCGCGTTTGGTCGTGAGAACACACAATGCACCTGCTTTTCGAGCTCGCCCATAAGCTTTTGACAGCTCTCCCGCTCGACCATCAGTTCGTGCGAGGGCCATGGCATCTAGGTCAGCGACACGCTGTCGCAGCGGCCTGGAGCTGCTTTTCATATCCGACCCGCTGCCGCCGCTCAGCCAGCAGCGCACGCACCTTCACCTCCAAACTGTCGGTCTTTCGCAGGCCGGCAGCCACCCAGGCCGGCACGGCCACCTCAGGCGCTCGGCACGGTACCTGCACCGGCACCTCGACGCGCACGTACTGAACCGGCGGCGGCTTTCTCGCACATCCGACCAGCAGCAGGCAGGGCAGCAGGAATAGTTTTTGGAATATTTTGCTGCTCGTCATGCCGTTCAAAGCCCTAGCTCCTTATCGATGATCGAGGTCGCGGCGGTGCACTGGTCGCCACCGGTGCGCTCTTGCTGCAGGCGGTTCGCCGCGGCGTAGTCGACCTGGGCGCCGACTTGGGCATCCTTCACCGCCAGCTCAGCCCTGGCCTGGCGGTCGTTCGCGGCCAGGGTCAGGGCGCCCAGGGCCTTGCCCTGCTCGGTCGCCAGGCCTGCGAGGTTGTCCCGGGCTGCCTTGCAACTGGTTGCCTGGTCCTGCTCCGCGTCGAGCAGCGGACGGAAGTGGCTGGTGGTAGCCCAGGTGCCGACGGCCATGCCAAATAGGATCAGCAGGCCGGCGCCGGTGAGGCGCAGCGCCCAGGCCTTCACGACAGCACCCGCAGCGCCAGGTCATACAGCGCCTTGCGCTCTGCCGCGCCGTTCGGCACACGGCCAGGCTGGCCGGTGTTGATCACGCTGCCAATGTCTTGGATGCGGCCGGCGTCGGCGAGCTCGTTCAGCCCGTGCTTCGCCCACCACCAGGCGGCTGACTGCGCGGCATGCTCGGCCTGCTCGAGCAGTTCAGGCTGCTCCACCAGCGGCAAGCCCAGGACCAGGCCGGCGGCGCGATAGTTGTCGCGGCCGGTGAGCTGGATCAGCCCTCGGCCCCGGAACCGCCAGCCATCCCCCGGCTGCGTGTTGCCGTTGCGACCACTGTAGGCATCGTTCGCGATCGCTTCCGGCTTGCGCGCCAAGCTGAGGGCCTTCGCGTTTGGCTTGCCATCGGCACCGCGGTACCGGCTTTTCCAGGTCACGGCCATCGCCTCGGCGCTGTAGTTCAGGTTCTCGACAAGGCGGCGCAGCTGGCCGGATTCGTGGCCGATCTGGGCCAAGAACGCGGCGATGCGCACCCGGCTATCGATCTTCCAGCGCAGAGCGGCGCGGTTCAGTGCGGGCAAAAAAATGCCCGCTACTGGGCGGGCATTGGGGAGGATCTGCAGCAGTTGCTGCTCTGTCAGCGGGGTCATGCATTTCTCCAGGCAAAAAAATACCGGCTCACTGCCGGCGGGATTCGATCTGCTGATGATCAGGAGGGCCGCGCAGGGCGAAGCTCGGTCTGCGGGTAACCGGCGGCGCCGTCCTTCCAGGCGCGCAGCGCCAGCCAATAAGCCTTCCAATTGGCCGCGGTGCCGGGAATCGACTCATCGCCGTACTCGATGGCGGTCACATTCTCCATGGCGGCGGCCATCTCGTCGGTCCGCCAAGCCTGCTCGGCAAGCTCGTCGTAGGCGGGGACCTCCGGCGGAGGGCCCTCGGCGTATCCAGGCGGCAGCGGCGCGTCTTCGGGAATGACCATGGCCACGCCCTCGCGGTTGACCAGGCGGGCGGCCACACGGGTCCACTCTCCGGTTGTTGCGTTGTACGTGTCTTGGAACATGGCTCAGTGCTCGTACTGGACAGAGATAACGCCGCCGGCCAGGACCGCGGCGGTTGTGGTGGTGATTTCGATGCGGTCGAGCGGCTGGTTCGACTGCAGTGAAATCCGGTTGATCGCCTCCTGCATGTAGGCGGTGTTCGCGCCCATGCGGCTCTCGAGGAACCATTGCACGGTGCTCGCCGCCGGCACCGACACGCGGGTCAGCGTGATGACGCCGGACCAGTCAGTGTTCGCCGCCATCGCGGCATGCATCAGTTGCATCAGCGTGGTGGCCGGGATCACCGTTGAACTGGCGGAAGCTGTCGTGCCACGCACGATGCCCGCATAGCCTGCTCCCACCAGCCCGCCGTCCTTGGACCCGAGGCGTAGCCCGGCGATCATGGTCGCAGCGCTGCGCAGGCCGTTCACATGGATCAGCACCCGGCTGGCCCAGGCAGGAATGCCCTCGATGACGATGCTGGTCTGGCCGGACACGACGGCGAGCGGCAAGATGCCCCGGCGCTCATTCTTGAGCACCGACAGGTCGGCCTGCTGGTTGGCATAGCTGGTAGCCAGCGCCTCGGCATTCGCCGCCCCGGGGTTACTGACGACCCCGAACAGTACAACGCCGTAGACACCCACAACGTGGGTCGGAAACGTCGAGTTGCCGGTGCGTGGTTCACCGTTGGTGCCGTTGTCCGAGGGCGTGGCGCGGGTGCGGATGCGGGTTGCTGCGTTCGCTGCGGCGCCGATCGTCAGTACCGGGCCATTGTTTGCCGGGCCAGTACCCAGAGTGGCGTGTCCGAGCGTGCCGTCGGTGCCGGTGGCGCCGGCGATATCGAACAGGTGGCCCTGGAACTGGTCTTGCCGGATCCTGCCGGTGGCGAAGCCCAGAGTGCCGTCGCCGCGGAAGAAAACCGGGCCTATGGAGCCAGCTTGCTTGCCGTTGTAGTCGGGTACCCGGATACGATCGGTCGCCGCGTCATATGCCCAGCAGCCACGCGAATAAGGGTCTGCCTCCCATACTGCAGGAGTGACAACCGAAACGGAGGGGGTGGCACTCTGCAGGTCAGCCACCGCATCGGGATACTGTGCCGCGGCGTTTTCGATCCAGTGGCCATCTGCCCGTGGAACGCCGTGTGGCTCGATGTTACGACTGCCGAAAAGCACCACTTCGCCGAAGAACCTGCCGCCACCGCTCGGGTAGCGCCAGGTGCCATCGGAGAACAGCACCTTGTCCTTCTCTCCCGCCGCCGCCTCCGGCACAAGGCCCTTCACGCCGGGAGCCTCATCCGTGGCGCCGGTCATCACCGGAACGCCGTCGGCGCTGCCAGTGCCACCCTTCTCGATAGGGACAATACTCTCGACCGCTACGGCGCCCAGGCCGAGCGCCTGGCGTGCATCTTCGGCTGTCTGGGCGCCGGTACCGCCCTTCTCGATCGGCGCAACATCCTCAAGCGCCAACCCTTTGATACCCAGCGCCTGGCGTGCACCCTCAGCGGTCTGGGCCCCGGTACCGCCGCGCTCGATAGGAATGGTACTAGTGGAGTCACCACCCTTGCCCCAAGGCGACCAGGTGTCGCTCGCCGGGTTATAGCCCCGCGTCGCGCTCGCCCCGGTGGCCAGGTCAACCGCAAACTGGGTGACCGCGTCGTCGAAGGCCAGGCTCACGCGCAGGGTGGCACGTCCGAACCCCTCCGGGCGGCCCGAGGCGGTCGCCGTTCCGATGTACTCACCGGGCTGGTTCGCGTCGTTGTAGCTGGGCACCTCGCGCGCTTGGACGATCGGTCCGGTGATGCCGGTGTCGTCCAGCTGCTTGAAGTTGTTGTTGATCCGCGTGAACGCGGTGCGCGGGTCATCGCCGTCCTGCCCGCTCGGTGGGGTGCCCAGCCGGACTTGGTCAAGCGCCATATAGAATCCTCAATAGTTTGTTACATCAGCCACTATTACTTGGTAGTCGAAAGTGGTGTTCTCATATTGCGAAACCGTACCATCAGTCATCGTCCTGTCGAACTGATAAGGGGTAAATTGCCGCTGCACCAGCATTCCCGATTGCTGTTGGTAATACCGAAAATTGTGGACCATCTGGTATCTAAAATTCGGAGGGGCAAGCGGAGTAATAATGCCAATCATTGAACCAACGAATGAGCTGTTGCCATAGGCATATTCTTCCGACCCCAACGGAATATTCAGAGGTTCCATTGGCGTGCTAATTATTGCCTCGCCGCGCTTGTACTGCGTGATCCTCAGCGGCTTTGAAAGTGCGTCATACACCAGCTCGCCCTGTTCGTTGTAGACCTGCAAGCCGTAGTTCGATGGCGTTGGCGGCATTGCATCGAACACGTAGATCGTGACGCTGGTGCCCGCCGCCGACGGAGTGTGCAACGTTGCGGTAGCCGTAGAGCCTGACCAGATCAGCGAGTAGTACCCAAAGCCTGCAGACGAGCGCCAGAGAACGATGGGGCAGACCGCGTCGGGGATCACTACCTGAGCGGATGATCCCGTCCACAGTGAAATCACCACCGAAGTGGTAACGGTGATTTTTTTCTTGAGGAAGTGGTTTCGATACTTACTATCAATCAAGATGCGGTTATTGCCATTCAGTATTTCAAGCCCCGCAGCCATCACCACACCCCGTAAATAATATTGACCTGCGCTATATCAGTCGGGAATGAAGGATTGTTCGCCGGATAACTCCAAGCAAGTGTCATTCCGTCACTCTGCAATCTGACAACAGGCCTACGAATTAAAGGCACGTTGGTATTTGGCATAACACAAAACCACGGGTCGCCTTCCAGAAATTCGGGAATAACCTGCGACCCGTTTGAAGACGTTGTTATCCTCCCAATAGTTCGAGTAATTCGCGATGTGAGCGAAACCATCAGCAGTCCGCTCTCATCCCAGATTTCCAAGCCTGCCGGCATATCACTCCCCCCAAATCCCCAGGCGCACACGCATCCGCGCGGTGTCGTAAACGGTGACCAGCTGATTGGTAATGCTCATGCGGCCGAGGCCTGGCCGGCTGCCGTTGATTTCAAACTCGTCGGTCAAGAAGTTGATCCTGATGCCCTGCTCTCCCGGGATGTAGTTCGAGCTCCTCAGCTCCCCGGTGATGATCAGCTGCAGGATGTCGGCCTGGTTGATGATTGCGCTGTTCATGAACACCTGGCCGTCGTTGATCGCGAAGACCGACTTCGGCACGCCGTTGGGCTGGTGCATGACGGCGAACAGGTCGGCAAGGAACACGATCATCGACTGCATGCCCTCGGGCGTGTTCTCCACGCTCAAGCCCATGCCGGCGCCGTAGTACGTGCCGTTGTCGTCTACCCCCACCTTGATGTTGCGGGTGGCTCGCACATCGCCGTTCAGATGAACCACCACCTCGGCGGTGTCCTCGGCCAGCGCCTTCGTGTCGCCGACTTGGGCGGTCAGCGTTTCGTTGTCCCGCGCCAGCGCCGACACATCGTCAGTGAGCGTCTCGACAGTGCGCACGACCCGTGACAGGTTGTTACCCACCTGGGCCTTGACCTCGTCCACCTGCTTGGCGATCGCCATGTCGGCGGCGGCGAAGGCCGAGTAGATCGACCAGGCGCCGGCATAAGAGCCGGTTTCGCCTGGGCGCCAGCCATCCAGAGCACCGGCCATGTTGGGAGCCACCGCCGCCTCAACGCCGAGCATCCTGCTGGCAATGGCAGTCAACTCACCGTTGATCTCCTCCACGCTCGTCTCGACGTTGTCGACACGCACGGCAAGCGCCGTGACCAGGTCGCCCAAGCTGGCATAGTCGCCCATGAACTCCCAGTAGCCCGCATCGGTCACCGGCGTGCCGGCTGGAACGTCTACTTTCGCCCGGTAGAGCTTGCCGTCGAGCTTCACCAGCGACCCGGCCAAGTAGGCTTGGTCGGCGGTCCAGTCCGGCGCACCGGCCAGCTCGGCCAACTGCGACGATAGCGAGTCGATCTGGCTCTGCAGCAGCTGGTCGCCGGCCTGCAGGCGCTCGTTGACCGAGCCTGCGCCGTCGCCGCTGATCTTGCCGATCTCCGTCGCCAGCTGCTGGCCGAGGTGGCTCGCGTTGATCTTCCCGTCCAGGTAATCGAGCAGCGCCGAAGAGTCTGAACTGGACTGGCCATAAATCCATTCGGACCAGGCGCCGACGTTACCGGTCTTGTCGATCAAGCGCGCGCGGAAAAACCGCACCACAGCCGCAGCCATGCCGCTGTGCAGGTAGGTCGACGTTGGGTAGGCGAATTGACCCATGCTCACAGGGTTCTGCCCAGTGTTCTCCGAGGCCATCTGCATCTCGGTGTAGGCGGTGTCGCCTGCGCCCTCGGGAAAGCCCCAGTCGAGGCGGATGCCGAGTATCTCGCCGGTGGTACGCAGGAACGCCACCGCCGGCGGCGGGGTGGTCTTGCCCTGAACATCGGTGAGCATTGAGCTGGTGGGTAGCGAGGAGACCTCCATCGAGTTTACAGCCCGCACGCGGGCCAGGTACTGGCCGGCGTACACCCCGCGGATATCCACCAACTGCTCGCCGGTGCGCGGCACCTTCACCCAGTCGCGATCGCCCCACTTCCACTCAACGTCATAGGCTACTGCGCCAGGTGCAGCGTCCCAGGCAATCGTCATGGTGGTGATCGCGATGCCCTGGTCAATCGACGCACTGTCGCTGATCAGCACCCGGGCCGGCGCCTCCTGCACGCCCGGCGGCAACACGCTGACCGGACGATCATCAATCATCGCGCCATTGTCGATGTAGTCGAATTTGCTGGGCTCATGCTGGATCAGCTCGAGTTGGAACTGGTGCCACTCCGGCCGCGTGACGTTGCGGACGTAGAACTGCATGACCTTGAGGTCGTCGTAATCGAGCACCCAGCCGCATTCGACCTCGGGCACCTCGCTGTAGTCGGCCATCACGGTGACCGCCCGCCCTGCTACCGAGCGCACCTGCCTGGCCTCGGACTTACCGCTTGGCAGGTTGACCAGCAGGCGGGCGCCCGTGGGCATTTCTACATCGCGATCCAGAGTAATCACCCGACCCGCCACGGCCGCGATACGGCCGCCATTGGCGCGGCCGGCGAACATAGGATCGGCCAGGGAGATTACGGTGCCGGGCTTGGGAATGTAGCCGTCCAGGCCCACCCGCGCGGAGCCCGAGCGCAGCTGCAGTTGTTCGGACAGCAACGCCCACTTGCCGGCGCGCTGCGCCTGCCCGCGGGAGGTGCACCCCACCGCCTCCACCGAGGTCTCACGGACCCCATACTCCGCAACCGCGTCCTCATCGAAGACCGGCTCCTTGTCGGTTTCGAAGCCCTGATCCGGGTCGTCGAACGAGACCATGGCCAGGCTGTTGCGGTCACGCCAGCGGCTGCCGACATACTTGATGGCGCCATCGCCGATGATCTGCGAAGTCGCGTAGTTGTAGACCGGGTCCTGCGGCATGTCGGCGTTCACGGTGATCTGGTTGCCGTCCCAATAGGCCAGCCCGTGGAAAATCGCCGCCAGGTCTTGCAGGACCGCCCAAGCGTCGGCCTGCTTTTGCAGGTAGAGGTTGCAGGTGAATCGCGGCTCCTCGCCGCCCTTGCCGTCAGGCACAAACTGGTCGCAGTACTGCGCGATGCGGTACAGGGCCCAGCGGTTGATCATGGTCTGGTCGATGCGGTCGCCCAGGCCGTAGTACGGATGCAGAGCCAAGTCGTAGAACACCCAGGCCGGGTTGTTGGTGTAGGCCTCCTTGAAAGAACCGTCCCAGATTCCCCCGCTGGTGCCCGCACCGCTTGTGGCGTAGGTCCGGCTCTCCGGGTCGTAGTTCATCGGCACCCGCACGATTCGGCCACGCATCAGGACCGCGATCTTCGCGATATCGCCGCCGAATGCCTGGGCATCGTACTCAACGCAGCTGACGGCGGTCAGCGGATACTCCTGGTCGCTGTCGACAACCTCAGCCACGGCCTCGACGTACATCCCATCTTGCACCAGGGAGCTGCCAGAGTTTGGCGAGGTGCGCCGGGCGCGCACGGTCCACCTGCTGCCCTCGGGCAGTTCGATGCGGTGCGAGCGCTCGTACTTCGTGACGTTCTTACGTGACACCGAGGATGTCAGCAGCTGGACAAACGGCCCGCCATCGGTAGCAACGTCGACTGCGTAGCTGACGGCCACGCCGCTTATGTTGCCGGCGGAGTCCTGGGCCTGCAGCACCGGCCAGCTGAAACGCACGCGCACAGCATCAACCATCGGGTTGGTCACGGTGTGCAGCCAAGGGGTGGTGCTGCGCAGCTCCTGCTGCACGTCAATCTCGTTGCTGGATTCGCTTACGCCCTCGAGGCGCTCCTGGTTCAGCTCGCCGTTACGGAACTGCCACTTCACCCCGGGGAAGTTGATGGTCCCGTCCTCGGACTGGATAGGCGTTCCATCCAGGCGCACAGAGCGCAGGCCGTTGACGGGCCCAACGATCGGCCCCCAGCTCCACAGGTAGACCATCCTGGCCGTTGCAATGGATGGAATGCTGTTGGCGGCGATCGTCGGCTGACGCTGTTTCTTGCTGCCGCCTTTGGCGCCCGAAACCCTCCGACGGGGCGCTCGCGCCGGCTTAGGCTTGCGCTTCACTGAGCTCATTCACATCTCCAGGGCATAAAAAAACCCGCTGTCGCGGGCTCAGAAAACAGGCGTTACTTGCGGTCTTGCGTGTAGATACCCCCAGACTCGACGGCGCCGCCAATCTCGCGCTCACCGTACAAAACGGGGTAAGGATTGCCCTGGGCGATGGTGGTGACCGCCGATCCAAAGCCATAGCTGGGGTTGTTGCCATCCTCGTTGCGGTCCAGGCTCCCGGTTTGCGGCATCGGGGAAAGCATTTGCACTACGCCACCCAGCGCCAGGCCGGCGCCACCGGCCATCAGCCCAACACCGATTGCAGAGGTCGTGCCGAATGTGAAGTAGCCGACTGCAATTAGCACCACCCCGAGGATGGTCTGGAACAAGCCGGCGCTCTTGGAGCCCTGGATGATCGGCGCAATGCGAATATCGCCATTGTCCGAGCCGTGCAGCTCGAGGTCTTCGGCAGTCAGGTTGCGCTGGCCAGAGAACACGGTGAACACCAGGCCGCGCTCCTCGCCGGTGGCGATGAACTTCTCGAAGCCCGGCACCATCATGCAGAGCGCCTGTATCGCCTCCCGGGGGCTGGCCACATCGAGCACATACTCCCGCCCGAAGTGCTTTCGCAGCACCCCGTACAGCTTGATGGTGCGTTTCATGGCCGATAGTCCTTGTGCCGAAGAATGAGCCGGCAACGGTTGGCCATCGACCAGCCGTAGACTTCTCGCGCGGACGCGCGGCCGGCCATGTGGTGGTAGATGAATGGCCCAGTGCCGCCCAGCCCAGGTGCGTCCTCGCTGATCAGTGCTGGCTCGTTACCCAGATAGATCGCGCCATGGTTCGGGTGGTGGCATGGGCGTCCCGGGGTGGCGATCGCGAACACCAGCAAGTCGCCCCGCCGCGGCTCGGCCACCTGCTCGAAGCCGATGGTGAAGACGTTCTCCTCGTACAGGCTCGGGCCGTCAGGGTCTTCCCACCATAGGTCGGAGCGTTCGAAGTTGGGAAGCTGGATACCGGCCTCGCGCGAATACCAGTCCCGGCAGGCCGACCAGCAGTCGAGCAGACCATGAACAAACCCGCGTCCGAGCAGAGGCGCGCGGTAGCCGGTCGGCTTGAACCACTCCATATCGCCGCCTGGCCAACTCACAATGCCCCATGGCAAGTCGTGCAGTTCGCAGCTGACCAGATCGCCCATGCTCGGCTTGGCCGAGGCGTCAGGGTGGCTATGGATGATCGCCAGCAGCTCGCCGCGATCCTCGGCGGCGGCCAAGTCTTCGTGATGGAGTTGGAACTGATCCTTGGACGAGACGGCCAGGTTGCGGCACGGCACATACTCGCGCCCCGACGCGGTCTTGATCAGCACCCCGCAGGCTTCGGCCGGGTGCTCGCGTTCCGCATGCTCGCGAATCGCGGCCTGCAGCTGTTGGTTGATGCGCATGGTTACCTCGAGCTTGCGATCAGGCTTGCGCCCATGGACCCGCCGAAACGCTTGGTGTTGCCCCGTAGCTTGCAGCTGGCCCAGCGGCCGGCACAGCGATCGAGGGCGGGGTTGTCGGTGGGTTCGTTTTGCTTGGTGAACATCGCCGCGCCGGTGTAGGCGCAGGCCTCGCCGCGGTACTGCCCGCGACAGGCCCATCGGCACAGCTTTGTGATTTGCTGGCTTGGCAGCTGGATGCCGCCCAGATCCAGCGGGCTGGAGAGATCGAACGTCACTTGCTCCCGATCTTCGTCGGTCTTCTGCTCGATGTACCACAGGTTCTCACGGCACTGATTCGAGGCCTCTGGATTGCCGTCGGGGAAGTTGGCGGCATCCAGGAAGTGCTTGAAGGTCTCGATCACCTTGACCTTAGCGCCAGCCATGTCCTTCAACGCCAGGCACAGGGCCGTCACGGCGCCGCGCACGCCGCCGATCTCGTTCGCCAGTTGCAGGCTTGGTGTCGCGGGCCTGCCATCGCCACGAATGTCGAACCCCTTCGCCTCCATCTGCATGGGCGAGTACAGCTGCCCCTGCCAGATGATGTCGCCCTCCTGGGCGTGCCCGTGAAAGCGCATGATGTTGCCGCCCAGGCGCGTGGCGTCGATCTCATACAGCCGAACCTGGTTGCCCGGCTCGAGCTTTTGGATGTCGGTTTCGAATGCCATGGGGCCTCAGAAAGAAGAAACCCCGCCGGAGCGGGGTCAGTAAGGGGTGAATGTCTGCTTCATGGTGAAGCTGATCTTGAATTGCCCGGCACCTTGCGGATCGAGCTTGTAGCCGTTGATCTTGTACCGGCCCTGGACGCCACCAGGTGGAGCCCAGTAGAACGACCTGAACCCCTCATGCCGGTCGATGAAGTCGCGCATCAGGCGGAGCTCCTGCCCCGCCTCAAGGCTACCCACCGCCTGGTGCGTCCACTCCTCGGACTTGGTGTTGATGCCGGTTCCGCCCGACTGAACGTATCCGTCGCCGAAGTCGTTCTCCCAAACCCGTTGCTTGACCTCGCCGGCAGCGCCGACGCGGGTGCAAAACCCGAATGTCTCCGTCATCACCTCCTCCCCATGCTGCCGCCCTGGCCGAATTCCTCGGCGAGCACTTTGCGGATCGTCTGCTTCAAACCCTCGCCCATTGCCTCACCCTGCCGGCGCGAAGCCTCATCGCTCATGCCTGGCTGGCCCTGGACGGTGATCGGTGCGTTGATGGTGACGCCACCACCCCCTCCGCCCACCGCTCCACCATCGTTAGCGCTGCGCAGGTACTGGGTCAGGTCGCGGTTCTGGTTTGGGTTGAGCACACGCTCGCCGCCATCGAGCAGCCAGGTGCCCTCACGCGGGATGTTGTCCATACCGTTGTGGGCCATGCCCATGAGGGCGGTGGAAGCCACGCCGGCCACCATCGGTGCAGTGGCCGCAGCGGCAGCAGCTGCGGCTGCGGGGGCCATTGCTGGACCCACGATTGGGATGGCAGCGGTGGACGCGAACGCGGCGAGGCTGGCCTGAAACGCCGTGGCCTGGGCGTTGGCCACCATCCCTATGCCAGCCATCGATTGAGTGCTCTTGCCCACCACTAACTGCACGGCTTGGTAAACCAGCCATTGGGCGGCCATATCTGTCAGGGCTTGAACGCCGGCCTTTGCGAAGCCGGTAACCATGTCCATCAGCGCATCACCAGCATCCTTCGATCCAGTGGCCACGTCCGACATGAACGTGCTGAGCTCGCTCCTGGCGCTGCCGAGTACCGATGTGGTGGCATCCGCTGCCATGGCCGAATAGTCGGTTGCTGCTTCGGCGAAGTTCTCCCAGGCGCTGGTGACACCGTCCATCCAGTTGTTCTGCGCTTCATCGAGCTGACTGTAGTAGTCGTTCTGCAGCTCCAGACGCTCGGCCAGGGCATCACTCAGCACCTGTGTTTCCTGATCGAACAGGTCCTGGCTGATATCGCCACTGTTGCGCTGCAACACAAGCTCACGCTGCTGGCGATTGAAGTCTTCCTCGATCGCCAGACGCTCCTTCAAGCGCTCCTTGTACTCGTCCCCGCGGCCGGCGCCGGCAAGTTCCTGATCGAACCCGCTTTTCGCTGTCTGGTAGTCCTCTCCGACACTGGACCTGAACGCGGCAAGCTTCTTCGCGTCCTCCTCAGCCTGTTTCAGCTTCTGCAGGGCGTCCAGTTCAGCAGCCAGGCCCTCAAGGCGCTTGCGTTGCTGCGCGTTAACCCCCTCCAGCTTGCCGGCCGAGATCTCGAAGGCCAGCTTCTCCAATTCGGTGGCGTTCTTGCGCTTGTCGGTCGAGGTGTTGATCAGCTCGATCTGACGCTGATACCCCTCCTCCATTTGTTCGAACTGGCGTCCCACGGCCTTGCTGTCTTTGTCGTTGGCTTTCGACTCCTTGAGTGCCTTGCTGGCCTTGTCGATCGACTCTGCGTAGGCAAGCGCCTTTTTCTCATCTGGCGGGGAAAGCTTCAGCGTCCCAGCGGCTAATTGAGCTCGCAGCTTCTCGACCTCGGTCAGCTTCCCTGCTACTACCGATTGCTTCTCCAGATTCTTGAGATAGTTGCCGCCCTCCTTGTCCGAGGCGAGCCTGGAGCTATTCAGCTCCTTGTTCAGTTCCTGCAGGGCTAAGCGCAGCGCTCCAACTTTTTCCTTCTGGCGGTCAAGGTTGCCCTGGGAGGTGTTCTTCCCGTTATCGACGCTCTTCTGGAAGGTCTCCTGCCACTGCTCAGCCTCTTTCAGCTCTTGGGTGAGGTCAGCCACCTTGCCCTGCAACTGCTCGTAAGTTTGCCCGGTGAGGCTTTGCGGGATCATGTCTCGCGAGGCCCTGCGAATCCTCGCCGAGGCATCTTCGAATGCGTCAGCCGCCTTACCTGCGCCAGCTTCTGCATTACTGCCAAAGGTCAGGAATGAGGCTCCTACAGCCGCAACGGTGAGGACCAGGCCTGGCAGTCCACCCATCACGCGCATCAGGCCAAACCAGGCTCCTTGTAGCGCCGCTATGGCCCGACTGGCAAAAGTTGCTGTCGCGGCCCAGGCTGCGGTTGCGGTACTTGCTGCGTACTGGGCGGCAGTCAACTGCATCGTCGTGACTGCGACCGCCTCAGTGGTGACTGCCTGCCTTGCCAATGCGCCTGAGACAACCGTCGAACTGGCAACAGTTGTGGCCCCGAGCTTCGCCTGTGCGGCAATCAGTTGATTGGTGATGGCTACCTCGGCCAGGCGTAGCTCAGCCATGCGAGCAACCGACTGCTGCCGGCCAACATCATTGATCTGCGCTTGCAAGCGCTGAGCCTCGAGCTGCTTTTCTGCTGCCAGCGACGTCATGACCGCTTGAAGCCGACCGATCTCGGCGGCTGTCAGCTGACGCTCCGCCGCCACCTGAGAGGTTGCGGCCTGGACTGCTTGGCGGGCAGCATTCTGATTGGCCAGCGCCTCGGCATGGGACGCTTCAGCGCGCCGCAGGGAGCCGTTGGCCGCAATCATGGCTGCCTCAGCCTGCTCGCGGGAAGCGGCCGAAGATGCTCTCCATGCCGAAATCATATTGACCAGCCCCAGGCCGACCTTCGCCATAGCGACATACAATCCGGTCTTAAGGAGCTGCGTGTAAACCTCCACCCCCGAAGTGTCCCAAGACCTCGAGAGCGCGAGCATTCCATCCACGACCGACTTGGTAATTCCGAGCGAGTCGTCCAGAGTGCCGAACAGCTTTGTAGCGCTGTTCTCTATTGTCTGAAAGGCGCCCGCGATAGTGGTCTGCGACCGCGCGAACGCATCATCAATGGTCTGCGTCTGCGACAGGATCGCAGCAAACACCTCTTTCGAGGTGAGTTTGCCGGCCTCCCCCATCGATCGCAGAGATTCGCGTGCGACCCCGAGGCCGTCCGCAATCGCCTGTGCTAAACCTGGCGCCTGCTCGAGCACCGAGTTTAGCTCCTCCCCTCGCAGCACCCCAGACGCAAATGCCTGACCGAGCTGAATCAAAGCGCCCTGCGCGGCTTCGGCCGACACGCCGCTTGCTGACATTGCCTTGCTGATATTCTGGGTGACCTGCGCGACCTTTTCTTGCGTAGCTCCAAGCTGGCCGGATGAAGCTGCAATTCGCTGGTAAAGCTCAGCGGTCGCCTCGAGCGAAGACTGGGAGTTTTGCGCGATCGAGAAGACCGACTGTGACTGCTTGGAAAACTCGTCGAAAGAGGACGACACCTGCTTGATCCGGTTCTGGACGCCGACCCAAGCCTGCGAATACTCCATAACCTGCTGCGCACCAAGATACGCTGCAGCGGCGCCAGCGATCGCTTTGAACGACGTAACCACCGCTTGCGAAGCCCTGTCTGCAGAGCGTTCAACTTGGGACATGCTCCGCTGCGTGGCTCTGGCAGCTTGATCCATTCCCTGCTGAAAGCCGCCAATTCTGGCGATTAAATCTAGCGTAAGGGTGCCCAGAGAGCGACTCGCCATGCTTTCCTCCAGGCGAAAAAAATCCCGCCGAAGCGGGACTAACAGAATTTATGGGATGTACACCCCTCGATCTTTACATACAGATCTGGATGCTTCACCAACATCAATTACATAGAATTTTCCAGTTGAGAGTTTCATCGCTATAAAGGGCTCAAACCCAGAATATGCGCCGAAGGAATTTTTTGAGTTCACTTGCCCGCAAGTTGTTCCATCATCAAGAATCACAACTCGTTTGAATCTTGCGCTTTCAGAGTCTTTTAAGCGGTCTTCCATGGCCACTTTGATCTCGTCGAGATCTAGCTGATCAGCTTCGGCCGCATAAGCATTTGAAATAAACACTGCTGCCAATGACAAAGAAAATAACACCCATTTCATACGGGGACTCCTTGAGAAATGGGTGAATCTACCATGTCATGACCATTCCGCCATGGCATGCTCCAACGCCGACCCCGGCCTGACATGATGCGGCATGAAGTCGTACAGCTCGGCCTTGCCCCCGCCGCTACGATTGACCTGTAGCGCGATCAGTGCCGTGGCCAACTCGATCCGGCGGGCCAGGTTCAGCGATCCATGCTTGTCTCGGTAAGCCACCCAGGCCAGCACTTCCGCGTAAGAAAGCGTGGCCTTGGCCTCTGCAATTGAATTGCCACCGATCCCGTTCAGCACCAGTTCATGCCAAAGCTCGTCGGCCGGGGTCAGCTCTTTGCTGGAGGGTTGTTCACCTCATTGACGGCATTGAGCAGGACGATGCCCAGGGCCGAGTCGAGGTTGACGGCATCATCGAACGGCAACTCCTCGGTGCCGTCCTTGCCCAGCATGATCGAGGCGGCCAGGTAGCGAGCGTTCTTGAAGCGTTCGGCCTCGCCGCCAGCGAACATGGCCTCCATGACGCCGAAGGCGTGCCGGCGCACATGCACGGTGAACTTGTCGGTGGTGGGCTTGCCGTTCTTGTCGATGTGCTTCCACTCGACTTCCTTCGGCACCAGGGCGTCGGCGATGACGCCCCCCTTCTTCTTCAGTTGCGCGAGATCCATGGTTACCCCTTAGGCGGTCTTCTTGATCCAGGCGGAGCCGCCCGAGCGTTGGATGGAGACCGCAGTGCTGACCACGGCGTTGGCGGCGAAGTCGAACGGGAAGTCGGCAACGTAGCCCTCGAACACGAACCAAGTGCGGCTTTCCGGCAGCTCGAAGTCGTCGCCCTCGGTGTTCAGCGTCGGGGCTGCAGTGCCATCGGACCAGCCGACCGCCCATTTCATGGTGGTATCGCCGTTCGCCTCGGACAGCTGATGCAGTCGAACGTGGCTCGCGCTGTTCGGGTCAGCGTTGATGGTCAGGGACGCCTGGCCCGGGGTGCGCAAGCCGGGCTTGTAGGTGCGCTCGTTGGAGCTGAGGCAGGTGTCCTCGATCTGCTCCTTCGGGGCGCCGCCGGGGTTGAAAGCGGTTGCGCACTCGACTTCTACCACGGTGAAAGGGCCGGTGCCGGAAAGCGGCGGCATCAGGGCAAACACCTGGGTGCCTTGGGTCAAAATCGACATGGTGGTCTCCTGTCGGGCAAAAGAAAGCCCGCACTAGGCGGGCCGACTGAAAGCATGCAAACCCCGGGTAAGTGACGCTGTTTCGGGGCCTTACCATGTGCTTGCCAATACGGCAAAACATGGGGTTGAAAAATGAACTACTTGAAAAAGCTGTTACGTAAACTGCTGGGGAAGCCTGAGCCGAAAACTCCGGAAGAGACTCGAAGAGAGCAAATTGAGGAATACCTTGAAGAGCTCGAGGAGTGGGTCGACATGTACAAGCGTATTTAGCGTCAGCGGTACTCAGGCCTACCTGCGCACGATCCAGTCAACATCGAAACTTCGGTGGTAGTCCTTCGTTTCTGGGTCGCGATCAGTAGCGCCCCAGCGAACAACGTAGGCCCGCGGCTCGATCGCGGCGCAGAGCGCTTCGGTCACAGCGCGAACCGGGGTGGCGGTGGCCGCGTACACATCCAGCTGCAGGGTAAAGCTGTCGGCGTCGGGCCGGCCGGCCAAGTAGTTTTCGGGTGAGCCATTGATCAGGTTCCAGACCACATAGGGCCTCACGGGCTTCTGCGGTGCCTCCCCGAACGAGTAGAGGCGGCAGTCGATGCCCGCCCCAAGCAGTGCGGTTACGCCCGGATCTGTTGAGCAGACGGCGAAAATTGGCGCTTCCATCAGTTGCCTCGCACGGCTGCGTCAATTTCCTGCCCGAACACCTGCACGAAGCGGTCGGTCACTGCGTTGACGTTGCCGGAGAATGCCGGGCGCATGAAGGGCGCCGGCGGGTTGTGCTGGGTACCAAACTCCAGGTACCGCCAGTGCCGGGTGTCACCACCTGGGTTGCCGCTTGCGTCCTTGCTATGACGGTTTGAGCTGGCCCCGCCACGAACCCCAACCTTCATCACCACGCCACCCTCACGCCGTGACTGGCGACCCGATTCCTGGGTGACGATGTTGCGAAAGATCTTCTCAGCGGTTTCGGGATCGTCCAGCCCCTTAGCGCGAGTCCTCGCATCGTCGCGTACGATGTTCATGGCCTGCCGGGCGGCCTTGCGCAGCCCAGAGCGGCGCAGCTTCGGAGTGAGACCAGCCATCTTGTCGGTGGCTGCCTTCAAACCCTGCAGGCGCGCGCTGATCTCGTCAGCCATCCTTCACCCCCTTGGAGACCAGAATCGTCAGGTACTCCAGGCCGGACTTAGGATCCTCGAGGGGAGGCCCCACGAAGCTGTATACCTCACCTCGGTAGATGGCGCGCATGGTGGGCAGAACACCGGCGCGGTACCGGATCACGATGCGCGCAGTCGCCTCAGACTGGGCCGCCTGCGCCGCGACCAGATCGCGAGCCGAGAGCGGCTCGATCCGCGCCGGGCACTTGGGCCAGCGGGCTACCCACTGGGGCTCACCGTACTCACCGGTTACCGGATCCCGGGGAGTATTCTGCTCCTCGATATCGATGCGGTGCCGGAGCTTACCGGCCTGCATCACACACCCATCCGGATGCGATAAGGCATCAGCAGGTGTTGGGACGCCAGCGGAAGCTCCACGGCGGTGGCGCTGGTGACCACCTCTTCCCGGTTGGCGAACAGGTGACCCAGCTTGAGCAAACAGGCGGCCTGGATCGAAGGGGTTATAACCATGCCATAGGCGATGGTATCGGCCTGATCGTAGGCGGTGGCCAGCGCCTTTCTGGCATGTTCAAGCAAACGGCAGCGTATGGTGTGGTCCTGCTCCGCATCCGCAGCATCTACAGCCGCAGCGTTCGCCTCCTTGGCTTCCTGCATCATTTCCTGCACGCCAGCGCGAGCAGCATCGAGGGCAACCTGATCCAGGTAGAAGCGGCGATTTAGAAAGCTCATCGCCGCATCTTCCGCAGCACAAAGCTGTGCTTCGACTAGTGCCTGGTCTTCTTGCTCTGCCAGCAGGTGATGCATGGCCAGGTCGATTGCAATTACTGGCATGCCATCACTCCTTCAGAGGATGCAAAGACGCCAGCTTGCGCTGCACAAGCTCCTCTGCATGCCGGCGTTGAACTACATAGGCGGGGCCGCCGCGGCGACGCAGTTCGCCCTCATCCATGTAGGACCGCATCGGGTAGATCTTAAGAGTTGCTGGATTGGGGCTAGCCGCAATCTCACCCTCTGCAGCCGACTGCGCGGCTGCGTCGGCGCTGTAGACCAGATCCGGCCCGTTCTGATCTGCGACTTCCGATGCGACCGCATCCGTACCGGGGTCTTCGCCGATGGTGCCCAAGTCGCTTGCAGCGATGTCCGATCCGATACCCGACTCTGCCGGTGTTTCCGGCAGCGCCTGTTCTGCGCTCTCACCCGAGCCTGGAGCTGTTGCGGGAGCGCTCGACTCGCCAGGATTTGGCGAGGCAGTATCACCAGGCGAAGGGGGCAAAGCCCCATCCACGGCCTGGCCGCCGCTGATTTCATTGGTCGAGACAGGTGCCTTCGGCTCAACCGTGGACTCTGGTTTTTCCTGTTTACGTGCCATGGGAGTACTCCAATCGGGCGTCATTGCGGACGCCCCTAGCCAGAGATATTAAGGAGTGATCAGCGGACCGGTGACGAACGCCTCATCGCGATAAATCGCAAAGGCCAGACGCTCTTCAGCACGGATCGTGGCCATGTTGTTCTCGAAGTCCTTGTCGTTCTCGGTCGAGATCAGCACTTCGATTTCCATGCGGTCGAAAATCTGAGCGCCGAGTTTGAAGGCTCCGACCAGGAAGTCGTTCTGTGTCATGGCTTGGGTGGAAACCACTGGGCGATTCCAGAGTTTCGCGTTGGTGCCCTCCTGAGGCTGGCCGATGATGTAACGGCCTTCACCGTCCTTGGTCAGCTCGATGGCCGCCCAGTCGATCGGGTTGAGCACGATGCCATCCGAAGGGAACTCCGCCAGTTCGGCTTGCAGCAGCGCCAGGCGCAGGCGGTCAATCCGTTGCTCGCCCACTACTGTCACGCCAGCGGGCTGGGCGTACAGCTGAGCGACTGTCATCAGGCCTTGCAGGTTCGCGCCAGTGCCGCTGCCGTAGAGCAGCTGGGCTTCTTCAGCCATGTTCAGGCCGTAGCGTGCGCGAGCGTCGATGTAGCTCTGCAGTGCCTTGGCGTCATCGAGCATCTGGCGGCTCGCTTTGAACAGGTGAGCGATGGTACGGACATTTGCGGTCGCCAGGGCGAAGGTGATATCGGAGTACGGCTTTGCGGTACCCTCCGCGACCGTACGCGCATTGTTGGTGTAGCCAGTTTCACGGATGTACTCGATGGAGTTCGACTCCGTCTCGCCCGGCGCCACCAAGTCGCGGATCGTCAGTCGGCGCTGCGGCGGCGCGACGACACCTGGCAAACGCTGGGCGGGAACCAGGTCGCCGCCGGTAGCAGTGGTGATAGCCGCGCGCGGCACAGAGACGCGACGCGAGCCGCGGAAGGACGAGTTCATGTCCTGCATTTCTTCGCTGCCGATCACCAGGGCACCCACCGACTTTTGCGGTTCTTCCTGATGAGAGCGATCACGGCTCGCATTCACGAGCTTCTGCTCAGCCTCGCCCAGGCGCGCCTGCAGCTCGCCCTGCTTGGTCAGCATCTCATCGACCTTGGCGCGGGTTTCGGTGTTCATCTCGCCGCTGGCCTTGATCTGTCTCTCGACCGCCTCGGCCTGGCTTTTGATCTGGTCACCAATGCCCTTGAGGCTGGCATTGAGTTCTTTGACTTGGGCTTCAAAGTCCATGGTCATTTTCCTTTCAGAGAATTGAGAAGATTGGTTGCCGCGCTCAGAGAGGCGGAGAGGTCTGGCGCGACAGCGCGGGGCTTATCGGTCAGGGCAGCGTTATGCGTGCCCCCGCCGGCAGCGCGAGGCATACCGGACTTGAAACTGGCGAACAGCTCGCGGCGCTCGGTACGAGGCATACCGCCCTTGGCCAGGGCTACGTCCATCGCCTTGAGCGCATTGGCCTGGGCGGCGTCTTCGGTTTCGCGCTCGGTGACCTCAGTGGACGACAACAGCCCAGTGGCCAGGCCGAGTTCCACTGCACGCTTGCCGCGGATGTAGGTTTCGTCGTCCATCAGTTCGGCCATGTCTTCAGCCGCCTGCCCGCTGGTCTCGGCATAGAGGTCGGCCATCGCCGCGTCGAACTCCTCCATGTCGTCGGCGATATCGCGGAGGTAATTGCGATTGCCGGCGAGCCAGGTCCAGCAGTTGTGGATCATGAGGAAAGCGCTGCTGGCCACCTCTCGCTTCTTCCCCGCGAGGAAGACAATCGAAGCAGCGCTGGCCGCCATGCCGAGCACCTTGGTGGTGACCTCGTGGCTGTGCTCTTGGAGGCGGTTATAGATGGCGATGCCTTCGAACATGTCGCCACCTGGGGAATTGATGTAGACGGTGACATCACGCTCGCCGATCGCCCGCAAGGCGGCGTCGATTCGTTTCAGCGTGACGCCCTCGCCATACCAGTCTTCGCCGATCACGCCGTACACCGTGATGGTGTCCGAGGTGTTCTCGACGGCCGCCTGGATCGCGGGGTTCCATTTATCGAGCGCGCGCGGGCTCATCTCGCTGCGCAGGCCGCGAGACTGGATCTTGTGCTTCATGGATTACTCCCGAGATTTACTTTTCCGGCTTTTGAAGCCAGTTCATCAGTGCGGCCCTTGCGGCCTGACCATCGTCTTGCTTGCCCAGCTGGTCCAGCGGTACCAGATTCGACTGAACCGTCAGAACGTCACCGCCTGGCATGTGAGGCATGTTGTCTTTTCGCCGCCCTTCGTTGCGGGTGATGAAGCCGTTCTGGGCCATCGTGCTGAGGTACGCCGCGCGCCCAGAGCTGTCGGCCCGCAGGAAGGCTTCGAGCGAGAACTCCGAATAGAAGTTGATCCGGTCTACCGCCGTCATGCACCACTTGTTCACACACTGCTCGATCGGCGCCGTGAAGGACATGATGCAGTAGGTGAGGAACGCGATCTGCTGTTGTTCCAGGCCGGTCCCCCAGTTACTACCCTTGTCGGTCTTCATCACCATCCAAGGCGGGACGCCGAACCATCGACAAATCTCCTCGATGCTGTGCCCTCTCGACTCCAGCAGCTGCGCGTCAGCGGGGTTGATGCCGATCATCTCCGGCTTCACGCCTTGCTCAAGCACAGGACTCTTGCCAGCGTTCAGCGC
Organism: Pseudomonas xanthosomatis; assembly: GCF_019139835.1. NCBI lineage: Bacteria > Pseudomonadati > Pseudomonadota > Gammaproteobacteria > Pseudomonadales > Pseudomonadaceae > Pseudomonas > Pseudomonas xanthosomatis. The sequence continues at coordinate 3,436,467 of NZ_CP077075.1, read as the reverse complement.
CCCGGAGATGGTCTTGACGTACTCACGAAACTCAACGCGCTGGGCCGGGTTCAGTGTCTTGTCCACCGAAAACGCGACCGTAGGCATCATGCCGTTGCGAAAAGTGCTGTTGGCCGCGTCGTCTGCCGACATCGCCGAGCCAAACACATCCGCGCCGTAGCGAATGGCCGAAAGACCGACCCGGCCGTCCAAGGTAAAGGCCGGGATGTGCAGCATGTTCTGCCGCACAATCTCCCGGCGCGGGCCCTTGCGTGGCTTGAAGAAGTATCTCAGCCGGCCGTCATCATCGAACTCGAGGTCGACTCGGGACGGCATCAGGAAGTCCAGCGCAATGACCCGACCTGCAGATCGGTGAATCTCGCAGTAAGCATTCCCCCACAGCAGCATCGAGGCAACGACTGCCTGCCAGAAGTGAAAAGCAGCCATGTCCTCGTTGGGGCTGGTGTGCACCACGTCGTACAGCGGGAAGTCCCGTGCACTCTCGCGACTGCCATCAGGCATCCGCCGGTAGATGCTCAGGGGCAAGCCCGCAACCGAGGTGGATATGATGCGGACGCAGGCCCACACCGTGGAAAGCCGCATCGCCTTGTCGACGCTGACCGATTTTCCGCTACTGGACTGCCCTCCGAGAAACGCGCCCCAGAAGCCGCCATCTGACAGCTTGATGCTGTTGCCCAACCATTCGCTCATGCTGGCTGATGGCTTGGCGGCCGCAGCCCCCAAAGCCTGGGATAGGGTTTTAATCATTGGTCAGCCCTCGGCGAAGGAAACCGGCGATACAGAAGAAGCTCACCGCTCCTGCAATCAAGGTCCAGCCAATGCCAGCCAGCACCCATACCCCTGCACATGCCAGGGAGAAAGCCACCAGAGCGCAGGCAATGAAAATGTAAAGTGCGTTCATGCGATCAGTGGGTCCCGAATGCCAGCCATGAAGTTGTCCATTCCCCCGCGCCCCTCAGGATTGAGGCTGATCAGAGAAACGGCGTTGAATGTAGCCATCAGCGGGTCGATCTTCGCTGTACCCGAGGCCTGCTTGGTGATCAAGAAGGCGTTAGCCGACGGAACCCCTTTGGCGTTGCCGCAGGACCAGGCCATGAGCGGCTGGCCGCAATGCAACAGCGTGCCCTCGGCAAGCTTGCGCTCAGTCGTCTTGATCGCGCCGGTGAGCTTCCAGCCCTGAGAAATGCCAACGATTTTGTCTTCCTCGACACCGGCATCAGCCAGTGCATCCAGAACCGAGCCGATTCCTGCCGGGTCGAGCCCGACCTTGTCCAGCAGCCCTGTCTCGTTGATGCGTGCGACGATGGCAGCGAACTGCTCCACGTCCTCGCCGATGCGCTTGACGATGGTCAGGTCGCCCACCGCCTCCAGATCTTTTAGCCTTGGGGCTTCGGATTTGCGGCGCTCAAGAACCGAAGGGTGGGCCCAAGCATGAGCCCAGTGGAACCACCTGCGGGTGCTCGCTTCCCGGCCGATGACGGCAAGGCCAAGCAAGTCGTCGAGCCCTCCTCCGTCGCCGCCAACATCGATGACCTCGCACCGCTCAAGGATTTCATCCAGGTTGAGCCAAGTGGCCGCCTGCGGCTCCCAGAACTCAGCACCGACCCAGGCGTCGGACATGAGGGCCAGGCCTATCTCAATATTGAGGTGCTTGGCCAGGAAGCCTCGCAGTTCAGCCTCTCCGTCGATCTCCGCCTGCATGAACAAGCGCTCGAGCGTCGGTCGATCGACTGAGAACCCCATGTTGGGGTTCACCAGGTGGAAGTTCTCTGGCTTGCGCGCGTCGCCGCTGTCGATCATCTCCTTCGAGAATTCGTAGATGACCGGCAGGAAGCGATTGTCATTGATGCGGCCGTCGCGCACGCCGCGGGCATAGTTCAGCTTCGACCGGAATACGCCAGCTGGCGGTTCGTTCGACTGCGTGGTCAGCCAGATGACGAAGCCTTCGGGCCTGGACAGCAGGCCGCCAGTAGCCTCCCTGATCATGTCTGCCGCTTTTGGATTCTTGCCGAACAGCCAGGCCTCATCGATCAGTACGCCGACTGCCTTTTTGCCGCCGACTACATCGCTGTCAGCGGCGACCACCTTCAGCGTGGCTCCCGTCTCCCGATGGGTGATCAACCGAAGGTGCGGCTGCACATGCAGCAGATCTTTCAGCTCCTCGTCGTTGTTGACCATGTCCTTGGCCGGCACGAAGGCGTTGTCGGCAATCTCTTTGGTCGGCGCGAGGATGATGAACTCGGCCGACATCCGCCAGTTGCGTACCAGGGCTGTCAGCATGATTGCGGCGGCAATGGTCGACTTACTGTTCTTTTTAGGGATGCAGAGCATGAATTCCCGAATCAGACGCTCGCCGGTCTCGCTGTTGTAACTGCCGAAGACCGCCCCGGCGAAAGCGATCACCCAAGGTGCACACGCGCTCTCAATGGTTGGGCTGCCTGGGGCATCAACAATGCGAAGACCTTTGAAGACTTCGAGACTTTCTTCCGCCTCCTGGGGGAACAGTGGTTCGGGAATGATGGATTCGCTGGCAGCCAGCCGCCGCCACCAGTCAGGGCAGGCCGTAGTCCAAAGCATGTATCACCCCTTGACGACAGTGAGGGGTGGCTTGCTCTGGGAATACCTGCCCTTGCCAGCCACCTTCGCGGCCTCCGCCTTCTGTTCTTTCTTTCCAGCCTCGGCTTTCTTTCCGTGGATGTAGGGAACAGCCGTCTGCGCAGCGTTGCGCCGGTCGAAGACTTTCGCCCTGGGCTCATTCATCAGTGCGAGCAACCAAACCAGCGGATCATCAGTGGACGGCAAGCAACTCAGGAACTCGCCATCGGCCTCATTGATCTCGGCTAGGTCATCGGCGGGCTCGTCATCCTTCGCTTTGCCTCTGCGTTTTTTCGGCTCAGGGTTAACACTGAGCTCTGCTCGGCGAGTCAGGATTGCGGCAACAATCTTCGGATCATTGGCCCAGCGCGAACCAGCTGCAGCAGCCGTCGAGGGCTTGCTACCCGCGGCTTCCGCAGCTTCTTTGTTTGACGCACCTTTGGCCTTAGCGTCAACAAACTGTCGCTGTTTGTCTGTTAACACCATTAACAAAAACCTTTAGGGGGGAGAAAAATGTGTACGTGGGGTCGGTGGCGGTCTAGCTGCTCGAAGGTCGCAGACTTTCGCACCCCCTACCCCTTGAAGCGCGGCAGAGACGTGCTTCTGAGCATCGGCGACCCAGCCCTGGTCAAGCCAGCGAGCCTGCCGCCTCCTCCGCCTGCTTGACCGAGCTGTGGCATGGGCTGCAAAGCGATTGCCAGTTGCTCTCATCCCAGAACAGGGACTGATCACCACGGTGCGGGATGACGTGGTCAACCACACCGGCCGCTGTTGTTCTTCCCGCCCTTGCGCAGTAGACGCAGAGCGGGTAGGTCTGCAGGTATCGCTCGCGGGCTTTCTGCCATCGGTAGTCGTAGCCACGCTGGGAGCTGGACAGGCCACTCCGCCAGCTGCCTGGAGTTACAACCTTTACCCGCGACCCTGAACTCTCTTTGATGCGAGGCCCGAGCGTCTTGAGTCGAGCCATCAGCTTCCACCGCGAACAGGTGCACCACTCAGGTAGGCCTGAGGTGCAGCGTCTGGATCGTGCCCGTCACCATCAGCCAGCGCTTCGATCAACGCCAGATTCTGGGTCGCGATCTGTTCGAGCAGGCTGGTCTGCTTCTGCTGCTGGTCCAGGATCTGCTGGAGCAAAGAGATTGCTTGCTCGTTCACGGGCCACCTTCATCCACTTGTTGATCCACTCGCGCCGCTTGGCGCATCCACTACAGGACATCACTCGGCCCTGCGCATGTTGAGCTGCTGCGCGATATCGGCAGCGCGCTCGCGCACCTCCAGCACCTGGCCATCGAACATGTGGACAATGGCGCAGACGCCGTGCCACTGCGAACTGGTGCCGGCCTCCTGTACGCGGGCAATGGCGGTCGGGGCCAGATAGTGCTGGCGGCGGTTGATGTCAGTCAGCGTGATCATCGGGTCACCCTTGCGCTTTGCGAGACAGGAACAGGTCGGAGTAGCCGCGAAGCTTCTCCACACCCATGAAGCCGACCATGCCGCCGGCGAAGGTGGCCATGCCCTGTGGCAAGCCCATCCATTCGAGCAGTGGCACCAGGGCCAAGGTGATGAGTCCGCACAGGGCGCCCTCCAAGAACATCTGCCGTCGGGTGCCTCCGCCATACACAACCCGGAGGACGGCGATCGCAACGGACAGGCCGGCGGCGCCAAGCTGGGGCTGGTGGGCAATCACCCAGGTGAGTACAGCGGCCCACAGGCCAGGATCCTTCTCGGGCATGTTTGGCATCTCAATACCTCCCGTTGCTGGGAGCGGAAATGAAAAAGCCCCGGCAATTGCCAGGGCTCAGAATCAAAAAACCCCGCTTTTGCAGGGTTCTATGCGGGCTTACTCGCCCTTGCTAACGCTGTCGATGATGCTGAGGTGCTCGTCGTCCAAATCTTCGATTGGTACGCCAAAAAGACCGGCTTTAGCAGCAGCCTCTCCATCGAATTCAAAATACTCAGTCTCATCGTCTTCGTCGTATGGCTGACCCATAACAGTCCCCTTGAATTGACTATCAAAGCTACCGACATCAGCAGCTGGAAGAATTGTTACCGAAGGGCCAAACCAATTCAATGCGAAACACGGCATCTTACAAATGAAAAAGCCCGCTCACTGAACGGGCTTTGCACGCGGAAAAACCGCAAAGTAACGTAAAATCTACAGTTCCTCCCCGGGCCTGTCAAGCGGCGTCGCGCCGGATGTCGAGCGCACCGTCGACCCAGGCAACACCGGCCTTCCATAACTGCCGCGTCTTTTCTTCCCCGAACCCCAGTTTCTTGCCCACATCCCGCAGCGAGGTGTCCCGAGAGGTGTAGTACTTCATGATCACCTGGCCGCACTCCGGGTACCGCTTGCGCAGACGACCGACCAGCCGATCAATGAATAGCGCGTCATCGTCGGTGATCATCGGGTCGAGGATTGTGTTTTCTCGCGATGCGCAGCACGACACGCCCGAGCCCAGCACCACCCAGCGGCCCCAGTGCTCCAGCAGATCCTCAGCCGTTCTCTCTACGTTGCTCATGTCCTTCCCCTCAATCCCCGGTGTAGTTGGTGCCGCCGGCGCCGCGGCGGTTGTTTCCTTGATACTGCTGCTCAGGACCAGGAGCCGGCTTGTCTGTGCCGTGCAACTGACGAGCTCTAGCGATCTCGCTCAGCGCATCCTTTAAGCGATGATTCAGCACTGGAACGATGTCGCTCAATGGAAGGGTTGTCAGCGTATGTCCGCACACCCAGCCCGAGCCTAGGCAGTGCTCGCATTCCAAGTAGTGGAAGATCCCGAGCCGCACTCCTTTGCCCAGGCATACATTGCATTCAACGATGAACTTCAGCTCTCGCTGCTGGAGGGATCCGTGGGCCTTCCTCATGCAGGCACCTTGAACAAGTGACAAATCTCCTCAGCTTCAAGCTTCGGCATCGGAACCTCGTCGCCGCGTAACGGCCGCAGGTGCTGCGGATCACAACCGGCCAAGTTGCTCACCACCTTGCCGCCCTCTGCGTTGCGCACCAGGTCTTCGCCAGTGACGATCCAAAGGCCGGGGGCATCGGCATCGAAGTATCCGTCCTGGCGGAACACAGAGCCGAAAGGCGGCACGAACTCCACCAGCTCGACCGATCGACCGATGTTCTCGGTGATGCTGAAGGCTCCTGTGATGAGGGCGAGGTCGCCCTGCTTAAGGTTCTGGGTCATTTCGAATCCTCGCTAGTAACAAATTCGCTAAGGTCGCTCGAAGCCTTGCCATCAGCGGGCTGCGGGCGATTGTGTGAAATTGCGGATAAGGCCTCCGTAAGGCCGTGGATCGCACCGAAGCCAATGCCGTCAAGCCAGGCGTGCCACTTCTCCAGGGCCGCTCTGCGCTGCTGCATCGCTTGGGTGTGGATGTAGGTGCTGGCGATCTTGCCCAGCGAGTGGTTCAGCAGCATCTCGCCGATGTGGCCGTCGATGCCGAGGTCAGTCCACGTGCTGCGGGACACCTTGCGCAGGTCGTGGCTGGTCCACTCGCCCTGCCCTAGGCGGGTAAACACCTTGCTGGCCTGGGCCTCGCTCAGCGACTGCCCGCGACGGCTCGGGAACAGATAGGCGCCGTCGTAGCCCTGGGCCTGCTGGATACCCCGATAGCGCACCAGCAGCGCCTTGATCTGGCCAGTCAGAGGCAGGCGATGCTCAGTGCGGGTCTTCGCGTTCGCCGCAGGGATGAACCACTCGGCACCGGCCAGCGAGATGTCGGCCCACCGCGTCATCCGGGTCTCGCCGATCCGGGTGCCGTGAGCCAGCATCATCAGGGCCAGCATCCCGTCGCCGGGCGTCTCGTCGAAGGCCTTGGCCAGCAGCTGCATCAGGTCGGCCAACTGCACGCCACGCAGGCGCGCCGCCTTGGGCAGGATCTTGGCCTTGGTGAAGTCGTTGAAGCGCATCCCAGCCATTGGGTTTCGGTCGATCAGGCCGAGCTGCTGGGCCTGGCGGAAAGCAGTCAGCAGTAGCGCAAACATCTGGCGCAGGTACGACAGCGATACCTCTGCCTGGCACGGCCACATCAGGTGCTTGTCCAGGGCGTCGGCCGTCACATCGACGACGGCCAGTTCGTCCAGGCGCGGCTTGAGGTGCTGGGCGATGGCGGATCGGGCACTGGCCTTGCGCTTCGCCGACAACGAACGGTCGCGAGCCATGCGGTCGCCGTACCAGTTGAGCAGCTGGCCCACGGTGATCATTCCCGACGCCACCGGCGCCGTCGCCGGGCTACGCAGCAGGCGCTGACGCAGCGCAGGTAGCTCAGCCAGCACCGCCGACACGCTCAGCTCCGGCCAGCGTGCGACCGGCACCCACTGCTTGCCGCGCACCAGGTGCCAGGTGGCGCGCTCGCGGTTGCTCCAGAAACGCAGGTACAGGTTGGGGTGGCGAGGGTCGCGTAGGTCGCGCACGGACTTGTCGGCGGCCTGCCGGCGTACCTCGGCTTCGCTGAACTTCACTTCCCGGGTGGCGCTCATGCAGCCACCGTTACCGGCAGCTTCAGGTAGGCCCGCAACTGCTCCATGGCGTCGAAGTGCCCGCGGCACACGATGGCGAGATAGCCCTGCTCATTCAGGCGGCGCAGGCAGTCGCGCTGACTGTCTGAGACGGCAGCAGGCTCGACCGTGGCCTTAAATTCGATGTACAGCCCGAAGAAGCCGCCGCGGGCCATTGACAGCACCAGGTCGGGAATCCCGGCTTTTACGCCTTGAGCCTTGAGCTTGGCGGCCACCGCCTTGACCCGGTGGCCGCCGTTCGGGACGTGGTAGATCAGCTCGTACACCTCGGGGTACTTGAGGCGGATCTCGGTCATCAGCGCGGCCTGCTCCTGGCCTTCGCGGTCGACAGGCTTGGCGCGTGGGGTGCGGGCTTTTGGCGCGCGGAGTCTGAGAGTGGTCATTCCGGGACCTCGCAGCCGCGCCCGATGAGGAGGCCGTTGTACAGGCCCAGGGCGGCGGAGAGATCCTGGCGCGCCTCGTCGCGCTCGGCCTTCACCCCGATAAACGCGATGCAATGCACGGCCAGGACCAGCCAAGGCAACCAGCTTGGAATCTTCATGCGACCAGTACCCCTTCGTTGAGCAGGATGGCCTGGGTGCGCATCACGCCCTCGGCATGGTGCTGGCGGGCGGTATCGCGATCCACGGCACGACTGCGGCCGTCGCAAGCGTCGTGGCAGGCGCTGCAAGACCATGCGCCCTGCATGTCGTGGGGCTTCTTGCCGACGCCGCAGGTGCCGGCCAGGCGGTAGTGAGCGAGCACGGTGGTTTCAGGATTGCCATTGCAGACACCCGGGATGCGCACCTGGCACTCCCGGCCGCGTGCGGCTTTGGTCAGTTTGGTGTGGCGCACGGCGTCGCCTCCTTGCAGGTTGATTGATCAGCGCCCAGCCAAGCGGGCGCGCATGGCTGCCAGGGCGGAATTGCCAACCTCTGGCGTACGACTTCCAGCCACCTCGGCAGGCAGCGCCAGCGGCATCCTCTGCAGCGGCTCGCCCGCGACCAGGCGCCGGACAGCAATCGTGTAGTTGCGCTCGAACAGCTTCGAGCTGAGGTCAGTTGCCAGCCTGTTCAGGTTCTCGAAGCCGCACTCCTTGGCCGCGTGCCATACCGCGTCGTGACTCCACTTGCCCTTCCCTGCCATGGCTGGATGAGCATTGCGGCAAGCCTCGCGGAACGCAGCGCCAAGCGGTGGCAGGCCGAGCATTTCGGGGGACGGCTGGCACCACTCGATGAACTCACCAGGCGGCGGAATGAACGGCGTTGCAGCTTGGCGACACCGCATCAACCCAAACTTCAGTTGCTCGGTGCTGCAGATGCCTGCTTCGAGGAAGGCGGTCAGCCATTGCTGTTTCGAGGTGGCGTATGTGTCTTTGTCGGGCCAAGCCTGCTTCCAGGCGGTGCAGATCGATCGAAGATCGCGGAACAGGTCGTTGATCACCGCCGCAGTCTTGCGGTTGAGTTCGGCCTTCACATCCGCTGGCAGCTCGTAGCCTGCCGGAATGTGCTGTCCGGTCTGAACCTTGGCCCACAGGCCATGTGCGACAACAGAAACGGAGTTCACTGTGCGCCTCCATCGTCGAGCCACGACGTATCGCTATCGTCGAACCCGGCGGGAGACTGTCCACCGGTTCTGGCACGGGCTTGCCGGGCAGCCCGAGCCAGATCGCTCTTTACCCAGCTGACCAGAGCCGCCAGCCACTGCTTCTCGGTCTGAGCCAGTCCCTTCGCTTCGTGGTGCAGGACGAACCCAGAGATCGCGATCGTGCCGAAGTGCTCGAGGGTCAGCCCAGCCCGAAGGGCATACGCTTTCAGCAGCTCACCGTTGGGCTGCCAGTCGAGGAACATTTCGAACGGCTCGCGCAGAGAGTGAGTAGATTGGTTTAATGACGTATTGGGTGCAGCTGCTGCACCCCGTTCTGCGTTTTCCTGCACCCCGTACTGCGGTGAGCTGCACCCCGTGCGGTTTGCTGCACCCCGTTCAATACGAGGTGCAGCAGATGCACCCCGCTTCATCTGCAGGTCATAGACGACAGGCCGACGATCGCGGCGGTCGATGTAGGCGGCGGCGATAGCCTGATTCCCTTCGGCGATCCAGCCGGCCTGGCATAGCTCGTCGAGCTTGAGTCGCACAGTACGCTCGGAGAGCCCCGTGTCATCCGAGAGCGTTCCTGCCGAAGGGAATGCACCGCGACCATCGCTGCCCGCGTAGTTCGCCAGGCAAAGCAGCACGTGCCGCGCCGCGGGGTTTTCGAGTGCGGCCTTTGGGATCGCCAACGCCCAGGTCATGGCCTGTACGCTCACGCCGAAAACCCCTCGCCGACCTGACGCGACAGATTAAGTGAATTGCCGAGAGCTGACGCGTAAGTTGCGGTGTTGCGAGCATCCATTGCTGAGTGCATAATCGACCTCGTTATGTGTTGTGAAGAAGCCGGGCTGCCACCCGGTTTTTTTATGCCTGCGATTCAGGTACTGGATGGATCAGCAGGTGTTTCGGTCATCTACTGGCGAAGCCTCAGATCACGCATAGTTCGTCTCGTCAGATGCTGGCCGGTGCAGCAGAGGGCGACTCGGAAACGGACGCACCTCCTCCCCCGTCAACGTCCCGTCCTCGTTCTCGATTACAAAGATCACCCGGCCAGCCTTCATCGCCTTCGCGATGGCTGGGGCGCTCACATCAAGCCCCTTGGCGACAGCGGTCTGGCCGATGCGCTCAACAAGCTCAGGCAGCAGTGTTCGGTTCATGGCATTGCCTCAGTGGTGAATGCGCACGATGTTAACCGCCGGTTAGCAATTCTTCAATACCGGCGGTTGAGGCAGTTAAATTAACCTCCGGTTAAATTCCGCGCATGACGAAAAAGAAAGATCTCTCCCCCGAACTGAAGGCCGAGTGCGAGGCAGCCAAAAGGCTGTTCACTCAGAAGAAGAATGCTCTCGGCCTGACGCAGGCAAAGGTGGCTGAAGCTGCCGACATTTCGCCGGCGGGCGTTGCCATGTACCTGAATGGCACCAACCCGCTGAATGCGAAATTCGCCGTTGTCCTATCCAGACTTCTTCAGGAGCCTGTGGATCGGTTCAGTCCCCGGCTAGCCGCTGAGCTCGCACAGATGCGGGGCGCCCAGGTGAAAAGCGCTGAGGGCTCCGGGAGCACGGCAGCTGAAAAGGTCCTGGAGATGCTGCGCAAGCATGGCGGCAAGTCACTGGATGCAACGGCCCAAGACAAGATTGCGAGAGCGGTCGCTGACAGCCTGTCCGAAGCATCAACCCCATCAGCGCCGACCAGCCAGGCTCCGATTATGGTCGCGCCGGGTCATGGCGATATCTCAATCCCCCAGTACGACATCCGGGCAGCCATGGGCCACGGCCAGGTGCCGGCCGAGTACAGCGAAGTCATCAGGAATGTAGTCATCCGGGAAGAGGTGCTGCGCGAGAAAGGTGTGACCTACACCTCAGCACAGGCGCTGTCGATGATCACAGGGTGGGGGCAGAGCATGGAGGGGACGATCAACGATAAGGATCCGGTGATTGTTGACCGCGGAGTGACTGACTACCAAGGAGAGGGGGTTTATGTGCTCACTTGGCACGGGGATCTGTTGATCAAACGGCTCCAGCGGAGTGACGAGGACCACCTATGGCTCATCTCCGACAACAGAAATTATGAAAAACAGTCCGCACGGATAGACGATCTGGTCATCCATGCGAAGGTCCTTCTGGTGTGGAATGCTCGCAAGGTCTAGCTTAACCCTCTCAGCTCTCTGACTTGCGATGAACGGTAAATACGACCAGTATCATACGTATGGTCCAAAGGCGATAATGGATGATCGATACCATGATGGAGCTAAGGCGGTGAAACATGCCAGGAATTAACCCTGAGGTGCTCGTATGGGCCAGGGAGACCGCTGGCCTGTCAGTCACAAGAGCAGCGAAAGCCTTGTCATTGGGCGGAAAAAAGCTTCAGCCTGAAGCAGCCCTACTGCAGTACGAACGAGGTGAAAAAGAAACGTCTCGCGTGCTACTCAGCAAGATGGCTACCGTCTATAGGCGTCCTTTGCTGGTGTTCTACCTGCCCTCCCCTCCGGGCGTTGCAGAGCGTGGCGAAGACTTTAGGACCGTGCCCGAGGAAATTCGCATTGAGAGCAAAGGCAGTCTTGACGCCTTGATTCGCGATATTTACGTGCGCCAAGATCTTATTAAGAACCTCCTCGTGGACATAGAGGAAGCTACGCCCAAGCAGTTTGTAAACAGCTTTTCACTCAACCACTCAGCCGGGCAAGTAGCAACAGCAACAAAAGAATTACTGAACTTTGATCTTGAAAAATTCAGAAAATATGCCAAACCAGAAGACGCATTCAACTACACAAGAAAATGCGTTGAAGGCACCGGTATTTTTGTATTACTGATGGGCAACCTAGGAAGCCATCACACCAATATACCAGTGGAGGCATTTCGAGGGTTTGCACTAGCAGACCCCATAGCTCCCATCATAGTAATAAACGACCAGGATGCACCGGCCGCAAGGACTTTCACTCTAATTCATGAACTGGCGCATATATTACTCGGTGCTACAGGAGTTAGTGGGAGCCGCGGAGAGCAGCATGTGGAGCGATTCTGTAATGAAGTCGCCAGCCTGCTCATGCTTCCTGATGGAGAAATCGACCAAAGAAATTGGCCGTCAGAAAACTTTGAACAGCTGGTTACCGCTGTTTCTAATTATGGCAGAAGCATAAACGTCAGCGGCTCTCTTATAGCTTACAGGCTATTGACAGCAGGGATCATCACGCAGGCAACCTGGGGAAAGGTTGCAGACCGCCTAAGGGAATTGTGGCTTATTGCCAAGAATGCACAAAAGAAAGATAAAGATGACGGAAGCGGCCCCAGCTACTATGTTGTCCGGCGACACAAGATTGGAAATGCCCTAATCGAACTTGTCGGCAGAACCATGCGCGAAGGCGCTATCACTGCTACCAAAGCAGGCAAGGTGCTAGGGGTCAAACCGGCAAACGTCTACAACTTGGTTGGCGCATAAAATGGCTGAAGACAGGAAGCTCTACTTGCTGGATGCAAACACCTTAATCACGTCACAGGGTGTCTACTACCCGCAAGCCATGGTCCCAGAGTTATGGTCTTGGTTAGAACACCAAGGTTTCGCTGGCCGAGTCAAAATGCCCTTTGAGATTTACGAAGAAATTATCGCAGGGAAAGATGACCCATTAACTCAGTGGATCACAAAACCTCACGTAAAAGAAAATTTGATACTAAATGAGCAGGCAAATCCTGCACTAGTGGCAAAAGTTACTTTTAACGGGTATGCGCCCGATCTTAACGAAAATGAAATCGCACAAATTGGTCGCGACCCATTTTTGATATCCTACGCACTCGGCGCTCCCTTGGAAAGATGCGTGGTATCGCTCGAAGTGTCGAAGCCCTCCACAAAGAGACAAAATCGAAGAGTGCCTGACGTCTGCAAAGACGTAGGTGCGCAATGCTGCGATGTTTTTGGGATGATGCGCGCTTTGGGTTTCCATACAGGCTGGCGGAAAAGTCTGTAGCAGCGGCCTCGTAGGATAAATGCCCGCCTTGGCGGGCATTTACATCAGGATCAGAAAGGCGCCTCTTCCTCTTTATGGCGCACCAGGTCCAACTCCACTTCCCTCTCGATCACTTGATCGTCATCCGTCGGCGCATCCCACTGCAGGATCACCGATCCGTCATCACAGAACGTCATGTCTAGGCCGTCGGTCTCCGCCAGCAGCTCCATGATCGCCTCCCAGTCCTGATCGCTGTCCGTGTCCAGCTGATGGATCAGAACCTTCCTGCCGAACTGCGCCAGCGGAGAGTTGATCATCGCCGAAACCCTCAGCCCCAGCCTTTCCAAGCCAGTCAGCTCCTCGCGAGGCGCCGACATCGCGAATCCTTGTGCTGCTCCCATTTCCTACCTCCAATACTGTATATCCGTACAGCCATGACCGATCTTAGCGCGTCACCTCGGAAAAATAATTAACCGCCGGTATTGACGTAAAAATTACCGCCGGTTAACTTTGCTTCATCGCCGGATCGACACCGGCCAGCAGCAAGGTAGCGAGCCGAACACCTTCAAGTTCGGTACAGGGGCGCCTCACCCCGTGGCCAGCAGCGTAGATGGCCCTTGATCAAAGAGTGCTGACGGGTGGGATGCCATGCCATGGACTACTTCGCGGTCAGCTGTCGGGATCACAGATCCCCCGAGAAGCCGATTTCGCTGGCTGGCCTTGGCGACAGGGCCAGACGGGAAATCACCCGGCTGCGAGCCACCTCTATCGCAGCCAGAACGTTGAACGGTTAGACGGCCCCCGAGCCGCGGTCCGCACTGGACTGCCACCCTCGCCCCTCCCACCATCAGGAGAAGTGCCATGACCGTAAACATCAACAAGCTCACCATCACCACCCCCGTAGCGACCTCCTCCACCAACCCAGTTGCGCTAGAGCTGGCCGGCGCGGAGGCCATCGCTCGGTTTCCAAGCGTCGTGACTGTTTTGTCCGATGGCTCCGTAAAACTCTCGGCACCTACCAAGGGTGCCTCCAGCAAAAGCACGCATCGGACTCGTTGTGAATGGTCTGAGTCCACCAACTGGACGCTCGCCAGTGCTCCGAACCACTGGAACCGTCAGCAGATGACGATCACCAAGGTCAACTCCGCGCAGAAGGTGGTGATCGCTCAAGTTCATGTGAGAGGTGATGACAGCCCACCAGTGAAGGTGTTCTGGAACAATGGGAGCATCACCATGGGCTTCCGAATCAGTTACAACCAGGCCACGCCCGTGAACTCGACGGTACTCAAAGGCGTGCCGCTCGGCGCGAAATTCACCGTAAGCATCCACGTCACCGCCAAAGGCCTGGTCACCGTTGCAGCTGTGTGCGACGGCGCATCAGGCTCATCCGGCGCCCTGCAGCTCGACGACACCTGGGACTCTCGCCTGTTCGAGTTTCACGGTGGCGTCTACAACCAGATCGACTACACCGACTCGACCCCTGCCGAGGATGGCTCGATCTGCATCATCAGCAGCCTCTCGCTGACCCATAGCTGAACCACGACAGCCGGAAAGACGGCCCGATCACCTGGCACCCCTCAGCCCAGACTGCATCGGAGAGCCCTACCGACCCACATCAAAAGTGTTTGGGAGGCAGACGGTAAGGCTCTCCAATGCAGCCCCAATGGAAGTTAATTGCGATGAAGTCATTCAAGCAAATGATCAAGGATGGCGATGTGCGCCGCGCAGACGCCATGCGGGTGAAGCTGGAAAACCTCCACGAGGAACCCGGCTTCAACCTGCGCATTGAAGGCGAAGCACTCGAAGCCAGCATCGACCTGCTGGCCGAGTTCATCGCCAACGGCGGCCAAATCCCTCCCCTTGAGGTTCGCACTCGGGCCGAAGGCGGTGTGTGGATTGTCGACGGCCACCGCCGCCGCCGGGCCATGCTCAAGCTCGACAAGGCCGGACGGCTGCCTCGCACGCCGAGCAAGGACAATGCCGCAGTTCTCGAGGCCTGGGTGCCGGTTATCGCGTTCGAAGGCAGCGATGCCGACCGAGTGGCCCGGATCATTTCCAGTCAGGAGAACGAGAAGCTCTCTCCGCTCGAATTGGCCGAGGGCTACAAGCGTTTGCGTGCCTTCGACTGGTCGCCCGATCAGATCGCCAAGAAGGTCGGTAAAACGCGGCAGCACGTTGAGCAGGTGTTAACCGTAGGTAACGCGAACACCGATGTGCAGAGGCTTGTGGCCGCCGGTCACGTGTCAGCAACGACAGCTGCCCAAGTGGTGCGAGAGCACGGCGACGGCGCCGGCAAGGTGTTGGGCGCCGAGCTGGAGAAGGCCAAGGCCAGCGGCAAGAATAAGGTCACGGCCGGCTCCATGAAAGGACCGTCGATCCCGAAGCCACGGCTTGAAGCAGTGCACACCGCCTCCCGCAATTTGATTGCATCGCTGAGCTCCATCGACGAAGACAGCCGATCCCTCACCCTACCCACCTCGCTTGTCCTTGAGCTGCGCAAGGCCCTGGAAGGCGCCCTACCGAGATAAGTCATGGAAACGATCACCTGCGGCTCATGGATTGGCCAGCTCGGAAAGGCTCTGGCTCCGCGCGAACTGGAAGCACTGCTGTGGGTTGCCCAGGGCCTCACCACCAAAGAGATCGCCCGCCAGATGGAAGTCACCCCGGGTACGGTGGCAAACCGCATCGAAGCGGCTCTGTTCAAGCTTGAGGCCGGCCGCCGCATCGAGGCGGTCACCAAGGCCATGCGGCAACAGATCATCAGCCCACTGTGCATCGCCCTCGCCGGCCTCATCGCAATGCATGCGGTGATCGACGACACAGACCCGATGCGCCGAGATCGCCGGGCGCCCGAGCGGCGCACCGCCCAAGTTCGAATCGTTCGCAAGGCCGAGGCCTTCGAGCACTACGCCTGATTCCCACGAGGAACACCCCATGCAGACAGCAATGCACCCCGCCTTCGAGGCGAAACTCGCCGTGCTCGCGGCACTGCTCGAGCGCAGTCAGAAGGTACGCAACGAGGCGCATGCCAAAGTCGCCCAGGGCAGCCCGCGCTACCAGGCCTCTGGCCATAGCGGCACCTGGGATGTGGTCGAGATCGCCACCGGCGCGGTGCAGGGCTTTGCCTACAGCTACCGGGCCGCGCTGAGGTTCGTGGATGCGATGGAGGCCGGTGCGGCGAGCAAGACCGGTACGCGGCAATGAGCAAGCGCAAACCCCACAACATGCGGGCACGCCTGGAGCGGACCTGCCGGGCCCTGGTCTCGGCCAACCACGCCGCCGTGGTGAACATCGACCCCAGCGGTCAGCAGGTGCTGATCAACTGGAGGAACCTCAAGCAGATCCGCGTGCGCCTAGTCGTGGATGCTGTGTGCGACATCCCGCACCGGTGGACCATCTACCTCAGCGTGCTGTGCTGCACCGAGCTGGGCGAGCGCTATCACAAGTCAGTAGAGGCCGCTCCCCAGGGTATCTACCGGGCAGAGCATCTGACCGATGTAATTGAGGCGATCTACACCGATCTGCGCGCCAACGCCAACCCGAATCACCTGGTCGCATCCGGTTGGATCGCCATTCCCACAGACACAACGATCGATGAAACGCAGGCCGCCAAGGTCTTCGCTGCTGTCGGCGCCTGGAATCAGCAGAAAGAAGCATGGAACGCATCTCTGGCGCAATCAACCATCGCCTTTTAGCATAACTTTGAGCCTAGGGTGTGGTCTGGCGTATGAGACAGGCTCGACCGAAAACTCGAAAACTGCAGCATGGGTATTATAATCAGCGTCGATATAGACGATCTTGGCCCACGAAGCGATCCCCTCACCAGAGCCTGAAAAAGCGATTGAAAATTCCGCAGCCTCTCCAGAATCGAGAACATACAACTTACGCTCTAAGGCCTTGAACTCTTCGGAAAATTTAAACTCGACGCGAGTAACCTTGTGTCCGAGATTTCGAATCGAAAAACTTAGTTCGTGATCGGTCCCCGAGTGGGACCCGCCACCGCCCTCCGCAACAAAAAAAGGGCGAATTTCGTTAGCTCTTCTTTCGCTGGAGGCACGGATAGCATCGAACTCCATCTGGAGTTGAGCGCGAGTAACCTCTACCAAATCTTTTTGCTGCTCAACTGAATTCTTTAATTCCGCAGCCTGAAGGGCTAGCGCTTGGTTGTTCTGTCGCAATTCATAACCTTGCTGAAAGAACCCAAGAACAAGCCATAAAATTGCTACCGGCCCGAATACGCCGGCGAAAAAATCCCCAACAGCGTTAAGCTCCAGTGTCGCTAGACCCCCTACCCGCCCCCCAATTAAAAACCACAGGAAACACAGATACATAACAGTTAGAGTAACGCCTAATAAAGCCAAGATTCTATTCATCGCTATCCTTGCAAGGTCGCTGGTTTCGACTACAGAGCCCCATAATAAGCCAATTGCCACCATGCCGCTCGCCGGCCACGGAGGAACACCCATGCCCATTCGCCACGCAGTGATGCACCTCATCGACAAGAAGCCGGACGGCAGTCCGGCGGTTCTTCACCTGGCCAGCGCGGAGCTGCCTGCCAGCGGCGCCGTGGAAAGCCTGCTGCACGATGTGAACGATACCTACAACGCGAAGACCGGCAAGGGGTGGGGCTTCTTCCACCCTGCGTCCGGCGCTTACCCGCTCAGCGGCTGGCTGGGCAAGGCGATGATCGACGAGATGGCTTTCATCGACTTCACCCGCACCGCGGCGGAACACCTGACCAAGCTGATGGAAGAGTCGAACCTGTCGGTCGGTGGGCACGTTCTGTTTGCCCTCTACACCCAGGGCATGACCGATTACCTGACGATCGCGATCCTGCAGCAGGTGGAGGCGGTAGCAGTTGCCCATGATCTGACTGTCGCGCCATCTCGTCAGCTCGATGCACGCACGCTGCACTTCGCCGCCCGCATCAACCTGAGCGAGTGGAAGAACAACTCGGCGTCTCGGCAGTACGTGTCGTTCATCAAGCCCAAGGGCGGCCGCAAGGCTACCGCCTACTTCCGCGACTTCGTAGGCGCTCAGGAGGGTGTCGACGCCCAGGGCGAGACTCGCACGCTGCTCAAGGCCTTCGCCGACTTCGTGAAGGTTCAGGACCTGGCCGACGACACTGTCAGCGAGAAAAGCAGCGAGCTGGTGGCCTATGCCCAGGCACAGGACAAGGTCGGCGCACCGGTCAGCCTAGCCGAGCTCTCTGCCCTGCTGGACGAAGAGAGGCCGACGACCTTCGCCGACTTCGTCAAAGCCGGCGACTACGGAATCGCCGATAGCTTCGCCCCCGACAAGCGCACCCTTACCCAGTACCGACGCTTCACCGGTCGCGCCGAGGGCATGTCGATCAGCTTTGAAGCCCACCTGCTCGGCAAGCGTGTCGAGTACGACGCAGAAAGCGCCAGCCTGACAATCAAGAACTTACCGGTGCATCTGGTTGACCAGTTAAAGCGCAACGCGGCCTGACGCCCTCACCGCAAATCGAAAATGAGGTTATCGCCAACGTTGAGGCTGTCGAGGATTGATCGCGGCGTCTCAAGCTTGAAGTAAACCCAGTGGCCGGATTCATCAGCCTTCGGTTCGTTATCTGATACGTAGCGGGCTACATCGCTTTGCTCTAAATGCAGGGCTTTGGCCAGCTCAGGCTCAGTCAACTTTCTAGAATTGTCCATCTCTCACTCCTTGATCCGGCTCCTTGCCGGGCCAGCCACCAATACCTCAATTCAATACTTCGCGCCACCATCCCGCATCCGACCACGGAGGGCGGCGCATGCATGGAGAAAGCCATGATCGGCACACCCTGCGCTTACGTGCAGCAGTATTACCAGGTACCGGCGTGCATCGGACGCCGGGTCATCGCCTACGGCAAGCCTGGCGTCATCGCGGCTGACCGCGGGCACTACATCGGCGTAGTGCTGGACGACGACGCGAAGCGCCAGGTCAGAAACCATCATCCCGAGGACGGCATCGTCTACGGCGAAATGGCGGACAGGCTGCCCAGGGCGCCCAAGCGCTCAAACTATGACCGTTTCACTGACGAGGAGTGGAACTGCGACTTCGTCGAGTTTCTGGAGATCAATCACCCGCAGTTCCAGCGACGCATGGAAGACAGCCTGGTCCGCATGGTTCGCTACTACCGCGGCACGCACTACAGCAACTACCCAGAACGCGACCGACTCTGCGTTTACAGGCCTGACTGTGACGTCGAGGTGGCCGGCCAGTGGCTGGACAACAAGGCCGACGCCAAGTCCAGCTACAAGGCCGCCCTGTACAAGCACCTTGCCGAGCAACGCGCCGAGAAGAAGCGTCTCGGTTACTGATCAAATGCCGCGCCCCGCTGGGACGCTAGGGAAAGGAATTGAACGAAGCAGAACGCACCGCCCTTACCGCCCGTGTAGCGGAAGACCTGTCGCAGCACCAGTACACCCAGCTGGTCAACGAGAACGACGTCGAGGTTTGGCGCTGCAAGGCCCCGGGCACCCGGGTCTACCACTTCGACATCTGCATCACAGCCTACGGCATGTCGATGTTCGGTGACATCGACGGCCTGCTCTGGCACGTCGGCGCCGACTACGGCATCAACTTCCTGCGCCATCAGAGCGACGGCTACCTGCACGAGAAGCTGGAGAGCACCTGCAAGCGCGAGGTTATCAACTTCGACAGCATCCGCGACACGGTCTGCAGCTGTGTCGTTGGCCGGATCAATGAGGAGTTTGATGCCGATCAGATTCCTGAATGGATCAACGGCATTCCGGGCCAAGGGGCCACGCTCGATCAAGCTGAGCTGCTGGTCGGTTGGTTGCGCGATCAAGAAGAAGCCGGTGACCTGCGGCTACCGTTCAGTGACCTGGCCGATGTCATCGAGGAGGTTGAGACCTTCGCCGAAGGCCGGGATTCCGAACTGGTGCTTGCCTACGACTTCCTCCAGAGCAATGAGTCGCTGATCGGCGGCAGCGACCTCTGGGAGACGAAGATCAGCAAGCCATGCCCGAACCTGATGGCCCGCTTGTTCTACGTCCGCCACGCCGCCAACGCCATCATGGCGATCAAAGAGCAGGCCGCTGCCGCCTGACCCTCTGGCGCTGCCCGCCAGTGCCGTGCCCACGTCAACTGACCGTGCCCCGCCTGGCCGCCGGCAAAAGAATGTATGGCGTCATGCTGTAAACATCGATAATTACTGGGTTGTTTCACCCACATCTCTCTTAATCTCGCACCAAGTGACATGGAGCTTGACCCTGAGCAAATCTTTAAAATTATTGATGCTATCAATAGCCGGCTGCGAGTCTTCCCCAGATTTCATAGCTAAAATAATAGTTGAGGTTTTATTCTCTATATCTCGCAAGGCCTTCGCATCGTCTTCCTCCCCTGTTAAGAGCAAATCGAATTTCGCCCCCAGAGACATTAGCTGCCTGTAGCCTTCATAATGCTGTCTCGAACTACGAAACTTCGGATCCTTTTCGGTCATAACAGCCATATCAAGCATTACCATTAAGTACTCGGACGCACATACCCTCAAATCCGTCATCCACTGACTACGAAAAGTACTCAAGTTAGCTTTGATTTGATTCTTCTGAACCCTCACAGTTAACCATGCAACAATAATTGCCACGACCACACCAGCAATTGATGGTGAAAGGCCAGCCCAATCAGTATCAGAGTCCGTATGAATATAAAATGGTTCCGCCTTTGAGCCGACTCCAGTTTCATACTTACTATCAACAGATAAGTGGCTGCCGCCATAACCAATCCCTTGCGTGCTTAGCTCGAACTTTTCAAACAACTCCATAAATCCTCCGTTTTTTGCGAAGGATACAGCAAATTGCCATCACTTTTTCGGTCGGTCTACAGCTGCATCGAAGCTGCGGCCGCAGGCTGGGCCCGCTGAATCGCCCCCTCACACCCCTTCAACGAATCACGCCACCCTAGCGAGGGCGGCGCCTGCAATGGAGATTGCCATGAACCAGTTCTATCTACAGGACAGCCGCAGCCATGTCGGTGACGGCATGATGTTCTGGGCGAAGGAAGGCCGCGGCTACGTGACCGACCTGGACCAGGCCGAGCTGTTCACCTTCGAGGAAGCCTGCCGCCACCGCGATACCGATATCCCGTGGCCGAAGGACTATATCGACGCTCGCGCGCACTACGGAGTCGACTGCCAGTTGATGGATGATGATCGCCGAGTCGCTGGGCTGCAGGCGGGCACCCGTGTCTACGTGCACGTGCCAGGCGACTGGAACGGTAACGATGTCTACTGGGTCAGCGAGCAGCGCGGCAAGGTGACCGAGAACCTGCAGCAGGCCCAGAGCATGGACCTCGAAACCGCCAAGTTCACGTATTTCAACCACGCCGGCCAGGGCACGCGGGTTTTCTGGCCTGCCGACTACATCGACACGATCCGCAGGCGCCTGGTGCACCGCCAGAACGTTGACCACAAGCTGGCCCTGCGCGTGGCCGGCGTGAAGATACCCAGGCCACCCAAGGTCGCCAAGCGTCGCGGGCCGATGCTCAACTGCTGCGGCTGCGGGCGCTTCATCAGCTGGGATGGCCGGTTTCTCGACAACTGCAAGAACTGCGGCGCGAACAACTGCCCCTGAACTACCAGCGCTTCCCGCCAGAAGTCTCCCTCTACTTGCGGGATCCGCTTTCGAAGCTTCCAGGAACAAAGGGCCAGCCTCCACGGCGTTTCTTCCCTGCCTTTTCCATGTTATCTGCTAGCCGCTCGCGTTCCAGCTTCTCATACAACTTGGCCCTGTACTCGACTGGGGTTGCCTCGAGAAGAGCAGCGAGATCGTCGAACTGATGCTTCTTCTTGTACCGCTCAGCCCTTGTTGGTCTTGGCTTCTTCGCCATAGAGAGTCTCCGCATCCGGCTCCATGCCGGGCGAGTCACCAATACCCCACTTCAACGAATCACGCCACCCCGGCGAGGGCGGCGCCTGCCCGGAGGCCTCATGAAGGTTCAGATCAGGACGCTCTACAAGTGCGGGTCCTGCGACGAAGTCCACGACGACGAAGACGGCGCGCGGGAATGCTGCCAGCCGGACATCTATGAGCTCTATGAGTGTCCGACGTGCAAATCCATACATGACAACGAGGATACCGCAATCAGTTGCTGCGGCGTTCACGCAGTTCAATGCCCGTTTTGCCTTCGCGACTACCCAACGATCTCGCTGTCGTCCCAGGCCATCAAGATCGCTGGCCACTGCACCACCTGCAACCCGCTGTTCACCATCGACCAGCAGCAGATCATTCAAGACCTGCACTACCAGACAACGGGTCAGCGCGAGCACCTGTTCGACTGAATGCCCCTCCCCACATCTCGTCGCCACGCTGGCGGCGCCTGCAATATGGAGATTGCCCATGAACCCCTACCAGATCACCGGGCCGGCGCAGATCGGCTTCAGTGGCGGACGCAGTTCCGGATACATGCTGTACCACATCCTCGAAGCGCACGGCGGCCAGCTTCCCGATGGCGTGCATGTCACGTTCCAGAACACCGGCAAAGAACGCGATGAAACGCTCGACTTCATCCGCGAGTGCCAGCGCCACTGGAATGTGCCGATCACCTGGCTGGAGTTCGACGGCGTTTACGGCCAGGGCCTAAGCTGGAAAGTGGTCAGCCACGAGACGGCAAGCCGCAATGGAGAGCCGTTCGACCTGATGCTTCAGTACTACGCCGACTACCGTCGCGAGGAAAAGGGCGAGCCGCCCATACTGCCAAACCCGGTCAACCGGATGTGCACGGACCGGATGAAGATCAAGGCCAGCACCTGGTACATGCGCGATGTGCTGGGCCTGGATTCGTGGGATGCGATTATCGGCATCCGGGCAGACGAGCCGCGGCGCTATCACCGCATGATGGCTGCGAACGAGAAAGGCAGTAACCGGTGGGATAACGTGACGCCCATGTACCAGGCCGGCGTGCTGAAGGCCGACGTGAACAGCTTCTGGGCCCGTCAGTTGTTCGACTTAGGGATCGACTCAGACCTGGGCAACTGCGATCTGTGCTTCCTGAAGTCGCCCGACAAGATCATCCGCGCCATTGTCGAGAACCCAGGCACAGCCCGCTGGTGGATCGAGGCGGAAGAACGCACCGGCCAGGTGTTCCGTCGTGACCGCCCCAACTACAAAGCCCTGGCCTGGATGGCTGACCAACTTGGCCGCCAGATGCCGCTCGACCTCGACTTCGCAGAGGACGAAGACCTCATCGACTGCATGTGCGGCGACTAGAGAACTAATACCCAGCGGTATATGAGATCTCCATATCCCCAGGTCACGGTCCCCAAAATACTCAGCATGAAAATGGCAGTCTCCGCAAGATGGAATCTCCATCGGAACTCCATGAGTATCGGGACTCGATTCGAGTCTCCAAAAAAACCAGGGGTGTGCAAGCGCCCGCTCGTAAAAACAATCATGCCGCCAGCAATGAAAGAAAAAAGCGTGGTTACCGCGCCACTGCGCTGAATCCATATCCCTCTGCTTTCCCCTTCGGCCATCCACTCACCAAAGATGGAATAGAGGGGAGCTGCCACAGCTGCAGCGATTAACAGCAGAACCATGAAAAAGCAAACCCAGGTCGTTGACCTGTACCGAGCGGGAGTATCGACCTCCCCCATCACATTGAACATCCTTCGCTCCATGTGCGATTCGCAGATGGCGGAACTATAGCCGCGAGGTATCCCCATGCCCACAGAAAACCGATCCAGCAACACCGAGATGATCAGCTTCCCGCGCGAGCTCAGCGATGAGCTTGCTGAGCTGATCGCAGAAAAGGCCAGGGTGTGCGGGGGCGGTGCTTTCGAGATCTGGGAGCTGATATGCGAAAGGTTCGGCAAGCCAGTTGATGACCAGGCCGACCTCGATTTCATGGATCCGAGGTGCGCCAAGCTGGTCTCGGACGGTCGCGCCCAAGGACTGAACGAAGCTTCCGAGCTATGCGCCCGCATGGGCTATGACGCGTACTTCCCGACCGGGACCAGGTACAGAGCGTTTGTGCCTAAGGGCCGCGCCGCCCTGGGCGATCTGCTGATCAAAGCTGCCAATGCCATCGCCGACCTGCCTGATGGCCCGTACGAGCGATTCAAGGCGCGCCAGTCGAAGCAGAAATCCTGACAAGAGCACATTTGTACTCCACCCAGCTTTAACGGCTCTCCACTCTATTCAGTCAACGAGGATTGG
This sequence comes from Pseudomonas xanthosomatis, assembly GCF_019139835.1. Lineage (NCBI taxonomy): Bacteria > Pseudomonadati > Pseudomonadota > Gammaproteobacteria > Pseudomonadales > Pseudomonadaceae > Pseudomonas > Pseudomonas xanthosomatis. The sequence goes on along the minus strand of NZ_CP077075.1, from coordinate 3,412,661 downwards.
AGCGCTGGCCAGCCACCCAGTCTTTGGCGCGCTGGAGCGCCCAGGCCATAGCAGCCGTCATCGTCTGCCCTTTGCTGTCTGGGTAGTTTTCTTCAAGAAGCATCAGCCCCTTCTGGCCATAGATGCCAAAGAAGAGCTGGGTGAGGTTATCTTGGGAGGTGCGCACCTGGATGTTGATGAGGGTGCCGCAAGACAGGCGCTCGTCGTAGTTGCGAAAATGCAACTCCGGGTTGACCCAATCCCAGTAAACCGTACCGCGATTACGCATGGCTGAGCCTAACAGTGATGAATTGTCATTTCAGGCTACAGCAACGCTATGCAATAGCTATCTATTTCTTAACCACTGAATCAATAAACTGCCGTGGTGCCCTGTCCAAACGGGGGGCATCCTCCGAACCCTGGCTTTCAGCGTACTCCATCCAGCGGGCAAACGCTTGACGGTGCCGGCGGCAAGTCTCTACCCAATCAATGTGATCCATCTGCTCATAGGCGATTTGCTTCATCGTGTCGGCAGTCAAGTCGCTCAACCCCTTAAGCGCTTGGTACGCCTGATATTGGCGCTCATGTTTGTCAGTACTCATGAGAATTCATCCGCAACTTATTGATATCAGTCCCTTCAATTAGCGACCAGCGTAAACGGCGTGAAGGTTCACTACCTCACGAAAAATCCGACGAGCGATATCAAAGGCCGTTGCGCCATCTTATACCAAACTCTTCCCTCTATTCACTGCCGCGATATGGCGGCCAAGGAACGACCGTGCCCGAAACAATTGTGCTGGACCTCGACGCGATTGAGGTAGCGGCCAAGGCTGCAACCCCGCAAAACTTCGACAGCGCCCAGGTCGCCGACACCGAAGAGGGCTGGATCAACTGCCCAGGGTGCGGCGGTGAAGGATCCGTCGAGCTGACCGCCGACTACCTGAACTACGACGGCGAGGCGCTGGGCGTTCAGTTCTACGGTATCGGCGATCCACACGTCCATGCAGAGGCTCACTACCGCGCTGCCCGGCCTGCCGTGGTGCTGGCCATGGTTGAAGAGATCCGAAGCCTGCGCCAGCAGCTGGAGAAGCAAAAGGGCACCAGCCGGACCGTCACGCTGGCGGGGTGCGAATACACGGAAGATGACCTCATCGGCACTGCGGTCCGGTGCGTCAGCGGAACCAGCAGGCAGAAGACCCCGCGCTGGGCGCTCATGATGAACGCCTTTGTCTGCGGCTCAGGCGTAGCCCAAGCTCTGTGCCGGCGTTACGGGCTGGACCCGGACGAGGGCCTGCGCAAATGAAGATGCGCCTCAAGAAAGCCGAGCGTGAGCAGGTCCGCCTGAAATACGGCGGCCGCTGCGCCTACTGCGGCAACGACCTGGGCCCACGCTGGCACGCCGACCACTTTGAGCCTGTGATTCGCCTACCTGATGACCGGGTGGCCGAGCAGCTGCAGAACCACAACCTGGCCAACATGATGCCGGCTTGCGTGCCCTGCAACCTGAGCAAGCACCGCATGCAGTTGGAGGACTGGCGACGCTGGCTGGCCGGTCACGTCAACAGCCTCAACCAGTACCACCCCATCTACCGCCTGGCCAAGGCCTACGGCTTGATCGCCGAGACAGGGGCAGAGGTCGTCTTCTACTTCTAAAAGGTGCAGAGCGATGCCATCCAAAACCTATCCGCTTGATGTACGTAGCGTTGGCGAAGACACCTACATCGTCATGAGCAAGGGGCATCACGACCTCGATGCGTTCATGGCCGCCGCCATCAAGCAGTACCCAGGCTGGGCACTTGGTGGACCGGTCCACGTATGGATCAAGACGACACCAGGTCGTGGCACTTACGACTGCATGTACAACATGGTGCCCGAGGGCACTCGGGGTTGCTGGCCGGCAACCTATTGCCATGAGTACGGCGAAGGCTTCGAGCACTACAGCGGCGAGGTGCAGCCATGACCCGCCTCGCCCTCTGCCTCCTGCTGCTGGTCACCGGCGCCAGCGCAGCACCCAAGCCGCAAGACAACGTCATCGACGTGCAGCACGACAGTCAGCGCGGCGTCACCTGCTACCTGCTGAACGGGGTCGGCATCAGCTGCATCCCCGACAGCCAGCTGCAGGCCGGCAACCAGCGCCAGCTCTCCCCGCACGAAACCCAACCCGAACCTACACCCGCACTGGCGCCTGGGCGCTGGATCGAAGAGAGGTATTCGCTGTGAGCAAGATCGTGCATCTCGTTTCGCACTTCGGCTGCTTCGACGACCACGACTGCCAGATCGCTTGCGGCCAGGCCGGCGAAGATATGAACGGCTCGAGCCGGCCAGGTGAAGTCACCTGCAAAAAATGCCTGCGGGTCTACGCAGCGCGCCAGCGCAAGGTAGACCAGCACCTCGCCATCCGGCATGCCGCGCAGCAGGTGCAGCCATGACCGACCTGATCGAAGTGAATCCCCTGCGCGGGCGGATCATCCAGTACATGCAAGGGCACGAGCGCCGGGTTGGGGGCTGGTTCCCCACCTGGTGGTTCAAGCACCACGTTGAAGCCGAAGATGGTACCCGGGAGATTCGTCGCGAGCTGGAGCGCATGGAGCGTGACGGCGTTGTCGAGTCGGATCACGAACAGGTCAACAACACGAAATGGCGCCTGACCTGCACCTGCCCGTCCGGCGACGGATCGCTGCGCTGGCCATGCCCTGCTCATCCCCCAGAGGAGAAACAGCAATGATCGCCCTCGCCTACATGGCATACCTGATCCACAGGGGGCCGCGATGAGCAAGCCACACGCAAGAACCCAAACAGGCGCAAAGGTCACTCTCACTATCGAGCTGACGAATCTCGGCTCCTGGGGCCCGGACTGCACGCTTGATCAGGTCTACCGCCAGGCGCGCGAGGCAGCAATCGGGCGGCTCAACAAGGTCTTCAAGGACCATGTAGCAACCACACGCATACTCGGCCCGGTGGTCGTCGAAGCGATCACTACCGATCTCGAAAAGCGCTAAACCCCTCCCCCTACAACTCAAGCCCGCCCCGCGCGGGCATGGAGAGCTATTGCCATGACGAAAGAAGATCTGGCCGGCCTGCCGGCAAAGGTTCGCATCGCCACTGAGGCTGGCAAGGCCGCAGCCGCAGCCTGCACCGATGATGGTGGCAGCGCTAACCTGGATCGAGTGGTGATCCCAGTACCCGGCCTGCGCCCTAACCAGCTGCCGGGCCTACCTGGATACCTGCAGAAGAAGAGCCGCTATCACCAGCAGGGCATCCATCTGGACACGCCTTGGCCAGGCCAGGGCAACCAGCACAGTGCCGGTGTGCAAGCCATGCACAAATCGCTGAAAGACCAGGGCGTCAACTGCTACGTCTACTACCAGGTCGACTGACCTCAGCCTGCCGCCACCGGCGGCGTGGAGACCATCCCATGGAAACCGAAAGCACCGGTGACGTCGACAAAGTCACCGAACAGCGAATGGCCGACCTGCTCGGCTGCACCAAGCGCGCCCTGGAAGGCCGGCGCCTGCGTGGAGTGATCCCCGAAGGCGTCTGGATGAAGCATGGCGGCCGGATCATTTACAGCAAGAAGAGGTACGACGAATGGCTGGAAAGCCAATGGATTTACCCCCTGGCATCGACGTCCACTATGGCTCGCTCCGCCTCAGGTTCATGTGGGAAGGTACTCGCCGAAGTGAAACCCTTCCCTACCCCGCGACACAAAAAGGCATCAAAGCTGCATCCCAGCTTCGCGATAAAGTAAACAGCCTGATCAAGCTCAACCTACTCGACCACGACAAGTATGCGGAGCTGTTCCCTAGCTCCGCCGCTGTCGTGGGCGGTGTTCCTACGTTCGGCGAATATGCGCAGCTGTGGCTGGATAGCCGGGAAATCGCCGCGGGCACCAGGTTGAACTACAAGGGCGCCCTCAACCTTTATTGGGTTCCGCACCTCGCTTTGGTGCGCATCGACCTGATCACCTCCACCCTGCTCCGCCGGATCGTAGCCGCGACCGAATGGACTTCGCCCTCAGTGAAGCGCAACGCGATGATCAAACTTTCGACCATCCTCCGTTCCGCGGTGATGGACGGGCTGATCACCCGGAACCCGGCTGAAGCCATCCAATTGCCGGCGCGCTCACGAAAAGAGGTTGACCCGTTCACCCTGGAGGAGGCCAACGCGATCATTGCCGAGCTGTACAAGCACAAGCACTGGCCCAGTCAGATCTACGCTGCGTTCTTCGAGTTCATGTTCTTCACCGGCCTGCGGCTGTCCGAAGGCCTGGCATTGCGCTGGGACACGGTCGACACGGTGAAGAAGACCGTTCATGTGCGGCGGACGATTGCGCTGGGGGTGGTTGAGGAGCGGACGAAGACCGGAAGGGATCGCTTCGTCCTGCTCAACGAACGTGCTCTACACGCGCTGGAATTTGCCAAACAGTACGCGGAGCGCCGCAAGCAAGGAAAAGGTCAGTTCACCGAGTCGCCGTTCGTCTTCCCGCCTGGGAAGAATGGGGAGCACGTCAAACAGACGTCGGACCTGCACCACCAGTGGCGCCCGATCCTCAAAGGTTTGGGGATCAGGTATCGCCCCCCGTATAACTGCCGCCACACCTATGCGACAATATGCTTAATGTCTGGTCTTAACCCCGCATTTATCGCCCAACAGCTCGGGCACAGCGTGCAGATGCTCTTATCGACGTATGCACGTTGGATCAACTCGTCCAACGACTGGCAGGAGCTGGAAAAGCTCCAGATTGGTCCGAAATTGGTCCGTAGCAGCGACGAAGCCACGTAAGTTATTGATAGGTAAGCTCCTTGATCTCCACCGCCAACATCACCATGCAGTTCGGCTCCAAGCCGCTGTTCGAGAACGTCTCGGTCAAATTCAACAACGGCAACCGCTACGGCCTGATCGGCGCCAACGGTTGCGGCAAGTCGACCTTCATGAAGATCCTCGGCGGCGACCTGGAGCCGTCCGGCGGCCAGGTGATGCTCGAGCCGAACACCCGCCTGGGCAAGCTGCGCCAGGACCAGTTCGCCTATGAAGCCTTCACCGTGATCGACACCGTGATCATGGGCCACGCCCAGCTGTGGCAGGTCAAGGCCGAGCGCGACCGCATCTACTCGCTGCCGGAAATGACCGAAGAAGACGGTATGGCGGTGGCAGAGCTTGAAACCGAATTCGCCGAAATGGACGGCTACACCGCCGAATCCCGTGCCGGCGAACTGCTGCTGGGCCTGGGTATCCCGCTGGAGCAGCACTTCGGCCCGATGAGCGAAGTGGCCCCGGGCTGGAAGCTGCGCGTGCTGCTGGCCCAGGCGCTGTTCTCGGACCCGGACGTGCTGCTGCTGGACGAACCGACCAACCACCTGGACATCAACACCATCCGCTGGCTGGAAACGATCCTCACGGCGCGTAACAGCACCATGATCATCATTTCCCACGACCGTCACTTCCTCAACAGCGTCTGCACCCACATGGCCGACCTGGACTACGGCGAGCTGCGCCTGTTCCCGGGCAACTACGACGAGTACATGACCGCCGCCACCCAGTCGCGCGAGCAGCTGCTGTCGGACAACGCCAAGAAAAAGGCCCAGATCGCCGAACTGCAGACCTTCGTCAGCCGCTTCTCGGCCAACGCCTCGAAAGCCAAGCAGGCCACCTCGCGGGCCAAGCAGATCGACAAGATCCAGCTGGCCGAGGTCAAGCCGTCCAGCCGCGTCAGCCCGTTCATCCGCTTCGAGCAGACGAAAAAGCTGCACCGCCAGGCGGTGATCGTCGACAAGATGGCCAAGGCCTTCGACGACAAGGTGCTGTTCAAGGACTTCAGCTTCACCATCGAAGCCGGCGAGCGCGTGGCCATCATCGGCCCCAACGGCATCGGCAAGACCACCCTGCTGCGCACCCTGGTCGGTGAAATGACCCCGGACAAGGGCGAAGTGAAGTGGACCGACAGCGCCGAAGTGGGCTACTACGCCCAGGACCACGCCCACGACTTCGAAGACGACGTGACCCTGTTCGACTGGATGGGCCAGTGGACCAGCGGCGAGCAGGTGATCCGCGGCACCCTGGGGCGCATGCTGTTCTCCAACGACGAGATTCTCAAGTCGGTGAAGGTGATTTCCGGTGGTGAGCAAGGCCGCATGCTGTTCGGCAAGCTGATCCTGCAAAAGCCCAACGTGCTGGTGATGGACGAGCCGACCAACCACCTGGACATGGAATCGATCGAGGCGCTGAACCTGGCGCTGGAAAACTACCCGGGCACCCTGCTGTTCGTCAGCCACGACCGTGAGTTCGTGTCGTCGCTGGCCACCCGCATCATCGAGCTGACCGCCGATGGTGTGGTGGACTTCAGCGGTACCTACGACGATTACCTGCGCAGCCAGGGCGTCGTGGTCTGACCTGAGGCCAGCCATCGCGGGCAAGCCCGCTCCCACAGGGGCATCGACAACCTGTAGGAGCCGGCTTGCCGGCGATGAGGCCGTCACAGGCAATGGATGGCACCGCGTTGCCGGTGATCGCCGGCAAGCCGGTTCTCATAGAGCAAACTACAACTCATTGATTTAACACGGTCTCTGTGGGAAGCGGCCTTGTGTCGCGATGGGGCGCGAAGCGGCCCCAAGGCCTCGGCCTCATGCAAAATTGCCGGGGCTGCTGCGCAGCCCATCGCGACACAAGGCCGCTTCCCACAGAGGTCGCGGCGCATCTGCGAGACTAGTTCTCTGCGCGACAGCTCAGCCCGAAAGTCTCCTACAGATTATCGATGCCCTGCTTTTCCCCCCCTTTGGCACCACCCGACGAACAATTCGTTAGCCTGCTTTCTTTTACGCCGCACAACGGCCATGATTGCCCGTACGCCCAACCGCTACCCGCGAACGAGCCCATGACCGCGCCAGAACCCGCCCCAGCCCACACCCGTGGCATCACGCTGCAAATTCTCTCCATCGTCTTCTACACCTTCATCGCCTTCCTGTGCATCGGCCTGCCGATCGCGGTGCTGCCCGGCCACGTGCATGACCAACTGGGTTATGGCGCGGTGATCGCCGGCCTGACCATTGGCCTGCAATACCTCGCCACCTTGCTCAGCCGCCCCTTCGCCGGGCGTGTGGCCGACACACTCGGCGGCAAGCGGGCGATCCGCTACGGGTTGTTTGGCATTGCCGGTTGTGGCGTGCTCACCCTGCTGTCGGCCTGGACCCTGGCCCTGCCCTGGCTGAGCCTGCTGTTACTGCTGGGTGGGCGCCTGCTGCTAGGCATCGCCCAGGGCCTGATCGGCGTGGCCACGCTGAGCTGGGGCATCAGCCAGGTGGGCCCGGAGCACACCGCGCGGGTGATCTCGTGGAACGGCATCGCTTCTTACGGCGCCATCGCCATCGGCGCCCCGGTTGGCGTGCTGCTGGTGGATGCCGTGCACTTCGTGGTGCTGGGCCCGGCGCTGCTGGTGTTGGCCGTGCTCGCCCTGCTGGCGCTGCGCACGCGGCCCGACGTGGTGGTGGTGCGCGGCGAGCGCCTGGCGTTCTGGTCGGCGTTCGGCCGGGTGGCGCCGTGCGGGCTGGGGCTGACCCTGGCCTCCATCGGCTACGGCACCCTGACCACCTTCGTTACCCTGTATTACCTTGAGCGCGGCTGGAGCGGCGCGGCCCTGTGCCTGAGCGCCTTCGGTGTGTGCTTCATCGTCTCGCGGCTGTTGTTCGTCAATGCGGTCAACCGCTTTGGCGGCTACAACGTGGCCATCGCCTGCATGGCCACCGAGGTGCTGGGGCTGACCTTGCTGTGGTTGGCGCCCTCGCCGCTGTGGGCGATGGTCGGTGCCGGGCTGACCGGTTTCGGGCTGTCGCTGGTGTACCCGGCGCTGGGGGTCGAGGCCATCCGCCAGGTGCCCAGCAGCAGCCGTGGCGCCGGGCTTGGCGCCTATGCGGTGTTCTTTGACCTGGCCCTGGCGATTGCCGGCCCGCTGATGGGCGCGGTGGCGGTGCATCTGGGCTATGCCTCGATCTTTGCCGTGGCGGCCCTGCTGGCGCTGTCAGGGGTGGGGCTGACGCTGCTGCTCGCCCGTCGCCGCTGAGCGCTCGGCCGGCTCCGGCGCACCCAGTGCCTGGCTGAAGAACGCGGTGGTTTCGCTGCGCAGCGAGCGGTGGATGATGCGCCGGTCGACGCCGTCGGCATCCTTGCACAGCGCCGGCATGCGCAGGTGCTGCTCGTCGTCGCACGGGGCCATGAACACGAAGTGCCCGGCACCGGACAACAGCCGGTAGTCCGGGGTCACCGGCAGTTTGCGCGCCAGGGCATCGGCGTTGTGCTCAAGGGCCAGCAACTGGTCGTGGTCGCCGCTGTAGATAAGCGCCGGCACCTGTACCCCGGCCAGGGCGTGACGGCCGAACATCAGGCTCAGCGGCGCCATCAGCATCACTGCCCCCACCCGCGGGTCGGCCCGGGGCGTGAGCTCGCTGTGGTCGGCAATCAGCACGCCGTGGGTCTTGCAGGCGTCGGCATCGTTCGGGCGCTCTTCGCAGTAGCGGCGCAAGCGCTCCAGGTCTGGCTGCGCGCCCGACAAGATCAATGCCGTCTCGCCCCCGGCGGAATAGCCGATCACCCCGACCTTGCCGTCGTTCAGGTACGGCGCCAGCAGCGCGTCATCTCGCGCCGCGGTGATCGCCGCGCTGATCTGCAACGGCCGGCCATACAGGTTGCTGAGGGTGCCCAGGCGGCTGTGGTCGCGGCTGTTGTCGCCAGGGTGCACCACCGCCACCACTACAAAGCCCTGGCGCGCCAGGCCGTTGGCCAGGTCGTGCAGGGCCATGGGGCTGCCGGTGTTGCCGTGGGAGATCACCAACAGCGGGAACTGCCCCAGGGCCACCGGGCCCTCTTCGGCAACGCGGGTCTGGTAGCCCTCGATACGCACCGGGTGCGCCTCACCGCTGGAGGGGTAGAACACCAGCGCCTGCATGGGTTTGGCGTCTACCGGGTCGGTCAGGGTCAGGCGGTGCAGCCCGGCCGACCACGACGCCGCCTCGGCGTTGGCCAGCAGGCCGCCGAACAGCAGCAGGGCAAGGAGGTTTTGCAGTCGGTTCATGGGAGGGGCTCCCCCACTTGGGCGCAGGTATGTCTGAGCTTAGAACCGCAGGTGCCGGCACTACATGAAAAAAGCATGAAAAAAACCGACTGGCGCGTGGGCGACAGTCGGCTTTTTTACAACTGCGGGATCAGGCAGCAGTGAACAGCTCATCGGCGATCTGCGCCTGGGCGGCGTCGATGGCCTTGGCGCGGTGCTCAGGGCCGTAGGCCAGGCCGTGGGCACGGACGATTTCCAGGTCGGTGATACCGATGAAGCCCAGGAACACCTTGAGGAAGTCCTCATGGCCAACGCCAGTCGGCTGGCCGTGGTGCAGGCCGCCGGCGGTGGATACCAGCACCACCTTCTTGTCGCCGCACAGGCCTTCAGGGCCGGCTTCGGTGTAACGGAAGGTCTTGCCGGCCACGGCTACGCGGTCGATCCAGGCCTTGAGCTGGGTGGGCACGGTGAAGTTGTACATCGGCGCACCGATCACCACGGCGTCGGCGGCCAGGAACTCTTCCAGGGTTTCGGCGCTGAGCTTGGCTTCATGGGCCTGGGCGGCATCGCGCATTTCTTCCGGGGTACCGGCGGCCACCAGGGTGGCGGCGGAGAAGTGGCTGATGGCGTCGGCGGCCAGGTCGCGGTAGATCACTTCGATGCTCGGGTCGGTGGCCTTCCAGGCTTGGACCACTTCGCGGCTCAGCTGACGGGAGGCGGAATTGTCGCCGAGAATGCTCGAATCGATGTGCAACAGTTTCATGGGACTCTCCTGTGTTTTGAAGACCGCGGCGTTGGGCGATCACGATGGGGAGAATCCTACCGGCACAGCGAATGGCTGATAAGCAGGCAAAAATGCGTTAGTTTGTCCCACTGATGGAACAATGAGCCGCCGCCGATGCAAGACCTCAACGACCTGTTCTACTTCGCCCGCGTAGTCGAGGCCGGTGGTTTCGCCGCCGCCGGCCGCCAGCTGGGCATCCCCAAGTCGCGCCTGTCGCGGCGCATCGCCGAGCTGGAAGAACGCCTGGGCACCCGCCTGCTGCAGCGCACTACCCGCCAGCTCAAGCTCACCGCCGTGGGCGAGCGCTACCTGCACCACTGCCAGGCCATGCTGCTGGAGGCCGAGATGGCCGATGAGGTGGTGGCCAGCATGTCCAGCGAACCGCGCGGGCGCCTGCGGGTGTCGTGCCCGGTGGCGCTGGCCCACGCCTTTCTGCCCGACGTGATCAGCCGCTTCTTGGCGCAGTACCCGCTGGTGCAACTGGACATGGTGCTGCTCAACCGGCGGGTCGACCTGATTTCCGAAGGCATCGACGTGGGCCTGCGGGTGCGCGACCTGGGCGACGAAGACCCGACCCTGGTCACCCGCCGCCTGCGCCAGGCGCAGATGCAACTGGTGGCGGCGCCCGGCTTTGCCGACCACATCCGCGAGCCGGCCGAGCTGGCCGGCCTGCCGGTGCTGGGCGCGGCCGAGGCTGACCGGCTGGTGCACTTTCGCCTGCACGGCCCCCATGGCCGCGAAGAGCACATAGCCCTGGAGCCGCGCCTGGCCATCGACGACTTTGTCGTGCGTAACGCCGCAGTGCGCGCAGGCCTTGGCTTCACCGCCCTGCCGGCGATGTTCTGCGAGGAGGAACTGGCCCGTGGCGAGCTGGTGCGGCTGCTGCCGGACTGGTCGCTGCCCGGCGGCTATCTGCAGGCGGTATACCCGCACCGGCGCGGCCTGCTGCCGGCAGTGCGGGTATGGATCGATCACCTGGCGGCTTCGTTCGAGGCCTGTGGAGAAAAGTATGTCTGAAAAACCGATGAGCGAAGCCCAGGTTGCGGCCTTCTGCCTGGCCCTGCCGGGCGCGCGGGAAGACTACAAGTGGGGCGGCATCCGGGTGTTCTCGGTGGCCGGCAACAAGATGTTCGCGGTCATGGACCTGGCCGGCGCGGGGCTGTCGTTCAAGGTGGCCGACGAGCTGTTTCTCGGCTATTGCGACCGCCCCGGGGTGCGCCCGGCGCCGTATCTGGCGCGGGCCAAGTGGGTGAGCATGGCGCTGCCCTACCCCATGGGCCGTGCGGAATTGACCGATTTGCTAAAGCGCTCGCACCAGTTGGTGGTGCGCCGCTTGCCCAAGCGAACCCAGGTGGGCCTGCTGCTGGATTGAGGCTGTGACCCTGCGTGGGGCGCAATGGCATAACCGCCATTTGCCACACATACTCAATGGCACCCCACCGCCAGCGGTACACGCCATGAACCGCCCCCTGCTCGCCCTTTTGCTGCTGTGCACCAGCGCGCTGGCCGCCGACAGCTGGAACCTGGCCTACGACCGCGAAGGCATCAAGGTCTACCTCAGCGCCGCACCTGGCTCGGCCTACCAGCAGTTTCGCGGTGTCAGCACCATGAAGGCCAGCGTACGCACCCTCACCGACCTGCAGGAGAACCTGCGGGTAGCCTGCAAGTGGCTATATGCCTGCCAGCAGATGCGCCTGCTGGAGGTGGACGGCGACACCACCTGGATCTACCTGACCACAGACCTGCCCTGGCCGACGCTGCCGCGGGACATGGTGCTCAAGGTCAGCACCCAGCGCCTGGACGACGGCACCCTGGTGCGCCACCTGAGCGCCGACCCCGGCAAGCTGCCCGAAGAAAAAGGCCTGATACGGGTGCAGCGCCTGAGCGGCGAATGGGTCATGAAGCCCCTGGGGGAGCGTGAAACCGAGGTCACCTACCAGTTACAAGCCGACCCTGCCGGTGACGTGCCCGGCTGGCTGGCCAACCGTTTCGTGGTGGACGCCCCGGTGGTCACCCTTCGCACCCTGCGGGCGGTGGCCGAGCGCCAGCCCTGAAGCGCAGCTTTGACGCGTCCTCTGTAGGAAGCGGCGCGCCGGCAATAGCGGCGTACAAACCGATACACAACCCCCACCCCGCCGACACACTGCAGATACCCCGCCCCCACACACTCCCGGCCAACCACCACGCACTCCGGGAGCCACACCGATGAAAGCCTTGCCCACCGGCTGGAAGCTGTTCTTCAGCCTCGCCGCCCTGACCTTGCTGATGACCGCCGCAGTACTGGCCGCCTACCCGGCGGGCAGCGCCGATGCCCTGCGCAGCGCCATCCGCGCCACTGCGCGCAGTTCGTTCGCGCTGTTCTTGCTGACCTTCCTCGCCTCGGCCCTGGTCACCCTGCTGCCGGGCGCCCTCAGCCGCCAGTTGCTGCGCGAGCGGCGCTACCTGGGCCTGGCCTTTGCCTTTTCGCACACGGTGCACGGGGTGCTGATCTACCTGTATGCCCAAGGCTTCCCCGAGCTGTTCTGGGCCGGGCGCACCGCAGTGGCCAATATCCCGGGCTCTGTGGGTTACCTGTTCATCCTGCTGCTGGCCCTGACCTCGTTCAAGGCACCGACGCGCCTGCTTGGCCCGCGCCTGTGGAAGGGCCTGCACAGCACCGGCACCTGGGTGCTGGCCGGGGTGTTCTGCCTGTCGTTCTACAAGCGCATCCCCATGGGCGGCTGGTACCCGCTGGCCTTCGCCCTGATGTTCGCCGCCATCGTGCTGAAACTGATCGCCAAGCAGGCACGCCGCCTGCGCGGCGCTTCGCCCTCACCTGCCCACTGACTGCAAGGAGCCGTTCATGCTGACGCAAACCCTTACCCGCCCGTTCACCGCCCTCGACCGTTTCGGCAGCTGGGGCGCCGATCTGCCACTGCGGCTGTTCCTGGCCTGGGAGTTCTTCGAATCGGGGCTGGAAAAATTCAACGGTGCCAACTGGTTCGCCGACCTGCAGGGCAAATTCCCGTTCCCGTTCAACCTGCTGCCGGCGGGGCTGAACTGGCAGTTGTCGATGTGGGCCGAACTGATCTGCCCGCTGCTGCTGGTGCTGGGGCTGGGCACGCGCCTGGCGTCGCTGGTGCTGATGGTGGTGACCGTGGTGGCGATCGCTGCAGTGCACTGGCCGGCCGAGTGGTCGAGCCTGGCGGAGCTGGCACGCGGCTATTCGATCAGTGACCAGGGGTATGGCAACTACAAGCTGCCGTTGATCTACCTGGTGGCGTTGCTGCCGCTGCTGTTGAAGGGGGCTGGGCGATTGAGTGTGGATCACTGGCTCAAACAGCGCTGATGGACTTATCGCCGGCAAGCCGGCTCCTACAGGTCAACGCACAACCCTGTAGGAGATTCTATGGTCTCAGGGAAGCCCATTAGCTGACTTTGGGTTGATATTCGTCCTGCCCCTTCAGCAGGGCGAATACTACGCGGGCAAGCTTGCGAGCGAGTATGACCAGCACCTGGGTAGTGCGTAGCCCCTTAGCTATGTAACCCTCGTAGACATCCCGCCAGATCGCGGTACGGCGAGCAGACATCGCGGCGTTGTGCAGCAAACGTCGTGCTTCAGGATCCCCTCGTTTGGACAAACTGCGGCGGTTATCTTTCTGGCCTGATTTCGATACCCGAAGATCCAAACCCAGAAACGCAATGAAGGCATCCGAGTTTCGGAAGTCTCCTCGTTGAAAAGCAGTAATCAGGCGAGCGCCAGTCAACAGTCCGATACCCTCGACCTGCATGCATCGCTTCAGTTGATCTTTTAGCCCGGCTGCTTGCAACTGGTCACAAATGGTCTTTTCGACAAGTGCTTCCAATCGCGCCATGGCCTTCAGATGCTTGGTTATTGCTGACTTGAGCAGCGGCTCGTTAGCCCAGCTTTGCTTCAAGCTCACTCGGGCTTGAACCACAGCAGCACGGCGGCGAAAAAGGCTGATAAGACGGCGGTAGAGACCGCTGGGAGGACTCCAGGGACGTAGTTCCTGGCCCTCGTTCTTGAGGTATCGAGCGAGCAGCTTGGCATCTAGCGCGTCGGTCTTGGCTCGGATGTTGACGCCCTTGCGGTAGTGGCTAAGTTCGTAGCCACCCACCATGTAGATGATGCAGTCAAACTCGTAGGCGAGGTCTGCAAACACCAAGTGATAGATATTCGTGGCTTCGATGGCGACAGCTACTTTTCCCGGCAACGCTTTGAGCCATTTCTTGATGGCTGTTTTGTTGTTGGGAATGGTCTCCAACTGATCGGAATCAGCGTGATAGATCACCAGCTCATCCTTGGCGACATCCACGCCAATGATCGGTAGTGAGACAGTAACTGGCATTGCCATTGGGCTTCCTCCCCGTATAAGGTTTCAGGACTTGAAGGGCCACCCAGAGGCGCAGGCTTGTTTCTATCGTCGGTTGCGAGCCAGAAGCATTCTTTATCGGCGCTTGGGTGAAAGGAGGAGGGGTGAAATCTCCTACGGTCTGTACTGCTGCTAACAGTCAGAAGCCGACTTTGTCCCTCCTCCTCCCTTCAAGTCCTACCATACAAGCCGGCTTGCCGGCGATGAAGCTCACGCGGTCTCTACTTCTTCTTCACGCCGGTGCGCCCACTGGTACAACGCCGGCAGCACCAGCAAGGTCAGCGCCGTCGACGACAGGATGCCGCCAATCACTACCGTCGCCAGCGGCCGCTGCACCTCGGCGCCGGTGCCGGTGGCCAGGGCCATGGGGATAAACCCGAGCGAGGCCACCAGCGCCGTCATCAGCACCGGCCGCAGACGAGTCAGCGCGCCCTCCTGCACTGCAGCCCGCAGGCCACGGCCTTCCTCACGCAGGTTGCGAATGAAGGCAATCATCACCAGGCCATTGAGCACCGCCACCCCCGACAGGGCGATAAAGCCCACCCCGGCAGAAATCGACAGCGGAATATCCCGCAACCACAGCGCCAGCACGCCACCGGTCAGGGCGAACGGGATGCCGGTGAACACCAGTAGGCCATCCTTGAGGTTGTTGAACATCATCAGCAGCAACGCCATCACCAGCAGCAGCGACACCGGCACCACCACCCGCAGCCGCTCGGCCGCCGACTGCAACTGCTCGAACTGCCCGCCCCAACGGGTCCAGTAGCCAGCCGGAACCGGCACCTGGTCGATCAGCGCCTGCGAGGCCTCCTCCACGAACGAACCCAGGTCACGCCCGCGCACGTTGGCGCTGACCACCACCACACGCTTGCCGTCTTCACGGCTGATCTGGTTGGGCCCCAGTTGCAGGTTCAGCGTGGCCACCTGGCCCAGCGGGATGAAGCCGATCTGCCCGGCGCCATTGGCGGCGCTGGCCGGCACCGGGATCAGCAGGCCGGACAACCCGTCCACATCGGTACGCAACTGCTCTGGCAAACGCACCACCATGTCGAAGCGGCGGTCACCTTCGTACAAGGTGCCGGCACTGCGCCCGCCCACGGCGATGGCGATGGCGTCCTGCACGTCGCCCACGTTCAGGCCGTAGCGGGCAGCCTTGTCGCGGTCGATGTCGATGGTCAGCACCGGCAGGCCGGTGGTTTGCTCGGCCTTCACCTCGGACGCCCCCGGCACCTGCTGCAGGCGCGCGGCAATTTGCGCAGCGGTGCGGTTGAGCACCTGCATGTCGTCACCGAACACCTTCACCGCCACATCGCTGCGCACCCCGGAAATCAACTCGTTGAAGCGCAGCTGGATCGGCTGCGACAGCTCGTAGTTGCTGCCCGGCACCCTCGCGGCGGCACGCTGCACCTCGGCGATCAGCGCTTCGCGCGGTTTGCCCGGGTCTTGCCACTGCTCGCGCGGTTTGAGCATCACGTAGGCGTCGGAGATGTTCGGCGGCATCGGGTCGGAGGCGATCTCGGCGGTACCGGTGCGGGCGAACACCCGTTGCACTTCCGGCACCTGCTCGATGATGGCTTTCTCCAGGCGCTGCTGCATGTCCACCGACTGCGACAGGCTGGTGCCCGGTACCCGTAGCGCCTGCAGGGCGAAGTCGCCTTCGCTCAGGCTTGGGATGAACTCGCTGCCCATGCGGCTGGCCAGCACGCCCGACAGCAGCACCACCGCGGCGGCGCCGGCAAAGGCCAGGTTGCGCTTGCCCAGCACCCACTCCAGCACCGGCGCATAGCGGCGGCGCGCGGTGCGCATCACCACGCCCTCCTCTTCCTTGACCTTGCCGGTGACGAACAGCGCGATGGCCGCCGGCACGAAGGTCACCGAAAGGATCATCGCCCCCAGCAGCGCCAGCACCACGGTGAAGGCCATGGGGTGGAACATCTTGCCCTCCACACCGGTGAGGGCAAAGATCGGCAGGTACACCACCATGATGATCAGCTGCCCGTAAATCAGTGGCCGGCGCGCCTCGCGGGCGGCAGCGAACACCTCATGCAAGCGCTCGCTGCGGGTAAGCATGCGCCCGTGGTGCTGCTGGGCATGGGCCAGGCGGCGGATGGCGTTTTCGACGATCACCACCGCGCCGTCGACGATGATGCCAAAGTCCAGCGCGCCCAGGCTCATCAGGTTGGCGCTGACCTTGTTGCTGAACATGCCGGTGAAGGTGAACAGCATCGACAGCGGGATCACCATGGCGGTGATCAGCGCCGCGCGGATATTGCCGAGGAACAAAAACAACACGGCGATGACCAGGATCGCGCCCTCGATGAGGTTCTTCTTCACCGTGGCGATGGCCTTTTCCACCAGGTTGGTGCGGTCGTACACGGTCACCGCCACCACACCTTCAGGCAGGCTGCGGTTGATCTCTTCAAGCTTGGCCGCCACCGCTTGCGACACGCTGCGGCTGTTTTCGCCGATCAGCATGAATACCGTGCCCAGCACCACTTCACGGCCGTTCTCGGTGGCCGCGCCCGAACGCAGCTCTTCACCCAGGCCCACCTGGGCCACATGGCTGACGCGGATTGGCGTACCGTCAACACTTGCGATAACGACGTTGGCGATATCTTCGGCCGAGGCCACCTGCCCCGGGGCGCGAATCAGCAACTGCTCGCCGTTGCGCTCGATGTAGCCGGCGCCGACGTTGGCGTTGTTGCGCTCCAGCGCTGCGATCAAATCGTTGAGGGTCACCTTGTAGGCCGCCAGGCGCTTGGGCTCCGGCGCAATCAGGTACTGCTTGGCGTGGCCGCCGATGCTGTTGACTTCGGCCACCCCCGGCACGTTGCGCAGTTGCGGCTTGATGATCCAGTCCTGGATCACCCGCAGGTCGGTGGGGGTATAGGGCGTGCCGTCGTCTTTGACTGCACCGTCCTTGGCCTCCACCGTCCACAGGAAGATCTCCCCCAGCCCGGTAGAGATCGGCCCCAGGGCCGCCTCGATGCCCTCGGGCAGTTGCTCACGGGCCACCTGCAGGCGCTCGTTGACCAGTTGGCGGGCGAAGAAGATATCCGTGCCATCGGCGAAGATCACCGTCACCTGCGACAACCCCGAGCGCGACAGCGAGCGGGTTTGCTTGAGGCCCGGCAGGCCGGCCATGGCGGTTTCGATGGCGTAGGTGATGCGCTGTTCGGTTTCCAGCGGCGAATAGCCAGGGGCAGCGGTGTTGACCTGCACCTGCACGTTGGTGATGTCGGGCACCGCGTCGATGGGCAGCTTCTGGTAGCTGTGGATGCCCACGGCAGCCATCAGCACCACGGCAAGCATCACCACCAGGCGCTGCTCGATGGCGAACTGGATCAGGCGTTCGAACATGTCAGGCGTCCCCACTCAATGGCTGTGTTCGGCCGAGCCTTTGCCCAGCTCGGACTTGAGGACGAAGCTGCCGGCAGCAGCGACCACGGTGCCGGCGGCAAGGCCTTCGCGAATTTCCACCTGGCCGGCATCGCGGCGGCCCGGGGTGACCGGGCGGGCCTCGAAGCCCTCCTCGGTGCGGGCGAACACCACGGTCTTGTCCTCCCAGGTTTGCAACGCCGCTTCGGGCACCACCACCGCGGCGTCGAAACGCTCGACGGTGACCGCAATATTGACGAACAGCCCCGGGCGCCAGGCGCCATTGGGGTTGGCCAGGGTGGCGCGCACGGTAGCGGCGCGGTTCTGCTCGCCCAGCAGGCTGCCGACGTAGTTGACCTTGCCCTGCACCTGGGCCCCCAGGTCCGGGGCACTGACGGTGACGTCGCGGCCGCTGACCACCTTGTCCAGGTCGCGCGGGGCCACGGCGAAGGTGGCCCAGACCCGGCTCAGGTCAGACAAGGTGAACGCATTGCTGGCCTCGCCCACCACCTCGCCCACGGTCAGGTGTTTCTCTACCACCACCGCATCGAAGGGCGCGCGCAGCTCGAAGCGGTTGCCGCGCCCGGCCGGGGCCACGGCGGCGACCTTCTGCCCGGCATTGGCGGCGGCGATCTCGGCCTCTTGCAGGGCCTGACGCGCTTGCAGGTAGTCCTGCTCGGCGCTGATGCGCTCCTGCCACAGCTGCTTTTCCCGCTCGAAGGTCAGGCGCGCCAGCTCCAGCCGACGCTGGGCAGCCTGCTGTTCGCTGCGCAGTTCGGAGATCTGCTGGCTGGCAATGACGGCCAGCACCTGGCCGCGCTTGACCGCCTGGCCCAGCTCGGCATGCACCGCCTCGACCACCCCGGGCACGCGCGGCACCACATGGGCGGTGCGGTCTTCGTCGAAGCGGATCTCGCCGGGGAAGCTGATGGCGCTGCCCAGGGCCTGCGGGCCGGCGGTGGCCAACTGCACGCCGGCGGCCTGGATCTGCTCGGCGCTCAGGTGCAACTGGCCTTCTTCGTCCCCATGGGCTTTTTCATCGCCATGGCCCTCTTCGCCATGGCCCTCTTCACTGTGGCTTTCTTCACCATGGTCGTCGTGCTGGGCGTGGCTGCTGGCCTGGCCCAGGGTGCCGGTCCAGGCCAGGCCGCCAAGGCCGAGGGAGGCCAGGGCTGCGGCGAGGATCGCGAGTTTGCGGGGGGTGGTCATTGGGGCTCCTGCTGGAAAATTCGTAAAGTGCAATTGGGGCCCCATCGCGGGGCAAGCCCGCCCCCACGCAGCTGAAGGCTGCGCCCGTGGGAGCGATGGGCCGGGCTCAGAGTTCGCCGTAGATGCGTTCCACCTGCGCACGCGCATCGGTGGCCTGGGCCAGGGCGTCGAGGTAAAGGCCGCGCGCCTCGATCAGCGTGCGCTGGGCATCGAGCACATCGAGGAAGGCGAACTTGCCCATCTCGAAACCGCGGGTGGCGGTGTCCACCGCCTGCTGCGCCGAAGGCAGGATGGTGCGGTCGTAGGCCTGCACCTCGCCCATGGCGGTGGCCCACTGCTCGATGGCGCTGCGGGTGTCGCTACGCAGGCGCAGTTCCACGGCGTTGCGCAGGTCACGGGCCTGGTCGGCGCGCCGCGCAGCGGCCAGCACGTTGCCCTGGTTGCGGTCGAACAGCGGCAGCGGCATCGACAGCCCGACCACGTTGACCCGCTCGCGGTCCTCGCGGCTGTACTGGCTGCCCAGGCTGACGGTGAGGTTGGGGATGCGCTGGGCCTTTTCCGAGCCCAGGCTGGCCTCGCCGCGCTGCACTTGCGCGGCAGCCAGGCGCCAGTCGGCGGTCTGCTCGACCTTGGCCAGCAACTGCTCGGCCTGCGGCGCCTGGCCGGGTGACAGGGTGGCGGCATCGAGCCGCTCGAAGCGGGTATCGGCGCTGCCGGTCAGCCGCGCCAATGCCTGCCAGGCCACGGCGCGCCCGGTTTGCGCGCGGCGCACTGCGGCCTGGGCCTGGGCCAGTTGCACCTGGGCGCGGGTCGCCTCCACCGGCGACGACTGGCCAGCCTTGACCCGGCCCTCGACCACCCGCACACCGCGCTCGGTCAGGGTTTGCGATTGCTGCGCCAGCTCCAGCGCAGTCTGTGCGCGCAAGGCCGCGTGGTAGGCCTGCACCACATCGGCGCGCAGGCCGTTGCGCTGGCGCTCCAGCTCCAGTTGCGCCAGCGCCTGGCCGGCTTCGGCAACCTCGATGCGCGCACCGCGCTTGCCGCCCAGCTCCAGCGGCTGGCTGAGCATGACCGTGGTGGTGCTGGTGCTGCGCCGGGTGTCTTCCACCTCCCAGGAAAGCTCAGGGTTGGGCAGCAACCCGGCCTGGCGCCGCTCGCCCTCGGCCACGCCGATCTCGCGGCCGACCGCGGCCAGTTCGGGGTTGTTGGCATAGGCGGCGTCCAGGGCCTGGGCCAGGCTCAGGCCGTCGGCGGCGGCAGGGCCGGCCAGCAGCAGGCAGAGCCAGGCGACATTGCGGGGGATGGGCACGGCGGAAGTCCTCGTCGGCAAGCGGCGGAATGCATTGGCGAGGGACTCTAGGGAGGAGTGGTTATCGGGGGGGTGGCGGGCAGATTACAATTTTGTAATGTCTTTCTGGCTGGCTCGCCCCCTGTGTAGGAGCGGCCTTGTGCCGCGAAAGGGCTGCGCAGCAGCCCCGGCGATTTTGCATGATGCCGAGATCCTGGGGCCGCTACGCAGCCCTTTCGCGGCACAAGGCCGCTCCTACACACGGCGTTCGCGCCGCTGTTGGGGGTACCTGCCAACCATACGCCCATATCGATACCAGCATCGCTCATATCATTGCGCGTGATAATAACCTTCGCTGCGTTCGATTCGTGCGTCACGCGCAAGGCACTCACACTCCGCCCACTACTAAATACATTGGCGGAGTTCTCCATGGACCACTCACTCAAACCCTTGCGCTTCCCGCTCGCTGCCCTGGCAGTGGTGGTGCTCAGCGCTTGTGGCCGTACCCCAGACGCCGTGCAGGCTCCCGCCGCGCCAAAGGTCAGCGTCGCCAAGGTCATCGAACAACCGATCAACGAATGGGACGAGTTCACCGGCCGCCTCGAAGCACCGGAAACCGTCGAAGTGCGCCCGCGCGTTTCGGGCCAGATCGACCTGGTGGCCTTTACCGAAGGCGCCCAGGTAAAGAAAGGCGACCTGCTGTTCCAGATCGACCCGCGCCCGTTCCAGGCTGAAGTACGCCGCCTCGAAGCGCAGCTGTCGCAGGCCAAGGCCACTGCCATTCGCAGCGCCAACGAAGCCCGCCGCGGCGAGCGCCTGCGTGACAGCAACGCCATCTCTGCCGAGCTTGCCGAGTCGCGTACCAGCGCCGCCGCCGAAGCGCGTGCCGGGGTCGATGCGATCCAGGCCCAACTGGACCTGGCCCGCCTGAACCTGAGCTTCACCCGCGTCACCGCGCCGATCGCCGGGCGCGTCAGCCGCGCGCAATACACCGCCGGCAACATCGTCAGCGCCGACGTCACCCCGCTGACCAGCGTGGTGTCCACCGACAAGGTGTACGCCTACTTCGACGCCGACGAGCGCGTGTACCTCAAGTACAACCAGCTGGCGCGCGACGGCCAGCGCGGCCAGAGCACCCCGGTGTACCTGGGCCTGACCAACGAAACCGGCAACCCGCACCTGGGCCGGATGAACTTCGTCGACAACCAGGTCAACCCGCGCACCGGCACCATCCGTGGCCGCGCCGTGTTCGACAACCGCGACGGCCAGTTCACCCCGGGCCTGTACGCCCGCCTGAAACTGGTCGGCAGCGCCCAGTACGACGCCGTGCTGATCAACGACGAAGCAGTGGGCACCGACCTTGGCAAGAAGTTCGTGCTGGTGATGGACAAGGACAACAAGGCGGCCTACCGCGCCGTGGAATTGGGGCCAAAGCTTGAAGGCCTGCGCATCGTGCGCAGCGGCCTGGCCAAGGACGACCGCATCGTGGTCAGGGGCCTGCAGCGCGTGCGCCCTGGCTCGCAGGTTTCCCCTGAAGAAACCCAGATGGCCAGCGAACAGACCCTCGCCGCCCTCGCCCAACAGCGCCAGGCCCTGGAGGCCAGCAACCCGGCGCCCAAGGTTGCGGGCTCCAACGTGAAAGTCGCCAGCGCCCAGGCGCCACGCGGTTAAGGGACCACACCGATGAACTTCTCGAAATTCTTCATTACCCGGCCGATCTTCGCCGCGGTGCTGTCGCTGGTGCTGCTGATTGCGGGTTCGATCTCGCTGTTCCAGCTGCCGATCAGCGAATACCCCGAAGTGGTGCCGCCCACCGTGGTGGTGCGTGCCAACTTCCCCGGCGCCAACCCCAAGGTGATCGGCGAAACCGTCGCCGCGCCGCTTGAGCAGGCCATCACCGGTGTAGAGAACATGCTGTACATGTCCTCGCAGTCCACCGCCGACGGCAAGCTGACCCTGACCATCACCTTCGCCCTGGGCACCGACCTGGACAACGCCCAGGTGCAGGTGCAAAACCGCGTCACCCGCACCCAGCCCAAGCTGCCTGAGGAAGTGACCCGTATCGGCATCACCGTCGACAAGGCCTCGCCCGACCTGACCATGGTCGTGCACCTGACCTCGCCGGACCAACGCTACGACATGCTGTACCTGTCCAACTACGCCATCCTCAACATCAAGGATGAGCTGGCGCGCCTGGGCGGCGTGGGTGACGTGCAGCTGTTCGGCATGGGCGACTACTCGCTGCGCGTGTGGCTCGACCCGAACAAGACCGCCTCGCGCAACCTCACCGCCGGTGACGTGGTAGCGGCCATTCGCGAGCAGAACCGCCAGGTGGCCGCCGGCCAGCTGGGCGCCCCGCCCGCCCCGGGTGCCAGCAGCTTCCAGCTGTCGATCAACACTCAAGGCCGCCTGGTCAACGAGGAAGAGTTCGAGAACATCATCATCCGCGCCGGTGCCGATGGCGAAATCACCCGCCTGAAAGACATCGCCCGGGTCGAGCTCGGCTCCAGCCAGTACGCCCTGCGCTCGCTGCTGAACAACCAGCCGGCGGTGGCCATCCCGATCTTCCAGCGCCCTGGCTCCAACGCCATCGAGATCTCCGACGAAGTGCGGGCGAAGATGGCCGAGCTTAAGAAGGACTTCCCCGAGGGCATGGACTACAGCATCGTCTATGACCCGACCGTGTTCGTGCGTGGCTCCATCGAAGCAGTGGTGCACACCCTGTTCGAAGCGCTGATCCTGGTTGTGCTGGTGGTGATCCTGTTCCTGCAGACCTGGCGCGCCTCGATCATCCCGCTGCTGGCCGTGCCGGTATCGCTGATCGGTACCTTTGCGGTGATGCACCTGTTCGGCTTCTCGCTCAACGCGCTGTCATTGTTCGGGCTGGTGCTGGCCATCGGTATCGTGGTGGACGACGCCATCGTCGTGGTGGAGAACGTCGAACGGAACATCGGGCTTGGCCTGAAACCGCTCGAGGCCACACAAAAGGCCATGAGCGAAGTGACCGGGCCGATCATCGCCACGGCGCTGGTGCTGTGCGCCGTGTTCGTGCCGGCGGCGTTCATCTCGGGCCTTACCGGGCAGTTCTACAAGCAGTTCGCCCTGACCATCGCCATCTCTACCGTGATTTCGGCGTTCAACTCGCTGACCCTGTCGCCAGCGTTGGCTGCCGTGCTGCTCAAAGACCACCACGCACCCAAGGACCGTTTCTCGCGCATTCTGGAAAAACTCCTGGGCAGCTGGCTGTTCGCGCCGTTCAACCGCTTCTTCGACCGGGCCAGCCACAGCTATGTGGGCGGCGTACGCCGGGTCATCCGCGGCAGCAGCATTGCGCTGTTCGTGTATGCCGGGCTCATGGGCCTGACCTACCTGGGCTTCTCGTCCACCCCGACCGGTTTCGTGCCGGCCCAGGACAAGCAGTACCTGGTGGCCTTCGCCCAGTTGCCTGACGCCGCCAGCCTCGACCGTACCGAGGCTGTGATCAAGCGCATGAGCGAAATTGCCTTGAAGCAACCGGGTGTAGCCGACTCGGTGGCCTTCCCGGGCCTGTCGATCAACGGCTTCACCAACAGCCCGAACAGCGGCATCGTGTTCACCCCGCTCAAACCGTTCGACGAGCGCAAGGACCCGAGCCAGTCGGCTGCCGCCATCGCCGCCGCACTGAACGCGCAGTTTGCCGATATCCAGGACGCTTACATCGCGATCTTCCCGCCACCGCCAGTACAAGGCCTGGGCACCATCGGCGGCTTCCGCCTGCAGATCGAAGACCGCGGCAACCTGGGCTACGAAGCGCTGTACAAAGAGACCCAGAACATCATCGCCAAGAGCCACAACGTGCCAGAACTGGCGGGCCTGTTCACCAGCTACCAGGTCAACGTGCCGCAGGTCGATGCCGCCATCGACCGGGAAAAGGCCAAGACCCACGGCGTGGCGATCACCGACATCTTCGACACCCTGCAGGTTTACCTGGGCTCGTTGTACACCAACGACTTCAACCGCTTTGGCCGCACTTACCAAGTCAACGTCCAGGCCGAGCAGCAGTTCCGCCTCGACGCCGAGCAGATCGGCCAGCTGAAGGTGCGCAACAACCTGGGCGAGATGATCCCGCTGGCGACCTTCCTCAAGGTCAGCGATACCTCCGGGCCTGACCGCGTGATGCACTACAACGGCTTCATCACCGCCGAGATCAACGGCGCCGCAGCCCCGGGCTACAGCTCCGGCCAGGCCGAGGCTGCAATCGAGAAGCTGCTTAAGGAAGAGCTGCCCAACGGCATGACCTTCGAGTGGACCGACCTGACCTACCAGCAGATTCTCTCGGGCAACACTGCATTGTTCGTGTTCCCGCTGTGCGTGCTGCTGGCCTTCCTGGTACTGGCCGCCCAGTACGAGAGCTGGAGCCTGCCGCTGGCGGTGATCCTGATCGTGCCGATGACCCTGCTGTCGGCCATCACCGGGGTGATCGTGTCCGGTGGCGACAACAACATCTTCACCCAGATCGGCTTGATCGTACTGGTGGGCCTGGCGTGCAAGAACGCGATTCTTATCGTCGAGTTCGCCAAGGATGAACAGGCCAAGGGCCTCGACCCGCTGGCTGCGGTACTGGAAGCCTGCCGCCTGCGCCTGCGGCCGATCCTGATGACCTCGATCGCCTTCATCATGGGTGTGGTGCCGCTGGTATTCAGCTCTGGCGCCGGTTCCGAGATGCGTCATGCCATGGGTGTGGCGGTGTTCTCGGGAATGATCGGGGTGACCGTGTTCGGCCTGTTCCTGACCCCGGTGTTCTTCTTCCTGATCCGCCGTTTCGTCGAGCGTCGCCAGGCCCGCAAGGCTGCGCACGCCCCCGCGCTGGAGAACCATGCATGAACCTGCTCAAACCCCTGACTCCGAGCCTGCTGGCGCTGGCCCTGGCGGCCTGCGCGGTGGGCCCGGACTACCAGGCCCCGGCCACTGAACCGGCCAAGCTGGACAGCGGCCTTGAGGCCAAGGCGTTCGACCGCAGCCACTTCGAAAGCGTGTGGTGGAAGCAGTTCGACGACCCGGTGCTGAACCAGCTGGTGCAAGCCTCGCTGGATGGCAACCGTGACCTGCGGGTGGCTTTTGCCAGGCTGAAGTCGGCGCGGGCGATCCGCGACGATGCGGCCAACGACCAGCTGCCGGTGGTCACCAGCCGTGCCAGCAGCGACCTGGGCAAGGGCCAGATCCCGGGCCAGACCGAGCGCCGGGTCAACAGCGAGCGCTACGACCTGGGCCTGGACATGGCCTGGGAGCTTGACCTGTTCGGGCGCATCCAGCGCCGCATCGAAGCCAGCGAAGCGCAAGAGGCGGCCGCCGCGGCCGACCTTGCGCAGTTGCAGGTGAGCCTGATCGCCGAGCTGGTGGACGCCTACGGCCAACTGCGTGGCGCGCAACTGCGCGAGAAGATCGCCCTGGCCAACCTGAAGACCCAGCAGGAATCGCGGGATATCACCGTGACCCTGCGTGACACCGGTGTCGGCAACGAGCTCGACGTGGTGCGCGCCGATGCCCGCCTGGCGGGTGTCGAGGCCACCGTGCCGCAGTTGCAGGCCGAGCAGGTGCGGGCGAAGAACCGCATCGCCACCCTGCTGGGCCAGCGCCCGGACGCATTGGCCGTGGACCTGTCGCCCAAGGCCTTGCCGGCGATTGCCAAGGCGCTGCCGGTGGGTGACCCGGGCGAGCTGCTGCGCCGCCGCCCGGACATCCGCAGCGCCGAGCGCCAACTGGCAGCAGCCACCGCCAATGTGGGCGTGGCCACTGCCGACCTGTTCCCGCGGGTGAGCCTGAGCGGCTTTTTGGGCTTCACGGCCGCGCGGGGCTCGCAGATTGGTTCGTCGGCGGCCAATGCCTGGGCGCTGGGCCCGAGCATCACCTGGGCGGCGTTTGACCTGGGCAGCGTGCGGGCCCGCCTGCGCGGGGCCAAGGCCGATGCCGAGGGGGCGCTGGCCAGCTACGAGCAGCATGTGCTGCTGGCACTGGAGGAGTCTTCGAATGCCTTCAGCGATTACGGCAAGCGCCAGCAACGGCTGCTGGCCCTGATGCGCCAGAGCGAGGCCAGCCGCAAGGCGGCGGAGCTGGCGTCGATTCGCTATCGCGAGGGGACCGTGGATTACCTGGTGCTGCTCGATGCCGAGCGGGAGCGGCTGAGTGCCGAGGATGCGCAGGCGCAGGGTGAGGTTGAGTTGTATAGCGGGATCGTGGCGATCTACAAGGCCCTTGGGGGCGGCTGGCAGCCGGAGGTGGTGGCCAGTTCGCGGTGATCGTCTTTTGAATTGAGAGCTCCTTTGGTTGGATTTTCTCCCAACCGTTTGCCCCGATGGCCTTTTGGTTGTTGGGGCTTTTTTATGGGTTCGGGTTCGGGTTCGGGTTCGGGTTCGGGTTCGGGTTCGGGGTTTGATGGTGATTGCTTTGGGAGATGTATGCACATTCATTGACGATGAGCGCTTTTCGTCACCTTTCCGCCCTTACGGCGGGTTACTTTGGTCGCGGCCAAAGTAACCAAAGCCGCCCTGCTCCCATCATCCGGCCCCCTACGCTGCGCTTCGGGGGTTCCCTCGCTCCGGGCTTGCTCCGGAGGTACGCGCCGACGGGCCGTCCCTGGCCCGATCGGCGCTCGACCGGCATCCATGCCGGTCGCCCTCCTACGCAATCCCTACGCTCGGCCTCCTGAAGTCGCGATTTGTGTTGTCTGAACTACCGCGCGCTTAGAAGCCAGATCAAGAGCCAGATCAAGAGCTGGGATGTTGGTTTAATTGTTATTGATGTGTTGTTTGTTCTGACGCAATCGCGGGGCAAGCCCGCTCCCACGCTAGTTGTGCGCACCAACTTCTGGCGTGGGAGCGGCGGTGCGCCGCTGCGACTTGCCCCGCGATAAAATCCTGAGTTCCCACGGTGGCAACTAGCGGTTAGCTGCGCCAGCCCAGGCGCCGCCACTAACTTCGCGACTTCAGGAGGCCGAACGCAGGGATTGCGTAGGGGGGCGACCGGCATGGATGCCGGTCGAGCGCCGATCGGGCCAGGGACGGCCCGTCGGCGCGTACCCCCGGAGCAAGCCCGGAGTGAGGGAACCCCCGGAGCGAAGCGCAGGGGGCCGTATGAATGGAGCGAGGATTTTTTGGTGACTTTTTGATCCCTCAAAAAGTTACCCGCCGTAAGGGCGGAAAGGTGAATAAGCGTCAATACAAATAATGAATGCGCATAAAAACCTCAAAACAAACCAACAACCAACTAAACCAGATCACAGCGCCCACCGCAAAAATATAAATCACCCGCACACGCGATCGCTGAAAAGGAACCATGACCGTCATGAAAACAAGCGCAACGGAACAGCCCACCCCATTCCAGTGTCGATAACTACAACCCCCAAAAAAAACAGCAACCATCGAGAAACCCACCATGGCCACCGCACTTTTTCGCCCCCCCATGGTCTACCCCCGCTTCAACCGCAACGCCTTCACCCAAAGGGCCTCAACGGTAACCACACAACGCCGGGCCAAACGCCTTGCGCTTGTGTAGGATGGGCAGCGCAGAACCCGACGCTGCCAGTTACAGGGAGATTCACATGCGCGTCCCATCCGTTGCCTGCCTCTTCGGCCTGTCGCTGAGCCTGCTGGCTTCTGCCAGCGCCCAGGCCTTCACCGGCGAAGAAGCGCAACTGATCGATACCATCAACAGCTACCGCAGCCAAGCCCAACGCTGCGGCGGCGAGGCATCGCTCGAACTGCCGCCACTTAGCAGCGACACCCGCCTGGCCCTGTCGCCCGAAGGCACCCGCGACCTGCAGCAGGCCATGAGCCGCGCCGCCTACCCCATGGTCAACGTGCAGGCCATCAGCCTGTCAGGCCCGCGCGACGCAAAGGCGGCCATGAAAGCCATCGAAGAAAGCTTCTGCCAGGTAGTGCTCGACCCGCAGTTCGTCGACATCGGCGTCAGCCAGGAGGGCCGCGACTGGCGCATCGTGTTGGCCCGGCCACTGCTCAGCGGGCGCCTGGGCGACTGGCAGGCCGAAGGGCAAAAGCTGCTGCAGGAGGTCAACGCCGCGCGCAACGTACCGCGCCAGTGCGGCGGCCAGCCCTTCCCCGCCGCCCCGGCGCTTAGCTGGAACACCACCCTGGCCGCTGT
The DNA here is from genome assembly GCF_019139835.1 of Pseudomonas xanthosomatis. Classification (NCBI taxonomy): domain Bacteria; kingdom Pseudomonadati; phylum Pseudomonadota; class Gammaproteobacteria; order Pseudomonadales; family Pseudomonadaceae; genus Pseudomonas; species Pseudomonas xanthosomatis. The sequence continues at coordinate 3,384,474 of NZ_CP077075.1, read as the reverse complement.
GGCCGCAAACCACACGCGCAACATGGCCAATCAGAATTTCTTCGACCACCTCGACCGCGACGGCCGCACCCCGGGCGACCGGGCAGAGCTGGCCGGCTACCTGTACCGGCAGATCGGCGAAAACATCGCCGCCGGCCGCGACAGCGCACGCAAGGTGGTGGACGGCTGGCTGGCCAGCCCCGGGCACTGCGCCACCCTGATGAACCCCGACTACCGCGAACTCGGTGCCGCCTACGCCGTAGACCCGAAAAGCGACGCGGGGATCTACTGGACCGGTTTGTTCGGCACCCCGCAGTGAGGGCCCCATCGCCGGCAAGCCGGCTCTCATAGAACAACACATAACTTATTGATTTAGCAGGGTCCTGTGGGAGCGGGTTTACCGGGATGCCGGACCACCGCGAACACCGGCGAAGCCGGTGCCATCCACCGCGCTGCCTGCTTCGCGGTGGTCCGGCACTCCGGTAAACCCGCTCCCACAGGGTATGTGGCGCGCAGAGAACTGGTCTAGCAGATGCGCCACGATATCTGTGGGAAGCGGCCTTGTGTCGCGATGGGGCGCGAAGCGGCCCCAAGGTCTCGGCCTCATGCACAATTGCCGGGGCTGCTGCGCAGCCCATCTCGACCGGACGGCGCCCCGGCAAGGCCGCTTCCCACAGGGACCGTGTTAAATCAATGAGTTGCAGTTTGTTCTATGAGAGCCGGCTTGCCGGCGATGAGGCAAGAACTGCGCAACGCCAACGCCGTACAGCCAAACCGCTTCCTGACGCACTTGCCCAGGTAACTGGCATCCCCCAACCCCACCTCCTCGGCAATCTGCGCCAGGCCATGGCTTGAATTGAGCAAGCGCCAGCGCGCCTGCTGCAGGCGTATCTCCAGCCACCAGCCCTTGGCGCTCATGCCGTGGCTGGCCTGAAACTGCCGATCAAGCTGGCGCCGGCTGATACCCAGCTCTGCCGCCAACTGCTCCACCGACAAAGCCGACGCCAGGTGATGGCGCATCAGCGCCATGGCCCGCTTTACCTGGCGCCCCTGCCCGGGCGCTGAATCAAGCGAGCGCAGGGCATGGCGGCTGTCGCGGCTCTCGTCCACCAGCATGTCGGCCAGGCCCTTGAGCGCCCGGGTGCGACCACAGGCGCGGGCGATCAGCTCTACCGCCAGGTCGATGGCGGCGGTACCGCCTGCGCAACTGATACGTGCACCATCGAAGCAGTACAACTGCTCGACCAGCACCTGAACCTTGGGAAAGCACGCGCGAAACTCCGCCTCATGGCGCCAGTGCACGACCACCTTGTGCCCGTCCAGCAGGCCGCAGGCAGCCAGCAAGAATGCCGCGTTGTCGACGCACACCAGCTTCACGCCGGCTTTCACTGCCTGTTTCAACAGCGCCTTGTAGCGCGGCGCCAGTGCCGCCGTGGCTGCAGCGCTGCGCCCGCCAAAGAGCACCAGGTAGTCGTGGGCGCGCCAGTCCACCTGGGCTGGCGTCACCTCCACCTGCAACATCGCGCCACTGCTGGCCGCAAGCGGCGCGCTGTCCAGCCCGAGCACGGTCCAGGCGCAATAGCGCTGGCGGCTGTAGTCCTCGTCGTCAGCCGAAAACCGCAGCTTGTCGAGGAAGGCGCCGAGGGGCAGCAACGCGAATTCGGGCAGCGGCAAAATCAGCAACCGCAGGTCGGGGGTCATGGCATGTCCAGTTATCACCGTCATATGACCATATCCTACCCTGAGAAACCGTCGAACTGCCCCTACACTGGCGCCCGGTTCATTGTTCAAGGCATCCCCATGGCACTCGACACCTGGCTCATCTACCTGCTCGCCAGCATCGGCCTTTCGCTGACCCCGGGCCCCAACAGCCTGCTGGCCCTCACCCATGGCGCCTTGTATGGCGCGCGGCGCACCTTGTTCACCATCGTCGGCGGGGTGTTCGGTTTCAGCGCCTTGATCGCCCTGGCGATGTTCGGCCTGAGCGCCCTGCTGCAGGCCTCGGCCTCGGTGCTGACGGTGCTCAAGTGGGCGGGTGGCGCTTATCTGGTGTGGCTTGGCTGGCAGCTGTGGCGCAGCCCGGCGCTGCATCTGGAACTGACCGAAGGTGCGGCGCGCCTGGGCAATGCCGGATTGTTCCGCCAGGGCCTGCTGTCGGCGCTGGCCAACCCCAAGGTGCTTTTGTTCTATGGGGCCTTCCTGCCCCAGTTCATCGACCCGCAGCGCGGTTTGCTGGTGCAGTTCGTGGTGATGGCGGCGACCTTCGCCAGCGTGGAGTTTTCAGTCGAGTACCTGCTGGCACGCCTGGCATTTCGGGTGCGGCCATGGCTGGCCAAGAGCGGTAAGGGTTTCAATCGCTGCTGCGGTAGCCTCTTTACGCTGATTGGCGTCGCCCTACCGCTGACCCGTTGAGGCAAAACCCTGTAGGAGCCGGCTTGCCGGCTCCTACAGGGGGCAGTCGTTCAGCTACGCCGCGATACCACCAGGAATACGAACAGCGCCAATGCAGGCCCGCCCGCCCCCACCACCGCCACGCCACTCCAGCCGTAATGGCTGTACACAAGGCTGGCCAGCGCCGAGCCCACCGCGCCACCCAGGAAGATGCTGGTCATGTACAGCGCGTTCAGGCGCCCACGGCTGGCGGGGTCCAGGGCATATACCTCGCGCTGGCCGATCACCATGTTCATCTGCACCGCAAAGTCCAGCAGCACCCCGGTCAGGCCCAGGCCGATCACCCCGGCCCCCGGCGTGCTCAGGCCCAACAGCAGGGCCAGCGGCGCCAGGCCCATGGCCAACAGCGAGCCGCGCCGTGCATGCCCGGCATCGGCCAGGCGCCCGGCCAGCGGTGCAGCCACCGCACCCACCGCGCCCACCAGGGCAAACAGGGCAATCTGGCTTTGCGACAGGCCGTGCTCACCGGCCAGGGCCAGCGGCACCGCCGTCCAGTACAGGCTGAAGGCGGCAAACATCAACGCCTGGTACAGCGAGCGCTGGCGCAGCAGCGGGTAGCGGCGCAACAACACCACCAGCGAAGCCATCAACTGGCCGTAGCTGGCCTTGTGCTCAGGCACCCGGCGCGGCAGGGTCAGGGCCAGCAGCACGATGATCGCCAGCATCACCAGGGCGGCGCCGATGAACACCGCACGCCAGCCGAAGTGGTCGGCCACCAGGCTCGACAGCGGCCTTGCCAGCAGAATGCCCAGCAGCAGGCCGCCCATGATATTGCCCACCACCCGGCCACGCTGCTGCTCCGGCGCCAGGTGCGCAGCCAGGGGGATGAGCATCTGTACCGCCACCGAACTGAAACCGATCAGCAGTGCGTACCCCAGAAACAACTGGCCCTGGCCATGGCCGCTGGTGCCGGCCAGCAACAGGCTGACGGTGGCCAGCACGGCAGTGGCGATCATCAGCCGGCGGTTTTCCACCAGGTCCGCCAGCGGTACCAGCAACAGCAAGCCCAGGGCGTAACCCAACTGGGTAAGGGAGACGATCCAGCTGGCGTGTTCGGCGCTCAGGCCCAGGTCCGGGGCGATCAGCCCGACGATGGGTTGTGCGTAGTAGATGTTGGCGACGATGGCGCCGCAGCAGAACGCCAGCAGTGTCACCAGGGCCCGGCTCAGGCCCTGGACTGGCGGCTGGGCGACAGCAAGGGAGGGGTTCATGAAAGTTGCCTCGGCAAGGATGGGGAAGTGAGCGCATGGTGCCCTACCCCGGCGTTGCGCAGAATCCGCAGCCAACGCAACAGGGCGTTGCGCTGCACGCAAAACTCAACCCATCAACAATGCCTCGCAGAAGGTCACGAACGCCATTACCCGGCGCGAGCCCCGATGGTTGGGCAGGTACAGCGCATTGATGGTGTCGCTGGCAGTACCCGGGCTGGCCTGCCAGTCGCCGAACAGCCGCTGCAGGCGCGCCGCCTCGACGTCCTCGCGCACCAGCCAGTCAGCCAGCAGTGCCACACCGCTGCCGGCAATGGCGGCCTCGCGCAGCAGGTCGGCATTGGCGCTGCGCAGCGGGCCGCTTACATCCAACTCCAGGTCCTGGCCGTCGCGCCGCAAGCGCCACGGCCTTGCTGACTGGCCGTAGCGAAAGCGCAGGCAGGCACATTCGGCCAGTTGTCGCGGATGCTCAAGCATTGGCCGTTGCCCAAGGTAGCCGGGGCTTGCCACCAGCCAACGCTCGAAACGTCCCAGTGGCCTGCACACCAGTTCGTCGCTGGGGGCCGGCTCACCCAGGCGGATGCTCAGGTCGTAGCGCCCGTCCAGCAGGTCGTCGAAGCGGTCGCTGAGGTCGATATCCAGCTCAAGGCCCGGGTGGCGCGCCAGGAACGCCCCCAGGTGCGGGGCGATCACCCGCCGGCCGAACTCCACCGGCAGGCTCAGGCGCAACACCCCGACCGGCTCCTCGCCGCGGTCGGCCACCCGTGCATCAGCCTCGGCCAGGGCCTCGAGAATGTCCCGCGCGCGCTGGTAGTAACCGGCGCCGGCCTCGGTGAGGCTGACCTGGCGCGTGGAGCGGTTGAGCAAGGTGGCGCCAAGCTCGGCCTCCAGCGCATCCACCAGCCGGGTCACCGACGAGGTGGCCACGCCCTGCCGGCGCGCCGCAGCCGAAAAGCCCTGAGCTTCGACGGTGGCCATGAACGCCTTGATCGCCAGCAGCTTGTCCATGCGAATTTCCGTGGGGCAAAGCCGGGAACCTTCCTACAATCAGCCCCTGGAATCAACCATCGCCGAGACGCCCATGCCCGCCAACCTGTTCACCGCCCTGCCCGCCCCCGATTCGAACGCCGCCGAACAGTTCGACGACCTGCTCAACCGCCCGGGCCTGCGTATCGAGCGCATCGTTTCCAGTGGCCAGGCCAGCCCGCCGGGGTTCTGGTACGACCAGCCCGAGGGTGAATGGGTGGTGGTGCTCAGCGGCAGCGCCGGGCTGCGTCTTGAGCATGAAAGCGAGACGCGGGTACTGCGCACAGGGGACCACCTGGATATCCCGGCGCATTGCCGGCATCGGGTGGAATGGACCGAAGCCGGGGTGGCGACGGTTTGGTTGGCGGTGTTCTACCAGGCGTAACCCGCCCCTGTAGGGCCGGCTTTACGACTTTGGTATGAAAACGCCGACCGCCTTCTGCTTGGAAGAACACCCCGTTTAGCGACAATTTCCCCGCTTGATCTAGAATTTTCTCAACACCCTGGCAAGTTCAGCCCTGCGACAATCGGTCCTGAAAATAAATGTACTAACTTGTTAATTAGCTTGCTAAGGGCTTAAACTGCGCCGCATTCCACCTGCGAGATCCCTGGCATGAAAGACAACCCGCGCGCCTCTGGCGCCTCCACATTCATCCTGGTCGGCCTGGGCGTCATCGTCGCCCTGCTCGGCCTGCTCCTGGCCGCCGGCGGCGTCAAGCTGGCCGGTTTGGGCGGTTCCTGGTACTTCCTCGTCGGCGGCCTGGCCATGGCCATCGCCGGCATTCTCATCGCATGCCGCAAAAAGGCCGGTGCCTGGCTGTATGCGCTGTTCCTGGTCGGTACGCTGATCTGGGCCCTGGCCGACGCCGGCCTGGTCTTCTGGCCTTTGTTCTCGCGCCTGTTCATGTTCGGCGCCATCGGCATGGTGGTGGCGCTGGTCTACCCGATGCTGGCAGGCACCCGCAGCCGTGGCGCTTACGGTGTCGCAGGTGTGCTGGCCGTGGTGCTGGCGATTGCCGCCGGCAACATGTTCGTCGCCCACCCAAGCGTCGCCCCCACCGGCAAGGGCCCGGGCCTGACCCCGGTCGAGGCTGGCAAGGAGCAGAAAGACTGGGCCCACTACGGCAACACCGAAGGTGGCAGCCGCTTCGCCGCGCTCGACCAGATCAACCGCAGTAACGTCGATAAGCTCCAGGTGGCCTGGACCTACCACACCGGTGACGTGGCCATCAGCGACGGCAACGGCGCCGAAGACCAGCTGACCCCGCTGCAGGTCGGCGACAAGGTGTTCATCTGCACCCCGCACAACAACCTGATCGCGCTGAATGCCGACACCGGCAAGGAGCTGTGGAAGAACGAAATCAACGCCCAGTCCAAGGTCTGGCAGCGTTGCCGCGGCATGGCCTACTTCGACGCCACCGCCGCCATTGCCCAACCCACCCAGCCGAACAGCTCGCCGGTCACCGGCGGTGCGGTAGCGGCGGGTGCCAACTGCCAGCGTCGCCTGCTGACCAACACCATCGACGGCCGCCTGATCGCAGTGGACGCCGACACCGGTGAGTTCTGCCAGGGCTTCGGCAATAACGGCCAGGTCAACCTGATGGCCGGCCTGGGTAACGTGCCGGACTCCTACTACCAGTTGTCCTCGGCGCCGCTGATGGCCGGCACCACGGTAGTGGTGGGTGGCCGCGTGGCCGACAACGTGCAAACCGACATGCCTGGCGGTGTGATCCGCGGCTTTGACGTGATCACCGGCGAAATGCGCTGGGCCTTCGACCCGGGCAACCCGGAAGACCGCAAGGCACCAGAAGGCAACAGCACCTACGTGCGCAGCACCCCCAACAGCTGGGCGCCGATGTCCTACGACCCGGCGATGAACACCGTGTTCCTGCCGATGGGCTCCTCGTCCACCGACATCTACGGCGTTGAACGCAACAAGCTGGACCACACCTACGGCGCTTCGGTGCTGGCCCTGGACGCCACCACCGGCAACCAGAAGTGGGTCTACCAGACCGTGCACAACGACCTGTGGGACTTTGACCTGCCGATGCAGCCGAGCCTGATCGACTTCACCAAGGACGACGGCCAAACCGTGCCTGCGGTGGTGATCGGCACCAAGGCCGGGCAGATCTACGTGCTCGACCGCGCCACCGGCAAGCCGCTGACGCAGGTGGACGAAGTACCGGTCAAGCCAAGCAACATCCCCAACGAGCCGTACTCGCCGACCCAGCCCAAATCGGTCGGCATGCCGCAGATCGGCGCTCAGACCCTGACCGAGTCGGACATGTGGGGCGCAACCCCGTATGACCAGCTGCTGTGCCGCATCGACTTCAAGAAGATGCGCTACGACGGCCTGTACACCGCACCGGGCACCGACCTGTCGCTGAGCTTCCCGGGCTCGCTGGGTGGCATGAACTGGGGCAGCATCTCCACCGACCCGGTACATGGTTTCATCTTCGTCAACGACATGCGCCTGGGCCTGTGGATCCAGATGATCCCCTCGCAAAACCAGGGCGCTGCAGCAGGTGGCGGCGAAGCGCTGAACACCGGCATGGGCGCCGTGCCGCTCAAGGGCACCCCCTATGCGGTGAACAAGAACCGCTTCCTGTCGGTGGCCGGCATCCCGTGCCAGGCGCCGCCTTTCGGCACCCTGACCGCGGTCGACATGAAGACCCGCCAGATCGCCTGGCAGGTACCGGTCGGCACCGTCGAGGACACCGGCCCCCTCGGTATCCGCATGCACCTGCCGATCAAGATCGGCCTGCCGACCCTCGGCGGCACCCTGTCGACCCAAGGCGGCCTGGTGTTCATCGCCGGCACCCAGGACTTCTACCTGCGTGCCTACGACAGCAGCAACGGCAGTGAAATCTGGAAAGCCCGCCTGCCGGTGGGCAGCCAGGGCGGCCCGATGACCTACGTTTCGCCCAAGACCGGCAAGCAGTACGTGGTGATCACCGCCGGCGGCGCGCGTCAGTCGACCGACCGCGGCGACTACGTGATTTCGTACGCCCTGCCGTAACCGCGTCGCCTGCTTCGCGGGCAAGCCCGCTCCCACAGGATGATCACTGCCCTGGCAACCGGTGCAGTACCTGTGGGGGCGGGCTTGCCCGCGAAGAGGCCCGAACAGACAACCCGAGATTCTGCAATGCCATCCGCAATCCGCCTTACCCCCACCCTGCTGCTGGCCCTGGCCAGCACCACTGCCCTCGCCGACGGCGACCTGATGACCCGCAACACCCTGACCGGCGACTGGGGCGGCCTGCGCCACCAGCTCGAAGAAGACGGCGTCAAGGTTACCGGCGACTACAGCGGCGAAACCGCCTACAACACCCACGGCGGCCTGCACCGCTCGGCGCGCTACTCGCAGAACATCAAGCTGGGCGTGCAGTTCGATCTGTCGAAGTTGTACGGCCTGGACAACGGCGGCAAGGTCCAGCTGACCATCAACGACCGCCGCGGCAACAGCGCCTCCGAAGACCTGGTGGGCAACCGCCTGCCGATCCAGGAAAACTACGGCGGCCTGTACACCCGCCTGACCGAGCTGAGCTACGAGCGCACCCTGTTCACCCCGGCGCTGAACGTCAAGCTCGGCTACATGGCCATGGGCAACGACCTCGGCGGGCTGGACAGCGGCATCCTGTGCAACTTCATGAACGCCGGCTTCTGTGGCCACCCGCTCAACATGTCCGGCGGCAGCGGCTGGACCAACTACCCCAACGCCCACCTGGGCGCGCGGGTCAAGTACGACTTCTCGCCGTCCTGGCAGTTGCGCGTGGCGGCGTTCAACGTCGACCCCGAAAGCAACGGCAACTCCAGCCGCGCCTGGCACCTGGGCCCCAAGCACACCACCGGCACCGTGGTACCGGTGGAGCTGGTGTACAAGCTGCAGGGTGAGCTGCCGGGCGAGTACAAGCTGGGCTATTACTACGACAGCTCCAACGTCAAGCGCATCGGCAGCAGCAAGGAAGTCGCCGGCCGCGGCGGCCACTACCTGCTGATCGACCAGGCAGTGTGGAACGACCCCGCCATGCCGGGCCGCAGCCTGCACGCCTTCGGCCAGTACTCGGCCTCAAGCGAAGCCGCCTCGCCGTTCACCAAGTGGTACGGCACCGGTGTGGTGCTGTACAAGCCGTTCGCCAGCCGCCCGCGTGACACCGTGGCCCTGGGTTATGGCCGCGCCGTGCAGAACCCGCGCAGCCGCGACGTACTGGAAGACGCAGCCTTCGATGCCGGCCAGCAGTTCCCCAACATCGACGGCGCCGAGCAATTGATCGAGCTGAGCTACGGCTACCAGGCCACGCCCTGGCTGAACCTGCGCCCGGACGTGCAATACATCGTCGAACCGGGGGCGTTCTCCGGCAAGGATATCGACAATGCGCTGGTAGTAGGCTTGCAGGTCAAGGCGACCTTCTGAACCACCCCCGAAGGGCCGCCATGCGGCCCTTTTTTCTGCCCCATCGCCCCCTGCAAATGCGGCGCTGCCATGGAGGTTATGCGCTTCCCACAAGAGATAGTCCAGGTTTCCAGCAAGGCATTACCCCCAACAAACACAGACTGGCAACTCAAACCCCAGCGGTCTTTACTCAAGCCTTCACGCAACGGAGGGCTGCCCATGGGTACCGCTACGGATGGCAAACTGAACGTCTGGGCCCTCACCGCGCTGGTGGTGGGCTCGATGGTCGGTGCCGGGATCTTCTCCCTGCCGGCCACCTTCGGCCGCGCCACCGGCGGGCTGGGTGCGATCATCGCCTGGTGCATCGCAGGCGCCGGCATGCTGATGCTGGCCTTCGTTTTTCAAACCCTCGCGCGCCGGCGCCCCGACCTCGATTCGGGCATCTACGCTTACGCCAGCGCAGGCTTTGGCAGCTACCTGGGCTTTGCCTCGGCGTTCGGTTTCTGGGCCGGCACCTGCATCGGCAACGTGTCTTACTTCATCCTCATCAAATCCACCCTCGGCGCGTTCTTTCCGGTATTCGGCGAGGGCAACACCCTGGCCGCCATCGCCGTGTCGTCGCTGCTGCTGTGGGCCTTCCACTTTCTGGTGCTGCGCGGGGTGCAGCAGGCAGCGGTGATCAACAGCATCGCCACGGTGGCGAAGATGATCCCCATCCTGTTGTTCATCGTGGTGCTGGTGGGGGCTTTCGACCGCCAGCTGTTCAGCCTCAACTTCTGGGGCACGCCCATGGCCGGCAACGCGGCGGACCTCGCCCACCTGGACGACTACGGGCGCATCGGCCACGCCGCAGGCGAGCTGGTGCTGCCGGCCGAATCGCTGTTCGAGCAGGTGCGCAGCACCATGCTGGTGACGGTGTTCGTGTTCCTTGGTATCGAAGGCGCCAGCGTGTATTCGCGCTACGCCCGCAACCGCCGCGATGTGGGCATCGCCACGGTGCTGGGCTTCGTCGGCGTACTGTGCCTGCTGGTACTGATCACCCTGCTCAGCTACGGCGTGCTGCTGCGCCCGGAGCTTGCCGGGCTGCGCCAGCCGTCCATGGCGGGCGTGCTGGAGAGCATCGTCGGGCGCTGGGGGGCAATTTTCATCAGCATCGGCTTGATCATTTCGGTGCTGGGCGCCTACCTGTCGTGGACGCTGCTGGCGGCCGAAGTGCTGTACTCGGCAGCCCACGACCAGGCCATGCCGGCCTTCCTCGCCCGGCAGAACCCGCACCAGGTGCCGGCCTCGGCACTGTGGCTGACCACCCTGTTCGTGCAGCTGTTCTTGCTGCTGACCTGGTTTACCGAGTACGCCTTCACCCTGGCACTGGAGCTGACCAGCTCGCTGACGCTGATCCCGTACCTGCTGGTGGCGGCCTATGCGCTGAAGCTTGCAGCAAGCCGCGAGACCTACGAAAACGCTGCCGGCGAGCGCGGCAAGGACCTGCTGGTGGCGTTACTGGCCACGGCCTATGCACTGCTGATGGTGTGGGCCGGCGGCATGAAATACCTGCTGCTGTCGGCGGTGATCTACGGGCCGGGGACGCTGTTGTACATCAAGGCGCGCAGAGAGCAGCAGCGCCAGGTGTTCAGCGGGTTCGAGCGGGGGGTGTTCGCGGTGGTGGTGCTGGGGGCCGTGGTGGCAGTGTATGGGTTGGCCAGCGGGGCTATCGCGATCTGATTACCAGCTTGCGGGCCTCTTCGCGGGTAAACCCGCTCCCACAGGGGCAGCACAAGACTGCGCGTCGATGGAATACCTGTGGGAGCGGGTTTACCCGCGAAGAAGCCAACGCGATCAAGCCTGCCGAAGGTACTCCACCAGCCTCAGCAACATCGCATCGCACCCACGCAACTGCTCGACACTGACGAATTCATCCGGCTTGTGCCCTTGCTCCATGCTGCCCGGCCCGCACACCACGGTGGGGATGCCGGCCTGGTCGAACAAGCCGCCCTCGGTGCCGAACGCCACCGTGCCGAAGTTGTCGCTACCACTGAGCAACGCCACCAACCGCGCCGCCTCGCTGTCGGCCGGCGTCGCCAGCCCCGGGTAGGCGCTCAGCGGTTGCAGGCGAATGTCGCTGCCGGCATTCACCGCACGCATGCGCGGCAGCAGCTCGGCTTCGGCATAAGTCTGCAGACGGTCGGCCACAGCCTGGGCCTCAAAGCCTGGCAAGGCACGCACTTCGAAGTCGAACGCGCATTCTTCCGGCACGATGTTCAGTGCCCGGCCACCCTTGATCACCCCGGTCTGCACGGTGCTGAACGGCGGGTCGAAGCGCGGGTCGTGGTGCATCGGCTGCGCCAGCTCGTCGCCGATTTCGCCCAGCTTGCCGATCAGCCGCGCCGCGTACTCGATGGCATTCACGCCATAGGGCGAATAGGCCGAGTGGCAGGCTGCGCCATGCACCTGGCAGCGCATCGCCAGCTTGCCCTTGTGGCCGAGTACCGGCTTGAGCTCGGTGGGCTCGCCGATCAGGCACAGCCTGGGCTTGTGCGGGCGCTGCTGCAGGGCGGCGAGCATCGAGCGCACACCCAGGCAGCCGACTTCCTCGTCATAGGAGAACGCCAGGTGCACCGGGGTTTTCAACGGCTGGGCAAGCAAGGCCGGCACCGCCGCCAGCACACAGGCGATGTAGCCCTTCATGTCGGCAGTGCCACGCCCGTACAGGCGCCCGTCGCGCTCGGTCAGGCTGAACGGTTCGAGCGTCCAGGCCTGGCCATCTACCGGCACCACGTCGGTGTGCCCCGAAAGCACCACCCCGCCCCGGTCGCCGGGGCCGATGGTGGCGAACAGGTTGGCCTTGGTGCCCTCGTCGTTGAGAAACAGCTCGCTGGCCACACCCTGTTCGGCCAGGTAATCGCGAATGAAGCCGATAAGCTCAAGGTTCGAATCGCGGCTGACCGTGGCAAAACCCACCAGACGTTGCAGCAGCGCGCGGCTTTGCCATTCACTCATCACCCGGCACCCCGTAGCTGGGTGCGGCGGTGGGGTTGAGTGCGCGGGTCACGTAGTCCTGCATCTGCGGGCGGTAGGCCTGCCACAGCGTGTCCAGCTCGCCGATCGGGTCATGCTCGGCCCAGTCCACCCGCAGGTCCACCAGCGGCCAGATGTGCTCACCGGCAATCTTCAGCGCCGCCGAGTGCACCGGACCTGCCTCGCCACCGGCGGCCATGGCCGCGTGCATGGCCGCCAGCAGGCGGTCGGCCAGGTGCCCGCCGGCCTGCTCGAAGGCCGCCACCATGGCTTCGATCACCGCCTGGGACGACAGCAGGTTGCCGGCCGCCGCGCATTGCTCGCCGGCCACCGCGTTGTGCACGCCCAGTGCCTGCTTGCCAGTGAACAGCGCCACCTGGCCCTGGCTGTCGATCACCGTGACCTGGCGGTATTCGCTCCAGCCGTTGGCGCTGAGCACCCGGTCCAGCGCTGCGGCGGGCGGCAGTTGGCCCTGCTCCAGGGCATCGAGTATCTGCGGACCAAGGGCCGGCAGGGTGATGTTCTGCGTCGATACCGCCCCCACCCCGGCGCGCACCCAGGGGCAGCGGGCGCCCACGGCGATGCTCGACGAACTGATGGCGATGCCGACCTGGCCGGTTTCCTGGCAGCGGCCGATGATGGAGAAGGTCATGGTGCAGCTCCTGTCTGGGTGTGCCTGCATTTTCGGCAAGCCCCGGCAGCGGCGAAACGAGCATTTTCCGAGGGGTTGGGCAGGAAAAAACTAAGGCCCCTGGGGGCTCCTACACGTAAAGCGCAGGGTTAAGGAGCGGTGCACCAGCCTTCGCCAATTTATCGGCAAGCCCCAGCTAAATACTATTTTCGCGATTTCCCCCACGTCCCTAGTCTGGCCCCAGGCAACGGCGGTCCTCCAAACCGACCTGACAACAACCGCCTGAACAAGGGCTCGGACATGACTTTCAACAACTACGAAATCGACACCCTGGTGGTCGGCGCTGGCCAGGCCGGCGTGGCCATGAGCGAACACCTGAGCAAGCTTGGCGTGCCGCACCTGGTACTGGAACGCAACCGCATCGCCGAGGCCTGGCGCACCGGGCGCTGGGACTCGCTGGTAGCCAACGGCCCGGTCTGGCACGACCGCTTCCCGGGGCTGGAATTCGACCTCGACGCCGACGCCTTCGCCGGCAAGGACCAGGTCGCCGACTACTTCGAGCGGTACGTGCGCAAGTACAACCTGCCGGTGCGCACCGGCGTCGAGGTAAAAAAGGTGGTGCGCAACGCCGACCGCCCAGGCTTCACCATCGACACCAACCAGGGCGTGATCCACGCCAACCGCGTGGTGGCTGCCACCGGCCCGTTCCAGAAGCCGGTCATCCCGGCCATCGCGCCAAAAGACCAGCACCTGCACCAGATCCACTCGGCCGCCTACTTCAACCCCGAGCAACTGCCTGAAGGCGCGGTGCTGGTGGTGGGTGCCGGCTCGTCCGGCGTGCAGATCGCCGAAGAACTGATGCGCGCCGGCCGCCAGGTGTACCTGTCGGTGGGCGCCCACGACCGCCCGCCACGGGCCTATCGCAACCGCGACTTCTGCTGGTGGCTGGGGGTGCTGGGCGAGTGGGATGCCGAAATCGCCAAGCCCGGCCGCGAGCACGTGACCATCGCCGTGTCCGGCGCCCGAGGCGGGCACACCGTGGACTTTCGTGCCCTCGCCCACCAGGGCATGACCCTGGTCGGCCTGACCCAGTCGTTCGAAGACGGCGTGGCGCGCTTTCAGGACAACCTGGCCGAAAACATCCAGCGCGGCGACGAAAACTACCTGGCCCTGCTGGACGCCGCCGACGCCTACATCGAGCGCAACGGCCTGGATCTGCCGCTCGAGCCCCAAGCGCGCCAGCGCCTGGCCGACCCGGACTGCGTCAGCAACCCGCTGCGCGAACTGGACCTGGCCCAGGCCGGCGTCACCAGCATCATCTGGGCCACCGGCTACGGCGTGGACTTCAGCTGGCTGCAGGTGGACACCTTCGATGCCAACGGCAAGCCGCAGCACCAGCGCGGTGTAGCGAAGGAGCCGGGCGTGTACTTCCTCGGCCTGCCCTGGCTGTCGCGCCGCGGCTCGTCGTTCATCTGGGGCGTGTGGCACGACGCCAAGCACGTCGCCGGCCATATCGCCACGCAACGCACCTACCTGGCCTACCGCGACCGCGAGCAGCGCGAAGCGGATGAATCCGTCACCTCGAACAGCAACGTCAGCACCCTCGGAGCCCACTGATGCCTACCCATACCCGCATCCGCATGTTCAACACCAAAGAGACCTACCCCAACCAGACCCTGGACAACGACCTGTGCCAGGCGGTGCGGGCCGGTAACACCATCTACGTGCGCGGCCAGGTCGGCACCGACTTCGAAGGCCGGTTGGTGGGCCTGGGCAACCCCCAGGCGCAGGCCGAGCAGGCGATGAAGAACGTCAAGCAGTTGCTCGAAGAGGCAGGCTCGGACCTGTCGCACATCGTCAAGACCACCACCTACATCACCGACCCGCGCTTTCGCGAGCCGGTGTACAAGGAAGTCGGCAAGTGGCTCAAGGGCGTGTTCCCGATTTCCACCGGGCTGGTGGTGGCCGGTTTGGCCCAGGCTGAATGGCTGATGGAGATCGATGTGATCGCTGTAGTGCCGGATCAAGCCTGACCGACCGCAATCGCCGACAAGCCGACTCCCACAGGGGATCTCTGTAGGAGATCACCCAGCCCTCGGAGCTGCGCGGTCGCGCAGAGAACTAGTCTCGCAGATGTACTGCGGCCCCTGTGGGAAGCGGCCTTGTGTCGCGATGGGCTGCGCAGCAGCCCCTGCAATTTTGCATGAGGCTGAGGCCTTGGGGCCGCTTCCCACGGGAACCGTGTTAAATCAATAGCTTGTAGTTTGTTCTATGAGAGCCGGCTTGCCGGCGATGCTGTTTTCAGAACTTCGCCAACTCTTCGCGGCAAAACTCCACGAACAACTGCGCAGGCTTGGTCAACTGCACCCGCTTCAGGTGCGCCGCTGCCAGCCCTGACAACGCCACCGGCTCGGCGATGTCCACCATCACCAGGCGCTGGCCGTCGTAGGTGTATTCCGAATGCGGCCGGGTCACCAGCAGCGAAAACCCGAACCCCTGCCCCACCATGCCGCGCACCATCTCGATCGACGGCGAGCTGAAGACGATGTTAGGGGTCAGCCCCAGCTCGTTGAACAGGCTGACGAAGTAGGTACGGCTGGGCGCCACGTCCAGCAGGATCATCGGCTCCGGGCACAGGTCGCGCAGCGACACCTGGGCCTGCCCGGCAAAGCGGTGTTTTTCCGGCAGCAGCACGTAGGGCTTTTGCGCCGGCATCAGCGGCTCGGCTTCGATGGTGCCATCCAGGTCGTGGTCATATAAAAACGCCAGATCGAAGGTGCCAGCGGTCAGGCCCTGGATCAGTTCCTGCTGCTCACCGTCACGCAGGCGAATATCCACCCCCGGATAACGCTCGCGAAAGCCTGCGATCAGCCGCGGCAGGTACAACGGTGCGACGGTTTCGAAGCAGCCGATGTCGATATGCCCGGCCACGGTGTCGTTGTCGGCCAGGGCGTTCTGCTCGAACTCGTGGGCCATCTGCAGCAGCGAACGGGTTTTGGCGTAGAAGCGCTTGCCGCTGGGGGTCAGCGACACGCCCTGGGCGTGGTGACGGATGAACAGCTGCACGCCGAAGCTTTCTTCCAGGCTCTTGATCGCCGTGGAGATCGACGGCTGGGCGATGTACAGCTGGCGCGAGGCCTCGGCAACGCTGCCGGCCTCGACGGTGGTGACGAAATACTTGAGTTGACGCAGGGTGTAGGAAGCCACGGGGTACCTCGCTGGCGCTGCGCGCGCCTTGGGATTTTGCTGCCACTTTACCGGGCGCCGGTGCCTGGTGGAGCGAGGATTTGCCTATGGCTTGAGGATATTTCTGCTAGGGCCCTATCGCCGGCAGGCCGACGCCTACAGCAAATGCGTCGGCCACGAAACCTGCGCTCTTCTGTAGGAGATCACCCAGCCCTTTCGGGCTGCGCTGTCGCGCAGGGAACTGGGCACGAAGCCGCCGCGGCCCCTGTGGGAGCGGGCTTGCCCGCGAACACCGGCGAAGCCGGTGCCAGGCACCGCGTCGCCTGCTTCGCGGGCAAGCCCGCTCCCACAGGACCCTGCTAAATCAAGGAGTTGTGTGCAGTTCTATGAGAACCGGCTTGCCGGCGACAGGGCCAGCAGCCCTACTGCACCACCCCGCACGCTACCCGGTCACCACCACCACCGAGCTTCTCAGGGTGGTCACTGTGGTTGTCGCCCCCCGCATGCACCATCAGCGCATGCCCCTTGAAATCGCTGGCCTTCAGACGCGGCGCCAGCACCGGATGGGTGGCCTTGCCGTCAGCGCCTACGTACAGCGCCGGCAGGTCGCCGCGGTGGCCGCTGTCGTCATAAGGGCCCTTGTGGGCATTGCTCGAGTCCGGGTCCCAATGCCCGCCCGCTGCACCTGCGGGTATCGTCTTGCCATCTTCTTCGGCAGTGGCGCACGAAGGCTTCTGGTGCAAGTGAAAGCCATGCACGCCGGGTGGCAGATCCTTGAGGTCGGGGGTGAGCAGCGTGCCGTATTTGTTCTGCTCGATGCTGACGGTACCGATGGGCTTGCCCGGGCCGTCGGGGCCGGCCAGTTTCAGTTCGACTTTGTCGGCGGCCTGGGCCATGCCGGCTGCGGCCAGCAAGGCGGTGAAGAGCACTGCTTTCATGGTGGTTCTCCTGGGTCGGGGTCAGTCAGGCGTCGTGCCTGCATGACAGCTGTGACTGCTGCCCAGGTGTGGCGATTCCATCGGATTTGCCTGTAATGGCCCTATCGCCGGCAAGCCGGCTCTCATAGAACAAACTACAACTCATTGATTTAACACGGTTCCCGTGGGAAGCGGCCTTGTGTCGCGATGGGGCGCGAAGCGCCCCCAAGATCTCGGCCTCATGCAAAATTGCCGGGGCTGCTGCGCAGCCCATCTCAACCGGACGGCGCCCCGGCAAGGCCGCTTCCCACAGAGACCGTGGCGCATCTGCGAGACCAGTTCTCTGCGCGACAGCGCAGCCCGAAGGGCTGGGTGATCTCCTACAGGGGAACCCGACTTCATCAGCTTGCCGGTACTGCCCCTCAATAACTGAAATCGTGCCCCAGTTGCCCCTGCATCCAGTCCAGAAACCGCCGAACCCGCGGCAACTCTGCATGCCCCCTGGGGAACACCAGGTGATGGGCGCTGACCGGGCTCACCCGCTCGCCGCCAAACACCGGCACCAGTTGCCCGCGCTCGATGTAGTCCTGGGCCAGCAACGAGCTTTCCAGCGCCAGCCCGTAGCCATGGCTGGCCGCCTCCAGGCTCATGTACGAACGGTCGAAGCTCAGCGCAAAGGGCGCCTGGGGCAGCGACACCCCTTGCTGGGCGAACCACTGCGGCCACTGCACCAGCGCCGCTTCCGACAAGATCAGGTTATGCCCGAGCAAATCGGCAGGCTGCAGGATCGGCTGACGTGCCAGCAGCGCCGGCGCTGCCAGCACCGTGGCCTGTTCGTGGCGGATGGTGCGCACCTCAAGGCTCGGCCAGTTGGGGTAGCCGTGGCGTATGTCGACGTCGATCTGGTGGCGGCCAAAATGCAGCGCCTCGTACGAGCACGACAGGTTGATCTGGATATCCGGGTGGCTGGCGCGAAAGCGCTCCAGGCGCGGCAGCAGCCACAGCAGGCCAAAACTCGGCGCCGCATGCAGGCGCAGGCAGTCGAAGCCCACCGCGCTGCCAGCCCGTTCGGTAGCAACGGCCAGGCTTTGCAGCAAGCCGGACACCTCGCGCAGGTACTGCTCACCGGCCGGGGTCAGGCTGACCCCCTTGGCCGTGCGCAGAAACAACGGCCGGCCGATCAGCGCCTCCAGGTTGGCGATCTGGTGGCTGACCGCCGAGGGCGTGAGGTTGAGCTGTTCGGCGGCGCGGGCGACGTTGCCAAAACGCGCGGCCTGCTCGAAGGCCTGAATCGCTTTCAACGGTGGCAGTTGCAAAGGCTTCTTGCCGGGGTCGTGGCTCATCGGGCTACCTGCATGAAATGGGGCCTGGAAGGCGGCGCACTACTCTGCCGCAGTGCGCCGCACCTGCCCAGTGCTGAATTTTTTTCAGCATAGGCTGAATGGCACGGCGTTGCCCGCCCCCGGTGCGCGGACCAAGCTGTGCCCATCGGCCCTACCCAGGCCGCTGCTCACAACAACAATCATTCGGAGCACCCTCATGCTACTTGAAGGCAAGATCGCAATCGTCACCGGCGCCGCCTCTGCCCGCGGTATCGGCCGCGCCACCGCCCAGGCCTTTGCCGCCCACGGCGCCAAGGTGGCCATCCTCGACCTCGACCTGACCGCCGCCCGCGCCGCGGCAAGCGACTTGGGCGAAGGTCACCTGGGCCTGGCCGCCAATGTCGCCGACGAGGCCCAGGTGCGCGACGCCGTGGCCCAGGTGCTGGCGCACTACGGTCGCATCGACGTGCTGGTGAACAACGCCGGCATCACCCAGCCGGTGAAAACCCTGGAGATCACCGGCAAGGACTACGACCGCATCCTCGACGTCAACCTGCGCGGCACCCTGCTGATGTCCCAGGCGGTAATCCCCGGCATGCGCGCCCAGCGCTCGGGCAGCATCATCTGCATGTCGTCGGTGTCGGCGCAGCGTGGCGGCGGCATTTTCGGCGGCCCCCACTACAGCGCCGCCAAGGCCGCCGTGCTCGGCCTGGGCAAGGCCATGGCCCGCGAGCTGGGCCCGGACAACGTGCGGGTCAACGCCATCACCCCGGGCTTGATCCACACCGATATCACCGGCGGCCTGATGCACGACGAGCGCCGCCACGCCATCATCGACGCCATCCCCCTGGGCCGCCTGGGCGAGGCGCGCGACGTGGCCAACGCCGCGCTGTTTCTGGCCAGCGACCTGTCCAGCTACCTCACCGGCATTACCCTGGACGTCAACGGGGGCATGCTGATCCACTAAGCGGCAAACCACGATGTTTCGCATCTGAGCCCCGCCACGGCGGGGCAATCGATAACAACAAGAGATCAGATCGACATGACCACCCTTACCCTCGACGCGGCCTCGGCCGCGCGCAGCAATGCCTACCGCAAGACGGCCTGGCGGCTGATGCCGTTTCTCATGCTGTGTTACCTGTGCGCCTACCTCGACCGGGTCAACGTCGGCTTCGCCAAGCTGCAGATGATGGACGACCTGGCACTGTCCGAGGCCGTGTACGGCCTGGGCGCCGGGATGTTCTTCATTGGCTACTTCCTGTGCGAGGTGCCCAGCAACATCATCCTGCACAAGGTCGGCGCGCGGCGCTGGATCGCCCGCATCATGATCACCTGGGGCCTGATTTCGGCGCTGTTCGCCTTTGTCGAGACCGCCTGGCAGTTCTATGTACTGCGCTTCTTCCTCGGTGTGGCCGAAGCAGGCCTGGCGCCGGGCCTGCTGCTGTACCTGACCTACTGGTTCCCCTCCTACCGGCGGGCGAAGATGACCGCCCTGTGGTTCATCGCCATCCCGCTGTCGGGCATGCTCGGCGGGCCGCTGTCGGGCTGGATCATGGAGCGCTTCGCCGGGGTGCACGGCTGGGCCGGCTGGCAGTGGATGTTCGTGCTCGAAGCGCTGCCTACGGTGCTGGTGGGCTTCTTGGTACTCAGCTACCTGAAGGACGGCGTCGAGCAGGCCCACTGGCTCAGCGACGATGAAAAAGCCCTGGTGCGCAAGGAGCTGGCCGAGGACGAACAGCACAAGGTGCAGCACGGCTCGGTGGGCGACTTCATTCGCGACCGGCGCCTGTGGCTGCTGGCGGGCATCTACTTTTGCGTGGTCATGGGCCAGTACGCCATCACCTTCTGGCTGCCGACCCTGGTGCGCAACGCCGGGGTGGCCGAGCCGCTGCACATCGGCCTGCTCACCAGCCTGCCCTACTGCTGCGCCATCGGCGCCATGCTGTTGGCCGGGCGCAGCGGCGACCGCCACCGCGAACGGCGCTGGCACCTGGCGATCCCGATGCTGGCCGGCGCCCTCGGCCTGACCCTGGCGGCGCTGTTCGCCAGCCACCTGAGCCTGTCGATCCTGAGCCTGTGCCTGGCCGCGGCCGGCATTCTCTCGGCTTCGTCGCTGTTCTGGATGCTGCCCACCACGCTGCTTGGCGGTGTATCGGCCGCCGCCGGCATCGCTGCGGTGAACAGCTTCGCGAACCTGGCCGGGTTCTGCTCGCCGTTTCTCATCGGCTGGGTCACCAGCAGCCTGGGCAGCAATGCCGTCGGCATGTACCTGATCACCGCCGTGCTGGTGTTCGGTGCCCTGCTGGTGTTCCGCGTACCGGCAAGCCTGGTCAACCGTTAATTCCCCCCAAGGAGTCACCCATGAACACCGTACCCGCTACCCCGGGTGCGCGGCCCCTGGCTGCGCGCGCCCACAATATCCGTCGCCATGCCCTGCGCATGGGCCAGGTCCAGGGCCAGGGCTATATCGGCCAGGCCCTGGGCGCTGCCGACCTGCTTGCCGTGGCCTACTTCCACGCCCTGCGCATGGACCCAGGCAACCCCGAGTGGGAGCAGCGCGACCGTTTTTATCTGTCCATCGGCCACTACGCCATCGCCCTGTACGCTGCGCTGATCGAAGCCGGGGTCATCCCCGAGGATGAACTCGAAACCTACGGCAGCGACGACAGCCGCCTGCCCATGTCGGGCATGGCCGCCTACACCCCCGGCATGGAAATCACCGGTGGCTCGCTGGGCCATGGCCTGGGCATCGCCGTCGGCGCGTGCCTGGGGCTCAAGCGCAAAGGCTCGGACAGCTGGGTGTACAACCTGCTGTCGGACGGCGAGCTGAACGAAGGCTCCACCTGGGAGGCGGTGATGTCGGCCAGCCACTGGCGCCTGGACAACCTGATCGCCATCGTCGATGTGAACAACCAGCAGGCCGACGGCCACTCCAGCGAGGTGCTGGCCTTCGAGCCCATCGTCGACCGCTGGCAGGCCTTCGGCTGGCATGTGCAGCGGGTCGACGGCAACGACCTGGCCGCTTTGGTACAAGCCTTCGACCAGGCCCGCGCACATACCGGCGCGCAACCGCGGGTGATCATTTGCGACACGCGCATGGGCAAGGGCGTGCCGTTTCTCGAGAACCGCGACAAAACCCACTTCATCCGCGTCGACGAACACGAATGGGAACTTGCCCTGCAAGCACTGGACGCCGGGAGCCACGCATGAACAGCCAAGCCACCGAAAAGAAACGCCTGACCACCTCGGCGATGATCGCCTCCATCGCCGCCGAAGGCCAACCTACCCGCCCCGCACCGTTCGGCCACGCCCTGGCGGCGCTGGCCGAGCAGCGCCAGGACATCGTCGGCCTGAGCGCTGACTTGTCCAAGTACACCGACCTGCACATCTTCGCCAAGGCCCACCCCGAGCGCTTCTACCAGATGGGCATGGCCGAGCAGCTGTTGATGAGCGCCGCCGCCGGCATGGCCCGCGAGGGCCTGACGCCGTTCGCCACCACCTATGCGGTGTTCGCCTCGCGGCGGGCCTACGACTTCATCTGCATGGCCATCGCCGAGGAGAACCTCAACGTCAAGATCGTCTGCGGCCTGCCCGGCCTGACCACCGGCTACGGCCCCAGCCACCAGGCCACCGACGACCTGGCGATCATGCGCGCCATGCCCAACCTGATGATCGTCGACCCGTGCGATGCGCTGGAAATCGAGCAGGCCGTGCCGGCTATCGCCGCCCACCAGGGCCCGGTGTACATGCGCCTGCTGCGCGGCAACGTGCCGCTGGTGCTGGACCGCTACGACTACCGCTTCCAGCTGGGCAAGGCCCAGGTGCTGCGTGGCGGGCGCGATGTGCTGCTGATCGCCAGCGGGCTGATGACCATGCGCGCGCTGGAGGCGGCTGAGCTGCTGCACAAGGACGGCGTGGACGTGTCGGTGCTGCACGTACCGACCATCAAGCCGCTGGACGAGGCGACGATTCTGGCCGAGGCGCGCAAGCCCGGGCGGCTGGTGGTCACCGCCGAGAACCATTCGATCGTCGGCGGGTTGGGCGAGGCGGTAGCCGGGGTGTTGCTGCGCAACGGCGTGACCCCGACCTTCCGCCAGATCGCCCTGCCCGATGCGTTCCTCGATGCCGGGGCGTTGCCGACCTTGCATGACCGCTATGGCATCTCCACCGAGGCGGTGGCGCGCCAGGTCAAAGGCTGGCTGTAGGGCCCCATCGCCGGCAAGCCGGCTCTCGTAGAACTGCACACAACTCATTGATTTAGCGAGGACCTGTGGGAGCGGGCTTGCCCGCGAACACCGGCGAAGCCGGTGCCAGACACCGCGTCGCCTGCTTCGCGGTGGTTCGGCACCCCGACAAGCCCGCTCCCACAGGGGCCGCGGCGGGCTCGGGCCCAGTTCTCTGCGCGACAGCGCAGCCCTAGAGGGCTGTGTGGTCTCCTACAGGTACAACGCAGGCACGAGGGTTGCGCGACCCCTGTAGGCGCCGGCTTGCCGGCGATCACCTGCGCAGCAGGTGCCATCCACTCCCGGGTCAGAACCCCACAGTCGCCGACACCAGCCAGGTTCGCGGTGTGGACATCGTCATCCCGGTGGCGGTGCCTTCCGGCACGTTGGCCGAGGCCCAGTAGGCCTTGTCCAGCACGTTCTCCACGCTGGCACGCAGGGTCACGTCCTTGCCGCCCAGCTTCATGGCATAGCGCGCGCCCAGGTCGTAGCGCTGCCAGGCGTCGAGCTTCTGGGTATTGGCGGTATCCAGGTACTGGCTGCTGGTGTGGATCATCCGTGCGCTCAGGGTCAGCCCTTGCACCGCCGGAATGTCCCACTCCAGCCCCAGGTTGGCGTTGACGATCGGCGCGCCCACAGGCCGCTTGCCGTCATTCACGCCGCCCACCGTACGCACCTGGGTGGCGTCGAGGAACATCGCCCCGCCCAGCACCCGCACCCCGTCCAGCGGCTCGCCGAACAGGTTCAGCTCCAAGCCCTGGTTGCGCTGCTCGCCGTCATCACGCAGGTAACCTGCGGCATCGGTGTACATCGGCCGCTCGATGCGGAACAGGCTGAGGGTGGTGCTGAAACGGCCCATGTCGTACTTGGCGCCCACCTCCAGCTGCTTGCTGCGAAACGGTGCGAACACCTCGCCGCTGTTCTCGGCGGTTTCCGGCGCGGTCTGGCCCTGGGTCAGGCCTTCCATGTAGTTCATGTACAGCGACAGCTGCTCGGTGGTGCGCCACACCAGGCCCATGGCCGGCGAAGTGGCGCGCTCATCGTAGGCCTGGTCGGGGATGCCGGAGGTAGAGCTGTCCACCTCTACCCGCTGCAGGCGGGCACCCAGGGTCAGCAGTACGGTATCGTCGGCAAAGCTCAGGGTATCGGCCAGGGCCAGGCTGGAGAGCACGGTTTCGGTGTGGGTCGGGTCGTCCGGCGCGGTCGGCGTGCCGGGGGTCGGCAGCGCCACCGGCTCGAACAGATTGCTCACGCCGTTGGCGTAGCGGGCGCCGCTGTTGTCGAAGGTCAGCTCGAAGCGGTTCAGGCTCAGGTTCAGGGTGTGGCCGACCGGGCCGGTATTGAACCAGCTGCGCGCGCCGAGAGTGGCGGTGCGCACGTCTTCTTCACGCTGGAACGCCCGGGGGCTCACGGTAAAACGCCCGCTGTTGTTGTTCACCAGCACGTTGTGGCGCAAGAAGTCGTAGTCGCCCTTGCGCGCGCCGAAGGCGCCATAAACCATCAGGCTGTCGCTGACGTCGTACTCGCCGCGCAGCGCACCGAAGGTATCCTTGGCCCGCGAGTAGCTCCAAGGCTGGGCGAAGTTGTGGTGCACATCCTTGGCCTTCGGCACCTTCACGTTAGCCGCAAGGCCCACCCGCTCCATCGGTGCATCCACATCGCGCTCCTGGTGGCCCACATCCAGCGACATGCGCGCCCGCTCGCCGCGCACATCGAAGCCCAGCACCGTGGCTTCGCGGTCCAGGCTCTGGTGGTCCCATTCGGTGTCGCCCGACTGGCGCACGGCGTTCAGGCGCAGGCCGAAGCGTTGGTCCTCGCCGAAGCGCCGGCCGATATCCACGTGGCCACCGGCCTGCCCGGCCGAGGCGTACAGCGCGGTGAACTCGGTCAGCGGCGTGTCGCCGGCGCGCTTGGGTTCGATGTTCACCCCGCCGCCGATGCTGCCGTTGGGCGCCAGGCCATTGAGCAAGGCGCCGGGGCCCTTGAGGATATCCACCCGTTCGACCATTTCCATGTCGATGGAATAGGTGGGCAACACACCGTACAGGCCGCCATAGGCCACATCGCTGTTGTACAGGCTGAAACCGCGCACCGAGAACTGCTCGAAGCGCCCGGCGGAGGGGTTGGTGGTGCGCACCGACGGGTCGTTGGCCACGGCGTCGGCCAGGGTGCGAGCCTGCTGGTTCTGCAGGGCCTCGCTGGTGAGCGAGGTCATGTTGAACGGGGTTTCTATGAAGTCGCGCTCGCCCAGCAGGCCCTGGTTGCCGCGCCGTGCCACCTGGCCGCCGGCGTAGGCGTCGCTGGCCGGGCCGAAGCCTTCGCCGTTGATGGTGGTGCTGGGCAGCTCATGGGCGCCTTCGACAGGCTGCGCCTGCGGCACCAGGGTGTAGCCGCCCTGCCCGGCCGGCAGCAGTTGCAGGCCCGAACCACGCAGCAAGGCCTGGAAGCCTTCCTCCACGCCGTATTCGCCCTGCAGCCCGGCGCTGCTGCGCCCGCTCACCAGTGCCGGGTCCACCGACAGGCTTACCCCGGCCTGGCCGGCAAAACGGGTCAAGGCGCCGGCCAGGCTGCCGGCGGGCACATCAAAGCTGCGCCGGGCAGTGGCGTCGGCGCAGGCCAGGGTTGGCAGGCCGAGGGCGAGCAGCAGCAGTGGTGTGGACAGGGGGCGCAACAGTGGGGTCAGGGGCATCCGCAAGGCTCTTGTTGGAGGGGTGATGCCGTGAATGACAGGCGAGTGCAAAAAAGGGGACAGCCATTTGCGATGTTTTTTCATCTGCCGGCGATGGGGCCGGTGCAGGCTTGCATGGCACCTGCTGCGCAGGTGATCGCCGGCAAGCCGACGCCTACAGGGGGCGCGTCCGTTCGGCGTTCAGCCCGCCAACTGGCGCGGTGCCAGCGACACCCAGTAGCGGGTGCGGTAGTGCACCTGCAGCGGCAGGCTGGCCGTCAGCAGCGCGAAGATGCGGTCGGTATCGTCAAGCTGGAAGGTGCCGGTCACCCGCAAAAGTTCCAGTGCCGGGTCCCAGCGCAACAGGCCCGGGCGGTAGCGGCGCAGCTCGCGCAGCAGCTCACCCAACGGCTGATCGTCGGCGATCAGCAAGCCCTGCTGCCAGCCTGGCAACTGCGCGTCGAAGGTTTCGGGTGCAGCGGCCCCGGCTGCGCCGAACGCAACCCGCTGCCCTGCCCCAAGGCGCAGCACAGCACCCGACAGCGGCTGAACATCCACCTGGCCACGGCCGACCGAGACCACACAACGGCCCTCATCCTGGCGCACGCAGAAGCTTGCCCCCCATGTCTGCAACAGCCCTTGCCCGACCTCGACCTGCAGCGGGCCGCTGCCATCCACGGCAATTTCCCCCGCCACCAGTTGCAAGCGGTGACGGCCCTGAGCGAAGTCCAGGTTCACCGCGCTGGCAGTGTTCAGTTGCAGGCGGGTGCCATCCGGCAGGGTCAGCCCGCGGCGTTCGCCGGTTGCCGTGTGCAAGTCGGCGCGCCAGCTGGCAACCGGCAGTTGCCGATAACCCAACCAGGCCAACGGTAACAGGCCACCTGCGGCCAGCGCCTGGCCCAGCAGGCGGCGCCGGCCCGGGTCAGGCCGGTCGAGGCAGGCCACCGCCAGGGGCGCCGGCACCTCGGCAAAACGTCGGCGCAGGCCCTCGGCCTTCTGCCACAGCGCTTCGTGGGCGGCGCTGCGCTGGCGCCAGCGGCCAAGCTCGGCCGCCTGCTCGGCGCTCAGCTCGCCGGCATCCTGCAACGCCAGCCACTGCGCCGCCTCCCGGGCGAGCAGGCTCGCCTGGTCGCTCACAGCTCCACCAGCAGGCAGTGTTCGTAGGCCTGGGCCATGTAGCGTTTGACCGTGCGCTCGCTGACCTGCAAGCGTTCGGCGATGGCGGCATAACCCAGCCCTTCGAGCTGCGACCAGAGAAAAGCCTGGCGCACCGGGCGCGGCAGGCCATCGAGCAGTTCATCGAGGGCGTGCAGGGTTTCCAGCAGCAGCCAGCGCTGCTCGGGCGACGGCACCAGCGCCTCGGGCAGGTTGGCCAGGGCTTCGAGGTAGGCGCGCTCCAGGTCGCGGCGCTGAAAATGGTTGACCAACAAGCGCCGGCCGACGGTCAGCAAATAGGCCCGGGGCTCGCGCAGGCTGGGTAAAGCCTGGGCCTGCTGCGCGGCGAGCACCCGCACGAAGGTGTCCTGGGTCAGGTCGGCGGCGGCCCAACTGTCGCCAAGGCGCCGCTGCAACCAGCTGTGCAGCCAGCTGCGGTGCTGGCGATAGAGCGTGTCTACGGCCATTTCAGGTGCTGGGCTTGGGTCGGTCATCACGGCGCTACACGGCTGGAAATTGTAAATGCGAGTGATTCTAATTTTTTGTCATGGGCATGCCAAGTGCCACCCGGGCGGCACTTTACGCCGAAGCAGCCATACCTGTGCCGCGCCGCCATGCCCAGACGCCTGCCACTGTTTGACTTGCGCCCCTGGTGCTCGCCATTTATGCCAACAAGGTGGCCTCGAGCATCGCTGAGTTCGTGCGCTCGGCGCAGAGCCGCCTGCGCTACAGCGCCGCGCAACTGGCGAACGCTTCGACGACGCCAGCCTGCTACAGGCCCAGGACGAGGACTTCAACTCGATCGTCATCGTCGGTGCCGACCGCCAGGTGCGGGTGGCCTACCCCGATATTGCCCAATCGCCAGCCACAGCCACGACCACTTCAAGCGGGTCAACGACACCTATGGCCACGATGCCGGCGATGAGGTTGCAGCACCTTGCCGAGCGGCTGCGGCGCAGCGCACGCCAGCAGGACCTGCCCTGCCGGGTGGGCGGTGAAGAATTCATCTTGCCGCTGGCCGATACCGGCCTGGATGACGCCCGGCAGATCGCCGAGCGCATCCGCGAAGCGGTGGAGGTGGCCGATACGCCCCATGTCGGCAAGTTCACCCTGTCGATTGGCGTGGCTTGCCGGCAGGCCGACACGGTACTTGCCGAAGCCCTGCTCAAGCAGGCCGACGAACAACTGTACAAGGCCAAGCAGAACGGGCGTAACCGGGTGAAAGTGTCGCTGGCCTGAAGGTCAGGCCCTCGTCACGGCTGTAACAGCGTGCGCTATTCGAATTCGGCAATCTCTTCGCACTCATCCCCCACGAGCTTGTGGCCTGGCTCGCAGGGTAGCCCTGCACTCGAGCCTACTGACCTTTTCGTGCGCATATGCGGTGTTTGCGAGTGCTCGCCGTCCTCGGCGGCTTGCTCATGCTCCGGGGACATTGGGTCGCCAGGTTGCTCGGCGTAGGCGTGAGAGGTTGCAGCCAAAAGCATGATCATCAACAGCGTTTTCATAGGGTTCACCTTGATAGGGTTGGTGTGTTGCTTGCCAACCCTATGCAACAAGCTCCTACCAAGGCATCCGGAGGTGCTACCTGATCCCCCCCCATTGCCGGCAAGCCGACGATGGGCCCCTGTCAGGCGCCCCTGACCCCAAGCATGCCTCGCTCGACGATGAAATCGATTACCGCCTGCAGCCCCTCGCCCTTCTTCAGGTTACTGAAAGTCCAGGGCCGCTGCGGCCGCATGCGGTTGGTGTCCCGCTCCATCACCTCAAGCGAAGCGCCGACGTAGGGCGCAAGGTCGGTTTTGTTGATCACCAGAAAGTCCGACTTGGTGATACCCGGCCCACCCTTGCGCGGGATCTTCTCGCCTTCGGCGACATCGATCACGTACACGGTGAGGTCGGCCAGCTCCGGGCTGAAGGTGGCACTGAGGTTGTCGCCACCGCTCTCGACGAAGATCACCTCGAGGTTGCCGAACTTGCGCGCCAGAGCCTCCACCGCCGCCAGGTTCATCGAGGCATCCTCGCGGATGGCGGTATGCGGGCAGCCGCCGGTCTCGACGCCGACAATGCGCTCGGGCTCCAGTGCGCCGGCCTCGGTGAGGATGCGCTGGTCCTCCTTGGTGTAGATGTCGTTGGTCACCACGGCGATCTGGTAGTGGTCGCGCATGGCCTTGCACAGGCATTCGAGCAACGCGGTCTTGCCGGACCCGACCGGGCCGCCGACACCGACGCGCAGGGGTTGCTGGTAGTTTTCCATCTAGGCAGTCCTCAGGAACGGAACAAACGGGTGTATTGGGTTTCGTGGCGCGATGAAGCAATGGCCAGCAGCGGCAGCCCGCCACCGAGCTGGTGGTCTTCAAGCGTCAAAGCGTGGTCGAGCACGGCGGGCAGTTCAGCGCCCAGGTCACGCAGCAAGGTCTGCGCTGCCTGCTGGCCGAACGGCACCAGCTTGACCCCGGCCATCACCGCGCCCTCCAGCCACGCAAAGCCCAGGCCCAGGGCGAGTTGGCGCAGCGGGATGGCCCAGTGCGCACCCAGCCACGCCATGCCGCCCAGCTGGCAGAGCTCAAGGCTCGGCCGCCACTGCGCAGCCTGGCCCAGTTGCCAGCCATCGAGCAGCCGCGCCAGGGCGCTGCCGCGCTGCTGCTCTTCAAGGCGCAGCTCGGCGGTTTCGCGGTTGGCCAGCAAGAAGCGGCTCCAGTGGCCGAAGGCATCCGCGTTGCCGGCCTGGCTGGCCTGGTACAGCCGCGCCAGCACCGGCCAGTCGACGCAACCGAGGGTGTCGTGCAACTGCTCGCGCTGCCAGGCGGCAAAGCTTGCAGTGTCGCGCACCCAACCGGCCTCCACTGCCCACTCCAGGCCCTGCGAGTAGGTGAAGCCGCCCACCGGCAGGCCGGGGCTGGCCAGCTGCAGCAGGCGCAGCAGCGCCAGGTCGCTGTTCATCAACCGGCCAGCACCATGGCTGCACCGGCCAGCAGGCCGCCGCCGAAGGCTTTCTGCAGGCCGGCATGGCGGCGCAGCACGCAGCCGATGGCAAAGCCTGCGGCCAGCAACAGCCCGCTGACGGTGACAAAACCTGCACTGAACTGCCAGAACGCGCTGGGGGTGGCTTCGACGCCGTGGGCCCAGCCGTGGAACAGCGCAAACACCGGCATGATCAGCGCCAGCAGCACCTGGCGGCTGGGCAGCAGCATGGCGGCAGCGGCCACCAGCAAGGAGCCGGTGATCATCTGCTCCATGCCCAGCACGTCACCGAACAGGTGGCCGCACACCGCACCGCCGAACATCGCCGCCAGGGTCGCCAGGGGCAGTGCCAGGGTGCGCCCGGTCAGGGCGGCGAGCACGCCGGTGCCCAGCAGCATCAGCAGGTGGTCAAGGCCGGTCAGCGGGTGCAACAGGCCATCCTGCAGCGGGTTGGCATCGTGGCCCGGGTGGGCGAAGGCCGGTACGGCCACCATCAGCAGCATCAGGGCGAGGGTCTTTTTCATTGTTACCTCCAAGGCAGTTCAGGAATGGGCTGGCAGGCGCACGAACGGGTGGTCGTGGCCATGTTCATGGCTGTGGCTGTGGCCGTGCGCGGCGCTCTGGTAGGCGCCGGCCTCGGGCTCGAAGGGGGCCTGTTCGGCGTCCACGCTCAGGCCCAGGCCGCGCAGCATGTCGTCCAGCACGTGGTCGTGCTGGTAGCGCAACAGGCCCGGTTCGATCTGCAGCGGCACGTGGCGGTTACCCAAGTGGTAGGCAGCGCGGGCCAGCAGATGCGGGTCGGCGCAGCGCACCGTGGACACCGCCTCCGGGGCGGCCAGCACGCGGATCACCTGGCTGCCTTCGGCGTCGGCCAATAGCTCCCCGCCGCGCAGCAGGTGGCCGCGCTCGAGCATCAGGCCGGCCTCGCGGCCGTCGTCCAGGGTCACGCGCAGGCGGCTCTTGATGCGGCTGTCGACACTCAAGGTGACGCTGCCGGTTACCGTGCCGGCTTCAGTGAGCCTGCGGGTCAGTACGATCATGTTCACTCCTTACAAAAAAACCGGCTTGCAACGACAGGCACCGTGGGAGCGGGCTTGCCCCGCGATTGTTGGCACCGGCGCTGCCGGTGATCCGGGCGGTGCGGCGTTCCGACAAGCCCGCTCCCACGCCGCCACTGTCAAGCCCTTCAGAACAGGAAATAGCGCTGCGCCAGCGGCAACTCGGTGGCTGGCTCGCACACCAGCAGCTCACCGTCGGCACGCACCTGGTAGGTTTGCGAGTCCACCTCGATCACCGGTTGCAGGGTGTTGTGCAGCATGTGCGCCTTGCGTACCTGCCGGCAGCCATGGGCCAGGCCAATCAGGCTCTGCAGCTTCAACTCTTCAGGCAGGCCACGGTCCAGGGCGGCCTGGGGCAGGAAGGTCATGCGCGTGGCATGGCGCGCCGCACCCAGGGCGCCGAACATCGGCCGGTAGTGCACCGGTTGCGGGGTGGGGATCGAGCCGTTGATATCGCCCATGGGCGCGGTGGCGATCATGCCGCCCTTGATCACCAACGCCGGCTTGACCGCAAAGAACGCCGGGGCCCACAGCACCAGGTCGGCCAGCTTGCCGACCTCTACCGAACCCACCTCGTGGGCGATGCCGTGGGTCAGCGCCGGGTTGATGGTGTACTTGGCGATGTAGCGCTTGACCCGGAAGTTGTCACTGTAGGCGGTGTCCGGCGCCAGCGGGCCGCGGCGCACTTTCATCTGGTGCGCCACCTGCCAGGTGCGCAGCACCACCTCCCCTACCCGGCCCATGGCCTGGGAGTCGGAAGAGGTCATGGCGAAGGCGCCCATGTCGTGGAGGATATCCTCGGCGGCGATGGTCTCGCGGCGGATGCGCGACTCGGCGAAGGCCACGTCCTCGGCGATGCTTGGGTCCAGGTGGTGGCAGACCATGAGCATGTCCAGGTGCTCGTCGACGGTGTTGACCGTGTACGGCAGGGTCGGGTTGGTCGATGACGGCAGCACGTTGGCTTGCCCGGCTGCGCGGATGATGTCCGGGGCGTGGCCGCCGCCGGCACCTTCGGTGTGGAAGGTGTGGATGGTGCGGTCGCCGATGGCCGCCAGGGTGTCCTCGATGCAGCCCGACTCGTTCAGGGTGTCGGTGTGGATCGCCACCTGGACGTCCATCTCTTCGGCCACGCCCAGGCAGCAGTCGATGGCCGCCGGGGTCGAGCCCCAGTCCTCGTGCAGCTTCAAACCCACGGCGCCGGCGGCGATCTGCTCGCGCAGCGCTTCGGGGCGCGAGGCATTGCCCTTGCCCAGCAGGCCGATGTTGATCGGCAGGCTGTCGGCAGCCTGGAGCATGCGCGCCAGGTACCAGGGGCCCGGGGTACAGGTGGTGGCATTGGTGCCGGTGGCAGGCCCCGTGCCGCCGCCGATGAAGGTGGTGACGCCGCTGGTCAGCGCTTCTTCGACCTGCTGCGGGCAAATGAAGTGGATGTGCGAATCGATACCACCTGCGGTGACGATCTTGCCTTCGGCGGCGATCACCTCGGTGCCCGGCCCCACCGGCACCGTCACACCTGGCTGCACGTCGGGGTTGCCGGCCTTGCCGATGGCGGCGATGCGCCCGTGCTTGACGCCGATATCGGCCTTGACGATGCCCCAGTGGTCGATGATCAGGGCGTTGGTCAGCACCAGGTCCATGGCCTCGTTTGCGAGCATCTGGCCCTGGCCCATGCCATCGCGGATCACCTTGCCGCCGCCGAACTTGACCTCTTCGCCGTAGACGGTGAAGTCCTTCTCGACCTCCACCCACAGCGCGGTATCGGCCAGGCGCACGCGGTCACCCACGGTGGGGCCGAACATGTCGGCGTAGGCCCTGCGGGAAATACGGCTCATGCCAGGCCCTCCAGCGCGCCCATTACCTTGCCCTGAAAGCCGTACACCTCACGCTTGCCGGCGTAGGCCACCAGTTGCACGGTGCGCGACTGGCCCGGCTCGAAGCGCACCGCAGTGCCGGCCGGGATGTCCAGGCGAAAGCCCAGGGTCGGTGCGCGCTCGAACACCAGCGCATCGTTGACTTCGAAGAAGTGATAGTGCGAGCCGACCTGCACCGGCCGGTCGCCATGGTTGGCCACGCTGACGCTGACCGTGGCGCGGCCGACGTTGAGTTCGATGTCGCCGTCGGCGACCTGGATTTCTCCGGGGATCATGGGCTGCACCTCAGACGATGGGGTCATGCACGGTCACAAGCTTCGTGCCGTCGGGGAATGTGGCTTCGACCTGGACGTCGTGGAGCATCTCGGGCACGCCGTCCATAACCTGCTCGCGCACCAGCACCTCGCGGCCCAGGCTCATCAGCTCGGCCACCGTGCGGCCATCGCGGGCGCCTTCGAGCACCGCGGCGCTGATCAGCGCCACCGCTTCCGGGTAGTTGAGCTTCAGGCCACGGGCCAGGCGCCGTTCTGCCAGCAACGCGGCGGTGAACAGCAGCAGTTTGTCTTTCTCTCGCGGGGTCAGCTCCATGATGGCTCTCTCAAGTGGCCCAGATGCGCGGCGGGCACGGCGCCAGGCCGAGCACGGCCGGGCGCAGCAGGTGCCAGAGGCGCTGCAGGTTGTGTTGCACATGTTGGTTGTCGTGGTCGAGCAGGCGGATCACCAGCAGCTCGCCCAGCAGGGTGGCGCCGGCCGGCGTGGACAGCGTGTCGAGCACCTCGCGCACCTGGTCCAGCACGGCCTGCGTGGCCGGTGCGGCGCAGAAGGTGGCCAGCAGCGGGTGGTCGGCCACCTTGGCCAGTTGCCCGCCGTCGATGCGCAAGCGCTCGTGCAGGCCGGGGTCGCCGGGCATTTCGATGTGCAGCAGGCTGTCCAGCGCGCCTTGCTCGAAGCGCTCGTTCATCACCGGGCGGCCCAGGCACAGGGTCTCCCAGGCCAGCAGGCGGGCACCGGGCCGCAGGCTGAACCGGCTGGCCAGGCTCGCGCGGGCGCCATTGAAGAAGATGCTGTCCTGGGGCAGCCACTCCAGCGTGCTGCCTGCGGCCAGGTGAAAACGCTGGGTCAACTGCGCGGTGGGGCCAATGCTGCGGTAGAACTTGCTCGCCCCGGGCATGGTCAGCAGCGCGTGGCTGTCGGGCTCCAGGTGGATGTCCAGTTCCAGGCGGTCACCGGCGACGATGCCGCCAGGGGGGTGCAACACATACACGTGGCACGGCCCGCCTTCCGGGTAGAAGGGCCTTTGCACCAAAAGGGGGCCGTGGTGGCGGCGCGCACCAAGGCGGGTCACGCCATCGCGCAACACAAAGCGCAACTGCAGGTGCGCGCTCCAGCCTGCCGGCTGCTGTTGTGCGCCGATTTGTTCCGGCAACCCCATGCCCTACCCCTGTAAACCATGGTCTTAAGCGCCGTAGCGCGGCGCCCGAGGCACCGTGCCAGAGCTGCTGGCTGACCGTTCGATCAAAATTGTCGAACCGGATGTTGCAGGTTGCAGGCCAAGTCGTAGGATTAATCTGAATGAATTTTCCTACATGGATGCAAACGGTTGTTTGACTGCGTGAAAAACTGCGCAAATGCGGGGCAAGCAGTCGCCCCAGAGCGGTGCCGACAGCGCTAAACTGCCGCCCTTCGATAAAGCCCGCCAGGAGTTTTCATGCACCATTCCAGCGCCACCCCCTGCCTGCACGGGGCCATTGCCTGATGGCCGGCAGCAAGCGCGCACTGGCGCGCCAGGAGCGGGAGATGGTCGCCTGCCTGACCGACGCCTGCACCACCGCCCAAGCCGAGATCGTCGGCTTTGCCTGGCTCACCCATCGGGTTGACCTCGACGACTTTCCCGCCAGCCTGCGCATTACCTGGGTGTTCAGCGACGACACGGCCAAGGCCGAGGCGCTGGCCGGCGAGGCCAGGGCGCGCATGCTCGAGCTGACCGAACAGGCGCTGATGGACGCCGGCATCCACCTCGACCATGTGGCCTGGCATGTGCGTTTCGACAGTGAAGAGGCCTGCTGGCGCGACCACGGCGGGGACTGGAACCGGCGGTTGCGTTGACGCTGCCAATCGCCTGCAGGAGGCGGCTTGCCGGCGATGAGGCCCGCCCAGGCAATCCACCCCGCCATTTCGTGACTGGACGTTTCCGATCCGCCCGGGATGTATTAAGGTGGCGGGGTGCGCATATAAAAGCAGCCCGCCGTGTTCGGGCGTTGAGCAATGAGGGTGTCATGAGCAACGAAAGCATTAACTGGGACAAGCTGGGCTTCGACTACATCAAGACCGACAAGCGCTACCTGTCCGTATGGCGTAACGGCGAGTGGGACAAAGGCACCCTGACCGAAGACAACGTGCTGCACATCAGTGAAGGCTCCACCGCCCTGCACTATGGCCAGCAGTGCTTCGAAGGCCTCAAGGCCTACCGCTGCAAGGACGGTTCGATCAACCTGTTCCGCCCCGACCAGAACGCCGCGCGCATGCAGCGCAGCTGCGCCCGCCTGCTGATGCCGCACGTGCCGACCGACGTGTTCATCGAGGCCTGCAAGCAGGTGGTCAAGGCCAACGAGAAGTTCGTCCCGCCGCACGGCAAAGGCGCCCTGTACCTGCGCCCGTTCGTCATCGGCACCGGTGACAACATCGGCGTGCGCACTGCCCCCGAGTTCATCTTCTCGGTGTTCGCCATCCCGGTAGGCTCGTACTTCAAGGGCGGCATGAAGCCGCACAACTTCCAGATTTCCAGCTTCGACCGCGCCGCCCCGCAGGGCACCGGCGCGGCCAAGGTCGGCGGCAACTATGCAGCCAGCCTGCAGCCGGGCGCCGAAGCTAAGAAGGCCAACTTCGCCGACGCCATCTACCTGGACCCGCTGACCCACAGCAAAATCGAAGAAGTCGGTTCGGCCAACTTCTTCGGCATCACCGCCAACAACGAGTTCGTCACCCCGAAATCGGCCTCGGTGCTGCCTGGCATCACCCGCCTGTCGCTGATGGAGCTGGCGCAATCGCGCCTGGGCCTGAGCGTGATCGAAGGCGATGTCGAAATCAGCAAGCTGGACCGCTTCATCGAGGCCGGCGCTTGCGGTACCGCTGCGGTGATCACCCCGATCGGCGGCATCGAGTACAACGGCAAGCTGCACGTGTTCCACGACCTGGAAAAGGTCGGCCCGGTTACCCAGAAGCTCTACAACGAGCTGACCGGCATCCAGAGCGGTGACATCGAAGCACCGGCTGGGTGGATCGTCAAAGTCGCCTGAAGCACACCTTGCAACACCCGACGGGGCAGGCCAGCGATGGCCTGCCCCGTTTTCGTTGGCCTGTACATCCAGCAACACTCTGAGGGCATTTCCTACGCCAAGCAGTGAACCTGCCTACAAAAATGCGGTCTTTGGCTGACGGTCAATTCACCCGACCGGTTCATCGGCCCATCCATCGGGCCCTCATTTGCCCAGTTTCTGCGAAGACCACCATGCCCAACAAGCAACCAGCCCCCCTCGCCCTCACCGCCCTGCGCGGCAGCCTGATTGCCGCCCTGATCGCCATCGCCGCCCCGTCCCATGCCGAAGAAGCCGCCAGTGACGCGCGTTGGGTCAGCGACAGTTTGAGCACCTATGTCCGCAGCGGCCCCACCGACGGCCACCGTATTGTCGGTACCCTCAAGTCGGGGCAGAAGGTCAGCCTTCTGACCAGCCAGGGCAACTACAGTCAGGTGCGCGGCCAAAGCGGCGACCTGGTGTGGATCCTCACCAGTGACCTGCAGGCGGTCCCCGGCCAGAACGAGCGCCTGCCGCAGCTGGACCAGCAGGTGGCGGAGCTGTCGGGGCAACTGAAGACCATCGACGACAGCTGGAAGAACCGCGTGCAGGGCATGCAGGAGACGCTGGACTCGCGCAAGGCGCTGATCGACGAGCTGGAAACCCGCAACAAGGGCCTCAACGAGCAGCTCGAGCAGTCGCAGTCGAGCCTGCGCGATGTGCAGGCGCGCCTGGGTGACGAGAACAAGCAGGTGATGATGCGCTACATGGTGTACGGCGGCAGCATCGCCGGGGCCGGGTTGCTGGCGGGGCTGATCCTGCCGGCGCTGAGCCGTGGGCGCAAGCGCAACGATCGTTGGTTCTGATAGATCTCTCGATAGGATTGCCGGGGCCGCGCTGCGGCCCTTTCGAGGAGCAAGGCCGCTCCTACAGGCTAGCGTATGTAGGCCGGGTGCAGCTTCACACCACCCGGTTGGTCACCCCGAACGGCACATGCACCGAGGGCACCACGGTACTGGTGCTCTTCAAATGCCCCGACTGGTCGTCAAAGAAGATGTGCGGCTTGAGCACCTGCAGCACCCGGCGCTTTTCGATGCCGCCGAGGAAGAACGCATCGTTGGCCATCACCCCCCAGCTTTTCAGGGTGTTCAGCGCCCGCTCGTGGGACGGCGCATTGCGCGCGGTGACGATCGACACGCGCAGGCGGTTCGCGTAGTCAGGGTTGGCCAGCTTGTACTGCTCCTCCGCTGCCTGGATGCGCGCAATGCGCACGAAGAACTCCTTCAACGGCCCGGGGTTGTGCGGCTGGGCGACGTTCTTCACCTCGTGGGCATGGAACCGGCCCAGGCCGCCTGCCTGCATCACTGCCTCCGACTCGTCCCCCGCCAGCACGCCGTCGAAGTCGAAGGCGATACGCAGGTTGTCGTCGCTTTCGTCATCGTCGAACTGCGAGTCGAGCACCTGCCCGGCCGGGTAGCCGGCCTGGATGGCGGCGTCCACGTGCTGCTTGTCGGCCGACAGAAACAGCGCGATGTTCAGTGCCGGGATGTACTCGTAAGGCGAGCGGCCCTGGGTGAAGATCGCCCGGGTCATGTTCAAGCCGTAGTGGTTGATGGTCTTCATCACCCGCAGCCCGGTGTCCGGGTCGTTCTGCGACAGCAGTACTACCTCCACCAGCGGGTCTTCGGGGTCGTCGCGCAGGTCGTTGAGCGCCAGCAGGCGCTTGATGAACGGGTAGGCGATGCCCTTGCCCAGCGGCACATCCAGGTGTTGCTCCTGGTATTTGCGGTACTGCGCCTCGCCATCGCGGCGAAATACCGCGTCCGACTCGCTCAGGTCGAACACCGCGCTTGAGGCCACGCCGATTACCAGGCGGTCATCCAGTTCGAAAGGCATGCTGCAATCCTTGTGCGGTGAGGGTGGATCAGCTGCCGTCGCGCCCTTGCAGGCGCGAGGTCCAGTCTTCGACCTGGCGTTGTTCCAGGCGTTTTTCCAGCGTACGCCGCCAGTTCGGCACCAGCGGCAGTGCCAGGCATTCACGCAGCAGTTCGGGCTCCAGGTGCTTGTCGAACAGCACCGCCGACAGACGCGCCACCGACCACTGGCCATAGGGCCTGGCCACCCGCTCAAAGGCATCGCCTGCCTCGACCACGCCCTCCTCCAGCACCCGGTAATACCAGCCGGTGCGCCCGCTCTGCTGCACTCGCAGCGCCATCTGCGCCACCTCGAAGCGGTCGTTGAGCTTCCAGCAGGGCATGCGCCCCTGGGAGACCTCCAGCAATGCCGTCCCCACCCGGATGCGGTCGCCCAGGCACACGTCGGCCTCGGTCCAGCCATGGCTGCTGAAGTTCTCGCCGAAGGCGCCGGGCTGCTCCAGCAAGGGGTGCGGGCCCAGTTCGGCGGCCCAGGCAGCGTAGTGTTCGCGGGGGTAATGGTGAATCGCCTTCTCTACCCCGCCATGCACACGCAGGTCACCCTGCTGGTCACCGGCAATGCCGAGGAAGGTCACCTTCAGCTCGCCGCGGCGGGGTTGCTTGTCGATGGCGCTGAGCGAGCCCGGGCGGGTGAACGGCCGGGCCTGGCCGGTGAGCAGGCTGTCGAGATATGGGGGCATGGGGTGGTCTCTGCCGGAAGGTCGCAGGAGCTTACAACAGCGCCGCGCGTGAGGCGACGTGAAGCCTTCACTTGCCTGCAAGGGAAGATACATGGGCGCGCATGACCTCCAGGCTTGCACCGTACCTGCAGGAGCCGGCTTGCCGGCGATGAGGCCGGCACAGGCAGCATTAAGCAGTTGCTCCCACAGGGGCCGTGGTGCTTCGACGAGACCAGTTCTCTGCACGACAGCGCAGCCCGCACGGCTGGGTAATCGCCTACAGGAACCCTGCTGACCTAGCGTACCTTGGCCAACGCCGCCAGCACGTGCCCGGTGGCCCGCTCTAGCGCGCCGTCCCGGCAGGCGATGCCCAGCTGGCGCCACAGCCCTGGCCGCAGTGGCCGGCGCACGATGCGCGGGTCGTGCTGCTGCACCTCGCCCTCCTGGGGCAGCAAAGTCGCCCCGTACCCCGCCGCCACCAGGCTCTTGATCGCATCGTTGTAGTTCAGCTCGATGCGCGCCTCGGGGTACAAGCCCGCGGCGGCGAACCATTCCGACGTCACCCGCGACAGCTGCGTGCTGCTGTCATTCAAGATCAACGCCCGCCCGGCCAGCCAGGCCGGGGTAACCCGCGCCGGTGGCTGCCAGTCGGCGGGCAGGTAGGCCATGATCGGGTCGCGCCGCCAGGGGGTCAGCTTCAGGCCCTTGCCTGCCACCTGGGGCAGCGCCACCAGGCCGATATCCAGGCTGCCGTCACGCAGTTGCGAAAGCGAGGCCTGCGAAGTGAGCACCTGCACCTGCACGTCGATCCCCGGGTGCTCCACGCGCAAGGCTTGCAGGGCTTGGGGCAGCAAGTGGGCGATGGCGCCGGTGGAGGCCCCCAGGCGCACTCGCCCGGTCAGGCCTTCGACCTGGCGGCGCACTTCGTCCAGCGCCTGGTCGGCATCTGCCAGCAGGCGCCGGGCGCGGGCCAGCAGGGTTTCACCGATGGTCGTGGGCCGCACTTGGCCGCGGCTGCGATTGAGCAGCGGCGCGCCAATGCGCGCTTCGAGCTCGGCCACATGCAGGCTGATGGTGGGGGGCGCGAGGTTGAGCTGGCGGGCGGCGTCGGCGAACGAGCCGTGGTCGGCGATCACCACCAGCGTGCGCAGGCGGTCGAGGCTGATTTCTCGCATGTGGACGTAACCTCAATATCTGTAGCCGGCTTGTCGGCGATGAGGCCGGGCCTGCACATGGAAATTCGCCTCCTGTGCCGGGGCTGGCAGCCCTATCGCCGGCAAGCCGGCTCTTACAGGGTGTAATTCAGAATTTATGAATGTCGTGATCATGATATTCAAATTTTCTTTCGTCCAGCGCCAAGCGAGGATAACCCCCACTCACCTTCATCACGGACACTCCCCATGCACCAGCCACTTGTCTTCATCGACGGCGACCAGGGCACCACCGGCCTGCAGATCCACGCTCGCCTGCACGGCCGCCAGGACCTGCGCCTGCTCACCCTGCCCGAGGCCGAACGCAAAGACCCGGTGCGTCGCGCCGAGGCCATCAACAGCGCCGACATCGCCCTGCTGTGCCTGCCTGACGCCGCCGCCCGCGAAGCGGTGGCGACCCTGCGCAACCCGGCAGTGCGGGTGATCGATGCAAGTTCGGCGCATCGCACTACCCCGGGCTGGGTGTATGGTTTGCCGGAACTGGACCAGCAGCAGGCCGAGCGGATCGCCCGCAGCACCCGCATCAGCAACCCGGGCTGCTACCCCACCGGGGCTATTGCCCTGTTGCGCCCGCTGGTAAAGGCAGGGCTGCTGCCGGCGGACTATCCGCTGAGCATCCATGCCATTTCTGGCTATTCCGGCGGTGGGCGCGCGGCGGTGGAACGCCATGAGCAGCCTGGCGACGGCTACCTCCCTGCGCTGCAGCTGTATGGGCTGGAGCTGGCGCACAAGCATGTGCCGGAGATCCAGCAGCACGCCGGGCTGAGTGCGCGGCCGGTGTTCGTGCCGGGCTACGGGCATTATCGCCAGGGCATCGTGCTGAGCATCGCGTTGCAGTTGCGGTTGTTGCCGGGGGTGAGTGCCGAACAGTTGCAGGCGTGCCTTGAGCAGCATTACCAGGGCGCGCGGCATGTGCAGGTGATGCCGTTACACCAGCACGGGCCAGCGGCGGCGCTGGACCCTCAGGTGTTGAACGACAGCAATGATTTGCGTTTGGCGGTTTTTGCCAATGCCGAGTATGGGCAGGTGCTGTTGACGGCGGTGTTTGACAACCTTGGCAAGGGGGCTTCGGGGGCTGCTGTGCAGAATCTGGATTTGGTTTTGGCGGGGGTTTAGGGTTCGGGTTCGGGGTTTGATGGTGGTTGCTTTGGGAGATGTATGCGCATTCATTGACGATGAGCGCTTTTCGTCACCTTTCCGCCCTTACGGCGGGTAACTTTTTGAAGGATCAAAAAGTCACCAAAAAATCCCTGCTGGTATGACTCACCCACATGGGTTACAAATCAGTTCACGCACATAGGTAACAGTTTTTAACTGGCATGGTCGGTTTTTCGAGGATCTGACCATGCCTTGGCGAGAGCTGAAACCTATGGACATGAAAGTGCTTTTCATCGCTGACTATCTCCAGGGGGCGCCTAGCTTCAGCGCCCTTTGCGAGGCCTACGAGATCAGTCGAAAGACCGGTTACAAATGGGTCGAGCGTTTCGAGAAAGCTGGCCCAGCAGGCCTAGAGGAACGTAGCCGTCGCCGGCTGACGCAAGATTGGGTTGTACCCGTCGCCGTTCGCGAGGCCATTATCGAATTACGCGGCAAGGGCCAGACGGAGCCTGGGCCCAAGAAGATCCAGGCCGCATTGCAGGAACGTTTTCCTGACCAGGCGCCTCCCTCCAAGACAACGATCTACAACATCCTCAAGAAAGCCGAGCTGATCAAGCCGCGGCGCCTGCGTCAGCGCGTAGCGGTCTATCCCAAGCCGCTTGAAAAGGCGGAGTCGCCCAATCAGCTCTTCACTGCGGACTACAAAGGCCAGTTTCTGACAGGAGCTGGGGTCTGGTGCTATCCGTTGACGATCATGGATCACGCCAGTCGCTTCTTGCTCGCGTGCCACAGCATGGCCAATACGAACTTTCTGGAGACACAGGCTGTGTTCACTGAGGTCTTTCGTGAAAACGGGCTACCTGAACGTATCCGGACCGATAACGGCGTGCCGTTTGCCAGTAAAGGGCGTGCAGGGCTCTCCCAGCTGTCCATCTGGTGGCTGCGCCTAGGCATCATTCCTGAACGTATTGCGCCTGGCAGACCGGAGCAAAATGGTCGGCACGAGCGTATGCACCGAACACTCAAAAGTACGCTTCCGTCACCGCCCGCAGTGGCTTGGGAGGCTCAACAACGGCACTTCGACCGCTTCCGGCAACACTACAATTACGAGCGGCTCCACGAAGCACTGAAGCAGAAAACACCAGCGTCCTGCTACCAGCCTTCGCCACGCCCGTTCCCGGAAAAACTACCTGAAATGACTTACCCCAGTCATATCGAGAGCCTGCCAGCTGATCGCAGTGGCATCGTCAACCGCCGGGGTTTGAGGATCTATGTAGGTTACGTGCTCAAGCATCAGACCATTGGGCTGGAGCAAGTCGGGGATGGGGTGTGGGATGTTATTTTCGGCCCAATCATTCTCGGCAGGATCGATGAGCGAGATGCCGATGATGGTTATGTAACACTTCAGGTGTTGTCACCTATGTGAGCGAACTTTTGTGTAACCCATGTGGGTGACCCGTACATGCTCCCATCATCCGGCCCCCTACGCTGCGCTTCGGGGGTTCCCTCGCTCCGGGCTTGCTCCGGAGGTACGCGCCGACGGGCCGTCCCTGGCCCGATCGGCGCTCGACCGGCATCCATGCCGGTCGCCCTCCTACGCAATCCCTACGCTCGGCCTCCTGAAGTCGCGATTTGTGTTGCCTGAACTTCCGCGCGCTTAGAAGCAAGATCAAGAGCCAGATCAAGAGCCAGATCAAGAGCAGAGATATTGGTTTAATTATTATTGATGTGTTGTTTGTTGGGCCCCTATCTCCGGCTTGCCGGCGATTGCAATCCTGAGTTCCCACAAATGCAACTAGCGGTTAGCTGCGCCATCCCAGGCGCCGCCCCTAACTTCGCGACTTCAGGAGGCCGAACGCAGGGATTGCGTAGGGGGGCGACCGGCATGGATGCCGGTCGAGCGCCGATCGGGCCAGGGACGGCCCGTCGGCGCGTACCCCCGGAGCAAGCCCGGAGTGAGGGTACCCCGGAGCGAAGCGTAGGGGCCGTATGAATGGAGCGTGTACGGGTCACCCACATGGGTTACACAAAAGTTCGCTCACATAGGTGACAACACCTGAAGTGTTACATAACCATCATCGGCATCTCGCTCATCGATCCTGCCGAGAATGATTGGGCCGAAAATAACATCCCACACCCCATCCCCGACTTGCTCCAGCCCAATGGTCTGATGCTTGAGCACGTAACCTACATAGATCCTCAAACCCCGGCGGTTGACGATGCCACTGCGATCAGCTGGCAGGCTCTCGATATGACTGGGGTAAGTCATTTCAGGTAGTTTTTCCGGGAACGGGCGTGGCGAAGGCTGGTAGCAGGACGCTGGTGTTTTCTGCTTCAGTGCTTCGTGGAGCCGCTCGTAATTGTAGTGTTGCCGGAAGCGGTCGAAGTGCCGTTGTTGAGCCTCCCAAGCCACTGCGGGCGGTGACGGAAGCGTACTTTTGAGTGTTCGGTGCATACGCTCGTGCCGACCATTTTGCTCCGGTCTGCCAGGCGCAATACGTTCAGGAATGATGCCTAGGCGCAGCCACCAGATGGACAGCTGGGAGAGCCCTGCACGCCCTTTACTGGCAAACGGCACGCCGTTATCGGTCCGGATACGTTCAGGTAGCCCGTTTTCACGAAAGACCTCAGTGAACACAGCCTGTGTCTCCAGAAAGTTCGTATTGGCCATGCTGTGGCACGCGAGCAAGAAGCGACTGGCGTGATCCATGATCGTCAACGGATAGCACCAGACCCCAGCTCCTGTCAGAAACTGGCCTTTGTAGTCCGCAGTGAAGAGCTGATTGGGCGACTCCGCCTTTTCAAGCGGCTTGGGATAGACCGCTACGCGCTGACGCAGGCGCCGCGGCTTGATCAGCTCGGCTTTCTTGAGGATGTTGTAGATCGTTGTCTTGGAGGGAGGCGCCTGGTCAGGAAAACGTTCCTGCAATGCGGCCTGGATCTTCTTGGGCCCAGGCTCCGTCTGGCCCTTGCCGCGTAATTCGATAATGGCCTCGCGAACGGCGACGGGTACAACCCAATCTTGCGTCAGCCGGCGACGGCTACGTTCCTCTAGGCCTGCTGGGCCAGCTTTCTCGAAACGCTCGACCCATTTGTAACCGGTCTTTCGACTGATCTCGTAGGCCTCGCAAAGGGCGCTGAAGCTAGGCGCCCCCTGGAGATAGTCAGCGATGAAAAGCACTTTCATGTCCATAGGTTTCAGCTCTCGCCAAGGCATGGTCAGATCCTCGAAAAACCGACCATGCCAGTTAAAA
Source organism: Pseudomonas xanthosomatis (assembly GCF_019139835.1). Taxonomy (NCBI): domain Bacteria; kingdom Pseudomonadati; phylum Pseudomonadota; class Gammaproteobacteria; order Pseudomonadales; family Pseudomonadaceae; genus Pseudomonas; species Pseudomonas xanthosomatis. The sequence continues at coordinate 3,340,961 of NZ_CP077075.1, read as the reverse complement.
ACTGTTACCTATGTGCGTGAACTGATTTGTAACCCATGTGGGTGAGTCATACCAGCGAGGATTTTTTGGTGACTTTTTGATCCTTCAAAAAGTTACCCGCCGTAAGGGCCATCCCTTTCAAGGTCTTTTCGTTTTGGCAGCCTTGATCACCCGGTCTGTTGAAACGTGGGCATGTACCGCCGTTCCCTGTACCCAGGTTTTGGGCTTGGCCACCTTGGGGCCTCGTGGGTTTTTCGCAACCTGCTTGGGCTGGATGTTCTTGGCCAGTTCCAGCAGGCGCCGACCTAATTCTTCTATAGGGACAACCGGTATGTGCTCCGATGGTAGGGCGATCTGCATACCCTCGTAGCCCCCTCGGATCTGGACCGCCAAGTGATAGATCGACGCCTCCCAACTCTCCGGCAGCGTCTCGCGGTGGGCTTGCTCAACACTGCGTTTCAGCAATGCCAGAACGTTGTAGGCCAAGACCGCAGTGGTGAACCCAAGCAGCGCAGCACGCGGGCTGCCGAGGGTTTCAATTTCACTTTCCAGAATGGCTTCTAGTCGCAGAAACATCCCTTCGATGCTCCAGCGACGACGATACAAATCTGCGATCTGCTGTGTGCTGATGCTCTCGGGCAGGTTGCTCCAGAACATCAGACTGGTATCGCCTGAGTCGTTTTTTGAATGGAGCGTCAACTCGACCCGCCGCCACGTGTGCCCGCCCCTCACCTCGATAGATTGCTCGCGTACCATACCTGTTGCGACGGGCATCGGCGCTTGCCACTCGCCTTCCTGGATTATGCGTGGGTGCTTGGCTTGCTCACGAATGACAAATGAAGTTTTCACCTGCCCGCACGCCTCCATCACAGGAAGCGTGCAGTAGAGCCGGTCAGCGATCCAAACCTGATTGGGCTGGGCATCAGCCAGTAGCGGTAGGACGCAGACTCGCTCACTTGCGTAGGCGTCTTCGCAGGGTTGCAGGTCAATTACCTGATCCAGATCGGGATCGTAGACCACTACCGAAAACCCCGGACGGGCAGCCCCGCGCTCCTGGCGCAACGCGCCAAGACGCTTTTCGGTGGAGGCCAGGTGGCTGCCATCAACCACCCGAATTTGCCAATTGGGAAGCATGGCCGAGCAGCCCAACTCATGGATCGTTGGAGTCAGTCGCTGTGCGCAACCTGTCACCAGGGCACGTAGTAGCGCAGGTTCTGTTCGACTGATTTTGTCGTAAAGCGCTGCCAGGCTGACCGGGAGATCGTCCAACTGCTTTGCCGCAGCATGTAGCGACGGCTTCAGACCCAGCGAAACGAGCGACATGAGCTTGACGATGGTCGAGAACAACAGCTCACGAGAGTACTGCCGCTGGCGGTGCTCTTCGAAAACCTGATCGACCCACTCAGGCGCAATAGCTTGCTCCAAAGCGAGTTTGGCCATGACGCTGGCCGGTGCTTTTTTCTCGAATCGCGCTAGAACATCAGCCCACATCACTCGGGTCTTCCTGACTGGATTTCAGCAGATTCTACCGAAGACCTTGAAAGGGATGGCCGTAAGGGCGGAAAGGTGAATAAGCGTCACTACAAATAATGAATGCGCATACAACTTTCAAAACCAACCAACCAACCAACCAACTAACCAACTAACCAACTAACCAACGGACCAACGGACCAACGGACCAACGGACCAACACAATAGCGCACACCACAAAACACAACCCACCTGCAAAACCACCACCGCCCGCAAAGCAGCACCTACAAAGGCGCATCCAACTGCCCCAACCAATACCCCACATCCACCTCATCAATCTGCTCGGCACGCAAAAACCGCTCGGCATACTGGCGATACACGCCACTGCCAAGAAACAACCGTAGCAACTCCCCGTCGATATGCCGGTCACGGGCCATGAACACCATGATCTTCACCGACTCCGAAAGCGTCTTGGCGGCCTTGTACGGCCGGTCGGCGGCGGTCAGCGCCTCGAAAATGTCGGCGATCGCCATCACCCGCTCCGGGATGCTCAGGGCATCCCGGCCAAGCCTGCGCGGGTAGCCGTTGCCGTCCATGCGCTCGTGGTGGTTGCCGGCAATGTCCGGCACCCGCCGCAACTGGCGCGGAAACGGTAGCGAGCTGAGCATGATGATGGTCTGCACGATGTGCTCGTTGATCTTGAAACGCTCTTCCTCATTGAGCGTGCCGCGGCGGATCGACAGGTTATACAGCTCGCCGTGGTCGCTGGCATGGGCCGGCAGGCGCATGTCGAAGCCCCACTGGTTGCGCGCATCGTCCCTGGCCACCGGCGGCTTGCGCGCGCCCCAGGGCACACGGTGCTCGGGGCGGTCGGCCAGCAGCGGCTCGGCCACCGGCAAGGGCGCCACCGGCACCCCTGCCAGGCGCACTTCTTCGTCGCGGGAAAGCCCAAGGCGGTTGTCGAAGTGGCGCAGCCAGCGGCGCTGGCCGATTTGCTGCAGGCGCTCGATATCGGCTTGCTCCATGAACTCGCCGCCGATGTTGGCCTTGGCGACGAAGGCGAAATCCGCCTGCAGTTCGGCCTGGCTGCGCGTTAACGCCGCTTGCAGTGCCTCACCCTGCCCGCCTTCGGCCAGGCCTTGCCAGTAAGCCAATTCGGCGTCGCGCCACAGCACCTCGAAGCGCATGCGCACTTCGTGAATGCGGTTGTACAGGGTCTCAAGCTTGGTGGCCTTGTCGACCACGTATTCCGGGCTGGTGATCTTGCCGCAATCGTGCAGCCAGGCGGCCACGCGAAACTCGTAGCATTCGGCCTCGGTCATGCTGAAGCTGGCGTAGGGGCCGCTGGCGGCGCCCACGGCCTGGTCCAGCAGCATCTGCGCCAGCTGCGGCACCCGCTCGCAGTGGCCGCCGGTATAGGGGCTCTTGGCGTCGATGGCATCGGCCAGCAGCTTGATCATGGCGTCGAGCAGGCGTTGCTGGGCCTCGGCCAATTGGCGGGTCTCGATGGCCACGGCGGCAGCGCCGGACAGCTGCTCGACGAAACGGCGGAACGGCCCACCCACCTCGGCGCCGCTTTCCAGCTGCAGCAGCAGCACCCCCAACAGCGCCTGGCTGCGGTCCCTGAGTACCAGCGCCAGGCTGCGCCCCTCCAGCGCCAGGGCCTGAGTAACCACGGCGGCGAGGTCATGCTGGCCGCCCTCGTCCAGCGCCAGTTGCGCCGGGTACCCTTCGCCACGGCAGGCCGCCGCCAGGCGCAGTTGCGCCGGTTCGCCATCGAGCAGGTAGACCGCCCCGGCGCTTACCCCGGCAGCGTCCACCAAGTGGCTGAGCACGCCGTCGAGCATGCGTTCCAGGTGACTTTCGCGGCTGAGGGTGAGAGTGATCGCCTGGAAACTGCCGATGGTGCCGGCCATGCGCCCAAGCACCTGACTGAGTTCGCGCACCTCGCTGACCCGCGAGGCGACCCCCACCGGGCTGCTGAAATCGAAGCTGGCAAGGCCGCGCACCTGGTCGGCCAGCTGGCGCAGCGGGCGGCCGATGCGCCGGCCAAGCAAGGCACCCAGGGCCAGCAGCACGGCGATCAGCGCCGCCGTCCACAAAAGTTGCTCCAGCAGCACCTTGCGCGCATCGGCCAACAGTTCGTGGGCCGGCACGGCAATCAGTACCTGCAGGTCTTGCCCGGCCAGTTTCAGTTGCACGCGCATGCCATACCAGGTCTGCCCCGCTACCTCGTAAGGCTTGGCCCGGGTGCCGGCAGCCGCGTCGGCATACAGGCCTGCAAGGCTGGGGATGCCCAGTTCGCTGATGTGCGACAGGCGCACGGCCTGGCCTTCACGCACGATCACCCGCTCCAGCTCCGGGTAGGCCACCACGTTGCCCTGGCCATCGACCACGGCGATTTCCGTACCAGGAGTCATGCGCAGGTCGCGGCTCTCGCTGGCCAGATCATTGACCGACACGTCCATGCCGATTACCGCACCGCCGTCGGCACTGCGCTGGGCCATGGTCAGGCCGATCTCGCGGGTGGTGAAGAACACATAGGGGTGGGTGAGTACCGTGCCCGGCTGGGCGCTGGCCTTGCTGAACCAGGGCCGGGTGCGCGGGTCGTAGCGGTAGTCCGGCTTGAGCTGGGTACTCAGCAGGTTGAGCGCCGGGTCGTAGAAGCGCCACTCGCCGAGCAGCGCGCCGTCAGCACCATGGCTGACGCTTTGCACCAGGTAGCGGGTGCCGGCGGGTGCCTCGAAGCGTTCGAGCAACTGCGGGTCGCGCAGGCGGCGCACCAGCAGGAAGTCGCCGTTGGGGTAGCCGAGGTAGGCGGCGCTGAGCATGCGGTTGGCCTTGAGGGTCTCGACCAGTTGCCCAAGGCCCTGCAGGCGCTGCTGCAGGTCACCTGCGACCGGGTTGAAGGCCAGCAGGCGGATGCTGCTCTGGGCCGGGTCGACCAGGCGCCGGGCGCGTTCATCGATGGTCTTGCCGACTTGCTGGGCAGCGTCGCCTGCGGCGGCCACCAAGGTTTGGCGCAGGCCGCGATAGCCTTGCCAGGCCAGCGCCGTGCCCAGTACCAGCATGCCCAGCACGATGGCCAGCGCCACCACCAGTTGCAGCGAAACGCCGCGGCCGGGGCGGCTCATGGCTGAGCGCCCCGGGCTTTTACAACTGCAACATGACCCATCGACACGCAGCCCATCCCAGGTACTCCATGTGTGCGGTTTCAACAGTGTAATCAGCCAGGGGGAACGTGCAGCGAGGCCGGGGGCGATACTGGCATATTGACTGTTGCGGCTCCAGAGGGTGGGTGGGGTTCGGGGCCTTGATGCCGTGCCTTTCAAGGTATTTGCGGCGCTTTCGATAGCGGTGCTTGCCTTCCAGATTGCCGGGGGCGCTGGGCGCCCCCATCGCGACACGAGCAACTGCCTTGTGCTGCCTGAACCGGCCTCATCGCCGGCAAGCCGGCTCCTACAGGTACGGCACTGGCCTGAAGCTTATGCAATTCCCGTGGGAGCGGGCTTGCGGGCGGCGCTCGGCCTGATAGGCGCTGCAAGGGTTACGGCGAGCACCTCGCAACCCTTGACACCAACCTGCAGCTCAAAGCCGCGCAACCCGCCTATTGATGGGCCACTGAACAGCGCGCCGCTGCGCAGGGTCGCCCCACAGCACGTACAGGTCCTCGGCATTAGCGCTAATGCAAATCGCAAGCAGCCCCGCGCAATGGCTTTACCTCGCCCCTTGCAAAGCTGTTAGCCTTGGCCTGTTCAGGTCAGTACGGACATTTCATGGCCAACCACAAGATCGAGATCCGCCGGCGCAACGTCGAGAAAATCCTGCTCGCTGCCGAGCAGGTGTTTGCCGACAAAGGCTACGGCGCCACCTCCATGGGCGATATCGCAGAACAAGCGCAGTTGCCGCGCTCCAACCTGCATTACTACTTCAGCACCAAGGACGACCTGTACCGTGCGGTGCTGCAGGACCTGCTGGAGGTGTGGAAGCAGGACGCGCTGTGTTTCGAGCGCTTCGACGACCCGCGGGTGGTGCTGACCAGCTATATCCGCGCCAAGATGGGCCACTCGCGCACGCGGCCGCTGGGCTCGAAGATCTGGGCCGAAGAGATTCTGCACGGTGCGCCGTTGCTGGGGGCGAGCCTGGATGAAACCCTGGTGCCCTGGGCGCAGCTCAAGCAGGCGAAGATCAAGGGGTGGGTCGAGGACCGGCGCATCCTGCCGGTAGAGCCTTCGGCGCTGCTGTACATGATCTGGGCGGCGACCCAGCACTATGCCGACTTTGGCTACCAGGTGGCGCTGCTCAATGGCGGTGAGCCGCTGTCGGACCTGGCCTTCGAAGGCGCGGTGCAGACGGTGACCAGCGTGATTCTGCGGGGGATCGGGCTGGAGCCTTGAGGGCCCGCCCCTGTAGGTGCGGCCTTGTGCCGCGAAAGGGCCGCATGGCGGCCCCGGCGATTCTGCAGGGTGCGCAGATCCTGGGGCCGCTTCGCGACACTTTCGCGGCACAAGGCCGCTCCTACAGGAGAGTGACACTTTCACGGAAGGCTCAACTGGCCTCACGGTACGGATTGCGCGGGTCCTGGGTCCAGTTCAGGTACGGTTTGCCGGTCTCCTGCGCCTGCATGTCGATGCAGCTCTCCACCGGGCAGGTGATCTGGCACAGGTTGCAGCCCACGCACTCTTCCTCGATCACGCTGTAGGCATGGGTACCGTCGGCCTTGAGCGTGCTGGCGATGGCCTGGTGCGAGGTGTCCTCGCAGGCGATGTGGCAACGCCCACAGCCAATGCACGCGTCCTGGTCGATATGCGCCACCGACTTGTAGTTGATGTCCAGGTACTTCCAGTCGGTGGTGTGCCCCACCGCCTGGCCGCGAAACGCCTCGAGGGTGCGGTGGCCGTGCTGGTCCATCCAGCGCGCCAGGCCGTCCTGCATGTCTTCGACAATACGAAAACCATGCAGCATCGCCGCCGTGCACACTTGCACCGCGCCACTGCCCAGGGCAATGAACTCGGCAGCGTCGCGCCAGCTGCCGATGCCGCCGATGCCGCAGATGGGCAAGCCGCGGGTTTCGGGGTCGCGGGCAATTTCGGCGACCATGTTCAGGGCAATCGGCTTGACCGCCGAACCGCAGTAGCCGCCGTGGGTGCTCTGGTCGCCGACGATGGGGTGGGCGACCATGCGCTCCAGGTCGACGCTGGTGATCGAGTTGATGGTGTTGATCAACGACACCGCGTCCGCCCCACCGCGGTGGGCGGCGCGGGCAGACTGGCGAATGTCGGTGATGTTCGGCGTGAGCTTGACGATCACCGGCAACGAGCAGTGGGTCTTGCACCAGCGGGTGACCATTTCCACGTACTCCGGCACCTGGCCCACCGCCGCGCCCATGCCGCGCTCGGGCATGCCGTGGGGGCAACCGAAGTTAAGCTCGATACCGTCGGCGCCGGTGGCCTCCACCAGCGGCAGGATGAATTTCCAGGATTCTTCCACGCACGGCACCATCAGCGACACGATCAGCGCGCGGTCAGGCCAGTCCTTTTTCACCTGAGTGATCTCGCGCAGGTTTATTTCCAGCGAACGGTCGGTGATCAGCTCGATGTTGTTGATGCCCTGCACCAGGCGGTTGGCGCCGTAGTGCGCTGAATAACGCGACGACACGTTAACCGCCGCCGGGTCTTCGCCGAGGGTCTTCCACACCACCCCGCCCCACCCCGCCTCGAAGGCGCGGACCACGTTGTAGGCCTTGTCGGTGGGTGGCGCCGAGGCCAGCCAGAAGGGGTTGGGCGCCTTGATGCCGGCGAACACGATGGACAGATCGGCCATTTACGCAGCCTCCACATTAAGCATGAGTTGGGCATGGATGGCCTCGGCGGCCAGCTTGCCGTGCTGCACCGCCTGGACGGTGAGGTCCTGGCCCAGCGCCGTGCAGTCGCCACCGGCATAGACGCCCGGCAGGTTGGTGCGCATCTGCGCATCCACCTGGATACGCTCGCCGTCGCGGGCCAGTTGCGCCGCCAGCGGGTCGCGCAGGCAGCTGTCGTCGAAGCGCTGGCCGATCGCCTTGAAGATCGCGTCCGCCGCCAGCTCGAAGCTTTCGCCGGTGTCCTGCAGGCGCCCGCCGGCCAGCTGCGTGCGGGCAAAGCGCATGCCGCGCACCCGGCCCTGGTCATCCAGCAGTACCGCGTCGGGGCGGGCCCAGGTGTGCAGGCGCACCTGGTTGTGCTTGGCGATTTCCTGCTCGTGGCCGGTGGCACCCATGTCGGCCTCGCCGCGGCGGTACACCAGGTTGACGTCGCGCGCGCCCAGGCGGCTCATCTGCACGGCCATGTCGATGGCGGTGTTGCCGGCGCCAATCACCAAACAGCGGTCGGCCAGCGGCAGCTGGCTCAGGTCATCGGCCTGGCGCAGTTCGCGGATGTATTCGGTGGCGGCCAGCAGGCCGGGGGCGTCCTCGTCGGGCAGGCCGAGTTTGCGCACGGCGTTCAGGCCCAGGCCGAGGAACACCGCATCAAACTGGCTGTGCAGCTCACTCAAGGTGAGGTTGGCGCCCAGGCGCTGGCCTTGGCGGATCTCGATGCCGCCGATACCCAGCAAGAACTCCACCTCGCGCTGGGCGTAGTCATCCACCAGCTTGTAGCGGGCGATGCCGTATTCGTTGAGGCCACCGGCCTTGTCGCAGGCTTCGAACACCACCACGTCATGGCCATGCAGGGCCAGGCGATGGGCGCAGGACAGCCCGGCAGGCCCGGCACCGACCACGGCGATGCGCTTGCCGGTGGCCGGCGCGCGCTGGAACGGGTGCTGGGTGAAGGCTGCGTTGTCCAGGGCATAGCGCTGCAACTGGCCGATCAGCACCGGCGCGCACTCCTGGGCGTTGTTGCGCACGCAGGCCTGCTGGCAAAGGATTTCGGTGGGGCATACCCGGGCACAGCTGCCGCCGAGGATGTTGGCCGACAGGATGCGCTCGGCGGCGCCCTGCACGTTACCGTCACTGATGCGGTGGATGAACGACGGGATGTCGATTTCGCTGGGGCAGGCGTTGATGCACGGGGCGTCGTAGCAGTACAGGCAGCGCGCGCTTTCCAAGATGGCCTGGCGGTCGGTGAGCGGGGGCGCGAGGTCGCTGAAGGCCTCGCTTAGCTGGTCGGCGCCGGCACGGGGGCGCGGCAAGTGGTTCAGGGCGTCGATCACGGTTGTAGCCTCTCTTTTTTTAGTTGGGCTTCAAACAGGCGCGCTTTGCGCCCGATCGCCGGCAAGCCGGCTCCTACAGGTCCGGTGAGACCTGCGCGGTGTTACCCCTGCAGGAGCTGGCTTGCCAGCGATGGGCTGCGCAGCAGCCCCAATGGCCTCAGCGCTTTACCGGCGTCGGCTTGTGCTGCTCGGCGCGGCGTTCGAGCACCTCGTACACCGACGGGTACGCCGGCCGTTCCACATAACGCCCCGCGCCCGGCTCGGCGCGCAGGTCGCCATCGGCCCACAGCAACTTGCCCTGGCTGATGGTGTGGCTGGGGATGCCGCGCACGGTGCGGCCTTCGAAGATGTTGAAATCGACCCGCTGGTGATGGGTGCTGGCGCTGATGGTGCGGGTACCTTGCGGGTCCCACAGCACAAGGTCGGCATCGGCGCCGACGCGGATCGCGCCCTTGCGCGGGAACAGGTTGAAGATCTTCGCCGTGTTGGTGGAGGTCAGCGCGACGAATTCGTGCATCGACAGGCGCCCGCTGTTCACCCCGGCGTCCCACAGCACCGCCATCCGGTCCTCGATGCCGGCGGTGCCGTTCGGGATGCGGCTGAAGTCATCACGGCCCATGGCCTTCTGCTCGGCGCAGAAGCAGCAGTGGTCGGTGGCGGTGGTGTGCAGGTTGCCCGACTGCAGGCCGCGCCACAGCGCCTCCTGGTGCTCGCGCGGGCGGAACGGCGGGCTCATCACGTAGCCGGCGGCGGTAGCCCAGTCCGGGTCGCGGTACACGCTGTCATCCAGCAGCAGGTGGCCGGGCAACACCTCGCCGTACACCGGCTGGCCCTTGGCCCGGGCGTAGGTGATCTCGTCCAGCGCCTCGCGGCTGGAGATATGCACCAGATACAGCGGCGTACCGAGGGTTTCGGCAATGCGGATGGCGCGGCTGGCGGCCTCGCCTTCGACTTGCGCCGGGCGTGACAGCGGGTGCGCCTCGGGGCCGGTCAGGCCCTGGGCCAGCAGTTTTTTCTGCAGGTGGTACACCAGCTCGCCGTTCTCGGCATGCACGGTGGGTACCGCGCCCAGTTGCAGGCAGCGCTCGAAGCTGGCCACCAGGGTGTCGTCGGCGGCCATGATGGCGTTCTTGTAGGCCATGAAGTGCTTGAAGCTGTTCACCCCATGCTTGGCCACCAGCTCGCCCATCTCCTCGGCCACCTGCTCGCTCCACCAGGTGATGGCGACGTGAAAGCCGTAATCGGATGCGCTTTTTTGCGCCCAGCCGCGCCAGGTGTGGAAGGCCTCCAGCAGCGACTGCTGCGGGTTGGGGATGACGAAATCGATGATCGAAGTGGTGCCGCCGGCAAGGCCTGCGGCGGTGCCGCTGAAGAAGTCCTCGCTGGCCACCGTGCCCATGAACGGCAGCTGCATGTGGGTGTGCGGGTCGATGCCGCCGGGCATCAGGTACTGGCCGCTGCCGTCGAGCACCTGGCAATCGGTGGGGGCTTGAAGGTTCGGGCCAATGGCGCGGATCAGGCCATCGGCACACAACACATCGGCGGGGTAGCTTTCTTCGTGGGTGACCACGGTGGCGCCACGGATCAACAGGGACATGCCGTCTTCCTCGCAGGCTGACCGGTCTATTGGCCGGTTCTTGGAATTTTTACGCCAGTGCCTGAAGGCTCGAACCAATCCTGTCAGACTTGACAAGATTCGAGGCTAGTAGCTGATTCTGCATTGATCAAGAAAAAATATAAGCAAATTACAAAGTCATTAAATAACTGATTTTTAAAGATTATTTAAACAAATCACCAAAACGATGCAGCCCCTCACCATTTTGACGCACTTGACAGGAAGCCAAATTGGTCAAGATTTTCTACGCAAATTCAGCTGTTTGAAACCGGCAGGATGGCGCAGGCCGCGCCCGATGTTTTCCAGGCCGCACCGCTTTGAACCACGGTGCGTGGGGCCCGCCGGCAAGACAACGCACACGGCCCGTGATCCGTATTGCTTGCCTGCACAGCTGAATGCATTTGCAAGTCAGTGAGTTACCTGCAGCCGGCGGCAGCCCGCCGGGCTGGCCGCGGCCAACCCGGCACGTTTGTTGAAGGCCCAGGCCAGCCGCCATGGCCGGGCCGCAGGTGCAGTACTGGTGGTGTGTGTACTCCGGCCATCGCATAGCCCGATGAGCGACAACGACAAGAAAAACCTGGAGAGCCCCATGCAACAGAGCAGATCGAAAGTGATCGAGCAGCACGGCCTGTACGAGCTCGAAGCGGCCAGCGACGTGCTCGACAGCCCCCGCTACAACCACGACATCGCCCCCACCAAGGTGCACCAGCGCACCTGGAACAAGTGGCACATCACCGCGCTGTGGGTGGGCATGTCCATCTGCGTGCCCACCTACACCCTTGGCGGTGTGCTGACGGCCTACTTCGGCCTGAGCGTGGGCGAGGCGCTGCTGGCGATTTTGCTGGCCAACCTGATCGTGCTGATTCCGCTGACCCTCAACGCCTTCCCCGGCACCAAGTACGGCATTCCCTTCCCGGTGCTGTTGCGTTCTTCGTTCGGCATTCTTGGCTCCAACGTGCCGTGCCTGATTCGCGCGGTGGTGGCATGCGGCTGGTTCGGCATCCAGACGATGTTCGGCGGGCTGGCCATCCACCTGTTCCTCGGCTCGCTGTTCGAGGGCTGGAAGGCCCTGGGCGGCACCGGTGAGGTGATCGGTTTCATGCTGTTCTGGGCATTGAACCTGTGGGTGGTACTGCGCGGTGCCGAGTCGATCAAGTGGCTGGAAACGCTGTCGGCGCCGTTGCTGGTGGCGGTTGGCTTCGGCCTGCTGTTCTGGGCGCTGCCGCACATGTCGATGAGCGAGCTGCTGGCCCAACCGCCCAAGCGCCCCGAGGGGGCCAGCGTGGTCGGTTACTTCTGCGCAGGGCTCACCGCCATGGTCGGCTTCTGGGCCACCCTGTCGCTGAACATCCCCGACTTCAGCCGCTACGCAAAAAGCCAGAAGGACCAGATACTCGGGCAGATTTTCGGCCTGCCGCTGACCATGTTCCTGTTCGCCTCGCTGGGGGTGATCATGACCGCCGCCTCCGCCTCGCTGGTGGGCGAGACGGTGTCCGACCCGGTCAGCCTGATCGGCCATATCCAAAGCCCTGGCTGGGTGGCGCTGGCCATGGCGCTGATCATCGTGGCTACGCTATCGACCAACACCGCCGCCAACATCGTGTCGCCCACCAACGACTTCCAGAACATCGCCCCGCGCCTGATCGGGCGCAGCCGCGCGGTGTGGCTGACCGGGTTGATCGGCCTGGCGCTGATGGCCCACGAATTGCTCAAGAAGCTTGGCTGGATTGTCTCGGACGTAAGCCTGGAGACGGTCTACTCAAACTGGCTGCTGGGCTATTCCAGCCTGCTCGGGCCGATCGCCGGGATCATGGTGGTGGACTACTTCCTGGTGCGCCGCCAGCAGCTGGACCTGGCCGGGCTGTACCGCGACGACGTGTACCCGGCGTGGAACCGCGCAGGTTTCATCGCCTTCGCCATCCCGGTGGCCCTGACCGTGCTGGCCATCGGCAACAGCCGCTTCAGCTGGTTCTACGACTACGGCTGGTTCACCGGCTCGTTGCTGGGCGGCGGACTGTACTACGCCCTGGGCGCTGTGGCCTTGCGCGGCCCGGCGCGGTTGGCTAAGCCGTTGCCATGAGCCCCCGTTGCTGCCTGACAAAAACAAGCCTGAGGAGACACCCATGACCACGCCCGCCAAACAAATCCTGCAATCCACCCAGCACCACGTCGACAGCGCACGCCTGTGGCAGTCGCTGATGGACCTTGCCCAGCTCGGCGCCACAGCCAAGGGCGGCGTGTGCCGCCTGGCCCTCACCGACCTCGACCGCCAGGCCCGCGACCTGTTCGCGCAATGGTGCCAAGCCGCCGGCTGCAGCGTGAGCGTCGACGGGGTGGGCAACATCTTTGCCCGCCGCCCGGGGCGCAACCCCAAGCTGCCGCCGGTGATGACCGGCAGCCACATCGACACCCAGCCCACCGGCGGCAAGTTCGATGGCTGCTTCGGCGTGATGGCCGGGCTTGAAGTGCTGCGCACCCTCAACGACCTGGGCGTGGAAACCGAGGCGCCGCTGGAGGTGGTGGTGTGGACCAACGAGGAAGGCTCGCGCTTTGCGCCGTGCATGATGGGCTCGGGGGTATTCGCCGGCAAGTTCACCCTGGCCGAAACCCTGGCCAAGCGCGACGCCCAGGGCGTCAGTGTGGGCGAGGCTTTGAACGGCATAGGTTATGCCGGTGAACGTCCGGTGCTCGGCCACCCGGTGGGTGCCTACTTCGAGGCGCATATCGAGCAGGGCCCGATCCTCGAGGACCAGCACAAGACCATCGGCGTGGTGCTCGGCGCCCTTGGCCAGAAGTGGTTCGACCTGACCCTGCGCGGCGTCGAGGCCCACGCCGGCCCCACCCCGATGCACCTGCGCAAGGACGCCCTGGTGGGCGCTGCGGCGGTGGTCGAGGCGGTCAACCGCACCGCCCTCGCCCACCAGCCCCATGCCTGCGGCACGGTCGGCTGCCTGCAGGCTTACCCAGGCTCGCGCAACGTGATCCCGGGCGAGGTGCGCATGACTTTGGATTTTCGCCACCTTGAAGGTGCGCAGCTGGATGCGATGATCGCCGAGGTGCGTGCGGTGATCGAGGCCACAGTGGCCAAACATGGCTTGAGTTACGAGCTGGTCCCCACTGCTGACTTCCCGGCGCTGTACTTCGACCGTGGCTGCGTGGATGCGGTGCGTGATTCGGCGCGCAACCTGGGCCTGGCGCACATGGATATCGTCAGCGGTGCGGGGCATGACGCGATCTTCCTTGCCGAGTTGGGCCCGGCGGGGATGATCTTCGTGCCGTGCGAGGGTGGCATCAGCCATAACGAAATCGAGAATGCCGCGCCTGCGGACCTGGCCGCCGGTTGTGCGGTGTTGTTGCGGGCGATGCTGGCGGCGTCGGAGGCGATTGCCAGCGGACGGTTGGCGGCCTGAAGGGCCCTTGTAGGAGCCGGCTTGCCGGCGATTGGCCAGCGCTGGCGCTACAAGGCTTGAGATGATGTCGCGTTTGCCGGCCCTATCGCCGGCAAGCCGGCTAAAAGGATCGGCGGCGCCGTTGGGCGAGTCCGGTATACTCGGCGCCCCTGCCCCTCCGGACCCGCCTCCCCGCCATGCGCCAAGCCCTGCTCATCGTCGACGTGCAATCCACCTTCAGCCCTTCGGAAAAACTGGTGGATGGCATCCGCGCCCTGTCGGCGCATATCCCCACCGTGGCTTCCATCGAGCTGCACGACGAGCAGGTCACGCCGTTCCAGCGCCAGCTCGGCTGGCACCCGGCCGGTGAAGACGTGGCGCTGGTCGAGGCCGACAAGGTGTTCGTCAAGCACGGCTATGGCCAGACCGCCGAAACCCTCGCCTACCTCAAGAGCCTGAACGTGGAACGCGTGCTGGTGTGCGGGCTGCAGACAGAAACCTGCGTGCTGGCCGCAGGCTTTGCGCTGTTCGATGCCGGGCTATGCCCGACGCTGGTCACCGACCTGACCATGGGCTCGTCGCTGGACCGTTCGGGCAAGCTGGGCATCGAGCTGTGGCAGCACCACTTCGGCCAGGTGACCACTGCGGCCGAAGTGGTGGCCGGGCTCAAGGGCTGAGCCGGCCCCATCGCCGGCAAGCCGGCTCCTACAGAGGGGTACCAGACGCAGTCAGTGCGTCGGCGCCTTGCGCCAGGCGCAGAAGATGGTTGCCAGCACGATCAGCGCCGCACCTGCGGCCATGCAGCGAAGGCTGCTCGCCGAACAGCCACCAGGCGCAGGCGATGGCGTAGACCGGCTCCAGGGCGATGATCATGCCTGCAGTACGCGCTTGCAGGCCGTCCAGGCTCTTGACGAAGAGGAACTGCGAAAGGCCGGTGCAGAACACCCCGAGCAACGTCAGGTTGACCCAGTCCGAGGTGCTCAGGCTGCTGCTGCCCAGGTGACTGAAGGCAAGCGGCGCAACCACGATGGCCACCACCACGTTCTGCCAGAACGACACCTGCATGGCGTTCATGCCCGCCGGGCGGCGGCGGTTGGCAACAGCCAGCAAGGCGAACGACAGGCCCGAGGCCAGACCCCAGAGCAGGCCGACGGTGCCGCTGTCGAGCAGGTCGAAGGATGGCACCACCAGTACCAGGCCGGCAGTGACCATGCCCAGCAAGCCGGCCTCGACCGCACCGATACGCTCGCGGAACACGGTCATGTCGATCAGCGCGATGAACGCCGGGAAGCTGGCAAAACCGAGGGTGGCCACCGCCACGCCACCGACCTTGACCGCCACGAAGAAGGCCAGCCAGTGCGCGGCCAGCAGGCCGCCGGTCACCAGCAGCACGGGCAGGTTGCGCCACTTGAGCGCATCGAGCAGGCGGGTGCCCTTGAGCCCGGCGACGAAGCCCAGGGCGATGAAGGCGAAGGTGGCGCGGCCGAAGGTGATCAGGCTGGCGTCGGCCTGGATCAGGTGGCCAAGGATGCCGGTGAGGCCGAACAGCACCGCGGCGATGTGGGCAACGAGTAATGCATTGCGATGGCCGCTCGACGTATCGGCGGCTGAAACGGAGGTAGCGATCATGGCAGTCAAGTCTCACAAAAGCGCGCGCAACCATGCCGTGGCCGGCCAGGCGCGTGCTATTGGGTTTTAGGGCTGTAGTTATATCGTGCCGGTAGTCCGGGGCACGGGGCGCCGCAGCGTTGGAATTGTGAGGCGAGGCTGCTTACTCGTTGTACCGCGTCGGGCCGCCCTTGGCGCAGGGTTGACCGATGAATCAATTATTCGGATTTGGCGGTGGGCCGAGCAGATTGGCTGAGACGTGTGGTTGTCTGATTACGACGTCCTGAGTGACGGGGTGCGACATCAGAGTTTTCACGGCTTGGGGCCAGGCGTGCCGATGCAATCCACCGGCACGCCCGCAAAAAGTGCAGCAGTGCTGTATGGTTCGTAGCAACGCCGTACCCCTGGCCAACCCAGGCGCCGGCAAGTGTTCACTGATTTTCCGGAGACCCCATGCTGCGTGCCTTCGAACGCCGGCTCGACCCCTTCCCGCCCGATGAGGCGCCACCGCCGCCCATGGGCCTGCTGCGTTTCATGTGGGCCTGCACCCGCGGCGCCCGCGGCTACATCCTGGCATTCGCCCTGCTCAGCGCAGGAGTCTCGATCTACGAAGCCTGGCTGTTCGCCATACTGGGCCAGGTGGTCGACCTGCTGTCCACCTGGCAGGCCGGCGGCGATGCCAGTGCCCAGGAGCTTCGCGCACTGTGGAGCATCGGTATCGTGCTGCTGGCCAGTGTCGGCCTGGTGGCGTTGCGTACCATGGTTCAACACCAGGTGCTGGCGATCAACCTGCCGCTGCGCCTGCGCTGGGACTTCCACCGGTTGATGCTGCGCCAGAGCCTGTCGTTCTTCTCGGACGAGTTTTCCGGGCGGGTCACCACCAAGGTGATGCAGACCGCCCTGGCGGTGCGCGAAGTGCTCTTCACCCTGATTGAAATCATCCCCGGCATCGGCGTGTACTTCATCGCCATCATCGCCCTGGCGGGCGGTTTTGCGCTCAAGCTGATGCTGCCGTTCGTGGCCTGGATCGTGCTGTTCGGCCTGGCCATGTGGTACTTCGTGCCACGCCTTGGCCAGGTGGGCCAGGAACAGGCACACGCGCGTTCGTCGATGACCGGGCGGGTATCGGACGCCTACACCAACATCACCACGGTAAAGCTGTTCTCGCACTCCAGGCGCGAGGCGCATTTCGCCCGCGCGGCCATGGAAGACTTCAAGCTCACCGGGTTTCGCCAGATGCGCCTGGTCAGCCAGTTCGAAATCGTCAACCAGGCGCTGGTGGTGGGGCTGATCATGGGTGCCGGGGGCTATGCCCTGTGGCTCTGGCACCTGGGCGAGGTCGGTACCGGTGCGGTGGCGGCGATCACCGCCATGGCCCTGCGTATCAACGGCATGTCGCACTGGATCATGTGGCAGATGACGTCGCTGTTCGAAAGCATCGGCACCGTGCAGGACGGCATGCAGACCCTGACCCGTGGCCCCAAGGTGCAGGACGCGCCGAACGCCGGCGTGCTGCAAACCCGCGGCGGCGCGGTGAGTTTTGACCAGGTGCGGTTCAACTACAACGGCGAGCGTCAGGTGCTCGATGGCCTGAGCCTGGAGATTCGCGCCGGTGAGAAGGTTGGCCTGGTGGGCCGCTCCGGCGCGGGCAAGTCGACCTTGATCAACCTGCTGCTGCGTTTTTATGACGTGGACAGCGGCAGCATCCGCATCGACGGGCAGAACATCGCCGAGGTCACCCAGGACAGCCTGCGCAGCGTGATCGGCATGGTCACCCAGGACACCTCGCTGCTGCACCGTTCGATCCGCGACAACATCGCCTATGGCCGCCCGGACGCCAGCGAGGAGCAGATCCGCCGCGCCGCCGCCAACGCCCAGGCTGATGGTTTCATCAGCCAGCTCAGCGACAAGCAGGGCCACAGCGGCTACGACACCTTGGTGGGTGAGCGTGGTATCAAGCTGTCGGGTGGCCAGCGCCAGCGCATCGCCATTGCCCGGGTGATGCTCAAGAACGCACCGATTCTGCTGCTGGACGAGGCTACCAGTGCGCTGGACTCGGAGGTGGAGGTGGCGATCCAGGAGAGCCTGGATGAAATGATGCAGGGCAAGACGGTGATCGCCATTGCCCACCGGTTGTCGACCATTGCGGCCATGGACCGGCTGATCGTCATGGATGAGGGGCGGATCATCGAGCAAGGTACCCATGCGCAGTTGTTGGCGCGCAATGGGGCCTATGCGCGGTTGTGGCAGCACCAGAGTGGTGGGTTTCTGGGGGAGGACCGGGGGGTGGTTGAGGGGGTGGAATAGCTGGGGTTTGGGTTTGGGTTTGGGTTTGGGTTTGGGTTTGGGTTTGGGTTTGGGGCTTTAGGGTGATTGCTTTGGGAGATGTATCCGCATTCGTTGACGATAGCGGCTTTTCGTCACCTTTCCGCCCTTACGGCGGGTAACTTTTTGAAGGATCAAAAAGTCACCAAAAAATCCCTGCTCCTATCATCCGGCCCCCTACGCTGCGCTTCGGGGGTTCCCTCGCTCCGGGCTTGCTCCGGAGGTACGCGCCGACGGGCCGTCCCTGGCCCGATCGGCGCTCGACCGGCATCCATGCCGGTCGCCCTCCTACGCAATCCCTACGCTCGGCCTCCTGAAGTCGCGATTTGTGTTGCCTGGGCTATCGCGCGCTTAGAAGCAAGATCAACAGCAAGATCAACAGCAAGATCAACAGCAAGATCAACAGCAAGATCAACAGCCGGGATGTTGGTTTGATTGTTATTGATGTGTTGTTTGTTCTGACGCAATCGCGGGGCAAGCCCGCTCCCACGTTAGAACTGCGCTCGCTGAACCACGTGGGAGCGGGCTTGCCCCGCGATTCAATCCTGAGGTCCCACGGTGGCAACTAGCGGTTAGCTGCGCCAGCCCAGGCGCCGCCACTAACTTCGCGACTTCAGGAGGCCGAACGCAGGGATTGCGTAGGGGGGCGACCGGCATGGATGCCGGTCGAGCGCCGATCGGGCCAGGGACGGCCCGTCGGCGCGTACCCCCGGAGCAAGCCCGGAGTGAGGGAACCCCGGAGCGAAGCGCAGGGGCCGGATGATGGGAGCGAGCGGTTTTGCTTACTTTTGACAAGACAAAAGTAAGCCGCCGTAAGGGCGGAAAGGTGAATAAGCGTCACTACAAATAATGAATGCGCATACAACTTTCAAAACCAACAAACAACCAACAACCAATCTTAGTTCACAAATACCAACCATCACCCAAGCCAAAAAACCAAACACCTCAAGCCGTACTACGCGACCCATCCACCAACTGCAGGCTATTACGCCCACTACGCTTGGACGCATAAAGCAACACATCCCCCTGCTCCAACAGCGCCGCCAGGCTAGCCGGCGGCCGGTCAAACAGGTTGGCGCCAATGCTCAAGGTCACCGCCTGAGGCGTAGCGCAGGTTTGCGCCGCCGCATGCTGAAACTGCTGACGCAAGGCCGCAGCCAACGCCTCTATCTGCCCCCGCGAAGCACCACCCAAAAGAATCACGAACTCATCGCCCCCCAGGCGCGCAGCAATCGCCCGCTCCGGCAGCAGCGCACGGATCATCTCGCTCAGGGCAACCAGCAGCCGGTCGCCCGCAGCATGGCCGTGGTAGTCGTTGACCAGCTTGAAATGGTCGATATCGATCAGCAGCAAAGCCCCAGGGTTACCCGTTGCCACCGTGGCAAACACGTGCGGCGCCCGCACTTCCAGGGCCCGGCGGTTATACAACGCCGTCAGCGGGTCACGGGCCGCCAGGCGTTCGATACGCTCCTCGCGGCGGTTGCGCACCGTGCCGGTCATCGACAGGGCGATCAACATGATCGCCATGGCCCCCTCCACCAGCGACACCTGGATGATCAGGCCACGAAACGCGGCCAGGTCGATCAGCGTGCCAGAAACCAGCGCCGGCACGGTCTTGCACAGGTAAAACAGCCCATGCAGCAGCAAGATGACACGCAACTGAGCAGCCCCGACACCCAGCGACTTGCCGTGGGGCCGCAACAGCCAGCTGGCCTGCAAGGTGAACAGCGCGATCAACAATGATTGCACCACCAGAAGGGTTTTCGACCACAACGGCCAGCCCGGCAACAGCAGCATGCCGAGCCATACCGGAACCGCCAGCAACCAGGCCCGTGACAAACGCGTTTCGGTAAAGCGCGCCACCCCCAGCAGGAACAGCCAGTGGGCGGTGATCAAGCCGCCGTTGGCGAACCAGATACCAATGAACAGGTAGCCGCTGCTGCGTAGCAGCGCCAGGGAAGAGCCGATGCTGATAATGGCGAAACCGAGGCTCCAGCACAGCAGCGAAGACTCGCGCACGCTGCGCCATTCGACGGCCAGGTACAAAGCAGAAGCGGCCGCCAGCGCGATGGTGAGGGTAAGGAGGGTGGACGCGTCGAACGCCATGGAAAAAGCTGCCTGTATCTTTTGGTGCTAACTGTGATTGTAAGCGCTGGAGGGGGATTTGCGCCGGGCACAATGATATCCATATGATGGCATTTTAAATACGCATCACCCCATACGAATAGCCGGAGGCGACAGTCTACCGGGGAATGCCGGCAAATCCACCGGCCCGCCTCACTGCCCGGACAGAAAGCCCACCAGTTGCCGGCCGTGGGAACTCAGTGCCTCCCAACCGCGAAAACAGATGCGCAGCTCCAGGGTTGCCCAGCGCTCATCCAACGCGACCCGGCGTACCGCAAGCTCCTGCTCGGCACGCAGCGCCGCGGTCTCCGGCAGCATGGCGATGCCGGCGCGCTGCCCCACCAGCTGCGCGATGGCCTCGAAACTGGGTGCGCGCACCCGTACCTTCAGCGGCATGGCCAGGTTCATCGCCAGCTCCTCGACAAAACGCTGCATGGCCCGCTCGTAGGGCAGGCACACGAAGGCATGGCCCAAGGCATCGGCCAGGCGCATTTGCCCGCGCCCGGCCAGGGCATGGTCGGCCGGCACCAGCAACACCAGGCGCTCGGTGCGAAACGGCAACGACACCAGGCCGTTGTCGATCAGGTTGCCGTCGTACACGCCGATCTCACAGTCGCCGGCCAGCACCACCCGCAGCACATCGACGCTCTTGTGCTCCACCAGTTGCAGGTCGACTTCGGGGTAATCCGCTAAAAATGGCCCGAGCACCGCTGGCAGCAGGGTGCTGTTGGTCACCGTGGAGGCCGCCAGGTGCAGGGTAATGCGGCGCTGGCCGGCCAGTTCCTTGAGCGTGTCCTGCAGTTTTTGCGACTCGCTCAGCACCCCGCGCGCCGACTCCAGTACCAGCCGCCCGGCCGGGGTCAGTTGCATGCCATCGGCCCTGCGGGTGAACAGGGTCAGGCCACAGCGCTGCTCGAACAGGCGCAGCCGGGTGCTGGCCGCCGATACCGCCACCGGAAAGGTGGCAGCGGCCTTGCTCAGGCTGCCGGTGGCGGCGATGGCGGCCAGCAGGCGCAGGTCGGGCAGGTCGAAATGCATTACAGGGTTTCTCCAAATCAGAACGCCATATTCGATAAAAAGCGATTCTAGCGGCTTGGCGTTCTGCGCAGAATAAGCCACGACTCATCTTGTTACGGATCGACCATGACCGCCCTGCCCGCCCCGTTACACCGCGCCCTCGCCAATGGCAGCTTGTATGCCGTGCTGGCGGCACTGGGTTTCAGCTTCAAGGCCATCTTCGTCAAGCTCGCCTATGCCGCAGGCCCGGTGGACGCCATCAGCCTGCTGGCACTGCGCATGGCGCTGTCGCTGCCGCTGTTCCTGTGGCTGGTATGGGCCAGCCGCAGCCAGGGTGGCGCGCCACTGACCCTGGGCGATGGCCTGCGGGTGGCGGTGCTGGGTTTGTTCGGCTACTACCTGGCCAGCCTGTTCGACTTTTATGGTTTGCAGTACATCAGTGCCGGGCTCGAACGGCTGATCCTGTTCACCTACCCGACCCTGGTGCTGATCATCCAGGCCGTGGTGCAGCGCGAGCGCCCCACCCTGCGTACGCTGGCGGCCATGGGCGTGTGCTACGTGGGGCTGGGCATCGCTTTTGTGCATGACATCAGCGTGGCAAGCGTGGGCAGCCAGGTGCTGGCGGGCTCGCTGTGGGTGTTCGCCAGTGCGGTGACCTACGCGTTGTACTACTCGGGCACCGGCATGATGCTCAAGCGCATGGGCTCGATGCGCCTGGCCGGGCTGTGCGGCACGGCGTCTTCACTGATGGTGCTGGCCCATTACCTGCTGGTGGCGGATATCGCGCCCCTGCTGCAACTGCCTGGCGCCGTGTGGTGGAACGCCGGGCTGATGGCCCTGTTCTCGACGGTGCTGCCGATTTACTGGGTGGCGCTGGCGATCCAGCGCATGGGGCCGACCCATACCGCGGCGGTGGGTAACCTGGGGCCGGTACTGACGGTGCTGGCATCCTGGGCGATTCTCAGCGAGGAGATTTCGCTGTATCAGGTGGTCGGGCTGGTGCTGGTGCTGGTTGCCGTGTCGCGCCTGAAGCCGGCTAAAAAAGCCGAGGTGCAGCTCGAAGGTGAGCGGACAGCGGCGTGAGCGTGGGCCTGTCAGCGTGGGCGCACCGGCGATGAGGCCGATACAGCCAGCACAAGACAACTGCCCCCACCGATCATTGACATGGCCGGGTACCGACGATAATCCCCTGCCTGCGCAAATCCTCAAGCAGCGCCAGCCCCTGGCGCTGCACCTCATCTTTGCCCAGCGCCCGCAAACGCTCGCGCCCGGTACCGGGCAGGCCCACCAGCAACTGCCAGGCCAGCGGCGCGATTCGCGCAAAGCGCACCTGCAGGTCGGCATCGCGGTAGACCATCAGCAAGGTCGGAGCCTCGGCCGGCTCTTCAGGCTGATAGTCCGGCCCGATACGCTCCACCGGCCAACGGTAGGCCAGCACCCTGGCCACGCACGATAGCAACGGCTCGCCGTCCAGCAGGTCGCCCGCCGGGTCGTGGGCCGGGTCCTGGGCATCGCTCAGGTACAGTTGCGCTTCTATCCATTCGTAATGCGCCAGTTCCAGCTGCCACGGCGCATCGAGTTCGATGCCTTGCAGGTAGTCGATGAACGCCTCGGCCAACTCGGTGAACAGCGGGGTCTGGCTGCGATAGCTGGCGTAAAAATCCTGTACTCGCGCGTGCCAGCGTGGCTCCCCCAGGGTGCGTCGCAGCACCGGGAAACTGCCGGCCAGCAGGCCTTCGATGGCGCCGTAGAACAGCTCGCGGTACACCTTCAAGCGCCGCGCCTCGATGCCGGGGGGGGGTGGGTTGGCGAGCGGGTCGCGCAAATGCCGGGCAAAGGTGAACTGTTGTTCGCGCAGGGCCTCAGGCATGGCAAGGCACTCCATGGCGTGCTTGCAGGGCGCGGATATGCGCGGTCTCTGCCAGCAGTTCGGCCAGCGGCGGGTAGTTGAAATCACGTTCGAGCACCGTGGGCTGCACGCCGAAACGCCGGCATGCCTGGGCATACAGCGCCCATACGGCGTCCTTGACCGGGGCGCCATGGGTATCGACTTTCAGGTCTGGCGCTTCATCGTAGTGCCCGGCCACATGCATGCCAGCCACCCGTTCCCGGGGTAGCGCCTGCAGGAAGGCTTCGGCGTCGTAGCCATGGTTGCAGGCGTTGACGAACACATTGTTGACGTCCAGCAGCAGGTCGCAATCGGCCTCGTCGAGCACCGCGCGAATGAACGCCAACTCGCTCATGGCCTGGTAAGGCGCGGCGTAGTAGCTGATGTTCTCCACCGCGATGCGCCGGCCAAGCAGGTCCTGTGCCTGGCGAATGCGCGCTGCCACATGCTGTACGGCTTCATCTGTAAAGGGGATCGGCATCAGGTCGTAAAGGTGGCCATCGTCGCTGCAGTAGCTCAGGTGCTCGCTGTACAGGCGCACCTGGTAGCGCTCGACAAACCGCCGGGTGCGGGCCAGCAGGGTCTGGTCCAGTGGCGCGGTGCCGCCGAGGGACAGCGACAGGCCATGGCAACTGATGGCGAAACGCTCGGCCAGTTGCCCAAGCGCCTGGCCGTAGGCACCACCGACGCCAATCCAGTTTTCCGGGGCGCACTCGAGAAAGTCCAGGGTGCCCGGCTCCAGGGCCAGCAGTTCGGGCAGCAGGCCACGGCGCAGGCCGAGCCCTGTATTAAGGGGGGGTGGGGTCATGGAGAATGCTCCGTCAGGGCACAGGCCGCATCGCCGGGCAAGCCCGCTTCCACGGTGAAGTGGTTGCGAGCGGGCCCGGCGACCGGGCTCAGTTGCTCAGGTGGCTGAACAGCCCGGCAGGCATTGGCTTGCCATTGGCCTTGTAGACCGCCGCCAGGTGGTCATGGGCCTCCTGCTCGGAAATGAAGCCGTCGTGGTTGCTGTCGATCTTGTCGAAGTCGCCAGCGCGGTCCTTGGCCACGGCAAGGAACTCCTCCCGCGAGACCTTGCCGTCGTGGTTGGTGTCGGTCCGCGAGAACGAGGCATCGCCACACTTGCCCTCACCACACTTGCCTTCGCCGCCCGCCTTGCCACTGGCACCACACTTACCCTCGCCACACTTGCCTTCGGCCTGGGTGGCCTTGCCACTGGCACCACACTTGCCCTCGCCGCACTTGCCCTCGCCGGTGGTCTTGGCGGCCGCCAACTGGTAGCCCTGGCTCAGGGGTTCGACCGCGAAAGCACTGTTGCCCAGCAGCATGCCGCCGAACAGGGTGGCGCCGAGCAGGCCGAGAGTCTTGTTGGAAGTTTTCATGGTGTCGCTCCACTTGGGTTGAAAGTGGGGCTATTGAGCCAAGGCGGTGTGTCGCGGGTGTATCGCGGCGGGCGGGGTTTTGTATGCAAGCTGGTCGTTGCGACGGGCAGATACAGTGGGATACACGAAGCGGCCCATGCCCGAGGCAAAAGGCCGCAACAGACGGGTTCAGTCGTCCAGTGGCTTGGGCGGTGCCGCAGGTTTGGCGGGCTTGGCCGGCTTGCTGTCCTTGGCCTTGGGTTCGGCAGGCGCCGCAGCCACTGGCTCAGGCGCAGTGACCGCCTGCTCGCTGGCAGGTAGTTCATCCACCGCCTTGAAGATAGCCTGGGGGTCGAGCTTGCTGCCGCTGTCGTCATCCTTGAGCACGTGGCGTTCGCCATCCTTGCCCACCAGGATCACCTTGGTACCCTTGCTGGCGCCCAGCTTGAGTTCGCGGATCAGGGCCATGGTGGTCTGCTGCTCGAGGTTCTTGTCTTCGCGCTTGCCCATCATCTGCGCCACGCTGTACAGCACCAGCCCGCGCTGCTTGAAACCGGCCTGGGTGGCCGGGTCCTTCAAGGCATCTTCCAGGCCGCGCAGGGTCGGGTCGGCACTGCTGGGCGCAATCACCACCAGTGGCCGTGCCTTGCCCAGCTCCTTGGCCAGGGGCGCATCGCTGTCGGCGGCAAGCAAGGGGCCGGCGAAGGCAAACAGGGTGGCGAGGGTCAGTGACCTGACGAGCATGGGCATCTCCTTGTCGATTCTCAAGACTACGGACTTGTGCGAAAAGTCCGGCACGCGAGCCTAAACCACCGGGCCAGGCCGATACTGCGCGCAAAGGTAACTTGCGGTGTCCAGACCAAGGCCAGGCGCGGCTGGTTTGAGCATAGCCCAAGCCTTTGCTGGCAATGGCCAGCGGCACATTGCCACCCTTGGCCATTGTCACATTAGGTAAGGATTTGCGCGGTTGGGTGGTGAGATCATCGTAATGCCGGGCGGTTCCTGGGCGCGGGTGATTTCTCTCCCAGGGAGGCTTTGAAGGAGAGCGCGTCAGGGCATACAGGCGCTGCAAAGGTTGTGGCGAACACCTTGCAGCCCTGACGCGAACATTTTGAAAGCGCTACCCCTTATCCACCCCCTCCCCCAACACCCGCAAAGTCATCTGCAGCATCAAAGCACGCCGCGCCGCCTCGCGCTCATCACGCACACTGTTCATTCGCTCCATCGCCTCCCCCTCCCCGCCCGGCCCGTCCTGTGCCTGCTCCAGCAACGCCTCCAGGCGTTGCTGATACGGCTCGTCGAGGGCGGCCAGCGGTTCGGCCTGGCTGCGCTCCAGCCAGGTCTGCCAGAACTCCCGGTCGACCAGCGACTCAGCCAGCCGCTCAGGCGTTTGCGCAGCCAGTACCTGGGCCCTGGCCTGCTCAAGCTGCTCTGCGCCCACATTGGCCACCTCGGCGAAGGTCATGTCGCCAGGTTGCGCCGGCAAGTCCAGTGACTCACGCAGGCCGATGCGGTAGGCCAGCACCACTTCGATCTGGTCGGCATCACGCCCCTCGGCTTGGCGCGCCGCAATATCCTCGAGGGCGATCGCCTGTACCCGGTCCAGTCGCCACAACTGCCGGCCCAGGTGCAACAGTGCCGCTTGCTCGCCGCCCGTACCCGCATCGGCCTGTGCCTGCCACACCAGCATGCGCAGCTCCAGGTTGCTGAAACTCAAGGCCGCGCTGTCCTGGCAGGTGAGTACCTGGCGGGCCTGCTCGAAAAGCGCCTCGCGCAGCGAGGTGTGGGCGCGCATGGCATCGAGCATGCAGAACACCCTTTCAGCCAGCGCCGCCGGCCGCCGGCGAAAATCGCTGGTGTCCTGCAACCTGCCAAGCAGGCCCATGAAATCGCCAGAACCTTCCTCTGCCTCCAGCGCATCCCAATCACCGCCTTGCTCGGCCCGTGCGGCATCCCCCATTGCCCGCAACCAACCCTGGCGTGCCGATTCTGGCGCGGCCCCTGCGCCGAGGTTGCCACCCCAGTGGGTGCGCATATATTGCTCGAACCGCAGCGAGGTCTCGGTATTTAACGGGTTCTGCTCCAGCAGGATCGAGCTGGTGATCCACAGCGGGGTCTGGAAAAAGCGCTCGGGCAAGGTGGTGATGTGGTTTTCGCGCAGATCGGCGATGGCAAGCTCCAGCCGGCCCAGCAAGGCCGGCGGTATACTCGGCAACCGAGATGCCCGCAGGTTGAGGTGGCGTAGCCGGCTCATGCGCAGTACCGAGAACGTGCGCCCCAGCGGGTTGAACGAGAGGTTCAGGCACCGCAGTCTCACGCAGCCTTCCAGCATGCTCACCTGGGCCGAGTCGAGGACGATCTGGTTGTCATACAGTTGCAGCTCGGTCAACTCGGCCAGCCGCTCGAGCCCCTCGGGCAGGCTGACCAGCCGGTTGCTGCTGAGCTCCAGTTCACGCACGCCGGGGAACGCCCGCAAGAAGCCCCGCGATACCTGGCGCAGGCCCATGCCGCGGAATGACAGCTCATGTACATGGGCGAAGCTGATCACCTCGGGCAGGTCCGGCAGCGACTCCAGGCTGATGCCCAGCAAGCTCAGCCGGTAGCCCACCACGTCCACACGACTATCAATGATCCGCGGCCCCATGCGCTGCCAGCTGCGTACCAGCGCTTCCCCGAAATGCTGCCGGTCATTGCGTTCGATGTCGCTGGTGGCAACACCGGCCCAATCGCGCAGGGTGCTGTGCAAGACCGACAGTTCACCGGCCAGGCGCACTAACTCCACTTCCACGTTCTGGCCCGCTTCTCGGGCACGGCGCGCCCAATGTTCGATCTCCAGGTCTGCATACAACGGGTACAACGCGCGAACCATGGCGTAAAGCGCCGGCGGCCGACCGCGACCGGCGCCGCGACCGCTCAATGGATAACCCAGGCGCCCGTCCGCCAGGCGCTGGGGTGGCCTGAACCAGCCCTTCGGGGGGCCCATGCCGAGCACGCCTTCAAGCCGGCTCCGGTTGCTGGCAGCCAGCCGCCCCAGCAATACCCGCAGGGTGTGCGCAAACGGCTCGCCCACACCCACAGCGTTGCGATCTTCATCGGAGAATGCCGCTGCGAGGTTTTCGAACAACTCTCCAGGCTGGTCCGTGAGCGCCTGCCGCCGACCATCGAACAACCGGAAACCACCTGCCCCGAATACCAGTTCGAACTGCCGCGCAGCGCTCGGCGCACTCTGCGCCAACGGAGCCTTTGCCTGCAGGCCGTCATACAGCCGCACTCCAAGGTCGCTCGGCATACCGGGCAAATGCGCCAGCAAACCCAGTGCAGCCCGGGCGTGGTCCAGGGTTTGCGGGGTATCGAAATACAAACCCTCGTACACCCTTGCCAGCCGAACCCTTCGCAATGCCTGCGCCGCGGCCTCGGCCAGGGCCAAGGGCACCCGCCCAGTGTCGGCCAGCCGCTGGCGCTGTACCGCGCTTACCTGCTCGAGCAGCTCCTGGGCGATACCGGTGGGTAACCCCGGGAAAGCGCGCAGCAGTGCCGCCACCAGTGGTGTCTGGCTGTCCTGGCTGGCGTGATAGAGGCGCTCGAACAACGCCCGGCGCTGCTGCCACGCCAGCTCCGCCAGTTGCTGATCGTTCAAGCCATGCCCGCCCGGCAAATGCTCGGCATGGGTGCGTACGGTGCTGTCTTCGGCCTGTTGGCCGCTGCGCAAGCGCGCGACCATGCGCCGGATACGGCCGTCCAGCGCGGCACGGCGGGTGCAGTCGCGCATCAGTGCATCCGGCGCTTCGCCGCGCAGGTGCATCGCTCGCAGGTGCTCCTCGCGAGTATCGGTGGCCAGCAATACCTGCTCGATGTCTTCATCCGCCAGCGGGTACCGGGTCAACCCCAGGCGCCGGAACAGCTGCAACCGGCTCCATCGCCCAGGCTCCTCCGACCACAGGCGCCAGGCGCCCGCACCATTGCCCACCAGCAGCGGGGCACGCCCGTTGCGGGCCTGCAGTTGCCAACGCCCGTCCACCGGGCGCTGCCTGACGGCATAGGCGCGCTCATCCATCTGCACCCAGGCTTGCTCGCCCAGCACCCTTACACCGCCTTGGTCATGCCGCGCCTGGGCAGGGATCTGGCTGTCACCGAACGCTGACAGCTCGCCTCGGGCCAGGCGTACATCGCCACTGGCAAGGCGCGCCGGCACCAGCTCATCCACCAACGCGGCGCGGCTCCACGCCGTACGCACCACCGCCACGCCGGCAGAGGTAGCAGCCAGCACCGCCACATCGGTTGCCACATGGAACAAGTGGTCCAGGGCCGCGCTGCGGTCACCCTCACTCCATGCTTCAAAACCGTGATAGACCTCACCCAGCACCTGCCAGGCCGCCACCCCCAGCAACGCCAGGCCTAGCCCGGGCACGAACAGGCCGGCCAGGTTGAGCAGCGTCCAGCCTTCGGTGGCCAGGCGCTGGTCATGCGCCTGCTGCACTTCACGGTCGAGCATAGCCACCGGGGTGGCGATTTGCGCGGCGTCGTCCTTGATCTGGGCAATGCGCGCCGTCGCCAAGGTGTCGAACAGCGGCAAGCCCCAATCGACCATGTGTTCCTCCAGGTCGATGTTGGCAAGCTCTGATACCCCGGCATAGCCATCGATCACCTGGGCAAAGAACGCCTGACTGTCACGCCGGCGCACAAAGCGGCTGAAAAAGCCCTGGTAGCTGGCAGTGCGCAGGCGCTTGCCCAGGTCGTTGGCGAACTGGCGCAGGGTTTCGTAGCTGCGCAGCGGCGTTACCGGGTCGCCGGGAATGTGCACGATGACCCTGCGCGACGCGGTATACAGCGGGCTCCAGCTCTCGTCGCGCACATCCAGCACGACGATCTGCTCCAGGGTACAACCCAGCAGTTTCAAACGCCTTGCGCGTACCGGGTCGCCACGCAACTTGAGCGGGCTTCGCTGATCGCACAGCTCGGTTATCAAGCGCTGCTCGTCGGCGTCCAGCGCTCCTGCAACCCAGGCTATGTGCGCGTCAACCCTCAGCGCGCTGCGCTGAAGGTCCGCCAGCAGGTTGCGTGCCTGCTGCGGTTGCAGAACCTGCTCAAGGTGACGTTGGTACTGGCCACCCAAGTCGAGGGTTCGGCAGAAGGCTGCAAATTGCGCAGCGCTGGGCAATTGGCCCGGCTGGCCGTGCAGATGCACCAGCTGATTGCCGGCCAGTTGCTGGCCCTGGGCCTGATCGGCCGTGAAGTTGCGAAGCGCCGCCTCGAATGGCGGGATCACTGAGTACGCGGCCTGGGTGACGGGCCAGCCAATCGGCTGAGAAGTAATCGCCGGCTCCTTGTGGCCTTGGCGAAAGCCCACCTGCGCCTCATCCAACCCCAACTGAGCCTGCATGGCCTGCTGCAGCAATGGCCGGGCAAAGGCCTCCACGCCTTGCAGGCCGGCCAGCAGCTCGGCGCAACGCTCGCGCGCCTGCAGGCTGGCCAGCATGGCCTGGTGAAGCTGCTGCATCTGGGTGACCGATGCCTTGGCGGCCCAGGGCGGCAGCCGGTCTGCAATCAACTGGTCCTGATAAAGCTCTGCTTCGCTGCGCTCAACGGCCATCACAGGTTCTCCCGGTTTCAATGAAAACCGGCAGGCTAGTGGTGGGCGGCGGGTCGCTTGCGGTGCTTATGTATCGTTAGAACAGTGGTATCTGCTGATCGATCAAAGCCGCGAAGTCATCACCCACGAACGGTAGTATCGCGTCGGCCACCGGTTGCAGCTGACGACTGAGGTAGTGCTGGTGGTCGATCGGCGCCTGGCGGTTTTCCAAAGGCTCCGGGCCGCAGGTGCTGATCACGTAGCTGATCCAGCCGCCGTTCTGGTATTGCCTGGGGCGCCCTAGCCGGGCGTTGTAGTCGTCGGCCAGGCGTGCAGCTCGTACGTGCGGCGGTACATTGCGCTGGTAGTCGGCCAGCGGCCGGCGCAAGCGCTTGCGGTACACCAACAGTGCGTCGTGCTCGCCGGCCAGCAGGGCCTGTACGGTCTGGCGTACATATTCGCGGTAGGGTTGGCCACGGAACACCCGCCCGTAGAGTTCCTGCTGGAACTGCCGCGCCAACGGCGACCAGTCGGTACGCACCGACTCCAGGCCCTTGTAGACCATCTCTTCACTGCCATCGGCGCGCTGCACAAGGCCTGCGTAGCGTTTCTTGCTGCCTTCGTCGGTACCGCGAATGGTCGGCATCAGAAAGCGCCGGTAGTGAGTTTCGAACTGCAGTTCAAGGGCACTGGCAAGGCCCTGGGTTTGTTGCAGGTGGCGCGCCCACCACTGGTTGACCTCGGCCACCAGTTCACGGCCGATGCGCGCTGCTGCCGCCTCGTCGTGGGCGCCCTTGAGCCAGACGAAGGTGGAGTCGGTGTCGCCATAGATCACATCAAAGCCACGGGCTTCGATCAGCTCTCGGGTCTGGCGCATGATCTGGTGGCCGCGCATGGTGATGGATGACGCCAGGCGCGGGTCGAAGAAGCGGCAGCCACTGGAGCCAAGCACCCCGTAGAAGGCGTTCATGATGATCTTCAGCGCCTGGGACAATGGCGCGTTGCCGCTGCGCTTGGCCGCCTCACGGCCCTGCCACACGCGCTCGACGATGGCCGGCAGGCAGTGCTGGCTGCGCGAAAAACGCCCGCCGCGAAAGCCTTCCACCGAGTGCGTATCGTCGGGCTGGCGCAGGCCTTCAACCAGGCCCACCGGGTCGATCAGGAAGGTGCGGATGATCGACGGGTACAGGCTCTTGTAGTCGAGCACCAGCACCGAATCGTAAAGGCCTGGGCGCGAATCCATGACAAACCCGCCAGGGCTGGCCTCGTCCGGGCGGCTGCCCAGGTTGGGGGCCACGAAACCCAGGCGATGCATGGGCGGGATGTACAAATGGCAGAACGCCGCCACCGAGCCGCCGCTGCGGTCCACCGGCAGGCCGGTGACGCTGGCGCGCTCGAGCAAAAATTCCAGCAGGCGGGTGTGGGCGAAGATCCGCGTCACCAGCTCGCAGTCCTTGAGGTTGTAGCGGGCCAGGGCCGGCTTGTCCTCGGCGAACATGCGGTTGATTTCGTCCATGCGCTGGTACGGGGTATCAATCGCCTTGCCCTCCCCCAGCAACTGCTGGGCGACGCTCTGCAGGCTGAACGAGGGGAAGCTCCAGGTGGCCGAGCGCAGCGCCTCGATGCCGTCGATCAGCAGGCGCCCTGGTGCCTCGGCGAAGAAGTGGCTACGGCTGCCGTGTTCGCGCAGGTGCAGCGGCGCGCCATCACGGCCCACGGCCAGCGGTACGTTCAGCTGTTTGGCGTGTTCGTGCAGCAGGCGCAGGTCGAACTGCACCAGGTTCCAGCCGATGATCGCGTCCGGGTCGTGCCGGGCCAGCCACTGGTTGAGGCACTGCAGCAGCTCGGTGCGGCTCTGGCAGAAGTGCAGCTCAAAATCCACGTCCGCAACCGGGCCGTCATCGGTACCGAGCATGTACACGGTGCGCTGGCCGCAGCCTTGCAGGGCGATGCTGTACAGCTCGCCGCGCTCGCTGGTCTCGATATCCAGCGACACCAGGCGCAGTGGCGGGCGGTAGTCCGGGTCGGGCTTGAGCTGGGCGCCGCACAGCACGCCCTGGGCATCGGGCTGGCCATCGAACAGCACCGGCGCGGTGATGAAACGCTCCATCAGGTAGCGTTCCGGTGGGCGGATATCGGCCTCGTACACCTCTACGCCAGCGGCGCGCAAACGCTTGTCGAGGGCGATCATCTGGCGGTGCTGGTTGCAGTACAGGCCCATGACCGGGCGTTGCTCGAAGTCGCGCAGTTGCAAAGGCCTGAGCTCGACGCCCTGCTCGCCGGCGAGCAGCAGCCGGGCGTGCTCGGCCTGTGCCGCAGGGATAAACGCCACCGAAGGTTGCGGCGCAAGGCGCAGGCGGCGCGGGCCTTGGTCGGTGGCCAGCCAGAACTCCACGCAGGTACCCTCGGGGGTGTCGTGCCAATGGCGGGTCAGGACGAAGCCCTGTTGGAGCTGCACTGCGAAGGACCTCGGGGGGATCAAGCGATTGCGGCCAGTGTACCGCAAACGCGGGGCAAGCCTGCGGTGCACGCACCTGCTGCTTTCCCTGCAGGAGATCACCCAGCCCTATGGGCTGCGCTGTCGCACGGGGAACACAGCGTGGGAGCGGGCTTGTCGGGGTGCCGAACCACCGCGAAGCAGGCGACACGGTGTCTGGCACCGGCTTCGCCGGTGTTCGCGGGCAAGCCCGCTCCCACAGCGGCCGCGGCGGGTTCGTGCCCAGTTCTCTGCGCGACAGCGCAGCCCGAAGGGCTGGGTGATCTCCTACAGGTACAGCGCAGGGCTGAGGCTCATGTAATGCGCCCTGACCGCGCGCCCGCCGTGAACCCGGCCTTGCGCCCGCCGCAGGTCAGCAGCCACGCCAATGCAATCAGCCCCAGCGCCACAGGCCCGAAAGCCCCGACACCCATGCCGCTCAACAGCAGCCCGCCAACAACCCCGCCCAGCGCGATGGCGCTGTTCCACACGGTCACCAGCATCGACTGCGCCACATCGCCACCCTCGCCCGCCGCATCGGCGCAGGCGGTTTGCAGCAGGGTCGGCGCGCCACCATAGGTCAGCCCCCACAGCGCCACACTGGCGTGCATCAGCCAGGCCGAACCCTGTACCTGGCCCAGCGCCAAGGTGGCCAGGGCAAAGCCGGCCAGGCACAGCAGCACCAGAGCGCGCAGGTGGCGGTCGACCCACAGCCCCACCAGGGCGATGCCGGCCAGCGACGCAAGACCAAAGGTCATCAGCACCAGGCCGGTGTCGGCGGCCATGCCTGCTGCCGCGAGCAGCGGCACGATGTAGGTGTAGAGGATGTTGTGGCCCAGGATCCAGGCCAGGATCACCAGCAGCACCCGCGCCACCCCTGGGGTACGCAGCACCGCCAGCGCAGCCGGGCGCCGGCCTTGCCGCTGGCCGGGAAAGTCCGGCACCGCGCGCAGCACCCAGAAGGCCAGCAGCAAGGCGGCCAGGGTCACCACTGCGAAGGTCGCCCGCCACCCCAGCCAGGCACCCAGCCATGTGGCGATAGGCAAACCCAACGACAACGCGATGGGCTGGCCGAGCATGGCCACTGCCATGGCCTTGCCCTGCTGCGCCGGGGCCACCATGCGCCGCGCATGCCCGGCAATCAGGCCCCAGGCCAGCCCGCTGGCCGCGCCGGTGCAAAAGCGCAGCAGCAGGGTCAGGTGATTGTCGCTGGACAGCACGGTCAGGCCGTTGAACAGCACGAAGCTGCCGATCGCCAGCAGCAAGGCCCGGCGCCGGCGCCAGCCCTGGGTGAAGGTGACCAGCGGGATGGCGGTCAACAGCGCGCCAAGGGCATAAGCGGTGACCCACTGCCCGGCCATGGCCTGACTGATGTGCATGCCACCGGCAATCTGGTCGAGCAAACCGGCAGGCAGGGTTTCGCTGAGGATGGCGATGAAACCGGTCAGCGCCAGGGCCAGCAGGCCACTTAGCGGCAGCCGTGTGCTCTGGGTAGGTGCCTGGGCGGCAGTGATCGAGGCAGGCATGGGGTTTTCCTTAGAATGTTGATCCAGGCCGGCATCCTGCTACGGGCAGGCATTGCGGAAAAAGACGGGTAGAATTCCGATCACCTCGGACATTAATGTCCGTAATCGGAGGGCAACATGGACAGCCTCAGCGGTTTTGTGGTTTTCAACCGGGTTGCCGAAACCCACAGTTTCGTCGCCGCCGGGCAATCGTTGGGTCTGAGCGCTTCGGCGGTGGGCAAGCGGGTCTCGCGCCTGGAAGGCCGGCTGGGCGTGCGGCTGTTCCACCGCAGCACGCGCAGCATCACCCTCACCGCCGAGGGCGAACTGTTCCTTGAGCGCAGCCGGCGCATCCTGGCCGAGATCGAGGCCACCGAGCAGGCGCTGCTGGAGGCCAGCAGCACCCCACGCGGGCGCCTGCGGGTGAGCCTGCCGCAGGTGACCGGGCTGGTGATGCCGGCCCTGGCCGAGTTCATGGCGCGCTACCCGGACGTGGAGCTGGACCTGGACTTCAGCGACCGCATGGTCGATATCGTCGGCGAGGGTTTTGATGTGGTGCTGCGCGGCGGGCACCCGGTGGATTCGCGGCTCAATGCGAAGTTTCTCGGCCACTTCCAACACTGCCTGGTGGCCTCCCCCGAGTACCTGCACGAGCGCGGCACACCGCTGCACCCGCGCGAGCTGGCCGGGCACAGTTGCCTGCATTATCGCTTCCCCAGCAGCGGCAAGCTGGAAACCTGGCCGCTACGCCGCGAACACCCCGAGCAGGACTACGACATCCCCATCTCGATGGTTTGCAACCACGTCGAGACCCGCGTGTGCTTTGCCCTCAACCACCGCGGCATCACCTGCCTGCCAGACTTCAACGTGCGCAAGGAACTGGCCAGCGGCAAGCTGGTGAGCGTGCTCGACGACTTCATCGAGCGACGCGGCAGCTTCTACCTGCTCTGGCCGTCGGGCCGGCACATGCCGCCCAAGCTGCGGGTGTTCATCGACTTCATGCTCGAGCGGGTGTTCCCCAGCCCCTCGTTCAGCCGTACAGGTAGCTGATGTCGCGCCGGGTCAGTGCCGGGACCTGGGCCACCAGATAGTCGCGCAGGCGCTCCATCTGCCGGGCCTTGGGGCTGGACTTGAGCCAGATCATGTAATAGCCGTCGCCGGTCGACACGGCCTGGGGGAACGGCGTGACCAGGTTGCCTGCGGCCAGGTCGGCGCTGGCCAGCACCAGGTCGACCACCGAGATGCCCAGCCCTTGCTGGGCCGCTGAAATACCCTGGTCGAGGGTGTCGAACACCTGGCCCCGGTCAATGTTGATATCCAGGCCATCGACCCGCGCCAACCAGCGCCGCCAGTCGCGACGGTCAGGCGATGGGTGGAGGAACTCGCAATCGCGCAGCACTGCCAACTCAGGCGCAGGCTCGGCCAGATAGTCGGGGTGGCACACCGGGATCAGCCATTCATCGAACAGCTTCAGGCTTTCCACGTCGGCCGCAAAGTGCCCGTTGCCCAGCAGGATGGCGCAGTCGTAGGGCTCGGAGTACAAGTCCACCGAGTCGATGTCCATCCACACGCTCGACAGTTGCACCGGGCAGTTGCTGTCGAGCTTCTTGAAGCCGTCCAGCGCCCGTAGCAACCAGCGCACGGTAAGCGTGGACGGGGCTTTCAGGCGCAGGCCATAGCGGTCCTGGCGCAGCAGCGAGCAGGCGTTTTCGATGATCTTGAAACCGACCTTCAGCTCCTGGGCCAGCAGGCTGCCGTGCTCGGTAAGCCGCAACTTGGGGCCGCGCCGCTCGAACAGGTCGCAACCGAAAAGCGCCTCGAGGGTCTTGATGTGGTGACTGACCGCACCCTGGGTCAGCGCCAGCTCTTGGGCAGCGCGGGTGAAAGAGCCGTAACGCGAGGCGACTTCAAAGGCGCGCAGGGCATGCAGGGCTTGAATCCGTTCCGACATCAGGGACATTCCAGAGCATGAGCAGGACTAATAGTAGGTCATAGATCCAGGCATTTTACAATGCAGGGAACGCGTCAGAAAATGCTGCAAAAACAATAGTTACAGAGTGTAAAACCGCATGGACAAGCCGGAAAACCTCTCTAATTACAGACGCGAATACCCCTGGGGAAATCATGTTTACGGGTTATGGAAACTGCTACCGCCTGGATGCGCTCGAGCTCGCCGATGAACATGTGCAAAACAGGCACCACTGGACACACAAGGCCTTGCAACACTTCAAGGAAACCCTCGCCAACCCCGACTTCCCCTGCCTGTTCGGGCGCAAGGCGGTGAATGCTCGCACCTGCCACATCATCTTCGCCCGCGCCGGCAACCTGGCAGCGGATATCGCCCGCGGCCTTGCCGACTACATCAGCACCATCGCGCCGATCCCCCTCAAGCAGCGGGTCGGCAACCCGCTGCTGGTGTTTCTTGAAACCGCCCCCGACACCACCCTTGCGCAACAGCAGGCGCTGGCATGGAACGTGCTGGGCCAGGTACACGCCCGCGACCCGCAACCCTGGCCCGCCGGCATGCCACGCGACCCGCACGACGCGCAATGGGCGTTCTGCTTCGCCGGTATACCGCTGTTCATCAACATGAACTTCCCCGCCCACCAGTTGATGAAAAGCCGCAACCTGGGCAAGCACATCGCCTGGGTAGTCAACCCGCGCGAGAGCTTCGACGAAGTGGCCAGCGCCGCAACCGACAGCGGCCAGCGCATTCGCGCCCGTATTCGCGAGCGGGTGGGCCATTACAACGACGGCGTAATGCCCGACACCCTGGGTTTTTTCGGCCATCACGACAACTACGAATGGCAGCAGTACCAGCTGCAGGAGCCCGGCTCGCTGAACCCGGCGCGTTGCCCGTTCCACACCCCTGCAACAACCGACTCACTGATCGAGAACTGAACGTGAATACCGCACTTACCGCCACCTATGCCCTCACCGTCCTGCTGCTGATCGCCACGCCAGGCCCGGTGGTAGCGCTGATCGTCAATACCGCCGCCGCGTCCGGCTCGCGCAAGGCGCTGTTCACTGCCATCGGCACCAACTGGGCATCGCTGGTGCTGATTGGCGCCGCAGCCTGGGTCATCATGACCAGCGCCGCCATCGACAAGGCCTGGCTGAACGGCATGAGCCTTGTGGGCTGCCTGTTCATCGGCTACATCGCCCTGGGTACCCTGCGCGAGGCCCTGCAGGCGCCAGCTGCCCCCGCCGCCGAGCAGGCCGCCGTGCCCCCCGGCCGTGGCGGCTTGCTGCAAGGGTTCATGGTGGGCATCTCCAACCCGAAGGACATCATCTTCTTCATCTCGTTTTTCCCGCAGTTCATCCAGATCACCGAGTCGTTCGGCAAGAGCATGGTGGTGCTGTCACTGCTGTGGATCGCCATCGACTTCGCCGTGCTCAGCCTCTACATCTTCGCCATCGGCCGCATCGCCTCGCAGCGCAGCAGCCGCATCATCAGCCTGGCCTCGGGGGTCGCGCTGGCGCTGATCGCCGCCGTGGGCCTGGCTTACAACCTGCGTGAACTGGCGGCCTGAAAACCGGCTTCGACAACAACGATAACGAAGGAGCGCCCATGCGCAGCCGCGACACCTCGATGCACAGCGTGGGCACCGCCTTCCCCCTGCAACTGGACTACCAGCGCTTTCTGCAACTGGGCAGCCGCCGCGCGCCACAAACGCTATATGTGCATGAGCGCGGTTACCGCTCGGGCACCATCAATACCGACGCATTAGGCATGCGCTACAGCTACCTCGCCGGCAAGCGCCATTCGCTGGCCGAGCGTGGCAGTTCGGCACGGGTCAATCTGCTGGTAGGCGGCTCGTGCGCCCTTGGCATCGGTGCCAGCTCCGATGAACACACGGTGGCCTCCTGCCTGTCGGCGCTGACCGGCGAGGTCTGGCTGACCCTGGCGGGCTGCGGGCTTAGCGCCACACAAGAGCTGCTGATGTTCCTGACTCACCAGCACCGCCTCGGCCAGGTAGGCCACGTGGTGGTACTGAGCGGCCTCAATACCCTCGCCCAGGACACCCTGGCCGACCTGCTGGCCGGCAGCCAGGACCCCCACCGCGCCCAGGCCTACCAGGCCTTTCTGAACCGCTTCAACGAAGGGGTCCAGGCCGCCGCCGAACCCCGTCAGGACTCGCTGTGGCGGCGCCTGGCCGACGCCCTGGCGCCGCGCCAGACGCAAGCCTGGCCAACCCTGGACACACTCCCTGCGCCCGACAAACGCCTGGCCGCTGCCGCCGACTGCATCGGCCGCACCCTGTGCCAGTGGGAACGTTTGCTGGCCAACAGCCACACCAGCCTCACCTTCATCCTCCAGCCGCTGCTGCCATGGTGCCGGGACGTGGTTCCTGCCGGTGAGCAGCAAATGTTGCAGGGCTTGCAGCAACAACCGAGCAATTTCGACCGGTTGCTGGACGCCACGTTCGAGCGCCAGCTGCACCCGGCGTTCTTCCGTCGTCTGAAAAGCCAGGCCGACCCGGTGCCCTGCTACGACATGAACGGCATGCTCAGCAGCTCACCGGTATTCGCCGAGCACCTGTTCGTCGACCGCCTGCACTTCAATGACCTGGGCAACAACGCCCTGGCCAAGGTGATCACCGCCAAGCTGGGCCTGGCGCAGGACAAGTACGCAGCGGCCAGGGGCACGCCTGCAAGGCTGGCCTGACGGGCTTCGTCCGATAGTCACG
Source organism: Pseudomonas xanthosomatis (assembly GCF_019139835.1). Lineage (NCBI taxonomy): Bacteria > Pseudomonadati > Pseudomonadota > Gammaproteobacteria > Pseudomonadales > Pseudomonadaceae > Pseudomonas > Pseudomonas xanthosomatis. The sequence goes on along the minus strand of NZ_CP077075.1, from coordinate 3,302,753 downwards.
ACAGCGGGGTTTCGGCGAATGCCGATGGCTGGCTAGAATACCCCGTCGTCGCCCTGACCCGCCTGAGGCCCACGCGCAATCGCCATGACCTTCAAAGCAGCTTACCCATGCTCGCGTCTACTGCGCATCGCGGCCTTGCCGCTGCTACTGAACGCATTCGCCGCGCAGGCCCTGGAGGTGAGCATCGACCCCCATGCCGACCTGCTGTACCGCCAGGCCCTGCCGCTGCTGGAGCAGGCCGATGAAGTGGACGACAACCCCAGCCCGTTGCGCACAGCCAGTACAGACCCCGAACTGACCCGCCAGGGCCAGGCCATGGCGCGCACCCTGCCCACCGCCGTGGCGCTGCTGGAAAAATCCGTGGCCCTGGGCCACCCGGTGGCGCAGTACCGCCTGGCGCTGTACTACACCACCTATCTGCCCGCCGCGCAGATCGCCGACGCCGCCTGCCCGCTGCTGGAGGCCAGCCTCAAGCAGGGCTTCGCCCCGCCGGCACTGGCCATCGCCCACTGGTGCCAGCCCTACAATGCAAGCCCTGCGTACCGCGAAGCGCTGGAGTCGGTGCCGAGCATGGCCACGCTGTATGCCCCCTACTACCCGCAACCAGCCGCCCGCCTGGCCTGCAGCCGCGCCCGCCCGCAGGGGTTGGAGATGCAGTGGGGCCGCCAGCGCGATTACCAGGCCGAGGTGTACCGCCTGCTCGGCGACCTCGACCCGTCGCGGCGCCAGGCACTGCTGCAAAAGGCCGTGGACATCAATGGCTGCGCCGCCGCCGCTCAGCGCCTGACCAGCAGCCGCTGAGCAAGATCGTTCAAGCCAGTGGCAACGGCTGTCTGGCATGCTGGCCTGCCCTGTCGAATCGTTGTAGTACCCATGCCCAGCCCCGCCGTTGCTCGCCATGCCTTTACCAAGGGTGCCATCGCCATCCTGCCACTGTCCCTGGCCGTCGCCCCCTGGGGGCTGCTGGCAGGTTCAATGGCCATCGAAGCCAACCTCAGCCCATGGCAAGGCCAGGGCCTGTCGGCCATCGTCTTTGCCGGCGCCGCGCAACTGGTGGCCATCGGCATGCTCAAGGGCGGCGCCAACCTGTTCTCGATCCTGCTGACCACCCTGCTGCTGACCTCGCAGCATTTGCTGTACGGGTTGTCGATGCGCCCGGTGCTGTCGGGGCTGCCGACCCGCTGGCGGCTGGGTCTGGGGTTTCTGCTCACCGATGAGTTCTTTGCCCTGACCAGCCACTACGACCAGCAGCAGTTCAACCGCTGGTATGCCCTGGGCGTGGGCCTGACTTTCTACGTGGCATGGAACCTGTTCACCCTGGCCGGCATCGTCCTTGGCCAGAACATCCCGCACCTGGACCAGCTGGGCCTGGACTTTTCCATCGTCGCCACCTTCGTCGCGTTGATCGCACCGCTGGTGCGCAACCTGCCAACCGTGGTGTGTGTGGCGGTTTCGCTGTTCTGCTCGGTACTGTTCAGCTACTGGCACTGGGAAACCGCGCTGGTGGCAGCCGGCCTGCTGGGCATGGCCGCCGGTTTCATCTGCCAGAAATTCTCCGGAGGCCGCCCATGATCTGGCTGCTGATCTTCGCCATGGGCGCGGTGGTATTCCTCAACCGCTACGCCTTCCTCGAGCCACGCCTGCCGCTGCGCCTGAGCTCCAATGCCCGGCAGTTCCTCGGGTTTGCCGTGCCCGGCATGCTCACCGCCATCTGTGGGCCGATCATCTTCCTGCCTGAGCATCAGTTGCAGTTGAGCCTGCTCAACCCCTACCTGCTCGGCGCGCTGGTGGCCATCGCCCTGGTGCTGTTGACCCGCAGCGTGTTGCTGAGCATGCTGGTGAGCATGCTGATCTTCTTCCTTCTGCGCAGCTGGCTGGCATGAACACGCCCCTGCGCGAACAGACTCACCTGTGGCAGGCGCCGGCGCTCGGCGACGTCGAGATGCTGCACGCGCGCTACCTGCAGCAGCGCTTCGCCCCGCATGTGCATGAAGGTTACGTGTTCACCGTGATCGAGTCGGGCGCGCAGCGTTTCTGGCACCGCGGCAGCGAGCACCTGGCGCCGGTCGGCAGCATGGTGCTGATCAACCCGGACGAGTTGCACACCGGCGCCACCGCCCACGAGGCCGGCTGGCGTTACCGGGGCTTTTACCCGGAGCATGCGCGGGTCACTGGGGTGCTTGACGAGCTGGAACTGGGCCGCCATGGCATGCCGTATTTCAAGGACAGCGTGATCCACGACCCGGCCCTGGCCGCTGCCTTCAGCCAACTGAACCAACGCTGCGAGGCCGGCGCCAGTGCGCTGGAGCAACAAGCCGCCTGGCGCCAGGCAGTGCTGGCGTTGGTGCAGCGCCACGGCCACTATGTCGAGCCCGCCGCCCCCGGCAAGGAGCCGCTGGCGGTAGCCCGCGCGCGGGAGCTGCTGGAGAGCCGCCTCGCCGAGCCGCCCTCGCTGGAGGACCTGGCCGCCGCCGTTAACCTCTCGCCGTTCCACTTTGCACGGGTATTCCGCCAGGCAACCGGCCTGCCGCCCCACGCCTGGCTGAAGCAGCGCCGCCTGGCTCGCGCGCGGGAGTTGCTGCGCAGCGGGCTGCCGGCTCTGGAGGTTGCCCTGGCTTTGGGTTTTGCCGACCAGAGCCACCTGAGCCGGCAGTTCAAGCAGGCTTATGGGGTAACGCCTGGGGCCTATCGGCAGGCGTGCGCCAACCACTGAGGCGAATGCGACCGCCCGCCTCAGGCAGCCTGCCCGGCCACTGCTACACTGATGGGGTCGAACGGAGGAGCCCATCATGTCCGAACGAGAAATCACCACCCTCCTGTCGCTGATGAACCAGCGCCAGGCCTGCCTGGGCAGCGCCTGCAAGGAGATCGCCGACTGGATCGACCGTCAGGGCGACATACCTGCCGCCGGCAAGATCCGCGAAAGCCTCAAGGCGCTGGAAGCGGATGAAGCCAAGGTGCGCAGGACCCTCACCTCGCTGACCATCGACCGGCCACTGCCGCGGTTTCGCTGAACTTCGCAACTGCACCCAGAGTGCCTTGCAGCGCATCAAGATTGAACGCAGCGCGCGTGGCCGGCGCTCATGGGTGCAGCAAGTCTGCCAACGAACACCTGCCCGCCCTGCCGCATCTACCGTGCATTGCCCTCGGCATCGCTAAAGCCATTGTTACAAAACGCAATTCACTCGATAATGTCATTGCGCCATCACTCTGCCTCCCGCCCGCCTTTCAGCCCTCAAGCAACACGCGGCAGCCTGCAACAGGTGATTGCAACGACGGGCGGGCGAAGTAGAAACCCTGCATCCATACGGCACCGGTCGCCAAGGCGCGCTCGTGGTCCTGCTCGTCCTCGACCCCCTCGACCACCACCTGCGGAGCCACCCCCTGACACAGCCTGACCAGATGATGGAACACCTGGCCCTCGGAGCGCGATTCACGCGCCCTGTGCAGGTAGCCACGATCCACCTTGAGAATGTCCGGGCGCGCCTGGCGCACGAACGCCAGGCTGGCAAAGCCTGCGCCAAAGTCATCGATCGCCAGCCGGCAACCCAGCGCCTGGGCCTGGGCGATGAAAGCCAGCGTACGCGCCGGGTCCGCCGGTGCTGCGCTCTCGGTGATTTCCAGCACCAGCCGTGCGGCCAGTTCCGGGCGCTGGCGCAAGCGCGCCCACAACGGCTGCCAGGCGGGGCCGTCGCTGGCACTTTGTGCCGACAGGTTGCACCCCAGGTGCAAGTGCGGGTGCTGCTCAAGGGTGGTGATGACACTCGTCAGCACGCTGCGGTCGAGCAGGCCCATGGCATTGCGCCGCTCCAGCGCAGCGATGGGGTTGAACCCCAGGTCCGGCCCGTCGTGGCGCAGCAGGCTTTCGTGGTACAGCACGCGGCTTGGTTCATGCCCGTCGATGACAGGCTGGAAGGCCAGCAGGAAGTGGCGCTGGGCAAGTTGTCGGTATACCAAACGGGCATTGCGCAGGTCTTCCCGGTCTTGTGCGGGGCCTGCCTCCAGAGGATCATTCATCAATCGGTTCGCTCCAACGATCAGCCAGCGTCCTGCCGGCGAACACGTCCTCCATGGTGGCGCGCATGGTCCCACCCGTGCAGGGCTGCGAACAGTGTTCCCAGGCCCCCTTCGGTTGTCCCCTCGCCCAGGCGCCTGACCCTCTGCGCCAGGCCGGCGTCTGAACCGGCACTCACCTTTTATCGCCCTCCCGCGTTTCAGGACAGCGTCATGCATACCGTTTCCCGCAGCTATTTCACCGCCCTCGCCCAGGCCCTGATTCGGGCTGGCGCGCAGGTCGACCCGCACGACCCGATCCTGGCCGAGAGCGGCCGGCATATCCGCCTGGTGCGGGTGTACGACTGGCTGGAGGGCGTGGTTGAGCGCACGGGCGATGAGGATATCGGTGTACGTGTGCATGCCCATGCGCACCCGGCAATGCTCGGCCAACTGGGCTACGCGGTCATGTCCTGCGCCACCCTGGGTGACGCCTTGCAGCGCCTGGCAGCCTTTCACCCGCTCACCACCAACGGCTCGATCCTGCGCCTGGAGCAGCACCAGGGTGACATGCGCCTGATCGGCTTCGAAGTGGGGCCACCTGCGCCACGCTCGTTCATCGATGCCGGCGCCGCCATGACCCTGGGGCTGCTGCGCTGGTTGACCCCGGCCTGCCATTTCATGCCGCTGGAAGTCGAGCTGGCCTACCCGCAGCCGCAGGACATCACAGCACTGCGCGGCCTGTTCGGTGATCGGCTGGTGTTTGGCAGGCCATACAACAGCGTGCGCTTGTCTAAAGAGGTGTGCCGCCTGCCGCTGCCCACCGCCTCCCCCACCCTCGACCGCCTGCACGGCGAGTACGCCGCTGCCCGGCTGGAAGAACGGATTGAAGGCTCAGCGGTTGCGCGGGTACGACGCGCCCTCACCGAGTTGCTGACCATGGGGCAGCCCATTGCCCTGGAAAACCTGGCCGGGCATCTGCGCCTGAGCCGGCGCAGCCTGCAGAATGCGCTGGAGCGTGAGGGGGTGAGTTTCAGTGCGCTGCTGGATGAAGCCAGGCTGACCCAGGCCCACAGCTTGTTGTGCGATTCGGTGCGCAGCATCAAGTACATCGGCGCCACGCTGGGCTTTCGCGACCCCAGCAGCTTTCACAAGGCGTGCCTGCGCTGGTTCGGCATGCCGCCGGGGGAGTACCGCAGGTTGCCGCGGTTGTAGGGGCCGCCTTGCGGCCCTTCGCGGGCAAGCCCGCTCCCACAGGACCGTGCAAAGCCTCAACCCGGCGCTGTACCTGTGGGAGCGGGCTTGCCCGCGAAAGGCTGCGAAGCAGACCCACTGGTAACGGCCCTATCGCCGGCAGGCCGGCTCCTGCAGAGGTGTATCAATGCATATGGGCGTGGTCGTGACCAGCGGCTTCGGTCAGCGGCCGCACTTGGGCCTGTACCTGCAGCGTTTCTTTGCCGCCCTTGGCGTCTTCGATGGTCAGGGTCAGCGGCACCTGCTCGCCTTCCTTCACCTGCTGGTTCAGGCCCATCAGCATCACGTGGTAGCCGTTGGGGTCGAGCTTGACCGGCTTGCCTGCCGGCAGTTCGACGGCCTTCACTTCACGCATGCCCATCACGTCGCCGTTCATGGTCATCTCATGCACCTGCACGGTCTTGGCCACCGGCGAAGCCACGCCTACCAGCTTGCTGTCGCTGCTGGAGGTAATGGTCATGAAGGCGCCGGTGGACTGCTGGTGCGGCACGCTGGCACGCACCCAGGCGTCGCTCACAACGGTCTGGGCCATAGCCGGCAGCGCCAGGCCGAGCAGGCCCAGGGCGGCCAGGGTGCGTTTGATCGGTTGCATCGACATTCAGCAGATCTCCATCAGGGTGAGCAGGTCCTCGGTGCATTCCTTGGCGTTCAGGGAATGGCCCAGGCTCAGGCGCAGGGTGCCACGGGTATCGTAGACGTAGCTGGTGGACGAGTGCGAGATGGTGTAGGTATCGCCGGCCGGGACCTTTTCGTAGAACACCTTGAACTCGCGGGCCACCTCGGCGATTTCTTCCGGGGTACCGGTCAGCGCGACGAAACTTGGGTCGAAGGCCTTGACGTAGGCATCCAACACTTCAGGGGTGTCGCGCTCCGGGTCCAGGGTGATGAACACCACCTGGAAAAGGTCGCGGTCGCGGCCCCTGAGCATGCCGCGGATCTGCGCCGCACGCGCCAGGGTGGTCGGGCACACCGCCGGGCACTGGGTGAAGCCGAAGAAGATCATCGGCATGCTGCCGTAGAAGCTCGACAGGCTACGTTCGTTGCCCTGGGTGTCCTTGAGCTTGAACTTGCGCCCGAGGATCTCGTTGCTCATGTTCTTGCCGTACTTGAAGTCCAGGCCACGCGCCGGGTTGCAACCGGCCAGCAGGCCCAGCCCCAGAACGCCCATCCCGGCGACTACCGCGCGCCGGGTCAACAGATCAGTCATGGAACCATCCTTTACAGGGAAGGTGCCGGCCCTTGGGGTGGGCCGGCCAGAAAACGCGCGCATTCTGGCATGACACCCCGGTACCAGCTACCCGACTGAGGTCGGATCGGGCTGCAGCCCTTTGAATACGGGGCGCGACCGGTTGTCGCAGGGGTTGAATCCGTAACAGTTTGTTGCTAGGGATCAATGTAAAAGCTGCCGGCATACCGCTGAAAGCATCGCGGGGCAAGCCCGCTCCCACATCACGGCGTGGGAGATTGCTTGCCCCGCGATTGGAGAAAACACCCTACTTAGTAATAGGCGTTCTCTTTCTGGCTGTGGTCAGTCACGTCACGCACGCCCTTGAGCTCGGGAATGCGCTCGAGCAGGGTGCGCTCGATACCTTCCTTCAGCGTAACGTCGGCCTGGCCGCAGCCCTGGCAGCCGCCACCGAACTGCAGCACGGCGATGCCGTCATCGACCACGTCCACCAGGCTCACGGCGCCGCCGTGGCTGGCAAGGCCGGGGTTGATCTCGGTCTGCAGGTAGTAGTTGATCCGCTCGTTGATCGGGCTGTCTTCGTTGACCATCGGCACCTTCGCGTTGGGTGCCTTGATGGTCAGTTGGCCGCCCATGCGGTCGGTGGCGTAGTCAACCAGTGCGTCCTCGAGGAACGGCACGCTGACAGCGTCCAGGTAGGCGGTGAAGCTCTTCAGGCCCACCGGCTCGTCGTCGGGTTTCTCTTCACCGGGCTTGCAGTAGGCGATGCAGGTCTCGGCGTACTGGGTGCCCGGCTGGGTGATGAAAATACGGATGCCGATGCCAGGCGTGTTCTGCTTGGAGAGCAGATCGGCCAGGTAATCATGGGCGGCGTCGGTAATGGTTATAGCGCTCATGGAAGTTCCTCACAGACTTGCCGGCAGTGTACGCCAACCCGTGCCACGAACAAAGTCCTAGTATTTGACTCGGGATAGCGCCAGCGTAGGCTCGCCGGGCGCGCGGGCCGCGAAAACCGCCTTGAGCCGCCAGTACAGGCCACGCTCCAGCCAGTGGTAGCTGAGCCACGACATTAGTCCGATTGACGGCACGCACAGGGCGAACACCAGGTAAGGGTTCAGGCGCAGGCGCTCGCTGACGAACAGCCCGCCGTACAGCACCAGCACGTGCACCAGGTACACCGAGTACGAGCAATCGCCCAGCGCCTTTAGCACGCGGTTGCCCTTGAAGTACGGCTCCAGGGCGACGAACGCCAGCACCACCAGCGCGCTGGGCAGGCCCCAGTGCAGCAAGCGCTGCGAGGCGTCCAGATGATACAGGGCAAAGCCCGCCAGCCCCAGCAGGCCCAGCGGCAACCACAGCCCCTCGCGGATCAACCCGCGGCGGTACAGCACGCCCAGGCCGATACCCAGCAAAAACTCGTAGACGATGTCGTTGTTGTAGAAGCGGCTGAGCACGCCCAGGCGCCCCAGCACCTCGCTCACCAGCAGCAGCGCCGCCGTCACCAGCAGCAGGTGGTGGCGCTGGCGCACCAGGAAGGCCAGGCCGAACAATAAGTAGAAGAACATCTCGAAGTTCAGCGTCCAGCCCACGTTAAGCGTTGGGTACAACCCATAGCCACCAGGGTTTTCCGCCGGAATGAACAACAACGACAACAACAGGTGCTGCCATTCGAACACCTGGTGCGGCATCCAGCGGCTGGCGATCAGCATCAGCACGGCCATCAGCAAGGTGTAGAACCAATAAGCGGGAATGATGCGCAGGGCGCGGTTGAGCAGGAAGGCGCCGGGGGCAATCGCCTTGTCGCGGGTGGACAGGTAAATCACCATCCCGCTGATCACGAAGAAGATGTCCACCCCTACCGCGCCGCGGTCGGCGAGCAGTTGGCCGATGGGGCCGCTGGCTTTGAAGTCGAAGAAGATCTGCATGAAGTGGTGGCAGACCACCACCCAGGCGGCGAATGCCCGAAGAGCCTGGAGCGAATACAGCATGAAATACCCTGCGATTGCCGGTGCATTGAGGCCCAGGCGAGCGCTTCGCGCTCGTTCGCGACTAAACCCGCTCCCACCCGAGATCCTTGTAGGAGCGGGCTTGCCCGCGATGGGCTGCAAAGCAGCCCCAAAGGCCCATTCACCGATTCCGACCGCAGCTCGCCGGCAAAGATCAGTCCAACCGATCAGAGGTTCTCGTAGCGGTTCATGTCCAGCACCCCCGCCTCTACCGGGTCGGTCTCCTGGATGTAGCGGTTCAGGTCATGGAAATAGCGCCAGAACTCGGGGTGGCTGCGGCGCACGCCCCAGCGCATGACGATGCGCTCGAACTTGCCGGCATCGTCCCGCGCCGCCTCCATGTCCTCGACGAACTCGGGCACATCGGCCGCCGGGATGTTGAAGATGAAGTTGGGGTAGCTGCTGAGCACGCCCGGGTACAGGGTCAGGGTGTCCAGCCCCGGCTGGTAGCGGTAGGCCTCACCCAGCAAAAACGCCACGTTGCTGTGGGCGCGGTTGCGCAGCAGGCTGTACACCTGGCGCTGGCCGCCCTTGCCCTCGATGCGCAGCATGGTCGCCTCGGGCAACTGGCCGATCACCTTCAACCCCGCTGCCGGGCGCGATACCAGGCGGCTGAGGGACTGCTCGACATCGCGGAACTCCTCGCTCATTTGCGGCCGTGAGCAGTACGCCCCCTGGCAACGGTTGATCGGGTCGGGCGCGGCGTTCAGGCTGCCGGTGCGCTGTATCAGCTTCAGGCCAAAGTCACGCTTGGGGTCGCGCGGGTCCAGCTTCAGCGCGCTGGGGGTGTCGGTGTCGATGTCCTCGTAGTCCATCCACATCTTCACCTTGCCGCTGTTCTGGTACCAGTCGCTGAGAATGTGCCCACGCTGCCCGGCCGGCATCAGGCGCAGGAAATTGACCTCCGCGCCGTTGCGGATCAGGTCGAAGTACAAGCGCGTCTGCAACTGGTGCGACACGTTGCCGAACACGTCGAAGTTCACTGCCAGTTGGTAGTAGGTGCGCTCGAACAGCGGGTAGTCGAACAGCCACATTGTCAGCGGCACGTCACCGATCAGGCCCTTGGTCACCGAGGCGCTGTCGAAGTGGCGGAAGATGCTCAGCAGCGCGTTGTCGTTACCCGCCCACAGGGTCGACCAGCTTGGCGCGGGCTGCTCGGCGTAGGCGTCGCGGCGCAGCTTCTCGTAATCGTTGCGCTTGTCGCGGTAGGCGTGCCACAGGCTCAACACGCTGCCCACATCGTCGATCTGCCCGGGCATGGCCAGCAGCGGCGTGGCTTCGCCGCGGTACTGGGCATTGGTGATGTAGAGGTCGTGGGCCGGCTCCTGGAACAGCGCCCAGAAGTTGTCGCGGATCACGTCGGTGGCGATCTGCCCACGGCACACCGGGCCGCGAATGAAGGTGCGCACGAAGTACTCGGCGTTATCCAGCATGAACTGGTAGCGGGCCACCGCCGGGATTGCCTCGAAGGTTTCGAAGGGGTTGGCGCGGTGGCGCGGGCCGTAGCCGGGCAAGGCGCTGGCGTGCCAGTCGCCGCTGTAGAACAGCTGCTTGACCCGCTTGAGCTTCTGCGGGCCCATCGGGTAGGTGATGTGGGTCTTGTGCACGATCACGCCCTGCACCGGGATCAAGCGGTAATAGAAATCGGTACCGGGCGGGTCGTTGGGGCGACGGGTGGCGATCAGGTCGGCCGGCTGCCCGCTGGGCGTGCGTGAGCGCACCCACTGGAAGAAGTGGCCCTGCTCGCCGCCGACAAAATGGATGTGCGCCAGGAACAGGTGCTCGTACAGCCAACGGGCCACCAACGCCTCGGTGGAGCCTGGACGGTTGAACAGCTCTTCCCATTCGGCAATCTGCTGCGCCTCGCTGGCGCTGGGCTTGATCGGGTTCTTCTCCACCGGCGCACCGGCTGCCAGCCAGCGCTGCAGGGTCTGGTACTGCTGGTCGGTCAGGCCGGTGACCGCCAGCGGCATGCCCTCTTTCGGGTGCGCGCCGGCGTAGGCGTCGAACTCGTGGGGCAAGGGGCACATGTTGTTGCGGTTAAGGCCCAGCACGATCTCCTCAGGCAACTTGGCGTTGGGCGTCAGCGGCGCGCTGTGGCCCAGCTCGAGCATGCGCGCCATCAGCGCCGCCTGGCTGCCCTGTTTGTCGAGCACCGAGTAGAAACCCTGCTTGCGCCAGCCCGCTTCGTCGCGGGCGTCGTAAAACAGCCGCGTGGGGGGCACCGCCTGGCTGCGCTCGCCCTGGTACACCGGCACCTTGGAAGCACCGCGCTCGGCGCCTTCTGCGCTGCCCAGGTTGAGCTGGCAGGCCGCGTCGTTGCAGGCGTGGCAGGCCACGCACTTCTCGGTGAAGATCGGTTGGATATCCCGGGTGTACGAAATCGCCGGGCTCGATTGGGGGGCCTGCGCGAGCGCCGCGCCACTGATCAACAGTGCGAAGGCGCCGGCAAGTATGCGAAGCAGCATGTGCCGAATGTCCTGGTTCTTGAAAGCCATCACGATGCCTGTCCGGGTAATGGGTGCTGTGCAGAACGCGCGCCGCCAACATGAAGGAAATTCATGCAAACCGGCGATGCGTCGAAAAACCGTGCAGGTTTGTTATTATTTGGCACCTTCTGATATTCGCCCGACCAGGTAGTCCTATGTCCGACCGCAGCGCTCGTTTAAAAGCACTCCAGAAAGCACTCAAAGAGCGCATCCTGATCCTCGACGGCGGCATGGGTACTATGATCCAGAGCTACCGCCTCGAGGAACACGACTATCGTGGCACGCGCTTTGCCGATTGGCCAAGCGATGTGAAGGGCAACAACGACCTGCTGCTGCTCAGCCGCCCCGATGTGATCGCCGCCATCGAGAAGGCCTACCTCGATGCGGGCGCCGATATTCTTGAAACCAACACCTTCAACGCCACGCAGATTTCCCAGGCCGACTACGGCATGGAAGCGCTGGTGTACGAGCTCAACGTCGAGGGCGCGCGGGTTGCCCGCCAGGTGGCCGACGCCAAGACCCTCGAAACCCCGGACCGCCCACGCTTCGTCGCCGGCGTGCTTGGCCCGACCAGCCGCACCTGCTCGATTTCCCCCGACGTCAACGACCCCGGATACCGCAACGTCACCTTCGACGAGTTGGTGGAAAACTACGTCGAGGCCACCCGCGGCCTGATCGAGGGCGGCGCCGACCTGCTGCTGATCGAAACCATTTTCGACACCCTCAACGCCAAGGCGGCGATCTTCGCCGTGCAGCAGGTGTTCGAGGAAGACGCGGTCGAGCTGCCGATCATGATCTCCGGCACCATCACCGACGCGTCCGGGCGCACCTTGTCCGGGCAAACCACCGAGGCGTTCTGGAACTCGGTGCGCCACGCCAAACCGATCTCCATCGGCCTGAACTGCGCCCTGGGCGCCAAGGACCTGCGCCCCTACCTCGAGGAGCTGTCCGGCAAGGCCGACACCCATGTGTCCGCCCACCCCAACGCCGGCCTGCCCAACGCCTTCGGCGAGTACGACGAGACCCCGGCCGAAATGGCCGCGGTGGTCGAAGAATTCGCCGCCAGCGGCTTTCTCAACATCATCGGCGGCTGCTGCGGTACCACCCCGGGCCACATCCAGGCCATCGCCGAGGCCGTGGCCAAGTACCCACCGCGCGCGATCCCCGAGATCCCCAAGGCCTGCCGCCTGTCGGGCCTGGAGCCGTTCACCATCGATCGCCAGTCGCTGTTCGTCAACGTCGGCGAGCGCACCAACATCACAGGTTCCGCCAAGTTCGCCCGGCTGATCCGTGAAGAGAACTACACCGAAGCGCTGGAAGTGGCGCTGCAGCAGGTCGAGGCCGGCGCCCAGGTGATCGACATCAACATGGACGAAGGGATGCTCGACTCCCAGGCGGCCATGGTGCGCTTCCTCAACCTGATCGCCGGTGAGCCGGACATCTCCCGCGTGCCGATCATGATCGACTCCTCCAAGTGGGAGGTGATCGAGGCGGGCCTCAAGTGCATCCAGGGCAAGGGCATCGTCAACTCGATCTCGATGAAAGAAGGCGTCGAGCAGTTCAAGCACCACGCCCGCCTGTGCAAGCGCTACGGCGCCGCCGTGGTGGTGATGGCCTTCGACGAGGTCGGCCAGGCCGACACCGCCGCACGTAAAAAAGAGATCTGCCAGCGCAGCTACGACATTCTGGTCAACGAAGTGGGCTTCCCGCCGGAAGACATTATCTTCGACCCGAACATCTTCGCCGTGGCCACCGGTATCGAGGAGCACAACAACTACGCCGTCGATTTCATCGAGGCCTGTGCCTTCATCCGCGACCACCTGCCCCACGCCCTGAGCTCGGGCGGTGTGTCCAACGTGTCGTTCTCGTTCCGTGGCAACAACCCGGTGCGCGAGGCGATCCATTCGGTGTTCCTCTACCACGCCATTCGCAATGGCCTGACCATGGGTATCGTCAACGCCGGCCAGCTGGAGATCTACGACGAGATCCCCGCCGCGCTGCGCGAGAAGGTCGAGGACGTGGTGCTCAACCGCACTCCGCACGGCACCGACGCCCTGCTGGCCATCGCCGACGACTACAAGGGCGGCGGCGCCACCAAGGAAGTCGAGAACGAAGAGTGGCGCTCGCTGCCGGTGGAAAAGCGCCTCGAGCACGCCCTGGTCAAGGGCATTACCGCGTTCATCGTCGAAGACACCGAAGAGTGCCGCCAACAGTGCGCGCGCCCCATCGAGGTCATCGAAGGCCCGCTGATGAGCGGCATGAACGTGGTCGGCGACCTGTTCGGCGCCGGCAAGATGTTCCTGCCGCAAGTGGTCAAGTCGGCCCGGGTGATGAAGCAGGCCGTGGCCCACCTGATCCCGTTCATCGAGCTGGAAAAAGGCGACAAGCCCGAGGCCAAGGGCAAGATCCTGATGGCCACGGTCAAGGGCGACGTGCACGACATCGGCAAGAACATCGTCGGCGTGGTGCTGGGCTGCAACGGCTACGACATCGTCGACCTGGGCGTGATGGTGCCGGCCGAGAAGATTTTGCAGACCGCCCGCGAGCAGAAGTGCGACATCATTGGCTTGTCGGGCCTGATTACCCCGTCGCTGGACGAAATGGTCCACGTGGCCCGCGAGATGCAGCGCCAGGGCTTCAACCTGCCGCTGATGATCGGTGGCGCCACCACCTCCAAGGCGCACACGGCGGTGAAGATCGAGCCCAAGTACTCCAACGATGCCGTTGTCTACGTCACCGACGCCTCGCGCGCGGTGGGTGTGGCCACGCAGTTGCTGTCCAAGGAGCTCAAAGCCGGCTTCGTCGAGCGCACCCGCAGCGAATACGTCGAGGTGCGCGAGCGCACCGCCAACCGCAGCGCCCGTACCGAGCGCCTGAGCTACAGCCAGGCCATCGCTGCCAAGCCGCAGTACGACTGGGCCGGTTACCAGCCGGCAGTACCCTCCTTCACCGGCGTGAAGGTGCTGGACAATATCGACCTGCGCGAGCTGGCCGAGTACATCGACTGGACGCCGTTCTTCATCTCCTGGGACCTGGCCGGCAAGTTCCCGCGCATCCTCACCGACGAAGTGGTCGGCGAGGCAGCCACCGCGCTGTACAAGGACGCCCGCGAGATGCTCGACAAACTGATCGACGAGAAGCTGATCAGCGCCCGGGCGGTGTTCGGTTTCTGGCCGGCCAACCAGGTCAAGCATGACGACATCGAGGTCTACGCCGACAACGGTGACACCCTGGCCACCCTGCACCACCTGCGCCAGCAGACCATCAAGCCGGACGGCAAGCCGAACTGGTCGCTGGCCGACTTCGTGGCACCGAAGGACAGCGGCGTGACCGACTACGTGGGTGGTTTCATCACCACCGCCGGTATCGGCGCCGAGGAAGTGGCCAAGGCTTACCAGGACAAGGGTGACGACTACAGCTCGATCATGGTCAAGGCCCTGGCCGACCGCCTGGCCGAGGCCTGCGCAGAGTGGTTGCACGAGCGGGTGCGCAAGGAGCACTGGGGTTATGCCAAGGACGAGCACCTGGACAACGAGGCGCTGATCAAGGAGCAGTACAGCGGTATCCGCCCTGCCCCGGGCTACCCGGCCTGCCCGGACCACACCGAGAAGGAAACGCTGTTCCGCCTGCTCGATGGCAGCGCCATCGGCGAGACGGGCCCTAGCGGGGTGTTCTTGACCGAGCACTTTGCCATGTTCCCGGCGGCGGCGGTCAGTGGCTGGTACTTTGCGCACCCGCAGGCGCAGTACTTTGCGGTGGGCAAGGTGGACAAGGACCAGATCGAGCAGTACAGCTTGCGTAAGGGGCAGGAGGTTGGGGTCAGTGAGCGGTGGTTGGCGCCTAATCTTGGGTATGAGAGCTGATTGGTTTGCTTTGCGGGGTGGGGTGGGTTTGGGGCTTATTGGTGATTGCGCTTGGAGATGTATGCGCATTCATTGACGATAAGCGCTTTTCGTCACCTTTCCGCCCTTACGGCGGCCTACTTTGGTCGTGGCCAAAGTAGGCAAAGCCGTCTGCTCCCATCATCCGGCCCCCTACGCTGCGCTTCGGGGGTTCCCTCGCTCCGGGCTTGCTCCGGAGGTACGCGCCGACGGGCCGTCCCTGGCCCGATCGGCGCTCGACCGGCATCCATGCCGGTCGCCCTCCTACGCAATCCCTACGCTCGGCCTCCTGAAGTCGCGATTTGTGTTGTCTGAACTATCGCGCGCTTAGAAGCAACATCAAGAGCCAGATCAAGAGCCGGGATGTTGGTTTGATTGTTATTGATGTGTTGTTTGTTCTGACGCAATCGCGGGGCAAGCCCGCTCCCACGTTAGAACTGCGGATGCTGATCCACGTGGGAGCGGGCTTGCCCCGCGATTCAATCCTGAGTTCCCACGGTGGCAACTAGCGGTTAGCTGCGCCAGCCCAGGCGCCGCCACTAACTTCGCGACTTCAGGAGGCCGAACGCAGGGATTGCGTAGGGGGGCGACCGGCATGGATGCCGGTCGAGCGCCGATCGGGCCAGGGACGGCCCGTCGGCGCGTACCCCCGGAGCAAGCCCGGAGTGAGGGAACCCCGGAGCGCAGCGCAGGGGCCGTATGAATGGAGCGAGGATTTTTTGGTGACTTTTTGATCCTTCAAAAAGTTACCCGCCGTAAGGGCGGAAAGGTGAATAAGCGTCACTACAAATAATGAATGCGCCTACAACTTCCAAAACCAACTAAAACAACTTCAACAGGCAACAGCGTACATCACATAAAACAAGCCACCCGCCCCATCACCCTCAAGCCGCCCCCCCAATCAGCCCTGAGCAACCCTACCCCGCGCCGCATGCAGCTTCTTGTAGCTCTCCACCAACCGCAAATGCCGATCAAGCCCCTCAAGCTTCATGCTGGTAGGCGTCAGCCCATGGAACCGCACACTGCCATCCACCGACCCCAGCACCGCATCCATCCGCTCGTTACCGAACATGCGGCGGAAATTACCCTCGTAGTCGGCCATCTCCAGCTCGTCATCCAGCACCACCTCCAGCACCACGTTCAGCGCCTGGTAGAACAACCCACGCTCAACCGTGTTGTCGTTGAACTGAAGGAACATCTCCACCAGCTCCTTGGCATCGTCGAAGCGCTGCAGCACCAGGTGCACCAGCAGCTTCAGCTCAAGGATGGTCAGTTGGCCCCACACCGTGTTGTCGTCGAACTCAACGCCAATCAGCGTGGTGATGGTGGTGTAATCGTCCACCTCGGCGTTGTCCAGGCGCTTGAGCAACAGCTTCAGGTTGCGGTTGTCGAGCTTGTGCAGGTTGAGGATGTCGCTACGGAATTCCAGCGCCCGGTTGGTGTTGTCCCAGATCAGGTCCTCCACCGGGTAGATCTCCGAATAACCCGGCACCAGAATGCGGCAAGCCGTGGCGCCCAGGTCGGTGTACACCGCCATGTACACCTCCTTGCCCTGCTCCTCGAGGATGCCGAACAACGTCTGCGCCTCCTGCACGTTAGAGTCCTGGCCCTCGCCCGAGAAGTCCCACTCGACGAACTCGAAATCGGCCTTGGCGCTGAAGAAGCGCCACGACACCACGCCGCTGGAGTCGATGAAGTGCTCGACGAAGTTGTTCGGTTCGGTCAGCGCATGGCTTTCGAACGTCGGCTGCGGCAGGTCGTTCAAGCCCTCGAAGCTACGCCCCTGCAGCAACTCGGTGAGGCTGCGCTCCAGCGCCACCTCGAAGCTTGGGTGGGCGCCGAACGAGGCGAACACGCCACCGGTGCGCGGGTTCATCAGGGTCACGCACATCACCGGGAATTCACCGCCCAGCGAGGCATCCTTGACCAGCACCGGGAAGCCCTGCTCCTCCAGCCCCTGAATGCCGGCGACGATGCCCGGGTACTTGGCCAGCACCTCTTGCGGCACGTCCGGCAGGCACAGCTCGCCCTCGAGGATTTCGCGCTTCACCGCCCGCTCGAAAATCTCCGACAGGCACTGCACCTGGGCCTCGGCCAAGGTGTTGCCGGCGCTCATGCCGTTGCTCAGGTACAGGTTCTCGATCAGGTTGGACGGGAAGTACACCGTCTCGCCGTCCGACTGGCGCACGAACGGCAGCGAGCAGATGCCACGCGCCTTGTTGCCCGAGTTGGTGTCGTACAGGTGCGAGCCACGCAGCTCGCCGTCCGGGTTGAAGATCTCCAGGCAGTACTCATCGAGAATCTCGGCCGGCAACGCGTCCTTCGGGCCGGGCAGGAACCACTGCTCGTTCGGGTAGTGCACGAACGGCGCGTTGGCGATGTCCTCGCCCCAGAACTGGTCGTTGTAGAAGAAGTTGCAGTTCAACCGCTCGATGAACTCGCCCAGCGCCGAAGCCAGCGCGGCTTCCTTGGTGGCGCCCTTGCCGTTGGTGAAGCACATCGGCGATTGCGCGTCGCGCACATGCAGCGACCACACGTTGGGCACAATGTTGCGCCACGAAGCGATCTCGATCTTCATGCCGAGCCCGGCCAGGATCGCCGACATGTTGGCGATGGTCTGCTCCAGCGGCAGGTCCTTGCCGGCGATCAGCGTCTGGCTGTCGGACACCGGCATCAGCAGCGCCTGGGCGTCGGCGTCGAGGTTGTCGACCTGCTCGATGATGAACTCAGGGCCGGTCTGCACCACCTTCTTCACCGTGCAGCGGTCGATGGAACGCAGGATGCCCTGGCGGTCCTTCTCGCTGATGTCCTCGGGCAGCTCGACCTGGATCTTGAAGATCTGGTTGTAGCGGTTCTCCGGGTCGACGATGTTGTTCTGCGACAGGCGGATGTTCTCGGTAGGGATGTCGCGGGTCTGGCAGTACAGCTTGACGAAGTACGCCGCACACAGCGCCGAGGACGCCAGGAAGTAGTCGAACGGCCCCGGCGCCGAGCCGTCGCCCTTGTAGCGGATCGGCTGGTCGGCGATCACCGTGAAGTCGTCGAACTTGGCTTCGAGACGAAGGTTGTCGAGAAAATTGACCTTGATTTCCATGCGAAGGGGTACCAGGAAGCGGGGCGGAAAATGGCCGGCATTATCCGGGATTTTTGCCGGGAAGTGTTGGCGGGTGTTCGGCGCCCGAGGCAGCCTCAGCTTGACGCTTGATGAGGGTGGCTCGCAGCGCGACCTCGACAGCGCCGAACTCCGGCACATGCTGGCCCAGCGGGAGTCGGTGCCGTGCAAGGCGCGGATCGCCAACTTCATCTACAAGATCTACTTCAGCCATTCGATATGGGTACCGACTGCAGATATTCTGCGCGAAATCGAAAAACCTGCCTCGGCCTGGAAGCCCTTGCCAGAAACGCCTTTGTATTGAGGCTTGTGGGGGCAACCGCTGGCCGCCGCCTCACCGCGCATAGCGAATGACGATCCCCTTCAACTTGCGCCCCTCTACCGACTCGATGTCCCGGTCCCACATCGGCCCGCGCACATAGGCCGCCACCGGCTGGATACGGTCGTAAACCACCACCACCGCATCGCCGCCAATAGCCGCAGCCTCGCTGCGCAGCTTCTGCTCGATCTCGCTGACCGAGGCCGCAGGCTCGGTGCCGGCGCTGACCAGGATTTCGCCCAGGCGCACATGGGGCCGGGTAGGTTCGCTGCGCAGGATCTCGACATTGCCCGGCGCGGTCGGCGCCGGGTGCGGGGCACCGACGTATTCGGTGGTGTGCGCGTCGATGCTGCTGCAGGCGGTCAGTGCCAGGGCCATGGCGCCCAGCAGCATGGCGGGGATGAAGCGGAGCTTGGACATGCCTGTTCCTCCATGGGTTGGCTGGTTCAAGAATGGCCCAGAAATACCCGTTCGCAAGCCCGGCCCACATCCTGCAGGAGCCGGCTTGCCGGCGATAGGGCCGCAACAGGCATAACCCCTATGCCGCCCTGCCCTGCAACCCCTCGCGCACCACCTGCGCCAAACGCCGCAACCCCTCATCCAGCAGCTCAGGCTGCACATGGCTGAAGTTCAGGCGCATATGCCCCAGGTGCCGGTCCGGCTCGGGAAAGAACGCCTCCCCCGGCATGAACGCCACGTCCACCGCCAGCGCCGCCGGCAACAGCGTGCGGGTATCCAGTGGCTGCTTGAGAGTCAGCCAGAAAAACAGCCCGCCCTCAGGCACCTGCCACTCGGCCAGGTCAGCGAAATGCGTGTGCAAAGCGTCCTGGAACGCATCACGCCGGCCCCGGTAATAGCTGCGCAAGGTCGCCAGGTGCTGCTGGTGCTTTTCACTGCCCAGCCACTGCAGCACCTGCCACTGGCCAATGCGGTTGGTGTGCAGGTCGGCGGCCTGCTTCAGGCGCAGCAGGTAGGGGAACAGGTCGGGGCTGGCGATCAGGTAGCCCACCCGCAGGCCCGGCAGCAGGGTTTTCGAGGCGGTTCCGGTGTAGATCCAGCTGGCCTTGCGCAGGCGCCCGGCGATAGGCGTGGCGCTGGCGCCGTCAAAGCTCAGCTCGCGGTACGGCTCGTCCTCGATCAGGGTTACGTCGAACTCGTCCAGCAACGCCGCCACCGCCTCGCGCTTGGCCTGGCTGTAGCGCAGGCCCGAAGGGTTCTGGAAGGTCGGGATCAGGTAAACGAACGCCGGGCGCTGCTGTTCAAGGCGCTGGCGCATGGCCGCAAGGTCCGGGCCATCGGCCTGCATCGGCAGCGTCAGGCAGTCGGCGCCGAACAGCTGAAAGTTCTGCAACGCGGCCAGGTAGGTCGGCGCCTCCAGCAACACCGGGGTGCCCTTGTCCAGGTACAGCTTGGCCGCCAGGTCCAGGGCCTGCTGCGAGCCGCTGAGCACCAGCACCTGGCTGGCCTGGCAGTCGATGCCCTGGGCCCGCGCTTCGGCCGCCAGGGCCTCGCGCAGGGCCGGCTCGCCCTCGCTCATGCCGTACTGGCCCATGCCCACCGGCATGTCCTGCCACTGCACCTTGGGCAGCATGGCCTCGGCCGGCAGGCCGCCGGCAAACGACATCACCCCCGGGCGCTGGGCCGCGGCGAGGATTTCACGGATCAGGGAACTCTTGAGGCGCGTGACACGTTCGGAGAAAGCCATGGGGGCACCGGTAGCGAGGCGTGGGAGAAATACGTCAAACTGCTTGACCGAAACTACGATGCCGCCCACGGATAAGTCAATATGCTTGACCTTAAAAACCCCGCCTGCCAGCAGCAGGCCATGGAAGCCTTTTTCTTCGGCTACCAGGCGTTCACCGCCAAACCCGACGAGATGCTCGAGCGCCGAGGGTTGGGCCGGGTGCACCAGCGCATCCTGTTTTTCATCGCCCGCTACCCGAACCTGAGCGTGAAAGAGCTGCTGGCCGTGCTGGGGGTGAGCAAGCAGGCACTGAACATGCCGTTGCGTCAGCTGATGGAAATGCGCCTGGTGAACAGCGTGGCGTCGGCGGCCGACAAGCGCATGCGCCTGCTGGAGCTGACCGAGGAAGGAGCGCGCCTGGAGCAGGCACTGCGTCGCGAGCAGGTGAAACTGCTGGAGCGGGTGTTTGCACAGGCCGGCGAAACGGCGGTCAATGGCTGGCTGGCGGTGAACCAGGCATTGGCCAACGGGGGTGAGGAGTAACCTGCAAGGCCCCCATCGCCGGCTTGCCGGCGATGGGGCCAGACCAGGCCAACTCAGGCCTGGGTGTCGACCACACTGCCGGCGCTGCTGCCGCCGTCCTTGGTCAAGGCTTCGAGCAGCTTGCCAGTAGCGGCCAGCAGTTGGCCGGTCAGGGTGGCGATGCTCGATTGCTTGGCCGCCACCTGGGCCTGCTTGGCAGGGTCGTCGCCGGCCTTCGCCATCAACGCCGCCAGTTGCTTCTGCTCATCGGCCAGTTGCTTTTGCAACTGCTTGATCAGCTCACGCAGGGTCTTGACCTCCACCGACTCGCTGCTGTCGCTGTCGGACGCCTCGGCCTTGCCGCCAGCTGCGGCGCTCTTGCCGGTGGTCACCTGGCCCATGTCGGCCTTGACGCCCTTGGTGATGTCTTCGCTTGCCTGGGTGGCGGCCGAAGTGCTGGCCTGGGTGGCCGCGGTGTTGATGGTGATAGCGCTGATACCAGCCATGTCCCTGATCCTCTAGAAGATGGGTCCTTTCGATAACCGCCCTATCGGCAGCAGCGCAACATTCTTTAACACAAAGCCCCGATAAATTTGCCGCCCCGCTACTCGTCCACCTGATACCCGAGCCCTGCCCGCCCCTTTCGCCCGGCGCCAGGTTCGCCCCGATCAGCCCTGCAACGAGATGGCAATGACCAAGACCCGTTCCCGCAAAGCCCTGTATATCGGCCTGTCCCTGGCCCTGGCGGTCGCCGCTGGCAGCGCCGCCGGCTACCTCTACTGGCAACAGCGCCACGCAGGCTACCCCTTGAAGATCGTCCAGCAGGCCGAGGCACTGCACGAACACATGCTGTCGTTCGACAGCCACATCACCGTGCCCATGAACCTGGGCAGCAAAGGCCACGAGCTGGACAAGGACGGCCCCGGCCAGTTCGACCTGGTCAAGGCCGGGCGCGGGCGCCTGTCCGGGGCGGCGCTGACCGTGTTCGGCTGGCCGGAAATCTGGAACGGCGCCAACGCCCCGCACCGCCCTACCCCGGGCTTCGTCGATGCCGCCCGGCAAGAGCAGGAAGTGCGCTACAAGATCATCACCGGCATGGTCCGCGACTTTCCCAACCAGGTCGGCATCGCCTACACCCCCGAAGACTTCCGCCGCCTCAACGGCGAAGGCAAGTTCGCCATCTTCATCAGCATGCTCAACGCCTACCCGCTGGGCCACGACCTGAACCAGCTCGACCTGTGGGCCGCACGCGGCATGCGCATGTTCGGCTTCAGCTACACCGGCAACAACGACTGGGCCGACTCCTCGCGCCCGCTGCCGTTCTTCAACGATACCGCCGACGCCCTGGGCGGGCTGTCGCCGCTGGGCGAGCAGGCGGTCAAGCGCCTCAACGACCTGGGCGTGATCATCGACGTCTCGCAAATGTCCACCCTGGCCCTGGAAGACGTCGCCCGCCTGTCCCGCGCCCCGATGGTCGCCTCGCACTCGGCGCCGCGGGCCCTGGTGGACATCCCGCGCAACCTTTCGGACAAAGAGATGCAACTGATCCGCGACAGCGGTGGGGTCATCCAGGTGGTGGGCTTCGGCCAGTACCTCAAGCCTTTGAGCAAGCCGGTACTGGACAAGCTCGAAGCGCTGCGCGTGCGCTTCGACCTGCAACCGCTGCAGGGCCTGGCCAACGCCCTGATGCCCGGTGACGCGGTGATCGCCATCTGGCCCGAGCAACGCTTCGGCGAGTACGCAAGCTCGCTGTACGGCATTCTCGAAGAAGAACCCAAGGCCACCCTCAAGCAGTACGTCGACGCCATCGACTACACGGTGAAGAAGGTCGGCATCGACCACGTCGGTATCAGCTCCGACTTCAACGACGGCGGCGGCCTGGATGGCTGGAAGGACGTCAGCGAAATTCGCAACGTCACCGCCGAACTGCTGACCCGCGGCTACAGCGAGACGGACATCGCCAAACTCTGGGCGGGCAATTTCCTGCGCGTCTGGGACCAGGTACAAAAATCCGCACATCCCGTCGCCACCCGCTGAGCACCCGTCAATGAGCAACCGCCGCACCTTCCTCAAACAAGCCAGCGTGCTGGCCGCAAGCCTGCCCCTGCTGGCCCGCGCGCAAGAACAGGCCGCCGCGCCCCAGCCCCTCACAGGCCCTGAAAAGTGGCGCAACCTGCGCGCACTGTTCCCGCTCGACCCCGGCATCGCGCATTTTGCCAACTTCCTGGTCACCGCCCACCCGCGCCCGGTGCAGGCCGCCATCGACCGCCACCGCGCCGACCTCGACCGCAACCCCGCCGCGCTGATGGACTGGGAGAGCCAGTACGAATGGCAGCGCGAGGACGAAGTGCGCGAATGGGCCGGCCGCTACCTCGAGGTCGGCCCGCGTCAGATTGCCCTCACCGGCAGCACCACCGAAGGCCTGGCGATGATCTTTGGCGGCCTCAAGGTGGGCCCCGGCCAGGAGATCCTGGTGACCGAACACGAGCACTACTCCACCCACAAGGCCCTGGCCTTCCGCACCGCCCGCCAGGGCACCGCCGTGCGCAAGATCCGCCTGTTCGACAACCCCTGGACGGTGTCCACCGACCAGGTGCTGAGCACCATCGACAAGGCCATCCAGCCCCACACAAGGGTGCTGGGCATGACCTGGGTGCACTCGGGCAGCGGCGTCAAGCTGCCGGTGGGCGAGATCGGCGAGTTGGTGCGCCGGCACAACCGCGAACGCAGCGAAGCCGAGCGCATTATCTACGTGGTCGATGGCGTGCATGGTTTTGGCGTGGAGAACGCACGCTTTGCCGACTTCAACTGCGACTACTTCATTGCCGGCACCCACAAGTGGATGTTCGGCCCGCGCGGCACCGGCATCATCTGCGCCGCCTCCACCGGCATGGCCAACCTCACCCCGACCATCGCCACTTTCTCCCGCGATGAAGACTTTGCCACCATCATGACCCCCGGCGGCTACCACGCCTTCGAACACCGCTGGGCCGCAGGCGAAGCCTTCAAGCTGCACCTGGAGCTGGGCAAGGCCGACGTCGAGCGGCGCATCCACCAGCTCAACAGCCTGCTCAAGGAGCGCCTCAGCGAGCACCGCAAGGTCCAGCTGGTGACCCCGCGCAGCGAACGCTATTCGGCCGGTTTTACCTTTTTCCGCATCGAGGGCCGCGACCCCGACGCCGTGGCTGCACACCTCACCGCCAACAAGGTGATGTGCGATGCGGTGTACCGCGATGTCGGCCCTGTCATCCGCCTGGCGCCGAGCCTGCTCAACGACGAGCAGCAGATCGACCGCGCCATGGCCCTGATCACCCAGCAACTCTGAACAAGGCAAACCCATGAGCGCACCTGTGTACCGCCTCACCCTGGCCGCCGTGCTGGCCGCCTGCAGCCTGCCGGCCCTGGCCGCACCACCGTCGGACAAGCCCGGCACGGTCTGGCGCGACTGCACCAGCGCCTGCCCGGAAATGGTCGTGCTGCCCGCCGGCACCTTCACCATGGGCACCCCGCCCGACGAGATGGGCCGCCAGGACGATGAAGGCCCGCAGCACCCGGTGACCTTCGCCAAACCCTTCGCCATCAGCCGCTACCAGGTCACCGCCGGCGAGTGGGCGGCGTACCAGAAAGAAGCCGGCGTGGTCATCGCCGACGGCGACGAGCGCCCCGGCCGGCGCTGCACCAACAGCAAGCCCAGCTACAAGCAGGGCCCGCGCCAGCCGGCGGTGTGCATGAGTTACCACGACGCCGAACAGTACGCCGCGTGGCTGTCGAAAAAGACCGGCCAGCGCTACAGCCTGGTCAGCGAAGCCCAGCGTGAGTACGCCGCCCGCGCCGGCAGCACCGGCCTGTTCCCGTTCGAGCCCGACGCCAACTTTGAAATCAGCAAGCACGCCAACGTATACGGGCCCAAGGACGGCTACAGCTACAGCTCGCCGGTGGGCAGTTTCCCGGCCAACGCCTTTGGCGTGTACGACATGCACGGCAACGTCTACGAGTGGGTCGCCGACTGCTACCACGACAACTACCAGGGTGCCCCCGCCGACGGCAGCGCGTGGCTTGAGCAAGGCTGCAAGCTGGTGAGCATTCGCGGCAACGACTGGGGCGAGGCGCCGATCTTCTCGCGCTCGGGCAACCGCAACAACGCCTACACCAACGCCCGCGGCGACTGGCTCGGCTTTCGCGTAGCCAGGCAGCTCTGAAGCGCTGGCCGGCGGTAAATTCTGCCCCACCCGGCTCGTTCCTATCGGTGTACTTGCAGAGGACCCGGGGCGCCACATCACGGCGCCCCCAACCACCATCCAAGGAACCGCAACCATGAGCCAGACCGCTTCTTCCGACAACATCCACGACCTTATCGGCGTCGGCTTCGGCCCTTCCAACCTGGCCCTGGCCATCGCCCTGGAAGAGCTCGCCGAAACCAACGGCCACGCCCTAGACGCCCTGTTCATCGACAAGCAAGCCGACTACCGCTGGCACGGCAACACCCTGGCCACCCAGAGCGAGCTGCAGATCTCCTTCCTCAAGGACCTGGTGTCGCTGCGCAACCCCACCAGCCCGTACAGCTTCGTCAACTACCTGCACCAGAAGCAGCGCCTGGCCGACTTCATCAACCTCGGCACCTTCTACCCCTGCCGCCTGGAGTACAACGACTACCTGCGCTGGGCCGCCGACCACTTCGCCACCCAGGCGGTGTACGGCGAGGAAGTGCTGCGCATCGAGCCGGAGCTGCGCGACGGCAAGGTCGACCACCTGCGCATCGTCTCGCGTGACCAGCAAGGCCGCGAATTCAGCCGCAAGGCACGCTCGGTGGTGGTAGGCAGCGGCGGCACGCCGAAAATCCCCGAGGCCTTCCGCGCGTTCAAGGGCGACCCCCGCGTGTTCCACCACTCGCAGTACCTGAGTGCCCTGCAAAAGCTGCCGTGCAACCAGGGCAAGCCAATGCGCATCGCCGTGGTCGGCTCCGGGCAGAGCGCCGCCGAAGCCTTCATCGACCTCAACGACAGCTACCCGTCGGTCAAGGTCGACATGATCCTGCGCGCATCAGCCTTGAAGCCTGCCGACGACAGCCCGTTCGTCAACGAGATCTTCGCCCCCGAATACACCGACCTTGTGTTCAACCAGCCCCACGCCGAGCGCGAGAAACTGGTCAGCGAGTACCACAACACCAACTATTCGGTGGTCGATGTCGACCTGATCGAACGCATCTACGGCATCCTCTACCGCCAGAAAGTCGCCCACCAGTATCGCCACCACGTACTGTGCCGGCGCAACATCGAGCACGTCGCCAACACCGCCGAAGGCATCGAGCTGACCCTGCGCGATCTGGCCACCGGCGTGCAGCAAACCCACCGCTACGATGCGGTGATTCTGGCCACCGGCTACGAGCGCCGCTCGCACCGCGAGCTGCTGGCACCGCTTCAGCAGCACCTGCAGGACTTCGAGGTGGACCGCGACTACCGCGCCCTGGCCAGCCCCGAGTTTGGCGCCAGCGTGTACCTGCAGGGCTTCTGCGAGGCCTCCCACGGCCTGTCCGACACCCTGCTGTCGGTGCTCCCGGCCCGCGCCCAGGAAATCGGCCAGTCGCTGTACAAGGCCCTGGCCAAGCCGGCTGCCAACCCGTCCTTCGACGCTGCTGCGCTGACCCGCGCCTGACACAGGTACCGTCCATGTCCAAGCAACCACGTGGGGCGCTGCGCGAGCTGTCCGCCCTGCTCAAACCCTTCTGGCCGATCGTTGCGTTGTCGATCGTCCTCGGCATGCTCGGTGGCCTCAGCGTCACCGCGCTGCTGGCCACCATCAACAATGGCCTGCATGCCGAGGGCGGGCTGGGCAGTTCGGTGGTGCTGGCGTTCGCCGGCCTCTGCGTGGTGGCGCTGCTGAGCACCATCTGTTCCGATATCGCCACCAACTACGTCGGCCAGCACATCATTGCCAGGTTGCGAGAAGAGCTGGGGGAGAAGGTGCTTTCGGCACCGATCGAACAGATCGAACGCTACCGCAGCCACCGCCTGATCCCGGTGCTGACCCATGACGTCGATACCATCAGCGACTTCGCCTTCGCCTTCGCCCCGCTGGCGATTTCGGTCACCGTCACCCTGGGCTGCATGGGCTACCTGGCCATGCTGTCCTGGCCGATGTTCCTGATCATGCTGGCCGCCATCGCTGTCGGGACGATCATCCAGTACATCGCCCGTGGCCGAGGCATCCGCGGCTTTTACCAGGCCCGCGATGCCGAGGACCGGCTGCAGAAGCACTACCACGCCATCGCCGAAGGCGCGAAGGAGTTGCGCATTCACCGGCCACGCCGCCAGCGCATGTTCACCCAGGGCATTCGCCAGACTGCCGGCGAGATCCGCGACATCCAGGTGCGTTCGATCAACACCTTCGTGATCGCCAAGAGCTTGGGCTCGATGCTGTTCTTCGTGGTCATCGGGCTGGCACTGGTGCTGCAATCGCTCTGGCCCAGCGCCAGCCCGGCAGTCACCAGCGGCTTTGTGCTGGTGCTGCTGTACATGAAGGGCCCGCTGGAACACCTGGTCGGCACCCTGCCCATCGTCAGCCGCGCGCAGATCGCCTTTCGCCGCATCGCCGAACTGTCCGAGCGCTTCTCCTCACCCGAACCGCACCTGCTGTTGCAGGATGCCGGCCCCAACCGCCAGGCGGTTCACGAGCTGGAGCTCAAGGACGTGGCGTTCACCTTCGCCCCAAGCGAAGGGGTCGAGCCGTTTCGTCTGGGGCCGGTGAACCTGCGCCTGCGCCAGGGTGAGATCACCTTCATCGTCGGCGAGAACGGCTGTGGCAAAACCACGCTGATCAAGCTGCTGCTGGGCCTGTACGTGCCGCAGCAGGGCGAGGTACGGGTCAACGGCCAAACCATCGACGCACGCAACCGTGACGACTACAGGCAACTGTTCACCACGGTGTTCGCCGACTATTACCTGTTCGACGACGTGCTGCTCGACGACCGGCAGATCCCGGACACCGCGCGGCATTACCTGGAGCGCCTGGAAATCGCCCACAAGGTGGATATCCGCGACGGCCGCTTCACCACCACCGACCTGTCAACCGGGCAGCGCAAGCGCCTGGCACTGGTCAATGCGTGGCTCGACGAGCGCCCCGTGCTGGTCTTCGACGAATGGGCCGCCGACCAGGACCCGACCTTCCGCCGGGTGTTCTACACCGAACTGCTCCCGGACCTCCAGCGCCTGGGCAAGACCATCATCGTCATCTCCCATGACGATCGCTACTTCGACATCGCCGACCAGTTGGTTCGCCTGCAGGCCGGCCAGGTGAGTTGCGAGCGGGCCGTCAGCGCCTGACCCGAAACCAAAGGGCGATGCCAGCGGCATCGCCCTTTGGTTTCACCTGCGTGAATAGCCAGCCACGGTTCCCGCCACCCCGACAGCCCGGACCCAAAGAATATTTCATTTGTTTTTCCGGTTTTGCAGCGGTGGTGCGTTTAATCAAGAGAATAAGAACCAATACCAACAAACACCAACATAGAGCACACGCAATGCATGTCTTTCCGAAGATGACTCCGCTGGCCGCCCTGCTGGTCAAGCGGTGCCTGAATCGTCAGCACCTTCCTGCTTCAATGCTCATGGCCGCTTCCTTGTCCCTGCCGATGCTGGCCTTCGCCCAGCAAGTCAGCTTCGACATCCCGGCCCAGCCGCTGGCAACCGCCCTGCAACGCTTCGGCACACAAGCCGACATGCAGCTGCTGTACAGCCCGGAACTGGCCCAGGGCCTGCGCAGCCAGGCAGTCCAGGGCAACCTGGAACCGGCCCAGGCCCTGTCCCGACTGCTGGCAGGTACCGGGCTCTCGTTCAGCATCGACGGCAATTCGGTGATCCTGCTGGCGCCTGCGACCAATAGCTCGGCCGTGCAGTTGGGGACCACCAACATCAGTGGCACCAGCCTTGGCGCCACCACCGAAGGCACGCACTCCTACACCACCGGTAGCAGCAACACGGCCACCAAGCTGCCGATGTCGATCCGCGAGACCCCGCAGTCGGTGACCGTCGTCACCCGCCAGCGGATCGAGGATGAAAACCTGGTCAACCTGGACGATGTGCTCACCAACGCCACCGGCATCACCCTGGTCAAGAACGGCACCGAGCGCAGCAACTACTACGCCCGCGGCCAGCAGATCGATACCCTGCAGATCGATGGCGTGCCCACCAATATCGCCAACGCCTACTCGCTGGATGCCATCTCCAAGCCCAACACCGACCTGTACGACCGCATCGAAATCGTGCGTGGCGCCAACGGCCTGATGCAAGGTGCCGGCAACCCGTCGGCGGCCATCAACCTGGTGCGCAAACGCCCCACCGTCGAGCCGCAGGTACAGATCACCTCCTCGATCGGGTCCTGGGACACCTACCGCAACTCGGTGGACGTCAGCTCCGCGCTCAACGATGCCGGCACCGTGCGTGGCCGCTCGGTGGTTTCCTACACCACCGGGAACAGCTACCGGGACGAGGCCGAGAAGGAAAACTCGCTGATCTACGGCATCCTGGAAGCCGACATCGACGACAGCTCGATGGTGACCCTGGGTTTCAGCTACCAGAAAGACCGCAACCCCGGCTATGACTGGAGCGGCCTGCCCGCCCAGGCCAACGGCAACTTCTACCCGCTGTCGCGCTCCACTGCGCTGACTGCCGACTGGGCGCACCTGAACAAGAGCAACACCAACGTCTTCGTCGACTACCAGAAGCGTTTCGACAACGACTGGAAGCTGGTACTGGCGGCCAACCAGATCTGGGCCAAGTCGGACTTTCTGGCCAACTACACCTGGCCGGTGGCCGGCGACCCCACCCGTTACACCCTCAACCCGCGCGGCTTTCGCTACGACGACAACCAGACCAGCATCGACGGCTATCTCAGCGGCCCCTTTCAGATGCTCGGGCGCCAGCATGACCTGATCATCGGCTTCAACGCACGCCAGGACGACTTCGACTACCACGGCGGCCGCGACGCCAGTTACAGCTACCCGTTCGACATCGACAACCTCGATGCCTTCAACCCGCCGGAACCGAACATCAACTACAACCAGTGGAAGTACAGCTACAACACCGAGCAGCAAGGTGCCTACCTGGCGACCCGCCTGAGCCTGACCGACAGCACCAAGCTGATCCTCGGTTCGCGGATCAGCTGGTACAAGACCGAGACCGACCTGCTGGGCGTCAAGGCCGAGTACGCCAAGAACCGCGAGATCACCCCGTACGCCGGCATCGTCCAGGACCTCAACGAGAACTTCTCGGTCTACGCCAGCTACACCGAGATCTTCAAGCCGCAGAGCAACGTCGACTTCAACGGCAGCGTGCTGGCTCCGGCCACCGGCAGCAACTATGAAATCGGCCTGAAAGGCGAGACCCTGGACAAACGCTTCGGCGGCTCCGTGGCGCTGTTCCAGACCGACCTGACCGGTACCCCCGAAGCGCTGGACAGCTGCGCCCCAGGTGTTGCGAGCTGCTTTGCCGCCAAAGAGAAGATCCGCACCACCGGCCTGGACCTGGAAGCCTACGGCGAGTTGACCCCGAACTGGAACATCGCAGCCGGCTACACCTACTCCTCGCCGCGCTACGAGGGTGGTGACAGCAAGGGCTCGGCGGCCAACACCGACATCCCGCGGCACCTGTTCAAGCTCTCCACCGACTACCGCCTGCCAGCGCCGCTGGAACAGGTACGGGTGGGCGGCAGCGTGCTGTCGCAGACGCACATGTACAAAGAGACCGCGACCTACCGGGTGGAGCAGGCCGGCTACACCGTCACCAACCTGCATGCGGTGTACGAGTTCAACAAGAACTACGAGATCCAGGGCAACCTGAACAACGCCTTCGACAAGAAGTACTACCAGACCGTGCAGTTCAACCACTACAACAACTTCTACGGTGACCCGCGCAACTTCACCGTCACCCTCCGGGCCAAGTTCTAAGCGCCCTGCCCGCCGTGCCCCAGGGCACGGCGGGACTTCCTTCAAGGTTTGCGCAACTTTCTGGCGATTGTCGCTTGATTCAAGATTGCCAAGACCCGCTTCAGCGATTCGCGGTCTTCTATAAATAGCCACTGCCTTGTGCTGGCAGTACTGGCCTCATCGAAAGCTGGCGCGATCCCTGTGGGAGCGGGCTTGCCCGCGAACACCGGCGCAGCCGGTGCCAGACACCGCGTCGCCTGCTTCGCGGTGGTTCGGCACCCCGACAAGCCCGCTCCCACAGGTCCCTGCTAAATCAATGTGTTATGTGCAGTTCTATGAGAACGGGCTGCAAAGCAGCCCCAGGCAAGCCAAACGCGAACGCAATCGCAAAGATGCCTCTCAGCCCTCGCCCACCGCCACGCGAATCGCCTCGGCAATCGCCTGGCGAGCTTCGCCTGCCTCATCGGCAATCGCATCCATGCGCAAGAAGTCATGCACCATGCCGGCATATACCTGCAGCTGCACCGTCACACCCGCCGCCTGCAGGTGCCGGGCGTAGGCCAGGCCCTGGTCGTACAGCGGGTCGCAGTCGGCCAGCACCAGGCACACCGGCACCTGCGGGTTGGCCACCGCACCCAGCAAGGGCGACAGCCGCGGATCACTGCGATCAGCTGCCTGCGGTGCGTATTGCTGGTAGAACCATTGCAGGGTCGCCGTCTCCAGCAGATGCCCGCTGGCGAAGCGCTGCAACGAAGCGCTCTGACTGGTGGCATCGGTCACCGGGTAGATCAGCACGCGCAAGCGCGGCAAGGCTTGTGGCGTGCCGACTTGCGCCGCCAGGCTGCCACCGACGCTATCACCCGCCGCGACCAGCCGCTGGGCATCCAGGCCCAAAGCCTGCGCCTGTGCCACCACCGCCGCCCATGCGTCCTCGGCATCCTCGCTGGCCGTCGGGAACTGCCATTGCGGGGCCAGCCGGTAGTCCACCGAGAGCACCGGCAAGCCGCAGTCCAGGGCCAGGTCACGGCACAGCGCATCATGCGAGTCCAGGCTGCCGACCACATAGCCGCCACCATGCAGGTACACCACCGCAGCATCGAGCTTGCCGGGCCGGGCCGGAGCCGGCCGGTACAGCCGCGCCGCCAGCGCCACGCCGTCACGGGTGGGCAGCTCGAGGTCCTGCACCTCGACGCTGTCATCCCCGCCCAGGCTCATCATGACGGAGGACTGGTCAAAGGCCGCGCGGGCTTGTTCAGGGGACATTTCGTGCATGGCCGCCACCTTGCCACTGGCACGGGCTGCGTTGACCAGCTGCAGGTAGGCAGCGATATCGGGATTGAGGTTCACGGGAAATCTCCGATGCCCGGCCGAATGGCCGGGCATGCTCAGTGGGAAAGAAAGTTTCAGTCGGCTGCAAGCGCAACCGGTTGCGGGCTGAGTTCATCGCTTATGGCATCCAGCCAGGCCTCGTTGCGAGGCAGCTGGAAGTGGTCGCAGGGCAGGATCGTCGCATCGTCCAGGGGTTGGCCCAGTTGCCCGGCCAGCGCCTGGCGGTGTGCCTGGCGCCCCTCGACCCACCAGTGCCGCGGGCTGCAGCGCAGTGGCTGGCAGTCAGCCGCACCCAGTGCCAGGCGCTTCAGGCGCCGCGCGGTGGCAAACAGGTTCAACCACTCCTCCAGCCCAAGGGCCGCATAGGCGCCGCCCTGCTGCCCAAGCTGGGCCATGGCCTGGCCCAGGTAATGGCGGGCGGTCGCTTCGCAGGCCTCGCGTGCAGGGTCCACCTTGGGCGCCTGCGCCGACATCCAGCCCATCAGGCTTTGCAGGTCGTCGTGCCAGTCGCCAGGGCGGTCCGGGTCGGCCTGCTCGGTACCTGGCACGAAGCTGTCCGCCAGACCGAGAAACGCCACCCGCTGCCCCTGACGCTCAAGCTCGGCAGCCACCAGCGCCGCCAAGGTGGCGCCCAACGACCAGCCCAGCAGGTGGTAAGGCCCTTCGGCCTGCTGCCCGCGAATCGCCTGGGCATAGTCCAGTGCCATGGCCTCGAGCGAGGTTTCTTCGCGCCCAGGCTCAAGCAGCATGCGGCACGGCAGGCCGACCAGAGGACGCACACCGTTCAGGCGGCGCGCCAACGGCTCGTAATCGAACACCGTGCCAAAGCCTGCGTGCAGACAGAACAGCGGCGGCTGCCCGCCGAGCGCCGCGTTCAGCGGCAAAGTCGGCGCCAGGGCCGGGCCTTGCGGCGCCTCGCCGGTGAGCTCGGCGATGGTCGGCCGGCTGACCAGGTCGCGCAGTTTCAGGCGCAGCCCCAGACGAGCCAGGCCGCGCGCCTTGGCCACCACCTGCAAGCTGAGGATCGAGTCGCCGCCCAGCTCGTAGAAGTTGTCGGTCATGCCCACCTGTTCGACCTTCAGCACCTCGCTCCAGATCGCCGCCAGGGCAATCTGCAACTCGCTGCGCGGCGCCACGTAGCGGCGCTGCTCCACCCCAGGCTCTGGCAGGTTGCGCCGGTCGATCTTGCCATTGGGGGTCAGCGGCAAGGCATCCAGCACGGTCAGGCTCGAAGGCCGCATGTAATCCGGCAAGGCCTGCTCCAGGGCCAGGTTCAACGCCGGCCGCGGGTCGGCGCACGCTGGCGTTTGCTGCATGACCACATAGCCGGCCAGGCGCTGGCCACTGACCGAGGCATGGGCCACGACCACCGCATCACGCACCCCGGCACAGCGCTTCAGGCACGCTTCCACCTCGCCCAGTTCGATCCGGAACCCGCGCACTTTGACCTGCTGGTCCAGGCGCCCCAGGTAGTCGTAGCCGCCGTCGGCGCGCTCACGCACCAGGTCGCCGGTGCGGTACAAGCGCTGCCCGCTGGCGCCGAACGGGTCGGCAACGAAGCGCTCCGCCGACAGCCCCGGGCGCTCCAGGTAGCCCCGAGCCAGGCCTTCACCACCCAGGTACAGCTCACCGGCAAGGCCTGCCGGCAACGGGTTGAGGTCGGCGTCCAGCACATAGGCACTGCGCTGCCCGACGATGGCGCCGATCGGCGCATAAGCGCTGTCACACGCCTGCTGGGCGTCTGCACGCCAGATCAGCGGCGTGACCACGGTTTCGGTCGGGCCGTAACCGTTGATGATCCATTGCGGCGCCAACGCGGCGCGTACCCGCTCGAACGATGCTTTAGGCACCGCATCGCCGCCGAAGCAGTAAACCCGTACCGCCGGCGCATCGCCTTCAAGCTCTGCCTGTTCGGCCAACTGCTGCAGGTAGACCGGCGGGAACGCCGCCACGCTGACCCGGTGCCGGCGCATCTGCTCCAGGGTTTGCGGCGCGGTCCACAGGCCATCGCCACGCAGCAGCAGGCGCGCACCGTGGCTCAGGGCAGTCAGCCAGCGCTCGTGGGCACCGTCGAAGGCGAACGACATGAAGTGCAGTTCGCAATCAGCCGGGCTCATCTGGTACAGCTCACCCACCGCCAGGCAATGCATGGCCAGCGGCCCGTGGCTGACCGCCACGCCCTTGGGCAGGCCGGTGGAGCCTGAGGTGTAGATGATGTAGGCCAGGTTGCCCGGAGCCACCTCGCAGGCCGGGGCATGCTCGGGCAGGCCGTCCAGCACCAGGCCCGGCAGGTCGACCGCCATCACCCCCTGCGGGATCGGCAGCAGCTCGCGCTGCTGCGCATCGGTCAGCAGCATGGCCGCGCCGCTGTCCTGCATCTGCCAGGCCAGGCGGTCACGGGGGTAGTCCACATCCAGCGGCACGTAGGCGCCGCCTGCCTTGAGTACCGCCAGCAACGCCACCAGCAGGTGCTCGTTGCGCGGCAGGGCCACCGCCACCCGCACCTCGGGGCCGACCCCCTGCCCGACCAGCCAGTGGGCCAGGCGGTTGGCACGCTGTTGCAGCTCACCATGGGTCAGGGTTGCGCCGTCAGCGCAGGTCAGCGCCAGTGCCCCCGGCGTACGCTCGGCCCATTGCGCGATGCGCTGGTGAACCGCCAGCCAGCCCTGGCTGGCGCCAACCGGTACTGCCGCAGGCTGCGGCGCCGGGCACGGCAGGCCTATCACCCCGAGCGCACGCCCGGCGTCTTCGGCCAGGGCCAGCAGCAGGCCCTCCATGGCCTGGCGGATGCCCTCCACCGCCTGCACATCGAAGTGCTGGCGCAGGAACATGTATTCGATCACCAGCACATCGTCGAGGGTGACCATCAGGTCCATCGGCAGGTTGGTCAGGCCGACACTGTCCATCTCGCCAAAGCGCAGTTGCTCGTCGCTCCAGTCACGCAGGGTCTGATCGACCGGGTGGTTTTCGAACACGATGATGCTGTCGAACAGTGCCTGCCCCGGGCGCCCCGCCCAGCGCTGGATCTGCGCCAGCGGCGTGAATTCGAAATCACGCATCGCCAGGTTGCGCGCCTGCAGCTCGCGCAGCCAGTCACCGACCGCCTGGGTCGGCTGCACCGAGTGCACTACCGGCAAGGTGTTGATGAACAGCCCGAGGATCGAATCGCTGTGGGCCAGGTTCGCCGGCCGGCCGGCCACGGTGGCGCCAAAGGCCACGGTGCTCTGGCCGCTGTAGCGGCTCAGCAGCAACAGCCAGGCACCTTGCACCAGCGTGTTGAAGGTGATGCGCTGCTGCTGGGCAAAGGCCTTCAGGCGTGCCGTCAGCTGCGCATCGAGGCGGCTGTACAGCGCCTGGTGGCCGTGGCCACTGGCTTTGTGCGGCTGCCAGGCAGCCAGCAAGGTCGGCTCGTTCAACGGCTCCAGTTGCTCGCGCCAGAACACCTCGCCCTGCGCCTCGTCCTGGTTGCGCAGCCAACCGATGTACTGGCGATACGGCACCGGCTCCGGCAGGGCCTTGCCGGCATACAGCGCCAGCACTTCGCCAACCAGCTGGGAGGTACTCCAGCCATCGATGAGCATGTGGTGGTAGGTCCAGATCAGTTGGTGCCCGCCGTTGTCCAGGCTGACCAGCATCAGGCGCTGCAAAGGCGGGTTGGCCAGGTCGAAGCCACGCTCGCGCTCCTCGCGGGCCAGCTCGCGCAACGCCTGCGGGTCGTGCGGCCGGTCACGCCAATCCAGCTCGCTGTATGCCAGCTCCAGGCTATCGAGCACGAACTGCAGCGGGTCGCCCAAGCCCTGCCAGAGGAAGCCGGTACGCAAAATATCGTGACGCTGCACCACCTGCGCCCAAGCCTTGCGCAGGCGCGCCGGGTCGAGCCCGTGCACCGGCAGGCTCAGCTGGTTGACGTACAACTGCGCATCCGGGCTGTCGAGGCCGAGGAACAGCATGCCCTTTTGCATCGGCGACAGGCTGTAAAGGCCGGTGATGCGCGCATGGGGCAGCGCCAACGCCTGCACCTCGGCGTCGCTCAAGCCGTGCCAGTCCTTGGGCGTGGCCAGCGCCGGCAGGTTGCCGGTGCTACCGACCTTGAGGGCCAGCAAGGCGATGGTCTGCTGCTCGAAAATATCCTTGGCCTGGATCGCCAGGCCACGCTGACGCGCCCGGTTGACCACCTGGATGGAAATGATCGAATCACCGCCCAAGGCAAAGAAGTTGTCGTCGGCACCCACTTGTTCCAGGCCCAGCAGCTCTTGCCAGATCTGCGCCAGGGCCAGTTCATGTTCGCCCTGTGGTGTCCGCGAGGGCGCCTGGGTGAGGCCGGGCTCAGGCAGCGCCTTGCGGTCGAGCTTGCCGTTGGCGCTCAACGGCATGCTTGCCAGCACCTCGAAGTGGCTGGGCACCATGTACTCGGGCAGCGCCAGGCGCAGTTGCGTCGCCACCGCCTCCACAAGCGCAGGCCCCTGCGGCGCGTCGCTGGTGGCGACCAGGTAAGCCACCAGGCGCTTGCCATGGCTGCCATCGCGGGCCACCACCACCGCCTCGCTGACCCAAGCCTGCTCGAGCAGGCGCGCCTCGATTTCACCCAGTTCGATGCGCAGGCCGCGGATTTTCACCTGATGGTCGATGCGCCCGGCGTACTCGATCACCCCGTCGGCGCGCTGGCGGGCCAGGTCGCCGGTGCGGTACAGGCGTTCGGCCGTGGCGAACGGGCTGGGCACGAAACGCTCGGCCGTCAGCGCCGGGCGCTGGTGGTAACCGCGCGCCAGGCCCAGGCCGCCGAGGTACAGCTCGCCCACCACACCCGCAGGCAGGGGGCGCAGGGCAGCATCGAGCACATAGGTGGCCAGGTTGGCGATCGGCTGGCCGATCGGCACGCTGTCACTGCCCTCCTCGCGGCAGGTCCAGTGGGTGACGTCGATCGCCGCTTCAGTCGGGCCATACAGGTTGTACAGCGCCGCCTGTGGCAGGCGCTCGAACACCTGGCGCTGGGCCTCGACCGGCAACGCCTCGCCACTGCAGACAATCCGGCGCAGGCCAGTGCAGCGCGCCACCTGCGGGTCCTGCAGGAACGCCTGGAGCATCGAAGGCACGAAATGCAGGGTGGTGACGCCTTGCGCGACGATACGTTCGACCAGCAGCGCCGGGTCGCGGTGCTCTCCGGGCAGGGCCATGACCAACGGCACACCGACCATCAGTGGCCAGAAGAACTCCCACACCGACACATCAAAGCTGAACGGCGTCTTCTGCAGCACCCGGTCGCCCTCACCCAGGGCATATGCCTGCTGCATCCAGGCCAGGCGGTTGTACAACGCCGCGTGGCTGTTGCCAGCCCCCTTGGGCTGGCCGGTGGAGCCGGAGGTGTAGATGACATAGGCAAGGTTCTGCGGTTGCAACACAACCTGCGGATCATCCTGCGCAAAGCCTGCAGCGATCACTGCGTCGGCCTCCAGCCACAGGCCAGGCGTGGCGTCATCGGCGGGGATCTGCCCACGCAGGGCGGCCTGGCCCAGCAGCAGCTGGGCGGCGCTGTCGCGCAGCAGGTAGGCAATGCGTTCGGCGGGCAGTTCAGGGTCGATCGGCACGTAGGCGCCGCCAGCCTTGAGCACCGCCAGCAGGGCCACGACCATCTCCACACTGCGCTCGGCCACCACCGCGACCCGGCTTTCCGGGCCGACGCCGTGGGCGATCAGCTGATGTGCCAGGCGGTTGGCCTGGGCGTTGAGGCTGGCGTAGTCCAGCTCACGCCCGGCGCAGACCAGCGCCAGCGCCTGCGGCGTGGCACGCACCTGGGCCTCGAACAGCCGATGCACGGGCTGTGCGTTCGGGTAATCGACCTCTGTGGCGTTCCAGCCATGCACCAACTGCTGGTAGTCGGCATCGGCCAGCATCGGCAAGTTGCCCAACCGCTCGCCGCCTGCCTGGCTCATGTGCCCAAGCAGTTGGGCCAACTGTTCCAGCAGGCGCTGGCCCAGGCCTGGCTCGAGCGGGCCGGTGCAGGTCAGGCCCAGCGCCAGCACACTGCCCTGATGCACGGTGAGGGTGAACGGCAGGTGGGTCTGCTCGCGGCTGTCGATAGTGGAGAAGCGTACTCCCGACGGCGCAGCGCCGCTCAGGGCCTCGGCCACCGGGTAGTTTTCGAACACCAGCAAGCTGTCGAACAGCGACTGCGGCTCGAAGCCTGCGCAGCGCTGGATGTCCGCCAGCGCGCAGTGCTCGTGCTCGCGGATCGCCAGGTTCTGCGCCTGCAACGCTTGCAGCCAGGTATCCAGCGGCTGTTGCGGGGCGGCCTGGACCACCACCGGCAAGGTGTTGATGAACAACCCGACTTGCTGCTCGATGCCGGCCAGTTCGGCCGGGCGGCCGGCCACGGTGGCACCGAAGGCCACCACGTCCTGGCCGCTCCAGCGTTGCAGCAGCAGCCCCCAGGCCCCCTGCACCACGGTATTGAGGGTGACCTTGCAACGCCGGGCGAACTGGTTCAGGCGCTCGCAGGCCTGGGCATCGAGCTGGCATTCGGCCTGTTGCCGGGCCACGCTGCCCCCCTGGCGCACGGCAAAGCCGTTGGCCAGCAGGGTCGGTGCCGGCAACGGCGCCAGCTGGGCCTGCCAGAAGCGTTGGCTGGCCTGGGCATCCTGGCGTTGCAGCCAGGCGATGTAGTCGCGGTAGCGGCCACGCACCGGCGCCATGGCCTGGCCGGCGTAGGCCTGCAGCACTTCGCCGAGCAACTGCGAGCTGCTCCAGCCATCCATGAGCACATGGTGGTTGGTGTAGATCAGGTGGTGACGGTCACCGGCCAGGCGCACCAGGACCATGCGCAGCAAGGGTGCTTGAGCCAGCTCGAAACCTGCCTGGCGCTGCGCCTCGGCCAACGCATCGAGCGCCGCCGCATCCACCGGCCGGTCGCTCCAGTCGAGCACCTGCAGCGGGAACGGCAACTGGCGGTGAACCAATTGCACCGGCTGCTCGAAAGCGCCCGCCCAAAGGAATGCACTGCGCAGGATGTCATGCCGGTCCATGGCCTGTTGCCAGGCCTGGGCGAAGCGCTCGGGGTCGAGCCCCTCGACATCGCTGCGCAGCTGGTTGATGTAGTCGCTCGAACCCTGCTGGTACAAGCTGTGGAACAACATGCCCTGCTGCATCGGCGACAGCGGATACAAGTCCTGCACCTGGCGCGCGGCCACTGGCAACTGGTCGAGCTGCGCCTGCTCTAGGGCCAGCAGCGGGAAGTCCGAAGGCGTCAGGCTGCCCTGGGCCGGGTCGCAGCAATGCTCGATCAGCGCGCGCAACTGCACCAGGTAATCGTTCGCCAGGGCGGCCATGTCGTCGGCGCCGAACTGGCTGTCGGAAAACTTCCAGGCCAGCGACAGGCGCCCCGCCTCGACCTTGCCGTTGATAGTCAGCCAGTTGCCCAGCGGTGCCTGGGCGTCCTGGCTGCTGCCGGTCACCAGGCTGCCCGGACCGAACAACCCACCCGGCTCGTTGAAACCACCGTCAACCTGGCCCAGGTAGTTGAAGGTGATGCGCGGCTGCGCCAGCGCCGCCAGGCGTGCCCGGCTGGCGGCATCGCCCAGGTAGCGCAGCAGGCCGAAGCCCAGCCCCTTGTCAGGCACCGCGCGCAATTGTTCCTTGACCAGCCGCAGCGTCTGGCCAACGCCCTCGCCAGCCGTCAGGCGCAGCGGGTAGGCATTGGTGAACCAGCCCACACTGCGGGTCAGGTCGATACCTTCGAAACTGTCGCTCTCACGGCCGTGGCCTTCGAGCTGCACCAAGGTGTGCGCATGCCCGGTCCAGCCGCGCACGGCCAAGGCCAGAGCGGCCAGCAACAGGTCGTTGATCTGCGTGCGGTAGGCCGCCGGCGCCTGGTGCAACAGGCGTGCCGTATCAGCCTCGTCGAGGGTCACGTCCAGCTGCCGCGCATCCTGGTTGCGCGCCGTGTCACTGGCCCCGGCGCGAACCGGCAATGCCGCCACCGCGCCCTCGGCCAGGCCCGCCCAGTAATCCAGCTGGGCCAGCCAGCGTGGCTGCGTGGCGGCTGCCTGCAACTGCTGCGCCCAGGCCTTCACGCTGCTGCTGCGCGCCGGCAGGCGCAGCGGTTGGCCTTGGTTCAGGGCACCCAGCAGGGTTTGCAGGTCTTCCAGCAGGATGCGCCAGGAAACCCCGTCGACCACCAGGTGATGGATCACCAGCAGCAGGCCCTGGCGTTGCTCCGGCAGGTCGGCCAGCACCACGCGCAGCAGCGGCCCGTGCTGCAGGTCCAGGCTGCGCTGGGCCTTTTCCGCCAGCGCCGGCCACTGTGCCAGGTCATCGAGCTGCTCGTGCCACAGCACCTGGCTGGCATCGACGCTGTCGAGGTAGCGGGCCTGTACGCCGGCATCATCACGGGTGAAGTGCATGCGCAGGCTGTCGTGGTGCGCGATCAGTGCCTCGAGCGCCTGGCGCAGGTGCTGTGGCTGCAGGGCCTGGCGCGGCTCCAGCGCCACGGCCTGGTTCCAGTGCCCGGGCAGCGGGTGATCCTGGGTGAAGAACCATTCGGCGATCGGCAGCAGCGGCGCAGTACCCTGCTCCGGCCCCTGCTCGACCACGCCCTGGCCACCGGCCAGCTGCGCCACCTGCGCCAGTTCGCGCACCGTCTGGTGAATGAACATGTCCTTGGGTGTGAAGTGGATACCGGCCTGGCGTGCCCGCCCCACCACCTGGATGGCAATGATCGAATCGCCGCCCAGTTCGAAGAAGTTGGCCGTGGCGCTAACCGCGCCATGGCCGAGGATATCCTGCCAAAGCCCCGCAATACGGGCCTCGAGGCCCGCTTCCGGGGCCACATGGTCGGCGCCGCAGGCATCGAACACCGGCGCGGGCAGGGCCTTGCGGTCAAGCTTGCCATTGGGGTTCAGCGGCAGGCTGGGCAGCAGCATGAAGTGCGCCGGCACCATGTAGTCGGGCAAGCTCACGCGCAGGTTGGCGCGCAATTGGCTCAGCAGCGCCTGACCGTCGAGGTCGGCCGCGGCAACCACATAGGCCACCAGTTGCTTGCCGCCCTGCCCTTCGCGGGCCTGGACCGCGGCGTCCTCGACGCCGGCATGGGCCAACAGGCGCGATTCGATTTCGCCCAGCTCGATGCGAAAACCACGAATCTTCACCTGCTGGTCGACACGCCCCAGGTAGTCGTATTCACCATCGGCGCGCTGGCGTACCAGGTCGCCCGTGCGGTACAGCCGCTCGCCATTTCCGAATGGGTCGGGCACGAAGCGTTCGGCGGTCAGCCCCGGGCGGCCCAGGTAGCCCTGGGCAAGCAGGCCGCCCAGGTACAGCTCGCCGCAGGCCCCGGCCGGCATCAGGTTGCCCGAGGCATCCAGCACGCAGGCGGTACGCGGCCCCACCGGGCTGCCGATCGGCGCGTAGGCGCTCGGGCACGGCTGGTTGGCCGGCGCCTTCCACAGCAACGGCGTCACCACCGTTTCGGTAGGGCCGTAGCCGTTGATGATGTAGTCCGGGCGCAGTACCTCGCGCAGGCGCTCGAAGCTGGCCTTAGGCACGGCATCGCCACCGAAGCAGTAGATGCGCGCCTTGGGCAGCGGCCCCTCGAGCGCAGCCTGTTCGGTCAACTGCTGCAGGTACACCGGCGGGAACGCGGCGACGCTGACCTGATGCTCGACCATCGCCTGCAAGGTCTGCTCTGGCGTCCACAGGCTGTCCTCGCGTAGCAGCAGGCGCCCACCATGGGTCAGGGTGGTCAGCCAGCGCTCGTGGGCACCGTCGAAGGCCAGCGACATGAACAGCAGTTCGCAGTCCTCAGGCGTCATGCCGTAACGCTCACCGATTGCCTGGCAGTGCCGGGCAATACCGGCGTGCGCCACCTCGACGCCCTTGGGCTCGCCGGTGGAGCCGGAGGTGTAGATGACATAGGCCAGTTGTGCCGGGTGTACCTGCAACGCCGGCGCCGGCGCCTCGGGCTCTGCCAGCAAGGCCTCGATGTCCAGGGCCAGCACCTCGCCTGCCTCTGGCAGGCCAGCGCTGACGCTGGAGTGAGTCAGCAGCAACGGCATGCCCGCATCGCGCATCAGGTAGGCCAGGCGCTGCGGTGGGTGCTTGAGGTCCAGCGGCACGTAGGCGCAACCGGCCTTGAGTACCGCCAGCAGGGCGACGAACACCTGCTCGTCGCGCGGCAGGGCAATACCGATACGCACCGCACGGCCCTCGGTGCGGCGCCACAGGCTGGCGGCCAGGCGATCGGAGCGGGCATCGAGTTCGGCGAAACTCAGTGAGCGGTGCTGGCAGATGATCGCAACGGCATCCGGCGTGCGCCGGGCGTGTGCGCTGATGGCTTGGTGAACCGGCGTGAAATGCTCGCTGGCTGCCGGCTGCTGCCAGGCCCGCAGCGCTTCGCGGCGTTCCTGTTCATCAAGCAGCGCCAGCTCGCCCAGCGCGCAGCCGGGATCGGCGGCGATGGCGCCCAGCAATTGTTGCCAGTGGCGGGCCAGGCGCTCGATGGTGGCGTGTTCGAACAGGTCCAGGGAATAGGTGAACCGGGCGCTCAAACTGCCGTCTGCCGCCTCGCGGGTGTCCAGCGCCAGGTCCAGCTTGGCCGTATGGTTGCGCCACTGCACGCCTTCGATCTGCAGGCCTGGCAGTTGCACCAGGCCCTGCGCCGCGGTTTCACGCTGGTGGTTGAACATCACCTGGAACAGCGGCGAATGGCTCAGGCTGCGCTCGGGGCTCAGGCGTTCCACCACCTGCTCGAACGGCAGGTCCTGATAGGCCTGGGCACGGATCGTGCGGTCCTTGACCTGTTGCAGCAAGGCCTCGAAGCGGGTGCGCCCGTCAAGCTGTGCGCGGATCACCTGGGTGTTGACGAAAAAGCCGATCAGCCCTTCGATTTCCGGGCGGTTGCGGTTGGCTGTGGGGACCCCGATGCGGATGTCTTGCTGGCCGCTGTAGCGGTGCAACAAGGCCTGCAGCGATGCCAGCAGCAGCATGAACAGCGTCGCCCCGTGCTGTTGCGCCACGCCTTGCAGCGCCTGGCTCAACGCGGCTGGCAGCAACAGCTCGACACTGTCGCCCCGACCGCTCGGCGCCGTCGGGCGCAGATGGTCGGCAGGCAATTGCAGGGCCGGCTGCTCATCACCGAGCTCCTCGGCCCAGTAGGCCAGCTGGCGGTCCTGCTCACCGGCCTGCATCCAGGCACGCTGCCAGATCGCGTAGTCGGCATACTGAATGGGCAGCGCCGCAGGGGCCTCGCCCTGACTAGCTGTGGTACAGGCCAGGTAGCCTTGCACCAGCTCGTCGACC
Organism: Pseudomonas xanthosomatis; assembly: GCF_019139835.1. Taxonomy (NCBI): domain Bacteria; kingdom Pseudomonadati; phylum Pseudomonadota; class Gammaproteobacteria; order Pseudomonadales; family Pseudomonadaceae; genus Pseudomonas; species Pseudomonas xanthosomatis. The sequence continues at coordinate 3,259,773 of NZ_CP077075.1, read as the reverse complement.
ATGACCTGCATCGACCAGCCGTCCGAGACGATGTGGTGCAAGGTCAGCACCAGCACATGGTCATCGGCGGCCAGGCGCAGCAGGTGCACCCTGAACAGCGGCCCGGCCTGCAGGTCGAACGGCTGGTGCACCTGCTCCTCGATACGCGCCTGCAGGCTGGCCTGCGCCTCGCCTGGGCTCAGCGTCTCGACGCTGATATCGACACTGAACGGTGCCTGGATCAGCTGGCAGGCCTTGCCTTCATGCAGCCCGAACAGGGTCCGCAGCGGTTGGTGGCGCGCAACCAGCGCATCGAACGCACGACCCAGGGCGGCCAGGTCCAGCGCGCCGCGCAGGCGCAGGGCGCGCGGCAGGTTGTAGGCGGCGCTGTCAGGCTCAAGCTGCCAGATGAACCACAAGCGCTCCTGGGCGAACGACAGCGGCAACACCTGCAGCGCCGACTGGCACTCGGGCACCGGCAGGTTGGCCGGCGACAGGTTCTCTTCGGCCATCTTCTCAAGGTACAGGCGGCGCTTTTCCAGCGGCATCAGCACGAAACGGCGGGCAATGCGCGCGGCGGTCGATTGATTGTCCATTACGCATCCACCTCGTCAAACAGGTCTTCCAGGCGGCTGAGCCGCGCATCATCCAGGCGTGCCGCCTGCGGTTCGAGGTGCTCCACCAACGCGGCAAGCGTCGTGTGGGTAAACAGCAACTGTGGGCTCATCGTCATTCCCAGTTCCAACTGCATACGCGAGACCACGCTCATCACCAGCAGCGAGTGGCCTCCCAATTCAAAGAAATCATCATGGCGGCCGATGCGCTCACGCTTGAGCACGGCCTGCCAGATCGCGGCAACACGGGTTTCACAATCGCCCTGCGGCGCCTGGTACGGGCGCTCGGGGGCCGGGGTCGGCGCCGGCAAGGCTCGCCGGTCGGTCTTGCCGTTGGCGGTCAGCGGCATGTGCTCGAGCACCACGCAGTGGGCCGGCACCATGTAATCCGCCACCTGCCCGGCCAGCTGGCGCAGTACTGCGCCAGGCTCCAGCGCTGCGCTGCCCTGGCCCACCACCCAGGCCACCAGGCCATCGACCTGCGGGCACAGGCCGACGAACGCGTCGGCCACCCCCGCCAGGCGCTTGAGCGCTGCCGCTATCTCGGCCGGCTCGATGCGGTGGCCCCGCACCTTGACCTGATCATCCAGGCGCCCGGCAAACTGCAAGGCGTCGGCCTGCACCCGCACCCGGTCACCGGTTCGGTAGCAGCGGGCACCCGCAGCCCCGTTCAGTGACGGCACGAAGCGCTCGGCGGTCAGCCCCGGGCGCTGCCAGTAGCCCTGGGCCAGCGCGACGCCTTCGACCAGCAACTCGCCATACAGGCCTTGCGGCTGCAGGTTGTGCTGCTCGTCGACCACGCTCAGGCGCAGGTTGGGCATGGCCTGGCCCAGGGCGATGGGCGCCTGCTCGCTGGTGTGCGCCAGCGAAGTGCTGAGCACACCGATGGTGGTTTCGGTAGGCCCGTAGTGGTTGAACACTTCACAGCTCGGCAAAGCCTGGCGTACCTGGGCCAGCAGGCTGGCCGGCAGCGCTTCGCCCCCCAGCACCAGTGCCCGACGCGGCAGTACGTCAGCGCCCGCCCCTTCGAGCAGCGCCGCCAGGTGCGACGGCACCAGCTTGAGCAGGTCGATGCGCTGGGCTTGCATGTAGCGCGCCACCGCCTGGCTGTCGAGCGCCCAGTCGGCCGGCAGCAAGTGCAGGGTACGGCCCAGGCACAATGCGCCGAACAGGCTGGTGTAGCCCAGGTCGGCCGCGGGGGTCGAGAGCAAGGCCACCTGCTGGATGTCAGCCCACGGCAGCCAGTGCTGCAAGGCCTGCACATAGTTGCGCAGCCCGCCATGGCGCACACCCACACCCTTTGGCGTACCGGTGGAACCGGAGGTGTACAGCAGGTAGCACAACTGGTCGTCCAGCGTGTTCACCGCCGCCGGCGCCTGGCGCTCGTCAAGGCCGCCGACGCTGGCCGGGTCGCGCACCGGCAGGCCGGCAGAACCTTGCGCCAGCGCAGGGTCGCCCAGCAGCAAGGCCGCCGCGCTGTCGGTGATGACCTGCCGGGCACGCTCGCCCTGCTGCGGGTCGACCGGCACGAAGACCCGGCCCTGGCGCAGGCAGGCCAGTACCGCAGCAACGAAACCGATGCTGCGCTCGGCGACCACGGCAACCCGCGCCTGCAGCTGTGTTTGTTCTTCCAGTAGCGCGGCGAGCCCCAGCACGCGCTGATGCAACTGGGCGAAGCTGACCCGTTGCTGGCCCTCGACCAGCGCCAGGCGTTCGGGGTTGGCCCGCACCTGCTGCTCGAAGCGCGCGTATACACCCTCGCCCGCCTCGTGTGTGACCGCCCCCTCAAGCACCGGCATGGGGCCTGCGGCCAGCACCGGCTCGCCAAGACGCAACCCGGGCTGGCCGACGAACGCCTGCAGCAATTGCAGGTAGTGGTCGGCGAGGCGCTCGATGGTGCTGGCGTCGAACAAGTCGCTGGCATGGATGAACGCGGCTTCGATATCGCCGTCCAGCTCCTGGGTTTCCAGGGTCAGGTCGAACTTGGCAGCCTCCTGCGGCCAGCTCAGCGGCTGCACCTCAAGGCCCGCCAGAGGCGCCTGCCAACGGGCCTCGGCGGCCCGGGCATGGTGATTGAACAGCACCTGGAACAACGGCGTATGCGCAAGGCTGCGCTGGGGCTGCAGTGCCTCGACCAACTGCTCGAACGGCAGGTCCTGATGCTGCTGGGCCTGCAGCGCCGTCTCGCGCACCTGGGCCAGCAACCCGGCGAAGGTGTCACTGCCCTGCAACTGCGCGCGGTGCACCTGGGTATTGACGAAGAACCCGATCAGGCGCTCGGTCTCAAGCCGGTTGCGCCCGGCCACCGGTACGCCGACGCGGATATCCGCCTGGCCGCTGTAGCGCCACAACAGCACCTGGTAGGCCGCCAGCAGCAGCATGAACGGCGTGCACCCGTGCGCCTGCGCCTGTTCGGCGACGGCCGCCGACAAGGCCGGGCCCAGGCGGCGGCTGAGCAAGCCGCCACGCAGGCTCGGGCGCGCCGGGCGTGGCCGGTCGAACGGCAGCGCCAGCACAGGCTGCTCCTCGCCCAGTTGCCCGCGCCAGTAGGCCAGTTGCTGCTCGCCCACCGACGACGCCAGCCACTGGCGTTGCCACCAGGCGTAGTCGCAGTAATTCACCTGAAGCGGCGCCAGCTCGGCTGCGCGCCCCTCGCGCAATGCGCCATAAAGCGCCAGCAGCTCTTCGATCATCAACTGCATCGACCAGGCGTCCGAGACGATGTGGTGCTGGGTCAGCAACAGCACGTGCTGGTCGTCGTCCAACGTTGCTACCGTCAGGCGCAGCAACGGCCCCTCGGCCAGGTCGAAAGGCTGGCGCAGTTGCTCATCGATCAGCGCAGCCAGCCCCGCAGCCTCGATGCGCTGCACCGACACCGGCAGTTTCAGCTGTTCGAGTACGTCGATCTCGACACCGTCGGCCGTGGCGATGAAGCGGCTGCGCAGCGGTTCGTGTCGCTCGATCAGCGCATCGAACGCCTGGTTCAGTGCCGCGATGTCCAGCGTGCCGCGCAGGCGCAAACCGGCCGGCAAGGTGTAGGCATGGCTGTCTGGTTGCAGGCGCCACAGTAGCCACTGGCGCTCCTGGGCGAAGGATGGCCGGCGCCGCGCGTGCTCCGGCGCCCTGGCCATGGCCTGGCTGCCCTGCTCCACCGCTTGCAGGGCGGCGATGAAGTCGCCCAGTTGCGAATGCTCGAACAGCACGCGCAAAGGCACTTCCAGGCCCAGTTGCTCGCGCAGCCGCGAAGTGATGCGGGTGGCCAGCAACGAGTGCCCGCCGCGCCCGAAGAAGTCTGCCTCCAGGGTCAGCCCCTGAACCCCCAGCACCTGCTCCCAGACGGCGGCGACCGACCGTTCCAGCTCAGTGGCCGGCAACCGGCCGCTTTCGGCGGCGGCGCTGGCAATGGCAGGCAGGGCATTGCGGTCGAGCTTGCCGTTGGGCGTTCTGGGCATGGCCGTCAGGCGTTGCCACAAGCCCGGCACCATGTAGCCGGGCAGGCGCTGGCCCAACTCGCGGCGCAGTTGCTCAGGCAAGCTGCCGACAAGCGCTGTTTCCTCGACCACCACCCAGGCTGCCAGTTGCGCGCCCTCGGGCGATTCGACCACCTTGACCGCAGCTTCGCGCACACCCGGCAGCAGCAACAGTTGCGCCTCGATGTCGCCCAGCTCGATACGAAAACCGCGCACCTTGACCTGCTGGTCGGCACGCCCGAGGTACTCCAGCGCACCGCACGGGCGATAACGCGCCACATCGCCGGTACGGTACAGACGCTGCCCGCTGCGGGCCGGGTCGGGCACGAAGCGTTCGGCCGTCAGGCCCGGGCGCCCCAGGTAGCCGCGCGCCAGCCCCAGCCCACCGATCAGCAGCTCACCCGCCGCCCCCAGGGGCGCAGGTGCCAGGTCCGGCCCGAGCACGTGCAGCACGGTATTGTCCAACGGCTGGCCCAGCAGGGCCTCGCGGTCTTGTGCGCTGATGCACTGGGCCGAGGACCAGATCGTGGTCTCGGTAGGGCCGTACAGGTTCCACACCTGCGGGCCAAGCTGCTGCAGGCGCGCCAGCAAGTCCGGTGGCAATGCCTCGCCGCCGCACAGCACCAGCACATCGCGCAGCGCCGCCTGCAAGCCGCTGTCCAGCAGCATGCGCCAGGCCGAAGGCGTGGCCTGGATCGCCTTGACCGGCTGCCCGGCCAGCAGTTCACGCAGGTGCAGCGGGTCCCTGGCCTGCTCCTGGCTGGCCAGCACCACAACACCGCCGGTCACCAGCGGCAGGTAGAGTTCAAGGCCGAAAATATCGAACGAGAACGTGGTCATCGACAGCAGCCGGTCCCCGCTCGCCAGGCCCAGGCGCGAGCCCATCGCGGCTATGAAGTTGTTCAGCGCCCGGTGGCTGATCATCACGCCCTTGGGCTGGCCCGTGGAGCCGGAGGTGTACAAGGTGTAGGCCAGCTGGTCGAGGGCGATGGGCGCCACCAGCGGCGTGTCCGCCAAAGGCAGCGCGGCCCAGTCGTCCAGGCCCAGGCTGCGCACTTGCGCCGGCACGCGCAAATGCGCGAGCACCGCCGCCTCGCTCAGCAGCAGGCGTACCCCGCTCTGCTCAAGCATGTAGTCCAGGCGCTGGGCCGGGAACTCCGGGTCCAGCGGCACGTAGGCTGCCCCCGCGCGCAGAATGCCCAGCAGGCCGACCACCAACGCAGGCCCGCGGCGCACGGCCAGGCCCACCCGCTCTTCGGCCTGCAGCCCTTCACCCTGAAGGCGCTGGGCCAGCGCACGGCTGGCCTGCTCCAATTGGCCGTAGCTGTACGCCTGGCCGGCATACACCAGCGCCGTCGCCTGCGGCGTGCGCAGGGCCTGCTGGACGAACTGCTCGTGCACCGGCAACGGGCTGGCCAGCTCGCTGGCCGGCGGGTTCCAGGCCTGCAGCAGCCAGGCTCGCTCGCCCTCGCCCAGCAGCGCCACCTCATCGATGCGCTGCCCCTGATCGGCCACCAGCGCCTGCAGCCACACCTGCCAGTGGTCCAGCAGACGCTGCACGGTGGCAGCATCGAACAGCGCGGTCGGGTAGATGAACTCGGCCTCCAGGGCGTCGCCTGTCTCGCGCATGTACAAGGTCAGGTCGAAGGGCGCTGCCGGTTGCGCCCAGTCCAGGTACTCAAGCTGCAGGCCGGTCATGCCGGTGGCCGGCACCTGGGCCCCCTGGTAATTGAACAGAATCTGGAACAACGGGCTGACATTCAGCTGGCGCTGCGGCTGCAGTGCCTCGACCAGTTGCTCGAACGGCAGCTCCTGATAGGACTGTGCCTGACGCGCCTCGGCCATGACCTGGCCCAGCAAACGGGTGAAATCACCCTGGCCGTCCACCTGGGTACGGTACACCTGGGTGTTGACGAACAACCCCAGCAAACCTTCCAGCTCGGGCCGCCCGCGCCCTGCCACCGGCACACCGACACGCACGTCGGCCTGCCCGCTGTAGCGGTACAAGAAGCCCTGGAACGCCGCCAGCAGCCACATGAACAGGGTGGCATCGCTGGCCCGCGCGCGGGCCTTGAGCGCAGTCACCAGCGCGGCCGGCAAGCGCACCGTCACGGCCGCGCCCCGGCTGTCGCCTTGCAGCGGCCGCGGCCGGTCGAACGGCAACGGCAATACGCTGGCCTCCCCGCCCAGGCGCTCACGCCACCAGGCCAGCTGGCGCTCGCGCTCGCCAGCGTTCAGCCACTGGCGCTGCCACGCGGCATGGTCGGCGTACTGCAGTGTCGGCGCCGGCAACTGCTCGCCCTGGTACAGGGCCATCACCTCGCGGATCAATTGCTGGGTAGAGCTGCCATCGGAAATGATGTGGTGCTGGGTGAGCAACAACACATGTTCCTGCGGCCCGCACTCAAGCACCGCCACCCGCAGCAATGGCCCATTGGCCAGGTCGAAAGGCCTGGCATGGAACGCCTCGGCCTGGCGCCGTACCTGCGCCTCGTCGGCACTGCCCGGCAAGTGTTCGACGTGCAGCGCCAGGTGCCCGGCAATGACCTGCACCGGGCCTGCCTGCTGCTCGACGAAGGTAGTGCGCAGTACCTCATGGCGCTCCACCAGCCCCTGAAATGCCGCCTGCAGGCGTGGCACGTCCAGGGCACCTCGCACACGCAGGGTGGCCGCCATGTTGTAGGCGTTGCCCTGCGGGTCCAGGCGCCAGAGGAACCACTGGCGCTCCTGGGCATGGGACAACAGCGCCGGTTCGTCGCGGTCGCGGGGTTGGATCGGAGTGATGCCGAAGAGGTTGATTCCCTTCTTGGCCAGCATCGCCGCCAGCGCCTTGCGCTCGCGCGGGCCGAGCGATGCCACCGAGTCCAGTAGTTCTTGCACGAGGCCTCTCCCGTCAATGAATCAGGTTTTCAAGTTCTTCGGCAGATAAACGTTTGAGTGCCTCCAGAGATTTAGCCAATTCGTCCACAATCGGTGCGCTGCCTGCGCGCAGCTGTTCTAGGCGCGTACAGAACGCCTCAAGGCTGGCGCTGGCGAACAGCGCATCGAGGGGAATGTCCAGGGCCAGTTGCTGACGCAGGCCCATGACCAGGCGCGTGGCCAGCAACGAATGGCCACCCTGCTCGAAGAAGTTGTCGTCCAGCCCCACCTGCTCGCACCCGAGCACCTCGCCCCACAACGCCGCCACCTGCAACTGCAGCTCGCTGTGCGGCGCGCGGCTTGGCGCCGCCTGTGCCTGCGGGCTCGGCAAGGCCTTGCGGTCCAGCTTGCCGTTGGGGCTCAGCGGCAAGCGCTCGAGCACCACGATGCGGGCCGGCACCATGTGTTCAGGCAGCACGCCACGCAACGCTTCACGCAGCGGCTCAAGGGCCGGGTTGCCGGTGACATAGGCCACCAGCTGCTGGTCGATGGCGATCACCACCGCCTCGCGCACCTGGTCCTGCTCCATCAGGCGTGCCTCGATCTCGCCCAGCTCGACACGCAAGCCACGGATTTTCACCTGGTGGTCGATACGCCCGGCATATTCGATAACCCCGTCCGGGCGATAGCACGCCAAATCGCCGGTGCGGTACAGCCGCTCGCCGGTGCCGAACGGGCTGGTGACGAAGCGCTCGGCGGTCAGCGCCGGGCGGCGGTGGTAACCCCGGGCCAGGCCGGCGCCGCCGAGGTACAGCTCGCCGATCACACCCGGCGCCAGTGGTTGCAGGTCGGCATCGAGCACATAGGTGCTGACGTTGCTGATCGGCTCACCGATCGGCACCAGGTCAAGCCCCTCCTCGCGGCAGGTCCAGTGGGTGACGTCGATGGCCGCCTCGGTCGGGCCGTACAGGTTGTACAGCCGGGCCTGGGGAAGCTGCGCCAGGCACTGGCGCTGGGTCTGGATCGCCAGTGCCTCGCCGCTGCAGATGATGCGGCGCAAGCTGCTGCAGCGGCCCACACCGTCATCGAGCAGGAACACCTGCAGCATCGAAGGCACGAAGTGCAGCGTGCTCACCTGGTGGCGCTCGATCAGCGCCACCAGCCGCGCCGGGTCGCGGTGATCGCCAGGGGCTGCGATGGCCAGGCGCGCGCCGACCATCAACGGCCAGAAGAACTCCCACACCGACACATCGAAGCTGAACGGCGTCTTCTGCAGCACCGTGTCGTCGCGCCCCAGGCCATAGGCCTGCTGCATCCAGCACAAGCGGTTGGTCAGCGCTGAATGACGGTTGCCGGCGCCCTTGGGCTGGCCGGTGGAACCTGAGGTATAGATCATGTACGCCAGGCTCTGCGGGGCGATTTCGACCTGCGGGCGGGTGGCCGGGAAGGCCGACCAGTCACCGGCGATGTCCAGCCGCGCAACCTCTTCAGGCAGCTCCAGTGCCAGCTCGCGTGGCGCCAGCAGGCACCGCACTGCGCTGTCCTCGAGCATGTAGGCCAGGCGTTGCGAGGGGTAGTCCGGGTCCAGCGGCACGTAGGCGGCGCCGGTCTTGAGCACCGCCAGCAGGGCGATGACCAGCTCCAGGCTGCGCTCGGCGGCAACGCCGACCAGGGTTTCCGGCCCTACGCCCTGCCCGATCAGGCCATGGGCCAGGCGGTTGGCGCGTGCGTCGAGCTCACCGTAGGTCAGGGTCTGCTCGCCATACAACAGGGCTACCGCATCGGCCGGCTGTGCCTCGATCCAATGGTGCACCGGGCGATCGAGCGGGAAGTCCTGCGCGGTGGCGTTCCAGCGCGCCAGTTGCTCACCCAGTGCCCGATTGCCCACTGCCAGCAGTTCGCCGATGCGCGCCTGTGGCGCGGCCAGCAGCCCATGCAGCAGCTGTGCAAGGCCGTCGCGCAAGGCGCGCATGGCCTGTTCGCTGAAGTGCTCGCTGGCGTAGCGCAGGGTCACCACCAGGCCAGGGTCTTGGGTCACCAGCACCGTCAGCGGGTAGTTGGTCTGCTCAGGCGCCTGCAGGTTGTCGAAGTGCAGGCCGTCCGGCGTGCCTTCGCGCAGGGCCTTGGCCACCGGATAGTTCTCGAACACCAGGATATGGTCGAACAGCGGCTCGCCCGGCAGCCCGGCCCAGCGCTGGATATCCGACAACGCCGCGTATTCGAAGTCGCGCAGGCGGGCGTTGCTGGCCTGCAACTGCGCCAGCGCTTCGCCCAAGGGTTGCTCGGCGCGCGGCGCACACACCAGCGGCAGGGTGTTGATGAACAATCCGACCTGCTGCTCGACGCCCGGCAGGCTTGCCGGGCGCCCGGAAACCGTGGCACCGAAGGTGACCTGGACACTGCCGGTCAGGCGTTGCAGCTGCAGCGCCCACGCCAGTTGCAACAGGGTATTGAGGGTGACCCGGTGATCCCGCGCCAGGCGCTGCAGCGCTTCGCTGGTGGCGCTGTCGAGCTGCAGTTGCAGGTCGTGCTGGCCGCCGCCGGCCTCGCCGGAGCCGCCACCCAGGGCATCGACCAGACGGGTCGGGCCTTGCAGGCCGGCCAGTTGCTCGCGCCAGAACGCTTCGCTGGCCCCCGCCGGCTGGGCACCCAGCCAGGCGATGTAGTCACGGTAGCGCCCGGCCGGCGCCGAAGGCTGCAGCCCGCTGTAACGCTGCAGTACCTCGCCGAGCAGCTGCGAAGTGCTCCAGCCGTCGAGCAGGGCGTGATGGTAGGTCAGCACCAGGTGCTGCTGCCCGGCCCCGCGCTCGGCAATGTGCAGGCGCAGCAGGGGCGCCTCGAGCGGCGCGAAGCCTTGCCGGCGCTCAGCCTCGGCCAGCGCATCGAAGGCCTGCGCCGCCTGGCCCTGCAGGTCGCTGCGGGTGACCGGCAGCTGCGCCTGGCGGTACACCAGTTGCAGTGGCTGCGCACTTTGCGCGGTCCAGAGGAACCCGCTGCGCAGGATCTCGTGGGCCTGCAGGCACGCCTGCCAGGCCTGGATGAAACGCGCCTGGTCGAGGCCGCTGACATCCAGGCGTACCTGGTTGATGTAGTCGCCACGGCCACTGTCGAACAGGCTGTGCAACAGCATGCCTTGCTGCATGGGCGACAGCGGGTAGATGTCGTGCACCTCGGCCAGGCGTACCGGCAGGTCGTCCAGCTGGGCCTGGTCCAGCCCGGCCAGGGGGAAGTCTGCCGGCGTTGCGCTGCCCTGCTCCGGCAGGCAGCAGTGGCGGACCAGTTCGCCCAGCTCGGCAATGTAGGTATCGGCCAGCGCCTGCATCTGGGCAACCGGGTAACGGGCCTGGCTGAACGTCCAGACCAGCGACAACTGGCCACCTTCGACCTTGGCGTCGATCGACCACTCACCTGGCAGTTCGGCGTCCAGCGACTGCTCCAGGCCGCTGTCGTGCCCGGCCAGGGTGAACAGCGGTTGCGCCCCGGCGATATCGGTGTCGAACTGGCCCAGGTAGTTGAAGGTGACCGCAGGCTGCGGCAACGCCGCCAGTGCGGCCTGGGTCGGGGCATCACCGAGGTGGCGCAGCAGGCCGAAGCCGCTGCCGTTGCCTGGCACCGCACGCAGTTGCTCCTTGATCGCCTTGATCGACTCGCCGATGCCTGCCGCCGGGGCCAGGCGCACCGGGTAGAACGCGGTGAACCAGCCCAGGGTACGGGTCAGGTCCAACGCCACCCCCTCGACCTCGCGGCCATGCCCTTCGAGCTGCACCAGCAGCTCGTCAGCGCCGCTCCAGGCGGTGAGCACCCGTGCCAGCGCGGTCAGCAGCAGGTCGTTGATGCGCGTGCGGTAGGCCGCAGGCGCCTGTTGCAGCAATTGCCGGGTAAGCGGCTCTGCCAGGCTGGCGCGGGCCACGCCCAGGTGGCGGCGCTGGCGGCTGCCCTGCGGCTGCGGGCACGGCCAGGCCGGCGACGCCCCGGCGAGCAGTTGCTGCCAGCGCGCAAGCTGGGCCGTTGCGGTGTGCGCGACCTGCGCCTGCAGCGCACGCCCCCAGTCCTGCAGCGAGTGGGTCTTGGCCGGCAGTGCTGCAGGCCGCCCGGCCTGCAGGTCGCGGTAGAGCCCCTGCAGGTCTTCGAGCAGCACCCGCCAGGAAACCCCGTCAATCACCAGGTGGTGGACCACCAGCAACAGCCGCTGGCGCCCGCCCACGGTTGCCAGCAGTGCCCGCAGCAGCGGGCCCTGGGCCAGGTCCAGGCTGCCCTGCGCCGCATCGGCCAGGGCCGACCATTGCGCCTCGTCGTCGAGGCAGTGCTGCCACAACAGGTCGGTGCCTGCAGCGGGTTCGCCGTAGTGGGCCTGTTGCCCGTTGAACTGCAGGCGCAGGGCGTCATGGTGGGTGACCAGCGCGTGCAGGGCCTGGCCCAGTACGTCGCCGTCCAGGGGCTGGTGTACATCCAGCACCAGCGACTGGTTCCAGCGCCCGCGCTCCACCGTCACCTGCCCGAAGAACCCGTGCATGGCCGGCAGCAGCAGTTGCTCGCCGTGCACCGGGCCCTGGCTGATGACAGCCTGGGCGCCCTGCCCCGCCACGGCTGCCAGGGCAGCTACCGTCGGGTGGCGGAACAGGTCGTTGGGCGACAGCTGGATGCCCAGGCGGCGAGCCCGGCTGACCATCTGGATGGAAATGATCGAGTCGCCGCCCAGTTCGAAGAAGTTGTCGTGCAGGCCGACACGCTCAAGCTTGAGCACCTGCTGCCAGATCTGCGCCAGGTGCTGTTCGACCGGCGTGACCGGCGCCACGTAGCTGGCCTGGTTGGCGCTGACGTCCGGGCGCGGCAGGGCCTTGCGATCGAGCTTGCCGTTGGGGCTCAGCGGCATGTGCTCAAGCACCAGCAACTGCGCCGGCAGCATGTGTTCGGGCAACACTGCACGCAGGCGCTCGCGCAGGATGTCGGCCTGTACTGCGCCAGTCACGTAGCCCACCAACTGCTGATCGAGCGCTACCACCACCGCCTCGCGCACCTCGGGCTGCTCGAGCAGACGCGCCTCGATCTCGCCCAGCTCGATGCGCAACCCGCGGATCTTCACTTGGTGGTCGATGCGCCCGGCGTACTCGATCACGCCGTCGGCGCGCTGGCGCGCCAGGTCACCGGTTCGGTACAGCCGCGCACCGCCGCCGAACGGGCTGGTGACGAAACGCTCGGCGGTCAGTGCGGCCCGGCGGTGATAACCCCGCGCCAGGCCTTCACCGCCCAGGTACAGCTCGCCGGTGACACCGGCCGGCAATGGGTTGAGGTCGGCGTCGAGCACGTAGGTGGCCAGATTGGCGATCGGCTGGCCGATCGGCACCGTATCGCTGCCTTCTTCGCGGCAGGTCCAGTGGGTGACGTCGATCGCCGCCTCGGTCGGGCCGTACAGGTTGTACAGCGCAGCACCCGGCAGGCGCGCGAAGACTTGCTGCTGGGTGTCGGCCTGTAACGCTTCGCCGCTGCAGATGATGCGGGTGATGCCGACGCAGGCCTGTACCTGCTCGTCGGTGAGAAATGCCTGCAGCATCGACGGCACGAAGTGCAGCGTGGTGACCTGGTGCTGCTGAACCAGCGCCACCAGGCGGGCCGGGTCGCGGTGATCGCCGGGCCCGGCGATCGCCAGGCGCGCGCCGGTCATCAGCGGCCAGAAGAACTCCCACACCGACACGTCGAAACTGAACGGTGTCTTCTGCAAGACCGTGTCCGATGCATCCAGGGCGTAGGCCTGCTGCATCCAGCACAAGCGGTTGAGCAAGGCGACATGGCGGTTGCCGGCACCCTTGGGCTGGCCGGTGGAGCCAGAGGTGTAGATGACGTAGGCCAGGTGCTCGCCGGCCACCGTCACCTCGGGGCGCTGTACCGGGTAACCGGCCAGGTCCAGGCGGTCCAGGTGCAGCACCGGCACCCCGGCAGGCACCGGCAATGCCAGGTGGGACTGGCTGAGCAGCAATGCCATGGCGCTGTCCTCGAACAGATACGCCAGGCGCTCACGGGGATACTCAGGGTCCAGCGGCACATAGGCGCCCCCGGCCTTGAGAATGGCCAGCAGGCCGACGACCATCTCGATGCTGCGCTCGGCGGCGATGCCGACCAGTACGTCCGGCCCTACCCCCTGTTCACGCAGGCAGTGGGCGAGCTGGTTGGCCTGTGCATCGAGTTCGCCGTAGCTCAGCCGCCGCTCGCCGAACAGCAGCGCGTCGGCGTGCGGGGTGCGCGCCACCTGGGCCTCGATCAGTTGTTGCACGCTGTACTGCGTTGGGTACTGCCTGGCCGTGGCATTCCACGACTCGACCACTTGCCGGTGTTCGCCAGACTGCAGCAGGGCAAGGTTGCCCAGTGCTTGCGTGGGCGCGGCGCAGAAGGCGTCGAGCAACTGCTCCAGGTGCGCGGCCAGTGCCGCCACCCGCGGGGCGTCGAAGCTGGCGCGATCGTAGCTCAGGCGCAGGCTCAGGCCGGCGCCCTGGCCCACTTCCAGGGTCAATGGGTAGTGAGTATGTTCATGGTGCTGCAGGCCTGAGAAGCGTAGCCCGGCGTCCGCCTGCGACAGCGCATCGGCTACCGGGTAGTTGTCGAACACCACAAGGGTGTCGAACAACGCCTCGCCAGGGTGGCCGGCCCAGCGCTGCAACTCGGCCAGCGGTGTGTGTTCGTGGTCACGCAGGGCCAGGTTGTGCGCCTGCACCTGGCGTAACCAGTCCCCCACCACCACGTCGCCGGCGACGCTGGCAATCACCGGCAAGGTGTTGATGAACAGGCCGATCTGCTGCTCGACGCCCGGCAACTGCGCCGGGCGCCCCGCCACGGTGGCACCGAAACACACCGTCGACTGCCCGGTGTAGCGCTGCAACAGCAGCAGCCAGGCAGCCTGGACCACGGTGTTGAGGGTGACCTTCTGCTCCCGTGCCAGGCGTTGCAGGCGCGCCAGGCACGCAGCGTCCAACTGCACCGCGCAATCTTCGAAGCCCTCGCCTGCCGCGTCCTGTGGCAGGGCCTGCGCCAGCCGGGTCGGCCCTGGCAGGGTTGCCAGGCGCTCGCGCCAGAACGCTTCGCTGGTTGTCGCATCCTGGGCATGCAGCCACTGGATGTAATCGCGATAACGCGTAGCGCCGGCAACCGGTGCCAGGCCCTGATAACGCTGCAGCACCTCGGCCAGCAACTGGGCATTGCTCCAGCCGTCCATCAGCACGTGGTGATGGGTCTGGATCAGTCGGTAGTCATGTTCGCCAAGGCGCACCAGCACCAGCCTGAGCAGCGGCGCGCGGTGCAGGTCGAAGCCGCGCAGGCGCTCCTCGGCCGCCAGCGCAGCCAGGGCTGCCTCGGGGTCGGCCTGTTCACGCCAGTCCAGGCTGCAAAACGGCAATTGCGCCTGGTGGTACACCACCTGCACCGGCTGCTCCAGCGGGTCTTGCCAGAGCAGGCCGCTGCGCAGGATGTCGTGGGCATCGACGCAGGCCTGCCAGGCTGCCCGGAAGCGCTCCGGCTCGATGCCCTCGACCCCTACCACCAGCTGGTTGATGTAGCTGCCGGCAGCCTGGTCGGCCAGGCTGTGGAACAGCATGCCCTGCTGCATCGGCGACAGCGCGTAGAGGTCGCTGATATCGGCCAGGGGCAAGGCCAGCGCATCGAGGCTGGCTTGGTCGACAGCCGCCAGCGGGAAGTCCGAAGGCGTGGCCTGGGGGGCAGGCAGCTGGCAGCAATGCTCGATCAGTGCGTGCAACTGGGCCACGTACTCCTCGAGCAGGCGGGCGACTGTGTCGTGCTGGTACATCTGGCTGCTGTAGCCGATCTGCAGCGACAGCTCGCCGGCGTAAACCTGGCCTTCGACGGTCAGCCAGTTCGCCAGCGGCGCATCGGGGTCCTGGGCGGTACCGCTGCCCTGGGTGGCTGGCTGCCACAGTGCGTCGGCGTCGAACTGCTGGTCGAAACGCCCCAGGTAGTTGAAGGTGATGCGTGGTTCGGGCAGGGCAGCAAGCGCCTGGCGCTGCGCCGCATCACCCAGGTGGCGCAGCAGGCCGTAACCCAGGCCTTTGCCAGGCACCGCGCGCAACTGCTCCTTGACCGCCTTGATTGCCTCACCTGGATGCCGGGCCGGGGTCAGGTTCAGCGGGAACAGCGTGGTGAACCAGCCGACGGTACGGGACAGGTCGACGTCATCAAATACCGCCTCGCGGCCATGCCCTTCCAGCTGCACATGCATCGAGGCCTGGCCGCTCCAGCGGGTCACCACCTGTGCCAGGGCCGTCAGCAGCAGGTCGTTGACCTGGGTGCGGTAGGCGGCCGGCGCCACCTGCAGCAAGCGCCGGGTAGCCTCGCTGTCCAGGCGCGCCTTGAGGGTGCGGCCATCGCGGTTGCGCATGGCGCCGGCCGGGTTGTCGCAGGGCAGCTCGGCTGCGCCGGACTGCCCACGCCAGTAATCCAGCTCGCCGGCATGGGCCTGGGCCAGCGCCGGCAGGCGCCCCGCCCAGGCCTGCCAGGAAGTGCTCTTGGCCGCCAGCGGCTGTTGTTGGTAGGCCAGTTGCAGGTCTTCGAGCAGTACACGCCACGACACACCGTCCACCACCAGGTGGTGAATGACTAATAGAAGGTATTGCCCGCCGCCGGCATGCTGCACCAGCACCGCCCGCAACAGTGGCCCGTCGGCCAGGTCCAGCTCGCGCTGGGTCGCCTCGCAGATCGCCTGCAGGGCGGCGTCGTTGTCGGCCTGCGCCTGGCTGAACGTCGCAGCGCCATCGCTGCCTTGGTGCCAGGCCTGCCAGTGCCCGTCAGGGCGGTTGAAACGCAGGCGCAGGGCATCGTGCTGGGCCACCAGGCGCTCGAGGGCCTGGGCCAGGCGCTCGGGGTCCAGCGCCTGACGCGGGGCAAGCAGCAGCGACTGGTTCCAGTGCCCCGGCACGCCGAGGGCCTGTTCGAAGAACGCCACCTGCACAGGCGTCAGCAGGGCCTGGCCCTGTACCTGCCCCTGCTCGGCCTCGATGTGGCGCAGTTGCCCCGCCGCCTGGGCCAGGCTGCGCACCGTCTGGTATTGGAAGAGGTCGCGCGGATTGAGTTGCAGGCCGACCTTGCGCGCGCGGCTGACCACCTGGATGGCGATGATCGAATCACCGCCCAGTTCGAAGAAGTTATCGTCCAGGCCCACCTGCGCCACCCCGAGCACGTCGCTCCAGACCTGCGCCAGGCTGGCCTGGCGGGCATCCTGCGGCGCCTGGTAGGCCGGTTGCGCGGCGCTGTCCGGAAGCGGCAAGGCCTTGCGGTCGAGCTTGCCGTTGGGGGTGAGGGGCAGGCTGTCGAGCACCAGCAGGTGGGTGGGTACCATGAACTCCGGCAGGCTTTGCAGCAGCCAGTCCTTGAGCCCTTGCTGCCAGCCCTCGGGCTGCGCGTCCAGTACCAGGTACGCCACCAGCTGGCGGCCATCCCTGGCCAGCACCACCGCCTCGCGCACACTGTCATGCTCGGCCAGGCGCGCCTCGATTTCGCCCAGTTCGATGCGCAGGCCACGGATTTTCACCTGGTGGTCGAAGCGCCCCAGGTACTCGATCACCCCGTCGCTGCGCTGGCGTACCCGGTCACCGGTGCGATACAGCCGGCCACCGGGGGTGAACGGGTCGGCGACGAAGCGCTCGGCGCTGAGCCCCGGCCGACGGTGGTAGCCCCGGGCAAGGCCGATGCCTGCCAGGTAGAGCTCACCCGACACCCCGGGCGCCACAGGCTCGAGCCCTGCATCGAGCACATAGGTACGAATATTGGCGATGGGCCGGCCAATCGGCACGCTGTCACGCCCTTCCTCGACACAGGTCCAGTGGGTGACGTCGATGGCGGCCTCGGTCGGGCCGTAGAGGTTGTACAGGCCGGCAGCGGGCAGGCGGGCGAACACCTGGCGCTGGGCATCCACCGGCAACGCCTCGCCGCTGCAAACGATCCGCACCAGGCTGTCGCAGGTCTCGACGCCTGGTTCATGAATGAACGCCTGCAGCATCGAGGGCACGAAGTGCAGCGTGGTCACGCCATGGCGGCGAATGCGGGCGATCAAGCGGGCCGGGTCGCGATGCTCGCCGGGGGTTGCCATGACCAGGCAGGCACCGGTCATCAGCGGCCAGAAGAACTCCCAGACCGACACGTCAAAGCTGAACGGGGTTTTCTGCAACACCCGGTCCTGCGCGCCCAGGGCATAGGCCTGCTGCATCCAGTGCAGGCGGTTGGCCAGTGCCGCGTGGCTGTTGCCGGCACCCTTGGGCCGGCCGGTGGAGCCCGAGGTGTAGATGACGTAGGCCAACTGCGACGGGGTGATATCGCCTGCCGGCGGGGTTGCTGGCTGCTCGTCCAGGGCCAGGGTATCCAGCGCCACGCACTGCACCTCGGGCGGCAGCGGCAGGCTGGCCTGCAAGGCTTGTTGGGTGAGCAACAGGGCAATGCCGCTGTCCTCGATCATGTAGGCCAGGCGCTCTGCAGGGTATTCCGGGTCGAGCGGCACGTAGGCGGCGCCGGCCTTGTGGATGGCCAGCAGGGCCACGACCATTTCCACACTGCGCTGGGCCGCCACCCCCACCAGCCCATCGCTGGCGACACCCCGGCCGCGCAGGTAGTGGGCCAGCCGGTTGGCCTGGGCATCGAGCTCGGCATAGCTGAGCGTGGTGTCCTCGAACACCAGCGCGGGGGCATCCGGGTTCTGCCGCATCTGCGCCTCGAACAGCTGGTGCACGGGCTGCTCGAGTGGGTAAGGGGTATCGGTGGCGTTCCACTCCTGCAGCACCTGGCGGCGGCTGGCAGCGTCGAGCATCGGCAACTGCCAGAGAGCCCGGCCAGGCTCCTCGACCAGCCCACGCAGCAGCGTCAGCCAGTGCCCGGCCATGCGCTCGATGGTTGCGGGTTCGAACAGGTCGGTAGCAAAGGTGAAGGCCGCGCGCAGCGTGCCGCCCTGCTCGAAGGTGTCCAGGCTCAGGTCGAACTGGGTGGTGCGGCTGCGCCATTGCAGCGGCTGCAGCTCCAGCCCCGAGGCCAGGGTCACTGCCCCAAGGTCAGCCACTTGCGGCTGGTGGTTGTACATCACCTGGAACAGCGGCGCATGGCTCAGGCTGCGCTCGACCTTCAGCGCATCGACCAGCCGCTCGAACGGCAGGTCCTGGTGCGCCTGGGCACCCAGTACGGTCTGGCGCACAGCTTGCAAATAGCTCGATACGTCGAGCTGGTCGTCTGGCTGCAGACGCAATACCTGGGTGTTGACGAACAGGCCGATCAGGCCTTCGACTTCGGCGCGGTTGCGGTTGGCCACCGGGCTGCCGATGCGCAGGTCGTGCTGGCCGGTATGGCGCTGCAGCAACAGGCCGAAGGCCCCCAGCAACACCATGAACAAGGTCAGGTTGTGCTGGCGGGCGAAGCCGCGCAATTGCTCGGCCAGGCCAGCCTCCACGGCCAGTTCCAGGCGGCTGCCGGCAAGGCTTGGGGTTGCCGGGCGCGGATGGTCCAGCGGCAGTTCCAGCACCGGCTGCTCCTCACCCAGTTGCGCCTGCCAGTAGCCGAGCTGGCGTTCGAGCTCGCCCGCCTCCAGCCAGCGCCGTTGCCACAGCGCGTAGTCGGCGTACTGGATCGGCAGGCTGGGCAGGTTGGGCGCCTGACCTGCAGCGAAGCTGTCATAGCAGCGGCTGAACTCGTCGATCAGCACGTTCATCGACCAACCGTCAGACACGATGTGGTGCAGGGTCAGCAGCAACACATGTTCCTGCTCGCCCAGGCGCAGCAAGCGTATGCGCAACAGCGGCCCGTGCTCGAGGTCGAACGGGCGCAGCGACTCGGCCAGCACCTGCTCCTGCACCTGTTGCTCCTGTTCGGCGCCAGGCAGCCCCGCCAGGTCGGTATGGGCAATAGCCGGGGCGCCCGGGCGGTAGCGCTGGCGCAACTGGTCATCGGCCCGGCGCTCGAACACCGTGCTCAGTGCCTGGTGGCGGGCCAGCAATGTGGCGAAGGCCTGCTCCAGCGCCTGCAGATTCAGGGCGCCACGCAGGCGCACGGCACCGGGCAGGTTGTAGGCGCCCCCCTGGGGGTCGAGCTGCCAGAGCACCCACATGCGCTGCTGGGCATAGGACAGGGCATCGCGGTCATCGACCACGACACCTTCGGGGATGGGGAACTGGGAAAAGTCGATGCCCTCCTTGTCCAGGCTGGCCAGGAACAAGCGACGCTTGTCCTGCGGCAGCTCGATGAAACGGCGGGCCAGTTGCAAGGACTTTTCGGCATTCATTCAGATTGCTTCCGTACGAGTGGGGTATCGGGCCGAGCCCGGCTATCCCTACGAAACGGATACAACCTGCAAAAAATTAACGGCTTGCGCCGCAGCCGGACGGGCACCCGAAGGCCTCTGAAACATTTGCTTTCATTTGCCCTGGCAGGTTTCTCATTCTCATCCGTCCTATTAAGTGCAGCCTTCACGGTTGAGCCGTGTCTCGACCGCACTTTTTATGCAGAAGACCGACCGATGGCCCGACAACCGAAAAAGAAATCCAACTCCAAACTGTGGTTCCTGGTACACAGCTGGCTTGCCCTGCCGATCTGGTTCTTCGTCCTGATCGTGTGCTTTACCGGCATGCTCGCGGTGGTCAGCCAGGAGATCGTCTGGCTGGCCAACCCGGATGTGCGCGCCAGCAAGCCCGATGACGCACCCGATGCCGAGCGCCTGAGCTACCAGCAGGTGTACGACGCCGTGCTCAAGGCCGAGCCGAACACCACGGTGCGCTTCTTCAGCCAGCCGGACGGCTCGCACTTCGCCCTGCAGGCCTCGGTGATCCGCGGCGATGGCGTCAGCGCGCTGCTATACGTCAACCCCTATACCGGCGCCATTCAGGGCAAGCGCCCGGACTTCGACTTCGAGGCCTTCACCCGCGCCCTGCACGGTTGGTGGCTGGTGCCGTTCACCAACGGCTACAGCTGGGGCTGGTACCTGGTGTCGTTGCTCGGGCTGCCGATGCTGGCCTCGCTGGTGACCGGGCTGGTGGTCTACAAGAAGTTCTGGCGCGGCTTCTTCAAGCCGGTGCGTACTGGCCACGGGCCGCGGATCTTCTGGGGTGACCTGCACCGTCTGGCCGGGGTGTGGTCGATCTGGTTCATCGCGGTAATTTCCATCACCGGCACCTGGTTCTTGATCCAGGCGATCCTCGGCGACAACCACGTGACCATCTCCACCGAGCCGATCGTGCCGGTGATCGCCCGCGAGCAGGTGCCGCAGACCACCGATGGCAGCCCGGCCCCACGCATCGACCTGGACGAAGCCGCGCGCATCGCCACCCAGACCATCCCGGGCCTGGACGTAAGCTTCATCTCGCTGCCGGCCACCGCCTACAGCCACGTGAGCATGGGCGGGCGCGGCTGGTACCCGCTGATGTTCCAGACCGCCGAGGTCAACCCCTACACGCGCAACGTCGACAGCCAGTTCCTGCTGGGCGATCGCTCGGCCCTGGAGTTCGTCACCGAGTCGATGCGCCCGCTGCACACCGGCGACTTCGGCGGCCTGGCGATCAAGCTGATCTGGTTCTTCTTCGGCCTGGTACTGACCCTGATGGTGCTCAGCGGCCTGCTGATCTGGACCAAGCGCACCGCCCAGGCCACTGCCGCCGCGCTCAAGCGCAGCGAGCGCCCAGCGCGGGTCAAACAGCCCCGTGAAACCACCGTGGAGGCCCAGCCATGAGCCAGGCGAATACCTTACCGCAGGGCGGCTTCAAGCAGTGGTGGCTGAAGTGGCGCTTCCACCTGAACATCCTGCTGATCCTCATACCGCTGGGTTTCATGCCCAAGTACTTCGCCGATGTGAGCCTGTTCCGCGGCGCCAGCGGCCTGGGCGCCAACGTGATCGAGGATATCCAGATCGACCGCTGGCGCCTGAGCCTGGCCGAGCTGCGCGACCAGGCCCCGCTCAGCGACGGCCCGGCCGGGTACTTCAAGGCGTTCAACGCAGCCCTTTGCCAGACCTGCGCCGAAGGCGTCAAGGCGGTTTACCTGCGCATCGGCAAACCGCGCAGCCTGCGCGCCGCCGGTACCATTTTCTTCGGTTCGCCCTACCGCATGGGCACCAACCTGCCGATCCCGCCGCGCACCCGTGGCGACGCCGACATCTGGATCACCATCGAAGGCTGGGACGGCAAGATGTACCAGGCATCAGTGCCGCTGGCCAAGGCATCCCCGGCCACCGTGGCCTGGCTCAAGAAACAAGGAGGCAATAAATGAAACAGCTGCTGCGCAGGCTCGCCCTGCCCTTCGCCCTGCTGGCCGCCACCCCGGCGCTGGCGCACAACCCGATGTGCGAATGCACCGAAAGCGGCGAACAGATCACCTGCAAGGGTGGCTTCTCCGACGGCAGCGGCGCACCGGGGGTGACCCTGGATGTGATCGGCTACGACGAACAGGTGCTGGTGGCCAGCAAGCTGGGCGACGACTCCAGCCTGACCTTCAAGCGCCCGGACGGCGAGTTCTACGTGCTGTTCGATGCAGGCCCCGGCCACGTGGTGGAAGTCGACCACGCCGACATCGGTGCGCCATGAGCCGCGCACAGTTGGTGCGCCCGGCCGGTGCCGGGCATGAAACCCTGTACGTGCTGCTGGCGGCGCTACTGATTGTGCTGCTGGCCGCAGGCGTGGTGTCGCTGCGCGGCGAGCGCGAGGACGAACAGACCGTCGAAGCCCACCAGCTGGATGCCCGCCGCGACCTCAACGCCGCCGAGCAAGGCATCCACACCGACCTGTGGGTGGCGGCGGACGAGATCCGCGCCCTGCGCGACGAAACCGGTACAGCGCCTGGCGTCGAAGCCCTGGCCGATGAAGGCCTGCCGCCGTTCGTGGCGGATGCCAGCAGCCAGAGCCGCGGCAGCCACCAATGGTCGCAGCTGCCCGGCAACGCCTACCTGGGCCGCAGCCAGGACGCGGCAGTGGCCGGCAGCTTCCTGTTGATCGTGCCACTCGATAACCAGGCCCCTGCCGGCCTCTGGCTGCGCCGCGACAGCAGCGCCGTGGCCCCCGACGCCCTGGATGCCGACACCCTGATCGCCGCCGGCTGGCAGCAGATCGTCACCCACTACGATGCCGGGGTCACCCGCCAGCACCGCCACTGATTTCAAGGACCTGCCCATGCTCCGCTTCGCCCGCGCCCTGGCGCTGCTTCTGGCCGCCACCCTGCCCGCCCTGGCCTTCGCCGACAACGGCAAGCCGCTGCGCATCGGCATCACCCTGCACCCCTACTACAGCTATGTGAGCAACATCGTCGGCGACAAGGCCGAAGTGGTGCCGTTGATTCCGGCAGGCTTCAACCCCCACGCCTACGAGCCGCGCGCCGAGGACATCAAGCGCATCGGCAGCCTGGATGTGATCGTGCTCAACGGCGTGGGCCATGACGATTTTGCCGACCGCATGATCGCCGCCAGCGAAAAGCCCGACATCCAGACCATCGAATCCAACGCCAACGTGCCGCTGCTGGCAGCCACCGGCATCGCCGCCCGTGGCGCCGGCAAGGTGGTCAACCCGCACACCTTCCTGTCGATCAGCGCCACCATCGCCCAGGTGAACAACATTGCCCGCCAGTTGGGCAAGCTCGACCCGGACAACGCCAAGTTCTACCAGAGCAACGCCCGCGCCTATGCCAAGCGCCTGCGTGCCTTGCGTGCCGAGGCCCTGGCCAAGGTCACCGAGGCGCCAGGTGCGACTTTTCGCGTGGCCACCATTCACGCCGCCTACGACTACCTGGTGCGCGACTTCGGCCTGGAGGTAACTGCGGTGGTGGAACCGGCCCACGGCATCGAGCCAAGCCCTGCGCAATTGAAAAAGACCATCGACCAGCTCAAGGCGCTGGACGTGAAAGTGATTTTCTCGGAAATGGACTTCCCTTCGGCCTATGTCGAGACCATCCAGCGTGAATCGGGCGTGCGCATCTACCCGCTGACCCATATCTCCTACGGCGAGTACACCAAGGAAAAATACGAGGTGGAGATGAAGCGCAACCTCGACACCGTGGTGCAGGCCATTCAGGAGAACCGCGCGTGACCGCCGCCGCCAACATCGTCAGCAGCCACGGGCCGCGCATCGAGTTCGAGGGCATCGACCTGACCCTGGGCCGCACGCGCATCCTTGAAAACGTGCGCTTCAGCGTCGCCCCCGGCAGCGTGCACGCCATCGTCGGCCCCAACGGCGGCGGCAAGAGCTCGCTGATCAAAACTTTGCTCGGGCAGATGCCGCACCAGGGCCAACTGACCCTGCACTGGCCGGGCGAGCGCGAGGTGATCGGCTACGTGCCCCAGGCACTGGAGTTCGACCGCGGCCTGCCGATGACCGTGGACGACTTCATGGCTGCCATGTGCCAGCGCCGCCCGGCGTTTCTCGGGCTGTCGCGGCGGGTGCGCCCGGACATCGACGCGGCCCTGGCGCGGGTCGGCATGCTGCACAAGCGCAAACGGCGCATGGGTGCGCTGTCGGGTGGCGAGCGCCAGCGCGTGCTGCTAGCCCAGGGCTTGATCCCCGAGCCGCAACTGCTGGTGCTGGACGAGCCGATGTCGGCGCTGGACGAGGCCGGCATTCAGGTGTTCGAGCAGTTGTTGCACCGCTGGCGCCAGGCCGGCACCACGGTGCTGTGGATCGAGCACGACCTTGAAGCAGTGCTGCGCCTGGCCGACCGGGTTACCGGGCTGAGCCGCCAGGTGCTGTTCGACGCCCCGCCAGCCGAAGCCCTGACCCCCGAGCGCCTGCTCGGGCTGTTTTCCGTCCACCCGCGCAGCGAGAGCCTTGCCTGATGAATTACGACGCCTTCCGCGAAATGGTCCAGCAGTGGGCCAGCGCGGGTTACCTGCCCGAGGCGCTGGCCTATGGTTTTGTGGTCAACGCCCTGCTGGCGGGCCTGATGATCGGCCCGGTGCTGGGCGGTTTGGGCACCCTGGTGGTGGTCAAGCGCTTTGCGTTCTTTTCCGAAGCCGTGGGCCATGCCGCGCTGACCGGTGTGGCCATCGGCATCCTGCTGGGTGAGCCCTACACCGGCCCCTACGGCAGCCTGTTCGGTTACTGCCTGCTGTTCGGCATCTTGCTCAACTACCTGCGCAACCGCACCGGGCTTTCGCCGGATACGCTGATTGGCGTGTTCCTGTCGGTGTCGCTGGCCCTGGGTGCCAGCCTGCTGCTGATGCTGGCCGGCAAGATCAACGTGCATATTCTGGAGAACGTGCTGTTCGGCTCGGTATTGACCGTCAGCGGCCAGGACCTGCTGGTACTGGGTATCGTCGCGGTGCTGGTACTGGCCCTGGCCGTGCCGCTGTACAACCGCATCATGCTGGCCAGCTTCAACCCGCAGCTGGCAGCGGTGCGCGGGGTGGCGGTGAAGACCCTGGACTACCTGTTCGTGGTGCTGGTGACTTTGGTGACCGTGGCGGCGGTGAAGGTGATCGGGGCGATCCTGGTGGGCGCCTTGTTGGTGATCCCAGCGGCTGCGGCGCGCCTGGTGAGCCAGTCGCTCAAAGGGTTTTTCTTCGTCTCGGTGGTGATTGCCACCCTGAGCACCCTGCTCGGCATTTTGCTGCCGATCGTCTTCGACCTGCCGGTGCCTTCGGGCGCGGCGATCATTCTGGTCGCCGGCATGTGCTTCGCCCTCGCCGCCCTGGCCCGCGCCCTCGTACCCCGTCTGCAAGGAAACCCGGCATGACCCCGATGCTCAAACGCCTCACCCTGACCATGGCCTTGGCCAGCCTGCCGGCGCTGGCCCAAGCGGCCGACACCCAGGTGCTGACCACCCTGCCACTGACCCACAGCCTGGCCAGCGCGCTGCTGCAGGGCACCCAGGTGCAACTGACCCGCGCTGCCCCGGCCAACCTGCCGGCCACGCGCCAGCCGTCGTATTTCAGCGGCCGTGGCGGCGCCAGCCTGCACAAGGCGGCGCTCAAGGCGGATGCTGTGATCGGCGTGCGCTCGATCTGGCGCGACGACCCGCTGTACCCCATGGCCCGGCGCAGCAATATCCGCATTGTCGAGATCGATGCCGCGCGCCCGGTGGACGGCGCGCTGCCGGGCATCGCGGTCAAGGGTGACGAGGCGTTCGCCGCCTACCCCTGGCTCAACCCGAGCAACCTTGGGCGCATGGCCGATGTAGTGGCCAACGACCTGGAGCGCCTGTCGCCTGCTGAAAAGCCGAAGATCCAGGCCAACCTGGCCACGCTCAAACGCCAGATGCTGGAGCTGACCGCCAGCAGCCAGACGCAACTGGCCGAAGTCGACAACCTGAGCGTGGTGAGCCTGTCCGAGCGCCTAGGTTACCTGGCCAGCGGGCTGAACCTGGATGTGGTGGAGCAGCCGTTGCCGGCCGATGACCAGTGGGATGAGGCGGCGCTCAAAGCGTTGACCGACAACCTCAAGGGCCAGGATGTGGCGCTGGTGCTGCACCACCGCCAACCTGATGCGAAGGTGACTGAGGCCATTGCTGCGGGTGGCGCCAAGCTTCTGGTGGTGGAGAGCGACCCGGAAGATACCGTGGCCGGGCTCAAGGCCAGTGTCGAGCAGGTAGTGAAGGCGTTGCAGCAAGGCTGAACGCCGCTTCTGAATGTATTGCTCCACTTCTAAATGCTGGCGCGATACCTGTGGGAGCGGCTTTAGCCGCGAAACAGGCGCCGCGCTAGATGGCACCGGCTTCGCCGGTGTTCGCGGGTAAACCCGCTCCCACAGGTACCGCACAGGGCTCAGGACTGGCGCAATTCTGTAGGAGCGGCCTTGTGCCGCGAAAGGGGTGCGAAGCAGCCCCAGGATCTGCGCATCATGCAAAATTGCCGCGGCGCGTGGCGGCTTTGCGATCAACGCTTCATGCAGCGCTGGTAGCGCTCATCCACCCTGCCTGCGAACCACGCCGTGGTCAGCTTGCGGGTGATCTTCGGGCTCTTCAGCTCGATACCGGGAAGCACCGCCCTTGGCAGCGCCTTGCCGGCCTTGGCTTCGGCCAGGCGGAACACGCCCTCGTACAGGTCGGTCTGCTTCAAGGCCAGGCTGCCCTCCTTCTCCAGCTGCGAGCGAATCTGCGGGTTACGCAAACCCAGCTTCGGCCCTAGCGAGCGCGCGGCAGTTTCAGTCTTGCCCGGCATCAGCGCGCCGGGGGCGATCAGGTCGCCGTCCAGCGCCAGCGCTGCACCGGTCGCGCGGCTAAGGGCAGCCTGGAACGCCGCGTTGCGGCTGGCGTACCAGCCGGCATTGAAGTCGGCGAAGCGGTACAGCGGGCGCTCATAGTGGGTGGGGTAACCCAGCAGGTGGGCGATGCCGAAGTACATACCGCCACGCCGGCTGAATACCTCCTGGCGCACCGTGCCTTGGTAATCGTAGGGGTAGCCTTGGGTGTGCTGCTCGGCAAAGTCGATGCTCACCTGCATCGGCCCGCCGGTGTGCACCGGGTTGAGCCCGTCCAGTAGCGTGCGGCCCAGCGGCAGGCGGCCGATCACCTCGTCGTACAGGGCACTGAGCTGTTTCTCGCTGCGCACTGCCTGCAGCCGCTGCTGGTAGCTCTTGCCGTTGCTCGACGGAGTTTGCAGGGCGCCGTCCACCAGCAGTTTCGGAATGTGCAGGCGCGCGGCGCGGCGGTCGATCTCTTCACGGGCGATGCGCCCCAGGTTGGGCACCTGCGGGTCGGCGTTGAAAGTGGACTCCTGCTCGGTCACCGCCAGCACGGCGCACAGATTGCCCTTGCTCGGGGCCAGGCCCTGGGCCTGGAACGCCACCTGGATGTCCTTGGCCCAGCCCTCGCGGTCCTTGACCTGCGCCGGCAGCAGGCGCAGCAACTGGGCGCGGACCTTGGCAGGGTCCGCTTCAGGGGCTTCTTCGCGGCGCCCGACGCAGCCCTGCAACAGGCCCAGGGCCAGCAGCCCCGCCGCCAACAGCCGCGCGTTCAGGGCTGCTCACCGACGAGGTAGGTCTTGCTGATATGCCTGAACTGCGGGTGGCTGGCGCTGCCCATCAGCTCGAACAGCACCATTTCGCGGGTGACGATATGCGCCCCGGCGTCACGCATGCGCGCAAGGCCCGCCGCCTTGCTGGCGGCGCTGCGGCTGTCGCAGGCGTCCTCGACCACGAACACCTGCTTGCCCAACTCGCGCAGACCAAGCACGGTCTGCAATACGCAAACGTGGGTTTCCATGCCGCACACGATCACCTGCTCGCGGGCCAGCAGGCTGGCCGGCAGGCACTCGCCGGCAACGCAGGAGAAATGCAGTTTTTCGACAATTTCAGCGGCAGGCGCGGCAGCCTTCAACGCCTCGAGGGTGTAGCCCAGGCCTTTGGGGTATTGCTCGGAAATGACCGTGGGCAACTCAAGGTCGGCGGTGGCGGCCAGCAACCAGCGGGCCCGGGCGGCGGTGCCGGCGGGGTCGCTCATGGCGCCGATGAGTTTTTCCTGGATGTCGACCACCAGCAGCGTGGCCTTGGATGAGTCAATCAGCATTGTCTGCGCCTTGCCTGGGAAAGCGTCTAGCCTCCCCCAGGCAAACGCAGGCGTCAATCAGGCACTGAGCCGGTGAGGCTCGAGGGTGGCGCTGAGCAAGCCCAGCACCGCGTCTTCATGCTCATGGATGAAGAAGTGCCCACCGGGGAACATGTCCAGGCTGAACGGGCCGAGGGTTTCCTTGCCCCAGGCCTGCAACTGCTCGGCATTCGCCCGGTCGCTTTCGCCACCCAGCACATGCAGCGGGCAACGCAGTGGCGGGCGCTGGCGGTAGGCGTAGCGCCCGCACAGCAAGAAGTCCGCACGCAGCACCGGCAACGTCAGGCTCATCAGCTCGTCGTTGGCCAGTACCTCTTCAGGGGTACCGCCCAACTTGTGCAGCTCGGCCTTGAGCTCAGGGTCGCTTTTCGGTTCGCGCCAGTTGCCGTTGTCATAGTCCTCGCGACGGGTCGGCGCTGCCGTGCCACAGGCGAACAACGCTACCGGCGGCGGGCAACCCAGGGCCTGCAGCTCGTGGGCCAGCTCGAAGGCCAACAACGCGCCCAAGCTATGGCCGAGCAGCGCATAGGGCGCAGCGGCAGCCAGGCGCTGCTCATCGGCCAGTTTGCGCGCCAGAGCCTGCATGTCGGTGAAAGGCTCCTCGCCCAGCCGCGCACCGCGCCCGGGCAGCTCTACCGGGCGCACCTGCAGCCAGGCCGGCAGCTTGCGCCGCCAGCGGCTGTAAACCATGGCGCTGGCCCCGGAATACGGCAGGCACAGCAGATTCAGCGTGGCCACGCTCACTGGGCCGCGGCTGCCATCTGCTGGCGCAGGCTCAGCGGGCGCATGTCGGTCCAGACTTCGTCGATGTAAGCCAGGCAGTCTTTTTTCAGGCCGCTCTTGCCCACCGCGCGCCAGCCGTTGGGTATGGCCTTGTAGTCGGGCCAGATGGAATATTGCTCTTCGTGGTTGACCACTACCTGGAACACGATGTCGTCGCGGTCGAATACGGAAGTCATTGCCTGTCTCCTTGGATGATGTGGGCCGACGCGCCGGGCGCGGGGCGGCTATCAGGAAGACGAAGCAGGTGCGCCGGAAATTAGCCGAGCATGAGCAATGGTGGCCTGGATGGCGGCGCGGGCCTGGGGGCTGTTCTTCCAGCAGCTGGAGCCCACCAGGCTGGCGACGGCCTGGACGATGTGCCCGGCGTCCGCTTCGGCCAATTGTGCAAGGCTGTGGTAGCCCAGTTGCTCCAGGCGCTGCAGCACCGTCGGGCCGACGCCCTTTAGCGCCAGCAGCTGGCTGCGCTCGTGTTCGTTGAATGCCATGGTTCACCTCCGTGTGAGCTGCGGCTTTGCAAGTGGCGCGGATGATGGCATATATCAACGCCTGACTGCCAACCTGCCCCCGGAGACCTTCCCCATGCTCGGCGTGACCGACTACGGCGCTTTCGTGATTGCCTTTATCATCCTGCTGGCGATCCCGGGGCCTGGCAACTTTGCCCTGATTACCGCCACCGGCAAGGGCGGCATCAAGGGTGGCCTGGCCGCCACCTGCGGGGTGATCCTGGGTGACCAGGTACTGATGTGGCTGGCGGTGGCCGGTGTTGCCACACTGCTGGCGGCGTACCCGGCGGCCTTTCATGTGGTGCAGTGGGCCGGCGCTGGCTACCTGGCCTGGCTGGGCCTGCGCATGGTGCTGAGCAAGCCCGGCACAGCGCCCCGGGAAAGCGCCATGAGCAATGGCCGATACCTGCGCCAGACCATGATGATCACCCTGCTCAACCCCAAGGCGATCATGTTCTACATGGCGTTCTTCCCGCTGTTCATCGACCCGGTGAAGCACCAAGGCATGGTGACCTTTGCCTTCATGGCGGTGACTGTGGCCACGGTGACCTTCTTGTACGGGCTGGTGGCGGTGCTGCTGACCCACCACCTGGCCGAACGCATGCGTGCCAACCCGCGGGTGGGCAACTTGCTCGAGCGCCTGGCGGGGGCTTGCCTGGTGGGGTTCGGCATCAAGCTGGCGGCGATGCGCTAGAAGCTGCGCCTGCCAGACTGGCATTTTTGCCAGTAGACTGTTGACTTGTTCATGGCCATGCTGCTGTTGAGTCCGCAGTATCAGTCACCGTCGCGAACAGGAGCGCGCCATGAGCAAGGACAACTACACCACCCGTTATTTCTACCAAGAGGGCGCGCTCGTTACCGCCAACGGCAGTAGGCAGTATCGCGGAATCTTCCGTGCCGAAGGCATGGCAATGGCCGAGCAGCACGGTGTCACTGATAACGCTACTCATCTGCTGGCGTGCGATGAGAAAGGCTCTTCGCTCGCTGCGCTGAATGGCGAAGTGATCAAGCCGCGCACCTTTTCTGCTTTTGGCCATGATGGGAGCCTCAACGCGATTGAGTCCCTGCTTGGCTTCAATGGCGAATTCAACGAGCCGTATGCACGACTTTATCTACTGGGGACCGGGCATCACCGTGCGTACTCCGCGGTACTGATGCGCTTCCTGGCAGGCGATAGAACAAGCCCTTTTGGCAAGGGCGGGATCAACAGCTACAGCTACTGCGGTGGCGACCCAGTGAACTACCGAGACCCCTCAGGCCATCATCGGATCCCACAAACGCCCCCACGCCCAAAAAAAGTCATCCCTGCGCCCATCCCTGTTCGTCCCGAGCTGCCTGTAATAATAAAGAAGATATATAAAAGCAATTTGGAGTGGTTAAAAACTCCCTCTGGGAAAAAAGCTTATGCGAATGCATATACTCAATTTCGCGCGATCAGCCCCAATTTTGAAAAATACCAACTGCGGCCTATATCCGCTGGAAAAATTAACCAACTCGCCACTTCGGATAGAACACTACAGCAACTGAGCAAAAATTACAGTGGCACCTCGATATCCATAGACGAAGAAATTAAAAACCTCATACGCCTATACAAAGAACAGTCCAATTATATTGCTAGGCTGGCATATGACATGGCGGCTACTGACAACCGGACTAGAACAGAAAGACACATAGGGAAAGTTTCACTCATTTTCACCGAGCGGCGTGCCAAGGCAGACATGGTACAAGACATCATCAGGATGGCCATTTTATCACTGCGTGGAGGGAACACATGATCATGGTGATCGCTTCTGGAGCACTCACGCTCCTGCATCGCGCAACAGGTCGTGGGCATCCAGCAACCTGAACGCCACTTGCGGGTTACGCTCAAGCCCCCGGCGAATCGCCGCTGGAATGGACTGCCGGGTCTTGCGGCACAGCCCCGGTAGCGCCTCCAGCTCGATGACGATGCCGCGCATGGTGCGCACCTCGTTGTAGCCTGGGGCGATGTGCACGCGCAGGCCGAGGTTCTGGTACATGCGCTGCTGCAGGCGCTGCAGGTCTTCGAGGTCTTTGAGGTTTTCCAGGCGTTCGAGCAGGCGCTTTTCCTCCTCACGTGTCAGCAGCAGAATGCGCTGCACCTCGGCCGGGCCGTCGAGCAGTTGCTCGCGGCCGCAGTCACAGGCGCCGGGCGGGCATGGGTGGCGTTGAAGGGGTTGGGTGGTCATGGGGCAAGAATAGCGCCCCACCAGCGTGGCCGCGAGGGCGTGAACGAATGGCTCAGCGGGCGCAGGGCCGGCGCGCTCTTGCGGTCGAAGCTGCCTAGCAACAGGGCCACGGTGGGTGCGTCGTCGATGGCGCCGAGGGAGCTGCCGCAGGCGGGGCAGAACGCCCGGCTGGAATGCTCGGACGACCGGTACAGGCTGGGCGCCCCGCCCTCCCCGGTCCAGTGCACCGCCATCTTGTCGAACTCGACCCAGCACAAGGTCAGGCTGCCGGAGTGGCGCTGGCACATATGGCAGGAGCAGGTATGGGGGAAGCGCGGTGTGCCGCTGGCACGAAAGCGGATACGGCCGCACAGGCAACCGCCGTGGAAGGTGGGCATGGGGTGACGTCCGGGCTATGGGGGCAGCCGGGACGGTAGCCCAGGTGGCTCGGGTGTAAAGGTTGAAAGTGTTACTGCGCAATGCCGTGCACGCCGTCGCCGGGTGCACCTGCTAAAGTGCGCGCCCTCTTCTTTGCGGCTATGACGGAACAATCTCCATGCACAAGATGATCGAGTTTATGGCGGTGGTCGTGGTTTGCACGGTCATTGGGGTGCTGTGCGAGCAGTTCGGGGTGAACAAGTACCTGAAGTGGCTGCTGATGGCGCTGCCGGCTGTAGTTTGGGTGCGGTTGCGTAATCCGTTTTTGCGGTAGGGGTTGGTTTGGTGCCTGGATGCCGGGGGGCGGGCGGGGTCATAGGCCAGGGTGATTGCTTTTGGAGATGTATGCGCATTCGTTGACGATAGCGGCTTTTAGTCACCTTTCCGCCCTTACGGCGGCCTACTTTTGTCTTGGCAAAAGTAGGCAAAACCGCCTGCTCCTATCATCCGGCCCCCTACGCTGCGCTTCGGGGGTTCCCTCGCTCCGGGCTTGCTCCGGAGGTACGCGCCGACGGGCCGTCCCTGGCCCGATCGGCGCTCGACCGGCATCCATGCCGGTCGCCCTCCTACGCAATCCCTACGCTCGGCCTCCTGAAGTCGCGATTTGTGTTGCCTGGGCTATTGCGCGCTTAGAAGCAACATCAAGAGCCAGATCAAGAGCCGGGATGTTGGTTTGATTGTTATTGATGTGATGTTTGTTCTGACGCAATCGCTGGGCAAGCCCGCTCCCACGTTAGAACTGCGCTCGCTGAACCACGTGGGAGCGGGCTTGCCCCGCGATTAAATCCTGAGGTCCCACGGTGGCAACTAGCGGTTAGCTGCGCCAGCCCAGGCGCCGCCACTAACTTCGCGACTTCAGGAGGCCGAACGCAGGGATTGCGTAGGGGGGCGACCGGCATGGATGCCGGTCGAGCGCCGATCGGGCCAGGGACGGCCCGTCGGCGCGTACCCCCGGAGCAAGCCCGGAGTGAGGGAACCCCGGAGCGAAGCGCAGGGGCCGGATGATGGGAGCGAGCGGTTTTGCTTACTTTTGACAAGACAAAAGTAAGCCGCCGTAAGGGCCATCCCTTTCAAGGTCTTTTCGTTTTGGCAGCCTTGATCACCCGGTCTGTTGAAACGTGGGCATGTACCGCCGTTCCCTGTACCCAGGTTTTGGGCTTGGCCACCTTGGGGCCTCGTGGGTTTTTCGCAACCTGCTTGGGCTGGATGTTCTTGGCCAGTTCCAGCAGGCGCCGACCTAATTCTTCTATAGGGACAACCGGTATGTGCTCCGATGGTAGGGCGATCTGCATACCCTCGTAGCCCCCTCGGATCTGGACCGCCAAGTGATAGATCGACGCCTCCCAACTCTCCGGCAGCGTCTCGCGGTGGGCTTGCTCAACACTGCGTTTCAGCAATGCCAGAACGTTGTAGGCCAAGACCGCAGTGGTGAACCCAAGCAGCGCAGCACGCGGGCTGCCGAGGGTTTCAATTTCACTTTCCAGAATGGCTTCTAGTCGCAGAAACATCCCTTCGATGCTCCAGCGACGACGATACAAATCTGCGATCTGCTGTGTGCTGATGCTCTCGGGCAGGTTGCTCCAGAACATCAGACTGGTATCGCCTGAGTCGTTTTTTGAATGGAGCGTCAACTCGACCCGCCGCCACGTGTGCCCGCCCCTCACCTCGATAGATTGCTCGCGTACCATACCTGTTGCGACGGGCATCGGCGCTTGCCACTCGCCTTCCTGGATTATGCGTGGGTGCTTGGCTTGCTCACGAATGACAAATGAAGTTTTCACCTGCCCGCACGCCTCCATCACAGGAAGCGTGCAGTAGAGCCGGTCAGCGATCCAAACCTGATTGGGCTGGGCATCAGCCAGTAGCGGTAGGACGCAGACTCGCTCACTTGCGTAGGCGTCTTCGCAGGGTTGCAGGTCAATTACCTGATCCAGATCGGGATCGTAGACCACTACCGAAAACCCCGGACGGGCAGCCCCGCGCTCCTGGCGCAACGCGCCAAGACGCTTTTCGGTGGAGGCCAGGTGGCTGCCATCAACCACCCGAATTTGCCAATTGGGAAGCATGGCCGAGCAGCCCAACTCATGGATCGTTGGAGTCAGTCGCTGTGCGCAACCTGTCACCAGGGCACGTAGTAGCGCAGGTTCTGTTCGACTGATTTTGTCGTAAAGCGCTGCCAGGCTGACCGGGAGATCGTCCAACTGCTTTGCCGCAGCATGTAGCGACGGCTTCAGACCCAGCGAAACGAGCGACATGAGCTTGACGATGGTCGAGAACAACAGCTCACGAGAGTACTGCCGCTGGCGGTGCTCTTCGAAAACCTGATCGACCCACTCAGGCGCAATAGCTTGCTCCAAAGCGAGTTTGGCCATGACGCTGGCCGGTGCTTTTTTCTCGAATCGCGCTAGAACATCAGCCCACATCACTCGGGTCTTCCTGACTGGATTTCAGCAGATTCTACCGAAGACCTTGAAAGGGATGGCCGTAAGGGCGGAAAGGTGAATAAGCGTCACTACAAATAATGAATGCGCATACAACTTTCAAAACAAACAACAAACAACAGCGCACATCGCAATATACAAACCACCCCACAGAACCCACCGACCTTCAGCCATGCGCATCTTGTGGGCCCCTTGGCGCCAGCCTGCAATGAGGCCGGCGCCCGCCTAACGCAACCGCCGGCTGCCGGCCAGCGCCAGCGCCAACCCGGCCAACGCCACACCGCCCCCCACCAACCCGATATCGGCCACGCCCAATTGGCTGCTGACAATGCTGCCCAGCAGCGCGCCGCCACCGATGCCAATGTTGTAGATGCCCGAGAACAGCGCCATGGCCACGTCGGTGGCATCCGATGCCAGCTTCAGGGTCTTGGACTGCAGCGACAGGCTGAAGCTCAAGATCGCCACGCCCCACAGCATGCTCAAACCGGCAAACAGGTAGAAGTTGCCCGACAGCGGCAGCAGCAACAGCAGGCATGCGGCCAGCGCGCCGATGGCGCCCAGCAGAAACCCATGGGGGAAGCGCTCGCTGTAGCGGCTGAACAGCAGCGAACCGAACACCCCCGCACCGCCAAACAGCAACAGCAGCAAGGTGGTGCGCTCGCCGCCGATCTGCGCCACATGCAGGGCGAACGGCTCGATGTAGCTGTAGGCGGTGAACTGCGCGGTAATCACCAGGGTCACCAGCAGGTAGGTGATGACCAGCGCCGGGCGCTTGAACAAAATCGGCAGGCTGCGCAGCGAGCCCGAGTTCTGGCTGGGCAGCAGCGGCAGCGACTTCATCAGGCACAGCATGGTAACCAGCGCCACCCCGGCGATGCACAAAAAAGTCACCCGCCAGCCCAGCGCCTCACCCACCACGCGCCCCAGCGGGATACCCATGACCATCGCCAGCGTTGTGCCAGTGGCCAGCAACCCGAGGGCCTTGGCCTGCTGCCCCGGCGGCGCCACGCGCACCGCCAGCGACGCGGTGATGGCCCAGAACACCGCGTGGGACAGGGCAATGCCGATGCGGCTGACCAGCAGCATGGCAAAGCTCTGCGCCACCCACGACAGCAGGTGGCTGACGATGAACACCAGGAACACGAACAACAACAGCCGCCGGCGCTCGACGTTGCGGGTCATCAGCATCATCGGCAGGGATGCCAGCGCCACCACCCAGGCGTAGATGGTCAGCATCAGGCCCACCTGGGCGGTGCTCATGTCGAAGCTGCGGCCTATATCGCTGAGCAGCGCCACCGGCACGAACTCGGTGGTATTGAAGATGAACGCCGCCAGGGCCAGGGCGATGACGCTCAGCCAGCTGCCGCTGCCGGCGGTGGGCGGCATTGAGGTAGGGACCGGACCATTCATGAAAAACGCATTCCTCGCAGACAAGGCAACAGCACGCGCATCGACAGCCAGCCTGGGGCTTGGGCGACGCACGTTTGGTTATTAGTAGGATGCAGCCATGGTACGCATCAACCCCGGGCCTCACAACCTCGCCGGTGGACGGAGTACCATGCACGCTTTTGTGATACGACTGCCAGCAACAACGCGGAACAAGGAGCCCGATCCGCCCATGGACAAGCAACACCCGCAGCAGCAGTGGCGCGAGGCCGTGCTGGCCTATGCCGAGGCGATCAACCTGTATGTAGCGCAAGGCCGCGAGCAAGGTTGGGACCACCTCGAAGAACCTGCCACCCCCGACACCGCGCACCTGCTCGACGCCTGGCGCGCGGCGCTGGTGGCGATCAACCGGCCAGGCACTGGCGAGCAGCAGCGCCAGCTGTTTCGCGAGGCCTGGCCGCCGGCGCACCTGCCGCTGCTGCCACTGCTCGAAGAACAGGCCCAGGGGGTTGACCAGGTGCTGCTGCTCGATGACGGCAGCCTGCTGGCACGCATCGGCAAGCCGTTCGAAAAGGGCCAGGTGTTGCGCCTCGAGGGCGATGCGGTAACTCCGGTGATCGGCGTCGATTTTTTTGGCCGTTGCCCGCAGCGGCGCTTCTACGCCCTGGCCAACAGCGAGGGCGTGCGCGTGACCGATGGCTGGGGCGGCCCGCTGGTGGCCCGCCTGCCCTGGCCCCACGGCCTTGAGGGGCTGCCTGAAGGCTTCCCGTTCGAACCCCTGGACATGCCGCCGCGCCCGACCGCGCTGATGCCCTTCCCCGACGGCCAGCGGGTACTGCTGGCCAGCAGCGACGGCATCTTCGTGCTGGCCGCCGACGGCGCCACGCGCCTGCTGCCGCGCGCTGACGACATCCTCGAAGAGCTGGACGCCGGCACCGACCCGGACGACGTCGGCCTGGGCCTGTGCATGCAGCACGTGGCGATGTCGCCGGACGGCCGGCTCATCGCCCTGGGCGAGCAATGCGGGCACCACCTGGTGCTGGGCGAGCAGTTGCAGCGCCTGGCGGTGGTCGGCCCGGCCAGCGAGTACCCGCATTTTGCATTGTTCAACCAGGCTGGCGACCAGTTGCTGCTCAACGCCTGCCACTTCTACCACGGCGCCAGCGTCGGAGTGCGGGTAGCCGACCTGCCGGGGCTGGACACCGAGCACTACAGCGAGGATGCGCGCACGCCGGTGCTGCAGGACGGCGCACGACTGTATGCCGGTGTGGCGCGCCAGGGGGAGTACATCGTTGGCGATGCCCATGGTTACTTGCGAGCGTTCGGTGAGGACGCAACGGAGCACTGGCAGCACTTTCTGGGTTCGACCATCAGCGCCATGGACATCAGTGCCGATGGGCGCACCTTGGTGGCGGCCAGTTATGCGGGGTTCATTTCGGTGATTGCCCTGGATACCCGGCGGCCGGCGTGGCAGATCGGTACCGCAGAGCATGGCGAAGTGCGCCGCTGGGTGTGCTGGAAGGGGTTCGAGCGGCCGCTGGTCTGGTAAGGCCACTGAATGACACGGACGTCGCCCGTGCTCGCGGTGATTCGACCTCCCACAAGCCCAAGGCAAACCTTGTACCTGTGGGAAGCGGCCGTGTTAAATCAATCAGTTGTAGTTTGTTCCATGAAAGCCGGCTTGCCGGCGATAGGGCCATCGGACCTGTTCAGGCAGGCCCGGCCTCATCGCCGGCAAGCCGGCTCCTACAGGGGCTGCATCAGGCTTGCAAAGTGGCCATATCGATAACGAAACGGTACTTCACATCACCCACGATCATGCGCTCGTAGGCCTGGTTGATGTTGCGAATGTCAAGCATCTCGATGTCGCAGCTGATGCCGTGCTCGGCGCAGAAATCCAGCACTTCCTGGGTTTCGGCGATGCCGCCGATCAGCGAGCCGGCCAGCACCCGGCGCTGCATCACCAGGTTGGCGGCGTGCACCGGCGGCTCGACCGGCTCGATCAGGCCGACCAGAATGTGCACGCCACCAAAGGTGAGGGTTTGC
The DNA here is from genome assembly GCF_019139835.1 of Pseudomonas xanthosomatis. Lineage (NCBI taxonomy): Bacteria > Pseudomonadati > Pseudomonadota > Gammaproteobacteria > Pseudomonadales > Pseudomonadaceae > Pseudomonas > Pseudomonas xanthosomatis. Next base: position 3,222,581 of record NZ_CP077075.1, on the reverse strand, counting down.
AGGTAGGGGTTTAGGTCGTGCTGTACCGGAATGGTGTCGAGCAGGAAGTCGAAGTGCCCGGCGGCGGCGGCCATCTGCTCGGCGTCGGTGGACACGATCACATGGTCGGCACCCTGGCGGCGGGCCTCTTCGGCCTTGCTTGCCGAGCGGGTGAACAGGGTCACTTCAGCGCCCAGGGCCTTGGCGAACTTGATGCCCATGTGGCCCAGGCCGCCCATGCCAAGCACACCGACTTTGTGACCAGGGCCCACGCCGTGCGCCTTGAGCGGCGAGTAGGTGGTGATGCCTGCACACAGAATCGGCGCGGCGCTGGCCAGGTCCAGGCCTTGCGGAATGCGCAGCACGAAGTGCTCGCTGACCACGATGCTGCTGGAATAGCCGCCCATGGTGTTGCTGCCGTCGACCCGGTCGGGGGTGGCGTAGGTCATGGTCGGGCCGGCGAGGCAGTATTGCTCCTCATCCTGGCTGCACGCAGCGCATTGGCGGCACGAATCGACCATGCAGCCGACGCCCACCAGGTCGCCGACCTTGTGGCCGGTGACCTTCTCGCCCACCGCAGTGACGCGGCCGACGATCTCGTGGCCCGGCATCAGCGGGTACACGGCAATGCCCCACTCGTTGCGCGCCTGGTGGATGTCGGAGTGGCACACGCCGCAGTAGAGAATCTCGATGGCCACATCGTCCGCGCGCGGGCTGCGGCGCTGGAAAGTCATCGGGGCCAGGGGGCTGGTGGGGGTCTGGGCGGCGTAACCGATTGCGGTATACATAGGGGGCACCTCGGAGAGTGAAACGGTTCAGGTGGTGCCATTTTCCGCGCGGGTGCGGCCTGCGCCCATCGCCGATTCTCCGGCATGCATGCCTGATTCTCCGGAACTTCGCGTAAGCGTCTGGCGTGCAGCGGCGATTCTGCGAAAATTGCACTGTCCGATTCTCTGCCCCAGGTAGACCATGCAACTGACCCGCCACGTGGATGCAAACGCCACGCTCTGCACGCTGATCCGCAGCCTCGCCACGCGCCCGGGCTTCGTGCCGACCGCCCTGCCCCAGGTGCAGGTGCTGACTTGGGACCACTACGTGGCCAGCAGCCCGCAGATCTACGAGCCGAGCCTGATCATCCTCGCCCAGGGCAGCAAGCTGGCGCGCCTGGGCCCGCGCACGCTGGAATACGGCGCCGGGCATTACCTGGTACAGGCGCTGTCGGTGCCGTTCATGTGCGAAACCTTCGCCACCGCGCAAGCGCCGTTGCTGGGGGTGGCGGTGGACATCGACCGCACCCTGCTGGGCGAACTGGTGCAGAGCATGCACCTGGCGCCGGACGCTGCGGTGCAGGTACAGACCCCGCAGTCGATGAGCTCGGCGGCGCTGGATGCGCCGATGCGCGACAGCGTCGAGCGCCTGCTGCAGTGCCTGCAGGACCCGATGGACGCCAGAATTCTGGGGCCGGCGCGGGTGCGCGAGGTGCTCTACACCGCGCTGCGCGGGCCCCAGGCCGGGGTGTTGCGGGCGCTGGTGGAGCAGCAGGGGCACTTCGCCCGCATCGGTGCGGCCATGGCCTACCTGCGTGCCCACTACGCCGAGCCGCTGGGGGTGGACGAGCTGGCCAGCCGCGCCAACATGAGCGTGTCGACCTTCCATGAGCACTTCAAGCGCGCAACCGACCTTGCGCCGATGCAGTACCTCAAGCGCCTGCGCCTGCTCAAGGCGCAGCAGATGCTGATCGGCGAACGGCTGGGGGTGGCGCAGGTGGCGCACCGGGTGGGCTACCAGAGCACCTCGCAGTTCAGCCGCGAGTACAAGCGCGAGTTTGCGCGCAGCCCGGGGGAGGAGCAGCCGTATCAGAGCTTGCCGGTTTAAGAGAGTTAGACCGCCGATTTGACGCGGTCCCTGTAGGAGCGGCCTTGTGCCGCGAAAGGGCTGCGCAGCAGCCCCAGGATTCCAGCATCACGGCTGATATGCCGGGGCCGCTTTGCGGCCCTTTCCGGCCGGTCCGGCGCCCCGGCAAGGCCGCTCCTACAAAATTCGCGAAGCAGGCTGATACCCCTACTGACGCAACACCATCGCCACAATGGTCGCCTGCAACTCCAGCTTGGCCATCGCTGCCTCCAGCTCCCCGCTCGCCGCCGCCTGGGCCAGCGCATCTGCCGCCCCCACCAGCACGCGCAACCCTGCGCCGCCTACATCCCCACCCGGTGCGAACGGCGCCAGGGCCTGCCGGCACTTGTCGAGAAACGGCCCTTCGTAGGCCTGTTTGAGGGCCGCAAGCTCAGGCGAGCCGGCCAGCGCCGCGCTGACCCCGGGGATCTCCCGCCCCTGGCTCAGTACACAATCGACCCAGGCCTCGGCAATCACCCAGGCCCGCCCGGGCAGTTCTGCCGGGCACCCGGCCAGGGCCGCTTCGAGCATGGCGGTCTGCCGCGCGTCGTAGTCCTGGTACAGCGCCACCAGCAACCCGCCACGCGTCTCGAAGTGGTCGTACACCACCGGCTTGGTAACCCCGGCCTGCTCGGCCAGGCGCCCCAGGCTCAGGGCCTCGGTGCCCTCCTCGCGTACCAGTTGCCAGGCCACCTCCAGTAACTGACGGCGGCGCTGCTCACGGGACAGGCGTTTACGCGGGGCGGCGTTGTCTTCGCTTGACATAGCTTACCTACCAAAAGTAACTTACCGATCGTAACTTACTGCGAGTATATAGCGCTCGCGCTCCCTGTGCACCCCGCTTTTCGGAGGCTTCGCCATGCATGCCCTGATCGTCATCGGCCACCACGACCCTGCATCCCTCACCCATGCCCTCGCCCACCAGGTGGCTGCTGGCCTTGCGGCGGCAGGCCATACCAGCGAACTGGCAGACCTTGCCAGCGAAGGCTTCGACCCACGCTTCGGCCTGGCCGACCATGCCGTGCACCGCCGCCTGGCCGCACCGCCGGCTGACGTGCTGGCCGAGCAGGCGCGCATCGACCGCGCCGACACTCTGGTGCTGGTCTACCCCATCTACTGGTGGTCGCTGCCGGCCCTGCTCAAGGGCTGGGTGGAGCGCGTGTTCAGCAACGGCTGGGCCTTCGACTATGCTGCCGACGGCAGCACCACCAAGCGCCTGCGCGGCATAACCGCGCACCTGGTCGGGGTGGCCGGAGCCGACGCCGGCACCTTCGAACGCCATGGCTACGCCGAAGCGATGCGTGTGCAGATCGAGCACGGCATCTTCGACTACTGTGGCGCGCAGGTGCTGAGCTCGACGCTGTTCAGCGAAACCGAAAGCGCACCGCAAGCCGCCGCGCTGCGCCAGGCCCAAGCCCTTGGCCAAGGGCTGTTCGACACCGAAGCGGTCAGCGCCTGACCCGACAGCTCACACCGCTGCCCAATACACGCCGACGTTCTGAGGGCAATCCAGGCAACCGATTAGAAGGCGTTCGTGGGAGCGGGCTTGCCCCGCGATGCGGCAGACCGGCAAACCTCAAGCCATGGCACCGGCTCGGTCGGTGCCTTCCCTGTAGGAGACCACACAGCCCTCTAGGGCTGTGCTGTCGCGCAGCCCCGAGGGCTGTGCTGTCGCGCAGCCCCGAGGGCTGGGTGATCTCCTACAGGAATGTGCAGGCTAACCAAGCGCCCACTCGGCCAGCGGCCAGTACTGCCCCTTGCGCGACTCGTACAAGGTGAAGTGCCGGGCGGTAAGGAAGAATTCCGGCGCCTCCCCAGCCTCTGGCGGCTGGCCGCGGTAATCACGCGACAGCGTCAGGTGCGGCCGGTACTCGCGGCTGCCTCCCTGCACCCCCAACGGCAACAGCGCCTGCTGCAAGCCATACACCAACTGCAACAAGGCCGGTGGCGTGTGTTCCGGGGCCAGCAGCAAAGCCCCGGGCCGCGGCCACACCTGCAGCCGGTCGAGCAGCAGCCGCAGCGGCGCCGCCGGGCGCTCCAACCGTTCGACCGCCGCGCAGATCGCCGGCACCTGCCCGGCATCGACATCGCCCAAAAACAGCAAGGTCACATGAAAGTTGTCGGCCGGCACCGGCTTGCCGCTGCGCAGGCCCAGCCCGCGGCGCCAGCGGGCCAGCTCGCGGCGCTGGGCGTCGCCCACTGGCAGGGCGAAGAACAACCGCTTGAAGGGGGCGCCGCTGGGGCGTGGGTCCTGGGCCATGTGCTGCTCCTTGGTTGAAACGGTTGCGCAAGCTATAGGCCATTACACCTAAGTCGCCCGGAATTGTCTTAACAAGACCGACCACGAAGTTTATGCTGGCGGGCTTATGCCATGGCGCATGGCCATTTTTCGACAAGTAAACGTCCATGAAAATTGCAATCGTACTGATCTTCGCCCTCTCGATCGCCTATGTTCACCTGCGCGGTCGGGTTCGTCACAAACTCACCCGCCAGCTCGGTGACCACTCAAGCTTCCTGGCCCCGGTCAACAGCTTCCTCTACCTGTTCTCCAAGCAGCCGGCCAAGCCGTACCTGCCTGTGGAGGCGTTTCCCGAGCTGCAACCGCTCAAGGACAACTGGCAGGAAATCCGCCAGGAAGCCCAGCAACTGCTGCATGCCGGCGAAATCAAAAAGTCCGACAATTATGACGACGTCGGCTTCAATTCGTTCTTCAAAACCGGCTGGAAGCGCTTCTACCTGAAGTGGTACGGCGAGAGCCACCCGTCAGCGATGAGCCTGTGCCCGCGCACCACCGAGCTGCTGCAAGGCATCGGCACGGTCAAGGCGGCGATGTTCGCCACCCTGCCGCCGGGCGCCAAGCTGGTACGCCACCGCGACCCGTACGCCGGCTCCTACCGCTACCACCTGGGCCTGGACACCCCCAACGACGACGGCTGCTATATCGACGTCGACGGCGAGAAGTACTCGTGGCGCGACGGCGAGGCGGTGATGTTCGACGAGACCTACATCCATTACGCCGCCAACACCACCGAGCACAACCGCATCATCCTGTTCTGCGATGTCGAGCGCCCGCTCAAGTACCGCTGGGCGACCGCCTTCAACCGCTGGTTCAGCCGCAACGTGATGGCCGCAGCCGCCGCACCGAACGATGCCAACGACAAGACCGGCGGCATCAACCGCCTGTTCACCCGCATCTACAAGATTCGCGAGCGCGGCAAGGCCATGAAGAAGCGCAACCGCACCCGCTACTACCTCGAAAAGTGGGCTGTGGTCGCCGCACTTGTGCTGGTGTTCATCTACATCTGACCCGCCGTTCCCTGGAGGTGCCGGCTTGCCGGCTCCTCCAGGGGGCGCTGCGAACGCAGCACAGCCGCACAAGACGCCCTGCGCAACCTCGACTAGCCTGAAAGCTCCTGTTGCCAACCCGACAAGGTGAAGACGATGAGCATGATGGACTGGGACGCCTACCGTAAGCAGTTGATGGCCGGTATCGGCGACCTCAAGCACCTCTCCCCCGACACCGTGGCCGGGTACATGACCGCCAGCGGCGCCGGCGCCAAGACCAACCACCTGGATGCAAAAACCCGCGAGCTGATCAGCCTGGCGGTGGCGGTGACCACCCGCTGCGACGGCTGCATCGCCGTGCACTCGCAGCAGGCGGTCAAGCATGGTGCCACCCGCGAGGAAATCGCCGAGGCTTTGGGTGTGGCGGTGGCGATGAATGCCGGCGCGGCGCTGGTGTATTCGGCCCGGGCGCTGGATGCGGTGGGCAAGGCCGGGGCCTGATTGGCACCACCCGGTGGGGGCAACTGCCTGGTGTTGCCTTTACCGGCCTCATCGCGGGCAAGCCCGCTCCTACAGGGGGCGCATGGCCTTTCAGACCTGCGCTGTACCTGTGGGAGCGGGCTTGCCCGCGATGGGGCCATAACAGGCTTGCTCCCAATCGCCACACCCCCCAGACTTGCCTGCCCAGCCCGCCCAGGTAGCCGCATGATCCACATCCGCCCCATGACCCCGGACGACTTCGAACGCTTCTGGCCCACCTTCCAGGCCATCGTCCAGGCCCGCCAGACCTACGCCTTCGACCCCGCCCTCGACCAAAGCCAGGCCCGCCAGCTGTGGCTGCAAGCGCCCCTGCATACCCTGGTGGCCGAAGAACACGGCGAGCTGCTCGGCTCGTACTACCTCAAAGCCAACGCCGCCGGCCCTGGCAGCCATGTGGGCAATTGCGGCTACATGGTCTGCGAGCACGCCCGTGGCCGTGGCGTGGCGCGGCTGATGTGCGAACACTCGCAAAAGCTCGCGCGCCAGGAGGGTTTTCTGGCGTTGCAGTTCAATTCGGTGGTGGCCAGCAACGAAGTGGCTGTGGCGCTGTGGCACAAGCTCGGCTTCGACACGGTCGGGCGGTTGCCCAAGGCCTACCGGCATGCCCAGCTGGGGCTGGTGGACTGCCTGGTGATGTACAAGTGGCTTGCCGACGAGCCGGTGGTGGAAAAGCCTGCGCTGTTGATCGGGCGCAAGAACATCGAGGCGCGGGTGTCGCGACGACGCGGGCGCTGATGCCCGGTAGCGGCCCTGTCGCCGGCAAGCCGGCGACAGGACACTTTGATCAGAACGCCAACCCGACCTTCACGCCAAACTCGTCACGCTTGAGCTTGTTGTTGTCCAGCACCGGCGAATCGCCATCGACCTTGTACTCGGTGCGGGTGTAGTACACCCCGGCCTGCACCGGCATGCTGCCCTGCTGGTTCATCAGCAAGGTGACTTCGGCGTAAGGGTTGGTGCGGTCCTTCATGTCGACACTGTCGCTGCCAAAATCGTCCACCTTGATGCGCGCACGGCCGTCGATAGTGTGGCGGGCGCCCACTTCGAAACGCAGGGTCGAGGTGTCGAACTGGTGGTTGTAACCCAGCGCCGCCTTGGCGAAAGGCGATTTGTAGGTCAGGCGGGTATCGAGGTCGTTGATCTCGGGCTCGAAGCGGGTCCAGCTGTAGCCACCGCCTACGGTGACATCGACGAAGTTGCGCGCATCCAGCGCGGCGCGCCAGCCCAGGTCCAGTTCGGCCTGGGCCTCCTTGAGCTTGTTGTCGTTCTTCTTGCCGTACTTGGCCTCGGCCCCCAGCTGATAGATCAGCCCGGACTCGGCAGTCATCTTGTTGCCGAAGCTGGCGAACACACCGCCCTGGCCCAGGTGCTCCTTGTCCGAGCTGCTGCCGCCCTCGAACTTGAAGCTGTCGTACGAGCCCAGCAGGCCGAAGGTGAACAGCGGGTCGGTGCTGGGTGCGGCACTGGCGGCCAGGGGCGCGCCCATCAGTGCCAGCAGGCAGGCGTGGCGCAGCGGGTTACGGATGAACATTGGCAAAAGTCTCCATGACGTAAGTGAATGACAAACCAGCCCTTCGAGACAACGTCATTGGGAAAAGTTCGGAAAAAAATCAGTAAAAACTGCTAAACCATTGCCCCGTCACACTTTTGGTGGTCAGATGCGCGCCAGTTTCAGGTGTCCTGCGCCGCCGCGCGCAGGGTGAAACGGGAAGCCGGTGCGTCGTTTTTGCGACAAGTCCGGCGCTGCCCCCGCAACGGTAAGCGAGCGAACCCTTCGACACACCACTGTGCCTTGGCATGGGAAGGTGAAGGCTTCACGACCCTCGCAAGCCCGGAGACCGGCCTGAAGCCTTACTTGGCAACCCGCGGTGGGCGGGCGCAGGCCGGTATCCGCGTGCGCGCCTGCGTGCGTGGTTCGCCTTTGCGTGTTTTCCACCGGGATCCATTCATTCCTGCAGCAGTGGAACGACATGTCCCGATTCAGCAAGCTCCACCCCCTGGCCGCCTGTTTGGCCGTCGCCCTTCCGGCCTTGGCCGACGAACCCCTGACCCTGCCTTCCACCGCTGTTACCGACAGCCAGGAGGCACGCAGCATCGACCTGGCCACCCCGACCCCGGCTGGCTCGCGGCTGAACCTCAGCGCCCTGGACACCCCCGCCAGCACCAGCACCCTCAGCGAGGCACAGATCCAGCAGCGCAACAACGCCACCGTGCAGGACGCCGTAAGCCGCACCCCAGGGCTGACCTTCATCGGCACCCCGGGCGACGGCGGCACCGGCCTGTCGGCGCGCGGCTTCACCGGGCAAAATTCGGTGATGACCCTGTTCGACGGCGCACGCCTGTACACCGGTGCCGGCACCCAGACGTTCCCGGTAGACCCGTGGATGGTCGAGCGTATCGATGTGCTGCGCGGCCCGGCCTCGGTGCTGTACGGCGAAGGCGCCACCGGGGCGACGATCAACGTGGTCCCGAAAAAGCCGCTGACCGGCGAGGTGCGCAACCACCTGCGCCTGGGCTATGGCTCGTGGGGCCGCCAGCAACTGGGCATGGACAGTGGCGGCAGCTTGAGCGAGCGCTTGAGCTATCGCCTGACCCTCAACCAGCAAGCCGGTAACGGCTACGTTGACCGCACCGAGTCGCGCAGCCTGGCCCTGAGCGCCGCCCTGCGCTTCGATGCCAGCGACAACCTGAGCTTCACCCTGGCCCACGAACGCGGTGACGCGCAGCCGGCCAACTACTACGGCACCCCGCTGATCGACGGCCACCTGCGCGACAGCCTGCGCAAGAAAAACTACAACGTCAGCAACGATGTGCAGCGCTACCACGATGAATGGACACGCCTGACCACCGACTGGGCCCTGAGCGACAGCGTGTCGGCCAGCAACCAGCTGTACTACATCAAGAGCCGCCGCCACTGGCGCAACGCCGAAAGCTACAGCTGGGACCCGTCCGCTTCTGCGGTGCAGCGCGGCAGCTTCCTGGAAATCCGCCACAACCAGGAGCAGGTCGGCGACCGCCAGAGCTTCACCTTCGACCACAGCCTGCTGGGCCTTGCCAGCAAGACCGTGGTGGGCGTCGAGGCCAACCGCATCCGCTTCAACATCGACAGCAACTTCCCCTACGAAGACGGCAGCAGCGACCCGCTCGACCCGTGGCACCCTGCCCCCGGCCCTTTCCATAGCAACAGCCCGACACAACCGCAGATGCTGTCCAAGGTCAACACCGTCGCCCTGTTTGCCGAAAACCGCACCCAATTGAGCGAGCGCCTGGCGCTGGTCACCGGCATTCGCCGCGACCAGAACCACATCGACCGCGACGACCTGGTCAACAACAGCCGCAACGACCGCAGCCTGCGCGGCGGCAACTGGCGAGCGGGCCTGGTGTATGCGCTCAGCGACGACCTGTCACTGTACGGCCAGTTTTCCACCAGCGAGGACGGCGTCGGCGACCTGCTGACCCTGCGCCCGGAGCAAAGCCTGGACCTGACCGAGGCCAAGCAGACCGAACTGGGCCTGAAACAGCGCTTTTGGGCCGGGCGCGGCGAATGGACCCTGGCGGCCTACCACATCGTCAAAAAGAAACTGCTGGTCAGCGACCCGCTCACCCATGCCAAACAGCAGGCCGGCCAGCAGACCTCCGATGGCCTGGAAGCCAGCCTGGAACTGGCGCTGGGCAACCAGTGGCAGCTGTCGGCCAACGCAGCGCTTGTGCGGGCCGAGTACGACCAGTTCGACGAGGTGAACGGCGGCATCGCCTATGACCGCGCCGGCAACCGCCCCACCGACGTACCGCGGCGCACCGCCAACCTGTGGCTGAACAAAGGCTTCAGCCAGGCGGTAGATGCCGGCATCGGCCTGCGCTATGTGGACGAGCGCTACGCCAACACCGCCAACAGCCAGCGCGTGCCGGGCTATACCGTGGTCGATGGCAATATCGGCTGGCAAGTGCTGCCGGACGTGCGCCTGGGGCTGCAGGTGAACAATCTGTTCGACCGGGTGTATGCGCAGTCGGCGTACAGCGGCGAGCAGTGGTTGCTGGGCACGCCGCGGTCGTACTTTGCCACCGTGGATTACCGGTTCTGAGCGGATGGCCTCATCGCCGGCAAGCTAACGCGCAATCCCGATTGACGCGCCCCCTGCAGGAGCCGGCTTGCCGGCGATAGGGCCAGCCCAGGCCACCAACCATTTGCCCCCGGCGCCGAACCCATGGCATAGATGCACGTCTACCGTGCCTGCACATGCCTTTCAGGAGATCGCGCCCATGAGCAAGTCCCCCTACGTACCGCCCAAAGTCTGGAAGCACGAAGCCGCCTCCGGCGGCCAGTTCGCCAGCATCAACCGCCCGGTCGCCGGCCCCACCCACGACAAACAGCTGCCTGTCGGCAAGCACCCGCTGCAGCTGTATTCGCTGGCCACGCCCAACGGCGTGAAGGTGACCATCCTGCTCGAAGAGCTGCTCGCCCTCGGCCACTCCGGCGCCGAATACGATGCCTGGCTGATCCGCATTGGCGAGGGTGACCAGTTCGGTAGCGGCTTCGTTGAGGTGAACCCCAATTCGAAGATTCCCGCCCTGCTCGACCGCAGCGTCGAACCGCCGGTGCGGGTGTTCGAGTCCGGCTCGATCCTGCTGTACCTGGCCGAGAAATTCGGCGCCCTGCTGCCCAAGGCTCCGGCCGCACGCACCGAGTGCCTCAACTGGCTGTTCTGGCAGATGGGTTCGGCGCCGTACCTGGGCGGTGGGTTCGGCCACTTCTACGTGTATGCGCCAGAGAAGTTCGAGTACGCCATCAACCGCTTCACCATGGAGGCCAAGCGTCAGCTCGACGTGCTGGAGCGGCGCCTGGCCGACAGCGCCTACCTGGGCGGTGACGAGTACAGCATCGCCGACATCGCCGTATGGCCCTGGTACGGCCAGCTGGTGCGCGGCAACCTGTACGGTGCGGCCGAGTTTCTGGCGGTGCACGAGTACCCCAACCTGCAGCGCTGGGCCGAAACCATCGCCCAGCGCCCGGCGGTGCAGCGCGGCACCCGGGTCAACCGCACCTGGGGAGATGAAGACACCCAGGTGCCGGAGCGGCATTCGGCGGCTGATCTGGATTGATGCCTCGTGGGAGCGGGCTTGACCCGCGATGGATGGCGCCGGCTGCGCCGGTATCGCGGGGCAAGCCCGCTCCCACACCAGCATTCATGCCCCGCCAGCGCGCCCGGACTGCCGCGCTGCAACGAACCATTTCCCCGCTGCATGCCTGCGTGCAACAAGACCTTCTTGCTACACTCGCCGCCATGATTTTTCCACCTGCACAACTGTGGTGACAGCATGATCGAGGTAACCGAGGTTTCCATTGCCGAGCTGCGCAACGCGCTCGAGACCGGCCGCACGACCGCCGTGGAGCTGGTCAAGGCCTATCAGGCACGTATCGACGCCTTTGACGGCAAACACACCGCCACCGCACTCAACGCCGTGGTGGTGCGCAACCCCGAGGCACTGAAAGAGGCCGAGGCCTCCGACGCCCGCCGCGCCCAGGGCAAGACCCTCGGCCCGCTGGACGGCATCCCCTACACCGCCAAGGACAGCTACCTGGTCAAGGGCCTGACCGCCGCCTCCGGCAGCCCGGCGTTTCAGCACCTGGTCGCCCAGCGCGATGCCTTCACCGTCGAGCGCCTGCGCGCCGGCGGCGCCATCTGCCTGGGCAAGACCAACATGCCGCCGATGGCCAACGGTGGCATGCAGCGCGGCGTATATGGCCGTGCCGAAAGCCCGTACAACGCCAAGTACCTGACCGCCCCCTTCGCCTCGGGCTCGTCCAACGGCGCCGGCACCGCCACTGCCGCCAGCTACAGCGCCTTCGGCCTGGCTGAAGAAACCTGGTCCAGCGGCCGCGGCCCTGCCTCGAACAACGGCCTGTGCGCCTACACCCCGTCGCGCGGGGTGATCTCGGTACGCGGCAACTGGCCGCTGACCCCGACCATGGACGTGGTGGTGCCCTACGCCCGGACCATGGCCGACCTGCTGGAAATCCTCGATGTGGTGGTGGCCGACGACAGCGACACCCGCGGCGACCTGTGGCGTTTGCAACCCTGGGTGCCGATCCCGGCAGCCTCCAGCGTGCGCCCGGCTTCGTACCTGGACCTGGCGGTGCCAGCCGACTCGCTCAAGGGCAAGCGCTTTGCCGTGCCGCGCATGTACATCAATGCCGACCCTGAAGCCGGCACCTCGGAAAAGCCCGGCATCGGCGGCCCGACTGGCCAGCGCATCAACACCCGCGCCAGCGTGATCGCGCTGTGGCAGCAGGCCCGCCAAGCGCTGGAAGCAGCCGGCGCCGAAGTGGTCGAAACCGACTTCCCGCTGGTGTCCAACTGCGAGGGCGACCGCCCGGGCGCACCCACCGTGTACAACCGCGGCATGGTCAGCAAGGAGTTTCTGCATGACGAGTTGTGGGAGCTGTCGGGCTGGGCGTTCGACGACTTCCTGCGGGCCAACGACGACCCGCAACTCAACCGCCTGGCCGACGTCGACGGCCCGCAGATCTTCCCCCACGACCCGGGCACCCTGCCCAACCGTGAAGACGACCTGGCCGCCGGCATGGACGAGTACGTCAACATGGCCAAGCGCGGCCTGAAAACCTGGGACCAGATCGCCAGCCTACCGGACGGCCTGCGCGGCCTGGAAGCCACCCGCAAGCTCGACCTCGAAGACTGGATGGACGCCCAGGGCCTGGATGCGGTGCTGTTCCCCACCGTGGCCGACGTGGGCCCGGCAGATGCCGACGTAAACCCGGAGTCGGCGGACATTGCCTGGAGCAACGGCATCTGGGTGGCCAACGGCAACCTGGCGATCCGCCACCTGGGCGTGCCGACCGTCACCGTGCCGATGGGCGTGATGGCCGATATCGGCATGCCGGTGGGCCTGACCTTCGCCGGCAAGGCATACAGCGACAACAATCTGTTGAAATTTGCCGCGGCCTTCGAGGCCACAGGTTCGCGCCGCATGATCCCGCCGCGCACGCCGAAACTGAGCTGATCGCAACACCCCTGTAGGAGCTGGCTTGCCAGCGATAGGGCCCGGCCTGCAAACCACGATGCTGGAGTTGCGCCGTGGCTGACGACCTCATCGCCGGCAAGCCGGCTCCTACAGGGGGCCAGCGACCACCTGGAACAATTCAACAAAGCATGCAAAAATCAACCATCTGTTGATTAGAGCCTGCCCGCATGACCGCTGCCCAAGAGCGCAAGCTCACCTTCACCGTCCTCAAGGCCGCCCTCCAGGCCCTGGCCAGCGTTGCCCCGCGCAATGTAGAAATCCTCCTGCACGACCTCGACCACCCCGAACACTCGGTGGTGGCCATCGCCAACGGCCAGCTGTCCGGGCGCCAGGTCGGCAGCCCGATCCTCGCCGCCCCCGAGCAGGACCAAGGTTTCAAGGCCCTGATGCAGGCCGCCGACGGCCAGCCCGGCTGCGCGCCGGTGGTGCTGCCCGACTACCCGACCACCCTCAAGGGCCGGCAGCTGCGCAGCGCCACGGCGATCTTCCGTGACCGCGACGGCCAACCGTTCGCCAGCCTGTGCATCAACACCGATGTCACCGGCCTTGACGCGGCCATGGCCTTCATCCAGCACTTCCAGCCGCTGGGGGCCAGCCCGGGGCAGGCCAACAGCGTGGAACCGGCCGCCGACATGGCGGTACTGATGGCCGAGATCATCCAGGCTGCGCTGCAACGCAGCGGCCAGGGGCGGATGAACAAGCAGGCCAAGGTACAGGCCGTGCGCATGATGCAGGAGCGCGGCCTGTTCATCGTCAAGGGCGGCGTGGAGAAAGCCGCCGAGGCCCTCGGCGTGACCCGCTACACCATCTACAACTACCTGGAGCAGCTGCGCGGCGAACACGCCCCGGCTGCCCGCGACTGACCCCGGAGCCGCCATGCCCTTGCACATCCACACACCCTTGATCGAGTCCCGCCCACTGTCGCTCAGCGCCGGGCGCCCGGTCTGGCTCAAACTTGAAGCCCTGCAGCCGTGCGGCTCGTTCAAGCTGCGCGGGGTCGGCCATGCCTGTGAAACCCACCACGTCCGCGGCGCCCGGCATTTTGTGTCGTCGTCGGGCGGCAACGCCGGGCTGGCGGTGGCCTATGCAGGGCGCCAGTTGGGCGTGCCGGTGACCGTGGTGGTGCCCGAAACCACCAGCGCACGCGCCATCGAGCTGCTGCGCCTGGAAGACGCCACGGTGGTGGTGCATGGCGCCTCCTGGCAAGAAGCCAATGCCCATGCGCAGACACTGCTGGGCCCGAATGACGCGTTCATCCATCCGTTCGACGACCCGCTGCTGTGGGGCGGCCATGCCAGCATGGTCGACGAGGTGGCGGCGGCCGGCTTCAAGCCCGATGCCGTGGTGCTGTCGGTGGGCGGTGGCGGTTTGCTCAGCGGTGTGATCGAGGGCCTGCAACGCAATGGCTGGGGCGATGTGCCGGTGCTGGCGGTGGAAACCGAGGGCGCTGCTTCGCTGCATGCGGGCATGGCCGCCGGGCACACCGTGGAACTTGCCGGTATCACCTCGGTGGCCACCTCGCTGGGTGCCAAGCGGGTTGCCGAGCGGGCGCTGGCCTGCACCCGCGAGCACCCGGTGCACAGCCACCTGGTCAGCGACCGCGAGGCCCTCCTGGCCTGCGAACGGCTGCTGCACGAACACCGCCTGCTGGTGGAGCCGGCTTGTGGTGCCGCGCTGGCGCTGCTGGAGCGGCCGGATGCGTTGCAGGGTTACGGCAATGTGCTGGTGATCGTGTGTGGCGGGGCGACGGCCACGCTTGCGCAGATGCGCGCCTGGCTCGGCCAATGAATTGCCCCCCATCGCCGGCAACCAGCATGGCAAAGCCGCCCTCTATCGCTATATACTTTTTGATACAGCGATTTAGAAGTCCCCTGCCATGCCCACTATCCGTGATCGCAACCAGCACCTGATCCTCGAAGCCGCCAGCGAGGAATTCGCCGTACACGGCTTCGCCGCGGCGCGCATCGACGCCATCGCCGCCCGCGCCGGGCTGCCGCGGCCCAACGTGTTCTACTACTTTCGCAACAAGCGCCTGCTGTATATCGCCGTGCTCGACCTGGTGATGCAACCGCTGCTGCTGGCCTCGCGCCGCCTGGTCGCCGACCTGCACCCCGAGCAGGCCCTGCCGCGCTACCTCAAGGCCAAGGCCGAAGTCGCCCGCCAGCACCCGCATGCCACGCGGGTGTGGCTAAAAGAAATGTTGCACGGCGCCCGCCACCTGCCCGGCAACAGCGCCGAGGAGCTGCGCCTGAGCGTGCGCCAGAACCTCGCCTGCCTCAGCGCCTGGATGGACCGCGGGCTGATCGCCCGGGCCTGCCCGCAACATCTGCTAGTGTTCCTCTGGTCCACGCCCCTGGCCACCTTGCGCTTCGGCGAGGCGCCAGGCAGCGCCAGCCAGGTCAGGCCCAGCCGTGCCTCGACCCAGGCCATGGTCGATATGCTGCTGCGCAGCCTGCGCCCGGACGCGCTGGCGGTGGGCAAGACCGCCTGATCGCTACATCAAAAAAATACAACGAAAAGGAGTACCGGCATGAACCATGCCGCCAAGGAAGCCGTAGGTGCCCAGTACCAGCTGGACCTGATGAAGCACGCCCAGCGCATGACCTGGCAAGCCGTCGAGCGCATCGCCGACGGCATCCGCCCGGGCATGCGCGAGTCCGAGGCGCGTGCCCTGGGCCAGCAGGTGCTGGAGCAGCTGGGCATGCAGCGCCTCTGGCACCCCACGCACATCCGCTTCGGCGCCAACACCCTGAAGACCTTCAAGCAGCGCTCCGACGGCGACCCGGTGCTGGGCGAACAGGACATCTATTTCATCGACATGGGAGTGGTGTGGGAAGGCCACGAAGGCGATGCCGGCACCACCTTCGTCACCGGCAACGACCCGCAGATGGTCGCCTGCGCGGCAGCGGTGAAGGCCCTGTTCGACGAAGTGGCGGCCTGCTGGCGCAGCCAGGGCGTGACCGGGGTCGCGCTGTACGACTTCGCCGCCGAACGCGCCCGGGCCATGGGCTGGGTGCTGAACATGGAGATCAAGGGGCACCGGGTCAGCGACTTCCCGCACTCCATCTACCGTGCCGGCGATTTGGGCGCGTTCGAAGGGCAACCGGGGGCCGGGCTGTGGATTCTGGAAATCCAGATTGCCCACCCGACGCTGGGGTACGGGGCGTTTCATGAGGATCTGCTGGCCTGACAGGGCCCTATCGCCGGCAAGCCGGCTCCTACAGGTTAAGGCGGCCTTCAGCCCAACAACGTGACAAGCTCTGGTCGAAACTCAGCGGCACTGGCCTCGACCAACGCCAGCGTCACCGGCAACTTGAACCGCCTCGGCCCGGCGCTACCCGGGTTGAGGTACAAGCGCCCTGCCCGCCATTCGATCAGCGGCTTGTGCGAATGCCCGGTGATCACCACCTGCACCGCATCGTCCAGGTCTTGCGGCACATCCGCGATATCGTGCACCAGCAGTACCTGCCAACCCTCGATGGAAAAACGCAGCTCATCTGCCAGGCCTTCGGCCCAAGGCAGGCCCAGGTCGTTGTTGCCGCGTACCACCTGAAGCGGCGCCATGGCCTGCAGCGCCTCGAGCACTTCTGGCTTGCCGATATCCCCGGCGTGCACGATCAGCGCGCAGCCTTGCAGCGCGGTCAAAGCCTCTGGGCGCAGCAGCCCGTGGGTGTCGGATATCACGCCTATTTTCATTGCCAATCCTCTGCCGGCTGACGGGCGGCACAGCATACGCCTGCTCAACTCAAAGGCTGATCACGACGGTCATATTCTTTTGTTCTACTGAGCCCGCCCCAACCAGAAAAATTCCCCCGGCCAGCCCGCCGGAACCCGCGCCAGGGACGGCGCGCAGGGGCTTGCCGGCGAAAGGCCGGCAGCAAACGGCCGCAACTCGGACGAAAAGCGCCTTGCGCCCTTTCGTACTGCGGCAAGTGAAGGCACAATGCGTGTCCTTTTTTTGGCCGGCCTGGCCGGGGGCCTTTAAATGATCAAGACGCCGTACTACCTCATCGACAAAACCAAGCTGCTGAGCAACATGGAGAAGATCGCCTACGTGCGCGAACACTCCGGTGCCAAGGCCCTGCTCGCCCTCAAGTGCTTCGCCACCTGGTCGGTGTTCGACCTGATGCAGCAGTACATGGATGGCACCACCTCTTCCTCGCTGTACGAGCTCAAGCTCGGCCGCCAGAAGTTCGCCGGCGAAACCCACGCATACAGCGTGGCCTGGGCCGACGACGAAGTCGAAGAGATGCTCGACAACTGCGACAAGATCATCTTCAACTCGATCGGCCAGCTGCAGCGCTTCGCCGAACAGTCCGAAGGCAAGATCCGCGGCCTGCGGGTCAACCCGCAAGTGAGCAGCTCGGACTACCTGCTGGCCGACCCGGCGCGCCCGTTCAGCCGCCTGGGCGAGTGGGACCCGGCAAAGATCGAACAGGTGATCGGGCAGATCTCCGGTTTCATGTTCCACAACAACTGCGAGAACGGCGATTTCAGCCTGTTCGACAAGATGCTCAGCCACATCGAGGAGCGCTTCGGCCACCTGCTGCACCAGGTCGAATGGGTCAGCCTGGGTGGCGGCATCCACTTCACAGGCGAGGACTACGCGGTCGACGCCTTCTGCGCGCGCCTGAAAGCCTTCGCCGAAAAATACGGTGTGCAGGTGTACCTGGAGCCAGGCGAAGCGGCCATCACCAACAGCGCCTCGTTGGAAGTGACCGTGCTCGACACCCTTTACAACGGCAAGCACCTGGCCGTGGTCGACAGCTCGATCGAAGCGCACCTGCTCGACCTTTTGATCTACCGCCTCAACGCCAAGATGGCCCCCAACGATGGCGAGCACACCTACATGGTTTGCGGCAAGTCGTGCCTGGCCGGTGACATCTTTGGCGAGTACCAGTTCGACAAGCCGCTGGCCATCGGCGATCGCCTGTCGTTCATCGACACGGCCGGTTACACCATGGTCAAGAAAAACTGGTTCAACGGTCTGAAAATGCCGTCCATCGCGGTCAAGCAACTCGACGGCAGCGTCGAGCTGGTACGCGAGTTTGGTTTCGAAGACTACGTTTCGAGCCTGTCGTAAGACGGGCTTTCATGAAGGAGAGCAGCTGAATTGAAGAAGAACGTTCTTATCATTGGTGCAGGAGGTGTCGCCAAGGTGGTGGCCCACAAGTGCGCACAGCATAACGACGAGTTGGGTCGTATTGCGATTGCGTCACGGAACATCTCCAAATGCCAGGCCATCATCGACAGCGTCAAGGCCAAGGGTAGCCTCAAGGTACCCGCCGACATCCAGGCCTTCTCGCTCAATGCCCTCGATGTCGAGGCAACCAAGGCGCTGATCCGCGAGACCGAATCGCAGATCGTGATCAACGTCGGTTCTGCCTTCCTCAACATGTCGGTGCTGCGTGCCTGCATCGATACCGGTGTCTCTTACCTTGACACCGCCATCCACGAAGAGCCGGGCAAGATCTGCGAAACCCCGCCGTGGTACGGCAACTACGAGTGGAAACACCTCGAAGAGTGCCAACAAAAGAACATTACCGCCATTCTCGGCGTCGGTTTCGACCCGGGTGTGGTGAACAGCTACGCGAAACTCGCGCAGCAACAGTACTTCGACCAGATCGACTCGATCGACATCCTGGACGTGAATGCCGGCTCCCACGGCAAGTACTTCGCCACCAACTTCGACCCGGAAATCAACTTCCGCGAGTTCACCGGGCAAGTGTGGAGTTGGCAGAACAATCAGTGGACCAGCAACACCATGTTCGAGGTCAAGCGTACCGACGACCTGCCGGTGGTGGGTTCGCAAAACCTGTACCTGACCGGGCACGATGAAGTGCACTCGATCTCGAAGAACCTGAACGTGCCGAACGTGCGCTTCTGGATGAGCTTCGGCGAGCACTACATCAACGTGTTCACCGTGCTGAAGAACCTCGGCCTGCTCAGCGAGCAGCCGGTGAAGACCGCCGAAGGCCTGGAAGTGATACCGCTGAAAGTAGTCAAGGCCGTGTTGCCGGACCCAGCCTCGCTGGCCCCGGGCTACACCGGCAAGACCTGCATCGGCGACCTGGTCAAGGGCACCAAGGATGGCCAGCCGCGCGAGGTGTTCATCTACAACGTGGCCGACCACGAAGAAGCCTACGCCGAGACCGACAGCCAGGGCATCTCCTACACCGCTGGCGTGCCGCCGGTAGCGGCCGCCCTGCTGGTGGCCCGCGGTGAGTGGGACGCAGGGCGCATGGTCAACGTCGAGGAACTGCCGGCCGAGCCGTTCCTCAAGGCGCTGGACGTGATGGGCCTGCCGACCCGCGTGAAAGATGAAAAAGGCGACCGTCCGTGGGACGCTGAAGCCTGATCATCAGTGGTATGAACAAAAGGGGTGCCGCATGGCGCCCCTTTTGTTTTGCAGGCCCGGCCTCTTCGCGGGCAAGCCCGCTCCCACAGGGACCACGTGAGCTTCAAACCTGCGCTGCCCCTGCAGGAGCCGGATACCTGTGGGAGCGGGCTTGCCCGCGAAGAGGCCGCCACAGGAATAACCACCTGAACCGCCACCGGGCTTTAAGTCCCACCGCGCCTGCGCTATCTTCGCCGCCCGCCCCACCTGCAATGCGAAGGAAATGCCAGCATGCTCTCCAGCCGTACCCTCACCCTGATCCTGGGTGTCGCCTTCATCCTCCTCGACCAGTGGGTCAAGCTGATCGCCCTGGTGGGGCTGAAAAGCCACAGCTACGTATTCGGCAACCAGCACCTGTGGCTGGACCTGGCCCTGAGCCTCAACCCAGGCGCATTCCTCAGCCTGGGCGCAGGCCTGTCGCCCTGGGTGAAGCAATTGATCTTCGTGGCAGCAGTGGGCGTGGTGTGCGTCTGGGCCATCGTCTGGGCGCTGCGTAACTGGCAGGCCACGCCGCTCAAGGCTGGCGCTGCGTACTTCATCGCCATGGGCGGGCTGTCCAACCTGATCGACCGGGTGACCCGCGACGGCCACGTGGTCGACTACCTGGTGCTCAACCTCGGCCCCCTGCACACCGGCGTGTTCAACCTGGCCGATATCGCCATCATGGCCGGGGCCGGAATTTTGCTGTGGACCGGGCTGAAAAAGCCCCAGGCCATTTAAGGTGACCGGGGGCTAACCTCAAGTCCTTGATCTTCATACGCAAACGGCTTCTCGCTCTGGTATAGCTGGTACTGCTCAGTCGATAACAAGAGAAGCCCCAGGCTCGCGCCGCCTACGGGCTGGACGGTTTCAGGCAGGTCAAGGGCATCGGCCTTGCCTACGACCTGACGCGTGGCTACGCTGCGCTCAATCATGAGGCGAAATGACCGATAAACCCAGTGACGTCAGCGCCACCGTGGCTCATTTCAAAGCCATTGCCGACGAGAAGCTCGCTCAACTGCGCGCCTCCAGCCAATACGACAGCTTTCTGAACGAAAACGCCATCGAGGCGTTTTCACGTATCGAGCAGTCCAGCTACGCCGGCCGCCCGCACGCTTCGCGCAAGCGCGCCTCCTGACCGCTCAACGATGTTGCTGTGTTGTCGGTGATGACGCCATCGCCGGCAAGCCGGCCCCTACAGGGGCCCGCGCAACCCTGCAGGAGCTGGCAATCATGGCTCAAGGCGCCGCCACCTCACTGGGCGCCGCCAACTGCAATACCTCGCTGGTGTAGCGCCATTCTTCCTCGACCTTGTCCGGGTGCTCGTTCAGCCGCGTGCCGTATGAAGGCACGATCTGCCGCACCTTGGCCTGCCATTCGGGCGTGGCCAGCTTGTCCTTGAACACCTTGCCCAGCAGATCGAGCATGATCGGCGGCGCGGTCGAGGCGCCCGGCGAGGCGCCCAGCAGGCCGGCGATGCTGCCGTCCTTGGCGACGACAATCTCGGTGCCCAGCTTGAGCACCCCGCCCTGGTTCTCATCCTTCTTGATGATCTGCACCCGCTGCCCGGCCTGCCACAGGCGCCAGTCTTCCTTCTTCGCCTCCGGGAAGTAGGTCTGCAAGGCCGCGAAGCGGTCATCGTCGGACTGCAGCACCTGGCCGATCAGGTATTTCACCAGGTCGAACTCGCGCACACCCACCCGCACCATCGGCCAGCTGTTGTGCACCGACATGCTGGCGAACAGGTCCAGCAACGAGCCTTCCTTGAGGAACTTGGTGGAGAAGGTGGCAAACGGGCCGAACAGGATCATGCGCTTGCCGTCGAGCACCCGGGTGTCCAGGTGCGGCACCGACATCGGCGGCGCCCCGGTGGCGGCGATGCCGTAGGCCTTGGCCATATGGCGCTGGGCGATGGCCGGGTTGTCGGTGACCAGGAACGAGCCACCCACCGGGAAGCCCGCGTAGTCCTTGGCCTCGTCGATGCCGGACTTCTGCAGCAGCGGCAGCGCCGCACCGCCGGCGCCGATGAACAAAAACTTGGCATCGGTGGCCGCCTTGCTGCCGTCCTTGAGGTTCTTGTACTCGACGTGCCAGCTGCCGTCCTGGTTGCGGGTGATGTCCTCGACTTCGCTGGAGAGCTTGAGGTCGAAGTTCGGCCGGGTTTGCAGGTAGCCCACGTACTGGCGGGTGATCTCGCCGAAGTTGACGTCGGTGCCGATGGGCGTCCAGGTGACCGCAAGCTTCTGGTTGGGGTCGCGCCCCTCCATCATCAGCGGCACCCACTTGGCGATCTGCGCGTGGTCTTCGGAAAACTGCATGGGCTTGAACAATGGGCTCTGCTGCAGGGCCTCGTAGCGTTTTTTCAGGAAGCGGATATTGTCGTCGCCCCATACAAAGCTCATGTGCGGCGTGGTGTTGATGAATGAACGCGGGTTCTTCAGCACGCCCTGACGCACCTGCCAGGCGAGAAACTGGCGGGTGACCTGGAACGACTCGTTGATCTCCACCGCCTTGCTGATGTCGATCTTGCCGTCCTTCTCGGGGGTGTAGTTGAGCTCGGCCAGCGCCGAATGCCCGGTGCCGGCGTTGTTCCAGCCGTTGGAGCTTTCTTCGGCGACCTTGTCCAGGCGCTCGACCATCTGCATCGACCAGCCCTGCTCCAGTTCGTTGAGCCACACCGCCAGGGTGGAGCTCATGATGCCGCCGCCCACCAGCAGCACGTCGACCTTTTTGCTATCGGCGGCCTGGGCCGTGCCCAAGCCCATGGCCAGGCACAGCGTGGCCAGCGCCCATGGTTTTTTGTTGATGTTCATGTGTGCTCCCTTTGCGATTGTCCATGATCGGGCATCACGCCTGGGTGTAGCTTAGCTGACTGAAATGCTCGGGTTTGCTGAACCGGCTCATCGCCGACTAGCCGGCTCCTGCAGGGGGCTCAGCCGTGCCGGCGGTAAGGCCGATGCAGCAGATGCTTGCCATCGGCGCATTCTCGAAATACTGTATGAATATTCAGTATATCGAGTCATCCCCCATGCAGCTGATCGCCAAACTCGGCATCCTCGCCGACGCCGCCAAGTACGACGCCTCTTGCGCCAGCAGCGGCGCGCCCAAGCGCAGCTCGCGCGGGCGCGACGGGCTGGGCGCCACCGACGGCATGGGTATCTGCCACAGCTACACCCCCGACGGGCGCTGCGTGTCGCTGCTCAAGGTGCTGCTGACCAACTTCTGCCTGTACGACTGCCAGTACTGTGTCAACCGCCGTTCCAGCAACGTGCCGCGGGCGCGCTTCAGCCCCGAAGAAGTGGTGCGCCTGACCCTGGACTTCTACCGGCGCAACTGCATCAGCGGGTTGTTTTTAAGCTCCGGCATCATCCGCTCGGCCGACTACACCATGGAGCAGCTGATCCGCGTGGCCCGCCTGCTGCGCGAGGAGCACAACTTCCGCGGCTACATCCACCTCAAGACCATCCCCGACGCAGACCCGCTGCTGATCGAAGAAGCCGGGCGCCTGGCCGACCGCCTGAGCGTCAACATCGAGCTGCCCACCGACGCCAGCCTCCAGCGCCTGGCCCCGGAAAAACAAGCCAGCACCATTCGCCAGGCCATGGGCGTGATTCACCAGGGCCAGCAGGCGGTGGCCGGCGAACCCCGCGCGCCGCGCTTCACCCCGGCCGGGCAAAGCACCCAGGTGATCGTCGGCGCCGACGCCACCGACGACAGCACCCTGCTGCGCAACGCCGAGTCGCTGTACCAGGGCTACGGCCTCAAGCGCGTGTACTACTCGGCGTTCAGCCCGATCCCCGACAGCCCCGGCAGCGTGCCCCTGGCCGCCCCGCCGCTGCTGCGCGAGCACCGCCTGTACCAGGCCGACTTCCTGCTGCGCGGCTATGGCTACAAGGCCGGCGAATTGCTGGGCGAGGTGGGCAACCTGGCGCTGGACATCGACCCCAAGCTTGCCTGGGCGCTGGCCAACCGCGAGGTGTTCCCGCTGGATGTGAACCGCGCCGAGCCCGCACTGCTGGCGCGCATTCCCGGCATCGGCCTGCGCAGCGTGCAGCGCATGGTGGCGCTGCGCCGCGAGCGGCGCATCCGCTACGACGACCTGATCCAGCTGCGCTGCGTGCTGGAAAAGGCCCGGCCGTTCATCGTCACCAGCGACTACCGCCCGGCCCAGGCAGAGCTGCGCAGTGGCCTTTTGCGCGAGCGCCTGCGCGAACCCCAGGCGCCGGTGCAGATGGGGCTGTGGGGGTGATCGCGCTCGACTGCAGCGACTGCTTCGCCACCTGGCGCAACCAGGCGCGCACCCTGCTCGGCCACGGCATCGACCCGGCCGAGGTCACCTGGGGCCAGGGCCCGATGGGCGACCTGCTGGCCGTGGTCACACCGTTGCCCGAAGGGCCCGGCCCGTTCCGCGCACGGGTGCCGGCAGAGCTGCTCACACAGTTGGAACAAGCCGGCCGCTACCGTGGCGAGCAGCGCTGGAACCTTTTGTACGAGGTGCTGTGGCGGGTGGCCCATGGCGACCGCACTGCCATGCTGGCCGGCGAGCGCCTGGGCAGCGAGCTGCAGCGGCGGATCCGCCAGGTGGGCCGTGAAGCCCACCACCTGCATGCCTTCGTACGCTTCATACCCTTGCCAGAGGCGCTGGCCGAGTCGCTGCAACTTGACCTGATCGCGTGGCACGAACCGGCCCACGACATCCTCGACAGCGCCAGCGGCCATTTTGCCGAGCGCCTGGGCCGCCAGCGCTGGCTGATTGCCACGCCTCGCGACGGCATCCGCTACGACGGGCAAACCCTCGACTACCGGCGCCAGTGCCCAAGCGACTGGCAAGACTGGGCGCGCAATGCCGAAGACCCCGGCGCAGAGCTGTGGCTGACCTACTACCGGCACACCTTCAACCCGGCCAGGCTCAACCCGGATGCCCTGCGCCAGCACTTGCCCGGGCGCTTCTGGCGCAACCTGCCGGAGGGGCCGCTGATTCCGCAACTGGTCGGCCAGGCCCGACAGGGCAAACAGCGCGACGGGCAAGCGCTGGAGGTGGGGTTGCAACAAGGCAAGCGGATCGGCGGGCCACGCCCTCTGTAAGAGCCGGCTTGCCGGCTCCTACAGAGGGCGAAAGCATTCGAACGGGTGTCCAATGTGAAAAATATGTAAAAAAACCACCCATACAGACTGTTACATATTGATAAACCCTGACAGAATTATTGCTAATCGTTCTCATAAGCACTAGCAATAAGGACCCCTTCAGGCATGTCCCTTCGCCCTTCCCCCCAGCGCTTCACGCCCAACCTGCTGGCCATGGCCATCTGCATGGCCGCCCTGCCACCCGCTTTCGCCGAGGAGCAGGCCCAAGCGCCTGCGGTGATGGAACTGGGTGCCACCGCCATCAACGACAGCAGCCTGGGCAGCACCACCGAAGGGTCGCAGTCGTACACCACCGGCAGCATGTCCACTGCCACCAAGCTGCCGCTGACCATGCGCGAAACGCCCCAGGCGGTGACGGTGATCACCCGCCAGCGCATGGACGACCAGAACATGAAGAGCATCAACGACGTGGCCAAGTACACGCCGGGGCTGTTCCTCAACCAGTCCAACGGCCCGGGCCGGCAGACCTACACCGCCCGTGGCTTCGATGTCGACAACATCATGTACGACGGCATCCCCAGCGCCTACACCGGCTGGGTGGTCGGCGCCCAGCCCAACCTGGCGATGTTCGACCGGGTCGAAGTGGTACGCGGCTCCACCGGCCTTGTCACCGGCGCCGGCACGCCGTCTGCGGCCATCAACCTGGTGCGCAAGCGCCCGCTGGCCGAACAGAAGGTCACCCTCACCGGCGCGCTCGGCAGCTGGGACAACTACCGCGGCGAGATCGACGCCTCCAGCCCGCTCAACGACAGCGGCACCCTGCGCGGCCGGGTGGTGGCCTCGTACAACCCCAGCCGCAGCTTCCGCGACGGCCAGGACGAGAACCATGACCTGTTCTATGCGGTAACCGAAGCGGACCTGAGCGACGACACCACCCTCACCCTCGGCATCTCCCACCAGAAGGACAAGACCAACTTCTTTTGGGGGGCGACCCCGGTCGGGCTCGACGGCCACCACCTGGACCTGTCGCGCTCGTACAACCCGGCCACCGACTGGGAGAACAAGGACCAGGAGATCAACACCCTGTTCGCCGAAGTGCGCAAGCAACTGGCCAACGACTGGAAGCTGCAGGTCAACACCACCTACAGCGAGCAGAATGCGTTGTTCCGCGGCTCGTACCAGTCGCGCTGGGCGGGCAATGACCTAAGCCGCACGGTCTACCAATCGGCCCACCGCGAAAACCAGCTGGGCGTGGATGCCTTCGCCAGCGGCCCGTTCCAGGCACTTGGCCGCAGCCACGAACTGGTGGTCGGCGCCAGCAAGCGCCTCTACGACATGAACGAGCGCGACTACAGCCCGTACGACACCAACTACCCGCTCAACGGCGGCAAGCCTAACTTCCTGCACAGCAGCAACAGCCAGTACGTGATCGAGCAGGAAGGCGTGTACGCCACCACCCGCCTGAGCTTGGCCGACCCGCTCAAGCTGATCCTCGGCGGGCGCCTGGACTGGTACGACTACGACCAGCACGACGGCGATGGCAAAGGCGATTACAAGGTCACCCGCAACGTGACCCGCTACGGCGGGCTGATCTACGACCTCGACGAACACCACTCGGTGTACCTGAGCTACACCGACATCTTCACCCCACAGGACGGTCGCGATGCCTCCGGCACGCCGATCATCCCGATCGTCGGCAAGAACTACGAGGTGGGGATCAAGGGTGAGTACTTCGACGGCGCACTCAACGCGAGCCTTGCAGTGTTCCGCATCGAGCAGGAAAACCGCCAGGTTGAGGTGGGTGTGGTCAACTGCCCGCAACTGACCTGCTACGAGGCGTCAGGCGAAGTGCGCAGCCAGGGGGTCGACTTCGAGCTGCAAGGCGCGCTGACCGACAACTGGCAGATCGGTGGTGGCTACACCTATGCCCGCGTGCACACCATCAAGGATGAAAAGAACCCCGGCAACATCAACAAGCCGCTCAACAGCGACACCCCCGAGCACCAGTTCAAACTGTTCACCACCTACCGCTTCCAGGGCCCGCTGGAAAAACTGCGGGTGGGCGGTGGCCTGACCTGGCAGAGCCGCATGTACAACGACATCGTGCTCAAGGACGGCGTCAGCCACTACCGCCTGGAGCAAGGCGCCTATGCAGTCACCGACCTGATGGCCGGGTATCAGGTCAGCCAGCACCTGGACCTGCAGCTGAACGCCAACAATATCTTCGATCGCAAGTACTACTCGTCGATCTCCGAGTCGGTGGATTACGGCGGCGATACCTTTGGCGACCCGCGCAATTTCATGCTGACGGCCAAGTACAGTTTCTGAAGCCGCGCCTGGCTTGCCGGCCCTATCGCCGGCAAGCCGGCTCTCATAGAACAAACTGCAACTCATTGATTTAACAAGGTCCCTGTGGGAGCGCTGGGACGCGCCCGGCCTATGGTATACACACTGTCTACCGCATTAGACTTCGCGCCTTTTCCTCGCGAACTCCAACATGGCCAAGATCACCGGGCGCGATGCCACCTTCCGCGGCCTCGCCGCCATCCTGCTGTGGAGCACAGCTTCCGGCCTGATCCGCAGCGTCAGCCAGCATTTCGGCGCCATCGGCGGTGCCGCGCTCATCTATACCCTCGGTGCCCTGCTGCTGGTGGCCTTGCTGGGCAAGCCGCGACTGCGCAGGGCCACGCCGTTCTACCTGGTCAGTGGCTCGATACTGTTCGTCGCCTACGAGATCTGCCTGTCACTGGCCCTGGGCTATGCCCTGGACAGCACCCAGGCGATCCAGCTGATGGTAGTCAACTACCTGTGGCCGAGCCTGACCGTGGTGCTGGCGATCGTGATGAACCGCCAGCCGGCGCGCTGGTACATCGTGCCGGGCACGGCCCTGGCACTATTGGGCATCTTGTGGGTGGTGAGCACCGACGGGCTGTCGCTGCAGAGTCTTGCCAGCAACCTTGCATCCAACCCGCTGGGCTACGGGCTGGCGGCCGCCTGCGCGGTGACCTTCGCGCTGTACTGCAACGTCACACGGCGGTACGCCAACGGGCAGAACCACGTGGTGCTGTTCTTCCTGCTGACTGCCGCCGTGCTGTGGGTGAAGTACGCCTTCAGCGATGAGCTGCTGCCTGCCGCGCACACGGCGGCCAGCCTGGAGCTGCTGGGCGCGGGCCTGGCCATTGCCGGCGGCTATGCGCTATGGAACATCGGCATCCTGCGCGGCAACTTGACCCTGCTGGCCACCGCCTCGTACTTCGCCCCGGTGCTGTCGGCAGGTTTTGCCGCACTGTGGCTGGGCGCCTCATTGGCCATGCAGTTCTGGCAAGGTGCGTTGCTGGTCACCCTGGGTTCGCTGCTGTGCTGGCACGCGACCCGTCAGCCGGCGGCCCAGGGCTGAACATACCTGGCCACCGTACAGCAGCCAGAGGCTGCGCGGTTTACCCAGCGATAGCCTTCTCGATGGCGGCGATATCGATCTTGGTCATGCCCATCATCGCGTCGAAGGCGCGCTTGGCGGCTGCGCGGTCGGGGCTGGCCACCGCCTCGGTGAGCACCCGCGGGCTGATCTGCCACGACAGGCCCCACTTGTCCTTGCACCAGCCGCAGACGCTTGCCTGGCCGCCGTTGCCGACGATGGCGTCCCAATAGCGGTCGGTTTCTGCCTGGCTGTCGGTAGCCACCTGGAACGAAAACGCCTCGCTGTGGGTAAAGGCCTTGCCGCCGTTGAGGCCAATGCAGGGGATGCCCATCACGGTGAATTCTACGGTGATCACATCGCCGGCCTTGCCCGAGGGGTAGTCGCCTGGGGCTTTGTGTACGGCGGTGACGTGGCTGTCGGGGAAGGTGCTGGCGTAGAAGTTGGCGGCCTCTTCGGCGTCGTGGTCGTACCAGAGGCAGATGCTGTTCTTGGGGGTCATGTGCGTTGGCTCCTGGGCGGGGTTCCTCGAGTCTAGGCCCCCTGTCCGGCCTTTTTCTGCCGGCTGATCAGCGGGCTTGATGCTGGCTGAACGCCAGTTAATAGCCGTTGCAGTCACGGATGCCGAATTCGCGGGAACCATGGGGCATGTTTTGCAGTGGTCAGGCGATTTTGGCGCGGTGCTTGACTTGCTGGTGGTAGTGGTCGATGTCATCGACGATCAGGTAGAAGGTGCCTGAGCAGCCGGTGGGGTGCTGCCATAGGTTTTGCTGGGTGAGTACCAGGGTGGCGTTTTGCAGGGTGGCGGTGAGGGTTGATTGGGCGGTGTCGGTTAGGGTGAAGTCCAGGGTGTCGCGGTAGTGGGTGCGGGTGGTTTCTAGGTTGGTGGTGTGGAGTAGCAGGGCTATGGGCATGGGGGCTCGCTGGTTTTTGGGGTTCGGGTTCGGGTTCGGGTTCGGGTTCGGGTTCGGGTTCGGGTTCGGGTTCGGGGCTTATGGTGATTTCTTCAGAAGATGTATGCACATTCGTTGACGATAGCGGCTTTTCGTCACCTTTCCGCCCTTACGGCGGGTAACTTTTTGAAGGATCAAAAAGTCACCAAAAAATCCCTGCGGTATGACTCACCCACATGGGTTACAAATCAGTTCACGCACATAGGTAACAGTTTTTAACTGGCATGGTCGGTTTTTCGAGGATCTGACCATGCCTTGGCGAGAGCTGAAACCTATGGACATGAAAGTGCTTTTCATCGCTGACTATCTCCAGGGGGCGCCTAGCTTCAGCGCCCTTTGCGAGGCCTACGAGATCAGTCGAAAGACCGGTTACAAATGGGTCGAGCGTTTCGAGAAAGCTGGCCCAGCAGGCCTAGAGGAACGTAGCCGTCGCCGGCTGACGCAAGATTGGTTGTACCCGTCGCCGTTCGCGAGGCCATTATCGAATTACGCGGCAAGGGCCAGACGGAGCCTGGGCCCAAAGATCCAGGCCGCATTGCAGGAACGTTTTCCTGACCAGGCGCCTCCCTCCAAGACAACGATCTACAACATCCTCAAGAAAGCCGAGCTGATCAAGCCGCGGCGCCTGCGTCAGCGCGTAGCGGTCTATCCCAAGCCGCTTGAAAAGGCGGAGTCGCCCAATCAGCTCTTCACTGCGGACTACAAAGGCCAGTTTCTGACAGGAGCTGGGGTCTGGTGCTATCCGTTGACGATCATGGATCACGCCAGTCGCTTCTTGCTCGCGTGCCACAGCATGGCCAATACGAACTTTCTGGAGACACAGGCTGTGTTCACTGAGGTCTTTCGTGAAAACGGGCTACCTGAACGTATCCGGACCGATAACGGCGTGCCGTTTGCCAGTAAAGGGCGTGCAGGGCTCTCCCAGCTGTCCATCTGGTGGCTGCGCCTAGGCATCATTCCTGAACGTATTGCGCCTGGCAGACCGGAGCAAAATGGTCGGCACGAGCGTATGCACCGAACACTCAAAAGTACGCTTCCGTCACCGCCCGCAGTGGCTTGGGAGGCTCAACAACGGCACTTCGACCGCTTCCGGCAACACTACAATTACGAGCGGCTCCACGAAGCACTGAAGCAGAAAACACCAGCGTCCTGCTACCAGCCTTCGCCACGCCCGTTCCCGGAAAAACTACCTGAAATGACTTACCCCAGTCATATCGAGAGCCTGCCAGCTGATCGCAGTGGCATCGTCAACCGCCGGGGTTTGAGGATCTATGTAGGTTACGTGCTCAAGCATCAGACCATTGGGCTGGAGCAAGTCGGGGATGGGGTGTGGGATGTTATTTTCGGCCCAATCATTCTCGGCAGGATCGATGAGCGAGATGCCGATGATGGTTATGTAACACTTCAGGTGTTGTCACCTATGTGAGCGAACTTTTGTGTAACCCATGTGGGTGACCCGTACACTGCTCCCATCATCCGGCCCCCTACGCTGCGCTTCGGGGGTTCCCTCGCTCCGGGCTTGCTCCGGAGGTACGCGCCGACGGGCCGTCCCTGGCCCGATCGGCGCTCGACCGGCATCCATGCCGGTCGCCCTCCTACGCAATCCCTACGCTCGGCCTCCTGAAGTCGCGATTTGTGTTGCCTGAACTTCCGCGCACTTAGAAGCAAGATCAACAGCCAGATCAACAGCCAGATCAACAGCCAGATCAACAGCCAGATCAACAGCCAGATCAACAGCGGGGATGTTGGTTTGATTGTTGTTGATGTGTTGTTTGTTCTGACGCCATCGCGGGGCAAGCCTGAGGTCCCACGCTGGCAACTAGCGGTTAGCTGCGCCAGCCCAGGCGCCGCCCCTAACTTCGCGACTTCAGGAGGCCGAACGCAGGGATTGCGTAGGGGGGCGACCGGCATGGATGTCGGTCGAGCGCCGATCGGGCCAGGGACGGCCCGTCGGCGCGTCCCCCCGGAGCAAGCCCGGAGTGAGGGAACCCCCGGAGCGCAGCGCAGGGGGCCGGATGAATGGAGCGAGGATTTTTTGCTTACTTTTTGATCCTTCAAAAAGTGAGACGCCGTAAGGGCGGAAAGGTGAATAAGCGTCAACACAGCAAATGAATGCGCATAAAACTACCAAAACCAACCAGATCACGCAGATCACCACCCTACCCCCCACCAACCTCAATAGTCACTATCAAGCCAGCCAATTTCTCAACACCAGCCCCGCACCATAACCTTTCCCCATCGACTCCCCCGCTGATGGAAAGCCCCCAATGAACACCACCGCCCGCCTGCTGCTAGCCGCCCTCGCCGTCACTGTGTTCAGCGGCTGCGCCAACCACCCCGAGCTGCGCCCCTACACCGCCGAAGAAACCCGCCAACTGCAACTCGAAGCGCTGCAGCGCCAGGGCCTGAGCCAGGAAGACTACGAACGCCGCCGGCTGACCGTACTGCGCTCGGGCCAGGAGCAGGTGATCACCGACACCGCCACAACCGCCAGCCAGACGCCTTACCTGTAACCACCGGCCTTTATCAGCACATCGAGCAAACCGCACGACAGCGCGCTGTACAGTTTCAAACCAGGCTGCATGGTCCACCTGCGGGTTGGTTGTTCAGTGCGGGTCGGCGCCGGGCAGCACATCCTCATCCACCGCCGCGCCCTGGTGGTGCTGCTCCAGCAGCCAGTGCGCCTCCTGCTGCTGGTAGCGCTGCACCCAGGCTGCCGCCTGCGCCTCGCTGCGGCCCAGGGCGATGAAGGCCCGGCGGGCCATTTCCAGGCTGCAATGGAAGGTCTCGCGCACCGGGTTCACCCCCTGGTCGAGCAGGCGCAGCACATCACGGTGGTTGCGCGCGGCGGCGATCACCTCCAGCCGCGGGTACTGCTGCACCAGCACCTCGACGGTCTTCTGGTTGCTGTGGGCATCGTCGGCTGCGACGATCACCAGGGCCGCCTCCCCCACTTTGGCGGCGCGCAAGATCTCCGAGCGCGACGGGTCGCCATAGAACACCCTCGGCCCGTCGCCACGCTGGCGTGGCTTGCGCGCCAAGGCCTCGGCCGAGGCGTCCAGGGCCACCACGCGCACCCCTTCGGCGTGCAGCATGCGGCCGATAGCCCGGCCCAGCCGGCCAAAGCCGGCGATCACCACCTGGGGGGCCTCCTGCGGTTCCGGCAGCGGCTGCTCGCCACCCGCCGCAGGCGCCGGGCGCAGTTGCCGGGCCAGCACCTGGTGTTGCAGGCCCAGCTTGAACACCACCAAGGCAAACTCGCCGCCAGAGGCCAGCACCACCGCCAGGCACAGTGCCTGCGGGCGGCCAAGGCCGCCGAACGCGCGGCCTATGCCCCACAGCAGCGGCAGCTTGACCGCCACCAACAGCACGGTCAGGCCCAGCACCTGCAACGGCATGCCGGCCAGCAGGCGCAGGTCGGCGGTCATGCCCACACCGACGAAAAACAGCCCCAGCAGCAGCCCCTTGAGCGGCTCGATCTGCGACTCAAGCTCATGGCGGAACTCCGACTCAGCCATCAGCACCCCGGCCAGAAACGCCCCCAGCGCCATCGACACGCCCACCTGTTCCATCAGCCAGGCGGTGCCCAGTACCAGCAACAACGCGGTGGCGGTCGACAGCTCGTGCAGGCCGCTGCCCACCGTCCAGCGGAACACCGGGCGCAGCAGGTAGCGCCCGGCGATCACCACCACCGCAATACCCAGCAGCACCGCCAGCAGCGGCCAGGCGCCTTCGTCGGCGGTACTGACGCTGCCACCGAGCAGCGGCACCACGGCGATCAGCGGGATGGCGGCGATGTCCTGAAACAGCAAAATGGCCACCGCCAGGCGGCCATGGGCCTTGCCCAGCTCCTTGCGCTCGGCCAGCACCTGCAAGCCAAAGGCCGTGGACGACAGCGCCAGGCCCAGGCCCAGCACCGCCGCCGCCGCCGGGAGCTGCCCGAACAGCAGCCAGGCCAGCAGCCCGAGTACCGCGGCGGTCAACCCGACCTGCAGCGAGCCCACCCCGAACAAGGCCTGGCGCAGGGTCCACAGGCGCCGCGGCGACAGCTCCAGGCCAATGACGAACAGCAGCATCACCACGCCCATTTCCGATAGCCGCGCGACGTTGTGCGGGTTGTCGATCAGCCCCAGCACCGAGGGCCGATAAGGATGCCGGCCAGCAGGTAACCTGGCACTGCCCCCAGCTTCAGGCGCTGGGCCAGCGGTACCAGAATCACTACTGCCAGCAGGAATACCACCGTGGCCTGCAACAGGCTGCCGTCATGTGGCATGTGTGCCCTCCGTTGGTCTTGTACGCGCTTTCTGCAGGTACCGGCTTGCTGGCGATGAGGCCCGCACAGGCCACAAAAGGTGTGCCAGCCTCACCGGCCCTGTCGCCGGCAAGGCGGCTCCTACAGGGGGTGGTGCAATTCGCCGGGTATGTTGTCGGTGTCGTTCCAGTCGCAATTGCCCCGCAGCGAGGCGACGATCGCAACCCCGGTGCCGAAGGCCAGCCCGGCCACCAGCGCCGAGCCTGGGTACCAGGTGGGGGGTGGCGGGTAATAGGTTGGCGGCGAGGCCGGATAAGGCCAGGTGCCGTAGCTGGCGTTGGGGTTGTAGCTGGGTACGTAGACGGTTTGCGGGTCGGCAGGCTGGATGATGATGGTCTGGTTGCCCTGGCTGCTTTGGTTGTCGCCGGCGGGCGCGGCCGGGCCGGGGTCGGGTGTTTCGGCAAGGGCCGGGGCGCCTTGCAAGAACAGCGTCACTGCCAGCACAGCGGTGAATCGCGGGCGCATACACATCTCCCAGGTGGGTTGTCACGCTCGAAATGAGGGGCGGGAGCCAGGGAGGTGAACGCTGGTACGGCGAGCGACTGTCTTTCAGCCTCAGTGCTGAAGGTCAAGGGTAGCAGAGGGTTTGGGTTGCAACCCAAACCGGGAGTGTCAGTTTTTTTGTGTGCGGGCCGGTAGCGGCCTGCCGTCAAGCAGGCCCTGATTTTCACCAGGTTGGCCTGATGAATCGATCCCCGTACAAAATCGCGAATTGATTCATCGCACTTTTCCAATCATGCGCCGCTGAGCCCCAGTTCGCCGTGATGTTTCTCAGACCCAGCCAGATCAGCTTGGTGGCTGCTTCATCGTTCGGGAAATGACCCCGGGTCTTGATGATCTTGCGCAGCTGGGCATTGATGCTTTCGATGGCATTGGTGGTGTAAATCACTTTCCGGATGGCCGGCGGGAAGACAAAGAAGGGGATCACTCGATCCCAAGCGCGTCTCCAGGCCGCAACGACCGTTGGATATTGCTTGCCCCAAGGCCCACTTTCAAACTCATCGAGCGCCTGCTCAGCCGCTTCGGCATTGATGGCCTGGTAGATCGGCTTGAGCGCCTTGGCCAGTGCCCGCCGCTTGTCCCAGGCTGCAAAGTCCAGGCTGTTGCGGATCAGGTGGACGATGCACGTCTGTAGCGTCGTCTCTGGAAACACTGCGCTGAGGGCCTCTGGCATGCCTTTAAGACCATCGGTCACGGCAATAAGGACATCGTCGACACCTCGCGTCTTGAGGTCGTTGAACACCTTCATCCAGAACTTCGCACCCTCGGTGTTCTCAATCCAGATGCCCAAGATATCGCGCGTCCCGTCCGGCAGAACGCCCAGCGCCAGGTAAATGGCCTTGTTGCGCACCAGGCCTTCCTCACGGATCTTCACCCGCAATGCATCAAAGAAAATGACCGGGTACATAGGCTCAAGCGGCCGCTGCTGCCACGCGCCGATTTCTTCCATGACCTCGGCGGTCACAGAGCTGATGAAATCGGGTGAAACATCCGTCCCGTACTGCTCGGACAAAAAGGCGCGGATCTCTCTGACCGTCATCCCACGTGCATACATGGCGATGATCTTGTCATCGAAACCGGTGTAACGCCGCTCATGCTTGGGAATCAGAATGGGCGCAAAACTGCCGTCTCGGTCACGGGGGATATCCAGCCGCAATGGGCCGTCCCCGGTTAAAACAGTCTTGCCACTCTTGCCGTTACGTTGATTGGTTTCATCCTCTGGGCGCTGCGCGCCCGGCGGATAACCCAGGTGATGGCCCAGCTCGGCACTCAGGGCGCGTTCGATCAGGGCCTTCTTGAACGCCGCAGAGGCATCCTCGATAGCTTCGGCAGTCATCAGGCCCTCACCGAACTGCTCTAGCAGCTCTTTGGGGATTTGGGGCAGGTCACGCAGGGGTTTCTTTTTGGTTGGCATACATGCACCTCTTACTCATGTTATGCCCGAACACAAAATTTCTGACACCCTCCAAACCTGCAAAAAACCAACCCAGTTAGCAAAACCAGGCCCCCGCCCCCAACCCCGCTCTAACCACCGGTATACTCCCCGGCCGTTGTCCGCCACCTGCAGGAAGCACCATGACCACCCAACAACTCGCCCCCGCTCCCGACACCACCCTCACCGCCACCCCCGCCCCGCTGAGCGACGCCCTGGCCAAACTGCAACAGGCCGAAACCCGCCTGGCCCAGCGCATCCGCACCATCAGTGCGGCTTTTTTGATGGTGACTTCGGCGTTCTGTCTTTACTGGCTGGTCAGCTGGGTCTGGGCCGGCCACTACATCGGCGGGCCGATCCTGGCGGTGATCATGTTCTGCTTCCTGGGTTACCTGTACCGGCCGGTGTCGCTGCTGTGGCGCCCGCAGCAGTGGGCCGTGGACAAGGCCTGGCGCCAGGCCGACGAAGTGCGGCGCGAAGCCGGCAAGGCGTTCATGGCCAGCCAGGCGCTCGGCGCCTACCGCTGGGTCACCCGTGGCGGGCGCATGCTGGGAGTGTTCACCGACAGCCGCACGCTGTACCTGCTGGCCGACCAAAGCGGCGAACAGCATGCACTGATGGACGCCGCCCGGGTGGTCAAGCAGGTGTATGTCGACGAACAGGCCAGCACCACCACGACCAGCAACACCACCACCAAGCACGGCCGGCGCAACATCTATGCGTTCACCAACAGCTGGGGCATGCTCGGCAGCGGCAAGTCCCGCTCCACCACCACGACCAGCAGCACCACCGTGCGCAGCTTCACGCTGCACCTGCAGTTGCAATGCGAAGGGCATCACCCGTTCTGGGTGCAGCTGCCATTCGCTGACGACTGGCAGGAAGCGCAAAACTGGAAGCTGCTGATCGAGCAGGCCGTGGCGCGCTGAGCGAGCCCCGCCATATCGTCTCGCACGGCCGGTACAGGCAGCACATAACAGCCATTCCCACAAAATACCCTCCGTCAACCTGGGCCCTCCCCCATGGACGAACTGCGCAAGATCGACCTGAACCTGCTGCTGGCCCTCAACGCCCTGCTGGTGGAAAAACACGTCACCCGCGCCGCCGTGCGCCTGCACCGCAGCCAGCCGGCGGTCAGCCATGCCCTGGCGCAACTGCGCGTGCACTTCGATGACCCGCTGCTGGTGCGCCAGCAAGGCCGCATGGCCCTCACCAGCCGCGCCCAGGCCCTGGCCGGGCCGCTGCAGGACGCCCTGGCCAGCCTCAACGGCCTGCTCGCAACGCCAGTATTCGACCCGGCCCAGGCCAAGCGGCGCTTTCGCCTGTCGCTGTCGGACTACGCCTCGCGGATCATCCTGCCAGCGCTGGTGCAGCACCTGCGCAACACCGCGCCCGGCATTGACCTGGCCATCAGTCAGGCCAGCCGCGAAGTGATGATGGGGCAACTGCAGGACGGCGAGCTGGACCTGGCACTGGGTGTGTTCAACGAAGTGCCCGCCGACATCAACTCGCAGGCGCTGTTCAGCGAGGACTTCGTCAGCGTCGCCGAGCGCAGTACCCTGCCGGCCAACGGCGCGCTGTCGCTTGAGCAGTGGCTGGCCCGGCCGCATGTGCTGATGGCCATGCGCCCCGATGCCTTCGACGAGATCGAGCGCGCCCTGGCAGCGCATGGCTACAGCCGGCATATCGCCCTGGCCCTGCCACACTGGAGCGCCGCCCTGGAGGTGCTGCCCGGCACCGACCTGGTGCTCACCGTGGCCAGCCGCGCAGCCACATCGGTGGCGCGCTTCGACACACTCGCGTCCTTTACCCCGCCCTTCCCGCTGCCGCCGATCGCCTACCGGCAGGTCTGGCACTCACGCAAGGACAACGACCCGGCTCACCGCTGGCTGCGCGAAACGCTGTACGCCTGCAGCCAACCCCGCTGAACGCCGTTCACTTGCCGCCCGGCAAAGCCCATGCGCTGGCGGCCGATGCACCAGCGCCCTGCACCAGCAGCACACCGCCGATGATCAGCAGCACACCCAGCACCCTGGCCAGGTTAACCGGCTTCTGCGCCAGCCCCATCAAACCGAAATGGTCCACCACCACCGAGGTGATGATCTGCCCGGCCACCACCAGCAACAGGAACCCCGCCGCCCCCAGCTTGGGCGTCAAGGCTGCAGCGGCTGCCACATAGAGCGCACCCAAAACGCCACCCACCCACAGCCACCAGGGCCCCTGCAGGGCCTTGCCCAGGTTCGGCGCCGACACCCGCAATACCAGCAAGGCCGCCACCACCACTGCCGTGCTCACCAGCAGCGAAGTCAGCGCGCCCCACAACGGGTGCCCCAGCGCACGGCCGACCGCGGCATTGCTGGCCGCCTGAAACGGCAGGACAACGCCGGCCAGCAGGGCCAGGCCGGCGGGGATGATGGCGAGCAGTGCGGCTTTGCTGAACATGGAGCACCTCTGAACAGGGGGAATGGGCAAAGCTTGCGCAATATGGATTGCTGATGGAAATCGAAGCCCTGCACACTCTTCATTCGCCCTGTGCATACCTCTGTAGCCGGCTTGCCGGTTGCTATGAAACAGATCACAACTCGTTGATTTAACACGATCTCTGTGGGAAGCGGCCTTGTGTCGCGATGGGCTGCGTAGCAGCCCCGGCAATTTTGTATGAGGCCAAGGCATTGGGGGCGCTTCGCGCCCCATCGCGACACAAGGCCGCTTCCCACAGGGGCCGCGGTGCATCTGCGAGAGCAATTCCCTGCGCGACAGCGCAGCCCGAAAGGGCTGGGTGATCCCCTACAGGGATTGCCCCCACATGCGGTGGTGAAACCGGCCCCGCCCTGTGTATGCTGGCAGCGCCCAAACGCCCCGGACTTCGCCCTCTATGCCCGTCGACCTCCAAGCCCTGTATCCCAGGCTGATCCACCTGATGCTGGACACCGTGTTCGTGGTCGACCGGGACAACACCATCGTCTTCGTCAGCAACGCCTGCGAAGCCCTGCTCGGCTACCCGGCAAGCGAACTTATCGGCACCCCGATCACCCGCTACATGCACCCCGACGACCTGGACGCCACCAAGGCCTCGATCATCCGGGTGATGAACGGCCAGGCGCACTTCGACTTTCGCAACCGCTACATCCGCAAGGATGGCGGCGTGGTGCACATTCTCTGGGCGGCGTTCTGGTCCGACGAGGTGGGCGCGCGCATCGGCGTGGCGCGCAACGTCACCGCGCTGACCCAGGCTGAAGAAGAGCTGCGCTTTCTGGCCCACCACGACCCGCTCACCCGCCTGTGCAACCGCTCGCTGTTCAACCAGCGCCTGACCGCCGCACTGCAGGAGGCGCAGTACCATAAAAAGCCTTTGGCGCTGCTGTTTCTGGACGTCAACGGGTTCAAGGCAATCAACGACCTTTACGGACATGCCCTGGGCGACCGCGTGCTGTGCGCCATCGCCCGGCGCCTGGAGCAATGCGTGGCGGCCACGGGCACGGTGGCGCGCATGGGCGGCGACGAATTCACCGTATTGCTGACAGACAGCGCAACACCTGCAGCGGTCAGCGAGAAAATGGGCCAGATACTGGCCGCCATGGCCGAACCGCTGGGGGATGAGTTCGGCGGCCTGGCCATGCCGTCATGCAGCATCGGCGTGGCCCTGTACCCGGTGGACGGGCAGGATGCCGACAGCCTGCTCAGCCATGCCGATGGGGACATGTACGAGAAGAAGCGGCGCCGGTACGCGGCGGGGTGAAATGAAAGGGGTTCAGGGAGGGTGGCACCAGCACCAACTCCGACGTGCTCAATGCCGAAGAGCTGTTGTTCGTCGCGCGCCACGATCTGTCCGAGGCCAAGCTCAAGTACCTTCTGTCGCGCCTGCGCCTGGCCTCGTCGGTGGGCAGTTTGGGGGATGACGATATCAACCAGGTCAATGCGTATCTGGGGCCGGAGTTGCAGGGAACTACGGCCGCAAGCGCGCCGGCACCTGTGGGAGCGGCTTTAGCCACGAAGCAGGCACCGCGCTAGATGGCACCGGCTTCGCCGGTGTTCGCGGCTAAAGCCGCTCCCACAGAATCTTCGTTAAATCAAAGAGTTGTGATTTGTTCCATAGGAACTGGTTTGCCGGCGGTGGGGCCGTCACTCAAAACTCATACCTCAGATTGGCCATCAAGTTACGCGGCGCACCGTAGTGCCCCCAGCTCCCGGAAAACCCGCTGTAGTACTTCTGGTCGAACAGGTTGTTCAGGTTCAGCGTGGTCGACAGGTGTTCGTTGAAGCGGTAGCGCGCCATCAGGTTGGCCACTGTGTAGTCATGCTGGGTAACGCGCGCGCCGTAGCGGCTGAAGTACACCGAACTGCTGGAGTTCCAGTTGACCCCGCCGCCCAGCGTCACGTGCTGCCAGTCGCCCGGCAACTGGTAGGTGCTCCACAGGCGCAAGGTGTCCATTGGCAGCTGGGTGGTCAGGCGCTTGCCGTCGGCGTCTTCGGTGCGTGAATGGCTGTAGCCGCCCTGCAGGTTCCAGCCCGGCGCCAGCTCGCCGGCCAGTTCCATGTCGATGCCCTTGGTCTTGGCACCGCTGACTGCCCGATAGGCAGTTTCATCCGTGGTGCCGATCACCGTGCCGTCTTCTTCGGCGACGTTGTCGCGCTTGATCAGGTACAACGCCACGCTGGCGTTCAGGCGGCCATCGTAGAACTCGCCCTTCCAGCCGGTTTCGTAGTTGGTCCCCACCACAGGTTCAAGCACCTTGCCGCTGCTGTCGCGCGACGACTGCGGCTTGAAGATGTCGGTGTAGCTGACATAAAGCGACTGCTCAGGCGTCAGGTCGTAGATCAGCCCGGCATAGGGCGTGACCACGCCGCGCTCGGTCAAGCTGGAGTTCGACGGGGTGCCGCTGGGCAGGCTCTGCAGGTGCGAGTGGTAGCGGTAGTTGCTGACCCGCGCGCCGAGGATCAGGTGCAGGCTGTCGGCCAGGTTGAAACGCCCGGCCGCGAAGTAGCCGCTCTGGCGGGTGTCCACGTCGTAGTCCAGTACCGGGGTGAAGCTGTCGGTGTCCGGCTTGGGCAGTTCATTGCCCCAATTGTTGAAGTCCACCACCGCATCATCGGTGCCTTCGGCATGGTGGCGGTTGATGTAGTCGAAGTAGTTGGCACCGAAGATCAGCTCGTGGGTTTGCCCGAACAGCTCGACCGGCCCCTGCACGGTGGCGTCGATGGCCCGTTGGCGCTGGGTGGCGGTGGCGTCGCTCTGGTCGATCTTGGCGGTGCCGTCCGGGCTCAGGTTGGAGTTGTTCGACGAGCTGTAGTAAGCGCCCGACAGCGCGTAGCGGTCGACGTCCATGTAGGTGGTGCCGACTTTCAACTGCCAGTCACCGGCCAGTTGCTGCTCCAGGCCCAGGTTGTAGTTGGTGGTTTCGAAGCGGTCGCTGTTCCAGCGTGCACCAGAGCTGGTGGAGCGGGAGAAGTGGGTGGGCGTGCCGTTGTTG
Organism: Pseudomonas xanthosomatis; assembly: GCF_019139835.1. Lineage (NCBI taxonomy): Bacteria > Pseudomonadati > Pseudomonadota > Gammaproteobacteria > Pseudomonadales > Pseudomonadaceae > Pseudomonas > Pseudomonas xanthosomatis. The sequence continues at coordinate 3,182,301 of NZ_CP077075.1, read as the reverse complement.
TAGATCAGCGGCACGCCCTGGGCGCCGGTGGGCCGGTAGCGTTGGTGGTCGATGCTGGCGCGCAGCAGGGTGGTGTCGGTGAGGTCGAATTCCAGGGCGCCGTAGGCGATATCCTTGTCCTGCTGGTACCAGTCCATGAAGGTGTGGTTGGTCTGTTTGGCCGCCACCACGCGCCCGCGCACACCGCCGTCGGCGCTCAGCGGGCCGGACACGTCGGCCTCCAGGCGCTGGTAGTTCCACGAGCCCAGCCCACCCTGCACATAGGCGTGAAAGTCACTGGTCGGGCGCTTGCGCACCACGTTGACCACCCCGCTGGGGTCGCCGGCGCCGGTCATCAGCCCGGTGGCGCCGCGTACCACCTCCACGCGGTCGTAGATGGCCATGTCCAGCAGGGTGCTGGGCATGTTGCGGGTCTGGTTTTCCTGGTAGGTGGTAACGCCGTCGAACTGGTAGGCGTTCAGGCCGCTGCCGCGCGAGTAGATGTTGAAACGCTCGCCGCCGTCCTGGGACATGGTGATGCCCGGGGTCTGCTTGAGCACATCGGCCATTGTGCTGAGCTGCTGGTCGTCCATGAACTGGCGGGTGATCACGCTGATCGACTGCGGCGTTTCGCGCAGCGACAGGTTCATCTTGGTGGCGGTGCTGGTGGAGCCTGTGGTGTATGAACCGGTGCCCTCGGTGGTGGCGCCCAGGCCTGCGGCGTTGATGCTGGTGGCGCCCAGCTCCAGTGCGCCGCTGCTTGTGGCCTGCGGGATCAGCCGGTAGCGGCCGGCGGCCACCTGCACAGGCTGCAACCCGCTGCCGGCCAGCAACATGGCCAGGCCCTGCTGCACCTCATGCTCGCCGCGCAGCCCCGGGCTGTGCACGCCACGGGACAACTGCGCATCCACCGCCACCATCAACCCGGCCTGCTGGCCGAACTGCGCAAGGGCGGAATCGAGGCTGGCGGGGGCGATATCGAAGCGGCGCACCTCGGCCTGGGCCGGCAGGTGCAAGGCGGCCATGGCCAGGCCGACGGTGAGCGAGGTGGCAAGGGGGGTAAGGCGACACAGCATCGAGACGATCCTTGGCAAGACAGGGGTGGGTGGCACGCGGTGAAATCAGCGCGTTTGCCTGTCTTGATGCGCGAGAATGGAAAACCTGCCGAAAGCTGATGAAAATTTTCAGGGCCTCATCGCCGGCAAGCCGGCTCCTACAGAGGACCGCGATCTCCTGTAGGAGCCGGCTGCCGGCGATGAGGCCCGATCAGGCCGGCACCACGCTGGCCCAATACCCCAACACCCGCTGCACCCGCACCGGCAGCACCTCGGCCAGCAAATCCAGGCTGGCCTCGGGCTGGTCCAGCGAAAAGGTGCCGCTGACCTGCAAGCCAGCCACCTGCGGGTCGCAGCGCAGCACGCCCTTGCGGTAGCGGTCCAGCTCGGCCAGCAGCGCACCCAGGGGCATGCGCTCGGCCACCAGCTGGCCCTGGGCCCAGGCCGCCGCCCCCAGCGGCAACGGCGCCGCGCTGCCCACGCCGGTGGCGATGAACAATTGCTGCCAGCCCGCCTCAAGCCCTGTGCGGCCGCCCTGCCCGTACTCCACCAAGGCCTTGCCGTCGAGCACCTGCACCAAGGTGGCAGCGGCCTGCTGGCGCACCACCAGCCGTGCGCCGGCCCCCGGCAGCACGCGCGCCTGCCCGGCACGCAGGCTGACTGCTGCCCCCTGCCCCACCTCCAGCAACACCCGGCCGCGGTTGAGGGTCAGCAGCTGGCGGCCCGCCACCTGGTCATTGTCCAGCGCACTGCCGGTGTCCAGTTGCCAGCTGATGCCCGCCAGGCGCCAACTGCGGCGCTCGCCGGTGGCGGTGGCGTAGTCGCTGAACAGGGTGGGTAGCACGCTGCGCTGGGTGACGCCGTAGCCGCAGGCCAGCAGCACACCGGCGCCCGTCAGGCCGCCAAGCACGCTACGCCGGGAAACCTGGGTACGCGCCTGCAGCAGGCGCCGGGTACTGCACGCAGGCAACACGGCGATGCTGTCGCGCAGGCCTTGCCCCAGGCCGGCCAGGCGTTGCCAGGCCAGTTCATGGGCCGGGTCCGCCGCACGCCATTGCCAGCAGGCGTGCTGTTCAGCCTCGCTGCTGCTACCCGACTGCAGGCGCACCATCCACAGCATCGCCTGCTCCAGCACCTCGGGCGCCAGGCGCTGGGTGCCTGCCATGTGCGGCGTCATGCGCCGTAGACCTCGGCGTAGCAATGCCGGTAGGCCTTGAGCATGGCCTTTTGCACCACATTGACGGTAAGCCCCAGTTGCTCGCCGATCTGCGCGTAGGTCAGGCCGTCGAGCTGCGACAGCAAAAACACTTCGCGCACCCGGCTGCCCAGGCCGTCCAGCACCTGGCCGACAGCGTCCAGGGCTTCGAGCACCAACAGGCGGGTTTCTTCCGAAGGTTGCTGCGCAGGCTCCAGCCGCGCCAGGCTTTCGAGGTAGGCACGCTCCAGTGCCTGGCGGCGAAAGTGCTGCAGGCACAGGCGCCCGGCGATGGTCGCAAGGTAGGCCCGCGGCTCACGCAAGGGCGCCGGCAGCTCGCTGCGCAGCAAGCGCACGAAGGTGTCCTGGGCCAGGTCCAGGGCCTGCTCGCGGTTGCCCAGCCGGCTGCGCAGCAGGGTTACCACCCAGCTGTGGTGCTGGGTGTACAACTCACCGACGGCGTCGCGGTTGGCGGGGGGCATGGGGCGGGCCTCCAGGGGCAGGTGACAGAAAGTCGCGCATGATAATACTTATCATTAATGCGCTTCCATACCCGCCGGCCCGCCGCCTTCATACGCTGCGGGTCAAGCCGCCATCGACCTTGATGTTCTGCCCGGTGATGTAAGCCGCGCCGTCACTGGCCAAAAAGGCGATGGTGGCGGCAATTTCTTCGCTGGTGCCATAGCGCTTGAGCGGCACCATGTCGCGGCGCAGCTCGGTGGCCGGCAGGCTGTCGATCCAGCCGGGCAGCACGTTGTTGATGCGCACGTTGTCGCCGGCATAGGTGTCGGCGAAGACCTTGCTGAACGCCGCCAGGCCCGAGCGGAACACTGCCGAGGTGGGGAACAGATCGCTGGGCTCGAAGGCCCAGGCGGTGGAGATGTTGATGATCACCCCGCCCTGCTGCTTTTGCATGATCGGCGTAACCAACCGCAGCGGGCGGATCACGTTGAGCAGGTACACCTCCATGCCCTTGTGCCAGTCCTCGTCGGTGATGTCGAGGATCGGCGCACGTGGGCCGTGGCCGGCGCTGTTGACCAGCACATCGACCCGCCCCCACTTGGCCATCACCGCATCGACCAGGCGCTTCAGGTCGTCCACCGACTGGTTGCTGCCGGTGACGCCGATGCCGCCCAGTTCGGCGGCCAGCGCCTCGCCCTTGCCCGAGGACGAAAGGATGCCGACCTTGTAGCCGTCCGCAGCCAGGCGCCGGGCCGCCGCCGCGCCCATGCCGCTGCCGCCGGCGGTGATGATTGCCACTTTTTGTACTGACATGCTGCCTCCTGATGAACTGCGTTGGAATGCATTCACCCTAGCAGCCGCTGGTGAGCCGAGGGAGGCAGTTGGGGCTTGCAAAGCCAGTAGCTCAGCTATCGGCTACTTGCCGTTTCAACCAGCTTTTGACGACCTGCAGCGCTTCGCCTTGCCGGGGGTTGCGCGGCCACACCAGGTAAAACGCCTTGTCCAGCCGTAGTTGCAATTCGAACACCTGCACCAGCCGCCCCGCCGCCAGGTCGGCGGCGACAAAGGCTTGGCTGGCCAGGGTGATGCCCTGCCCCGCCAGCGCCGCCTCGATGGCCAGCGCGGTCTGGTTGAAGCGCAGGTTGCGCGCCGTGGGCGGCGGGTGGCCGGGGAACAGCGCAGCGCTGAAGGCGGGCCAGTAATCGTGGGCATCGTGCAGCGCAACGAACCCCTGCAACGCCTCGAAGCTGCCCGGCTGGCCCTTGCCGGCCAGCAACCCCGGGCTGGCCACCGCCACCACCCGCTGCTCCATCAACAGTTCCACATTCAACCCGGGCCCGAACGGCGGCTGGCCGTAGCGCACGGCCAAGTCCACGGCGTCGGTGTGAAAGTGCGAAAGGCGGTCGCTGGCCAGCAGGCGCAGGTCGATGCCCGGGTTGGCCTCGGCAAAGTCGCCAAGCCTTGGGATCAGCCACTTGGAGGCGAAGGTGGGAGTTACGCTCACGGTGAAGTGCGCAGGCGCCGGGCGCAGCAGGCGGGTGGCCTCGTCGATCATCGCCAGGGCCGCGCGCACGCTGGTGGCGTAGGCCCGCCCGGCATCGGTCAGGCCCAGGCCACGGGGCAGACGCTCGAACAGGCGAATGCCCAGGCTCGCCTCCAGGCCGCGAATCTGCTGGGCCACGGCGGCCTGAGTGACGCCCAGTTCCTCGGCGGCGAGGCGAAAGTTCAGGTGGCGGGCGACCACTTCGAACATGCGCAGGGCGTTGAGTGAGGGTAGCGCGGGGAAGGCGGCGGGCATGGGAGTGGAAAATCTATTGGCTTTGGGTATTACGAGGCTAACGCTCGGGCGCGGATTGGGGAAGCGGTTGTAGTGCCTGGGCGGGCCCTGTCGCCGGCAAGCCGGTTCTTACAGGGCTACGCGATGTCCAGCCTGACACTCTCCCCTGTAGGAGCCGGCTTGAACGGCGATGAGGCCGAGCCTGCTAAAGGGCGCGCCAAAAAAACCCGCAACCCATTGAAACCGTTGACATTACTGACAAAAACTTTACAGAACTTTTCGCCCGTTGCAGGTCTATGTGATCAAGCGCGGCCCACTTCGGTCGCGACAACCGGAAGGTGCCCGATGATGAAACGTTCTGTCTCTCGCCTGCTTGTGCTTGGCCTGCTCGCCCTCGGGGCAACGGGCTCGGCGATGGCCTCCCAGATGAAAGCTTCCAGCCCGGCGCCAGCCCATCAAGCCCCGGCTTTTGCAACCACCAAGGCCGAGAACCCCTGGCCGAGCCTGGCCAGCAGCGAAGCGCTGCAACAGGCGCCAATGCTGGCCCATGACGAAGACCGCTACTGGCGCGATGGCCGCTGGCATTCGCGGCGCGATGATTGGCGCCGCGAGCAGTGGCGCAAGGAGCAATGGCGCAAGGAACAGCACCGCCGCGACATCGAACGGCGCCGGGCGGCAGCTTACCAGCATGACCATCGTTATCAGGATGACCACGGCCACTATCGCCGCTGACCTGCAAGGGCCTCATCGCCGGCAAGCTGGCTCCTACAGGGTTGTGTAGGAGCCGGCTTGCCGGCGATTGTCTCTATGCCGCGGCGCTGGCCTTGGCCAAATCCAGGGAACGGGTTTCCGGGGCCATCAGCCAGGTCACCAGCAGCCCCACCATCGAGATGCCGAACGCCGCGATCATGGTGTTGGCAATGCCGATCGACGACAGCGACATTGGCACCAGGTAAGTCCCGACTGCCGCGCCGATGCGCGAAAGCGAGGTGGCCAGGCCCACGGCCGAGCCACGCACTTCGGTGGGGAACAGCTCGTTGGGGTACACGTACTGCAGCACCTGGGCGCCGCCGATGAACAGCGCGTAGCTGCCGAACAGGGCCAGGGTCAGCAGGCCGGCGCCTTCCGGGAACAGGCCCAGCAGCAACAGCGCCAGGCCCGACCACAAGAAGCTGTGCATCAGCATGCGCCGGCGGCCCAGCGGGTTGATCAGCTTCACCCCGAGCATGCAGCCGAACACGAAGATGATAGTGATGGCCACTGCGCCCCAGGCGGCCAGGTCGCCGGTCAGGCCCATGGCGCTGAGGATTTTCGGGGCGAAGGCGTAGATGGCGAACTGCGGGATGATCGAGCAGGTCCAGAACAGGCTGACGAAGAAGATGCGCTTGCCATAGTGCGAGTGGAACAACGCGCCCACCGACACCCGGCGCTCGGACACCGGCTCCGGCAGGTCGGCGATGGAGAATTTGCTGCCATACACGCGCTTGATCACCTGGTCAGCCTCGGCAATGCGGCCCTTGCTCAGCAGCCAGCGGGCCGACTCCGGGGTGCCGACGCGCATGATCAGGAACAGCACCGCCGGCACCACGGCGCTGGCCAGCGCCCAACGCCAGGCCTCGGGGCCCATGGCGCGCAGGATGAATTCACCGGCTACATAAGCCACCGCCGCACCGACGAACCACATCATCACCAGGCTGGCGAGAATCGAGCCGCGCGGCTTGCGTGGCAGAAACTCCGCCAGCAGCGAGGTGGCCAGCGGGTGGTCGGCACCGATGGCCACACCCAGGGCGAAGCGCAGGGCAATCAAGGCTGCGGCAGAGCTGACCCAGAACTGCCCGAGGGAGAATACCGCCAGGGCCACCAGCACCAGCACGTAAAGGGTCTTGCGCCCGAGCTTGTCGGTGAACAGCCCGCCAACGAAACCGCCGAAGAACATGCCGATCAAGGACGCCGCCGCCACCATGCCTTCTTCGAACACGCTCAGTTGCAGGGCCTGGCTCAACTGCACCAGCACCACGCCGATGATGCTGAGGATGTAGCCATCCAGAAACGGCGCACCGGAGGAGTAGACGGCCAGTTTTTTGTGGAAGGCGTTCAGGGGCGCGTCTTCCAGTGAAATCTTGTTGTCGATGGTCATTGTTATTGTCTCTTCGCTGCTCGAGGCAGATGACACCGGGCACGCACTACTTCTGCCGGCTCGGGTCATCACTATTGTTTTTAGAATGGGTCGTTACTTGGGCGTGGTCTGATTAAGTTCACCCTCGTGTGGCGCACGGCTGTCCCTGCCGCCGTTGTTGAGCATCTTCGCAAGTGGTTTTTTGCAGGACGTGTCGCCTGTTTTTCAGCCTAAGCTCGCATGAGGTCAGGAAATAGAACGATTACCTCAAAGAATGCGAGAAATCGGCCAGGCCCCGGTTTGCCTGGGTTTGCCCGCAAGCAGCGGCGCTGCGCCAACGTCATATGAGCTGTCCGGGGCGTTATAGGGGCGCAGGCCCAAGGGGTGAGAAAGTGCAAACAAGCGGGCGATTCGACGCCCCCTGCACTACCCACAATCGATAAGAAACCGGAGACTTCCATGGCCTTCAAAAGAACCATCCACGCGGTCGATACGCACGCTGGCGAACCGATGCGGGTAATTACCGGGGGCGTGCCGCATATTCCCGGTAATACCGTGCACGAGAAAATGGTCTGGCTGCGGGAAAACGACGACCAACTGCGCAAACTGATGCTGCGCGAGCCACGTGGCTACCCGCCGCTGTGCTGCAACATCATCGTGCCGCCGAGCCACCCGGACGCCGACGCCGGCTACATCATCATGGAGCAGGTGGAGTACCCGGTGATGTCCGGTGGCAACACCATCTCGGTGGTCACCGTGCTGCTGGAAATGGGCATGCTGCCGATGAAGGAGCCGGTCACCGAGCTGATTCTCGAAGCCCCGGCCGGGCTGATCGGCATCAAGGCCGAGTGCCGCAACGGCAAGGTCAAGAGCGTCACCTTCAAGAACGTGCCGGCCTTCGCTGCGCACCTGGATGCGAAGATCCAGGTGCCGCACCTTGGCGAGGTGACCGTGGATGTGGGCTGGGGCGGCATGTTCTACGTGATCGCCGATGTACGCCAGTTCCCGCACATTCAACTGACCCCCGAGCACGGCGCCGAGATCGCCCGCATCAGCGCGATGATCCGCCAGGCGGCCATCGAGCAACTGCCGGTGGCGCACCCGGACTACCCGGGCATCGGCATTACCATTTCGCAGCTTTCCGGCCCCACCGACAGCCCCGAAGCCGACTGGAAGAACGCCGTGACCGTGGCCTCCGGCGAGCTGGACTGGGACAACCCGTCCACCTGGACCGGCGCCCTCGACCGCTGCCCGTGCGGCACCGGCACCTGCGCCAAGATGGCCATCCTGCACGCCAAGGGTGAACTGCCGCTGGACCAGGACTTCCGTCACCAGGGTGTGCTGGGCAACGTGTTCACCGGGCGCCTGGTGGAAGAGACCCGCATCGGCGACTACACCGCCGTGGTGCCGACCATTACCGGCACCAGCTGGATCTATGGCCTGAACACCTATGTGCTGGACCATGACGACCCGTTCACCGAAGGTTTTGTGGTGAGTGATATCTGGGCCTGACAGGCCTGGCCCCATCGCCAGCAAGCTGGCTCCTACACGGTTGCGCGGTATCCAGGCTGACGCGATCGCCTGTAGGAGATCACCCAGCCCTTTGGGCTGCGCTGTCGCGCAGAGAACTGGGCACGAGCCCGCTGCAGCCCCTGTGGGAGCGGGCTTGTCGGGGTGCCGAACCACCGCGAAGCAGGCGACGCGGTGTCTGGCACCGGCTTCGCCGGTGTTCGCGGGCAAGCCCGCTCCCACAGGACCCTGCTAAATCAATGAGTGGTATCTTGTTCTATGAGAGCCGGCTTGAACTGGCGATTAGGCCCTCACAGGTTGTAAGCCCGCTCGTTGTGCTCGGCCAAATCCAACCCCTGCTCCTCATCCTCGCGCGAAGCGCGCAAGCCGATCGCCAGCTTGATCGCACCAAGAATCGCCCAGCTCACCACGAAGCAGTACACAAAGGTGAACGCCACCCCCTTCAACTGCACCAGCGCCTGCCCCAACGGCGTCACGCCCTCCACGTAACCCCCCAGCGTCGGCGCGGCGAACACTCCGGTCAGCAGCGCCCCGACGATACCGCCCACGCCATGCAGGCCGAACACATCCAGGCTGTCGTCATAACCCAGCGCCTGCTTGAGTTTGGTCACGGCAAAGAAGCAGATCGCCCCGGTCAGCAAACCGATCACCACTGCCCCCAGCGGCCCGACGAAGGCGCACGCCGGGGTGATGCCCACCAGCCCGGCCAATGCGCCTGACGCCGCGCCCAGCGCTGTGGGCCGGCCATGCATCAGGGTTTCAGTGAGCAACCAGCCGACGATGCCGGCGCAGGCGGCGACCATAGTTGCCAGCATCACCACCCCGGCGCCCTGGTTGGCGGCAAGCCCCGAGCCGACGTTGAAGCCGAACCAGCCCACCCACAACAGCCCTGCACCCACCAGGGTGAAGCCGAGGTTGTGCGGCGGCATGGCCACCTGCGGGTAGCCCTTGCGCTTGCCCAGCATCAGCGCTGCGGCCAGGGCCGCCACGCCGGAATTGATATGCACGGCGGTGCCGCCGGCAAAGTCGAGCACACCCCAGTTGACCATCAACGCCCCCGGCCCGCCCCACACCATGTGGGCGATGGGCGCGTACACCAGCACGAACCAGCCGCCCATGAACAGCAGCGAGGCGCTGAACTTCATGCGTTCGGCAAAGCCGCCGGCAATCAGCGCCGGGGTGATGATGGCGAAGGTCAGCTGGAACACCGCGAACACCCCTTCGGGGATGGTGCCCACCAGGCTGTCGTGGCCGATGTTCAGCATCAGCGCCTTGTCCAGGCCGCCGATGAAACTGTTGAAGGTCAGTTGCCCCTCGACCATGCCTTCGGTACTGACCACCAGGCTGTAGCCGAACAGCACCCAGAGGATGCCGATGACCCCGGCCACGGCAAACAGCTGGGTAAATACCGAAAGGAAGTTCTTGGCCCGTACCATGCCACCGTAGAACAGCGCCAGGCCCGGGATGCACATCATCAGCACGAACATCGCCGCGCAGATCATCCAGGCGGTATTGCCGGTGTCGAGGGTGGGGTCGGCGGCGTGGGCCAACGGTGTCAGCGCGAACAGCACAACAGCAAGGGCAAGCTTCATGCGGGGCACTCCTGTGTGATCGGAATAAGAAGCCCCGTTCACCGGTAGGAGCCGGCTTGCCGGCGATGGGGCCGGGCCTGCCATTCACAGCCCTGAAGCTGTGGTGCGGCCGATGGCCCTATCGCCGGCAAGCCGGCTCCTACAGGGTCGGGGTTGGCCTGCCATTGCGACAGGCCCTGCTGGCCTGTCAGTACTGGGTTTGCCCCGGCACCCACGCGGTGCCCGCCAGCGGCACTCGTGCCATGGCTGCGGCTTCTACGGTCAAGGCCACCAGGTCTTCGGGGTCGAGGTTGTGCAGGTGCGACTTGCCGCAGGCGCGGGCCATGGTCTGCGCCTCCAGCACCAACACCCGCAGGTAGTTGGCCAGGCGCCGTCCGGCCTCTTCCGGGTTCAGGCGCTTGGCCAGTTCCGGGTCCTGGGTGGTGATGCCGGCCGGATCGCGGCCGTTCTGCCAGTCGTCGTAGAAGCCTGCGGCCGAACCGATCTCCTTGAGCTGCGCATCCAGCCGCGGGTGGTTGTCGCCCAGGGCGATCAGCGCGGCGGTGCCGATGGCCACCGCGTCGGCGCCCAGGGCCATGGCCTTGGCCACGTCGGCGCCGTTGCGGATGCCGCCCGAGACGATCAGTTGCACCTTGCGGTGCATGCCCATCTCCTGCAGCGCCTGCACCGCCTGGGGGATGGCCGGCAAAATCGGGATGCCGACGTGCTCGATGAACACTTCCTGCGTGGCGGCGGTACCGCCCTGCATGCCGTCGAGCACGATCACATCGGCGCCGGCTTTGACCGCCAGCTTGACGTCGTAGTACGGGCGGCTGGCGCCGATCTTCACGTAGATGGGTTTTTCCCAGTCAGTGATCTCGCGCAGCTCGGCGATCTTGATTGCCAGGTCGTCCGGGCCGGTCCAGTCCGGGTGGCGGCAGGCACTGCGCTGGTCGACGCCGATCGGCAGCGTGCGCATGCCGGCCACTCGCTCGGTGACTTTCATGCCCAGCAGCATGCCGCCACCGCCCGGCTTGGCGCCCTGGCCCAGAACGATCTCGATGGCATCGGCCTTGCGCAGGTCGTCGGGGTTCATGCCGTAGCGCGACGGCAGGTACTGGTACACCAGGTGCTGCGACTGGCCGCGCTCTTCCGGGGTCATGCCGCCGTCACCGGTGGTGGTGCTGGTGCCGGCGATGGTGGCGCCACGGCCCAGGGCCTCCTTGGCGTTGGCCGACAGCGCGCCGAAGCTCATGCCGGCGATGGTCACCGGGATCTTCAGGTGGATCGGCTTTTTCGCAAAGCGATTGCCCAGCACCACGTCGGTGCCGCACTTTTCGCGGTAGCCTTCCAGCGGGTAGCGCGACACGCTGGCACCCAGCAGCAGCAGATCGTCGAAATGCGGCACGCGGCGCTTGGTGCCGCCGCCGCGGATATCGTAAATGCCGGTTTCGGCGGCGCGCTGGATCTCTTGGATGGTCAGGCGATCGAAGGTGGCCGACTCACGCAGTACCGGGGGGAATTTCTCACTCATGGGGTTGCTCCTGGATCAGTACGCGCTGGCGTTGTCGACTTTGAAGTTGTACAGCTGGCGAGCCGAGCCGTAGCGTTTGAAATCGGCCGCCTTGTGCGCAAGGCCGGCCTGGTCCAGCAGTGCCTGCAGCTCTTGCAGGTGCTCGGCGCGCATCTCTTTCTCGATGCAGTCCGAGCCCAGCGACTGCACCGAGCCTTTGACGTAGATGCGCACCTCGTACAGCGAATCGCCCAGCGCATCGCCGGCATCGCCGCACACCACCAAACGCCCGGCCTGGCCCATGAAACAGCTCATGTGGCCGATACTGCCGCCGACCACGATGTCGACGCCCTTCATCGAGATGCCGCAACGGGCGCCGGCATCGCCTTCGATCACCAGCAGCCCGCCATGGGCAGTGGCGCCGGCAGCCTGGGAGGCGCTGCCCTTGATGCGTACCGAGCCGGACATCATGTTCTCGGCCACGCCCACGCCGACGTTGCCGTGCACGGTGATGCTGGCCTGCTGGTTCATGCCGGCGCAGTAGTAGCCGGCGTGGCCGTCGATATCCACCGACACCGGGGCGTTGATGCCCACCGCCAGGTTGTGCTTGCCGTCGGGGTGGCTCACCCGCCACTCGCTGCCTTGCACATCACCGTGCAGGGACTGGTTGAGGACACGCACCGAGGTGCTGGAAAGGTCGATCGTCTTCATAAGATTCTCCAGGGGTTCGGTGGCAGGTCAGGCGCTTTCGCGCTCCCAGACGTACAGGGTGGCCGGGGCCGGCTCCCAGACCTTAGCGTTTTCGATGCCCGGCAGGCTGGCCAGGGCCTGGTACTCCGAGGCCATGGCCACGTAGTCGTCGGTTTCGGCCAGCACCGCCGGCTTGCAGGCGATCGGGTCGCGGATCACGGCAAAGCCGTTGCGGGTACCGATGGCAAAGGTGAAGAAGCCGTCCAGGTCTTGCAGAGCGCCGTCCAGGGCCTGGGCCAGGGTGTCGCCCTGTTGCAGGCGCCAGGCCAGGTAGCCGGCGGCCACCTCGGTGTCGTTGTCGGTTTCGAAACTGATGCCTTCGCGCTTGAGCTCCTGGCGCAGGCGGAAGTGGTTGGACAGCGAGCCGTTGTGCACCAGGCACAGGTCGGCGCCGGTGGAAAACGGGTGGCTGCCTTCCATGGTCACCGCGCTTTCGGTGGCCATGCGGGTATGGCCGATGATGTGGCTGCCCTGCATGCCGGCCAGGCCGAAGCGGCTGGAAATCTCGGCCGGCAGGCCCATGCCCTTGAGAATCTCGATGCTCTGCCCGGCGCTCATGATGCGCACCTCGGCGGCAAGCTCGGCCAGCGCCTGGCGGGCGGCGGCTTCAGTGGTGTGCACCTTGAGCACGGCGGCGCTGGCGTTCTGGAACCAGTCCAGCGAGCAGCCCAGACGGCCTTCGAGCTGGCCCATCAGCTCGGCCCAGGGGTAGTCGGTGCGGGTGGCCTGCAGGGTCAGCTTGACCCAGCCATCGGCCACCTCGTCGCCGTAGATGGCAAAGCCGGCGCTGTCGGGGCCACGGTCGGTCATGGCTTGGAGCATGGGTTCGAACAGCTTGCCGAGCTGGGGTTCCAGCCCGGGCTTTTTCAGGTACAGACCTACGATTCCACACATGGTGATGCTCCTTCTAGGCAGTGGGTAGCCGCTGCATTCGCCGCTACCCAGGGATGGGGCTGGCGATCAGAAGAATTCGGTGTAGCGCTGGATTTCCCAGTCGGAGACATGGCGGCAGTACTCCACCCACTCCATGCGCTTGAGCTTGAGAAACTCATCGACGATCTCGGCGCCGAGCACCTCGCGAAACAGCGGGTCGGCCTCCAGCGCATCGGCGGCTTCCTTGAGCGACTGCGGCAGGGTCTTGATGCCGCGGGCGGCGATTTCTTCCAGGCTCAGGTTGTAGAGGTTCTCGTTGCACATCTGGCCGGGGTCGAGCTGGCGGTCGATGCCGTCCAGGCCGGCGGCGATGATTGCGGCGGTGACCAGGTAGGGGTTGCAGCCGGCGTCCGGCAGGCGGAACTCCAGGCGGCCATAGGGGATGCGCACCATCGCCGAGCGGTTGTTGGCGCCGTAGGCGACGAAGGCCGGGGCCCAGGTGGCGCCAGACAGCGAGCGGCCAACCACCAGGCGCTTGTACGAGTTGACCGTGGGCGCGGCGAAGGCGCACAGCGCCGGGCCGTGGGCCAACAGGCCGGCGGCGAAGTGGTAGGCGAGTTTGGACAGGCCCATGCCGCTGCTGTCGGACGGGTCGTGGAACAGGTTCTTGTTGGTCGAACTTGCCAGCGACAGGTGGAAGTGCATGCCGTTGCCGGCGCGCTTGGGGTCGGGCTTGGGCATGAACGAGCAGATCATGCCTAAGTCGTTGGCGATTTCGCCGGCGGCCATGCGGAAGAACGTGAAGCGGTCGGCCGACTCCATGGCGTCGCTGTAGGTGTAGTTGATCTCGAACTGGCCGTTGGCGTCTTCGTGGTCGATCTGGTAGATGTCGAAGCCCACCGGTTGCAAGGCTTCGGTGAGGCGTTCGAGGAACAGCCGCGAGCGCGACAGGCCCTTGTAGTCGTAGCAGGGCTTGTCGAGGTTGTCGGAGGCGTCCACCAGTTGCAGCTTGCCGGCCTCGTCGCGGCGGAACAGGCTGAATTCGGGTTCAAGGCCGGTGTTCAAGGTCCAACCCTTGTCGGCCAGGCGCTGCACCTGCTGCTGCAGCACATGGCGGCTGTCGTAGGGCCAGGGCTTGCCATCGACGTGGCCGACGCACACCACCCGGCCGTAGCCCGGCTGCCAGGGCACCGGGATCAAGGTGCTGAGGTCGCCGCGGGCCATGAAGTCCGGGCCGTGGGGCTCCATGCCCATGCCGCAGATGGCAAACCCGGCAAAGCCGGCGCCCTCCTCGGCCACCATCTTCAGGCCCGAGACCGGCACCGACTTGGTTTTCGCCGAACCGTGGATGTCGACGAACTGCGCCAGCACGTACTTGATGCCGAACTGGTCGAGGATGCGCTGGGTTTCTGCTGGCAACATGGGTTGATCACTCCTGGGTAAGGGCACAGCAAGGTTGGCCTGGTTAAATTTCCAAGAAGGAAACTTACTTTCACCACAGGAATGCAACACGCTTGCCAACTTCACCCATCGCCGGGCAAGCCCGCTTCCACGCTGCCCACGAAACCCCGTGGGAGCGGGCTTGCCCCGCGATAGCGCCTGGTGCCTTAGCGAAGAATTTCCCGTTGAAATATGGGAAACTCCCTTTCACCCGAGGAAACTCACGCACTTTCCCAGTGCGAAAACAATATTCTTGAACTGAAACCGTGCAGGACACCGAATGTCGACCGAGACCGAACCGCGGCTACGCCTGGAGCAGTATCTGGGCATGCAGATCAAGCGCCAGCGCCAGGCGCAATCCTTGAAGCTGGCCGACGTGGCCCGCATCGCCGGCATCAGCCAGGGCATGCTCAGCAAGATCGAGAACGCCCAGGTGTCCACCAGCCTCGATACCCTGAGCCGCCTGTGCGACGTACTGGGCATGCCCATGGCCAAGCTGTTCAGCCAGTACGACCAGCCCGACGGCAATGCCCTGCTGGTAAAGGCCGGTGAAGGGCTGGAGGTGGTGCGCCGCGGCACCGAGAAGGGCCATACCTATCACCTGTTGAACCACGCCCGGGGGCCGAAGAAAAACTTCGAGGCGTACATGGTGAGCATGGATGACGCCAGCGAGGAGTTCCCCACCTTCGCCCACCCCGGCACGGAGTTTTTGCATTTGCTCGAAGGCGAGCTGGTGTACCGCCATGGCAACCAGCTGTACCAGATGCAGGCCGGCGACAGCCTGACCTTCGACGGCGAAACGCCCCACGGGCCGGAGAAGCTGGTGCAGGTGCCGATTCGGTTGTTGTCGATCATGAATTACGGCAGTGAGTGATACGCGGGCCCGACAGACGCCCCCTCTGCAGGCGCTGGCTTGCCAGCGACAGGGCCCGGCCTGCAAACCACAATGCCGGATCTTGCGCTGTGGCTGATGGCCTCATAGCCGGCAAGCCGGCTCTCATAGAACTGCACATAACTCATTGATTTAGCAGGGACCTGTGGGAGCGGGCTTGTCGGGGTGCCGAACCACCGCGAAGCAGGCGACGCGGTGTCTGGCACCCCGGCAAGCCCGCTCCCACAGGGGCCGCGGCGGGCTCGTGCCCGGTTCTCTGCGCGACAGCGCAGCCCGAAGGGCTGGGTGATCTCCTACAAAGGGCGCGCAGCACCCTCAGCGCAACAACGCCTGGATCTGCTCGTGCAGGGTGTCGAGGTCAAACGGCTTGGCCAGGATCGGCGCGCGGCGGGCGATGGGGCTGCCGGACTCGAGGATCTCGGCCGGGTAACCGCTGATGAAGATCACCTTCAAATCCGGGCGCAGCTTCACCGCAGGCTCGGCGATCTCCACCCCGGAAATACCGCCCGGCAGGCGAAAATCGGTGACCATCAGGTCCAGGTGCGGCTTGCTGGCCAAAATGGCGAACGCCTGTTCGCCGTCCTCGGCCACCAGCACGTGGTAGCCCTCACCGGCCAGGTAATCGCGCAGAATCATGCGAATGGCCGGTTCGTCCTCGACCACCAACACCACATCTTGTGCATCTTCACTCATGACAACGCCTTCAAATTCAACAGGATGGCTATCAGACCCCAGGCCTACGCAGAGGTTGCCTGCGTCTGGTCGCTTTGTTGCAACACCACCGGCAGCGGCAGGTACACGCTGAACGTGGCACCCTGCCCCGCGGCGCTGTGCACCTCTATGCGCCCGCCATGGGCCAGCACGATCTGCTCGGAAATATACAACCCCAACCCCAACCCGCCACTGGCCTGCTGGGCGGCGACGCGTTCGAACTGCTGGAAGATGCGCCGCTGGTTCTGGCTGTCGATGCCGATACCGGCGTCCTGCACCTGCACGCAGGCCATGGCGCCGTCCTCTAACACCCGCACCCGTACCGGCTTGCGCTCACCATAGCGCAAGGCATTGGACAACAGGTTGGCCAGCACCTGCTCGATGCGAAACTCGTCCCACTCCCCTTGCAGCGCCTGGCAGCGCTCCAGCTCGATATGGGTGTCCAGCGCACCGGCCTGGGCGGCGAAGTTCTCCACCAAGCCCTTGACCAGAACGCCCAGGTCGAAGGCCTTGGGCCGGATCGACAGCTTGCCGGTGCGAATGCGCGATACATCGAGCATGTCCTCGACCAGACGGATCAGGCTGTTGATCTGCCGTTCGTCACGCTCGACCATGGCCTTGAGCTTTTCTTCGCTGAACGCTGCCAGGTTGCCGCGGTTCAGGTGCATGCGCCGCAGCTGGGCTTCGAGGATCAGGCCATTGAGCGGGGTGCGCACCTCGTGGGAGACGATCGACATGAAGTCGTCGCGCATGCGCACCGCGCGCTCCAGCTCGCCGCGCGCCACCTGCAACTGGGCCAACAACTGCTCCTGCTCGGCGCGGCTGCTTTCCAGCGCCTGCAACTGGCGATCGAGGGCCTTGCGCTGGCAGAACAGATCGACGAACACCGTCACCTTGCTCTTCACCGCCAGGGTGTCCAGCGGCTTGTGCAAGAAGTCCACCGCACCGCTTTCGTAGCCCTTGAACGCGTAGTTCATCTCGCGCCCGGCGGCGCTGACGAAGACGATGGGGATGCTGCGGGTCTTTTCCATGCCGCGCATCAGCTCGGCCAGCTCGAAACCGTTCATGCCCGGCATCTGCACGTCGAGAATGGCCAGGGCGAACTCGTGTTCGAGCAACAGCGACAGCGCCTGTTCCGCCGACTGGGCCGGGTGCACCTCGCGGTCCGGGCCCTGGATCAGGGCGTCGAGGGCCAGCAGGTTCTCTGGCAGGTCGTCGACGATCAGCAGTTTGGCGATTGTTTGGCTTGGCATGCACTGGGTTCCAGGGTGGCGAGCAACTGCCCGATACCGCTCAGGGAAAGAATATGGTCGGGATTGTGCAGGGCCAGCGCGGCCTCCGGCATCAGCGCGACCTGCGCGTCACGGGGGTCCTGGACCACGGTCCGGCCCCCGTTTTGTTTGATATGCAAAAGGCCCCGGGCGCCGTCTTCGTTGGCCCCGGTCAGCAGCACGCCGAGCAGGCCGGCGCCATAGGTGTCGGCAGCCGACTCGAACAGATAATCGATGGCCGGGCGCGAGAAATGCACCGGTTCCTCCTGGCTGAGCGAAAGGGTAAGGTCCCGCTCCACCGACAAGTGATAACCAGGCCCAGCCACATAGACCACGCCGTCCTCGATACGTGCCTTGTCCTGTGCCTCGCGGACCGGGCGCTGCAGGCGCCGTTGCAGCACTTCGGCCAGTTGGCTGTGGCGATCGTCGGGCAGATGCAGCACGCACAATACCGGCAGCCTGAAGCTGTCGGGCAGCGCGCCGAGCACACTGAACAGCGCGGTAACGCCGCCTGCCGAGGCGCCGATGACCACTGCGCGCAGGCCGCTCATGATTTGCGGTAGATCCGTTCGGGCTTGACCAGCGGCTCGAAGCGCTCGCCGTAGGCCGAAAAATCCACCGATTCCTTGCTGCCCAACACCAGAAAGCCGCGGTGGCACAGCGACTCGTGAAACAGCCCCAGGGCGCGGTCCTGCAGGTTCTTGTTGAAGTAGATGAGCACGTTGCGGCACGACACCAGCTGGGTTTCGGAGAACACGCTGTCGGTGGCCAGGCTGTGGTCGGCGAAGGTCACGTTGTCGCGCAGGCTGCTGTCCATGATGGCGTTGCCGTAGGCGGCGGTGTAGTACTCGGCAAAATCCCGTCGCCCGCCGGCCTTGCGGTAGTTGTCTTCGTACTCGCGCATGCTCTGCATCGAATAGATACCTTGCTTGGCGCGCTCCAGCGAATGCGGGTTGATGTCGGTGGCGTAGATGATGGTGCGCTCCAGCAGCCCTTCCTCGCGCAGCAGGATGGCCATGGAGTACACCTCCTCGCCGGTGCTGCAGCCGGCGATCCACACCTTGATCGACGGCCAGGTGCGCAGCAGCGGCACCACTTCCTCGCGCAGTGCCAGAAAATGCCCGGGGTCGCGGAACATCTCGCTGACCGGGATCGTCAGGTACTGCAGCAGCTCAATGAACATGCCCGGGTCGTGCAGCACGCGCTCCTGCAGCGCGGTCACCGTGCGGCAGTCGAACTGGCGCAGCGCGTGCAGGATGCGGCGCTTGATCGAAGCGCCGGAGTAGTCGCGAAAATCGTAGCTGTACTTGAGGTAGATGGCCTCGATCAGCAAGCGGATTTCGATGTCGGTGTTGCGTTCACTGGTCAAGATGTCAAATTCGCTCCAATTGCGGCAGCCACACGCGAATCAACGAGAACAGGCGGTCCAGGTCGATCGGTTTGGCCAGGTAATCGTTGGCGCCGGCCTGCAGGCAGCGCTGCTGGTCGTCCTTCATCGCCTTGGCGGTGACGGCGATGATCGGCAGCTTGCGCCAGCGTGGCTGCTGGCGGATCAGCCGGGTAGCCTCGTAGCCGTCCATTTCCGGCATCATCACGTCCATCAGCACCAGGTCGATGTCGTCGTTGGCTTCCAGCGCCTCGATGGCCTCGCGCCCGTTGCGGCCGATCTCGACGATGGCGCCCTTGTGCTCCAGGGCACTGGTGAGGGCGAAGATGTTGCGCACATCGTCGTCCACCAGCAGGATCTTGCGCCCTTCGAACACCTTGTCGCGGCTGCGCGCGGTCTTGAGCATGCGCTGGCGTTCATTGGACAACTGCGCCTCGACCTTGTGCAAGAACAGTGTGACCTCATCGAGCAGGCGCTCGGGCGAGCGGGCACCCTTGATGATGATCGAGCGCGAGTACTTGAGCAGGTCGGCTTCTTCTTCGCGGGTGAGGTTGCGCCCGGTGTAGACGATCACCGGCGGGAAGCTGCGGATGTCCTCGGCGGTCATGCGCTTGAGCAGCTCGTTGCCGAGCATGTCGGGCAGCTTGAGGTCGATGATCATGCAGTCATAGATGTTGTCGCGCAAAAGCTCCAGGGCGTCCTGGGCCATGGCCACGGCAGTGATTTCGACGTCGTCGTCGCCGATCAGGCGGGCGATGCTCTCACGCTGCAGGTCGTCGTCCTCCACCAGCAGGATGTGCTTGAGTTTTTGCGTGAGCTTGGCTTCAAGGCGCGCGAACACCTCCTTGAGCTCTTCGCGGCTGGTGGGTTTGACCGCATAGCCCACCGCGCCCATGTGCATGGCCGCCTCGACGCGGTCTTCCACCGAAATGATATGCACCGGAATGTGCCGGGTGCCGGCCTGCTCTTTCAGGCGTTGCAGCACGGTCAGCCCGGAGTGATCGGGCAGGCGCATGTCCAGCAGGATGGCATCGGGCAGGTACTGGGCGGCCAGCTCGAAGCCCTCGTCGGCGGCCTGGGCCACCAGGCAGCTGTAGCCCAGCTCGTGGGCCAGGTCGAACAGAATGCGGGCGAAGTTGGGTTCGTCCTCGATCACCAGGATGCAGCGGTTGCTGAACGGTGCCAGCTCGCGGTCGTCGGTGAACGCCGGGGCCGGCCGCTCGTGGCGTGCCGGGGCGGCGACCTTGGGCGCCGGCGGCAGGGTGTCCACCGCCGGGCGCAGGCTGAGCACCTCGGTGGCTTCGCCGCCGGCCTCGTAGCGCTCGGGCAGGATCAGGCTGAACACGCTGCCCTGGCCGGGGCTGCTGTCGACGTTGATCTGCCCGCCCAGCAGGTGCGCCAGGTCGCGGGAAATCGACAGCCCGAGGCCAGTGCCGCCGTAGCGCCGGTTGCTGGTGCCGTCCACCTGGTGGAAGGCGCCGAACACCGCCTGGTGCTGGTCGGCGGCAATGCCGATACCGGTGTCGCGCACGGCGAAGACGATGCCATGGCCCACCTGGTGGCTGATGTGCAGGCTGACCTGGCCGCGCTCGGTGAACTTGATGGCGTTGGACAACAGGTTCTTGAGAATCTGCTCCAGGCGCTGGCGGTCGGTGTACAGGGTGGCCGGCAGCGGGTGCTCCAGCTGCACGGCAAAGTTCAGGCCCTTGTCCTGGGCCAGCGGCAGGAACATACCCTGCAGGCCTGCTACCAGGCGCTCCAGCGGCGTGGTTTCGGGGCGTACCTCAAGCTTGCCAGCCTCGACCTTGGCGATGTCTAGAATGTCGTTGATCAGGTTGAGCAGGTCGTTGCCGGCCGAGTAGATCGACTCGGCGAACTTGACCTGCTCGGCGCTGAGGTTGCCCTCGCCGTTTTCGGCCAGAAGCTTGGCCAGGATCAGAGAGCTGTTGAGCGGCGTGCGCAGCTCGTGGGACATGTTGGCGAGGAACTCGGACTTGTACTTGCTGGAGCGCTGCAGGTCGTCGGCGCGGGCCTGCAACTCCACCTGGGCGTTGTTCAGCTCGCTGTTCTTGCGATCCAGGGCGTCGGTGCGCTCGGCCAGTTGCTCGTTGGTCTGTTCAAGCTCGGCCTGCTGGGTTTCCAGGTAGGCCTGGGACTCCTTGAGCACCCGGGACTGTTCTTCAAGCTCTTCGTTGGCGGTTTTGAGCTCTTCCTGCTGTACCTGCAACTCTTCGTTAAGCTGCTGGGTCTCGGCCAGCACTTCTTGCAGGCGCTGGCGATAGCGGGCGCTCTCGATGGAAAGACCCACGTTATCGGCCACACGCTCCATCAACTCGACGTCACGCTCCTGCAGCGGGCGCAAGAAGCCCAGTTCGAGCACGCCATTGATGCGCCCGTCTTCTTTGGCCGGCACCAGCAAACCGCTGCGCGGCAGCCCGCTGCCCAGGCCCGAGCTCAGGCGATAGTAGTCTTCGGGCAGGTCGTCCAGGCGCAGCAGGCGGCCCTGGATGGCGGCCTGGCCAAGCAGGCCGGCATGCTCGCCCAGCTTCTGCTCACGGGCCTGATGCTCGGTGTCCAGGCCGTAGCTGGCCACCCGCACCAGCTTGCCGTGTTCATCGTGCACATACAGGGCACCGACCACGCTGCCCAGGTAACCTGCAAAAAACCGCAGGATGTTGTCGCCGAGCATCGGCAGGGTCAGCTGGCCCAGCACCTGTTCGGCCAGTTGAGTCTGCCCGGCGCGCAGCCAGGCCTGGTGCTCAAGGCGCTCGGCGGCGCGTTGCTGGGCCTGCAGGTTGTCGACGTAGCTGTTGGACAGCGACAGCAGATCGCGCCGGCCCAGGTAGGCCAGCAACGCGCTGAGGGTGACGATGAACAGCACGAACACGGTGATGGCAGTAACGGTGACCGTGCTGACCGTTTCGTTGCGCGCCATGCGCAGTTGCTGCTCGGTACCGATGAAGGCGTCGAACTCCTTGCGGATCTCGTCGGTGATGCGCTTGCCGCGGCCGTTGCCGATGGCCTCCTGATAGCCGCTCTGGGATCGGCGCAGGCCGATCATTTCGCTGCCGAACTCGTTCCAGGCACGCTGCAGGGCCACCAGGCGGTCGATGCGGTCGACCTGGTTGGGGTTGTCGATGACCAACTCACGCAGGCTGGCGAGGCTGCTGAAAATACGCGGTTTGGCCACCTCGTAGGGGTCGAGGAAGCGCTCATCGCCGGTCAGCAGGAAGCCGCGCATGCCGGTTTCCATGTCGATCGACAGCTTGACCGTCTCGTTGGCATTGCCGATTACCCGGTCGGTGTGCTCGACCCACTGCATGGCCGACAGCAGGTAGTTGATCACCGCGACAAAGGCCACGGCCCCCAGAAGCCCCACTCCCAGGGGTAGGCCGACGTTGCGGCTGAGCAGCTTGCGAAAGCTGCGTTGATCCATCGAGGCTGCTTGAATCATTGGATTGAGGCCCGAGCGAGAAAGTCCATGAACAGTGTTGGCGGCTACGTCTTGTGTGAATCGCCCTGCGCCACACCGGTCGGTGAGTACAGCGAGTTTAACCAGCTTTGGCGGCACTGGCAGGGCATTTAGCCAGTATTTGAAGGCAGCGTGCGTCAATCGTTCCATCTATTTGCGTAGGCCGGTAAGCTTGGGAACTTCTGCCAGGGCCCCGTGCACAGAGTAGAGACAACCCACTGGAACAGGACGCTTGCCATGCACCTTCTGGTAGTCGAAGACGACGACATCGTCCGCATGCTGATGGTCGAAGTGCTCGACGAACTGGGCTATTCGGCCATCGAGGCAGACAGCGCCTCGGCAGCGCTGGCCATTCTGCAGGACCCGCAGCAGCAGCTGGCGCTGCTGATGACCGATGTCGGCCTGCCCGACATGCGCGGCGAAGAGCTGGCCGCCAAGGCCCGTGAGCTGCGGCCATTGCTGCCGGTGCTGTTTGCCAGCGGCTACGCCGAGAACGTGGTGGTGCCTGAGGGCATGCACATGATCGGCAAGCCATTTGGCATCGAAGATCTGCGCAACAAGATGGTGCAGATTCTCGGAACCCCTTGACCCCACCCTTGCGTGTTTAAATAAGGCCTTCTTTCGCGCAAGGCCCTCCCCATGCCCCACCTACTGGCCATCGGCCTCAGCTGGCCCGCGCCGCAAGCCTGCAGCGCGGGGCGGCACCTGCTGCACATCCTCGAGCAATTTAGCCGCCACGGCTGGCGGGTGACCTTCGCCTGCCCGGCCCCCTACGGCGAGCACAAGGCCGACCTGGCGGCGCTGGGCATCGACGAACACATCATGGCCAGCGACGACTGCGCCTTGGCCGCGGCCGATGCGGTGCTGTTCGACCGCTTCCATAGCGAGGAACGTTTTGGCCGGCAACTGCGCCAGCAACAGCCCGGGGCGTTGAACCTGCTGCTGACCTGCGGCCTGGAGAGCCTGCGTGATGCCCGCCAGCAACTGCTGCGCCGGCGCCTGGTCGAGGGCCTGGACCCGAATGATTTCCGCGCACTGTTCGCCACCCCGGGGCCTGCGCTCTACCGGCAGATGGCCGCGGCGCCGCTGGCCCTGCGCGAGCTGGCGGCCCTGTGGCGCTGCGACCTGGCATTGGTTGCTTCGGACGCCGAGCTGGACCTGCTGGTCAACGGTTTCGGGGTGCCGGACTACCTGCTGCACCATTGCCCGCCGGTGGCCGAACCGCTGGCGGCGCTGCGGCCATACGCCGAGCGCGCGCACTTCATTACCCTCGGCAACCTGAGCCAGCCGGCCAATATCGATGCGCTGCTGTGGATTCGCCACAACCTGTGGCCGATGCTGCGCCGGCGCTTGCCGCAAGCGCAGTTACATATCCATGGCGCCAACCCGTCGGCCAAGGTGCAAGCGCTGCATGCGCCGGACGAGGGCCTTCACGTCAAGGGCTGGGTGGCCGACAGCGACGCGGCCATGGCCGGCGCCCGGGTGTGCCTGGCGCCGCTGCGCTCAGGTGCGGGGGTCAAGGGGCAACTGCTCGATGCCCTGCGCTGCGGCACGCCGAGCGTGACCACGCCGATTGGTACCGAGGGCATGCAGGGGCAGCAACCTTGGCCGGGGCGTGTCGAGGGCACTGCCGAGGCGCTGGCCAAGGCTGCTGTCGAGCTGTACAGCGATGAAGGCGCCTGGCAACGGGCGCAGGACGGCTGTGCACCGCTGCTGCGCCTGCGCTTTGACCCTCGGCGCCACGGTAGTGAGTTGGTCGGGCGGGTGGAGCACAGCCTTGGGCAGCTTGATGAGCTGCGGCTGTTCAATTTTACCGGGGCGATGTTGCGTCAATCGGTTCAATTCTGAACATGTGGGAAGCGGCCTTGTGTCGCGATGGGCTGCGCAGCAGCCCCGGCAGTTTTGCATGATGTCGAAATTCTGGGGCTGCTCGCAGCCCATCTCGACCGGACGGCGCCCCGGCAAGGCCGCTTCCCACATGGATCGCATGAGCCTCGGGACCACCGCCCTCACCCCTCACGTCGCAACAGGTAGGTATCCATGATCCAGCCTTTGCGCTGCCGCGCCTGTTCACGCACTGCAAGAATCCGCGCCTTGACCACCTGCAACGGCCCGGCGATCAGCACTTCATCTGCCGTCCCCAAGTAAGCCCCCCAATAGATATGCAGGCCTGGGTCGTCCAACGCTGCAAATGCACACTGCCCATCGAGCATCACCACCAGGTTGTCCACCCGCCCTTGCTCGGCCAGGCGCCTGCCCGGCAACAGGGTCAAGGGCTCGCCGACTCGGTTGAGCGGCACCTGATGCCGCGCGGCCAGCGCCTGCACGCTGCTGATGCCGGGGATTACCGTCAGCGCCAGGGGCACGCCGCGGGCGCGTACCAGGTCGAGAATGCGCAGGGTGCTGTCATACAGCCCCGGCTCTCCCCATAACAGGAAGGCGCCAATGTCGCCGGCACCCAGTTCATCCTCGATCAGGTGGGCGTACAGCGCGGCGCGCTGCTGGTGCCAGGCGTGCACCGCACCGGCGTAGTCCTGGGCGTCGGCATCGCGCCGGGGGTCGTCAACCTGCACCAGGCGATAACCGCCTTCGGGCAGGTAGCGGGCCAGGATGGCCTTGCGCAGATGTACCAGTTCGTCCCGGGCTGCGCCCTTGTCGAGCACGAAGAACACCGTGGCCCGTTGCATGGCCTCGACGGCCTCAAAGGTAACCTGGCGCGGGTCGCCCGGGCCGATGCCGATCAACAGCAGTTGTTTCATGGGCTGGTCTGCCTGTTTTTGGGGCCTTCAAGGGCCCTATCGCCGGCAAGCCGGCGATAGGGCCACTTCTCAGAATACCGAGAAGTTATAGCTGACGATCACCCGGGTCTCGTCCATGTCCCGCGCCCATTTTTCGTAATTGCTGCGGTAGGTGGAATTGCGCAGGCGCAGGCTGACATCCTTGAAGGTGCCGCTTTGCACCTGGTACTTAAGCTCGCTGTCGCGCTCCCATTCCTTGCCCTCGGCGTTGCTGCCCGGCACCTTGATGCTGTGGCCATTGATGTAGCGGGTGAAGAAGCTCAGGCCCGGCACACCGAGGGCCTTGAAGTCGTAGTCGTAACGCAGTTGCCAGGAGCGCTCCTGGGCCGCCGCGAAGTCGTTGACCTGGGCGTAGTTGACCAGGTACGGGTTGGTGCCGTCGAGGTACGGCATGGCGCTATCGCCATACATGCGCTGCCAACCGGCGCTGACCTTGTGCCCGCCCAGGCTGTAGCCGAGCATGCCGCTGAAGGCGCGGTGGTCGATTTCACCGGCACGGGCGTTGCCGATGTCGTCGCTCTTGATCAGGCGCAGGTCTGCCGACAGCGTACCCACCTGCAGCGGCTGGTTGGCCACCAGGCCAAGAAAGTGCTGGCGGTAGATGTTTTCCAGCTTCGACACCTGATACTGGGCGCTGACACGGTCATTGATGCGATAATCGATACCGCCCAGGTCGAAGTGGTCGGCTTCGATGTCGCAGGCATAGCGCTTGTTCTTGCAATGCACGCGAATATCCTGGCGGTCGGTGGAATCCCGCGCGGTGTACTGGTTAAGGCGCGCCAGGGTGAACTTCAAATCACGCACCTCTTCAGAGGTCAGCCAGGCGCCATGGAACATGGTCGGCAACAGGCGGCCATCGTTGTACTTGAGTAACGGTACATCGGGCATCATCGAGCCGTACTTGAGCACCGTCTGCGACACTTTCACCTTGCCGGCAATACCCACCTTGGCGTACTGGTCGGCGGAATGGCGCGGGTCATGCCCGGAGGAAGGCAGCAAGCCGCTGTTACTGTCGCCGGGGCTGGAGTCCAACTTCAAACCCAGCATGCCCAGCGCATCGACGCCAAAACCGACCGGCCCGTGGGTATAACCGGACTGGAAGTTCAGGATGAACCCTTGCGCCGCCTCTTCACGCTTTGAGGCGCCCTGGCTGGAACTGCTGTGGCCATCACGGAAATCACGGTTGAAATACACCGTGCGCGCTTCGACCTTGGCGTGGCTGTCTTCGACAAAACCGCCAGCCTGGGCGGTAAACGCCGCACACAGCGAGAACAGGCCGGCAACACTGCGTCCCGGGGCAAGAGGAAAAGGGGCAAACATGCGAGGGAACATCCACAAAGAAAGACGAAAACAATCCGGGGCAGCCAGCTGCGCCGGTATTACGGGGTGAACGGGAGTACTTCCACGATCATCTTGAATTGTGCTGCGAACGCTCTGGAATGCACCATTGGACCATGGTCTAGAACGAATTACGGGGTGTGCTGAATGGGGTGGATATAACGCGCAAAAAAGCGCCGAAGTTCCCCGATAAAACAACTAAAGTTTGCTGTTTACCACTCCCAAAGTGGCGACTACACTCTGATTCAGCGAACAGCTGTACCCACCCGCGTGGCCGGCGTCCAGTGCAATTATTCATGTTCGTCACGTCATGCCACGACAGACTTACAGGAGTGATGACAGTGTCCAGACTTGCAGAGTTTCGTGCTGCCGAAAAAGCACTTCAGGAACAAATGGCTCAATTGGAAGCGCTGAAAAAGGACGCCGGCCTGAAACGCGAAATTGAATTCGAGCAGAAACTGGTCGGCCTGATGAAAAGCTATGACAAGAGCCTGCGCGACATCATCGCCATCCTCGACCCCAAAGCTGCTACCCGCGCCGTGGCCCCTGCCGGCAAACAGCAACGCCGCCCGCGGGTGGTGAAGGTGTACCAGAACCCCCACACCGGCGAGCGCATCGAGACCAAGGGCGGCAACCACCGGGGCTTGAAGGCATGGAAGGAACAATACGGGGCACAGGCGGTAGAAAGCTGGGTACGTTGATGAAACTTCAACCTGCACTTCACGCTTTTTTCACAAGCCCTGTATCAATATCGAACCAGCTAAAGGACTAGCGACCCCATCACGCGCCCGCACATGCGGGCCTCTAATTCCAGCGCCCTGCCCTCGTGCAGGGCGCTTTCGTTTGCGCGTGAGGCTGACTGCCGTATCATGGCCCGTCTGTTTTAGGCCCTGACCCTGGAGTACCCCATGAGCCTGCAAGACCTGAACGCCCTGCCCGGCGTCACCGCCCAACCAGACACCGCCACCGCACAGTTCGTGTTCAACCACACCATGCTGCGGGTCAAGGATATCGAGAAGTCCCTGGACTTCTACACCCGCGTGCTGGGCTTTCGCCTGGTAGACAAGCGCGACTTCCCGGAAGCCGCCTTCAGCCTGTACTTCCTGGCCCTGGTGGACCCGGCGCAGATTCCCGCCGACGACGCTGCGCGTCACCAGTGGATGAAATCCATCCCCGGCGTGCTGGAGCTGACCCACAACCACGGCACCGAAAACGACCCGGAGTTTACCTACCACAACGGCAACACCGACCCGCGCGGCTTTGGCCACATCTGCATTTCGGTGCCGGACGTGCGCGCAGCCTGCGCCCGCTTCGAGGCGCTGGAAGTCCCCTTCCAGAAGCGCCTGCAGGATGGCCGCATGAACCACCTGGCCTTCGTCAAGGACCCGGATGGCTACTGGGTCGAAGTGATCCAGCCGGCCGAACTCAAAGGCTGATACACGGCGCACGCTCGTCGGGCCGGGAACTTCCGGCCCCTCGCCGTGGTATATGGAAGTAACTGCACTTCCCGACCACAGCGAGGTAAGGACGATGCAATCCCTGCACTGTGACTATCGTGACCACACCATCACCGCCAGCGTGATGCCCCACCCCGACTCGCCCCTGCCCTATGCCGCCGGCTGTTTGATCACCGACCCTGCCGGGCACACCAGCAGGCGCATCTCGATGCCGATGAAGTTCTTCGCCGACCTGGAAAACGCCCAGCATGTGTCCCTGGCCCATGGCCGGGCGCTGGTGGACCAGCAGCTGGATGAGGGCAGCAAGGCGTTCTGAGCATTATTGCGCCCGTACTCCGTGTAGGAGCGGCCTTGTGTCGCGAAAAGGCTGCGCAGCAGCCCCGGCGGTATTGCATGATGTTCAAAATCTGGGGGCGCTGCGCACCCCATCGCGACACAAGGCCGCTCCTACAGGGGACCGCGTGCAGTCAGGCACCGCGGGCATACGCCACCGCCGCATCCACCTGCTCGCGGCTCGGCCGCACCCCGGTGTACAGCACGAACTGCTCCAGCGCCTGCAAGGCGATCACCTCAAGCCCGGTGATCACCGGCTTGCCCAGCGCCTCGGCGCGCTGGATCAGCGGCGTGCGCGCCGGCATCGCCACCACGTCGAACACCCGCTCTGCCGCCTCGATGGCGGTTTCGACGAATGCCAACTGGTCAGCCTCCGGGCCGCCCGCCATGCCGATGGGGGTAACGTTGATCAGCATCGGCGGGCACAGGTCGCCCAGCTCGGGCAACCAGCGATAACCGCAGACATCCGCCAACTGCCGCCCGGCCTGCTCGTTGCGCGCGACAATGGTGCCATCGCCGAACCCGGCGTCACGTAACGCGCTGGCCACCGCCTTGGCCATGCCGCCGCTGCCGCGCAGGGCAAAGCCGGTGCCTGGGTCGACCCGGTGCTGCTCGAGCAGTTGGCGCACGGCCAGGTAGTCGGTGTTGTAGGCCTTGAGGTGGCCGTTGCTGTTGACCAGGGTGTTGACCGACTCGATGGCCGCCGCCGACGGGTCGATTTCGTCCACCAGCGCCATGCACGCCTCTTTATACGGCATCGACACGCCACAACCGCGGATGCCCAGGGCGCGGATACCTGCAACGGCCGCCGGCAGGTCCTGAGTAGTCATGGCCTTGTAGTAGTAGTCCAGCCCCAACTGCTGGTAGAGGTGGTTGTGAAAGCGCACGCCGAAGGTGCCGGGGCGCCCGGCCAGAGAAATGCACAGGACGGTGTCGCGGCTTGGGGTAATGCTCATCTGCCTCTCCTGATGTACCGGCTGAAACGTTTGACCTAGCGTAACAGAGGCAACCGCCGGTCGCCCCTTACACAACCTTTACCCTTCCCCTGTGCGCAGTTGACCTTGGCTGCGGTCATAGTAGGCATACCCCAAGCGTGGGGTGTCTTGCGAGGAATGATCATGAAACGTCTCATCCCTGGAATCGCCCTGCTGGTCGGTGCGCTGGCCATCAGCGGCCAGGCCTCGGCACATGGTGGCGGCTGGGGTGGCCCGGGCCCGGTGATCGGTGCCGCCGTGGTGGGCGCGGTGGTCGGTGCCGCCGTCAGCGGCGGGCGCGACCGCACCGTGTACGTGGAACAGCCGCCGGTCTATGTGCAACAACCGGTCTACGTACAGGCGCCACCGCCGCCGGTTTACTACCAGCCCCAGCCCTATGTGGTGGAACGCTACGTGCCCGCCCCACCGCCGGTGTATCACCGCTACTACGGCCCGCCGCCGGGCTACTACGGCCCACCGCGCTGGTAAATGGCCATTACGGTTGAAATCAATGACCACTATCGAAGGCATTGATTTCAACCTGCCGAGCCAGGCCGTTAAGGTGTGTACATGTTTTCGCAGGAGTCCACACCATGGCCCCGATCCAGATCATGTCCGTCGTCGGCAGCGCAGTACCCGCTTCACTGCGCGAGCAAGGCCTGCTGGCCTGCTGGTACCTGTTGCGCGATGGCGAAGCCATCAGCGGCCCGCTGAGCACCCGCACCCGCGCCGAGACCCTGGCCAGCCAACTGGCCGAAGCAAGCTTTACCGCCTGACCCCGAATCTGTTGTTGTGCGTGCTCCCTACGCCTCTTTGCTGCCCGCCTTATTGGTGGGCATTTTTTTGCCCGTTAAATCGACAAACGGTAGCCGCGGAACCGTTAAAGCATGAAGCTTTTTTCATATCGCCATGGTCCATCAACGAGCAATCGACACCACTTCGGCCATACTCCACAATGCAGCGGTTTTTGGGGGAAAACCCCTGCACAGCCAACGACATACCAACATTTAGTGAGCCTCAACGTGAAAACTACCCTGTCCATTCTCAGCCTGCTGCTGTTGCTCACAGGTACCGCCACCCTGCCGTCGACCGCTGCTGCACAACCCCCCGCCCAGGCTCAACGTGATCCGAGCAAGCTGCACCTGGCCTCCGGCAGCGCCCTGCTGATCGACCTCAACACCAACCAGACGCTGTATTCCAGCCACGCCGACCGCGTTCGGCCCATCGCTTCGGTCACCAAGCTGATGACCGCAATGGTGGTGCTCGACGCCAAGCTGCCCATGGACGAAATGCTCGGCATGACCATCGCCAACAACCCGGAGATGAAAGGCGTGTACTCCCGGGTGCGCCTGGGCAGTGAGCTGAACCGCCGGGAAACCCTGCTGATCACCCTGATGTCGTCGGAGAACCGCGCCGCCAACACCCTGGCCAACCACTACCCGGGCGGCTATGGCGCGTTTATCAAGGCAATGAACGCCAAGGCCCGCAGCCTGGGCATGAGCCACACCCGCTATGTCGAGCCCACCGGCCTTTCGACCCAGAACGTCTCCACCGCCCAGGACCTGGCCAAGCTGCTGATGGCCTCGCGCAAGTACCCGCTGCTCAGCGAGCTGTCCACCACCCGCGAAAAGACCGTGGCGTTTCGCAAGCCCAACTACACCCTGGGTTTTCGTAACACCGACCATCTGGTCAACAAGAGCAACTGGGACATCAAGCTGACCAAGACCGGTTTCACCAATGAAGCCGGCCACTGCCTGGTGCTGCTGACCAAAATGGATAACCGCCCGGTGGCCATGGTGATCCTTGACGCCTACGGCAAGTACACCCACTTCGCCGACGCCAGCCGCCTGCGCCAGTGGCTGGAGACCGGCAGCGCCAAAGCCGCGCCTGCGGTGGCCATGCAGTACAAGAGCGAGCGCCAGAAAGGCTCGCGCCTGGCCCAGGACTAAGCCTGCGCCCCTGGCGCGCTGCCTCAGCCCTGCCGGGCGAGCAGTTGCGCCAGGCTCTGAGCCAGCTCGCCCTGGCGAAACGGTTTGCGCAGCACCTCGAAACCGTGCAGCTCGCGCGGTGAAAGGTTGGCATAACCGGTGATGATCAGCACCGGCAGCTCGGCCAGCCGCTCGCGCACCTTTTGCGCAAAGCGCACCCCGGTCATTTCAGTCATGACATGATCGGTCAGCAGCACATCAGGCACCAACCCAGCGTCCAACAGTGCCAGCGCCCGCGCAGCGCAATCAGCCTCGGTCACCTCGTAACCCAGCTCACGCAGTTGCAGCAATGTGGCCTGGCGCACCAGCGGCTCATCATCGACCAGCAGCACCCGGTTACCTCCATGCGCACAGGGCGCTGGTAACGGTGTCACATTGGCCAAACCGGCTTCGCTGGGCGGCAGCCACAGGGTTGCCTGGGTGCCCTTGCCCACTTGCGAGCAAATGCCGAAGCCGCCGCCCGACTGCACCGCCAGGCCCTGCACCATCGGCAAGCCAAGGCCTGCGCCTTTGCCCACGGTCTTGGTGGAGTAGAACGGCTCGATGCAGCGCGCGAGCACTTCATCGCTCATGCCACTGCCAGTATCGGCCACCTGCAACCACACCTGCCCCGCCGCCAGCCCAGGCGGATACGCCGGGCCACCCTCGCCGACGCCTGCAGTAATGGTCAAACGGCCACCTTCGGCCATGGCATCACGGGCGTTGATTACCAGGTTGAGCAATGCCAGCTCCAGCTGGTGCTCGTCCACCAGTACCGGCGGCAGTTGCGGGTCGATACGTACCTTGACGCTGATGGTCGCCCCCAACGAGCGGGCGATCAGTTCGCGCATCTCCTCCACCAGCCCGGCCAGCGCCACCGCCTGCGGCTTGAGGGTCTGCCGACGGGCAAAACTGAGCAGCCGGCCGACCAGGTTGCGCGCCCGTTCGGCCGCCTGCAGGCCGCCGTCGACCAGCCGTGCGGCGCGCTGCGCGTCGGGCTGGCGGCGAACCAGTTCGAGGGAGGCGATGATCGGCGTGAGCATGTTGTTCAGGTCATGGGCGATGCCGCCGGTGAGCTGGCCAATCATCTCCATCTTGCGCGCTTCGTGCAGTTGCAGCATCGACGCCTCACGCTGTACGAGCATGTTCGCCACGCGCTCTTCAAGGCTTTCATTGAGCATGTGCAGGGCGCGCTCGGCGCGGGCATGGGTAATGGCGGCCCACACCTGCTTGGCGGTTTCTTCGGCCAGCAGGCAGTCGTCCTCGGCGAACAAGCGGGGCCGCAAAAAATGCACCAGCAGCACGGCCTCCAGGCGCTCGGCGCGCAGCACCGGCACATGCAGGCTGGCGCCCATGCCCTTGAGCAAGGCTGGCGGCGCTTGCTCGGCGAGGTAGTTGCGCTGCGCCTGCTGGCCGCTCTTGAGCAATTCGTATAGCTGCGGGTCGAAGCTTGCGTAGGCATGCTCGCCCAGCAAGGTCGGCACACCCTCGGCCCACTCACGGGCAACACGCAGGCCCTGGCCATCGCCCAGGTCCTCGCCGAAGCACACCCGCGCCGCGCCCAATTCCACCGCCAAGCGGCGCACCGCGTGGGCCTCGATCAGCTCCGCCTCGCCCAGCCCCGGCAAGGTTTGCCCCAGCTCCAGCAAGAATGCCTGGCGCCGCTGGAAGCGCACCCGCGCGGTGGTGTCGTTGACGATGCACAGCACCCCGCCAATACTGCCGTCGGCCTCGCGCACGGCAGAATACGAAACGTCGAAGTAGGTCGTCTCGCCGAAGCCGCTGCGCTCGATGTAAAAGGGGCGATCCTTGGCCGAGAAGGTCTCGCCGGTCTCGCGCACCCCGCGCAGCAGGGGCTCCAGGTCATCCCACAGTTCTTGCCAGTGGACCAGGGCCGGCTGCCCGAGGGCATGGGGGTGTTTTTGGCCAATGGTGGGGGAATAGGCATCGTTGTACAGGGCAACGTATTGCGCGCCCCAGAACAGCACGATCTGTGCCTGGGCCGGCAGTAACGTGGCCATCACCGCCTTGAGCCCGGGTGACCAGCCATCCGGCTCGCCCAACGGCGAGCTGCTCCAGTCCATCCCCTGCAGCAGGCCGCTGACCGCACCGCCATTGAGCAGGAAGCCAGGCGTCGCGTTGGCGCTTTTGACCTCGGTGTGCCGGCCTGATTTCATGCTGTGCGAACCATCGTTTGTCCCGAGCAGATTGCCATCCTTCACAGGATATGAAATCAGCCGTTGGCAGACGTTCCACCGGTTATCGCACTTTGCCCAGGCTGCGGTGTTTCAGCGCCGGCCCTCAGCCAGCATGCGCACTGCCAGGCCCGCCAGTACAGTGCCCATCAGCCAGCGCTGGACCTGCTGCCAGAAAGGCCGGCCCGCCAGAAACACCGCAATGGAGCCGGCCATCACGGCAATCAACGCATTGACCGTGACGCTGACGGCGATCTGCGTGCAACCCAGCACCAGCGACTGGCTCAGCACGCTACCGTGGCCGGGCTCGATGAACTGCGGCATCAGTGACAGGTACATCACTGCGATCTTGGGGTTGAGCAGGCTGGTCAACAAACCCATGCCAAACAGCCGCCGCGGGCTGTCAGCCGGCAGGTCGCGCACCTGGAACGGCGAGCGCCCGCCCGGGCGCAGGGCCTGCCAGGCGAGGTACAGCAAGTACAGGGCGCCGGCGATACGCAGCGCGTCGTAGGCCAGCGGTACCGCCATCACCAGCGCGGTGATGCCCAGCGCCGCACACAGCATGTACACGACGAACCCCAGTGCCACCCCACCCAGCGAGATCAACCCGGCCGCCCTCCCCTGGCAGATGGAGCGGGAAATCAGGTAGATCATGTTCGGCCCGGGGGTCAGCACCATGCCCAGGCAAATCAGGGCGAAGGCCAGCAGGTTGGCAAGTTCGGGCATGGTTCACATCCAGGTGATGGCAGGTCGCGCAAGTGTATAGGCCGGCGCAGCTGGCGTGAATCCGCTCAACCCTGTTCATCGAGCAACTGGCGGATTAACTGCTCCTGGCCGTTGCAGTCGCCCTCGCCAAAATGCACATGGCGCACCTGGCCCTTGCGGTCAACGAAGTAATGCGCCGGCCAGAACTGGTTGCCCCAGGCGTTCCATACCCGGTAGTCGTTGTCCACGGCCACCGGGTAGCTGATACCCAGTTGCCTGACCTGGGCCTTGAGGTTGCCGATGTCGTGTTCATAGTCGTATTCCGGGGTGTGCACCCCGACCACCACCAGCCCCTGATCGGCGTAGCGCCGCGCCCAGTCGCTGACATGCGGCAGGCTGCGCCGGCAGTTGATGCAGTCGTAGGTCCAGAAGTCCACCAGCACCACCTTGCCCTTGAGCGCGGCATCGTCCAGTGGCGCTGAGTTGAGCCACTGCCCGGCCCCGGCCAGCGACGGCATCGGGCCGTAGCTGTCGCGGGCCAGCAGGTGGCCGGCAAGGCCCAGGCCAAGTAGCGCCAAGGCCACGCCGCCAGCCTTGAGCAGACGGCGCCTGGCGCCCGACTCAGTTGTCATGGCAGCCACTGGTGGCGTATGAGCGGTACTCGACGCTTTGTGGCTTGTTCTGCGAGTCGAGGTAGTCCATGCGGGTGTTGACCACGCCGCAGGCGTGATGCTGGTCGTTCTTCACCGACAGCACTTTCTGTACGTCCAGATGATCGCCGTAGCGGTACTGCATCACGCTGGCGTCGTTCATCGAGGTGCTGCTGGCTTGGGCGGCGACGGCGCCGAGGCCGAGTACGGCGAACAGGGCGGCGCTGGCGAGGTTCTTGATGGTCATGGTGTGTCTCCCGAAACGAGGCTTTGGTGTGGGGAGACGTTGCTCCCCGGTCGAGAGCCATTTCACGCCTGCCAGGTATCGGCCATGTGTCTGCCAAGGCTGTGATGTGCTTCCTGCTGTATCTGCAGCAGCGCCGGATACACTGCAATACAAACCCCGGCAGGCAAGGCGCAGCCTGCTCTGTACACTGCGCCCACCCCATACCACCAAGGACAGCACCCGATGGAACATGTCGATCACATCCTGGTCGTCGATGACGACCGCGAGATCCGCGAACTGGTCGGCAACTACCTGAAGAAGAACGGCCTGCGCACCAGCATCGTCGCCGATGGCCGGCAAATGCGCGCGTTCCTTGAGAACAACAGTGTCGACTTGATCGTGCTCGACATCATGATGCCCGGCGACGACGGCCTGTTGCTGTGCCGTGAGCTGCGCGCCGGCAAGCATCGCAACACGCCGGTGTTGATGCTTACCGCACGCAACGACGAGACCGACCGCATCATCGGCCTGGAAATGGGTGCCGACGACTACCTGACCAAGCCGTTCTCGGCCCGCGAGCTGCTGGCCCGCATCAACGCGGTATTGCGCCGCACGCGCATGCTGCCACCCAACCTGACCATCAGTGAAAGCAGCCGGTTGATCGCCTTCGGCCAATGGCGCCTGGATACCACCGCGCGCCACCTGCTCGACACCGAAGGCACCCTGGTGGCGCTGTCCGGCGCCGAGTACCGCCTGCTGCGGGTATTCCTCGACCACCCGCAGCGAGTGCTCAGCCGCGAGCAGTTGCTCAACCTCACCCAGGGCCGCGAAGCAGACATCTTCGACCGCTCCATCGACCTGTTGGTCAGCCGCCTGCGCCAGCGCCTGGGCGACGACGCGCGCGAGCCGACCTGCATCAAGACCGTGCGCAGCGAAGGCTATGTGTTCTCGCTGGCGGTGCAGTTGCTGGAGTCGCCGGCATGAAATGGCCTCGTACCCTCGCCTCGCGCCTGGCGCTGATCTTCTTCACAGGGCTGGTGCTGGCCTACGGCCTGTCGTTCAGCCTGCAGGCCTACGAGCGCTATGTCAGCAGCCGCTCGATGATGCTCAGCAACCTGGAGCTGGACGTGTCCACCTCGGTGGCCATCCTCGACCGCCTGCCTGCCGCCGAGCGCGCAAGCTGGTTGCCGCGCCTTGAGCGGCGCACCTACCGTTACCGCCTGGACGACGGCCTGCCCGGGGACGCCATGCCCAGCGAAGATGCGCCGATGGCCGCCGAGTCGATCGTCAAGGCCATCGGTGACCGCTACCGCCTGACTTTCCTCGAAATACCCGGCCCCAACGCGCACTTCCAGGCCCATTTGCGCCTGGCCGATGGCGCACCGCTGACCATCGACGTGACCCCGGCCCCGGTGCCGGTGGCCACCTGGCTGCCGGCGGTGCTGTTGATCCAGCTGGTGGTACTGCTGCTGTGCACCTGGCTGGCAGTGCGCCTGGCCATTGGCCCGTTGACCCGGCTGGTCAAGGCGCTTGACGACCTGGACCCGAACAGCCCGGGCCCGCAACTGGACGAGAGCGGCCCGCGTGAAGTGCGCTATGCCGCGGTGGCGTTCAATGCCCTGCAGGCGCGCATCGGCGCCTACCTGAAAGAACGCATGCAGCTGCTGGCGGCGATCTCCCACGACCTGCAAACGCCGATCACGCGCATGAAGCTGCGGGTCGAGCAGATGGATGAAGGCCAGGAGAAGGACAAGTTGTGGCACGACCTGGATGCCATGGAGCACCTGGTACGCGAGGGCGTGGCCTATGCGCGCAGCATGGACAGCGGTACCG
The DNA here is from genome assembly GCF_019139835.1 of Pseudomonas xanthosomatis. NCBI lineage: Bacteria > Pseudomonadati > Pseudomonadota > Gammaproteobacteria > Pseudomonadales > Pseudomonadaceae > Pseudomonas > Pseudomonas xanthosomatis. The sequence continues at coordinate 3,145,831 of NZ_CP077075.1, read as the reverse complement.
AGGCACCTTGCCGGGTGAACCTGGACGCCTTTCTCGACAGCCTGGTGTTCGATTACCAGGACAGTGGCGCGCAGGTACAACGCCAAGGCAGCGTGCCAGCCCCCCTGCAGACCCGCCCCCATGCCCTGCGCCGGGTGCTGGTGAACCTGGTGGACAATGCCTTGAAGTTCGCTGGCGCCGCGCAGTTGGAGGTGGAGTGTGAAAACGGGGTGACGCGGATTCGGGTGCTGGATGACGGGCCGGGCATTCCCGAGGACGAGCTGGACGAGGTGCTCAAGCCGTTTTACCGGGTTGAAGGGTCGCGTAACCGCAGTACCGGAGGGACGGGGTTGGGGTTGGCGATTGCCCAGCAGCTGACCCAGGCCATGGGGGGGAGTCTGGTGTTGAGGAATCGGGTTGAGGGGGGGTTGTGTGCGGAGGTTGAATTGCGGTGAGGCTCAGGGTTATCCCTGCGGGCCGCCAGGTGCTCGCCACAACCCTTGCAGCGCTACAACCCGTAAAGTCGAGCGCGACCCCGGCCGTTTCTCGCCTGTTTTCGCCTTGCCTGATCGCCGCTCGGCGACTTTTCGTACAAACCCTAGAAGGCGCGCCGGAGCCGGCGCGCCACGGGGTCACTTGGCAAACAGCTGGCCGATATCCTTGAAGGCCTTGAATTCGAGGGCGTTGCCGCAGGGGTCGAAGAAGAACATGGTGGCCTGCTCGCCCACCTGGCCCTTGAAACGGATGTAGGGTTCGATCACGAACTTCATGCCGGCGGCGCTCAGGCGCGCGGCCAGGGCTTCCCACTGCGCCCACTCGAGAATGATGCCGAAGTGCGGTACCGGCACGTCGTGGCCATCCACGGGGTTGCTGTGCACATGCTCCTGGGACGAGGTCTTGGGGTGTTCGTGGATCACCAACTGGTGGCCGTAGAAGTTGAAGTCCACCCACTGCCGGGCAGAGCGGCCTTCTTCCAGGCCGAACACGTCGCGGTAAAAGGTGCGCGCGGCCGGCAAGTCGTAGACGGGGATGGCGAGGTGGAACGGCGAAAGGCTCATCAGGTAACTCCAGGTTGTTATTGGGATGGGGTGTGAGCGCTGATGGAAGAAATGCTACGGTTCGCCGAGCGATAAAAAAAACAATATGATTTTGTTAAAAGCACAAAGGAAATTTGTTAATTGATCCGCGAGCTGAAGACCTTCATCGCCGTGGCCCGCGACGGCACCTTCGCCGCCGCCGGGCAGCGCATCGGCCTGACCCAGGCCGCCGTCAGCGCGCAGATGCAGCGGCTCGAGACCGAGCTGGGCTTTGCCCTGTTCGACCGCACTGGGCGTTCGGCGCAGTTGAACCGGCGTGGCCAGCAACTGCTATTGCAGGCCCAGGAGCTGGTGCGCCTGTATGGCGAACTGGGCCACAGCAGCCCGGGCGCGCCGCCCGTTCAGCTGGTCAGCCTTGGTGCAATCGCATCGGTACAGCGCGCGCAACTGCCACAGGCGCTGGCGGACTTCCACCAGCTCTACCCCCACTGCCGCACCCGGGTGGTGCCTGGGCTGTCGCTGGAGCTGGTCAACCAGGTGGACACCGGCGAGCTGGACATGGCGGTGATCATTCGCCCGCCCTTTACCCTGCACAGCGACCTGCGCTGGACCACCCTGGCCCGCGAGCCTTACTGCCTGCTGGTGCCGGCCGATGTGCCCGGGGATGACTGGCAGCAGTTGCTGGCCAGCCAGCCGTTCATTCGCTACGACCGCGCATCGTTCGGTGGGCGCCAGGTGGACCGTTTCCTGCGCCAGCTGCACATGCCGCTGAAGGAAAAGTGCGAACTGGACGAGCAGGACGCGATCGTGAGCCTGGTGGCGCTGGGGGTGGGCGTGGCGCTGGTGCCGCAGACTGCCAGCCAGGCAACATGGCCTGCGGGGGTGCGGGCCGTCGAGTTGGGCGACAAGGTGTTCCACCGCGATATCGGGCTGGTGCACCGGGCGCCGGAGACCTTGAGTGAGGCGGTGCTGGGGTTGGCGCAGAGGATTGGGCGGGTGGCTAGTCAGTAGAGACCTTTTAACAACATGATTTAAGGGCTAGCTGATTACCTCAAAGCGACCGCGACTCTGTGGGAAGCGGCCTTGTGTCGCGATGGGCTGCGAAGCAGCCCCAAAATACTGGCCTCATGCAGAATTGCTGGGGCTGTTTCCCACAGAACCGCTCCCACAGATACAGTACTTTTGTGGACCCACTGCCGCCCTACCCCCCCGCCAACAAACTGCGGTCAAACACAAACCCCCGCGCCTCCCGCGGTATATGCCGGTACAACTGCTGCGGCCGCCCCAGCCGTGGCTGGTGCTTCTCGCCGGTATCCTCCACCCAGCCCTCACCCTTCATACGCTCCAGGCGCTTGCGCACCGAGGTGCCATTGACCGCCTGCCCAAGGCACACCTGCATCGCCGCCAGGGCGTCGAGCACGGTGAAACGCTCGGCCACCAGGTACAGCGGCAGGCTGGTATACAGGCTCTTGGCCGCCAGGCGCTCGACTGCCCGCTCCACCAGCAAACGGTGATCGAACGGCAGCGCCTGCTTGCCGGTCAACAGGCTGTCCAGGTCGTGAAAGGCCAACTGCGGCCCCTGCACCTGTGCAGCGGGGTCGAGCAAGGCCAGGTAGTAAGTGCTTAGCGACCAGCCCCGCGGGTCTCGCACGGCATTGCCCTCGGTGCCCACCTGCTCCAGGTGCTGCGGCTGCACCTGCGCCTTCTCGGCCAACGCCCTTGCAGCCGCTGCATCAAGGCTGGCGTCGGCGCTGCGGCCATTGACGATGACACCTGGCAGCGCCCATTGCCCGATATGGGGCTCACGCTCGCGCTGGTGCAGCAGTACCTGCAGGTGCTGGCTGCCTGGCGACAGGCGCAGGGCGATAATGTCCACGCTGGCCAAAACTTCTGCTGTGCTCACTTGGCGGCTCCGCTCTGAAAACACGCATATATTCCACCAGGGCAAATAAATAACGCAAGTACCAAATCCATCACAGAATGACGCTTGACACATTTAATGCACCAGGTGGATTATGTACGTATTCCAGCCGAGGAGACGCCCCAGATGAAAATCGCCAGTTTTGACGTCGACGCCCAGAACGGCTTCACCTGCAACGCCGCGCAGGAGCTGCCGGTACCCGGTGGCGAGCTGATCGCCCCGGCGCTCAACGCCATGGCCCGCCGCGCCCAGCTGCGCCTGGGCAGCAAGGACGCGCACCCGGCCAACGCTGCCTGGGTGGTGGCTGAGCCCGGGCAAATGCTGCAGCCGCTGACGCTGGCCAACGCCGACCTGACCTGGGTCAGCCACTGCGTCCCCGGCACCCCGGGTTTCGAGTTGCTGCCCGGCCTGCCCGCCCCCATCGACTACGACTACTTCGTCTGGAAAGGCGTCGAGCCCGACCTGCACCCCTACGGCGCCTGCTACCACGACCTGGCCGAGCGCCGCTCCACCGGCGCCATCGAATACCTCAAGGTGCAACAGGTGCAGGCGATCATCGTCGGCGGCCTGGCCCTGGACTACTGCGTCAAGACCACCGCCCTGCAACTGCGCCGCGCCGGCTTCGAAGTGCTGCTTTACCTTCCGGCCTGCGCCGCCCTCAGCGCCGAGGGCGCCCGCAGCGCTTGCGACGACATGCAGGCCGCCGGCATTCGCCTGTGCGCCGACGAGCAGGCCCTGGACACCCAACTCACCGCCCTGAAGGAGGCTCGCCCATGAGCGACAGCGTATTCGGCCCACGGATCGTGCAGAACCTGCTGGACACCGACTTCTACAAGATCACCATGATGCAGGCGGTGCTGCACAACTACCCCAACGCCGAGGTGGAGTGGGAATTCCGCTGCCGCAACAGCGAAGACCTGTCGCCCTACCTGGCCGAAATCCGCTACCAGGTGGAACAGCTCGGCGAGGTGTCGGTGACCCTCGACCAGCTCGCTTACCTGGAGAAAATCCCCTTCATCAAACCGGACTTCATCCGTTTTCTCAGCCTGTTCCGCTTCAACCTGCGCTACGTGCAGGTGGGCCTGGACGATGCCGGCCAGCTGGCGATCCGCGTGCGCGGGCCGTGGCTGCACGTGATCCTGTTCGAAATCCCGCTGCTGGCCATCGTCAGCGAGGTGCGCAACCGCTACCGCTATCGCGACGTGGTGATCGAGCAAGTCGGCGAGCGCCTGTACCAGAAGCTCGACTGGCTCAGCGCCGAGGCCAGCGCCGATGAGCTGGCCGGCCTGCAACTGGCCGACTTCGGTACCCGCCGGCGCTTCTCGTACCGGGTGCAGGAAGAAGTGGTGCACATCCTCAAGCGCGACTTCCCCGGGCGCTTCGTCGGCACCAGCAACGTGCACCTGGCCCGCGAGTACGAGCTCAAGCCCATCGGCACCATGGCCCACGAATGGTTCATGGCCCACCAGCAGCTCGGCCCGCGGCTGGTGGACAGCCAGGCGGCGGCGCTGGAGTGCTGGGTGCGCGAGTACCGTGGCCTGCTGGGTATCGCGCTGACCGACTGCATTGGCATGGACGCGTTCATGAAGGACTTCGACTTGTACTTCGCCAAGCTGTTCGACGGGCTGCGGCATGACTCGGGGGACCCGCTGGTATGGGCCGAGAAGGCCATTGCCCACTACGAGCGGCTGGGGATAGACCCGCAAGGCAAGACGCTGATTTTCTCCGACGGCCTGGACTTTGCGAAAATGCTCGAGCTGTACCGGGCCTTGAACGGGCGCATCCATGTGAGCTTCGGCATCGGCACCAACCTCACCTGCGACATCCCCGGGGTGGCGCCGATGAACATGGTGATCAAGATGACCGCCTGCAACGGCGCACCGGTGGCCAAGATCAGCGACAGCCCGGGCAAGACCCAGTGCCGGGACGAGAATTTCGTGGCCTACCTGCGGCACGTATTCAAGGTTGCCTGATAGCGCTTTGGCACATACAGCGTGGGAGCGGGCTTGCCCCGCGATGGCATCAGGCCTGAACCGACGCCATCGCGGGGCAAGCCCGCTCCCACGAATCACTTTGTAGCGTCAGTGTCGAGCGAAGGGATGCCAGCCCTCCCCCAGCCTTTTTCAAAGCCCCCCTCGTTACCCCGCGCATTTGCTTGTATGGTGTTGTCAAAGAAGGATGTTTTACCCGCACAGGAAAGACTTAGATGCCCCAACGCAATGTCATCAACGCCTCCGTCAGCCCCAAAGGCAGCCTGGAGACGCTGTCGCAACGTGAAGTCCAGCAACTGAGCGAAGTCGGTACCGGCAGCCTCTACACCCTGTTCCGCCAGTGCGCCCTGGCCATCCTCAACACCGGCGCCCATGTCGACAATGCCAAGACCATCCTCGAGGCCTACAAGGACTTCGAGGTGCGTATCCATCAACAAGACCGCGGCGTACGCCTGGAACTGCTCAATGCCCCGGCCGATGCCTTCGTCGATGGCGAGATGATCGCCAGCACCCGCGAAATGCTGTTCAGCGCCCTGCGCGACATCGTCTACACCGAAAGCGAACTGGCCAGCCAACGCATCGACCTGGAAAGCTCCCAGGGCCTCACCGACTATGTCTTCCACCTGCTGCGCAACGCCCGCACCCTGCGCCCGGGCGTGGAGCCGAAAATGGTGGTGTGCTGGGGCGGCCACTCGATCAGCACCGAGGAATACCAGTACACCAAGAAGGTCGGCCACGAGCTGGGCCTGCGCAAGCTGGATATCTGCACCGGCTGCGGCCCGGGGGTAATGAAAGGCCCGATGAAGGGTGCCACCATCGCCCACGCCAAGCAGCGCATGCACGGCAGCCGCTACCTGGGCCTGACCGAGCCCGGCATCATCGCCGCCGAGGCGCCCAATCCGATCGTCAACGAGCTGGTGATCCTGCCGGACATCGAGAAGCGCCTGGAAGCCTTCGTACGGGTGGGCCACGGCATCATCATCTTCCCGGGCGGTGCCGGTACCGCCGAAGAGTTCTTGTACCTGCTGGGCATTCTCATGCACCCGGACAACCAGGACCTGCCGTTCCCAGTCATCCTCACCGGGCCGCGCAGCGCCGAGCCGTTCCTGCTGCAACTGCATGCCTTCGTTGGCGCAACCCTGGGCGAAGCCGCCCAGGCCCACTACCAGATCATCATCGACGACCCGGCCGAAGTGGCCCGGCACATGGTCGAGGGGCTCAAGGCGGTCAAGCAGTTCCGCCGCGAGCGCAACGACGCCTTCCACTTCAACTGGCTGCTGAAGATCGCCGAAGGCTTCCAGCACCCCTTCGACCCCACCCACGAAAACATGGCCAACCTGGCCCTGCGCCGCGACCTGCCGCCCCACGAACTGGCCGCCAACCTGCGCCGGGCGTTTTCCGGCATCGTCGCCGGCAACGTCAAGGACAAGGGTATCCGCCTGATCGAGGAGCACGGGCCGTACCAGATCCGCGGCGACGCTGCAGTGCTCGACCCGCTGGGCCGGCTGCTGCAGGCCTTCGTCGACCAGCACCGGATGAAACTGCCGGGCGGCGCGGCCTATGTGCCGTGCTATCAGGTAGTCACCTGATCGGGTAAACAGGCACACCCCCTGTAGGAGCCGGCTTGCCGGCGATCGGGCCGCAGCCCCCGGCACACTGCCCTAATGCTGTTCACTTAGAATTGCCGGGGCCGCTTTGCGGCCCATCGCGACACAAGGCCGCTTCCCACAGCTACTGCGCAAGGCTGAATTACCAAGCCATGCGCAGTAGCTGTGGGAAGCGGCCTTGTGTCGCGATGGGCTGCGAAGCAGCCCCAACCCAGGCAACGCCTCTCTCAAGTGAACAGCACTACGGCACATTGCCTAGGCTTGCAGGCCCGGCCTGATCGCCGGCAAGCCGGCTCCTACAGGTCATTGCAGTGCCTTTGAGAGCCTCGCCCCGCGACACTGCGGTTGCACTGCCACACCAGGCCGCTATCGTTGCCTATCAGGATTTCCACGAGCGCGCGCCCCATGCAGATCGCCCCCTCCCCCTTCAACGAGGCCGAGCGGCTTTGCTTCTTGCAGAGCCTGGACATACTCGACACCCCGCCTGAGGAAGGTTTCGACCGCATTACCCGGCTGGCCAGCAGCCTGCTCGACGTGCCCATGGCGCTGGTGTCGCTGGTCGACGTCAACCGCCAGTGGTTCAAGTCGCGCCAGGGCCTGGACACCGAACAGACCAGCCGCGACGTGGCGTTCTGCGCACATGCTCTGCACGCCGAAGATGCCCTGGTGATCCCAGATGCCCTGGCCGACGCGCGCTTTGCCGACAACCCGCTGGTGCTCGGCGCGCCGTTCATTCGCTTTTACGCCGGCATCCCGCTGCGCTTTGCCAACGACCTGACCCTGGGCACCCTGTGTGTGCTCGACACCCGCCCGCGCACCCTCGGCGGCGAGCCCCTCGAGCGCCTGAAAGACCTGGCCCGGCTGGTGGAGCAGCAAATACTGCAACGCAGCCAGGCGCAAGGCGGGCCGAAGGTGCAGGCGGCCCAGCGCAATGCTCTGGCGAGCAGCGAATCGCGCTTTCGCCAGGTGTTCCGGCAAAGCCCCACCAGCAAGGCGCTGGTGGGTATCGACGGGCGCATCCTCGAACCCAACCGCGAATTCAGCCAGTTGCTCGGCGTGGCGCCGGAAGCCCTGGTACTGCTGCACCTGCCCGAACTGCTGGTGACTGAGGACCGCGACAAGCTGCAGCAGCCCTGGCAGGCGCAACTGGACGGCCAGCAGCCAGCCTGCGTGCTGGAAGTGCGCATGGCTCGCCAGCTCAAGGGTGCGGTGTGGGTGGAACTGAGCCTGTCGGCGCTGCGCGGCGAAGACGGCCATGCCGAGCAGGTGGTGGTGTTCGCCCGCGACATCAGCGAACGCCGGCGCCGCCAGCACCTGCTGCAACGCTACCAGACTACCCTGGAGCAGCAGGTGGAGCAGCGCACCGAAGCGCTCAAGCGCAGCCAGCAGACCCTGCAGGCCATTGCCGACAACCTGCCGGTGCTGATCGCACAGATTGGCAACGACCTGGAATACCGCTTCAACAATGCCGTGTACCGGGAGATCTTCGGCATCGACCCCACCGCCCTCAAAGGCCGCAAGGTCGAGGACGTGCTGGCGCCGGAGGTTTACCAGCAGCTGTTGCCCTGCTTCAACCAGGCCCTGGCCGGTCAGAGGGTGGAAGCCGACAACGTGCGCTACCGCCTGGACGACCCGCGCATCTGGCACGCCAGCTACGTACCTGATGTGCGCAACGGTGTGGTGGAAGGGTTCTTCGTCATGTCGCTGGATGTGACCGAGCGCAAGCGCCGCGAACAGACCCTGCTCGACCAGGCCACCCTCGACCCGCTGACCGGCCTGCCCAACCGCTCGGCGCTGTTCCAGGCGCTGGACTACCTGCTGCAGCAGCGCGCCCCCTTCGCCCTTTACTTCATCGACCTGGACGGTTTCAAACAGGTCAATGACAGCCACGGCCACGAAACCGGCGACCTGTTGCTGCAAACGGCCGCCGAGCGCATGCTGGCGACCATGCGCGCCGATGACCTGGTGGCGCGCCTGGCCGGCGACGAGTTCGTGGTGATCGCCCGCGCCGTGGCCAGCGCCCCTGCGGCCCGGGAGATCGGGCGCAAATTGTGCGACGCCCTGGCCGCCACCTTCACCCTGGAGGGCCGGCAGGTGCAGATCGGCGCCAGCACTGGGGTGTACCTCAACCAGCCAGAGCAAGTGCTGCTTAACGCCGAAGATGCCCTGGCCGAAGCCGACCAGGCCATGTATGCAGCCAAACGCGGCGGGCGCAACCGGGTGTGCATGGCTGGCGGCTGAAGCGCCTGGCGTGTGCCTTGCGGGCCCAGATGAATTTTTCTTAAATCGCCGTTTGGCTATTCTTTGGCACAATCAAGCCTCAACTCGCAGCCCAGGAACCAGCATGCCTCGCGTACTGACCATTGAAGACGACGCCGTCACCGGCCAGGAAATCGTCGCCGAACTCTCCAGCCACGGCCTGGACGTGGATTGGGCCGACAATGGCCGCGAGGGCCTGGCCAAGGCCATTGCCGGTGGTTATGACCTGATCACCGTGGACCGCATGCTGCCGGAAGTCGACGGCCTGACCATCGTCACCACCCTGCGCAGCCTGAAAATCGCCACGCCGATTTTGATGATCAGCGCGCTGTCGGACGTGGACGAGCGGGTGCGCGGCCTGCGCGCAGGCGGCGACGACTACCTGACCAAGCCGTTCGCCTCGGACGAGATGGCCGCACGGGTGGAGGTGCTGCTGCGGCGCAACAGCACGCCGATGACCCAGACCCGCCTGCAGGTGGCCGACCTCGAGCTGGACCTGATCAGCCACGAAGCGCGCCGCGGCGACAACTCGCTGAACCTGCTGCCCACCGAATACAAGCTGCTGGAATACCTGATGCGCCACTCCGGCCAGGTGATCACCCGCATGATGATCTTCGAGGAAGTCTGGGGTTACCACTTCGACCCGGGCACCAACCTGATCGACGTGCACATCGGCCGCCTGCGCAAGAAAATCGACTCCCCCGGCCAGACCCCGCTGATCCGTACCGTGCGGGGCTCCGGCTATGCCATTGCCGAACCCGTCTAAAGGCTGGAGCTCGTCCACCAGCCGCCTGCTGGCGCTGTACAGCTTCCTGTTCGTGGCTTGGAGCAGCATCCTCATGGGGGTGCTGTACTTCGAGGTGTCCAGCTACCTGAACAAGCTCACCCGCCACTCGATGATGCAACGCCAGCACCTGTTCACCCACATGAGCGGCAAGCAGCTGGACGATGCACTGATCGCAAGCCAGGCCTTCGAGGAGCGCAGCTTCGACGCCTACGGCCTGTTCGACCCGCAGCTCAATCCGATTGGCGGGCGCATTCGCGCCATCCCGCCAGACCTGGGGCTGGACGGCAAGATCCACGAGCTCAAGCGCTGCCTGGACGCCGATGACCCGCGCCTGCCCCGCGACAGCTGCGATGCGGTGGCGATCCGCGTGCAGGATGGCCGCTGGCTGGTGCTGGTGCGCGACAACGGCTCGCTGTTCGTGGTCACCCGGATCATCCTGCATGCCTTGCTGTGGGGCATTTCGCTAACCCTCATACCCGGCTTTGCCGGCTGGTACCTGCTGCGCCGGCGCCCGCTCAAACGTATCCGCGCGATCCAGGCCCAGGCCGAGCTGATCGTCTCGGGCGACCTCACCCACCGCTTGCCGCTGTCGGCCCGGCGTGACGAGCTGGACATGCTGGCGGCCATCGTCAACGCCATGCTCGACCGCCTGGAGCGGCTGATGCACGAGGTCAAGGGCGTGTGCGACAACATTGCCCACGACCTGCGCACCCCGCTTACCCGCCTGCGTGCGCAGCTGTACCGCATTCGCCAGCAAAGCGGCGCAGACTCGGCCGAAGGTGAGGCGCTGGACCAGGCGATCGCTGAAACCGACACGCTGATGGCGCGTTTTCGTGGCCTTTTGCGCATCAGCGAATTGGAAGACCGCCGCCGCCGCGCCGGCTTTCAACACCTGGACCCACATGCCCTGCTGGCCGAGATGCACGACTTCTACCTGCCCCTGGCCGAGGATGGCGGCATTCGCCTGGCACTGCAGCAGCCCGAACACCTGGCAGCCCTGCATGGCGACCGCGAGCTGTTGTTCGAGGCCCTGGCCAACCTGGTGGGCAATGCGATCAAGTTCACTCCGGAAGGCGGCCAGGTGCGTATCGAGGCGCATCAGGACGAGGACGGCGTGCATATCGCCATCGAGGACAGCGGGCCGGGTATTCCGGAAGATGAGCGGGAGGCTGTGTTGAAGCGTTTCTACCGCAGCGAGGAAGGCCATCGTCACCCGGGCTTCGGGCTGGGGTTGTCGATCGTTGCGGCGATCGTCGATTTGCATGGCTTCGGGCTGCAGGTGGGTGCCAGTGCGCTGGGTGGCGCAAAGCTGGTGTTGCATTGCCCGCTGGCGGGGCCGGCCAAATAAAAAGGGGCCGCCATGCGGCCCTTCGCGGGTAAACCCGCTCCCACAGGATTTGCACTTAATTCAGGCCAGCGCGTTATCTGTGGGAGCGGGTTTACCCGCGAAGGGCTGCAAAGCAGCCCCCTTCTTGCTGACTGACGCTGATCAGTCAGCCAAACGCCAGGTCGTCGCGCCCTTGCTGTCTTCCAGCACCACGCCCATGGCGGTGATCTGGTCGCGGATGCGGTCGGACTCGGCCCAGTTCTTGTCGGCACGCGCCTGCAGGCGCGCGGCGATCAGCGCTTCCACTTCAGCGGCATCGACCTTGCCCTCGGCCCCGGCACGCAGGAAGTCATCGGCCTCCAGCTGCAGCACGCCCAGCACATCGCCCAGCTCACGCAGGCGCCCGGCCAGGCCGGCGGCGGCTTGCGGGTCGCTGTCGCGCAGGCGGTTGATCTCGCGCACCAGGTCAAACAGCACGGCGCAGGCTTCGGGGGTGCCGAAGTCGTCGTTCATCGCCACGCTGAAGCGCTCGACGTACTCCTCGCCACCCTGCGCGGCAACCCGCGGCAGGCCACGCAGGGCGTGGTAGAAGCGTTCCAGGGCGCCCTTGGCATCGCGCAGGCTGTCTTCGGAGTAGTTGATGGCGCTGCGGTAGTGGCTGGCCACCAGCAGGTAGCGCACCACCTCCGGGTGGTACTTCTCGAGCACATCGCGAATGGTGAAGAAGTTGTTCAACGACTTGGACATCTTCTCGCCGTTGATGCGAATCATGCCGCAGTGCATCCAGGCAGCCGCGTACTGCTTGCCGGTGGCAGCCTCGCTTTGTGCGATCTCGTTCTCGTGGTGCGGGAACTCCAGGTCGCTGCCGCCACCGTGGATGTCGAAGCTCTCGCCCAGGCAGCAGGTGGACATCACCGAGCACTCGATGTGCCAGCCCGGACGGCCAGGGCCCCACGGCGAATCCCAGAACGGCTCGCCGGGCTTGGCGCCCTTCCACAGCACGAAGTCCAGCGGGTCCTGCTTGGACTCGCCCACTTCGATGCGGGCGCCGATGCGCAGGTCTTCGATCTTGCGCCGCGACAGCTTGCCGTAGCCGACGAACTTGCCGACCCGGTAGTACACGTCGCCGTTACCCGGCGCGTAGGCGTAGCCCTTGTCGATCAGGGTCTGGATCATCGCGTGCATGCCCGGGATATGGTCGGTAGCACGCGGCTCCAGGTCCGGCTTGAGGATGTTCAGGCGGCGCTCGTCCTCGTGCATCGCATCGATCATGCGGGCGGTCAGCGCGTCGAACGACTCGCCGTTCTCGTTGGCCCGGTTGATGATCTTGTCGTCGATGTCGGTGATGTTGCGCACATAGGTCAGCTCGTAGCCGCTCTTGCGCAGCCAACGGGTGATCAGGTCGAACGCCACCATGCTGCGGCCGTGGCCCAGGTGGCAGTAGTCGTACACGGTCATGCCGCAGACGTACATGCGCACCTTGTTGCCATCGAGCGGCTTGAAGGCTTCCTTGGTCTTGCTCAGCGTGTTGTAAAGATTAAGCACGGTGGTTCCTCAGCTGCCCCAGGAGTCACGCAGGGTGACAGTGCGGTTGAACACCGGGCGGCCCGGCTGGCTGTCTTTCAGGTCGGCGCAGAAGTAGCCTTCGCGCTCGAACTGGAAGCGGTCTTCAGGCTGAGCCTGGCCCAGCGAAGGCTCGGCACGGCAACCGGTGAGCACCTGCAGCGAATCGGGGTTGATGTTGTCGAGGAAGCTGCCGCCGTCTTCGGTCTTCTCCGGGTTGGCGGAGCGGAACAGGCGGTCGTACAGGCGCACTTCGCACTCGACGCTGCCCTCGGCCGGCACCCAGTGGATCACGCCCTTGACCTTGCGGCCTTCAGGGTTCTTGCCCAGGGTGTCCGGGTCGTACGAGCAGCGCAGCTCGACGATGTTGCCGTCGGCATCCTTGACAGCTTCGTCGGCGCGGATCACGTAGCTGCCGCGCAGGCGCACTTCACCGGCCGGCTCCAGGCGCTTGTAGCCTTTTGGCGGCTCTTCCATGAAGTCGTCGCGGTCGATGTACAGCTCGCGGGCGAACGGCAGCACGCGCACGCCCATGTCTTCTTTGGGGTGGCGCGGCAGTTCGAGTTGCTCGACCTGGCCCTCGGGGTAGTTGGTGATAACCACCTTCAATGGGCGCAGTACGCACATGGCGCGCGGCGCGCTGCGGTCGAGATCGTCACGGATGCTGAACTCGAGCATCGACATGTCGACCACGCCGTCGGAGCGGTTGGTGCCGATCATGTCGCAGAAGTTGCGGATCGAGGCCGGGGTGTAGCCGCGGCGGCGGTAGCCCGACAGCGTCGACATGCGCGGGTCGTCCCAGGCCTGTACGTGGCCTTCATCCACCAGCTGCTTGAGCTTGCGCTTGGAGGTGATGGTGTAGTTCAGGTTCAGGCGGCTGAACTCGTACTGGCGCGGGTGCGCCGGTACCGGCAGGTTGTCGAGGAACCAGTCGTACAGCGGGCGATGGCCTTCGAACTCCAGGGTGCAGATGGAGTGGGTGATGCCTTCGATGGCGTCAGACTGACCGTGGGTGAAGTCGTAGTTGGGGTAGATGCACCACTTGTCACCGGTCTGGTGGTGGTGGGCGTGGCGAATGCGGTAGAGGATCGGGTCGCGCAGGTTCATGTTCGGCGAGGCCATGTCGATCTTGGCCCGCAGCACGCGCTCGCCGTCCTTGAACTCGCCGGCCTTCATGCGGGCGAACAGGTCCAGGCTCTCTTCGACGCTGCGCTCGCGGAACGGGCTGTTCTTGCCAGGCTCGGTGAGGTTGCCGCGGTACTCTTTGGCCTGCTCAGGGGTCAGGTCGCAGACATACGCCTTGCCACGCTTGATCAGCTCGACGGCCCAGTCGTGCAGTTGCTCGAAGTAGTCCGAGGCGTAACGCACCGGGCCCGCCCACTCAAAGCCCAGCCACTTTACGTCGCGCTGAATGGCGTCGATGTATTCCTGGTCTTCCTTGGCCGGGTTGGTGTCGTCGAAACGCAGGTGGCAGGCACCGCCGAATTCCTTGGCCAGGCCAAAGTTCACGCAGATCGACTTGGCGTGGCCGATGTGCAGGTAGCCGTTCGGTTCTGGCGGGAAACGGGTGACGATGCTGCTGTGCTTGCCCGAGTCCAGGTCGGCCTGGACGATCGGCCGCAGGAAGTTCGCAGGGACGGCGGGGGCGCCTTTGGCAGCGGCGTTGGGCGCGTTTTCGGCAGTGGGCTTGCTCATAGTGTCCTTGAATGCTGGTAGCCGGCCGGGTAGGCCGATTGAATCAAAGGGCCTATCATAGCCGAAGCAGTCAAGCCGCCGACAGCCGCCCGCGGACAAATCTGACGCGATTTGTCGCAGCATTTTGTCGCCGCCGCGGGTCGAAACCGGCACAATGGCCGCCGCGCGCCACTGGCATGTGTCGCGGTCGCCTGGCCACGCGTCAGGTAACCCGAGCGCCTTGCGCACCCTATTCCCGAATGCCTTGAGAGCGAACTTAAGCATGTCCAAAGTCAAACTGAGCACCAACCACGGCGAAATCGTCCTGCAACTGAACGCCGAAAAAGCCCCGCAGACCACCGAGAACTTCGTCCAGTACGTTAAAGATGGCCACTACGACGGCACCGTGTTCCACCGCGTAATCAAGGGCTTCATGATCCAGGGCGGTGGCTTTGACGCCAGCATGGGCCAGAAGAAAACCCGCGCCAGCATCCAGAACGAAGCCGACAACGGCCTGAAGAACACCAAGTACAGCATTGCCATGGCCCGCACCATGGAGCCGCACTCCGCCTCGGCGCAGTTCTTCATCAACGCCTCCGACAACGACTTCCTCAACCACAGCGGCAAGAACGTGCAGGGCTGGGGCTACGCTGTATTCGGCGAAGTGATCGAAGGCCGTGAAGTGGTCGACGCCATCGAGAAAGTCGCCACCGGTTCCAAGGCTGGCCACCAGGACGTACCGAAGGACGACGTGGTTATCGAGAAAGCCGAGATCATTGAGTGATCCTGCTGATCTCCGATCTGCACCTGCAAGAAGAACGCCCGGACATTTCCCGGGCGTTTCTTGATCTACTCGACGGCCGCGCGCGCCATGCGCGGGCGCTGTACATTCTTGGCGACTTCTTCGAGGCATGGATCGGCGACGATGCCATGACGCCGTTCCAGCAGTCGATCTGCCAGGCCCTGCGCCGGCTCAGCGACAGCGGCACGGCCATCTACCTGATGCACGGCAACCGCGATTTCCTGATCGGCCAGCGCTTCTGCGAAGCTGCCGGCTGCACGCTGCTGGCCGACCCGAGCGTGGTCGAGCTGGGCGGCGAACAGGTGCTGCTGATGCACGGCGACACCCTGTGCACCCGCGATGTGGGCTACATGAAGCTGCGCCGTTACCTGCGCAACCCGCTGACCTTGTGGATTTTGCGGCACCTGCCGCTGGCTAGCCGCCACAAGCTGGCCCGCAAGCTGCGCAACGAGAGCCGCTCGCAGACACGCATGAAAGCCACCGAGATCGTCGACGTGACGCCTGAAGAGGTGCCAAAGGTCATGGCCGCCCATGGCGTGCGCACCCTGGTGCATGGCCATACCCACCGCCCGGCGATCCACAAGCTGGTGGTCGAGGGCGAGCCGGCCCGGCGCATCGTGCTGGGTGACTGGGACCGCCGTGGCTGGGCGTTGCAGGTGGACGAGCAAGGCTTTCAGTTGGCGCCGTTCGAGTTTGCCTGAAGGCCCAAAGCGTTATCGCCCTCTGTAGGAGCGGCCCTGCCGGGGCGCCGGACCGGCCGGAAAGGGGCGCAGGGCGGCCCCGGCGATGCTGCATAATGCCGAGATCCTGGGGCCGCTACGCAGCCCTTTCGCGGCACAAGGCCGCTCCTACAGGGAGTAATGGCCAACCTCCCCGCCCTACCCCTTCTACACTGTCCCTGATTGCCCTGCGCTAAAGGAGCCAAGCATGGACGACCCCACCCCAGGCAAACCGCCGACCTTCTGGCAAATGCTGCACAGCATCCTCGCTGCCGCCTTTGGTGTGCAGAGCGGCAAGAACCGCGCCCGCGACTTCACCCATGGCAAGGCCAGCCACTTCATCGTGATGGGCACGCTGTTCACCCTGGTGTTCATTCTGGCGCTGGCGGGGCTGGTGCAGTTGGCGATGCACCTGACCGCCCGCTGACCCTGCATCGACGCCCCTCTTTAGGAGCTGGCTTGCCAGCGATGGGGCCCAGGCAGGCGCTGCAAGCGTAAATGCCTGTACCGGCCCTATCGCCGGCAAGCCGGCTCCTACAGAGGGAGGCCGGCCCGCGTACGAGAACGCCCGCAGGATTCCCTCCCGCGGGCGTTCGGCTTGCTTCACGGTCTTGAGACTGAGGCTACTGGTGGCTGACCCAATACACGGCGGTGACCACCACCAGCACGATCAGGCACAGGATCGCCCAGGCGTCGACACTGCTGTCAGCTTTGCGGACCTTGGTAGAGTTGCCCATTGCATTGCCTCTTGTAGTGATTATGGGAATGCACTTCACCAGCAGCAGTTAAGTCGAGCAATGTCCTTTGCTCAAGCAGGGGCTTTCAATAGTCGACGGGTGACGTAAGAAACGGGTACTGGAAGTTCGCCGGCCTGCCCTCGGCGCTGTAGCGCTTGAAGTCGACACCGTAATCGTCGCGCTCCAGCAGCTTCAGCCAGCGCCGTGCCTTGCCTTCGTCGATCAACTGCAACACCGGTACCTGGTGCTCGCGCAGCCCGTCACGGGCAAGGCTGATGCCGTGGGCGTCGTCGTGCAGCATCACCATGGCCCAGCCGCCCAAGGCGAAATGCCCGCCCATCAACACCCCCAGGCGCCCCTCGATGCGCGCACGCAGGGCCTCGGGCGAGCTGTTGACGGCGCTGAATACCACGTCACGACCCGGCACCCGGCCGGCCTCCTCGAAGGCACGCATGGCGCCGAACGCCATCTGGTCGTTGGCCGACCAGACCAGCCGGGTTTCGGGGTAGCGCTGCAGCAGCATGGCCGCCTGTTCATAGGCGCGCTTGCGGCTCCAGCCGCCGTATACCACCTGGCGCAGGCGCACCTGAGGGAAGTCCGCCAAGGCCCGGCGCATGCCCTGCTCACGTAGCTGCGAGGCCGGCGTGTTCTTGACCCCGGCAAAAGCCACCAGGTCCACCGGGCCACTGTTGCGCGGCAGCAATGCGACCATCTGGTGCAGCATCTGGTAGCCGGCCTGCTCGTCATTGACGGTAAGCGTGCCGAGTACGGGTGCATATTTGTCGGGCTGGGCCTGGATGCTGCGCGCCTGGTTGGCGGTCAGGCCGTTGTTGACCAGAAACAGCTTGACCCCGGTACCGCGGGACAGGCGGATGATCTCTGGCGCCACATACAGTTCATTGACCAGCACCAGGTAGTCGGGCCGCTGCGGCCCCTCGAGAACCTCCCGCGCCTGCGCCATGACCGCCTCGGCGCTGCGCTCGCTGTAGCGCACCTGCAGGCTCAGGCCCAGGTCATCGGCAGCGGCCTGCATGATGCGCGTATAGCTGGCCCAGAACACCTCGTTGGGCGTGCCGGGGTTGAGGAATACCACCGAGGCTGCCTGCGCGTTAGCCGCCAGCGGCAGGCTCAGGCACAAGCTTTGGCACAGCGCCTTGAGCATGCGATTACACCCTTTGAAACAAACCCAGGAGTATAACCCCGCTGCCGTGGCTGCCGAACAAATGCCAGTCAGTCTCACTTAGTTCGTTTGGTTCTTTTCATATGCAAAAACATCACTTTAGCGCATAAACCCAACCTGCTATCGTTCCCCGGCTCCGAACCGGAGTGCGCGGCCGTGCGCGCGAATAGCTGCATGCAGCCTGAGACAGGACTTTTATGTACGTATACGACGAGTACGATCAGCGGATCATCGAGGACCGCGTCAAGCAGTTCCGTGATCAGACCCGCCGCTACCTGGCCGGTGAGCTGAGCGAAGAAGAATTCCGCCCTCTGCGCCTGCAGAACGGGCTTTACATCCAGCGTTTCGCCCCGATGCTGCGCGTGGCCGTACCGTACGGCCAGCTGAGCGCACGCCAGGTCCGCACCCTGGCCAAGATCGCCCGCGACTACGACAAGGGCTACGCCCACATTTCCACCCGCCAGAACGTGCAGTACAACTGGCCGGCCCTGGAAGACATCCCGGATATCCTGGCTGAGCTGGCCACCGTGCAGATGCACGCGATCCAGACCAGCGGCAACTGCCTGCGCAACACCACCACCGACCAGTTCGCCGGTGTGGCCGCGGACGAAATCGTCGACCCGCGCCCGTGGTGTGAAATCGTCCGCCAGTGGACCACCTTCCACCCGGAATTCGCCTACCTGCCGCGCAAGTTCAAGATTGCCATCAACGGCTCGAAAGAAGACCGCGCCGCCATCGAAGTGCACGATATCGGCCTGGAGCCGGTGCGCAACGCCGCCGGCGAGCTGGGCTTCCGCGTGCTGGTGGGTGGCGGCCTGGGCCGTACGCCGGTGGTGGGTTCGTTCATCAACGAGTTCCTGCCCTGGCAGGACCTGATCAGCTACCTCGACGCCATCCTGCGCGTGTACAACCGTTACGGTCGCCGTGACAACAAGTACAAGGCGCGCATCAAGATCCTGGTCAAGGCGCTCACCCCTGAAGTGTTCGCCGAGAAGGTCGAGGCCGAAATGGCCCACCTGCGTGGCGGCAGCACCACCCTGACCGAAGCCGAAGTGCAGCGCGTGTCGCGCCACTTCGTCGACCCTGAATACCAGGCCCTGGACAACCTCGACTACAGCGCCCAGGACGCCGAACACCCAGGCTTCGCCCGCTGGCGCTCGCGCAACACCCGCGCGCACAAGCGCCCCGGCTATGTTGCCGTGACCCTGTCGCTCAAGCCCACCGGCGTCGCCCCGGGCGATTTGACCGACAAGCAGCTGGACACCGTCGCCGACCTGGCCGAGCGCTACAGCTTCGGCTTCCTGCGCACCTCCCACGAGCAGAACATCATTCTGGCCGACGTCGAGCAGCGCCAACTGCACGCACTGTGGCTGGAGCTGCGCGAAAACGGCTTCGCCACCCCGAACATCGGCCTGCTGACCGACATCATCTGCTGCCCGGGTGGTGACTACTGCTCGCTGGCCAACGCCAAGTCGATCCCGATCGCCGAATCCATCCAGCGCCGCTTCGACGACCTGGACTACCTGTTCGACATCGGCGAGATCGACCTGAACATCTCTGGCTGCATGAACGCCTGCGGCCACCACCACGTCGGCCACATCGGCATCCTCGGTGTGGACAAGAAGGGCGAGGAGTTCTACCAGGTATCGCTGGGCGGCAACGCCGCACGCGATGCATCGCTGGGCAAGATCCTCGGCCCGTCCTTCGCCCAGGACGCCATGGCTGACGTGATCGAGAAGCTGATCGCCGTGTACGTGGAACAGCGTACCGAGGAAGAGCGTTTCATCGACACCTACCAGCGTATCGGCATCGACCCCTTCAAGGAACGCGTCTATGCAGCGAATCATTAAGCACAACCAGATCGTCGACGAAACCTGGCACCTGCTGCCCAAGGACTTCTCGTTCGACGAGCTGACCAACTGCGACGACTACATCGTGCCGCTGCAGATGTGGCGCGACCATGCCCACGTGCTCAAGGCCCGCGACGGCGGCCTGGGCGTGTGGCTGGACAGCGACGAAGAAGCCGAAGAGATCGGCGAAGACGTGCAGCACTTTCAGGTCATCGCCCTGAACTTCCCGGCCTTCACCGACGGGCGCAGCTACTCTAACGCGCGCCTGCTGCGTGACCGCTACAAGTTCAAGGGTGAGCTGCGCGCCATCGGCGACGTGCTGCGCGACCAGCTGTTCTTCATGGCCCGCTGCGGTTTCGATGCCTTCGCCATCCGTGCCGACAAGGACCCGGAAGACGCGCTGCAAAGCCTGAAGGACTTCTCGGTGACTTACCAGGCTGCCACCGACGAGCCGCTGCCGCTGTTCCGCCGCCGCTGATCGTCACCTGCTGCACCGAACAGCCCGCCTTCATGGCGGGCTGTTTCGTTTCTTGCAGCCGGCGGTGGTGTATGTACTGCCTGCCCCGGCCTCATCGCCGGCACAGCAAGACCCTGACCTCCTATAGTTTGCTGCTGGCCTGCCGATAGCATGGCTGTATTCATTTTTGCGCAAAGGACAGCGATGATGAACCCGGTCAACACGGCGATACGGCTTGCGCCCCTCTATGTCGCCCCCGCTCAGGCCGCCAGATCTGGCCAGGCCGGCACCGTCACCGACACCCCGGCCACCCAGGTCACACTCGGCCAGGATACCCGCGTCACCGATGCCGACACCTACTTGCCCCTGCGCACCCCAGCCGTTCGCTACGCCTGGCAGAACGAAAACGCCCTCGACAAACTGAGCATGAAGATGTACGGCAGCGTGACCGGTACCAGCACCGGCGCACGCTTCCAGGGCCTGGGCGCGTCACTCATCGAACAGCTTGCCGCCAACGGCGGCCAGCGGGTTTCCCAATCGGCGCTGGTGGTAGGCGACAACAGCGCAACCACCCCGGGCGCACTTGAGCTGCAACGGGCCAACCTGCGCGAGCACGCCAGCAACAGCATCACCCTCAACCTCACCACCGCCTCTGGCGCTACGGTCACCATCGGCCTGTACAGCGACGAGCAAGGCCTGGCCGTGGATGCCTCGGTCGCCAACGGCGAGTTGAATGCAGCAGAACTCAAGGCGCTGGCAAAAATCGCCGACGGTTTCCAGCAAGCCGTTGATGGCCTCACCCAAGACACCCCGAGCCTGAAGCTCGACGGCCTGCTTCAGGTCGACCAGAGCCTGTTCACCGGCATGCAGATGAATGCCAGCCTCAAGCTTGCCAGCGGTGAGCTGCAAACCTTCGACCTTCGCCTGGACGGCAGCCAGCGCAGCCTGAACCTGCAGGGCCCTGACGGCCAGGTAAAACTTGAGCTCGACAGCCAGGACGGCGCGCTGCTGGGTAACCAGGCGCAACGTTCAGCGGCGCTGAACAACTACCTCACCCAGTTCGACGCCGCCCGGCAACGGGGCCAGGGTGACAAGCAGCTGAACAGCCTGTTCAAGGATGCCTTCCGCCAGCTCAACAGCGTGGATGACGATAGCGCCCGCCCGGCCAACCATGACTGGAAGATGAACACCCTGAGCCGTTCGCTACTGAGCGGCCTGGCCGACTTCAAGGCGTCGATCAGCCAGACCACCGACGCCCCCAACCCGATGCGCCAGGATGAAGTGGACCACTTCGACTACAGCGTTTCGCAGAGCACCAGCAAGGTTGGCACGGGCAACAACTTCTCGGTGCAGCAAGACCAGCAGTCGAGCCTGAAGGCTGCCTGGCACACCAGCCTGGACCCACGGGTGGAGCTGCTGCTGACCCGTGACAGCAAAACCCAGAACTACCGCTACTACCAGGTGAACGACCAGGCCAGCAGCAGCACCCGCACCAGCATCGTCGACGGCGCCCTGCAGGCCGCCAGCACCACCCGCGAGGCCAGCCAGAGCGAGCGGGTGCAGGAGTACGTGAAGGGTGACCTGAAGTCCGACAAAACCACCGCCGATACCGAGCGCAAGGCGCAAGACCAGCGCAACCTGATCGATACGTTGCTGGCGCGTGATGCACGCTCGCGCAAGCTCAAGGGCATCTCAAGCTTTGCCCAGGACATGGCCAGCAACAGCCGGCAGTGGCTGCTTCAGGGCAACCCTTCGCGCGTCTGAGAAACGTCGGCAGGCGCGCCACATAAGCGCGCCGGCCGACGCAGTTTCAACGGGCGCTGCCCTGCCCGATCAGTACGCCATCGACCTTTTGCCGGTACAGGTTGACGCCGTCGTTGGCGTGGAACTTCAAGCGGGTCTTTTCCACCGAACCTTCCCAGGCGCGGGCCTTGCAGGGGCTGGTGGCGTTTGAGCCGCGTCTCACGCCTGCTGGTCGCTGAAGATGCCGGGCCGGCCCAGCGGCAGTCACCAGCATGCAACAACCGGACGCCGGCAAGGAAAGGGTGAAACCGCCTGTTAGACGTGCATTTACTGAGCGGGGTCAATTCCCCGAGATGCAAGCCGTCGCCGCTTCGCGCACATCGCCCAGGCGCAGCGGGAAATTGCTCAAGCGCTCGTGCACCTTGATTGCGCTGCCGCTGCCGCGCTTGTCGATGTCCACCAGCGCCGCGGGGCCGGCATCGGGTGACAGCTTCTGCGGCACGATCAGGCGCAAGCCGTCGCCGCGTTGCTCTTCCTGCAGCGCCTCGCGGCTGCCTTCGAGCCGGTGCTTCACACAGTCGGCGTATTCACGCGGCGTCTTGCCGGACATCACATCCAGGGTTTCATGGGTTTGCTCCAGGTCCGCCACGCTCGCGCAGCCGCCCACCATCAGCGACAACGCCACCACCAGCCATTTCATGTAAAGGTTCTCCTGCTTCAAATGCATGCTGTGACCACGCCCGGGCCGCTTTGCTCCCCGATCTGGCAGAAATCTCGTGGCCGGGCCAGCCGAGGCGCAAGTGTACCCTCACATCGTGATATCTTTCCCCTTTGCTGAACCAGACCTTGCGGAGCCCCCCATGAAATTCGTACACCAGCGCGAGCACCTCAACGAGGACGACATCGTCGTCGTCGAGGGCTCCCAGCGCTGCAATATCCGCCTGATGAACGACGCCAACTTCCGCAGCTTCAAGAACGGCGGCCGCCACACCTACCACGGCGGCCACTTCGACAAACTGCCGGCGAAGATCAACGTGCCCAGCACCGGCTTCTGGAACATCACCATCGACACCGTGACCACACGGCCGATTTCGGTGACCCGCAAGCCCGCTTCCACCTACAAGATCAAGATCATTCGTCGCTCGTCGTCGAAACTCGGATGAAACCTGCATGACCCAGACCACCAAGTACGTCATCAAATACAAGCTCGACGGCCAGCGCCGCTGGGATTTCGCGCTGATGCCCGACGCATCGCTGGAACAGGCCCAGGACGCCCTGCGCAAGATCCACGGCGATGACGCCGAGAAGATCAGCGACATCCAGGTCAGCAAAGCGCTGTAAATACCCGCCGCACTCAAGGAGTCGCCCATGAGCACCTGGCAAGACCGCCGCATCCTCGACTTGCTGAACATCGAGTTGCCCATCCTCCAGGCGCCCATGGCCGGCGCCAGCGGCTCGGCCATGGCGATTGCCGTCGGTAATGCCGGCGGCCTGGGCGCCCTGCCCTGCGCCATGCTCAGCGAAGCGCAACTGCGAGGCGAGATCGCGGCCTTTCGCAGCGCCTGCCAGGGCCCGCTGAACCTGAACTTCTTCTGCCACCAACCACCGTCCCCGGAGCCTGAGCGCGATGCGCGCTGGAAGCAGGCGCTAAAGCCCTACTACGACGAACTCGGCGCCGACTACCAGGCGCCGACGCCGGTATCCAACCGCGCGCCGTTCGACGAGCAGGCCTGCCAGCTGGTAGAAGCGCTGCGCCCCGAGGTGGTCAGCTTCCACTTCGGCCTGCCCGAGGCCGGCTTGCTGCAACGGGTCAAGGCCAGCGGCGCCAAGGTGCTGTCCAGTGCCACCACGGTGCAAGAAGCGCTGTGGCTGGAGCGCCACGGCTGTGATGCGATCATCGCCATGGGCCTGGAGGCCGGTGGCCACCGCGGCATGTTCCTGAGTGACGACATAACCAGCCAGGTCGGCACCTTCGCCCTGGTACCGCAGATCGCCGATGCGGTGGGCCTGCCGGTGATCGCCGCAGGCGGCATCGGCGATTATCGCGGGCTGCGCGCTGCACTGGCCCTGGGCGCCTCGGCGGTGCAGATCGGCACTGCCTACCTGTTCTGCCCCGAGGCCAAGGTGTCGCCGGCCCACCGCCGGGCGCTGGACAGTGCACCGGCCAGCGATACCGCATTGACCAACCTGTTCACCGGCCGGCCGGCCCGTGGCATCAACAACCGCATCATGCGCGAACTGGGGCCGATGAGCCCGCTGGCGCCGCGCTTCCCTTTGGCCGGCGGCGCGCTGATGCCGCTGCGGGCGATCAGCGAGGCCCGGGGCAGCAGTGAGTTCAGCAATATGTGGGCTGGCCAGGGATTGCGGCTGGGGCGGCAGATGGGAGCCGGGGAATTGACCCGGGAGATTGCTGAAATGGCCGCTGGCCCTATCGCCGGCAAGTCGGCTCCTACCGGGGCAGTGTAAGGGCCGGGTGCGGGCGATGAGGCCCTATCGGGCATTCTCCCCTTCCAGACGGATGGCTTATCGCTATATATTAAGATACATAACGATAACCCGCCCACAAGGAGCCTGCTTCATGCGTATTCGCCTGCCCCACCTGGCCGCCACTGCCCTGGCCAGCCTGATCTCCCTCAACAGCGCCTGGGCCGATGAAGTACAGGTTGCGGTAGCCGCCAACTTCACCGCGCCCATCCAGGCCATCGCCAAGGACTTCGAGAAAGATACCGGCCACAAGCTGGTCGCCGCCTACGGCGCCACCGGCCAGTTCTACGCACAGATCAAGAACGGCGCGCCGTTCGAAGTGTTCCTGGCTGCCGACGACACCACCCCGGCCAAGCTTGAGCAGGAAAAAGAGATCGTTGCAGGTTCGCGCTTCACCTACGCCATCGGCACCCTGGCCCTGTGGTCGGCCAAGCCTGGCTACGTTGACGCCAAGGGCGACGTGCTGAAGAAGAACGAGTTCAAGCACCTGTCCATCGCCAACCCGAAAGCTGCCCCCTACGGCCTGGCCGCCACCCAGGTGCTGGACAAGCTGAAGCTGGCCGAGGCCACCAAAGCCAAGATCGTCGAAGGGCAGAACATCACCCAGGCCTTCCAGTTCGTCTCCACCGGCAATGCCGAACTGGGCTTCGTCGCCCTGTCGCAGATCTACAAGGACGGCAAGGTCAGCGAAGGCTCGGCATGGATCGTACCGTCCAGCCTGCACGACCCGATCCGCCAGGACGCCGTCATCCTCAACAAGGGCAAGGACAACCCTGCCGCAAAAGCCCTGGTCGAATACCTCAAAGGCCCGAAAGCCGCTGCGGTGATCAAGTCGTACGGTTATGAAATCTGATGCCGCTGGATGCCAGTGACCTGGGTGCGGTCTGGCTGACCATCAAACTGGCCAGCCTTACCACTGCCATTCTGCTGGTGGTGGGCACGCCCATCGCCTGGTGGCTGGCGCGTACCCGCTCCTGGCTGCGCGGGCCGATCGGTGCGGTGGTGGCCCTGCCTCTGGTGCTGCCACCGACGGTGATCGGCTTTTACCTGCTGCTGGCCCTGGGGCCCCATGGCTGGATCGGCCAGGGGCTGCAGGCTCTGGGCCTGGGCACGGTGGTGTTCAGCTTCACGGGGCTGGTGATTGGCTCGGTGGTGTACTCCATGCCTTTCGTGGTGCAACCGCTGCAAAACGCCTTCGGCGCCATCGGCCAGCGCCCGCTGGAAGTGGCTGCCACCCTGCGTGCCAGCCCCTGGGACACCTTCGTCCATGTGGTGCTGCCGCTGGCCCGGCCCGGTTTCATCACCGCCAGCATCCTCGGTTTTGCCCACACCGTGGGCGAGTTCGGCGTGGTGCTGATGATCGGTGGCAACATCCCCGACAAGACACGCGTGGTCTCGGTACAGATCTTCGATCACGTCGAGGCCATGGAATACGCCCAGGCCCACTGGCTGGCCGGGGCAATGCTGGTGTTCTCCTTCCTGGTGCTGCTGATGCTCTACGCTGGCCGCCGTGGCAAGGCTGGCTGGAGCTGAGATGAGTGCATCGATACAGGCGCGCCTGAAACTGGCGCGCGACGACTTCACCCTGGACGTCGACCTGCAGTTGCCCGGGCGCGGCATCAGCGCGTTGTTCGGCCACTCCGGCTCCGGCAAGACCTCCTGCCTGCGCTGCCTGGCCGGGCTTGAACGCGCGGCCAGTGCCTACATCGAGGTCAACGGCGAAGTCTGGGAAGACAGCGCCAACGGCCTGTTCATCGCCCCGCACAAGCGCCCGGTGGGCTACGTGTTCCAAGAAGCCAGCCTGTTCCCGCACCTGTCGGTGCGCGGCAACCTGGAGTTCGGCTGGCGGCGCATTGCGCCCAACGAACGCAAGATCAGCCAGGACCAGGCCTGCCAGCTGCTGGGCATCGGCCACCTGCTCGAACGCAAGCCGGCCACCTTGTCCGGCGGTGAGGCACAGCGTGTGGGCATCGCCCGGGCCTTGCTCAGCAGCCCGCGGCTGCTGCTGATGGACGAGCCACTGGCCGCGCTGGACAGCGCGCGCAAGCGCGAAATCCTGCCGTACCTGGAGCGCCTGCACGACGAGCTGGACATTCCGCTGGTGTACGTCAGCCACTCACAGGATGAAGTGGCGCGGCTGGCCGACCACCTGGTGTTGCTGGAGCATGGCAAGGCCATGGCCAGCGGCCCGATCAGCCAGACCCTGGCGCGCCTGGACCTGTCGCTGGCCCAGGGCGAGGACGCAGGTGTAGTGCTCGAAGGCGTGGTGGTCGGACACGATCCGCATTACGGGCTGTTCGACCTGCGCCTGCCCGGTGGTGAAGGCCCGTTGCTGCGCATCGCCCACCCCGATCTGCACGTGGGCAGCGCCCTGCGGCTCAAGGTACAGGCCCGTGACGTAAGCCTGGCGCTGGCCGCCGACAGCGCCTCGAGCATCCTCAACCGCCTGCCGGTGCGGGTGCGCGAGTGCCGCGCCGCCGACAACCCGGCCCACGTGCTGGTGAGCCTGGAGGCCAGCGGCAATGCACTGCTGGCGCGCATCACCCGCTATTCGGCAGAGCAGCTTGGGGTACGGCCCGGCCAGGCGCTGTGGGCACAGATCAAGTCGGTGGCGCTCTTGGGCTGAGTAACCAGGCAGCAGGCGTTGTCCATTGAGCAGAGCCACTCGAGGGACCGCGCCGATGAGCGACTGCCCGCTGCCTGCCAGCCTTCATTATGTAGACGACACCCTGCCCGGATTCAGTCGCCGCCGCTGGCGTGACCGTTTTCACTATTTCGATGCCGAAGGCGCGCGCATCCGCGACGCCGATACCCTGGCGCGCATTGCCGCGCTGGCGATCCCGCCGGCCTACACCGAGGTGTGGATCTGCGCTGACCCGCAGGGCCACCTGCAGGCCACCGGCCGCGATGCCCGCGGGCGCAAGCAGTACCGTTACCACGCGCAGTGGCGCGAGCTGCGCGATGACCACAAGTACGGGCGCATGCTGGCCTTCGCCCAAGCTCTGCCGGGCCTGCGCAGGCAACTGGAAGCGCACCTGGCACGCCCGGGGCTGGACCGGGAGAAAGTCATGGCGCTGGTGATCAGCCTGCTCGACAGCACCCTGATCCGCATCGGCAACCGCCGCTACCTGCGCGACAACCGCTCCTACGGCCTGACCACCCTGAACAACCGTCACGTCAAGGTGCAGGGCAGTACCATCCGCTTCCAGTTCCGCGGCAAGCGCGGTGTCGAGCACGACGTCACCCTGCGCGACCGGCGCCTGGCGGCCTTGCTCAAGCGCTGCATGGAGCTGCCCGGCCAGGCGCTGTTCCAGTACCTGGATGCCGACGGCCAGCGCCACAGCATCGGCTCCACCGAGGTCAACCAGTTCCTCCAGCAACTGACCGGTGCCGACTTCACTGCCAAGGACTACCGCACCTGGGCCGGCAGCAGCCTGGCGCTGAGCCTGCTGCGGCCGCTGGCCTGGGAGCCGGACAGCGAGGCCCGGCGCCAGGCTGCGGGCATCGTGCGCCAGGTGGCAGCGCGGCTGGGCAATACGCCAGCCGTGTGCCGGCGCTGCTACATCCACCCCGCCGTGCTGGAGCACTACCACCTCGGACGCCTGGGCTTGCTGCCGCGTGCCCGTCAACGCAAGGGGCTGGAGGCGGACGAGGTGGCGCTGCTTCGATTCTTACAAGAACTGGCGCCGTAACGTTGATTGAAACCAACTATTTACCCCATCACGCAAGGAAATTTCCCATATCCGGCCATTCCCCCTATCCTTGCCACCGAGCACCTTCGCCGATGAATCACTGCGACTTTCATCGGCACCTGCAAAAGAAGACACGCAACAGAATTTGTCTGCCGGGGAATTACTAACCGCCGAAAGCGTCTTTAATGAGAAGGAAGAGGGACAGGCTCCCGCCGCAGGGCAAAGGCCTCGCGGTTTTCTACATTACCAAGGAGAACTACATGCTGATACTCACCCGCAAGGTTGGCGAAAGCATCGTCATCAACGATGACATCAAGGTCACCATTCTGGGCGTCAAGGGGATGCAAGTGAGGATCGGTATCGATGCACCGAAAGATGTACAAGTGCACCGTGAAGAGATTTTCAAGCGTATCCAGGCGGGCAGCCCGGCACCGGAAAAGCACGACCAATAAGCTGTCAGCCAACGCATAGAGCCGCACGGACGCGTCTGATCGAATGCCCGCCCATGCGGGGAGCCCTCCTGAACCTCAGGTGCCCAGCAATTCGCGCACCTTGGCGATCATCCTGTCCATGTCGAATGGCTTGTCGAACGCGGCAGCGAACAGCCCGGGGGTCGCCTGGTTTGCCTGTGCGCCACTCATGAGAATCACCGGCAGGTGCTCGAGCAGCGGCGCGTCACGTATTGCCCGCGCCAGCTCCTCGCCATTTAGCACCGGCATCATGTAGTCGGTGATCACCAGGTCCACATGCTTTTCCTGCAGGGTATCCAGCGCCTTGCGCCCGTTGCTGGCCTTTTCCACCAGGTAACCTTCATCCTCCAGGGCAAAACCAAGGATGTCGGCAATCAGGTATTCGTCATCGACGATCAGGATGGTGTTCATGGCCCTGTCCCGTCAGCGGTCCCCTTTGGGAATCGCCGTCCCGCTGAGCACCCCGGCGGAGCCCTCGAAGGCGGGCCTGAGGGTTATGCCCCCGGCGCCCAGGTAAAGTGCCTGCAGGGACGGGTCATGGTCGCTGTCGCGTACCTTGACGATCGACAACACCCGATGCAGACGTGCTTCGAGCTCGGCCAGGCGCAGCAGGACCAGATTGTCGACGATGCTCGAGAGGTCCGGCGCCGGCGCAGTGATCTCGGCGCCGAAAATATCGCGCATTTCCCAGGTCAGCAGCACGGTCACATCCCGCGCCCGCAACTCGCCGGCCAGGGCGCGGAAGAACGCATTCAGGCGTGGCGGGTCCAGCGCCAACCGGCCAAAGGCGCCCAAACTGTCGATGACCACGCGCTTGGCCCCCGAGGCCTGCACCTGCTCCAGCAGGCGTGCGCCCACCTGGTCGAGCAAGCCTTCGGTGGTGGGCTGCCAGCACAATTGCACGGCGCCGCTGCGCTCCAACTCAGCCAGGCCAAGCCCCAAAGCCTGCGCCTTCAGCCGCAGCCGCGCCGGGGTTTCGTAGAAGCCAAAATGCAGCCCGGGCGACACTTCGCTGGAGGCCGCCAAAAAGGCGAGGCCCAGTGCGGTTTTACCGACCCCGGACGGCCCCATTAGCAGGCTCACCGAGCCTTGGGCCAGGCCGCCACCGAGCATGCGGTCCAGGTCGGGCACGCCGGTGCCCACCTTGTCGAGCGTCTGCCCGCCAGGTTGGCTGGGGTGGCTGTACAGCGACTCCAGGCGTGGAAACACCTGCAGGCCATCCTCACCGATCAGGCATTCGTGACGCCCCGATAGCGCAGCGCTGCCGCGGGTTTTGCGCAACTGCACATGGCGTACGGCGGTGTTGCCAACCAGGTGTTCGCTGAGCTCGATCACCCCGTCGACCATGGTGTGCTCCGGGCTGCCCTCCTCCAGCCGGGCACTGGTCAGCAGCATCACCGTGCAGCCGGCAAAGGCGGCGTGCCCCTGCAATTCGGACACGAACTTCTTGGTGTCCAGGCTGGTGGGCGCGCGGGTGCGCGCGTTGAGCAAACCGTCGACGATCAATAATGAGGCCTGATGCCGGGCGATTTCCCGGCGCAACAGGCGTACCACGGCATCCAACCCATCCTGTTCGAGGGTGTCGAAGGCACTGACGAACTGGATGGTATCGCCCACCTGCTGGCGGTCGAAAAAGCTCAAGGTCGACAGGTACTGGAACAAGCGCTCGTGGGATTCGCTGAGCAAGGTCGCCACCAGCACCCGCCCGCCTTCGCGCGCGTGGTTGCAGGCCAGTTGGTTGGCAAGGATGGTCTTGCCCGAGCCGGGGTGGCCTTGGACGATATAGGACGCCCCCACCACCAGGCCGCCCTTGAGCAGGGCGTCGAGCCCCTGAATACCGGTGCGCAGGCGCTTGAGTTGTTCAACCATGGCAATCTATCCGTCCGTCGGGTTGGCATCGGGGCAGGCCGGCAGGTAGAGGCTCATGCAAGTGCCCTCCCCCGGCTGGCTGCTGACGCAGATGGCGCCGTTGCTCTGTTTGACAAAACCGTAAACCTGGCTCAGGCCCAGGCCGGTGCCTTTACCAAAAGCCTTGGTGGTGAAAAAGGGTTCGAAGATGCGCGGCAGCACCAGCGGGTCGATGCCCTGGCCATTGTCATGTACGGCAAAACACACGAAATCGCCATGCAAACCTTCTACTTCGCCGGCCAGTTGCACCTGCTCCACCCGCAGGCGGATCTGCCCCTTCTCGGGGATGGCATCGCGGGCGTTGAACATCAGGTTGAGCAACACCATCTGCAGTTGCCCGGCGTCGACCTCGATCATCGGCAGGGCTGGATGGACGTTTTCAAGCAGCTCGATATCGCGGGGCAAGGCATGCTCCAGCAGGCTGCGGGTAGACTTGACCACCGCCGCCGGGGCTATACGCGCCTCGGTCAACTGCCGATGGCGTGCAAAGCTGAGCAGTTGCTGGGTCAGCTCGGTGCCCCGCTGGCCGGCATCGAGGATGTGCTCA
Source organism: Pseudomonas xanthosomatis (assembly GCF_019139835.1). Lineage (NCBI taxonomy): Bacteria > Pseudomonadati > Pseudomonadota > Gammaproteobacteria > Pseudomonadales > Pseudomonadaceae > Pseudomonas > Pseudomonas xanthosomatis. The sequence goes on along the minus strand of NZ_CP077075.1, from coordinate 3,115,097 downwards.
AGCAGCCGCCGAGTACGTGCCGGGTCCTGGCTGGAGGCCGCCAACCGCGCAGAGCTGAGGATGATGGTCAGCAGGTTGTTGAAGTCATGGGCAAGGCCCCCGGTCAGTTGCCCCAGTGCTTCGAGCTTTTGCGCCTGGAACAGCTGCGCGCGCATGGCATCGAGCTGCAACGCCGACTCGCGCCGGTCGGTGATATCGCGGGTGACCTTGGCCAGGCCGATCACCTTGCCCTGCTCGTCGCGAATCACATCCAGCGCCGCCAGGGCCCAGAACTGCGTGCCATCCTTGCGCACCCGCCAGCCCTCGTCCTGGGACACGCCCTGCTCCAGCGCCTGGTGTAACAGCCTGGCCGGGCGGCCGTCGGCGCAATCCTGCTCGGTGAAAAACAGCGAAAAGTGCCGGCCGATCACCTCGTCGGCGCGGTAACCCTTGATGCGCTGGGCACCGGCGTTCCACGACACCACGAGACCGGTGGGGTCGAGCATGTAGATCGCGTAGTCCACCACGGCCTGGACCAGCTGCTCATAGCGCGCTTCAGGCATGACGGAATCGGCGGGGCGGTCCGCTGAAACCATGGGAGCTCCACAAGTACCGCAAAAGGACATACTGAGCGTAGTCATAAAGTGCTGCCGGCACCGCGACTATCGACAGCCCAGGGCATGGTCGCCCGCGTACATTTTCCCTATAGTGGGCCGGCACCGCCCACCACAAGGACGTCCCATGCCATCGAACCCCCGCATGCAAGGGTTGCAGGCCGATCTGCTGCGCACCGCCAGTGACCTCGACCTGTTGTCCGAAGCCCTCGACGGGCACGCCCGCTACCTGCGCCACTCCATCCACAAAGCCGAGGCGCCCGTGCTCGATGAACACGCCCAAGGGCTGCGCAACTCGGCCGGCACCATGCGCGAGCTGGCCAACACCATCACACCCCCTGATGCTGCTGGCTGATTGACGCTTGTATATCAATAGGTTATAAAGCGCGCTTGATTGCAAAGGCCTTATGTTATCGAAGCCTGGGCGTTCAAACGTGCGAGTGTGGTGGAATTGGTATACACAGCAGACTTAAAATCTGTCGGCGTGAGCCTTGCGGGTTCGAGTCCCGCCACTCGCACCAAATTATTGTCGTTGAAGGCGCCCTTGCGGCGCCTTTTTCTTGCCCGCCGGAAATCCGCCATTCAGCTGCTAGAGTGGACAGTGTCACCGTCCACCGGAGCGCCACCATGCGCCACGCACTGCTCGAAGGGCAACGCGACATAATCCTGCTACTCGCCCGCGTTCTGCTGATGATTTTGTTCGTGCTTGCCGGCTGGGGCAAGCTGACCGGCTTTGAGGGCACGGTCGGCTACATGACCTCCCTCGGCGCACCCGTGCCGACCCTGGCCGCCGCAGTGGCGGTGATCATGGAGTTCGTGGTCGGCATCTTGCTGATCCTGGGTTTCTATACGCGGCCACTGGCGCTGCTGTTCGCCCTGTTCGTGCTGGGCACCGCACTGATCGGCCACCCGTTCTGGAACATGGTCGACCCTGAGCGCAGCGCCAACATGACCCAGTTCCTGAAAAACCTCAGCATTATCGGCGGGCTACTGGCTCTGGCCGTTTCCGGGCCTGGGCGTTTCTCCCTGGACAAGGGCTGATGCAGGATTGGCGACTGCGGCGTCAATCGTCGCAGTCGTCGTGCCAGGCCGGGTGCTCGTCGTCTTCGTCGTCAAAATCATCCTGCAGTTCTTCGTCTTCCTCGACCTCGTCCAACGCGCCGTAGGCGTCGGCTTCGGGGTCGTAGCCGTCATGGAATTCAGGGTCGAGCAGGTGATCGTGCTCGGGCTCGTGCAGGTCGTCTTCGTCGTGCATCACAGGCTCCACTTCTACAGGCGTGCCTGTATAGGCCCATGTTCGCCGGCGGTCAATGGCCAGCAGCGTTAACCCTCACTTAACCGACAAGGCGCAGCCTTGAGGCTCTCCCTTCAATACGTCCTTTGCCCGCCCTCCCCTGGCGGGCTTTTTTTTGCTCCTCGTCCATTGCCTTGAACTTTGCTCCCGCTTGTTTGGATCGCACAGGTGCAGGACCTGTTTTTTCTTCAAGGAGAAAGCGAAATGGCTGTGAATATCGACAACCTCATCATCACCACCCCGGTGCCGAAATCACCGACCAACCCGGTGGCCCTGGAAGTCACCGGTGCCAAAGCGCTGGCCACCCTCAGCAATGTGGTAAGCCGCCTGAGCGACGGTTCGGTACGACTGAGTGCCCCGACCAAGGGCGCTTCGAGCAAAAGCACCCATCGCACCCGCTGCGAATGGAAAGAGGCCGTGTACTGGGCGCTGGGCAGCGCCGCCCGCCACCGCAACCACCAGCGCATGGTGCTGGAGAAGGTCAACGCCGCGAAAAAAGTGGTGATTTCACAGATGCACGTGAAGGACGACGACAGCCCGGTGATCAAGGTGTTCTGGAACAACGGCAAGATCACCCTGGGCTTTCGCCAGGACTTCAACCAGGTGACCCCGCTCAACGCCAATGTGCTGACTGAAGTGCCGCTGGGCGCGCCGTTCGACATCACGATCGAGACCACCTCTGCCGGCGTGGCCACGGTGACTGCCACCTGCAACGGTCGCACAGCAGGTTCCGGGCCGCTGCAGATGGCCGCCAGCTGGAATGCGCGTACGTTCAACTTCCATGGTGGGGTGTACAACCAGGTGGATTACAGTGAGACCACACCGCCTGATGAGGGGTCGGTGTGCGTGATCAGCCAGCTGGAGCTGGCCCACAATTAGTGCAAAACGGCCACGCCTGAGGCACAAGATCGATGACAAATTCAGTAACGGTTATTGAGGGCCGGGGCCGGCAGCTTTCACGAAATTCTGACATTGGTGAAGGCAGACTGGCCTGGCTTCGATACGTTCTGTTCAACCCGCCAGCTCCCTGTTGGCGGGTTTTCTTTTGCCTGCAGCTTGGGCGCGCCTGGCGGCGCCAGCCGTTACGCCAGCACCTCCCCCTATAAAGCTTTCGACATCTCTGCCGAAAACCTTGCTCCCCCTTCACGGATGACTCACATGTTCCGCTCCCTTCTTGCCGGTGTGGCGTTGCTTGCCGCAGGTGTTACCTGCGCAGCCCCGGCCCGCACCGTCAGCACCCCCGAAGAGTTGCTGACCGAATTCTCCCGCTGCGATGCGCAGTTCTTCCGGAGCCTGCGCGATGCGCGCCTGCCCGCAGGCACCTTGCGCCTGAGCGACTACGGCCCGGTAAAGGCGCCGACGATCATGAGCCCGCTGCAGGAAGGTGGCACCTACCAGCACTTCGAAAAGCCGCTGATCGTCAACGGCGTACCGTTGATCGGTTACTACAACCAGGCCCAGACCATCAAGGATATCGGCAACTTCCTGTTCTGGGGGTTCGTGGCCGATGGCGCGCCGCAAGAGGTAGCCGCCAAGCTCAAACCGCTGATCGTTGACTCGCAACGTTTGGTCAGCCAGGGCAAGACCACCACCCGCGCCGAAATTCGTCGCGTCGGTGACCCGATCGGGCAATGGCGCACCGAGGGCCTGACCGGCCCCGGCGTCGCCACGCCGTTCGGTTTCGTCGACCGCGTGCTGATGGTCGACGCCGGCGACAGCACCCCACCGCTGGCAGGGCACACCACCGTGTTCTGCTCGCTGCAAGGCACCGTGACCGCGCCGCTGCTGCAGGTCTACCGCCCAGACCTCAATGCCCACCTGCTCGACTGACAAGGACGCCTCTGATGAATGCTCACTGGCCCACGCTGATCGCCTGCTCAGCCATCCTCGCAGGATGTGCAGGCATGCAGAACCCGCAAAGAGCCAACCTGGCCCACTGCTCCAATCAGCTCAAGGCATCCAAAGCCGCCGATTACTCCCTGGTGCTGCAGGAAGGCGATCTGTGCCTGCAGAAGAACACCCTGCCTGCCAAGCTGGAACGGGTGATCCATCTGGTGCAGGCCGACGCCTACAGCCAGCTCAAGCGCTACCCCGAGGCCGTGGCCGCGCAGGAAAAGTCCATGCAGTTCGGTACACCTGAACCGCGGGCCTACCTGGACCTGAGCGCCATGTACCGCGACGCCGGCAACCCGCAAAAAGCCCTGGAACTGGTGCAACACAACCTCGACAACGGGTTGGGCGAAGCCGGCAAGGGCACTGGCTTCCACATGCCGACCTACTATCACCTGGGTTTGGCGCTAACCGACCTTGGGCAATACCGGGAAGCGGCAGAAGCCTTCAGTACCGGCCTGCAGCGCCAGCCGGACTATGCCTGGGCCTTCTATGCTCGCGGCGTTGCCTATGACCACCTGGGTAACAAGGAAGACGCCAAGGCCGATTTCACCCGGTTTTCGAAGATGGCCAACAAGAAGTTCGTGGGTGAAAAGCAACAGGCCAAGCTTGCCGAGTACAAGATCGTGATGCCGTAGAGGCGCAGCGGTTTTGACGGGGCGTGTGGGCCGGGCAGATGACGTCAACCCCGGCCAAGGGGGGATACCATGGATATCAACAGGCTATTGAAGAAGCGCCAATTGAATGTGCAGGAGCAAAATGCGCTCACTGCACATTTCATCACGTCTTCCGCCAAAGCCTGGCGCGAACAGGGTGTTCCCCCCTGCCTGGCCCAGTACGCAGAAAGCCAGGGCGTGTGCTGGTCAGGCAGCATTGTTCTGACTCTGGACGTAGACTTCCCCGGCATGGCACGACTGGCCGGGCGGCTGCTGACGCAGCATGAGCAATTCATCGACTTCGAACTCGATACCGACATCAGCACCACACGCTTTTAGCGGTGGAGCAGTGGGAGGATGTTTCTGCCGAGCAGGATCTCTCGCTGTCAAAGCGAGGTACAGGGAAAGGCTACGGTGCCATAGCGCTGGAGGTAAGGCGACGTCTGCTGGGGGTGTCGGCACCTTGAATGCGTATTGGTTGGCGATTGGGTTTTCAGCGCCCAAAGAAAAACCCCGCAGACGTTAATCTGCGGGGCTTTCGAATAGTGGAGGCCGAGGTCGGAATCGAACCGGCGTAGACGGATTTGCAATCCGGAGCATAACCACTTTGCTACTCGGCCTCAAAGTTCGGAGTCAGCTTTCGCTATCTCCTTGAAACCGCTAGGCTTTTTCAAGCTAGCTGCGTTTCGATGGACGCCATTATGTCGGCATTCGATGCACCTTGCAACCCCCTTCAAGAAAAAAATCTTCAAGGGGTTCAAGGTGTTAGCGCAACCGCCCGAGTTTGCTCCACAAACTCACCAAGGTGTTCTCCACCGCGCCGCTGGCAGCGACGCCAATGCGCTCCTGCAGGCTCTTGCGTTCGGCGTAGCGCAGGTGGAACAGGCTGGCGTCGCGGGCGCGGCGGCTCAGGTACTCGTCGCTGGTGCCCAGCTCGTCCACCAGTTGGCGGTTGAGTGCGGCTACACCCAGCCAGACTTCGCCGGTGGCCACCTCGTCGATATGCAACTGCGGGCGGTAACGGGCAACGAAGTCCTTGAACAGCTGGTGGGTGATGTCCAGGTCTTCCTGGAACTTCTCCCGGCCCTTTTCAGTGTTTTCGCCAAACACGGTCAGGGTGCGCTTGTACTCGCCGGCGGTGATCACCTCAAAGTCGATGTCGTGCTTTTTCAGCAGGCGGTTGACGTTGGGTATCTGCGCCACCACTCCGATGGAGCCAAGCACGGCAAACGGCGCGCTGACGATTTTCTCGCCGATGCAGGCCATCATGTAGCCGCCGCTGGCAGCGACCTTGTCGATGCAGATGGTCAGCGGGATGCCGGCTTCGCGGATGCGTGCCAGCTGCGAGGCAGCCAGGCCGTAACTGTGCACCATGCCACCGCCGCTTTCGAGGCGCAGTACCACTTCGTCGCGAGAGGTGGCAAGGGTGAGCAGTGCGGTGATTTCGTTACGCAGGCTTTCGGTGGCCGAGGCCTTGATGTCGCCATCGAAGTCGAGCACGAACACCCGGCCCTTGTCTTCGGGCTTTTTCTTCTTCTGCTTTTCTGCCTTTGCCTGCTGCTTGCGCAGGGCCTTGAGCTCGGCCTTGTCGAACAGGCCCGATTCCAGGCGCTCGCGCAGCTCTTTATAGAACTCGTTCAGCCGGGTGACCTGCAACTGCCCGCCCGGTTTGCGCCGGCGGTTGCCGCGAAGGCCGGCGATGGCCGACAGCACCACCAGGATGGCGATCACCAAAGTGGCGGTTTTGGCGAGAAAGCTTGCGTATTCGGCAAGAAACTCCACATTGACTCCTTGATAGACCAGCGCCCCTCGGGCGCGAAACGTAGCCAAGCATACCGATGCGCAAACCCCTCTGCCAGCCAGGGAAAACGCCGGCAACACAGTTCAAACAAGCTTTTCAAACGCTTGTATGTTTTTCGTTGACAGCCTGCCTGGGGCATCCTACCCTCGCAGCAACTCCAACCGGGCCGGACCTTACCGTGGGCAACCTCTACCTGATCCGACATGGCCAAGCCTCCTTCGGTACCGACAACTACGACGTGCTGTCGCCCGTAGGCGAACGCCAGAGCGTGGCACTGGGTGAACACCTGGCCCGGCTCGGCCTGCGTTTCGACCGTTGCCTGGCCGGCACCCTGCGCCGCCAGCAGGATACTGCCCGCCTGGCGCTGCACGCCATGAACGAGCAAGGCGTCGACGTACCTGCCATAGAGACCGACCCTGCATTCAACGAGTTTGACGCTGACGGTGTGATCCGTGCCCTGCTGCCTGGCCTGCTGCCGGACGAGCCCGAAGCCCTGCATATATTGCGCAACGGTGCCCAGCACCGCAGCGAGTTCCAGCGCCTGTTTGCGCTGATGGTGCAGCGCTGGCACGCAGGCGAGCATGCCGACGACGCCCACCTGGAAACCTGGCAGGCCTTCACCGGCCGGGTTGGCGCCGGCCTGCAACGCTTGCTGGCAAGTGCCGCCAGCGGCGACGACATCGCCCTGTTCACCTCCGGTGGCACCATCGCCGCCCTGCTCCACCTCACCACCGCAATCACGCCGGCCCAGGCCTTCGCCCTGAACTGGCAGATCATCAACACGTCGCTCAGCCACTTGAAGTTCCGTGGCCGCGACGTGGCCCTGGCTTCCTTCAACAGCCAAGCCCATGTGCAACTGTTGAGGGCGCCGGAGCTCATCACCTACCGATGAGCCCGGCCTGTTTGTCCCTGTGGGACGCGAATATCACTCTATAAGGAATGCGCCATGACCTCCGTAGCTGATGCCGTGAAGAAGATGCAAGAGAAGTTCAACCCAGCCGCTGCCGAAGGCCTGGACCTGGTGTTCGGCTTCAACATCACCGACGAAGGCAAGCAGTACGCGCTGATCGTCAAGGACGGCACCTGCGACCTGCAGGAAGGCGAGAACCCAGACGCCAACTGCACCCTGGTAATGGACAGCGAAACCCTCAAGGGCATCGTCAGCGGCGAGACCGACGGCATGCAGGCCTTCATGGGCGGCAAACTGCGCGTCGAAGGGGACATGATGCTGTCGATGAAACTCAGCGAACTGTTCCCGTCCTGATCGGCGCTGCTGATTGCGATGCGAAAAACCGAAGCCTTGAGTGCTTCGGTTTTTTTTGGCCGATGAAATGTGCCGGGGCATCAGGCCCTATCGCCGGCAACCGGCTCCTACACAGTGTGGCTCACGCCTGCCATCAAGGCCGTTGATCCACTGGCAACACGCCGGCCAATAAGCCATTGGCACGCTTGTACCAGCAACAGCAGGAAATTAGATTAGCCAATAGTCCTTGCTACAGATCATAAGGAAATCGCATGACGCTCACCGACCAATCCACCCAGGTACGCCCCGGCGAAGAACTCGATGCCGGCGTCATCGACCCTTATCTTAAAAGCCACATCCCAGGCCTTGCCGGCACGGCCACCATCAGCCAGTTTCCGGGCGGTGCGTCGAACCTCACCTACCTGGTGGCCTACCCGGACCGCGAGTTCGTGCTGCGCCGCCCACCGTTCGGGCAAAAAGCCAAGTCGGCCCACGACATGGGCCGCGAGTTTCGTATCCTCAACCAGCTCAACGCAGGCTTCCCCTACTGCCCCAAGGCCTATGCCCACTGCACTGACGAAAGCCTGATCGGCAGCGAGTTCTACGTGATGGAACGGGTCAAGGGCATCATCCTGCGCTCGGACATCCCCGCCGAACTGGGCCTCGACGCCCAGCGCACCGGGGCGCTGTGCAAGAGCTTCATCGAACGCATGGTCGAGTTGCACCAGGTAGACTACAACGCCTGCGGCCTGGCCGACCTGGGCAAGCCCGAAGGCTACGTGCAACGGCAGGTCGAAGGCTGGGCCACGCGCTATGAAAAAGCCCTGACCCCGGATGCACCGCGCTGGGAGCAAGTGATCGCCTGGCTGCGCGAAAAGATGCCCGCCGACCACCCGCACCCCGGCATCGTGCACAACGACTACCGCTTCGACAACGTCATCCTCGACAGCGCCAACCCCATGCGCATCATCGGCGTGCTGGACTGGGAGATGGCGACCATCGGCGACCCGCTGATGGACCTGGGCAACAGCCTGGCCTACTGGATCGAGGCCGGCGACCCGGCCCCGGTGCAGCTGATGCGCCGCCAGCCCAGCAACGCCCCCGGCATGCTCACCCGCCAGCAGTTCGTCGCGCATTACGCCGAATGCGCGGGCATTCGCATCGACAATTTCGACTTCTACTACTGCTACGGCCTGTTCCGCCTGGCCGGCATCGTCCAGCAGATCTACTACCGCTTCTTCCACGGCCAAACCCAGGATAAACGCTTCGCCCAGTTCATCCACATGAACCGCCTGCTGGAGCAGATGAGCCTGCAACTGATCGGCAAGTCCGCCCTGTAACCCTGGCAACGCCCACAACAAGGAAAACCGGCATGTCCAAGACCCACCTGTTCGACCTCGACGGCAAAGTCGCCTTCGTTTCCGGCGCCAGCCGCGGCATCGGCGAGGCCATCGCCCACCTGCTGGCCCAGCAAGGTGCCCATGTGATCGTCTCCAGCCGCAAGCTCGAAGGCTGCCAGCAAGTGGCCGAGGCCATCATCGCCGCGGGCGGCAAGGCCACCCCGGTGGCCTGCCACATCGGCGAGATGGAGCAGATCCAGCAGGTGTTCGCTGGCATCCGCGAGCAGTTCGGCCGCCTCGACATCCTGGTCAACAACGCCGCCACCAACCCGCAGTTCTGCAACGTGCTGGACACCGACCCAGGCGCCTTCCAGAAGACCGTGGACGTGAATATCCGCGGCTACTTCTTCATGTCGGTGGAGGCCGGCAAGCTGATGCGCGAGCACGGCGGCGGCAGCATCATCAACGTGGCCTCGATCAATGGCGTCTCCCCCGGGCTATTCCAGGGCATCTATTCGGTGACCAAGGCAGCAGTCATCAACATGACCAAAGTGTTCGCCAAGGAGTGCGCGCAGTTCGGCATTCGCTGCAACGCCCTGCTGCCGGGCCTGACCGACACCAAGTTCGCCTCGGCGCTGGTGAAGAACGACGCCATCCTCAACGCCGCGCTGCAGCAGATTCCGCTCAAGCGCGTGGCCGCCCCCGAAGAGATGGCCGGCGCCGTGCTGTACCTGGCCAGCGATGCGTCCAGCTACACCACCGGCACTGCGCTCAATGTGGACGGCGGCTTTCTGTCCTGAGCCTCAGCCCTTGAACGCCTGCAGCGTGTAACTGAGCGGCAGGCGCCACTCACCGTCGGCGCCTTTGTATTGTGTGGCCTGTGACGGCCTCATCGCGGGGCAAGCCCGCGCCCACATGAATCGCATTAGCCTCAATGCCTACGCTGTACCTGTAGGAGCCGGCTCGCCGGCGATGAGGCCGGGACAGACAACCGAGACCGTTGCTCCCACAGTGTTACAAGCAGGTCGCCGCAGCCGCTCGGCGGCGCAGGGCGGTCATGTCGTCCTTCTGCGCGTAGTAGTCGACCCGCGTGCCGCCAGCCTGGGCGTACACATCCACGAACGACTCGGCTTCGCGGGTATACACGGTAAACCCACCCGCCTTGCGCGCCTCCAGGTAGCCACTGGCATCCACGCCAAAGGCCCTCTCTTCCTGCCAGCTGAACTGGATGCACTGGGCGACCACATCCGGGGTCTTGTGCGAGTCCAGGCGCGCGGTGGGCTCGCCGTTGCGGGCCGCCTCCATGGTCGATGACGCACAGCCCACCAACAGCAGTGCCACGGTCATCGGCAGAATCGCTCGCATGTTCCATCCTCGGGGTAAAAAAGAAAGCGACTCTAGCACCACGGCGTAACAGAGTGAATTGTCAGGCCCGGGCCGCTGTCGCAGAACAGGACAGCCTTGAAAACCAAAGGAGCCACCATGAACCTTCGTCCCCTGCTCTGTGCCCTGTTGCTCACCAGCGCCCTGCCCATGGCGGCAACCGCTGCCCCGTCCGCCGAAGAAAGCATTCAAGCCCCGGAAACCCACAACCGCGAACTCAAGGTCGGCGACAAGGCGCCCGACCAGTACAAGCGCGATGACCAAGCCGTGCGCGACTGGCAGGCCAAGGGCTTGCCGGCACCCGAAAAAGAAAGCCACTGGGTGCGCATGGGCGAGCACTACGTGCTGGTGCAGACCACCAATGGCGTAGTGTTGGCCATCCACCCCGCCAGCTGAAACTCGCGCCACGCCGCCCATCGCCTGGGCGGCGAAACCAGGCCCTGTGAAGAACCACATCGAACCCGCCTGGTCTGATGAAGTGTCCGGTAATCCCTTACCGTTCAAGGACCCAATCATGATCAAGCGCGTGTTTTGCGTTTCGCTGGTCGCTGCCCTGCTGAGCCTGGGTGGCTGTGTCTACTACCCCTATCACCACGACCATGGCTGGCACGGCTGGGGCCACCCTTACTACCACCACGGCTACTACCGGCGCTGAGGCGCCATCGCGGGGCAAACCCGCTCCCACGCCCCCTGCCCAATACCCACTATTCACCTGGCCGAGGCTTTTTGCGGTGCAAAAATTTTGCGCCGCAAAGAACCAAATCGAACCGGCCTGGTCTCAGGATGTGCCCGGTAAACCCTTGCTGATCAAGGACCTATCTCATGCTTTCGCGTATTGCCAGCCTGTCGCTGGTCGCTACCCTGCTGTCGCTCGGCGGCTGTTACCACCACCATTATCACGACGATGACCGTGGCTGGCGCGACGGCGATCACCGCCATCACCAGCGCTACGACCGCGACCGTGACGATGACAACCGCCAGTACCGTGACCGCTATCACCGCTGAAGCGTCTTTCCAATCCCTGACTGGCCGCCGCTAACGCGGCAGCTTCCCTATTGATTGCTCTGAGGTTCACAACATGCGTCTGACTCTGCCCTCCCTCGCCCTTGGCCTGCTGCTGTGCCAGGGTGCCTTCGCCGGTGACGGCACCGCAGCGATCGGCGGCGGCCTGGGCGGCGCCCTGGGCAACGTGGTCGGCAAACAGCTCGGCGGCAGCACTGGCGGCGTGATCGGCGCAGGCCTGGGTGGCGCGGCCGGCAGCGCCGTCGGCGCGCGCAAGGGCAACCGCGCCGAGGCGGCCATTGGCGGCGGCCTGGGTTCGGCGGGCGGCTCCTACCTCGGCGGCAAGATGGGCGGCTCCACCGGCTCGACCATCGGCGCGGGCCTGGGCGGCGCAGCCGGTGGTGCGCTGGGCAACCACATGGGTGACAACGACGGCAGCAAGCACAAGAAACGCCGCCACCGCCACTGATCGCGCACCCTCCTGATCGCGGGGCAAGCCCGCTCCCACATACCTTGTGAGAGCGGGCTTGCCCCGCGATCGTTTTGCGCCCGACAAAAACATTGCAGCACATCAACGACGCCTGCCGCCCGAGCTGCCACACTGGTGCCACTGCCTGACCGTGCCCCGTGTGAAGGAACACCCCTCCCCATGAACCATGAGTTGCTCTGGGTCCTTGGCCTGCTGGCCGCCGTCATCACCTTGTTCATCATCAACCGCCCGCGCATGGACGTAGTCGCCCTGCTGGTGATCGTCACCCTGCCGCTGTCCGGCATCCTCACCGTGGAGCAGGCCCTGGCCGGCTTCAGCGACCCCAACGTGGTGCTGATCGCCGCCCTGTTCGTGATCGGCGAAGGCCTGGTGCGCACCGGCATTGCCCTGCGCATCGGTGAGTGGATGAGCGAACGCGCCGGCAACAGTGAAGCGCGCCTGCTAGTGCTGCTGATGGTTGCGGTGGCAGGGCTGGGCTCGGTGATGAGCTCCACCGGCGTGGTGGCGATATTCATCCCGGTGGTGCTGAGCATCGCCGCACGCCTGAACATCTCGCCCAGCCGGCTGATGATGCCGCTGAGCTTCGCCGGCCTGATCAGCGGCATGCTCAGCCTGGTGGCCACCCCGCCCAACGTGGTGGTGCACAGCGAACTGGTGCGCCACGGCCACACAGGTTTCAGCTTTTTCAGCTTCACCCCGTTCGGCCTGGTGGTGCTGGTGCTGGGCATCGGCTACATGCTGCTGACCCGCCACTGGCTCAACGGCGAGGTGCGCAAGGATGGCCGCGGGGAAACCCGGCGCACCCTGCTGGACCTGGTGCTGGACTACAAGCTAAACGGCCGCGAACGGCGCCTGCGCATCCGCCCGGGTTCGCCGCTGATCGGCCACACCCTCGGCGAGCTTGAGTTGCGCACCCGGCATGGCGCCAACGTGATCGGCATCGAGCGCCAGCACAAGTTCACCACCCGGGTGATCACCGCCGATTCCGCCACCCTGCTGCAACAGGGCGATGTATTGCTGCTTGACCTGTTCGCCAACCGCGACGATTTGCGCAGCCTGTGCCAGACCATGCAACTGGAGCCGCTGCACTTCAAGGCCGCCTACTTCATCGACCAGTCGCAGGAGCTGGGCATGGCCGAAGTGTCGCTGCCGCCGGGCTCGCAGCTGATCGGCAAGAGCATCCTGGAGCTAGCCTTCCGCTCTCGCTACGACCTCAACGTGGTAGGCCTGCGCCGCGACCAGCTGGCCATCGAAGAGCAACTGGTGGAAGAAAAGCTGCGCCTGGGCGACACCCTGCTGGTGGTAGGCCCGTGGAAGGCCGTGCGCCAGCTGCAAACCAAGCCCCGCGACTTCCTGGTGCTGAGCCTGCCGGCCGAGATCGACCAGGTGGCCCCGGCGCGCACCAAAGCGCCATTGGCCCTGCTGAGCCTGGCGGTGATGGTGGGGCTGATGGTCAGCGGCCTGGTGCCGAATGTGATCGCTGCGCTGGTCGGCTGCCTGCTGATGGGCGCCGGGCGCTGCATCGACATGAACAGCGCCTACCGCGCCATCCACTGGCAGAGCCTGGTGCTGATCGTGGGCATGCTGCCGTTCGCCCTGGCGCTGCAGAAGACCGGCGGCATCGACCTTGCGGTCGGCGCGCTGGTCGGTGTGCTGGGCGGCGCCGGGCCGGCGGCAATGCTGGCCTGCCTGTTCGCCCTGACGGCGGTGATCGGGTTGTTCATCTCCAACACCGCCACCGCCGTGCTGATGGCGCCGGTGGCAATCAGTACCGCGCAGCAGTTGGGGATGTCACCCTACCCGTTCGCCATGACCGTGGCCCTGGCAGCCTCGGCGGCGTTCATGACCCCGGTGTCCTCGCCGGTCAACACCCTGGTGCTGGGGCCGGGGCAGTACCGTTTCGGCGACTTCGTCAAGGTCGGCGTACCCTTTACCCTGCTGGTGATGCTGGTGACCGTGGTGATGGTGCCTTGGGTGTTCGGACTGTAGGAGCCGGCTTGCCGGCGATAGGGCCTGACCTGCCTTGTGCTGCCCGTACTGGCCTCATCGCCGGCAAGCCGGCTCCTACAGGGACCGCGCCTGGTCTGGGTTGCGGGTGTTCAGGCGAATTGACATCAATCGCCGACTTGCAACACACTTCCAGACCATCGTCCCAGGTGCCTGTAGTCGTTTTCCTGGATTTCATCCTCGCCTGCCGGTCGAATCCATGGTGTTTCCAGCCTCGTCACGCCTGTTGCCTGTTGCGGCCCTGTTCGGCCTGACCCTCGCCCTGACCCTGGCCGGCATCCTCGCCCGGCCGATCGAATCCCTCTCGCTGTTCTGGCCAGTCAATGCCGTGCTGGCCGGCGTGCTGCTGCGCAACCCGCGCCTGGCCACTGCGCCTGGTTTCATGCTGGTGTACCTGGGCATGGTAGTGGCGGACCTTGCCACCGGCAGCGCCTGGCCACCGGCCTTGTGGTTCAACCTGTGCAACCTGGGCGCCATCGTCACCATCTGGTACCTGATGGCGCGCCTGCCGCGCATCCACCGGCGCCTGCGCACGCCCCACGGCACCCTGACCCTGTTCGGCGCCTGCGCAGCCGGAGGCATGGTCGCCGCCACCCTGGCTTGCGTTATGGCAGCGCCATGGTTCGAGCAGTCGCTGCGCGCCACCTGGCTGGCCTGGTTCAGCGAGCAGTTCTCCACCAGCGTGCTGGTGCTGCCGCTACTGCTGACCGCACCCTCGCCCCGCGCCTTCAGCCGCAACACCAGCCAGCCAGTGCGCCTGGCGCCGCTGCTGGTATTGCTGGCCTCGCTGGGGCTGAGCATCGCGTTTGGCGGGCCGGGCGCCATCGCCTTCCCCATCGCCGCGCTGCTGTGGTGCGCGCTGAGCTATTCGCCGTTTCTGGTTTCTCTGCTGACCCTGACCGCCGGCAGCACGCTGATCGTGGCCGTGGCGCAAAACCTCATGCACTTCAGCGTGCCGCAAAGCGAACCGGGGGTGACCACCCTGATGTCGGCGCGCCTGGGCATCGCCATGCTGGTGCTCGGGCCGCTGGTGGTGGCTTGCGTCAGCCATGCCAACCGCAGCCTGATGGCGCGCCTGGCCCACCAGGCGACCGTCGACCACCTCACCGGCGCCCTCACCCGCAGCGCCTTCACCCGCCGCGCCAACGCCTTGCTCGATACCCGTCAGCAACAGCCGCTGACCCTGATGATGCTGGACATCGACCACTTCAAGCTGATCAACGACCAGCATGGCCATGCCGTGGGCGACCAGGTGCTGCGCCAGTTCGCCCTGACCGTGCAGGAGCAGTTGCACGAAGGCGAACTGTTCGCCCGCCTGGGCGGTGAAGAATTCGCCATTGTCGTGCCCGGCCTTGCCCCGGAACTTGCCCGGTTCACCGCCGAACGCCTGCGCCGCGCGGTGCAGGACCTGCCCTTCAGCGAGGCCGGCGTGCAGGTGCAGATTACCGTGAGCATCGGCCTGGCCGGCTGCGCCTTCGACGCCGCCGCCCCCAGCCTCGATGTGCTGCTGGCCGAGGCCGACCAGGCGCTGTACCGCGCCAAGGCCCAGGGCCGCAACCGCATCGAGCAGGCCGAGCCTTACCGTCAGCGGGTCTGATCAGGCCACCAGCAAGTCCCAGCTGAGCTTGGCGATCAGCACGCACAGCAGCACCAGGAACAACCCGCGCACGAACCCCGCTCCCTTGCGCACCGCAAGCCAGGTGCCGGTCAACGCCCCGAGGATGTTGAACACCGCCATCGGCAGGGCGATGGCCCACAGCACGTTGCCCGACGGGATGAAAAACACCAGTGCCGCCAGGTTGGTGGCAATGTTGACCAGCTTGGCCGAAGCCGAGGCATGCAGGAAGTCCAGGGCGAAGAAGCGGATAAACAGAAAGATCAAAAAGCTGCCGGTGCCCGGCCCGAACAGGCCGTCATAAAAACCGATGGCGCCGCCGATCAGCACCGCCAGGCACTGCTCGCGCCGGCCAATGACGGTGGGCTTGTGCAAGGTGCCGAAGTCCTTCTTGCAGAAGGTGTACACCGCCATCAGCACGATCATCGCCAGCACCATGGGGCGCATCACGCTGGCCGGCACCAGCGACACCGTGGCCGCGCCGAAGAACGACATGACGAAGGCGCTGAGCGCCGCTGGCACGATCAACCCCCAATCCAGCTTGACCTTGCGGATGAACGAGCGCGCCGCAAAGCTTGTGCCGCACACCGAAGCCAACTTGTTGCTGCCCAGCAATGCTGCCGGCTGCGCCGTGGGCAGCACGTTGAACAGCGCCGGGATCTGGATCAGCCCGCCGCCGCCAACAGCGGCGTCTATCAGGCCGGCGGCAAAAGCGAACAGCGAAAGCAGGGCGATATCCATCATGGTCGGGTCCGGGCAGCGGTGAACAGGCGGCCAGACTAATCAAAGCGCGGCATTTATGTTGAAATGCCACATTGCAAAAACTGCAATAAGGAACCGCCATGGCCCTGGACATGTTGCGCGAGATACAAGCCTTCGTCAGCGTTGCGCACAAGCGCAGCTTCGTCACCGCCGCCCGCGCCCTGGGCCGCTCGCCCAGCGCCGTGACCCGCGCAGTACAGGCGCTGGAAGATAACAGCGGAGCCAGGCTGTTCAACCGCAACGCCAACGCCGTGACGCTGACCGAAGCCGGCGAGCGGCTGTTGCCCCACGCCGAACGCTTGCTGGATGTGCAACGCGATGCCGCCGACGAGCTGGCGGCCCTGACCGGCAACGCCCAGGGCTGGATACGCCTGGCGGCCCCCGAGGTGCTGGCCAGCCGCGTGCTGCCGCAGGTACTGGCCGAATTCTCCCGGCGCCACCGGCAGATCACCCTGGATGTGCAATACAGCGATCAGGCCCTCGACCCGCTGCAAGGGCGTTTCGACTTCGTCATTCGCGGCGCTTTCGCCCAGTCAAGCGAGTTGATCGGCTACCCGCTGTGGGCCTATCGCCGACACCTGTACGCAAGCCCCGAATACCTGGCCCGCGAAGGTACGCCGCAAGGTATCGAGGCATTGCATGAACATGCGCTGATCCTGCACACCGCACCGCGCATCCTCAAGGCCTGGCACTTCTGCCGTGAAGGGCGCATCACCAGCCTGCGGCCACAGCCACGGCTGCGCCTGGGTTCGGGGGTGGCGGTGCTGCAAGGCACCCTGGCCGGCGCCGGTATCGCCCGCCTGGCCGACTGGCTGGCGGAGCCTGAGGTAAAGGCCGGGCGGTTGGTGCGGGTGTGCCCCGATTACCGCCTGACGTCGAGTACCGGGCAGGACCCGCAGATGCATGCGGTGTACCCCGCAGGGGATGTGCCCGCGCGGGTGCGCGAGCTGCTGCAGGCCCTGCGCGACGGCAGGCCGAGGGGGTGATGGCAGCCCTGGGCAAGGCTGCTCAATTTCTACTCAATCTGACAGAGAGCCTGTAAATACTGGCCTGTAGCGTTTTATCCACAGACCTACCCACGTTTTTTGTGGACAGTTTCTTCAAGGCTTGCAGGAATTTTTACAGGCGCAACAAGGCGGCGTTGGCCAGCCGGACCAACTCGACCCACTCGCTGGTGCTGATGACTCCGGAATGCTCGAGCTCTTCGGCACGTCGCAACGCCTGGTCGTAGTCTTCTTCCTGCAGGATGCCTTCTCCGAGAAAACGACTGCGCCACTCCAGCATCGCTGCAGTGCCTTTCTTGCATTCCATAGTGTTGATCGACTCCAAGGCAGGGGACGGCCCGCGTTTCCGGGCCCCGTTGATGGGGGCCGGAGATTACACGAGCACCTTGGGCTTGAGAATGACTTGCAGCTACCGCCTGCCCAGCGGTAGTGAAAGCAGGCCAGAGGCCAGTATGGCGGGGGATGGAGGCCAATTTGCAGGAAATGTCCAGCGCACGGCACGGCGAAGTGACCAAACGGTCACGCTGTGCCTGGCACCAGCTGCGTCGGTGTTCGCGGCTAAAGCCGCTCTCATAGAACAAACTACAACTCATTGATTTAACAAGTTTCCCGTGGGAAGCGGCCTTGTGTCGCGATGGGGCGCGAAGCGGCCCCAAGGTCTCAGCCTCATGCAAAATTGCCGGGGCTGCTGCGCAGCCCATCGCGACACAAGGCCGCTTCCCACAGGGGCCGCGGTACATCTGCGAGACTAGTTCTCTGCGCGACAGCGCAGCCTGCAGGGCTGGGTAATCTTCTATAGAGATCGCACAGCTTCGAATCTGCGCTGAACCTGTAGGAGCCGGCTTGCCGGTGATGAGGCCAGCACAGCCAGCACAAGACAGTTGCTCCTGCACCGGCCGCTAAAAATTTGCATTTCAGCCCGGCGGGATGGTCCCCAGCAAGCCGATCAGAATTGTCAGGAACAGAAAACCACCCAGAAACAGCGCAAGCTTGCCCATCGGAACCTCTACAGTGTGATGGCTGAACGGCGAAGGCTGGCCGCTAGCGGCGCAGCTTGCCCAGCACGCCGCTTCGCATGGCTGGGCCTGGCACCATTATCGGCGCCAGGCTGATACGGTTACAGATTCAGCTTCGAGCAAAAAAAGCATATCAGATGCCTGTCAGCCGCCCCGCTGCAAGGCAAAATCGCCTGAAGCCGCGTGAGCGGCTGGCCTTAGGGCAGCCATTCGAATCAAATGAGCCCCCAAGCACCCGGAGCCAATTCCCATGACCCAGTTCGCCGCCAACGCCGCCCTGCTGATCATCGACATGCAAGCCGGTATCAACCACCCGCGCCTCGGCCCGCGCAACAACCCCGAGGCCGAACTGCGCATGGGTGAACTGCTGGCCGCCTGGCGCCTGAGCAGCCGCCCGGTAGTGCATGTACGGCACATTTCGCGCGACCCGGGCTCGGTATTCTGGCCCGGCCAGGCCGGCTGCGAGTTCCAGCCGGCATTCACGCCGCTGGGCAGCGAAGCGGTGTTTGAAAAGCATGTGCCCGATGCGTTCTGCCAGTCGGGCCTGGAGCGCTGGCTGCATGTGCGGGGCATCGGCGAACTGGTGATTGTCGGGGTGATCACCAACAACTCGGTGGAATCGACTGCGCGCAGCGCTGGCAATCTTGGCTTCGACACGGTGGTGGTGGCCGACGCCTGCTACACCTTCGACCTGCAGGACCGCCAGGGGCGCATGTGGCCGGCCGAAGCGGTGCACAGCCTGGCGCTGAGCAACCTGGCCATGGACTACGCACGTGTTCTGGACAGCAACGAGGTGCTGGCCTCAGCCCACCAGGCGCAGCTTTGACTGCGGCAGCCAGCCCAGCTCGCCGTTGCGCAGGCGCCGGCACCACAGCCAGCCGTTCAACGGCCGCAGCCCTTCGACCTGCTGCCCAGGGTCGATATCCAGCTCGTGGGCGCAATAAGCTTCCCGCGCCCTGCCCTGGCCCACCCCAAGCCCTTCGATGACCTGCGCCGGCACCCAGCCGGGCGCCTGCCCGGGGCAACTGCACAGGTACCAGTCCTGCCAGTGCTCCTCGCCCTCGTAGCGATGGCCGATATCCAGCACGGTGCCCACGGCAAAGCTGATGGGATGCGGGTATTCACTGCGGTGCGATTCGATGACGACGTATTTCACAGGCCTCTCCCTGGCCGCAAAAAGCGCCGATGCTACCAGAGCCGTGGCCATTCACGCACATCGGGCCGCCAAGTAACAAAGTGTGTACGGAATGTGCGGTGATACACAGCAGTGCCAGATAACCGCTGCCAGGGCACACAGCCGATACAGCCATCTCCTTGAATAAGCGCCATAAACCCGCACCGATGGCTCCGCCAAGGAGATGCACCATGTTCGCCTGCACCCTGCTGCCGCTGGCTGCGATGGCCGCCGCCTCGCAAGCCAACGGCGCACCACATCCACCCGCCGAGGCCTATGCCAAGCGCTTTACCGGCAAGTACGACTACCGCCTGGTCAGCGGTAGCATTGGCCACAACCTGCCCCAGGAAGCACCCGGGGGCGTTCGTCAAGGCGGTGGTGGATGCCGATCCCCCTAGGGTATTTGCAACAGAAAATGTCTGAAGGATTCAAGCCTTCCTACATACGCCAAGCATCGCGTATCGGGCTGCAGCCTTTTGCTGATAGGGGCGGCAGCCTTGGTACAGACTGACTAGGCGACTGCTAAATCACCTCGACACGTAGGAATGGTCTGAAAATGACGTAGGACTTGGTGAGTATTTCGCCGAATATGTATGAATAATCAGTATTTACGTAGGGATTGAGCTGATAACTTGCCTGCTTTCCTACAACGGCACGGATGCCCACCAGTAAGAGACCGACATGGAACAGTTCCAGACCTCCGCCCTCGCCTTGCAAAAACACCTGCTCAACCTGCGCCAGCAACTGGCAACCCTGGATGCCCAGGGGCAACAGGACAAAGCCGATCAGCTGGCGACATTGATTACCCATATAGAACAAGCGCTCGCGGGGCTGCCGTTGGCGCTGGTGCCGCCTACGTTGCAGTGACCGGTACCGTGCCGGTTGCTGTGCGAGCAGCAGTTTTGTGCCGCCTGTACCGGCCTTATCGCCGACAAGCCGGCTTCTACAGGTACAGCGCAGCCCTGAGGGTTATGCGCCCCCTGTAGGAGCCGGCTTGCCGGCGATGAGGCTGGTGCAGGCCAGCCACCCTCAGCGCTTCACCCGCCGCTCATACGCTGCCAGCACAATCCGCTCCGACTGCACCAGATACCCCTCCAGCATTCGCGTCGCATCCTCCGAGCGCCCCTCCTCGACGCAACGCAAGATCGCCGCGTTCATGTCCAGGTAAGGCAGGTGCAAAAACTCAGGGTCGTTGAGCACGCCGAAGGCCAGGCGCAGCTCGGCCGAGATCTGCCCGTAGAACACCAGCAGCCGCGGGCTGTCGGCCAGCTCGACGATGGCGCGATGGAACAGCATGTTGGCGGTGCCCACCCCGACCCAATCCTTGGCCTCCCGGGCCTGCATGCCCGCGTCCACGGCCTGGCGCATGTTCAGCGTGCCCGGGTGCAGCGGGAAGCCCTGGGCAATGGCCTTGCACTCGATGAAACGGCGTACCCGATAGATGTCGATGATCGAGGCCATGTCCGGCTCGGCCACGGTAACGCCACGGTTGGGCTCGTGCTTGAGCAGCCCTTCGCGGGTCAGCACGCGGAAGGCTTCGCGCAGGGTGTTACGGGAAATCTGCAGCGTCTCGGCCAGGGCCGCCTCGGACAGGCGCTGCCCCGGTACCAGCTCCCCCTCCACCAGCATGCGGCGAATGTCCTGGGTGATGGACTCGCCCAAGGTACGCGGGGTGGAGGCTGCGGTGTCGTTCATGTGCGATCCAGAGTGAAGGTGACCGCGTGGATGTTCCCCGAGTGCCGTGTACTAGGCAAGCACCTGGGGCCCCGAGTGCTCCATCAGGTAGCACGGGTGAGTTGAAGTGTAACAATCTGGAGCATTATGCTCATTCATTAGCTATAGATTGTTCAACAATCCAAGCCCTATAAACCCTCACATTGCTCGATTTTTGTGAAACATGGCATAGCCCTTGCTCAGCGCAGTTATCTCTCATTGTAGGAATGCTGCCGTGACACAGACCGCTTTAGAGTTCAGCAAGGCCCGGCGTTCATCCCTGATCGCCGCGATCTTCATGATGGCCACCTCGGCCATCGGCCCGGGCTTTCTGACCCAGACCGCCACCTTCACCGCCACCCTGGGCGCCGCGTTCGCCTTCGGTATCCTCGCCTCGATCCTGATCGACTTCGTCGTGCAACTGAACGTGTGGCGCATCGTCACCCTCACCCGCATGCGCGCCGCCGACCTCGCCAACACCGCCATCCCAGGCTCGGGTTATGTGCTGGCCGTGCTGGTGATTTTCGGTGGCCTGGTGTTCAGCCTGGGCAACATCGCCGGGGCCGGCCTTGGGCTGAACGCCCTGATCGGCCTGGACCCCAAATGGGGTGGAGCCTTGAGCGCACTGGTGGCCATCGGCATTTTTTCGTCGCACCGCGCAGGGGTGGCCATGGACCGCATCATGATCGTGCTCGGCACCCTGAAAGTCGGCCTGATCATCTTCGCCGCCTGCTCCACCCACCCGCCCCTGGGCGAAGCCCTGCGCCAGGCGGTATGGCCGGACTTCGTCGACTTCGCCGCAATCACCACCATCGTCGGCGGCACCGTCGGCGGCTACATCACCTACGCCGGTGCGCACCGCCTGCTGGACAAAGGCACCGTGGGGGTGGAGAACATCGATGTGGTGTCCAAGGCCGCACTCAGCGGCATCCTGGTCACCGGCGTCGCCCGCTACGTGCTGTTTCTGGCGATTCTGGGCGTGGTCGCCAGTGGCGTGGTCATCGATGTGTCCGGCCAGGGCGCCAACCCGGCCGCGCAAGCCTTCGGCGCCGCCGCCGGTGAAGCCGGGCTGATGGTGTTCGGCCTGGTGCTGTGGGCGGCAGGTATCAGCAGCGTGATCGGCGCCTCGTACACCTCGATGTCGTTCATCACGGTATTCTCCAGCCGCATCACCGAGCGCACCCGCCACCTGGCCACCGTCGGTTTCATTCTGGTGGCGGTCGCCGTATACCTGACAGCAGGCAAGCCGCCCGCTGCCCTGCTGGTGTTTGCCGGCGGCTTCAACGGTCTGATCCTGCCGCTGGGCCTGAGCATCTTCATGTACGTCGGCTGGCGCCGTTCCGACCTCATGGACGGCTACCACTACCCGCGCTGGTTGCTGGTACTGGGCGTGCTCACCTGTGCCCTGTCGTGGTACATGGCGTACAAGTCCGCCGGCGCCATCTTCGCCTTCATCAACGCAGCCTGAGACTGCCACGGAGAACTTTTTCATGCCTGCCATCGACCTTAACAGCGACCTCGGCGAAAACTTCGGCGCCTGGAGCATGGGCGACGATGCCGCGATGCTCGACATCGTCACCAGCGCCAACGTGGCCTGCGGCTTCCATGCCGGCGACCCGGCCGGGATCCTCGGCACCCTGGAGGCCGCCGCCGCCCGCGGCGTGGCTGTCGGTGCCCATGTGTCCTACCCCGACCTGGTCGGCTTCGGCCGGCGCAACATGGCGGTGCCGGCGGCGCAGCTGACCGCCGACGTGATCTACCAGATCGGCGCGCTGCAGGGCCTGGCGCGCAGCGCAGGCACCGAGGTGCGCTACGTAAAACCCCATGGCGCGCTGTACAACACCATTGCCCAGGACCCGGTACAGGCAGCGGCGGTGATCCAGGCCGTGCTGCGCATCGACCCGCAGCTGAAGCTGGTGTGCCTGGCCAACTCGCCGCTGATCGGCTGGGCCACCGAGGCCGGCCTTGCCTGCGTGGCCGAAGCCTTCGCCGACCGCGCCTACACCGCGCAAGGCACCCTGGTGTCGCGCAACCGCCCGGGGGCCGTGCTGCACGATGTCGAGCTGATTGCCCAGCGCATGCTGCGCCTGGTACGTGACGGCGTGATCGAAGCCGAAGACGGCCAGTTGATCCAGCTGCAGGCCGATTCGATCTGCGTGCATGGCGACAGCCCCGACGCGGTCGGCATCGCCCGTACCGTCAAAAGCCGCCTGCTCGAAGCCGGCACCACCCTGCGCGCCTTCACCGGAGCCCGCCCATGAACCCGTTCCAGCAAGCCCGCGAAGCCGCCGCTGCCGCCCGTGCCCGTTACCGTGCAGGGCTGGTGTCGCCCACCGCCGGCCACGCCCCCGGCCTGACCCAGTGCAACATGATCTGCCTGCCCCGCGAGTGGGCCTATGACTTTCTGCTGTTCGCCCAGCGCAACCCCCAGGCCTGCCCGGTGCTGGATGTAACCGAGCCTGGCGAGTACAGCACCTTTCTCGCCGCCGATGCCGACCTGCGCAGCGACCTGCCGCTGTACCGGGTGTGGCGCGACGGCCAGCTGGCTGAAGAAGTCAGCGATGTGCGCGCCCTGTGGGCCGAGCACGACGACCTGGTGAGCTTCCTGATCGGTTGCAGCTTCACCTTCGAGAATGACCTGCTCGAGGCCGGCATCGACGTGCGCCACATCAGCGAAGGCTGCAACGTGCCGATGTACCGCAGCAACCGCGCCTGCCGCCCGGCCGGCCGCCTGCAAGGCAACATGGTGGTGTCGATGCGCCCGGTGCCGGCCGAACGGGTGGCCGATGCCGCACGCATCACCGCGCGCTACCCCGGCGTGCACGGCGCCCCGGTGCATGTCGGCGAGCCCGGCCTGCTGGGCATCGCCGACATCGCCAAGCCGGACTTCGGCGACCCAGTCAGCATCAAGCCGGGCGAAATCCCGGTGTTCTGGGCCTGCGGCGTGACCCCGCAATCGGTGGTGATGGCTTCGAAGGTGCCGTTCGCGATTTCCCACGCGCCGGGGCACATGTTCATCACCGACGTGCCTGACAGCCAATACCACGTGTAGGAGAGGCCCATGCATTTCTATCCGGTCAGCCTGGATGCATTGCTGGTGGAGCTCGCCGACCTGGACGAGACCCTCGCCCTGTTCGATGCGCTGCAACAGGCGCCCATCGCTGGCGTACAAGAGATCGTGCCCGCCGCACGCACCTTGCTGCTGCACTTTCGCCCAAGCTTCATCAGCCGCGAGGCGCTGGCAGCGCAAGTCGCCGCGCGCGACATCAGCGCCCGCCAGCGCCAGGCCGGCAAGCTCATCGAAA
Source organism: Pseudomonas xanthosomatis (assembly GCF_019139835.1). Taxonomy (NCBI): domain Bacteria; kingdom Pseudomonadati; phylum Pseudomonadota; class Gammaproteobacteria; order Pseudomonadales; family Pseudomonadaceae; genus Pseudomonas; species Pseudomonas xanthosomatis. The sequence goes on along the minus strand of NZ_CP077075.1, from coordinate 3,090,809 downwards.
TCCCGGTGCATTACAACGGTGAAGACCTGGCCGACGTGGCCCAGGCCCTGAGCATCGGCATCGACGAGGTGATCCGCCGCCACACCGCCAGCGAATACAGCGTGGCCTTTTGCGGCTTTGCCCCGGGCTTTGCCTACCTGAGCGGCGGCGCCGGCTTTGTGGTGCCACGGCGCAGCACGCCGCGCACGCGCATCCCGGCCGGTGCCGTGGCCCTGGCCGGCGGCTTCAGCGGCATCTACCCGCAGGCCAGCCCCGGTGGCTGGCAGATCATCGGCATCACCGGTACGCGCATGTGGGACCTGGAGCGCGACGAGCCTGCCCTGCTGCAACCGGGCTACCGGGTGCGCTTCGTCGATGCAGGCCCGGCCGCGGAGCAGCGTGTGTCGGTAGCGGTACCTGAGCGCCCGCAAGTGACCAAACACAACTGCCTGGAAATCCACTCCCCAGGCTTGCAGACCCTGCTGCAGGACCTCGGCCGCCCTGGCCGCGCCGGGCAAGGGGTGTCGGCCTCCGGCGCCATGGACCGCAGCGCCCTGCGCGCCGCCAACCGCGCGGTCGGCAACGACGCCGGCAGCGCCTGCCTGGAAGTGCTGATGGGCGGTTTGAGCTTCACCTGCCACGGCCAAACCGTGGCCGCCGTCACTGGCGCCACAGCCCAGGTAGAGGTGCGCAGCGCCAACGGCCAACTGTTGCGCCCTGCCCTGTACACGCCTTTCATCTTGCAGGACGGCGACCAGGTGAGCATCCACACCCCCAGCGCAGGCCTGCGCAACTACCTGGCGGTGCGTGGCGGCTTCGATCACGCCCCGGTGCTCGGCAGCCTGGCCACCGACACCCTGGCCCAGGTCGGCCCGGCGCCGCTGGCCGCAGGCCAGCGCCTGGGCTTCAACCCGCGCATCGGCGGCGCTGCGGTCTCGCTCGACGAGCAACCGGCGTTCGACATGCCAGGGCGCGACCAGGTCATCACCCTGGATGTGGTGATGGGCCCGCGCAGCGACTGGTTCACCCCTGAGGCCCAGGCCCTGCTCGCCGAGCAGACCTGGCAGGTGACGCCGCAGTCCAACCGCATCGGCATCCGCCTTGCCGGTGAACAGGCGCTGCAACGCGCCATCGACGGCGAGCTGCCCAGCGAAGGCACCACCGTCGGCGCCATCCAGGTGCCGCCCAGCGGCCAGCCGGTGCTGTTCTTGGCCGACCACCCGCTGACCGGCGGCTACCCGGTGATCGGCGTGGTGGCGCCGCACCACCTGGACCTGGCCGGGCAAATCCCGGTCAATGCCCGTATCCGCTTCAACCCGCTGGGCGCCTTCGAGCCCGTGCGGCCTGCCCCTTCCAACGAGATTGCTGCCCGATGAAAAAGGTCCTGATTGCCAACCGCGGCGAAATCGCCGTGCGTATCGCCCGTGCCTGCCGTGACTACGGCGTCGCCAGCGTGGCGGTGTACGCCGACGCCGACATCGATGCCCTGCACGTGCGCATGGCCGACGAAGCCTACGCCCTGAACGGCCAGCGCCCCGCCGACAGCTACCTGAACATCGACAAGCTGCTGGCCGTGGCCGCCCGCTGCGGCGCCGACGCGGTGCACCCGGGCTATGGCTTCTTGTCCGAGCGCGCCGACTTCGCCCGCGCCGTGCAGGCCGCCGGCCTGACCTGGATCGGCCCGGACCCTGCCACCATCGACGCCTTGGGCGACAAGGTGCAGGCGCGGCGCATCGCCTTGAAAGTCGGCGCACCGCTGGTGGCCGGCACCGAAGACCCGGTCAAGGGCGCCAGTGAAGTGCTGGCCTTCGCCGAGCAGCATGGCCTGCCGATCGCCATCAAGGCCGCCTTCGGTGGCGGTGGCCGCGGCCTGAAGGTGGCCTGGCAGCTCGATGAGGTCAGCGACCTGTACGAGTCCGCCGTGCGTGAAGCGGTCACCGCCTTTGGCCGTGGCGAGTGCTTCGTCGAGCGCTTCCTCGATCGGCCACGGCATATCGAGGCGCAGATCATCGCCGACCGCCATGGCCGGGTGGTGGTGGTCGGCACCCGCGACTGCTCGCTGCAGCGGCGCAACCAGAAGCTCATCGAGGAGGCCCCGGCGCCGTATCTGGACGACGCCCTGCGCCAGCGCATCCACGACTCGGCCCGTGACATCTGCGCCGAAGCCGGCTACGTGGGCGCCGGTACCGTGGAGTTTCTGCTCAGTGCCGACGGCACGCTGTCGTTCCTCGAGGTGAACACCCGCCTGCAGGTGGAGCACCCGGTCACCGAAGAAACCAGCGGCGTGGACCTGGTCATCGAGCAACTGCGCGTGGCCGATGGCCTGCCTTTGTCGTTCGAGGGCACCCCAACCCCACGCGGGCACAGCTTCGAGTTCCGCATCAACGCCGAGGACGCCGGCAACGGCTTCCTGCCGACCCCGGGCAGCATCGAGGGCTTTCGCCCGCCCAGCGGCCCCGGCGTGCGCCTGGACACCGGCGTGGTCGAAGGTTCGCGGGTATCGCCGAACTTCGACTCGATGATCGCCAAGCTGATCGTTACCGGCGCCACCCGCGAGCAGGCCATCCGCCGCGCCCGCCGCGCCCTGGCCGAGTTCCGCGTGGAGGGTGTGGCCACCGTGCTGCCGTTCCACTGCGCAGTGATGGACCACGCCGACTTCACCGCCGACGACACCTTTGCCGTGCACACCCGCTGGATCGAGACCGACTTCGCCGGGCAAGTGACCATCGCCCCGCGCAGCGCCGCCCAGCAAGACCCGGGCGTGCTGCGCACTTTCGTCGAGATCGACGGCAAGCGCCACGCACTGGGCCTGCCGGCCGCCCTGCTGGCCGGCATCAGCCTCACCGGCGCGGCGCCCGCAGCAGAACCCGCTGCCGAAGCGGTGGATGAGAACGCCGTGCTCACCCCGGTGGCCGGCAACCTGCACACCTGGGTGGTCGAGGACGGCGCCAAGGTAGACGCCGGGCAAGTCATCGCGGTGATGGAAGCGATGAAGATGGAAACCTCGGTGCTGGCCCCGCGCGCCGGCACCCTGAGCATTGCCGGGCAAACCGGCAATTACTTCGAGGCACGCGCCAGCATCGGCCGCATCGACTGATACACCCCGCTACACCCTGAACCACCACGCGCACTCGGGCCTTCGGGCCTGAGGGGCCGCGTGTCGCCGGAATTCACCGTTTCGGCCGCTGTTGCACGCATAACAACAACGTTCATCGACCCTCCTGCCACTACGGAGCATGCCAGGCATGTCGTCAAACAAGACCCTTGCAACACTCGGTTCCTGCGCACTGTTGTTCCCCCTGGCGGCCTCGGCGGATTTCATCGCCGACAGCACCGCTGCGGTGGAGCTGCGCAACTTCTACTTCAACCGCGATTTTCGTAACGGCCCGCCCACCGCGCAGCGCGACTCGGCTGCCGAATGGGCACAAGGGGCGATGCTGCGGTTCACCTCCGGCTATACCGAAGGCGCCGTCGGTTTGGGCCTCGATGCCTTGGGCATGTACGGCTTCAAGCTCGACGGCGGCGATGGCTCGGGCGGTACCGGCCTGCTGCCGGCCGACCTCAGTGCCAACAACGGCCAGGGCTCGCAGCGCGAATACGCCAAGCTTGCGCTGACCGCCAAGGCGAAGGTGTCGCAAACCGTGCTGAAAGTCGGCTCGCTGGCGTTTCGCAACCCGGTGGCACAAAGCAACGACACCCGCCTGCTGCCGTCCACCTTCGAAGGCGCCATGGTCACCTCCAGCGACATCGACAACCTGGCGTTGCAGGTGGGCAAGCTGCAGCAGATCAAATTCAACAGCTCGACCAACTACCAGGACTTCACCGGCAACCGCATCGGCGGGGTTAGCGATGATTTTCGCTTTGCCGGCGGCACCTACAGCTTCGGCAAGGGGCTCAGCACCAGCCTGTTCTATGGCAACCTGGAGGACGTCTACCAGCAGGTTTTCGGCGGCGTGGTGTACGAGTTGCCGCTGGCCGCGCAGCAGTCGCTGAAATTCGACCTGCGCTATGCCAAAAGCCGCGAGGACGGCAACTTTCGCCCGCTCGACAACCGCTCGGCCAACGGCCAGGTGGCCTACACCCTGGGCGGCCATATGTTCACCGCTGCCTACCAGCGCATGAGCGGTGACGACCCCTTCCCCTACATCGCCAACAGCGACCCGTACCTGGTCAACTTCGTGCAGATCAACGACTTTGCCAATATCGATGAGCGTTCGTGGCAGCTGCGTTATGACTACAACTTCGCGGCCTTGGGCGTGCCTGGGCTGACCTTCATGACCCGCTATGTCAGCGGTGACAATGCGCAGGTGGGTGGCGGGCATGGCGGCAAGGAATGGGAGCGCAATACCGATATCGGCTATGTGGTGCAGACCGGTGCGTTGAAGAACCTTGGGGTGAAGCTGCGAAATGCCACGGTGCGCTCGAACTTCGGCAACGACCTGGATGAGACGCGGTTGATCGTGAGTTATACGTGGGGGCTTTGGTAAGGCTCGGCCGAGCCGCCGCCTACCTGCAGGAGCGGCCTTGTGTCGCGAAAGGGTCGCGAAGCGGCCCCAGGATCTCGACATCCTGCAAGATCGCCGGGGCTGCTGCGCAGCCCTTTCGCGGCACAAGGACGCTCCTACGAGATCGCGCATAATCTTCAAATCAGGGTTTGCCGATTAGCATTGGCACGCCACCCGGGAACACCTTCCTGTCACCGAGCTTCTCCAGCAAGAAGTCATACACCAGCCGAATTCGTCGCGGCGCAGGCCCCGGCCGGGTTCGGTAGAGAATCAAATCCAGCGGCGGCGGCGCGTAGTCCGGCATCACCTCTACCAACGTGCCCTGGGTTAAATGGGGCTCAGCCAGATACAGCGGAACCTGGGCAAACACCGCCCCTTGCAGCACCATTTCAAGCTCCGTCTCCGGGTCGTCACAGGTAAAACCCGGTTGCTCGGGAATGAAGCTGCCATCGTCAGGGAAAACCCACGGCCAGCCACGGCCGGTCCTGCGGTCCTGCAGCAGCGACAACGGCATGGCTTTGAGTGCTTCGAGGCTCAAAGGTGTGCCGGCACTGGCAATCAGCCCGGGCGCAGCCACCACCATCAGCGGCACGCTGGCCACCGTCCTGGCAATGAAGCGCCGGTCCCGCACACTGCCCACCCGAATGCCGATATCGATCTTCGAAACCACCGAGTCGGTCAATTCATCATCCAACGTTAGGTCGATGCTCAACTTCGGGTGTTGCCGGCGCAGTTCGGCCAGAAAACGCGCCAGGTAGAGCTTGCCGATGGCATGGGGCGCCGTAAGCCCCACCCGCCCTGACAGCTCCTGATCGGCATCGCTATCGGCCCTGACGAACAGCTGGTCGAAGCCATTCACAGCGGCTTTCGCCTCCAGGGCCAGCGCCCTGCCGAAATCGGTGATGCGCATCTGCCGGGTGCTGCGATGAAACAGCGGCTCGCCCATCAGCCGCTCCAGCTCCTGCACCGCCCGGGTGACTTTTTGCGGTGATGTGGCCAGTTGGTTGGCGGCCTCACGGAACGACGAGCAATCCGCAACCGCCAGGAAAACCCTGACCATGTCGAGTCGGTTCAGCATCGGTTTATTCCACTTTCAGGAATACTCAAATCCTGAATATTCCATTCTCTGTGACAAACCCGCAACCCATAATCGGTGCCATCTCCACCCACTGAGGTTACTGAAATGAGCAAAGGTATCGAAGGGAAAGTCGTCGTGATCACTGGCGCCAGCAGCGGCCTGGGCGAATCCACCGCCCGCCACCTGGCCAGGCTGGGTGCCGCGGTGGTGCTTGGCGCACGCCGTGAAGAGCGCCTGAATGCTATCGTCGAAGAGATCAAGGCCGAAGGCGGCAAGGCCACTGCCCAAGTGGTGGATGTAACTCGCCGTGAAGACCTGGCAGCCCTGGTGCAACACGCGGTGAGCACCTTCGGCCGCGTGGATGTGATGATCAACAACGCAGGGTTGATGGCCATTTCGCCGATTGCCGAACTACGCGTCGATGAATGGGATCGAATGATCGATATCAACATCAAAGGCGTGATGTATGGCATCGCCGCCGCGCTGCCGCTGTTCGAGCAGCAAGGCGCGGGGCACTTCATCAATATTTCATCGGTGGCCGGTATCAAGGTGTTCAGCCCAGGCGGCTCGGTGTACAGCGGCACCAAATACGCGGTGCGGGCGATTTCCGAGGGCTTGCGCCATGAAGTGGGCAGCAGCATCCGCACCACCACCATTGAACCCGGCGCGGTGGATTCCGAGCTCAAACACGGCAGCACGCACGTAACCAGCGCGCAGGCAGTGGCCGAGTTTTACAAGCAGGCAATCCCGGCAGAATCGGTTGCCCGGGCCATCGCCTTCGCCATCGAGCAACCGGCGGATGTGGACATCAACGAGATCGTGCTGCGCCCGACCTCTCAGGACTTTTAAGCCAACTGATATAGAGGGACGGCCCGCTGCCCCTCCTCCACGGCTTCAACATTCGAGGAATCAAGCATGAAAATTCTGATGGTACTGACCTCGCACGACCAGCTCGGCAACACCGGCTTGAAAACCGGTTTCTGGCTGGAAGAATTCGCAGCCCCCTACTACGTGTTCAAGGACGCTGGTGCCGAAGTAGTGCTGGCATCCCCGGCAGGTGGCCAGCCGCCGCTCGACCCGAAAAGCGAGCTGGCGGACTTTCAGACCGACATGACCCGCCGCTTCAATGCCGACCCGGCCGCGCAACAGGCACTGGCCAATACGGTCAAGCTCGACAGCGTCAACGCGAAGGATTTCGATACCGTGTTCTACCCAGGTGGCCATGGCCCGCTGTGGGACCTTGCCGAGTCGCAGACCTCCATCCGCCTGATAGAGGCGTTCGAACGCGCCGGCAAGCCCATTGGCTTCGTCTGCCACGCACCAGGCGCACTGCGCCATGTGAAAGCGGCCGATGGCTCGCCGCTGATCAAGGGCCGCCGGGTGACCGGGTTCACCAATGGGGAGGAAGCCGCCGTTGAGCTCACCGATGTGGTGCCGTTCTTGATCGAGGATGAGTTCCAGCGCCTGGGTGGGCTGTATGAGAAAGGCCCGGATTGGGCGCCGTTCGTGGTCGAGGACGATAGGCTGATCACCGGGCAGAACCCCGCCAGCTCCGAAGCGGTGGCCGAGGCGCTGGTTGCCCGGGTGAAGTGATTTTTGCAGGTTTTCGCAAGTGCATTACCAGCCCCATCACAGGCTTGCCTGCGATGGGGCTTTCACTGAATTTCAGGCAACTTGTCCTGTTTGTGCTGCCTCCAGGCGCTGCATGGCTTATCCTTGCGCCACGCAATCAACTTCGAAGCAGTGAATTGAACGATGGGTTTTGAACAACTAGCTGGACTCCGTGACCGCCTGCGGGCAGAAAAAGAGCAGGCCAAGGCCGAAAACGCCCCTCAGCGCAAGCGCAAACCCGCCGCCCAGGCCAAGCCTCGCGAGCAGGACCCGGCAGTGGCGGCGATCTGGCCGTTGCAAAAGCACTTTCCGCAGGCCTTCCCGGTCAACCCCGCGCCCAAGGTGCCGCTCAAGGAAGGCATCTTCAAGGATGCAGAGCAACATCTCGAGCTGCTGGGGCTGACCCGTGAACAGCTGAAACTGGGGATTTCCACCTGGTGCAAGGGCAACCGTTACTGGGCCAGCATGGTCGAGGATGCGCCGCGGCTGGACTTGAACGGGCAGCCAGCGGGGACCGTGACTGCGGCCCAGGCACTGCATGCCAAGCAGCAGGCTTCGCGCCAGCGTAGTCAGGATCGGCGTAATCGGGCCAAGGCCAAGGCGAAGCCGGTGGAAGCTGCGGTTGAGGGTGTGGTGGAAAAGGTTGAGGGTTGAGTTGCGGGGATACGCAGCCGAAGACTCTTTGCGCAAGGCAAGCGCGATCCTGAAATGCATCAGACGAAGAAAGGTAACCAGTCTTTCTTCGGCATGAAGGCGCATATCGGTGCCGATGCTGAGTCGGGGCTGGTGCACCACGTCCACGGCACAGCGGCGAATGTGGCTGATGTAACGGAGGTCGCTCACCTGTTGCATGGCGATGAAAATTCTATCTGTGCCGATGCAGGTTATACCGGCGTGGAGAAACGGCCGGAGCATGGAGGGCGGGCGGTGATCTGGTAGATTGCGGCCCGTCGCAGCACCTACAAGCGCTTGAGCAAACGCAGCGTACTCTACAAAGTCAGGCGCAAGATCGAGAAGGCCAAAGCGCAGGCGCGAGCGAAGGTCGAACACCCTTTTCGTGTGATCAAGCGCCAGTTCGGTTATGTGAAAACCCGTTTCCGTGGCTTGGCCAAGAACACGGCGCAATTGGCCACGCTGTTTGCCCTGTCGAATCTGTGCCTGGGGCGGGAGAGGTGCGCCCGTGAGGGCAGATAACCAAGGCGACCTGTACCTTCAAAAAAGCCATCGACGTCTCGCCTCTCACATCTGCAATCCTCAAACCCCACTCCCCCGCAATAAGGTATGTGGCGCCACCCCAAATGCCTTCCGGAACGCATGACTGAAATGTGAAAAATCGGAAAAGCCAAACTCCAGCGCCGCCTGGGAAACACTCCTTACCTGGCCACACTCAATCGCCGTCCGGCTAGCGTTCAGCCGCTCCTTCCAGATCTCGGCGACCGGTGACTTCTGGTGCCGGGCAAACGCCCGTGTCACCGTCCGTGTCGACACGTGATGCGCCACAGCAATCGACTCAAGCGACAGTTCAGGCTCCGTCAAATGTCGCTGAATGTAGTTCATGATCCGCCCATAAAGATCAAGCTCTTGATGAATAGTCTTCAGGTCCTGTAGCTCCAGGCTAAGCACCAGTAGATCAGTGATGGTGTTGCAATAGCGCCGGGAGATCCCTTCATCCTGTAACAGCGCTACTGAACTGACCGCCTGGCCGATCATCTGCCGCAGCGGGATAACGCCGGGGCGGGCTTCGTCCAGCACCAACGCGGTAAAGTCGCCAATGCGGGGCAGGCGTTGGGCAAGCAGTGAGCGGGGGATGCGGATCAGATGGTTTTCGGTACCACCGAGGCTGAAGCGGAACGGTTGGGTTGCGTCGTAAAGAAACAAATTGCCAGCGCTGAGGCCTGCTTTGCGGGTGTGTTGTTCAATTTCGCCGTGGCCGTTGAGGGTGAAACCGAGCCATATATCGTCGGCCGGGTCGCTGCGCAAATGCTTCTCGGAGCGCACCCAGTGGTGCAGCGGCGACGACAGGGTAGTGATGTCCAGAGGGCCAATTCCGTTGACCTGTAGCACACCTTCGAAATCGCTCTGCGACGAGGGTTTACTGTCTGCCGACAGGCAATGGCGGCAGACCACTTCTCGCCAGTAATCAAAGCGGCGAGCGGGCGAAACAGCAAGGGTGGAATAAAGGTTGGTCTCAGCCATGATGGCGCTCACCTTGATGCAACAACGGGGGAAAACGGTGATTGTTACCGTGGGTGATACAGGCAATAAACACGCCAGCGGCTGGCGTTGGCGCGAAAGTGTCTACCGCGGGATTGCGCAAACGCGTGGCTGTCGACAGCATCAACTTCCCTCCCCATTTCAGGGCAAAAGTCCGGTTTTGCGTGGTGCGCCGCACCCTCTTGGTTCGTGCTCCGACGGGTGTTTTGGCGCTGTCTTTTCCAACCAAACGGTTGTCCTTGCGAACAAAGCGGGGCTGGTCAGTCGTGCCTAACTTTGACCTTACGGCAACTCAGCAACCCATGCCGATGAGGTGAGCCCATGCAATTCAAACAACAGCAAGTGGCCGATGAATTCAGGTGGCTGCACATGCGTGACCTGGCGCCCGAGGAGTTCTTGTCGTGGCTGCTCGAATGGGGGGCCTGTGCAGTGCGGGCCCGGCTGGCGAATGCCTGCCTTGAAACTGAGCGTGTGCCTGAACCTAGAACAACAAGGAGCCTGTGATGGAGTCTGCAATCGACAAACACCTCAAGTGCCCGCGCACGTTATCGCGCCGGGTGCCTGATGACTACCAGCCGCCCTTTCCGATGTGGGTGGGCCGTGCTGATGAGCAGTTGACTCAGGTGGTGATGGCTTACCTGGGCGTGCAATACAAAGGTGACGGCCAGCGCGAGCAAGCCTTGCAGGCGATGCGTGACATCGTTGCCAGCTTCAGCCTGGCCGACGGCCCGCTGACTCACGACCTGACCCACCACACCGACAACAGCGGCTACGACAACCTGATGATCGTCGGCTACTGGAAGGACGCCGGCGCCTATTGCCGCTGGGTGCGCTCGGCCGAGGTGGAGGGCTGGTGGAGTTCGCCGCAGCGTTTGAATGATGGGCTGGGTTATTACCGCGAGATCTCTGCACCGCGGGCGGAGCAGTTCGAGACGTTGTATGCGTTTCAAAGCGACTTGCCGGGCGTTGGCGCGGTCATGGACAAGACCAGTGGCGAGATCGAAGAGCACGGTTACTGGGGCTCGATGCGCGACCGTTTTCCGGTGTCGCAAACCGACTGGATGAGCCCTGACGGCGAGCTGCGGGTGGTGTCTGGCGACCCGGCCAAGGGCGGCCGGGTAGTGGTGGTTGGCCATGACAATATCGCCTTGATTCGTTCGGGCCAGGATTGGGCCGCTGCGGAAGCGGCGGAGCGTTCGTTGTATCTGGATGAGATCTTGCCGACCTTGCAGGACGGCATGGACTTCTTGCGCGACAACGGCCAGCCGTTGGGCTGTTACAGCAATCGCTTCGTGCGCAATATCGATGCCGACGGCAACTTTCTCGACATGAGTTATAACATCGGCCACTGGCGCTCGGTGGAAAAACTCGAACGCTGGGCGGAATCACACCCGACTCATTTGCGCATCTTCGTCACGTTCTTCCGAGTGGCGGCGGGGCTGCAGAAGTTACGCCTGTACCACGAGGTGTCGGTGTCCGATGCAAGCAGCCAGGTGTTCGAGTACATCAACTGCCACCCGCACACGGGCATGTTGCGTGACGCGCAAGTAAGCACCAACTAACAAAAGACTCCACGTTTAGCCCTGCACCTGCCGTTATTGCGGCAGCGGGGCTCTTTTTGCCCGCGTTTGGGCTCACGATAAGGACTTGGTCCATGAAACAGCTCCGTTACCTGATGCTCGCAGCGGCCGCGCCGTGCCTGTCTGTGCAGGCAGTTGAAGTTTCGCCGGGGGATTACGAAGTGCTGCCGGCGGATAAAACCATCGGAGTGGTGTATTACCAGCACTCCACTACCGACAGTGCCTACGCCCAGGGCCACAAGGCCAGTTCGGACTTCAACCTGACCTCCGACGTTGGCATCCTGCGTTTGCTCCACGTTTATAAACTGACCGACCGGCTGACCATCGAGCCGCAGTTTCTACTGCCGTTCGGCCACGTTTCCAGCGGCGGTGACGCCTCGGCGCTGGGCAGCACCAGCGGTATCGGCGACCTCATCCTGACCGCGCCGCTCAAGTACCGCTTGAATGAGGCCAACGACACCGTTGGCGCCACAGTTTATTTGATCGCCCCGACCGGTAACTACGACCGCAAAGACGCGCTCAACCTGGGCGAGAACCGCTGGAAGGTCGACTTGCAGGCGGCGTACATCAAGCACTTCGACGAGAAGTGGGCGGTCGACGTGGTCGGTGATGCGATCTGGTACGGCGACAACGACGACTTCGGTGCCAACTCGGTTCGCCGTGAACAGGACATGTCCTATGCAGCGCAGTTGATGGGGCGCTACATCATCGACCCGGGCACGTCCCTTGCCCTTGGTTTTGGCCACACCTGGGGTGGTGAAAACAAAATTGATGGCATTTCCCAGGATGACCGCGGCGAGACCACCAACTTCCGCGTCACCGCCACCAAGTTCTTTACCGCTCAGGACCAGCTGCAGATGCAACTGGGGCGTGACCTCGCGGTAGAAAATGGCCCGAAAGAGAACTTCCGTCTGAACCTCAGGTATGTCCGGGTCTTTTAACCGCCTGCATAACCTCGGCCGTAATGGAGCATTCACATGACTGACCAAAACCCATCCATCGAACAACAACCTTCGCTGTACACCCGCCTGGGCGGCTACGACGTGATCTACCAGTTTGCCGGTGCGGTATTGCGCAAGACCATGGCCCACCCGGCGATTGGGCATATCTGGGCGCATATGTCCGAGTCGACCTTTCAGAAAGAGCACATCAACTTTGTCGACTTCCTCTCCCAGCACTGGGGCGGCAGCGCCAAGTACCGCGGCCGCGACATGGTCACCGCCCACCGTGGCATGGGCCTGACCGAGGTGCACTGGCAAGCCACGCTGGACTGCCTGGAAGAATGCTACAACGACTACAACCTGGCGCCGGAGCTGCGCAAAGAGGTCAACGACTTTTTGGTCAAGTTCAAGCCGGCGGTGATCGGCAGCCCGTCCTACCGCGACGTGGTGCTGGCCAACCCTGAAATGGACCCGGCCAAGGGCATGAAGAGCGTTGGCGTGGTCTGGCCCGCGCGCGATGAAGCGCCAGCACAGGCAGCGGTACCCAGGCTCGAGTCGTAACACCGCTCGGCCACTTAGGGGCCCAGCACCTGGCGCAAGGCAGTCCTTCTCAACCAAGCGACTGTCCTGCTCAACCAAGTGCCGCCCGCATGCTGGCGCTAGTGTCCTGTCTCGGAAATAAGCTGTTCACTTTTGGCGGCGTCTTGGGCGCCCGGCCTGCGTTGCCACTCCTCGCCATAGCCCTGCTATGACTCGTCGCGGCGCCTTGGCCGAACACCCAAGCCACTCGCCAAAAGAGAACGTATTTCCGAGACAGGACACTAGCTTAGTAGCAGGCCCAGCCAAGGCGGGCCTCTCGCATAGCCATTTGCCAGGCCCTGAGGCCTGGCATCGGAAACAGGACACACCATGGCCATCACCCGCCCGACGCTCGAACAACTGCAGGCCCTCGCCACTCGCCTGCATCTGCAACTGACCCCCGAGCAAGCCAGCGAATACCTGGCGCTTATGCAGCCCAGCCTGGACGCCTACGACTTGGTCGACGAGTTGCCCGACTTCACCCCGCTGGTGCGCTACGAGCGCACCTCCGGTTATCGCCCGTCCAGCTGCGAAAACCCGCTGAACGCCTGGTACTACCGCACCGAGGTGATGGGCGCCAGCTCAGGGAAGCTGCTCGGTAAAACCGTTGCCCTGAAAGACAACATCTCCCTGGCCGGTGTGCCGATGATGAATGGCGCCGCGCCGCTGGCCGGCCATGTGCCAGCGTTCGATGCCACCGTGGTGACCCGTTTGCTCGACGCCGGGGTGACCATCCTCGGCAAGGCCACCTGCGAGCACTACTGCCTGTCCGGCGCGAGCCATACTTCGGACCCGGCCCCGGTGCACAACCCACTGCGTCCGGGCTTCAGCACCGGTGGCTCGTCGTCGGGCAGTGCGGCGCTGGTGGCGGCTGGCGAAGTCGACCTGGCAGTGGGCGGTGATCAAGGCGGCTCGGCGCGTATTCCTGCGGCGTGGTGCGGCATTTATGGCCTGAAGCCGACCTTCGGCCTGGTGCCGTATACCGGGGTGATGGCGGTCGAGGCGACCTTCGACCATCTCGGCCCGATGACCAACAACGTGCGCGACAACGCTCTGATGCTGGAAGTGATGGCTGGCGCCGATGGGCTCGATCCACGCCAGGGCGCGCCTGAAATCGACGCTTACAGCCACTACCTTGATCGTGGCGTGGACGGCCTGCGTATCGGCATCCTTCAGCAAGGCTTCGAGCTGGCCAACCTCGACCCGCGGGTTGCCAAGTCGGTGCGCAGCGCCATCACTCAGTTTGAAGCGTTGGGTGCGCTGGTCGAGGAAGTCTCGGTGCCCGAGCACGCCCTGGCTGGCGCGTTGTGGGGCCCGATCGGCTGCGAAGGCCTGACCATGCAGATGATGCACGGCAACGGTGCAGGCTTTAACTGGAAGGGCCTGTACGACGTCGGCCTGCTCGACAAACAGGTCAGCTGGCGCGCCCAGGCCGACGCCCTCTCGCCTTCGCTCAAGTTATGCATGCTGGTCGGCCAGTTTGGCCTCGACCACTACCACGGCCGTTACTACGCCAAGGCGCAGAACATCGCCCGCTTCGCCCGCGCCGGTTACGACAAGGCGCTGGAGCAATACGACCTGCTGGTGATGCCGACCGTGCCGATCATCGCCCAGCCGCTGCCGAAGGCAGATTGCTCGATCACCGAGAACGTCTCGCGGGCATTGGAAATGCTGGGTAATACCGCCGCCCAGGACATCACCGGCCACCCGGCCATGTCCATCCCCTGCGGTTTGGTCGACGGCTTGCCCGTTGGGCTGATGCTGGTCGGCAAGCATTACGCCGAGGGCACCATTTACCAAGCGGCGGCGGCATTCGAAAGCGCGGTGGACTGGCGCACGCTGTAAGCAAACGCCAGCCGCTACGCCCCGGCAACACAACAACTAGAACAGCAACATCATTCAACAACCGCGCTGAACGAGAGGAGTAATCCCATGACGGCAACATCAACCCCGGGTGAGCGAGCGCGGGCACTCTACGCAGTGCTCAAGAACAAGGACCTGATCCCCGAAGGCTATATCGAGCAGCTCACCCAGCTGATGGAACACGGCTGGAGCCCGGACAACGGCGCGCGCATCGTCGCCAAGGCCTGGGTCGATCCGACCTTCCGCGAGCTGCTGCTCAAGGACGGCACCGCCGCCTGCGCGCAGTTCGGTTTCACCGGGCCGCAGGGCGAATACATCGTTGCCCTGGAAGACACCCCAACGCTGAAAAACGTGATCGTCTGCAGCCTGTGTTCGTGCACCAACTGGCCGGTGCTGGGCCTGCCGCCCGAGTGGTACAAGGGCTTCGAATTCCGCGCGCGGCTGGTACGGGAGGGGCGCACGGTATTGCGCGAGCTGGGCACCGAGTTGCCGGAACACGTGGTGATCAAGGTCTGGGACACCAGCGCTGAAAGCCGTTACCTGGTGCTGCCACTGCGGCCAGCGGGGTCCGAGCACATGAGCGAAGAGCAGCTACGCCAACTGGTCACCAAGGACGTGCTGATCGGCGTCGCCCTGCCGCGTGTTGGCTGAGCAACACGCCCAACCCCCTACCCTTGCGGAGTGTTCAAAATGGATGGCTTTCACGATCTCGGCGGTTTCCAGGGCTTTGGCAAAGTGCCCCACCGCATCAACAGCCTCAGCTACAAGCAGGTTTTCAAGCAGGACTGGGAGCACCTGGCCTACAGCCTGATGTTCATTGGCGCCGACCACATGGGCAAGTTCAGCGTCGACGAAATCCGTCATGCCGTGGAGCGCATCGATGTGCGCCAGCATGTCGGCACCGAGTATTACGAGCGCTATGTCATCGCTACCGCCACCCTGCTGGTCGAGACCGGCGTCATTACCCAGGCAGAACTGGATGAGGCCCTCGGCTCGCACTTCAAGCTGGCCAACCCGGCCCGTGCCCAAGGTCGTGAGGCGATCACCGGCCGCCCGCCATTTGAAGTCGGCGACCGGGTCATCGTGCGTGATGAATACGTGGCCGGGCATGTGCGCATGCCGGCCTATGTGCGCGGCAAGCAAGGCGTGGTGCTGCACCGCACCACTGCGCAGTGGCCGTTCCCGGATGCGATTGGCCACGGCGACCGCAGCGCAGCGCATCAACCGACCTACCACGTCGAGTTCCGGGTAAAAGACCTGTGGGGCGATGCCGCCGACGATGGACTGGTGGTGGTTGACCTGTTCGAGAGCTATCTGGACAAGGTCGACAGCCCGCGAGCGGTGCACGCATGACTGCCCGCGCCCAGGCAGGCCGACTGCCGGTGACGGTCCTTTCCGGCTTCCTCGGCGCGGGCAAGACCACCCTGCTCAACCATATCCTGCGCAATCGCCAGGGTTTGAAAGTGGCGGTGATCGTCAACGACATGAGCGAGGTCAACATCGACGCCGCCGAGGTGCAGCGTGATGTAACGCTGCACCGTGGCCAGGACGAATTGATCGAGATGAGCAACGGCTGCATCTGCTGCACCCTGCGCGCCGACCTGCTCGAGCAGATCAGCGCACTGGCGCGCCAGCAGCGTTTTGATTATCTGCTGATCGAGTCCACCGGCATCTCCGAGCCGATGCCGGTGGCCGAGACCTTTGCCTTTCTCGACACCGAAGGTTTCAGCCTCAGCGAACTGGCGCGGCTGGACACCTTGGTCACCGTGGTTGATGCCAGCCAGTTTCAGGCGTTGCTCGACTCGCCGGAAACCGTCGAGCGCGCCGACGTTGCTGCGCCGCGGCGCCCGTTGGCTGACCTGCTGATCGAGCAGGTCGAGTACGCCAACGTGATTCTGGTGAACAAGTGTGACCTGATAGAGGACGCGCAATACCAGACGCTGCGAGCGGTGCTGGCCGGGCTCAATCCCCGGGCACAGATTCTGCCGGTGGTGGCTGGCAATGTGGAACTGTCGAGCATCCTCGGCACCCAGCTGTTCGACCTGCCCAGCCTGGCGGTCGCGCCCGGTTGGATGAAGCAGATGGACGCCGACGACACTCCGACCGCCGAGTCGGACACCTACGGCGTGACCTCGTGGGTCTATCGCGAGCGCGCCCCGTTTCACCCGCAACGCCTGCTCGAATTTCTCTCCCGCCCGTGGAGCAATGGCCGCCTGCTGCGCAGCAAAGGCTACTTCTGGCTCGCCAGCCGCCACCGCGAAATCGGCCTGCTGGTGCAAAGCGGCAAGCAGTTCCAGTGGGACTATGTCGGCCATTGGTGGAACTTCATCGACCCGTCGCAGTGGCCGCAGGACAAGTACCGCCTGCAGGGGATCATGGCCAAGTGGGACAGCGTCGTCGGCGATTGCCGGCAAGAGTTGGTGTTCATTGGCCAGGACCTGGATACCGCAACGTTACAACGCGAGCTCGATCACTGCCTGTTGAGCGCAGACGAAATCGCTACCGGGCCATCGGCCTGGCCAGCACTGCCCTGGGCGAGCAGCTTTGACAGCCTCGCCTTGTCGACCAGCCAGGCGCAGGTATTGCCGGCTGCTGCCGCTATCTAGTTGGAGATGTAGCCATGCTGTTTTTCGATCGCACCAGTCGCTGGATACTGGCCCCCCTCGCCGACCGCCTCGACCAGCCCGACCAGCCGAGTACGCCGCTGTCATCGCGCAACCCGCTGCTGCGGCGCATCCTCACCGGCGTCGAGCAGCTGCTGCAGGAGCGGCGCGCGCTCAAAGAGCAGGCACGCGAACTCGCCGCGCAGGTGAGCCAACTGCAACAGCACCTGGTTGATCGCGACGAACGTGCGCAGCAGTTGCAAGCGCGCTGGACGCTGATCACCGAAGGTGCCGATGCGTTGTTCTGGCAACTGCATCTGACTGCCACAGGCACGCCTGCGCCAACGTGCGCGATGCACTGGACGGGCTCCGCCTCGATCCATGCACCGCATCTGCCCGAGCTGGGTCAGTGGCACGACCAGTTGCATCCGGCTGATCGCCACGCCCATCAGCAAGCACTGGCCCGGCACCTCGCCGACCGCAGCGGCCGCACACAGTTTGAGCTGGACCTGCGCATGAAATTCACCGCCGGCGGCGACTATCGCTGGTGCCGGGTCAGCGGCAGTTCGCTGCGTGACAGCAACGGCGTTGCCATCGCCACAGCGGGTACGCTGCGGGACATCCATGAGCAACAGCTGCACATTCAGGAGCTGGAGCTGGCCGCCGAGCGTTTTGACATTTCCCGCGAGATGCTCCACGACGGCCTGTGGGACATCGAAGTCGTCGCGGGGGACCCGGCTAACCCGAGCAACACCATCTGGTGGTCGTCGCAGATGCGCCGGCTGCTCGGCTGCACCACCGTCGAAGAATTCCCCAACACTCTGGAAAGCTGGACCTCACGCCTGCACCCCGACGACAGCGCCCGCGCCATCGCGGCGTTTGTCGCCCATGTCGACGATCGCAGCGGCAACACCCCGTTCGATGTCGAGTACCGGCTTCGCCACCAAAACGGCGCCTACCGGTGGTTCCGCGGTCGCGGGCAAACCCGCAGGGCTGCGGACGGCGCGCCGTTGCGGGTAGTCGGGGCTATAACTGATATTCATGCTCGGCATGAGGAAAGCACCATCCGTGAGGCACAGGCGCAACAGCATCAGGTGATGCAGGAAACCCTAGGCAAATTGACCCACATCGTCGCCACCATCCAGGGCATCGCCAGCCAGACCAACCTGCTGGCCTTGAACGCCGCCATCGAAGCCGCCCGTGCAGGCGAAGCCGGGCGCGGTTTTGCGGTGGTAGCCGACGAGGTGCGCAAACTCGCAACCCGTACAAGTCAGGCAACTCAGCAAGCCGCGCAGATGATCGACAGCTGACCCGCGCAAGCGCCGCGTTAGATGTTCCAGCCAGGAAGCGCTCGGGTGGAAGGCCACCAATGCACCTTTCAGAGGCAGGTGTAATGGCTCGACACCTACGCTGATGCTGCGTTCAGCACCAACAGTGTGAAAGCTGTGAGAAAGTCTGGAAAAGTGGGATTCGGGATCGTGATGCTCAGGAATGTCACCAGACTCCAGAGCTACGCCACCAACTTTTGGGGCTGCGCTTGTCGGCGACGGGACGCGAAGCGGCCCCAATATTCAGGCGCCAGGTCGATAGCTGCTAGCAATAGCCAAGCATATCTCCCACCTACGCTGCCTTCGATAGATCGCCCCTTCCTAACGTGAGTCATTAGGCAGCACATCCATCACAATCCGCAGTAAACCAGTAAAAGCGACGCTAATAATGGGGGCCCAGATGGGGGAGCCAAAACGCTTAGGCACAAAAAAGCCCCGAAAAATCAGGGCTTTAATGAGAATTAGTGGCGGAAGCGTAGAGATTCGAACTCTAGGATAGTTGCCCATCGACGGTTTTCAAGACCGTTGCCTTAAACCACTCGGCCACGCTTCCAGCTCGTTTTGCGGCGGCCATAATACCGTAATGAAACAAGCTGTCAAACTCTCTGTGTCGCGGGTTGCGGCAGCTCTGGTATGCTCTGCTCACTTACGTTTCAATGCCGAGGGTCCGAGACCCCGGCCCATCACCCAATCTAAGGAGTGTCGCCATGCGCGAACAGGATTACGCCGTACACCAGGGCCAACAGGTCGAGCAGCAGGAGATCAGCAAGGTCCTGCGCAACACGTACAGCCTGCTGGCACTCACCCTCGCCTTCAGCGGCATCATGGCCTTCGTCTCGCAACAGATGGGCTTCCGCTACCCCAACGTATTCGTCGTGCTGATCGGCTTCTACGGCCTGTTCTTCCTCACCGCCAAGCTGCGTGACTCGGCCTGGGGCCTGGTGTCCACCTTCGCCCTCACCGGCTTCATGGGCTTCATCCTCGGCCCTATCCTCAACCGCTACCTGGGCATGAGCGGCGGCGCCGAAGTGGTCAGCTCGGCCTTCGCCATGACCGCCCTGGTATTCGGTGGCCTGTCGGCCTACGTACTGATCACCCGCAAGGACATGAGCTTCCTCAGCGGCTTCATCACCGCCGGCTTCTTCGTACTGCTGGGCGCGGTAGTTGCCAGCTTCTTCTTCCAGATCAGCGGCTTGCAACTGGCCATCAGCGCCGGCTTCGTGCTGTTCTCGTCGGTGTGCATCCTGTTCCAGACCAGCGCCATCATCCACGGCGGCGAGCGTAACTACATCATGGCTACCATCAGTCTGTATGTATCGATCTACAACCTGTTCGTCAGCCTGCTGCAGCTGTTCGGCATCATGGGCCGTGACGACTGATCGCGTCGCTGCCCCTGTGAGAGAGCCCGCTTCGGCGGGCTTTTTTGTGGGCGTTCGAATATCGCGGATGGCCTACGCATCCTCTGTGAAAGCAACTGCCTTGCGCTGACTGTTCCGGCCTCATCGCCGGCAAGCCGGCTGCAGGTACGGCACTGACCTGAAGTTCAGGCAATCCCTGCGGGAGCGGGTTTACCCGCGAAGCTGGCTGCGCGATTGATGGCACGGGCTGCGCCCGTGATCGCGGGCAAGCCCGCCCTCATGGAACAAACTACAACTCTTTGATTTAACACGGTCCCTGTGGGAAGCGGCCTTGCCGGGGCGCCGTCCGGTCGAGATGGGCTGCGCAGCAGCCCCGGCAATTTTGCATGAGGCCGAGGCCTTGGGGCCGCATCGCGCCCCATCTCGACCGGACGGCGCCCCGGCAAGGCCGCTTCCCACAGAGACCGTGGCGCATCTACGAGACCAGTTCTCTGCGCGACAGCGCAGCCCGAAAGGGCTGGGTGATCCCCTACAGGGGACCACATACGGCCTGAAAAACTGGACCCTAAAGTCAGCTTGTTCGCCGATCATGCCGACATCTGCCCTGCCCCTACCCCAATCGGTTTTCTGCCCGTAGAATGCGCTCCTTTTTTCTGCCGGGGCAGCATTTTCCAATGAGTTCACATGAACACGAGCCAGGCGCGGCAGCGCCTGCCAACGAACTGGTACTGGGCCTCGAAGACAAACCGCGCCCGCTGATCGGCCTTTTGGCTGCACTGCAGCACCTGCTGGCGATCATCGTGCCGATCGTCACCCCGGGCCTGCTGATCTGCCAGGCGCTGGGCGTCTCGGCGCGCGATACCAACCTGATCGTGTCCATGTCGCTGGTCATCTCTGGCATCGCCACCTTCGTGCAATGCAAACGCTTCGGCCCGTTCGGCGCCGGGCTGTTGATCGTGCAGGGCACCAGCTTCAACTTCGTCGGCCCGCTGATTGCCGGTGGCGCGCTGATGGTGCAGCAAGGCACGCCGGTTGAGGCGGTGATGGCGGCCATCTTCGGTGTGGTGATCGCCGGTTCGTTCGTCGAAATGGGCGTGTCGCGCATCCTGCCCTTCGTCAAACGCCTGATCACCCCGCTGGTGACCGGCATCGTCGTGCTGATGATCGGCCTGACCCTGATCAAGGTCGGCCTGATCAGCATGGGCGGCGGCTTCGGCGCCATGCAGAACGGCACCTTCGCCAACGGCGAAAACCTGCTGCTGTCGGGCGCCGTGCTGGCGGTCATCGTCATCCTCAACCGCGTGCCGGTGGTGTGGATGCGCAGTTGCGCCATCGTCATCGCCCTGGCCGTGGGCTACGCCCTGGCCGGCTACCTGGGCCGCCTGGACTTCACCGGCATGCACCAGGCCGCGCTGTTCCAGGTACCGACCCCGCTGCACTTCGGCCTGGGCTTTTCGTGGGCGCTGTTCATCCCGATGCTGGTGATCTACCTGGTGACCTCGCTGGAAGCCATCGGTGACGTCACTGCCACCAGCAAGGTGTCGCGCCAGCCGGTCGAAGGCCCGGTGTGGATGCAGCGCATCAAGGGCGGCGTGCTGGTCAACGGCGCCAACTCGCTGCTGGCCGGCCTGTTCAACACCTTCCCCAGCTCGATCTTCGCCCAAAACAACGGCGTGATTCAGCTGACCGGCATCGCCAGCCGCCATATCGGTATCTGGATCGCCGCCATGCTGGTGCTGCTGGGTCTGTTCCCAAGTGTCGCCGGGGTGATCCAGGCGGTGCCAGAGCCAGTACTGGGCGGCGCAGCCATGGTGATGTTCGGCGCGGTGGCGGCCTCGGGCATCAACATCCTCGCCAGCACCCGCCTGGACCGCCGTGCGCTGCTGATCATCGCCGTTTCGCTGGCCCTGGGCCTGGGCGTGGCGCAGGTGCCGGAGTTCCTCGCGCACATGCCGGCGGCCATCCGCAACGTGCTGGAGTCGGGGGTCGCCACCGGCGGCATCTGCGCCCTGGTGCTCAACTGGTTCCTGCCCGAGAGCAAAGGCCAGCACTGAGCCCGGCCTGCCCGAGGCGAAGAGCCCGCGCCCACCCGCGCGGGCTTTTTGCTTTATCATGGCGGCATTCTTTTGCACGAGTTCCCGATGAAATTCGCCATTGCGGTCTTTTCTCCGGCCCATGCGCCCTCCTCGCGTCGCGCCCTGCGTTTTGCCGAGGCGGTGCTGGCCGGCGGGCATGACATTGCCCGCTTGTTCTTCTACCAGGACGGGGTGCACAGCGCCTCGGCCAACGTCGTCACGCCCCAGGACGAGCTGGATGTAGCCGCCCAGTGGCGCGAATTCGTCAACCAGCACCGCCTCGATGCCGTGGTGTGCATTGCCGCCGCCCTGCGCCGCGGTGTGCTCAACGACGAAGAAGCCAACCGCTACCAGCGCCCGGCGGTGAACCTGCCGATACCCTGGGAGCTGTCCGGCCTTGGCCAGTTGCACGAGGCCGCGCAAATGGCCGACCGCCTGGTTTGCTTTGGAGGTGATTGAAATGGCCAAGTCCTTGTTGATCATCAGCCGCCAGGCGCCCTGGGCCGGCCCGTCCGCACGCGAGGCGCTGGACATTGCCCTGGCCGGCGGCGCCTTCGACCTGCCGCTGGGTATGCTGTTTCTCGACGACGGTGTGTTCCAGCTGGCCGCCGCGCAGCAGCCCGATGCGCTGCAACAGAAGAACCTCGCCGCCAACCTGCAGGCCCTGCCGATGTTCGGCGTGGATGAATTGTTCGCCTGCGCCCACAGCCTGGCCCGGCGCGGCCTGGCTGGCGAGGCGCTGAACCTGCCGGTCGAAGTGCTCGACGACGATGCACTGAAAGCCCTGATGGCCCGTTTCGACCAGGTGGTGACGCTCTGATGACGACCCTGCATGTAATCACTCATTCGCCGTTCGGCGACGAGCGCCTGGCCAGCTGCCTGCGCCTGCTCGGCCCGCAAGACGCGCTACTGCTGTGCGGTGACGCCACCTACGCGCTCAAACCCGGCAGCGAACCGCTGCGCGCGCTGCAGGCCGCAAGCCTCGACGGGCGGCTGTTCGCTCTGGCCGAAGACCTGCAAGCCCGCGCCCTCGACGCCACCGCGGCCAAGGCCGTGGACTACCCCGCCTTCGTCGAGCTCACCCTGCACTACGACAAGGTCAACAGCTGGCTATGAGCACCCTGACTGTCGGCGAGCGCGCCATCGCCCTGGACAAGGACGGCTTTCTGGTCGACCTGCAAGACTGGTCGCACCCGGTAGCCGAAGCACTGGCCGAGCGCGAAAGCATCGCCCTCACCGCCGAGCACTGGGAAGTGCTCGAGGTGCTGCGCCAGTTCTATGCCGAATACCAGCTGTCACCCGCCACCCGTCCGCTGATCAAGTACACAGCGCTCAAGCTGGGTGCGGACAAGGGCAACAGCCCGCACCTGAACCGTCTGTTCAACGGCACCCCCGCCAAACTGGCCGCCAAGCTGGCGGGCCTGCCCAAGCCGACCAACTGCATATGACCGAGCCCTCCGTGAACGAAGCCCGCCCGCTGACCCTGGAAACCCCGGCCGAACACCCCTTCGCCGAATTCGTGCGCATTCTCGGCAAGGGCAAGCGCGGCGCACGCGGCCTGACCCGCGAGGAGGCCCGCGCCGCCATGACCCTGCTGCTCGAAGGCAAGGTCGAGGACACCCAGCTGGGTGCCTTCCTCATGCTGCTGCGGCACAAAGAGGAAAGCGCCGAGGAGCTGGCCGGCTTCACCGAAGCCCTGCGCAGCCACCTGCATGCGCCGAGCATCGCCGTGGATCTGGACTGGCCGAGCTACGCCGGCAAGAAGCGCCACCTGCCCTGGTACCTGCTGGCGGCCAAGTGCCTGGCCGCCAATGGCGTGCGCATTATGATGCACGGCGGCGGCGCCCACACCGCCGGCCGGCTCTACACCGAGCAACTGCTGAGCCTTCTGGACATCCCGCTGTGCCGCGACTGGGCCAGCGTCGAGCAGGCCCTTGCCAGCCGCCAACTGGCGTTCTTCCCGCTGCAGGACTGGGCACCGCAACTGCAGCGCATGATCGACCTGCGCAACACCCTCGGCCTGCGCTCGCCCATCCACTCACTGGCCCGGGTGCTCAACCCGCTGGGCGCGCGCTGCGGCCTGCAGAGCATCTTCCACCCCGGCTACCAGGCGGTGCACCGCGAGGCCAGCCGCCTGCTCGGCGACCACGCCGTGGTCGTCAAAGGCGACGGCGGCGAAATCGAAATCAACCCGGATGTCATCAGCCACCTCTACGGCACCTCGGCCGGCGAAGCCTGGGACGAAGAATGGCCGGCCCTCAGCGCCCAGCGCCATGTGAAGCCGGCCAGCCTGCAGCCCGAGCACCTGCTGGCGGTATGGCGCGGCGAAGCCGAGGACAGCTACGGCGAACTGGCCGTGGTGGCGACCATGGCCCTGGCCCTGCGCGGCCTGGGTCAGGATCGCGAGCAAGCCTTCGCCACCGCCCGTGGCTACTGGGCCGCCCGCAAAAACATCGAATAAACCGATAAAATCACCGCAGACTTTGCGCTATTTATTCGAACGTTTTTCTCTAGACTGAGCTCCAACGACAAACCACTTTTGTTCCGAGGAGCTTCACCATGGGCCTTTTGATCGACGGCCGCTGGCACGACCAGTGGTATGAAAACGGCAAGGACGGCGCTTTCAAGCGCGAGAACGCCCAGCGCCGCAACCCGCTGCCGGCACCCGAGGCCGGCCGTTACCACCTGTACGTGTCGCTGGCCTGCCCATGGGCCCACCGCACCCTGATCGTTCGCGCCCTCAAGGGCCTGGAGCCGCTGATCGACGTGTCGGTGGTGAGCTGGCTGATGGGCGAGCACGGCTGGACCTTCGACCAACAGGACGGCTCCACCGGTGACCACCTCGACGCCCTGCAGTACCTGCACCAGCGCTACACCCAGGATGACCCCAAGTACACCGGCCGCGTGACCGTGCCGGTGCTGTGGGACAAAAAAGACAAGCGCATCGTCAACAACGAGTCGTCGGAGATCATCCGCATCTTCAACACCGCGTTCAACGAGCTCACCGGCAACACCCTGGACCTCTATCCCGAGCCCCTGCGTGCCACCGTCGACGCCCTGAACGAGCGCATCTACCCGGCGGTGAACAACGGCGTGTACCGTGCCGGCTTCGCCACCACGCAAGAAGCTTACGAGGCAGCGTTCGACGAGGTGTTCAACGAGCTCGATCACTTGGAACAGCTGCTGGGCCGCAACCGCTACCTGGCTGGCGAGTACCTGACCGAAGCCGACGTGCGCCTGTTCACCACCCTGGTGCGTTTCGATGCGGTGTACCACGGCCACTTCAAGTGCAACCTGCGCCGCCTGAGCGACTACGTCAACCTGTCCAACTGGCTGCGCGAGCTGTACCAACTGCCGGGGGTCGCGGCCACGGTGAACATGGAGCACATCCAGAAGCACTATTACATGAGCCACAAGACCATCAACCCCAACGGCATCGTGCCCAAGGGCCCGCTACAGGACTTCAACCAGCCCCACGACCGCGCACGCTTGCCGGGCAAGGGGATCTGGCAGGCCAGTTGATTGAAGGCCCCGCGATCACCGGCGTAGCCGGTGCCATCGTTTTATCGCAGAGCAAGCCCGCTCCCACGCTGACCGTCGACGTCAATCGCGCATGAACCCGCCATCCACATCCATGATTTCCCCGGTCACGAACCCCGCCTCGGCCGACGCCAAAAAGCACACCGCTGCCGCAATATCGCGCGGCGTCCCTGCGCGCCCCAGCGGCATCTGCGCCAGCACCTGGGCACGGGCCTGTGGCGCCAGCACGCTGGTCATCTCGGTATCGGTCAGCGCCGGCGACACCGCGTTCACCGTGATGTCGTAAGGCCCCGCCTCCCGCGCCAGGCCCTTGGTCAGGGCGATCACCGCGCCCTTGGCCGCCGCATAGCAGCTGTTGCCCAACAACCCGCCACCACGCTTGCCGGCCACCGAGGCGATATTGATGATGCGCCCGCCACGCCGGGCCATCATGCCCGGCAGCACCGCCTTGGCGCAGAAGAACACGCTGTTCAGGTCGATGGCCATCACCCGGTTCCACTCCGCCGTGGTCAGCTCCAGCAGCGGCGCGGTGGACACTATCCCGGCATTGTTCACCAGAATGTCCACGCCCCCCAGCAGCGCCTCGACCTGCTGCACCATCGCCAATACCTGGGCTTCATCGGCTACATCCACCCCCACCCCGACCGCTTCAACGCCCTGCTCGCGCAACTGCGCCGCTGCCTGCTCGGCCGCTACCGGGTCCAGGTCACACAGGGCCACCCGCGCCCCGCCATACCCCAGCGCCGCTGCAATGGCGTGGCCGATACCCCGGGCAGCGCCGGTGACCAGCGCGGTGCGCCCGGCCAGGGTGAAGTTCAGTGGAGCGTGCACGGCAGTGTTGCTCATGGTGTTTTCCTTATCTTGGGCCGTAGCCGGTCGCGCCCCCTGCTCGGCAGAGGGCGTGGTTCGAAGATGGGGATTAGCTGAAGGTCAGGCGGTGCCGCAGGCGCCCAGCGCCAGCTGCTCCTTGAGCGGCGGAATGTCCAGCCGGCGCATCACCCGGTACAACGAGGGCCGGCAGATGCCCAGTTCACGGGCGGCTGCCGACATGTTCCAGCGGCAGGCCTGCAGGGTGTCGAGCACATCGCTGCGCTCATCGCCCTGCACGGCCTGGCGGCGGATCGGGGTGATGTTGGCCGGCAAGGCCGCAGGCGCCTGGCACTGGCCAAGAAAGTCCGGCGGCAGGTCGCCACGCTGGATGCGCGCGCCGTCCATCACCGCGCAGGCGTAACGCACCACCGCGCGCATCTGGCGCAGGTTGCCCGGCCAGGGGTGGCCGAGCAGCAACGCCCACACATCACTCAATACCTGACGCGGGTCGCAGCCGGGCAGCTCGTAGGCAACCATGTTGCACAACAGCTCGCCGCGGTCGCTGCGTTCGCGCAGCGCCGGCAGGTGCACCACGCCCGTGGCGATGCGGTAGAACAAGTCTTCACGAAAACTGCCGTCGGCCACCCGCGCGGCCAGGTCCTGGTGGGTGGCGCACACCAGCGCAAAGTTCACCGGCACGCTGCGCTCGGCGCCCAGCGGCGTCACCTCGCGCTCGGCAATCACCCGCAGCAGGCGGGTTTGCTGCTCGAACGGCATGTCGCCGATCTCGTCGAGAAACAAGGTACCGCCGTCGGCCTGCTGCACCTTGCCCTTCTTGCCGCCAGGCAGCGCGCCGGAGAAAGCGCCGCGGGTATAGCCGAACAGCTCGCTTTCGATCAGCGTCTCGGGGATGGACGCGCAGTTCAGCGCCACCAGTTGGGCAGCGCGGCGCTGGCTGTGGGCATGCAGGGCACGGGCGAGGATCTCCTTGCCGGTGCCGGTCTCACCACGAATCATCACGGCGATGCCGCGCTCCATCAGGCGCAGCGCACGGCGAAAGGCCTGGCGCACCATCGGGTCGCTGTCGTGGGCGATATCGCATTCGGCAATGGCAGGCAGGCAGGGGCGAACGGGGTCGATCAGAGCGGTCATCAGCGTCACCTTTTTCTTGTTCTATAGCTTGTGACTATGTCGGCGGGCAGCGCTTGTGGCGCGGCCGGGGCCGAAGGGGCGTTGCAGGTTCACATTAGGGAGGCGCAGTTATATTTTCCAATACATAATCCAGCATCGACTGATACCTTTGAGAGCATCATGATCGAACTTCGCCACCTGCAATACTTCCGCACCCTGGCCGAAACCCTGCACTTCGGCCGCGCCGCCGAACGCCTGCACATCAGCCAGCCGCCGCTTTCACGGCAGATCGCCCTGCTGGAAGAAGAACTGGGGGTCAAGCTGTTCGACCGCTCACGCCGGCGGGTGGAGCTGACCGAGGCCGGCCAGCGCTTCTACCTCGACACCGGCACCGTGTTCGCCGCCTTCGAGCAAGCCAAGCGCAACGCCCTGGCAGCGGCGCGGGGTGCGGCCGGCGAGCTGTCGGTGGGGTTCATGATGTCCACGGCCTACAGCATCACCCCGGCCATCACCCGGCGCTATGCCGCGCTGTACCCGCAGGTGAACCTCAAGCTCACCGAAACCCTGCCGCTGGACCTGGCCCAGGACATCAGCAGCGGCAACAAGGATGTGGCGATCATGTACCGCCCGCAGGACTGCACGGGGCTGGAGACGGTGACGCTGTACCGCGAGGAAATGACCCTGGTGCTGCCCCCCGGCCACCGCCTGGCCGAACAGCCTTTGGTGGAGCCAATAGAGCTTGCCGGCGAGACCTTCATCATCGTGCCCCGGCGCATCGCCCCGGCGCTGCACGACATGATCTGCAACTACTGCCTGCAGCATGGCGTCACGCCCAACATCGGCCTTGAGATCAACATGCAGCAAACCATCGTCAACCTGGTCGGCGAAGGCCTGGGGGTGGCCATGGTGCCGCGCTCGATGCGCAACATGCGCCTGGCCAGCACCAGCTTCCGCCCGCTGCGCGCAGCGCCGGTGATCGAGGTGGTGGCGGTGTGGAAGGCCGACAACCACAACCCGTGCATCGCCACATTCGTCGAGGCGGCGTTGCAGGTTGGCGAGCAGGCCACGCGGGAAGACGAGGCGCGGCGGTTGGCAGAAGACTGAACCGCACACGCTCCTACAGATACAGCACCTGATTCAGGTTCTGCGCAATCCTGTGGGAGCGGGCTTGCCCGCGAAGCAGGCGACGCGGTGACTGGCACCGGCTGCGCCGGTGTTCGCGGTGGTCCGGCACCCCGGCAAGCCCGCTCCCACAGGGATCGCGCCAGCTTTTAGAAATTGAGCAAGACAGTTGCTCCTGCAAAAGGAACCGCGTTTGGGGTTGAATCAGATCTCCAGAATACCCGACGCCATGAACCCGCCATCCACCGGGATCACATGCCCGCTGATGTACGACGCATCCTGCGACGCCAAAAACGCCACCGCCCCGGCCATCTCCGCCGGCGTGCCATAGCGGCGCAGCGGCACCGCCCGGGCATACGACTCGCGGGTGGCCGCCGAATGCAGGCTACGGGTCAGCGGGGTATCAACCGGCCCCGGCGCAATGCCGTTGACGGTGATGCCATGCTCGGCCAGCTCGATCGCCATCTGCCGGGTCAGGCCGATCACCGCCGCCTTGGAAGTGCCATAGGCGGTGCGGCCCATGCTGGCGCGCATGCCGCTGATCGAAGCGACGTTGATGATCCGCCCCCAGCCCTGCTCGCGCATCAGTTGCGCCGCCTGCTGGCTGCACAGCAAGGTGCCGGTGAGGTTGATGTTCATCAAGCGCTGCCAACCCTCAAGCTCAGTCTCGAGAAACGCCTGGGTCCGGGCGACACCGGCGTTGTTCACCAGTACATCGCAGCGCCCGCAGCGTTCACGCAGGGTGGCGAACAACCCGGCGATGGACGCCGCGTCACCAATGTCGATGGCCAGGGCCAGGGCGTCGATGCCCTGGGCGTGCAGCCCGGCGACCATCTCCTGCGCCGCACCCAGGTTGATATCGGCCACCACCACGGTGTGGCCGTCGTGCCCCAGGCGTTCGGCAATGGCCGCGCCGATGCCCATGGCAGCACCGGTCACCAGGGCCACACGTCCGTGGGCAGGTACCGGCAAAGTCGTTTTCGCAGCTTGGCTCATGTCAGGTGCTCTCTTAGAGGAAACCGATGGAAATCCACGGGAAACAGGCAACGATCACCAACGCCACCAGCAGCGCGCCGAGGTAACCCCAGACGCGGCGGATAACGTGGTCGGACGAGGTCTTGCTGATGGCGCAGGCGGCATAGAAGCCCACCCCCAGGGGCGGTGCGAACAGCCCCACGCCCATGGCCAGGATCACCACCATGGCGTAGTGCACCGGGTGGATGCCCAGCAGCTCGGCCAGGGGGAACATCAGCGGGCCGAACAGCACGATGGCCGGGATGCCTTCCAGCACGCTGCCAAGAATGAGGAAGGTGAGGATGGTCACCACCATGAAGCCGATGACGCCGCCGGGGATGTCCTCGATCAGCTCCACCAGCGACTGCGAGAAGCCCGACTGGGTCAGCGCCCAGGCCATCGACGAGGCCATGCCGATGATCAGCAGAATGGCACCGGACAACGCGGCGGCCTCCAGCAGCATCGGGTACAGCCGGCGCCACTCGATATGGCCCATGAACAGGTGCATCACCAGCCCCACCAGCACCACGTAGGCCACGCCGATGGTCGACACCTCGGTGGCGGTGGCCGCGCCTTCCAGCACCGCCACGCGAATCAGCAGCGGCAGCGCCAGCGCCGGCAAGGCGATCAGGAAGGTCTTGCCCACCCGCGACATTGGCGCGCGCTCGATGGCCGGCGCGTCGTCCTTGCGCGAGCGCCACCAGCACACCGCGGCAATCGCCAGGGTGGCGACCACCGCCGGCATCAACCCGCCGATGAACAGCGCGGTAATCGACACACTGCATACCGCGCCGATGGTGATCAGCACCAGGCTTGGCGGGATGGTCTCGGTCATCGCCCCGGTGGCCGACAACAGCGCTGCCAGCTCCTCAGGCTTGGAGCCGCGGCGCTTCATCTCGGGGAACAGTGCCGGGGCCACGGCAGCCATGTCGGCCACCTTCGAACCGGAAATCCCCGACACCAGAAACATCGCCCCCAGCAGCACGTATTGCAGGCCGCCGCGCACATGGCCCAGCAGCGAGGCCATGAAGTCGATCAGCGTGCGGGCCATGCCCGACAACTGCAGCACCACCCCCAACAGCACGAACAGCGGCACCGCCAGCAGCACCATGTGCGACATGCCCTCGTCCATGCGCCCCACCACGATCGACAGCGGCGCGTGGGTGGCCAGAG
Organism: Pseudomonas xanthosomatis; assembly: GCF_019139835.1. Classification (NCBI taxonomy): domain Bacteria; kingdom Pseudomonadati; phylum Pseudomonadota; class Gammaproteobacteria; order Pseudomonadales; family Pseudomonadaceae; genus Pseudomonas; species Pseudomonas xanthosomatis. The sequence continues at coordinate 3,060,305 of NZ_CP077075.1, read as the reverse complement.
CCAGGTAGGCCATGGTCGCGGTGCCGAAGGCGAAGGCGATGGGGATGCCGCCGAACACGCAGGCGCCCAGCAGCACCAAAAAGAACACCACCAGGTTGTAGTTGCCCATGGCCGCCAGCAGCGGCTGCGCCAGCCACAGCGCCGCCGCCACCGCGCCGACCACCGCCAGCCCGGCCATGAACTGGCGCACCGTCGAATAGCGCGCCATGCGTGCCACCGCCGCCAGCAGCATCAGCACCGCGCCCACCGGCAACGCCGCGGCGCGCACGCCGTCAGGGATGCCCAGCGCCGGGGTGGTGATCCACATCTGCTCATGGGAATGCTGCATGGCCGGCCCGATGATCATCGCCACGAACAGGCAGACGATCAGCGCCGACAGGGTTTCGCTGAAACCACGCCAGGCGGCGGGCAGCTTGTTGACCAACGCCGACATGCGCATGTGCTCGCCACGGTCCAGCGCCAGCACGGCGCCGAACATCGCCAGCCAGATGAACAGCGACGAGGCCAGTTCGTCGGACCAGATCAGCGGGCTGTGCAGCACGTAACGGGCAATCACCCCCGCCAGCAGCACGAAGGTCTCGATCACCATCAGGGCAACCGCAATCACCCCCACCAGGCGCATGGTCCAGGTATTGAGGCAGATCAGCACCCGGGCCGGCAGGCGCTGCGAAACGGTGGAGGCCGGTAGCGCAGGGGCGCGCATCATGCCAGCTTCCCGGAGTACTGCTCGAGAATCGCCCAGGCCTGGTCGCCGAACTTGTCGTGCCAGTCGGCGTAGTAGTTGGCGCTGCGCAGCTTGTCGCGAAACGCATCGGCGGGGGCTTCGACCAGCTCCAGGCCCTGCCCTTTCAAGGTGTCGCGGGTGCTGCCCTCAAGCTTGGCGAGGTCCTCGCGCTGGCCCATCACAGCGGCGTCGATATGCTTGCGCAAAATCGCCTGCATATCCGCCGGCAGGCGGGCGAACGAGGCGCTGTTGCCCAGCATCCAGAAGCCGTCCCACACATGGTTGGTCAGCGAGCAGTACTTCTGCACCTCGTACAACTTGGCCGAGGACACCAGGGTCATGGGGTTCTCCTGGCCTTCGACGATGCGCGTCTGCAGCGCCGAGTACACCTCGGCGAAGTTGATGCTGGTGGGCGCCGCCTCCAGCGCGCGGAAGATCGACATGATGATCGGGCTGGGCGGCACCCGCAGCTTCATGCCGCGCAGGTCGTCGGGGCTGGTGACCGGCCGGGTGCTGGTGGTGGTCACCCTGAAGCCGTTGTCCCACATGCGGTCGAAGGCGAACAGGGTGCCGGTCTTGGCGATTTCGCCGCGCACATGCTCGCCCAGCGCGCCGTCCATGGCGCTCCATACCTGCTGGTAGTCCTTGAACGCAAAGCCCACCGCGCTGATCTGTACCGAGGGCACCATGGTGCCGAGAATCACCGGCGACAGCGAAAACAGGTCCACCGCCCCCGAGCGCACCTGGGCCAGGGTATCGGTGTCGCTGCCCAGTTGGCTGCTGGGGAACACCTGCACGCTCAGCGCGCCGTTGGTTTCTTCCTTGATGGCCTTGGCCATGGCCCGGGCGCGCACGTTCATCGGGTGGCTGATGGGCAGGTTGTTGGCGAACTTGAGTTTGAAGTCGGCGGCGCGGGTGCTGGGGCTGTAGAAACCCAACCCGGCGGCAGCGACCGCGGCCGATGCCACGGAGGCCGTCTTGATGAAGGAACGGCGGGTGAAATCGCTCATGAAGCTCTCCTGACCTATTTGTTCTTATTGATCGAGTGGGATACGGCGATGGTGTCAGTGACATAGCAATAGGGGTGCCACCCTGGGCCAAGCCGGCACGCAAGCGGCTACACAAGCCAAAATCAGCGTCTAAGTCATTGATTTAAAAGGCCCTGGTTAATAGACGCAGCGGTGTATCAAATTGTGTTCAGAGCACGTCGGTGCCGCCCGCGGTGTAACAGGTGTCTCCCTGGACTGTCGCCCGGCCGCCCAGGGCGACACCTGTAGCAGCGCAACTGCTACCGCCCGACACCCGGCGAATGCCCACAAAACCACGGCGCAGAGGGCTTGCCAAGCGCCTGGCACCGTTCTTGCCATCGACCTCGCAAACCCATCGAGCGAGGACATACCCTCATGGATGCACCCCTGATCAGCGGCTGGTACCACGCACCCTTCGGCAAGTTTCCCGACATCGACGCCGAGCAGATGATGGCCGACGCCGCCATCGGCGCCCTCACCCATGCGCGGCTGGAGCCCGGGCAGATCGACTCGGTTCATGTCGGCCATTTCAACGCAGGTTTTGTGTACCAGGACTTCCCTTCGGCGCTGCTGGCCAACCACCTGCCGCAGCTGCGCTTTACCCCGTCGGTACGGGTGGAGAACGCCTGCTCCACAGGTTCTGCGGCCATTCACTCGGCCTTGCAGGCGGTCCTCAGCGGGCAGTCGCGGCACGCACTGGTGGTGGGCTTCGAGAAAATGAACGGCCTGCCCACCGCCGAGGTTGGCAAGATCCTGCTCAAGTGCTGCTACGCCCGTGAAGAAGCCGAGGTCGAGAACGGCTTCGCCGGGGTGTTCGGCAACATCGCCAGCGCCTACTTCGAGCGCTACGGCGACCAGTCCGACGCGCTGGCCATGATCGCCGCCAAGAACCACGCCAACGGCGCGCTCAACCCTTACGCGCACATGCGCCGCGACGTCGGCTACGACTTCTGCCGCACGCCTTCGGACAAGAACCCCTTCGTCGCCGGCCCGCTCAAGCGCAGCGACTGCTCGCTGATCAGCGACGGCGCTGCGGCGCTGGTGATAAGCCGCGCCGACCAGCGCATCGCTGGCCAGCCGGCGGTGCGTTTTCGCGCGGCGGTGCAAGCCAACGACTACCTGCCGCTGTCGCGCCGCGACCCCACGGTATTCGAAGGCGCGGCGCGGGCCTGGCAGCAGGCCCTGGGCCAGGCACAGCTGACCCTGGCTGATCTGTCGCTGGTGGAGACCCACGACTGCTTCACCATCGCCGAGTTGCTGGAATACGAGGCCATGGGCCTGGCCGAGCACGGCCAGGGCGCGCGGGTGATTGCCGAGGGCATCAGCCGCAAGGATGGCCGGCTGCCGGTCAACCCCTCCGGCGGGCTCAAGTCCAAGGGCCATCCGATCGGCGCCACCGGGGTGTCGATGCACGTGATGGCGGCCATGCAGCTGTGCGGCCAGGCCGGCGACATGCAACTGCCCCGCGCCGACCGCGCCGGGGTGTTCAACATGGGCGGCGCGGCTGTGACCAACTACGTGAGCATTCTGGAGGGGGTGTGATGGGCCTGCAGAGCGTTACCAGCACCACATTCCCTGTGGGAGCGGCTTCAGCCACGAACACCGGCGTAGCCGGTGCCAGCCACCGCGTTGCCTGCTTCGCGGCTGAAGCCGCCACAGGGGGCAGTGTGCAGCCCCTGGCCGGAATGAAATCAAAGACTTTGAAGGAGCTACACCCATGACCGGCATCGACAACGTGATGAACCTGGGCGAACTGCTCGCCCAGGTGGCCCGCCGCCTGCCCGACCAACCCGGTTTCATCCGTGGCACGCAAAGCGTCAGCTGGCGCCAGCTGCTGCAGCGGGTCGACAGCCTGGCGGCCGCCCTGCGCGCCCGCGGCTTGCAACAAGGCGACCGGCTGCTGGTGCACTCGCGCAACAATCTGCAGCTGTTCGAAAGCGCCTGGGTGGCGTTTCGCCTGGGCGTGGTGTGGGTGCCGACCAACGTGCGCATCACCCCGCCGGAGGCCGCCTACCTGGGCAGCTCCAGCGGCGCGGTGGCGATGCTCTACGATGAAGGCTTCGGCCATTACGTGGACGCCGTGCGCGACGTGTCGCCAGCCTTGCAGACAGTCATCGCCATCGGCGCCCCGCGCCCGGGCGAGCTGGGCTACGACGCCCTGCTGGACGACGGCGCGCCACTGCAGGCGGCGTTCCGCCCGGCCGAAGTGCGCTACCACGACCCGCTGTGGTTCTTCTACACCTCCGGCACCACCGGCCACCCCAAGGCCGGCGTGCTCACCCACGGGCAGATGGCCTTCGTGGTCAACAACCACCTGGCCGACCTGATGCCGGGCTTGAGCCAGCAATCGCGCTCGCTGGTGCTCGCACCGCTGTCCCACGGCGCCGGCATCCACGCCCTGGTCAACGTCGCCCGGGGCGCAGCCAGCGTGCTGCCGGCCGGCGAGCGGCTGGACTGCGACGAGGCCTGGCGCCTGGTGCAGGAGCACCGCATCGACAACCTGTTCACTGTGCCCACCATCGTCAAGATGCTCACCGAAGACCCGGCGGTGCAACGTTACGACCACAGCAGCCTGCGCCAGGTGATCTACGCCGGCGCGCCGATGTACCGCGCCGACCAGTGCCACGCCCTGCGCACCTTGGGCAAGGTGCTGGTGCAGTACTACGGCCTGGGCGAAGTCACCGGCAACATCACCGTGCTGCCGGCCGACTGCCACGATGCCGAGGACAGCCCCCAGGCCAAGGTCGGCTCGTGCGGTTACCCGCGCACCGGCATGCAGGTGGCGATCCTCGACGAGCAAGGCGTGGAGCTGCCCACCGGCACTGACGGCGAGATCTGCGTGCGCGGCCCGGCGGTGTTCGCCGGCTACTACAACAACCCCGAGGCCAACGCCGCGTGCTTCCGCTTCGGCTGGTTCCACACCGGCGACCTTGGCCATGTGGACGAGCAGGGTTACCTGTTCATCACCGGCCGCGCGTCGGACATGTACATTTCCGGCGGCTCCAACGTGTACCCGCGGGAAATCGAGGAAGCCCTGCTGACCCACCCGGCGGTCAACGAAGTGGCGGTGCTGGGCATGCCCGACGAAAAATGGGGCGAGTGCGGCTATGCGGTGATCGTCACCACCGGCGAGGTCAGCGACGAGCAATTGCTGGCCCACCTGGAGCCGCGCCTGGCGCGCTACAAATGGCCCAAGCGCTTCGTGCGCTGGCACGACATGCCCAAGTCCGGCTACGGCAAGATCGTCAAGAAGCACATTCGCACGCTGCTCGAAGCGGGCCAGGAGCAGCCGGCATGACCCCGCACTTCGAAACCCGTGGCGGCGTGCGCCACTTCATCCACGGCGGCCAGCCGCAACAGCCGCGCCTGCTCGACTGCGAGGTGGCCCACGGCGAAGAGCTGCGGGTGGAGCTGCCGCTGGCCTGCAACGTCGCCGAAGGCCTGCTGGCCGCGCTGCAGGGCCGCCGCTACCAAAGCGCGGTGGGGCGCATTTTGTGTGGCGGCGCCGCGCACCTGAGCTACCACCGCATGGTCACCACCAGCGATGCCCAACGCCCCTACGACTACGGCCAGCCAGTGGTGCTGGACGGCTACATCACCTTCATCAGCGGCGCCCTCACGGTCGGCCGCGATGCTGCCGGCGCCCCGCTGCTGCATTGCCACGCAGGCTTCATCGACCGCGACGGCCAGCAGCATGGCGGCCACCTGGTGCTCAACCGGCTGATCGTCGGCAGCGAGCCGCTGGTGATCCGCCTGTGCCTGTTCGACCAAGTGGCCTACCAGGTAAAGCCGGACGCCGAAACCCAGTTCAACCTGCTGCACCCTGTGCTCAAGGAGGCTTCATGACCCTCGCGCAACCCTTGCTTGAAACCGAGGTGCAAAGCGGCCAGCTAGGCCGTTTGGTGGTGGCCCGGCTCAAGCCCAACGAAGACATCATCGACAGCGCCGAAGCCCTCTGCGCCAGCCACGGCATCACCTGCGCGGTGGTGCGCGGCGGGCTGGGCAGCCTGATCGACGGCGAGCTGCACTACCTGGGCCGCCAGGGCATGCAGGGCATTCACGTGCCGGGCCCCGGGGTCGAAATCCTCAGCATCAGCGGCGAGATCGTCGCCGGGCAAAGCCGCCTGCAGGCGGTGCTGGCCGATGCCGACGGCAACCTTTTCGCCGGCCGCCTGCAACGCGGGCGCAACCTGTCGTTCATCACCGTCGAGCTGACCTTGCAGGAGTGGCTGCCCGATTGACCTGTACCACCGCCATCACCGGCAAGCCGACGCCTACAGGTGTCACCGCTCTTCTGTAGGAGCCGGCTTGCCGGCGATGGCGCCCCCTGCAATACCCCTCTCCCCTCAGGAAAAAACAATGACAACAAAGCCATTCGCGCACCTGTACCTGTTCACCGCTGGCGCCCTCGCCCTGCCCATGGCCAACGCTGCCTTCATCGAAGATGGCAAGGCCAGCCTCAACCTGCGCAACTACTACTTCAACAACGACTTTCGCGACCGCCCGGGCGCTGCCGGCCAAAGCAAAACGGCCGAGTGGGCCCAGGGCTTTGTGCTCGACTACAAGTCCGGCTTCACCGACGGCACTGTCGGTTTTGGCGTCGATGCGCTCGGCTTGCTCGGCGTGCGCCTGGACGGCGGCGCCGGCAACCACCGTGGCAGCTCGATGATCCCCGACGACAGCGACGGTAGCGCGGTGCACGACTGGAGCCGCCTGGGCCTGACCGGCAAGCTGCGCTTTTCGCAAACCGAGGCGCGCTACGGCACCTTGCAACCCAAGCTGCCCATTCTGGTGGCCAACGACGGCCGGGTGCTGCCGCAGACCTTCGAGGGCGGCATGCTCACCTCCAAGGAAATCGACGGCCTGACACTCACCGGCGGGCGCCTGGAACACACCACCGGGCGTGGCTCGAGCAACCGCTCGGGCCTGGCGGTAGCCGGCGGCACGCAAGAGAGCAACGAGTTCCTGTTCGCCGGTGCCGACTACCAACTCACCCGCGACCTCAAGCTGCAGTACTACGCGGCAAAGCTTGAGGATTACTACCTGCAGCACTTCGCCGGGCTGGTGCACACCTGGGCGCTGGCCGACAACCAGTCGCTGACCACCGACCTGCGCTATTTCAAGACCGACGCCAGCGGGCGCAACGACTCCGCCAGTGGCCGTGCGGCCGGCTACACCGTAGGCGGCCTGGGGGACACCGCAGGCAAGATCGACAACGACACCTGGAGCGCCATGTTCACCTACGCCATCGGTGGGCATTCGGTGTTGCTCGGCCACCAGCGGGTGTCCGACAGCGGCAACTTCGTGCAACTGAACCAGGGCAACACCGGTGAAGGCGCGGCCGGGGCGAGCATATACCTGTTCACCGACCGCCTGGTGACCAGCTTCACCCGCGCGGGCGAGCGCACCAGCTTTGGCCAGTACAGCTACAACTTTGCAGCCTTGGGTGTACCGGGGCTGGTGGCGTCGGTGGCGTACCTGAAAGGCACGAACATTCGCATGGCCTCAGGTGGCGACGAGAAGGAGTGGGAGCGCGATATCGCCCTGGATTATGTGGTGCAGAGCGGTGCGTTCAAGGGGCTGGGGTTCAGCTGGCGCAACGGCATGTTGCGCAGCGGGGTACCCAGTGAGTGGGACCAGGACCAGAACCGGTTGACCGTGAGTTATTCGGTGCCGTTGTTCTAGCTTGAGATTGCCGGGGCCGCTTTGCGGCCCCGGCGATTTCAGCTGTTTTGCGATCCTTCGAACCACGCCAGCTTGTCACGCAACTGCACCACTTCCCCGACAATCACCAGGGTTGGCGCATGCACTTCATGCTGGGCCACCAGCGCCGGCAAATCCGCCAGGGTACCGGTGAACACCCGCTGGTTGCGCGTGGTGCCTTGCTGCACCAGCGCCGCCGGGGTACTGGCCGCACGGCCATGGCGGATCAGCTCGGCGCAAATGGTCGGCAACCCCACCAACCCCATGTAGAACACCAGGGTCTGGGCCGGCGCCACCAGGTCGTGCCAGGGCAGGTTGCTGGTGCCGTCCTTCAAGTGGCCGGTTACGAAACGCACCGACTGGGCGTAATCGCGGTGGGTCAGCGGAATACCACCATAGGCGGAGCAACCACTGGCCGCAGTAATGCCCGGCACCACCTGGAACGGAATACCCTGCTCGGCCAGCTGTTCGATCTCTTCGCCGCCCCGGCCGAAGATGAACGGGTCGCCGCCCTTCAGGCGCAGTACGCGCTTGCCCTGTTGGGCCAGGTCCACCAGCAGGCGGTTGATCTGGTCCTGGGGCACGGCGTGGTCGGCGCGGCGCTTGCCCACATAGATGCGCTCGGCGTCACGCCGGCACATCTCGATGATGGCCGGGGCCACCAGGCGGTCGTACAGCACCACGTCGGCCTGCTGCATCAGGCGCAGGGCACGGAAGGTCAACAGGTCCGGGTCGCCCGGGCCGGCGCCCACCAGGTATACCTCACCGCCCTGCTGCACCGGTGCACCTTCGACCATTTCACGCAGCAGGCGCTCGGCCTCGGCGCCCTGCCCGGCCAGCTGGCGCTCGGCGATCGGGCCTTGGAACACCGTCTCCCAGAAGCCGCGGCGCTGGTTGACGTCGGGGTACAGCGCCTTGACCTTGTCGCGAAAACGCGCGGCCAGCCCGGCCAGCTCGCCGTAGGCAGACGGGATCCAGGCTTCCAGCTTGGCCCGGATCAAGCGCGCCAGCACCGGCGCATCGCCGCCGCTGGACACCGCCACCACCAGCGGCGAACGGTCGACGATGGCCGGGAAGATCACCGTGCACAGCGCCGGCGCATCCACCACGTTGACCGGCACGCTCAGCGCCTGGGCGTCGGCCGAAACCTGGGCGTTGAGGCCCGGGTCGTCGGTGGCGGCAATCACCAGGCGGCAGCCGGCAAGATCGCCTTGCGCATAACCGCGCACCAGCACCTCGCCGCCGCCTTCACGGGCAAGCGCGGCCAACTGGCCGTCGATGTCCGGCGCCACCACGCGCAGCACGGCGCCAGCGTCGGCCAGCAGGCGTGCCTTGCGCAAGGCGATCTCGCCACCGCCGACAACCAGCGCGCGGCCCCCCTGCAGCTTGTGGAACAGCGGCAGGTAGTCCATTTAGCGAATGACCTCGACGCCGCCCATGTACGGCTTGAGCACGTCCGGCACACGGATCGAACCGTCGGCCTGCTGGTAGTTCTCAAGCACCGCCACCAGGGTGCGGCCAACTGCCAGGCCGGAACCGTTGAGGGTATGCACCAGCTCCGGCTTGCCGGTTTCCGGGTTGCGCCAGCGGGCCTGCATGCGGCGCGCCTGGAAGTCGCCGCAGTTGGAGCAGGAGCTGATTTCGCGGTACTTGTCCTGGCTCGGCACCCACACTTCCAGGTCGTAGGTCTTCACCGCACCAAAGCCCATGTCACCGGTGCACAGGGCCAGTACGCGGTACGGCAGCTCCAGCAGTTGCAGCACGCGCTCGGCGTTGCCGGTCAGGCCTTCCAGGGCTTCCATCGACTTGGACGGCTCTACCACCTGCACCATCTCGACCTTGTCAAACTGGTGCTGGCGGATCATGCCGCGGGTGTCACGGCCCGACGCACCGGCTTCGCTACGGAAGCACGGGGTGTGGGCGACCAGCTTGAGCGGCAGCTGCTTGGCGTCGAGGATCTCGCCGGCCACCAGGTTGGTCAGCGACACTTCGGCGGTCGGGATCAGGTAGAAGTCAGCCTCGCCTTCGCGGGTGATCTTGAACAGGTCTTCCTCGAACTTCGGCAACTGGCCGGTACCCTGCAGGGCCGGGGCCTGTACCAGGTACGGGGTGTAGTGCTCCTCGTAGCCGTGCTCGCCGGTGTGCAGGTTGATCATGAACTGCGCCAGGGCGCGGTGCAGGCGGGCAATCGGGCCGCGCAGCACGGCAAAGCGGGCGCCGGACAGCTTGGCTGCAGCCTCGAAGTCCAGGCCACCGCTGACTTCGCCCAGGGCGACGTGGTCCTTGATCTCGAAATCGAAGGTTTGCGGGGTGCCCCAGCGGCGCACTTCGACGTTGTCGTCTTCGCTGGCGCCCACCGGTACGCTGGCGTCCGGCAGGTTGGGGATGGTCAGCAGAATGGCGTCCAGCTCGGCCTGGATCTCGTCCAGTTCGGCCTTGCCGGCAGCCAGCTCATTGGCCATGCGCTCCACATCTGCCATCAGCGGCGCGATGTCTTCGCCCTTGGCCTTGGCCTGGCCGATGGACTTGGAGCGGGCGTTACGCTCGGCCTGCAGCTGTTCGGTGCGGGTCTGCACCGACTTGCGGCGCTCTTCCAGTGATTCGATGCGCGCGACATCCAGGCTGAAGCCACGGGAGGCCAGGCGATCCGCCACTTCCTGAAGTTGGCCGCGTAACAGTTTGGAATCGAGCATATCGTTCTCTCGTTATGTGTTGGTGTTGGTTCAGAAACGGGTCAGGGCAAGGCCAGCCCAGGTGGCGAGCAGCCCGCCCACCACGCTGGCGCCGGTATAGCCCAGGGCCAGCGGCACCTGGCCGCTTTCCAGCAGGCGCACGGTGTCCAGCGAAAAAGAAGAAAAGGTCGTCAGGCCGCCGAGAAAGCCCACGATCAGCCCGGCGCGCAGCTCGACCGGCACCATGGGTTTGTGCAGGAACAGGCCGTACAGCAGGCCGATCAGCAGGCAGCCGATCAGGTTGACCGCCAGCGTACCGAGATAGAAGTGCCGTGGCCAGTGGGCGTTGACCCAACTGGCGGTGGCAAAGCGCAGCAGCGTGCCGGCAATGCCGCCCGCGCTGACGGCGGCGATGAGTGCGATCAAGGTTTTCTCCGCTGGAGGGGGCTGTTGCGGTCGAGCTCGGCCAGGTGACGCAGCTTCTCGCCGATTTTCAGCTCAAGGCCGCGCGGCACCGGCTGGTAGTACTGACGCGGTTCGAGCTGCTCGGGGAAATAGTCCTCGCCGGCGGCGTAGGCATCGGGCTCGTCGTGGGCGTAGCGGTACTCTTCGCCATAGCCGAGCTGCTTCATCAGCTTGGTGGGGGCGTTGCGCAGGTGCAGCGGCACCTCTAGCGAGCCATGCTCGGCGGCTTCGCGCAGGGCGGTCTTGAAGCCCACGTACACGGCGTTGCTCTTGGGGGCGCAAGCGATGTAGGTGATGGCCTGGGCCACCGCCAGCTCGCCCTCGGGGCTGCCCAGGCGCTCCTGCACGTCCCAGGCCGCCAGGCACAGGCTCAAGGCGCGGGGGTCGGCGTTGCCGATGTCCTCGCTGGCCATGCGCACCACGCGGCGGGCGATGTACAGCGGGTCGCAGCCGCCGTCGAGCATGCGCGCGTACCAGTACAGCGCACCGTCTGGGTTGGAGCCGCGCACCGACTTGTGCAGCGCCGAGATCTGGTCGTAAAAGGCCTCGCCGCCCTTGTCGAAGCGCCGGCGGCTGTCGCCGAGCAGGCTTTGCAGCATCTCGACGTCGATTTCGCTGCCGTCTTCGGCCAAATCCGATGCGTTCTCGAGGAAGTTGAGCATGCGCCGGCCATCACCATCGGCGGCGGCCATGAGCATCTTGAAGGCCTCGTCGCCCACCCGCAGGTTGCGCTTGCCCAAACCGCGCTCTTCAGTCAGCGCGCGGTTGACCAGCTTGCGCAGCGCCGGCTCGTCGAGGCTCTTGAGCACATACACCCGGGCCCGCGACAACAGCGCGTTGTTCAGCTCGAAGGACGGGTTTTCGGTGGTGGCGCCGATGAACAGCAGGGTGCCGTCTTCAACGTAGGGCAGAAAGGCGTCCTGCTGCGACTTGTTGAAGCGGTGCACCTCGTCGACGAACAGAATGGTGCGCCGCCCGTACTGGCCGGCCTGCTGCTTGGCCACCTCGACCGCCTGGCGGATCTCCTTGACCCCGGCCAACACCGCCGAGACCGTTTCGAAGTGCGCGTCGCAGAACTTTGCCAGCAGCCGCGCCAGGGTGGTCTTGCCGACCCCGGGCGGGCCCCAGAAGATCATCGAGTGCAACGCGCCCTGCTCCAGTGCCTCGCGCAACGGCTTGCCGCGCGCCAGCAGGTGCTCCTGGCCGACGTACTCGTCCAGGTTGGACGGGCGCAGGCGGGCGGCCAGGGGCTGGGCGACGGGTTCGCTTCGAAACAGATCCATCACGGGCTCCGGTTACTCCTTGATGACGTCCGCGCCTTTGGGGATGTCGAAGGTGAATCGGCTGTCGGCCACCGGCTGGTTGGCCTTGACGCCGTTGAACAGGATGTTGGTACGTTGGCCAACGCTGTCCACCAGCTGCATTTCGTTGATCAGGCCCTTGCGGAACGAAACCCGCAGCGAGTCGAACAGGGTGTCCTTGGTTTTCGGCTTGAGGGTGAAGTCCATCACCTCGCCCTGCTCCAGGGAGCTGATGTCAAAGCTCTGGCTGATCTTCGACACATCGCCGGACAGCAGCAGCGCCGGGGTCTGGTTCAGGCGCACGTCGAGCTTCTTGACGGTGGCTTGCTCCAGGTCCGGGTCCCACAGGGTGACGTTCTTGCCGTCCGACACCACCACCTGCTCCTGCGGCGCATCGGTGTGCCAGTAGAACAGGCCCGGGCGCTTGACGGTCATCTTGCCGGACGTCTCCTGCAGGCTGGTGCCGCTGGCATCGATGGTCAGCTGGGAGAAGTTGGCCTCGATGGTCTGCGACTTCTCGAGCAACTGGGTCAGGCGCTGCACATCCTTTTCGCCCGCGTGTGCCGACAGGCTGGCCGCGGCCAGGGCAGAAACCAACAGCATGCGAATCATGCGCATGGGAATCCTCGTAGAGCGTGAATGGGCCGGGCGCCGTCATTGGCGCCCGGCGGGGGAATCATCAGTCGCGCGGGCCGCCGGGGGCAATCACTTCCCGCGAGCCGTTGCTGTTCATCGGGGTGACCACGCCGGCCATTTCCATCGCCTCGATCATGCGCGCGGCGCGGTTGTAGCCGATCTTGAGCTTGCGCTGCACCGCCGAAATGGACGCCCGGCGGCTTTCCAGCACAAACTGCACGGCTTCGTCGTACAGCGCGTCGGCTTCCGGGTCGTCGCCGTCGCCACCGCCGCCACCGCCACCGTCAAAGCCGCTGCCGGCCTCCTCGACGCCGTTGAGGATGTCGTCGTTGTAGTCCGGTGCGCCGCGCAGTTTCCACGCCTCGACCGTGCGGTGCACCTCGTCGTCGGAAACGAATGCGCCGTGCACACGGATCGGCAGGCTGGTGCCCGGCGGCATGTACAGCATGTCACCGTGGCCCAGCAACTGCTCGGCGCCGCCCTGGTCGATGATGGTGCGCGAGTCGATCTTGCTCGACACCTGGAACGCCATACGGGTCGGGATGTTGGCCTTGATCAGGCCGGTGATCACATCCACCGACGGGCGCTGGGTGGCGAGAATCAGGTGGATACCCGCGGCACGGGCCTTTTGCGCGATACGCGCGATCAGCTCTTCGACCTTCTTGCCGACGATCATCATCATGTCGGCGAACTCGTCCACCACCACCACGATAGTCGGCAGGGTTTTCAGCGTCGGCGGCTCGTCGTCCATGCTCTCGCGGCGGTACAGCGGGTCGTGGATGACCTCGCCGGCCTCTTGCGCGTCCTTGACCTTGCGATTGAAGCCGGCCAGGTTACGCACGCCCATGGCCGCCATCAGCTTGTAGCGGCGTTCCATTTCGGCAACGCTCCAGCGCAGGGCGTTGGCGGCGTCCTTCATGTCGGTAACCACCGGGCACAGCAGGTGCGGGATGCCTTCGTAGATCGACAGCTCGAGCATTTTCGGGTCGATCATGATCAGGCGCGCGTCTTCCGGGCCGGACTTGAACAGAATCGACAGGATCATTGCGTTCACACCCACCGACTTACCGGAACCGGTGGTACCGGCCACCAGCAGGTGGGGCATCTTGGCAAGGTCGGTGATCACCGGCTTGCCGCCGATGTCGTGGCCCAGGGCCAGGGTGACCGGGGACTTCTGCTCGTCGTACTGCGGGGTCGACAGCACCTCGGAGAAACGCACCATCTGGCGGTTCTCGTTGGGGATCTCGATACCCACCGTGGTCTTGCCCGGGATCACCTCGACCACCCGCACGCTGGTCACCGCCAGCGAGCGCGCCAGGTCCTTGGCCAGGTTGGCGATGCGGCTGACCTTGACGCCGGCGGCCGGCTGGATTTCATAGCGGGTGATGACCGGGCCCGGGTGGATGGAGTCCACCGAGACTTCCACGCCGAACTCCTTGAGTTTGACCTCCAGCAACTGGCCGACGCTGGCCAGGGATTCGGGCGAATACTCGATCTTTTTCTGCTCGGCCGGGTCGAGGATGGAAATCGAAGGCAAGGTGCCTTCGACGGCGCTGTCGATGAACAGCGGCGCCTGTTTTTCCTTCATCACCCGTTTGCTAGGCTCCGGCGCTGCGGGAGCGGCCGGCGGCATGATCACCGGGGCGGCGGCCGGGGCAGGCGCTTGTACGCGCGGCACCACCGGCTCGCGTGGCACCACCGGGCGGGCCGGCGGCTCTTCGCGCTCGACCACACGCTCGCGCGCCTGTTGCGCCTTGGCGCCTTCGCGCTTGTCGGCGCTCATGGGCGCCAGGTCGAAGGCCGGCTCGTCCACCTCACGCAGCTGCGCCACCAGGCGCTTGCGCTCGTTGCGCGCCTCCCACCAACGGGTGGCGGCGCCCTGCACCAACTCGAACAAGTCGAGGGTGATCTTGCCGGTCAGGTCCATCACCTTGAACCACGAAAGGTCGGTGAACACGGTCAGACCGAACAGGAACAAGGCAATGAACATCAGCGTGCTGCCCTGCACGTTCAGCAGGTTGCGCGCCAGGTCGCCGAGGCTTTCGCCCAGCGCCCCCCCGGCGGAGAACGGCAGGCTGGATGACTGGTGGAAGTGGATATGCGCCAGCGCCGCGCCCGACAGCACCAAAAACACCAGGCCGATCAGGCGCCAGGAGAACAGCCAGCCGCTCCACTGCCAGGGCTGGTGGCGTTCGCGGAAGATCTGCCAGGTCTTGATCGCCAGCAGCAACGGGAATATGTAGGCGAAATAGCCCAGCACCATGAACAGGATGTCGGCGAAGTACGCCCCGGCGCGGCCGGCGGCGTTCTGTACCTGCTCGGCGTTGCTGGTGTGGCTGAAGCCAGGGTCGGAGGTGTCGTAGGTGACCAGGGCCATCCACAGATACAGGCACAGCGCGCCGACAGCGATCAGCGCACCTTCCTTGAGGCGATAATGCAGCTGCTGCCGCCACAAAGGCACGGGCAAGGGAGCTGGGGTTGCGGTGGATTTCTTCAAAACGCGTCTATTCCTGCGCGAATAGTGATTGGCCGATGACTGGCCAACAAATCACTACTTTTAACATTACTGCCCGTCAGCCGCCATGGCGGCGCGCCGTTCGGGGGCGTGAACTGGGGCTACTTTCATATAGGTGCAATTTGAGCACGCATTTTCTTTTGTGACAAAGGCTTATGCTGTGTTTTTGCACAGGTGTGACAGCAAATGCGCCGGATGGTGCCAACAGGAAGGTGAATACATCGCCTGGCCGGACGCATTCGCGGGCAAACCCGCTCCCACAGGTTATGCGCCAACCCTGCGGGAGCGGGTTTACCCGCGAAGAAACCCACGGCGATTGACCCTGCAAAGCTCACGCGCCATGCTGGTCGCCCTCCCCTCCCCCACCGCCCAAGACACCATGCTCACCTGGCTGACCCGCGACTCGCTGACCTTCCCGCCCCTGGAAAAGGCCCTGCACGACCCCAACGGCCTGCTCGCCGCCGGCGGCGACCTGACCCCCGAGCGCCTGGTCGCGGCCTATCGCCATGGCTGCTTCCCCTGGTACCAGGATGGCCAGCCAATCCTCTGGTGGTCGCCCGACCCACGCACGGTGATGTTCCCGGACGAACTGCATGTGTCGCGCTCGCTGGCCAAGCTGATGCGCCAGGGCCGCTACCAGGTCAGCTTCGACACCGACTTCGCCGCGGTAATCGCCGCCTGCGCCGCACCGCGCGACTACGCCGACGGCACCTGGATCACCGACAACATGCGCGCTGCCTACTGCCAGCTGCACCGGCGCGGCATCGCCCACTCGGTGGAGGTGCGCCAGGACGGCGAGCTGGTGGGCGGGCTATACGGCCTGGCCATGGGCCGGCTGTTCTTCGGCGAGTCGATGTTCAGCCGCGCCGACAACGCCTCGAAGGTGGGTTTTGCCACCCTGGTGCAGCACCTCAAGCAGGCCGGCTTCGTGCTGATCGACTGCCAGATGCCCACCGACCACCTGCACAGCCTGGGCGCCCGCGCCATCAGCCGGGCAAGCTTTGCCGAGCACCTTGCCACCTACCTCGACCAGCCCAACGGCGCCACCTGGGTCGCCTAGGCGCGTTGCGCGCAGCTGGCTTACACTTAGAGACAAAGTCTCACCGTAAAGGGGTTGATCATGACAGAGCTGGCGCGGTTGAAGTTCTATGCCACTCAACCCCACTCCTGCAGCTACCTGCCGGACGAGCAGGCGACCACGCTGTTTCTCGACCCGAGCCAGCCGATGGACGTGCATGTGTATGCCGACCTTTCGGAAATGGGCTTTCGCCGCAGTGGCGACCACCTCTACCGCCCGCACTGCCAGCACTGCAACGCCTGCGTGCCGGCGCGCATCCCCGCCGCGCGGTTCATCCCCAACCGCCAGCAACGGCGCATTCTCAAACGCAACGCCGACCTGACCGTCACGGCCGCACGCCCTGCGTTCAAAGAGGAATACTTCGACCTGTACCGGCGCTACATCGAGCAGCGCCACGCCGATGGCGACATGTACCCGCCCAGCCGTGACCAGTTCTCGACCTTTCTGGTACGCGACCTGCCGTTCTGCTGGTTCTACGAATTTCGCCTCCAGGGCCGGCTGATGGCCGTGGCGGTGTGCGACCTGCTGCCCAACGGGCTGTCGGCGGTGTACACCTTCTACGAGCCGGAGGAGGAACGCCGCAGCCTTGGCCGCTACGCCATCCTGTGGCAGATCACCGAAGCCCTGCGCCAGGACCTGGAGGCGGTTTATCTTGGCTATTGGATCAAGAACTGCAAGAAGATGAACTACAAGACTCAGTACCGCCCCATCGAATTGCTGATCAACCAGCGCTGGGTCAGTCTTAACTGAAAGCATTGGCTTGAAACACAATTTTCGGGCATAATCCACGCCACTTTTTTTGCCCGGTGCAGTCACGCGTCGGGCCATCACTGGATACCGAGGGCTTTACTGCATGTCGAAAGAAGACAGCTTCGAAATGGAAGGCACTGTCGTCGACACCCTGCCCAACACCATGTTCCGCGTGGAGTTGGAAAACGGGCACGTCGTTACCGCGCACATCTCCGGCAAGATGCGCAAGAACTACATCCGTATTCTCACTGGCGACAAGGTCCGCGTCGAACTGACGCCGTACGACCTTAGCAAGGGCCGCATCACCTACCGTGCGCGCTAAGCTTTAGCCATGAAAAAGCCCGGCCATGTGCCGGGCTTTTTTGTGGGCTCATAAAGCAGGGCCGCTATGCGGCCCCAGCCTTACGCGACTTCAGCCGTGGTCTCGTAATCGAACACCAGCTCGCCATCGCGCATGTCGATGTGCACCACACCACCATGCTCGGCCAGCTCGCCAAACAGGATCTCCTCGGCCAGCGGCCGCTTGATCTTGTCCTGGATCAGCCGCGCCATCGGCCGCGCGCCCATCTGCACGTCGTAGCCCGAGGCCGCCAGCCAGCCGCGAGCGGCATCGGAAACCTCCAGCAACACGCGCTTGTCCTCCAACTGCGCCTGCAGTTCGATGAGGAACTTGTCGACGATGCTCTTGATGGTCTCGTGGGACAGCCGGCCGAACTGGATGATGGTATCCAGGCGGTTGCGGAACTCCGGCGTGAAGCTCTTGCGGATGACTTCCATGGCGTCGGACGAGTGGTCCTGGTGAGTGAAGCCGATCGAGGCCCGCGCGGCGGTTTCGGCGCCGGCGTTGGTGGTCATGATCAGGATCACGTTGCGGAAGTCCGCCTTGCGCCCGTTGTTGTCGGTCAGGGTGCCGTGGTCCATCACCTGCAGCAGCAGGTTGAAGACTTCCGGGTGGGCCTTCTCGATTTCATCGAGCAGCAACACGCAGTGCGGCTGCTTGGTGATGGCCTCGGTCAACAGGCCGCCCTGGTCGAAACCAACGTAGCCTGGCGGGGCACCGATCAGGCGCGACACGGTGTGGCGCTCCATGTACTCGGACATGTCGAAGCGCACCAGCTCGACACCCAGTGCCTTGGCCAGCTGGCGGGCAGCTTCGGTCTTGCCCACGCCGGTAGGGCCTGCGAACAGGAACGAACCCACCGGCTTGTCCGGCGACTTGAGGCCTGCACGGGACAGCTTGATGGCGGTGGCCAGCGAGTCGATCGCCGCATCCTGGCCGAACACGGTCAGCTTGAGGTCGCGTTCGAGGTTACGCAGCAGCTCCTTGTCAGAGCTGGTGACATGCTTGGGCGGAATCCGCGCGATCTTGGCGACGATGTCCTCGACCTGCGGTACGTCGATACGCTTGACGCGGTTGGCCTCGGGCTGCAGGCGCTGGTAGGCGCCGGCCTCATCGATCACGTCGATGGCCTTGTCCGGCATGTGCCGGTCATTGATGTAGCGCGAAGCCAGTTCGGCGGCG
This sequence comes from Pseudomonas xanthosomatis, assembly GCF_019139835.1. Taxonomy (NCBI): domain Bacteria; kingdom Pseudomonadati; phylum Pseudomonadota; class Gammaproteobacteria; order Pseudomonadales; family Pseudomonadaceae; genus Pseudomonas; species Pseudomonas xanthosomatis. The sequence continues at coordinate 3,041,911 of NZ_CP077075.1, read as the reverse complement.
GCGCGCAGGGCTTCGTCGCTGTACTCGATGTTGTGGTGGCTTTCGAAGCGGCCCTTGAGCCCGCGCAGAATGCCCACGGTGTCTTCCACCGACGGCTCGGTGACATCGACCTTCTGGAAGCGCCGTGCCAAGGCACGGTCCTTCTCGAAGATGCCGCGAAACTCCTGGAAGGTGGTCGAGCCTATGCAGCGGATATCACCCGACGACAGCAGCGGCTTGAGCAGGTTGGAAGCGTCCATCACCCCGCCCGACGCCGCACCGGCACCGATGATGGTGTGGATCTCGTCGATGAACAGAATCGCCTGCGGGCGCTTGCGCAGCTCGCCGAGCAGCGCCTTGAAACGCTTCTCGAAATCGCCGCGGTACTTGGTACCGGCCAGCAATGCACCCAGGTCGAGGGAATACACCACGCTCTGGGCCAGCAGGTCGGGCACCTGGCCGTCGACGATGCGCTTGGCCAGGCCTTCGGCGATGGCGGTCTTGCCGACACCGGCCTCGCCCACCAGCAGCGGGTTGTTCTTGCGCCGACGGGCAAGAATCTGCGCCACGCGCTCGACTTCCTGCTCGCGCCCCACCAGCGGGTCGATACGCCCGGCGCGGGCCAGTTCGTTGAGGTTGCTGGCGTAGGCGTCCAGCGGGTTGCTGGAAGACGAAGACTCACCACCCTCCTCGTCCTGCATCTCCTGGTCGCTGTCGGTGTTCGGGCCATGGCCCGGCACCTTGCTGATGCCGTGGGCGATGTAGTTGACCACATCGATGCGGGCCACGCTCTGCTGCTTGAGCAGGAACACGGCCTGGCTTTCCTGTTCGCTGAAGATGGCCACCAGCACGTTGGCGCCGGTGACTTCGCGCTTGCCGGAGCTTTGCACGTGGAACACGGCGCGCTGCAGCACACGCTGGAAGCCCAGGGTCGGTTGCGTTTCGCGGTCCTCGTCATGCACGGGGATCAGCGGCGTGGTGGAATCGATGAACTCTTGCAGGTCGTGCTTGAGCTTGTCGAGATTGGCGCCACAGGCGCGCAGAACGGTCGCGGCGGCCTCGTTGTCAAGGAGTGCCAGCAACAGGTGTTCGACGGTCATGAACTCATGACGCTTCGAACGGGCCTCCTTGAAGGCCAGATTGAGGGTGACTTCGAGCTCGCGGTTTAACATAGCTTCACCTCATACCCAAGTGGTCGGCGATTAACCGTCCTTCTCGATTTCACAGAGTAGCGGATGCTGGCTTTCCCTGGCGTATTGGTTGACCTGCATGGCCTTCGTTTCGGCGATGTCACGGGTAAACAATCCGCACACTGCCCGCCCCTCGGTATGGACGGTCAGCATGATCTTGGTCGCCAGCTCGCGGTTCAGATTGAAGAACGTCTCGAGCACTTCGACGACGAAATCCATTGGCGTGTAGTCATCGTTGAACAAAACCACCTTGTACATCGGTGGCGCCTGCAGAAGCGGCTTGGCCTCCTGTACCGCGAGACCGGCGCCGTCATCCTCGTGCCCGTCTTCATGCGACTGCGGGCGATCCTGATTGAATGTTAGTCGAATCTCACTGAGTACATGCATGGAAAGAATTTCATCATGATCGACAAGTTAAGGTTGTGGGTTGACCGCACAGGCCCCATTCGGCGCGGGCGCCGGGTGACCTTGACTATCGGCAAAACGGTGTTACAACCAATAGGAACCCACCGTGGTCGATAAAGATCCGCGCAGTCAACCAGATTTTCTCGCATGGTTCGTATGCGGATGACGTGGATGATACTCCAGTGATGGAGTCCTTTGCAGAGGGACATAGGGATGGCAAGCGGTAAAGTCAAGTGGTTCAACAATGCCAAAGGCTACGGATTCGTCAATGAGGAGGGTAAGACCGACGACCTGTTCGCGCATTATTCGGCGATTCAGATGGACGGTTACAAGACCCTCAAAGCCGGGCAATCCGTGGAGTTCGAGATCATCCAGGGCCCCAAGGGCCTGCACGCAGTCAATATCAAGGATGCCGCTGCAGCGGCCAGGGCCGTAGGGCAGTCCGAGAACGAGACGGTGCAAGTCTGACCCCCAGCTCTCTGCCGGTATACGAAAAAACCCGGCCGCTTCTTTACCGAGGCGGCCGGTTTTCGTTTGCATGCAGGCGAATAACAGGGGCTGCCTGCACTGGCCCCATCGCCGGCAAGCCGGCTCCCACAGGTACAACGCGGGCCTGAAGATCAGGCAATCACTGTAGGAGATCACCCAGCCCTTTGGGCTGCGCTGTCGCGCAGAGAACTGGGCGCGAACCCGCCGCCCCCCTGTGGGAGCGGGCTTGCCCGCGAACACCGGCGAAGCCGGTGCCAGACACCGCGTCGCCTGATTCGCGGGCAAGCCCGCTCCCACAGGTCCCTGCTAAATCAATGAGTTATGTGCAGCTCTATGAGAGCGGGTTCACCCGCGAACACGGTCCAAGCCCGTACCGAGCAGTGCACCTCACATATGCTTGATCATCGCATCGCCAAACCCGGAACTGCCCACCAATGTGGCCCCGTCCATCAAGCGCTCGAAGTCGTAGGTGACGGTCTTGGCCGCAATGGCACCGTTGGTGCCCTTGATGATCAAATCTGCAGCCTCGGTCCAGCCCATGTGCCGCAGCATCATCTCTGCTGAAAGAATCACCGACCCCGGGTTGACCTTGTCCTGCCCGGCATACTTGGGCGCCGTGCCGTGGGTGGCCTCGAACATGGCCACCGTATCCGAAAGGTTCGCCCCCGGCGCAATGCCGATGCCGCCCACCTCGGCCGCCAGCGCGTCAGACAGGTAGTCGCCATTGAGGTTAAGGGTGGCGATCACGTCGTATTCGGCCGGGCGCAGCAGGATCTGCTGCAGCATGGCGTCGGCGATGGCGTCCTTGACGATCACTTCGCGGCCGCTTTTCGGGTTCTTGAACTTCATCCACGGGCCGCCATCGAGCAATTCGGCGCCAAACTCGTCCCGCGCCACCTCGTAGCCCCAGTCCTTGAACGCCCCTTCGGTGAACTTCATGATGTTGCCCTTGTGCACCAGGGTCAGCGACTCGCGGTCGTTGTCCACCACGTACTGCAAGGCCTTGCGCACCAGGCGCTTGGTGCCCTCCTTCGAGACCGGCTTGACGCCGATGCCGCAGTCCTGGTCGAAGCGGATCTTGGTGACACCCATTTCCTCCTTGAGGAACTTGATCACCTTGTTCGCCTCAGGCGAGCCGGCCTTCCATTCGATACCGGCATAAATGTCCTCGGAGTTCTCGCGGAAGATCACCATGTCCACGTCGCCCGGCTTCTTGACCGGGCTGGGCACGCCCTGGAACCACAGCACCGGGCGCAGGCACACGTAAAGGTCCAGTTGCTGGCGCAGGGCGACGTTCAGCGAGCGGATGCCGCCACCCACCGGCGTGGTCAGCGGCCCCTTGATCGACACCACGTAGTCTTTCACCGCATCCAGGGTTTCCTGGGGCAGCCAGGTGTCCTGATCGTATACCTGGGTGGCTTTCTCGCCGGCATAGACCTCCATCCAGGCGATCTTGCGCTTGCCGCCGTAGGCCTTTTGCACGGCGGCGTCGACCACCTTGATCATCACCGGCGATACGTCCACGCCGATGCCGTCGCCTTCGATGTAGGGGATGATGGGGTGGTCGGGAACGTTGAGCGAATGGTCTGCATTGACGGTGATCTTGGTGCCGTCGGCCGGAACCTTGATTTTCTGGTATCCCATGCTGCACTACTCCGCTTTTCCTGGTGTGGATGGAAATCGAGCGCTGCAATGAGCCTAAACCACATCTGCCGACCTGCAACTGCAAGGTGCCAGCCTGCCAGACAAACCTTTTCGCCTTCGCAGGTAAACCCGCTTCCACAGGGCGCACGATACCTGTGGGTGCAGGTTTATCCGCGAATGGCCACACGCCAACACCTGCGACATCCCGCCACATTGCCCCTACGTCTTTGGTCTTATAAATGGCGCGATCGCACTTGACCTTGCTGAATCGACCAAAGGGTTTGATATACTGCGCCGCGACCGCAGGGTCATCGGGGCGAACCCTTGGAAAACGCGGCTCGCCCTTGGTCACGAAGACCACCAAGCCTGGGTTGTTACCGCACCCCAGCAATTGACGCTCGACTGATGCATCCACCATCACCGCTCGCAGCCTCTCGACTTTCCGCTCATGGCGATGCCAGGGCGAAGCGCCTACCCTGCGCACCTCGAGACTCGAGTACGCTCAGCACACAGAGAGTTAACCCGCATGCCCACCCGTTCCAAGATCATCTATACCTTCACCGACGAAGCCCCCGCCCTCGCCACCTACTCGCTGCTGCCGATCGTCGAAGCCTTCACCGCTTCAGCCGACATCGCCGTCGAAACCCGCGATATTTCCCTGGCTGGCCGTATCCTCGCGGCGTTCCCCGAGCAACTGGGCGCAGAGAAGCAGGTAGGCGATCACCTGGCGGAACTGGGCCAACTGGCCACCACTCCTGAAGCCAACATCATCAAGCTGCCGAACATCTCCGCTTCGGTTCCGCAGCTCAAAGCCGCCATCAAGGAGCTGCAAGCCAAAGGCTTCAACATCCCTGACTACGCCGACGAACCAGCCAGCGCTGACGAGAAAGAATCCCGCGCCCGCTACGACCGCATCAAAGGCTCGGCTGTGAACCCGGTGCTGCGCGAAGGCAACTCCGACCGCCGCGCGCCGCTGTCGGTCAAGAACTACGCCCGCAAGCACCCGCACAAAATGGGCGCCTGGGCCGCCGACTCGCAGTCGCACGTTGCCCACATGACCCAGGGCGACTTCTACGGCAGCGAAAAGGCCGCGCTGATCGAGGCTGACGACAGCCTGCGCATCGAGCTGGTCGCAAAAGACGGCAGCACCACCGTGCTGAAAGAAAAGACCGCCGTCAAAGCCGCCGAAGTGATCGACTGCGCCACCATGAGCCGCAAGGCCCTGAAAGCCTTCATCGCCGAGCAGATCGCCGATGCCAAGGCCTCCGGCGTGCTGCTGTCGGTACACCTGAAAGCCACCATGATGAAGGTTTCCGACCCGATCATGTTCGGCGTCATCGTCGAAGAGTTCTACGGTGACGTGCTCAACAAGCACGCCGCAGCCCTGACCGAAGTCGGCTTCAACGCCAACAACGGCATCGGCGACCTGTACGCCCGCATCAAGGACCTGCCTGCTGAAAAGCAAGCCGAGATCGAAGCCGACATCCAGGCCCTGTACGCCGTTCGCCCGGCCCTGGCCATGGTCAACTCGGACAAAGGCATCACCAACCTGCACGTACCGAGCGACGTCATCGTCGACGCCTCGATGCCTGCGATGATCCGCGACTCGGGCAAGATGTGGAACACCGCCGGTGAGCTGCAAGACGCCAAGGCCGTGATCCCGGACCGCTGCTACGCCGGCATCTACCAGGCCACCATCGAAGACTGCAAAGCCAACGGCGCCTTCGACCCGACCACCATGGGCAGCGTGCCGAACGTTGGCCTGATGGCGCAAAAAGCCGAAGAGTACGGCTCCCACGACAAGACCTTCCAGATCAAGGCCGACGGCGTCGTGCGCGTGGTCGATGGCAAGGGCAAGGTCGTACTGGAGCAGAACGTCGAAGCCGGCGACATCTTCCGCATGTGCCAAACCAAGGACGCGCCGATCCAGGACTGGGTCAAGCTGGCCGTCAACCGCGCCCGCCTGAGCAACACCCCGGCGGTGTTCTGGCTGGACCCGGCCCGTGCCCACGACGGCGTGATGATCGAGAAGGTACAGAAGTACCTGAAAGACCACGACACCACCGGCCTGGACATCCGCGTACTGGCCCCGGTCGACGCCATCAAGTTCTCCCTGGCCCGTATCCGCGAAGGCAAGGACACCATCTCGGTGACCGGCAACGTGCTGCGCGACTACCTGACCGACCTGTTCCCGATCATGGAGCTGGGCACCAGCGCCAAGATGCTGTCGATCGTGCCACTGATGAACGGCGGTGGCCTGTTCGAAACCGGCGCCGGCGGTTCGGCACCCAAGCACGTGCAGCAGCTGGTTGAAGAGAACTTCCTGCGTTGGGACTCGCTGGGTGAATTCCTGGCCCTGGCCGCCTCGCTCGAGCACTTGGGCAACACCTACGACAACCCGCGCGCCAAGGTGCTGGCCAATACCCTGGACCAGGCTACCGGCAAGTTCCTCGACACCAACAAGTCGCCTTCGCGCAAGGTCGGCGGTATCGACAACCGCGGCAGCCACTTCTACCTGACCCTGTACTGGGCCGAAGCCCTGGCCGCCCAGACTGACGACGCTGCGCTGCAAGCGCGCTTCGCACCACTGGCAAAAACCCTGGCCGAGAACGAGGCAACCATCGTTGCCGAGCTCAACGCCGTGCAGGGCAAACCAGCCGACATCGGTGGCTACTACGCACCGGACGCCGAGCTGACCGCCAAGGTGATGCGCCCAAGCCAGACCCTGAACAGCGCCATCGCCGCCCTGTAAGGTTCGCTTGAAGTAACCACACAAACCCCGGCCACGCACCGGGGTTTGTGCTTTTAAGGGCCTGCTGCCCCTTACTGACGTATTAATCGCATTATCGAAGCTTATCTTCCCGCGCCACCCGTTCGGCCATGTTCGCCAGCCTCACCCACGCGAACGCGGACAATAGAGCATCCTCACTAAGCAATAATCACTTTCATTTATATAAATTCTCCATCGCCGCCCACGCCATCGCTCGCCCGCATTTAACCCTTCTATTTCGGGCTATTACGAAACTCCCATCCCCAGCAACTCCGCCCGCCCCTCTTCACACATTGTTTATTTACATTCTTGCCCGCTTGCGCATGGCTTGAATTGATCTAGGCTCGTCCTGCGTTCGCAAGTGCAGTGCGCACCACAGGATTGCAATTGCCATGGAGGCAACACAATGCGGCATGTAGCCATTATTGACCCGTATTCCAGCGGTCAATTCCTCGCGTCCGAATTCCTCAGCCGAGACTGCCGCTGCCTGGCTGTCCACAGCAACTATCCGATTCCCGCCGCCTTCGCCAAGTCGTATTACCCCGACAACTTCGAACGCGAGTTCATCTTCGCCGATAGCGGTTTTGACGCCCTGCTCGCGACTCTGCGCCAATATGCATGCGTCGCCGTGGTCGCTGGCGCCGAAAGCGGCGTGCTGCTGGCCAACCAGCTGGCCGACGCCCTCGGCCTGCCCTGCTGCGACCCGAGCAAACTGCAGATGCTGCGCGACAAGTTCCAGATGCAGGAGCAGATCCGCCGCGACGGCCTGCGCGCGATCGGCCAGTTCCAGGCCCACAACCTCGAGCAGGCGCTGGCTCGGCTGCCCGAGCTGCAAACCGCGCGCACCGTGGTCAAGCCCTTGAGCTCCTGCGGCACCGACGGGGTCAGCTTCTGCGAAGACAGCGCCCAGGTCGGCGCAGCGGTCGAGCGCGTGCTGGGTGCGCCAAACTGCTTCGGCCAGCCCAACCAGGGCGTACTGGTGCAGGAGTACATCAGCGGCGTGGAGTACGTGGTCGACAGCGTTTCGCTGGGCGGCCGCCACTACGTCACCAACACCTCGCGCTACGAAAAGGCAGCGCTCAACGGCTCCTTCGTCTACATGCAGGAGCACTTCATCCACCCGTGCGACCCTCAGGTCCAGCCGCTGATCGCCTATGCGCTCAAGGTGCTGACCAGCCTGGGCATCGACTTCGGCGCGGCGCACATGGAAATCATGCTCGACGAGCGTGGCCCGGTGCTGATCGAGGTGGGCGCCCGCCTGCATGGCGCCAAGGCCCCGCGCAACGCACAGCTGTTCTCCAACATTTCACAGATCGACCTGCTGGTGGACGCCGCCATCGACCCCGAACGCTTCAACCAGCGCACCGCCCAGCCACCGGTGCACTACAAGCACTCCCGGGCGGTCTCGCTGATCAACGGCCAGCGCGGCACGGTCGCCGCCATGCCGGGCAAGGACTGGGTCAACACCCTGGCCAGCTACACCACCGCGTTCTGGAACATCGCCGAGGGCGATGCGATCGAGCCGACCCGTGGCCTGTTCGACAGCCCCGGCGGGATCTTCCTCGCCCATGAAAGCCTGGCGGCCCTGGACTCCGACACCCGACTGATCCGCAAGATGGAACAGGAGGGCAAGCTGTGGACCGTGGCATGAACAACGGGCTGGTCTTCATCATGGCCTTCGACATCCTCTCGGCGGCGCAATCGGTATGGCTGGGCAGCCTGCTGCAAGGCGTGCCGGTGGAACATTCGCTGCTGGCGATCTTCTCGATCGTCGCGCTGTTCTTCCTGCTGGTCACCCTGTACCGGCGCGACCCCTGGCCTGCGCTGGGCCGGCGCAACCTGGCGCTGTTCGTCGGGCTCAACCTGGGCACCCTGGCGACCTGGCTGTTCCTCTACGAATCGCTGCAGTTCGTCGAGCCGGCGATGACCGCCGCCGTGCTCTACGGCGTCAACCCGATCGCCACGCTGCTGCTCACCCTGGCGCTGGCCGGCAGCCTGCAAGGCTTGACCAAGGGCCGCCTGCTAGTGAGCGTGGCCACGGTGGCCAGCATGTGGCTGGTGGCGCACACAGTGCTGCAGGGCAATTCCGGGCTGGGCAAGCAGGACAGCGCGAGCAGCCTGTACGGCCTGCTGATGGCGGTACTCACCGGCTGCGCGATGGCCCTGGTCAACCTCATATCCAAGCGCATCTACGAGCAGGGTTACCAATTGCACCAACTGATGTCGATGCGCTTTTTCCTGCTCATCGCCTTCTGCGCCTTGCATGGCCAGGGCATTGGCACAAGCGTCGCCAACAACGGCTGGGCGTTCCTGACCATCGCCTTGCTCGGCAATATCATCCCGCTGTACTTCCTGCAAAAAGGCATCAGCTTGAGTGAACCCTCGCAAGTGTCCTATGTGCTGCTACTGACCCCGATCCTGGTATTTGCCTTCCAGCTGTTCGACAGCCGCCTGACACTTTCCAGCTACTCGATACTTGCCATCCTGGTTGTATTGTCGTTTGCCATCATCGGTTTGAAAGTCGAAAAGAACGCCTTACAAAAAGCGTAATGAAACCGCTGTTTGAACCCGCCTGGTCTTTATCAGGCGCTACCTTGCCGTGCCCACTTTTCAAGTGGCAACAGGAGCTGACATGGAAGTCTTTGAGCAACTAGAGTCGGTTGTGCGTGGTTATTGCCGTTCGTTTCCCACGCTGTTTGAATCTGCCAGTGGAAGTTACCTGACCGATAGTAAAGGCACCCGTTACCTGGACTTCTTCTCCGGGGCGGGCACGCTCAACTACGGTCATAACGACCCGGACATGGTCGAGGCCTGCATCGACTACCTGCGCCGCGGCGGCATCCTGCACTCGCTGGACATGTATTCACACACCAAGCAGCAGTTCCTGCTGGCCTTCAAGGCCGGCATCCTGGCGCCGCGCAATCTTGACCACAAGGTGCAGTTCACCGGCCCCACCGGCACCAACTGCATCGAAGCGGCCATCAAGCTGGCGCGCAAGGTCACCGGGCGGCACGCCATCGCCTGCTTCACCGGCGGCTACCACGGCATGTCCCTGGGCGCCTTGGCCATCACCGCCAACCCTGCGAAGAAACAGTCGATGGGCGTGCAGGTGCCGGGCGTCACGCGCCTGCCCTACGATGGCGTGCACCTGGCCGACGTACCCGCCCAGTTGCGCATGCTCGAGACCATGTTCTGCCGCCCCGGCTACGGCAACGACCTGCCCGCCGCCTTTGTGCTCGAGGCCATCCAGGGTGAAGGTGGCATCAACTGCGCATCCGATGCCTGGTTGCAGGGTGTCGCGGCGCTGGCCAAGAAGCTCGGCGCGCTGCTGATCATCGACGATATCCAGGCAGGCAACGGCCGTAGCGGGCAGTTCTTCAGCTTCGAGTCGTCCGGCATCGTCCCCGACATCATCTGCCTGTCCAAGTCGCTCAGCGGCCTGGGCCTGCCCTTCGCCATCACCCTGCTGCGCCCGCAGCACGACATCTGGGAGCCGGCCGAGCACAACGGCACGTTCCGCGGCAACAACCTGGCAATGCTCACCGCCCGCATCGCCGTGGAAAAATTCTGGCAGGACGACACCCTCGCCCGCGCCGTGGCCAGCAAGGGCCAGCAACTGCGCGAGCAACTGAACGAAGGCCTCGAAGGCATCGCCAGCGGCTTCGAGGTGCGCGGACGCGGCCTGATGCTGGGCATCGCCTTCGACGACGCAAGCTTCGCCAAACGCCTGTCCGCAAGCCTGTTCGACGCACGGATGATCGCCGAGACCTGCGGCCCATCGAGCCAGGTACTCAAGTGCATGCCGGCCCTGACCATAGGCCTGCCAGACCTGCTGGAGGGCGGCCAGCGAATCATCAATGCCGCCCATGCCCTATCCCGCTGAAGGAGCAGCAACATGACCGAAATACTGGATGTCATCGGGGTCGGCTTCGGGCCGGCCAACATCGCCTTGGCCGTGGCCCTGGAAGAAAAGGACCTTGGCGGCCGCTACCTGTTCCTGGAAGGCAACACCGCCCCGGACTGGCAGGCCGAAATGCTCATCGACGGGTCCGACACCCAGCACAACCCGCTGCGTGACTTCGTGACCCCGCGCAACCCGGTCAGCCCGTACGGCTTTCTCAGCTACCTGAAGGCCAAGGACCGCCTGTTCGACTACCTGAACCTGGGCCTGGAATTCCCCTACCGCCTGGAGTACGCCCGCTACGTGCGCTGGGTCGCCCGCCAGTTCGACCGCTGGGTCAGCTACGGCGAACGGGTGACTGCGATCAGCCGCGCCGGCAACGCCGGCGAGCTGGTCAAGGTGCAGACCTCGCTGGGCCGCAGCCTGCTGGCCCGCACCCTGTCGTTCGGCCCGGGGCGCACGCCGTTCATCCCCGAAGCGTTCAGCGGCGAGTTCGACGGGCGCGTGGCCCACTTCACCCAGTACCTCACCGCCAACGCGCGCTGGTGCGCCGACGGCCAGCCGCGCTCGATCGCCGTGATCGGCAGCAGCCAGAGCGCGGTGGAACTGACCCTGGACCTCAATGCGCGCTACCCCTATGCGCAGATCCACAACGTTTTTCGCAGCTTCTCCTACCAGCTCAAGGACACCAGCCCGTTCACCGAGAACGTCTACTTTCCCGAGTTCGTCGACGACTTCCATGCTGCCCCCATCGAGCTGCAGAAGAAGCTCACCGCCGAAATGCTGCGCAGCAACTACAGCTCGGCCGACCTGGACGTGATCAAGTCGCTGTACCACAAGCTCTACGTGCAAAAGCTCGACGGCCGCGAGCGCATCCACCTGTACAATATGAGCGACATAAAGGAAGCGGTGCTGGAGGACGGCCAGGTGCGCCTGACCCTGCACAACAACCTCAAAGGCCGCGAAACCCGCCTGAAGGTCGATGCGGTGGTGCTGGCCACGGGCTTTCGCAACCTGGGCAGCGCGCAGAACGACGAATTTCTCCCGGGCTTGCTCGCCGAGGTGGCCGGCAAGGCCAGCAAGCGCAGCGACGGCTCGGTGCAGATCGAGCGCGACTACCTGATCGCCTCGTCAGACCCGCACTTCCCGCCGATCTTCCTCAACGGCCTGTGCGAGTCGACCCACGGCTTCGGCGATGCCGGCTCGTTCAGCCTGCTGTCGCTGCGCTCGTGGATGATCGCCGAAAAAATCCAGGCGCTGACCGCCTGCGCCACCCCAAACCCCGTTTCCCACCCTGACCGTGAAGCCATAGCCTGATGAATGCCATCCATGAAGCCAAGGTGCTGCCCATCGAGTCGTACATCCGACGCCATGCCGACATCGCCTTCACCGACGAATACAACTGCAAACTGCGCCGCCTGTTCCCCTGGGCCGGCAACGTCAACACCAAGCGCCCACTGACCGAGTTCGGCTGCATCTGGGTGCAGGTCGAGCCCGGCACCGATGTGGACCGCCACGCCCATGACGAGGAAGAAACCTTCATCGTCATCAGCGGCCAGGCCGAACTGTCCATCGAGTCGCAGAGCACCACCATCGCCTTCGGCGACGTGGTGTACCTGCCCCGGCACTTCCATCACCAGTTGCGCAACCGCACCGCTGCGCCCTTCGTGATGATCGACATCTACTGGGACTGGGGCGGGCAATCGGACAGCAGCCTCTGAAGCCCGCGCCACCACTACTCAAAAAAGGACAAGGACATGCCTGCGAACCCACGTTACGTCATCACCCTGCCACCACCCACGCCCAATGGCGGGTTGCACCTGGGCCACCTGAGCGGCCCGTTCCTGGCCGGCGACATCCTGGCCAGGGCCGCTCGCCTGCAAGGCATCGACAGCTTCGTCACCTGCTACAGCGACGTGAACCAGTCCTACGTGCGGGTCACCGCCGGGCGCCAAGGCGTCGAGCCGCATGCCCTGGCAGAGCGCTGGACCCGGAACATCGGCCACACCCTCAGCCATTGCGACATTGCCGTGGACGACTACTACGCGCCCGACGCTGAGGCCAACCAGTACGTACGCGACCTGTTCCTGAAGCTGTACGCCAGCGGCGTGCTGGTCAAGAAGCCCTACCCGTTCCTGCGCGACCGCGCCAGCGGGCAGCTGCTCGACGAGGCAGGGGTATCCGGCTACTGCCCGGCTTGCCTGGCAGCCTGCAAGTGCGGCATCTGCGAAGCCTGCGGCAAGCTGACCAACGCCCTGAACCTGCTCGACCCGCGCAACACCCTCAGCGGCTCGCGCAACCTCGAAGTGGCCTGGGTGGATGTCATGGTGGTGGAGCTTGAGCGCCTGCGTGAAGACATCGTCGCCTTCTACCGGCAGGCCCGCCCGTTCCGCCAGCGCTACCTGTGGCTGGTGGAGGATGCCCTGGCCGGGCCGCTGCCCGACTACCCGGTAACCACCCCCTCGTCCTGGGGCATCCCGGTCGACCTGCCAGGCTTCGAAGGCCAGATGTTCAACCCCTGGCCAGAAATCATGGCCCAGCTGATCCATTCCTATCGCCGCGCACAACGCCTGCGCCCCAGCGAGCAGCCTGCGCACTACATCAACTTCTTCGGCTTCGACAACTCGTACTTCTACGCCATCCTGCACGTCGCCCTGCTCAGCCAGATCGACGAGGGCAAATGGCTGCCCAGCGTCACCCTGATCAACGAGTTCTACAACCTGGACCACGCCAAGTTCTCCACCAGCAACGGCCACGTGATCTGGGCCGACGACAGCCGCGAGCGTTACAGCGCCGACGAGCTGCGCTTCTATGCCGCGCTCAACTGCCCAGGCTTCGAGAAGTCGAACTACAACGAACAGGCCATGGCCGCCGCCCTCGACGGCTCGCTGCACCGGCCGTGGCACAAGGTCGCCAGCCAGTTCAACGACGCCCTGGCAGCGCTACCGGCAGGCCAACGCATCGGCACCTGCAGCGAGCGTATTCGCCAGGTGGCCGCCAGCGCCGAGGCGACCATCCTGCGCAGCATGTCGGTGGAGCGCTTCCATGTGCGCCAGGCCGCCGAGGACGCGCTGCACCTGCTGGACTGGATCGACCACGCCCTGGCGCTGCCCGGCACCGGGTTCGCCGATGTGGTGCACCTGCTGGCCACCTTCGCCAGGGCCTGCTCGCCGCTGATGCCCAAGGCCTGCGACCAGTTGCACCAGGCCCTGCGCGGCACCGCGCTGGACGCCAAGCCAAGCCAGGCCGGCATTCGCCCGCAGCCGCTGGACACCGAGCTGTTCCGCGCCAGCCCGACGCTCGCCGAGGTCAGCCATGCCTAGAGTCTGCCTGATGACCTACTCGGTGCTGCGGGCCCCCTACGGGGACCCGCTGGTGCAGGATTTCGACGACCGCACCCCGGACGTGTTCGCCGAGGCCGAGAACGCCCCCGGCTTCATCACCCGGGCCAAGCAGCAGGACGACAAGGAGTGGCTGACCAACCACCAGCGCGAATGGGGCCCCTGGGGCCCGTTCGCGGTGCCGCGGTTCTACAACGATGGGGTAGCCAGCGGCCATTCGACCCAGGCTCAGACCGTCTCGGTCTGGGAGGACCTCAAGTCGGTCTGGGAATTCACCTACCGTGGCCCGATGCACCGCCAGGCCCTGCAGTTGCGCAAGGGCTGGTTCCTTGACCAGCGCTGGCCGATCTACGTGGTCTGGTGGACCGCCGACGATGTGCTGCCAGACTGGCGTGAAGCGTGCCGGCGCCTGGAGCACCTGCACGACCACGGGCCCACGCCCCAGGCGTTCACCTTCCGCCGCCCGTTCGACCACGCCGGGCAGCCCGTGCAGATGAACCAGCTATGAAGGCGCTGCCCACCCCCGCCTGGCTGGCCAGCGCACCCTGGCTGCACGAGCCGTCAGGGTTGAAGGTGGCGGCCTGCGAGAGCCAGGGCGAGAACGCCGTGGACCTCATGGCCGCCCTCTACCTGGCTACCCGCCACCACGACGTGGCACTGAACCTGCGCTGCCTGGACGACCAGCGCAACGCCCAGGTCGCCACATCGCTGGCCACGGCCCTGGCCGGCGACGGCACCGAGGTGGTGATCGGCCACTTCGGCGCGGTCACCGCCCTGGCTGCCGCCAGCGTGTATGACCGCCACCCGCTGCTGTTCCTCGCCCCTGGCTGCTCCGACCCGCGCCTGTGTTCGCGCAATGGGCCCGGGCGCCATGCGCTGCGCCTGTTCGGCAACGATGATGAACAGGCCGACTGCCTGCTGGCCGGCATCGCGCCGGGCAGCAGCGTCAGCATCTATGCCCAGCGCGGCAACTACGGCTACCGCCTGGGCAAGGCCATTCACCAACGCTTGAGCGTGCACGCCGCGACCGCCTCGATCAGTTTCCTGCGCCCGGGCGAGCGCCTGGGCAACAGGTTGCGCGGTGACAGCCAGTGCATCCTGATCGCCGGCGCCTGCGAGTTCGCCGAATACGTGGCCAGCCGCCTACCCCTGGGCCACGGCCAGCAGGTGCTGTTCAGCGACGACTGCCGGCTCGACAGCGCGGCCCGGCTCAAGCTCCCGGTGCCTGCCGCAGTGGCGGCCCTGGCCTGCGACCTGACGCAGCCCGGGCAGGCACAGTTCGCCGACCTGCTGGAGCGCGCGGCCAGCCTCACCGGCCGCCGGCCCGGCCCGTATTTCTTGCCCTCCTACCTGGCCTGCCACGCGCTGTGCATGGCCATACGCGGGCAGCCCGGTGCATCGGCGCAGGCGCTGCGCGCGCACATGCTCGGCCAGCGTATCGCCTCGCCCTACGGCATGCTGGGCTTCGACCCCGCCGGTAACCTTCAGGGCCACCGCTGGGTGCTCAACCGCGTACCCACCCACAAGGCCACTGCCCATGCCGCCTGCGCCGTTTGACTTCTGCGTGCTGGGCAACGGCCCGCTGGGCGCGGCGGCTGCCCTGTACCTGGCCGAACAGGGTGCCCGCGTGCAATTGATCGGCGCCCGCCCCGAACAACGCCCGAGCAGCCATGCAGACCACTCGCGGATCTACCGCACACGCCACCGTGATGCCTACTGGACACGCCTCGCCGAGGCCAACCTGCCATTGATGCAGGCGTTGCAGCGGCGCACCGGCGTGCAGCTGTTCAGGCCTGCACCGGTGTACTACGACAGCCCGCCCGAAGCTGCCACCCCACAGCCCACCCTCACCCCGTACCGGGCCCGCAACGGGCTGCTCGACTGCGACCCCTGCGGCGGCGTGCTCGACCCACTGGCCTACATTGCAGCGCTCAACCAGGCCGCACGCGCGCATGGTGCAACGCTGCTCGAGGGGCTGGCCACGGCCACCGAGCAGGTAAACGGCGTGCACCAGGTCAGCACCGCCGAGCATGGCCTGTTGCGCTGCCGTACCCTGGTGGACTTTCGCGGGTTATACGCCACCCCCGCACCCGGTGGCATCACCGTTGCGCGCACCACCCTGCTGGTGCGTCATCACCCCATCCACACGCTGCACGGGTTCATTCGCACACGCCTGGACAACCCCCGGGTCGGTGAATTTTTCGCCTGTTCGCACCTGGGCCAGGACGCCGGGCTGCAGACCAGCAAGTTCGTGCTGGCCGATGCACGTGCCATCGTGCTGACAGGCGAGCAGGCGTTACAACGCTGGTTCGCCGACGGCTACCGCCAGCACCCCGAACTGCCTTGGGCGATCGAGCAAATCCGCCGCATGGGCTATGACATCCTCGACCTGCGCCTGGCCCCGTGCGCCTTCACCCAGACCCCGAGCGGGCGCCCCGAGATCACCGCCAGCGAGCGGCACCTGCGCTTCTACGGCTGTAACGGAGCGGCCGCCAAATGCGCGCAGAGCCTGGCCCGGGATATCCTGCAGGCATACCTATCAGAAAACCCACCGTGACCCTCAAGGACGATAATCATGACAGCCTCGGATTTCCTCAAGCTCGACGAACGGGAAGCCGCGCAGCGCCTCAAGGCCAGCGACGACCTGTTCCACATCCTGTTCAAGCGTGGCGACTTTTCCATGGAACTGTTCGCGCCGCGTGGCAGCGACACCCAGCAACCCCATGCGCAGGACGAGATCTATGTGATCAGCAGTGGCCGCTCCAGCTTCCGCCGCGCCGACCAGGTAGTCAGCGTGCAGGCCGGCGACACGCTGTTCGTACCGGCCGGCGTCGAGCACCGCTTCTTCGACTTCAGCGATGACTTTCGCACCTGGGTGATCTTCTTCGGCGAGCAGCAGGCCCTCAACCCGCCGCGCTGAAGCGCGCCGGCCCGGGCATTTTCGGCTATGGTGGGGCCCCACTCCTCCAAGGAACGCCCATGACCTGGCAGCCGCACATCACCGTCGCCACCGTCGTCGAGCACGACGGTCGCTTCCTCTTCGTCGAGGAGTTCAAGGCCGGCCAGCACGTCTTCAACCAACCCGCCGGTCACCTGGAACCCAACGAGACCCTGTCTCAGGCCGCCTTGCGCGAAACCCTCGAAGAGACCGCCTGGGACGTCGAACTCACAGGCGTGGTCGGCATCTACCTGTATACCGCCCCCAGCAACGGCGTCACCTACCAGCGCATCTGCTTCGCCGCCCGCCCGCTGCGCCACCACCCCCAGCGCGCCCTGGACAGCGACATCGTGCGCGCCGTGTGGCTGACCCGCGACGAACTGCTGGCAGCCCCCGGCCGCTGGCGCAGCGAACTGGTGCCGCGTTGCCTGGACGATTACCTGCAAGGCCCATTGCACAGCCTTGAGCTGCTGCGCGACTGACGCAACCTGCGCGGGTTTGATAGAATCCGCGCTTTTCCCCCTGATACACACCGGTAGCCATGACCAGCCCAGCACTCAAAGACCCCGCCAAGACCCGCGTCATCGTCGGCATGTCCGGCGGCGTGGACTCTTCCGTCTCCGCCCTTCTGCTCATGGAGCAGGGCTACCAGGTGGAAGGTCTGTTCATGAAGAACTGGGAAGAGGACGACGGCACCGAATACTGCACCGCCCGCGAAGACCTGGCCGACGCCCAGGCCGTGTGCGACCGTATCGGTATCAAGCTGCACACCGCCAACTTCGCCGCCGAATACTGGGACAACGTGTTCGAGCATTTTCTTGAAGAATACAAGGCCGGCCGCACGCCCAACCCGGACATCCTGTGCAACCGCGAAATCAAGTTCAAGGCGTTCCTCGACTACGCCCTGTCGCTGGGCGCCGACCTGATCGCCACCGGCCACTACGTACGCCGCCGCGACACCGGCGAGCTCACCGAACTGCTCAAGGGCCTGGACCCGAACAAGGACCAGAGCTACTTCCTGCACGCCGTGGGCGGCAACGAAATCGCCCGTACCCTGTTCCCGGTGGGCGAGCTGGAAAAGCCCGAAGTACGCGCCATCGCCGAAAAACACGGCCTGGCCACGGCGAAGAAAAAGGACTCCACCGGCATCTGCTTTATCGGCGAGCGCCGCTTCAGCGATTTTCTCAAGCAGTACCTGCCGGCCCAGCCCGGCGAGATCGAAACCACCGACGGTGAAGTGATCGGCCGCCACCATGGCCTGATGTACCACACCATCGGCCAGCGCCAGGGCCTTGGCATCGGCGGCCTGAAAGACGCCGGCGACGAGCCGTGGTACGTGCTGCACAAGGACCTTGCGCGCAACGTGCTGGTGGTAGGCCAAGGCAACGAACACCCGTGGCTGTTCTCCCGCGCGCTGCTGGCCTCGGAAATTTTCTGGGTCAACCCCATCGACCTGTCCAGCCCGCGCCGCCTCACCGCCAAGGTGCGCTACCGCCAAAGCGACCAGCACTGCACCCTGGAGCTGACCGAAACCGGCTACCGCGCCGTGTTCGACGAGCCGCAGCGCGCCGTCACCCCCGGCCAGTCGGTGGTGTTCTACGACGGCGAAGTGTGCCTGGGTGGCGGCGTGATCGAAACCGCCGAGCCGTGGAGCCCGCGCACATGAACAACCTGCAGGAGCAACTGGTCGCCCTGGGCGGCGTGTTCCAGGCCGCCGTACTGGTGGACCGCATTGCCCGCACCGGCCAGGCCAGCGAGGCCAACATCGGCTGCATGCTCGGCAGCCTGCTGGTGCGCGACCCGAACAACACCCTGGAGGTGTTCGGTGGCGACGACCTCAACCTGCGCGACGGTTACCGCGCGCTGGTCGGCGCCCTGGAGCGCGACCCCAGCAGCCTGCAGCGCGAACCGCTGCGCTATGCCCTGTCGATGCTGGGCCTGGAGCGCCAGCTGAACAAGCGCGGCGACTTGCTCGACACCATCGGCAACCGCCTGCCGCAGATCCAGTCCCAGGCCGAGCATTTTGGTTTGGTTCACGATAATGTCATCGCTTCCAGTGGAGCCCTGTACCAGGACACCCTGAGCACCCTGCGCCAGCGCATTCAGGTGCACGGCGACATGCGCTTTTTGCAGCAAGCCGGCAACGCCTCGAAAATCCGCGCCCTGCTGCTGGCCGGCATCCGCGCTGCGCGCCTGTGGCGCCAGCTCGGCGGGCACCGCTGGCAGCTGGTATTCAGCCGGCGCAAACTGCTCAACGAACTGTACGGCATGATGCGCACCGCTGACTGAGCGACTACACGCCCCTGTGGGAGCGGGCTTGCCCGCGAAGCAGGCGACTCGGTGGATGGCACCGGCTACGCCGGTGTTCGCGGGCAAGCCCGCTCCCACAGGGTTTGCCAGCAGATTCAAACAGGCCCGACCTTTGGTCAGCCACCCGACTCCGGCGCATTTTTCATGTATGATATGCGCCCTTCCAAAAGCCTGACTGTCCGAGAACACCCCATGCAGCTTTCTTCGCTCACTGCGGTTTCCCCTGTAGACGGCCGTTACGCCGGCAAAACCCAGGCCCTGCGCCCCATTTTCAGCGAATTCGGCCTGATCCGGTTCCGCGCCCTGGTCGAAGTGCGCTGGCTGCAGCGCCTCGCCGCTCACCCGCAAATCGGCGAAGTGCCGGCGTTTTCCGCCGAAGCCAACGCCCTGCTGGACAGCCTGGCCACCGACTTCAAGCTCGAGCACGCCGAACGCGTCAAAGAGATCGAGCGCACCACCAACCACGACGTCAAGGCCATCGAGTACCTGCTCAAGGAGCAGGCTGCCAAGCTGCCTGAACTGGCCAAGGTCAGCGAGTTCATCCACTTCGCCTGCACCAGCGAGGACATCAACAACCTGTCCCACGCCCTGATGCTGCGTGCCGGCCGTGACGAAGTGCTGCTACCGCTGATGCGCCAGATCGCCGAGTCGATCCGCGCCCTGGCCCACGCCCACGCCGAAGTGCCGATGCTGTCGCGCACCCACGGCCAGCCGGCCTCGCCGACCACCCTGGGTAAAGAGCTGGCCAACGTCGTCTACCGCCTGGAGCGCCAGATCGCCCAAGTGGCCGCCGTGCCGCTGCTGGGCAAGATCAACGGCGCCGTGGGCAACTACAACGCCCACCTGTCGGCCTACTCGCAAGTGGACTGGGAAGAAAACGCCCGCGCCTTCATCGAAGACGAGCTGGGCCTGCAGTTCAACCCGTACACCACCCAGATCGAGCCGCACGACTACATCGCCGAGCTGTTCGACGCCATCGCCCGCTTCAACACCATCCTCATCGACTTCGACCGCGACGTCTGGGGCTACATCTCGCTGGGCTACTTCAAGCAGAAGACCGTGGCTGGCGAAATCGGCTCCTCGACCATGCCGCACAAGGTCAACCCGATCGACTTCGAAAACTCCGAAGGCAACTTAGGGATTGCCAACGCGCTGTTCCAGCACCTGGCCAGCAAGCTGCCGATTTCGCGCTGGCAGCGTGACCTGACCGACTCCACCGTGCTGCGCAACCTGGGCGTGGGCTTCGCCCACAGCGTCATCGCCTACGAAGCCAGCCTCAAAGGCATCGGCAAGCTGGAAGTCAACCAGGCGCGTATCGCTGCCGACCTGGACGCCTGCTGGGAAGTCCTCGCCGAGCCGATCCAGACCGTCATGCGCCGCTTCAACATCGAGAACCCCTACGAGAAGCTCAAGGAGCTGACCCGTGGCAAGGGCATCACGCCAGAGGCGCTGCTGACCTTCATCGATGGCCTGGACATGCCGGCCGAAGCCAAGGCCGAGCTTAAATTGCTCACCCCTGCGACCTACATCGGCAACGCGGTGGCCCAGGCCAAACGCATCTAAGCTGAGCGCAGCGTTCAACGCCCGGCCTCGCCGGGCGTTTTTATTCCCGTACGAAAATTACGTTTTTTCAATAGGTTGAACATGAATTCTGATACTCCACTGCAACTGCTGGGCGGCCTTACGGCCCGTGAATTCCTGCGCGACTACTGGCAGAAGAAGCCGCTGCTGGTGCGCCAGGCGTTCACCGACTTCGTCAGCCCCATCGACCCCGACGAACTGGCCGGCCTGGCCTTGGAAGAAGAAGTCGAGTCGCGCCTGGTGCTCGAGCACGGCGAGCGCCCCTGGGAGCTGCGCCGCGGCCCGTTCGCCGAAGACGCCTTCGCCGACCTGCCCGAGCGCGACTGGACCCTGCTGGTGCAGTCGGTCGACCAGTTCGTACCGGAAGTGGCCGAGCTGCTCGAAGAGTTCCGCTTCCTGCCCAGCTGGCGTATCGATGACGTGATGATCAGCTACGCCGCCCCCGGTGGCAGCGTCGGCCCGCACTTCGACAACTACGACGTGTTCCTGCTGCAAGGCCACGGCACCCGCAACTGGAAAGTCGGGCAAATGTGCAACAGCGACAGCGCGCTGATCGAGCACGCCGACCTGCGCATCCTCGCCGACTTCGAACAAAGCGAAGAATGGAGCCTGGAGCCCGGCGACATGCTCTACCTGCCGCCGCGCCTGGCCCACTACGGCATCGCCGAAGACGAGTGCCTGACCTACTCGGTCGGCTTCCGCGCCCCGAGCGCCGCCGAAGTGCTGACCCACTTCACCGACTTCCTCAGCCAGTTCCTGCCTGACGAAGAGCGCTACAGCGACGCCGACGCCGTGCCTGCGGCCGACCCGCACCAGATCCAGCACGATGCCCTCGATCGCCTGAAGGGCCTGATCGACAAGCACATGAACGACAAGGACCTGCTGCTGACCTGGTTCGGCCAGTTCATGACCGAGCCGCGTTACCCGGAGCTTGTGACCGGCGAAGAGCTGAGCGAAGCCGAACTGCTGGACAGCCTGGAGCAAGGCGCGGTGCTGATTCGCAACCCAAGCGCGCGCATGGCCTGGTCGGAGGTCGAAGACGACCTGCTGCTGTTCGCCAGCGGCCAGAGCCGCCTGCTGTCGGGCCACCTGCGCCCGCTGCTGAAGCTGATCTGCGCCGCCGACGCCCTGCACATCGAAAACCTTGGCAAGTGGATCGCCGACGAAGAAGGCCTGACGCTGGTCTGCCAGCTGATCAAGCAAGGAAGCCTGGGGTTTGCCAACGATGAATAAGATCAGTGTGCGCCTGGCCGACTGGCACAAGGACAACGCCGACATCCACCGCATCCGCAGCGCTGTGTTCGTCGCCGAACAGCACGTGCCGCCGGAGCTGGAGTTCGACGCCGAAGACCCTACGGCGGTGCATTTTCTGGCCATGGAGGGCGACTACCCGATCGGGACCGCCCGCCTGCTGCCCGACGGCACCATCGGCCGGGTTTCGGTGCTCAAGGACTGGCGCGGCCTGAACGTCGGCGATGCGCTGATGCGCGCGGTGATCACCGAGGCGCAAAACCGCGACCTCAAGCAGCAGATGCTCAGCGCCCAGGTGCACGCCACGCCGTTCTACGAGCGCCTGGGCTTTCGGGTAGTCAGCGAGGAGTTCCTCGAAGCCGGCATTCCGCACGTCGACATGGTGCGCGATTCCCGCGAGATCATCTGACCTCGCAATCCTGCACCGGCCTCATCGCAGGCTTCGCCAGCTCCCACAGGTACGGCGCATATCTCACCGTCAGCGGTAATCCTGTAGGAGCGGGCTTGCCCGCGAACACCGGCGCAGCCGGTGCCAGCCACCGCGCTGCCTGCTTCGCGGCACAAGGCCGCTCCTACAAGACCTCGTACGATCCTGTAGGAGCGGCTTCGCGGCACAGCGCAGGCGCCCGCTCAGGCAATCACCACCTGCCCCTCCAGCAATCCCGGCACACCCACCAGCGTCACGCTGCTCTGCCCAAAGGTCAGCACCAGGTCATTGCCCACCTGGCTCAGGTGATCACGCAAGTCCGGCATTGCCGTACCGCCCTCCACCCCCATGAACACCAGCCTGTCCTGGGCACTGAAATCCAGCACCCGGTCCTGGCCGAACACCCCGCTGAACAGGAAGGTATCGCTGCCCGCCCCGCCGCTGAGCACATCATTGCCCGCGCCGCCCACCAGCACATCGTTGCCCTTGCCACCCTGCAAACGGTCATCACCGCCCAGCCCGAACAGCCACTGGCCCTGGTTGCCGGCCACCAGCACGTCCGCCCCCTGCCCGCCACTTTGCGAAGCCGCATAAGCCTCGAGCTTGCCGCTGCTGAGCAAACCGTCCACCCCCACGGCGTGGCTCACCTCCTTGCTGAAGAACACCAGGCTGCTCTCCTTGCTCACCAGGGTCTCCACGTTGCGCACCTGGCTGATACCGCCGTCAGCATTACGAATGTACAAAGTGCCCTCGCCATCCCGGGCGATGTCCAGCCGGCCCAGGGCCTGCTCCAGCTTCAGCGTGTCGTGGCCACTGCCGCCGTCGATCAGGTTGAAGCCGCCGTCGTCACGGAAGGTGTCGTTGCCCGCCCCGCCTTCGAGGTAATCATTGCCGCGCCCGCCATGGATCAAGTCGTCGTGGGCCGAGCCGATGATGAAGGTGCTGCCGGTGTGCGGCTCGGCACTGCGGTTCAGGTCCTCGACCCAGGTAGAGCCCCGGGTGGCATCGGACAGGTTGCTCACCACGACAGTCGAGTCGCGGCTGGTCCAGGGGTAGAACGCCGAATCCAGCACTCGCCCCAGCCCATAGGCGTAGGCCGTCGGCAGGTGCGACAGCCAGGTGGCGATGTTGCCGATCGAGAACGGCAGCAGGTTCCAGGCACCGGAGGCGTAGTAGTCGTTGAAGTTGACGATATTGTCGGTGGCCGAGGCCTTCTCGCCATCGTGCACGCCCAGGGTGCCCCAGGTGACCGAGGTGCCGTCGAGCACCCGGAACACCGGGTCGTTCTCGTAGCCGATGTTGAGCACCTTGTCGGCATCCGCTGCCTGGGTTGGCGAGGCGAAGGCGACGTAGTTGGCATCTTCGAAGAAGCCGCCCCAGCGCTCGCCACTGAGATCGGCCAGGCTGTTCACCGCCAGGCCGCCCAGGCTGTGCCCGCTGACGGTGATATCGGTCCCGGTCAGCCCATGCGCCCTGGCAAAGGCCGCCACATCTCCCAGCAGGCCGTCGAAGGCGTTGCCTGCATAGTCGCGGGCGTAACCTGCCGGCCCCAGCGCCGCCAGCATGTCGTTGATCGCATCGCCCAGGGTGTCGCCCAGCAGGTTCTCCCGCGGGCCGCTGGTGCCGCGAAAGGCGATGCCGATACCGATCAGCTGGCCACTGTCGTCATACCGGCCAAGCACCTCCACCTGAGCAGTCTCGTAACCCGGCTTTTCACCATGGAAGGTGCCGCGGGCATCGGTACTGCCCTGGTAGCCCAGCTGTGCAGCGCTGATAGGCGTCCAGCCGGCAGCCTGCACCTTGGTCAGCGCTTGCGCCTCGGAGTCGGGGTTCCATGGCAGGCCGGGCACCACGCCCTGGCTGTCGGTGCCGCCGATCAGCGCCTTGACCAAGGTGGCCGGCAAGCCCAGGCCAAAGCCGTATTGCTGGTAGCCGGCGGCAAAGCCGTCGTCGATACCGTGGTAGGCGTAGGTGGCCAGGGCCATGGCGTCTTTGTAGAGGGCAGCAGAAGCGTTGCTGTCGAGCTGTTTGTAATCGAAAACAGGCATTAGGTGACTTCCTTGTATCTTGTAGGAATGGCGCCCCAGCGACATCGTCCAATGACACGACTGGCAGGCGAACGGCAAAACTGGCACGGCCGTGCCACCAGGTCCAACCCCAAGGCTGCGGCTACCCTGCCAAAGGTGCGGGCATAAAACCTGTACATGCATACAGATAAAACTTGCCTGAACGCCCTGGGTTGCGCATCCTAGTGCGCAACCCAAGCGACGAAGCACCCGCAGCCATGCGCCTGTTCCTCTGCGAAAAACCCTCCCAGGCAAAAGACATCGCCAAGGTGCTCGGCGCCAACCGCCGTGGCGACGGCTGCTGGCAAGGCACCGACGTGTGCGTGACCTGGTGCATCGGACACCTGCTCGAAACCGCCCCGCCCGACGCCTACGACGAGCGCTACAAACGCTGGTCCCTCGAGCACCTGCCGATCATCCCCGAAAAATGGAAAATGACCGTCAAGCCCAAGACCGCCAGCCAATTCAAGGCGGTCAAGCGCCTGCTCGGCGAGGCCCGCGAGCTGGTGATCGCCACCGACGCCGACCGCGAAGGCGAAATGATCGCCCGCGAGCTGGTCGAGCACTGCCGCTACCGCGGCCCCATCCAGCGCCTGTGGTTGTCGGCACTGGACGACGCCTCGATCCGCAAGGCCCTCGGGCGCTTGCTGCCCGGGCAGGACACCTTCAGCCTCTACCATTCGGCGCTGGGCCGCTCGCGCGCCGACTGGCTGATCGGCATGAACATGAGCCGCCTGTTCACCCTGCTTGGGCAAAAGTCCGGCTACCAGGGCGTATTACCGGTAGGCCGGGTGCAAACCCCCACCCTGCGCCTGGTGGTGGACCGCGACCGCAGCATCGCCGACTTCGTGCCCGTCCCCTTCTGGGCCATCGATGTGCAGCTTGAAAGCGCAGGCCAGGTATTCAACGCCCAGTGGCGCGCCCCCGAAGACGCCTGTGATGACCAGGGCCGTTGCCTGAAGCAGGCCCTGGCCCAGCAGGCCGCCACCGACCTGCAGGCCGCCGGCAGCGCTCAGGTGGTGCAGATTGCCACCGAGCGTGTGCGCGAAGCCGCGCCGCTACCCTTCGACCTTGGCACCCTGCAGGAACTGTGCTCGAAAAAGCTCGGCCTGGGCGCCCAGGAAACCCTCGACATTGCCCAGGCGCTGTACGAAACCCACAAGCTGATCACCTACCCGCGCAGCGACAGCGGCTACCTGCCCCTCAGCCAGCACAGCGAGGCCCCGGGCATTCTCGCCGCCCTGCAACGGGCCGACGCCAGCCTCGCCCCGTTGCAGCCGCACCTTGAGCCGCAGCGCCGCTCGCGGGCCTGGAACGACCAGAAGGTCAGCGCCCACCACGGCATCATCCCCACCGCCGCCGCCAGCGACCCGGCGCGCCTGCCGCCCAAGTACAAGGCGGTGTACACCCTGATCCGCGCCCGCTACCTGGCGCAGTTCCTGCCCAACCATGAGTACGACCGCACCCAGGCCGACTTCGACTGCGCCGGCCACGCCCTGCGTGCAGTGGGCAAGCAAATCGTCGAACCCGGCTGGCGCCGCGCCCTGCCCGAGGCCCTGACCCCGGCCAAAGGCCACGAAGCGCCCCCCGCCCAGGTGCTGCCAGCCCTGCACAAAGGCCAGTGGTGCAACCTGCACGGCCTGAACCTCAAGGACCTGTGGACCCAGCCCCCCAAGCCCTTCACCGAAGGCGACCTGATCAAGGCCATGAAGAACGTCGCCAAGCTGGTGGACGACCCGAAGCTCAAGCAAAAGCTCAAGGAAACCACCGGCATCGGCACCGAAGCCACCCGCGCCAGCATCATCCAGGGCCTGCTCGACCGCGGCTATCTGGTGAAAAACGGCAAGGCCCTCAGCGCCACGCCTGCGGCCTTCAGCTTGATCGACGCGGTGCCCCGGGCCATCGCCGACCCCGGCACCACCGCCATCTGGGAGCAGGCGCTGGACATGGTGCAAAGCGGCGAAATGAGCCTTGAAGAGTTCGTCACCCGCCAGTCGGCCTGGATGGGCAAGCTGGTGCAGCGCTGCGCCGGCATGCGCCTGACCATCAGCGGCCCGGCTGCAGGCAAGGCCGCAGCCCCCTGGAAGAAAAAGCGCCGCGCCACCGGCAAGGCCAAGCCCAAGGCCAGCCGCAGCAAAAAAGCCAAGCCGCAGTAAACGCCGGCTGGTCGGCGTTATCGCCCTGCCCTGCGACAATTCACACCGTTGACAAAACCGGTAGAAATAAATTGTTACCCATTAGGTAGCCTGCTACCATTCTTGCCCCGTGAGATACGATGACTGTCATCCATATGACCAAATGAGTCCGTGCAGTGCAGCGCACCCTCAGCGTCACACAAGAGCAGCGCCCAAGCCTGCCATGTCCACATTTCACGGGTCTGAGTGATTAGTCATAGGTAGACCTGCATGTTGCTAACCAAACACACTTCGCGAAGGAAGTTTCTGCTTTCGTCGCTGATCGCCTTGCCCGCCATGGGTATCACCGTCAACGGCCTCAGCGCTGCGATGGCGGCAGAGCTGGCGGCGCCGAGCCTCGACAGCTACACCCCAAGCTTTTTCACCCCGGCCGAATGGACTTTCATCCTCGCCGCCTGCGACCGCCTGATCCCGGCCGACGGCCGTGGCCCCGGTGCGCTGGAAACCAACGTGCCGATCTTCATCGACCAGCAACTGGCCGGTGACCTGGGTAGCGAGATCTACCTCGAAGGCCCGTTCGACCTGAATGCCCCGGCCACGCTCGGCTATCAGCTGCCCTACACCCCGCAGCAGATCTACCGCAAAGGCATCGCCGCACTCGAGAGCTGGTGCCAGGCCACCCACGGCCAGCACTTCGCCCTGCTCGAGCTCGGCAAGCGCGACGATGTACTGAAGAAGATGCAAGCCGGCCAGGTCGACTTCGCAGCCCACGGCGAAGACATCGTCAAGGCCAAGCTGTTGTTCGGCGAACTGCTCAACCACACCCGCCAGGGCTGGTTGGCCGACCCGATCTACGGGGGCAACAAGGGCATGAAAGCGTGGATTGCCATCGGCTTCCCCGGTGCCCGTGCCAGCTACCTGGAATGGGTCGCCCAGCACAACGTCCCGTACCCCCTCGGCCCGGTCAGCCTGACCGGCCAACGCGGTTGACCCCTTCGCCCTGCACTACAGCATTCAAGGTTTTTTATGCCACAGATTACCAATGACGAAGTCGACGTTGCCGTCGTCGGCCTGGGCTGGGCCGGCTCGCTGATGAGCATCGAGCTTGCCCAGGCAGGCTTGAAAGTACGCGCTTTCGAACGCGGTGAAGACCGCACCAACGCCGACTTCCACTACCCCAAGCCGGCTGACCAGTACGCCTATGGCGTGCGCAACAAGATCATGGTCACGCCCAAGGCTGGCGCGCTCACCGTGCGGCACAACCTTAACGGCACCGCCCTGCCCACCCGCCAGTGGGGCGCCTTCGTGCCCGGCACTGGCGTGGGTGGCTCGGGCCTGCACTGGACCGGCGTGCTGATTCGCCCGACGCCCACCGACATCAAGCTCAAGACCTACGCCGACCAGGCCTACCCGCCAGGCGTGCTGCAAAGCGACATGACCATCGGCGACTTCCCGTTCACCTGGGACGAGATCGAGCCGTACCTCGACAAGTTCGACAAGATCTGCGGTCTGTCGGGCAACACCGGCAACCTCAACGGCCAGATCCTGGTCGGCGGCGACCCGTTCGAGGGCCCGCGTTCCAACCCCTTCCCGCTGCCGGCGCTGGAAGACACGCTGAACAACGTGATGTTCGCCGACGCTGCGCGCAAGCTCGGTTACCACCCGTTCCCCAACCCGTCGGCCAACGTCTCGCGGGCCTGGAAAAACCCCTACGGCAACCAGATCGCGCCGTGCAACTACTGCGGCTACTGCAGCAAGTACCCGTGCCTGAACTTCTCCAAGGCCTCGCCGCAAACCGCCGTGCTGGATGCGCTCAAGCGCATGGACAACTTCGACTACCGGGTCAACGCCAACGTGCTGCGCGTGGAGCTGCACCCGGACGGCAAGACCGCCAAGGGCATCACCTACGTCGACGCCCAGGGCAACGAAGTGTTCCAGCCGGCCAAGATCGTCGTGCTGGCGGCCTTCCAGTTCGTCAACGTGCGCCTGATGCTGCTGTCGGGCATCGGCCAGCCGTACAACCCGGTTACCCGCAAGGGCACCATCGGCCGCAATTACGCCTTCCTCAGCAACGGCGGCGCCACGCTGTTCTTCAAGGATAAAAACTTCAACCCCTTCGCCACCGCCGGCGCCACCGGGCAGATGTTCAACGACGTCTCCCCCGGCAACTACGACGGCCCGTCCCTGGGCTTCATCGGCGGCGCCAAGATCCACAGCTCGCAAGCCAGTGGCGCGCCGATCGGCACCTCGCTGCCGTCCGGCACCCCGGAATGGGGCCAGGGCTGGAAGGAAGGCATGCAGGACTGGTACGGCCATTCGATGAAAATCAGCATCACCACCAGCTGCATGTCGTACCGCGACCACTACGTCGACCTGGACCCCACCTACAAGGACCCATGGGGCCAGCCGCTGCTGCGCATCACCTTCGACTGGAAGGAAAACGAGCTGAAACTGCAGCAGCACCTGCGCAACATCGTCCTGGACATCACCAAGGAGCTGAACCCCGACAGCTACAGCGAAAGCTTCCTGGGCATGGATTCGCACTGGGACATCACCAAGTATGTGTCCACCCACAACGTCGGCGGCGCGATCATGGGTGACTCGCCCGAAACCAGCGCGCTCAACCGCTACCTGCAAAGCTGGGACGTGCACAACGTGTTCGTGCCGGGCGGCAACGCCTTCCCGCAGAACTTCCAGGCCAACCCGACCTCGATGATCGGCGCCCTGACCCTGTTCGCGGCCCAGGCCATCAAGGACCAGTACCTGAAAAACCCTGGCCCGCTGGTGCAGGCGTGAGGAGCGAACACATGAATAGCAAACCCCGTTCCATCCTCTCGGTATTGCTGGGTATCGCCGTGCTGGCCGTGGTGCTGGCCTGGCTCGGCGCCAGCCTGCTCAACCGTGCAGGCGACGCCCAGGCCAAGCTGACCCAGGCCGTCACCCCGGCGCTGATCGAAAAAGGCGCCTACTTGGCCCGCGCCGGTGACTGCGTGGCCTGCCACACCAGCCACGACGGCGGCAAACCGTTCGCTGGCGGGCTGGGCATCGCCTCGCCGATCGGCACCATCTACTCCACCAACATCACACCCGACAAACACACCGGCATCGGCAACTGGAGCTACGGCGAGTTCGAACGCGCGGTACGCCGCGGCATCGGCCACGACGGCAGCGCGCTGTACCCGGCCATGCCGTTCCCGTCCTATGCCAAGGTCAGCGATGAAGACACCCAGGCGCTGTATGCCTACTTCATGCAGGGCGTGGCGCCGGTCGAGCAACCGAACAAAGCCAATGAGATCCCCTGGCCGCTGTCGCTGCGCATGCCGCTCGCCTACTGGCGCACGCTGTTCGCGCCGGCCCCGCAGGCCAGCGTGGCCAAAACCGGCGCCACCCCGATCGAGCGCGGCGCCTACCTGGTGCAAGGCCTCGGCCACTGCGGCTCGTGCCACACCCCGCGGGCGCTGACCCTGCAGGAAAAAGGCCTGGACGAGTCGGCTGCAGGCTACCTGACCGGTACCGAGCTCAACGGCTGGAACGTGCCGGCCCTGCGCGGCATGCCGCACTGGAGCGAAGAAGAGCTGGTGGAATACCTGGGCAGCGGGCGCAACGCCAAGGCCTCGGTGGCCGGCGAGATGACCGACGTGATCGCCAACAGCACCTCGCACATGAGCGATGCCGACCTGCAGGCCATGGCGGCGTACCTGAAGTCCCTGGCCCCAGCCAAGGGCTCGGCGTACCAGCAGCAGGCCGAGCGCAGCAAAGCGACCACCGCCAAGCTGACCGCCGCCAAGGACCTGACCCTGGGCGAGCGGCTGTACATCGACAACTGCGGTGCCTGCCACTTCGTTTCCGGTGAAGGCGCGCCACGGGTGTTCCCGCGCCTGGATGGTGCCTCGGTGGTCAATGCAGCCAACCCCGATGCCTTGCTGCACGTGATTCTCGCCGGCGCCGCAACGCCATCGACCGAGCGTGCACCGTCGGTACTGCCAATGCCCGGCTTTGCCGAGCGCATGGACGATACGGAGGTGGCGCAGCTGGCGACCTTCCTGCGCCAGGGTTGGTCGAACCAGGCCTCGGCGGTATCGCCTGAGCAGGTGCATGAAATTCGCGCGCAGCTGGCACGCACGCACTGAGTGACGGCCTCAAAGGCGCCACGGTGCGCCTTTGGATATGCCTGCCCTCGCCCTCGTCAACAAAGCCCTGGATAGCCAGGGCTTTTTTGTTTGCACAACCTGGCGCTCAACTGTAGCCGGCTACAAGTTGCTCTCTGACTGGCGCAATGAAATTCTTCTGCTATTTTTTCATGAAAATAATCAGAAAAAATTTCACGAGACCCCGGCATGTTCAAGCAGTCCGCCCAGCACGTCGCCAGTTACTACGCCCGTACCTACCCCGCCAGCATCCCGCTACGCCCCACCCTGCACGGCCCCCACGACACCGACGTACTGATCGTCGGCGCCGGTTTCAGCGGCCTGCATACCGCCCTGCGCCTGGCCGAGGCCGGCCAGCGGGTGACTCTGCTGGAAGCCAGCCGGGTGGCCTGGGCCGCATCCGGGCGCAACGGTGGCCAGGCGCTGCTTGGCTGGTCTTGCGACCTGCCGCCGCTTGAAAAAGCCCTGGGCCTGGAGCGCAGCCGGCGCCTGTGGGACAGCATGTGCTGGGCCGCCCGCGAGCTGCGCGAACTGCCCCAGCGCCATGGCTTCGACATCGACTACCGCACCGGCAGCCTGTGGAGCGCCGTGCTGCCGCGCCGGGTGGCGCTGCTGGAGCAGGCCCGCCGCGAAGCCGAAGCCAAGTACGGCTACGACTGCCTGCGCCTGATCGGCCGCGACGAGTTGCCCGAGTGGGTCGACAGCCCGCGCTACCAGGCCGCCCTGTACGATCCCAACGGCGCCCACCTCAACCCGCTGAAACTGGCCCAGGGCCTGGCCAGCGCCATCGAGGCCGCTGGCGGGCGCATCTTCGAGCAGAGCCAGGTGCTCAGCTACCACGAGCACAGCGGCGGCTTCGTTGCCCGCACCGACAGCGGCGAAGTGCGCAGCCAGGTGTTGGTGCTGGCCTGCAATGCCTACATCGACCGCCTCGATCGCAACCTGGCCCGGCGCCTGCTACCGGTGGGCTCCTATCAGGTGGCCACGGCGCCGCTGGACGCCGATTTCGCAAACTCTCTGCTACCACGCAACAGCTGCGTGATCGACAACCAGTTCGTCCCCGACTACTTTCGCCTTACCCCCGACCACCGCCTGCTGTTCGGCGGCGGCTGCACCTACCTGGGCGGTATCCCCAAGGATGTGGCCGCAGCCACCCGCCCCTACCTGGAACGGGTCTTCCCGCAACTGCGCGGCGTTTCCATCGAACACGCCTGGGGCGGCCATATCGACTGCAGCATCCAGCGCACCCCGGATATCGGCCGCCAGGGCCAGCGCTACTGGCTGCAAGGCTTCTCCGGCCATGGCGTGCTGCCGACACTGGCCGGGGCACGGGCAGTGAGCGACGCCATCCTCGGCGATGACGAGTTGCTGGCCCTGTACCAGGGCATCGAAAACGGCCGCTTCCCCGGTGGCGACCTGCTGGCTGCGCCACTTGAGGCCGCCGCCAAGGCCTGGTACCGGATGCGCGACCATGCCTGAGCTGATCGACGACGCCCAGGCGCTGGCCCGGCTGGTGCGCGACCTGCGCAAGCACCGCGGCCTGACCCTCGACGAGCTGGCCAGCCGGGTCAACCGCTCGCTGGGTTTTCTGTCGCAGGTCGAGCGCGGCCTGTCGCGCCCCACCGTGGCCGACCTCACCGCCATCAGCGAAGCCCTGCACGTACCCACCACCTACTTCTACCAGGCGGTGCCGCCGCGCCAGATCGACTGGGTCACCCGCCCCGGCGAACGGCGCACCCTGTACTACGCCGCCGGGGTCACCGACGTGCTGGTGTCACCCACCCTCAACGGCCGCTTCGCCATGCTCGAAAGCCACCTGGCGCCCGGCGCCAGCAGTGGCGAGGGGCATCTGGACGACAGCTCCGAACAGGGCGGCTTCGTGCTGGAGGGTGAGCTGACGCTCTGGCACCACGGGCACGAGGGTGCCGTCACCCTGCGCGCCAACGACAGTTTCCAGCTACCGCCCCACAGCCAGTTCCGCTACGCCAACCTGACCGACCAGGCGACCCGGGTTCTCTGGGTCTTCCGCTGAGAGCATTACAATGACAAGCACAAAAAACGCGCCCACCCTGCTCGATGAAGTCCGCGCCTTCCGCCTGCACCACCCCGACGTGCGCTACGTCGACCTGCTCAGCCTGGATATCCCCGGGCATTTCTACGGCAAGCGCTACCCCATCGACATGCTCGAGAAGGTCGCCGCCGGCAGCCCGCTGAAACTGCCGCAGAACTGCGTGCTGCTGGGCGCCCAGGGCGGGCTGTTCCCGATCGGTGATTACTGCTTCAACGACGGCGACCCCGACGCCCAGCGCCGCCTGGTGCCCGGCACCCTGAAGCCTGTGACCTGGGAGCGCGAGCCGCTGGGGCAGATGCTGATCACCTCCGACGGCACCGCCGCGCCCATCGAGTTCGAGCCGCGCGAAGTGCTGGCCCGGGTGCTGCAACGCCTGGAGCGCCGCGGCATACGCCCGGTGGTGGCCTTCGAGCTTGAGTTCTACCTGTTCGACCGGGCGCTCAAGGACGGCCTGCCGCAGTTCCCCCGCGACCCGTTCAGCCAGGATGAAGACGACCAGCCGAACATGCACATCGAGCGCCTGTCGCGGTTTTCGGACGTGCTGCACGACATGGTCAGCAGCGCCAACGCCCAGGGTGTGGACGCCAACGTGATCACCGCCGAGCTGGGCCCGGGCCAGTTCGAAATCAACTTCGGCCATTGCGAAGACGGCCTGCGCGCCGCCGACTGGGCGGCGCTGTTCTGCCGCAGCACCCGCGGCGTGGCGCTCAAGCACGGGCTGCGCGCCTCGTTCATGAGCAAACCCTACCTGCAGGCCCCGGGCAGCGGCATGCACGTGCACGTGAGCCTGTACGATCAGGCCGGCAACAACCTGCTGGCCGCCGACCAGCAACGCCCGCTGCGCCACGCCGTGGCCGGCTGCCTGGCGTTGTTGCCGCACTGCATGCCGATCTTCGCCGCCAACCACAATGCGTTTCGCCGCTACGGCGCCATGGTCAATGCCGCCAGCCGTGCCAGCTGGGGCTTCGAGGACCGCGACGCATGCATCCGCATCCCCGAGTCAAGCCCGCACAACCTGCGCATCGAGCACCGCCTGGCCGGCGCCGACGCCAACCCGTACTTGGTGCTGGCGGCCATCCTGTGCGGCATGGAGCATGGCCTGGACGCAGCGCAAGAACCCATCGCGCCACTGAACGATGACCGCACCAGCGGCATCGACTTTCCCAAGGACATGCCCGCCGCCGTGGCCGCCATGCGCGAGCACCCGGCAGTGAACGAAGGGCTGGGGGAGGAGTTCGTGATGGTGTACTGCGAAAACAAGCGCCAGGACCACCTGGCGTTCATGCACGAGGTGAGTGCGCGGGAGTATCGCTGGTTCCTGTGAGCCGAGTGCTGGCGCCTTCGCGGGTAAAACCCGCTCCCACAGGTACAGCATTTGCCTCAGAGGCTGTGCAATACCCGTGGGAGCGGGCTTGCCCGCGAAGAGGCCGGTACTGGCAACCGTTTACCCTCAGGATTACCATACCCTCCTTCCAGCGCGGCCCTTTGCCGCCCCTGCCTTCCTGCCTGCACAGATCCCATGCCCTTCGAACTCACCGTAGAACCTCTCACCCTGCTGATCCTCGCCTTGGTGGCATTCGTTGCCGGTTTCATCGACGCCATCGCCGGTGGCGGCGGCCTGCTGACCACGCCGGCGCTGTTGACTGCCGGCATGCCGCCGCACCTGGTGCTGGGCACCAACAAGCTCAGTTCCACCTTCGGTTCGGCCACCGCCGGCTTCACCTATTACCGGCGCAAGCTGTTCCACCCGGCGCAGTGGCGCCCGGCGCTGTTCGCAACGCTCACGGGCGCGTTGATTGGCGCGGTGATCGCCCATTACATGCCGGCTGAATGGCTGAACAAGATGCTGCCGGTGATCGTGTTCGCCTGCGGTGTGTATTTGCTGTTCGGCGGCACGCCCAAGGCGCCGTTGGATGCCGATGCGCCGATTCGCAAGAAATGGCAGGTACCGCAGGGTTTCACCTTGGGTTTCTACGACGGCGTTGCCGGGCCCGGGACGGGGGCGTTCTGGACGGTCAGTACGTTGCTGCTGTACCCCATTGACCTGGTACGTGCCAGTGGCGTGGCGCGGAGCATGAACTTTGTCAGCAACATTGCGGCGCTGACGGTGTTCGTCATTTCCGGGCAGGTGGATTACATCGTCGGGTTGTGCATGGGGTTGTCGGTGATGGTCGGGGCGTTTTTCGGGGCGCGTACGGCGATCAGCGGGGGGAGCAGGTTTATTCGGCCGGTGTTTATTACTGTGGTGTTGGCGTTGACTGTGAGGTTGGCTTGGCAGCATTGGTTTGGGTGATGGGTTCGGGCTTATGGTGATTGCTTTGGGAGATGTATGCGCATTCGTTGACGATGAGCGCTTTTCGTCACCTTTCCGCCCTTACGGCGGGTAACTTTTTGAGGGATCAAAAAGTCACCAAAAAATCCCTGCTGGTATGACTCACCCACATGGGTTACAAATCAGTTCACGCACATAGGTAACAGTTTTTAACTGGCATGGTCGGTTTTTCGAGGATCTGACCATGCCTTGGCGAGAGCTGAAACCTATGGACATGAAAGTGCTTTTCATCGCTGACTATCTCCAGGGGGCGCCTAGCTTCAGCGCCCTTTGCGAGGCCTACGAGATCAGTCGAAAGACCGGTTACAAATGGGTCGAGCGTTTCGAGAAAGCTGGCCCAGCAGGCCTAGAGGAACGTAGCCGTCGCCGGCTGACGCAAGATTGGGTTGTACCCGTCGCCGTTCGCGAGGCCATTATCGAATTACGCGGCAAGGGCCAGACGGAGCCTGGGCCCAAGAAGATCCAGGCCGCATTGCAGGAACGTTTTCCTGACCAGGCGCCTCCCTCCAAGACAACGATCTACAACATCCTCAAGAAAGCCGAGCTGATCAAGCCGCGGCGCCTGCGTCAGCGCGTAGCGGTCTATCCCAAGCCGCTTGAAAAGGCGGAGTCGCCCAATCAGCTCTTCACTGCGGACTACAAAGGCCAGTTTCTGACAGGAGCTGGGGTCTGGTGCTATCCGTTGACGATCATGGATCACGCCAGTCGCTTCTTGCTCGCGTGCCACAGCATGGCCAATACGAACTTTCTGGAGACACAGGCTGTGTTCACTGAGGTCTTTCGTGAAAACGGGCTACCTGAACGTATCCGGACCGATAACGGCGTGCCGTTTGCCAGTAAAGGGCGTGCAGGGCTCTCCCAGCTGTCCATCTGGTGGCTGCGCCTAGGCATCATTCCTGAACGTATTGCGCCTGGCAGACCGGAGCAAAATGGTCGGCACGAGCGTATGCACCGAACACTCAAAAGTACGCTTCCGTCACCGCCCGCAGTGGCTTGGGAGGCTCAACAACGGCACTTCGACCGCTTCCGGCAACACTACAATTACGAGCGGCTCCACGAAGCACTGAAGCAGAAAACACCAGCGTCCTGCTACC
Organism: Pseudomonas xanthosomatis; assembly: GCF_019139835.1. Lineage (NCBI taxonomy): Bacteria > Pseudomonadati > Pseudomonadota > Gammaproteobacteria > Pseudomonadales > Pseudomonadaceae > Pseudomonas > Pseudomonas xanthosomatis. The sequence continues at coordinate 3,005,839 of NZ_CP077075.1, read as the reverse complement.
AGCCTTCGCCACGCCCGTTCCCGGAAAAACTACCTGAAATGACTTACCCCAGTCATATCGAGAGCCTGCCAGCTGATCGCAGTGGCATCGTCAACCGCCGGGGTTTGAGGATCTATGTAGGTTACGTGCTCAAGCATCAGACCATTGGGCTGGAGCAAGTCGGGGATGGGGTGTGGGATGTTATTTTCGGCCCAATCATTCTCGGCAGGATCGATGAGCGAGATGCCGATGATGGTTATGTAACACTTCAGGTGTTGTCACCTATGTGAGCGAACTTTTGTGTAACCCATGTGGGTGACCCGTACATGCTCCCATCATCCGGCCCCCTACGCTGCGCTTCGGGGGTTCCCTCGCTCCGGGCTTGCTCCGGAGGTACGCGCCGACGGGCCGTCCCTGGCCCGATCGGCGCTCGACCGGCATCCATGCCGGTCGCCCTCCTACGCAATCCCTACGCTCGGCCTCCTGAAGTCGCGATTTGTGTTGTCTGAACTACCGCGCACTTAGAAGCAAGATCAAGAGCCAGATCAAGAGCAGAGATATTGGTTTAATTATTATTGATGTGTTTTTTGTTCTGGCACAATCGCGGGGCAAGCTTGCTCCCACGCTAGTTGTGCGCACCAACTTCTGGCGTGGGAGCGGGCTTGCCCCGCGATCAAATCCTGAGTTCCCACGGTGGCAACTAGCGGTTAGCTGCGCCAGCCCAGGCGCCGCCACTAACTTCGCGACTTCAGGAGGCCGAACGCAGGGATTGCGTAGGGGGGCGACCGGCATGGATGCCGGTCGAGCGCCGATCGGGCCAGGGACGGCCCGTCGGCGCGTACCCCCGGAGCAAGCCCGGAGTGAGGGAACCCCGGAGCGAAGCGCAGGGGCCGTATGAATGGAGCGAGGATTTTTTGGTGACTTTTTGATCCTTCAAAAAGTTACCCGCCGTAAGGGCGGAAAGGTGAATAAGCGTCACTACAAATAATGAATGCGCCTACAACTTTCAAAACAATCAAAACAATCAAAACAATTAAAACAATTAAAACAATTAAAACCAACAAACCAATATCAAGCAGGCAACACCGGCTCAACCAACCCCAACCGCCGCGCCACATACAAATCAATCAAATACCGCGCAATCGACCGTCCCGCCGGCAACGGCGGCAGTTCATGCACATTGAACCACTGCGCATCCTCGATCTCATCCGGCTGCATGACAATCTCCCCCCCCGCATATTCGGCATGAAACCCCAACATCATCGAATGCGGAAACGGCCAGCACTGGCTGCCAACGTACTGGATGTTCTTCACCTCCACCGCCACCTCCTCACGTACCTCACGCACCAGGCAGTCCTCGGCCGATTCACCCGGCTCGGCAAACCCCGCCAAGGTGCTGTACACCCCGGTAACGAAGCGCGGCGAACGCGCCAGCAACACCTCATCGCCACGGGTCACCAGCACGATCATGCTCGGCGAAATACGCGGGTAGCTGCGCAGATCGCACGGCTGGCAGTACATCGCCCGCTCCCAGTGGATCTGCGTCATCGGCTGCCCGCAGCTGCCGCAGAACCGGTGCTCGCGGGCCCAGGTGCCGATCTGCGCGGCATAACCCAGCACTTTGTAGGTGTCGAAGTCGCCCTCGAGCATGAAGCGCCGCAGCCCCTGCCAGGCGCAGCCCGGCACCTCGCCGGCATTGCGCAGCTCCAGCACAAACACCGGCTGCCCGTCAAAATGGCCAATCCCGTGCTCGCACAGCACCTCCAGGCCCTGGCGCTTGAGCCAGTCACGGGGGAACAGCGCGCCGTTGGCGTCACACAAAAAGCCCTCGGGGCTGCGCGCCACGGCCAGGCCACCGGCGATCTGCGGGTCGAGTACTGCGGTTGTCCAGCGTGCTGACATCGGTTCGGGTCCCTTCAAGGCGCCCGCCAACAGGGGTCAGTCGGCGAACGTCGGTTGCTGTTTGCTCATGTGGGCAGCCACCGCCACCCGCAGGTCTTCGGACTGCAGCATGGCGGCGTTCCAGGTGGCGATGTACTCCAGGCCATCGTCGATACGATGGTCACGCATGTAGCTGAGCATCTCCTTGGTGCCGGCCACGGCGACCGGTGATTTTGCGGCAATCTCGCGGGCAATGGCAAAGACCCCGTCCAGCAGCGCCGCCTGGTCATCGTAAACCCGGTTCACCAGGCCGATGCGCAGCGCTTCGTCGGCGTCCACCATGCGCCCGGTGTAGGCCAGCTCGCGCAGGATGCCGTCGCCGATGATACGCGGCAAACGTTGCAAAGTGCCGACATCGGCGGCCATGCCCATGTCGATTTCCTTGATCGAGAACTGCGCATCATGGGCGCAGTAACGCATGTCGCAGGCCGACACCAGGTCGATAGCGCCACCGATGCAGTAACCTTGAATCGCCGCCAGCACCGGCTTGCGGCAGTTGTCCACGGCATTGAACGAGCGCTGCAGGCGCAGGATGGTGCGGCGCAGCAGGCGCGCATTGCGGCCAACGTCCTTGCCCATCTGCCCGGCCAGCGAGGCCAGCATCATCAGGTCGATGCCGGATGAAAAATGCTTGCCGGCACCACTTATCACCACCGCACGCACCGCATCGGTGTCGTCGACCCACTGGAAGATATCGACGATTTCCTCCCAGAAGGCCGCGTTCATCGCGTTGATCTTCTCTGGGCGGTTGATCTGCACGTGGGCGATGCTGTCGGTCAGTTCAACCTTGAATGCGGTGTATTCAGTCACGGGCGGCACTCCTGCGGGGAAAGGGTTCACGCGCAGGATCTTAGCGCACCCACCAGGCCGTACTTGTGCCAAAAGCAAGACTGCCAACCCTTGTAGCGCCCCGTCAGCGGCTTTTCTTACGAGGCCCTGGCGGCTTTCTGCTTCTGTTGTCGAATTTCCATCGGCCTAATCGACTACCTGGCAAACCCATCCCAAGGAGCACCCCTCATGCGCAAGCTCATCGTCGCCGCCTTCATCACCCTAGACGGCGTCATGCAGGCCCCCGGCGGCCCGCAGGAGGACACCAGCGGTGGCTTCGTCTACGGCGGCTGGCTGCCGCCGTACGCTGACGAAGCCTTCGGCAAGGCCATGCAGGCGCTGTTCAGCCAGCCGTTCGAGCTGCTGCTGGGCCGGCGCACCTACGACATCTTCGCGGGCTACTGGCCCAAGGTCGCCGCCGACTCGCCAAACCAGCCAATGGCCGAGCTGTTCAATGGCGTGGCCAAGCATGTCGCCACCCACCACCCCGAGTCGGTGGCCTGGCACAACAGCCACGTGCTGGGCGCCGATGTCATCGCAGCCGTGCGCACCCTCAAGCAGCAGGACGGCGCCGCCCTGCTGACCCAAGGCAGCGCCGAGCTGGTACAGCAGCTACTGGCCGCCGGGCTGGTGGATGAGCTGCGCCTGTTGGTGCACCCGGTCGTGCTCGGGCACGGCAAACGCCTGTTCGGTGATGATGCCCAGGCCGCAGCGTTCACCTTGCGCGAACACTTCGCCACGTCCACAGGCGTGCTGCTGGCCCACTATGAGCAAAAAAGCCAGGCGCAAACCGGCTCGATCGATTGATCAGGCCAGCAGCCTGGCCAGGGCCTGGGCAAAGCCCTGTGGGTCTTCCAGCATCATCAGGTGGCCAACGCCCGGCAGCACGGTGACGCTGGCCGCCTGCTGCGCGGCCCAGTGCGGTACGTCCCAGCCGCTGCGCGAATGCTCGCCGGCGAGCAAATGCACCGGGGTCGCGGCGATATCGATACGCCCGGCAGGCATGCCTTGCAGCGTGCCGTAGCCCAGCAGATCGGGAGCGATCACCGGCCGGGGGTGCAAGCCTTGGTGAAGTGCGGGATGATCCAGGCAGCCGATCAGGCCATTGACCAGTACCACCGGTATATCCAGTTCCATCGCACGCCTCGCTGCCAGCCAAAGGGAAGGCGCAGCATGGCGCCATGGGCAGCCCTTGAGTAGTTGCCATGCGCCAATCCAGGGTTTGCAATGGCGCCCTTGTGTTTGCCGCACATCGTCAAGCACGGGGCATTGTCGCCTTACAGCCAAAACAGGGAGGGACCCATGTTAGATATCCGCCGCGCAACCCGCCACGACGCCCGCGACGCCTACGCCATCCGCCGCCAGGCGATCCTCCACCAGTGCCCCGGCGATTACGGCGAAGATCTCGCCAGGGCCTGGGCCGAGGTGCCCCACAGCGAGGGCTTTACCACGCTGGTGGCCGACCACTTTCACCTTGCCTGCCTGGACGGCAACACCGTCGCCACCGGCATGATCGACCTGGCCAGTGGCGAGCTGGGCGGGTTGTTTGTGCTGCCCGGGCACATGCAACGCGGCGTCGCCCGGGCGATGGTCACGCACCTTGAACGTATCGCCTGGGCCGCCGGGCTGGAACAGATCCACCTCGACGCCACCCTCAACGCTGCGGCCTTCTACCGGCGCTGCGGCTATGAGGGTGACACCCAAGCGGTCTATCACTCGCCGGCGGGCCTGCAACTGTTGTGCGTACCCATGCGCAAGGCGCTAATAGCGGTATAACATCAGGGCCCTGCCCTCTGGAGACATCGCCATGCTGCCCACTGCCGCCTCCCACAGCGCCCGCCGGGCGCGCCTGCATGTGCTGCGCGGGCGCGTGGGCCTGGGGCTGGTGGCCGCGCTGTCGGTGCTGGCGGGCATGACCGATGCCATCGGCCTGCTGGCGCTGGGTGATTTCGTCTCGTTCATGAGTGGCAACACCACGCGCCTTGCCGTGGCGATCAGCGAGGCAGACCTTGCGCTGATACTGCGCCTGGCCCTGGCGATCTTCAGCTTCGTGGCGGGCAATGCCCTGGGGGTGGTGCTGGCCCGGCGCTTGCGCCGCCGCGCCGCGCCGTTGCTGCTGATCGTCGCCGCCCTGCTGGCGTGCGCGGCCTGGCCGCTGCCGTGGACCTTCCCGGCGCTGGTGCTGGCCACCTTGGCCATGGGCATGCTCAATGCCGTGGTCGAGCAGGTGAACGGGCTGCCGATCGGGCTTACCTATGTCACCGGGGCGCTGTCGCGCTTTGGGCGGGGCCTGGGGCGCTGGTTGCTGGGGGAGCGGCGCGGGGGCTGGCGGGTCCAGCTGGTGCCCTGGGCGGGCATGCTGGTCGGGGCGGCCATCGGGGCCTGGTTGCAGCAGCGGCTGGGGTTGCTGGCGCTGGCGGGGAGTGGCGGGTTGGCTTGTTTGTTGGCGTTGGTGGTGGGGTTTGTGCCGCGGGCTTGGCAGGTGGGGTTTATGGTGCGGTAAGGAGTCGGGGATTGATGGTGGTTGCTTTGGGAGATGTAAGCATATTCATTGACGATGACGGCTTTTAGTCACCTTTCCGCCCTTACGGCGGGTAACTTTTTGAAGGATCAAAAAGTCACCAAAAAATCCCTGCTGGTATGACTCACCCACATGGGTTACAAATCAGTTCACGCACATAGGTAACAGTTTTTAACTGGCATGGTCGGTTTTTCGAGGATCTGACCATGCCTTGGCGAGAGCTGAAACCTATGGACATGAAAGTGCTTTTCATCGCTGACTATCTCCAGGGGGCGCCTAGCTTCAGCGCCCTTTGCGAGGCCTACGAGATCAGTCGAAAGACCGGTTACAAATGGGTCGAGCGTTTCGAGAAAGCTGGCCCAGCAGGCCTAGAGGAACGTAGCCGTCGCCGGCTGACGCAAGATTGGGTTGTACCCGTCGCCGTTCGCGAGGCCATTATCGAATTACGCGGCAAGGGCCAGACGGAGCCTGGGCCCAAGAAGATCCAGGCCGCATTGCAGGAACGTTTTCCTGACCAGGCGCCTCCCTCCAAGACAACGATCTACAACATCCTCAAGAAAGCCGAGCTGATCAAGCCGCGGCGCCTGCGTCAGCGCGTAGCGGTCTATCCCAAGCCGCTTGAAAAGGCGGAGTCGCCCAATCAGCTCTTCACTGCGGACTACAAAGGCCAGTTTCTGACAGGAGCTGGGGTCTGGTGCTATCCGTTGACGATCATGGATCACGCCAGTCGCTTCTTGCTCGCGTGCCACAGCATGGCCAATACGAACTTTCTGGAGACACAGGCTGTGTTCACTGAGGTCTTTCGTGAAAACGGGCTACCTGAACGTATCCGGACCGATAACGGCGTGCCGTTTGCCAGTAAAGGGCGTGCAGGGCTCTCCCAGCTGTCCATCTGGTGGCTGCGCCTAGGCATCATTCCTGAACGTATTGCGCCTGGCAGACCGGAGCAAAATGGTCGGCACGAGCGTATGCACCGAACACTCAAAAGTACGCTTCCGTCACCGCCCGCAGTGGCTTGGGAGGCTCAACAACGGCACTTCGACCGCTTCCGGCAACACTACAATTACGAGCGGCTCCACGAAGCACTGAAGCAGAAAACACCAGCGTCCTGCTACCAGCCTTCGCCACGCCCGTTCCCGGAAAAACTACCTGAAATGACTTACCCCAGTCATATCGAGAGCCTGCCAGCTGATCGCAGTGGCATCGTCAACCGCCGGGGTTTGAGGATCTATGTAGGTTACGTGCTCAAGCATCAGACCATTGGGCTGGAGCAAGTCGGGGATGGGGTGTGGGATGTTATTTTCGGCCCAATCATTCTCGGCAGGATCGATGAGCGAGATGCCGATGATGGTTATGTAACACTTCAGGTGTTGTCACCTATGTGAGCGAACTTTTGTGTAACCCATGTGGGTGACCCGTACATGCTCCCATCATCCGGCCCCCTACGCTGCGCTTCGGGGGTTCCCTCGCTCCGGGCTTGCTCCGGAGGTACGCGCCGACGGGCCGTCCCTGGCCCGATCGGCGCTCGACCGGCATCCATGCCGGTCGCCCTCCTACGCAATCCCTACACTCGGCCTCCTGAAGTCGCGATTTGTGTTGCCTGGGCTATTGCGCGCTTAGAAGCAAGATCAAAAGCCAGATCAAAAGCCAGATCAAAAACCAGATCAAAAACCAGATCAAAAACCAGATCAAAAACCAGATCAAAAACCAGGATGTTGGTTTGATTGTTATTGATGTGTTGTTTGTTCGGGCGCAATCGCCGGCAAGCCGGCGATTGCTATCCTGAGTTCCCACGGTGGCAACTAGCGGTTAGCTGCGCCAGCCCAGGCGCCGCCCCTAACTTCGCGACTTCAGGAGGCCGAACGCAGGGATTGCGTAGGGGGGCGACCGGCATGGATGCCGGTCGAGCGCCGATCGGGCCAGGGACGGCCCGTCGGCGCGTACCCCCGGAGCAAGCCCGGAGTGAGGGAACCCCGGAGCGAAGCGTAGGGGCCGTATGAATGGAGCGAGGATTTTTTGCTTACTTTTTGATCCCTCAAAAAGTGAGCCGCCGTAAGGGCGGAAAGGTGAATAAGCGTCAATACAAATAATGAATGCGCATACAACTTAAAAACCAACTAAAACAACTTAAAACGAACCAACAAACCAACAAACAATAACGTACACCACCAGATCTAAGCCGCCCACGCAAACGCAATCGCCGGCAAGCCGCCCCCCGCCCCCAGGCAAACCCCATCAATCCCGCCCCTGGCGCTTCCCCCCCTTCTTGACCAACGCCTTGACCCGAGCCGCCGCCCGCTGCACCGTGGCCATCTTCTCCGGCCGCTTCATCCCCCGCCACTTGCGAATCTCCTCACGCGTGCGCCCACAGCTCACACACAGCTCACTGTTGAGCTGACACAACGAAACACAGGGGTTCTCGATCTCTTTGGCCATAACCGGCAAGGCTCCTGAAGCGGCCGCGCATCATACTCCAGGCAACCCGCAGGGCAAGTCGATCCACACCCGCAAGCCACCGCCCTCGCCCGCCTGCGCACCAATGCGCCCCTGGTGCAGGTGAATCGCCCGCTGGGCAATCGCCAGCCCCAGGCCAAACCCGTCACCGCCACTGTCCGCCCCACGGTCGAACGGCTCGAAGATGCCCGCCAGCCGCCCAGGCTCCACCCCCGGCCCCTGGTCACTCACCTCCACCCGCAAACCACCCGCCACCAGCAGCGCCCGCACCCACACATCGGTACCCGGCGCGGTATAGCGCACCGCATTGCGAATCACGTTCTCGAAGGCGCGGTACAGCAACTCTTCATGGCCACGGGTGACGAACGCACCGTCGCTGTCCAGCACCACCCGGCACTGCTTCATGCCCGCCTCGAAGCGCGCATCCTCGACGATCTGCGCCAGCAACTCGACCACATCCAGCACCTCGCAGGCGCCGTCATCCTGGCGCGACTGGGCCCGGGCCAGGGTCAGCAACTGCTCGATCAAATCGTCCATGCGCCGCGATTCGCGCTCGATACGCTCAAGCATCTCGCCGCGCTCCGGTTGCTGGCGCAGCAAGCCGATGGCCGCATGCAGCCGGGTCAGCGGCGAGCGCAGCTCGTGGGAGATGTCGTGCAGCAGGTGCTGCTGGGCCTGCACCAGCGCCTTGAGCTGGCCGGCCATGCGGTCGCAGTCCTCGGCAAGGTCGACGATCTCGTCGCGCCGCCGCCCCAGACGCGGGCGCACCCGTACCTCGAAACGGCCCTGCGCCACCTGGCCCATGGCCTCGCGCAGCCAGGCCAGCGGGCGGGTCAGGTACAGGCTGCACAGCAACGCGAACAACGCGCTCATCAAGGTGCCGGTGACCAGCGGGCCCATGCTGCGCGGGCGCGGCGCCTCACCCACACCGCTGGCCACCGAGGCGCGCAACACCAGCGCACGGCCATCGGCGTCGCTCAGCGCCTGCTCGAAACGCACCGGCGCCACCGCCTTGCCGGCCAGCAGTCGCCCGCTTGCGTCATAGAGCCCCACCTGCACATCCGGCGGCTGGGGCGACACCTGCAGCAACTGCCGCCCGGCCTGCTCGCCGTAGCGCTTGAGCAGGGTCAGTTCGGTAGCCAGCAACGAGCGCAACGCCGGGGTGTCGCCGCGCAGCTCATCGAGCATGAAGGCGCCCGCCCCCACCAGAAAGGTCAGGCAGTTGGCCAGCCAGAAGGCCAGGAACAGCTTCCAGAACAGGCGCCGGCGCATCATTCGACGATCAGCATGTAGCCCATGCCCCGCACGCTCTGGATCCAGCTGCTGCCGTCGGCGCGCGGGCCGAGCTTCTGGCGGATGCTGCTCACATGCACATCGATACGCCGGTCATAGCGGGTCAGCGGCCGGCCCAGGGCGTTGAGCGACAAGTCCTGCTTGCTCACCAGTTGCCCGGCCTGGCGCGTCAACGCCTCCAGCAGGCTGAACTCGGTGCCGGTCAGGTCCAGGGGCGTCAGCCCCCACTGCGCCTGGCGCCGCCCCGGCCACAGGGTCAGCGCGCCGCTGCTGACCGCATCCAACGCCTGGTTATCGCTCGCAGCCTGGGGCTGCACCCGGCGCAGGATCGCCCGCAGGCGCGCCACCAGCTCACCCGGCGAGCTGGGCTTGGGCACATAGTCGTCGGCGCCCAGCTCAAGGCCGGCGATGCGGTCGATGTTGTCGCCACGGGCGGTAAGCAGCAGCACCGGTACCTGGCTGCGGGCGCGCACCCGGCGCAGCACGTCGATGCCCGAAATACCCGGCAGCATCACATCCAGCACCACCACCTGGTAGGCACCGCTCAGGGCATGGGCCTCGCCCTCCTCGCCGGTGGCCACGGCGGTGGCGCAAAAGCCCTCGCGGGCCAGGTACAGGGCGAGCATTTCGGTGAGTTCGCGGTCGTCGTCGACCAGTAGCACAGGGGTCATGGGGCACGCTTTGGCAGGGTCTACAGCCGCCAATGATCGCCCCGCACCGCCCGCCTGTCACCGCCGCCCGGTCGGACTTTACACATCTTTACCCCCGGTTAACCGCGCCGTACACAGCCCGCTCGTATGCTCATCGCCCGCTTCGCCAGCCCCGCCCTACCCCCACGAACACGCCTGCCTGGAACCCTCGATGAACTACCCGCGACTGCTGCTCTCCCTCCTGCTGCTCAAGGCCTCGCTGGCCCAGGCGGCAACGTTTCAAGTCGCCGACATCCGCATCAACGGCCTGCAGCGGGTGTCTGCCGGCAGCGTGTTCGGCGCCCTGCCGCTGAGCATTGGTGACCAGGTCGACGACCGTCGCCTGGTGGACTCGACCCGTTCGCTGTTCAAGACCGGCTTCTTCCAGGACATCCAGCTGAACCGCGACGGCAATGTCCTGATCATCAACGTGGTCGAGCGCCCGTCGGTCTCCAGCATCGAGATCGAAGGCAACAAGGCGATCAGCACCGAAGACCTGATGAAGGGCCTGAAACAATCGGGCCTGGCCGAAGGCGAGATCTTCCAGCGTGCAACGCTTGAGGGCGTGCGTAACGAGCTGCAGCGCCAGTACGTGGCCCAGGGCCGCTACTCGGCCGAAGTCGACGCCGAAGTGGTGCCGCAGCCGCGCAACCGCGTGGGCCTGAAGATCAAGATCAACGAAGGCACCGTGGCGGCCATCCAGCACATCAACATCGTCGGCAACACCGTGTTCGACGACGAAGAGCTGGCCCAGCTGTTCGAGCTGAAAACCACCAACTGGCTGTCGTTCTTCAAGAACGACGACAAGTACGCCCGCGAAAAACTCTCCGGTGACCTGGAGCGCCTGCGTTCGTACTACCTGGACCGCGGCTACATCAACATGGACATCGCCTCCACCCAGGTGTCCATCACTCCGGACAAGAAGCACGTCTACATCACGGTCAACGTCAACGAAGGCGAAAAGTACACCGTGCGTGACGTGAAGCTCTCCGGCGACCTGAAAGTGCCGGAAGACCAGGTCAAGTCGCTGCTGCTGGTGCAGCCTGGCCAGGTGTTCTCGCGCAAGGTCATGACCACCAGCTCCGACCTGATCACCCGCCGCCTGGGTAACGAGGGCTATACCTTCGCCAACGTAGGCGGCGTGCCGCAGCCGCACGATGAAGACCACACCGTGGACATCATGTTCGTGGTCGACCCGGGCAAGCGTGCCTACGTCAACCGCATCAACTACCGCGGCAACACCAAGACCGAAGACGAAGTGCTGCGCCGCGAAATGCGCCAGATGGAAGGCGGCTGGGCTTCGACCTACCTGATCGACCAGTCCAAGACCCGCCTTGAGCGCCTGGGCTTCTTCAAGGAAGTCAACGTCGAAACCCCAGCAGTGCCAGGCACTGACGATCAGGTCGACGTGAACTACGCCGTGGAAGAACAAGCCTCGGGCTCGATCACCGCCAGCGTCGGTTTCGCGCAAAGCGCGGGCCTGATCCTGGGTGGCTCGATCAGCCAGAGCAACTTCCTCGGCACCGGTAACAAGGTGTCCATCGGCCTGACCCGCAGCGAGTACCAGACCAAGTACAACTTCGGCTTCACCGACCCCTACTTCACCGCCGATGGCGTCAGCCTCGGCTACAACGCCTTCTACAGCAGCACCGACTACAGCGACTACTACGACGACGGTGTGTCGTACTACGCCATCAACAGCTATGGCGCAGGGGTCAGCATCGGCTACCCGATCAACGAGACCTCACGCCTGACCTACGGGCTGACCCTGCAGCACGACGACATCAGCCCGGGCACCTACAGCGCCGATGAGATCTACGATTTCATCCAGCGCGAAGGCAAGAGCTTCAACAACCTCAAAGCCTCCATCGGCTGGTCCGAATCCACCCTCAACAAGGGCGTGCTGGCCACCCGCGGCCACGCCCAGAGCCTGACCCTGATGGCCACCACCCCCGGCAGCGACCTGTCGTTCTACAAGCTCGACTACAGCGGCCAGACCTACCTGCCCGTCACCCAGAACACCACCCTGCGCCTGCACACCAACCTGGGCTACGGCAACGGCTATGGCGCCACCGACGGTCTGCCGTTCTACGAGAACTACACCGCCGGCGGCCAGGGCTCGGTACGCGGCTTCAAGGACGGCACCCTCGGCCCACGCAACACCCCGGCCACCGGTGCTTATTCCAGCGCCGGCCAAGCCTATTACTCCGACCACGACACCGACGCCCTGGGCGGCAACATCCTGATCACCGGCGGTGCCGAGTACCTGTTCCCGCTGCCGTTCGTGAAGGACCAGCGCCAGCTGCGCAGCTCGGTGTTCGTCGATGCCGGCAACGTGTACGCCGACACCTGCTACCTGAGCACTACCACCGGTTGCGGCAGCGTGAGCCTGAACCAGCTGGCGGTGTCGCTGGGCGTCGGGGTGACCTGGTACAGCCCGATGGGGCCGCTGAGCTTCAGCCTGGCCGCGCCCCTGAAAAAGCCGGACGGCGCCGAAACGCAAATCTTCCAGTTCTCCCTGGGCCAGACCTTCTGAAAACTGAGCCCCCCCTGTAGGAGCCGGCTTGCCGGCGATGGCGTCAGGCCTGCAAACCATGATGCCGCGGCTGATGGCCCTATCGCCGGCAAGCCGGCTCTCATAGAGCAAACTACAACTTATTGATTTAACACGGTCCCTGTGGGAAGCGGCCTTGCCGGGGCGCCGTCCGGTCGAGATGGGGCGCGAAGCGGCCCCAAGATCTCGGCCTCATGCAAGATTGCCGGGGCTGCTGCGCAGCCCATCGCGACACAAGGCCGCTTCCCACAGGGACCGTGGAGCATCTGCAAGACCAGTTCTCTGCGCGACAGCGCAGCCCAAAGGGCTGGGTGATCTCCTACAGGGGTATTACCTGCTTTTACTCCCGCTTAACCCAAGTTCACCGTGCCCTTGCCTAAGCTGGTCACTACAGAACCTCTTGCGCAGGATCCCGTATGCCACCCTTCCCCCACACCGCGCTGGCCACGGCGCTGCACGACGAAAACCCCACCCCGCTGCTGGCCCTGGTACAGCAGCGCCTGGCCAGCCTGCTCGGCGCGCGCTTCACAGTGGTGCTGGCCGCCAGCGGCGATGCGGCCAGCCACTACCACCTGGCCATCCAGCACAACCGCAGCGGCCTGTCGCTGGAAGACAGCGGCGAGCTCGGCCCGGGCTTCGCCACCCACCTTCTGGCGCTGGGCACACGCGCCAAGGCCATGCTCGAATCACCCACCTTCGAACGCATGGCCAATGGCAACCCCGACCAGTTGCTGGTGTGGCTCAGCGACTCCGCAAACACACCACCTACCCTGCAGGAGCCGGCTTGCCGGCGATAGGGCCTGCACAGGCGAAAGCTGGCACCGGCTGCGCCTGTGATCGCCGGCAAGCCGGCTCTTACAGGGATCGCACCAGTTTTTAGAAGTTGAGCAAAACACTTGCTCCCACAGCCCCGAGCCCGCCCATGGCTCATGGTCAGCCCGGCATTACCCCGTCACTCAATCCTGAAACTGAAGGTGTTCTTCACATTGGCCACCGCCACCGCCTGACCATTGACCAACCTTGGCTGGTAACGGAAACGCTTGGCCGCCGCCAGCGATGGCTTGACGAACAACGGGTGACAGTTGCCGACCACCTGCGGGTCGGTGACCCGCCCGGCGGGGTCTACCGTGTAGGCCACCGTGCACTCCCCCTCGATATGCCGGTCCAGCGCCCGCTGCGGGTAGTCCGGCGCTTCTTTGGCGATCGGCAGGTACTGCCGGCTGGCGGCGTCGGCCTCGGCACGGGCCTTGGCGGCAGCGGCCTGGCGCGCGGCCTCGGCATCACGCGCGGCAGCCAGGCGCTGCTCCTGCTCACGCGCCTCGCGGGCCTTTACGTCCCGCGCCAACTGCTCGCGGCGCTCGCTTTCCAAGCGCTGCTTGCGCGCAAGCTCAGCCTGCAGCTCGCGCTCGCGGCGCTCCTTTTGCTGCACCCGCTTGAGCGCCAGCGCCGCGTCTTCAACCGGCGGCGCCTGCACGGTCGGTTGTGGTTTTGGCGCAGGCGCCACTGGTGCCGGCTCCACCACCGGCGGCGCAGCCACCACAGGCTCCGGCGCCGGCAACTGCACCAGCTGGGTCTGGATCACCTGCGCCGCTGGCGGCGGCAGCTCGGGGGTGTGCGACAGGCTGAACAACAACCAGGCCGCGCCGGCATGCAGGGCCACGGCAATGGCCAGCGCGCTGCCATGCTCGCGCCATGCTGGCCACATCGGTTGCTGCAAGGTCAGGCTGGTCATGGTCACGGCGCCTCGGTAATCAGGCCCAGGCGGCTGACACCACCGCGCTGCAGCTCGGCGATGCCGGCCACTACGCTGGCATAGTCGGTGTCGCGGTCGGCGCGCAGGTACACCTGGGTCTGCGGGTCTTGCGCGACGATGGCGGCGATCTTCTCGCGCATCTGTGCGGTGTCCACGGCGCTGTCGGTCTGCGCGGTGGTGTCCACCTCGCTGCCCAGGTTCCAGTAGTAACTGCCATCGGCCTTCACCGACAGCGTCACGATGCGCTGCTGGTTCGGCGTGGGCAACGCCTCGGCGGCCACCTTGGGCAGCTCGATCTGCACGCCCTGCACCAGCATGGGCGCGGTGACCATGAAGATCACCAGCAGCACCAGCATCACGTCGATGTAGGGCACCACGTTCATTTCGGCCTTCAGGCCATGTTTGCGCACAGGTCTGACTAGCATGCTCGGGTCTCCTCAGGCCGCAGCGGCAAGGTTCGCCGGGGCGGCCTGCAAGCGGCGTTGCAGGCGGCCCTGCAGCTCGTTGCCGAAGGCGTAGTAGCGGGCGATCAGGGTTTGCGCACGGGCCGAGAAGCGGTTGTAGGCCATCACCGCAGGAATGGCCGCAAACAAGCCGATGGCGGTGGCGATCAGCGCCTCGGCAATGCCGGGGGCGACCGTGGACAGCGTCGCCTGCTGCACCTGGGACAGTCCAAGGAACGAATTCATGATGCCCCACACGGTGCCGAACAGGCCGATGTAGGGGCTGACCGAACCCACCGTGGCAAGGAACGGCAGGCCCTTTTCCAGGCGCTCTTCCTGCTCGGCGATGGCCACCAGCAGGCTGCGCTCGACGCCCTCCAGCACCGCATCAGGCTGCTGGCCGGGATGCAACTGCTGGAAGCTCTGGTAACCGGCGACGAAGATCTGCTGCAGCCCAGCATCCGCCCCCGGTGCGTTGCGCTGGGCGTCCTGGTACAGCGCGCCGAGTTCACCTTCGCGGAACTGCTTGAGAAATGCCTTGCCATGGCCTTCGGCGCGGCGCAGCAAGGTGCCGCGCCAGACGATCAGGTACCAGCTGAGCAGCGAAGCCAGCACCAGGCACAGCATCACCGCCTGTACCACCAGGCTGGCCTCGCTGACCAGGCCCCAGACGGTGGTGTGTTGCAGCGGGGTTGTCGGAGTTTGCATGTTGTGTGTCCTTTCAATCGGGGGAGCCGGCTGGCTCCTAGTCAATGGCAAAGAGGTTGCGGGGGGATGACAGCGCTCCCGGGCCAATATCGGCCCCTGTGGGAGCGGGCTTGCCCGCGAAAAGGGCGACACGGTGTATGGCACCGGCTTCGCCGGTGTTCGCGGGCAAGCCCGCTCCCACAGGGATCGCATCAGCTATTAGAAATGAGCAAGACAGTTGCTCCCAAAGCGGGCTTGCCCCGCGATGGCCTTCACTCCAACCCCAGAGCCCGGGCCACCTCGGCCCAGGCCACGTACTTGTAGTTCTGGTTACCCTCAGGCATGCGCTTGCGCCCGTCCTGCACCACCAGCAGCCCCAGGCTCAGGGGCCCGCCCAGGTTGGCCGAGGTCACTTCCAGGCCATCGGTCTCGGAGGCTCCATCGATGCCGCGCTCGGCATCCAACCCCACCTGGAAGCTGCCGCGCAGCCGGTACGGCGGCTCGGCCTCGAGCACCACGTAGCGGTCGTTGCCCTGGCTAGAGATCACCAGGTAATCGCGCTGCGCACCGTGGTACAGCGCCAGGCCTTCGATATCGTCCTGCACCGGGCCGCCCACGCCGATCACCTTGTGCAGCGTTGCCGGGGCACTGCTGCGGGCATCCAGCGCCCACACCGCCACATCCTCCTCACCGATGAACAGGCGCTGGCGGCGGTCGTCGGCCACGCAGCCCTCGGACTGGGTCGGGGTGCTGAAGCTACGCACCCGCTGGCCGCCGGCCCTGCCGCTGCTGCCGTCCAGGCGGTACTGCTCGAAGCGCCCGTCCTTGTCGTTGACGATGGCGTCGATGGCGCCATCGGCGCCCTTGAACAGGCACAGGCCGTAAACCTCCGTCAGCCCCGTGGGCACCTGGCCGATATCGCTCAACTGGCCGCTGCGCGGGTCAATGGCGAACAGATGCAGGCCATTGGTGTCACGGTTGCTGGCCACCGCCAGGCCCACCTCGCGCTCGCCCAGGCGAAAACCGCTGCGCACATCGACGTTGTTCAGGCGCCCCACCCGCAGGTCTTGCAGTTGCTTGCCAGCCAGGTCGTAGGCCAGCAAGCCGCCCTTCTTGTCGGTGCCAAGCACAC
The DNA here is from genome assembly GCF_019139835.1 of Pseudomonas xanthosomatis. Classification (NCBI taxonomy): domain Bacteria; kingdom Pseudomonadati; phylum Pseudomonadota; class Gammaproteobacteria; order Pseudomonadales; family Pseudomonadaceae; genus Pseudomonas; species Pseudomonas xanthosomatis. Next base: position 2,989,565 of record NZ_CP077075.1, on the reverse strand, counting down.
GACTTTGCGCAGGGTTTTGCGGGTTGACCCAGATCGCCGGGTCGTCTGCCGCATCACCCAGGCTGGGTACCCCGTCGGTCTGCGCCAGCGCGGTGACCTGCGCCGGGGCGGCCGGCAGTGGCAGCGCTTTCGGCGCCCAGCCCAGCTGCGCGCGGTGGGTGCCTTTATCGTCCACCAGCAACAGCTCCAGCCCCTTGCCGGCAGCGCGGGCGCTTACCTGTTCGGGCTCCTTGAGCGTGGCCAGCGGTACCACACCTGCCGCGGTCCAGTGCCCGGCAGCCTGCTGATACAGGTGCAAGGCGCCCGCCGCCGGGTCCAGCGCCAGCAGCCCGCCCGGCACCACGGCCATGCCCGCAGCAGCTTTGGCCAGCCCGCCGAACGGCGCACGCAGGTCTACCGGCTCGCGCAGCAGCGGCGCCTCGGCGGCCGCCTCGTAGCGCCACAGGCCGACGTTCTCTTCGTTCACGTACAGGCTGTGGCTGGCGTCATCGGCCTGGCAAAAGCCGCTTTGCGGCGGCAGGCTCAGGGCCCGTACCTGGCGTGCTTCGGCCAGCGGCACGCCGGCATGGCCGACCAGCCACTGCTCGCCAACGCCCTCCTCGCCCACCAGGAACAAAAAGTCGTTGCGCGCGCTGTCGCGGTACAGGCACAGGCCTTCGATGGCATAACGGGTCTTGGGCAGGTACAGCGGCGCCGCCCACTGGCCGTCGCCACCCAGGCGGGTCAGCAAGGCCTGCTGGCGCTTCTTGTCGAGAGTCGCCACCAGCAGGCCCTTGGCATCGGCGCGGTGGTCGAGGGTCTCGAAACGCCCGGCCAGCTCACCGAGCACACGGCCCTGGGCATCGACCACCTGCAAGGCCTTGGCGGCCACCTGCAAGCGTTCGGCCTGGTGCATGAACGGCAGCGGCGCCAGCCACTGGCTGTATTCGCTGGCAACGGTCTGGCTCTTGAAGGCCAGGTTCGGCGCCGCGACGGCGGCGCCCTGGGCCAGGGCGATACACAGCCCCAGCATGGACAGATTGAACATACGCATCGGCAGGCAGTATCCGGGTCAGAAGTGGGTAAGGGTCAGGCCGAGCTTGTAGGTCGGGCCGTATTCTTCGTATTGCGCGTTGTAGCGGCGGTGGCCGCTGTACACGTAGTAGGACTCGTCGGTGATGTTCTGCGCCTCGAAGGTCAGCTGCAGCTCGGGGGTGAGGAAGTAGCCGGCCTTGAAGTCCACGTGCAGCTGGTCGTCGGCGTACTGGTCGTGGGCCTTGTCGTCGATGGCGCCCAGCTCCAGCAGGTAGCCCGACTTGTAGTTGGCGGCCAGGCGCAGGTTGAGGCGCTCGTTCTCCCAGCCAACCATGAAGTTGCCCACGGTGTCGGACTGGTTGGGCAGGTCGATGTGGCGCTTGGCACCGGTGGCGCCCTGGTAGGTGGCGTCGGACTTGCTCAGGGTCAGGTTGGCGCCCACCAGCAGGCCGTCCCACGGCTCGGGCAGCCAGTCGAATTTTTGCGAGTAGGCCAGCTCCAGGCCGTACAGGCGCGCGCCGCCGCCGTTCTCGAAGGTCAGCGCCTCGTCGAAGCCCAGCCACTCGCCGGTGCCGGCAAGGTCGGTGCTGTAGATGAAGTTGTCGATGTCCTTGTAGAACAGGAACGCCGAGGCCACCCCGGCGCGGCCCATGTAGTGCTCGATGCCGAAGTCCAGGTTCATCGACTCCAGCGGTTTCAGCTCGGGGTTGCCGAACGAGGCGTCGGCGCCGTCGATGGCAAAGCCCGGGGCCAGCTGGCCGAAGGTCGGGCGCACCACGGTGTTGGTCCAGGCTGCGCGCAGCGCAGTGGCCGGTGTCAGCTGGTAGCGCGCATGCAGGCCGGGCAACCAGTGGTCGTAGCGGTTGCTGCTGTGGATGCTCTCGTAGGTGCCGTCGCGAAGGCCGGTGCCCTTGGCGTCGAACTCGGTGCCCTCGTAGCGCAGGCCGGCGATCAGGCGCCAGTCGCCCACGTCCAGGGTGTGCATCAGGTAAGCGGCGTTGATGTCCTCGCGCATGTCGAAATCGTTGATGCGCGAGGCTTCTTCGTCGTAGAACGCGGCCTTGTCCAGGCTGCCGATCAAACCCTTGATGGCCCCGGCGCTGATGCCGTTGCCGTAGTGGCCCAGGGCGTAGTCGACATTGCCGCTCTGGTAGTCGGCCAGGCTCACGCCGGTGAAATCGTCGTACACCCAGGTTTCGGTGTCGCTGGTCTTGTCGCGCCGGCTGACCTTGCCGCCAAACTTCACCTGCGCGCTGTTGCCGGCCAGGTCGTAATCGCGGGCCAGGTCCAGGCGGATGTTCTTTTCCTGGTCCTTGCCGTTGACCTTCTCCCATTCCACTTCATCCAAGGTGAAGTTGTTGGGGTTGTAGAAATCGCTGCCCACGCTCAGGCGTGGCTTGGAGGTGCCGTCAAACCCCACACCGTCGAAGTCGCCGACGAACTTGGCCCCGGCGATGCCGCCCGGGTCTTTCTCGGTGGCCTGGCTGTAGCCGGCCTGGGCGCTTAAGGTCCACTGCTCGATCATGCGCTCGCCGCCAAGCACGTAGGACTGGATTTCCTGGGTGTCCTCGCGGGATTTCAGGTCGCGCCAGCCCTCGGCCTCGCCACGCTGGCCCGAACCCTGCGGATCGGCGAACTCCAGGCCCATGGCGTTGCGCGTCTCGGTGTCCTTGAACTTGCTGTACAGGGTGCGCAGGTAGTAGCTGGAGTAGTCGTCGGGCTGGTAGTCGAAGTTCAGGCCAAAGCCTGTGCGCTCGCGGGTGATCTGGTAGTCGCGGGCCTCCACCTCTTGCAGGCGCGCATCGGCGCCGCTGAAGTCCCAGTTGCCGCCGGTCTCGACGTTGTCCGAGCCGAACTTGCGCTTCTGCCAGCTGAACGCCGCCGCCACGCCAAAGTTGTCCACGCCGTCACCCAGGCTGAAGCGGTTGCTGAAGGCGCCGGAGAACTTCGGGCTGGTCTTGTCGACGTTGGTGTCCTGGCTGGCCTCGCTGCTGAAGGTGTAGAACAGCCCGTCGTGGTCGAAGGCCGACAGGCTCTCCACCTCGATGGTGCCGCCCAGGGAGTTGGCGTCCATGTCCGGGGTCAGGCTCTTGACCACCGACAGCGATTGCACCAGCTCGGCCGGCAGCACGTCCAGGGCCACGGCGCGGCGGTCACCCTCGGGGGCCGGTACCAAAGTGCCGTTGATGGTCACGCTGTTCAGGTCCGGGGCGATGCCGCGCACGCTGACAAAGCGGCCTTCGCCCTGGTCGCGCTCCACCGACAGGCCCGGCACCCGCTGCAGGGCTTCGGCGGCGTTGTCGTCCGGCAGTTGGCCGACGCCATCGGCGTGCACCACGCTCTCGATGCTGTCCGAGCTCTTCTGCTCGCGCAGGGCCTTGTCGATGCTGGCAGCCTGGCCGATCACCTCGACCCGCTCCACCGCCTCTTCCTCGGCCCAGGCAGGTGCGGCGCCGATGGCGATGGCCAGCAGGCTGACCCGAAACCCGTTGCAACGGATGTGACGTAACGGCATTGCCACCTTGGAAACCCTCGTTTGCAGTGGCCCGGCGAACCCGGGAATGGCTGCGAACGCTAAAAAGGCTGTGTGGCACTTGCATGACAGAGCCCGGCAGCTAACGCCCCGGCACCGGGTTTTCGGCGGTTTTTACCGACGTTTTGAGCTCAAATGACCCCCTGCGCCCTCAGCCAGCCCCTAATACATATGTGGGAGCGGGCTTGCCCCGCGATCAGGCCACCCCTGATCACACAAAAAATCGCCCCGCTCACCTGAGCCAAATCGACCCCCCACCCGGTAACCGAACCGTCATTCGCCTTTGTTTCCTTTGCCCCCCATCACGCCATCCGGGCCATTCGAGGAAACCCCATGCACCGCCCCCTGCTGTTCGCCGCCACCCTGCTGTTCGCCGCCACCCTGCTCTGCGCCGCCATGGCCCAGGCCAGCGACACCAACCCGATACCGCGCTCACCCGGCCAGCCCTACGCCGCCGGCACCCTCGCCGACCGCATCGTGCTCACCCCAGGGCAGAACGCCGCCACGCAGATGGCGGTCAGCTACCGCACCGACCTGGCCCAGGCCGACGCCGTGCTGCAGCTGGGCCCGGCCCTGGCCGGCCCGTCGCTGGAGGCCAAGGCCAGCCAGCTCGGCGGCAGCACCCAGCGCCTGGACGGCGACAACGGCCCGGCCAACTACCACCAAGTGCGCCTGGAGCACCTGCAGCCCGACACCGCCTACGTGTACCGGGTCAAGGGCAGCGCCGGCTGGAGTGAGTGGCACCAGTTCCGCACCGCCAAAGGCCAGTTCGCGCCGTTCAGCTTCGTGTACCTGGGCGACACCCAGAACGACATCCTCGCCATCGCCTCGCGCACCATCCGCCAGGCCCTGCGCAGCGTGGCGCAGCCAGCCCTGGTGGTGCACGCCGGCGACCTGGTGGCCTCGCGCGACGACCTGGCCCACGACGACGAATGGGGCGAATGGAACCAGGCCGGCGGCTGGTCGTACGCAGCCATCCCGCAGCTGACCGCCTTCGGCAACCACGAGTACCTCGAGCAACTGAACGCCGACGGCAGCGAAAGCCGCAGCCTGAGCCCCCACGTGCCGGCCCAGTTCGCCCTGCCGCGCAACGGCGCCGAAGGGGTGGCCGACACCAGCTACTACAGCGATTACCAGAACGTGCGCTTCGTGGTGCTGGACGGCACCTCGGCCCTGGACCTGGGCACCCTGCCGGCACAAACCGCATGGCTTGAAAACACTCTGCGCAGCAGCAAGGCGCAGTGGAACATCGTGGTCATGCACCAGCCGGTCTACACCTGCGCCCGCCCCGAAGACACCGAGCCGCTGAAGGCCGCCTGGCAACCTTTGCTTGAGCGCTACAAGGTCGACCTGGTGCTGCAGGGCCACGACCACTGCTACAGCCGCCTGACCCACGCCGCCGGGCGCCAGGCCACCGCTGCCGCGCAGCGTGCCAGGCAGGCCATTGGCCCGGTGTACATGGTCTCGGTGACCGGCTCGAAAATGTACGGCCTGAACGACCGCGCCCGCCGCCAGCCCGACCGCAGCGCCGAGGACACCCAGCTGTACCAGACCGTGCGGGTAGAGAAGGACCGCTTGCAAGTGCGCGCCTATTCGGCCGACGACCAGCTGTACGACGCCTTCGACATCCAGCGCGACGCCAAGGGCCGCAAGTTCCTGCACGAGCCCAAGCTGGCCTTGGCCGGCGAGCGCTACTGCGACGCCAGCACCGGCCCGGACGGCCTGCCCTGCACCGCACGCGGCAAGTGAGCGTCATCGGATTGAGATAATCACCCCGCATGCTGCCGGGTGGGCCACACATCCCTGTAGGAGATCACCCAGCCCTTCGGGCTGTGCTGTCGCGCAGAGAACTGGTCTCGCAGATGCACCGCGCCCCCTGTGGGAAGCGGCCTTGCCGGGGCGCCGTCCGGTCGAGATGGGCTGCGCAGCAGCCCCGGCAATTTTGCATGAGGCCGAGGCCCTGGGGCCGCTTCGCGCCCCATCGCGACACAAGGCCGCTTCCCACAGGGACCGTGTTAAATCAATGAGTTGCAGTTTGTTCTATGAGAGCCGGCGTGCCGGCGACAGGGCCCGCCCAGGCCACAACAACATCAAGGACGCCCCATGCCCCCGCTGCTCAAACGCCATGGCCTGACCCTCGCCGGCCTGCTGCTGGCCTTCAACGCCGGCCTGCTCATCTACCTTGCCGCCGGCAACATCAAGCCCTGGGCCGAAATCAACTGGATGGACGTGGCCGGCGAAGGCGGTACCTGCATGATCCTCTGTGGCTGGCTGTTCATGCTGCTGCGTGGCCGCCCGGTCGGCAGGGTCACCCGGCTGCTGTCCGTGGGCCTGTGCTTTACCGCGTTCTCCATGTGGATGGACACCCTCGACGAATTCATCCGCCTGCCCCCCGAGGCGATTTGGGACAACTGGCTGGAAACCGCGCCCATGCCGGTGGGCATGCTGCTGCTGACCCTGGGCATGTACCACCTGCAGCAGGAGCAGCGCGCCATCAGCGAGCAAATGCGCAAGCGCGAGCAGCTGTTCCGCGAGCACCGCCTGTTCGACAAGCTCACCCCGCTGGCCGGCGCCCAGTACCTGCGCCAGCACCTGCAACAGGCCATCGCCCAGGCCAGCGCCGAACAGCAGCCGCTGTCGCTGGTGGCCATCGACCTGGACGACTTCAACCAGGTCAACCTGCGCTATGGGCAGGACGAAGGCGACCAGGTGCTGCAGGTGGTGGCGCAGCTGCTGCTGCTCAACCTGCGCCAACAAGACATGCTCTGCCGCCTGGCCGGCGACCGCTTCGTCGCGGTGCTGCCCAACACCGGCGAGCGCCAGGCCCAGGCCATGGCCGAGGCGCTGCGCCAAAGCATCGCCCACCTGGCCCACCATACCGTGCGCCACGGCGAGCGCCTGCAACTGGCCGCCAGCGTCGCCTGCGTGATGGCGGTGGACGAAGACGAAGCGCAGTTGCTCAAGCGCCTCAACCAGGCCTTGGCCAGGGCCAAGCCACGCCAGGTGCGCAGCGCATGAACGGCTACGACAGCGACAGCCGCTTCATCGCCGCCCACCACCTGCCCGCCGCGCTGATCGACCTGGCGCGTTCGCGGCACATCGACACCCACCACCTGCTGCGCGGTTGCGGGCTGTTCTACGAGGACATCATCACCGGCAACGCGCAGCTCAGCCCGCAACAGTTCCTGCGCCTGATCGCCAACGCCCAGCGCCTGCTGGACGCCGCCGACAGCAGCTTTCTCTATGGCCAGCGCCTGTGGCCCGGGCACTACGGCGCCGCCAGCCTGTTGCTGGAGCAGGCCGACCACCTGCTGCAGGCGCTGGAGCGCCTGGGCCAGTACCGCGCCTTGCTGTCGCCGCTGCTGACCCCGGTGCTGCGCCTGGACGAGCAGTACCTGCACCTGTACTGGCGCGAAAGCTGCGCCATGGGCGAGCAGACCTTGTTCCTGCTCGAAGCCAGCATGACCGCCGTGGTCGCCCTGGCCCGCCGCCAACAGCACGAGCAGTTGCCATGGCGCTTTCAGTTCGCCCACCCGGAGCCTGGGTATGTGGAGCAGTACTGGGTACACCTGGGCGATGCGCTGGCCTTCGACTGCCCGTGCACGGTGATGAGCGTGCCGCGTGAATACCTGCTGCGCCCCTGGCCCGGCGCCGGCTCCACCGCCCAGCAGGTGGCGCGCCAGGCGTGCGATGCGCAATTGAACACCTGGGGTTGGCAGACGAGTTTTCTCGACCAGTTGCACGAGCACCTGCTCGGCCAGCTGCGCCAGCCGTTGAGCCTGGAGCGCGTCGCCTGCGCCTTCGCCACCAGCCCGGCCTCGTTCAAGCGCCGCCTGGCGCGCCAGGGCACGCATTTTCAGGAACAGCTCGACTGTGCCCGGCGCGACCTGGCGTTGTACCTGTATCAGGTCAAGGGGTATGGCAACGACGAGGTGGCGCAGATGCTCGGTTTCAACGACAACACCAATTTGCGCCGCTCGTTCAAGCGCTGGACCGGGCGGCTGCCGAGTGAGCTCAAGCCATTGGCGGGAGGGGCTGCGCTGTAGGGGCGGGGCTTGCCGCCGGGGCCTCTATGCCCTGATGCGGCCTTGAGACTTGCGCCAAGGCTGGCAACCATGGCCTGACAGGCAAACATCGCCCGAAACAAATGTGGGAGCGGGCTTGTCGGGGTGCCGAACCACCGCGAAGCGCCGCGCGGGCGGCGCTCGGTTTTAGACGCAGGGGAGTTTTCGTCGAACACCTGGCAGCCCTGATGCGATCACCCCAACAGTAATTGAGGTCGGAGGTGTGGCTTCAGGTATGTATCAAGGCTTCGAGGCGCATGCCTCCAGAGTGCATCAGGGCATACAGGTGCCCGACGAAAGCTTTGCAGCGCTCTCAAGATCGAGCGCCGCCCGCGCGGCGCTTCGCGGGCAAGCCCGCTCCCACATTTGTTGCAACGTGGCCATGCCTGTCAGGCCATGGTTGCCAGCCTTGGCGCATGTACCAAGGCCGCATCAGGGCATCAACGCGCATGTCCTCATGCCGCATCAGGGCACCTTGATACACACCACCGAGCATGTGAACTGCGCCCTGGCCAAGGCACTGAAGCCACAAGCGCGCACCCTGTAGAATCGCGTCCGCCTGACAGCGCCCTACCCCATCACAAACTGCCCCGCCAACGCCATCACCCCAACCAGCAACACCACCAACCCCAGCATCGTGGTCATCACCTCCGGGGTCGAGCCGCTCAGCCAAATACCGCGGCGGGGGTAGTGACCGAAGGTCAGCAAGCGCAACACCAACCAGCCGATGGGGTAACACACCACCCGCATCAGCGCTGCGAGCAAGTCGTAAAACAGCCATTCCTGCATGTCACCTGCGCTCCTTGCAAAACCTTCTGAAAAAAACCAAAGCTGCCGCGTCTATACACCACGCCGCATTTCCCGCCTAGCCTCCTCCCCCGCAATCCCCTTGCGCATAACCCTGGCATACCAAGGGTTTTTCCCTGCCAAACCCTGCACAAAACTTCGAAAATTGCGAGTAATCGAACGTAATTGCAAAATACAATCAAATCTTATTGATAAGTATTCTCATTCTGTTTAATAATTCTTAACTCAGTTGGCCAGCGGCCACCCGTGAGAATGCAACCCTCCTTCGACGCTATTTAAAGGATCAACGCCATGCGCGTATTGGTGGTGGAAGACGACCCCTCGGTCAGTCACTGGTTGGGCAGCAAGCTGCATGCATGCGGGCACAACTGCAGGATGACCGACAACGGCGAAGGTGCACTGGACATGATCCTGCGCGAAGCCTTCGACGTGGTGATCCTCGACCGCGTACTGCCCAAGATGGACGGCATCGAAGTACTCAACCAGCTCACCGGCAAGCCGCGCCCGCCGATCCTGGTGCTGTCGGCCAACGACCAGACCGCCGACCGCGTCGAAGGCCTGCGCGCCGGCGCCGACGATTACCTGGGCAAGCCGTTCGACTTCACCGAGCTGCTGCTGCGCCTGGAGCTGCTCGCCCGCCGCCACCAGCAGCACGCCCACGACGAGGTGCTGCAAATCGACGAGTTGCAGGTGGACCTGAGCCGGCGCACGGTCAGCCGCGACGGCCAGCGCATCGACCTCACCGACAAGGAGTTCAAGCTGCTGCAGGTACTGGCCGAGCACCGCGGCCAGACCGTCACCCGCAGCATGCTGCTGGAGCGCGTGTGGGGCTACCACTTCGACCCGCAGACCAACCTGATCGACGTGCACCTGTCCAAGCTGCGCACCAAGATCGACAAGGGCTTCGAACGCCAGATGATCCGCACCATACGCGCCATCGGCTATGTCCTTGGTTAACGCCTATGGCCTGCGCCAGTTGCTCAACACCAGCAACTTTCGCCAGGCCTCGACCATCGCTTTCGTCTGCCTGCTGGTGTCGCTGATCTCGATCGTGTGCAGCAACCACCTGCTGGAAGTGGTAACCCGCAGCCACGTGCGCGACATGATCCTCAACGACGTGCGCTCCCAGCAGTTGCACGGCAGCCTGCGCAGCACCGCGCAGGTGGTGGCGGCGCTGCAGCAACGCGAACCCACCGAGGCGCGCAAGGAGCACCTGCCCACGGTGGTCGATGCCCAGGGCCAGCTGCGCTATGGCAATGCCTGGCTGGTGCCGCAGTTCGACTGCGCCGGCGGCTGCCTGGGCAACTGGCGCCATGCCGTGGTGCCCGGTGGCAACGGCACGGCAGAGATTCTCGGCCTGCTGGTGCCGCTGGCCGATGGCGGCAGCTACTTCAGCGCCTACAACCTGCGCCCGATGCTCGAACGCACGCGGATCATCCCGCTGATGGCCGGTGCCACCATGCTGCTGGTACTGCTGTTGATCCTGCTCACCAGCCTGCCGTTCAGCCGGCGCAACCTGGAGCGCATCAACCACATCCGCGATGCCCTGGCCCGCTACGCCAGTGGCGAGCATGGCTCGCGGGTGGCCTGCCACAGCGACGGCGACGAGTTCGACCAGCTCGGCAGCGAGGTCAACCACAGCCTGCAGCGCATCGACCGGCTGATGGAGGAAGTGAAGAACATCACCAGCCATATCGCCCACGAGCTGCGCACGCCGCTGACCCGCCTGCAGGCCCGCCTGCTGAGCGTGGCCGAGCAGTTGCAGGACGAGCCGGCGCGGGCCGAGCTGATGCAGGCGGTGTCCGACAGCGAACGCATCCAGAGCCTGTTCCGTGCGGTGATGCGCATTGGCGAGGTGGAAACCGGCCGCTGCGCCCACCAGTTCGACAGCCACAGCGCGCAAGAGCTGCTGCAGGACATTGCCGACTACTACCAACCGCTTGCCGAGGAGCGTGACTGCCAGCTGAACGTGCAGTGCAGCCCGCGGGTGAGGGTGTACGGCGACCGCGCGCTGCTGTTCCAGGCCCTGGCCAACCTGGTGGACAACGCCCTGAAGTACTCGCCCAAGGGCTCGCCGATCAGCCTGCGCGGCGAGCAGGTGCGCAACCGTTCGCGACTGTGCGTGGCCGACCGCGGCCGCGGCATCCCCGACGCCCTCAACGACCGCGCCATGGCCCGCTTCCAGCGCCTGGACACCAGCGGCAACGTGCCCGGCAACGGCCTGGGCCTGACCCTCACCCGCGCCATCTGCGACCTGCACGGCGGCCAACTGCTGCTGATCGACAACCAGCCCGGGCTGTGCGCGACGCTGGAGATCAAGGCCCCCGCAGCCCCCGTTTCTACACGCCCGCTGTAGAAGCCGGCTTGCCGGCGATAGGGCCGGCACAGGCGAATGCTGGCACCGGCTTCGCCGGTGTTCGCGGCTAAAGCCGCTCCCACAGAATCTTCGTTAAATCACCGAGTTGTGATTTGTTCCATAGGAGATCACCCAGCCCTGCGGGCTGCGCTGTCGCGCAAGAACAGAATTCGTAAGCGCGCCACATACCCTGTGGGAGCGGGCTTGCCCGCGAACACCGGCGAAGCCGGTGCCAGACACCGCGTCGCCTGCTTCGCGGTGGTTCGGCACCCCGACGAGCCCGCTCCCACAGGGCCCGCAGCGGGTTCGTGCCCAGTTCTCTGCGCGACAGCGCAGCCCGCAGGGCTGGGTAATCTCCTACAGGGATGCGGCAAAACCTCTCACTTCCTTAAGCATTCTTAATACACCCGCCCTTGCCCGGTACATGAGAATAAATCTTAATACCAACCACTTCCCATCCACCCCTTCGCCCACCGGAGCCCGCCATGCTCAAGCGCCTCAAACTGTTCCTCAACGATGAAAGCGGCGTCACCGCCATCGAATACGGCATCCTCGCCGCCGCCATGGCTGCGGCCATCGGCGTGATCTTCGGCTCCGACGGTGTGTTCGTCACCGCGCTGAAGGAACGCTTCTCCTCCATCGCCGACCAGATCACCAACACCAACGCCCCCGGGCAGTAACCCGGAGCCCGGAGCGCCCATGGACAACACCCTCGCCCTCTTCGTGCTGCTGCCGGCGCTGGTGTTCGTGGTCGGCTCCGACCTGCTCTACCGGCGCATCCACAACCTGCTGGTGCTGGTGCTGCTGGCGCTGTGGTTGGTACAACCGGCCGCCGCGCTGCTGGGCTTCGGCCCCTGGCAACAGCTGGACACCCTCGGCGTGTTCAGCGCCATGGGCGCCTGCCTGCTGGGCGCGGCGCTGGTACTGCTGGTGGGTTGCGGGCTGTTCTTCCTGGGCCGGGTCGGCGCCGGCGACGTCAAGCTGATGGCAGTGATCTGCCTGTGGGTCGGGCCTGCCGACCAACTGGCGTTCCTGATCGTTACGGCACTGGCCGGCGGCCTGCTGGCCCTGGGCTTGCCGCTGCTGGCGCGTATCGAGCAACTGCTCGGCCACGGCGTGCAGCGCCTGGCCCGGCGCTTTCCGCGCCTGGGCATCCAGACCCCGATCGTGATCACCGAACACTGCCCGCAGGGCATCCCCTACGGGCTGGCCATCGTCACCGGTGCCCTCTACATCCTGTTCATTCCCATCCATTCCTGAGCACGCGACTTCATCATGAAAACCCCTTCCGTCCTTCTGCTGGCAGGCACGCTGCTGGTCGCCGGCAGCGCCGCGCTGCTGGTGCGGGTCATGCTCAAACCGGCCCCCGCCCCGGCACCCGTGGTCGTTGCGCCGCCGCCTGCCCCGCCTGCCCTGCCCGCCGTGCTGGTGGCCGCCCGCGACCTGCACCCCGGCGAGTTCATCGACGCCAATGCCGTGCGCTGGCAGCAGCTGGAAGGCGAGCATTCGTCGTTGCTGTTCTTCATCGACAACAAGGACAGCCTGGCAGTCGCCGTTGGTGGCACCGTGCGCCGCCCGTTGCGCGAGGGCCAGCCGCTGGCCGCCACCATGCTGATCAAACCAGGCGAGCCGGGCTTCATCGCCGCGGTGCTGCAACCAGGCCTGCGCGCCATCTCGGTGCCCACAAGCGCGGTGGCCAGCAACTCGGGAATGGTTTCCACCGGTGACCGCGTCGATGTGGTGTTGAGCCTGGACCGCGACAAAGAGAAGGAAAGCGCCGGTGCCGGTTCCGGCGTGCCGCGCTTGGCCTCGCAGACCTTACTGCGCAACGTGCGCGTGCTGGCACTGAACAACATCACCCGCGGCGCCCTGACCGTGCGTGAAGAGCAACCGGCAGAAAAGGACAAGAAGCGCTACACCAGCTTCGAGACCGTGACCCTGGAAGTGACCCCGGCCCAGGCCGAACGCCTGTCGGTGGCCAAGGAGGTCGGTACCCTGCAACTGGTACTGCGCGGCGCCCGCGAGCCACGCCAGCCGATGGTCACCGATGGCCGCAGCATCACCACCCTGAGCCAGGCCACCGGCCTTTACAACGGCATGAGTGCTCCCCAAGCCAAATTGCAGATGTTCCGCGGCGACGCCGTCGAGGAACGCGACCTGTCGCGCTGAACACGCCCCTACGCCTGCCACCTGACACCGCAGTTTTTCTGGAAGTGCCACGATGAAGTTCGCCCCTGCAACACTCGCCCCCTCACTGGCCCTGGCCCTCGGCTGCGCCCTGCTCGCACCCGGCGCGCAGGCCGAAACAACCCAGGCCGCCGCCCAGGAAAACCCCGCCGACAATTTCGAGACCTGGGGAGACCCGTCGATATACGCCAACCTGCCGGCCACCGGCCCTGACCCGGAACCGGTGACCGAACCCGCGCAACCTGCGCGCCCGCCGCTGCCACGCAAGCTGACCCAGGTACAACCCAGCGAAACGCTGAACCTCACCGTCAAGCAAGGGCGCCTGCTGCAACTGCCGGCCCTGGCCGCCAACGTGCTGGTGGCCGACCCGACCATCGCCAGCTTCCAGATGCCTTCGCCGGGCAACGTGTTCGTCTACGCCAAGGGCGCCGGGCGCACCACGCTGTACGCGCTGGATGCCAACGACCAGGTGATCAGCGCCATCAACCTCGAGACCCACTACGACCTGGACGCCCTGACCCGGCAGATCGCCGAGGAAGTGCCGGGGGTCAACGTGAACTTCGGCCCGGCCTCGGGCAACGGCCTGATCGTGCGCGGCAACGTGCGCACCCCGCAGCAGGCCAAGTTGGTGATCGATGCGGTCAAGGCCTACGTCGGCGGTGAAGACGACAGCACCGGAGGCGGCGGCGCAGGGGGCGGTGGCGGTGGCGGTGGTGGCGGCGGTGGTGGTGGTGCCCCAGGCGGTGGCGGCGACAGCCCGCGCATCGTCAACCAGCTCAAGGTCGAGCTGTCGTCCCAGGTGAACATCAGCGTGCGTATCGTCGAAGTATCACGCTCGATGACCACCTCCCTGGGCCTGAACTGGGATGTCGCACTCAAGGACGGCAACTTCTTCTTGCGCAACGGCAGCAGCCTGTTCGACGCCACCACCGGCGCCTTTACCGGCGGCACGGTGACCAACGCCGTGGCCGGCGGCGTGCGCACGCGCGGCTCGATGACCGTCGGCGGGTTGCTCACCGCGTTGTCCGAGGACGGCCTGGCCACGGTGCTGGCCGAACCCAACCTTACCGCCATGTCCGGCGAGACCGCAGGCTTTGCCGCCGGCGGCGAGGTGCCGATCGTGATCATGAACAACAACCAGGTGACCATCGACTACAAGCAGTACGGCGTGATCATGCGCATGACCCCGACCCTGCTGTCGCCCAACCGCATCAGCCTGCACGTGGCCCCCGAGGTCAGCGACCTGTCCGACGACGGCGCGGTCGACCTGCAAGGCTTCACCATCCCGGCGTTCAAGGTGCGCCGCGCCGACACTACCGTGGAGCTGTCCAGCGGCCAGAGCTTCGCCCTGGCAGGCATGCTGCGCAGCAACGTAGGCCAGACCGTCACCGGCGTGCCGGGCCTGAAGAGCCTCCCCGGCATCGGCCGGCTGTTCGAGACCGAAACCAGCAGCCAGGAAGACACGGAGCTGGTGATCATCGCCACTGCCTACGTGGTCGAGCCCACCGCCCCCGGCGACCTGCAAACCCCAGGCCGCGGCGTGCGTTCGCTGGACGCCGTGCTGCCGCTGCAAGCCACCGCCGGCTACCTGTTCTGAGGAGAACCGCCATGACCAAACGTGCCCTGCTGCCCCTGCTGACCCTGGCCGTGCTGTTGGGTGGTTGCGACCGCCAGCTCAACCAGATGCGTGAAACCCGCTTTGCCCCGTTCACCCCGGTCCCCCAGGCCACGGTGGCGCCATCGGCGCTGATGGCCTCGCTCAAGGCCAGCGGCAACGGCAGCTTCACCGCAGAATCGCTGGACAACCTCAACAGCCTGCTGCACGCCCAGGGCCGCCTGCACAACCAGCACCTGACCCTGCAGCCCTACACCCCCAGCGGCGACCGCCTGGCCCAACGCCTGGCCAGCGTACTGCGCGACCAGGGCGCCGCCGAGGTGAGCATTCGCCCCACCCGCCTGGACGCCGGCGAAGCCCGTGACTGGGACCTACAAGTGGTGTCCGAAGCCATCGTGGCGAAGATTCCCGACTGCAGCGTGGCCAACGCAAACACCTGGACGGTCAAGCCGTTCGAGGCAGTCGGGCAGCCCGGCTGCGCGGTGCGCGCCAACATTGCCGCGATGGTCGCCGACCCGCGCGACCTGGCCCGCCCGCGCACCCTCGACAGCGCCGACGGCATCAACGCGGTGGGCGCCGTCAAGCGCTACCACGAAGATGAAGTGCGCGAGCTGCTCGACATCGACTTCCAGGACTGACCGCCTTCGGCCGCTCGCAGAGAGAACCGCGACATGAACGACACAACCCTCCCCGCCCAGGACCTGATGCTGTTTGCCGCCAGCAACGAAGAGGCCACCCGCTTCGGCGAAATGCTCACGCGCCTGGGCCAGTCGGCCGAACAGGTCCTGCCCGGCGGCATTGCCGCCGCCATCGCCTGGTGCCGCAGCAACCCGCCCGCCGAAGTGCTGGTGGTGGACATCGAAGGCGACCCGCTGCCGCTGCAATCGCTCGAAGAACTGGCCCAGGTCTGCGACCCGTCGTGCCATATCGTCACCCTGGGCCGCAAGCAGGACATCGACCTGTACCGCACCCTGCTGCACAGTGGCGTGTTCGACTACCTGGCCAAGCCCGTGCCGCTGGACCTGCTGGCCACCACCGTGGCCCGCGCGCGCAACGGCCACAGCGTCGCCCATGGTGTGCGCAGCGGGCGCACCCTGGCCATCAGCGGCGCCTCGGGCGGCGTCGGCACCAGCACCGTGGCCGCCAGCCTGGCGCTGCTGCTGAGCGAGCAACGCCACACCCCCACCGCCATGGTCGACTTCGACCGCTGCAACGGTGACCAGAGCCTGCTGCTGGGCTTCGAGGGCGAAGCGGGCCTGGCCAGCGCCCTGACCAGCACCGAGCTGGACAGCCGCCTGCTGCAACGGGCCATGGGCCGCATCAACGAACGCCTGCACCTGCTGGCCCAGGCCCCCGGCCTGCGCCCGGCGCAGAACTTCAGCGTGGAGCACCTGCTGAACATCGGCGGCACCCTGTGCAGCATGTTCAACCAGGTGGTCTGGGACCTGCCCGCCGGCCGCCCGCATGGCAGCCTGGAAGTGCTGGCCCACGCCCAGACGCGCATCCTGCTCACCGACCTGACCGTGCAGGATGCGCGCAACCTGCACCGCCTGCTGCGCGAGATCGGCGACGAAAGCGAAGGCCAGCACCTGCTGCTGGTGAGCAACGCCGCCCGTGGCCAGCACCCGGGCGTGATCGAGCGCAGCCAGTTCGAGGACTTCGTCGAGCGGCGCATCGACCTGGCCCTGCCCTGGGCCGGCCCGTCGCTGCCCGGCAGCCTGCTGGCCGGCCCGCTCAAGCTGGCCGGGGCCCCGGCATTCCACAACGCCCTGCTCGACCTCGCCGACCTGGCCACCGGCCACACCCCGCAGCGCGTCGCCCAGGGCAGCGGCCTGATGGCCCGCCTGAAGCAGGCGCTGACCCGCCAGCGCGCCGCGTGAAGGAGCCCGACCGATGCTGATCAAGCAACCGCACAAACCCCGGCCGGTGCGCGCCGATGTGAAACACGCCGCCGAACAGCCGGCGCCGCCCAGCCAGGAGCTGCGCGCCACCAACACCCAGCGCAGCGCCCAGCAACGCCCGCAGGACACCCCCGGCGCGCAGAACCGCAAGCTGGTGCGCCACCACCTGTACGACCAGATCGACCCGCTCAAGGCCGCCGCCATGGGCCGCGACAAGCTGCGCCTGCAGATCGAGACCATGATCCGGCGCATCTGCGACGAACACCGCCTGCAGCTGTCGCGCCCCGAAGAAGAAGCCATCGCCGAAGAAACCCTCAACGAGATGGTCGGCATCGGCCCGATCGAGCCGCTGCTGGCCGACGATTCGGTGAACGACATTCTGGTCAACGGCGCAGGCCAGGTGTTCGTCGAGCGCTACGGCAAGCTGGAGCTCTCGCCGATCACCTTCGTCGACGAAGAACACGTGTTCAACACCGCCCAGCGCATTGCTGCGGCGGTGGGCCGGCGCATCGACGAAAGCCACCCGATGGTCGATGCGCGCCTGGCCGACGGCAGCCGGGTCAACGTCATCACCTACCCGCTGGCGATCGACGGCACCAGCATCTCGATTCGTAAGTTCATGCGCCGCAACATGTCGCTGGAGATTCTCGCCGAGCGCGGCGCGCTGTCCATGGACATGGTCGAGGTGCTCAAGCGCGCCATGCTGGCGCGGCTGAACATCATCGTTTCCGGCGGTACCGGCGCGGGCAAGACCACCCTGCTCAACGCCCTGTCGCAGAACATCAGCGACGCCGACCGGGTAATCACCATCGAGGACGCCGCCGAGCTGCAACTGCAGCAAACCCACGTGGTGCGCCTGGAAACCCGCCCGGTCAGCGCCGAGGGCACCGGCAAGGTCGACCAGCGCGACCTGGTGCGCAACGCCCTGCGTATGCGCCCCGACCGCATCATCCTCGGCGAGGTGCGCGGCGGCGAGTGCTTCGACATGCTCCAGGCGATGAACACCGGCCACGACGGCTCGCTGTCGACGGTGCACGCCAACACCCCGCGCGACGCCATCATGCGCCTTGAGAACATGGTGATGATGGCCAGCATGCAGCTGCCGCTGGAGGCCATCCGCCGGCAGATCGCCAGTGCCGTGAACCTGATCGTGCAGGTGGAGCGCATGCGCGACGGCGGCCGGCGCATCGTCTCGGTCACCGAGATCTGCGGCATGGAGAACGACGTGATCCAGACCCAGGAGCTGTTCGGCTTCAAGACCCACAGCGTCGATGCCAACGGCAAGCTGCTCGGCCAGTACGAAGCCAGCGGCCAGCGCCCGCAGTTCTACACCTCGCATTCGCACCTGTTCGGGGGCCACGCCTGATGGACGCCACCCTCGACCTGCTGACCGCGCTGGTGTTCCTCGCCGTGCTGCTGGCGGTGCTCGCCGCCCGCAGCCTGCGTGCCCGCGGCCCGGACGACAAGGCCATCGCCCAGCGCCTGGAGCAGCTCAAGGAAGACCTCGCAGGCGATGCCCGCAACGCCGACCCGCAAGGCGCCGCAGCGGGCATTCTCAAGGACCTGGAGCACACCCCGTTCGCCGACCTGCCGCTGCTCGGCCCGCGCCTGGCGCAGTTGTGGCTGGGCCTGCAAGTGCTGGGCTGGCGCCAGAGCCTGCCGATGCGCGCCGGCCTGACCCTGCTGGTGAGCTTCATGGCCGGCGTGCTGCTGGGCCGCGAAACCCCGTTCCCGGTGCTCGGCAGCCTGCTGCTGACGGTGCTGGCCTTCAGCGTGCTGGCCAGCATCGGCTACCGCAACGGCATGGCCCGCCACCTCAAGGAGCTCAAGCAGAGCCTGCCCGAGGCCATCGACGCCATCACCCGCACCGCCCGCGCCGGGGTGCCGGTGAGCAACGCCTTCGCCCTGGTGGCGCCGAACCTGCCCGGGCCGCTGTCGGTGGAGTTCGCCCTGATCGACAACTGGCTGCGCCTGGGCGTGCCGCTGCGCCAGGCCATGCAGGACTCGGCCAAGCGCGTGCCGCTCAACGAGTACCGCTTCTTTGCGGTGATTCTGATCATCAACCAGGAGGCCGGCGGGCGCCTGGGCGAAACCCTCGACCGCCTGGCCTCGACCCTGCGCGACCGCCACGAGCTGCACCTGAAGATCCAGGCCAAGACCTCCGAGGCCCGCGCCTCGGCCAAGATCGTCGCCTCGCTGGTGCCGCTGGCGCTGGGTTACATGTACATGAGCGCGCCGAAGGACTTTCGCTTCCTGCTCAACGACCCCACCGGCAACGCCGTGCTGTTCTACGCCTTCGGCAGCGTCGGCCTGGGCCTTTTGATTACCCAGTTGATGGTCCGGAGGGTGTCCTGATGGCCTGGTATGACGACCCCCTGCCAGCCCTGGCCATGGCCGTGCTGCTGGCCGGCATCGGCCTGCTGCTGATCGGCCTGCACCGCCGCGCGCAACCGGCGCCCCTGCGCGCCCGGCTGCTCGGCGAGGCCGCAGGCGATGGCGCCGAGCGCCAGGCCGACAACCTGGCCCGCGATCAGGGCCTGCAACTGCCGCCGCGCCTGCAAGCGCTGCTGCTACCCATCGCCCGGGTGGGCGAGCAACTGGCCGGCAGCGACAACGACAAATACAAGCTGCGCCGCCTGCTGGCCATGGCCGGGTTGCGTAGCCGCCAGGGCCTCGGCCTGCTGATGGCCGGCAAGCTCTGCCTGGGCGTGCTGCTGGCGGTGGTGGTGCTGTTCGGCCTGGTGCCGGCCGGCTCGCGCCTGGGCCTGAACGGCCTGGCCGGCGGCCTGCTGGCACTGTTCGCCGGCACCACCCTGCCCGAGCTGTGGCTGCGCATGCGCAGTGCCCGGCGCGGCGAGCGCCTGGCACGCAACCTGCCCGATGCCCTCGACCTGATGGTGATCTGCGCCGAAGCCGGCCTGCCGCTGGGGCGGGTGCTGCAGGTGGTGTCCAAGGAGCTGGCGCTGTCGGCGCCGGAGCTTGCCGATGAGCTGCGCTACACCTGCGCCGAGCTGCAAATTCTGAGCGACCGCCCGCGCGCCCTGCTCAACCTGGCCGAGCGCACCGGCGTGAGCGGCATCGAAAGCATGGTCGCTACCTTGATCCAGGCCGAGCGCTACGGCACGCCGCTGTCGCAAGCGCTGCGGACCATTTCCGAAGAGAGCCGCAAAACGCTGATCCTCAGCCTCGAGGAGCGCGCCGGCAAGCTGCCGGCCCAGCTAAGCGTGCCACTGATGACCCTGATTTTGCCCCCTATCGTTGCGATGATGGGCGCACCTGCACTGGTGCGCGTCATCCGCCTGCTCAGCCAATGAAGCGAGACCCGAACATGCGTGCCCACCGCCTTACCCTGCTCACCGCCCTGCTGGCCCTGACCCTCAGCGGCTGCGCCAACCTCGGCAGCCTGGCCAGCCGCGAGCCTGCGCTGGACAAAGAGGGCCGCGAGGCCCTGAAGCTGGCCCACACCCTGCGCGATGCCCAGCGCCTGCAAGCCGCCCACGGCGTGTATGCGCGCATGGACGAGCGCCACCAGCTCAGCGGCAGCTACCTGCTCGAATACGCCAGCATCGCCTCGGCCGTGCGCCCACCGCGTGAGGCCCTGGGCCTGCTGGAACGTGCACGGCTGTCACTGGGTGGCGATGTCAAAGCGCTGCCGGGGCCGCAGCGCCTGGCCCTGTGCGCAGGCCTTGGCCGCGCCCGCCTGGCCCTGGGCCAAAGCGCCCAGGCCGAACGCGACTTCCGCTGCGCGGTGCAGGCCGACCCACGCAACACCCAGGCGCTCAACGGCCTGGGCGTGGCGCTGAACCTGCAAGGCCAAAGCGAGCAGGCGCGCCAGCAGTTCGACGCCGCCTTGCAGCTGGACCCCGGCTACACCCCGGCGCTGAACAACCTGGCCCTGGCCTGGCTGGCCGCCGGCGACACCACCCGCGCCATCGGCCTGCTCAACCAGGCGCGCGGGCTGGACGATATCTCGCTGCAACTGAACCTGGCCCTGGCCTATGTGCTGGCCGGCCACGACGACACCGCGCGCAACGTGCTGCTGGAGCACCTGGAGCCGGCCCGCGCCGACGCCATCCTGGCCAGCTTTCGCAACGCCCAGTCGCGGGTACAGGCCGGTGCACCGCTGACCAGCGAGCTGCTTGCCGCCAGCCAGCACCCGCTCAAGCTGCTCGAGGACTGAGGCGATGATCGCAGCCCGCCTGCGCGCCCTGCTCAGCCAGCAGCACGGGGTCACTGCGGTGGAAACCGCGCTGATTCTGCCGGTGCTGCTGTTCGGGGTGATGATGCTGTTCGAACTGGCGCGCATCTCGCTGATGATCGGCATCGGCAACCTGGGCCTGGAGCGCGCCCTGCAAGACTTTCGCGGCGACAAGGCGTTCTACCGGCAAACCCCCGAGGCGTTGCAGGACGCCATCGAGGAACGCCTGGTGGACTATTCCTACGGCCTGCTGAACAAGGACAACTTCGTGGTGGAGATCTTCACCTTCGACACCCTGCGCCAGTTCGGCGGCGCCGAGGCCGACAAGGAGATCGACGACCAGGACCAGTCGCCGCCGGTGCTCAGCGTCACCGTCGACCTGACCCAGCCGTTCATGACCCCGTTGCCGATGCTGTTCGGCATTGGTGATGCGTTCCAGTACCAGTACCGGCAGTTGCTGGGCAACCTGACCAGCGACAAGGCGGAGGACTATTGAGCATGCGCCTGCGCAAACGACAGCGCGGCAACGCGCTGGTAGAAACCGCTCTGATTCTGCCGCTGCTGATCGGCATGACCCTGGTGATCGCCGACCTGTACAACGTCAGCCAGGCCCGCGCCCACCTGGAGCGCGCCGCCCACACCCTGGCCAGCACCCTGGCGATGCACAACCGCCTGGACTACGACGGTGTGCAGGCGCTGGTCAACGGCGTCGCCCCCAGCGAGGTGTTCGGCAGCTATCAGTTGGTGATCACCCGAGTGGAGCTGGACCGCAGCCTGAAGTGGAAGCCGCTGCACCGCGGCGACGAACAGGACCTGTGCCCGGTGTACTCCAGCGGCACCACCTACAATGCCGAGCTGCCCGAGCGCACGCTCACCGAAAGCCGCGACGACGAGGACAAGATCGACTCGGCGATGCTGGTGGTGCAGCTATGCCGGCGCAGCGCCGACCTGGCCCTGAGCAGCGACCTGCTGGTGGACAAGGACATCCAGGCCCTGGCCTTCGCAAGGGTGGTGTACAACGACGTGACGCTGGACAAGCAGTTGACCGAAGAGATCGGGCTTGAAGATGAGGGCGAGTGAGCCGCCCCTAATCTTCAGCCCTGCACGGTCCGTGTAGGAGATCACCCAGCCCTTCGGGCTGCGCTGTCGCGCAGAGAACTGGTCTCGCAGAAGCACCGCGGTCCCTGTGGGAAGCGGCCTTGCCGGGGCGCCGTCCGGTCGAGATGGGGCGCGAAGCGGCCCCAAGGCCTCGGCCTCATGCAAAATTGCCGGGGCTGCTGCGCAGCCCATCGCGACACAAGGCCGCTTCCCACAGAGACCGCGTTAAATCAATACGTTGTAGTTTGTTCTATCAGAGCCGGCTTGCCGCGATGAGGCCCGCACAGGCTTGTGAATACGACACTCCTTTCTCGTTACCCCAGCAATTCCACCCCTCCTGTCAATAAACATTGCGTTTCCAAACCCGCATGAATTTTCAGAAGCAGCTGGCATATTTATGCCAACGAACTCCTTAGGCTGCGCGCTTCACTGACAAGGAGTTCACCCCATGGCTTTTCATGGCTACATGACCATCACCGGCAAGCAGCAAGGCCTGATTTCCGCTGGCTGCAGTTCGCAGGAATCCATCGGCCACCACTGCCAGCACGGGCACCGGGACGAAATCATGGTGCTGTCCTTCAACCACGGCCAGGTCAACCCGGCCAACGCCCTGCGCGGCACCCACCACCCGGTGTTCATCACCAAGTACATCGACAAGGCCACGCCCCTGCTGGCGCAGGCCGTGGATGGCCGGGAAGTGGTCGAGTGCGACATCCACCTGTACCGCACCCACCCCGGCGGGCACCGCGAAAAGTACTTCTCGGTAAAACTCGGCGGCGCGCTGATCGTCGCCCAGGACCTGGAAATGCCCCACGCCATCCTGATGAGCGACCAGGACGCCGAAGAGCGCCTGAGCATCAGCTACCGCACCATCAGCTGGATCCACCACGCAGCCAGCACCAGCGGCCACGCCTCCTGGGCAGAACAGCCATGAGCCAGCGCGGCGACTATGGCGACCGGCTGGACGATGCCTTCTGGGAGGTGAACGCAGCCGCCTCGCGGTTTATCAGCTACGGCTGCGGGGTCAGTGCCCGGCATTTGCGTGATCGCAGTTTGCGCATGCAGTTCAACCGCGAGCTGGCGTATTACGCAAAGCGTGTGGTGGAGGATGTGTATCAGCGGCGGATCAGTCCGGAGCAGGGGTTGGAGGCGATACAGGGTGAGGCCAACAGCCTGAAATCGCAGGCCAATCGGATATTGACGCAAGTGGGCGGGATGGTGGGCGGGACCTCGCAGCTTCTTACCGGTATACGCAGTTGCGTGCGTAGCTTCGGGTCGACGTGTGCGTTTCACGGGCTGCCACTGATTGCCCATGGAGGTAACAACTTCTACGAAAACGCCAGAGGGATGTATGAAGGGCGAACAGATGTAGTTGGGCCAGTCAGAAAAACCTATCAAGAGGTCGCTCTGCGGATGGGCTATAGCGAGCGAGAAGGGAACATCGCCTACTACGCTACCGACCTATTAATTTCTGGAAGTGCGCTTGCCAGAAAAATTCCAAAAAGAGGTGCATGGCGCCTATACCACTACATGAGCACTGACAAGGAGCGGGCGATCATGCAAATGGGTAAGGGAGCATTATCTGTCGAGATTTTCACTTCCGGCCTCACACTTAAACAACTGATCGACGAATACAAAAAATGAAACTACTGGGACTCATCCTATTGGCGTTAATCGACGTCAGGCTGCGATTGGCCCTCAATAAATACGTATTCAAGGACATGATGCGAGCCTGGCAATTTTGGGGAGAACTCATCTATGCGACTTGTATGGCTGTCATTTACTTCGAGATTATGGCGGGAAAAGGTGTCATTGAGTTCCAATTGGAAACGATGCACATGGCCAGTTTCTGGATCATGACCACGGTAACGGGAGCCATGATTATTTTTCATGCGTTGGCATTCACTCACCTCTTTGACAGGTGGCGCCGTTGAGAATTAACTTGAAACAACTGGCCGACGAATACAAAAATGAAAATTGCGACACTGGCGACATTTGCGGCAGGCGATATAATTTTGAGCCTATTACTCAGGCGATTCATCTTTGTCCGCATGACGCGCAATTGGCAGACATGGGTAGCTTACCTTTATACCGTGTTCTTTTCCGGTCTTTACTTCCTACTTCTGGGGGATAACGGCTTTGTAGCGTTTGAGTTTGATTCCTTCTATTCCGTTGGCTACTGGATGCTGGTGACATACAGTTTTGGAATGATTGCTTTTCACTGGTGGGTGTCCGGCTTTTTTCACGAGCATCCATAATTTTTAAATTGTGCGACCGGTCGGGAGAAAGATCCCAGAAGCCTTATGCGCCCGGGGGCCAACTTCCGGCCCGACCTTAACTTATCCGTCGAAAATACAAAAATGAAACTGCTTGGACTCGTCATCTTCGCACTATCCGACGCAGGACTGAGATTGGTGTTAAATAAATACATATTCAAAGACATGATTCGAGCTTGGCAGCTTTGGGGCGCACTGTTCTATGCCATGTGGCCGGTTGAAACGTATCTCGAAATTCTCGGCGGGCGTGGGATCATAAAGTTCCCACTGGCTTCCATGCATCCTGTTGGGTTCTGGAGCGTAATTATCATAGCCAGCGGGATGATCCTGTTTCATGCATTGGCATTCACGAATCTTTTTGACAGATGGAGGCGTTGAACGGGTGGCTGTCTTGTGCTGCCTGTGCCGGCCTCATCGCCGGCAAGCCGGCTCCTACAGGTACCGCGCAAGTTGCAGGGCTTTGCGGTCGGTGTGGGAGCGGCTTCAGCCGCGAACACCGGCGAAGCCGGTGCCATCCACCGCGTTGTCTGCTTCGCGGCTGAAGCCGCTCCCACAGGGATCGCATGACCTTCAGGTTTGCGTTGTACCTGTAGGAGCCGGCTTGCCGGCGATGAGGCCGGTACAGGCAACACAGGAACGTTGCTCGCGCCGGGCATTAGGCCCTTCAGGGTAACCGCATCAGGGCTGCCAGGTGTTCGCCACAACCCTTGCAGCGCCTATGAGATCGAGCGCCGCCCGCGCGGCGCTTCGCGGGTAAACCCGCTCCCACAGTTTGTTTCGGGCCAGTCTCTCCTGTGCCATCACCTGGTCCGCCTTGTCGGTACGACGCGGTTTCAGCGTGGGCGTTGCCGCCGCTTCACATGACTCAAGGCATGCACCAAGGCAGGCGCCGGTACTTGCACAGGCATAACTGGCCCGAAACAGATGTAGGAGCGGCCTTGTGCCGCGATGCGCCGCGCGGGCGGCGCTCGATCTCATAGGCGCTGCAAGGGTTGTGGCGAACACATCACAGGCGCCGCAAGGGCCATGGCGAACACCTTTCAGCCCCACCCCCTCCCCCACCCTTAAGCATTCTTAATAAACCGCCCATTGAGCGATATTGGGAATTATTCTTATCTTTGCATCCCGCGTGATTCCCCTGCCACGCCACCCCGGATGCCCCGACGCCCATGCTCTCCCGCAAAAAAACCATGACCGCCGCCCGCCACCGCCAACGCGGCAGCATTGCGCCGTTCATGGTCCTGGCCTTGGGCGGCGCGCTGCTCGCCACTGCCTATGCCCTGGACACCAACCGCATGACCAGCAACGCCGCCCAGGTCAAGCGCGCCACCGACGCCGCCGCCATGGCAGTGGGCAACGAGCGGCTGATGAAAAACGAAAAATCGCCCACCGTGCTGCGCGAGCTGGCCTACGGCTACGTGGTCAACAACCTCGGCATGGACACCAGCCTGGCCAGCCAGATCAACCGCGACAGCGTCGAACTCGAAGAACAGACCGGCGAAGACGAACGCATCCGCTACAAGGTCGAAGTGCGCTTCAAGGCCGACCCCGAGCTGCTCGGCGGCGAGGTCAAGGACATGCGCGTGCACTCCACCGTCGAGGTGGTGGCGCGCTCCACCGAAGTGGCCATTGTGCTGCCCAACAGCGGCACCGAAGGCGCCACCGAACTGGCTGCCCTGCGCCAGATGTTCAAGCGCTTCGCCGGGCAGTTGCTGGACGATGACGAGAACAGCGAAAAACGCATCTGGCTGTCGCTGGTGCCGTTCAGCCAGGTGGTCAACGTATACGACCCCGACGACACCGGGCGCCTGCGCCGCTGGGCCACCGCCGCGGCCATTCGCCCGGTGGAGCTGACCTCGCTGTGGCGCACCGGCATCCGCGACCTGTCCGACGGGCGCATGCCCGACCCGCGCACCGAACGCCTGTGCATGAACCGCGGCATGTACCCGGGCCAGGTGTACTACTGGGATCAGCCCCCTACCGGCCAGTTCACCCGCGTGTACTACCGCCACGACCTGCCCGAGAACCACCCGCTCGAACCCAGCATCAGCTGGACCGGCCCCAACCCTGACTTCGGCCAGGCCACCGGGGTCAATGACACCCGCTTCATCATCGGCAACGTCGGCTGCCCGCGCGCCGCACTGCTGCCGCTGACCAACCAGCTGAAAAAGGTCGAGGACCGCCTCGACGAAATGCGCACCGGCTTCAACGTCAACTACGCCATCGGCATGGGCTGGGCCGGCCATGCCCTGTCCCCCGAAATGCGCGGCAGTGCCGGCTGGGGCGACAGCGAGCTGCCGCTGGACTTCCCCGACAGCGACAAGGCGCAGAACGCCAAGATCATCGTGATGCTGGCCAACACCACCGGCGACTGGTTCGACACCGACGCCTACAACGCCGGCAAGGTCGGCGAAGCGGTGCAAAACGGCAACAACGACCCGGGCGGCACCGCCACCGCCAGCCGGCGCTTCCAGGACCTGTGCGAGAGCTTTCGCAGCCGCCACCTGAAGTTCCATTTCATCGGCGTGCGCCCGGGCGACCCGCAGGACTTCGGCCGCCAGCTGTTCGACCGGGTGGCCGGCATCCCCCTGCAAACCTGCGCCCAGGGCGGCGGCAGCATGACCTACGCCAACGCCCCCACCTTCAACGAAGGCCAGGAGCAGATCCAACACCTGCTGGACGACATCGCCGACAAGATCAAGCACGAGTTTTACGCCCGCCTGGTCGAGTGACCCAAGGCCGCGCCCGCATTCATCGACAGGACTTCGAACCCATGACCACCACCCCGAACGCCCGCAACCGCACCCCGCGCGCCCGCCTGGCGCTGGCCCTGGAGCCGCGCATCCTGCTGGACGCCGCGGCCGTCGCCACTGCCGCCGACGTGGCGGCCAAGGTCGATGCCAGCGCCACCGCGCCCGGTACCGACGCCACCCCGACCAAAAGCACGGTGACCATCAAGGACAGCACCGACAGCTTCGGGCCGGTCAACCTGTTCGACAACGTCAAGGTCACCCTCGACAGCAGCAACCAGGCCCCCACCGAACTGACCCTGCAAGTCAGCAGCAGCGGCAGCAACCAGGCCCTGGTGATCGACGGCGAGCAGATCGTGCTGCAGAACGGCAGCGGGTTCACCGAAGCCAACGGCTACTCCTGGACGGTGAGCGTCGAGAACGGCGTGAGCACCGTCACCATCAACATGCAGGCCGGCTTGCAACCTGCGACCGCCGCAAGCACCCAGGCCCTGATCGACAACCTCAGCTACCAGGTGCTGGACAACAGCGTCGACAGCGGCACCGTCAGCATCACCCTGAAAAGCCTCACCGACAGCGGTGGGCAAAGCACCGACCTGTCCGCTATCAAGGCCAGCGTCACCCTCGACAACCTGGTCAACAAGGCCCCGGTGCTCAGCGACAGCGGTGGCCTGGACAGCCGCGAAACCTACACCCCGGCGGACCTTGGCATCAGCAACGGCAGCGATGTGGTGTGGTCGGCCGACGGGCGCTTTGCCTATGTCGCAGGCGGCAATGCCCTGCAGGTGTTCTCGGTAGATGAAAGCGGCGCCCTCACCCGCCTGCAGACCTACAGCAACGAAAGCCTGGGCAACATCGCGGACTTGGTGATCAGCAGCGATGGCAAGTCGATCTACACCAGCTCCGGCAGCACCAGCATCATGCAACTGAGCGTGGATGCCGACGGCAAGATCACCTCGGCGGTGGCAGTCGCCACCCAGAACGGCAACACCAGCGGCAACCTGGCGATTTCTGCCGACGGCCGTTATGTGTACGCCGGCACCGCGCAAAACGACGTGGTGGTGTACACCCGCAACCAGGAGACCGGCGCCCTCACCTACCTGACCCGCGCCATCGAAAACGGCAACAGCCGTGGCGGGCAGATCATCACCAGCGACGACCGGGTGTTCATCCTCTACACCGGCGTCGGTGTCAACGCATCGCCCACCCTGGCGGTGTATCAGCACGGCAGCGACGGCAAGCTGGTGCTGCTCAACCAGTTGGTGCTCAGTGGCCTGACCGCCAATAGCACCAGCGATGCCCTGGCCATCTCCCCCGACGGCAAGTACCTGTACATCGCCGACCCGGGCAAGGACAGCATCGTCATCCTGCGTTACGAGGCAGACGAGGTGACCCGCATCGCCAGCATCGCCGCCAGCGACGTCAATGGCCTGGCCATGAGCGCCGATGGCAGCCTGCTGTACGCCGCCAGCAGCGACGGCACGGTACGCAGCTACAGTATCGACAGCAGCGGCAACCTCACCCTGCACACCAGCGTGCAGGGCAACACCAGCGGCAAGGACATTGCCGTGTCCGGCAATGGTTCGGTGCTGGTGGCCGGCGACAACGTCACCCGCTACAGCAGCGTGCAAAGCCTGAACCTGGGCCAGGCGACCCGGTTTGGCGAAGACCTGAGCTTCAAGGATTCCAACTTCGACCGCCTGGACAACTACAACGGCGCCAGCATCAGCGTCGCCCCCAGCGCCGCCGGCGGCAGCTTCGGCCTGGCCGAAGGCAACGGCCTGACCCTGGACGGCAACACAATCAAGCGCGGTGGCAACACCATCGCCAGCTTCACGGTGGCCGCCGACGGCAGCCTCACCGTCACCTTCACTGCCGACACCAGCAAGGCTGTGGCCAACCAGGTGCTGCAACAACTCGCTTACAGCGCCGCCAGCAGCACCACCCCCGGCAGCCTGATGACCTTGCAGGTGAGCATCAGCGACGGTGTGCTGGCCAGCGGCGTGCTCAGCCTGACCCTGCGCGCCAACAGCGTGCCGGTGGGCAACGCCGGCAGCTACGTGCCGCCCAAGGCCACCAGCGAGACTGGCTACAGCACCGTGCTGCCGGCCGACCTGTTCAGCGACGCTGACGGCGACGCATTGGTGTGGAGCGTCAGCGGCCTGCCCGACGGCCTGAGCTTCGACCGCGTTACCCGCACCATCAGCGGCACCACCACCGCCACCGGTGAGTTCGGCATCGTGGTCACCGCCACCGACGCCAGCGGCCAGAGCGCCTCGGTGGAACTGCCCCTGGACGTCGAGCAGGTCGCCAACCGCGCCCCCGAGCACAACAGCAGCGCTGCCGACACCGTGCTGCTCACCGTAGGCAATACCAGCGCCACCCTTGACCAGGCGCTGTTCAGCGACAAGGACCAGGGCTACGGCGACACCCTGACCTGGAGCCTCGACGGCCTGCCCACGGGCGTCACCTTCGACCCGGCCACCCGTACCCTCATCGGCGACACCAGCGCGACCGGTGACTACACCATCGAAGTGACCGTCACCGACAGCGCCGGCGCCTCCACCAGCACCGAGCTGACCCTGCGGGTGATTTCCCAGGCCGAGGCCGACAACAGCAAGCCGGTGCTGGAAGCCGACAGCAGCACCCTGGTGTACACCAGTAACGGCGGGCTCAGCGGCTTCAGCAGCATGGTCTACAGCGTCGAGGTATCCGACGACGGGCTGACCGTGTTCGTGCTCAGCAACGGCACCAACAACCACGCCGTCACCCCCGGTGGCGCCAGTACCCTGGGCATCTACAGCCGCGACCCGGCAACCGGCGCGCTGACCTTGGTACAGAGCATCGTCCAGGGCGCCAGCGACGACGGTAACGCGGCCAATGGCGTCGAGGTCGACGGCCTGAACGGTGCGGCATCGGCGGTGTATTCCAGCGACGGCAAGCAGCTCTACCTGGTGGGCCAGAAGGCGGCCGGCGGCAACTACGTGGTGACGGTATTCAACGTCAATGCCGACGGTACCCTGACTGCCAGCGGCCAGAGCCTGGATGCCGGCGCCACCCAGATCAAGCAGATGACCGTGGGCCAGGACGGCACCCTGTACGCCGTGGCCGGCAGCACCTTGCTGGTGTTCAAGGCCGACGCCGATGGCGGGCTGGCAGCAGCCAGCGTGATCACCGACAGCAGCCTGAACCCGGCCTACGCCGTGGCTACCGATGCCCAGGGCTCGGTGTACGTACTCGGCAGCAGCCGCCTGGTGGTCTACGAGGCCGATGGCCAGGGCGGGCTGACCCGCAGTGCCGAGATCACTACCGGCCTGACCATCTACAACCGCAGCCTGGCGGTTTCCGCCGACGGCTATGTGTATGTCGCGGCGGCCATCCCCGGCAGCGTGCAGGCCTATCACTACGACAGCGCCAGCAATACCCTGGTACGCATCGCCAGCGTCGCCACCGCAGGCCAGACCTGGGGCGTGGCGTTGTCTGCCGATGGCAAGACCCTGTACGCCGGCAGCAACACCGGCAGCCTGTACATCTTCCGCATCGACGGCGACGGCAAGCCGGTACTGGTCAAACAGCTAGACGGCATCGGTGCCCGCGCCTACCGCATCGCCGTATCGGCCGATGGCGAATCGATCTACGCCGGCGGCTTCTTCACCGCCGCGGGCCTGGCCAACATCAGCATCTCCGACGCCGCCCAGCTGGACTACACCGAAGGCCAGGCCAGCGTGATCCACCCCGGCGCCAACCTCGGCGTGTCCGACGCCGAACTCGACGCCCTGGCCAGCGGCGCCGGCAACTACAACGGTGCGGTGATCACCCTGGAACGCGACGGCGGCGCCAACCCCGACGATCTGTTCGACTTCACCACCGGCAATGGCCTGACCCGCAGCGGCGAGCAGATCCAGCTCAACGGCACCACCATCGCCACCATCACCCGTGTCGACGGCAAGCTCACCGTCACCTTCACCGCCGACACCACCAAGGCCGTGGCCAACCAGGTGCTGCGTCAAATCTCTTACGCCAATGCCAGCACCGACCCCGAAGCCAGCATCAGCCTCAAGCTGACCTTCCAGGACGGCTACAAGAGCGGCACCACCAGCCGCGAGCTGGTGGTGCAGGTCGCCACAGTGAACGACGCCCCGCAGGTCAGCACCACCCCGGTGGACAGCCAACAGGAGCCGGGCAAGGACAGCGTGAAGCTGTTCGATGCCAGCGCCATCGATGCAGTGGAAGCCGGGCAGACCATCACCGGCCTGACCTTCACCGTCAGCGGCGTAAAAGACGGCGCCAGCGAAACCCTGCTGCTGGACGGCACCCAGATCGCCCTGGTGGCCGGCAGCGGCATTACCGCCAGCGGCCTGAGCTACACCGTCAGCTTGAGCGACGGCACCGCCACCGTGGTGCTGGGCAGCGCCGCCGGCATCAGCGCCAGCGCGGCGGCGGCTGTCGTGGATGGTGCGCGCTACGCCAACACCGACAGCAAAGGCGCCACCCTGGGCGTGCGCAGCATCACCCTGAGCGCAGTCAAAGACAGCGGCGGCACCGCCAACGGTGGCAGCGATACCGCCACCACCACCTTCAGCGCCGAAGTCGAGGTGACCCGGCAAAGCCCGGTGCTGGGCGCCGACATCGGCGCGCTGGAGCTGGCCGAGCTGGTGCAGTCCGGCGACTGGCCCAACCCCTATGCCGGCATCAACGGCGTGGTCAGCGTGGGCGACCAGGTCTACGTGCTGCGCAGCACCAGCGAGTGGGTGTACGACGACGCCACCGGCACCGGCGCTGACGTGACCTTCAGCACCCTGTACGTGTTCACCCGTGGCGCCGACGGCACCCTGACCCTGGCCAGCACCCTCGATGCCACAGCCAGCAACGGCCTGGGCGAAGGCACCAGCGGCCTGGGCCTGTCGGCCGACGGCAAGACTCTGTACCTGAGCACCGACAGCCATGGCATTGCCGTGTTCAGCCGCGACACCAGCAGCGGTGCACTGACCGCCCTGGGCACCTTCGGCGCCGACGCGGGCCTGGCCAATGACGTGCTGGTGCAAGGCAACACCGCCTACATCAGCAGCGACAGCGGCCTGCTGGTATTCACCCGTACTGGCGACAGCTGGGCGCAAAGCGCAAGCCTCTCTCCAACTGACGGCAACGCCTGGTTCAGCGCGCTGCAACTGTCGGCCGACGGCAAGTACCTGTTTGCCGCCAATTCCGGTGGCAATACCTTGGTCAGCGTGTATGCCGTGGGCGATAACGGCGCCCTGAGCCTGGTGCAGCACCTGGCCGGCAGCGCTGGCGAGCACTATGCCAACAGCCTGGCCCTGGCGGCCGACGGCAAGACCCTGTACGTCGCCGACGGCACCACCCTGTACAGCCTGCAGGTGGGCGCCGACGGCAAGCTGGCCCAGAGCGGCGCCAGCATTACCCTGCCCGCCGCGCCCAAGGCCCTGGTGGTCAGCGACGACGGCAGCGCACTGATTGCCGTGGGCGAGAGCCAGGTCAGCCTGTACAAGCTGGGCAGCGACGGCACCTTGGGCAATGGCCAGCAGCTGAACATCGACGGCGTGCGCCTGAGCGAAATCCGCGCTGCCAGCCTGAGCGCCGACGGCACCCAGCTGTACCTCACCGGCGAGTTCGGTAGCGAAGGCCTGCTGGTACTGAACCTCACCGCGCAATCGAGCACCTTCACCGAAGGCGGCGACGCGGTGGCAGTGCTGCCCGGCGCCACCCTGCACGACCCGCAACTGGACGCCCTGGATGACTACAAGGGCGCCAGCATCGTCATCCAGCGTGACGGCGGCGCCAGCGCCGAGGATGTGTTCAGCCTGCTCACCGGCAGCGGCCTGACCCTGGAAAACGGCCAGGTACTACTCGACGGCCAGGCCATCGCCAGCTTCGTGCAGGCCGACGGCGTGCTCACCGTAAGCTTCATTGCCAGCGTCAGCCAGGCCAACGCCCAGCAGGTGCTGCGCAGCATCGCCTACAGCAACAGCAGCCAGGACCCGGCCAGCAGCGCCACCTTGAGCGTGCAGGTGACCGACGGTGACGGCCACAGCGACAGCCGCCTGGTGCAGTTGGCCATCGAGGCGGTGAACGATGCGCCGGTGGTCGACACCACCGGCCTCACCCCGGTGTTCAACGCCGAGGGCGAGCCGGTGAAGCTGTTCGAGAGCACCCAGATCGACGTGGTGGAGGCCGGCCAGCAGGTGTGGCAAGTGGTACTGACCCTCGACCCCACTGCCAACGGCGACATCATCGGCGTCAACGGCGGCAAGATCTACCTGGACGATACCAACAGCGGCGTGCAGACCAGCGCCAGCGGCCAGCAATACGTGATCATCCGCAGCGGCGGGCAGACCCAGCTGGTGCTCTATGTCAACGGCAACGCCCAGCGCGCCCAGGCCCTGGTCGACAGCCTCACCTACAGCAACAGCGGCGACAACCTCGCCGGTACCCGCACCATCAGCCTCAGCGTGGTCGATAACGGCGGCGGCACCGACAAGGGCACGGCCAGCAGCCAGGCGCTGGTGACCCTGCACGCAGCGCTGGCGCCCAACACCGCGCCAACGCTCGGCGGGGGCAATAGCACGGTCGGCTACACCGAACAGGGCGAACCTGTGTACCTGGCGCCCGGCGCCAGCGTCAGCGACACGCAGATGGACGCCTTCAACAACGGCCAGGGCAACTATGACGGCGCAGTGCTCACGGTCACCCTCGGCGACGGCCACAGCAGCAGCGACCAGCTCGGTTTCAAGGACGGCAACGGCCTGAGCGTGAAAGACGGCAAGCTGGTCAAGGACGGCAAGGTCATCGGCACCCTCACGGTCGCCGACGGCGTGCTGACCCTGCGCTTCAGCGATGCCGCAGGCCAGGTGCCCACCACCGCCGACGTGAACAACGCCCTGCAGCAGATCACCTACGCCAACAGCAGCGACGTGCCGGTGGCCAGCGTGGCAGTGACCATCGCCCTGAGCGACCAGCGCGGGCTTGCAGCCGACAGCCTGGCGCTGACGGTGAACATCACCGCGGTCAACGACGCCCCCGTACTGGGCAACGACCCGGTACTGTCGATGGGCGACCTGGACCGCGTGCAGGACCTTGACCTGAGTGCCTACGGCCTGGCCAGCCCCTCCGCCAGCGTGGTATCCGCCGACGGCGCGCGGGTGTACATCGTCGATGGCCAGGGCCATATCGCCCTGTTCAGCCGCAGCGAAAGCGGCGTGCTGACCCACGTCAGCACCCTGAACAGCGGCGTCGATATGGGCCACCTGCAGCTGTCGGGCGATGGCAAAAACCTGTATGCGCTGCGCAGCGACGGCAACGCCATCCTGGTGTTCAACGCCGATGCCCAGGGCAGCCTGACCCTTGCCGCCACCGTGGTGAGTGACTACGCCATCGACGCCAGCGCGCTGTACGACATGCGCGACCTGGCCCTGTCGGCCGACGGCAAGACCCTGTTCGTGATCAACGCCTACACCGTGCTGTATTTCAGCCGCGACAACGCCAGCGGCGCGCTGACCTATGGCGGCAGCCTGGAAGGCAACATGTGGGGCGCGCCCTACCTGTGGTCGCCCACCGAGATCGTCAGCAAAGGCGACCTGTTGTTCGTGGTGACCAACTCGGGCAACGGCTCCAGCCTGATCGTCTACCAGCAAGGCAGCGACGGCGCCCTGACGCTGCTCGGCTACAGCCGCGAAGGCGACGGCGCCCTGAGCGGCCTGACCCAGGTCAGCGTCAGCGCCGACGGCAAGATTGTCTATGTGGCCAACGACAGCCAGGTCAGCGGCTACAGCCTGGCCGGCGACACCCTGACCTGGCTGGGCAACGTGCAGGGCGGCGGCACCATTACCGATATCGCCGTGTCGGCCGACGGCGCGCTGCTGTTCATCACCCTGCAGGACGGCACCGTGAACCGCTACTCCACCGCCACCGGCGCCCTCACCGGCACCGTGCAGGTGGGTGGCGCCGGGCAGTTGCTGGTGACCGACAACGGCGCACTGGTGCTGGGCAACGACGCCAGCGTGCTGGCCAGCGAAGCCAAGGACGGCCCGAGCCTGGATGCTGAAGACCGCACACCCTTGCCACTGGCCCCGAGCATCACCCTGAGCGACCCCGAGCTGGACGCTGCCAACAACTACCAGGGCGCCAGCCTTGCCATCAGCGGCCAAGCCAGCGACAGCATCGGCCTGCTGGCCGGCGGCGCCTATACCTTGAGCGGCAACAACGTGCTGCTGGACGGCAACGTGGTGGCCACCCTGGTGCGCGACGGCAATGTCACCACCCTCACCTTCACCGCCGCCCTGACCCGCGACCAGGCCACCGCGCTGGTGCGCCAGCTCAGCTGGACCAGCAGCGCCGACGCTCCGGCCCAGGCCAGCAGCCACGCCATCACCCTGGTGCTGAACGACGGCAGCAACGGCGATGCGCTGAACAGCAACAGCTTCAACATCGACGTGACCCTGCTGCCGCCGAACCAGCCACCGGTGCTCAACGACGCCTACAGCGACTACAGCCTCACCCCGGCCACTGCCGGCACCGGCTACCAGTTGCAGCTGCCCGCCGACCTGTTCAGCGACCCCGAGGGCGAAACACTCACCTACAGCATCGAAGGCCTGCCCGCCGGCATGGCCTTCAACCCGGCCACCCGCACCCTGTCCGGCACCGCGCCGCGCGAGGTGGGCAGCCTGAGCCTGACCATCAAGGCCACCGACGCCAGCGGCAAGTCCACCACCCTGGTGCTGGAGCTGGATGTAGCCAACGCCGTACCGGTGGCCGATGCCGGCTACCACCTGCCCGGCGTGAGCGTCGGCCAGCCGTACGAAGTGCAGGTGCCGCACAGCCTGTTCCGCGATGCCAACGACGACAACCTGGCCTGGAGCGTGGTCGGCGAGCTGCCCGAATGGCTGAGCTTCGACGCAGACAGCCACACCTTCAGCGGCACCGCGCCGGCCAGCGCCGGCAGCTTCAGCATCACCCTGCGCGCCGACGACGGCCAGGGCGGCGTTACCGAAGTCACCCTGACCCTGGTGGTGGCGCGCCCGGCCAGCAACGACGGCGTGGCGCCGGTGATCAACGCAACCGGCGATACCGCCCTGCCGCTGGCCGCCAGCAACACGCCGTTCGAGCTGGAGGAAGCTGCGCCAAACGCGCTGCAGATCACCAGCGAACCGGCCCTGCAGCCTGCCGCAGAGAGCGTGCGCCACAGCAGCCTCGACGATGGCGGCCTGGCCAGCAACCGCAACAGCCTCGCTGCGCAACTGGCCAACGCCGACCGCATCGTCACCGACACCGGCTTCCAGGGCGAGGCCAACGAGCAGCTGCGCTTCGACGGCAAGACCCTGCGCGCCGAGGTCGAGCTGGGCAACCACGATGGCCGCTGGGTCAGCCTGCGCGTGCCGCTGGAGGTCGCCGACAGCGCCAGCATGCAGCGGGTGACCCTGGCCAACGGCCTGCCGCTACCCAGCTGGGCCGCCTTCGACGCCCGCAGCGGCGAAATCCGCATCGACAGCCGCCACCTGCAACGCCACGGCGAAGTGCGCCTGAGCCTGGTGCTGCGCGATGCCGACGGCCGCGAACAGCGCGTGCCGCTGCACATTCGCGCCCAGGGCCAGGAGCCGGCCCGCGCCGACACCGCCGAGGCGCCGGCAACCCTCAGCCAGCAGCTCGGCCGGCAGGCCAGCGGTTCCCTGTACACCGAGGCCATGGACCTGCTGCAACAGCTGGGCGAATGGGCCAACGACGACTTCCAACACATTGCCTGAATGCATCAAGGACGCATGACCAAATGACCCGCACGACTTTCAACCGCGTCTCCCTGCGCCTGGCCATCGCCTGCGCCATCCTGGGCCTGTCGGCCTGCGCCGTGAAGCCCGAGCCGATGAGCACCGAGCAGCGCCTGGCCGAGTCCGACGCCGACCGCCAGAGCATGTTCGCCGCGCAAGAGCCGGTGACCCGGCCGATCAGTCTGGAAGAAGCCATGGCCCGCGCCGTGAAGTACAACCTGCAGCAGCGCGTGGGCCTGATGCAGCGCCAGCTGGAAGACAACACCCTGAGCGGCGCCAACCTGAGCCTGCTGCCGCAGCTGGCAGCCAACGCCGGCTGGCGCGGGCGCGACAACGTGGCAGGTTCGTCCAGCGAATCGGTAACCACCGGCCAGCAGTCGCTGGAGCCCTCCACCAGCAGCGACCGCAGCAGCCGCGATGCCAGCCTGCGCCTGTCGTGGAACGTGCTCGATTTCGGCGTCAGCTACTTCAGCGCCAAGGCCCAGGCCAACAAGGTGCTGGCCGCCGAGGAAACCCGGCGCAAGGTGGTGGCCGACATCGTCCAGCAGGTGCGCGAAGCCTACTGGCAGGCGGCCGGCGCCGAGCGCCTGCAACCCCAGGTGCAGCAAGCCCTGAGCGATGCCCGTGGCGCCCTGGAGCAGGCCCGCGAGGGCGAGCGCCAGCGCTTGCAGGCGCCGATCGATTCGCTGCGCTACCAGAAGAGCCTGCTGGAGATGATCCGCCAGCTGGAGGTGGTGGACGGCGAGCTGTCGGTGGCCAAGGCGCGCCTGGCAAGCCTCATGAACCTGCCGCCGAACACCGCCTTCAGCCTGGCCGCGCCCGCCGAAAGCAGCTACGCGCGCCCGGCCCTGGCATACAACCTGGCCGACCTGGAAGTCACCTCGATGATCCAGCGCCCGGAAATCCGCAGCGAAAGTTACCAGGCGCGCAATGCCGTGCTGGAATCGCGCGCGGCATTGCTCAAGCTGCTGCCAGGGGCCAACCTGTTCGTCGGCGGCAACTACGACAGCAACAGCTTTCTGGTCAACGACCACTGGGCTGACGCTGGCATGCAGGTGAGCTGGAACCTGCTCAACGTGCTGGCCTACCCCACCGTGAAAAAAACCGGCGAGAGCCGCCAGCAACTGGCCGAGCTGCGCCGCCAGGCCATGCGCATGGCCGTGCTGACCCAGGTGAACGTGGCCTGGCGCGAGTTCCAGCGTTCCAGCCAGGTGTACGAGCGCTCGAGCGAGCTGCAACAGGTACAGCGCGGCATCTACCAGCAAAGCGAGCGGGCCTACGCCAGCCAGGCGCAAAGCCGCCTGGAGCGGGTACGCACCGCCACCGAAACCGTGCTGGCCACGCGCACCCGCGACCGCGCCTACGCCGAGCTGCAGGTGGCTCATGGCGCGGTGTACCAGGCCGCCGGGCTGGACCCTTTGCCCGAGCGCATCGCCGGTGCCGGCATCGCCCAGTTGAGCCAGGCCATCGCCGCCAACAGCGTGCGCCTGAACCAGGGCCAGGGCAGCGTACCGGCCGGCGTTGCCGCCGCGCAGCAACTGGCCTACGCCAAGCCGCTGGCAGCACCGGCCCCACTCGCCCCGCCACCGGCGCCGCGCCAGCAAGTGGTGCGCCTGGACATGTGGGACAGCCTCGGTTCGCTGCGCGGTGCCGAGCTGGTACCGGTGGAGCACGCCAATGGCCGCTAGGCAACGCAAGTGGGCCGCCGTGCTGGCGATCCTGGTGGCGGTGGCCGCCGAACGCGCCCAGGCCGAAGGTGACAACGGCGAGCTGCGCGTGCAGCTCAGCCCGATCCGCCAGACCGTGCTGTCCAGCGAGATCGGCGGCAAGCTGGTGGAGCTGGACGTGAAGGAAGGCGACACGTTCAAGCAGGGCCAGCGCCTGGCGGCGTTCGACTGCTCGGTGCAAAAAGCCCAGCTCAGCCGCAGCCAGGCGGCGCTGGCCGGGGCGCAGAAAAAGCTCGAAGTGGCGCGCAAGCTCGATGCGCTGGAGTCGATCAGCCAGAGCGAGGTCACCCAGGCCCGCGCCGACATGGCCATTGCCCAGGCCGAGAGCGGCGTGGGCCGGGCCATGCTCGGGCGCTGCACGCTCAACGCGCCGTTTGCCGGGCGCGTATCGCAGCGCATGGTGCAGCGCTGGCAGCACGTGGCCGAAGGCACCGAGCTGCTGGCCATCTATGACGACAGCGTGTACCAGCTGGAGCTGATCGTGCCCTCCAGCTGGCTGGGCTGGCTCAAGCCCGGCCAGGCCTTTGCGGTGCAACTGGACGAGACCGGCCAGCGCTATAGCGCACAGGTTGAACGCCTGGGCGCGGCCATCGACCCGGTCAGCCAGTCGCTTAAGGTGTTCGCGCGCATCACCGGCGACACCTCGGCGCTGCTGCCGGGCATGAGCGGCGTGGCGCTACTGGCGCCGCCGGGGGCCGGTTCGTGAACGCTGCCGTGACGCCCGCGCGGGACAAGCGTGCCGAGCGCATGGCGCTGCTGCTGCAACTGGAGCGGCGGGTGCGTGGCGAAGCCGACCTCAGCGGCCTTGGCTTCTTGCTGGTCAACGACACCCGCCAGCTGTTCGACTATCAAGAGGCCCTGCTGTGGCAGGCCGACGGCGCGGGGGTAAGCCACTGCTCGGGGTTGTCCCAGGTCGAGGCCAACGCGCCTTTCGTGCTGTGGCTGGGGCGCCTGTGCGAGCACTGGCAAACCCAGCCCTGGGCGGGTGAAACGCGGGTACTTAGCAGCGCCGATGCGCCAGCGCAAGAGCGCAGCCAGTGGCCGGAATACCTGGCCGCGCAGCTATTGTGGCTGCCCCTGCGCCGGCGCGACGGGCAGTGGCTGGGGGCGCTGCTGTTCAGTTGCCAGCGCGCCCCCGGCACCGCCGAGCTGGCCCTGCTGCAACTGCTGCAAGACGCCGGCGCCCACGCCTGGGCCGGCCTGCAAGGCAGCCGCCGCCCACCCCTTTTGCAGCGCCTGCGCCATCGCCCGCGCAAGGCCGTGCTGGCCATCGCTGCAGCACTGCTGGTGCTGGCCGTGCTACCGGTGCGCCAGAGCGTGCTCGCACCCGGCGAGATCGTCGCCCGGGACCCGGCGGTACTGCGCGCACCGTTGCAGGCGGTGGTCGAGCGCATTCTGGTGCAGCCCAACCAGGCCGTGCGCCAGGGCGAGCCACTGGTGCAACTGGACCGCCGCGAGCTGGACAGCCGCCTGGAAAGCGCCCGGCAAACCCTCACCGCCGCCGAGGCGCAGTTGCGCCAGGCACGCCAGCAGGCGCTGTTCGATGAACGCGCCAAGGCCCAACTGGCCGAATTGCAGACCCGCCGCGACCAGGCCCGCGCCGATGTCGATTACCTGGACGGCAACCTTGAGCGTTCGTTGATGCTGGCCCCGCGCGACGGCGTGGCGATTTTCGACGACCCCAGCGACTGGATCGGCCGCCCGGTGTCACTGGGCGAGCGCATCATGCAGGTGGCCGACCCCCACGATGCACGCCTGGAGGTGCAGCTGCCGGTGGCCGACGCCATTGCCCTGGCGCCCGGCGCCCAGGTGCGCCTGTTCCTCAACAGCCAGCCCGGCAGCCCGCTGCTGGCCACCCTGCAGCGCCACGGCTACCGCGCCACACCGGGTAGCGACGGGACCATGGCCTACCGCCTGCAAGCGGCCTTCAGCGAAGACGATGCGCGCCTGCGGGTGGGCCTGAAAGGCACCGCCAAGCTGTATGGCGAACGCACCTTGCTGTTCAACTACCTGCTGCGCCGGCCGCTGGCCGCAGCCCGTGTGTACCTGGGGTGGTGATGGACGCAGCTGCCCTGCCCCTGCCACCCGGCCAGGCACGCCTGCCGGTTCTGCGCCGCAGCCTACGCCTGCACCCGGGCCCGCGTTCGCGGGACGGCTCGCCCAGCTGGACCCTCGAAGACCCGGCGCGCGGGCGCTTCTACCGCATCGGCTGGCCCGAGGCCGAAATGCTCAGCCACTGGCCCAAGGGCAGCGCCGAGGCGGTGGCCTCGGCCGTCAGCCAGTCCACCACCCTGGCCATGCAAAGCCAGGAGGTGGAGCAGTTCGCGCAGTTTCTGCGGGCCCAGCAACTGGTGGACGTGGCCGGCGAAACGGCCATGGACGAGCTGCGCCAGCGCAGCGAGGCCGGGGCCACCGGCTGGGCCGGCTGGCTGATGAAGAACTACTTGTCGATCCGCATCCCGCTGCTGCGCCCGGATGCGTTCTTGACCCGCACCCTGCCCCGGGTGCGCCAGGTGTTCGGCCAGGGCTTCGTCATCGCCACCCTGCTGGCCGCGCTGCTGGGGTTGTACCTGGCGGCCCGCCAGTGGGACAGCTTCACCCACACCTTCCTGCACTTCTTCAGCCTGGAAGGCGCGCTGCTGGCGGCCTGCACCTTGAGCCTGAGCAAGGTGCTGCACGAGTTCGGCCACGCTTATGCGTGCAAGCATTTCGGCTGCCGGGTGCCGACCATGGGGGTGGCCTTTCTGGTGCTGTGGCCGGTGCTGTACACCGACGCCAGCGGTGCCTGGCGCCTGTCCCGGCGCCATCAGCGCCTGGCCATCGGCGCCGCCGGCATGGGCGTGGAGCTGTGCCTGGCGGCCTGGGCCACCCTGGCCTGGAGCTTCTTGCCCGACGGCCCGCTGCGCAGCGCTGCATTCATGCTGGCCAGCACCACCTGGATTCTCACCCTGGCGGTGAACCTCAACCCGCTGATGCGCTTTGACGGGTATTTTTTGTTCGCCGACCTGCTGGATGTGCCCAACCTGCAGGAGCGCGCCTTCGCCCTGGCGCGCTGGCGCCTTCGCGAGGCGCTGTTCGGGCTGGGCGACCCGCGCCCGGAGTATTTCGAGCCCTGGCTGCACCGGGTGCTGCTGGGCTATGCCTTCGCCACCTGGGTGTACCGCTTCTTCCTGTTCATGGGCATCGCCCTGCTGGTCTATCACTTCGCCTTCAAGCTGCTCGGCGTGCTGCTGTTTCTGGTCGAGATCGTGCACTTCATCCTGCGGCCGATCTGGCAGGAGCTGCGCCACTGGCACCAACGCCGCAAGGACTACCGCATGAACCGCAACACCCTGATGAGCGCCGGCCTGCTGGCCGTGGGCCTGACCCTGGCGGTACTGCCGTGGAGCAGCCGCATCGATGCCCCGGCGCTGCTGCGGGCCGAGCGCCAGGCCATTCTGGTAACCCCGGCCGACGCCCAGTTGCAGGCCATCGAGGCGCGCCCCGGCGAGCCGGTGCAGGCCGGCCAGCCGTTGTTCCGCTTAAGCTCGCCGCAGCTGGCCCATGACCTGGCGCGGCTCGAGCAGGAAATCGCCCTGCTGCGCCAGCAAGGCAGCCTGCAGGTGCGCGCCAGCGAAGGGGCAGCACGCCAGGCCGTGGCCCAGGATGAACTGCGCATTGCCCTGCAACGGCGCCAGGCACTGCACGACCAGCTGGCCCAGTTGCAGGTGCGCGCGCCCTTTGCCGGGCGTCTGGCCGACCTGGCCGAGCCGCTGGCTGCGGGCGAATGGCTGCCGGCGGGCGAGTGGCTGGGCACCCTGGTGGATGAGCGCAAGCTGCGGGTGGAAGCCTTCGTCACCGAGGCCGACCGCGAGCGCCTGCAGGCCGGCGCCGAGGCCTGGTTCGTGCCCGAGGACGCCGGCCGCGCGCGGCTGCGGCTGAAAGTGGACGACATCAGCCAGACCGCCACCCGCAAGCTCACCTCGGCGCCGGAGCTGGCCTCGGTGTACCAGGGCGCGATCGCCGCCAAGCTCGACCAGCAGCAGGTGCC
Organism: Pseudomonas xanthosomatis; assembly: GCF_019139835.1. Lineage (NCBI taxonomy): Bacteria > Pseudomonadati > Pseudomonadota > Gammaproteobacteria > Pseudomonadales > Pseudomonadaceae > Pseudomonas > Pseudomonas xanthosomatis. Next base: position 2,947,233 of record NZ_CP077075.1, on the reverse strand, counting down.
CGAGCCCGAGCAGGCGCTGTACCGGGTGTTGCTCAGCCCAGTGGGCCAGCTTGACGGCGACCTGACGACCTTGCGCGGCACGGCTATCATCACCGGCAGCGCCCGCAGCCCGCTGCTGCAGGCACTGCGCCGGGCGCTGGTGGTGGTGATTCGCGAGTCGGCCTTTTAACCCAGCCCTTCGGGCTGCGCTGTCGCGCAGAGAACTGATCTCGCAGATGCGCCACGGTCTCTGTGGGAAGCGGCCTTGTGTCGCGATGGGCCGCAAAGCGGCCCCAAGGTCTCGGCCTCATGCAGAATTGCCGGGGCTGCTGCGCAGCCCATCGCGACACAAGACCGCTTCCCACAGGGACCGTGTTAAATCAATACGTTGTAGTTTGTTCTATTGAGAGCCGGCAAGGACCGCGACACGCAGCGAGTTAAGCATTCTTAATGAACCGCCAATTGTCCTGTACGCTGGCGCTGACCATCATGCTGGCAACCTGAAATTGCCCGGAACCTGACCATGAACGCGATTCTCCAAGCCAGCCCCGAACTGCCCCTGAGCAAGCAACTCAAAGCCGGCTCCAGCAGCGACCACGACAGCGTCGACAACCTGGTGATGGGCGCCCGCCCGTTCGAAAGCCTGGAGCGCTATGGCTGCTTCCTGCGCCTGCAGCACACCTTTCACGGTGCCATTGACGCGCTGTATGAACAGGCGCAACTGAACCTGCTGCTGCCGGGCCTGCGCGAACTGCCGCGCTACCAGGCAGTGTGCGTCGACCTGCGCGACCTGGGCCTGGCCGTGCCGGCCAAGCCTGAGGCCGTGCAGCCGCCGGATGCCTGGCACGCCATCGGCTGGCTGTACTGCAGCGAAGGCTCCAACCTGGGTGCGGCGTTTTTGTTCAAGCAAAGCCAGCTGATCGGCCTGAGCGAAAGCCACGGCGCCCGCCACCTGGCCGCCCACCCGGACGGGCGCGGCCTGCACTGGCGCCAATTCGTTGCCCTGCTGGACGGGCTGGATATCACCGATGCACAGAAGCACGCCGCCATCCAGGGCGCGCGGGATGCGTTCGATTTTTACCGCAAGGCGCTGAAGGCGAGCTTCTGAGCCTGCGGGTTTGCCTGGGGCCTGTGCAGGCGACCCAAGACAATTGCTCCCACAGGTTTACCTGCCTCTGCCGCCGCTCTACCATGGCCCGATGCCACCAACCCTCCGGGCCTGCCATGATCGACCGCGACCACCTGCACCAAAACGGCTATGCCCTGCTGCGCGGGGCGGTCCCGCCCGAGTGGCTCGACACCCTGCGCCACACCTTCGACACCCACTACCTCCCCTCCGACCAGTGGCCCGCACCGCGTGGCCAGGACTGGCGCCATTCGCAACTGGACCACGACCCCACCGTGCAGGCCCTGTGCCGCCTGCCGGCGCTATTGGAGGTGGTGGGCGCGCTGATCGGCGAGCGCTTTTTCCTGGCACAGGTAGAAGGCCGCGAGCCGCTGGCCGGTGGTGGCCACCAGCAGTTGCACCGTGACCTGTCGGTTGAGCGCCCAGGGGATAGCGTTACGGCGCTGGTGTACCTGGACGACTACGGGCCGGGCAATGGCGCCACGCGCATCGTGCCGGCGAGCCACAGGCCCAAGCCGGGCGAGCCTGCGTTCGATTTCGCCGATGAGTCCGGGGCCGTGCAATTGAACGGGCGTGCCGGGGATGTACTGGTGTTCGACGTCGACCTGGTGCACGGCGGCAGCCTGAATATCGACGGCGGGCGGCGGCGTACGCTGCTGGTCGGCTACTTCGCCGAGGGGCTGCATGCCATGCATCAGCGCACGGCAAAGTTGCGCGGGGTGCGGATGAATACCTGTGAACGGTTCGAGCCGGTCTAGGCATTCTTGTATTGCCTGCGGCACATAGCGGGTGATTGCGCTAAGCCCTGTGGGAAGCGGCCTTGTGTCGCGATGGGCTGCGAAGCGGCCCCAAGCTCTAAGCCCTATTCGAAATTGCCGGGGCTGCTGCGCAGCCCATCGCGACACAAGGCCGCTTCCCACATGACCGTATAACCTTCCGGGCTGTGTTGTACCTGCAGGGGCCAGGCCTGCTAACGCAACTGCTCCAGCCGCCGCAGAATCCGCAGCACATGCCCCTGTTCGATCATCGCGCGCCAGTGGCCGTCGCAAAACCGCTCTCCCCGGCAGCAATAGGTGAGCTGGCGGCGCAGTTGGGCCAAGTCCGCCTGGTCGAGGCGTGCAGGGTCATCGCGCACAGCATGCCCGGCCTCGATGCTGTAGCCCAGGTCCTGCCAGCAATCACGCGCAAGCACGGCAAAGAAGTCCGTCACCACCGGCAGGTACACAGGCCACGGGTTATCGCCGTGCACTTCGCTGGTACGGATCGCCAACCCGCCCGGGTACAGCAGCGGCAGGTAACCCAGCAATTCGTCGATTTCTGCCGGCCCCGGCCATGCCCGAGGCGCCACTTCGGGCTTGGCAAAAAGCCCCTTTACCCGCTTTAGAAAACCCATCGCTTGACCGTTCCTTACCGCTGAAAACCCAGGCCGGTGTTATGCCCGAGTCCGCCCGCCAATACCACCCTCGCCCATGGATTGATCGCATATGCGCATCAATTGATGAGAAAACAACGATTATCCTCAACGCCACTTTGGTCGAGAATCTGCGTAACAAGCACTTACAAATTTTAAAAAACGCTGGAGATACACCATGAGTCTGCCTACCCATCCGGCGCCTGCGGGCACCTCCAAGGCCAGTCGGGTGTTCCGGGTTACTTCCGGGAACTTCCTCGAACAGTTCGACTTCTTCCTGTTCGGCTTCTATGCCACCCACATTGCCGCTGCCTTCTTCCCTGCCGCCAACGAATTCGCCTCGCTGATGATGACCTTCGCCGCCTTTGGCGCGGGCTTTTTGATGCGCCCGCTGGGCGCGGTGCTGCTGGGCGCCTATATCGACGACGTAGGCCGGCGCAAGGGCCTGATCGTGACCCTGGCGATCATGGCCTGCGGTACATTGTTGATCGTGCTGGTGCCCGGCTACGCCAGCATCGGCCTGTGGGCGCCGGCGCTGGTGTTGCTGGGGCGCCTGCTGCAAGGCTTCTCGGCTGGTGCCGAGCTGGGTGGCGTGTCGGTGTACCTGGCCGAAATGGCCACCCCCGGGCGCAAGGGCTTCTATGCCAGCTGGCAGTCCGCCAGCCAGCAGGTGGCGATTGTCGTCGCCGCAGCCCTGGGCTTTGGCCTGAACCAGTGGCTGACAGCGGCCGAAATCGCCGACTGGGGCTGGCGCGTGCCGTTTGCCCTGGGCTGCCTGATCATCCCGATGATCTTCATCTTGCGCCGCAACCTGCAGGAAACCGAAGAGTTCAGCGCACGCAAGCACCGCCCGAACATGAAAGAAGTGCTCGCCACCCTGTTCGCCAACGCCGGCGTAGTGCTGCTGGGCATGCTGATGGTGGCCATGACCACGACGGCGTTCTACATGATCACCGTGTACGCGCCGACCTTCGGCAAGACCGTGCTGCAACTGAGCACCAGCGATGCGTTGATCGTCACCTTGCTGGTGGGCGTGTCGAACTTCGCCTGGCTGCCGATCGGCGGCATCCTCAGCGACCGCTACGGGCGCAAGCCGCTGCTGGTGGCGATGTCGGCGCTGACCGTGCTGAGCGCTTACCCTGCGCTGTCGTTCCTGGCCCAGGCGCCGAGCTTCGGGCACATGCTTGAAGTGCTGCTGTGGTTCTCGTTCCTGTATGGCCTGTACAACGGCGCGATGATCCCGGCGCTGACCGAAATCATGCCGGTGCAGGTGCGGGTGGCGGGCTTCTCCCTGGCCTACAGCCTGGCAACGGCGGTGTTCGGCGGGTTCACCCCGGCGATTTCCACCTGGCTGATTCACGAGACCGGCGATAAAGCGGCCCCGGCGTATTGGCTGATGTTCGCCGCGCTGTGCGCGTTCTGCGCGACCTTTGTGCTGTATCGCCGGTTGGCCACCAAGGCCCCTGTCACCGCGTGATGCCTTCCCTGTAGGAGCCGGCTTGCCGGCGATCACCGGCAAAGCCGGTGCCAGCCACCGCGCCGCCTGCATCGCCGGCAAGCCGGCTCCTACAGAAAACTAGCCCCCTTCAAAGGACATGCCCATGCCGCACTCTTTCAAACCCCTGCTCACCCTCGCCCTGGCCGCCTGTTGCGGCCTGGCCCAGGCCGCCGAGCTGACCGTGATGACCTCCGGCGGCTTCACCGCCGCCTACCAGCGCCTCGGCCCGCAGTACGCGGCGCGCAGCGGCGATACCCTGACCACCGTGCTCGGCCCGTCCATGGGCAAGGCGCCGCAGGCCATCCCCAACCGCCTGGCCCGGGGCGAACACGCCGACGTGGTGATCATGGTCGGCTATGCCCTGGACGAGCTGATCAAGCAGGGCAAGGTCGACCCCGCCTCGCGGGTGGAACTGGCCGACTCGCGCATCGGCCTGGTGGTGAAACAGGGCCAGCCCAAGCCGGCCATCGGCACCGCCGCCGAGCTGAAAAAGACCCTGCTGGCGGCAAAATCGGTGGCCTACTCCGACAGCGCCAGCGGCGTTTACGTGCAGAACGAGTTGTTCAGCAAGCTGGGCATCCAGCCGCAGCTTGCCGCCAAGAGCACCATGGTCGAGCGCGTGCCGGTGGCCGGTGAAGTGGCCAGGGGGCAGTACCAGGTTGGCCTGCAGCAGGTCGCGGAGTTGCTGCCGGTGCCGGGCGTGACTTATGTGGGCAAGCTGCCGGAAGAACTGCAATCGGTCACCCGCTTCGCTGCCGGCATCCCCACCGGCGCCGAGCACCCGGCCGAGGCGAAGCAACTGCTCGACTACCTGGCCTCCCCTGCCGTGCAGAACGACGTGCGCGCCACCGGGCTGGATTCAGTTCCGCGCTAAGGTGCCGGGCAACTCGCGGATCAACCGCTCCATCTCCAGCGCCGCCGGTGTCAAGGTACGCCCGCGGCGCTTGAGCAGGCCCATCTGCCGGCGCACCTCGGGCTCCACCAGCGGCACCTGGGTCAACACCAGGTGCGCCGGCCCCGGCATGGCGATCGACGGCACCGCCGCCACCCCCAACCCCGCCTCCACCAGGCCCAGCACCGTGGTCACATGGCGCGCCTCGCACACGCTCTCGCGGCCCGCCGTAACGCCGGCCAGCGCCCGGTCCAGCACCAGCCGGTTACCCGACGAGCGCCCCAGGGTGATGAAGTCGTGCTCGCACACCTGCGCCCAGGTCACCTGCGCCTGCCCGGCCAGCGGGTGGTCCTTGCGACACGCCATCACGTAGCGTTCCTCCAGCAGCGGGCTGAATTCGATTTCCGGCGCCAGGTTGCCGGTAAAACTCAGGCCGAAATCCGCCTCGCCTGAAGCGACTGCAGCACTGACTTCGTTGGCCGAGGCGTCGAACAGGTGGATTTTGATGCGCGGGTACTGGCCGTGGAAGCTGCGGATGGCATCGGGCATGAAGTAATAGGCGGCCGAAGGCACGCAGGCGATGGTCAGGCTGCCGGTGCGCAGCGCGCCGCCGTCACCGACGCTGAGCAGGGCCAGGTCGAGGTCGTCGAGCAGCCGCTCGACTTGCGGCAGGAAGGCGCGCCCGACGTTGGTCAGCGAAACCTTGCGGGTGGTGCGTTCGAGCAGTTTGACGCCCAGCGCCGACTCGAGCTTTTCGATACGCCGGCTCAAGGCTGACTGAGTGATGCGGATGGCGTCGGCGGCGCGGCGAAAGCTGCCTTGCTCGACCACGGCGCGGAAGGCCTGCAGGTCGTTGAGGTCGAAGTTGATGCTCACCGCAGTGGCCCCCGTGGGTTTGATCGAAAATGTGCATCAATGGTATTTCGATCGGGCCGGTGAGGCCAGCGTGGCGAGTTGGGATGATGAAGCGAGCGAAATCCCTGTAGGAGCGGCCCCTTTCGCGGCACAAGGCCGCTCCTACAGGCTTACTTGATAAAGCGCACCTGGCTGTTGATCTTCTCGATCACCGCACCTTTGCGTTCATTGAAGCGGGCCTTGTTCTGCTCGAACAGGTTGTTGCCCTTGGTGTCGATCGAGATGATCAGCGGCCCGAACTCGCGCACGCGGTTCACCCAGAGGGTTTCGGGCATGCCCAGGTCCTGCCATTCGGCGCGCTCGATCTCCTCCACCTGGGTGGCCGCCAGTACCGCACAGCCTCCGGGGAACACCGCGTGCACGGCCTTGTTCTCAAGGCAGCCGGTGGTGGTTTCCGGGCCCATGCCGCCCTTGCCGACGATCAGCTTGACGCCGGTCTGCTCGATGAACTGCTTTTCGAACTTTTCCATGCGCATGCTGGTGGTGGGGCCGATGGAGACCATCTCGAAACTGCCGTCGTCCTTCTTCTTGACGATGGGGCCGGCGTGGAAGATCGCGCCGCCGCGCAGGTCTACCGGCAGCTCGCGGCCGAGCTCGATGAGGCGGCGGTGGGCCACGTCGCGGCAGGTCACCAGTTGGCCGGTGAGGTAGACCACATCGCCTACGTTCAGGCCGGCCAGGTCTTCGTCGCTGATGGGGGTGTTGATGATTTTTTTCACAGGGCTGTTCACAGGGTCACACCTTCGTGGGAAAGGATGTCGTAGGTCAGGTCGGCATTGATGCGGATCTTGCCGCGCCGGTGCGCCCAGCAGCCGGTGGACACGGCCACGCCGATGGTCGAGGGGTGGCGCGCCGAAGACTCGATGTTCACCCCCATCACGCTGCTGTTGCCGGTCAGGCCCTGGGGGCCGATGCCGATTTCGTTCAGGCCCTCTTCCAGCAGCTTCTCCATCATGGCCGCGCTTTCGTTGGGGTGGCTGGAGTCCACCTCACGCAAGATGGCCTTTTTCGACAGGCGCGCCGCGGTTTCCACCGAGGTCGAAACCCCCACACCCACCAACAGCGGCGGGCAGGCGTTGACCCCGCGCGAGGTGATCACGTCGAAGACGAACTCGGTCACCCCTTCGTAGCCCTGCCCCGGCATCAGCACCTTGGCCGAGCCCGGCAAGGTGCAGCCGCCACCGGCCATGTACACATCGACGATGGCGTAGTCGGCGTCGGGGATGATTTCCCAATCCAGCCACGGGATCTTCGAGCCGGTGTTGGTTCCGGTGTTCTTCTCGATGAAGGTCTCTACCGCGTTGTGGCGCAGCGGCCCGTGCACGGTGGCTTCCTTGGTGGCGTTTTCGAGGATGCCCTCCATCTCGCCCAGCAGCGGGAAGCGCGCGCCGGCGCTGATGAAGTACTGGATCACCCCGGTGTCCTGGCAGCTGGGGCGGTTGAGCTTGTCGGCGTATTCCTGGTTGTCGGCCATCGAGTCGTACACGGCGATGGCCAGCGGGTTGGTTTCGGCGGCGCGCAGCTTGGCGGTCTTGGCCTTCACGTCCCTGGGCAGGCGCTTGCCGATGTAGGCGGTGAACTTGGCCAGCACGTCGGTGAGGTTGTCTACGGCGGCGTCTTTGTCGAGTGTGGTTTCCACGTTGTTATCTCCTCTTTGCATCACAAGGCGTTGGTCAGGCGTTACGGGTAAGGGCTGGCGCGCTGGCCGGCGGTTCGGGCTGTGGTTCGGGCTGGCCGTCGAGCACCTGGTGCAGGCGCTGCTGGTCGAGGGCGCCGACCCAGCGGGCGATGGCCACGGTGCCGACGGCGTTGCCGATGGTGTTGGTGATGGCACGGGCCTCGGACATGAAGCGGTCCACCCCCAGCAACAGGACCATGCCGGCCACCGGGATCTTGTCCATGGTCGCCAGGGTGGCGGCCAAGGTGATGAAGCCAGAGCCGGTGACCCCGGCCGAGCCCTTGGAGGTGAGCAGCAGCACGCCGAGCACGATCAGTTGGTCCATCAGGCTGAGCGGGGTGTTGGTGGCCTGGGCGATGAAGATCGCGGCCATGGTGTAGTAGATGCACTGGCCATCGGGGTTGAAGGTCAGCCCCGAGGGGATCACCAGGCCAACCACGGGTTTGGATACCCCGGCCCGCTCCAGCTTGGTCATCAGCTGCGGCACTACCGACTCCGACGAGCTGGTGCCGAGCACGGTGAACAGCTCTTCTTTGAGGTACTTGAGGAACTTCCACAGGCTGAAGCCCGACAGGCGTGCGATGAAGCCCAGCACAATCACCACGAACATGAAGCAGGTCAGGTACATGGTGGCGACCAGCTTGCCCAGCGAGACGATCGAGCCCAGGCCGTACTTGCCGACGGTGAAAGCCATCGCCCCGCAGGCGGCCAGCGGCGCCAGGCGCATGACCATGCCGACAATGTGGAACATGCCGTGGGAGAAGCTTTCGAGCACGTCCACCACAGGCTTGCCGCGCGGGCCGAGGTGCGCCAGGGCGATGCCGAACAGGGTCGAGAACAACAGGATCTGCAGGATGTTGTTCTTGGCCAGGGCGTCGGTGACGCTGGCCGGAATCACCTGCAGCAAGAAGTCGGTGAAGCCACCAGTGCCCTGCGCGGCGGCTGCGGTATAGGTCTCGATGCTCTTGATGTCGAGGGTGGCGGCATCGACGTTCATGCCCTGCCCCGGCTGCACCAGGTTGACCACCAGCAGCCCGAGCACCAGGGCGAAGGTGGACAACACTTCAAAATAAATCAACGCTCGCGAGCCGACACGGCCGAGCTCTTTCATGTTTTCCATCTTGGCGATGCCCAGCACCACGGTGGCGAAGATCACCGGGGCGAAGACCATCTTGATCAGTTTGATGAAGGCATCGCCCAAGGGCTTGAGGTCGACGCCGATGTGGGGCCAGAACAGCCCGAGCAGGATGCCCAGGGTCACCCCGATGAGCACTTGTACGTAGAGTTTTCCAAGGTAGCGCTTGGCCATTGCCGTCTCCGAATTATTGTTGTGGGTCGGATTGAGTGGCGGTGCGGGCTTGCCAGGCAGGCAGCTGAATAGCCCGGTTTTTTTGTGGTTAATCAGGCAAGCGAACGTTAATGGTTTTTCTGGATTGCTGTAATACAATCGAATTCACATCATTGTTTCCCTGGAGTTACCAATGAACCCGGTGTCGGAACTGGCCTTCTTCACCCAGCTGGTGCGCGTGGGCAGCCTTGCCGCCACAGCCCGGGAGCTGAACCTCACCCCGCCTGCGGTTTCCAAGCGCCTGGCCCAGCTGGAGCAGCGCCTGGGCGTGCGCCTGCTCAACCGCACCACCCGCAGCATCAGCCTGACCGCCGAGGGCGAGACCTACCTGGTCAACGCCCGGCGCATTCTTGAAGAAATCGAAGAGATGGAGCGCCAGGTATCCAGCAGCCGGGCCGAGCCCAAGGGCTTGCTGCGGGTCAATGCGCCGCTGGGTTTTGGCCGCACCCACGTGGCCCCGGCCATCGCCTCGTTCGCCCGGCGCTACCCGGAGGTGGAGGTGCAACTGCACCTGAGCGACCGGCCGATCAACCTGCCGGACGATGCCATCGATGTGGCCATCCGCTTTGGCGAGCTGCCCGACTCACGGCTGATTGCCCGCCGCATCGCCGCCAACCGCCGGCGGCTGTGCGCCACCCCGGCCTACCTTGCCGCGTTCGGCACGCCCCAGGCACCGAAGGACCTGGCGCAGCACGACTGCATCGTGCTGCGCCAGAACGACGCGGCGTTCGGGCTGTGGCGGTTCAGCCGCGGCAAGCAGAGCGAGACGGTGAAGGTGGCCGGGCGGCTGAGCACCAACGATGGCGAGGTGGCGCTGAACTGGGCGCTGGACGACCAGGGCATCCTGATGCGCGCCGAGTGGAACCTGCACCAGCACCTGCAGAGCGGGCGGCTGGTGGAGGTGCTGGCGGACTGGCAGACGCCGCCTGCGGATATTTATGCGGTGTACCTGGAGCGCTTGAACCTGTCGGCGAAGGTGGCGTTTTTCGTCGAGCATTTGCGCGGGTTTTTCCGTCAGGGGGTGTGAACCAGGCGCTGTAGGAGATCAGCCCGCCCGTCGGGCTGCGCTGTCGCACAGGAAACTAGTCTCCGCAGATGCACCGCGGCCCTGTGGGAAGCGGCCTTGTGTCGCGATGGGCTGCGCAGCAGCCCCCGGCAATTTTGCGTGATGCTCAGTTCCGGGGGCTGCTGCGCAGCCCATCGCGACACAAGGCCGCTTCCCACAGGAATCACGCCCGCTTCAAGATCATCAGCAAGACAGTTGCTCCCACAGGGGCCTCGGCGCGCTTCGGCATCAGCCGCCTGCCGTCGTTCATCCGCGCGCCTGGGCCACCGGGAGGCCAAGCCCGTGCAAGGCAGCGCGCAACTGCACAGGGTCAATGAAACGAATGGCCTGCATGCCCTGCTCCACCGCCACATCGACGTTCTTCTGCACGTCATCAATGAACAGCGTGCTTGGCGCACTGAGCCCGTAGCGGTTCAGCAGCAACTGGAAGATTTCCGGCTCAGGCTTCATCAAGCCCTCCTGGCCGGAGACCAGGATGCCCTCGAACTGCTTCAGGAACGCGAAGCGCGCCTCAGCGTAGTGAAAGGTCTCCGCCGACCAGTTGGTCAGGGCGATCAGCCTGACACCTGCGCCATGCAACTCGTCCAGCACCTGCACGGTGCCGTCGAGCGCGCCGGCGAGCATTTCGTCCCAGCGCTCGCGGTAGGCGCGAATGTGGGGCTTGTGGCCGGGGTGTGCGGCGATGGCTTCGGCGATGGCCTGGGACCATGGCCGGCCGCGGTCCTGGCGTTCGTTCCAGGCCGCATTGCAGACGTTTGCCAGGAACGCCTCCATGGCAGCTTCATCGCCGGCAAAGAGCTTGCGGTACAGGTGGCGCGGGTTCCAGTCGACCAACACACCGCCCAGGTCGAAGACCACTGTGTCGATCGTGTTTTGCATGGGGCAGCTCCTTTGCGGGTGAAGTGTGAGGCGGGGGTTGAGCTTACCTGAATGCTGCGCCACGTCCGACTTTGGCGTGATGCTGCCCCCCCCGCATGAACAGGGCTAAAGGTTCTGTGAAATCAATTCAGTTCCCCCCGAGTACCCCTCAACCTACACTGCGCCCCATTGTTTGAGCTGATGAATATTCAAGTGGAGCGCACTGCCATGATGAACAAGGACTTTGATTTTTCCATCAAAAGCATTCGCTTCGACGAGGATTATCAGCCGGCCGAAAATACCCGCATCACCACCAACTTCGCCAACTTGGCGAGGGGCGCGAACCGCCAGCAAAACTTGCGCAACACCTTGCAGATGATTAACAACCGCTTCAATGCCTTGGCGCATTGGGACAACCCCAAGGGCGAGCGTTACAGCGTCGCGCTGGAAATCATTTCGGTGGCAATGACTATCAGTACCGGCAGCCGTGATGACAGCCTGCCGCTGATCGAGCTCTTGAAAACACAGATTATCGACCGCAATACCGGCACGCGTATTCCAGGCATGCTGGGTAATAACTTTTCATCCTACGTACGCGACTATGACTTCAGCGTGCGGCTGCTGGAACACAATCAAAACCAACCTGCGTTCAGTACCCCGGAGCACTTTGGCGAGCTGCATGGCAAGCTGTTCAAACGCTTCGTCAATTCAGCCACGTATCACGCTCACTTCGCCAAACCGCCGGTCATTTGCCTGAGCGTGTCGAGCAGCAAGACCTATCAGCGCACGGCCAACCAGCACCCGGTGCTGGGCTTTGAATACCAGCAGGATGCCTATTCGCTGACCGACGAATACTTCGAAAAAATGGGCCTGAAGGTGCGTTACTTCATGCCGCCGAACAGTGTTGCGCCGCTGGCGTTTTATTTTTCCGGCGATTTGCTGGGTGACTACACCGACCTGGAACTGATCAGCACCATCAGCACCATGGACACTTTCCAGAAGATCTACCGCCCGGAAATCTACAATGCCAACTCTGCCGCCGGGAAGTGCTACCAGCCCAGCCTGCAGCATCAAGACTATTCATTGACCCGCATTGTCTACGACCGCGAGGAGCGCAGCCGGCTGGCCATCGAGCAGGGCAAGTTTGCCGAAGAACACTTTATCAAGCCTTACCACTCGATACTTGAGCAATGGTCCGCCCGATACGCAGCCTGAACCGCCCGGAATAATAAGGCCACCCCATGAAAAAACTGCTCCCCACTTCCACTGCCGGCAGCTTGCCGAAACCGTCCTGGCTGGCACAACCCGAAACCCTTTGGTCGCCCTGGAAGTTGCAAGACGAAGTTCTGCTCGAAGGCAAACAAGATGCCCTGCGCCTGGCGCTGCAAGAACAGCAGCACGCCGGTATTGATATCGTCAGTGATGGCGAGCAAACCCGCCAACACTTCGTCACCACCTTTGTCGAGCACTTGAGCGGCGTTGATTTCGAAAAGCGCGAAACCGTCAGAATTCGCGACCGCTACGACGCAAGCGTACCGACCGTGGTGGGGGCTGTTGCCCGGCCGAAACCGGTGTTCGTCGAGGACGCCAGGTTCCTGCGCGGGCAAACCGACCAGCCGATCAAGTGGGCCCTGCCTGGCCCGATGACCATGATCGATACGCTGTACGACAACCATTACAAAAGCCGCGAAAAACTCGCCTGGGAGTTCGCCAAGATTCTCAACCAGGAGGCCAGGGAGCTGGAAGCTGCCGGGGTCGATATCATCCAGTTCGACGAGCCCGCCTTCAACGTGTTCTTCGATGAAGTGAACGAGTGGGGCGTCGCCACCCTGGAACGCGCCATCGAAGGCCTCAAGTGCGAAACCGCCGTGCATATCTGCTACGGCTACGGCATCAAGGCCAACACCGACTGGAAAAAGACCCTGGGCTCAGAGTGGCGCCAGTATGAAGAGGCCTTCCCGAAGCTGCAGAAATCCAGCATCGATATCGTCTCGCTGGAATGCCACAACTCCCATGTGCCGATGGAGCTGATCGAACTCATCCGCGGCAAGAAGGTGATGGTCGGTGCGATCGACGTGGCCAACCATGCCGTCGAAACCCCCGAGGAAGTCGCCGCCACCCTGCGCAAGGCCCTGCAGTTCGTGGATGCCGACAAGCTCTACCCGTGCACCAACTGCGGCATGGCCCCCCTGCCCCGCCAGGTGGCCCGCGGCAAGTTGCAGGCCCTGAGCGCCGGTGCAGAGATCGTGCGCCGCGAACTGCTGGCCCGTTGAAGACACGCCACCCGAAGGTCCGACCATGTCACGTTCCAGCCTGGCCATAGAGCCGTCGCATTTTCGCGAAGCCCTCGGGCACTACGCATCCGGTATCACGGTGATCACCTCGCTCATCGATGGGCAGCCGCTTGGCTTTACCTGCCAGTCGTTTTACAGCGTGTCGATGAGCCCGCCGCTGGTGTCGTTCAGCGTGATGTCCAGCTCGGCCAGCTACCCGGCGATACGCAAGGCAGGCCGCTTTGCGGTGAACATCCTGTCTGGCGAACAGGTTGGTGTTTCCAACCAGTTCGCCCGCAGGGGCACGGACAAGTGGCAGGGCGTGCAGTGGCAGGCATCGCCGCTGGGCAACCCGCTGATTGCCGGCAGCCTGCACTGGCTGGACTGCGAGATCCACGCCGAACACGCCGCCGGTGACCACCTGATCGTGATCGGTGAAGTGAAAGCGCTGAACGTTGAGCAAACGACGGCAGCCCAACCCTTGCTGTACTTCAAAGGACAATACTGCAACCTCGCCGCGCAAGACGCGCCTTGAGGGCCAGCCCGCTACCCATGATCGACTTGAGACACCTGCGCACGCTGCATGCCCTGCGCGAAACCGACAGCCTGCCGGATGCGGCCGAGCGCCTGCACCTGACGCAGTCGGCGTTGTCGCACCAGTTTCGCGAGCTGGAAAACCGCATCGGCATGCCGGTGTTCGTGCGTAAATCCAAACCAGTGCGCTTCACCACCGCAGGCCTGAAGCTGCTGCAACTGGCCGACCAGGTGCTGCCGCAGATCCGCAGCACCGAGCGCAACCTCAGCCGGCTGATAAGTGGTGCGGCCGACCGCTTGCATATCGCCATCGAGTGCCACAGTTGCTACCAATGGCTGATGCCCTCGCTGGATGAGTTTCGCAGTGCTTGGCCTGCGGTGGAGCTGGACCTTGCATCCGGTGTGTCGTTCGCCCCGCTGCCGGCCCTGGAGCGCGGCGACCTCGACCTGGTGGTGACCTCCGACCCGGTGGATTTGCCAGGGATCACCTACGTACCGCTGTTCGGCTACGAGGCGATGCTGGCCATCGACAAGCATCACGCGCTGCGCGACAAAGCCTGCCTGACACCTGCCGACCTTGCCGGGCAAACCTTGATCACCTACCCCATTGAGCGCAACCGGCTGGATATCTTCACCCGCTTCCTCGACCCGGCCGACATCGAGCCGGCCCAGGTACGCACCGCCGAAATGACCATCATGATGATGCAACTGGTGGCCAGCGGCCGTGGTGTGTGCTGCCTGCCGAACTGGGCGGTGCATGAGTACAGTTCGCGCGGTTATGTGCTGGTCAGGCGCCTGGGTGAAACCGGCTTGCAGGCCACGCTGTACGCGGCGGTGCGCAGCGACATGCTCGAGGTGCCCTACATGAGTGATTTCTTGCTGACCGCCAAGGACATTTCGTTCGCGACCCTGGAGGGCGTGAATGCGGTTTCGCAGGGGGTTGGCTGAGATAGAGTCAGCGCCGAACCTGTAGGAGCCCGCTCGAACAAGCTTTAGCTACGCTCTGCACGTGCCTGGACGGCCCACCACCCGACAACAAGGAATTCCCCATGGCCACCACCCTGCGCCCTGCCACTGCTGACGACATCGAACTGCTGTTCGACATCCGCACCAGCGTGCAACAGAACCACCTCTCCCGCGAGCAACTGCACGCGCTGGGCATCACCGCCCAGACCTTGGCCGACGCCATCAACGCCGCCCCCTGTGCCTGGGTCGCCGAAACCGACCGGCAGGCCGTCGGCTTCGCCATGGTGGACCTCGACGAAGGGGAGCTGTTCGCCCTGTTCATCCGCCCGAACTTCGAAGCCCGGGGCATCGGCCGCCTGCTGCTGCAGCAGGCGGAGCAGGCGCTGTTCCAGCACCACGCGTCGATCCACCTGATTACCGACGGCGACGAGGCAACCCGCGCCAACGGCTTCTATCGCCGCCACGGGTGGCTGGCAAGCGGCGCGGTAGACGCCCGGGATGTGCGCTTCGAGAAGCGCCGAGGCTCAGCTCAGTGAGGCAAAGCCCGCCGCATCATGACGCTCGCGCAAGCCCTCGCCCGGCGCCCCCGAAGTGCGGTTGGCCACCCTGCCCCGGGCCACCGCCGGGCGCGCAGCGATGGCGTGGTACCAGCGCAGCAGGTGGGTATACTGCTCCACCTGCAGGAACTCGTCGGCGCAGTACACGCCCATCAGGCTGCCGGGATACCACGGCCACACACGGCCATGTCGGCGATGCTGTAAAGGCCGAGGCTGCTGCGCAGCCCATCTCGACCGGACGGCGCTCCGGCACTTTAGCCGCGACCACCAGCGCTGCCGAGCCACTCACTGCGCGTCATCTCCCAGGTCTCGACCTGCATCGCCCCCGAGACAAACTGCCCGTCCCTCACCCCCGCCCTGCGCATGCCCTCATGCTCTGAAACCTTGCGCGAAGCGTGGTTGGCAACGGCCTTGGGCACCGCCATGACAGGCCGCACCAAGGTCTCGAACCAATACCCGTTGATCACCCGGCAGGCCTCGCGCATATACCCCCTGCCCCACCACTGCGGTGCCAGCCAGAAGCCCCGGTTGTTACCGGGTTGGTCATACAAACTGATGCTACCGATGATGCGCTCGCCTTCATCGCGCAGGCGGATCATCCAGTGCCATTCACGGCCCGCCGCCATCGCCGGCAGGGCCATGTCGCGCACATAAACCAATGCGCCGTCGTCCGGGTACGGCCAGGGCACGCGGCGGTCGAGGTAGCGCACCACCTCCCATTGCGGGAACAGGGCCTGAATAGCCGGTGCATCGTCCAGTTGCAGCGGGGTAAGCATGAGACGGTCGGTGAACAGTGTGGGCAGGCAATCCATGGCGTCGCTCCTGAGCATCCTTGCTTGGCGATGATCTGCGATCGATGGCTGTGTGTCGAGGTTGTCAGGCGGTGTTGCCAGCCTGCTGGTGTGGAGCCTGGCCAGTGGCCTGCGGTTCGGTTTGCAGGCCCGGCCACATCGCCGGCACTGTCACGACAGCTTCGCAATCACCTTGATCTCGAAGTCGAACCCCGACAGCCAGGTCACGCCAATAGCCGTCACCGTCGGGTAAGGCGCCTCGCCCCAATACTCGGCCGCCACCT
This sequence comes from Pseudomonas xanthosomatis, assembly GCF_019139835.1. Classification (NCBI taxonomy): domain Bacteria; kingdom Pseudomonadati; phylum Pseudomonadota; class Gammaproteobacteria; order Pseudomonadales; family Pseudomonadaceae; genus Pseudomonas; species Pseudomonas xanthosomatis. The sequence goes on along the minus strand of NZ_CP077075.1, from coordinate 2,931,057 downwards.
CCCAGATGGTCTCGAACTTGGCGTCGGGGTCGACCATGAAGATTGTGGTATCCACCACATCCTCGAAACTGCTGCCGGCCGCGGCCAGGATCGCGTTGAGGTTGGCGAAGGCCTTGCGCACCTGCGCCGCCAGGTCCGGCTCGGCCGAGCCATCCTTGCGGCTACCGACCTGGCCAGAGACGAACAAAAAACCGTTGGAGCGAATCGCCGGCGAGTAGCGGTGCAGCTCGTACAACGCATGGCGCTCAGGCGGGAATACAACATCACGTTTGCTGGGCATGGCTTACCTCGTGCTGGGCCATCACGGCCCGGTGTCTTGGGTAAAGCCACTTTAAAAAGGCCAAAGGCCTGGATAAACGGGCAGCCCTGGCCATGACTGTTTGTATAATCCAAACAATCCGGAGGCGAATGAGGCGTGCAATGGACCGTTTCGATGCAATGCAGGCGTTTGCCCGGGTGGTGGAGACCGGCAGTTTCACCAAGGCGGCAGCCACCCTGCACATGAGCAAGACCACCGTGACCCAGCTGGTCCAGCAACTGGAAGCGCGGCTGCGGGTGCGCCTGCTCAACCGCACCACGCGCAGGGTCAACGTGACCGCCGACGGCGCGGCCTACTACGAACGCGTGGTCCGCCTGCTGGCCGACATGGACGATGCCGAAACCAGCGTGTCCAGCGCCTCGCTGGCACCGCGCGGGCGGCTGCGGGTGGATGTGCCCAGCCCCCTGGCGCGCATGCTGCTGATACCCGCCTTGCCGGGGTTCTTTGCACGTTATCCGGAAATCCAGCTGACCCTGGGAGTGAGCGATCGCATCGTCGATATCGTTGGGGAAAACGTCGACTGCGTGGTGCGCGGCGGCGAGATCACCGACCAGTCCCTGGTGGCCAGGCATGTGGGCGACCTGCAACTCGGCATGTATGCCGCGCCCGGCTATCTGCAGCACTTCGGTACGCCGGAGCACCCCCGCGAACTGCAAGAGGGGCGGCACAAGACTGTGGGGTTTCTATGGTTTCGCACGGGCAAAACCCTGCCTTACACGATGCAGCGGGGCCAGGAGCGCGTGGAGGCCCAGGGCCACCCGCAACTAACCGTCGATGACGGCAACGCCTACCTTGCCGCCGGCCTGGCGGGCCTGGGCCTGCTGTGGTTGCCGCAGTACATGGCCAAACCGCACCTGGCCAGCGGCGAGTTGGTAGCGCAGTTCGAAGGCTGGCACATGCCACCGATGCCGATGTACCTGGCATTCCCGCCCAACCGCCATGTCAGCGCCAAGGTGCGGGTGTTTATCGACTGGATTATCGAATTGATGGCCGAGCATGCGCCGGTGTCGACAGGGCATTGAGCGGCTGTGCTTGCGCCAAGCGCGTCACGGCGCCAGCAGCCGATGGCATAGGTCGATGAACGCCCTGAGCTTCGGTTGGTTTCTGGCCGTTTTCGAGAAGTACAAGAACAACCCGTCACTGCCTGGCGAACAATCGAGCAATACGGGCTCAAGTGTTCCCGCCGCCAGTTCGCGCGAGGTATGGAAGGTGGACGAGTAGATCAGCCCTACCCCTTTTACCGCCAGGCTGCGCATCAGCTCGCCGTCGTTGACCGTAACGGCCCCCACCGGGTCGATGCGCACCGTCGAGCCGTTCTCCGTGAATTCCCAACGGTAGATATCACCCTTCTCGGGCCTGCGAAAACGGATGCACTCATGCCGTGTCAGGTCGCCGGTCATCTGGGGCCTGCCATGCGCCTTGAAGTAAGCCGGCGAGCCAAACACCGCCCACTGGTAAGGCTTGCAAAGCCGCACGGCAATCATGTCCTGGGCGATGTATGAACCAATCGAAATGCCGGCGTCATACCCTTCGGAAACGAAATTCTCGTGACGGTTGCTGACGGTAATCTCCACGTTGATATTTGGCCAGGCCAGTCGAAACGCCGGCAACACAGGCTCGATGACATGCGGTAGTGCAAGGCGCTCGACGATCAAGCGCAGCGTACCGGATGGCGCCTGCGCCGATTGCGCTGCATCTTCAAGGCCGGCGGCGATGGCCAGGGCCGCCGGGGCGACTTTCTCCAGCAACGCCTGGCCTGCCTCGGTCAAGCACACTTTGCGCGTCGTGCGGTGAAACAACGGCGTGCCCAGGCGCAGCTCCAGCCTTTGCACGGCCTGGCTTACCGAGCCTGCCGAACGGTCAAGGTCGAGCGCGGCTTTGGTTACGCTCAAGCGCCTGGCCACAGCCAGGAACTCGGGCAGGCCATCAAAGCTTTGGGCGTGGTTCATGCTCATGGGCGGCTTCTTGAAGGGCTGGAGCGACAGATTATCGCCGTTTATTTCAAGCCAATCCTGCCCGATTAAGCTGTTTTTCCAAATAGTGCATTCGCTTGCGGCCAGTTACTCCTGCTGGGCCGGGCGCCTAGAGTTGGGCCCGTCTTTATCAACCCAAGGAAGTGACATGTCTGCTGCCAAGCAAATCATCGGGCTTGCCGTTGCCGTTTTCGCCCTCGTCGCAGGTGCGCCTGCAGCGCTCGCCGAACAGAACGCCAAGCGCGAAAAAGTGCTGATCGTGGTGTCGAGCCTGGACAAGAAAACCGAAAACCAGGTGGGCGGGTTCTGGTTTCCGGAGCTCACTCACCCGGTAGAAGTTTTTGATCAAAGCGGTATCGATTTCGACCTTGCCAGCCCGCGGGGCGGTTTGGCGCCGTTCGACGGTTTCGACCTGAAGGATCAAGCCAGCCTGAACTTCTGGACCAACCCGCAGCACCGCAACAAGCTTGGCAACACCATCAAACTCTCCAACGTCGACCCGTCGCTGTACGGCGCAGTGTTGCTGGTGGGTGGCCATGGCCCCATGTGGGACTTCGTCAATAACCCTGAGCTCAGCAATATCGTGCGCCGGATCTACGAGCAAACAGGCATTGTCAGCGCGGTCTGCCACGGCCCGGCAGGGCTTCTGGATGTGAAGCTCGGCAATGGGCGCCCTCTTGTCGCTGGGCGCCGGCTGACGGGCTTTACCGCCGAGGAAGAGATCGCCCGGCACTACGACAACATCGTTCCGTTCGAGCTTGAGGGCGCGCTGAAAAAGGCCGGCGCCACGTTCGAAGAAGCGCCGATCTTCGAAAGCCGGGTGGTGGTGGATGGGCGACTGATCACAGGCCAGAACCCTGCCTCTGCAACCGCGCTTGGCCGGGCCCTGGTCAATGCCCTGCAAAACAAGGCCGGGTGAGCGCACATGAAGCAAAGCGCCCGGCGTTTTTTCGGCCAGATGGCCATGTTCTGCACCTGCGCTATGCCGGGCATGCTACCCACCGCCAGTGCGGCCGACCTGCATGTCCTGGCCTCGACGGCGCTCAAGCCCCTGCTCGAAAACGTGCGCCCCGCGTTCGAGTCGGCGAGCGGTGACCGGCTTGTGCTCAGCTGGGGCGCCTCCTATGCAAGCGCGCCAGATGCGTTGCCCACACGGCTGTCGCGGGGAGAAAAGGCAGATGTTGTGCTCATGATTCGCGAGGCCCTCGATGAGCAGGTTGCGGGCGGTTATCTGCGGGCAGACACAGTCAGGGACATTGCCACTTCACGTCTCGGCCTTGCCGTACAAAGCAGCGCGCCCCGGCCCGATATCAGCGACGTGGAGGGGCTGCGGCGCACCTTGCTGGGCGCCAGGGCCATCGCATTCTCCAGCGGCGTAAGCGGGCAATATGTCGCCTCGGCGCTGTTACCGCGGCTGGGTATCGCTGAGCAGGTAAAGCCCAAAAGCCTGGTCATCGATGCTCCGGGCCTGGCAGGCCAGGCGCTGTTGAGCGCACAGGCAGATGTGGCGCTGCAACAGATGAGTGAACTGCTTGCAGTGCCGGGTATACAAGTGGTTGGCCCGTTACCCGAAGCCGTCCAGCGGGTGAACGTGATTGCCGCAGGCGTCACCAGTAATGCGCAGCAGGCTCAAGGTGCACAGGCTTTGATCGGCTACCTGCAAAGCAGGCGGACGGCGCAGGCATTGAAAGATTCGGGGTTTGAGCCGATTGTTTCACCTTAGGGCACATCTCTTTGAAGGTGTTTGCGCTGGGGCCGCCAAGGGCTCGCCTGAGCGGCCGATCGTGAACGTCTGTTTTCGACCCAGGCTGTGTGAAAACGCACGTGATTGTCTAACCTTCTGATCGTCGAGATCGTGGCGGGGACGATCATGAAGCGATTCATTAAAGGTGAATCTCGGACGCAAGTCACGTTGCTGCCGGAGTGCCTGGACGATTACATCACCGAAGAAAATCCAGTTCGGGTGGTCGACGTTTTCGTCGATGAACTCGACCTCGGAGCACTCGGCTTCGAGGGTGTCGATCCGGCTGCAACGGGGCGCCCGGCCTACCATCCAGCAGTCCTGCTGAAAATCTACATCTATGGCTACCTCAACCGGATTCAGTCCAGCCGCCGGCTTGAGCGCGAGGCAGAGCGCAATGTCGAGCTGATGTGGCTAACGGGCCGGTTGGCTCCCGACTTCAAAACGATTGCCGACTTTCGGCGAGACAACGGCAAAGCTATTCGCAGCGTCTGCCGGCAATTCGTAGTGCTTTGCCGCAGCCTCAATCTCTTCTCCCAATCGATCATCGCCATCGATGGCAGCAAATTCAAAGCCGTGAACAACCGCGACCGAAATTTCACTCAAGGCAAGGTGAAGGCGCGCATGCAGCAGATCGAGCAGAGCATTGACCGCTATCTAGCGGCAATGGATTCAGCCGATCAGGCAGCGCCGGAAGTGGCCGAGGCCAAGACTGAGCGATTGAAAGACAAAGTCGAAAAGCTGAAACAGCAGATGCAAAAACTCAAGGACATTGAGGCGCAGCTTCACGCCAGTCCCGATCAGCAAATCTCCTTTACCGATCCAGATGCCCGCTCAATGGCCACTAGCGGCCGAGGCTCCGGCACAGTTGGGTACAACGTACAAACAGCAGTCGACGACAAGCACCATCTGATCATTGCCCATGAGGTGACCAACGTTGGTAATGATCGCGGGCAACTGAGCAATATGGCTAACCAGGCACGAGAAGAAATCGGTGCCGAGGCGCTGACAGTGGTCGCCGACCGAGGCTATTACAAAGGTCCGGAGATCCTTGCTTGCGAGCAGGCCGGGATCACCACTTTTGTCCCGAAGCCGATGACATCAAGCAGCAAAGCGGAAGGCAGATTCGGCAAGCAGGACTTCATCTACATCGCTGCATCGGATGAATACCGATGCCCTGCGGATCAACTACTGACCCGCAGGCATTCTTCGGTGGAAGACGGCATGTTGCTGCACTCCTACTGGTTCTCTGGCTGCCAAAGTTGCGCCATGCATAAGCAGTGTACGACGGGTAAGGAACGCCGGTTGAAGCGCTGGGAGCATGAAACGGTAGTCGAAGCGGTGCAGATCCGATTGGAGCATGACCCCGGAAAGATGAAGGTTCGCCGACAGACGGTGGAGCATCCCTTCGGAACGCTCAAATACTGGATGGGAAGCACCCACTTCCTGACCAAAACCCTGCCGAGGGTAAGCACCGAGATGAGCCTTCACGTACTTGCTTACAATCTCAAACGAATGATGAGCATCTTTGGCATCGCTGGGCTGATTGAAGCGATCAGGACATGAGTCCAAGCGTTTATGCGTCCGTATACGGCTATCTGGGCCGCTGCCGCGGCCCAGATAGCACAGGCAGCGCCTGGCGCCCGACTGAGTTAGACCTGCACTTACATCTGCTGAATTTACAGGCTGACCCAGCTTCTTTCGCTACTCGACGTACTTATTTGCGTTTTCACACGGCCTGGACCCATTGCGGACACTGATCCAAAGCGCTGTTGGCTTGCCCAATTCCTCTTAGTTGAAGCGAATCCTGTAGGAGTGAATAACCCTACACCCACACGTCCCGGTCAATACACGCAGTTGAGAATTGTTAGCAACAAATGATACCTTGCTACCATTTTCCCCGCCGCTGCGCAGGACGCTTGGCGAATGCCGCAAGATCGCAATCATCTGACATCGACATTTCTAGACAACCGTGAAGCGCTCAAAGCCTACCTGGTGCGTCACTTCGGAAGTACTACCATCGCTGACGACCTGACCCAGGAAACCTGGCTGCGTGTGGCCAGCCGCAAGGTAGGCGAGCGTATCAGCAACCCTCGGGCCTATATCTTCCGCATTGCCCGCAATCTCGGCATGGATATCCGCCGTCGTGAAGCCCTGGGCATCGAGGTGCAGGCCGACCCGGTGGTGGTCGAGATGATCCCGGACGGTAAATGCGACCCGGCGCGCAAGACCGAATTGAGCCGCGAGTTGCAACAGGTGATGCAGGTGATCGCCGAATTGCCGCCGCGCTGCCGCGAAGTCTTCATCCTGTGCCGTATCGATGGGCTAGATCACCAGCAGGTTGCCAAGCGCTTAGGCATTTCTAAAAGCACCGTGGTTTCCCAGATGGTCAAGGCTATGCAGCGCATCGAGAAGGCAATGTCATGAAAGGATGGTTACACTGCGTGCGTTTTCACCGTCACCAGCCTGCACTTGGATAATGAACGAACACGACTCCCACACCCCTTTGGACCAGGCGCTTGAATGGTGCGTTCGCCTGCAGGATGCGGGGGCGACACCGGCCGAGCATGAGGCATTCGCGCAGTGGCTTGCCGCCAACCCCAGCCACTCGGCTGCCTGGCAGCGCGCTAGCCAGGTGTGGAGTGCAGCAGGGATAGCGGGCCACGCCCAAATTGCCGCCAGCCGCACCTTGCGTAAGCGTATTTCCAGGCGCACGTCCATAGGGTTGGCAAGCGCCGCGGCGGTGCTGATTGCCGTCACAGTGTTCGGCCTTTCGCCCGCGCGCTGGGCAGATTACCGCACCGACGTGGCCCAGATACGTAGTTGGACGTTGGAAGACGGCTCTACCGTACAACTGGCTCCGCAAACTGCACTGAGCGTGAATTTCAGCGACGGTGAGCGTCGCCTGCATCTGTACCAGGGCGAAGCCTGGTTCAAGGTGGCGGCCAACCCGACGCGGCCTTTCATCGTCGAAGCCGCAGGTGGCAATGTACGGGCTTTGGGTACCGCGTTTGACGTACAGGTGCTGGAGAGCGGCGCGAACGTGACCGTGACCGAGCACAGCGTGCGGGTCAGCCGTGCGGGGCAGCAGGCCGAGGCTGGAGAGGGTCAGGCTCTGCACTTCGACGCGCAGGGCATTGGCGCACTAAGGCATGTCGATCCCGGCCAACAGTTGGCCTGGCGTGAGCAACGCCTGGTGTTCCGCGATGAGCCATTGACGCAGGTGCTGCAGCGTCTGCAACCGTATTCCCGCGCGCACTTGCTGCTGACGGACAACAGCCTTGCCCAGTTGCGAGTTACGGCAGCGATGCAAGCTCCAGAGGTTGATGCGGCGTTGCAGAGCCTACAGGTGGTCCTGCCGATTCGTGTTACCACGCTCGGCCCGTGGCTTACTTTGGTACGCCCCGTTCAGCGCTAGTGAAAAAACTCAAAAAACCGCGTCGTTGTGTTACGCCGGTGGTCCGTCATTAGTCTTAATCGCAAACGAGAATGAGTTGCGAGTACTGCCATCAAGACGGACTGGAAATTCGAATGCCCACCCTTAGCACTCCCATCAAGCCTCTGCTGCTGGTCAGCGCCTTGAGTTGCGTCTACACGCTCGTCGCCCCGCCGCAAGCACACGCAGCCAGCGCCACCCAGGCGCAAACACACCCCTATAGCATTGCCGCTCAGCCACTGGAAAGCGCGATAGCGCAGTGGTCCGCCAGCAGTGGCATCCAGCTGTTCGCCGACGGCGCGTTGACCCGCGGCAAGACCAGCAGCACGGTAAACGGTCAATACACGGCTGGCGTTGCGCTGCAACAACTGTTGGCCGGCACCGGCCTGGGTTTTGTCATGGCCGATGGCAACCGCGCCTACCTGCAGCAACGCAGCGACACCGAAACGACGGTGCAGCTGGGCGCGACCACCATTGAGGGGCAGGGCCTGGGCATGACCAGCGAGCACACCGGGTCGTACACCACCGGGGCTATGCAGACGACGACCAAGTTGCCGACCTCGCTGCGCGAAACCCCGCAATCGGTGACAGTGTTGACCCGCCAGCGCATGGACGATCAGAACCTGCAGAAGCTTGAGGACATTGCCACCTACACGCCAGGTCTGACCCTGCGCAAGACAGGTGGCGAGCGCCCCGAGTTCTATTCGCGTGGGTCCGCCATCGACAACATCATGATCGATGGCCTGCCCGTGGCCTATGACAGTGATACCCTCGGTACCTCGACGCTAGCCATGTACGACCATGTGGAAGTGGTACGGGGTGCCTCGGGCTTGATGGTGGGGGCTGGCAACCCCTCTGGCACCCTCAACCTGATACGCAAGCGCCCGACACTGACGCCGCAGTTGTCTCTTACCGGCAGCGCGGGGCGGTGGGACGACTATCGGGGGGAGGTCGATATCAGCAATAAGTTGAACGACAGCGGCACCTTGCGTGGCCGTTTCGTCGGCGCCTATCAGGACCGCAACAGTTTCGTCGACGCCTATGGCAATACGCGGCAGCTGTTCTATGGCATCACCGAATATGATCTGGACCCGGCCACTACCCTCACCCTTGGCGCCTGGTACAATCGCGAAGACAACCCCGGCGCTGATTGGAACGGGCTGCCTACCCACCCCGACGGCAGCTTTTTCGACTTTTCACGGTCGACGCGCACGGCGCCAAACTGGACGTACTGGAACAAGAAGAACAGCAGTGCATTCGCCGAGGTCGAGCACCGCTTCGACAATGACTGGAAGCTGCGCCTGAACGCCACCTGGCTGCGCGGCGACATGGACATGCTCGGCGGCAGCCTTTACACCGACGAGAACAATGCCTACCACCTGAACATCGGTCGCTACACCTACCAGCACACCCAGAAGAGCCTGGACACCTACGCTTCTGGTCCTTTCAGCTTGTTTGGCGCTACCCATGAACTGGTCGTCGGTGCCAGTTGGCGGCGCGACGAAACCAATGATGGCCCTGGCGGCCCGGGCATTGGCTCGGATGTGATCGTCGACCCGCAGCACTTTGAACCGGGTGCCTATCCCAAGCCTGATATAGACAACAATTGGTCGCGTACCGGGCATGAAGAACAATCGAGTACCTATGCCACGGTGCGTTTCAATCTGCGTAACGACCTGCGGCTGATTCTCGGCTCGCGTCTGGATTGGTACGAATACGAGCAGCTTACCCATTCAGGGGAATACAGCTTCGGTGACGATTACAAGGCTACCCGGGAACTCACACCCTACGCCGGCGTAATCTACGACTTGAACGACACTTACTCGGTGTACGCGAGCTGGACGCGGATCTTCAAGCCACAGGCTGCACAAAGCGCCAGCGGCAGCTTGCTGGATCCGATCACCGGCACCAACTATGAAGCCGGCCTCAAGGGTGAGTACTTCGGTGGCGCGCTGAACGCCAGCGCGGCGGTATTCCAGCTTGTGCAGGAAAACCTCGCCAAATCTTTGCCGTCCGCTCAATGTGCCCCTGGCGTCAGCGCCTGCTATGAGGCCAGTGGCGAAGTGCGAACCCGCGGTGTGGACATGGAGGTGGGCGGAGAGCTGGCGCCTGGTTGGCAGCTGTCTGCTGGCTACACCTACGCTGCAGCGGAGTACACCAAGTCCACAGGCTCGGCAGAGAAGGGTGAGCGTTTCGACAGCGAGACACCCTACAACCTGTTCAAGGTCTTCACCACCTACCGACTACCCGGTGAGCTCGAGCGTTGGACGGTGGGTGGTGGCTGGCGTACGCAGAGCAGCGCGTACACCGGCTTTGGGGTGAAACAGGGGGGCTATAGCGTAAGCGACTTCATGATCGCCTACCGGCCATCGCCCGCGTGGCAATTGCAGGCCAACCTGAACAATGCCTTCGACAAACACTATTACCAAAACATCAGCAACAGCTGGGGGGCCAACAGCTTCGGCGATCCGCGCAACCTGATGCTGACCGTGCGTTACACGCCTGTTTTTTGATGTAGGCGTGCCAACCGGCAAGACATCGCAAATGAGCGCACTCAACCCGACGCTGTCGATGAGCCCAACAGCAATTGCTAAATGGAGCGCAGGCCTCACTGGCAGCTACGGGTCCAGGCCGTGTGAAAACGCAAATAAGTACGTCGAGTAGCGAAAGAAGCTGGGTCAGCCTGTAAATTCAGCAGATGTAAGTGCAGGTCTAACTCAGTCGGGCGCCAGGCGCTGCCTGTGCTATCTGGGCCGCGGCAGCGACCCAGATAGCCGTATACGGACGCATAAACGCTTGGACTCATGTCCTGATCGCTTCAATCAGCCCAGCGATGCCAAAGATGCTCATCATTCGTTTGAGATTGTAAGCAAGTACGTGAAGGCTCATCTCGGTGCTTACCCTCGGCAGGGTTTTGGTCAGGAAGTGGGTGCTTCCCATCCAGTATTTGAGCGTTCCGAAGGGATGCTCCACCGTCTGCCGGCGAACCTTCATCTTTCCGGGGTCATACTCCAATCGGATCTGCACCGCTTCGACTACCGTTTCATGCTCCCAGCGCTTCAACCGGCGTTCCTTACCCGTCGTACACTGCTTCTGCAAGGAGCAACTTTGGCAGCCAGAGAACCAGTAGGAGTGCAGCAACATGCCGTCTTCCACCGAAGAATGCCTGCGAGTCAGTAGTTGATCCGCAGGGCATCGGTATTCATCCGATGCAGCGATGTAGATGAAGTCCTGCTTGCCGAATCGGCCTTCCGCTTTGCTGCTTGATGTCAGTGGTTTCGGGACAAAAGTGGTGATCCCGGCCTGCTCGCAAGCGAGGATCTCCGGACCTTTGTAATAGCCTCGGTCGGCGACCACTGTCAGCGACTCAGCGCCGATCTCTTCGCGTGCCTGGTTCGCCATATTGCTCAACTGTGTTCGGTCATTACCAACATTGGTGACTTCATGAGCAATGATCAGATGGTGTTTGTCATCGACTGCTGTTTGTACGTTGTAGCCAACCGTGCCAGTACCTCGGCCACTCGTGGCCATTGAGCGTGCATCAGGATCGGTAAGAGAGATTTGCTGATCTGGGCTGGCATGAAGCTGCGCTTCAATGTCCTTGAGCCTCGTCATCTGCTGTTTCAGCTTTTCTATTTTTTCGCTCAGCCGTTCAGCCTTGGCCTCGGCGACCTCGGGCGCTGCCCGATCCGCCGAATCCATCGCCGCAAGATAGCGGTCAATGCTCTGCTCGATCTGCTGCATGCGCGCCTTGATCTTGCCCTGGGTAAAGTTGCGGTCGCGGTTATTTACGGCTTTGAATTTGCTGCCGTCGATGGCAATGATCGACTGGGAGAAAAGATTGAGGTTGCGGCACAGCACTACGAATTGCCGGCACACGCTGCGAATGGCTTTGCCGTTGTCCCGGCGAAAGTCGGCAATCGTTTTGAAGTCGGGAGCCAACCGGCCCGTTAGGGATTCTCCGATCAAGTCAGCACAGGCAGCCTGACCTGTGCTGAAATAGCGCTCCGTTCATCCACGCCAACAAGTCTTGCCCATGAGTCAGATGAGCTTCTCCGATTTCGAATATGCCGGTAAGCGCAAGCAAACCCGTCGTGAGCGTTTCCTGGCCGAGATGGAACAGGTCGTACCGTGGAGCGGACTGGTCGCATTGATCGAGCCGCATTACCCAAAGGCAGGTGGCGGTCGCAAACCCTATCCATTGGAAACCATGCTGCGCATTCATCTGCTGCAAAACTGGTTTTCACTGAGCGACCCCGCCATGGAGGAAGCGTTGTACGAGATCACCTCGATGCGCCAGTTCGCTCGACTGACGCTCAGCGCCCCGATCCCCGAAGACACGACGATCATGAACTTCCGGCATCTGCTGGAGAAGCACCAGTTGGCGGCGGGTATTCTGGAAACCATCAACGCGTACCTGCGAGACAAAGGCTTGTCGCTGCGCCAGGGCACGATCGTCGATGCCACGATCATCCACGCACCCAGTTCGACCAAGAACAAGGAAGGCAAACGCGATCCGGAAATGCACCAGACGAAGAAAGGCAACCAGTACTTCTTCGGCATGAAGGCGCATATTGGTGCCGATGCTGAGTCGGGCCTAGTGCATCACGTTCACGGCACTGCCGCGAACGTAGCTGACGTGACGGAGGTCGCTCAGCTATTGCATGGCGAAGAGAATGTCGTCTGTGCGGATGCGGGCTACACAGGCGTGGAAAAGCGGTCAGAACACGAGGGGCGCCAGGTGATATGGCAGATCGCTGCCCGCCGCAGCACCTACAAACACTTGAGTAAACGCAGCGTGCTCTACAAAGCCAAGCGCAAGATCGAAAAGGCCAAGGCGCAAGTACGTGCGAAAGTGGAGCACCCGTTCCGGGTGATCAAACGCCAGTTCGGCTATGTGAAGACTCGCTTTCGCGGCTTGGCCAAGAACACGGCGCAACTGACCACGCTATTTGCGCTGTCGAATCTGTGGATGGTGCGCCGGCAATTATTGCCTGCTGCGGGAGAGGTGCGCCCGTGAGGGCAGAAAACCAAGGTTGTGCCTTGGTTTTCCAATAATCAGCGGCTGAAAATCGGGCTTTTCGGCATCCCCAAGCCGCCCATTTCCGGCTGATGGGCAACTTGTTCGGAGTTTTCTTAGCCACATCAACTCGACATTGCGCTCTGCCTCGCGCTCAAGCCGGCGGCTGGACTGAATCCGGTTGAGGTAGCCATAGATGTAGATTTTCAGCAGGACTGCTGGATGGTAGGCCGGGCGCCCCGTTGCAGCCGGATCGACACCCTCGAAGCCGAGTGCTCCGAGGTAGAGTTCATCGACGAAAACGTCGACCACCCGAACTGGATTTTCTTCGGTGATGTAATCGTCCAGGCACTCCGGCAGCAACGTGACTTACGTCCGAGATTCACCTTTAATGAATCGCTTCATGATCGTCCCCGCCACGATCTCGACGATCAGAAGGTTAGACAATCACGTGCGTTTTCACACAGCCTGGGTCGAATGCTGCCGCTCAATGCTTGCAAGCCTGGACGCAATGCTGGCGTACTCGGTTTAGTGATCGACATAAAGCGCTTGCAGATCGGGCCGCAAGAGCCAGCACTTGGTGGTCTTTTCACCGACAGCTACCAGTCCTGCACACAAGGCTCCGGCCCATTCAGCGATGGAAACAGCGGCAGCACTTCTTCTGCCAGTTCCTGGATGATCTGCTGCGGCGGGCGCCGGGCCATCTGCATGCCCAGCGCGGCATGGTTGACCCCAGCCTCGCGCCACTGCTGCAACAACTCGATCAACCCGTTGCGGCCGGTGCGCAGCACGTAGCCACCCTGTAGCGGCGTTCTTGGGAAGTTCGGGTTCTCGTCCAGGTCAATCCACTCATTGGTCACATGCGGGCGAAAGCCTGCCCCGGGAATGAGCGTCCGCCAGGCCCGGATCTTCTCGCCCAGGCGCCTGGGCCCCAGGCTGTCGTGGGTGGCTTCGGGGTAGGTGATCCAGCCATCGGCCTGTTCGCCAAGCCACTGCAAGGGTTGGCGTGACGAGCCGGTTACCAGCAACGGAATGCCCCCCGTGACGGGGCTGGGCAGCAACCGCGCGCCATCGAGCTGGCCCAACGGCGAATGGATAGGCGCCTGCTGGCTGCCCAGCAGCTGCCTGAAGTAATCCACGCTTTGCGCGAAGCGCTCCCCGCGGCGTTCATGCTCCAGGCCATAGGCCGGAAACTCCACGGGGCGGTCGCCCGAGGCGATACCCAGCACCAGGCGCCCACCCGACAGGCAGTCGACGCTGGCCGCAGCCTTGGCCAGGTCGATGGGATGGCGCAGGGTGAAGATCGCGCTGCCGGTTGCCAGGGCGACTTTGCGGCTATGGGCCGCCAGGTAGGCCAGGTAGGTGAACGGGTCGAATACCTGGCCGGCATCACCGAAGCCTGGGTCATACAAAGGCACATCACGGGCCCACACGGCCGCAAAATCCAGGCGGTCGATGTCGCTGACCAGCCGGGCCTGCCCGCGCAGTACAGCCATGTCGCCGCGGTAGAAACGCAGCGGCAGGAAAATACCCATGGTCAGGTGACCCTCGGCGAACATACGGCGATAACCGGGGTGTTGGGCGAACGCATCGGCGCTGGCCCCTTTGCTGTGGGTGAAGTTCATGGGCATTCCTTGCTCGGTTTAAGGGGCCAGTGGCAGGCGCAGGCAGACGGATACCGCGCTGCACGGCCGGGCGTTGTTCCACCTGGCGGTACCAGCGGTTCAGGTGCTGGTAGTGGCTGAAGTCAAAGCCTACGAGCGCAGCAATGTGCAGCCAGGCAAAGCTTGCGATGTCTGCAATCGAATAGGACTCACCGGCCAACCACGAATGGCTGGCCAAGCGCTGGTCGAGCACCGCGAAGGCAGCCTCGGTGAGGGCGCGGTAGCGCTTCTGCGCCGCCGGGTTGGGCACAGCCTCGAAGCACTCGAAATGCACGCGCTGCCCCAGTAACGGGCCCATGCTGGCGCTGTGGTACATCAACCAGATGATCGCCGCCCAGCGCGGCTGTGCTGCCTGCTCGAGCAACTGGCCACTGGATTGCGCCAGGTACAACAGGATTGCGGCCGACTCGAACAGCACGATATTGGCCTTGCGGTCGACCAATACCGGAATGCGGCCTGCCGGGTTGAGCGCCAGAAACTCAGCCTGGCGATGCTCGCCCCGGTCGATATCCACGTGAACCAGCTGATAAGGCAGCCCCGTTTCCTCCAAGGCGATGGTGGCCTTGAAGCCGTTGGGGGAGCTGTCGGTATAAAGCACAAGTGCTGCGTCCTGCATGCTGTTCACCTTAAAAATACTGATCCGGGTTTGTTTGGCGCCACGCTATGCTAGGGCCAAGGCCTCGGGCCTTCTAACGATCATTCCTCTCGCTTGATTTAGTTTTTCTAAGGTTGGTTTACATGGGTGCAGTCCTGCCATTGCTTGCGTTGCGTGCCTTCAGCGAAACCACACGCCTGGGCAGCCTGAAGGCGGCCGCCGAACGCATGGGCGTTACCCCCGGCGCCATCAGCCAGCAGATCCGCCTGCTGGAAGACCGCCTGGGGGTCACCCTGCTGACCCGCAGCCGGTATGGCGTGCAACTTACCGAGGCCGGGTCGAGCCTTTACCCGGGGCTGTCGCGCGGGTTCGGCCAGATCGAGAGCGCGCTGCTCGACCTGCAGGCCCTCACCCGCAGCAATACCCTGACCATCAGTACCCAGCCCTCGTTCGCCTCCAGCTGGCTGGTACCACGGCTGCCCGACTTCAACGCGCAGTACCCGCAAATCGACGTACGCGTGCAGTCCACCGCCGAGCTTGTGGACCTGCTGCGTGACCCCGTTGACATCGCGCTGCGCCATGGCCTGGGCGACTACCCCGGGGTGGAGTCGATCCCGCTGCTGGCGCCGGTGCTGTTACCGGTCGCCAGCCCCGGCCTGCTGGCCGGCGGGCCTGCGCTGGATGAACCAAAGGATTGCCTGCACTACCCGCTGCTGCAGGATGCCGACCGGGCCGACTGGAGCCTGTGGCTAAAGGCCCATGGCGTCGAGCCCGACAGCCGCAGCCGCCGGGGCCCGAGTTTCGATGAAGACCTGCTGCTGTTGCGGGCGGCCGCCAGTGGCCAGGGCATCGCCCTGGTACAGGCGCAGCACGCCGAGGAAGACCTTGCCAGTGGCCGGCTGGTGGTCGCGCTGGACCGGCCCTGGCCGTCGCGCTTTGCCTACTACCTGGTGGCGCGCAAGGAGAACCTGGAGCGCCCGCACCTGCAGGCGTTTGTGGGTTGGATTCGCGGGCAACTTGAGTTGGAACAGCTGCCAGCCCTTACTGATCATTCATGAACGATGCTGGTGGCTGGGCTGGAGCGTTGGAAACAGCCAGATTCAGCCAACGTCGCAACAGTCGATATCAAGGAAGAACATGAGCATTCGAGCAACGACCGAAAAGGACTGGATGTTACTGAGGCAAGTAAGGCTCGCCGCGCTGAGGGCTGTGGCTGGTTCTTCGCAGGCCGGTGGGTGCCATGAATCAGTATCGACGACGGCCAGTGCCCTTTGCAGGAGATCACCCAGCCCTTTCGTGCTGCGCTGTCGCGCAGAGAACTGATCTCGCAGATGCGCCACGGCCCCCGTGGGAAGCGGCCTCGTGTCGCGATGGGCTGCGCAGCAGCCCCGGCAATGCGGCATGAGGCCGAGGCCTTGGGGCCGCTTCGCAGCCCATCGCGACACGAGGCCGCTTCCCACAGAGACCGTGTTAATTCAATGAGTTGTAGTTTCTTCTATGGGAGCGGGCTTGCCTCGCGAATTGGCCAGCCCGGCAAATGGAGCCGTCTGGCACGGGCTACGCCCGTGTTCGCGGGCAAGCCCGCTCCTACAGGAATCACGTCCGCCTCAGGCCTGCGCTGTACCTGTAGGAGCCAGCCTGCCGGCGATGGGGCCCGGACAAGCAACACAAGCCGGTTGCCCCCACGACGTGCGCAGGAACGCAGCGGGAGAGCATTTATGTCGGCCCGGCATCTACCCTGCAGGCCCTCACGCAGGTCTCGCTAAAGCCCGTGATCGATGCGGTCTACCCCTTCGAAAAGGCCGAAGAAGCCTTTGAACACCTGCGCAGTGCCAACCACTTCGGCAACCTGGTGATTCAGGTAAGCACACCTGGAGCCTGAGCAGCCAATGAACCTTCGCGGTGCTCAAGGCTCAGTTGTTCAGACCGCGCTTGCACAACCGACCAAGGATTGCCATGGCCCACGCTCCCTCCCCCGCCCTGCCCGGGGTTCGCGTAGAACGTGAACTGAGCCCGCGGGCGGTGCTTACCGGCGCTGTGCTCGGCATCCTGCTGACACCCTCGAACGTTTACGCGGGGCTGAAGATCGGCTGGTCGTTCAACATGTCGATCATCGCCCTGCTGGTCGGCTTCGCCCTGTGGCAGGGGCTGGCGCGGCGCACCAGCGACCGGCCTGGGTGGACACTGCACGAAAGCAACATCAACCAGACCGTGGCTTCGGCCGCGGCCTCCATCGTGTCCGGCGGGCTGGTGGCGCCCATCCCCGCCTACACCCTGCTCACCGGTCACCAGCTGGACCCGCTGCCGATGATGGCCTGGGTGTTCTCGGTGAGCTTTTTAGGCATCTGGATTGCCTGGTACCTGCGCCCGGCCCTGCTCAACGACCATGGCCTGAAATTCCCCGAAGGCATGGCCACCCTGGAGACCCTGCAGCAAATCTACAACCAAGGGCGTGAAGCCGTGGTGCGGATCAAGGTGCTGTGCAGCGCCGCGCTGTTGTCGGCGCTGGTGAAGTGGGTCGACGTGTTCGCCTGGGCGATACCCCGTTGGGCACCCACGCCTGCGCTGGAGCGCCTGACCTTCACCCTCGACCCGTCGCTGATGCTGATCGGCTTCGGCGGCATCATCGGCATTCGGGTGGGCCTGACCCTGCTGTTTGGTGCCGCGCTGGCATGGGGCGGGCTGGCGCCCTGGTTGATCGGGCATGGCTGGGTGGTGCTTGCGCCGAACGCCAGCGGGCCGCAGTTCGCAGCCTTGGTGGAGTGGCTGCTATGGCCGGGGGTGAGCTTGATGGTCTGCGCTACCCTCACCTCGTTGCTGGTACGCCTGTGGCAAGTGCCCGGAAGGCCGGCCAGGCAAACAGCCCGCGCCAGGCTGCGCTTTACCCCGTGGCCTGCTGCAGGGCTGCTGCTGGCCATCACGCTGGTCGTCACCCTGCAGGTGCTGCTGTTCGGTATCGACGGGTGGATGGCGCTGTTGAGCATCCCGCTGGCGGTGTGCCTGGCGGTGGTCGCCGCGCGTGTGGTCGGCGCCACCGGCATTGCGCCGATTGGCGCCATCGGCAAGCTGTCGCAACTGAGCTTTGGCTTGATTGCCCCAGGCCAGGTGGCCATCAACCTGATGAGCGCCAACACCGCAGGCGGCGCGGCCGGGCAGTCCACCGACCTGATGAACGACTTCAAGGTTGGCCTGGCGATTGGCGCCACGCCGCACAAGCAGCTGGCTGCGCAATGCATCGGCATCCTGATTGGCAGTGTGGTCGGCGTGCTGGTGTACCTGATGCTGATCCCCGACCCGAAGGCCCTGCTGCTCACCCAACAGTGGCCGGCACCGGCCGTGGCCACCTGGAAGGCCGTGGCGCAAACCCTGACCCAGGGGCTGGGGGCGCTGGCACCGGAGCTGCGCTGGGCGATTGCCGCCGGCAGCGCTGCCGGCGTGCTGCTGGGCGCGCTGGACAGCCTGCTGCCACAACGGGCGGCGCGCTGGCTGCCGAGTACTGCGGCGCTGGGGCTGGCGTTCATCTTGCCGGCGTCGATCAGCAGCATGATGGGGCTGGGGGCGCTGGTCACCTGGCTGGCCAGTTGCCGGTGGCCGGGGCTGGCCGAGCGCTTTGCGATTACCGCGGCGGCGGGGTTGATTGCCGGTGAGAGCATCATGGGCGTGGGGGCGTCGTTCTGGGCGATGCTGCGGGCGCTGTAGGGGCCGGTCGTTTTTGTTCTGTGGGCTAGCGGCAAAGGCTGAGATAATGCCGGGGCAACCTCAAGGGCCTCACCATGCTGATCATCTCCAACAACGTGCATCTGCCGGATGCCGACATCGAACTGACCTACATCCGCGCGCAAGGCGCCGGCGGGCAGAACGTCAACAAGGTGTCCAGCGCCGTGCACCTGCGCTTCGACATCCCCGCCTCGTCACTGCCGGAGTTTTACAAGGAGCGGCTGCTGGCGCTGCGGGACAGCCGCATTACCGGCGACGGCGTGTTGATCATCAAGGCCCAGCAGTACCGCACCCAGGAGCAGAACCGCGCTGATGCACTGGCGCGGCTAGCCGAGTTGATCCTTAGTGCCGGCAAAACCGAGAAAAAGCGCCGGCCGACCAAGCCGACACTTGGCTCGAAGACCCGGCGCCTTGAAGGCAAAGCCAGGCGCAGCACAGTCAAGGCGGGGCGGGGGAAGGTGGATTTTTAGTCGGCGTCACCGTCAACTACAGCTCACTGTCGGCACTGAGCTCATTTGCGCCAGGCAAACTACATACATTCATTGCTTGAATTGAAACACCTGGCAGTCAATCTCACAGCCTGCTAACTATCTCCCTCCAGAGGTAGCGATAGTGATACCTCAACCAAATAATCAAGAGCCTATCAAACTGCCTGCGCAACCAACTGCTCTCGCGCGCCTTCAACCTTGCCTCGATGGCCACCCTGAGTGAGTCAGGGTCAAACCCCGTCCAGACGGTGGGCACGACTGCTGCAATATTGGTAAAACACACCGGGGCGACTTCGGAGAAAAATATTTCATACAACACCTCCGGATCGACGCCTTCGAGCTCAGACGCCAGGTAGTCGTAATCAGTCGGAAAATCGTTGAAGGGTTCCGAAAGTGCCGCTCTGACGGCCGTCAGCTTCGGTTCACTCAGCAGATATCTCAATGCGAAAACGCCTCCAATTCTTCATCCTGCAAGGGCGCTACAGCGCCGCCGGCCATATCAAATTGCTGTATTCAATGCGCCGCACTAGCTTGCACCGTCGCCCTCTACAACTGGCGTCGCAGCCGACCCGGCCAACAACCCACCGTCAATATTGAACTCACTCCCGGTCATGTACGCGGCCTCCTCCGAAGCCAGCAACACCGCCAGAGCAGCCACTTCGTCCGGCATGCCGAAACGCCGCAAAGGCGTATCGCGAACCAGCGCAGCCATGCGCGCCTGACGCTCCGGCCCGGTACCCAGCATGGGCTCCCACATGGGGGTCAGGATGGCCGCCGGGTGAATGGAGTTGCAACGGATGTTCAACCCTTGCTCGGCGCAGTAAAGCGCCACGGTCTTGGTGTGGTTGCGCACCGCAGCCTTGGACGACGCATAGGCGGCAGCACCGGGGATGCCCACCAGGCCAGAGCGGGAAGACAGGTTGATGATGGCCCCGGCCCCCGCAGGGCGCATGGCGCCAATGGCGTACTTGCAGCCCAGGAACACACCGTCCAGGTTGGTCTGGTGCACCGCGCGCCAGTCCTCCAGCCGGGCGTGTTCGGGGTCATGCTCAAGCATGCCCTGCTCGAAACCAGTGATGCCTGCGTTGTTCACCAGCACGTCCAAGCTACCGCGTTCATTCAGCACATGGGCGATCACGCGCTGCCAATCGGCTTCGCAGCGCACGTCCAGGTGCAGGTAGCAGGCCTGCTCCCCCAGGGAGGCGGCGAACGTGGCCCCGAGTTCGTCGTTGATATCGGTGAGGTAGACGTAGCAGCCTTCGCCTACGAAGCGTTGTGCAATCGCGGCGCCAATGCCTTGGGCTGCACCGGTGATGACGGCGGTTTTGCAAGAAAGTCTATTGCCCATGTAACCCCCTGCCTGTGTCAGTGATGCATTGAGTGATGGCTCAGCCCGGCCCGCCCAGGGGCCTATCCCATTCAAGGTAATTGCGTCAGGGCTGCCAGGTGCTTGCCACAACCCTTGCAGCGCCTATGAGATCGAGCGCCGCGCGGGCGGCGCTCGATCTCATAGGCGCCAAAAGGCTCTCGGCGAACACCTGGCAGCCCTGACGCAAACACCTTGAGAGGGATGTAGAGCAGGCATAGGCCCAGTGGTGTAAAAACCACAAGCCGAGGCAGATTGCCCCAAGCTGAAGATGGCGTCCTGGCCATGACAGGTTCCTTGTATCGGCGCTGAAACGCCGGTCATTGCAGGTAACTTGCGGGATGTTGTCAAGCTTGTAGCGGCGTTGCGCGCCGGCAGCGTCAGGGCAGGTTTTGCTGTATAGCCGTCAGACGGACTGATCTGAAAACCTGGCGGATATACGAAAAGGACCACAGCTACCCGCCCAGTCCTACAAAAAAATCATCCGACTTTCCCTATTCCATGTAGGGCGTTTCCCAAGCATGCTTCACCCCCTGTTGCGCCATCGATCTGAGGTCTAGTCTCGCCGGGCCGCTGCAAATTCAGCGGCCGGGTCTGCAAGCCCGTGCGGGACAACTAGAACCAGTACCACCCCAGCTATTGGCTCATTGCGCCTGGCTGTGCTTCATGGTGGCTGCGTACGGGTGGCCTTCGGGCCAGCCGGGCTTTTCTCTAGTTGCCCCGGTCTTGCAGGCCCGTACGTAGCCGCCACCCTTCACCTGCAAGTGAATGGATGCGGTCCGATCAGCGCAACTAGAGAGTCCACGCCATGCTCAAGATCGTCCCCGATCCACCCCACACGTCAAATACCCCTCAATACCTCGAAGACACCCTGGTCGAAGCCCTCGAATACGCCATGTGCGGCATGGCCGTCGGCCAACAGTCCATCACCTTCCTGCCCAAGTCCCCGGCTTCGATCATGCTGCTGGCAGTGATGCATGAGCTGAAAGCCACGCGCCAACTGGTGGAGTGTGCCTTGGCGCAGGTGCAGCTAGGGCAGCGCCGGCAGCCTTACACGCTGCATTAGGCGCTGTACCTGTAGGAGCGGGCTTGCCCGCGATAGGGCCTGGCCTGCAAACGCGGCTGCATGGCACCGGCACCGCCGGTGATCGCGGGCAAGCCCGCTCCCACGCTGCCCTGCGCCCCAACCCCAACTCGGCATACAAACCAAACGGACTTCCCATGGACACCACCTCCCCCACCCTGCTCGGCAAACTCGGCTGGACCGTCGGCAGCGCCACCTGCATGGACGGTGCCGTCGAAGGCCAGCGGCTGTTCCAGGTCATCCCCGGCAACTGCGCCGACCATGCCATGGAGCAAGCCTCCATCCTGCTCGCCAGCGCCCGCCGCGCCTCTTACATCGGCGTGATGGACGACGAACCGGTGCTGGTCTGGGCCTCGCATTACCTGAGCGAAATGGCCAAGGCGCTGATGGATGATGCGCATATGGGCATGCACAAAAACGCCAAGGCCTGAAGGGCCCGCAGGTTCTGGCTTGCATCCGGGGTTTCAGGCCCGGCCCTATCGCCGGCAAGCCGGCTCCTACAGAGGGAGCGCGGCTGCAGGGTCGAATACTGAAAATCCATCGCCCTGAAACGTCTTGCCGCTAACCCTGTCTCATCCATTTTCAGGACACCCAACGCCATGGACCGCCGCTGCCTGCTGCTCGCCCTCGCCCTGCTGCCCGCCGCCACAACCTTCGCCCAGGCCAAAGACGATGCCAGGCCCAAAAGCGGCCAGTACTCACGCAATTGCTCCGCCGCCGCCGCGCACAGCCTGATCGGCGAAAAACTCAACGCCGACACCAAGGCCCAGGCCCTGGCCCGCTCCGGGGCCAGCAGCGTACGGGTGGTGCGGGTGAGCGGCCTGCGCGACCTGGGCATGGTCAACCAGCGCCTGACGCTGGCCGTCGACGCGCAGCAACGCATCGCCGAGCTGTGGTGCGAGTAGTCTCCCGACACCAATTGATTTGATAATCGTTATCACTTAAGGTGCGCTCCTCGCACCGGAGGGATAGCCGTGATCGTTGATGAGCTGAGCCAGGTCTACGCCGAACACAACAGCTGGCTGAAGCAGTGGCTGTACCACCGGCTGGGCTGTTCGGCGCAGGCCGCGGACCTGGCCCAGGACACCTTCGTGCGCATTCTCCAGGCCCAGCGCAAAACCGGCCTGGGCCTTGCCCTGCAGCAACCGCGGGCGTACCTGGCCACGGTTGGCCGGCGCCTGGTGTACGACCACTTTCGCCGCCAGTCGCTGGAGCGCGCCTACCTGGAGCTGCTGGCCCAGTTGCCCGAGCTGTTCGCGCTGTCGGCCGAAGAACTGTGGGCCATGCGTGAAACCCTGCAGCAACTGGACGCTATGCTCGACAGCTTCAAGCCGGTGGTGCGTTCGGTGTTTCTGCTGGTGCAACTGGAGGGCCTGACCTACGTGCAGGTGGCCGCCCGGCTGGGCATCGGCGAGCGCACGGTCAAGCGCCACATGGCCAGTGCGCTGCAGGCCTGCATCCTGTTCGACGACGACTGCTGATGGCTGGCGAGCAACCGCGCATCAGCGCCGAGGTGGCGCGCCAGGCTGCGCACTGGCACATGCTCATGCTCGATGACGGCCTCAGCCCGGCGCAGCAGGCCGCCTGCAGCCGCTGGCGCGCCGCCGCGCCCGAGCACGAACGGGCCTGGCAGAAGGCCCGGCGGGTGCAGGAGCAACTGGGCCTGCTGCCGCCGCGCCTGGCCATGGGCACCCTGCACCGCGAGCGGCGCCAGGTGCTCAAGCAACTGCTGGCCCTGGCCATCCTCGCCCCGCTGGGCTACGCCGGCTACCGCCAGCTGGCACCGCAGCAGGCCTACGACACCGCCGTCGGCCAGCACCAGCGCCTGACCCTGGCCGATGGCACGGTGCTGGAGCTGAACACCGACACCGCCGTGGCGGTGGACTTCGACCAGCAGCAACGCCTGATTACCCTGCGCCACGGCGAAGTGCTCATCGACAGCGGCGCCGATGCCGGCCACCCCTGGCACCGCCCGCTGCGGGTGGCCACCGCGCAAGGCACGCTGCAGGCCTTGGGCACCCGCTTTGTAGTGCGCCAGCGCGACGCCCGCACGCAGTTGGCCGTGTACGAAGGTGCCGTGCGGGTAACGCCGTTGCAGGGCCCCGAACACACCCTCGAGGCCGGCCAACAGCTGAGTTTCGACGCCCACGGCCAAGGCCCGCTGAGCGCTGCCCGCGAACAGGACCTGCAATGGACCCAGGGCCAGTTGGTAGTCGACGAAATGCCCCTGGGCGAATTCCTCGCCGAACTCGGCCGCTACCGGCCGGGCTGGCTGCGCGCCCAGGGCGATGTGCAACGGCTGCTGATCAGCGGCGCGTTCCAGCTGCGCGACACCGACGCAATCCTGGCCGCCCTGCCCGCCACCTTGCCGGTGCAGGTGGACTACCGCACCCGCTACTGGGTCACCGTGAGCGCCCGTTGAAAATCAATTGGCCCGTTTTTTCGCCTCATCAGTCCTTAGCTGTGGAACTGCCACAAACATAGGGACAACCGTTCAATGATCCGCGCCTCTTCACCGGCCCGCCGCAGCGTTCGCGCCATGGGCAAACCCCGTCAACTGCTCGCCCTGAGCGCCCTGGCCATCGCCCTGCAAGGCTATGCTGCCGGCGCCAGCGCCGCCCCCGTGCAGGCCCCGCAGGCCTACAGCATCGCCGCCGGCAACCTGGCCCAGGTGCTGGCGCGCTTTGCCAGTGAAGGCGGCGTCACCCTGCAGTACACCTCAGAGCTTACCCGCGGCCTTGCCAGCCCAGGGCTGCACGGGCAGTACGGCATCGACGAAGGCTTTGCCCTGCTGCTGGCCGGCAGCGGCCTGCGCGCCGTCCCGCGCGGGGGCCAGGTGTACGGCCTGGAGCCCCTGCCGCTGAACACTGCCGACGGCGGCACGGCACTGAACCTGGAGCCGCTGAACATCACCGGCCAGCAAGACCAGGCCACAACCGAAGGCTCCGGCAGCTATACCGCCAACGCCGTGACCATCGGCAAGTCCACCCACCGCCTGAAAGATATCCCGCAGTCGGTCAGCGTGGTCACCCGCAAGGCCATGGACGACCAGCGCCTGGACACCCTCGACAAAGTGCTGGAGAAAACCACCGGCATCACCACCCTGCAGAGCCCGTCCGGCGGCAAGTACATCTACTCGCGCGGCTTCGAGGTGGAGACCATCCAGTACGACGGCGTGCCGATGGACCGGCGCTACTACGCCATCGGCAGCAGCTTCACCGCCGACACCCTGCTGTACGACCGCGTCGAGGTGCTGCGCGGCGCCAACGGCCTGCTGCAAGGCAGCGGCAACCCGGGCGCCGCGGTGAACCTGGTGCGCAAGCGGCCCAAGGCCGAGCCCGCGTTGTCGGTGACCGCCAGCGCCGGCTCCTGGGACAGCTACCGCCAGACCCTCGACGCCAGCGCCCCGCTGAGCGCCGACGGCGCCCTGCGCGGGCGCATGGTGGCCGCCCACGAAAGCCAGGACTACTTCTACGACACCGCCGACAGCCGCAAGAACGTGCTGTACGGCATGCTCGAATACCAGATCAACGACGCCACCACCGTGGCCGCCGGCGCCAGCGTCGAAGACCTGCACTCCACGCCGTTTTTCAGCGGCCTGCCGCGCAACAAGGACGGCAGCTCGCTGAACGTGGGCCGCTCCACCTACACCGGCGCCGACTGGAACAAGTGGGACAACAAGCAGACCAGCTACTTCGCCGACATCACCCACGACTTCAACGCCGACTGGCGCCTGAAGGCCTCCGGCACCTACCTGCGCGAAACCAACTACATCCTCTACAGCTTCGGCCGCGGCGCCGTAGACCCTGCCACCGGCGACGGCATGCGCTCGCGCGCCTACCTGTACGACTTCGAGAACATCACCAAGGCCGCCGACGTCAACCTCACCGGCAAGTGGCGCGCCTTCGGCCGCGAGCACGAGGTGGTGGTGGGCGCCAACGCCAGCGACCTTAAGACCGACGACCTGCAGGGCGGCATGCTCAACCTCGGCCCGATGAACATCTACGACCCGGTCTCGCCCCAGCGCCCGACCATGGACCAGCTGCTGGGCACCACCTACGCCGGCACCTCCCACGGCAAGATCCGCCAGGACGGCCTGTACGGCGTGGTGCGCTACAAACTCACCGACCCGCTGACCCTGGTGCTGGGCGGGCGCACCAGCAACTACAAGTACGACTATGCGCTGCAGCGCTTCAACGCCGACTCCCCCACCCCGGCGCATGCGCGCAGCAGCGGCGAGTTCACCCCCTATGGCGGGTTGATCTACGCGCTGAACGAGCAGTGGTCGGCCTATGCCAGCTACGCCGACATCTTCAAGCCGCAGACCGAGCTGACCGAAGAGAACAGCACCCTCAAGCCCATCGAGGGCGCCAACTACGAGATGGGCCTGAAGGGCGAGCTGCTGGACGGCCGGGTCAATACCACGTTGGCGCTGTTCCAGGTCGACCAGCAAAACCGCGCGCAGTACAACGGCAACAGCGCCTGCGACACCAACTGCTACGTGGACGGCGGCAAGGTGCGCACCCGCGGCTTCGACGCCGAGGTCAGCGGCGAAGTGCTGGCCGGGCTGCAACTGTTTGCCGGCTACACCTACACCCACACCGAGTACCTGAATGACCCGGGCGATGGCGAATCTGCCGGCGGCGCCGCGTTCAACACCTTTACCCCGCGCCACCTGCTGCGCGTGTGGGCCGACTACAACCTGCCCGGCGACTACCAGCAATGGACCGTGGGAGGCGGCGCCAACGTGCAAAGCCGCAACTACCACAACAACTTCGGCGGCACCGACGGCGTGGGCAAGATCGAGCAGGCCGGCTACGCCATCTGGAACGCGCGGTTGGCGTACCAGATCAACGAGAACTTCAGCGTGGCGTTGAACGGCAACAACCTGTTCGACAAGAAGTACTACTCCAGCATCGGCTGGTTGCATGCCGCCAACTACTACGGCGACCCACGCAACTACACGGTGACCCTGCGGGCGGATTTCTGAGGGTGGCTGGCCCCGTCAGGTGCTGCCTGGCGGGGCCGGGCCTGCAGACACGGATTTGCACCAAGGCTGCTGGCCCTATCGCTGGCAGCTATGCGCCTGCTACGTCGCCGTCGTGCCTGGCCAATACGAACTCAAGAACAATATCCTTGTTTTCCAACATGCCTATCACACATCGGCCCAATTGCGCGGACTCTTTTACAAACGCCTTGTCACTGAGCAACGTTGAAAAGTCCGCTATGGAGCCAAGGTCAGGGCGCCTTTTGCCACCTTCGATCACGAACCCGTCAAAACCGAGAATGCCGATGTCATTACGCTCACAGTAATCGATCAGCCTCAGTGCATCGTACAGGCCAAACAGCGCACAACCCGACACCGTCAAAGTGGGGGCGACCGGCAAATGCTCAGCCTCTACAGATGACCAGTCATCCGCCTGCGGCGGGCGCAAATGTCGCATCCATGGCCTCCCGGTCGTAATCCAGCAGCCAGCCCCGATGCGCCTCGTAAAGCTCACCCAGCGCCGCGCGCCCGGGCCCTACCACATCCATGCCGCGATCATCGTAGGGGTAAACCATAAGGCGTTTGTTCAGGTTGAACAGGAAGAAAGCACACCGCGGCTTCGGTCGAATGGCTTGAAAGTCGCTGGCCAAGGCGCACCACAGCAACGGTTCGAGTAGCGAAAGCGGGGCTTCGAACGCCAAGTACAACTGGTATTCAGGCTCATCCTCGCTAAACCAGTCGTCCGGGTGGGTCTTCTCGCTCCATGACTCGCGCTGCGCCGGAATGCGGATTCCAGCGCTATCAAGTGCCCTGTAGATACGACGAAAATCACCACGCTGATTGCTGTGCAGTTGCAGGCACACTACCAGCGGTTCTGCACCGTAAAACAGGCTACGGCAGACCACCGTGGCCTTGCGTATTGCCTGCAGGAACAGCTCGATTGCACTGCCCTGCTCCGACAGTTCGAAGCGCAGGCCGCCGGGTTGCGAATAAAACACCGGCCTTTCGAAAATGCTCGGCCCGAAGGTGTTGAAAATGTCTTGCTTGAGGGTCAAAGGTGCTTTCCTTGCGTCTATAAGGTGCGGTGAGGCATGAGTAGCATGCCTTCCCCGTAGGCTTGGCGCCACGGTGACCCGCGAAAGGGCCTGGCCACCGCATGAATGGCACCGGCGTTGCCGGTGATCGCGGTGCAAGCCCGCTCCCACGTACAGGCAAGCCAACCTGCTTGCGCCGTTCGTTCAAGCACCCACCCCATCCCTCCGCCAACACTGGCAGCCCCAACCGCAAGGAGCTGCCCATGCGCACGCTATACGCCCCATTGTTCTTCTTCGGCTTCATCGGCACCGCCCTGTCACTGGCCCACGACCCCGCCTGGCTGATACTGCTGCTGGCCTGCGCGGTATTGCTGTCACTGGCCTGCGAACAGCTGATGCCCTACAAGCCCGCCTGGAACCAACCTGCCGGTGATGGCCCGCGCGATGTGTGCCATGCACTGGTCAACGAGGGCCTGACCATCGCCAGTGTGGCCAGCGTGCCGCTGCTGGCGGCCTGGCTGCCAAACCTCGGCCTGTGGCCCGCCCACTGGCCGCTGGCGCTGCAGTTGCTGGTGGCAATCGCCCTGGCCGACCTGGGCATCACCCTGGTGCACTACGCCAGCCACCGCAGCGCGTTGCTGTGGCGCCTGCATGCGGTGCACCACAGCGTAACGCGCATGTACGGCTTCAACGGCCTGATGAAACACCCCCTGCACCAGATGCTCGAGACCCTGGGCGGCACCCTGCCCCTGCTGCTGCTCGGGCTGCCGGTGGAGGTGGCGCTGCTGCTTGCGTTCAGCGTGTCGACCCAGCTGTTGCTGCAACACAGCAACGTGGACATGCGCATCGGCTGGCTGCGCCATGTGTTCGCCTGGGCGCCGGTGCACCGCCTGCACCACCTCAAGTACGGCACCGCCGGGAACGTGAACTTCGCCTTGTTCTTCCCGCTGTGGGACCGCTTGCTGGGTACCGCCCTGCACCTGCCGGGCTATGCCCTGGCGGACAAAGACATGGGCATCGGTGACCGGCCGGATTATCCGCAAGGGTACCTGGCGCAGTTGCGCGAGCCGTTCAGCGGCGCCTCGGCGCACTCGCCCGCAGTGCTGCCGGCGGCCTTGCAGCAGGCGCTAGCCGAGCGTACGTAAACGCAGGTTGCGCAGGGCGCTGCCGGGGCTCAGGCCGAACTGGCGGCGCACGCTGCGGCTGAAGTGCGCCGAGTCGGCAAAACCTGCAGCCACGGCGGCGTCGGTCAGGCTGGCGCCGCCCAGGGCCAGCTGGATGCCGATGCGCAGGCGCTGCCACAGCACCATGCGCCGCACCGACAGCTTGAGGGTGCCGCTGAACAGGCGTTCGAGCTGGCTGATCGACAGGGCCGCCGTGCTTGCCAGCTCTCGGGCTGAGAGCCTTTGTTCGTCCAGTTTGCGAATGCGCTGCAGGGCACTGGCCAGGCGCGGGGGTAGCGGGCGGCGTGGCCAATTTTGCAGCTGCTCGGCCAGGTGCTGGGGGTGGTTGCCGGCCAGCTCGCAGGCCTGGGCCAGCTCGCCAAGGTCGAAGGCCAGCGGTTCGGCGAACAGGGTCAGGCAGCGTGCGCCGTCGCTGAGGATGGCGTGGAGCTGGCGGGACGGGATCAGCAGCAGCGGCCCGCGCTGGTGCTGCTCGCCCAGGGCCACTTCGACCGGGCCGTCGAGGCCGATCAGCACCTGGTGGGCGTAGTGCTCGTGGGGGGCGGTGCGGGCCACGCTGCCCAGCAGCAGGCAGTGGTCATCGCCAAGCCAGATTTCGCCTTGCCAGCTTTGGGTGGGCAGGTGGTTCATGGGTGTTCCTTTCCCGGGTTGCGGCTGGGATGGTAGCGGCCGGGGGGCAGGCTGTCATTGCTGGGCCCCAATGCGCGCGCCTCGCAAACCCATCCCCTCCTGCGCTATCGTCCCCCAACCCCCTCAAGCCCCAGGCCAGCCCCATGCGCATTGTCATCCCCGACGACTACCAGCACGTGATCCGCACCCTCGACTGCTTCACCCGCCTGGCCGGCCACGAAGTCACGGTACTGCACCAGGCCAAGCCCGCCTCGCTGGACGAACTGGCCGAACGCTTCGCCGACGCCGATGCCCTGGTGCTCACCCGCGAGCGCACGCGCATCGACGCCGCCCTGCTCGAACGCCTGCCCAAGCTCAAGCTGATCAGCCAGACCGGCAAGGTCGCCGGCCACCTCGACCTGGCCGCCTGCACCGCGCAAGGCGTGGTGGTAACCGAAGGCCGCGGCTCGCCGGTGGCGCCGGCGGAGCTTGCCTGGGCGCTGATACTCAACGCCCGCCGCCAGCTGGTGCCGGCCATCGATGCATTTCGCCAGGGCCAGTGGCAGGTGAACATGGGCCAGGCCCTGGCCGGCCAGGTGCTGGGGGTGTGGGGCTACGGCAAGATCGGCCAGCGCCTGGCACGCTATGCCCAGGCCTTCGACATGCCGGTGCTGGTGTGGGGCAGCGAGGCCAGCCGCGCTGCAGCGCAAGCAGACGGGCACCGCGCGGCGGCGTCGCGCGAGGCGTTCTTTGCCGAGGCGGATATCCTCAGCCTGAACCTGCGCCTGGCCGACAGCACCCGGCATGGCGTGACCCTGGCGGACCTTGGGCAGATGAAACCCGACGCCCTGCTGGTCAACGTCAGCCGCGCCGAGCTGATTGCACCGGGCGCCTTGCTGCAGGCGCTGGATGCCGGCAGGCCGGGGTTTGCCGCGGTGGATGTGTTCGAGCAGGAGCCGCTGCTCGACCCCAACCACCCGCTGCTGCGCCACCCGCGGGTGCTGAGCACGCCGCATCTGGGCTATGTGGAGAAAAACGGCTACGAGCTGTATTTCGGCGATGCGTTCGACAATGTGCTGGCGTTTTTCAACGGCTCGCCAGTGAATGTGGCCAACCCGCAGGCGCTGGGTAAACGCTGAGGCGCTGATCCTGCGGCACTTGCAATCCAACCATCACCCCGCAACAATGCGAGCAATTCCCATTCACATCACGGATTGCCTGCATGTCGGCGCTCGACCAAGCCTCGCTCCACCAGCTGTACAGCGAAAACAACGGCTGGCTGAAGAGCTGGCTGCGCGCACGGCTGGGCAATACCGCCGATGCCGCCGACCTGGCCCAGGACACCTTCGTGCGGGTAATGACCGCGCGCAGCCAAGTGCCTATCCGCGAGCCGCGCAGCTACCTCAGCGCCATCGCCCGTGCGCTTTTGATCGACAAGGTGCGCCGGCGCACCATCGAGCAGGCCTACCTGCAAGCCCTGGCCTTGCGCCCGGAACCGGTGGAGGTATCCCCCGAAGTGCGCCTGTCGATCATCGAAATGCTGGTGGCGGTCGATGCGCTGCTCGATGAACTGGGCCCGCGCACCCGCGACATCTTCCTTGCCGTGCAACTGGAGGGCCTGCCCTACGCGGCGGTGGCCGAGCGCTTCGGGGTGTCGGTGACCACGGTGAAAAACCACCTGGTGCGCGCCATGACCCGCTGCCTGCTGGTGGCCGAACACTGATGGACCTGAACACCCTCGAAGCCGCCGCCACCTGGTACGTCGAGCTCAACGACGGGACTGCCAGCGCTTCGCGCACCCAGGCCTGGCGCCAGTGGCTGGCGGCCAGCCCGCAGCATGCCGCCGCCTGGGCCCGGGTGGAACAGCTCCAGCAGCAATGGGCCCTGGTGCCGCCCCAGGCCGCCCTGCGCAGCCTGGGGGCTGCCCAAACCAAGCGCCGCGAGGTGCTCAAGGTGTTGGGCCTGCTGCTGACGCTGGGCGGCAGTGGCTGGTTGGCGGCCGAACGGCTGCCCTTGCAGGCGCTGATGGCCCAGCAGCGCACCGGCTCCGGCGAGCGCCGCAGCTTGCAGTTGGCCGATGGCACGCAGCTCGAATTGAACGTCGGCACCGCGCTGGATGTGCAGTACGACGCTACGCTGCGGGCCATCGCGCTGTACCAGGGCGAAGTGTTCATCAAGACCGCCGCCGACCCGGCCCGGCGCCCGTTCATCGTGCACACTGGCAACGGCAGCGTACGCGCCCTGGGCACCGCGTTCAGCGTGCGCCAGTTGCCCGCGCAAACCCGCGTCGGCGTGCTGCAGTCGGCAGTGGAGATTCGCCCGCAACACCACCTTGGCCGGGTGCTGCGCCTGGAGGCCGGGCAGCAGGCCAGCTTCGATGCCGAGCAGTTCGGGCCCGCCCGCCCCCTGCCCGAAGACAGCACCGCCTGGCGCATGGGCATGCTCAGCGTCAATGACTGGCGTCTGGGCGATTTCATCGACGAGCTGGCGCGCTACCGGCCAGGGGTGTTGCGTTGCGCGCCGCAGGTTCGGGCCTTGAGCATTTCCGGTGCATTCAGCGTCGACGACACCGACATCGCCCTGGCCAACCTGCCAAAAACCCTGCCGGTGAGCGTGCGCTACCTGAGCCGTTACTGGGTGAGCGTGGAGCCTGCCTGAAAGTTTTTTAACGCCAATCTTGCTGATTTAGATTCTCGCCCGTCCCTGACACAAGCCGCGACGACAGCGACTTTCTGCCATGACACGCAAGGATCACTCGATGCCCCACGTTCGCCCCCGCCCCACCGCCCACTTGCGCCAGGCCATCCGCCTGGCGGCGTTCGGCCTGTCCCTCGCCAGCATGCCCGGCGCCCTGCTGCTGCCCGCCCAGGCCATGGCCCAGGGAATGACCGCCTACCACGTGCCCGCAGGCCCCTTGGGCAATGCCATCACCCAGTTCGGCGTGCAGGCCGGGGTGACCGTTTCGTTCGACACCGCCCAAGCGCGCAACCTCAACAGCCCGGGCCTGGACGGCAGCTACAGCGTCGATGAAGGCCTGCTGCGGCTGCTGGCCGGCAGCGGCCTGCAAGCCCAGCGCCAGGGCAACGGTGGTTATGTGCTGGTGCCGGCCGCCAATGGTGCGGCGATGGAGCTGGGGCCGCTGAACATCGAGGGCAGCCGCCTCGACGCCACCAGCGAGGGCAGCCAGTCCTATGCGGCCCGAGCGGTGACCATCGGCAAGGGCGTGCACACCCTGAAAGAGACGCCCCAGGCGGTCACGGTCATGACCCGCAAGATGCTCGACGACCAGAACCTCAACACCCTCGAGCAGGTGCTGGACAAGACCCCGGGCATCACCGTGTATGACTCGCCCATGGGCGGCAAGTACTTCTACTCGCGCGGCTTCAACCTCGACGGCCAGTACCAGTACGACGGCGTGCCGCTGGACGTGGGCGGCAACTACGTGCAGGCCAACAGTTTTTCCAGCGACATGGCGTTCTATGACCGGGTGGAGATCCTCAAGGGCGCGGCCGGCATGATGAAGGGCTCGGGTTCATCGGCAGGCGGCGTCAACTTCGTGCGCAAGCGTGGCCAGGACAAGGCCCGCACCAGCGTGACGCTGTCGGCCGGCAGCTGGGACAACTACCGCGGCCAGGTCGATGTGGGCGGGCCGTTGAACGAATCGGGCAGCGTGCGCGGGCGCGCCGTGGCGACCCTGCAGGACCGCCAATACTTCTACGACAACGCCAAGCGCCAGGACCAGGTGCTGTACGGCGCCCTGGACTGGGACATGACCCCCGACACCACCGTGGGTGTGGGCCTGGCCTATGAAGACGTCGATGCCTCGCCCTGCTACCACGGCCTGCCGCGTTACGCCGACGGCAGCGACCTCAAGCTGTCGCGCTCCACCTGCCTGGGCGCCAGCTGGAACGACCTGCAGAGCCAGCGCATCACAGGTTTTGCCGACCTCAAGCATCGCTTCAACGATGACTGGACGCTGAACTTCGCCTCGGTCTACACCCACAACAACCAGAACATCGAGTACGGCTATGCCGAAGGTGCGGTGCCGGTGGGTGCCAGCACCGCGAGCATGGGCCGCTATGCCGGGCGTTTTGACTACGACCAGACCGACTACGGCTTCGATACCTACGTCGATGGCAAATTCCGCGCCTTCGGCCTTGAGCATGAGCTGATCGTCGGCGCCAACGCCAGCCACCAGAAGACCCACGACTACTTCGCGCTGATGGCCTTGAGCGGCACCCAGAACCCGTTCGACCCCTCGCCCAGCTTCCCGCACCCGTCCAAGGATGAGTTTCTGCTCGACCCCACCCGTGGCGGCGCCGTGCCCACCGACTCCACCACCCGCCAGTTCGGCACCTACGCCAACCTGCGCCTGAAGCTGGCCGAGCCGCTGACGCTGGTGCTGGGCACCCGGGTGAGTTGGTACCGCAACGAAAGCGACTCCTACACCCAGCGCTGGGACTACTGGGTGCGCAACCGCAGCCAGGAGAACGGCCAGGTGACGCCGTTCGCTGCCGTGCTGTACGACCTGAACGAGCAGTGGACTGCCTACGCCAGCTACGCCGACATCTTCCAGCCCCAGAGCAACCTGGTGAATGCCCAGGGCCAGGCGCTGCAGCCCAAGACCGGCGCCAGCTACGAGCTGGGTATCAAGGGTGAGCTGTTCGACGGCGGGCTCAATACTGCGTTCAACCTGTTCCGCACCACCGAAGAGCACCGTGCCGAGACCGACTATATCGGCACCTGCAAGGGCTCGGGCGACCAGTACTGCTACACCGACAACGGCAAGGTCCGCGCCCAGGGTTTCGAGGCCGAGGTAAGCGGCTCGCCGCTCGAGCGCCTGCAACTGCTGGCGGGCTACACCTATACCCAGACCAAGTACCTGAGCACCATCGAGGCCAGCGACCCGACCGAGCTGACCTTCAGCTCAAGCTTCATTCCGCGACACATGCTCAAGGTGTGGGGGGATTACCAGCTGGGTGGCGCCCTGGAGCGCTGGACCGTCGGGGCGGGGGTGAGCAGCCAGAGCGACAACTACCGGCGCCAGGGCGACCTGCGGATCGAGCAGGCGGGGTATACGTTGTGGAGTGGGCGGGTGCAGTACCGGTTGGATGAGCACTGGAGCCTGGCGCTTAACGGCAACAACCTGTTGGACAAGAAGTATTACGCGACGATTGGGGCTACGGGGTGGGGGAACTATTACGGCGAGCCGCGGAATTTCATGTTGACGCTTAGAGGGGATTTCTGAGGGGTTCGGGTTCGGGTTCGGGGCTTCTGGTGATCGCTTTTGGAGATGTATGCGCATTCATTGACGATAGCGGCTTTTCGTCACCTTTCCGCCCTTACGGCGGGTTACTTTGGTCGCGGCCAAAGTAACCAAAGCCGCCCTGCTCCCATCATCCGGCCCCCTACGCTGCGCTTCGGGGGTTCCCTCGCTCCGGGCTTGCTCCGGAGGTACGCGCCGACGGGCCGTCCCTGGCCCGATCGGCGCTCGACCGGCATCCATGCCGGTCGCCCTCCTACGCAAGCCCTACGCTCGGCCTCCTGAAGTCGCGATTTGTGTTGTCTGAACTACCGCGCACTTAGAAGCAAGATCAAGATCAAGAGTTGGGATGTTTGTTTGATTGTTATTGATGTGTTGTTTGTTCTAACGCCATCGCGGGGCAAGCTCCCACAGTAACTACGCGGCCGGCGTGGAAGCGGGCTTACCCCGCGATTAAATCCTGAGGTCCCACGGTGGCAACTAGCGACCGAGCTGCGTACTCATAGGCGCCGCCACTAACTTCGCGACTTCAGGAGGCCGAACGCAGGGATTGCGTAGGGGGGCGACCGGCATGGATGCCGGTCGAGCGCCGATCGGGCCAGGGACGGCCCGTCGGCGCGTACCCCCGGAGCAAGCCCGGAGTGAGGGAACCCCGGAGCGAAGCGCAGGGGCCGTATGAATGGAGCGTGGATTTTTTGGTGACTTTTTGATCCCTCAAAAAGTTACCCGCCGTAAGGGCGGAAAGGTGAATAAGCGTCAATAAAGATAATGAATACGGGAGTGTCAGTTTTTTTGTGTGCGGGCCGGTAGCGGCCTGCCGTCAAGCAGGCCCTGATTTTCACCAGGTTGGCCTGATGAATCGATCCCCGTACAAAATCGCGAATTGATTCATCGCACTTTTCCAATCATGCGCCGCTGAGCCCCAGTTCGCCGTGATGTTTCTCAGACCCAGCCAGATCAGCTTGGTGGCTGCTTCATCGTTCGGGAAATGACCCCGGGTCTTGATGATCTTGCGCAGCTGGGCATTGATGCTTTCGATGGCATTGGTGGTGTAAATCACTTTCCGGATGGCCGGCGGGAAGACAAAGAAGGGGATCACTCGATCCCAAGCGCGTCTCCAGGCCGCAACGACCGTTGGATATTGCTTGCCCCAAGGCCCACTTTCAAACTCATCGAGCGCCTGCTCAGCCGCTTCGGCATTGATGGCCTGGTAGATCGGCTTGAGCGCCTTGGCCAGTGCCCGCCGCTTGTCCCAGGCTGCAAAGTCCAGGCTGTTGCGGATCAGGTGGACGATGCACGTCTGTAGCGTCGTCTCTGGAAACACTGCGCTGAGGGCCTCTGGCATGCCTTTAAGACCATCGGTCACGGCAATAAGGACATCGTCGACACCTCGCGTCTTGAGGTCGTTGAACACCTTCATCCAGAACTTCGCACCCTCGGTGTTCTCAATCCAGATGCCCAAGATATCGCGCGTCCCGTCCGGCAGAACGCCCAGCGCCAGGTAAATGGCCTTGTTGCGCACCAGGCCTTCCTCACGGATCTTCACCCGCAATGCATCAAAGAAAATGACCGGGTACATAGGCTCAAGCGGCCGCTGCTGCCACGCGCCGATTTCTTCCATGACCTCGGCGGTCACAGAGCTGATGAAATCGGGTGAAACATCCGTCCCGTACTGCTCGGACAAAAAGGCGCGGATCTCTCTGACCGTCATCCCACGTGCATACATGGCGATGATCTTGTCATCGAAACCGGTGTAACGCCGCTCATGCTTGGGAATCAGAATGGGCGCAAAACTGCCGTCTCGGTCACGGGGGATATCCAGCCGCAATGGGCCGTCCCCGGTTAAAACAGTCTTGCCACTCTTGCCGTTACGTTGATTGGTTTCATCCTCTGGGCGCTGCGCGCCCGGCGGATAACCCAGGTGATGGCCCAGCTCGGCACTCAGGGCGCGTTCGATCAGGGCCTTCTTGAACGCCGCAGAGGCATCCTCGATAGCTTCGGCAGTCATCAGGCCCTCACCGAACTGCTCTAGCAGCTCTTTGGGGATTTGGGGCAGGTCACGCAGGGGTTTCTTTTTGGTTGGCATACATGCACCTCTTACTCATGTTATGCCCGAACACAAAATTTCTGACACCCTCTTTTTGGTTACTTTTTTCCACGAAAAAAAGTAACCCGCCGTAAGGGCGGAAAGGTGAATAAGCGTCACTACAAATAATGAATGCGCATACAACTTTCAAAACCAACCAAACCAACCAAACCAAACCAAACACCACAAGATACACACCACCCGCAAGAGCCTAATCACCGGCAAGCCACCCCCTACCGCCCCCCTCATCCACACACCGCTGCATCCGTACAAAACACTCATCCTCCCCCATATCCACAAACCCATGCCGCCCATAAAGCCTCCGCGCAGGGTTACTGCGAAACACCATCAAGCGCAGTAAAGGCAGATGCCGGGCCCGCGCCCACCCCGCCAACTGCTCCAACACCCAGCCCCCCACACCTCGCCCACGGTGCTCCGGCAAAAGATGCAACTCGCGAATGAACAACGCCTTGCGGTCCTGGCTCAGGCTACAAAAACCCAGTACCTCACCCTGCTCCACCACCAGCCATTGCTCGCGCCAGCCCCAGGCTTCATCGAAGGCCTCCTCGATCCACAACAGGTCGAACTCGCGGTAATAAGGCAGCATGGCGCGCCGGGTCAGGTCGCGGGCGAAGGTCAGGTGGGCATCGCTGGCAGCAATCAATTCAAGGGGCATAGCACACCGGCGAACTGCCCGGCCCGCGCCGCAGCAGTTCGTCCTCCAGCCAGTCAGCCAGCACCCGGGCATTGTTGTGCTCGGTATCCTTGCCGGCGTACAGCAACGTCAGGTCGCCCTGCTGCGCAAGGTCCAGCAACGGGTACCAATGCTCAGGATGAGCAGCCAACTCCTGCCGATAACGGTGCGTGAAAACGGCAAAATCCAACTCGCCGGCATGCAACGCCTTGCGCAGCTCGTCGGATGGCGCCACCTCGCGCAGCCACTGCCCGTGCAGGTCTTGCTTGCGTTTGTTACGCGGCCATAACCGATCCACCAGCACCCGCTGGCCATCACCGGGGGCCACTGATTCGTAGACGCGCTTGCAGTAGATCATGCTGACTCGCTTGGCAATCGGGAGGTGCCTTCTAGACTAGGAGTTCCGTTGACCGAGGTCACGCCTTGGTAACGAATTGTTTCTAGGATTGGAGACCTCCCCAAAGCGTCGATGCCTCGGAGCCCCCATGACAACGCCATCGATGGTCAGACAGGATGCCCTGACCCCGCGCGACTCCCGCCCGCACCTGTCTCAGCGCCCCGGCCGCGCCACCCTGGTGCTGTTCTTCGGCCTGCTGCTGGCGGGCCTGGCCTACACCTTCTACAGCCTCAAGCAGGACGTCAGCGCCAGTGGCACCCTCGTCACCACGGTCACACCCTTTCTGCTGCTGGGCCTGGCATTGCTGATCGCCCTGGGCTTTGAGTTCGTCAACGGCTTCCACGACACCGCCAACGCCGTGGCCACGGTCATCTACACCCACTCGTTGCCGGCACCGGTGGCGGTGGTGTGGTCGGGCCTGTGCAACTTCCTCGGCGTGCTGCTTTCCAGCGGCGCGGTGGCGTTTGGCATCATCGCCCTGCTGCCGGTGGAGCTGATTCTGCAAGTGGGCTCCACGGCGGGCTTCGCCATGGTGTTCTCGCTGCTGCTGGCGGCGATCATCTGGAACCTTGGCACCTGGTGGCTGGGGCTACCGGCCTCTTCATCGCACACACTGATCGGCTCGATCATCGGCGTGGGCGTGGCCAACGCCCTGATGCACGGGCGCGACGGCACCAGCGGGGTGGACTGGGGCCAGGCCAGCAAGGTGGGCTATGCCCTGCTGTTCTCGCCACTGATCGGCTTCGCCTGCGCCGCCCTGCTGCTGCTGGCCCTGCGCGCACTGGTCAAACGTCGCGAGCTGTACCAAGCCCCTGAGGGGCAGACCCCGCCGCCTTGGTGGATTCGCGGGGTGCTGATCCTCACCTGCACCGGGGTGTCGTTCGCCCATGGCTCCAACGACGGGCAAAAGGGCATGGGGCTGATCATGCTGATCCTGGTCGGCACCCTGCCGATGGCCTACGCCCTGAACAAGACCATGCCCAACGAGCAGGCCCTGCAGTTCTCGGCGGTGGCCGAAGTGACCCGCCAGGCCCTGGTGCGCAGCGCACCGCAACCGGCAGTGGCTGACCCGCGCCAAACCCTGACCGCCTTCATCAACGAACCCAAGGCCAGCCCCGAGCTGGTACCGGCCCTGGCCGCGCTGACCGGCATGATCGGTGAAGAGGTCAAGGGCTACGGCTCGCTCAAGCGTGTACCGGCCGAAGCCATGGCCAACGTGCGCAACGACATGTACTTGACCAGCGAAGTGATCCGCCTGCTCGACAAGCACAAGCTGGTAGCCTTCGACGCCGACACCGCCAACCACGTGCAACTGTTCAAGCGCCAGCTGGACGATGCCACCCGCTACATCCCGCTGTGGGTCAAGGTGGCGGTGGCCATCGCCCTCGGGCTGGGGACCATGGTCGGCTGGAAGCGCATCGTGGTGACGGTGGGCGAGAAGATCGGCAAGACCCACCTGAGCTATGCCCAGGGCGCCTCGGCAGAGGTGGTGGCGATGTGCACCATTGGTGCGGCGGACATGTTCGGGTTGCCGGTGTCCACCACCCATGTGCTCAGCTCGGGGGTGGCCGGCACCATGGTCGCCACAGGCTCAGGGCTGCAGCGGCGTACGCTGATCAACCTGCTGATGGCCTGGGTGCTGACCTTGCCGGCGGCGATGTTGCTGGCGGGGTGTTTGTACTGGGTGTTGAACCAGGTGTTCTGACCCGCACAAAGCGCTGCAAATACCCTGTAAGAGCGGCCTTGTGCCGCGAAAGGGGCGCGAAGCGCCCCCTGGATTTCGGTGTCACTGCACATTTTGCCGGGGCTGCTGCGCAGCCCTTTCGCGGCACAAGGCCGCTCCTACAAAGTGCTGACCTGCGTTTTTGCTCAAGCGCTCACCCCGGGATCTTCAACCCACGCTGCACCGCCGGGCGCTCGAGAAACCGCGCCAGCACCCGCTGCACTTCCTTGAACTCATCAAAACCCACCAACTCGCGGGCGTTGTAGCGCTCCACCAGGTTGCGTACCCAGGGGAAGATGGCGATATCGGCGATGCTGTACGCATCGACCATCCACTCACGCCCCTTCAGGTGCCGGTCCAGCACGCCGAGCAAACGCTTGGACTCGTTCACATAGCGGTCACGCGGGCGCTTGTCCTCGTACTCCTTGCCGGCGAAGAAGTGGAAGAAGCCCACCTGGCCGAACATCGGCCCGACGCCGCCCATCTGGAACATCAGCCACTGCAGGGTCTGATAACGCTGGGCCGGATCATGGCTGAGAAGCTTGCCGCTCTTCTCGGCCAGGTACTGCAAAATCGCCCCGGACTCGAACAGCGCCAGCGGCTGGCCGCCCGGGCCATCGGGGTCGAGGATGGCCGGGATCTTGTTGTTGGCGCTGAGCGAGATGAACTCCGGGCTGAGCTGGTCGTCGCTGTCGAAGCTGACCTTGTGCACCTCATAGGGCAGGCCAAGTTCCTCGAGCAGGATCGACACCTTGACCCCGTTGGGGGTGGCCAGTGAATACAACTGCAGCCGCTCAGGGTGCTGCGCCGGCCATTTGCGGGTAATCGGGAAAGCAGACAGATCGTTCATGGGCATGCCTTGGCAGTAGAAGGGTTTCAACGTTACGCACCAGCGGGCGCCCTGACCATCACCCAGTCGCAGTGCCGTTCGTCACCGCATGGGAAGACCGCCTCGCCCACTTTGGCAAAACCGTTGCGCTGGTAGAAGCGGATGGCCCGGGCGTTAAGTTCGTTGACAGTCAGGCGTACCGCGCCGTGGGTGCGCGCCAGGGTGGCCTCCAGCAACTGCTGCGCCGCGCCCTGGCCGTGGGCGACCGGCAGCACGTAGCAGCGGGAGATTTCCACCAGGTGATCGGCGGCGGCGATGCCCAGTTCGCCCGGAGCCAGGTCGAGCATGCTGTAGCCCAGCACCTGGCCGCCCTGCTCCACTACCAGCAGGCGCTTGTGCGGGTGCAGCAGGTGCTGCTGGAAATGCTCGGCTTGCAGGTGATGGGCGATGTAGTGCTGCAGCGCGGCAGGGGCGCTGTCGGGCGGGCTGGCCAGGGCAAAGGTGGCCTGGCCAACCTGGCTCAGGGCAGCACAGTCGGCGTGGCGGGCCGGGCGAATCTGGTAGGGCATGGCAACGTCCTGTCGGGCATCCGGGTGTTGCCCGACAATGCCAGCCCCACCCTGCTGGTGCAAGGCTCAGGCAGCGCCGTGGGCCTGTTGCTTGAGCCGTTCGGTATCGACCCGCACGAATACCGAATCGGCGCTGACGGTGAGCACATCGCCGGCCCAGACTTCGCAGATGACCCGGGTCTTGCGCCCCACCTCCCCTTCCACCCGCGCCTTGAGCAGCAGCTCGACGCCCATGGGCGTGGGCTTGAGGTAGTTAAGGCCAAGCTGGCCGGTGACGCAGTCGATGCGCGGCAGGCTGCCGGGCTCGCGGCCTTCGGCGCGGTAGTGGTGGGCCATGGCGGTCCAGTTGGAGTGGCAGTCCACCAGCATGGCCAGCAGGCCGCCGTACACAAGGCCCGGCCAACCGATGAAGGCCGGGTCGGGGCTGTGCCTGCACAGCAGGTGGATGCCATCGGCGTCCCAGTGGCTGTTCAGGTGCAGGCCGCTGGGGTGGGCGCAGCCGCAGCCATAGCAGGTGCCATCGGGGGCAGCGAGCTGTTGCAGGGAAAACGCGTGTTCGGTCATGGGCGCCCTTTTGCTTGTTGGAATTGGCAGGATGCTGAGGGGGATCGTAGCGGCGCAAACGGCATTCGTGAACACCTGGCCAAACACACCAACTACCGCAGCATTAATTAACAAACCTAAAAATAATAACCAATAAAATAACAATGCACTGATCTGGATCAATATACGAGTGCGCGCATCAATATGGCGCATTACTATTTTCAACTTCACCAAACTTGCATCTTTCGCATATAAATTGAATAGCCGTACAATAATGGCCGTGAGCCATCAGCCATCAATAGCCACGCCTTATACCCCCCTGCCACTACCTGCGAGGCCAGAAGCATGCTGACCAATGCACCGCTTCGTCTGAAGTTATTGTTGATTCTGTTGTTCCCCCTGCTGGGTTTTCTGGCACTGGCCGGCTTATACCTGGCCGACAACTACCGAACCCTGCGCGACATGGAAAGTACCGTTGCCGCCAGCCGCACCGCGCAATCCCTGAGCCAGTTGATTACCCTGCTGCAACGGGAGCG
Organism: Pseudomonas xanthosomatis; assembly: GCF_019139835.1. NCBI lineage: Bacteria > Pseudomonadati > Pseudomonadota > Gammaproteobacteria > Pseudomonadales > Pseudomonadaceae > Pseudomonas > Pseudomonas xanthosomatis. Next base: position 2,889,200 of record NZ_CP077075.1, on the reverse strand, counting down.
CGGCGCCAGCGGCGTGTTCATCGGCAGCCGCGGCAGCAACATGGCCGAGCGCCTGGTGCAGCTGCGCAAGGACAGCGACACTGCGCTGGATGCAGTGCGTGGCCTGCCCGCGGCAAAGCATGCCGATATCGCCCCGTTGCTGGCAGCACTCGGCAACCTCGGCAACCTGCGCGGGCAAGTCGACGCGCTGAGCATCGGCAGTGTCGACTCCGCCAGCCGCTATACCGAACTGATCAAGGCCCTGATCGGCTACACCCAGTTACTGGAAAGCCGCGTCAGTGATACTGCCGTGGTGCATGCCCTGGGCGCACTCAACCAATTCATCGAGTTGAAGGAACGCGCCGGCCGCGAACGGGTGATATTGGGCCTGGCCTTCAGCCAGGACCATGTCGATGCCACGCTGCTGTCGCGCTTCAGCCGTAACCTGGGCGAGTTTTCGGCCTATTTCGACGGCTTTCAGCGCAAGGCTCCGACAGCCATCCTCAGCCAGTTCCAACAAAACCTCCAGAGCACCGCCAGCAGCGATGTGGCCAAGCTGCAACGCCTGGTAGCGGACGCGCCTTTGGGCCAGCCGCTGGGCATCAAGCCCGAGGCCTGGTTCGAGACTGCCACCCGGCGCATTGACCAGATGGGCGAGATCGAGCAAACCCTGGCGGACAACGTCGCCAAGCTGGCCCTCGAAGCCCGCAGCGAAGCCAGCCAGGCGCTGTGGCTGACCCTGGCCGGTACCCTGCTGGCCCTGGCCATGGTGGCGCTGCTGTCGTGGCTGATCATCGCCAGCATCGGCAAAGCGGTAAAGGACATCAACGCCGCCCTCGACGGCCTGGCCCGGCGCGACCTCACCGCGCGCAGCACTTACCACAGCAAGGACGAGTTTGGCCAGATCGCAGGCAACCTCAACCGCATGGCCAGCGAGCTGGCCGAGATCGTGCGCGAGATCGGCAGCGCCACCGCCCAGGTGGCCACGGCCGCCGAGGAGTCTTCGGCGGTGACCCTGCAAACCAGCCGCAGCGTCGAGCAGCAGCGCCAGAGCACCGAGCTTGTGGCCACCGCCATCAACCAGATGAGCGCCACGGTGCGCGAGGTGGCGCAAAGCACCACCGATGCCGCCAGCCTGTCCCAGCAGATTCACACCAGCAGTGCCGAGGGGCGTGCCGAGGTGCAAGGCACCATCACGTTGATTCACGAGCTGTCGACCCAGGCCGAGCAAACTGCGGCAATCCTCGACGACCTCAAGCGCGAGAGCGATGCCATTTCGTCGGTGCTTGATGTGATACGCGGCATCGCCGAGCAGACCAACCTGCTGGCACTGAACGCAGCCATCGAGGCAGCCCGGGCCGGCGACCATGGCCGGGGTTTTGCGGTGGTGGCGTCGGAGGTGCGTACCCTGGCGCAGCGCACCCAGGAGTCCACCGGCAATATCCAGCAGATGATCAGCAAGCTGCAGGCCGGCTCCGAGCGCGCCAGCAGCTCGATGCTGGAAACCCTGGGCAAGGCGCAGTCCGGTGCCAGCCGAATTGGCCGGGCCGGTGAGTTGCTCGCCTCGATCACCGAGGGGGTGGCACGGATCAGCGACCGCAATATCCAGATTGCCTCGGCGGCCGAAGAGCAGAGCGCGGTGTCGGAGGATATCAACCGCAACGTCAACGAGATCAACGACCTGGTGATCCAGGTGAGTGCCGGGGCACAGCAGACAGCGGTCACCAGCCAGGAGCTGGCGCGCCTGGCGGAGCTCCAGCAGCAGCTGGTGGGCCGGTTCCGTACGGCGTGATGTTGCCTGGGGCTGCCTTGCAGCCTTTCGCGGGCAAACCCGCCCCACAGGACTGCGCAATGTCTGAATGCAGCGCTGCACCTGTGGGGCTTTAGCCGCGATCACCGGCGCAGCCGGTGCCATCCACAGCAATGCCCGCTTTTACAAGGCCCTGCTGCACCTTTTTGTTGCATACAACTTTCCCCAGGTCCGCGCATCCAACTCCCTGTACACCTTATCCTTTCCAGGAGGTTTCCATGGCCCTGCGCACCACCCTGCTGCTGTCCTGCCTTACCCTGGCCCTGGCCGGCTGCTCCAGCTCCCACGACCAGCACCAGCCGCCCCCCACCACGCAACAGGTCGACCTGCAGCGTTACCAGGGCACCTGGTACGAGCTGGCGCGCCTGCCGATGTTCTTCCAGCGCAACTGCGTGCAGTCCGAGGCCCGTTACGGCCTGCGCGAAGACGGGCGCATCGACGTCAACAACCGCTGCAAGGAACAGGACGGCCAGTGGAACGAGGCCCACGGCATCGCCGAGCCCCAGGTGGCGGGCCGCACCGACAAGCTCTGGGTGCGCTTTGACAACTGGTTCAGCCGCCTGGCCCCAGGGTTGACCAAGGGCGAGTACTGGGTGCTGTACGTAAGCCCCGACTACCGCGTAGCCCTGGTCGGCCACCCCAACCGCGACTACCTGTGGCTGCTGTCGCGCACGCCCACGGTGAGCCAGCAGACCCGCGACCAGCTGCTGCAGCTGGCGCGCAAGCAGGGTTACTCTACCGACCAGCTGATCTGGCGCCAGCCCGATACCCCGTGACGCCGCCCGGCACTGCCTGTAAGGTGAGCCTCCCCTGGCTCACCCAAAGGATTGCGTGCAAATGGTCACCTGCCACCTCAAGTACATTATCGACCCCTACCAAGTACCGGCCTTCGAGGCCTACGCCAAGCTGTGGATCCCCATCGTCAACCGCATGGGCGGCAGCCACCACGGCTACTTCCTGCCCAGCGAAGGGGCCAACAACGTGGCCTACGCGCTGTTCAGCTTCCCCAGCCTTGCAGCTTACGAGGCATATCGCACGGCGTCGGAAAGCGACCCTGAGTGCATTGCTGCGTTTGCCCTGGCTACCGAGCAGCGCTTCATTCTCAGTTATGAGCGCAGCTTCTTGCGGCCAGTGCTGGGTTGATGGGTTGGCTGTGCCGGCGCTATTGCTGGGCAAGTCGCAGCCGCGCACTGCCCCACATCGACCGCATAACTTCACAAGCCTGCGCCATACCTGTAGGAGCTTGCCGGCGATGAGGCCTGCGTAGGCTGTAACAATTGCAACTGAACCAACCCGCTCCTGCGGCACTCCTCAGCTAGGCGCCCAGCGCCCCACTTAAGGATTGCCGATCGATAAGGAGTGCCCGTGACCACCACCACCGCCCCTCTCTACTACCGCACCCCTGGTGTGCTGCACACGACCCTGCTGGCCGGCAGCGTGCCGTTGTTTCTCGGCGGCCTGCTCAGCGACATCGCCTACTACCAGAGCTTTCAGATCCAATGGAGCAACTTCGCCTCCTGGCTGATCGCCGGCGGCCTGCTGTTCAGCGGCCTGGCCTTGCTGTTTGCGCTGGCCGGCCTGCTGCGCGGCGCACGCAAGCTGTACTTCGTGCTGCTGTTGGCTGCCTGGCTGCTGGGCTTGGTCAACGCTTTCGAACACGCCAAGGACGCCTGGGCGGTGATGCCTGCCGGGCTGGTGCTGTCGGTCATCGTCAGCCTGTTGGCCTGCGTGGCTACCTGGGTTGGCCTGCGCACGGAGGTGGCGCCATGAAACTTGCACTGAGCGCCCTGAGCATGGCCTTGCTGCTCAGCGCCTGCGGCGGCGAGGGTGAGCCGACCCAGAGCCGTGGCCCCGAGCCGAAACTGCCGGCCCCCGAGCGCGGCCTGCTGCCGAGCATGAAAATCGCCGAGCCTGCGGTCTGGGGCGACAACATGCCCAAGGTACCCGAGGGCTACCGCATCACCGCCATCGCCAAGGATTTGAAGATCCCGCGCCAGACCCTGGTGCTGCCCAACGGCGACATTCTGGTGGCCGAAGGCCGTGGCGGCAGCGCGGCCAAGCTCAAGCCCAAGGACGTGATCGCCAGCCAGATCAAGGCCAAGGGCAACACCCAGGTCAAGGGCGGCAACCGCCTGACCCTGCTGCGCGATGCCGACGGCGATGGCCAGTACGAACTGCAGACGGTGTTCGCCGAAAATCTCAACGCCCCCTACGGCCTGGCCTTCGACAACGGCAAGCTGTACGTGGCCAACCAGGACGCGCTGGTGCGCTTTGACTACCAGGACGGCCAGACCAAGGCGGGCGGCCCGCCGACCAAGGTTACCGACCTGCCGGCCGAGATAAACCACCACTGGACCAAGTCGCTGGCGGTGAGCCCCGACGGGCGCTACCTGTACGTGGGCATCGGCTCCAACAGCAACATCACCGAGCGCGGCATGGAGGCCGAGGTGGACCGCGCCATGGTCTGGGAGGTGGATGCAGTGACGGGCGCCCACCGCCCTTACGCCACCGGCCTGCGCAACCCCACCGCACTGACCGTGCAGCCCGGCAACGGGCAGTTGTGGGCGGTGGTCAACGAGCGTGACGAACTGGGCCCGGACCTGGTGCCCGATTACCTGACCTCGGTGAAAGACGGCGCGTTCTATGGCTGGCCCTTCAGCTACTGGGGGCAGAACGTCGATGAGCGGGTACGCCCGCAGAACCCGGACAAGGTCAAGGCGGCGATCGCCCCCGACTACAGCCTGGGTTCGCACGTGGCGGCGCTGGGGGTGGACTTCTCCACGGCCGCCATGGGCCCGCAGTTCGCAGACGGCGTGTTCGTGGGTGAGCACGGCAGCTGGAACCGGCCCAACCCGGTGGGCTACAAGGTGATCTTCGTGCCGTTCAAGGATGGCAAGCCGGCCGGTGAACCGGTGGACTTCGCCACCGGCTTTCGCGGCGAGGACGGCAAGACCCGCGGGCGGCCGGTGGGGGTGACGGTGGACCCGCGCGGGGCGCTGATCATTGCCGATGACCTGGCCAATACCCTGTGGCGGGTGACGCGGGTGCAGTGACGGCGCATCGCGGGGCAAGCCCGCTACCACGGGTAGCACAACAACGTGGGAGCGGGCTTGCCCCGTGATGGCCTTTCACAAACCAACAAATTATCCCGATCGAAGCGATATTTTTTCTGTAACGAAAATGTAATATTCGCTTTCGCATACCTATAACAATCGGGAGCTTCACATGTTTGCCTTCTTCCGCCCTGCCCTGCACAAGGCGCCGCTGCCCGACGAGCACGTCGACAGCACCTACCGGCGCATGCGCTGGCAGATCTTCGCCGGGATTTTCTTCGGCTATGCCGGCTACTACCTGCTGCGCAAGAACTTTTCCCTGGCCATGCCCTACCTCATCGAGGAAGAGGGCTACACCCGCGGCCAGCTGGGTCTGGCCATTTCGGCCATCGCCATTGCCTACGGGCTGTCCAAGTTCCTCATGGGGCTGGTGTCCGACCGTTCCAACCCCCGCTACTTCCTGCCCTTCGGCCTGCTGATCTCGGCCGGGGTGATGTTCATTTTCGGTTTCGCACACTGGGCCACCTCCAGCGTGGCGATCATGTTCACCTTGCTGTTCATCAACGGCTGGGCCCAAGGCATGGGTTGGCCGCCGAGCGGGCGGACCATGGTGCACTGGTGGTCGCAGAAGGAGCGCGGCGGCGTGGTGTCGGTGTGGAACGTCGCCCACAACGTCGGCGGCGGCCTGATAGGCCCGCTGTTCCTGCTGGGCCTGGGCTGGACCAACGACTGGCACGCGGCGTTCTACGTGCCGGCTGCCGTGGCCGTGCTGGTGGCGGTGTTCGCCTTTGCCGCCATGCGTGACACCCCGCAGTCGGTGGGGCTGCCGCCGGTGGAGCAATACAAGAACGACTACCCCGAAGGCTACGACGAGAGCCACGAGCAGGAATTCAGCGCCAAGCAGATCTTCGTCGAGTACGTGCTGCGCAACAAACTGCTGTGGTACATCGCCCTGGCCAACGTGTTCGTCTACCTGCTGCGCTACGGCGTGCTGGACTGGGCGCCGACCTACCTGAAAGAAGCCAAGCACTTCAGCGTCGACACCACCTCGTGGGCGTACTTCTTCTACGAGTGGGCCGGCATTCCCGGCACCCTGCTGTGCGGCTGGATGTCCGACAAGATCTTCCGCGGCAACCGCGGCCTGACCGGCATCGTGTTCATGGCCCTGGTGACCGTGGCCACCCTGGTGTACTGGCTGAACCCGCCGGGCAACCCGACCATCGACATGGTCGCGCTGTTCTCCATCGGCTTCCTGATCTACGGGCCGGTGATGCTGGTGGGCCTGCAGGCGCTGGAGCTGGCGCCGAAAAAAGCCGCCGGCACCGCCGCAGGCTTCACCGGGCTGTTCGGCTACCTCGGCGGCTCGGTCGCAGCCAGTGCGGCGATGGGCTACACCGTCGATCACTTTGGCTGGGACGGCGGCTTCGTGATGCTGGTAAGCGCCTGCCTGCTGGCGATCGCCTTCCTGCTGCCGACCCTGCGCCACACCAAGGCTGCGAGCAATCCGCGCGAAGCGCTGGCCTGACCGGCCGGGCCCGGTGCTGCCTCAGGCGCCGGGCCAGGCCCGCAGCAGGGCGATAAAGTGGTCGAGCGGCAGGTGCCGGGCCGGCATCTTGCGGCTGCCGTAGCCCTCGATGATCACGTCCTCGTCATCGAAACTGACTTTGTAGGCATTGCCCCGATAGGCCTCTACCAGGCGGTTCTGCCTGGCCGCCAGGGCTTTTTCCAGCAGGTGCGCAAGGGCCTCGGACGTGGCCTCTTCGTCGAGAAAGCGTTGCAGGTCGGGGGCGGTGGGTACATCGGCGGGGTGGGACATGGGCAGGTTCCTTCTGTCAGCGAAACGGCACACGGACCGGTGCCGGAATGCAGCTTCATCACGCAGAATAGGCCGTTAATGGCAGGTTGCCAGCCCTGGATGTGCAGTGCGTCACTGTAGGGGATCACCCTGCCCTTTGGGCTGCGCTGTCGCGCAGAGAACTAGTCTCGCAGATGCACCGCGGTCCCTGTGGGAAGCGGCCTTGTGTCGCGATGGGGCGCGAAGCGGCCCCAAGGCCTCGGTCTCATGCAAAATTGCCGGGGCTGATCGCAGCCCATCGCGACACAAGGCCGCTTCCCACAGGTGCGTATTCAAAGCATCAAGTTGCGCGTTGTCTTACCCCAGCACCTTGCGCATGAACACCCGGGCGAAGCCGTCTTGGGTAGCGCGATGGGTCTCGCAGTAGCCCAGTTTCTGGTAAATAGCGATGTTCTCGATCATGCGCTCGTGTGTATACAGACGAATCGCCTCACTACCTGCGGCCCGCGCTTGCGCTTCGCAGGCGTCCATCAGCAGGCGGCCAACGCCCTGCCCCTTGCACGCAGGCAACACCGCGACGTTCACCAGCAGTAGCTCGCGGCCCTCAAGACGCAACACCAGAACACCGACGATACGCTCGTCTTGCTGGGCGACAAACACCAGCTCGTCGCCCACCACTTGCCCGTAGTCATCCAGCATCGGCCCGGGTTTGCGGCCGATACGCGGGATGTAGGGGCTGTAGGCCTCGGCGACCAACGCGGCGATGGTGTCGGCGTCTGCCGGGGTCGCCCGGCGCAGGGTGGTGGCGGGCATTTTGTTCAGCCCTGCGGCGGCGTGCCATGCTCCGGCCAGAGGATGGCCTGGGCGGCGACCACGTGGCCCTGCACGGCATCGAAGGTGATGCTGGGCGAGCCGTACAGCTGATAGCCGAGGGCGAGGTTTTCGCTGATGCGCTTGCAGAAGGCGGCGTCGTCCTTGCCGGTGATCAGGCGGTAGACCGGCAGACCGTCGGGTGGGGTGCTGGGCATTGGCGGGGTCCTTGTCTGGGTGCGGGCGCTTTGACGCGCCGGGGCTGGGCATCATGGCATACCCGGCCCGGCGCGTGCTGGCTCAGTTGGCTGGTAGATACTGGATTACCTGGCAGGCTTACGCGCCCCTCTGTAGGAGCTGGCTTGCCAGCGATGAGGCCGCTGCGCCAGGCATACTTCAAAAACGTAAGCGCGGCCTCAATGCTGCGTCTGTCCTTCCAACTGCACTTGCGCCAGTGCTGACTCCAGCAGCGTGCGCAGGCATTCGATTTCGTGCACTGCAGTCAGTGCCAGGGTGGAGCCCAGTGAGTGGGGGGGGTGAGGCCAGTGCGGACTGGTGAGCCACGGCCAGGGCGCAGCGGGTGAACTCGGTGGCCTGGATCAGGGTGTCTTCGAGGTGGTAGCGGGCGGGTGGGTCGGGGACGATTTTCAGCATGGTGCTTCTCCTGTAAGGGGGAAACCGCCAGAAAATCCTTTGCAGTGGATGGGTGGCGGCTGCGTACAGGCTGCAAAAACCGGGACAGAAGAAGGAAACCCGGCAGGTCCGGAGACCTCCCATACGCAGCCACCATAAAGCTGACGCGCGATGATGCGCCGCTCGCCGGGTAACAGCGACCTTCTTCTACTCGGGTTTGCAGGCCCGGTCGTTGAATTGGCAACGACGGAGCGAGACTAGGGAGCTGTGGGGTCGGTCGCAATGGCTCAGGGGCGGTAAAAGGGTGTTTCGGAAATGGACTACAGGCAATAGGGAAGATCTGATTGGGATTTGTAGGAAGTCGATTGATTTAGGGCTGGTTTAGGGTTCGGGTTGGCGTGATTGCTCTTGGAGATGTATGCGCATTCGTTGACGATAGGGGCTTTTCGTCACCTTTCCGCCCTTACGGCGGCTTACTTTTGTCTTGGCAAAAGTAAGCAAAACCGCCTGCTCCTATCATCCGGCCCCCTACGCTGCGCTTCGGGGGTTCCCTCGCTCCGGGCTTGCTCCGGAGGTACGCGCCGACGGGCCGTCCCTGGCCCGATCGGCGCTCGACCGGCATCCATGCCGGTCGCCCTCCTACGCAATCCCTACGCTCGGCCTCCTGAAGTCGCGATTTGTGTTGTCTGAACTACCGCGCACTTAGAAGCAAGATCAAGAGCCAGATTAAGAGCTGGGATGTTGGTTTGATTGTTATTGATGTGATGGTTGTTCTGACGCAATCGCGGGGCAAGCCCGCTCCCAGGTTAGTTGTGCGCACCAAGTTCTGGCGTGGGAGCGGCGGTGCGCCGCTGCGACTTGCCCCGCGATTAAATCCTGAGTTCCCACAAATGCAACTAGCGACCGAGCTGCGTACTCATAGGCGCCGCCCCTAACTTCGCGACTTCAGGAGGCCGAACGCAGGGATTGCGTAGGGGGGCGACCGGCATGGATGCCGGTCGAGCGCCGATCGGGCCAGGGACGGCCCGTCGGCGCGTACCCCCGGAGCAAGCCCGGAGTGAGGGAACCCCGGAGCGCAGCGTAGGGGCCGGATGAATGGAGCGAGGATTTTTTGGTGACTTTTGATTGGCCGGCACTCCGGACTTCAAAAAGTTACCCGCCGTAAAGGCGGAAAGGGAGGGTGTCAGAAATTTTGTGTTCGGGCATAACATGAGTAAGAGGTGTATGTATGCCAACCAAAAAGAAACCCTTGCGTGACCTGCCAAAAATCCCCAAAGAGCTGCTGGAGCAGTTCGGCGAGGGCCTGATGTCCGCAGAAGCAATCGAGGATGCCTCAGCGGCGTTCAAGAAGGCCTTGATCGAGCGGGCCTTGAGTGCCGAACTCGGTCACCACCTAGGTTATCCGCCGGGCGCGCAGCGCCCGGAGGATGAAACCAATCAGCGTAACGGCAAGAGTGGCAAGACGGTTTTGACCGGCGATGGCCCGCTGCGGCTGGAAATTCCTCGCGATCGAGACGGCAGTTTTGCGCCCATTCTGATCCCCAAGCACGAGCGGCGGTACACCGGTTTCGATGACAAGATCATCGCCATGTACGCCCGTGGAATGACGGTCAGGGAGATCCGAGCCTTTTTGTCCGAGCAGTATGGGACGGACGTTTCACCCGACTTCATCAGCTCTGTGACAGACGAGGTCATGGACGAGATTGGCGCGTGGCAACAGCGGCCACTGGAGCCGATGTACCCGGTCATTTTCTTCGATGCGCTGCGGGTGAAGATCCGCGAAGAGGGCCTGGTGCGCAACAAGGCCATCTACTTGGCCCTGGGCGTTCTCTCCGACGGGACGCGGGATATCCTGGGCATCTGGATCGAGAACACCGAGGGTGCGAAGTTTTGGATGAAGGTCTTTAACGATCTCAAGACGCGCGGTGTCGAAGATGTGCTGATTGCCGTGACCGATGGCCTCAAAGGTATGCCAGAGGCTCTCAGTGCCGTGTTTCCAGAGACGACGTTGCAAACGTGCATCGTGCACCTGATCCGCAACAGCCTCGACTTCGCGGCCTGGGACAAGCGGCGAGCTCTGGCCAAGGAGCTGAAGCCGATTTACCAAGCCATCAATGCGGAAGCGGCTGAGCAAGCACTCGATGAGTTTGAGAACGGTCCGTGGGGCGAGAAATATCCAACGGTGGTGGCTGCCTGGAGACGCGCCTGGGATCGAGTGATTCCATTTTTCGTCTTCCCGCCGGCCATCAGAAAGGTGATTTACACCACCAATGCCATCGAGAGCATCAACGCCCAGCTACGCAAGGTCATCAAGACTCGCGGGCATTTCCCAAGCGATGACGCAGCGACCAAACTGATCTGGCTGGGATTGCGCAACATAACAGCCAATTGGGGAAAACCGGCCCATGACTGGAAAAGCGCGATGAATCAATTTGCGATTCTGTACGGAGATCGGTTCATCAGGCCGACCTGGTGAGAATCAGGGCCTGCCTACCGGCAGGCCGTTACCGGCCCGCACACAAAAAATCTGACAGTCCCCGGAAAGGTGAATAAGCGTCAATACAAATAATGAATGCGCATAAAAATCTCAAAACCAAACCAAACTACCCACAACTAACCCGATCCCGCACCGGACACTGCGCCCGATACAAATTCAACGCCGTATTGATAATCCCGATATGACTAAACGCCTGCGGATAATTCCCCAACATGCGCCCCCCCGCCGGGTCATATTGCTCCGCCAACAACCCCACATCATTACAAAGCCCGGTCAACCGCTCGTACAACGCCTGCGCCTCCCCCTGCCGCCCCAACAGCACATACACATCCGCCAACCAGAACGAACACACCAAAAACGTCCCCTCCCCCGGCGTCAGCCCGTCACTGCAGTTGTCACTGTCATAGCGCAGCAACAGCCCGTTACGCAGCAGGCGCTTCTCGATCTGCTCCAGGGTGCGCAAGAAGCGCGGATCATCCGCCGGCAAAAACCCGGTCAAGGCAATTTGCAGCAAGCTGGCGTCCAGTTCGGTAGACCCATAGGCCTGCACAAAGTGGCTGCCACAGGCATCCAGCCCCTTAACACAAACCTCCTCACGAATACGGTCAGCCACCTCGCGGTAATGCCGCGCCTGCTCACGCCCCTCCTCGGTGGTTTCGGCCAGCCCCGCCGAGCGGTCGAAGGCCACCCAGGCCATGACCTTGGAATGCACGAAGTGCTGACGCCCGCCGCGTACCTCCCATAGCCCCTCGTCCGGCTCGCGCCAGATACGCTCCAGGTACGGCATGATCGCCCGGGCAATGGCGGCGCTGCGCGGGTGGCGCGGCAGGCCGCCGCGAATGGCCTGGCTCATGGCATCGGCCAACTCGCCATAGATGTCCAGCTGCAACTGGTCGGCGGCAGCGTTGCCCACCCGCACCGGCTGCGAGTGCTCGTAGCCGGCCAGCCACGGCAAGGTGAACTCGGTCAGGTCGCGCTCGCCGGCCAGGCCGTACATGATCTGCATCTGCTCGGGGTTGCCGGCCACCGAGCGCAGCAGCCATTCGCGCCAGGCCTGGGCTTCGTCGAAGTAGCCCAGGTTCATCAGCGCCAGCAGGGTCATGGTGGCGTCGCGCAGCCAGCAGTAGCGGTAATCCCAGTTGCGCTCGCCGCCCACCCGCTCGGGTAGCGAGGTGGTCACTGCGGCGACCATGCCGCCAGTGGGGGCGTAGGTCATGGCCTTGAGGGTCAGCAGCGAGCGGCGCACCAGCGCGGTGTAGGGGCCAACGTCGGGGCAGCGGGCAGCGAAGGCCTGCCAGTGGTTGATGGTGTGCTCCAGGTCGTGGTCGGCATCGCAGCCGGGCTGCACTGGCAGGTGCGAGGGCTGGTGGCACAGGCTGAATACCTGGCGCTGGCCGGCGCACACGCGAAAGCGCGCGACGCTGTGGTGGTCCTGGCCGTGGGTGGCGGTGGTGCTGCGCAAGATCAGCCGGTCAGGGCCGGCCACGGCGCTCAGGGTCAGCGGGTCGATCTTCTCAACCCAGGGCACGCTGCGGCCGTAGTCGAAGCGCAGCACCAGATCCATTTCAAAGGCGGTTTCGCCGGCCAGGCCCTCGACGATGCGCAGCACGGCGTTGCTCTCGCCAAGGGGCATGCAGTCGAGCACCCGGGCGCGGCCGCTGGCGGTGACCCAGGTGGTTTCCAGCACCAAGGTGTCGTCCAGGTAGCGGCGGCTGCAGTGTTCTACCGGGTCGCTGGGGGCGATGCGCCAGCGGCCGTTTTCTTCGTTGCCGAGCAACGCGGCGAACACCGCCGGGGCGTCGAAGCGCGGCAGGCACAGCCAGTCGAGGGCACCGTCGCGGCTGACCAGGGCGGCGCTGCGGCAGTTGCCGATCAGGGCGTAGTCTTCGATGTGGGCGGGCATCGGTGCTCCTGCTGTTGGCGGGGTTCGCAGGGTTGGATGCCGGGATTGGGTTGGTCGTTCCGCTGGGGTTGGTCAGCAAAACCGAAGCACAGCCCTGTAGGAGCGGGTTTACCGGAGTGCCGGACCACCGCGAAACAGACGACGCGGTGCCTGGCACCGGCTGTGCCGGTGTTCGCGGCTAAAGCCGCTCCTACAGGATTCAACCCAGGCTATGCCACTCGCGCTTGTCGCGGCTGAGCAGCTCGTTGCCGGCTTCGGGGCCATCCTCGCCAGCGGCGTACTCATGCACCTCTCCCGCCCCGCTGGCCCAGGCATCCAGAAACGGCTGCACCGCACGCCAGCCGTTTTCGATGTTGTCGGCGCGCTGGAACAGGGTCTGGTCGCCGGTCAGGCAGTCGTAGATCAGCGTCTCGTAGCCGGTGGCCGGGGTCATCTTGAAGAAGTCCTTGTAGGCAAAGCCCAGCTCGACGTTCTCCATCACCAGCTCCGGCCCCGGGCGCTTGGCCTGTAGGTCGAACCACATGCCCTCGTTGGGCTGGATCTGAATTTTCAGGTAGTTGGGCTTGGGCCGCTCCAGCTCGCTCTCGCGAAACTGCGCATAGGGTGCGGGCTTGAAGCAGATGGCGATTTCGGTGTCGCGCACGCTCATGCGCTTGCCGGTACGCAGGTAAAACGGCACCCCGGCCCAGCGCCAGTTGTCGATCATCACCTTGAGCGCCACGTAGGTTTCGGTCTGGCTGCCCTCGGCCACGTTGGGCTCGTCGCGATAGGCGGCAAGCTTCCTGCGGCCCTGCTTGCCGGCCGCGTATTGCCCGCGTACCGAGTTTTTCAGGGCCATCTTCGCCGACCAGGGGCGGATGGCGCCGATCACCTTGGCCTTTTCGCCGCGCACGGCATCGGCGCCGAACGCTGCCGGCGGCTCCATGGCCACCATCGCCAGCAGCTGGAACAGGTGGTTGGGCACCATGTCACGCAGCGCACCGGTGTTGTCGTAGAAGGCGCCGCGGGTTTCGACGCCGACGGTCTCGGCGGCGGTGATCTGCACGTGGTCGATGTAGTGGTTGTTCCAGAACGACTCGAACAACCCGTTGGAAAAACGGCTGACCAGAATGTTCTGCACCGTTTCTTTACCCAGGTAATGGTCGATGCGGTAGATCTGCCGCTCGCTCATCACCTTCAGCAGGCAGGCGTTCAACGCCTCGGCGCTGGCAAGGTCGGTGCCGAAGGGCTTTTCCACCACCACCCGGCGAAAACCGCCGGCGGACTCGTCCAGAAGGCCGGCTTCGCCCAGGCGCTGGGCCACTTCAGGGAAGAAGCGCGGCGAGGTGGCGAAGTAGAAAATGGCGTTGCCGTGGGCGGTCTTGTCGATGCGCTTGCCCAAGGCCTGGTAAGTGGCGGGGTCGAGAAAATCGCCGGTCTGGTAGTCCAGGCGCTTGGCCAGGCGCGCCCAGAGTTTTTCATCCAGGCACTTGGCGGCGCCCTCGCCGCCCTTGTCGCGCTCCTGCATGAAGGCATGCAGGCGCCCGGCGAATTCTTCGGCGGTCGCCGGGTTATGGTCGACGCCGACGATGCGCAGGTTGCGGTCGAGCAGGCCGTCGCGGCTGAGGTTGTACAGCGCCGGCATCAGCAGGCGCTTGACCAGGTCGCCATTGGCGCCGAACAGAAACAACGTGCAAGGCGGTGCAGCGGGGATTTTCTGTTCGGTCATTGGCCTTTTTTCTCCACATGGCCACCGAAGCCCAGGCGCATGGCAGAGAGCACCTTGTCACCGTAGGTGCCCTGCTGCTGGCGCGAACGAAAACGCGCGAACAGCGCACTGGACAGCACCGGCACCGGCACCGCCTGCTCCACGGCGGCGTCGATGGTCCAGCGCCCCTCGCCGCTGTCGGACACCGAGCCACTGAACCGGCTGAGCTGCGGGTCGGCCACCAGAGCGTCGGCGGTGAGGTCCAGCAGCCACGAAGTCACCACGCTGCCACGGCGCCACACTTCGGCAATTTCCGGCAGGTTCAGGTCGAAGCGCTGATCCTCCGGCAGCTCGTCACCACCCTTGCTGCGCAGCAGGTCGAAGCCTTCGGCGTAAGCCTGCATCAGGCCGTACTCGATGCCGTTGTGCACCATTTTCACGTAGTGGCCGGCGCCGGGGGGGCCGGCGTGAATATAGCCATGCTCGGCGCGCTGATGCTCGCCGCTGCGCCCGTGGGTGCGGGGGATGTCGCCAACACCGGGGGCCAGGGCCTTGAACAGCGGCTCCAGGCGCTCGAACACGTCCTTTTCGCCGCCGATCATCATGCAGTAGCCACGATCGAGGCCCCAGACGCCGCCGGAGGTGCCCACATCGAGGTAGTGCAGGCCGCGCCTGGCCAGCTCGGCGGCGCGGCGCATGTCGTCCTTGTAGAAGGTGTTGCCGCCGTCGATGATCGCATCGCCCGGCTCCAGCAGCTCGGCCAGCTGGGCGATGGTCTGCTCGGTGGGCTCGCCGGCCGGCAGCATCACCCACACCGCGCGCGGCGCCTTGAGCTTTTGCACCAGCGCACCGAGGTCGTGGGCCCCTTGCGCGCCCTCGCCTTCAAGGGTAGTGATGGCCTCGCGGCTGCGGTCGTGCACCACGGTGCGATGGCCGGCGCGCATCAGGCGCCTTGCAATATTGCCGCCCATGCGGCCCAGCCCGACGATTCCCAGTTGCATGTGCCGACGCTCCCGTTAGCAATGGATGACACGCGTTGAAGGTTTCAGGTTAGTCCAGCCTGCCGCCCAAGGGTTCACCGACGAACGGCACGACCACGATAAACAAAAAAGTTCCCATGAGCAGGGAAAGAATTCAGAATGCGCGCCGCGTGAAGCGACTACGCTTTCCCTTGTCACCAGCCAGAAACGCGAGGTGTACTCATGGGTACTCTGATGCCTGCAACTCCCACCCAGACCCTCTACGTCACCATCCGCCGTGACGAACTGCGCCAGTTGAAGGACGAGCGAGACCAATTGCTGCAGCAGGTGGCCCTGCTGAACAGTCTGTTGCAACAGGCCGGCAACGGGGAAAAAGCGCTCAGTCGCTGACGGTTTTTCCGATACGCCACAGGCGGCGCCGTTCCTACAGTGAGCCGCGCCGCAGGCCCGCCCCGGGCCTGCCTTGCCAAAGGCGCTACCGATGAAACGCGTAACCCTCGCTTGCACCCTCGCCCTGCTTTGCCTGCCCAGCCTGCACGCCCAGGCCAATACCCCTCAATGCCGAATCGCAGGCGCTGCAGAGCTGCTCAAGCTGTTCGACCAGTGGAATGCCAGCCTGCTAAGCGGCGATGCCGCCCAGGTGGCCGCGCTGTACAGCGCTGATGCGGTGTTGCTGCCGACTGTCTCTGCCACCCCGCGGCTCACCCCTGAAGCGCGCTTGAATTATTTTCGCAAGTTCCTGCTGGACCGCCCCAGCGGCAAGCTCGACACACACGAGGTGCAAAGCGGCTGCAACGAGGCCACCGCAGCCGGGCTGTATACCTTCGACTTTGCCGCCACCGGGCAGCGGCTGGCCGCGCGCTACACCTTTACCTACCGCTTCGATGGCCAGCGCTGGCTGATCAGCCAGCATCATTCGTCGATGCTGCCGCGGGATTGATGGCGCAGCTCTGACCTTTCCCCTGCCTTTTGCAGGGCCGGCTACGCGATCCCCTGGCGCGGCCTTGCCGGGGCGCCGGACCGGCCGGAAAGGGCTGCAAAGCAGCCCCGGCAATTTTGCATGATGTCGAGATCCTGGGGCTGCTGCGCAGCCCATCGCGACACAAGGCCGCCTCCCACAGGGGCCGTGGCGCATCTGCGCGACCAGTTTTCTGCGCGACAGCGCAGCCCGAAGGGCTGGGTGGTCTCCTACACAAACCGCCCTCACTCACACGCCCCCTAACCCGCCAACGTTTGCGAGGACGAACGGTCGCCAGTTTAGTGACCAGCTGGTCACATAAATGCCGCTTCGTCTCCTACACTGCGGATTCGGCCCGCGATTTGCTCGGAAAACGTGACGTAAAAAAGTCGAACTTTCCGAAACACGGGCAGGTCAGGAACTAAGTAGGCCATTGCAAAGGGACTTTCTCTCGCTCGGCCCACCCACCCCAACCAGTCCACACGCCTATTGGCCGGAGTGCCAGGCGTGCCGTGCCTGTGCGCACAAATATGGGGCAAGGACCGCACTACGAAGATGCAACACCGAAAACAGAGAGAACCACAACGAGCCAACGCAACGCACCCGCGAACACAAGGGACGGAGAGAAGTATGATCAGTGCCGCTGTCGAGCCACACGCAGATTCATTCAACCCGGATAACCGCGAGCCGCTGCCACCCAGCCTCGCCCCGACAGTCAAGGCACCCGGCGCGCTGCGCCAGCACAACCCGAACAAGCGCAAAGTCCTGTTCGTCACCTCGGAAATCGCCGACCTGGTCAAGACCGGCGGCTTGGGCGACGTGTCCTCTGCCCTGCCCCGGGCGCTGGCCCACCTGCACGATGTGCGGGTGCTGATCCCCGGTTACCGCCAGGTGATGGAAAGCGACAACCCCATCCATATCGTCGGCGAACTGGGCGGCCACGCCGCGCTGCCGCCGTGCAAGATCGGCCGCATGGACCTGGCCGACGGCCTGGTGATCTACGTACTGATCTGCCCCGAGCTGTACCAGCGTGATGGCACCCCGTATGCCGCCAACAACGGCCGCGACTGGCCCGACAACCACATCCGCTTCGCCCGCCTGGGCCTGGCCGCCGCCGAGATTGCCGCCGGCGAAGGCATGACCCATTGGCGCCCCGACCTGGTGCACGCCCACGACTGGCCGGCGGGCCTGGCCCCGGCCTACATGCACTGGCGCGGCCTGAGCACCCCGACCCTGTTCACCATCCACAACTTGGCCTATCAGGGAGTGTATGGGCGTGGCTGCAGCCCGGAGCTGGCGATCCCCGAACATGCCATGCAGCAAGAAGGCATGGAGTTCTACGGCAAGCTGTCGTTCCTCAAGGCTGGCCTTGCCTACTCAAGCCACATCACCACGGTAAGCGCCACCTACGCCCGCGAAATCACCACGCCAGAATTTGGCTGCGGCCTGGACGGCTTCCTGGCCAGCAAAGCCCAGCAAGGGCTGCTGGGCGGCATCCCCAACGGCATCGACGAGAGCTGGGACTCGGCCACCGACCAGCACCTGCACCACACCTTCAGCATCAATGACTGGGACGGCAAGGCGCGCAACACCCAGCAGGTGCGCGAACTGTTCGGCCTGCTGCCGAGCGAAGGGCCGCTGTTTGCCGTGGTGTCGCGCCTGGTGTACCAGAAAGGCCTGGACCTCACGCTGGGGGTGGCCGACTACATCGTCGAGCAAGGCGGCCAGATCGCCATTATCGGTCGTGGCGAACCTGAAGAAGAGCAAGCCATGCGCGAACTGGCGCTGCGCCACCCGGGGCGCATCGGCGTGCGCATCGGCTTCAACGAAACCGATGCCCGGCGCATGTTCGCAGGCTCCGACTTCCTGCTGATGCCCTCGCGCTACGAGCCCTGCGGCTTGAGCCAGATGTACGCCCAGCGCTTCGGCTCGCTGCCGGTGGCGCGCAACACCGGCGGGTTGGCCGACACCATCGAGAACGGCGTGACCGGCTTCTTGTTCGACGACTCCACCGTTGAAAGCTACCGCGAAGCCTTGAGCCGGGCCTTCTACACCTACAGCAAGAAAGACCTGCTCAACGCCATGCGCTGCCTGTCGATGACCCAGCCGTTCAACTGGTGCCAGGCGGTGGAACCCTACGCACGCCTGTACGAGGACCTGGTCAAGCAGACCCAACAAGCCCACCTTTAAAGCGGAGCGTGACGATGCACAGGCATGGCGCACAGCTACTGGACGCCACCTCGACGCGCTTCGCCCTGTGGGCACCGGATGCGCGCCGCGTGAGCGTGGAAATTGCCGGGCAGCCAGCCATCGAGCTGCTGCCCGACGATGGTTGGTACACCGGCGTCGCCCCCTGCCAGGCGGGCGACCTTTACCACTTTTGCATCGACGATGAGCTGCAGGTAGCCGACCCTGCCTCGCGCTACCAGCCCGAGGGTGTGCAAGGCCCCAGCCAGTTAGTCGACCTCGGCGCCTACACCTGGCGCCACCCTTGGCAGGGCCGGCCCTGGCACGAGGCGGTGATCCAGGAGCTGCACGTAGGCCTGCTGGGCGGTTACGCGGGTGTGGCCCAGATGCTGCCGCGCCTGGCGCAGCTGGGGGTCAGCGCCATCGAGCTGATGCCCCTGGCGCAGTTCCCCGGCGAGCGCAACTGGGGCTACGACGGGGTGCTGCCGTTCGCCCCGCAGCACAGTTACGGAACCCCGCAGGCCTTGTGCCGGCTGGTGGACGAAGCCCACGGCCATGGCCTGATGGTGCTGGTGGATGTGGTCTACAACCACTTCGGCCCCGAGGGCAACTACCTGCACCAGTACGCAAGCCCGTTCTTTCGCGAGGACCGCCAGACCCCGTGGGGCGCAGCGATCGATTTTCGCCGCGCCGAGGTACGCGAATACTTCATCCAGAACGCGCTGATGTGGCTGTGCGACTACCGCTGCGACGGGCTGCGCCTGGACGCCGTGCACGCCATCGACCAGCCGGATTTTTTGCGTGAGCTGGCGCAACGGGTGCGCGCTGCGGTGGAGCCAGGCCGCCAGGTGTGGCTGGTGCTGGAAAACGAACACAACCAGGCCGGCCTGCTCGAGCAAGGCTTCGACGCCCAGTGGAACGACGACGGCCACAACGCCCTGCACGTGCTGCTGACCGGTGAAACCGAGGGTTACTACGCCGACTACAAGGCGCGGCCCATCGACCAACTGGCGCGCTGCCTGGCCGAAGGTTTCGTGTTCCAGGGCCAGCCCAACCGCCACGGCACGCCCCGCGGCGAGCCCAGCGGGCACCTGCCACCCAGCGCGTTCGTATTGTTTTTGCAAAACCACGACCAGGTCGGCAACCGCGCCCTGGGCGAGCGCCTGACCCGCCTGTGCCCGCCACCGGCCCTGCGCGCGGCCACCACCCTGTTGCTGCTGGCGCCGATGATCCCGCTGCTGTTCATGGGCGACGACGACGGCAGCCGCGACCCGTTTTTGTTCTTCACCGACTTCCACGACGAGCTGGCCGATGCCGTGCGTGAAGGCCGGCGCGGCGAGTTCGCCCACTTCGCCGCCTTTGCCGACCCGCAGCAGCGCGAACGCATCCCCGACCCCAACGCCGCCGCCACCTTCGAAGCCTCGCGGCCCGGGCAAAAGGACGTGCTGGCCGGCTGGCACGGCCTGTACCAGCAACTGCTCGCCCTGCGCCGCCAACATGTCACCCCGCACCTGCCCGGGGCCCGCGCCCTGGGTAGCGAAGTGCTCGGCGACAAGGCGCTGAGCGCCCGCTGGCAGTTGGGCAACGGCCAGCAACTGCGCATCGACCTGAACCTCGATACTCAACCCCAACCGGCACAACTACCGGCCCTGGAGCAACGCCTGTACGACAGCAGCGACAACGCCCACCCCGACTCGACGCTGGCCGCGCACAGTTGCGTGGTCAGCCTGCTGCCCCCCGCACAGGAGATGCCATGAGCGAACACCCCTTGCACCGCCTGGCCGCCAAGGCGGGCCTGGCGCGCGACTGGATCGACGCCAACAACCGCCCGCAGCAGGTCAGCGACCAGGTGCTGCGCAACGTACTGGCCGGCCTCGGCCACCCGGCAGGCGACGAGCAGGCCATCGCTGCCAGCCTGCGCGCGGTCGAACAGGCCACCGACAGCGAGCACCTGCCGCCGCTGCTGACCGCCGACATCGGCCAGCCCCTCGACCTGCAGCGCTATTTCAGTGCTGGCAGCCTGGTGCTGTGCGCCCTGGAAGACGGCGCCGAGCGTACCTTGCAACTGGATGCCCAGGCCCGCCTGCCCGGCGAGCTGCCCGTCGGTTACCACCAGCTGACCATCGACGCTCGCACCTTCACCCTGGCCGTGGCGCCGCCGCGCTGCCACGCCCTGCAAGACCGCATCGAGCAACCGCCACCGCGTTGCTGGGGCCTGTCGGTGCAGCTGTACAGCCTGCGCCGCCCGGGCGACGGCGGTTACGGCGACTGCCTGGCCCTGGAGCAACTGGCCCGCAGCGCCGCCGAACGCGGCGCCGATGCCTTGGCCATCAGCCCGATGCACACCCTGTCGGCCTTCGGCCAGCACCACTTCAGCCCCTACTCGCCCTCCAGCCGCCTGCTGCTCAACGTGCTGTACGCCAGCCCCACGGTGTTGTTCGGCGAGCGCGAGGTGCGCATGGCCATCGAGGCCGCCGGCCTTGAGCAAACCCTGGAAGCCCTGGAGCAACAGCAACTGGTGGACTGGCCCCTGGCCGCCGATGCGCGGCTGCGCCTGCTCGAGGCGCTGTACCAGCAGTTCAGCCAGGCCGACCACCCGCTGCGCAAGGACTTCGACAGCTTTCGCGCGGCCGGCGGCGAGCGCCTGGAGCACCACTGCCGCTTCGAGGTGTTGCAGGCAGAAGCGGTGGACAGCGGCCTTGGCGCCGACTGGCGCAACTGGCCCGCTGCCTGGCGCGACCCTTACCACCCCGAGGTGGAGGCCTTCGCCAATGCCTACCCGGCCCGGGTGGAATTCCACGCCTTCTGCCAGTGGCTGGCCGAACGCAGCCTGCAACGGGCTCAGGACGCCGCCCGCGGCAACGGCATGAACGTGGGCCTGATCGCCGACCTGGCGGTGGGCGCCGACGGCGCCGGCAGCCAGGCCTGGAGCCGCCAGGACGAGCTGCTGGCCGACCTCAACGTGGGCGCACCGCCTGACATCCTCAACCGCGCAGGGCAAGACTGGGGCATCTGCGCCTTCAGCCCCGAAGGTCTCAAGCGCAACGGCTACCGCGCCTTCATCGAGATGCTGCGGGCCAACCTGGCCCACGCCGGGGGCCTGCGCATCGACCATGTGATGGGCCTGCGCCGGCTGTGGTTGATACCGCGCGGGGCCAAAGCGGGCGAAGGCGCCTACCTGAACTACCCGCTGGACGACCTGCTGCGCCTGCTGGCGCTGGAGTCGGCGCGCCATGGCGCGATCATTCTCGGCGAAGACCTGGGCACGGTGCCCGAGGGCCTGCGCGAGCGCCTGGCCGACAAGGCCGTGCTGGGCATGCGCGTGCTGCCCTTCGAGCAGACCGCACCTGGGCAGTTCAAGGCAATCCTCGACTGGCCCGACAACGCCCTGGCCACCACCGGCACCCACGACCTGGCGCCGCTGGCCGGCTGGCTGGCCGGGCGCGATATCGACTGGAACCACCGCCTGCAACTGATCGACGCCGCCACCGAACTGCACTGGCGCCATGAACGGGCGCTGGAGCGCGACGGCCTGCGCCGCGCCCTGGAGGCCAACTACGGCCCGCAGGCCGATGACGCTGCCTTGATCGACGCGGCCATCCGCTATGTCGGCCACACCCGCGCGCCGCTGGTGCTGGTGCCGCTGGAAGACCTGCTGGGCAACGACGAACAACCCAACCTGCCGGGCACCACCGACAGCCACCCCAACTGGCGCCGGCGCTTTGCCGCCCCGGTGCGCGAGCTGCTGGACGACGAGCACGCGGCGCGGCGCCTGGAACTGCTGGCCCAAGCCCGCGAACAAGCCTGGGAGCGCGACCAATGAAGCCGTTGACTGCCACCGTGCGCCTGCAACTGCACAGCGACTTCAGCCTGGACGATGCCGTGCCGCTGGTGCCCTACTTCGCCCAACTGGGCATCAGCCATGTGTACGCCTCACCCATCCTCACCGCCCGCGCAGGCTCGCGCCACGGCTACGACGTGGTCGACCCGACCCGGGTCAACCCGGAGCTGGGTGGCGAAGCGGCGCTGCTGCGCCTGGTGGCCGCGCTGCGCCAGCATGGCATGGGGCTGATCCTCGACACGGTGTCCAACCACATGGCCGTGGGCGGCGCCGACAACCCCTGGTGGCAGAGCCTGCTGGCCTGGGGGCGGCGCAGCCCGTATGCCGAGTTCTTCGACATTCAGTGGCACTCCAGCGACCCGCTGCTGGCCGGGCAACTGCTGCTGCCGTTTCTGGGCAGCGACTATGGCGTGGCCTTGCAGCAGGGGGATATCCCGCTGACCTTCGACGCCGCCCACGGCTTGCTCGAGGTGGCTCACTACGAGCACCGCTTCCCGATTTGCCCGCTGGACTACGGGCGCGTCCTCGGCCAGGCCGACGATGCGCGCCTGCAAGCGCTGGCCCAGCACTTCAGTGCGTTGCACGAAGCCGCCGACCCGCTGGCCGACGCCGCGCCGCTGCACCTTGAGCTGGCGCGCCTGGCGGCCAGCGGCGCCAGCCTGGATGGCGCCCTGGCCGCCTTCGACAGCACCACGCCGGATGGTTTCAAGCGCCTGCACCTGCTGCTGGAGCGCCAGGTCTACCGCCTGGCCAGCTGGCGCACCGCTGCCGACGACATCAACTGGCGGCGCTTTTTCGACATCAACGAACTGGGCGGCCTGCGGGTGGAGCGCGCAGCGGTGTTCGAAGCCACCCATGCCAAGCTGTTCGAACTGATCGAGCGCGGCCTGGTGGACGGCCTGCGCATCGACCATATCGACGGCCTGGCCGACCCGCGCCGCTACTGCCGCAACCTGCGCCGGCGGGTTGACGGGCTGCTGGCCCGGCGGCCACTGGAGGCCGCTGTCGAGCATTTTCCGATCTACGTCGAGAAAATCCTCGGCGCCGGCGAGCACCTGCACCGCGACTGGCTCACCGACGGCACCACCGGCTACGAGTTCATGAACGAGGTGTCGCTGCTGCAGCACGACCCGGCCGGCGAAGCCCCGCTGACCGAGCTGTGGCAAAGCGTCAGCGAGCGCCCGGAGTTTGCCGAGGAAGTGCGCACGGCCCGCCAACTGGTGCTCAACGCAAGCCTGGCCGGTGACTGCGAGTCGGTGGCCCAGGCCCTGCTGCAGGTGGCCCGCGACGACCTGATGACCCGCGACCTGACCCTCGGCGCCATTCGCCGGGCGTTGCAGGCGCTGGTGGCGCACTACCCGGTGTACCGCACGTACATCAACGCCTGCGGCCGCCCGGCCGAGGACGAAGGGTTCTTCCAGCAGGCCATGAACGATGCCCGGCAATCGCTGGGCGAGGCCGACTGGCCGCTGCTCGGGCACCTGGAGCGTTGGCTCGGCGGCCAACCCTGGCGCCAGCTGCCGCCGGGGCGGCCGCGCAAGCACCTGCGCCACGCCTGCGTGCGTTTTCAGCAGCTGACCGCCCCCAGCGCGGCCAAGGCCGTGGAAGACACCGCGTTCTACCGCTCGGGGCGGCTGCTGTCGCGCAATGACGTGGGCTTTGCCGCCGAGCGCTTCAGCGCCGATGCACCGCGGTTCCATAACGAAGCCCAGCGCCGCCTGCGCGACTTCCCCGACAACCTGCTGGCCACCGCCACCCACGACCACAAGCGCGGTGAGGACTGCCGTGCGCGTCTGGCCGTGCTCAGCGAACGCGGCCCCTGGCTGGCCAGCCGCGTGGCGCACTGGCTGGAGCTGGCGGCGCCGCTGCGCCAAGCCCTGGAAGATGGCCCGGCACCGAGCCCGGGCGATGAACTGCTGCTGTTGCAGACCCTGCTCGGCAGTTGGCCGCTGACGCTCGAGCTGCACGACGGCGACGCCTTGCAGCAGTATGCCGG
Organism: Pseudomonas xanthosomatis; assembly: GCF_019139835.1. NCBI lineage: Bacteria > Pseudomonadati > Pseudomonadota > Gammaproteobacteria > Pseudomonadales > Pseudomonadaceae > Pseudomonas > Pseudomonas xanthosomatis. The sequence goes on along the minus strand of NZ_CP077075.1, from coordinate 2,865,071 downwards.
GCGCATCCGCCAGTGGCAGCAAAAAGCCCTGCGCGAGGCCAAGTTGCGCAGCAGCTGGGCGGCGCCCAACGAGGGTTACGAGCAGGCCTGCGCGGCCTATGTCGATGCCCTGTTGCTGGACGAGCAGAGCCAGCAGTTGCGCCAGTCGCTGCACCAGGCGGCGCGCCAGCTCGACTGCCCCGGTGCGCTGAACGGCCTGGCCCAGTGCCTGCTGCGCATGACCACCCCCGGGGTGCCCGACCTGTACCAGGGCAACGAGTACTGGGACCTGAGCCTGGTCGACCCGGACAACCGCCGCCCGGTGGACTACGCTGCAAGGCGGGCGAGCCTTGCCGACAGCGCAGCCTTGCCGGCACTGCTCGAAGAGTGGCGCGATGGCCGTATCAAGCAGGCGCTGGTGGCCCGGGTGCTGGACTGCCGCCAGGCGCACCCCGACCTGTTCCAGCGTGGCGCCTACCTGCCGCTTGCCGTGCAGGGCCGCCACGCCGACAAGGTGCTGGCCTTCGCCCGCCTGGGCGACGGCGTACGCGCCATCATCGTTGTACCGCGGCTGGCCAGCGCACTGCTGGGCCCGGCCACTACCCCACAGATCCCGGCGCAGAACTGGGACGATACCCGGCTGGTATTGCCGTTTGCCTTGTCGCCTGCCAACTGCTCGGGACTTTTCGGTGGCGCTGCGGTCAGCCCTTCAAGGGAGCTGAGCTTGAGCACCGTGCTGGCGGAGTTTCCGGTCAATGTGTTGATTGATCATGCCTAATTGCATTCAGGAGCGTCGTGATGAGTGTTGATGAAAAGCGTATTCGCGAATTCGCGTATCAGATCTGGGAATCGGAGGGTAAGCCCGAGGGGCGCGAGGAGGAGCACTGGGACAAGGCACGCAAGCTGGCCGAGGCCGAGGCGCTGGCGCCCAAAGCCCCGCCACGCAAGAAGGCGGCGGCCAAGCCCAAGGCTCCGGCAGAGCCCAAGGTGGCGGCGTTGCCCGCGGCCGCAGTGAAAAAACCTCGGGCGGCGAAAAAACCAGCTTCTGGTTGAACCTGTTCCGGCCCTTTCGCGGGTAACCCGCTCCCACAGGGACCGCGCCTCGCTCAAGCCAGGTGATATTCCTGTGGGAGCGGTTTTACCCGCGAAGAGGCCGGTGCAGGTATCCACATCTTCCTCTCTCTCCACGGCCCCACGAGGACTGCCATGAGCCCCCGCACCCCGAAAAAAACCCGCTCCGTTGCCCCGTCGCGCATCCGCGAAGGCCTACCCTTCCCGCTGGGCGCCACCTGGGACGGCCTGGGGGTCAACTTTGCCCTGTTCTCGGCCAACGCCACCAAGGTTGAACTGTGCCTGTTCGACTCAACCGGCGAACACGAACTCGAGCGCATCGAGCTGCCCGAGTACACCGACGAGATCTACCACGGCTACCTGCCCGACGCGCACCCCGGGCTGGTCTACGGCTACCGGGTATACGGCCCGTACGAGCCGCAGAATGGCCACCGTTTCAACCCCAACAAGCTGCTGATCGACCCCTACGCCAAGCAGCTGGTGGGCAACCTGAAATGGTCCGAAGCGCTGTTTGGCTACACCATCGGCCACCCCGACGGCGACCTGTCGTTCGATGAGCGCGACAGCGCGCCGTTCGTGCCCAAGTGCAAGGTCATCGACCCGGCCTTCACCTGGGGGCGCGACCAGCGTGTGTCTGTTCCGTGGGAGCGCACAATCATCTACGAAGCCCACACCCGCGGCATCAGCATGCGCCACCCCGGCGTGCCGGAGCACCTGCGCGGCACCTTCGCGGGGCTGGCCAACGATGAGCTGCTGAGGCATATCAAGGAGCTGGGCGTATCGAGCATCGAGCTGCTGCCGATCCATGCCTTCGTCAACGACCAGCACCTGCTGGACAAGGGCCTGAACAACTACTGGGGCTACAACAGCATCGCGTTCTTTGCCCCGCACCCGCGCTACCTGGCCAGCGGCAAGATCGCCGAGTTCAAGGAGATGGTCGCGCACCTGCATGACGCGGGCCTGGAGGTGATTCTGGATGTGGTCTACAACCACACCGCCGAAGGCAACGAGCGCGGCCCGACCCTGTCGATGCGCGGTATCGACAACGCCTCGTACTACCGGCTGATGCCCGACGACAAGCGCTACTACATCAATGATTCGGGCACCGGCAACACCTTGGACCTGAGCCACCCCTGCGTGCTGCAACTGGTCACCGACTCGCTGCGCTACTGGGCCGGCGAAATGCACGTGGACGGTTTTCGCTTCGACCTGGCGACCATCCTTGGCCGTTACCACGACGGCTACAGCGAACGGCACGGCTTCCTCGTAGCCTGCCGCCAGGACCCGATGCTGAGCCAGGTCAAATTGATTGCCGAGCCCTGGGACTGCGGCCCGGGCGGCTACCAGGTGGGCAACTTCGCCCCCGGCTGGGCGGAGTGGAACGACCGTTTCCGCGACACCGTGCGCAGCTTCTGGAAGGGCGATGAAGGCATGCTTGCCGACTTTGCCGCGCGCATCACCGCCTCGGGCGACCTGTTCAACAACCGTGGCCGGCGCCCGTACAGCTCGATCAACTTCATCACCGCCCACGACGGCTTCACCCTGCGCGACCTGGTGTCGTACAACGACAAGCACAACGAGGACAACGACGAAAACAACCAGGACGGCACCAACAACAACCTGTCGTGGAACTGCGGCGTCGAGGGCCCCACCGAAGACCCGGCGATCAACGCCCTGCGCATGCGCCAGATGCGCAACTACTTCGCCACCCTGCTGCTGGCCCAGGGCACGCCGATGATCGTTGCCGGCGACGAGTTCAGCCGCACCCAGCACGGCAACAACAACGCCTACTGCCAGGACAGCGAGATCGGCTGGGTGAACTGGGACCTGGACCAGGACGGCACCGAGCTGATGGCCTTCGTCAAGCGCCTGACCCGGCTGCGCCTGGCCTACCCGATTCTGCGCCGCTCGCGCTTTCTGGTGGGCGACTACAACGAGGCCATCGGCGTGAAGGACGTCACCTGGCTGGCCCCGGACGGCAGCGAGATGAGCGTCGAGCAGTGGGAAGACCCGCACGGCCGCTGCCTGGGCATGCTGATGGACGGCCGCGCCCAGGAAAGCGGCATCGCCCGCCCCGGCGCCGAGGCGACCATGCTGCTGATCGTCAACGCCTACCACGACGTGGTGCCGTTCAAGCTGCCGGCCGTGCCTGAAGGCGACTACTGGAGCCTGCTGGTGGACACCGACCGGCCGCAACTGCGCAAGGCGCAGCACCTGGCCTTCGACAGCCTGTTCGAGGTACAGGGGCGCGCGCTGCTGTTGCTGGTGCTGCAGCGGGAGGAAGAATGAACCTGGATAGGGTGAATCGGTCCTAGAAAGTAGCGTGGGAGCGGCGGTGCGCCGCTCCCACGAGATTCTCAGCGTCCCAAAGGAGCAACCGTGAACCCCGAAGCCGGCAGTCCAGGTTTCGCCAGCGTCAGCCAGGCCCCGCCGGTGCACCGGGTGAAGGTGCTGACGGTCAATACCCACAAAGGCTTCACCGCCTTCAACCGGCGCTTCATCCTGCCGGAGTTGCGCGAGGCGGTGCGCAGCACCGAGGCCGATATCGTGTTCCTGCAGGAGGTGCTCGGCAGCCATGACCGGCATGCCGCACGCCACCCCGACTGGCCGAAAACCTCGCAGTACGAATTTCTTGCCGACAGCATGTGGAGCGAGTTCGCTTACGGGCGCAATGCGGTGTACCCCGACGGCCACCACGGCAATGCGCTGCTGTCCAAATACCCGATCATCGAGCACCGCAACCTCGACGTGTCGATCACCGGCCCCGAGCGGCGCGGGCTGCTGCACTGCGTGCTGGACGTACCGGGCGGGCGCCAGGTGCATGCCATCTGCGTGCACCTGTCGTTGCTCGAAAGCCACCGGCAAAAGCAGTTGCAGTTGCTGCGCAAACTGCTCGACGCCCTGCCCGCCGATGCGCCAGTGATCATTGCCGGCGACTTCAACGACTGGCAGTTGCGCGGCAACCGTACCCTGAGACTGGAGCAGGGCCTGCACGAGGCCTTCGAGCGCCACCATGGGCTGCTGGCGCGCACCTACCCTGCGCGCCTGCCGCTGCTGCGCCTGGACCGCATCTACCTGCGCAACGCCGACAGCCACAGGCCGCAAATTCTCGGGCACAAGCCGTGGACGCATCTGTCTGACCACCTGCCGCTGGCGGTGGAGGTGCGGTTGTAAACGGCGTGCACAACCTTGTAGGAGCGGCCTCGCCGGGGCGCCGGACCGGCGAGGCCGCTCCTACAGGGAAGGCGTCGACAGCGGGCGATGCAACGATTCGGCATAGCGCCTCCACGGCAAATCGCCGATATCGATATACATCAAGGTAAATCCTTTAAATTCAAACAGCTGCCCATCCCAACGTAGTTTTCGCGGACCTTTCACACCTTCTTGACGCAAGCCCCTGCGTCTCCTTAGCTGAACAGAACCACTCGTAGTAAAAATTCGTGCCGGGCCTCTAGCTCGCGCCTTCGTGCGCGTTCGCAAAGGTTGGCGCGCTGGTTTGTGTCGCCCCTGTTTTGCCGTCAGCACGTGACATCGGGCCAGGTTCCGGGCGGTACCACACGCTGCTCACTCCAACGCAAAACAGGAGATCCGCCATGAAAACCACCTCGAACCCCGTGCGCTTCGACAGCTTTTTCTACGCGGTTTCCACGTCGCTGCTTCTGGCAACCCCGGTGGAAACCTTCGCCTTCGAACCCCAGGAGGGCGAGCCGTTCGCGCGCTTTTTGCAGGCCCCTGCGGTACCTCAGCTGTCTATTGACCCGCTGAACGCCAGTGGCCTGAACCAGGGCATGCTGGCGGCGTTCAGCGAGCGCATGGCCGAGCGCCATGGCCAGGCCGCCCCGGACCTGATTGCCAGCCAGTGGGCGCAGTTCTTCCCGGGCAGCCCGCGCCCGGGCGGCCGGGAGCCGGCGCAACTGGAGGCGCCCAGCCAGCAGATGATGGTCGGCCCGGACCTGTTCGTGCGTGAAACCGCCGGCGGCAACGTGCACCGCGCAGGCATCTTCGTTGGCCACAACAACCTGCAGAGCAGCTTCAACGGCATACGCCCGTTACTGGGCGACAAGCAACGCAACGCGGTAAACCTGAGCGGCGAGAGCCTGGGGGTGTACTGGAGCATGACTCATGAGCAGGGCTGGCATGTGGACGCCGTGGCCATGGGCACGCGCATCGATGTCAACGGCCGCAGCGAGAGCGGCCAGCGGGTGGACGACAGCGGCCACGCCATGACCTTTTCGGTGGAAGGCGGCTTCCCCATCGGTCTGGGCGGCGGCTGGGTGATCGAGCCCCAGGCGCAGTTGATCAACCAGCAGTTCTTCCCCGGCAACCAGGCCCAGGAACAGACCCTGCAGGCGTTCGACAGCCAGCCGAGCTGGAGCGGCCGGGTGGGGGCGAAACTGTCGGGGCGCTACGAGGTTCGCGGCATGCCCATCGAACCCTATGTGCGCACCAACGTGTGGTACGACTTCAGCAACTACGACACGGTGAAGCTCGACCAGGTGGACAAGATCTCCAGCTCGCGCAGCTCGGCCACGGTGGAACTGGGGTTAGGGTTGGTGGCGCGGGTTACGCCCAATGTGGCGTTGTTCGTCAGCGCCGATTACAGCAGTGATGTGGATGACAATGACTTGAACGGGTTGATTGGCAGTTTGGGGGTGCGGATGCGCTGGTAGGCAGGCCCGGCCTTTTCGCGGGTAAACCCGCTCCCACAGGGACTGCACAAAGTCTGAATCTTGTGCGGTCCCTGTGGGAGCGGGTTTACCCGCGAAGAGGACGGTACAGTCAGCCGGTCAGGCCGGCTTCATCACCAACACCCCAAGCGGCGGCAGGTTCAGCGCAAGCGACAGCGGCTGGCCGTGGCTGGCGATGGACTGACTGGCCACTGCTCCCAGGTTGCCGACGTTGGAACCGGCGTACAGCTCGGCATCGCTGTTGAGCAGCTCCTGCCACTGCTCGCCGAACGGCACGCCGATGCGGTAACCCTCGCGCGGTACCGGGGTGAAGTTGGCCACCACCAGCAGCGGCTCGCCCTGGCTGCTCCAGCGCAGCCAGGCGTACACGCTGTTTTGCGCATCATCGCCAATCAGCCACTGGAAGCCCTGGGGCAGGCAATCCTGCTCGTGCAGCGCCGGCAGCGCGCGGTACAGGCGGTTCAAGTCGCCCACCAGCTTTTGCACGCCCTGGTGCTCGGAATACTGCATCAGGTACCAGTCCAGTTGCTGGTCGTGGTTCCACTCGCGCCACTGGCCGAACTCGCAGCCCATGAACAGCAGCTTCTTGCCCGGGTGGGTCCACATGAAGGTGAGGTAGGCGCGCAGGTTGGCGAACTTCTGCCAGCGGTCACCGGGCATCTTGTCGATCAGCGAGTGCTTGCCGTGCACCACCTCGTCATGGGAGATGGGCAGGATGAAGTGCTCGGAGTAGGCGTAGATCAGCCCGAAGCTCATCTCGTTGTGGTGGTATGTGCGGTGGATCGGGTCGTTCTGGATGTAGTGCAGGGTGTCGTGCATCCAGCCCATGTTCCACTTGTAGGCAAAGCCCAGACCGCCCTGCTGCACCGGCTGGCTGACCCCGGGCCAGGCGGTGGACTCCTCGGCGATGATCAGCGCGCCGGGCGCTTCATGGGCGGCCACGCTGTTGAGGTGGCGGATGAAGTCGATGGCTTCGAGGTTCTCGCGCCCGCCGTGGCGGTTGGGCACCCACTCGCCGGCCTTGCGCGAGTAATCGCGGTACAGCATCGAGGCCACCGCATCGACCCGCAGGCCGTCGATGTGGAAATGCTTGAGCCAGTGCAGCGCCGAGGCCAGCATGAAGCCGCGCACCTCGTTGCGCCCCAGGTTGTAGATGAGCGTGTTCCAGTCCTGGTGGAAGCCTTCAAGCGGGTTGTCGTATTCGTACAGCGCGGTGCCGTCGAAACGCGCAAGGCCGTGCTCGTCGGTGGGGAAATGCGCCGGCACCCAGTCGAGCAATACGCCAATGCCGCCCTGGTGGCAGGCGTCAACGAAGAAGGCGAAGTCCTCGGCGCTGCCGTAGCGCGAGGTGGGGGCGAACAGCGACAACGGCTGGTAGCCCCAGGAGCCGCCGAACGGGTGTTCCATGATCGGCATCAGCTCGATGTGGGTAAAACCCAGCTCCTGCACGTAGGGCACCAGGCGCTCGGCCAGTTCGCGCCAGTTGTAGTAGCGCGTCACTTCGCCGGCATCGTCCAGCTCGCAGCGCCAGGAGCCGGCGTGCAGCTCGTAGATCGACAGCGGCGCGCTGTAAGCGTGGCGCTGGGCGCGCTGGGCCATCCAGTCGTGGTCCTGCCAGCCGTGGGCCAGCTCGCCGGCCACCTTCGAGGCGGTGCTCGGCGGCAGCTCGGTGGCGCGGGCCAGCGGGTCGGCCTTGAGCGGCAGCACGCCGCCCTGGCCGAGCACTTCGTACTTGTAGGTTTCGCCTACCCCCAGCCTGGGTATGAACAGCTCCCACACCCCGGCGCTGTGGCGCAGGCGCATGGGGTGGCGGCGGCCGTCCCAGTTGTTGAAGTCGCCCACCACCGATACCCGCCGGGCATTCGGCGCCCACACCGAGAAGCACACACCGTTGACGCCATCGACCTGAGTGGGCTGGGCGCCGAAGCGCCCGGACAGGTCGCGGTGGTTGCCCTCGGCGAACAGGTACAGGTCCATGTCGCCCAGTTGCGGGCCGAAGCTGTAAGGGTCTTCGGTGACCTGCTCGCCGCCGGCCCAGCCGATCTGCAGCAGGTACGGGTGGGCCTCGCTCAGGCGCGCGCTGAACAGCCCGGGCAGGCTGGCCTGCTGCATTTCGGCGAGGATGCGCCCGTCATCGCGGGCCAGCACCTTCACGTTGAGGGCGTTGGGCAAATAGGCGCGTATCGCTTGGCCACCTGCACCATCGGGGTGCGGGCCGAGCACCGCGAACGGGTCGGCGTGCTCGGCGCTGGCCAGGGCATCGAGGTCCCGTTGCCGAAGGCCACCGGTGTCACGCGTGGTTGCATTCATCTTGCTGCCCCTTTCCATGAATTCATGAGCTGCTGTGTTGCCCTCAGGCAACCTTGTGGGAGCGGGCTTGCCCGCGAACACCGGCGAAGCCGGTGCCATAAACCGCGCTGCCTGCTTCGCGGGCAAGCCCGCTCCCACAGGGAACGCATATCGTCAGTCAGAAAGCTCACCCCTCCCCCCACGCACTGACCAGCCCATGCAAACCATGCAAGGGCACGGCCAGCCAGGCCGGGCGGTTTTCCGCTTCGTAGCTGATCTCGTAAGCGGCCTTCTCCAGGCAGAACAGCTCCAGCGCCGCGCGCTCGCCCTCGGCCTGCTGCCAGGCGTGGGGCATGGCGGCGGTGGCCAGGCCATAGGCTTCGACGAAGGCGTGACGCGACTGATGCAGGTACTGCCGGGCGACCCGCTGGCGGGCCTGGCGCGCAGCCTCGGAGAGGTCTACTGCCGAGGCGCTGCGCAGAATCATCGCAGCAGCATAGTCGAAGGAACGCAGCACGCCGCTGACATCCTTGTACGGGCTGTGTTTGGCCCGGCGTTCGTCCAGCGGGCGCGCCGGCTCGCCCTCGAAGTCGATCAGGTAGGCATCGCCCTGCACCACCAGCACCTGGCCCAGGTGCAGGTCGCCGTGCACCCGCATCAGCAGGCCACCTTCGGCCTGGCGGGCCAGCTGGGCGACATGCTGCTGCAGGCCCTGGCGCTGTTGCTGCAGGTCGTCGACCAGGGCCTGGCCGTCGGGGTCGAGGCTGGCGCGGTGCTGGGCCAGCAGGTCGAGGGCATGGCCCAGTTCGGCGCTGATCTGCCGCGCCCAGTGCTCGCTGTCCTGGCGGTTGCTGACCCGCGGCTCGAATGCCGCATCATTGCTTGGCGCAGCCAGCAGCAGGTGCATCTCGCCCAGGCGCTGGCCGAGCAAGGCGGCAAACCCGCTGAGCTCGGCCAGGGCATCGGTGTGCGCTTCCTGCTCGAGGCTGTCGGGCTCCATTTCGTCGCGGATGGCCCGCTCCAGGGTGTTCTGGGTCCAGTCCCAGGCATCGCCCTGGTTGCTCAGGTAGCCCTGGGCGATCATCAGCAGGTTGGGCTGCCCGTCTTCGTCAACGCGGCTGACCCAGGCCAAAAGCGGCGAGATATTGGCAAAACCGGCGGCAGTCAGGTAGGCGCTCATCTCAAGCTCCGGGTGCACCCCGGGGTTGACCCGACGGATCAGCTTGAGCACAAGGCTTTCGCCCACCACCACCGAGCTGTTGGACTGCTCGGCGCCGAGGTAGCGCACTTCGCTGTCGTCATTCAGCGCCAGGCTGGCCAACTGCAGGTTGCTGTGGAACTGCAGCTCGCCCAGGCCATCGCCGCAGGGTAGTTGCAGGCCGTCCTGGCAGGCGCGCAACACGGCGCGCACGAAGGGTTCGAGCACGAAGGCATCGGTGATCAGCCCGACCTGGCGGCCACGGCGTACCCGCGACAGCGCCAGCTGCTGGGGCAATGCGGCGCTGATCTGCTCTTCGGGCAGCAGGCCGAACGGCAACTGGTAGTGGCTGACCGCGCCGTCGCTGTGCACCTCGATTTCGGCCAGCAGCATCGGCAATGCCGAGGTGCCCAGGCGCACGCCGTAGCGCAGGCGCACCTGGTCGATCGGCCCCTCTTTACCGGCGAACCAGCGCCGCTTGGGCAGGTACTGGGGCAGGATGGTGCCTTGCAGGGTGTCGCTGGACGGCGCTTCGAGCAGCTCTTCGAGGCGCTTGCGCAGCACCAGGGTGGTGAGCTCTGGCAGGCCTTCGCTGGCCTGGATGTGCCAGCTGGGCATGCGGTCGTGGGAGGCCAGCAGGAACCAGTAGAAACCGTACGGCGCCAGGGTGAGCAGGAACGGCAACTGGCCGATGGGCGGGAAAGCGCTGCCGCCGAGCATCTCTACCGGCACCCTGTCTGCGTACTGCGACAGCTCCAGCTCCGCCGCCTGCGCCGCGCGCGAGACGTTGGCCACGCACAGCACGATTTCGGTGTGGCCATCGACGCCTGTGTACTCGCGGATGTAGGCGAGGATGCGCCGGTTGCTGGGGGTGAGCATTTTCAAAGTGCCGCGGCCGAAGGCCTTCTGCTGCTTGCGCACCGCCAGCAGGCGGCGGTTCCAGTTCAGCAGCGAATGCGGGTCGTGGGCCTGGGCTTCGACGTTGATGGTCTGGTAGCCATACAGCGGGTCCATGATCGGCGGCAGCACCAGGCGCTGCGGGTCGGCCTTGGAGAAACCGCCGTTGCGGTCGGGCGACCACTGCATGGGGGTGCGCACGCCGTCGCGGTCACCGAGGTAGATGTTGTCGCCCATACCCAGTTCGTCGCCGTAGTACAGCGTGGGGGTGCCGGGCATCGACAGCAGCAGGCTGGTGAGCAGCTCGATGCGCCGCCGGTCGCGCTGCAGCAAGGGCGCCAGGCGCCGGCGGATGCCTAAGTTGATGCGCGCGCGGCGGTCTTCGGCGTAGTAGTTCCACAGGTAGTCGCGCTCGCGGTCGGTGACCATCTCCAACGTCAGCTCATCGTGGTTGCGCAAGAAGATCGCCCACTGGCAGTTGGCCGGAATCTCCGGGGTTTGGCGCAGGATGTCAGTGATCGGGAAGCGGTCTTCCATGGCCAGGGCCATGTACATGCGCGGCATCAGCGGGAAGTGGAAGGCCATGTGGCATTCGTCGCCGTCACCCTCGCCGAAGTACGGGCGGGTGTCTTCGGGCCACTGGTTGGCCTCGGCCAGCAGCATGCGGTCGGGGTAGTTGGCGTCGATCTCGGCGCGGATGGCCTTGAGCACCGCGTGGGTTTCGGGGAGGTTTTCGTTGTTGGTACCGTCGCGCTCGATCAGGTAGGGGATGGCGTCCAGGCGCAGGCCGTCGACACCGATGTCGAGCCAGAAGCGCATCACGTCGATCACCGCCTTCATCACCTGCGGGTTGTCGAAGTTGAGGTCGGGCTGGTGCGAGTAGAAACGGTGCCAGAAGTACTGGCCGGCCACCGGGTCCCAGGTCCAGTTGGACTTTTCGGTGTCGAGGAAAATGATGCGGGTGCCGTCGTATTTCTGGTCGTCGTCAGACCACACGTAGAAGTCCCGGGCCTTGCTGCCGCGCTTGGCGTGGCGGGCGCGCTGGAACCAGGGGTGCTGGTCGGAGGTGTGGTTGATGACAAGCTCGGTGATGACCCGCAGGTTGCGCTTGTGCGCCTCGGCGATGAAGCGCCGGGCGTCGGCCATGCTGCCGTAGTCGGGGTGCACGGCCTTGTATTCGCCGATGTCGTAACCGTCGTCGCGCCGTGGCGAGGGGTAGAACGGCAGCAGCCACAGGGTGTTGACGCCCAGTTCGGCGATGTAGTCGAGCTTGCTGATCAAGCCGGCGAAATCGCCGATGCCGTCGTTGTTCGAGTCGAAGAACGACTTGATATGCAGCTGGTAGATCACCGCGTCCTTGTACCACAGCGGGTCATCGATGAAGGCTGCCGGGCGGGAACGCTTGGCCATGTTCGACTCCTTTCATTTACGAGTTAGGCACGCCCTTTGTAGGAGCGGCCTTGTGTCGCGAAAGGGCTGCGCAGCAGCCCCGACAATCTGTCATGTCGCCGAGATCCCGGGGCCGCTTCGCGCCCCTTTCGCGGCACGAGGCCGCTCCTACAGGGGTCAGTGCTGCTTGCTGATACGCCAGATCCCGAACGGTTGGTGCCAGGGTTCGATGCGCATCCACTGGACCTTGCCGTGCCAGGTCCAGCGGTGGCCGGTCATCAGGTCTTCGCCCTGGGTGTCGGCGTGGTCGTCCAGCCCCAGCTCCCACAGCGGCAGCTCGAAACTGGCCTCCTGGGCGTTGTATGGGTCCAGGCTGATGGCCACCAGGATGATGTTGTCACGTTCGGGGGTGCGCTTGGCGAAGTACAGGATCTGCTCGTTCCAGCAGTTCAAGAACAGCACCCCCAGGTGCGTCTGCAGGGCGCGGTTTTCGCGGCGGATGTGGTTGAGCCGGGCAATCTCGGCGACGATGTTGCCGGGGGCTGTGTAGTCGCGTGGGCGGATCTCGTACTTCTCCGAATCGAGGTACTCTTCCTTGCCCGGCAGTGGCGTGCCTTCGCACAGCTCAAAGCCCGAGTACATGCCCCACAGCCCCGAACCCATGGTGGCCAGCGCTGCGCGGATGAGAAAGCCCGGGCGCCCGGAGGTCTGCAGGAAATACGGGTTGATGTCAGGGGTGTTGACGAAGAAATTGGGGCGGTAGCACAGGCTCAGCGGCGGGCGGTTGAGCTCTTCGAAGTACTCGCGCAGCTCTTGCTTGCTGTTGCGCCAGGTGAAGTAGGTGTAGCTCTGGGCGTAACCCACCTTGCCCAGGCGCGCCATCATTGCCGGGCGGGTGAAGGCCTCGGCGAGGAACACCACCTCGGGGTGCTGGCTGCGCACATTGGCGATCAACCATTGCCAGAACGGCAGCGGCTTGGTGTGCGGGTTGTCGACGCGGAAGGTCTTGACCCCCTCCTCCACCCAGCCCACCACCACGTCACGCAGGGCCAGCCACAGGCCGGGCACGGCATCGGGGGCGTAGAAGTCGACGTTGACGATGTCCTGGTACTTTTTCGGCGGGTTCTCGGCGTAGCGAATGGTGCCGTCGGGGCGCCAGCTGAACCAGCCGGGGTGGTCCTTGAGCCAGGGGTGGTCCTGGGAGCACTGGATGGCAAAGTCCAGGGCGATTTCCAGGCCGTGGTCGGCGGCGGCGGCCACCAGCCGGCGGAAGTCCTCGCGGCTGCCCAGCTGCGGGTGGATGGCGTCGTGACCGCCCTCGGGGCTGCCGATGGCGTAAGGGCTGCCGGGGTCTTCGGGCTGGGCCTTGAGGGCGTTGTTACGGCCCTTGCGGTGCTGCTGGCCAATGGGGTGGATGGGCGGGAAGTACAGCACGTCAAAGCCCATGTCACGGATCATCGGCAGGCGCTGGTGCACGTCGTTGAAGGTGCCGTGGCGCTCGGGGCTGTCGGTGCACGAGCGCGGGAACAGCTCGTACCAGCTGGCGAACTGCGCCGCCTCGCGGTCCACATCCAGCGGGAATTCGCGGCTGCGGGTGAGGTAGCTGCGGTGCTCGGCCTCGCTCATCAGGCGCTGGGTATCGGGGTTCAACAGCTGCGCCACCTGGTCGTCCACTGCCAGGCTTGGCAGGCGCTGTTGCAATTCGAGCAGTTGTTCGCCGAGCAAACCCTCGCTGCGCTCGATGCCCTTGCCGAGCATCAGCCGGCCCTCTTCGAGCTCCAGCTCGACGTTTTGGCCGGCGCCGTACTTTTTCTCAAGGTCGTGGCAGTAGGTGGCGAACGGGTCGACCCAGGCCTCGATGCTGAACAGGTGCAGGCCAAGCTCGGTTGGGGTGAACTCGGCCAGCCACAGGTCGTTGCCCGGCGAGTGCATGGCCACGGTATGCCAGCGCCGGCTGTGGGCCTGGCGCCAGTACAGCATCACTGCCAGGCGGTCGTGGCCGTCGCTGTAGACCTTGGCGTTGGCCTGGACCTGCTGCCCGCGCACTGCCTTGCTGGCAAAGGTACCGCCGTCCAGCGCGGGGCCCACATCCTCGATCACGATGCGCGGCGCCAGCAGCGCCTGGGAGAGGCTGATGGCCTGGTCCGGGTGGTCGCCCGCCATAGGCACGCTTTCGAAGGGCTCGTTACCTGACATCGCACTCGCTCCATAGAGTTGTGACGGTAAGGGTTCAGAACCGTGATCGGGCGCGTGGGTTCAAAAAAACTGAGCGAATGGCGCGGGGCGTGAGTCCAAGCCTGCAACACCGCTTCATTCACCACGCGAGGTCAGGCCCATGAACATTCCCATTCCACCGGAAACTCCCGACCCGAACATCGACGACCCGACGTTGCCACCGCCGGTGCCCGAAGAAGAGCCGGACGAGCTGCCGATCAAGCCGACTGTGCCGCCCACCGTAGGCGACCCGCCGAGCGAGGAGCCGCCGGTGAGAGGTAGAGGATAGACAAGGCTGGGGGCCCTGGTTGGGTTCGAGGGCCCTATCGCCGGCCAACACAGTTTGCAGCCACGCGCACCTGACATTTCTACCAGTAGCGCCCAATCGGCTGGCCGGGTAAACAACAGGGTCTCACTCTACCGGCGACCCGCTCCATGTACTCCCAGCGCCATACCGACGCCTGCCTGATGCGGATCGTCAGCAACTTCCTCGAGCAAAGCCCGGCGATGGTCCGCTCGGACCGGTCGATGGACGAGCTGGGTGCCGACAGCTTCGACATGGTCGAGTTGCAGGCGCTGGTGGAGGAAGCCTTCGGCATTCAAATACCTCGCCAGTTGCCGACCTACATCACCTTCGACGAACTGCTCGCGCTGGTGCTCAGGAGCGGTGCAGCGCTGCGCTGCTGATTTGGCGCATTCAGCAACTGACATTTCTGCCAGTTTCGCCAAATGCCGGTGAGCGTTACAACACAGAGGTCATAACCCCAATGATCTGGAGACGGTCATGAGTACAGAAAATATTGAAGAAAGGGTGAAAAAAATCATTGCCGAACATTTGAGTAAATCTAGCGACGAAGTCACAAACGCGTCTTCCTTCACCGACGATCTGGGTGCGGACTCGCTCGACACAGTCGAGTTGATCATGACGTTTGAAGAAGAGTTCGAATTGGTAATACCCGACGAAGACGCAGAAAAACTCACCACCGTTCAAAAGGTCGCGGACTACATCAAAAAGAACGCAACAGCCAGCTGATGCCACTCACCCACGCAGGTACTGACCATGGACATGAACAAGCTGGTCATCAGAAGCCTTCAGAAGATTCTTTTGAAGAGCCGCCGGGATGACATCAAAGTGACCGGTGACCTGATCTTGAGGGAAGCGCTCAGCGAGAAAACACTGCGCCGCTACCTGAAGGCCATAGGTTTCGCAACACAGGTGCATATCGACTTCGCCGAGCCGATGACAGTGGACGAACTTATCGGGATTCTGCGAAAGCCATGAGTTTGGGGAGAAACAGACCGCTCGCCCTGATATCAGTCAGTTAGCGTTTGCAGCCCTTCGCGGGCAAGCCCGCTCCCACAGGAACGCGCAACGCCTCAAGCTGGCGCTTTACCTGTGGGAGCGGGCTTGCCCGCGAAGGGCCGCACAGCGGCCCAAATTTCATTGACTGACTGGCATTACCGCACGCCCGACCGGTTTCTGCGGATGCTATTGCCCCGACAGCAGCTCAACACTGATCTCGCGCATCCTGAACTTCTGCACCTTGCCCGTCACCGTCATCGGGAATTCATCGACAAAACGGAAATGCCTTGGCGCCTTGAAGTGCGCCAGCCGCGCCTTGCACCACTGCTGCAGTTCATCCGCTGTGGCGTTGTGCCCCGGGTGCAGGCGGATCCACGCCACCACCTCCTCGCCATACCGGCTGCACGGAATGCCCACCACCTGCGCCTCGGCCACCGCCGGGTGGGTGTGGAGAAACTCCTCCAGCTCGCGCGGGTAGATGTTCTCGCCGCCCCTGATGATCATGTCCTTGTTGCGCCCGACAATGCGCACGTAGCCGTCGTCGTCCATCACCGCCAGGTCGCCGGTGTGCATCCAGCCGGCCGGGTCGATGGCCTCGGCCGTCGCCTGCGGGTTACCCCAGTAGCCGAGCATCACGCTGTAGCCGCGAGTGCACAGCTCGCCGATTTCGCCGCGCGTAACGATGCCGCCATCGGCGTCCACCAGCTTGGTTTCCAGCTGCGGCTGGGTGCGGCCCACCGTGGTTACCCGCAGTTCAAGGCCATCGTCGGGGCCGGTCTGCAGCGACACCGGGCTGGTTTCGGTCATGCCGTAGGCGATCTGCACCTGGGCCATGTGCAACTGGTCGATGACCTTGCGCATCACCTCGATCGGACAGGTGGCGCCGGCCATGATGCCGCTGCGCAGGGTGGTGAGGTCCAGCTGCGCGCGCAGCGGGTGGTCGAGCATGGCGATGAACATGGTCGGCACGCCATAAAGAATGCTGGCGCGCTCATCACTCACGGCGCGCAGGGTAAGTTCGGCGTCGAAGGCGTCGTTGGGGTACACCATGGTGCTGCCATGGGTGATGCAGCCAAGGTTGGCCATGACCATGCCGAAGCAGTGGTACAGCGGTACCGGGATCACCATGCGGTCGTGCTCGGTCAGGCCCAGGCTTGCGCCGACCATGTAGCCGTTGTTGAGGATGTTGTAGTGGCTCAGGGTGGCGCCCTTGGGCGCGCCGGTAGTGCCGGAGGTGTACTGGATGTTCACTGGCTGGTCGCACTGCAGGCTGTTCTGACGCTGATCGAATATGGCGGGGTCGACTTCCTCTGCCCGCCCCGCCAGCGCCGCCCAGGGCAAGAAGCCTGGCGGCGGTTCGGCGGCCAGGCTGACCACGCCGCGCAGCTCGGGCAGGCGCTCGCTGTGCAATTGGCCAATCGCCTGGCTGGCCAGCTCCGGCACCAGCTCTTGCAGCATGGCGTGGTAGTCACAGGTTTTGAACGCACCGGCGCACACCAGCCAGCGGCAGCCGGACTGGCGCAGCACGTATTCCAGCTCGCCCGTGCGATACGCCGGGTTGATATTGACCAGGATCGCGCCGACTTTGGCCGTGGCCAGTTGCAGGATGCACCACTGGGCGCAGTTGGGCGCCCAGATGCCCACCCGCTCGCCCACCGCCACGCCCAGCGCCATCAGTGCCCGGGCGTGGGCGTCGACTTGTTCGGCCAGCTGCCGCCAGCTATAGCGTAGGGCCTGGTGACGCACCACAAGCGCCTCGCGTTCGGGGTGGCGGGCCACGGTGGCGTCGAAGGCCTGGCCGATGGTGAGAGTGAGCAATGCTTTGTCCTGACGGCCGCAGGTGTAGCTGGGTTGAGGCATGGGCATCCCTTCTTGTGATTGTTCTGGGCATGACTGAAGCAGGCGGCGTTAACTGTGGACCATGTTGACGTTAACGTAAAGGTGACTGGACAAGGGGCATGTCGAGGTTTACGTTAACGTAAAGGTGAAAAGCAAAACCCAGGTCAATGGTGCTACGCCTCCCCCTGTAGGAGCGGGCTTGCCCGCGATAGCGACCCCTCAGGCAACAGTGCCGGGCCTGCTGACGCATTCGCGGGCAAGCCCGCTCCCACAGGGACGGCAACAAGGCCATGGACTAGGGTGTAACCCAATTTCAAGAACAACAAGGTGCCCCGCCATGCATTACCCGACCCTGAACTTCGCCCTGGGCGAGACCATCGACATGCTGCGGGACCAGGTGCGTACCTTCGTCGCCGCAGAGCTGGCCCCACGCGCCGCGCAGATCGACCACGACAACCTGTTCCCCGCCGACATGTGGCGCAAGTTCGGCGATATGGGCCTGCTGGGCATCACCGTTGCCGAAGAATACGGCGGCGCCGGCCTGGGTTACCTGGCCCACGTGGTGAGCATGGAAGAGATCAGCCGCGGCTCGGCCTCGGTGGCCCTTTCGTACGGTGCCCACTCCAACCTGTGCGTCAACCAGATCAACCGCAATGGCACTCATGAGCAGAAGCTCAAGTACCTGCCCAAGCTGATCAGCGGCGAGCATATCGGCGCCCTGGCCATGAGCGAACCCAATGCCGGCTCCGACGTGGTGTCGATGAAACTGCGCGCCGAAAAACGCGGCGACCGCTACGTGCTCAACGGCAGCAAGACCTGGATCACCAACGGCCCCGACGCCAACACCTACGTGATCTACGCCAAGACCGACCTGGACAAGGGTGCCCACGGCATCACCGCCTTCATCGTCGAGCGCGACTGGAAGGGGTTTTCCCGCAGCAACAAGTTCGACAAGCTCGGCATGCGCGGCTCCAATACCTGCGAGCTGTTCTTCGATGACGTCGAGGTACCTGAGCAGAACATCCTCGGCCAGCTCAACGGCGGCGTGCGGGTGTTGATGAGCGGCCTGGACTACGAGCGCGTGGTGCTGTCCGGCGGGCCGACCGGCATCATGCAAAGCTGCATGGACCTGGTGGTGCCGTACATCCACGACCGCAAGCAGTTCGGCCAGAGCATCGGCGAGTTCCAGCTGATCCAGGGCAAGATCGCCGACATGTACACCCAGCTCAACGCCAGCCGCGCCTACCTGTACGCCGTGGCCCAGGCCTGCGACCGCGGCGAGACCACGCGCAAGGACGCCGCCGGGGTAATTCTTTACACCGCCGAGCGCGCCACGCAGATGGCCCTGGAGGCGATCCAGATTCTCGGTGGCAACGGCTACATCAACGAATTCCCGGCCGGGCGCCTGCTGCGCGACGCCAAGCTGTACGAGATCGGCGCCGGCACCAGCGAGATTCGCCGGATGTTGATCGGCCGCGAACTGTTCAACGAAACCCGCTGAGCACAAGGAACTGGCGTTCATGGCTACCCTGCACACCCAGCTCAACCCGCGCTCGGCAGAATTTGCCGCCAACAGCGCGGCCATGCTCGAACAGGTCGGCGCCCTGCGCGGCCTGCTCGCCCACATCGCCCAGGGCGGCGGGCCCAAGGCCCAGCAGCGGCACACCTCGCGCGGCAAGCTGCTGCCGCGCGAGCGCATCGACCGCCTGCTGGATGCCGGCTCGGCATTCCTGGAAATCGGCCAGCTGGCCGCCCATGAGGTGTACGGCGAAGACGTGCCCGCTGCCGGGGTGATCGCCGGCATTGGCCGGGTCGAAGGTGTGGAATGCATGATCGTGGCCAACGACGCCACGGTCAAAGGCGGCTCGTACTACCCGCTGACCGTAAAAAAGCACCTGCGCGCGCAGACCATCGCCCTGCAGAACCGTCTGCCGTGCATCTACCTGGTGGACTCCGGCGGCGCCAACCTGCCGCGCCAGGACGAGGTATTCCCCGACCGCGAGCACTTCGGGCGGATCTTCTTCAACCAGGCCAACATGAGCGCACTGGGCATCCCGCAAATCGCCGTGGTGATGGGCTCGTGCACCGCCGGTGGCGCCTATGTGCCGGCCATGGCCGACGAGGCGATCATGGTACGCCAGCAGGCGACCATCTTCCTCGCCGGCCCCCCGTTGGTGAAGGCGGCCACCGGTGAAGTGGTCAGCGCCGAAGACTTAGGCGGCGCCGATGTGCACTGCCGCACCAGTGGCGTGGCCGACCACTATGCCGATAACGACGAACATGCCCTGGCCATCGCCAGGCGCAGCGTGGCCAACCTCAACTGGCACAAGCAGGGCAAGCTGCAGTGCCAGGCGCCAATCGCGCCCTTGTACAACGCCGAGGAGCTGTACGGCGTGGTACCGGCCGACGCCAAGCAGCCGTTCGATGTGCGCGAGGTGATCGCGCGACTGGTGGACGGCTCGCAGTTCGACGAGTTCAAGGCGCTGTTCGGCACCACCCTGGTGTGCGGCTTCGCCCACCTGCACGGCTACCCGGTGGCCATTTTGGCCAACAACGGCATCCTCTTCGCCGAGGCTGCGCAAAAAGGTGCGCACTTCATCGAACTGGCCTGCCAGCGCGGCATCCCGCTGCTGTTTCTGCAGAACATCACAGGCTTCATGGTCGGCAAAAAGTATGAAGAAGGCGGTATCGCCAAGCACGGCGCCAAGCTGGTGACCGCCGTGGCCTGCGCCCAGGTGCCGAAGTTCACGGTGATCATCGGCGGCAGCTTTGGCGCCGGCAACTACGGCATGTGCGGCCGCGCCTACGACCCGCGCTTCTTGTGGATGTGGCCCAACGCGCGCATCGGCGTGATGGGTGCCGAGCAGGCCGCAGGCGTGCTGGCGCAGGTCAAACGCGAGCAGAGCGAGCGCAGTGGCGAGGTGTTCAGCGCCGAGGACGAGCATGCCCTCAAGCAGCCGATCCTCGACCAGTACGAGCGCCAGGGCCACCCGTACTACTCGAGCGCCAGGCTGTGGGACGACGGTGTCATCGACCCGGCGCAGACCCGCGATGTACTGGGCTTGGCGTTGTCTGCTGCGCTGAACGCGCCGATCGAACAGAGCCGCTTCGGCATTTTCCGGATGTGACCCATGACCGACTTCGACACCATTGAACTGGAAAAAGACCCGCGCGGCTTCACCACCCTGTGGCTCAGCCGTGAGGATAAAAACAACGCCTTCAATGCGCAGATGATTCGCGAGCTGATCGTCGCCCTCGACCACCTGGCCGACGACACCGGCCTGCGCTTCGTGCTGCTGCGCGGGCGTGGCCGGCATTTCAGCGCCGGGGCAGACCTTGCCTGGATGCAGCAGTCGGCACAACTGGACTTCAATACCAACCTGGACGACGCCCGCGAGCTGGGCGAGCTGATGTACGCCCTGCACCGGCTCAAGGTGCCAACCCTGGCCGTGGTGCAGGGCGCGGCCTTTGGCGGTGCGCTGGGGCTGATCAGTTGCTGCGACATGGCCATCGGCGCCATCGACGCACAACTGTGCCTTTCGGAGGTTCGCATCGGCCTGGCACCGGCGGTGATCAGCCCGTTCGTGGTCAAGGCCATCGGCGAACGTGCCACCCGCCGCTACGCCCTCACAGCAGAACGCTTCAGCGGCGAGCGTGCCCGTGAGCTGGGGCTGCTGGCCGAGGTGTACCCGGCCGCCGAGCTGGATGCGCAGGTTGAGGCCTGGGTCGATAACCTGCTGCACAACAGCCCGCAGGCATTGCGCGCCACCAAGGACCTGCTGCGCGAGGTGGACGATGGCGAACTGAGCCCGGCCCTGCGCCGCTACTGCGAAAACACCATCGCCCGCATTCGCGTCAGTGCCGAGGGCCAGGAAGGCCTGCGCGCCTTCCTCGAAAAGCGCCGCCCCGCCTGGCAAGCCGAATACAAAAAGGAGCCGCGCCCATGAGCCGCCCTACCCTGACCACCCTGCTGGTGGCCAACCGCGGCGAGATCGCCTGCCGCGTGATGCGTACCGCCAAGGCCATGGGCCTGACCACCGTGGCGGTGCACAGCGCCACCGACCGCGACGCGCGCCACAGCCGCGAAGCCGACATTCGCGTCGACCTGGGCGGCAGCAAGGCCGCCGACAGCTACCTGATGGTCGACAAACTGATTGCCGCCGCCCGCGCCAGCGGCGCCCAGGCCATTCACCCGGGCTATGGCTTTTTGTCAGAGAACGCAGGCTTTGCCCGCGCCATCGAACAAGCCGGGCTGATCTTCCTTGGCCCGCCGGCCAGCGCCATCGACGCCATGGGCAGCAAATCGGCGGCCAAGGCACTGATGGAGGCGGCCGGCGTGCCACTGGTGCCGGGCTACCACGGCGAAGCCCAGGACCTCGAGACCTTCCGTGCCGCCGCCCAGCGCATCGGCTACCCGGTGCTGCTCAAGGCCAGCGCTGGCGGTGGCGGCAAGGGCATGAAGGTGGTGGAGCAGGAAAGCCAGCTGGCCGATGCCCTGGCCTCTGCGCAACGCGAGGCCCAGGCTTCGTTCGGCGATGCGCGCATGCTGGTGGAAAAGTACGTGCTCAAGCCACGCCATGTGGAAATCCAGGTGTTCGCCGACCAGCACGGCCACTGCCTGTACCTCAACGAGCGCGACTGCTCGATCCAGCGTCGGCACCAGAAGGTGGTGGAAGAAGCGCCCGCACCGGGGCTGTCGCCCGAGCTGCGCCAGGCCATGGGCGAGGCCGCTGTGCGCGCCGCCCAGGCCATCGGCTACGTAGGTGCCGGCACCGTGGAGTTTTTGCTCGATGCCCGCGGCGAGTTCTTCTTCATGGAAATGAACACCCGCCTGCAGGTGGAACACCCGGTCACCGAGGCCATCACCGGGCTCGACCTGGTGGCCTGGCAAATCCGCGTGGCGTGCGGCGAGCCGCTACCGATCACTCAAGAAAAGGTACCGCTGCGCGGCCATGCCATCGAGGTGCGGCTATACGCCGAAGACCCGGCCAATGAATTCTTGCCGGCCACCGGCACGCTTGCGCTGTACCGCGAATCGGCGCCGGGCGAAGGGCGCCGGGTGGACAGCGGAGTCAGCGAGGGCGATGTGGTATCGCCGTTCTACGACCCGATGCTGGGCAAGCTGATTGCCTGGGGCCCGGACCGTGAACAGGCACGCCTGCGCCTGCTGGCGATGCTCGATGAATTCGCCATCGGCGGGCTGAAAACCAACATCGCCTTCCTGCGACGCATTCTCGCGCACCCGGCGTTTGCCGCCGCCGAGCTGGATACCGGTTTCATCCCGCGCCACCAGCAGGTGCTGCTGCCCGGCGGTGAGCCGTTGCCCGCCACGTTCTGGGAGGCAGCGGCCGAAGCCTGGCTGCAGAGCGAACCCATGCGCCTTCGAGGGGATGACCCCAGCTCGCCATGGCCTGCCCGTGACGGCCTGCGCCTGGGCCTGCCAGCGCGCAGCAGCCTGCACCTGCAATGCGAAGGCGAGGAGCAGGCCGTCGCCCTGGAGCGCAGCGCACCGTCCAACTGGCAGCTGGATGGCGAACAGCTGTGCCACGACCAGGACGGCGTGCGCCGCCGCTACCTGGCCGTGCGTCGTGGCGACAGCCTGTACCTGCAGTGGCATGGCGAACTGCATACCGTCACCCGCCATGACCCGATCGCCGCTGCCGAGGCCAGCCACGGCCACCAGGGCGGCCTGGCTGCGCCCATGAACGGCAGTATCGTGCGGGTGCTGGTGGCGCCCGGCCAAGCCGTGGCGGCCGGTACCGCGCTGGTGGTGCTGGAGGCGATGAAGATGGAGCACAGCATCCGCGCGCCGCAGGATGGCGTGGTAAAGGCGGTGATGTGCCAGGAGGGGGAAATGGTCAGCGAGGGGGCGGTGCTGGTGGATATGGAGGCCTGAACTTCAAGCCGGCTCCCTGTAGGAGCCGGCTTGCCGGCGATGGGGCCGGTACAGGCTACAAACTGGCATGCATCTTCACGACAACGCCGAGAAACTCGCAGCCCTCATCACACACCAAGGTCGGATAAGCGTTGTTCAGGGCCTTGAGATACAACTGCCCGCCCTCCTCGGCCAGTTGCCTGAAAATCGCCGACTTGCCGGGCAACCGGGCGATCACTAGCTTGCCGGGCTCTGCGACCACGCCGTCGTCGACCAGAATGCGCGCGCCCTCAGGCACGCTCTTGCCGCTGGCGGCGCTCATGGTGTCGTTTTCAACCGTCAGCCAGAACGCCTTGCCCCGGGCCATGTAGTCGGTCTGCTCGAAGGCTTCGGGCGGCTCGGCTTGCGCCTGCCCTAAAGCCGCCCACTGGCGCAGCGGGTAGCGGAAGCACACGAAATACCTGGCCTGGCCACCATCGTCATCATCGTCGTCTTCCAGCGCATAGCGGCCGGGCTGCTCACCCACCTGGCCGTGCACGCGCAGTTGCATGCTCACCTGATAATGGGGCATGCCCAACTCGACGAACACCCGGTTCATCGAATCGACCCGCGGTTGCCGGCGTTTGCGCAGCCAATGGCCGACGCTGCCCTGGGAAACCCCGACACGTTCTGCCAGGTACTCCTGGGAGATATCCAGCTCCTCGATCCGTTCCCGGACGAGGGCAATCCATTTGTCCATGTTCATCGCAGGCACGATACGGACTGCCCCTCAGCGCTCAATACACATCAAGTATTATTTCTTGAATCACGTAAAAATACTTCAAGTATTAATATCGGCTGACACCCTTACCCGATTGGCATTTGCAGGTACATCAGGATGAGCAGTTCGAAAAAAACGGATACAGAACTCGACACCGAAGCCGCCCGTCGCGCGCTCGACTTCTACCTCAACCCCACCCCCAGCGCCCCCGACCTCGAGCGCTCGCTGTGGACGCTGCGCGAAGGCGTCACCCGCCAACAGGCCAGCGACCACGCCTCGGAACTGCTGCGTTGCGCGGCCGCCACGGCGCACGAAACCGCCAGCCACCTGCAGGGCACGACACGGGAAGTGGTATTTGCGCTGATGCACATGATCAACATGTCCCGCGCCCTGCTGGAGCAGCGCGAAGCCATGGAACAGGAGTGAAAATAGCAAGGGAGACGTGATAGACGCACAGCGGCTGAACGCCGCTTGGCGTGGATGAGGCGTGCGCCAGCAAAGTTTTTTTACCGGACACGGCAAAAAACAATTGACTGGCAAATGATAACGATTATTATTGCACTCAGCTGGTCGCGAGACCCGCTGGATAACCTGCAAAGTCCTCAGGTCGGACTCTCAGATTATCTCCTCATCAGGCTAATCACGGTTTTTGACCCGGCTTTTTGCCGGGTCATTTTTTTTGGCTCTTCAGGCTAATGAAGATCGTTGATGGCGGCGATGATAGCAAAAATGTTTCAGAGCGTGAACGCTCATTACAAATCTTTG
Source organism: Pseudomonas xanthosomatis (assembly GCF_019139835.1). Classification (NCBI taxonomy): domain Bacteria; kingdom Pseudomonadati; phylum Pseudomonadota; class Gammaproteobacteria; order Pseudomonadales; family Pseudomonadaceae; genus Pseudomonas; species Pseudomonas xanthosomatis. The sequence goes on along the minus strand of NZ_CP077075.1, from coordinate 2,840,804 downwards.
CCGAATCAGCACTTGAGAATCAATCTCGTTAAGGCTAAGCTGGTTTCGCGTCACGGAAGATGCCCCTCCCCCTCCTATATGCTGAGCAAGGAGCTGCCCATGAGCCGTTTGCTGCTGCCCCTCGAGCACGACCCGCGCACCGCCGAACAGCACGCTGAAGACGCCCTGCTGCATGCGCTCAAGCGCCTGCCGCGGCGGGTACAGCAGGTGTTTCTGCTGGGCCGCCTCGACCAGCTGGGCTTCGCCGCCATTGCCGAGCGCCTGTCGCTGCCACTGCTCAGCATCGAACGCCACATGAATCAGGCCCTGCAAACAACCCGCGAGCCGGGCGATGCCCTGGCCAGTGTCGCCATCCAGTGGTACGTGCGCCTGCAAAGCCCGCAGGCCACCGCTTGCGAGCGCATTGATTTTCGCCGCTGGCTGGACGCCGCCCCGGAACACCTGCACGCCTTCCACCAGACCGAACTGCGCTGGCGCAGCCTGCTGGCCCCGGCACGCCAGCTTGGTCATGACGGTTGGTACCGCCAGGGCCGCGCGGCGTTGTCGCTGGGTGGTTGCTCGATTGCCATCGGGCTCGGCGCCGCCGCACTGCTGGCGCTGGGCCTGCTGGCCTGACAACCCCACGCGCCCTCCTCCGATTGCCGCCCCACCCCTGCCGCCAAGCGGTGTACAGTACCGTCACAACAACGCCAAGACAGGAGCCTGGCAATGACCGTGACGCTGTCCCCGCTGCACATCGACTGCGACTTCGATTCCGGCAACATTCAGGTGCTGGACGCCAGCAACCCCGCGCAGGTGCGCCTGAACATCCGCCCCGACACCCACAGCGGCCACTTCCAGTGGTTCCACTTCAAGGTCAGTGGCCTCACCCTCGGCCAGGTCCATCGCTTCAGCCTGGACAACGCCCACCAGTCCGCCTACAAGAACGCCTGGAGCGGCTACAACGCCGTGGCCTCCTACGACCAGCAAAGCTGGTTCCGCGTGCCGAGCCAGTTCGATGGCCAGGCCCTGCGCTTCGAGGTGCAGGCCGAGCAGGAACAGATCTGGTTCGCCTACTTCGAGCCCTACCCCCGTGCCCGCCACAACCAGCTGATCGAGCGTGCCCGTGGCATCCCCGGTGTCGAGCTGCTGGCCAGCGGGCGCAGCGTGCAGGGCCGCGATATCCCGCTGCTGCGCGCCGGCACCGGTGAGGCGAACAAGCGCAAGCTGTGGATCATCGCCCAGCAGCACCCCGGCGAGCACATGGCCGAGTGGTTCATGGAGGGTGTGATCGACCGCCTCGAAGCCAACGATGCCAGCATCCAGCAACTGCTGGCCAAGGCCGACCTATACCTGATCCCCAACATGAACCCCGACGGCGCCTTCCTCGGCCACCTGCGCACCAATTTCAAGGGCAAGGACCTCAACCGCGCCTGGCAGGACGCCAGCGTCGAGAACAGCCCCGAGGTGTTCTTCGCCCAGGCGCAGATGAAGCAGTACGGCGTGGACGCCTTCGTCGATGCCCATGGCGATGAAGAAATCCCCCACGTGTTCACTGCCGCCTGCGAGGGCAACCCGGGCTACACCCCGCGCATCGCCAAGCTGGAGGAGCAGTTCCGCAGCACCCTGTGCAGCCTGACGCCGGACTTCCAGACCCAGTACGGCTACACCCGCGACGAACCCGGCCAGGCCAACATGACCCTGGCGTGCAATGCGGTGGGGCAGACTTACGACTGCCTGTCGCTGACCCTGGAAATGCCGTTCAAGGACCATGACGATGCACCGGAGCCTGTAGCCGAGTGGTCGGGCGCACGTTCGAAGAAGCTGGCCGGGGCGGTACTGGAGACGTTGTTGAAGATGGTCGACGATTTGCGTTGAAGGTCGCGCACGTCAGGTGGCAGGCGGGCAGGCCTGCTCAAAACGCCACATCCAGGATCACACTGTCCAGGTAGCTCCCTGCTGGCGGTGTGGCCTGGTCGGTGTACACCTTGGCGTTGTAGTTGAACACCTGGCTGCCGGTACCGGTGCCGTTGCCCGGGTTCACGTTGGCATCGCTGCTCGAACGCCGCGCCGCGCCCACTGAGCCCCAGCGGGTGGTGCCGGCGCTCTTGAAGATGTCGTAGGCCAGGTAATTGCTGGTACCGGACTTCATCCGCCGGCGCCCACCCGAGACGTTCTGGCCATCATCCAGCCCCACTGTATAGGCGCTGCCCTTGGTGCACGACAGGCTCACGCTCTGGTTCACCGTAGCAAACCCGGCCACCACTGGCGCACTGCCGAAGCTGATATTGGGGGTGGTGATCTGGCAGTCGTTGGTCACCGTCAGGGTGACCGTGACGGTCTGGTTGCCAGAACCTGTATCGCGCCCCAGGCAGATATTGCCCAGGCCGATCCCTGAGCAGTAGTTCCAGGCCCAGGCAATGTTCAGGGTTTCGGTGTAGGTACCGGCAGCAACATTGGCTCCGACCACGGTACGCAAGTACAACGGCACGGTTTTGGGCGTGTTGCCATTGAGCAGCCCGAGGGCATCGGCCAGGTTGTTGCGGGCAAAATCGAACTGGGTACCGCGAGTAATCGGGTAGCTGGTCGTGTTGTTTGCGTAGATGGTGTACGGGATCACATCGCCGGTCGGCCCTACCAGGCCGCCGGTAGTGGCGGTGATGGTGGCGTAGATATGGTCGGTACTTACCAGCAGCGACAGCAGCGAGCCGGTGCACTGCAACCCGGCATTGGTGGTGGAGGCGTTTTGCACGGTGGTGCGCACCAGGGTCGAATTGATCGAGCCGAACGCCGCCGGCGCGGTGGCCACCACCCCGCACAACGCCCAGGCAGCGCCAGGCAGCAGTGCTGCCAGCAACAACACCGCCTGGCGCAGCCTCACTGGCACACCAGCGGGCCGATCAGCGGAATCGGCCCTTCCCCTTCGGGCAGCGCGAATTCAACCTGGCACTGCCCACCGTCCGCCTTCTGCACCTGCAGGTGATTGCTCGGCGAGAGGTTCTCCAGATACACCAAGCCGTCCCACCCCACCACCGCCTCGGCGCCGCTCTCCTGGTGCAGCACACGGCTGCCCAGCTTGAGGTCCTGCTGCTTGCCGTCCACCAGCACCAGGCTGGCAGCCAGCACCCGGCGCAGCGGGAATTCCAGCAGGTAGCCGCTGTTACGGCGCACCGCCACGCGCTGCTCCACTTGCGGCGCCAGCACATCGGCCGGCAGCTCCATGGGGTCGATCTCATACTTGCCGCGGTAGTAGCCGCTGCTGTAGGGCACCAGCAGGTGGCCGTTGCGGTCGGTGCGGCCGACCGGCTGGTTTTCGTAGCGCACCGGCACATTGCCGTAGCCACTGGTGCTGACCACCACAAAGGCATCATCGATGCGGTTGGCGGCAAACAGCCCGGCATCCATCAACACCACCGAGCCGCTGGCATCGGCCCAGCGGGTCATCTGTTCGCTGCTGCCATACATCCCCGCCTGCAACTGCACCGACTGCAGGCGCCAGGTCAGGTCGGCCTGGCGGTAGTCGCCAGTGGTGCCGCCGGTGGCGTAGCCCAGGTTGTAACCCACGCCGCCGCCCACCGGCACCGCACGGCTGTAGTTGACCCGCTGCAGATCCTGGCCGTCCTTGCTGCGCTCGGCGCTAAGGGCCAGGGTGCCGCGCAGGTCGAAGGGGATCACCAGCTGCGCCTGCACTGCCCAATGGCTGTCGCCGATGTCGCGGTTGGCCGACAGGTACAGGCTGCTGTTGCCCCACAGCGGCTTGCTCCAGCTGAGGTTGAGCAGCCGCGTGCGCGAGCCGTCACCGACGCGGATGTCGAAGTAGCCGGCGCCCAGGCTGCCGTAGCTGTCCAGGTTCAGGCTCACGGTAGCCTGCTCGCTGCGCCGGCTCAGGCGGGTGTAGGGGCTGTCGACCAGCGACAGGTCGGCGTACTCGCCGTGGCGCTCGATGCGCTGGTAGTTGAAGCCGAGGCGCCGGCTGTTGTACTGGTAACCCAGCGCCACCTGCTGGCCGCTGTCGCCGTCGAAGCGGCTCTGCGCCACAGCGGCGTTGAGCACACCGAAAGTCCCCACCCGCAGGTTGCCGCCCAGGCCGCCGAGCATCAGCGATTCGGACGTCTCGGCGTGGGTCTCCAGGGTGAAGAAGTCCGACAGCCCGTGGCGCAGGCTGGCCGAGGCCACCCCGGGGCCATAGGCGAAGTCGCGCACGGCGTAGTCGCGGCGCAGGCTGCCGGCCGCCAGCGAGAAGTCCGACAGCCCCTTGGCCAAAAGGCTGCTGGTGACATAGAACGGCAATGTGGTGGACACCTGGCGGCCCAGGGCGTCGGTGGTGACCACCACCGCCTCGCCGGCGCCGTTGATGAACGGCACGTTGGTCAGGCTGTAGGGGCCTGGCTGCAGGTCGGTGCTGCTGGCCTTGTAGCCGTTGATGAACAGGTCCAAGGAGGTGGGCACTGCGGCCTCACCGGCGAACGCCGGCAGCGGGTAGGTGACCAGGTCCGGGCGGGCGCCGAAGTCCCGCGACAACTGCAGGCCGCCAACCCGCACCGAGGTGGTCCATGGCAAGGCGCCGGTCACCAGGTCGCCTACCTCGTAGCTGAGCAGGCGCTGCTCGTCGGTGTAGCGCAAGGTGGTGTCGTAGCGCAAAAAGCCCTGGCGCGCGTCGCTTTGCGCGCCGTTGAACGACTGGCGCCACTGCCCGGTGGTGGAGAAGCTGCCCCAGGTGTCGAACAGGCGCAGCTCGTTCCAGGCGGCCAGGTAGGTGCCGCCGTCGTCGGTGTCGTTGAGGTAGGCATCATAGTTGAGCAGCGCGCCGAAGCTGGTACGGGTATCGCTGGCCGGGTACAGGCCACGCTCACCCACCTGCTGGTCGGGCAGCCAGGCAGGCGGTACTTGCAGCAGCAGGCGCTGGTTCTGGCTGTCGTAGTCGCTGTGCAGGCCGGGGATGTCGTCCAGCGCCACCTCGCCCTGGGGGTTGCCCGGCAGGCTGATGCCGGCGTCACGCAGCACCTCGCTTGGCAGGTACAGGCGCCCTGCCCGCTGCTGCACCGGCACCAGCTCAGCCTTGCCCACCTGGTTCACCAGCAGGTCGAGGTAGAGCGTGGCATCGGCTATGACCGCACTTTCGGTCGGCGGCGGCGGCAGCTCGTCGGCCACCGCCAGGCCGGGCCCCAACATGGCCAGGCCCAGCCACAACCGGTGCGTTACCGCCCGCACCCAGTTCACACACGGTTTCCAACCATTGCCGGGTCCTCCCTGGGCCCTGACGTTCACCGGTTCTTGTCAATACTGGCCTTGCTTGATTGCCTGGGCCGTATCCTGGCCGTTGACCCGGCCCTTGAGCACACTGGCCGCGCCGGGCGCGGACGGGGCCGGCCAGCGCATGCTGGCGCCGGGCAGCACGTAGCCCAACAGCCCCTCCACCAACGGCCGCTCCTGGCCGCCCTGCTGCAGCACCACGTCGGTCAGCCGCGCATGCACCGGGCCGGTGTTGCGCAGCTCTACATAGGGCTTGCCTTGCACTGATACCGCCCGCCAGCTCAGCTGCGGCTTGCCGACGCCGTCGGCGCTGCGTTTGCCTTCAGGGTCGGCCTTGCCCCACAGCCCTTCGCCGTATACGAACAGCGGCACCGAGTAGCGCATCTGCAGGCGAATGGCCGCTTTCGGCCCCTCGCTGGCCGGGTCGCTGGGCAGCGGTGAAGGGATCTCGTCGATGATGATGCGGTAGGCCTGCTCCTGCCCGGCAGGCGAGCTGCCGGTACGGGTCAGGCGAATCAGCTGCTTTTGCCCCGGCGGGATGTTGGCCACCGGCGGGCTGCCGATGATCTCGCGCTGGGCCTGGAACTGCTCCTGGTACTCGCCCTGGCGCCAGGCGAATACCCGCACCTGCAGGCTGGTGGGCGTGCTGCCGCGGTTTTCCAGCCACAACGCGCCGGCCTTCTGGTCGGCCTCCAGCACCGGGTCGATCGGCCAGATCAGCACCGAGGTGGCGGCGAAGGCCGGCAGGCTTGCCAGCCACATCAGCCCGATGATTCCCTGCGCCAGTTTCGCGCCTGCCCGCATGCCCCTCTCCTTCTTCTGGTTTTGCGGCGCCCGGGCTTACCAGGTCACCGTCACTTGCACGACATCTGTGTAGGTCCCGGCCGGCAGGTTGCCGGGCAAGGTGGTGCGCCCGTAAACCGGCAACTTGATGGCGGTCGGGTCGCTGTAGCTGACCGTGACGCTGCTGCCGATACCCAGCACCTGGCTGTAGGCGGCGTCGCTGTACAGCTGATAGGCAAGCAATTGGGTGCCGCCGCTGCGCTTGAGGTTGCGCGTACCGCTGGCGCTGTTCTGGCCGCCGTCCAGGCTCATGCTCAGGCCAACGCCCGGGGTGCACTGGAAAGTCACCGTGGTGCCGCCCAGCGAGGTGCCGACCACACCGGTGGCCAGCGCCGAGCGGGTGCCGAAGTCGAGCACGCCATAAGCCGTCACACCGCCCACCACCAGGCAGCCAGCGGCGATGGTCGCCGACACCTGGAAGGTACTGGTGGTCACCGCCTGCACCTGTGGCGCCAGCGCCAGCGCAAGGCCCAGGCCAAGCAACCGCCACGCGCCGGGCATGGCTCAGAAGCTCAGCTCGACCGCCACCGTGTCGGTGTACACCCCGGCCGGCAGGCCCGCCTTGCCGCGCGCCTGGCCATACAGGTTGACGGTTTGGGCAACCCCTGTGCTGGTGGGCAAGGTAATGGTGCCGTCGATGGCCAGCAGTTGGGTGCGCCCGGAGTCGGTGTAGAAATCGTAGGGCACGAAGTTGCCAGCGCCATCGGCCAGCGCCCGGGTACCACCGGTGGACTGCCCGTCATGGCTGCCGGCGCGCACGCGTACCGCCGGCACCGTGCCGGACGAGCAGAGGATGCTCATGGCGCCGCCGCCAGGGCCCAGCACCTGGGCATTGGCAGTGGTGAACAGGGCGTCTTGGGTGCCGAAGTTCAGGGTACCGAAGTTCAGCCCCGAGGTACCGGTACCGCCGTTGACCTGGCAGGCAGCGGTCAGGGTCAGGGTCGAATTGATGGTACCGGTCACGGTGGCCGCCTGGGCCTGTGACGCCAGGGCCAGGCCAATGCCTGCGAGCAGGCAGCGGGTGTAGTGCTTGGGCATCGGGATCTCCTTGGGTGTTACCAGTCCAGGGTCACTCTGAGGGTGTCGCGGTACAGCCCGGCCGGCAGCGCACGCGGCTGCGCGACCACCACGCCGTAAATGGGCACGGGCACCTGCTGGGTGCCCCTGATGGTGAAGTTGCGGGCCTGGCCGATGGCATAGCGGCTGTTGCCAGCAGGGTCGATGGCCAGCTGATAAGGGATGGTTTCGCGGCCATTGCTCAGGCGGCGCACACCGTCGCTGCCGTTGAGCCCTTCGTTGATGCGCACACTGAACGCGCGCACCTGCGGCGAGCAACTGATCTGCAGGCTGCCTTCGCCGCCGGCTTCGTCCACGCGGGTGGCCAGGGGTTGGTCCCAGGTCGGGCCCTGGGCGCCGAAGTCGATCAGCCCGGGGTTGCCGAGGGTCGCCGGTTGCTGCGGGTTGCTGTTGATCTGGCAGGCGGCGCTGATCACCAGACGTGCCTGAATGAAGCCGGTGCTGCTGCCATGGACCAAGCCACCCGGCAGCAGGATCGGGCCCAGTGTCAGCAATAGCAATGAAGTACGTTGCAGCGCGTCCTTGGCCATGCGAGCTCCTTACCAGGTGACGGTGACTTTGAGCAGGTCGGCGTACAGACCGGCCCGTGGCACCCAGGCCAGCTTGTCGATACGCGCGTACAGGGGCAGCTCCACCGAGCCGCTTTCCGGCACCCGCGCCGATTGCGCCACGCCCACTTCCAGCGGTTCACGCCAGGCGGCATCGCGGTACAGGCGGTAAGGGATAGGGCGGGCACGCTCATCGGCATTGGCCAGGTAGCGCACCTGGCCGACGCCACCGTGCTGGCCGCCGTCGACGCGCACCTGGTAGGTGGTATCGGGGTTGCACTCAAGGCGCGGCGGGCGCGGGCTGTACAGCACGCCGCTCAAGGGCGCGCCCGGGCCGTCCAGGCGTGCGCCACTGCCCAGGTCGATCACGCCCAGGGCCTGGGCACCGGCGTCACGTTGCTGGTTGACCAGCATGCAGCCGCGCTGCACAAGCACCTGCACGTCGACCATAAAGTCCGCCGCCACGGCACTGCCGCTCAACCACAGGCCTAACCACCCGGCCAAAAAGCGCTCCGTCACCTGTCGATCCTTGTATGAAGAGGTTGAGTTTGAGCGTAGCAGTGGGAAATACTCGTGGCGGGCGAGGGATATCTCTCTTTGGCATTAGTAAAAAGGGAGTGAGCAGCGTAGGAATTCCTCCGCACCCCCGATGAGACATTTAACGCGATTTTGACGAAACCCTTGAACTTCCTGCCCCTCCAAAGTCCATATGCCGGCAAAGCGGGCCTGCTTCTGGTACCGTGCAAGCCATACACGGAAGGCCCCATCAGGAGATTCACTTGAGCACTGCCCCGACTCCGCTCGACCAGGCCATCGAACGCTGCGCCGAGGAACCGATCCAGATCCCGGGCAGCATTCAGCCGCAAGGCTTCCTGCTGGTGCTGGACGAGCAGGCGCTAAGCATTCTTCAAGCCAGCGAGAACAGCCAGCGCTGGCTGGGCCTGCCGGCCAGTGAATTGCTCGGCCGAGCGCTGCCCGAGCTGCTGGCCCCGGGGTTCGACCTGCGCGGCCAACTCGCCGCCGTGCCTGACGAAGAGATCTTCCCGTTTCACATCGGTGACCTGCGCCTGCACCCTGAAGCCCCGTGCCAGGGCCTGTTGCGGGTACTCGCCCACCGCCATGACCAGGTGCTGATCCTCGAGCTTGAGGACAACCGCCTGGATGGCCCGCAAGGTGACTACTACCCCTTGGTGCGCGCCTTCGTCAGCACCCTGCACCAGGCCACCAGCATCGACGAACTGCTGCGCCAGTCGGTGCAACAGATCAAGCAGATCACCGGTTTCGGCCGGGTCAAGGCCTACCGCTTCGACGACGCCGGCGTGGGCAAGGTACTAAGCGAAGAGGCCGACCCCGGCTACCCACGTTTTCTGGACCATTGCTTCCCGGCCTCGGACATTCCGCGCCAGGCCCGCGAGCTGTACCGCAGAAACCGCATCCGGGTGATCGAAGATGCCGACTATCAGCCATCGATGCTGGTACCGGCCATCAACCCGCGCACCGGCAAGGCGTTGGACATGAGCTTCGCCTCGCTGCGCAGCGTGTCGCCGGTGCACCTGCAGTACATGCGCAACATGGGCACCTTGGCCTCGATGTCGCTGTCGATCGTGGTCGACGGCAAGCTCTGGGGCCTGGTGTCGTGCCACCACACCACGCCGCGCCGGGTGGACTTTCGCACCCGCACCGCCTGCGAGCTGCTGGCCAGCGTGCTGTCGCTGCAGATCGAGGCGCATGAGTCGCACGACAGCACGCGCCAATTACTCGACCTGCGCCAGCGCATCGTGCGCATGCTCGCCGCGATGGCCGACCATGACAGCGTCAGCCAAGGCTTGCTGGCCTTGCCCGAAGTGATGCTGCAATTCGCCGAGGCCAGCGGGGCTGCGATCATCAGTGCCGACCGCTGCGATTTGATCGGCAGCACCCCGCCGGCCTCTCAGGTCAACGCTCTGGTGCACTGGCTGGGGCAACGTGATGGCGACGGGCTGTTTCACAGCGACAACGTGCGGCGTGACATCGACCTGCTGCCAGAGCTGGCCGAACATGTCGGGGGCGTGCTGGCAGTGGCCATCTCGCAGATCCACTCGCACTACCTGTTGTGGTTCCGCCCCGAACAGCGGCATACGGTGAACTGGGCCGGGCGCCCGGAAAAACTGCCCGACACCCAAGGCAACCTGCACCCGCGGCACAGCTTCGATTGCTGGCAGGAAGAAGTACGCGGCTTCAGCACCCCGTGGAACCCGCTGATCATCGAAAGTGTGCTGGAGCTGCGCAGCGCGGTACTGGGCATAGTGCTGCGCAAGGCCGAGGAACTGGCCGAGCTGGCCGGCGAGCTGAAGCGCTCGAACAAGGAGCTTGAGGCATTCTCCTATAGCGTGTCCCACGACCTGCGCGCACCACTGCGGCACATTGCCGGCTACACCGAGCTGCTCGGTGAAATCGAGGGCGAGCATCTTTCCGAGCGCGGCCAGCGTTTCTTGTCGCACATCGGGGAGGCGGCCGCCTTCGCCGGCACCCTGGTCGACAACCTGCTCAACTTCTCGCAGATGGGCCGCTCGGCGCTACGCTTGTCGGATGTGGACCTCAACACGCTGGTCGAAGCCATCCGCAACGAAACCGCCCCCGACTATGCCGGGCGCCAGGTACAATGGCAGGTCGCCGAACTGCCCAAGGTCCACGCCGACCCGGCCTTTCTCAACATGGCGCTGACCAATTTGATCGGCAACGCCCTCAAGTACACCCGCGGGCGCGATGTTGCGCGTATCGAAGTGGGCACCGTGCAACACGCCCACGAGACCGAAGTGTACGTGCGCGATAACGGGGTGGGCTTTGACATGGCCTATGCAGGCAAGCTGTTCGGCGTATTCCAGCGCCTGCACCGCATGGAAGAGTTCGAAGGCACCGGCATTGGCCTTGCCAGTGTGCGGCGCATCATCGAGCGCCACGATGGCCGGGTCTGGGCCGAAGGCCAGCCAGGCCAGGGCGCCAGTTTTCATTTCACCCTGCCCCGCCCTGCGGCGGCACACTGAGGCACCATTAACATCATGCTCAAGCCCATCCTGCTGGTCGAAGACAACCCCAGGGACCTGGAGTTGACCCTCCTTGCGCTGGAACGCAGCCAGTTGGCCAACGAAGTCATCGTGCTGCGCGATGGCGCCGAAGCCCTCGATTACCTGCTACGGCGCAACACCTACGCCGAACGTGACGACGGCAACCCGGCGGTGATGCTGCTGGATCTCAAGCTGCCCAAGGTCGATGGCCTGGAGGTGCTCAAGGTGGTGCGAGGCACCGCCGAGCTGCGCAGCATCCCAACCGTCATGCTGACCTCTTCGCGCGAGGAGCCGGACCTGCTGCGCGCCTACGAGCTGGGCGTCAATGCCTACGTGGTCAAGCCGGTGGAGTTCAAGGAATTCGTCGCCGCCATCTCCGACCTGGGAGTGTTCTGGGCGGTGCTCAACGAGCCGCCTCCCGGCTCGCTGCGCCTTAACCGCCGCGCCGGCAACTGAGGGCAAAGGATGCAGCACGCGCCACTGAACCTGCTGATGGTCGAAGACAGCAGCCTGGACGCCGAACTTACCCTGGCCAGCCTTGAGCGCAGCGGCCTGCAGGTGCGTGCGCGCCTGGTATTCGACCATGTAGCGGTAGAGCATGCTCTGGCCGACGGCCGCTTCGATATGATTCTCTGCGATTGCGTGTTGCCGGGCTCGTCCGGCACCGAGGTGCTGGCCATCGCCCAGCGCCTGGCCCCGGATGTGCCGTTCATCTTCCTCTCGGGCATTTATGGCGAGGAGCACGCGGTGGAGATGATCCGCCTGGGTGCCACCGATTATGTGCTGAAGAAGAACCTGCCACTGCTGCCCAAGGCTGTGCGTCGCGCCCTGACCGAGGTGCAGGAGCGCCAGCGACGGCGCCGCGCCGAAGAAGCCCTGGCCGATGTGGAGGCCCGCGCGCGCATCGCCATCGACGCCGCCGGCATGGGCACCTGGGACTTTCGCCCCGGGCAAGGCGAGCTGCTTTGGGACGACCGCTGCAAGGCGCTGTTCGGCGTGCCAGTCGACACCGAGATGACTCTTGAGGTGTTCTATGCAGGCGTCTACCCGGATGACCGCGCCCTGGTGCAGGGCGCCGTCGAGCAGGCCATGCGCCCGGACAGCGACGGCCATTACCGGGTGGAGTTTCGCATCGCCCAGCCCAACGGCCTGGAGCCGCGCTGGCTGCTGTCCAGCGGCCAGACCCGGTTCGTCGATGGCCACTGCGTGCGGTTTTCCGGTGTGCTGCAGGATATCCACCAGCAACGCCAGGCCACCCGCGCCCTGGAGCAGCTCAACCAAATGCTCGGCGAACGCGTGGAGCGCCGCACGCGCGAGCGCGACCGCGCCTGGGAGCTATCCCAGGACTTGCTGGCAGTACTGAACAAAGACCTCACACCCGTTGCCCTGAACCCGGCCTGGGAAACCAGCCTGGGCTTCACCCGCGAGCGCCTCGCGCAAATCTCGTTGCTGCAACTGCTACCGGAGGTCGACCAGGACGCCCTGCTGGCCGAGCTGGCCGCGCTGTCGCTGGGGCGCACCAGTGCACGTTTCGTCGGGCGCATTCTGCATGCCAGCGGCCAGCAGCGCTGGCTGTCGTGGGTAGTGGTGCCCGATGACACCTTGCTGCACGTGGTCGCCCGCGACATCACCAGCGAACGCGAGGCCGCCTTGGACCTGGCCGAAGCCAACACCCGGCTGCGCGAGCAGATCGCCGAACGCGAGCGCGTCGAGGCTGCGCTGCAGCAGATGCAGCGCCTGGAAGCAGTGGGCCAGCTCACCGCCGGCGTGGCCCACGACTTCAACAACCTGCTGACGGTGATCCTCACCGGCGCGAGCTTTCTGCAGCGCGATCTGGAAAAGGGCCAGTTGGACAAGGCCGACAAGCGCCTGCAGCACATCCGCGAAGCAGGCGAGCGCGGCGCCAAGCTCACCGCACAACTGCTGGCCTTCTCGCGCAAGCAGCGCCTGGAGCCGGTGCCGCTGAACCTCAACCACACCCTCTCGGGGCTGGAGGAACTGCTCAGCCGAACCCTGGGCGGGCGCATCGCCGTGCGCCTGGACCTGGCTCGCGACCTTTGGCACGCGCTGACCGACCCGACCCAGACCGAGATGATCATCCTCAACCTGGCGATCAACGCCCGCGATGCCATGCCCGGCGGCGGCCAGCTGACCCTGGCCACCCGCAACACCCGGGTCAGCGCCCGCCCGCGCCGCCCGGAAGACCCCGAGCCTGGCGAGTATGTGGTTTTGAGCATCCGTGACACCGGCTGCGGCATGAGCGAAGAAGTGCTGGCCAAGGTGTTCGAACCCTTCTTTACCACCAAGGATATCGGCAAGGGTTCGGGCCTGGGCCTGGCCCAGGTATTCGGCTTTGCCAAGCAGTCTGGCGGCGGCGTACGCATCGACACCCGCCCCGGGCGCGGCACCGAGGTCAGCGTGTACCTGCCGTCGGTACGCACGGCTCAAGCCGCTGCGCCTACCGAACAAACAAAAGCCCGAAGCCTGCCGGCCAGCGGCGCCGGGCAGCGGATTTTGCTGGTGGACGACGACCACCTGGTGCGCGAAATGATCGGTGACGTGCTGCGCCGCCTGGGCTATCAGGTACGCCAGGCCGATAACGGCCGGCAGGCACTGGCGCTACTGGATGACAGCACCGACCTGCTGCTGACCGATTTCGCCATGCCGGGGCTCAACGGCGAGCAACTGGCCCAGGCCGCCCGCCAGCGCTTCGCGCAGTTACCGGTAGTGTTTTTGACAGGCTACGCCGAGCTGGAAGAGTTTGCCCTGGAGCGCAGCCAGGTCATCCAGAAACCGGTGCACGAGCAGGCGCTGGCCCTGGCAGTGGCCGAGCTGCTGGAAAAGCAAAAGGCAGAATGAAAAAAATCGCCAGAAGGCGATTTGGGAGATATGCAGTTACTGAGATAGTAATGGCAGGGGCGGCTGGATTCGAACCAACGCATGGCAGGATCAAAACCTGCTGCCTTACCGCTTGGCGACGCCCCTGTATCGGATAGGACGGTGGCTGATGCAACCGTCGATCTGACTGTTCACTGCCAGTTGCGTGAGCCGCTGTGCAGGAATGGCCGGCACTTTACCAGCGAAGTTTTCGATTGAAAAGCTTTTTTTGAAAAAAAACGCTGGAAAACAGCAAGTTACTCCTGTCCTCCCATTTCCCGCTGGTGTGTGCCTGATGACAGGCCAACCCCGCCATGGGCCTCGTGGCGACCATCCGTCGTTTTTCTTCCGCTTCGCTTCAACACAATCGTGTTCACCCCTTCCAATCAGGTAGAGCTAACCCGCGCAGCCACAAGGAGGGCGCCATGCCAGTTTCCCACGACCTGTACCAGGACCTGCACTACCCCCGCGAAATCGTTCAACAACGCCGCCAGCATGACTTGGTGCTCGATCGGCTGCTGGATGAATACGTCGATATCGACAACCAGGTGCTGGCAGCCGAGGCCATTTCGGCAGGCAACTTCGTCGATGAGGATTTACGCCACCTGAAGGAGAAACGCCTGGCAGTGAAGTACATGATCGAGCGGCAGCTGGAGCGCAAGGGCTGATTTCATAGGTGCGGACGACGCGGTGCCTGGCACCGGCTACGCCGGTGTTCGCGGCTAAAGCCGCTCCTACAGGGCCGCATAAACCTTCAGGCCGATGCGGCCCCTGTAGGAGCCGGCGTGCCGGCGATGAGGCCGGCACAGGACAGTTTCTGATGCACCCGGCACTTGCCCACCTGCCTGCCTAGTGGTCAAAATCCAGGCCCCAAGCAAGCCGCGCCCTGCCCTCGCCTAGGAGCCAACCGTTGTCCACCTGGATCCCCGCCCCGCTGCGCCGCCAGCGCCCCGCCGCCGCGCAGCACAGCACGCTGATGACCCACTTCCAGGCCAAGGCCGCCGAGCGCGGCTATACCTTGAGCCAGGGCCAATGCCAGGTGATCGAGGCCATGGCCGCTCAGTTGGCCGCCCTTGACCAGGGCCAGCCCAGCAGCCTGTACCTGTATGGTTCAGTGGGCCGCGGCAAGAGCTGGCTGCTCGACAACTTTTTCGCGGCAGTGCCGGTGGCTGAAAAGCGCCGCCTGCACTTTCACGACTTCTTTGCCCGCCTGCACCAGGGCATGCACCGCCACCGCGCGCTGCCCGATGCCCTTGGCGCCACCCTCGACGAACTGCTGGGTGAGGTGCGGGTGCTGTGCTTCGACGAATTCCACGTACATGACATCGGCGATGCAATGCTGCTGACCCGGCTGTTCAATGCCCTGTTCGAGCGCGGCATCCTGTTGTTGGTAACCTCCAACTATGCACCTGAAGGCCTGCTGCCCAACCCGCTTTACCACGAACGTTTCCTGCCGGTGATCCGTCTGATCCATGGCCGCATGCAGGTGCTGGAAGTCGATGGTGACACGGATTTTCGCAGCCTGCCGGCCAACCGTGCACACCAGCGTTTCACCCAGGGGCACTATGTGTGGCCGGGGGATGCGGCGCAGCGCGCAACCTTGCAACTGCCTGCACTGCAACCGCAGGTGCTGGAAGTCAACAAGCGCCCGCTGCGGGTGCTGGCCGAGGATGACCAACGGGTGATGTTCGCCTTTGCCGACCTGTGCGAGCAGGCCACTGCGGTGATCGATTACCTGGTGCTCGCCGAGCGCTACGAGCACTGGATCATCGATGGCCTGGACGACCTGGCCGAATGTTCGCTGGCGGCGCAGCAGCGCTTCGTCAACCTGGTGGACGTGTTGTACGACCAGGACCGGCAGGTGACCGTGATTGGCCAGCGGCCACTGGCCGATAGCCTGGACGGGCCGCTGGCCGACCTGATGCGCACCCGTAGCCGGTTGGGGCAGTTACATCAGGTGGGGCCGCAGGATGGGCTGACCTGACCGGCCTCATCGCCGGCAAGCCGGCGCCTACAGGTACAGCACAGGCCTGGAGGGCTTGCGATCTTTGTGGGAAGCGGCCTTGTGTCGCGATGGGCCGCAAAGCGGCCCCGACGATACCGCGCCAAACCCAGGAGCCCGCCCGACCAATACATCACCCCGCCCTGGGCAGGTCCGCCAACACCGCTTCGATTTCCCCCAGCACCGCCGGGTCATCCAGGGTCGACGGCGGCACATAGGCCTGCCCGTCGGCGATCTTGCGCAGCACCGCCCGCAGAATCTTGCCCGAACGGGTCTTGGGCAGGCGCTTGACCAGGCGCACACGGTTGAAGCAGGCCAGCGCGCCAATGTGCTCGCGCACGCTGGCCACCAACTCGCCCTGCAACTGCACCTCGCCAATGCCCTGCCCGTCCTTGAGCACCACCAGTGCCAGTGGCACCTGGCCCTTGATCTCGTCATGCACGCCAATCACCGCGCACTCGGCCACCGCCGGGTGGCGGGCAACCAGGTCTTCCATTTCGCCCGTGGACAGCCGGTGGCCGGACACGTTTATCACATCATCGGTACGGCCCATGATGTACACGAAACCATCGTCGTCCAGGTAGCCGCCGTCGCCGGTGTGGTAGTAGCCGGGGTAGCTGTGCAGGTAGGCCTCCAGGTAGCGCGGGTGGTCGCCCCACAGGGTCTGGCTGCAGCCTGGTGGCAATGGCAGGGCAATGACGATGGCGCCCTGCTGGTTCGGGCCCAGCGGCTTGCCGTCGTCGTCCAGCACCTGCACGTGGTAGCCCGGCACCGCGCGGTTGCTCGAGCCTGGCCGCGCCGCGCTGCCTTCAAGGCCAACGCAGGGCGCGGTGACCGGCCAGCCGGTCTCGGTCTGCCACCAGTGGTCGTGCACCGGCTTGCCGCTGACCCGCTCCAGCCATTCGTGGGTGCTGGAGTCGAGCTTTTCGCCGGCCAGGAACAGCTGGCGCAGCGAGCCGAGGTCGTGGCGGCGGATCAGCTCGCCTTCGGGGTCTTCCTTACGGATCGCACGCATGGCGGTGGGCGCGCAGAACAGCGCATTGACCTTGTACTGCTGCACCACCCGCCAGTAGGCCGAAGCATCCGGGGTGCGGATTGGCTTGCCCTCGTAGAACACCGTAGTGCAGCCGCTCATCAGCGGCCCGTAGACGATCAGCGAATGGCCCACCACCCAACCGACGTCGGAAATCCCCCACCACACATCGCCCGCCTGCATGCCGTAGACGTGGCGCATGGCATAACACAGAGCCACTGCATTGCCGCCGTTTTCGCGCACGATGCCCTTGGGTTTGCCGGTGGTGCCGGAGGTATACATGATGTACAGCGGGTCGCCTGCGGCCAGCTCCACCGGCGCTACCGGCTGTGCGCCGGCCAGTGCCTGCTGCCAGTCCAGATCCCTTCCAGGTTGCAGCTCGGCGCTGGCCTGGGGGCGTTGCAGCACCAGCACATGCCCGGGTTGATGGCGGGCCAGTTGCAGGGCGCGGTCGACCAGGGGCTTGTATTCGATCACCCGGTCGAACTCCAGCCCGCAGGAGGCGGTGAGCAGCAGCCTGGGCCGGGCATCGTCGATGCGCAGGGCCAGCTCATTGGCGGCAAAGCCGCCGAACACCACCGAGTGCACGGCACCGATGCGCGCACAGGCGAGCATGGCCATGGCGGCCTGGGGCACCATGGGCATGTAGATGATCACCCCGTCGCCTTTGCCCACGCCCAGCGAGCGCAGCAGCCCGGCCAGGCGCGCCACCTCGTCACGTAGCTGGTGGTAGGTGAAGCTTTGCTGGGTGCTGGTGACGGGTGAATCGTAGATCAGCGCCAGTTGCTCGCCACGACCTTGCTCGATCTGGTGGTCTAGGGCCAGGTGGCAGGTGTTCAGGCGGCCGTCTTCGAACCAGCGGTGGGTGCCGTCGGGGTTTTGTTGCAGGGTGAGGGTTGGCTTGCGCTGCCAGGCCAGCTGTTCGGCCTGGGCCTGCCAGAAGGCCGCGGGGTCGGCGATGGAATGGGCGTAGCTGTGCTGATAGGTCATTGGTTCGCTACCCGGTACTTGTTGTTATTGAAGGGCGAACGTTGAGTATGGGTGGCGGGGGTGGGGCTGCCATGGGACTTATGTCTTAAGGGTTGTGCAGATTTGCGCTGGGGGTTCGGGTTCGGGTTCGGGGCTTATGGTGATTGCTTTTGGAGATGTATGCGCATTCATTGACGATGAGCGCTTTTCGTCACCTTTCCGCCCTTACGGCGGGTAACTTTTTGACGGATCAAAAAGTCACCAAAAAATCCCTGCGGGGTATGACTCACCCACATGGGTTACAAATCAGTTCACGCACATAGGTAACAGTTTTTAACTGGCATGGTCGGTTTTTCGAGGATCTGACCATGCCTTGGCGAGAGCTGAAACCTATGGACATGAAAGTGCTTTTCATCGCTGACTATCTCCAGGGGGCGCCTAGCTTCAGCGCCCTTTGCGAGGCCTACGAGATCAGTCGAAAGACCGGTTACAAATGGGTCGAGCGTTTCGAGAAAGCTGGCCCAGCAGGCCTAGAGGAACGTAGCCGTCGCCGGCTGACGCAAGATTGGGTTGTACCCGTCGCCGTTCGCGAGGCCATTATCGAATTACGCGGCAAGGGCCAGACGGAGCCTGGGCCCAAGAAGATCCAGGCCGCATTGCAGGAACGTTTTCCTGACCAGGCGCCTCCCTCCAAGACAACGATCTACAACATCCTCAAGAAAGCCGAGCTGATCAAGCCGCGGCGCCTGCGTCAGCGCGTAGCGGTCTATCCCAAGCCGCTTGAAAAGGCGGAGTCGCCCAATCAGCTCTTCACTGCGGACTACAAAGGCCAGTTTCTGACAGGAGCTGGGGTCTGGTGCTATCCGTTGACGATCATGGATCACGCCAGTCGCTTCTTGCTCGCGTGCCACAGCATGGCCAATACGAACTTTCTGGAGACACAGGCTGTGTTCACTGAGGTCTTTCGTGAAAACGGGCTACCTGAACGTATCCGGACCGATAACGGCGTGCCGTTTGCCAGTAAAGGGCGTGCAGGGCTCTCCCAGCTGTCCATCTGGTGGCTGCGCCTAGGCATCATTCCTGAACGTATTGCGCCTGGCAGACCGGAGCAAAATGGTCGGCACGAGCGTATGCACCGAACACTCAAAAGTACGCTTCCGTCACCGCCCGCAGTGGCTTGGGAGGCTCAACAACGGCACTTCGACCGCTTCCGGCAACACTACAATTACGAGCGGCTCCACGAAGCACTGAAGCAGAAAACACCAGCGTCCTGCTACCAGCCTTCGCCACGCCCGTTCCCGGAAAAACTACCTGAAATGACTTACCCCAGTCATATCGAGAGCCTGCCAGCTGATCGCAGTGGCATCGTCAACCGCCGGGGTTTGAGGATCTATGTAGGTTACGTGCTCAAGCATCAGACCATTGGGCTGGAGCAAGTCGGGGATGGGGTGTGGGATGTTATTTTCGGCCCAATCATTCTCGGCAGGATCGATGAGCGAGATGCCGATGATGGTTATGTAACACTTCAGGTGTTGTCACCTATGTGAGCGAACTTTTGTGTAACCCATGTGGGTGACCCGTACACTGCTCCTATCATCCGGCCCCCTACGCTGCGCTTCGGGGGTTCCCTCGCTCCGGGCTTGCTCCGGAGGTACGCGCCGACGGGCCGTCCCTGGCCCGATCGGCGCTCGACCGGCATCCATGCCGGTCGCCCTCCTACGCAATCCCTACGCTCGGCCTCCTGAAGTCGCGATTTGTGTTGCCTGGGCTATTGCGCGCTTAGAAGCAACATCAAGAGCCAGATCAAGAGCCGGGATGTTGGTTTGATTGTTATTGATGTGATGTTTGTTCTGACGCAATCGCTGGGCAAGCCCGCTCCCACGTTAGAACTGCGCTCGCTGAACCACGTGGGAGCGGGCTTGCCCCGCGATTAAATCCTGAGGTCCCACGGTGGCAACTAGCGGTTAGCTGCGCCAGCCCAGGCGCCGCCACTAACTTCGCGACTTCAGGAGGCCGAACGCAGGGATTGCGTAGGGGGGCGACCGGCATGGATGCCGGTCGAGCGCCGATCGGGCCAGGGACGGCCCGTCGGCGCGTACCCCCGGAGCAAGCCCGGAGTGAGGGAACCCCGGAGCGAAGCGCAGGGGCCGGATGATGGGAGCGAGCGGTTTTGCTTACTTTTGACAAGACAAAAGTAAGCCGCCGTAAGGGCCATCCCTTTCAAGGTCTTTTCGTTTTGGCAGCCTTGATCACCCGGTCTGTTGAAACGTGGGCATGTACCGCCGTTCCCTGTACCCAGGTTTTGGGCTTGGCCACCTTGGGGCCTCGTGGGTTTTTCGCAACCTGCTTGGGCTGGATGTTCTTGGCCAGTTCCAGCAGGCGCCGACCTAATTCTTCTATAGGGACAACCGGTATGTGCTCCGATGGTAGGGCGATCTGCATACCCTCGTAGCCCCCTCGGATCTGGACCGCCAAGTGATAGATCGACGCCTCCCAACTCTCCGGCAGCGTCTCGCGGTGGGCTTGCTCAACACTGCGTTTCAGCAATGCCAGAACGTTGTAGGCCAAGACCGCAGTGGTGAACCCAAGCAGCGCAGCACGCGGGCTGCCGAGGGTTTCAATTTCACTTTCCAGAATGGCTTCTAGTCGCAGAAACATCCCTTCGATGCTCCAGCGACGACGATACAAATCTGCGATCTGCTGTGTGCTGATGCTCTCGGGCAGGTTGCTCCAGAACATCAGACTGGTATCGCCTGAGTCGTTTTTTGAATGGAGCGTCAACTCGACCCGCCGCCACGTGTGCCCGCCCCTCACCTCGATAGATTGCTCGCGTACCATACCTGTTGCGACGGGCATCGGCGCTTGCCACTCGCCTTCCTGGATTATGCGTGGGTGCTTGGCTTGCTCACGAATGACAAATGAAGTTTTCACCTGCCCGCACGCCTCCATCACAGGAAGCGTGCAGTAGAGCCGGTCAGCGATCCAAACCTGATTGGGCTGGGCATCAGCCAGTAGCGGTAGGACGCAGACTCGCTCACTTGCGTAGGCGTCTTCGCAGGGTTGCAGGTCAATTACCTGATCCAGATCGGGATCGTAGACCACTACCGAAAACCCCGGACGGGCAGCCCCGCGCTCCTGGCGCAACGCGCCAAGACGCTTTTCGGTGGAGGCCAGGTGGCTGCCATCAACCACCCGAATTTGCCAATTGGGAAGCATGGCCGAGCAGCCCAACTCATGGATCGTTGGAGTCAGTCGCTGTGCGCAACCTGTCACCAGGGCACGTAGTAGCGCAGGTTCTGTTCGACTGATTTTGTCGTAAAGCGCTGCCAGGCTGACCGGGAGATCGTCCAACTGCTTTGCCGCAGCATGTAGCGACGGCTTCAGACCCAGCGAAACGAGCGACATGAGCTTGACGATGGTCGAGAACAACAGCTCACGAGAGTACTGCCGCTGGCGGTGCTCTTCGAAAACCTGATCGACCCACTCAGGCGCAATAGCTTGCTCCAAAGCGAGTTTGGCCATGACGCTGGCCGGTGCTTTTTTCTCGAATCGCGCTAGAACATCAGCCCACATCACTCGGGTCTTCCTGACTGGATTTCAGCAGATTCTACCGAAGACCTTGAAAGGGATGGCCGTAAGGGCGGAAAGGTGAATAAGCGTCAATGCAGCAAATGAATGCGCATAAAACTATCAAAACCAACCAATACAAATACCAACAGATCAAACAGATCAAACAGATCAAACAGATCAACCAACTTACACCGCAAGATATAAAACCCACACACCAACGCCATCGCCGATAAGCCGCCCCCTCAGGGCAACCCAAAGCCCCATTTCGGTGCAAACCGCTCTAGAATACCCAACCCCCACCACAGAGCAGCCCAATGGACATCGACCAGGCCCGAACCTTCTTGGAAATAGTCCGCTGCGGCAGCCTGGCCGCCGCCGCCGAACGCCTGTTCGTCTCCCAGACCGCCATCAGCGCCCGCGTCCAGCGCCTGGAGCAGCAACTGGGCTGCCAGCTGTTCATCCGCAACCACAACGGCGCCAGCCTGACCAGCGACGGCGAGGCTTTCGTCATCTACGCCAACCAGCTGGTGCAAACCTGGGAGGCCGCCCGCCGCGACCTGCCCCTGCCCCAAGGTTGCCAGCAGGTGCTGCACATCGGTGGCGAAGTGAGCCTGGGCAACCCGATGATGCTCGACTGGGTCAGCGCCCTGCACCTTGAGCTGCCCAGCCACGCCATCCGCAGCGAAGTCAGCGACGGCGAATCACTGCTGCGCAAAGTGGAAATGGGCCTGCTGGACGCAGCACTGGTGTACCAGCCCACCTACGGCCCGGGGCTGCAGGTGGAGCAGTTGATGGAAGAAAAACTGATCCGCGTGCGCCGGGTGGATGCCCCGGAGCCTTACATTTACATCGACTGGGGCGAGGCCTTCCGCCGCCAGCACGACGCCGCCCTGCCCGACCTGTCGCGCCCGGCGCTGAGCTTCAACCTCGGGCCACTGGCCTTGCAGTTCATCCTCGACCGCGGCGGCAGCGGCTACTTCCGCACGCGCGTGGTGCAGGCCTACCTGCAAAGCGGGGTGTTCGAGCGGGTGCCGCAGGCGCCGGAGTTTACCTACCCGACCTTCCTCGTGTACGCCCGCAAACGCGACAGCGAAGCCCTGCAACAGGCCTTCAGCGTACTGCGCCGGCTGGTGGCCGGCGACATGAGCGACTGGTCACAGCGCTGGGACCCGGTTATCTGAGGCCAGTGCTGCGGCATTGAGCAGGTGGCGCTTGAGGCCTGCGATCAGGTCGGTCTGAGTGATCACTCCCACCAAACGCCCATCATCCAGCACCGGCAGGCAATGCAGGCCCTGCTCGCTGAGCAGCGGCAGCAGGCGCTCCAGCGGGTGGGTGCTGCCGACACTGACCACTCGCCGGCTCATCACCTGCTCCAGGCGCACGGTCTGGCGACGGAACAACCCGCCCCAACTGAAACGGCTGCGGGCCATGGCCGGGCCAACCAGGTCACTGAGGCTGACGATGCCCACCAGACGGCCGTTTTCCACCACAGGCAGAGTCTTAAGGTGATGCCCGTCGAGCATCTTCCATGCCTGCTCCAGGGTGGTGCCGGGGTTGGCCGACTGCACGTCGCGGGACATCACAGCGCCAGCGGTGATGCCACCCAGGCTGCGCTGCAGTGCGTGCTGCTCGGTAGCCAGGATGATCCGCTCCAGCTCGTCGCGGGTCACGTCGACGAACTCGCCGATCTCTTCCAGGGCCTGGTCCAGGTCGTCTGCGCTGATGCCTACGCGCGCCCCGGGCAGCGGGTCGTGGGTGTGGTGCAGGTCCTTGCGCGGCGCCGCGCCCTTGGGGTAGCGCACGCCGGTCAAGCGGTTGTAGAACACCGCCACCGCCACCAGGACCAACGCATTGAGCAGCACCGGCTCGAGCAGGTGATCACCCATTGCCACCAACCCCGGGTCGGCCAGCACCGCGCTTGCCGCCACACCGCCACCCGGCGGGTGCAGGCAGCGCAGCAGGCACATCAGCACCAGGGCGATACCCAGCGCGGCGGCAGCAACCCACAGGCCGTCACCGAAGTTGTGGCGCATGGCCAGGCCTATTGCGCCGGCCAACGCATAGCTGCCCAGCACCGGCCACGGCTGGGCCAGGGGGCCGGAATGCACGGCGAACACCAGCACCGCCGAGGCCGCCAGCGGTCCAAGTAGATGCAGGGCGATGGACGGGCCGTAGGCCAGGCTGCACAGGTAGCCGGCGAGAAACAGGCCAAGCAGCCCGCCAAGGCCTGCGCGCAACCATTCTTTGGGGGGGATGTTCAGGGGCGCCGGTAGCAGGCGCTGCAGACGGCTTTCGGGACGCGAGGCAGACATCGAAATAATGGGGTCGTATTTTTTTGATGGAAAAGAAAGCCCAGCGCGACCGGCCTGGGCCCTGTATTGCAAATGCAATAACGCAAGGGGCTCCGTCCATGGAGAGATGGAAACCGCTGGGGTTTCGTGAGGAGGGATTGTGCCGGGCGCACCGTTTTGGGGCTAATTCAAAAAAGTGCGCTTGATATGCAATATTTTTGCAGGGTGGCCCTGTGTAGGAGCATTCAGGCCTGACGGTGCTTGCGCGGCAACTCGATGCTCACCCGCAACCCGCCCAGCGTGCTGTCGAGCAAGGCCATGCGCCCGCCCCAGGCCTCGACGATATCGCGCACGATGCCCAGCCCCAGGCCATGGCCGTCGACCTGCTCGTCCAGCCGCGAACCGCGCTCCAGCACCTGCAGGCGCTGGCTCTCGGGGATGCCGGGGCCGTCGTCGTCAACCCACAGCTGATAGCCCTCGGTGCTCGGCGCGATGCCCAGACGCACCTCGCGGTCAGCCCATTTGCAGGCGTTGTCCAGCAGGTTGCCGAGCAGCTCCAGCAAGTCTTCACGGTCCCAGGGCAGCAGCAGCCCGGGCGGCACGTCGCGCGCCAGCAACAGCCCTTCGCCGTGGATCATCCCGAGCGTGGACAGCAACCCCGGCAACTCGGCATCGCAGTCGAACTGCGCGCCGGGCAGCGCATCGCCGGCCAGGCGCGCGCGGTTCAGTTCGCGGGCCAGGCGCTGCTGAATCTGCTCCAGTTGCTCGCGCAACTGCGCCTGCACCTCGGGCAAGCCTTGCAGGCGCTCGCTGGCGGCCAGGCTCAGCAGTACCGCCAACGGCGTCTTCAAGGCATGCCCGAGGTTACCCAGGGCATTGCGCGAGCGGCGCAGGCTGTCTTCGGTATGGGCCAACAGGTGGTTGATCTGGTCCACCAGCGGCTGTAACTCGCTGGGCACCTCGGCGTCCAGCTGCGAACGCTGGCCCTGCTGCAACTGGGCGATTTGCCGGCGGGCACGCTCCAACGGGCGCAATGAGCGGGTCACGGTGATGCGCTGCAGCACCAGCACCAGCACCAGCGCCACCAGGCCGATGCCCAGGCCGATCTGCTGCATGCGCCGAAAGCCCTTACGCACCGGCGAATAGTCCTGGGCCACGCTGATCGAAATGTCCTGGCCCAGGCGCCGGTAGTCGCCACGGTAGGCCAGCAACTGCTGGCCCTCGGGGCCCAGCTCGTGGCCGTCGTCCAGGCCGGGCTTGGCCGGCTTGGGCATGTCCAGGTCCCACAACGAACGCGAACGCCAGGTGCCCTGGTCGAAGTCGATACGGAAGTAGTAGCCCGAGAACGGCCGCTGATAGGCCGAGGAAATCCGCCGCTCATCCAGCTGCAAGCCGTTCGGCCCGCGCACCAGCGCCACCAGCAGGTTCTCGCTCTCCTTGCGCAGGCCGGTCTCCAGGTAGCGCTGCAACCCAGCCTCGAGCAGCCACAGCGTCAGTTGCGCCACGCCCAGGCCCACCACCACCAGCACCGCCACCAGGCCCAGGCTCAGGCGCGCCTGGATCGACTTCACGCGGCGCTCCCGGCGTACACGTAGCCCTGGCCGCGGCGGGTCTCGATCACCGCGCGGCCAAGCTTGCGCCGCAGGTGGTTGACGTGCACTTCGAGCACGTTGGAATCGCGCTCGGTCTCGCCGTCATACAGGTGCTCGGCCAAGTGGCTTTTGGAGAGTACTTGGCCTGGGTGCAGCATGAAGTAACGCAGCAGGCGAAACTCGGCCGCGGTGAGCTGGATGTCGACGCCTTCGCGGCTGACGCATTGGCGTGATTCGTCCAGATGCAGGCCGGCAGCCTCCAACCGCGGCTGGTTGGCCAGCCCCTTGGCCCGGCGCAGCAGGGCCTGGATGCGCAGTTGCAACTCTTCGGGGTGGAAGGGTTTAGTCAGGTAGTCGTCGGCACCGGCCTTGAGCCCTTCGATGCGCTCTGCCCATGAGCCGCGGGCGGTCAGAATGAGCACCGGGGTAGCCAGGTTTGCCGCGCGCCACTGCGCCAGCACCTCGAGCCCCGGCAGGCCGGGCAGGCCCAGGTCGAGAATGATCAGGTCGTAGGGTTCGCTCTGGCCCTGGTACACCGCATCGCGGCCATCGGCCAGCCAGTCCACGGCGTAACCCTGGCGTTGCAGGGCGGTGGTCAGCTCGTCAGCCAGGGGTACATTGTCTTCGACCAGCAGCAGGCGCATTCAGTCGTCTTCCTCGTCTTTGAGCAGCGCACCGGTGCGGGCGTCGAGCTTGATCTCGCGCACCACGCCCTGGGGGGTCAGCAGCTCGACTTCATATTCGTAGCGCTTGTGCTTTTCTTCAAGCTCGGCCTCCAACAGGCGCGCCCCGGGGTAACGCCCAAGGGCGGTTTCGAGCAGTTGTTCCAGCGGCAGGATGATGCCCTGCTTGCGCAGCTCCAGGGCTTCATCCTGATCCAGGTCGCGGGCGGCGGCCAGCGAACAGGCGGCCAGCAGGGCCAGGGCCAGGTAGCGCGCCGTTCGCGGTAACTCGCTCATCAGTTGTCTCGCTCGTCCTTCAGCACTTCACCGGTCTTGGCGTCGAGGTCGACGTCCCATTCGACATTTTGCGCGTCGCGCAGCTCGACCTTGTAGATGTAGCGGCCGTATTCGTTCTCGAGTTCCGAGTCGGTCACGGTGGCGCCGGGGTGTTTGGCCACGGCAGTAGCTTTGAGTTCATCCAGCGACTTGATGGTCTTGGCGTTGACCAGCTTGACCACTTCGTCAGGCTGCACGTCCTTGGCGAAGGCGGCGTTGGCACCGAATGCGAGGGCGGCGGCGGTGAACAGGGCAGTCAAAGTTTTCATGGGGTTTCTCCTTGCAGATGTATGCGTTGTCTACGTGAACAAGACTAACCGCAGGTCCTTAATTCAACCTGAAAACAGCTGGCCGCATGATAGCGCAGGTGCTGTGTCGCCTGTACCGGCCTTGTCGCGGGGCAAGCCCGCTCCCACAAGATTGCTCAAGCGCTATGCCTGTAGCCGGCTTGCCGGCGATGAGGCCGGCTCAGGCAGCACAAGACAGTTGCTCCCCCGATGCGTGCGTGCGGCCATCTGCCTTTATACTGCCTGACCCGCCCGCACGGACCGCGCCATGACCGCCATCCACATCAAGTACCCCGCACTGACCTTCAAGGCTGGCCAACGCGCCCTGCAGCAGATCCGCGAACGCGGCCTGCTGGCAGCCGATGTGGGCGTGCTGCCCGGTGCCGCCGGCGGCCCCAAGCCGCTGGGCATCCAGGGCCTGGACCTGGCGCTGTTCGGTGAGTGGCTGCCCTCGGCGCCCCGCCAACGCGCGCTGATCGGCGCCTCGATCGGCTCCTGGCGTTTCGCCAGCGCCTGCCTGGACGACCCGGTCGAGGGCATCCGCCGCCTGGGCGAGCTGTACACCGAGCAGGACTTCGCCAAGGGCGTGACGCCACGGCAAATCAGCCAGAGTTGCCAGCGCATGCTCGACGACCTGCTGCAAGGCCGCGACGGGCAGATCCTCGCCAACCCTCACTACCGGCTGAACATTCTGGTGGTGAAAAGCCACGGCCAACTGGCCCACGACCACCGCGGGCGATTGGGCATGGGCCTGGGCTCGGTGCTGGCCAGCAACCTGCTGGGCCGCGCCAACCTGGCGCGGCACTTCGAGCGGGTGATCCTGCACGACCAGCGCAGCGCGCCGCCGCTGGGCCCGCTGACCGACTTCCCCTCGCGCTGCCTGGCGCTGAACCTGGCCAACCTGCGCCACGCCTTGCTGGCCTCGGGCTCGATCCCGATGGTGATGGAAGGTGTACGCGACATCCCCGGTGCCGGGGCCGGCACCTACCGCGACGGCGGCCTGCTGGACTACCACCTAGACCTGCCGTACCAGGGCGATGACCTGGTGCTGTACCCGCACTTCACCGACAAGGTGGTGCCCGGCTGGTTCGACAAGGCCCTGCCCTGGCGCCGGGGCGACGCCACGCGCCTGCAGAACGTGCTGCTGATGACGCCATCTGCGCAGTACCTGGCCGCCCTGCCCTACGGCAAGCTGCCCGACCGCAACGACTTCAAGCGTTTCATGGGCGATGCGCCGAGCCGCAAGCGTTACTGGTACAAGGCGATTGCCGAAAGCCAGCGGCTGGGTGACGAGTTGCTCGAGCTGATCGCCACCGGGCAGTTGCACGATCGGCTGCAAGCCTTGTAGCGGGCATGCTGGTAGACTGCGCGCAATCTTCGTTACACACAGAGTTCAGACAGCGTGGAAATCTTCAAGGAATTTACTTTCGAATCGGCCCACCGCCTGCCCAACGTCCCCGCCGGGCACAAGTGCGGCCGCCTGCATGGCCATTCGTTCAAGGTGGCCCTGCACCTGACCGGCCCGCTCGACCCGCACACTGGCTGGATCCGCGACTTCTCCGAAATCAAGGCGATCTTCAAACCGATCTACGAGCAGCTGGACCACAACTACCTGAACGACATCCCGGGCCTGGAAAACCCCACCAGCGAAGTGATCGCCAAGTGGATCTGGGAACAGGTCAAGCCGCTGCTGCCGGAGCTGTCGAAGGTGCGTATTCACGAGACCTGCACCAGCGGTTGTGAATATACCGGCGACTGACTGCACACCTGCTGGCCTCTTCGCGGGTAAACCCGCTCCCACAGGTGTCGCGCGCGATTGAAGACCGGCGCTGTACCTGTGGGAGCGGGTTTACCCGCGAAGAGGCCAGCAGCCGTCAGCCCTGGCCCATGGCATCGCGCAAAAAGCTCGGGGCGATGTAGCGCTGGTAATGCGCCTCTGAAAGCAAAAAGAACTCGCGATCGATCGCATCGCGCAGTTGCGGCAGGTCCCAGTCGCGAAACTCCGGCAGCAATACCATCCCGTAGGCTTCCAGCTCGCGGATCATCCGCGCGCCGCGGGCGATCAGCTGGTACGCCCAGCAATATTCGGACTGATGCGCGACAAAGCGGATCGAGCGGTTCTCCAACTGCTGGCGCAGCAGGTCTTTGTCGAACACCTCGAGCTTGGCCATCATCACCTGCACCAGCAACTGCTCAAGGCGCAGCCACACGGCGCGTTTCTGCTCGTCGTCGTAGCCGTTCCAGTGGATCACTTCGTGGTGGAAGCGCTTGCAGCCACGGCACACCAGGTCACCGTAGACGGTGGAGCAAAGGCCGACGCAAGGGGTCTTGATGGACTGGTTGGACATGGAAAAACAACGGCTTGGCGGTGGAACACGGGTTCATGTTAGCCCTTTGTCTAACCAGGGTCACCCGTTAAAGTCATCTTCTGCGCCTTACCATCGGGCATTTTTTGCCGTAGAATCACTCCGCCTTTTCAAGGCAACAATGTCCGTTGGAAGCTGTTTTCAAAGCGTCACGAGCACAGTTCATCCGGTAGAACGGCGTTGGTTCGGGCCAGGCACCTGGCGTGTCCCGCACCAACCCCTCATCAGCCTTCCGTTCTACAGGCGTAAAACTTTGAAAACAGCTTCTGTAAGGATTCTCTGCGACCCTGGCAACACGGCTCAAAAAGCCGTTGCTGCGCATGGGTGCAAGGAATGCTGGATGAGCGTCCCGGACCCCCTTTAGGGACCACTGATGAGGGTAATAACTGTGCTTGAAGCCTACCGCAAACACATCGAAGAGCGTGCCGCTCTGGGTATCGTGCCCCAGCCGCTGAACGCCGAACAAACTGCAGGCCTGGTCGAGCTGCTGAAAAACCCGCCGGCCGGCGAAGAAGCCTTCCTCGTAGACCTGATCACCAACCGCGTACCGCCAGGGGTGGATGAAGCTGCCTACGTCAAGGCCGCTTTCCTCTCCGCCGTCGCCAAGGGCGAGGCAAAATCGCCGCTGATCGACCGCAAGCACGCCACCGAGCTGCTGGGCACCATGCAGGGCGGCTACAACATCGAAACGCTGGTAACGCTGCTGGATGACGCCGAACTGGGCGCCGTCGCGGCCGAACAGCTCAAGCACACCCTGCTGATGTTCGATGCCTTCCACGACGTGGCCGAAAAAGCCAAGGCGGGCAACGCCCACGCCAAAGCCGTACTCGAATCGTGGGCTGCCGGCGAATGGTTCACCAGCCGCCCGGCCATCGCCGACAAGTACACCCTGACCGTGTTCAAGGTGCCTGGCGAAACCAACACCGACGACCTGTCCCCAGCCCCGGACGCCTGGTCGCGCCCTGACATCCCGCTGCACGCCCTGGCCATGCTGAAAATGGCCCGCGACGGCATCGAGCCTTCGCAGCCAGGTTCGGTCGGCCCGCTGGCACAGATCGAAGCAGTCAAGGCCAAGGGCCACCCGGTCGCCTACGTCGGTGACGTGGTCGGTACCGGTTCTTCGCGCAAATCCGCCACCAACTCGGTGCTGTGGTTCTTCGGCGACGACATCCCGTTTGTTCCGAACAAGCGCGCCGGTGGTTTCTGCTTCGGCACCAAGATCGCCCCGATCTTCTACAACACCATGGAAGACGCCGGCGCCCTGCCGATCGAATTCGACTGCACCAACCTGGCCATGGGCGACGTCATCGACGTCTACCCGTTCAAGGGTGAAGTGCGCCGCAACGGCAGCGACGAGCTGGTCACCAGCTTCGAGCTGAAAACCGAAGTGCTGCTCGATGAAGTCCGCGCCGGCGGCCGTATCCCGCTGATCGTCGGCCGTGGCCTGACCGAAAAAGCCCGCGCCGAGCTGGGCCTGGGTGCTTCCGACCTGTTCAAGAAGCCAGAGCAGCCTGCCGACACCGGCAAGGGCTTCACCCTGGCGCAGAAGATGGTCGGCCGCGCCTGCGGCCTGCCAGAAGGCCAGGGCGTGCGCCCAGGTGCCTACTGCGAGCCGAAGATGACCACCGTCGGCTCCCAGGACACCACCGGCCCGATGACCCGCGACGAGCTCAAAGACCTCGCCTGCCTGGGCTTCTCGGCTGACCTGGTCATGCAGTCGTTCTGCCACACCGCCGCGTATCCGAAGCCGATCGACGTCACCACCCACCACACCCTGCCAGACTTCATCCGCACCCGTGGCGGCGTGTCGCTGCGCCCGGGCGACGGCATCATCCACAGCTGGCTGAACCGCATGCTGATGCCGGACACCGTGGGTACCGGTGGCGACTCGCACACCCGCTTCCCGATCGGCATCTCGTTCCCGGCCGGCTCCGGCCTGGTGGCCTTCGCCGCCGCCACCGGCGTGATGCCGCTGGACATGCCAGAGTCGATCCTGGTGCGCTTCAAGGGCAAGCTGCAGCCAGGCATCACCCTGCGTGACCTGGTCCACGCCATCCCTTACTACGCCATCCAGAAGGGCCTGCTGACCGTCGAGAAAAAAGGCAAGAAAAACGCCTTCTCCGGCCGCATTCTGGAAATCGAAGGCCTGGACGAACTGACCGTCGAGCAAGCCTTCGAGCTGTCCGACGCCTCGGCCGAGCGTTCTGCTGCCGGTTGCACCATCAAGCTGCCAGAGAAGGCCATCGCCGAGTACCTGCAGTCGAACATCACCCTGCTGCGCTGGATGATCGGCGAAGGCTACGGCGACCCACGTACCCTGGAGCGCCGCGCCCAGGCCATGGAAGCCTGGCTGGCCAAGCCTGAGCTGCTGTCGGCCGACGCCGATGCCGAATACGCCGAAATCATCGAAATCGACCTGGCCGACGTGAAAGAGCCCGTGCTCTGTGCGCCGAACGACCCGGACGATGCCCGCCTGCTGTCTTCGGTACAGGGCGAGAAGATCGACGAAGTGTTCATCGGTTCGTGCATGACCAACATCGGCCACTTCCGCGCTGCCGGCAAGCTGCTGGACAAGGTCAAAGGCGGTATCCCTACCCGTCTGTGGCTGGCCCCGCCAACCAAGATGGACGCCCACCAGCTGACCGAAGAAGGCTACTACGGCATCTACGGCAAGGCCGGTGCGCGCATGGAAATGCCAGGCTGCTCGCTGTGCATGGGTAACCAGGCACGTGTGCAGACCGGTTCCACCGTGGTCTCCACCTCGACCCGTAACTTCCCGAACCGCCTGGGCGACGCCACCAACGTGTACCTGGCCTCGGCCGAGCTGGCTGCGGTCGCTTCGATCATCGGCAAGCTGCCGACCGTCGAGGAGTACATGCAGTACGCCAAAGACATCGACAGCATGGCTGCCGACGTCTACCGCTACCTGAGCTTCGACCAGATCGCCGAGTTCCGCGAAGCGGCAGCCAACGCCAAGATCCCGGTGGTTCAGGCTTAAGCTTAAGCAGTAAGGTGTAAAACAAAGCCCCGGCGTGATGCCGGGGCTTTTTTGTTGCCTGTCAGGGCCTCATCGCCGGCAAGCCGGCTCTCATAGAACAAACTACAACTCATTGATTTAAAACGGTCTTTGTGGGAAGTGGCCTTGTGTCGCGATGGGTCGCGAAGCGTCCCCCAGGCCTCGGCCTCATGCAAAATTGCCGGGGCTGCTG
Source organism: Pseudomonas xanthosomatis (assembly GCF_019139835.1). Lineage (NCBI taxonomy): Bacteria > Pseudomonadati > Pseudomonadota > Gammaproteobacteria > Pseudomonadales > Pseudomonadaceae > Pseudomonas > Pseudomonas xanthosomatis. The sequence continues at coordinate 2,808,866 of NZ_CP077075.1, read as the reverse complement.
CGCAGCCCATCTCGACCGGACGGCGCCCCGGCAAGGCCGCTTCCCACAGAGACCGTGGCGCATCTGCGAGACCAGTTCTCTGCGCGACAGCGCAGCCCAAAAGGGCTGCGTGATCTCCTATAGGGAGTGCGCATGCCTGCAGGAGCCGGCTTGCCGGCGATAGCGTCTCAGAAGCAGTCGCCCGGCACCCGCACCCAGCCTTCCATCAGCACCCGCGCACTGCGGCTCATGATGGCTTTGGTCACGGTCCACTGCCCGTCCACCTGCCGCGCCTCGGCACCTACCCGCAAGGTCCCGGACGGGTGGCCGAAACGCACGGCGCTGCGCTCGCCGCCACCGGCGGCCAGGTTCACCAGGGTGCCCGGAATAGCTGCTGCCGTGCCAATGGCCACCGCAGCGGTCCCCATCATGGCGTGGTGCAGCTTGCCCATGGACAGCGCACGCACCAGCAGGTCGACGTCCTCAGCCTTGACCGCCTTGCCGCTGGAGGCGGTGTAGGCAGCGGGCGCGGCCACGAAGGCCACCTTCGGCGTGTGCTGGCGGCCGGCGGCCTGTTCGATGCGCTCGATCAGCCCCATGCGCACGGCGCCGTAGGCACGAATGGTCTCGAAACGGGCCAGTTGCGCAGGGTCACCATTGATGGCGTCCTGCAATTCAATGCCGGTGTAACCGATGTCGGCGGCATTGACGAAGATGGTCGGGATGCCGGCGTTGATCAGGGTGGCCTTGAAGGTACCAATGCCCGGCACCTCGAGGTCGTCCACCAGGTTGCCGGTGGGGAACATCGCCCCGCCGTCGCCATCCTCGTCGGCAGCCGGGTCGAGGAATTCCAGCTGCACCTCGGCGGCCGGGAAGGTCACGCCGTCCAGCTCGAAATCACCGGTTTCCTGCACTTCGCCGTTGCTGATGGGCACGTGGGCGATGATGGTCTTGCCGATGTTGGCCTGCCAGATGCGCACCGTGGCAATGCCTTCGTGCGGAACCCGTGCGGGGTCGACCAGGCCGTTGGCGATGGCGAACGAACCCACCGCCGCCGAGAGGTTGCCGCAGTTGCCGCTCCAGTCGACGAAGGCGCTGTCGATGGACACCTGACCAAACAGATAGTCGACGTCGTGGCCGGGCCTGGTGCCGGGCGCGACGATCACCGTCTTGCTGGTGCTGGAGGTGGCGCCGCCCATGCCGTCGATCTGCTTGGCATAGGGGTCGGGGCTGCCGATTACCCGCAGCAGCAGCGCGTCGCGGGCAGGGCCTGGGGCTTGTGCAGGTTCGGGCAGGTCTTGCAGGCGGAAGAACACGCCCTTGCTGGTGCCGCCGCGCATATAGGTGGCGGGGATGCGGATTTGTGGTGCGTGTGGCATGTTCAATTCCTGTCTTGCACAGCACCCTGCGGGAGCGGGTTTACCCGCGAATGCGTCAGCGGGAACACCCGTGTTGTCTGATCAATCGCTTTCGCGGGTAAACCCGCTCCCACAGGGGCCATGTTGTTGGTTATCAGGCGGTGCCTTCGAGGAAATCCTGGGCAAAGCGCTGCAGCACCCCGCCGGCCTCGTAGATCGACACCTCTTCGGCGGTATCCAGGCGGCAGGTCACCGGCACCTCGACCCGCTCGCCATCGCGGCGGGTAACCACCAGGGTCAGGGTCGCCCGCGGCGTGCGCTGCCCCACCACATCGTAGGTCTCGCTGCCGTCCAGGCCCAGGGTATTGCGGTCGGTGCCGGGCTTGAACTCCAGCGGCAGCACGCCCATGCCCACCAGGTTGGTGCGGTGGATGCGCTCGAAGCCTTCGGCGACGATGGCCTCGACCCCGGCCAGGCGCACGCCCTTGGCCGCCCAGTCCCGGGACGAGCCCTGACCGTAGTCGGCACCGGCAACGATGATCAGCGGCTGCTTGCGCTGCATGTAGGTTTCGATGGCTTCCCACATGCGGGTTACCTTGCCCTCCGGCTCAAGGCGCGCCAGCGAGCCCTGCTTCACGCTGCCGTCGTCCTTGCGCACCATTTCGTTGAACAGCTTGGGGTTGGCGAAGGTGGCGCGCTGGGCGGTCAGGTGGTCACCGCGGTGGGTCGCGTAGGAGTTGAAGTCCTCTTCGGGCAGGCCCATTTTCGCCAGGTACTCACCGGCGGCGCTGTCCAGCAGGATGGCGTTGGACGGCGACAGGTGGTCGGTGGTGATGTTGTCCGGCAGCACCGCCAGCGGGCGCATGCCGCGCAGGGTACGCTCGCCGGCCAAGGCGCCTTCCCAGTATGGCGGGCGGCGAATATAGGTGCTCATCGGGCGCCAGTCGTACAGCGGCGCCACTTTCGGGCCCTTGTCCTCCTCGATGGTGAACATCGGGATGTACACCTGGCGGAACTGCTCGGGCTTGACCGAGGCACGCACCACGGCGTCGATCTCGGCATCGCTTGGCCAGATATCCTTCAGGCGGATTTGCTTACCGTCGACCACCCCCAGCACGTCTTTTTCGATATCGAAACGAATGGTGCCGGCAATGGCATAGGCCACCACCAACGGCGGCGAAGCCAGGAATGCCTGCTTGGCGTAGGGGTGGATGCGCCCGTCGAAGTTGCGGTTACCCGACAGCACGGCGGTGGCGTACAGGTCGCGGTCGATGATTTCCTGCTGGATCACCGGGTCCAGCGCGCCAGACATACCGTTGCAGGTGGTGCAGGCGAAGGCGACGATGCCAAAGCCCAGTTGCTCCAGTTCCTGCTCAAGCCCTGCTTCTTTCAGGTACAGCTGCACAGCCTTGGAGCCCGGCGCCAGGGACGACTTGACCCACGGCTTGCGGGTAAGACCGAGCTTGTTGGCATTGCGCGCGATCAGGCCGGCAGCGATCACGTTGCGCGGGTTGCTGGTGTTGGTGCAACTGGTGATGGCGGCGATGATCACTGCGCCGTCAGGCATCTGCCCGGGCACCTCCTGCCACTGCCCGGCGATACCCTTGGCCGCCAGGTCGCTGGTGGCCACCCGGGCATGCGGGTTGGACGGGCCGGCCATGTTGCGCACCACGCTCGACAGGTCGAAGCAGAGGGTACGCTCGTACTCGGCCTTGGCCAGGCTGTCGGCCCACAGGCCGGTGGCCTTGGCGTAGGTTTCAACCAGCTGCACCTGATGGTCGTCACGCCCGGTCAGGGTGAGGTAGTCCAGCGTCTGCTGGTCGATGGCGAACATCGCCGCGGTGGCGCCGTATTCCGGGGCCATGTTGGAGATGGTGGCGCGGTCGCCCAGGGTCAGTGCACTGGCACCTGCGCCGTGGAACTCCAGGTACGCGCCCACCACCTTCTGCTTGCGCAGGAACTCGGTCAGCGCCAGCACCAGGTCGGTGGCCGTGATATTCGGCGCAAGGCGCCCGGTCAGCTCGACGCCGACGATTTCCGGCAAGCGCATCCATGAGGCGCGGCCAAGCATCACGTTCTCGGCTTCAAGGCCACCGACGCCGATGGCGATCACCCCAAGTGCATCCACATGGGGGGTGTGGCTGTCGGTGCCGACGCAGGTGTCCGGGTAGGCCACGCCGTGGTCGCTGTGGATCACCGGCGACATCTTCTCCAGGTTGATCTGGTGCATGATGCCGTTGCCCGGCTGGATCACATCGACGTTCTTGAACGCCTGCTTGGTCCAGTTGATGAAGTGGAAGCGGTCTTCGTTGCGGCGGTCTTCGATGGCGCGGTTCTTGGTGAAGGCGTCAGGGTCGAAACCGCCGCACTCCACGGCCAGGGAGTGGTCGACGATCAACTGCACCGGCACCACCGGGTTGACCTGGGCCGGGTCACCACCCTTGTCGGCGATGGCGTCGCGCAGGCCGGCCAGGTCCACCAGCGCGGTCTGGCCGAGGATGTCGTGGCACACCACCCGGGCCGGGAACCAGGGGAAGTCGAGGTCACGCTTGCGCTCGATCAGTTGGCTCAGCGAGGCGTCGAGGGTGGCCGGGTCGCAGCGGCGCACCAGGTTTTCGGCCAGTACCCGGGAGGTGTAAGGCAGGCCGTCGTAGGCGCCGGGCTTGATCGCCTCGACCGCGGCGCGGGCGTCGAAATAGTCCAGGGCAGTGCCTGGCAGGGGCTTGCGGTATGCAGTATTCATATCGTTATCAGGCTCGGTCACGGTATTCGGTGGGCAGGTCTGGCCAATGAGGGCGCTGCGCGCCCGTTTCGCGGCACAAGGCCGCTCCTACAGGGATAGCGCCGCACCTGTAGCGGCCTTGTGTCGCGAAAGGGCTGCGCAGCAGCCCCCGGCGACCTTTGCCTTAACGCTGCTCGATCGGCACGAACTTGCGCTGTTCGACGCCTGTGTACTCGGCGCTCGGGCGGATGATGCGGTTGTTGGCACGCTGTTCGAACACGTGTGCGGCCCAGCCGGTCAGGCGCGAGCAGACGAAAATCGGCGTGAACAGCTTGGTCGGGATGCCCATGAAGTGGTACGCCGAGGCATGGTAGAAGTCGGCGTTGGGGAACAGCCGCTTCTGCTCCCACATGGTCTTGTCGATGGCCTCGGACACCGGGTACAGCACGCTGTCGCCCACTTCATCAGCGAGCTGCTTGGCCCAGCCCTTGATCACCTCGTTACGCGGGTCGGACTCTTTGTAGATGGCGTGGCCAAAGCCCATGATCTTGTCCTTGCGCTCGAGCATGCGCAGCAGCTCGGCGGTGGCATCCTGCGGGCTCTGGAAGCGCTCGATCAGCTCCATGGCCGCCTCGTTGGCGCCGCCGTGCAGCGGGCCGCGCAGCGAACCGATGGCAGCGGTGATGCAGGAGTACAGGTCGGACAGGGTCGAGGCGCACACCCGGGCGGTGAAGGTCGAGGCGTTGAATTCGTGCTCGGCGTACAGGATCAGCGAAACGTTCATCACCTTCACATGCAGTTCGCTCGGCTTCTTGCCGTGCAGCAGGTGCAGGAAGTGGCCACCCAGGGTGTCTTCGTCGCTGCTGCAGTCGATGCGCACGCCGTGGTGGGTGAAGCGGTACCAGTAGCACATCACCGCCGGGAACAGCGCCAGCAGGCGGTCGGTCTTGTCGCGCTGGGCCTCGAAGGTGAACTCGGGCTCCAGGGTGCCGAGCACCGAGCAGCCAGTGCGCATGACGTCCATCGGGTGGGCGTCGCGGGGGATGCGCTCGAGCACTTCCTTCAGCGCCTGGGGCAGCTCGCGCAGGCCCTTGAGCTTGTGCTTGTAGTCGGCAAGCTCGGCCTGGCTTGGCAGCTCGCCGTACAGCAGCAGGTAGGCTACCTCTTCGAACTCGGCGCCGGCGGCCAGGTCGCGCACGTCATAGCCGCGGTAGGTCAGGCCGGCACCGGCCTGGCCGACGGTGGAAAGCGCCGTCTGCCCGGCCACCTGGCCACGCAGGCCTGCACCACTGAGTACTTTTGCTTCGGCCATGGGGTTTCTCCTTTCTTGAACTTGTTATGGAATTCTTCTGGCTAATCGTGTGTGGCTGTACCGGCCCTATCGCCGGCAAGCCGGCTCCTACAAGGGGGTATGCAGTGCCGGCGACGGGGGCCACAGGTCAGGCTTTTTTCTGCGCGAACAACGCATCCAGGCTCTGCTCGAAGGCGTGGTAGCCGATGGCGTCGTACAGCTCCATGCGGGTCTGCATGGTGTCGATCACGTTCTTTTGCGTGCCGTCGCGGCGCAGGGCGGTGTAGACGTTCTCGGCGGCCTTGTTCATGGCGCGGAAGGCCGACAGCGGGTACAGCACCAGCGACACATCCACCGAGGCGAGCTCTTCGGTGGTGTACAGCGGCGTGGCGCCGAATTCGGTGATGTTGGCCAGGATCGGCGCCTTTACCCGGTCGGCGAAAGTCTTGTACATCGAAAGCTCGGTGATGGCTTCGGGGAAGATCATGTCGGCGCCGGCCTCGACGCAGGCCGCGGCGCGGTCCAGGGCGGCGTTCAAGCCTTCCACCGCCAGCGCGTCGGTGCGCGCCATGATCACGAAGCTGTCGTCGCTGCGCGCATCCACCGCCGCCTTGATGCGGTCGACCATCTCCTGCTGGGTGACGATCTCTTTATTTGGGCGGTGGCCGCAGCGCTTGGCGCCGACCTGGTCCTCGATGTGGATGGCCGCGGCGCCGAACTTGCTCATCGACTTCACGGTACGGGCAACGTTGAACGCCGAGGCGCCGAAGCCGGTGTCGACATCCACCAGCAGCGGCAGGTCGCACACGTCGGTGATACGGCGCACATCGGTGAGCACGTCGTCCAGGCCGCTGATGCCCAGGTCCGGCAGGCCCAGGGAGCCGGCGGCCACACCGCCGCCGGACAGGTAGATGGCCTTGAACCCGGCGCGCTTGGCCAGCAGCGCATGGTTGGCGTTGATCGCCCCGACTACCTGCAACGGGTGTTCGGCGGCAACCGCATCGCGGAAACGTTGGCCGGGCGTGCTCTTGACTGTCATGACTCACCTCGTGGGCTATTGTTGTCTGCGCCTTGGTAATGGCGCTCGATATTGCGTTTGGACGCGCCGATATGCCGGCGCATCAGCAGTTCTGCCAGTTCGCCGTCACGGCTCTCGATGGCATCGAGGATGCGGTGGTGCTCGGCGAAGGCCTGGCGCGGGCGGTTGGGGGTGGTGGAGAACTGGATGCGGTACATGCGCACCAGCTGGTACAGCTCGCCGCAGAGCATCTTGTACAGGGTCTGGTTGCCGCTGCCCTGGATGATCCGGTAGTGGAAGTCGTAGTCGCCTTCCTGCTGGTAGTAGCCCTGCCCGGCCTGGAATGCGGCGTCACGCTCATGGGTGTCGAGCACATGGCGCAGCTCGTCGATGGCGGCCTGGCTCATGCGCTCGGCGGCCAGGCGGCAGGCCATGCCTTCGAGCGACTCGCGGATTTCGTACAGCTCGATCAGCTCGGCATGGCTCAGCGATACCACCCGCGCGCCGACGTGTGGCACCCGCACCAGCAGGCGCTGGCCTTCGAGGCGGTGGATGGCCTCGCGCAGCGGGCCGCGGCTGATGCCGTAGGTGCGCGCAAGCTCTGGCTCGGAGATTTTGCTGCCGGGGGCGATCTCGCCCTTGACGATGGCCGCCTGGATACGGCGGAAGACGTTCTCCGAGAGCGTCTCGGTTTCGTCCTGGCTGTTAGCGGGTGCTTGCACGGCATCCAGCATGATTGTCGACACCTCTTAAAACCATGCCAGCAAAACTAGCCAAACAGAGGCCGCGAGTCAAAGACAAAAAGCATATTGTCGACAATCGTCTAAGAACGAACTTACCCCGCCCCGCCACGGTCTGATCGCGGGCGCGCTGGCGTCCACACATCGGCGTGATAGAATGCCGCGCTCCTTTCGGAGCACGGATAGCGTGCCTGTCGTCATTTCATGCTGTTGACAGGCTTATTAAGGATGCTTGGCCCGTCGCCTTGCCCAGAACCCCGCACAGCACCGCGCCAGGACTATGAAACCGATACTCGCTGCATTGCTGCTCTGCCTGACTGTGCTGCCGGCCTTGGCGCCCGCGGCGCAGAAGACCGTCTACGGCCTGAACGAATACGCCCGGCTGGGCGACCTTGACCTGGAAGTGGCAGCCAAACTGGACACCGGGGCCAAGACCGCCTCGCTCAGCGCCCGTGACATCAAGCGCTTCAAGCGCAACGGCGAAAGCTGGGTGCGCTTCTACCTCGCCATCGACGCCGCCCACGAACACCCCATCGAACGCCCCCTGGCCCGGGTCAGCAAGATCAAGCGCCGCGCCGGGGACTATGACGCCGAATCGGGCAAGGCCTACACCGCCCGCCCGGTCATCGAACTCGATATCTGCATGGGCCAGACCCTGCGCACCATCGAGGTCAACCTCACCGACCGCAGCGCGTTCCAGTTCCCGCTGCTGATCGGCTCCGAGGCCCTCAAGCACATGGATGCACTAGTCGACCCAAGCCTTAAATACGCGGCCGGCAAACCTGCCTGCGCCACCGAAGCTCCCAAAGCAGAGTAATCCCGATGCGCTCTCTTACCCTCCACCTGAAAGTCCTGATCACCGTACTGGTGCTGCTGGGCGTTGCCGTCACGGCCTACCAGATCTTCGCCTTGGGCATCCCGGTGACCGAAGACGAAACCGACGACCTGTGGAACATCGACGCCAAGGTCGAGTTCGTCGCCAGCGCCAAGGACCCGGTCAAGGTGCAGATGTTCGTACCGCCGCTCAACCGTGACTACGTGAGCCTCAACGAGAGCTTCATCTCCAACAACTACGGGGTCAGCGTCAACCGAGCCGACGGCAACCGCAAGGTGACCTGGTCGGCGCGCCGCGCCAGCGGCAACCAGACCCTCTACTATCGCCTGGTGCTGACCAAGCGCTACAGCAACGAAAAGACCAAGATCAAGGGCCCGACCTTCCGCGACAGCCTGGCCGTCGAGGGCCCCGAGAAGATCGCCGCCGAGGCGCTGATGGCGCCGATCCGCCAGCACTCGGCCGACGTCGAGACCTTCGTCAGCGAGACCATCAAGCGGGTCAACAACCTCAATGACGACAACGTCAAGCTGCTGCTGGCCGGCGACACCTCATCGATGAAGAAGGCCCAGGTCATCGACCTGCTGCTGTCCATCGCCCACGTACCGCTGGAGAAGGTGCACACCATCCGCCTGGTGGCCGACACCCCGCAAACCCCTGAACTGTGGCTGCGCAGCTTCAACGGCAACGACTGGCTGTACTTCAACCCGGACACCGGCGAGCAGGGCCTGCCGGCCGACCGCCTGCTGTGGTGGACCGGTGACGACAACCTGATCAGCGTCGATGGCGGCAAGAAAGCCAGCGTCACCTTCAGCATGAACAACAGCGAGATGAACGCCATCCGCCTGGCCAAGCTGACCGACGAGAACACCGACGCGGACTTCCTCGAATACTCGCTGTACGGGCTGCCGCTGCAAACCCAGCAGACTTTCATGATCATGGTGATGATCCCGATCGGCGTGCTGGTGATCCTGATCCTGCGCAACCTGATCGGCATCCAGACCTTGGGTACCTTCACCCCGGTACTGATCGCCCTGGCCTTCCGCGAAACGCAGCTGGGCTTCGGTATCGTGCTGTTCACGGTGATCACCGCGCTGGGGCTGTCGCTGCGCTCGTACCTGGAGCACCTCAAGCTGCAGATGCTGCCGCGCCTGTCGGTGGTGCTGACCTTCGTGGTGGTACTGATCGCCGCCATCAGCCTGTTCAGCCACAAACTGGGCCTGGAGCGCGGGCTGTCGGTGGCACTGTTCCCGATGGTGATCCTGACCATGACCATCGAGCGCCTGTCGATCACCTGGGAAGAGCGCGGCGGCGGCCATGCCATGAAAGTGGCCATCGGCACCCTGTTCGCCGCATCCATCGCACACCTGCTGATGACCGTGCCGGAAGCTGTGTACTTCGTGTTCACCTTCCCGGCAGTGCTGCTGATTCTGGTGGGCTTCATGCTGGCGATGGGTCGCTACCGCGGCTACCGCCTGACCGAGCTCGTGCGCTTCAAGGCATTCCTGAAGAAGGCTGACGCCTGATGTTCGGACTGATCAAGACCTGGAAGGCCCTGGAAGCCCGGGGCATCATGGGTATCAACCGGCGCAACGCGGACTACGTGCTCAAGTACAACAAGCGCCACCTGTACCCGATCGTCGATGACAAGATCATCACCAAGGAGCGCGCGCTGGCGGCCGGCATCCATGTGCCGGAGATGTACGGCATCATCGAGACCGAAAAGCAGATCGAAAAGCTCGACGAGATCATCGGCGGGCGCAGCGATTTCGTCATCAAGCCGGCGCAAGGCGCCGGCGGTGACGGCATCCTGGTGGTCGCCGACCGCTTCGAGGACCGCTACCGCACGGTGTCGGGCAAGATCATCAGCCACGAGGAAATCGAGCACCAGATCTCGAGCATCCTCACCGGCCTGTACTCCCTCGGCGGCCACCGCGACCGCGCACTCATCGAGTACCGGGTCACCCCCGACCAGATCTTCAAGAGCATCAGCTACGAGGGCGTGCCGGACATCCGCATCATCGTGCTGATGGGCTACCCGGTGATGGCCATGCTGCGCCTGCCGACCCGCCAGTCGGGCGGCAAGGCCAACCTGCACCAGGGCGCCATCGGCGTGGGCGTGGACCTGGCCACCGGCGTGACCCTGCGCGGCACCTGGCTGAACAAGATCATCAGCAAGCACCCGGACACCACCAACGCGGTGGACGGCGTGCAGCTGCCGAACTGGGACGGCTTCATGAAGCTGGCCGCCAGCTGCTACGAGCTGTGCGGCCTGGGTTACATCGGTGTGGACATGGTGCTGGACCAGGACAAGGGCCCGCTGATCCTCGAGCTCAACGCCCGCCCTGGCCTGAACATCCAGATCGCCAACGACTGCGGCCTGACCCAGCGCACCCACGCCATCGAGGCGCACATCGAGATGCTGGCCAAAGAAGGCCGCAGCGAAGATGCCGAGCAGCGGGTAAAAGTGGCCCAGGGTTTGTTCGGGCACGTTCAGCCGAATTGATCCTGTAGGAGCGGCCTTGTGCCGCGAAAGGGCCGCTTAGCGGCCCCGGCGATTCTATGTGGTGTTGATACCGCTACGCGGCCCTTTCGCGGCACAAGGCCGCTCCTACACGGTCCGCGCCCGACCGCGTCCTTACACAACATGTGAATGTCGCCCCCAGCGCTAGGCGCATTTCCTACACAGGTCTACAATCGGCATCTTCGCTTTTTCATCGCCGTCCATTCTGATGCCGACCTGTACGCTCCACCCCCTGCCCTACCAAGCCGACCCAGCTCATTACTTCGCACGCCTGCGCAACGCCCCCGGCGCCATCCTGCTCGACAGTGCCCGCCCTGGCGCCGGACGCGGCCGCTTCGACCTGCTCAGCGCCTGGCCACTGCAACAACTGCAGGCGCAAGCGGATGAGGACGGGCGCGCCTACCTGCAGCGCTTGCGCCAAGCCCTGGCAGGCCTTGGCGAAGCGCAATTGCCAGCGGGCATCGAGCTGCCATTTGCCGGCGGCCTTATCGGCTACCTCAGCTACGACTTCGGCCGCCGCCTGGAACAGTTGCCGGCGCAGGCGCTGGACGACCTTGGCCTGCCCGACGCGCAACTGGGGCTGTACGCCTGGGCGCTGCTGACTGACCACCAGCTCGCCACCAGCCAGCTGGTGTTTCACCCCAAGCTCGCCGACAGCGAGCGCCAGCGCCTGGCTGAACTGTTCGAAGCGCCAGATACTGCACAGCCAACGCACTTCCACCTGCTCGCAGCGATGACCGGCGACCTGCAACCAGCCCAGTACCGCGCCGCCTTCGACCAGGTGCAGCGCTACATCCAGGCCGGCGACTGCTACCAGATCAACCTCACCCAGCGTTTTCGCGCGCCTTGCCAGGGCGACCCCTGGCACGCCTACCAGGCCCTGCGCGCCGCCTGCCCGACGCCCTTCTCGGGCTACCAGCAACTGGGCGATGGCGCAGCCCTGCTGAGCTTCTCGCCGGAGCGTTTCATCCGCGTCAGCCAGGGCGAGGTGGAAACCCGCCCGATCAAAGGCACCCGCCCGCGCGCCAGCGACCCGCTGCAAGATGCACACAACGCCGCCGAGCTGCTGGCCAGCCCCAAGGACCGCTCGGAAAACCTGATGATCGTCGACCTGTTGCGCAACGACATCGGTCGCACCTGCGAGATCGGCTCGGTGAAGGTACCGGAGCTGTTCAGCCTGGAGAGCTACCCCAACGTGCACCACCTGGTCAGCAGCGTCACCGGGCGCCTGGCGCCGGGCAAGGACGCGCTGACGCTGATCGGCGACAGCTTCCCCGGCGGCTCGATCACCGGCGCGCCGAAAATCCGTGCCATGCAGATCATCGACGAGCTGGAGCCCGCGCGCCGGGCGCTGTATTGCGGATCCTTGCTGTATGTGGACGTGCGCGGCGAGATGGACAGCTCGATCGCCATCCGCAGCTTGCTGGTCAAGGATGGCCAGGTGAGCTGCTGGGGTGGCGGCGCAGTGGTGGCGGACTCGCATTGGGAGGCCGAGTACGAAGAATCGATCGCCAAGGTGCGGGTGTTGATGGAGACCTTGCAGAGCTTGTGAGCGGCGGCGCCTGTTTGGCGGGCAAGCCCGCTCCCACAGGTTACGCGCAGGCCTGAAGTTTGCGCTGTACCTGTGGGAGCGGGCTCGCCCGCGAAGCAGGCGCCGCCGACTTCAGCCGGTCTAACCCGCCATTTTTTGTTACCATTTGCCCATTACGAGCGCACAGCGCCACTCACCCGATGGAAACCGCCTGATGAGCCAACCCTTCGACGTCGCCGCCCTGGCCGCGACCTATGCCAGCAAGTCCCCGCAGGACATCCTCAAGCTCGCCTTCGAGCATTTTGGTGACGACCTGTGGATCTCCTTCAGCGGCGCCGAAGACGTGGTGCTGGTGGACATGGCCTGGAAGCTGAACAAGCAGGTCAAGGTGTTCAGCCTCGACACCGGGCGCCTGCACCCGGAGACCTACCGCTTCATCGACCAGGTGCGCGAGCAGTACAACCTGCCCATCGAGCTGCTCAGCCCCGACCGCGACAAGCTCGACCCGTTCGTCAAGGAAAAGGGCCTGTTCAGCTTCTACAAGGACGGCCACGGCGAATGCTGCGGCATCCGCAAGATCGAGCCGCTGCGCCGCAAGCTGGCCACCGTCAGCGCCTGGGCCACGGGACAGCGCCGCGACCAGAGCCCGGGCACCCGCAGCCAGGTGGCGGCGCTGGAGATCGATAGCGCCTTCTCCACCCCGGAGCGCCCGCTGTACAAGTTCAACCCGCTGGCGCAGATGACCAGCGAGGAAGTATGGGGTTACATCCGCATGCTCGAGCTGCCGTACAACAGCCTGCACGAGCGCGGCTTCATCAGCATCGGCTGCGAGCCGTGCACCCGCCCGGTGCTGCCGCGCCAGCACGAACGTGAAGGCCGCTGGTGGTGGGAAGAGGCCACGCAGAAAGAATGCGGGCTGCATGCCGGCAACCTGATCAGCAAAGCCTGAGAAGCAGCGGCAAGCCTTAAGCTTTAAACCACAAAAAGAGCAGACCGTGCACGGGCTGCTCTTTCTTGCCGCTTGAGGTTTGCGACTGCCTTTAGTGCACCGGCAGCTCGACACCCTCGAACAGCTCTTCGAGCTCCTGCTTGTTGTGGCACTGGATGGCCTTGGCCATTACTTCGCGGGTCAGGTGCGGAGCGAACTTCTCGATGAAATCGCACATGAAACCGCGCAGGAAGGTGCCGCGACGGAAGCCGATCTTGGTGATGCTGGCTTCGAACAGCTCGCTGGCATCCAGGCACACCAGGTCGCTGTCGAGCTTCGGGTCAACCGCCATCTTGGCCACGATACCCACACCCAGCCCCAGGCGCACATAAGTCTTGATCACGTCGGCGTCAGCTGCGGTGAACACCACCTTGGGCGTCAGGCCGCGGTGGTTGAACGCTTCGTCGAGCTTCGAACGGCCAGTGAAGCCGAACACGTAGGTGACGATCGGGTACTCGGCCACCGCTTCCAGCGTGAGCTTTGGCAGCTTGGTCAACGGGTGACCTTGGGGCACTACCACGCAGCGGTTCCACTTGTAGCACGGCATCATGATCAGGTCGCCGAACAGCTCCAGCGCCTCGGTGGCGATGGCGAAGTCGACCGTGCCGTCGGCGGCCATCTCGGCGATCTGCATCGGCGAGCCCTGGTGCATGTGCAGCGCCACTTCCGGGTACTGCTTGATGAAGTTGCTGATTACCGGCGGCAGGGCGTAGCGCGCCTGGGTGTGAGTGGTGGCGATGGACAGCGTGCCCTTTTTCTCGTTAGAGAATTCCTGAGCGATCTGCTTGATGCTCTCGACCTTGCGCAGGATCTCGCCGGCAGTGGTGATGATGCGCTCGCCGGCCGGGGTGACGCGGGTCAGGTGCTTGCCGCTGCGGGCGAACACTTCAACGCCCAGCTCGTCCTCGAGCAGGCGGATCTGCTTGCTGATACCGGGTTGGGAGGTGTACAGGCTCTGCGCCGTCGCGGAAACGTTGAGGTCATGGTGCGCCACTTCCCAGATGTAGCGCAGTTGTTGAAGCTTCATAGATATCCCTCAAAGGCGGTGAGTCACCGGCTGCTGGCCGCGACGAGTTATAACTATATTAGTGGTTCCAGCAATAAATCTAGAACTATTTTGTTACGCCTCCACGGGTTTGCCTTCCTGCGCAGTTAAATTTTCCTACGCCCCAAATGCTGTGCCAGCGGCACCATGTACACCGGCACCGGCGACAGTTGCAGCAGCCTGACCGCCGTGCGCCCAAGCGGTACGTCCACCCCCGCCCCGGCGCTGTGGCTGCCGAAGATCAGCAGGTCGACGGCCAGGCGTTGGGCCTGCTCGAGGATCACCTGGGCCGGGTCGCCTTGGCGTACCCGCACCGCCCGTATCAGTGCCAGGTCGGCCTCTTCGCCCAATTCGTCACGAAAGTTTTCCAGGACCTTCTGTTCGATATTGGCCATTACCGTGTTCACCCCCTCGCTGTGCAGGGTATCGAGGGTCTGCTCGTCAAGGTAGCTCTGCAACAGGGATTCGGCGAACTGGCCCATGGGTTCGACCGCATGGATGACATACAGCTCTGCCTTGAACGTGTGCGCCAAGGCCAGGGCGTGTTGCATGACGAAAGGCGCGTATACCCCCAGGTCGGTGGCATACAGCATGGAACGGATCATTCGGCCTCCTCGACTGCCGCAGCGGCAGAGCAAGCTTGAGCTTAGCAGCGCCATCGACCGGCGCTTTGCCGTCCGGCGCTGCTGGCTCGGGCCGGGGCGGTCACACCGAAACGTTGCGCCGGTCGATGAAAGCCAGCGCCTGATACAGCGCCTGCATGCGCGGCAAATGGCAACCGGCAGCAACTGCCCTGCGCAGCGGCTCGGCGTAGATCGCCTGCAATTCCAGCGGCCGCTGCTGGGCGTGGTCGTGGTACATGCTCGGCCAGTAGTCGGGCATCTGGTCGGTCACCCGCAGCAGGTGCTCAGCGTAGCCATCGGGCAATTCCAGACCGCAGGCCCGGGCCCCCTCCACCACTTCTGCCATCAATGCCTGCACCAGCGCGCGGCTGTCGGGGTCGGCCATCAACGGCGTGGTACTGGCCTGCAGCAGCACCGACAGGCCGTTGTACGGCACGTTCCACACCAGCTTCTGCCAGCGCGCCTGCTCGAGGTTGGCCATGGCCTGGGAGTCGATGCCCGCCGCACGGAACAGCCTGGCCCCCTTCTCCACCAACGCTGCGCCGCCATCGCCAGCCGGGCCACTGTGGTAACCCAGGTTGACCGCGCCCAGGGCCTGGTGACGGATATCACCCGGGCCCTGGCGGTGGACACAGATGAAGCACAACCCGCCCAGCAGGTGCATGTCGTCACGCAAGGCCGGGCGCAGCTGGTCTTCGACACCCAGGCCGTTCTGCAACAGCACAACCTTCGCACCCGGCGCTGCGGCCTGCACGATCAACGGCGCAAGCTCGGCGTTGCTGGTGGCCTTGGCGCCCACCAGCAGCCAGTCGCAGGACGGCATCTCAGCTGCGCTGTCGTAGGCTTGTACCTGCATCTGCAACTGGCCGTGCACGGCACTGTCGAGTTTGAGCCCCTGCTCACGCACCGCGGCGTATTCGCTGCGTAGCAGAAAGTGCACGTCGAAGCCTGCGCGGGCCAGCATCAGGCCGTAGAAACCGCCAATGGCCCCGCTGCCAATGATACCGATGCGGGTAGTACGAGGGTCCATGCTGTTCTCCTGTGTCGTTCGTCCGTTTTTCTACACGCAAATCAGCCGGTTTTCGACCCCTCTCTATACTGTGGCGAAGAAGGTCAAATAATCGACACGGAGTCGACCATGTGCGGATACCTGCCCCACCCCGACGAGATCCCGGTCGAACTCGCCTTTCGCCCCGCCTCCCACCTGTTCCGCCGCCACCTCCTCACCCAGGGCCTCGGTGGCATCGCCTGCCTGCAACCGCGCGCCTACCGGCGCGGCACTGCGGTTGAAGTACTGATCCCCTCACTTGGCCTGGAGGCCCGCTACCCCGGCTACGTGGCCTGGTGCCAGCGGCTCGACCAGGGTTACCGGGTGGGCGTGGCGTTTACCGACCAACAGGCGCTGTTCGGTGCACGCATGGGCGAGCAGGTGTGCCAGATCCACCACTATTGCCAGCTGCACGCCCCGGCCGGGCTAAGTGCACAACAACTGGCCGAACGCTGGGTCAGCCTGCACGCCGAGGCGTTTTCCGAAGCCAGCCTGCGCCCGGGCCACGCCTGAAAACCGCCCAAGGCCGGCAAAAACCCCGTAATGACGGGCCCCAGCCCATTGTCGCGCCCCCGCTAACGCGCTAAGGTTCGGCCTCCCCGCTGCGAACAATCTGCTGCTGGGCCGCACGGGGGATCGCTGGCGGCCGGCACCCGTGACCTGACGAGTAACACGATGGCTGATTTACCGATCGATGACCTTAACGTTGCCTCCAACGAGACCTTGATCACCCCCGATCAGCTCAAGAAGGAAATCCCTCTCAGCGCCAAGGCCCTGCAGACCGTGACTGCCGGCCGCGAAGTGGTGCGCAATATTCTCGACGGCAAGGACCATCGCCTGTTCGTGGTGGTCGGCCCATGCTCGATCCATGACATCAAGGCCGCCCACGAGTACGCCGAGCGCCTGAAAGTGCTGGCCGAAGAGGTCTCCGACACCCTGTACCTGGTAATGCGCGTGTACTTCGAGAAGCCGCGCACCACCGTGGGCTGGAAAGGCCTGATCAACGACCCGTACCTGGACGACTCGTTCAAGATCCAGGACGGCCTGCACATCGGCCGCCAGTTGCTGCTGGACCTGGCCGAAAAAGGCCTGGCCACCGCCACCGAAGCCCTCGACCCGATCTCCCCGCAGTACCTGCAGGACCTGATCAGCTGGTCGGCCATCGGTGCGCGCACCACCGAATCGCAAACCCACCGCGAAATGGCCTCGGGCCTGTCCTCGGCAGTCGGTTTCAAGAACGGCACCGACGGCGGCCTGACCGTGGCCATCAACGCCCTGCAGTCGGTGTCCAAACCGCACCGCTTCCTGGGTATCAACCAGGAAGGCGGCGTGTCCATCGTCACCACCAAGGGTAACGCCTACGGCCACGTGGTACTGCGTGGCGGCAACGGCAAGCCGAACTATGACTCGGTCAGCGTCGCCCTGTGCGAGCAGGACCTGGCCAAGGCCAAGATCAAGGCCAACATCATGGTCGACTGCAGCCACGCCAACTCCAACAAGGACCCGGCCCTGCAGCCTCTGGTGATGGAGAACGTCGCCAACCAGATCCTTGAAGGCAACCAGTCGATCATCGGCTTGATGGTCGAAAGCCACCTGAACTGGGGCTGCCAGGCCATTCCGAAAAACCTCGACGAGCTGCAGTACGGCGTCTCGGTCACCGACGCCTGCATCGACTGGGCAGCCACCGAAAAAGCCTTGCGCGGCATGCGCGCCAAGCTCAAGGATGTGCTGCCAAAGCGCCAGCGCTGAAATTCAACCAAACGAAAACGCCGGGCAATGCCCGGCGTTTTCATATGTGCGGTAATTTCAGGCCTTGCTCGAATGGCGCTGCTGGCGCTCCATGTAGCGCTCCACGTACGAGCACGAAGGGATCACCGTGTAGCCCATCTGCTCGGCGTACTCCAGGGCCCTCTCGGTCAGCGCGGCGGCAATGCCACGCCCGCGCAGGGCGTTGGGCACGAAGGTGCGGTAGATGTCTAGCGTCTGCTTGCCCAGGTCCATGTACGTCAGGTAGGCCCGGTGACCGTCCACGTTGGTCTCGAACTGATGACCGGCCTGGTCATGGTGGATGGTCAGCGTGTCGCTCATCACTACTCCTCTCAGGTCTCACGGCAGACCCTTGCCTTACCGATGTGGTTTATCCGGCGGAGGGACCTCTACGCCACCTCTGCCCCTTGGACAATCGTACGATCAGGATCGTTCTGGCCGCAGGAGCACCTACAAATAGTAGGCGGCACAAGCGGGATTGCTCAAGCGGCGCTGATGAAAATGCCACACAGAGGGTTTATGCAACCCTGCACAAGGCATGCAACAGTAGCCGGATGTTGTTTGGGCTATGACGCTGACGGACAGTTAAAGTCACCTTTAGTTCACAAAAAAGTTCCGCAACTACAACCGCTTGCGTGCAGGCACGAATTTTTCACAGTTGCGCTGCAAACCCCGGGCTGGCGCCCTTGCAGTGAGATTTTTTTTGCGCGTCTTGCGCTCAGTCAGTTTACTTACTACAAGTAATGGGTACTATGTACGCCGGCCAGTTTCTCTTTGTGAGAGATGGCTATTTAATAGAAAGTCCTTGAAGGGGAACACGATGAACAACGTTCTGAAATTCTCTGCTCTGGCCCTGGCCGCAGTTCTGGCTACCGGTTGCAGCAGCGTATCCAAAGAAACCGAAGCTCGCCTGACCGCTACCGAAGACGCAGCAGCTCGCGCCCAAGCTCGTGCAGACGAAGCTTACCGCAAAGCTGACGACGCTCTGGCAGCTGCTCAGAAGGCTCAGCAAACCGCTGACGAAGCCAACGAGCGCGCTCTGCGTATGCTGGACAAAGCCAGCCGCAAGTAATAATCCTCACGGATTGTTATGGAGCCGACCCACTTGTGGGTCGGCTTTTTTATGGTTCTTCACGGAATCCCGGGAAAGACAGAAACAAGAACGCCGGTTTGATGGATGATGTTCGTGCGAGCAAACACATCTACAAACCGGCGTTCTTGTGCACGATATTAATACGTTTCTGCCCTTCTGGGAGGGCTTTTCTGTCACTGCGATCAGGCCTGATGGCGATGACCTGCTGATCGACCTGATTCCGCAGCCCACCCGATTCCCCACTTGCAGCGGCTGTCATCAGTCCAGCACCACCATCCACGAATACTGCCAGCGCTCAATCCGTGACCTACCCATTCTTGGCCGTGCAGTGCGGTTGAATGTTGAACTGCGGCGCGTCGGGTGCAGGGCATGCGGCAAGCGAATGGAGTCAGTCCGTTGGCTTGATCGCTATTCGCGGATGACCAAGCGCTTGGCCGAGGCGGTGATCCAGTCTTGCCAAAGACTGCCCACCCTGCACGTCGCCGAGCTGTTTGGTTTGCATTGGGACAGCGTGCGCTTACTGGAGCGACGGGCGCTACAACACGCACTGGAAAATCTACCGAAGGCCCAGCCCAGGCGCTTGGTGATGGATGAGTTCGCTCTGTTCAAAGGGCATCGCTATGCCAGCGTGGTTCTGGATGCTGATACCCGCCGGGTGCTGTGGATTGGCGAGGGGCGTAGCCGAGCTGCTGTCAGACCCTTTTTTGAAGAGCTGGGGCCGGAGGGCTGTGCACGGATCGAAGCAGTGGCAATGGACATGAACACCGCATTTGACCTGGAGGTACGCCAACATTGCCCGCAGGCACGCGTGGTCTATGACCTGTTTCATGTGGTCGCTAAGTATGGGCGAGAGGTAATTGACCGGGTGCGGGTCGATGAGGCCAACCGCTTGCGCCATGACAAACCCGCCCGCAAGGTGATCAAGCAAGCGCGGTGGCTCCTGCTGCGTAATCCAGAAAATCTCAAGCGAGAAGATCAGCAGGTACATCTGCAGGATCTGCTAGCAGCTAACCAATCGCTGATGACGGTTTATCTGATGAAGGCAGAGCTCAAAGCCCTGTGGTCACCCACCACCGCCTGGGGCTGGCGATCAGCCTGGAAGCAGTGGCTACGCCTAGCTGATGAAAGCGCGATACCGGCATTGAAGCAGTTCGCTAAACGCCTGAAGGGATACTGGCGCGGCATCCTGAGTAGGGTGCGGTGGCCGATGCACACGGGTCAGTTGGAAGGTATCAACAACCGGATCAAGGCGATCAAGCGGATGGCTTACGGCTACCGGGACAGCGAGTTCTTTTTCATGAAGATCAAGAATGACTTTCCCGGCAATCCGTGAAGAACCTTTTTTATTGCCTGGTGAAAAGCATGCAGGTAAAAACGAAAAGGCCTGCACTAAGGCAGGCCTTTGGCAACTAGCAAAGGCTTACTGCAGTTCTGCCGGAATGCTGGAAACCACCGGCGCCGAACCATTGCCGCTGACCGGCACGGCGATCTCTACCGGCATGCCATCTTCGGCGGCAACCACATCCCGCACCATGTCCCAGTTCATGCGCAAGTTGTTGGCCAGGTCTTCGCGCTTGAGCAGCGCGTTGATGACTGCGGTGTGCTTGTCGACCACCGACGGGTTGCCGTGATCGTCCAGCGGCGTGTGTGCTTCCAGGTACACCTTGCCGCCACTGATACCGAACTTGTACGGCTCGTTCATGATGCGCACCGGGGTGCCGACCGGGACCATCTTCGAAAGCGTCAGCACGTTGTTGTTGAGCATGCGGAAGCAACCATGGCTGGTGCGCATGCCGATACCGAACTTCTTGTTCGAACCGTGGATCAGGTAGCCCGGCACGCCCAGGGTGAACTTGAACGGCCCCAACGGGTTGTCCGGGCCTGCCGGCACCACGGTCGGCAGGATGTCGCCGTCAGCGGCGTGCTCGGCACGGATCGAGGCCGGCGGCGTCCAGGTCGGGTTGGGGGTCTTGGCGGTGATCTTGGTGTTGGCGATCGGCGAGCCCCAGCCCTCACGGCCGATACCCAGCGGGAAGGTGTGCACCACGTTCTGCCCTTTCGGGTAGTAGTACAGGCGGTATTCGGCGAGGTTGATGACGATACCTTCGCGCGGGCCAGGCGGCAGGATGTAGCGGGTCGGCAGCACAATTTCAGTGCCGGCACCCGGCAGCCAAGGGTCGACACCGGGGTTGGCGGCGATCATTTCCAGGTAGCCCAGGTCGTTGGCGGTGCCGATGTCGGCGAAGGTGTCTTCGTACTTGGCCTTGATCACCTGCACCTGGCCGACGACGTCTTCACCGGGCGGTGGCAGTGGCAGCTCCAGCGCAACAGCAGGGCCGGCTGCCAGCAGGGCGGCCAGGGAGAGGCTACGGGTGACGGCAGGAAAGCGCGGCAACATCCGGTAAATCCTTCGAAAGGTCAGTCAAGGGCAACGATTGTACACCCGCCCCGAAACAAGCGGGAGGCGTTGGCAGGCTGCAAGCGTTTCAGATGATGAAAGGTGTTTCACGCAACCGGCTCAGAGCTCCGGCCATACCGGCCGCATACCACGGCGCTGCGCCTCGAGGATGGCCTTGCACAACGGGCACAGACGCTCGTCGCGATAGATGGCGCGCGCCACCCCCGACCAGCGCGGCTGCGCTGGCAACAGGCCACCGCACAGGGTGCGGTCCACCGGCACGCCCAGCTCCAGCTGACGGGCCACCAGGTGCACGCGCACTTCCTGGCAGGCAAACAGGTCCAGTTGCTCGTCAGGCTCGATCAGTTGGTAGGCGTACAGGGACCAGGCGGGGCGGGGCATCGGGGGCACTCGAATCGGGGGGCGCAACATTAGCCGAAAGCGGCCCCCGATAAAAGCGTCACAGCAAGGGTTTTATCGTCGGCCAGGCGTTTTCCAGCAGGCGCTGCTGGGCGACCTGTGCCGGGTGCAGGCCGTCGGCCTGCATCATCTCGGGCACGCCCCCTACCCCATCGAGGAAGAACGGCACCAGCGCGACTTTTTTCTGGCTGGCCAGCTGTTCGTACACCTGGGCAAAGGCGGTGGTGTAGCGCACCCCGTAGTTGGGCGGCAGGCGCATGCCCAGCAATACCACCTTGGCACCGGCCTGGCGGGAGCGGTCGATCATTGAGGCAAGATTTTGTTGCAATTGCGCGGGCGGCTGCCCGCGCAGGCCATCGTTGCCGCCCAGCTCCAGCACCACCAGCTGCGGCTTGTGCGCTGCAAGCAGCGCCGGCAGCCGCGCCTGGCCGCCGGCACTGGTGTCGCCGCTGATCGACGCATTGACCACCGTATCGTCAAAACCCTCGTCCTTCAGCCGCTGCTGAAGCAGGGTGACCCAGCCCTGGCGGGTATCCAGGCCAAAACCTGCGCTGATACTATCGCCGACAACCAGCACGGTTCCCGCCACCGCCCCCTGGGCCAGGCAACACAAGGCCAGGCCGGCACTCAACCACCACATTCGCATCGGATTCTCCATGGGCCCCAGCATTCTCGTTGCGCAGAACCTTAGCAAAGTGGTCCCCAGCGCGGAAGGTGACCTGACTATCCTCCACGCACTCTCCCTCGACCTCGCCCAGGGCGACAGCCTGGCCATCGTCGGCGCCTCGGGCTCGGGCAAGTCCACCCTCCTCGGCCTGCTCGCCGGCCTCGACCAGCCCAGCGCCGGCAAGGTGGTGCTGGCCGGCCACGACCTCGGCCCGCTGGATGAAGACCAGCGCGCCCGGGTGCGTGCCGAGCATGTGGGTTTCGTGTTCCAGTCGTTCCAGTTGCTCGACAGCCTCAACGCCCTGGAAAACGTCATGCTGCCGCTGGAGCTGGACGGCCGTCGCGACGCCCGCGAGCATGCCCGCAGCCTGCTCGAGCGAGTCGGCCTGGGTAAACGCCTGAGCCATACCCCGCGCCAGCTTTCCGGTGGCGAGCAACAGCGGGTGGCCATCGCTCGCGCCTTCGCCGCGCAGCCAGCGGTATTGTTCGCCGACGAGCCCACCGGCAACCTCGACAGCCACACCGGCGAGCGTATCAGCGACCTGTTGTTCGAGCTGAACCAGGAGCGCGGCACCACGCTGGTGCTGGTGACCCACGACGAACGCCTGGCGCGGCGCTGCCGCCGCCAGATCCGCCTGGATGCCGGCCGCCTGGTGGCGCCCCTGGAGCCATGATGACCCGCCTGTCGTTTCCACGCCTGTGCGCCCTGGCCCTGCGCCAGCTGCTGCGCGATGCCCGCGCCAGCGAAGTGCGAGTGCTGTTTTTCGCACTGCTGGTGGCGGTAGCCGCCAGCACCGCCATCGGCTACTTCGGTGCCCGACTCAACGGCGCCATGCAACTGCGCGCCAGTGAATTCCTCGGCGCCGACCTGGTGCTGCAGGGCAGCGCCCCGGCCAGCGAGCAGCAGGTCAACAGCGGCGCGGCGCTGAACCTGCGCCACGCCCGGGTGGTGGAGTTCACCAGCGTGGTGGGTGGCGACAAGGGTATTCAACTGTCGAGCATCAAGGCCGCCGACCCGGCCTACCCCCTGCGCGGCCAGTTGCGCAGCGCGCCCGCTCCCTATGGCGTGGAAACACCCGGCGGCGGCCCGGCAGCCGGCGAAGCCTGGGTCGAGCCACGCCTGCTGGTGGCCCTTGACCTGTCGATCGGCGACAGCATCGACGTGGGCATGAAGACCCTGCGCATGACCCGCGTGCTCACCTACGAGCCAGACCGCGCCAACAACTTCTACAGCCTCACCCCGCGGGTGTTGATGAACCTCGCCGACCTGGATGCCACCGGGGTGATACAGCCCGGCAGCCGGGTCAGTTACCGCGACCTGTGGCGTGGCGAACCCGAGGCCCTGGCGCAGTATCGGCAAGGCGTCGAAGCGTCACTGGCCGCCAACCAGCGCCTGCTCGACACCCGCGACGGCAACCGGCAGATCGGCGGTGCCCTGGGCAAGGCCGAGCGTTACCTGAACATGGCCAGCCTGGTGGCGGTGCTGCTGGCTGGCGTTGCCGTGGCGCTATCAGCCAGCCGCTACGCCGCTCGGCGTCTGGACGCCAGTGCGCTGCTGCGCTGCCTGGGGTTGTCGCGTCACCAGGCCCTGGGCCTGTACTGCCTGCAACTGGCGATGCTGGGCATCGTGGCGGCGCTGGCCGGCGCACTACTGGGCTGGCTGGCGCAACTGGGACTGTTCCGCCTGCTCGAAGGCTTGCTACCCAGCCAGGTGCCGCCCGGCGGTCTGACCCCTGCCCTGGCCGGCATCGGCACCGGGCTGGTGGCCCTGGCCGGCTTTGCCCTGCCGCCGTTGGCAGCCCTGGGCCGCGTGCCACCCCTGCGGGTGCTGCGCCGCGACCTGCTGCCGATCCCGCCCAGCAGCTGGCTGGTCTACGGCGCTGCACTGCTGACCCTGGGCCTGATCATGTGGCGCTTGAGCCTGGACCTGTTGCTGACCTTCGCCCTGCTCGGCGGCGGGCTGATCGCCGCGCTGGTGCTCGGCGGGCTGTTGCTGCTGGGGCTGCGCAGCCTGCGCCAACTGCTGGCCGGCGCGCCGCTGGCCTGGCGCCTGGGCCTGGGCCAGTTGCTGCGCCACCCGCTGGCCGCCGCCGGCCAGGCCCTGGCCTTCGGCCTGATTTTGCTGGCCATGGGGCTGGTGGCGCTGCTGCGCGCCGAGTTGCTGGACAACTGGCAGGCGCAGTTACCCAAGGACGCCCCCAACCACTTCGCCCTGAACATCCTCGCCGACGACCGCCAGCCGTTCGCCGAACGCCTGGCGCAGATCAACGCCACCTCGGCGCCGCTGTACCCGGTGATCCCGGGGCGCCTCACCCATATCAACGACGAGCCGGTGCGCCAACTGGTGAGCAAGGAGTCCACCGGCGAGCGCGCCGTGCAACGCGACCTCAGCCTGACCTGGTCTGCCGAGCTGCCCCAGGGCAACGCGCTCAGCGCCGGCAGTTGGTGGCAGCAGGTACCGGCCGCCGACGCGATACCTGGGGTTTCGGTGGAAGCAGAACTGGCACAAAGCCTGAAGCTGCAACTGGGCGACCTGTTGACCTTCGACATCGGCGGCCAGCAGCGCCAGGCGCGGGTCAGCAGCCTGCGCACGGTGCACTGGGACAGCTTTCAGCCGAACTTCTACATGATCTTCCAGCCCGGCACCCTGCAGGGGCTGCCTACCACCTACCTGACCAGCTTCTACCTGGAGCCTGGGCACGACCAAGAGGTGGTCGTGCTGTCGCGAGCCTTCCCGGCGGTGACCATCCTGCAGGTCGATGCCCTGCTGGCGCAGCTGCGCAGCATCCTCGCCCAGGTGACCCTGGCGGTGGAGTACGTGCTGCTGTTCGTGCTGGCAGCAGGCTTGGCGGTGTTGTTCGCCGGCTTGCAGGCGACGTTGGATGAACGCATTCGCCAGGGCGCGCTGCTGCGGGCACTTGGCGCGGCGCGGCCGCTGCTGGTGAAGGCGCGGCGCATCGAGTTCGGTTTGCTGGGCGCGGTGAGCGGGTTGCTGGCGGCGCTGGGCTGCGAGGTGATTACCTGGGCGCTGTACCGCTATGCGTTCGACCTGCACTGGGCGCCGCACCCGTGGCTGCTGGTGCTGCCATTGGCAGGGGCGGTGCTGGTGGGCGGGGCCGGGGTGCTCGGCACGCGCCGGGCGCTGAATGCCAGCCCGTTGGCGGTGTTGCGCGAGAGTTAAGGTTGGCTGCTCGAGCACTGTCGCCGGCAAGCCGGCTGCTGCAGGGGTATGTGACTGCCTGTAGGGGCCGGCTTACGGCTGATAGCGAATGCTGTTGACGTACCAGGTCGCCTCGCCGGTCGGCGTCTGTACCCGCACTTCATCGTCCTGGCTTTTTTTGAGCAACGCGCGAGCCATGGGCGAGTCGATGGAGATGTAGTCATTGCGGCCATGGATTTCGTCATAGCCGACAATGCGAAAAGTCAGTTGCTCGCCGTCATCGTTCTCGATTTCCACCCAGGCGCCAAAAAACACCCGGCCTTCCTGCTCCGGCGCATACGCCACCACCTTGACGTCCTCCAGGCGCTTGCGCAGGTAGCGCACGCGGCGGTCAATCTCGCGCAGCAGCTTCTTGTTGTACTGGTAATCGGCGTTCTCGCTGCGATCGCCCAGCGACGCGGCCCAGGTGACCTTCTGAGTGATCTCGGGGCGATACACGCGCCACAGGTGGTCAAGCTCCTTCTTCAGTGCTGCATGACCTTCGGTGGTGATGATGTTGGTGCTCAACGGCTGTCTCCTCAGTGCATCCGCGGCAGGCGCCTGGCGCCCACCGAGTGACCGACATTGCGAAAAAACGCGCACTCAACGACGGGTGATCAGCCCCTGGCGGGCGATGCGGGTGAGCTGGCCGATCACTTCGGCGGCGTCTTCGGCGGCCGGAGCCTGGATGACTGCCAGGTCGAAGCGGTCGTTGCCGTACTGGCCAAGCTGGGCGCAGCTTTCGAAAAACTGGATGAGGAACGCGCGGGCCTGGCCCTTGCGACGGGAAAAACCGTCGAGGTTGCGCAGGAGCGTGGGCTGATGCTGGCCACCCAGCAGAATGCGCGGGGTACGGGAAGCCTGGTCTTCAGGCAGGGGGCTTAAACAAACACTGGTACGTGGACAACTCATGGAGTCTCTCTGCGCCTCGCTGATCCCGCTGGGCAGCGGTGCGAGGCGTCACCGAACCAGCGCTTTAGCGGTATTTCGGATGGCCCACCGGAGCCTCTCCTGCGCCCCGCAAGTAGCTGTTTAAATCGGCGCAATCGGTATGCTAGAGCCTGACGCTATAAGTTACAAGCTGTAAATCACGACATAAGCCCGCCCCCACATCGGGGGGGGGCGGGCTTGCCTGGCAGTGGGCCTCAGCGGGCGATCAGGCGGTCCAGGGACAGGCGGCCGGCACCTTCGATCAGCACCGCCACACTACCGGCCAGCAGGGCCAGGGCGAATTCGTAGCCGTTGTTGGACATGAACAGGCCGTTACCAATGTGCACCGAGAAAATCGCCACCACCAGCGTTACCGCCAGGGCCAGGGCTGCCGGGCGGGCCAGCAAGCCGACCACCAGAGCCAGGCCGCCGAAGAATTCTGCACTGCCGGACAGCAGTGCCATCAGGTAGCCAGGGGCCAGGCCGATGCTTTCCATCCACTGCCCGGTGCCTTCCAGGCCGTAGCCACCGAACAGGCCGAACAGCTTCTGTGCGCCATGGGCCATGAAGATGATGCCGACCAGGATGCGGACGACGCTCAGGCCGTAGCCAGCGCGGGTGTTCAGCAGGGATTTGATGGCGGTGTTCATTGCGTTGCTTCCTTGTGTGAGCAGATGTTTGGTTTCGATGGGGGCCATCTTAATCGAACCTGCAAATAAGAAAATCGCAAAAACCCCGTAGTTACTATCGATGATTTCGATTTATCACCGCTTGACCACCCGCTCCAAGGACGCCCGCTCACGGTTGAACGCCAGGTAGTACTTGTTGACGCTGTTGACGAAGCTCACCGGCCCCATGCCCACCTGTTCCATGGCGATGCGCTCGGTCTGGAAGAACCACTGGTTGCCGTTGAGCCCGCGGCGCCGGGCTTCGGCGCGCATGGCCTGAACCCGCTCGGGGCCGAGATTGTAGGCAGCCAGCACAAACGCCATGCGCTCGCGTTCGTTGATTTGCGGGCTGGCGAAGAACTTGCGGCGGATCATCGCCAGGTAGCGGGCGCTGGCCTGCACGTTGCCGTCAACGCTACTGGTGTTGCTCACCCCCACCCGCTGCGCCGCCGACGGAGTGATCTGCATCAGCCCGTGGGCACCGCCGCTGCCACGGGCCTTGCTGTCGAGGGTCGACTCCTTGAATGCCAGCGCCGCCAGGTTGAGCCAGTCGATCTGCTGGTCGGTGCCGTGCTTCTGCAGCACCGGGCGCAACGACGCCAGGCGCTGGCGGTCCTGGCGAGCCAATGGGTTGTGCACCCGGTACTGGCGGCGGTAAATGCGCTCGAAAGCAGCGTCCTGGTTGTCCGGGGCCCGGTAGGTGGCGAGGAAGCGGTCCACCGCCGCACGCAACATCGGCGCATCGTCGCGCAGGTACCAGCGAATGGACCCGGGCCGGGCCAGGCTCAGCTTGTTGTCCAGGCGCAGGCGCGGCATCACCCGCGACCAACGCCGGGCGATCGGCTGCTCGACCACGGTCAGCGGGTAAATGCCGGCCTGGACCATCTCCAGCACATCTTCTACCGCCAGGGTCGGGTCCACCCACTCGACCTTGATCGGCGCACGCTTGCGCAGTACCAACTGCTGGTTGATAGCCTGGATCGCCACCCCGGCAGCACTGGCGCTGGTCAGCGCCACCGTGCGCCCGGACAACTGCTCCACACGGCTGTAGCTGCGCTCGCCCTTGCGCCCGACCAGCACCAGCGGCACCTGGTCGACCACCGGCGCGCTGGGCTGCACACCGCGCACCAATGCAGGGTCAAGCAATTCGCCAGGCGCTGCCAGGTCGCCTTCGCCGCGCTGCAGCGCTGCCAGCAACTGCTCTTTCGCCCGCGGGACGATCTTCAAGGTGATTTCTTGCCCGTCAGCAACTCGGGCGTTGAGGGCATGCTCCAGCGCCCGCAGGCGGTAGTACTCCACCCCCACCGGCTCACCCTTGACCTCGCCGGAGCTGTTGCGGCTCTGGTTGACCAGCACCCGCAGCACCTTGCTCGAGCGGATCTGCCCCAGGTCGCGGGCCTGACTGGCCGGCACGTGCTGCTGCGGCCCGGGCTCGCGGGCGTGCGCCGGCACAGCGACGAGCAGGCCGAGCAACAACAATGCAGTGAGGGTTCGCAGCATGGAGAAACGGCTCCGAGGGCGGTTGAGGTGCGCCATGCGCGATGATCATTCCGTGATAAATGACGGCAAAAGACCACAGCAAACGTTTGAAGTTCTTGGTTTTTCGCGCTCCAGCGGTTTTTGCTATGCTGGCCGCCCCGCGGCACGAGGTAGCACCATGCAACTGATCGATATCGGCGTCAACCTGACCAACAGCAGTTTCCATGACCAGCAGGCGGCCGTGGTCGAGCGCGCCGTGCAAGCCGGCGTGGTGCAGATGGTCCTGACCGGCACCAGCCTTGAGGTTAGCGAGCAGGCCCTTGAGCTATGCCAGCAGCTCGATGGCGACGGCCAGCGGCTGTTCAGCACCGCTGGCGTGCACCCCCACGATGCCAGCCACTGGAGCGGTGACAGCGAGCGGCAATTGCGCCAGCTGCTGGCGCAGGAACGGGTCAAAGCCGTAGGTGAATGCGGCCTGGACTTCAACCGCGACTTCTCCCCTCGCCCGCTGCAGGAAAAGGCCTTGGAAGCGCAGCTAGCCCTGGCCGCCGAGCTGCGCCTGCCGGTGTTCCTGCATGAACGTGATGCCAGCGAACGGCTGCTGGCGATCCTCAAGCACTACCGCGACCAACTGCCCGCCGCCGTGGTGCATTGTTTTACCGGCGAGCGCGAGGCGCTGTTCGCCTACCTCGACCTCGACCTGCACATCGGCATCACCGGCTGGATCTGCGACGAGCGCCGCGGCACCCACCTGCACCCGCTGGTGGGCAACATACCCAAGGGCCGACTGATGCTGGAAAGCGATGCGCCGTACCTGCTGCCGCGCAGCCTGCGACCCAAGCCGAAGAACGGGCGCAACGAACCGGCCTACCTGCCCGAAGTGCTACGCGAGGTAGCCCTGCACCGCAGTGAAAGCGCCGAGCTCACCGCCGCCCATACCAGCGCCTGCGCGCGGGCGTTCTTCGGCCTGCCCGAGGTTTCTTGACGCATATCAACAAGCCGGCTGGCCTTGGCGGGCACAATGATGGCACCTTGCCAACAATGTTTTTCGCCAACTCAGAGAAGACCTACCATGGGTGCCTGGCTTAGCAATATTTCGCTGAAGTACAAATTCTGGGCCGTCAACGCGGTGGCCTTCGTCACGACCTTGCTGCTGGTGCTCTACGCCGTGCACCTGGAGCAACAGGCCCGCGCCGAGGGCACCCAGGCCCTGGTGCAGGCGCAAGCCCAACTGCTGGCTTCACGGCCGGCAGGGCAGCCCCTGCCTGCCCCGCCCAACCTGATCACCTGGCAGGCCGGGCAGGCGCCGCAGTTTGCCGGCGAGCCGCTGCCAGCCCTAGACGATGCCCAAGGTTGGGTGGAGTTGCCTGCGGCCACCCTGCTCGGTGACAACCCGCTGTTCGGCGCCCAGGTCATCCGCCAGGGCGACCAGCGCCTGGCCCTGCTCGCCCAGTCGCCAAGCCTGAGCCAGGTGTTCTTCGACCGCTTCAGCAACTACGCCGTGTGCGTGTTGGTCCTGATGTTGGCCATGCTCGGCGCTTCGCAGTTGCTGATCCGCTTCCTGCTGAGCCAGCTCAACACCCTCAAGGACGTGATGCTGCATGTGGAGCGCACCGGCGACCTGTCGGCGCGGGTGCCGCTGGCCTGTGGCGACGAAGTCGGGCAGATGGCCGGCGCCTTCAATGCCATGCAGGCCACCTACCATCGAGTGGTCAGCACCGTGGCGCGCACCGCCGCGCAGTTGGACTCGGGCGCCGCGCGCCTGGCCGGCAGCATGGACGAGGTGCGCCACGGCATGATCGGCCAGCAGAGCGAAACCGACCAGGCCGCCACCGCGATCAACGAGATGACCGCCACCGTGCACCATATCGCCCAGCACGCCGGCGCCACCCGCGACCTGTCGCAGACCGCCGACACCCTGGCTGGCAGCGGCCAGGCGGTGGTCAGCCGGGTGCAGGACTCCATCGCCGGGCTGTCCAGCGGCGTGCAGCAGACGGCCGAGATGATCCGCCAGCTGGCCGACGACAGCCAGAAGATCAACGGCGTGGTCGGGGTGATCCACAGCATTGCCGAGCAGACCAACCTGCTGGCGCTCAACGCCGCCATCGAGGCTGCCCGCGCCGGCGACCTGGGCCGGGGCTTTGCCGTGGTGGCCGACGAGGTGCGCAACCTGGCCAAGCGCGTGCAGACCTCCACCGACGAGATCACCACCATGGTCGCCGACCTGCAGGCCGGTACCCGCGATGCTGTGGACTTCAT
Source organism: Pseudomonas xanthosomatis (assembly GCF_019139835.1). NCBI lineage: Bacteria > Pseudomonadati > Pseudomonadota > Gammaproteobacteria > Pseudomonadales > Pseudomonadaceae > Pseudomonas > Pseudomonas xanthosomatis. The sequence continues at coordinate 2,778,288 of NZ_CP077075.1, read as the reverse complement.
GCAGGAGAGCTCGTACAAGGCCGACGACTGCGTGCGCCAGGCCAAGGAGGCCGGCGAAGCCCTGGCCGAGATCACCAGCGCGGTGGCACAGATGCGCGAAAGCAACACGCAGATTGCCGTGGCCGCCGAACAGCAGAGCCAGGTGGCCGAGGAGATGAACCGCGCAGTGGTGAGCATCCGCGACGTCACCGAGGAAACCGTTCAGCAGACCGTGGGTTCGGCCACCACCAGCAACGAGCTGGCGACCCTGGCCGGGGAGCTGAACAAGGTGATCGGCCAGCTCAAGCTGTAGGGCTGTGCGGCTATGGTCACCATAGCCAGCCTCGATTGGCCCCCACCCGGGGGCCGCACTAAGCTTTGGGCATGTCTGTGAGGAACTGCCCATGAACAAAAGACTGCCCAACCTGCCCGCCTGGCAATGGCGCGGCTACCACCATAACCATCGCCACCCGGCCAACCTGGTGTTGCACCTGATCGCCGTGCCGCTGTTCATTATCGGCGCCCTGCTGGTGCTGTCGGGGCTGTTCGGGCTGGACCTGTCGCAGATCGCCGTTGGCGTCATTGCCCTGGTTGCGGGCCTTGGATTGCAGCGCCAGGGGCATCGCCTGGAAGCCGAACAACCCGAGCCGTTCGCCAACCGCAAAGACGCCGTGCAGCGCCTGCTGACCGAGCAGTTCGTCACTTTTCCCCGGTTCGTGGTGAGCGGGGCGTGGTGGAAGGCCTGGCGCGAACGGCACAAGCATCGGCATTGAAGTCGGACACTGACTCTGTAGGAGCGGCCTTGTGTCGCGATGGGCTGCGTAGCAGCCCCGGCAATTTCGCATGGCGCTAAGACCTTGGGGCCGCTTCGCGCCCCATCGCGACACAAGGCCGCTCACCACAGGGGCGTGGTGCGCTGATCAGGCAAACACGGTGACGGTCTGTCGGCTCAGCGCCACCAACTCCCCTTCTGCGGTCCACAGCGCCGCAGCCGCATGCCCGTAGCCATCGCGGGCATGTTGGGTTTCCACTACGTAGCGGCACCAGTCCAAAGTCGACAGCGCCGGTGCGGGCTGGATGAACTCGATGGTCCAGGTAAGCGTACTGCCAGCCGCAGGCTGCTTGAGGTGCGGCAGCAGGCTGGGGGGCCAGGCGTCCACCAGGGCCAGCACGTGAGCAGCCTGCGCCGGCGCTTCGGCGACATCGCGCAGGCGCACCCAGCCGCCCATCTGGCGTGACGCATTGCCACTGAACGGCAACCCGCCCACGGCCCAGCGCAAGGCCACATGACGCATGAACTCCGGTGTGACCCCCTTGATGAAGGGCAGCTCGGGTGCGGCTTGTTCAAGCGGCTTCAGAGCTGCCGCCGGCAACGCCTCGACAGCGACCACCGACGGCCTGCCGGCACCGAAGCTACCCTGCACCAAGGTCACCACCTGGCCGTTCTGCACCGCCCGGCCAAGCAAGGTGCTGACCGCCTTGCCCTCGCGCAGTACCTCGACTTCCAGACTGATAGGCACCTCCGGCGCCGCCGGGCCAACGAAGGTGATGGCCAGCGAGCGCACCGGGCGGTCATCGGCCAGTTTCAGGCGCATGGCCTCGTGCAGCATGGCCGCCATCAGCCCGCCGAATACCGCCCGGCCCTGGGCCCAGTCGGCCGGTACGCTGACTGCGTCAGGGTGGGCGCGCGCCGCTGCGAGCAACTCGGTGAAGTTCATAAGGGCTTGGCTCCTGCGCAAAAGCTCGATCTTAACCAGCCGTTACTGCAGCGGCAGCCCGTATATCGGTCATTTGCAGGGGCTATCGGCGCTCCAGCGCCTTGTGCAGCGCGTCGAGGGTCAAATCCGACTTGCCCTCGGCTGCGTGCAGTTCGTGCTCCCAAGCCACCTTGCAGCCTGCCAGGTCAGGGTGGTCGCGCACCTGCAACAGCCACTGCAGGCGGTCGTGCCAGTCACCCAAATCACCCTGGGCTTTTTTCAGAAGGCGCTGCAGCTTTTTGCCGGCATGCTCGAGTTGCGGGTAGGAATCGTCGCCGTAGCGTACCCGCTTGATCAGCAGGCGCAGGCGATGACGATCGTGGGCCGGGTCCTGCAGCGCCTCGGCAAGCTTGTTCCATTGCTTTTCCAGGCGCTTGTCGATGCGCTGGCGCAGCCGCTCGGCCAGGCCCTCGCGATCGGATGCCCGCAGGAACAACGGAAACGCATCGAGAATCAGCAGCACCCGCTTGAGCTGGGGGCTGGCCGCTACGCTGGCGAAGGTACCCGCCCTGCCCTCCAGGCGCCGTTGCCCGGCCAGCAGGTGGCCACGGGCGACCAACTGGGCCGCCAGCACCTCACGGTCACGCAGCGGCGTGGTCAGGGTGCCGAGGGACTTCGCCGCCTCCTCCAGCTGGTCCACCCCTGGCAGGCCCCGTAGCGGGCGCAACAGGCTGCGCAGGCGCCGCAGGGCGATACGCAGGTCATGCAGCGCTTCGCTGTCGGTGTTGGCCACCAGGCGTTCGCGGCAGGCCAGCAGACGCACCTGCACGGCCAGCACCTGGGCTACCACATGGTCGAGCATGGCGGGCATAGAGACCTCCCAGGTCAACGGCCGGCGCGGGACTCACGGATGTAGAAGCGGGCTTTTTCGGCCTTGGCCGTGCAGCTTTCATAACCTTCGAACTGCTGCTGGGTCTTGGCACCGGTCAGCAGCGACAGGGCCTTGGAGTAGCTCACAGCACCGGCGAAACCTTCGGCCTTGGCCAGGTCCAGTTCCTTCCAGGCGGCATCGAGCTGCGTCGCGCAACTTTCGCGATAAGCCGTCTTGCCAGCGCAGCCAGCCAGGGCCAGGGCAATCAGGGGAAGGGCAATCCAGGCTTTCATGGGGGTAACCTCGAAGAAGGGAAACGGTATGGCCGTTCGACGGTACAACAGCTGAAAAGTGCCCTGCTCAGCGTAGTTCAGCGCGGGCTACATTGAAGCACAGGGGGCGATGGGTGCATTGTTGGACCATGGTTGCACAGCTACCGGGGGAAAACATGAGCAAACGTGTAGCGCTAGTATTGGGATCGGGCGGTGCCCGGGGGTATGCACACATCGGTGTGATCGAAGAAATCGAGCGGCGCGGCTACGAGATCGCCTGCATCGCCGGGTGCTCAATGGGGGCGGTGATCGGCGGTATTTACGCCGCCGGAAAGCTCGACGAATACCGCAGCTGGATCGAGAGCCTGGACTACCTCGACGTGCTGCGCCTGGTGGATGTGAGCTTTCGCCTGGGTGCCATCCGCGGCGACAAGGTGTTCGGGCAAATTCGCAAGATCGTCGGTGAGATCAACATCGAACAGCTGCGCATCCCCTACACGGCGGTGGCTGCCGACCTCACCAACCAGCAGGAGATCTGGTTCCAGGAAGGCTGCCTGCACCAGGCCATGCGTGCCTCGGCGGCGATCCCCAGCCTGTTCACCCCGGTGGTGCAAGGCAACCGCATGTTGGTCGACGGCGGCATCCTCAACCCGCTGCCGATTGTGCCGGTGGTGTCCAGCCATTGCGACCTGATCATCGCGGTCAACCTCAACGCCACCAACCAGAAGCAGTACCAGTTGCCGGTGATCGAACGGCCAGCGGCGTTCCGTATGCGTTTCGATGCGCTGATCAGTTCGCTGGGCTCGCGCATGCCGTTCCGCCGCAAGCCTGCCGAGCAGTTGCTGCGCCTGGACCAGGAGATCAACGCCGAAGGCATGGCGTCACCCAACCCTTGGCTGGCCGACGGCGCCAAGCCTGAGGCTCAGCAACCGGCGGCGGCACCGCAAAGCGAAGGCGCGCCGAAGTCGGCCACCGGCTCTTTCATCATCGACAACGTGGGGCCGGCGTCACTGCTGGATTTGATCAACCAGAGTTTCGAGGTGATGCAAACGTCGCTTGCGCAGTACAAGATTGCCGGCTACCCACCGGACGTGCTGATCAACGTACCCAAGCGGGTATGCCGGTTCTTCGAGTTCTACAAGGCGCCGGAGCTGATTGCCCTGGGGCGTGAGATTGCGCGGGATACGCTGGATAGCCATGAGGGGGTGAGGCGGTAGGGTGAAGGCCGCCTCTCATAGAACAAACTACAACTCATTGATTTAACACGCTTCCCACAGGGACCACGGTGCATCTGCGAGACTAGTTTTCTGCGCGACCGCGCAGCCCGAAAGGGCTGGGTGATCTCCTACAGGGTCATGTGTGTGGCGCTTCTGAACTGCAGAAACGAAACAGGCCGCTTGCGCGGCCTGTTTCGTGGTGGCTGGGGTACTCAGTAGCGAGTGACGTCAGCCTTGGCTTCCAGTTGCTTGCGGAACGCCGCGAAGTCTTGCGAACCGGCACGCGAAGCGAGGTAGCGGCGGATCTGCGCTTTCTCTTCGTCGGTGGCGGCAGCGCCTTCGTTGACGCCCCTGAGCTGCAGCACAACCAGGCTGCCATCACCCAGCACCACACTGCCGTACACCGGCTTGTCCTTGGACTCAGGCTTGCCCAGGCGGAACACTGCCTGCAGCTCGGCCGGGTCGATACCGTCCTGGCCACGGGTAGCCGCTTCCTGCACCTTCCAGCTCTGGCTGGCAGGCTTGACCGAACCGTCACGCAGGCCGGCGACCAGCTTGTCGGCCTTGGCCTTGAGTTCGGCAGTCGCCTTGTCCTTGGCCAGCTGCTGGCTGATGTTCCTGGCCACGGCCTCGAGCGGCAGTTGCTCAGGCTTGCGGTGTTCCTTGACGCGCAGCACCACCACGGTTTCCGGATCCAGCTCGATGCCGTTGCTGTTGGCGCCCTCATCCATGACTTCTTCGCTGAACGCGGCCTGTACCACGGCGCGGTTGGCAGTCACGCCCTCGCCACCCTCGCGGCCGAACGGCGCCGAAGTGTGCACCTTCAGGCCCAGGTCCTGGGCCGGCTGGGCCAGGTCGGAGGCTTCGAAGGCGGCGTCTTCGAGCTGCTTGGTGGCCTCGACGAAGCGCTGCTCCACCTGCTGGGTCTTCAGCTCGTGGGTCAGCTTGTCTTTCAGGCTGGCGAAGCTCGGTACGTCCGGCGCTTCGACACCCAGCAGCTTGATCAGGTGGTAGCCATATTCGGTATGCACCGGGGCCGATACCTGGTCCTTGTTCAGCTTGTACAGGGCTTCTTCGAAGGCAGGGTCGTAAACGCCGGGGCCGGCGAAGCCCAGGTCGCCGCCAGCGCTGGCCGAGCCCGGGTCCTGGGAGAACTCCTTGGCCAGCTTGGCGAAGTCTTCACCCTTGTTCAGGCGCTGCTGGATTTCTTCGATGCGCGCCTTGGCCTGGGCATCGCTGGTCTTGTCGTTGACCTCGATCAGGATGTGCGCTGCACGACGCTGCTCGGCGAGGTTGGCAATTTCCTTCTCGTACAGGGCCTTGAGCTCGTCATCGTTGACCTTGACCTGGTCGAAGAAGGCCGCCTTCTTCAGCTCGATGTAGTCGATGACCACTTGGTCGGGGGTCATGAACTCCTTGGCGTGCTGGTCATAGTGCGCCTTGACCTCATCGTCGCCCACCTTGATCGCGGCCGGGTCGGCCTTGAAGGTCAGCGAGGCGAAATCGCGGGTCTGCTTCTCCAGGCGGGCGAAGGCCTCCACCTGCTTGTCAGTGACGAAGCTGCTGCCGGCAAGGCCGGTGCGCAGCTGGCCGATGAGCATTTCCTGGGCGAGCATCTCGCGGAACTGCATGCGGCCGTAGCCCATCTGGCGAATCACCGAGTCGAAACGCTCGGCACTGAACTTGCCATCAACCTGGAATTCGGGCGTCTGCAGGATCAGTTGATCCAGCGCGGCTTCGGAGAAAGCGAACTTGGCGTCTTCGGCGCCCTGCAACAGCAGCTTGCGGTCGATCAGCCCCTTGAGCGCGGCTTCGCGCAGCATTTTCTCGTCGAGCAGGGCCGGGTCGAAGTCCTTGCCCAGCTGTTGCATCAGCTGGCGGCGCTGCATGTCGACGGCCTGGCTCAGCTCGTTCTGGCTGATGGTCTGGCCGTTCACCTTGGCGGCGTCCTGGCTGTGGCTGGCGGCCTGGAAAATGGCCTCGAAGCCAGTCAGCGCCATCAGTACGACGATGAGGCCAATGATGGTCTTGGCAATCCAACCTTGTGAATTGTCCCGGATATTCTGCAGCATGCGTCCCCCAGAAACGGTTGTACCACTGCGTCGACAACCGCGGAGCGTGGGTAGAGTCCTGATAGAAGAAAGGCGCATCCAGTGGATGCGCCTTCTCGAAGCGAGCGTGCCAGCGGGAACGTTTGCGACCCGCCGTCACGCGGTCGGCCGGGGCAAGCCCTGGCCGGCTGAAAGACGACTTAGTTGACGGCGTCTTTCAGGCCTTTGCCAGCCTTGAAACCTGGAACCTTGGCAGCAGCGATCTTGATCGCCTTGCCGGTTTGCGGGTTACGGCCGGTGCGCTCTGCGCGCTCTTTGACCGAGAAGGTACCGAAGCCAACCAGAACGACGTCGTCGCCTGCTTTCAGGGCACCGGTCACGGAGTCGATGACAGCGTCCAGAGCTTTGCCAGCGGCAGCTTTGGAAATGTCAGCAGATACGGCGATAGCGTCAATCAGTTCCGACTTGTTCACTCTAAGTCCCCTTATATCTCTATTGAGTTTGTTTCTAAGTATGTAATGAAAAGCTTATGAAACGAGCGTTAGGTGGCCTGGTGACATTTGGCGTGCCGCTTTATAGCAAGGCCCCGAAAAAGCTGTCAACCAACGCCCCCCAACGAAATACGTACTAGTGCGTGCTGATTCTTTCCTTAGCATCGCCGTCGCGCTTTTCATCTTTCGCGACAATCTCAGGAGCCACATCTGGCAAGGGCTCCGGGGCGTATTGCAGCGCAATTTGGAGGACTTCGTCAATCCATTTGACCGGTTTGATTTGAAGATCCTGTTTGATATTTTCCGGAATTTCCTTGAGGTCGCGAACATTCTCCTCAGGGATGATCACCGTCTTGATGCCGCCACGGTGTGCCGCCAGCAGTTTTTCCTTCAACCCGCCAATGGCCAGTACCTGGCCGCGCAGGGTGATTTCGCCGGTCATCGCAACGTCTGCGCGCACCGGGATCTGGGTCAGGGCCGACACCAGTGCGGTGCACATGCCAATACCCGCGCTCGGGCCATCCTTGGGGGTGGCGCCTTCGGGCATGTGGATGTGAACGTCGTGCTTTTCGTGGAAGTCTGCAGCGATCCCCAGGCTTTTCGCGCGGCTACGCACCACGGTTTGCGCGGCGGTGATCGACTCGACCATGACGTCGCCTAGCGAGCCTGTCTTGATCAATTGACCCTTGCCAGGGATGACCACCGACTCGATGGTCAGCAGTTCGCCGCCCACTTGCGTCCAGGCAAGGCCGGTCACCTGGCCGATCTGGTCTTGCTGTTCAGCCAGCCCGTAACGGAACTTGCGCACGCCCAGCAGGTGCTCGAGCTGCTCGCCGGTGACCTTGACCTTCACCTGCTTCTGCCCGGTGTGCTCCTTGACCACCTTGCGGCAGACCTTGGCGATCTGGCGCTCCAGGCCACGCACACCGGCTTCGCGGGTGTAGTAGCGGATGATGTCGCGGATCGCGGTGACATCCACCTCCAGCTCGTCCTTTTTCAGGCCGTTGGCCTTGACCTGCTTGGGTACCAGGTACTTGACCGCGATGTTGATCTTCTCGTCTTCGGTGTAACCCGGCAGGCGGATGACTTCCATGCGGTCGAGCAGCGCCGGCGGGATGTTCATCGAGTTCGAGGTGCACAGGAACATCACGTCCGAGAGGTCGAAGTCGACTTCCAGGTAGTGGTCGTTGAAATTGTGGTTCTGCTCGGGGTCGAGCACCTCCAGCAGCGCCGAGGCCGGGTCGCCACGCATGTCGCTGCCCATCTTGTCGATCTCGTCGAGCAGGAACAGCGGGTTGCGTACACCCACCTTGGTCATCTTCTGGATCAGCCGGCCCGGCATCGAGCCGATGTAGGTACGGCGGTGGCCACGAATCTCGGCCTCGTCACGCACGCCGCCCAGGGCCATGCGCACGAACTTGCGGTTGGTGGCAGCGGCGATCGACTCGGCCAGCGAGGTCTTGCCCACACCAGGCGGGCCGACCAGGCACAGCACCGGGCCGCGGATCTTCTTCACGCGCTTTTGCACGGCGAGGTATTCGAGGATGCGCTCTTTCACCTCTTCCAGGCCGTAGTGGTCGGAATCGAGGATCTCTTCGGCCTTGGTCAGATCCAGGCGCACCTTGCTCTGGGCCTTCCACGGTACCTGCACCAGCCAGTCGAGGTACGAACGCACCACGGTGGCCTCGGCCGACATCGGCGACATCTGCTTGAGCTTGTTCAGCTCGGCCTGGGCCTTGGTCAGGGCGTCTTTCGGAAGGCCAGCGGCATCGATGCGCTTTTTCAGCTCTTCGATTTCGTTGTGGCCTTCGTCGCCGTCGCCGAGCTCCTTCTGAATGGCCTTCATCTGCTCATTCAGGTAGTACTCGCGCTGGCTGCGCTCCATTTGCTTCTTGACCCGGCCGCGGATGCGCTTTTCCACCTGCAGCAGGTCGATTTCGGCGTCCAGCAGGGCCAGCACGTGCTCGACGCGGGCCTGCAGGTCGACGATCTCGAGAATTTCCTGCTTCTGCTCGATCTTCAGGGCCATGTGCGCGGCCATGGTGTCGACCAGGCGGCCCGGCTCCTCGATGCTGTTCAGCGAAGACAGAACCTCGGCCGGGACTTTCTTGCCCAGTTGCACGTACTGTTCGAACTGCGACAGCAGGGTGCGCACGAACACCTCGGACTCGCGCTCGGCGGCCTCGGTTTCGTCGATCAGGCTGACTTCGGCACGCACGTGCCCCTCAACCTCGTTGAAGCGCTCGACCGCACCGCGCTGCTCGCCCTCGACCAGCACCTTGACGGTGCCATCAGGCAGCTTGAGCAGTTGCAGCACGGTGGCGATGGTACCGACGCGGTACAGGGCGTCTTCGCCCGGATCGTCGTCGGCAGGGTTCTTCTGGGCCAGCAGGAGGATCTGCTTCTCGCCCGTCATCGCCGCCTCGAGGGCTTCGATGGACTTCTCACGCCCCACGAACAGTGGGATGACCATGTGCGGATAGACGACAACGTCGCGCAATGGCAAAAGAGGCAAGTCGAGGGTGGTCTTCATGATTTCGCCTCTACAGCGGCCTTGTGGCCGGAAACCGGTGGAAATGGTGCTTGGGGCTAATGTGGGGGCAGCAATTTGAAATTACAAGCGCCGAGTCCACGAAATGCAAAAAGGGGCCCGAAGGCCCCTTTCTGAGTGGCTACCCTTGCCCGATCAGGCGTCGGGGGCGGCCTTGGCTTGCGGCTCGCTGTTCTCGTAGATCAGCAGCGGCTGCGAAGTGCCTTCGATGACGCTCTCGTCGATCACCACCTTGCTGACTTCCTTCTGCGAAGGAATCTCGTACATGGTGTCAAGCAACACGCCTTCGAGGATGGAACGCAGGCCACGGGCGCCGGTTTTGCGCTCCAGGGCCTTGCGCGCAACGGCCTTGAGCGCATCGCTGCGGAACTCAAGGTCGACGCTCTCCATTTCGAACAGCTTGGCGTACTGCTTGGTCAGGGCGTTCTTCGGCTCGGTGAGAATCTGCATCAGCGCAGCTTCATCAAGCTCGTCGAGGGTGGCCAGCACCGGCAGACGACCGACAAACTCGGGAATCAGGCCAAACTTGACCAGATCGTCCGGCTCGACTTCGCGCAGCGATTCGCCGACCTTCTTGCCCTCTTCCTTGCTGCGTACTTCAGCACCAAAACCGATGCCACCCTTGGTGGAGCGGTTCTGGATGACCTTTTCCAGGCCCGAGAAGGCGCCACCGCAAATGAACAGGATATTGCGGGTATCAACCTGCAGGAATTCCTGTTGCGGGTGCTTGCGCCCACCCTGGGGCGGCACGGAGGCCACGGTGCCTTCGATCAGCTTCAACAGCGCCTGCTGCACACCCTCGCCCGATACGTCACGGGTGATGGACGGGTTGTCCGACTTGCGCGAAATCTTGTCGATCTCGTCGATGTAGACAATGCCCATCTGGGCCTTTTCCACGTCGTAGTCGCACTTTTGCAGCAGTTTCTGAATGATGTTCTCGACGTCCTCACCCACGTAACCGGCTTCGGTCAGGGTAGTGGCGTCGGCGATGGTGAACGGTACGTTCAACAGGCGTGCAAGGGTTTCGGCGAGCAGGGTCTTGCCCGAGCCGGTAGGCCCGATCAGCAGGATGTTGCTCTTGCCGAGTTCGACTTCGTCGCCCTTCTTGTCACGCTGGTTCAGGCGCTTGTAGTGGTTGTACACCGCTACGGCAAGCACCTTTTTCGCGCGCTCCTGACCAATGACGTACTGGTCCAGGATTGTGCTGATTTCTTTCGGCGAGGGTAGTTTGTGCGCGCTGCTCTCGGCCTGGGCTTCCTGCACCTCCTCACGGATGATGTCGTTGCACAGGTCGACGCACTCGTCGCAGATAAATACCGAGGGGCCGGCAATCAACTTGCGCACTTCGTGCTGGCTTTTGCCGCAGAAGGAGCAATAGAGCAATTTGCCGCTGTCCTCGCCGTTACGGGTGTCAGTCATTCGATCGATCCAATCCGGTAGGCTTGAAACACAAGATGAAGGCAATCGCTGGCTTTTTCAAGTCCGCGGGTGGGCGCAATCTGCGCCCGCCCGCTCTGGCGCATTGCTTCAGGATGCCAGTTGCCGCTTGTCGTAAACCGAGTCGATCAGGCCGTACTCGGCCGCGCGCTGGGCGCTCATGAAGTTGTCACGCTCGGTGTCGCGCTTGATGGTCTCCAGATCCTGGCCGGTGTGGTGGGCCAGCAGCTCGTTCAGGCGCGCCTTGATGTTGAGGATTTCCTGGGCGTGGATCTCGATGTCGGTGGCCTGACCCTGGAAGCCGCCCAGCGGCTGGTGAATCATCACCCGCGAGTTCGGCAGGCAGTGGCGCTTGCCGGCCGCACCAGCGGCGAGCAGGAAGGCACCCATGCTGCAGGCCTGGCCGATGCAGATGGTCGAGACGTCCGGCTTGATGAACTGCATGGTGTCGTAGATCGACATGCCCGCAGTCACCGAACCGCCCGGCGAGTTGATGTACAGATGGATATCCTTGTCCGGGTTTTCCGCTTCAAGGAACAGCAGCTGCGCCACTACCAGGTTGGCCATGTAGTCCTCTACAGGGCCGACCAGGAAGATCACCCGCTCCTTCAAGAGGCGCGAATAGATGTCGTAGGCGCGTTCGCCACGGGCGGACTGCTCGATAACCATCGGGACCAGGCCGCCTGCGGCCTGGATGTCAGAGCTCTGCTGAATATAAGAATTGCGGGACATGTCCTGCGCTCACTCCCAAATAGTCATGGCTTGAATACGCACAAGCCAGCGCGAAGGCTGGCTTGTGGAGGTTTCTTACGAGAGAAGCCTGTTACTCAGCTTCGGCAGGTGCCTGTGCTGGCTTGACGGCCTCTTCGTACGAAACCGACTTGTCTGTCACAGTCGCTTTCTGCAGAACAGTATCTACAACTTGTTCTTCCAGTACAACCGAACGAACTTCGTTCAGTTGCTGGTCGTTCTTGTAGTACCAGGCAACGACCTGCTCAGGCTCTTGGTAGGCCGAAGCCATTTCCTCGATGACCTTGCGCACTTCGGCTTCGTCCGGCTTCAGGTCGAACTGCTTGACCACTTCGGCGACGATCAGGCCCAGCACCACGCGGCGCTTGGCTTGCTCGGAGAACAGCTCGGCCGGCAGTTGCTCAGGCTTGATGTTGCCACCGAACTGCTGAACAGCCTGCACGCGCAGACGGTTGACTTCGTTTTCCAGCAGGGCTTTCGGCACTTCGATCGGGTTGGCGGCCAGCAGACCGTCCATGACCTGATTCTTGACCTTGGCCTTGATGGCCTGGCGCAGTTCACGCTCCATGTTCTTGCGAACTTCGGTGCGGAAGCCTTCCAGGGTCGACTCTTTGATACCGAACTGGGCGAAGAACTCTTCGTTCAGTTCTGGCAGCGCAGGGGCCGAAACGCTGTTGACGGTAATGGTGAACTCGGCGGCTTTGCCAGCCAGGTCGAGGTTCTGGTAGTCCTCTGGGAAGGTCACGTTGACAACGCGCTCTTCACCGGCCTTGGCGCCAACCAGGCCATCTTCGAAGCCCGGGATCATGCGGCCGGAGCCCAGTACCAGCTGGGTGCCCTTGGCCGAACCACCGGCGAACACTTCGCCGTCAACCTTACCGACGAAGTCGATGTTGACCTGGTCGTCGCTCTGAGCAGCGCGCTCGACGGTTTCGAAACGGGTGTTCTGCTTGCGCAGCACTTCCAGCATGTTGTCCAGGTCGGCGTCAGCCACCTCGGCGCTCAGGCGCTCCACGGCGATCGAGTCGAAACCGGCAACGGTGAACTCCGGGAAGACTTCGAAGATGGCAACGAACTCGAGGTCCTTGCCTTTTTCGAACGACTTGGGCTCAACGGCTGGGGCGCCGGCCGGGTTCAGTTTTTGTTCGACGATGGCTTCGTAGAAGGAGGCCTGGACCAGATCACCGAAGGCTTCCTGACGGGCGTCAGCTTCGAAACGCTGGCGGATCACGCTCATTGGCACCTTGCCTGGGCGGAAGCCGGCAACCTTGGCGCGCTTGGCAGTCTGCTGCAGACGCTTGTTGACTTCGTTCTCGACGCGCTCGGCCGGAACGGCGATGGTCATGCGGCGCTCGAGAGCGGAAGTGTTTTCAACAGAAACTTGCATGGATATTCCTCGTTGCACAGACGTTAGCCGGCGATAGCCCGACTCCAGAATCAAGGGCAAGCATTCTAGTGACTCATGCAGCAGAAGTCACCCCACCCGGATTGTCGGTTATCTACGCCGGTCGATTTCCCTGGAAGGCCCGCGCCCCGTGGCGTCGAGCCTGTTCAAACAGTGACTGCGCGGCGGCGTTGATGGCGCGCAGTTGCAAAACCTTGTCAAACAAACAACAGCTGGCTGGGATATGGGATTTTTTTCAGGGTTTTCAAGGGGGATGGCGTGAAAATCTTCAAGTGCCCGGCGAAAGCCCTCACACAACCCCTACTCCGGCTCAATCTCATTGAACTGGCAATACTCTTCCCACTCCAGCCCCAGCGCCTCGGCCACCTCGCGATGGGTTTCCATACGCATGGCCTTTAATTGCTCAGGCGATTCGGCGATCAGCTGCAACGCGTACTCCCAGGGCTGCACGCCCTGCTCGTCGGCGGCATCCTCGAACGCCCACTCGATCTGCTGGGCCTGCTCACGGGCATCCAGTTCGCGGACCTCCTCGAGCAATTGCGGGTTTTGTTCGGCGAACCGTTGCAGCGCCAGGGCCTGGCGCGCTTCTTTTGCGATCATTTGCGCTATTCCTCTGCCGACAACTACTGCCGGACGCTAAACCGGCTAAAATTTATCAGCTTTTATTACACGGCCACCAGAGACCGAAAAGCGCGAACGCCAGAAACGACAAAGGCGCCCGGTCTCACGACCAAGGCGCCTTCGAAAAATATGGGGTGGACGATGGGAATCGAACCCACGACAACTGGAATCACAATCCAGCGCTCTACCAACTGAGCTACGCCCACCATAACGCGGTACAACACCTACAACTTCACAGAAACATGGTGCGGACGAAGAGACTCGAACTCTTACAGCTTGCGCCGCTGGAACCTAAATCCAGTGTGTCTACCAATTTCACCACGTCCGCATGCAACTCAAAAACAAAGGCGCCGGATCGTTCAATCGAGGCGCCTCTGCAGAATCTGGGGTGGACGATGGGAATCGAACCCACGACAACTGGAATCACAATCCAGCGCTCTACCAACTGAGCTACGCCCACCATATTGCGGTACTGCTTACTTGCCCAGGCCTTAATGGCGCACCCGGCAGGACTCGAACCTGCGACCATCCGCTTAGAAGGCGGATGCTCTATCCAGCTGAGCTACGGGCGCTTAAGCGTACAGTTGGAACAAACCAACTTTGCCAACCCGTGCCAGGCAGTGCCCGACAAGTGCGGCGAATCTTATAGACGACCCTCTGACCCGTCAACACCTTTCTCTAAAAAATTTAAATTATTGAAGGGGTTAGGGAATTTGCCCGACCACGCGCCTTTGCCCTTGCGCCGTGTCGTGCGAGAATGCGCGCTTCTTCATGTTCCTCTCTCGATGGTTAATCACGCGTCTATGACTGCACACCTTATCGATGGCAAGGCGATCGCCGCCAACCTGCGCAAGCAGATCGCCCAACGTGTCGCCGAGCGCCGCCAGCAGGGCCTGCGTACCCCAGGCCTGGCTGTGATCCTGGTCGGTACCGACCCGGCCTCTCAAGTCTATGTATCGCACAAGCGCAAGGACTGCGAGGAAGTCGGCTTCATCTCGCAAGCGTTCGACCTGCCCAGCGATACCACGCAGCAAGCCCTGACCGACCTGATCGACCGCCTCAACGACGACCCGGCCGTCGACGGCATCCTGCTGCAGCTGCCGCTGCCGGCGCATCTGGACGCCTCCCTGCTGCTCGAGCGCATCCGCCCCGACAAAGACGTCGACGGCTTCCACCCTTACAACATCGGCCGCCTGGCCCAGCGCATCCCGCTGCTGCGCCCGTGCACCCCGAAGGGCATCATGACCCTGCTGGAAAGCACCGGCCAGGACTTGTACGGCATGAACGCAGTGATCGTCGGCGCCTCCAACATCGTTGGCCGCCCCATGGCCATGGAGCTGCTGCTGGCCGGCTGCACCATCACCGTCTGCCACCGCTTCACCAAAGACCTCGCCGGCCACGTCGGCCGCGCCGACCTGCTGGTGGTTGCCGCCGGCAAGCCGGGCCTGGTCAAGGGTGAGTGGGTCAAGGAAGGCGCCATCGTCATCGACGTGGGCATCAACCGCCAGGAAGACGGCAAGCTGGTGGGCGATGTGGTCTACGAGACCGCCCTGCCCCGCGCCGGCTGGATCACCCCGGTGCCGGGCGGCGTTGGCCCGATGACCCGGGCGTGCCTGCTGGAAAACACGCTGTATGCGGCTGAAGAGCTGCACAAGTAAGCACGACGGCGTGGACAAAAAACGGCACCTCAGGCAGGTGCCGTTTTTTTTGCCTGTGGTTTGTGTTGTGGCTTTGCCGGCCTCTTCGCGGGCAAGCCCGCTCCCACAGTGAGCGCATAACCTTCAGGCCTGCGCTGTACCTGTAGGAGCCGGCTTGCTCAGCCCTGGCCGATCACTTGCGCATCGCCTCCCACGACTTGAGCAGCTCGTTGTAGCTCACCGTCTCGCCCTGGGGCTTCTCGTTGGCAAGTTTGGGCTTCGGCGCCCCCGGTTGGTCGAACCAGTACTGCGCATCACGCTCGGGGTTGAGCTTGGGCGCACAGGTGGCCTGGGCGTTGGAACGCTGCAGGCGCTCCATCATGCGGTCCTGATCGCGAGCCAACCCATCCAGCGCCTCTTGCGGGGTTTTCTCGCCACTGGCCACCTCGGCGATATGGCTCCACCACAACTGCGCCAACCGTGGGTAGTCCGGCACGTTGGTGCCGGTGGGCGTCCACTGCACCCGTGCCGGGCTTCTGTAGAACTCCACCAACCCGCCCAGCTTGGGCGCAAGGTCAGTCATGGCCTGGGAGTTGATGTCCGACTCGCGGATCGGCGTCAGGCCGACGATGGTCTTTTTAAGCGACACGGTCTTGGACGTCACGAACTGCGCATACAGCCAAGCCGCCAGGCGCTGCTTCTCCGGGGTCGATTTGAAGAAGGTCCAGGAGCCGGTGTCCTGGTAGCCAAGCTTCATCCCCTCCTCCCAGTACGGCCCCTTGGGCGACGGCGCCATGCGCCACTTCGGCGTGCCGTCGGCGTTGACCACCGGCAGCCCCGGCTTGGTCATGTCGGCGGTAAAGGCGGTGTACCAGAAGATCTGCTGGGCGATGTTGCCCTGGGCCGGCACCGGCCCGGACTCGGAGAAGGTCATGCCCTGGGCTTCCTTGGGCGCATAGGCACGCATCCAGTCCACGTACTTCTGGGTAGCGAACACCGCCGCCGGGCCGTTGGTGTCACCACCACGGGTCACGCTGGAGCCCACCGGGTGGCAGTCCTCCACGCGAATACCCCATTCGTCCACCGGCAGGCCGTTGGGCAGGCCCTTGTCGCCGCCACCGGCCATGGAGAACCAGGCATCAGTGAAACGCCAGCCGAGCGACGGGTCCTTCTTGCCGTAGTCCATGTGGCCGTACACCCGCTTGCCGTCGATCTCCTTCACGTCCTCGCTGAAGAACTTGGCGATATCCTCATAGGCCGACCAGTTCACCGGCACGCCCAGCTCGTAGCCGTACTTTTCCTTGAACTTGGCTTTCAGCTCGGGCCGCTCGAACCAGTCGGCGCGAAACCAGTACAGGTTGGCGAACTGCTGGTCGGGCAGCTGGTACACCTTGCCGTCCGGCGCAGTGGTGAAGGAGATGCCGATGAAGTCCTTCAGGTCCAGGGTCGGCGAGGTGAAGTTCTTGCCCTCGTTGGCCATCATGTCGGTGATCGACTCCACCTTGCCGTAGCGAAAGTGCGTGCCGATCAAGTCAGAGTCGTTGACCCAACCGTCGTAGATGTTCTTGTCCGACTGCATCTGCGTCTGCAGCTTCTCCACCACATCGCCTTCCTGCAGCAGGTCGTGGGTCAGCTGGATGCCGGTGATCTCGCTGAAGGCTTTGGCCAGCACCTTGGACTCGTACTCGTGGGTGGTGAGGGTTTCCGACACCACATTGATCTTCATGCCACGGAACGGTTCGGCGGCCTTGATGAACCACTTGAGCTCGTCGAGCTGCTGCTCGGCGCTCAGGGTGGAAGGCTTGAACTCGCTGCCGATCCATTTTTTTGCCGCGTCCTCGTACTGGTCGGCCCAGGCCGTGCCGTGCACGCCGGCCAGCACCAGCAGCGCGGCCAGGGTCAAATGTCGCCGTTTGTCGTTGTTATCGAACATTGTGAACTCCCGATTGAAGAAGCCTTCGTGTTGCCCGTGCGGGCGCCATCGCGGGGCAAGCCCGCTCCCACACAGGTCACCCTCCCTGCCCAGGTTCAGCCCCAGCGCAGCACCACCACCAGCCACGCCAGCGACAGCAGCGAGGCCACCCACAACGGCCCGTCGCTCAGCCCCGCCAGCAACAGGTGCAGGTAGGCGCTAACCAGCAGGCCGATGAACAAACGGTCGCCACGGGTCGTGGCGATCGGCAAAAAGCCACGCCGCTCAAGGCACGGGCGGCGCAGCTCGAACACAGTCATGCACGCCAGCAACACCCCGACCCCGGCAAAGAACAACGCGGTCGGCAAGGTCCAGGCCATCCACTCCATCACCCGCCCTCCTTACACCCGGCCCAGGGCAAAGCCCTTGGCCACATGGTTGCGCACGAACCAGATCACCAGCATGCCCGGCAGGATGGTCAGCACCCCGGCGGCCGCCAGCACCCCCCAGTCGATACCTGAAGCCGACACCGTGCGGGTCATCACCGCCGCGATCGGCTTGGCGTTCACCGAGGTCAGGGTGCGCGCCAGCAGCAGCTCCACCCACGAGAACATGAAGCAGAAGAACGCCGTGACACCGATGCCCGAACCGATCAACGGAACGAAAATTTTCACGAAGAAGCGCGGGAAGCTGTAGCCATCGATGTAGGCGGTTTCGTCGATTTCCTTCGGTACCCCGGACATAAAGCCCTCAAGAATCCACACCGCCAGCGGCACGTTGAACAGGCAGTGGGCCAGCGCCACGGCGATATGGGTGTCGAACAGCCCGATCGACGAATACAGCTGAAAGAACGGCAGCAGGAACACCGCAGGCGGCGCCATGCGGTTGGTCAGCAACCAGAAGAACAGGTGCCGGTCACCCAAAAAGCGATAGCGCGAGAACGCATAAGCCGCCGGCAACGCCACCGCCAGCGAAATCACCGTGTTCAGGCACACGTAATACAGCGAGTTGAGGTAGCCGTTGTACCAACTGGGGTCGGTGAAGATCACCCGGTAGTTGTCCAGCGTGAACGCTTGCGGCCACAGCGTCAGCCCGCCAAGGATCTCGGTGTTGCTCTTGAACGACATGTTCAGCAACCAGTAGATCGGCACCAGCAGAAAGAAGAAGTACAGCGCCAGGGCCATGCTCTTGCGTTTGCTCATGGCGCTACTCCTTGTCGGCGTGGGTCATGGCTGTGTAGAACAGCCACGACACCAGCAGGATGATCAGGAAATACACCAGCGAGAACGCCGCCGCCGGCCCCAGGTCGAACTGCCCCACCGCCATGCGCGTGAGGGTCTGGCTGAGGAAGGTGGTGGCGTTGCCCGGCCCGCCGCCGGTGAGCACGAACGGCTCGGTGTAGATCATGAAGCTGTCCATGAAGCGCAGCATCACCGCAATCAGCAGCACGCTCTTGAGCTTGGGCAACTGGATATGCCGGAACACCGCCCAACCCGAGGCACGGTCGATGCGCGCGGCCTGGTAGTACACGTCAGGGATGGCGCGCAACCCCGAGTAGCACAGCAGCGCCACCAGTGAGGTCCAGTGCCACACATCCATCACCAGCACCGTCACCCAGGCGTCGAACGGGTCGCCGGCATAGTTGTAGTTGATGCCCAGCTTGGCCAGGGTGGCGCCCATCAGGCCGATGTCGGCGCGGCCGAAAATCTGCCAGATGGTGCCCACCACGTTCCACGGGATCAGCAGCGGGATGGCCATGACGATCAGGCACACCGACGCCATGCGCCCGCGGGTGGGCATGGTCAGGGCGATGGCGATGCCCAGCGGGATCTCGATGGCCAGCACACAGGCCGAGTAGATGAACTGGCGCAGCAGCGCGTCGTGCAGGGCCGGGTCGCGCAGCACCTGGCGGTACCAGTCGGCGCCGACGAAGTAGCGGTTGGAGGCGTCGAAGATGTCCTGCACCGAATAGTTGACCACGGTCATCATCGGCACCACGGCGCTGAATGCCACCAGCACAAACACCGGCAGCACCAGCCACCAGGCCTTGTTGTTGTGCACCTTGTTCATGGCCCGGCCTCCAGCAGTACGTCATCGAGGTACAGCATCAACCACTGCGGCGGCAGGCCGACCCAGGCCGTACCGGTGGGCAGCGGGCGATCCTCGCCCAGGCGTGCCTTCAGCGTCACCCCAGCCAGCTCCAGGGTGACGATGCGGTAGGTACCCAGGTCTTCGACATCCAGCACCCGCGCCTCATGGGCCTCCACCAGCGGCTGCTCCCACACCTGCACGAATTCCGGGCGAATACCCACCTGCAGGCGTCCACCAGGGGTGGCCGCCAGGCGCTCGCGCAGGCCCTCCGGCAACGGCAGGTGCAGGCCGCCGAAACTCACCCCGTCGGCCTCGGCCCGCACATCGATCAGGTTCATCCCGGGGCTGCCGATGAAGTAACCCACGAAGGTGTGCCGCGGGCGTTCGAACAACTCGCGCGGGGTGCCGAACTGGACGATGCGCCCGCCGTGCATCACCGCAATCTTGTCGGCGAAGGTCGAGGCCTCCAGCTGGTCGTGGGTGACGTAGATCATGGTGATGTTGAACTGCTCGTGGATCTGCTTGAGCTTGCGCCGCAGCTTCCACTTGAGGTGCGGGTCGATTACCGTCAGCGGCTCGTCGAACAGGATTGCCGACACATCGTCACGCACAAGCCCACGGCCCATGGAGACCTTCTGTTTCTCATCGGCGCTGAGGTTGCGCGCCTTGCGCTTGAGCACCGCGGCCAGATCGAGCACCTCGGCGATCTCCTCCACCCGCGCCCGTACCCGCGCCTCGTCCAGCCCTTGGTTGCGCAAGGGGAAGGCCAGGTTGTCGAACACGCTCATGGTGTCGTACACCACCGGGAACTGGAACACCTGGGCGATGTTGCGCTGCTGCGGCGTCAGGGCGTTGACCGCCTTGCCGTCGAACAGCACCTCGCCATGGGACGGGCTGAGCAGCCCGGAAATGATATTGAGCAAGGTCGACTTGCCGCAGCCCGAGGGCCCCAGCAAGGCGTAGGCACCGCCCTGCTCCCACACATGCTCGAGCTCGTGCAGGGCATAGTCGGCGGCGCTGGCCGGGGTGCGGCTGTAGCTGTGGGCCAGCTGGCGCAGGCGGATCTCGGCCATCAGGCACTCCTCGCCTGGCGCGGCCCCGGGGCCTGCGCCAGCGCATCACGGCTGTCGAAGAGGAACAGCTTGTGGGTGGGGATGAACACGCGGATCGGCGTGTCCACCTGATACTCGTGCACCCCGGGCAGGTGCAGGATCATCCGCCAGTGGTCGTTGCGCACATGCAGGAAGGTTTCCGAGCCACTGATCTCGGCCAGTTCCACCAGCACCGACAGCTCCAGGTCGTCATCGCCGGACGGCACCAGCGTGAGGTGGCTGGGGCGGATGCCGAAGCGGTAATCGCCGTCGGGCAGCTCGCGCAGGGCAGCGCTGCGGGCAAAGTGCACCGCACCCGCCAGGCTCACCTCATTGCCCCTGAGGCTGCCGGGCACCAGGTTGATCGGCGGTTCGCTGAACAGCTCGGCAGCCAGCACACTGCCCGGGCGCTGGTACACCTCGGCGGTGGGCCCGCTCTGGATCACCCGGCCCTCGTGCAGCAAGGTGGTGGTGCCGCCCAGCGCCAGGGCCTCGTTGGGCTCGGTGGTGGCGTACACGGCAATGCAGTTGCGCGCGGCGAACAGCGCCCGCAGTTCCTGGCGCAGCTCCTCGCGCAGCTTGTAGTCGAGGTTGACCAGCGGCTCGTCGAACAGAATCAGCGACGCATCCTTGACCAGCGCCCGGGCCATGGCCGTGCGTTGCTGCTGCCCGCCCGACAGCTCCAGCGGCAGGCGCGCAAGGTACGGCTCGATGCGCAGCATCTGCGCGGTTTCGCGCACCCGGCGCTGCACCTCGGCTTCGGCCATGCGCGCCTGGCGCAGCGGCGAGGCGATGTTCTCGAACACCGTCAGCGTGGGGTAGTTGATGAACTGCTGATACACCATCGACACGTTGCGCAGACGCACCGGGCGGCCGGTGACGTCTTCACCGTCCATCAGCACGCGGCCATGGTCCGGGCGGTCGAGCCCGGCCATCAGCCGCATCAGGCTGGTCTTGCCGGCCAGGGTGCGGCCCAGCAACACATTGAACGAGCCGGGTTCGAACCGCAGGCTGGCGTCATGTATCCAGACCTGTTCATCGACACTGCGGCTGACCTGCTCCAGCACCAGGGACATGGCGGCGCCTTTTCTGATTGTTGTCCGCCGAACGGAGCCAGAACCGTGCCAGTTCGGCGCACAGGCTCTGGCCCGGCCCTGAGCCCGTCGCAACTCCCGCGGCCTTGTTCAGATGTGAACAGCTTCGCT
Source organism: Pseudomonas xanthosomatis (assembly GCF_019139835.1). Lineage (NCBI taxonomy): Bacteria > Pseudomonadati > Pseudomonadota > Gammaproteobacteria > Pseudomonadales > Pseudomonadaceae > Pseudomonas > Pseudomonas xanthosomatis. Next base: position 2,757,010 of record NZ_CP077075.1, on the reverse strand, counting down.
GAACAAATGAACACCCCGGGGTTTGACATTGAACAACCCTGAACGACACTCAAACGCGGCCGGTAGAACACCAACAAGAACAACAACAAGACACAGGACAGGCCCATGGCCCCTTCCACTGCCACCCATGCCCAACTGATCCAGGCCTCCTGGGCGCGCTGCCGCGACCACGGCCTGCAACCCCAGCACGCCCCCGACTTCGACTGCCTGACCGGCGCCGAGCTGAGCGCCCTGCTCGAACGCCACCAGGCCCTGCTGCGCCTGACCCGCGACGATGTGCTGCCGCACCATGCCCACCTGCTGGCCAACGCCAGCCATCTGGTGATGCTCGGCGATGCCAGTGGCTGCCTGCTGGAAGCCTGGGGCACCCGGCGCTTCGTCGAGCCGCGCCAGCAGCATGCGTTTATCCCCGGCGCGAGCTGGTGCGAGCAAGGCGTGGGCACCAATGCCCTGGGCACTGCGCTGGTGTGTGGCGAGGCCATCCACGTCGGCCAGGACGAGCACTTCCTGCGCCAGAACCGCTACATGGCCAGTGCCGCCGCCCCGCTGTTCGACCATGAGCGGCGCCTGGTAGGCGTGCTCGATGTGGCCAGCGACGGCTACCTGCCCGCCACGCAGACCCTGGGCCTGGTGCGCATGCTCAGCCAGAGCCTGGAAAACCGCCTGATCCTCAGCGGCCCCGGCGCGCAGCACTGGCAGCTGCGGTTCAACAGCGCCGCCGACAACCTCGACAGCCCCTGGGCCGGCCTGCTGCTGTTCGACGAATGCGGCCAGGTGCAAGCCGCCAACCACCGCGCCGACAGCCTGCTGGGCGGCGACCCGCGCCAGCAAAGCCTGGAGCGCCTGTTCCAGCAGCCGCTGCGCCAGCTCCTTGAACACCCCGAAGGCCGCCCGTTCGCCCTGCACACCCAGGGCGGCCAGCGCCTGCACTGCCAATGGCACGCCCCGCGCCAGCAACCGCCACGGGCAGCGCCCGCGGCCACCGACCCACGGTTGGCCAAGGCCCTGGCCCAGGCCGGCCTGCTGCTGGAAAAGGACATCCCGCTGCTGGTGCAGGGCGAAACCGGCGTGGGCAAGGAGGTGTTCGTCAACGCCCTGCACCAGGCCAGCAGCCGCGCGCGCCAGCCGTTGATCGCGGTGAACTGCGCCGCCATTCCGGCCGAGCTGGTGGAGTCGGAACTGTTCGGCTACGAAAAGGGCGCCTTCACCGGCGCCCACCATAAAGGCAACAGCGGGCTGATCCGCAAGGCCGACGGTGGCGTGCTGTTTCTCGACGAGATCGGCGACATGCCCCTGGCCACCCAGGCCCGCCTGCTGCGCGTGCTGCAAAGCCGCAGCATCCAGCCGCTGGGCAGCGGCGAGCCGGTGGCGGTGGATATTCGCGTGGTCTCGGCCAGCAACCGCGACCTGGCCGCCGACGTGCGCGCCGGGCGTTTTCGCCAGGACCTCTACTACCGCATTGCCGGGCTTGCGCTGGTATTGCCACCGTTGCGCGAGCGCAGCGACCGGCGGATGCTGATCCAGCAGGTGCACCGGCGCTACCGCGAGCCGGGGCAGCCCGAACGCTTGCCGGCAGCGATTCTGGCCCTGCTCGAAAGCCACCCATGGCCGGGCAACATCCGCGAGCTGGTCAGCGTGATGCAAGTGGCGTTGGCCTTGGCAGGCAACGGCCCGATCGAACTCGAGCACCTGCCGGTGAACTTCCTCACCGAAGCCCAGGCGCCAACTGACACGGCCCAAAGCCCTACAGACCTCGACGAACTGCTACGCCAGGCCAATGGCAACCTGTCGTCGGTGGCACGAGTGCTGGGTATCAGCCGCACCACCCTGTACAAGCGCCTGCGCGAACAGGGGAGAGTGCCCACAGACTGATACTCCCAACCTTCAGGCCGGCTCTCATAGAACAAACTACAACTCATTGATTTAACACGGTCTCTGTGGGAAGCGGCCTTGCCGGGGCGCCGTCCGGTCGAGATGGGGCGCGAAGCGGCCCCAGGGCCTCAGTCTCATGCAAAATTGCAGGGGCTGCTGCGCAGCCCATCTCGACCGGACGGCGCCCCGGCAAGGCCGCTTCCCACAGGGGCCACAGTACACCTGCGAGACCAGTTCTCTGCGCGACCGCGCAGCCCGCAGGGCTAGGTAATCTCCTACAGGGGATGTGCGCCAAAACCGCTACAGCCGATTCCGCTGCCAAACCCACCTTTTCAGCCACCCCCGCTGCCCACCCCGCCCGCTTCAGCGGGGATTCCCCCGCCATCCACCGGACAATGGCCACACAGCCCCCCCCCCGTGGATGCGTGCCCCAATGCAAACAACAAATACCGTCCTCATGATTCGCCCGGCGCGGTTCGCCTTCAACCCCGACACCGCCGCCAACAACCGCTTCCAGCAAGCCCCGCTGGACCCGCAAGCCGCCAGCGCCAAGGCCTTGGAAGAGTTCGACGGCTACGTCGACAGCCTGCGCCAGCACGGCGTCGAGGTGCTGGTGGTGCAGGACACCCCCGAGCCCCACACCCCCGACTCGATCTTCCCCAACAACTGGTGGAGCAGCCACGCCGACGGCAGCCTGGTGCTCTACCCCATGCAAGGCGAAAACCGCCGCCTGGAGCGCGGCAAGGGCGTGCTGCAAGTGCTCGAGGAGCGCTTCGCCATCCAGCGCACCGTCGACCTCACCCCGCTGGAGCAGCACAACCTGTTCCTCGAAGGCACCGGCAGCATGGTGCTGGACCGCGAACACCGCATCAGCTACGCCTGCCACTCCGGGCGCACCCACGAACAAGCCCTGCGCCAGTTCGCCGAACAGCTCGACTACCAGCTGTGCCTGTTCCACGCCGTGGACCGCCAGCAGGCGCCCATCTACCACAGCAACGTGATGATGAACGTCGGCCGCCAGCTGGCCGTGGCCTGCCTCGACGCCCTGCCCCACGCCGACGAACGCCAGGCCCTCGAACGCTCCCTGCGCGACACCGGCAAAGAGCTGCTGGCCCTGGGCTTCGACCAGCTGGAGCGCTTCGCCGGCAACATGCTCGAGGTGCACGACCGCGACGGCCAGCCGCTGCTGGTGATGTCGCGCAGCGCCTGGGGCTCGCTGGACGCCGGCCAACGCCGCCAGGTGCAGCGCCACAGCCGCCCGCTGGTGGTGAACATCGACCATATCGAACGCATCGGCGGCGGCAGCGCCCGCTGCATGCTCGCCGAAGTGCACCTGCCTTCGCGCCACTGACAGCCAAGGAGAACCACCATGACCCGCTATATAGACGTGCCCGCCCTCGCCCGCCTGGTCAACCGCAAAGGCCTGCCCACCTGCCTTGGTGAAATGGCCGAATACATCCGCCAGGACTACCTGCGCTGGCACGCCTTCGAAAAATGCCCGCGCCTGGCCAACCATTCGACAGACGGGGTGATCGAGCTGATGCCGGTATCCGACGCCAACCTGTACGCCTTCAAGTACGTCAACGGCCACCCGAAGAACACCCACGACGGCCTGCTCACGGTAATGGCCTTCGGCGCCCTGGGCGATGTCGACACCGGCGCGCCGGTGCTGCTCAGCGAAATGACCCTGACCACGGCCATTCGCACCGCCGCCACCTCGGCCCTGGCCGCCCGCTACCTGGCCCGTGAAGGCAGCCGCAGCATGGCGCTGATCGGCAACGGCTCGCAAAGCGAATTCCAGGCCATCGCCTTCCACACCCTGCTGGGTATCGACGAGGTTCGCCTGTTCGACATCGACTGCGCCGCGTCGGAAAAACTCGCCGCCAACCTGGCCGGCTACCCACAGCTGAAACTGCGCATCGCCACCAGCGTGGCCGATGCGGTGCGCGGCGCCGACATCGTCACCACGGTAACCGCCGACAAGGCCTACGCCACCATCCTCAGCCCCGAGATGATCGAGCCGGGCATGCACCTGAACGCCGTGGGCGGCGACTGCCCGGGCAAGACCGAGCTGCACCGCGACATCGTCGAGCGCGCCCGGGTGATCGTCGAGTACGAGCCGCAAAGCCGCATCGAAGGCGAAATCCAGCAGTTGCCGGCCGGCTCGCCGACCACCGAGTTCTGGCAGGTGGTCGAGGGCAGCGCTGCCGGGCGGGAGGACGCCGCGCAGGTGACCCTGTTCGATTCGGTGGGCTTTGCCATCGAGGACTACTCGGCGCTGCGCTATGTGCTGGATGTGGCCAAGGCGCTGGATATCGGCGAGGACATCGCGCTGGTGCCGGAGTTGGCCAACCCGAAGGATCTGTTCGCGCTGCTGCGCCCGGCGGCGGCCGAGCGCAAGGCCAACGCAGCCTGACACGCCCCCTGTAGGAGCCGGCTTGCCGGCGATGCGGCCGCACAGATTTGCATCGCCCTTGCGGGCGCTATCGCCGGCAAGCCGGCTCTCATAGAACTGCACATAATTCATTGATTTAGCAGGGACCTGTGGGAGCGGGCTTGCCCGCGAAGCAGGCGACGCGGTGTCTGGCACCGGCTTCGCCGGTGTTCGCGGGCAAGCCCGCTCCCACAGGGGCCGCGGCGGCTTCGTGCCCAGTTCCCTGCGCGACAGCGCAGCCCGAAAGGGCTGGGTGATCTCCTACAGGTACAGCGAAGGCCTGACGGAATCGGCTGTCGCACTTCCATAAATCCATGTCGCGACAGCCGATTCGGCTGCAAGCGTTCACGCAACAGCCGAATCCGGCCCTCGACGCGCTGGCAAACGACACAAAAAACCGCTCTGCCTCGCGCATCCTGAGCCCTGACCAAGCAGTCACCACAACAACAGCGACAACCCTGCACCCTTGCACTGCCCCAAATCCAATAACAACACCAAGGGACCTACTCCTATGCTTTCCATGCGCAAACGCTTCGGCGTGCTGTTGCTTTCCTTCTGCGCCACCACCCTGGCCCAGGCCAAGGAATGGACTGAAATCCGCTTCGGCGTGTACCCCGAATACCCCCCCTTCGAATCCGTCGCCGCCGATGGCAGCCTGCAAGGCTTCGACATCGAGCTGGGCAACGCCATCTGCGAAAAACTCCAGGTCAAATGCACCTGGGTGCACAATGAGTTCGACGGCATGATCCCGGCCCTGCGCGCCCGCAAGTTCGACGCCATCATGTCGTCCATGGCCGTCACCCCGGCGCGGCAAAAACAGATCGACTTCACCAACCGCCTGTTCCTCAGCCCCACTTCGGTGATCGTGCGCAAGTCGGCCACCTTCGGCGACAGCGTCGAATCGCTCAAGGGCAAGCAGGTGGGTGTGCTGCAGGGCTCGCTGCAGGAGGCCTACGCCCGCGCCGTGCTCGCCCCGCTGGGCGCGCAGGTAAAGGCCTACCAGGCACAGGATCAGAACTACGCCGACTTGATGAATGGCCGCCTGGACGCCACCGTCACCGACAAGCTCGAAGCCCAGCTCAACTTCCTGTCCAAGCCCGAGGGCGCCGATTTTCGCAGCGGCCCGGCCATCAAGGACCCGACCTTGCCGCTGGACATCGCCATGGGCCTGCGCAAGACCGACCCCGAGCTCAAGGCCCTGCTCGACAAGGGCATCGCCATGATTCACGCCGACGGCACCTATGCCGCAATCCAGAAGAAGTACGTCGGCGACGTGGACATCTACAACGAATGAGCCCCCACCGGCCTCTTCGCGGGCAAGCCCGCTCCCACAGAACTGCGAAAACTTCACTGCCTGTAGGAGCGGGCTTGCCCGCGATGAATCCACCGCGAGATCCCCTGCTATGCCTGACTTCCTCACAAGCGGCCTGCAAGGCTTCGGCCCGCTGCTGGCCCAAGGCACCTGGATGACCCTCAAGCTGGCCCTGCTGTCCCTGGCCCTGAGCCTGCTGCTGGGCCTGCTGGGCGCCAGCGCCAAGCTGTCCCGCGCCAAGCTCCTGCGCATCCCCGCCACCCTGTACACCACGCTGATCCGCAGCGTGCCCGACCTGGTGCTGATCCTGCTGATCTTCTACAGCATGCAGATCTGGCTCAACGACCTCACCGAGGCGCTGGGCTGGGACTACGTGGAAATCGACCCGTTCGGCGCCGGGGTGATCACCCTGGGCTTCATCTATGGCGCGTACTTCACCGAAACCTTTCGCGGCGCCATTCTCAGCGTGCCGGCCGGCCAGCTGGAAGCCGCCACCGCCTACGGCCTGAGCCGCGCCCAGCGCTTCTGCCTGGTGCTGTTCCCGCAACTGATGCGCTTTGCCCTGCCGGGGCTGGGCAACAACTGGCTGGTGCTGCTCAAGTCCACCGCGCTGGTGTCGATCATCGGCCTGGCCGACCTGGTCAAGGCTGCGCAAAACGCCGGCAAGACCACCAATGACGTGTTGTTCTTCCTGTGCCTGGCGGGGCTGGTGTACCTGCTGATCACGGTGCTCTCCAACTACCTGTTGAAGGTGCTGGAGCGGCGCTACAACACCGGCATCAAGGAGCTGGCGCGATGATCGAACTTCTCCAGCAATACGGCCTGGCCTACCTGTACACCGATGGCAGCGGGCTGTCGGGCCTGGCCATGACCCTGTGGCTGTTCGTCGCCAGCATGGTGCTGGGCTTTGCCCTGTCGCTGCCCCTGGCGCTGGCGCGGGTTTCGCGCCACGCCTGGCTGCGCCTGCCGGTGCAGCTGTACACCTTCGTGTTCCGCGGCACGCCGCTGTATATCCAGCTGCTGATTTGCTACACCGGGCTGTACAGCCTGCAGGTGGTGCGCGAGCACGCGTTGCTCGACCAGTTTTTCCGTAATGCGCTGAACTGCACCCTGCTGGCCTTCGTGCTCAACACCTGCGCCTACACCGTGGAGATTTTCGCCGGGGCCATCCGCAACCTGCCCGCCGGCGAATTGGAAGCAGCCCAGGCCTACGGCCTGCGCGGCTGGAAGCTCAACCTGTTCCTGGTGTTGCCGGCGGCCCTGCGCCGCTCGCTGCCGGCCTACAGCAACGAGCTGATCCTGATGCTGCACGCCACCTCACTGGCCTTCACCGCCACCGTCGCCGACATCCTCAAGGTGGCCCGCGACGCCAACGCCGCCACCTTCCTCACCTTCCAGGCCTTCGGCGTGGCCGCCCTGCTGTACATGCTGCTGTCCTTCGCCCTGGTCGGCCTGCTGCGCCTGGCCGAACGCCGCTGGATGCGCTTCCTTGACCCTGCCCGAGGCTGACCCCATGACTGCCACCGCACTGCCACTTTCCACCTTCGAACAGGCCCCGGGCGCCCAGGCACACACCAGCGCCCTCAAGCTCAGCGTCGCCGGCCTGCACAAGCACTACGGCGAGCATCAGGTGCTCAAGGGTGTGTCGCTGCAGGCCCGCAAGGGCGACGTGATCAGCCTGATCGGCGCCAGCGGCTCGGGCAAGAGCACCTTTTTGCGCTGCATCAACTTCCTCGAAAAACCCGACGCCGGCAGCATCACCCTCGACGGCCAGACCTTACAGATAACCAAAGGCACCCCACCGCCCGCACAGTTGCAGAATCTGCGCACACGCCTGGCCATGGTGTTCCAGCACTTCAACCTGTGGAGCCACCTGACGGTGCTGGAGAACATCTGCCTGGCGCCGCGCAAGGTGCTGGGCATCAGTGCCGGCGAGGCCGAGGCACGGGCACGCAAGTACCTCGACAAGGTCGGCCTGCCGGCCCGCGCCGCCAGCCAGTACCCGGCGTTTCTTTCCGGCGGCCAGCAGCAGCGGGTGGCCATTGCCCGGGCGCTGGCCATGGAGCCGGAAATCATCCTGTTCGACGAACCCACCTCGGCGCTGGACCCGGAGCTGGTGGGCGAGGTGCTCAAGGTGATACAGACGCTCGCCGAGGAAGGACGTACCATGCTCATGGTCACCCATGAAATGGGCTTTGCCCGCCAGGTGTCGAGCCAGGTGCTGTTTTTGCACCAGGGCCTGGTCGAGGAGCACGGCAGCGCCGAGATTCTCGACCGGCCGCAAAGCGAGCGCCTGCGCCAGTTCCTGTCCAACCGTCTGAAGTGAAGCCACGCCGAATATGGATACCAAGGCCACCGCCAGCGCCCCGCTGGACCGCATCGACGAAGCCATCATCGATGTGCTGCGTCACCAGGGGCGGATCACCTTCGAGAAACTCTCCACCCTCGTGCACCTCACCCCAAGGCCGTGCCTTGAGCGGGTGCGCAAGCTGGAGCGGCGCGGGGTGATCCGCGGCTACGGGGCGATCATCGATGTGCAGCAGGTCAGCCCCGGGCTGTCGCTGCTGGTGCTGGTGGCCTTGTCCAACCAGAGCGGGCGCTCGGCGCAAAAAGCCTTCGAAGCCACCGTGCGGGCCTGCCCGCAGGTGTACGAATGCCAGCTGATCAGCGGCCACTTCGACTACAGCCTGCGCATGCGCTGCCGCGACATGGAACACTACCGGGTGCTGACCGAAACCTGGATGAACAACGACGAGTTGCACATCGACAAGCTGGTGGCGCACCCGGAGCTGGCGGCGGTGAAAAGCACCGCGCCGCAAATCTGAATTGAAACCGGGCGTGGTAGTTATGTACCCCGCCCCCCACCTTCACCCTCCCTAGTGTCCCGTCTCAGATAAAACGTTCTTTTTCATCGCGCCTGCCATCGCGTCTCGGGCACTCTGGATCTTGCGCAAGATGTCTTCACCTTTCGCGTTCCAGACGTACCGGCAGGGCTGAGCGTTGTGCAGCGCCAAGAACGCGGTGATGGAGCTAGCCAGTTCGCGTGTCGAACTAAAGCTGCCATCGCGCAGGTAGACGGTGATGTCCCGGAAAAAGCGTTCAACCATGTTCATCCAGGAGCTTGAGGTCGGGGTGAAGTGCAGATGAAATCGTGGATGGCGTTTGAGCCATTCCTTGACGACCGGATGCTTGTGCGTGGCGTAGTTATCCACGATCAAGTGCAATTGCAGGTTCTTGGGTGTTTCCCGGTTGATCTTTTTCAGGAAAGCCAGCCACTCCTGATGCCGGTGCTGTGTTTCGATGCTGCTGATCAGCCGACCCTGGAGGTAATCCATGGCCGCGAACAGCGTTAGCGTGCCGTGACGAACGTAGTCATGGGTCTGTGTGCGGATGTGGCCAATGCCCAATGGCAAGCCTGGTTGCGTGCGTTGCAAGGCTTGAACCTGGCTCTTTTCATCGCAGCAGAGCACCAGCGCTTTATCCGGTGGCGCCAGATACAGTCCAATGACGTCCCAGAATCTCTCTTCGAAATGCGGGTCATTGGACAGTTTGAAGGTGCGAGTCAGGTGCGGTTTGATGTCGTTCGCGGCCCAAATTCGTTGGACGCTGGCAGGCGAAATACCGGCGACTCGCGCCATGCTGCGGCAGCTCCAACGAGGTTGGCCAATGCGTGGTTGAGTGACCTGCTCAAGCGTTCGTTTCAAAGCTTCGGCAGGTAAGGAAGTTTTGCGTCCTCGCCCAGGCAAATCCACTAAGCCTTGTAGGCGCTGGGCTTGAAAACGCTTGCACCAGCGGGTGATCGAAACAACGGAGAGGCCGGTCAATTCAGCGATTTCGTTACGTGAATGACCTTGAGCAGCCAGCAAGATTACACGCGCTCGGCGACCGTCGCGCTGGCTGATGGTCGCCGAGCGAACCCGCCGGCTCAACTCAACCTGCTCATCGTCACTGAGCACAATGGCTTGAGAGTTCACGGCTCCACTCCTCTTTGTGGCTGACCAACGAAGCGTAGCTCAAGTGGGTTAAGTTATTTCCGAGACAGGACACTAGCCTCGCTGCTTTGCCCACCGGAGAGCAGCCATGCCCCTTTCACCGCACCTGAGCCATATTCACAGCCACCACCCCCACTGGCACAAGCACGCCAGCCCCCACCAGCGCCAGCAGCTCAAGCAACGCATCCTCGCCAGCTACCGCGCCAGCCGCGCCGTGGCCCAGGCCCTTGCCCCTGTGCAGCCAATCGACAGCTACTGCCGCCCGTTGCTGGAGGCAGCCCTGGCCCGCTGGTTCCCTGCCACCGCCCTGCCCAGCCTGGACACTGCGGTGCTTTGGAACTATGCCAACAGCCGCGACATGCCCTGGCTGGAGGCTGCGCTGCAGAACTTCGACACAGGCAACGAGGTGGCGCTGTATGGTTCGGCTGACGACACCAGCCCCCTGCTTCTGGACAGCGGCCGTTTCGTCAGCGGTGTGCGCAACCTCGACTTGGGCCAGCGTTACCGCTACCACCTGGCCGACCACATCGACACCGATGCCTTCCGCACCCTGCTACGCGAGCAGGACCGTGCAGCCTTCGCAGCAGAGTTGAGCCTGGCCCGTCTGCAAGGCCAGCTCGATGCACAGGGTGCAGCCCTGGGCGAAGCCGCGCTGGCCGGTGTGCGCCAGCCGATCATCGCGGGGCAGCCAAGCACGCTGGAATGCAGCTACCTCAGCCTGTTCGGCATCCCCCTGGACGGCCCGCTGCTGCTGCGCGTGCAGCCCGGCAACAGCAGCGAACCCTGCATCCTCTACCTGCCCGGCCACCCCACCCGCACCCTGCGCCAGTACAGCTCGGTCAAGGCGCTGGGCCAGGCCCTGACCGAAGCCCTGTGGCAAGAGAGCGAGCGGCGCATCTTCAGCCGCTACGTCAACCAGGCACAACAGCCCGAATTCGCCACAAAACTGCACGGCCTGCTCCTCCCCAGTTACCCCTATGCCACGCAACTGGCCGCCATGCCGGTCAGGGAGAAAGGCGCGCCCAGCAACTGGCTCAACCAACTGTTCCCCGCACCTACCGACCTTTGGCAGCAAACCCTGGACAAGAACGCCCGCCTGCCGCTGGGCTTGCGCGCCTGGCAAGGCGACTGCTTCGCGGACCGCGCGCGGGTGCAGGTGGAGCGCAAGCTGATCGACGCAGCCTGCGTTGCGGTGCCGGTGGCGCAGCGCGACGCCGCCGCCTTGCTGGCCAACGTGCAGGCCTGGCTGGGGGTGGGCCTGAGCGTGTTGAACGTTGCCGGCCTGTTCGTGCCAGGCCTGGGCGAGCTGATGATGGTGATTGGCGGCGCCCAACTGGTGGACGAGTTTCTCGAAGGGGTGCACGCAGCCAACGAAGGCGATGCCGAAGCGGCCATCGAACAGTTGCTGGACGTGCTGGAAAACCTGGCGCAAGTCGCCGTACTGGGCGCTGCCGCCTCGGTTGGCGAAGCCCAGGGCCCGCTGCACGAATGGCATCGGGTGGCGCGTGACGGTCGCCAACGCTTGTGGCAGGGCGACCTGTCGCCATTCGCCCGCCCCGAGCCCTGGCCCGCAGGTACGCCGGCTGCCGCCGATGGCCTGCATGACTGGCAGCACCAGCGCTGGCTGCATCACGAGGGCAAAGCACTCCCCCTGCAACCTATGGAAAAGGGTCGCTGGCGACTGGCCAACACGCGCGGCCAGCAGTACCAGCCAGCGTTGCTGCAAAACGGCCAAGGCGCCTGGCTGCTACCCCATGAGAGCCCCTTGAGCTGGGATAGCGCACAGCTGTTGCGCCGCGTAGGGCCGGTTACCCAGGGGCTGGCTGACGAAACAATGGAACAGGCCCTGCGCTGCAGCGGCTACGACGCTGCCAGCGTGCGCAAGGCGCTGGCCGACCATCAGCCGCTGCCAGCGCTGCTGGTCGACAGCTTCCAGGCCCTGGGGGCGAAAACACCCGAGGTGGCTGCCCTGCCCGGCAGCGAGCTGCTGGCCCGGGACTTCCCCTCGTTGAGCCCGCGTGCCTGCAACGAGATCATCGCCCGCGCCCGCCCGGCAGACCTGGCCAGGTTGCGCAGCTCAGGCAAGTTGCCGCTGCAACTGGCCGAGACCGCCCGCCTGTACCTGCGTGAGGCCCGCATCAACCGGGCTTTGGGCAGCTTCCAGCAAGCCGGCGCCGACCGCGACGCGCTGGCCATCGGCGCCCTCGCCGAACTGCCTGGCTGGCGCGGCGAGGTTCGAATTGAATTGCACGAGAACGGCCAGTTGCGCCACGCGGCCGGCACCGAGGGCAAGCCGCTGAAGACCGTGATACGCGAAGCGGGCCGTTATCAGCCGCGTGATGAACGTGACCAGGTGCTGGCCAGCGCCGGCGACCTGTTCCAGGCCATCCTGCATGCCCTGCCCGACAGCGAACGGGTGGCGCTGGGGTTGCAGATTCATGATTCGAACGGGCTGCGCGAAGCCCTGTTCGCAGTGCTTGCAGACAACCGCCAAGGTGCCGCCGGCTACCTGGGCATGGCGCCGGTGCGACCAATGTACCGCCTGCCGACGCGCCTGCCCGGCAGCCGCCGTATCGGCTACCGCCTCAGCGGCCGTGGCAGCGGCTGGCTGACCGACGACCAGGTGTTCGACCAGCTGTTCCCCGCCAGCGAGCAAGGCGACCGCGAGCTGCTGCGCGGCATCCTGCGCAACGAAGCCGGGCCAAACCCCGGCGCCTTCACCCGCCTGCTCGAGCGACTGCGACGGGAATACCGGCAACTGGACGAGACCCTGCAGCGCTGGGTGCACGACCCCGACAACCTTCACCAAGGCTCCTTCGAACAACGACGGGTGCGCCGTGGCCTCATGGCCGACCGCATCCGCCAGGCCTGGCGGCGGGAAAACGCCCCGGACACGATTGCCGACATCGACAATGTGATCCTGCGTATCCACTGCCAGTACCTCGACGAACTGCCGATCCTGCCGGTGCAGTTGCCCTACGTGCGAAACCTGGCGGTGCATGGCCTGCAGGAAGTCCCCGCAGGCGACCTGAACCTCTTCCTGCGCGCCTTCCCTCAGGTTCGCCACCTGGACCTGCGTGACAACGCGCTGCGCGCGCTGCCTCCCGTACTGGGTGAATTGCAGCAAGTCGAAATCCTCGACCTGGCCGGTAACGCCCTGAACCTGGAAAACCAGAACCAGCTGGATATCATCAGCCGGCTGGGGCGCCTGCGCCACCTGAGCCTGGACGAGTCTCTGCAGGCCTTGTCACCCGGCACGCTCCTGCAACTCGCGCGGCTGCCGCAACTGGAGGTATTCCAGGCGACCTTGAACGACCTGGAACTGGGTGCCGAGCACTTTCAGGCCCTGCAACGCTGGCCGGCGCTGCGCGAGCTGTACCTGGGCCAGAACCAGGTCGAACTGGACCAAGCCACCCGCACCGCCCTGGCCGGGCTCAATCGCCTGCGCCGCCTGTCGCTGTACGAAAATCCGCTCGACCAGCCACCGGACCTGACCGGCTGGACGCAACTGGAATGGCTGGACCTTGAGTACACCGGCATCGGTGAATGGCCCCCGGGGCTGCAGGGGCTGATGGAGCAGCGCCCGTTGGTGCTGCTCCGGGTGGAGATGAACCGCAATGCCCTCACCGATGCGCCGGACTTGCACGCTAGCGCGTTCGCCGAAGCCGTGCGCGAAGGCAACGAAGACATGGTCTACGCCTTCGACGACAACCCCTTTACCCCCGAAGCGTTGCAACGCCTGAACGATGCCGGGTTGACCACGCCAGCCCAGGACGACGCGCCACCGCAATGGTCGGTCGGCTGGCCGGAGGCCCTGCTGGACCATATCGCCAACACTTACGCCGACCCGCAATGGCGGCCGTTATACGATTTGATGGAGCGCTTGCCCGATACCCGCGATTTTGATCACCACCCGCAGGCGTTTCGCCTGCGCATGCAACGGGTAGTGCAGGCACTGGCCGGCGATGGCCAACCCGCAGACGCCGGCGGCTGGGGCCAGGCCCAGGTGCTGGAACAGATCATCGACCTGCTCAATGACGCCACCACGGGGTGCATCGACCAGGCCAGCTTGCTGTTCCAGCAGGTCGAAACCGACGTGACGGTGTGGCAGACCGTCAGCCATGCCGGCCCAGGCCTTGCCGACGAGCAGGTGGCCGTGGACAGCGCCACCAGCCTGCTGCGCCAACAGGAACTGGACGCCCAGGTGGGCGAGATCTACAACGCCCGGGTCGCCCGGCGCCGGGCACTCAACGAGGCGCATGGGCAAGCCGATCGCGATGCAGCCCCTCCATTACGTGCCGGCGACGACATCAGCGACGACGACCTGACCGACGCCATTTACCCGCTCGACGAAGTGGAGATGGCACTGCATGCCCGTATTCACCTGCGCCAGACCCTGCGCCTGCCCCCGCAACCCGAGGAAATCGCCTTCGACTACCTGGCCCGCCTGAGCGAAGAAACCCTCGCCCGCCTGGCCGAAGACGTGGCGGCAGCGATCACCGACCAGCGCCTGGCTGACTGGGCGCCGGAACAGCGGTTCTGGAGTGCCTGGGTCCGGCGGCTGCGGCCGCAGGCCTTCGAAGCCTTGGCTGAACAATGGGGGGGCGCATCGGAGTACTTCGACAGCCTGGGCGAAGCCGCAACACCGGGTGCCTATGCCGGTACTGCTGTGCCGCTGGGCTATGTCGAGGCGCTGGAGGGTAAATTCGCCAAGGTGCCGTGGCGTATCGGCGGGGTGTTGCAGCGTATCGAGCTGGTTTCAGGGCTGTACCCGAACCAAGGGGAGATCTACCAGCGTGCGGCAGAGCTGTTGCTTGAGAGCCGCAAGGCCGCTGAGGCGGCGCTGCTGCGCCGGCTTACCGAGGAGATGATTCGGGCGCTGCAGTGACGGGGTAGCGTTTTAAGGAGTTTGCGTCAGGGCTGCCAGGTGTTCGCCGAAAGGCTTATGGCGCCTGTGAGATCGAGCGGCGCTCGGTTTCATAGGCGCTGCAAGGGCTGTGGCAAGCACCTGTCAGCCCTGACGCGGTACCAACCACTAACGGTTAAACCGCTCAACCAACGCCCGCAACCCGGCGCAGATCTGCTCCAGCTCCGCCCCCCGCGATGCCGCTGCATTGGCCCGGCTGGCGCTCTGCTGCACGGTACCGGCCACCCCGTTGATCTGCCGCGACACATCCTCGGCCACGCTGGACTGCTGCTGCGACGCTGCCGCCATCTGCTGGCTCATGTCGCTGATGCGCAGCACCGCCTCGCGAATGCCCTGCAATGCCTGCTGCGCTTCACCCACCTGAACCACACCCTGCTCAGCCCCGGCAATCCCCAGACTGGCGATGCTCACCGCCTGTTCGGCACCACTGCGCAAGCTGTCGGTGATGGCCTGGATATGCAGGGTAGACTGGCGGGTCTTGTCGGCCAGCGCGCGAACCTCGTCGGCCACCACCGCAAAGCCGCGGCCATGCTCACCGGCCCGGGCCGCCTCGATGGCGGCGTTCAGCGCCAGCAGGTTGGTCTGCTCGGCGATGGCGCGGATCATCCCGGCGGCCTCGGCGATGGCACCGGTCTGACCGGCCAGGTCGTTGACCGCCTGATTGATCTGCCCGACGGTGCCGGCCAAACCGCGAATCGCCGCGCCGCTGGCGTCGGCCACCTGGCTGCCGCGCTCGGTGAGCTGGTGCGCGGTGTGGGCTTCTTGCGCGGTGAGCTGCACGTGGCCGGCCACCTCACCGATGGAGGCGGCCATTTCGGTCATGGCGGTGGCGGTCAGGTCGGTTTCGGCGCGCTGCTCCAGCAGCGCCGCCTCGGTGCCGCGCGACAGGCGCCCGGCGTCCAGAGCGGCATCGGCCATTTGTGCAGCCAGGTCGCTCAGGCGGGTCAGCGCGGTTTTAAGACGCGCCTCTTCGCTGATCAAAATCAGCTCCAGCTGCCCGGCAGCACCGGCCTGGTCGCTGTAAGTGAGCGCCGCTACCGGGTCGCTGAAGGTGTTGCCGGCGCAAGCGGCAATCCGGCGCTGGTGGCGGGCCATGCGGCTTTGCGCCCACCAGCCGGTGGCGGCGAACAGCGCCAGGGTCAGGCCCTGGGCCGGCAGGCCCGGCCACAGCCGCTCGGCGCCCACCGCCAGGGCGCCGGCACCCAGCGGCACCACCAGGGCGCGTGCTGCCAGCGCCAGGCGCCGGGCCGGCGACAGTGCGGCTTGGCCTGCGCGCAGGCGCGCGTACACCGCCTCGGCGCGGGCCACCTGCTCACGGGTCGGGCGCACCCGCACCGACTCGTAGCCCACCAGCCGGCCGTTCTCCAGAATCGGCGTCACATAGGCGCTGACCCAGTAGAAATTGCCGTTCTTGCAGCGGTTCTTGACAATGCCCATCCAGCTCTGGCCAGCCTTGAGGTACTGCCACATCAGCTCGAACACCGCCTCGGGCATGTCCGGGTGGCGCACCAGGTTGTGCGGGCTGCCGACCAGCTCGGCCTGGCTGTAGCCGCTGACGGCGGCGAACTCGGCGTTGCAGTAGGTGATCAGGCTGGTGGTGTCGGTGGCGGAGATGAGCCGCTGGTGCTCGGGGAAGCTTTGCTCGACCGGGTTGACCGGCAGGTTGGTGCGCACGATGGGACTCCATTCTCACGCGGGCGTGGAGCCAGCCGAGAGGCGGTTGGCTTCGGATACTTGTTTGAATGACCAATCAGTCATGGGCGGCGAATTCTACGGGGTCCATAGGGCTTTGCAAGCAGACCATTTTCCCTCGCGCTGCCCGTTGTCGCAGCTGAACTGGCGGCGACAGGTCTGGCACCGGCTTAGAGGCTACCGGCCTCATCGCCGGCAAGCCGGCTTGTATGGTAGGACTTGAAGGGAGGAGGAGGGACAAAGTCGGCTTCTGACTGTTAGCAGCAGTACAGACCGTAGGAGATTTCACCCCTCCTCCTTTCACCCAAGCGCCGATAAAGAATGCTTCTGGCTCGCAACCGACGATAGAAACAAGCCTGCGCCTCTGGGTGGCCCTTCAAGTCCTGAAACCTTATACGGGGAGGAAGCCCAATGGCAATGCCAGTTACTGTCTCACTACCGATCATTGGCGTGGATGTCGCCAAGGATGAGCTGGTGATCTATCACGCTGATTCCGATCAGTTGGAGACCATTCCCAACAACAAAACAGCCATCAAGAAATGGCTCAAAGCGTTGCCGGGAAAAGTAGCTGTCGCCATCGAAGCCACGAATATCTATCACTTGGTGTTTGCAGACCTCGCCTACGAGTTTGACTGCATCATCTACATGGTGGGTGGCTACGAACTTAGCCACTACCGCAAGGGCGTCAACATCCGAGCCAAGACCGACGCGCTAGATGCCAAGCTGCTCGCTCGATACCTCAAGAACGAGGGCCAGGAACTACGTCCCTGGAGTCCTCCCAGCGGTCTCTACCGCCGTCTTATCAGCCTTTTTCGCCGCCGTGCTGCTGTGGTTCAAGCCCGAGTGAGCTTGAAGCAAAGCTGGGCTAACGAGCCGCTGCTCAAGTCAGCAATAACCAAGCATCTGAAGGCCATGGCGCGATTGGAAGCACTTGTCGAAAAGACCATTTGTGACCAGTTGCAAGCAGCCGGGCTAAAAGATCAACTGAAGCGATGCATGCAGGTCGAGGGTATCGGACTGTTGACTGGCGCTCGCCTGATTACTGCTTTTCAACGAGGAGACTTCCGAAACTCGGATGCCTTCATTGCGTTTCTGGGTTTGGATCTTCGGGTATCGAAATCAGGCCAGAAAGATAACCGCCGCAGTTTGTCCAAACGAGGGGATCCTGAAGCACGACGTTTGCTGCACAACGCCGCGATGTCTGCTCGCCGTACCGCGATCTGGCGGGATGTCTACGAGGGTTACATAGCTAAGGGGCTACGCACTACCCAGGTGCTGGTCATACTCGCTCGCAAGCTTGCCCGCGTAGTATTCGCCCTGCTGAAGGGGCAGGACGAATATCAACCCAAAGTCAGCTAATGGGCTTCCCTGAGACCATAGAATCTCCTACAGGCCTGCATACCCCCTGTAGGAGCGGGCTTGCCCGCGATCACCCGCGCAGCGGGTGCCAGCCTCTAGATATCCGCACGACAACTGGTCAGACCGGTAAGGCCGAAAAATCTTGCAATACCAGCAAAATGGGAGTTTTATGGCCCTCGCAGTGAACAAACCGGTAAGACCACAATAATTAAGTCCTGCACTCTTTCGCTCCGTGTGGCTGGGGGGCAAGGACACCGATCAGAGATCCCTCCCATGCTCAAATGGTGTTCGCGTTCGATCTTTCTCCAGGTAGTGCTCGGCCTCGCCCTAGGCGTCATCTGCGGCCTGAGCTTCCCCGACCTGTCCCTGCAACTCAAACCCCTTGGCGACGGCTTCATCAAGCTGATCAAGATGCTCATCGGCCTGATCGTGTTCTGCGTGGTGGTCAGCGGTATTTCTGGCGCGGGCGACCTGAAAAAGGTCGGGCGCATCGGCCTCAAGTCAGTGATCTACTTCGAAGTGCTGACCACCCTGGCCCTGGTGATCGGCCTGGTGTTCGCCTTCACCAGCGGCATTGGCAGCGGCGCCAACATCCACCTCGACCAGCTGTCCAGCGCCGATGCCGGCGCCCTGGCCGACCGTGGTGCGCATATCCACAGCACCACCACCTTCCTCATGGATTTGATCCCCACCTCGGTGGTGGGCGCCTTCGCCGACAACAACATCCTGCAAGTGCTGCTGTTCTCGGTACTGTTCGGCAGCGCGCTGAACCTGGTGGGCGAGTCGGCCTCGGGCATCTCCCGGCTGATCAACGAGCTGAGCCACGTGATCTTCCGCATCATGGGCATGATCGTGCGCCTGGCACCGATCGGCGTATTCGGCGCCATCGCCTTCACCACCAGCAAGTACGGCCTGAGCTCGCTGCAGCACCTGGGCGGCCTGGTGGCGCTGTTCTACCTGACCTGCGCAGGCTTCGTGCTGATCGTGCTGGGTACGGTGATGCGCATTTCCGGCCTGAAGCTGCTGCCGCTGATCAAGTACCTGCGTGAAGAACTGAGCATCGTGCTCGGCACCGCCTCCTCCGACGCCGTGCTGCCGCAGGTGATGCGCAAGCTCGAGCACCTGGGCATCGGCAGCTCCACCGTGGGCCTGGTGATCCCCACCGGCTACTCGTTCAACCTCGACGGTTTCTCCATTTACCTGACCCTGGCCATCGTGTTCATCGCCAACGCCACCGGCACGCCGCTGGCCATGACCGACCTGCTGACCATTCTTCTGGTGTCGCTGGTGACTTCCAAGGGTGCCCACGGCATCCCAGGCTCGGCCCTGGTGATCCTCGCCGCCACCCTGACCGCGGTACCGGCGATCCCGGTGGTGGGCCTGGTGCTGGTACTGGCGGTGGACTGGTTCATGGGCATCGGCCGCGCGCTGACCAACCTGATCGGCAACTGCGTCGCCACCGTGGCCATCGCCCGTTGGGAGAAGGATATCGACCTGGAGCGCGCCAACAACGTGCTGGCCAACAAACCCGGCTACGCCCCGGCACCGCGCAAGCAGGGCAGCGCCCATCAACAGGAATTCTAAGCCCCCGGCGGGCGGCGCCAGCCGCCGCCCCGCCAGACGCGAGCCTAACGCGTCAACCAAGGAGCGAACCGTGATCAGCTCATCGACCGTAGTCAACTCAGTGGTGGAGAAGCTCCGCCAGGCCCTGGCCCGCGGCCAGTGGCGCAGCGGCGACATGCTGCCTGGCCAGCGCGAGCTGGCCGAGCAAATGGGCATCAGCCGCCCCAGCCTGCGCGAAGCGGTGATCGTGCTGGAAACCCTGGGCCTGGTGCGTTCGCTGCCAGGCAAGGGCGTGCTGGTGCTGGACGCCGACGCCGACGCCGCCCCGGCGCAAAGCCCGGAAACCGTGGCCCAGGCAAGCCTTGCCGACGTGCTGGAGCTGCGCTACACCCTCGAACCCTTCATCGCCGGGTTAGTGGCGCAATCGGCCGGCAGCCAGGACATCGGTCAGCTGCGCCTGACCCTGATGGACATGCGCGAAGCGTTGGAATCAAACGACAGCGAGGCCGGTTTCAATGCCTACATCGCCTTCCACGAAGCGCTGTTCGCCCTGACCACCAACCCGATCTTCCAGAGCGTGGTGCAGCAAACCGGCAACGCCCTCAAAGAAAGCGCCGACATGCTGCGCAACTCCCCCGAACACCTGGCTGCGCGCCTGAGCGAAAACGAAGCGGTGGTGCGTGCCATCCGCGAACGCAACAGCGCCCACGCCAGCCTGCAGATGCGCCGCCACATCCTCGCCGAAGGCGAGCGCATGGGCATTGCCCTGAACATCCCCGACGACCACCCCGGCCCCTGACCCAAGGAGAGCGACCATGACCGCCTGCGCCCAAGCCGCCCCCCACCTGCCTGCCCTGCTGGGCGCCGGCGAAACCCGCCTGTCGGCCGAGCAGATCTACCCCCGCTTGTTCGACGCCATCCTCGAGCAACGCCTGCCACCGGGCAGCGCCCTGCCCGAGCAGGCCCTGGGCAATGCCTTCGGTGTCAGCCGCACGGTGATCCGCCGGGTGCTCGGGCGCCTGTCCGACCAGCAGGTAGTGGTGCAGCGCCCCAGCCACACCGCACACCTGGCCGCCCCCGACCCGCAGCAGGCGCGCCAGGTGCTCAGCGCCCGGCGCCTGGCGGAAACCACGCTGATCGGCCTGGCCACCCAGCGCGCCCGCCCGGCGCAAATTCGCCAGTTGCGCCAGCTGGTGGAGCGCGAACGCCAGCACCACGAGCAGGGCGAGCGCTGCACGGCAATCCGCCTGGGCGGCGAGTTTCACATGAAGCTGGCGCAGATGGCCGCCAACGCGCCGCTGGCACGGTTTCTCAACGGGCTGGTGCCGATGACCTCGCTGATCATCGCCCGCTACGAATCGCCCTGCTGCGAGCACTGCGCCTGGCAGGAGCACGCAGCAATCATCGATGCCGTGGAAAGCGGCGACGGCGAAGCGGCGCTGGCGTTGATGCACGAGCACCTGGACCGGCTCGAAGCCAAGCTGGACCTGTAGGAGATCACCCTGCCCTTTCGGGCTGCGCTATCGCAGATGCACCAAGGCCCCTGTGGGAAGCGGCCTTGTGTCGCGACGGGGCGCGAAGCGGCCCCAAGGTCTCGGCCTCATGCAAGATTGCCGGGGCTGCTGCGCAGCCCATCTCGACCGGACGGCGCCCCGGCAAGGCCGCTTCCCACAGAGGCCGTGTTAAATCAATGAGCTGTAGTTTGTTCCATTAGAGCGGGTTTACCGGGGTGCCGGACCACCGCAAAGCATGCAACGCGGTGCCTGGCACCGGCAAGCCGGTGATCGCCGGCAAGCCGGCTCCCACAGGGGCGCCGGCCTATACTTGGTTGACCATCAGGCTTTGAGGCGCCCGGCGTGAAATCAACCGCTCTGGTTTTGCCCCTGTGCCTGCTGCTGGCCGTGGCCGGCTGCGCCGCCAGGCGCCCTGCCCCACCGCCACCGCAACCCTTGCCCCCGGCGGTGTGGCAACGCATCGACCAGGACCTGCTCAACGCCTCGGTCGCGGCCACAGCTTCTGCCAACGACTACGCCCGCCGCTCGATGCGGGTGTGGCGCGAGCAGGTGCAACAGCGTACCGAAAACGACTTCATCCCCTGGTTCACCGGCTACTGGACCCAGCAATGGCTCACGTTAAAGGTGGCCTGGTACAAGATGAACGGCGGCAATGGCGCCGAGCCGCCAGAAAAGCGCCTGGCCCTGTACCTGCAGGAGCAATACCACCAGCGGGTGATCGAGCCGGTGGCCGAGCAGATCGACCCCGAAGGCATCCGCGACCGCGCCAGCGAGTTGTACCTGCAACTGCTCGGCCAGCAATTGCCAGCCATCATCCAGCGCTACAACGCCCCGCCCGAGCAGTTCAGCCAGCGCCTCAACCGCATCCCGGTCATCGCGCTGGGCCCGCCGGATGCGCGCAACGCCACGCTGTACCAACTGCTGCGCGCCAAGTCGCTGGCCCAGCAGCCGGCCTGGCAGTCGCTACGCGAGTACCTGCACCAACAGGCCTCCAGGGCACCGGGCAAAACCGACGTCGGCCTGTCATCGGTGGCCACCCAGGCCAGCGAAAAACTCGGCGCCACCCTGGCCCCGCGCGGCGCTGCCAGCGCCATCGCAGCGGCGGTGGGCAAGGCGGCCGGGACCATGATCTCGGTGGCGGTGGCCGGCTACGGCATGATCAGCCACGACCGCGAGCAGCCGCAGATGGTCGAGCAGTTGCGGGTGATTCTGGGGGTGGCGCTGAACGAGGAATGGCAGGATCTGATGGAAAACCGCCAGAGCGGGGCCATGGCCGGGGTGTATTACCTGTCGGGGCAGGTGGAGGACAGTTTGCTGGGTAGTCGCGGACCTGTGCAGGAGCCGCTATTGATCCGCCTGCCGCCGTGACCCTACGCTGGCCACTGCCATGGCCGATGCCGGCAAACCGAAGATGCGGTCGAACGCCCAGTTGTAGGCAAAGGTGTAGCACGGCACCAGCACGATGAACGCCATATCCACCACCAAGGCTTCCAGCAGTGTCATGTCCAGCCACCAGGCAATCAGCGGAATCAGGTACACCACCAGGGTCAGCTGAAAGCCCACCGCATGCGCCACCCGCCGCGAAAGGCTGCGGCCGCGCTTGGCCTGGCGGCTCTCCCAGTACTCGAACAGGCTGTTGTAGACCAGGTTCCAGGCCATGGCGATAGTGGTGATCATCACCGCCAGGGGCCCGGTGTGCGAGGCCTGGGTGTCGGACAAGTAGGCCAGCCCCAGGGTCGACATGCACAAGCCGATCAGTTCATAGAAAGTCACGTAGACCAGTTTGCGTTTGAGTCCTTGCACGGGGGCACCTTTACCGCAGGTTCATCGAAGGGCGGCGAGCATGCATCAACAGGCTTGACAGAAAAAGTCAGCAGCTTTCAGATTGACTGAAAGGAGCCTGCCATGAACTTTTCCAGCGACACCATCCTGCTGTTTCTTGCCGTGCTCGACCGTGGCTCGTTTTCTGCCGCCGCCCGCGCCTTGGGCCGGGTGCCCTCGGCGGTGAGCATGGGCATCGGCAACCTTGAGGCCGAACTGGGCTATGCGCTGTTCGAACGCGGCCCCCGGGAAGTACGCCCCACCGCCCAGGCACTGGCCCTGGAGCCCCATGCCCGGCTGATCGGCGAGCAATTGGAGCTGCTGGCGGTACACGCCCTGGAGCTGTCCCGCGGGCTTGAGAGCAGCCTGGCCATCGCCGTGGTGCCGGACATCGACCAGCGCCCGCTGCTGCACGCCATCGCCCGCCTGGGCGAACGCCACCCGTTGCTGGACATCGAGCTGCTGGCCGCCCCGCAGGAAGAAGCCCTGCACCTGCTCGACAGTGGCCGGGTTTGCCTGGCGCTGGCCTTTGCCGGGCTGCAGGTGGATGCGCGGCGCAGCTTCCAGCACATCACCATGGAGTCGCTGGTGGCCACCCTGTCGCCGCAGCACCCGGCCTACCGTGAAGGGCGCATCCGCAACCTCGAGGACCTGGTGAGCCTGCGCCAGGTGTTGGTGTGCAGCCGCGATCTGCCGCTGAGCGACCCGCGCCCGCTGATCGGCACCTCGCACTGGCGCACCGACAGCTACGACCTGGCCGTGCAAATGGTCGAAGCCGGGCTTGGTTGGGGCGACTTGCCGCTGTCGCGGGTGGGCCCGCTGATCGGCGCCGGGCGCCTGGTACGCCTGGCCTTTGGCAACACCCGCAACGAACTGCAACTGCCGGTGCATGCCTTCTGGCTCAAGCAGCAGCCCCTTGGCCAGGCTGCGCGGGCGCTGGTGAAGCTGCTGTCATCGGCGACATAGGGCGCAGGGCATAACCGACAGAGTTTGCGGCATTTAATCTTTCAACAAATTCCATGAACAGCCGATACCGTGATGACAGGCTTCGCCCATCGCGCCACAAGCGCGCGGCGCCCTCCACCTTATTGGCTCAAGGTCTCGAAACATGAACCTGAAATTCCGCCACAAGATCCTGCTCAGCGCCTGCGGCGTCGTCGTCCTGGCCTTCGCGTTGTTCACCCTTTACAACGACTACCTGCAGCGCAACACCATTCGCCAGAACATCGAGTCGTCGGTGCGCCAGGCTGGCGCGCAAACCGCCAGCAGCGTGCAGAACTGGATGAGCGGGCGCATCCTGGTGCTGGAAAACCTCGCCCAGGATATCGCCCAGCAAGGCGCCGGCCCCAACGTGCCGGGTCTGGTCGACCAGCCTTCGTACACCAGCAACTTCCAGTTCACCTACTTCGGCCAGAACACCGGCCTGTTCACCCAGCGCCCCGACGCGAAGATGCCCGACGGCTACGACCCGCGCCAGCGCCCCTGGTACACCCAGGCAGTGACCGCCAACCAGACCCTGCTGACCCCGCCCTACCAGGCCTCGGTGGGCGGCCTGGTGGTGACCATCGCCATCCCGGTCAAGGCGCGCAACAACGGCGAGCTGCTGGGCGTGGTCGGCGGCGACCTGAGCCTGGACACCCTGAGCAAGATCCTCGCTGCGGTGGACTTCGGCGGCATCGGCCACGCCTTCCTGGTGGACGGCAACGGCCAGGTCATCGTCAGCCCCGACAAAGGCCACCTGATGCAGAACCTCAAGGACATCTACCCCGGCGCCAACCTGCGCATCGAGCCGGGCATGCAGGATGTGACCCTGAACGGTGAAGAGCGCATCGTCTCGTTCGCCAAGGTCGACGGCCTGCCCTCGGCGCAGTGGTACATCGGCCTGTCGATCGATAAAGACAAGGCCTACGCCGCCCTCGGCCAGTTCCGCACCTCGGCGATCATTGCCATGCTCGTTGCGGTGGCCGCCATCGCAGGCCTGCTGGGGCTGTTGATCCCGGTACTGATGCGCCCGCTGACCACCATGGGCCGCGCCATGCGCGACATCGCCGAGGGTGAAGGCGACCTGACCCGGCGCCTGACCGTCGAGCAGAAGGACGAGTTCGGCGAACTGGCCACCTCGTTCAACCGCTTCGTCGAGCGCATCCATGCCTCGATCACCGAAGTATCCTCGGCCACCCGCCTGGTGCACGACCTGTCGGAGAAGGTGGTAGGCGCCTCCAACGCCTCGCTCAGCGGCTCCGAGGAGCAGAGCATGCGTACCAACAGCGTGGCCGCGGCGATCAACGAACTGGGCGCTGCCACCCAGGAGATCGCCCGCAACGCCGCCGATGCCTCGCAGCACGCCAGCGGCGCCAGCGAGCAGGCCCACGATGGCCGCGAGGTGGTGGACCAGGCGATCAACGCCATGACCGCGTTGTCGCAGCGCATCAGCGAGTCGTGCGAGCAGATCGAGACGCTCAACGCCAGCACCGACGAGATCGGCAAGATCCTTGACGTGATCAAGGGCATCTCCCAGCAGACCAACCTGCTGGCGCTGAACGCCGCCATCGAAGCCGCCCGCGCCGGTGAAGCCGGGCGTGGCTTTGCCGTGGTGGCCGACGAGGTGCGCAACCTGGCCCACCGTACCCAGGAGTCGGCCGAAGAGATCCACCGCATGATCACCAGCCTGCAGGTGGGCTCGCGCGAGGCGGTGCACACCATGAACACCAGCCAGGTGTCCAGCGAGCAGACCGTGCAGGTGGCCAACCAGGCCGGCGAGCGCCTGGCCAGCGTCACCCAGCGCATTGGCGAGATCGACGGCATGAACCAGTCGGTGGCCACCGCCACCGAAGAGCAGACTGCCGTGGTCGAGAGCCTGAACCTGGACATCACCCAGATCAACGCGCTGAACCAGCAAGGGGTTGAGAACCTCAACGAAACCCTGCGCCACTGCGATGCGCTGAGCCAGCAGGCCGGGCGCTTGAAGCAGCTGGTGGGCAGCTTCCGCATCTGATCGACGCGGATCGCTTTTTGAGAGTCCGCTCCTACAGGTACGCCGCCTGACTCAGGCTCTGCACAATCCTGTGGGAGCGGGCTTGCCCGCGAACACCGGCGCAGCCGGTGCCAATCACCGCGTCGTCTGATTCGCGGGCAAGCCCGCTCCCACAGGGATCGCGCCAGCTTTTGGAAATTGAGCCAAACAGTTGCTCCTGCACAAAGCGCGAAAAGCACTACATGCACCAGGGTTATAACCTAATAACGAACAAGTCTATTTGGCTATAAAAAAATCTATATGCTGGCTGCATCCGATCACGGGCAAGCTGGGCAGTCGAGTAGCGTATGGATGTAGGTTCTTTCGGTTTCACCATTGCAGGGCTGGTTGTGGGTTTCATCGTCGGCATGACCGGCGTCGGCGGCGGTTCGCTGATGACCCCTATCCTGTTGTGGTTCGGCATCAACCCCGCCACTGCCGTGGGCACCGACCTGCTCTACGCCGCCATCACCAAGGCCAGTGGCGTCTGGGTGCACGGGCGCAACAAGAACATCGACTGGAAGATCACCGGCTGGCTGAGCCTGGGCAGCGTGCCTGCCGCGGCGCTCACCCTGTGGTTCCTCAGCACCCTGCACACCGACACCTCGGCGCTGAACGCAATCATCAAGCAAGGCCTGGCCGTGGTGCTGATCCTCACCGCCCTGGCCATCCTGTTCAAATCGCGTCTGCAGGCCTTCGCCAGCAAGCACGCAGGTGACCACTACCACCTCAGCGACCGCACCCTGAACACCCTGACCGTGCTGACCGGCGTGGTACTGGGGGTGATGGTTACCCTGACGTCGATCGGCGCCGGCGCCCTGGGCACCGTGGCGCTGTTCCTGCTGTACCCGTTCCTGGTCACCCGCCGCCTGGTCGGCACCGAGATCGCCCACGCCGTGCCGCTGACCCTGGTGGCCGGGCTTGGCCACGCCGGCATGGGCAACATGGACTGGTCGCTGCTGGGCTACCTGCTGCTGGGCTCGCTGCCGGGCATCTACCTGGGCAGCCACCTCACCGGGCGTATCTCCGACCGCGTGCTGCGCCCTTGCCTGGCAGCGATGCTGCTGCTGATCGGCTACAAGCTGGCGTTCTGACCTGCAACGGCCCTATCGCCGGCAAGCCGGCTCCTACAGCAGCGTGCAAGACCCTGTAGGAGCCGGCTTGCCGGCGATGGGGCCGTCAGCCTTCACTTGGCCGCTTGTTCCAGGTATTCAGTCAGAAAATGCTGGGCATTGCCCTGCTCGGACAGGCCGGCGTCATAGCGCAACGAGATTTCCTGCTTCTCGCCCGGCAGGTACAGGTTGCCCCAGTCACCCCGCACGATCAGCGCCACGTACTTCTTGCCGTCCACTTCGGTGGCATAGCGGGTGTCGCGGTCGGTCTTTTCCACATCCATCTTCTGGATGCGCATGTTCCAGTCGTGGTCGAGGCCATCGACCTGTACCAGCGCCTGGCTGGCGCTGCGCTCACCCACCCGCAGGGTCCACACCTTCACGCCTTGTTCGCCGCTGAAAGCCACCACCTTGTCCGCCACCGGCGGGCGCGGGGGCTCGGCGGCCAGCAGTGGGGTGCTGATGAGAAGACCCAGGGCCAGGGCCTGCCAGTTCCGTCTTGTTGCGAGCATCATGCTGCCTTCCTGTATTGCCTGTGAAAGAAGCCCCGCTCCGGGGCTGCGCCATGATTGCAGATACACCGTGCAGTTCAAGCATCACGTGCCAGCAACCGGGCCTGGGCCACAGAAAGCGTTTTGCCACCCTTAATCAACCGCGGCCGGTCTCGTCCCCTTGTTAACCAACAACAACAGGGAAGTTCAAGCATGACCGATATCTCACGTCGTTCGCTGGTTGGCCTGGGCCTGACCTTGCCACTGCTCGGCCAATTGAGCTGGGCCGGGCAGACCCCGCCGGCCGCCACCCACGGCGGCCCGGTGCAGATCAATTTCAATGAAAGCCCCTGGGGCCCCTGCCCTGCGGCGCGCAAAGCGATGCAGGACGGCATCGCGCAAAGCGGCCGCTACCCCTACAAGGCGCAGTACCGGCTGATCGAACTGTTCGCCGAGCAACACGGCTTGCAGGCTGAACAGGTGCAGGTGTTCTGCGGCTCCAAGCTGGCCCTGCAGCACGCGGTAATGGCCTTTACCGGCCCACGCAGCCTGGTGCTGGCCGAGCCGTCCTACGAGGCGCCGGGCGAAGCGGCCCAGGGCCATGGCACCCCGGTGCACGCCATCGCCCTGGATGCGCAGCACGCCCATGATGTGGACGCCATGCTGGCCGCCGACGCCAACCCGGGGATGATCTATCTGTGCAACCCCAACAACCCCACCGGCACCCTTACTCCGCGCCGCGACATCGAGCGCCTGCTGGCGCGCAAGCCGGCCGGCAGCGTGGTGGTAGTGGATGAGGCCTACATCCATTTCAGCGATGCCCCCAGTTGCGTCGAACTGGTCAAGGAACATCCCGAACTGCTGGTGCTGCAGACCTTCTCCAAGCTGTATGGCATGGCCGGCGCGCGCCTGGGCCTGGCCATCGGCCAGGCGCCGCTGTTGCAAAAGCTCGAGGTCTACGACGGCGACAACGTGGCCCCCGCCTCGACCCTGCTGGCGGGCCTGGCCAGCCTGCAGGACCCGCAGGTGGCGCCGCAGCGCAAGCGCGACAACGCCCGCCTGCGCGACCACACCATCGCCTGGCTGGGCGAGCGCGGCTGGCGCTGCACCGCCTCGCAAACCAACTGTTTCATGATCGACCTGCGCGGCCCGGCACAGCCGCTGGTGGAGCGCCTGGCCCAGGAGCAGGTGCTGGTGGGCCGGGTATGGCCAAGCTGGCCCAACTGGATGCGTGTGAGCGTGGGGGATGAGGCAGACATGCGCAGGTTCCGCGAGGCGTTTGCCAAGGTGACGGCGGGGTGAGACCAGCCAATCGAGTGGGAGCAGCGGGCTTGCTCAATGCCTGAAAGCTGGCGCATCCCCTGTGGGAGCCGGCTTGCCGGCGATGAGGCCGGTTCAGGCAGCACAAAACAGTTGCTCCCAGAGAGGTAGTTTTTAAGCTGGCTGGGGGTTGCGTAGAAGCTGACAGGCGCTGCAAGGCGCTCGCCAAACACCTGCCTGCCTCCACGCGGTCGCTCACCCCCGCTCTATCCCCTCCAACACCGCCTCTGACAATGCCAACCCTTTCTCCAGCGAGTTCTCCGTCGCCGTCAGCAGGCTGCGCAGGGGTTCGTCGGCCTTTTCCAGGGCCATGGCGTTGGTTTCGTAAGCAGCCTTGAGCGCGGCAACGGCGCACACCAGCGCGTCCTCGCCATCGATGCCGGCATGCACCGAGAACATTGGCGGGTGGGCTTGGTGGCAGGTGCCGAAGTGGGCGTGGGCGGTTTTCGGGCGTTCGGGCCTTGGGGTTTCGAGGGTCATGGGCGGGCCTCCGGGGACGAGGCGCGGGGTGGGTCGGGGACGATTTTCAACATGGTTCAGCACTCCTACATAGCCATGAAAAGCCGCCGTTAATCCGCTTGCACCCGGAATGATGGAGGCAGCTGCGCGCAGGTGTGCAAGACCGAGATGTAGGAACCCGGCAGGCCCGAAAGCCTCCCACGCGCAGCCACCATTGAGCGGCCTTGCACTACATCTGCGGGCTTGCACACCCGGTCGTCGAAATGGCGACGACCGGGCGAGACTACGGAGCGCGCCGGGGAAGAACAACCGCTGAAAGGCCGAAAAAGACTGATTGGGAAATGGACTACAGGGAATAAGGAAAGTCTGAAGAAAGGTCCTGCAAATTGTCATGGCAGGTGCACAGAATGTTGTTTGTTTTGCGGGTCTCATCGCCGGCAAGCCGGCTCTCATAGAACAAACTGCAACTCATTGATTTAACACGGTCCCTGTGGGAAGCGGCCTTGTGTCGCGATGGGCTGCGCAGCAGCCCCGGCAATTTTGCATGAGGCCGAGACCTTGGGGCCGCTTCGCGCCCCATCGCGACACAAGGCCGCTTCCCACAGAGACCGTGGCGCATCTGCGAGACCAGTTCTCTGCGCGACAGCGCAGCCCAAAGGGCTGGGTGATCTCCTAACAGGGGAACGCATAAGGCCTGATAACGCACAGTCTCTGCAGGAACCGGCTTGCCGGCGATGAGGCCCGCGAAGCCTGACCCAAAAATCAAGACAATCGTTCGCATTCTTGTACACGAAACAAATACTAAAGGTTTATATTCGATCCGCCGAAACAAACAGAGATAGCAAGTGGCCACCCCTCCCTAGAAACGGCCCTGCGTTCCTTCACTCTCACGGATGGGTGTCTTGATGAAAATAAAAAACAAACTGGTAATGGCCTTCGTGCTGGTGGCTTTTATCCCGGTAGCGCTGGTCGGCGGCATTTCTGTACTGAATATCCGCAATGACGCGGTAGACCAGTTCGTCGATGGCAGTACCCGGGAAATTCGCCAGATCGACGGTAATATGCGGCAGTTCTTCGACGGCACTTTGCAGAACGTCGAGCAAATGTCCAAAGATCCTGTATACAATTCAGTCGATACATTAAAGGACTACACTTCCGCCGATGCAGCCAGCAAACCGATGCCGGCCGCCGCGCAACAGGTGATCGATGCCTTCGCCCGCTACGGCACCACTCACCCGGCGGCGGCGATCCTGTCCATCGGCCTGGAAGACGGCACCTACGCCAAGTGGCCCGATGACCCGCAACTGGCCAAGTACGACCCGCGCGCCCGCCCCTGGTACAAGGACGCCATGGCCAGCCCCGGCAAGACCGTGCGCACCGCCGCCTACTACTACGACAAGGACGACGTGGCGCTGGTGGGCACCGCCCGCGCCCTGCTCGACCCGGCCGGCAAGGCCCGGGGCGTGTTCGTGGTCAGCGTGTCGCTGAAAAACCTCACTGAGCTGGTAAAGAGCATCAAGTTGGGCAACAGCGGCTATGTGATGCTGATTGAAAACGGCACCGTGCTGGTCGACCCGCGCGACGCCGGGCACAGCTTCAAGCAGTTGAAGGACCTGGGCGCCCCCTACGCGCAGCTGGCAGCCACCGAGCAAGGCTCCACCGAAGTGGTGATCGATGGCGTGCGCTACATGGCCAACGTGTGGACCTCGCCGGGCCTGGGCTGGCGCTTCGTCGGCCTGATCGAGTACGACGAAGTGATGGCCGCCGCCACCCGCATGACCTACACCACTGCGGTGATCGTGGTGCTGCTGGCCCTGGTGTTCGCCCTGGTGGCGGCTGCGTTCTCGAGGGTGATCGTCAAGCCGATCAACCAGGTCAGCGTCGGCCTGCAGTCCATCGCCGAAGGTGAAGGCGACCTGCGCCGCGACCTGCAGATTCAGGGCCGCGACGAAACCGCAGAGCTTGCCGGCTGGTTCAACAAGTTCCTGGCCGCCATCCGCCAGCTGATCCAGCGTATCGGCTCGGCCTCGACCAACCTGCACGAAGCGTCGAAAGCCAACAGCGCCATGGCCGGCGACATGAACGAAGCTGCCGGGCGCCAGCGTGAAGCAGTCGAGCTGGTTTCCACCGCGTTCAACGAGATGGTCGCCACCGCCAACGAAGTGGCCCGCTCGTGCAGCAGCGCGGCGGACGCCGCCGAAAACGGCCACCGCCGCGTCGCCGAGGGCAAGCAGCAGATCGAAGCCACCACCGAGAACGTCAACCGTTTGGGCATGCGCCTGAGCGAGTCGTCCCAGGCCATGGTCGAGCTCGAGGAAGGCAGCCGCAGCATCAACCAGATCCTCGGCACCATCCGCGCCATCGCCGAGCAGACCAACCTGCTGGCGCTGAACGCTGCCATCGAGGCCGCCCGCGCCGGCGACCAGGGCCGCGGCTTTGCCGTGGTGGCCGACGAAGTGCGGGCGCTGGCCAAGCGCACCTCCGACTCCACCGGCGAGATCGATCAGTTGCTCAACACCCTGGGCGCCAAGACCCAGGAAGTGTCGGACAAGATGGACAGCTGCCTGGACCTGTCCCGGGCCAGCGTGTCGTCGATCGAGAGCGCCCGCGACAGCTTCGAGGGCATCCAGCTGTCGGTGAACGAGATTCGCGACCAGAACCTGCAGATTTCCGCCGCCGCCGAAGAGCAGCACAGCGTGGCCGAGGAGATCAACCGGCATATCCAGCAGATCTACGACGAGGCGCGCTTGGTGGAGGGCCTGGCCAGTTCGGCGCAGTCCGACTCCGGGCGCCTGGCGCAGTTGTCGGATGAGCTGAACGGGTTGGTGGGGCGGTTCAAGTCGTAAGCCTTCAGGTCCATCGCGGGGCAAGCCCGCTCCCACGTAAGCGCCACAGTGGCACGTGGGAGCGGGCTTGCCCGAAGCTCAGGTCGTAGGGCGGCAAGCTGAATTCCAACTGACTGGCGGCCAGTTCGGAAAAATCTCGCTCCGCGATGGCAAGCTCATTGTCATCGCGGGTATTCAAGCGGTTGCACAAGACTCAAGCCGCAAACTCGCCGCATAATTCAAACGGCGAGTCCGCTCGCAATGTGCCTTCTTGGTTTCAAGGTCGATCCCTTTCACCGTCGACTGCCCATAGCGAACCCAGCCTACCCTCGGGAGCCTATCCCTATGTCCTACGCAGGCATGCCCTGCGCCGGCGCCTGCTCCAGCAACCTCCACCCGCCCTGCCCGTCCACTTCCAGCCGGTGCGTATGAAACCCCGCCAAGGTGCTGCGGTGCCCCACACTCACCAGCAAGGTGTGCGGCATTTCGCTGCGCAGCAGCGAATACAGAGCATGCTCGAGCCCCTCGTCCATCGCCGAGGTGGACTCGTCGAGGAACACGATCTGCGGCTGGTTGAACAGCACCCGGGCAAAGGCCAGGCGTTGCTGCTCGCCCACCGACAAGATGCGCGACCAGTCGCGTTGCTCGCCCAGGCGCTCGGCCAGATGGGCCAGGTTCACCTGGCGCAGGGCCTGCTGCATGCGCGCATCGTCTGCCGGCAGGCCGTCGGCCGGGTAGGCGATGGCGGTGCGCAGGTCGCCCAACGGCAGGTACGGCCGCTGCGAGAGGAACAGCGCCTGGTGCCCCAGGGGCCGGCTTACACTGCCGTCGGCGTGGGGCCAGAGACCGGCCAGGGCGCGCAACAGGGTGGTCTTGCCACTGCCCGAGGGGCCCTTGATCAGTAGCGCCTGGCCGCTGTGCAGGTGCAGGTCGAGGCCGTCGATCAGCGCATGGCCGTCGGGGCGGCGCACTTGCAAGCCATTGATGGCCAGCGCGCCGGGCAGCTCGTGGCTATCGACGTGCGGTAACGCAGCGGCCTGCTCGTTGGCGTCGAGAAAACCAGTCAAACGGTCGAGGGTGGCGCGGTAGCTGGCGAAGGTGTCGTAGGACTCACGGAAGAACGACAGCGAATCCTGCACCTGGCCAAAGGCCTGGGAGGTCTGCATCACATCACCGAGCTTGATCGCACCACTGAAGAAGCGCGGCGCCTGCAAAATGAACGGGAACACCACCGCCACCTGGCTGACACCTAAGTTGAAACCGCTGAACTTGAGGTTTCGGTACACCAGGTCCCAGGCGTTGCCGATCAACGCGAAGAAGCGCCCGAGCAAGGTCCCCCGCTCCACCTGTGCACCTTGGTAAAAGGCGATGTTCTCGGCGTTTTCGCGCAGGCGCATCAGTGCATAGCGGAAGTTCGCCGTAAGTTTTTCGTTGAGAAAATTCAGGCGGATCAGCGGCTGGCCTAGGCGGAACGCAATCCAGGTGGCGATCAGCACGTACACATACACGGCGAACACCATCGCCCGCGGTACCTCGATACCGGCCACCGCCAACGGCGCCGACAGGCCCCAGAGGATGCCGGTGAAGGCCACCAGCGACACCAGCGCGCTGACCGCGCCCAGGGCCAGCGATACGGAGCCGGTGACGAAGGCGTTGATGTCCAGCTCGATACGCTGGTCGGGGTTGTCCACCGGCTCTGCGAGGAACTGGCCACGGTAGTAGGCATCGCCGCGCATCCAGTCGGCGCTCAGGCGCTCGGTAAGCCATACGCGCCAGCGAATGTTGAACGCCTGGGTTACGTAGAAGGTGAACAGCGCCCGCAGTACATGAATGGTCGCCAGCACCGCGAACACCCCGAGCAGGTACCAGAAGGCCGTTTGGTCCAGGCCCTGCAGGGCGCTATAGAAGCCGTTGTACCAGAACGAGAACAACACGTTCAGGCGCACTGCGAACAGGGTCAGTACCAGCAGCAGGGCAAAGGCCAGCAGCGGGCGCCAGGTGCGGCGCAAGTTGAAATAGGGGCCGGCCAGTTGCCAGAACTGCCGGCCCCAGCGGGTGTAGCGCACGGCCAGCCAGGCCGCGAGGGTGAAGCAGACGAAAGTGATGCCTGTGGCGATTGCCAGCCAGCTCAGGCTCTGTTGCAGGGCCTGGTGCCAGTTCATGTCCATGGTGCGGTGTCCGAGGCGGAGTTTTCGCGAGGTTAGCACCGGTGGGCGAAAAGCCCTGCGTAGATGACGGACATTTCATTTTGCGGTGCCGGCCCTGTCGCGGGGCAAGCCCGCTCCCACGTCAGTTGGGGGAGCGGGCTTGCCCCGCGACAGGGCCGGTACAGGCAACAACTAACCCAACGCCTCCTTCACCTTGTCATCCACCCCCTCCCCCGCATGCCCCTCGATCCACGCCCCCAACTGCTGGCGCATGGCCGGGGTCCAGAAGCTCTGCAGGTGCTGGCGTACCCCCTGCACCGCCTTGGCCCGGTCGGGCTCGCTGTCAAAATAATGGGCGATCTGGTTAGCCATCTTCACCAGGTTGTCGCTGCTCATCGGCGCACCTCTGCCTTTTCCTGCCCTTCGGCCTGGCGCCGCTGCTCAAGCAGGCGGCGCTGTTCGTCACTGAAGCGCTGGTAGCGCTTTTGCCATTCCGACGGCTGGAACACCTTCACCACCTCCACCGCGGTGACCTTGTATTCCGGGCAGTTGGTGGCCCAGTCGGAGTTGTCGGTGGTGATCACGTTGGCGCCCGACTCAGGGAAGTGGAAGGTGGTGTACACCACCCCCGGCGCAACCCTGCTGCTGACCCGTGCACGCAGCACGCTCTGCCCCGAGCGGCTGCCCACGCCGACCCAGTCGCCGTCCTGGATACCGCGGCTTTCGGCGTCGCTTGGGTGGATTTCCAGGCGGTCCTCGTCGTGCCAGGCCACGTTGTGGGTGCGCCGGGTCTGGGCACCGACGTTGTACTGGCTGAGGATGCGCCCGGTGGTCAGCAGTAGCGGGTAGCGGCCGTTGACCTTCTCGTCGGTGGGCACGTAGCCGGTGAGCATGAAGCGCCCCTTGCCGCGCACGAACTGGTCGATGTGCATGGTCGGGGTACCGTCGGGGGCGGCGTCGTTGCACGGCCATTGCAGGCTGCCATGGCGGTCGATCTCGGCGTAGCTGACGCGGTGGAAGCTCGGCGTCAGGCGGGCGATTTCGTCCATGATCTCGGATGGGTGGCGGTAGTTCATCGGGTAGCCCAGGGCGTTGGCCAGGGCCACGGTGGCCTCCCAGTCGGCCTTGCCGGCCAGCGGTTGCATCACCTTGCGCACCCGCGAGATACGCCGCTCGGCGTTGGTGAAGGTGCCGTCCTTTTCAAGGAACGAGCTGCCCGGCAGGAACACATGGGCGAACTTGGCGGTTTCGTTGAGGAAGATGTCCTGCACTACCACGCACTCCATGGCCAACAGGGCTGCGGTGACGTGCTGGGTGTTGGGGTCGCTCTGGGCGATGTCCTCACCCTGGCAGTACAGCGCCTTGAAGCTGCCGTCCAGCGCCGCCTCGAACATGTTGGGGATGCGCAGCCCGGGGTCGGGCTGCAGGGTCACGCCCCAGGCTTGCTCGAACTCGCTGCGCACGCCCTCGTTGGAGATGTGCCGGTAGCCGGGCAGCTCGTGGGGGAACGAGCCCATGTCGCAGGAGCCCTGCACGTTGTTCTGCCCGCGCAGCGGGTTCACCCCGACCCCTTCGCGGCCAATGTTGCCGGTGGCCATGGCCAGGTTGGCGATGCCCATCACCGCCGTGCTGCCCTGGCTGTGTTCGGTCACGCCCAGGCCGTAGTAAATGGCCGCGTTGCCACCGGTGGCGTACAGCCGGGCGGCGGCGCGGATCTCCTCGGCAGGCACGCCGCACACTGGGCCAAGCACTTCGGGGGCGTTGTCGGGCTGGGCGACGAAATCGCGCCAGCGGGCGAAGTCCTCGGTTTCGCAGCGCGCATCGATGAAACCCTGGGCCAGCAGGCCCTCGCTGACGATCACGTGGGCCAGGGCATTGAGCATGGCCACGTTGGTGCCCGGGCGCAGTTGCAGGTGCAGCTCGGCGCGGGCGTGGGGCGAGTCCACCAGGTCGATGCGCCGCGGGTCGATGACGATCAGCCGCGCGCCCTGGCGCAGGCGGCGCTTGAGCTGCGAGCCGAACACCGGGTGCGCGTCGGTGGGGTTGGCGCCGATCACCAGCACCACGTCGGCCTGCATCACCGAATCGAAGCTTTGGGTGCCGGCCGACTCGCCGAGGGTCTGCTTGAGGCCGTAGCCGGTGGGCGAATGGCAAACCCGCGCGCAGGTGTCGACGTTGTTGTTGCCGAACGCGGTGCGCACCAGCTTCTGCACCAGGTAAGCCTCTTCGTTGGTGCAGCGGCTGGAGGTGATGCCGCCGATGGAGTCACGCCCGTACTTGAGCTGGATGCGCCTGAGCTCGCTGGCCGCATAGTTGACCGCCTCGTCCCAGCTGACTTCCTGCCACGGGTCTTCGAGGCGCTTGCGGATCATCGGCTTGGTGATGCGGTCGGGGTGGGTAGCGTAGCCCCAGGCAAAACGCCCCTTGACGCAGGCATGGCCGTGGTTGGCGCCGCCCTGCTTGTCGGGGACCATGCGCACCAGTTGGTCGCCTTTCATCTCGGCACGGAACGAGCAGCCCACACCGCAGTAGGCGCAGGTGGTGATGACGGCGCGCTCGGGCTGGCCCAGTTGCACCAGGCTTTTTTCGCTGAGGGTGGCGGTCGGGCAGGCCTGCACACAGGCACCGCACGACACGCATTCGGAGGCCAGGAAGTTGTCACCGCCGGCCGCCGCCACCCGCGACTCAAAGCCACGCCCGCTGATGGTCAGGGCGAAGGTGCCCTGGATGTCTTCGCAGGCGCGCACGCAGCGGCTGCAAACGATGCACTTGCTCGGCTCGTAGTCGAAGTACGGGTTGGAGGTGTCCTTTTGCTCGGCCAGGTGGTTGGCGCCGTCATAGCCGTAACGCACCTCGCGCAGGCCCACCTGGCCGGCCACGGTCTGCAGCTCGCAGTTGCCGTTGGCCGAGCAGGTCAGACAGTCCAGCGGGTGATCAGAGATATACAGCTCCATCACGTTGCGCCGCAGGTCGGCCAGGCGCGGGGTTTGCGTGCGCACCACCATGCCCTCGCCCACCGGCGTGGTGCACGAGGCCGGGTAGCCGCGCATGCCGTCGATCTCGACCATGCACATGCGGCACGAGCCGAAGGCTTCAAGGCTGTCGGTAGCGCACAGCTTGGGGATGCTGGTGCCAAGCATGGCCGCTGCGCGCATCACCGAGGTGCCGGCCGGCACGCTGATGGCGCGGCCGTCGATGACCAGGCTGACCTGCACGTCGCTGACCCGTTCGGGGGTGCCCAGGTCGATATCGCTGCTGCCGGGGTCGAAGTAGTTGATCATTGCGCAGCCTCCGCAGGGGCCAGGCCGAAGTCGGCGGGGAAGTGCTTGAGGGCGCTGGCCACCGGGTAGGCGGTCATGCCGCCCATGGCGCACAGCGAGCCGTACTGCATCGTGTCGCACAGGTCGCGCAGCAGGCCGGCCTGGCTTTCGCGATAGGCGGGGTCGGTGCTGGCGATCAGCTTGTCGACCACCTCCACGCCGCGGGTCGAGCCGATGCGGCACGGGGTGCATTTGCCGCAGCTTTCTTCGGCGCAGAACTGCAGGGCGAAGCGTGCCATGCCGGCCATGTTCAGCGTGTCGTCGGCCAGCACCACGCCGCCGTGGCCGAGCATCGCGCCCAGGGCGGCGAAGGCCTCGTAGTCCAGCGGGGTGTCGAACTGCGCCGGTGGCACCCAGGCGCCCAGCGGGCCGCCGACCTGTGCGGCCTTGATCGGCCGGCCGCTGGCGGTACCACTACCGTAGCCTTCGACCAGTTCGCGCAGGGTGAGACCAAAGGCGCGCTCCACCAGCCCGCCATGGCGCACGTTGCCGGCCAGCTGGAACGGCAGCGTGCCCAGCGAACGGCCCATGCCGTAGTTGCGGTAGAACGCCGCGCCCTTGGCCAGGATGACCGGCACCGAAGCCAGGGTGAGCACGTTGTGCACCAGCGTCGGTTGCCCGAACAGCCCTTGCAGCGCCGGCAACGGCGGTTTGGCCCGCACGATGCCGCGCTTGCCCTCGAGCGATTCGAGCAACGCGGTTTCTTCACCGCAAATGTAGGCGCCGGCGCCCACCCGCACCTCCAGGTGGAAAGCCAGGCCGTTACCGGCCACGTCCAGGTAGCCGGCCTCACGGGCCAGCAGGATCGCTTCGTTGAGCGCGCGAATCGCGTCCGGGTACTCCGAGCGCACGTAGATGTAGCCGTGGCTGGCGCCCACGGCCAGGCC
This sequence comes from Pseudomonas xanthosomatis, assembly GCF_019139835.1. Classification (NCBI taxonomy): domain Bacteria; kingdom Pseudomonadati; phylum Pseudomonadota; class Gammaproteobacteria; order Pseudomonadales; family Pseudomonadaceae; genus Pseudomonas; species Pseudomonas xanthosomatis. Next base: position 2,718,950 of record NZ_CP077075.1, on the reverse strand, counting down.
TGCGATGATCATGCCCTCGATCAGCAGGAACGGGTCACCCTCCATCAGCATGCGGTCGGCGAAGGTGCCAGAGTCGCCTTCATCGGCGTTGCACACCACGTACTTTTGCCCAGCCTTGGCCTCACGCACCGTGCGCCACTTGATGCCCGCCGGGAACGCCGCACCGCCACGGCCGCGCAGGCCGGAGTCGAGCACGGTGGCTACCACCTCGTCGCCGTCCAGCAGCGCAGCCTGGCGCAGGCCCTCGAAGCCGCCATGGGCATGGTAGTCGTCCAGCGACAACGGCCGGGTGATGCCCGCACGGGCGAACAGCAGGCGCTGCTGGGTTTTCAGGTAGGGGATGGCTTCGACCGGGCCCAGCGCCAACGGGTGTTGGCGGTTGCCTTGCAGGGCGTCGAGCAGGCCAGGCACGTCATCGACCGTCAGCGGCCCGAAGCCTTGGCGGCCATCGGCGCCTTCCAGTTCCACCAGCGGCTCCAGCCAGTACAGGCCACGGGAACTGGTGCGTTTGATGCTCAGCGGCAGTTGCCGACGCTCGGCCTCGCGGGCAAGCGCCTCGGCCACCTGGTCGGCGCCAACGGCGCGAGCCAGTGAATCGCAGGGAATGCACAGGCTCAGCATGCCTTCACCTCCTCACGGCAGCTTTCCACCAACGCACGCAGGCGCTCGGGGGTCAGGCGTGCATGCAGTTGGCCGTCCAGCTCCAGGGCCGGCGAGCAGGCGCAGGCGCCCAGGCAGTACACCGGGTGCAGGCTCAGCGCGCCGTCGGCGCTGGTGCCGTGGTCGTCCAGCCCGAGCTGCTCGCGCAGTTGCGCGGCCAGGGCTTCGGCGCCGCGGCTCTGGCAGGACTCGGCGCGGCACAGGCGCAGGGTGTGGCGCGCCGGCGGGGTGGTACGAAAATCGTGGTAGAAGCTGATCACCCCGCGCACTTCGGCAAGGCTCAGGTTAAGTGCGTGGGCGATTTCGCCGACGGCGATGTCGGGGATGTAGCCGGCACCGGCCTGGATGGCATGGAGAATCGGCAACAGCGCGCCGGGGGTAGCCTTTTCGCGGGCCAGGACGCGTTGGATCAGGGGCAGGTGGTGCGAATCATCAGGCATACAGCAGACCTCGGCAGCCCGGGCCGGCCCGGGTGGCGGGCTGGTGTCCGGCGGTATTCAGCTGCGGTGCGCCGCCCCGGTCACGGTGGCGAGGTGGCGGGCACCCTCCTTGCCGGCGGCCGGGCGTCTAAGTGCGCGCGGTCTGCAGGCATCCTGAAAGCATGGCAGGTCTTGGGCGGGTTGGTAGTGCGGTGGCGACCAGGTGCTGCCTGAAAGCGACCATGGGCAAGTTGGTAACGGCCCTGTAGGAGCTGGCTTGCCAGCGATGGGGCCTGGCCTGCGAGCCGATGCTCCTACAGGGGGCAGTGCGCTTAGTCCAGGACTACGTGGGGCACGAAGCGCGAGCTGTCCTTGGTGATCAGGGTGTCGTCTTCGCGGATGCCGATGCCCGAGGCCTGGCCGCCGATCACCCAAGAGCCGACCAGGGTGTAGCTGTCACCGAACCTGGGTAGCGGCGCCAGCGCCTGCAAGATATATGGCGCATCCGTGTACGGGCCGTCTTCGAATTCGCGCTGGCCGTCGAGGGTGCGCAGGTCGACATTGGCGCCCTCGCGGGAGAAGTACGGCTTGCGCACCCAACCCTTGGGTACCGGGCGTTGCGGGTCGCTGTCCAGGTGCGCCGGCAGCAGGTTCGGGTGGCCCTTGTGCCATTCCCACAGCAGCGGCAGCAGGCCCTTGTTGGACACCAGCGCCTTCCACGCCGGCTCCACGAACTGCGTACCGCTGCCGGCGATGGCCTCACCGAATGCCTCATGGAAGATGTGCTCCCAGGCGTGCAGCTTGAACAGCCGCCGGATCGGCTGGCCGTCGAGGTCGACGAAACGGCCCTCGGCGCTCAGGCCGATGTCTTGTAGGTCGATGTGCCGGGTGCCGATGCCGGCGTGTTCGGCCATGCGCCGCAAAAAGTCGGTGGTGCCGCGGTCCTCCACCGAGCCGCTGATGGTGGAGAAGTGGAACAAGCCCTCCCCGCCCATGGCCTGGAACGCCTGCACCAGGTCCTCGGCGATGCTGTTGAACTGGCTGGCGTGGGGTGCCAGCACGCCGCGACGCACCTGCTCGTCGAGCCAGATCAGTTGGAACGCGGCCGCCTCGTACAACGAGGTGGGGGTGTCGTAGTTGGCCTCGATCAGCTTGGCCGGGCCGGCGCCTGCGTAGCTGAAATCGAAACGGCCGTACAGGTGCGCCTCGCCGGCCTGCCACGACTGGCGCACCAGGTCGAAGTAGGCCGGCGGGATGGCCAGGCGGGCCATCAGTGCCTCGCTGTCGACGATGCGTGCCACGGCGTCCAGGCACATGGCGTGCAGCTCTTGCGTGGGCGCCTCCAGGTCAGCGGTGACCTGGGCCTCGCTGAACTGGTAGTAGCCGCGCTCGTCCCAGTAGCGCTCGCCGTCGATGGTGTGGAAGGCAAAGCCTTCGCGCTCGGCGGTGGCGCGCCAGCCGGGGCGTTCGCCGCAGTCGACCTTGTGCATGCTCAGCCCCCGAAGAAGCTGCCGGAGCGCCCGCCCCAGCCGCTGCGGGCAGTGGCCTGGCTGCCGAAGCCGCCGCGCGAGATGCTGGAGGAGACCGTGCTGCGCGATTGTGCCCGGCTACTGCTGCCCCAACGGCTACCGCTGCTGGTGGTGTTGCTACTGCTACTGCTACTGCTACTGCCACCACCGCCGTACGAACCGCCGCCGCCGCTGCTGCCCTGCTGTTCCTGTTGCAGGTCGCGCTGAATGGCATAGCGCTGGCTGAACAGGCCCCGGCGGTAGCTCTTGCCGCCGGCGCTGTAGTTGTAGAGCGGCTGCGCACGGTAATGCCGGTCGCCCGGCAGCACCTGGCTGAGAAGCATGCCGGCCAGCACGCCAGTGGCCATGCTGCCGCCAAGGTTGCTTTGGTCGTTGTTGACCTTGGCCAGTTGCGACTGGGTGACCTCGCCTGAGGTTTCCAGCTCGAAACCGCTCATGTGCGGCTTGTAATAGCCGCCTTTAAGCGTGCAACCGCCGGCACTGAACTCGGCTTCGCATTCGCTCAGCGAAAAAAAGAGCGGCTCGCCGTGCAGGTACTCGGTGTACGCCTGCTTGTAGGCTTGTTCGCAATCCTTTTGCGGCACCTGGTCGGCCACGCAGGCAGCCAGGTCGTCGTAGTTGACCCGCTGGGTGACGGTATAGGTGGGCTCGCTGGGGCCGCAGGCACTCAGTGCCAGCGGCAGGGAGCTGGCCAGCACCAGCTTGACCGGGCTTTTTCTCATGGCGGGCTCCTTACACCGACGGCGTCATGCAGGCCGAATTGAGAAAGCCCACGCTGATCGCCACGCTGGCGGCGTAGATGGCTGCCGCCAGCTCACCACGGGCAATGCGCGCCGACAGGCCCTTGAGCACCAGGCTGGTGAGGCCGAAGGCCAGCAGTTGCACCACGGCGGCAATCACCACCCAGGCCACCACGTCCACCAGGCTGACGCTGTAGGCGATGATGTTGCTGGCCGGCAGCGAAAAACCGATCAGCGAGCCGCCCAGGGCGATGGCGGCGGCCGGGTTGTTTTCGCGAATCAGGGCGAACTCACGGTGTGGCGTAATGCGGGTGTAGATGAACTGGAACAGCCAGAACAGCAGCAATGCCACGCTGATGTAGGCGATGAAGCCGGTAACGGCGGGGGCATTGAGCGACAGGCGCAGAGCGTCGAGCATGAAAGGTCCTTGTCAGGTTACGTAGAAGTCCGTGGGTTGCAGTGTGACGCCCAGCGAGGTGCTGAGGCTGGTGTGGCCTTGGGCGTCTTCCTCCAGCGACAGCAGAAGGAATTCGCGCCGCCCGGGCAGGCCGGTGTCGCGGGCGTAGAGCATCGCCAGGTGGCGGATTCGGTAGCTCGCCTCGGGGCTGCCGACCTGTTCGCTGAACGGGACCAGCTCGGCCTGGCCCTGCCCGCTGCCCCACTGGCGCGAATACAGGTAGCCATCGTGTTCGTACATCGGCAGGCCGACCTTCGAGCCCGGGCCCAGCAACTGCTGCACCTGCGCCTGGCCTTGCAGCGGCACGACGCTGTGGTAGCCGAACAGGATGGTGTCGCCGGTAGTCGAACCGTTCATCACCACCTGCAGCCAGTAGTCTTCGTCATCCAGGTAGAAGCGCAGCAGGCGCACGGCATCGCCCAGGTCGACTTCACCCACCGCCCACACCGTTTCGGCGCCGGGGACCACCAGTTGCGAGTAGCCATCGAGGGTGCTGGCCAGGTAGCCGGCCGGCGTGAAGGTGCGCCCGCCTTGCAGGCCGAACGGCGCGCGGGGGCTGTGTGGATGCGACATTGAAACTCCCTGGGGTCGCGCGGGGGGCGACAAGATAGCCGGTTTTGCCACCTGCGCCAATGCGCCCGGCGCGCTCTAGGCTTTGTACGAAAAGTGCCTGCGCGACGATCATGCTGCATTGAAGACAGGCTGGTGCGCCAGCCCGGTCGGAATGCTCATTGACAACCAGTCAAGTCGAGCGCGACTCCGACCATTCCTCGCCTGTTTTCGCCTTGCCTGATCGCCGCTCGGCGACTTTTCGTACAAACCCTAGCCCGCCACCCGCGCCAGGCGCTGCAGCGCGCCGATAACCTGCGGGTCGCGGGCTTCGAGCACATCGGCCTGAATGCGCGCGATCACCGCCTTGAGCAGCTCGGTCTGGCTCATGTGGGTTTGCTGCAACAGGGCCAGGAAGTCCTCGGCCATGTGCGGGTTGACTTTCATCGACAAGCGCCGGGTGGCGCTGGATGGCGGCAGGCCACGCTCGCGCTGTTGCGCCTGCAGGGCCTGGACGAAGGCTTCGTGGGCCGGCTGCAGGGCTTGGCCCTGCTGGGCCTGCACCAACCACTGGAAGTAGTGCGCCAGGAACAGCTTGCGCAGGTGCGCGCCGGCCTCGCTGGTGACCGCCTGCATGGCCGCGTCGAGTACGTCGAGGTACACCGCCGGCAGGCGCGCCTCGATGGACTTGAGCTGCTGCTTGCGCGCCTCGCGAATGGCCGGGGTGGACTGCGGCGGGATGGCCACCACCCAGTCGCAGCCGTCGCACACGCCCACCAGGATGTCCCGGGCCAGGCCCTGGCCATCGCTGAACGGCACGTCGCGGCGGGTGAAGTGCATGGCCACCAGTGCCTGGCAGTGTTCGCACAGGGCCTGGCCGGTATCGCCTTCGAAAAGGATCTTCATGATCGGGTTACTCATTGGTGAACGCTGATGAACCACGTTTGCGGCTCGATGAAAAAGAACTTGATGTACCAGTTGCAGCGGCGCAGCACGTGCACCTCGATGCCCGGTACGGCGTGATGGGGGCTGCTGCTGTAGTGGCGGCCGTGGCAGGCGTGGATCACGTCGATCACCTCGTCTGCGCTGACTGCGCCCATGGCGAGCAGGTTCTTCACTGCGATATCGCCCCGCGACACATGCAGGTATGCCCCTGATTCGAGTGCGGCAAGTACCGCGCTTCTGGCTGCCTTGAAACCCTTTGGCATGGTTCATCCTTGATTTACGAAAATCATCGTACGAAATTCTTGTTGAGTCCACCCACCCCGGCGACCCAGCCGATGAGCGGCGTTTTGCTTGAGCAGTGTTCAGCAATGACTATGGCCTGCCGGGCCGAAGGGCGGCGGGTAGCTGTGTAACAAGCGCATTCGCAGGCGCTGCGGTGGATGGCACCGGCTTCGCCGGTGTTCGCGGCTGAAGCCGCTCCCACAGGGATTGCATAAGCTTCAGGCCTGCGCTGCACCTTTAGGAGCAGGCTTGCCCGCGATCACCGGCAAAGCCGTTGCCATCCACCCAGGGCGTGTATTTGCCCCAGCACCTGAGTTACCGTGCCTGCCCCTTTTCCGGCCCAACAAAGGACTGCCCGTGCCCGAAAATACCTATGCCCCACCCCAACCCGACCTGGCCACCACCCCCGAAGCAACGGCCCAACCCCCGTTCTATGTGGTGTCCCGAGGCAAGTTCCTCACTCTGCACATCCTCTCCCTTGGCCTGTACCAGCTGTACTGGGCCTACAAGAACTGGAAGCAGGTAGAACGCAGCACCGGCGAAAAACTGTGGCCGGTAGCCCGGGCGTTTTTCGCGCTGTTCTTTACCCACGCCCTGTACCGCGAGGCCGACACGCGCCTCAAGCGCGACGGTAACGACTTCGACTGGAACCCCAAAGAGCTGGCTACCCTGTTCGTGGTGATCATGCTGATCAACAACGTCATCGACGTGTTGGCACGGCGGGAGATCGGCTACCCCTTCACCGACACCGCCAGCCTGGCCCTGCTGCCGATCACCGGCTGGGTCACCTGGCTTGGCCAGCGCGCCCTGAACGCCGCCGCCGGCGACCCGACGGGGCGCAGCAACGCGCGCTTCACCGTGCTCAACTATGTGTTCATGGTACCTGGCGCCCTGCTGTTGGCCCTGGCCTGCTTCGGGCTGACCCTCCCGCCGCAGTGACAGCACTGCCGGCCTGGCGCCGTCTATCCTGAGCACAAACAGGGTCGGCGCGCAGCCCGCTGCCGGCCTGCTGCGCCACCAAGGAGGCACCCCATGTGCGGACGCTTCGCCCAGTACCAGGGCCTGGCCGACTACCTGCGCGAACTGCAGGCCGAACAGGACGTGGTCAGCGGCTACGACAACGCCCCCATCGCCCGCTACAACGTCGCCCCCGGCAGCCGCGTGCTGATTCTGCACAATGCCGCCCAAGGCCTGCGCATCGACCCCTGCCACTGGGGCTGGGCTCCCTTCTGGGCCACCGGCAAGCGTCCGCCGCCGATCAATGCCCGGGTCGAGACCGTGACCACCGGCAAGTTCTTCAAGGCGCTATGGCCCCAGGGCCGGGCACTGGTGATGGCCGATGGTTGGTATGAATGGATGGCCGACCCGCAGGAGCCCAAGTGCAAGCAGGCGTACTTCATCCGCCTGAAAAGCGGCGCGCCGATGTTCATGGCGGCGCTGGCCGAGGTACGGCCGGGGTTTGCACCCAACGAGGGGGACGGGTTTGTGATCATCACCGCGTCGAGTGATGGGGGGATGGTGGATATCCATGACCGGCGGCCGCTGGTGCTGGGGGCGGAGCAGGCTCGGCGGTGGATTGACCCGGATTTGACTGGGGCGGAGGCGCAGCACGTGGCTGAGGAGCACGGCTTGCCGGTGGAAGCGTTTGAGTGGTTTGCGGTGGGGCGGGAGGTGGGGAATGTGAGGAATGAGGGGGCGGAGCTGATATTGCCGCTGCCGGCTACTACAGCGGGGTGAGCGCGGGGCCCTCGAACGGCGGGCGGTGTAACGTACCCTTCACCACCCAACGCCGAGGTTGCCATGGCCGGTATATCGCTAAAGCCTCCAGAAGACCTGTCCAACTCGCTTGCCGACCTCGCCAAGAGCAACGGTCAGAGCGCGAGCTACCTGGCTGTGATGGTACGGCGCTCCGACAGGGCCGCACCCTCAGCCAAACCGGACCGGGCCTGTTGATTTCTGATAAGGTCGGTTTCATCGACGCTCATGACAAGGAGTCAATTGTGGCGAAGCCCGCAGCACGTCTAACTGATCCGACCAGTTGCCCAATTCCAGGACATGGCGCCAGAGCCATCGCTTCCGGCTCTGCTGACGTTTTCTTCGATGGACTTGCCGCCGCTCGGAAGGGTGATACCTGCACATGCGGTAGCGCATTGGTTTCAGGTGTATCAGCGACCGTTTTCATTAATGGTAAAAACGCAGCTCTGGTTAATTCCGTTGGTACGCACGGTGACCTCGTAGTCGGCGGTTCCGGCACCGTGATCATCGGGGATACGCATACGCCTGCCGCATTTGTCCCTCCCATACCTCTTACGATCCAGAAGACCTACGGTCAGGCTTTCAGCATCACCGACAGTGAAACGGGAACTCCGTTGGCTTTTCGTGACTTCGTGGCAACAGTCAACGGTTTAGAAACCACGGGCGTTACCGACGCCAACGGCATTGCCCACGTCAAGACCTCCACTCCCGATGCGAAGATTTCACTGCATGTCATGTTCAGCGCTCCGGCTCGAACACTTCATGAACTGTCGGAGGGCGCGTGATGAGCAACCTATTCGCAACTCAAGCGACCGCCCAGGAAATCAAGCCTGGCGAGTTCATGTGCCCGATACCGATTACCGTAAATGATCGAGCGGCAACGCGTGAAGCGATCATCAAGAAGGTCCGTTCACTGAACACGACGTTTGTAGAGCGATCCTCGTGGGGAGCGGTGAAGGGTAAGCCGGATATGGTGATGGATTGGGATTACACCATGATCGCCCTGCATCACGCCGGCCGTAGTCATAGCTGTACACCTGGTGCAGAGCAAATGCAGGAGATTCAGAAGGGCCATCTAAGCCAGAAATACGACGATATCGGCTACCACTACGGTATTGATTGCACCGGGCAAGTCTATGAGGGGCGCGACATCCGGCTTCAAGGGTCGAGTGTTCTGAAGTTCAATACAGGCTTGATTGGCATTGTGTTACTGGAAAACCTGACCACTCCAGAGGAAGGTGGTGACTGGGTCGCCAAGGGCCGTGTTGCGCTCGACAGCCTTGGATATAGCACAACCAATGTGATACCTGATGCGCAGATCACTGCGTTGATGCATCTGATCGACGCACTAAAGAGTGTGTTTGTAATCAAGCACTTTGGCGGACATCGGGAGTACCCAGGCCAAGCATCCGAAGGCAAGATCTGCCCCGGAAATATCGGTATGGAGTTGGTCAGAAATCTCAGAGCAAAAACTCAACTACTCCCACCTCCGGCGCCGCAACAATGAAAAAACTGATTGCCTTGATTGCTTTGATCCTGGTGACCGTGCTCTACGGAGGTTATTACGAAGCGCTGGAGGATGGAGACATCGAAACCATCCTGTTCATCAAGAAGCATCCGACGTTTCAGATGAAGTTTTACAACATCCACGCCAATGACGGGGAAATTCGAAAAGTCGAGCAACTCACGGCGCAGGAGCGTACGTGGATTATTGATTACTGCCGGTATCGGCTTGGCATCGACACCGATCTGAAAACACAAAATGACGTAGAGCTTTGCAGAAAAAAATAGCTTAGGGGTTCTTCGATCAAGTCAGCACAGGTCAGACGGCCTGTGCTGACTTGATCGGAGAATCCACAAGCGCTTGAGCAAACGCAGCGTACTCTACAAAGCCAGGCGCAAGATCGAGAAGGCCAAAGCGCAGGCGCGAGCGAAGGTCGAACAACCTTTTCGTGTGATCAAGCGCCAGTTCGGTTCAATGCGCAGCTCCTGATTCGCGGGCAAGCCCGCTCCCACAGGATTGCGTGTGACCTGCAGACTTGCGGGGGCCTGTGGGAGCGAGCTTGCTCGTGAACACCGGCGCAGCCGGTGCCAGGCACCGCACTTGCTGATTTGCAGGGCTGGCCTCAACGCGGGCAAGTCATCCTCGCCCTCCTCTCCCTCTCACTCACCGCCGCCCTCTTCATCGGCTACTACGAGAAAATGGAAGACGCCTACCCGGAAAAAGTGTTTTTCATCTAGAAGAAGCCAACCTTCCAAATCGAATTCGAAAACATTTTCGCCTACGAGTCAGATGACAAGCCTTTGAGCGCACTGAACGATGCCGAGCGCGAGTCGGTGATGCGCTACTGCGAGTACCGCCTGGGCATAGCGACCGGGCTTAAAACCCAAGCCGAGCTTGAGGCCTGCAAGCGCAGGTAAGGTACCAGCAACCTTCAAACCCTTCGCCGGGCATCAGCAGCGCGGGCACGGCGCCTGCTCCCTTGGTAGACTATGCCCATTCCTAGCCAGGCAGCCCTGACACCCACCGTCAGCCAGGCCACCTGCCCTCCCGCATTCGATAGAACACACGCCCCACATGCCCCAAGAATCCGTTGCAAGCCCCGTAATTCTGCGCCCTGAGCCATCCCGCCGCTTCAGCGTTGCGCCGATGATGGACTGGACCGATCGTCACTGCCGCTTTTTCCTACGCCTGCTATCAAAAAACGCCCTGCTCTACACCGAAATGGTCACCACCGGCGCCCTGCTGCACAACGACGCCAACCGCTTCCTGCGCCACGACGTGTCCGAGCACCCGTTGGCCCTGCAACTGGGCGGCAGCGTGCCGGCGGACCTGGCGGCCTGTGCGCGGCTGGCCGAGCAGGCGGGGTATGACGAGGTCAACCTCAATGTCGGCTGCCCCAGCGACCGTGTGCAGAACAACATGATCGGCGCCTGCCTGATGGACCACCCGGCGCTGGTGGCCGATTGCGTCAAGGCCATGCAGGACGCGGTCAGCATTCCGGTGACGGTCAAGCACCGCATCGGTATCAACGGCCGCGACAGCTATGCCGAGCTGTGCGACTTCGTCGGCCAGGTACGTGACGCGGGCTGCCGCAGCTTTACCGTGCATGCACGCATCGCCATCCTCGAAGGGCTGTCGCCCAAGGAAAACCGCGAAATCCCGCCGCTGCGCTATGACGTGGCGGCGCAGCTGAAGGCTGATTTTCCGGAGCTTGAGCTGGTGCTCAATGGCGGCATCAAAACGCTGGAAGAATGCCGCACCCACCTTGAAACCTTCGACGGGGTGATGTTGGGGCGCGAGGCGTACCACAACCCGTACCTGCTGGCCGAAGTGGACCAGCAACTGTTCGGCAGCACGGCGCCGGTAGTCAGCCGTGCCGAGGCGATGGAGCAGCTGCGGCCTTATATCGTCGCGCATATCGAGAGCGGCGGCGCGATGCACCATGTCACCCGGCATATTCTCGGACTGGGGCAAGGCTTCCCGGGGGCGCGGCGCTTCCGCCAGTTGCTGTCGGCGGATATTCACAAGACCGACACGCCGCTGGCGGTGCTGGACCAGGCGGCGGAGCTGCTGCAGGGACGCTGAGGGAACCTGGGGTGGGGTTTTGGATCGAAGGCTTATCTTGCGGTAGCCCTGTGTAGGTGGGGCTGCTGCGCAGCCCATCGCGGGCAAGCTGCTCCTACAGGGGGCGGGTTGTTTGCGGGGGCCTTGGCGGGCCTTGAGTGGCCGCCGGGGCTCGGGTAATGTCGAGTCATTGCACAGGACAGAGCACGCCCATGACTTCCAAGCTGGAACAACTCAAGCAGTTCACAACCGTGGTCGCCGACACCGGCGACCTGGACGCCATCACCCGGCTCAAGCCGGTGGACGCCACCACCAACCCGTCGCTGCTGCTCAAGGCTGCCGCCATCCCCGGCTACGCCGACCTGCTCAAACAGGTTAAAAGCGACGCCAAGGGCAATGTGGACCTGGCCTGCGACAAGTTCGCGGTGGCCGTGGGCGCGGGCATTCTCAAGGTGATCCCGGGGCGTATCTCTACCGAGGTGGACGCGCGGCTGTCGTTCGATGAGCCGGCGCTGCTGAAAAAGGCCCGCCAGCTGATCGAGCTGTACGAAGCAGCCGGCATCGGGCGTGATCGCGTGCTGATCAAGCTGGCCTCCACCTGGGAAGGCATCCGCGCCGCCGAGAAGCTGGAAAAAGAAGGCATCCAGACCAACCTCACCCTGCTGTTCTCCTTCGCCCAGGCCCAGGCTTGCGCCGATGCCGGTGTATTCTTGATTTCGCCGTTCGTGGGTCGCATCTACGACTGGTACAAGAAGAGCACCGGCAAGGAATACACAGGCGCCGAAGACCCGGGCGTGCAGTCGGTTACGCGCATTTACGACTACTACAAGGCCAACGGCTACAACACCGTGGTGATGGGCGCGAGCTTTCGCAACATCGGCCAGATCGAACAGCTGGCCGGCTGTGACCGCCTGACCATCAGCCCGGAGCTGCTGCAGCAGCTTTCCGACGACCAGGGCGAGCTGCCGCGCATCCTCAAACCGGGCAATGCCGGCGAGGCCAAGCAGGTGCTGAACGAGAGCCAGTTCCGCTGGGGCATGAACGAAGATGCCATGGGCACCGAGAAGCTGGCCGAGGGCATTCGCCAGTTCGCCCGCGACCAGGAGAAGCTCGAAAAGCTGATGGCCGACAAAGCCTGATACATATTCGCCTTGATCGACGGGTGGGGAATGCCGAGCATTCTCCGCCCGTTTTTCGTTGGGGTGGATGGAGAATCGCCATCTGAACTGGGCCCTGTGGGAGCGGCTTCAGCCGCGAAGCAGGCAACGCGGTGGATGGCACCGGCTTCGCCGGTGTTCGCGGCTAAAGCCGCTCCCACAGGGGCCGCATAACGCTCAGGCCCGCGCCGTACCTGTAGGAGCCGGCTTGCCGGCGATGAGGCCGGCACAGGCAAGACATTCACTCCTTCTCGACCCTACTTACCCCATCATGTTTTCACCTAAATAAATGACCCCTGCCGCCCCACTCCCCCTCGTCCTTGCCGGCCCCGCACTGCGCCGCCTGGAGCCCCAACGCCTGGCCATCTGGCTGGTGGGCTCGCAACCCTTGCAGCCCGAGTTCCACCTCGACTGCCCGGGCATCACCCCCAGCCTGCACTGCCACACCTTGCCCGTGGGCGAGCACGCCTACATTCACCTGCTGGAAATCCGCTTCGACCACCCGCTGCCGTTCGATACAGCACTGGCCTACGACCTGCGCCTGGCCAACGGCCAGGGCATCGCCGACTGGGCGCCGCACCTGCTGTACCCGGGCGCCAGCCGGCCGAGCTTCGTGCTGCGCGAACGCATGGACCACCTGCTGCACGGCTCCTGCCGCAAGCCCCATCACCCGGTGGCCGACGGCCTGCTATGCGCCGACCGCTTGCTGGCCGCAGGCCCGGCGCCGACCGAGCGCCCGGCGGTGCTGCTGATGACCGGCGACCAGGTGTACGCCGACGATGTCGCCGGCCCCCTGCTGCGGGCCATCCATATGCTGATCGAGCGCCTGGGGCTGTTCGACGAGGCGCTGGACGGCGCCCTGGTGGCCAACGGCGCCGAGCTGTACCGGCACCCGGCCTGCTACTACCACCGCGCCGACCTGCTGCCGGCGCAGCAGGGCAACGAAACCCTGCGCGAGCGCTTCTTCGGCGGCAAGCGCAAGCCGATCTTCTCGTCCAGCAATGCCGACAACCACCTGGTGACCTTCGCCGAGGTGATGGCCATGTACCTGCTGGTGTGGGCGCCGCAGCCGTGGGCGCTGGTGGATATGGCGATGCCCGAAGGCTTGGCCGAGCAGCATCAGGCGCGTTACCAGCACGAGCTGCCGCTGATCGAGGGGTTTCGCGACGGGCTTGGCCAGGTGGCGCGGGCCATGGCCCACCTGCCCTGCCTGATGATCTTCGACGACCACGACATCACCGATGACTGGAACCTGTCGGCGCAGTGGGAGCAGACGGCCTATGGGCACCCGTTTTCGCGGCGGATCATTGGTAATGCGCTGCTGGGGTATTTGCTGTGCCAGGGGTGGGGGAATGATCCGCAGGGGTGCGCCGCACTGGTTGCCGGATGCCAGGAGCACTTTGCCGGCCTGTCGCGGCGCAAGGCCGCTCCCACGCAGGCGACGAGTGATGAGCATGGCCAGGATGAGCTGATTGGCGAGTTGCTGCGTTTTCAGGGTTGGCAGTACGAGCTGCCCAGCAACCCGCCCCTGCAGGTGCTGGACACCCGCACCCGGCGCTGGCGCAGCGAAAGCAACCTGGGCAAGCCTTCGGGGTTGCTGGACTGGGAGGCGCTGTGCGAGCTGCAGCAGGCGCTGCTCGACCACCCTTCGGCGATCATCGTGTCGCCGGCGCCGATCTTCGGGGTCAAGCTGATCGAGACCGTGCAGCGGGTGTTCAGCGCCCTGGGCTACCCGCTGCTGGTGGACGCCGAAAACTGGATGGCCCATCGCGGCGCTGCGCAGGTGGTGCTGAACATCTTCCGCCATTCGCGCACGCCGGGGCATTACGTGGTGCTATCGGGGGATGTGCACTACTCGTTCGTCTACGAGGTATTGATTCGCCACCGCCAGCACAGCCCGCACCTGTGGCAGGTGACCAGCAGCGGCATCAAGAACGAATTCCCGCGGCGCCTGCTGGATGTGCTCGACCGGCTCAACCGCTGGCTGTATTCGCCGCGCTCGCCACTGAACTGGTTTACCCAGCGCCGGCAGATGGAGGTGGTGCCAAGGGTGCCCAGCCATCGCAAGGCGGGGGAGCGGCTGTGGAACAGTGCGGGGTTGGGGCAGGTGTTCTTCGATGAACAGGGGCGGCCGGCGCAGGTGTTTCAGCTCAATGCCAATGGGGCGCCGGCGACGGAGTTCGTGCAGCACTGAGGCCATCGCAGGGCAAACTCGATCGCATCAGCTTCAGGCCTGCGCGATACCTGTTGCAGATCACCCAGCCCTTCGGGCTGCGCTGTCACGCAGAGAACTGGTCTCGCAGAGACCGTGTTAAATCAACGAGTTGTGATTTGTTCCATAGGAGCCGGCAAGCCGGCTCCTACATGGGCCCGGTCAGGAACGCTCTAGCGCGCTCACCAGGTCATGGAACGCCTCGCGGTTGGAGTCGTTCAGGCCCATCAGGATCTTGTGCGCCTCCAGCACCTTGGAGCGCACCACGTCCTCGTTCTGGTCCTGGGACGGCAGATCGGTCAGGCACTCCGGGCACGGCACCGGGCGGTCGACGATGTTGAACACCTGGTCGAAGCCCATGGACTGCAACAGGCGCGAAATGTCGGGGTTGGTGGTGACCACGGTCGGCAGTAGCCCGACCTTCTGCCGGGACAAAATCGACAGCTTGGCCAACAGGCCCAGCGTGGTGCTGTCGATGCTCTCGGTTTCGGTCAGGTCGATGACGATGGCCGAGAAGTTCAGCGCGGTGAAAATCTTCTCGATCGTCGCATCCAGCGCCGAACACAGGGTCAGGCGCACTTCACCGACAAATTTCAGAACGAAGGTGCCGCTCTGTTCGGCGAACTGGATTCTACCAGTAGTCATTCAAGGTTCCTGCTTAACACCAATAGGGCGATATCATCCGGCATCTCCCCAAGCGTAGCCAATCCGAAACGTTGGCGCAGCCCCTCCAGGCTGCCCCCCGCGGCCTTGACGATTTCCGGCAAGGACGCTTCCTTATCTTTGAGTGTGGGCCCCGGCAAAAGGTCCAGAATACCGTCAGACATCAGGGTCAGGCTGAACTGCGGCGGCAGTTCCAGCACCTGGTCCTGGTAGCTGGCTTCATCGAACAGCCCCACCGGCAGGCCACGGCCTTCGAGGTAGCGCACGTTGCCCGGGGTGTACAGCACCGGCAGCGGCAAGTGGCCGCCTACGCTGTAGGTGAGCAGGCCGGTGTCCTCGTCGATGACGCCACCGACCATGGTCACATGCTTGCCCAGCTTGCAGTTGATCAGCCCGCGGTTGATGTGGCTGAGCACTTCCGAGGGCTTGAAATCGCGCATCTTGCCGCTGCGCTTGAATTCGAACAGCAGCCGCGTGGTCATGAACTTGAGCAGCACGGTAACGAACGCCGACGACGCGCCATGGCCGGACACATCCGCCAGGTAGAAGGCAATGCGCCGCTCGTCGACGCGAAAATAATCGGCAAAGTCGCCAGACAAATACAGCGACGGGATGATCTGGTGCTCGAAACGGTATTCGCCCACCGTACGCGGGCTTTCCGGGAGCATGTTCATCTGCACCTGGCGCCCGGCGTTCTGGTCTTCCTGCAGCAGGTGCAGGCTGGCTTCGAGTTCGCGGTTGGCGGCTTCGAGCTTGTCGCGGTAGCGCTGGTTCTCGAGCACCAGGCGCGAACGGTCCAGCGCACGGCGTACCGAGTGCTCCAGCACGGCGAGGTCTTCCAGCGGCTTGATCAGGTAGTCGGCAGCGCCCAGGCGCAAGGCCTCGACCGCATCGCTCATGACCCCGGCACCAGATACCACGATCACCGGCAACTGCGGCGCGCGCTCACTGATGCGGCGGATGAGTTCGAGGCCGCCCATCTGCGGCATGCGCAGATCGCAGATCACGAGGTCGGGCTGGTGTTCTTCGAAGACCTGGAGCCCCTGCTGGCCGTTGCCGGCCTGGAGGACGCTGAAGCCGCTGTCTTCCAGATAGGCGGCGAGGCTGGCACGGACCACGTCGTCGTCATCGATGATCAGCAGCGTTGCACTGGTTTTCTGCATGTGGGCGAACGGCGCCAGATTTGGTTGGCGTAGCAGCTGTGGGCGCACCGACAGACGGCTACTGGAATGCTCTCTAGCCACTCTCTATTTGAGTTGTAGGACAAGAAGACTGGTCCGGCAAATAGGGAGGTGCCCTGTAAGGCGCTGACGGTACTCCCATCCGCCTGGCGTTTCAAGCGCAGGAAGGTAGACTTTCCAGCACTTTGACAGGGCAAATCGCACAGCGTTATAAGAAAGCCGTCCAGTGCAACCAGAATGAAGGATGCCGGCATGTCCCAGCGTGATTACAGCGAGAAACGCGATTTCATCCGCATGCGCGTCGACACCGAAGTGACCCTGCTGCACGAGGGCCAGGTGATCGCCGCCACCTGCATCGACCTGTCCAGCAGCGGCATGCAGGTAGAGGCGCCGCAGCGCTTTCAGGTGGGTGATCATCTGGATGTGCGCATCGATTCGGAGCTGGCCGCGCTCAAGGGCCTGCAGGCCAGTACCGAAGTGGTGTGGATCGCCGACCAGCCGGGGGGCGCGCAGAAGTTCGGGCTGCGCATACTGGCCATGCATTGAGGGTACCCGAGGCCAAGCCATGCTGGGGACTGTAGGAGCGGCCTCGTGCCGCGAAAGGGCTGCAAAGCAGCCCCAGCATTTTGCATGATGCCGAGATCCCGGGGCTGCTGCGCAGCCCTTTCGCGGCACGAGGCCGCTCCTACAGGGGTGGAGTTACCTGTAGGAGCCAGCTTGCCGGCGATGGTGGCTTAGAAGTCGTCCTCGACCTCGCCATCCTTGACCTTGAACTCGCGGTTCTGCAGGTAGGCGTTACGGATGAAGATGTACTTGTCGCCCTGCATCAGCTTCTCGGCCGAGAGCAGGCTGGCACGGGTGTCGACCGCATCCACGGCGAAGATCGTATTACGGGTCGGCACGTGGTCGATGTAGCGGTAGGGTTCGGTGTAGGTGTCCGGGTACTTGGCCAGGCCGTCACGCACGGTGCTTGGGCCAAGCAGCGGAATCACCACGTACGGGCCGCTGGGCACGCCCCAGTAGCCGAGAGTCTGGCCGAAGTCTTCGTCGTTGCGCTGCAGGCCCATCTTGGTGCCCACGTCGAAGAAGCCGCCCAGCCCGAAGGTGGTGTTGACGATCAAACGCGCGGTGTCGATGCCTGCCGCACGTGGTTTGAGCTGCAGCACGTTGTTGGCCAGATTGGTGACATCACCCAGGTTGCGGAAGATGTTGTGGATGCCATCTTCGAGAAATTGCGGGGTGACCGCCTGGTAGCCCTGGGCCAGTGGCTTGAAGGCGTAGGTGTCCAGGGTGTCGTTGAACCTGAAGATCGGGCGGTTGACCGTCTCCCAGGGGTCGTCCTCGGTGGCGGCCTGGGTAGCTGCCACGGGCGCCAGCAACAGGCTGGCGCAGACACAGGCCTGGGTGATTCGCTCGATCACGCCGGCACCGATCCTACGCATAGATGTTTCTCCATCGGAATTCAGGTCTGCAGCCGCCCGTGGGCGCTGCGGGTCAAAGGGCCAGTATAATGGCTTGTTCGCTGTTTAATAGCTTCACACACTTTTGCTCAACATTTTGTGAACAACTGTTGCGGGTCATCTGCCGGTAACAAAGCCTGGCTAGCCTGTGGTGTATTTCAGGGAAGTGACCATGCACGATGCACCCGCCCCCACCGCTGTGCTGTTCGGCTTGCGCGGCTGCCTGGTCCAGGCCGCGGACGGCACGCCCCTGCCCGCCCCCGGCGCCCTCGAATCCCTCGCCAGCCTGCGCGCCCGCCAGGTGCCCTGCATCTGGCTCGACAACCTGAGCCCGGCCCAGGGCCGGCAACTCACCCAGGTACTGCCTGACTGGCTGCCCGGCCAGCCGGCCAACGGTTGCAAATGGCCGGCGCCGAACGCCTGCTGGCAGGCCCTGATGGCGCTGCAAAGCGCGCGGGTGGAAGGCTGCGTGCTGGTCAGCGGCGAGCCGCTGCTGCTGCAGTCGGGCCTGAACGCCGGGCTGTGGACGGTGGGCCTGGCGGCTTGCAGCCCGTCCTGCGACCTCAGCTCCAGCCAGTGGCAGGCAATGACCGCCCAGGAGCAGGAACTGGCCCGGGGCAAGGCCACGGTCGAGCTGTTCAACCTGGGCGTGCATTCGGTGATCGACCACCTGGAGTCGCTCGACACCTGCCTTGCCGACATCGCCCTGCGCCGGCACAAGGGCGAAAAACCCTGACACATCGGCGTTGACGGGGGTCATGCAAAGCAGCCACAGGTGGATTACGCTACAAGGCAGGTACGAACCTTTGCCGCTTCGCTGAGGTCCATGCCTTGCCAAGCCATTGATGGAGTACGAACAATGCCTGCCCGCGAACTGCAAGAACGCCTGAACAGCCTGCGCGAGCAACTGGACCGCAACGTGCCGCTATCGGACGAGGAGCTGGCCGCGCTCCACGAAGAAGCCCGGCAGATCGAGGCACAGCTCAAGCTCGAGGAAGCCACACCGGACAACAACGTGGTGGATGGCGTGAACCTGGCCATCGAACGCTTCGAAGCCGACCACCCCGACCTCACCGCCACCCTGCGCAGCATCGCCAACTCGCTGCATAGCATGGGTATCTGACGACCCGCCCTCCCCTGTAGGAACCGGCTTGCCGGTGATTGGGCCTGGCCTGCAAACCCAGGGTTTGCATCAGGGCCACCGGCGCCATCGCCGGCAAGCCGGCTCCTACAGGGTGCGGCGTTCCTGGCTTTTTTCTTACTGGCGCACCAACCGCACATTCTGCGGGCTGACCGGCCCGGTGCTGCGGTACGGGTTTATGTCCAGCCCGCCGCGGCGCACATAGCGCGCATACACAGTCAGGTGCTCCGGCTGCAGCAGCGTCTTCAAGTCCAGGTAAATGCGCTCCACGCACTGTTCGTGGAAGTCGGCATGCTGGCGGAAGCTGATCAGGTAAGTCAGCAGGCTGGCGTGGTCCAGCGCTTTGCCCTTGTATTCCACCACCACACTGCCCCAGTCCGGCTGGCCGGTCACCGGGCAGTTGGATTTGAGCAGGTGGCTGTGCACGGTTTCTTCAACTACGCGGTCCGCCGCGCAGCGCAGCAACTCGGGCTGCGGTTGCTCGTAGTTGCTGATGCTCACATCCAGCGCATCGATGCACAGGCCCGGCAAGGCGGTTACGCCCTGGGCTTCAACTTCTGCAAGAGTGCTGACCTTGACCGCGACCGGCTTGCCGGCAGCGGCAGACAAGTCCTTGACCAGGCATGCCTGCAACGCCTCGATCGACTCGAACACGGTCTGGTTCAGCGAGTTGAGGTACAGCTTGAACGACTTCGACTCGATGATGTTCGGCGAATCGCAAGGGATGGCGAACTCACCGATGGCCACCACCGGCTTGCCCGAAGGCAGCAGCCACGACAGCTCGAAGCAGTTCCAGAAGTCCACGCCCTGCCAAGGCAGCGCATCGCCGCTGACGCCCAGCTCGGCCCACTTGGCCAGGCGCGGGATGGGGAACAGTTGCTCGGGGGAGTAGGTGGCGACGTATTCGCTGGACTTGCCCAGCGGGGAATGTTCGGCGGCGGGATGCATGGAAACTGACCTAGAGGTTCGAAATTGCCCCTAGTCTACCGGTTTTGCACCCCGCCTTGGAGCGCAACTCACTCGATGGTCAGCGGCCCGACCATGCCGGCCTGGTAGTGCCCGGGCACGTTGCAGGCGAACTCGATGGGGGCAGACTTGCTGAAGGTCCAGGTCAGTTCGGCACGCTGGCCGGGCTGCACCAGTACGGTGTTGCCAGCGCTGTGGCCATGGCCATCACCATGGCCCATCTGGCCGTGGTCCATGCCTTCGTGGTTCATGCCCGCAGTGAACAGCTTGCCTTGCATGGCGACCATCTCTTTCTGGTGCTCGGCATGCATGGCCTTGTCGCCCAGGTTGAATTCGTGGGGCAACTGGCCCTGGTTGATCAGCACGAAGCGTACCGTCTCACCGGCCTTTACCTGCAGGCTTTTCGGTTCGAAGGCGATGTCCTTGAGCAGCACCTCGACGGTGCGGGTGGCCTTGCTGGCCGGCGCCGGCTCGCCGAAGGCAAAGCTGCCTGCCAGGGTCGGCAGGCTGACCAACGCGAGGGCGGCGGTGAGGAACAGGTGTTTCATGGGGTGGCTCCGGAGCGTGCGGGGAATGCTGCCATTTTCAGAAAGCCCGGCTGGCAGCTGGCTGACAGGCAGATTACAACTTTGTCAGCTTGGCCAGGCAGCGGGATCGTCACGTATCATTTCGCCAACACCCCCCGCTGCCGCTCAAGGCTTTGAAACAGTGAACCGCCCATGAAACTCTTGATCGTCGAAGACCAGGCCAAGACCGGCCAGTATCTGGCCCAGGGCCTGAGCGAAGCAGGCTTTACCACGGAACTGGCCGCCGACGGCGAAACCGGCCAGTTCCTGGCCCTTACCGGCGACCACGACCTGCTGATCCTCGATGTGATGCTGCCGGGGCGCAACGGCTGGCAGATCCTGCAGGCGGTGCGCGACGCCGGGCTGGGCACGCCTGTGCTGTTCCTCACCGCCCGCGATGCGGTCGAGGACCGTGTGCACGGCCTGGAGCTGGGCGCCGACGACTACTTGGTCAAACCCTTCGCCTTCTCCGAGCTTCTGGCGCGAGTGCGCACCCTGTTGCGTCGTGGCGCCAGCGCCAGCCAGGACAATACCCTGACCCTGGCCGACCTGCGCCTGGACCTTATCCGCCGCCGCGCCGAACGGGCCGGCGCACGCATCGACCTGACCGCCAAGGAGTTCGCCCTGCTCGAACTGCTGCTGCGCCGCCAGGGCGAGGTGCTGCCCAAGTCGCTGATCGCCTCGCAGGTGTGGGACATGAACTTCGACAGCGACACCAACGTGATCGAGGTGGCCATCCGGCGCCTGCGCCTGAAAATCGACGATGCGCACCCGCTCAAACTCATCCATACCGTGCGCGGCATGGGCTACGTGCTCGAAGAGCGCGCCGACTGATGCGCCGCCTGTCACTGGGTGCACGCCTGGCGCTGCTGTTCGCCGCCTGCACCGCCAGCGTGTCGCTGGGGGCCGGCCTACTGTTCAGCCGCGCCAGCGCGCAGCACTTCGTCGAACTCGACCAGCAACTGCTCAGCGGGCGCCTGTCACTGATGCGCAGCCTGCTGGACGGCGCCACCAGCGCACAATTACTGCAAACGCGCCTGCCGGCAGTGCTCAACGAACTGAGCCATCAGTCCGACCTGGCCCTGCGCGTACGCGGCGGCGATGGCACACTTTGGTTCGAAAGCCGCACCGGCCTGCCCGACGACCCGCGCCGCCCGGGCATGGCCACCGTGCACGCCAGCAATACCGACTACCGCAGCCTGACCACCGCGCTGGCCGACATCCCGCCCGGCGCGCCGCAGCTGACCCTGTTTCTCGACATCACCCACCACCAGCACTTCCTGCAGGGCATGCAACGGCTGATCTGGCTCACCGTCGGGCTGTCGGCCCTGGCCACCGCGCTGTTGGGCGCCTGGGCCGCGCGCCGCGGGCTCAAGCCGTTGCGCCAGATGGGCAAGGTGGCCGCCAGCGTCAACGCACGCTCGCTGACCACCCGCGTGCCGGTGGAACAGATGCCCGAAGAGCTGGCCGAGCTGGCTGGCACGGTCAACGCCATGCTGCAGCGCCTTGACGATGCCTTCCAGCGCCTGTCGGCGTTCAGCGCCGACATCGCCCACGAGCTGCGTACGCCGCTGTCCAACCTGCTGACCCACACCCAGGTCACCCTCACCCGCCCGCGCAGCCTAGAGGAGTACCGCGAGGCACTGCACGGCAATCTGGAGGAGTTGCAATGGATGGCCCAACTGGTCAACGACATGCTCTACCTGGCCAAGGCCGACCACGGCCTGCTGATGCCCAGCCGCCAGCCACTGGCGCTGGAGGCCGAGGTCGATGCCTTGCTGGAGTACTACGCACCATTGGCCGAAGAGGCCGGCGTGCAGTTGCTGCGCGAGGGTGCGGCGGGCTTCGAGGGTGACCGGCACATGCTGCGCCGGGCGTTGTCGAACCTGCTGGACAACGCCCTGCGCTTTACCCCGGCTGGGGGCGAAATACGCGTGACTTTAAGTGAAGGGCCAAGCATCAGCGTGGCCAACACCGGCCCGGCCATCCAGCCTGAGCAACTGGAGCGGCTGTTCGACCGCTTCTACCGGGCCGACCCGGCGCGCCAGGAGGGCAGCAGCGAGCATGCAGGGTTAGGGCTGGCGATCACCCGCTCGATCGTGCAGGCCCATGGCGGGCGCATTCGGGCGCAGTGTTCGCAAGGGTGGACGCGGTTCGAGATCGAGCTGGCCTGAAAGCATCGCGGGGCAAGCCCGCTCCCACGCCATTGCATTCACCCAGACGTGGGAGCGGGCTTGCCCCGCGATGGTGCTACAGCGCCTTACTCGTAACGCAAGGCCATCGCCGGCTCCACCTGGGAAGCGCGGTATGCAGGGTAGATGGTCGCCAGGAAGCTCATCACCAGCCCCGCCGTGCAGATCAGCGCCACATCCCCCCATTGCAGCTCCGACGGCAGGCTGCTGATGAAGTAGATGTCGGAAGTGAAGATATGCTGGCCACTGACCCGCTCCAGCCAGCCGACCACCGCACTTACGTTGATCGCCAGAATCACCCCAAGCACGCCGCCGATCAACGTACCGACGATGCCGATCAGGCTGCCCTGGACCATGAACGTGCCCATGATCTGCGAAGGCGTGGCGCCGATGGTGCGCAGAATGGCGATGTCCGGGCCCTTGTCGTTCACCACCATCACCAGAGTGGCGATGATGTTGAACGCCGCCACCGCGATGATCATCATCAGCAACAGGCCGATCATGGTCTTCTCCATCTTCATGGCGCTGAACAGGCTGCCCTGGGTGTGCGACCAGTCATCGGCGCGGTAACCCTGGCCGAGCCCGGCGGCAATCGCCTTGGACACCTGCGGTGCTGCGTACAGGTCGTGCAGCTTAAGGCGCACACCCTGCACCTGGCCCGGGGCCCAGCGCTGCATTTCGGCGGCGTCGGCGATGTGAATATAGGCCTGGGAGCCATCCAGCTCGGCGCCCACCTTGAAAATGCCAGCCACGGTCAGGCGCTGCATGCGCGGGGTGATACCACCTGGCTCGTTGCTCACCTCAGGCACGATCAAGGTCAGCTTGTCGCCGGTATTCAGGCGAAAACGCCGTGCGGTCAGCTCGCCGATCACCACGCCGTATTCACCCGGCACCAGGTCCTGCAAGCTGCCCTGGACGATGTGCTGGGTAACGATGGAGACCTTACCCTCTTCGGCCGGGTCGATGCCGGCCACCTGAATCGGCTGCATCGCCCCGCGGTACGAGAGCATGCCTTCCATTTCAGTGATGGGCGCTGCGGCCATCACTGCCGGGTTGCCTTCGGCGGCGGCGGCCACTTTGCGCCAGTCATCCAGCGGCTGCTCGCCGAGGATCGCGGCATGGGGCACCAGGCCCAGCACCCGCGAGCTCATCTCGCGCTGGAAGCCGTTCATCACCGACAACACCGTGATCATCGCCAGCACGCCAAGGGACAGGCCGATCATCGAGGTCATCGAAATGAACGAGATGAAGTGGTTGCGGCGCTTGGCACGGGTGTAGCGAGCACCGATGAACAAGGGCAAGGGTCTGAACATGAACTGGAACACCCAATGAAATAGTGGATCGGGGCGCTTCAGAGCACCCCGCTCAAGCGGCTCAGATCGCCACCAGTCGCCCGTCTTCGAGGCTCAGCACGCGGTCCATCTGGCGTGCCAGGCTGAGGTCGTGGGTCACCACCAGGAAGGCGGTCTGCGAGTGGCTCGACAGCTCCTGCATCAGCTCCTGGATACCCTGGGCGGTGTGGTGGTCGAGGTTGCCGGTGGGCTCGTCGAGCATCACCAGGCCCGGGCGGTTAACCAGGGCACGGGCGATGGCCACGCGCTGGCGCTCACCACCGGACAGCTCGGCCGGTTTGTGGTTAAGGCGATGGCCCAGCCCTACCCGCTTGAGCAGCGCTTCGGCGCGCTCGCGGGCCTCGGGGATTGGCGTGCGGCCGATCAGCAGCGGCATGCAGGCGTTTTCCAAGGCGGTGAATTCGGGCAGCAGGTGGTGGAACTGGTAAACGAAGCCCAGCGCACGGTTGCGCAGCAGGCCGCGGGCACGTTCGCCCAGCGCCGACAGCTCTTCACCGGCCAGCCAGACGCTGCCTTGGGTGGGGGTGTCGAGGCCGCCGAGCAGGTTGAGCAAGGTGCTTTTGCCCGAACCGGAACTTCCGACGATGGCCACCCGCTCACCGGGGTGCAGTTCGAGGTTTAGCCCCGACAGCACCTGCACCGATTCCGGGCCCTCGTCGTAGCTCTTGCCAAGGTTGCGGCAACTCAACACGGCTTTATCACTCATGCGCGACTCACTCATAACGTAGCGCCTCTGCAGGCTGGGTGCGCGAGGCGCGCCAGGCCGGGTAGAGGGTTGCGAAGAAACTCAGGACCAATGCTGCGCCACAGACCATGTACACGTCCTGGGCCTGGATCTG
Organism: Pseudomonas xanthosomatis; assembly: GCF_019139835.1. Classification (NCBI taxonomy): domain Bacteria; kingdom Pseudomonadati; phylum Pseudomonadota; class Gammaproteobacteria; order Pseudomonadales; family Pseudomonadaceae; genus Pseudomonas; species Pseudomonas xanthosomatis. Next base: position 2,694,317 of record NZ_CP077075.1, on the reverse strand, counting down.
CGACGGCAGGTAATCGATGAAATACACGTCGGCGTTGAGGAACTTGTGCCCGATCAGCCTCTCGATGCCGGCAATCGCCGCGCTGACGTTGAGCGCACCGAGAATGCCCAGCACCGCGCCGATCAGCGTGCCGACCACGCCGATCACCGTGCCCTGGACCATGAAGATGGCCATGATCTGCCCCGGCGTGGCGCCGAGGGTACGCAGGATGGCGATGTCGCCGCGCTTGTCGTTGACCACCATCACCAGGGTGGAAATGATGTTGAACGCCGCCACCGCGACGATCAGCAGCAACAGCAGGCCGATCATGGATTTTTCCATGCGGATGGCCTGGTACAGGTTGCCGTGGGTGCGGGTCCAGTCACGCGGGTAGAACTCCTGCTCGCCCAACTGCTGGGCGATGGCCCAGGCCGCGCGCGGGGCCTGGAACAGGTCGTCGAACTTCAGGCGCAGGCCCTGTACCTGGTCGGGCTTCCAGCGGTGCAGGCGGGACAGGTCGGTGATGTTGGTCAAACCGAGGTAGCCGTCGATTTCACCGGCCCCGACATGGAAGATGCCCACCACCGTGAAGCGCTTCATGCGCGGGAACATGCCGGCCGGGGTCACGCTGACCTCGGGGGCGACGAAGGTGAGCTTGTCACCCACGCCCACGCCGAGCTTCTGCGCGGCCTTGTCGCCGATCATGATGCCCCACTCACCAGGCGCCAGCGCATCCAGGCTGCCCTCGCGCACGAAGTTGTCGATGATCGACACATCGCGCTCGCGGTTGGGGTCGACCCCGTTGAGCAGCACCTTCTGCACCTTGCCCTGGTGCGTCAGCAGCCCCTGCATCTGGGTGAACGGCGCAACCGCCACCACCTGCGGATTCTGCTTTACTTTAGAGGCAAGGGCCTGCCAGTCGTTGATCGGCTGGCCGGTCTCCAGCGTGGCGTGCGGGATCATGCCCAGCACGCGGGTACGCATCTCGTGGTCGAAGCCGTTCATCACCGAGAGCACCACGATCATCACCACCACGCCCAGGGCGAGGCCGATCATCGAGGTGAGCGAAATGAACGAAACGAAATGGTTGCGACGCTTGGCACGGGTGTAACGCGTACCAATGAATACGAAAAGAGGTCTGAACATGTCGGGGCTTGTTCGGATGAAAGGGAACGTCCTTGTGGCGAGGCGCCTACGGCGGCTTTACACTCGGACCACCGCCGTAACCTTGGGTTCGCCATGACGACATTAGACGAAGAAGATCGCCGCGAATACTACCGCATCGAAGATCGGATCGCACTTCAAATCAGCCCCCTCAGCGCGGCCGAAGCCCTTGAAACAGAACTGTTGCAGGATGATTCGCCGCTGTTCAACCTGCTCAGCGAACTGCACCTGTCCGACTTCGAGTCGCAGCACCTGCTGCGCCAGTTGAGCGAGAAAGACCGCACCCTCGCCGCCTTTTTGCGCGCGCAGAACAAACGCCTCGACCTGCTCAGCGCAGTGGTGGCGCACACCCTGATCGGCGAAATCGAAGCGCCGATACCGGTGATCATCTCCGAAGGCGGCATCGAGTTCGCACAGCAGCAGCCAATCGCCGCCGGCTCCCGGGTGAAGGTAAAAATGGTGCTGATGCCCCGCGCCCATGGCTTGCTGCTGCGCGGCAAGGTCACCCACTGCGACCGCCGCCCGGACGGCAGCTTCGAGGTGGGCACCGAGTTCACCGACATGACCGACGCCCAGCGCCAGTTGCTGGCCCGCTATATCCTCCAGCGCCAGCAGCAACAACGGCGCCAGGCACTGGAACAGAACGATCCTGCCTCCTGAGCCCACTTCCCCCCTGATTTGAAGGAACGAACGTGACCCTGATCTACGGCCACCGCGGCGCCAAGGGCGAAGCACCCGAAAACACCCTGAAGAGCTTCCAGCAGTGCCTGGCCCACGGCGTGACCCGCTGTGAACTGGACCTGCACCTGTCTTCGGACAACGAACTGATGGTGATCCACGACCCGACGCTCAAGCGCACCACCGGCCGGCGCGGCAAGGTGGTGGAGCACACTGCCGCCGACCTGGTCACCTACGACGCGCGCAAGGGCGGGCCGGGCCACGTGCAGCCCTGCCCCATCCCAAAACTGGAAGAGCTGTTCGAGAAATGCCCGTTCGAGCACTGGCAGCTGGAGGTCAAGAGCGCCTCGCGCACCCGCGCCGCCAGCACCGTGCTGGCGATCCGCGAACTGGCCTTGGAGCACGGTTTGCTGGACAAGGTCACCATCACCTCCAGCTCACGCGAGGTGCTGGGCGCAGCGCTTGAGCTGGTACCGGACGTAAAACGCGGGCTGGTGGCCGAATACGCCTGGCTCGACCCACTGAAGGTCGCGCAGAACTACGGCTGCGAGCTGCTGGCATTGAACTGGACGCTGTGCACTCCCGAGCGCCTGATCAAGGCCCAGAAGCAGGGTTTGCACGTGTCGGTGTGGACGGTCAACGAACCGGCACTGATGCGCCGGCTCGCTGACTTTGGCGTGGACAGCCTGATTACAGACTTTCCCGGTTTGGCCAAGACCACCCTCGGGTAGGGCTGAAATCGGTCTCCCCGACCGGCTCAGGCCACCGGCCGGAGCCGCTCAAAAAAGCCGATTCAGGCCGTCGTAGGCAGCTACCCGATAGGCTTCGGCCATGGTCGGGTAGTTGAAGGTGGTGTTGACGAAGTACTTCAGGTTATTCAGCTCGCCCGGCTGGTTCATGATCGCCTGGCCGATGTGGACGATTTCCGAAGCCTGGTAGCCGAAGCAGTGCACACCGAGGATCTGCAGGGTTTCGCGGTGGAACAGGATCTTCAGCATGCCTTGCGGCTCGCCAGCGATCTGCGCCCGGGCCATGCTCTTGAAGAAGGCCTTGCCCACCTCATAAGGCACCTTGGCCTGGGTCAGTTCCTGCTCGTTCTTGCCGATCGAGCTGATCTCCGGAATGGTGTAGATTCCGGTAGGCACGTCATCGACGAAGCGCCAGCTGCCGTTGTCGACGATGCTGCCGGCAGCCGAGCGGCCCTGGTCGTGGGCGGCGCTGGCCAGGCTTGGCCAGCCGATCACGTCACCGGCGCCGTAGATGTTCGGCACGCTGGTGCGGTAGTTCTCGTCCACTTCGATCTGCCCGCGGCTGTTGACCTTGATGCCGATGTTTTCCAGGCCCAGCTTGTCGGTGTTGCCGGTACGGCCGTTGCACCACAGCAAGGCGTCGGCCTTGATCTTCTTGCCCGACTTCAGGTGCAGGATCACCCCGTTGTCCAGCCCTTCAACCCGCTCGTAGTCCTCGTTGTGGCGTACGGTGATGTTGTTGTTGCTGAAGTGGTAGCTCAGGGCCTGGGAGATTTCCGAGTCCAGGAAGCTCAGCAACTGGCCGCGGTTGTCCACCAGCTCGACCAGCACACCCAGGCCGCTGAAGATCGAGGCGTACTCGCAACCGATCACCCCGGCGCCGTAGACGATCAGCTTGCGCGGAGTGTGGCTGAGGCTGAGGATGGTGTCGCTGTCGTAGACGCGCGGGTGGTTGAAGTCGATATCGGCCGGGCGGTACGGGCGCGAACCGGTGGCGATGATGATGTGCTTGGCGTTGAGCTTTTCGACCACACCGTTGGGGCAGACCACTTCGATGGTTTGCTCGTCGGCGAAGCTGCCGGTGCCGACGAACACGTCGACGCGGTTGCGGGCATAGTAGCCGGTGCGCGAAGCCACCTGCTTGCTGATCACCTTCTCGGCGCTTTTCAGCACGTCTGGGAAGGAGAACCAGCGCGGCTCGCCGATGGCGCGGAACATCGGGTTGGTGTTGAACTGCATGATCTGCCGCACGGAGTGACGCAGCGCCTTGGACGGGATGGTACCCAAGTGAGTGCAGTTGCCACCGACCTGGCGACGGCTATCGACCATGGCCACCTTGCGCCCTGCTTTGGCGGCGTTCATTGCCGCGCCCTCACCGGCGGGGCCGGAACCCAGCACCACTACGTCGTAGTTGTAGACAGCCATGCGTACTCCTTCAGAACTGGCCCGCGAGTCACGGTGGCTCGCGGGGCGCGATCATGACGCCAGCGGCGCCATGCGAAAATTCGGGTGCAGTCTAATCAAGCGTGAACGCCGCGCACATTAACCCTTGGTCGCGTCGTAGGCCACTGTTGCCTGCACTACATGTATTGCGCCGATTCCCTGGCGGCGATCATCCGTGCCTTGCCTTTCATTCGCCTTTCACCGCCCGTTCGAATGCGGGCGTGCTACGGGAGACGAAGCCACCCTCGGCCCGGGTCACCAACACCGCGGCAATGCCGTGGGCGATGGCGTAATCCCAACCGCGCTCTGGCCCCAGAACAAGCAGCAGTGTGGAATAACCGTCGGCCAGCAGGGCCGAACCCTCGAGCACCGTCACTGCGGCCAGGTCATGCTCGACCGGGCGCCCGAGGCGGGCATCGAAGGTGTGCGAATAGCGCCGGCCATTGTCCTCGAAATAATGCCGATAGTCACCCGAGGTCGACACCGAAAGGCCTTGCACGGCAATAACCTGGCGGGCGACCTGGCGGTCTTCGCGTGGCAGTTCCAGCGCCACCCGCCAGGCGCTGCCGTCGGGCTTGCGGCCCACCGCCTTGAGCTCGCCGGTGGCTTCGGCGAGAAAGCTGTCGATACCCATGGCGGTAAGGCGCGCAGCGATCAGGTCGACCGCGTGGCCGGCGGCGATGCTGTTGAAGTCCAGTTCGATGGCGGCATCCTTGCACAGCTTGTGGCCTTCGATGCGCAGGTGAGCGTAGCCCACCCGCTGGCGCGCGCGGGCCAGGGCCTGGGGGTCGGGCACATGCATCTCGCGGGCCTGGGGGCCGAAGCCCCACGCATCGAGCAGCGGTTCGACGGTGAGGTCGAAGGCGCCCTGGCTCTGCTGCGCCAGGTACTGGCCGAAGGTGACCAGTTCGAGCATGTCGTCATCGATGGCCAGGCACTGGTGGGCGGGTAACTGGTTGAAGCGGCTGACGGTGGAGTCGGCGCGATAGGTGGAATAGTGGGCGTCGATGGCCTGCAGGATGGCCTCGACCTCGGCCTGCACCTGCGCCGGGGCCGGGCCGTCGGGTTTGCGTACGTACTGGATGCTGTAGCTGCTGCCCATGGTCGGGCCGCCGAAGTGCTCGAGGGTGGGGCCTTGGTTGCAGGCTGCAAGCAGAGCAAGAACAAAAAACAGGGCTGCACGCACGTTCGAACTCTCAGTCATCGCGCCTGGCCTCTTCGCGGGCAAGCCCGCTCCCACAGGATAGCGCCGCACCCAGGGCCCGCGCAGTCCCTGTGGGAGCGGGCTTGCCCGCGAAGAGGCCGGTACAGGCCAGCGCAAAGGCCAGGCAAAAAAAACGGGAACCCGAAGGTTCCCGTTTGTTCAACGCATTACAAGCGGATCAGCGTGGAAACGCTGGCGGGTTCACACCGGCCATGTCTTCCATCACGCGAACCACCTGGCAGCTGTAGCCGAACTCGTTGTCGTACCAGACGTACAGCACAACGCGGTTGTCGTTGACGATGGTCGCCTCGGCGTCAACCACACCGGCGTGGCGCGAACCGACGAAGTCGGTGGAAACCACTTCCTGGGAGCTGACGTAGTCGATCTGCTTGTGCAGCTCGGAGTGCATGGCGGTCTGGCGCAGGTACTCGTTCAGCTCTTCGCGGTTGGTGGCTTTCTCAAGGTTCAGGTTGAGAATGGCCATCGACACGTTTGGCGTCGGAACGCGGATTGCGTTGCCGGTCAGCTTGCCCTTGAGCACTGGCAGTGCCTTGGCAGCGGCAGTGGCAGCACCGGTTTCGGTGATGACCATGTTCAGCGGCGCGGCGCGGCCACGACGGCTGCCCTTGTGGAAGTTGTCGATCAGGTTCTGGTCGTTGGTGAACGAGTGAACGGTTTCGACGTGGCCGTTGACGATGCCGTACTGGTCGTTGATGGCCTTGAGCACCGGCACGATGGCGTTGGTGGTGCACGAAGCTGCCGAGATGATCTTGTCATCGGCAGTGATGTCGCCGTGGTTGATGCCGTGCACGATGTTCTTCAGCGCGCCCTTGCCAGGTGCGGTCAGAATGACGCGGGCAGCGCCCGGGCAGGCCAGGTGCTGGCCCAGGCCGTCGGCGTCACGCCATACACCGGTGTTGTCGACGATCAGCGCATCGTTGATGCCGTACTGGGTGTAGTCGACTTCGCTCGGGCTCTTGGCGTAGATGACCTGGATCAGGTTGCCGTTGGCGGTGATGGTGTTGTTTTCTTCATCGATGACGATGGTGCCGTCGAACGGGCCGTGAACCGAGTCGCGGCGCAGCAGGCTGGCACGCTTGGTCAGGTCGTTCTCGGCGCCCTTGCGCACGACGATGGCGCGCAGGCGCAGGCCGTCGCCACCACCGGTTTTTTCGATGAGGATGCGCGCCAGCAGGCGGCCGATGCGGCCGAAACCGTACAGCACGACGTCGGTGCCCTTACGTGCGTTGGCGCTCTGTTGGCCAACCACCTCAGCCAGCTCGTCACGCACGAACTGCTCGGCGCTGCGGCCGTTGCCCTCTTGCTTGAACTTGTTGGCCAGCTTGCCCAGGTCGACCGATGCGGCGCCCAGTTTCAGCTCGCTCATGGCCTTGAGCAGGGGGAATGTCTCGTGGACGGACAGTTCGGTTTCGTCAGTTTGACGGTGACGGGCAAAGCGGTGCGCTTTGAGGATCGAGATAACCGAACGGTTGATCAGGCTGCGGCCATAGATCGAGCTCACCACGTTGTTGTTGCGGTAGAGCTGACCGATAAGCGGGATCATCGCTTCAGCCAAAGCTTCACGATCGATCCACTCACCAAGACACTGGTCGGGCTTCTGAGTCACGGTAACCTTCCACATGTAGGGGAACAAAAAAGGGGCTACATTATGACGCCCCGCGGCGTATCGGGCAATGAGCGCCTGTCGCCGGCCACAACCCCCGTCATCAGGCCCTTTCAAGCCTGACAGCGCGCGCCGTCACCGGTACAATCGACCTCTTTGCCGCAACGCTTGGAGTCCAATCTCCCGTGTCAGTTCTGCGCCTACCGCAAATGTCGGCCACGGCCGGCAAACAAACCTGGGGCAACCTGCCAGGTGCCGCCCTGAGCCTTGCCATCGCCGAAGCCGCCAGCAGCGCCGGCCGCTTTACCCTGCTGTTGACCGCCGACAGCCAGGCGGCCGACCGCCTGGAGCAGGAGCTGCGCTTCTTTGCGCCCGAGCTTCCGGTGCTGCCCTTCCCCGACTGGGAAACCCTGCCCTACGACCTGTTTTCGCCGCACCAGGACATCATCTCGCAGCGCATCGCCAGCCTGTACCGGCTGCCGGAGCTGGACCACGGCATCCTTGTAGTGCCGGTGACCACCGCCCTGCACCGCCTGGCCCCCACGCGCTTTTTGCTGGGCAGCAGCCTGGTGCTGGACGTGGGCCAGAAGGTCGATGTGGAGCAGATGCGCACCCGGCTCGAGGCCAGCGGCTACCGCTGCGTCGATACGGTGTACGAGCATGGCGAATTCGCCGTGCGCGGCGCGCTGATCGACCTGTTCCCGATGGGCAGCAAGGCGCCTTATCGCATCGATTTGTTCGATGACGAGATCGAAACCCTGCGCACCTTCGACCCCGAGACCCAGCGCTCGATCGACAAGGTCGACTCGATCCGCCTGCTGCCGGCCCGCGAGTTCCCCATGCAGAAGGACGAGGTGACGCGCTTCAAGGCGCGTTTCCGCGAGCGCTTCGATGTGGATTTTCGCCGCAGCGCGATCTTCCAGGACCTGACCAGCGGCATCATCCCCGCCGGCATCGAGTACTACCTGCCGCTGTTCTTCGAAGAAACCGCCACCCTGTTCGACTACCTGCCGGCCAACACTCAGGTGTTCTCGCTGCCGGGCGTGGAGCAGGCCGCCGAGCACTTCTGGAACGACGTGCGCGGCCGCTATGAAGACCGCCGCGGCGACCTCAGCCGGCCGCTGCTGCCGCCCGCCGAACTGTTCATGCCGGTGGAAGACTGCTTCGCCCGCCTCAAACAATGGCCGCGGGTGGTGGTCAGCGCCGAGGATATCGATGCCGGCGCCGGGCGCGAGCGCTTCCCGGCCCGCGCCCTGCCTAACCTTGCCATCGAGGCCAAGGCCAACCAGCCGCTGGCGGAGCTGTCCAACTTCCTCGACCAGTTCAGCGGCCGGGTGCTGTTCACCGCCGAGTCCGCCGGCCGGCGCGAAGTGCTGCTGGAGCTGCTCGAACGCCTGAAACTACGCCCCAGGACTGTCGAAAACTGGGCCGACTTCGTCACCGGCAACGAGCGCCTGGCCATCACCATCGCCCCGCTGGACGACGGCCTGCTGCTGGACGACCCGGCACTGGCGCTGGTAGCCGAGAGCCCGCTGTTCGGCCAGCGGGTGATGCAGCGCCGGCGCCGCGAAAAACGCGGCGAGGCCGCCAACGACGCAGTCATCAAGAACCTCACCGAGCTGCGCGAAGGCGCGCCGGTGGTGCACATCGACCATGGCGTGGGCCGCTACCTGGGCCTGGCCACCCTGGAAATCGACGGCCAGGCCGCCGAGTTCCTCACCCTCGAATACGCCGAAAACGCCAAGCTGTACGTGCCGGTGGCCAACCTGCACCTGATCGCCCGCTACACCGGCAGCGACGACGCCCTGGCGCCGCTGCACCGGCTGGGCTCCGAAGCCTGGCAGAAAGCCAAGCGCAAGGCCGCCGAGCAGGTGCGCGACGTGGCCGCCGAGCTGCTCGACATCTATGCCCGCCGCGCCGCGCGCAAGGGCTATGCCTTTGCCGACCCGGCCGCTGACTACGCCACCTTCAGCGCCGGCTTCCCGTTCGAAGAAACCCCCGACCAGCAGGCCGCCATCGAAGCGGTGCGCGCCGACATGCTCGCCGGCCAGCCGATGGACCGCTTGGTGTGCGGCGACGTTGGCTTCGGCAAGACCGAAGTGGCCATGCGCGCGGCGTTCATCGCCGTGCACAGCGGCCGCCAGGTGGCGGTGCTGGTACCCACCACCCTGCTCGCCCAGCAGCACTACAACAGCTTCCGCGATCGCTTTGCCGAATGGCCGGTGAAGGTCGAGGTGATGAGCCGCTTCAAGTCCGCCAAGGAAGTCGCAGCCGCAGCGGCGGAGCTGGCCGAAGGCAAGATCGACATCCTCATCGGCACCCACAAGCTGCTGCAGGACGATGTGCGCTTCAAGGACCTGGGCCTTGCGATCATCGACGAAGAACACCGCTTCGGGGTACGCCAGAAAGAACAGCTCAAGGCCCTGCGCAGCGAGGTGGACATCCTCACCCTCACCGCAACGCCGATCCCGCGCACCCTGAACATGGCGGTGTCGGGCATGCGCGATTTGTCGATCATCGCCACGCCGCCGGCGCGGCGCCTGTCGGTGCGCACCTTCGTCATGGAGCAGAACAAGAGCACGGTCAAGGAAGCCCTGCTGCGTGAGCTGCTGCGCGGCGGCCAGGTGTACTACCTGCACAACGATGTGAAAACCATCGAAAAATGCGCCGCCGACCTGGCCGAGCTGGTGCCCGAGGCGCGCATCGGCATCGGCCACGGGCAGATGCGCGAGCGCGAGCTCGAACAGGTGATGAGCGACTTCTATCACAAGCGCTTCAACGTGCTGATCGCCTCGACCATCATCGAAACCGGCATCGACGTGCCCAGCGCCAACACCATCGTCATCGAGCGCGCCGACAAGTTCGGCCTGGCCCAGCTGCACCAGCTGCGCGGCCGGGTCGGGCGCAGCCACCACCAGGCCTACGCCTACCTGCTCACGCCACCGCGCCAGCAAATCAGCAGCGACGCCGAAAAACGCCTGGAAGCCATCGCCAATACGCAAGACCTGGGCGCAGGCTTTGTACTGGCCACCAACGACCTCGAGATCCGCGGCGCCGGCGAACTGCTGGGCGAAGGCCAGAGCGGGCAGATCCAGGCGGTGGGCTTCACGCTGTACATGGAAATGCTCGAGCGCGCGGTCAAGGCGATCCGCAAGGGCACCCAGCCCAACCTCGAGCAACCGCTGGGCGGCGGCCCGGAGATCAACCTGCGCCTGCCGGCGCTGATCCCCGAGGACTACCTGCCCGATGTGCATGCGCGGCTGATCCTGTACAAGCGCATCGCCTCGGCCGCCGATGAAGAAGGCTTGAAAGACCTGCAGGTGGAGATGATCGACCGCTTCGGCCTGCTGCCCGAGCCGACCAAGAACCTGATGCGCCTGACCCTGCTCAAGCTGCAGGCCGAGAAGCTCGGCATCAAGAAGGTCGATGCCGGCCCCAACGGCGGCAAGCTGGAGTTCGAGGCCGAAACGCCGGTCGACCCGCTGACCCTGATCAAGCTGATCCAGGGCCAACCGAAACGCTACAAGTTCGAAGGCGCGACCCAGTTCCGCTTCCTGGTGCCGATGGAACGCCCCGAAGAACGCTTCAATACCTTGGAGGCGCTGTTCGAGCGCCTCGCCCCACAGACCACTTAAGGAAGCTTCATGCGCGCCATCCGTTGCCTGACCCTGCTGCTGTCGCTGATTGCGCCGGCGGCCTTCGCCGCAGGCCCGTATCAGGTGGAAATGCTCCTGGTGCGGCAGAACGCCGTGCCGGCCTTCACCAGCCCGTTCGCCCCGGAAAACTGGAGCGCCGGCGCCCCGCGGCTGGACAAGGCCGCCGAACGCCCGCCCATGCTGGCTGACGAGGCCACCCGCCTGCAGGCCACCGCCGACTACACCGTGCTGCTGCACAAGGCCTGGCAGCAACAGGGCGAAAGCGTCGCCATCAGTGCCGGCGACGAGCAGTTCGGCCACTTCCCCATCGAAGGCAACCTGAGCATCAAGGAGAGCCGCTTCATAGCCGTTGACGCCAACCTCTGGGTCAACCAGCTCGACAGCAACGGCAGCGTGGTGCGCAGCGAGCAGTTCAAGCAGAGCAACAGCAACATGAAGGCCGGGCAGCTGACCTTCCTCGACGGCGGCCACCTGGCCGTGCTGATCAAGGTAAGCCCTGCCGGCATGCGCAAGATGCCAGTGATGGACCCGGAGATGATGGAGCAGTGATGTGAGCCAGGGCGAGCTGCGCAAGCTGCTGGGTGAGTACCCGGGCTGGACCCGCTCGTTCGCAGGCCCCGCGCTGCAACGCGGCGAACGCTATGCCAGCGAGGACCGCATCGAGCTCAGCCGCTGCGACTTGAAGGGCATCGAAGCCCATTGCCGCGGCAGCCAGGGCCAGGTGTACCGCCAGCGCATCGAGCTCACTGTGCAAGGCCGCCAGTGCCACGTCAATGGCCGCTGCAGTTGCCCGGTGGGCTACAACTGCAAGCACTGCGCAGCGGTGCTCTATCACCTGGCCGCAAGCGAAGCTGACGGTGACGGCCTGGACGATGCCCTGCCGGCCAACCTGCAGCGCTGGCTCAAGGGCCTGGAGCCGCCGCAGGCCACCGAGCAAAGCGGCCAGGAAGAAAAGCGCGGACGCATGGTCTGCTACCAGTTGCGCCTGACCGACGATGGCTGCGCCCTGCGCGTGCGCAAGGGCACCCGCGACGAAAACGGCATCCGCTACAGCCGGGTGCAGTCGCTGTACGAATTTCTCTACGAGCCGCCACGCTTCGTGCAGGAAGAAGACATCCGCATCCTGCGCCTGCTGGCAGCACAGAACCTGCCCAGCGGCGCCGAGCGCGGCTACCCGCTCAAAGGCCAGGAAGGCGGCGAACTGCTGCAGCGCGCGCTGGATACCGGCCGCATGCTCTACGACGAAAGCTTGCCGCTGCTACTTCAAGGCCCCACGCGCCAGGCCGAGTTCCGCTGGGTGCGCCAGGACAACGGCAACTATGTCGGTATCTGGTACCACGGCGATGAACCGCTGCGTTGCGTGCTGCCACTGCTGCCGCTGTATTACTTCGACTACCTCACCCGCGAAATCGGCAAGGTCGGCCATAGCCTCGACCCGCATATTGCCCAGCAACTGACCCTGGCACCCGATGTTCCCGAACACCTGGTGGTGCCCCTCAGCCACAAGCTCAATGCCTTGAACCATCAGCTCCCCACCCCGACCACCCTGGACGAACAACTGCTCGACGACCTCCAGCCGGTTGCCCACCTGACCCTGGGCAGCCTTGAATTCAGTGCCTACATGCCCAAGACCGGGCGCATGCAGCGCCAGATGCAGCATCGCGCCGCGCTGGCCTTCGACTACGACGGCCTGCGCGCCAGCGGCAGCGACGACAAGCCGCTGACCCGCCTGGCCGGCAACACCAGCCAGCGCATCCGCCGCCAGCCCCAAGCCGAACAAGCCCTGCGCAAGGCCCTGCGCGACTTTGGCTTCAAGCCCGCCACCCGGCAGAGCAAGGCGCTGCCCGACAGCGCCGGTGAAATGCTCCAGTTGCCCGACGACGAAGCCTGGCTGCGCTTTGCCCGCGAAGGCTTAGGCAAGCTGCGCGAAGCCGGCTGGGTGATCGACGTGCACCGCGACTTTGCCTTCAACCTGCACGAGGTGGACGACTGGTACGCCAGCATCGACGAGGCGCCGGGTCACGAATGGTTCGACCTGGAGCTGGGCATCGTGGTCGACGGCCAGCGCCACAGCCTGCTGCCGATCGTGCTGCAGTTGCTGCGCGCCAACCCCGAGCTGCTGCGCCCCAGCGAGCTGGCCCGGCGCAGCGACGACGAACACCTGCTGCTGGACCTCAACCGCGCCCGCCACGACGCCCCGACGCTGCGCGTCGCCCTGCCCTACGGCCGCATCAAGGCGGTGATGGGTACCCTGGGCGAGCTGTACCTGCACGAGGATGCAGTCGGCCCCAGCCTGCGCATGGAGCGCGCCGATGCCGCGCGCCTGAACGACATCGAAGGTCTGCCGCTGCTGTGGGAAGGCGGCGCCCAGGTACGCGACCTGGGCCGGCGCCTGCGCGATGCCCGCGACCTGCAGGTGGAGCCACCCAAGGGCCTGAATGCTACCCTGCGCCCCTATCAGCAGCAGGGCCTGAACTGGCTGCAGGCGCTGCGCGAAATGGGCACCGGCGGCATCCTCGGCGACGACATGGGCCTGGGCAAGACCCTGCAGACCCTCGCCCACCTGCTGCTGGAAAAAGAAGCCGGGCGCCTGAACAATCCCGCCCTGGCGGTGATGCCCACCAGCCTTGTGCCCAACTGGCTCGACGAGGCCCAGCGCTTTGCCCCCGGACTGCGCGTACTGGCCCTGCATGGCCCGGGCCGCAACAAGCACTTCGCCGCGCTGGACGAGTACGACCTGGTGCTGACCACCTACGCCCTGGTGCCGCGCGACCTCGAACACCTCAAGGCCCAGCCCTGGCACCTGCTGGTGCTGGACGAGGCGCAGAACATCAAGAGCGCCACCAGCAAGGCCGCCCACGCCGTGCGCGAGCTGCAGGCCAGCCAGCGCCTGTGCCTGACCGGCACGCCGATGGAAAACAACCTGGGCGAGCTGTGGTCGATCTTCCACTTCCTGATGCCCGGCTGGCTGGGCGACAGCAAGCGCTTCAGCCACGACTACCGCACCCCCATCGAGCGCCACGGCGACGCCGAGCGCATGGCACACCTGGCCGGGCGCATCCGCCCGTTCCTGCTGCGCCGTACCAAGGAGCAGGTGGCCACCGAACTGCCGGCCAAGACCGAGATGGTCCACTGGGTCGAGCTGAGCGATGCCCAGCGCGACACTTACGAGGCCGTGCGGGTGGCGATGGACAAGAAGGTCCGCGACGAGATCGCCCGCAACGGCGCCTCACGCAGCCAGATCGTCATCCTCGACGCGCTGCTCAAGCTGCGCCAGGTGTGCTGCGACCTGCGCCTGGTGAAGGGTGACGAAACCAAGGGCAGCTTCGCCGACAAGGGCAAGCTGGGCAGCCTGCTTCAGATGCTCGGCGAGCTGCTCAGCGAGGGGCGCAAGGTGCTGCTGTTCTCGCAGTTCACCTCGATGCTGGCGTTGATCGAGCAGGAGCTGCTCAAGCGCGGCATCCGCTACAGCCTGCTGACCGGCGATACGCGCGACCGCCGCGCGCCGGTGCAGCAGTTCCAGAACGGCTACAGCGAGGTGTTTCTGATCAGCCTCAAGGCCGGCGGCACCGGCCTGAACCTGACCGCCGCCGACACCGTGATCCACTACGACCCGTGGTGGAACCCGGCCAGCGAGAACCAGGCCACCGACCGTGCCTACCGCATCGGCCAGGACAAGCCGGTGTTCGTGTTCAAGCTGATCACCCGGGGCACGGTGGAGGAGAAGATCCAGCTGTTGCAGCAGGAGAAGGCAGCATTGGCGGCCGGACTGCTTGATGGCGGGCAGGCCGGGCAGTGGCGGCTGGGGGATGCTGAGATCGAGGCATTGTTCGCGCCGCTGCCAGGCAAGCGAAACCGGTAAGACTCAATCGCGGGGCAAGCCCGCTCCTACAGGTGCAGTGCTGGCCTGAGGCTTATGCGATCCATGTAGGAGCGGGCTTGCCCGCGATGAGGCCAGCGGGGTCAATCGACCAGTTGCTCGTCCTTCAACGCCCCCAGCGCCTCGAGCCAACGCGGCTGCTGGCGGTAATCGGTCCGCGCAAAGCCCTGCCCGCGCATCCGCGCGATGCGCGGCGATGGCGTAACCTTCATGCGCTGCGCCGCGCTCAAGGCCAACTCCGCAGCCGCCCGGTCGTTGCACACCAGGCCCATGTCGCAGCCGGCACTCAGCGCCGCCTCGATGCGGCTGGCGGCATCGCCCACCACATGGGCGCCGGCCATGGACAGGTCGTCGCTGAAAATCACCCCGTCAAAGCCCAGCTCACCGCGCAGAATCTCCTGCAACCAGCGGCGCGAGAAGCCGGCCGGCTGGTTGTCCACTTGCGGGTAGATCACATGGGCCGGCATCACCGCCGCCAGTTGGCCGCTCAGGCGGGTAAACGGCACAAGGTCCGCTGCACGCAACTGCTCCAGGCTGCGCTCATCCACCGGGATGGCCACGTGCGAGTCGGCCTCGGCCCAGCCATGCCCGGGGAAGTGCTTGCCGCAGGCGGCCATGCCGGCGGCGTTCATGCCGCGAATGAACGCGCCGGCCAGTTGCGTGGCGCGCTCGGGATTACCTTCGAAGGCCCGGCTACCCACCACTGCGCTGCGCTGGTGGTCAAGGTCCAGCACCGGGGCGAAGCTCAGGTCCAGGCCCACGGCCAGCACCTCGGTGGCCATCAGCCAACCGCACTGCTCGGCCAGGTACTCGGCGTTGGCGTTGTCGGCGATGGCACGCATCGCCGGCAGGCGCACGAAGCCTTGGCGCAGGCGCTGCACGCGGCCACCTTCCTGGTCGACGGCGAGGATCAAGTCGGGGCGGATGGCGCGGATCGAGGCGCACAGCTCACGCACCTGGCGCGGGCTATCGATGTTGCGGGCAAAGATGATCAGGCCGGCCACTTCAGGCTGGCGCAGCAGGTGGCGGTCTTCGGCGGTGAGCCAGTGGCCGGCGATATCCACCATCAGGGAGCCTTGCAGGCTGGCGGTCATAGCGAGTCCTTCATTGGATGTGCGGGCAGGCCCGGTGCGGCCGGATCGCCACGGCGCAGGCACAGCTCGCTGCGGGTGGAGCCCGGCGGGTGCTGGCCAGCGAAAGAAAGGTGCAGGAAGTCGAGGTCGGGCATGGGGCGCTAGCTTAGCCGAAGCGCCCTGCCCCGCCCAGTGTCAGGCCTTGGCCGGCGCGCTGGTTTTGCTGCGCGGGCGCAGCTGTGCTGCAGCCATGGCTTCGTCGGTGACGCCGCTGTCGGCGCGCATGCCGGCGGCCAAAAACGGCACCATCAGGCGCATCACCTGCTCGATCGAGGTATTGATGCCGAAGTCGGTCTCGGCAATGGCGCGCAGGGCCTTGATGCCGGACATGCTGAACGCCGCGGCGCCGAGCATGAAGTGCACGCGCCAGAACAGCTCCAGCGGCGGAATGCGCGGGGCGGCTTCGTTGACCAGCAGCATGTAGCGGCGGAACACCTTGCCGTACATGTCTTCGAGGTAGCGGCGCAGGTGGCCCTGGCTCTGGCTGAAGGCCAGGCCCAGCAGGCGCATGAAGATCGACAGGTCGTTGTTGCTGCGCGGTTGCACGGCCAATGCCTGCTCCACCAGCATTTCCAGCAGCTCTTCAAGCGTTGCCTTTTGCTCGGGGCGGCCCTGGCGGCGCTCCAGCTCACGTTCAAGGCTTGCGCAGAACGGGCCGAGGAAGCGCGAGAACACTGCCTGGATCAGGGCCTTTTTCGAACCGAAGTGGTAGTTCACCGCCGCCAGGTTGACCCCCGCCTTGCTGGTGATCAGCCGCAACGAGGTTTCCGCGAACCCGCGCTCCGCGAACAGCTGCTCTGCCGCATCGAGGATGCGTTCTACGGTTTCCGATTGGGCCATGACTACTCCGCCTGACAAACAGTTGTTTGAAACATACGTTTCAGCCCTGCTTCTGTCAAGGCTCCATGACCGGGCGGTCGCCCATTTAACCACAGCCACAAGGCATTGAATGCGCAGGCTTTGCCAGGATTGTGCGTGCGCGGTGCTTGCAGGCGGCCAGCTACTGTATATAATCCCAGTCACTGTATAAAAAGACAGAGCCCTCGCCCATGCTGAAACTGACGCCACGCCAAGCCGAGATTCTGGCTTTCATCAAACGTTGCCTCGAAGACAACGGCTTCCCGCCGACCCGCGCCGAAATCGCGCAGGAGCTCGGTTTCAAGTCGCCGAACGCCGCCGAGGAACACCTGAAGGCCCTCGCCCGCAAGGGCGCCATCGAGATGACCCCAGGCGCCTCCCGCGGTATCCGCATTCCGGGCCTTGAAGCCAAGGCCGAGGAAAACGGCCTGCCGATCATTGGCCGCGTGGCCGCAGGTGCACCGATCCTCGCCGAGCAACACATCGAGGAGTCGTGCAACATCAACCCGGCGTTCTTCCACCCACGTGCCGACTACCTGCTGCGGGTACACGGCATGAGCATGAAGGACATCGGCATTTTCGACGGCGACCTGCTCGCCGTGCACACCACCCGCGAGGCTCGCAACGGCCAGGTGGTGGTGGCCCGCATCGGCGACGAAGTGACCGTCAAGCGCTTCCAGCGCGAAGGCAACAAGGTCTGGCTGATCGCCGAAAACCCAGAATTCGCCCCCATCGAAGTCGACCTGAAGGAACAGGAGCTGGTGATCGAGGGCTTGAGCGTCGGCGTTCTGCGCCGCTGAATCAGGAGGCGTCATGCAGCCGTTCATCCAAGCTTCCCAGCCCACCCAGTTGCCGCTGTTCGAGGCCTTCCTCGCCCAGCCGGTCCTGCCGGGGCTCAAAGCCAAAGAAGCACCCCGCAAGGCCTCCCAGCCCGAGCTGTTCAGCGAACTGGCCCTGCGCGGAGCCGCCGGGCACTGCCATAGCTTGCTGGCGCCGATCCTGCGCGAACTCAGCGAAGAAGACGACAACCGCTGGCTGACCCTGATCGCCCCGCCCGGCAGCCTCACCCAAGCCTGGCTGCGTGACGCCGGCCTGAACCGCGAACGCATCCTGCTGCTGCAACCCGGCGGCAACCAGACTGCCCTGCAACTGGCTTGCGAAGCCCTGCGCCTGGGCCGCAGCCACACCGTGGTCAGCTGGCTGGGCAACGTCAACCACAGCACCCGCCAGCAACTGTTGCGTGCTGCAGCCACCGGAAACGCACAAAGCCTGAACATCCGCCTCGGCTGATGTTCAGGCTTTGCCTGTCAAAACTGCAATGTCTTGAGGGCTTACAGCCCTCAATGAAGGACCCGCGGCCCCTCGTCACGCTCGAAATCGCCTTCTACCAGGCGACCTGCCATCTGCACGCCCACGCTGAGCATCGCCTTGGCCACTTCGACATGCTGTCCTTGCAGAAACACCTTGGCATCCTCGGAGAAATCCAGGGTCACCAGGGAACCTTCATCCTCGGCGCGGCGCAGCTCGATCCGGCCATCAGGCAACTCGACAATTTCTAGAAAGGACGTTGACATAAAGGGGCCTGCGTTTCACGAAAGGTCCGTAGTGTAACAGCCATCAGGGCTATCAGCACTCACTCAACGCGTCGCGGAATCGTCTCACCAAGCCTTTCAGGTTATTGCGCCAGCTCTCCAACTCCTCGCGCGACAGCGCCGGGTGCTCGGGCCGGTCAAGGTTGACCGCCTGGATCAATGGCTGGGTAACGTCGGTTTTCGCGGCTTTTTTCGCGACCGGTGGTCGGAACAAATCGCCATAAGCACCCAGCATCTGAGCCAGCCAGGTTTCCCGCTGGCGCACCAGCTCAAGCATCTCGGCCACCTCAGGGATGGCAATGCTGTTCAACGCCTCATCGGCCAGGGCCTGCTCGACCGAGGCCACCACCGGCAGGCGGTAGAAACCACCGATCTCGTGGCACAGGCCCAGCAGCGCACCGTAAAGGTGAAACAGCGCCGACTCGCGCTCGGCCTGAACCAGGCCCTGGGCGTTCATCGCCTGGCTGTGCTCGGCCTTGGCCATGGACTCCAGCGCAAGGCCGGCGAAGAACAGTTTCTGGTTGGTGCGGGTGTAGAGTTCCTGGGCCATTTTCAATGACCTCCCTAAAGCTGCAAGGCGATGCTGCAGTTTCGAGGATTGCCCTGCCCTACCGCAAGCACAAACGCTCGCGGGGCAAGCCCGCTCCCACGATCAGCGTGGGAGCGGGCTTGCCCCGCGATTGGCCTGAATGCCGAGCGCCGGATCAGCGCTTGTCTTCAACCTTCCACTTGCCACCGTCGTAGAACGCCTTCCAGCCAGTCGGCTTGCCATCAACCTCGGACTGCACGTACTGCTCCTTGGTCTTGCGGCTATAGCGAATCACCGTCGGGCGGCCATCCGGGTCCTTCTGCGGGGCTTCGCAGAGGAAGTGATACTTAGGGTCGATCTCATGCTTGTGCGGCACGATCTCCAGCACCAGCGGCGCGCGGGTTTCGCGGTTTTTCGGGAACTGGCTGGCAGCCAGGAACAGCCCCGAGGCGCCGTCACGCAGCACGTAGGTGTCATCGACCTTCTCGCACTTGAGCTCGGGCATGTCCACCTTGTCCATCTTCGGTGGCGCTGCCTCGCCGCTTTTGAGCAGCTTGCGGGTGTTCTTGCACGCAGGGTTGGTGCAGCCGAAGAACTTGCCGAAGCGGCCGGTCTTGAGCTGCATCTCGCTGCCGCACTTGTCGCACTCAAGGCTCGGCCCTTCGTAGCCCTTGATGCGGTAGTTGCCCTCTTCGATTTCGTAGCCAACACAATCCGGGTTGTTACCGCAGATGTGCAGCTTGTGCTTCTCATCCAGCAGGTAAGCGTCCATGGCGGTGGCGCAGATCGGGCAGCGGTGCTTGCCGCGCAGCACCAGCGACTCGGACTCACCCTCGTCGTCGGCGGCGATTTCGTCGCCCGGCACCAGGTTCACGGTCGCCTTGCAACGCTCCTTCGGTGGCAGGCTGTAGCCCGAGCAACCGAGGAATACGCCGGTGGAGGCGGTGCGGATCATCATCGGCCGGCCGCATTCCTTGCAGGCAATGTTGGTCGGGGTAGGCTGGTTGGCGCGCATGCCGTTTTCAGCGGACTCGGCGGTCTGCAGCTTCTTGCTGAAGTCACCGTAGAACTCGTCGAGTACGTTCTTCCAGTCGCGTTCGCCCTGGGCCACGTCGTCGAGGTTTTCTTCCATGCCGGCGGTAAAGCCGTAGTCCATCAGGTTGGCGAAGCTCTCCGACAGGCGCTCGGTGACGATGTCGCCCATTTTTTCGGAGTAGAAGCGGCGGTTGTGCAAGGTTACATAACCGCGGTCCTGAATGGTGGAAATGATCGCCGCGTAGGTGGACGGGCGGCCAATGCCGCGCTTTTCCATCTCCTTGACCAGGCTCGCTTCGGTGAAGCGCGCCGGCGGCTTGGTGAAGTGCTGGCTCGGGTCGAGCTGGATCAGCTTGAGCACTTCGCCCTGGGCCATTTCCGGCAGCACGTCGTCTTCGCCGGGCTTGCTCTGCTGTGGCAGCACACGGGTGTAACCGTCGAACTTGAGGATGCGGCCCTTGGCGCGCAGCTCGTAGTCGCCCGCCACCACGCTGACGCTGGTGGACAGGTATTGCGCCGGCGGCATCTGGCAGGCCAGGAACTGGCGCCAGATGAGCTCGTACAGGCGCTCGGCGTCACGCTCCATGCCGCTGAGCTTGGTCGGATGAGTGTTGACGTCGGACGGGCGAATCGCCTCGTGCGCCTCCTGGGCGCCTTCCTTGCTGCCGTACACGATCGGCGCAGCCGGCAGGTACTGCTTGCCGAACTCCTTCTCGATGTAGCTGCGCGCCATCTCCACGGCGTCCTGCGACAGGTTGGTCGAGTCGGTACGCATGTAGGTGATGTAGCCGGCTTCGTACAGACGCTGGGCCATCATCATGGTCTTCTTCACCCCGAAGCCCAGGCGGTTGCTCGCGGCCTGCTGCAGGGTGGAGGTGATGAACGGTGCCGACGGCTTGCTGCTGGTCGGGCGGTCTTCACGCTTGCTGATGGTGTAGCTGGACGCCTTGAGCTTCTCCAGCGCGGCCATGGCCTGGGCCTGGTTCAGCGGCTTGAACGCCTCGCCGTTCTCGCGCGCCACTTCAAAACGCACCTTGGCGTTCTTGGCAGTGCCCAGGTCGGCGTGGACTTCCCAGTATTCCTCGGGGTTGAAGGCGCGGATTTCACGCTCGCGCTCCACCACCAGCTTGACCGCCACCGACTGCACGCGGCCGGCAGACAGGCCACGGGCGATCTTGGCCCACAGCAGCGGCGAAACCATGTAACCCACCACGCGGTCGAGGAAACGGCGCGCCTGCTGGGCATTGACCCGGTCGATATCCAGTTCGCCAGGCTGCGAGAACGCTTCCTGGATGGCTTTTTTGGTGATTTCGTTGAACACCACGCGCTTGTAGCGGCTGTCGTCACCCCCGATGGCTTCGCGCAGGTGCCAGGCAATGGCTTCCCCCTCGCGGTCCAAGTCGGTCGCGAGATAGATGGTGTCGGCATCCTTGGCCAGGCGGCGCAGTTCGTCGATCACCTTCTCCTTGCCGGGAAGGATCTCGTACTTGGCTTTCCAGCCGGCTTCGGGGTCGACCCCCATGCGTGCCACCAGCGTGCGGCGAGCCTTCTCCTTCGGCGACAGCGCCGGAGCCTCGGCCGCAGCCTTGCTGCGCTTGGCCGCCGGTTCCTTGCTCGCGCTGGCAGAACCGCTGGTGGGGAGGTCACGGATGTGGCCGATACTCGACTTCACCACGTACTGGCTGCCCAGGTACTTGTTGATGGTCTTGGCCTTGGCCGGGGATTCCACAATGACCAGCGATTTGCCCATGGATCGGAGTATTCCTGAATCTGAAGATAAAAAACGCGTCAGGTGCCAGACGCGGCACCGCTATATATAGTGGCAAAAGAGTGAGGTCAAGCGCGGTCGATCACTCGTGCGCCTTGCCAAGCAGTTCAGGCAAGCCCTCTTCGGCCTTGACCAAAGCAAAGCGTGGCACCTGCTCGCCGTCAACCTCGACGGACTCCTGGAACATCGAAAGCGGCCTCACCCAGAAGCTGTAATCACCATACAGGCACTGGTAGAAGACCATCCACTCTTCGCTCTCGGAATGCCGCGCAGCGCTGAAGACACGGTACTCAGGCCCTTTGTAATGCCGGTATACGCCTGGCTGTATCTGCATGTCGCCCACCCTCTTGAAACAAAAGCTGTAAAAAAACAAAAACCGGGGCACAGGGCCCCGGCTGTAGCCTTGCCACGCGATCAGACGCGCTCGAAGACCGTGGTGATGCCCTGGCCGAGGCCGACGCACATGGTTGCCACCCCGAGGGTGCCGCCATTTTGCTTCATCACGTTGAGCAGGGTGCCGGAAATCCGCGCACCGGAGCAACCGAACGGGTGGCCCAAGGCAATGGCGCCGCCGTGCAGGTTAACCTTCTCATCCATCTTGTCGAGCACTTTCAAATCTTTCAGCACTGGCAGGGCCTGTGCGGCGAAGGCTTCGTTGAGCTCGAAGTAGTCGATGTCGGCGATGCTCAAACCCGCGCGCTTGAGGGCTTTTTGCGTAGATGGCACCGGGCCGTAGCCCATGATCGCCGGGTCCACGCCGGCCACCGCCATGGAGCGGATCACCGCCAGCGGCTGGATGCCCAGGTCCATGGCACGCTGGCCGGACATGACGATCATGCACGAGGCACCGTCGGTGATCTGCGACGAAGTACCGGCAGTCACGGTGCCGCCCTTGGGGTTGAACGCAGGCTTGAGCGAGGCCAGGCCTTCAAGGGTGGTTTCCGGGCGAATGGTTTCGTCGTAGTCGAAAACCTTGAGGAAGCCGTTCTCGTCATAACCCTGCATCGGGATGATCTCGTCCTTGAACTTGCCTTCGACCGTCGCCTTGTGGGCGAGCTGATGCGAACGCAAGCCGAACAGATCCTGCTGCTCACGGGTGATGCCGTGCATCTTGCCGAGCATTTCGGCGGTCAGGCCCATCATGCCCGAAGCCTTGGCCGCGTGCAGCGACAGGTGCGGGTTGGGGTCGACGCCGTGCATCATGCTGACGTGGCCCATGTGCTCCACGCCACCGACCACGAACACGTCGCCGTTGCCGGTCATGATCGCCTGGGCGGCGGTGTGCAGCGCGCTCATCGAAGAGCCGCAAAGGCGGCTGACGGTCTGCGCCGCCGAGGTGTGCGGGATCTGGGTCATCAGCGAGGCCATGCGGGCGATGTTCCAGCCCTGCTCGAGGGTCTGGTTGACGCAACCCCAGATCACGTCCTCGACTTCTTTCGGGTCGACCTTGCCGTTGCGTTCCAGCAGTTTGCTGATCAGGTGCGCCGACATGTCTTCAGCGCGGGTGTTGCGGTGCATGCCACCCTTGGAGCGGCCCATCGGCGTGCGACCGAAGTCGACAATCACCACGTCTCTTGGATTCAGGCTCATATCAATAATCTCGCTCTAGCTCGTTGGGCGCTCAGTTGAAGAAGCGCTGGCCGTTCTTGGCCATTTCGCGCAGCTTCGCAGTGGGGTGGTACAGCGGCCCCAGGTCGGCGTATTGGTCGGCCAGTGCAACGAACTCGGCGACCCCGATCGAATCGATGTAGCGCAGCGCGCCACCGCGGAACGGAGGGAAACCAATACCGTAGACCAGGCCCATGTCGGCTTCGGCTGCGGTCTCGACGATGCCGTCTTCCAGGCAGCGCACGGTCTCCAGGCACAGCGGCACCATCATCCAGTTGATGATGTCCTCGTCAGTGACTTCACGCTGCTCGAAGACCACCGGCTTGAGCACGTCCAGCACGGTGGCGTCGAAGACTTTCTTCGGCTTGCCGCGCTTGTCGGTCTCGTAGGCGTAGAAGCCCTTGCCGTTCTTCTGGCCCAGGCGGTTGGCCTCGTACAGGGCGTCGACGGCCGAGCGGCGGTCGTCCTTCATGCGGTCCGGGAAGCCTTCGGCCATCACGTCGCGGCCGTGGTGGCCGGTGTCGATGCCGACCACGTCCATCAGGTAGGCCGGGCCCATGGGCCAGCCGAACTTCTCCATCACCTTGTCGATGCGTACGAAGTCGACACCGGCACTGACCAGCTTGGCGAAGCCGCCGAAGTACGGGAACAGCACGCGGTTGACCAAGAAGCCCGGGCAGTCGTTGACCACGATCGGGTTCTTGCCCATTTTCTTGGCGTAGGCCACGGTGGTGGCAACCGCCACTTCACTGGACTTCTCGCCACGGATCACTTCCACCAACGGCATCATGTGCACCGGGTTGAAGAAGTGCATGCCGACGAAGTTTTCCGGGCGCTTGAGTGCCTTGGCCAGCAGGTTGATCGAGATGGTCGAGGTGTTGGAGGCGAGGATCGCGTTCTCGTTCACCTGCCCTTCCACCTCAGCCAGCACGGCTTGCTTGACCTTCGGGTTCTCGACCACGGCCTCGACGACGATATCGACGTTGGCGAAGTCGCCGTAGGACAGGGTCGGGCGGATGGCGTTGAGCGCCTCGGCCATCTTGGCCGGGGTCAGGCGGCCCTTCTCCACACGGTTGCCGAGCAGCTTGGAGGCCTCGTTCAGGCCCAGCTGGATGGCTTGCTCACGGATATCCTTCATCAGGATCGGGGTGCCCTTGACCGCCGACTGGTAGGCGATGCCGCCACCCATGATGCCGGCGCCGAGCACGGCGGCCTGCTTCACGTCGTGGGCGATCTCGTCGTGGGCCTTGGCCTTGCGCTTGAGCTCCTGGTCGTTCAGGAACAGGCCGATCAGGCTTTGCGCAACCGAGGTCTTGGCCAGCTTGGCAAAGCCTGCGGCTTCGACTTCCAGGGCCTTGTCACGGCCGAAGTTGGCGGCCTTCTGGATGCTCTTGATGGCTTCGACCGGGGCCGGGTAGTTCGGGCCGGCCTGGCCTGCGACGAAGCCCTTGGCGGTCTCGAAGGCCATCATCTGCTCGATGGCATTGAGCTTGAGCTTCTCAAGCTTGGGCTGACGCTTGGCCTTGTAATCCAGCTCGCCGCTGATGGCGCGCTTGATCAGGTCCAGGGCACCGGCCTGCAGCAGCTCGGGGGCCACCACAGCGTCCACGGCGCCGACTTTGAGGGCGTCTTCGGCGCGGTTTTCCTTGCCCGAAGCGATCCACTCGATGGCGTTGTCCGAGCCGACCAGGCGCGGCAGGCGCACGGTACCGCCGAAGCCTGGGTAGATGCCCAGCTTGACTTCCGGCAGGCCGATCTTGGCGCTGCTGGACATGACCCGGTAGTCCGCCGCCAGGCACATTTCCAGGCCGCCACCCAAGGCGATGCCGTTGATGGCCGCGACGGTCGGCACTTCGAGGTCTTCGAAGGCATTGAAGATGCGGTTGGCTTCCAGGTTGCCGGCAACCAGTTCGGCCTCGGGCAGCTTGAAGTTGTCGACGAATTCGGTGATGTCGGCGCCGACGATGAACACGTCCTTGCCGCTGCTGACGATCACGCCCTTGACCGAAGCGTCGGCCTGGATGGCGGCGACGGCTTCACGCAGTTCGTTGAGCGTGAGGCGGTTGAACTTGTTGACGGACTCACCCTTGAGGTCGAACTTCAGTTCGACAATGCCGCTTTCAAGAGCCTTAACCGTGATGGCTTTACCTTCGTAAATCATCAACTGATCTCCACGATATGGAAGCTGAACTGTACACGCCGATCGCTGGCGCAAGTGCCGGACTACCGGTCACTTGTCGCAGGCACACCCGTCGGCGGGCTGGTCGGGATGCTGTAAGAGCGATCTGACATACAAACGCTCAATTCATACGCCCGTTTGATTTGGGTGTGCACACATTCTCCGAAATGATCGGCGTTGTCAAATGCTCGCGAACACCCTGAAAACGCGACTTTCCAGTCATGTTGTACTCCTCGGGTATGAAACATGATGACAGTGATCGCCGATCATTCATGTCAGCCATAAGCCATGGGCCGGCGCTTGCGCCTGGATTTTTTTAAACGCGCGCGCCGCCAGTGGCTACACTGGCAACCACTGCACCCGTTTCCGGCCTGCCTGGCCTTTTCTGCGCAAGCAGAACGCATAGCGGCGCGCAGGAGCCCTTCAGCTCCTGCGCGCCGCTATGTCGTTGTGGGGTGGGGGTTTGGGCCAACCTGGGCGGCTTTGCGGCCCCGGCATTCAGGCCAGGGTGTCGAGGGCGTAGGCAATATCCTGCAACACAGCCATTTCACCGCGCTCACTCCAGTACAGGGCGATCATGCGGGTATCGGCTTCGACCTTGTAGACGCTCTCGGGCAGGCGCGCGAACACCTCTGCCAGGCGCGGGTCGGCGCAGGCTTCGCGCCACTGGTTGCACCAAACGCCGGGGCTGACCTGCCAGTAACACCAGCTGTCGTCACGGCCCTTGCTCCGGGCGCGATGGTACTGCGGGCACGGGCTTGGCGGCTCCTTTTCCAGCCAGTGCGGCCACTGCTGCGGGGCCAGTTGCATAGCCAGCCCCATGCGCCGCCCTTCAAGGCGCAGGCTCATCTGCTGGCTCTGTTTGCGCGACGGGCGCAGCCAGGCCAGCGGGCTCAAAACCACCGCAAGGATTGACACAACCAGCCATACCGTCATATCTGTAGACCTATAAAGCGTTGCAAATGAGCGGGTTACTCGGTTTCACGCAAGGCCCGAGCGAAAGCGACCATACTTCTACTATCGCGATTGTCAGGAGTACTGCACATGTCTTATGAACATCTTCTGGTCGCCGTCGACCTGACCGAAGAATGCGACCCGGTGATCAAGCGCGCCAAGGCCATTGCCTTGGCCAGCGGCGCCAAGGTTTCCCTGGTGCATATCGTCGAACCCATGGCCATGGCCTTTGGCGGCGACGTGCCGATGGACCTGTCGCAGTTGCAGCAGCAGCAGTTCGACCAGGCCAAGGAACGCATGGACCGGCTGTTTGCCAAGTACCCGGACATCAACCGCGGCGACTCGCACCTGGTCTACGGCCAGCCGCGCCAGGAAATCCACCAGCTGGCCAAGGACCAGAAGTGCGACCTGATCGTGGTCGGCAGCCATGGTCGCCACGGCCTGGCGCTGTTGCTGGGCTCCACCGCCAATGATGTGCTGCACGGCGCGCCATGCGATGTGCTGGCGGTGCGACTGCAGAAGAAAGAGTGATTTGATCTGCAAGGGCCCCTTCGCGGGCAAGCCCGCTCCCACAGGACCCCACCAATCTTCAGGC
The DNA here is from genome assembly GCF_019139835.1 of Pseudomonas xanthosomatis. Classification (NCBI taxonomy): domain Bacteria; kingdom Pseudomonadati; phylum Pseudomonadota; class Gammaproteobacteria; order Pseudomonadales; family Pseudomonadaceae; genus Pseudomonas; species Pseudomonas xanthosomatis. The sequence continues at coordinate 2,667,689 of NZ_CP077075.1, read as the reverse complement.
CAGTGGGCTACCTGTGGGAGCGGGCTTGCCCGCGAAGAGGCCGGCAGTCCTGATCAACCTTCCAGCTCGGCCCAGCGCTCTACCAGTACATCCAGCTCACCCTGCAGCTTCTCGATCTTGGCCAGCACCGCCGAAGTTTCGGCAATCGGCCGCTGATAGAAGCCCGCAGCGCTGACTTCTTCCTGCGCCTCGGCCATGCGCTGCTCCAGTGCGTCGATCTGCCCTGGCAGCATTTCCAGCTCGCGCTGCAGCTTGTAGCTGAGCTTCTTCTTGCTGGCATCGGCCTGCGGCGCAGCGGCGGCAACCGGCTCAACCTCCTCCACCGGCTTTGCCACCACAGCACTGTTGAGCTCGGATTTGCCGCCCTTGCTCTCGGTCACGCCCAGCAGCTTCGGCGAGCCGCCTTGGCGAATCCAGTCCTCGTAACCTCCGACGTACTCGCGCACGCGGCCCTCGCCTTCGAACACCAGGGTGCTGGTGACCACGTTGTCGAGGAAGGCCCGGTCGTGGCTGACCATCAGCACCGTGCCCTTGTAGTTGGACAACACTTCTTCGAGCAGCTCGAGGGTCTCGACGTCGAGGTCGTTGGTCGGTTCGTCCAGCACCAGCAGGTTGGCCGGCTTGCTGAACAGCTTGGCCAGCAGCAGGCGCGCACGCTCACCGCCAGACAGCGCCTTGACCGGCGTGCGCGCGCGCTGCGGGCTGAACAGGAAATCACCCAGGTAGCTGAGCACGTGGCGGTTCTGCCCTTCGATCTCGATAAAGTCGCGGCCTTCGGCGAGGTTGTCGATCACCGTCTTTTCGAGGTCGAGCTGGTGACGCATCTGGTCGAAGTAGGCGACCTCGAGCTTGGTGCCGCGCTCGACCTTGCCGGAGGTCGGCTCCAGGTCGCCCAGCATCAGCTTGAGCAGCGTGGTCTTGCCGGTGCCGTTGGCACCCAGCAGGCCGATACGGTCCTGGCGCTGCAGCACCATCGAGAAATCCTTGACCAGCTTCGGCCCGCCCTGGTGAGCGAAGCTGACGTCTTCGAGCACCATGACCTGCTTGCCGGACTTGTCGGCCACTTCGATCTGGATATTGGCCTTGCCCTGGCGCTCGCGACGCTCGCCACGCTCTACGCGCAGCGCCTTGAGCGCACGCACGCGGCCTTCGTTGCGGGTACGGCGGGCCTTGATGCCCTGGCGAATCCACACTTCCTCTTGCGCCAGGCGCTTGTCGAACAGCGCATTGGCGGTGGCTTCGGCGGCCAGTTCGGCCTCCTTGTGCACCAGGAAGCTGGCGTAGTCACCGTTCCAGTCGATCAGCCCGCCGCGGTCCAGCTCAAGAATGCGGGTGGCCAGGTTCTGCAGGAACGAGCGGTCGTGGGTGATGAACAGCACCGCGCCACCAAAGCCCTTGAGCGCCTCTTCCAGCCAGGCGATGGCACCGATGTCCAGGTGGTTGGTCGGCTCGTCCAGCAGCAGCAGGTCAGGCTCGGACACCAGCGCCTGGGCCAGCAGCACGCGGCGGCGCCAGCCACCGGACAGCTCGGCCAGGGTCTTGTCGGCCGGCAGTTGCAGGCGGCTCAGGGTGCTCTCGACCACCTGCTGCAGGCGCCAGCCGTCGCGGGCTTCCAGCTCGTGCTGCACGTGCATGAGTTTTTCCAGGTCTTCATCGCCCTGGATGTTCTGGCTCAGGTGGTGGAACTGCGCCAGCAACTCGCCGACGCCGTCCAGGCCCGCGGCCACCACGTCGAATACCGAGCGCGAGTCGGCCACCGGCAGCTCCTGCGGCAATTCGCCGATCTTCAAGCCCGGGGCGCGCCAGATATCGCCGTCGTCGGCCTTCTGCTCGCCCTTGACCAGGCGCAGCATGCTCGACTTGCCAGTGCCGTTGCGGCCGATGATGCACACCCGCTCGCCACGGGCGATCTGCCAGGAAACCTTGTCCAGCAGCGGCATCGCGCCGAATGCAAGGGACACATCGCTGAATTTGAGCAGGGTCATGATCGTCTCCAAAAACCGGGCGCGCATTCTACCTGACTTGCACCGCCTCGGCATCAGCCGAACGCCGCCGGCCTGCCGGGCGAGGCATTACAACCCGATACAAGCACAGTGCTTTCACCGCTCCCCGGCAAACGGCTAAGCTAGGCAGTAATACCCCACAGTGTTGGCTTCGCCGTCACTCTCTATGGTTCAACTGCCCGGACGTATCATGCGCAGCCGCCTGTTACAACTTGCTTCCTGCCTGCTGCTCACCGCCACCGCCGCGAGTGCCGCACACGCCGTCGACCTCACCCAGCAACGCCAGTACTACGATGAAGCCAAGCGCGCGCTGGCCAAGGGCGACAAGGGCCCGTACCTGCGTTACGCCCAGGCGCTGCGCGATTACCCGCTGACGCCGTACCTCACCTACGACGAACTGACCGCCCGGCTCAAGAGCGCCAGCAACGAGGAAATCGAAGGTTTCCTCGCCCAGCATGGCGACCTGCCCCAGGCCAACTGGATGAAACTGCGCTGGTTGCGCTGGCTGGCCGAACGCGGCGAGTGGAACACCTTCGTCAAGTACTACGACCCCAAGCTCAACTTCACCGAACTGGACTGCCTCAACGGCCAGTATCAGCTCACCCATGGCCTGCGCGCCGAAGGCTTTGCCACCGCGCAAAAACTGTGGAACGTCGGCAAATCGCAACCGGCGGCCTGCGACACCCTGTTCGCCTTGTGGGCCGCCGAAGGCCAGCTGACCGAGGCCAAGCGCTGGGAGCGCGCCAAGCTCGCCGCCCAGACGCGCAACTACAGCCTGGCCGGCAACCTGGTGAAAACCCTGACCACCCTCGCCCCCCAGGGCAAGCTGTTGCTGGACGTTGCGCAAAAGCCCGAGCTGCTCAACCAGCCATCGCGCTTCATGCCGGTCAGCGAGGCGATGTCCGATGTGGTCAGCCTGGGCCTGCGCCGCCTCGCCCGGCAGAACCCGGAGCAGGCTATGGCGCTGCTCGACGACTATGCCTCGCGCATGCACTTCAGCCGCGACGAGAAAGTCGCCATCGCCCGCGAGATCGGCCTCACCCTGGCCCGGCGCTACGACCCGCGCGCCCTCGACCTGATGACCCGCTACGACCCGGAGCTGCGCGACAACACGGTGAGCGAATGGCGCATGCGCCTGCTGCTGCGCCTGGGCCGCTGGCAGGACGCCTACGAGCTGAGCAAGCGCCTTCCCCAGGACTTGGCCGGCAGCAGCCGCTGGAAGTACTGGCAGGCGCGCAGCCTGGAGCTGGCCCAACCGAACAACCCGCAGGTTTCGCCACTGTACAAAACCGTCGCGCGTGAACGTGACTTCTACGGCTTCCTCGCCGCCGACCGGGTGCAAACGCCTTATCAACTGAACAACAAGCCACTGCTGCTGAGCCCGCAACTGGTAGCCAAGGTGCGCAACACCCCAGGCATCCGCCGCGCCCTGGAATTCCACGCCCGTGGCCAGGTAGTCGAGGGCCGGCGCGAGTGGTACCACGTCAGCCGCCATTTCAACCGCGACGAAATGGTCGCCCAGGCCCGCCTGGCCTACGACATGCGCTGGTACTTCCCGGCCATCCGCACCATCAGCCAGGCGCAGTACTGGGACGACCTGGACATCCGCTTCCCGATGGCCTACCGCGACACTCTGGTGCGCGAAGCCAAGGTCCGTGGCCTGCATTCGAGCTGGGTGTTCGCCATCACCCGCCAGGAGAGCGCCTTCATGGAAGACGCCCGCTCCGGCGTCGGCGCCAGCGGCCTGATGCAGCTGATGCCGGCCACCGCCAAGGAAACCGCACGCAAGTTCAGCATCCCCCTGGCCTCGCCGGCCCAGGTGCTCAACCCGGACAAGAACATCCAGCTCGGCGCCGCCTACCTGAGCCAGGTGCACAGCCAGTTCAACGGCAACCGCGTGCTGGCCTCGGCCGCCTACAACGCCGGCCCCGGCCGCGTGCGCCAGTGGCTCAAGGGTGCCAAGCACCTGAGTTTCGATGTGTGGGTCGAGTCGATCCCGTTCGACGAGACGCGCCAGTACGTGCAGAACGTACTGTCGTATTCGGTCATCTACGGGCAGAAGCTCAATTCACCGCAGCCGCTGGTGGATTGGCATGAGCGCTATTTCGACGATATGTAGCAACCGGGCGCCACGCCCACTGCAGGAGCCGGCAAGCCGGCTCCTGCAGTGGGCACCTCACTCCAGTACCTCTACCGCCATCCCCACCTGCAGCTCCCCTTCCCCGTCCACTGCCAGGTTTTGCCCGAACAGCACATCGCCCTCTTTCTCGCGGAAGGTCTTGAGCGTGGTCAACGGCTCGCGGTCCGGGCTGCGCTCGCCGGTGGCCGGGTCAAGGGTGGTGAGGATGCAGCGCACGCTGGGCTTGAGTACACGCAAGGTCATCGCGCCGATGCGGATGCGCTTCCACTGGTCCTCAGCGAAGGCCTCGGCCCCTTCCACCACCAAGTTCGGGCGAAACCGCAGCATCTGCATGGGGCGCCCGACCCGCCGGCTCAGTTCATCCAGCGAGGCCTGGCCAATCAACAGCAGCGGGAAGCCGTCGGGAAACGCCGCACGGTCGCTGGCCAGCCCATAGCCGCTGGGCAGGTAGCGCGCCCGGGGCGCGGGACAGTGCACCAGGCGCACCGGTTTGCCCAGCAACTCGCTGAGCCAGGCGGCCGCCTCGTCGCCGGCATCCGGCACGCGCAAGGTGTCGCGCCAGATCGTCACCCCGCGCAGCGCCTCGTCGGCAGGCGGCACCGCCACCTGCAAGGGCGCCCGGCCGGCTGCGGCCAACAGCAGCGAGCCGTCGGCCAGGTAATCGGCGTGGATCAAGCCAAGCCCGGTCCAGGCACGCTGGGTAAGAAAGCGACCGTTGTCAGCCTCCACCACCATCCAGCGCCGGTCGCCCTCAAGCCCCATGCTGCCTACCGCACAAGCCTGCAGGCTTTGCGCCTGCACCGACTTCACCGGGTATCGATACAGCGCGCTCAGAATCATTCCCTGCCCACCCAGTGCCGGTAAAAAACCAAGCTTATACCGCGCACCGGCGTTCAGGTATCAGGCCGTGGTCTGCAGCATGTTCAAGCGCTGGCGCACCACTTCGACCAAACGGTCGGGCTGGAACTTGGAAAGGAAGTTGTCGCAACCGACCTTCTTCACCATCGAGTCGTTGAAACTGCCCGAAAGCGAAGTGTGCAACACCACGTAAAGGCTGCGCAGGCGCGGGTCGTTGCGAATTTCGGTGGTCAGCCGGTAGCCGTCCATTTCGGGCATTTCGGCATCGGTGAAGACCATCAGCAGCTTCTCGCACACGTCCTCGCCGGCATCGGCCCAGCTCTTGAGCAGGCGCAGTGCCTTGAGGCCATCGCTGGCCACGTGCAGCTTCAGGCCCAGTTGCGAGAGGGTGTCGCGCAACTGCGCCAGGGCTACCGTGGAGTCGTCCACCAGCAGCACCTCACGCCCGCGGGCACGCGCCAGCACCGGGTCTTCGAGCTTGTCGCGGGATACCTTGGCGCTGTAGGGCACGATTTCGGCCAACACCTTTTCCACGTCGATGATCTCGACCAGCTTCTCGTCCACCTTGGTGATGGCGGTGAGGTAGTGCTGGCGGCCGGCGCTGGTAGGCGGCGGCATGATCGCTTCCCAGTTCATGTTGACGATGCGGTCCACACCGCCCACCAGGAAGGCCTGCACCGAGCGGTTGTACTCGGTGACGATGATGGTGCTGTCCGGGCCCGGTTGCAGCGGGCGCATGCCGATTGCCTGGGACAGGTCGATCACCGGCAAGGTCTGGCCGCGCAGGTTGACCACGCCGCACACATAGGAGTGGCGCTGAGGCATCAGGGTCAGCTTGGGCAGCTGCAGAACTTCCTGCACCTTGAACACGTTGATCGCGAACAGTTGCCGGCCAGCCAGGCGGAACATGAGAATTTCCAGGCGGTTCTCACCCACCAGTTGCGTACGTTGGTCTACCGTATCGAGAATGCCGGCCATTAGGAAAACCCCCAGGCTTTAGTCGGAAAAATGAGTTGCATCAACCCTGTATCGGCGGATACTGGCGCAGCTTGACCCCTTGTGGAAAAAGCTGTCGGGGGTGATTGATATCACTTTACCATCATGCTTTACTGCTGCCACTTCCCTCCCGTTCGCCGCCCTGGCTGAACACCAAACCCCGAAGGCCCATCAGGGAAACCCCTAGAGGCAATCGGGTGCAACCTGATGTTCGCAATATCCATTAGCCATTAATGTGACGCCATTCTCAATGCATGAACGGAGTCAGGCTTTTGTCAGCGATCGCTTCGGTGTGGCCCACCCCTGCTCCCGCCCTGTGCGGCGGAGTGACATGATGGACAACACAGCCCTGCCGAACGGGACGTTGCAGGACTTTCTGCTGGATGCGCAGGTCTTGCTCAGCGGCGCCCAGGAGTGCCTGCAGCATCTGGAACTGATCGGCAACGACCCCGATGCCTGCCTGTGCCTGGACGAAACCCTCGATACCCTGGCCCAGCGCTGCGACAAGCTTGCGCTGATTGAAGTAGCGCAGTTCACCCGCACCCTCCAGCAACTGCTGGCCCCGGCCTGCGGCCGCCAACGCCTGGAAGGCGCGGCGCTGCCGGTGCTCGGCGCCTGCCTCACCCTACTGGCCTGGCAACTGGAACTGCTCGACCCGCAGACCGGCCGCCTGGGCATGGACATCGAAGAGCAGCAGGCGTTGCTCAACGAACTGGCCGACCTGCTTGGCCAGCCAAAGCCGCAAACGTGTGCGCCTTGCCAGACGCTTGGCGGTACCTGCACCCATGGCCACGCTCAGCCGGCGTCGCAGCACCGCCAGCCAACAGCGGGCAACAGCAACTAACGTTTCAAGGGCCGCACACGCAAACTAACCCCCTCTGGAACTTGCAAAGTTGGACAAGTTTTTATCCACATCTTTTGCAGGGTTCTTAGTTAGTTGCCAGGGCAGGAATCGAATGCCCGCACAATAATGGCACGGTGCCACTTATGCGCGCATTACGAGGCTTGATGAAGCCCCCGAAAATCCTAGGTTTCAAGCAGTTAAGCTTCGCGACCAAAGCGGCCCGAAGTGTTAAGATGCGCTCATTCGAACATGCGCACCGTTAATATTTGGTCGATTGGACACGAGCCGGTGCGTGATAAAATCCCGGGGCGCCCGATCATCTGTTAGTCATGTGCCATGCCTTCAACAGCAATCATTCAGTGGCTTCCCTATCTATGCTTGAACGCTTGAAGACTCTCCGGCGTTGCCACTCCAAGGCTGCCCTGTTCCGTTGGGCAACCATGGCGCTGTGCCTGGCTTCACTGGCAGCCAACCTGATTCTCTACCTGCGCACCCAGCCGCTGTCGGCCAGCCTGTTGCTGCTGCAACTGGCGGCCATGATCAGCGTCGGCTGGCACCTGCGCCACCGGGCACGCTCCATCAGCCTGCGCCCGGCAGAGCTGGCCACGCGCATGCTCAAAGTGCAGGAAAGCGAACGCCAGCGCCTGAGCCGCGAACTGCATGACGACATCGGCCAACTGCTCACCGCCGCCAAGCTGCAGGTCGACTGGCTGCAGCGGCGCGTGCCGGCGGAGTTGCAGGCGCATTGCACAACCTTGCGCGGCACCCTCGAGCAAACCCTGGGCAACGTGCGCGATGTATCCGCCCTGTTGAATCCGCGCCAACTGGCCAGCCTGGGCCTGGAAGCCAGCCTGCGTGAACACCTGCTGCGCACCCTGGCCAACAGCGGCATCCATTGGAGCCTGGACTGCAACCAACGCCTGGGCGGCATCAGCGATGACGTGACCATGGCCGCGTTCCGTATAACCCAGGAAGCCGTCACCAACGTGCTGCGCCACGCCCAGGCCGGCAACCTGGTGGTGCGCCTGCAGCGCACACCGGCCGGCCTTGCCTTGTCGATCCACGATGACGGCTGCGGCTTCTCCCCCGCCGGCGACCCTGCCGAGGCCGGCCAACGCGGCATGGCCGGCATGCATGAACGTGCCACCGCCTTGCAAGGCAGCCTGACCGTGGTCAGCCAGCCTGGCCAAGGCACCCAGATCGACGCCCTGTTCCCATGGCCGCCCCGCAGCCAGGAACGCGCCAGGACCCCTGCACCCGATGACTTGTAGACTATTGCTGGTGGACGACCACTCCCTGATTCGCGCAGGCGTCAGGGCACTGGTATCGGACATTCCCGGATACACCGTGGTTGGGGAGGCCGAAGACGGCGCCCAACTGCTCGAACAGGTAGCAAGCCTGGCCCCAGATATCATCCTGCTGGACATCTCCATGCGTTCCACCAGCGGCCTGGACGCACTCACCCAGCTGCGTGCCAGCGGTTGCACCAGCAAGGTGCTGATGCTGTCGATGCACACCGACCCGGAGCTGATCATGCGCGCGCTGGAAAGCGGCGCCCATGGCTACCTGCTCAAGGACACCACCGCCACCGAGCTGGAACAGGCCTTGAGCGCCCTGCGCAGCAATGAGCGCTATCTCAGCCCGGCCATTGCCCACACCGTGATCAACCAGGCCCTGCAGCGCGCGCAAAACACCAAGGTGGCCGGTGACGAGCGCCACAACCTCACCGCCCGCCAGCTGGAGATCCTGCGCCTGATCGTGCGCGGCAAGTCCACCCGGGAAATCGCCAGCGGCCTGGGCCTGTCGATCAAGACCGTCGAGACCCACCGCTCGCAGATCATGAAGCGCCTGCAGATCTACGATGTGGCCGGCCTGGTGCTGTTCGCGGTGCGCGAGAAGATCATCAGCCTGGATGACTGAGCAGCGGCGAATCGGCGGGCAGGTGTACCCGCAGCACCTTCGGTAGCGCCTCGAAGCGCAGGCTGTCGGCCTGCAAGGGTTCGCCGTCGAGGTTGATGTCCAGCCCCTGCGAGCTCTTGATCTCGACCCACGGCAGGCGCGCCCGCACGAACAGCTCCTCACCGGCCAGCAGGCCGCGCAGTGCGCCGACCATCTCTTGCGGCGCCGGCAGGATGCCGATATCCAGCAGGCCGTCGTCGGCCTTGGCCTCTGGGCACAGAATATGCCCGCCACCGGCCTGCCGGCCGTTGCCGATACCCAGTGCCAGCAAATTGCCCTGCCACTGTAAGCCAGGCCCCTGCAGCTCCACCGAGGCGCTTTGCAGCTCGCTGAAGCGTGACAGCCCGGTGAACAGGTAGGCCGCGGCGCCCAGCACCTTTTTCAGGTCTTCGGAAGTATTGGCCGTGACCTGGCTGCCAAAGCCGCCGGTGGCCATGTTCAGGAACAGTTGGTCCCCTACCCGGCCCAGGTCAATCGGCCGCGCCGGCTGCTCCAGCAATGCCAGCGCCGCCGCCGGCTCCAGCGGTACCGTCGCGGCCTTGGCGAAATCGTTGGCAGTGCCCAGCGGCAACAACACCAGGCTAGCCTCCGCTTGCGCCTGGGCCAGGGCCTCGGCCACATCGCGCAGGGTGCCATCACCCCCGCCGGCCACCACATGGGGGTAGCCCGCTGCCAGCGCCTCGCCCACCAGGCGCTGTGCATCCCCTGCTTCCCAGGTCAGCCGTACATCGAGTTGCCAGCCGCGCTCGCGCAAATCGCCCACGGCGGCCCGCACCTCGTCGTTGGTGGCTTGCTTGCCATGCAGGATCAGCAGTGCCTTGCGCTCAGCCATCGTCGTTCTCCGTGAAAATGCCCTGTGGCTATCTCGACCATTTCGATGGGCGAATTGCTCCCTGGCCCTGCACAAATTCACACAGCCCTGCAGGAGCGGCCGTGTGTCGCGAAAGGGCCGCTCCTTCAGGGGCATGCCACAGCTGCCATGCCCGTTGCCTGCCAAACGGCCTGGGCGCGCCAGCCATCGTGGGCTTTACTCATACCCAAGGACGCGCCCCGGCCCCAGCCTCCCAGGTGAGCTGCCAGCGGATGCGTCGTGCTATCCGGCCGACAGCGAGGATCAAGGGCCATGCGCATTCTCTGGACACTGCCCTACCTGCCTTGGCCCACCACCAGCGGCTGCAAGACCCGGCAATACCACCTGCTGCGCGAACTGGCCGGGCGCGGGCACCGCATCACCCTGCTAGTGCAGTCCAAGGTGCCGCTCGGCGATGCCGCCCGCGAAGCCCTGGAGCCCCTGCTGGAACGCCTGATCGTGCTACCCCGGCGCGCCGTGCACAGCCCGCTGAACCTGCTGGCCTCGCCGATCATCGACTACCCCATGCGCGCCATCATCAACGGCCTGGCGCCCTGCCTGCGGCACCGTTTCGAGCAGTTGCTGGACGAGCCCTGGGACGTGATCCAGATCGAGCACAGCTACAGCTTCCAGCCGTTCGAAAAGGCCCTGCAGGCGCGCGGTGTGCCCTACATGCTCAGCGAGCACACCCTGGAATCGGTGATGGGCGCTGCCAGCCATGACCGCCTGCCGCTGTGGCTGCGCCCGCTCAACGCCTTCGACCGCTGGCGCTACCGGCGCTGGGAGCAGCGCGTGCTGCGCCAGCCAAGCGAATTGGTAGCGGTCAGCCCGCATGACGCCGAACTGATCGGGCAGATCAGCGGCCGCCCGGTGAACGTGGTGGTCAATGGCGTCGACTGCGAGCACTACCAGGCGGTGCACCCGGCGCTGCACAGCCAGCGCCTGCTGTTCGTCGGCAACTTCGAATACGGCGCCAACCTCGAAGCCATCGAGTGGGCGCTGGAAGACATCCTGCCGCAGGTGTGGCAAAGCAACCCGGCGGTGCGCCTGGCCATCGCCGGGCATGCGCTGCCGGCCAGCTGGAAGCTGCACTGGAACGACCCGCGCATCGAATGGGTAGGCTACCGCCCTGACCTGCGCGAGCTGCAACGGCGCTCGGCGCTGTTCTTCGCGCCGCTGCGCTATGCCGGCGGTTCGAAGGTGAAAATACTTGAAGCCATGGCCGCCGGCCTGCCGGTGATCACTACCAGCAAGGGTGTGTCGGGGCTTGCGGCCAACCGCGGCGAGCATTACCTGGCCAGCGACGACAGTGGCCAGCTGGCACTGCTGCTGACTCAACTGCTCAACCAGCCGGCGCGCATGGCGCAACTTGGCGAAGCCGGGCGCGCATTCGCCCGCCAGCGCCACGACTGGAGCGTGGCTGCCCAGCAACTGGAGAACGTGCACCTGCGCCTCGGCCAGTTGGCGCCGGCCAGCGCCCCGCCACTGGGCGGGGTACTAGCCAAGTAGCTCGCTGAACGGAATAAACGGCACCAGCTCGCCCTGGCCTGGGGTGCTGCCTTCACGCACCTCCACCACACCTTCCGCCCAGGCCGCGCTGCGCAGCACGCCAGAGCTCTGGTTCTTGTAGATGCGTACCCGACCCTCTTCGATACGCGCCCGCAGGTACTCACGACGGTTGCCTGGCTTGGGCCAATCGAAGCCTGCCGGCACGTTGAAGCGCAGCGGCGTGACATCGGCCACGCCCTGGCGGCGCAGCAGGTACGGGCGGGTGAGCAGGCCGAAGGTGACCAGTGTCGAGGCCGGGTTGCCCGGCAGGCCGATCACCGGCACGCCCTGGTAATGGCCGAAGGTCAGCGGCTTGCCTGGCTTGATCGCCAGTTTCCACAGCGCCAGCTCACCTGCTTCACGCAGGGCCAGCCCGAGGTAGTCAGCCTCGCCCACTGAGACGCCGCCGGTGGACAGGATAAGATCGACATCGCCCAGCGCCGCCAGGCACTCACGGGTACGCTGCAGGTCGTCGGCGAGGATGCCGGCATCCACCACCTCGCAGCCCAGGCGCTGCAGCCAGCTGACCAGCAGGCGGCGGTTGCTGTTGTAGATCTGCCCCGGCCCCAGCGGCAACCCAGGCTCGACCAGCTCGTCACCGGTCGATAGCACCGCCACCTTCGGTTTGCGCACCACCTCCAGGCGGGCAACGCCCAGGGTCGCCGCCAGGCCCAGTTCGATCGGGCCCAGCCGGGTACCGGCGCCCAGCACCACTTCGCCGGCGCGGGTCTCCTGGCCCTTGGGGCGCACGTTGCTGTCGAGCGTCAACGGCTCGAGAAAGCGCACCCGGCCGTCTTCCAGCACCTCGGTGTTTTCCTGCATCTCGACGCAGTCGGCGCCCTCGGGCAGCGGCGCGCCGGTGAAGATCCGTGCGCAGGTGCCTGGCTGCAGGGGCGCCGGGGCGTGGCCGGCGAAAATGCGCTGGCTGACCGGCAACGGCTCGCCCTGCCAGTCACCCTGGCGCAGGGCGTAACCGTCCATGGCGCTGTTGGGCCAGGGCGGCAGGTCGAGCCCGGCCACCAGTTCACGGGCCAGCACCCGGCCTTCTGCATCGGCCAGGCCAACGTCTTCGGTTTGCCTGATTGGGGCAGCCTCGGCCAGCGCCAACAGGCGCTCGAGGGCTTCTTCCACCGGCATCAACGGCCGGGCCGGCGCGGCCTCAGCCACGGCTTTCACAGGCCGCTGCCTGCTTCAGGTGCGGGACGAAATTGCACGGGCGGTGGCGGTTGTCCAACTGCTCGGCGAGGATGCCGTCCCAGCCGGTACGAACCGCGTTGGTCGAGCCCGGCAGGCAGCACACCAGGGTGCCGTTGGCCAGCCCGGCCAGGGCGCGGGACTGCACGGTGGAGGTGCCGATATCGGCCACCGAGATCTGCCGGAACAGCTCGCCAAAACCGTCGACCTGCTTGTCCAGCAGGCAGCCCACGGCTTCGGGGGTGCTGTCGCGGCCGGTGAAACCGGTGCCGCCGGTGACCAGCACCACTTGCACCTGCTCGTCGGCGATCCAGGTGGCCACTTGGGCGCGGATCTTGTATAGGTCGTCCTTGAGCAGCACCCGGGCAGCAAGCTGGTGGCCGGCCGCAGTCAAGCGGTCGACGAACAGCTGGCCAGAGGTGTCGGTGTCGAAGGTGCGGGTGTCGCTGACCGTGAGCACGGCGATGTTCAGCGCCACGAAGGGGGTATCTGCCTTGGCTTTCATGGGGTCCGTCGCAGGGAGTGTGTTATGGCGGCTGTTATATCACAGGCCACCTGCCGCAGCCCGGGCGTTGTTCCTGGTCAATGACGCGGCGAGGTCGCTATGCTGCACTGTGCAAGGAACTTGCGTGGACGCCCCGCGTCTGAATGTCATCCAGCCCCCTCGAATCGGAGAATCATGATGATCCCACGGACCCTTCCAGCCTTCCTGCTTGCCCTGGGCCTCGGCGCCCTCGCCGGCTGTGCCTCGCCTGCCGTCATCACCCTGAACGACGGCCGCGAGATCCAGGCAGTCGATACACCGTCCTATGACGAAGACTCTGGCTTCTACGAATTCGAACAGCTCGATGGCAAGCGCACGCGTATCAACAAGGACCAGATCCGCACTGTCAAAGAGCTCTGATCCAGCCCCCTCATTTTGGCGCAACTCCTTTTTGCAACAAGGGGTTGCGTTGAAAAATACCATGCAGTAGCATTTCGGCCATCGGAGTGTAGCGCAGCCAGGTAGCGCGTCTCGTTCGGGACGAGAAGGCCGCAGGTTCGAATCCTGTCTCTCCGACCAAATTACTGAAAAGCCCGCCTTGCGCGGGCTTTTTTGTGCCTGCCGCAAAGTCTTATTGCAGGCTCACAGCCGCTTCCGGCAACACCGGCACATACAGCAACTGCAACCGCGCACTGCTCCACTCGCGGGTCTTGTTGGCCAAGGCCAGGTCGTCGTTCAGCTTCTGCCCGTAGGTGGGCACGATCTGCTTGAGCTTGGCCTGCCATTCAGGGGTCTTGATACGGTCCTTGAAGGTCTTCTCCAGCACCGTCAGCATGATTGGCGCTGCGGTCGAAGCACCGGGCGAGGCGCCCAGCAACGCGGCGATGCTGCCGTCCTGGGCGGCCACCACTTCGGTGCCGAACTGCAGGATGCCGCCGTGTTCTGCGTCCTTCTTGATCACCTGCACGCGCTGGCCGGCCTGCAGCAGTTGCCAGTCTTCGTTCTTCGCATTGGGGAAGTACTCGCGCAATGCCGCCATGCGGTCGTCGAAGCTGAGCATCAGCTGGCCCATCAGGTAGGTGCTGAGGTCGAGGTTGTCGATGCCGGCATGCAGCATCGGGCTCAGGTTGTGGCGGGTCAGCGAGGCGAACATGTCCAGCAGCGAACCGTGCTTGAGGTACCTGGTGGAGAAGGTCGCGAACGGGCCGAACAGCAGCACCTGCTTGCCGTCGATCATGCGGGTGTCGAGGTGCGGCACCGACATCGGCGGTGCGCCGACCGAGGCTTTGCCGTACAGCTTGGCCTTGTGCCGGGCAACGGTATCGGCGTTGTCGGTCATCAGGAACTGGCCGCCCACCGGGAAGCCGGCATAGCCGTCGGCTTCGGGGATGGCCGACTTTTGCAGCAGCTTCAACGCGCCACCTCCGGCGCCGATGAACACGAACTTGGCCTTGACCTGGCTTTGCTGGCCACTGGCAAGGTCGGCCACCACCACGTTCCAGCTGCCATCGTCGTTACGCACGATGTCGCGCACTTCGTGGCCCAGGTGCAGTTTGACGTTGGGGTTGCGGGTCATCGAGGCGAACAGCTGGCGGGTGATCTCGCCGAAGTTCACGTCGGTACCGATGGCCATGCGAGTGGCGGCCACGCGCTGGTCGGGGTCACGCCCTTCCATCACCAGCGGCACCCACTTGCGGATCTGGTCGTGGTCTTCGGAGATTTCCATGCCGCGGAACAGCGGGCTGTGCTGCAGGGCGGCAACACGCTTGTGCAGGAACGCGATGTTCTCTTCACCCCAGACGAAGCTCATGTGCGGCACGTTGTTGATGAACGAGCGCGGGTTGCTCAGCACGCCCTGCTCGACCTGGTAGGCCCAGAACTGCTTGGACACCTCGAACTGTTCGTTGACGTTGACCGCCTTGCTGATGTCGATGCTGCCGTCCTTGCCTTCGCTGGTGTAGTTCAGCTCGCAGAACGCGGAATGGCCGGTGCCGGCGTTGTTCCAGGCGTTGGAGCTTTCCTCGGCGACCTGGTCCATGCGCTCGTAGATATCCATCTTCCAGCCGGGCTCAAGCTCGGTGAGGTAGGTGCCCAGGCTGGCACTCATGATGCCGCCGCCGATCAGCAGCACGTCGACGGTTTTCTGGGGTTCTTCGGGTTTGGAGCAACCGATGACGCTCAGGCAGAGGAGCGTCAGCAGGATTTTCTTCATTGGAGCTTTCCGGTTGTTGGTGTTATCGCGCGCTGCGATAGCGAAGAGCGTGCCAACCGGGTTGGGGGCCTTGGTTTACGGGATGGGGTGATGGGGGGTATGGCGACAAACCGCCACAGGGGTGGGGATGGGGTTGAGGGGGGTGGCGGGATTCCCCCGCTTGGGTTCCGGTTCCGGGTTCGGTTCCGGGTTCATGGTGATTGCTTTAGGAGATGTATGCGCATTCATTAACGATGAGCGCTTTTCGGCACCTTTCCGCCCTTACGGCGGGTAACTTTTTGAAGGATCAAAAAGTCACCAAAAAATCCCTGCTCCCATCATCCGGCCCCCTACGCTGCGCTTCGGGGGTTCCCTCGCTCCGGGCTTGCTCCGGAGGTACGCGCCGACGGGCCGTCCCTGGCCCGATCGGCGCTCGACCGGCATCCATGCCGGTCGCCCTCCTACGCAATCCCTACGCTCGGCCTCCTGAAGTCGCGATTTGTGTTGTCTGAACTACCGCGCGCTTAGAAGCAAGATCAACAACCAGATCAAGAGCCAGATCAAGAGCCAGATCAAGAGCAGAGATATTGGTTTAGTTATTATTGATTTGTTATTTGTTCGGGCGCTATCGCCGGCAAGCCGGCGATTGCAATCCTGAGTTCCCACAAATGCAACTAGCGGTTAGCTGCGCCAGTGCAGGCGCCGCCCCTAACTTCGCGACTTCAGGAGGCCGAACGCAGGGATTGCGTAGGGGGGCGACCGGCATGGATGCCGGTCGAGCGCCGATCGGGCCAGGGACGGCCCGTCGGCGCGTACCCCCGGAGCAAGCCCGGAGTGAGGGAACCCCGGAGCGAAGCGCAGGGGCCGTATGAATGGAGCGTGGATTTTTTGGTGACTTTTGATTGGCCGGCATTCCGGACTTCAAAAAGTTACCCGCCGTAAGGGCGGAAAGGTGAATAAGCGTCACTACAAATAATGAATGCGCATACCTCTTTCAAAACCAACCAACCAACCAACCAACCAACCAACCAACCAACCAACTAACCAACTAACCAACTAACCAACTAACCAACTAATCAACTAACCAACAGACAGTCAAGCACTCAACCGAGCAGTCACTTCCCCCAATTGCCCCGACAACCCATGCAACCGCTGCCCCGCCTGCTCGGTATGCTGCACCGCCTGCTGGTTAGCCGTGGCAATCCGGGTAATCTCGATCAGGTTCCGCGAAATATCCTCAGCCACACTGGTCTGCTCTTCCGCCGCCGTGGCAATCTGCCGGTTCATGTCGCGAATCGCCTCCACAGCAGTGGTGATGCGCTGCAGCATCTGCCCCGCCTGCTGCACCTGCTCGGCCCCCTCCTCGCTGCGCTGCTGGCCACTCTCGATGGCCTTGACCGCCTCCACTGCCCCCGACTGCACCGCCTCGATAATCTGGTGAATCTCGGCAATCGACGCCGCCGTGCGCTGGGCCAGGCTACGCACCTCGTCAGCCACCACGGCAAAACCACGCCCGGCCTCGCCGGCCCGGGCCGCCTCGATGGCCGCGTTCAGCGCCAGCAGGTTGGTTTGCTCGGCAATGCCGCGGATCACCTCCAGCACCTTGCCGATCCGCGTGCTGTCGCTCTCCAGGTGACGAATCACCGCTGCAGTGCCGGCAATTTCGCGGTTGACCACACCAATGATGTCGATGGTCTGCTGCATCACCTGCTCGCCGGCCTGGGCACTGTGGTCGGCGTCATCCGCCGCCCGCGCAGCCTCGGCAGCATGGCGTGCGACCTCTTGCGCGGTGGCCGACATCTGGTGCATGGCCGTGGCCACCTGGTCGGTACGCTGGAACTGGTCGTGGGTGCCATTGGCCATGTCGCCGGCGATGCTGCGCAGCTGGCCGCTGGCGTTTTCCAGCTCCTCGGCATTGCCCTTGAGCCGGCCGACGGTGTCAGCCAAAAAGTCGCGCAAGGTGTTGGCGGCCAACGCCAGGCGCCCCAGTTCGTCCTCGCGGCGGCTGTCGACACGCGCAGCGAAGCGCCCCTGGCTGAGCTGGGCCACGTACTCGATCAACTGGCGAATCGGCTCCACCAGGCTGCGGTTCACCAACCACAGGCTGAACACCCCCACCAGCAGTGCGGACCCCAGCATCACCAGCACACCCAGCCACACCGTGCGCTCGGCGTTGGCGCTGATGTCTGCGGCGCGGCCACGGGCATCGGCGCGCAACTGCTCTACCAGCGCGCTCATCTGCTCGCTGGCGGCGCGGTCCACGCCCTTGACTGCGGCATCACCCGCCACCGGGTCGCCGCCTGCGGCAACGAAGGCCTGGCGCCCACGCTCGTAGGCCAAACCCAGTTGCCGGTGGCTGTCGCGCAGTTGCTCCAGCGGCGCCTTCATCGCCGGGCTGCTGTTGTCGGCCAACTGCCCAAGCAACTGCTGCACCTGCTGCTCGCGGGCCTGGAACTGCTGCCAGTACTTGTCCAGCTCGGCCGGCTGGCGGCCGCGCAGCAATACGTTTTTCCATTCCTGCACCTGGATCTTGAACTGCAGGTTGGCCTCGTCGATCAACTGCGAGGCGCGCAGCGGCCCATCCACCAGCTCGGCGTAGCCTCGCACGCTGGAAGACAAAAACTGAAAGCACACCAGAGCGATCAGCAACATCGCCGCCAGGCTGCCGCCCAGCAGGGTGAGAATTTGTACGCGAAGGGATTTACGCAACATCGCAGGTCTCGGAACAAGGAATTAACGGAACGACGCGCCAAGGCAGCGCCGACTAAGACATCCTTGTCCTCGTTCGCAGGCCAAAAAAAAGCTGCCATCGTTCGAAGGCAGCCAGGTCGAGCACATACGCAACAGCTGAGGCAGATACTCTCAGGCAATTGCTACAGAATTGTTACGGGCTGAAGGCAATCTGCCCCTGCCGACGGCGCCGTAGCTGCCGCCCCCAGGGGTGAATCCATTCAGGCGATATCGCTGTTGAACTGCAACGCCGCCAGCCGCGCGTACAGCGGGCTTTCTTCAATCAGCTGACGGTGCGTACCCACCGCCACCAACCGCCCCTGGTCGATCACCGCGATGCGGTCGGCGTGCTGCACCGTGGCCAGGCGGTGGGCGATCACCAGGGTGGTACGCCCGGCCATCAGTTGCGGCAGCGCTTGTTGAATCAGGTGCTCGCTTTGCGCATCCAGCGCACTGGTGGCCTCGTCCAGCAGCAAGATCGGCGCATCCACCAGCAGTGCCCGGGCAATCGCCAGGCGCTGGCGCTGGCCACCGGACAGCCCTGCCCCACCCTCGCCCAGCGGCGTCTGGTAACCCTGGGGCAACTGCGCAATGAACTCATGGGCATGTGCGCTGCGCGCGGCGGACTCGACCTCGGCAAGGCTCGCCTCGGGGCGGCCGTAGCGGATATTGGCCTCGACCGTGCCGCGAAACAACGCCGGCTGCTGGGCCACCAGGGCGAACTGGGCACGCAGCACCGCCGGCGCCAGCTCGCTGATTACCTGGCCATCGAGCAGGATGCTGCCCGACTGCGGGTCGTAAAAGCGCAGCAGCAGGTCGAACAGGGTCGACTTGCCGGCACCTGAGGGGCCCACCAGAGCCACCGTCTGGCCAGGCTGTACCAGCAGGCTCAAGCCATCGATGGCCGCCACCCCAGGCCGCGACGGGTAGGCAAAGCGCACATCGCGCAGCTCGATCTGGCCACGGGCACGGGCCATGGCCGAAGGTGTGGCCGGCGCCAGGATATCGCTCTGCGCTGCCAGCAATTCGGCGATGCGTTCGGCGGCGCCTGCGGCGCGTTGCAGCTCACCGATCACCTCGCTGAGGGTGCCGAAGGCACTGCCGACGATCAGGCTGTAGAACACGAATGCCGCAAGCTCGCCGCCGGAAATCCGCCCGGCGATCACATCCGTGCCACCCACCCAGAGCATCACCGCCACCGCCCCCAGTACCAGCACGATCACCAGGGTGATCAGCCAGGCGCGCTGGGTGATGCGCCGCCGCGCCACCGCGAACGCGGCCTCCACGGTATCGGCGAACAACAGGCGATCGCGCGCTTCGTGGTTGTAGGCCTGCACGGTTTTGATCTGGCCCAGGGTCTCGGCCACGTAGCTGCCCACATCGGCTACCCGGTCCTGGCTTTGCCGCGACAGGCTGCGCGCGCGCCGGCCAAACAGCAGGATCGGCGCCAGCACCAGCGGCAGGGCCAGCACCACGATGGCGGTCAGCTTGGGGTTGGTGACGAACAGCAGGACTACCCCGCCGACGACCATCAGCGCGTTGCGCAGGAACATCGACAACGACGATCCGATCACCGACTGCAGCAGCGTGGTGTCGGCGGTCAGCCGCGACTGGATCTCCGAGCTGCGGTTATCCTCGAAAAAACCCGGGTGCAGGCCCAGCAGATGGTCGAATACCGCGCGGCGTATGTCAGCCACGCAACGCTCGCCGATCCACGACACCAGGTAAAAGCGCGCGAAGGTGCCTACCGCCAACGCCAGCACCAGCAACATGAACAGGCCAATGGTCTGGTTGAGCTGGTGCGCCGAGCCGGTCATGAAGCCCTGGTCGACCAGCAGGCGGATGCCCTGGCCCATGGACAGCGTAATGGCGGCGGTCACCACCAGCGCCAGCAAGGCCAAAAGGGCCTGGCGACGATACGGGCGTATGAACTGCCAACTCAGGCGCAGGGCGCGGCGTTGGCGGGGGGAAACCGGGTCGGGCATGGCGGCGGCATCTGGCGGGGAGAGTGCCAAGCCTACCACTGGTCGCCCCTGGCGGAACCTGCGCCCGGCAGCGGACGTCGCATCAAAGGACTGCCGCGCCAGCACTGGCACCTATGCTCATTCGTTCTAATGGGCCGCTGGAGCTTTGCCGCGCTTTCTGGTGGACTGTATCGGCCACGGCCCGCCAGGGAGCTGTCACAGGCCAGTCATGGCGCCGCAGTACCCTTGAGCTTGAACCTGATGAGGAGACAGGACATGAGCTTGCAACACAGCAACGACACCACCACCAAGCACCCGCAACCCCAAGTGTGCGGTTCGATCATCGACGCCCAGGGGCGCGAAGTGCCGATCACCGAGCAGATGATCCAGAAAGCCTGCAAAGAGCTCGAAGCGAGCCGGGTGAAAAAAGTCCAGAAGGGCTGACCACAGAATGCCTTGCGACCCGGCGCTTGCGCCGGGTTTTTATTTGCCTGGGTTTTGTGGGCATCGGGCTAACCCTGTAGCCGGCTTGCCGGCGATGAGGCCCTATGCCCCGGCGCAAAAGTGGCCGGCTGGCTCGATTGCAGGCCTGGCACTATCGCCGGCAAGCCGGCTGCTACAGGTACAGCACAGGCCTGACGGCTGCGTGCTCAGGCCAGTACCGCCCCCAGGGCACTCACCACCTGCGCCAGCTGCGGCGCATCACCACGCAGGCGCACGGCAAGCCCTTCGATTTCCCGGCGTACCGGGTAATGCTTGCGCAACTGGTCGAACGCCACACGTTGCTCGGCCGGGTCATCGCTCAAGCTGCGGCGAAAATCCGCATCGTCACGGCGCGGGTCGTACACCGCCCGGCACAGGGTGGCCAGCGCCCAGGCCGGGTCGGCCTCGGCGTGCAGTTCGATCTGCGCCAGCGCCGGGGGCGGCAGCAGGTCAGCCAGCTGCACGGTGGCCGGCCGGCCCAGCACCCGGCACAGCGCCTGGTAGATCTGCGCGGTACCGCGCTGCTTGCCATCCAGGCTGTAGCCGGCGATATGCGGGGTGGCCAGGGTGCACAGGTCAGCCAGGTGCAGGTCCACCTGCGGCTCGCCCTCCCACACATCCAGCACCGCGTGCACATCTTCACGGGCCAGCAGCAGCGCACGCAGGGCGGCGTTGTCCACCACCGGGCCACGGCTGGCGTTGACCAGCCAGGCCCCACGGCGCAGGCGCGCCAGGCGCTGCGCATCGAGCAGATGCCAGGTGGGGTGCTCGCCACCGCGCTGCAGCGGGGTGTGCAGGCTGATCACGTCGCATTGCTCAAGCAGTGTGTCGAGGCTGACAAAGTCGCCGCCTTCGGCCACCTGGCGTACCGGGTCGCACACCAGCACTTTCCAGCCCAGACCGTGCAGCACCCGCACCAGGCGCCCACCCACCTCGCCGGCACCGACCACGCCGTACACCTTGCGGCTCAGGTCGGCGCCCTCAAGTTCTGCCAGGGTCAGCAGGCTGCCCAGTACGTAGTCGACCACGCCACGGGCATTGCAGCCGGGAGCGCTGCTCCACTGGATGCGCGCCTGGGCAAAGTAGTCGAGGTCGAGGTGGTCGGTGCCGATGGTGCAGGTGCCGACAAAACGCACCCGGCTGCCTTGCAGCAGCTGCCGGTCCACGCGGGTCACCGAACGCACCAGCAGCACGTCGGCGTCCTTCACGCAGGCGGCGTCGATGGCCCGGCCGGGGTAGCGGCGCACTTCGCCGAACCCGGCGAAGAAGGCATCGAGCAGCGGGATATTCTCGTCGGCAACTATCAGCATGGCGCTCTCCTGTCTGGGGAGCGCAGTGTAGCGCGATCGCTGGCGGCTCAGTCGGCCTTCTTGCGGATCCAGTACAGGTAGGTGCCGGCCTCTTCCTGCTGGCCGAGCAGCTCGTGGCCAAGGAAGATGCAGAACTTGGGGATGTCGCGGCGGGTCGAGGGGTCGGTGGCGATCACCTTGAGTACGCCACCTGCGCTCAGCTCGCGCACGTGCTTGTGCAGCATCATCACCGGCTCCGGGCAGTTCAGGCCGGTAGCGTCGAGAATCGCGTCATGGGTGAAGTCGGTCATGGGGGCTCCGCTGGGTTCGGGGTTCATTGTGGGGGCGGTCGGGGGGCGCCCAGGGGCTGCTGTGCAGCCCAATCGCCGGCGAGCCGGCTTCTACAGGCGATCCGCCTCAGCGCGGTTTCAAGTCAAGCCGGCGCAGGTGGCAGGTCACTTCCTCGCGGTCGTGATACAGCTGCTTGCAGGCAATAGACACCTTCACCTTGCGCGCCTTGAAGCCTTCTTCCATGCGCTCGAGCAGCTTGCGCACCTCGGCGTGGCGCTGCTTCATCGGCAGCTTGAGGTTGACCACCGCCTCGCGGCACAGCCCCTCACCCAGCCAGGTGTCGATCAGCGATGCAGTGCGCGCGGGCTTTTCGACGATGTCGCAGACCATCCAGTCCACGGTCTGTTTGGGCTTCCAGGTGAACCCGTCGGCCATCAGGTGGGTGACCAGGCCGGTGTCCATCAGGCTCTCGGCCATCGGGCCGTTGTCGATGGCGGTGACCAGCATGCCGCGCTTGACCAGTTGGTAGGTCCAGCCGCCGGGGGAGGCACCCAGATCGACCCCGGTCATGTCATCGTTCAGCCGCTGCTCCCACTGCTCGCGCGGGATGAACTGGTGCCAGGCTTCTTCCAGCTTGAGCGTGGAACGGCTGGGCGCCTCGCGGGGGAATTTCAGGCGCGGGATACCCATCGGCCACAGCGCCGAATTGTCGGCCTCGGCAATACCGACGAACACCCGGCGGCCACTGATGAAGCTCAGCAGCAGGCGCGGGCGGCGGGCGTCATCTACCAGCCGTCCGGCCTTTTCCAGTGCCTTGCGCAGCGGCACTTCGAACTTGCGGCAAAAGGTCGACAGCTCCTTGCCTTCGTTGCTGTCGAGCACCTCCAGCCACAGACTGCCAAACACCGGCAGCTCGGCCAGGTGTTCCAGCAGCACGCTGATGCGGTCGGTTTCCGGCAGTTCTACATAAGTGCCACGCGCCCACTGGCGCGGGAAGATCAGCTGAGCGAAACGCCGCTCATGCATCAGCCGTTCGGCGCCGTCAGGCTCGCTGCAGACGAATTCGGCGCAGGCACTCTGCGGCTTGCCCTTGGCATACCCGGGCACCCCCAGAATGGCTGCATGTTCGCTGATTTCGGCGCAGACCTCGCCCTCGAAGCCGGGCCGGCAATGCATGAACAGGGTATTCATTTTTTACTCCACATCACTGGCGCAGGCGGCGCCAGGGCGGCGAATGATAAAGGAAGATCGGAACCTGCGACACGCCCCACCGGTCCAGAAAAGGGTCAGGCCCGGTAAACGGGGCTAACCTGACCGTTCAAACAGGTCCGTGCCGTGCGGGCCGATTCGAAGCGGTGGTACCGGCCAACCAGTAATCCCGGGGCCACCGGAGCACAAGGAGTTGTTCATGCCCTCGCTCGATAGCCTGAAAACCCTCAAGACCCTCCAGGTGGCAGGCCACACCTACCACTACTTCAGCCTCACCGAGGCGGCCGGCAAGCTGGGCGACCTGCAGCGCCTGCCCATGTCGCTGAAAGTGCTGCTGGAAAACCTGCTGCGCTGTGAAGATGGCAAAACCGTCAGCGGCGACGATCTGCGCGCCCTGGCCGCCTGGCTGGGCGAGCGGCGCTCGGACCGCGAGATCCAGTACCGCCCGGCGCGGGTGCTGATGCAGGACTTCACCGGCGTGCCGGCGGTGGTCGACCTGGCCGCCATGCGCGCGGCCATGCAAAAGGCCGGCGGCGACCCGCAGCGGATCAACCCGCTGTCGCCGGTAGACCTGGTGATCGACCACTCGGTGATGGTCGACCGCTACGGCACCGCTCAGGCGTTCGGCCAGAACGTCGACATCGAGATGCAACGCAACGGCGAGCGCTACGCCTTCCTGCGCTGGGGCCAGAGCGCGTTCGACAACTTCCGCGTGGTACCGCCAGGCACCGGCATCTGCCACCAGGTCAACCTCGAATACCTCGGCCGCACGGTATGGACCCGCGAAGAAGATGGCCGCACCTACGCCTTCCCCGACACCCTGGTGGGCACCGACTCGCACACCACCATGATCAATGGCCTGGGCGTGCTCGGCTGGGGCGTGGGCGGCATCGAGGCCGAGGCGGCCATGCTCGGCCAGCCGGTGTCGATGCTGATCCCCGAGGTGATCGGCTTCAAGCTCACCGGCAAGCTGCGCGAAGGCATCACCGCCACCGACCTGGTGCTGACGGTGACGCAGATGCTGCGCAAGAAGGGCGTGGTGGGCAAGTTCGTAGAGTTCTACGGCGATGGCCTGGCCGACTTGCCGCTGGCCGACCGCGCCACCATCGCCAACATGGCCCCGGAATACGGCGCCACCTGCGGCTTCTTCCCGGTGGACGCAGTGACCCTCGACTACCTGCGCCTGTCTGGCCGGCCCGATGAGACCGTGCAACTGGTCGAGGCCTATTGCAAGGAGCAGGGGCTGTGGCGCCTGCCCGGCCAGGAGCCGCTGTTCAGCGACAGCCTGGCACTGGACATGGCCGAGGTCGAGGCCAGCCTGGCCGGGCCCAAGCGGCCCCAGGACCGGGTCGCCCTGGGCCAGGTCAGCCAGGCCTTCGACCACTTCATCGAACTGCAACCCAAACCCCTGGCCAAGGAAGTCGGCCGCCTGGAAAGCGAAGGCGGCGGCGGCGTGGCGGTGGGCAATGCCGACCAGGCCGGCGAGATCGACTACAGCCACGAGGGCCAGAGCCACACCCTGCGTGACGGCGCGGTGGTGATCGCCGCCATCACCTCATGCACCAACACCTCCAACCCCAGCGTGATGATGGCGGCCGGGCTGGTGGCGAAAAAGGCCGTGGAAAAGGGCCTGCAGCGCAAACCCTGGGTCAAGACCTCGCTGGCCCCCGGCTCGAAGGTGGTCACCGAATACTTCCAGGCAGCGGGCCTGACGCCCTACCTCGACCAGCTCGGCTTCGACCTGGTGGGCTACGGCTGCACCACCTGCATCGGTAACTCCGGCCCCCTGGACGAAGCCATTGAAAAAGCCATCGCCAATGCCGACCTGACCGTCGCCTCGGTACTGTCGGGCAACCGCAATTTCGAGGGCCGGGTGCACCCGCTGGTGAAGACCAACTGGCTAGCCTCGCCGCCGCTGGTGGTAGCCTATGCCCTGGCCGGGACCGTGCGCACGAACCTTGCAACCGATGCGTTGGGCACCGGCAAGGACGGCCAACCTGTGTACCTGCGGGATATCTGGCCCAGCCAGCAGGAAATCGCCGAAGCCGTGGCCAAGGTCGACACCGGCATGTTCCACAAGGAATACGCCGAGGTGTTCGCAGGCGACGCCCAATGGCAGGCCATCGAAGTACCGCAGGCTGCTACCTACGTGTGGCAGGACGACTCCACCTACATCCAGCACCCACCGTTCTTCGACGACATCGCCGGCCCCCTGCCACACATTCAAGATATCCAGGGGGCGCAGGTTCTCGCGCTGCTGGGCGACTCGGTGACCACCGACCACATCTCCCCCGCCGGCAACATCAAGGCCGACAGCCCGGCCGGGCGCTACCTGCGTGCAAAGGGCGTAGAGCCACGCGACTTCAATTCCTACGGCTCGCGGCGCGGCAACCACGAAGTGATGATGCGCGGGACTTTTGCCAACATCCGCATCCGCAACGAAATGCTCGGCGGCGAAGAAGGCGGCAATACCCTGCACATCCCCAGCGGCGAGAAGCTGTCGATCTATGACGCGGCCATGCGCTACCAGCAGGCAGGCACGCCGCTGGTGGTGATCGCCGGCCAGGAATACGGCACCGGGTCCAGCCGCGACTGGGCCGCCAAGGGCACCAACCTGCTGGGCGTGAAGGCGGTGCTGGCCGAGAGCTTCGAGCGCATCCACCGCTCCAACCTGGTAGGCATGGGCGTGCTGCCGCTGCAGTTCAAGGCCGGTGACGACCGCAAGCGCCTTGGCCTGACCGGCAAGGAGCGCATTGACGTGCTGGGGCTGTCCGCCGGGCAAATCCGCCCGGGCATGAGCCTGACCCTGGGCATCACCCGCGAAGATGGCAGCCGGCAACAGGTCGAAGTGCTGTGCCGCATCGATACCCTCAACGAGGTGGAGTACTTCAAGTCGGGGGGA
The DNA here is from genome assembly GCF_019139835.1 of Pseudomonas xanthosomatis. Taxonomy (NCBI): domain Bacteria; kingdom Pseudomonadati; phylum Pseudomonadota; class Gammaproteobacteria; order Pseudomonadales; family Pseudomonadaceae; genus Pseudomonas; species Pseudomonas xanthosomatis. The sequence goes on along the minus strand of NZ_CP077075.1, from coordinate 2,641,754 downwards.
ATCTTGCACTATGTACTTCGGCAACTGATCGCCGCCTAATACGCCTCCTGCGGTTCGCATGGCGGACCTTCCGGGTTGCCTGGGCGATGTCGAGCACCATCGCATCGCCCTGGCCCCAGCAAAAGGAGCCGTCATGCCCGTGCCATACTGGATAGCCCTATTTCTGTTTACCCTCGGCTACGCCCTGGCACTCAAACACGGTGAGATCGGCCTGGGCGCCCTGCCCGTGCTGCTTGCGCTCGGCGGTTCTGCAATGCTGGCCCGACGCGCCGTGCTGTGGCAAAAGGCGCTGGGTCACAGCCTGTTCCTGGTAGTCGCCCTGGGCCTGGCCCTGCACTGGCTGCCCGGCTTCCATAGCGGCAAGGTCATCGACAATGTGGTGCTCAGCCGCGGTGCGACGCCGTATTCCATGAGCCTGAACCTGGACAAGCCGCTGATCGGCCTGTGGATTCTGCTGGCCTGCCCCTGGCTGATCGTGCTGCGCCCGCGTGGCATGTTGCTGAGCCTTGCCGTGCTGCGCCCCATCACGCTGATCGCCTGCCTGGGCAGCGCCTGGATACTCGGGCTGGTGGCCTGGGCACCGAACTGGCCGGACGTGGCGTGGATGTGGCTGGCAAACAACCTGCTGCTGGTCAGCCTGACCGAAGAGTTGCTGTTTCGCGGCTACATCCAGGGCGGGCTGGAACGTCTGTTCAAGCATGAAGGCCTGGCGCTGGGTGTCGCGTCCGTGCTGTTTGGCCTGGCACACCTGCACCTCGGCTGGCAGTGGTTCTACCTGGCGACCCTGGCAGGGTTGGGCTACGGCCTGGCCTACCGCCATGGCGGGCTGCTGGTGGCGGTGTGGTGCCACGTGTTCGTCAACCTGGTGCATTTCACCTTGTTCACCTACCCGATGCTGGCCCCGGCCTGAACAATCGGTCATCATCGGACCTGTCACGATTCATAACAAAATTTGCAATATTTGCAGCAACTTGCAGCAAACGGTGGCATTCATCTAGCGCAGGCAGGATGATGGCACTTTGCTTCAGGTCAATGCCGGTCAAATATTCATTCAACAAAACCAGAGGCTTGCCGATACCCGTGGAAAGCCTTGCGGATTGAACAGCCAATGCGTAACAACCAGCCGATTACCCAGAGAGAACGGACTTTCCCTGCCCAGCAGCGGTTGATCTCCACCACCAACGCCAAAGGCGTGATCACTTACTGCAACGATGCCTTCATCGAGATCAGCGGGTTCTCCCGCGAGGAACTCACGGGCGCTGCGCACAACCTGGTACGCCACCCCGACGTGCCGCCTGCGGTGTTCGCCCACATGTGGCAGACCCTCAAGCAGGGCCTGCCGTGGATGGGCATCGTCAAGAACCGCTGCAAGTCGGGCGACCATTACTGGGTGAACGCCTACGTCACCCCGGTGTTCGACAACAACCAGGTGGTCGGCTACGAGTCGGTGCGGGTCAAACCCACCGCCGAACAGATCCGGCGTGCCGAAGGCCTGTACCAGCGCATCAACCAGGGCAAGCCTGCGGTACCGCGCCGCGACAAGTGGCTGCCAGTACTGCAGGACTGGCTGCCGTTCATTCTCATCAGCCAGATCGGTTTCCTGATCGGTAACTGGCTCGGTCACTCCTGGGGCTTCGCCCTGGCCGCCGGCCTGTCGGTGCCGCTGGGCCTGCTTGGCCTGGGCTGGCAGCAACGCGGCCTCAAGCGCTTGCTACGCCTGGCCGAACAAACCACCTCCGACCCGCTGATCGCGCAGATGTACACTGACAGCCGCGGAGTGCAGGCACGCCTGGAAATGGCCATGCTCAGCCAGGACGCGCGCATGAAGACCTGCCTGACCCGCCTGCAGGACAGCGCCGAGCAGCTCAGCGACCAGGCCCGCCAGTCCGACACCCTCGCCCACCAGAGCTCCTCGGGCCTGGAGCGCCAGCGCGTGGAAACCGAGCAAGTAGCTGCCGCCGTCAACCAGATGGCCGCCACCACGCAAGAAGTGGCCAACCATGTGCAGCGCACCGCCGACGCTACCCAGGAAGCCAACCGCCTGACCAGTCAGGGCCGCAACATCGCCGGCGAAACCCGCGATGCCATCGAGCGCCTGTCGGCGGCGGTGGGTGAAACCGGCCTGACCGTCACCCAGCTGGCCAAGGACAGCGACGAGATTGGCGGCGTGGTCGACGTGATCAAGGGCATTGCCGACCAGACCAACCTGCTGGCGCTCAATGCCGCCATCGAAGCGGCCCGTGCCGGTGAGATGGGCCGCGGCTTTGCAGTGGTGGCCGACGAGGTACGCCAGTTGGCCCAGCGCACCGCCGAGTCCACCGGGCAAATCCACAACCTGATCGCCAAGCTGCAGCAAACCGCCAACAACGCGGTGCAAACCATGGAAACCGGCCACCGCCAGGCCCAGGAAGGCGTGGAGCGGGTCATGGAGGCCGACCAGGCCCTGGTGGGTATCAGCGAGGCGGTGGCCAACATCACCGACATGGCCACCCAGATTGCCGCCGCCACCGAAGAGCAGACTGCCGTGGCCGAGGAAATCAGCCGCAACATCGCCACCATCGCCGACCTGGCCGACCAGACTGCAGGCCAGGCCCAGCGCTCGGCGCTGCTCAGTGAAGAGCTGACCAGCACTGCTGGCACACAGTACTCGCTGGTGGAGCGTTTCAACCGCTGATAAGCCATCGCCAGCAAGCCGGCTCCTACAACATGTAGGAGCCGGCTTGCTGGCGATCAGGCCGCTACAGGTTGACTACCACTGCAGCGTCAACCGACTCTCGAAATACCGTTCCTGCCCCGTCAGCGGGTCGTCGAAGCGCAGGCTCTGCGCCAGCAGCTTCAATGGCCGCGCATAGTCGTCCTGCTCATCCACAAGCTCGGGATAAAACGGGTCGTTGCAGATCCCGGCCCCCAACGCTGCCATGTGCACCCGCAACTGGTGCGTCTTGCCGGTCACCGGCGACAAGCCGTAGCGCCACAGGCCACCGTTTTTCTCCAGCACGCAGGCATGGGTTTCGCTGTTGTCGACGCCCGCTACCTCATGCATGCGGAAAAACGGCTCGCCATGCACCAGGCGGCTGCGGTGCACCAACGGGAAGGCATGTTGGGGCATAGCTGCGGCGATGGCCTGGTAGTGCTTGTCGATGCGTCGCTCGGGAAACAGCCGCTGGTAGGCGCCGCGGGTTGCGGGGTTGGCCGAGAACAGCACCAGCCCGGCAGTGTGCCGGTCGATGCGATGCAGTGGCACCAGGTGCGGGTTGTCCAGGCGGCGGATCAGGCGGCGCAGCAAGGTGTGCTCGACGTACTCGCCAGTCGGTGTCACCGGCAGAAAATGCGGCTTGTCGGCCACCACCAGGTGCTCGTCCATGTGCAGGATGGTTTCTTGCACCGGGATCGGCTTTTCGTTGGGCACTTCGCGAAAATAGTGCAAGCGCATGCCTGGGCGGTAAGCCAGATCAGCGGCTACTGCCTGCCCTTGGGCATCGAGCACCCGGCCCCGGGCAAAACGGTCGAGCCACACCTCACGGCCAATGGCCTTGAAGTGGTCGCACAGGCAATCGAGCACCGTGCGCCACTGCCCAGGCGGCAGGCATACGGTACTGGCTTGCTGGCGGGCGGGGTCGAAGGGTGTGGTCATCATCAGGCTCGGCGGGGGTGGCCGGGCATTATCCCCTGTCTGGCGCGGCTCAACCAGCCTCGCCGGCCGGCTCGCAACGCGCCTTGAGCCAGCGCAGCACCTGCACCGCATCCCAGCGGGCGGGGTCGAACAGGGCGTAGCTCAGGCCCTGGTAGCCGACCACATCCAGCGGGCGATGAAAGCCGGCACGCTGGAACAGCGCCTCGATCTCGGCGAAGCAGGTATTGAAATGCACTTTGCCAAAGGGCGTTTGCTCGTCGGTGACGATGCCGTCGAGGCGCAGTTCCAGCACGGCGTCGCACACACGCTCCGGGGCCATGTGGTTGATGCTGTACTTGAGTTGCTCGACATTGAGCATGGCTTCACCTCGATACTGTATTTATATACAGCATACGGAGCCAGCCCTGTCTGCGTCAATGCGCGGCTCAACCGAGAAAGGCTACCACCTGCTCGGCATCGAACGGCCAATGCAGCTCGGCGCCGCTGTCGCAGCGGCGCAGTACCGGGATGATCAGGCCGTAGCGCTCGAACAACGCTTGGTCTTCGGCTATGTCGACCAGCTCGACCAACAGACCATGGTCGACCAACGGCATGAGCACGGCTTCAGCCACTTCGCACAGATGGCACCCGAGGGTACCGAACAACTGGCATTCAGGGAGCATGGGCAAACCCGAAATTGCATGATGAAAGATGCTTATTCTAGGTCTGCCCCGCCCATCGTGCATCTGCTCTGGGTCAATCCTGGCTGGTGGCGCCGATACGGTGCAGCGACAGGTCGGCGCCCTGGAACTCCTGCTCGTGGCTCAGGCGCAGGCCGTGTACCGCACGGATCAGGCCATACACGGCAAAGCCGCCAGCCAGCGCCACAAGCACACCCGCCAGGCTACCCAGCACTTGGCTGGCCAGGCTGACGCCACCCAGGCCGCCCAACGCTGCCTGGCCGAACACGCCGCAGGCGATGCCGCCCCAGACCCCGCACAGGCCATGCAACGGCCATACGCCGAGCACATCGTCGATCTTCCAGCGGTTCTGCGCCGCAGTGAAGCACCAGACGAACAACCCGCCGGCCACCAACCCGGTGACCAGCGCCCCGATCGGGTGCATCAGGTCGGACCCGGCGCAGATCGCCACCAGCCCGGCCAGCGGGCCGTTGTGCAAGAAGCCCGGGTCGTTGCGCCCGGCCCACAGCGCCGACAAGGTGCCCCCCACCATGGCCATCAGCGAATTGATCGCCACCAGCCCGCTGACGCCCTGCAGCGTTTGCGCGCTCATCACGTTGAAGCCGAACCAGCCGATGATCAGGATCCACGACCCCAGGGCCAGGAACGGGATGCTCGATGGCGCAAAGGCTACCAGCCGGCCCTCGCGATAGCGCCCGCGCCGGGCGCCCAGCAGCAGCACCGCCGCCAGTGCCAGCCAGCCGCCCATGGCATGCACCACCACGGAGCCTGCAAAGTCATGGAACGGCGCACCGAAGCGTGCCTGCAACCATGCCTGCACACCGAAGTTGCCGTTCCACACCAGGCCCTCGAAGAACGGGTAGATGAACGCCACGATCAACGCCGTAGCGCACAACTGCGGGGCAAACCGTGCGCGCTCGGCGATGCCGCCGGAGATGATCGCCGGAATGGCCGCCGCGAAGGTCAGCAGAAAGAAGCATTTCACCAGCGCATAGCCGTGGTCGGTGGCAAGTTCGGCGGCAGGCTGGAAAAAGCTCACTCCGTAGGCGATCCAGTAGCCGATGAAGAAGTACACCAGCGCCGAGATGGCGAAATCGCTGAGAATTTTCGACAGGGCATTGACCTGGTTCTTGTGGCGCACGGTGCCGACTTCCAGGAACGCGAAGCCGGCGTGCATGGCCAGCACCAGGATGGCCCCCATGAGGATGAACAGAGTATTGGAGCCGTGGACCAGGGAGTCCATCGCGCTGTGCATGTTTTCCATGAAGTGGCAGACCTGCAAAAAGGCACCATGACAGTTCAAGTACCGGCATCCATGCACCGAATCGGTGCCAGGCCCATGCCCCGTTTAGGTGAGCGGGTCGGCGCCTGCGTGGTTTTTTCTTGGGTTTGTCGTGGATTGGGTTAAGGTTTATCGGTATTTGCCCGGGCCACGCACGTTTTCGGCGCGCCCTCGGGTGCTACGCCTCAAGGCGTAGCAAAGGCTGTACCAGCACATCGTGCTGAACCTTCGGCCTGCCCGATCACTCGAAATAGCCACACACACTCACAGGGAGAGGCCCATGGCCAGCAAATCGGCAAAAACTGCACAGGACATCTTGATGGCTGACTTCCAGGCCCTGGTCCGCGACACCGAAAAACTGCTCGCCGACACGGCCAACCTGGCAGGCGACCAGGCGGATGAGCTGCGTGAGCAGATCCACGAGCGCCTCACCCAGGCCCGCGAAACCCTGCAACTGACCCAGGACTCGTTACGCCAGCGCGGCCAGGCCGCCCTCGGCGGCGCCGAACAGTACGTGCAGGAAAACCCCTGGCAGGCCATCGGCATTGCTGCTGGGGTCGGTCTGTTGATCGGCCTGCTGGCCAAGCGCTGAGGAGTGCCCATGGACAACGACGCCATCGGCGCCGGCGCCTCTGGCAGGCGCCTGGGCGCGGCTGTGCTGGGCCTGCTGCACAGTCACATCGAGCTGTTCGGCATCGAGCTACAGGAGCAGAAAGCCCGCACCCTGAGCCTGCTGCTGTTCGCAGGCCTGGCCCTGGTGTTCGCCCTGCTGCTGCTGACCGCCCTGTCGGGGTTGGTGCTGGTGCTGCTGTGGGACAGCTACCGCCTGGCCGGCATCATCGGCCTGTGCCTGTTCTACGGCTGCGCCGCGCTGTACTGCGGGCTGAAACTCAAGGCAGCGGTATTCGATGAATCCTCGCCATTTTCCGCCACGCTCGAAGAGCTGGCCAAGGACAGGGAGCGCCTGCTGCCATGAGCCTGCCGGAACTACCCGATACGCGAAACCCGCGGGAGCTGCGCAAGGCTTTGCTGCGCCTGCGCATGGAAATGCACCGCCAGCAGATACGTCACGAGTCCGGGCAGGTGCTTCAACCGCTGCACCGCCTGCGCGGCATGGGCAGCTCGTTCGGCGAGGGCATGGGGGTCAAGCACGGCTCGCTGTGGGGCCTGGGCGCCGTGGTGGCGCTGGGCTTTCTTACCGGCAAAGGCGTGCGCAGCGGCAACCTGGCCCGCCTGTTACGCCTGGGCACTCGCCTGGTGCCACTGATCCGCCTGTTCATAGGGGCCGAGCGCCGCCCGTAAGCGCCAGGCGCGCCTTGCAAGGGCGCGCCACTCGCGGGAAGCTATGCCGACCCACACGACGGAGACCGCGCCTTGGAATGGCAAACCCTGCTGACCCGCGAACGCTTGGGCAAGGCCCTGTACAGCCCTGAGGAACTGGGCCGCAGCCCCTTCCACAAGGACCACGACCGCATCATCTTCTCCGGTGCCTTCCGCCGCCTGGGGCGCAAGACGCAGGTGCACCCGGTCACCAGCAACGACCATATCCACACCCGCCTGACCCACTCGCTGGAAGTCAGCTGCGTGGGCCGTTCGCTGGGCATGCGCGTGGGCGAGACGCTGCGCGGCGCCCTGCCCGACTGGTGCGAGCCCAGCGACCTGGGCATGATCGTGCAGTCGGCGTGCCTGGCCCATGACATCGGCAACCCGCCGTTCGGGCATTCCGGCGAGGATGCCATCCGCCACTGGTTCCAGCAGGCTGCCGGGCGCGGCTGGCTGGACGACATGAGCGACGACCAGCGCGCGGACTTTCTGAACTTCGAAGGCAATGCCCAAGGCTTTCGCGTGCTCACGCAACTGGAGTACCACCAGTTCGACGGCGGCACCCGTCTGACCTACGCCACCCTGGGTGCTTACCTCAAGTATCCCTGGACCTCCCGCCACGCCGATGCACTGGGCTACAAGAAGCACAAGTTCGGCTGCTACCAGAGCGAACTGCCGCTGCTCGAGCAGATCGCCGCCAAGCTGGGCATACCTCAGCTGGAACACCAGCGCTGGGCACGCCACCCGCTGGTGTACCTGATGGAGGCCGCCGACGACATCTGCTATGCCCTCATCGACCTGGAAGATGGCCTGGAAATGGACCTGCTGCAGTACGCCGAAGTCGAGGCGCTGCTGCTGGACCTGGTCGGCGACGACCTGCCGGAAACCTACCGCCAGCTCGGTGCGCGCGACTCGCGCCGGCGCAAGCTGGCGATCCTGCGTGGCAAGGCCATCGAGCACCTGACCAACGCAGCGGCCCTGGCCTTCGTCGAGCAGCAGGATGCGCTGCTGGCCGGTCGGCTGCCGGGCGACCTGGTCGAACATATGCACGGCCCGGCGCAACGTTGTGTGCTGCAAGCAAAGGACATGGCGCGCAAGAAGATCTTCCAGGACAAGCGCAAGACCCTGCACGAGATTGGCGCCTACACCACCCTGGAAATCCTCCTCAATACCTTCTGTGGTGCCGCGCTCGAGCAGCACGGCGGGCGTACGCCGTCATTCAAGAGCCGGCGCGTACTGGACCTGATCGGCAACAACGCGCCCGACCCGAACGGCTCGCTGCACGCGGCGTTCCTGCGCATGATCGACTTCATCGCCGGCATGACCGACAGCTATGCCAGCGAAATGGCCAGCGAGATGACCGGGCGCTCCAGCCCGACATGAAGGCGCAGCGGTGACAGCGATATTCGCTGCCACCGCCGCAGCATGTAAGAAACTTCTTACTCAAACAAAATATATTAAACACCCACAGAAAAATTCGACAGTAACCCCAATAAAATTCATACCCGCAGCTGAATACTCCGATTATCTGTAGCACGCACTCTCACTTCGTGTAAGGCATTTCCCATATACGGGATTTAGCCGACGTTCAACTGCCCGCCGACTTTCAACTGAGCTAATGTGCCCCCTGCCCTCGCTACGATGGAATGTTGCACATGCACTCAGTATTTATCGTCGACGATCATCCCGTTATCCGCCTGGCCATCCGAATGTTGCTGGAAAACCAGACTTATCAGGTAATTGGTGAGTCGGACAACGGTGTCGACGCCATGCAGATGATTCGCGAAACCCGCCCTGACCTGGTCATTCTCGACATAAGCCTGCCCAAGCTGGACGGCCTGGAAATGCTCTCGCGCCTCCAGGCCATGGCCATCCCCCTCAAAGTGCTGGTACTCACTGCACAATCACCCGCGCTGTTTGCCATCCGCTGCATGCACTTGGGCGCGGCAGGCTATGTCTGCAAACAGGAAGACCTGTGCGAGTTACTCAGCGCCATCAAGGCAGTACTTTCAGGCTATAACTATTTCCCCAGCCAGGTACTCAAGCCTGTCGCGGACGAACACGACCACGAGCTCGAGCTGTTCCGCCAGGTCAACGACCGTGAATTGATGGTGCTGCAACTATTTGCCCAGGGTCGCAGCAACAAGGATATTGCCCGTGGCATGTTTCTCAGTAACAAGACCGTCAGCACCTACAAGAAGCGCCTGATGCAAAAATTGCGCGCCGGCACGCTGGTGGAACTGATCGACGTCGCCAAACGCAACGCGCTGGTCTGACTCGATGAGCCTACGGCATCTCGCCTGCTTGCTACTCTGCCTGAGCCTGGGCCATAGCGCCCGGGCTGCCACCACAGTCATCGATGAAGGCAAGCCCTACTCCCTGCTGAGCCGCTCGAAACCGGTGACAGTAACCCCCGCCTTCAGCGCCACCCAACGACAGTGGCTTGCCAGCCACCATGAACTGGTTCTGGGCACCTCGGCCCCGGACTACCCGCCTTTCGACATCACCACAGGCGGGCGCGAATACCAGGGCCTGACAGCCGACTACGCGGGCCTGCTGGGCGGTGCACTGGGCCTGCCGGTAAGGGTCCAGCGCTTCCCCAGCCGGCCCGCTGCAGTCGCCGCCCTGCTAAGCGGCCATATCGACCTGCTCGGCAGTGCCAACGGCTATGAAGCAGTCACTCCGGGGCTGATGCTGTCGCGCCCCTATGCCATCGACCAACCGGTGCTGGTCACCCGCGAGGATGAAACCCGTGCACTGAACACCGGCCTTGGGGGCATGCGCCTGAGCATGCTCTACCACTACCTGCCCCTTGGGGAAATTCATGCCAGCTACCCCGGTGCCGAGCTCTTGACCTTCGAGTCATCCACGCAAGCGCTCAACGCAGTGGCGTTCGAGCAGGCCGACGTGTTCATCGGCGACACCATCTCCACCCACTACCTGATCAGCCAGGGCCATCTGCCGCGCTTGCGCATGGCCAACTTCGGCAAGCACGAAATGGTCGGGTTCAGCTTCGCCCTGCGTCAGGACCAGCAGGTACTGCTTTCGCTGGTCAACCTGGCCCTCGATGCCCAGCCAGCCACCACCCGCAACGATATTTTCAAGCGCTGGAGCGCCAGCAGCGGCAGCCTGCTGACTGACCGCAAGCTGCAATTGACAGCGCGCGAGGAAGGCTGGTTGCGTGAGCACCCGCAAATGCGGGTGGTGGTCAACGACACCGCCGCGCCGCTGACCTTCTTCGACAGCAACGGGCGCCTGCGCGGGATCGTCGCCGACCTGCTGGAGGTGATTCGCCTGCGTACCGGCCTGCGCTTCGACATCCGCCGTGCCAGCGGCGAAGGCGACATGATCGACCAGCTCGCCGCCGGCCGCGCCGACATCATTGCCACCCTGTCCACCGATACCCGCAGTGCCGCCGCGCTGCAGGTCAGCCGGCCCTACCTGGAAAGCGCCTACGTGCTGGTCAGCCGCATTGGCAACGAGCAACCCAACAACCTCGACGAACTGGCCGGCAAACGGGTCGCCGTGCCACGCGACAGCAGCGTGGCCGCCCTGCTGACCAGCCACTACCCACACATCCACCAGGTGGCGACCGAGAGCACTTACTACTCCATGGCCCTGCTCGGCAGCAATGCCGTGGACGCCGCCGTGGCAACGCTCATCGACGCCAACCACATGCTGGCCAGCAACGCTCACCTGGTGATCCGCAGCACCGTCGGCACTGAACCTGCCACCTTCTCGATGGCCACCAGCCCGCAGGCGCGCGAACTGGCATCGATACTCGACAAGGCGCTGTTGAGCGTTTCACCCGAAGAACTGGGGGTGATCAACAGCCGCTGGCGTGACCACGAGGTGCTCGACGACACCTACTGGCGCAACTACCGGCGCATCATTTTGCAGGTGGTTGCAGTGATTGCCGTGCTGCTGGTGCTGGCGCTGGCCTGGAATGCCCACCTACGCCGCCAGATCAAGCAGCGCCAGTTGGCCGAACGCGCTTTGAACGACCAGCTGGAATTCATGGGCGCCCTGCTCAACGGCACGCCCCATCCGATGTACGTGCGTGACCGTGAGGGGCGGCTGAAGAGCTGCAACGACAGCTACCTGCAGGCCGTCGGGGCCAGCCGTGAACGGCTCATCGGCAAGCGTCTGCAGGACACCCGTTTCAGCCAGTGCCAATATGTGCAGCAGATCCATGACGACTACCAGCGGGTGATGGACGAGGGCCGCCCATTGATCCTTGACCGCCCGCTCAAGCTAAAGAACAGGGAGCTGATGATCTACCACTGGATCCTGCCCTACCGCGACTCGCTGGGAGAAATGCAGGGCATCATCGGCGGCTGGATCGACATCAGCGAGCGTCGGGCGCTGGTCCAGGACCTGCGCCTGGCGAAACAGCAGGCCGATGATGCAAACCGCGCCAAAAGCACCTTTCTGGCTACCATCAGCCACGAAATCCGTACTCCCATGAATGCCCTGATCGGCATGCTCGAGCTTGCCCTGCGGCGCGCCGACCAGGGGCAACCGGACCGCCCCGCACTGCAGGTCGCCCATCATTCGGCCAAGGACCTGCTGGCCCTTATAGGCGACATCCTGGATATCGCCCGCATCGAGTCCGGGCACCTGTCACTGGCGCCCGAACCGGTCGACCTTGCCGCCTTGATCGAATCCGTGGGCCGTGTATTCGATGGCCTGGCACGGCACAAGGGTGTGTCCCTCAACATAGTGATTGCCGAAGAGGCCCGCTGCCATGCGCTGCTCGATCCACTGCGGTTCAAGCAGGTGCTGTCGAACCTGGTCAGCAATGCCATCAAGTTCACCGAGCAGGGCCAGGTGCGCATTGCTGCCAGGATGCTGGCCGAAGGCGACCCGGCTGCCACCACCCTTGAACTGGAGGTACGTGACAGTGGCATCGGTATCCATGAACACGACCTCAAGCGCCTGTTCACCCCCTTCGTGCAGGCCAACCCCGCCAGTGACGGCGCCCGGGCAGGCAGTGGCCTGGGCTTGGTGATCAGCCGCAACCTCTGCGCAATGATGGGGGGCGAGATGACCCTGCAGAGCCTGCATGGCGTGGGTACCCGGGTAAGGCTGGTGATGCCGCTGCAGTGTGTCGCGCCGGTCACCGCCACACCTGACACTGCGGCCAAGATCCCGCGCCCGAATGGCAGCCTGGAGGTGCTGGTGGTCGACGACCACCCTGCCAACCTGCAATTGATAACCCGTCAACTAGCCTACCTGGGGGTGCGCCATGAGAGCGCCAGCGATGGCCGTGAGGGGCTGCGCAAATGGCGCCAGGGTCGTTTCGATGTGCTGATCGTCGATTGCAACATGCCACAGCTCAATGGTTACGAGATGGCCAGAAGCGTGCGCCATGAAGAACATCTGCATGGCCGAACACCCTGCGTGATGCTCGGCTACACCGCCAACGCCCAGCCTGAGGTGCGCCAGCAGTGCCTGGACGCCGGCATGGACGATTGCCTGTTGAAGCCCATCGGCCTGGAGTTGCTTGGCCAGTGCCTCGCAGCCTTGGGCCAGAAAGGGCCAACTGGCAGCCCGCGCCAGCCCTGTTACGACCTCAAACGCCTACACGCCATCGCCGGTGACAATGCCAACGACCGCAAGCGCCTGCTCGACACCCTGCAGATGAGCCTGCGCCAGGACCTGGACATTCTCATGGCCATCGACCCGCACCAGGCAGGCGAAGCCATGGCCGCGCAGGCACACAAGATCCTCAGCGCAGCGCGGATGCTGGAAGCGAAAGCATTGATTGCGGCCTGCGAGGCATTGCAGCAGGCGGGGTTGCCGGTCAGCGTTGCGAAGACTCGCCGCCAGGCACTGGCACGGCACATGCGCCGTGTGGAGAATGCCCTGGCCAGGCACCTGGCCGAGGGCAACTGACGCGGCACGCTGCAATGGCGTGCCGGCAGGTGTATCAGGAAGCCGGGTTGATCGGCTTTTCTGGGTACCAGGCGTCCAGCAGCGGGCTGACTTCGATGCTGGTCAGTTCGCTGCGGCCTTTGAGCCATGCTTCGACGGCGGCACGCTGCTCTTCGCTGACCGAGCCACGCTTGACCGAGCACACCAGGCCGAAGTCGTCGCCGCCGACGTAGTCCAGGCCGTTGGCATCCATGGCATCAGCCAGGAAGGCGTCGAGGAAGGCATCGATGGCTTCATCGGACAGGTCTTCCTTGAAGCCCAGGTTCAGTTCGAAACCCAGCTCCTGGAATTCGTCCACGCACAGTTTTTTGCGCAGGCGACGGGAACGGTTGGTAGCCATGAAACAATCCTCTCAAGTATTTACGGGCGGCACTTTACCAGTTTCCGCGCTACAAGGGCGCATTTCCATAGAACTAAGCCCATGCACGCTGCGCTTGGGGCATAATGCCCACTATATTTCGACTTGGGGCCACCATTTCTTACAGCCCCATTACCCTTTTCCCTCGCCTGCAGGGTATTCATCTTTATGATCAAGACGCTTCGCCCACTGCTGCTCGCCGGTCTGTTCCTGCCCTTCTCCCTCACCAGCCAGGCCGCCGCCGTCAATACCAGCCTGCCGCCCAAGGTGCAGCAGGCCCTGACCAAGAACAAACTGCAGGACACCGCCCTGTCGCTGGTGATGCTACCCCTCGATGGCCCCGGCAACGCCACGGTGTTCAACGCCGATGTGTCGGTGAACCCGGCCTCGACCATGAAGCTGGTTACCACCTACGCCGCACTGGAGTTGCTGGGCCCGACCTTCCAGTGGAAGACCGAGTTCTACACCGACGGTACGCTGAGCAACGGCGTGCTCAACGGCAACCTGTACCTCAAGGGCGGCGGCGACCCCAAGCTGAACATGGAAAAGCTCTGGCTGCTGATGCGTGATTTGCGCGCCAACGGCGTACGCACGGTAACCGGCGACCTGGTGCTGGACCGCAGCCACTTCGTGCAGCCCAACCTGCCGCAGTTCGATGACGATGGCGGCGACGAGAACAAGCCCTTCCTGGTCAAGCCCGACTCGCTGTTGGTCAACCTCAAGGCCCTGCGCTTCGTCGCCCGCAACGACGGTGGCAAGGTGGTGGTGTCGGTCGAGCCGCCGATCGCCAGCATCCGCATCGACAACCAGGTCAAGGCGGTGGCCGGCAAGCAGTGCGCGGGTGATGTGCGCTACAACCCGGTACCGCAGGCTGACGGCATCAGCGTGACGGTCAGCGGCCAGCTCGGTGAAGGCTGCAACTCGCAGACCTACCTGTCGCTGCTCGACCACCAGACCTACGCGGCCGGTGCCGTGCGCGCGATCTGGAACGAGCTGGGTGGCAGCATCCAGGGCCGCGACCGCATCGAGGGCGTGCCCAAATCGGCTCGCCTGCTGGCCCGCGCCTTTTCCCCGGACTTGGTGGAGGTGATTCGCGACATCAACAAGTACAGTAACAACACGATGGCCCAGCAGCTGTTCCTGAGCATTGGTGCGCAGTTTCGCACTGACGCCGACGGTGATGACGCCCGCGCTGCCCAGCGGGTTGTGCGCCAGTGGCTGGCGAAAAAGGGCATCACCGCACCGCACCTGGTGATGGAGAATGGCTCGGGACTGTCCCGTGCCGAGCGAGTCAGCACCCGAGAAATGGCAGCACTGCTGCAGGCTGCGTGGAAGAGCCCGTATGCCGCCGAGTTCATCAGCTCGATGCCGCTGGTGGGTATGGACGGGACCATGCGCAAGCGCCTCAAGCGTACGGCCATGACCGGCGAGGGGCACATCAAGACCGGTACGCTCAATACCGTGCGGGCGATTGCCGGCTTTAGCCGGGACAGTAACGGGCATACCTGGGCGGTGGCGGCGATTCTCAATGACCCCAAGCCTTGGGGGGCTTCGCAGGTGCTGGACCAAGTGTTGCTGGATCTTTATCGGCAGCCGAAGTTGAGTGGTGGGACGGCTGGGATTGAGCCTTGATCTGATATTGGGTTCGGGTTCGGGTTCGGGTTCGGGTTCGGGTTCGGGTTCGGTTCGGGTTCGGGTTCGGGTTCGGGTTCGGGTTCGGGGTTTTAGGGTGATTGCTTTGGGAGATGTATGCGCATTCATTGATGATAGAGGCTTTTCGTCACCTTTCCGCCCTTACGGCGGGTTACTTTGGTCGCGGCCAAAGTAACCAAAGCCGCCCAGCTCCCATCATCCGGCCCCCTACGCTGCGCTACGGGGGTTCCCTCGCTCCGGGCTTGCTCCGGAGGTACGCGCCGACGGGCCGTCCCTGGCCCGATCGGCGCTCGACCGGCATCCATGCCGGTCGCCCTCCTACGCAATCCCTACGCTCGGCCTCCTGAAGTCGCGATTTGTGTTGCCTGAGCTATTGCGCGCTTAGAAGCAAGATCAAGAGCCAGATCAAGAGCCAGATCAAGAGCCAGATCAAGAGCCAGATCAAGAGCTGGGATATTGGTTTAATTGTTGTTGATGTGTTGTTTCTTCTGACGCCATCGCGGGGCAAGCCCGCTCCCACGTTAGTTGTACGCACCAAGTTCTGGCGTGGGAGCGGCGGTGCGCCGCTGCGACTTGCCCCGCGATAAAATCCTGAGTTCCCACGGTGGCAACTAGCGGTTAGCTGCGCCAGTGCAGGCGCCGCCCCTAACTTCGCGACTTCAGGAGGCCGAACGCAGGGATTGCGTAGGGGGGCGACCGGCATGGATGCCGGTCGAGCGCCGATCGGGCCAGGGACGGCCCGTCGGCGCGTACCCCCGGAGCAAGCCCGGAGTGAGGGAACCCCCGGAGCGCAGCGCAGGGGGCCGGATGAATGGAGCGATGTACGGGTCACCCACATGGGTTACACAAAAGTTCGCTCACATAGGTGACAACACCTGAAGTGTTACATAACCATCATCGGCATCTCGCTCATCGATCCTGCCGAGAATGATTGGGCCGAAAATAACATCCCACACCCCATCCCCGACTTGCTCCAGCCCAATGGTCTGATGCTTGAGCACGTAACCTACATAGATCCTCAAACCCCGGCGGTTGACGATGCCACTGCGATCAGCTGGCAGGCTCTCGATATGACTGGGGTAAGTCATTTCAGGTAGTTTTTCCGGGAACGGGCGTGGCGAAGGCTGGTAGCAGGACGCTGGTGTTTTCTGCTTCAGTGCTTCGTGGAGCCGCTCGTAATTGTAGTGTTGCCGGAAGCGGTCGAAGTGCCGTTGTTGAGCCTCCCAAGCCACTGCGGGCGGTGACGGAAGCGTACTTTTGAGTGTTCGGTGCATACGCTCGTGCCGACCATTTTGCTCCGGTCTGCCAGGCGCAATACGTTCAGGAATGATGCCTAGGCGCAGCCACCAGATGGACAGCTGGGAGAGCCCTGCACGCCCTTTACTGGCAAACGGCACGCCGTTATCGGTCCGGATACGTTCAGGTAGCCCGTTTTCACGAAAGACCTCAGTGAACACAGCCTGTGTCTCCAGAAAGTTCGTATTGGCCATGCTGTGGCACGCGAGCAAGAAGCGACTGGCGTGATCCATGATCGTCAACGGATAGCACCAGACCCCAGCTCCTGTCAGAAACTGGCCTTTGTAGTCCGCAGTGAAGAGCTGATTGGGCGACTCCGCCTTTTCAAGCGGCTTGGGATAGACCGCTACGCGCTGACGCAGGCGCCGCGGCTTGATCAGCTCGGCTTTCTTGAGGATGTTGTAGATCGTTGTCTTGGAGGGAGGCGCCTGGTCAGGAAAACGTTCCTGCAATGCGGCCTGGATCTTCTTGGGCCCAGGCTCCGTCTGGCCCTTGCCGCGTAATTCGATAATGGCCTCGCGAACGGCGACGGGTACAACCCAATCTTGCGTCAGCCGGCGACGGCTACGTTCCTCTAGGCCTGCTGGGCCAGCTTTCTCGAAACGCTCGACCCATTTGTAACCGGTCTTTCGACTGATCTCGTAGGCCTCGCAAAGGGCGCTGAAGCTAGGCGCCCCCTGGAGATAGTCAGCGATGAAAAGCACTTTCATGTCCATAGGTTTCAGCTCTCGCCAAGGCATGGTCAGATCCTCGAAAAACCGACCATGCCAGTTAAAAACTGTTACCTATGTGCGTGAACTGATTTGTAACCCATGTGGGTGAGTCATACCGCGAGGATTTTTTGGTGACTTTTTGATCCTTCAAAAAGTTACCCGCCGTTGAACTGACCCCAGAAAGTTGGACACCTGATCCCCAATCGGAGGGTGTTCCATGACGAAGTACAACCTAGCACTCAAGCAGGCACTCATCGAAGAGTGCCTTTCTGCCCGCAGTGTTCATGAGGTGGCGCTCAAGCATGACCTGAGTCCATCGCTGTTACGCCGCTGGGTAAAGGGCTACGAGCAACACGGCGTAGCCGGCTTGATTGCCAAGTACAGTCACTACGACGCGCAGTTCAAATTGAAGGTTTTGCAGAGCATTGAGCAAGACGGCCTGTCCGCCCAGCAAGCTTGTGTACGGTTCGACATCCGCGGCCCGAGCAGCATCAGGCAGTGGAAAAGGTTGTACGATAAAGGTGGAGTAGAAGCACTTCATCCGCATCGTACCCGAGAGTTCAGCATGCCCCGCAAGCCATCAAAACAGTCCAGCGCAAGTTCCTCCGCCCCTGCGGATAGCGAGCTGACACCTAAGCAAATGCTCGAAGAGCTGGAATACCTGCGCGCGGAGAATGCTTATCTAAAAAGCTCGATGCCTTGATCCAAGCGGACCCTCGAACTGCGCAGGCAAGAAAACGCAGGCTGTCCAAGGATTGAGGCACGGGCATCGACTTGCTCTGCTGCTACGTGCTGCAGGGCTGGCGCGCAGTACCTTTATTACCAGAGCAAAGTGCTGGTGGATGACAAGCATGCAGCTCTCAAGGAGCGCATCAACAGCCTCTATCATGAGCATAAGGGACGGTACGGTTACCGCCGTATCACTGCGGTCCTCGGGCAAAATGGTGAGGTGGTCAATCACAAGAAGGTGCAGCGACTGATGCAGTTAATGGGCCTCAAATCGCTGGTCAAAGAGAAGAAATATCGCTCGTACCGAGGCTCCGAGGGGTTGTTGCATCTGATCTGCTCAAGCGCAAATTCAAGGCTGAAGCCCCCAATCAGAAGTGGGCTACCGACGTGACAGAGTTCAAGGTAAAGGGGCAGAAGCTGTTTCTCTCGCCTGTTATGGACTTGTACAACGGCGAAATCCTTGCTTATCAGATCAACCGGCGCCCTGAGTTCAAGATGGTTTCGACAATGCTGGAACAGGCCTTCGAGAGGCTGAGTCCAAGTGACAAACCGATACTTCACTCTGACCAAGGCTGGCAGTATCAGCAGCCAGCTTACCGGCATATGCTGGCTGGGAAGAATATCGAGCAGAGTATGTCGCGTAAGGGTAATTGCCTGGACAACGCCGCTATGGAAAGCTTTTTCGGCACGCTTAAGAGCGAGTTTTTTTACCTGGAGTCATTTGAGAGTGTTGAGCAACTGGCAGCAGGATTAGAGGGTTACATCGCCTATTACAACCAAGAACGCATCAGCCTCAGACTGAATGGCTTGAGTCCGGTACAATTCCGGACCCAAGCGCTGGCCGCATAGCGTTACCTGTCCAACTTTCGGGGGTCAGTTCACGTAAGGGCGGAAAGGTGAATAAGCGTCAACACAAATAATGAATGCGCATACAACCCCAAAACAAAAACATAAATAAGCATCAACACATCAAGTAGATGCGCATAAATATTTCAAAACCAAACATCAAACACCTTTAGGGCAACTCCCCCTCAACCCGATCCCTCCCGGCCATCTTGGCCGCATAAACCCCAGCATCAGCCCGCAACAACAAGGCATCCGCCCCCTCCCCTTCCCGCCACCCCGCCACCCCAAAGCTCGCCGTCACCCGCCCAACCCCCTCCACCGGCACCTCGCGCACCCCATGCCACAATTTCAGCGCCAACAACCGCGCCTGCTCGGCATCACTCCCCGGGCACAGCACCATGAACTCCTCGCCCCCCAACCGGCAAAACACATCGGTGCGCCGCAAACGCTGCCCGATACGCTGGCACAGGCTACGCAAAACCAAATCACCTACCGCATGCCCGTACTGGTCGTTGATGCGCTTGAAGTGATCGATATCGAGCATGATCACCGCCAGCGCCAGCCCATCACGCCGCGCCCGCTCCAGCTCGCTGCCAAGCCGGTCCTGGAAATAGCGCCGGTTGTGGATGCCGGTCAAGGCATCGGTGACCGACAACGCCCGCAACTCCTCCTCCACCCGCTTGAGGTCGGAAATATCGGTGAGATAGCCGTGCCAGAGCGTACAGGCGTGCTCGCCGATCTCCGGCGTGGCCTCCCCGCGCACCCAGCGCAGCCCCGCCCGCGGCAGGCATACCCGGTACTCCTCGCGCCACGGCGTCAGGTGTTCGGCTGAATAGCGCACCGACTGGCGCACCCGCTCCAGGTCATCGGGGTGAATACGCTGGAACACCACCGTGGCATCCTCACGCAACAACGCCAGGTCGACCTCGTAGATGTCGTGCAGGCCCTGGCTGGCATAGGGAAAGCACGAATGGCCGTCGGCATCCAGGCGGTACTGGTAGATCCCGCCCGGCACCTCGGCGCTGAGTTTTTCCAGCAGCCGGTCACGGGCCGCCAGCGCCTCGTGCCCCCGGCGCCGCTCGGTGACGTCAATGCAGATCGCCAGGTAACCCACCCACAACCCCTGCTCGTCGATCACCGCGGTGACCAGCATGTTGGCCAACAGGTGGCTGCCATCCTTGCGCACCAGGGTCCAGTCACCCGGCTGCGCGCCGCCCTCGCGCACGGTTTCGGCGAACATCGCCTGGCCGGCGCCGATCTCCCGACCATAGCGCAGGCTCAAGGTATGGGCGCGGCGGTGCAGCTCTTCAGGCTGCACCAGATCCTCCAGGGTGAGATGGCCCAGCGCCTCGCCAGCCGAATAACCCAGCATGCGCTCGGCACCGGCGTTGAAGGTGCTGACCTCCCCCTTCAGGTTGGTGGCGATGATCGCCACCTGGGTTGCGGCATCGAGCACGCTGCGTAGCTGGTTATGGGTCTCGCGCAGCGACTGCTCGCTGACCCGCAGCTCAGCAGTGCGCCGCGCCACCAACCCGAGGGCGCGCTGGCGCTGGCTGAACAGGCTGTACAGCAGCGCCGCCAGCAACAGGCTCAGCAGGCCACCGAAAGTACCGACCACGGCTACTGCTGAGGAGCGGTTGGACTGTAGAAAATCCACGCTGGGGCGGATATCCAGCTGGAAATGACGATCGGCCAGGTGCAGCAACTCGCTGCTGACCAGGTTCAGGGCTGCCGGCTGGTTTCCCGAATCGAACAACACTTCGTGAGCATCGCCGGCGGACAAATCATAGATACGCACCACCAGATCGTCATCGGCCTCGGTGGGCAGGCTTTCGTTGATCAGCTGGCGCAGGCTCAGCAACGCCATCACATAGCCACGGGGCTCCGCGCCCTCGGTTGCCGGCTCGCTGAACACCGGCGCGACAATCAGCAACCCGCGGCTGTAACCAGGCTCGACGTTGAGCATGTCCAGCGGTGCCGACACCGCCATGCTGCCAGGGCTCAGCGCACGGGCCAGGGTCGCAGCGCGCAGCGGCTGGCTGCGCAAGTCAAACCCGAAGGGTTGTGGCTGCTGGCTGGTGGCCTGGGTGTAGAGGACGGGATAGTACAGGTCACGCATCGGGGCTGGCTGCCAGACGCCATCGGCGTTGCGATCGCGAATGCCGTAGGGCATCTGCAGGCGCTCACTGGAGGCGCGCTCGAACGCCGCGCGTTGGCTGCCCTCGACGCGCGGCGCCCAGGAAAACGCCTGGGTACGGCGCAGCAACGGGCGGGCAAAACCTGCGAATTCGCTGGGGGTGATTTCGTTGGAATAGCTGAAGAAGCGGCGCAGCCCATCAAGGCGCTGCTCCTGTTCTTCGAAACGCTCGGCGATGCGGCTGTAGCGCTCGCCGGCCAGCAACTCGAAACGCTGGCGCAACTGCTGCTTGTAGAAGCTCTGGGTGGCAATCGCCAGCGCACCGGTGAGCAGCCCACCAGCGACCAGCGCGGCCAGGGCAACCCCCCAGGCCGACAGCTCGTCACCGAGCTGCGCCAACAGCTTTGCAGGTACCTTCCACATAGAGGACTCTCAGCAACTTCAGCTTCAGCGTCCTGCGAATGGTTCAGCCATGCATTGCTTTATAGCCAATGGCCAGCAACGGCGCCACCCTCTTCGTCGATCAGCGCAGGCGCAGCTGCCAGGCGCGGTGGATGCGGTTGTTGCGGGCGAAGTCCGGGTCCAGGGTCTGGGCGCTGATCTCCTCCACCGCGTAACGCGCTGCCAGGTGCTCGTCGAGCTGGAACTTGCGGAAGTTGTTGGAAAAATACAGCACGCCGCCCGGCGCCAGGCGGGCCATGGCCAGGTCCAGCAGCTCGACATGGTCACGCTGCACGTCGAACACCCCTTCCATGCGCTTGGAGTTGGAGAAGGTCGGCGGATCGATGAAGATCATGTCGTAGCTGTCGGTGGCATTCTGCAGCCAGGCCATCACGTCACCCTGCTCCAGACGGTTGCGCTCGGAGAAACCGTTCAGCGCCAGGTTGCGCCGCGCCCAGTCCAGGTAGGTCTTGGACAAATCCACGCTGGTGGTACTGCGCGCACCGCCCTTGGCCGCGTGCACCGAGGCGGTGGCGGTGTAGCAGAACAGGTTGAGGAAGCGCTTGCCCTCGGCTTCGCGCTGGATGCGCATGCGCATCGGCCGGTGGTCGAGGAACAGGCCGGTGTCCAGGTAGTCGGTGAGGTTGACCAGCAGCTTGACGCCGCCCTCGTTCACTTCTTGGAAGCGCCCTTCGGTGGCCTGGCGCTCGTACTGGCGGCTACCGCTCTGGCGCTCGCGGCGCTTGAGCACCACACGCTGCGGGTCGACGCCCAGGGCCTGGGGGATCGCCGACAAGGCATCGAGCAGGCGTGCCTGGGCCTTGTCCGGGTCTACCGAGCGGGGGGCTGCGTATTCCTGCACGTGCACCCAGTCGTGGTACAGGTCGACGGCCAATGCGTACTCGGGCATGTCGGCATCGTACACGCGGTAGCAATCGACCTTCTCGCGACGGGCCCACTTGCCCAGCTGCTTGAAGTTCTTCTGCAGGCGGTTGGCGAACATCTGTGCGCCTTCGGACAAGCGCGCCGGCTCGCTGGCCACCGGGGCCTGGCGGCGTGGCTCGCTGTCGGTGGGTTCAACCGGGCCCTGACGGCGCTCGCCGGTGACGAACTGGTCAGGCTGCACCTTGAACAGCAGCAGCTTGCACGGCAAGGCGCCGTTCCAGAACGCGTACTGCTTGTGACTGCGAATGCCCATGCGCTTGCCCAGCTCCGGGGCGCCGGTGAACACCGCCGCTTCCCAGCCCAGGCAGGCCTGGCGCAGGCGCTCGCCGAAGTTCTGGTAGAGGTACAGCAGGCTGGCTTCATCACCCAGGCGCTCGCCGTAGGGCGGGTTGCTGATCACCAGGCCTTTCTGGTTCTGGTCGGGGCGCGGCTCGAAGCTGGCCACTTCGCCCTGGTAGATCTTCACCCAGTCGCCCAGGCCTGCGCGTTCGACGTTGTTGCGCCCCGGCTGGATCAGCCGCGGGTCGGCCTCATAGCCGCGAATCCACAGCGGTGGCTTGGCAAGGCCGGCCTGGGCACGGGCCTGGGCCTCGTCGTGGACCTTGCGCCACAGTGCCGGCACATGGCCGAGCCAGGCACTGAAACCCCAGCGCTCGCGCTTGAGGTTGGGGGCAATATCGGCAGCGATCATCGCCGCTTCCACCAGGAAGGTGCCCACGCCGCACATCGGGTCGGCCAGGGCCCCGCCTTCGGCGGCAATGCGCGGCCAGCCGGCACGGATCAACACCGCGGCTGCCAGGTTTTCCTTCAGCGGTGCAGCACCCTGCTGCAGGCGATAGCCGCGCTGGTGCAAGCTGTGGCCGGACAAGTCGAGCGAGAGGATGGCCTCGCCGCGGTCCAGGCGCAGGTGCACGCGCACGTCCGGGTCGAGCTTGTCCACCGACGGGCGCAAGCCTTCGCGGTTGCGCAGTTTGTCGACGATGGCGTCCTTGACCTTCAACGCGCCGAAGTGGGTGTTGTCGATGCCCGAGCCATGGCCGCTGAATTCCACCGCCAGGGTGCCGTCGGCA
The DNA here is from genome assembly GCF_019139835.1 of Pseudomonas xanthosomatis. NCBI lineage: Bacteria > Pseudomonadati > Pseudomonadota > Gammaproteobacteria > Pseudomonadales > Pseudomonadaceae > Pseudomonas > Pseudomonas xanthosomatis. The sequence goes on along the minus strand of NZ_CP077075.1, from coordinate 2,618,710 downwards.
GCCAGGTGGTCGGCCCAGTCGACCGCCTGCACGCCGTCATACAGGTCGTCGGCGTTCTTCATCGAGAAGCGCTTGAGCACCAGCAACACTCGGTTGGCCAGGCGCGACCACAGGCACAGGCGGTAGGCGGTTTCCATGTCGGCGTCGCCGCGAATGGCCGAGGTGTGTTCACGCACCTCTTCCAGGCCCAGGTTGCGGGCCTCCTCGGCAAGCAGGCTTTCCAGGCCTTTGGGGCAGGTGAGATAAAGTTCGAAACGGTCCGACATGAGTTTTCCAGAGCCTTTGGCTAGGTCAGTGGCAGGCCGACGCATCGGCTGCCGAAGTTTTCCCGCACACCTTTTTTGCAGGCGCCCGGGTGGCCGGCGAAACGCTCGCCGGGCCTGGCCACCGGGCGGGTCAAGCCTTCGCCTGGTGGCAGAATGGCTTTGATCGTCCGGCAGTATGAAAATTTCCTCGCTTCAGGGTGCGGGGGTGACCCTTCGTCGCATGAGCAATTATTACCACCATCAATCGGCGACGCTGGCCAATTGACGTCAATCTTGCTCAACCCCTGATCATAGCGGGCTCAACGGCAAACAAGGTTGAGTCGCATTTATTTACTTATCCCCTGACCCTATGAAAGGTTACGTCCTTATGACAAATCGATCATTCACACTGTGACGCGCATTCGTTAGAACTGGTCTCAGGCCGCTTCGCAACGAGGCGGCACTTTCAGCCCGCCACGCCGGCAGCGGGCGCATACCGGCAGAACGATTCTGCCCGGCCTCGTAGAGGCCGACGGGACATTACAGTCAACAAGTGAGGGCAACACCCTATGAGAAGACTTAAGCGTGATCCGTTGGAAAGAGCATTTTCACGTGGCTACCAGTATGGAGTCACCGGCAAATCCCGCGAACTTTGCCCATTCACCTTGCCATCTGTCCGCCAAGCCTGGATCAACGGCTGGCGCGAAGGCCGCGGCGACAACTGGGACGGCATGACCGGCACCGCTGGCATCCATAGACTCAACGAAAATCACGCCGTTGGCTGAACGAGGACACTGAATTCGAGTCACCATGCGCGCCCCATCCGGGCGGCGGGCTACGGCCCAGGGGGCCCCAGGCGGGGCCCCTTTTTATTGCCTGCCCGCAGCAATGGTGCACCTGGCGCAATCCCTGTAGGAGCGGCTTCAGCCGCGAACACCCGCGAAGCGGGTGCCCGCCCCATCACATGCTTCGCGATTCAGCGCTTCATCGCCGCAATCGCATCCACCGATTCGCGAATAAGCGCCGGCCCCTTATAAATGAAGCCCGAGTAAATCTGCACCAGGCTCGCACCGGCAGCGATCTTCTCGGCGGCATGACGGCCTTCGGTAATGCCACCGGCCGCGATGATCGGCAACTTGCCGCCCAGCTCGCCGGCCAGCACCTTCACCGTGTGGGTGCTCTTTTCCAGCACCGGCGCGCCCGAAAGCCCACCCGCCTCGGCGCCGAACGGCAAGCCCTCGACCCCTTCGCGGCCCAGGGTGGTGTTGGTGGCAATCACCGCATCCATGCCCGACTCCAGCAGCGCAGCCGCCACCAGCGCGGTCTCTTCGTCGCTCATGTCAGGGGCGATCTTGATCGCCAGCGGCACGCGCTTGCCATTGGCGCTGGCCAGTTGCTCACGGCGTTCGGCCAGGGCATCCAGCAACTGCTTGAGCGAGTCGCCGAACTGCAGCGAACGCAGGCCCGGGGTGTTGGGCGAACTGACGTTGACGGTGATGTAGCTGGCGTCGTTGTAGACCTTTTCCAGGCAAATCAGGTAGTCGTCCTGGGCGCGCTCCACCGGGGTGTCGAAGTTCTTGCCGATGTTGATGCCCAGCACGCCGGTGTAGCGCGCCGCACGAACACGGGCCAGCAAGTGGTCGACACCCAGGTTGTTGAAGCCCATGCGGTTGATGATTGCGGTGGCTTCAGGCAGGCGGAACAAGCGTGGCTTGGGGTTGCCCGGCTGCGGGCGCGGGGTGATGGTACCGATCTCGACGAAGCCAAAACCCAGCTGGGCGAAGCCGTCGATGGCCGCGCCGTTCTTGTCCAGGCCCGCGGCCAGGCCAACCGGGTTGGCGAAGTTCAAGCCCATGACGTTCACCGGCAACGCCGCCGGCTGCTTGCACAGCAGGCCATTGAGGCCCATGCGGCCTCCGGCGCCGATCAGGTCCAGCGACAGGTCGTGGGAGGTTTCCGGGGAGAGCTTGAACAGCAGCTGGCGGGCCAGGGTATACATGGGCGGGCGGACTCGCGGTGAGTGAGGGGGCGATTATAGCCAGCGCATCGCCGGGGCGACAGGGCCATGGCACATGGGTTGCTTCACAGCACCCATGCCGCCTTTGCAAAATGCCCCGAGGTCCTACGTGAATACCCCCCTCCCGACAACGCCGCTGGCCTGGGTCAACGGCAGCGACGCGCCAGAAAAACCCAGCCTGGACATCGGTTTCATGGCCCTGAGCGACTGCGCCTCGGTGGTGGTTGCCGCCACCCAAGGGTTTGCCCAGCAACAGGGCCTGACGCTCAACCTGCGCCGCCAGGCCTCCTGGGCCGGGCTGCGCGACAAGCTGGTAAGCGGCGAGCTGGACGCCGCCCACTGCCTGTACGGGTTGGTGTACGCCGTGCAATTGGGCGTGGCCGGCGGGCCGGCCAGCGATATGGCCGTGCTCATGGGCCTGAACCAGAATGCCCAGGCCATCAACCTGTCGCCCGCCTTGCAGCGCAAGGGCGTGACCAGTCCCGAGGCACTGGCGCAGCTAGTGCACCAAGGCGGTGCGCGGCTGACCTTCGCCCAGACCTTCCCCACCGGCACCCATGCCATGTGGCTGTATTACTGGCTGGCAAGTCAGGGCATCCACCCATTGTTCGACGTCGACAGCGTGGTGGTGCCACCGGCGCAGATGGTCGCCCACCTGCAGGCCGGGCGCATCGACGGTTTCTGCGTCGGCGAGCCGTGGTCGGCGGATGCCGTCGCCCAGGGCCAGGGTTTCACCCTGGCCACCAGCCAGTCGATCTGGCCAGACCACCCGGAAAAGGTGCTGGCCTGCGCCCGCAGCTTCGCCGAGCATTACCCCAACAGCGCCCGCGCGCTGATCAAGGCAATACTCGCCGCCAGCCGCTTCATCGAGAGCAACGACGAAAACCGTCGCAGCACCGCCCAGTTGCTCAGCGCCAATGCCTACCTGGACACCGCCGCCAGCACCATCGAGGCGCGCCTATTGGGTGACTACCAGGATGGCCTGGGCCACCGCTGGCACGACCAGCACCCGCTGCGCCTGTTCGACCAGGGCCGGGCCAACCTGCCGTACCTGTCAGATGGCATGTGGTTCATGACTCAGTTCCGCCGCTGGGGCATCCTGCGTGACGACCCGGATTATCTGGGCGTGGCCCGCCAAGTGCAGCAGCTCGCCCTGTACCGCGAGGCCGCCGAGGCGCTTGACGTGCCCTGCCCCGACCAAGCGATGCGCAGCAGCCTGCTGATCGATGGCAGCCGTTGGGATGGCAGCGACCCACACGCCTATGCGCGCAGCTTCAGCCTGCACGCCCTAGACGCGGCGCCGTGCGCCCGCGCCAGCAACTGAGGGTGCAAGCATGCTGCGTATCCTGTTGATCGACGACACCGAAAAAAAGGTCGGCCGGCTCAAGGCCGCACTGATCGAGGCCGGCTTCGAAGTGATCGAAGCCACAGGCCTGACCATCGACCTGCCTGCCTGCGTCGAAACGGTGCACCCGGACGTGGTACTGATCGATACCGAGTCACCTGGGCGAGATATGATGGAACAGGTGGTGATGGTCAGCCGTGACCGCCCAAGCCCGATCGTGCTGTTCACCGACGAGCACGACCCCGGGGTGATGCGCCAGGCGATCCAGGCCGGGGTCAGCGCCTATATCGTCGAAGGCATCCATGCCGCGCGCCTGCAACCGATACTGGACGTGGCCATGGCCCGTTTCGAGAGCGACCAGGCGCTCAAGGCCCAATTACTGGCACGCGACCAGCAACTGGCCGAGCGCAAACGCATCGAACAGGCCAAGGGCCTGCTGATGAAGATGAAGGACTGCAACGAGGAGCAGGCCTACACCTTGATGCGCCGGCAGGCCATGAGCCGCCAGCAGAAACTGGTGCAAGTGGCCGAGCAGATCATCGCCATGTCCGAGATGCTCGGCTGAGCCGGCTCCTGCAGAGGTCAGCAAACACAGCAGCAACATTGGCCCGCCTCTTGCTCAGTCAAACCCCAGGTAGCCAACGGCGGTTGCCCCAAAACTCCCGACAAAGACGTCGCTCCCCTTCCACGCCAGTGGACCGGGCAGCGGCGTCTTTTTCGTTTCCGCCCCTGCGTTGCACGCCGAACGAGGTGTTCGATGAATACGAGCTTCTGGAAATCCGGGCATGTGCCCACGCTGTTCGCCGCCTTCTTGTATTTCGATCTGAGCTTCATGGTCTGGTACCTGCTCGGCCCCCTGGCGGTGCAGATTGCCGCCGACCTGCAACTGACTGCCCAACAGCGGGGCCTGATGGTCGCCACGCCGATTCTGGCAGGCGCCATACTGCGTTTTGTCATGGGCGTGCTGGTGGACCGCTTGTCACCCAAGACTGCCGGGCTGATCGGCCAGGTGATCGTCATCGTCGCCCTGGCCTGCGCCTGGCACCTGGGCATACATACCTATGAACAGGCGCTGCTGCTGGGCGTGTTCCTCGGCGTCGCCGGCGCTTCGTTCGCCGTGTCGCTACCGCTGGCCTCGCAATGGTACCCGCCGCAGCACCAAGGCAAGGCCATGGGTATCGCTGGCGCCGGCAACTCGGGCACGGTGTTCGCCGCGCTGCTGGCCCCGCTGCTGGCGGCGGGTTTTGGCTGGAACAACGTGTTCGGTTTTGCCCTGCTGCCACTGCTGCTGACCCTCGCGCTGTTCGCCCTGCTGGCGCGCAACGCCCCGCAGCGCCCCAAGCCCAAGGCCATGGCCGACTATCTCAAAGCTTTGGGTGACCGCGACAGCTGGTGGTTCATGTTCTTCTACAGCGTCACCTTCGGCGGCTTCATCGGCCTGGCCAGCGCCCTGCCCGGCTACTTCAGCGACCAGTACGGCCTGAGCCCGATCACTGCCGGCTACTACACCGCCGCCTGCGTGTTCGCCGGCAGCCTGATGCGCCCACTGGGCGGCGCACTGGCCGACCGCTTCGGCGGTATCCGCACCTTGCTGGCGATGTACAGCGTGGCGGCCCTGTGCATCGCTGCAGTCGGTTTCAACCTGCCCAGCGCGGCGGCGGCCCTGGGGTTGTTCGTCAGTGCCATGCTCGGCCTGGGTGCCGGTAACGGTGCGGTGTTCCAACTGGTGCCGCAGCGTTTTCGCCAGGAGATCGGCGTGATGACCGGGCTGATCGGCATGGCCGGCGGCATCGGTGGCTTCCTGCTGGCAGCCGGCCTTGGCACCATCAAGCAGCACACCGGTGACTATCAACTGGGCCTGTGGCTGTTCGCAAGCCTTGGCGTGCTGGCCTGGTTCGGCCTGTATGGGGTCAAGCAGCGCTGGCGCACCACCTGGGGCTCGGCGACGGTGACCGCGGCGCGGGTATGAGCCTGCGCCTGAGCTTCGCCCAAGCCACCGCCACCGGCCCGCGGGAGGAAAACCAGGACGCCCTGCGTCTGGTTACCCCGGCGCCGGAGCTGGCTGCCAGCAAGGGCTACCTGTTCGCCCTTGCCGACGGCGTCAGCCAATGTGCCGATGGCGGGCTGGCGGCACGGGCCAGCTTGCAGGCGCTGGCCCTGGACTATTACGCCACCCCCGCCACCTGGGGGGTGGCCCAGGCCCTGGACAAACTGCTGCTGGCGCAGAACCGCTGGCTGCGCGCCCAAGGCAGTGGCCAGCCGCTGCTCACCACCCTCAGCGCCCTGGTGCTGCGCGGCCGGCGCTTCACCCTGGCGCATGTCGGTGATTGCCGCGTGTACCGCTGGCATGAAGGGCGCCTGCAGTGCCTGAGCGAAGACCATGTTTGGGACCAGCCAGGCATGCAGCATGTGCTCAAACGGGCCCTGGGCCTGGACCAGCACCTGCTGGTGGACTACCTGGACGGCGAGCTGCATGAAGGCGAATGCTTCGTGCTGCTGAGCGATGGCGTGTGGGCCAGCCTGGGCGACCAGCGCATCCACAGCATCCTGCGCGAGCACCCAAACCTGCAGGAGGCGGCGAACACCCTGGTGGCCACCGCCCACCACAGTGGCAGCCAGGACAACGCCAGCGCCTTGCTGGTGCAGGTCGACGGCCTGGGTGCCGGCAACCTGGGCGACACCTTGGCGCAGTTGCAGCACTGGCCGCTGCCCGGCGCCCTGCGCGAGGGCCAGGTGATCGATGGCTGGCGCATCGACGGCGTACTGGCGCAGAGCCGCCAGTCGCTGCTGTACCGGGTACGCGACCCACAAGGCCAAGCCTGGCTGCTCAAAACCTTGCCCACAGCCCGTGAAGACGAACCCGGCGCGGCCCAGGCGCTGCTGCTGGAAGAATGGTTTCTGCGCCGGGTCGCCGGCCGCCACTTCCCCGAAGTGCACCCGGCCAGCCAGCGCCAGCACCTTTATTACCTGATGCGCGAATACCCCGGTGCGACCTTGGCAGGGCAGCCGCCGTTGCCGCTGGCGCAATGGCTGGAAGTCGCCCGCCAGTTGCTGCAGGCGGTGGGCGTGCTGCACCGGCGTAACCTGCTGCACCGCGATATCAAGCCGGACAACCTGCACCTGGGCAGCGATGGCCAGCTGCGCCTGCTGGACTTCGGGCTGGCCTACTGCCCGGGGCTTTGCGAGGATCAACCCCACAGTTTGCCGGGCACCCCGTCGTTCATTGCCCCGGAAGCCTTCGATGGCCTGCCGCCCGGGCCGCGTCAGGACCTGTACGCCGCAGGTGTCAGCCTTTATTACCTGCTGACCGGCCATTACCCCTACGGCGAGGTCGAGGCGTTCCAGCGGCCGCGTTTCGGCACTGCGGTCAACCCTGCGCGCTACCGCCCGGACTTGCCCGAGTGGCTGCAGCGCAACCTGTTGCAGGCCGTGACAGCGGACCCGGCGCAACGCTTCGAAACGGCCGAGCAGTGGTTGTTGCTGCTGGAACGGGGTGACCGCCAGGAGCTGGCCGAGCGGCCACGGCCGTTGCTGGAGCGCGAGCCGCTGAAGGTGTGGCGCACGCTGGGGTTGCTGTCGTTGCTGTTGAATTTGGTGTTGTTGCTGGTGTTGCTCAAGCACTGAAATCAGCGCCGCTCCTACAGGGGGAAGAGAACTGCCCGCCGAGAAATCACAGGCAAAGAAAAACCCGGCCGAGGCCGGGTTTTTCGTCAAGCTTCAAACCAATTACTTGGCCTGGGCTTCTACCTGAGCTTCTACGCGACGGTTAACGGCGCGGCCAGCTTCGGTGGCGTTGTCGGCAACCGGACGGGTCTCACCGTAGCCAACCGAGTCAACACGGTTGGATTCGATGCCGTACTGCTGGGTCAGGACCTGCTTGACAGCGTTGGCACGACGCTCGGACAGCTTCTGGTTGTAAGCGTCTGGGCCGACGGAGTCAGTGTGACCTTCCACGGTGGTGGTGGTCTGCGGGTACTGCTTCATGAAGTCAGCCAGGTTCTTGATGTCGCCGTAGCTGTTTGGCTTGACGACCGACTTGTCGAAGTCGAACTTGACGTCCAGCTCAACGCGAACGACTTCGGCAACAGCCGGGCAGCCATCGGCGTCAACGGTGACGTTGGCCGGGGTGTCCGGGCACTTGTCGACGTTGTCGCAAACGCCGTCGTTGTCGCTGTCGGAGCAAACTTCTGCTACTGGAGCAGGAGCGGCTTCGGCGTGCTTCGGGCTACCGCCGAAGTTCAGGCCAACACCAACGCTCGGGGCCCACTCGGTGTCACCCTGGTCGATGTTGTACTGGGCTTCAACGCCGGCACGGGCGTAGAACATGTCGGTGATGTACCACTTGGCGCCAGCGCCAACGTTGGCGAAGGTCGACTGGTTACGACCGCCACGGCCGGTCTGGCCCAGGGACTGGTGCGAGAAACCTGCCGATACGTACGGACGGATGGCGTCGTACGGGTTGTTGAAGTGGTAAACGGCGTCCAGGGCGGTGTTCGAGCCCTTGATGTTCTTGCCGTCGTCGCCACGAGCGTTGTGCACTTCGTCGTAGCCCAGACGCAGTTCAACGTCGTCGGTCAGGAAGTAACCGATCGAGCCGCCGAACAGGTTGCCGTCGTTTTTGAAGTCGCGCTGGCTGTCGAAGAATTCTTTCTTGTAGAAGCCTTCAACCTCAACGGCGCCTTGACCTTGTGCCAGAGCGCCGAACGAAGCGGCAGCTACAAGCGAACCAATGGCCAAGCCCAAGGTGTTTTTCAATTTCATCCGTTAAATCCCCATCTGGTGATAGTTAAGCAGTCCCACCAAAATCCGGGGGACAACTCGACGGCAAGTCTAGCAGAACTCGCCGATTCGTTTGAGCTATTTGCTGGCCACTAAGTTTCAGTCAGGCCTGCAAATTTCTCGCGAAGCTTGTCGAGCGCACGTTTGTAACGCATTTTCGTGGCGCTCAGGCCCATGTGCATGATGTCGGCGATCTCCTGGAATTCCAGCTCCGCGACAAATCGCAGCACCAGGATTTCACGGTCGATCGGGTTGACGTGCACCAGCCATTTATCCAGCCCGCCTTTTTCTTCAGGCTTCGGTGCCTTGTCCTCGGACGCCTCTTCGACAGGGTCCAGGCTCAGGGCATCCATCAACCGTCGCTTGCGACGCTCCTTGCGGTACTGGGTGATGCATTCGTTGTAGGTGATGCTGTAGAGCCAGGTTTTGAACTTGGATTTGCCCTCGAAGTTCTTCAACCCGTACAACACTTTCAGCATCACCTCCTGACAGACATCGTCGGCATCGCGGTCGTTCCCCAAATAACGCGCACACACGTTGAACAGCGTGCGCTGGTAGCGCCGCATGAGCTCTTCATAGGCGCGGGTAACGTGAAACAGCTCCTCATGCGAACGCGCCACCAACTCCTCGTCGGTGAGTGCTCGGGGGTCGTAGCGCATGGGCGGCGAGTGGTCTTTGTTCAAACGGTTCAGGCCGACAGTCAGGTCAATGTCGCCGCTCGGCCCGTCGGGGCCGAATTTTGCGGCGGCATACATTAACAGCTTTTGCTCGCTCAGCGGCTATTCACGCGTTGCTCGAGCAATACACGGTTGGACAGCGACACCAGCTCGCCCTCATCGGTCAGCAGCACCGTCTTGACCGTGCCGATCTCCTCGATGTGGCCTTCGACCTCGCCAATCTGCACGTGCTGGCCCACCTGGTAGAGTTCACGCACGTAAATGCCGGCCAGAATCTGCCCAGCAATTTCACGGCTGCCCAGGCCCATGGCCAGCGCAACGGCCAGACCAACGGTAATCAGGCCGATGACGATCACGTGGTTGAGCAGGTCGGTCTTGACCTCCAGCTGGCTGATCGCCACCGAGATGGCGATGATGATCACCAGCCCCTGGACGATACGCCCCAAGCCCGCCGAGTACTCAAGGCCAATGCCTTCGGCTGCGCCGCGGGTCAGGCCGTTGGCCACCTGGGCCAGCAGCACGCCGGCCAGCAGCACCAGCGCTGCGCCGAACACCTTGGGCAGGTACAGGGCAAGCATGTCGAGCGTGGCCGAAACCCGCTCAAGGCCGAGGGATTCGGCGGCAGAGACGAGGAAGATCAGCAGCACGAACCAGTAGACGATCTTGCCGATCAGGGTCGAGATGGGTACCTGGATGCCGACCCGGGCCAGCATTTTAGTCAGCCCGGTGCCGCTCATCAGGCGGTCCAGGCCAAACTTGGCAAGCAGTTTCGACAACAGGGTGTCCAGCAGCTTCGCCACGACGAAGCCCAACAGCACCACCACCAGCGCGCCGAACAGGTTGGGGATGAAGTTCGCCACCTTGGTCCAAAGGGCAGTCATGGCGGTGACCAGACTCTGGGTCCAGAGATCGAGTTCCATATTCAATCGGCCTTATCTACAGTGCTGCCAGCGGCAGGTTTGCGGGTAGCGTTGCGTCGCACCGGCGCAACATGCGCCGAGCCATTGTTGACGGCGATCAGCAGCGCCTGGCTCCAACGGCCAAGCAGGCTGAACAGATCGCCCGCGCCCACCTGGCGGTTGGCGGTCTTGAGTACGCGGCCCAGGCAAGCGGCGTCGTCACGGTCCTGGCCGGACGGCGACGCCTTGAGCAGGTCACGCAGGGATTCTTCGAACGGATCGTGCATGTGCACCTCACGCAGTGTCAGTCAGAGACGAGGTGGCCGGGCAATCGGTCACACATTGCCCACGGGCACAGGTTGCAAAATCGATCTGAGCCGGCTTCTTCGCGGGCGAGCCCGTTCCCACACCATTACGCAAACCCTGTGGGAGCGGGCTTGCCCGGGAAGAGGCCGGCACAGGTGCAGGCTGTCTATACCCACCGCAACCTGCGGAACAACCACCACTGCCCCACTGCCAGCCCCAGCACGATCAGGCTGGCGAACAAGAAGCCATATGGGCTGCTGGAGCCCGGAATCCCGCCCACGTTGATCCCCAGCAAACCGGTAACGAAGCTCATGGGCAAGAAGATGCAGGTGATGATGCCGAAGCGGTACATGGTCCGGTTCATCCGCTCGCTGCGCCGCCGGTCCTCGCTCTCCAGTACCAGTGCAGCGCGCTCGCGGGCCAGCTCCAACTCTTCGAGGTAGCGGATCAGGCTGTTGTTCAGCTCGTTCCAGTAGTCGCCGTCGGGGTCGGCGAACCAGCTGCACTTGTTGCGCGACAGCTGTGCGTATATGTCCCGTTGCGGCGCCAGAAAGCGGCGCAGACCGGCGGCGCGACGGCGTATCTGCTGCAAGCTGCCGTGCTCGGGCGTATACCGTTCGTCGGCTTCCACCTTCTCTTCTTCTTCATCGACGGCCTCGGACAGGTCGCTGACCAGCGCCTGGACCTTTTCAGTCAGCAGTTCGCCCATCAACAACAACAGTTCAGAGGCCGACTTCGGCCCCCTGCCCTCTTCAAGTTGCTGCAACACCTCGTCACTGGCGCGCAACGGCCGCAGGCGCAACGAGATCACCCGCCGCGCCTCGGCAAAGATGCGTACCGAGACCATGTCTTCGGGCTCGGCACCGGGGTTGAGGTTGACCCCGCGCAGGAACAAAAGCATCTGCTCGTCGGCCATCTGCAACAGGCGCGGGCGGGTGTTCTCTTCCAGCAGCAGGTCACAGGCAAACGCACTCAGGCCACTGTCCTGCAGCAGCCAGGTGCGTGTCTGGGGGTGGCTGCGGTCCCAGTGCAACCACAGGCTTTCCTGGGCCTGCAACTGCAGGCCGTCCAGCTCGGTGCGGGCGATGGACCGTGCGCCGCCCTTCCCGTCGAGCACCAGGGCATGCACCAGGCCCCACTGCGCGTTGTCTTCCTCGAACATCAAAGCTCCATCAGCGCGCGCGGCGCGTCACTCCGGCATTTTCAGCGGGCTTGGCGAGACGATCACGCCGTTGTTGTCGGCATAGAGGTATTCACCCGGGCGGAAGGTCACGCCGGCGAAGGTCACCGCAACGTTCAAGTCACCGATACCGCGCTTGTCGGTCTTCAGCGGGTGGCTGGCCAGGGCTTGCACACCGACGTCGGTCTGGATCAGCACATCGACATCGCGTACGCAGCCGTAGATCACCAGGCCTTCCCAGCCATTCTTGGCGGCCTTTTCAGCCAGCATGTCACCCAGCAGCGCCCGGCGCAGCGAACCGCCGCCGTCAACCACCAGCACCTTGCCCTTGCCGTCGAGCTCAACCTGCTCTTTGACCAGCGAGTTGTCTTCATGGCACTTGATGGTGACGATCTGGCCACCGAAGGAGTCGCGGCCACCGAAGTTGCTGAACATGGGTTCGAGCACCTGCACCAGGTCCGGGTAGGCGTCGCAGAGGTCAGGCGTTACGTAATGCTGCATGGGAAGCTCCTGTCAGTCACAACGAAAGCGGATGTGAGGGCAAGGCTACACCGCCAGGGCACGGCAGTCATCCGGGACCAGGCAGTCAGTTTGGTGTTTGCCGGTGCCGCCCTCTTCGCGGGCAAGCCCGCTCCCACAGGTTTGCACAACCCTGTGGAAGCGGGCTTGCCCGCGAAGAGCCCGCTCAGGCGACCGCCACCGGCTCAGCCACCACGGTCGACGGATGCACCGCCAGCCGCGGGTCGCTCAGCCAGCGTGCCACCAGCGGCCACACCTGTGCCTGCGCCGCCTTGCTGACCAGCATGTCGACATGCCCGAAAGCATCGAAACCTTCCTCGCGCCCCAGGCGCAAGAACTGCTTGCTGTCGCCACCAAACTGCTCGAATAGCTTGCGACAAGCCCATACCGGGTCCTGGAAGTCACCGGCACCGGCCACCGCCAGCAACGGCACCTCGACCTCGGCCAGGCCCGCCCACCAGTCACTGTGCTTGTCGCCAAAGCGCCCGAACAGGCCGTTCCAGCGCAGGCTCTCCAGCGCAAGGCCGATCGGCTCGTCTTCCGGGCCACGCTTGAGCCGGCTGCCGGAAATCTGCGCAAAGCGCTTGAGCAGCAGCTTCGCCCCCCAGGCCACCGGCGGCACTTTCAAGGGCCAGTAAACCCGGCTGACCTGGGCGCCGAACAACGCCGCGCTGGCCACCCGCTGCGGCTCCAGGTAACCGCCGCCCAAGGCAGCGGCGAGTGTGGTGCCGCCCAACGAGTGGCCCAGCCAGTGTGGCGCCTGGCCGGTTTGCTCGTGCACGAAGGCACCGATTACCGGCAAATCGTAGCGGGCGTAGTCGGCCACCTGGTTGTGGCGCCAGTCACGATTGCGCGGCGACAGGCCGTGGCCGCGCATTTCCGGGACCCAAACATCGAACCCGGCGCGCACCAGGTAGGCGCCAAGGCCCACGCCCTTGGGCGAGAACCAGAACCGCCGGTTGGAAAAGCTGCCATGCAGGAGAATGACCGGCGCGCCCTGGGCACGGCTCTGGTCGGCAAGGCCCAGGCGGGTAACGGCAATTTCGACGCTGGCATCGGGGCTGTTGCCGGCCTTGATCCGGTAGACGTCTTCGCTGAGGTCGCCGCGGCGCTCGGCACTGAGCAACGCGACGGGGAATTGGGTGCTGCTGCTTTGCATGGGTTCACAAACTTTTAGAAGATGAAAACGTGGGAGCGGGCTTGCCCCGCGATGGCGTCAGGCCAGGCGACATTAGTGTCGGCGCTGACGCCATCGCGGGGCAAGCCCGCTCCCACGAATCGATTCAGAGGCGCGGCACGCGCCCCCGATCAGTACATCAGGCCGCGCCCTGGCCCTCGGCCAGGAAGAACCAGGTCTCGAGTACCGAGTCCGGGTTCAGCGACACGCTTTCGATGCCCTGTTCCATCAGCCACTTGGCCAGGTCCGGGTGGTCCGAGGGCCCCTGGCCGCAGATGCCGATGTACTTGCCGGCCTTGTTGCAGGCGGCAATGGCGTTGGCCAGCAGCTTCTTCACCGCTGGATTTCGCTCATCGAACAGGTGGGCGATGATGCCCGAATCGCGGTCCAGGCCCAAGGTCAGCTGGGTCAGGTCGTTCGAGCCGATCGAGAAGCCGTCGAAGTACTCGAGGAACTCTTCGGCCAGAATGGCGTTGGACGGCAGCTCGCACATCATGATCACGCGCAGGCCGTTGTCGCCACGGGCCAGGCCGTTTTCGGCGAGCAGGTCGACCACCTGGCTGGCCTCGCCCAGGGTGCGCACGAACGGCACCATGATCTCGACGTTGGTCAGGCCCATCTCGTTGCGCACGCGCTTCAGCGCACGGCACTCAAGCTCGAAGCAGTCACGGAACGACTCGCTGATGTAGCGCGAAGCGCCACGGAAGCCCAGCATCGGGTTTTCTTCTTCCGGCTCGTACAGTTTGCCGCCGATCAGGTTGGCGTACTCGTTGGACTTGAAGTCCGACAGGCGCACGATGACCTTTTTCGGGTAGAAGGCCGCCGCCAGGGTGCTGATGCCCTCGACCAGCTTCTCGACATAGAAGCCGACCGGGTCGTTGTAGCCGGCAATGCGCTTGTCGACGCTGTCTTTAAGCTCCGGCGGCAGGCCTGCGTAGTTCAGCAGCGCCTTGGGGTGCACGCCGATCATGCGGTTGATGATGAACTCAAGCCGCGCCAGCCCCACACCTTCGTTGGGCAGTTGGGCGAAGTCGAAGGCGCGGTCCGGGTTGCCGACGTTCATCATGATCTTGAACGGCAGCTCCGGCATGGCGTCCACCGAGTTCTGGCGGATGTCGAAGCCAAGCTCCCCTTCGAAGATATAGCCGGTGTCGCCTTCGGCGCAGGACACAGTCACGCCCTGGCCGTCTTTGAGCACCTGGGTGGCGTTGCCGCAACCGACCACCGCCGGGATACCCAGCTCACGGGCGATGATCGCCGCGTGGCAGGTACGCCCGCCGCGGTTGGTGACGATGGCGCTGGCGCGCTTCATCACCGGTTCCCAGTCCGGGTCGGTCATGTCCGACACCAGCACGTCGCCCGGCTGCACCTTGTCCATTTCGGACACGTCGTTGATCACGCGGACCTTGCCGGCGCCGATGCGCTGGCCGATGGCGCGGCCTTCGACCAGTACGGTGCCCTTCTCTTTAAGCAGGTAGCGCTCCATCACATTGGCGCTGGCGCGGCTCTTCACCGTTTCAGGGCGTGCCTGAACGATGTACAGCTTGCCGTCGTCACCGTCCTTGGCCCACTCGATGTCCATCGGGCGCTGGTAGTGCTGCTCGATGATCATGGCTTGCTTGGCCAGATCAACGACTTCGTCGTCGCTCAGGCAGAAGCGCGCACGCTCAGCACGGTCAACCTCGACGGTCTTGACCGAACGGCCGGCCTTGGCTTCTTCGCCATAGACCATCTTGATCGCCTTGCTGCCCAGGTTGCGGCGCAGGATGGCCGGGCGGCCGGCCTGCAGGGTGTTCTTGTGCACGTAGAATTCGTCGGGGTTGACCGCACCCTGCACCACGGTTTCGCCCAGGCCGTAGGCGCCGGTGATGAACACCACATCGCGGAAGCCCGACTCGGTGTCCAGGGTGAACATCACGCCGGCGGTGCCGGTTTCGGAGCGGACCATGCGCTGCACGCCGGCCGACAGGGCGACCAGCTTGTGGTCGAAGCCCTGGTGCACGCGGTAGGAGATGGCGCGGTCGTTGAACAGCGAGGCGAACACTTCCTTGGCCGCGCGGATGACGTTGTCGACGCCGCGGATGTTGAGGAAAGTTTCCTGCTGGCCGGCGAACGAGGCGTCCGGCAGGTCTTCGGCAGTGGCCGAGGAGCGCACGGCCACGGCCATGTTGTCGTTGCCGCCTGCCATTTCGGCGAAGGCGGTGCGGATCTCGGCGTCCAGGCGCGCCGGGAACTCGGCCTCCATGACCCACTGACGGATTTGCGCGCCGGTCTTGGCCAGGGCGTTGACGTCATCGACATCCAGCGCGTCGAGCGCGGCGTGGATCTTGTCGTTCAGGCCGCTCTGCTCGAGGAAGTCGCGGTACGCCTGAGCCGTAGTGGCAAAGCCGCCCGGCACCGATACGCCGGCGCCGGCAAGATTGCTGATCATCTCGCCCAGGGATGCGTTCTTGCCCCCCACATGCTCCACATCATGGACGCCGAGCTTATCGAGGGAAACTACGTACTCTACCAAGGTGATCTCTCCACTAACTGTGTTGGAAAAGCTCAATGGCGCCCGCCTGTCGGCTCTGCGACTGGGCCGGGCGCTGGTGGCCTGGACCTGGAAAATAAGTGAGAATGCCGAGCAACCGCGTTCGGCAAACCGAACCTATCATATCCAGAAACATTCAGCAGCTTAAGGCCCCTGGCGCAAATGAAACGAACCGCGTTCTTCATCTCCGACGGCACCGGCATCACGGCAGAGACCCTGGGGCAAAGCCTGCTCGCTCAATTCGAGAGCATTCCGTTCAATAAATTCACTCGTCCCTACATCGACTCGCTGGACAAGGCCCGGGCCATGGTTCAGCAAATCAACATGGCCGCCGAGCGCGACGGGGTACGCCCGATCATCTTCGATACCATCGTCAACCAGGACATCCGCGAAGTCCTGGCCACATCCAATGGCTTCATGATCGACATCTTCTCGACGTTTTTATCCCCGCTCGAGCAGGAATTGACCGCCCATTCGTCGTATTCGGTGGGCAAGTCTCACTCCATCGGCGGCAATTCCAACTACATGGAGCGCATCGAGGCGGTGAACTTCGCCCTCGACAACGACGACGGCGCGCGCACCCACTACTACGACAAGGCCGACCTGATCCTGGTGGGCGTGTCGCGTTGCGGCAAGACCCCGACCTGTCTGTACATGGCCATGCAGTTCGGCATCCGCGCCGCCAACTACCCGCTTACTGAGGACGACATGGAGCGTCTGCAACTGCCGGCAGTGCTGAAGAAGCACCAGCACAAGCTGTTCGGCCTGACCATCGACCCCGACCGCCTCACCGCCATCCGCCACGAGCGCAAGCCCAACAGCCGCTATTCGAGCTTCGCCCAGTGCGAGTTCGAGGTGCGCGAGGTGGAAAACCTGTTCCGCCGGGAGAACATTCCCAACATCAATTCCACGCATTTTTCGGTGGAGGAAATTTCGGCGAAGATTCTGGTGGAGAAAGGGGTCGAGCGGCGGTTCAAGTAAGCCCCTGCCAACGCGGCCCCCTGTAGGAGCGGCCTTGTGCCGCGAAAGGGCTGCAAAGCAGCCCCGGCGATTCTGCATGATGCCGAGATCCTGGGGCTGCTACGCAGCCCTTTCGCGACACAAGGCCGCTCCTACAGGGGGGCCGCACACAAAAAAACCCCGGCATCACTGCCGGGGCTTTTTCATTTCAAGCTGCACAGCTCAGGACGGCAGCGCCGCCACCTGCCCGCTCATGGCCAGGTCGACCAGCTCGCGGTTGGCCACCGCGTACATCGCATAGTCGGTGCCGGTGGCATTGCGCAAGTCGTCGAGCATCGCGCGCCAGCGCTCGACCATCACCCGGTGCTGCTCGCACCACAGCGCCACGCGCTCATCCATGTCCTGCGGGGCATCGGCCATCTGCAGCACCGAGATGGTAATCGCCCGTTGCTGCAGGTCGATATCGTCGCGGAACGCCTCGCGGGCCAGGGCCTGCCAGTTGTTTTCCACCGGCAGGTTGCTGATTTCCTGCAGGTACCAGGTCAGGTCCAGCGAGCTGCCCACGGCAAAGAACGCCTTGGCCACCTGCGCCGGGTCATGGCCGGTAACGTCGGCCGCCTCGATGATCGGCAGCAAGGTGTACAGGTGGCTGGTGCCGGCCACCATGCGCGCCAGCAACTCCGGTACACCGGCCTCGACAAAGCCCTGGTAGCGGATCATCCAGCGTTCGCGGGTCGGGCCCTCCAGCAGCTCGTCGAGCTTGAGCCCCAGCTGGGCGATCTTCGGCCCGAAGTGGGCGACGTCGCGGCCCGCATCCTGCTCGTTGCGCCGGCTGCGCAGGAACCAGCGGGTGGCGCGGCGGCCCAGGCGCATCAGCTCGTCCATCAGCGTCAGCTGCACCTCTGCCGGCACCTGGTAGTCCAGCGCCTCGATCTGACGGAACCAGTGCGGCAGGTGGAAGATGTCGCGCACGATGACATAGGCACCGGCCACGTTGGCCGGGCTCATGCCGGTGGACTCCTTCAGGCGCTGAAC
The DNA here is from genome assembly GCF_019139835.1 of Pseudomonas xanthosomatis. Taxonomy (NCBI): domain Bacteria; kingdom Pseudomonadati; phylum Pseudomonadota; class Gammaproteobacteria; order Pseudomonadales; family Pseudomonadaceae; genus Pseudomonas; species Pseudomonas xanthosomatis. Next base: position 2,601,038 of record NZ_CP077075.1, on the reverse strand, counting down.
GAAGGTGATGCCCATGTTGTTGACCAGGTCGTTGGCGATCTGGGTGCTGACGATCTCGCGCTTCAAGCGGTGGCGGCGCATGGCCTCGGCGAACTTGCTCACCAGCGACGGCGGGAACGCGGTTTCCATGTCGCGGGTGAGGTAGTCATCGTCGGGCACCAACGACTTGAGCAACTGCTCCTTGAGGTCGATCTTGCTGTACGAGATCAGCACCGACAGCTCGGCACGGGTCAGGCCCTGGCCTGCGGCCAGGCGCTCGGCCAGTTGCTCTTCGCTGGGCAGGAACTCGATGGCGCGGTCCAGTTTGCCGCGGCCTTCGAGGTCGGCCATCAGCCGCTTGTACTCGGCGATCCGCTCGCGGGCGCGACGGGCGGCCAGCGACAGCGCCTGGGTTTGCTTGTAGTTGTTGCCCAGCACCAGGGCCGCAACCTCGTCGGTCATGCTGCCCAGCAGCTGGTTGCGCTGCTTCTCGGTCATGTCGCCACCCTGCACCACTTCGTTGAGCAGGATCTTGATGTTGACCTCGTGGTCGGAGCAGTCCACGCCACCGGCGTTGTCGATGAAGTCGGTGTTGGTGGCGCCGCCGTGCAGGCCGAACTCGACACGGCCCAACTGGGTCATGCCCAGGTTGCCGCCCTCGCCCACCACCTTGCAGCGCAGTTCGTTGCCATTGACCCGCAGGGCATCGTTGGCCTTGTCGCCGACATCGGCGTGGCTTTCAGTGCTGGCCTTGACGTAAGTACCGATACCGCCGTTCCACAGCAGGTCCACCGGCGCCTTGAGCAGCGCGTGCAGCAGCTCGGTCGGGGTCAGGCGGTCGGCCTCGATGGCGAAGCGTTCCTTCATCTGCGGGCTGATGGCGATGCTCTTGGCACTGCGCGGGAAGATCCCGCCGCCTTCGGACATGATGCTGGTGTCGTAGTCACTCCAGGCCGAGCGCGGCAGGTCGAACAGGCGCTGACGCTCCTTGAAGCTGCTGGCAGGCTCCGGGTTGGGGTCGATGAAGATGTGCAGGTGGTTGAACGCCGCCACCAGTTGCAGCTTGTCGGACATCAGCAGGCCGTTGCCGAACACGTCACCGGCCATGTCGCCAACGCCGATGACGGTGACCGGGTCTTGCTGCACGTTGATGCCGCGTTCGCGGAAGTGGCGTTGCACGCCGACCCAGGCGCCACGGGCAGTGATACCCATCTTCTTGTGATCGTAACCGGCCGAGCCGCCCGAGGCGAAGGCGTCGCCCAGCCAGAAGCCGTAGTCGATGGCGATGCCGTTGGCGATGTCGGAGAAAGTCGCGGTGCCTTTGTCCGCCGCCACCACCAGGTACGGGTCGTCATCGTCATGGCGCACCACGTTGGCCGGCGGCACCACACCGCCGTCCTTGAGGTTGTCGGTGATGTCGAGCAGGCCGCTGATGAAGATGCGGTAGCACGCCACGCCCTCGGCGGCGATCTCGTCGCGGCTGCCGCCCAGCGGCAGGCGCCGCGGTAGGAAGCCGCCCTTGGCGCCCACCGGCACGATGACCGAGTTCTTCACCTGCTGCGCCTTGACCAGGCCCAGCACTTCGGTGCGGAAGTCTTCCTCGCGGTCCGACCAGCGCAGGCCGCCGCGGGCGACATTGCCAAAGCGCAGGTGCACGCCCTCGACCCGTGGCGAATAGACGAAAATTTCGAACTTGGGCACCGGCTTGGGCAGCTCGGGGATCAGCTTGGGGTTGAACTTGAAGCTGAAGTACGACTTGTTCTGGCCGTTGGCGTCCGGCTGGTAGAAGTTGGTGCGCAGGGTGGCCTTGATCAGGTCCAGGTAGCGGCGCAGGATGCGGTCCTCGTTGAGCACCTGGACGTCGTCCAGGGCGGTGAGGATGGCCTGTTCCAGGCGCAGCTGCTTGTCGTCGAGGTCTTCCTGGGTGAGCTTGCGCGCCAGGTAGAAGCGGGTCTTGAACAACCGGGTCAGCTCGCGGGCGATGTCGGTATGGTTGTTCAGGGTGCTGGCGATGTAACCCAGGTCAAAGCCCAGGCGGATCTGCTTGAGGTAGCGGGCGTAGGCGCGCAGCAACGCCACATCGCGCCACGGCAGGCCGGCGGTGAGCACAAGGCGGTTGAAGGCGTCGTTTTCGGCGTCGCCCTTGACGATGTGAACGAAGGCGTCCTGGAACGTATCGTTGAGCTGCTGGATATCCAGGTTCAGGCCTTCGCTGTAGGTGAAGGCGAAGTCGTGAATCCAGAACTCGCGCCCGCTTGCGTGGCGCAGGCGGTAGGGGAACTCGCCGAGCACGCGCAGGCCGAGGTTTTCCAGGATCGGCAGCACGTCCGACAGCGCCAGCGGCGTATCGGCGTGGTACAGCTTGCAATGCAACTGGCGTTCACCCAACTGCGTGAGCGGCTGGTAGAAGCTCATGGCCAGCGGCTTGGCCTCGGACAAGCCCAGCACATGCTGCATGTCGACCACCGCCGAGTGCGCGGCAAAACGCTCGCGGTAGCCGGCCGGGAAACCTTTGGGGAAGTCGTCGAGGATATTGGTGCCCTGGGCCTCGCCGAAGTTTTCCACCACCAGCGCCGAGAAGTCGTCCTGCCACGAACGGCAGGCCTGCACCACTTCGTTTTCCAGCTGCTGCGGGTCGATTTCGATGCGGTTTTTCGGGTCGACCCGCAGAATCAGCTGCACACGGGCCAGCACCGACTCGGAGAAGAAGGTCCAGAACTCGCAGTCGGTGGCCTTAAGGCGCTCCATCAGCACCTGCTGGATCTTCTGGCGCACTTCGGTGGAGTAGATTTCCCGTGGCACGTAGGCCAGGCAGTAGCAGAAGCGGCCGTAAGGGTCCTTGCGCAGGAACACGCGGATCTTGTTGCGTTCCTGGATCTGCACGATCGACATGGCCGTGGTGAACAGCTCGTCGATGGGCGTTTGGAACAGGTCGTCGCGGGGCAGCACCTCGAGCACCTGGGCCAGCTCCTTGCCCAGGTGCGCCTTGGCGTCGAAGCCCGAGCGGCGCTCCACTTCAGCGACCTTGCCGCGGATGTAGGGGATGGTGTGCACGCTCTCGCCGTACACCGACGAGGTGTACAGGCCCATGAAGCGGCACTCTTTGATGACCTTGCCGTCGGCGTCGATCTGGCGGATCGACACGTAGTCCGGGTAGGCCGGGCGGTGCACGCGGCTCGGTTGCGAGGCCTTGGCGAACGACAGCAGGCGCGGCTCGCGCAGGTAGGCGACGGCGTAGTCCTCGATGCGCAGGTCATCGGCGCCCAGCCCTGCGCGCAGCAAGCGGGTCAGGCCGAGGAACGAGCCCTCGTCGTACTTCAGGTGGCCGCCGTCGGCGTCGGACTCGACGGTGAATTCCTCGTAGCCGAGGAAGGTGAAGTGGTTGTCCAGCAACCACGACAGGAAGCTTTGTACCTCGGCCTTGTCGTTCTGCGCAGGGCCAAAGGCGTTCTGCTCGACCAGCTCGAGCAACTGGCGAATCTTGGCTTTCATCGGCTCGAAGTCGGCAACCACGCCGCGCACCTCGGCCAGCACCTGTTCCAGCTCCTTGGCCAGGGTGACGAGTTCGGCCGGGTTGGAGCAGCGGTCGATTTCCAGGTACATCAGCGACTCATGGCCCACGCCCTCGCCTTGCGTGCCCTTGGGCAGCAGTTCGAGCAGCTCGCCCTTGGCGCCGCGGCGCACGCTGAGCACAGTGGTTTGCAGGGTGTGGATGCTGTAGCCGCGGCGGTTGAGCTCGGTGCGCACCGAGTCGACCAGAAACGGCAGGTCGTGGTGCAGCACCTCCACCACCGTGTGGGTGGACTGCCAGCCGTGGCGTTCGTAATCAGGGTTGTAGACCCGCACCTGGGGTTGCGCCGGGTCGAAGCGCTCGATGATGCGCCAGGCGGAAAGCGTGCAGCCGGCGAGGTCGGACAGCCGGCGCTGGGTGAGTTCGTCCAGAGAGATGATGCCGAAGAACTGTTCGGCGAACAGTGCCACTTGTGGCAGGGACTGCTCGCTGATGTGCTGGGCCAGGGCTGCTTGCAGTTGGTGCTGGAAGTCGGCTTTGCTGGCTGCGGTGAAAAACGCCATCTGTGGTACTCCGCTTGGGCTTTGTTATAGGTGAAGCGTCGCGTAGGTCCGCCGTGTACGGATCAACGATAGCCAACCCGTAGCAAGCCGGACGGTAAACCAGGCGCTGAACGTGCGTTTGCGCACATCCACCGATGGCGCAGCTTAACGACTGAACGGTCACCGAGGCTTGCAGCGCTGCGACATATTCGGTCAAGACCGCAACCCCGGCCCCTGCAGGCGCCGGCTTGCCGGCGATAAGGCCTGTACCTCCAGCACAACACAATTGCCCTACCGGCATACCCCCGACGCAATCGACGCGGTAGCATGGCGGCCTATTCCCCGAACACAGGCCACGCCATGCAACTGAAAACCGCCCTGCTCTTCGCCACCCCTTGCGATGACGAGGAAGACAACATGGCGACCCTGTGCTGCCACAGCGACAAGGGCCAGATGTTCTTGCTGACCCGCTACCCGGACGAAGACACCGTCGACCTGACCCTGGACGACGAGCCCTCGACGCTGGACGGCCTGAAGGTGACCCTGGGCGCCCAGCGCCTGCTGATCGAAGTGGCGGCCGGCGACCGCGATGCGCTCAAAGGCGATGACAGCCTGGAAATCTTGCTGACCTCGGCCGGCACCGACCTGGAAGAGGTGGCGCTGACCCTGCGCAACATCCTCGACGGTACCGGCACCTTCATCAGCGAGCTCTGAGCCTAGGCTACAGGGTTGTCGTGCATCACCCGGCCCGCCTGCGCTGGCCGGTCGACGTAGAGGTAGTCCAGCGCACTGTTGCGCAAGCCCTTGAACGCATTCCAGTGCGCCGAGGTATGCACGTATTTGCCGCGCAGCAGCGCGTCTTCCCCTTCAGTGAACTGCAATGCCGGGCAGGCGCCCAGCGCGTAGTCATGCAGCTTGCGGCTCAACGGCTGCAGCTCCGCGGGCAGTTGGTGCGCCGGGTCATGCCCGAGCGCCGCAAGCGGTACCGCTGCGCGCACCGCCAATTCGCGCATGATGCTCAGGTAGACCCGGGACAAGTGCCCGTACACCTCACGTTCCCGGTACACCGCGGCGTAGACCTTTTTTTCGGCCACTTCCCAGCTCGCCCGGTTGCCTGCCAGTGACTCTTCCCAGGCCAGCACCCGAGGCCTGGGGTCGGCCAGGTGGGCGAAGGCCGAAGCCAGCAGGGCCTCAGCCTCGGCATAGGCCGCCGTGCGCTCGGCCGGCGTCGTTTGCGGTACGCGGTTGGAACAGGGTTTGCTCAGCAATACCTGCTCGCGCATCGACTCCAGGTAACCGCCGCCAATGTCGGAATGCACCCCTGGCACGACGATGTCGTTTTCGCTGCGCAGCAGCGGGAAGTTGCGCCGCAGCTCGTCACCGGCCACCAGTTGCACGTGCTGGCGCGCCTGGTGCTTGCCCAGGCCAAGGCGCAAGCCGTCGTACTGTGTATTGGCGGGGTCGAAGTTGCCGCGCAGGGGCGCGACGATCGCTGCCACCGTGTCGAACAGGCCGATGAAGTTGATCGACCGTTCGCCTTGCAGGGCCGCCGGCAACCCTGCCTCGCCTGCACCCAGGCGGTTGGCCATGTGCCGGGCGGCTGCGGCGCCGCGGCTGAAACCGAACAGGTCGAACGCCAGATGCCGCGCCCTGCCCTGCAACTGTGCGGCCAGCCGCTCGCCGAGGGTGGCCAATGCCTGTTCGACCCGAGCCATCACGCCCGATTCGCCACGGCCAGTGATCTGGGCGAACAGCGAGTCGGGTTGGCCCTCGTTGGTGCCGATGCCCTGTACGTAGAGTTTCAGATGGTGGCGCCCACCCACCTCGCCAGTGGGGTACAACTCATGCAGCAATGCGATGTTGCTGCGGGCATTGGCGTAACTGCCGTTGGCCGGGCTGCCGGGGGGTGTGGTGGCGTTGGCCTGGTTGTTGCCGGTGCCGTCGAAGAATACGCCGATGTGGATGGTGGTTTGCTGGTTCATTGCCATGCTCCTTCATGATTTGAAGGGGTCAGCAGGCGACAGGGGGTGGGGGTGGGGGAATCGGGGTAGGTGGATTCGGGTGGGGGAATTTTCGATATGGGGTTGGGGCGGGGTCGGGTTTTTATGGTGACTGTCTTTAGAGATGTATGCGCATTCATTGACGATGACGGCTTTTCGTCACCTTTGCGTGGTTACAGCGCCGTAAGGGCGCAAAGGTGAATAAGCGTCAATACAGCAAATGAATGCGCATAGAAATTTCAAAACCAAACCAAAAACGACCAGCAGGTACAAAGGCCACATCAGCGCCAGCCGCAGCCTTTAGCCCCCTACCCGTCCTTTTCGCGATATTTACCCAGCGCCATTGGTCGCCACCCCCCCGGATGGATTAAAGTATCAGCCCTCTGCCCGGCAACCGCCCCCGCGCGCCCAGGCCCATCCCCAGGAACCGTCGACGATGGAACATCGTGAAGCGCTGATTGCGCTGCGCACCTTTCTCTCCTCCCAGATTCTCGGCCAGGAAAAACTGGTCGAGCGCCTGCTGATCGTGCTGCTGGCCGACGGCCACATGCTGGTGGAGGGTGCGCCGGGCCTGGCCAAGACCAAGGCCATCAAAGAGCTGGCCGAAGGCATCGAGGCGCAGTTCCACCGCATCCAGTTCACCCCCGACCTGCTGCCGGCCGACATCACCGGCACCGAAATCTACCGCCCCGAAACCGGCAGCTTCGTGTTCCAGCAAGGGCCGATCTTCCACAACCTGGTGCTGGCCGACGAAATCAACCGTGCCCCGGCCAAGGTGCAATCGGCGCTGCTCGAAGCCATGGCCGAGCGCCAGGTCAGCGTCGGGCGCAGCACCTACGAGCTGTCGCCGCTGTTTCTGGTGATGGCCACGCAAAACCCCATCGAGCAGGAAGGCACCTACCCGCTGCCCGAAGCCCAGCTCGACCGTTTTCTGATGCACGTGAAAATCGGCTTCCCCGATGCTGCGGTCGAGCGGCGCATCCTGCTGCAGGCCCGCGGCGAGGCGCTGGGCGGCGAAGTCAAGCCCGAGCGGCGGGTCAGCCAGCAGGCGATCTTCGCCGCGCGCAAGGAAATCCTCGGCCTGTACATGGCCGATGCGGTAGAGGAATACCTGGTGCAACTGGTAATGGCCACCCGCACCCCAGCCAAGTTCGACAGCGAACTGGCCGACTGGATCGCCTACGGCGCAAGCCCGCGCGGCTCGATCGCCCTCGACCGCTGCGCCCGCGCCCACGCCTGGCTGGCCGGGCGCGATTTCGTCAGCCCCGAGGATATCCAGGCGGTGCTGTTCGACGTGCTGCGCCACCGTGTCATCCTCTCGTTCGAGGCCGAGGCCGCCGGGGTCGACCAGGACCGCGTGGTGCAGCGCATCCTCGACGTGGTCGCCGTGGCCTGACGCCATGCCCACCTCGCAGCTGGCCGAGCCCGGCATCCGCATCGGCCTGTCCGAACTGATCGACATGCGCCACCGCGTGCGCGAAATCCAGCTGTTCTCGCGGCCCGGCCAGCGCAGCCCGCTGGTGGGCCTGCACCACTCCAAGCTGCGCGGGCGCGGCGTCGACTTCGACCAGGTGCGCGTTTACCAGGCCGGTGACGACGTGCGCAATATCGACTGGCGCGTCACCGCGCGCACCCAGGAGCCCCACACCAAGCTGTTCCACGAAGAACGCGAACGGCCGATCTTCATCATGGTCGAGCAGAGCCAGCGATTGTTCTTCGGCTCGGGGCTGATGTTCAAGTCGGTGCTGGCGGCCCAGGCCGCTGCGCTGTTCGGCTGGGCGGCGCTGGGCCACAACGACCGCATCGGCGGGCTGGTGTTCGGCGACAACGAAAACCACGAAATCAAGCCCCGGCGCAGCAAGCAGAGCCTGCTGCAACTGCTCAACCGCCTGGCGCGGATAAACCAGGCCCTGCACACCGAGGCCACGCCGCAACCCGACAGCCTGGGCCTTGCCCTGCGCCGGGCGCGCGAGGTACTGCGCCCCGGCAGCCTGGCCATCGTCATTTGCGACGAACGCGCGCTCAGCGCCAGCGTCGAGCAGCACCTGGCCATGCTTTCGCGCCACTGCGACGTGCTGCTGCTGCCAGTCAGCGACCCCCTCGACCACGCCCTGCCCGCCGCCGGCCTGCTGCGCTTCGCCCAGCGCGGCGCGCAGCTGGAGCTCGACACCCTCGACGCCAGCCTGCGCCAGGCCTACCGCGAACAGGCCGAAGCGCGTATCGAGCGTTGGGAGCTGCTGGCGCAGAAACTGCGCGTGGTGCTGATGCCGCTGAGCACCCAAAGCGAGATGATCGAGCAACTGCGCGAATACCTGAACGCCCAGCGGCCACGGAGCGGCCAATGAACCCGCTCGACCAGCTGCAGCCGCTGATCGCCCCGCCGGCCATCGGCCTGTGGCCGCCGGCCCCGGGCTGGTGGCTAGTGCTCGCCCTGCTGCCGCTGCTCGGCTACACCGGCTGGCGCCTGCGCAAATGGCGCCCGGGCAAGCGCAAGGTGGTGCGCGCAGAACTTCCGCTGGACCCGGTGCGCATAGAAGCCCTGGCCGAACTCGCCCGCCTGCCGCGCCCCTACGACGGCGCCCCGGCCGGGGCCTGGCTGCAGCAAATCAATGCGCTGCTCAAACGCCTGTGCCGCAACCACTACCCCGGGGCCAACAGCCATACCCTAAACGGCCGCCAGTGGCTGGCGTTTCTTGACAACCGCTGCCCGGCCGCAGGCCTGACCCGCTGGATGGTACTGGTCGAAGGCGCCTACAAGCCCGAGTGCAAACTCGACGACAAGGCCATCGTCGGGCTCGCCCAGGCGGTGGAAACCTGGATTCGCAAACATGTTTGAACTGGCCTGGCCCTGGTTGTTCGCCCTGGCGCCGCTGCCCTGGCTGGCGCGCCTGCTGCTGCCGGCTGCCGACAGCGGCGAGCCGGTGCTCAAGGTGGGCTTTCTTGACGAGCTCGAAGGCCTGGCCGGGCGCCGCGCACGGCTGAACCTGCCAACCTGGCGCCAGCAGGCGCCGTTCGTGCTGATCTGGCTGCTGCTGTTGCTGGCTGCGGCCCGCCCGCAGTGGCTGGGCGACCCGGTGCCGGTGTCAGCCAGCGGGCGCGACCTGCTGGTGGCGGTGGATGTGTCCGGCTCCATGGACTTCCCCGACATGCAGTGGCAAAACGACGAAATCAGCCGCCTCGACCTGGTCAAGGCGCTGATGGGCGACTTTCTACAGGACCGCCAGGGCGACCGCGTCGGCCTGATACTGTTCGGCAGCCAGGCTTACCTGCAAGCGCCGCTGACCTTCGACCGGCGCACCGTGCGCACTTTCCTCGACGAGGCGCAGATCGGCATCGCCGGCAAGAACACCGCCATCGGCGACGCCATTGGCCTGGCCGTCAAACGCCTGCGCCAGCGCCCGGCACAAAGCCGGGTGCTGATCCTGATCACCGACGGCGCCAACAACGGCGGCCAGATCCACCCGCTGACCGCTGCCCGCCTGGCCGCGCAGGAAGGCGTGCGCATCTATGCCATCGGCATCGGCGCCAACCCCGAGGCCAGCGGCACCCCGGGCCTGCTCGGGCTGAACCCGAGCCTTGACCTGGACGAAGCCTCGCTCAAGGAGATCGCCGACATCACCCACGGCGCCTACTTCCGCGCCCATGACGGCGCCGAGCTCAACGCCATCGGCGACACCCTTGACCAGCTGGAACCGGTGGCCCAGCAACCCACCCAGGCGCGCACCGCCAAAGAGCTGTATGCCTGGCCGCTGGCACTGGCGCTGCTGCTCAGCGTCCTGCTGGTGGTGGCCGTGCAATGGCCGGACAACCTGCTGCAACGCCTGCTGCGCAAGCCGCGCTTCCTGCAGCCCCACCCGGAATGGCGCCAGCGCCTCAAGCGCCTGCGCCTGAGGAGGCGGCGATGATCGACCTCTGGCCGCAATGGCTGCGCCCGCTCTGGCTGCTGGTGATACCGCTGCTCGGCTGGCTGCTGTTCAAGCTCTGGCACCGGCGCAAGCGCGCCGGGCGCTGGCAGCTGATTCTGCCGCAACCCTTCCATGCCGTGCTGCTGGGTGGCGGCAGCGGCAGCACCAGCAAGCTGCCCTGGGTGGCCCTGGGCCTGGCCTGGCTGCTGGTGGTGCTGGCCCTGCTCGGCCCCAGCTGGCAGCGCCTGGAAGAAACCCGCCAGCGCCCCGCCGACCCGCTGGTGATCCTGCTCGAGCTGACCCCGCAGATGCTCGCCGAAGACAGCGCCCCCAACCGCCTGGAGCAGGCCCGGCGCAAGGTCCTCGACCTGCTCGAACACCGCAGCGACAGCCAGACCGCGCTGATCGTCTATGCCGGTAGCGCCCACACTCTGGTGCCGCTGTCGGACGATTTGAGCACCACCCGCAACCTGCTGGAGGCCGTCGACCCGTCGATCATGCCGCAGCCCGGCCAGCGCGCCGACTTTGCCGTGCAAAAAGGCCTGGCGCTGCTGGCCCAGAGCGGCCTGGGCCAGGGCCGGCTGCTGTTGATCGGCTCGTCGCTGAGCGAGCAGGAGCGCGACGGCATCGTCAAGGCACTCGGCCGCCAGGGCCCGAGCCTGTTGATGCTGGGCATCGGCAGCGCCGAAGGCGCACCGGTCCGCCAGGCCAGCGGCGAGTACCTCAAGGACGAGCACGGCGCCATCCTTGTGCCGCGCCTGGACAGCGCCGCGCTCAAAGCCTTCGTCAGCGGCACCGGCGGACGTTACCGCCACGCCCGCATCGACGACCTCGACCTGCGCGGCCTGGGGCTGTTCGACAACCCGCGCCTGCTGCGCGACGACGGCCAGACCGTGCAACTGGACAGCTGGGCCGACCAGGGCTACTGGCTGCTGCTGCCGTTACTGCTGCTGGCCGCCTGTGCCGGGCGGCGCGGCTGGCTGTTCTGCCTGCCGCTGCTGCTGGTATTGCCGCAACAAAGCTACGCTTTCGGCTTCAACGACCTGTGGCTGCGCCCCGACCAGCAAGGCCAGCAGCTGTTGCAGCACCAGCAACCGGCCGCAGCCGCGCGGCACTTCGAAGACCCGCAGTGGCGCGGCATGGCGCTGTACCAGGCCGGTGACTTCGAGGGTGCCGCAGCCGCCTTTGCCCAGGGCAACGACGCCACCGCCCACTACAATCGAGGCAACGCCCTGGCCCGCGCCGGTGAGCTGGAAGCGGCGCTGGACGCTTACGAGCAGGCCCTGGAGCGCCAGCCCGACCTGAAGGCCGCGCTGGACAACCAGGCCTTGGTGCAGCAATTGTTGCAACAGCGCGAAGCCAAGGCCGAACAGCAGCCAGGCAACGACGATGCCCAGGGCAGCCCCGGCAAGCAGACCGAAGGCAACAGCAGCTCGGCCAGCAGCCAGGCCGAGGGCACCCCGGGCAACGCTGACCAGGCGCAAGCCCAGGCCTCAGCCGAAGCCTCCAGCAACACCCAGGCACCACCGGGCACTGCCGGTGGCGACGACGATACAGTCACCCAGCCGCCGCAGCGGCCGGTATCCACCAGCCTCGACGCCGAACAGCGCCAGGCCCTGGAGCAATGGTTGCGGGAAATCCCCGACAACCCCGCCGAGTTGCTGCGCCGCAAATTCTGGTATGAACAGCAATTGCATCAGGAAACCTCACGATGAGTCGCTTCGGCGTCTTTGTACTTGGCCTGCTGTGCAGCCTTGCGGCCCTGGCCGAGCCGACCCTGCAAGCCAGCGTCGACCGCAGCCGCCTGGAAGCAGGTGAAACCCTCGAGCTGACCCTCGAAAGCCAGGACGTGACCCAGTTCGGCAAGCCCGACCTGAGCACGCTGGAGGGCGACTTCGAGGTGCGCGGCACACGCCAGCTCAACAGCCTGCACAGCCTCGACGGCGAAACCCGCGCCAGCACCCGCTGGATCATCACCCTGCTGCCGCGGCGCAGCGGCAGCCTGCGCATTCCCGAGCTGCAACTGGGCAGCGCGCGCAGCCAGGCCATCGACCTGCAAGTGCAGCAGGCCGACAGCCAGCGCCCGGACATCGCCTCCCAGGTGTTCGTCGAAGCCACCCTCGACAGCCCCGAGGTGTACGTGCAGGCCCAGGCCGTACTGACCCTGCGCATCTACCATTCGGTGGCGCTGTACGACGACAGCAACCTCAGCCCGCTGCAGCTGGAAAACGCCAAGGTCGACCCGCTGGGCGAGTCGCGCACCTATGAAAAGGACATCAACGGCGTGCGCCACGGGGTCATCGAAACCCGCTACGCGCTCTACCCGCAACAAAGCGGCCAGTTGCAAATCCCGCCGCTGAACTTTACCGCCACCGCCGCCGACAACGGCGAACAACCCGCCGGCACCCCGCGGGTCGGGCGCCAGGTTCAGGTCAGTTCGCTGCCACTGCAACTGACAGTCAAGCCCATCCCGGCCAGCTACCCCAAGGGCCGCCCCTGGCTGCCGGCCCGCAGCCTCAGCCTTGAAGAACACTGGAACCCCGACCCGGCCAGCCAGCCCACGCAGATTGGCGACTCGCTGACCCGCAACGTGACCCTGCGCGCCGAAGGCCTGTCGAGCACCCAGTTGCCGCCGCTGCCGGCCACCGAGGCCACGGGCCTGCGCCGCTACCCCGACCAGCCGTTGCTGCGCAACGAGATCACCGAGCGCGGCATGCTCGCCAACCGCGAAGAGCGCGAGGCCCTGGTGCCCACCCACAGCGGCGAGCTGGCATTGCCTGCGCTGGAAGTCACCTGGTGGAACACCCTCGAAGACCACCTTGAGCAAAGCAGCCTGCCGGCCCGCACCCTGAACGTGCAGGACAACCCGGCCCTGAGCGCCGACACCCCGGTGGGCGACAGCAACGCCGGGCAACGCCCGCTGTGGCCCTGGCAACTGGCGACACTGGTGTTCGCCCTGACCACCTTGCTCGGTTTTGCCCTGTGGTGGCGCGCCCGCTCGCAACCGGCGGTGCTGCGCGCCGCGCAAAGCGGCCCGAGCCCGCGCACGCTGCTGGACGACCTCAAGCGCGCCTGCCAGGCCAACGACCCCCAGGCCACCCGCCAGGCGCTGGACGCCTGGGCCCGCCAGCAGCCGGAAACCCTGGCCGAAATGGCCGCGCGCTTCGTGCCGCTGTCGGATGCGCTGGATGGGTTGAACGGGGCGTTGTACAGCGAAAGTGGCCAATACTGGCACGGGGATGAGCTGTGGCGGGCGATCGGGGCGATCCCGCCGGCCGAACAGTTGCTGGCCCCTGGCGGTGAGTCGGGCAACTTGCCGCCGCTGTATCCCAAATAACCCGGCAACCGCTACGCTGGCGCCTATGGAATAAATCACAACTCGTTGATTTAACGAAGATTCTGTGGGCGCGACTTTAGCCGCGAACACCGGCGAAGCCGGTGCTATCCAGCGCGGCGCGCGATCCTGTAAGAGCCGGCTTGCCGGCGATGAGGCCGGGCCTGCAAACATGGGCCCGGCCTGTGCATCCGGGCTGACGGCCCTATCGCCGGCAAGCCGGCTCCTACAAGTGCAGGGGTGCTTACTTCTCGAACGGGTTCCAGCTTTGCTGGCCCTTCACTTCCTTGAGGTAGTAGGCGTAGTTGGCAGTCATGCCCCACAGCATGGCCAGGCCAACATTCAGACCCGTGTTGATCGCCTGCGGCAGCTCATGCCCGGTGACGCCCACGTAGATACCGTCCGCCGCACCCACCAGCACGCAGATACCCAGCAGCGACAGATTTTTCTTCCACAGGCCCAGCACGAACAGGTAGATCGGGCCGAAGAAGAAGGCGATGAAGTTCAGGTTGATCAGGATGCGCTTGCCGGCCGGCAGGGCCTTGAACGCAGTTTTAAACGTCGAGCTGAAGGGGTCGCCGTTCTGCGCGAAGAACGCGAAGCGCTCCTGCCACTTGGGCTTGTAGCTGTTCAGGTCGACATTGCTCATTGGAGTACTTTCCATTTTTCGTTCCTTCAAAGGATCAGGGGCATCGCACGCCGCGCATCCCTGGCGCCACGGGCTAAAAGGGGCAGGCCGCTCTTTGTTTCACCCACGCGCAAGCCTCGGGCCATGGCATCCGCAATGGCGCAGGCAACGTAAAGGGGCGGGAAGATCGGGCAAGAGGGCACTTAGACAAACATCCATGTTTCAAAATATTTAATCACCTTGAAGGTTTACCAACAAGCAAACCCTCGCACTGCCCATGCAACTCACCGACTTGGGTTACCATACGCGCCCTTGCAAGCCCCCATTCAAGCCACGCCCGACTCGATATCAACAGGTCACCCATGCGTCTGTTTCACACCTCCGACTGGCACCTGGGCCAGAGCCTGCACGGCCAGGAACGCGACTTCGAACATGCCTGCTTCTTCGACTGGCTGCTGGGCCAGTTGCGCCTGCGCCAGCCCGATGCGCTGCTGATTGCCGGCGACATCTTCGACACCGTCAACCCGCCGGTCAAAGCCCAGGAGCGCCTGTACGACTTCATCGTCCAGGCCCACGAGCAACAGCCCAAGCTGGATATCGTGATGATCGCCGGCAACCACGACTCCGGCTCGCGCATCGAGCTGCCGGCGCCGCTGATGCGCCGCCTGCGCACCCACGCCCTGGGCCGGGTGCACTGGCTCGACGAAGGCCAGCTGGATGCCGAGCGTTTGCTGATACCGCTGACCAACGCCCGCGGCAAGGTCGAGGCCTGGTGCCTGGCCCTGCCCTTCCTGCGCCCGGCAGAGGTGACCGGCCCGGCGCTGGGGGATGACTACCTGCAGGGCATCACCCAGGTGCACCAGCAACTGATCGAGGCGGCGCTGAAAAAGCGCAAGAAGGACCAGGCGCTGGTGGCCATCAGCCACGCGCACATGGCCGGCGGCAGCATCAGCGAAGACTCCGAGCGCAGCCTGATCATCGGCAACGCCGAGGCGCTGCCGGCGCGGCTGTTCGACAAGGCCATCGGCTATGTCGCCCTGGGCCACCTGCACAAGCCGCAGAAGGTCAACCGCGAGGAGCGCATTCGCTACAGCGGCGCGCCAATCCCGTTGTCGTTCGCCGAAATCAACTACCCGCACCAGGTGCTGGAGGTGGAGCTGGAGGGCAGCCAATTGGTCAGCGTCGAGCCACGCCTGGTGCCGCGCGCGGTGGCGCTGCGCCGGGTCGGGCCGGCGCCGCTGGCCGAGCTGCTTGAACAGCTTGCCGACCTGCCGGTGATCGACCTGCTCGAAGACCCCAACCGCCAGCCCTGGCTGGAGGTGCGCGTGCTGCTGGATGAACCCCAGCCAGACCTGCGCCAGCAGATCGAAACCGCCCTGCAGGGCAAGGCCGTGCGCCTGGTGCGCATCAGCGCCGAATACGCCGGCAGCCGCCGTGAGGAGGACGAAGAACAGGCCTTCGTCGAACTCGCCCAGATGACCCCGCAGGACCTGTTCGGCCGCGCCTGGCAACAGGCCTACGGCAGCGCCGTCGACGAACAGGCCCTGGCCGATTTCGCCGAGCTGCTGCAGGACGTGCTGCACGAAGAGGAACAGCCATGAAAATTCTCGCCATCCGCCTGAAGAACCTGGCATCCCTGGCCGGCCCCATCGATATCGACTTCACCGCAGAGCCCCTGGCCAGCGCCGGCCTGTTCGCCATCACCGGGCCTACAGGCGCTGGCAAGAGCACTCTGCTCGACGCCCTGTGCCTGGCGCTGTTCGGCAACGTACCGCGGCTCAACGACATCGCCCGGGAAGCCAAGGTGCCCGACGCCGATGGTGAAATCCCCACTTCCGACCCGCGCAACCTGCTGCGCCGGGGCACCGGCAGCGGTTTTGCCGAAGTGGACTTCGTCGGCATCGACGGGCGCCGCTACCGCGCCCGCTGGGAGGCAAACCGCGCCCGCGAAAAAGCCAACGGCAAGCTGCAGCACAGCCGCCAGAGCTTCTACGACCTGGACGCCGAGCAACTGCTGGCCAGCGGCAAGAACGACTACAAGCAACTGGTCGAGGCGCGCCTGGGGCTGAACTTCGAACAGTTCACCCGCGCGGTGATGCTGGCCCAGAGCGAGTTCGGCGCCTTCCTCAAGGCCGACGACAAAGAGCGCAGCGAGCTTTTGGAAAAGCTCACCAACACCGCCATTTACACCCGCCTCGGCCAGCGCGCCTTCAGCAAGGCCCGGGAAACCGGCGAGGCGCACAACGACCTGAAGAAACAGGCCGAGCACCTGCTGCCCCTGGCCGAAGAAGCCCGCGCCGAACTGGACCAGCAACTGGAGCAGGCGCAGCAGCAGTTCAAGGCCGACCAGGCGCACCAGCGCCAGCTGGAGCAGCAGCGCGCCTGGTTGAACGAGCAACGCCAGTTGCAGGCCCAGCACGGCGAAGCCAGCCAGACTCTGCAAGCGGCCGAGCAGCAGTGGCAGCAACTGGGTGAGCAGCGTGTCGACCTGCAACGCCTGGAGCGCCTGGCGCCGCAGCGCCACCAGTTCCATCGCCAGCAGCAACTGGCTGCGCAACTGGCGCCGCTGCTCGATGAGATCACCCAGCAGCAAACTCAGCAGGACGCCCTGAAAACCAGCACCGCCGAACAGGAGCAGGCGCTGGGCGCTGCACGTGGGCTGTTGGCCGAAAGCCAACGCCTGCACGGCGAAAACGCCCCGCACCTGCGCCAGGCGTTCGCCGCCCAGGGCGACCTGGCGCGCCTGGATAACGAGCAGACAGAACTGCGCGAAGCCTGCCAGCAGGCCGAACAGCAGGTCAGCGAGGGCCAGCAGCAGTTGCAACAGCTGCAAGACAACCAGCAACGCAGCCTGCAACAGCTGGCCCAGATCGACAGCGCCCTGGCCGAAAGCAGCCACCTGGCCAGCCTGGCCGATGCCTGGCAGGCCTACCTGCCGCAGCTCAAGCAAGTGATGCTGATTGGCGGGCGCCTGGCCAAGGGCCGCGAAGAGCTGCCCGGGCTGCAAGCCCAGGCCAGCCAGGCCACTGCCCAGTTGCAAGGGCAACGCGACAGCTTCGAGTTGCTGTTCCGCGAAGCCGGCGCCGAACCCGGCGCCTTGGCCGAGCAGATCGACCTGCTGGGCGGCATGCTGCAGGACAACCGCAAGCAGCAGCGCGCAGTCGAAGAGCTGGCACGCCTGCACGGCCGCGAACTGGAACTGCGCCAAGGCCTCGACAGCCTGCGCGAGCGCCAGCAGCAGGCCATGCAGCAGCGCCAGCAACTGATCACCGAAGGTACTGCGGCCAAGGCCGAACTGGAAGCCGCAGAGCAGGCCCTGACCCTCACCCGCCAGTTGCTCGAGCGCCAGCGCCTGGCGCGCAACACCAGCGTCGAGGAACTGCGCGCACAACTGCGCGATGGCGAACCCTGCCCGGTATGCGGCAGCGCCGAGCACCCGTTCCACCAGCCCGAAGCGCTGCTGCACAGCCTCGGCCGGCATGACCAGGCCGAAGAAGACGCCGCGCAAAAGCAGGTGGAGCAGCTCAACACCACACTGGTGGAGCTGCGCACCCAGCTGGGCGTGGTCAATGCCCAGCTCAAGGACTACCAGCAGCAACAGGCTCAGCTTGGCGAGCAGTTGCAGACGCAGACCGCGCAGGTGCAGGCCCACGCCCTGTGGCCAGCCCTCGCCCCGCAGGATGACCAGGCCCGCAGCCGTTGGCTCGACGGCCAGCTACGGCGCCTGGGCGAAGAGATCGAGCGCGACGAGAAGCGCCAGGCCGCCCTGCTCGGCCTGCAAAGGGACGCCGCACGCCTGACCCAGCAGTTGCAGGCTGCCAGCGACGCCCAGCAGCAGGCCCAGCGCCACCTCGACCAGCAGCATCAGGCACTGGCGGCTGACCAGCAGCAACTGGAGCAAGGCCTGAACGACCTGGCCAGCGTGCTGCCCGGGGAGATCCTTGAGGCCCTGCGCGACGACCCGGCCAACGCCTTCCTCGGCCTGGACCAGCAGATCGCCCAGCGCCGCCAGCAGCTCGACCAGCGCCAGGATGAGCAGCAAGAACAGCAAGCCCGCCAGGTGCAGCTGGACAAACTGCACGACCAGCAGCAGGCGCGCCAGCAAGCCTTGCAGCAGCTGCAGCACAAGCTCGCCACGCTGGACGCACAGCGCCAGCAGGTGGCTGCGACCCTCGCCGAGCTGCTGGGCGAGCAGGCCAGCGCCGAGGCCTGGCAACAGCATATGGACACCCAGCTGGAACAGGCCCGCCAGCACGAAGCCGACACTGCGCAGCAGTTGCAGGCGCTGCACACCCAGGGCGTGCAACTGGCCGGCGAGCTGAAAGCCAACCACCAGCGCCAGCAGGCACTGGAGCAGGAACACCAACAACTGCAAGGCACTATCGCCCAGTGGCGCGCGGAGCACCCCGAGCTGGATGACAGCGGCCTCGATCGCCTGCTGGCCATCGACGACGCCCAGGTAGCCGAGCTGCGCCAGCAATTGCAGCACGCTGAAAAAGCCGTCGAGCAAGGCCGGGTACTGCTGCAGGAGCGTGAACAGCGCCTGCAACAGCACAGCGCCCAGGCCCATGGCGAGCTGCCCGCCGAAGAGCTGGAGCAAAACCTCGAAACCCTGGCGCAACAACTGGCCGCCCAGGAGCACCAGTGCGCCGAGCTGCGCGCCCGCCAGGCCGAAGACCAGCGCCGCCAGCAAGCCAGCCAGGCCCTGGCCGAGCAGATCGACCAGGCCTACCGCCAGTGGCAGCGCTGGGCGCGGTTGAACGCATTGATCGGCTCGGCCTCAGGCGATGTGTTCCGCAAGATCGCCCAGGGCTACAACCTCGACCTGCTGCTGCACCACGCCAACAGCCAGCTGCGCCAACTGGCCAGGCGCTACCGCCTCAAGCGCGGCGGCAGTGCCCTCGGCCTGCTGGTGCTGGATACCGAGATGGGCGATGAAATGCGCTCGGTGCACTCGCTGTCCGGCGGCGAGACCTTCCTGGTGTCGCTGGCCCTGGCCCTGGGCCTGGCGTCGATGGCCTCCAGCACCTTGCGCATCGAGTCGCTGTTCATCGACGAGGGCTTTGGCAGCCTCGACCCCGAGTCGCTGCAACTGGCCATGGACGCCCTCGACGGCCTGCAGGCCCAGGGCCGCAAGGTGGCGGTGATCTCCCACGTGCAGGAGATGCACGAGCGTATCCCGGTACAGATCCAGGTGCGCCGCAAGGGCAATGGCCTGAGCGACGTTGAGGTGTGCGGGTGATTCTCTACTCGTTCCGCCGCTGCCCCTGGGCCATGCGTGCACGCCTGGCGCTGCGCTACGCCGGCTGCGCGGTGCAGGTGGTGGAAGTGCAGATGAAACAAAAGCCCGCCGAGCTGCTGGCACTGTCGCCCAAGGGCACGGTGCCGGTGCTCGACACCGGTGACGGGGTGCTGGAAGAAAGCCTGGACATCATGCGCTGGGCCCTGGCCCGGCACGACCCGCAGGACTGGCGCCTGCTGGCCGACCCGGCTGCGGCCGAGCAGGCCGAGGCGCTGATTGCGCACAACGACAGCGCCTTCAAAGCGCAGGTGAACCTGTACAAGTACGCCGAGCGCTACCCCGAGCATTCGCGGGAGCATTACCGCAGCCAGGCCGAAGCCTGGCTGGCGCAACTGGAGCACCTGCTCGAAGGCAGGCGCTACCTGCTGGCCGACCACCCGAGCCTGGCCGATGCCGCCTTGCTGCCCTTGATGCGCCAGTTTGCCGGGGTCGAACCTCAATGGTTCGCCGAGGCGGCTTATCCGCGGTTGCGGAGCTGGCTGGAAGGCTGGCTGGCATCGGCCTTGTTCAAGGAAGTGATGGCCAAGTAGTCGCCCCGCAGAAGCCGGCTTGCCGGCTCCTACGGGTAACAGGTATTGATCAGATCGCCAGAATCGGCGCGGACATCAGCAACAGCACTACCGCCGTGATACGCCACATCATGCTCTGCCCCTTCGGAGAGTCAAAAATACAGCGTCAAATTAAAACATATGGCGTTGTGCTATTACCAACTCCTTTACCCTTTCAGTGCGAGTGCTTGCTCAATGCTGCGTGAAAGTGCGCGCTCTGTTGCAGGTATTTTTCGGTGTAGCTGTGGGTGGTGGGTAGCTTGCCGGCCTGGTCGGCCTGCGCATGGGCCGGCAGTACGACGGAGGCGGAAATGGCGGAAGCGGCGATGACCGGGAACAGGTTGAAATTCATGATGGCGGACCTCGGTTTCGGTGGTTGACGTTGGCCCGTCTGGGCCTTGGGTCAAAACTTACGCCGATGCGGCCGCTGGCTGAAATTCATTGCAGCAGTAGCGGATATCACCCAGATCGATAATTCCTGTGGTAGCAACTGTCTTGTGCTGCCTGTACTGGCCTCATCGCCGGCAAGGCCGCTTCCCACAGGAGCACGATGCATCTGCGAGACCTGTTCTCTGCGCGACAGCGCAGCCCGCAGGGCTGGGTGATCGCCTAGAGGAACTTGAGGTCCGACGGCGCCGGCTGGTCGAAGGTCTGCACCACTTCACCGAGGGTGCCCTTGCGCGGGTCACGCTTGAACACCACGATCCGGTCACTTTTCTGGTTGGCCACCAGCAGGAAGTTGCCCGTCGGGTCCAGGGCGAACTCGCGGGGGTGGTCGCCCTCCACCGAGCGGCGCTGCAGCAAGGTGAGCTGGCCGTCGTTCTTGCCCACCGCGTACACCACGATCTGGTTGGCAGTGCCGCGGTTGCTCACATACAGAAAGCGCCCGTCGACCGACAGGTGCAAACCGCCGCCGGCCTTGGCGGCAGTGTCCTTGCTCTCGGTCAACGGCAGGCGCTGGCGCTCGCCCAGGGCGCCCTCCTGCACCTCGAACACCACCACTTCGGCGCTCATCTCAAGGGTGAGGTAGGCATGCCGGCCCTTGGCGTCGAACAGCAGGTGGCGCGGGCCGCTGCCGGGCGGCAGCGTTACCGAAGCGGGAATGGCCGGGCTCAGCGGGTGGTCGGGGCTGGCGCCGTCGTAGCGGTAGATGAACACCTTGTCCGCCCCCAGGTCGCAGGCATACAGGTGCTGGCCGTCCGGCGAGAGCACCAGCGAATGCACATGGGCACCGGCCTGGCGCTCGGGGTTGACCTTGCTCGGCGCGTGCCGCGCCTGCTGCACCACGGGCTTGAGCTTGCCGTCCTTCATCACCGGGATCACCACCAGGCTGCCACCGGGGTTTGCGGCAACGGCGTAGTTGGCGACGAACAGGTAGCGCTGGTCGTGGCTGAGGCTGGCGTGGGTGGGCTCGTCGCCCTGGCTCGACACCTGGTTCAGCGGGGTGATCTGGCCCTTGGCATCCACGGCAAAGCTGCTGACGTGGCCCTGGGGCGTTTCGTTGACCGCGAACAGCTGGCGCTGGTCGGCCGACAGCACCAGCCACGACGGGCTGACGCTCTTGACCACCTGTTGCGGCGTCTTGGCGATATGGCCGCTGCGGGTGTCGAAGTCGTAGCGGTAGATGCCCTGGCTGGCGCCATCGGTGTAACTGCCCACCAGCAGCACGGCGGCGTGGGCATCGAGTGCGAGGGTCATCAGGCTAGCGCTCAGCAGGCTCGTCCATTTGCGGTTCATCGTCTTCTTCGTCCGGGGCGCGGAAGGCACTCATACAGACTAGACGATGCTCGCCTTCGGCAGAGGCCAGCTGCCAGTCATCGCCGGCACCGGTGGCGGCAGCAACTTGCTCGGGGGTGAAGGCCCAGCGGCGCAGCTGGCGGCCGTCCATGCACTCGATGGTCAGGCCAGTGTCGTCGAAGGTGAAGTCGAAGGCGTGCAGGCCGTCGATCAGGAGCATGTCGCAGGCTGCGAGGGCGGTGGCGAGGGTCATGGGTTTGTCCGAAAAAATGGGTCGGGCATTATAACCAATGGGGCCGCTCTGCGGCCCTTCGCGGGCAAGCCCGCTCCCACAGGTACGGCGCTGGGCTTAGAGCCTGCACCTCACCTGTGGGAGCGGGCTTGCCCGCGAAGGGCTGCAAAGCAGCCCCATTTCACCCTTGAACGGCCCCTCAATGGGCGAAGATCGACCCACCCTCCTTGCCCGCCAGCTTTTCCGGCTTGATCAGGAAGCGCGCCAGCGCCGGCAGCAGCCACAGCGCGCCGAACATGTTCCACAACAGCATGAAGGTCAGCATCAGGCCCATGTCGGCCTGGAACTTGATGGCCGAGAAGATCCAGGTGCACACGCCGATGGCCAGGCACAGGCCGGTGAACAGCACCGCCTTGCCGGTGGAGCGCAGGGTCTCGTAGTAGGCCTCCTGCAGTGGCAGGCCGGCGCGCAGGAAGCTTTCCAGGCGGCTGTAGATATAGATGCCGTAGTCCACGCCAATGCCCACGCCCAGCGCGACGACCGGCAGGGTGGCCACCTTCACGCCGATGCCCATGAACGCCATCAGCGCGTTGCCCAGCACCGAGGTGAGCACCAGCGGCAGCACGATGCACAGGGTGGCGGCAAAGGAGCGGAAGGTGATCATGCACATCACCGCTACGCACAGGTAGACGAGGATGAGAATGGTCAGCTCGGCCGACTTGATCACCTCGTTGGTGGCCGCCTCGATGCCGGCGTTACCGGCCGCCAGCAGGAACTGCAGGCCGTCCTTGTTGTGGCTGTCGGCAAAGGCCTTGGCCGCGGCGGTCACCCGCTCCAGGGTTTCGGCCTTGTGGTCGTTGAGGAACACCAGCACCGGCGCCAGCGAGCAATCGGCGTTGTACAGGCCGTCCGCACGGGCGATGGAGTTGTTGAGGATGTCCGGGTTGCGCGACAGCGTCTCCCACTTCAGGCTGCCCTCGTTCATGCCCTTGATGACCTGCTTGGAGACGGTCACCAGCGAGATGGTCGACTGCACCCCGGGGGTGTTGTCCATGGCCCACATCAGCTCGTCGATCGGCGCCATGGTGCCGTGCACCGAGCACTGCTCGGCCGGGGTCTTGACCATGATCACCAGCACGTCGGAGCTGGTGGAATAGTTGCTGATGATGAAGCTGTTGTCCTGGTTGTAGCGTGAGTCCGGGCGCAGCTCCGGGGCGCCCTGGTCGAGGTCGCCGATCTTCAGGTTCTGGCTGTACCACAGGCCGCCGGCGAAGGCTACCAGGGCCAGGGCGATGGACACCGGTGCCACCTTGGGGCTGGCGAAGTTGGCCAGCAGGCGCCAGAACGGGTGCTCGCAGGTGGCGTCCTTCTTGCTGCGGGCGATGGCCTTCTGGCTGATGCCCACGTAGCTGATGGCCACCGGCAGCAGGATCAGGTTGGTGAACACGATCACCGCCACGCCGATGGAGGCGCCGATGGCCAGCTCGCGGATCACCCCGATGTCGATGATCAGCAAGGTGATGAAGCCCACGGCATCGGCCAGGATGGCGATCATCCCCGGCAGGAACAGCTGGCGGAAGGTGCGCCGGGCGGCGGTGAGGGCATTGTCGGCGTCACTGGACTGCAGGGCGATGCCGTTGATCTTCTGCACACCATGGGAGATGCCGATGGCGAAGATCAAAAACGGCACCAGCATCGAGTACGGGTCCAGGCCAAAGCCCACGGCATGCATCAGGCCCAGCTGCCAGACCACCGCCACCAGGGTGGTGATGAGCACGGCGATGGTGCTGCGGATGCACCAGGTGAACCAGTACAGCAGCGCCCAGGTGATCACCAGCGCCACGCCGAAGAACATCGCCACCATCACCAGGCCGTCGATCAGGTCGCCGACCTTCTTGGCGAAGCCGACGATGTGGATCTTCACGTCGGGGTTCTGCGCCTGGAACTTGTCGCGGATCTTTTCTTCCAGCTGGTGGGAGAACTGCTGGTAGTCGAGCTTGACCTGGCGCCCCGGGTCTTGCGGGTCGGGGTAGCTTTCCTGCAGCGGGATGTCGACGATGCTGGACTTGAAGTTGTTGGCCACCAGGCGCCCCACCTGGCCAGACTTGAGCACGTTGTCGCGCAGGGTGTCGAGGCTGTCCTGCGAGCCGTTGTAGGTGTTGGGGATCACCTCGCCGCCGGAAAAGCCCTCCTCGGTGACCTCGCTCCAGCGCACGCTGGGGCTCCACAGCGACTTGAGGCCGGCCCGGTCGACACCCGGGATGTAGAACACCTCGTCGTGGATTTGACGCAGGGTCTCCATGTAGTCCTTGTCGAAGATGTCACCCTTGGTCGATTCCACCGAAATGCGCACGGTGTTGCCCAGGTTGGCCAGGTCGTTGCGGTGCTGCATCATCTGCTCGATGAACGGATGCTGCAGCGGGATCATCTTTTCGAAGCTGGTGGAGGGGCGGATCTGCGTGGCCTGCCAGAACAGGAAAATGCTCACCAGCACGCAGATGGCGATGACCACCGGGCGGTTGTTGAAGATCAGCCGTTCCAGCAGGGTGGCCTTGTCCTTGTGCTGCATGTCGAAGCTCTCCCGGCTGGTCATGGGCGTGCCTCCTCTGCGCCGTTGGCGGTGGCCAGATGTACCCCACCCTGCCCCACCAGCAGCAGGCCACCACCGGCCAGGCCGCTGACGCCTGCCAGGGCGATGCGGTCGCTGCGATTGTGCACGCTGAAGCTCTGCCCGTCGTCGGTGCTGCGCAGCACGCTGCCGCCGTTGCCCACCAGCACCAGGCTGCCATCTTCGAGAAGCGTAGCGCTTGCCAGGCCGAATTCGAGGGGGCCACGTTCGGCCTTGAGCTCGATGGCTTGCCAGGTGTCGCCGAAATCGGTGCTGCGCAACAGGTTGCCGCGCAGGCCGTAGGCCAGCAGGGTACGTGGCTGGGCGGTGCCGATCACGCCGAACAGCGAGCCCTCGTAAGGGCCCTGCACCTTGCTCCAGGTCTGGCCGTCGTCGCTGGAGCGGAACATGCCGCCCTGCTCGCCGACGATGAACAGGCCGGCGTCCTTCACCTGGGTGATGGCGTTGAGGTGCAACTGGTCGGGGTTGTCCAGGCGCTCGGCGACGTCCTGCCAATGCTGGCCGCCGTCAGTGGTTTCGAGCAGTGCGCCGTAGGCGCCCACGGCGAAACCGCGCTGGGCATCGAGCATGCGCACGTCAAGCAACGGCGCTTCGCGCTCGAGGTCTTCGAACTGCTTGCTCCAGGTGGCGCCGCCATCGCTGCTGGCGAGAATCTGCGCGTCGTGGCCGACCGCCCAGCCGCGCTTGTCGTCGAGGAAGAACACCGCAGTGAGCAGTTGCCGGGTGGGTACCCGGGCCTGGGTCCAGGTCTTGCCCTGGTCATCGGAGAACAGGATGTGGCCGCGGTCGCCGACCACCACCAGGCGCTTGCCGGCATGAGTGGCGCCGATCAGCAGGCTTTGTGCGGCCTTGGCCGATTCCACCGAGTACTGCTCGGCGGCCACCGCCGCTTCCACATCGCTGGCGCCGATACCCAGCACCAGCGCCAGCATCGCGCCGGTCGCCAGCCTGCGGCGTGGCTTTAACCGCTCTCTCATGACTGCCCCCTGTTGTGTTCTTGTCGCGGGTCAATCTATTGCCAGGTGCTGTGAAAACCCTGTTCCAGAGCCCTGGAATAGCTTTTGGTCATGCTATCGGGATTGTCCGACAGAAAACAACGAGCGGGACGTTATGTTTTGTTAACCGCCCAAACAGCTGGGGCCGCTGTGCGCCCCTTCGCGGGCAAGCCCGCTCCCACAGGAATCGCATATACCCTGTGGGAGCGGGCTTGCCCGCGAAGGGCCGCGCAGCGGCCCCGGTTTTTCCAGGCTTACGCCAGGCTCTTGCTCACCACTTCATACACATCGCTGGACAGCGCACCGGAGGCGCGAATGCGCTCCAGCTCGCCCTTCATCAGCACCTGGCGCGCGTCGTCGTACTTGCGCCAGCGAGTCAGCGGCGCCAGCTGGCGCGAGGCGATCTGCGGGTTGAGGGCGTTGAGCTCGATCACCAGGTCCGCCAGGAAGCGGTAGCCCGAACCGTCGGCGGCGTGGAAGTTGACCAGGTTCTGCCCGGCAAAAGCGCCAACCAGCGCACGCACCTTGTTCGGGTTCTTCAGGGTGAACGCCGGGTGCTGCATCAGCGCCTTGACCCGCGCCAGAGCGCCCGGCTGGCTGCTTGCCGCCTGCACGCTGAACCACTGGTCCATGACCAGCGGGTTGTCCTTGAAGTGCTCGGCAAAGGCTTCGAGGGCCTTGGCGCGCTCGGCCTCGAACGGCGAGTTGACCAGCACCGCCAGAGCGGTGAGGCGTTCGGTCATGTTGTCGCAGTGCTCGAACTGCTCCAGGGTCGCCTCCAGCACCTGCGGTTTGCCCGACAGCATCAGGTACGACAGCGCGATGTTCTGCAGGCTGCGGCGGGCGAAGTGCTCGGCAGAGGCAACATACGCCGTTTTGCGCGATACCTCGCGGTTGGCCTGGTAACGGGCCCACAGGGCGTCGAACAGCTGCCCGGCGATTTGCTTGCGGGCAAACTCGCGGGCGGCGTGGATAGCATCCACATCGGCCACCTGGCTGATTTCGGTGAGGTAGGCCTCACCTGGCAGCGAAAGCATTTCGGCGACCATGGCCGGGTCCAGCGCTTCATTGCCCAGCACGCTGCCCAGGGCGGTGATCAGGCGCTGGTCGAGGGCGAGCGCTTCGCCGCGCTGGTGCTGGCCGATCAGTTCCTGCAGTACCTGCACCGCCAGCTGCTGCCCCGCTTCCCAGCGGTTGAAGCCGTCGCTGTCGTGCTGCATGAGGAACATCAGCTGGTCGCGGTCGTACGGGAAGCTCAGCTTGACCGGCGCGCTGAAGCCGCGCAGCAACGACGGCAACGGCTTGGCCTGGATGCCTTCGAAGGTGAAGGTCTGCTCGGCTTCGGTCACCGACAGCACGCGGCTGGTGCCGCTGGCTGCGCTTTCGCCGGCCAGTTGCAGGGGCAGGTCGTTGCCCTCGGCGTCCAGCAGGCCCAGGGCCACCGGGATCACGAACGGCAGCTTGGCTTGCTTGTCCGGGGTCTGCGGGCAGCTCTGGCGGAAGGTCAGGCTGTAACGCTGCGCAGCGGCGTCATACTGCTCGCTGACCTCCAGGCGCGGGGTGCCGGCCTGGCTGTACCAGCGCTTGAACTGGGTAAGGTCGACGCCGTTGGCGTCTTCCATGGCCTTGATGAAATCGTCGGTGGTCACCGCCTGGCCATCATGGCGCTCGAAGTACAGGTCGCTGCCTTTACGGAAGCCTTCTGCACCCAGCAGGGTGTGGACCATGCCCACCACTTCGGCGCCCTTCTCGTACACGGTCAGGGTGTAGAAGTTGGAAATCTCGATGAAGCTGTCCGGGCGCACCGGGTGGGCCATGGGGCCTGCGTCTTCGGCGAACTGGTGGGTACGCAGGTAGGCGACGTCCTCGATGCGCTTGACCGTGCGCGAGTTCATGTCGGCGCTGAACTCGGCGTCGCGGTACACCGTGAAGCCTTCTTTGAGCGACAGCTGGAACCAGTCGCGGCAGGTGACGCGGTTGCCCGACCAGTTGTGGAAGTACTCGTGGGCGACCACACCTTCGACCCGCTGGTGGGCGGCATCGGTTGCGGTTTCGGCGCGGGCCAGCACGCAGCTGGAGTTGAAGATGTTCAGGCCCTTGTTTTCCATGGCGCCCATGTTGAAGTCGTTGACCGCGACGATCATGAAGATGTCCAGGTCATACTCGCGGCCATAGACTTCTTCGTCCCAGCGCATGGACTTCTTCAGGCTGACCATGGCGTGGTCGCACTTGTCGAGGTTTTCCGGCTCGACATAGATGCGCAGGGTCACATCGCGGCCTGACTGGCGAACGAAGGTGTCTTCCTTGCACCAGAGGTCACCGGCTACCAACGCGAACAGGTAGGCCGGCTTCTTGAACGGGTCTTCCCAGGTGGCCCAGTGGCGGCCATCTTCTGCCGGGCCGCTGCCGACCGGGTTACCGTTGGAAAGCAGTACCGGGTAGCGGTGCTGCTCGGCGATCACCGTGGTGGTGAACACGCTCATCACATCCGGGCGGTCGAGGTAGTAGGTGATCTTGCGAAAACCCTCGGCCTCGCACTGGGTGCAGAACATCTTGCCCGACTTGTACAGGCCTTCCAGCGCGGTGTTGCTCTCGGGGTGGATCTTCACGCTGGTGTCGAGGGTGAAGCGCTCGGCTTGCGGATGCACGGTCAGGGTGCTGTCGTCCAACTGGTAGTCGCCGGCGGCCAGCGCCTGGTCGTCCAGTTGCACGCTCAGCAGCTCCAGTTGCTGGCCGTCGAGCACCAGCGGCGGCAAGCCGGCGCCGCGCTCGGGGTTGCGGCGCATGACCAGTTGCGCATGGACCAGGCTGTGGTCCTCGAACAGCTCGAAGGTCAGGTGCGTCTCGTCGATCAGGTACTCGGGGGCCTGATAGTCCTTGAGGTAGATCACTTGCGGTTGTTCGGTACGCATGGTGACGATCCTTTACTGGAGCACGGCCAACTGGTAGGCCGTGTACTTGCGAATGTTGATCACGCCGGTGTCGAAAATCAGGTACTGGCCCTTGATGCCCAGCAGCGTGCCCTCCACCACCGGGTTCTTGTCCAGGTTGAAGCTCGCGATCTTTTGCGGGTAAGCCTGAACCGGGTAGTTCATCTGCACCACTTCGGCGTCCGGCAGCGGCTGGATGGCCTGCAGCCCGAAGCGCTCCTGCAAACCGCGAATGCCGTCGGCACAGGCGTCGAAGATCTGCTCGCGGATGGCCGGCAGGTCCAGCACTTCGGCGTCACCCTTGAGCAGCGCGCGCCAGTTGGTGCGGTCCGGCACCTGGCTGCGCAGCACGTCTTCGAGCAGGCCCGATTGCTGGCGGGTGGCCACACGCATGATCGGCAGCGCCTGGCTCGCGCCCTGGTCGAGCCAGCGGGTGGGCAGCTGGGTGGCGCGGGTGATGCCGACCTTGATGCCCGAGGAGTTGGCCAGGTACACCACGTGGTCGGTCATGCAGAACTGCTCGCCCCACGACGGCTCGCGGCAGGTGCCGGCGTCGTAGTGGCATTTTTCCGGGGCCATGATGCACACGTCGCACTGGGCCAGCTTGGTCATGCACGGGTAGCAGTAACCCTGGCTGAAACTGGTCTTGGTGCGTTTGCCGCAGTGGATGCAGTGGATGGCGCCGAGGTATTCCAGGCGGATCGACTGGCCGATCAGCGGGTTTACCGGCACCTGGGTGTCGTCCAGGCGAAAACTGTACTGCACGACCGGTGCTTCCAGACGCACCGCCATCTTGCTCAAAGAGCCACGAGCGAGTTCGATCAATGTACCGAGTCCGACTTGAACAGGATGTTGGCGATTGGCGCCGACTTGGAGGCGCATTCCTGCGGGCCCATGTAGCCGGTGCGCTGCTCTTCGGGAAGGTTTTGCATCTCCCAGGCGATCACGGCCTGCAGCGACAGCTCTTTCTGCTCGGTGGTGAGCTTGCGGCCATCGGACCATTTGCCGATTTCCACGGCCGTTTTCAGGCTTTCGTAGATTTCCGGGGTGATGTTTTCGATCATTTGCGCGAATGTGGACATGCTGTCTCCTCAGTCAGGCGGCTAGTTTACGCCGGGCGATCATTCCACCCAATAGGCCCGTCAGGCATCCGATGAGCAGGCCACCCACATGGGCGGCGTTGGCGATTTCGCCAAAGCCCAGCTTGCCGACCACGCCGCTCAGGCACACCAGCAGCCAGATCAGCATCATCCCCAGCACGCCGCGGGGCAGGCTGAACTGCGGGCTGGGCGCCAGCTTGTGGTACAGCCATACATGCCCGAGCAAGCCGTACAACACCCCCGACAGCCCGCCGAACAGGCCCGGGCCACTGGAAAAGTGCTGGGCCAGGTTGGACACCAGGCTGAACAGCAGGGTCAGTGCCAGCAGCATCAACGGGCCCTGGCGCGACTCGATGCGCCGGCCCAGTTCCCAGTACCACATGCCGTTCATGGCCAGGTGCAGCACGCCAAAATGCAGCAGCATCGGCGACACCAGGCGCCACCACTGGCCCTCGGCCAGGCTTTGGGCAAAGCCTGTGAAATACAGGTACTCGCCCTGCACCTGGAACGGCAGGAAGCTGAACCAGGCAATGGTCGCGAGGTTGTCGCCCAGGTTGGTGATACCGGCCACCAGCAGGCACAGGAACAGGGTGAAGGTGGTGACCTTGGCCGCGCGGGCCTGCTCTTTCAGCGAGGGCCGCGTGGGCGCCAGCGCCGGCAAGCCGCTATCGGCAAGCTGCAGGTCGGCATTGCCGTCGGGGTAGCGCTGGTAGAGCTCGTGCACATCGGCGGCGATCGCCTGCGGCGCCCACAGCACCTGCTCCTCGCCCTCCTCCACCACCCGGTGCGGTACCTGCAGGCGGCGCAGCAAGGCGACGAAGCCGGCCAAATCGACCGACAGCGGCAGGCGCAATACCTCGACCGCGCTCATTGGCTGGCCTGCGGGCGTTCGACGTCGACCCAGACGAACTTGTGCGGGTCAATGCGGGTTTCGTCATCCAGGCGGTAGGCGGCCAGCTTGCCGTACAGCACGGCGCTGTAGTCCAGGCACGCCAGGTTGTCGCGGATCGGCGCCGGGCGGCCACTGCGCCAGTAGTGGCCGACGAACAGCAGCGGCTCGTCCGCCCCGTAACGCAGCAGGGCGTTCTTCTGGCTGTGGCTGAGCGGCGCGCGGGCCACTTCGTCGGGCAGCGCGTCGGGCTGGAAGACAATGTCGCCGTAGGTTTGCGGGTCTTCCTCCCAGAACTTGGTGCGGAAGAACGCCCGGGTCAGGCCGTCACCACCGGTAAGCGTAAGGCCATCAGGCAGGCGCATGTCGGTGCCGCGCAGCAGGCGGTTGCACACCGTGGCGGCGAAGCTGCCGCTGACCGCCGAGGCCTGGACGAAATGCTCGTCGATGCAGCCGTTGGGGTACTGCTGGCGCAGCGGGGCGATCAGTTGCGGGTCCCAGCAGGCGTGCACCAGGCGAAAGCGCCCGGCATCGACGAACAGCGGCAGCTCGTAAAACCAGTTGATGAAGTCGTGCCAGTCGCCGGGGTGCTGGGCGAACTGGGTGAGGGTCTCGTCGATCAGCCGGGCATGGCGCGGGGTGTGCTCGCGCACATGGGCCTTGTCGCTGCCGGGCAACCCCGGGGTGACCCAGCCGAGCGCGTTGTACTCGTGGTTGCCCATGATGCAGAAGGCCTGGCCGGCCTCGACCATGTCGTGGACGATGTGCAGCGCCTCGCGAATGCGCGGGCCGCGGTCGACGATGTCGCCGAGAAACAGCGCCTGGCGCCGCGGGTGGCGCCATACCCCGCCGGTGCGCTTGTAGCCGAGCGCATCGAGCAGGCGTTCGAGGGTGTGCGCGCAGCCATGCACGTCACCGATGATGTCGAAACTGCGCGCCGGATCGAGCATCAGTCGTCCCTGCCCCCCAGGCGGCTGCCCCAGCCGAGCTTGGTGCGGCAGACCTCGTAGTAGTTGTGGTCCAGCGGGTGGATCAAGCGCAGTTTTTGCGGCTTCTTGCTCACCGTGATGGTGTCACCAGGGGCGCAGGTGAAGTGGTTCTGGCCGTCACAAGAGACCTGCGGGTAGATCTGCAGGTCGTTGGCCACCACGATTTTCAGCTCGCTGTTGCCGTCCACCACGATTGGCCGGCCCGACAGGGTGTGCGGGTACATCGGCACGATGACGATGGCGTCGAGCTTGGGGTGCATGATCGGGCCGCCGGCCGACAGCGCGTAGGCCGTGGAACCGGTGGGGGTGGCGACGATCAGGCCGTCGGCCTTCTGGCTGCAGACGAACTGGCCGTCGATATGGATTTCGAATTCGATCATCCGCGTCGATTTGCCCGGGTGCAGCACCACGTCGTTGAGCGCATCGCCCTGGCCGATGGCCTCGTGATGGCGGCGCACCTCGGCTTGCAGCAGGAAGCGGTTTTCGACCAGGTAGTGGCCGTCGAGCACTTCGGCGACTTTTTCTTCCAGCTCGTCAGGGCGAATGTCGGTGAGAAAACCCAGATTGCCGCGGTTGATGCCCAGCACCGGGATGTTGTGGCGGGCCAGGGCGCGGGCGGCGCCCAGCAGGCTGCCGTCGCCACCGACCACGATCACCAGGTCGCAGACCTCGCCCAAAAGCTTGCGGGTGGAGGTTTGCAGGCCGTGGCCGGGCAGTACTTCGGCGATGGTGTCCTCGAGGATCACGTGCAGGTGGCGCTCGAGGAGGAATTTTTTCAGTCGGCGAATGGTGTCGAGCACCTGGGAGCTGCCAAGGCGTCCGATGATACCGATATTGCGAAATTGCTCCATGGTGCTCCTGCGAGGCTCTGCGGCGGGGTGACAATAGCGGGATTATGGGCGAAACGACCGGCCAGCGGCAAACCGGCTATGCTCGCTGGATGACGCCTTTTGCCCACCTCGAGCCCCTGCCCCGCCGCCTGCGCCACCCTGCAGTGCGCGACCTGGCCTGGGTGCTGCTGTCTGCGCCGCTGCTGGGCGATGCCCCGTGTCGCCAGCGCCACCCGCTGGCGGGCAGCACCTGGGCCGATGAACCTCAGCGCCTGGCCGCCTGGCTGCATGCACTGGACCATGACCCTGTGCCCTTGCTGGCCTGGCTCACGCGCCTGACCAGCCGGCGCCTGGGCCTGTACTACGAACACCTGTGGCAGTTCGCCCTGCAGCAGGCCCCGGGCATCGAACTGCTGGCGGCCAACCTGGCGATCCGCGAAGGCGGGCGCACCCTGGGCGAACTGGACATTCTGTTGCGTGACCGCGAAGGCGACCATCACCTGGAACTGGCGATCAAGCTGTACCTGGGCCCGCCGGCAGGCGATGGCCAGGACCCCGCGCAGTGGCTGGGCCCCGGCTGCCATGACCGGCTGGGCCTGAAGCTTGCGCACCTGGCCGGGCACCAGTTGCCGATCTCGGCGCAGCCACACAGCCGCGAAGCCTTGCACGGGCTGGGCATAGAGCACGCTCAGGCGCACCTGTGGCTGGGTGGCTACTTGTTCTACCCTTGGCCGGGCCATGCCGAACCACCGGCAGGCGCCCACCCGCGGCACCTGCGCGGGCGTTGGCTGCACCGGCGCGACTGGCCGCTGGGCGCCGGGCACTGGCAGCCACTGGCCAGGCACAGCTGGCTGGCGCCGGCGCGGGTCGAGGCAGGCAGTTGCTGGGCGCCAGGGCAGTTCGAGGACTGGTTGCAAGGGCTCGACGAAATGGCGCCGGCGCAGTTGCTGGTGCGCCTTGAAGAAGATGAAAACGGCACCTGGCAGGAGGCCGAGCGGGTGTTTCTGGTGGCCGACAGCTGGCCGAATCTGGGCGGGTGATCGGGGTTGGCAGAGCTGTGCACTTGCCCCGGAACAACACAATTTTTACAGCCAACCATTACGATAATCGCCAGGCGCCAGCAAGAGCGCCCCTACCGACCTGATGACGAGGACCCACCATGGTTTCATCCACTCCCGCGGCCCACTACGCGCGGCCGTCGATCGTGCTGCACTGGCTGATGCTGGTGCTGCTGGCGGCGGTCTACGCCTGTATCGAACTGCGCGGCCTGTTCCCCAAGGGCAGCGCCGAGCGCGACCTGATGAAAGACCTGCACTTCATGCTTGGCCTGAGCGTGTTCGTGCTGGTGTGGCTGCGCCTGGCCATGCGCCTGTCGCGCCCGACCCCGCCGATCATACCCAAGCCACCGGCCTGGCAGACGGGCCTGTCGCACCTGGTGCACCTGCTGCTGTACCTGATGATGATCGGCCTGCCGCTGGCTGGCTGGGCGATCCTCAGCGCCGCCGACAAGCCGATCCCGTTCTACGGCCTGGAGCTGCCGGCCATCACATCCCCCGACCCGGACCTGGCCAAGTTCATCAAGGGCTGGCACGAGCGCATCGGCAGCTGGGGCTATTGGCTGATCGGCCTGCATGCGGTGGCCGGGCTGTACCACCACTATGTGCGCCGCGACAACACCCTGCTGCGCATGCTGCCCTACAAATAACCGCGCCGCCCCTGCAGGCCACCGGTATGCACGAACACCAGGCGGCTGCCGGGGGCGAAACGCCCGGCTTGCACTTGTTCGCGCAGCGCCAGCAGGGCCTTGCCGGTGTACAGCGCCTCCAGCGGCATATGGGCCTCGCGCTCGCTCTGCGCGATGAACGCCAGCAGTTCGTCGTCGATGCGGGCAAAGCCGCCACGGCTGGCGTCGTGCAACTCATAGCCCTGAGTGCCGACCAACCCCGCGACCGTTTCTGCCACCCCATGGCCTGCCGGCACCGCCAGGGCGCCATGCACCGGGTGCCGGCCCGCCTCTGCCAGCACCAGGCCGGCCAGCGTCGTGCCGGTACCGGCGGCCAGCCACCAGGCGTGGTAATCATCCCAACCCACACTGGCCAGTTGAGCCTGGCATTGCTGGATGATCAGTGCACAGCCCTGGGCGCCGGGCATGCCGCCACCGCCTTCGGGGATGCAGTGCCAACCAGGGTACAGGGCCTGCCAGGGTTGCCAGAATTCGGGGAGATGGCGCTCGCGGTAGCCGCCATAGCCCAGCCAGTGCAGGGTCATGCCCAGCGCACGCAGGTCGCGCACGGTGGGGGTGTCCTGCTCGTGGCCGCGCAGCAGGCCGGCGGTGGCGAAGCCGAAGCGTTTGCCGGCGGCGGCAAGGGCGTGCAGGTGGTTGGAGTGGTTGCCACCCAGGCTGATCAGGCCAGGGGCCGACGCTTGCCGAGCCTCGATGAGATGGTGGCGGAGCTTGAACCACTTGTTGCCGCTGATCAGTGGGTCGATCTGGTCCAGTCGCAGGGCCGCGAGCTCGACACCGGCAGGCTGGAGCCAGGGCAGGTCGAGGCGTTGCAGGGGGGCGTCAGGGAGAGAGAATTCGGGCATGGCACGAGTTTATCAGCTGCCTGGGCATTGCAACGCGGTGGATGGCACCGGCTTTGCCGGTGTTCGCGGCTAAAGCTCCCACAGGTCAGGCGCAGAATTCAGGCCTGGCGCCATCCTGTGGGAACTGCGGTGCGATAGCCAGGCGATTACAGCTCGGCAGCCAACCGCGACCCCTGGTTGATGGCCCGCTTGGCATCCAGCTCGGCGGCCACGTCAGCGCCACCGATCAGGTGCACCGACTGCCCCGCCGCCAGCAACCCTTCGTGCAACTCACGCAGCGGGTCCTGGCCTGCGCACACGACAATGTTGTCCACCGCCAGCAACTGCGGCTCGCCCTCGCCGATGCGCACGTGCAGGCCGGCATCGTCGATGCTCAGGTATTCCACGCTGTTGAGCATCTGCACCTGCTTGTTCTTCAGCCCCGTGCGGTGGATCCAGCCGGTAGTCTTGCCCAGGCCGTCGCCCACCTTGGTTTTCTTGCGCTGCAGCAGGTACACCTGGCGCGCCGGGGCATGCGGCTCGGGCTGCACGCCCGCCACACCACCACGGGCTTCAAGCTGGGTGTCGATGCCCCACTCCTTCCAGAACGCCTCGCGGTCCTGGCTGGTGGCCACCCCCTTGTGCACCAGGTACTCGGACACATCGAAGCCAATGCCGCCCGCGCCGATCACCGCCACCCGCTCGCCCACCGGCTTGCGCTGCAACAGCACATCCAGGTAGCTGAGCACCTTGGGGTTGTCGATGCCGGGGATGGCCGGGGTGCGCGGGGCGATGCCGGTGGCCAGGATGACCTCGTCAAAGCCGCCAGCCACCAGCGCCTGCACATCCACGCGGGTGTTCAGGCGCAGATCGACGCCGGTGCTGCGCAGCTTGTTGGCGAAGTAACGCAGGGTTTCGAAGAACTCCTCCTTGCCCGGCACGCGCTTGGCCACGTTGAACTGCCCGCCGATCTCGCCGGCGGCGTCGAACAGGGTCACCTCATGGCCACGCTCGGCTGCCACGGTGGCAGCCGACAGGCCGGCGGGGCCTGCGCCCACCACGGCAATGCGCTTGACCGCACGCACCGGCAGGTAGTTGAGCTCGGTCTCGTGGCAGGCGCGGGGGTTGACCAGGCAACTGGTGAGCTTGCCGCCGAAGGTGTGGTCGAGGCAGGCCTGGTTGCAACCGATGCAGGTGTTGATCTCGTCACCGCGGCCGGCAGCGGCCTTGTTGACGAAGTCCGGGTCGGCGAGGAACGGCCGGGCCATGGAAACCATGTCGGCATCACCCTCGGCCAGTACCGCCTCGGCCACTTCCGGGGTGTTGATACGGTTGGTGGTGATCAGCGGGATACCCACCGCGCCGCGCAGTTTGGCGGTGACCTTGCTGAACGCCGCCCGCGGCACCTTGGTGGCGATGGTCGGGATGCGCGCCTCGTGCCAGCCGATACCGGTGTTGATCAGGGTGGCGCCAGCCTGCTCGATGGCCTTGGCCAGTTCGACGATCTCGTCCCAGTTGCTGCCACCCTCGACCAGGTCGAGCATCGAAAGTCGGAAGATGATGATGAACTCGCGCCCGACCGCCTCGCGTACCCGGCGCACGATCTCCACCGCCAGGCGCATGCGGTTCTGGTAATTGCCACCCCAGCGGTCGGTGCGATGGTTGGTGTGGGCGGCGAGGAACTGGTTGATGAAGTAACCTTCAGAGCCCATCACCTCGACCCCGTCATAGCCAGCGCGCTGGGCCAGGCTTGCGCAGTTGACGAAATCGCGGATCTGCTTCTCGATGCCGTCCTCGTCCAGCTCGCGCGGTTTGAATGGGTTGATCGGCGCCTGGATGGCGCTGGGTGCCACTTGCTTGGGGCTGTAGGCGTAGCGCCCGGCATGCAGGATCTGCAGGCAGATCTTGCCACCGGCAGCATGCACCGCTTCGGTGACGATGCGGTGTTTGTCGGCTTCTTCCTCGGTGCTCAGCTTGGCCGCGCCCGAGTACACCCCACCCTCCTCGTTCGGTGCGATGCCGCCGGTGACCATCAGGCCCACACCACCACGGGCACGCTCGGCAAAGTAGGCTGCCATGCGCTCGAAACCGCCCGGGCGCTCTTCCAGGCCGGTGTGCATAGAGCCCATCAGGGTGCGGTTGCGCAAGGTGGTGAAACCCAGGTCGAGCGGGGCCAGCAAATGCGGGTAAGCTTGGGTAGCCATGGATGGACTCCACAGTTGGCGTGATCACGGAATGCAGGCGCCTCTACCGGCTTGGCGGGGCCTGTCGCTTGTCTG
The DNA here is from genome assembly GCF_019139835.1 of Pseudomonas xanthosomatis. NCBI lineage: Bacteria > Pseudomonadati > Pseudomonadota > Gammaproteobacteria > Pseudomonadales > Pseudomonadaceae > Pseudomonas > Pseudomonas xanthosomatis. The sequence goes on along the minus strand of NZ_CP077075.1, from coordinate 2,564,111 downwards.
CCATGGACATTAAACAGGCGTTTGAATGCGCTCAATGATCGAAACTGACAACTTATTGATCACGCTGCACAGCAGGCTTACCCTAGACCACCTCATTTCTTACAGCGCCGACTGCTTCCCATGCAAAAACTGCTCGCCAGCGCCCTGGCGCTGGTCATCATCGCCGGCCTTTGCGGCTATGGCTTCTGGACCTTGCAACGCCCGCAAGGCCACTACCTGTCCGATCTGCGCATCACCCTGGCGCTGAACCAGGGAGCGCCGGGCGAGCACGGCAACCTGCTGGGGGTCGAGCCGCTGTTGTTCCCAAGCGACTACCAGAACCTCACGCGCCTGCACCGCAAACTGTCCGCCTACCTGGACCAGGCCCGCGCCCAGGGGCTGGTCAACGCCCGCACGGTGGTGGTGCTGCCCGAGCACATCGGTACCTGGCTGTGGGCCCGGGGGGAGAAGAAAGAGCTGTACCAGGTAACCCAGCGCCGCGAAGCCTGGCAGTGGCTGGAGCTGAGCAACCCGATACGCTACGGCCTGGCCATGCTGGCCGCCCAGGGCGATGACCGACGCACCGATGCCCACCTGCGTATGAAGGCCGGGCAGATGGCCGCCGATTATCAACAACTGTTCGGCGGGCTGGCGCGCGAATACGGCGTAACCCTGGTGGCCGGCTCGATCATCCTGCCCGCCCCCTATGTGGAAAACGGCGTGCTGCACGCGGGCAGCGGGCCGCTGTTCAATGCAAGCGTGGTGTTCGCAGCCGACGGTTCGATACTGGGGCAGCCTCAGTACCAGCAATACCCGGACAGCGAAACCCGCCGCTATGTCCAAGGCGGCCAGCAGCACCCCTTGCAAGTGCTGCAGACCCCCGCCGGGCGCCTGGGCGTGCTGGTGGGCAGCGACAGCTGGTACCCGGCCAACCATCAGCAACTGGCCGCACAGTCAGTGCAACTGATCGCCAACCCGGTGTTTCTCAGCGGCAAACACAGCTGGCAGGCACCGTGGCGCGGCAACCGCCACCAGGACGCGGCCAGCACCCTGGCGCTGCTGCGTGGCCAGGTCAGCGAGCAGGACGCCTGGCAGCAGCTCACCCACAGTGCCGGCAACGGCATCAGCAGCATGAGCGTGTTCCTGCGCGGGCAGTTCTGGGAGCAGGCCGGCGACGGCCAGGGGTTCGCCCACCAGGGTGCTGCCTTGTGGGCCGGCAGCGCCAGCCCCGGCGCGCGCCTGCTCAACCTGTGGCTGTAGCGCCATGACCCGCGCACGGGTACGCCTGGGGGACCTGTCGGTCGGTTTCGTGCAGCCGCTGGGCGACGCCCTGCTCGCCCTCGGCCACGACCCACGGCCGCTGCTGTTGCGCTACGGGCTCGACGAAAAACGCCTGGCCGAGCCCGGCGCACGGCTGTCGATCCCCCGCTACATGCACTTGGGCCACGCAGCCATTGCCCTGTGCGGCGAGCCTGGGCTGGGCCTGCACATGGGTCGGCTGAGCCGTCTGGCCCAGGCCGGGCTGGCCGGGGTCACCGCTGCCCAGGCCCCCACCCTGGGCGATGCCGCCCGCACACTGCTGCGCTTCGAACCGCTGTATGCCGCCAACTACCGCGGCCAGTCGAGCTTTCACGAGGACGGTCAGGGGGCGTGGCTGCGGTTCTATTCGATCAGCCCATACAACCGCTACAACCGCTTCGTGGTCGACTCGCTGCTGGCCGGCTGGCTGGCGCAACTGGGTACGTTGGCCGGCAGGCCAGTGCAGGCTGAGCGCCTGGAGATCGAGTTCGACGCCCCGGACTATGCCACGCAGTACCAGAACCTGTGCAGCGGCCCGGTGCAGTTCGCTGCCAGTGGCAACCAGCTGCGCCTGGATGCCGCCACCCTGGCGCTGGCCAACCCGCAACATTGCCCGAGCACCTGGCAGCACCTGCTGCAGTTGTGCGAGGCGGAGCTGGCACAACGCACCCGGGTGCGCGGCCTGGGCGAGCGCATCGTGCACCTGCTGGGGCCGCTGCTCAATGGCGGACGCGAGCCGGACCTGGAGGAGGTGGCGCAGCACCTGCACCTGCCCACCTGGACCTTGCGCCGCAAGCTGGCCGAAGAGGGCACGCGCTTTCGCGACCTGCTCAACGACACGCGGCGCGACTTGGCCGAAGCCTATATCCGCGATACGGAACTGGCTTTCGGCGAAATCGCCTATCTGTTGGGGTTTGCCTCGGCCGAGGCGTTCCAGCGCGCATTCAAGCGCTGGAGCGGGCTGACGCCGGGGGAATATCGCCGCAGGCAGCGGCTGGCGGGTTAGGGTTTGTATGAAAAGTCGCCGAGCGGCGATCAGGCAAGGCGAAAACAGGCGAGGAACGGCCGGGGTCGCGTTCGACCGGAGTCGCGCTCGACTTTACGGGTTGTAAATGAGTATTCCGACCGGGCTGGCGCACCAGCCTGTTTTCAACGCAGCATGATCGTCGCGCAGGCACTTTTCGTACAAAGCCTAAAGCTCGGTGGCGTCGTCGGCGGGCTCCGGCATATCCAGCTCGTAGGCCTGAAATTCCAGCAGTTCTTCCTGATACTCGTCCATTGGCTGCTTCCTCTGTGTTCGCTCGTCGTTCATCGGTCTGGCTTCACCCTATTTCAGCGGGGTGACGCTTTGATGACAGGCCTTGAGGGATAAACGTAGCAGCGTGTGGGGAAGTTATCGATGGCTGATGACTCAGGCCCCGCGCATTCCCTGTGGGAGCGGGTTTACCCGCGAAACAGACGACGCGGTGCCTGGCACTGGCTATGCCGTAGTTCGCGGCTAAAGCCGCTCCTACAGAGGTCGCGTCAATTCGACGGGCGGCAAAGGCTGCACCTTACAGCGAAGCCGGCGCCGCCTCGCTTTGCGGGGCCTGTTGCTGCACCTGAATCGGCGCGGCTTCGACGGGCGGCGCAACAGGCTGCGAGCCCTGGCTGTCATCAACTACCGGTGCGGCAGGTGCCTCACTGGCGGGCACGGCGGTTGCTGGCGGTTCGCTGGCAGGTGCCACGCTTGCAGGCGCAGGCTCCGGCGCGCTCACGGCAACCGGCGCGGCAGGTTGCGGGGCCGGCGCCAGTGCAGCGGGCGCAGGTTCCGGCAGGCCGAGGTCCTGGGCGGGCTTTTCAAGCTTGGCAGGTTCGGCCTCGGGCTTTTTCACTTTCTTCGGTTTTGGCAGGTAGCTTTCCACCAGGGCGAAGTAGCGGTCATAGAACTGGGGGGCAGTTACCGTCTCGCTGGCGACCTTGACCATGGAGTCGTCGGAGGAGCCGATCGGCATCGATACCGAACCCAGCACACCCACCCCAAGGCTTGCCGAGGTGTTGGACTTTTTCAGGGTGTAACGGTCCTGCAGCGCGTTCGCGAACATGGTGGAGCGCTGCTTGTCGCTCATGTCGGGCACGCAGGTGATGTTGAAGCTGATCTGCATGTGGTTTTCGGCGGTCTGCTGGAAGCTCTTGTTGCCGGCCACCTGGCTCGCATCACTGCTGGTGATGATGTAGCCCTGGCTGAGCAGCGCACGACGCGCTGCTTCACAGGACCCGGCCTCGCTGACCGAAAAGCTGCGGGAGAAGGTGCCCGAGTCGTCGAAGTTCTCGTGCTCGTACATGGCAGGCTTCTTCGAGGAGCAACCGGTCACGCCCGCCAGCACCAGGGCCAGCCCGAGCGCACCGTAGACGGATGATCTGGACATCGTGAATTCCGGGGTAAATCGAACGGCGCCTATTGTGCAACACATCCACGGGCCTTCGAAACCTTGAGCGCGCAAGGTTCATGTAAAGTCCGGTAAAACCGGCAGCCAACAGCAGGAATTTTCATACACAACTCAGAGACCTCCCCTACAGCAATTACTAGCGCCGCCTGACCGAAAAAATCGGCCTTGCTGAATAGACTCGTGTGCCCCCAATGAATGCATCGCATCAGGACCCACGATGAAAAACCTTTCGGTACGCCTGAAACTGCTGCTGGGCCTGGCGCCCCTGCTGGTGCTGGTCACTGCCCTGGCCGCCATTGCCGTACTCAGCCTGTCGGCCCTCACACACCGCGCCGAACGGCTGGTATCGGTGAACTACATCCTCGACCACCTCAACGACTTACGCGCCGCACAAATGGCCTATGCCCTCACCGGCGAGCCTGCCGAGCTGCAGACGCTGGGCAAGGCTCAGCAACAGATCGACGCACTGATTGCTGAAAACCTGGCCAAAATGCCCTACCCCCAGGCCCAGGCCAGCCTGCCTGCAATCCGCCGGATCATGCAGGGCTACCAGCAAACCCTGCAGCACGCACTGGACAGCAATGGCCGGCAGCTGCAGGTGGGCATTGGCAAGCAACTGACAGCGCAGGTGGCCCAGGCCATCGACCAGGTGAACGCGCTGATCAGCGAGCAGAACCTGCGCAGCGCCCAAGAGCTGCGGCAGCGCTCACAGCTGATGCTGGGCATATTCCTGGCCACCGTTCTGTTGGCCGGGCTGGTCGCCTGGTTGCTGGTCCGGCAGATCTGCAGCCCCTTGCAGCAAGCCCTGGGCATGGCCCAGCGCATTGGCGCAGGCGAGCTGCAAGAAAGCCCGGTCGCGCACCGGCGCGACGAGTTCGGCCAGTTGCTGCAAGCACTGCAGCGCAGTAGCGCCAATCTGCGGAACACCCTGCAGCAGGTCAGCCAGGTCAGTGCGCGGCTGTCGGGCGCCGCAGCCTCGCTGACCGGGGTAATCGAGCGCACCAGCCAGGGGGCAGCCAGCCAACAGGCCGAAACCAGCCAGGTGGCCACCGCAATGGGCCAGATGGCCTGCGCCGTACAGGAAGTGGCGCATAACAGTTCGCTGGCCAGCGAGGCCACCCGCCAGGCCAGCGACAAAGCCGACCTCAGCCTGCGTGTGGTGTGCGATACCCAACAGCAGATCACCCAGCTGGCCAGCGATATCGGCACCAGCACCGAAGCGGTGCAGCAGCTCTCGGCCTCCGCCGAGCAGATCGGCGGCATCATGACGGTGATCCAGTCCGTGGCCGAGCAGACCAACCTGCTGGCGCTAAATGCCGCGATCGAGGCCGCCCGTGCCGGCGAGGCCGGGCGCGGGTTTGCCGTGGTTGCCGACGAGGTGCGCAGCCTGGCTCAGCGCACCCAGCACTCCAGCGCCGAGATCGAAACCCTGGTCGCCACTCTGCAGGACGATGCCCGGCATGCTGTCGAGCGCATGCACGGCAATCGCAACAGCGCCGGGGCAACGGTCACCCTGGCCAACCAGGCCAGCGAGGCGCTGCAGGTCATCACCGCCAGCGTCGACGACATCCAGGGCATGAACCAGCAGATCGCCGCCAGCACCGAACAGCAGAACGCCGTGGTGCTGACCATCCAGCAGAACGTGGAAAACGTGCGCGATGTGGCGCAAGGCTCACTGAGTGCCACGCGCGAGGTACAGGCGGCAGCCGTCGAGCTGAAAGGGCTGGGTGAAGAGCTGCAGGGGTTGCTGGGGCAGTTCAGGCTTTGAGAGGGCGTGACGATTGGTGTTGGCTGTGCCGGCCTGATCGCAAGCAAGCCTACTCTCATGGAACAAACTACAACTCATTGATTTAACACGGTCCCTGTGGGAAGCGGCCTTGCCGGGGCGCCGTCCGGTCGAGATGGGGCGCGAAGCGGCCCCAAGGTCTCGGCCTCATGCAAGATTGCCGGGGCTGCTGCGCAGCCCATCTCGACCGGACGGAGCCCCGGCAAGGCCGCTTCCCACAGAGACCGTGGAGCATCTGCGAGACCAGTTCTCTGCGCGACAGCGCAGCCCCGAGGGCCGGGTGATCTCCTACAGGGGTGGGCCGGCTTGCGGGAGCAGAAACAAAAAAAGCGACCCGAAGGTCGCTTTTTTGTTTGCACCAAGCTGTTCAAGGGGCTTGGTGCGCAAGATGGCGCAGCGGACGGGACTCGAACCCGCGACCCCCGGCGTGACAGGCCGGTATTCTAACCGACTGAACTACCGCTGCGTATCGTTCGGGCTTGCACCCGATTGAAACTGGGATCTGAGCTTTCAAGCGTTAAAACGCGAAAGCCAGGCACAAAAAAGGCGATTTGTGATCGCCTTTTCTGGTTCGCTTCAAGCTGTTCAAGGGGCTTGATGCAGAAGATGGCGCAGCGGACGGGACTCGAACCCGCGACCCCCGGCGTGACAGGCCGGTATTCTAACCGACTGAACTACCGCTGCGTATCGTTCAGGCTTGCGCCTGATTGAAACTGGGATCTGGCCTTGCGGCCTCAGACCGGTGTAAACACCCATCTGGAGAAAAGTGGCGCGGCGGACGGGACTCGAACCCGCGACCCCCGGCGTGACAGGCCGGTATTCTAACCGACTGAACTACCGCCGCGCATAGCTGGACTTGCGTCCTGTTCCTCTCTGCCAACGGCTTCTATAAGAAGCTGCTGAACCAGGAACGTCTCAGGAAGTGGTGGGTGATGACGGGATCGAACCGCCGACCCTCTGCTTGTAAGGCAGATGCTCTCCCGGCTGAGCTAATCACCCCCGCGATGTTGCTTGTTGCGTTTGCTTCGCTGAGGCCGCGAAATTTACGCAGGTACCGATGCTAAGTCAATAGCCCCATTGAAGTTTTTTTAAAAAAGATGAAAAAAGGGAGGTGCTGGCGAAGGCTGATCGCGGGGCAAGCCCACGCCCACGGCAATGCACACAAGGCCCGCGCACAAAAAAAGGGCCTTTCGGCCCCTTTCTGTTGTATCTCAATAACTTACCGCTCAGGTGTAGATCATCTTGCGGCTCATGCCGCCATCGACCACAAATTCCTGGCCAGTGACGAAGCCCGACTGGCGCGACAGCAACCAGGCCACCAGTGCCGCGACGTCTTCCACCGTCCCTACCCTGCCCGCCGGATGCTGGGCATGGTCGGCGTCGGTCAGCGGTTCGGCGCGGCGTTGCGACGGGTCGCGGGCATCGATCCAGCCCGGGCTCACCGCATTGACGCGAATCTCCGGGCCAAGGCTCATGGCCAGGGCGTGGGTCAAGGCCAGCAGGCCACCTTTACTCGCGGCATAAGCCTCGGTATCGGGTTCGGACTGCCGCGCGCGGGTCGAGGCCAGGTTGACGATGGAGCCACCATGGGCGCGCAGGTACGGCGCACAGTGCTTGGCCAGCAGCATCGGGCCATTCAGGTTGACCGCCAGCACACGGTTCCACTGGGCAAGCGACAGGCTTTCCAGCGTCTGGTTGTGCGGGTTGGCGATGGCGGCATTGCTGACCAGCGCATCCAGGCGGCCGAACTGGCCGAGCACCTGGGACACCCCGGCGCTGACCTGCGCCTCGTCAGCCACATCCATGGCAATGAACAAGGCGTTGTCACCCAGCGCCTCGGCCACCTTGGCGCCGCGCTGGCGATCGAGATCGCTGAGCACCACCTGCCAGCCTTCGCAGATCAGCCACGCGGCGATACCCAGGCCGATGCCGCGGGCGGCACCGGTGACCAGGGCGACCCGGCCGTTATGGCCTGGCCCACCGCCGCGGATTTCCATCACAGTGCCGCCAGCCCACGGGCGAGGTCCGCCTGCAGGTCGGCAACGTCTTCCAGGCCCACGGCAACCCGGATCAGGCTGTCGCGGATACCCGCTGCTTCACGCTCCTGCGGCGTCAAGCGGCCGTGGGAGGTGGTGGCCGGGTGGGCGATGGTGGTCTTGCTGTCACCCAGGTTGGTGGTGATGGAGATCACCCGGGTGGCATCGATGAAGCGCCAGGCGCCCTCTTTGCCGCCCTTCACCTCGAAGCTGACCACCGCACCGAAGCCGCTCATCTGGCGCTTGGCCAATTCGTGCTGCGGGTGGCTCGGCAGGCCGGCGTAATGCACCTTCTCCACGCCGTCCTGTTGCTCCAGCCATTCAGCCAGCACCTGGGCGCTTTCGCAATGCGCGCGCATGCGCAGCTTCAGCGTTTCCAAACCCTTGGTGAATATCCAGGCGTTGAACGGGCTGAGGGTCGGGCCTGCGGTACGCAAAAAGCCCACCACTTCTTTCATCTGCTCGGCACGGCCGGCAACCACACCCCCCATGCAACGGCCCTGGCCGTCGATGAACTTGGTGGCCGAGTGGAACACGATATCGGCACCGAGCTTGAGCGGCTGCTGCAAGGCCGGGGTGCTGAAGCAGTTGTCTACCACCAGCATGGCGCCACGGGCGTGGGCGATTTCGGCCAGCGCACTGATGTCGACCAGTTCGGCCAGCGGGTTGGACGGCGACTCGACGATCAGCAGCTTGGTGTTGGCCTTGATGGCCTTCTCCCAGCCGCTCAGCTCGACCAGCGGCACATAGTCCACCTGCACGCCAAAACGCTTGAAGTACTTCTCGAACAGGCTGATGGTCGAGCCGAACACGCTCTGCGACACCAGCACGTGGTCACCGGCGCTGCACAGCGACATGACCACGGCAAGAATTGCCGCCATGCCGGTGGAGGTAGCGACCGCCTGCTCGGCACCTTCCATCGCCGCCAGACGCTCTTCGAACGCCCGCACGGTGGGGTTGGTGTACCGCGAGTAGACGTTGCCGGGTGTTTCGCCGGCAAAGCGCGCGGCCGCGTCGGCGGCCGTGCGGAAAACATAGCTGGAGGTCAGGAACAGCGCTTCGCTGTGCTCGGCCTCCGGTGTACGGTTCTGACCAGCGCGCACCGCCAGGGTGTCGAAACCGACACCCTCGAGGTCACTGTCCAGTCGTCCGGCATCCCATTGATCCGTCATGCCGTGGCTCCCAAATCAGTTGTTGTACAGGTCGATGATCGCGCTGACAGCCTGGTTCTTGACCTTGGCCAGGTCGTTACGGGCCTGTTCGATGCGGTCCAGGTAGGCCGCATCGATGTCACCGGTGACGTATTCACCGTTGAACACCGCGCAATCGAAGTGATCGATCTTGATCTTGCCGCCACCGACCGAGTCGATGAGGTCCGGCAGGTCCTGGTAGACCAGCCAGTCGGCGCCGATCAGTTCGCCCACCTGTTCGGTGGTCCGGTTATGGGCGATCAGTTCGTGGACACTCGGCATGTCGATGCCGTAGACGTTCGGGTAGCGTACCGCAGGGGCTGCGGAGCAGAAGTAGACGTTCTTGGCGCCAGCTTCGCGGGCCATCTGGATGATCTGCTTGCAGGTGGTGCCGCGCACGATCGAGTCATCCACCAGCATTACGTTCTTGCCGCGGAATTCCAGCTCGATGGCGTTGAGCTTCTGGCGCACCGATTTCTTGCGCGCGGCCTGGCCGGGCATGATGAAGGTACGGCCGATGTAGCGGTTCTTGACGAAGCCTTCGCGGAACTTCACGCCCAGGCGGTTGGCCAGCTCCAGGGCGGCGGTGCGGCTGGTGTCGGGGATCGGAATGACCACGTCGATGTCGTGCTCGGGGCGCTCGCGCATGATCTTGTCGGCGAGTTTTTCACCCATGCGCAGGCGGGCCTTGTACACCGAGATGCCGTCGATGATCGAGTCCGGGCGCGCCAGGTAGACGTGCTCGAAAATGCACGGCTGCAGTTTTGGCGCATCGGCGCACTGCTTGGTGAACAGCTGGCCTTCTTCGGTGATGTACACCGCTTCACCCGGGGCCAGGTCACGGATCAGGGTAAAGCCGAGCACGTCCAGAGCGACGCTTTCGGAGGCGATCATGTATTCCACGCCTTCGTCAGTGTGACGCTGGCCGAACACCACCGGGCGAATGCCGTTGGGGTCGCGGAAGCCGACGATGCCGTAGCCGGTGATCATCGCCACCACCGCGTAGCCGCCGACGCAGCGGCTGTGCACGTGGGAAACGGCGGCAAACACGTCTTCCTCGGTGGGCTGCAGCTTGCCGCGCACCGCCAGCTCATGGGCGAATACGTTCAACAGCACTTCGGAGTCGGAGTTGGTGTTGACGTGGCGCAGGTCGGACTCGTAAATCTCCTTGGCCAACTGCTCGACGTTGGTCAGGTTGCCGTTGTGCGCCAGGGTGATGCCATACGGCGAGTTGACGTAGAACGGCTGGGCCTCGGCCGAGGTGGAGCTGCCCGCGGTGGGGTAGCGCACGTGACCGATACCGATGCTGCCGACCAGGCGCTGCATGTGGCGCTGCTGGAAGACGTCGCGCACCAGGCCGTTATCCTTGCGCAGGAACAACCGGCCGTCATGGCTGGTCACGATACCGGCAGCGTCCTGGCCGCGGTGCTGGAGGACCGTAAGCGCGTCATACAGCGCCTGATTGACGTTCGACTTACCGACGATACCGACGATGCCACACATGCGACGCAACCCCTACTTTGATGAAACTTGAGTGAAAAGCGCTCAGGGCTTGATGGGCCCGAGCAGCTGTTCCTTGAACGGAAGGTCAGCAGGTGCGCTGACCCCATTGGACATCCACTGGCCGGTGAACCCGAGAATGAGGCTCTTCGACCAGTCAGCTACCAATAGAAATTGTGGTATCAGGCGCGATTCCTGCCACCACGGGTCCTGTTGTACCGGGCCCAGGCTCAGCAGCCCGACGGCCACCACCACCAGCAAGCCCCCGCGCGCGGCGCCAAAGGCCATGCCCAGGAAGCGATCGGTACCGGACAGCCCGGTGACGCGAATCAGCTCGCCAATGAGGAAGTTGAGCATCGCCCCCACCAGCAAGGTGGCGACAAAAAGAATGGCGCAGCCAGCGATGACCCGGGCCGAGGGCGTCTGGATGTAGCTCTCCAGATACTGGGCCAGCGAGCCGCCGAACATCCAGGCCACGGCACCCGCGACAATCCAGATGAGCAGAGACAAGGCTTCCTTGACGAAGCCGCGCTTGAGACTGATCAGTGAGGAAACGGCGATGATCGCGATCATCGCCCAATCAACCCAGGTAAATGCCACGGTGCTGCCTGCTAACGTTTGAGGCGGCGCATTTTAACAGAGCAACGGGCTTGGGGTAAGCGGAATGTCACGTGGTTGAAGGGCTGCAGGCTGACTCGGGGGACAGCTTTGCGGCCTGGGTTTGCCTGCTCGGGCCCTATCGCCGGCAAGCCGGCTCCTACAGGGCCTGAAAGTCATGCGATCTCTGTAGGAGCGGCTTTAGCCGCGAACACCGGCGCAGCCGGTGCCATCCACCGCGCCGCCTGCTTCGCGGGTGAACCCGCTCCCACAGTGCCATGCAAAGACCAGGCTCGGTACTGCACCCGTGGGTTTTAACCACGCTCGGGCTGGAAGCGCACCACGAAGCCCTTGAGGTTTTGCTGGCGGTTGATCACATCGCGCAGGCGCTCGGCCTCGGCGCGCTCGATCAACGGGCCCACGTACACCCGGTTCATGCCGTCGGCCGAACGAATGTAAGCGTTGTAGCCTTGGCTGCGCAGGGTTTTCTGCAGGTTGTCGGCGCCGGCACGGTTGGACAGGCTGGCCAACTGGATCGACCAACTGACCGGCAGGCCGTTGGGGTCGATCTTGGACGGCGCTGGCGGCTTGGCTGCCACCGCAGCTGCCGGGGCCGGCGCAGGTGCTGCCGCCTTTGGCGTTGGCACCTGGGTCTGCGGCTTGGGCTGCGCCTGGGCCTGCACTTGGGCCTGAACCTGGGGTGACGGGGTAATGGGCTGGCTGGGTGTGCTCGGCGGCGCGGTGGACTCGTCCACCACCACCGGCGGCTGCTCGTTCTGCTCTGGCAGTGGCTGCGGCTCCGGCACCTGCACCGGCTCTACCTGCACTTGCGGCAAACTCGGCATGGCGGGTGCTTGCGGCGCCTCGACGCGCACCTGGCGCATCTCGTCCTCACGGGTGAACAGCATCGGCAGGAAGATCACCGCCAGCGCCACCAGCACCAGCGCACCGACCATGCGCTGCTTCATCCCTTTATCCAGCACTGCCATCTACTCCATTCATGGGGGCCTGCCGCTCGAGCCAGGCCAAGGCCTCGCCGACGCAGAAAAACGAACCGAACAGCAGAATCTGGTCATCCGCCGTCGCTTGGGCGCACTGCGCCTCAAGAGCAGCATCGACGCCTGAGTGAGACCTCACTGTCGCACCAAGGTTCGTCAAGGCCTGGGCCAACTCGGCAGCCGGGCGGCTGCGCGGTGTATCCAGGGGGGCCACGGCCCAGTCGTCGACCAGCGCGTGCAGGGGTGCGAGCACGCCTTGCAGATCCTTGTCGGCGAGCAGGCCGAACACCGCCAGGCGCCGGCCCTTGGGCGGCCGCGCCGCCAGGCGGCGGGCCAGGTACTCGGCAGCATGCGGGTTGTGCCCTACATCCAGCAGCAGCTCGACCGGCTTGCCGGCGAACTGCACCACGCGGCGGTCGAGCCGGCCAGTGATGCGGGTATCCAGCAGCGCCTGGCGAACCTGCTGCTCATTCCACGGCAGGCCCAGGAGCAGGAAGGCTTGCAGCGCCAGCGCGGCGTTTTCCATGGGCAGGTCGAGCAGCGGCAGGTCGCGCAGCTCTACGCTTGCGCCATCGCCTGCGGTGCCGCGCCACTGCCAGTGGCTGTCGGTACTCGCCAGGTCGAAGTCGCGACCGCGCAGGAAGAACGGGCAGGCCAGCTGGCCAACCTTGTCCAGCAACGGTTGTGGCGGGTCCAGGTCGCCGCACAGGGCAGGCTTGCCCTGGCGGAAGATGCCGGCCTTCTCGAAGGCCACCGACTCACGGGTATCCCCCAGGTAGTCGGCATGGTCGACGCCGATGCTGGTCACCAGCGATACGTCGGCATCCACTAGGTTGACCGCATCCAGTCGGCCACCCAGGCCGACTTCGAGCACTACGGCGTCCAGCGCCGACTGCTTGAACAGCCAAAACGCCGCCAGGGTGCCCATTTCGAAATAAGTGAGCGAAACATCGCCCCGCGCCGCCTCGATGGCGGCAAAGGCTTCGCACAGCTGCTGATCGCTGGCCTCGCGGCCGTCGATCAGCACCCGTTCGTTGTAGCGCAGCAGGTGCGGCGAACTGTACACCCCGACCTTGAGCCCCTGCGCTTGCAGCAGCGAGGCGACGAAGGCGCAGGTGGAGCCCTTGCCGTTGGTACCGGTAACGGTCACTACCCGCGGCGCCAGGGCGCCCAGCTGCAGGCACTCGAGCACCTGCTGCGAGCGCGCCAGGCCCATATCGATGGCCGAGGGGTGCAATTGCTCGAGGTAGGCGAGCCAGTCGCCCAGGCTGCGCTGGTTCATCAGGCGACCGCAGCGACCTCTTTGGCCTCGGCCGGGGTGGCCTGGCCGGTCATCTGCGCCAGCAGGCGCGCCAGGCGTGGGCGCAGCTCGTCACGGGAGATGATCAGGTCGATGGCGCCGTGCTCCAGCAGGAACTCGCTACGCTGGAAGCCTTCTGGCAGTTTTTCCCGTACGGTCTGCTCGATCACGCGTGGGCCGGCGAAGCCGATCAGGGCCTTTGGCTCACCGACGATCACGTCGCCGAGCATTGCCAGGCTGGCGGAAACGCCGCCGTAGACCGGGTCGGTCAGTACCGAGATGAACGGAATGCCTTCTTCGCGCAGGCGCGCCAGCACGGCGGAGGTCTTGGCCATCTGCATCAGCGAGATCAGCGCTTCCTGCATGCGCGCACCGCCCGAGGCGGAGAAGCAGACCATCGGGCAGCGGTGCTCCAGGGCGTAGTTGGCGGCGCGTACGAAACGCTCGCCGACGATGGCACCCATGGAGCCGCCCATGAACGAGAACTCGAAGGCGCTGACCACGATCGGCAGGCCCATCAGGGTGCCGCTCATGGAGATCAGGGCGTCTTTTTCGCCGGTCTGCTTTTGCGCTGCGGTCAGGCGGTCCTTGTACTTCTTGCCGTCACGGAACTTCAGGCGGTCGACCGGCTCAAGCTCCGCGCCCAGCTCGGCGCGGCCGTCCTTGTCGAGGAAGATGTCGATGCGCGCACGTGCGCCGATGCGCATGTGGTGGTTGCACTTGGGGCAGACGTCGAGGGTCTTTTCCAGCTCCGGGCGGTACAGCACGGCCTCGCAGGACGGGCACTTGTGCCACAGGCCTTCAGGGACCGAGCTCTTCTTCACCTCGGAACGCATGATCGATGGAATCAGTTTGTCTACCAACCAGTTGCTCATGCTTGCTTTCTCCAGTATCGGCAGAGGGGGCCTTTAGCCACCACACCTGCCCTTGAGCTCAAATTCTGCTTAAAACGACGATGGGCCGGCCCTGACACTGCCACGTGCCGCCCCACCTCCAATATGTACGTCGATACCCAACGCAGGCGCTGCCTGCCGGTATCGCGTTGCGAAACCTATGGACGATGGCGCGCGGCCAGCCGTCACATCCACACTTACGCCTGCCTGACCGCCTGCATGAAAGCCTCGATCTTCGCGGCATCCTTGATGCCCTTGGCCTGCTCTACCCCACCGCTGACATCCACCGCGAACGGGCGCACCTGGCGGATGGCCTGGGCGACGTTGTCGGCCGACAGACCGCCGGCAAGGATGATCGGTTTGCTGAGTTTTGCCGGCACCAGCGACCAGTCGAAGGCCTCACCGGTACCACCGGGCACACCCGGCACGAAAGTGTCCAGCAAAATGCCCCGTGCGCCTGCATATTCACGGCAGGCCGCCTCGAGATCATCGCCCGGGCGCACGCGCAAGGCCTTGATCCAGGGCCGGTGAAAGCCTTCGCAGTCGGCCGGGGTTTCATCGCCGTGGAACTGTAGCAGGTCCAGCGGAACCACTTCGAGGATCTCGTTGAGCTCGCAGCGCGAGGCGTTGACGAACAACCCCACGGTGGTCACGAACGGCGGCAGCTCGGCGATGATCGCCCGGGCCTGGCGCACGTCCACCGCGCGCGGGCTCTTGGCATAGAAGACGAAACCGATGGCATCGGCGCCGGCTTCGGCTGCCGCCAGGGCGTCTTCGATACGGGTGATCCCGCAGATCTTGCTGCGAACGTAGCTCATGGAAGGCGAACCCTGGGTGATCGGTTAACGGCGGATGTTAGCAAATGCCCCGTGCCCCGTCAGTCGCCCAGGGCCTCGAAGCCGGTGAGAAAGTGTGGGCCGATGTAACGCTGCGGCAGTTGGTATTCGTCCGGGTATTCCACCTGCACCAGGTACAGCCCGTAGGGGTGGGCAGTCACCCCGCCTTCCCGGCGGTTGCGCCCTTCCAGTACCTCCCGCGCCCATTCCACCGGGCGCTCGCCGGCACCGATGGTCATCAGCACTCCGGCGATGTTGCGCACCATGTGATGCAGAAAAGCCGTGGCGCGTATGTCGAGCACGATCATCTGGCCATGGCGGGTGACCCGCAGGTGGTGGATGTGCTTGACCGGCGACTTGGCCTGGCACTGGCTGGCGCGAAAAGCGCTGAAATCGTGGGTGCCGAGCAGGTATTGGGCAGCCAGGGCCATGCTTTGTACATTCAGCGGGCGATGGTTCCAGGTGACTTCCTCGGCCAGGTGGGCCGGGCGGATCGGGTCGTTGTAGATCACGTAGCGGTAGCGCCGCGCAGTGGCCTTGAAGCGGGCATGGAAGTGCGCCGGCATCGGCCGCGACCAGACCACGCTGATGTCGTGGGGCAGGTTCTGGTTGCTGCCCAAGGTCCAGGCGCGCTCGTCGCGCACGGCGCGGGTGTCGAAGTGCACGATCTGCCCGCTGCCATGCACGCCGGCGTCGGTGCGCCCGGCGCACAGCACGCTGATCGGCTCGTTGGCCACCTTCGACAGCGCCTCTTCCAGCGCCTGCTGGACACTCGGCACGCCACTGCTCTGGCGCTGCCAGCCGCGGTAGCGCGAGCCTTTGTATTCCACGCCCAAGGCGATGCGGGAGTAGCCTTCGGCAGCCGATTCGGCGGCGGCGGTGTCGATGATGTCCAAGAGCGGAGAACCTGTGAGGTGATACGAAACAGCGGCGATTATAACGACAACGGCAGCCCGGGTGGGCTGCCGTAGGTTTTGTGCTGCCTGGGCTGGCCCCTTCGCGGGTAAACCCGCTCCTACAGGGACTGCGCGTTTCCTGTGGGAGCGGGTTTACCCGCGAAGGGGCCTTGAACCACCTCAGACCAGGCGCGAGAGCATGTCGCTGGCTTCCTGGCGCTGGCTGTCGTCGCCATCCTTGACCACTTCGTCGAGGATGTCGCGGGCGCCCTGGTGGTCGCCCATGTCGATGTAGGCGCGAGCCAGGTCGAGCTTGGTGGCCACCTCGTCGGTGCCGGAGAAGAAGTCGAAGTCCAGGTCGTCCAGCGGCTCGGGCTCCAGCGCCGCGTCTTCGGCGGTGAACTGCGGCTCCAGCGACGGGGTTTCGAGGTTCTGCGACAGCTTGTCCAGCTCGGCGTTGACGTCATCCAGCTCGGAGGCGAAGTTTTTGGCCGCTGGCGAGTCGTCTTCCAGCGACAGCGACAGGTCGAAGTCTTCCGGCAGCTCCAGTTCGGAGATCGGGTCGAATTCCGGCATGGCCTCGAACGCGGCCAGCTCGGCGGCGACATCCACCGGAGCTTCTTCGCCGCTGGCAGCAGGCGTGGTGTCGCCGACGTCCAGGTCGAAGTCAGCCAGGTCGTCAGCCGACAGCTCAGGTGCAGGCTCTGCGGCCTGGGCCTGGGCGAGCAAGGCTTCGAAGTCATCGTCGGCGTCAGTTTCGGCAACTGTGGGGGCCGCCTGGGGTTCGACCAGCGCTTCCAGGCCTGCCGTTTCATCCAGCACCGGCAGGTCGAGCGGGTCATCTACCGGCAGGTCGTCGTCCAGGCTCAGGTCGAAGGCGCTGTCCAGGTCATCCTCATCGATGGCTGGCGCCGGTTCAGGTTCCAGGGCTGCAACCGGCTCAGGCTCGGGCTGCACTTGAGGCTCAGGCTCGGCTTGGGCCGCTTGCGGGTCCTGCAGCAACTCCTGAACGTACTGCTCGTCCATGCCCGAAGCCAGGGCTGCGGCGCTGGCCACCACGGCAGCTGCGCCGAGCATGGCAGGGAAGCGCTCCTTGAGCGATGCCACTTCGGCCTGGTTCGCCTCGTTCGGCGCCAGCTTGCGCTCCTGGACAGCAAAGGCGTCCTGGTCGCCCTGGCGGGCGTAGACTTCCATCAGCTTCAGGCGCAGGTCGCTGCGCTGCGGGTCGGAGGCCACGGCAGCCTCCAGCAAGTCGGCAGCGTGGTTGAGGCGACCGCGGGCGATACTTTCGTCCACCTCGGCCAGCAACGCGGCGCGCGGGTCGACGACAGGGGCTTCGACGACGGCCGGTTGCACCGGCTTTTCTGCGGCAGTGGCGGCGGCGGCAGACGCGGCCACCACGGCTGGCGACAGGGTCACGCTGGGGGCCGACATGTCCAGGCCGTCGAAGCTGTCTGCTGGCAGCTCCAGGTCCGGGGCGCGCTCGCCCTCCTCGGCCAGGGCACGAGCCATGCGCACGTGCTTCTCGGCTTCCTGCTGGGCCTTGCGCTTGCGTGCCAGCAGCAACAGCAGGAGCAACAGCACCAGGAACGCGGAACCTGCAACCAGGCCCAGCAGCAGCGGGTTGCCCAGCAACTGGTCGAGCACGCCCTGTTCTTGGCTGGCCGGCGCCTCGGCTTCGACCGGGGCGGTATCGGTGGCAGCAGGCGCAGGCGCGACCACAGGCTCGGCAGGGGTCAGCTGGGCATTGACTACAGGTTGCGCCGGGGCCGCCGCGGCCGGTTCACCCGGCAGCGCAGCGGGCGCAGCCGGTGCCGCTGGCGCCGAAGCCTGGGCCTCAAGGCGCGCCAACTGGTCATTTTTCAGCTCGATCAGACGCTGCAGCTTGTCCAGCTGGCTCTGCAGGTCGGTCATCCGGCTCTTGAGTTCTTCGTTGTCACGACGGCTGGTGTCCAGGCTTTCCTGGGCCACTGCCAGCTTGTCGTTGAGCGCTTTGGCTTCGCCCGCGCCGGCCTTGCCGCCGGGCGACACCAGGCGCAGGTTGTCGCCCTGGTTGATGCGTGACGGCGCAGCACCGGCCTCGCCACGGCGGGTGGCATCGAGCTGGCGGGCACGCGGGCCGAGGCGGCGGCCTTCACGCCAGGCGGCGTACTGCTCGGCCACTTCGCGGTTGGCTTCGGGGCGGGGGATGCTCTGCACCTGCTGCTGGTCGGGCAGGCGCAGCACCTGGCCGATCTTGAGCTGGTTGATGTTGTTGCCGATGAAGGCATCCGGGTTCAGCGCCTGGATCGCCAGCATGGTCTGCTGCACCGTGCCGCCATGGGTGTTGCGCGCGGCGATCTGCCACAGGGTGTCACGGCGTTTGGTGGTGTAGCTGCCGGCGCTCACCGCAGGGGTGATGTTGGCTTTGGCGGGCTGCTCGCCCTGGGCCTGGGCCTGGTCGAGCAGCACGTTGTAGTCACGCAGCAGGCGGCCTTGCGGCCACATCACCTGCACCAGGAACTTGACCACCGGCTCCGGCAACGGCTTGCTGGAGGTGACGCGCAGCACGCTGCGGCCATTGGGGTTGATTACCGGGGTGAAGGTCAGGTCTTCGAGGTAGGTCGGTAGCGGCAAGCCCGCCTTGGCGAAGTCTTCCGGCGAGGCCAGGCTGGGGGCCATTTCGGTGGCGGTAAGGTCGCGCACGTCCAGCAATTCGATCTCGGCATCCAGCGGCTGGTTCTGCGCCGACTTCAAGGTCAGCTCCCCCAACCCCAGTGCGTTCGCGACGCCCGACGACAACGCCGAGGCGGCCGCGATGGCCAGAACCAGTTTGCGAATTCGCAGCATGAACTCTTCCCTTGTATGAACCGTCCCAAAAACCCTGTCGCGGTGTAGGACAAAATTGCTGGCCAGTATCTTTTACGCCATGTGTTTTATCAACAATTGCGCCACTTGCACGGCATTGAGCGCCGCTCCCTTGCGCACATTGTCGGTGGTCAGCCACAGATTGAGCTGTTCATCTTCATCAATGCCATGCCGTACACGACCAACATAGACCACGTCCTGGCCTACTGCGTCACCTACCGGGGTCGGATAATCATCAGCTTCGACCCGTTCAATGCTGTCGGCGCTGTCCAGCGCCTGGTTGACCGCGTCGAGGTCGACCGCGCGACGGCTCTGCAACGCCACACTGAAGCTATCGCCGAAAAACACCGGGACTTGAATGCAGGTCACGGAAATCTTCAGTTCCGGCATGCCCAGGAGCTGGCGCAGCTCGCCGACCAGGCGTCGCTCAACGGCGGTGTGGCCTTGCGCGTCGGGCGCGCCGACCTGGGCCAGCAGGTTGAAGGCCATTTGCCGGTCGAAGAAGCGCGGCTCCAGCGGGCGGGCATTGAGCAGTTCGGCGGTCTGGCGCGCCAGCTCGCTGACTGCTTCACGGCCCTGGGCCGAGACGGCCAGGCAGGCGTTGACCTGGATGCGCTCGATATCCACCAGGCCCTTGAGCGGGGCCAGTGCCACTGCCAGGGCCACGGCGCCGGCGCTGGGGCTTGTGATCAGCGCGGGCTGCGGCAATTGGCCCAGGCGCTCGGGGTTGGCCTCGGGCACCACGGCCACTGCGTCGTCCAGTGCGCCGGACAGGTCGATCACCGCGCAACCGGCCTTGTGCGCCTTGGCGGCGAAGCTGCGGCTGACGGCCGGGGTGGTGGCGAAGAACGCCAGCTTGACCTGACTGAAGTCGAAGCTGTCGACTTCGCGGACCTTGAGCTTCTTGCCGGCGAACATGACGCTGCTGCCCGCCGATTCCATGCTGGCCAGCAGGTGCAGGGTGGCTACCGGGAAGGCCAGTTCTTCGAGGATCTGCACCAGGGTTTCGCCTACGGTGCCGGTGGCGCCTACTACGGCGATGTCTAGCTTGGTCGTCATGGGGTGGGTCCTTCTGGGTGCTGGGGTACGGCGGGGAGCGGCACTTTACTTGGAATGTGGGGTTGGGGGTAGGGTTTGGGGATCGTGGCGTAGGTTTGGGCGATGAGTGCGTGAGGGCGGCTAGGTGCTCGCCGAGGATTCTTCGGCGCCTATGAGATCGAGCGCCGCGCGGGCGGCGCTCGATCTCATAGGCGCTGCAAGGGTAGTGGCGAACACCTGGAGGGTGTCAGAAATTTTGTGTTCGGGCATAACATGAGTAAGAGGTGCATGTATGCCAACCAAAAAGAAACCCCTGCGTGACCTGCCCCAAATCCCCAAAGAGCTGCTAGAGCAGTTCGGTGAGGGCCTGATGACTGCCGAAGCTATCGAGGATGCCTCTGCGGCGTTCAAGAAGGCCCTGATCGAACGCGCCCTGAGTGCCGAGCTGGGCCATCACCTGGGTTATCCGCCGGGCGCGCAGCGCCCAGAGGATGAAACCAATCAACGTAACGGCAAGAGTGGCAAGACTGTTTTAACCGGGGACGGCCCATTGCGGCTGGATATCCCCCGTGACCGAGACGGCAGTTTTGCGCCCATTCTGATTCCCAAGCATGAGCGGCGTTACACCGGTTTCGATGACAAGATCATCGCCATGTATGCACGTGGGATGACGGTCAGAGAGATCCGCGCCTTTTTGTCCGAGCAGTACGGGACGGATGTTTCACCCGATTTCATCAGCTCTGTGACCGCCGAGGTCATGGAAGAAATCGGCGCGTGGCAGCAGCGGCCGCTTGAGCCTATGTACCCGGTCATTTTCTTTGATGCATTGCGGGTGAAGATCCGTGAGGAAGGCCTGGTGCGCAACAAGGCCATTTACCTGGCGCTGGGCGTTCTGCCGGACGGGACGCGCGATATCTTGGGCATCTGGATTGAGAACACCGAGGGTGCGAAGTTCTGGATGAAGGTGTTCAACGACCTCAAGACGCGAGGTGTCGACGATGTCCTTATTGCCGTGACCGATGGTCTTAAAGGCATGCCAGAGGCCCTCAGCGCAGTGTTTCCAGAGACGACGCTACAGACGTGCATCGTCCACCTGATCCGCAACAGCCTGGACTTTGCAGCCTGGGACAAGCGGCGGGCACTGGCCAAGGCGCTCAAGCCGATCTACCAGGCCATCAATGCCGAAGCGGCTGAGCAGGCGCTCGATGAGTTTGAAAGTGGGCCTTGGGGCAAGCAATATCCAACGGTCGTTGCGGCCTGGAGACGCGCTTGGGATCGAGTGATCCCCTTCTTTGTCTTCCCGCCGGCCATCCGGAAAGTGATTTACACCACCAATGCCATCGAAAGCATCAATGCCCAGCTGCGCAAGATCATCAAGACCCGGGGTCATTTCCCGAACGATGAAGCAGCCACCAAGCTGATCTGGCTGGGTCTGAGAAACATCACGGCGAACTGGGGCTCAGCGGCGCATGATTGGAAAAGTGCGATGAATCAATTCGCGATTTTGTACGGGGATCGATTCATCAGGCCAACCTGGTGAAAATCAGGGCCTGCTTGACGGCAGGCCGCTACCGGCCCGCACACAAAAAAACTGACACTCCCAACACCTGGCAGCCCTCACACCTACAATTTCCCAAACACACACCACCAACCCCATAAAAAAGGTTCTTCACGGAATCCCGGGAAAGACAGAAACAAGAACGCCGGTTTGATGGATGATGTTCGTGCGAGCAAACACATCTACAAACCGGCGTTCTTGTGCACGATATTAATACGTTTCTGCCCTTCTGGGAGGGCTTTTCTGTCACTGCGATCAGGCCTGATGGCGATGACCTGCTGATCGACCTGATTCCGCAGCCCACCCGATTCCCCACTTGCAGCGGCTGTCATCAGTCCAGCACCACCATCCACGAATACTGCCAGCGCTCAATCCGTGACCTACCCATTCTTGGCCGTGCAGTGCGGTTGAATGTTGAACTGCGGCGCGTCGGGTGCAGGGCATGCGGCAAGCGAATGGAGTCAGTCCGTTGGCTTGATCGCTATTCGCGGATGACCAAGCGCTTGGCCGAGGCGGTGATCCAGTCTTGCCAAAGACTGCCCACCCTGCACGTCGCCGAGCTGTTTGGTTTGCATTGGGACAGCGTGCGCTTACTGGAGCGACGGGCGCTACAACACGCACTGGAAAATCTACCGAAGGCCCAGCCCAGGCGCTTGGTGATGGATGAGTTCGCTCTGTTCAAAGGGCATCGCTATGCCAGCGTGGTTCTGGATGCTGATACCCGCCGGGTGCTGTGGATTGGCGAGGGGCGTAGCCGAGCTGCTGTCAGACCCTTTTTTGAAGAGCTGGGGCCGGAGGGCTGTGCACGGATCGAAGCAGTGGCAATGGACATGAACACCGCATTTGACCTGGAGGTACGCCAACATTGCCCGCAGGCACGCGTGGTCTATGACCTGTTTCATGTGGTCGCTAAGTATGGGCGAGAGGTAATTGACCGGGTGCGGGTCGATGAGGCCAACCGCTTGCGCCATGACAAACCCGCCCGCAAGGTGATCAAGCAAGCGCGGTGGCTCCTGCTGCGTAATCCAGAAAATCTCAAGCGAGAAGATCAGCAGGTACATCTGCAGGATCTGCTAGCAGCTAACCAATCGCTGATGACGGTTTATCTGATGAAGGCAGAGCTCAAAGCCCTGTGGTCACCCACCACCGCCTGGGGCTGGCGATCAGCCTGGAAGCAGTGGCTACGCCTAGCTGATGAAAGCGCGATACCGGCATTGAAGCAGTTCGCTAAACGCCTGAAGGGATACTGGCGCGGCATCCTGAGTAGGGTGCGGTGGCCGATGCACACGGGTCAGTTGGAAGGTATCAACAACCGGATCAAGGTGATCAAGCGGATGGCTTACGGCTACCGGGACAGCGAGTTCTTTTTCATGAAGATCAAGAATGACTTTCCCGGCAATCCGTGAAGAACCATAAAAAAACCCGCACCACTCACCATGGCACGGGTTTCTCACAAACCAAAAACTCAAACCAAAGCGATCACCGCTCCAGCAGAATCCGCAGCATGCGACGCAGCGGCTCGGCCGCGCCCCACAGCAGCTGGTCGCCCACAGTGAAGGCCCCCAGGTACTGCGACCCCATGTTCAGCTTGCGCAAACGCCCAACCGGGATGTTCAGGGTGCCAGTCACCTTGGTAGGGCTCAGCTCCTGCATGCTGATCTCACGCTGGTTCGGCACCAGCTTCACCCAAGGGTTGTGCTGGCTGATCATGCCTTCGATATCGGCCAGCGGCACGTCCTTGTTCAGCTTGATGGTCAGCGCCTGGCTGTGGCAACGCATGGCGCCAATGCGCACGCAGATACCATCCACCGGGATCGGGCTCTTGAAGCGGCCGAGGATCTTGTTGGTCTCGGCCTGGGCCTTCCACTCTTCACGGCTCTGCCCGTTCGGCAGTTCCTTGTCGATCCACGGGATCAGGCTGCCAGCCAGCGGCACGCCAAAGTTCTCGGTGGGGAAGGCTTCGCTGCGCATGGCCTCGGCGACCTTGCGGTCGATGTCGAGGATGGCGCTGGCCGGGTTGGCCAGGTCATCGGCGACGGCTGCATGGGTGGCGCCCATCTGCTTGATCAGTTCACGCATGTTCTGCGCGCCGGCACCGGAGGCAGCCTGATAGGTCATGGCGCTCATCCACTCCACCAGGCCCGCTTCGAACAAGCCACCCAGGCCCATCAGCATCAGGCTGACGGTGCAGTTGCCGCCGATGTAGTTCTTGGTGCCCGCATCCAGCTGCTGGTCGATGACCTTGCGGTTGACCGGGTCGAGGATGATCACGGCATCGTCCTGCATGCGCAGGGACGAAGCCGCGTCGATCCAGTAACCCTGCCAGCCGGCTTCGCGCAGCTTGGGGAAGACTTCGTTGGTGTAATCGCCGCCCTGGCAGGTCAGGATGACGTCGAGGGTCTTGAGCTCTTCAATGTTGTAGGCATCCTTGAGCGGGGCAGTATCCTTGCCCACGTTCGGACCCTGGCCACCTACGTTGGAGGTGGTGAAGAACACTGGCTCGATCAGGTCGAAGTCCTGCTCTTCGAGCATCCGCTGCATGAGCACGGAACCGACCATTCCACGCCAACCGATCAGACCTACACGTTTCATCGCAACTACACCTTTGCTAAAAGTGGGCCGCCACCGGGAGTTTTTGGTGGCGGGCCAGAGAGATTACAGATTCCGCAGCGCTGCGACTACTGCGTCGCCCATTTCCTGCGTACCTACCTTGCGGCAGCCTTCGGAGAAGATGTCACCGGTGCGCAGGCCCTGGTCCAGCACCAGGCTCACGGCCTTCTCGATCGCCTCGGCGGCGGCCTGCTGGTTGAAGCTGTAGCGCAGCATCATCGACACCGAAAGAATGGTCGCCAGCGGGTTGGCAATGCCCTGCCCTGCGATGTCCGGCGCCGAACCGTGGCACGGCTCGTACATGCCCTTGTTGTCGGCATCCAGCGACGCCGAAGGCAGCATGCCGATGGAACCGGTGAGCATGGAAGCTTCATCCGACAGGATGTCGCCGAACATGTTGTCGGTGACCATCACGTCGAATTGCTTGGGTGCCCGCACCAGCTGCATGGCCGCGTTGTCGACGTACATGTGGCTCAGTTCGACGTCCGGGTAGTCCTTGGCAACGTCTTCGACCACTTCACGCCACAGCTGGCTGGACGCCAGGACGTTGGCTTTGTCTACCGAGCACAGCTTCTTGCCGCGCACGCGGGCCATGTCGAAACCAACGCGGGCAATGCGGCGCACTTCGCTTTCGCTGTACGGCAGGGTGTCGTAGGCCTGGCGCTCGCCGCCTTCAAGTTCGCGCTGGCCGCGCGGGGCACCGAAATAGATGCCGCCGGTCAGCTCACGGACGATGAGGATGTCCAGGCCCGAGACGATTTCCGGCTTGAGTGACGAGGCATCGGCCAGTTGCGGGTAGAGGATGGCCGGGCGCAGGTTGGCGAACAGGCCCAGTTGCGAGCGGATCTTCAGCAGGCCGCGCTCGGGGCGGATGTCGCGCTCGATCTTGTCCCATTTCGGGCCGCCCACGGCGCCCAGCAGTACGGCGTCGGCCTGGCGTGCACGCTCCAGGGTTTCGTCGGCCAGCGGCACGCCGTGCTTGTCGATGGCAGCGCCGCCGATCACGTCGTGAGCGAGGCTGAAGCCGAGCTGGAACTTGTCGTTGGCCAGCTCCAGCACCTTGACCGCTTCGGCCATGATTTCCGGGCCGATGCCATCACCTGGGAGAATCAGAATCTGCTTGCTCATGCTTTCCTCTATCCATTCAAGCGGCACGGCCGTTTCGGCCCCGCCGTAAACAATCAACGCTCAGCCCACAACACCAGCACGTCGGTGCTGAAGGTGCCGTCGGCTTCGATCTGGTAATACTGCCGCACTTCCTCACCCATGGCTTGCTGCAATTGGCGAATGGCCACGCGCAACGGCTCGGGGGTGCGCATGCGTTCCACCCAGGTGTTCCACTCAAGGCGCAGGCGCTGACGGCTGTGGCTGCGCACATGCAGACCGGCCTCGCTGACCTGGCGCTGCCACTCGGCGGCGCTGTAGTCGCGTACATGGCTGGTGTCGCGCAACACTTCGACGCTTTGCAGGTAGGTGTCGAGCAGCGGGCTGCCCGGCGACATCACGTCGATGAAGGCAGCCACCCCGCCCGGCTTGAGCACCCGGCGCACCTCACGCAAGGCCAGGCCCAGGTCGCTCCAGTGGTGCGCCGAGTAGCGGCTGAAAACGAAGTCGAACGAGGCATCGGCGAACGGCAGGCGTTCGGCGGCGCCGCGCTCGGTGCGGATGTTGGCCAGGCCGCGCTCGCTGGCAGCGGCGGCGACCACATCGAGCATCGACTGCGACAGGTCGTAGGCCACCACTTCAGCGACCAGCGGTGCGACGTGGAAGCTGACATGCCCGGCACCACAGCCCAGGTCCAGCACGCGGGCGCTGCCCTGCCCTTGCAGCTCGGCTTGCAGCAGGGCGAACTCACTGCCCTGGGCGTGCACGGCGCTGCTGAGGTAGGCACTGGCCTGTTCGCCGAACTGGCGCTGGACCACATCGGTGTGGGTGGTGCTGGTCATATCGAAATCCTTTGGTTTTTTTGTTACTTGTTCCGGCCTATTCGCGGGGCAAGCCCGCTCCTACACAGGTATCACCATTGCCTGTAGGAGCGGGCTTGACCCGCGAAGAGGCCAGTACTGCTAGCTACAAACCTCAGGCATCACGGAACAGCCACGGCTGGCTGGCGCGGTGCTTGCCTTCGAAGGCCTTGATCGCATCGCTGTCCTGCAGGGTCAGGCCGATGTCGTCCAGGCCATTGAGCAGGCAGTGCTTGCGGAAGGCATCGATCTCGAACTTCAGCACCTTGCCGTCCGGGCGGGTCACCGCCTGGGCTTCGAGGTCAACGGTCAGTTGGTAACCCGGGGTGGCCTCGACCTGCTTGAACAACTCGTCCACTTCAGCCGCGTCGAGAATGATCGGCAGCAGGCCGTTCTTGAAGCTGTTGTTGAAGAAGATGTCGGCAAAGCTCGGCGCGATGATGCTACGGAAGCCATATTCGTCCAGCGCCCATGGCGCGTGCTCGCGGCTGGAGCCGCAACCGAAGTTCTCGCGGGCCAGCAGCACGCTGGCGCCTTGATAGCGGGCGTGGTTAAGCACGAACTCTTCGTTGCGCGGGCGCTTGCTGTTGTCCTGGTAGGGCTGGCCCACGTCCAGGTAGCGCCATTCGTCGAACAGGTTGGGGCCGAAGCCGGTACGCTTGATCGACTTCAAGAACTGCTTGGGGATGATCTGGTCGGTGTCGACGTTGGCACGGTCCAACGGGGCGACCAGGCCGATGTGCTGGGTGAAGGCTTTCATGCTGCGCTCCCTTGGATCAACTCGCGGACATCGATGAAGTGGCCGGTCACTGCGGCGGCCGCGGCCATGGCCGGGCTGACCAGGTGGGTACGGCCACCGGCGCCCTGACGGCCTTCGAAGTTGCGGTTGGAGGTGGAGGCGCAATGCTCGCCGCTTTCGAGGCGGTCCGGGTTCATCGCCAGACACATCGAGCAGCCAGGCTCACGCCATTCGAAGCCGGCTTCGAGGAAGATCTTGTCCAGGCCTTCACGCTCGGCCTGGGCCTTGACCAGGCCGGAACCCGGCACGACGATGGCCTGCTTGACGGTCGCAGCAACCTTGCGGCCCTTGGCGATATCCGCCGCGGCGCGCAGGTCTTCGATGCGCGAGTTGGTGCACGAGCCGATGAATACGCGGTCGAGCTTGATGTCGGTGATCGCCTGGTTGGCGCTCAAGCCCATGTACTTGAGGGCGCGTTCGATGGAGCCACGCTTGATCAGGTCGGCCTCGGCGGCCGGGTCCGGCACGCGCTGGTCGACGGCAAGGACCATCTCCGGCGAAGTGCCCCAGCTGACCTGCGGCTTGATCTGGGCGGCATCGAGCTCGACCACGGTGTCGAACACCGCATCGTCGTCGGAAACCAGGTCTTTCCAGGCTTCGACGGCGCGTTTCCAGTCCTCGCCCTTCGGCGCGTACGGGCGGCCCTCGACGTAGGCGACGGTGGTGGCGTCGGTGGCCACCAGGCCGACACGGGCGCCGGCTTCGATGGACATGTTGCAGATGGTCATGCGGCCTTCCATCGACAACTCGCGGATGGCGCTGCCGGCGAACTCCATGGCGTGGCCGTTGCCGCCGGCGGTGCCGATCTTGCCGATCACGGCCAGCACGATGTCCTTGGCGGTGACACCAGCAGGCAATTTGCCCTCGACGCGCACCAGCATGTTCTTCATTTTTTTGGCCACCAGGCACTGGGTGGCGAGCACGTGCTCAACCTCGGAGGTGCCGATGCCGTGGGCCAGGGCACCGAAGGCGCCGTGGGTGGAGGTGTGCGAGTCGCCGCAAACCACGGTCATGCCCGGCAAGGTCGCACCCTGCTCGGGGCTGATGACGTGGACGATGCCCTGGCGCTCGTCGTTCATCTTGAATTCGACGATGCCGTATTCGTCACAGTTTTCATCGAGGGTCTGCACCTGCAGGCGCGACACCTGGTCGACGATGGCCTCGATACCGCCCTTGCGCTCTGGCGTGGTCGGCACGTTGTGGTCGGGGGTTGCGATGTTGGCATCGATGCGCCACGGCTTGCGGCTGGCCAGGCGCAGGCCCTCGAAGGCCTGGGGCGAGGTCACCTCGTGGATGATGTGACGGTCGATATAGATCAAGGATGAGCCGTCATCGCGGCGCTTGACCTCATGAGCTTCCCAGAGTTTGTCGTAGAGCGTTTTGCCAGCCATCAGACTGTTCCTCATCAGCGTCTTTCTATGCCAAAAACCCCTTGGCTTGTATGGACGATGCTATGGCGATAGATTGAATAACTCAAATTCATAATTTTCATGCTTTGCATAACCATCAGGAATTCGAACGATGGACCTCGCCAACCTCAGCGCCTTCATCGCCATCGCCGAAACCGGCAGCTTCTCCGGCGCAGGCGAGCGCCTGCACCTGACCCAGCCGGCCATCAGCAAACGCATCGCCGGGCTTGAGCAGCAACTGGACGTACGGCTGTTCGACCGCCTGGGCCGCGAAGTGACCCTGACCGAGGCCGGCCGCGCCCTGCTGCCGCGGGCCTACCAGATTCTCAACGTACTGGATGATACCCGACGGGCCCTGACCAACCTCACCGGGCAGGTGAGCGGTAGGCTGACCCTGGCCACCAGCCACCACATCGGCCTGCACCGCCTGCCGCCGCTGCTGCGGGCCTTTACCCGCCAATACCCGGCGGTGGCGCTGGATATTCAGTTCATGGACTCGGAAGCGGCCTACGACGAAATACTGCATGGCCGCGCGGAAATCGCCGTGATCACCTTGGCGCCCGAGCCGCACCACCTGGTGCGCGCAACCCCGGTGTGGGAAGACGCCCTGGACTTCGTCGCTGCCCCCGAGCACCCGCTGGCGCGCGACGGCAACGTGGCGCTGGCCGATGTGGCGCGCCACCCGGCGGTATTCCCGGGCGGCAATACCTTTACCCACCACATCGTCCAGCGCTTGTTCGAAAGCCAGGGCCTGACGCCGAACATCGCCATGAGCACCAACTATCTGGAAACCATCAAGATGATGGTTTCCATTGGCCTGGCGTGGAGTGTGCTGCCACGTACTATGCTCGATGAGCAGGTCGCGCCCATCGCCTTGCCCGGCATACAGCTGTCGCGCCAGCTAGGCTACATTTTGCACACCGATCGTACGCTGTCGAACGCGGCCAGGGCGTTCATGGCCCTGCTCGACAGCCACGCAGGGTGCGACTGACCGCTCGTCGGCGCGGCATTCACGCTACAGGGACGCATTATCTGCCAAAGGTCTGGTAACGATGCCCAAATCAGCAAACCGCTTTCCGCGCCTGCCACGCATTCCCGCGGCCGACCCCCAGGAATCCGAACAGGCCTGGCAGAACGCACCGCAGTTGCTGGCCGCGCTCAACGGTGCGCGCCTGGGTGCCTGGCTGTGGGATATCGACAGCGGCCGCATCAGCTGGTCGCGGGGCACCCAGGCACTGTTCGGCTTCGACCCGCTGCGGCCGATGCCCAACGACGTCGACTACCTCGACCTGCTGCCCGAAGAGGACCGTGCCCGCACCCGCCAGGCGTTCCAGGCAGTGGTCAACGGCGAGCCGATCGAACAGGCCATGCGCCACCGCATCCGCTGGCCGGACGGCAGCATGCACTGGCTGGAGATAAACGGCAGCCTGACCCACGACGCCCACGGCCGGCGGCAGATGATCGGGGTGATTCGCGAAATCACCCGCCAGCGCAAGCGGGAAACCGCGCTGATCAACTCGGAAAAGCGCTTTGCCACGCTGTTCCATCTCAGCCCCAACGCCATTTTGCTGACCCGCCGCCACGACGGCCTGATCATCGAGGTCAACCAGCACTTCGAGGACATGTTCGGCTGGCCCGGCCCGCAGGTGGTGGGCAAGACCAGCGTCGAGCTGGGCCTTTGGGTCAACCCCGAGCAGCGCCATCAGGTGCTGGAAGCCACCCGCGCCGGCAGCCGGCCGCTGATCATGGAGGTGCAGTTCCGTGCCACCAGCGGCAAAGTCCATGACGGCATCCTGTGCACCCAGGGCATCGAGCTCGAAGGCATCACCTACCTGATCAGCACCTTCGTCGACACCACCGAGCGCAAGCGCGCCGAGCAGGCGCTCAAGGACAGCCAGGAGCGCCTGGACCTGGCGCTGGATTCGGCGCAGCTGGGCACCTGGGACTGGCACATCCCCAGCGGCATGCTGTATGGCTCGGCCCGTGCGGCGCAGTTGCACGGGCTGGACCCGGTGCCCTTCCATGAATCGTTCGAGGCGTTTTTCGAGGGTGTGCCGGACCACGAGCGCGAGGTCATGCGCCACGCCTACCGCAGCCTGCGCGAAGGGCCGGCGGGCAATTACCAGATCACCTACCGGGTCGAGCTGGAAAACGGCGGTTCGCGCTATATCGAAAGCCGCGCCCGGCTGTACCGCGACGAGCAGGGCAACCCGCTGCGCATGGCTGGCACCCTGCTCGACATCACCGACCAGGTGGAGCGCGAGCAGCGCCTGAGCGCCTCGGAAGAAAAGTTCGCCAGCCTGTTCCAGGTCAGCCCCGACCCGATCTGCGTCACCCGCCAGGACACCGGCCAGTTCATCGAGATCAACCCCGCGTTCAGCCAGACCTTCGGCTGGAGCGCCGAACAGGTGCTTGGCCACACCGCCGAAGAACTGGGCCTGTGGGCCGAGTCTGCCGAACGCGCCCAACGCATCGAGCGGGTGATCCGCGACCAGGCGCTGAGCAACGTCGCGGTGGGCATCACGCACCGCAACGGCACGCCGCTGACCTGCGTGATCTCCAGCCGGCTGATCAGCGTGGACAACCAGCCGTGCAGCGTCACCACCCTGCGCGACATCACCCAGCAGCAACGCGCCGAAGCTGCGCTCAAGGCCAGTGAAGAGAAGTTCGCCAAGGCCTTCCACTCCAGCCCCGACGCCATCACCATCACCGAGCGCCAGAGCGGCCGCTACCTGGAGGTGAACGACGGCTTCACCCGCCTGACCGGCTACAGCGCCGCCGAGGTGATCGGGCGCTCGGTGTTCGATGTGGGCATCTGGGCCGACAACAAGCAACGCGCCGCCCTGCTCAACGAGTTGCGCGAGCATGGCCGGGTGCACCACCGCGAAATGCTCGGGCGCAACAAGCGCGGCGACATTCTTACCGTGGAGGTGTCGGTGGAGCCGATCAGCCTCAACGAAACCGACTGCCTGCTGCTGACTGCGCGGGATGTAAGCCTGCTGAAGAACGCCCAGGCGCAGATCCGCCACCTGGCCTACCACGACCCGCTGACCAACCTGCCCAACCGCGCGCTGCTGATGGACCGCCTGAGCCAGCAGATCGCCCTGCTCAAGCGCCACAACCTGCGCGGTGCGCTGCTGTTCCTGGACCTGGACCACTTCAAGCACATCAACGATTCCCTCGGCCACCCTGTAGGCGACACGGTGCTCAAGATCATCACCGCCCGGCTTGAGGCCAGCGTGCGCCTGGAAGACACCGTGGCGCGCCTGGGCGGCGACGAGTTCGTGGTGTTGCTGAGCGGGCTGGACGGCAGCCGCGAGCTGGTGGAAAGCAAGGTGCGCGAGCTGGCCGACACCCTGCGCGAGCTGCTGGCCGAGCCCATGTCGCTGGATGGCCAGCGCCTGCAGGTGACCCCGAGCATCGGCGTGGCGCTGATCCCCGACCATGGCGCCACCCCGGCCGACCTGCTCAAGCGCGCCGACATTGCCCTGTACCGGGCCAAGGATTCCGGGCGCAACACCACCCAGTTGTTCCACACCACCATGCAAAAGGCCGCCAGCGAGCGCCTGCGCATGGAAAGCGACCTGCGCCTGGCCCTTGCCCGCGGCGAGCTGGCCCTGCACTTCCAGCCGCAAGTGGATGCGCGGGAAAACCGCATCGTCGGCGCCGAGGTGCTGCTGCGCTGGCACCACCCGCAACTGGGCCAGCAGCCGCCAGGGCAGTTCATTCAAGTACTCGAAGAAAGCGGCCTGATTCTCGAGGTTGGCAGCTGGATCCTCGATGAAGCCTGCGATGCCTGTGCGCGCATGCTGGAGGACGGGCTGATCGACGCCGACGATTTCAGCTTGTGCGTGAACATAAGCCCCAGGCAGTTTCGCCAGAACGATTTCGTCGAGCGGGTGCTGCGCAGCCTGGACGACTACCGCCTGCCGCGGCGCATGCTCAAGCTGGAGATCACCGAGGGCATCGTCATCCAGAACCTCGAAGACACCATCAGCAAGATGCGCGAGCTCAAGGGCTACGGGGTGAGCTTTGCCATGGACGACTTCGGCACTGGCTACTCGTCGCTGACCTACCTCAAGCGCCTACCGGTGGATGCGCTGAAGATCGACCAGACCTTCGTGCGCGACGCGCCCATCGACCCCAATGACGCCGAGATCGTCCGCGCCATCGTGGCCATGGCGCGCAGCCTGGATTTGGCGGTGATTGCCGAAGGGGTGGAGCTGACCGAACAGCTGGAGTTTCTTGAGCGCTTGGGTTGCCACCTGTACCAGGGCTACCTGCACAGCCGGCCGCTGCCGCTGCCGGAGTTTCGGCAGATGTTGCTGGAGGCGCCGGCGGATTACTGATGGGCGCTACGCTCCTGCAGATACAGCACCTGATTCAGGCTCTGCGCAATCCTGTGGGAGCGGGCTTGCCCGCGAATCAGACGACGCGGTGACTGGCACCGGCTGCGCCGGTGTTCGCGGCGGTGCGGCGGTCCGACAAGCCCGCTCCCACAGGGATCGCACCAGCTTTTAGAAATTGAGCAAGGCAGTTGCTCCTACAGGGGGTGCACCCTCTTTAGGCAACGAAAAAGGGCACCCGAAGGTGCCCTTTTTCATACCCGTGTCCCGTCCTGAATAAGGTTTACACCTCCCATCCCGAATTTCCGGAGAGTCAGATGGAGCAAGGTGTAAAGCGCACACAGCGTGATTACTCACTGTCTTTTAAATTGGCGGTGGTTGATC
Source organism: Pseudomonas xanthosomatis (assembly GCF_019139835.1). NCBI lineage: Bacteria > Pseudomonadati > Pseudomonadota > Gammaproteobacteria > Pseudomonadales > Pseudomonadaceae > Pseudomonas > Pseudomonas xanthosomatis. The sequence continues at coordinate 2,531,417 of NZ_CP077075.1, read as the reverse complement.
AGATTGAAAAAGGCGAACTGACCTACAAGCAGGCCCAGGTGCGGTATGGCATCCAGGGTCGGTCGACGGTTCTGGTATGGTTGCGTAAGCACGGTCGGCAGGATTGGAGCCAGGGGGCCTCGATCCGCGACGAGAGGAGCTGCGCGATGTCTGACCCCAAAACGCTCACTCCAGAGCAGCGGATCAAAGAGCTTGAGCAGCAGCTTGAGCTGATGAGCCAGAAGGCTCAGTTCTTTGAGACGGTCGTTGATGTTCTGAAAAATGACTATGGTGTCTCGGTCGTAAAAAAGCGATCCGGCAAGTCCTCTCGCAAGGTCAAGTCGCAGGACTGAGCATTGCCAGGGCTTGTCAGTTTCTAGGCATCAGTCGACAGGCTTACTACAAGCGCAACCGAGCTGCTGATGGCAAAGAGCGCCAGGCAGATCGGGTGGTTGAGTTTGTTCAGCAAGTGCGGATACGCCAGCCTCGTCTGGGTACAAGCAAGCTGCACCGTCTGCTGCATTGCCAACCTGACAAACGATTCCAGGTCGGCCGAGATAGGCTGTTCCAGGTCTTGGGAGAGCGCCGTTTGCTGGTGCTGCCCAAGCGGGCATACCACAAGACAACACAGAGCTTTCATCGCTTCTACCGCCATCCCAACTTACTCAAGCCCGGTCCAAACCAAGTCGTTCCGACAAGGCCGGAGCACGTCTGGGTTGCCGACATTACTTATCTGCCCGCACGTAACGGCCCGCTGTACCTAAGCCTGGTAACGGATGCGTACTCCAGGAAAATTGTTGGTCACCACGTCCATGAAAGCCTGCATGCCGAGTCAGTGGCGCAAGCCTTCAAGCAGGCATTACGAAAGCGACGTCGTCGCCAGCCATTAGTCCACCATTCGGATCGAGGCATCCAATATTGCTCGGCGCTATACCAGTCACTGCACCAACGGCATGATGTTCAGTGCTCCATGACTGATGGGTATGACTGCTACCAGAATGCGCTGGCCGAGCGAATCAACGGAATCCTCAAGATGGAGCTGCTGTTGAGCAGCCCTGAAGATTGAGCAAGCGAGGCAGATGGTTGACGAGGCAGTGCAGATCTACAACGCAGAACGGCCCCATATGGCCCTGAAAAACAAAACGCCCGATGCGGTGCATCGGGCGTTTTGAGGCCTATCGGCCTACCTGAACAGGTGTAAACCTATTTCAGGACTAGACACCGCCGAACTCAGTTCAGCACAGGCTTTTCGCCGTTGATCGGGATGCGCTTGGCCTTGGCTTCTTCCGGTACCACGCGCAGCAGTTCGATGCTGAGCAGGCCGTTGGCCAGGCCCGCACCCTTGACCTCGATGTGGTCCGCCAGGCGGAACGACAGCTTGAAGGCGCGCTGGGCGATGCCTTGGTGCAGGTAGGTGACGCCACTGGCCGCGGCGTTTTCGCGCTTGCCGCCGGTCACGGTCAGTACGCCCTTTTCAACCTGCAGGTCGAGATCTTGCTCCTGGAAGCCGGCTGCGGCAACCACGATGCGGTATTGGTCTTCGCCATGCTTTTCCACGTTGTAGGGCGGGTAGCTGCTACCGGCCTCGTTACGGGCTGCGGACTCGAACAGGTCGTTGAAACGGTCGAAACCAACAGAATGGCGGAACAGTGGAGCGAGGGAGAAAGCGGTAGTCATGGTCATAAACTCCTGAGGTTCAGCAAGTAAGTCACTACGCGACCCGACTTCGGCATCGCGTACTCAAAGAGATATGGCCGGGCGAAACGCTTTCAAGTAGGGCAGTTGAAAAATTTTGTATGCAGCGAGTGATTTGAAGGCCTCTTCGCGGGTAAACCCGCTCCCACAGGGTCACCACCTATCTGGAGAGCAGCGCAATACTGTGGGAGCGGGTTTACCCGCGAAGAGGCCGGATCAGGCAACGGCATCCTCTATGGAAACTGCCGCAGCACCCAGCAACACCCCGATACGCGCACAATCATCCTCGCGCCGCAGCTCGGCAAACATCGTCACCGCCTCGGGGTAACCGCGGGTCAGCATGGCCATCCACTGCTTCATGCGCCCCGGCGCATAGCGCGGCGACAGCTTGGCCTGGGCCTGGCGCCAGAACTCGCGCAGCAATGGCAGCAGCTCATCCCAGCTCATCGGCTGATAGTCCCGGCCATCCCGCGCGGCAGCGATCTGCAACGCAAGGTCCGGGCGCGACACCAGCCCGCGGCCGAGCATGATGTGCTCGGCACCGCTCACCTCGCGGCAGCGCCGCCAGTCGTCAACGGTCCAGATTTCGCCATTGGCGAACACCGGCACCTTGACCACATCCTGCACCCGCGCCACCCACTCCCAATGCGCCGGCGGCTTGTAGCCCTCGACCTTGGTGCGGGCATGCACCACCAGGTGCTCGGCCCCGCCTTCGGCCAGGGCAATGCCGCAGTCCAGCGCGCCGTCCGGGCTGTCGAAGCCCAGGCGCATCTTGGCGGTGACCGGGATATGCGCCGGCACCTGGCGGCGCACCTCACGCACGATGGCGTGCAGCAGTTCGGGCTCCTTGAGCAGCACCGCGCCGCCGCGCGACTTGTTCACCGTCTTGGCCGGGCAACCGAAGTTCAGGTCGATCACCGGCGCCCCAAGCTCGCAGGCCAACGCTGCGTTTTCGGCCAGGCACACCGGGTCCGAACCCAGCAGTTGCACACGCATCGGCACACCGGCAGCGGTGCGCGCGCCCTGGCGCAGCTCAGGGGCGAGCTTGTCGAACGAGGACTCCGGCAGCAGGCGGTCGCAGACGCGGATGAACTCTGTGACGCACCAGTCGATGCCGCCGACCCGGGTCAGGACGTCGCGCAGGATGTTGTCGACCAGCCCCTCCATCGGGGCCAGGGCAATTTGCATGTGAGGGTCTCGGGGCGAAAAAGGCGGCAGTCTAGCAAAAAACCGCCGTCTTTCAGCTGCCGATCAGCGCCGGACCGTAGCCATCGAGAAACTCGGCGGGCATGCGCCGCGGCTTGCCAGTGGACAGCTCGATGCAGGCGAACGTGGTTTGTGCGCGCAGCAGGGTGACGCCATCGCTCGGGCGTTTGAGCTGGAAGCGCCGGGTCATGCGCAGGCGCAGGTCCCAGTCGACGATCCAGGTGGCCAATTGCAACTCGTCGTTTTCGTAGCCGGCGGCGAGGTAGTCGATTTCGTGGCGCACTACGGCCATGGCGCGGTCCAGCCGGCGATATTCGGCCAGGTCCAGGCCCAGGCGCTGGGAGTGGCGCCAGGCGCAGCGCTCGAGCCAAGTGACGTAGACCGCGTTGTTGGCATGGCCGAGGCCGTCGATGTCTTCGCTGCCGACGCGCAGGTCGATGATGAAGGGTGCTGCTGCCAGATCCCAGGTCATGAGCGGCTCCTTGAAAGAAACTGCGATTTAGCCGGGCATGGGGTGGGGATGTCCAGTGCTTGTGCCAGCCAAGACGCAAACCCTGCAGGAGCCGGCTTGCCGGCTCCTGCAGGGGCTGTGTAACGGCTCAGGCTGTCTGCAGGGCGTTCTGCGTAGTGCGCGCCAGCAATTCCAGCACCGCCTCACCCAGGCGCGGGTCGGCCAGCACGCGCTGGTGGCCACCCTCTTCCAGCAGCATCAGGCGGCTGTCGAACCAAGCTTTGTGAATGACCTGCGATTCACTGGCCGGCACCAAGGCGTCATCACTGGCGTGCACCACCAGGCCCGGCAGGTCGAGCTGGTAGCCGCTGACATCCAGGCGCGCCACCTGCATGCCCACATCCTGCTCGACCTGGCGAATGAACGCCGCCCTGGCCCGCGCCGGCAAACCCAGGTGCCGGGCAAAACCACGCAGCACGCCCAGCAACCGAGCCGGCGCGGCAATGCTTACCGCTGCCTCCGCGCGCAACCCCCACTGCAAGGCCAGCAGCACGCTGGCACCACCCATGGAGTGACCGATCACCGCGCGCAACGGCGGCAGTTCGGCCGCCGCTTCCAGCAGGGCCCGGGCGAACAGCACCACATTCGCCTGGTTGCCTGGCGAACGACCATGGGCCGGGCCTTCCAACGACACCACTGTGTGCCCGGCAGCAACCAGGGTTTCGATCAATGCCGCGAACTGGGTCGGCCGCCCTTCCCAACCATGCATCAACAGCACCGTCGGCCCCTGCCCCCAACGCAACGCCGACAGGCCAAAGCGCAAGGTGATGCGCTCGGCCCTGGCCAGCAGTGGCAGCTCCCACTGCCTGGGCGGCAGGTTGCGCGGGGTCATGAAGGCGCGGCGCATTCGGCCGGCGACATGTTCGGGGGCCAGGTGGCCGAGGGTGCCGTTGACACTCCGAATCCAGCTCAGGGTAGTCATTGCCGTGCTCCAGGGTCAGATAATCGCCGACTTGGCGGCGCGCAGGATGCGGTCGGACAGCTCGCCGTCGCCCAGGGCGCGAGCCACGGCCAGGCCGCCGACCATCAGGGCGAAGTCGGCCAGGGCCTTGTCGATGTCTTCGGGGCGATCGACCATTTGTGCGGTCATCAGCTCGATGTGCTCGATCAGCATCTGGCGAAAGCTCTCCGGCAGGCGCTGCATTTCGCTGAGGGCGTTGGGGATGGGGCAGGCCTGCACTTCGGCGTCGCGATGCTTGCGCGACAAGTAAAACGCCGCCACCAGGGCCCGGCGGCCGGCACCGTCGAGGCTTGGGTCGACACTGGCCAGCAGGGCGCGGCGCTCGGCGAGGAGCTGGCTGAAGGCCTCGAGCATCAGCTCGTCCTTGCTGTCGAAGTGGGCGTAGAAGCCCCCTACCGTCAGCCCCGCAGCACCCATCACCTGGCTGACGCTGGGCTCGGCCGGCCCCTGCTGGATCAACGCACTGCGCGCGGCATCGAGGATGCGTTCGCGGGTCTTGGCCTTCTTGTCGGTCATGGCAGCCGCCTCAAAATATTATGATCGACATATTATGCCTGTAATATTTTATCGCAAGCAGAATTTGCGGCCGCTGATCGGCAGGCAGATTTTCAGGGAGCAGAAAAAACAAAAGGCCCATTCAATATGCGAATGAGCCTTATAAGTCCCGCAAAACGCGGGTAAAAAATGGCGTCCCCTAGGGGACTCGAACCCCTGTTACCGCCGTGAAAGGGCGGTGTCCTAGGCCACTAGACGAAGGGGACGTAAACCTTCGTGCCGGTTCATTTTGACGAGCCGTGGCGAATTGGTGGAGCTAAGCGGGATCGAACCGCTGACCTCCTGCATGCCATGCAGGCGCTCTCCCAGCTGAGCTATAGCCCCGAGTAAAACAAAAGGCTCACCGATCTGATGATGAGCCTTTTAACTCCCGCAAAACGCGGGTAAAAGTGGCGTCCCCTAGGGGACTCGAACCCCTGTTACCGCCGTGAAAGGGCGGTGTCCTAGGCCACTAGACGAAGGGGACGTAACCTTCGTGCCGTTTCACCTGAATGAAACGCGGCAAAATTGGTGGAGCTAAGCGGGATCGAACCGCTGACCTCCTGCATGCCATGCAGGCGCTCTCCCAGCTGAGCTATAGCCCCGGATTTCTAGCCTCTCGGCCCAGCGACGCTTTGAAACATCGCTTGTGCAAAACTGGCGTCCCCTAGGGGACTCGAACCCCTGTTACCGCCGTGAAAGGGCGGTGTCCTAGGCCACTAGACGAAGGGGACGAACCTTCTTACCTTCAAGACCCGGTTGCTGGACCCGGTCTTGCTCGGCAACCTTGATTGCCAAACGGAATTTGGTGGAGCTAAGCGGGATCGAACCGCTGACCTCCTGCATGCCATGCAGGCGCTCTCCCAGCTGAGCTATAGCCCCACAATGTCGCTTTGAACCGAAGCGCTGGCTGGGTGCCTGGCGTTTCGTTTTCGTTCATCGCTGTGGACGGGGCGCATATTAAGATCCGATTGCAGGGCTGTCAAACTAATTTTTGAAATTATTCAAAATTTTTTTCACAGATAACAATCACTTACCGCCCTGCCCTGCTGACTCGGAACACTGCGCCCTTGTAGGAGCGGCCTTGTGTCGCGAAAGGGCCGCAAAGCGGCCCCGCCGATTCTGCGTCAACGCACAGATTGTGGGACCGCGTTGCGGTCCTTTCGCGACACAAGGCCGCTCCTACAGAGGCAGCAACAGTTGGCTCAGGCAATGTTCGCCAGCAGCTTTTCCCATTCCTTGTTTTCTTTCTTCGACACGCCGCCCAGCAGGTCCAGGGCCTGGCGCAGGCGGTAGCGGGTCAGGTCCGGGCCGAGGATTTCCATGGCATCGAGCACCGACACCGAGCTGGCTTGCCCGGTGATGGCGGCGAACATCAGCGGCATAGCGTCACGCAGCTTGAGCTCCAACGCTTCGACCACCGCCTGGATGCAGCCGGTGATGCGCTCTTTCTCCCACTGGCGCAGGCTCTCGAGCTTCCACAGGATCAACTGCACTACTTGACGCACCTGGTCGGCCGACAGCTTCTTGCTTTCGAACAGCTTGGCGTCCAGCTTCAACCCGCCTTCGAAGAAGAACCCGCCCAGCGGGGCGATCTGGCTGAAGGTCTCGACCCGGCCCTGAACATGCGGGGCAATCTGCATCATGTACTGGCTGTTGAACGCCCACTTCTGCACCCGCGCGGCAAATTCTTCAACCGGCAGTTCACGCAGCCACTGGCCGTTCAGCCAGCTGAGCTTCTCGATGTCGAAGATCGGCCCGCCCAGGGAGATGCGCGACAGGTCGAAGTGCTCGACCATTTCGGCAAGGGAGAACTTCTCGCGCTCGTCGGGCATCGACCAGCCCATGCGGCCCAGATAGTTGAGCATCGCCTCGGGCATGAAGCCCATGCGCTCATAGAAGGTCACCGAGGTCGGGTTCTTGCGCTTGGACAGCTTGGACTTGTCGGGGTTGCGCAGCAGCGGCATGTAGCACAGCTTGGGCTGCTCCCAGCCGAAGTACTCGTACAGCTTGATCAGCTTGGGTGCCGACGGCAGCCACTCTTCGCCGCGCAGCACGTGGGTTATGCCCATCAGGTGGTCGTCGACCACGTTGGCCAGGAAGTAGGTCGGCAGGCCGTCGTTCTTCATCAGCACCTGCATGTCCATGCGGTCCCACGGGATCTCGACATCGCCACGCAGCATGTCCGGCACCACGCAGATGCCTTCGCTCGGCACCTTCATGCGGATCACGTGCTGCTCGCCGGCGGCCAGGCGGCGCTGTACTTCTTCATCGCTCAGCAGCAGCGCGCGGCCGTCGTAGCGCGGGGTTTCGCCGCGGGCCATCTGCTCGGCGCGCATCTGCTCCAGCTCTTCGGCGGTGCAGAAGCAATAGAACGCGTGGCCGGCATCGACCAGCTCCTTGGCGTATTTGGCGTAGATCTCGCCACGCTCGCTCTGCCGGTACGGGCCGTGCGGGCCGCCGACGTCCGGGCCCTCATTCCACTCGATACCCAGCCAGCGCAGGGCGTCGAAGATCTGCTGTTCCGACTCGCGGGTGGAGCGCAACTGGTCGGTGTCTTCGATACGCAGGATGAACTCACCGCCGTGCTGCTTTGCAAAGCAGTAGTTGAACAGGGCGATGTAGGCGGTGCCGACATGGGGGTCGCCGGTGGGCGATGGCGCGATACGCGTGCGAACGGTGGTCATGGGGGTCTCGAACGAAGATTGAAACAAAGGCGGGATGTTAGCAGGGAGCAGGCACCGGGCTCCAGCTATGGCGCTATTGCCACTTGTGACGTGACCGCCGGTCGCTGTTAAATTTGCTTACATTTCTGGAACCATAGTCCCCATGCCTGCCCAACTCAAACGTCGCCTGCTGGTCTTCATCTCCCTGGTTGCCCTGGTCGGCCTCGCCTTCCTGGCCCACTGGTATTTCAAGGGGCGTTTCTTCGAGAGCACCGACAACGCCTATGTGCAGGGCGAGATCACCCGCATCTCAAGCCAGCTGGGGGCGCGCATCGACTCGGTGCAGGTGGAGGACAACCAGCACGTGAACATGGGCGATCTGCTGGTGCGCCTGGAGGTGGCCGACTTCGAGCTGGCCGTGGCCCGCGCCCGCGCCGCACTGGCCACCCGTGAAGCGGAACTGGTGCAAGCGCAAAGCCGCCTCACCCAGCAAGGCAGCCTGATTGCCGCAGGCCAGGCCCAGGTGGCGGCCAACCAGGCCACCCTGGACCGCTCGCAGTTGGACCTGAACCGCGCCCAGGCGCTGCGCAAGCCAGGCTTCGTTTCCGAAGAGCGGGTCACTACCCTCTCGGCAGAAAGCCATGTCGCCCGCTCGCAGGTAGACAAAGCCCAGGCCGACCTCAAGGGCCAGCGCCAGCAAGTCGATGCCCTGAGCGCCGAGCTCAAGCGCCTGGATGCACAGATCGCCAATGCCCGCGCCGACCTGGCCCAGGCCGAGCTCAACCTGACCCGCTGCGAGATCCGCGCCCCCATCAGCGGCACCATCGGCCAGCGCAGTGCGCGCAATGGCCAGGTGGTGCAAGCCGGCGCCTACCTGCTGTCGGTCGTGCCCGACGAAGACATCTGGGTACAGGCCAACTTCAAGGAAACCCAGATCGGCAAGATGCACCCCGGACAACGCGCCGAGCTGGTGTTCGACAGCTACCCCGACAGCCCCATCGAAGGCCGCGTCGAAAGCCTGTTCGCAGCCTCCGGCGCGCAGTTCAGCCTGCTGCCGCCGGACAACGCCACCGGCAACTTCACCAAGGTGGTGCAGCGCATCCCGGTGAAGCTGACCTTCGCCGCCAACAACCCGCTGCATGGCCGCATTCGCCCGGGCATGTCGGTCACCGCCACCGTCGACCTGCGCGACGAGGGCAACGATGGCCGGTGACCAGTTGCTGCGCCCCAGCGCCGAGCCGACTCGGCGCGACTGGATCGCGGTGATGAGCGTGATGCTCGGCGCGTTCATGGCGGTGCTGGACATCCAGATCACCAACTCCTCGCTCAAGGATATCCAGGGCGCGCTGTCAGCTACGCTGGAAGAAGGCTCGTGGATTTCCACCTCCTATCTGGTAGCGGAGATCATCATGATCCCGCTCACCGCCTGGCTGGTGCAGTTGCTGTCGGCGCGGCGCCTGGCGGTGTGGGTGTCGCTGGGCTTTCTGGCGTCATCCTTGCTGTGCTCGATGGCCTGGAACCTCGAGAGCATGATCGTGTTCCGCGCCCTGCAGGGCTTCACCGGCGGCGCGCTGATCCCGCTGGCCTTTACCCTTACCCTGATCAAACTGCCCGAGCACCACCGCGCCAAGGGCATGGCGATGTTCGCCATGACGGCCACCTTCGCCCCCTCCATCGGCCCCACGCTGGGCGGCTGGCTGACCGAAAACTGGGGGTGGGAATACATCTTCTATATCAACATCCCGCCGGGGCTGGTGATGATCGCAGGCCTGCTATACGGGCTGGAAAAGAAAGAAGCCCACTGGGAGCTGCTGAAAAGCACCGACTACGCCGGCATCGTCACCCTGGGGCTGGGGCTGGGCTGCCTGCAGGTGTTTCTTGAAGAAGGCCACCGCAAGGACTGGCTGGAATCGAGCCTGATCGTAAGCCTGGGCAGTGTCGCCCTGCTGAGCCTGATTCTGTTCGTGATCTTGCAATTGTCGCGGACCAACCCGCTGATCAACCTGCGCATTCTTGGCAACCGCAACTTCGGGTTGTCGAGCATCGCCAGCCTGGGCATGGGCGTAGGCTTGTACGGCTCCATCTACCTGTTGCCGCTGTACCTGGCGCAGATCCAGGGCTACAACGCCCTGCAGATCGGCGAGGTGATCATGTGGATGGGCATCCCGCAGCTGTTTCTGATACCGCTGGTGCCACAGTTGATGAAGGTGATCTCACCAAAGCTGCTTTGCGCCCTGGGCTTTTGCCTGTTCGGTGTGGCCAGCTTCAGCTCGGGGGTGCTCAACCCGGATTTCGCCGGCCCGCAGTTCAACCAGATCCAGATCATCCGCGCCCTTGGCCAGCCGATGATCATGGTGACCATTTCGCTGATCGCCACGGCGTACATCCAGCCGCAAGACGCCGGCTCCGCGTCGAGCCTGTTCAACATTCTGCGCAACCTCGGCGGCGCCATCGGCATCGCCCTGCTGGCGACGCTGCTGGATGCCCGGGGCAAGGTGTATTTCGACTATTTGCGTGAAGCTGTAGTGCCAGCCAACCCGCAAGTGGCCGAACGCCTTGCGCAATTGAGCGAGCGCCTGGGCAGCGACAGCGCGGCGCTGGGCAAGCTGAGCGAAATCACCCACCAGCAGGCGATGATCATGGCCTACAACGATGCGTTCCACTTCGTCGGTATTGGCCTTGCGGTGAGCATGGTGGCGGTATTGCTGACCCGCAAGTTGCCCCAGGGGTTGAAGGCAGGCGAGGCCCATTGAGCCTTTGTAGGAGCCGGCTTGCCGGCTCCTACAGGGGTAGCGTCACACCTTAGCTGGCAATCAGCCGCTCGCGCAGCTTGCCTATTTCGTCGCGCAACTGCGCGGCGGCCTCGAACTCCAGGTCGCGGGCGAACTGGAACATCTTGTCTTCCAGCTGCTTGATGCGCTTGGTGATGTCGCCCGGGGTTTGCAGCTCGGCCTCCGCACGCGCCGCGTCCTCGGCGGCCTTGGCCTGGCCCTTGCGCTTCTTGCTGCGCGCACCGGGCACGGTGGCGCCTTCCATGATGTCGGTGATGTCCTTGACCACGCCCTTGGGCACAATGCCGTTGGCCTGGTTGAACGCCACCTGCTTGTCACGCCGGCGTTCGGTCTCGTCGATGGCCCGCTGCATGGAGCCGGTGATGTTGTCGGCGTACAGAATCGCCTTGCCGTTGAGGTTGCGCGCGGCGCGGCCGATGGTCTGGATCAGCGAGCGCTCGGAGCGCAGGAAACCCTCTTTGTCGGCGTCGAGAATGGCCACCAGCGACACCTCGGGCATGTCCAGGCCCTCGCGCAGCAGGTTGATGCCCACCAGCACGTCGAAGGTGCCCAGGCGCAGGTCGCGGATGATCTCTACCCGCTCGACGGTGTCGATGTCCGAGTGCAGGTAGCGCACGCGCACGTCGTGGTCGGCCAGGTAATCGGTGAGGTCCTCGGCCATGCGTTTGGTCAGCGTGGTGGCCAGCACCCGCTCACCCATGGCCACGCGCTTGCCGATTTCCGACAGCAGGTCGTCCACCTGGGTGAGCGCCGGGCGCACCTCCACCTGCGGGTCGACCAGGCCGGTGGGGCGCACCACCTGCTCGACCACGCGGCCGGCATGTTCGCTCTCGTAAGGGCCTGGGGTGGCGGAGACAAAGATGGTCTGCGGGCTGACCGACTCCCACTCATCGAAACGCATGGGCCGGTTGTCCAGTGCCGACGGCAGGCGGAAGCCGTATTCCACCAGGGTTTCCTTGCGCGAGCGGTCACCTTTGTACATGGCCCCCACCTGCGGCACGCTGACGTGGGACTCGTCGATAACCAGCAGCGCATCCGCCGGCAGGTAGTCGTACAGCGTGGGCGGCGGCGCACCGGCCGGGCGCCCGGAGAGGTAGCGCGAGTAGTTCTCGATGCCGTTGCAGTAGCCAAGCTCCAGGATCATTTCCAGGTCGAAACGGGTGCGCTGCTCCAGGCGCTGGGCCTCCACCAGCTTGTTGTGCTTGTGCAGGTATTCCAGGCGGTCCTTGAGTTCTTCCTTGATGCCTTCCACTGCCTCGACCAGAGTTTCCCGCGGGGTGACGTAGTGGGACTTGGGGTAGAAGGTGAAGCGCGGCAACTTGCGGATGACTTCGCCGGTGAGCGGGTCGAAGGCGGCGATGTTCTCCACCTCGTCGTCGAACAGCTCGATGCGGATGGCCTCAAGGTCGGATTCGGCGGGGAAGATATCGATGACATCGCCACGCACACGGAAGGTGGCGCGTGCGAAGTCCATCTCGTTGCGGGTGTACTGCAGGTCGGCCAGCCGGCGCAGCAGGGCGCGCTGGTCGAGCTTGTCGCCGCGGTCGACGTGCAGGACCATTTTCAGATAAGTCTCGGGGCTGCCCAGGCCGTAGATGCACGACACGGTGGTGACGATGATCGCGTCGCGCCGCTCCAGCAGCGCCTTGGTCGCCGACAGGCGCATCTGCTCGATATGGTCGTTGATCGAGGCGTCCTTCTCGATGAAGGTGTCCGACGACGGCACGTAGGCTTCTGGCTGGTAGTAGTCGTAGTAGGAGACGAAGTACTCGACGGCGTTGTTGGGGAAGAATGCCTTGAACTCGCCGTACAACTGCGCGGCCAGGGTTTTGTTGGGCGCCAGCACCATGGTCGGGCGCTGCACCTGCTGGATGACATTGGCGATGCTGAAGGTCTTGCCCGAACCTGTCACCCCGAGCAGCGTCTGGTGCGAAAGGCCGGCATCGATGCCTTCGACCATCTGGCGGATGGCCTCGGGCTGATCGCCGGCCGGCTGGAAGCGGGTGACGAGCTGGAACTCGGACATGACAAACCTCGCGGGTGCCGCAGCAACTGTAAATTTAGCCAGTAGTCTATACCCAAATGCGCCCGCCGGGCGCGCCTTTCAAGCCCCGGCTGTGAGCGGGTATTGCAATGGACCGGGCAATTCGACCAATGGTCGAAAAATATTTGCGCAAACAGCGGTAAAAGCTGCGCCAGACTGTCGCAGTGACCGGGCGGTATCACTATACTGACTCCCCGTTTGTGCACCGCTTCAGTGCATTCGGCTGGAGCGTGGCAACCCCTATCACTCTCCTATTCAGAGCCAAGGTAACAATGAGCCTGTTTTCCGCTGTCGAGCTGGCACCCCGCGACCCCATCCTGGGCCTCAACGAAGCATTCAACGCCGACCCACGTACCGACAAGGTCAACCTTGGCGTAGGCGTCTACTGCAATGAGGAAGGCCGCATTCCGCTGCTGCGCGCCGTGATCGAAGCCGAGACCCAGCGCGCTGCCCAGCACGCTTCGCGCGGCTACCTGCCGATCGACGGTATCGCCCAGTACGACCAGGCCGTGCAAAAGCTGATCTTCGGCGCAGAATCACCACTGCTGGCCGCCGGCCGCGTGGTCACCGTTCAGGCTGTCGGCGGTACCGGCGCACTGAAGATCGGTGCCGACTTCCTCAAACGCCTTTCGCCCAACGCCGTAGTCGCCATCAGCGACCCGAGCTGGGAAAACCACCGCGCACTGTTCGAGTCCGCCGGCTTCCCGGTGCAGACCTACCGCTACTACGACGCAGCCAGCAACGGCGTCAACCGCGCCGGCATGCTCGAAGACCTCAACGCCCTGCCTGCAGGCTCGGTGGTGGTGCTGCACGCCTGCTGCCACAACCCGACCGGCGTCGACCTGACCCTGGATGACTGGAAAAACGTGCTGGAAGTGGTCAAGGCCAAGGGCCATGTGCCGTTCCTCGACATGGCCTACCAAGGCTTTGGCGACGGCATCGCCGAAGACGCCTTCGCCGTGCGCCTGTTCGCCGAGTCGGGCCTGGAGTTCTTCGTTTCCAGCTCGTTCTCCAAGTCGTTCTCGCTGTACGGCGAGCGCGTCGGCGCGCTGTCGATCGTCACCGGCTCGAAAGACGAGAGCAGCCGCGTGCTGTCGCAGGTCAAGCGCGTCATCCGCACCACCTACTCCAACCCGCCAACCCACGGCGCGACCATCGTCGCCAGCGTGCTGAACAGCGACGAGCTGCGCCAGATGTGGGAAGCCGAGCTGGGCGAAATGCGCACCCGTATCCACGGCATGCGCAAGCAGATGGTCCAGTTGCTAGCCGAGTATGGCGCCAACCGCGACTTCAGCTTCGTCGGCCGCCAGGTGGGCATGTTCTCCTACTCGGGCCTGACCGTTGAACAGGTCGCCCGCCTGAAGAACGAGTTCGGCATCTACGCCTTGGACACCGGCCGTATTGCAGTGGCTGCGCTGAACCAGAGCAACATCCACGTGGTCACCAAAGCCATCGTAGAAGTGCTGTAACTGCTTGATTGCAATGGGGGAAGCTTGACTTCCCCCAAGCGTTGAGTAAGATACCGGCAGATTCCGCGATAGCTCAGTCGGTAGAGCAAATGACTGTTAATCATTGGGTCCCTGGTTCGAGTCCAGGTCGCGGAGCCAAACACCGAAAACCTCCAGTTGCGCAAGCACTGGAGGTTTTTTAATGCCTGCGATTCAGGGTTTGGCCAGGGGCTCGGTGACCGGTTTGCCCTCCTCCACCAGGCTCCATACCAGCAACTTGGCCGGGGCGCTCTTGCTGGCATTGCGCGAAATGCTGTGGACCGTGCCGGGCGCCTCGTACCAGAACTCGCCGGCCTTGTAGGTATGCTCCGGCTCGTCGTTGAGCTTGGAGGTTACCGCCCCTTCCAGTACGTAGGCCATGACCGCACCGGGGTGCTTGTGGGCAGGCGAGGCCTGGTCGGGGGCGTAGCTGACGGTCAGCATCACGGCCTTCTTGCCGGGGGCGTTGGAGGGCGCCTGCTCTTGCAGGATGCGCACCTGGTCGGCGGCATCGCCGTGGGCCCAGACGTGGGTCAAGGGTGCGAGCAAGAAGGCGAGAGCGAGTACATGTAGGCGACGCATGGCGATTCTCCTGAGCGGGTATGGCTTCAGGTTAAGCGCCGGGGCGTGGGTTACAAATGGCCAATTCGGGGAAAAAGCAGGAGGCCGATGGGGAGCTGCCCCCTGCCCCAGGACTCAACTCGCTTCCCACAGGGATCGCCCCGGCCCTGGAGTTTGAGCATGGCTGCGAGGCGTCAGGCATCGCGCCCGATCGGGTAAAACTCGCCCTGACTCCACACCCCGAGCCACTGCTCGCCGTCGATCTCGCGCGGCACGGCCAGCTCCACCAGTTGGTAGAACACATTGCGGTGAATCAGCGCCTCGAGGTTGCTGCGCATGAGGATATAAGGCGCAGGCTCACCGGTGGCCGGGTCGGTCTGTACCCGCAGCGGGTGCTCAGGGCCGGCCTCGACCTGGTCGTCGACATTGCTGGTAAAGCGCAGCACCTGCTGCTCGCCCTGCCCCAGCACATCCAGCAACACCGCCACGAACGGCGCATCGTCGACCTTGATGCCGACCTTTTCCACCGGAGTAATCAGGAAGTAGTCGTCACCATCGCGGCGAATGATGGTGGAGAACAACTTCACCATCGGCTTGCGCCCGATCGGCGTGCCCAGGTAGTACCAGGTACCGTCCCGGGCAATGCGCATGTCGATGTCACCGCAGAAGTCCGGGTTCCACAGATGTACCGGGGGCAACCCCTTGGCCTTGGGGATTTGCGCCAGAAGATCGTTGGCCTTGCCGGTTTCAGTCATTGCGTGCTCGCTCAGCGGCTCATGCCCAGAAGGCTACGAGCGTACTCGCGCATGGGCGCGCCAAGCAAATCCTGCGGGGTGTTGTCGTGGAACGTCAACAAACCGCCACGGCTCTTGATGCGGGCGGTGTCGATCAGGTAACGGGTGCTGGTTTCGATGAGCATCATCTGCACCACACCACTGTCCCAACCCAGGCGGTCGACGGCCTGCTCGTCGTACCACTCATCGCCATTGCCGATACGGTCGTCGGTGCGGGCAAAGCGGGTGTACAGCACATAGTCAGCGCCCACCGAACGCGCTTCGGCGATAGCCTGCTCCAGGCCCAGCGGCCCCTGGGCGCGGCGTACCAGCGGGAAGTACTCGACGAAGCTCTTGAAGGCTTCCTCGGCCACGGCATTTTGCTTTGGCAGCGGGCCCTTGCCCGGCGGCATGAAGGCGCCCTGGCCGATGAAGATGAACGAGTCGGGTTGCAGGCGCACCGACAGGGTACGGGTGGTGTTGCTGTGGTCCAGCAGGCCCGCATCGCTCATGTGGTAACGGACGCCTTCGCCCATATCGCTGACATTCATGCAGCCGCCCAGCGCCATCAGCGCCAGCAGCAAGACCAGGCTACGCATCTTTCCTCCAGTGGCCGGTGACGAAAAACCGGCGAATAGCCGCGCAGATGCAGCTTTTGCGCCAGAGTCAGCCGCCGATCACCTTCATCACCATCACATCGCCGGAAAACGCCACGTCCTGCTTGTCTGCCAGCGCCTTCACCAGCAACCGCTGCAGCGCCGGCAGCGCCTGGTGGCGGGGCTTGTCGAACAGGTCGGCGACAAAATGACGGTTGCTCGAAGACAGGCAGCCGTGTAACCAGCCGGTGGAGGACAAGCGCAGGCGTGAACAGGCGCGGCAGAACGGCACGCTCTCGTTGGCAATCACCCCGAAGTGCCCCTTGCCGGGGATGCGATAGCGCAGCGCGGTGGCATCCAGCGGGCGTTGCGCCTGTTCAAAAGCATGGTTTTGCCCGATCAGTGCCAGCAATTGGTCAAGGCTGACGAACTGCTGCAGGAAGGCGTTGTTGTCGCGGGCCAGGTGGCCCATGCGCATCAGCTCGATGAAGCGCAGTTCGAAGCCGCGCTCCAGGCAGTAGTCGAGCAGCGGCACGACCTGGTCGAGATTATGCCCGCGCATGGGCACCATGTTGACCTTGATCGCCATGCCGGCCGCCCTCGCCTGCTCCATGCCGTCCAGCACGCCGGCCAGGTCCCCGCCCCGGGCGATACGTCGGAAAGCCTGAGGGTCGAGGCTGTCGAGGGAAACGTTGAGGCGACGGATGCCGGCCTTTTGCAGCAGCGGGAGCTTGCGCGCGAGCAACTGCCCGTTGGTGGTGAGGGTGATGTCATCCAGGCCAAGTTTGGCGACGCCAGCCAGAAAACCTTCGAGGCGAGGGCTGACCAGCGGCTCGCCGCCAGTGATGCGCAGCCGCTCGATACCGGCCGCTTCAACCAGATACGCCACACCGCGCACCAGCGCGTCCGCCGACAGCTCGTCCTGCGCCGCCACCAGGCGCTTGCCATCGGGCACGCAATAGGTGCAGGCGTAGTTGCAGGCAGCCGTCAGGCTGACGCGCAGGTTGCGAAAGCGCCTGCCTTGACGATCGACGATCATGGGTGACTCCGGCATGGAAGGTTCTGGCGTGCGAAACCTGACTTAAAAATCAGGTTTTTGCAAGCCTTGCCGGCGAAGCACCAGGGAAGCGCTGCCGGCCGAAAACCGGCCAGCACCCAGACGGACGCTTTAGTTGGTGGGTTCCGGATCGCGCTTGCGCTTGTTGCCCATACGCACGCCGATGTCCATGAGGAACTGGAAGAAGCCTTCCTGATCTTCCAGCACATTGCTCCAGAACGGCGAGTGGTACAGCGCCACCGCGCCATGCACCAGCGCCCAGGCCGCGCAGTAGTGGAAGTACGGCGGCACGTCCTCGAGCTTGCCTTCGCTGATACGGCCTTTGATCAGTTGCGTCAGGCGGTCGAAGTTGGAAGCGCGGATGCTGTGCAGTTGCTCGACCATTTCCGGCACCTGGTTGCCCTTGACCACCTTCTCTTCAAGGCGGTCGAACAGCCGGTAGCGTTGCGGGTCGCGCATGCGGAATTCGAAATAGGCGCGGGACAGTGCTTCCTTGTCACGGTCGACGTCAGCCGAATGCAGCAGCTCATTCAGGTCGCGCTCGTAGTCGAGCATCAGCCGCAGGTAGATCTCGGCCTTGGACTTGAAGTGCTTGTAGATCGTGCCTTTGCCGATACCGACGGCGTCGGCGATCATCTCGACGGTGACACTGTCTTCGCCCTGTTCAAGGAACAGTTTGAGTGCGGTGTCGAGGATCTCTTGCTCGCGGCGGCGAAACTCACGGACCTTACGAGGTTCTTTGTGCATAGGTAGGACTGGGATGACAATCGAAGCGGATTATTATGCCTAAGTGGGGGCAAATTGCACGGATCTTCCACTCATGTCTGTGTTTCACGATGATTTCGGGCCGACTTGGCGGGGTAAAAGGCCAATCCGCCTTGTTGCCATGCAACGAAGGCCCAACAGGCGGCTGGCGTATTCCAAATCTGTTTAAAAAACGACCAATCGTGGCTGGCAGAGTGCCAAAGGTGGCCAATACTTGAAGTGTTGGCGCGGCGCATCCCCCCAAGTGGCGCGCCAATAAAGGTGCCCAGGGACCGCGTACCTTTGTTTTACTCCTAATGGTCTTAACCCGGATTCCCCCCCCCCAGAACCCGGGTTTTTTTTGGGCTGGGGTTCGGGTTCGGGGCTTATGGTGGTTGCTCTGGTAGATGTATGCGCATTCATTGACGATGACGGCTTTTCGTCACCTTTCCGCCCTTACGTGAGGGCGGAAAGGTGAATAAGCGTCACTACAAATAATGACTGCGCATACAACTTTCAAAACCAACCAGAACAAAACCAACCAACCAAGCAACCAACCCAAATGCCAATCACCCAACCCGGGCCAACGGGAACAACCGCTTGAAGTTCGCCGTCGTCTGCTCAGCCAGTTGCTCATAACTGGCCCCACGCAACGAAGCCACATACTCCGCCACCTCCCGCACATACTGCGGCAAGTTCGGCTTCCCCCGATGCGGAATCGGCGCCAGGTAAGGCGAGTCCGTCTCCACCAGCAGCCGGTCGACCGGCACCTGCCGGGCAACCTCGCGCAAAGCGTCGGCATTGCGGAAGGTGACGATGCCCGAAAGCGAGATGTAATAGCCAAGGTCCAGCGCCGCCCTGGCCATCTCCCAGTCCTCGGTAAAGCAATGCAGCACACCAGCCTGGGGCAAGCTGGCCTCACGCAACAGCGCCAAGGTATCGGCCCGCGCTCCACGGGTATGCACGATCACCGGTTTGCCGGTCTGCCGCGAAGCCTCCAGATGCAAACGGAACGACGCCTGCTGCAACTCTGCAGCCTCAGGCTCGTAGTGATAGTCCAGACCGGTTTCGCCGATGGCTACCACATGCGGGTGCGCAAGCTCGCGCAGCAGCCAGTCCAGCGCCGGGGTTTCCCCAGGCGCCAGGTCCAGCGGGTGCACCCCCACCGAGCAGTCCACGTCGCTGTACTGCTCACTGAGCGCCTTGACCGCACCGGCGTTCTCGGCGCTGACACCGATACACAGAAAATGCCCCACGCCCCGCTCCCGGGCAGCCTGCAGGGCTGCATCGAGGGAGCCCTGGTGGGCAGTAAGGTCAAGACGGTCGAGGTGGCAATGGGAATCTACGAGCATGGGAATACGGCACACATGAAGTAACGGTGAAAATCAGCGCTGCCCCGGCAACTGCACCCAATGGGCGAGCATGGCTTCGAGCAGCAATACACGGTTGAGGTTGGCCTTGCCCAGCACCTTCTGGCGCTGCTCCAGGACCCATGCCTGGATTTCCAGCACCTTGGCCGGGCGGCTCTTTTGCGCCAGGTACTGCAGCACCTTGCGCATGTCGGCCAAGCCCAGCCCGTCCTCATCCTGGGTCAACTGGTAGCGCAGCACCAGGTACGACCAGTCGCAGAACCAGTCGAACAGCAGCAACAACGGCACGTCCTTCCAGGCCTCGGCCAACTGGCTGGGCGATTGCTGCTGCTTGAGCAGTTTCTTCACTCCCTCGGTCACCAACGCCCGCTGTTCGCGCACCCCCTGGGCCTGCAGGCTGACCGCCATCAGCGGCGAGCCGGCCGCGAGGGTCAACAGCTCCTCGCGTTCCTCGTCACTGCTCTCGGGCAATGCGCCGGCCAGCCAGGCGCGGCTCTGGGCTTCACTGGGCTGCGGGCAGGCAACTTGCTGGCAACGGCTCTTGATAGTCGGCAGCAACCGGCTGGGCTGATGGCTGACCAGCAACAGCACGGTATCGCCCGAAGGCTCCTCGAGGCTTTTAAGCAAGGCGTTGGACGCGTTGATGTTCATTGCCTCCACCGGCTCGATCAACACCACCTTGCGGCCACCCTGCTGGGCCGTCTGTACGATGAACGAGACCAGCTCGCGCACCTGGTCGATCTTGATCGGCTTGTCGGCTTCTTCAGGCTCGAGGATGAAGTTGTCCGGGTGGCTGCCGGCCTTGAGCAGCAGGCACCCCTTGCACTGGCCACAGGCGTCGAGGCCTTGGGGTTGCTGGCACAACAACCGCGCCATCAGGCGCTCGGCCAGGGCACGCTTGCCGATACCCTGCGGGCCGTGCAGCAGGTAGGCGTGAGCGTGCTGACTGCGCCCGGCCAGTTGCTGCCAGAGCGCCTGTTGCCAGGGGTAGGCCTCAGCCACGGCAGCGCTCCAGAATGCCCGGCAGCAGCGCGTCGATCGAACGCTGTACCGCCTCCAGTGACTGCGCGGCATCCAGCAGGCGGTAACGCTGCGGGTGCTGCGCCGCGCGCTGCAGGTAAGCCTGGCGTACGGCCTCGAAGAAGCCTTGGCCTTCCTGCTCGAAGCGGTCCAGGCGGCCGCGGGCGGCAGCGCGGGCCAGGCCCACCTCCACCGGCAGGTCGAAGACCAGCGTCAGGTCCGGGCGCAGCGCGCCCTGGACAAAGGATTCAAGCGTTGCAATACGCTCGCCCGACAGCCCGCGGCCACCACCCTGGTAGGCGTAAGTGGCATCGGTGAAGCGGTCACACAGCACCACCGCGCCACGGGCCAGCGACGGACGGATCACCTCGGCCAGGTGCTGGGCACGGGCGGCGAACATCAGCAGCAGCTCGGTATCGGCGGCCATGGTTTCGTCGCTGGGGGCCAGCAGCAATTCGCGAATGCGCTCGGCCAGCGGGGTACCGCCGGGCTCGCGGGTCATGACCACATCGACGCCCTGTTCACGCAGGCGCTCGGCCAGGTACTCGCGGTTGGTGCTCTTGCCCGCGCCTTCGGGGCCTTCGAGAGTTATAAACAAGCCGGTCACAGGCGTTCCTTACTGTTGTTCGGTGGCCGGCGTATCGGCCGGTGCGGGTGCTTCGTTGGCTGGGGCCGGCTCGTTGGCCGGCGCCTCCCCTGCCCCGGGCTGCACCTGCGGCGCGGGGCTTGAACGGTAATCCGCCCGGCGCTTGAGCTGGAACTCGCGCACCGCGCTGTTGTGATCGTCCAGGTCGTCGGAGAACACATGGCTGCCATCGCCGCGGGCGACGAAGTACAGGCTCGAGCCGTCGCTGGGGTTGAGGGCAGCATGGATCGCCTCGCGGCCGACCATGGCGATCGGCGTGGGCGGCAGGCCGGTCATGGTGTAGGTGTTGTAAGGCGTCGGCTCGCGCAGGTCGGCGCGGGTGATGCGGCCGTTGTAGCGCTCGCCCATGCCGTAGATCACGGTGGGGTCGGTCTGCAGCATCATGCCCAGGCGCAGACGGCGCACGAATACGCCGGCGATCTGCCCGCGCTCCTGGGGAATGCCGGTTTCCTTCTCCACCAGCGAGGCCATGATCAGCGCCTGGTACGGGTCGCGGTAGGGCAAGCCCTCGCTACGCGCAGCCCATTCCTTGGCCAGCACCTCTTCAAGGCGCATGTAGGCCTGCTGCAACAGCTCGACATCGCTCATGCCCCGCACGAAACGGTAGGTATCAGGGAAGAAGCGGCCTTCGGGAAACACGCCGGTGTGGCCGAGCTTGTCCATCACTTCGCTGTCGGACAGGCCGTCGAGGGTGTGGCGAATTTTCTCATGCTTGGCCACGGCGGCGCGCACCTGGCGGAAGTTCCAGCCCTCGACCAGGGTAAGGTTGTACTGCACCACATCGCCACGCTGCCAGGCATCGAACAACTGGCCCACGGTCATGCCGGGGGTCAGGCGGTATTCGCCGGTATGCAGTGCGGTGCCGGCCATGTTGAAGCGCCAGTACAGGCGCAGCCAGACGGCATCGTCCAGCAGCCCTTCGCCCTGCATGCGGTAGAACATGCGGTTGGGCGTGGTGCCGCTGGGCACTTCGATCAGGCGCTCCTGCGCCACTTGCAGAGGCTGCTCCAGGACCGAGTTGATCTTCCAGGCAGACCAGCCCAGTGCCAGGCCGGCCAGGATCAAACCCATTTCCAGCAGCAGCAGGAATTTGCGTCTCACGAATTCAGGTATCCAGTAACGTACGGGCAACGGCCTGCAGTTTAAGGGTGAGCGGCCCCGCCGGCCAGTCAAGCGCGCCGAATTCGCGCACCGGCCAAATGCCATAGACACTGTTGCAGACGAACACTTCGTCGGCCTGCTGCAAGTCCTCGAGCATCAGGTCGCGCACCTGCACGCCGATGCCCAGCAGCGGCGCCTGCTGCAGCAACGCAGCGCGCATCACCCCGGCCACGCCGCAACGGCTCAGGTCGGCGGTCAGCAGCACGCCATCACGCACCAGGAACAGGTTGCTGTACACGCCCTCGATCAGCCGGCCGTCGGTATCGCGCATCAGGCCTTCGGCGCAAGCGCTGTCCTGCCATTCGGCGCGGGCCAGTACCTGTTCCAGGCGGTTGAGGTGCTTGAGGCCGGCCAGCAGTGGTTGCTGGGCAAGACGGGTCTGGCAAGGGAACAAGCGGATGCCGGTTCCGGCATTTGCCTGTGGATAACCGGGCAAGGGACTGCCCTGCAGAATGCGCCGGGCCGGCACACCGGCCGCCGGGGCGTAGCCACGCTGGCTGTCGCCACGGGTGAGGATCAGCTTGGCGACCCCCTCCCCCAGCCGGCTGGCGTAGCGGTGCAGCTCACTCTCAACCAGGGCGATGTCGGCTTCGAGCCCCAAGCGCTGGCAACCCAACGCCAGGCGTTCGAGGTGCAGCGACAGCAGGCTGGGCCTGCCGCCGCGCACGGCGATGGTCTCGAACAGGCCATCGCCATAGGCCAGGCCGCGGTTCTGCAGGTTGAGTGCAGAGGCCGGCTGGCCATCGACCCAACTGTGCATCAGCCAGCGAACCGGCGGAACACCAGCGAACCGTTGGTTCCGCCAAAGCCGAAGGAGTTGGACAGCACCACGTCGATCGGCATGCTGCGGGCTTCATGCGCGACGAAGTCCAGGTCGCAGCCTTCGTCGGGCTCGTCGAGGTTGATGGTCGGCGGCGCCATCTGACTGTTGATCGCCAGCACGCTGAAGATCGCCTCTACTGCACCGGCAGCGCCCAGCAGGTGGCCGGTCATCGACTTGGTCGAGCTCACCGCCAGCTTGTAGGCATGCTCGCCGAACACCCGCTTGATCGCCGCTACTTCGGCCACATCGCCAGCTGGCGTCGAGGTGCCGTGGGCGTTGATGTAGTTGACCTGGTCAGGCTGAATGCCGGCATCGCGCAGGGCGTTGGCCATGCAACGGGCCGCGCCTTCACCGGTGTCGGGTGGCGAGGTCATGTGGTAGGCGTCACCGCTCATGCCAAAACCGACCAGCTCGGCATAGATGGTCGCGCCACGGGCCTGGGCATGCTCGAGCTCTTCGAGCACCAGCGCACCGGCACCGTCGGACAGCACAAAACCATCGCGGCCTTTATCCCACGGACGGCTGGCCCGGCTCGGCTCGTCGTTGCGGGTGGAAAGCGCGCGCGAGGCACCAAAGCCGCCCATACCGAGGCCGCAGGCGGCCATTTCGGCGCCGCCGGCGATCATCACGTCGGCTTCACCGTAGGCGATGTTGCGCGCGGCCATGCCGATGCAGTGGGTGCCGGTGGTACAGGCGGTGGCAATGGCATAGTTCGGCCCCTGCACGCCCAGGTGGATCGACAGGAAACCGGAGATCATGTTGATGATCGAACCCGGCACGAAGAACGGCGAAATACGGCGCGGCCCCTTCTCGTGCAGGATCTTGCTGGTTTCTTCGATGTTGGTCAGGCCGCCGATGCCCGAGCCCATGGCAACGCCAATGCGCTCACGGTTGGCGTCGGTGACTTCCAGGCCGGCGTTGCGCACCGCCTGAAAACCGGCCGCCAGGCCGTACTGAATGAACAGGTCCAGCTTGCGGGCCTCTTTCTGGTCGAGATACTGCCCGACCTCGAAGCCTTTCACCGAGCCGCCAAAACGGGTGGAGTAGGCAGACAGGTCCGTATGCTCGATAGGCCCAATGCCACTGCGGCCAGCCAGAATGCCCTGCCAGGTGCTGGGCACATCGGTACCCAGTGGCGACAGCATACCCATACCGGTGACCACGACGCGTCTACGCGACACAGTACTCTCCTCTTTCCTGATAACAGAGTTTCTTGCCAGTGCACTTGCCATGGCGAATGGAATGGCAGCAAACCCCGGTCCTTGCAAAGAAAAAACCGCACGCCGGCAAAGGCAGTGCGGTTTTCCCCGACAAGAAGCGTCGACTGAAACGTCTTAAGCCTGGTGGTTTTTGACGTAGTCGATGGCAGCTTGAACGGTAGTGATCTTCTCGGCTTCTTCGTCAGGGATTTCGGTCTCGAATTCCTCTTCCAGAGCCATCACCAGCTCAACGGTGTCAAGCGAATCGGCACCCAGGTCGTCGACGAAGGACTTCTCAGCAGTCACTTCTTCTTCCTTGACGCCCAGTTGCTCGGCGACGATTTTCTTGACGCGTTCTTCGATGGTGCTCATACCTAGTTTTCACTCCTAATGGACATATGTCGGGCAGCTGGCCGGTGACCAAGTTTATAGGAAGACGCCTGCTTTTCAAGCGGAACACGCCTTCGGCCGGGTCACCTAACCCACTGCCTGGAATCTGGTTGCAGCTTTATAACGGATTTTAGGCTCGCAGTATGACTGTTTTTTGAAGCAATCCGTCACATCGCATTGCGGTTTTTACATGTACATCCCGCCGTTGACCGGCACGGTGGCGCCAGTCACGTAGGCTGCAGCGTCGGATGCCAGGAACGAAACCACCTTGGCGATCTCGTCGGCCTGGCCCAGGCGGCCCAGCGGAATCTGGGTCTGCAGGGCTTCACGCTGCGCTTGTGGCAGTTCGCGGGTCATGTCGGTGTCGATGAAGCCCGGGGTCACCGAGTTGACGGTGATGCCACGCGAACCCACCTCACGCGCCAAGGCGCGACCGAAGCCTTCCAGGCCTGCCTTGGCGGCAGCGTAGTTGACCTGGCCGGCGTTACCCATGGCACCGACGACCGAACCGATGCTGATGATACGGCCCCAACGAGCCTTGGTCATGCCACGCAGCACGCCCTTGGACAGACGGTAGAGGCTGTTCAGGTTGGTGTCGATAACGTCGAACCACTCGTCGTCCTTCATGCGCAGCATGAGGTTGTCGCGGGTGATGCCGGCGTTGTTGACCAGGATGGCCGGTGCGCCGAACTGCTCGCCGATGGCGCCGAGTACCGCGTCGACCGACTCGGCGCTGGTCACGTTCAGCTCCATGCCGGTGCCGGCAATGCCGTGCTCTTTCAGGGTGGCGGCGATGCGCTCGGCACCGGACGCCGAGGTGGCGGTGCCGATCACGATGGCGCCCTGGCGGCCCAGCTCAAGGGCGATGGCTTGGCCGATGCCACGGCTGGCGCCGGTCACCAGTGCAACTTTACCTTGCAGGCTCATGCAAGCGTCTCCAGATTCAGGCCAGCGCCGCACGGGTGGCGGCGACGGCGTCGGGGGTGTTGAGGTTGTAGGTGGTCACGCCGTCGGCGCAACGCTTGTTCAGGCCAGCGAGGACCTTGCCCGGGCCGCACTCGACCAGGTTGACCGCGCCACGCGCGGCCAGGGCCTGCACGCACTCGACCCAACGCACCGGCTGGTACAGCTGCGCCAGCAGGTCTTGCTTGAGGGCGTCGAGGTCGGCGGCGATGGCGGCGCTGACGTTTTGCACCACCGGAATTTGCGGGGCCTTCCACTCGATGGCGTTGACGAACTCGGCAAAACGCTCGGCCGCAGGCTTCATCAGGGCGCAGTGCGACGGCACGCTGACCGCCAGCGGCAGGGCACGCTTGGCGCCCTTGGCTTTGCACAACTCCATGGCGCGGTCTACCGCAGCCTTGTTGCCGGCGATGACCACCTGGCCCGGGGAGTTGAAGTTGACCGCGCTGACCACTTCGTCTTCGGCCGCTTCTGCGCAGATCTCGACCACCACGGCGTCGTCCAGGCCGAGGATGGCAGCCATGGCACCATGGCCGGCCGGCACCGCTTCCTGCATCAACTGGCCACGGCGCTCGACCAGGCGCACGGCGTCCTTGAGCGACAGGCTGCCAGCGGCGACCAGCGCACTGTATTCACCGAGGCTGTGGCCGGAAACGAAGGCCGGCTGCGCACCGCCCTCCTCCAGCCACAGGCGCCACAGGGCAATCGAGGCGGTGAGAATGGCCGGTTGGGTCTTGTCGGTTTGGTTGAGTTGTTCTTCTGGGCCTTCCTGGACCAGTTTCCACAGGTCGTAGCCCAGGGCCTCGGAAGCTTCCTTGAAGGTCTCGACGATCACCGGCTTTTCGGCGCCGAGTTCGGCGAGCATGCCCAGCGACTGGGAACCTTGGCCGGGAAAGACGAATGCGAGGGATGCAGACATTGAACAAGCCCTTATGATCTTGTCGTCGGATAGGGTGCGCCAGGCCTCGGGCCGGGCGCGCAATCTGAACACTTGGATGAAGATGCAGACCAAGCGGTCACATTTAAGCACTTCGTGGGCCGTATGCCCAAAGTCTTTGTTTCTGCTGGGATGGCCCATCGCGGGGCAAGCCCGCTCCCACGCAGACGGAGCCAATTACGGCAGCAGATCCTCGAGCCGCCCATGCAGGCGCTGTGGCAGGTTCTCCTGGATTTCGATCAGCGCACGCTGAATCGCACTCTGGAACCCCTGCACGCCCGCCGAGCCATGGCTCTTGATGACAATGCCCTGCAGCCCGAGAAAACTCGCGCCATTATGCCGCGCCGGCGCAAGGTCGGCCTGCAGGCGCTTGAGCAACGGCATGGCCATTGCCCCCGCCACCCGCGCCAGGGCGCCGCCCTTGAACAGCTTTTCTATGCGCGCGCCGATCATGGTAGCCAGGCCCTCACTGGACTTGAGCAGGATATTGCCTACGAAGCCGTCGCACACCACCACATCCGCCTCGCCACGATACAGCCCATCACCCTCGACGAAGCCGATGTAATTGAGGCCGCGGGCGTTCTGCAGCAGCGTGGCCGCCAGCTTGACCTGCTGGTTGCCCTTGATGTCTTCGGTACCGATGTTCAGCAAGGCCACCCGCGGGCGATGAATGCCCAGAGCCTGCGCAGCCACCGAGCCCATCACAGCGAACTGGTAGAGGTTTTCGGCGCTGCAATCGACATTGGCGCCCAAGTCGAGCAACTGGCAGTAGCCGGACTGGGTCGGGATCGCCGCCACCATGGCCGGCCGATCGATGCCAGGCAAGGTTTTCAGCACGAAACGCGACAGCGCCATCAGCGCGCCGGTATTGCCGGCACTGACGCAGGCCTGGGCCTTGCCATCGCGCACCAGTTCGAGGGCGACACGCATCGACGAATCGGGCTTGCCACGCAACGCCTGCGACGGACGCTCGTCCATGCCCACCACCTCGCTGGCCGCAACAATTTGCAGGCGCGCGCGATCCGCAGCCGCAAGGCCACTGACAAGATCTTCTAGGAGGGAGGGTTGACCGACGAGGGTCAGGTGCAGCGAGGGAGTAGCCGAAAGGCAGGCAATGCTAGCCTGGACAATGTTGCGGGGACCGAAGTCCCCGCCCATTGCGTCGATCGCGATGATCTGAGCGGACAAGGATTACTCGTCGGCGCCCTTGTCGATCACTTTGCGACCACGGTATACGCCTTCTGGCGAAACGTGGTGACGCAGGTGTACTTCACCGGTGGTCTTTTCGACCGACAGTGCGTTTTCGGACAGGGCGTCGTGCGAACGGCGCATGTCACGGGCAGAGCGGGATTTTTTGTTCTGCTGAACAGCCATAATTGATTAACTCCTAAACGTTTGGGTCACGCTTTAACTGCGCCAAAACACTGAACGGGTTGGACCGCGATACCTCGTCCTTGCTCGGCTCGGGCTCATCTGCGCCCGCCGGCTGCTGGCATTCTTCCGGATGATGAGCAGGTACGATCGGCAGGGCGAGCAACAGCTCTTCCTCGATCAGCGCCTGCAGATCCAAAGGATCTTCGCCCAGTTCCAGCACGTCATAGCCTTTCGGCAACGACTGGGTATTCGCACCCTCCTTCACCACCGCGTAAGTACATTCGCTGTGGATTGGAAGGGTGACCAGCTCAAGACAACGCTGGCAAACCATCTTGACCTCGACATCCAGTTCGCTGTGGATAACCACAGTGTGCTGTTCGTCTCGTTCAAAATCGAACTTCGCCTGCACCGTACCGACATTGTCGGAAAGCGGGTCGCAGAGTCTTTCCAAATCAGCGAGTTGCAGCGAACCGTTAAGGGTTACGCCACGATCAGCCAATTTGCGCGGGTCAACGTGAGGTGGAATCGGGTCATTCAACATAGGCGCAGCATTCTAGGGATGCACCCCCTCCCTGTCAAAGGGAAATTCGGCGCATCACGCATGTTAGGATTCGGGGTATTCGATCAGGAGTCTACCATGCTTCCCCTGTTACTGGCTTCCAGCTCCCCTTACCGGCGCGAACTGCTCGCCCGCCTGCGCCTGCCCTTCACCTGGGCAAGCCCCGACCTAGACGAGTGCCGCCTTGAAAACGAGCCTGCCGTCGAGCTGGTACGCCGCCTGGCGAGAGCCAAGGCCCAGGCACTGGCCAACAGCCATCCGGGCCACCTGATCATCGGCTCCGACCAGGTAGCGGTACTGGGCGAGCAAATTCTCGGCAAGCCGCACACCTTCGAGCGCGCCTGCGAACAATTGCTGCAGAGCTGCGGGCAGCAGGTCACCTTCCTCACAGGCCTCGCACTGCTCAATAGCAGCAACGGGCAGTGCCAGGTGGATTGCGTGCCGTTTACCGTGACCATGCGCGAGCTGACCCGCGAGCAGGTCGAGCGCTATGTGGCCGCCGAGCAACCGCTGGACTGCGCCGGCAGCTTCAAGGCAGAGGGGCTAGGGGTGAGCCTGTTCAAGAGCACCCACGGCTGCGATGCCACCAGCCTGATCGGGCTGCCGCTGATCCGCCTGGTGGACATGCTGCACCAGGAAGGGGTGCAGGTGCCGTAAACGCATCACGGGTCAAGCCCGCTCCCACTGCTAATCGTGGGAGCGGGCTTGACCCGCGATGCATGCAAACACCCAATCAGCGCAGCGAAGGCCCCTGCATGCCCATGTACAGCGCCAGGCGCTCAGCCACGCTGGCACCGATACGCTTGGAGAAGCGGTCGAACGGCGACTCCTGAACGGTGAAGTCCACCAGGTCCTTCTCGCCGACAATCTCCCGCGCCACATAGCTGGCACTGCCCAGGCCATCCACCAGGCCCAACTCCTTGGCTTGTTCGCCCGACCAGATCAGCCCGCTGAACAGCTCCGGGTGATCCTTGTCTTTCAAGCGCTCTCCCCGCCCCTGCTTGACCATGGCGATGAACTGCTTGTGGGTGGTGTCCAGCACACTCTGCCAGAAGGCGGTTTCTTCAGGTTTTTGCGGCGAGAACGGGTCGAGGAAGGCCTTGTGCTCGCCCGAAGTGTAGGCGCGGCGCTCCACACCCAGCTTGTCCATGGCACCAACGAAGCCGTAGCCCGCCGCGGTCACACCAATGGAGCCCACCAGGCTGGCTTTGTCCGCGTAGATCTCGTCGGCAGCACTGGCGATGTAGTAGGCACCGGACGCGCCCAGGTCAGCGATCACCGCGTACAGTTTGATCGCAGGATGCTCTGCCCGCAGGCGGCGGATCTCGTCATACACATAACCCGCCTGAACCGGGCTGCCGCCCGGGCTGTTAATGCGCAGCACCACAGCCTTGGTGTTCGGGTCCTTGAAAGCCTCGCGCAGGCTCTTGACGATGTTGTCAGCGCTGGCAGCCTCCTGATCGGCAATCACCCCGCGCACCTCGACCAGCGCAGTATGGCTGCCGCTGCGCGACGCCGCTTTATCCATATCCATCAAGGGCGTGAACAGCGCCAGAATGCCGAACAGGTAGACGAAGGTCAGCAGCTTGAAGAAGATCCCCCAACGCCGCGAGCGCCGCTGCTCCTGCACGTTGGCGAGCATGGTCTTCTCGAGCATCTTCCAGCTCTTGCGCTCCACCCGCTCGTCTTCTTCACGAATGGCCGCGCGCAGCTCGCGATCTTCACGCTCGATGCGCTGCGCCTCGGTTTCGTTCTCTGGTGCCTTCCACTCGTCAACCATGCTCACCTACCTTGGAAATGAATGCTGCAGGGCCCGCCAGCCATTCGCGCAACTGGGAAAAATGACTGATGCACACCTGCGGGCCGAACTCGGCCAGCGCCTGCAGCGGCATCGCGCCGTAACCTACCGCCACCGAATGCATGCCGGCATTGCTGGCCATCTGCAAATCGAACGCAGAATCTCCGACCATCAGCGCCCGGCCGGGTTCGACCTGGCAGTGGGCGAGAATTTGCTCGAGCATCAACGGGTGCGGCTTGCCGCGGGTTTCGTCGGCGGCGCGGGTAATGTCGAAGTAACCCTCCCAACCGTTGGCCTTGAGCACCCGATCCAGCCCGCGACGGGCCTTGCCGGTGGCCACCGCCAGACGATAGCCCTCGCCACGGAAGGCTTCCAGCGCCTCCACCACGCCCTCGAACAACGGCGAAGGCTGCTGGTCCAGGGCCATGTACACATCGGCGTAGTGCTGGCGGAAAACCTCCACCTGCTGTGCATTCAGGTGCGGGTACAGCGTCGAGATCGCCTCGCCCAGGGCCAGGCCGATGATGCCCTTGATCGCCTCGTCGCCACTTGGCGCCTCGCCGAAGCGCGCAGCAGCCTCGTTCATCGCCTCGACGATGCGGCCGATGGAATCGGCCAGGGTGCCATCCCAATCGAAGATCAGCAGGTCGTAACTTTTATTCATGGCTCGGTTGCCAGCCGCTTGATGGTGCCGGCCCACATGTCATCCACCGGCGCCTCCAGCTTGAGCTCGCCGCCATCGGGCAGCGGCACGGTCAACTGGTAGGCGTGCAGGAACAGACGCTTGCCACCCAGGTCGCGAATCTCGCGGGTGAAGTCTTCGTCACCGTACTTGCTGTCGCCGGCGATCATGTGCCCGGCATGCAGGGTGTGCACGCGGATCTGGTGGGTGCGGCCAGTAATCGGGCGCGCCTCGACCATGGTGGCGTACTCGCCGAAGCGGCGCAGCACGCGGAACATCGTCAGCGCTTCCTTGCCCTCGTCATTGACCTCGACCATGCGCTCGCCAGAGCGCAGGTTGCTCTTTTGCAGCGGTGCGTTGACCTGTTTCTTCGAGGTCGGCCAATGGCCGCGCACCAGCGCCATGTAGCGCTTGTCGACACCATCGCCGCGCAGGGCGGCATGCAGGTGGCGCAACATGCTGCGCTTCTTGGCGATCATCAACAGGCCGGAAGTGTCACGGTCCAGGCGGTGCACCAGCTCCAGCTCCTTGGCGTCCGGGCGCAGCTGACGCAGTGCCTCGATCACCCCAAAGCTCAGTCCGCTGCCACCGTGCACGGCAATGCCGGCCGGCTTGTTCATCACGATCAGCGCCTTGTCCTCGTAGACAATCGCCGCCTCCAGGCGCTGCAGCAGCCCCTGGGCAATCGGCGCCGGCACGTCGCGCTCTGGCAAGCGCACCGGCGGTACCCGCACGATGTCGCCGGCCTGCAGCTTGTACTCGGGCTTGATCCGGCCCTTGTTCACCCGCACTTCACCCTTGCGCAGGATGCGGTAGACCAGGGTCTTGGGCACGCCCTTGAGGGCCGTGATGAGGAAGTTATCGATGCGCTGGCCGGCAAGCTCAGGCGCGACTTCGATCAGCTGAACGCCGGAAGTCGGAGGGGTATTGGTCGTCATGGCGGGATCATAACAATTTTTTATGGAATTGAAGCAGTTAATCATTACTGCTATAGTCGCGAACGCCGCCAAAAGCGGCAGGCCAGCGGCTATAGGCTCTACGCCGGCCCTGACCTTCGCAATCCCGAGGACGCGAGGCCGTCCTACGGAGCGTTCGCCAGTTTAATGAATGCCTGGAACCGCCACCAGCGCCGTGTAGAGAAGACCGAAAAAAAACGACAAGTGCGGTGTTTCACCTGCTTACCCGCTTCTTTTCGCCGTACCTCTGCCCGCCACCGTCGTCTCCGCGCATTTGGGCGAAGTGCCCCGGAAATACCTGCCTTGGACATGTTATGGCGCCAGCCCGGTACGGGCTGGCGAAAAATGCAACCCGTTGCGGATTCAGCGCGCGGCAGCACCCGAATTTTCAAGGGATACGTGCAGGGTGGAGATGCACAGCCCTCGGACCGTGTGGCACCGCGTCCGGCCAGCGCCCCGATTGAGTGGGCAATGAGCGGACAAGGTCCTCGACAGACGCCCTCGTGGCGTCCACGGACGACAGGTTGATTCCTCCTCCTGACTGAGTGCACCAGGCCCGCTCGGTTGATTCGGATCACGTTCGAAGAACTCGGCAGGCCTTACAGGCACCACGATACAGGACGCGTCGTCGCGACAACGGCAGGCTGGGCAACCGGCTGGTGCCGAACGTCGTCAGACACGGGGGTGGCTCGCCACCCTTTGCGCACCCAGGCACCGACCACGAAAAGTCGTGTGTGCCGAACGCCGTTTCCGGCAGCCCGGAAACCGACGGTACAACATGAAAAGAATGCTGATTAACGCAACTCAACCCGAAGAGTTGCGTGTAGCACTGGTCGACGGCCAGCGCCTCTACGACCTGGACATCGAGTCCGGCGCGCGCGAGCAGAAAAAGGCCAACATCTACAAGGGCAAGATCACCCGTATCGAGCCCAGCCTCGAAGCCGCCTTCGTCGACTTCGGCTCCGACCGTCACGGCTTCCTGCCGCTGAAGGAAATCTCCCGCGAATACTTCAAGAAGACGCCAGAAGGCCGGGTCAACATCAAGGAAGTGCTGAGCGAAGGCCAGGAAGTCATCGTCCAGGTCGAGAAGGAAGAGCGCGGCAACAAAGGCGCCGCCCTGACCACCTTCATCAGCCTGGCCGGCCGCTACCTGGTGCTGATGCCCAACAACCCGCGTGCCGGCGGCATCTCCCGCCGCATCGAAGGCGAAGAGCGCAACGAGCTGCGTGAAGCACTGAACGGCCTGACCGTTCCGGGCGACATGGGCCTGATCGTGCGTACCGCAGGCCTTGGCCGCAGCAGCGAAGAAATGCAGTGGGACCTCGACTACCTGCTGCAGCTGTGGACCGCCATCAAAGAAGCCTCGCAAGATCGCGTCGCGCCGTTCCTGATCTACCAGGAAAGCAACGTCATCATCCGCGCCATCCGCGACTACCTGCGCCAGGACATCGGCGAAGTGCTGATCGACAGCATCGATGCGCAAGAAGAAGCTCTGACCTTCATCCGTCAGGTGATGCCGCAGTACGCCAGCAAGGTCAAGCTGTACGAAGACAGCGTGCCGCTGTTCAACCGCTTCCAGATCGAAAGCCAGATCGAAACCGCCTTCCAGCGCGTGGTCGACCTGCCGTCCGGTGGCTCGATCGTGATCGACCCCACCGAAGCCCTGGTCTCCATCGACATCAACTCGGCGCGCGCCACCAAAGGCAGCGACATCGAGGAAACTGCCCTGCAGACCAACCTGGAGGCGGCTGAAGAGATCGCCCGCCAGCTGCGCCTGCGCGACATCGGCGGCCTGATCGTCATCGACTTCATCGACATGACCCCGGCCAAAAACCAGCGCGCCGTCGAAGAGCGCGTGCGTGAATGCCTGGAGGCCGACCGCGCCCGCGTGCAGGTTGGCCGCATTTCGCGCTTCGGCCTGCTTGAAATGTCCCGCCAGCGCCTGCGCCCGTCGCTGGGCGAAAGCAGCGGCATCGTCTGCCCACGCTGCTCCGGCACCGGCATCATCCGTGACGTCGAGTCGCTGTCGCTGGCCATCCTGCGCCTGATCGAGGAAGAAGCCCTTAAGGACCGTACCGCCGAGGTTCGCGCCCAGGTGCCGATCCCGGTGGCTGCCTTCCTGCTCAACGAAAAACGCAACTCGATCACCAAGATCGAACTGCGTACCCGTGCGCGCATCATCATCCTGCCGAACGATCACCTGGAAACCCCGCACTTCGAAGTCCAGCGCCTGCGCGACGACAACCCGGAAGTGCTGAACAACCAGTCCAGCTACGAGATCGCCGCTTCCGAAACCGAAGAAGCGCCGCAGCCGACCGCCACCCGCACCCTGGTTCGCCAGGAAGCCGCGGTGAAGACCGCCCCGGCCCGCGCCAACGCGCCGGTGCCGAGCACCGTTGAAGAGCCGCAGCCTGCCGCTGCCCCAGCCGCACCGGAACCAAGCCTGTTCAAGGGCCTGGTGAAGTCGCTGGTCAGCCTGTTCGCCGGCAAGGAAGAGCCTGCCGCCGCCCCTGCCCCGGCCGCGAAGCCGGCCAGCGAGCGCCCGGCGCGCAACGAAGAACGCCGCAACGGCCGCCAGCAAAGCCGCAACCGCAACGGCCGCCGCGACGAAGAACGCAAGCCGCGCGAAGAGCGTGCCGAGCGTGCACCGCGTGAAGAGCGTCAGCCACGTGAAGAGCGTGCCCCTCGCGAAGAACGCGCACCGCGCGAGGAACGTGCCCCGCGTGAAGAACGCGCCCCACGCGAAGAGCGCGCACCGCGCCAGCCACGCGAAGACCGCCGTGGCAACCGCGAAGAGCGCGTGCGTGAACTGCGCGAACCGCTGGATGCCACCCCGGCCGAGCGCGAAGAGCGTCAGCCACGTGAAGAACGTGCACCACGCGAAGAGCGCGCACCTCGTGAAGAGCGTGCACCACGCGAAGAACGTGCCCCTCGTGAAGAACGCGCACCACGCGAAGAACGTGCACCACGCGAAGAACGTGCCCCACGTGAAGAGCGTCAACCACGCCCGCCACGTGAAGAGCGCCAGCCACGCCCGGACGAGCAGGTTGCCGAACAGGCCGCTGAGCTGGCCGAGGAGCAACTGCCGAACGAAGAGCAACTGCAGGACGAGCAAGAAGGCACCGATGGCGAGCGTCCGCGCCGCCGCTCGCGTGGCCAGCGCCGTCGCAGCAACCGTCGTGAGCGCCAACGCAACGCCAATGGCGAGCTGATCGACGGCGACGAAGAAGCCGGCGACGAGCAGCAGCCACAGCAGCACCAGGCCACCGAGCTGGGTGCCGAGCTGGCCGCCGGTATCGCCGTCACTGCCGCCGTTGCCACCAGCAACATCAGCAGCGAAGCCGAAGCCCAGGCCAACCAGCAGGCCGAACGTGCCAGCGCCGTGGCTGCCGAAGCACCGGCAGAGGCCGCCGTAGAAGCCCCTGCCGAAGCCGCCCAGCCGGTCGAACAAGCCCAAGCCGTCGCCATCGCGCCAGTGGTCGAGCAGCCAGTCGAAGCCCCGGTCGCCGTCGAGCCGAGCATCGAGCCAGTGGTTGAAGTCGCACCACAACCCGTGGTCGAAGAAGCCGCCGTCGAGCAGCCTGCTGCCGCAGTTGAAGTGGCTGCAGAGCCTGTGGTTGAAGCCCCTGCCGTCGAGGCCGGTGAAATCGAGCAGGCGCCAGCTGTTGTCGCGGAACCTGCCGTCGAGGCCCCGGCCATCGAGCAGCCTGCCCCTGCCGCTGAAGCCCAGCCGGTCGAAGCCCCCGTCGAAGTGGTCGAAGCCCCGGTAACCGAGCAGGCGCCAGTGGCCGCCGAGCAGGCCCCAGCCGAAGCGGAACCGGCCACCATCATGCTGTCCAACGGCCGCGCGCCGAACGACCCGCGTGAAGTGCGCCGCCGCAAGCGTGAAGCCGAAGCCGCAGCCGCCGCTGCTGCCCAGGCCGCCGCCGAGGCTACCCCAACCCTGGAAACCACCGAAGACGAGCACAAGCCTCATCACGGTTGACTCCGGTAGCTGAATGAAAAAGCCCCGCCAGTGCGAACTGGCGGGGCTTTTTCTTGGCCGGGTGAATATGGCAATACCCTATCGCGAGGCAAGCCCGCTCCCACGCTGCCTTGCTACAAAACGTGGGAGCGGGCTTGCCCCGCGATAGGGCCGGTACAGGTCAATACAGGTTCGGCTCCATCTCAAGCCTCACCCCGAAGCGCTCGAGAATGTCGGCCTGGATACGCTGCGCCAGCTCATGCAACTGCGCCCCGCTGGCCTGGCCGTAGTTGACCAGCACCAACGACTGCAACCGATGCACCCCGGCATCACCGTCGCGATAGCCCTTCCAGCCCGCCTGCTCGATCAGCCAGCCAGCCGCCAACTTCACCTGGCCATCGGCCTGTGGATAACCCACAAGGGTCGGGTACTGCCCTCGAATACGCTCAGCCAGCTCAACCGGCACCACCGGGTTCTTGAAAAAGCTCCCGGCGTTGCCCAGCTCGGCCGGGTCCGGCAGTTTTTCGCGGCGGATGCTGCAGATCGCCTCGCTGATCGCCTTGGCAGTGACCTGCTCGACGCCCTGCTCGACCAGGCACTGACGCACCGGGCCGTAGTCCAGATGCGCCTGCAAGCTGCGCTGCAAGGCAAAGCGCACCCGCAGGATCAGCCAGCGGCCAGGCTCACGCTTGAACAGGCTGTCGCGGTAACCGAAGGCACACTCTTGCAGCGAGAAGTCCCGCAGCTGGCCCGTTTCACGATCCAGCGCGGTCAGCCCGGCGAAAACGTCCTTGATCTCCACGCCATAGGCGCCAACGTTCTGCATCGGCGCAGCACCCACAGTGCCGGGGATCAGGCT
Source organism: Pseudomonas xanthosomatis (assembly GCF_019139835.1). NCBI lineage: Bacteria > Pseudomonadati > Pseudomonadota > Gammaproteobacteria > Pseudomonadales > Pseudomonadaceae > Pseudomonas > Pseudomonas xanthosomatis. The sequence continues at coordinate 2,495,110 of NZ_CP077075.1, read as the reverse complement.
GAGGTTCTCCAGCCCGCACAGGCCCTGCTCCAGGCTCCACTGCACGAACGGGTGCCAGGGCTCGCCGGCCTCGGCCTCCACCACCACCCGTTCGCCATCGTCGCTGAGCAGGCGCCGGCCACGGCTAGCCATGTGCAGCACCAAAGCGTCGATATCGCGGGTCAGCAGCAAATTGCTGCCGCCGCCGACCACCAGCACCGACAACTGCCGCTCGGCGGCCTCGGCCAACGCCTGGCGCGCCTCGGCGTCGTCATGGGCCTGGGTGAAGTAGCGCGCACGTACGTCGATACCAAAGGTGTTGTAGGGCTTGAGCGAAACCTGCTGCTGCCAGTTGCTGCTCATAACCGCCCCTTGATTTCCACCACCAGCGCCTGGCACGCCGCCTCGATCAGGTCCAGGACCTGCTCGAAGCCCTCGGCGCCGCCGTAGTACGGGTCGGGCACTTCATCCAGCGCCGCGCCATAGCGGCGCAGGAACAGGTCAAGCTCGCCGCGGGCAGCGTGCGGGCGCAGCGCCTGCAAGTTACCCAGGTTGCTCTTGTCCATCGCCAGCACCAGGTCGTACTCGTCGAAGTGCGCCGCCTTGACCTGCTGCGCGCGCTGGCGCGACAGGTCATAGCCGCGGGCCAGCGCCGCCTTGCAGGTACGGCTGTCGGGGGCCTTGCCCACGTGCCAGTCGCCGGTGCCGGCCGAGGCCACGTGCACCACCTCAGCCAGCCCTGCGGCCTGCAACTGGTGACGCAGCACGCCTTCGGCGGTGGGCGAGCGGCAAATGTTGCCCAGGCAGACGAACAAAACGCGCATCAGGCCTCCAGCAAGCGCCGCACGCGCTCCAGGTCTTCAGGGGTGTCGACGCCCACGGCAGGCGCTTCGATGGCGTCGGCCACATGAATGCGCACGCCATGCCACAAGGCACGCAGTTGCTCCAGCGCCTCGGTTTGCTCGAGCCAGCACGGGCCCCAGCTGACGAAGTCCTGCAAAAAGCCCACGCGGTAGGCGTACATGCCGATATGCCGGCGGTACGGCACGCCTTCGGGCAGTTGCTCGCGGCTGTTGGCAAAGGCGTCACGGGCCCACGGCAGCGGCGCGCGGCTGAAGGTCAGGGCCAGGCCGTGCTTGTCGCTGGTGACCTTGACCGCGTTGGGGTTGAACACGGTGTGCGGTTCGTGGATCGGTTCGGCGAGGGTCGCAATGCCGGCCTCAGGGTGCGCCGCAAGGTTGGCGGCCACCTGATCGATGATCACCGGTGGAATCAGCGGCTCGTCGCCCTGCACGTTGACCACGATGGCGTCTGCGGCCAGGCCCAGTTGGGCGGCCACTTCGGCCAGGCGGTCGGTGCCCGACTCGTGGTCGGCGCGGGTCAGCAGCACTTCGGCGCCAAAGCCCTGGCAGGCCTCGACGATGCTGGTGTCGTCAGTGGCGATGACCACGCGTTCGGCACCGCTCTTGCGCGCCTGCTCCCACACATGCTGGATCATCGGCTTGCCGGCGATCGCCAGCAACGGCTTGCCCGGCAGGCGCGTGGAGCGCAGCCGGGCAGGAATCACCACGGTGAAGGCCAGGCTCATTTGTCCAGGCGCTCGTCGTCGGTCAGGGTGCGCGCTTCGCTTTCCAGCATCACCGGGATGCCATCGCGGATCGGGTAGGCCAGGCCCGCGCCCTTGCTGATCAGCTCGGTCTTGTCGGCGCTGAGCTTGAGCGGGCCTTTGGTGATCGGGCAGGCCAGGATATCGAGCAGTTTGGTGTCCATGGGGGTTCCTTGAGGCCAGTGGCCAGAAAGTGAAAAAGGCTCAGAAACGGCCGGGCAGCAGGCGGCGCAGCTGACCGTCGAACCAGGCGACGAAGGCCGCTGACGGCAACGCATCGACCGCCAGGTACCACCAGTCATCGCCGGCGAACGGCCGGCATTTCACCGCATCCTTCTCGGTCATCACCAGCGGCAGCGGCGGGCTGAACGACAGCACCTCGCGGCTGTAGGGCGCATGGTCGGCGAACGGGTGCGGTACAGGCTGCCAGTCTAGCGCCAGCAGGGTGTTGAAGAAACGTTGCGGGTTGCCGATGCCGGCCACGGCATGCATGGCCTGGCCAGCAGGAAACAGGTCAAGGGCGCGGCGCTCGCCAGTTTTGAGATTGACCAGCGCGCCGGGCTGCAGGCCGAAGGCAAAGCCCTGCTCGCGGTCGGCCGCAGCGCCGTTGAACAGCACCGCGTCAGCCGCCTGCAGGCGTTCGGCGGGCTCGCGCAAGGGGCCTGCCGGCAGGCAACGGCCATTGCCCAGGCCGCGGGCGGCGTCAATCAGCACCAGCTCCAGGTCGCGGGCCAGGCGGTAGTGCTGCATGCCGTCGTCGCACAGGATCAGGTCCGGCGCATCACTGGCCAGCAGCGCCTGCACCGCGCGGGAACGGTCGGGGTCGATCATCAGTGCCACGCCGGTGCGCTGCACGATCAGCAAAGGTTCGTCGCCGGCCTGTTCAGCCGGCTGGTCGGCGGCGACACGCCAGGGGTGGTGCGGCGGCTTGGCACCATAACCGCGGCTGACCACCCCCACCTTGAGCCCCTGCTGGCGGCAATGCTCGATCAGCCAAAGAATCATCGGGGTTTTGCCGGTGCCACCGACGGTGATGTTGCCCACCACGATGACCGGCACCGGGGCGCGGTAGCTGGCGCTTGCGCCGCTGATGAAGCGCGCGCGCTTGCGCGTCACCACGCGGCGGTACAGCGCCTCCAGCGGACGCAGCAGGGCCAGGGCCGGGTGGCCCTGGTACCAGGCAGCGAGCAGGCGGTCGGCGAAGGCCATCAGGGGTTGCCCTGCGCGGCCTCGACGGTGGTCATGCGCAGCTTGCTGAAGCCGAGCTTGCCGGCCGCATCCATTGCGGTGATCACCGCCTGGTGCGGGGTCTTGCCGTCGGCGCTGATGGCCAGCGGCAGGTTGGTGTCGCCGCCGGACTCTTTCTGGATGGCTTCGGTGAGGGTATCCAGGTCGCTCTTGGGCAGCAGGTGGTTGTTCACCGAGTACACGCCGTCGGCGCTGATGGTGATCTCGACCAGCTTGCCTTCGTCAGGTTGGCCGGGCGTGGCGCTGGACGCCTCGGGCAGCTCGACGCGCAGCTGTGTCTCGCGGGTGAAGGTGGTGGTGACCACGAAGAACAGCAGCAGCACGAACACCACGTCGATCAACGATGCCAGGTTGATATCGACGTTCTCGCGCTGACGGTTGCGCCGAAACTTCACGCCTTGCCTCCGGCCACTTCCACTTCACGGTCGCCCTGCAGCACTTCCACCAGCTTGATCGCCTCCTGCTCCATGCCCACCACCAGCTCGTCGATGCGGCGCAGCAGGAAGCGATGGAAGAACACCGCCGGAATACCGACCATCAGGCCGGCCGCCGTGGTGACCAGGGCCTTGGAAATACCACCGGCCAGCACCGCGGCGTTGGCGGTCATCTGCGAGCCCATGAAGGCGCTGAAGATGTCGATCATGCCCAGCACCGTGCCCAGCAGGCCCAGCAGCGGGGCCATGGCGGCGATGGTGCCGAGGGTGCTGATGTAGCGCTCCAGCTCGTGGATGACCCGCGAGGCGGCCTCCTCGATGCACTCTTTCATGATTTCGCGGCCATGGCGCGAGTTGGCCAGGCCCGCGGCGAGGATCTCGCCCAGCGGCGAATCAGCGCGCAGGGCCTTGAGCTTGTCACTGGTGAGTTGCTTGTCCTTGATCCACATCCACACCTGGCCCAGCAGGTGCGGCGGGGTGACGCGGCTGGCGCGCAAGGTCCACAGGCGTTCGACGACGATCGCCATGGCGGCGATGGAGCTCAGGATGATCGGCAGCATCATCCAGCCACCAGACTTGACCAATTCCCACACAGTAAGCATCCCCTCGGAAAAAGGCCGCCACTCTACCATAGGCGCGCGGGGGGCTCATCTGCCGGAGGTCAGGGAATGCTGCTGAGGGCCCTATCGCCGGCAAACCGGCTCCTACAGGTACGGCACAGGCGTCATGGCCATGCGGCCCCTGTGGGAAGCGGCCTTGCCGGGGCGCCGTCCGGTCGAGATGGGGCGCGCAGCGGCCCCGGCATTCTCGAATAGGACAAAGATCCTGGGGCCGCTTTGCGGCCCATCGCGATACAAGGCCGCTTCCCACAGGAGTCGCGGCCGCTGCCAGATCGTCAACTGCCTCCACCACCCCGCCAGAACCTGCGCCCGGCCCGCTCCCCCACCACCCCACCCTGGCTGCCCAAGCGCAACCCCAGCGCACCGTCAATCGCCGTGTCATGCACCTGCACCCCATGGCGCCCATAGCGCTCGATCACCTGCACATGCGGGTGCCCGAAGCTGTTGTGCCGGCCCCGCGATATCAACACCCCGCGCGGCGCCAAGGCCTGGATGAACGCCTCGGTGGACGACGACCGGCTGCCATGGTGCGGCGCCTGCAGCCAGTCGATGCGGGTATCTGCGTTACTCGCAAGCCAGGCCCGCTCGGCAGCAGCCTCCATGTCGCCGGCCAACAGCAATCGCTCGCCGCCCGCCTGCACCCGCAGTACACAGGAGCGCTCGTTGCTCGATGGCCCCTGCGGCCAGTGCCACAGCTCGAACGCCACACCATCCCACTGCCAGCGCTCACCGCTGTTGCAAATCGCCCCTCCGGTGCCCTCCCCGCCCAGCTCGCGCAGCACCGGCAAGCCCCGGCGAATGGCAGCGGCGCCGCCGGCATGGTCGGCATGGGCATGGCTGATCAGCAGCAGATCCAGCTGTTTTACCCCCAGCTTGCGCAAGGTAGGCAGCACCACGCTTTCGCCCAGGTCGCTGTCGCCCTGCGCGGGGCCCGCGTCGTACAGCAGGCTGTGCTGGCGAGTGCGCAGCAGCACCGCCAGGCCTTGGCCGACATCCAGTTGCCATACCTGCACCTGGCCATGGGGCACCTGCTCGCGCGGCGCCCACAGCGCCAGCAGCAGCATCGCCCCCGGCAAACGCAGCGGTACCCCGGCGGGCAACAGCACCAGCAATGCGCCCAGGCACACCAGCAGCCAGGCCCACAGCGGCAAGGGCTCGGGTATCCAGGGCGGATGCTGCACCGCTACCCAGCCCAGCACAGTGAACAGCCCGTCCAGCGAAAAACCGGCCAGCCACAACAGCCCCTCCCCGGCCAACGGCAGCGGCAACAGCGCAGTACCCAGCAGTGCCAACGGCAGTACCGCCAGGCTCAGCCAGGGCACTGCGAGCAGGTTGGCCAACGGCGCCGTGAGGCTGACCGGTAACCCCAACGCCAGCAGCAAGGGCAGCAGGCCCACGCCAATCACCCACTGCGCCCGGGTCCAGGCCTGCCAGGGCCGCCAGGCACCCAGCCGGGCCGAAAAGCACAGCGCCAGCACCGCAACCGCACCGAACGACAGCCAGAACCCCGGCAACAGGCTGGCCAACGGCTCCACCAGCAACACCCCGAGCAACGCCATCAGCAGCGGCGTAGCAGCGCCCAGGTGACGAAAGCGCAGGCGCCACAGCAACACCACCGCCAGCATCAGGCAGGCACGCTGCACCGGCACGCCAAACCCCGCCAGCCAGCCGTAGGCCAGCGCCGCCGTCAGGGCCAGGCCGCAAGCCCAGGGCAGCCAGGGCATCCGCGCGGGCCACAGGCCGACCCGCGCCAGCCCTGCCACAAGGCCATAGACCAGCCCCGCCAGCAGGCCGATATGCTGGCCGGAGATCACCAGCAGGTGCACCGTGCCGGTGGCCTGCAAGGTGTTCCAGTCCTCCCGCGCCAAGCCACTGCCATCGCCCAGCACCAATGCCGCCAGCACCGCCTCGCGGCCATGGGCATCGGTGGCCAGCAAGCGCTGGCGAATGCCGTCGCGCCAACTGACCGCCACCGTCCCCACACGCTCGCCGGCCTTGACCGTGCCGGTGGCACCGATACGCCGCGCCAGCAGCGAGGCTTCGCGGTCCGGCCCATGGGGGTTGAGCAGCCCGTGGGGCCGACGCAGGTTGACCGCCAGGCGCCAGCGCTCGCCCGCGCGCAGTTCAGGGCCGTCGAACCAGCTCAGTTGCAGGCGTTGCGGCAGCGCCAGTTCAGCCCGGCGTGACAGTGGCTGTTCAAGCTCGAAGCGCACCCCCTGCCCGGTGCGCGCCGGCAAGCCCGTCACCCGCCCCTCCAGCCACAAGGTGCGGCCGTCCAGCTGCGCGGCCAGGCGGCCATCCAGCGCCTGCTGCGCCGACCAGCAGGCCCAGCAGGCGCCCAGCACAAAGCAGCCCAGCGGCCACAGCCGTGTGCGCAGGCAGACAAGCGCCAATAACAGTAAGAAGATCAGCCAGCCGACCGATGGCAAGGCGGGTAGAAAGCGCAGGCTGAGCAGCCCGAGCGCCAGCGCAAGCATCCCTGTGCGCATGAGTTAGAGCTCCAGAAGCAAAAAGCCCCCTGAGGCTTAGCCGATTCTGGTGGAAAGCTTGCTCAACAATTGTCACAAAGTCTGAACAAGGCCGGGTTTCAATGAAGGCATACTGACCGCCTTAACGCCCGTCGGGAGCCCACATGCCGCGCCGTCTGTTCAAACGCTACATGCCGGACCCGACCAGCATTCGGGAACACAAGTCGTTACGCTTTTTCGGCAAGCTGCTGCACGACCCCAACCTCTGGCACCTCAACCGGCACTCGGTGGCGCGAGCCATGGGTGTGGGCCTGTTCGCCGCGCTCATCCCCATCCCCATGCAAATGCTGCTGGCCGCCGCCCTGGCCATTCCGGTGCGCGGCAACCTGCCAATTGCCGTCAGCCTGGTGTGGCTGACCAACCCGCTGACCATGCCACCGGTGTTCTTCGTGACCTACATGACCGGCGCCTGGCTGATGGGCGTACCGCCGCGCACGCTGCCTGAAGAAATCACCGTCGACTGGGTCACCGACCAGTTGGCCACGCTGTGGCAGCCGTTTTTGCTGGGCTCGGTGGTATGCGGGGTGGTGCTGGGGGTTCTGGCCTACTTCACCACCCAGCTGTACTGGCGCTGGTGGGTGGGCCGGCAGTGGCGCCGGCGCCAGTGTCGCTGTGCTGCAAAGGCCTCAGGCGCGCATGCCGCGGCCGCTGACCAGCAGGCGCACGCACAGCACGTAGAGCACCGCGGTGGCCACCAGCATGAAGGTGATCGCCGTGCCAATGCTGATATCCGACACCCCTAGAATGCCGTAGCGGAACGAGTTGACCATGTGCAGCACCGGGTTGGCCAACGACACGGTCTGCCAGAACGGCGGCAGCAAGGTGATGGAATAGAACACCCCGCCCAGGTAGGTCAAAGGCGTCAGCACGAAGGTCGGGATAATCGAAATATCGTCGAAGTTGCGCGCGAACACCGCGTTGACGAAGCCCAGCAGCGAGAAAATCGTCGCCGTCAGCAGCACCACGACCACGGTCACGCCCAGATGGTGCACCTGCAAGTGGGTGAAGAACAGCGACAGGAAGGTCACGATCACCCCCACCGCCAGCCCGCGCAGCACACCGCCCAGCACATAGCCGATGAGGATGGTGTGAGGCGATACCGGCGACACCATCAGCTCTTCGATGGAGCGCTGGAACTTGCTGCCAAAGAAGCTCGACACCACGTTGCCGTAGGAGTTGGTGATCACCGACATCATGATCAGCCCGGGCACGATGTACTCCATGTAGGTGAACCCGCCCATGTCGCCAATCTGCCGGCCGATCAGGTTCCCGAAGATCACGAAGTACAGCACCATGGTGATCGCCGGCGGCAGCAGGGTCTGCGGCCAGATACGCAAGAAGCGCCGCACTTCGCGGTAGACGATGGTGTTCAGGGCCACCCAGTTGGTGCGCAGCTCGATACTCATACAGCCACCTTCGACAGGTTCTTTTCCACCAGGCTCACGAACAGCTCCTCGAGGCGGTTGGTCTTGTTGCGCAGGCTCTGCACCTCGATGTTGTTCAGCGCCAGCTGGCCGAACAGCGCGGTGATGCCGATATCCTTGTCCACCTGCACTTCAAGGGTGTGCGGGGTGATCAGCCGGCACGGGTAGCCCTGCAGCGCCGGAGCGGCCGGCAGGTCCTGCTTGAGGTCGAGCACGAAGGTCTCCACATGCAGCTTGCCCAGCAACTGGCGCATGCTGGTGTTCTCGACGATGGTGCCGTGGTCGATGATGCCGATGTTGCGGCACAGTTGCTCGGCCTCTTCGAGGTAGTGGGTGGTGAGGATGATGGTGATGCCTTTCTGGTTGAGCTCGGTCAAGAAGCTCCACATCGAACGGCGCAGCTCGATGTCCACACCTGCCGTCGGTTCGTCGAGAATCAACAGCCGCGGCTCGTGGATCAACGCCCGGGCAATCATCAGGCGGCGCTTCATGCCGCCCGACAACGCGCGCGACGGCACATCACGCTTGTCCCACAGGCCCAGTTGCGTCAGGTACTGCTCGGCGCGCGCCTTGGCCACCTTGGGCGGGATGCCGTAGTAGCCGGCCTGGGTGACGACGATGTCGAACACTTTCTCGAACTGGTTGAAGTTGAACTCCTGGGGCACCACGCCCAGGCAGCGCTTGAGCGCCGCAGGCTCGCGGTCCAGGTCGTGGCCGAACACGTTGACCGTGCCGCTGGTCTTGTTCACCAGGGTGGACAAAATGCCGATGGTGGTGGACTTGCCGGCGCCGTTGGGGCCAAGCAAGGCGAAGAAGTCACCTTCGGCGACGTCCAGGTCGATGCCCTTGAGGGCCTGGAAGCCATTGCCGTAGGTCTTGGTCAGCTGTCGGATGGACAGGGCAGAACTCATAGCGGGTCAGGTACCGAAAAAAGGGTCGGGACACGCCAGGCAACGTCACTGGCGCAATGAGTGCGGCCATGGTGCAAGGCATGGCCGCACAAGTACAGTCACCTGTATTGATAATGACTATCGAGCTAGCCGTTGTGTTCGATCAGGTCAGCGCAGTCATCACCGCCGCCTGGTAGGCCGGGCGTTGCTTGAGGCGTTCGTACCAGGCTTGGAGGTGGTGCATGGCCGGGCGCTCGATGGGCATCTCGAACCAGGCATAGATGAAGCTGCCCAATGGGATGTCGCCCATGCCGATCTGGTCACCGGACAGGTAGGGTTGTTTGCTCAAGGTTTCGTCGGCGATGGCCAGCAGTTGCGCGCACTGCTTGTGCGCGGCGTTGATCGCCACCCAGTCGCGCTGGTCTTCGGGGGTGCGCAGCAGGCCCCAGAACAGCGGGCGGAAGGGGGCGGCAAAGGACGAGGTGGTCCAGTCCATCCACTTGTCGGCCAGGGCGCGCTGGCGCGGGTCTTGGAGGTACCAGCCCTGCTCGCTGCCGTACTCGGCGCACAGGTAGCGCACGATGGTGTTGGACTCCCACAGGGTCAGGTCACCGTCTTCGAGCATGGGCACCAGGCCGTTGGGGTTGAGGGCGCGGTAGTGCGGCTCGTTGACCACGCCAAAGGCGCCGCCGGCGTCGATGGCCTCGAAGTCCAGGCCCAGTTCGTGGGCGGCCCACAGTGCCTTGCGTACGTTGCTCGAGTTCTTGCGGCCCCAGATCTTCAGCATGACGACGTCCTTAAGTGTGTGCAGGGTGCAGAGTCTACTCCATGTGAGGGCCCTATCTCTTTCAAGGTTTTTGCGTCAGGGCTGCCAGGTGTTCGCCGAAGGTTTTGCAGCGCCTATCAGATCGAGCGCCGCCCGCGCGGCGCTTCGCGGGCAAGCCCGCTCCCACAGTTTATTTCGGGCCAATTATTCCTGTGCAAGTACCGGCGCCTGCCTTGGTGCATGTCTGGAGTCATGTGGAGCGGCTGCAATGCCCACGCTGAAACCGCGGCGTACAAACGAGGGCGATCCGGTACCGGCACAGGAGAAACTGGCCAGAAATAAACTGTGGGAGCGGGCTTGCCCGCGAAGCGCCGCGCGGGCGGCGCTCGATCTCATAGGCGCTGCAAGGATTGTGGCGAGCACTTGGAGGCCCTGACGCGAACCCTCGGCAAGCTCCTGTCAGCCCTGACGCGACCACCTCGAAAGGCATGGCCCTAAGCCTGTAAGACATTTCCCAATCTGAAACCAAATGCTTCAGCCCAAACACTCTTCGGAACTATCCTACGCGCTTGCCGGAAGCAGCCGCGTTGTCGGGGAAATCATCCGGGGATAACTTCACCCGGTCGCCACATTTGGTGACCGGGTGTGAGAACCCGACGCCCCACATCGAAAGCCGCTCTGCTCTATGGCAGCCGTGCGCGGGCAGGTTCGTCCTGACCGGTTTTCCTTGTGGCCGGGTTCTCACCCCTCGCACGGTTGCCACCCAATCCTGTGAGAACGATCAGGTAGCAACTCCAGTTAAAACATAAGGAGTTCCACCATGAAAAAACTGGTCCCCGACCCGCCCCGCTTCATCCCCGCCCCCCACTTGACCCAAGCACAGCTGGAAATCGAAAAAGCCAACCTGGCCACCTGCCTGGTCGACACCCTCGACCTGCACGCCGCCGCTGCGCCAGGCCCGGAGCGCGACAACCTGCTGCAGGCCAGCACCTACCTCGCCGAACTGGCCAGCGCCCTCAACCGCTACCGCCCAGGGGCGCAACCATGAGCGCCTTGCCTGTTACCTGGACAACCGCCGGGCGCAGTGAATGCCTGGAGCTGTACCAGGTGCGCCCGGGCGTGCCGTTCGAGGATGCGTTCAGCGAGCTGTCGGTGCTGCTGGGCTGCATTCGCCACCTCACCTGCGAGGCCGAAATGGAAGGCAGCGTGCTGGCGGGCAGCTCGGCGCGCATTCTCAGCGCCATGGCCAAGGCGTTGATCGATGACATGGAATTGGGGATGAAAAGGCGGCCGGTCACGGCGAGTTAATTATCCGTCCTATTGAAAATCTTAAAACCGGCGCTGTACCTGTGGGAAGCGGCCTTGTGTCGCGATGGGGCGCGAAGCGGCCCCTCGATCTCGAACTCATGCCAAATTGCCGGGGCTGCTTTGCAGCCCATCGCGACACAAGGCCGCTTCCCACAGGTCCAGCGCCAATCTTGAGGCCGGTGCGCCCGCCAACATCGAACTTGCTCCCCCTCCCCCGGGTCTGTGTTCAAACAAGGCCACCCCCCGGCAATGCGTCTAAGCTCTGTGGGTTCGGCTGAACACCCCCAGGTTTCCATGGAGGAAAGCTCATGTTGCTGTTGTGGTTGCTGGTCCTGTTGCTCGGTGCTGTCTACCTCACCCACCGGCGCCTGCCGCCGTTGCAGATCCTTGGCGCGATGGCCGCCTTTACCTTGCTGATGGGCATTTTCAGCAGCGCCCCAGGCTGGCTGCTGACGCTGATCTGGCTGGTGATCGCCCTCAAGGTGGCCTTCGTCACCCTGCACGCCCAGCGCCGCACGCTGTTCACCGCGCCGGTGTTCAAATGGTTCCAGCGCACCCTGCCGCCCATGTCGCAAACCGAGCGCGAGGCCATCGACGCCGGCACCGTGTGGTGGGACGGCCACCTGTTCAGCGGCCGGCCCGACTGGAACACCCTGCTGGGCTACCCGGCGGCCAAACTCAGCGAAGAGGAACAAGCCTTCATCGACGGCCCAACCGAACAGCTCTGCGCCATGGTCAGCGACTGGCAGATCGGCCAGGACCTCGACCTGCCGCCCGAAGCCTGGGCGCATATCAAGCAGCACGGTTTCTTCGCCCTGATCATCCCCAAGGAATACGGCGGCAAAGGCTTCAGTGCCTACGCCCACTCGCAGGTGGCGATGAAGCTGGCCACCCGCAGCGGCGATCTGGCCTCCACGGTGATGGTGCCCAATTCGCTTGGCCCGGCCGAACTGCTGCTGCATTACGGCACCGATGAACAACGCAACCACTACCTGCCGCGCCTGGCCCGCGGCGACGACATTCCCTGCTTCGCCCTCACCGGCCCCCTGGCCGGCTCCGACGCCGGCGCCATGCCTGACACCGGCATCGTCTGCAAGGGCCAGTGGCAGGGTGAAGAGGTCATCGGCCTGCGCCTGAACTGGGAAAAGCGCTACATCACCCTGGGCCCGGTGGCCACCTTGCTGGGCCTGGCGTTCAAGGCCTATGACCCGGACCACCTGCTGGGCGACGAGGAAGAGCTGGGCATCAGCCTGGCGCTGATCCCTACCGACACCCCCGGCGTTGACATCGGCAAGCGCCACCTGCCCCTGGGCGCGGCCTTCATGAACGGCCCGAACAGCGGCAAGGATGTGTTCGTGCCACTGGACATGCTGATCGGCGGCCAAGCCATGCTCGGCAAGGGCTGGATGATGCTGATGAACTGCCTGTCGGTGGGCCGCTCGATCTCGCTGCCCGCCGTGGGCACCGGTGCTGCCAAGTACACCAGCCTGGTCACCGGCCAGTACGCCCGGGTACGCGAGCAGTTCAACGTGCCGCTGAACGCCTTCGAAGGCATTCAGGAGTCGCTGGCGCGCATTGGCGGCAACGCCTGGCTGATGGACAGCGCCCGCCTGCTCACCGCCAAGGCGGTGGACCTGGGTGAAAAACCCTCGGTGCTGTCGGCGATCCTCAAGTACCACCTCACCGAGCGCGGCCGCGAGTGCATCCAGCACGCCATGGATGTGCACGGCGGCAAGGGCATCATCATGGGCCCGAACAACTACCTGGGGCGCAACTGGCAGGGCGCGCCGATTTTCATCACCGTCGAGGGCGCCAACATTCTCTCGCGCAACCTGATGATCTTCGGCCAGGGCGCCATCCGCTGCCACCCGTTCGTGCTGCGCGAAATGGCCCTGGCCGGGCGCGAAGACCACGACCAGGCGCTGCACGAGTTCGACGACCTGCTGATGCAGCACATCCTGTTCGCTGCCGGCAACGCCGCCAGCACCCTGGTGCTGGGGCTGGGCCTGGGGCATTTCGAAAAGGTGCCGGGCGATGCCCTGAGCCAGGGTTACTTCCGCGCCCTCAACCGCCAGGCGGCGGCCTTTGCCCTGCTGGCCGACCTGTCGATGATGCTGCTGGGCGGCGCGCTCAAGCGCCGCGAGCGCCTGAGCGCGCGGCTGGGCGATGTGCTGAGCTACCTGTACCTGGGTTCGGCTGCGCTCAAGCGCTACCACGACCAGGGCTCGCCCGAGCACCTGCAACCCCTGCTGCGCTGGGCCATGGAAGAAAGCCTGGGCAAGGCCGAGCAGGCCCTGGACGCGCTTTTGGACAACTTCCCCAACCGTTTCATTGGCTGCGCCCTGCGCGTGCTGGTGTTCCCGCTCGGCCGCCGGCATACCGGGCCCAGCGATGAACTGGACGCCGAGGTGGCCGAACTGATTGGCCGCAACCAGGGTGATGCTGCGCTTGAAGAGCTGCTGGTCGGCTGCTACCGCCCGCAGGCCGATGGCGACCCGGTGGCGGCGCTGCAACGGGCCTGCGACCTGCTGGAAGAAGTGGCGCCGTTGCAGGCGCAACTGCACAAGGCACTCAAGGAGGGCAAGGTGCAGCCTGAGCCCGGGCAGCCAGTGATCGATGCAGCAGTGGCGGCCGGCGTGCTGCAGCCAGAGGATGGCCAACGCCTGCACGCCGCCGAGCAAGCCAGGCGCCGGGTGATCGATGTGGATGCGTTCGACAAGGAGCAGTTGCTGGCGGTGCCGGGCAAGGTGCGCTGAGCAGGCCGCATGCATCTGCCCTGTAGGAGATTACCCAGCCCCGCGGGCTGCGCTGTCGCGCAGAGAACAGAATTCGTAAGCGCGCCACATACCCTGTGGGAGCGGGTTTACCCGCGAAGCATGCGACGCGGAGTCTGGCACCGGCTTCGCCGGTGTTCGCGGGCAAGCCCGCTCCCACAGGGGCCGCGGCGGGCTCGTGCCCAGGTCTCTGCGCAACAGCGCAGCCCGCAGGGCTGGGTGATCGCCTACAGCTACGGCGCCGGCCTGAAGCGATTGCCGTATACTGCGCGCCTGTTTCCGAACCACCGAGGACCACCCCATGGCCAACCCCCACCTGCAATACCACCTGCAACTGCTGCACCATCTGCGCACCATCCTGGCCGCGCTGGGCGAGGCCGAGCAGGTGCCGGAGGAAAGCCACGCCCTGTTCCTCGAACGCTTCGATGAACTGCTGACCCTGCTGCCGCAAGACCCGCTCGAAAGCCAGTACCTGGGCCAGGACCTGATCTGCCAGGTGATCCAGCGCTACCCGCAGATCGCCCACCTGGTGCCGCGCGACCTGCTGTGGTTCTTCGGTGGCGACTGCCTGCACTTCATGCCCGACGACGAACTGGGCCTGTACCAGCAGCTCGAAGAACTGCGCTACGAGGCAGAGCAAAACGGCGAGGCATTCGACTGGCATCAACAGAAACAACTGCTCAGCCAACCCGGCCAGGGCAACACGCACTGACGCGCAACACGTCCCGTGTCATCACGCGGGACGTCTTCTACCCCCTCGCTTTCCCCCTCCCGCAGCAACCTCCTTGACTTACAACACCATCAGAATTACCAACTTTCACCCTCTATTAAAACCCACTGACCGACCAATTAACCCTCAACATAATCAGAATTAACCCACCCCAAATCAAACCTTACCCACTTTAATAAAAATATATTAAATCCGACACAAACATAGTGATTGCAAGCTAAAAACCACTCTTTATAAGATGCCCGCCGAGCCAGTTACCGCGTCGCGAAATTTAAACTTTCCCGAACATATTCAACTGCCTCGCCATAAAAAATTCCTCTACCCAGATAAAGGACATCCTCATGAAGAAGTCTCTGCTTGCCCTGTCGGCCGGCCTTACGTTCGCTATTGCCGGTACTTCCGCCTTTGCCAATTCGGGCACTATCAACTTCCAGGGCAAGATTACCGCGGCCACCTGCCCGATCGAAATCAGCCCGCCAGGCGGTGGCGTCGGCAGCGCCGTGCCGATGGGCGAAGTGGCTGCAGCCACCTTCACCGGCATCGGCCAGGAGTACAACCAAACTCGATTCGAACTGGTGGTCAAAGATGGCGCTGCCTGCGGCTTCGCCAACAACACCGCGACCGTGACCTTCACCGGTGACGCCGATGCCTCGGGTGACTACTTTGCCGTCACCCCCACCACCGATGGCGCCCGTGGCGTGGCCATCGCCCTGCGCGACACCCAGGGCAACATCCTCAACCCCGGCGCCGACTCCAACGACTTCGACCTGAATGACACCGGCGAAACCCGCCTGCGCTTCTCGGCCACCTATCGCTCGACCGCCGCAACGGTCACCGCCGGTGCCGCCAACGCCGATGTCGGCTTCACCGTGGCCATCCAGTAACCCCCAGATGACCCATTGAAGCATCCGGGCGCACAACCGCGCCCGGATTCTGGAGCCCCCCATGTTCGGCACTCACCCACCGGCCAATCAGCCACGCGCCAGCTTCAAACACTGCCTGGCCCTGCTGCTTGCCTTGCCCTTCACTGCCAGCCACGCCGCCCTGACCATGAGCAGCACGCGGATTGTCCTCGATAGCGACAAGACCAGCGCCTCGATCATTATCCGCAACCCCAGCCAGCAACCCTACGCCGTGCAGGCCTGGGTCAATACCGCCGATGACACGGCCGCAGTCGCGGTGCCCTTTCTGGTGGTCCCGCAATTGTTTCGCCTGAGCCCAGGCAAGGAACAACAGGTTCAGATAAACCACTTGCCCAACGCGTTGCCGAACGACCGTGAGTCGTTGTTCTTTTTCAATGCCCAGGAAATTCCCCAGGCCAGCCCAGAGGCCGGCAATACTCTGAACATTGCCCTGCGCACCCGCATCAAGTTGTTCTATCGCCCGCAGTCGATAACCGGCACACCCTCCGGGCAACTCAAGCAACTTGAGTTTTCCCTGCACGACAACAACGGCCAGGCGCAACTGCAGGTTCACAACCCGACCCCGTACCACTTCACCTTCAGCCGCATGGAAGTCTCAGGTACCGGGCAACCCGTTGCGCTGAAAGCGCTGGAGATGGTCGCCCCGTTCGCCCGCCAGGTTTACCCGGCACCCGGCATCAAGCCTGCCGACGGTATGCAGGTGCGGTTCTCGATCATCAACGACTTCGGCGGCTCCAGCGAACCCTTGACCCTGCCAGTCAGCCTGGCGCGCTAGGCCTGCGCACGCACAGCAAGGACTCACGCACATGCATATTTCTTTGCGGCGTTGGCGTGCCGAAAGCAGCCGACGCCCTGTACTGCCGTGCCTGCTCGTCGGTATTACCGCGCTGGCAGGTATCTCGCCCAGCCAGGCCGAGCCCGAATTCCTGAGCGGTTTCCTGCGCCAGATGCCTGGGCAGGCTGCCGATACCGGCGCCTGGGCACTGGAAACACTCGCTGCAGGCCGGCCACTGCCCGCCGGCACATACCGGGTGCAGGTTCAGGTCAACCTGCAGAGCGTCGGGCTGCACACTCTCGACTTCAGCGCCGCAGACGACGGCGAACTGCAACCGTGCCTGCCCGCAGCACTGTTGGCAGAATGGGGGCTGCGGCTTGCGGCACTGGCGAACAACGAAGCCGCACAAGCCAGCTGCCTGGACCTGGCAGGGGCGGTACCCGGAGCACAGCTGGCCTTTGCGCCCGGTGAACTGCTGTTGAGCATTTCCATCCCGCAGATCGCCCTGCGCCGCGAAGTCGCCGGGCACATCGACCCGCAGCACTGGGACAGCGGCATCAATGCCGCCTTCATCAACTACCAGGCCTCCACCCTGCAGGGCCAGAGCCGCTACCGGGGGCGCTACGCCAGCCACGACCTGTACCTGAACAGCGGCATCAACCTGGGCCCGTGGCGGCTGCGCAGCTCGCAGTCGTGGCGCTATGATGACCAGATGGGTACTGAATGGACCCGGGGCCAGACCTACGCCCAGCGTGACCTGCCCGGTACCCGCGCCAACCTGACCCTGGGTGAGACCTTCACCGACAGTGATGTTTTTCGCGGCGTCCCGGTCTACGGCCTGCGCATCGCCTCGGACTTGTCGATGCTGCCTGACGCGCAGCAAGGCTACGCCCCGGTCATCCGTGGCGTGGCGCGCAGCCGCTCGAAACTGGAAGTCTGGCAGAACGGCTACCCGATCTACTCCACCTATGTGAGCCAGGGCCCCTACGCCATCGATGACCTGAGCACCGCCGGCAGTGGCGAGCTGGAAGTGGTGCTTACCGAGGACGACGGCCAGGTGCAGCGCTACCTGCAGCCCTACGCCACATTGGCCAACCAGTTGCGCCAGGGCGTGTGGCGCTACAGCGCAACCGTGGGGCGCTACAACCCGGCCAGTGCCCAGCAAACGCCGCTGCTATGGCAGGGTACCCTGGCCATGGGCACGCACTGGAATACCACGCTCTACGGCGGGCTCATGGCCAGCGATTACTACCGCGCCGGCGCCCTGGGTATCAGCAAGGACCTGGGCAGCATCGGCGCCCTGGCCATCGACGCCACACGCTCGGCCACCCAGCTGGAGCATCAGGGCGACGTCCAGGGCATGAGCTACGCGCTGCGCTACGGCAAAACCTTCGATACCCAGACCAACTTGCGCTTCGCCGGCTACCGCTATTCCACCCCCGGCTACCGGGACTTCGACGAAGCCGTGCGCCAACACAGCCACGATGGCAGTTTCCACGGCAGCCGCCGCAGCCGCCTGGAGGCCTCGCTGCACCAGCGGCTGTACAACAACAGCTCGCTGACCCTGACCCTGTCACAACAGGACTATTGGCAGCGGGTAACCCCTCAGCGCCAGTACCAGCTCAATTTCAGCACCCAGCACCGCGGCGTCAGCTACAACCTGTTCGCTTCGCAGTCGCTGGCCGGCAACCGCGGCAGCGACCGTCAGTTCGGGCTCGGCCTGACCCTGCCCCTGAACATCGGCCGCAGCTCGCGCGCAAGCTTCGACCTGCGTGACAGCGATCAGGGCCACAGCCTGCGCACCTCGCTTAGCGGCAGCAGCAGCGAAACGCTGAGCTACAACGCCAGCCTGAGCCAGGACCACCAGCGCAACACGGCCGCTGCACTGGCACTCGGCTACCAGGGGCCGTATGCCTCGTTGAGCGGCGGCCTGAGCCAGGCCAGTGCTTACCGCAGCCTGTCGCTCAGTGCCAGCGGCGCCCTGCTGGCGCACGCCGACGGGTTCACCTTCGGGCCTTACCTGGGCGATACCGCCGGGTTGATCGAAGTGCCCGAAGTCCCGGGCGTGGGCTTGCTCAACGCGGCCGGTACCCGTACCAACGAGCGCGGTTTTGCCATCGTCCCCTCGTTGCAGCCCTACCGGCGCAACGCGCTGGAGCTGAACACCGACCGCCTGGGGCTGGATGTGGAAATCGACAACGGCGCAGCCCAGGTGGTGCCGCGCCGCGGCGCGGTGGTCAAGCAGCGCTTCGAAGCCCGCCGCGTCTCGCGCCTGGTGCTGACACTGCACGACGCCCAAGGCCGGCCACTGCCGTTCGGCGCCCAGGTGCAAGACAGCCAAGGCGTGGCTCTGGGCATGGTCGGCCAGGCCGGCCAGGTGCTGTTGGCCACCCACGACCAACCCCAGCAGTTGCACGTCAGTTGGGGTGAACAGGCCGACAACCGCTGCGAGTTGACCGTGGAACCCAAAGCCATCGCCCTGCTTGACGGTTACCGGCTGCACACCCAGGCCTGCCTCTAGTGTTCTGCCTGGCAAACACGCGGTTCACTTTTGACAGTGCCCTCGGCGCCCGGCCTGCGTTGCCACTCGAGAACGCATTTGCGAGACAGGATACTGGCCCACTGAATACATGCGGCCTACGCCGCACAGGGAAACACAACATGAAAGCGATCAAGACCACCCTGTGCCACGCCCTGCTGGCCGGCCTTGCGTGGCCAGCCAGCCAGGCCATGGCCAGCACCACGTTCTGCAATCTCGCGCCCCTGGCTGGGGCGCAACAGAAGGTCTACGTGCGCGACATGGGCACCCTGTACGTAGCCCGCGATGCGGTGCTCGGCACAGTGATCGGGACCCCCGACCTGATGCAAAATACGACCGACCGGAACAACCTCACCCTCGACTGCGAAGCCTACGGCGACCGGATCAACTTCGACTTCAGGCCAACCCACGGCATCGCAATGCCTATGCCCCTCGCCAACAGGCACAGCGCGAGCGGCCCGCTGATCAAGACCAACGTACCGGGGATCAGCGTGATGGTGAAGTTGGACTACCCGTTCAAAGGCTCTGCCAGCGAATGGATTCCGATCGGCAGCAACCCACCGTACATCCCCTTCACGGCCTACCACGACAAGGTTGGGCTTTCTGGCCCGAAACTGCTGGGCCTGCGCAACTTGGTCACTCTGGTGAAGACCGGCGACCTGGCACCGGGCATCCACTACGTGGACGGCCAGCTGTTCACCGGCCACCTGGATTGGGCCGGCATGGGCCAGGTGGTGGATTTCACCCTGAAGGCAATGGTGGTCCAGAGCCAGTGCAGCCTGGTCGGTGACCCGGTCAGCGCCAACCCGGTGCAACTGGGCGAATGGAGCGTCGACGACTTCACCCATGCAGGTTTCACCACCCCTGCAGTGCCCTTTCACATCCGCCTGAGCAACTGCCAGGTCGACCCGGGCAACCAGAGCCACGCCACCCTGGAGCTCGAAGGTATCGACGGCTCGGCGCCCATCGGCCCCCCCGGCGCCCATGTATTCAGCCTGACCCACGACTCCGAGGCTCGCGGCCTGGGCATCCAGATGCTCTACAACGGCAACCCCATGCCTTTGAACCTGGAGGTGCCGCTGCAGCCGCTGCAGGACGGTGACATGACCCTGAACTTCCAGGCCCGTTTCTATCAGGTCGAGCCCAGCACGGCTGTGCGCGCCGGTAATGCCAAGGGCGCGCTCAACTTCACCTTGCGCTACCGCTAGTGCCCTGTCTCGCAAACAAGCTGTTCCCTTTTGGCGGCGACTGCAGCGGGGGCGTCGGTTCCAGGTTTTCCCGGCAGCAAATCAACCAGCCCTTGCGGGCTGCGCTGTCGCGCAGAGAACCAAGGCCGCAAGCGCGCCCCGACAGCTGTGGGAGATTCTGTCTTGTGCTGCCTGAACCGGCCCGGCCTCATCGCCGGCCGGCTCTCATAGAGCAAACTACAACTCATTGATTTAACACGGTCCCTGTGGGAAGCGGCCTTGCCGGGGCGCCGTCCGGTCGAGATGGGGCGCGAAGCGGCCCCAAGGCCTCAGCCTCATGCAAAATTGCCGGGGCTGCTGCGCAGCCCATCGCGACACAAGGCCGCTTCCCACAGGGGCCGCGGTACATCTGCGAGACTAGTTCTTTGCGCGACAGCGCAGCCCGCAGGGCTGGGTGATCTCCTACAGGTACGGCGCAGGAGCCGGGTTTTGCACAGTCCTGTGGGAGCAACTGTCTTGCTCATTTTTTAGAAGCTGGCCCGCCCCCTGTGGGAGCGGGCTTGCCGGAGTGCCGGACCACCGCGAACACCGGCGCAGCCGGCGCCATCCACCAGGCCGTCTACTGCGTGGTACCCGACAGGATGTTCTCGGGGTCGTACTGGTAGCTGCAGTGCTCGCCCGCAGGCGTATCGACGCTGAGCAGGCGGTTGAGCCCGTCGTAGCGCAGTACCCGCCCCTGCTCGTCACTGACCAGGTTGCCATTGAGGTCGTAATGCAGGTCGATGGCGGGGTCAGGCGGGCTGACGATCCTGCTCAGTTGCACCGGGTCCAGGTTCCTGAATTCGTACCGCGTAACCCGTGACTGCCCGGCCGGGTCCCGGGTCATCACCGTGGTGATGTTGTCCAGCGGATCGATGCCGAAATCCTGCCTGGCAATGACCATGCCCGAAGGGTCCACGGGTGCCAACGGGCCTTCACAGGTGTAACGCACCAAGCGGCCACGCAGGTCGTAATAGTAGTTTTCATGGCGCAACAGTTCGGCATCCTCCTCGTCAGCCCCCTTCGGGCGTTCTTTCAAGGTGCGGTACTCCAGGCAGTCGAACTGGTCATAGCCCTGCTCAAGGGTCTGCACGGTGTCGCCGAAGTCGAAGGTGCGCAATGTCTCCCGGTCGAACTCATCGTACTTGAGCGAAGTGGTCAGCTGCCGCCCGCTTTCAAGATCCCGGGTGGTGGTGCTCTCCAGGCGGCTTAACTTGTCATAGTAGAAGTCCGCTTTCAGCAACAGCCCTGCTTCTTCCTGTGTACGCCGCAAGCCACGGCCCGACGCAGCATGCAGGGTCGTCTGCGCAAGGCGGCCCTCGGGGTCGTATTCGTACTGCTGAGTTTGGCCCTGCACATCGACATAACTGCGTAGTCGGCTACGGAAGCTGTAGTCATAGAGCATCTCGAACGAATTCGGCTCACCCTCCAGGGTGCGCGTCTCGGTCTTGATGTCACCGTGGCTGAAATAGGTGCGGTCGACCGCCTGCCCAGGTTCGTCGCAGTGCATCAACCTGGCGTTGTGCAGGTCGTGCGTAAAGTTCGCTGCGGTACCTGCCAGCAACCTGTAGGAAGGCTCCTCACCCAGCGCAGGGGTGTAGGTGTACTGTACCCGGGTGCCATCGGCGGCGACAAAAAACTGCGGCTGGCGCATGCCGTCTTCGTACTCGAAACGCTGCACCCGCCCACCGGTGGTGGCGCTGGTGCGCCGGCCCAGCCCGTCGAAGGTCTGCTCCCCCAGCAATTTGGCGTTGGCAAACGTGTTGCCAACGCGGATGCTCACCGGCAGGTCGTCACGGCTATGCCCGGCATAGGTGCGGTAGACCCGGCTGTTCCTGTCGGCCAACTGCTGTTCGACCTGCCGGTCGAAGGCATCGTGAACGAAGGTTTCCACCCGCGCAGACGTACCGGTGCCGCGGGTTTCGCTATAGATGCGCCCCAGGCCGTCGTAAGCATTGACCTGCAAGCTGATGCTGCGCCCCAGCAGGTCGAAGCGCTCGATGCGGGCGGGTTGCTCGAACAGGTTGAGGTCGGTTCGCGTGGTACCGCCCAGCTTGATGCGTTGCCCCTGGCCGTCGGCGTGGTCTTCGCGATCACGCCAGCTGAACTGCACCGGGCCTGCGGTGGAGGCCACGTGATCGGTGTACTCGACATGGGTGACGCCATCGGGGCCGGTGACGCTGTACTGTGCCCCCCAATTGTCATACTGGTACCGGCTGGTCAGTTCCAGCAACTGGTCACCCAGCCAGTCGATCTCGGTTTCCTCGCGCAGCTGCCCGAGTTCGTCGTAAAGCGCCCGGTAGATCGGCCGGGACGCGCCGGCAAAGGTATTGCTGTCGGTGTCCTCGCGCTCTTCGAATACCGCTCGGCTGAGCCCGTCGAACAAGGTGTGGGTTTCCACCTGCTTGACGTCGTAGGCCCACTGCTGGGCCTGCTCGTTATCGTAGGCGCAGAGGAAATAACGGTAGTGACGGAAGGCCTCATATTTGGTGCCCGGCGCTACTGTTTCACGGGTCACCCGGCGCAGGGCGTCGTATTCATAGCGAATCTCGACATTGTTGTCGTCGCGGTTGAGCCGCGGCTCGCCGCTTTGCAGGTCGTGCTGCAGGGTGATGAGCTTGGACTGGCCAACTTTTTCGCCTGCGTAGCCGGTCAGGGTCTGCTCGACCTGCAGCACGCCCAGGCCTTGCGGTTTGCTGTAGCTGTGAAGCGTGACGCTGCCCAGGGGCTTGTCGGGCGTGCTCCCTGGGTACCACACGGCCTGCTCGAGCAGGCGCCCATAGCGCCAGGGCTCCTGCGACGGTTCGTAGGTATTGAGGGTTTGCTCAAGCAACGCATCACCGTTGCCAGCATCCACCAGTGTTTCGCTTTCGACCGCCAGCCAGGGCGTTTCGAGGTAGCTGCCCTGCGGCGCCAGCGCCGTGTACCGGTAGCGCTGGCTCAGGGTCGGGGCGACGCCCTGGCCGCCGGTGGCGGGTGTGACGGTCCTCGACTTGAGGTAGCGGACAAACCCCGAGCCATCCCCAGGGTAGCCATCCTCGACCGCCGTGTACCACACCTGAGTCTCCAGCACCCCGTTGGCCTGCAAGCGTGTCAGCAGGTTGCCGTGGTTGTCGTAACTGCTTTCGACCTTCTCTTCGCGGCGCCGGGTATCGTCACTGGCAAGCGACCAGCGCGTGAGCTCCAACACCGGCAACTGAAACTGCGGCGGCTGCTGGGCGAAATCGGCATCGACGTCACCGTAGCGGGTGATGGCCTGCTGCACATTGTCACCCTGGACCGTGCGCTGCTCGGTCAGCAGGTGGAAGCGGTTGAACGTGCGGGTGATGGTGCGGGCCGCCTGCCCGCCGAGCATGACCGTTTCGGTCGACTGATATTGGTAACCCTTGGCCACCTGATACAGGTTGTCGAGGCCGCCGTCGTCCCATGCAAGTGTGCTGCCGCCACCCAGAAAATTCTGCGGGCCCGGGTAATCGTAGGTCACCACGGTCGCCGGCTGTTTGAAACCAGGCGCAGTCTCATGGTAGGTGACCCGTGGCAGGTTGGGGCGCTGGGCACTCACCGGGAAGGCATGCCCGGCGTCCTCGTAGCGCAGGGTTTCGTGGCCGCCGTAAGGGGTGTGTACCTCGCTCACACACAACACCCCGCGCACCTCACGGTAGATGAAGCTCCAGCGGGCCTGGTTGGCGGTGGGCAGGATGATCTCGCTGACCCGGTTGTCGGCCTGGCTCAAGGTCATCGCATAACGGGCCAGCGGCCCGCCATCGGCGCCGCCGTAGGGGTAGCACAGCAGCTCCACGCGGCTGCCTTGGCGCACCAGGGTCAGCAGCGTGTCACTGGCATCGCGTACCGAGCCCAGGCGCATGTGGCCTGCGCCGAACAGCTCGTACTGCAGGTACAAGACGTGGCCCAAGGGTGAGTGCAGTTCGATCGGCAAGGCAACTTCGGCAAGCCCGCTGCCCATCATTTGCAGCACTTCCACCCGCCCCGAGCGGTGCACCACGCGGTAGCGTTCTGCACCACCCGGCCCCGGGGGCTCACGGTAAAGCTCAAACTGCCTGAGCTTCTGCTCGCGCATTTGCAGCGGCGCATCCGGGCCGGCCGGCTCGCCGGTGATTTTGTAGCTTTCACCACTGCCCAGCGTCACCACCTGGTTGCGCTTGCTCACCTGGCTCAGTTGCAGGTTCCAGCCCTTGCCATAACCCGAGTCCTGGGTGTTCAGCGGGCTGTAGAACAGGGCGAGGTCGAAATCCGGGCCCTGCAGGTCATTGCCCTTGAGTTCGGGCAGTTTGATCGCCACCGTGTATTGGCCGGTGCGCGGGTCAACGCCACTTTCAACGTAGGATGAAAAGTTGAAGGCGTTGGAATGTACAGAGGTAGAGGTAGACATGGAATACCCTCGATAGTTGAGAAGTTTGAATATCGGCAACGTTTCTCAAGGCGAAGGCGGGTAGATTTCCATGCACGAAAGCTTGCCTGGAATCTGATCTGTCTTACCGTTGTCATCCACTTTCTCAATGCCAACCGCTACGGGCTTGTTCATTTCTGTATCACGAATCTCTTGCAGGGTTTTCCATTCCGATGTGGTCGGATGCTTGTACGCGCGTACGCCGAGCCTCCAGCTGCCACCGCCGCATTCGCCATCGTTGGCAAAAACCACCATGGTTGGCGAAGGCACATCGACGAAGCGGAAGTAGCGAACCTGATCGTTCTTGCACGAAGTGCTTCCCAGCTTTATCGACGTGACCCCTGATCCAACGGCCGGCACCGGCACGGAACACTGGTTGCCACCAGGCAGGCCATTTTCAAATTTTTCCGCCATTACGATGGTCCCTGCCGCCATGGCCGGGAGCGCCAGCGAGCCGACTGCCATAGTCAGCAGCAACCGGCCCAGCAAACCCTGCAGGCAAAATGTCTTTGCATTCATCACATCACTCCTCGCTGTCGCTGAAACGGACAATGGTTGCGTTACCCTGCGCGGACGGACGTGATGGCACAGTGTGCACCAGCACATTGCGGTCGCCGATGGTGCCCTCCGGCAGGTAGTCGATCTGGATCAGGTGCTCATTGGCGCGGTGATCGCGCAGGCGAATGAGCAACGGTTGGGACATGTTTTTGTATGCCTGGGAGCCCCTGACAGCATCCAGCCGCCGGTTCGTGTTGCGATAGTTGGCGATCACCAGCAGCCCGGCCTCGTACTGGGTTTTTACCGAGCGTTTGAAATCGCTACGCCCCAGCAAATCTTCCATTCTGCTATCGAAGCTCACTTCGGTAGGCTTGGGCTGCCCATGGTTCTGGAAGATGTAACCGGTGTAGCTGTGGTAGGTCTGGTTCCCGTAAGGGCTCTCCCAGCGCGCGATCGAGGTGTTCAGCGTCTGGTCGCTAGAATTTTCAGACTGCTTGAGAAACTCCGCGGTATAGAACGTGCCCTCACGGTAGTCGAGCAGCCAGTAGTCTTCGGTCACCGGGTGCAGGTCGAAGTCGTCGGCTTCCGGGTCGGAGCCACCGGCGTCGCCGCCGCCGCCATCCACCCGTCGGCGGGTCAAGGTGTAGTCCGCGTTCTTGAACGGTTCCGGCGTGAGCACATCAACCTCGATGGTCGCATTGATGTGGGAGGTGGCATTGGAGTAGAACCACTCGCCGGTATCTTTCTGGAAGCCGGCGTAGAACACCTGCGAACCGGATGTGCCGCGCCGCTGCAGATACAGGACCTGGCGGATGGTGCGATCCTCGGCGCCCCGTGGCACGGGCTCGGCGCCCGGCATCGGGTCGCTTTGGTTGGCCAGCACGAAGCGGTTCCTCTTTCGGCTGGTTCGCCACACCGGGCCTTCACCCAGAGAGATCCCTTCTTCGCTGTCGGCCAGCTCAGGGACCTGCTGCCCGGAGGCGCGGTCAAACAGCCTTAGGCTGGCGATTTCGTCGACGCTCAGCTTGTAGTCCTTGCCATCCACCGCCTGGGTTTCGACGGTGATCTCTACCTCCAGTTGCTGGTAGCCACTGGGGCCGACCCTGCCGCGGGTGCCACTGGGGCTTTTGCCGACGGTGAGGGTGAACAGGTTCAGCGATTTCCAGGTGTCCACGGCCGCCAGGCTGGTCTCCTTCAGCACGCTGTAACCGGTGGCGAACAGCACGCCGTTGTGCACCACTTCGCAGGCCACCACGTTGCTTTGCGACGGCTTTTGCGACGAGGCCTGGAACAGCCCCGAGGGGCTGACGCTGCCAGGCCCGGCCAGCACCCGCCAACGCCGCGGCTGGTTGGGCATGATGCGGTTGATGTCGTTCAACTGAGTGGTGCCGCCATGGGCCATGCTCGGCACGAACGATGGGGCCAGGCCCACCAGCGGCTGGCCGTTGGCCAGGATCAGCGCGGCGTCGCGCTGCTCGCCCGCGCTGGCCTGCACCTGCTGCACCGCCAGCGCGCGGCGCCGAGTGTGCGGGTGCGGGACGAACCTGGCGCCCTTGTTGTCCAAAGCCGCCAGCTCGCCGAGGCGGGGTTCGAGCAGCTCGAAGGCTGTGGCGCCAAGGCCTGCGTTCCACACATCCAGCCCTTGCTCCTGTTGTTGCGGGCGATAGGCCCCGGCGCTAGGGGTCACCAACAGCCCTTCTGCGGTGACATGCAGGCGAGCCGCCGCGCGGTAAGTGATGCCCGGCATGGCATACTCGGCAGTGACGATCACCGTCACCATTTCACGGCCCATCTCGCCCGCCCACGGTGCCCGGTACAGGCCCTGGGCGCTGATGCTGCCGTGGCCGGCGGCGGTATGGCTGTGCGGGCTGACCGCGTGCCATGCCGTCGCCGTGACCGGGCTGCCAAGACCATCGTGCAGGGCGAACTGCAGGCTCTGCCCTGCCGCGATCACCGCCCCCAGCGCCGGCGTCAGGGTAAAGCGGCTCTTCGTCGGGTCGATGTTGCCGAACAGTGCCCGGTCCAGCGGCGTGTGGTCCTGTTTTTTGACAAAGGCGTTGAGCTGCGGGAACAACAGGCGGGCCAGCAGTTCCAGGCCCTGCTCCGAGGCGTAGCCGAGCAGGTCCTTGTGCAGCACCAGGGTGGCAGAAAAATCACCATCGGGAATCAGGTAAGGGAAGCTGTCATCCGGCAAGTTGCTGCTGCTGGCCAGGCCGCGCAGTTGAATGAATACCAGTACCGCGCCATCGCCATGGTTGAGCGCCCCACGCACTTTGGCACCGGGTGCCGCCTGGGTGCGAATGATGAAGCGGGAGGGGGCCAGTTCGTCGTAATGGCTGAAGTCGACGGTACCAAGCTCGAATACCGCATAGCGAGCCGGCAGCCGATGCATCCACGTTTCCAGTGCTTTGATCAGCTGCGGGTAGAGGTTGCTGTCGTGCTCGAAAAGGTTGCTGGCAAAGCGCGCTCCGTGGGCCAGGTTCAGCGTCACCCGGCCATAGCGGTCGACCTCACCGGTCACGGTTTCAAGGTCCAGCTCCAGCTCCACCCACAGCCCTTGCGCCTCGGTCACCACGGTGCTGCTGACCAACTGCCCGGTGGTGATGATATCGCCACTGACCAGGTTCAGCCTGAGCAAGGCCTTCGAGCCACTGAGCGAAGCGTTGCTGAACGACAGCAGCGGCGCGCCGAACGCCAGGCGTTGCAGTTCAATAGTGTCGCCAGGCAGGTCGCTGGCCAGCTTTTGCGTGAAAGGCGGCAGGTAGCTGTTGTCTGCCAGGCGGGCCAGGTACTGCTGCTCGAGCAGGTTGTTGAGCCGTGACCGGCTGTAGGCGGCGACCGCGCCCCAGCCCAGGGTGATCGGGCCCTGGCGCATGCGCGCCAGTAATTGCGCCATTGAATTGGACATGGCGTCACTCTCCTGAAAGTGGTTGTGTGCCGGCGCGCAGGCCCGCCGGCTGGTGAATACGGCGCAGGGCGTCGAAATGCAGTGCCAGCGGGAGCGGCAGGATCAGGTGGCCTTCGAAGAGAAACTCCAGCCCCCCCTGCTTGAACTCCCACTTGCCGGTGATCAGCGCGAAGCGTGCAGTGTCGGACGACGGCGGGGTGTACAACCCCTCAGGCGACAAATAGCCAGCTTCAGCGGTCTGCAGCGTCCACTGCACATCCGGCATGACCTGGCCGTTGACGCGCCCCTGCAACTGCAGGCTGCCATCGGGCAACTGCTGGGCGATTAGCACGTCCATTTCAGGCCGACGCTGACGCACCAGCACATGCACCATGGCCGCCTCGCCGGTTTGCGCGTTGTGCACCTTGACCTGATCGAGCACATAGGTGCGGTTGTCGGCAACCGCACTGCCGGCGGTGTAGGTGCAGCGCTTGCCATCCGCATCGGGCCGCAACGAGCCACGCCCCTCGGCGCCAGGGTCGAGCACCTCCCACTGCAGCTTGCCTTCCAGGGTACCGGCGCTCAGGGTCAGCTGATCCTCGAAGTAGCACACCTGGACCAGCGGGTTGACCGTGAGCGCAGCCAGCACCACCGTCACCATGCTGGTACTGCGCTGCCCGCTGAAGGGGTCGGTGGCTACCACCCGCGCGCGCACCTGCTGCCCGCCCATGGCGTGGGCTGGCGGGGCGCGGTATTCACCGCTCTTGGCATCGATGCGGCCAATATCGCCGACGCTGCCTGGCAGCCCTTCGAGCGCCCAGGCAACCCCCTCGGTGGCAGGTTCGACGCTGAAGGTATGACGTTGCCCCGGGGCCAACAGTTGCGGTGGGTCAACGACACGGAAAAACGCAGTGCTGCTTTGGTTGGCAAACAACGCCATGCCGTTCGGCAGCTCGAAATGGAAGGGGTTGAAGCGGTAGTCGGCGGCCAACGGCATGTGTTCGATCAATTGCTCAGGCACCGCCGCGCTGAGCTTTTTCGCCAGGCCCTCGAGCACCGCCTGCTTGATCAGAAAGGCGACGAACGCATTGATCTCTGCCAGCGCCGCATCACTCAGCCCACCCGGCAGGCCGCTGACCGGCGTGACTTCGGCCGTTTGCTCCCAAGGCCACAGCACTTGCCCCAGCAGCAGGCAGCCGGCGCTTTCTGCGGCGCTGGGCTTGACCAGGTGGAACAAGGTACGCAGGTCGAAGCGGAAGGTGGCCGTGACGTTCTGCCAGAAATCGTTGCTGTTGGCCTTGAAGCTGAACGACAAGGTGCAATGGGAGGCCCAGCGCTGGCGCACTTCGTCGGCATCGAACTCGACGCTCAATGGCCCCACAAAGGCTTGCTCGGGCGCCAGTTCCCGGTTGTCGGGCGTAGCGCAGCAACAGCAAGTGCCGCCCAGTGCTCGCTCGGTCATGCCAGCCGCAGCAGGCGCCCCGGTGACTGGAATGACGAACTCCTCGCAGCTAAACGCATAATCGTGGCCCTGGTACTCGCAGGGGTACACCCGCAGTTGCCCGGCCTTGGCGTCCAGGCGTAGCAGGGTCTGGTCCTTGTCGTGAAAGGCCTCGAACGCGCCCCCTTCGAGCATCTGCTCCAGGCCCTGGGCATAGGCGGCGCGGTGCAGCAAACGGGACGACAGCAGCAGTGTGGAGGTGACCGGCTGCTGCAGGTCATCAACCAGCAGGAACGGGAAGTTCGATTTCTCGGAGGGAAAATCGCCTGTTGGCCCGTTGTTCACGCTGGCGAATACCACCAACGCCGCCTTGCCGTCAGTCTTGCTGATGTGGGTGCGTACCGCACTGTCGCGAACGCCCAGGTACGGGTTGCCCAACAGCGCCTGAAAATCCACCAGCGGGTAGACGCGCCTGGCAATATCCAGGCCGCTCACAAATTCCATGAAGAAGCGCCCCGCTGCCAGGCGCTGCTGCAAGCCGCCGCCGAGGTCGAGCTCGGTATCGATGCCATCGCGCAAGTCGGCCCTTACCCCTTGCGTATCGGCACTCAACGCCAGCTCCTGACGCACCCACAAGGGGTCCAGCGGGTCATGCACCGCCAGGCCCATCAGGCCCTCGGTCTTGTCCATGATCAGCTGGGTGCCGCCCTCCAGGGTGATGGCCTGGCGAACCCTGGGCGACTCGTAGGCCGCTTGCAGGTCGTCGAGCTGCGGCGGGCCCATGCGGTAACCCGAGAGCACGTGGGTGATATGCGTACCCGGAACGGGGATATCCCCTTCGATATCGCCCAGCGCGCTGCCTTCTCGGCTGTAGTGCGCCATCTGCACCAGGTTGTTGGCATGCTGCGGGTGCATGGCCAGGGTGTAGTCCCAGTTCAGGTGGCTGGGGTGCTGTTTCATCCAGGCCAAAAGCTCGGCCAGATTGTTGGTAGCCATGGTGTATTCCTGTTTGACTAATAATGGGGCCGCTTAGGCAGTGGTGCCTGTCAACCTGCGCAACGCCTGTTGCCCGGCCTGTTCGAGGGTCTGGTAGGCATCGCTGTGCTCAGCCAGGGGTAGCGGCAGCACGATGAAGCCCTCGAACGACACGATCCCGGGCACCGCATTCCAGAGCGCCCGCACCACACAAAAAGGTTCCGAGCTCGAGCTGTCGGCCTGATAGAACAGTTTGCCTTCAGCATCCGTGTCGATCTGGCCAGGGCCATGAACCACCGAGAGCTCATCGATACCTGAACCGCTGCCCACGGACACCGACAGCCATACCCGCCCCAGTTGCGCATCCAGTTTGTCCACCAGCACGTCCGAGGGGCGCATGACAGTCATGGCGGTGATCATGCATAGCGTGCGGTACTCGTTGGTCAGGCTGTTGCGTACCTCGACCTGCTCGACCACGAACGCCTTGCCGGTGATGTTGCCGCCGGGGATGTAGGTGTTGGCCTGGCCCTTGTCCTCGGCAAGTCGGCCATGGGGTGCGGCGCCGAGGACCTTCCAGCTCAGCTCGCCCTGGCCCACGTGGCCGGCCTTGAGGCTGACGCCGGTATCGCCTACCTGGCATACCTCCACCAGCGGGCTAACGCTTAGGGCGTTCTTCACCACGCTGACCAGCGCCGAGGCCCTGTAGCCGGTGGACCAGTCGGTGGCGGTGATGCGTACACGGGTGAAAGCACCGTGGATGCCGCTGGCGGGGGGCGCCAGGTACTCGCCCTTGACCGTCTTGCTGAACTCGCCGGGGGCGTCGCTGGAGCCTTCGACTGATTCGGCCGACCAAGTGACGTTCGGGTTTGACGGCACGGTGGCGAATTGCAGTTTGCTGCCTTGAACCAGAATGGATTCAAGAGGCGTGAGAGTGAACGTGGTGAGCCTCGGGTTGACGTGGCCGAAAGTGACGACATCGCGGGGCAGGTGCTGCTCTGCCGGCACCAGCGCACCGCCGAAGTTGAGTTTGAGGGTTTGCGCCACGGCATCGGAAGTATCGGTCCAGATGCTCAGGTCCTTGGTAATTGCCGCCCTCAGCGCGGGGACGGATTTTTCTTCTACGACGTGGATTAACGCTGTCCAAGGCGAAAGGCTTACAAATAAAGCGTGCCCCATACTATAAGCGGTTCCAGCTTCAACGCCTGGAGGTAACGGCTCGCGACGCCGAGGGAAATTATCCTCTCCATAAGTAAATCCAACATCAAGCGCGATTGCGTCCAACCTAAGAATGCCGCCCAGAGAACTTAAAACTTTCCAACTCGCTCTGAAGTCAAGCGTAAAATCAGCCTCCCAACCCACCTCTATAGCCTGAGCATTCAAGTGTGGATACGGCGGTGCTTCCCAATACCGAGTCACATCACAACCCGCAGTAAAAACACAAGCCATATCAATGCTCACCTTGTCACCGACCAACTTCAGCGACAGAACATCTTTTAGCGAAACCCTAAAAGCCGGAACAACCACCTTCATGTCACAGATAAAAAGAGAACGTTCCCGATACTCATCACTCCAGTCTCCCGATGCAAACTCCATCCAGCCAGAAACCGCCGTAGCAATGATATCCTCACCGCGAAATTCAAATTTAAATGCCAAGTCACCAAAATGAGCACGCGGCAAACTTCTGGCCAACGCAGCCATGATGACCCGCTTTCTTTCCAGCAATACAGATGCCGAGTATCCGGCGTTATCGGAGGGGATCAGATATCGATAGTTCGGATCCGGCGGCTCCGATTGCTTGCCATCATTACCCACCATCAGCACCAGCCCCATCACAGCCCCATCCACATCCGGCTGATCGGCCCCCGCCGCCGGGGCGAATGAAGCACTCGGATTGCGCTGGGTACGCAGAAGAAAACTCTCCGGCTGCAACAGCTCATCCGGGCCCCGTTCGATAGTCCCCAGCGACCACACCCGTTTTTCAACGGGCAGCGCGCGAAACAACTCCTTGAAAACATCCCCGCCCAGTTCCCGCAACCGATTGGAGTCGGAAAACGTCAGCACGAAGTTATCGCTATTACGCAAATCGAGCTTGATCCTGCCATCGTCATCCACATACCCCGGCACATCGCCCAGCTCCAGCTTCAAGATCAACTCCGGCCCCACCAGCGGGTCGATCGAGTCCATGCGTTGCGGGTACCAGTGCGCGCCGGCCTGTTTCAAATTGACCTGATTGCCGCCGACCAGCTTCATGCGCAGGCTGGCCTTGGAACTGGTGATATCGACGTTATCGAACGACAACCGCGGGTGGTCCAGCACAAAATTATGCATGTACACCTTGTTGCCAAGTTCCGGCTTCGTTTCACCATTCACCGGCGGCAAATAGGACGTGGTCTTGAACCGTCGGATATATTCCTGGGTCAGCAAGGCATCGGCCTTGGCCTTGTCGATGGCAA
This sequence comes from Pseudomonas xanthosomatis, assembly GCF_019139835.1. Classification (NCBI taxonomy): domain Bacteria; kingdom Pseudomonadati; phylum Pseudomonadota; class Gammaproteobacteria; order Pseudomonadales; family Pseudomonadaceae; genus Pseudomonas; species Pseudomonas xanthosomatis. The sequence continues at coordinate 2,462,678 of NZ_CP077075.1, read as the reverse complement.
ACACCATGTCGTAACCCTGCAAACGGCCAGGCTCTTTCAACCAGTTCAACAGCTCTGCCTTTGAATTAGTCGTCATAAATACCTCTGCCACCTGTGTTCTTTCAGTTGATCAATGTGATCTCTACCGAGCGGAAGTTCCGCCAGGTTTCACCGTCATCAAAACTTGCCTGCACCGACACCCTGAACTTCTGGTTCAACCTCAAACCCTGCAGGAATGCCTTGGTTATAAAGCCCACGATCTCACCGTCGTAGTACTCCTCCTCGGTCACCTCGGTATCCCGCGGGCGAATCTCGAACTCAGCGGGCTTGCCGCTGTTCGGCAGGCCCTCGACGTGCATGCCCAGGCGTTGCCCCTCGGCCATGAAGGGCCACGAACCCAGCCGGCAGCGGCACCCCGTAGCCGGCACCTTGGCCAGCGACAGTTGCTGGCCGGCGACCCCATCCAGTTGCACCACCGGGTAGTTGATTGCCTCAAAGTCCGCCACCCGCAAGTCGAACTTGGCCGAGGCCTGGGGGGCCTGGCCGGGCTTGGTCACCGTGTAGTACACCCACAGCCGGCGGCCGAAATTGGCGGCCATCGCCGCCCTGGGTACCGAGAAGCGCCTCGGGTAGTTGGTATCCGGTGTGTCGATTACCAGGTTGCCGGTGCTGCCGTGGCCCTCCCAGTGCAGGCGCAGGGCACCGCCATCTGTCACCGCGTCAGCGGGCACGTTCACCTGTGCCCCTTGCTGCAAGTCCCGTGGGTAGATTGCGCCCTGGTGCGCCTGGTCGTCGGCCTCGGGCCGGGCATCGCGAATCACCGGCAAGGGCAGGCGCAGGGGCCGTTGCAACGCCACGGTCAACGCCTGCGAATTGCGTTGCATGCCCTGCCTGGCGACCCCATAGCTGAAGGTGACCTGCTGCCCGCGGTTGACTTCACTCTGCAGCCAGGCACGGTCAAGGAAGAACGCCATCCGCCCGCTGTCGACCGAGCTTGCATCGGCACGGAAGGTGCGCAGTTCGAGTGTGGGCCCCTGGGCGTAGAGCAGCAGCGAATCTCCCAGTTCGAGTTCGGGGTAGTTTTCAGCGATCAGCCACACCCCGCCCTCGTAGGCCTGGTCATCGGGGTCAAGCAGCTCGCCCACATGCCCGGGAATGTGTGGGGCGCCCAGTTGCGGTGCGGCGGGCGGCTCTGCCCAGACGATGGAAAAGCGCTGTTCGGGCGAATAGGTGAGCTCGCCGTTGTCGAACTCGATGCAGTACTGCAGGTAGGCAAAGCCGTCGAAGTACGGGACCACGTCGCCGTAATCCAGACGCCAAAGCAACGGTTGGCCCACCTCGGTGGCGCTCACCACGTGCTCCAGCCTGACCTCGTTACCCTCCAGGCTTTCGTCGTACCAGGGGCGCCAGAAAAGGGTCACGCGTTGCCCCGGGGCCATGGCCGCGTAGGGTGGGGTGACTACCAGCATCCCGGTGGGGTCCAGCAATTCCACGTCGATGACCAGGTCGTGGGCATCGCGCAACTGCACAACTTCCGGCCTCCACATAGGCAAGTCTGGCCGGTCGATGAAGAAATAGCGGCGCAGCGACTCGTCACCGACAGGCTGGCCACCCTGGTCAAGGCGCCGGAACGAATAGAACACTATGCCCCCGCTAAGCGGCGCGAGCACGCTGTTGGGGATGCGGAACATCCAGCGCCCGGCACCATCCAGCACATCCACTTCGCTGTCGCCGAACTCGTCGCTGACTTCACCGGCCGCGCCACGCCCACGCCAGTTGATCCGTACCAGATCGCCCGGTGCGATGCCTGGGTAGATAATCCAGGTTTCAAGCGGGCCGGCCCCCACTGCAGCCAGGCTGACCGAGTTGGTCCGCGGGTCCAAATGAGCAACGTCCGGCATATCCATGCATCACCCCTAATGGCAATGAGTTGATCGATGGGCCGAAGTTATAGCGCTGCGGGTTCAGGCTGACACCTGACAAAACTGCTAGGTGCCAGTGCGCAGCAAGTTGATTAGTGTTTATTCAACAAGGCGGCCCATATACCGCCCACGATCATTCACTTCGCCAGTGAGACCCGCCATGAGTTCGGAATCTTCCGTGCACTCCAACGCCCTAAACTTCATGAGTTTCATGGAGGGCGGTGTAGACAGCCGCACCGGGCAATACACGTTATCGATCAAACTTCCCGACCTGGGAGCAAACTTTTTGCGGGGCCCGGAGTTTAAGCTGGCCCTGAACTTCAACCCGCTCAACACCCTGGATTCGGGATGGGGCAGAGGTTGGAACCTGCAACTGACGCAATACACCGAGCACAACGGCATGCTCACGACTTTTACCGGTGAGTCGTTCAAGGTCAGCGGCAGCCAGGGCGGCCGCTTGCACATGCCCGAGCAAAAACTTGCGCACTTTCACCTGTACCCCGAGCCTGCCGGCCCCGGCGGGGCCCGTCGCTATCGCGTGGTGCACCGTTCCGGGCTGGTGGAGATCCTCGAGACGATGGGCAGCCAGCGGGGGCAGATTGCCCTGCCGGTGGAGGTGTATTCGCCCCAGGGGCACAAGCTGGCGCTGAGCTACACCCCGTTCAACCCCAACTATGTAATGCTCGCGGCAGTGCGTGACGGGAGTGGCCAGACCCTGCTGGAAATCGAGCGCCAGAGCGGCCAGGTGGAGTTTCGCGAGCGCCCCTACCAGGGCCCCGGCGGCAAGCCGGTAGCCAGCTACAAGATGGTCCTGCAAGAAGCAGACAGGCGAGTCACTTCGATCATCCTGCCAAGCGCCGAACAGGCCAGCTGGCGCTTCGTCTACCGCGAGGTGCTGGGCCATGTGTGCCTGGAGCGGGTCACCACGCCGACTGGCGCACGTGAATACCTGCAATACACCGATGGCGGCCACCTGTTCCCCGGTAACAGCCGCCCGCCCCTGCCGCGGGTGACCCGCCACACGGTCGAACCAGGCCTTGGCCAGGTAGCCTTCCAGACCAACTACAGCTACCCGAGCGGTAACTTTCTGGGCCAGGGCACGACGCTCCCCTGGACCGACGATGGCCTGGACAACCTGTACAAGCACACCGGGGATTACCAGTACCAGACCGTCGAGAGCCTGTGCGATGCCAACAACCGCGAGTTGAAAAGCATCACCCGCACCTTCAACCGCTTCCACCTGCCGGTGTCTGTGCGCACGGCGCAGAACGGCAGTATCCACGAGCTCATTACCACCTACCAACTGGCAGACAACCTGCCTTTTGCACAGCAGGTGGCCACCTTGCAATTACCCATAAAGGAGCAAACCCGCTGGAGCAAGGACGGCCACGCGCCGCCCAGCCGCCTGGAAACCCTGGAGACCGAATACGATACCCATGGCAACACAATCTGGCGTAAACAGCCCAACGGCGTGATAGAGCGCAGCAGCTGGTTCGGCCCGCAGGCAGAAGCAGGTTTTCCGGGCGACCCCTACGGTTTCAGGCGCCACCTCAAGAGCAAGACCGTCACCCCTTCAGCTGACGGCGCGCAGCAAGCGCCGGAACTTGTGCGCACTTATACCTACCGCCAGTTGCCAACGCTGAGCGGCCACACCACTCACCTCGAGCCTTGGGTCACCGAACACAGCGAGACCCTGTCAGAGCAGGGGCAAACCCTGCAACGCACCCTCAACCGTTACATCGATGCGCCCGGCAGCAGCCTGCTGCATGGCCGGCGGTACCAACAGGTGCGCACTCAGGGCAAGCTGCAGACCACCACCCAGTACCATTTCAAGTTATTGACCGATGAATCGAGCGGGCAACCGGTGCTCGAGACCACCACCGAGCTGCTCGGCTACGACGGCACCGAGCGCTCCAGCATGCAACGGCGCTCGCTGCTGCTGGGCGAAACCGTGTACGAACGCGACGAGAACGGCGTGCACCTGCAGCGCGAACATGACGCCTTGCGCCGGGTTACCCGTGAGCGGGTGTCGCCAGGCACCGATTACGCCGCAAGCAAGGAGTACATCTACGCCCTCTGCGCCAACGATGGTGACATTGCCAGGCAGTGGGTGCGCAACGCCCGCGGGGTCACCAGCCTCACCGAACTGGATGGCCTGGGCAGGGTCGCCAGGGAGAGCCGGGACAACATCCACGAGCAGCGCCCCGAGATGTTTTTCGAACTGCTGGCGAACACCTACGACGCCTTGGGTAACCGCGTGAGCGAAACGCATACCGATTGGCTCAAGGGTAACCGGCTGCCGCCCCTGACTACCCTCTACCGGTATGACGACTGGGGCGAGCAGTGCTGCGTGATCGGCCCCGATGGGGTCGAAGAGCACGACGCGCTCGACCCCATCGGTACCTCGCACCATGCAGGGCCGGTGCGCCGTAGCTGGCGCGAAGGCGGCACGCTCGCCGTGCGCATCAGCACCCTCACCCTGCGCGGCGGCACCACGCAGGTGAAGCAGCGTGCCAGGGCAAAAAGCGCCAACCGCGAAACCTGGCTCAACCTGTTCGAGAAACCGGTGAAAACCAGGCGCCTGAACGCGCTGGGCGACCTCGTTGCCGAACGCACCTACCTGTACGACGGCCTGGGGCGTACGCTCGAACAAACCGACGAGCGCCGCCATGTCACCGAGTTCAGCTATGACCCCTGGGACCGCATGCTCAGCACCCTGCTGCCAGACGGCACACGCCTGAGCAGAACCTACGCCGAACACTCAAGCGAGGACCTGCCTGCCAGCCTGTTGGTGACCCCGGCCAACACCAACCTGCCCGCTCGGTATATCGGTGCGCAGTCCCACGATGGCCTGGACCGTTTGATCAGCGCCAGCAGCGGCAATCGCGTCGAGCACTTCCAGTTCCGTGAAGGCGAAAGCCAGCCTCGCTGGTACATCACCCCGGCAGGCGAACGCATCGAACTGGATTACAACCTGCAACTGACCGACGACCCGATCAGCAGCAGCGCCCCGGACGATCTGGCCAGCTTCACCTACGACAAGGTCAGTGCCCGCCTGCGAACCAGCAAAAACCCGCAAGGCACGCGCAGCTTCGACTACAACCTGGCCAACCAGCTGGTCGCCGAACACTGGGATGAACCCAGCGGCAAGCGCTGGAGTACAACCCACCAGAGCACGGTAAGCGACCGGCCCAGCAGTACCCTTGAAGCCAATGGCGTCCTTACCGAATACACATACGACCCGCAGGGCCGCCTGCAGGCCAAGTTTCAGGGGCAGTTGCAGGCGCACTACCACTACGACGAGCTTGGCCGGCTGGACCTGCTGACCAGCAAGGACCTGGCCAGCAACAGCAGCCTTGAAACCCACATCGAATACGACGACCAAGACCGCGAAGTGAAGCGCACCTGGCGCCAGGCCGGCCAGACCGAGCGGATGCTGGACCAAAGCTGGACGGACGACGACCTGCTGCAAGGCCGGCACCTGCGCCAAGCGGGTGTTTCGCTGCTGGAAGAACTCTTCGAGTACGACGCCCGCGCCCGCCTGGCCAAGCATATGTGCAAGGGTTCAGAGCTGCCCGTGGATGCGCAGGGTCGGCAACTGGTCAGCCAGATATTCGGCTTCGATGCCTACGACAACATCAGCAGCACCATCACCACCTTCGCCGGTGGGCCACGCCCCGAGCGGGCGCTGTTCAGCTATGCCGAAAGCGACCCCTGCCAGCTGATCGGTATCGACTACAACCCGCCGCGCAGCGAGCCGAACCCTCGGTTCAGCTACGACGCCAACGGCAACCTGACCCGCGACGAGCGCGGCCGCCAGTTGCACTACGACAGCCAGAACCGCCTGCTGGGCATCGACCAGGCCAGCAACAGCTACCGCTATGACGCCTTCGGCCTGCTGGTCGCCAGCGCCAGCGGCACCAGCGCGCAAGAGCTGCGCCTGTATGACGGGGCGCAACTGCGCATGGCGGTGCGCGACGGCCTGCAAACCCTGTACTGCCACCATGGCGAGCAGCCCCTGGGGCAGCAGCAAAGCGGCCCCGGCGCGCAACCGCCGCTGCTGCTGCACACCAGCTTCAGCCACAGCGTGGTCGCCGAGAGCCTGGGTAATGTGCGCAGCAGCAGCCGCTACAGCGCCTACGGCGAGCAGTACAGCGAGCACCCCGTGCATTGCGCGCTGGGCTATAACGGCGAAGCCCTGGACCCGGACAGCGGCTGGTACCTGCTGGGCAACGGCTACCGCGCCTACAACCCGGTGCTGATGAGGTTCCACAGCCCGGATGCGCTCAGCCCGTTCGGTGAGGGTGGGCTGAACTATTACGGCTATTGCCAGGGCAACCCGGTGACCTTCCGCGACCCTACGGGGCATTCCAGTGTTGGCTTTAGCGGGACCAGCCAGAAACGGGAAGAACTGGAGCGGACAATTTATTATTGGGGGGGGCCGCATGTTGATATCCAATCCATACTCATAGGTGTCGGGACTGCAGTGTTTTCCGCCATCCTTATCGCCATTACAGTCGCTTCTGGAGGATTGGCTGCACCGGCGACTGCGCCTGCATTAGCGGGTACAGTTTCAGCAGGTAGCGCCGCAGTTGCAACAACCACGACAGTTGCAACAACTGCGACATTTGCAGGCATGACCATATCGGCAGCGCTTGCTAGCAAGATTGTATTAGCCAGCCTTGTAAGCTCTACCGCGTCGTCGCTTGTGGGTGTGGCTACGTCCACTGTTGGCCAACTGACCGGCAGCGACAGCACTATGCAAGTTGGTAATTACCTCGGCTATGCGTCATTTATCTTAGGTTTGCCCTCTATGCTCGTAAACCCCAAAAATGCAATGAAAGGAGCGAAACTGGCCACTTCTGGAATTGAGGCCTACAAAGACGCCAAGGCAGCAAAGATGTTCAGCAGAGTTAGGGAGTTTACGGCAAAACCGAGCCCAGCCGGGAATACCAGAACTTAGCCAATACGCTGAACCATAAGTTGTTATTGCAATCCCACCTCGCCACCGTTAATTGAGGACGAGGCGAGGTGTTTCACGGTGCATTCACTCAACTCACACAGCCCCACGCACTGGAGTATTGAAATGAGCACGTCCTCAAACAAACGCACTCTTGATGAACAAGTTCGCCGTGATTACCTGGCCTCCAGGTCTGCGCAACTTTCAGCCGCCCTGAAAGCACTCAAGCCGCCGCGTGAAGCCAATGAAACCGAACAGCCATCGAACGAAACTAAAGCACACGCCAAGCCGATCGTCGATGGCATTGTCAAGGACGAGCACGGTACCGAGGACGCAGACGGTCTGCTGCACAAAGACGTGCTGAAGGAAGACCTCGTGGTGAAGATTCCGATATGGGAAAACCTGCCCACGTTTCCATTGCCGGGGATGTTCGAAACCGTGCAGCTCAAATACTCGCTGACCGGCACGCCAGGCAGCTTCCAGACAATCGGCGCCGTAAGACGGTTCGATCTGCCCATTGACCCCGATATCTTCCCCCTCGAGATGGCACTGCCGAAAGAAGCGTTGCCGCGCGACGCCAAGTTGTGGGTGCTCTACGCACACAAGAACTTTAGCAGTTCCGACTCCGTGGATTCGCTACCCATTCAGCTGACCTGCGACGCCGTTGCGCCGTGGGATGAACAAGAGCCCCGCTTCGAGCAGGCGCCGAGCGAACCGATCAATGAGGCGTACCTGGGGCTGCACCCGGCCGGTATCGAGCTGACCCTGGCCGACTACCCGGACCGCAAGCCAGACGACAGATGCAGCCTGTACTACCTGGACGAATGGCCCCGCAACCCTGACGACCTGATCATTCCTGCCTACAACACCGTGCTCGATGACACCCTCAAGGTCACGGTTCCCACCGCAGTAGTGCGTAACCGGGACGACGGGCGCTTCTATATCACCTACCTGCTGTACGACAAGGCCACCAATCGCAGCCGCATGGCCTTCCCCGTGCAGGTCGATGTGGTGCTGGGCCCGCAACCTGAAGACCTGCTGCCGCCCGAGGTACCGCTGGCCGCCGACGGAGTGGTGGGCATGAAGGACGCCCTGGCTGGCGTGACCGTGCGCATACCCGCCTACAGCAACCGCAAGAACCAGGACGTGCTGCTGATCAAATGGGGGGACGACACGCTGGACGCAGAACCCATGGGTACCCGCCCGTTCCCGGTGGATGTGCCAGTACCCAACGCGATACTGCACACAAACTACGGGGCGGCGACCGGCCCCAAGACCACCCGGGTCAGCTACCAGGTGATGCGCGGCCAAGTCGCCTACGGCCCGGAGTCAACCGATGTGGAGGTGGACTTCTCGGTGGTGGGCCCCGACCCAGACCCCAACTGGCCAGACCCGATCAACACCAAGCTGGCCGCTCCCAGAATCACCAGCTCGACGGGCCTGGACAACGAGCTCGCGCCGGCCGACCGCGACCAGCCCGCCACCCTGTCCTTCCCGCTCTATGCCAATGCCGCAAACGGGCACGTGATGGACTTCTACTGGGACGGCACCCTGGTCACCGAGGCGCGCTATGTCGTCAGCCTGGCAGATGGCCCCGAGGTGGAGTGCAAAATCCCATGGAGCTACATCAGCGATGCAGGCAACAACGAGCAGTTACCGGTGCACTACACCGTGCGCGGCGACGTGGATGCGATCAACGAGCAGGAATCGCCGCGTCAGTTGGTCAACGTGCATGCCATCAGCATGACACCCGACCCGATGGAGTTCCTCGACCTCGATGGGCCTTGGCTGAACTGCACCTCGCTGTGGTTTGACCCGGATGCAGCCGACCCAGAACCGGTGTTCAGGGCGAGAGTCCCGGCTATTCCGGAACGGTTCAATGTCAGCCCAGGCACACAGATTACCCTCAACTGGTACGTGACCAAGGACATGGCCGGCCAGGACGAAATCGACGAAGTGAAACTGGTGCAAAGTCGGAATTTGTCCGCGGACGATATCGAGAAAGGCTTCATCTGGCAGATCGGGCCCTATGACCGACATATCCTGCCGATCTATGACCCCGCTCACACGTACGCATTTGCTCATGTGTTCTATTCGGTGCTCGTGCCTGGCAAGCCGGCACTGATATCCGATGCGACACAGAACATCGTCAGCATCGCGGTCTCGGACGGCAACCTGACATGCCATGTGTGAGCTTCCCTGAAGCTTGCTGGCAGCGACCCTGCGCAGGGTCGCTGCCAGCCAGGGGGAATAGGAGTTTTGAGCTAGGCGCGTAGGACTATTCCTACATAAATACCAAGTTGGCGCTTTTACTCTCGCAGCCCTCAGATCCTTCCCATACGAACTCAGAAGGACCTTACAGACCTCAGTGCCTTCGACGAGAACCGCCATGTCAGATTTCACGCCCTCCTCCCCCCGCCAACTCAACCGAATTCGCGGCTTCCTGCTCGTCTCGCCGCTGCTGGCGACCTCGGCCATGGCCGAAACCCTCGTAACCACCGATACGCTGCTGGGCGCAAGCGCGTTCTTCGACAGCTACCGCGTGACCGGCCCAGCCACGCTGACCACCGAAGGCGCAACCACGCGTTCGCTGACTGGCGAGACCGGTGCCACCCTCAAGCTGTCCGACAGCCAGGTACTGGGCGGCAACACCGGCGATGGCCTGAACCTGATCGGCGCCTCGGCCAACGTACAACGCACTACCATCACCAGTGACATTCGCGGCCTGGGCCTGGCGTCCGGCTCCAGCGCCGTGCTGGTCGACAGCGTGGTCGAGGGAGGGGCCGTCGGCGCGCAACTCAATGGCAGCAGCGTCGAACTGCACAATAGCCAGTTGCGTGGCACCGGCCCCAACGCCGCAGGCGCGCAGTTGGTCAACGCGACCTTGATCGCCCGGGCCGGCAGTGTCATCAGCGGCAGTACCAATGGCCTGGCGATTTTCGAGTTCCCGGCGCCGGGCGGCTCTAGCGTGGTGCTCGATAACAGCCTGGTGGAAGGGCTTGGCGGCGCGGCGATCCAGGTAGGTTTCAGTGCAGCAGTGCCCGGCAACGCGCGCATCGATGTACTCAACGGCTCGACCCTGCGTGGCAGCAATGGCGTGCTGATGCAGGTAGGCGACGCTTCCAGCGCCGACCTGCGGGTCAATGACAGCCACCTGGTCGGCGATATCGTGGTCGATACCGGCGGTTCGGCCAACGTGTTGCTGGAAAACGCCGCGACCCTGAAGGGGCGCCTGCAAAACGTCGACAGCCTGGGCCTGGCCAGCGGCGCCCAATGGACCATGGTGGAGGACAGCCAGCTCGGCGACCTCACGCTCAACGCCGGCTCGGTGCGCTTTGGCGAAGCCGGTGAGTTCCATACCCTGACGGTGGACAACCTGGCCGGCGACGGCACCTTCGTGATGGAAGCCAACTTCAGCACCGGGCAGACCGACTTCCTGAACATCACCGGTAACGCCACCGGCAACCATGGGCTGTTGATCAGCAGCAGCGGCCGCGACCCGAGCAGCGAGGCCAGCCTGCACATGGTGCACGCCGCAGCCGGCGACGCAACCTTCAGCCTGGTGGGCGGCCCGGTGGACCTGGGCACCTACTCCTACGACCTGACTCAACGCGGCGCCAACGATTGGTACCTTGACCTCACCACCCGCAAACTCAGCCCCGGCGCGCAGTCGGTGATGGCCCTGGGCGATGCCACGCCGACCGTGTGGTATGGCGAAATGAGCGTGCTGCGCAGCCGCATGGGCGAAGTGCGGCGCAACCCGCAGCAAACGGGCATGTGGCTGCGCAGCTACGGCAACCGGTTCAACGTCTCGGAACGCGCCGGCGCCGCCTACCAGCAACAGCAACAAGGTTTGTCGTTCGGCGCCGACACGCCGCTGGCGGCCGGTGACGGCAACTGGCTGGTGGGGGTGACCGCCGGCTACAGCAGCTCCGACCTGAACCTGGCCCGCGGCTCGTCCGCCCGCATCGACAGCTACCACGTGGGCGCCTACGCCACCTGGCTGGAGCCGGACAGCGGCTACTACCTGGACGCCGTGGCCCGCCTCAACCGCTTCCAGAACAAGGCCGATGTACGCCAGAGCGATGCCAGCAAGGCCAAGGGCGACTACGCCACGCTGGGCGCCGGCATGTCGCTGGAAGCCGGGCGCCACCTGGCCCTGGCCGACGGCTACTTCGTCGAGCCATTCGTGCAGTTGTCCGGGCTGATGGTGCAGGGCAAGGACTACACCCTGGACAACGGCCTGCAGGCCGACGTCGAGCGTACCCGCTCGCTGCTGGGCAAGCTGGGCAGCACCGCCGGGCGCACCTTCGATGCTGGCCGTGGGCGCACGGTTCAACCCTACGTGCGGGTGGCGGCAGTGCACGAGTTCATCAATGACAACCAGGTCAGGGTCAATGGCAACCGCCTGGGCAACGACCTGTCTGGCACCCGCGCTGAGCTGGGCGCCGGGGTCGCCGTGGCTTGGGCAGAACGCTGGCAAGCCCACGCCGACTTCGAATACAGCAACGGCAGCAAGATGGAACAGCCCTGGGGCGTCAACTTCGGGGTGCGATACAACTGGTAATACTGAACCCAGGGGAAGGCCGTCACGGCCTTCCCCTTTTTGATTGCAAGAGGATGCAAGGAGAACTTCTATGGCTAATCAACAGCGTTCCAAACCATTGGCAAATGCCAGCAAAGCAAGTGTTTTGAATTTCAACGTGCTCGTCCCCCCCACCGTCCCTGAACTGCTGCCCGACATTGAAGGCGGTGTCGAAAACCTGCTGCCGTTCGCGGCAAGCCGGCTGCCTTTGCGCGTCGAGTTCCCGATGTGGGCAAATTCGTACCCGAGCGTGCAGTTTCCCGAGCACCTCGAGCTGTACTGGAATGAAACCCTGGTGGAAAAGAAAACCTGGACACAGCCCATCAGCCCCGATGAACTGTTCATTCTGGTGCCGACCCGCTTTCTGAGCCATGGCCTGCACGCGCTGCATTACCGAGTCACGCTGTTCAACAACAGCCAGAACCCGTCGCGCAAACTGGAGATCAACATCGACCGGGAGCCGCCTGAAATCATCGAGGATGATGACACCCTGCTGTTCGATGTCGACATTCGTCGGGAGGGTGTCACCGAGGATTACCTGGCCGCCTTCGGCGACCAGGTTGCCGCCCAGATACCACCTTATTGGGGCGCCGAACCCGGCGACACGCTCAGGTGGTATTGGAGCGACGACCCGGCGGGCAAGCAAATGGTGGGCATGCGCGTGCTGGGCAAGGATGACGTGCGTCGGCTCACACCAGGCAGCGCAACAACCAAAGCCCCCTACACAGTAACCTTCACAGGCGACTTCATCCGCCAGACTGGCGATGGCATCCGTTTTGCCCGATACGAAATACAGGACAGGGCCGGCACGACGACCCAGCGCTCCCTGGCACTGGCAGTAACCTCAAAGGCTTCACCGCCCCCGCGCGTGCTTCACCGCCCGTTCATTCGGGAGGCCGTCGGCAGCGATCAAAATTCGTTCAGTACTCTGCTGCCGGCCGACGCCCCCAATGGTGTGACCTTCGTCGTGCCCGAAGCCACCGAGATCAAGCCCGGTGAAACCGTCACCATCCATTGGGGAGTACCCGGGACCGTGGGCGCTTACCAAACCAGCACGCCCATCGCTGCAGGCTCACGCGATTACCTGGTACCGCGAGCCCACATAGCACCGCACATGAACAGCCAGGTCGAGCTGTATTACCAGATCAACACACCCAACCAACCGCCCTCGCCTTCGCATTTCGTCACGGTGCGGGCCATCATCGGCCTGCCGATCGTGCAGTGCGCGAAAATCCAGAACGCGCAACTGAACCTGCGCACCATGGGCGAAAAAGCCGAGTTCACCTTGGGTGAGTGGCAATACCGGGACACGACACAGTTCGTCAATGCCTGGATCGAGGGCGTGGACCGCAACGATTTGACCAAGGTGCTCATACTGCCCATCGTCGACGCCCTGCCCGTGCCCACCGAAGGCGGCATCATGGCACTGGGCAGCATCAGCAAGGTCGAGCTTCAGAAGCTGGCGCTCAACTATCAGTTCCGGGTGTCGGTACAGGTGTCGTTCGACCAGCAGGCCAGTTGGCTGAAGTTTCCGGATGCGGCGGCCACACTGGTGGATGCGTAAACCCGAAGCAAAAAAAAAAACGCCACTCCGAAGAGTGGCGTTTTTCATGTTTGGAGCGGGAAACGAGACTCGAACTCGCGACCCCGACCTTGGCAAGGTCGTGCTCTACCAACTGAGCTATTCCCGCAAAGTGAAGCTTTACTGCTTTTGGCGTGACTGGCTTGAGCCCTTTCACCACCGACACATCGCCGTAGCGCTGTGTTTGAACTGGAGCGGGAAACGAGACTCGAACTCGCGACCCCGACCTTGGCAAGGTCGTGCTCTACCAACTGAGCTATTCCCGCAAATATGGCGTCCCCTAGGGGACTCGAACCCCTGTTACCGCCGTGAAAGGGCGGTGTCCTAGGCCACTAGACGAAGGGGACTAAGCCTGCGCTTTTCAGCGCCGCCAGCACATGAACCTCACGATTCAGACTGGGCTTTCTTTTCCTGCCATGCCGAAGCAGTGCCGGAGAAACTGGAGCGGGAAACGAGACTCGAACTCGCGACCCCGACCTTGGCAAGGTCGTGCTCTACCAACTGAGCTATTCCCGCAATATGGCGTCCCCTAGGGGACTCGAACCCCTGTTACCGCCGTGAAAGGGCGGTGTCCTAGGCCACTAGACGAAGGGGACACGCTGCTCGCATTTACATGCTTGCTTTCACTCCCTGTAGCGTTTCGCTGTGTGCTTTACGCTGCAAGTGGCGCGCATTCTAGGGACGCCTCGGCATAGCGTCAAGCCCTTTATCAAAATTTATTTAAATCAATGACTTCGCTGTGTCTTGCGGCCCTGCGCAAGGGGCGCCCGGGGTTTGACGTTGCTTTTCTGGCGGCAGGCCGGCAAGCTCATGGCAATGCGCCACAGCTGGAGAAATCCGGGCGTTGGCCGATAGCAACGTGAGTCGTGCCTGTGCCGGCCTCTTCGCGGGCAAGCCCGCTCCCACAGGGGCCTGTTTGGCTATTCGGGCATCTGCCGGGCTGCACTGTTCGGGCCCCGGCGAACTCACTACACTCTCTATATACAGATGCAACACTTCTACATGATGAGGCGTTAACGGTGACACCACTTCTGATCACCCTGCTTATCGTTGCGGGTATCGCACTGCTGATCGTGATCGGCTACCTCAACAACGTGGTCGAAAACGGCAAGCTCGAGCGGGCACGCCTCAAGGTCGAGTTGGCCGACCGCCTGCGCCGCTGCGGCGAAATCAGCGAAACCTTCCCCGGCCAGTTCATGACCCCGGCGCTCAAGCTGCTGCTGACCCGCCTTGAGCTCAACCTCAACCAGCGCCAGCTGGCGCTGGACAAGCACAGCAGCGAACTGAAAGCACGCATCGCCGAGCTCGAGGGCCTGATCGCCCAGGGCGACAAGATCCCGGTCAGCAACCCGCCCTCGCCCATCGTTACCGAGGTCAAGGCCAAGGACGTGCGCTTCTTGCTGGAGCTTTTGCACAACCAGATAGTACGCGCCACCCAGGAAAGCTTCCTGGCCACCAACGAAGGCAAGTACTGGGTCAAGGAAATCCGCCACATCCTGGTGCTGCTGCACATCGAGTTCTTCAACAACCTCGGCCAGCAGGCCCTGCAGCAAAACCAGCCAGGCCAGGCGCGCCTGGCCTTCGAGCGCGGCGTGCAGTACCTGCGCAAGCAGCCCGAACCCAAACAGTACGAAGAGCAGCTCACCTACATGGAAAAACTGCTGGCCCGCTCCAATGCCCAGGTACTGGACCAGATGGAGCCTGCCGAGAACGAGCAGAACGCCCTGACCGAAGGGTTGAAGACCGATGACGACGAAACCTGGAAAAAGCGCGTCATCTACGATTGATCCGAGGCTCTCATAGAACAAACTACAACTCATTGATTTAACACGGTTCCCGTGGGAAGCGGCCTTGCCGGGGCGCCGTCCGGTCGAGATGGGGCGCGAAGCGGCCCCAAGGCCTCAGCCTCATGCAAAATTGCCGGGGCTGCTGCGCAGCCCATCGCGACACAAGGCCGCTTCCCACAGGGGCCGCGGTACATCTGCGGGACTAGTTCTCTGCGCGACAGCGCAGCCCGAAAGGGCTGGGTGATCTCCTACAAGGGCCGCACAAAAAAGGGGCCATTCAATGGCCCCTTGTTCATTTCAGCAATCGCTCAATTGCAAGAAGATCGCCGCCAGGCGCTCCAGCCCCACCTGGTCCGCTTCGCTGAAGCGCGCAAGCTTCGGGCTGTCCAGGTCGAGCACACCGATCAGCCGGCCATCCTTGACCAACGGAATCACCAACTCGCTGTTGGATGCACTGTCACAGGCAATGTGCCCGGGGAAGGCATGCACATCCTCCACCCGCTGGGTCTGCCGGGTAGCCGCCGCCGCGCCGCACACGCCCTTGCTGAACGGGATGCGCACACAGGCTACCTGGCCCTGGAACGGGCCGAGCACCAGCTCTTCGTTGCGGTTCAGGTAAAAGCCGGCCCAGTTCAGCTCGTCTACCTGGTTATAGAGAAACGCCGAAAATTGCGCGGCATTGGCGATAAAGTCGCGCTCGTCGGCAAACAGCGCCTGCACTTGCGCAGCCAGCAGGTCATAGCCATCGAGGCCTTTGCCACTGGCGTTGAGGTCGATCATTTATTTCTGCTCCAGCAATTGCAGCCCGACCCAGTAGCGGGCGAACTGATAGGCACAACGGCCATTACGGTTGCCGCGGCCGGTGGCCCAGCGCACGGCAAGGATTTCGAGCTCTTCGGTACGCGCCCAGCGCAGCCCGGCCGGGCGCGCCAGCTGGCCGATCCAGTGCTCGACCACATCGAGGAAGTGCTCCTGGCTGAACGGGTAGAACGACAGCCACAGGCCAAAGCGGTCGGACAGGGCGATCTTGTCCTCCACCGCTTCGTTGGGGTGCAGCTCGCCGTCGACCATCTTCCAGTTTTCGTTGTCGCTTTGTTTCTCCGGCACCAGGTGGCGACGGTTGGAGGTGGCGTACAGCAGCACGTTGTCTGGCGCCTGCTCAAGCGAGCCGTCTAGCACGCTCTTGAGCACCCGGTAGTCGCCCTCCCCGGCCTCGAACGACAAATCGTCGCAGAACAGGATGAAGCGCTGCGGCAGCTTTTGCAGTTGCTCCACCACCCGCGGCAGGTCGGCCAGGTGGTCGCGCTCGATCTCGATCAGGCGCAGGCCCTCGCCTGCGTGCTCGGCCAACAGCGCACGCACCAGCGACGACTTGCCGGTACCGCGCGAGCCCCACAGCAAGGCGTGGTTGGCGGGCATGGCGCTGATGAACTGGTGGGTGTTGCGGCCCAGTTGCTCGCGCTGCTTGTCGACACCGATCAGGTCGGACAGGCGAATGTCCAGGCTCACTTCCAGCGGCAGCAGATAGCCGCTGCGGCCGTCCCGCTGCCAGCGGGCGGCAAGAGTGTGGGACCAGTCGATGTCTGGGCGTGGGGCGGGCAGCAAGGGTTCGAGGCGCGCGAGGACCGATTCGGCGCGGTCGAGAAAAGCGGTAAGGCGGGCGTCCATGATGACTCCTGAAGGCAGGCAATGAGAGCGTCGGGCCGCCATCGCGGGGCAAGCCCGCTCCCACGCTGTAATCGAGCACGTGGGAGCGGGCTTGCCCCGCGATGGCGGCCAAGGCTGAATGTTTGACAGACCCGCCAGCAGCCAGGGGCTGATCGGCTATGCTTGCGCAGCGCGCACGGAGCAATCAAACCGGCTTGGGACCCATGGATATCAAGTTCACCAATCGCCTGTCATACAAGCAAGCCCGGTTGACAGTCCTGGTCGGCTTCATCCTGGGAACATTGCTCAGTCTCATCCAGATCGGCATCGATTATGCCAGCGAAGACGCGTCCATCAACCGTGAAATTCAGGCGTTGCTGAAAATCAGCCACGACACCGCCTCGCGCATTGCCTACAACATCGACACCGAACTTGCCCAGGAACTCACCGGCGGCCTGCTCAAGTCACCGGCGTTGGTCCGCGCACGGCTGATCGACAACAACGACACGGTGCTGGCCGACGTCGAGCGCCCGCGCCTGGAAAGCCGCTACCGGCCATTATCGGATTTTTTGTTCGGCGAGCAGCGCCAGTTCCAGGACCGGCTGTACCTGGCCCACATGCCCGGCGAGTTTCTCGGCACCCTGTACCTGGACGTCGACACCTACGCCTTCGGCGGGCGCTTTCTCGACCGTGCCGGGGTCACCCTGCTCAACGGCTTCGCCCGTAGCCTGGTGCTCACCGGCATTCTGTTGGCGCTGTTCTACCTGATGCTGACCAAGCCGCTGGTGACGGTGATCGCCGCCCTGAGCGGCCCAGGCGATACGCGCACGCCCCGGCAAACCCGGGTGGACTGCCCCAAAGGCCACGAGAACGACGAGATCGGCGTATTGGTGAAAGTCGCCAACCAGCAGTTCGTCAGCATGGCCACCGAAATCCAGCAGCGGCGCAACGCCGAAAACCGCCTGACCCAGTACCTGAACGAGCTGGAAGATATCGTCGCCGCCCGCACCACAGAGCTCAAGGCCAGCAACAGCCGCCTCAGCCAGTCCAACCAGGAGCTGGACGACGCCCGCCAGCGCGCCCTGGACATGGCCCATGCCCGCGCCGCCTTCCTGGCCAACATGAGCCACGAGATCCGCACCCCGCTCAACGGCATGCTGGGCATGATCGCCCTGGCCCTGGACAGCGGCCTGGCACCGGAGCAGCGCCAGCAACTGTCGATCGCCCACGACTCGGGCAAGGTACTGGTGGAGTTGCTCAACGACATTCTCGATTTGTCCAAGTTCGACGCCGGCCAGCTTGAGCTCGAACGCATCCCATTCGACCTCGGCGCGATGGTCGAGGACACCGCCAACCTGCTGTCGCAAAACGCCGCCACCAGCGTCGAGCTGACCTGCCTGATTGCCGCAGACTTCCCCAGCACGGTGCTCGGTGACCCCACCCGGGTGCGCCAGATCGTCAGCAACCTGCTGTCCAATGCCCTGAAATTCACCCGCTTCGGCCGCGTCGATGTGCGCCTGGCCAGCATCGTCGGCGGCGTGCGCCTGGAGGTCAGCGACACCGGCATCGGCATCCCCGAGGAGGCCCAGGCGCGGATCTTCCAGCCGTTCACCCAGGCCGGCGCCGGCATCACCCGCCAGTACGGCGGTACCGGCCTGGGCCTGGCCCTGACCCACAACCTGTGCAAGGCCATGCAGGGCCATTTGCACATACAGTCCGAAACCGGCTTTGGCAGCCGCTTCAGCGCCGAGCTGCCACTGCCGGCCCACACGCCAGCGGTGCCGCCGGTAATGCTGGCCGGGCGGGTGGTGGCCCTGGGCAATGCCGACAGCGGCCTGGCCGAGCTGCTGCAGGTGCTGCTGCCGCGCTGGGGCCTGGACTACGCCCGCTTCGACGATGCCCGGGAACTGGCCGACCAGGCGGTGGACGTGCTGATCACCGACGACCTGGACCGGGTGCTGGACCTGCGCCCGCAAGTACAGGCCCCCATCGTGCTGGTGACCGCCTACGGCAGCTTTTTGCCCGGCGAGCAGGCCACGCAGCTGGCGCCCCTGCAGCAACTGGCCCGGCCGCTGGCGCGCAACGCCCTGTATCACACCCTGCGGCGCACCCTGCACGGCGAACCCAACGCCCCGCTACCCCACGAACTCCCGCCTGGGCAGGAGCGCCGTGCGCGCATCCTGCTGGTGGAGGACAACCCTGTGAACCAGCTGGTGGCCAAGGGCATGCTCGGCAAGCTCGGCTGCCAGGTGCAGGTGGCGGCGCAAGGCGCCGAGGCCCTGGAGTGCCTGGAGCAGGCCACCTTCGACCTGGTGCTGATGGACTGCAACATGCCGGTGATGGACGGCTACGAGGCCAGCCGACGCATCCGCCAGAGCGGGCGCTGGCCGCAGTTGCCGATCGTCGCGCTGACCGCCAACGCCATGCCCGAGGAGCGCGAGCGCTGCCGCGCCGCGGGCATGAACGACTACCTGGCCAAGCCGTTCCGGCGCGAAGAGCTGGTGGCGCTGATCGACCACTGGGTGCCGCTCAGCGGCTGAGCAGGCGCTCGATGTCGGCTTGCAGCGCTTCAGGCTTGGTGGTGGGGGCGTAGCGCGTCACCTTGCCGGTGGCCGGGTCGAGCAGGAACTTGGTGAAGTTCCACTTGATCTTCTGCCAGCCCAGCAGGCCCGGGGCACGGCGCTTGAGCTCGACGAACAGCGGGTGGGCGCCGGGGCCGTTGACCTCGACCTTGCGAAACAACGGGAAGCTCACCCCGAAGTTGAGCTCGCAGAACTGCGCGATCTCCCGGGCATCGCCCGGCTCCTGCTTGCCGAACTGGTTGCAGGGGAAGCCCAGCACCACCAGGCCCTGGCCCTGATAGTCCTGCCACAGCCGCTCCAGGCCCTTGTACTGCGGGGTGAAGCCGCACTGGCTGGCGGTGTTGACCACCAGCAGCGCCTTGCCGGCGAAGTCGCCGAGTTTTTTTTGCGTGCCATCGAGGGTAACGCAAGGGGTGTTCAGCAGGGCATCATCCATGGGGCGGCTCCAGGTCAGTCGCGGGGCTTGAAATCAAGGCACACCGAGTTGATGCAATAGCGCAGCCCGGTGGGTGGCGGGCCGTCGGGGAACACGTGGCCCAGGTGGGCGTCGCACCGGGCGCAGGTGACCTCGGTGCGGATCATGCCGTGGGAGGTGTCGCGGATCTCGATCATCGCGCTCTCCTCGATCGGCTGGTAGAAGCTCGGCCAGCCGCAGCCGGAATCGAACTTGGCCTGCGAATCGAACAGCGCCAGGTCGCAGCAGATGCAGTGGTAGATGCCATCACGGCGCTCGCTGTTGTACTTGCCGCTGAACGGGCGCTCGGTGCCCTTCAGGCGGCACACCTGATACTGGGCCGGGTCGAGCATGGCACGCCATTCGTCCAGGGTTTTGTCGATCTTTTGCATGGGAACCTCGGCAGGCTTGAATTTCACCTCGCACCGGCTTTTCCCTGGCGCGGGTGGCACGTATATTAGTTGGCTTCGTGTGCCAGGCGCCAAGTCTGGCACCCGCGTCCCGCCCTTTCAAACCTTTCGACGGCGGCGCGCGCGTATTCTCAACCGGGATCTCATCATGCAGTTCAGCAAATCGAACAAGCTCGCCAATGTCTGCTACGACATTCGCGGCCCAGTGCTCAAGCACGCCAAACGCCTGGAAGAGGAAGGCCACCGCATCCTCAAGCTGAACATCGGCAACCCGGCACCGTTTGGCTTCGAGGCGCCGGACGAAATCCTCCAGGACGTCATCCGCAACCTGCCCACCGCCCAAGGCTACAGCGACTCCAAAGGCCTGTTCAGCGCGCGCAAGGCGGTCATGCAGTACTGCCAGCAAAAGCAGATCGAAGGCGTCAGCATCGAGGATATCTACCTCGGTAACGGAGTATCCGAGCTGATCGTCATGTCCATGCAGGCGCTGCTCAACAACGGCGACGAAGTGCTGATCCCGGCCCCCGACTACCCGCTGTGGACCGCCGCGGTGAGCCTGGCCGGCGGCAAGCCGGTGCACTACCTGTGCGACGAGCAGGCCGACTGGTTCCCCGACCTTGAAGACATCAAGGCCAAGATCACCCCGAACACCAAGGCCCTGGTGATCATCAACCCGAACAACCCCACGGGCGCTGTGTACTCCAAAGAGCTGCTGCTGGGCATGCTGGAGCTGGCGCGCCAGCACAACCTGGTGGTGTTCTCCGATGAAATCTACGACAAGATCCTCTACGACGAGGCCGTGCACATCAGCACCGCGTCGTTGGCGCCGGACTTGCTGTGCCTGACCTTCAACGGCCTGTCCAAGTCCTACCGCGTAGCAGGCTTCCGCTCCGGCTGGCTGATCATCTCCGGCCCGAAACAGCACGCCCTGAGCTACATCGAAGGCATCGACATGCTGGCCAACATGCGCCTGTGCGCCAACGTGCCGGCCCAGCATGCCATCCAGACCGCCCTGGGTGGCTACCAGAGCATCAACGACCTGGTGCTGCCGCCCGGCCGCCTGCTGGAGCAGCGCAACCGCACCTACGAGCTGCTCAACGACATCCCCGGGGTGAGCTGCGTCAAGCCGATGGGCGCGCTGTACGCCTTCCCGCGCATCGACCCGAAGGTGTGCCCGATCTTCAACGACGAGAAGTTCGCCCTCGACCTGCTGCTGTCCGAAAAACTGCTGATCGTTCAGGGCACCGCGTTCAACTGGCCGTGGCCGGACCACTTCCGGGTGGTCACCCTGCCGCGGGTGGATGACCTGGAGCAGGCCATCGGCCGCATCGGCAACTTCCTGCGCACTTACTCGCAGTAATGCATTCCCTGTAGGAGCCGGCTTGCCGGCGATAGGGCCAGGCCTGCGCTTTGTTGGCGCTGCTGGCCTGATCGCCGGCAAGCCGGCGCCTACAGGGTTATTCATTCTTACAATCTGCAACGCTCTATCTGACAGCCCTCTCGACATCCTCTGCCATACTCCCTCGCGTACACAGTTTGAAATAGTCGGCCGGTTGAATCGCCGTCCCCTCCCCCTTATATACCCCCGCAGTACGCAACAATTCCTTCCGTCAGGAGAACGTGACAACCATGATGCGCATTCTGTTGTTTGTAGCCACCAACCTCGCGGTGGTGCTGGTTGCAAGCATTACCCTGAGCCTGTTCGGCTTCAACGGGTTCATGGCCGCCAACGGGGTCAACCTCGACCTCGGCAAGCTGCTGGTGTTCTGCGCCGTGTTCGGTTTCGCGGGCTCGCTGGTCTCGCTGTTCATCTCCAAGTGGATGGCCAAGATGAGCACCGGCACCCAGATCATCAGCCAGCCGCGCACTCGCCATGAACAATGGCTGCTGCAAACCGTCGAGGAGCTGTCCCGCGAGGCCGGGATCAAAATGCCCGAGGTGGGTATCTTCCCGGCTTACGAGGCCAACGCCTTCGCCACCGGCTGGAACCGCAACGACGCCCTGGTGGCGGTTTCGCAAGGTTTGCTCGAGCGCTTCTCGCCCGATGAGGTGCGTGCGGTGCTGGCCCACGAAATCGGCCACGTGGCCAACGGCGACATGGTCACCATGGCGCTGGTGCAGGGCGTGGTGAACACCTTCGTGATGTTCTTCGCCCGCATCATCGGCAACTTCGTCGACCGGGTGATCTTCAAGAACGAAGAGGGCCACGGTATCGCCTACTTCGTTGCCACCATCGTCGCCGAGCTGGTGCTGGGCATTCTGGCCAGCATCATCGTCATGTGGTACTCGCGCCGCCGTGAGTTCCGCGCCGACGAAGCCGGCGCCCAGCTGGCCGGCACTGGCGCAATGATCGGCGCCCTGCAGCGCCTGCGTTCGGAACAAGGCCTGCCGGTGCACATGCCCGATACGCTGAAGGCCTTCGGCATCAATGGCGGCCTCAAGCACGGCCTGGCCGGCCTGCTGATGAGCCACCCGCCGCTGGAAGACCGCATCGACGCCCTGCGCCGCCGCGGTTGATAGACAGATGTGAGTGAAAAGGGCGACTTCGGTCGCCCTTTTTTATCGACTGTGGCGCCCCTATCGCCGAATGCGGTACACCCGCTCCACCAGGCTCGACACTCCGGCCTTCTGAAACTTGGGGCTCTCCCCGATAATTTCCGGCGCCTCGAGCACTTCCACCTGCCACCCGGCCAAGCCCGCCCGTACCTCGTCATCCGCCACCGAGAACGGCGGCCCGTCGATCAGCGCCTGGTTGTAATCAAGGGTCACGAGCAGGCCCTTGCAGGCCGGCAGCAGCTCACCGAGCAGCGCCAGGTACTGCTGACGCATCTCAGGCGGCAAGGCAATCAACGCCGCCCGGTCGTACAGCCCGGTGCACCCGGCCACATCTTCGGCACGCAACGCAAAAATATCCCCGCACCACAATTCGACGTCGCCACTGCTCCACACCTCGAACGCGCCACGCCGCGCAACCTGCGCCGTCAGCCCATGCTCGGCAAAAAAATCTTCCACAGCCCGGCGCGACAGTTCCACGCCCATCACCCGATGCCCCTGCCCGGCCAGCCAGGCCAGGTCCAGGCTCTTGCCGCACAACGGCACCAGCACCCTGGCGCCGGGTGCCAGGCCCAGTGCCGGCCAGTGTGCTTGCAGGTACGGGTTTACCTGGGCCTGATGAAAGCCGATCTGGTTGTCTGCCCACCGCTTGTGCCAGAACGTTGGCTCCATAATTCCTCCCGGTTTTTCGATTGATAGCCGTAAAAACTTATATTGGATCTCGATCGTTGCCTGACCGAAGATGACAGCATCTTACCCGCCAGGACCTTTACCATGCTGCCCAGCCTGTTCATTTCCCACGGCTCACCCATGCTCGCCCTGCAACCCGGCGCCAGCGGCCCTGCGCTGGCTGGGCTGGCCCGCGCCCTGCCCCGGCCCAAGGCGATCGTGGTGGTATCGGCGCACTGGGAGAGCCGCGAGCTGCTGGTGATGAGCAACCCGCAGCCAGAAACCTGGCACGACTTCGGCGGCTTCCCGCCGGCGCTGTACGCGGTGCAGTACCCGGCACCGGGCGAGCCGGCGCTGGCCGCGCGGGTGGCGCAGTTGCTCGGGGCCCGGCTTGATGCGCAACGGCCCTTCGACCATGGCGCCTGGGTGCCACTGTCGCTGATGTACCCGCAGGCGGACATTCCGGTGATCCAGGTATCGCTGCCCAGCCAGGCCGGGCCGGCGTTGCAATTGAAGATTGGCGAGGCGCTGCGGGCGCTGCGTGAAGAAGGCATCCTGCTGGTGGGCTCGGGCAGCATCACCCACAACCTCGGCGAGCTGGACTGGCACGCGGGGCCTGATGTGATCGAGCCTTGGGCGCTGGCGTTTCGTGACTGGGTGGTGGAAAAGCTGCAGGCCAATGACCAGGCAGCCTTGCTGGACTACCGGCAACAAGCGCCGTTTGCCGTGCGCAACCACCCAAGCGATGAACACCTGCTGCCGCTGTATTTCGCCGTGGGCGCCGGCGAGCGCTTTGGCATCGTGCACCAGGGCTTCACCCTGGGGGCGCTGGGGATGGATATCTACCGGTTCGATTGAACAGGCAACGCTCCCTTTGTAGGAGCGGCCTTGTGCCGCGAAAGGGGCGCGAAGCGGCCCCAGGATCTGGGCATCATGCAAAGTCGCCGGGGCTGCTGCGCAGCCCTTTCGCGGCACAAGGCCGCCCCTACAGGGGAAGCCTAAGCTCATGTAGGCCAAAAAAATCCCGGGCCTTGGCCCGGGATTCTTCGTTACTGCGTGAGGATCAATCCTCGCGGTAGCGACGCAGCTTCAGCTGCTTGCCGGCCACGCGGGTGTCCTTGAGCTTGGTCAGCAGGCGCTCCAGGCCATCTTCCGGCAGCTCGATCAGGCTGAAGCTGTCGCGCACCTGGATACGGCCGATGGCGTCACGGGCCAGGCCACCTTCGTTGAGGATCGCCCCCAGCAGGTTCTTGGCCGCGATACCGTCACGGGCACCCAGGGCGGTACGGCAACGCACGCGGCCTTCGGCCAGCGGCATCGGCGCACGGCGCTCACGGTCACCGCTGCTGCGCTCGCTACGCTCACCACGTTCGGCACGCTCACCGGTGCGCTCACGCGGAGTGTAGGTTGGCACCAGCGGCTGCTCGCGCTCAACGCTGGCCAGGTCCAGCGCCTGGCCATTGGTGGCCTTGCGCAGCAGGGCCGAAGCCAGGGCGCGGGCACTGCAGCCCAGGTCGGCGGTCAGGCGGTCGAACAGCTCGCCGTGGCTGGCCTCGGACTCGGCCACCAGCGGCGCCAGGCTCTTGGTCAGCTTCTTGATGCGCGCATCCAGCACGGCTTGTGGGCCGGGCAGGCGGGCTTCGGCAACTTTCTGCCCGGTGACACGCTCGATCACCTGCAGCATGCGGCGCTCACGCGGAGTGACCAGCAGCAGCGCACGGCCATCGCGACCGGCACGGCCAGTACGGCCGATACGGTGCACGTAGGACTCCGGGTCGTACGGCATGTCGACGTTGAACACGTGGGTGATGCGCGGTACGTCCAGGCCACGGGCAGCGACGTCGGTGGCGACGACGATGTCCAGGCGGCCATCCTTGAGCGAGTCGATCACGCGCTCACGCTGGTTCTGGGCGATGTCGCCGTTCAGCGCAGCAGCCTTGTAGCCCTTGGCTTCCAGGGCCGAGGCCAGGTCCAGGGTGGCTTGCTTGGTGCGCACGAAGGCGATCAGTGCGTCGAACTCTTCGACTTCCAGCAGGCGCAGCACGGCCGGGATCTTCTGGTCGGCGTGGACCATCAGGTGGGCCTGCTCGATCGCGGTGACGGTCTGGGTCTTGCTCTGGATCTTGACGTGCTTGGGCTCGCGCAGGTGACGCTCGGCGATCGAACGGATCGACGACGGCAGGGTAGCGGAGAACAGTACGGTCTGGCGCGAGGCCGGGATGGCGTCGAAGATCACTTCGAGGTCATCCATGAAGCCGAGCTTGAGCATCTCGTCCGCTTCGTCCAGTACCAGGTACTGCACGGTGGACAGGACTTTCTCGTCGCGACGCAGGTGGTCGCACAGGCGGCCCGGGGTGGCAACGACAATTTGTGCGCCGTTGCGGATGGCGCGCAGCTGTGGGCCCATCGGGGCACCACCGTACACGGCCACCACGTTAACGCCCGGCATCTGCTTGGCGTAGGTTTCGAAAGCGGTAGCTACTTGCAGCGCCAACTCACGGGTTGGCGCCAGGATCAGGGCTTGCGGTTCGCGCTTGCTCACGTCGATCTTGTTGAGGATCGGCAGGGCGAAGGCAGCGGTCTTGCCGGTGCCAGTCTGCGCCTGGCCGATCATGTCGTGACCGGCGAGGATGATCGGGATCGACTGATGCTGAATAGCCGATGGCTCTTCGTAGCCGGTGGCCAGAACAGCAGCAACGATATTCGGATTGAGATCGAGAGCGGCGAATCCGCCGGTTTCCTGGGTCATGGGTCTGCCTCTAGGTGCATCCGCAAAGACCCATGCTCCAAAACTGCACATGCCTTGAAAGACCAAACGGTCACCCAGGCAGCTTTGGCGGCGGGGATTTGCGAAAACGATTGAAATAAGAAACGTGTGAGAGGGTCCGCCTAGCGGACATGCAGCCGAAGCTGGATTCGGAGGATTTGCACCACCTGATTTTAGGGTCCGCTAAAAGACCGGCGCGTACTATATACGAATTAGCTGAATACCGGGAGAAATATTTCAGTGGCAAAGGCCAGTATCGAGCTATCAATGCAGCTGGAGCTGAATCGTTTTTCTGTAGGAGCGGCCTTGTGCCGCGAAAGGGCTGCGAAGCAGCCCCGCCAATCGTTGTGCGGCCCTTTCGCGGCACAAGGCCGCTCCTACACGAACCGCATCGCCAGAAACAGTTTCAGGTAGCCGGCCTGACCGCCTTGATCAGGTACTCCAGCGAATACCCCAGGCGCGGCGCCAGCGCCTCGGCCCGGGCCCGCAGCGCGTCGATGTCCAGCGTTTGCTCAAGGTCTGCCGGCACCAGCAGGATCACGTTGCCCTCCTTCACCGGAAGCTCCCAGTAATGCCGGTGGTACAAGCCGCGCAGCAGCGCCGCCCCCAGTGGCCGGCCATCGTCGCCGGCCCACTGGTTGATCACCAGCCAGCCACCGGGGTTGAGCTGCTTCTGGCAGTTCTCCAGAAAGCGCCAGGCCAGGTGCCCGACACCCGGCCCGTAGTCGGTGTACAGGTCGACGAACAGCAGGTCGGCCTTTTCCGCGGTCGGCAGCAGCTCCAGGGCGTCGCCGATGCGCACGTACAACCGCGGGTCGTCCTCCAGGCCCATGTACTCCATGGCCAGGCGTGGCACATCGGGGCGCAGCTCGATGGCCTCGACATCGTCCAGCGGCAGGAACTTCAGGCACGCCTGGGTCAGGGTGCCGGCGCCCAGGCCGAGAAACAACGCGCTCTCTGGCAGCGGGTGGCACAGCGCGCCCACCAGCATGGCGCGGGTGTAGTCGTACTCCAGCCAGCTTGGGTCGGCGGTGAAGGTGCAGCTTTGCTCGACGGCATCGCCGAACTCGAGGAAGCGGTAGTCTTCAACCTCGTACACGCTGATCACGCCGAAGGCGTCCTCCACCCGTGCCAGCAGCCGTTCTTCCCGCTCCGTCGCCATGCCAACCACCGCCTGCGCAAAACGCGCATTGTCCGCCAATGCCGGTGGTGCAACAAGCGGCCCGGCGGCTGTACCATGGCTGCACGCCCGAACCGATAACAACAGAGCCTGCAATGAACCAACCCTGGAGCCCTGACAGCTGGCGCGCCCTGCCGATCCAGCAGCAACCCGCCTACCCCGACGCCGCCCACCTGCACAAGGTCGAGCAGACCCTGGCCAGCTACCCGCCGCTGGTGTTCGCCGGCGAAGCCCGCGAACTGCGCCGGCAGTTCGCCGAGGTGACCCAGGGCCGCGCCTTCCTGCTGCAGGGCGGCGACTGCGCCGAAAGCTTTGCCGAGTTCTCGGCGGCGAAGATCCGCGACACCTTCAAGGTGCTGCTGCAGATGGCCATCGTCATGACGTTCGCCGCCGGCTGCCCGGTGGTGAAGGTGGGGCGCATGGCCGGCCAGTTCGCCAAGCCGCGCTCGGCCAACGACGAGACCATCGGCAACCTCACCCTGCCCGCCTACCGCGGCGACATCGTCAACGGCATCGGCTTTGACGCCGCCAGCCGCATACCCGACCCCGATCGCCTGCTGCAGGCCTACCACCAGGCCACCGCCAGCCTCAACCTGCTGCGCGCCTTCGCCCAGGGCGGCTTTGCCGACCTGCACCAGGTGCACAAATGGAACCTGGACTTCATCGCCAACTCGGCGCTGGCCGACAAGTACCACCAGTTGGCCAACCGCATCGACGAAACCCTGGCGTTCATGCGCGCCTGCGGCCTGGACAGCGCCCCGCAACTGCGCGAAACCAGCTTTTTCACCGCCCACGAAGCGCTGCTGCTGAACTACGAAGAAGCCTTCGTGCGCCGCGACAGCCTGACCGGCGACTACTACGACTGCTCGGCGCACATGCTGTGGATCGGCGACCGCACCCGCCAGCTGGACGGCGCCCATGTCGAGTTTCTGCGTGGCGTGCATAACCCGATCGGGGTGAAAGTCGGCCCGAGCATGAACACCGAGGAACTGATCCGCCTGATCGACGTGCTCAACCCGGACAACGACCCGGGCCGCCTCAACCTGATCGTGCGCATGGGCGCCGGCAAGGTCGGCGACCACCTGCCGGGGCTGATCCGCAGCGTGCAGCGCGAGGGCCGCCAGGTGCTGTGGAGCTCCGACCCGATGCACGGCAACACCATCAAGGCCAGCAGCGGCTACAAGACCCGCGACTTCGCGCAGATTCTTGACGAGGTGAAGCAGTTCTTTCAGGTGCACCAGGCCGAAGGCAGCCATGCCGGTGGTATCCATATCGAAATGACCGGGCAGAACGTCACCGAATGCATCGGCGGCGCCCGCCCCATCACCGAAGACGCGCTGTCAGACCGCTACCACACCCACTGCGACCCGCGCATGAACGCCGATCAGTCGCTGGAGCTGGCCTTCCTGATTGCCGAAACCCTCAAGCAGGTGCGCCGCTGAGCAGCGCCTGACGCAGCCGACTGCCCTCGCTGCGGGGGCAGTTGAGCTGCACGCTCTCAAGGCCCAGCCAGGCCGCCAGCCGCTGCAAGTTGGCGGCCAGGGCCAGATAGCCCTCCTCATCCAGCCCTGCCTGCTCCTCGTGTACCGCATGCACCGCCAGGCGCCCGTGGGCGCGTTCGGCGCGCAGGTCCACCCGCGCGGCAATACGCTCCTGGTAAAGGAACGGCAACACGTAGTAGCCGTACACCCGCTTGTGCGCCGGGGTGTAGATTTCCAGGCGATAGCGGAAGTCGAACAGCCGCTCGGTGCGGGCGCGCTCCCAGACCAGCGAATCGAAAGGCGACAGCAAGGCGTTGGTGCGGATGCGCCGGGGAATGCGCGGGGTGCCTGCTGTGTAGGCTGGCTGCTTCCAGCCTTGAACCGTGCAGGCCTGCAACCGCCCATCGGCCAGCAGCTCGGCCAGGGCGGCCTTGCTCTGCTGGGGCGACAGGCGAAAGTAATCGCGCAGGTCCTGCTCGGTGGCAACACCCAGGGCGTTGGCGGCGTGCAACAGCAGGCCCTGCTGGGCCTCGGCTTCATCAGGCACGGGTTGGTCGAGCACATCTGCCGGCACCACCCGCTCAGGCAGGTCGTACAGCCGCTCGAACCCTCGGCGCCCGGCCACCGTCACCTCACCTGCGGCGAACAACCATTCCAGAGCGAGCTTCTCTTCACTCCAGTCCCACCAGGGGCCGGCACGTTCTTCGCGGGTGGACAGGCTGCCGGCGCCCAGCGCGCCCTGCTGCTGCACGGCGGCCAGCACGCGGTCGATGACCTCGCGCCGCTCGCGGCCGAAGCTTGCCAGTTGCCGGTAGATGCCCCGGCCCTGCGCAGCATCTGCCATGCGCCAGCGCATCAGCGGGTACAGCTCCAGCGGCAACAGTGAAGCTTCGTGACCCCAGTACTCGAACAGGCGGCGCTGGCGGGGCTTGCCCCAGGCCAGTTGCTCGAGGGCAGCCTGTGGATAATCGCCCAGGCGCGAGAACAGCGGCAGGTAGTGGGAACGCACCAAGGCATTGACCGAATCGATCTGCACCACGCCCAGCTGTTGCAAGGTGCGTTTGATTGCCGCCAGGCTCGGAGTGCGTTCTGGTGGTTTGCCGAAGCCCTGGGCAGACAAGGCCAGGCGGCGGGCCTGGGGGATGGATAACGCTAGGCTCACTGCGCGCGCTCCTGGTGATGATGCAGTGCCTGCACCATAGCATTCGCGGGCAAGCCCGCTCCCACAAGATGTGCACTTCCCCTGTAGGAGCGGGTTTACCCGCGAAGGCCATCACTCCGGCCTTAGCCCTTGCTCAGCGGGTCATCCCAGAAGTGCCGCTCGGCCTCCTGCTGGATATCGGCCCGCGACAGCCCCAAATCGTGCAGCGTGGCGTCACTCATGCGCGCCAGTTCCTGGCGCTGCTGGTACAGCTCGTACCAACGCAGCAGGTGGGACAGGACAGGTGATTGGGTGAAGCTTGCATGACCTTTCATCGTGAAGCCCTCCGTGTGGATGGCTTCAGTCTCTGCCCAGGCCTAGGATCAATCCAACGAATGTTTCTGATGCCATGCATCTAGAGGATTGATGCCATGTCCCAGTACCAGAGCCTCGACGCCGATGTGCTGCGCACCTTCGTCGCGATTGCCGAGCAAGGCGGTTTTACCCGTGCCGGCGAAGTGGTCAACCGCACCCAGTCGGCGGTGAGCATGCAGATGAAACGCCTGGAAGAAGACATTCTGCAGCGCCAGCTGTTCGAGCGCGAAGGCCGCCAGGTGCGCCTGACTGCCGAAGGCGAGGTGCTGCTGGGTTATGCCCGGCGCATCCTCAAGCTGCATGGCGAGGTGTTCAATACCCTGCGCATGCCGCACATGGTCGGGGTGGTGCGCATCGGCACGCCGGACGACTACGCCATGCGTTTTCTGCCCGGCATCCTCACCCGCTTCGCCCAGGACTACCCGCTGATACATGTCGAGGTGCACTGCGACTCCTCCAAGCACCTGATGCAGCGCCAGGACCTCGACCTGACCATCGTCACC
This sequence comes from Pseudomonas xanthosomatis, assembly GCF_019139835.1. Taxonomy (NCBI): domain Bacteria; kingdom Pseudomonadati; phylum Pseudomonadota; class Gammaproteobacteria; order Pseudomonadales; family Pseudomonadaceae; genus Pseudomonas; species Pseudomonas xanthosomatis. The sequence goes on along the minus strand of NZ_CP077075.1, from coordinate 2,432,101 downwards.
CGCGAGCCAGGCAACGAAGTGGGCCAGTTGCTGCGCCAGGAGCGCCTGGTGTGGGCCGCAGCGCAAGGCTTTTGCCCGCAGGAGCAACGCCCGATACCACTGGCGCTGTTCAACACCGACTGCTTCTGCCGCGCCTGGACCTGCAACGCGCTGGAGCAGCACGGTATCGAGTACCGCATCGCCTATACCAGCCCAAGCCTGGCAGCGCTGTTCGCCATCGTCAGCGCCGGGCTGGCGGTGACCGCGCAACTGCAGAGCCTGATCGGCGGCAACCTGCGCATGCTCGATGAAAGCGACGGGCTGCCGCAGTTGCACGTGGCCAATGTGATGCTGCTGCGCAATTCGCAGCAGCAGTCGCCAATCACCGACTGCATGGCCGGGTACATCGTCGAGGGGTTCAAGTAACGCAGCCCCCTGTAGGAGCCGTGATTAAAGCTCAAACCCCAGCATCACCGCACACACCACCAAAAACACACAGAACATCCCGCGCAGCACCTTCTCTGGCAGCGCGTGGGCCAGCTTCACCCCCCAGCTGATGCTGAGCAAGCCGCCCACCGCCAGCGGAATGCCAATGCTCCAGTCCACGCTGTGGTGCACGCCGTAGGTCGCCAGGGTCACCATGGTGCTGGGCGCCGCCAGCGCCAGCGACAAGCCCTGGGCCACCACCTGGGTGGTGCCGAACACGCTGGTCAGTATCGGCGTTGCCACCACCGCACCGCCCACCCCGAACAAGCCGCCCATGGTGCCGGCAAAGCTGCCCAGCACACCCAGCCACGGCCACGGGTAGCGCAGTTCACTGCTCGGCGGTGCCACGCGCAGGAACATCCGCGCCACGTTCCACACCGCCAACGCCACCAGAAAGCCGACAAAGCCCAGGCGCATGGCATGGGCATCGATGCCCACCGCCCAGATCGACCCCAGCCAGGCAAACACAAAGCTGCACAGCGACAGCGGCACGGCATGGCGCAGCTCGATGCGGTTGCGCTGGTGGTAGCGCCACAGCGCCAGCAGCACGTTGGGCACCACCATCACCAGCGCAGTGCCCTGGGCCAGTTGCTGGTCCAGGCCAAACAGCACGCCCAGCGCCGGGATGGCGATCAACCCGCCGCCAATGCCGAACAGCCCGCCCATGGTGCCCAGCCCCGCGCCCAACACGATATACAACAACCACTCGACCATCTGCCTCATCCAACCTGCTTAAACGATGCAGGCATGCTACCCAGTCGCGGCTGGCGGGGAAACGCACAGCAGCGCACAATGGCTATGCGCATTACGCACAAGCAGAGCCCGCCATGAGCCCCGACATTCTCACCGAACAACTCAGCCTGTTCCTCGACGTGCTCGACACCGGCAGTTTTTCTGCCGCTGCCCGCCGCCACCCGCTGACCCCGTCTGCCGTTGCCCGGCGCATCGACAACCTGGAGGCCGCCGTCGGCAGCCGCCTGTTTTCGCGCAGCACCCATGCCGTGCGCCCCACCCCGGCCGGCAACGCCTTCGCCGAACGGGCCCGGCGCATCATCGAGGAGCTGCGCCTGGCCCGCGCCGAGGCGGTGTCGCTGAGCAACGCCCCGGAAGGGCTGATCCGCATCGACGCCCCGGCCGCCTTCGGGCGCCGCCACCTGGCCCCGGCGATTGCCGATTTTCTGGTGGCCTACCCGGGGCTTGACGTGCAACTACGCCTGATCGACAGCTTCGTCGACTTGCACGGCAGCCACCTGGGCGAGGTCGACCTGGTGCTGCGCGCCGGCCCCCTGGCCGACACCCGCCTGGTAGCCACACCGTTGGCGTACATGGTGCGCATCGCCTGCGCAAGCCCCGCGTACCTGGCCAGCCGCGGCGTACCGGCCTGCCCCAGCGAGCTGCCGCAGCACGATGGCCTGGACTGGGATGGCCTGGCGCCGCCCTTCGCCTGGCGCTTTACGGTGGCCGGCCAGGCCCGGCTGTATCGCCCGGCACGCATGCGCATGACCGCCAACAACGCCGAAACCCTGCTGTTCGGCGCCCTGGCCGGCTTGGGGGTAGCACACCTGCCCACCTGGCTGATCAGCGAGTACCTGCTGCGCGGTGAACTGATCCCGTTGTTTTGCGACAACGGCCTTCCAACACCGGAAACCACAGGCATCTATGCACTGCGCCTTGAACATGAAACGAACTCTCGCAGCCGCTTGCTGCTCGAATTCCTCAAGAGCCGTTTCAGCCCGGTGCCCCCCTGGGACCTGGCCCTGCGCAGCGAGCTGCGCTGGCAATAAGCGCGCAAACAAATCGCGTGCTAGATTTCTCACCTGACCGAATTCAAGGACTTGCATGAACGCCGACACCCAAGCCCCCTGCGACGAGCTGCTGCTGGACAACCAGGTGTGTTTCGCCCTGCACTCCACGTCGCTGCTGATGACCAAGGTCTACAAGCCACTGCTGCAGGCCCTGGGCCTGACCTACCCGCAATACCTGGCCATGCTGGTGCTGTGGCAGGAAGACGGCCTGACCGTGGGCGAGATCAGCCAGCGCCTGCTCACCGACCCCGGCTCTCTCACCCCGCTGCTCAAGCGCCTGGAAAGCGAAGGCCTGCTCAAGCGCACCCGCAGCCGCGAGGACGAACGGGTGGTGCTGGTGGAACTGACTGACAAAGGCCGCGAACTGCAACAAGAGGCCCGCCAGGTTCCGCACTGCATTCTGAAGGCCAGCGGGCGCAGCGCCGAACAGCTGCGCAAACTGCAGGCCGACCTGCTGCAACTGCGCACACACCTGCAAGAAAGCCTCTGACGTCTATGCTGTGATCTGGCCGTTTGGCGTCATGGCCAAATATTTATCTTGCGCGCAAACTAATTGCGCGCTAATTTAGATCCACACCCACCCAGCGCCACCGGCGCACAGCACACACGTGAGGCTCAAGATGCAAAAGGTCACTCCGCTGTACATCGCAGAAGCCACCTCCACCGGCGGTCGCGACGGCAAATCCCGCTCCAGCGACGGCAAGCTGGAAGTCAAGCTGAGCACCCCGAAAGAGCTCGGCGGCGCCGGCGGTGACGGCACCAACCCTGAGCAGATGTTCGCCGCCGGCTACTCGGCCTGCTTCATCGGCGCCCTGAAGTTCGTCGCCGGCCAGGAGAAAAAGGCCCTGCCGGCCGATGCGTCGATCACCGCCAAGGTGGGTATCGGCCAGATCCCGGGCGGTTTCGGCCTGGATATCGACCTCAACATCAACCTGCCGGGCCTGGCCCAGGCCGATGCCGAGGCACTGGTGGAGAAGGCGCACAAGGTCTGCCCGTACTCCAACGCCACCCGCGGCAATGTGGATGTACGCCTGCACGTGAGCGTGTAAAGCCGGCTCTCATGGAACAAACTACAACTCATTGATTTAACACGGTTCCCGTGGGAAGCGGCCTTGCCGGGGCGCCGTCCGGTCGAGATGGGGCGCGAAGCGGCCCCAAGGCCTCGGCCTCATGCAAAACTGCCGGGGCTGCTGCGCAGCCCATCGCGACACGAGGCCGCTTCCCACAGGGGGGCGTGGCGCATCTGCAAGACCTGTTCTCTGCGCGACAGCGCAGCCCTAGAGGGCTGTGTGGTCTCCTGCAGAAGCGGTGAAACCGACAGGGTTTAACAGGCACAAAAAAACCCGGCCAAGGCCGGGTTTTTGGTGCTCGCAAGCAAGAAGAATTACTTCTTGGAGCGGCCCTTGAAGCTGTTGTCGCGAGTGTCGATGTCGATCCACTCGTCGATCTGGATGAAGTCGGCAACCGAGATTTCGGTACCGTTCTTCAGCTTGGCAGGCTTCATGACCTTGCCGGAGGTGTCGCCACGGGCGGCGTTCTCGGTGTAGACAACCTGACGGCTGATGGTGGTCGGCAGTTCTACCGATACCAGGCGGCCTTCGAAGAACACGGCTTCGCAGACGTCTTCCATGCCTTCTTCGATGTACGGCAGAACGGCTTCGATGTCCTCGGCGTTCAGTTCGTACATGGTGTAGTCGGTGGTGTCCATGAAGGTGTACTCGTCACCGTTGATGAACGACAGGGTCGCTTCTTTGCGATCCAGGATCACGTCGTCCAGCTTGTCGTCTGCACCGTATACGGTTTCGGTCTTGTAACCGGTCAGCAGGTTCTTCAGCTTGGTCTTCATGATCGCGCTGTTACGGCCCGACTTGGTGAACTCAGCTTTCTGTACCAGCCACGGGTCGTTGTCGATACGCAGTACGGTACCGGGTTTCAGTTCTTTACCAGTTTTCATTACGAAGTATCCGAATCTGGATGGATTTATAAAAATCGAGGCCGCGTATCATAGCGAATTTCGATAAAACTGTACCAGCCTCGTGGCAAGGTCCGGCCGAGCGGCCTGCGCAGCGCACCATTGACGGGCGTGCTGGCGCAGTTCCGGCCAGTGCGCTTGCAGGTTTTGCCAGGCCTGGCCCATCGCTTGGTCCATGTTCCAGGCACGCCACAGCTCCACCAGCGCTTGCCCGGCAGCGTCCGACAACCCCTGGCGATAAAGCGCCAGGAACGCGTCGAGCTTTTCCCAGTGGGCGTTCTCTTGCTGCACGTAGATGTGCCACAGCATCGGCGCCCCGGCCCATTGCGCGCGCACGAACGAGTCTTCACCGCGCACGGCGTTGAAATCGCAGCTCCACAGCAGGCGGTCGTAGTCGTCCTGGCTGACGAACGGCAGCACCTGCACGGTCAGCGCGCCGCGCCGATGCAGCGCGCCCACCGCCAGCTCGCCCTCCCCCAGCCATTGGCCAAGGTCGCCAAGAATGCGCCCGTGGGGCACCAGCAGATGGGTGGCGTTGCTGTCATCGGCGGCCAGTACATCGAGCCAGTTGCCCAGTTGCGGGTTTTCGTAGGCAAACAGCGAGATCAACCGCGCATCAGGCTGCACCTCGACGCCCAGCCCGCGTAAAAAGGCCGTGCGCGCGTCGGCCCCGAACGCCTCGCGGCGCGCCAGCAGTGAGGCTTCGCGCAGCAGCCCGCCGGTGTTTTCGCTGAACCCCGGGAAGAAGAACATCTTGCGCAACCCGTTGGCCTGCGGCGACGGCAGCCCGTGGCAGCCCTCGACCCAGTCTTCGGCGCTCAGGTAATCGAGGTTCAGCCAAAGCGGCGCCCTGGGCTGGGCGGCCATGGCCTCGGCCAGCCCGTCGGGCAACTGGCAGGCAAAGGCGCCGATCACCACCTGGCCAGGCGTCTCGCCCGTCCAGCGGGCCGGCCAGCGGCGCACCAGCACACCCTGCTGCCATTGCTGCTCGGCGCTGCTGTCAGCCGCAGGGCACAGGCGCACGAACGGCTGCAGGTCATCCACCCACAGGCGCACCGCCAGGCCATGCTCGGCCGCCAACTGGCGGGCCAGGCGCCAGGTCACGCCAATGTCGCCATAGTTGTCGACGACGGTGCAGAAGATGTCCCAGGTGGCTTTCATCACGGTACCTGCAAAAAACGAGCGCGGATTTTGCGCACAATTGCCGCCGCTTTAAAGCGCGACGCTGAAAAAACCTGCCACGCCATGCGACAATGCCGCCACCGTACCGCCCCTGCCAGGAGGCCGCCATGCCCCGCCGCCGCGAACTGAACATCCGCCTCAAGCCCGTGCAACTGACCCTGTGCATCGCCTTGGGCCTGTGGCTGGGCGCCGTGGCCATCGCCGTCAGCCTGTGGCTGGCCCTGCGCCTGTGGCCAGAGCAGGTACAGCCGGTGGCCCAGGCCGTCGCCCCGGCGATTGTGCAGCCCGCGCCAGCAGCGGCGCCGGCCCAGCCGCAGGACGCCCAGGCGCAGATGTTCGAGCGCTACAAGGACATTTTGCAGCAACAGCAGGAACAGCAGGCCGACGACGCAGCGCAAGGCAACCCGCGCAACCTGAACAACCCCAAGTGCCAGTTCTGGCTGCAGCAGAATCGCACCGCACCCACCGACAAGAGCCAGGCCAACGTGCTGGAGTTCTGCTACTGACCATGGACAAGCCTGCCCTGCTGCAACGCATCCTGGCCACCCTCGAGCACGACGTCGAGGTGCTGCGCCGCGCCGCCCAGACCGCCTACGAAACCGCCACCGCCGAAGAGAACATCGCCGAGAACAAGTACGACACCCTCGGGCTCGAGGCGTCGTACCTGGCCACCGGCCAGGCCCGGCGTACCGCCGAGATTCGCCAGGCGCTGTTGACCTACCAGCAACTGGTGCTGCGTGACTACGACCCGGCGCGGGGTATTCAGGTCGGTTGCCTGGTGACGCTGGAGGATGAAGACGGGCAGCAGCGCCGGGTGTTCATCGGGCCCGAGGGCGCCGGGCTGAAGATTGGCGAAGGCGACGCACTGGTGACCGTGATCACCCCGCGCGCGCCGCTGGGGCAGCAACTGATGGGCAAGAAGCTGGATGACGAGGTGAGCCTGGTGGTCAACGGGGTGGCGCAGGTTCAGTACATCATCGATGTAACCTGACAAGCGCCCTTGTAAGCCGGCTTGCCGGCGATGAGGCCGGGCCTGCCAACCCAGGTTCAGGCCGTGTGGCAAAGCTGATGGCCCTATCGCCGGCAAGCCATCTCTCACAGAACTGCACACAACTCATTGATTTAGCAAGGACCTGTGGGAGCGGGCTTGCCCGCGAAGCAGGCGACGCGGTGTCTGGCACCGGCTTCGCCGGTGTTCGCGGGCAAGCCCGCTCCCACAGGGTATGTGGCGCGCTTGCGAATTCTGTTCTTTGCGCGACAGCGCAGCCCGAAAGGGCTGGGTGATCTCCTACTGGAGATTGCCGGCAGGTTCCTGCAGGGCATTGAATGTATCGGCCAAACCCTGCACGGCAAACTGCTCAACCAAGAAATCGATGAACGCCCGGGTCTTGCCCGGCAGCAGCTTGTGCCCGGCGTAGTACAGGCTGATATGCCCATCGTCCACGTACCAGTCCGGCAACACCCGCTGCAAGCGCCCGGCCGCCAGGTACGGCACGGCGAACGGCAGGCTCACCAGGGCGATGCCCAGGCCCTGCTCGGCCACAGCGCACGCGGCGTCGGAATCGCTCATGGTCATCGCTTGGCGCAGTTGCAGCGGGCATTGTTCCTGCCAGCGGCTGGTCAAGGGCCACGAGCGCACCCGGCCGGTCTGCGGCGAACGGATCAGGATGCCGTCGTGCCGCTGCAGGCTCTGCGGGTCTTGCACAGCCCCGCAGCGCTGCAGGTAAGCCGGTGAAGCCACCAGCACCCGGTGCGCCGGGGTCAGCTTGCGCGCCACCACCCCGGGTGGCAGGTCGAAACCGCCGCCAATGGCGGCATCGAAACCCTGGCCGATCAGGTCCACCTGGCGGTTGTCGAAGTGCCAGTCCGGGGTGATGGCCGGGAACCTGCGCAAAAATTCGCCCAGCAACGGCAGCACATACAAGCGCCCGAACACCGTGCCCATGCTTACCCGCAGCAAGCCGGCCGGCTGGCCTTCGGCACTGGCCAGGTTGGCCACGGCGTACTGGATGGTGCGAAAGCTGTCGCTGACCTCACCGAGAAAACGCAGCCCGGCTTCGGTCAGGGTCAGCTTGCGCGTACTACGCTGGAACAGCCGCACCCCAAGGCGCGCTTCCAGCTGGGCAACGTGCTTGCCCACCGCCGCCGGGGTGATGCTCAGGCGGCGGGCCGCCTCGGCAAAACTGCCCACCTCGGCGCTGCGAATGAAGCACTCGAGGGCATTGAACGATTCCGTGGCCATGATTCCCAACCAAAGGTTTAGTCTGCTAATAGCGATTGCCATCTTATCAGCAGGTAATCATCGGTCGATACTGCGTCCATCCAAGGCATCCGGCCTTGCTTCCAGCAGGAGATCAGCATGTCCCAGCAACTTACCCTCGAAGGCAAAGTGGCCTTCGTCCAAGGCGGCTCGCGTGGTATCGGCGCCGCCATCGTCCGCAGGCTGGCCAAAGAAGGTGCTCAGGTTGCCTTCACCTACGTCAGCTCCGCAGGCCCCGCCCAAGCGCTGGCCGAGGAGATCAAGGCCGCCGGCGGCCAGGCCCTGGCCCTGCGCGCCGACAGCGCAGACGCCGCGGCGCTGCAACTGGCGGTGGACGATGCGGCAAAAGCCTTCGGCCGCATCGATATCCTGGTCAACAACGCCGGCGTGCTGGCGGTGGCGCCGATCACCGAGTTCGACCTGGCCGACTTCGACCGCACCCTGGCCATCAACGTACGCAGCGTGTTCGTTGCCAGCCAGGCGGCTGCCCGCTACATGGGCCAGGGCGGGCGCATCATCAACATCGGCAGCACCAACGCCGAGCGCATGCCGTTTGCCGGCGGCGCGCCCTACGCCATGAGCAAGTCGGCGCTGGTCGGCCTGACCAAAGGCATGGCCCGCGACCTGGGGCCGCAGGGCATCACCGTGAACAACGTGCAGCCTGGCCCGGTGGACACCGACATGAACCCGGCCAGCGGCGAGTTCGCCGAGAGCCTGATTCCGCTGATGGCGATCGGGCGTTATGGGCAAGCAGAAGAGATCGCCAGCTTTGTGGCCTACCTGGCTGGCCCGGAAGCCGGCTACATCACCGGTGCCAGCCTGCTGGCCGATGGCGGGTTCTCGGCCTGATCCAAGGGCCTACCCCCTCTGTAGGAGCGCATTACCCTGTGGTAGACAGACTTTGCTCCATCACCTCCAGAAACGCCCGCGCCGCCGGTGTCGGGCTGGGTGACCAGACGGCATACAGGTGGCGCACCGGCGCACCCGCCAGCGCCACTGTAGCCACCCCCTGAAAGCCCCGGGCGATGCGTTCGGGCACCAGCCCCACGGCCATGCCGCGCTGCACGAACTTTTCCACCAGGCGAATATGCCCGATCTCGAACTGCACCCGGCGCACCAGCCCCGCAGCCTGAAACGCCTCGTCGGTCTGGCGCCGCGCACCCGTGCCCTCGGGGAAGTCGACCAGCACCTCGCCGGCAAGCTCCGCCAGTGCCAACTGCGTGTTGCCCGCCAGCCGGTGCCCGACCGGCAACACCGCCACCAGTTCCTCCCGCGCCAGCAGGCGGTGCTGTACGCCCTGCAGCACTTCGCCCTGCCACAGGCCGATAAAGCCCACATCCAGGCGCCGCTCGATCACATCGGCCACCAGCAGTTCGCTCTTCGCCGTCAGCCAGCGCACGTCCACACCCGGGTGACGGCTGTGGAAAACCTCCAGTACGTCCACCAGGTCCAGCGCGGTCAACGAGCTGATTTCACCGATCGACAGGCGCCCGCGCACCTGCCCGCAGGCGGCGGCCACATCGTCGGCGATACGCCGCGCTGCCTCCACCGCCGGCCGCGCGCTCTGCACGAAGGCTTCGCCGGCCGGGGTCAGGCGCACCCGCCGCGAGGTGCGCTCGAACAGGCTCACCCCCAGTTGCGCCTCCAGGCGCGCCACCTGGTGGCTGAGCGCCGACTGCACCACATGGCAGCGCTCGGCGGCGCGGGTGAAACTGCCGCTGTCGGCCACCGCCAGGGCGTATTCCAGTTGCTTGAGGTTCATGATCTATCTGTTTTCAAGATGGACAAGTTGAAAACTATACATTGGCGTCATGCCAGACACTTCCTGATACTTGTCCGCATTCCACATTGCCTGCCACGAGAACTCCCATGCACACCCCGACACTCAGTCGCGCCCTGATCCTGCTGATGGCCACCGCCACCGGCCTGGCGGTGGCCAGCAACTACTACGCACAACCCCTGCTGCACAGCATCGCCGAGCAGTTCGGCCTGAGCACCGCCAGTGCCGGCAGCATCGTCATCGCCGCGCAGCTCAGCTATGGCGCCGGCCTGCTGTTGCTGGCGCCACTGGGAGACTTGTTCGAGCAGCGCCGGTTGATCGTGACCATGGTGCTGATCTCGACCGCAGGCCTGGTGATCAGCGCCTGCGCGCCCAATCTGCCGTGGCTGATCGTCGGTACCGCGCTGACCGGGCTGTTCTCGGTGGTGGCGCAGATTCTCGTGCCCATGGCCGCTGCCTTGAGCGCCCCCGACCAGCGCGGCCGCGCCGTGGGTACGCTGATGAGCGGCCTGCTGCTGGGTATTCTGCTGGCCCGTACCGCCGCAGGCTTCATGGCCGAGCTGGGCGGCTGGCGCAGCATCTATGTGCTGGCCGCCGTGCTGATGGCGATCACCGCCGTGGCCCTGTACCGCAGCCTGCCGCAGCACCACAGCCATGCGGGGCTCAAGTACCCGGCGCTGATCGGCTCGGTGTTCCGCCTGTTCGCCGAAGAGCCGGTACTGCGCCTGCGCTCGCTGCTGGGGCTGCTGTCGTTCAGCCTGTTCGCGCTGTTCTGGACGCCGCTGGCGTTTTTGCTGAGCAATGCGCCGTACCACTATTCGGACGCGGTGATCGGCCTGTTCGGCCTGGCCGGTGCAGCGGGGGCGCTGGCCGCCAACTGGGCCGGGCGCCTGGCCGACCGCGGCAAGGGTGCACTGGGCACCACCGTGGGCCTGACTGCGCTGCTGCTGTCGTGGGTGCCGCTGGGCTTTGCCCAGAGCTCGCTGGCAGCCTTGCTGCTGGGCGTACTGCTGCTGGACCTGGCGGTGCAACTGGTGCACGTGAGCAACCAGAACGCGGTGATCGTGCTGCGCCCCGAGGCGCGCACCCGGCTCAATGCCGGCTATATCACCTGCTATTTCATCGGTGGCGCGCTGGGGTCGCTGCTGGGCACGCAACTGTTCGAGGTGTACGGCTGGAACGGCATCGTCGTCACGGGCCTGGTGATCGGCGCACTGGCCTTGCTGGTGTGGGCGCTGGCCGAGCGCAAGCGGGTGAAGCTGGAAGCGGCGGTGGCCTGACACCTGCCCCTTCCACCGCGTCATGACATTCGCGGGCAAGCCCGCTCCCACAGGGTCGTGCAAAATCCGAATCCGGCGCTGTACCTGTAGGAGCCGGCTTGCCGGCGAACGCCTGGGTGGGCCCTATCGCCGGCAAGCCGGCTCCTACAGGGGGCGGTGAATCAATGCCTGGCACTGACAAAGGCTTCATCCACCCGCGCCAGTTGCACATCGCTCAACACCCCCGCCTGGTAATGCAGCTTGATCCACGCCAGCAGGTAGTCGTAACGCGCCTGGGCCAGGTCGCGGCGGGTGGTGGCCAGCTGCTGCTCGGCGTTGAGCACATCGAGGTTGACCCGCTCGCCGCCCTGCACGCTCTTGCGTGTCGACACCACCAGCGCCTCGGCCGCCACCCGCGCCCGCTCGTAGGCGCGCAAGCGGCTGGCGCCGGACTGGCAGGCGTTGTACTGCCTGCGCAGCTCGATCAGGGTGCTGCGGGTGGCGCCGTCCAGCTCGTACTCGGCCTGCTGCATGTGCCGGCTGGCCTGGCGCGTAGAGGCCGACACGCCGCCACCGGCAAACAGCGGCAGGCTCACCTCTATACCCACGGTGTTGGTGTCGTAGCGCTGGTTGTAGGTGTTGCCGCTGTCCGACTGCTGGCGCCGCGAGCTGGCATAGGCGGTAACCTTGGGCAGATGCCCGGCGCGGTTGCGCTCAACCTCCTGGCGCGCCACCTCCACCGCCTGGCGCGATGACGCCAGTTGCGGGTTTTCGGCCAGTGCCCGCGCCTGCCAGGCTTCGTAGCCCTGGGGCTCGACCTGCGGCAGGGCGAATGCGCTGTCCAGCGGCGCCAGGTCTTCGGCCCTGACTGCCGGTTCACCAATCAACGCCCCCAGCTCGCGCAACGCGGCATCCTGGTCGTTACGCGCCTGGATTTCCTCGGCATCGGCCAGCTCGAAGCGCGCCTGGGCCTCGAGGATGTCGGTACGGGTGCCCTCGCCGGCAGCGAACAGGCGCCGGTTTTGCTGGAACTGCTGCCGGTACGCCTGCTTGCTGGCCACGCTGATGGCGATCTGGTCCTGGGCGAACAGCGCCTGGGTGTAACTCGTCATCACCCGCACCAGCAACTGCTGGCTCTGGTCGCGAAAACTCTCGTCGGCGTACAGCGCCTGGGCCACGCCCTTGCGATAGGCGGCGTAGGCCTGGTAATCGAACAACGGCTGCTGCAGGGTAAACGACGAGCCCATGCTGCTGTAGGTGCGGTCCTCCTGCTGGCGCCGCGAATCCCCCAGGTAGCGCACCTGGGAGTCGTTGCGCCCCTTGTTGTAGTTGTACGAAAGGCTCGGCAGCAGCCCGGCTCGGCCGATGGCGCGGTACTCCTGGCCGGCCTCGCGCTGCTCGAAGGCAGCCAGGTAGACCGGGTCGCGGCGCAGCGCCTGTTCATACACCTGGAACGGGCCCATGGCCGCCTGCGCCGGCCAGCAGGCACAGGCGGCCAGCAGGCTGGCAAATGCAAAGGTCTTCACGGGCGGTCCTTATTGTTCGGTCAACGCGGACCCTGCGCGGTCGAGCAGGGGCTTGAACAGGTAAGTGAGCAGTGAGCGCTCGCCGGTACGCACGAACAGCTCGGCCGGCATGCCCGGGCGAATCACCAGGCCGTTCAGGCGCGCCAGCGCCGCTTCGCTGACCGTGCTGCGCAGCACGTAGTAAGGCTGGCCGGTGCGCTCGTCGAGCAACTGGTCGGCCGACACCAGCGCTACCTCGCCACTGACCCTCGGCGTGCGGTTCTGGTTGAACGCGGTGAACAGGATGTCCACCGGCATCTGCACTGCCACCTTGTCCACCAGGTTGACCGGCAGGCGCCCTTCCACCTCCAGCGCCGTGCCTTGCGGGACGATTTCCAGCAGGGTGTCGCCGGCCCGCACCACGGCGCCTTCGGTATGCACCCCGAGGTTGACGGCAATGCCGTCGGCGGGGGCGACGATGTCACTGTGCTGCAGCTCGAAGCGCGCCGAGTTGAGCTGCTGCTCAAGCGTTGCGGCTTTGACCTGAACCTCCGCCAGTTGCGTGCGCACCTCTTTTTGGTATTCGTCGCGGCGCTGCTGCAGGTTGAGCCGGGCCTCGACGATCACCTGCTCCAGCCGCGCGCTTTCGCCAGCGTTCTGTGCCAGGTCGCGCTGCACCTGTGACAGCTGGCGCTGGTACTCCAGCACGCGGTTGCGCGGAATATAGCCGTCGCCGGCCAGTGGGCGCAGGTTGTCCAGTTGTTCGCGCAGCGAGTCGGCCTGCGCCTGCAGGTCGCCGCGCGCCCGGCGCATGCCGGCCAGCTGGGCCTGGGAGCCGTCGATGCTGGCGGCCAGCGCGCCCTGCTCGCGGGCCTGGGCCTGGCGGCGGCTGTCGAACAGTTGGCGCTGGCCCTCGACAATCAGCCCCAGCTGCGGGTCGTCATCGCCCAGCAGCTCGGCGGCAAACGCCAACTGCGCCCGGTTGTCGCGCTCGGCCTGCCAGCGCGCCAGGCTGGCGCGGGTGGTGCGGTACTGGGCCTGCAAGGCAGCGACATCGGCCTGTACCCGGGTGCGGTCGAGGCGGAACAGCGCCTCGCCCTGGTGCACCTGCTGGCCCTCGCTGACCAGGATCCGGCTGACCACCCCAGGCGCCATCGACTGCACCGCCTTGCGCTTGCCCGACACCACCACCGTGCCCTGCACCGGCACCCCCTGGTCGAGCGGCGCCAGGCTGGCCCAGGCCATGAAGCCACCGAAGCCTGCCAGGGTCAGCCACCAGCCCAGGCGCACATGAAAGCGCGCGTCGCGCTCATGCCGGCTCATGCGCCACCCCCGGCCTGCAGTGGGCGTTGCGCCGGGCCCTGGCCCAGGGCGTGGAGAATGTCACGGGCCGGGCCAAAGCCCTGCAAGCGGCCTTCGTTGAGCACCAGCAGCTTGTCGGCCTGGCCCAGCGCGGCGCTGCGGTGGGTCACCAGCACCACGCTGCGGCCCAGGGCCTTGAGCTGTTGCAGGGCATTGGCCAAGGCCGCCTCGCCGAGGCTGTCGAGGTTGGAGTTGGGTTCGTCCAGAACCACCAGGCAGGGGCTGCCATACAGGGCCCGGGCCAGGGCGATGCGCTGTTTCTGGCCGCCGGAAAGGTCAGCGCCCGCCTCGCCCAGGCGCGTGTCGTAGCCCTGCGGCAGGCGCAAAATCAGTTCGTGCACCCCGGCCAGGCGCGCCGCCTCGACCACCTTGTGGCCGTCCAGCTCGCCGAAGCGGGCGATGTTCTCGGCGATGCTGCCACGCAGCAGCTCGATGTTCTGCGGCAAATAGCCGATGTGCGGGCCCAGGGCCTCGCGGTCCCACTGACTGAGCTCGGCGCCGTCCAGGCGCACCTGCCCGGCCAAGGTCGGCCATACGCCCACCAGCACCTTGGCCAGGGTCGACTTGCCCGAGCCCGAGGCGCCCAGCACCCCCAGCAACTCGCCCGGGGCCAGGTTGAAACTGACCTGCTGCAAGGTCGCAAGGGTGCGCCCGGGCGGGCCGGCGCTAACCTGTTCGACGGCCAGTTGCCCGGTGGGTGCCGGCAACGGCATCGGCACCGCGGGCTCGGGGTGTTCGCGCAGCAGGCCGTCCAGGCGCTGGTAGGCCAGCTGCGCGGCGCTCCACTGCTTCCACACCGCAATCAGTTGGTCGATGGGGCTGAGCACCCGGCCCATGAGGATGGAGCCTGCGATCATCATGCCCGGGGTCATCTGCCCCTCGATCACCAACAACGCACCCAGCCCCAGCACCAGCGATTGCAGGCACAGGCGCAGGCCCTTGCTGATGGCGGTGACCACCGCCGAGGTGTCGCTGGCGCGGTTTTGCAGGTCGAGAAAGCGCACATGCAGGGCGAACCAGCGCTGGCGCAGGGCTCCTAGCATGCCCATGGCCTGTATGCTCTCGGCGCTTTGCAGCTGGCTGCCGGCCAGTTGCGTCGATTGCAGCTGGTAGTGGCTGGCCTCGGCCAGGGTGGCGTGGGTCAGGCGCTCGTTGAGCAGCGCAAGGCCAATCAGCAGCGCGGCGCCGACGCAGGCCATCACCCCCAGCCAGACGTTGAAGACGAAGATCACCGCCAGGTACAGCGGGAACCACGGCGCGTCGAAGAACGCGAACAGTGCAGGGCCGGTGACGAACTGGCGCAGCTGGGCAAGGTCACCCAGGGCCTGCCCGGCGGCCCCGTCACGCTGGCGCAAGTTGCGTTCGAAGGCGGCGCGGTAAACATTCAGGTTGAAACTTTTTTCCAACTGGTTGCCCACCCGGATAACGATGAAACTGCGCACCGCTTCCAGCGCGCCGATATAAACGAAGAAGCCGACGACCATAAGCGTCAGCACCCATAAAGTTGTGGTGTTCTGTGAACTCAGTACACGGTCGTACACTTGCAGCATATAAATCGACGGCACCAGCATCAGCAGGTTTATCAGCGCGGTAAAACAGCCCACGCTGATCAAGGTCGATTTATATTGGCCGAGCGCCGCCCACAAGGGCGCCCCGGGCTTGTGGCTCGGAAGTTTCATGTTTCGCCCTGTCTGGCTGGAACTTTACAAGTTCCAGGCGGGGTTATGGGTTCAAGCGCTCGAGTACCCGTTGCGTGCCGTCCGGCGCGGCCCAGGTATAACGCTGGGCACCTTCGCGGCTGAAATGCACCACGCTGCTGCCGTCAGCACCCACCAGGGCGAGGGTATCGGGGGTTACCAGCCAGCTGCCGGGGCGCAGCCCGAGCAGGTGCTCGGCGCATGCCAGGTCACCGCCTAGCTGGCCTTCGCTGGCGCCCAGGCGCAACTCGCAGGGCTGGCCCTGCGACTGTTCGGCGTAAAGCTGCCAACGCCCGGCCAGTTGCGCGGGGTTGGGGAGTAACAGGCTGCTGCCCATGGCTACCTCGGTCATCCACATCAGGGGGATCGCACACAGCGCGATCAAAGGGTTGCTCATTCGCATCGCTTGGCCTCTTCGGCAGAAGGGGCAGCGCCGCAGCGCCGCCCCCGCGCATCAGACCACGATGTCGGTGACTGCGGCCTGGCCAACGGTGGTCACCAGGAAATCACCGAGGCTGTTGCCGGTGAAGTCGATGGCCAGGCTGCCCAGGTTGGTCGCCTGGTCGTAACTCAGCACCGCCTCGCCGGCATGGCCGGTGAAGGCGTTGACGAAGGTCAGCGGCAGGTGGTCCACGGCAAACGCGGCAATGCCCGACAGGTCGATCTTGTCCACACCCGAGGTGAAGTCCATGATCCGGTCCGGCGCGGCCCGGGTCGAGTCGCTGACCGCGCCGAACACGAAGGTGTCGGCACCACTACCGCCCCACAGGGTATCGGCACCGCCACCACCGTAGAGGATGTCGTTGCCGGCACCGCCCTTGAGCAGGTTGGCCACCTGATTGCCGATCAGCAAGTCGTTGCCCGAACCGCCGATGGCGTTCTCCACGGTGACGCCCTTGGCGATGGACACGTTGCCGACCATGCCACCCACGTCCGAGAACGACGCCTCGTTGAGGTTGATCTTCTGGTTCTGGGTAAAACCTGAGAAGTCCAGGGTGTCGTTGCCGCCACCGTCCCACACCGCAAACACCACTTTCGACGAGGCCGAGGTGGCCGAGAAGTAGTCGCGATCGGCGGTAGAGTTGAAGCCGTAGGTGGTGTCGCCGGAGCGGGTCGCGTAATTGGCGCCGTAGAGCTTCTGGATGGCCGCGATGTCATCCATCAGCGGCGCCGAGGCGTAGTACTGCCCGCCGCCCTTGATGAAGTTCTGCCCGGTGTTGCTCTCGCTCCAGTAGCTCATGACGCTGTAGCCGCGCGAATCCTGAGCGTAGGAGGCGTCACGGTAGCTGGGGTTGCCTTCGCCTGCGTTGTAGTCGCCGGGGTGCGACAGGCCCAGCACGTGGCCGATTTCGTGGGTGAGGGTCTGGCGCCCGTAGTTGCCGGTGCCGGGGTTGGTGTTGACCTGGTAGCCGCTGTTGATCAGGTACCAGGACTCGCCCTTGTGCGAGCCGGGTTGATCGAACGGCAGGTAGGCGAACGCCGCGCCGCCGTCGTTGGCGCTGTAGTTGCCGAAAGTCATGTGGCCGTCGCCACCGCTGGCCGACTCGGTGAAGGTGACCTTGGCCACGTCCGCCCAGGACTGCATGGCGAGCTTGGCCTGGTCTTTCTGCAGGCTGCTGAACTGGCTGAAACTGCCCAGGTCGCGGCTGTAGAAGTCCGACGGTGCGCGGGTGAGGAAGCTGTAAGTAAGGCTGATGGTGCCGTCCTTGTTCAGGTCTTTCCAGGCGGCGCCATCGCGCAGCAGAAAGTCCGCCGCCTGGTCGACGCTGAACGAGGGCTTGCCGTTGATATCGGCGCCGCCACGGTCGTACTGGTGGGCAAAACGCTCAACCAGCCCGGCAGTGGCACTCGGCCCGTGGGGTTGCAGCGCGGCCGCAGTTGGCGCAACGGCATTGAGTGTGGCTTTTGACATGCAGGTAACTTCCTTGTGTACAAAAAGCAGTTGATGTCCGACAGGAATCTCCCACCTGGCGAGTTCATCCTGTCACTCGCCCTTATGAGGCGCAAAAAAACTGACACATTCAGAAACTTTCTGTCCAGCAATTTTTTGCATATTTGTTCATTTTCGAAAACAGCAACTCTTTGCGAATAGCCCCTTGTACAACCAGACACTTGTAAAACCATGAGTCCCGTTAATGACCGCCGGGTTTCATGTTCATAAGTTCGAAGTTTAATTATGAAAACGCGACCCTTTAATGTTCATTCGAACCCTTGCCTTGTCTGCTTCCATAGTTACCGCGACAACCGGCCACATGACCCTCCGTCGCCTGGCCGTTGACTTGATAACGGCCGGAGCGCTCAGTAGGCGCTGGTCAAGAAGCCCTTTCCCGACAGGACGACACGATGACAAGACTCACGGTGCAATCCGGCGATTTCTTGCAAGGTGAAGGCGAGTATCGCAATGGAGCGCTCACACTCAAGACCCCGCGCAGCCCCTCGCCTGGCGAGCGCATTTCACTGACCCGCATCACCGACTTGAAGCTTGCCAACCTCGAGTCCACTCGCAGCCTGGGCAGCGCCATCGGCTGGGGCATGGCCGGTGCGCTGGTGGCAGGCCCGGTGGGGCTGCTGGCCGGGCTGTTGCTGGGCGGCAAGGAGGATGAAGTCACCTTCCTTGCCACCTTCAAGGATGGGCGCAAGCTGATGGCCATCACCGATGGCAAGACCTGGTCGAAGATTGACGACAGCTGGCGCCGGCATCAGCGCCCGGTCGCCGCCTGAATTTTCACCGGGCTTAATCGTTACTCCCCATAAGTGCCCGCTTTTTAGCGGGCACGCGTGCTTGCGCGCCTGCTAACATGGCGCCCTTTTTGTCCGCCTGCCCGGCGCAACGCCGGCGGCCGCGCCTGCCCGACAGCCACCACCGCACCGCTGACGCGCGCCCCTTCAAGGAGCCTTGCATGACCCCGCTTCGCCCCCGCCTGCCCCTTGGCCTGCTCGGCCTGGGCCTGGCCCTGCACAGTGGCCAGGGTTTGGCCGATGACAGCGTGACCCTGGCCCCGGTGCGCGTCACCGACAGCTATGCAAGCGAGGGCTACCAGGTGCGCGAGACCCAGGTCGGCGGCCTGCACGCAGCGCCGGTGCTGGACACCCCGGCGGCGGTCAGCGTGTTCAGCCGCCAACTGCTGGACGACCGCCAGGTGCGCAAGCTCAGCGAAGTGCTGCAAAGCGATGCCTCGGTGGGCGAGAGCTATGCACCGGTGGGTTACTACGAGAACTTCAACGTGCGCGGCTTCGAGCTGAACGCCGCCAGCAGCTACAAGATCAACGGCCAGACCATCGCCGGCGAGCAGAACGTGGCGCTGGAAAACAAGCAGCAGGTGGAACTGCTCAAGGGCCTGTCGGGCTTGCAGAGCGGCGTGTCCGAGCCTGGCGGGCTGGTCAACTACGTGACCAAGCGCACCGAGGATGTGCGCAGCGTCAGCGTGTCGAGCAACGAGCAGGGCGAGCGGTACCTGGCCACCGACCTGGGCGGCTGGTTCGGTGCTGAACGCCAGTTCGGTTTGCGGGTGAACCTGGCCCACGAAGACATCCGCTCCTACGTCGACCATGCCGACGGCAAGCGCGACTTCGCCTCGGTGGCGTTCGACTGGCAGATCAACCCGGATGCCGTGCTGGAACTGGATGCCGAGTACCAGCACCGCGAGCAGTATTCGGTGCCGGGCTATCAGTTGCTGGGCGGCACTTCGCTGCCCCACAGCGTGAACCCGAAGGACCACCTGGCCTGGCAGCAGTGGGCCAAGCCTGTGCAGAACGACTCGCTGAACCTGGGCGGGCGCTTCAAGTACCGCCTGAACGACAACTGGAACAGCACCCTCAGCGCCTCGCGCAGCGAGGTGGTGATCGACGACTACAGCGCCTTCGCCTGGGGCAGCGACGGCGGCAATGCCGCGCACTTCAGCCCCTCGGGCGACTACGACATCTATGATTTTCGCAGCCCCGACGACACCCGCCGCACCGACGAGGCCCAGGCCACGCTCGACGGCAGCTTCCAGGCGCTGGGTGTTGGCCATGAACTGACCCTGGGCGCCAGCGCCCAGCGCCGCACCCTCGACCAGCGCCCCTACTACAACATGCTGGTGGGCGACGGCAACATCGGCGAGGACGCGCCCGCCGTACAACCGTCCAGTGCCCCGGTCGGCGACAGCGAGCGCCGCCTGGACAGCCGCCAGTACGGCCTGTTCTTCAGCGACCGCATCACCTTCAACGAACACTGGCAGACCGTGATCGGCGCCCGCGAAGTGCGCCTGGACGAAAAGACCTGGGGTGAGAACGGCGTTGCCGGCCGCCATACCCGCCAGTACCAGCTGCTGCCAAACGCCGCGCTGATCTACAAGCCGCAGCCGGACACCACGCTGTACGCCAGCTATTCCAAAGGCCTGTCGGCCGGCGGCACCGCGCCTTGGTACGCCAGCAACGCCAGTGAAATCCTCGCCCCTACCCTGTCGCGCCAACTGGAAGTGGGCATCAAGCGCGACTGGCAGGGCATGAGTTTCAGTGCTGCGCTGTTCCAGATCCGCCAGGCCTACCAGTACGCCCGGCCCGAGGGCACCGGCTTCACCTACGTGCAGCAAGGCCAGCAGAAAAACACCGGCCTGGAGCTGGGCGCCAGCGGCCACGTCACCTCGAACCTGCAGATCCACGCCAGCGCCGCAGCCATCCGCGCGCGGGTGCAGAACAGCGGCACCGATACTTACGAGGGCCACCAGGCGATCAACGTGCCGCGCCTGCGCGCGGCGCTGCAGGCCGACTACGCCCTGCCCGTCCCTGGCCTTGCCCTGCTCGGCGGCGCGCGCTACAGCGCCAGCAAGTACGCAAGCCAGGCCGGCAACGTCGAAGTGGGCGGCTACACGGTGTTCGATATCGGCAGCCGCTACCGCACGCAAATCGGTGGCTACGACACGGTGCTGCGCCTGACCGTGGATAACGTGTTCGACAAGCGCTACTGGCGCGATGTGGGGGATTACCTGGGGGACAACTATCTGTTCCCGGGGGCGCCGCGTACGGCCAGGTTGTCGGCTTCGGTGAGTTTCTAGGGTTTGTACGAAAAGTCGCCGAGCGGCGATCAGGCAAGGCGAAAACAGGCGAGGAACGGTCGGAGTCGCGCTCGACTTTACAGGTTGTAAATGAGCATTCCGACCGGGCTGGCGCACCAGCCTGTTTTCAACGCAGCATGATCGTCGCGCAGGCACTTTTCGTACAAAGCCTAAGACCTTTTGACCTGTACTTTATCCTTGCCTGTCTGCTTTGGGATCTGCCGGCCTCGGGTTGGCCTGCGGGGCGCCAGCCCCCGGGTTGTCGGCTTTGGGCAGTTGCTTGCCGACTTCTTCCATGTCAGCGATCACTGCTAGCCCCCAGGCAGTCGTTTCCTGCTGGACGATCTTGTAGGTATCCCCTGCAAAGTCGGAAAACAGTTGGAAAACCTCATCGACCTGTGCCTGTGCGAGAGACTCTTCGGGATGCTTGGCCAACCACTGCGACCACTGCAGATGAAAACGGGTGATGCGGTGCTCCAGGGCCAACTGCGCCGTCACATAACGGACATGCCCCTTGGTCGAACCAAACAGACGATTGAAGACCAACGTTGCCCCACCCACCACGAGCGCCGGGTAGGCGTAGGCTGCCAGATCCTTGAACTCTGGCCTGATTGCCGCCAACGGTGGTGCCAAAAGACCAGCGGTACCACAAGCCCAGGCAACGAAACGGGTAAATTGCGACAACCGACGGTGCCGCTTTCGAGCCTTGTCGTAATAGCGAACATCATCATAAGCCAGCTGGGCGAGCTCATTGAATACGGTGCCCAACGCCGTCTTACCTGACGCCCCCCAATCTACTCCCTTGGTATTCTCAAGGTAATGCATCAGGCGCCCGGCGGTTTCCTGCCGTCCTAGATTTCTTCCTATGCGCATGATGACCCCTTTCATTGAATGCGCGACGCCAATGGAGCGTCTGACTGGATGCGATAAAACTCAACGCCACAACGTTTCGTGCTTTTGATGGAATTGCTCCACGCCGAACACCCTGATCCTCTCGAGCCAACTCTCGGCCTGAGTCCGTGATACGCCATGCTCCAGCGCAGCTTCCCGGAGCAGTTCGAACTCAGTGCGCAAGGTCGTGGGCATGATGCCGGGGTCGTCGGTGTTGATGCAGAACCGGTTAGGCCCATGGCGCAGACCGAACAAGTTGTTGCTGGCCCCTGGTAGAAGGGTCGACTCATCCGGAGGGTACCAGCGGAACACGGGATGTTCGACGTGGCTAGTCAGACGTGCGATATAGACATTGGAAGTCGGGTTTGCCTCGATCACCAGACCCAACCGATCGTATCGGTCCAGCAGCCAGTCCTGCAAAGCATGCATGAACTTCACTTCGCTCGAAGTTTCACGCACGGTGATCAACTTCAGGGCGTTTTCCGCAAACCTGTCCCGGGCCTGATCGCGATCATCCTGACTGATGCGAACCTTGAAAGCGCCTGGATTGGCGATTTGCGCCGGGATCAACGGCTCATCGACACCCACCTTTCCCACACGCAGGGTTTGCCAGCGTCTGCGCCACAACTTCGCAGCCATTGAGTCGGTATCATCGAGCAATTCGGCATCAGGCACTGCTGCCTTGAATTTGGCGTCACCCAGCCCACCAAGCCGTTCGCGACTCCAGTAGTGATAACAGTTACGCCGCAGCAACCAGGCCTGATGCAGTAGCTGCGGACTTGGAGCAGGCTCGCGGCTGTTGCTCCAGGAGAGGTAAGGAACGAGCCTGGCCAGGGTCATTTCGAGCTTAGGCACCACTTGTGCCGCCAACCCAAGATACGGACTCATCTCCCGGGCGTGATGCCAAGCCCAGACCAGGTTGTCCACATACTCATCCAGATCCAGAATGGCCTCACCGTGGCGCTGCAGCCAGGTGTCAGGCGCAATTCCAAGGGCCAACGCATGCCCCAGGCGGTCACCTGAACGCATGTCGCAGAAAACGACCGTTTCATCGACATGACGCATGCCCGAGAGCGGGTGCGCATAGTCTTCACCTGCATGCACGCTCAGGTGCAGGCCAAGGCTGGGCTCGCGCCGGTAAGGCCTGTTTTGCAAGCCCTGACGCAACCAGCGCAGTGAGGGCGCGAAGACCTCGGTTTTAACCGCATTTTCATCACCCGCCACATCCAGGCCACGCACCCAGCGCGCTGGCTGCAACCTGCCAGCCCACAGTGGCGACGTATTGAGTAACTCTTCGCGCTCCCAGGATGCATCGCTCGCCAATTTACGTGCTATTTCACCGGCCTCTTGCCAGACGAGAGCGGGATTACTCTGGAAGGCAGGATCACGGATCAAATGGATACAGAAATGCCAGCGCTCGAAGCGCTCACGCAGAGGCAGATGTTCCACCTGAGGTACGGGCCGTATCCGGGAAAACGGCTTGAGGCCAGCCGCTGAACCCATATGACCCAGCCACTGAACGACTGCTTCGGGGCTGAACCGATGGTGCGTGACCTTGAGTTCGGCCACATCGTTGCGCCCCTGGAATACCCGGCGAGCAGCATCGGTGTATTGATGCTCCCAGCCGAAATTACGGCGCGCATGATTGTTGTATACCTCGACGAACCGAGTGAGGCCTTGACCATCCATCAACAGCTGGCGCCGCAGGTTCATCAGGGAATTGAGCAGGAAAAAGATCGCCATGCGCAGGTCGCTGGAACAGTCCACTTGCTGGTAAAGGTTCCAGCACCAAATGACGAACCACAACCAGGCATTGCTGATATCACCTTTGGCAATGCTTCGCGCGATCTGCAACCGTAACCAGTGTGCTGAACGCGGATCGTCGGCATGCTCGATCTGCTTTTGTGCCAACCAGCGCCAATTGATTGCAGTGGGCTGTTGCCCGTACTTTCGACTGCCATGAGTATCGCCAAATATCTGCCGGGCGCTGACCGAGGACTCGACACCTCGAATGTCCATCAAAAGGCGTTGCGCAAGCGCCTGCAAGGACGGCAGCGCCTCCAGTGCTGGCTCATGGGCCAGCCCCTGGAGCGCTTCGCTCAACCCCGACATGAGCACCAGGCCATCATAATGGACGCCCCCCAGATGAACGTGGTTCTCTGCAAAGGCTCGGCCCTCATGGGGCAGTGGGCTGTAGAAGGGTTGCTGGGCAGCCACGATCCGCATCAGATCCTTGCAGTTCAACCTGGGCGACTCGCGCAGACGCCTGGCGATGCGCCAACCGACCAGCAACGTAGGGTCGAGGCGAGCAGCACTGCGTACGTATGCCTGGATGCAGTCATCGCGGTAATGGATGACGTCGCCGTTCTCGAGGAACAACTGATCGAACAGGGCATCCAGTACCGGCAATTCGCCTCCCCTTGGCCCGAAGAACATCGTCTGTGGCCAGAGCACCGCCAACGACTGGGCCATATCGTTGATGCGAAAACGCCGAGGATAATCGGCATCCAGGTCATTGCGCAGTGCCAGCACGCACTGCTCATGGAAATGCCGACGTTCCAGGGAGTCGTTGAAATGGCCAGGACTGAGCAGCCACCCACGGATCAGCCGCGCCAATGCCTGGCTGGAAAAACAGCTGGCATTGGCGAGTTCGAACAGGGATTGATCAAGCATCGTCTTTGGCGTTCAGTCCGTGAAAAGGCAACCCGGTGAGTTTTTCGAACTGCTCCAAAGACACCCTGAGCATGCGTCGAGCAATGCCCGTTTCATTAGGAACTCTACGAAACGCAGCTTCAATACCAGCCCGCTGGCACATTCGGTAAACACCCTCAATCCGCTCATGCAACTCTACAGGATCCATACTTCTGATTTCGGTGGCGGCTAGACCACGAAAGTAATTAGCTACATATTTTGAAAGACGGCGAGAACTTTCAGCCTCATACTCGCCCTGAGAAATAGATGAACTTTCTTTTACCGCAGCTTTAGCCTCTATCGAGTCAAACTCAGAAAACACATCAGACAACAACTCTCGCAGCGGATGCGACTCCAATGCAAATGTATAGGACCCCGTCCTGAAATCAAAGGATTGTTGGCTACGATTTGTGTGTAAGAACGGCAAAATATTTTGCCTATACAGTACGCTTTTTTCAAACTCCTTGCCCGCCTCAGTCATATTGACATTAGCAATCACCCTTGGAAACCCAAACAACTCACCTTTTTCAAAACTGCCAAACGCCGCCCAGATTGCGTTATAAATCTGCACCCCCAAATCAACCATATTCCGCAGCAACCTTGCATCGCTATCACCCTTCGAAGCTGCTGTATAAATATAGTGAGTCTGATTAAACACTTTATTCATTACATTATAGACCAGCCAGCTTGGTGGCACCTGCACCGAAAGATCCTTCCTCCACGAATTGATATCGGACGCCAATTGAATGATGGCGGCATCCAATTGATCCTCTTGATACTCTTCATCGGGCAGGAGCGGTGGTTCCACCGTTTCACGCACGCCCCCCGCCTCGGCATCCGAGTCGGATACCGTCAAGCTTTTCGTATCCGCCAGTGCCGCAACCGAGTGGAATGGCGCACGATCAAGCAACTGCGCGATTTCCACATACGATACATCGCGCACCATGCTCATGATGAGCAGTTCGAAAACACGCCCACCCAGCACCAGGTTCGAACGCTTGCTTGGGGAGAAGAAACTCCAATGTACCAGTAAGCGCCTGACAAACTCGGCATCCCCTAAGTACTTCTCTTTTTTGACATGCTGGGAAAGCGCCCACGGCCCTGTTTTTTGCGTGCTGACCGGGTACCCTCTTTCCGGCGTCGGGTATGCCAGAATTGTTTTTTCTGGCAGCCGCTCCAACCACAAATCAGGAACAAAGCCTTTCAGCGTCGCGTTCCAGCTTTTGCGCGCATCGTAGGCCAGGTCGAAGTTTTCAAAAATTTTCTGATTATGGTTCAAGGGTTGGAACAGGTCATGATTCAAGACCGTGCCGTCATCCGAGGCATCACCTTCAGACAACCAACTCATGCTGGTTTCGGCAGTCAGGTACGCCGCCCCGCCCCTGCGCTGATAGCGGAAGTATCCGGCAATCGCTTCATACCATTGTTGCAGATGCTCGCGATGCCCCTCTCTCAATGCAGGTTTCGCCGACTGGACACGACGCCTCAGGGCACTGTAGGCGCGCTCACGCTCGGTTCGACTCGTTCGCTTGCCGTCCGCCAGGGTAACTTGAGCTTTTCGATAACTGTCTGCAAACACCTGCACTGCCTCGGAAATCTCATCAGACATAAACAAGGAGCGTTTGATCTTATTGAAAGCGTCAACATCAACCAGCATGTTCGGGCTGAGCCCCAGTTGCGCCGGCAGCCCGACTATCAGCCCCTTGGTCGCATTGATGAACTGGGACATTTCGCGAACAGTCTTCAGTGGAAACCGTTGCCGGCTATTGCCCTCACCATTCACCCGCTCGTTCAGCAAGGCGTCCAACCAGTGCTGTAATATCGGCAACGGGAACAATGCCCTCCCCGCAGCAGTCAGCATGATGTTCGGATCGTCGAGATATGTTGTCAGTTGAGGCAGTTCGATACGCTTGGGCAGCGGCAGCACCTTGCGCTGATAGTCTTCCGCAAGGTCACGGGCACGCTGCCTAGACGCATCCTCAACGTCTCTCGCCTGGCTGGTGAGGCGTTGATAGAACTGGCGCCAGATGATTTCGTTGTAAAGATTCAGATCGCCACTGATCAGCGGGATGACAAAAGGTGAGGTTAAATACTTACGCACCACCTCAATGTTCTCGAAGGCCAGCGAGAGCGAAGTATCGACATCATCAATGGGAAGGACGACGACTTTCTTGTCGACCAGCGCCAGCACGCGCCTGAACAGTTCATGTACCTGTTCGGCCAACGCCTGATCACTCATGAACGCGCGCAGCTTATCCAGGCCATATTTATCCTTCTGGGTCTGGATGCCCTCCAACGCGGCCCCCAGCTTGTGCAACTGGTCGTAAAAGCTTTCGGCGCCTTGTTCATTGTGCTGGAGCGCGTGCTTCACGCTTTTGTCGCGCATCAAGGCCGCCACGATGACGTTCAGCAGCAAGTCGTCACCGTTTTCCAACAGCGTCGGGTCCACGGGTTTCAGTATCAGGAAGTCGCGCTCGTGCTGCAGATAGGTCGCAAGATTGACCAGCACCGAGCTTTTACCTGTACCTCGACCACCATCGATGAGGATGGCTTCATGGCTGCGGTGGTCGTCCAGATCCGAAAAACTCTTTGCATAACCCTCTGGCAGCCGTGCCAGGGTTTCTGTGAGGTGTCGTCTTATCTTTTCATACACCTCTTGCGCCAGCAGATTGTTGATCGCTACCTGGCGAGCCTGCTCGACCTGTTCGATGGGCACTTCAATAATGGTTTTCGGGCGGGGGGTCATTCGGCTCGATCCTTGATAGTCAAAGCGGAAAATTACGCATGGCCGCTCTGCAATCCCACTCATTAGCTTGCATCAGGTGCAAGTACGGAGCTTCTTCACCTGGCGTATTCGAGCGCCAGCCAAGGGCTGCGAGGGAACACCATTCCGATACAGAACGCGAGGGGCAGCGACAGCTTTCATAACCATGCAGAGTTGCATGGAGTATTGCCCAGTGATATCAAAAAAGCATCACCCTTTTAGCGGTATGCCCCTTTGAACTCTCCGCCCCCTACCCCAAAAGCAACGCGGCTTTCTGCACGCCGGAGACGTCCAGCCCCTGCAGATAAAATCAATCACCGCCACGCGATCCAGGGTTTTAAAGGCCAAAACAAAAAGCCCCCGAACCTTTCGATTCGGGGGCTTTTCGCAGAATGTGGCGGTGAAGAAGGGATTTGAACCCTTGATACGATTTCTCGTATACACACTTTCCAGGCGTGCTCCTTCGACCACTCGGACACTTCACCGTTTCTCTTCAAGCTGTTCAGCCTGTCGAGGCGCGCTAATTTAGTCGAAGGTCTTTTCTTTGGCAAGCATTTTTTTCAGAATTTTCATGCGCTTAAGCCCACCTGCCGAAAAGCCGCGGGCATCAGGGCAATGCTGCCATTGTCGCCAGCGCTTTTACCGCAACTGAAAGGCCTGCCCCGCTGTGCTGCGGGATCACGGGCCAAGGCTGACTGGCCAGTCAGCCTTGCTGCTTTACCTGGCTGGCGGTGCTGGGTAACGTCGTCGCCACGCCACCTAAAGGACTCTGCCATGAGCGAGCTGATTACCTACCACGCCGAAGACGGCGTCGCCACCCTGACCCTCAACAACGGCAAGGTCAACGCCATCTCGCCGGATGTCATCCAGGCGTTCAACGCCGCCCTGGACCGCGCGGTGGAAGAGCGCGCGGTGGTGATCATCACCGGCCAGCCGGGCATTCTTTCTGGCGGTTACGACCTCAAGGTGATGACTGCCGGCCCCAAGGAGGCGGTAGGCCTGGTGACTGCGGGTTCCACCCTTGCCCGTAGATTGCTTTCGCACCCGTTCCCGGTGATCGTCGCCTGCCCTGGCCATGCCGTGGCCAAGGGTGCGTTCCTGTTGTTGTCGGCTGACTACCGCATTGGTGTCGAGGGGCCGTACAAGATCGGCCTGAATGAAGTGCAGATCGGCATGACCATGCACCATGCGGGCATCGAACTGGCCCGCGATCGCCTGCGCCGTTCGGCCTTCCACCGGTCGGTGATCAATGCCGAGATGTTCGAGCCTCGGGATGCGCTGGATGCGGGGTTTCTTGACAAGGTGGTACCGGCTGAGCGGTTGCTCGATGAGGCACGTCTGGTTGCCCGGGAATTGAAGAAGCTGAACATGCTGGCGCACAAGAATACCAAGCTGAAAGTGCGCAAGGGGTTGTTGGAGGCTTTGGATGAGGCGATTTTGCTGGATCAGGGGCATATGGGGTGAGTTGAGGGGTTCGGGTTCGAGTTCGGGGTTTATCGTGATTGCTTTTGTAGATGTATGCGCATTCGTTGACGATGGCGGCTTTTCGTCACCTTTCCGCCCTTACGGCGGCTTACTTTTGTCGTGGCAAAAGTAAGCAAAACCGTCTGCTCCCATCATCCGGCCCCCTACGCTGCGCTTCGGGGGTTCCCTCGCTCCGGGCTTGCTCCGGAGGGACGCGCCGACGGGCCGTCCCTGGCCCGATCGGCGCTCGACCGGCATCCATGCCGGTCGCCCTCCTACGCAATCCCTACGCTCGGCCTCCTGAAGTCGCGATTTGTGTTGTCTGGGCTATTGCGCGCTTAGAAGCAAGATCAACAGCCAGATCAAGAGCTGGGATGTTGGTTTGTTCTAAAGCCATCGCGGGGCAAGCCCGCTCCCACGTTAGAACTGCGCACGCTGAACCACGTGGGAGCGGGCTTGCCCCGCGATTCAATCCTGAGTTCCCACGGTGGCAACTAGCGACCGAGCTGCGTACTCACAGGCGCCGCCACTAACTTCGCGACTTCAGGAGGCCGAACGCAGGGATTGCGTAGGGGGGCGACCGGCATGGATGCCGGTCGAGCGCCGATCGGGCCAGGGACGGCCTGTCGGCGCGTACCCCCGGAGCAAGCCCGGAGTGAGGGTACCCCGGAGCGCAGCGCAGGGGCCGGATGATGGGAGCGAGCGGTTTTGCTTACTTTTGCCAAGACAAAAGTAAGCCGCCGTAAGGGCCATCCCTTTCAAGGTCTTCGGTAGAATCTGCTGAAATCCAGTCAGGAAGACCCGAGTGATGTGGGCTGATGTTCTAGCGCGATTCGAGAAAAAAGCACCGGCCAGCGTCATGGCCAAACTCGCTTTGGAGCAAGCTATTGCGCCTGAGTGGGTCGATCAGGTTTTCGAAGAGCACCGCCAGCGGCAGTACTCTCGTGAGCTGTTGTTCTCGACCATCGTCAAGCTCATGTCGCTCGTTTCGCTGGGTCTGAAGCCGTCGCTACATGCTGCGGCAAAGCAGTTGGACGATCTCCCGGTCAGCCTGGCAGCGCTTTACGACAAAATCAGTCGAACAGAACCTGCGCTACTACGTGCCCTGGTGACAGGTTGCGCACAGCGACTGACTCCAACGATCCATGAGTTGGGCTGCTCGGCCATGCTTCCCAATTGGCAAATTCGGGTGGTTGATGGCAGCCACCTGGCCTCCACCGAAAAGCGTCTTGGCGCGTTGCGCCAGGAGCGCGGGGCTGCCCGTCCGGGGTTTTCGGTAGTGGTCTACGATCCCGATCTGGATCAGGTAATTGACCTGCAACCCTGCGAAGACGCCTACGCAAGTGAGCGAGTCTGCGTCCTACCGCTACTGGCTGATGCCCAGCCCAATCAGGTTTGGATCGCTGACCGGCTCTACTGCACGCTTCCTGTGATGGAGGCGTGCGGGCAGGTGAAAACTTCATTTGTCATTCGTGAGCAAGCCAAGCACCCACGCATAATCCAGGAAGGCGAGTGGCAAGCGCCGATGCCCGTCGCAACAGGTATGGTACGCGAGCAATCTATCGAGGTGAGGGGCGGGCACACGTGGCGGCGGGTCGAGTTGACGCTCCATTCAAAAAACGACTCAGGCGATACCAGTCTGATGTTCTGGAGCAACCTGCCCGAGAGCATCAGCACACAGCAGATCGCAGATTTGTATCGTCGTCGCTGGAGCATCGAAGGGATGTTTCTGCGACTAGAAGCCATTCTGGAAAGTGAAATTGAAACCCTCGGCAGCCCGCGTGCTGCGCTTTGGGTTCACCACTGCGGTCTTGGCCTACAACGTTCTGGCATTGCTGAAACGCAGTGTTGAGCAAGCCCACCGCGAGACGCTGCCGGAGAGTTGGGAGGCGTCGATCTATCACTTGGCGGTCCAGATCCGAGGGGGCTACGAGGGTATGCAGATCGCCCTACCATCGGAGCACATACCGGTTGTCCCTATAGAAGAATTAGGTCGGCGCCTGCTGGAACTGGCCAAGAACATCCAGCCCAAGCAGGTTGAGAAAAACCCACGAGGCCCCAAGGTGGCCAAGCCCAAAACCTGGGTACAGGGAACGGCGGTACATGCCCACGTTTCAACAGACCGGGTGATCAAGGCTGCCAAAACGAAAAGACCTTGAAAGGGATGGCCGTAAGGGCGGAAAGGTGAATAAGGGGAGTGTCAGTTTTTTTGTGTGCGGGCCGGTAGCGGCCTGCCGTCAAGCAGGCCCTGATTTTCACCAGGTTGGCCTGATGAATCGATCCCCGTACAAAATCGCGAATTGATTCATCGCACTTTTCCAATCATGCGCCGCTGAGCCCCAGTTCGCCGTGATGTTTCTCAGACCCAGCCAGATCAGCTTGGTGGCTGCTTCATCGTTCGGGAAATGACCCCGGGTCTTGATGATCTTGCGCAGCTGGGCATTGATGCTTTCGATGGCATTGGTGGTGTAAATCACTTTCCGGATGGCCGGCGGGAAGACAAAGAAGGGGATCACTCGATCCCAAGCGCGTCTCCAGGCCGCAACGACCGTTGGATATTGCTTGCCCCAAGGCCCACTTTCAAACTCATCGAGCGCCTGCTCAGCCGCTTCGGCATTGATGGCCTGGTAGATCGGCTTGAGCGCCTTGGCCAGTGCCCGCCGCTTGTCCCAGGCTGCAAAGTCAGGCTGTTGCGGATCAGGTGGACGATGCACGTCTGTAGCGTCGTCTCTGGAAACACTGCGCTGAGGGCCTCTGGCATGCCTTTAAGACCATCGGTCACGGCAATAAGGACATCGTCGACACCTCGCGTCTTGAGGTCGTTGAACACCTTCATCCAGAACTTCGCACCCTCGGTGTTCTCAATCCAGATGCCCAAGATATCGCGCGTCCCGTCCGGCAGAACGCCCAGCGCCAGGTAAATGGCCTTGTTGCGCACCAGGCCTTCCTCACGGATCTTCACCCGCAATGCATCAAAGAAAATGACCGGGTACATAGGCTCAAGCGGCCGCTGCTGCCACGCGCCGATTTCTTCCATGACCTCGGCGGTCACAGAGCTGATGAAATCGGGTGAAACATCCGTCCCGTACTGCTCGGACAAAAGGCGCGGATCTCTCTGACCGTCATCCCACGTGCATACATGGCGATGATCTTGTCATCGAAACCGGTGTAACGCCGCTCATGCTTGGGAATCAGAATGGGCGCAAAACTGCCGTCTCGGTCACGGGGATATCCAGCCGCAATGGGCCGTCCCCGGTTAAAACAGTCTTGCCACTCTTGCCGTTACGTTGATTGGTTTCATCCTCTGGGCGCTGCGCGCCCGGCGGATAACCCAGGTGATGGCCCAGCTCGGCACTCAGGGCGCGTTCGATCAGGGCCTTCTTGAACGCCGCAGAGGCATCCTCGATAGCTTCGGCAGTCATCAGGCCCTCACCGAACTGCTCTAGCAGCTCTTTGGGGATTTGGGGCAGGTCACGCAGGGGTTTCTTTTTGGTTGGCATACATGCACCTCTTACTCATGTTATGCCCGAACACAAAATTTCTGACACCCTCGAATAAGCGTCACTACAAATAATGAATGCGCATACAACTATCAAAACCAACCAACCAACCAACCAACCAACCAACCAACCAACGCCCCCAAGATTCCAGCCCCCAAAAGCACATAGCCCCCGCCGCCCAGGCGAAATTTGCCCCCACAGTGCACAGTCGTACACTGCGTCGCGACTGTCTGCTGCGAGTCATACCATGCTCTATCTGCTCCGCATGCTCCTGCTGGCCCTGCACTTTCTGCTGGTGGGCCTGGCGGGCCTGGTGATCGGCCTGCTGCGCCCGTTCAATCCCGACAACAGCCGCCTGTTCGCCCGCCTGTACAGCATCCCCGCTGCCTGGTTCATGGGTATCAGGGTCAAGGCCGAGGTAGCTCCGCTGTGGGACCAGCCGCCAGGCTGCGTGATCATCGCCAACCACCAATCCAACTTCGACCTGTTCATCCTCGGCCAGGTCGTGCCCCGCCGCACCGTCGCCATCGGCAAAAAGAGCCTCGGCTGGATCCCGCTGTTCGGCCAACTGTTCTGGCTGGGCGGCAACGTGCTGGTGGACCGCGCCAACGCCTACCAGGCACGCCGGGCCATGCAGGCCACCACCCGTACCCTGCGCAATCACACCTCGATCTGGATCTTCCCCGAAGGCACGCGCAACCCAAGCGAACAGTTGCTGCCCTTCAAGAAGGGCGCCTTCCACATGGCAATCGAGGCCGGCGTGCCGATCGTGCCGGTGTGCGTCAGCCGTTACTCGCAGCGCCTTGGGCTCGATAGCTGGCGCCAGCGCACGGTGATCGTGCGCTCGCTGGCCCCCATCGCCACTGCCGGATTGACCACCCAGGACCTGCCGGCGCTGATCGAGCAGTGCCGGGCGCAGATGCAGCATTGCATCGACCATATGGAAGGTGAATTGGGCGCAGAGTGACCCAGAGCATTAAGGCTCTGGCGCCGGCAAGGCGAGTAGCCGGCACAAATCTTCACTGCACAAGGTTGCCCCAACCCGCCCCACGGCCCAAGCTGTGTGTCGTGTTCAACCGGATAAGCGGACAACCATGGGTCGAGTCGTCGCAGCGGCGGTGTACAGCGCCGGTCGCAAGGTCACCAACATCAGTATCGACGAAGGCGCCGAGTGGGCGCGCAAGCCCGGGCACTTCGTCTGGATCGGCCTGGAAGAGCCCGACGCCGAAGAGCTGGCCAACCTGCAGTGCCAGTTCGGCCTGCACGAACTGGCCATCGAAGATGCCCTGGAAAAACACAGCCGGCCAAAGCTGGAAACCTTCGGCGACGCGCTGTTCATCGTCACCTACTCGCCAGTGCGCCATGAAGGCCGGCTGGAATTCATCGAAACCCACATTTTCGCCGGCAACGGCTACATCATCACCTGCCGCAACGGCCACTCCAAATCCTACGCCCTGGTGCGCCAGCGCTGCGAAGCGCGCCCGCTGCTGCTGGAGCACGGTGAAGACTTCGTGCTGTATGCCCTGCTCGACTTCGTCACCGAGAACTACCAGCCGGTCAGCGAAGCGATACACGGCGAGATCGAGGAGCTGGAACAAAGCGTGCTGAGCAACTCGCTGAAGGAAGAAGACATCCAGCGCCTGCACAGCCTGCGCCGCGATATCCTGCGCCTGCGCCGCTACGTGGCGCCCATGGTGGAGGTAAGCGAGGAGCTGCAGCGCCTGAGCTTCCCGTTCATCGACAAGAACATGCGCCCGTACTTTCGTGACGTGCAGATCCACGTGACGCGGCAGATGGAGGACTTGGCCGGCATCCGCGATATCGCCAGCCAGACCATCGAGATCGGCATGCTGCTGGAGTCGTCACGCCAGAGCATCACCCAACGCAAGTTCGCAGCCTGGGCGGCGATTTTGGCGTTCCCCACGGCAATTGCCGGCATCTACGGGATGAACTTCCAGAACATGCCGGAGCTGGGCTGGCACTACGGGTATTTTGCCGTGCTGGGGGTGATCGGGCTGGGCTGTGCGGGGTTGTTTGCCAGCTTCAAGAAGTCGGGCTGGCTGTAGCAGTATTGCGGGGCAAGTCGAGCGTTGTGCTGCCTGATACCGGCCTCATCGCCGGAAAGCCGGCTTGTATGGTAGGACTTGAAGGGAGGAGGAGGGACAAAGTCGGCTTCTGACTGTTAGCAGCAGTACAGACCGTAGGAGATTTCACCCCTCCTCCTTTCACCCAAGCGCCGATAAAGAATGCTTCTGGCTCGCAACCGACGATAGAAACAAGCCTGCGCCTCTGGGTGGCCCTTCAAGTCCTGAAACCTTATACGGGGAGGAAGCCCAATGGCAATGCCAGTTACTGTCTCACTACCGATCATTGGCGTGGATGTCGCCAAGGATGAGCTGGTGATCTATCACGCTGATTCCGATCAGTTGGAGACCATTCCCAACAACAAAACAGCCATCAAGAAATGGCTCAAAGCGTTGCCGGGAAAAGTAGCTGTCGCCATCGAAGCCACGAATATCTATCACTTGGTGTTTGCAGACCTCGCCTACGAGTTTGACTGCATCATCTACATGGTGGGTGGCTACGAACTTAGCCACTACCGCAAGGGCGTCAACATCCGAGCCAAGACCGACGCGCTAGATGCCAAGCTGCTCGCTCGATACCTCAAGAACGAGGGCCAGGAACTACGTCCCTGGAGTCCTCCCAGCGGTCTCTACCGCCGTCTTATCAGCCTTTTTCGCCGCCGTGCTGCTGTGGTTCAAGCCCGAGTGAGCTTGAAGCAAAGCTGGGCTAACGAGCCGCTGCTCAAGTCAGCAATAACCAAGCATCTGAAGGCCATGGCGCGATTGGAAGCACTTGTCGAAAAGACCATTTGTGACCAGTTGCAAGCAGCCGGGCTAAAAGATCAACTGAAGCGATGCATGCAGGTCGAGGGTATCGGACTGTTGACTGGCGCTCGCCTGATTACTGCTTTTCAACGAGGAGACTTCCGAAACTCGGATGCCTTCATTGCGTTTCTGGGTTTGGATCTTCGGGTATCGAAATCAGGCCAGAAAGATAACCGCCGCAGTTTGTCCAAACGAGGGGATCCTGAAGCACGACGTTTGCTGCACAACGCCGCGATGTCTGCTCGCCGTACCGCGATCTGGCGGGATGTCTACGAGGGTTACATAGCTAAGGGGCTACGCACTACCCAGGTGCTGGTCATACTCGCTCGCAAGCTTGCCCGCGTAGTATTCGCCCTGCTGAAGGGGCAGGACGAATATCAACCCAAAGTCAGCTAATGGGCTTCCCTGAGACCATAGAATCTCCTACAGGGGCCTCATGGCCTTAGTGCTGGCGATGAGGCCGGTACAGACTCACGCCGCGCTATCGCGGGCCTTGGCCGGCTGCTGGATGAAGCGCAGCATCCACTCGCCCACCAGGTCGCCCTGGTGCTCGGTGGCAAGGCTGGCCACGGCCTTCTGGTACACCTCATCGCCCAAATATTCCTGGCGCGCATCGAGCAGCGCCCGGGAATAGTCGTGGACGAACTCCGGGTGCCCCTGGAAGCACAGCACCTGGTCGCGAATGTGGTAGGCCGCGTTCGGGCAGAAATCGCTGGAGGCAATCACTGTGGCGCCTTCGGGCAACGCAGTGACCTGGTCCTGGTGGCTGATCAGCAGCGTCAGCTCGGTCACCTCGGGGTCCATCCATGGCGCATGGGCTGCCAGGCTGTAACGGTGGATACCCACGCCCCAGCCCTTGTCGGCGCGCTCGGCCTTGCCACCGAGGGTCAGTGCCAGCAACTGGTGGCCAAAGCACACACCCAACAGTTTTTCACCACGCTCGTAGAGCTTGAGCAGGTATGCCTTGAGCGTCTGGATCCACGGGTCGCTACCGAACGAGTCCGCCTTGCTGCCGGTCACAAGGTAGGCATCGAAGCGCTCGCCGTCAGGCGGGTAATCGCCGTTCATCACGTTGAACACGCAAAACTCGGCGGCAACCGGCTGACGCGAGAACAGCTGCTCGAACATCCTTCCGTAGCCCTGGTACTGCGCAACCAGTTCCGGTCGCAGGACATCGGTTTCAAGGATGCAGATGCGTAACGACATAGAGGTAGTCCTGAACGACGTAGGTAGGAATTTTCTGTAGAGACTGACGCGAAAGCCCCGTACAAGCAAGTAGGATGTCCAGACGAACGGTAGGCCCTGTAACCCTTGGTAACCCTGCCCGCGCACTCGTCTAGGCAGCACGTGCCAGCGGCATGGCCACTGGCCTTAAAACGACTGGCAATCGATGCTGGAAAACTTAGATCAAAGCGTTCTGAAACTGCAATGCCCGCCGCCCTACTGTTGGTTGTATACCCGTAAACATGAGGTATGCAGGCGCGGCACTGCACAACGCCGCTGCGATCGACCCGACGCCAGCAGGGAAGCCTAGGGTTTTTCAGGAATAACAACAATGAAGGCGGTCCGCCATGTTCAGACAATCGAAAGTTCGCCAAGCCGGGCTCATTCTCTTCGCCACCACACTGCTGCTGATCTTGCCGAACCTTACCCGGCTCTTTGGCTGACAACTGCTGTGGTGTTTTCTGACAACGCACAGGTAATCTGCCGACCTTGATGGTTGGAGATTGCCTATGCGCCTGTACCTCGCCCTGCTCTGCCTGCTGGCCACGCTGCCCCTGGCTGCGGCACCGCTTAACCTGCAACTGGGTAGCCAGCAGCGCACCTGGCAAAGCGAGCAACTGCTCGCCCACCCGCAAGCACGCGATATCACCATCGAGCAGGACGTCGCCTACAAACGCAGCATGCACTACCGCGCGGTGCCGCTGGCGGTGCTGCTCGAGGGTGTGGGGCCGCAGGATCACCTGCAGGCCGTGGCACTGGACGGTTTTGCCGCCGAGATGCCAGCCGGGCCGTTGCTGCAGCAAGGCCCGGCGCAGGCCTGGCTGGCGGTTGAAGACCCCGCCCACGCGTGGCCGGCGCTGGCCCCCGGCAAACCGGGGGCCGGGCCCTTCTACCTGGTATGGACCCAACCGCAGGCCAGCGGCATTCGCCCGGAACAGTGGCCGTTCCAGATCGCCACGATTCGGCGCCTGGCGCCTGTTGAAACACGTTTCCCGGCCCTGCTGCCAGACCCGGCAGCCGGCGAGCCGGTGCGCCAGGGCTTTGCCCTGTTCCAGCAAAACTGCCTGGCCTGCCACCGCCTCAATGGCGCTGGTGATGCCCAGTTCGGCCCGGACCTCAACCTGCCGCACAACCCAACCGAATACTTTCAGCAAGGTTACCTGCGCCAGTACATCCGCAACCCGCAAAGCCTGCGGCACTGGCCCCAGGCGAAGATGCCCGGGTTCCCGGAGCAGGTGCTGAGCGAGGCCGAGCTGGATGCGTTGCTGGCTTATCTGAAGCATATGGCGGGGCGCAAAGTGCAGTGATCCCGCTGCTCGAACGCCGATGTGAAGTCTGCTGTTTTGCGCTGCCTGTACCGCAAGGCAGCTAGGCAATCAGGCGTTCCTGGCGCACCCCCCACCCTTCGACTTCCCCGCCACAGGGCAGTACCACACGCTCGAAATCTTCCTCGAACGCACCTATGCCGCCGTAGCTGGCATACATCACCTTGCTCAGTTCCAGGTGCCAGGCGCCATCGTCGCGCTCGCTCACCTGGGCGTTGGTCGACT
Organism: Pseudomonas xanthosomatis; assembly: GCF_019139835.1. Classification (NCBI taxonomy): domain Bacteria; kingdom Pseudomonadati; phylum Pseudomonadota; class Gammaproteobacteria; order Pseudomonadales; family Pseudomonadaceae; genus Pseudomonas; species Pseudomonas xanthosomatis. The sequence continues at coordinate 2,394,806 of NZ_CP077075.1, read as the reverse complement.
CGCCGCGAAACTGCCGCGCCGCGCGGCGGGCGCCGGCTTCGTCGGGGAATACCGCATAGAACTCGATGGGGTGGATACGGGTGAAATCGAAACCGCCAGCTTTCATCTGGCGAAGGACACTGCTGCTGATGTCGTCGTTCTGGCTGCTCATGAAACGTCCTCCCAAATAAAGCGATGGATAGACTTTCCGTGCACTACGCACCTGCCGGCAGGGCCAGCAGCTCGAGCTGATGCAAGACGCGAAACGAATGGACGCAGGCCCGCAGAAAAGGCCGGCGCACTCCAAGAGCGTAGTGCCTGCCCAGGCACCACGCCAACCTTTGCTCAAAGGGCTTCGTGAATACTGGTGATGACTACGCCGTTCTGCTCCTTGAGCCAGCGTGCCGTGGGGGATGGGGCGCGGTCCTGGAAGTCGTTGAGGTCGAGCTCGTCCATGACCGGGAACAGGTGCGAGCGAATGGCGCGGGCCGCCTCCTCCTCGCTGGGGCACTGGTCGCCGTGCAGCAGCAAGCTGGTCGGCTCGCCCTTCTGGTCAGCAAAGATGACTTCCCACTCTTTCATTGAATCGCCCTCTCAATCAAAGAACATCGGGTGTGTGATGCCTGTAATTGCTTGACCCTGGGCGTGGCGATTTGTTCAGTCCGCACCACAGGCAAACCGGCCCCTGCGGGGGGCCGGCTGGCGCATGGGGTGTTACTTGGGCGTGCCGTGCACTACACCTGCGGTGTTGTCCAGCAGGCTCTTGGTAGCGGTCTGGATGAACGCCTCGAGCTTTTGCAGCATTTGCGCCTGGTCCGGGCTTTCGATCAGCTCGGCCTTGAACTGGCTACCCAGCTGGTAGCGGTACATGCGCGGGCTCATGTCCTTGGACTCGATCAGGATGCGGTCACCCTGCACCAGGCCGACGATCTGCTCGCTGCCCGATGGCTTGATCATGCCCACGCCTTGGTCGCCCTCGGGCAGGTTGAGCAGGTCACGGCCCCAGCACTGGTGGCGGGTCTGGCCACCCAGGCGGCCCATGATGGTCGGCACGATGTCGACCTGGGTGCCCACGGTGTGGTTGACCGCGCCGAATTTTTCCTGGATGCCCGGTGCAATCAGCAGCAGCGGCACGTTGAAGCGGCCCAGGTCCAGTTCGGTGACCTGGTCGTGGTTGCCGAAGCCGTGGTCGCCGACAATGACGAACAGGGTCTGCTTGAAGTACGGCTCCTTGCGCGCCTTCTCGAAGAACTGCCCAAGCGCCCAGTCGGAGTAGCGCATGGCGGTCAGGTGCTCGTCCAGGCGGCCTTGGCCGGTGACCTTCTCCACCGGCAGGTCCTTGGGCAGCGCGTACGGGGTGTGGTTGGACAGGGTCTGCAGCAGCGCGTAGATCGGCTTCTTGCCATCGTGCTTGGCCAGTTCTTCGTTGCCACGGTCGAACATGTCCTGGTCGGACACGCCCCAGGTCGGGTCGGAGAACACCGGGTTGACGAAGTCGTTGCGGCCGATGAACGTGGTCATGCCCTGGTTGCCGAAGAACCCGGACTGGTTGTCCCAGGCGAAATCGCCGTTGTAGACGTAGACGTCATCGTAATCACGGGCGCTGAGCAGTGCCGGCAGGCCAGACAGCTTGTGGCCGCCTTCGGGGGTCTGCATCAGGTACTCGAAGCCCGGCAGGTTGGGGAAGCACGCCATGGTGGCGAACATGCCCTGGTGGGTGTGGGTGCCGTTGGAGAAGAAGCGGTCGAACAACAGCCCCTCCTTGGCCAGCTTGTCGAAGTACGGGGTGATGTTGTTCGGGCTGCCCAGGGCGCCTACCGAATGGCCGGCAAAGCTCTCCATGAGGATCACCACCACGTTCTTGATCGGCAGGGTGCGCTCGGCCGGAGGTACGAAGTCGCGGCGGATGGCAGCCTCGTCGGCATCGACCAGCGTGTCGTGGGGGGTCAGCAGCTGCTTGCGCACGGTCTCGGTGGCAAGGCCTTGCTCCAGCACCGGCTTCCAGATGTTCGCGCGGTCTTCGCCGAAGCGGCTCTTGGCGGCATCGATCAGGGTCAAGGTACCGTTCAGGCCCAGCTGGTTGACGAAGTTCGAGTCAGTGGTGAACGCGTCGCCCCAGCGCATCGGCGGGCCCTGGCGCAAGGTGCCGCGGGCGGCGACCACGGCCACCAGCAAAATCGCCATGAACACTGCCACGCGGGCGTACCACGGGGCCACGCGCTGCACGCCGTTGCCGCGGGTGAGGCGGTCGATGCCCTTGAACAGCAGGCTCAGCAGCCAGGTGCCGAACACCCAGGCCAGCAGGTAGCGCACCACCGGGAAGCCGTACCAGAGCATGCTCAGCACGGTCTTGGGGTCTTCCTTGATGTACTGGAACACCAGGCCGTTCAGGCGCTGGTGGAACTCGCGGTAGAAGTCCATCTCCATCAGGCCGAGGAACATCACCACGCTGGCACTGAGGGTCAGCCAGAAGCGGAACAGCCCGCGGCGGGCCATGGCCCATGGCACCAGGGTGGCCAGCAGCAGCGGGATGCTAATGTACAACACCACCCGCAGGTCGAAGCGCAGGCCGTTGAGGAAGCCTTCGGCAACCGTGGCGTACGGCGTGGTGCCGATCATGTCGCTGTTGTAGACCAGCAGCGCCAGGCGCACGAGGCTGAGCATCAGCATGATCACCAGGCCGCTGAGCAGCGTGTAGGCCAGGTGGGATTTCAGGGTCGGCGAGAACGAGCCTCGCACGCCCGGTTGCTTCAGGGCATCCGTGTTAGCCATGAATGGAGGGATCCTAGGATTGCGGGTTTGCGAAAAGGGCGACGTCGCCGACAGCCCGAAGGCCCTGCCCTCTGTGATGGCAGTGGACCAACGCAGCATTGTGCGGCGCGGATTTTCGAAAATCGAGTGTGAAAATTTTGTCGGTTGGCCGTTATCAAGCAGATGGATAGGGCCAGTGGGAGCGGGCTTGCCCCGCGATGGCGTCACCTGGCGCAGCAACATGGCCTGACCTGAGGATATCGCGGGGCGAGCCCGCTCCCAAGCCGGTTACCCGCCCAGCCTGAAAAACGCTCAAATACGCACGTTGCCCCGCGGCCCGGCGACGGCCCAGATGATCAGCCCGAGCACCGGCAGCAATATGATCAGCAGTATCCACAGCACCTTGATGCCGATTTCGGCGCTGCTTTTGAGCACGTTGAGGATCGCCCAGATATCCAGGGCAAGAATGATCAGGCCGACCAGCCCGTTGAAGGTAGAGCCCATGCCGCCGCTCCTGCGTGGTGAATGTGTGGCAGAGCATAGCTGGCTATGGCGTCGATAGAAGGGAATCCTTGGGCAGCAGCGCCGGTCAGTGGATAGACTGCTGTCATTCACTGTTTCGAGGTTCGCATGCCCCCAGCACACTCCCCCACCGCCGCCCCCGCCTCGCTGTTCGGCGCCTGGCGGCAACAGGCCCTGAATACCCCGTGGCTCAGCGCCGGGCTTGGCCTGAGCCTGCTGGCGATCATTGCCCTGCTGTTGGCCAGCCTTTGGAATGCGGTCAATGGCGACCACGCCGACAACCTGCACCTGGCGGCGCTTGGCGGCCTGGCAGGCTTTGCCGCCACCGCCCTTGGCGCGGTGCTGGCGGTGGTGCTGCGTGATGTCAGCGCCCGCACCCAGGATGTGATGCTCGGCTTTGCTGCCGGCATGATGCTGGCCGCCAGTTCGTTCTCGCTGATATTGCCGGGGCTCGATGCGGCCCGCGAAATCACTGGTAGCGGCCCGGCCGCGGCGTTCACCGTGGTGCTGGGCATGGGCCTGGGCGTGCTGCTGATGCTCGGGCTGGACCGCTTCACCCCCCACGAGCACGAAACCACCGGCCCCTGCGGCCCGGACGCCGAACGCATCAGCCGGGTGTGGCTGTTCGTGCTGGCGATCACCCTGCACAACCTGCCCGAAGGCATGGCCATCGGCGTGAGCTTCGCCAATGGCGACATGAACATCGGCCTGCCGCTGACCAGTGCTATTGCCATTCAGGACATTCCCGAAGGCCTGGCCGTGGCCCTGGCGCTGCGCGCCACCGGGCTTTCCAACTTCAAGGCAGCGCTGGTAGCCATCGGTTCCGGCCTGATGGAGCCACTGGGGGCGGTGATCGGGTTGGGGATATCCACAGGCTTTGCCCTGGCCTACCCGATCAGCATGGGGCTGGCGGCCGGGGCGATGATTTTCGTGGTGTCCCACGAGGTGATCCCCGAAACCCACCGCAACGGGCACCAGACTTCGGCGACCTTGGGGTTGATGGGCGGGTTTGCGGTGATGATGTTTCTGGATACGGCGTTGGGGTAGAAAGGTGCACCTGGGCCACTGGCCCTATCGCCGGCAAGCCGGCTCCTACAGAAGATCCTTGTAGGAGATCCCCAGCCCTTTCGGGCTGCGCTGTCGCGCAGAGAACTGATCTCGCAGATGCGCCACGGCCCCGGTGGGAAGCGGCCTCGTGTCGCGATGGGCTGCGAAGCGGCCCCAAGGCCTAGGCCTCATGCAAAATTGCCGGGGCTGCTGCGCAGCCCATCGCGACACGAGGCCGCTTCCCACCGAGACCGTGTTAATTCAATGAGTTGTAGTTTGTTCTACGAGAGCCGGCTTGCCGGCGATTGCAGTCAACGCGCCGCTCAGACGTGCACAGCCACCTTCAACGCCTCCAGCGCCGGCTCCACCTTGATACCCACGGCAGCGCCCAGCTCCAGGACCCGGGCCAGGTCATGCTGGCCGACCATCACCATCTGCAGCTCATCGTCCAGCAACTGGCTGAAATTCAGCAGCACATAACCGCCGGCTTCCTTGTTCAGCGCGCCCATCTGCACCTGAATGCGATTGAGCGCGGTCAGCGCTTCGGTGCGTGCCAGCTGCTTGGGCTTGAGGGTGAACGCCACGCTCTTGTCGAACGAGTCGCTGATCTGCTGGAACAGGTCCTGGTAGCTGTCGGCCTGGAACAGCACGGTATCGGGCAGGCTGCCGACCACCACCCACTCGCCCAGGGCGAACGGGAAACTGTCGTCGTAGTTGATGTCGGGGTTGGCGGCGAGAAACGCGGCGGGGTCGGCGTAGGCCTGGGCGGCCTCGTCGGCGATGCGCTCGATGTCTTCATCGCGCATGCAACCGGCGCCGATCAGGCGGATGAATTCGAGCAACTGGTCTTTCATTGGGGGGCCCTGCGCATTGGCGTAAAAGGCGCCAAGGATAGCCGCAAACGCCCCCGGGCGGTTAGCCGGCGAGCGCTTCGAGGCGCGCTGCGGCGTCCACCGCGCCCATGGTGCGCGCAGCCATCAGCGCGGTGCTGCCCGCAGCGTCGCGATGCGCAGGGTCGGCGCCCTGTTGCAGCAGGTAGTCAACAATCGCCACGCGGTTGAACATGGCAGCCAGCATCAGTGCTGTACGGCCATCGGCAGCAGCGGCGTCCACCGGCACGCCCTGCTCAAGCAACAGGCGGATCATCGCCAGGTCACCCTTGAACGCCGCGCCGGCAATCGGCAACTGGCCGTTGTCGTTGGCGATCAGCGGGTCGGCGCCATGGGCCAGCAGCACCTGCACCGCATCATGGTGGCCGTGGTAGCTGGCCAGCATCAGCAAGGTGTCGCCCTTGTGGTTGCGCAAATCCGCCGGCAGGCCGCTGGCGAGCAGGCGCTCGAGCATCGGTGCATCGCCACGGCGGGCACGCTCGAACACTTCGTCGGCGAAGGCTGCGGATTCTTCGGCGGTCATGGTGGCGGGCTGTTGATCGGACATGGGGAACCTCCTGGCATTTGAATGGGCCCAAGTGTTGGTCAGGCACCACCAGCGGGTCAAAGGTTCAGATTCTATGGGGTGCAAAGGCTGAGGCTATTACCGTGCAAATTGCACTGTGCAAAATGCACGACCTTGCAGAATGCATGGTCCACGCCTTGAGAAACACATCTAAATAATTGTTTTATAAGGATTTTTTACCAAGGCTAAGCCTGGCACGGTCGCTGCAAACTTCAACTCCACGTCTGCCCACACAACAGTCAGGAGTTGATATGGACCTCATCCAGGAAAAATTCGCCTCGGTCTTCAGCGCCTATAAGGTCGCCACCCAGCCCCGCCCCGACGGCGGCATTCTGCTGACCCTGCGCGCCGCCGACGGCAAGGTCACCCGCCGCGTGCTGACCTACGGCCAATTGCACAGTGCCGAGCAGTTGTCTTGGGCGATCAGCGCCATCCGCCGTGACCTGGCCGAGCAGGCAAGCGAGTTGCCGGTGATCTCGATGCTGCAGAGCCAGCAACGCTTTGCGCTGCCGACCTATCGTTGATTAGCGTTGCCTGCACCGGCCCCATCGCCGGCAAGCCGGCTCCTACAGGTACGGCGCGAGCCTGATGCTCACGCGTTCGATGTGGGAGCGGGCTTGGCCCGCGATACCGGCAACGCGTCAGAGCTCATCCATACCCGCAAACTGCCGAGCACCGGCGTCCCCGGTGAAGCGCGGCTGCATGCCCTGCTCACTGCCAAACAGGCGCACCGCCAGGCAGAACGGGTTATCCCCCAGGTCGAGCCAGCGCGGGGTGCCGGCCGGCACCACCAGCACATCATCCTTCTCGCACAGCACGCCATACACATAGTCACCCACACGCAGGGTCAACTGCCCGCGCCCGCTGATCACGGCAAACACTTCGTCAGAGTCGTGCACGTGCTCGTCGCGCAGGTCAGCCTGGGTGTGGTCGACAGCATCGCGGCTCAGCACGGCGAAACTGGCGCTGCCATGCTCGGTCATCAGGCGGTCGATGGGGCCGCGGCAGGCATCCAGCACTTCATCCTGGCTGCAACCTGGGCGCAGCCTTGCGCCGCTGTCCCATCGGGCAAAACGCACGCCCTGCTCGGCCAAGGTGGCCTTGATGTCGTCGTGGTGGGTCAGCACCTTGTGCGCAAGCTCGGGGCTGGCGGCGTGGAAAACACTGAGAATGCTCATCAGGCGTGGTTCCTGCTGGATTTCGAACAAAGGCCAATGATAACGGCTGCCGCCAGCGCCGAGACGCTGGCCATACCAAAGGTGAAGTGCGGGCCCAGCAGTTTCCAGCTGTAGCCCGAGTAAAGCGCGCCCAACGCCCCGCCGGTACCCGACAGTGCAGCGTACAAGGCCTGGCCCTGGCCCTGCTGGCGGGCACCGAAGCTGGCCTGCACGAAGGCGATGCTGGCGGCATGGAAGCACCCAAAGGTGGCGGCGTGCAGCACCTGGGCCAGCACCAGCACGGCGGGGACATCGGCCAGGTTGCCCAGCAACAGCCAGCGCACGGCGGCCAGCAGAAAGCTTGCCAGCAGCACCCGCTGCACGCTGAAGCGCGCAAAAAGGCGGCTCATTGCCATGAACATCAGCACTTCTGCCAGCACCCCCAGCGCCCACAGCAGGCCGATGGCGCCGCGGCTGTAGCCCAGGTGCTCCAGGTGCAGGGTAAGGAAGGTGTAGTACGGGCCGTGGCTCAGTTGCATCAGCGCCACGCAAATGTAGAAAGCCACCACGCCCGGCGCCATCAGTTGCTTGAGAAAGCCCCCGGCCGCGCGGCGTTCGGTGTGCTCGACCGGCTGGGCGTTGGGCACCCACAGGCTGGCGGCGACGATGCCGGCCATGATGGTCACCAAGGCCACCGGATAGATGTCCAGGCTCAGCCATTCGAACAAGCGGCCAAGGCCGATCACGGTGAGGATGAAACCGATCGAACCCCACAGCCGTACCTGGCTGTAGCGCGAGGTTTGCCCATGCAAGTGGGCCAGGGTAATCACCTCGAACTGCGGCAGCACCGCGTGCCAGAAGAACGCGTGCAAGGCCATCACCAGCGCCAGCCAGGCGTAGCTCTTGCCGAAGAAGATCAGCGAGAAGGTGGCCAGGGTCGACAGCGCGCCCAGGCGCACGATCAGCAGGCGCTGGCCGCTGCGGTCGCCCAGCCAGCCCCACAGGTTGGGGGCGATGCAGCGCATCAACATGGGGATGGCCACCAGTTCGCCGATGCGCGCCGGGGAGAAGCCCAGGTGGTCGAAATACAGCGCCAGAAACGGTGCCGTGGAGCCGAGCAGGGCGAAGTAGAACAGGTAGAAACTGGACAGGCGCCAGTAGGGGATGGCGGGCATGGGTGGGCCTCGTGTGAGCCTGTACCGGCCTCTTCGCGGGCAAGCCCGCTCCCACAGGGACCGCGCAAATCCTGAGGACAACGCTGTACCTGTGGGAGCGGGCTTGCCCGCGAAAACGCCGGGCCTGGCTAAATCAGAGCTGGCCCAGCACCGGGGTGTTGACCTTCACATCGCCATTCTGCGCGCGGTGGCGCAGCAGGTGGTCCATCAGCACGATGGCCATCATCGCCTCGGCGATGGGTGTGGCGCGGATGCCCACGCACGGGTCGTGGCGGCCCTTGGTGATGACTTCCACCGGGTTGCCGTGGATGTCGATGGAGCGGCCCGGGGTGGTGATGCTGGAGGTCGGCTTGAGCGCCAGGTGGGCGACGATCGGCTGGCCGGAGGAAATGCCGCCAAGGATGCCGCCGGCGTTGTTGCTGAGGAAGCCTTGCGGGGTCAGCTCGTCGCGGTGCTCGGTGCCGCGCTGGGCGACGCTGGCAAAGCCTGCGCCGATTTCCACGCCCTTGACCGCGTTGATGCTCATCAGCGCGTGGGCAAGCTCAGCGTCGAGGCGGTCGAAGATCGGCTCGCCCAGGCCCGGCATCACCCCTTCGGCGACCACGGTGATCTTGGCACCGACCGAGTCTTGGTCACGGCGCAGTTGGTCCATGTAGGCCTCGAGCTCCGGCACTTTGGAAGGGTCCGGGCTGAAGAAGGCGTTGTCTTCTACCGAATCCCAGGTCTTGAACGGGATTTCGATCGGGCCGAGCTGGCTCATGTAGCCGCGCACGCGGATGCCCTGGGTGGCCAGAAACTTCTTGGCGATGGCACCGGCGGCCACGCGCATGGCGGTTTCGCGGGCCGAGCTGCGGCCACCGCCGCGGTAGTCGCGCTCGCCATACTTGTGGTGGTAGGTGTAGTCGGCGTGGGCCGGGCGGAACAGGTCCTTGATCGCCGAATAGTCCTTGGACTTCTGGTCGGTGTTGCGGATCAGCAGGCCGATCGAGCAGCCGGTGGTGCGGCCTTCGAACACCCCGGAGAGGATTTCCACTTCGTCCGGTTCCTGGCGCTGGGTGGTGTGCCGGCTGGTGCCGGGCTTGCGCCGGTCGAGGTCGTGCTGCAGGTCGGCCAGGGAGATTTCCAGGCCCGGCGGGCACCCGTCGACAATGGCGACCAACGCCGGGCCATGGCTTTCGCCAGCGGTGGTGACAGTGAACAGCTTGCCGTAGGTATTGCCGGACATGGACGCTCCGCGAAATCTGCCTGAGGTGAACGAAAGCGGCAGTATACGTAAATCAGGCTGGCCTGTGCGGGCGTTATCGCGGGGCAAGCCCGCTCCCACACGTCTGAATTGGCCTGATAACGTTGGAGCGGGCTTGCCCCGCGATGACGCCCGCACAGGCAACACGCCAGCCAGAACCTTCTCCCGCCATCTCTGTCTTAACTTCACCTCCCCCACGCAGTACCCCCTCCATGAAACGCCGCCTCACCGCCCTGCTCCTGCTGCTGTGCGCCAGCCTCGCCCAGGCTGCCCCCACCGTGCTGCAACGCCCCATCGACCTGGACACCGGCCAGGGCATCCTGCACGGCAGCCTGCTGCTGCCCCAGCAGGCCACCCCGCCACCGGTGGTGCTGATCATCGCAGGCTCCGGCCCCACCGACCGCGACGGCAACAACCCGGCCTCCGGGCGTATCGATAACCTCAAGCGCCTGGCCCTGCTTCTGGCTGGCGAGCACATCGCCAGCGTGCGCTTCGACAAGCGCGGAGTGGCCGCGAGCCAACCGGCCACCCCCGACGAGCGCGATCTCAGCGTGGAGCGCTACGTCGCCGATGTGGTGGCCTGGGGGCAAAAGTTGCGCCACGACCCGCGCTTCGGCCCGCTGATTCTGGTCGGCCACAGCGAGGGCGCACTGATTGCCAGCCTGGCCGCCGAGCAGGCCGGCGCCAGCGCGGTGATAACCCTGGCCGGCAGCGGCCGGCCGATCGGCGATGTACTGCGCGAGCAACTGGCCCAGCGCCTGCCGCCGGCGCAACTGGCCAGCGGCGTGGCGCTGATCGAGCGGCTGCAGGCCGGGCAGACCAGCCTGGATGTGCCGCCCCTGCTGCGCCAGGTGTTCCGCCCCAGCGTGCAGCCCTACCTGATCACCTTGCTGCGCCAGGACCCGGCGGCGGCCTTCGCCAGGCTCAAGGTGCCGGCGCTGATCGTGCAGGGGCGCAACGATGTGCAGGTGGAGGTGGCCGATGCCGAGCAGCTCAAGGCGGCCAAGCCCGACGCACAACTGGCGCTGATCGACGGCATGAACCATGTGCTGCGCATCAGCCCCAAGGGCATGAGCGAGCAGCGCGACAGCTACAGCAACCCGCAACTGCCCCTGGCCCAGGCACTGGGCGAGCGCATCGTGCAGTTCATTCAGCATCTGCCGGCGGCCTGAGGTTTTCCCCCGCCGGCACTCAGGTATGGGCAAAGGCTGCCGATAACTCAGCCAAGAAGCGGTGATCTGCGGCGAGTGTCGACGATCAACCGCGCGCCGAGCACTTGAGGATTGCCCTGATGACCGATGCCCCCGCCGCCGAGGCGAACGAAGAACAAGCCCCGGAAAGCGCCCCGCAGCCGTGGGCGGACCTGGCCGTCGAACACTTCCAGCTGCTGCGCCTGAACGCGCTGCCCACCGACCGCAACAGCGGCGCGCGCCCATTGCGTTTCGTGCAGTTCGGCTACGCCGAGCGCCACGACAAGGCCCACAGCCTGCTGCGCCTGGAAGTGCGCCTGCCCGGGCAGAAGGTGCGCAAGGAGCAGAACCAGCTGGACGTACGGGTTGACCACGCCCAGCGCCTGGTGACCATCGGCAGCGATGCCGGCCTGCAACTGGAGCCACTCAACCGTGGCGTCGGCCGCTACCTGCTGGCCCAGGTCGTGCAGTGGCTGCAGCACCGCTGCGCGCAGTACCGCATCGAGGGCATGAACCTGCCCAACAAGGACGCGCTGAACGAAGACACGCGCCTGCGCCGCGACCACGTGCTGCGCAGCGTCGGGCTTGAGGTGGAGTATGTCGAGGGGCAGTTGCTCAAGGGCCGCATCAAGGAGACCGCGGTAAGCCAACTCAAGGGCGGCTGGAACACCGAGAAGGTCCAGCGCGTCGACATTCTGGAAGCCGCCGGCATGCTGCAGCAGGCCGAGCAGAACCTGATGGAGAAGGAAGCGCAACTGCGCGAGCGCGACGAGCGCGTGGCCAAGTACCGCCGCGAAGACAGCGGTTTGCGCTTTACCATCACCTGTCTGGTGGCATTTGCGGTGTTTCAGGCGGGGTTATTGATCTGGATTGCTACCCGCTGAACCACTTCTGACGCTATCGCGGGGCAATCCCGCTCCCACGGGTACGCTCGTGGGAGCGGGATTGCCCCGCGATATTTTTCAGGGTCAGGCCCGCGAAGCGAACAGCTCCTGATGCTGGCGGCACTGCTCGGCGGTCAGCATGAACACCCCGTGCCCGCCGCGCTCGAACTCAAGCCAGGCGAAGTCCACCTCAGGGTACAGTGCCTCGACATGCACCTGGCTGTTGCCCACCTCGACGATCATCAAGCCCTTCTCGGTCAGGTGGTCGGCGGCTTCGGCCAGCATGCGCCGCACCAGGTCCAGGCCATCGTTGCCGCAGGCCAGGCCCAGCTCGGGCTCGTGGTGGTATTCGGCCGGCATGTCGGCAAAGTCTTCTGAATCGACATACGGCGGGTTGGACAGAATCAGGTCGAAACGCTGCCCCGGCAGGCCGGCAAACCCGTCGCCCTGCACGGTGAATACGCGTTGATCGAGGCCGTGGCGCTCGATGTTCTGGTTGGCCACCTCCAGCGCGTCGAAGGACAGATCGGCCAGCACCACCTCGGCGTCCTGGAACACGTCGGCGGCGACGATGCCGATGCAACCAGAGCCGGTGCACAGGTCAAGAATGCGTGCAGGCTCCGCGGCAAGCCAAGGTTCGAAGCGTTTCTCGATCAACTCGCCGATGGGCGAGCGCGGCACCAGTACACGCTCGTCGACGATGAACGACATGCCGCAGAACCAGGCCTCACCCAGCAGATAGGCGGTGGGCACGCGGTCTTCGATGCGGCGCTTGAGCAGGTGCTGCAGGCGTACCCGCTCGTCATCCTCCAGGGCGCAGTCCAGGTAGCTGTCGGCCACTTCCCACGGCAGGTGCACGGAGCCGAGCACCAGCAGGCGCGCCTCGTCCCAGGCATTGTCGGCGCCGTGGCCGAAGAACAGCTCATGCTCGTGGAAGCGGCTGACCGCCCAGCGGATATGGTCGCGCAGGGTGCGCAGACGGGATGTGATCACGGGGGACTCCTTTTCAGACAGGACAAAAGTCTAACAGCCCACACCCCACAAATGTTCGCCGCGACAGCCGAACGGGTAGCCACAGGCCAGTAACCACGCCATCTGCGTTGTCAACCATTCACATTGACGCCAAGGCAAGGGAGAATAGGTATACAAAAGCCCTACCCAAGGAGCCATTGATGTCCGTTCCAACCACGATGTTCCGCCTCACTGGCCGCGACTACCCGCCGGCCAAGCTGGCCCAGGCCAGCCTGATCGTCATCGACGCGCAAAAGGAGTACCTGAGCGGTCCGTTGGCGCTGTCGGGCATGGACGAGGCCGTGGCGAACATTGCCCGGTTGCTCGACGCCGCCCGCAAGGCCGGCCGCCCGATCATCCATGTTCGCCACCTCGGCACCGTCGGCGGTCGCTTCGACCCCCAGGGCCCGGCCGGTGAATTCATCCCGGGCCTGGAGCCGCGTGAAGGCGAAATCGTCATCGAAAAACGCATGCCCAACGCCTTCAAGAACACCCAGCTGCACGAGACGCTGCAGGAGCTTGGCCACCTCGACCTGATCGTCTGCGGTTTCATGAGCCATTCCAGCGTCAGCACCACCGTGCGCCGCGCCAAGGACTATGGTTACCGTTGCACCCTGGTGGAAGACGCCTCGGCCACCCGTGACCTGGCGCTCAAGGACCAGGTCATCCCGGCTGCGCAGATCCACCAGTGCGAAATGGCCGTGATGGCCGACAACTTCGCCTGCGTCGCCCCCACCGCCAGCCTGGTCTGAGCCGCACCGCCTGGCGGACGGGCGGAACCCGAAAGCCGGGCGCAGGTCGAACTCCGGATCAGCTACAGCAGATTCCGAGGAAAACCCATGAAGCTCAAAGGCAGTTTCGATGCAAGGCGCCTGCGCCAGCGTGAACCCGGCAACTGGGGCGCGCGCCTGGCCGCGGCCTTCAGCGTGCTGCTGGCCACTCTGGGTATCCTTCTGGCCATGGCCGGCGTCGCCGGCCTGCTAGGCAACTACGCAGCACTCACCGAACTCAACGCCAACCGCCCGCTGGCGGCAACCCTCGCCGTTGCCGGGCTGTTGCTGTTGTACCTCGGCGTGCGCTTCTGGCGGCGCAGCCGCATTCGCCTGCGTCGGGCCAGCGGGTTGAACCTGTCGCCGCACCTGATGAAAAAGCACGATTGACCTGTACCGGCCGCTTCCCACAGGGCTGCGGTGCATCTGCGAAACTAGTTCCCTGCGCGACAGCGCAGCCGGAAGGGCTGGGTGATCTCCTACAGAGGAGCGGCACTAGGCCGCCACAGGCAACACAACCCTGCCCCACTCGCGTAAACTACGCCGCCCACGTGGAGGCAGCATGCAAGACGACGATTTTTCCCTGTTCAGTGCCGAGGTGCGCGGCGTCAAGCCGATCAAGCACGACCGCGCCGAAGTCGGCAAACCCAAGGCCGACCGCAAGCAACTGGCCGGCCTGCGCCAGGCGGCGACCATTCGCAGTGACCAGCCTTTGGTGATCGACGGCCTGTCCGATCAGTTCGTCATCGACGTGGCCGCCGAAGACGAGCTGATGTGGCGCCGCGACGGCGTGCAGGAAACCCAGCTACGCAAGCTCAAGCTGGGCCAGATCGCCTTCGAGGGCAGCCTCGACCTGCACGGCATGAGCGTCGAGAAGGCCCGCGAGACGCTGTGGGACTTCATCGCCGAGGCGACCAAGCTGGAAGTACGCTGCGTGCGCGTCACCCACGGCAAGGCCGCGCGCATCGACGGCAAACGGCCGATGATCAAGAGCCACGTCAATACCTGGCTGCGTCAGCACCCGCAAGTGCTCGGCTTTGCCTCGTGCCAGGCCCGCCACGGCGGCACCGGCGCGGTGTACGTAATGCTCAAACGAACCATGCTCGAAGGCCGCGACGAGTGACATCGCGCTTGCAGCGCCGCCGCCGCCGCCGTACCCTTCGCCTTTGCGAAATTTTCCACAGGTAGATCCATGTCCCTGGAACAGAACTACACCGAGATCCTCAGCCAACTGGGCGAGGACGTCTCCCGCGAGGGCCTGCTCGACACGCCCAAGCGGGCTGCAAAGGCCATGAAGTACCTTTGCCGCGGTTACGAACAGACGCTTGAAGAGGTCACCAACGGCGCGCTGTTCACCTCCGACAACAGCGAAATGGTGCTGGTCCGGGACATCGAGCTGTATTCGATGTGCGAACACCACATGCTGCCGTTCATCGGCAAGGCCCACGTTGCCTACCTGCCCAAGGGCAAGGTGCTGGGCCTGTCCAAGGTGGCGCGCATCGTCGACATGTTCGCCCGCCGCCTGCAAATCCAGGAGAACCTCAGCCGCCAGATCGCCGAGGCCATCCAGCAGGTTACCGGTGCCGCCGGGGTTGCCGTGGTGATCGAGGCCAAGCACATGTGCATGATGATGCGCGGTGTCGAAAAGCAGAACTCGACCATGCTCACCTCGGTGATGCTCGGCGAGTTCCGTGAAAATGCCGCCACCCGCAGCGAGTTCCTCAGCCTGATCAAGTGATCGGCGCAGGTTTCAGGCCGGCCCTCGGGGTCGGCCTTTTCATTTTCAGGAGTTGCCCATGATCGTCAAAGCCCTGCGGGTCGGCCTCGGCCAGCTCATCGTGTTCGGCGACTGGATCAGCCGCCCGGCGAAGAAAAAGCGTGATGCTGCCGCCCAGGCGGCGGTCGAGCAGCAGGCCAAGGGCCTGGCGCTGTACCAGTTCCATGCCTGCCCGTTCTGCGTGAAGACCCGCCGCAGCCTGCACCGCTTGAACGTGCCGGTGGCGCTGCGTGATGCGAAGAACGATGAAGTGCACCGCCAGGCGCTGCTCGAGGGCGGCGGCCGGGTGAAAGTACCATGCCTGCGTATCGAGGAAGACGGCAAGGTGACCTGGATGTACGAGTCCAAGGACATCATCGCTTATCTGGACAAGCGCTTCGCCAACGCCTGAGGGCCCCACTCTCACAGGGCCCGTAGGAGCCGGCTTGCCGGCTCCTACGGGGGCCGCGTTGTTCAGTCGACCATCGGCACATGCCGTGGGTGGCTGGCCACCCGCGCCAGCCAGGCGCGTACTGCCGGGTACTCGGCCAGGTCGAAGCCGCCCTGGTGAGCCACGTGGGTGTAGGCGTACAAGGCCACGTCAGCGATCGAATACTGCTCACCGACCAGGTACGGCGTCATCTGCAACTGCCGCTCCATCACCCTCAACGCCTTGTAGCCGCCCTTGTGCAGCTTGCGGTATTCCTCCACCCGCTCATCCGGCAGCCCCAGGTAGAACTGGATGAATCGGGCCACAGCAATGTAAGGCTCGTGGCTGTACTGCTCGAAGAACTGCCATTGCAGCACTTGCGTGCGCAGGCGCGGCTCGCTGGGCAGGAACTCGCTGCCGTCGGCGAGGAAGTTGAGGATCGCGTTGGACTCCCACAGGCAGGTACCGTCCTCGAGCTTGAGCACCGGCACCTTGCCGTTGGGGTTCATGGCCAGGAACTCGGCGGTCTCGGTCTCCCCCTTGAGAATGTCCACCGCGTGCCACTCGTACGGGCGGCCCAGCAGGCTGAGCATCAGCTTCACCTTGTAGCAGTTGCCCGACTGGTAATCCCCATAGACCTTGTACATCGCCCCTCCCCTTTAACGCAATTGCGCAGTAGTCGCCAATAGTTGGCGACTGTACGGCTAAATGCAATGCCTGCTGTATGGCAAGGATCACGCCAGGCAGCGGTAGCCTGAAAAAACTGCTTACACCTGTACAAGGAATTCCCTCCATGACCGAAGTCACCTCCGCCCGCTTGCGGCCCCTCGCGGACAGCTCCCCCTCGGCGGTCGTCGCCGGCTTCATCGCCATGCTGACCGGCTATACCAGTACCTTGGTGTTGATGTTCCAGGCAGGCCAGGCCGCCGGTTTGACCCAGGGGCAGATCTCCTCGTGGATCTGGGCGCTGTCGATCGGCATGGCGGTATGCACCATCGGCCTGTCACTGCGCTATCGCACGCCGGTCACCGTGGCCTGGTCGACGCCGGGTGCGGCGCTGCTGATCACCAGCCTGGGCGGGGTGAGCTACGGCGAAGCCATCGGCGGCTACATCACTTGCGCCCTGCTGGTGCTGATCTGCGGAGTGACCGGCAGCTTCGAACGGCTGGTGCGGCGCATCCCGGCGTCACTGGCCTCGGCGCTGCTGGCCGGCATCCTGTTCCGCATCTGCAGCGAGATTTTCGTTGCCGTGCAGCACCAGACCCTGCTGGTACTGGCGATGTTCATCAGCTACCTGGTGGCCAAGCGCCTGGCCCCGCGCTACTGCGTGCTGGCCGCGCTGCTGGTGGGTACCGCGCTGTCCGGCGCGCTGGGGCTGCTGAACTTCAGCGGCTTCAAGCTGGAGGTGGCGACCCCGGTATGGACCACGCCGAGCTTCTCGCTGGCGGCGACCATCAGCATCGGTATCCCGCTGTTCGTGGTGGCGATGACTTCACAGAACATGCCCGGCGTCGCGGTGCTGCGCGCCGATGGTTACCAGGTGCCGGCCTCGCCGCTGATCTCGGCCACCGGCCTTGCCTCGCTGCTGCTGGCACCGTTCGGCTCCCACGGCATCAACCTGGCGGCCATCAGCGCGGCCATCTGCACCGGCCCGCATGCCCATGAAGACCCGAACAAGCGCTACACCGCAGCGGTGTGGTGCGGGATTTTCTACGGCATTGCCGGCATCTTCGGCGCCACCCTGGCAGCCCTGTTCGGCGCCCTGCCCAAGGAACTGGTGCTGTCGATCGCCGCACTGGCGCTGTTCGGCTCGATCATGAACGGCCTCAGCGTGGCCATGGGCGAGGCCCGCGAGCGCGAGGCAGCGCTTATCACCTTCATGGTGACGGCCTCGGGGCTGACGTTGTTCTCCATCGGTTCGGCGTTCTGGGGCATCGTGGCCGGCGTGATCACCTTGCTGATCCTGAGCCCGCGCAAGGGCTAGCCGGTACAGGCCATACCAGACAGTTGCCCCCATCGATTCGCCGCAGCCCCCTCAGGATCGGCCTTTGCCTGCCGATACCCTGCACAGGAGCTGTGGCGGTTACCATAGCCACCCTCACCCGGCAAACATGTGACGTGGCAGGCTTATGATTCCATACGGTCGACAAAATATTACTGATGCGGACATCTCGGCAGTGGTCGAGGTACTCCAGTCGACCTGGTTGACCCAGGGCCCCGGTATCGCCGAATTCGAAAGCACCGTGGCCCAAGCCTGCCAGGCCAGCCATGGGGTGGCGGTGTGCAACGCAACCTCCGCCCTGCATATCGCCTGTCTGGCCCTGGGCGTCGGGCCGGGCGATCTGGTCTGGACCAGCCCCAACACCTTCGTGGCCAGCGCCAACTGCGCACGCTATTGCGGCGCTGATGTCGATTTCGTCGATATCGACCCCGCCACCTTGAACCTCTGCGCGAAAAAACTGGCCATGAAACTCAAGGCCGCGCGCGAAACCGGGCGCCTGCCCAAGGTGGTCATCCCGGTGCACTTCGCCGGGCGCAGCTGCGACATGCAGGCCATCGCCGCATTGGCGCAAGAGTATGGCTTTGCCGTCATCGAAGACGCCTCCCATGCCGTGGGTGCCAGCTATCAAGGTGTGCCCGTGGGCGCCTGCCAGTACAGCGACATCACCGTGTTCAGTTTCCACCCGGTGAAAATCATCACCACCGCCGAAGGCGGCCTGTTGACCACAAACGACACCGCCCTGGCCAAACGCCTTGCCAGGCTGCGTTCCCACGGCATCGCCCAGGGCCCCGAACAACTGGTCAGCGAGCCTGCAGGTGCCTGGGAGTATCAGCAGGTCGAACTGGGCTTCAACTACCGCATGACCAACCTGCAGGCCGCCCTGGGGGTCAGCCAGATGGCCCGCCTGGATGCGTTCATTTCCCGTCGCCGGCAGCTGGTGCGCCAATACCACGCCCTGCTGGCCGACCTGCCGCTGGTGCGGCCACAAGCCTGCGAAGAGTCGGCCTGGCACCTGTACCCGATCCGGGTACCCGCCGAGCGCCGGCTGGAGCTATTCAACACCCTGCGCGCCGCCGGGATCTGGGTGCAGGTGCATTACATTCCGGTGCACACCCAGCCGTACTACCGCGCACTGGGCTTCGGCCCTGGCGACTTCCCGGAGGCCGAGCGGTATTTCAGCGAAGCGTTCAGCCTGCCGTTGTTCTACGAACTTACCGATGAGCAGCAGTTACACGTGGTCAACACGTTGCGCGAGGCTTTGCGGTGAACATTGCAGTAATTCCTGCCCGGGGTGGCAGCAAACGCATCCCGCGCAAGAACATAAAACCGTTCTGCGGCCGCCCGATGATCGCCTGGTCGATCCTGGCGGCGCAGCAAAGCGGGTTGTTCGAGCGGATCATCGTCTCGACCGATGACCTGGAAATTGCCGAGCTGGCCCGTGCTTACGGGGCCGAAACACCCTTCGTACGGCCGCCCGAGCTATCCGACGACCACGCCGGCACCACCGAGGTGGTGGCCCATGCAGCAAAGTGGCTGCAGCAGCAAGGCGTTGCCTTCGATGCGCTGTGCTGCATTTACGCGACCGCCCCACTGCTGCACCCTGCCGACTTGTCCCGGGGCCTGGAGGCACTGCAGTCGGGCAACTGGGCCTACGCGTTTTCGGTTACCGAATTTGCCTCCTCGGTGTTTCGCGCCTTTCAGGCCCTGCCTGAAGGCGGGCTGGGCATGCTGTTCCCCGAACACTTCCCGACCCGCTCCCAGGACCTGCCGGCTGCCCTGCACGATGCAGCGCAGTTCTACTGGGGACGCCCGGACGCCTGGCTGCAACAATTGCGCATCTTCGATGCCCATTCAACGCCGGTACGGCTCCCGCGCTGGCGGGTTCAGGACATCGACGACATGGATGACTGGGTGCGTGCCGAGCTGATCTTCAAGGCCATCCAGGCACAAGCCGGGGCGCAGGCGTGAACATCGCCTTTCGTGTGGATGCCGGGCTGCAGATCGGCACCGGGCACCTGGTGCGCTGCCTGACCCTGGCCGATACGCTGGCAAAGCGTGGTGGGCGCTGCGTGTTCCTGTGCCGCGGCCTGCCGGCCTACCTCGTTCAGTGGGTGCAGGCACGTGGTCACAGCCTGATCCCCCTGCCCCTTCACCCTGACCAGCCTTGCGACACGGAGCTGGCCCACGGCAACTGGCTGGGTGCCAGCCAGCCTGGCGACGCGGCTGACAGCCTGGCGGCCCTGCAAGGCACCCGCTGGGACTGGCTGGTGGTCGATCACTACGCACTCGATGCCCGCTGGGAGACGCTGCTAAGGCCTGCAGTACGGCGCATCCTGGTCATCGATGACCTTGCCGACCGTCAGCATGAGTGCGATGTGCTGCTGGACCAGAACTTCTACACCGACCTGCACACCCGCTATCAAGGCAAGGTGCCCCAAGCCTGCCAACTGCTGCTGGGCCCGCGCTTTGCCCTGTTGCGCGAAGAGTTTCGCTTGCTGGGCAAGACCGCGCAGCCACGCACCGGTGCGCTCAAGCGGCTGCTGGTGTTCTTTGGCGGCATGGACGCACAGGACTTCACTGGCAAGGCCCTGGCTGTACTGGCCGAACTGGCCCTGCCCGGCGTGCAGGTCGATGTGGTGATTGGCGAGCAGCACCCGAAGCGGCTGGCCATCGAAGCGCTGTGCCAGGCGCAGGGGTATACCTGCCATGTACAAACACCGGCCATGGCCGAACTGATGAGCAAAGCGGACCTGGCCATCGGCGCAGGCGGCATTGCCTGCTGGGAGCGCTGCTGCTTAGGCTTGCCCACCTTGGCGCTGAGCACTGCCGCCAACCAGACGCAACAGCTCAAGGATGCGGCAGGCCACGGGCTGCTCTACAGCATCGAGGTTGCGGACAACCTGGCAGAGACATTGAAACTGCACCTGCAGGCCCTTATCGGCAACCCGGCGCTGCGTCGGCTGCTGTCCATCAATGGGATGGCCGCAGTCGATGGCGCCGGCCGGCTGCGTATCGCCGGACACATGGGTTGCACGGGTATTTCGATGCGTGTGGCCGAGCAGCGCGATGCCGTCGCGCTGCACAGCTGGCGAAACCACGCGGCCATACGTGCGGTATCCAATAATTGCGATGAAATTGCCTGGGCAGACCACTGCCGATGGCTCGACGGGGTGCTGGCCGACCCGCAGCGGCACCTGCTGATCGGTGAAGTCGAGGGGCAGCCGGCGGGCGTGGTGCGCTTCGATGTTCAAGCCGATGAAGCCGAAGTCTCGATCTACAAGGTTCCCGATGCAGCCCTGCCCTGCCGTGGCATCGACCTGCTGCGCTGCGCGCTGGGCTGGCTGGTTGCGCGGCACCCCGAGGTGACAGGTGTGCACGCCCAGGTCAAAGGCGGCAATATGCCCTCCAATGGGTTGTTCAAGGCGGCAGGCTTCGACGTCGACCACACCCGATTCATCAGGAAGCTCAAGCGTGATGTCTGAATTCAAGATTGCCCACCGCGCCATCGGCCCGCAGCACCCACCGTTGGTGATTGCGGAAATGTCGGGGAACCACAACCAGTCGCTGCAGCGGGCGCTGGAGATCGTCGAGGCCGCTGCCCGCTCGGGGGCCCATGCCCTGAAGATCCAGACCTACACTGCCGACTCGATGACCCTCGACCTGAACGAGCGGGAATTCCACATCAGCGACCCGGGCAGCCTGTGGGCCGGGGTGTCGTTGTATGAGCTGTATCAACGGGCGGCGACGCCCTACGAGTGGCATCAGCCAATTTTCGACAGGGCCAGGGAGCTGGGCATGATCGCCTTCAGCACGCCGTTCGACGCCAAGGCCGTGGACTTTCTCGAAACGCTGGACGTGCCCTGCTACAAGATCGCCTCGTTCGAAAACACCGACCTGCCGTTGATTCGCCGGGTTGCCGCCACCGGCAAGCCGATGATCGTCTCCACCGGGATGGCCAGCGTGGCGGAGCTTGAGGAGCTGGTGCAAGCCGCCCGCGGAGCCGGTTGCCGCGACCTGGTGCTGCTCAAGTGCACCAGCACCTACCCGGCATCAGCGCAGAACACCAATATCTCGACCATCCCGCACCTGCGCGAACTGTTCGGCTGCCAGGTGGGGCTTTCGGACCATACCCTGGGGGTCGGGGTGTCCGTTGCCAGCGTTGCCCTGGGTGCGACGGTGATCGAAAAGCACTTCACCCTCGACCGTGCGGACGGCGGCGTGGACAGTGCTTTTTCGATGGAACCTGGCGAAATGCAGCAACTGGTGGTGGAAACCGAACGCGCCTGGCAGTCGATCGGCACGGTCAGCTACGGAGCCACGCCGGCCGAGGAAAAGAGCCGGGTGTTTCGCCGCTCGCTGTATGCCAGCGAGGACATTGCCGAGGGCGAGCTGCTGTCGCCGGCCAACGTGCGCATCATCCGCCCGGGGCTTGGGCTTGCGCCCAAGCATGTCGACCAGGTCATGGGCCGGCGTGCCCGGCAGGCGATAAAGCGCGGTACGCCGATCAGCTGGGAGTTGATCTGAAAGCCCCGTAGCAATCGGCTTCGCCCCCTGTGGGAGCGGGCTTGCCCGCGATGGGGCCGGGGCAGGCAGCCCCTTACAACCTGAAATGCCCGACCATCCCCTTCAGGTCATCCCCCAACCGCGCCAGCTCGATGCTTGAGCGGGCGTTGTCGGCCATGGCCAACGCTGCCTGATCGGCGCTGCCGCGAATCTGCGTGACGCTGCGGCTGATTTCCTCGGCCACCGAACTCTGCTGCTCGGCGGCGGCGGCGATTTGCTGGTTCATCTGCTGGATCAACGACACCGCCGCCGCAATGCTGCCCAGTGCGCTTTCGGTCTGCAGCGCATCGGCCACCGCCAGGCGCACCAGCTCGGTGCTGCCACGAATCTGCGTCACCGACTGCTGGGCATTGCCACGCAGGCTGGCCACCAGGCGCTCGATCTCTTCGGTTGACTGCCGGGTACGCCGGGCCAGGGCCCGTACCTCGTCGGCCACCACGGCAAAACCGCGCCCCTGCTCGCCGGCCCGGGCCGCTTCGATGGCTGCGTTGAGTGCCAGCAGGTTGGTTTGCTCGGCGACGCTCTTGATCACCTCCAGCACGTCACCGATGGTGTGAATCTCGGCGCTGAGGCTGTCGATGCCGCTGCTGGCGGTTTCAGCCGCCGTCACCAGTTGCTCGATGCGCTGCATGCTCTGGCGCACCACCTCCTGCCCGCTGCCGACCTTGTCGTCGGCGGCCTGGGCCGCCTGAGCCGCCTGCTCGGCGTTGCGCGCCACATCGTGCACGGTGGCGGTCATCTGCTGCATGGCGGTGGCCACCTGCTCGGTTTCGTCCTTTTGGCTACCGACCTCGCGGTTGGTCTGCTCGGTCACCGCCGACAGCGCCTGGGCGCTGCCGGCCAGTTGCTCGATACCCTGCTGCAGGCCACCGACAATGCCGGTAAGGCCTTCAGCCATCTGCTGCATGGCCTGCTGCAACTGCCCCACCTCGTCCTTGCGCGGCGCCTCGGCCTCGATCGCCAGCTCGCCTGCGGCGATGCGCCGGGCGCGCTCGATCACCCGGCGCAGCGGCGCCACCACTGCACGGGTGATCAGCCAGGCGGCCAGCATGCCCACCAGCAGCGCAAGGCCGGTGGCGACCATGATCGCCACGGCATTGCGCGCAAGCTCGGCCTGCATGGCTTGCTCCTGGGCGGCGTACGCCTGGTCGACCCGGGCGGTGGCTTGCCCGGCGCGCGCCTGCAGCTGCGCCTTGATGCCCTGCTCCTGGCCGAGCAGGTCGGTGTATTCGTTGAGCTTGTCGGAGAAACTGGCAATGTGCCCGGCCACCTCGCCGAGTACGCTCTGGTAGCCGGCATCGTCGATGCTGCCCTTGAGCTGCTCCACCAGCCCTGCGGCCTCGACGGTCTGGGCGATGCGCCCCTGGCCACCCTCCTCGCTGCCCTTGCGGCTCTGCTCCAGGCGCACGCGGGCCTCATCCATGGCCTGCAGCATCAGCCGCGACACCTGCGCCACCTGGGCGGACTGCTCGAGAAACTCGCTGCCCTGCTGGCCTTGAGACTGCTTGAGGGTATAGGCGCCGTCGTCGGCCAG
The DNA here is from genome assembly GCF_019139835.1 of Pseudomonas xanthosomatis. NCBI lineage: Bacteria > Pseudomonadati > Pseudomonadota > Gammaproteobacteria > Pseudomonadales > Pseudomonadaceae > Pseudomonas > Pseudomonas xanthosomatis. Next base: position 2,371,337 of record NZ_CP077075.1, on the reverse strand, counting down.
GCCCGACTGCAGCACATCGAGGTTGTTGGCGACGCTGGAGACCGACCAGCTGGCCATGTCCAGCGCCAGCTCCTTGGCCTGTACCGCCTGGACGAACTGATCGAAAGCCTGGCCGTAGGCGGCCAGTTCGCCCTCGGCAGCGGCCAGCGCCGGCAGGCTGCGGGCGCGTTCACTCAGGGCCTGCAAGCCGCTGCGCAGGGCGTCGGCCTCCTTGATGTCGGAGCGCAGGGCAAAGGCCTGCTCGTGCTGGCGCAGGCGCAGCAGGTCGGTATTGAACTGGGCCATCTGGCGCAGGCCGTCGAAACGTTGGCCAACGTGGCTCAGGGCGTAGACGCCGAGGGCGGCCACCACCAGGGTCAGCAGCAGCACCAGGGCAAAGCCCAGGCCGAGCTTGCGGGCCATGCCCAGGTTGGCCAGAACACCCTGTCTGCGCGTTGCCATCAGCGATCCTCCCGTTGCGCGGGCAACCGCCAAGCGGCCCCCGACCTTTATCAACAGAGTGACAACCCCTGCGCCCCTGTCACAAGGGCTTGGCGCCAGAATGGTGTCATTTGGCTATGAGCGTGTCGCTTTCAGGCTGATGGAGGTCGCCTTGCGTGCCGGAACAGCGCCTGGGCCCGCCGGGCCTGCCCGTAGGCGACATCGGCGGCGGTTGCCGTTGGATTGAATGACACCGTGGGAGCGGGCTTGCCCCGCGATGATCCCGTGCGGGCCCCATCGCGGGGCAAGCCCGCTCCCCCGCTACCGCTCAATTCAGCAAGAAGGCTCAGATCGCCAGCGCACCACCGTCGACGGTCAGGCTATGGCCGGTGGTGAACGCCGCGCCATCGCTGCACAGGTACAGCACCGCACTGGCGATCTCCTCCACCTTGCCGATACGCCCCACCGGGTGCATCGCCGCCGCGAACTCGGCCTTGCGCGGGTCGGCTTCGTAGGCACGGCGGAACATGTCGGTATCGATCACCGCCGGGCATACCGCATTCACCCGAATGCCTTTTTTCGCGTACTCGATGGCCGCCGACTTGGTCAGGCCGATCACCGCATGCTTGGAGGCGGCATAGATGCTCATCTTGGGGGCTGCCGACAAGCCGGCCACCGAGGCTGTGTTGACGATTGCCCCGCCGCCCTGGGCCAGCAGCAGCGGCAACTGGTACTTCATGCACAGCCATACGCCCTTGACGTTGACGCCCATGATCGCGTCGAACTCGGCTTCGCTGCCCTCGGCCAGGCGGCCCTTTTCTATCTCGATGCCAGCGTTGTTGAAGGCGTAGTCCAGGCGGCCATAGGCCTGGATGGCTTGCTCGTGGAGCTGGCGTACATCGCTGTCTTTGGTGACATCACAGGCCACGAACAGCGCCTCGCCGCCGGCTTGGCGAATCAGTGCTACCGTGGCTTCGCCACCGGCGGCATCGCGGTCAGCCACCACCACCTTCAGGCCTTCGTTAGCAAACGCCTGGGCCGTGGCGCGACCAATACCGGCCGCACCACCGGTGACCAGGGCGACCTGGCCGGAGAAAGTCATGCTCATCACGGGCTCCTGCAATGAAAGATCGGGTCGGGGCTAATGCCAATCAGTAGCGTCATAAATGGGGCTGCTTCGCAGCCCTTCGCGGGCAAGCCCGCTCCTACAGGTACAGCGCCATCTTGAAACCTTGCGCGTCCCCTGTGGGAGCGGGCTTGCCCGCGAAGGGCCGCACAGCGGCCCCAATTTCATTAACTGCCAGGCATTAGGGTCGGGGCTGAGTCTAGTCAGGGCCGCGTCGGCCTGGGCAGCATCATCAGGGGCGCGGTTGTACTACTATCGTTGCCGGTGATCTTGCGTGACGCAGCGCATCAGCGCGGTCGATCATCAACCCCCATGCCCCGTTTCAGGAGAATTCGCCATGCCCCATACCAACCGCCGCTTCCTGCTCAGCCAACGCCCGGTCGGCGCCGTGCGCCGCGAAGACTTCACCTACGAGCAGGTGCCGGCTGCCGAGCCGGCTGAGGGTCAGGTGCTGGTGAAAAACCTCTACCTGTCGCTGGACCCGGCCATGCGTGGCTGGATGAACGAAGGCAAGTCGTATATCCCGCCGGTGGGCCTTGGCCAGGTGATGCGCGCCCTCGGCGTGGGCGAGGTAGTGGCCTCGAAACACCCCGACTACAAAGCCGGCGACCATGTCAGCGGCGCCCTTGGCGTACAGGATTACTTCACCGGCGAGCCCCAGGGCCTGCACAAGATCGACCCGCATCTGGCCCCGCTGCCGCGCTACCTGTCGGCGCTGGGCATGACCGGCATGACCGCCTACTTCGCCCTGCTGGAGGTCGGCCAGCCCAAGGCCGGCGAAACCGTGGTGATTTCCGGCGCTGCCGGCGCGGTCGGTAGCATCGCCGGGCAGATCGCCAAGCTCAAGGGCTGCCACGTGGTCGGCATTGCCGGCGGCGCGCAGAAGTGCCAGTACCTCAAGGACGAGCTGGGCTTTGACGGGGTGATCGACTACAAGGCCGAGGATGTGTTGGCGGGCCTGAAGCGTGAATGCCCCAAGGGCGTCGATGTGTATTTCGACAACGTTGGCGGCGACATTCTGGACGCGGTGCTGTCGCGTTTGAACTTCAAGGCACGGGTGGTGATTTGTGGCGCCATCAGCCAGTACAACAACAAGGAGGCAGTCAAGGGCCCGGCCAACTACCTTTCGCTGCTGGTGAACCGCGCGCGCATGGAAGGCTTTGTGGTGATGGACCACGTGAAGGAATACGGCAAAGCCGCACAGGAGATGGCCGGCTGGCTGGCCAGTGGCAAGGTGAAGAGCAAGGAGGATGTGGTGGAGGGGCTTGAGACCTTCCCCGAAACACTGCTCAAGCTGTTCAGCGGGGAGAACTTCGGCAAGCTGGTGTTGAAGGTGTGAGGCATCGCCAGCAAGCCCCGCTCCTGTAGGAGCCAGCTTGCCGGCGATGAGGCCGTCAGCGGTTAACCACGAATCTCTGCCACCACCGCCGCCAGCGCCTGGGCCGGGTCAGCTGCCTGGCTGATCGGGCGGCCGATTACCAGGTAGTCGGAGCCGGCATCCAGTGCCTGGCGCGGGGTGAGGATACGGCGCTGGTCGTCCTGGGCGCTGCCGGCCGGGCGAATACCCGGGGTCACCAGTTGCAGCGACGGGTGCGCAGCCTTCAGTGCCGGGGCTTCCAGGGCCGAACACACCAGGCCGTCCATGCCGGCCTTCTGCGCCAGCGCCGCCAGGCGCAGCACCTGCTCCTGCGGGTCGACGTCCAGGCCGATACCCGCCAGGTCCTCGCGTTCCATGCTGGTCAGCACGGTCACACCGATCAGCAGCGGCTGCGGGCCGCTGCGCTTGGCCAGCTCTTCGCGGCAGGCCGACATCATGCGCAGGCCGCCGGAGCAGTGCACGTTGACCATCCACACGCCCATCTCGGCTGCTGCCTTGACCGCCATGGCGGTGGTATTGGGGATATCGTGGAATTTCAGGTCGAGGAACACCTCGAAGCCCTTGCCGCACAGCGTCTCGACGATGCCGGACGCACTGCTGGTGAACAGCTCCTTGCCGACTTTCACCCGGCACAGCGCGGGGTCGAGCTGGTCGGCCAGCTTCAGGGCGGCTTCACGGGTGGGGAAATCCAGGGCGACGATCAGGGGCGTCTGGCAGGCGGGCATGGGCGGCGGTCTCTTGGCAAGTCTTGAACGGCGCGCATTGTAAACGAAGTGGGGCAGGCTTTGGGGGCCACAGGTCACGAACAATTGGCCGTGGCGGTGGCCAATCCTATAATTGAACCATCGCTGGCGCACGCGGTTCGAATGTTCTACAAGCGCCGCCCCACACGCTTTGCAGGAGAACATCGATGCCTTGGTATGCCTGGTTGATACTGATAGTTGCCCTCGGCTCGATCGTCGGCGGGCTGATGATGTTGCGTGATACGGCCAAGAAGCTGCCGTTGACCGAGGAACAGTTGAAAAAGGTCCATGAGCGCAATGCCGAAATGGACGCCAAGGAAGCCCAGGACCGCTGACACACAGCAGGCCGGCCACTCCTGCGGGAGATGACCGGCCATGGGCGTAATTACTTGATCATCAGCTTGTCACGGTTGCGCTCCAGCAGCGCATTGCCGATTCCCTTGATCTCCAGCAGCTCATCCACCGAAGTGAATGGGCCATTGGCGTCCCGGTAGGCGACGATGGCTTCGGCCTTGGCCTTGCCGATGCCGTTGAGCTCACGCTGCAAGGTGCCGGCATCGGCGCTGTTCAGGTCGAGCGTGGCAGTGCCGGGCTGATCGCTTGCCATGCCCATTGACGGCGCAGTGACCTCGGTAGCTGGCAGGTTCGTCGACGGAGGTGCGGCCTGCAAGGAAAACGACAGGCCCAGCAGCGGGAGCAACAGGTAGCTGAGGACGGTATTGCGCATGGTTCGACACTCCTTGAGTCGGTAGGGTATGCAACCTTCTTGGTTGCCCAGCCAACCCTAGCCACGCCATTCGCGCTGCGCAAACAGCCCACCACAAGCAACTTTTTCCAGATAATTCAAAGGGTTGAACCAGGTAAAAATACCTACAAAAAAACCCGGCAGATGGCCGGGCTTTTTCGGAATCAGGGCTCCAATCGCCGCTGCTGGTATATCCAGTCGACAATTTCGCCATCGGGCGTATAGCCACTGACCGTCTCGCGCAGCAACTGCCGTACACGCCCGTAGTCATCGTCCGCGACCGAAGCCAGCAACTGCTCCAGGCGCTGTTTAAGCACCTCCCAGGGCAGGTGATCCTCATGGGCGCTCATGATCATCGGGTGACGGGTGGCGTCGACGTTGTCACCAATCAGCAGTTCCTCGTAGAGTTTCTCACCTGGGCGCAGGCCGCTGAACTCGATAGCGATGTCGCCAGCAGGGTTGCGCTCGTTGCGCACGCTCAAACCCGACAGGTGAATCATCTTCTCCGCCAGCTCGACGATTTTCACCGGCTCGCCCATGTCCAGCACGAACACGTCACCGCCCTGCCCCATGGAGCCTGCCTGAATCACCAGCTGCGCCGCCTCGGGGATGGTCATGAAGTAGCGGGTGATCTTCGGATGGGTCACGGTCAGCGGGCCACCGGCCTTGATCTGCTTGCGAAACAGCGGAATCACCGAACCGGAGGACCCCAGCACGTTACCGAAGCGCACCATGGTGAAGCGGGTCGAGTTGATCCGCGGCACATGGTGGCTGTCGCCCAGCAGTACGGGAGAACTCTCGCGGCTCAGGGCCTGCAGGGTCATCTCGGCCAAACGCTTGGTGCTGCCCATCACATTGGTGGGCCGCACCGCCTTGTCGGTGGAGATCAGCACGAAGTTGGCCACCCCGGCCTGCAACGCCGACTGCGCCGCGTGCAAGGTGCCCATGACATTGTTCAGTACGCCTTCGGCGATGTTGTGCTCGACCATTGGCACGTGCTTGTAGGCGGCCGCGTGGTAGACGGTCTGTACCTGCCAGGTCTGCATCACGTGCAACAGCTTGCCGGCGTCGCGCACCGAGCCCAGGATCGGCAGCAGGCGCACACTCAGCGATTCGCGCTGGCAGCGCTGCTCCAGCTCGCTGAGGATGCTGTAAAGGTTGAACTCGCTGTGTTCGAACAGCAGCAGCGTGGTCGGGCCCAGGCCCATGATCTGCCGGCACAGCTCCGAGCCGATGGAGCCACCGGCCCCCGTTACCAGCACCACCTTGCCGGTAATGCAGCGCTGCAGCAGGCCCTCCTCGGGCGGTACCGCATCGCGCCCCAGCAGGTCGGCGATATCGACTTCCTGGATGTCGTCCACCTTGACCTGGCCGCTGGCCAGGTCCATCAGGCCCGGGACGCTGCGCACATGCAGCGGGAAGGCCTCCAGGTCGTTGAGAATCTCGCGCCGGCGGGCGCGGCTGGCCGACGGAATGGCCATGAGGATTTCCTGGGCGCCGGTGGCATCGATCATGCGCTGGATCTTGCCTGGCTTGAACACCTGCAAACCGGAAATGACCCGGTCGGCGATGCCCGGGTCGTCGTCGATGAACGCCACCGGGCGCATCGAGCGGCCCATGCGCAGGGCCGCCAGCAGTTGGTTGCCTGCTGCACCGGCGCCGTAGATGGCAACACGCACCTGGCCGTCGTCGCGGTTGGCGAAAGGTACGTGCTGGGTGGCAGCGAACCAGTCGCCCATAAAATAGTGGCGCATCAGCAGACGAAGCCCGCCGAGCATGACCAGACTCAACCACCAGTAGTTGAACACGATCGAGCGCGGAACCAGGGTGGTATGGTTGCTATACCAGTAGACAACCAGCGCCAGCATCAGCGACGACAGGGTGACCGCCTTGAAGATGACCATCAGGGCATCGTTACCGAAATAACGCATGACTGCCCGATACATCCCAAAACGGATGAAGATGGGTATGGCGATGACCGGCGCGGCCAGGTACAGCCACGGATGGCTCAGGAAGGGCAGACCTGCGTCATCCCACCCCAGGCGCACAACGAACGACATCCACAGCGCCAGCCAGACCAACAGCAGATCGACGGGTACCTGCAGTGCCCGCTTGTAGCGACGTGGCAGGCCTAACAGGCCTGTTCTCAGTTTTTCCATCATCAGACTTGTCCCGCCCCCGCATCCCGCGGGAAATGACGTTAACTCCAGATAGCACGGTAGGTGCACGTGTGTCGGTCAAGGCCGACACTTTGTCATACTTCTTGGGTGCCCGCGCGGTAGAACCATGCCAGGGCGAGCAACGGCGCGTAGGCGAGCAGCAGGCCGGCCAGACCATCGATCTGCTGCACGACTACCGCCACCGCCACCGGCAACAACCACAACAGGTTGATCGCCAGCACCCCAAGGGTCACCGGCAGGTGTCGCCGCAAGCGCCGCGAGGCGAACTGGTAGGCATGGCTGCGGTGCGCCTCGTAGACTTTCTCGCCCCTGAGCAGGCGGCGTAGCAGGGTGAAGGTGGCATCGACCACGAACACCCCAAGCAGGATCAGCCAGCCCCAAAGCAGTTCGCTGGACTGCCAGGCGGCCAGCAACGTCAGCACCCCGAGCACCATACCCAGGAAACCACTGCCGGCATCGCCCATGAAGATCCGCGCCGGCGGGAAGTTCCAGAACAGGAACCCCAGAACCGCCCCGGCCAGCAACAGTGGCGCCCAGATTAGCTGGTCAGCGCCCCCCACCAGGTACAGCAGGCAGGCACCCAGGCAAGCGGTAATCGCCTCGACGCTGGCGATGCCGTCGATGCCGTCCATGAAGTTGTACAGGTTGAGCATCCACACCAGATAGAACGCAGCCAGTACATGACCGAGCCAGCCCATTGCCAGGGTGAAACCGAACACCTGCAGCGGTGGCAGGCCGCCGAGCCAGGCCAGCGCCCAGATGGCAGCGCAGAAATGCCCGAGCAGGCGCCAGCGCGCGGCGATATGGCCATGGTCATCCATGAAGCCGATCACTGCCACCAACAGCCCGGCGCCAAACAGGGCGAACAGCGCCGCACTGTCGAGCAGCCCCCCCCAGGCCAGCAGCGGCAGCGCCAGCAGGAACGCCACGACAATCGCCACGCCGCCCCCACGGGGGGTCGGCAGGCTGTGGGAGCTGCGGGCATTGGGAATGTCGATGATGCTGCGCGCCAGGGCATAACGGCGCAGCAAGGCAGTCATCGCCAGAGAGAAGACCGCCACGAGCGGGAGTAACCAGTAAATCATTTGCGTAGGGAATCCTGATAATGCCGGGCCGTGGCCTTGAGCGCTGCATCCACCGTGACCGGCGCAGTCCAGCCAAGCAGTGTGCGAGTCTTATCGGTATTGACCGCCAATGAACCGCACAGGCGCTGGGCCAGCGCCTTGCGTCCCAGGCAGGTGGCAGCCAGGCGTAACATCCATGCTGGAACCGGCAACAACCTGGCCGGTTTTCCCAGCGCATTGGCCATGCGGCGCAGCAGCTGGGTAGTGGACAGGTCTTCACCATCGCTGACCAAAAATACCTGGTTGGCCGCTGCCGGGTGGGTAGTGCAAGTGATCACCAGGTCCACTAGGTTATCCAGTGCGACCAGGCTTCTGCGGTTGTCGATGGCGCCGAATGGCAGCACCACACCGCGGTCCAGCCAGCGCATCATCGACAAAAAGTTGGCCTTCACGCCGGGCCCATAGACCAGCACCGGGCGCACGATCACCACCTCGATCAAGCCCTGCTCGGCAAGCTGCAGCAACTGCTGTTCGGCTTCATGCTTGGACACCCCATAAGGGTCTTGAGGGGCCGGTGCATCATCTGCACGGTAGTCGGCCCCAGGCGCGGTGCCCTCGCCATTGACCTTGATCGAACTGACGAAGACAAAACGCCGGACACCGGCAGCCGCAGCTTGGCGGGCCAGGTTGACGGTACCCGCCACGTTGACGTGGCGAAACGCTGCCAGGGGGTCGGCCTCGTTGTCGTTCATCACATGCACGCGTGCGGCGCAGTGGACCACTACATCGACGCCCTGCAAGGCTGCCTGCCAACCATCGTTGACAGCAAAATCGCGACACACCACAGCCTGCGCCGCGGCCGGCACGCTCGCAGCATCGTTGCGCACAGGGCAAATCAGCTCACATCCGCCGTCAGCCAGCAAACGCCTGGCCACGGCTGCGCCAACGAAACCTGTGGCGCCAGTCAGCAGCACCCGTTCAGCCACGCCCGCCACTCAGGACTTACGCCAGACGGTACGGTTGATGTAATCCGTATAGCTGAGCACCACCCGTACCACCTGCTGCGATACCGGGCCGCCCTCGTAGTCCGGCACGACCGGAATCTGCCGTTGGCCGGCCTGGTGCTGGCTGGTGATCACCTTCACAGCGCTCAGTACCGACTCGGCCTTCAGGCCGCTCATGATCAGCGTGCCTTCATCCATGCCTTCGGGGCGTTCGTGGGCATTGCGCAGGGTTACCGCCGGCAGGTTGAGCAGCGAGGCTTCTTCGGTGATGGTTCCGCTGTCGGACAACACGCAGAACGCCGACATCTGCAGCTTTATGTAATCCAGCAGCCCGAACGGCTTGACGAAGCGAATCAGCGGATGATCGAGGCTCTCGCCCAGGCTTTCCAGGCGCTTGCGGGTGCGCGGGTGGGTCGAAACGATCACCGGGTAGCCATATTGCTCCACCAGCGCACGCAGGGTAGCCAGCAAGTCGCGCAGGTTGTTCGGGCTGTCGACGTTTTCTTCGCGATGGGCGCTGACGATAAAGAACTTGCCGGCCTCCAGGCCGCTGCGGGCAAGCACGTCGGAGGCTTCGATCTTCGGCATATAGTACTCGAGCACTTCATGCATGTGGGAGCCGGTCTTGATGATGGTTTCCGGGCGGATGCCTTCGGCAATCAGGTAGCGACGGGCATGCTCGGTCAGCACCATGTTGATGTCCGAAAGGTGGTCGAGCACCTTGCGGTTCAGCTCTTCTGGCACACGCTGGTCGAAGCAGCGGTTGCCGGCTTCCATGTGAAAAACCGGGATCTTGCGGCGCTTGGCGGCGATCACCGCCAGGCAGGTGTTGGTGTCACCGTACAGCAGCAGCGCATCGGGTTGTTCCTGCTCGAACACCGCATCGGCCTTGGCGATCACCTCGGCGATGGTCTGCGCTGCAGTTTCGCCGGCAGCACCGAGGAAGTGGTCTGGCTTGCGGATTTCCAGGTCATCGAAGAACACCTGGTTGAGCTCGAAGTCGTAGTTCTGCCCCGAGTGCACCAGCACGTGACTGACCTGGCGGTCGAGTTCGGCGATTACCCGGCTCATCTTGATGAGCTCCGGGCGGGTGCCGACCAGGGTCATGACCTTAAGCATTCAGTTGCTCCTTGATGTAGTCGAGTTTCAGCAGCAACTGCTTGACGCCCTCGATGTCCAGGCGCTCGGTATTGTGCGATGTGTAGTCCTCGAGTTCGGAGATCTTCTCCTCGCCCTCGACGAAGTACTTCTTGTAGTTGAGGTCGCGGTTGTCGGCCGGGATGCGGTAGTAGCGGCCCATGTCTTCGGCCTTGGCCATTTCCTCGCGCGACACCAGCGACTCGTAGAGCTTCTCGCCATGGCGGGTACCGATGACCCTCAGCGCGCTGTCACTGGCGAACATCTCTTTCAGGGCTTGGGCCAGGTCGCCCACGGTGGAGGCCGGTGCCTTCTGCACGAACAGGTCACCCTGCTCGCCGTGTTCGAAGGCATGCAACACCAGGTCTACAGAGTCTTCCAGGGACATCAGAAAACGCGTCATGGCCGGGTCGGTCACGGTCAGCGGCTCGCCGCTGCGCATCTGCTCGATGAACAGCGGAATCACCGAGCCGCGGGAGGCCATGACGTTGCCGTAGCGGGTGGAGCACACCACAGTGCCGCCCTGGGGAATCATCCGCGACTTGGCCACTACCAGCTTCTCGGCCATGGCCTTGGAAATGCCCATGGCGTTGATCGGGTACACCGCCTTGTCGGTAGACAGAACCACCACTCGCTTCACGCCACAGGCGATTGCCGCGTTGAGCACGTTCTCGGTACCGATCACGTTGGTGCGCACGGCTTCCATCGGGTAGAACTCGCACGAAGGCACCTGCTTGAGGGCCGCAGCGTGGAAGATGTAGTCGACGCCGACCATCGCCTGCTTGAGGCTGTCGCTGTCGCGGACATCGCCGATGTAGAACTTGACCTTGTCATTGGCCAAGGCGATGCGCATGTCTTCCTGCTTTTTCTCGTCGCGCGAGAAAATGCGGATTTCACGCACATTGGTATCGAGGAAACGCCGTAACACCGTGTGACCGAAGGAACCGGTGCCTCCGGTGATCATCAATACCTTGTCATCGAACATAAAACCTTCCCAACTGGTGCGTAAGGCCCGCAGACCGAACGAAATGAAATAGATACATGGCGATATGATGCCATTCGTGCCCGGCGTGTTACTCGCTCCAGACGCTCACCCTGGATATCATCGCCCGAGATGCATGCGTCGGACCAACTCGGGCCAGGCGGGCGCAACATAGCCGGTCGCCTGCTGGAAGCGACTACCGTCCAGCGAACGGTCGATCACCAGGCTGTCATCAGGGCGAATCTCGACCTGCTTGCCGTATTCGGCGGCCACCAGGCGCAGCAAGTCATACTTGGCGATCGGCGCGGCGGCCACATGATACAAGCCATGCAAGCCGGCGCGCGGCAAAACGAAGTCTTTCATGACCCGAGCCAGCTCGACAGTGGGCAAGCCGGAGAAAACGGCCTTGGTGAACCCCTTGATAGCACCCTGCTGGGCAAGGAACCAGTCCACAAGCGCGTAACTGGATGCCAGTTCATGGCCAATGATGGAGGTACGCAGTGTAATCACGTGGGCTAGGTCGTGCAGCTCGCCGATGTACTTGGACTTGCCGTACAGGTCTTCGGCATCCGAAACGTCTGTCTCCAGATAGCTGCCTTTGCGTCCCGAAAAGACGCAATCGGTGCTGACGTGAATCAACCGGGCGCCACCCAGCTCGCACAGGCGCGCCAGGCGATGCGGCAACATGGCATTGATCGGCAGTGCGGTCAGCGGATCGTTGGCATCGGCAAGCTGCTTGATCAACCCCACGCAGTTGATGACGACATCCGGGCGCACCTTGGCAAACGCCGCCGCCAGGGAGTCGGCGTCCAGCACATCTACCCCTGCCAACAGGCGGGGCTGGCTGCTCGCCGGAAAACGGCCAAGCGACGAAGTAGCGCGCAGGGTGCCCCAGACTTGGTGCTCAGCATCGTCTTCAAAAACACGGAACACTGCGCTACCCAACATTCCGGTCACGCCCAATACCAAGACTTTCATCACGAGTTCCATCAGTTAGTAGGGTTGCGGCCCTGTGTGCCGGCCTCTTGCCTGCCTGTTCGGGACAGCCAGGAAAGCAGGAAACCCCACAGAAAAAAGGCTGCAATCCCAGAGTACGGCTGACGCATGCCGACTTTGAAAATATTGTCGACCAGCAAAAGAAAAGCCACTACTCCAGCCACCGCCAAAATGCCAGGTTCGGCAAAGATTCGGCCGAGATTCGTCAGGACCTTGTAGAGGGTCAGCAGGATGAGTGCCAGCAACGGCAGCATGGCAACAAGGCCGAAATTATACACAAAATCAAGGTAGTAATTATGCGCGCTGGGGAACAGGTTGCGATCGGGAGGCTGAGGGTGGCCGAACAGAAACACCGTCCAGCTTTCTTGCACGCCGTCGAGGTAAAAGCGCCAGAAGCTCATGCGTTCCACCAGGTTCCTTGGGGCCCCGCCAGCGGCCTGCCCAACTTGCGCAAGAGAGCCTATTGCTGGCAGGGGCGGCGCGACCAATGTGGCGGAAGGAGCTACAGCCCGAGCCGCTGCTTGATCGTGACCAATCGCTGCAATGACAACCTGCGGGGCTATCGGCTCACCGATTTCAGTGGGCGTAACCGAGCTGCTCAGTTTCTCAGGAGCATTTGCGAACTCGGAACTAGCTGGAAAGCTGAACTTGGCGGCAACCAGCGGGTTGCCAGATATGTACATGAAACCGCTCGATGTCCCGAGCGCCAGTAAAGCCACAAGTATCGCTGCACGTATTGGCCACACCTTCAGTACAAGATTGCGCAGCAAGAACATCAGAGCGCCCCCTCCTAGCAGCACCAACGCCAAGATGGAGACCGACAGCGCTGTATATACCCCTATCAAACCGGACGCGATGATCAAGCTCGCATGAGACCGCTGATCCCTCCACAAGGAGTACAACGCGATCAGGTAGATGCCGCAGAAAATGACCGGTACGTACTGCAGGTGCTGATAAACGCCGAAGAACACCGCCGAAGAACTCAACAACCTCTCGCCCCGCCACCAGGTTGCCCCGAGCTGCAATGGCATGGTCACCAGCAACACGCCAAGCAACGCCCAGGCCAGCCCTTTGAGTGCGCCCTGCGATGTTGCTGCCTGTGCCCCAACGACCAAACCGAACAGCGGAATCATGTACTGAACCAACAAGACCAGATTACTTTTTTCGACACCCTGCACACCGCCGCTGGCCGTCAACAGCGCACTGATCCACAGGCCGAGAAAGGTAAGGAATACGACTACCAGCACCAATCGCACCTGGACATATCCCGCCAGCAGCAGCATCCCCAAGCAACAGAAGAGCAACGACAACGGGACAGGCAACTTGGCAAAATCACCGCCACTGTTGAAATAGCCGCTCCCCAGGTACAAGCCACCACCGGCCTGGAAGAATATAGGTGTAAACAAGCCGAGTACCAAGACCGGCACCCACCAGAGCCCGCGCTGCGCAATGGCCGGAACGGCACCTGCAACCCTGGGTACAGCGCACCAATTAGCCATCACGCCGCGCCAGTCCTCACTGAAATAAAAAGCCAGCGACAGCAAAGCGCCCACCAGATAAAGGGTTGCCAGGTACTTCTCATCGAGGAACAAGAACGACAACGGAACACACGCGACCAGCAGCAGGTTGGCCAACACATCGGAACCGAAAACATCACGCCCGGCGCCATGCTGCAGCAGTCGCAGGCGCACGACCTGAGCCACCACCATGACCACGCCCCCGACCAGCGAACAGCCCGCAGCTGCCCAGAAGGCGTCGCTTTTGGTCGTCCACCCCAGAAGCCCAGGCACGGCCCACACGATCAGGGTCAGCACGCTGCCGGACAATGCCATTGCCAGCAGTAGCGCCTTGAACAGCCGTATCAACCGCCGCTGGCTGGCATCACCCTGAAGTCGCTCCTGAAAAACCATGGACGGCCCCAGCGCCTGGGAAAACACGGCGCCCAGCATGCCGCCGAGCGCGAACGCTGCGAACAGGTCACCCGCCAGCTGCTTGCCTGCCAGCAGCACGATGGAAAGCCGGAATACATAGACCGATACCCCGATTGCCAATGTCGAGCCAAAGTGCGGCAGCAGTTGCTTCAAGGTCAGGAAAGATACCCGGCTGCGCCCGGCCTCGCGCCACAGCGCCCGAACGCCCAAACAACCTGCCAGGGGCGAACAGGCCCATAGGAAAACCACCGTCAGCACTTCGAAATCAAGCCAGACTGCCAGCAGCACTGCACAAAGGCCGCACGCCTGAAGCAGAATGAAACCGACCAGCCCGCCGTATGCCGCACGCAGCTCCTGCTCACTCAGAAATACTTCGGCCAACCATTCACAGGCGCGACGTACGACCAGCATAGCGGTAAACAGCAAGCCGTCACTGATAAATCCTGCACAGAGCGACCATGTGAGCACACATAAAGGCAGCAACAACATCAAGCGCAAGCGAAGAATGCGCTGCGCTGATAAACCGGCGCAACCTGAAAGTATCAAGCTGCGCGCATTCCCCGAGAAGGAGTAGAACACGGCGACGGTCGCCCCGTGCACCAGGCCGACTTCAGCGGCCAGCTCCAGTTTGCCCAGCAGGCTTAGGCCAACGGCCAGAAGCATCATGGAAAACAGGTTCGCCATGGCCGCCATTGGATACATGAACAACTGCATTGATTCATCCCGGATCAACTGCCCTGCCCTGCCATGGCTAGGCTTGCAGACGCTCGTCTTGACACGCCCGCACCATCAAAAACGGTGACCGTTTCAATGAATGCTGAACCAAGGCAGGACTGTGAAAAACAGCCTTCACTAAAGAAAGAAACGCCAAACCACAACTACCAAGCCATGAAAAACAGGCAAGTAAAAGCACCAGAAAAACCTGGAGACTTGTATTTCAGCGCAAGAAGACGCGAACAACAAAAACCATAGTCCGAGCAAGCTCTGATAGAGCGCCATGCCAAACTAATGCAATTTCCATCTTTCTTTTTAAGGTGTCGCACAAGAGGCGAAACTATAATACAGCGGCACAGGCTGCACACGCCCCGGTCAGAAAATCAGAACTTTCCTACACTTGCGCTTTTCGAGTCACAGTTCTTGGCCTCTGCTTACCAGAGGCCAAGAACACTGTCCGGGCACCACAACCAGACAGCGCTGAATGTCTTGTTGGACGAGTACGAGATGCCCAGCACAATCCCGCCGGGGCTGCCAGTTCTGGCGTACCGCATATCGGAACAGCCGGTGCCATTGCGTGCGTTGCCGGCTTTCACAGGGATTCAATCCCCCTATTTACAGCCTCGTTGCCATGGACGATTGCAGCGCCATCAGCGCTGCAACAGTTCGACCAAGCGGGCAACCTGGCTACCCATTTCGAACTCCCGATCAAAACAGGCCTTGCCAGCCTGCCCCATCGCTTCGCGCTGCGTCGCCGGCATGGCCTTCAGGCGGCGAATATTGGCCACCAGTCCAGCGGACTGCTCGGCAGGTGATGCCAGCCCTGCACCGGCCTCGCACACCACACGTGCACCCTCGCCGTTCATGCTGGCCAGGATCGGGCGACCGGCCGCCAAGTACGCCTGGATCTTGCTCGGGATGGTCTGGGCGAAGGCTTCCTCGTCGTTAAGCGACACCAGCAGTGCCGAGGAGCGGGCAAAGATGCCCGGCATTGCAGCCATGGGAAAACGCCCAGGCAAGACCAGGTTGTCGAGGCCAAGGGCTTGCTGCTGCTCCCTAAGCCAGTCCAGCCGGCTGCCACTGCCCACCAGTACCAGACGAACCTGCGGGTCATCGCGCAGTTGTACGGCAGCATCGACCAAGGTCTGCAAAGCCTGCGCCGTGCCAAGGTTGCCGGCGAACACCACGCAGAAATGATCGTCCAGCAAGCGGGCAAGCGCTGTGTCGACCTCGCCTTGTGGCTGCGAGGCCTGCAGGGACATGGAGTTCGGGTAATACTCGATCTTGCTGCGGGCAGCATAACGGGCCACCGGCTCAATGAAGGCACGGGATTGCACCAGCAGCGTATCGCAGCACTTGTAGATGCCACGCACCATCCAGCCGACCGCACGCAGCGCATGCCGGTTACGCACGAACCCGGTGGCAGCCAGGCTTTGCGGCCACAGGTCCTGTACCCACAAGGCCAGCCGAGCGCCTTTGAGCCATTTCAATGCAATGGCCGGTATGGCCTGGGTGATCGGTGAGGGCGCGAACACCAGGATCGCATCGAACGTTCGCCCGCGAAGCAGCCACGGCAGGCACAGCGTGCCGCTGAATACGAATGAGAGATAGTTGAGGATGAGGTTGCGGGCTCCGCCCTTGCCCCGCGGCCACAGCGGCACCCTCACCACTTCGATGCGCTGCTCGAACAGCTCGCGCTGGGTACCGGATGCCTGATACCCCGGGAAAACCTGGCCATCCGGGTAGTTGGGCTTGCCCGTTGCCACAACGACCTCATGTCCCTGCTCGCCCAAAGTGCGGACGATATCGTTGATGATGAAGCTTTCCGGCCAGAAATACTGGGACAGCACCAAAATGCGCACAGCTCAATGCCTCGCCTGATTGGAATGGATGCGTCGATACAGTTCGAGCATGAGTTCTGCGTTGGCACTGATCGAGAAGTTCTGCTCGGCCCAACTTCTGGCCTGGGCACCCAATTGACGCCGCCATTGCGGCGCTTCGGCCAAGCGCTGCAAGGCATCGGCGATCTGCACCGGGTCGGGCCGGTCGATTGCAAGGCCTGTGACCTCGTGGACGATCGCATCGGGCACCGGGTCCTTGACGGCCACCACACTGGGTATCGAGTAGAACGCCGCCTCGAACACCGGGCGACCGGCGGCATCCAGATGCGAGGGGAAACACAGGATGTCCAGTTCAGGATAGAGCGTGCGGACATCGCCGACGAACCCCAGCATCCTGACCTGCTCCGTCAACCGCTCACGCTCAATGATCTGATCGACTTCGGCCCGCACATCTCGGGCGAAGCCGAGCTTGCCCAGCACCCATGCCTTGAGCCCGGACAACTGACGGGCGTTCTCGCCTGCGACCAGGCATTGGATGCGTACACCGCGCTGCTTGAGGATACGCATCGCCTCGACCAGCTCAAAAATACCCTTCAAAGGGATCAGCACACCGAGAAAGCCGACTTTGACCACATCATCGTTACCTTTGCCCAGCGTAACGTCTACAGGTGTCGAGACTTTCAGGCCGTTGTGGATGATCTGCGGCGCCAAATCACCGGCAACCGTACCGGCTACGGTATGGTCGATACACACCACGGCATCGGCATAGCGACGCAACAGGCCGTTCAGCCAGCGCGTGCGCAGGCCCTCGCCGGGCTTGCGTTGCAACGAACGTACATGGACCACCAGCGGCACGCTCAGCAGCCAACGGGCTAACAGGCCAAGCGGTAACAAGGTGATTTCATTGACGTGAATGAGATCGAACGCTTCGCGGCGCAAGCGCCACACGCCGAGCAGCGAGCCCGGCAGCAAGAACAGTTCACGCAACAAAATGATCCAGCGCCACTTGCGGTAATACCCATACCGGGTATTGTCGAACTGGCTAAGGCCCCGAACCGCACGGACCTGCATGCCAGCCTCGGCAAACGACTGGCAGACTGCCCCCCGGGGGGTCAGAACCGTGCCGCGCACACCGGCCTGGTGCAAGAAGGCGTACAGCTCAATGAGGCTTTTCGATGCACCGCCGAACGCTGCCGCAGGGTGCAGATACAAGACGTTCAACAACTACCACTCCGCAATGTCATTCGACCAAGCCTGCCACTTCACGCAAGTTCTGGACAAACCCTGTACGACAGAAATATTCGGCATGCTCAGCAGAGGATGGATTTTCAACAAGCTGGCCCACGTATTCGGAAAGTTCACTGGCAGAGCGAACGAGCACGGCATCACCTGACTCGATCAGCGGCAACATGAGTTCATGGCCCGGCAATCTCAGGACAACCGTGGGTACCCCGACAGCCAACGCATCATAGTGGCAAGCCGAGGAAATGCTCACGTGCATGTCCGCCCGCGCCATAAGCAGATGCGTTGGCGTGGCGTCGGTGGCCCCAAGAATGCGAACCCGTGAATCCTGAGCCAGAACCTGGTAGGCCGCTTCATCGTCATAAATCGGGTGCAGCTTCATATTCAGGGTCAATGGC
The DNA here is from genome assembly GCF_019139835.1 of Pseudomonas xanthosomatis. Lineage (NCBI taxonomy): Bacteria > Pseudomonadati > Pseudomonadota > Gammaproteobacteria > Pseudomonadales > Pseudomonadaceae > Pseudomonas > Pseudomonas xanthosomatis. The sequence continues at coordinate 2,353,436 of NZ_CP077075.1, read as the reverse complement.
CGAGCGCAGGCATCAAGAAAGGCCGACACGCAACCTACAAGTTCGCCGACCGAGAGCCCTTGTGTGGTCAGTAGTATCTGCAAGGGCTGAGCGCTTGGCGGCCCGTCGCTAATAGCACGCCGCACGCCACGATACTCTTCGAGGACGGCGCAGCCGCAGGGCACTATGCGTTCAAGCCTTGCGATGGCAGTGCCGCTCAAGTAATTGCGCCAATACTCACCGTACACCGCAAGGACGTCCGGCAGCAGCAAGTCGCCCCTTGCCTGGTCCAAAGCCGCTTCGGGCAGTGCATCAGGATGGTCTGCGGAAAAGATGCCATGCTGCAATTCAATGAAGCGAATCCCGCTGCGCTGCGCCGCATGCATCAAGGCATACTCACCCGTATTCACAACACAGACGACCGCCGGCCGCTGCCGGCGCAGCAACAGCGAATAGAAGCACACCTGCCAGCGGAACTTCGCATACAGGAAACGCGCCTGGCTGGCGCTCAGAATGCCCGGGCCCAAGGCCTGCTCAACCGCATTGGCAAGCGCGCCGAACGGGTGCGGGTCGCGACTGAATGACCAGACACGTGCCAACAATGCCGAAGCGATTTGCACAAACGAGGTATCGAACTCGATCCTGACCCGGGCCTGCTTCTCTCTGCTGGCAAAGGCCACGCTGTTACAGTACGACCACTTGCTGCCGCCAGCGACTTGCGTCATAAGTGCATCGAAGTAGATGTCCTCGTAGCGCCCCTCACGTAGTGTGCGCAGTGCGGAACTGTAGGTCTTCACAACGTAACGCCGCCGGCCTTTCAACAGGGCTAGCCCATAATCGAGACACGAACGCAGGCCTCGAACCAGCAGTGCTAGCCGATCGTCCAGTGCCCGCGGTTGCAGGCCATGACCCTGCATGGCAAACCCGGTCCGCGAACGGACCAGGCGCCAGAGTGCAATGCCGTTGTACTCGAAGGCAAACAAACCGTGTGACGATTCTGCATCAGCCAACCGCCGTGCGATTTCTTTTTCGGTAAGCACCCGTGAGCCCTTCAACCGTCCATGTTGAAAATGCTGGCCACCAACTCCATGGACTTGAAGGAGTCGTCGATATCCGGCAAGACGTTGGCCTGCCCTTGTGAGGCCAGAATGGCTTGTTGTGCCTGGAACAGCAGCCCTGGCTTGTAAAGGGAGTCCGCTTCCTCGATGTCCAGCGCCTGGCTACGGCGCTCACCTTTGAGCTGAACCGAAACCTGCTCCAGTGGGCGCATTTCCAAACGATTATCCGGTGTATTAACGGTAATCACCCAAGGCCCCGGGCCATTCCACACGCCTTCATAAAGGCCTGTATCGCCACTGGAGAACGTGATCGAGGCCAACACGATACCCGGTGCTGCCGGGTCCCACTTGACGATGTTTTCTACCGAAACAACCTCACCACGCCCCAGCACCCGAAGGTAATCGATCAGGTGGATCGAGTTGGCGAACATGTAGTTCTCGACCATCAGCGGGGGGTTGTTGTGAATGGTCAGCGCCGCATGCTGGTCTTGCTGGTCGAGCACCTTGATGAAGCGAGGGCCCTCATTGCCCTTGAGTACGTCCAACGCCTGGCGGGTACTCGAATAGGCGCGGCGATTAAGCGCAACATGAACACGTGCCTTTTTGGCATGCGCAGCCTGCTGAATATCACGGGCATCAGCCAGGTTGTAACCTGCCGGTTTCTCCAGCAGTACCAACCATGGGAATTCGAAGCAACGCTTGGCGACGTCGGCCATATGAAGCTCGGTCACCGTGACCACAACAATGTCGGCACGGGTCTTCTCGTACATCACCTCAAGGCTATCGAATACCTCGATGCCTTCATGATCCGCGACCAGGGCTTGTGCACGCTCCCGGGTTCTGGAGGTAATGCCGACAACTTGCGCCTCGCCGGTAGCCTCAAAGGCCTTCAGATGTTCGGACGCCATGTAACCGGCACCCACAATCGCAACTTTCACTTTTTTGGTCATCGGTCAGGCCCAGTTGAATGTTTTTTGCGCAGGCAGCGAATCGTCCACTGCCGTCAAGCGACCATCGGCCTCACCGGAGGCATAGCACGCCACCAGTGTGGCCATTGCATGCCGGCCAATCGCGCCGTTGGGGAACGACGCTCCGGACAGCATGGCCTTCCAGACATCAGCAGTGGGGGTCAGCACATCAGCCGGCGCGATCGAGAACTCTTCAACCACGACTGGCATACCGTAACGCGTGGTTGGCAGGTCCCGGAACTCTTCCTGACGGCGAATCGCCCGCACACGGCCTGCCAGTTCATCGACAATGATCTGCCCGTTGCGGCAGCCATAGATGACCTGAATGCCGTGACCGAGATCACCGCCCGCTTCGAGGTTGAAGCGAATACCGCTATCGCTGAGCGCACGCACCTGGCCGGAGTAATCCGAATACTGAGGGCCACGTGGGTTTGGCACTTTCTCGTCATCCACCCAGCACTGGACAGACTTCAGGTTCTCGCCCGTGACGTAGCGGAACATCTCAAAGTAATGCACGGCGTTCATGGCCAAGCCGAAATTCGACGCATGCACCGTGACGCTGCGCAGATCGCCATACTCGCCGGTCGCGATGGCCTCACGTATTTTGGTGTACTGCTCCATGAACTGCATCTGGTGGTTCACGGCCAACACCGCGCCTGACGCCTCGCATGCAGAAATCATAGCGTCTGCTTCTGCCAGGGACACCGCCATCGGTTTCTCGCAGAGGATGTAGCGGAACCCGCTACGGGCAGCATGGCAAACGAACTGCGCATGGCTGGGCGCAGTGGTCGAAACCGCCAGCAGCTCGCCTTGGGCGTTATCCAGCAGTGCCTCGGCACTCGAGAACACCTTGTCCGCCAGCGCGGGGAACTCTTTGAGTGTCTCATCGATCGCGCCCTGGAACAGGTCGTAGATACCGACCACCTCAAACCCCAGGTTCATTGCCACTTGGATATGACGACGCCCCATGCGCCCCAAGCCGATGATTGCAAACCTCATCAATACCGCTCCTCGTTTATATGCTTCAAGATCACGTGTGCCAGATGCCTGTGTGCCTCAAGACGCAAATGGTGGCCGTCTGCCATGTACCAAGCCTCCGGCAAACGAGTATCCACCAGCGCACCGCCGAGCTCCTGCTGCAGGATCTCATTGGTCTGCGCAATTTTTTCCGTCACACCTGGCAGGATACCTTCATAAAATTCGGCGCCCAGTACCGGGAGCCACAAAAGCCGGATACCGCGCCGATTGGCCAGCTCACGAAACGCTTGCACGTTCTGGCGAAACCGTTCAGGCCCGATATAGGAAACATTTCGGCGGCGTCGTAGCCACTCGAACAGGCGCCGGCCGCTGCGTGGAAAGACCCGGGTGAACAACGCCAGCGCTTTTTGTTGAACCAGTTCATTGCGCGAGAACGCCCGAGGTGCGCAGTCAACGATGCCGGCCTGCACGATCAGCCAACTCACATCCTGCCGGGCATGCAGCCAATACTCCGACTGCGCCAGCAAATCGCTGGAGGTCGCCCCGCCCATGGAAAATTGCAACCACTCGGCGTCGGCTACTTGCTCGCGCAGCAACATGGGCCAGGCGTCTTCCAATTGAAGAGACTCCGGAGTTTGCCGCGCCAACGCCAGGCTATCGGACAACAGCAATATCCTACGCATCTTTTTTAAACCATGGCATCGGATAGGCCCGCATTGAAAAATACCAAGTTGCCAAGAACAACACCCCCTGCCCCAGCAGCGCCCCTTGCGCGGCGCCCACCGGCCCGTTCCATGCGACCAGCAGGTAACAGAATACCGGGGTCACCAAGGCCGCCAGCCCCGACGCAAAGGAAAGGTATTTGTTCCTGGCAGCGTAATTGATGTACAGCCCGACCATGTAATACATGCCCGTGCATGCACCGGAGAAGAACAACCACGCCTGATACTGCTCAGCTTCGACAAACTGGGCGCCGGCAATCAGGCCGATGAACGGCGGCACCACCAGCGACAAAAGCGCGGCAAGGCACAACACCCCGGCAAAGTACAAATAAGAAATGCGTACCAACTGGCGCCTGATTGCCTGCTGATCCAGCGCAAGGCGTGAGTACAGCCAGGGCACATAGGCCTTGTTCACCGAGTCGACAATCAGCGCCATGGCCATGGCCAATTGAGCCGACACCGCATATACACCCAGCACTGCCGGCCCCGCCACATGGCCCAGGACCATTCGGTCCGACATGGCAATGACGACACCGCTGATCGAGTGCGGAATGATAGGTATCCCGAACATGAGCAGCCAGTGCAGGTGGGTGCGCTTCACGGTGAACACCAGCCAACCGGAGCGCCACAAGCTGAATACTGCAACGGCAGCGAACAGGCAGAAGGCAGCAACCTGCCCGACAACCCGGCCGGCTCCCTGTAGGTTGAAATACAAGACCAGCAACAAGGACAACGAGATATTCACCAGTGTCATCGACACTTGAAATGCCCCGTAGCTCAACGCCCGCGAGCGCACCTGGGCACACGCGAGCCAGGCATTGCAGATCGCCAGCGCACCGGCAGAGATGATGGCCCCACTGATCCAGGTGGCCGGCAGCGGCAGCCGGCCGTCCAGCAACGGTGAAAGCAAATGGAAAGACAGCGCGCCCACCAGCGTGAGCGCAGCAATCAGCAATACCGCAGTCCCCGCGAACTCGGCAAACTTCGCTTGATCCAGGTGATAGAACTGCCGTGTAAAAGCCCCGCCCACACCCAGGCTGATCAGGGCTGTGGCACACGCGCACAGTATGGTGAAGGCCGCAACATAACCATACTCCAGCGGCCCCAGCACGCGGGTGAGCACCGGCAAGCAAATGAACGGGACGAGAGCGTTGGCGACATTACTCAGGAAATAGATCACCACATTGCTACCGAGCACACCGAACTTCATTGAGGCGTGCTCAGGACATACTGCAAGTACTGCAAATCCGACGGGGTATCAATGTCCAGGGAACGCCCTCTGGGCATGACATAACCGCATGTGTCATCAGACAAAAAGGTTCGCGTGCGCTTGAACCAGTCGGCTTCGGCGATATAGACCGCACCATTCAAACTGTAGACGGCGGGCAAGTCCTGACGGCGGGCGTAGCTGTTTTTAAAGATGGGGTCGATCGTTTTATCCGCACCCACAGCGTACATCCAGAACGGGCTTTCATCGACCTCGCAAAGCGAAACGCAGGCTGGCGCCTGCGCATCAAGGCACTGACGGATCACGCCATCGATGTCTTCGGTACTGCGCAAAGGCGAGGTCGGCTGCAACAACACGACGTAGTCATAGTCCGGCACACGCTCAAGGCAATCGATGACAACGTCTGCGCTGCCGGCCGTGTCCCCGGCCAGCGCGGCTTCGCGAACGAAGGGCGCATCGCAGCCCAGCGAGCGGGCGACGGCAATGATCTCTTCATCGTCGCTCGACAGCACGAGGCGGTCCAGCAATCTGGATCGAAGCGCTGCGTCAATGGTCCAGCCAATCAATGGCTTGCCGCCTACATTGACCAGATTCTTCCGTGGTATGCCTTTCGAACCGCCACGCGCGGTGATCAAACCCAGAATACGTTTACCCAGGTACATGCTTAGCCCCACTCTCTCTGGGCACGTTCGTATTCCTCAAGGCGGCCGATATCCAGCCAGTACTCCCTCAGTGGGTAAGCGGCTGTCTTTTTGCGCTCGCCCCCCAGGCGCTGGAACAAACTCGGCATGTCAAAGAACGTATGCTGAGGAATAGCCTCGACAGCCTCGCAAGAAAGCACGTAGATCCCGCCGTTGACAAAAAAACGGTGAGTCGGCTTTTCTTCAATACCGGTGATATTTACGCCTTCGACATTCACGACACCGTAGGGCACTTGGAAATCATATTCACGCACCGCCATGGTCGCAGTGGCTTGATGTTGCTCATGAAAGTCCAGAATCTTTGCAAAGTTCGCCTGCGTGATCAAATCACCGTTCATCACGAACAATGGCGCCGTGGGCTTCTCAGGCAGCAACGACAAAGCCCCGGCCGTCCCCAACCGCTCATTTTCATGCAGGTATTCGATCCGGGCTCCCCAGCGCTCACCGTCGCCGAAGTAATCCATGATCATCTCGGCCTTGTAATTCACCGAGATGAAGAACCGCCGGAAACCATGCTCGAGAAAGCCTTCCAGTATGCTTTCCAGAATAGGCTTGCCACCCACCGCAAGCAGGGGTTTCGGACAGCTTTCGGTGAGCGGGCGCAAGCGCGAGCCCAACCCGCCGGCCATCAACACGACCCAGTTGTCGCGGGCTTCCACACCGAGAAAATCGTCTATCGTTGCCAACCCGGTGAGGCACCCTTTCTCATCGACCAGCGGAAGGTGATGGAAGGTGAAGCGCCTCATCATCGCCAGCACTTCAGCGCGCGGCAGAAGGGCTGAACCGGTCTTGGGGCGAGGGTTCATGCACGCAGCAACCGGGCCATCAAGGTCCTGGCCATTGAGGATGGCACGACGGACATCACCATCGGTCAACAGCCCCACAAGGCGCATGTCCTCCTCAGCCACCAAGGCCATCTGGATTCCCGAGGCATCAATGCGGAGAATCGCCTCACGCAAGGATGCTTGAGGCGAAACGACTATGTTTTTCCAATTCTTCATGATCTAACTCACGCAGCGGGCTGGATTGCCCACCACCGTGGTACCGGCTTCAACGGTACACACGACAACGGCACCAGCGCCCACCACCGTATTCCTTTTCACCGTAACGCCGGGAAGCACTACGGCACCTGCACCAATGAACGCCCGCGCCTCGACCCGGACCTGGCCGCAAAGCGTGGCACCTGGGCCAATAAATGCGTGTTGTTCGATATGGCACTCATGATCAACGAGCGCACCGGTATTCACAACAACCCCGTCGGCAATTCGGCTACCGGGCTGAATGACCGCACCCGCCATGACCTGGACACCTTCGCCCAGCTCGACGCAAGCGGCGAGCACCGCCGATGGGTGCACCAAGGTCACGAACCGAAACCCCTGCGCCTGAAACCGCTGGTGCACGCGCACGCGCACCGCTTGCCCGGGGATCACGCCGATGCCATTGGCAAGCAGGACCTGCTGCCCGCCCATCTGCAACACCGCGTCATCGTCACCAACCGCCACAAGGCCATGCCAAGCGATGCCCTTGGCCAACTCCGGGGCGCTGACGCCTACCGGCGTGAGCCCGCGCAGGCCGATCACATCCCGCACGACCCGTGCATGGCCACCGGCGCCCAACAGCACTACCGGCAAGCTGCTCACGCCGGGTCGCCTGCCGCGTAATCACGCTCGGCAAGCTGGCCGACCAAGTCCCACGCCTGCATCGGGGACACCCCCGCACCGCGCCGGGCCGTGGTCAGGTCCTCGGCGACGATGCGCTGGCCACAGGCAACGGCCCGTGCGAACACCAGGCTCTGACGCGCCGCCTTGCGGGTATCCCACTCGCTGGCCTGGGGTGCCTTGACCGCCTGCCCCAGCATCTGCTGAACCTGGCGAACCTGCGCAACCATGGCCTTGAGTTCGTCCGGTGCCAGGGATGCGGCGTGGTCTGGGCCCGGCAAGCTGCGGTCCAGGGTAAAGTGCTTTTCCACGATACAGGCACTACGCGCAACCGCGGCAACAGAGGCCAGTACGCCTTCGGTATGGTCGGAATAGCCGACCGGCAGGCCGAACGTTTTGTGCAACACGTCCATGGCCATCAGGTTGACCTCATGCGCCCGCGCCGGGTACTGCGAGGTACAGTGCAACAGCGCAACCCGCTCGGCGACAAGCGCACGGGCCTGAGGGCGCGCCCAGTTGACCCACACATCCTCAAGGCTGGCCGGTGGCTGATCGAATTCAAGGCCATGGGCGAGCACCGCCAGCGCCTGATCGATCTCCCCAAGCGTGGACATGCCCGTGGACAGGATCATCGGCCGACCGGCCCGGGCAACATGCCACAACATCGGGCCGTTGATGATCTCGCCGGAGGCGATCTTGTAGACCGGCAGATCCAGGCCATTGAGAAACTGCAGGCTTTCGTGATCGAACGCCGTGGACAGGAAATCCAACCCCAGCTCACGGGCGCGCGCCTGCAATGGCGCATGCCAGGCGTGGGGAAGCTCCAGTTTCAGGAGCATTTCGAGCTGGCTGTCCTGTTCACCGGTGTTGCGCTTCTGATAAGCGGCCTTGGGGGCGCTGGCCGAGGCCAGCAAGCGGGCATTGAAGGTCTGGAACTTGACGGCATCGGCACCGGCCGCCGCCGCCGCGTCCACCAGCGCCATCGCCTTGTCGAAGTCACCGTTATGGTTAACACCCGCTTCGGCAATGATGTACACACCGCCGCGCTCGAAATAATTCATTGCTCAAACCAGATCGTGAAAGGATTTTGGGGTAACCGCATCGAGTTGCTCAAGCACCTGGACCGTGCTTGCCGCAGCCCTGCCCTGCCCGTAAGGGTTGACGACATGCCGGCATTGCTCGGCAAAGTCCGGGCTCAAGGCTTTGGCCAATGCCTCGCGAATCGAAACAGCCTCGGCCTGGCAATGCACAACTGAATCGGCGGCCAGCCGGCCCTGCTGGCGCGCACCGATATTCACGCTCGGCACACCGAATGCCGGCACCTCGATGATACCGCTGGATGAATTGCCGACCACTGCACTGGCCAGGGCCACGGCACTGAGGTAGCGCCTGAAGCCCAGCGAAGGAATGGCCAGCACGCGCCGGGGATTGGCGGCCGCGTACGCCTCGAGCAGGGGGATGATCGCCCGCCCGCCGTTGTCTGCATTGGGGTAGGTCAGGATCACCTGATACCCGGCAAATGCATCGAAGGCCGCCAGCATGGCGCTGAACACCGCGGTGGCATCGCTTTCGACAGCAGTTTCCGGGTGATAGGTGGCCAGCAGGAACGGCCGGTCCAGCGTGAACCCCAGGCTTTCGGAAAGCGCCTGAAGGCTCAGGCGCGGCGTACGCAGCAGGTGATCGAGGCCAAAGGCACCAACGTTGAATACCCGCTGCGGCGCCTCGCCCATCTGGATCACGCGCTGGCGGTAGGGCTCGGCTGCGACAAAATGCAGGTACGACAGTTTGCTGATGGCATGCCGGAACGCATCGTCATAGGCACCTTCGGTGATTTCCCCGCCATGCAGGTGCGCCACGGGGATGCGCATCACCGCAGCGACCTGCACCACGGCCAAGGCTTCGAACCTGTCGCCCAGCACCACCAGCATATCCGGCGCCAGGCGTTCCAAGGCATCGGCAAAGCCGAGCGCGCCAAGGCCCATGGATTTGGCCACCCCCACCGCCGTGTCGGACGACAGCAGCATCTCGACCTTGGCATCGATGGCAAAGCCATCTGCAACGATGTCTTTCCAGGTTTCGCCAAACTCAGGGGACAGGTGCATACCACTGACCAGCACCTGCAACTGCAGCGCCTGGCTCGCCTGGATGTCTTTCATCAACCAGTACAACAGGCCGTATTCGGCCCGTGTAGCAGTGAAGACGGCGACCTTGCGTGTCACGACAGGTGCTCTGGCAGCACGCTGCTCGGCAGGTTGACGATGCGTTCGGCCAACCAGCGCGACTGCTCAAGGCCATCATGCTGGCAATGGGCGTACGCCGGCAGGTCGCACATCAGCTGCCAGATCGGCCGGGTCATCACGTTGGCGCCATTGCTGGCTTGAAGCAGGTTGTCACGCTGCTCGCGGTTTGGGCAGACCACGGCATTGAGCCAGTAGTTGGACCGGCAATGCTCAGGCTCCTGCACGAAGGTCAGCTCACTGCCAGCCATATGTGCAGCATACCGCAACGCCAGCTCGCGCTTGGAGGCGATGAAATGTTCCAACTGCTCAAGCTGGGCACAGCCCAGTGCCGCATTGAGGTTGGGCAGGCGGTAGTTGAAGCCGACTTCGTCGTGCACGTACTCGAACGGGTGCGGGCGCTTGGCCGTGGTGGTCAAGTGCTTGGCCCGCGCGCCGAGCGCCTCATTGGTCAGGATCATCCCTCCACCACCGGTGGTGATGATCTTGTTGCCATTGAAACTCAGCGTGCCGAGCAAACCGAACGAGCCGGTGTGCTTGCCTCGGTAGAGGCTGCCCAGGCTTTCGGCAGCATCTTCGACCAGCGGCAGGTTCCAGCGCTCACAGACGCGAACCAGGCCGTCCAGGTCTGCCGGGTGGCCAAATGTGTGCATCGGCAGGCACGCCGCGATGCGCCGATCATCGGCTTTGCTGCGGCAATTGCCGTCCACATCGAGCCGCGCATGCTCCTCCAGCCAGCCCTGCAACGCCTTCGGCGACATGCCCAAGGTGTGCCGGTCGACGTCGACGAACACCGGTTGCGCACCACAATAGGCAATGGCGTTGCAGGTGGCGACGAAGGTCAATGCCTGGGTAATCACCAGCTCATCACGCTGTACGCCGGCAAGCAGCAGTGCCGCGTGCAGGGCGGCCGTCCCGTTGACGGTGGCGACCGCACGGGCAGCGCCGGTATAGGCCGCTGCGTCCTTTTCAAAACGGTCGACGAAGGCCCCCACGCTGGAAACGAAAGTCGACTCGATGGTTTCCTGGACATAGCCCGACTCCTGCCCCTTGAAAACCGGTGCATGCAGCGGGATGAAATCCTGAGTTCGGTATTGCTCGCGAACGAAGCGGACAAGGGCATCAAACATGGTGTGCACTCAGACGTTGTAGATGTCGGCCTTGTATTTGCTCAGGTTTGCCGGGCGCACCATCCATTCGATGGTTTTCTCCAGCCCCTCACGGATACTGTATGCCGGCTTGAAACCGGTCATGCCATTGATCTTGCTGTTGTCGCACCACAGCCGGAACACTTCGGACTTGCCTGGGCGCAGGCGTTGGTCGTCGGTCAGGAACTCGACGTCACTGCCCATGATGTCCTTGATCAGGTTCAGCGTGTCGCCGACGGATATCTCGAAATTGGAGCCGATATTGACGGTCTCGCCAATGGCCTGGTCGCAGCGCGCCAGTTCGAGGAAACCACGGCAGGTATCGGCCACGTAGTTGAAGTCACGGGTGGGCGATACATCGCCAAGCTTGATCTGCTTCTGGCCGCTGGCGATCTGCGTGATGATGGTCGGAATCACCGCCCGGGCAGACTGGCGCGGCCCGTAGGTATTGAACGGGCGGGCGATGGTGACAGGAAGATCGAACGCGTTAAAGAAACTGATGGCCATGGCGTCGGCACCGATCTTTGATGCGCTGTAGGGCGACTGGGCCTGCAGCGGGTGCTTTTCGTCGATCGGCACATACAGCGCAGTGCCATAGACCTCGCTGGTGGAGGTATGGATCACGCGCTTGACGCCGTTTTCCTTGGCCGCCTGGCAAATGTTCAGCGTGCCTTTGACGTTGGTGTCGACATAGCTGTCGGGTGCAACGTAGGAATACGGGATGGCGATCAGGGCGGCGAGGTGGAAAACCACATCCACATCGCGGGTGATGTGCTTGCAGAAATGCGGGTCGCGCACATCGCCATTGACCACTTCGATCGCATTGCGGCAGTCGACGTCTTCCAGCCAGCCCCAATTGTTGAAGGAGTTGTACTGGGACAGTGCGCGGACGGTGTAACCCTCACGAACCAGCAGTTCGGTGAGGTGGGAGCCGATGAACCCATCGGCGCCGGTAACTAATGCTTTCATGACGTTCCTATTTCGCTGATTCAGGCTTTCCAGATAGGCTTCTTGAGCGCCCACCCGCTAGAGGTCTGTTCCCACAGGTGCGGCGTGCGGAATTCCTCGATCACTTCAAGGAAGCGATCCTGGGTAATCCCCATGTAATCCAGGCACTGCTGCTGGTAAATCTCCGGGAACTCGCCATCGAAGCGCTTGATCAAGGCGATCGCTTCGTCACGGGTAATGTCGCCGTTGCGAATTTCCTGGGCCGCATCATAGGTGGCACGGCCAATGCCGAACTTGGTGTAGGTGGTGTAGTAGTGCAGCCAGTCGATCATGTCGTCGAGGGAGCTGTACTTGCTGAAGCTGCCTTCGGTGCGGAAGTCATTGGGCATGAAGTCCGTGTTTTCGACCGAGAAGTAATAGGTTTCCTGGGGGTGCCACTTGAGGTAGTAACCCAGGTAGTGCACCTCGGTGCCGACTTTTTCGATGCGGTACGGGTCCACCGGCAGATAGGCTTCAAGGTCTGCCAGGGTGAACTTGTACTCTTCCATGAGCTGCTGAGCGCTTACGCCGCCCAGGTACAGGTCCGCCATCTGGTTTTGCGCGGTGTAGTACTTGGGGTCACGGGTAGGTTTGTCGTTGTCTTGAATGGCATTGCCATACTCGGCCTCGTTTTCACCGAAGATGACCAGCGGAATGTCCAACAACGCCGACATTTTCGGTGCCAGGTTCTTCTGCCCCAGGATGAAAGGCTGGAAAGGGTGGCAGAGCTTTTCGAAGGCCAGACGGGTGAGGGTCCGGTGTACCTTCTTGTTCTGGTGATAGGTGTAGTTGGCAAAGCCTGCGTTGATCCAGGCATCGAAATTGCGACGGCCGATATCGGTGTAGATGGCCGGCGGCCAGGTCACCAGAATGGGATTCATCCCATACTTGTACTTGAGCACGTGCGCGGCCATGACGCTGTCTTTGCCGCCACTGCCCGGCACGACCACATCGTAGCGGCCGTCGGAGCGACGGTGGCGATCGCACAGTTCCTTGAGTTCGCGTTCGCGATCCGCCCAGGCGATGCTTTTTTTCTTTTCGGCAAAGTTGCACGCATCACACACGCCGTGTTCATCGAAGAAAATGGCTTTCTTGATTTCACCCGGTTTGTTCTTGAACTCAACCGTGGAAGAAGGGCGCTGGTTGTTCATCGCGCACTTCTTGCAGAACTGGATATCCAATGGCAGGCCGTAGCGGCCATAGCGTGCTTGATCAGTCATACCGGGCTCACAGCGACAGATAATTTTGGAAAATCCGGATACCGACCTCGCGGCTTTTCTCCGGATGGAATTGCACACCGAACACGTTATCGCGTTGCACCGCAGACACGAACTGATGCCCGGCATACTCGGTCAAGGCGATGATGTTGGTGTAGTTCTGTACTTCAAAGGTGTGCATGAAATACAGGGCCTCGTCGCTGGCGAGCCCTTTGAACAGTGGGGATTCACCCTGTACCGCTACGCGGCTGAACCCCATGTGAGGCACAACGCCCTTGCACTGCATCGCACGGACTTCACCGCGGATCAGGCCCAGGCCCTGGGTTTCCCCAAACTCAAAACCGACATCACACAAGATCTGCATGCCAAGGCAGATACCCAGCAGAGGGCGCCCGCTTGCCGCCCACTCACGTACCGCCCCGGCCATGCCGGAAGCATTCAGTTCGGCCATACCGTCGGTAAAGCTACCGACACCTGGCAATACCAGTTTGTCTACGCCGGCCAGCTCTTGCGGGGTTTTGACGACGCGTGGCTGCGCGCCGGCAAGTTCCAGTGCACGCACGATGCTGAAGGTATTCCCCGCCGAACCGTAATCGACTACGCCTACACACTGACTCACAGGGCTACCTCCACACCGTTCTCTTTCAGATGACGCTTGATCTGACCAATGTCGGCCTGACCATAGTGCAACACGGATGCCACGGCGATACCACTGGGTTTGGCCTGCAGGACCACGTCCAGAATGTGATCGAGGTTACCCGCACCGCTGGCAGCGACGACCGGAATACGCACCGCATCGACTACCGCACCGACCAGTTCGACATCGAAACCGCGGCGACGGCCATCAGTGTCGACCGACTGCAGCAGGATCTCACCGGCACCACGGTCCTCGGCTTCCTTGACCCATGCCAGCAGGTCGCGCCCGGAGGGAATGCGCCCGCAGTCGCTGTAGCACGTCCAGCCGCCCTGGGGCAGCTGCTTGGCTTCGACGTTAAGTACCACCGACTGCCCGCCGAACACACGGGCGGCAGCATCAATGATGCCTGGGTCGCTGAGGGCGCCTGTGTTGATCACGACCTTGTCAGCGCCATGATGGAACAGCCGGGTGAAATCCTCGACAGTGCGCACCCCGCCGCCCACGGCAAAGGGTACCAGCAGGTTGCGGGCAGTTGCGGCAATTTGCTCAAGCAGGATTTCGCGGCGATACAGGCTGGCGACGATGTCCACGTAGAAGACCTCGTCAGCCCCCTGCTCGTAGTAGGTACGGGCCAATTGCTCTGGCAGCCCGATCTTGCGCAACCCTTCGAAATGAACGGGTTTCACCACCTGAGGCGGCTTGACGTCCAGCTTTGCGATAACCCGCATACGGCACCTCAAAAACTTCCATAAAAGTATAAGAATCGAACCCATCGCACTGCGCGATACGCAGCGGCAACAGGCTCGAACAATCGTTATTGGCTGGCAGCCAGATGCGAAACAACCAGGCTGATGTTTTCAGCGGTCATGTACGGATGCATCGGCAAACTCATGACCCGGCTAGCAATCAGGTCGCCAATGGGCAAGCAAGCCGTATCGTCACGCACGGCCGGCTGGCGGTTCAGCGGTATAGGGTAATGCACGGCGGTCGGCACCCCCAAGGTTTTCAGCGTTTCCTGTACCTTGTCGCGCTCGTCGACCTGAACAGTGTATTGCGCCCAGGCACTGCTGTTGTGCGCCTCGACGAAGGGGGATGCCATGCCGACGGCCTGCAACGCCTCGGCATAAGCGGCTGCCACCTGCTGACGCTGTGCCAACTCCCTATCGAACACCGCAAGCTTCGGTAACAGAATCGCCGCCTGCAGGGTATCCAGCCTGCTGTTCACACCTACCCGAACATGGTGGTAGCGGCGGTCCTGCCCATGTCGTGCGATCTGACGCATGATGGTCGCCAGCTCATCGTCGCTGGTGAAGATCGCCCCACCATCGCCGTAGCAGCCCAGCGGCTTGCTGGGGAAGAAGCTGGTACAGGCGATCGTGGACAGGTTGCAAGAGCGCTTGCCCTTGTAGCGGGCCCCGAAGCTCTGCGCCGCGTCCTCGATGACGGTAATGCCGTGCCTGGCGGCGATGGCGTTGATCGCATCGAAATCGGCACACTGGCCGTACAGCGAAACCGGGATGACGGCTTTGGTGCGAGGCGTGATCGCCGCTTCCAGCAACAATGGGTCGAGGTTGTAAGTGCGCGGGTCGACATCGACGTAAACCGGCTTGGCACCCAGTAGCGCCACGGTTTCGGCCGTCGCGATGTAGGTAAAGCCCGGAGTGATGACTTCATCGCCCGGCCCGACCCCCAGTGCCATCAGGGCGATCTGCAGAGCATCGGTACCATTGGCCACACTGATGCAATGCCTGGCGCCAGTGAACGCGACGAGCCTTTGCTCCAGCTCAGCCACTTCCGGCCCCAGGATGTATTGCCCGTGGGCCAGCACTCGCTGAATACCAGCGTCGATCTGGCTCTTCAGCTGCTGGTACTGGGTTTTTAGGTCGATAAAATCCATGAGACTCGCAAAGTCCTGTCAAGGGCTTTCAGTGCGCAGGCGGCTGACGCCGCGCACGCACCCAAAGCAGTTTGAATCCATTGGTCCGTTAACGCAGGGCGGTTACTGGCAAAGCTTGCGCAAGCAATTGCCTTCGAGCTGGTAGCGCGCGCCGCTATGTGCACACGCCACTTCACCCTGCCCCTGCAAGGGTAAATCGAGCTGCTCGCCGAACTCACTCATCCAGCCGATCTGTCGCGCCGGCACCCCGACCATCAGGGCATAGGCCGGCACATTCTTGTTGACCACAGCACCCGCCCCGACGAACGCGTATTCACCGATGGTCACGCCACAGACGATGGTGCAGTTGGCACCAAGGGTGGCGCCCTTGCGCACCAGTGTGTCGCGGTATTCGCTTTTACGCTCGATCAGCGAACGCGGATTGTAGACATTGGTGAACACCATGCTCGGCCCGCAGAACACACCCTCTTCGAGGGTCACGTTGTCGTACACCGACACGTTGTTCTGAATCTTGCAGTGGTCACCAATGCTGACCTTGTTACCGACGAACACGTTCTGCCCCAGCGACACGCCTTTGCCGATACGCGCACCAGCACAGACGTGGACGAAATGCCAAACCCGCGAGCCCTCGCCGATCTGCGCACCTTCGTCGATGATGGCTGAGGCATGCACCTGATAGTTCATCCCAACCTCAGCGCTGCAGCGTGGCAAGGAACGGATGGCCCTCACCCTGCTGCGGCGCGACGATGGCGGCCGAGCGGATGGTGTTGACCGTTTCGACGCAGTGCCGCGCATCTTCGATGCCATAACCGCGGCCGGCGAGGATTTCCTTGTAGCTGGTGGTGTGCAGGTCGGTGAAGCCTTCGGAAAACTCCATCTCTTCGCCATCGACGGTGATCGAGCGATAAGTCGGCTTCTTCCCCTTGACCGACTCAGGCAGGTCCTGGGCGTCGATCGAGAGGAACCAGCGCACCCGGGCCTTTTCGTACTCAAGGTAACCGGCGGCCTTGTGGTCGTTGGCAAAGTGCACGACGTTGCGCTGCAACTTGCCAAAGATGAAATGCAGCATGTCGTAGAAGTGCACGCCAATGTTGGTGGCCACGCCATAGGACTTGCGCGGGTCACCCTTCCAGCTCTCCATGTACCATTTGCCACGGGACGTGATGTAAGTGAGCTCTACCTCGTACTTGCCGTCACGCGCCTCGGCTGCGACCTTTTCCTTGAGGTCAAGAATCGCCTGGTGGTGGCGCAGTTGCAGGATGTTGTAAACGCGCTTGCCGGTCTCTTTTTCGACCTGCGCGAGCTCGTCGAGTACTTCCGGCGTGGGCACCAGCGGCTTTTCGCAGATCACATCGCAGCCCAGGCGCAGGCCTGCGGCGATGTGGGCGTGGTGCAGGTAGTTCGGCGAGCACACTGCGACGTAGTCCAGCGCTGTGGCCGGGTCGCGCTTGATGCGGTAGGCGTGCTCGGCAAAACGCTCGAACTCGGTGAAAAACTCGCTCTGCGGCGACAAGCTGTCGATGATGCCCACCGAGTCATTGATGTCGTAGGCCGACACCAGCTCGTTGCCGGTGTCCTTGATGGCACGCATGTGGCGTGGTGCGATGTAACCGGCAGCACCGATAAGGGCGAAACGTTTCAAAAGTGACACTCCTGGATCAGGCCTTGATGATGTGGTCAGCCGGCGCACGATATTTGCCGCGGCTGTCGACAACCAGTTGTGCGTGTTGCTTGATCAGTGCGTAGTCGAACTTGTCATGGTCGGTCGCGAGGACTACCGCATCGAACGATGCGAGGCTTTGTGCAGTCAGCACCACACTGGAGAGGTCGAAATGGTGTTCGCGCATTTTCGGGAACACAGGAACGTGCGGGTCGCTATAGGCCACCACGCAGCCCTTGGCCTCGAGCAGTTCCATGATTTCCACCGAGGGCGACTCGCGCATATCGTCGACGTTCTTCTTGTAGGCAATGCCCAGCACCAACACCTTGCTGCCCTTGAGCGCCTTGGCCTTGTCGTTCAGGCCGTCCATCAGTTTGGTGACCACATACTCAGGCATTGCCTGGTTGACTTCACCGGACAGCTCGATGAAACGGGTATGCAAGCCGTACTCGCGAGCCTTCCAGGTCAGGTAGAACGGGTCAATCGGGATGCAATGGCCGCCCAGTCCCGGGCCCGGGTAATACGGGGTGAAACCAAATGGTTTGGTGGCTGCGGCATCGACCACCTCGAAGATGTCGATACCCATGCGGTCAGCCACGATTTTCATCTCGTTGACCAAGCCGATGTTGACCGCGCGATGGATGTTCTCCAGCAGCTTGGTCATCTCCGCAGCCTTGGTCGAACTGACCTGCACGACCTGATCGATCGCTTGTTCGTACAGGGCGACACCGACTTCCAGGCACGCAGGCGTATGGCCACCGATGACCTTAGGGATGGTACGGGTTTCGAAGTTGGGGTTGCCCGGGTCCTCACGTTCCGGCGAATAGACCAGGAAGATGCTCTCACCCACCACCAGGCCACCTCGCTCGACACGCGGCAGCAGCTCTTCCTCGGTCGTGCCCGGGTAGGTGGTGCTTTCCAGCGAAACCACCTGGCCTGCGCGCAGGAAAGGCTGAATGGCTTCGGTGGTGTTGATAACGAAGCTCATGTCCGGCTCGCGGTATTTGTTCAGCGGCGTCGGCACACAGAGAATCAGGGCATCGCATTCGGCCACGCGCTGAAAATCGCAGGTTGCTTCGAAGCCACTGTTGCGCGCGGCAATGATATGTTCGGCGGGAATGTGCTCGATGTAGCTCTCACCTGCATTCAGCCGGGTGGTCTTGGATTCGTCAATGTCGATACCCAACACGCGATAACCGATCGCGTTGTAGCGCAGCATCAGCGGCAAGCCGACATAACCCAGCCCGACGATGCCGATCAGGGCCTCGCGGTTCTTGAACCTGGCGATGGTGTCCTGCTTGGTAACCGACATATTGCTGTAACTCCCTTCCCTAACGCTTGAGCGGTTCAAGCACCGATCGCGGGCGCGTGAACGCGCACCGAAATGTAAACGGCGTATTATGCCCTTACTGCAGCGTGATGGCTTCTGAAAAATGGCCACCGGCAATCAGAACAGCGCTCGCGCAATGCATAAACAGGGCAAAAAGCCATCAACCATTGACGATCAGCAAGACATACCTGCGGCAATGGTCACCTCTACCCTGCATCCGGCCTTCACGCACGCAGCCTCCAGCACCCTGGCCAGCGCCCGCTTGGCTCCATCATCACCATGCACCAACAACACGCGCGCCCCGGGGCCAACACAGCCCAGAGCAAAACGCACCAACCCCGCCTGATCCGCATGCCCCGAATACCCACCCAACGTCATCACCTTGGCGCGAATCTCGTACATCTGCCCATCCAGGTCGATCTGCACGAAACCCTCAGCCCCTTCACTGGCTTGTATCACCGCCCCCGGCGTGCCCTTGGCCTGGTAACCGACGAACAACACCTCATGCCGCGGGTCACCGAGCATGGCCTTGAGGTAATTGACGATGCGCCCGCCCGAACACATGCCGTTGCCAGCAATGACAATGGCCGGGCGCCCGGTGCTTTTGAGGTGGTTCACCACTTGCTGGTGCTGGGCATGGCTGTCGATGGTGATCAACTGGCGAAACCCCAGCGGCTCGCGCCCCTGAAGCACACGGCCACTGGCCTCGGCGCGCCAGAACTGGTGCAGCTCGCGATAGACGCCGGTAATTCGCCGCGCCAAGGGCGAATCGAGAATCACCGGCAGCCGCGACCAATCGCGAAAGTTACCCTCCACCCTGCCCCCGGGCTCGTTCAACAAGGCCTTGCGGTGCAGGATATCCTCAAGCTCGTAGAGCAATTCCTGGGTGCGCCCCAGGCTGAACGCCGGTATGAGAATGGTGCCGTCATCGGCCAGCGCCCGGTCGATGGCCGCCTCCAGGCCCTTGCGCCGCTCGCTGCGGTCAGGGTGCAGGCGGTCGCCATAAGTGCTCTCGAGCACCAGAAGGTCGGCGCGCTCCGGTGGCACCAGCGGGCGCAACAGCGGATTGTCCGGCGCGCCCAGGTCACCCGAGAACACCACACGTGTAGCCACTTCACCCAGCATGACTTCGCACTCGACATAGGCCGAACCGAGCAGATGCCCGGCGCGCTGAAGGCGTATGGCACAGCGCATGCCGGGCCGCTCGACAAGCTCATGCCATCGTTCGAAGGCCAGCGGCACGATACGTTCCTGCAGAAACGCCAGATACCTGGCAACCTGCGCAGGCTCGCGGCTGATCTCGAGCTTGTAGGCATCTTCCAGCACCAGCGGCAACAGCCTGGCCGAGGGCTCGCTGCAGAAGATCGGCCCACGAAAGCCTGCGGCGAACAGCGCCGGAATGCGACCGACATGGTCGAGGTGGACATGAGTAATGATCAGCGCCTGGATACCGGAAATATCGAAACCAAGCTGGCCGGGCGACGCACCACGGGCTTCCAGCCCCTGCTCCAGCCCGCAATCGATCAGCAGGCTGTGGTCGCTATCGAGATGCAGTTGATGACAGGAGCCGGTGACACCGCGAGTGCCACCATGATGGGAAATGCAGGGAAAAAGCATTGCGCAGAGTCCTTTGCGACCATGGGAAAAAGTGCCCCATTAAGTCACCCTGCGCGGCTTCGACAAAGGCCAAGAGTCCGACACTTTTCGTAGGAAAGGTCGCTTCAGTTGCCAGCCAGTGCTTCCTGCCGTGCGCTAGCGCGGATCTTGCGCTTGCCGCGCATCAACCCATAGGCCCCGAGCAACGGGCCGACTGCCAGGCCCAGCACCAGGGCCGCGATCACCAGCACTGCCACCGGCACCGCCGGCGCCGCCCAACCGAACAGCACGAGGGAGACGGTCTGCTGGTTCTCCAGCACGAAGAACAACACCACAGCCGCCAACAGCAGCACGAACAGCGCCAGCAAGGCGCGCTTGAGGTTACGCATCAGTCTGTTCCTTCAAATGTTCAGGTGAGCTCATGCTCTTCTTCTTCATTGACCCGATCACGCAACTCCTTGCCGGGCTTGAAGTGAGGCACGTACTTGCCTTCGAGGCTGACCGACTGACCGGTCTTGGGGTTGCGCCCTACACGCGGCGCGCGATAGTGCAAAGAAAAGCTGCCAAAACCACGAATCTCGATGCGATCACCCGTGGCCAGGCACTGCGACATCTGTTCAAGCATGGTCTTGATGGCCAGCTCGACGTCCTTGGACGAGAGCAGCCCCTGATGGGTGACAATACGTTCGATCAGCTCCGACTTCGTCATATTTTTCCCTTCGTTATCAAGCAGCTAGATCATTGCTTAATCAGTTTGTAGCACGCTCCGGCGGATTTGAACAGGGTGGTTCTTGACTAAACAAAAAAATTCAAGAATGGACTGATTAAGAATAAGTGGTGCCGGGGCATTTGTGGGGTGCAGACCCGGCCTCATCGCCGGCAAGCCGGCGCCTACAGTTTGATGGCGTTTGGGCTGAAAAAGCAGGCAAAAAAAAGGGTGGCCCGCAGGCCACCCTTTTTACCGATCAAACAGAACTCAGTTCTGCTTGGCCATTGCTTCGCGCAGCAGCGCAGCCATGGTGGTATCGGCAGCCGCTTCCGGAGCGTTTTTCAGGCTCTGGATGGCTTCGCGCTCTTCAGCATCGTCCTTCGACTTGATGGACAGGCTGATAACGCGGGACTTGCGGTCAACGCTGATGATCTTGGCTTCGATCTCTTCGCCTTCCTTCAGCACGTTACGGGCGTCTTCAACGCGGTCACGGCTGATTTCGGAAGCCTTCAGAGAAGCTTCGATGTCATCGGCCAGAGTGACGATTGCACCCTTGGCGTCGACTT
Source organism: Pseudomonas xanthosomatis (assembly GCF_019139835.1). Taxonomy (NCBI): domain Bacteria; kingdom Pseudomonadati; phylum Pseudomonadota; class Gammaproteobacteria; order Pseudomonadales; family Pseudomonadaceae; genus Pseudomonas; species Pseudomonas xanthosomatis. Next base: position 2,332,160 of record NZ_CP077075.1, on the reverse strand, counting down.
CCTTGACGATACCTTTGACGATAGCGCCCTTGTCGTTCTGCGCGACGTAGTCGGTGAACGGATCGGAGTCCAGCTGCTTGATGCCCAGGGAGATGCGCTCGCGCTCCGGGTCAACCGACAGGATGACGGTTTCCAGCTCGTCGCCCTTCTTGAAGCGACGCACGGCTTCTTCGCCAGCTTCGTTCCAGGAGATGTCGGACAGGTGAACCAGACCGTCGATGCCGCCGTCCAGGCCGATGAAGATACCGAAGTCGGTGATCGACTTGATGGTACCGGTGATCTTGTCACCCTTGTTGAATTGGCCGGAGAAGTCTTCCCATGGGTTCGATTTGCACTGCTTGATACCCAGGGAGATACGACGACGCTCTTCGTCGATGTCCAGAACCATGACTTCCACTTCGTCGCCAACCTGAACGACTTTCGACGGGTGGATGTTCTTGTTGGTCCAGTCCATTTCCGAAACGTGTACCAGGCCTTCAACGCCTTCTTCCAGCTCAGCGAAGCAGCCGTAGTCGGTCAGGTTGGTAACACGAGCGGTGACGCGGGTGTTTTCTGGGTAACGGGCTTTGATAGCAACCCATGGGTCTTCACCCAGTTGCTTCAGACCCAGCGAAACGCGGTTGCGCTCGCGATCGTACTTCAGGACCTTGACGTCGATCTCGTCACCAACGTTGACGATTTCCGACGGGTGCTTGATACGCTTCCAGGCCATGTCGGTGATGTGCAGCAGGCCATCGACGCCGCCCAGGTCAACGAACGCACCGTAGTCGGTGAGGTTCTTGACGATACCTTTAACGCCCATGCCTTCCTGCAGCGATTCCAGCAGAGCTTCGCGCTCGGCGCTGTTTTCGGCTTCCAGGACGCTGCGACGGGAAACGACAACGTTGTTGCGCTTCTGGTCCAGCTTGATGACCTTGAATTCCAGCTCTTTGCCTTCGAGGTGGGTGGTGTCGCGCACTGGGCGGACATCAACCAGGGAGCCCGGCAGGAACGCACGGATGCCGTTAACGTCGACAGTGAAGCCGCCTTTAACCTTACCGTTGATAACGCCCTTGACCACTTCTTCGGCAGCGAAAGCAGCTTCCAGAACAATCCAGCACTCGGCGCGCTTGGCTTTTTCACGGGACAGCTTGGTTTCGCCAAAGCCGTCTTCGACCGCGTCCAGCGCAACGTGAACTTCGTCACCGACCTTGATGGACAGTTCGCCAGCTTCGTTGATGAATTGCTCGAGCGGGATGACGCCCTCGGACTTCAGGCCAGCGTGTACGGTAACCCAGTCGCCGTCGATGTCGACAACGATACCGGTGATGATGGCACCCGGCTGAAGATTGAGGGTTTTCAGGCTTTCTTCAAAGAGTTCTGCAAAGCTTTCGCTCATTTTAATTCCTGTAGATTCGGGCGAAACAAACGCCCATAGCCACATTCCAGACAATGTGGGTTTCGTTAAGTTAAGAAGCGCTGACAGGACGTTGACTGGTGCCCCTGCCTGCTCTCCTCTCCATCAGACCAGATCGCGCAGGGCGAGCTCACTTCTGATGCGTTGCAGCACCTGCTCGATGGACAACTCCGTGGAATCCAGCTGAATGGCATCGGCCGCCGGCTTGAGCGGGGCCACTGCGCGCTGGGTGTCACGCTCATCGCGTGCACGGATCTCATCTAGCAGACTCGACAGACTAACATCTTCACCCTTGCCCTTCAACTGCAGGTAACGGCGGCGGGCACGCTCCTCGGCACTGGCGGTGAGGAAGACCTTCAGCGGCGCGTCGGGGAACACCACGGTGCCCATGTCGCGGCCGTCGGCGATCAGCCCGGGCATTTCGCGAAACGCCCGCTGGCGCCCCAGCAGCGCATCACGCACCGCCGGCAGCGAAGCAACCATGGACGCACCGGCGCCCACAGTCTCAGTGCGAATCACCTGGCTGACATCCTCACCCTCGAGGATGGTCTGCTGAAGCTTGCCGGGCTGGGCGGCGATGAACTGCACATCCAGATGGGCGGCAAGCTTGGTCAGCAGCTCTTCGTTGGTCAGGTCGACACCGTGATTGCTGGCATTGAAGGCCAGCAACCGGTACAGGGCGCCGGAATCCAGCAGGTGCCAGCCCAGCTCACGGGCCAACAGGCCGGCAACGGTGCCCTTGCCCGAGCCGCTCGGCCCGTCGATGGTGATGACCGGTGCTTGCGAATTCACGGCTTGACCTCTTCGGCGACGCGGATGCCGACTTCCTTGCACAGCGCCAGGAAGTTGGGGAACGAGGTGGCGACGTTGGCGCAGTCATGGATGCGCACCGGCGCACTGGCGCGCAGCGACGCAACACTGAAGGCCATGGCGATACGGTGGTCGCCGTGGCCATGCACTTCACCGCCACCGATCTGGCCGCCGTCGATGATGATACCGTCCGGGGTTGGCTCGCACTTCACACCCAGGGTGATCAGGCCGTCAGCCATCACCTGGATGCGGTCGGACTCCTTCACCCGCAGCTCTTCGGCGCCACGCAGTACGGTACGCCCTTCGGCGCAGGCCGCGGCGACGAACAGCACCGGGAACTCGTCGATAGCCAGCGGCACCAGTTCTTCGGGGATGTCGATGCCCTTGAGCTTCGCCCCGCGCACGCGCAGGTCAGCCACCGGCTCGCCGCCGACCTCACGCTGGTTTTCCAGGGAGATATCGCCGCCCATCAGGCGCAGGATGTCGATGACACCGGTACGGGTCGGGTTGATGCCAACGTGCTCGAGCACCAGCTCGGAACCTTCGGCGATGGACGCAGCCACCAGGAAGAACGCCGCGGAGGAAATATCCGCCGGCACTTCGATGCGGGTCGCGGTCAGCTTGCCGCCAGACTGCAACGAGGCAACCGGGCCGTTGCTGTCGACCGAATAACCAAAACCGCGCAGCATGCGCTCGGTGTGGTCACGGGTCGGCGCAGGCTCGGTGACGGTGGTCTTGCCTTCGGCATACAGGCCGGCCAGCAGCAGGCAGGATTTGACCTGGGCACTGGCCATCGGCAGCGTGTAGGTCAGGGCCTTGAGCTTGCTGCCACCGCGAATGGTCAGCGGCGGGCGGCCATCAGGGCCGGTCTCGACCACCGCGCCCATTTCCCGCAGCGGGTTGGCCACGCGGTTCATAGGGCGCTTGGACAGCGAGGCATCGCCGGTCATGGTCACATCGAACGACTGGCCAGCCAGCAGGCCGGACAGCAGGCGCATCGAAGTGCCGGAGTTGCCGACATACAGCGGGCCAGGCGGCGGCTTGAGGCCGTGCAGGCCAACGCCGTGAATGGTCACGCGGCCGTGGTGCGGGCCTTCGATGACCACACCCATGTCGCGGAAGGCCTGCAGCGTGGCAAGAGCGTCCTCGCCTTCGAGGAAGCCTTCCACCTCAGTGGTGCCTTCGGCCAGCGAGCCGAGCATGATCGAGCGGTGGGAGATCGATTTGTCGCCTGGTACGCGAATCCGTCCGGACACGCGGCCACCAGGTTGGGCCAGGAAAATCAGGTCGTTGGCGTTCATAGCGTCCACATAGGCCCGGCGGGCCAGGATTTTACTGAAATGCTCGCGGGCAACCCGGGCGCGGGTGAAAACACCCAGCAGTTGGTGCCCGTCCCCAGCATCGACCGCGTCGCGCAAGGCGTCGAGGTCGCTGCGAAATGTATCGAGGGTGCGCAGGACCGCTTCCCGGTTGGCGAGGAAGATGTCGTGCCACATGATCGGGTCGCTACCGGCGATTCTCGTGAAATCGCGAAAGCCCCCCGCAGCGTACCGGAAGATGTCCAGGTTTTCATCGCGCTTGGCCAGCGAGTCGACCAGGCCGAACGCCAGCAGGTGCGGCAGGTGACTGGTGGCGGCCAGCACTTCGTCATGGCGCTCCACTGGCATGTGCTCGACGTCGGCATCCAGCGCGCGCCACAGGCGGTCGACCAGGGCCAGGGCGGCCGGGTCGGTTTCTGCCAGCGGCGTGAGGATGACCTTGTGGCGGCGGAACAGCGCGGCATTGGAGGCCTCCACCCCGCTCTGCTCGGAGCCGGCGATGGGGTGCCCGGGGACGAAACGCGAAAGCCCCGAGGCTAAAGCCTCGCGGGCAGCGCGCACGACATTGCCCTTGGCGCTGCCGACATCAGTGATGACTGCCGGGCCCAGGTCCAGCTGCGCCAGGCGCGCCAGCAGCTTTTCCATGGCCAGGATCGGCACCGCCAGCTGGATCACGTCAGCCCCGACGCAGGCCGCAGCCAGATCAGCCTCACAGCGGTCGACCACGCCCAGCACCACAGCCTGCCTGCGCGACTCGGCATCGAGGTCGACGCCGACCACTTCGCGGCACAGCCCGCTTTCACGCAGGCCCTTGGCGAAGGAGCCACCGATCAGGCCCAAGCCAACCACAACCAGGCGGTTGATGATTGGCGCGGAGTTGTTTGTTACAGCATTGACCACGAGTGCGAACCCTGTTCAGAAGTCTTGGTAAGGCCCATCGCCGGCAAGCCGGCTCCTGCACAATCCTGCGGGAGCCGGCTTGCCGGCGATTGCAGTCCAGCTCAGAGCACCGCTTTCGGATACGACCCCAGCACCTTCAGCGCCACAGCCTCCTGGCTGATCTGCTCCAGCACCGCCTTGATCAGCGGGTCGCGGTGATGGCCGACGAAGTCGATGAAGAACACGTAGGTCCACTTGCCACTGCGCGACGGACGGGTCTCGATGCGGGTCAGGTCGATGCCGTTTTCATGGAACGGCACCAGCAGCTCGTGCAAGGCGCCTGGCTTGTTGCTCATGGAGACAATGATCGAAGTCTTGTCGTCGCCGGTCGGCGGCACTTCCTGCTGGCCGATCATCAAGAAACGCGTGGAGTTGTCCGGACGGTCTTCGATCTTCTCGGCCAGGCGGGTCAAACCATACAGATTGGCCGCCATATCGCCGGCGATCGCCGCAGAGTTCCACTCACCCTTGACCCGCTTGGCCGCCTCGGCATTGCTCGAAACAGCAATGCGCTCGACGTTCGGGTAGTGCGCGTCCAGCCACTTGCGGCACTGGGCCAGCGACTGGGCGTGCGAATAGATGCGGGTGATGCTGTTGGTCTTGGTGTTCTCGCCCACCAGCAGGTGGTGGTGAATGCGCAGCTCGACTTCGCCGCAGATCACCATGTCATGCTCAAGGAAGCTGTCCAGGGTGTGGCTGACGGCACCCTCGGTGGAGTTCTCCACCGGCACCACGCCGAAGTTGACGGCGCCGGCCGCCACTTCGCGGAACACCTCGTCGATGGCCGCCATCGGGCGGCTGACCACGGCATGGCCGAAGTGCTTCATGGCCGCAGCCTGGGTGAAGGTGCCCTCAGGGCCCAGGTACGCCACTTTCAGCGGCTCTTCCAGGGCCAGGCACGAGGACATGATCTCGCGGAACAACCGCGCCATCTCTTCGTTACCCAGCGGGCCCTTGTTGCGCTCCATCACGCGCTTGAGCACGGCGGCTTCACGCTCGGGGCGGTAGAACACCGGCTTTTCGCCCTCGGCCAGCGAGGCAGTCTTGACCCGCGCCACTTCTTCGGCGCAGCGGGCACGGTCGCTGATCAGCTCGAGGATCTTCTCGTCGAGGCTGTCGATGCGAACGCGCAGGGCCTTGAGTTCCTGTTCGGACATCAGCCGTGCTCCTTCTCGAATTCGGCCATGTAGGCCACCAGGGCCTCGACGGACTCCTGGCCCAGAGCGTTGTAGATCGAGGCGCGCATGCCACCGACCGAACGGTGGCCCTTGAGATTGAGCAGGCCCCGGGCGTCGGCACCGGCCAGGAAGGCCTTGTCCAGGCGCTCGTCAGCCAGGCGGAACGGCACGTTCATCCACGAACGGGCGTTGTGGCTGATCGGGTTGCTGTAGAAGTCGCTGCTGTCGATGAAGCCGTACAGGCGGTCTTTCTTGGCGCGGTTGCGCTGCTCCATGGCCTCGACGCCGCCCTGCTCCTTGAGCCACTCGAATACCAGGCCCGAGAGGTACCAGGAGTAAGTAGCCGGGGTGTTGTACATCGAGCCGTTGTCGGCCGAGACCTTGTAGTCGAGCATGGTCGGGCAGCTGCTGCGGGCGCGGCCCAGCAGGTCTTCACGCACGATCACCACCACCAGGCCGCTCGGGCCGATGTTCTTTTGCGCACCGGCGTAGATCAGGCCGTACTGCGACACATCGATCGGGCGCGAGAGAATATCCGAAGACATGTCCACCACCAGCGGCACGTCACCGGTTTCCGGCACCCAGTCGAACTGCAGGCCGCCGATGGTTTCGTTGGACGCATAGTGAACGTAGGCAGCGTTCTTGGTCAGCTTCCACTCGTTCTGGCCGGGGATAGCCAGGTAGTCGTAGGGCTTGGCGCTGGCAGCCACGTTGACGCTACCGAAACGGCGGGCCTCTTCGATGGCTTTTTTCGACCAGATGCCGGTTTCGACATAGTCGGCGGTGCCGTTTTCCGGCAGCAGGTTCAGCGGAATCTCGGCGAACTGCTGACTGGCGCCACCCTGCAGGAACAGCACCTTGTAGTTGGAGGGGACGGACAGCAGGTCACGCAGGTCCTGCTCGGCCTTTTCGGCGATGGCCACGTAGTCGTCGCTGCGATGGCTCATTTCCATCACCGACAAGCCCTTGCCACGCCAGTCCAGCATTTCGGCCTGGGCACGCTGCAGCACAGCGTCTGGAAGCGCGGCAGGGCCTGCGCAGAAGTTAAAGGCTCGTTTGCTCACATCCACTCTCGCTCTGCCAAATAGAACAAATCGTAAATCTTCGATGCCGCCGGAACCCCTGTAGGAGCGGGTTTACCCGCGAACAAGGGCGAAGCCCTTGCCATACACCGCGGTGTCTTCTTCGCGGGTGAACCCGCTCCCACAGGATATCTGCCTGGCCTGCGGATAGGGTCCAACCCCTTATCAGTCAAACGGGGCGACCTTGGTCGCCCCGTTCGGGTAGTGCACTTGCTTATTCCTGCGGTGCCTCTTCGGCGCCGGCGCTGTCCTCACCTGCCGCATCCAGCACGCCGGTGTCAGCCTCGTCGCCCTCGACGATATCGTCGAGCTCATCCTCGGACGGCTCCTGGATTCGCTCCAGGCCCACCAGCGTCTCGTCGCTGGCCAGCTTGATCAGCGTCACGCCCTGGGTGTTACGGCCCAGGCTGGACACCTCGCCGACCCGCGTGCGCACCAAGGTACCCTGGTCGGAAATCAGCATGATCTCCTCGCCTTCCTGCACCTGGATGGCGCCGATCAGCAAACCGTTGCGCCCCTTGGTGCCCATGGCGATCACGCCCTGGCCACCACGCCCGCGCCGCGGGAACTTGGACAGCGGGGTGCGCTTGCCGAAGCCTCGCTCGGAGGCGGTAAGGATCTGCGCACCAGACTCAGGGATCAGCATCGAAATGATCTGCTGGCCCTTGCCCAGCTTCATGCCGCGCACACCGCGGGCAGTACGGCCCATTTCACGCACCACGCTCTCGGCGAAGCGGATCACCTTGCCCGCGTCGGAGAACATCATGACTTCCTTGGCGCCGTCAGTAATGGCGGCAGCGATCAGGGTGTCACCTTCCTTGAGCTTGAGCGCGATCAAACCGTTGGAGCGCGGACGGGCGAACTGCACCAGCGGGGTCTTCTTGACGGTACCGGAGGCGGTGGCCATGAAGATGTACGCGCCAGTCGGGTCGGCGGCCCACTCAAGGGTGTCGCCGTCTTCTTCGTCGACTTCCTCGACTTCGACCAGCTCGCCCTCGAGCACGCTCTCGTCGCTGTCTTCCAGCTCTTCCTCAGGGTCGGCGTGCTGCTGCAGCGCCTCAAGGTCGATCTGCAGCATCGCGGTGATGCGCTCGCCCTCTTCAAGCGGCAGCAGGTTCACCAGCGGGCGGCCACGGGCAGCGCGGGACGCTTCGGGGATTTCGTAGGTCTTCTTCCAGTACACCTTGCCCTTGCTGGAGAACAGCAGCAGGGTGGCGTGGCTGTTGGCAACCAGCAGGTGCTCGATGTAGTCCTCGTCCTTGACGCCGGTGGCCGACTTGCCCTTGCCGCCACGGCGCTGGGCCTGGTAAGCGGACAGCGGTTGGGTCTTGGCGTAACCACCGTGGGAGATGGTCACCACGCGCTCTTCTTCGGGGATCATGTCGCCGTAGTTGAGGTCGTGGCTGGCGTTGAGGATCTCGGTGCGGCGTGCATCGCCGTACTCGGCACGGATCGCTTCGAGTTCTTCGCGAATCACTTCCATCAGGCGCGTGGCGCTGCTGAGGATGCGGATCAGCTCGCCGATCTGCTCGAGGATTTCCTGGTACTCGGCCAGCAGCTTCTCGTGCTCGAGGCCGGTCAGGCGGTGCAGGCGCAGGTCAAGAATCGCCTGAGCCTGTTCCGGCGACAGGTAATACTTGCCATCACGCAGGCCGTATTGCTCGGGCAGGTCTTCCGGGCGGCACGATTCGGCACCGGCGCGCTCGACCATCACCTGCACGGCGCTGGATTCCCAGGCGGTGCTGACCAGCGCTTCCTTAGCCTCGGACGGCGTCGGCGAAGCCTTGATCATGGCGATGACCGGGTCGATGTTCGACAGCGCAACCGCCTGGCCTTCAAGAATGTGGCCACGCTCGCGGGCCTTGCGCAGCTCGAATACGGTACGCCGGGTCACCACTTCACGGCGGTGACGGACGAACGCTTCGAGCAAATCCTTGAGGTTGAGCAGGCGCGGGCGACCGTCGATCAGGGCGACGATGTTGATGCCGAACACGCTCTGCAGCTGGGTTTGCTGGTAGAGGTTGTTCAGCACCACCTCCGGCACCTCGCCGCGACGCAGCTCGATGACGATACGCATGCCGTCCTTGTCGGACTCGTCGCGCAGCTCGGTGATGCCTTCGATCTTCTTCTCTTTGACCAGCTCGGCGATCTTCTCGATCAGCCGCGCCTTGTTCAGCTGGTACGGCAGCTCGGTGACGACGATCTGCTGGCGGCCACCGACCTTGTCGATGTCCTCGATGATCGAGCGGGCACGCATGTAGATGCGGCCACGGCCGGTGCGGTAGGCATCGATGATGCCCTGGCGGCCGTTGATCTGGCCGGCGGTCGGGAAGTCCGGGCCCGGGATGAACTGCATCAGCTCATCGACCGTGATGTCCGAATTGTCGATCAGCGCCAGGCAACCATCGATCACTTCGCCCAGGTTGTGCGGCGGAATGTTGGTGGCCATGCCCACGGCAATACCGCTGGAACCGTTGACCAGCAGGTTGGGGATCTTGGTCGGCATGACCGCCGGGATCTGCTCGGTGCCGTCGTAGTTGGGTACCCAGTCGACAGTTTCTTTGTGCAGGTCGGCCAGCAGCTCGTGGGCCAGCTTGGTCATGCGCACTTCGGTGTATCGCATGGCCGCGGCGTTGTCGCCGTCCACCGAACCGAAGTTGCCCTGGCCATCGACCAGCAGGTAGCGCAGCGAGAACGGCTGCGCCATACGCACGATGGTGTCGTACACGGCGGTGTCGCCGTGCGGGTGGTACTTACCGATCACGTCACCGACCACACGGGCGGATTTCTTGTACGGCTTGTTCCAGTCGTTGCCCAGTTCGCTCATCGCGTACAGCACGCGGCGATGCACGGGCTTCAAGCCGTCACGTGCATCGGGCAGCGCTCGCCCGACAATCACGCTCATCGCGTAGTCGAGGTAAGACTGTCTCAGTTCGTCTTCGATATTGACCGGGAGGATTTCTTTGGCCAGTTCGCCCATGAGAAGCCTGATTCCTTTTTCTGGTGAAACTTCGCCTGATCCCTCGAAGGACGAACGAAGCTCGCCGCCGCAGCGTTAGGTAGGTGCGACGACATACGACAAATCAATGAGTTGTGCCATGGATCTGCGCAATGAAGGCCGCGCGCATGGGCGGCCTTGGAAACTGCCGGATGTTACCACAAAGCCTTGGCGCATGGGAGATATGGCAAGGGGCCGCACAGCTGATCAAAAGCCCATCCGAATGAGTGAGAAAACACCCCTTCGCAAGCCAGGCGCTGCACCTGCAGGAGCAGGCTTGCCCGCAATGGGCTGCCCAGCAGCCCCGCCTCTCACTCACAGGTACCGCATGCCTTCAATGCAGGCGCTTGCGGCACATCAACTGGGCGATCTTGGCCACATCCGGCCGCTCGACCACGCCTTTTTCGGTGACGATCACATCGATCAGGTCGGCCGGCGTCACATCCACCACCGGGTTGTATGCCTCGATATCCGCGGTCACCTGAATACCCTCTACTTCCAGCAACTCTTCCTCGCCGCGCACTTCCAGGGTGATGTCCTCACCGGTGGGCAGGTTCAGGTCGATGCTGCTGCTCGGCGCCACCACCATGAAGCGCAGGCCATGGTGCATGGCAGTCACCGCCAGCTGATAAGTGCCGATCTTCGCCGCCACGTCGCCATTGGCAGCGATGCAGTCGGCGCCGACCACCACCCAGGTGATGCCCTTGGTCTTCATCAGGTGCCCGGCCGCAGCATCGGCGACCACTGCCACCGGCACACCGTCCACCGCCAGCTCCCAGGCCGTCAGGCGCGAACCCTGCAGCCAGGGGCGGGTCTCGCACACATACACCTGCTCGACCATGCCCTCCATGGCCGCAGCACGGATCACCGCCAGCGCAGTGCCAAAGCCGCCACTGCCCAGCGCCCCGGCATTGCCATGGGTGAGCAGGGCCTGCTCGCTACCCTGGTGCTTGCGCATGTGCTCCAGGCCGAACTGAGCCATGGTCAGGTTGGCCTCGCGGTCGCTGTCATGGATGGCCACAGCCTCCGCTTCCATCACCGCCAGCAGGTCTTCATCAGGGCGCACCCGCTGCAGGCGCTCACGCATGCGGTTGAGCGCCCAGAACAGGTTGGCCGGCGTCGGGCGCGCCTCGCCCAGCAGCAGAAAGTCTTCTTCCAGCGCCTCTTCCCAGCCCTCGCCCTCGGCCAGGCGCTGGCGCAGCGCCAACACCAGCCCATAAGCGGCGCAAATGCCGATGGCCGAGGCGCCGCGCACCACCATGTCGCCGATTGCCTCGGCCACCTGCGCCACGTCGCTGCACGCCAGCCAATGCTGCTCGAGCGGCAGCAAACGCTGGTCGAGCAGATGCAGCACGCCGTCGCGCCACGCGATGCCTGTCACCGTCTCTGCTGCCAAGAGTTGCTCGCGCATCGCCATTTCCCGTTACCCGGCCATGAAAAGCCGGCGATTATAGCGACCCTCGGCAACGGGTGCTCGGGTATACTGCGCGTTTAACCGACAGCGCCCAGGTAGATGCCCCGCATGCCCAGCCCCACTCCCCCTCTCGACCTGCTGCTGGCACCTGCCTGGCTGGTGCCCGTGGAGCCGGCCGGCGTGGTGCTCGAAGGCCATGCACTGGGAATGCGCGACGGCCTGATCGCCTGGCTCGGGCCGCGCGAACGCGCCCCGCATGCGCTGCAAGTGCGCGAGCTGCCTGGCTGCGTGCTCACCCCAGGGCTGATCAACGCCCACGGCCACGCCGCCATGACCCTGTTCCGCGGCCTGGCCGACGACCTGCCGTTGATGACCTGGCTCAAGGAGCATATCTGGCCGGCCGAAGGGCGCTGGGTCGACGAAGCCTTCGTGCGCGACGGCACCGACCTTGCCATCGCCGAGCAGCTCAAGGGCGGCATCACCTGCTTTGCCGACATGTACTTCTTCCCCCGCGAAGCCTGTGACCGGGTACACCGCAGCGGCATCCGCGCGCAAATCGCCGCACCGCTGCTGGACTTCCCCATCCCCGGCGCGCGCACCCCGGAAGAAGCCCTGCACCAGGCCATCGAACTGTTCGGCGACCTGCGCCACCACCCGCGCATCAGCGTCGCCCTCGGCCCCCACGCGCCCTACACCCTGAGCGACGCCAGCCTGGAAAAAATCCGCGTGGTCGCCGACCAGCTGGATGCCCCGGTGCACATGCACATCCACGAAACTGCCGGCGAAGTCGAGCAGGCCGTCGCTGACAGCGGCGAACGCCCGCTGGCGCGCCTCGCCCGCCTGGGCCTGCTGGGGCCCAACCTGCAAGCGGTGCACATGACCCAGGTCAGCGACGACGATCTGGCCCTGCTGGTAGAAAGCAACACCAGCGTGGTTCACTGCCCGGAAAGCAACCTCAAGCTGGCCAGCGGCTTCTGCCCGGTCGAACGCCTGTGGCAGGCCGGGGTCAACGTGGCCGTGGGCACCGATGGTGCAGCCAGCAACAACGACCTCGACCTGCTCGGCGAAACCCGCACCGCAGCCCTGCTGGCCAAGGCCGTGGCCGGCAGCGCCACCGCGCTGGACGCCCACCGCGCACTGCGCATGGCCACCCTTAATGGCGCCCGGGCGCTGGGCCTTGCGGCCGTTACCGGTTCGCTGCAAGTGGGCAAGGCCGCCGACGTGGTCGCCTTCGACCTCAACGGCCTGCTGCAGCAGCCGGTGCATTGCCCGGTGTCGCAACTGATCTATGCCACCGGCCGTGACTGCGTCAAAGACGTCTGGGTCGCCGGCCAGCCGCTGCTGCTGGACCGGCGCCTGACGCAAATGGATGAAACCGCGCTGGCCAATACCGCCCGCGCCTGGGGCGCCCGCATCAACGGGCGCCAGGAATGACCGGCCGCCAGCCCAGGCTGGCGCCCTGTGCACTATTTACATGAGTTTCAGAGGACTGTTCAGATGAGCAACGTCGACCACGCCGAAATCGCCAAATTCGAAGCCCTGGCCCACCGCTGGTGGGACCGCGAAAGCGAGTTCAAGCCGCTGCACGACATCAACCCGCTGCGGGTCAACTGGATCGACGAGCGCGTCAGCCTCGCCGGCAAAAAAGTGCTGGACGTCGGTTGCGGCGGCGGCATCCTCAGCGAAGCCATGGCCCAGCGCGGCGCCACCGTCACCGGCATCGACATGGGCGAGGCGCCACTGGCGGTGGCCCAACTGCACCAACTGGAGTCCGGCGTGCAGGTGGAGTACCGGCAGATCACCGCCGAAGCCCTGGCCGAAGAAATGCCCGAGCAGTTCGACGTGGTCACCTGCCTTGAGATGCTCGAGCACGTGCCCGACCCCTCGTCGGTGATCCGCGCCTGCTACCGCATGGTCAAACCCGGCGGGCAGGTGTTCTTCTCCACCATCAACCGCAACCCCAAGGCTTACCTGCTGGCGATCATCGGCGCCGAGTACATCCTCAAGATGCTGCCGCGCGGCACCCACGACTTCAAGAAATTCATCCGCCCATCCGAGCTTGGCGCCTGGAGCCGCGTTGCCGGCCTTGAAGTGAAGGACATCGTCGGGCTGACCTACAACCCGCTGACCAAGCACTACAAGCTGAGCACCGACGTCGACGTCAACTACATGATCCAGACCCTGCGCGAGGAATGAGCATGCGCCTGCGAGCAGTACTCTTCGACATGGACGGCACCCTGCTGGACACCGCGCCAGACTTCATCGCCATCTGTCAGGCGATGCTCGCCGAGCGCGGCCTGCCGGCGGTCGACGACGCGCGCATTCGCGAGGTGATCTCCGGTGGCGCCCGCGCCATGGTTGCCGCCACCTTCGCCATCGAGCCCGACAGCGACGGCTTCGAGGCCCTGCGCCTGGAGTTCCTCGAGCGCTACCAGCGCGACTGCGCGGTGCACAGCAAGCTGTTCGACGGCATGCCGGAGCTGTTGGCCGACATCGAGCGCGGCAACCTGCTGTGGGGCGTGGTCACCAACAAGCCGGTGCGCTTCGCCGAGCCGATCATGCAGCAGCTGGGCCTGGCCGAGCGTTCGGCGCTGCTGATCTGCCCCGACCACGTGAAAAACAGCAAACCCGACCCCGAGCCGCTGATCCTGGCCTGCAAGACCCTGAACCTGGACCCGGCCAGCGTCTTGTTCGTCGGTGACGACCTGCGCGACATCGAGTCCGGCCGCGATGCCGGCACCCGCACCGCCGCCGTGCGCTATGGCTATATTCACCCCGAGGACAACCCCAACAACTGGGGCGCCGACGTGGTGGTGGACCACCCGCTGGAACTGCGCAAGGTGATCGACAGCGCGCTGTGCGGCTGCTGACTTCCCAGGCCTGACACCCGCTCCTACAGGGACTGTGCCGCCCACAGATTTCAAGGACACATCACATGTTCGACTACACCGCCCGCCCCGACCTGCTCAAGGGCCGCATCATCCTGGTCACCGGCGCCGGCCGCGGCATCGGCGCTGCTGCCGCCAAGGCCTATGCCGCCCTGGGCGCCACCGTGCTGCTGCTGGGCAAGACCGAGGCCAACCTGAACGAGGTCTACGACCAGATCGAAGCCGCCGGCCACCCACAGCCGGTGGTGATCCCGTTCAACCTGGAAACCGCCCTGCCCCACCAGTACGACGAGCTGGCGGTGATGATCGAAGACCAGTTCGGCCGCCTCGACGGGCTGCTCAACAATGCCTCGATCATCGGCCCGCGCACGCCCACCGAGCAGTTGTCGGGCGACAACTTCATGCGCGTGATGCACATCAACGTCAACGCCACCTTCATGCTCACCAGCACCCTGCTGCCGCTGCTCAAGCTGTCGGAGGACGCCTCGGTGGTATTCACCTCGAGCAGCGTCGGGCGCAAAGGCCGCGCCTACTGGGGTGCTTATGGCGTGTCGAAGTTCGCCACAGAAGGCCTGATGCAGACGCTGGCCGACGAGCTAGAAGGCGTGGCCCCGGTGCGCTCCAACAGCATCAACCCCGGTGCCACCCGCACCGCGATGCGCGCCCAGGCCTACCCCAGCGAGAACCCGCAGAACAACCCGCTGCCTGAAGAGATCATGCCGGTGTACCTGTACCTGATGGGGCCGGACAGCAAAGATGTGAACGGGCAAGCGCTGAACGCGCAGTGATGACCTGAACCGGCCTCTTCGCGGGCAAGCCCGCTCCCACAGGAACGCCACCTTCAACGATTGCGCCACCCTGTGGGAGCGGGCTTGCCCGCGAAGAAGCCAACACAGGCTTCAGCCCGCCGCCAGCGCCGGGCGCAGGCGCCCCTGCTGGCGCCCCTCCAGTTGCATGCAACGTTCCAGGAACAGGAACATGCAGTCGTAGCTCTTGCAGATCGCCCGGCGCAGTTCGGTGCGCAACCCCAGCGTGGGGTTTTCGCCGGCCAGGGTGCAGATGATCTCCAGCGCCTCCCAGGGGTGTGCATCGTCGTACTGCGCGTGCATCTTCAGCCACTTCATCGCCCGCTTGCGGTCTTCGTCGGCAAAGCCCTGGGCGTAGGTGTCACCGGCGCACACCACCGCCGCCCACTCGCCCGTGGCACCCTCGATGGCGTAGTTGGTCGCCGCCATGGCAATCGCCAGTGACTCGGTGGCGCACACCCGCCAGCACCAGTCGTTGAGGCCGTTGAGCTCCGGCGGCACCTCCTGGGCCTGCAGGTCGCGCAGGTGGATACCATGGGCCTGGCACCAATGCACCCAGTAGTCGGCGTGGTTGAGCTCGACGCGGATGTTGCGCATCAGCCAGCGCCGCGCCATGTCTTCACCGGCATGGCGGCCGTAGCGGGTCTTTTGCAGGTTGTGGGCCATGTACAGCGAGAACTGCTCCACCACCGGCCAGCCGCCGATCAGGTACTGGCGGATGGTCGCCGGGCGCAGCTGGCCGTCGCGCAAACGCTGGTAGAACTCATGTTCCACCACGCGGCGCTTGCTCTGGCGGCAATCTTCGATCAGTTGCTGGGCCCAATCCGGATAACTTGCCGGGTCCATCAAGGGCCCGATCCGTACGAACGCGTCAATCACTGTCAGCTCCTTGATTCCCTGTGATTTACCGTCATTGCTCAGCGAAAGGTCCCTGGCGCCCTGTGCAACAGGGGCCTCGCTGCAATCCGTTGGCGCTGCAGGCTGTCGCAGGTGAACACCTGCGGGCGTTCGATCAGGTAGCCCTGGGCGTAATCGACGCCGATTTCCTGCAAGGCCTGCTCGATCAGCGGTGTCTCGACGAACTCGGCAATGGTCCGCTTGCCCATGACGTGGCCGATGTGATTGATCACTTCGACCATCGCCCGGTTGATCGGGTCGTCGAGCATGTCTTTGACGAAACTTCCGTCGATCTTCAGGAAGTCTACTGGCAAATGCTTCAAATACGCGAATGACGACATTCCGGCGCAGAAATCGTCCAGGGAGAACTTGCAACCCAGGCCCTTCAATTCATTGATGAAGCGAATAGCGCTTCCCAAATTCGCGATAGCGCTGGTCTCGGTTATTTCAAAACAGATTAAGCGCGGCGGTATATCGAACTCGCCAAACAGCCGCTGCAGGTACTCGAGGAACTTGTCATCGCCGATGCTGGTGCCCGACAGGTTGATCGCGCACATGGCCAGCGGCCCCTCGCGGCCTTCGTCCAGGCACTGGCGAATCACCTGGAACACGCTGCGCACCACCCAGCGGTCCAGCGCGGTCATCAGCCCGTAACGCTCGGCGGCGGGGATGAAACTGTCGGGCAGGATGGTGCGGCCGCTTTCATCGTGCAGGCGCAGCAAAATCTCGATATGGCCGGCGCCCTCCATGGCCTTCAGCGGTGCGATTTCCTGGGCGTACAGGCAGAAGCGGTTCTCTTCCAGGGCCACGTGCAGGCGCTGGATCCAGGCCATCTCGCCAAAACGCATCGACAGCTCGCTGTCGTCGGCGTGATACACCTGCACCCGGTTGCGGCCCTTCTCCTTGGCCATGTAGCAGGCCATGTCGGCGGCGCGCAGCGAAGCCTCGAGCGTGCTGGGCGCCTGGGCGATATGCACCAGGCCAATGCTCACGGTGGTGACAAACGGTCTGCCCTTCCACACAAAATGCAGGCTTTGCACGGCTTGGCGCAGTTGCTCGGCGATGCGTTCGGCCTGCTCTGACGGGCAGTTTTCCAGCAGCACGCCGAATTCGTCGCCGCCAAGGCGCGCCAGGGTGTCAACCTCGCGCAGGCCCGATTGCAGCACAGCGCAAATGTGCCGCAGCAGTTCGTCGCCGGCGGCGTGCCCGCAGGTGTCGTTGACCAGCTTGAACTGGTCCAGGTCGAGGAACATCAGCGAATGCCGGCCGGCCTGGCGCGACAGACCGTTCAGCGCCTGCTCCAGGCGGTACTCGAACTCGCGGCGGTTGGCCAGCCCGGTCAGGGCGTCGTGGGTGGCCTGCCACGACAGGTTGGCGATGTACTGGCGCTCCTGGGTCATGTCGTGCAGCACGACGACGATGCCGCTGACCTGGCCGTCGGTAAGAATCGGCGAGCCCACCAGGTTGACCGACACCGTGCTGCCATCCAGGCGCTGGATCAGCCGGGCGTGCTCGGCGCCGCCCTTGAGGCTGCCGCTGAGCACCTGCTCGACCAGGGTGCGGCTGTCTTTTTCGGCGTTTTCGTCGAGCAGGCTGAACAGCGCTGCCAACGGCAAGCCTTCGGCCTGGGCCGCCTGCCAGTGGGTCAGTTGCTCGGCGGCGGGGTTCATGTAGGCGATGCAGCCGTCGACATCGGTGGTGATCACCGCATCGCCAATCGACTCCAGGGTAACCTGCGCCCGCTCTTTCTCTTCCTGCAACGCCATGGCGAAGGCCTGGCGCTGGGCCAGCAGCTTGCCCGAGCGGCGCCAGGCCATGGCGATCAGGAACAGCGCCGTGACCAGGTTGGTGATCATCAGCACCCGCAGCAGCATGCGTGAACCTTCGCCCAGCGCGTCACTGAAGGCCTTGGCGGCCGGGGTCACGCCGTCGTTGATGGCAACGATGCGCGCCTTCCATTCGGCTACCTGGCGGGCATCGGCCGCGCCGCTGGCAAAGCCCTCGCGCATCTGCCCGGCCAGCACATCGAGCTGGCGCAGGTAGTCGTCGCCGACATCCCAGTAGTCGATGGCGGTCTGCAGGTAGCTGACCTGGCGGAAGTTACGGTAGAACCAGATGATCCGGGCGACATCGTCGGGGTGGTTGCCGCCCTGCAAGATGCCCTTGCGCGCGGCGTCCAGGTCGGGCCGGGGCAGGTCCAGGGCCACGCGCAGGTCGTGGTCGCCCTGGGGCACCAGAATGGCCTGGCGGTAGCGCTGGTAGGTCAGCGGGTGGCGGTCGTCGGCGTACAGGCTCAGGTAGTAGATGGCGTCCTTCTGCGCCTTGGACCACAGGCTCTCGCCCGCCACGTAGGCGCGCACCGCCGACAAGGCATAAAGGCTGGCGCTGCCCAGCAGCACCTGGAACAACACAACAGCGACGAACGGCCAGATGATACCCAGCAGCCTTGGCGCCTCGAGAGTCCGATTTCCCTTCATGTAGTCCCTGTCACTGCGGCAGATAAGGCACGAATCGACCTAGACAACGCTCAGCGTAGGCCATTTGCCATGCGTGCGACGGGGATTTTGAAGGCAGGGAAATCGCGCACGCCCTTGCAGGAGCGGCCTTGCGCCGCGAAGGGCTGCAAAGCAGCCCCAGCAATCATCAAGGCTGCCTGGATCGGGGCTGCTACGCAGCCCATCGCGGCACAAGGCCGCTCCTACAAATGGCCAGGCTCAGGTTTGCTGCAGGTGCCCATACAACTTGGCATACAACCCACCCTCGGCAATCAGCTGCTGGTGGTCGCCATCCTCGGCCACATGCCCGCCATCGAACACCAGCACCCGGTCGGCCTGTTTAACCGCCGACAGCCGGTGGGCGATGATCAGCGTGGTACGCCCGACCAGAAAACGCGCCAATGCCTGGTGCAGGTTGTACTCGGTGGCAGCATCCAGCGCCGAGGTGGCCTCATCCAGGATCACCACCTTGGGCTCGGCCAATACCATGCGGGCAATGGCCAGGCGCTGGCGCTGCCCGCCCGAAAGACGCACGCCGGAACGCCCGACCACGCTGTCCAGGCCCTGGGGCAGTGCGGCGATGGTGGCATCCAGCTGGGCGATGCGCAGCGCCTGCCAGCAGGCTTCGTCGGTGCAGTCGCAGCCCATTGTCAGGTTGGCGCGCACGCTGTCGTTGAACAGCGACGGGTGCTGCAGCACCACCGCCACGTTTTCGCGCAGGGTCTCAAGGCCAATTTCCTGCAGGCTCGCGCCACCAAAGCGAATGGTGCCGGCCTGGGCGCTGTACAGCCCCAGCAGCAGTTGCACCAGGGTGCTCTTGCCGCCGCCGCTGGCGCCGACAATGGCCACCTTCTCGCCGGGGGCAATGGCCAGGTTCAGCTGGTCCAGCACCGGCTCGTCGGCGTAGGCGAAGCGCAGGTCGCGTACCTCGATACCCAGCGTCTGGCGCCCGGCAAAGGGGTCGCTGGCCGCAGGGTACTGCGGCTCGTCGGCCCGCGCCAGCAGCTCGTTGAGCCGACTCAGGGCGCCGCCTGCGGCGTAGTAGGCGTACTGCAGGTTGAGCAACTGCTCCACCGGGCCGATCATGAACCACAGGTAGCTGAACACCGCCAGCATCTGGCCGATGGACAGGTCGGAGAACAGCACGGTGAGCATGGCCGCGGCGCGGAAGATGTCGATGCCGAACTGGAACAACAGCCCGCTGGCACGCCCGCTGGCGTCGCTCTTCCATTGCGAGGCCACGGCGTAGTCGCGCACTTCGCGGGCACGCAGGCCCAGCCGGCCGAGGAAGTAACCCTGGCGGTTTCCGGCACGGATCTCCTGAATGGCATCAAGGGTTTCGCTCAGCGCTTGGGTAAAACGCGCGGTGCTGTCGTTCTCGAGCTTTTTCAGGTGCTTGACGCGCTTGCCCAACTGCACGGTGAAGTAGATCACCAGCGGGTTGAACAGCAGGATCAACAGCGCCAGCTGCCAGTGCATCCACATCAATATGGCGGCAGTGCCGGTAAGCGTGAGCACGGCCACCAAAAAGCGGCTGAGGGTTTCGCCGACGAACTTGTCGAGGGTGTCCAGGTCGGTGACCAGATGCGTGGTCACCGTGCCGCTGCCCAGGCTTTCGTACTCTTTCAGTGATATGCGCTTGAGCCGCTCGATCAGGCGGATGCGCAGACGGTAGACGATATCCTTGGCCAACCCGGCAAACAGCTTGGCCTGCACCACGTTGAAGGCCAGCGCCGCCAGGCGCAGGCTCAGGGTGAAGGCAAGCATCAAGCCGATATAACCTGCCGCCACCTGCCAGCCGGCGGGCAAAAACTGGTTCATCCACTTCAGCGCGGCGTCGCCGCGGCCCAGCAGCACTTCGTCCACCAGCAGCGGCAGCAGCAACGGAATGGGCACGCTGCACAGGGCCGCAAGCACGGCCACCAGGTTGGCGGTCCACAGGGCTTTCTTGTGGTGCAGGGCCAGGCGGCGGATTTCCGCCCAGCTCAGGCGGTCGGGCACAACGGAGGGCTTCCCGGGCACCGGGTCGGGCGACCCGGGCACATCAAGCACAGGCAGCCTGCTGCAGCCAGCGGCCGAGCAAGGGTTGCAGGCTGTCCAGCGGCTGGTAGCCGTTGGTCAGCAAGGCCAGCTGGCCGTTGCGCTCAGCCAGCAGCGTGGGGAAGCCGGCAATGCCCAGGTCCTGCACCCAGGCAAAATCGGCGCTGGTGGCGGCGCGGGCGTCATGGCCGGCAAAGCGTTGGGCGAACGTCTCACGGTCGAAGCCGGCCTGTGCGGCCAGCTCCACCAACTGCGGGGCGCGGGTAACGTCCACGCCCTGCTGGTAAAACGACGCCTGGATCAGCTTGAGCAGGCCCCACATGCGCGCCTCGTCCAGCTCGCGCGCGGTCACCAGGGCGCGGCAGGCAGGCTCGGTATCGTAGACGAAACCGTCAGGCATGGCGCCGTCGAACAGAAACGGCTGCCCAGTGGCATCTGCCACGGCCTGCCAGTGCTCGAGGATGTACTTGCGGGTCGAGGCGTCCAGCGCACTGCCGCCGCTGCGCAGGCCGCCGGGCACCAGGCGGGTGCTGACGCCCGCGGCCGCGGCCTGGGCGATCAGGGCCTCGGCCACCGGCGCGAAACCCCAGCACCAGGAGCACATCGGGTCCATCACGTAGATCAGGCGGGCAGTCATGGATCAGGCCTCGGCTTTGTAGTTGAAACCGATCGGGTGTGGCAGGTTGCGCGCCTTGGCCAGCTCGATCTGCTTCTGCCGGTCGATGGCGCTGCGCCGGGTCTTCTCGCTCAGCGAATCCCAGCAATGCGGGCAGCTCACACCGGGCGAATAGTGCTCGGACTCGCGGTCCGCCGCATCGATCGGGTGGCGGCAGGCGTGGCACTGGTCGTACTCGCCCTCGCTCAGGTCGTGGCGCACGGTGACCCGGTTGTCGAAGACGAAGCAGTCGCCTTCCCACAGGCTTTCGTCCTGGGCTACTTCCTCGAAGTATTTCAGCACGCCGCCCTTGAGATGATAGACCTCTTCGAAGCCTTCTCCGAGCATGTAGCTGGAGGCTTTTTCGCAGCGGATGCCACCGGTGCAGAACATCGCCACCTTCTTGTGCTTGCTCGGGTCGAAGTTGGCCTTGATGTACTCGGGGAACTCGCGGAAGGTCTCGGTCTTCGGGTCGAGGGCGCCCTTGAAGGTGCCGATGGCCACTTCATAGTCGTTGCGCGTGTCGATCAGCAGCACTTCGGGGTCGCTGATCAGCGCGTTCCAGTCCTTGGGCTCGACATAGGTACCAACGGCCTTGTTCGGGTCGACGCCCGGCACACCCAGGGTGACGATCTCTTTCTTGAGCTTGACCTTGGTGCGGTAGAACGGCTGCTCGTCGCAGTACGACTCTTTATGGTCGATATCCACCAGCCGTGCGTCGCTGCGCAGCCAGGCCAGCAGGCCATCGATGCCTTCGCGGGTGGCCGAGACGGTGCCGTTGATGCCTTCGTTGGCCAGCAGCAAGGTGCCTTTGACGCCGTTGTCGAGCATCACCTTGAGCAGCGGCTCGCGCAGTTCGACGTAGTCTTCGAGGGTGACGAACTTGTACAGCGCCGCCACGACGATCGGTTGGGTCATTGCGTTGATTCTCCAGGTGGCTGCCCTCGTAAGGGGCGAACCGGAATGACAATTTTACGATTGCACAAAACCATCGCGGGGCAAGCCCGCTCCCACGTGGGAGCGGGCTTGCCCCGCGATGGCGTCAGTGCGAAATCTGCAGGAGGCGGCAGTTTACCAGAACCCCGGAAAGGATTCAGTGCCCGCCGCCGGCGCACACCGGCGAAGCCGGCGCCACGCCCACCTGCGCCCACTCCTCGGGGGTGTAGGTGTGGATGGCCAGGGCGTGGATCTCGCCCATCAGCTCACCCATGGTGGCGTAGACCTTCTGGTGGCGCTTGACGCTGTTCAGCCCGGCGAACTGCTCGCTGACCAGCACCGCCTTGTAGTGCGTCTCCTGGCCACGGCTGTGCATGTGGCTTTCGTTGTGCACTTCAAGGTGCGCGGTGCCCAGCGGCGCCAGTTGCTGCTCGATGCGTTGCTGCATGCTCATCGCGCTCGGCTCACTTCTTCGCAGGGGCGGCGGCCTTGCCGGCGTTCGGGTCGAGTTCCTTGGTCATGTCGTCGAGCAGCTTGTTGACCACAGGTACCGCAGGCTCGAGGCTCTGCTGGGTGAGCTGGGCCGACTGCTGGGTGACCTTGGGCATTTCACGCAAGACTTTCTTGCCCAGCGGCGACTCGTAGAACTTCACCAGGTCGTTCAGCTCGGCCTCGGTGAAGGTGGCGGTGTACAGGTTGACCATCTGCGGCTTGAGTTTCTTCCAGCCGATGGCGTTGTCCAGGGCGGCGTTGGCCTTGGCCTGGTAGCTGTCGAGCACGTTCTTCTTCGAAGCCGGTGCCTTGGTCTGTTCGAAACGCTGGGCGAACATCTGCTGGACCTGCATGTACACCGGGGTGCCCAGTTTGTCGGCATTGGCCAGGGTCAGGAATTTCTCGGCAGCAGCGTTGTGGCTGGGGGTGGCAGCGAGTACCTGGCCGCTGGCGCAAACCAGGGCAACGGCGGCACAGAGGGCACGGAGACGGGTCATTGCATTTCCTTCGTGAAAGGGAGGCGGGTACCTCAGAGTAGAGCATTCTGCGCCGTGGTGGCGATGCGCTCAAGTGGCACGACGAGCGATGCAACTGCTCGGTCGAATCACGGCCTAAACTGCGAATTCGCACTGCTAAAAGGAGAAAGCGCAGCATGAGCCGTATCGAGACAGACAGCCTGGGCCCGGTCGAAGTTCCAGAGCACGCCTACTGGGGGGCGCAGACCCAGCGCTCGCTGATCAACTTCGCCATTGGCAAGGAACGCATGCCACTGGCGGTGCTGCATGCCCTGGCGCTGATCAAGAAAGCCGCTGCGCGGGTGAATGACCGCAACGGCGATTTGCCGGCCGACATCGCCCGGCTGATCGAGCAGGCCGCCGACGAAGTGCTCGATGGCCAGCATGACCAGCAGTTCCCGCTGGTGGTGTGGCAGACCGGCAGCGGCACCCAGAGCAACATGAACGTCAACGAAGTGATCGCCGGGCGCGCCAACGAGCTGGCCGGCAAGGGCCGCGGCGGCAAGGTGCCGGTGCACCCCAACGACCACGTCAACCGTTCGCAAAGCTCCAACGACTGCTTCCCCACCGCCATGCACATCGCCGCCGCCCAGGCGGTGCACGGCAAGCTGCTGCCGGCCATCGCCGAGCTGTCGTCCGGGCTGGCCGAGCTGTCGGCGCGCCACCAGCACCTGGTCAAGACCGGCCGCACCCACATGATGGACGCCACCCCGATCACCTTCGGCCAGGAGGTCTCGGCCTTCGTCGCCCAGCTCGACTACGCCCAGCGCGCCATCCGCGCCAGCCTGCCGGCGGTGTGCGAGCTGGCCCAGGGCGGCACGGCGGTAGGCACCGGGCTCAACGCCCCGCACGGTTTCGCCGAAGCGATTGCTGCCGAGCTTGCGGCGCTGTCCGGCCTGCCCTTCATTACCGCGCCGAACAAGTTCGCCGCGCTTTCCGGCCACGAGCCGCTGACCAGCCTGGCCGGCGCGCTGAAAACCCTGGCCGTGGCCCTGATGAAAATCGCCAACGACCTGCGCCTGCTCGGCTCCGGCCCACGCGCGGGGCTGGCCGAAGTGCGCCTGCCGGCCAACGAGCCGGGCAGCTCGATCATGCCCGGCAAGGTCAACCCCACCCAATGCGAAGCGCTGTCGATGCTGGCGTGCCAGGTGCTGGGCAACGACGCCGCCATCGGTTTTGCGGCCAGCCAGGGCCACCTGCAACTGAACGTGTTCAAGCCGGTGATCATCCACAACCTGCTGCAGTCGATCGAGCTGCTGGCTGACGGCTGCAGCAACTTCCAGCAGCACTGCGTGGCCGGCATCGAGCCCGACGCCGAACAGATGGCCGCGCACCTGGAGCGCGGGTTGATGCTGGTAACTGCGCTGAACCCGCACATCGGTTACGACAAGGCCGCAGAAATCGCCAAGAAGGCCTACAGCGAAGGCAAGACCCTGCGCGAGGCGGCGCTGGAGCTCAAGTACTTGACCAACGAGCAGTTCGACCAGTGGGTAAGGCCCGAGAACATGCTGGCACCAGGGGGTAAAGGCTAAACTCACAGACGCTACGCACGCCTGTAGGAGCAGGCTTGCCTGCGATGAGGCCCGCCCAGGCAACCTCATCGCAGCGCCCGGCACCGGCACCGCCGGTGATCGCCGGCAAGCCGGCGCCTACAGGGTTCGGCTTTGCTGCATGTGCCTGGCCCGCCACCCCGCCACCAGCGAAGGCCCCAGCGCCACCAACGCCGAGCCCAACACCACGGTCACCGCCCCCACATACCCCAGCGCATTGATCTGTTCAGCCTGCACGTAGTCCGGCCACACCCAGGCCGCAACCGCCACCGCAACAAAGGTCACCAACGGCGTCAGCGCCAGGGTGGCACTGACCCGCGACGCCTCCCAGTGCGCCAGCGCCTCTGCAAAGGCGCCATAGGCCACCAGGGTGTTCAGGCAACAGGCCAGCAGCAGCCAGCCCTGCAGCGGGCTCAACTGCAAGGCCTCGAGCGGGTGCACCCAGGGCGTCAGCAGCAAGGCGCAGCCGAGGTAAATCACCATCATCACCTGCTGCGAATTCCACACCGTCAGCAGCTGCTTCTGGCTCAGTGCATAGAGCACCCAGATGCTGGTGGCCAGCACGATGGTCAGCACCCCGGTGGTGTACACCCCCATCGAGGTCAACAGCTCTTCCAGGCGCTGGTTGAAGAACAACCCGAAGCCCGCCAGCAACACCAGCAGGCCAACGCCCTGGCCCAGGCTGAAGCGCTCCTTGAACACGAACACACTGGCCACCAGCAGCAATACCGGCCCCAGTTGCACCACCAATTGTGCAGTGCCGGGGCTGAGCAGCTTGAGGCCGACCAGGTACAGCACGTAGTTACCCAAAAGCCCGAGGATGGCCACTGCCACCAGGCCCTTGCCCTTGCGGCTCAGACGCGCGGGTGACGGCAAGCGGCGGTTGGCCGCCAGCCACACGAACAGCAGGCTGCCGGAGACGCTCAGGCGGTACC
This sequence comes from Pseudomonas xanthosomatis, assembly GCF_019139835.1. Lineage (NCBI taxonomy): Bacteria > Pseudomonadati > Pseudomonadota > Gammaproteobacteria > Pseudomonadales > Pseudomonadaceae > Pseudomonas > Pseudomonas xanthosomatis. The sequence goes on along the minus strand of NZ_CP077075.1, from coordinate 2,306,815 downwards.
AGGTGACGGTCACCGGGTCCATCACCTGCAGCACCTGTTTCAGCTTGATCGGCAGGATGCCCCACAGCAGCGCGGTCAACAGGGCGAGCAGCAGGCCGAACAGCCAACGGCCGGAAGTGATGTGCATGGTGTCCTCGATACAGGCCCGGGGTGGGGGTAACTGAATTCTAAGGGGTTGCAGCGGTGTGGCGGGGATTGGTTGCGGGAAAAGAATTCATCGGGTCATTCCGGCAGGGCATGGCACGCATTATGGCTGCGATCCTGCAAGAGCGACGCGCACCCTGTAGGAGCGGCCTTGTGCCGCGATGGGCTGCGTAGCAGCCCCAAGATCCTAGCATCATGCAAGATTGCCGGGGCTGCTATGCAGCCCATCGCGGCACAAGGCCGCCCCTACTGCGATACGGCTACTTCTTGTGTTTGGCAAACGCCGCCTCCAGCGCCTGGTTGATGGTGCGCAGCACCTTCACCCGCGCCCAGCGCTTGTCGTTGGCCTCCACCAGGGTCCACGGCGCGATCTCGGTGCTGGTACGGTCGACCATGTCACCCACCGCCTCGCTGTACACATCCCACTTGTCGCGGTTGCGCCAGTCCTCTTCGGTGATCTTGTAGCGCTTGAACGGGATCTGCTCGCGCTCCTCGAAGCGCTCCAGCTGGGTCTGCTGGTCGATCGCCAGCCAGAACTTCACCACCACCACGCCGGCATTGCGCAGCTGTTCCTCGAAGTCGTTGATCTCGCCATAAGCACGCATCCAGTCAGCCGGGCTGCAAAAGCCCTCGACCCGCTCCACCAGCACCCGGCCATACCAGGAGCGGTCGAAGATGGTGAACTTGCCGCGCGCCGGGATATGCCGCCAAAAACGCCACAGGTATGGCTGCGCGCGTTCTTCTTCAGTTGGCGCAGCAATCGGCACGATACGGTACTGGCGCGGGTCCAGCGCCGCCGCCACCCGGCGGATCGCCCCGCCCTTGCCGGCCGCATCATTGCCCTCGAACACCGCCACCAGCGCATGCCGGGCCATGTGCTTGTTGCGCAGCAACCCGGCCAGGCGCGCCTGCTCGGTCACCAACTGCTCTTCGTAATCGTGTTTGTCCAGGCGCAGGGTCATGTCCAGCGCGCCGAGCAAGCTCTTGTCGTCGATGCTGCGGCCCAGCGGCGCCACGTTGCCCTCGTGCTTGCGCGGCTGGTTGCCCAGCGCCGCCTGCAGGCTCTCGAGCAGGATGCGCCCCACCGCCAGGCTGCGGTAGTGCGGGTCAACCCCCTCGACCACATGCCAAGGCGCATAGTCGCGGCTGGTGCGGCGCAGCACCCGTTCGCCAAAGCGCACGAAGCGGTCGTAGGTTTCCGACTGCTGCCAGTCCAGCGGGCTGATGCGCCAGTTGTGCAGCGGGTCGTGCTTGAGCGCCTTGAGCCGCGCTTTCATCTGCTTTTTCGAAAGATGGAACCAGAACTTGATGATCAGCGCGCCTTCATCGCACAGCATCTGTTCCAGGCGCTCGGCACCGACGATGGCCTGGTCCAGTACGGCGTCCTTGAACTCGCCGTGCACCCGGCCTTCGAGCATCTGGCTGTACCAGTTGCCGAAGAACACGCCCATGCGCCCCTTCGGCGGCAGTGCGCGCCAGTAGCGCCAGGCCGGCGGGCGGGCGAGTTCTTCATCGGTTTGCTGGTCGAAGGTGCGCACCTCGATCAGGCGCGGGTCCATCCATTCGTTAAGCAGCTTGACCGTCTCGCCCTTGCCGGCGCCTTCGATGCCGTTTATCAGCACGATCACCGGGAAACGCGCCTGCTGCTTGAGCTCGTATTGCGCTTCGAGCAGCGCCTCGCGCAAGGCTGGCACCTCGGCGTCGTAGGTTTCCTTGTCGATGCTGTGACCGATTTCTGCGGATTCGAACATGCCTGGCTCCTTCAATGGATAAGCAAGACTAGCGGATTGTGCGTTGTCTGTACCGGCCCCATCGCCGGCTTGCCGGCGATGGGGCCATATGCCGTAAAATTCGCCATCCGCCGCAACCGAGCCAACCATGTCCCGCCACCACGAACACGCCCAGATCGACTGGGACGACCAGGGCCGCCCCCACTCGCGCCAATACGACGACGTCTACTTCGCCAAGGAAGAGGGCCTGGACGAAACCCTGTATGTGTTCATCGAGCAGAACCAGCTGCGCCAGCGCTTCAGCGCCCTGGCCGCGCACGACTGCCTGGTGATCGGCGAAACCGGCTTTGGCACCGGCATGAACTTCTTCTGCGCCTGGCAGTTGTTCGCCGAACTGGCCCACCCCGAGGCGCGCCTGCATTTCGTCAGCGTCGAAAAATACCCGCTGACCCGCGACGACCTCGCCCGCGCCATGCAGTTGTGGCCGCACCTGGCCGCCTACACCCAGCCGCTGCTGGCGCAGTACGTGGCCATCCACCCGGGCTTTCAGCAGTTCAGCCTGGACGGCGGCCGGGTCACCCTGACGCTGATGATCGGCGACGCCCTGGAGCAATTGCCGCAACTCGACGCGCGTATCGACGCCTGGTTTCTCGACGGTTTCGCCCCGGCCAAGAACCCCGACATGTGGACACCCGAGCTGTTCACCCAGCTGGCACGCCTGTCGCACCCCGGCACCACCCTGGGCACCTTCACCACCACCGGCTGGGTACGCCGCTCGCTGATCGATGCCGGCTTCACCATGAAAAAGGTGCCGGGCCTGGGCAAAAAGTGGGAGGTGATGCACGGCCTGTTCACTCGCAGCCCTGCCCCCCTGCCCGCCCCCTGGTACGCCCGCCCGGCGGCCCAGCCCGGCCCGCGCCAGGCACTGGTGATCGGCGCAGGCCTGGCCGGCAGCGCCACGGCGGCCAGCCTTGCCACACGCGGCTGGCAGGTCAGTGTGCTGGAGCGCCATGACGGCCCGGCCCGGGAAGCCTCGGGCAACCCGCAAGGCGTGCTGTACCTCAAGCTCTCGGCCCACGGCACTGCGCTTTCGCAGATGATCCTGGCCGGCTTCGGCTACACCCGCCGCTGGCTCGAGCGCCTGCAGCGCGGGCACGACTGGGACGGCTGCGGCGTATTGCAACTGGCCTTCGACGACAAGGAAGCCGCGCGCCAGGGCAAGCTGGCCGAGGCGTTCGACAGCAGCCTGCTGCACGTGCTGGCGCAGGAGCAGGCCGAGGCACTGGCCGGCGTAGCCCTGCCCGCTGGCGGCCTGTTCTACCCCGAAGGCGGCTGGGTGCACCCGCCGGCGCTGTGCCAGGCACAACTGAACCACCCACGCATCACCTTGCTGAGCCACGCCAACGTGCTGGAGCTGCGCAAGGCCGATGGCCTGTGGCAGGCCTGGGACGGTGAACGGCTGCTGGCCAGCGCGCCGCTGGTGGTGCTGGCCGGCGCCGCCGAAGTGCGCAACTTCGCCGCCTGCGCGGAGCTTGCGCTCAAGCCCATCCGCGGGCAGATCACCCGCCTGCCGGCCACCGAAGCCAGCCGCGCACTGCGCACCGTGGTGTGCGCCGAAGGCTACGTGGCGCCGCCCCGGGGCGACGAGCACACCCTGGGCGCCAGCTTCGACTTCCACAGCCAGAGCACCACCCCCACCGCTGCCGAGCACCAGGGCAACCTGGCGCTGCTGGAGGAAATCTCCCCAGATCTGGCCACGCGCCTGGGCGCCGCCGACCTCGACCCGGCACAACTCGAAGGCCGCGCGGCGTTCCGTTGCACCAGCCCGGACTACCTACCCGTCGTCGGGCCGTTGGCGGACGCGCAAGGGTTCGCCGAGGCCTACGCGGTGCTGGGCAAGGATGCACGGCAGGTGCCGCAGGTGGAGTGCCCGTGGCTGGAAGGGTTGTACGTGAACAGTGGGCATGGCTCGCGCGGGCTGATCACCGCGCCGCTATGCGGCGAGCTCATTGCAGCCTGGGTCAGCGGCGAGCCGTTGCCGGTGCCCCGCGCAGTCGCCGAGGCCTGCCACCCCAACCGCTTTGCCCTGCGCCGCTTGATCCGCGGCAAGTGACGACTCCCTGTAGGAGATTACCCAGCCCTGCGGGCTGCGCTGTCGCGCAGAGAACTGGGCACGAGCCCGCCGCGGCCCCTGTGTGAGCGGGCTTGCCCGCGAAGCAGGCGACGCGGTGTCTGGCACCGGCTTCGCCGGTGTTCGCGGTGGTCCGGCATCCCGGTAAACCAGCTCCCACAGGACCCTGCCAAATCAATGAGTTGTGTTTTGTTCTATGAGAGCCGGCTTGCCGGCGATCACCGGCGCAGCCGGTGCCATCCACCGCGTCGCCTGCATCGCGGGCAAGCCCGCTCCCACAGGATCATGCCAAGCCCAACTCCAGCGCCGGCTCCAACAGGGCTACCGCCCGCCCCATATAACAGAATGATCTAAAACTCTCACAACCCACACCGGTCCTTTCCTAAGTGCCTGCATTTGCGGGCACCCTCCCCAACGGAAAAACCGGTAAGGACCTATGTGCGGATTAGCAGGAGAGTTACGTTTCACCCCCATCGACCAAGCCCCTCGCCCGGCGGACCTCGCCGCGGTGGAGCGCATCACCCACCATCTGGCGCCCCGCGGCCCGGATGCCTGGGGCTTCCATAGCCAGGGCCCGATCGCCCTCGGCCACCGCCGTCTGAAAATCATGGACCTGTCCGATGGCTCGGCGCAGCCCATGGTCGACAACAACCTGGGCCTGTCGCTGGCCTTCAACGGCGCCATCTACAACTTCCCGGAGCTGCGCCAAGAGCTGCAAGCCATGGGCTACAGCTTCTGGTCCGACGGCGACACCGAAGTGCTGCTCAAGGGCTACCACGCCTGGGGCGCAGCGCTGCTGCCCAAGCTCAACGGCATGTTCGCCCTGGCCATCTGGGAGCGCGACAACCAGCGCCTGTTCCTGGCCCGCGACCGCCTGGGCGTCAAGCCTTTGTACCTGTCGCGCAACGGCGAGCGCCTGCGCTTTGCCTCGACGCTGCCAGCGCTGCTCAAGGGCGGCGACATTGACCCGGTGATCGACCCGGTGGCGCTCAACCACTACCTCAATTTCCACGCCGTGGTGCCCGCCCCGCGTACCTTGCTGGCCAACGTGCAAAAGCTCGAGCCCGGCACCTGGATGCGCGTCGACCGCCACGGTGAAGTCGAACGCCAGACCTGGTGGCAACTGCACTACGGCCCCCATGCCGACGAGCAGGAGCTTGACCTCGAAGGCTGGACGTCACGCGTACTCGACGCCACCCGCGACGCCGTGGCGATCCGCCAGCGCGCGGCGGTGGATGTCGGCGTGCTGTTGTCTGGCGGCGTTGACTCCAGCCTGCTGGTGGGCCTGCTGCGTGAAGTGGGGGTGGATGACCTGTCGACCTTCTCCATCGGCTTCGAAGATGCCGGCGGCGAGCGCGGCGACGAGTTCCAGTATTCCGACCTGATCGCCAGGCACTACGGCACCCGCCACCACCAGTTGCGCATCGCCGAGCACGAAATCATCGACCAGTTGCCGGCCGCGTTCCGCGCCATGAGCGAGCCGATGGTCAGCCACGACTGCATCGCCTTCTACCTGCTGTCACGCGAGGTGGCCAAGCACTGCAAGGGCGTGCAGAGCGGCCAGGGCGCCGACGAATTGTTTGCCGGTTACCACTGGTACCCGAAGGTGGACGGTGCCGAGGATGCCTTTGGCGCCTACCGTGACGCCTTCTTCGACCGCAGCCACGCCGAGTACCGCGACACAGTGCAGGCGCCATGGCTGCTGGAGACCGACGCCGCCGGCGACTTCGTTCGCGAACACTTCGCCCGCCCCGGCGCGCCGGATGCGGTGGACAAGGCCCTGCGCCTGGACAGCACGGTGATGCTGGTGGACGACCCGGTCAAGCGGGTCGACAACATGACCATGGCCTGGGGCCTGGAGGCGCGCACGCCGTTCCTCGACTACCGCCTGGTGGAGCTGTCGGCGCGTATTCCGGCACGCTTCAAGCTGCCCGACGGCGGCAAGCAGGTACTCAAGCAGGCCGCGCGCCGGGTCATCCCCCACGAGGTGATCGACCGCAAGAAGGGCTACTTCCCGGTGCCTGGGCTCAAGCACCTGGAAGGTGCCACGCTGGGCTGGGTGCGCGACCTGCTGACCGACCCCAGCCAGGACCGCGGCCTGTTCAACCCGGCGATGCTCGACCGCCTGCTGAGCAACCCCCACGGCCAACTCACCCCGCTGCGCGGCTCCAAGCTGTGGCAGCTGGCGGCCCTGAACCTGTGGCTCAGCGAACAAGGAATCTGATCGATGAAAGCCCACGAAATCGCCTACGGCCAGCGCCTGTTGCGCGGCCAGGCGCCGTCCTACGAGCGCCTGCAGGCGCGCCTGGCCGGTGACGGCAGCGAGCCCCACGACCAACCGCGCGCGGTGCACTGCGGCTGGGGCCGGCTGCTGATCGGGCACACCTACCCGGACCCGGTGAGCCTGGCCGAAGCGCTGCTGGAGGAGCGCGCCGGCGAACGTGACATCGCCCTGTACGTGGCCGCGCCGCAGCAGGTGCTGGCCCATGCGCCCCAGCAGCTGTTTCTCGACCCCTCCGACACCCTGCGCCTGTGGTTCACCGACTACCGCCCGGCGCAGCGGGTGTTCCGCGGGTTTCGCATTCGCCGGGCACAAACCGCTGCCGACTGGCAGGCGATCAACACCCTGTACCAGGCCCGCGGCATGCTGCCGATCGACCCCGAGCTGCTGACCCCGCGCCACCTCGGTGGCCCGGTGTACTGGCTGGCCGAGGATGAAGACAGCAATGCGGTGATCGGCAGCGTCATGGGCCTGAACCACAGCAAGGCCTTCGACGACCCCGAGCACGGCTGCAGCCTGTGGTGCCTGGCAGTGGACCCGCACTGCACCCGCCCAGGCGTTGGCGAGGTGCTGGTGCGCCACCTGATCGAGCACTTCATGAGCCGCGAGCTGGCCTGCCTCGACCTGTCGGTGCTACACGACAACCGCCAGGCCAAGCGTTTGTACAAGAAGCTCGGCTTTCGCAACCTGCCCACCTTCGCGGTCAAGCGCAAGAACGGCATCAACCAGCCGCTGTTCCTCGGGCCGGGCCCGGAAGCCGAGCTCAACCCCTACGCACGGATCATCGTCGACGAGGCCCTGCGCCGGGGCATCGACGTACAGGTGGACGATGCCGGCGCTGGCCTGTTCACCCTGAGCCTGGGCGGGCGGCGCATCCGCTGCCGCGAGTCGCTTAGCGACCTTACCAGCGCGGTGACCATGACCCTGTGCCAGGACAAACGCCTGACCCGCAAGGTGCTGCACCAGGCCGGGCTGCAGGTGCCGGCGCAGCAGTTGGCGGGCAATGCCGACGACAACCTGGCGTTTCTCGACGAGCACCGTGCAGTGGTGGTCAAGCCGGTGGATGGCGAGCAGGGCCAGGGCGTGGCGGTGAATTTGACCGACATCGACGATGTCGGCCATGCGGTGGAGCAGGCCCGGCGCTTCGACAGCCGGGTGCTGCTGGAAAGCTTCCACGCAGGCTTTGATCTGCGCGTGGTGGTGATCGGCTACGAGGTGGTGGCTGCAGCCATCCGCCACCCGGCGCAGGTGGTGGGCGATGGCAAGCACAGCATCCGCGCCTTGATCGAGGCGCAGAGCCGCCGACGCATGGCCGCCACTGGCGGCGAAAGCCGCATACCGCTGGATGACGAGACCGAACGTACGCTCAAGGGCGTGGGCCTGGGCTATGACGATGTATTGCCCGCCGGCCAGCGCCTGGCCGTGCGGCGTACCGCCAACCTGCACACCGGCGGCACCCTGGAAGACGTCACCGAGCGCCTGCACCCGGTGCTGGCCGACGCTGCCGTGCGCGCTGCAAGGGCGCTGGAAATCCCGGTGGTGGGGCTGGACTTCATGGTCCGCGATGCCGAGCACCCGGACTACGTGATCATCGAGGCCAACGAGCGCGCGGGGCTGGCCAACCATGAGCCGCAGCCGACGGCAGAGCGGTTTGTCGATTTGCTGTTTCCCCATAGCCGGGCATTGGCGTCATAACTGACGGCCTCTTCGCGGGTAAACCCGCTCCCACAGCGAACTGCACAGGCCAGAGGGCAGCACATCACCTGTGGGAGCGGGTTTACCCGCGAAGAGGCCAGCACAGAAAACGAGGAACCTCCATGTCTGAACGACTCCCCGAACCCGACCTCGACTACCTCAAACGCGTGCTGCTGGAAATGCTCGCCATCCCCAGCCCCACCGGCTTCACCGACACCATCGTACGCTACGTCGCCGAACGCCTGGACGAGATCGGTATCCCCTTCGAGCTGACCCGCCGCGGTACCATTCGCGCCACCCTCAAAGGCCGCCAGAGCTCGCCCGACCGCGCCGTGTCCGCCCACCTCGACACCATCGGCGCCAGCGTGCGCCAGTTGCAGGACAACGGCCGCCTGGCTCTGGCCGCAGTAGGCTGCTGGTCGAGCCGCTTCGCCGAAGGCAGCCGGGTCAGCGTGTTCACCGACACCGGCGTGTACCGCGGCAGCGTGCTGCCGCTGATGGCCAGCGGACATGCCTTCAACACCGCCATCGACCAGATGCCGATCAGTTGGGAACACGTCGAGGTACGCCTGGACGCCTACTGCACCACCCGCGCCGACTGCGAGGCACTGGGCATTGCCATCGGTGATTTCGTCGCCTTCGACCCGCTGCCGGAGTTCACCGAAAGCGGCCACATCAGCGCCCGTCACCTGGACGACAAGGCCGGCGTCGCCGCCCTGTTGGCAGCCTTGAAAGCGGTGGTGGAAAGCGGCCGGCAACCTTTGATCGACTGCCACCCGCTGTTCACCATCACCGAAGAGACCGGCTCCGGCGCTGCGGCCGCCCTGCCCTGGGATGTCAGCGAGTTCGTCGGCATCGACATCGCCCCGGTGGCCCCAGGCCAGGCCTCCAGCGAGCATGCGGTGAGCGTGGCCATGCAGGACTCGTCCGGCCCCTACGACTACCACCTGTCACGCCACCTGCTGAAGCTGGCCGGTGACCAGGACCTGCCGGTGCGCCGCGACCTGTTCCGCTACTACTTCAGCGACGCCCATTCAGCGGTGACCGCCGGGCACGATATCCGCACCGCGCTGGTAGCCTTCGGTTGCGATGCCACCCATGGCTACGAGCGCACCCATATCGACAGCCTGGCGGCGCTGAGCCGCCTGCTCAGTGCCTACCTGCTGAGCCCGCCGGTATTTGCCAGCGACTCGCACCCGGCCAATGCCTCGCTGGAGCGCTTCAGCCACCAGCTGGAGCACGATGCACAAATGGAGAGCGACACCCGGGTGCCTGCGGTGGACAGCCTGGTGGGCAACAAGGGCTGATGGCCGGTTTTTGTTTTTTGAGGTCGGGTACGGCCTCTGTGGGAAGCGGCCTTGCCGGGCCGCATCCCACAAGGGTCACGCTGCTACCTCGCTTGCCCGCAATAGGGCCCGCCACGTAGCATGCCCGTCTTACATCAAGGCCCATGACCATGCTGATCCCCCACGACCAACTCGAAGCCGAAACCCTCACCCGCCTGATCGAGGACTTCGTCACCCGCGACGGCACTGACAACGGCGACGACACCCCTCTAGAAACCCGTGTACTGCGGGTGCGCCAGGCGCTGGCCAGGGGGCAGGCGTTCATTCTGTTCGACCTGGAAAGCCAGCAATGCCAGCTGCTGGCCCGCCACGATGTACCGCGCGAGTTGCTGGAGTAACGTTACGGCAACGTTGACCGGGCGTGGGAGCGGGCTTGCCCCGCGATGAGGCCCCGCCACGCAACCTCAAACCTGAACCTTCAAGCGCTCCTGTTCGCGAATCCGCTTGTATACCTCGACCCGGTGCACAGGCACATGGCGCGGGGCGTCGATCCCCAAGCGCACCTGGCCGTTCTCCACCGCCACCACCTGAACCCGAATGTCATCGTTGATGACGATCACCTCGCCCACTTCGCGTCCGACCACCAGCATGTTCCGATCCTCCATTAACCGGGAAAACCGGAGCCTGCGCCCTGCCACTTCCTCCACTCAATGCTTCACTCGGAAAATAGAAGCAGCCTACACCTGCAAGTAATTATTCCTACAAAACTGGATCAGTCCGCCGTCTTGCGTGCCTTGGCGCGCATCTTCACCGCCATGTCGGCCATCTCGTCATACAGCCGCTCGGGCGCCTGGCACTTGAGCTGCCAGGCCTGGCGCCCGGCTTCATGGGGCAGGATCAGAAACTCGCCGGCCGCCACCTGGGCGTAAATGTGCTCGGCAATATCCGCGGCGCTGATCGGCGAGCCCTCGAGCAGCTTGCCCACTTGCGCCTTCATCGCCGGGTTGGGGCCACGGAACGAGTCGAGCAGGTTGGTCTGGAAGAACGACGGGCACACCACATGCACCGCCACCTCCACCTGGCGCAGTTCCACCAGCAGGCTTTCCGACAGCGCCAGCACCCCGGCCTTGGCCACGTTGTAGTTGCTCATGCCGGGGCCCTGCATCAGTGCGGCCATCGAGGCGATGTTGATGATCCGCCCGCGGCTGCGCTCAAGCTGCGGCAGGAAGGCCTTGCAGCCCTTGACCACCCCCATCAGGTTGACCGCGATCTGCCAGTCCCAGTCTTCCAGCGACAGCTCGGCGAAGAACCCGCCCGAGGCCACCCCGGCGTTGTTGACGATCACATCGCAGCCGCCGAACTTCTCTTCACAGGCCTGGGCCAGAGCGGTCAGCTGGCTGTAGTCGCGCACATCGCAGCGTTGGGTGAAACCGTCACCACCGGCCGCTCGCACCAGCGCCAGGGTTTCGCGCAGGCCGGCCTCGTTGACGTCGGCCAGGGCCAGGCGCCAGCCATCGCGTGCCCAGCGCAGGGCGATCTCGCGGCCAAGGCCGGAACCGGCGCCGGTGATCATCATTCGGTTATGCATGGTGTGAAGCCCAGGTCAGTGGAAGTAGGCTGGAGTCTAGCCAGAAGCGCAGGTGCAAAGGGGCGGCATCAGGTGAGTGAATATCGGGCTATGCGGGCGCGGGTGCCGTTACGCCTGCACCGGCCTCATCGCCGGCAAGCCGGCTCCTACAGGGGAGCACCTGGGCAGCGGGTGCCCGCTTTGCAAGCAAGGCATCGGCCACACATCAAACGGAATCTTTGCCCGTGCTCACCAGTCGGAACTGTAAGCGGCCAGATTCGACCAGGCCCTTGCCCCATAACCACACAAGGATTCCACCATGACCACGATCCTCATCATCATCCTCATCCTGCTGCTGATCGGTGGCTTACCGGTCTTCCCTCACTCCCGCGCCTGGGGCTATGGCCCGTCCGGTATCGTCGGCGTGGTGCTGGTGATCCTGCTGGTGCTGGTGTTGTTGGGGCACATATGACCTGAGGCTCAGGGCCGCGGCAGGCCGATGCGCTGGTCGCAACGCACCCGGCGCAGCAGCTCGTCGCGGTCCAGTGGCAGCGCCAGGTAATCACCCTGGGCGCTCTGGCAACCCATGCCGAGCAAGGCCAGGTGCTGCTCGGCACTGCGCACGCCAACCACGGTCAGGCGCTGCTCAAGGGCTGTGGCCAGGCCCAGGCAGTTCTGTACCACAGCAAGGCAACGGGCCTCGCCGGGCAGGCCGTCGATAAAACGTTCGGCCAGCTTGATGCGGGTGAACGGCAGTTGGCACAGCAATTGGCTGCCGGCCTGATCGCTGCCGAACTCGGCCAGGCTCAACTCGCAGCCCAGCGCACGCAGGCGCAACAGGTTCTCCAGCTCCAGTACGGTGATGTGGTACAGGCTGCGCCCGGTCAGTTCGAAGCACAGCTGACGCTGGTCGAAGCACTGGCGGCGCAACAGGGCGCGAATGCGCAGCACCAGCGAGCGGTCGAGCAGTTGCGGGCCATGCAGGCGCAAGGTGATCGGCAGCCGGCGCCCTTCGGCCTGCAGTTCGCGATACAGCCCCAGGCCCTGTTCGAGCATGTGCAGGACCAGCTCATCCAGCGCGCCGCAACGCTCCACCGCAGCCAGGAATATTTCCGGGGCCAGCACGCCCATCAGTGGGTGCTGCCAATGCGGCACCAGGTCCACACCGGTGATGCGACCGTCACGCAGGTCGAAGGTCGGCAGGTAGAAGGCCGTGAACTGGCCCTCGCGCAGGCCGACACGCACTTGCTCTTCGCCTGACCATACCTGGCTCGGGCGCCGCGCAGCAGGGTATTCGGGCACAGGGTGGCTGAGCCACTGGCGCAGTGTTTCCACCGGCAGCGGGTGCTCGAGGTCGCCCATGTAGCGCATGCCAAGGCGCTCGACCAGTTGCTGCACGCCACGGCGCATGCTCGGCCCGAGGCTGCGGGTCAACAGCACCGCCGCTGCCAGCCGCGCCTTGCCCACCTGGTGCAGGAATTCCAGGGCATCCATACCATCGCCGGGATCACCCAGCAGCGGGCAGACGACCAGATCGACCCGGCCGCAGAGTTGCAAGCGCGCCAGCCCCTCGCCGACATCAAGCGCCTGAAACACTTCCCGGCACCCCAGAAAACCAAAGGTTTTCACCGCGATGGCGCGATGAAAAGCGTGAGCCTCGATCACCAGCACCCGCAACCCGAACGACTCCATCCCTCTCTCCTCACGCGGGCTCACAGGCCAGTAGCGTCCGCAGCCTGGCCCGCGCAGTAGCTTGCCAACAGTGTTTCCAGCGCCCCCATGGCCAGGCGCACGGCGTCCAGATGCGCCACGGGCACCACACCAAGGGCGCAGCTTCGTTCGACCTGCTCGCAGGCCTCGATCAAGCCCTGCGCCCTGACCATCCGCGCGCCACCCTTGACCCGATGGGCCAGCAGCGCCAGCCCGTCCACATCCCCCCGCTCGGCATGCAGGTTGAACGCCTGCAAGTCCTCTTGGTTGCTCTGGCGCAAGTCGGCCAGCAACGCGGCCAACGCCTCTGCATCACCCGCCGTCAGGCGCTCCAGGCTGCTCAGGTCAAGTGCCGCCCCGGGCGCAGGTGGCTCGAGTTCAAGGCAACGAACAGCGTTGCCCTGCCCCTGAGCCAACGCCTGGACCAGCCGCTTGAGGCCGACTGGCTTGAACAGGCAGTCATCCATGCCGCTGGCGCGGCAGCGCTGGTGCTCCTCGGGCAGGGCGTTGGCCGTCAACCCCAGTATCCGGCAGCGCGCACGTACGTCCCGACGCTCATGCAGGCGGATGGCCCGGGCCAGCCCATAGCCATCCAGCACCGGCATGTTGCAGTCGCTGATGACCACATCGAACGGCTGCTCGAGCCACAGGCGCAAGGCCTGTGCGCCATGTTCGGCGACGCAGGCGCGGTGGCCGAGGTAGCCCAGCTGGTTGGCCAGCAGCAGGCGGTTGGCCGGGTAGTCGTCCACTACCAGTACCCTCAGGCTCACCGTAGCGTCAGGCTCACAGGCCTCCTGCACAGGCTCCGGCGGCGCCTCGCTGGCCAGCACGCGCTCGAGCGCCAGGCTGATATCGATGCGCGTGCCCACCCCCTGGGTGCTGCGCAGGTGCATGTGCCCGCCCATCAGTTCGCACAGCGTACGGCTGATGGACAGCCCCAGGCCTGCGCCGCGCCGCCCGGACTGCTGGTTGTTGCTGGCCTGCCAGAACAGCCCGCCAAGCTGCGCGAGGTCCGCTTCGGGGATGCCGATGCCGCTGTCCTCGATGGTCAGTTGCAGCGCCAGCTGGCGGGCCTGCAAGGTGGCGCGCAAAGCCACCCGCACCCCGCCTTTGTGGGTGAACTTGATGGCATTGCTGATCAGGTTGGCCAGCACCTGCTTGAAACGCAGCGGGTCGAGCAGCACTTCGAGCTCCACCGGTCCCTCCAGCTCCAGCGAAAGCTGCAGGCCCTTGGCCCGTGCCTGTTGCTCGAACAGCTGGACCACCCCGGCCACATGCTCGCGTAGCGCCAGCGGTTGCGGGTTGAGCGTCAGGTGGCCGGACTCGATGCGGGTCACGTCAAGGATGTCGCCGATCAGCTCCAGCAGGCTGCGTGCAGCATCCGAGGCCACCTCGATCGACAAGCGGTCGAGTACCCCTTGCTCGGCCTTGCGCAGGGCCAGTTCGAGCATGCCCAGCACGGCATTCATGGGGGTGCGGATCTCGTGGCTCATGGTCGCCAGAAAACGCGTCTTGGCCTGGTTGGCATCGTCGGCCTCAACCTTGGCCGCCAACAATTCGGCCTGCAGGCACTGGCGTTCGGTAACGTCGACCCAACCGGCGATGACTCCGCCCTCCTGGTTGCAGCCGTAGGGCAGCATCCAGTGATACAGCGTCAGTTCACGGCCCTCGGCCAGTACCACCTGGCAATCCTCGACCCGCGCCTGCCCGTCGTCCAGCACCTGCTTCCAGCCGCGCTGCCAGGCGCAGGCCTCATCAAGGCCGATCGGCTGCCCGAGCACCTCGTCGCGGGCCTTGCCCAGCGCCTGCAGGTAGCTGCTGTTGCAGGTCTGCAGCCGCCCGCGGCGATCACACACGTAAATGGGGTGCGGGGTGCCGTCGATCATCACCCCCATGAACGCCAACTGATGAGCCAGGGCCTGCTCGGCGCGCTCACGCACCCGCACCAGCCGGCGCAGGTAACGCACCCAGGCCAGGGCCAACAGCAGCGCCAAGGCTACAGCTGCGAAACCCTGCAGCACCTGCACGCGGTAACGCTGCCAGAAGCTGTCGGCGACGATCACCTCGTTGCGCCAGCGCCTGCCCAGTGTGTCCAGTTCCTGGGGCGAGAGGCTCAGCAGGGCCTTGTTCAGGATCGACTGCAGCTCCAGCGCCCCGCGCCGGCTGGCGAAGGTGAAATAGGCAGGTTCCAGCGGCAGGCTGGCGCTGACCTTCAAGCGTGTGGGGTACATGCGCTCGGTCAGCGCCTGGGCGCCGATCAACGGTACCAGGGCGGCATCGGCGCGGCCGCTGGCAACCCGCCATACCGCATCTACCGGGCCATCGGCATCGACCCGTTGAACACCTTGGTGATGCTGGTGCAGAAACTCATGGGGGAAACCGCTGCGGGTCATGGCCAGACGCAATCCCTGCAGCTCCTCGAAACTGCTGGGTGCACCTGGCCGGTCGAGGGTAACCAGCACTCGCGGCGAGCTGACGAATGCACGGCTGAATGCCAGGTGGTCGGCACGCTGCTCACTGGGTGTAATGCCGGCGAGCAGGTCCACTTTACCTTGGCGCACGTCCTCGAGCATGCGCTCCAGGGTGCCGCCGCCACTGAGTTCCAGTTGCAGGCCGGTGCGCCGGGCGATGCGCTGCAGCACATCCACTGCCAGGCCGCGCAGGTTGCCCTCGCCATCGCGGTAGCTGATCGGCGGGTAGTGTTCGTTGAGCAGCACGCGAACCTTCGGGTGGCGCTGCAGCCAGCGCCGCTCGGCTTCGCTCAGTTGCAAGGGGGTGCGCTCCACCACGCCCTGCCCGGCCCAGCGTTGCAGGATGCGCTGGTGCTGAGTGGCCGGGATACTCGCCAGCACCGCTTCTACCAAAGCATGCAGCGGCTCGTTGAAGGGTGCCGAGGCAAAGCCCAACGGTTGGCTGGGCAAGGCCGGGCAGTCGATTGCCTCGATCCTGCGCAACAGGCCCTTGCCCAGCTGGTAGTGGCTCTCCAGCGCACCACCCAGGTACAGGTCGGCCTGGCCGAAGGTCAAGGCGCCCATGGCCTCGCGTACCGAGGGGTACACCTGCACCTGGGCCTGCGGGTACACCGCAAGGATGCTGTCCAGGCTGCGATAACCTTCACGCATGGCCAGGCGCAGGGGCGTACTGGACGCA
This sequence comes from Pseudomonas xanthosomatis, assembly GCF_019139835.1. Lineage (NCBI taxonomy): Bacteria > Pseudomonadati > Pseudomonadota > Gammaproteobacteria > Pseudomonadales > Pseudomonadaceae > Pseudomonas > Pseudomonas xanthosomatis. The sequence goes on along the minus strand of NZ_CP077075.1, from coordinate 2,291,121 downwards.
CAGCCATGTTCGTCATCCTCACGGGCTACCCGTATCGGGCGATCGTCGGCGTAGCCGGCCGACAGCAGCAGGCCGGCGTCCGCGGCCTGCTGCGCGGTGATGCTGGCCAGCAGGTCGGCTTTGCCAGTGCGCACGGCGGCCAGCGCTTCATCCAGCGAGGCGAACGGCACCACCTCGACCCTGAGCTGCAGGTGCTCGGCAATCAGCCCGGCGTAGTCGGCGCTGATGCCCTCGTACTCGTGCCCCACGCCAAGAATATCCAGGGGCGGGTTGTCGGCGCGCAGTACCGCAAGCTTCAGTTCGCGACGCTGCCACAACCAGCGCAGTTGTGCCTCGGTCGGCTCCAGCCGGCGCCCCTCAAGCACGGCGCGCCCATACAGCTGCGGCTGCGGCATGGCGGCCAGTACAGCCGGGTAGCACAGCAACTGGCCAAGCACTACCAGCCATGCAAGTCGCACCGCGCACCTATACCAGCAGATTGCGCCGGGCCAGGTCGGCCAGCTCGACCACCGAACCGACCCGCAGTTTGTCCAGCAAGCGCGCCTTGTAGGTGCTGATGGTCTTGTTGCTCAGCAGCATGCGCTCGGCGATGGTCTTGTTGCTCAGGCCCCGGGCCAGGTGCTGGAGGATGATCATTTCGCGGTCGCTGAGGCGGGCCAGGCGTTCGGCCTCGCTGGTGGTCATGTCCTGGCGGCACACCGAGCTCAGGGCCACATCGGGGAAGTAGGTGTAGCCCGAACGCAGGGCCAGTACCGCCTTGCTCAGTTCGCGCAGGTCGTCGCTCTTGGACACAAAGCCTGCCGCCCCGGCCTTCATGCAGCGCAGGGAGAAGAAGTCGGCCAGTTGCGAGGTGAGTATCAGCACCTTGGGGGGTTGTTCCATGGCCCGCAGCCGTGACAGCACCTGCAGGCCGTCAAGGCCAGGGATGGTGATGTCGAGGATTACCAGGTCGGGCTTCTGTTCGCGGGCCAGGCGTACGGCGTCGACGCCATTGTCGGCCTGGCCGACCACTTTCAGGCGGTCGTTGCGCAGTTGCAGGCAGACGCTGGAGCGGATGAAGGGATGGTCGTCGACCACCAGTGCCTTGTGCATGTCGTTGTCCCTCACGGTGCCAAGGGCCCAGCCCTTGAAAATGGGTTGCCGATGCTCGTTTGGCCACGCCTGCGTCGATGACGATCATGGCCAAACGATATCAACCAGCATTTTCCACGGGTGCACGGCCGCTGAATGCAGGACGCTTCCCAATTCAAAAGAGAAATTTCCTAAAGACAGATGCAACACCCACAGGCTGGAGCGAGGGATTATTCGTGCAAATCCGGCCAGGGTCGTGAGGAGCGCTCCGAGCTGCACCGGGAAATTTCCCAAGCGCAGAAACGAAAACGCCCCGGCAGGCGGGGCGTTGTCGTTACTTCAGGCAAGGGTCAGTGGGAAACCGCACCGCTGGCACCCAGGCCGGTCTGCGAGCGGACGAACTGCGGGAAGAACAGCGCGCGCTCGTTTTCGGCGGCCTTGGACTTGTCGGTGACCGAGAAGAACCAGATACCGGCGAAGGCGATGATCATCGAGAACAGCGCCGGGTACTCGTACGGGTAGATGGCTTTCTCGTGGCCGAGGATCTGCACCCAGATGGTCGGGCCGAGGATCATCAGGCCCACCGCACTCACCAGGCCCAGCCAGCCGCCGATCATGGCGCCGCGGGTGGTCAGCTTCTTCCAGTACATCGAGAGCAGCAGTACCGGGAAGTTGCAGCTGGCGGCGATGGAGAAGGCCAGGCCGACCATGAAGGCGATGTTCTGCTTCTCGAACAGGATGCCCAGGCCGATCGCCAGCACGCCGAGGGCGACGGTGGTGATTTTCGACACGCGGATCTCGTCCTTGTCGTTGGCCTTGCCCTTGCGCCACACGCTGGCGTACAGGTCGTGGGACACCGCCGAGGCACCGGCCAGGGTCAGGCCGGCGACTACCGCGAGGATGGTGGCGAAGGCCACCGCCGAGATGAAGCCGAGGAACACGCTGCCACCCACGGCATCAGCCAGGTGCACCGCGGCCATGTTGTTGCCGCCGATCAGGGCGCCAGCGGCGTCCTTGAAGTCCGGGTTGGTGCTGACCAGCAGGATCGCGCCGAAGCCGATGATGAAGGTGAGGATGTAGAAGTAGCCGATGAAGCCGGTGGCGTAGAGCACGCTCTTGCGGGCTTCCTTGGCGTCACTGACGGTGAAGAAGCGCATCAGGATGTGCGGCAGACCCGCAGTACCGAACATCAACGCCAGGCCCAGCGAGAAGGCCGAAATCGGGTCCTTGACCAGGCCGCCCGGGCTCATGATCGCCTCGCCCTTGGCGTGCACCTTGATCGCCTCGGAGAACAGCGTGTTGAAGTCAAAGCCCACGTGCTTCATCACCATCAGCGCCATGAAGCTGGCACCGGACAGCAGCAGCACGGCTTTGATGATCTGCACCCAGGTGGTCGCCAGCATGCCGCCGAAGAGCACGTACAGGCACATCAGGATGCCCACCAGGATGACCGCAACATGGTAGTCCAGGCCGAACAGCAGCTCGATCAGCTTGCCGGCGCCGACCATCTGCGCGATCAGGTAGAAGGCCACCACCACCAGCGAGCCGGAGGCCGACAGGGTGCGGATTTCCTTCTGCCCGAGGCGGTACGAGGCCACGTCGGCAAAGGTGTACTTGCCCAGGTTGCGCAGGCGCTCGGCGATCAGGAACAGGATGATCGGCCAGCCGACCAAAAAGCCGATGGAGTAGATCAGGCCGTCGTAGCCCGAGGTGAACACCAGCGCGGAAATCCCCAGGAACGAGGCCGCCGACATGTAGTCGCCAGCGATCGCCAGGCCGTTCTGGAAACCGGTGATCTTGCCGCCGGCGGCGTAGTAGTCAGCGGCCGACTTGTTGCGTTTGGAGGCCCAGTAGGTAATCCCCAGGGTGAAGGCGACGAAGGCCACGAACATGGCGATAGCCGCCACGTTAAGGGGTTGTTTCTGCACCTCGCCGGTCAGCGCATCGGCCGCCCACACGGCGGGTGCAAACGCGCCGCAGGCCAGTACTGCCAGGGTCTTGGCGTGACGGATCATTGCTTGGCCTCCTCGAGAATGGCCTTGTTCAGCTCGTCGAACTCGCCGTTGGCGCGACGCACGTAGATGGCGGTGAGCACGAACGCCGAGAGGATCAGGCCGACCCCCAGCGGGATGCCCCAGGTGATCGACGACTCGGGGCTGAGCTTGGCACCCAGAACCTGCGGGCCATAGGCGATGAGGAGGATGAAGGCGCAGTAGAGGCCGAGCATGATCGCCGAGAGAATCCAGGCGAAGCGCTCGCGCTTGGTGACCAGTTCCTTGAAGCGCGGACTGTTCTGTATCGAGAGGTAAATGCTGTCGTTCATTGTTTTTGTCCTAGCAGCACAGATGTAGGGAGAACCCGACTCCACTTTATGCTGCCGTTGAACGCCAACCAGACGACCTTAGTCTTAGATGCAACGGTGTTTTGCAGATTTTGTAACAACCACCAACGCATCGCGGGGCAAGCCCGCTCCCACCTGAACCTTCGACAACCCGTGGGAGCGGGCTTGCCCCGCGATCTGGCGCTGCCTGTCAGCGGTTATTTACCGGTCCACTCCTTGACCCGCTCCGGGTGCTTGGCCACCCAGTCCTTGGCCGCCGCTTCAGGCTTGGCGCCCTCCTGGATGGCCAGCATCACCTCGCCGATCTCGTCCTTGGACTGCCAGCTGAACTTCTTGAGGAACTCGGCCACTTCCGGGGCCTTGGTGGCCAACTCCTTGCTGCCGATGCTGTTGACCGTTTCAGCCGCGCCGTACACGCCTTTGGGGTCTTCGAGGAACTTCAGCTTCCACTTGGCGAACATCCAGTGCGGCACCCAGCCAGTCACCGCGATGGACTGCTGCTTGGCGTAGGAACGGCCAAGCTCTGCGGTCATCGCAGCGCCGGAGCTTGCGGTGAGCTTGTAGCCGGTGAGGTCGTAATCCTTGATGGCCTGCTCGGTCTTGAGCATCACACCGGAGCCTGCATCGATACCGACGATCTTCTGCTTGAAGCTGGCGTCGGTCTTGAGGTCTTCGATGCTGTTGGCCTTGACGTATTCGGGGACGATCAGGCCGATCTTGGCATCCTTGAAGTTGGGGCCGTAGTCGACCACGTTATCCTTGTTCTTGGCCCAGTACTCACCGTGGGTGACTGGCAGCCAGGCCGAGAGCATGGCGTCGAGTTTGCCGGTGGCGACGCCCTGCCACATGATGCCGGTGGCCACAGCCTGCAGCTTCACGTCGTAGCCGAGTTTCTGCCTGATCACTTCGGCGGCCACGTTGGTGGTCGCCACACTGTCGGACCAGCCATCCACGTAACCGATGCTCACTTCCTTGGCCATGGCCTGGGCAGCGCCCATGGCCAGCACCACGGCAGTGCCTACACCCAGGAAACGGCGCATTCTTGTAAAAGTAGCCATCAAAGCATTCCCTCGTCAGGTCTTGGAGATTGCATCATCGACCTGACCCGCCGCCGGACCTGATCTGTCAGCGACACTTACCGAACGATCAGCGACAGCACTGTGCCATTAGCGCCATCGCCCCGGGCCGGCCTGCGCGATCCTTGCATGCCAAACACTTGGCGCCGGGCTACTATCACAGGCTTTGGGTGGCCTGTACCGGCCTCTCGCAATCGAATCAGACGACGGACCGCCCGATGCCCCGCCTTAGCTACCTGCTTGCCTGCCTGCTCGCCCTCACCGGCCTTGCCACCCTGTGGTACGGCCTGGGCCGGCCGGTGCACCTGCCCGACGCCGCCAGCCCCACGCACAAGCTGCAATGCGCCTCGTACACCCCGTTCGACAAGGACCAGTCGCCGTTCGACCAGCCGTTTCGCCTGCGCCCGGCACGCATGGACGCCGACCTGGCGCTCTTGGCCGAGCGCTTCCAGTGCATCCGCACCTACTCGCAAACCGGCCTGGAAGCCATCCCGGCCCTGGCCCGCAAGCACGGGCTGAAGGTGATGCTCGGCGCCTGGGTGAACGCCGACCCGGTCAATACCGAGCAGGAAGTCGACCTGCTGATCGCCGCCGCCAACGCCAACCCTGACGTGGTCAGCGCGGTGATCGTCGGCAACGAGACGCTGCTGCGCAAGGAGGTGACCGGCGAACGCCTGGCCGGGCTCATCCAGCGGGTCAAAAGCCAGGTGAAGGTGCCGGTGACCTACGCCGACGTGTGGGAGTTCTGGCTACAGCACCCAGAGATCGCACCGGCGGTGGACTTCCTCACCATCCACCTGCTGCCCTACTGGGAGGACGACCCGCGCGGCATCGAGGCGGCGCTGGCCCATGTGGCCGACGTGCGCCAGGTGTTCGGCAAGCGTTTTGCGCCCAAGGACATTTTCATTGGCGAAACCGGCTGGCCCAGCGAGGGCCGCCAACGCGAGACCGCCGTGCCCAGCCGGGTCAACGAGGCGCTGTTCATTCGCGGGTTCGTCACCCTGGCCGAGGCCAACGGCTGGCACTACAACCTGATCGAGGCCTTCGACCAGCCATGGAAGCGCGCCAGCGAAGGCGCCGTGGGCGGTTACTGGGGGCTATACGACGCCGACCGCCAGGACAAGGGCGTGCTCGAAGGGCCGGTGAGCAACCTTGCGCTGTGGCCGCAGTGGTTGCTGGCTTCGCTGCTGCTGTGGCTGGCCACGCTGGTGCTGGCCGGGCGCCCGGCCGACAACCGCGCCGCCCTGCTGCTGCCGCTGCTGGCCGCGCTGGGTGCCGCCAGCCTGGGCCTGTGGGGCGAGCTGATGCGTACCAACGCGCGGTTTGCCGGGGAATGGTTGTGGGCGGTGGTGCTGGCCGGGCTCAACCTGTTGGTGCTGGCCCATGGTGCGCTGGCCCTTGCCCGCCGCGAGGGCTGGCGCCAGCGGCTGTTCGCCTGGCTTGAAGCGCATGGCGGCAAATGGCTGCTGGCGGCCGGCTTTGCTGCAGCGGTGAGCATGCTGGCGATGGTGTTCGACCCGCGCTATCGCAGCTTCCCAAGCGCGGCGTTGCTGCTGCCGGCGGTGGTGTACCTGCTGCGGCCGGTGCCGGCGCGGCGCGCCGAGGTGGCGTTGCTGGCGCTGATCGTGGGCGCCGGGGTGGCGCCGCAGTTGTGGCGCGAGGGGCTGGAGAACCAGCAGGCCTGGGGCTGGGCGCTGGTCAGTATGCTGATGGTGGCGGCACTTTGGCGTAGTTTGCGGCTGCGCCAGGCTTGAGGCCGCAGGCGAGGGCTTCGTCCTCGATCGCGACACAAGGCCGCTTCCCACAGAGATCCTCTCGGCCTGAGGCTTGATCCAATTCTGCAGGAGCGGCCTTGTGCCGCGATTGGGCCGCACAGCGGCCCCTTTCAGCCATTGCTTGGTTGCCTGACCAAGCGCAACCCCGCCAGCACCACCGCAAACACGCCAATGCTGGCGGTATACAGCACCAGCGCCGGCAGCCCGAACACCAGCGCCAGCAGTGCCAGCCACCAGCCGGGCCGCTTCGCCACCAGCTGCGCAAGCAACGCCAGACCCAACGCGCCCCAGGCGATCAGCTGAAAATGAATACCCAGCCCCAACAGCGAACGCACCTGGCATTGCCAGTATTCACCCGGCACCGTGCACAGCCCGACCCAGCGGGCATCTTCCATCAGCCCGTAGCGCACGCCATAGCTGGCAGCCAGCCATCCGGCCAGGAACAACAGCAAGGCCGCAGCCTGCAGCGAACGAGACATCCGGTTCTCCAATAGCAGTCATCGAAACGCTGCATGATCGCTTAGGGCATGTCTTAAGGCAAAATCATGGCCATCCAGCTATGTTGCTGAAAACGCCCTTGCCGGCACGGCAACCTCTGGCGCCACAAACAACCGCGCACCCGGCAACTTTGCCAAGCGCCCCGTGGTCCTAGCCTGCGTACCGCATCACCTATTCCTGGGGGAATATAATGTTTCGACCTTTGCGCCTCGTCGCCCTGCTGGGTGGCCTGCTCATGGCGGCAACCGCTTCGGCGCGGGATATCGACGCCGCCAGCTACGGCTACCCGTTGACCAACCCGTTCGAGGCGACCATCGCCACCACCCCGCCGGAGCAGCGCCCGACGCTGCCCAGCGACGACGAGATCGACCAGGCCGACTACAGCCTAAACCTGCGCCCGGAGCGCGAATTCACCCTGCCGGACAACTTCTGGGCGGTGAAGAAGCTGCGCTACCGCCTGGCCAAGCAGGACCACGAGGCACCGCTGATCTTTTTGATCGCCGGTACCGGCGCGCCCTACTCCAGCTCGATCAACGAATACCTGAAAAAGCTGTTCTACCAGGCCGGCTACCACGTGGTGCAGCTGTCTTCCCCCACCAGCTACGACTTCATGAGCGCCGCCTCGCGCTTCGCCACCCCGGGCGTGTCCCGCGAGGACGCCGAAGACCTGTACCGGGTCATGCAGGCAGTGCGTGCCCAGCACCCACGCCTGCCGATCAGCGAGTTCTACCTGAGCGGCTACAGCCTGGGTGCGCTGGACGCGGCGTTCGTCAGCCACCTGGACGAAACCCGGCGCAGCTTCAACTTCAAGCGCGTGCTGCTGCTCAATCCGCCGGTCAACCTGTACACGTCCATCAGCAACCTGGACAAGCTGGTGCAAACCCGGGTGAAAGGGATCGACAAGAGCACCACCTTCTATGAGCTGATGCTGGAAAAACTCACCCGCTACTTCCAGGACAAGGGCTATATCGACCTCAACGAGGCGCTGCTGTATGACTTCCAGAAGTCCCGCCAGCACCTGTCCAACGAACAGATGGCCATGCTGATCGGCACCTCGTTCCGCTTCTCGGCGGCCGACATCGCCTTTACCTCCGACCTGATCAACCGCCGCGGCCTGATCATCCCGCCCAAATACCCGATCACCGAGGGCAGCAGCCTTACGCCGTTCTTCAAGCGTGCCCTGCAATGCGACTTCGACTGCTACCTGACCGAACAGGTGATCCCGATGTGGCGCGCCCGCACCGACGGCAACAGCCTGTTGCAACTGGTCGACCAGGTGAGCCTGTACGCATTGGAAGACTACCTGCACAACAGCCCGAAGATCGCCGTGATGCACAATGCCGATGACGTGATCCTCGGCCCTGGCGATATCGGTTTCCTGCGCCGGGTATTCGGCGAGCGCCTGACCCTGTACCCCCATGGTGGCCACTGCGGCAACCTCAACTACCGCGTCAACAGCGACGCCATGCTGGAGTTCTTCCGTGGTTAACCGCCTGCTGCTCATCACTGCCCTGCTCGCCAGCGGCCACGCCCTGGCCGAAGAGGTCGCGCCGCGCGCCAGCGTGGTCGAGGCTGACAACATCGGCACCCTTTCCGCCGAACAAGACGGGTTTCTCGACCCGCTGCGCGAGCTGAAATTCAACCCGGGGCTGGACCAGCGCGAGTTCGAGCGCTCCACCCTAGGCGCGCTGAACATCTACGACCCGCTGGAGTCGATGAACCGGCGCGTGTACCACTTCAACTACCGCTTCGACCAGTGGGTGTTCCTGCCGGTGGTCGATGGCTACCGTTACATCACGCCGGGCTTTGTGCGTACCGGGGTGAGCAACTTCTTCAACAACCTGGGTGATGTGCCGAACCTGTTCAACAGTGTGTTGCAGCTCAAGGCCAAGCGTTCGGCCGAGATCACCGCGCGCCTGATGTTCAACACCATCATTGGCGTGGGCGGGCTGTGGGACCCGGCGACCAAGATGGGGCTGCCACGCCAGAGCGAGGACTTTGGCCAGACCCTGGGGTTCTATGGGGTGCCGGAGGGGCCTTACATCATGCTGCCGATCTTCGGGCCTTCGAACCTGCGGGACACTACCGGGCTGGTGGTGGACTACGCGGGTGAGCAGGCGGTGAATTACCTGGATGTGCCGGATACGGCCAGTGATCATCCGGAGATCACCTTGCTGCGGGCGGTGGACAAGCGCTACACCACCAACTTCCGGTATGGGCAGACCAATTCGCCGTTTGAGTATGAGAAGGTGCGGTATGTGTATACGCAGGCTCGGCGGTTGCAGATTGCGGAGTGATTGGGGGTTTTTAGGGCTTAGCGTGATTGCTTTGGTAGATGTATGCGCATTCGTTGACGATGGCGGCTTTTCGTCACCTTTCCGCCCTTACGGCGGCTTACTTTTGTCGTGGCAAAAGTAAGCAAAACCGTCTGCTCCCATCATCCGGCCCCCTACGCTGCGCTTCGGGGGTTCCCTCGCTCCGGGCTTGCTCCGAAGGTACGCGCCGACGGGCCGTCCCTGGCCCGATCGGCGCTCGACCGGCATCCATGCCGGTCGCCCTCCTACGCAATCCCTACGCTCGGCCTCCTGAAGTCGCGATTTGTGTTGCCTGAACTATTGCGCGCTTAGAAGCAAGATCAAGAGCCAGATCAAGAGCCAGATCAAGAGCCAGATCAAGAGCCAGATCAAGAGCCAGATCAAGAGCTGGGATATCGGTTTAATTGTTATTGATGTGTTGTCTGCTCTGACGCAATCGCGCGGCAAGCCCGCTCCCACGTTAGTTGTGCGTACCAAACTCAAGCGTGGGAGCGGGCTTGCCCCGATTCAATCCTGAGTTCCCACGGTGGCAACTAGTGTCCTGTCTCGGAAATAACTTAACCCACTTGAGCTACGCTTCGTTGGTCAGCCACAAAGAGGAGTGGAGCCGTGAACTCTCAAGCCATTGTGCTCAGTGACGATGAGCAGGTTGAGTTGAGCCGGCGGGTTCGCTCGGCGACCATCAGCCAGCGCGACGGTCGCCGAGCGCGTGTAATCTTGCTGGCTGCTCAAGGTCATTCACGTAACGAAATCGCTGAATTGACCGGCCTCTCCGTTGTTTCGATCACCCGCTGGTGCAAGCGTTTTCAAGCCCAGCGCCTACAAGGCTTAGTGGATTTGCCTGGGCGAGGACGCAAAACTTCCTTACCTGCCGAAGCTTTGAAACGAACGCTTGAGCAGGTCACTCAACCACGCATTGGCCAACCTCGTTGGAGCTGCCGCAGCATGGCGCGAGTCGCCGGTATTTCGCCTGCCAGCGTCCAACGAATTTGGGCCGCGAACGACATCAAACCGCACCTGACTCGCACCTTCAAACTGTCCAATGACCCGCATTTCGAAGAGAGATTCTGGGACGTCATTGGACTGTATCTGGCGCCACCGGATAAAGCGCTGGTGCTCTGCTGCGATGAAAAGAGCCAGGTTCAAGCCTTGCAACGCACGCAACCAGGCTTGCCATTGGGCATTGGCCACATCCGCACACAGACCCATGACTACGTTCGTCACGGCACGCTAACGCTGTTCGCGGCCATGGATTACCTCCAGGGTCGGCTGATCAGCAGCATCGAAACACAGCACCGGCATCAGGAGTGGCTGGCTTTCCTGAAAAAGATCAACCGGGAAACACCCAAGAACCTGCAATTGCACTTGATCGTGGATAACTACGCCACGCACAAGCATCCGGTCGTCAAGGAATGGCTCAAACGCCATCCACGATTTCATCTGCACTTCACCCCGACCTCAAGCTCCTGGATGAACATGGTTGAACGCTTTTTCCGGGACATCACCGTCTACCTGCGCGATGGCAGCTTTAGTTCGACACGCGAACTGGCTAGCTCCATCACCGCGTTCTTGGCGCTGCACAACGCTCAGCCCTGCCGGTACGTCTGGAACGCGAAAGGTGAAGACATCTTGCGCAAGATCCAGAGTGCCCGAGACGCGATGGCAGGCGCGATGAAAAAGAACGTTTTATCTGAGACGGGACACTAGCGGTTAGCTGCGCCAGCTCAGGCGCCGCCACTAACTTCGCGACTTCAGGAGGCCGAACGCAGGGATTGCGTAGGGGGGCGACCGGCATGGATGCCGGTCGAGCGCCGATCGGGCCAGGGACGGCCCGTCGGCGCGTACCCCCGGAGCAAGCCCGGAGTGAGGGAACCCCGGAGCGAAGCGCAGGGGCCGTATGAATGGAGCGAGGATTTTTTGGTGACTTTTTGATCCTTCAAAAAGTTACCCGCCGTAAGGGCGGAAAGGTGAATAAGCGTCACTACAAAGAGGGTGTCAGAAATTTTGTGTTCGGGCATAACATGAGTAAGAGGTGCATGTATGCCAACCAAAAAGAAACCCCTGCGTGACCTGCCCCAAATCCCCAAAGAGCTGCTAGAGCAGTTCGGTGAGGGCCTGATGACTGCCGAAGCTATCGAGGATGCCTCTGCGGCGTTCAAGAAGGCCCTGATCGAACGCGCCCTGAGTGCCGAGCTGGGCCATCACCTGGGTTATCCGCCGGGCGCGCAGCGCCCAGAGGATGAAACCAATCAACGTAACGGCAAGAGTGGCAAGACTGTTTTAACCGGGGACGGCCCATTGCGGCTGGATATCCCCCGTGACCGAGACGGCAGTTTTGCGCCCATTCTGATTCCCAAGCATGAGCGGCGTTACACCGGTTTCGATGACAAGATCATCGCCATGTATGCACGTGGGATGACGGTCAGAGAGATCCGCGCCTTTTTGTCCGAGCAGTACGGGACGGATGTTTCACCCGATTTCATCAGCTCTGTGACCGCCGAGGTCATGGAAGAAATCGGCGCGTGGCAGCAGCGGCCGCTTGAGCCTATGTACCCGGTCATTTTCTTTGATGCATTGCGGGTGAAGATCCGTGAGGAAGGCCTGGTGCGCAACAAGGCCATTTACCTGGCGCTGGGCGTTCTGCCGGACGGGACGCGCGATATCTTGGGCATCTGGATTGAGAACACCGAGGGTGCGAAGTTCTGGATGAAGGTGTTCAACGACCTCAAGACGCGAGGTGTCGACGATGTCCTTATTGCCGTGACCGATGGTCTTAAAGGCATGCCAGAGGCCCTCAGCGCAGTGTTTCCAGAGACGACGCTACAGACGTGCATCGTCCACCTGATCCGCAACAGCCTGGACTTTGCAGCCTGGGACAAGCGGCGGGCACTGGCCAAGGCGCTCAAGCCGATCTACCAGGCCATCAATGCCGAAGCGGCTGAGCAGGCGCTCGATGAGTTTGAAAGTGGGCCTTGGGGCAAGCAATATCCAACGGTCGTTGCGGCCTGGAGACGCGCTTGGGATCGAGTGATCCCCTTCTTTGTCTTCCCGCCGGCCATCCGGAAAGTGATTTACACCACCAATGCCATCGAAAGCATCAATGCCCAGCTGCGCAAGATCATCAAGACCCGGGGTCATTTCCCGAACGATGAAGCAGCCACCAAGCTGATCTGGCTGGGTCTGAGAAACATCACGGCGAACTGGGGCTCAGCGGCGCATGATTGGAAAAGTGCGATGAATCAATTCGCGATTTTGTACGGGGATCGATTCATCAGGCCAACCTGGTGAAAATCAGGGCCTGCTTGACGGCAGGCCGCTACCGGCCCGCACACAAAAAAACTGACACTCCCCTACAAATAATGAATGCACATACATTTTCAAAACAAACAAACAATCAAAAAAACCTCAAACCCCAAGAAACTGACACAACTCCCGTTTCTTGGCCAACGCATCCCGCCGCCCCAACTCAATCAACTCACTGCAATAACCCGCCTCGAACAGCAAATAACTCAACACCCCCGCCCCGCTGGTCTTGGTAGCCCCCGGCCCACGCAAAAACATGCGTAAAGCCGCCGGCAACTCCCGCCGGTGCCGTGCGGCAATCTCGTCCAGCGGCTGGCTGGGCGCCACCACCAGCACCTCGATCGGCGCCAACCCCAAACGCCGCGTATCCAGGTGCGCCGGCAGCAGATGGCTCAGGTGATTGAGCCGCTGCAGCAACTCGATATCGTCCTCGAGGCTGTCGATGAAGGTGCTGTTGAGCATGTGCCCGCCAATCTGCGCCAGGCTGGGCTGCTTGCCACTGAACACCCGCTGGGTCGGCAACGGCGGCGCCGGGCGCTGCGGGTTGCCACTGACCCCCACCACCAGCACCCGGCTGGCGCCAAGGTGCAACGCCGGGCTGATCGGCGCCGACTGGCGCACCGCGCCATCGCCGAAATACTCCTCGCCCAACAGTACCGGGGCAAACAGCAACGGGATGGCCGAGCTGGCCAGCAAGTGGTCGACCGTCAGCGGCGTCGGCATACCGATACGCCGGTGGCGCAGCCAGGGCTCGATGGCGCCCTGGCCCTGGTAGAAGGTCACCGCCTGCCCCGACTCATAGCCGAAAGCCGTCACGGCCACGGCGCGCAACTGGTTGGCCGCCAGCGAATGGGCGATGCCGTCCAGGTTCAGGTGTTCGTGCAACAGGCCGCGCAACGGTCGGCTGTCGAGCAAGGCCACCGGCAACTGGCCGCCGAGCCCCAGCAGGCTGTGGCCGACAAAGCGGCTGGCCTGGCGAATCACCCCCGGCCAGTCGCTGCGCAGCACCAGGTGGCTCTGAAAGTTCTGCCAGAAGGCCGTGAGCTGGTGTATCGAATCGGCGAAGCGGGTGGCGCCGCTGGCCAGCTTGACCGCATTGATCGCCCCGGCAGAGGTGCCGACGATCACCGGGAAGGGGTTGGCGGCGCCGGCCGGCAGCAGGTCGGCGATGCCGGCGAGCACGCCGACCTGGTAGGCGGCGCGGGCACCGCCACCAGAGAGGATCAGGCCGGTGGTTGGGGTCATGCTTCCTTCCTGGATCATGGTTGACAGGGCCGGCCTCTTCGCGGGTAAACCCGCTCCCACAGGTACAGCGCCGGGCTCAGGGTTTACACGCCCCCTGTGGGAGCGGGTTTACCCGCGAAGAGGCCGCCCCTGCAACAGAAACCGTCAGCGTTTTTTCTTGTCGTACAGCCGCGGCTCACCTTCAGGGCGCGACTTGAAGCGCCGGTGCGCCCACAGGTACTGCTCGGGGCATTCGCGCAGCACGCCTTCGACCCATTGGTTGATGCGCAGGCAATCGGCTTCTTCGGTTTCACCCGGGAAACCCTCCAGCGGCGGGTGCACCACCAGCCGGTAGCCGCTGCCGTCCTCCAGGCGCTTTTGGGTGAACGGGATCACCCGCGCCTTGCCCAGCCGGGCGAATTTGCTGGTGGCGGTGACCGTGGCCGCCGGGATGCCGAACAGCGGCACGAAGATGCTTTGCTTGGCGCCGTAGTCCTGGTCTGGTGCGTACCAGATCGCCCGGCCCTTGCGCAGCAGCTTGAGCATGCCGCGCACATCGTCACGCTCAACTGCCAGTGAGTCGGGGTTATGGCGCTCACGGCCACGGCGCTGGATGAAGTCGAACACGGCGTTGCCATGCTCGCGGTACATGCCGTCGATGGTGTGGGCCTGGCCCAGCAGCGCGGCGCCGATTTCCAGGGTGGTGAAGTGCACCGCCATCAATATCGCGCCCTCACCGTCACGCTGGGCGGCCTGCAGGTGCTCGATGCCCTCGATGTGCGCCAGGCGCGCCAGGCGGGCCTTGGGCCACCACCAGCTCATGGCCATCTCGAAGAAGGCGATGCCGGTGGAGGCGAAGTTTTCTTTCAGCAGGCGCTGCCGTTCGTCGCTGGAAAGCTCGGGGAAGCACAGCTCCAAGTTGCGGGCGGCAATGCGCCGGCGCTCGCCGGCCAGCCGGTACATCACCGCGCCCAGAGCGCGCCCCAGCCCCAGCAGTGCGCGGTAGGGCAACTGGGCGATCAGCCACAGCAGCCCCAGGCCGAGCCACAGGGCCCAGAATCGCGGGTGAAGGTAAAGGGTACGAAAACGCGGGCGTTCCATTGAAGCTTCCGGCAAGACAAGGGCCGGGCATTCTACATCGGTTGCGGGCAATCGGTCTTATCGCTATAAGTCAGGGCACTTTTTTCGCAACAAGCCGTCTATGCAGACCATGAGCCCCAACCAGACACCCGACACCGCCCCCGTGTTCCAGCTCAAGGGCAGCATGCTTGCCATCACCGTGCTGGAACTGGCGCGCAACGACCTCGAGTCCCTCGACCGCCAGTTGGCGGCCAAGGTCGTGCAGGCGCCGAACTTCTTCAGCAATACGCCGCTGGTGCTGGCGTTGGACAAGCTGCCTGCAGACGAAGGCGCCATCGACCTGCCCGGGCTGATGCGCATCTGCCGCCACCATGGCCTGCGCACGCTGGCGATTCGTGCCAGCCGCATCGAGGACATCGCCGCGGCAATCGCCATCGACCTGCCGGTGCTGCCGCCGTCCGGCGCCCGCGAGCGCCCGCTGGAGCCCGAGCCCGAGGTGAAAAAGCCAGAACCCGCGCCGCCACCGCCCCCTGCCCCGGCCGAACCCGAGGTGCGCCCGACGCGCATCATCACCTCGCCGGTGCGCGGCGGCCAGCAGATCTACGCCCAGGGCGGCGACCTGATCGTCACCGGCTCCGTGAGCCCGGGCGCGGAACTTCTGGCCGACGGCAACATCCATGTGTACGGCGCCATGCGCGGCCGTGCCCTGGCCGGCATCAAGGGCAACACCAAGGCGCGGATCTTCTGCCAGCAGATGACCGCCGAAATGGTCTCCATCGCCGGCCAGTACAGGGTCTGCGAAGACCTGCGCCGCGACCCGCTATGGGGGGCGCCGGTACAGGTCAGCCTGTCCGGCGATGTGTTGAACATCACCCGTCTTTAACGGATACTTGCCGGCATTTTTAGCGCAACTTTCATTACCGTTGCCGTTTTTTGTATTTGCAGGGACGCCTGTCCCGATTATTTAGGGGTGAAACACCTTGGCCAAGATTCTCGTGGTTACTTCCGGCAAGGGGGGTGTGGGCAAGACCACCACCAGCGCCGCCATCGGTACCGGCCTCGCGTTGCGCGGCCACAAGACTGTCATCGTCGACTTCGACGTCGGCCTGCGTAACCTCGACCTGATCATGGGCTGCGAACGCCGCGTGGTGTACGACTTCGTCAACGTGGTCAACGGCGAAGCCAACCTGCAACAGGCCCTGATCAAGGACAAGCGCCTCGAGAACCTGTTCGTGCTGGCCGCCAGCCAAACCCGCGACAAGGACGCTCTCACCCAAGAAGGCGTCGAAAAAGTCCTGATGGAACTGAAAGAACAGTTCGACTACGTCATCTGCGACTCCCCGGCCGGTATCGAAAAGGGCGCGCACCTGGCGATGTACTTCGCCGACGAAGCCATCGTCGTGACCAACCCCGAAGTGTCGTCGGTACGTGACTCGGACCGCATGCTGGGCATCCTGTCGAGCAAGTCGCGCCGCTCCGAGAACGGCGAGGAGCCGATCAAGGAACACCTGCTGATCACCCGTTACCACCCGGAGCGCGTCGAAAAGGGCGAAATGCTCAGCATCGCCGACGTCGAAGAAATCCTGGCGATCAAGCTCAAGGGCGTGATTCCGGAATCGCAAGCCGTACTGAAGGCCTCCAACCAGGGCATCCCGGTCATCCTTGACGACCAGAGCGATGCCGGCCAGGCGTACAGTGATACCGTTGACCGTCTGCTGGGCAAAGAAAAGCCCCTGCGGTTCATTGAAGTGCCGAAGCAAGGATTCTTCGCGCGACTGTTTGGAGGCAAGTAAACCATGAACCTTTTTGACTTCTTTCGTGGCAGGCAGAAACAGACCAGCGCGTCGGTAGCGAAAGAGCGTCTACAGATCATCGTGGCGCACGAGCGCGGCCAGCGCAGCACCCCGGACTACCTGCCCGCCTTGCAGAAGGAACTGGTCGAGGTGATCCGCAAGTACGTCAACATCGGCAACGACGATGTGCAGGTGGCACTGGAAAACCAAGGCAGCTGCTCGATCCTGGAGCTGAACATCACCCTGCCGGAACGCTGATTCAACCCAGCATTCCCAGGTACACCCGTGGGAGCGGGCTTGCCCCGCGATGGCTTTCGATGGCCATCGCGGGGCAAGCCCGCTCCCACAGTGCTTTTGCGAGACCCTGAAAAATGCCGCTGTCGAACATCCAGATCCTTCACGAAGACGCCGCCATCCTGGTGATCAACAAGCCGACCCTGCTGCTGTCGGTGCCGGGCCGTGCCGAGGACAACAAGGACTGCCTGATCACCCGCCTGCAGGAAAACGGCTACCCCGACGCGCTGATCGTGCACCGCCTGGACTGGGAAACCTCCGGCATCATCCTGCTGGCCCGTGACGCCGACAGCCACCGCGAGCTGTCGCGCCAGTTCCACGACCGCGAGACAGAAAAAGCCTACACCGCGCTGTGCTGGGGGCAACCGGCCCTGGACAGCGGCAGCATCGACCTGCCGCTGCGCTACGACCCGCCCACCAAGCCGCGCCACGTGGTGGACCACGAACAAGGCAAGCACGCGCTGACCTTCTGGCGCATCGTCGAGCGCTGCGGCGATTACTGCCGGGTGGAACTGACGCCGATCACCGGCCGTTCGCACCAGTTGCGCGTGCACATGCTGTCGATCGGCCACCCCCTGCTGGGCGACCGCCTGTACGCCAACCCCGAGGCGCTGGCAGCCCATGAGCGGCTGTGCCTGCATGCCTCGATGCTGAGCTTCACCCACCCGGTTTCCGGGGAGCGGTTGAAGTTCGAGTGCCCGGCACCGTTTTGAGGCCAAAGGGCCATCGCGGGGCAAGCCCGCTCCCACGCGGTATCGTCATGGCGTGGGAGCGGGCTTGCCCCGCGATAGCGCCAACACAAATTCCCGACCAACTGCGCTAAACTCGCGCCACTGCTGTCTGGAGTGAGTTATGCGCGAAGCACTGAATACCGGCCTGATCGAATTCCTCAAGGCCTCCCCGACGCCCTTCCATGCCACCGCAAGCCTGGCGCAGCGCCTCGAAGCCGCCGGCTACCAGCGCCTGGACGAGCGCGACAGCTGGGCCACGGTGCCCGGCGGGCGCTACTACGTCACCCGCAACGACTCCTCGATCATCGCCATCAAGCTGGGCAAGCATTCGCCGCTGATCGGCGGCATCCGCATGGTCGGCGCCCACACCGACAGCCCGTGCCTGCGGGTCAAGCCGCAGCCCGAGCTGCAGCGCCAGGGCTTTTTGCAACTGGGTGTCGAGGTTTACGGCGGCGCGCTGCTGGCGCCCTGGTTCGACCGCGACCTGTCGCTGGCCGGGCGTGTCACCTTCCGCCGTGACGGCAAGGTTGAAAGCCAGCTGGTGAACTTCAAGCTGCCGATCGCGATCATCCCCAACCTTGCCATTCACCTGAACCGCACCGCCAACGAAGGCTGGCAGATCAACCCGCAGAACGAACTGCCGCCGATTCTTGCCCAGGTGGCCGGCGACGAGCGCATCGACTTCCGCGCCCTGCTTACCGAGCAACTGGCCCGCGAGCACGAGCTCAACGCCGACGTGGTGCTGGACTACGAACTGAGCTTCTACGACACGCAAGATGCCGCGCAGATCGGCCTGAACGGCGACTTCATCGCCGGTGCCCGCCTGGACAACCTGTTGTCGTGCTACGCCGGCCTGCAGGCCCTACTGGCCGCCGAAGGCGATGAAACCTGCGTGCTGGTGTGCACCGACCACGAAGAGGTCGGCAGTTGCTCGGCCTGCGGCGCCGACGGCCCGATGCTCGAGCAGACCCTGCAGCGGCTGCTGCCGGACGGCGACGAGTACGTGCGTACCATCCAGCGCTCGCTGATGGTCTCGGCCGACAACGCCCACGGTGTGCACCCCAACTACGCCGACAAGCACGACGGCAACCATGGCCCCAAGCTCAACGCAGGGCCGGTGATCAAGGTCAACAACAACCAGCGCTACGCCACCAACAGCGAGACCGCCGGCTTCTTCCGCCACCTGTGCATGGCCGAAGAAGTCCCGGTGCAGAGCTTCGTGGTGCGCAGCGACATGGGCTGCGGCTCGACCATCGGCCCGATCACCGCCAGCCACCTGGGCGTGCGCACCGTGGACATCGGCCTGCCGACCTTTGCCATGCATTCGATCCGCGAGCTGTGCGGCAGCCATGACCTGGCGCACCTGGTGAAGGTGCTCGGGGCGTTCTACCGCAGCCGCGAGTTGCCGTAAGATCGCGTCGCCTTCTTCGCGGGCAAGCCCGCTCCCACATGCACCGCGCAGGTTTTGAAACCAGCGCAGAACCTTGTAGGAGCGGGCTTGCCCCGCGATTGGCCCGGCACCTGCCCTCGGTCAACCCGCCTCGCTGGCAAGCCGCTATGCTTGATACATGGCCCATCAAGCAAAAGGATTGCCGCTAATGTCCCCGTTCCTCTCGCTGTTCGTCCCGGTGTTCCTGTTCCTCATGCTGCTGACCATCGGCTTCAGCCTGCGCGAGCGCAACATCGGCGTGCTGATGATGTGGATCGGCACCCTGGGCATCTTCGGCCTCACCTGCTGGAAGATCCTGGAGAAACTGCCCACATAAACCTCTACACTCGGTCAATCGTTTGACCTGAGGTAGATTTCCCGGTGCCTGCACTCCTGCGTTGCCTGTCCCTCCTGCTGTTGCTGTTCGTCACCCCGCTGCATGCCGCCGGCCTGCCGGGGCTGCTGGGCAGCAGCGCCCCCGCCCAGCCCGAAGCGAGCGAACCGCTGGGCAAGTCGCTGGACGAGGTGATCAAGAACCTCGAGAACGACCAGCAACGGGCCAAGCTGCTGGCCGACCTGAAAAAACTGCGCGACGCCACCAAGCAATCGCAACCCACCGTCGAACAGGGCGTGCTCGGCCTGATCGGCGGCGCCCTGCATGATTTCGAAAAGCAGTTCAGCGGCGAGGCCAGCCCGTTCATCCGCTGGTCCGCAGAAATCGACCAGGCCCGCGACGAGCTGGCCGCGCTGGTGGTACCGGTGCACCAGTGGCCGGCGATCCTGTTCGGCTTTGCTGCAATCATTGCGGTGTGGAGCCTGCTGGCCTACGCCTTCAACTGGATCGGCCACCGCGTGCGGGTGCGTTTCGGCCTCACCGAAGAGCTGCCCCAGCACCCGCGCACCTGGGACCTGGTGCGCTTCGCCCTGCGCAAGCTCGGGCCCTGGCTGGTGGCGCTGGTGTTCACCGTGTACCTGAGCTTCGCCCTGCCCTCCTCGCTGGGCAAGTCGATGGCCATGGTGCTGGCCTACGCGCTGGTGGTCGGCACGCTGTTCTCGGCCATCTGCGTAATCGCCTTCTCGCTGCTGGACGGCCCGCACCGCCACCGCGCCCTGCACATACTGCGCCACCAAGCGTTCCGCCCGCTGTGGCTGATCGGCAGCTTCGCAGCCTTCGGCGAGGCGATGAGCGACCCGCGCCTGACCGCCGCCCTGGGCAGCCACCTGGCCCACGCCCTGGCCACCCTGGCCAACGTCATCGCCGCGCTGTGCACCGGGCTGTTCATCCTGCGTTTTCGCCGCCCCATCGCCCACCTCATCCGCAACCAGCCGCTGTCCCGCCGGCTGACCCGGCGCACCTTGAGCGACACCATCGAGATCCTCGGCAGCTTCTGGTTCATCCCGGCGCTGATCCTGGTGGCGATTTCGCTGTTCGCCACCTTCGTCTCCGCCGGCGACACCAGCACCGCCCTGCGCCAGTCGCTGATGTGCACGGTGCTGGTGGTGGTGTGCATGGTGCTCAACGGCCTGGTGCGCCGCCACGCCGCCAACCCCAAGCGCGCCAACAAGCGCCAGGCGGTGTATGCCGAGCGCTTGCGCAACTTCGGCTACCTGCTGCTGCACCTGTTCATCTGGCTGGTGTTCATCGAGCTGGGCCTGCGCGTGTGGGGCCAGTCGATGATCAGCTTCGCCGAGGGCGACGGCCACGAGATCAGCCTGCGCCTGCTGGGCCTGGCCGGCACCCTGATCGTCGCCTGGCTGGTGTGGATCCTCGCCGACACCGCCGTGCACCATGCCCTGGTGCACTCGCGCCGCGGGCTGGCCAACGCCCGGGCGCAGACCATGATGCCGCTCATCCGCAACGTGATGTTCGTGGTGATTTTCATCATTGCGGTGATCGTCGCCCTGGCCAACATGGGCATGAACGTCACCCCGCTGCTGGCCGGTGCCGGCGTGATCGGCCTGGCCATCGGCTTTGGCGCGCAATCGCTGGTGGCCGACCTGATCACCGGGCTGTTCATCATCATCGAGGACAGCCTGGCCATCGACGACTATGTCGATGTGGGCGGCCACCTGGGCACAGTCGAGGGCCTGACCATCCGCACCGTGCGCCTGCGCGACATCGACGGCATCGTGCACACCATCCCGTTCAGCGAGATCAAGAGCATCAAGAACTACTCCCGCGAGTTCGGCTACGCGATCTTCCGGGTGGCGATCCCCCACAGCATGAACATCGACCAGGCCATCACGCTGATCCGCGAAGTGGGCCAGAAGCTGCGCAGCGACCCGCTGATGCGCCGCAACATCTGGTCGCCGCTGGAGCTGCAGGGGGTGGAGAGCTTCGAATCGGGCTCGGCGATTTTGCGCGCGCGCTTCAAGACTGCGCCGATCAAGCAGTGGGAAGTATCGCGGGCGTTCAACCTTGCGTTGAAACGCCAGCTGGACGAGGCCGGGCTGGACCTGGCGACGCCGAGGTTGTCGGTGCAGGTGGTGACGGCGGGTGGTGCTCCAACAGCCGAAAAAGATTCCCTGTAGGAGATCACCCAGCCCTTCGGGCTGCGCTGTCGCGCAGAGCACTGGGCACGAATCCGCCGCGGCCCCTGTGGGAAGCGGCCTTGCCGGGGCGCCGTCCGGTCGAGATGGGCTGCGCAGCAGCCCCGGCAATTTTGCATGAGGCCGAGACCTTGGGGCCGCTTCGCGCCCCATCTCGACCGGACGGCGCCCCGGCAAGGCCGCTTCCCACAGTGACCGTGGCGCATCTGCGAGACCAGTTCTCTGCGCGACAGCGCAGCCCGCTGCGATCAAACCCTACCCCGCGTGCGCCCGAATGCAGATCGCATCATGCCGCCAGTACTCCAGGTCACAGTCGATCAAGTGCCCATGCTGGTCGCTGTTGACCCGGGTGATATGCAGCCCCGGGCTGCCGGCCGAGACTTTCAGCGCACTGGCCGCCTCGGCCGGCAAGGCGGTGGGCAGGATCTCGAAGCACACCTGCCCGTATTGAATGCGGTACTCCCGGGCGTAGATCTCGGTCAGTGACTGGGCCAGGTCCTGCTCCAGAATGCCCGGGAAGTACTTCGGGTTGAGGTAGTGCTCGGCATACAGCACCGCGCGCCCGTCGATGCGCCGCAAACGGCAGATGCGCACCACGCTGGACAGCGCCGGCAGGCGCAGCCGTGCGCAAATGGCCGCCGGGGCCGGTTGCAGGCGCGCCGACAGCAGCTCGGTAGTGGGCACCCGCCCCTGATCGCGCACCATGGCATGGAAGTGGCTACGCTCGATCAGGTCGTAGGTCAGGCGCTGGGGCGCAACGAACCAGCCACGCCGTTCCTCGCGGTAGATCAGCCCTTGGGCTTCCAGTTGCACCAGCGCTTCGCGCAGGGTGATGCGCGTGGTGTCGAACACCTCGCTGAGCTTGCGCTCGGCCGGCAGCTTGCCGCCGGGGGCCAGCAGGCCGTGTTCGATCTGCTCCTGCAGGGCTTGGCAAATGGCTGTTACCGCGCGCGGTGGCGTCGCTTGCATCAAAGGTTACCTATCTGGACTAGTCCAGCCCCATAACAGGGCAGGTGGAGAATAGAGCAAGCCTAGGCAGGGCTGATGAACATCCTGTGACAAAGGCCTTTGCCAGCACCTGCCAGATCCGGGCCAAGGCCCGAAGTTCAAGGCCTTGCCCGTGGTCTACGCTGTATCTCCAGGGCCTGAGCGGCCCGCCCCTTACATCAAATTGTCACGCAACCGGCCTACCTTGGCTCAAGGTTTGCTGACCTAGACCAACGTCAGGCAGGCACGGCTCACTCTCATAACAACGAATGCAAGGCACCCACCAAAGGAGCTTCGGATGAAAAAGTTGTTCATGGCGTCACTGCTCGGTTCGGCCATCGCTTTTTGCACCTCGGCCATGGCCGCCCAAGACCTCAGCGCCCTCAAGGCCCTTGAAGACGCCGCCCGCAAGGAAGGCACCGTCAACAGCGTGGGCATGCCCGATGCCTGGGCCAACTGGAAAGGCACCTGGGACGACCTTGCGAAAAAATACGGCTTGAAGCACAGCGACACCGACATGAGCTCGGCCCAGGAAATCGCCAAGTTCGATGCCGAAAAAGACAACGCCAGCGCCGACATCGGCGACGTGGGTGCAGCCTTCGGCCCGATCGCGGTGACCAAGGGCGTCACCCAGCCGTACAAGCCAAGCACCTGGGACCAGGTACCCACCTGGGCCAAGGATCAGGACGGCCACTGGGCCCTGGCCTATACCGGAACCATCGCCTTCATCATCAACAAGGACCTGGTCAAGGAAGGCGAGCGTCCGAAAACCTGGCACGACCTGGAAAAGGGCAAGTACAAGGTCGCCATCGGTGACGTCGGCACTGCGGCCCAGGCCGCCAACGGCGTGTTGGCCGCGGCCATTGCCTACAAGGGCGACGAAAGCAACATCGAGCCGGGCCTGCAGCTGTTTACCAAGCTGGCCCAGCAAAAGCGCCTGTCGCTGGCCAACCCGACCATCCAGACCCTCGAGAAGGGTGAGGTGGAAGTGGGCGTGGTGTGGGACTTCAACGGCCTGAGCTACCGCGACCAGATCGACCCGAAACGCTTCGAAGTGCTGATCCCCTCGGACGGCTCGATCACCTCGGGCTACACCACCATCATCAACAAGTACGCCAAGCACCCGAACGCCGCCAAGCTGGCCCGTGAGTACATCTTCAGCGACGCCGGGCAGACCAACCTGGCCATCGGCCACGCCCGCCCGATCCGCGCCGAGCACCTGAAGCTGCCGGCCGACGTGCAGGCCAAGCTGCTGCCCAACGAGCAGTACAAGGCCGCCCAGCCGATCAAGAACGCCGAAGCCTGGGAAGCGACCTCCAAGGCCCTGCCGCAGAAGTGGCAGGAGCAGGTGATCATCGAGATGGAATAACCGGCTGGCTTTTGTAGTGCCTGATCCGGCCCTTTCGCGGGTAAACCCGCTCCCACAGGTGCATCACAGGTATTGAGACTTGTACCGCCCCTGTGGGAGCGGGTTTACCCGCGAAGAAAGCAACGCGGTTTTTGACTGGAGCCACCATGCAACACAACGTCATCCTGGTCCTGCTCGACGGCCTCAACCACCAGGTCGCGCACCACGCCATGGGCCATCTGCACGCCTATGTCGAGGCCGACCGCGCTGCGCTGTACCGAATGGAATGCGAGCTGCCCTCGCTGTCGCGGCCCTTGTACGAATGCATCCTCACCGGCGTACCGCCGATCGACAGCGGCATCGTGCACAACAACGTCAACCGCCTGTCCAACCAGCGCAGCGTGTTCCACTATGCCCGCGAGGCCGGGCTGGGCACTGCTGCGGCGGCGTACCACTGGATGAGCGAGCTGTACAACCGCTCGCCGTTCGACCCGCAGCGCGACCGCCACACCCATGCCCCCAAGCTGCCGATCCAGCATGCCTTGTTCTACTGGGACGACCGCTACCCCGATTCGCACCTGCTGGCCGACGCCGAATACCTGCGTCGCCGCCATGCGCCGAACTTTCTGTTGGTGCACCCGATGAGCATCGACGATATCGGCCACCGCCACGGCCTGGACAGCAGCCAGTACCGCAACGCCGCGCGCAGCGCCGACATTCTGCTGGCCGACTACCTGCCGCGCTGGCTCGAGGAGGGCTACCAGGTGCTGGTGACCGCCGACCACGGCATGAACAACGACCGCTCGCACAACGGCCTGCTGGCCGAGGAGCGCGAGGTGCCATTGTTCGTGTTCGGCGACGCATTCAGCCTGGACCCGGCAGCCAAACCGCTGCAGACCGAACTGTGCGGCACCATTTGCGAGCTGCTCGGCGCGGCCCACGACAAGGCGGTTTGCCGGGAGCTGCTCAAGTGAGTTCGAACCCCCGTGGCCGCTACCTGGCCCTGCTCTGCCTGCTGCCGTTCGCCGTGTTCTTCATCATCTTCCAGATCGCCCCGCTGGCCTGGGTGGCCCTCAACAGCCTGCAAAGTGACGGCGGCTGGGGCCTGGCCAACTTCAGCAAGGTGTTCGCCTCGAAGTTCTACCTGCAAGCGCTGGAACGCAGCCTTGAGATCAGCTTCTGGTCGAGCCTGTTCGGCATCGTCATCGCAATGCTGGGCGCCTACTCGCTGCGCCAGGTGGACTCGAAGCTGCGCGACTTCGTCAGCGCCTTCGCCAACATGACCAGCAACTTCGCAGGCGTCCCCCTGGCGTTCGCCTTCATCATCCTGCTGGGCTTCAACGGCGCGCTGACCTTGCTGCTCAAGCAAATGGGCCTGCTGGGGGATTTCAGCATCTACTCCAAGACCGGGTTGATCCTGGTGTACACCTACTTCCAGATCCCCCTTGGCGTACTGCTGCTGTACCCGGCCTTCGATGCCCTGCGCGAAGACTGGCGCGAGTCCGCGGCATTGCTTGGGGCCAGCCACTGGCAATTCTGGCGCCATATCGGCCTGCCGGTGCTCACCCCCGCCTTGCTGGGCACCTTCGTCATCCTGCTGGCCAACGCCCTGGGCGCCTACGCCACGGTCTACGCCCTGACCACCGGCAACTTCAACGTGCTGCCGATACGCATCGCCGCGCTGGTGGCCGGCGACATCACCCTCGACCCGAACCTGGCCAGCGCCCTGGCCATGGTGCTGGTGGGGCTGATGACAGTGGTCACGGTGGTTCATCAATGGCTGCTCAAGAGGAGCTACCATGCGCACTGAAAAAACCTCGGCCGGGCTCTACCACCGGGTGGTGGTGTACCTGCTGTTTCTCATCCTGCTGTTGCCGCTGGCCGGCACCCTGCTCTATTCGTTTGCCACCAGCTGGTCGGCGACCCTGCTGCCCAGCGGCCTGACCTTCAAGTGGTATGTCGCGCTGTGGAGCGAGCCGCGCTTTCTGGCCGCCTTCGGCCAGTCGCTGCTGGTGTGCGTGGGCGCGCTGGTGCTTTCAGTAGTGCTGATCCTGCCGCTGTTGTTCGTGGTGCACTACCACTTCCCCAAGCTCGACGCGCTGATGAACGTGCTGATTCTGCTGCCGTTCGCAGTGCCGCCGGTGGTCTCGTCGGTGGGGCTGCTGCAACTGTATGGCAGCGGGCCGATGGCCATGGTCGGCACGCCGTGGATCCTCATCGGTTGCTACTTCACCATCGCCCTGCCGTTCATGTACCGGGCGATCACCAACAACCTGCAGGCGATCAACCTGCGCGACCTGATGGACGCCGCCCAACTGCTCGGTGCCAGCACCTGGCAGGCGGCGTTGCTGGTGGTGCTGCCCAACCTGCGCAAGGGCTTGCTGGTGGCGCTGCTGCTGTCGTTCTCGTTCCTGTTCGGCGAGTTCGTCTTTGCCAACCTGCTGGTGGGCACCCGCTACGAAACCCTGCAGGTGTACCTGAACAACATGCGCAACAGCAGCGGCCACTTCAACAGCGCACTGGTGATCTCCTACTTCGCCTTCGTGCTGGTACTGACCTGGGTCGCCAACCGCCTGAACAAGGACAAAACCTGACATGAGCTTCGTCAGCGTACAGAACCTGCAAAAAAGCTACGCCGGCAGCCCGGTGTTCGAGAACATCGACTGCCAGATCGAACGCGGCGAGTTTGTCACCCTGCTCGGCCCTTCGGGTTGCGGCAAGTCCACCCTGCTGCGCTGCATCGCCGGGCTGACCCCGGTGGACGCCGGGCAGATCCTGCTGGATGGCCAGGACATCGTGCCGGTAAGCCCGCAAAAGCGCGGCATCGGCATGGTTTTCCAAAGCTACGCGCTGTTCCCCAACATGACCGTGGAGCAGAACGTCGCCTTCGGCCTGCGCATGCAGAAGGTCAAGGGCGATGAAAGCCAGGCGCGGGTGCGTGAAGTGCTGGAGCTGGTAGAGCTGGCCAGCTTCGCCGCACGCTACCCGCACCAGTTGTCCGGTGGCCAGTGCCAGCGCGTGGCCCTGGCCCGCTCGCTGGTCACCCGCCCTCGCCTGCTGCTGCTGGACGAGCCGCTGTCGGCGCTGGATGCACGCATTCGCAAGCACCTGCGCGAACAGATCCGCGCCATCCAGCGCGAGCTGGGGCTGACCACCATTTTCGTCACCCACGACCAGGAAGAGGCGCTGACCATGTCGGACCGCATCGTCCTGATGAACCAGGGGCGCATCGTGCAAAGTGGCGATGCCGAAACCCTCTACACCGCGCCGGTCGACCTGTTCGCCGCGGGTTTTATCGGCAACTACAACCTGCTCGACGCCGACAGCGCCAGCCGCCTGTTGCAACGCCCGGTGGCCAGCCGCCTGGCGATCCGCCCGGAGTCGATCACCCTTGGGCTGAACGGCGAACTGGACGCCGAGGTGCGCAGCCACAGCCTGCTCGGCAACGTGATCCGCTACCGGGTGCAGGTGCGCGACGTGGAGTTGGTGGTGGACGTGCTCAACCGCTCGGCGGCCGACCTGCACGCCGACGGCCAGCGGGTATCCTTGTCGATCGACCCCACGGCGCTACGGGAAGTGGCCTAAGGAGAATCAACATATGGCACTGGCAATTTTCGATCTGGACGAAACCCTGATCCACGGCGACTGCGCGTCGCTGTGGAGCGAGCAGATGGCCCGGCTGGGCTGGGTCGATGGCAAAAGCTTCCTCAAGCGCGACCACGAGCTGATGGAGGCCTACGGCAAGGGCCACCTGCAGATGGAGGACTACATGGCCTTCAGCCTGGAGCCGATTGCCGGGCGCACGCTCGAGGAGGTCGAGCACCTGGTGGAGCCCTGGGTTGA
This sequence comes from Pseudomonas xanthosomatis, assembly GCF_019139835.1. Classification (NCBI taxonomy): domain Bacteria; kingdom Pseudomonadati; phylum Pseudomonadota; class Gammaproteobacteria; order Pseudomonadales; family Pseudomonadaceae; genus Pseudomonas; species Pseudomonas xanthosomatis. Next base: position 2,263,463 of record NZ_CP077075.1, on the reverse strand, counting down.
GGACGTGATCGAGCCGATCATCTTCGGCGACGCCTGCCGCTGCATCGCCGAGCACCGCAAACAAGGCGACCGTATCCTGATCATCTCGGCCAGCGGCACCCACCTGGTGGGGCCGATCGCGGCGCGGCTGGGGGTGGACGAGTATCTGGCCATCGAACTGGAGGCGCTGAACGGGGTGTACACCGGCAAGACCCACGGCGTGCTGACCTACCGCGAAGGCAAGATCACCCGTTTGCTGGAATGGCTGGATCAGGAGCAGGAAAACCTGGAGGGGGCGAGTTTCTATTCCGACTCGCGCAATGACTTGCCGTTGTTGCTGAAGGTGGATCACCCGTTTGCGGTGAACCCGGATGCGGTGTTGCGTGAGCATGCCCAGACCAATGGCTGGCCGGTTTTGAGCTGGGTTTGAGGGCCATGGGGGCGCTTTGCGCCCCTTTCGCGGCACAAGGCCGCTCTCATAGAACAAACTGCAACTCATTGATTTAACACGGTCTCTGTGGGAAGCGGCCTTGTGTCGCGATGGGCTGCGCAGCAGCCCCGGCAATTTTGCATGGGGCCGAGACCTTGGGGCCGCTTCGCGCCCCATCGCGACACAAGGCCGCTTCCCACAGAGACCGTGGCGCATCTGCGAGACCAGTTATCTGCGCGACAGCGCAGCCCGAAAGGGCTGGGTGATCTCCTACAGGGAATCGCGTCAGCCTGAGCGGCCTTGTGCCGCGAAGGGCCGCAAAGCGGCCCCGGCAATCTCAAGCCAGGCTCGAATCGATCACCATCACCAGCTTGCCCGACACCTGGTTGCTCTCAAGTTCGGCATACGCCGCCTGGGCAAACTCGACGGGGTAAGTGTCGACCAGTTGCGCCGACAACCGCCCTTCGGCGAACAGCGGCCACACCTGCTGCTTGAGGTCACGCAAAAGCTCAGCCTTGAAGCCATCGTCACGGTTGCGCAGAGTGGAGCCGGTGACCTGCAGGCGCTTGCCCATAACCACCGCCAGGTCCAGCTCGAACTTGCGCCCGCCCATCAGGCCGATGATCACCCAGCGCCCGTCACGGGCCAGCAGCTCGAGGTTCAGCGGGCCGTAGCCGGCGCCCACCGGGTCAAGGATCACATCGAACGGCCCCAGCGCCTTGAGCGCATCGAGGTTCTCGTTACGCACCACACCACCGGCCGCGCCCAGCGCTTCACAGTAAGCCAGGCGCTCCTGCGAACCGACGCTGACCCACACCGGGCTGCCGAACGCCTTGCACAGCTGGATGGCCGCCGAACCAACGCCGCTGGCACCGGCATGCACCAGCACCTTTTCGCCGGCCTTCACCCCACCCAGCTGGAAGATGTTCAGCCAGGCCGTGGCATACACCTCGGGCAGCGCTGCCGCCTCGTGCAGGCTCAGGCCCTCGGGCACCGGCAGCACATGGCGGGCATCGACCACCACCTCTTCGGCCATGGCGCCGCTGGCCAGCAGCGCGCAAACCCGGTCGCCCACGCGCCAGTCGGCGCCAGCGCCCACCTCCTCGACCACGCCTGCGCACTCCAGGCCCATGTACGGGCTGGCACCCGGCGGTGGCGGGTACAAACCCTTCATTTGCAGCAGGTCCGCACGGTTCAGCCCCGCGGCGGCCACTCGAATGCGTACCTGCCCTGCGTCGCAGGCCGGGCGTTCGGCTTCGACCCAGGCCACATGTCCGTCAACGCCTTGCAATGCCTTCACAGTGCCTCCATAGTGATTCACATGACTGAGCCTGGGATCCCATGTCCCAGGCTTTTTGCAGTATTTGCCCGGCTCCATGGAACCGGCGAACGGAAAAGACGGCCTACTATGCGTGATCAATTGCCCCCACGTCGAATCAGCATGAAGCATTTCACTAGCAGCACCGCCCTCGCCCTCGTCATCGGGCTCGGCAGCCTCACGCTCGGTGGCAATGCGGCCGCCGCCAACAAATGGGACAGCCTGCAGCCAGACCGTGACGAGATCGTCGCCAGCCTGAACGTGGTCGAGTTGCTCAAGCGCCACCACTACAGCAAGCCGCCGTTGGACGACGCCCGTTCGATCATCATCTACGACAGCTACATCAAGCTGCTCGACCCGTCGCGCAGCTACTTCACCGCGGCCGACATCGCCGAGTTCGACAAGTGGAAGACCCAGTTCGACGATTTTCTCAAAAGCGGCAACCTCGACCCCGGCTTCACCATCTACAAACGCTACCTTGACCGTGTGAAGCAGCGCCTGGACTACGCCCTGGCCGAGCTGAACAAGGGCGTCGACAAGATCGACTTCAGCGTCAAGGAAGAGCTGCTGGTCGACCGCAAGGACGCCCCGTGGGTGAAGGACCAGGCCGCCCTCGACGAACTGTGGCGCAAACGCGTCAAGGACGAGGTGCTGCGCCAGAAGATCGCCGGCAAGGACCCCAAGCAGATCCAGGAAACCCTGATCAAGCGCTACAAGAACCAGCTGGCGCGCCTGGACCAGACCCGTGCCGAAGACATCTTCCAGGCCTATATCAACACCTTCGCCCAGTCCTACGACCCGCACACCAACTACCTGTCGCCAGACAACGCAGAAAACTTCGACATCAACATGAGCCTGTCGCTCGAAGGCATCGGCGCGGTGCTGCAAAGCGACAACGACCAGGTCAAGATCGTGCGCCTGGTGCCGGCCGGCCCGGCCGCCAAAACCAAGCAAGTGGCCCCGGCCGACAAGATCATCGGCGTGGCCCAGGGCAACAAGGAAATGGTCGACGTGGTCGGCTGGCGCCTGGACGAAGTGGTCAAGCTGATCCGCGGCCCGAAAGGCTCGGTGGTGCGCCTGGAGGTGGTGCCGGCCAGCAATGCGCCGAACGACCAGACCAGCAAGATCGTCTCGATCACCCGCGAAGCGGTCAAGCTCGAAGAGCAGGCGGCGAAAAAGTCGGTGCTCAAGCTCAAGCAGGATGGCCGCGACTACAAGCTCGGCATCATCGAGATCCCGGCCTTCTACCTGGACTTCAAGGCCTATCGCGCCGGTGACCCGGACTACAAGAGCACCACTCGCGATGTTAAAAAGCTGCTGACCGAGCTGCAAAAAGAGAAGGTCGACGGCGTGGTCATCGACCTGCGCAACAACGGCGGTGGCTCGCTGCAGGAAGCCACCGAGCTGACCAGCCTGTTCATCGAGAAAGGCCCGACCGTGCTGGTACGCAACAGCGACGGCCGCGTCGACGTGCTCGAGGACGAGAACCCCGGCGCCTTCTACAAAGGCCCGCTGGCGCTGCTGGTCAACCGCCTGTCTGCCTCGGCTTCGGAGATTTTCGCCGGCGCCATGCAGGACTACCACCGTGCGCTGATCATCGGTGGCCAGACCTTCGGCAAGGGCACCGTGCAGACCATCCAGCCACTCAACCATGGCGAGCTGAAGCTGACCCTGGCCAAGTTCTACCGGGTATCCGGGCAGAGCACCCAGCACCAGGGCGTACTGCCGGACATCGACTACCCGTCGATCATCGACACCAAAGAAATCGGCGAAAGCGCCCTGCCCGAGGCCATGCCGTGGGACACCATCCGCCCGGTGGTCAAGCCGGCCGCCGACCCGTTCAAACCGTTCCTCGCCGACCTCAAGGCCAAGCATGACGCGCGCAGCGCCAAGGATGCCGAGTTCACCTACATCCGCGACCGCCTGGCCCTGACCCAGAAGCTGATGGACGAGAAAACCGTCAGCCTCAACGAACAGGAACGCCGTGCCCGCCACGACGACGTCGAAGCCAAGCAACTGGCCATGGAGAACATCCGTCGCAAGGCCAAGGGCGAGGAGCCGCTGAAGGAGCTGAAAAAGGTCGACGAGGACGCCCTGCCGGACGAAGACGACAAGACCAAGCCCGAAGACGACGCTTACCTTGCCGAGACCGGTCGTATCCTCATCGACTACCTCAGCGAAAGCGCCAAGGTGGCCAAGAAGTAATTCGACCGAGTGATGGCAGAATAATGTGACCTGTCATCAAACAGTCATCGCACTGTCGTGAAATAGAAGGGCCGGGCATGCAGATGCCCGGCCTTTTTTCATTCAGGAAAGCAGTCCATGACCGTCACCGAACAGCTCAGCGCATTGAGCGCCATTCTGGCTCAACGTAGCGTCCACAGCCTGTTCCAGCCCATCGTCTGCCTTCGCGAACGGCGCATTCTCGGTTATGAAGCCCTGAGCCGCGGCCCGTCCAACAGCCCGCTGCACTCCCCCCTGAACCTGTTCGCCATCGCCCGCCAGGCCGGCCGCCTGAGCGAGCTGGAAGTGCTCTGCCGGGAAACCGCCTGCCGGCGTTTCAGCGAGCAGGGGCTGGCCGGCAAGCTGTTCCTGAACGTTTCACCCGAGTCGCTGCTCGAACCGCAGCACCCGTCCGGGCGCACCCTGAAAATGCTCGAGCAGGTCGGCCTGTCGCCCAGCCAGGTGGTGATCGAACTGACCGAACAGACCCCCACCGAAGACTTTCAGCTGCTGTTCAACGCCCTGCACCATTACCGCGACATGGGCTTCTCCATCGCCCTGGATGACCTGGGCGCGGGTTATTCGAGCCTGCGCCTGTGGTCGGAGCTGCGCCCGGATTATGTGAAGATCGACCGCCACTTCATCGACGGCATTCACCTGGACCCGCTCAAGCGCGAGTTCGTCGGCTCGATCCTGCAGATCGCCCGCGCCTCCCGCGCCCAGGTGATCGCCGAGGGTATCGAGCTGAGCGAAGAGCTGACGGTGCTCAGCGAAATGGGCGTCGACCTGGTACAGGGCTACCTTCTGGGCCGGCCCCAGGAGTTCCCGCCCCGTGAAGCTCTGGCCCTGCTGCCCAAGGCCAGCGGCACCAGCGTGGCCCTGGTCGAGGACGGCGGCGACCTCAGCGCCCTGCTCATCCAGCAACCAGCAGTGCCGCTGAGCACCGCCACCCAGCAGGTGCTCGAAGCGTTCCGCCGCCAGGCCAACCTCAACTCGCTGGCGGTGCTGGATGAAGACGGCCGGCCGTGCGGCATCGTGCACCGCCATTCGTTGTCCGATGCGCTGCTGCAACCCTTCGGTACCGACCTGTTCGCGCGCAAGCCGATCAGCCGGCTGATGAGCCAGGACTTTCTTGCCGTGGAGCGCGGCCAGTCGCTGCAACAGGTCAGCCGACTGATCACCAGCCGCGCCCGGCAGCGCATCGAGGAGGATTTCATCATTACCCAGGGCGGCCGCTACCTGGGGCTGGGGCGGGTGATCGATGTGCTCAAGCTGATCACCGAGCAGAAGATCCAGCAGGCCCGGCATGCCAACCCGCTTACCTTGCTGCCCGGCAACGTGCCGATCCAGCAGTGCCTGGCGCGGCTGCTGGAGCAACGCCACGCGGCGGCGGTGTGCTACGTCGACATCGACAGCTTCAAGCCCTTCAACGACATCTACGGCTATGCCCGGGGCGATGAGGTGCTGCTGTGCCTGGCGCAATGCCTGAACGACTGCGTCGACCCGAGCCGCGACTTCGTCGGGCATATCGGTGGTGATGATTTCATGCTGGTGCTGGGCTCGGGCGACTGGCGCGAGCGGCTGCAGGCGCTGGTGCAGGCCTTTGCCCAGGAGTGCCTGCGCTTCTACCGCAGCGAGCATATCGAGGCCGGTTGCTTCATTGCCCATAACCGCCAGGGCCTGCGCGAAAGTTTCGCACTGCTGTCGCTGTCGATCGGGGTGGTGTGGCTGGAGCCGGACAGCGCCGCACACCTGGATGCCGGGGGCCTTGCCGACCTGGCCTCGCAGGCCAAGCGCCAGGCCAAGGAAACGCAAGGTTCAAGCCTGAGCCTGATCGATACGCGCATACCGGCCTTGTAGGAGCCGGCGTGTGGGCTCTCATATAACAAACTACAACTCATTGATTTAATGCGGTCTCTGTGGGAAGCGGCCTCGTGTCGCGATGGGCTGCGCAGCAGCCCCGGCAATTTTGCATGAGGCCGAGCCCTCGGGGCCGCTTCGCGCCCCATCGCGACACGAGGCCGCTTCCCACAGGGGCATGGCGCATCTGCGAGACCTGTTCTCTGCGCGAAAGCGCAGCCAATGAGCTGGGTGATCCCCTACAGGGAACGTGTCAGGCCTGCTCCGGGTACCGGTACTCGAACACCCGCACCACTTCCGAGGCATGCCAGGACGCCGCTTCCATGCCGTCCACCGGCCCGGAAAACCGCCCCAAGCGCTCCACGCACTCGAAGAACCCGGTACGCGGCAGGCGGCTGGCGCCCTGGCTGATCACCAGCGAGCTGCGCAGCGGCTGCTCGGCGCGGGCGTCGAGCAGCGCCAGATACTCCAGGGCGGCGGTGAGGGTCTGCATGGCCGGGCTGGGCAGTTGCAGGCGCTCCAGCAGAGCGCGATAGGTGAGCAGGTGGCGTTGACGGCGGGCCAGGTCGAGCTCGGTCAGCAGGTTCTCCCATTGCTGTCGGCTGATCCTGACCTGGCTCATGACGGCTCGCTCCAGCCGGCCACACCCAGGTGCCAGGCCAACGCGCGGCGAATCGCGGCATCCGGTTGGCGCTCACCAGACTCGATCATCGCCAGGTACGCCGGGCTGATCCCCACGTTGCGCGCCAACGCCGCCGGCTCCACGCCCTTGGCCTGGCGCAGCGCCGCCAGCTCGCTCAGCGCATGCAGGCGGGTGCTGCTGTCTTCTTCAATGGCTGCCACGCTGGCCGGCGCTGGGGCCGGTGCCTGGCCTGCTGCAACCAGCAAGGCCTGATATTGCTCCCAGGGAACCACTGCGTACTCGGGCTGACCGTCCCGGCTTATGACCTGAATACCCATTACAACCCCCTTAACGTAGGATTACGGCATGTAATCCGTAGGCATAACCCTTATGCCAATTATATTACCAACCTCGGGGGTTCGCCGGGAATCACTGCCCCGGGCGTTCCAGGCGCAGCGCTTCGGGGGTGTCGGGCAGGCGCTCGACCACGCGCAGCTTTTCCGGTGCCTGGCTGGCGCGCCAGGCCTTGAAGCGGGCCAGCTCGTCGGCCACGGTCTTCATCACCCAGCCCAGCACGGCGATGTCGTCGAGAAAGCCCACCCCCAGCAACCAGTCAGGGATGGCGTCCAGGGGGCTGACGAAATACAACAGCCCGGCAACGATGGTCACCAGCGCCTTGGGGCTGACGGCACGGTATTCGCCGCGCCACCACGCCAGGCACAACGCCTGCATCAAGCGCACGTCCTCGCGCAGCTGGCCGAGTTTCGGGCCCTTGCGCGCAACGGCGAACAACAACGCCGGCAAGCGCCCGCGGCTTAACAGGCGTTCAGCCAGGGGCAAGAAGCGGGTGAAATTCCAGGGAGCGCTCATGAAACCTCCAGAGCAGCAGGCAGGTTATCCACAATTATTGTGGATAACCTTGTGAACAGGACCGGCTTTGCGCCGTTTGGCGCCCGCCGGGCAAGGGCCGGGCACGGATCGGGCGTTTTTTACACAACCGTTTCAGAGCCGCAAACGTTTTGCGACAGGGAAGTGCTTGGCCGTGCGTTGCATGCATTGCTTGCGACAGTGAATGACGCCCACGGTTCGCGTCAAGCCACCCCTGAAACGACAACGCCCCGTCGAAACGGGGCGTTGTTGTGCTTCAGGTGTTTGCCTTACTCGGCAGGGGCCGGCTCGACGTCCTGCTTGCTCGGGTCCTTGATGCCCAGCAGCTCAAGATCGAACACCAGTACCGAGTTGGCCGGGATCAGCGGGCTCGGGCTCTGGGCGCCGTAGGCCAGTTCTGCCGGAATGTACAGCTTGTATTTTTCGCCGACGTGCATCAGTTGCAGACCTTCGACCCAACCCGGGATCACGCCGCTGACCGGCAGGTCGATCGGGCTGCCGCGCTCGACGGAGCTGTCGAACACTTTGCCGTCGGTGAGCTTGCCTTCGTAGTGGACGGTGACCACGTCAGTCGGTTTTGGCTGCGGGCCATCGGCCTTCTTGACCACTTCGTACTGCAGGCCCGAGGCGGTGGTGACCACGCCAGGCTTCTTGGCGTTTTCCTCGAGGAACTTCTTGCCAGCGGCAGCGGCTTCTTCGCTGGCCTTGGCCAGGCGTTCTTCGGCGCGCTTTTGCAGGGCGGTGAAGGCTTCTACCAGCTCTTCATCCTTCAGGCGCTGTTCTTTCTTGCCTACGGCGTCTTCGATACCTTGGGCGACGGCTTTGGAGTCCAGGTCGTCCATGCCTTCCTGGGCCAGGCTCTTGCCCATGTTCAGGCCGATACCGTAGGAGGCTTTCTGGGCCGGAGTCTTCAGCTCGACGCTGCTGGTCTGGGCGTCGCAGCCCGCCAGCACCAGACCTACCAGGGCAACCGCGGCCGCCAGACGATGTTGTTTCATGCTGATTCCTTGTTCATGCGCCATAAGGGCAAATCAGGGTAAAGCCGCGAGCTTAGCAGGCGGTCGGGACCAATGGCTACCGGCATGAGAGCAGGTTTGCGGCGGGAAGTTCCTGGGTGAAAGGTTGTTCATGGAGGGGGGATCGAGAAGGAAGGCGCTTTGGTTGCGCCCTGGTGTTCGGCGAAGGCTTGCATCAAGGCTGCCAAGGGTTGTGGCGGACACCTGCCCTGCCCCTACGGATAACTCCCTGCCCGATAAAGCTCCGCCACCTCGCGCAACACCTCGCACACCCACTGCGCCGGCAAGCTCTGCGCCAAGGCGGCATTGCGGCAGATCCCCACCGAGCCCCCAGGCTCGCGCACCCCAAGGTCCAGCTCGGCCAACTCCCCACGCCCCAGGTCGATCAGCACCGCATCCCGTGGCGCCACCCACACCGCATCACTGCCCAGCAAATAGCGCCGGCTCAACGCCAAAGAAAGTGTTTCCAACCGTTGCGCCGGCATCTGCATGCCACCCTGCACGAACAGGCTGTCGGCATGCTGGCGGATGGTCGTGCCCGGCGGCGGCAGCACCAGCGGGTAGCGCCCTACCTGCGCCCGGTCCACCGGCTGGCGTGCCAGCAGCGGGTGCCCCGGGCGCACCACCAGTGCCATCGACTCGCTGTACAGGTGCTCGAACGACAGCCCCTGGATCTGCGGGCTGTCGGTCATGCGCCCGACTACCAGTTCCAACTCGCCCAGGTGCAACTGCCCAAGCAACTGCGCACTGACCCCGGTGACCACGCTGATCACCAGCGCTTCATGGCGCTGGTGCAGCCGGCACAGCACCTCAGGCATCAACAGCCCCTCGACCGTGGACAGCACGCCGATGCGCACCTGCGACGGCGCCCGCGCCTCGCCGCGCACGCTGCCCACGCCATCGCGCAGGGCCTGCACACTGGGCCCGGCATAACGCATGAAACGCGTGCCTGCCGGGGTCAGTTCCACGCCCTGGCGGGTGCGTTCGAACAAACGCGCCTCCAGCAGCTCTTCAAGCTCCTTGAGGGTCTTGGAAATGGCTGGCTGGCTGATCGCGAGCATGTCGGCGGCCCTGGCCAGGCTGCCCTGCCGGGCAATCTCCAGAAAGCACAGCAGGTGGCGGTACTTGATGCGGGTATCGAGGTTCATGCCCGGCAGTTTATCCGTGCGCGCCAACCCTGCAAGCCGCGTCGTCCAGGGTGATTGCCTGGGGCGTGTCCGGGTCGCGCTGCTGGCGGCGGAACTGGCCCGGCGGCAGGCCATGAATCTGCCGGAAGCGCCGGCTGAAATAGGCCTCGTCGGCAAAGCCGCACAGCCGCGCCACCTCCCCCACCGGGCGGCTGCCATTGAGCAGGTAGTTGCGCGCCGCATGCATGCGCCGCTCCAGCACCAGCTCGCTGAAGGTCTTGCCCACCTCCTTGCGCAGCCAGTGGGTCAGGTAGCTGGGGGCCAGATACGTGGCCGCCGCCACCTTGGGCAGGTTCAGGTCAGGGTCGTCGATGTGCCGGCGCAGGTAATCGCTCATCCGCCCAAGCGCCGCGCGCCGGCTCTGCTCGGCAGCGTTGCTCTCGGCCAACTGACGCAGAGGTTCGGCGTACAGGCTGCACACCGTGCCGATCAGTTGCAGCAACAGGCCCTTGAGGATCTCGCGGCTGCCGAAGCCACGGTTGGCATCCAGCGCGCGCATCTGCTCCAGCAATTGCAGCACGTTGGCGAATTGCGCCTCATCGAGGTGAAAGTCCAGGTGCTCCTGAAACCGGAACGGCGACAGCTCCGGGGCCAGCGCAATCGACACGTCTTCCAGGTCCATCGGGTCGCAATCAAGGTGCGGCAGCAGGAAGGTCTGGGAGAAGTTGATCACCACGAAATCGCTTTCGGGCGGGTGCGGAATCACATGCACCCGGTGCGGCAGGATGAACGCCAGGGTGTGGCGGGTGAACGGGCGCTGAACGGCGCCGATGTGCTGCACCGTGTCGCCGCCCAGGTTGATCTGCACCTGGAAGTATTCGTGCCGGTGCGGCGCGGTTTCTGCCGGCCGGCCGCGGGCGTCGCGGATATGGAAGTCCATCAGCTCGCTGCGCTGCTGCATGACATAGGTGGGGACCTGGCGCTTGGGCGGCATGGTGGGGGCTCCTGTTGTTCTTGTTGCCTGCCCCGCGATTCTGACCACCCATCCAAAGCAAGGCAATAAGTTGTACGACGTCCAAACTCAAAGCCAAACCCTGCTTTTCAAAAAGCTCCTCGTACAACCCCCTTCGCAGCCCTTTGTTTTCAAGCCATTCAGCCAAAACCTCAGGCAAAACCCCGCCCGGCAGATTTCTTGGACAAACCTTCAACCCCCCGCCTGCATTGTAAAAAACGGTCTAAAAACCCCGTTGATCCAAACCAGTTGTACGACCACTCTGAATAAGGACTGCAGCCCAACCTCTCCAAAAACAACAAACGAGGTCGACTCAATGTCGAGCACGCCCACTCCCCGCACCGCGTCTGCGCCTTTCGCGCTGGACGCCGCTCCCGCACAGCGCCTGCCCACCCGCCGCCGCTGGTTCATGCTTGCCCTGCTGTTGGTGGCGACCATCATCAACTACGTCGACCGGGTCAACATCTCCATCGCCGCGCCCTTCATGGCCAAAGACCTGGGCCTGGACAAGGTCGAGATGGGCCTGATCTTCTCGGCCTTCGCCTGGACCTACGCCCTGGCCCTGGTGCCGGCCGGATTCATCGCCGACCGCTTCGGCTCGCGCCTGACCTACGGCGTGTCGCTGATCAGCTGGTCGGCGGTCACCGTGGCCCAGGGCCTGGCCAGCGGCTTTGCCTCGCTGTTCGGCCTGCGCCTGGCGGTCGGCGCCATGGAAGCCCCGGCCTTCCCGGCCAACAGCCGCGCGGTCACCGTGTGGTTCCCCGCCCGCGAACGCGGCATGGCCAGCAGCATCTACGTGTGCGGCCAGTACCTGGGCACCGCGCTGTTCACCGGCGCCCTGCTGTGGCTGGCCACCACCTACGACTGGCGCCACGTGTTCTACAGCACCGGCATCGTCGGCATTGTGTTCGGCGTGGTGTGGCTGTTCCTGTACCGCGACCCGCTCAGTTGCAAGAAGGTCAGCAAAGAAGAACTCGCCTACATCGAACAAGGCGGCGGCCTGGTCAAGAGCAGCCAGCAGCGCACCCGCTTCGACTGGCGCCAGGTGGCCGAGCTGTTCCGCTACCGCCAGGTGTGGGCCATTTGCCTGGGCAAGTTCGCCAGCACTTCGGCGCTGTACTTCTTCCTCACCTGGTTCCCCACCTACCTGATCGAGGAGCGCCAGCTCACCCTGATCAAGGTCGGCATCTTCGCCGTGATGCCGTTCATTGGCGCCACCGTCGGCATCCTGCTGGCGGGCATCGTGTCGGACCTGCTGATCCGCAAGGGCTACTCGCTGTCGTTCGCCCGCAAGCTGCCGCTGGTGGTGGGCTCGATGCTGGGCATGTCGATCGTGCTGGTGAACTTCACCGACTCCAACGTGCTGTGCATCGCCGTGCTCACCCTGGCGTTCTTCGCCCAGGGCATCGCCTCGTCATCCTGGGCGGCGGTGTCGGAGGTGGCCCCCAAGGAACTGATCGGCCTTACCGGCGGCATCACCAGCCTTGCGGCCAACATCGGCGGCATCGTCACCCCCATCGTGATCGGCGCCATCGTGCATGCCAGCGGCTCGTTCGCCATGGCGTTCTGGTTCATCGGCGGCGTGGCGCTGATGGGCACGCTTTCTTACTCGCTGCTGCTGGGCAAGCTGTACCGGATCGAGCTGAAGACCACGGCCTGAGCGCCATCGCGGGGCGCGTGGGAGCGGGCTTGACCTGCGATCGGCAGAAAACCCGATTCCTCCAAGCCCACCCCGCTTTCGTCCAACTTCCAGCGGCCAGCGCTGTTTACGCTGGCCACTCGCAACCAGAGGATCCACCCCATGACGTACCTGTTCAGCCCACCGGCCATCGTCAGCCTGCCGATCCAGGGCAGCGACGCGCGCTTCCCCGTCGGCCGGGTGTTCTGCCTGGGCCGCAACTACCCCTGGCCGCAGGCCAGCGACCCGCCCCCCAGCGAGCCGGTGTTCTTCATGAAGCCCGCCTGCAACGTGGTCGAGGCCAGCGGCGAGCTGCCCTACGCCCCGGCCACCGAAGAGTTCTGCCACGAAATCGAACTGGTGGTAGCCATCGGCAAGGGCGGCGCCAACATCGCCCCGGCCAATGCCCTGGAGCACGTGTACGGCTACGCCGCAGGCCTGGACCTGACCCGCCGCGACCGCCAGCGCCAGGCCAAGCAGCAGGGCCTGCCCTGGGAGGGCGCCAAGGTGTTCGAGGCCGCAGCGCCGATGACCGCCATCGTTCAGGCCAGCTGGCCGCTGGACGCCGAGCTGTGGCTCAAGGTCAACGGCCAGGAGCGCCAGCGCGCCCACCTGTCGCAGCAAACCTGGCCGCTGGACGAGGTCATCGCCCGCCTGTCACGCCTGCTGCCGCTGCGCCCGGGCGACCTGATCATGACCGGCAGCCCGCCCGGCGTGGCGCCACTCGAACCCGGCGATGTGATCCACGCCGGCATCGACGGCATCGCCGAACTGACCCTGCAGGTGGGCCCGCGCCCCGCCTCCCAAGCTGCCTGACCCCGGAGCCGAACATGTCGCAAACCCAAAACAAGAAAGTTGCATTGGTCACCGGCGCCGGCAGCGGCATCGGCCGCGCCGTGGCCCTGGCCCTGCTCGAGGACGGCTTCAGCCTGGTGCTCGCCGGGCGCCGCGCCGAGCCGCTCGAGGCGCTGGCCGAACAGGCCCGCGCCGCCGGCCGCGAGGCCATGGCGGTGCCCACCGACGTGCGTGACGAGCACAGCGTCGCGGCGCTGTTCGCCGCCATCGAAGAAGTGCACGGGCGCCTTGACCTGATTTTCAACAACGCCGGCATCAACGCCCCGGCGGTGCCCATCGACGAACTGCCGCTGGAGAACTGGCGCAACGTGGTGGCCACCAACATCGACGGCGTCTTCCTGTGTGCCCGCGCCGCCTTCGGCCTGATGCGCCGCCAGCAGCCCCAGGGCGGGCGGATCATCAACAACGGCTCGATCTCGGCGCACACCCCGCGCCCGTTCACCGGCCCCTACACCGCCAGCAAGCACGCGGTACTGGGCCTGACCAAGGCCCTGGCGCTGGACGGGCGCCCGTACAGCATCGTCTGCAGCCAGGTGGACATCGGCAACGCCCTGACCGAGCTGTCCGAACGCATGACCCGCGGCGTACGCCAGGCCAACGGCGACATCGCCCCCGAACCGATGGTGGATGTGCGCCACGTGGCCGACGCGGTGCGCTACATCGCCGCCCTGCCGCTGGAGGCGAACGTGCTGAACATGACCGTGATGGCCAGCAACATGCCGTTTGTGGGGCGTGGCTGAGCCGCCCGTGCACACATGAAACCCTGTGGGAGCGGGCTTGCCCGCGATACCGGCGCAGCCGGTGCCATCCATCGCGAGACAAGCCCGCTCCCACGCCCTCTTTCCCATCGCCATACAGGTGGAGTGCCCCATGAAACCCGAAGTCCTGCAACTGAGCCCGATCCTCATCCCGCAAATCCGCCAGCGCCTGGAAACCCTGTTCACCGTTCACCGCTACTACGAACAAAGCAACAAGGAGGCCTGGCTCGACGCCCACGCTGCCAGCATTCGCGGCGTCATCACCGGCGGCCATACCGGCATCAGCCAGGCGCTGATGGCGCGCCTGCCCAACCTTGAAATCATCACCGTCAACGGGGTGGGCACCGACGCGATCGACCTGGCCTACGCGCGCGATCGTGGCATCCCGGTGTGCGCCACCATCGGCGCGCTCACCGAAGACGTGGCCGACCTTGCCATCGGCCTGTTGATCGGCGTATGCCGCGGCATCTGCACGGGCGACCGTTTCGTGCGCGCCGGCCACTGGGCCACCAGCCCTACCCCGCTGGCGCCCTTGCCGCTGGCGCGCCAGGTGTCGGGCATGCGCGTGGGTATCGTTGGCATGGGCCGGGTCGGCCGCGCCGTGGCCCAGCGCGCCGCCGCCTTTGGCTGCCCGATCGTCTACACCGACCTGCAGGCGCAGGATGTGCCCTACAACTTTGAAGCCGACCTTGTGCAACTGGCCAAAAACAGCGACGCGCTGATCCTGGCCGCCGCCGCCGACAAGGGCGAGGCGCTGGTCACCCGCGAGATCCTCCAGGCCCTGGGCCGCGACGGCTACCTGATCAACATCGCCCGCGGCAAGCTGGTGGACGAACCGGCGCTGCTCGCCGCCTTGCAGGCCGGCGAGATCGCCGGCGCCGCGCTGGATGTGTTCGCCGACGAACCGCGCGCCCCCGAAGCGCTGTTCGAGCGTGAAGACGTGGTGCTGCAACCGCACCGCGCCAGCGCCACGGTGCAAACCCGCACGCGCATGGGCGAAATGGTGGTGGCCAGCCTGGTGGACGTATTCGCCGGGCGCAAACCCCAGGGCCTGGTGCTGTAACCCAGGCAAAATGCCAGCACGGGCGATTCGGTGAACCCCGTCACCGCCGCGTCGCCCGGCGCTTGCAGCCTGCGCAGCGAAGCTTTAGCGTGTGCCGCTTCGACGCAAGGAGCAGCGCCATGGCCACCTACCTCACCCACGACCTGACCCTGGACCTGGGCGATGAAACGCCCGAAGACACCAGCATGAACATGCTCGCCTTCCGCGAGCGCGGCACCAGCCTGGTGATCGCCCGCAGCGCGCTGCCGGCAGGGCAAACCCTCCAAGACCTGTACCAACAGCAACTGGCCCAGTTGCGCGAACGCCTGGGCGCGGTCATCAGCGAACCCCAGCCAACCCTCGCCGGCGCCGCACGCGACATCCACGGGCTGGAAGTCAGCCTGCAGTTCAAGCGTGGCGAGGTGCTCTCGTACCAGCGCCAGCTGGCCTACACCCCGCCCGGGCAGGCGCGTTTCGTGGCGGTGAGCTACAGCAAGCAGGCGCCGCTTACGCCTGCCGACCTCGCCCACTGGGAGGCCATCAAGGCCGGCCTGCAACTGAACTGACCACGGACACCGACCCGGCTCATGGACGATAGCCTGCACGCCGCCCGCCAGGGCGACCTCATCCTGCACCCGCCGCTGATGGCCGAGCTGGTCAGCACCCTGACCGAGGCCGTGGTGTATGCCGCGGCCACCGCCGCGGTGGCCGCAGCCATCGGCGGCGCCGTGGTGGCCGTGGTCGGCACCGGCGGGGCGGCAGCGGTGCTGACCCCGCTGATCGCCGGCGCGCTGGTCGGCGCTGCGGCCATGCTGCCCGGTGGCGAAGACAAGAGCATCGGCGACCAAATCTCGGACTTCAGCAGTTGGGTGGGCAATTCGATGTTCCCGCCAGAGCCTTACGGGGCTATCGAGACGGGGTCGGTCAATACCCATATCAACGGCATCCCTGCCGCTCGCGCAGCCGGTGTCGTCACCGGCGTCAGCGAGCCGGAAGGCCCCGCCGAAGAACCCTCGATACTGGAAAACATCGGCAGCTACGCGATGATCGGCGCCTCGATGATGCTGCCGATCATCGGCCTGGCCCAGGAGATCAACAGCATCTTCAACCCGCCGGTGACCACTCCGGCAGACCCCGGCACCCAGCCTGCCGAGCTGGACACAGTCAAGTGCAGCAAGCACCCGACGCCCAACTTTGTCGCCCAGGGTTCGGACAAGGTGTTCATCAACGGCCACCCGGCCGCGCGCGTGGGGGACAAGAGCACCTGCGACGGGCCGATCGGCATGACCTTCTCGCCCAACGTGCGCATCGGCGGCGGCACGGTGACCGTGCGGGACATCCACGATGGCAAGAGTGCGGCGGCGAAGATCATCGGCATCGTGGCCGGGATGCTGCTGTCACGGCGCGGGGGCAAGGCACGGCCGCGACCGGGCAAGTCGCCACGGCCACGCTCACGCATCCCCCGGTGCAAGGGCAGACCGGTGATGGTGTCCAGCGGCGCCAAACTTCTGGATGGTATCGAAGACCACGATTTCAACTTGCCGGGGCTTCTCCCCATCGAATGGGCTCGCCGTTACGACAGCAACGACTCTCGTGACGACGGTATGTTCGGCCGGGGTTGGAGCCTGGTTTACGAAGTCCGTATCGAGCGCGTCGCACACCCGCAAGGTGGCGAATTGTGGGTCTACGTTGACGAAGAAGGCTCGCGCATAGAACTGGGCCAGCTTCAGGAAGGCAGCGCTTTCGTCAGTTCACTGGATGGTTTGGCCTTTTTCCATCAGGCCCATGGAATCACCGTGGTGGAGTGCATCTACAGCGGCCAATACCAGGTGTTCAAGACCGATCCACACGACCCTCGGCGCTCACGCCTGGTGCAACTGGGCGATCGCAATCTCAATCGCCTCGACCTGCTCTACGACGCCGAAGGGCGGCTACAGTACCTCGCCGACACCTTCGCCAGCACTGCGATCCAGATGTGCTACAGCGAGGCTCATCGACGCAGGGTCAGCGAGGTTCGCCGCCTGTATCTGCGCCCAGGCAGCCAATTCGAGGTGCAAAAGCATGAAACGCTGGTGAGCTATCGCCACACCGCCGACGGCCAATTGAGCGAAGTACTGGAGCCCGGCGGCCAGATAATGCGCCGCTTCTGCTACACCGAGCAGGGCCTGATGGCCAGCCACATGCTGCCCACCGGGGCAGTCTTTCACTACCAGTGGCAACGCTTCGATGCCTGTTTGCGCCAACCTGCCGGATTGCCAGCGCTGCTGGAGCCGCAGCCTGATCACGAGTGGCGAGTGGTGCGGCACTGGAGCGAGGACGGCGAGGAATACAGCTTCACGTACGACCTGCAGCGCGGCCACACAGACATCACCGACGGCCTCGGCCGTAGCGAGCACTACGAATGGGGGCCGATGCATGAGATCACGCTTTATATCGACCCTCTCGGGCAGCGCTGGCAGGAAAGCATCGAACAAGGCCGGCTGGTTGCCACTACTGACCCGCAAGGGAACCAATGGCGCTACAGCTATGACGCGCTGGGACGCCTGACCGGCATCCAGGACCCCTTGGGCCGCAGCGAACGCATCGAGTACACAGAGCACTGGGCATTGCCCATGCGGATCACCACTGGCGCCGGCCAACAGCAACGCTTTGACTACGACCGCCAAGGCAACCTGCTGCGTACAACCGATGCCCTGGGGCGAAGCACGCAGTATGCCTACGACCAGCAAGGCCGCCTGAGACAGTTGCGCGATACGCTGGGTAAAACCCGCGATTTTGAATGGAACGCCCAAGGCCGGCTGACCGCAATGCGTGACTGCTCGGGCCACAGCACGGCCTACAGCCATGACCCACGCGGCTATCTGAGCGCCATCCGCGATGCCAGGGGCGCCATAACCCGTTATCAGTTCGACGCCCGCGGCCGACTGGAGCAAAGCCTGCGCCCGGACGGACGGACAGACCACTACCGGTTCGACGCGGCCGGTCAACTGATCAGCCATACAGGCCCGGCACAGCAGGTCACCCAATGGTCTTACGACAGCCGTGGCCGCCTGATCCAACGTACCGATGCCATGGGGTTAACCCAACGCACAAGCTGGGACTGCTACGACCGCCTGGTCCAGCTGGAGAACGAGAACGGTGAGCACTACCGCCTTGCCTGGGATGAACTCGACCGTCCGCGTAGCCAGCGCAACCTGGACGGAGGGGGGCGCGACTACCACTACGATGTTGCCGGCAACCTCGTACAAATCGACCTGCTGCCACATCCCGGCCTGCAGGCACAGCCACAGACCCAACGCTTCGAGCACGACGCCGTGGGCCGGGTATTGCGCAAGCACACTGCGGACGGCACTACTGACTACCGCTACGATGCCGCCGACAACCTGCTGTCGATCAGTTGCAGCGACGTTCAGGGCAGCCAGCAGCATTTGCATTTCAGTTACGATGCCTTGGGGCAATTGCTCAGCGAAACCAGCGACGCTGGCCAATTGCGCTACAGCCACGACGAACAGGGCAACCTGCAAACCCTGACCCTGCCAGACGGCCGCTGCCTCAATCATCTCTACTACGGTAGCGGTCACCTGCACCAGATGAACCTCGATGGCCGAGTGATCTGCGATTTCGAACGCGACGAACTGCATGCCGAGGTGCTGCGCAGCCAGGGCAAGCTTGATACTCGCCGTAGCTACGACAGTTGCGCACGTCTGGTGCAGAAGGCGATCCGCTACCACGACGCCAGCGCGGCGACCCTCGCGTTGCTGCAAAAGGACTACCACTACGACGCCGCCGACGACCTAGTGCGCGAGGTGCTGACCCAAACTCACCGGCGCGGTGGCATCCCCACCGACGACAGTGAAGCCATCATTGGCCGTATGCGCAGTGCCGCCCATGGGCAAGGCAGCTTTCAGGGCCAGGTCAGCTATGTCTACGGCCCTACCGAACGCCTGCACGGCGCCATTCACCAGCGTCCCGGCGCTGAAGGGCAGCGGGTCGAGCAATATGCCTATGACAGGGCCGGCAACCCGCTGGATGGGGCAAGCATGGGCGGCCACGTACAACACGACAGGGTTACCCGCTACAAGGGGCTGCACTATCGCTACGATGCCTTTGGCAGGCTGCTGGAAAAACGCACCGCCAACCGCCTGGTGCAGCACTTCGAGTACGACGCCGAACACCGACTGAGGCGAATCTGCCAGCAACGAGGCGCCGTTCGCGAACGCATAGAGTTCAGCTACGACCCGCTCGGGCGGCGTACCCGCAAACAGCTGTATCGCAACGACCACCCCACCCCAGTGAGCCAGACCGAGTTCTTCTGGCAGGGCCTGCGGCTGTTGTACGAGCAGCAGGATGGTAAACCGAGCCTGTATGTCTATACCGACCCGAACAGCCATGAACCATTGGCCCGCATCGACGGCCGCGCGGGCAAGGAATCGTTTTTCTACTTCCATACCAACCTTGCCGGGCTCCCGGAGCAGGTGACCGATGAACAGGGCAATGCCGTCTGGCACAGTGAGCACGAGGTCTGGGGCAATAGCCGAGACGAATGGCATAACCCCCACACGGACCGTCAGCAGAACCTGCGTTTCCAGGGGCAGTACCTGGACCGCGAAACAGGCTTGCACTACAACATCCTGCGTTTCTACGACCCGGACATCGGGCGCTTCACGCAAGCCGACCCGATCGGCCTGCTGGGCGGCCTGAACCTTTATCGCTATTCACCCAACCCGATAATATGGATCGACCCGTTGGGGCTGCATACCAACTCGGTCGTGTTCACCGACAGCCGCGGCCTGACCCTCGAGGCGCGAGGCTACATCGATCTGGATCACCTGACCGAATCCCAACTCAAGAGCACCATCTTCATGAATGGCCCTGATGCACCGACGCCATTCGGTAAGTCGCCCGTGGACCAGAAAGGCGAAAGAATCGATCTGCACCATCATCGCCAACAGAGTGAAGGGCCGATCACCGGCATGCCACAGAAACATCACGGCAGCAAAGAGCACAATGCCGGCCAGCACCCCAAGGGCAAGCAAAAAGGCGCCGGTATCAACAACCGTCAGGAATTCAACCTGTGGAAGAAAGAGTTCTGGGTGTCGCAAGCGCAAAAAGCGCTCGACCGCAAACAAAGCAAAGCCTCCAACGGAGCCTGTGAACTATGAACGACGAACTCAAAGGCAAGCTGCTGCAACTGTTCAACGACCACCCTGACCTCATGGGCAAGCCTGCGACCGATGAGCAGATCGAGGCCGCACAACAGGCCTTGGGCATCACCTTCCATCCTGACTACGTGGAGTTCATCAAACTGTTTGGTGGCGCATTCGGTGGCGTGGATATCCATGCTTTCGAGAACGGCAGCATGCTAGGTAAAACGACCGTGACCGAGCTGACCGAGCGCTTTCGTGATCGTTACGACACCAGCGGCCTGCCAGAGCTGCACGACGCGCTGGCAATTTCAGACGACGGCAGCGGCAACCCGATCCTCATGAACAGCCAGGGGCAGCTTTACCTGTACCTGCACGATGAAGGAGAGGTCGAACTGCTGGCACCTTCGCTAGAAGCATTGTTGACGTCCTCGTTCCCCTGACCGTTGCGCCGCGAACACAAGAATATGACGAACGCTGTCAAAGCCATGTGGGTTTGAACTTGCGGATGACATCGTGGCGTTCAGCGACGATGGCACAGGCGGCTACCATGCCTTTTCAATCGACAATGGCCGCTGCCTCGAGCAGGTGGTCTTCCACGATACCGGTACCGGCGAAACCCTGGACACCGGGCAGGGCTTTTTCGATTTCGTGATCGAGCATGCCTTCCAACCAGAATACTTCGGCCTGCCGTTGCCCTGATCACCCCATCGCTTTGCACGGCGCAACTGACCAACCCACGCGGGAAACGCCCCCACATGAGCAACGCTGCCACAGCGGTATGGAACGCCAGAGTCGCCATCGAACAGCACGACCTGGGTCAACTGCAATCGATCCTGGCACCACAGCCAGAACTGGCCACGCTGTCGATCAACACCGAGCCCGGCTACCGCAGCCTGATGCACATCGCCGCCGCCAGCGGCAACCTCGAGGCCTGCATGTACCTGCGCGAGCTGGGCGTTGCAGTGGACGAGGCGGCCCGCCGGGAAGCCCGCACCACCCCACTGAGCGAAGCGGCCGCCAGTGGCCAGCTGGGCAGCGTAACCTGGCTTTTGCAGCAAGGCGCCCGGGTCGATGGCGCGCCGGAGGCGGTGGCCAACCCGCTGCTCAACGCGGTGCGTTTCGGCCACCTGAACGTGGCCGCGCAGCTGCTGCAGGCCGGGGCGGACATCAATCGCTTGCATGCCAACCTGCACCAGACACCGCTGGATCTGGCCAAGGTCTGGAAGCATGTGGAACTGCAGCAGCTACTTCAGCGCAGCGGCGCCCAGGCAACGCTCGACACCCCCATCGACTGGTCCACACAGCGGCTGGGCGCCATCGGCCATTACGTCAGCCAGACAGTCGGCCCGGTGTTGCCCATCGCTTACTGCCACGACGTGCAGGGGCACGCGGTGCAACTGCGCCTGGCCAACGTCGAAAACAAATGGCGCTACAAGCTGCTGTTCACCCTGGGGTTGGCAGACTTCAAACCGCGCACAGAGCTGTTCTTCTGCCTCACCGACAACTGGCCGGTCAGCGCCAGCGCCGCACTGTCGGATGCGCCGCTGTCGTTTCCCATGAAGCTGCTGCTCAGCCTCGCCGGGCATGTGGTGGGTGGCGCTAGTATCGAAGAAGGGCTGGTACTGACAACGCAGAGCGAATTGGCCAGCACCCTGGCTTGGCCCAAAGGCATCGGCGCCGTGGTGGTGGTCGACTACGTCTGGAACCCGCAGGGAGCCGCCGACAGTCAAGCCATCAGCGACCCGGTCAAACTACTGATGCTGGTACCGGTGGCCGACACCAAGCTCGACAGCATCGCTACACCGGCCAAGCTTGCCAAGTTCGTGGAAAAAAAGCGCACTGCGCGCTGGAACGCCATCGCCCTGCCCTACGAGTACTAGTGAGGTATTTCTGAAGCACCACATTAGGCAGTAGCGCTAGGTGGTCGAGGCAACCTGGCACACTCACCTGCACCAAACGGGAAACGACATGCTGCTTTCAACCGGCCAAATCGAACAGGCGCTGCACCAACGCTTTACCCCATTGCTGGAGGAAATGCCTGAGCTTAAGGTCTACCGGCTCAAGCCACGCTGCGCGCCCTGCCCGGTCGCCCAGCTGGAGCGAAGGTTGAACGTGCAACTGGCGCCGGCCTTCATCACTTTTCTGAACCGTTACGATCTGGACGATTTCACCTTGGGGCCGATCACTTTCGGTATTGGCGGTGACTATCTCGAACACCTGATCGCGCTGAACCACGAGCAGGCTGAAAGCCCCTGGTGGAGCACGGCACAACGCCCGGCGCAGCAATTGGTGGTCGCCACCTCAGACCCTTATGCCATCGTGCTCGACTGCAACGATGAGCAGGTCTACGCCATTACCCACACACCCACTGCTCAAGACGGCCTGCCGGTCGCGGCCAACTTTGAGTTGTTGGTTCAAGGCATTGCCAGCGGGTTTCTGCAGGCAGCGGATGCAAAGGTTATTCAACACCTGGTGCAATCACGGCACCCGGACTTCTGGCAACAGATCTGAAGCGCCATACAGCCCATGAAAACATTCGCCAACCTCACCCTCTACGCCCCCGGCATCGTGCTGTTCGACCCGCAGACCCTGCTGGCTTTCCTGCAACGCCTGGGTACCGGGCCCAGCAACGTGTTCGAGTTGTTCATCAACGATCAGGCGATCGAAACCAGGCTATCCGCCAGGGGGGATCTGCCCGCGATGCAGCCGGCGCGGTGGATGGCACCGGCTGCGCCGGTGATCGCCGGCAAGCCGGCTCTCATAGAACAAACTACAACTCATTGATTTAACACGGTTCCCGTGGGAAGCGGCCTTGCCGGGGCGCCGTCCGGTCGAGATGGGGCGCGAAGCGGCCCCAAGGCTTCAGCCTCATGCAAAATTGCCGGGGCTGCTGCGCAGCCCATCGCGACACAAGGCCGCTTCCCACAGGGGCCGCAGTACATCTGCGAGACTAGTTCTCTGCGCGACAGCGCAGCCCGCAGGGCTGGGTAATCTCCTACAGGGACCGCGCTCGCTTCAGGCTCTGCGCGGTCCTGTGGGAGCGGGCTTGCCCGCGATGCAGGCGACGCGGGGTTCAGGCTTTGCACACTACCAATCACCCGCGGGCAATCTGCACCTGCCCGTCGCTGATCCGCGCCGGCCACACCGGCAGCGCCTGCTGCGGGTCTTCCAGGCAACGGCCGCTGGCCAGGCAGAAGTGCTGCTTGTACAGCGGCGCGGCGACCACCACCTCGCCGCCCAGGCTGCCCACCAGCCCGCGGCCGATGATGTTGGCGCCCGAGCGCGGGTCGCGGTTGCCCACTGCGTACAGCTCGCGGCCCTGGCCCGGCAGGTAGAACAGCGCCACCTGCTGGCCCTGGTGCCACACCACCACGCCGGAGTCGGCAACCAGGTCGTCGGCGGCGCACACGTGCAGCCAGTTCGGCTCAACCTTCTCAGCAGCATTGGACAGGTTCATCACACAGCCTCCTCATGGGTGGGGATCAGGTGCAGCGCCGCCGCCGGGCGGCGCTGGCCGCGTTCGCGGACAAAGTGCACATCGGGGTCGGCGCGCTTGTCGTTGACGAAGGTACGGAAGCGCTTGAGTTTTTCCGGGTCGCTCAGGGCGTTGGCCCACTCGCATTCATACTGCTCGACCACGTGCTGCATCTGCGCCTCAAGCTCGGCGGCCAGGCCCAGGCTGTCGTCCAGCACCACCTGCTTGAGGTAGTCCAGGCCGCCTTCGAGGTTCTCGCGCCACACCGAGGTGCGCTGCAGCTTGTCGGCGGTGCGGATGTAGAACATCAGTACGCGGTCGATCAGGCGCACCAGGGTTTCGTCGTCAAGGTCGGTGGCGAACAGCTCGGCGTGGCGCGGGCGCATGCCGCCGTTGCCGCACACGTAGAGGTTCCAGCCCTTGTCGGTGGCGATCACGCCGATATCCTTGCTTTGCGCCTCGGCGCACTCGCGGGTGCAACCCGACACCGCGAACTTGAGCTTGTGCGGGCTGCGCAGGCCCTTGTAGCGGTCTTCCAGGCGCAGGGCCATGGCCACGCTGTCCTGCACACCGTAGCGGCACCAGGTGCTGCCCACGCAGGATTTCACCGTGCGGGTCGATTTGCCGTAGGCGTGGCCGGTCTCGAAGCCGGCCTCGATCAGCTCGCCCCAGATCAGCGGCAGCTCATGCAGCTGGGCACCGAACAGGTCGATGCGCTGGCCGCCGGTGATCTTGGTATAGAGGTCGTATTTTTTCGCCACCTGGCCGATGACGATGAGTTTTTCCGGGGTGATTTCGCCACCGGGGATACGCGGCACCACCGAGTAGGTGCCGTTTTTCTGCATGTTGGCCATGAAGGTGTCGTTGGTGTCCTGCAGCGGCACCAACGCCGGGTCCATAATCGGCTGGTTCCAGCACGAGGCGAGGATGTTGCCCACCGCCGGCTTGCAGATGTCGCAACCCACATGCCCCTTGCCATGGCGTTCGAGCAGCTCGGCGAAGGTGCGGATGCCCTCTACCCGCACCAGGGCGTAAAGCTCCTGGCGGGTGTAGGCGAAGTGCTCGCACAGGCTTTTGTCCACGGTCACCCCGCGGGCGGTGAGCTCGTGCTCGAACACTTGCTTGAGCAGCGCCGCGCAACCGCCACAGCCACTGGCGGCCTTGGTGCAGGCCTTGACCGAAGCGAGGTCGCCGCAGCCGCTGTCGATGGCCGCGCACACCGCGCCCTTGCTGACGTTGTGGCACGAGCAGATGGTCGCGCTGTCGGGCAATGCATCGGCGCCCAGGGCCGGCGCACCACCGCCTTGCGGCAGAATCAGCGCGGCCGGGTCGGCAGGCAGCTTGATGCCGTTCTGGGCGTACTGCAGCAGGGTGTCGTAGTAGCTGTTGTCGCCCACCAGTACCGCGCCGAGCACGTGCTTGCCGCTGGCATCCACCACCAGGCGGCGGTACGAGGCGTTGGCTTCGTCGATGAAGCGGTAGCTGCGCGCGCCGGCGGTGGCGCCGTGGGCATCGCCGATGGAGCCCACGTCCACACCCAGCAGCTTGAGCTTGGTCGACATGTCGGCGCCGGTGAAGGCCTGGGCCTGCTCGCCCATCAGCAAGGCGGCCAGGTTGCGGGCCATGGCATAGCCCGGGGCGACCAGGCCGAACACACTGCCGTTCCAAGAGGCGCACTCGCCGATGGCAAAGATGCACGGGTCGCTGGTGGTGCAGTGGTTGTCGATCACCACCCCGCCACGGGCGGCGATGTCCAGGCCGCAGGCGCGGCCCAGGGCGTCCTGCGGGCGAATGCCCGCCGAGAACACCACCAGGTCGGTTTCCAGGTGTTCGCCGCCGTCGAAGTTCATGCGGTAGCGGTAGTCGGCGCCTGCGCTGATCGACTGGGTGGCGCGGGACAGGTGCACACCCACGCCCAGGGCTTCGATCTGCGCCTTGAGCGCGGCGCCGCCTTCGCTGTCCAGTTGCACCGGCATCAAGCGTGGGGCGAACTCCACCACATGGGCTTCCAGGCCCAGGGACTTGAGCGCGTTGGCCGCCTCCAGCCCGAGCAGGCCACCGCCCACCACCACGCCACGGCGGGCCGAACCTGCGGCGGCGCGGATGGCGTCAAGGTCATCGAGGGTGCGGTAGACCAGGCGGGCATCGCCAGCAGAACCTTCGATCGGCGGCACGAACGGGTAGGAGCCGGTGGCCAGCACCAGCTGGTCGTAGCCGTAGCGGCCCTCGGCGGTGACCACCTCGGCGCGTTCGCGGTCGATCTCCAGCACCGCCTCGCCCAGGTGCAGGTGCACGCCGCTATCTGGATAGAAGGCCTGGTCGCACAGGGCCAGGGTTTCGGCGCAGCTGCCGGTGAAGTACTCGGACAGGTGCACGCGGTCGTAGGCGCGCTGGCGCTCTTCGCCGAACACGTGCAGTTCGAAGCGCTCGAGCGCGCCGCGGGCCACCAGTTGTTCGACACAGTGGTGGCCGACCATGCCGTTGCCGACGATGACCAGTCGCCCTTTGGGTGCACCGCTCGCTGTTGCGTTCATAGCCGATCCTCGATCACGGAAAACAAAAAGGCGCCTGGAGCCGAAGCTCCAGGCGCCTTTGCCTGTACTCATCAGTGTGAGGCCCCTGGGCGATCGCCGTTGATCGGTGGGGCTGTTGTGCAGGTAGCAAAGCAGGGAGTGTGCCAACACGCTTGCCGCTGCTGCCGGTGTCGCAGCTACGAGGCTATGGATGAAACTCGCAGGTTCACCGCAACCCCTGTGGGAGCGGGCTTGCCCGCGAAGCAGGCGACTCGGTGGATGGCACCGGCTGTGCCGGTGTTCGCGGGCAAGCCCGCTCCCACAGGGGCCTGCTACTCATTCAAAAGGGGCTGCTGCATGAACACTGGCGAACCAACCCGGTGCAACCTTCCCCACTCTGGTGCACGTATCAATACACATCACGCCGATAACGCTTGTCGCGCCCCAGGCCTTCGACATAAGCCGCCGCCGCGTCGGCATCCATACCGCCGTGCTCAGCCACCACCTGGCGTAACGCTGCATCCACATCCTTGGCCATGCGCTGGGCATCGCCACACACATAAACGTATGCGCCTTTTTGCAACCAGTTCCACAACTCGGCGCCTTGCTCAAGCAGGCGGTGCTGCACATAGATCTTCTCGGCCTGGTCACGGGAGAACGCGGTGCTCAGGCGCAGGTGGCCGCAGGCCTCCCAGGCCTGCAACTGCTCGCGATAGTAGAAGTCGCAGGCCGCCTGCTGCTCGCCGAAGAACAGCCAGTTGCCGCCGCTGGCCCCACGCACTTCGCGTTCTTCCAAAAAGCCCTTGAACGGCGCGATGCCAGTGCCGGGGCCGATCATGATGATCGGCGTGCTGTCGTCTTCGGGCAGGTGAAAGTGCTTGGACGGCTGCGGAAAAATCGCCACCTCCAGTGCCCCGGCGCGGTCGGCGAGAAACGCCGAGCACACGCCCTTGCGCTGGCCGTAGCGCACGGTCGAGGTGGTCAGGTGCACCTGGCCTGGGTGGGCGACGGGGCTTGAGCTGATGGAATACAGGCGCGGCTGCAATGGCTTGAGCAAGCTCAGCCAGGTGGCCAGCGGCAATTGCCGGGGGAAGGCGCGCAGCACATCGGCCAGTTGCCGGCCCCACAGCCAGTCCTTGAGTTCGGCCTTGTGCTCAGGCAGCAGCAAGCGCTGCAACTGTTCGTGGCCCTGGCTGAACAGCTCAAGCTGCGCGGTGCTCACCCGGGTGATGTCCAGGTGGCGCTCCAGGGCGCTGGCCAGCGCCATCGGCGCCTGGCCCTTGAGCTCGACCATGGCCTCGCCGTCCAGTTGCATCAGCTCAAGCAACTCCGCCACCAGCGCCGGGCAGTTGCGCGGCCACACGCCCAAGGCATCACCGGGCTGGTAGGTGAACCCGCTGCCGCGCAGGTCGAACACCATCTGCCGGGTTTCCTTGCTCGAGCCTGGGCCGTTGAGCAGGCGGTTTTCCAGCAGCGGCGCCAGCCAGGGCTGCTGCTTGCTGTAGCCGGCGGCCTGCTCAGGCTGTGCAGGCGCAGGCTCGGTGCTGCCCAGTTGCACGAGCAGTGCCTCCAGCCAAGCATTGAAGGCGTCGTCGAAGTCCGGCTCGCAATCTACTCGCTCCAGCAACCGCCTAGCGCCAAGGTCGGCCAGGCGCTGGTCGAGCTTGCGGCCGAAGCCGCAAAACTGGTCGTAGCTCGAATCCCCCAGCGCCAGTACGGCATAAGGCAGCGTGGCGCAGTGCCCGCCCTCCTCGCCCTGCAATGCCTGCCAGAACGCCGCACCGCTGTCGGGGGCCTCGCCGTCGCCGAAGGTGCTGGCGATCAGCAGCACACTGGCGGCGCCCTGCAATTGCACCGGGCTCACCGCCTCCATGCAGCTCAGTTCGACCGCCAGGCCGGCACCGCGCAAACGCTCGGCGCAGCGTTCGGCCAGGGCCTCGCCATTGCCGGTTTGCGAGGCCCACAGCACCCGGTGCTGCGGCGCCTGCTGCAACAGCTGTACAGCCGGCGCCTGTTGGGCGAACAGCCCGGCCAACAGGCCGTCGACGAACAGCCGCCGTGTGGGGGCCAGTGGCGCGCTGGCCGGCAGGCTCGGCACGCCCTCGAAGCGGGCCTGGCCCAGGCCCAGCAAAAAGCCTTGCAGGTAATGGCGCTCGTCCTCGGCCAGCACCGGGGCCGGCAAGGCGTCCAGGCCGAGCAGGCGGGACAAGGTGGCGTTCGGCATGCTGGTGGGCTCCGAAGGGGTGGCGGTGGTCAGGTCGAGGGCGTCGATGCGTTCGCCGGCCACCCGCTCCAGGGCCACGGCGCAATGCTTGAAGGCCGGCTGCAGCGAGGTGGGGTCGACGGCATCGCAGGTCACGGCGTTGATCGCCAACTGCTCGCCGTACAGGTCGTTCCAGTGAAACGGCGCGAAGCAGCCGCCGGGCAGCACGCGGTCGCTGAGCCGGGCCGGCAGCACGGCCTGGCCGCGGCGCGAGCGGATTGCCACCTGGTCCTTGTCGCGCACGCCCAGGCGGCGGGCATCATCGGGGTGAAGCTCGACGAAGGGGCCGGGCTCGAGCTTGTTCAGGCTCGCCACCTTGCCGGTCTTGGTCAGGGTGTGCCACTGGTGCTGCACGCGGCCGGTATTGAGCACGAAGGGGAAGGCTTCGTCCGGCAGCTCGGCCGGCGGCAGCCAGGGCCGGGCGAAGAAGCGCGCCTTGCCGCTGGCGGTGGGGAAGGCCAGCGCCGGCTGTGTGCCATCGGCCTGCTGCAGCAACTGCTGGCTGATACCGTCGTTGTGGTAACGCTGCGGGCTGCGGTCGTCATCGCGCCCTGGGGCGCAGGGCCATTGGCGCGGTTGCTGGCGCAGCTCGGGGTAGCCGATGCCGCGCAGGTCGTAGCCGGTGGCCGGGTTCCAGAAACGGCGGATTTCGTCGTACACCGCTTCGGCGTCGGGGTAATCGAAGGCCTCGCCGTAGCCCATGGCACAGGCGATGCGCGCAATGATGCGCCAGTCCTCCAGGCTGTCGCCGGGGGGCTCGACGGCACGTGGCATCAGGGTGAGGTTGCGCTCGCTGTTGATCATCACCCCCTCGCCTTCAGCCCATAGTGCAGCGGGCAGCAGAATGTCGGCGTAGCGGTTGGTCTCGCTATCGAGAAAGGCGTCCTGGCAGATCACCAGCTCAGCCTGGGTGAGGCCGTCGATCACCTGCTGGCGGTTGGCGACACTGGCCACCGGGTTGCTGCAGATGATCCAGCAGGCCTTCACCTCACCGGCTTTCATCTGCTCGAACAGCGCCACGGTGCCCTCGCCGCCTTCGCTGCGCAGGCTGCCGGCCGGCAACTGCCACTGCTGCTCGACGAACGCCCGGTCGGCCTCGACCTGCGCCGAGCGCTGCCCCGGCAAACCCGGGCCCATGTAGCCCATCTCGCGCCCGCCCATGGCGTTGGGCTGGCCGGTGAGCGAAAACGGCCCGCTGCCAGGGCGGCAGATGGCGCCGGTGGCCAGGTGCAGGTTGCACAGTGCGTTGCTGTGCCAGGTGCCGTGGATGCTCTGGTTCAGGCCCATGGTCCAGCAGCTCATCCACTCACCGGCCTCGCCGATCAGCCGGGCAGCCTCTTCGATGGCTTCGGGCGCAAGGCCGGTGATGGCCGCGACGCGCTCGGGGGTGTAGTCGGCGAGAAACGCCGGCATGTCACCCCAGCCTTCGGTATACCGGGCGATGAAGTCGGTGTCGGTATGGCCGTTCAGGTGCAGCAGGTGCAGCAGGCCGTTGAGCAGCGCCATGTCGGTGCCCGGGCGCAGTTGCAGGAACAGGTGCGCCTTGTCGGCGGTGGCGCTGCGCCTGGGGTCGACGACGATCAACCTGGCGCCGGCCTTGAGGCGGTCGAGCAGGCGCAGAAAGAGGATGGGGTGACAGTCGGCCATGTTCGCGCCGATCACCAGAAACACCTCGGCGCGCTCGAAATCCTGGTAGCTGCCGGGCGGGCCGTCGGCACCCAGCGACTGCTTGTAGCCGCTGCCGGCACTGGCCATGCACAGCCGCGAGTTGGACTCGATATGGCGGGTACGGATAAAACCCTTGGCCAGCTTGTTGGCCAGGTACTGGGCCTCCAGCGACATTTGCCCGGACACGTACAGCGCCACGGCGTCGGGGCCGTGCTGGTCGATGATCGCGCGCAGGCGCGTGGCCGCCTCGTCGATGGCCGCCGGCATGGCGTTGCGCACCGGCTGCTGCTGGCGCTGGCGGCGCACGAAGGCCTGGGCCATGCGCCCGGCGTCCAGCGGCACGTGGGCGGTCAGCCCCTTGGTGCACAGGCGGCCGAAGTTGCTGGGGTGCTGCTTGTCGCCGCTGACCTTGACCACCTTGCCGTCGCGCACGCTCATGACGATGCCGCACCCTACCCCGCAATACGGGCAAACGCTGCGTACCTCGCTGCTGCTCATCGGCGATCTCCTGCTGCAGAAACGGCAAAGGCGCCGGCTGCCCCGCCTGCTGTTGGCAAGCGGGGCAACACGGCGCCTTCGTCGTGATGAATAGCGGCCATCGTCGTTGATGGCCTGGATACTTGAGCGAGAGCAAATCCCGGGCCAACCCCATCCGCCTGTAGGAGCCGGCTTGCCGGCGATGAGGCCGGCTGCCCTCATGCACCTCAATGGTGAATCACGCACCAACAGGTGGCACTTGCTCACCCCAAGACGATATGATTCATATACGTTTCATATACAAAGGTACCCCCCATGGGCATCGTCAAGATCTGCGACGACCTCCACGAAGACCTGCGCATCGCCAGCGCCGCCCTGTCGCGCTCGATCAACGCCCAGGCCGAACACTGGATCCGCATCGGCATGCTGGCCGAGCTGCACCCCCAGGCCACTTACCAGGAACTGCTGCGCCAGCTGCTGCGCCAGGAGCAGGCCAAGCTCAAGGAGCTGCTGCAATGAGCAAGGTGATTCTCAAGGGCCCCGCCGAGTTGGCCCTGATGCGCCGCGCCGGCGGCCTGCTGGCCCAGGTGTTCGCCCACCTGGACGGTTTCATCCGCCCCGGGGTGAGCACCCTGCAGATCAACGACTGCGCCGAGGCGTTCATTGTCGAGCAGCTCAAGGCACGGCCGGCGAGCAAGGGGCAGTATGGTTTCCCCTACGCCCTGAACACCTCGGTGGACCATGTGGTGTGCCACGGCATGCCCAGGGCTGACGAGGTGCTGGCCGTGGGTTCGATCGTCAATGTGGATATCACCCTGGAACAGGGTGGCTACATTGCCGACTCGTCGAAGATGTACTGTATCGGGCAGATCAGCGCCGACGCGCGGCGCCTGGTGGACACCACCTACCAGGCGCTGTGGAAAGGCATCGAGCAGGTACGCCCGGGGGCGACCCTCGGGGATATCGGCCATGCCATTCAGGTGCATGCCGAGGCGGCGGGCTATAGCGTGGTGCGCGAGTACTGCGGGCATGGCATCGGCCAGCAGATGCACGAGGCGCCCGAGGTACTGCACTTCGGTGAGCGCGGGATGGGGCTGAAGCTGCAGCCGGGGATGGTGTTCACCATCGAGCCGATGATCAACCAGGGCGGGCGCGGGACACGGGGGTTGCGCGATGGCTGGACGGTGATTACCCGGGACCGGAGTTTGTCGGCGCAGTGGGAGCATACGGTGGCGGTGACCGAGAGTGGGTATGAGGTTTTGACCTTGCGGGGGGAGGAGCGGGGGTAGAGGCTGACAGGTGTTCGCCACAGCCTTTGCAGCGCTTATCAGATCGAGCGCCGCCCGCGCGGCGCTTCGCGGGCAAGCCCGCTCCCACAGTTTGTTTCGGGCCAGTCTCTCCTGTGCCGGTACCGGGTCCCCCTTGTTTGTACGCCGCGGTTTCAGCGTGGGCATCGCAGCCGCTCCACATGACTCAAGACATGCACCAGGGCAGGCGCGGGTACCTGCACAGGAATAATTGGCCCGAAACAAACTGTGGGAGCGGGCTTGCCCGCGAAGCGCCGCGCGGGCGGCGCTCGATCTCATAAGCGCTGCAAAACTTTAGCCAGGCACCTGCCACCCCCACCCCCGATTACCCCGCCACAGCCCGTTGCATTACAATCCCCAGCGCCCCAGCAAGGACCCCATCATGGACGAACCCGCACAAAACTGGCTGCATGCCCTGTCAGCCCCCATGGCCGCCCTGAACGGCGCCAGCTACACCGCCCCCGACTACTACGAAGACGACGAACAAACCGACCTCGAACGCTGGTGGGGCATCAGCAACCGCGCCCAGTTGCTGGGCATGCTGGGCATGGCCGACACCGGCCACGCCACCGAGCTGGCCGGCGCCTACTGGCAATACCAACGCTGCCTGCCCAGCCAGTGGCAAGCCCTGCTCGAGGGCCTTGAGCCGCGCCAGCGCATCCTGCACCAGTACGCCGCGCACACCTTCCCCGACTGCGGCCCCGGCGGCACCCGCGCCTGGGACCTGGCGCGCATGGGCTACCTGCTGCGCGCCGGGCTGAAAAAAGGCTACATCAGCCTCGACGAAAGCCTCTACCTGCATTACCGCCTGGCCCTGCGCGCCCGCCACTACTACAACCGCTGGGACCGCTACCTGGCCGGCTACCTGTTCGGCAAGGCGCTGTGGAACATCGCCAACGACAGCAGCGACGAGCAACTGGCCGCAGGCCTGGAGCGCCAGGGCAGCGACCACTGGAACCGCTGCATCGTGCTCAACCTGCGCCACGGCGCCCAAGACCTGCTGGCCGGGCTGCCATGGGACATGGAGCTGCCCGAACCACCCCGCCCCGCCACGCTGGAAGAGGACTGCTGGTCATGAGCTGCTGGATTTGCCTGGGCATCGAACCGACCCAGGACCTCGATGCCATTCGCCTGGCCTACCGCGGCCGCCTGCCCGCGCACCACCCCGAGACCGACCCTGAAGGCTTCCAGGCCCTGCGCGAAGCCTACGAACAGGCCCTGCGCCTGGCCCGCGAGCCTGAAGCCGCGCAAGAAGCGCAGCCAACTTCGCAACCAGAAGCCACCCACCCTGCCCTGCAGCGCTTCTACGACCTGCTCGAAGACCCGGCCCAGCGCTTCGACCCGCAGGCCTGGCAAAGCTACATCGCCGCGCTGGACGACCTGCCGCTGGATGAACTCGACCAGCTCAGCGGCCAGTTGCTGTACACCCTGTACGACTGCGGGCCGTTGTCCCACCACTGCGCCGGCCTGCTGGCCCGGCGCCTGGCCTGGGCTGACCAACTGCTGCGCCTGGACAACCCGCAACACGCCGAAGCCCTGCTCGACCGCCTGGAGCAGCCCGACCCGTTCGACACCGCACTGATGCGCGACTGGCCGGCCACCGCGCAGATGGAAGCCCTGTGGTACCTGCGCAGCCTCGAATTCTGCTACCAGCAGCGGCCGCTGTTCGAGTACGAAGAGTTCGCCAACGAGCACACCTGCCTGGCACTGCCCGATGACCCGGCGCTGATCCAGCGCCTGATGCAGCAGTTCTGCCATGCCGGCGTGGCCAGCCCGAGCTTTTACGAGCAGTTGCTGGAGCGCCAGGCCCAGGGTGAAGACAGCGCCGACCTGCTCTACCTGCTGGCCCGCCAGGCCAGCGCCCTGGGCGCCGAGCAGGATGCCCTGGGCTACTGGCTGCGCCTGTACCGCGAGCACCAGCACCCGCAGGCCGAGCGCTGGCTGATCGACATCTGCTCGCGCGACCAGCCGCTGCGCCTGCCGCTGCTGATCCAGGCCCTGGACCGCCAGCAAACCCCGGCCAGCTGGCCAACCGAGCTGGCCGACCCGGCACAGGCCTGGGGCAGCCCCGGGCAATCGCCGCAAACCTTGATGCGCTGGTCGGCGGCGGCACGCCTGGAACTGGACGGCATCGCCGGCCTGTTCATCGACTGGCGCCTGGACGGCGATGACGAACTGCCGCTGCTGGCCTGGCTGCTGCAGGACCAGGACGACCGCGAAATGCAACAGCTGTACTGGCATGCCTGGGCCTTGCAACGCGGTGAAACCGGGCTGCTGCGCCGGGTGCTCGCCCACCGCCCGGGCGAGCACCCGCTCGATGCGCTGATCGTCGAAGGCCTGCAGCGCCAGGCCACCCAGCAAATCCACTGGCTGGAGCATTCCCCGGTAGCCCAGGCGCTGCAGCACTACTGCCTGAGCGTCACCCCCGAGGCGCCACTGCCCGCCGGCCTGCTCGAAGACACCACCCGCCCGCTGTGCCGCGAATGGCTGCGGCGCATGCGCCGCTACACCGCCCAAGCCATCTACGAACTCAACTGCAACTTCGAGATGCAGCGCATGTTCACCGTGCCCTTTGCCATGCAGATGCAGGGCCGCATCGCCGAGGACGGGATCATCCTGCCAACGATGCCCAAGGGCGAGGAGCTGTGGGAGTGGCACCGCCAGCAGCTGTTCATGCTGGCGATGATCGAACAGCCATCGCGCTGGCTGGCGCTGATCGACCCGGCAGTTACCCGCCAGTTGCAGTACCCGCAAGACCACCCGTTCGCCGCCACCCACGCACGCCTGCTGCAGCATCAGGGCGGCGGCCTGCTGGGTAGCCTGGAGCGCCAGGACCCGGTGCAGGCGATCATCGCCGCACGCCTGGCGACCCTCGAACAAGCCTTGAAAAGCGCACGGCTGCCCAGCGCGGCGCAGTTGCTCGACTGCCTGGACAACGATGACGGCAGCCTGAGCGAGCGCAACACCCTGAGCTACGTACTGCTGTGCGCGGTGCTGTACCACGATCGCTCGCTGGACGAGGCCCAGCACGCCTCGCTGCACCAGCGCCTGATGGCGGTAACAGTGCCAGGCGACTGGTTCGAGCCTTGGCGCCAAGGGCTGCTCGAAGGCAAGATCCGCCGCCCTCCGGCTCAGGCCCTGCGCGAGCTGGGCATGGAGCAGCGATTGGTGCGTAATTTGCTCGAAGCACTGGAGTCGCTGCTGGTTCATTGCACCCCGCCCAAGACCCGCGCGCTGCTTGCGCTGCAGCGGGTCAAGGATGAACCACGGGAAAACCCGGCGCTGCGCTGCGCGATCATGGCCGTGCTTGGCTGGGCCGAGCGCATGCTGGCCAATGACCTGACCGAGCCACCGGCCAAGGTGTGGGAATTCTGGAAGCTCAAAAGCCGCCTGAACCGCACCG
The DNA here is from genome assembly GCF_019139835.1 of Pseudomonas xanthosomatis. Classification (NCBI taxonomy): domain Bacteria; kingdom Pseudomonadati; phylum Pseudomonadota; class Gammaproteobacteria; order Pseudomonadales; family Pseudomonadaceae; genus Pseudomonas; species Pseudomonas xanthosomatis. The sequence goes on along the minus strand of NZ_CP077075.1, from coordinate 2,228,402 downwards.
GCTTTGCCTTGCACCTGCTGGCCGCGATCCTCAGCGGCTTTTTGCTGAAGCTGCTGCCGGCGATGATGGCGGTGACGGCGATATTGGTGATCAGTGGCGCCCTGCGCCGCCTGCGTGACTGCGGCCAGGGCGTGCCGTCACTGCTGGGGGTGCTGGTGCTCAGCCGGGTGTTCCCGGGGCTGGCACTGGTGCTGCTGGCGGTGCCCGGCAACAAGCTGCCGAACCGCTATGGCCCGGTACCCGGCGAAGCCACGCCGCTGCAAGGTGGCCTGCAGGCCACCTTGCGCCGCCTCAACGGTCAGTAGCGCAGTTCGTCGAGCGCCTGGCTCAGGGCCTGGCGCTCACGGCTGATCTCGCCGGCCTGCTGCCCGGACAACACCTGGTTGAAGGCATCCAGCCAGCTGGCGATCAGCTCGCGCTCATCGCCCAGGCTCTGCATCCAGGCCCGCTCAAGGCGTGCCAGCAAGGTGCGGTTGGGCAGCGTGTCGCGGGGGTGGATCTTGAGCTTGGCCAGGCGCTCCTGGCTGGCCTGGCGCGCCTCGGCATCCAGCCCGGTGGGGCTGCGGTCGATGCTGTGGCTGTGCTTCTGGCCGCTCTCGATGAAGGTGACGTCCACCTCCAGCAGGCCATTGATGTCGTAGCTGAAGCGCACGTCCAGCGACTGGATTTCGCCAGTGGGCTGCAACGGGATCTCGAAGCTGTCCACCAGGATGTTGTCGCGCACCCAGGGCCGCTCGCCCTGGTACACGGCGATGCGCACCACCTTTTGCTCGGCATGGCCGCTGTAGAAGCGCTGCACCCGCGACGTCGGGATCACCGTGTTGCGCTCGATGATCGGCGAAAACGCCCCGGTGACTTCTTCGCCGCGGCTGGAGGCGATGCCCAGGGTGTAGGGGCAGACGTCGGTCAGGATCAGCTCGTCGATGGCCGAGTCGCGGGCCTTGCAGGCGGCCTGGCTGGCGGCGCCGAGGGCGACGATGGTGTCTGGGTCGAGGTGGCGGTACGGCAGGCGGCCGAACAGCTTGGCCACCAGTTGCTGCACCTGCGGCATGCGCGTGGCGCCGCCCACCAGTACCAGGCTGTCCAACTCTTTGGGGCTCAGCCGCGCATCGCGCAGGGCCTGTTCGATGGGCGCGCGCACCCGCGCCAGCAGCGGCGCCCAGATGGACTGCAGCTTGAGTTCGTCGACCTGCCATTCACGGGGCTGGCCATCGCCGTTCCAGCGCAGGGTGCCAGTGCCCTCGCCCGACTGGCGCTTGAGCTGCTCGACTGCGTCGTACAGGCTGGCCAGGGCCTGGGGCTCCAGCGCTTCGGCCTTGAGCCCCCAGTCACGCAGGCAGGCCTGCAGCAGTGCCTCGGTGAAGTCTTCACCGCCCAGATAGTTGTCGCCGGTGGAGGCATGCACCTCGATCAGCGGCAGGGCGTATTCCAGCACGGTGACGTCGAAGGTGCCGCCGCCTAGGTCGAACACCAGGGTGCGCTCGAACTTCTGCTCGTGCAGGCCGTAGGCCATGGCCGCTGCGGTAGGTTCGTTGATCAGCCGCTGCACCTTGAGCCCGGCCAGCTCTGCGGCGAACACCGTGCGCTTGCGTTGCTCGTCGCTGAAATAGGCCGGCACCGAAATCACCGCCTCGTTCACCGGGCAGCCGAGATAGGCCTCGGCATCCTGCTTGAGCGCGCCCAGCACCAGGGCCGACAGCTCTTCAGGGGTGAAGCGGTGTTCGCCCAGGGCATAGCGCTTGTCGCTGCCCATGAAACGCTTGAAGGCGGCGGCGGTAAGCTGCGGGTGGGTGGTCAGGCGGGCCCGGGCGGCCTGGCCGACCAGAATGCTGCCGTCGTCGTCGACACTGACCACCGAAGGGGTCAGCACGTCGCCCAATGCGTTGGGGATCAGTTGCGCCTGCCCGTCACGCCACACGGCGATCAGGCTGTTGGTGGTGCCCAGGTCGATGCCCAGGAGCGGAGGCGTTGCGGGGGGAGAGAGGCTGGCATCCTGCATGGTCGGTCTCTTGCTTGCGGAAAGACCCGACGCCCGGCCTGGCGGCCTTGGCGGCGGACAGGGGCATTCTGACGCAATGCCGGAAACAAAAAAAGCGACCCTAAGGTCGCTTTTTCTGTTGCTTCAAGGTGTTCAGTGGGCCTTGAAGCATAATATGGCGCGGCGGACGGGACTCGAACCCGCGACCCCCGGCGTGACAGGCCGGTATTCTAACCGACTGAACTACCGCCGCGCTATACATCGAGTGGTGGGTGATGACGGGATCGAACCGCCGACCCTCTGCTTGTAAGGCAGATGCTCTCCCGGCTGAGCTAATCACCCTTCGTCTCGGTGTGGCGCGCATTCTACGGAGGAGCCCCCACCCTGGCAAGCACTTTTTTCAAATTATTTTGAATATTTTTCAAAGACCTAGCGCACCCCCGGTTTTCCTCCTTATTAGTACGCTGCTGGCCCTCTGACAGGGTTGGCCTGGAAGCACCGCTCGGAGAATAATGCCCGCCTTATGTATTAAGGAGAGATTCCCCCCCATGTGGTTCAAGAACCTGCTGCCCTACCGCCTGACCCAGGATGTCCCGTTCGAGCCTGAAGCACTGGAAGCCGCCCTGGCCAGCAAGCCGGCCCGCCCCTGCGCCAGCCAGGAACTGACCACCTATGGTTTCGTCGCCCCGTTCGGCAAGGGCGAAGACGCGCCGCTGGTGCACGTCAGTGGCGAGTTCCTGCTGATTGCTGCACGTAAAGAAGAGCGCATCCTGCCCAGCAGCGTGGTCAACGACGCGGTGAAGGAGAAGGTCGAGGAGATCGAGACCGAGCAGATGCGCAAGGTCTATAAAAAGGAGCGCGACCAGATCAAGGACGAGATCATCCAGGCCTTCCTGCCGCGCGCGTTCATCCGCCGCTCGATGATCTTCGCCGCCATCGCCCCGCGCCAGGGCCTGGTGCTGGTCAACTCGGCCAGCGCCAAGCGCGCCGAAGACCTGCTGTCGACCCTGCGTGAAGTGATGGGCTCGCTGCCGGTGCGCCCGGTCAGCGTGAAGATCGCCCCGGTGGCGACCATGACCGACTGGGTCAAGTCGCAAAGCCCGGCGCCGGACTTCTTCGTACTGGACGAGTGCGAGCTGCGTGACACCGCCGAAGACGGCGGCATCGTGCGCTGCAAGCGCCAGGACCTGACCGGCGAAGAGATCCAGTTGCACCTGAGCACCGGCAAGGTGGTCACCCAACTGGCCCTGGCCTGGCAGGACAAGCTGTCGTTCGTGCTGGACGACAAGACCGTGATCAAGCGCCTGAAGTTCGAGGAGCTGCTGCAGGAGCAGGCCGAGCAGGACGCAGGCGATGAAGCCGCGCAGCAGTTCGATGCCAGCTTCCAGCTGATGATGATGACCTTCCGCGAGTTCCTGCCGGCGCTGTTCGAGGCGCTGGGTGGCGAGGAGATCCCGCAGGGGGTCTGAGCCATTTGAAAATGCCGGTGAAGCCACGACACTGATGTGTTGCCTTCACCGGCCTCTTCGCGGGCAAGCCCGCTCCCACAGGATGCTCACATGACCTGTGGGAGCGGGCTTGCCCGCGAAGAGCCCTATGAAAATCTCAAAGCTATAAATAGAAAAGGATCTGCCCCATGCGCGCCCTCGCCGCCCTCAGCCGCTTCGTCGGCAACACCTTCGCCCTCTGGGTGCTGGTGTTCGCTGTCCTGGCCTTCCTCATGCCGCAATGGTTCATCGCGCTCAAGGTGGCCATTGTGCCGCTGCTGGGCCTGGTGATGTTCGGCATGGGCCTGACCCTCAAGCTCGACGACTTCGCCGCCCTGGCCCGCCAGCCGTGGCGGGTGGCGCTGGGGGTGGTGGCGCATTTCGTGATCATGCCGGGCATGGCCTGGCTGCTGTGCCAGCTGTTTCACCTGCCGGCCGAGATCGCCGTGGGGGTGATCCTGGTGGGCTGCTGCCCGAGCGGCACGGCCTCCAACGTGATGGTCTGGCTGTCCCGCGGAGACCTGGCACTGGCCGTGGCCATCGCGGCGGTGACCACCCTGCTGGCGCCCCTGCTGACCCCGGCGCTGATCTGGTTCCTCGCCTCGGCCTGGCTGCCGGTCTCGTTCATGGACATGTTCTGGTCGATCCTGCAGCTGGTGATGCTGCCGATCGTGCTTGGCGTGCTGGCCCAGCGCCTGCTGGGCGCGCGGGTGCAGGCGGCGGTGCAGGTGCTGCCGCTGGTGTCGGTGGTGAGCATCGTGATGATCGTCTGCGCGGTGGTGGCGGCCAGCCAGGCCAAGATCGCCGAGTCCGGCCTGCTGATCATGGCGGTGGTGATGCTGCACAACAGCTTCGGCTACCTGCTGGGGTATCTGACCGGCAAGTTCTGCAAGCTGCCACTGGCCCAGCGCAAGGCGCTGGCACTGGAGGTGGGCATGCAGAACTCCGGGCTTGGGGCGGCGCTGGCGGCGGCGCACTTCTCGCCCTTGGCGGCGGTGCCCAGCGCGCTGTTCAGCGTGTGGCACAACATTTCCGGGGCGCTGCTTTCTACCTGGTTCCGGCGGATGCGCGAGCCTGGGGATGTGGTTGAGGGCGTGGAGCCGGCCAGGCATTGAGGTTTTACCGGCTGGCCCTATCGCCGGCAAGCCGGCTCCTACAGGGTTTGTGGGCGGTGGCTTGCCCGGTAACCGGTAAATCGGCACCATGGCAGCCACGGTGAGGACGGCCTCACGACGCATTGCGTGACATTCAAGGGGACGGCCCCATCCTTTAACACGATGGAGACTCACCATGTCCTGGATCATTTTGTTCTTCGCCGGCCTGTTCGAGGTTGGCTGGGCCGTTGGCCTGAAATACACCGACGGTTTCACCCGCCCGCTGCCCACCGTGCTGACCGTCGCCGCCATGGCCGTGAGCCTGGGCCTGTTGGGCCTGGCCATGAAGGAGCTGCCGCTGGGCACCGCCTATGCCATCTGGACCGGTGTGGGTGCGGTGGGTACGGTGATCGCCGGGATCATTCTGTTCGGCGAGTCCATGGCACTGGTGCGCTTGCTCAGCGTTGCGCTGATCGTCACCGGCCTGATCGGCCTGAAAGTCAGCGCCAGCTGACTCGCCCTGTGTAGGAGCCGGCTTGCCGGCTCCTACACAGGCATCAGCGTAAATCCCCGCGCAACAGGCTGACTTGCTCACGCAGCGCATCGGGCTTGGCCGCCTCGGCCGCAATGGCCGGGCCGGCAACGATGGTCACCCGCGACCACAAACGCCTGAACAAGCCCTTGTTCGGGTCACGGCTGAAGAAGCTGCCCCACAGCCCCTGCAATGCCAACGGAATCACCGGCACCGGGGTTTCTTCGAGGATACGGTTGACCCCGCCCTTGAACACGTCGATTTCACCATCCGCACTCAGCTTGCCCTCGGGGAAGATGCACACCAGCTCGCCCTCGGCCAGGTATTGGGCGATACGGGCGAAGGCACGCTCGTAGGTGGCCTCGTCCTCGCCACGCCCGGCAATGGGGATGGCCCCGGCGGTGCGGAACACGAAGTTGAGCACCGGCAGGTTGTAGATCTTGTAGTACATGACGAAGCGGATCGGCCGGCGGATGGCCCCGCCCAGCAGCAGCGCGTCGACGAACGAAACGTGGTTGCACACCAGCAAGGCGGCGCCTTCGTCCGGGATGCGCTCCAGCTCACGGTGCTGCACCCGGTACATCGAGTGGCTGAGCAGCCAGATGAGAAAGCGCATGGTGAACTCGGGCACGATGCGGAAGATGTATGCGTTGACCGCAATGTTCAGTAGCGACACCACCAGGAACAGCTGCGGGATACTCAGCTTGAACAGGCTCAGCAGCACGATGGTAACGATCGCCGACACCACCATGAACAGCGCGTTGAGGATGTTGTTGGCGGCAATCACCCGGGCCCGCTCGCCCTCGGCCGTGCGCGCCTGGATCAGCGCATACAGCGGCACGATGTAGAAGCCGCCGAACACGCCCAAGCCGACGATCGACAGCATGATCCACCAGGCCTGGTGCATGCCCAGCAGGGCCAGCCAGTCATGGGCCACCTCGGTGGCCGGCACATCACCCGAATGCCACCACCACAGCAGCCCGAACAGGGTCAGGCCGAACGAGCCGAACGGCACCAGGCCGATCTCCACCTTGCGCCCGCTCAGGCGCTCGCATAAAAGCGAACCCACGGCGATGCCCACCGAGAACAAGGTCAGCACCAGGGTGACCACGGTCTCGTCACCGTGCAGCCAGTCCTTGGCGTAGGCCGGGATCTGCGTGAGGTAAATGGCGCCGACGAACCAGAACCACGAGTTGCCGACGATCGAACGCGACACCGCCGGGGTTTGCCCAAGGCCCAGGCGCAGGGTGGCCCAGGACTGCTTGAAGATGTTCCAGTCCAGTTTCATCTGCGGCGCAGCGGCGGCGGCGCGCGGGATCCAGCGGCTGGCCAGGTAGCCGAGCACCGCGGTACCGACCACTCCGCCGGCCACCACCGTGGCGTAGCTGCTGGAGGACATCATCACCCCGGCGCCAATGGTGCCGGCAAGGATCGCCAGGAAGGTGCCCATTTCCACCAGTCCGTTGCCGCCCACCAGCTCTTCTTCACGCAACGCCTGGGGCAGGATCGAGTACTTCACCGGGCCGAACAGCGCCGAGTGGGTGCCCATGGCGAACAGCGCCACCAGCATCAGCACCAGGTGGCCCGTGACGAAACCGGCCGCGCCGATGGCCATGATGCCGATCTCGGCCAGCTTGATGGCGCGGATCAGCCGGTCCTTGGCGAACTTTTCGCCAAACTGCCCGGCCAGCGCCGAGAACAGGAAGAACGGCAGGATGAACAGCAGCGCGCACAGGTTGACCCAGATCGAGCGGTCGCCCTCGAGGCTGAGCTTGTAGAGGATCGCCAGGATCAGCGACTGCTTGAACAGGTTGTCGTTGAAGGCACCCAGCGACTGGGTGATGAAGAACGGCAGGAAGCGCCGCTTGCCGAGCAGGGTGAATTGCGAGGGGTGACTCATCGTCCGTGTACCTGGTTGGGCTTTGTCATTGGAGGCACGCACAGCGCGGGAAGCCACAAATCTGCACGCTTTCGGCCACCGCAGGCAAGCCGCAGGCGCGATCTCGGAACGGTCCGACACTACGCGATATCACAATGACATCACCTTTTCATAATCTTCCGTTCAGATTTGGCGTATCCTGCCGACAATTCATATAGATGACTGTATCTAGCATAAGGAACAGACCTCCGGTCTCCCCAAACGCATAAGAAAAGGAGCTCAGCAGCACATGTTCAGGTGGTTCGGCGATCTGAAGATCGCGCACAAACTCGCCCTTGGCTTCGGCCTGGTCCTCACCCTCACCCTGGCGCAGTCGCTGGTCAGCTGGGAGGGCTTGTCCAGCCTGGTACGGCGCAGCGAGGTGGTCAGCGCGGTATCCGGGCTCAACAATGCCCTGGGTGACTTGCGCGAGGCGCGCCTGCGCCACGCCATGAGCAACGGCGGCGAAGACGAAGGCAAGGCCCTGCAGTCGGCCATGGACGCGTTCAAGGCGCCGCTGGCGAAACTGCGCGCGGTGATCCGCACGCCGTCCAACCAGACGATCCTGGCCAAGGCCGAGCAGCACCTGCAGGCGTATGCCGGCAACCAGGCGCTGAGCCTTGAGGCCTACCAGAAGATGCGCGCTGCACAGAAGGACATGGGCACCCTGGCCACCAGCTCCTTTGCCAGCATCGAGCAGATCCGCAAGCAGGTACGCGCCCTGCCCGACGCCGAACAGCGCTACGTGCGCGGCGAGGCGATCAACCAGGTGCGCGAGAACCTGATCCTGCTGCGCTACCACGTGCGCGGCTACACCGGTAACACCAACGCCGACACCGAAAAACTGATGAACACGCAGATCGCCACCACGGTGAACGACCTGCCGCAGCTGGTGGCGCGCTTCGACGGCAGCTACGCCGAGCAGTTCACCCAGCTGCAAGCCCAGGTTCGCGCCTACGCCGGTGCGGTCGAGGCGTTCCGTGGCGAGGTCAGCAAACTGGTGGGCTACCGCGCCGCCATGGGCACCGAGGTCGAGAGCCTGAATACCCTGATCGGCCAGTTGCTCGACAGCCAGGCGGTGGCCGTGGCCAACGACAGCCACTTCGCCAAGACCCTGCAGATCATCACCACCGCCCTCGCCTTGCTGCTGGGCATCGTCGCCGCAATCCTCATCGCCCGGCAGATCAGCCAGCCGCTGCAGCGCGTGCTGCAGGCCATGGAGCAAGTGGCCGCCGGCAACCTTGGCGAGCAGCCGGCCAGCCAGCGCCGCGACGAGCTGGGGCTGTTGCAGAACAGCCTGCGGGCCATGACCGGCAACCTGCGCCAGTTGATCAGCGGCGTGCGCGATGGCATCAGCCAGATTGCCAGCGCCACCGAAGAGCTGTCGGCGATCACCACCCAGACCAGCGCCGGGGCCAACAACCAAAAGGTCGAGACCGACCAGGTGGCCACTGCCATGCAGGAAATGGCCGCCACCGTGCACGAGGTTGCGCGCAATGCCGGCGAGGCTTCGGTAGCCGCCAGCGCCACCGACCAGGAGGCCCGTGAAGGTGACAGCGTGGTGACCCGCGCCGTGGCGCAGATCGACCGTCTGGCCAGCCAGGTGGACTCGACCAACTCGGCCATGGACGCCCTGCGCAGCGAGAGCCAGCGCATCGGCAAGGTGATGGATGTGATCAAGGCGGTGGCCGAGCAGACCAACCTGCTGGCGCTCAACGCCGCCATCGAGGCGGCCCGTGCCGGTGAGGCCGGGCGTGGTTTTGCCGTGGTCGCTGACGAGGTGCGCGGGCTGGCCCAGCGCACGCAAGCCTCCACCGCAGAAATCGAGTCAGCCATCAGCAGCCTGGAGCAAGGCACCCGTTCGGTCAGCGACCTGATGGAAGAGAGCCAGAGCCTGACCAGCAGCAGCGTGGCGCTGGTGCGTGAAGCGGGCCTGGCGCTGGAAGGCATCACCCGCCGGGTGTCGGCCATCGAGCTGATGAACCAGCAGATTGCCGCCGCCTCCGAGCAGCAGAGCGCGGTGGCCGAGCAGATCAGCCGTAGCGTGGTGACGGTGAGGGATATTTCCGAGCAAACCGCCGAGGCCAGCCAGCAGACCTCGGTGTCCAGCGTCGAGCTGGCACGCTTGGGCGGGCAGTTGCAGGAGATGATCAGCCGCTTCCGCTTCTGATCAGCAGACACCATCGCGGGGCAATCCCGCTCCCACGCGGATCACGTGGGAGCGGAATTGCCCCGCGATGTTTTTGCCTTATTCGAACCCGAACAACTGCCGCGCCGTATCCACCAGCAACGCCTGGCGCAACTCGGCCGAACAGCCAAGCGCCTCGAACTGCTCCACCACCTTGCTGAAGCTCACCGCCGCCTCGTGCTGGGTGTGCGGCCAGTCACTGCCCCACATCAGCCGCTCGGCGCCATAGTGGGCCTCCAGCGCCCCCAGCGCCTGCTGGGCGAAGCGCAGGTTCTCGTCCGGGGTGCCTTCGAGGCGGTAGATACCGGACACCTTCACCCACACCCTCCCCTCCCCGCCCAGGGTCAGCAGCTCGGCAAAGCCCGGCTGGCCCAGGCCGCGGCGGGCGTCCGGGCGGCCGAAGTGGTCGATGACGATATCCAGCCCGTACGGGCGCAACGCCCGCACCAGCGCCGGCAGGTCGGCCACCTGGCGGTGCAGCTCCAGGTGCCAGCCCTGCTCGCCGATACGCTCCAGCAGCGGGCGCCACTCGGCGCCGGCGAGGTCGGGCAGCGCCTGGCCCATCAGGTTCAGGCGCACGCCGCGCACACCCAGGCGGGTCATTTCGATGAGGGTTTCGCGCTCGACGTCCCGGTCGAGCATCACCACGCCACGCAGTTGCTCGGGGGCGGTGCGCAAGGCACTGAGCAGGTAGCGGTTGTCAGTACCCAAAAAGCTGGGCTGAACCAGCACGCCATGGCTGAAGCCATGGCCGTGCAACTGGGCGAGGTAGTCGCCCAGCGGGGCATCGTAGGCCGGTGCATAGCGGCGCTCGGCCGCAAGGCTGAGCCCGCGGCTGAACACGTGGGCGTGGCTGTCGATGGCGGTGAAGGGTGAAACCGGGACGTCAGGCATGGGGCTCTTCGAAAAACTGGGTTCAGGGTAAACACAAGGGGCCGCTGCGCGCCCCATCGCGGCGCAAGGCCGCTCCTACACAGACCGCGCAGGCCTGTAGGAACGGCCTTGTGCCGCGAAGGACCGCAAAGCGGTCCCCACTCAGGCTACTTGGCCACCGCGCCCGCCACTTCCGGCGCTGGCGTGGCTTCAAGGCTGCGGCCACGGGTTTCCGGCAGGCACAGCGCGGCGATCACCGCCACGCCGTAGGCGATGCCGGCATCGATGCCGATGGCCGCACCCAGCGACATGGACTCGCTCATATGGCCCACCAGGAACGGGAACACCGCCGACAGCACGCGGCCGAAGTTGTAGCAGAAGCCCACCCCGGCGCCGCGCACATCGGCCGGGTACAGTTCGTTGAAAAACGCCCCGAGGCTGGCCGGAATACCCGCAGCGAAGAAGCCCAGCGGGAAGCCAAGGAACAGCATCTGGGTGTTGCTCAGCGGGAAGAACACATAAGCCTGCACGGTCAGTACGCAACACAGGGCGAACAGCAGGATGTTCTTGCGCCGGCCGATGCGGTCGATCAGCAGGCCGCTGGCCACGCAGCCGCACCAGAAGGCGAAGATGATCACCGCAAGGTAACCGCCGGAGTTGAGCACCGACAGGTTGCGCTCGGTCTTGAGGAAGGTCGGCAGCCAGGTCATCACTGCGTGGTAACCACCGTGGGCACCCAGGCCCAGCAAGCCACCCAGCAGGGTCACGCGCAGCAGTTCGGGGCGGAAGATGCCGGCCATGGACTTGGCGAAGCTGGTGGGGATGGCCTGTTCTTTTTGCAGGCGCTGGAAGCTGTCCGGCTCCGGCACGTTACGCCGTACCCAGATGATCAGCAGCGATGGCAGCAGGCCGACGAAGAACATCACCCGCCAGGCGAATTCCTGCGGCACCAGCGAGTAGATCAGGGTGAACAGCGCCACCGCCAGGCCCCAGCCCACGGCCCAGGCGCTCTGCACCGTGCCCATCACCTTGCCGCGGTATTTCGGGTTGATGGTCTCGGCCATCAGCACCGCACCGGCCGCCCACTCGCCGCCGATGCCGAAGCCCTGCATGGCCTTGACGAACAGCAGCGGGTAGAAGCCGGTGACGAAGGCCGACAGGAAGGTGAAGGTGGAGAACCACAGGATCATCCACTGCAGGGTGCGCACCCGCCCGTAACGGTCGGACAGGGTGCCGCCGAGCCAGCCGCCGATGGCCGAGGTTACCAGCGTCACGCCGCTGATCAGGCCGGCATCGCCCTTGCTGAGGGAGAAGGCGGCAATCAGCGCCGGGATGGCCAGGCCGAACATCTGCACTTCCAGTGCATCCAGCGACCAGCCGCCGAAACAGGCCCAGAACGTCTTGCGTTCCCGTGAGGTGATTTGGCGATACCAGCTGAACATGGTTGTTATCCTTTTAGTCGTGTTGTGTAGCGGCCGGGCGCGCCGAAGCTCATGGCGCGCGTCGGCCGGGCAGGCAGAACCACGGCGCCGTGCAGGCACGGCGCCGAACATCAAAGGGGTGCAGCGTTTTTTTCAGCGAATGTCGATGCGGTAGCGGAAGTGCTGCGCATGGCCGCGCGAGCGCCGCCATTCCAGCGGCTTGCCGGCGTAGTCACGGGCCAGGCGCTCGATCACCACCACAGGGCTTGCCGGCGGCAGTTGCAACAGGCGCCCGTGCACCTCGTCAACCGCCTCGGCGGTGAGGGTTTCTTCGGCACTGGCCACCACCTGGCCGCACAGTTCTTCGTAGATCGGGTAAAGCAGCGGGCCCTTGCTGTCCAGCGCCACCTCCAGCAGCGGCTGGAAGGTCTGGCGCGGCAGCCAGATGTCTTCGGCCAGCACCGGCTGGGCACCGAGCAGACGCACCCGCACGATGTGGATCACCTCGGCATCCATGGCCAGGCCCAGGGCCTCGGCCACCGCCGACGGCGCCAGTTGCGGCTCGATGGAAAGAATCCGGCTTTCCGGCACCGCACGCTCGCCATTGGCGGCCTCGAAGCGGAAGAAGCGGAACAGCGAAGACTGGAACTGCGGGCGGCGAATGAAGGTGCCGCGCCCCTGCTGACGCTCCAGCACGCCCTCGGCCACCAGCGCGTCGACCGCCTTGCGCACGGTACCTACAGACAGATCGAACTCGGTGGCCAGCGCCGCCTCGGTGGGGATCGCCTCACCCGGGCGCCAGCGGTTGTTGGCGATCTGCTCGACCAGGTGGTCGCGCAGCTGTTGGTAACGGGGCAGGCGCGCATCGGCTGACAGGGCGTTCATGGGCGGCTCTCGTGAGGTGTCATGTAGACATATATATGAATTTTTTTGAGGAGTATTCCCGCTGGCAGAAGCAGTGTCAATCCTCCGTTGATCAGCTGATGTCGGCAGGCAATGCAGGGCGACCCGCATTGACCAACGCTCGTTATCAAATGTTTTTTGACGCCATGGGAGTGACCTCGCTAAGATGCGGGCCACTATTTAGCCATCACCCTCAGCGCAAAATGCAGCATGCCTCCCTTGCACGTCGCGGCGGCATCATCGAAAAAGCGCCAACAAGGAAGTCATCATGCGGGCTGTGTATTTAGCTCTGTGCAGTCTGTTGCTCACCGCGTGTGCAACAAACCCGGCAACGCTGTATGAAGAGCAAGTCAAAAACGGCAAGACGCCGCTTGCGCAGACACCACTCGAGGCCTTGCGCGGTTCAAAGCCCGTTCCAATGCCTGTCGACCCGGGTTGGCGGCCACCCCAATGGGCCATCACAGCCGCCGACCCCCGCCTGCTGATCAACGGCAAACCGTCGAATTATCGGGTATTCAGCACCACCCTGGTCAAAGACAAAGCTTTTCACATCAACGTGAATTCCTGGTGCGTCAACGCGTGCCTGGGGCTCAGCAAATACGTACTTAACCCTTATTTGATCTTGATGGACGACCAGGGCAGCGTCCTGGCTGAAGGCTTTGGCAAGGCCACCGGAACGGTCGGAGTCATCAACCAGGCTTTGACCGGCACGGTAAAAGACACCGGTACCTATTACCTGATCGTCGCAGCGGACAATCGCTCGCCCGGAGAAAACGTGATCATGAGTAGCGTCATGGTGGTAGGCGCCCCTATCGCTCCGATCGTGCCTTTGCGCATCGGCATGAGCAGCTATCCGTTTGGCTCGATAGGCCCGTTTTTGACTACGGACGATTAACGCCACCTCCGCTTGCAGGCTCAACCTCCCAGTACCGCCTCAACGCTGTGCAATACACGGCGACACAAACAACTCCCCACGCCACGCCCCGCGCAGGGTACGGCTGGCCACCACCACCCAGAGCATGGCCAACGCCACCACCAGCACCTGGCCGAACACGGTGAAAAAGCCCAGGCCCAGCCAGGCAGCCAACTTCAGGGTAGCCAGGCAGTACACCCCGAGCGGGAAGGTAAAGCCCCACCAGCCGAGGTTGAACGGCATGCCCTGGCGCATGTAGCGCAGGGTGATCAGCACGGCAGTGAGCAACCACCAAAGCCCGGCACCCCACAGCACGATACCGGCCACCAGGCCCAGGCCGCGGGCCACCTCGCCGAGGCCGCCCAGGCCATTGGCGGCGAACACCGCCGGCGCATCGGCGCCGAGTACCAGCATGCCCAGCGCGCCAGTGCCGATCGGCCCCAGGGCCAGCCAGCTGGAGGCGGCCATGTTGGCCGGCGGCAGTTTGTGCAGGGCCATGCGCAGCATGAGGATGGTCAGGATGCTGAACGCCACCGGCAGCGAGACGGCCCACATCACGTAGCTGGTGATGACCACCTGAAACTGCTGGTGCGCATCGGCAAGGTGCGGCGCCAGCAGGCCGCCGCTGGCGGCAGCCACTTCCGCCGCCACCACCGGCAGCAGCCATACGGCGGTCATCTGGTCGATGCTGTGCTCCTGGCGGGTGAACATCAGGTACGGGATGGCCACGCCGCACAGCAGCGCCAGGCCCACGTCCAGCCACCACAGGGCGTGCACCCAGGGCACCACGGCCTCGCCCCAGCGCCCCAGGCCGAACACCAGCGCGCCGTTGAGAATGGTGGCCAGGCCCATGGGGATGGTGCCGAAGAACATCGACACGGTGGAGTGGGCGAAAATGCGCCGCGCCTCGTCGAAAAACAGCACCCAGCGCGCGCCGTACAGCACGCAGAACAGGCTGAACAGGCCGATGGTCAGCCACCACAGGCCTTCGGCCAGGCTGTCCAGCAGCGGGATGTTCAATTGGTGGAAGGCCAGCGCCAGTACGCCGGTGCCCATGGTCGCGGCGAACCAGTTGGGGGTGAACTGGCGAATCACTTCGCGGGGGTGGGCCAGTTGGCTGAACGGGCGCCAGGTGGCGGCGTTGGGCTGGGTGCAGGGCATGCTGTGTCTCCGGGCCTTGTGTAAGGTGGATTCATCTTATGCCTGGAAAGAATATCCATATAACGGGTATTTTCTCTAACTGTTATCGGTTTTACATATATAGCGCGACACATAAGCGCTGGCATATGCTTGAGCCGGCTTTCTGCACACAAGGACGCGCAATGCTTGCCGCACTCAAGGGCTACCCCAACCCGGTACGCCTGCTGTTGCTCACCACCTTCACCCTGACCATGGCCCGGGCGATCACCCTGCCCTACCTGGTGGTCTACCTGTCGGCGCACATGGGCCTGGCAATCGCCGAGGTCGGCCTGCTGGTGGGTGGCGCCATGTTTCTGGCCTCGGCGTTGTCGCTGTACGGCGGGCACCTGGTCGACACCCTGCGCAACCACACCCTGATCGTCAGCTGCACGCTGCTGTTCGCCCTGGCGTTCGTCGGCATTCTGGCCAGCCCCTCGGCGCTGCCGTTCTTTGCCTGCCTGGTGCTGGCCTACCTTGCGCAAACGGTGGTGGACATCGCCGCCAAGGCCGGCTTCTGCGCCCTGCTGCCAGAGGCGCAGCGCGGCGAGGTGTTCGCCATCAAGTACACCTTCAACAACATTGCCTGGGCCACCGGGCCGATGCTCGGGGTGCTGCTGATCGAACTGAACGACCACCTGCCTTTCATAGTGTCGGCGCTGATCGGCCTGGCCCTGGGCCTGGCCTACCAGCGGCTTGGCCAGCGCGGCCTGTCGGCCCCTGCCGCCGACGAGCCGGCGGCGGGCTTCGCCCAGGTGGCCGTTGGCCTGCTGCGTGACCGGCGGCTGGTGTGCTTCACCTTGGGCGGGGTGCTCAGCGCGGTGGTGTTCGGCCAGTTCACTGCCTACCTGTCGCAGTACCTGGTGGTGACCACCCAGGACCCGGTGCAGGTGGCGCGCCTGGCCGGCTACCTGGTGACCACCAACGCAGTCACGGTAATTGCCCTGCAGTACGTGATCGGCCGGCGCATTGCCCGCCAGCACCTGATGCCCTGGCTGATGGCCGGGATGGCGCTGTTCATCGCGGGGCTGCTGGGGTTTTCCGTGGCCGATACGGTGCCGGCCTGGTGCCTGGCCATGCTGGTGTTCACCTTGGGCGAGATCATCGTCATCCCGGCGGAGTTCATGTTCATCGACCTGATCGCGCCGGAGCCGCTGCGCGGCGTTTACTATGGCGCGCAGAACCTCTCCAACCTGGGTGCGGGGCTGGGGCCGATGCTGATGGGCGCAGCATTGGGGTGGATGGTGCCGCAGGGGGTGTTCTACCTGTTGATCGGGTCGGTGGTGATGGCGGCGGTGTTCTATTGGCTGGGGACGCGAAGGGGCCAGTAGGCGATTGGCCTGCCTTTGCTTGTACCGCCTGTACCGGCCTCATCACCGGCAAGCCGGCTCGCATAGAACAAACTACAACTCATCGATTTAACACGGACTCTGTGGGAAGCGGCCTTGCCGGGGCGCCGTCCGGTCGCGATGGGGTGCGCAGCAGCCCCGACAACTTTGCATGAAGCCGAGATCTTGGGGCCGCTTCGCAGCCCATCGCGACACAAGGCCGCTTCCCACAGAGGCCGTGACGCATCTGCGAAACCAGTTCCCTGCGCGACAGCGCAGGGCCGAAGCTGATGCGATCCCTGCGACGTCCTGCCACTGCGACCAACGTCGGCGCTGACGAACCTTGCGGGGCGTGCCAGACTGATTGATCGGGACCGCGTTCCATTCATTGCTGCGGAGTTTGCATGTCGTTGTCCAGCGGGCTGATCGCCGTGGTCGCCCTGGCCTATATGGCCATCATGTTCGCCATCGCCTTCTACGGCGACCGCCGTAGCACGCCGCTGCCTCCGCGCCTGCGTGCCTGGGTGTACAGCCTGTCGCTGGCGGTGTACTGCACCAGCTGGACCTTCTTCGGCGCGGTCGGCCAGGCCGCCGAGCAACTGTGGGCGTTTTTACCGATTTACCTGGGGCCGATCCTGCTGCTGATCTTCGCGCCCTGGGTGCTGCAAAAGATGGTGCTGATCAGCAAGCAGCAGAACATCACCTCCATCGCCGACTTCATCGCCGCCCGCTACGGCAAGTCGCAAACCCTCGCCGTGGTGGTGGCGCTGATCTGCCTGGTGGGCGTGCTGCCGTACATCGCCCTGCAACTCAAGGGCATCGTGCTGGGGGTGAACCTGCTGATCGGCGCCAACGCCGATGCCACCGGCACCCGGGTGCAGGACACCGCACTGGTGGTATCGCTGGTGCTGGCGCTGTTCGCCATCGTGTTCGGCACCCGCAGCCTGGACGTCACCGAGCACCACCGCGGCATGGTGCTGGCGATCGCCTTCGAATCGCTGGTCAAGCTGCTGGCGTTTCTGGCGGTGGGCGCCTTCGTGGTGTTCAACCTGTATGACGGCTTCGACGACCTGTTCACCCAGGCGCGCCAGTCGGTGCACCTGGACAGCTACTGGCAGGAGACCATCAACTGGCCGTCGATGGTGGTGCAGACCGCCGTGGCGATGATGGCGATCATCTGCCTGCCGCGCCAGTTCCACGTCACCGTGGTGGAGAACATCGAGCCCCAGGACATGCGCCTGGCACGCTGGGTGTTCCCGATGTACCTGGCGCTGGCTGCATTGTTTGTGGTGCCGATTGCCTTGGCCGGGCAGATGCTGCTGCCGGGCACGGTGATTTCCGACTCGTTCGTGATCAGCTTGCCGCTGGCCGAGGCGCACCCGAGCCTGGCGTTGCTGGCGTTCATCGGCGGCGCCTCGGCGGCCACCGGCATGGTCATTGTCGAGGCCGTGGCGCTGTCGACCATGGTTTCCAACGACATGCTGCTGCCCTGGCTGCTGCGGCGCAACAACGCCGAGCGGCCGTTCGAGGCGTTCCGCCACTGGATGCTGTCGGTGCGCCGGGTGACCATCGTGGTCATCCTGCTGCTGGCGTATGTGAGCTACCGCCTGCTGGGCTCTACCGCAAGCCTCGCCACCATCGGCCAGATCGCCTTTGCCGCGGTGACCCAACTGACCCCGGCCATGCTCGGCGCGCTGTACTGGAAGCAGGCCAACCGCCGCGGCGTGTTCGCGGGCCTGGCAGCGGGCATCTTCCTGTGGTTCTACACCCTGGTGCTGCCGATCGCCGCCCACAGTGTCGGCTGGCCGCTGGAGCTGTTCCCGGGCCTGGCCTGGCTGCACGGCAACCCGCTGGGGCTGCCGATCACCCCGCTGACCCAAGGCGTGGTGCTGTCGCTGGCGGGCAACTTCACGCTGTTCGCCTGGGTGTCGATTTTGTCGCGCACGCGGGTGTCGGAGCACTGGCAGGCCGGCGCCTTCATCGGCCAGCAAACCAGCGCCCGGCCCAGCAGCAAGCCGCTGCTGGCGGTGCAGATCGACGACCTGCTCAACCTGGCGGCGCGTTTCGTCGGTGAGGAGCGCGCGCGGCAGAGCTTCATTCGCTTTGCCTACCGCCAGGGCAAGGGCTTCAACCCCAACCAGAACGCCGACGGCGACTGGATCGAACACACCGAACGGCTGCTGGCCGGCGTGCTCGGCACCTCCTCCACCCGCGCGGTGGTCAAGGCGGCCATCGAGGGCCGCGAGATGCAGCTCGAAGACGTGGTGCGCATCGCCGACGAAGCCAGCGAGGTGCTGCAGTTCAACCGTGCGCTGCTGCAGGGCGCCATCGAGAACATCAACCAGGGCATCAGCGTGGTCGACCAGAACCTGCACCTGGTGGCCTGGAACCGCCGCTACCTGGAGCTGTTCAACTACCCCGAAGGGTTGATCAGCGTCGGCCGGCCGATTGCCGACATCATCCGCTACAACGCCGAACGCGGCCTGTGCGGCCCGGGCGAGGCCCAGGTGCACGTGGCCCGGCGCCTGCACTGGATGCGCCAGGGCCGTGCACACTCCTCCGAGCGCTTGTTCCCCAACGGCCGGGTGATCGAGCTGATCGGCAACCCCATGCCCGGCGGCGGCTTCGTCATGAGCTTCACCGACATCACCCCGTTCCGCGAGGCCGAACAGGCCCTGCGCGATGCCAACGAGGGGCTGGAGCAACGGGTGGCCGAGCGTACCCACGAGCTGTCGCAGCTCAACCAGGCACTCAGCGAGGCGAAGAGCCGCGCCGAGGCGGTGAGCCAGTCCAAGACCCGCTTCCTGGCCGCCGTCAGCCACGACCTGATGCAGCCGCTGAATGCCGCGCGGCTGTTCTCTGCCGCGCTGTCGCAGCAGGCCGAGGGCATGAACGACGAGGCCCAGCAGCTGGTGCAGCACATGGACAGCTCGCTGCGCTCGGCTGAAGAGCTGATCAGCGACCTCTTGGATATCTCGCGCCTGGAAAACGGCAAGATCACCCCGGACGTGAAGGCCTTCGCCCTGAACGACCTGTTCGACACCCTGGGCGCCGAGTTCAAGGTGCTGGCCGCCGAGAAGGGCCTGGCCTTCCGCCTGCGCGGCAGCCGCCTGCGGGTAGACAGCGACATGAAGCTGCTGCGCCGGGTGCTGCAGAACTTCCTCACCAATGCCCTGCGCTACGGCAAGGGCCCGATCTTGCTGGGCGCACGGCGCCAGGGCGGGCAGCTGTGGCTGGAGGTGTGGGACCGTGGCCCGGGCATCGCCGACGACAAGCTGCAGGTGATCTTCCAGGAGTTCAAGCGCCTGGACAGCCACCAGACCCGGGCCGAAAAAGGCCTGGGCCTGGGTTTGGCGATCGCCGATGGCCTGTGCCGGGTGCTCGGTCACCCGCTCGAGGTACGCTCGTGGCCGGGCAAGGGCAGCGTGTTCCGCGTAGGCGTGCCGATCGCCCGCAGCTCCGCCCCGGTGGCGCCTGCGCCGGTGGAACAGGCCGGGCATCCTCTGGCCGGCTTGCAGGTGCTGTGCGTGGACAACGAAGACAGCATCCTGATCGGTATGAACAGCCTGCTCAGCCGCTGGGGCTGCCAGGTGTCCACCGCGCGCAACCAGGCCGAGTGCGAGGTGCTGCTGGCCAAGGGCCTGCGCCCGCACCTGGCGCTGGTGGACTACCACCTGGACGACGGCGAGACCGGCACCGGGCTGATGGGGTGGCTACGGGCGCGCCTGGGCGAGCCGGTACCGGGGGTGGTGATCAGTGCCGACGGGCGCAACGAGACCATCGCCATGGTGCACGCCGCAGGCCTGGACTACCTGGCCAAGCCGGTCAAGCCGGCGGCCCTGCGCGCCCTGCTCAATCGGCATTTGAGCCTGGTTCAGTAAGCACTTCGTCGCTGAGTGCACGCTCGATCAGCTCGGCCGGCAGGCTCTTGCTGGCCCGGGCGCCGAGCAATTTCAGCTGCTCGCTGCGGCTGACCAGGTTGCCGCGCCCTTCGCAGAGCTTGTTGCGCGCTGCGGCGTAGGCTTTGTCCACCTGTTGCAGGCGGCTGCCCAGCTCGTCCAGGTCCTGGATGAACAGCACGAACTTGTCGTACAGCCAGCCGGCACGCTCGGCGATTTCGCGGGCGTTCTGGCTTTGCCGCTCCTGTTTCCACAGGCTGTCGATCACCCGCAGGGTGGCCAGCAAGGTGGTGGGGCTGACAATCACGATCTGCCGGTCGAAGGCTTCCTGGAACAGGTTCGGCTCGGCCTGCAGCGCCGCCGAGAAGGCCGCCTCGATGGGCACGAACAACAGCACGAAATCCAGGCTGTGCAGGCCGTCGAGGCGGTTGTAGTCCTTGCTCGACAGGCCCTTCACATGGTTGCGCAACGACTGCACGTGCTGCTTCAGGGCGTTTTCGTCATTGCCGGCGACAAACTGCTGGTAGGCGGTAAGGCTGACCTTGGCGTCCACCACCACCTGCTTGTCGCCGGGCAGCATGATCAGCACGTCGGGCTGGAAGCGCTCGCCGTCGGCGCTTTTCAGGCTCACCTGGGTCTGGTATTCGCGGCCCTTCTCAAGGCCTGCGTGCTCCAGCACCCGCTCCAGGATCAGCTCGCCCCAGTTGCCTTGGGTTTTCTGGCCCTTGAGCGCCTGGGTGAGGTTGGTGGCTTCGTCGGACAGACGCAGGTTGAGCTGCTGCAGGCGCTCGAGCTCCTTGCTCAGCGAGAAGCGCTCGCGGGCTTCTTGCTGGTAGCTTTCCTCGACACGCTTTTCGAAGGCCTGGATGCGCTCCTTGAGCGGGTCGAGCAACTGGCCCAGGTGCTGCTGGCTGGTCTGGGCGAAGCGCTGTTCGCGTTCGTCGAAGATCTTGCCGGCCAGCTCGGCGAACTGCGCGCGCAGGGTGTCGCGGGCTTCTTGCAGGTCTTCCAGGCGCTGCTGGTGGCTGTCCTGCTGCTCGCGCAGTTCGGCTTCCAGGCGCGCCGCCTGGGCCTCGAGGCGGCGCAGCTCGGCTTCGCGGTTGGCGCGCTCCAGGTGCCAGGCGTGGGCGGCGTCGCGGGCGTTGTCACGGTCGATCTGCAACAGCTCCAGCTCGCGGCCCTGGGCGGCCAGCTGGGTCTGCTTGAGGGTGTTGGCTTCGCTGAGGTCGCTGATCTCGTCGCGGGTGGCGTCCAGTTGCGCCTGCAGGCCCTCCTGGGCCAGCTGGGCGCTGGTCAGGCGCTCTTCGAGCAGGGTCTGCTCGGCATTGCGCGCTCCCTGGCGGCGCTGAACCTGCATGACCCAGCCAAGGCAGGGCAAAGCCCCTGCCACCAAGCCCAGCAGGATGCTGGTCAGATCCACAACCATGGTTACCCCGAACGCGTCTTGACGGATGTTGCGCAGCTTATCAGGCGCGCGGGTGGGTTGCCTGTTCGGGCCCTATCGCCGGCAAGCCGGCTACAGGGGTCGCGTCAGCCCGGCCTACTCCTCTTGGGCCTGGCACAGGCGGGCGTACTCCTGCTGCGCACTCAGGTCGCCGGCACGGGCGGCCTGGCGCAGCAGGTCGTGGCCGATGCGCCGGTCTCGGGCGTTGCCGCAATCGCGGCAGAGCATCTGCCCCAGGCGGCTTTGCGCAACCACCACACCCTGGCGCGCCGGCTGCTTGAGCATGCGCCCGGCCAGGTGCTTGACGCTGGGCTTGTCGCCCAGGCGCGGGCTGTCGAGCAGCCACAAGGCCACTTTCAGCGAAAAGCGTTTGTTGGGGGGCAACGGCGAAGAGGATGCACAACTGGCGAGGGGTTTACCGCGAAGCTTCATGACCGACAGCGTTGGTGACTCGAGAGGCGCGCCACTCTACTCCTTTTTTGCCGCAATGGCCCGGGCACTGCACTCTGATGAACATTTTTTTATGATGTTTTTTTCTTGACGTTAAGCGGACAAAAATGCGCGCTGCGCTCACTACCCCCGATTGTCGGACACTTCATCAAACAGCTGGCACGCCCGTGCTAGAGCAAGCGCTCGGGACAATCCACAGAAGCTGTGGATAACTCGGTGGACAACCCCCTCACCAAGCCCTCAAACCCTTGTGAAATGGGGCCTACAGTCAAACTGACGATTTTTTCACCAGTCAAAATTAGTGTTTTTTTTCATTGACTTAACCCAACAGTCAAGGCATTGGCGAAGCATCCACAGGCTGTTGCCAAACGGTTACAAGTGTTGAAGCAAGTGTGTACAAGTGCACCGGCACGCGGCATGTCCCTGCACGAAAACGGCACATTCGCACCCCTGGCCGGGCATTTCCCCCTCTTCCCAGCCCCCGGCTAAATCGGCATAATGGCCGGCTCGCCGCAACACAAGTAAAAAAACCTCAAAACCCTTGCCAACCCCTTTTTCTTGCTGTAGGGTTGCGCCCCGTTAGTACCCAGCTGAAAGTCAATTCCGGCCACCAAGTCCTCAGCAGCCTCGCTGCCCCTCCGGACCGGCCCGCTCGATGATTCCCTCCGCATATCCCTGCCCGAGCACGAATCACGTCACTGATTGATCAGGATCTTCCCCGGCGCCTCGAACCCTGGCCCCGGTGTGCTGCCTGCCTTCTGTCGTACCTACCAGTCAGCCCAAGCGCCCACCTTATTTGCGCCCCTCTGGCTGCCCTGTTCCAGTCAGGTTCTGCGTCTCCTTAATAAAGACGTCACTGGAACGTTTCTATTGTGCACGGATCGAAACCCGTGTCTTACGCAGGAACATCCAAAAACATGAGCAAACAACAACAGATCCAAGCCGCCTTCGGCACCCTTTCCCAGGCCTTCGCACCACTCAAGTGCCTGATCGTCGCCCCACGCAAGGGCAGCTTCAGTTTCACCCTGGTGGACGAGCATGGCGTCGCCTGCCATACCGAGCGTCTCTACCCGGAGCAATACAACCGGGCTGAACCGCTGCAGGCAGTGATCGAGCGCACTCGCCAGTCATTGGTTGCATGAATGAATGGCGGCAGATTCACACCATGAATGCATGCCCCACCCGGCTGCCTGATGGTTCTTGGCTTAATCGCCAGCGGGCATATGCCCCGTACCATCAGGCTGCAATCGATTTAAAAACAGCCCTTTACATCACGCTTATCACACTACACTTCAACTCGAGCGGCCCTGACCGCTTCCGGCGGGCCTGACCACTCACCAGCTGCCAAGCTCCAGCGCCCGTCGGCCCTTTCCATATGAGGGCATCATGGGCATTGCTGCGAACGAGTTGAGCCAATACGTGATACGGCCGACGCTGATCTACCTGAACCGCCACTGCGAAAGCGCCGAAGCATTGTTACTGGGCGTTGCCGCCAGCCAGTCAGCCCTGGGCTCCGCCCTGCACGACCGGCGTGGCCACGGCCTGTACCGCATCACCGGGCAACGCCACCGCGTGCTGTGGGACCACTACCTTGCCCGCGACCCTGAACTTGCCAGCCTGGTCCGCGGCCTGGCCAGCCAGCACGCCTTCTTGGGCGGCCCGCACCTGGAACTTACCGTCAACCTGCGCTACGCCACGGCCATCGCCTGGATGCTGATCGAGGAACAGGCCACGCCACTGCCTGCGGCCGACGACCTGCTGGGCCTTGCGCGTATCTGGCGCCAGACCTTCCACCCGCAAGGCCGCCTGCGCGACTTCACCCAGGCCTGGCAACACTGCATCGAACCTGCTCACGTTCAGGCCTGCTGAGAAGCACTCACATTTAGAACCGGAAAAAAGGGAATTTTGGTCGGATTGTCCTACAAAACCGCTCTATCTCCTGCGTTTTAGCCTATAGCGTGGAGCGTGATTTGTTGGTAGCTTTTCGCCCCGGAGA
This sequence comes from Pseudomonas xanthosomatis, assembly GCF_019139835.1. Taxonomy (NCBI): domain Bacteria; kingdom Pseudomonadati; phylum Pseudomonadota; class Gammaproteobacteria; order Pseudomonadales; family Pseudomonadaceae; genus Pseudomonas; species Pseudomonas xanthosomatis. The sequence goes on along the minus strand of NZ_CP077075.1, from coordinate 2,204,802 downwards.
ACCCAAGGAGTTTCTAATAATGAAAAAAGCAATGCTCAAGACCTCCCTCGGCGTCGCAGTTGCGGTCGCTTCCAGCCAACTGTTCGCCAGCGGTTTCGCGCTGAACGAACAAAGCATCAGCGGCATGGGGACAGGTTTCGCGGGTCGTTCTTCTTCTGCCGAAGATGCCAGCACCGTGTATGGCAACCCTGCCGGTATGTCGCGCCTCAAGCGCGAGCAGATCACCGTGGGCGCCGCTGCCGTGATCGCCAAGTCCGATATCTCGGGCCCGGGCAGCAGCAAAGGGGGGGAAACCGACGGTGACATGGTTCCGCTCGTCGGTGTGCCTATGGGCTACTACGTCAAGCCACTGGACGATAACTGGAGCGTCGGTTTCGGCGTCTACGTGCCGTTTGGCCTGGTGACCGACTACGGCAGCGACGATGCCGCCCGCTACTGGGGCAAGAAAAGCCACGTTCAGGTCATCACCTTCCAGCCAACCGTAAGCTATGCCTTCAACGACAAGGTTTCGATCGGTTTCGGTCCGACCATCAACCGTATAGAAGGTGAGCTGGGCTCGAACCTGGCCAGCCTCGCGCCGCCGCTGCAACCGGGCGATGGCGAGGTGAAGATCAAGGGCGACGACACTGCTGTCGGCTACAACATCGGCATCATGGTGCAAGCCACCGATCGCACTCGCCTGGGCCTGACCTACCACTCGATGGTGGACTACAAGCTCGAAGGCAAGACCAAGATCAGCTACCCGCTGCTCGGCCAGGATGGCAACAAGTACGATGCCACCCTGAAGATCAAGACCCCGGAGTCGGTGGACTTATCGATCACCCACGAGCTGGATGACCAGTGGACCCTGTACGCCGGCAGCACCTGGACGCGCTGGAGCCGCCTGGAAAACATCACGGTCAACAACGAAGGCATCACCGGCGCGGCCGGGCAGTTCTCGACCATCACCGAAGAACAGAACTGGCACGACACCTGGGCCCACGCCATCGGCGCTTCGTACAAGGTCAACAAGCAGTGGGTACTGCGCACCGGTTTCTCGGTGGACCAGTCGCCGACCAACAACCACGACCGCTCCCCGCGCATCCCCACCGGCGATCGCAAGATCTTCAGCCTCGGTGCCGGCTGGAGCCCATCGGATGACCTGACCATCGACGTGGCCTACTCCTACCTGTGGGAAGAGGACACCAAGGTCAACAACCAGCCGGGCTCCCCGACTGAAGCAGGCCTGAGAGGCAGCTACCAGGCCAAGTACGAAAACAGCGCCCACGGCGTTGGTGCTTCGCTGACCTACCGCTTCTAAGGTGTAATCGCTGCATGAAAAACCGCCCTCGAGGCGGTTTTTTCATGCCTGCACGGGCCAACGCCCGCCCAGGGCCTGCTGCAGGTAATCGGTAAACGCCCGCACTTTGGCGGTCATGGCGAAACGGTCGGCCAGGCACAGGTAGATGTCCATCGGTTCGGTGCGCGCATACGCCTCGGCACCACTGCTGTACTCGAACAGCGGCACCAGCCGGCCGGCGTCCAGGTGCGGGCGCACGATGAACTCGGCCAGGCGGGTGATGCCGCCGTCGTTGAGCGCCATCTGGGTCAGGGCGTCGACATCGTCACTGATCAGTACCGGGCCGAACTGCGCCTCGAAACGCAGTTCGTCACGCATGAAGCCCCAGGTGAGAAAGCGGCCATCCACCGGGTAGCGGAACACCAGGCAGCGGTGCTCGCGCAACGCCTCGGGCGTGGCAGGCCTGCCTGCTGCGGCCAGGTAGCCGGGCGAAGCGCAGCAGATAAAAGGAATGCGGGCGATATGCCGGGCCAGCAGGTGGTCTTCCAGTTGCGGGGTGATACGCAGGCTGACATCGACGTCTTCGCGGGCATGGTTCACCTTGCGGTCAGTCATCACCAACTCTATCGAAAGCAGCGGGTAGCGCGCGGCGAACGCCGGAATCAGCGGCGCCAGCACATGCCGGCCAAAGGCTGAAGTGGTGGCGATGCACAGCCGGCCCTGGGGCTCGCTGTCAGGGGTGGTGACCGCCTGCTCGGCCATGGCCAGGTCGCGCTCGATATGGCTTACGCGCTCGTAGTACAGGCTACCGGCCGGCGTCAGGGCCATGCTGCGGGTGGTGCGCGACAGCAGGCGCACCTGCAGGTGTGCCTCCAGCCGTGCCAGGTTCTGGCTGACCGCTGCCGGGCTCAAGCCCAATGCGCGGGCACCGCCGGCGATGCTGCCGGCCTCGACCACCTTGATGAAACTGCGAATGGCGTTAAGCAGATCCATGCCGCCCCCTGGATTCGTAAGTTTCTCTTTATAAAGAACTCAGTATCCAAGGTCTACAGCAGGCAGCCGGCGCATTGCTAACCTGCCGGCTCATTCACCTGCCCGGGAGTTTTCATGACCGAACTGTCTTCCACCCGCAGCCGGCGCAAGCTGCGCCCCGCCGCCACGCCGTACGTGTTCGCCTTCTACATGTCGGCGATCATGGCGCTGCTGATGTGCTTCGTGATCACCGCCGCCAATGCCGGCGTCGACGCCCAGTACCTGCACAACGTGCTCAACGCCTATCAGCTGGCGATGCCGGTGGCCTTCGTCTGTGTACTGATGGTGCGACCGGTGGTGCTGCGGTTGGTAGCGCTCACCGTGCACCCGCACTAGGGTTGCGAGGCGATGGCCTTTTCGATGGCTGCAGTGAATGCCGGGTCGTCAGGCTTGGTCAGGCTGGAGAAGCTGCCGACCACCTTGCCTTTGCGGTCCACCACGTACTTGTAGAAATTCCACTTCGGCGCGCTGCTCTGGCGCGCCAGCTCGACGAACAGCGGGATTGCATCCTTGCCGCGCACCGCCTGGGTCTTGCTCATGGTGAAGGTGACGCCGTAGTTGGCGTAGCAGACCTTGGCGGTTTTCTCGGCGTCGGCGTCTTCCTGCTTGAAGTCGTTGGACGGCACCCCGAGCATTTCCAAGCCCTGCCCGTGGTAGGCCTTATAGGTGGTCTCGAGGCCCTCGAACTGCGGGGCAAAACCGCAATAGCTGGCGGTATTGATCACCACCAGCGGCTTGCCGGCGTAGCGCTGGCACAGGTCGATCTGCTCCTTGCCACGCAGCTCGGGCAGGCTGCCCTGCAGCAGTGCCGGGCAGCCTGCCGCCCAGCTTGAACTGCTGGCGGCCAGGGCCAGCAGGGGAATCATCAGCCAGTGCGCGCGCTTCATCGGGTACTCCCTAAAACGGTTCCATGAAGGTGCAGGGTAGCCCCTAACACAGGCTCATGCCCAACTGCATCAGCGCCAACCCGCCCTTGTGCCAGCCCCACCACACCAGGGCCAGCACCAGCAGCGCAGCCAGGGCCAACAGGCCGCGCGCCAGTTGCCGGTTCATGCCGCCTGCGCCTGCAGGCGCGCCACCGGGCGCTCGCGCACCGGCCAGTTGAGCGCGGCGGCCAGCAGGCTGAGCAGGATCGAGATCTGCCAGACCAGCTCGTAGCTGCCGGTGTGGTCATACACCACGCCGCCCAGCCAGCCGCCCAGGAAGGCACCCAACTGGTGGAACAGGAACACGATACCGCCGAGCATCGACAGGTTGCGCACACCGAACAGCGTGGCCACGGTGCCGTTGGTCAGAGGTACCGTCGACAGCCACAACAGGCCCATGGCGACACCGAACAGGTAGGCGCTGAACTGGCTCACCGGCGCCCACAGGAACAACACGATCACCACCGCGCGCAACAGATACAGCGCAGTCAGCAGGCGCGGCTTGGACATACGCCCGCCCAGCCAACCAGCGGTGTAGGTACCGACGATGTTGAACAAGCCCACCAGCGCCAGCACCGTGGTGCCGGTGGTGGCCGGCAGGTGCTGATCGACCAGGTAGGCCGGCAGGTGCACGCCAATGAACACCACCTGAAAGCCGCAGACGAAAAAGCCCAGCGCCAGCAGCCAGAAGCCTGAGTGCGAGCAGGCTTCGCGCAGCGCCTGGCCGAGGGTCTGCTCGTTGCCGTGGGCCGGCAGCGGCTTGTCGCGCAGCAGGCCGACAAAAGGCACGATCAGCGCCACCAGCAGCCCCAGCACCAACAGCGCGGCGGACCAGCCCAGCCACTGGATCAGCCCAAGGGTGCCGGGCAGCATGGCGAACTGGCCGAAGGAGCCGGCAGCGCTAGCGATGCCCATGGCCATGCTGCGTTTTTCAGCCGGCACGGCGCGGCCCACCACGCCGAGGATGACCGAGAACGAGGTGCCGGACAGGCCGATGCCGATCAGCAACCCGGCGCTGAGCGACAGCGACCAGGCCGAGTCGGCCATCCCCATCAGCACCAGGCCTGCGGTGTACAGGATGCCGCCGACGATCACCACCTTGGCCGCTCCCAGGCGGTCGGCCAGGGCGCCGGCAAACGGCTGGGCCAGCCCCCAGATGAGGTTTTGCAGGGCGATGGCGAAGGCGAACACTTCGCGGCCCCAGCCGAACTCGGCGCTCATCGGCGCGAGGAACAGGCCGAAGCCATGCCGCACGCCCAGCGACAGCGCCAGGATCAGCGCTGCCCCGAGTAATATCCAACCGCTGGTCCGCCACAGGGATGTCATTGTCGTTGTCTCCAGCCCATCGCAAGGTTTATGCGGGTATATACCCGCTTATAGTCGTTTTTGTTCAGGCAAGCTGTTCCAGCAGGCGTACCAGCATGTCGCGCTGGCCATCGCCCAGTTGCGTCACCAGTTGTGCCTGGGCGTGTTCCCAGGCGGGCTGGGCGGCTTGCAGGCGTGCCCTGCCCTCTTCGCTCAGCAACACCAGGCGGTTGCGTTGGTCGTCGCCGTCCGCGAGCTGTACCAGGCCTTCGGCCTCCAGCACCCGCAGGTTGCGGCCCAGGGTGCTGCGTTCCAGGCCCATGGCTTCGGCCAGGGTGGTGATGCTGGGTTTGTCCAGCCGTTGTACGCAGCGCAGCAGGGAAAACTGGGCGACGTTGATGCCGAAGCCGGCTAGGGCTTCGTCGTAGTGTCGGCTTACACCGCGGGCGGCGCGACGGAGGTGGGTGCAGATGCATTCGCTGGTCAGCATGGGTATGTGTATATACCCGCTTTTTGGGTGTTGCAAGGTGTTTCGGATTTTTGGGATTCGGGTTTGGGTTCGGGGCTTTATGGTGATTGCTTTCGGAGATGTATGCGCATTCATTGACGATAGCGGCTTTTAATCACCTTTCCGCCCTTACGGCGGCTTACTTTTGTCTTGGCAAAAGTAAGCAAAACCGCCTGCTCCCATCATCCGGCCCCCTACGCTGCGCTTCGGGGGTTCCCTCGCTCCGGGCTTGCTCCGGAGGTACGCGCCGACGGGCCGTCCCTGGCCCGATCGGCGCTCGACCGGCATCCATGCCGGTCGCCCTCCTACGCAATCCCTACGCTCGGCCTCCTGAAGTCGCGATTTGTGTTGCCTGAGCTATTGCGCGCTTAGAAGCAAGATCAAGAGCCAGATCAAGAGCCAGATCAAGAGCCAGATCAAGAGCTGGGATATTGGTTTAATTGTTGTTGATGTGTTGTTTGTTCTGACGCCATCGCGGGGCAAGCCCGCTCCCACGTTAGAACTGCGCACGCTGAACCACGTGGGAGCGGGCTTGCCCCGCGATTCAATCCTGAGTTCCCACGGTGGCAACTAGCGGTTAGCTGCGCCAGCCCAGGCGCCACCACTAACTTCGCGACTTCAGGAGGCCGAACGCAGGGATTGCGTAGGGGGGCGACCGGCATGGATGCCGGTCGAGCGCCGATCGGGCCAGGGACGGCCCGTCGGCGCGTACCCCCGGAGCAAGCCCGGAGTGAGGGAACCCCGGAGCGCAGCGCAGGGGCCGGATGAATGGAGCGCACGGTTTTTGGTTACTTTTTTCCACGAAAAAAAGTAACCCGCCGTAAGGGCGGAAAGGTGAATAAGCGTCAATACAAATAATGAATGCGCATACAACTTCAAAAACCAACTAATACAACTTAAAAGAGATCAACAGCGTCTACCACAAGATATAAATCGGGAAACACCAATCAACCCAATGCAAGCCCAACCACCACAGCCAACTCCAACAATTCCAGCAGCGCCCCAGCCGTATCCCCAGTAGCCCCCCCCAACCGCCGGCACATCAAAAACCGCAGCCAGGCAAACACCCCCAGCACCAGCAACATCACCACCCAACCACCAAGCAGCAAACAGCCCAACGCACAACCACCCAGCACCCAGGCAGCAGCCCGACGCGGCAAGTGCTCAGCCAGCGCCGCCCCCAAGCCACCGGCCCGTACGTAAGGCGTAGAAAGAAACAACCCAAGCATCGCCGCCCGCCCGACCACCGGCGCCAGCACCAGCCAGCCACCCGCGCCTCGCTCCACCAGCACCCACAACGCACAGAACTTCAGCAGCAGCACCAGCACCAGCGTAACAACCGCGATCGGCCCGCTACGCGGGTCTTTCATGATCTGCAAGGTCCGCTCGCGATCACCAAACCCGCCCACCCAGGCATCGGCACTGTCAGCCAGGCCGTCCAGGTGCAAGCCGCCACTGAGCAGCACCCACAGCGCCAGCAGCAAAGCCGCATGCAAAGGTGCCGGCGCGCCCTGCAACAGGCAACTGACCAACCACAGCAGCAAACCGAACAACAGCCCGACCAGCGGATAGAACAACAGCGAACGCCCCATCTCCCGAGGCGCCGGCATGCCCGGCAAACTCACCGGCACGCTGCTGAGAAACTGCAAGGCGATCCAGAACGGCAGCATCTCAAACGCCCTCGCGCAGTTGGCCATCAGCAGCCACGCTCAAGCGCACCAAGGCCCCATGACCGACCTCGACCTGCAGCAGTTGCTCACGCGGCAAGCCACGGGCCCGCGCCAGCAGCAAGCGCATGACCCCGCCATGGGTCACCAGCAGTACCCGCTTGCCGGCATGTTCGCCCGCCAGCCTGGCGATACTGCCCAAGACGCGCTCGGCAAAATCCAGCACCGGCTCGCCGGCAGGCGGGGTGAAGGCGTAAGGGTCATTCCAGAACTGCCCCAACGCATCAGGCTGGGTTTGCATGATCTGCGCGGCGCTGCACCCTTCCCACTCACCGAAGTGCAGCTCGCGCACCCCGGCCTCGCGCTGCACCGGCAAACCCAGGCGCGCGCCCAACTCATCGGCGAACAGCCCGCAGCGCTGCAGCGGCGAACTCACCAGCACATCCCACGGGCCAGCCGTGGCAACGGCCTGGCGCATCTGCACCCAACCGTGCTCGGTCAGGGCATCGTCCAGGCTGCCGCGCAGGCCGCCGCCCAGTTCGGTTTCACCATGGCGCAGCAGGTCGAGGATCATGCCGGGCGGTCCGCGACTGCAGCTTCGGCGAAGGTCGCCATCTGCCCGTGCAGGGCACAGGCCAGGCGCAGCAGCGGTACGGCCAGGGCGGCGCCGCTGCCTTCGCCCAGGCGCAGGCCGAGGGCCAGCAACGGCTCGGCCTCGAGCGCCGCCAGCAAAGCCTTGTGGCCAGGTTCGGCACCTTGATGGGCGAAAAGTAGCCAAGGCTGGCACTGGGGGTTCAGGCGCACCGCCACCAGGGCGGCGACGCTGCAGATGAAGCCGTCCACCAGCACCGCGACGCCCTGCTGGGCACAGGCCAGGTAGGCGCCGGCCAACGCGGCGATCTCGAAGCCACCAACACAGCCCAGGGCCTGTAGCGGCTGGTCGGGACGCAGGCCATGCAGTATCAGGGCGCGCTCGATCACCTCGGCCTTGTGCCGCACACCGGCACTGTCCAGGCCAGTGCCCGGGCCACTCAGCTCATGCGCCGGGCAACCCAGCAAGGTGCTGGCCAGGGCTGCGGCGGCAGTGGTGTTGCCAATGCCCATCTCGCCGCCGATGAACAGCTGCGCGCCTTGTGCCGCCGCGCGCAGGCCGCTGTCACGGCCGGCCTGCAGGGCGGCGGCCAGTTGCGGGTCGGTCATTGCCGGCTGGCGAGCGAAGTTGGCGGTGCCGGCGCCCAGGCGCAGGTGGTGCACGCCCGGCAGTTGCAAGGCCAGGTCGATGGTGCCGAGGTCAACCAGCTCCAGCGTGGCCCCCAGTTGGCGCGCCAGCACGCTGATCGCTGCGCCACCGTTGACGAAGTTGCCCAGCATCTGCCCGGTAACCGCTTGCGGGTAAGCCGAGATGCCCTCCGCCACCACGCCGTGGTCACCGGCAAAGATGGTGATGGCGACCTGTTCCAGCGCCGGGCGCTCACGGCCCTGCAAGCCGGCCAGGCGAATCGCCAGGCCTTCGAGCTGGCCGAGGGAGCCGGCGGGTTTGGTCAGTTGTTGCTGACGGGCGCGGGCTTGGTCCATGGCGGCGGTGTCGAGGGGTTGGCAGGCATCACGCCACCACATCTGGGTCATTGGGCAGGTCCTTGAAGGGATGCGAAAAAGGCAGGCGGTATCGCGGTTAGATGTGGAAGTGGCCAAGTCATTCTGCTCACAGCGCAGGGCCCTTGAGCATCAGCGGCAGGCCCGCCACGGTCAGCACCACGCGCTGGCAGCGCTCGGCAGCGGCCTGGTGCAACAGGCCGGCGGCATCGACATATCGTCGGGTCAGCTCGCCCATGGGCACCACGCCCAGGCCGGTTTCGTTGCTGACCAGAATGAGGGTGCCGGGCAGCGTTTCCAGGCAGTCGAGCAGCGCGTCGCGCTCGGCGGCCAGGCGCTGCGGGTCGTCGAGCATCAGCAGGTTGGTCAGCCACAGGGTCAGGCAGTCCACCAGCAGGCAGCGCCCTTCGGCGGCCTCGGCGCGCAGCACGGCGGCCAGGGCCAGGGGCTCTTCGATCAGGCCCCAGTCGGCCGGGCGGCGCTCGCGGTGCAGGCGCACCCGCTCGTTCATTTCGCCATCCAGCGGCTCGCTGGTGGCGATGTAGGTGACCGCAAGGCCACTGGCCACCGCCAGTTGCTCGGCCAGGCGGCTCTTGCCCGAGCGGGCACCGCCAAGAATCAGGTTACGCATGGGCGACCCCACACAACTGGCGCAGGCGTTCGGTGTCCAGGTGCTGTTCGATCAGGTCGGCCAGGCGCTCGATATCGCGCTCGCGCAGGGCCTCGTAGTCGACGGGCTGCACGTCTTCCAACCCCGCCCAGCGCAGCAGCGCGGCGCACGACTGGGTGCCTTCGAACAGGCCATGCAGGTAAGTGGCGAGGATTTGCCCGTCGGTGCTGATGGCGCCGTCGCAGCGGCCATCGGCCAGCTGCACGGCCGGTTGTTCGAGCGCGGGGCCTCGGGTGACACCGGCATGGATTTCATAACCAGCCACCGGCGAGTGCTCCAGCGCCAAGGTGCCGGCAACGTTACGCAACTGCTTTTCTGCCTCCAGCACAGTCTCGTAGTCCAGCAGCCCCAAACCATCGCTTGCGCCTGCCGGCCCTTCGAGGCCCAGCGGGTCGTGCACCTGCCGGCCGAGCATCTGCAGGCCGCCGCAGATGCCGATCAGCTTGCCGCCATAACGCAGGTGCCGGACGATGGCGGTGTCCCAGCCACGGGCTCGCAGTTGGGCCAGGTCGCCGCGCACGCTCTTGGAGCCGGGCAAAATGATCAGGTCGGCGGGCGGGATCGGCTCGCCCGGGCCGATGAACTGCAAGTCCACCTGCGGGTGCAGGCGCAACGGGTCGAAGTCGGTGTGGTTGCTGATACGCGGCAGCACCGGGACGATCACCTTCAGCACCCGCTCGCCCTTTTGCCCCTGGCGCCGGTCGATGCCGTCCTCAGCTTCAAGGTGCAGGTCGGTAACGAATGGCAGCACACCCAGCACCGGCTTGCCGGTGCGCTGCTCCAGCCAGTCCAGGCCCGGTTGCAGCAGGGAAATGTCGCCACGGAAGCGGTTGATGACAAAACCCTGCACCCGCGCCTGCTCGCTCGGCGAAAGCAGCTCGAGGGTGCCGACCAGGTGGGCGAACACCCCGCCACGGTTGATGTCGGCCACCAGGATCACCGGGCAGTCGACCGCCTCGGCAAAGCCCATGTTGGCGATGTCGCCGGCACGCAGGTTGATCTCGGCAGGCGAGCCTGCGCCTTCGACCATGACCACGTCATAGCTGCGGTTCAACCGCTCATGGGAAGCCAGCACCGCCTGCATGGCGATGGTTTTGTAGCCGTGGTAAGCCACCGCGTTCATGCTGGTGAACGCACGGCCATGCACGATCACCTGGGCGCCGGTGTCGCTGTTGGGCTTGAGCAGCACCGGGTTCATGTCGGTGTGCGGCGCCAGCCGGCAGGCCTGGGCCTGCACCGCCTGGGCGCGGCCGATCTCGCCGCCGTCGGCGGTCACCGCGCTGTTCAGCGCCATGTTCTGCGGCTTGAACGGCACCACGGCAATGCCCTGGCGCAGCAGCCAGCGGCACAGGGCGGTCACCAGGGTGCTCTTGCCGGCGTCGGAGGTGGTGCCTTGCACCATGAGGGTGGTCATGCCGTTTCCTTCTGGTAATCGGCCAGGGCCAGGGCCAGGCGCTGTTCGTCCGCCGCACAGGCGGGCAGGCCCAGGCGCACGGCAGCAGGCTGAGTGAACAGGCGCACGAGGATGCCGCGGCGGGCGAGAAAGTCATGCAGCCTGGCAGCGCTTTCACTACGCACGTACTGGAACAGGTCGCAGCCGCCGCCAGGTGGCAGGCCGCTGCTGGTTAACAGCCCGGCCAGGCGCTGGCTGGCCTGCGCGCAACGCTGTATCTGGGCCTGGTGCGCAGCCCGGTCGGCAAAGCAGCTTTGCCCCAGCACCCGGGCCGGGCCGCTGACGGTCCAGGGCCCGAGCAAATCGGCCAGGCGTTGCAACAGCGCAGGCTGCGCGACCACGCAACCCAACCGCACACCGGCCAGGCCGAAGAACTTGCCGAACGAGCGCAGCACGATCAGCCCCGGGCGTTCGGCGCAATCGACCACGCTTTGTTCCGGGGTGTTGTCCATGAAAGCTTCATCGACCAGCAACCAGCCACCGCGCTCGGCCAACCGCGCATGCCAGGCCAGCAGGCGCTCACGCGACACCCGTTGCCCGGTGGGGTTGTTGGGGTTGACCAGCACCAGCACGTCAAGGCGCTCAAGCTCGCCATCGACCTGGCTTTCATCCAGTTCGACCAGCTGATGCCCGCCCCGCTGCCAGGCCTGCGGATGCTCGGCATAACAGGGCGAGAGCACCCCGACCCGCCCGGCCGGGCGCAGCGTCGGCAGGGCCTGGATCGCGGCCTGCGAGCCCGCCACCGCCAGCAGGTGACGGGCGCCGTAGTACTGGCGCGCCGCCTGCTCGAGGCCGTCTTCGGTTTCTGGCAGGCGGGCCCAGGCATCCGGCGCAATCGGCGGGACCGGGAACGGCCACGGCGCAATGCCGCTGGACAGGTCGAGCCAGTCTTCCCGGGCGATGCCGTACTGCTTCACCGCCCGCAACAGGCGGCCACCGTGTTCAAGCATTCAGGTAAGCCCCCACACAGATCACCAGCAGCCACAACCAGACGCCGCGCTGCACCAGCTGCCAGCCGCGCTCGATGGCCTGGGCATCGGCCATTGGCCCCTCGCCCAGGCGCGGGCGCTCGTGCAGTTCGCCGTGGTACACCGCAGGGCCGCCCAGTTCCACCCCCAGCGCCCCAGCACCGGCGGCCATCACCGGGCCGGCGTTGGGGCTGTCCCACAGCGGCGCCTGTTGGTGCCAGCAGCGCCAGGCCAAGCGAGTTTTGCCCAGCAGCGCGTAGGTCAGCGCTACCAGCCGCGCGGGGATGTAATTGAGTACATCGTCGATGCGCGCGGCGCACCAGCCAAAGCGCTCGAAGCGTTCGTTACGATAGCCCCACATAGCATCCAGGGTATTGCTCAGGCGGTACAGCACCACCCCCGGCGCCCCGGCCACGACGAACCAGAACAAGGCAGCAAACACCGCATCGCTGCCGTTTTCCAGCACCGACTCGGTGGCCGCGCGGGCCACGGCGGGCTCGTCCAGTTCGCGGGTTTCACGGCTGACCAGGTAGCCCACGCGCTTGCGTGCCTGTTCAAGGTCACCCTGGCGCAGGGCCTGCGCCACCGGCATTACATGCTCGCCCAGGCTGCGCAGCCCCAGCGCGCAATACAGCGCCAGCGCGTCCACCAGCCAGCCGATGTACGGCAGCCACGACAGCAGCAGCGCCAGCAGGGTCAGTGGCACCACGGCAATGAACCAGGCGCTGACGCCATGGCTGCGCCAGCCGCGGCCACCGGTGTTCAGGCGCCGCTCGATGTTCGCCGCCAGGTTGCCGAAGCCCACCAGCGGGTGGCGGCGCCGGGGCTCGCCCAGCAAGGCGTCGAGGGCCACGCCTGCGACAGTCAGCAGGGCCACGCTCATGGCCGGTCTCCCCATTGGTTTTCGTACAGCATTTCGCTCAGGGGCCGTTCTTCGGCCCAGTTTTCCATCACCAGCATCGGCGCCGGGTAGAACTCGCTCACCGGCCCCAGGCACAGCACCGCCACCGGTTTGGCCCCGGCCGGCATGCCCAACAGCTCAGCCAGCGCCTGCGGGTCGAACAGTGACACCCAGCCCATACCCAAGCCCTCGCTTCGCGCTGCCAGCCACAGGTTCTGGATGGCGCAGGCCAGCGAGGCGAGGTCCATCTCGGGCAGGGTGCGGCGGCCGAAGATGTGCGGCTCGCGGTTGTCCATCAACGCGGCCACCAGCACTTCGGCGCAGTCGTTGATGCCTTCGACCTTGAGCTTCATGAATTCATCGGAACGCTCGCCCAGCGCCTCGGCGGTGCGCACCCGCTCTTGCTCGACCAGCGCCTGGATGCGCCCGCGCAGCTCGCGCTGGCTGATGCGGATGAAGCGCCAGGGCTGCATCAGGCCGACACTGGGGGCCTGGTGTGCGGCGGCCAGCAGGCGGCCGAGCAGCTCGGGGGCCACTTCGCCGCCGGCGAAGTGGCGCATGTCGCGACGCTCGCCGATGGCGCGGTAGATGGCCGCGCGCTCTGTGGCGCTGTAGGCGTGTTCGCTCATGGCCGCAGCAGCGCCGCCGCCGCTTCTGGGTGGGACGGGAAGTAGAAGTGCACGTAGGACGCGGTCAGGCGCCCCAGGCGGTAGACCGCCTCGTTGCCACGCCCGCCGTTGGGGCTCAGACCGAGGGCGATGGGCTCCAGCGCGGTGGTGGTCAGCGAGTGGTGGTAGGTGTGCCCGCGCAGGGTGCCTTCGGGCAGCTCGACCGCCTGCAGCGCCAGAGCCGCCAGGCGCTTCTGCATGGTTGCCTCGCCCGGCAGCAAACCGAGCAGCTCGGCGCGTTCGCCGGCCACATCCGTCAGCGCATCGAGCAGGTAGAGCATGCCGCCGCATTCAGCCAGCAGCGGCTTGCCCTGCTGGTGGTGGGCGCGGATGGCTTCGAGCATCGGCGCGTTGGCCGCCAGGGCATGGTGATGCAGCTCGGGGTAGCCGCCGGGCAGGTACAGGCTGTCTACCGTTGGTAGCTCGTGGTCGTGCAGCGGCGAGAAGAATTGCAGCTGCGCGCCAAGGTTGCGCAGCAGCTCCAGGTTGGCGCCGTAGGTGAAGGCGAACGCTTCGTCGCGGGCCACGCCGATACGCACCCCGGCAAGGTTCTGGGCAACCGCTTGCGGTGTGGGCGCAGCAAAGCTGACCGGCGGCGGCAATGCGGCATCGCAGCTGGCCCCCAGGGCCTCGGCGGCGGCGTCCAGGCGTGCGTCCAGGTCGTTCAGCTCGCTGGCCTGCACAAGGCCCAGGTGGCGGCTTGGCAGTTCGATGCCGCGCTCGCGGGACAGCCCGCCGTACCAACGCAGCCCTTCGGTCAGGCTGCCTTCGAGCAACTGCGCGTGGCGCAGGCTGCCGACCCGGTTGGCCAGCACGCCGGCGAACGGCAGGTCGCGCTGGTAATGCGCCAGGCCCAGGGCCAGGGCGCCGAAGGTCTGGGCCATGGCGGTGCCGTCGATTACTGCCAGCACCGGCACGCCGAAGTGGCGGGCAAGGTCGGCGCTGGACGGGGTGCCATCGAACAGCCCCATCACGCCCTCGATCAGGATCAGGTCGGCGTCCGCCGCAGCTTCCCACAACAGCCGGCGGCTCTCGTCGGCGCCGATCATCCACAAGTCGAGCTGGTACACCGGCGCGCCACTGGCGCGCTCGAGAATCATCGGGTCGAGAAAGTCCGGGCCGCACTTGAACACCCGCACCTTGCGCCCGAGGTTGCGGTGCAGGCGGGCCAGGGCGGCGGTGACGGTGGTCTTGCCCTGGCCCGAGGCCGGGGCGGCAATCAGCACTGCGGGGCAGTGACGGGGCTGGCTCACAGTTCCACGCCCTTTTGCGCGCGGATACCGGCCTGGAAGGCGTGCTTGAGCATGCCCATTTCGGTGACGGTGTCGGCCAGCTCGATCATTTCGGGCTTGGCCGCACGGCCGGTGACGATCACGTGCTGCATCGGCGGGCGTGCCTGGATATCGCTCAACACCTGGTCGAGGTCGAGGTAGCCGTGCTTGAGGGCGATGTTCAGCTCGTCGAGCACCACGAACTGCACCGACTCATCCTGCAGCAGCTGGCGCGACACCGCCCAGGCGGCTTCGGCGGCGGCGATGTCGCGCTGGCGGTCCTGGGTTTCCCAGGTGAAGCCCTCGCCCATCACGTGGTAGCGCACCTGCTCGGGGAAGCGGCGGAAGAACAGCTCTTCGCCGGTGCTGTTGCGGCCCTTGATGAACTGCACCACGCCGCACTGCATGCCATGGCCCAGGGCCCGGGCGAGCATGCCGAAGGCCGAGCTGCTCTTGCCCTTGCCGTTGCCGGTCAGTACCAGCAGCAGGCCACATTCGTTGGGGGAATTGGCGATGCGCTCGTCGATGATCGCCTTCTTGCGCTGCATGCGCGCCAGGTGGCGTTCGTCGCGTTCGGTGGGTTCGCTCATCAGGGGTCTCCGCGAGGCTGCCGCGCCATGGCAGCAGGTAAAAGGCGGGCAGACGGAGAACGCGCAGGGGCCGTGGCACAGGCCACATCGCTCCGCGCATCACCCTCCGTGATGCCGTTGGCAGTTTGCAGGCCGGTCTCCGGGCTGACGAGTGGGCCATGGGCCCTGCCTGCGCGCCTTCCCGGGTGGTATACCCCAGTGGCCGTGCGCGGCATCGACTCGTTTACCGTTGCGGGGGCAGCGCCGGAATCGCGCCTTGCTGGCGCCCACCGGCTTCCCAGTTTCACCCCGCCGAACCGCGGCTCGCAGGGCACCTGAAACACGCGCGAAGGTTAGAGGGTTGCACCGGGAGCGTCAATGAACGAAGGCACTACTGGCCTGGATCAATGGCCGATCCGCCGGCTTGTGCCACACTGCAAGCAGTGATATCACTTAGCCAGCATTTGAGCTGACCTCGATTACAATCACAAGGAGCGCAGCATGCAAGGCCTCATCATCAACAACCCGCAACTGGAATTCCTGCGCCCGGCGCTGGAGCGCTGGGTCGATTGCATCGACCGTATCAACCAGTTCCAGGGCGACAACGACGCCCCCTACTGGCACGGCACCGCTGCCAACGTCGGCTTGCTGGCCGCTGCGGCCTGGCAGGGCGAGCTGGCTGCATTGGAGCAATCGCTGAGCAAGAAGCAGCGCGACGAGGGCGAACGTGACGCACGCTGCCACTTGTCGATCAGCAGCAGCGAAGCGAGCATCTACCTGCATGCCGCCCAGCGTAGCCCCCGCATCGCCCGCCTGGACATGGCCACCGCGCTTTTGGAAACCGCCCTGCAGGCCAAGTGCATCGCCTACCCCAGCCAGCTGAAGGCCGGCGCGCTGTTCGTCACGCCATGGAAAGCCGGCCAGCACGCCAGCCCCGAGGAACTGCAGGACCTGGTCGACGACCTGCAGAAGCACACCGCCTGCGCGCTGGCCTGGTACTTCCCCTATGCCTACCGCAAGTTGCACAACGAACTGGGGCAGTACTTCCCGGGGGTGGCACTGCTGATCAAGCAGGCGTAACGGCACGAGTGTGGTGTTTCAGAAATGCCACACTAGTGTCCTGTCTCGGAAATAAGCTGTTCACTTTTGGCAGCGTCTTGGGCGCCCGGCCTGCGTTGCCACTCCTTGCCATAGCCCTGCTATGACTCGTCGCGGCGCCTTGGCCGAACACCCAAGCCACTCGCCAAAAGAGAACGTATTTCCGAGACAGGACACTAGGGAAAGAAGCGCTGCGCCAGGGCGGGGGTTCTGATCCGTTCATGCATCACCGCGCGGTCGAACAAGGCCCCGGTGCGCAGGTCGTAGGCCGGCCCGCTGAGCGGCCGTAAGACCTGCCTGAGCAGTACACGGATGAAGTGGTAGCCAGGGCCATGGTATTGCTCGATCTGCTCGATGCGAAAATACTGCCCAGGCAGAAACAAGGTTTCGGCTTCCTCCCAGTACATAGAGAACGCGCTGATCGGGGTACCGCCCTGATACGCCCCGGCGGGCAGTTCGAACACCACCGAGCTGTCGTCGAACAACCAGTGCTGGCCAGCACTGGTCGATGGCTTGGCAGCAAACTGAGGAACAATAAAAGGGTTCTCGGTAAACGAGGTGAGGTCGGTATTGATCAGCAGGTCACCGACCTTCAACTGGCCGTTACGGTAGGCGGCGCCGCCTGTACCGCGTGCAGCGTTGCCTCCGCGGTACAAGGTGGCGCGGTTGCTGGTGGGCAATGCCTCCAGCGCGTCGGCGAGCTTGGCGATGTAGCTGTCGGTGTCACTGTGTTCGTAGCTGCCGTAGCGCAGCACCTTGTTGATCTGTGAGTCCTCATCGGTGAAGAACTCGACCAGTTCGTTGTGAAAACCATCCCCCCGCTGCAGGTAGGAATACACCGGTTTGCCATCGACCAGCATGCAAAGCACGCCGTGTTCGTCGGTCTGCGGCAACTGCCCACGCTCCAGCACCGGCAAGCCTGTGAGCAACGCCTTCTGGCGTACCCGGGCACGCGCCGAGAGTTTGCCGCTGGCGACCTTATCAACCTGCACGTAACGCTCCCAGAACGGCGAAGGCAGGCTGCGCAGTACGCCTGCTGACGGCGGACTGCCACCCAGCAGCCGCGGTGGCGCCAACAGCTCCCACTCCCCTTGGGCGTTCAAGCGCACCGGGCGCAGTGCCGTGAAGGCGAACGGATTGTCTTCTGGCACTATCAGCCAGCTCGCCAAGTCACTGCTATAGCGTACGCGATAGGACAAGCCAGCCAGGCTGATCCGGCAACTGCCATCCTGGTGGATACTGACCCCCTTGAATATACCGTCCTCGACCAGCTCTGCGCCATCGAGCTGGTTGCTGACCAGGTCTTCCAACGGCTCGGGGTCGGGGTCGGAGTCCGCATCCCATAGCTGCAGCGAGGCGTCCAGCTCGTGGGCAGGTGCCTGATAACTCAGCGAGGCGAAGCTGGAGCCAAAACTTAAGTCCAGCAGGCTGAAGGCCGCACCCAGGGTATCGAGCATAGCCCGACGCAGGGCGTCCTGGCGGGCGCTCAGGTCGCCGGCATCGGCTGCGGCATCCACATCCAGCGCTAGCCGCGCGACGGAGGCACCCAGCAGCAGTAGGGACATCGGCCACCCCAGCGGCGCGAAACTGCCGAACACCCTCAGGAACACCGACAGGTAGCCGCTCCACATAGCCTTGCGCAATGCAGCATTGTCCAGCATCAGCGCGGCGGTGCGGTGCATTTGCGTCTCGGCCTGCTCGGCCAGGTAGACGAAAAAATTACCGCCAAGATGGCGGCGCATGTAGCTCAGCAGTACCTCAGCCGTCTCGTCGTTGCGGCTGTCGGCGATACTGCGCAGGATGTCGCGCATACGCCTGACCTGGGCCGGATCGGCACCGCTTTCCCGAGCGGCCTGAAGGAAGGCTTCCCGCTCCTTGGGGGCCTGCAACTGCTTGCGCAGCCAACCGGCCATATCCTGTTCGGAATCGAAGCCACGCAGCGGCTCGGCCGACCAAGGCAGGTACATCAGCACGCGGCCGTGCGCGGCGGCCAGGCTGTAAAACCACGGCTGGCTGCCATGGCCAACCTCATAGCGGCTGACGGTGAGTGGGCCATTGTCGGTATCGCGTTGCAGTTGGGCCAATGTGAGGGGGGCACTACCATCCTCGACACCCAGCATTTGCCGGATCAGCCCTAGATCGCCGGTGCTGATTCGCATTGCCCGCTCGGCGCGAGTCGCCTGCCCCAGCAGGTTGAGCCTGGCCAGCACCTTGAAGTGCCGCCCGCTCCCGGCCCAGAACGCCTTGATCGCGTCGCGGTAGCGGGCGCCAAAATCCAGCGCCCACAAGTCGTCCTGCACATCACGCGGCAACAGACGCAGTTCGTTGCGCTCATCGAACGAGGCCGCCTGAGCGCCTTGCCGATAGAACCCGCCATACACCTGCAACTCGTCGACCGCCTCCTGAAAGTACAGCTCGAATCGCTGCACCACCAATTGCGTCAAGGTCAACGACTGCACAGGCGGCCCATTGTGTTGCCAACCTGTGAAGCTACTGGGACTGTTACTGGCCGTATGGAACTGATGCCACCAGACAAAGCGAGGATCCAGCGCCTTGCCCAGATGCTTGCGCAAGATGCCGGCGGCATGCCCACTGGCCAGCATGAAGGGGTCGGGGTAGTCACGAATGAAATCGTCGATCAGGCGCACAAAGGGACGGGCCTGCTCGAGGGAATTGAAGGTTTTTTGAAAGGTGCGCAGCAGCTTGCTCACGGCGAGCTCCCTCATGGCGAGATGAAGGATCCATTGTTGTCAACGCCGTCGTGGGCTGGAGGTATCTATTTAAGGCCGCTCAGGGGTTTTGTGCCAGATGCCCTGGCGGCAGTACCCGCTTGGCTTGCAGGTAGGCTTTGGCCCAGTAGCTGTTGGACAGGTAGTCCAGGCGCACCGTGCCGCCAGTGGACGGCGCATGCACGAAGCGCCCTTCGCCCACATAGATACCCGCATGGCTGACCTGCCCGCCGCCATTGGTGGCGAAGAACACCAGGTCACCCGACTGCAGGGCATTGATGTCGACGTTGGGGGCACGCATGACGATCATGTCGCGGGTGGTGCGTGGCAGGCTGATACCGGCTGCATCACGGTACACATAGCCGATCAGGCCACTGCAATCAAAACCTGAGTCCGGCGTGTTGCCACCCCAGCGGTACGGCGTGCCGACCAGGCCGATGGCGCGGAACAATACGTCTTCGGCCACCGGCGATGCAGGCTGCTGATTGAAAGTAACAGGGGGGTAGACCGGTGCCGGGGCCGGCGCACGGCCGGAGCAGGCTGCCAGCAGGGCCGCGAGGGCAAGCAATGCGAAACGCGCCAACATCGCCATGAGAGGAACATCCTGTCAGGGAAGCTTCGGCCATGGCCGAAGATGAAAAGAGTTGAGAAATTAGATTAGACGTTTTCCGTAAACACGCACGGCGGCGAGCTTTTCAGCTACGCCGCCGTGGCAGGGTACAGCATTTTGATATCAAATCAATTGCGCGAGAGCTGGGTGCTCGGGGCCATGGCCAGTGCGCGTTTGGCTTCGATGAAGGTCTTGCTCCAGTAGCGATCGCCGAGGTTGTCGATGCGCACACCACCGCTGCGGCGGCTGCTGGAGTGGATGAACTGGTTGTCGCCCAGATAGATACCGGCGTGGCTCACGCGGCCACGGCCATTGGTGCTGAAGAACAGCAGGTCGCCCGGCTTGAGCTTGTTGCGCGCAACCTTGGGAGCGTCGACGTTGATCATTTCGCGGGTGGAGCGCGGCAGGTTCATGCCGGCCTCTTCGCGGAACAGGTAGCCGATGAAACCGCTGCAGTCGAAGCCGGACTTCTCGGAGGTGCCGCCAAAGCGATAGCGGGTACCGATCAGCGACATGCCGCGCTCGAGGATGCTGTCGGCCAGCACCGGGAGCTGATAAGGCTTGCTGTTGCTGGAGAAGGCGTCGAGGTCTTCTTCGCTGGCCAGTTCTTCCTCGGTGAATACGGAAGAGTTGGCGGCCTTGGTCTTGACCGATTGCTCGGTGACCAGGCGGTGATCCTGAGGTTGGGTGGCCGGGCCTTGGGTGGCGCAACCGAACAGTAGCGTTACAAGTGCAAGTGGCACGAGGGGTGCGAAGCGCTTCAGCATGGGCACGACCGTGTCTGTAGTCCTTTAGAAGGGGGAAACTATGCCTTCTATCGTGGCCATTTGCAAATTTTATCGAAAAAGATGTGACTTTTCTGTTTAGAGGCTCTGGCGCCGTGTTTTCAGGGGCTTACCAGCCCAAAGTTTCTTTCAGGAAAGGGATGGTCAGCTTGCGCTGGGCTTGCAGCGAGGCTTGGTCGAGGCGTTCGAGCAGGTCGAACAGCGCGCTCATGCTGCGGGTACCGCGGGTGAGGATGAAGTGGCCGACTTCGTCGGTAAGGTGCAGGCCGCGGCGCGAGGCACGCAGTTGCAGGGCGCGCAGCTTGTCTTCGTCGGACATGCCGCGCATCTGGAAGATCAGCGCAAGGGTGAGGCGCGACTTGAGGTCGGCCAGCTTGATCGGCAGCTCGCGCGGCGAACTGGAGGCCGCCAGCAGCAGGCGCCGGCCGCTGTCGCGCAGGCGGTTGAACAGGTGGAACATGGCCTCTTCCCAGTCGGCCTTGCCGGCGATCACGTGCAGGTCGTCGATGCACACCAGCTCGTACTGCTCCAGATTATCGAGCAGCTCCACGCCGCGGTCGAGCAATTGCGCCAGGGGCAGGTAGACGGCCGGCTCGCCCAGTTGCTGGAAACGGTGGGTGGCGGCCTGCAGCAGGTGGGTACGGCCCACGCCCTGCTTGCCCCATAAATAGATGAGGCTCTCGGTCCAGCCGGCGTCGGCTTCGCACAGCCGCTCGACGTAGCCCAATGCCGCGGCATTGGCGCCCGGGTAGTAGTTGATGAAGGTGGCGTCATCGCGCAGACGCACACCCAGGGGCAACTGGATCGGTT
The DNA here is from genome assembly GCF_019139835.1 of Pseudomonas xanthosomatis. Taxonomy (NCBI): domain Bacteria; kingdom Pseudomonadati; phylum Pseudomonadota; class Gammaproteobacteria; order Pseudomonadales; family Pseudomonadaceae; genus Pseudomonas; species Pseudomonas xanthosomatis. Next base: position 2,183,960 of record NZ_CP077075.1, on the reverse strand, counting down.
TCATGCTCGCGGGTGGTCGCAGGGACCACAGGGGGCCTTTGGTGAACAGTGTGCAAAGTCTATACCCGCAACGCGGGCTGCACAATCGGGCTGGGGAATAGCGCAAGTAAAATCAAGCAGTTGCGTTGCAATGAAGGCATCGCGGGGCAAGCCCGCTCCCACGCAGCTCGTGGGAGCGGGCTTGCCCCGCGATTGGCTATAAGTCCGGGTCGATCTCCCCGGCATACATGTCCGACTCCTTGTACAGCCCATGCACATGGCGCAGCAGCACCATGATCACCGCCGCCACCGGCAGTGCCAGCAGCACGCCGGTAAAGCCGAACAGCTCACCGCCGGCAAGAATGGCGAAGATCACCGCCACCGGGTGCAGGCCGATGCGGTCGCCCACCAGCAGCGGCGTCAGCACCATGCCCTCCAGCGCCTGGCCGACCATGAACACCGCCAGAATGCCCAGCATCGGGTACAACTCGCCGCCGAACTGGAACAACCCGGCAACGATCGCCGCACCGATACCAATGATGAACCCCATGTACGGCACGATGGCCGCCAGCCCTGCCAGCATGCCGATCAGCAGGCCGAGCTCCAGGCCCACCAGCATCAGCCCGGTGGAATAGATGACGCCCAGCGCCAGCATCACCAGCAGTTGCCCGCGCACGAAGGCGCCGAGCACCTCGTGGCACTCGCCGGCCAGTGCCACCACCTGCGGTTCGCGCTGGCGCGGCAGCAGGCTGCGCAACTTGGCCATCATCAGGTCCCAGTCACGCAGCAGGTAAAAGCCCACCACCGGGATCAGCACCAGGTTGGCCAGCCAGCCGATCAGCGCCAGGCTCGAGGCGGTAGCCTGGGACAGCAGCACGCCGACGATGTCGGTGGTCTGGCCCACATGCTCGCCGATAGCGGCCTTGATCTTGTCGAACTTCCAGAAACCGTCGGCCAGCCCCAGGCGGCTTTGCACCCACGGCAAGGCCACGTGCTGCAGCCAGTCGAGCATCTGCGGCGCCAACTCGTACAAACGCACCAGCTGCTTGGCCAGCATCGGGATCAGCACCAACAGCAGCGCCAGGAACACCAGCGAGAACAAGCTGAACACCACCACCACACCCCAGGTGCGCGACAGCCCCCAGCGCTCCAGGCGGTCGACCAGCGGGTCGGCCAGGTAGGCCAGCAGAATGCCCACCAGAAACGGCGAGAGGATGTTGTGCAGCAGGTACAGCAATACCGCGATCAGCAGGGCAGCGCCCAGCCAGATCCAGCGACGCATATCAGTCATTGCAGGGCTTCCTTACCAACGAAAACGCAAGCCGTCGAACGGTTTGGGGGGAACGGGTGCAGGTGTGGCGCCAGGTTCAGCCTGGGGCGCAGGGGCTCCAGCGGCAGGCGCAGGCTCGGCAGGCACTTCCTGTAGTCGGGCCAGTGCCAGCTGGGCACGCAACTGCTCGCGATTGCCGGAGACGGTGTAGGTCAGGGTGCCGCCATCGGCCATCTGCAGCCGTGCGCCGTAGGGCTCGAGCACACGGGCCAGCTCTGCATAGTGGGCCAGGTTCATGCCTTCGACCTGCACCTGCAGCTCACTGCTGGCACCCGGGCGGGTGACGTAGCGCGGTGCCAGGCGGTTGCTCACTGCCAGCAGCACGGCATCGGCCAGGGCCGCCTGGTCGGCGCCCTCTGCCGTGCCCTGCTCGCGCTGTTCGCCCAGCCACAGCTGCCACTTGCCCTGCCATTTGCCGTCGGCCTCATGGGCGTGCACGGCCAGCAGCGCATCGGCGCCATAACGCTCGGACGCCTCGCGCAGCGGTGCAGGGTCGCTGCTTTCGACCTGCTTGGCATTGGCCACCAGTTGCTCCTGCAGGTCGGCCAGCGGCAGGCGCAGCGGCAGGCCACGGTGCTGGGCGGCGCGGCGCAGCGGCTCGGCGGCGGTCTGGCCGTCCCCCACCAGGTTGCTGCCCTCGACGCTGTCGTTCAGCCACCAGCCAAGAATGGACGGGCGGTTGCTGCCCCACAGGGCCAGGCCCGCCTGGCGCAGGGCTCGTTCGGTGCTGCCGGGGTCGAACTCCACCAGCACCGACTCGGGCGGCCCGGCTTCGGTACCGACCTGGTTGACGATGGGCTGCGGGTCTTTGCGCAAGCTGGCCAGGGCCGGGCTCTGTGGCGCCTTGGCATCGCCGGTCAGGCGCAGCACCAGGGTGTCGAAAGCCTTGCCGGTGGCTTGGGCACGAGCCTCGCTGCCCTGCCCTTCGATGGGCTCGCGTACCTGGTACAGGCCGGAGACGGTTTCAGCCTGGGCGGCCACGCCGACCAGCGCGAGGCACGCGGCGGCGAAACGAGGGAAAAGACGCATGGGGGATTCCTGTCCAGATAACCGGGGGGCGACGCGCCCGAACTGTGGGCTGTGACCGCAAGGCGGCGCAGAATGCTCCACCCGTGCCAGCATTTGTGCCGTCGCAATGCCTATACCTTATACAGGCACCGGCACGGCAACCAGTCGCTCACCGCGAATCAGCACTTTTTCCCCAGATTTGCACCCTGCCCGTCGGCCTGAGGATGGCCGCTGAGGGGCAACCCTGATAAAATCGCGCGCCTTCGCAGACCAGTGACGTACAGACAGCCGCCGCCTCGCAGCCGGCCTTGGCCGTCCCGGTCGTTTTCCTGAATCCCTCCCTCTTAAAGGCCTGGATCAATGAGCAAGCAACCCTCCCTGAGCTACAAAGACGCCGGTGTAGACATCGACGCCGGCGAAGCACTGGTCGAACGCATCAAGGGCGTCGCCAAGCGCACCGCACGCCCTGAAGTCATGGGTGGCCTGGGCGGCTTCGGCGCCCTCTGCGAGATCCCGGCCGGCTACAAGCAGCCGGTGCTGGTCTCTGGCACCGACGGCGTCGGCACCAAGCTGCGCCTGGCGCTGAACCTGAACAAGCACGACAGCATCGGCCAGGACCTGGTCGCCATGTGCGTCAACGACCTGGTGGTGTGCGGCGCCGAGCCGCTGTTCTTCCTCGACTACTACGCCACCGGCAAGCTCAACGTCGATGTGGCCGCCACTGTGGTCACCGGCATCGGCGCCGGTTGCGAACTGGCCGGCTGCTCGCTGGTCGGTGGTGAAACCGCCGAAATGCCAGGCATGTACGAAGGCGAAGACTACGACCTGGCAGGCTTCTGCGTTGGCGTGGTGGAAAAGGCCGAGATCATCGACGGCTCCAAGGTTGCCACCGGTGACGCACTGATCGCCCTGCCCTCTTCCGGCCCGCACTCCAACGGCTACTCGCTGATCCGCAAGATCCTCGAAGTGTCCGGCACCGACATCGAGAACACCCAACTCGAAGGCAAGCCGCTGACCGACCTGCTGATGGCACCGACCCGCATCTACGTAAAACCGCTGCTGCAACTGATCAAGAACACTGGCGCGGTGAAGGCCATGGCCCACATCACCGGCGGCGGCCTGCTGGACAACATCCCGCGCGTACTGCCGAAAAACGCCCAGGCCGTGGTCGATGTGGCCAGCTGGCAGCGCCCGGCAGTGTTCGACTTCCTGCAGGAAAAAGGCAACGTCGACGAGCATGAAATGCACCGCGTACTGAACTGCGGCGTGGGCATGGTCATCTGCGTGGCCCAGGACCAGGTAGAAGCTGCCCTGAACGAACTGCGCAAAGCGGGTGAGCAGCCATGGGTGATCGGCCGCATCGCCGAGGCCGCCGAAGGCGCCGCCCAGGTCGAGCTGCAGAACCTCAAGGCACACTGATGCCGGGCAAGACCTGTAACGTCGTGGTACTGCTGTCGGGCTCCGGCAGCAACCTGCAGGCGCTGATCGACAGCGCCAGCGACAGCCCGGCGCGCATCCGCGCGGTGATCTCGAACCGCGCCGATGCCTACGGCCTGGAGCGCGCCCGCGCTGCCGGCATCGATACCGCCGTGCTCGCGCACGGTGGCTTCGACGGGCGCGAAGCCTTCGACGCAGCGCTGATGGCGCTGATCGACGGTTTCGAGCCCGACCTGGTCGTGCTGGCCGGTTTCATGCGCATCCTGAGCGGTGGCTTCGTGCGCCACTATCAAGGCCGCCTGCTGAACATACATCCGTCACTGTTGCCGTTGTACAAAGGCCTGCACACCCACCAGCGTGCGCTGGAGGCCGGTGACAGCGAGCATGGCTGCAGCGTGCACTTCGTCACCGAGGAACTCGATGGCGGGCCTTTGGTCGTACAGGCTGTGGTGCCGGTCGCAAGCGACGACACCGCGCAGACGCTCGCCCAGCGCGTGCACCTGCAGGAACACCAGATCTACCCGCTGGCCGTGCGCTGGTTCGCCGAAGGCCGCTTGCGCCTGGGCGAACAGGGTGCGTTACTGGATGACCAGCCGCTGCCGGCCAGCGGCCACTTGATTCGATCCTAGGAGAAACTATGCGTCGTGCCCTGCTCTTGGCTCTCGCCGTGCTTGCCCTGCCGCTCCAGGCAGCTGACCTGAAGCCTTTCTCGGCCAGTTACACCGCCGACTGGAAGCAGCTGCCCATGAGCGGCACCGCAGAGCGCAGCCTGGTCAAGAATGCCAACGGTACCTGGAACCTTGATTTCAAGGCGTCCATGATGATTGCCAGCCTGACCGAGCAAAGCACCCTGCGCATGGACAACGACACCCTGCTGCCGCAGAAGTACCACTTCGAGCGCGGCGGCCTGGGCAAGGCGAAGAAGGTCGACCTGGACTTCGACTGGTCGAGCAAGAAGGTCACCGGTAGCGACCGTGGCGATGCCATCAGCCTGCCGCTGAACCGCGGCGTGCTGGACAAGTCGTCGTATCAGCTGGCCCTGCAGCATGATGTGGCTGCCGGCAAGAAGAGCATGACCTACCAGGTGGTCGACGGTGATGAGATCGACACCTACGACTTCCGCGTGCTGGGCACTGAAAAGGTTGCCACCAAGGCCGGCCAGGTCGATGCGATCAAGGTCGAGCGCGTGCGCGACCCGAGCCAGAGCAAGCGTATTACCGAGCTGTGGTTCGCCAAGAACTGGGACTACCTGCTGGTGCAGCTGCGCCAGGTGGAAACCGATGGCAAGGAGTACGTGATCGTGCTGCAGGACGGTACGGTCGATGGCAAGGCGGTGAAGGGTAACTGATTCGCCGTTGCAGCAAGACCTGAAGCCCCGCCTTGTGCGGGGCTTCTTTTTGCCTGCGCGAAGCTCAAGGCTGACCGTGCGCCTGTGGGAGCGGGTTTACCCGCGAAGCAGCCGCTGCGGTGGATGGCACCGGCTACGCCGGTGTTCGCGGGTAAACCCGCTCCCACAGGGACAGCGTGTGCTCCACCTTTCATGAAACTTGTTTCATCGCTGTTTTATTTACTTAGCCTGCTAACAAACTCTATAAAGAAGGCCTGCGACACAGTGCCGCAGCCAACCCTAGCAGTGGAGTTAAGCGATGACTGTCAAAGTAACCGAACGCGACGAATCGAAAATGTCCCACGAAGGCCTGGCCGCTGGTGTGCGGATCTGGGACGTGCATCAGCAAGGCCAACTGGTGGGCATGTTCCACGACGAGCAGCAGGCCCAGCAGTACCGTACCGAACTGGAAACCCTGGAAAACCAGCGCAGCACGCAATGACACAGTCTTCCTGTAAAAAACCCCGCCTAGGCGGGGTTTTTCGTGTTTACCACATCAGATCATCCGGGATCTTGTAGGCCGCGTACGGGTCGTCGGCTTCGTCGGCTTGCTCGACATGGGTGTTGAGCAGCAGGATGCGGTTGGGGTCGCGCTCCTGGATTTTCACCGCCGCCTCGCGCGGGATCACCTCGTAACCGCCGCCGTGGGCGACGATGGCCAGCGCGCCGTTGCTCAGTTTGCTGCGCATCAGGGCGTTGACGGCGATGCGCTTGACCTTCTTGTCCTCTACGAAGTTGTAGTAGTCCTCGGTGGTCAGCTTGGGCAGGCGGGTCGCCTCGATCAATTGCTTGATCTGCGCAGCGCGGGCCTTTTGCTCGGCCTTCTCCTGGACCTGGCGGTTCAGCTCCTGGTCCTTTTTGGCTTTTTCAGCGATGGCTTCTTTGGCCAGGCGCTGCTGGCTGTCGTCCACTTCCACCTGGCCTTTGTGTACCAGGCGTTTTTGTTTTTTCTCGGCCTTGTTGGTCTGGGAAACCTGTTTCTGGTTGACCAGGCCGGCTTTGAGCAGTTGGTCGCGAAGGGAAAGGCTCATGGGTGTTCACTCACTTATGCATCGGCTCAGCCGCAGCTGGGCAGGTTCTTTTCCTGACGCTTGGCCTCGCCCCACAGGGCGTCCAGCTCGTCGAGGGTACGATCTTGGATGTTCAGGCCCTGCTCGCGCAATGCCTGTTCGATAAATCGGAAACGCCGCTCGAACTTGCGGTTGGCACGGCGCAGGGCGTTTTCCGGGTCGTGATTGAGGTGGCGGGCCAGGTTGACGGTGGCAAACAGCAGGTCGCCGAGTTCGTCCTCCAAGGCATCGCTGTCGCCGTCGGCCATCGCCTGCAGTACTTCGTCGAGCTCTTCACGCACCTTGTCCAGCACCGGCAGCGCCTCGGGCCAGTCGAAACCGACCGTGGCTGCGCGCTTTTGCAGCTTGGCAGCGCGGGACAGCGCGGGCAATGCCGCGGGTACATCGTCGAGCAGCGACAGCTGTTCTGGGTCGCTGTTTTCGGCGCGTTCCTCGGCCTTGATCTCTTCCCAGCGGGATTTGACCTGGGCTTCGCTCAGCGCCGGGGTGTCCAGCGGCGCGTACAGCTCGCCGGTGGGGAAGACATGGGGGTGGCGGCGGATCAGCTTGCGGGTGATCGAATCGACCACGCCTGCGAACTCGAAACGCCCCTCCTCCCGGGCCAGCTGGCTGTAATAGACCACCTGGAACAACAAGTCGCCCAGCTCGCCCTGCAAGTGGGCGAAGTCGCCGCGCTCGATGGTGTCGGCCACCTCGTAGGCTTCTTCGATGGTGTGCTGGACGATGCTGGCGTAGTCCTGCTTCAAGTCCCACGGGCAGCCATGCTGCGGATCGCGCAGGCGGGCCATGAGGTGCAGGAGGTCGTCGAGGGTGTAGGTCATTTACACAGGTCCTTCGCCAGTGGCTGCTTCGCGGATAAACCCGCTCCCACAGGGTCAGTGACCAACCTGTGGGAGCGGGCTTGCCCGCGAAGCAGCCACTTGATTCTCAAGGGGTGCGGTTACGCCGCGTCTCGATGATGTTGGGCAACTGCGAGATGCGCCCCAGCAGGCGGCCGAGGGCATCCAGGCCGGGGATCTCGATGGTCAGCGACATCAACGCGGTATTGTCTTCCTTGTTCGAACGGGTGTTGACCGCCAGCACGTTGATCTTCTCGTTGAGCAGCACCTGCGACACGTCGCGCAACAGCCCCGGGCGGTCGTAGGCACGGATGACGATGTCCACCGGGTAGGTTTGCACCGGGATCGGCCCCCAGCTGACCTGGATGATGCGCTCCGGCTCCTTGCCGGCCAGCTGCAGCACCGAGGCGCAGTCCTGGCGGTGAATGCTCACGCCACGGCCCTGGGTGATGTAGCCGACGATCGCATCGCCCGGCAACGGCTGGCAGCAGCCGGCCATCTGCGTGAGCAGGTTGCCGACGCCCTGGATCTGGATGTCGCTGCGCTTGCCCGAACGGATGCCGCGGGCCTGACGCGGGATCAGCTCGACCTGCTCAAGGCGCTCGGGCTCGAGCAGTTGCTGGGCGGCGTTGACCATGTGCGCAAGGCGCAGGTCGCCGGCGCCCAGGGCTGCGAACATGTCCTCGGCGGTCTTGACGTTGGCCTTTTCGGCCAGGCGCTCGAAGTCGACCTGGGGCAGGCCCAGGCGGCTCAGTTCGCGTTCGATCAAGGTTTTGCCGGCGGCAACGTTCTGGTCGCGGGCCTGCAGCTTGAACCAGTGGACGATCTTGGCCCGGGCCCGCGAGGTGGTGACGTAGCCCAGGTTGGAGTTCAGCCAGTCGCGGCTGGGGCTGCCGTGCTTGCTGGTGATGATCTCCACCTGCTCGCCGGTCTGCAGGCTGTAGTTCAGCGGCACGATGCGCCCGTTGATCTTGGCGCCCCGGCAGTTGTGGCCTATCTCGGTGTGCACGCGGTAGGCGAAGTCCAGCGGCGTGGCGCCCTTGGGCAGGTCGATGGCATGGCCGTCGGGGGTGAACACATAGACCCGGTCGGGCTCGATATCCACCCGCAGCTGTTCGGCCAGGCCGCCGATGTCGCCCAGTTCTTCATGCCACTCGAGCACCTGGCGCAGCCAGGAAATCTTCTCTTCGTAGTGGTTGGAGCTGGGTTTGACGTCGGTGCCCTTGTAGCGCCAGTGCGCGCACACGCCAAGCTCGGCTTCCTCGTGCATGGCGTGGGTGCGGATCTGCACTTCCAGCACCTTGCCCTCGGGGCCGATCACCGCGGTGTGCAGCGAGCGGTAGCCGTTTTCCTTGGGGTTGGCGATGTAGTCGTCGAATTCTTTGGGGATGTGCCGCCACAGGGTGTGCACGATACCCAGGGCGGTATAGCAGTCGCGCACCTCAGGCACCAGCACGCGCACTGCGCGCACGTCGTAGATCTGGCTGAATTCCAGGCCTTTGCGCTGCATCTTGCGCCAGATCGAATAGATGTGTTTTGCCCGGCCGCTGATATCGGCCTTCACACCTGTGGCCAGCAGCTCGTTCTGCAACTGGTTCATCACGTCGCTGATGAAGCGCTCGCGGTCCAGCCGGCGCTCGTGCAGCAGCTTGGCGATCTGCTTGTACTGGTCGGGCTCGAGGTAGCGGAACGAGAGGTCTTCGAGCTCCCACTTGATGTGGCCGATACCGAGGCGGTGGGCCAGTGGCGCGTAGATGTCGGCCACTTCGCGGGCCACGCGCAGGCGTTTTTCGTCATCGGCGGCCTTGACCGCGCGGATGGCGCAGGTGCGCTCGGCGAGCTTGATCAGCGCCACGCGCACGTCGTCGACCATGGCCACCAGCATCTTGCGCAGGTTCTCGACCTGCGCCTGAGAGCCCAGCACCAGCGACTGGCGCGGGCTCAGGCTGGCGCTGATGGCGGCCATGCGCAGCACACCGTCGATCAGCTTGGAGACCACCGGGCCGAAGCGTTGGCCAACTTCGGCAAGGGTGACCTTGCCTTCGCGTACCGAGCGGTAAATGACCGCCGCGACCAGCGAATCCTGGTCGAGCTTGAGGTCGGCAAGAATCTCGGCGATTTCAAGGCCGGCCTGAAAACTGGAAGTACCATCGGCCCATGAATGCTTGGCCGGGTTACCCTTTTTCTCGACTTCCTGGGCGAACTCGCAGGCATCTTTCAATGCCGTGCGATCGAGCTGCGAATCGACGCTCACCACATGATCGAGCCATGCTTCGAGATTGATACTGCCGTCGTTGTTGACCGGCTGGTGCACTCTCACCTGTACCATCTTTGTTTTACCTTTCCATACAACGCACCACAGGAGTGCGCTGGTTATCACCTGTACGGCCCTCAGTCCTTGAAGGCTGCACCAAGAAGGCTGACCCGGTCAGCCTGCTTCGAATAACGCCATGGCCTCGACATGCGCCGTCTGAGGAAACATGTCGAGAATCCCGGCCCTTTTTAACCGGTACCCCTGCCCTGCCAGCACCTGCGCGTCTCGCGCCAGCGTGGCCGGGTTGCACGATACGTAGACCAGCCGTTTTGCGCCGAACCCGTGGATGCCTTGCACCACTTCAAAGGCCCCGTCGCGTGGTGGGTCCAAGAGTACCGCAGAAAAGCCTTCGGCGGCCCATCCGGCGCCCGCCAAAGGCTGCGATAAATCGGCCTGAAAAAACCGTGCGTTATGCACTTGGTTGTTCCGGGCATTGTCCGCTGCGCGCTCAACCATGGCCTGCACGCCTTCCACCGCCACTACCTCGCGGGCCTGGCGGGCCAGCGGCAGGGCAAAGTTGCCCAGGCCGCAGAACAGGTCCAGCACCCGCTCATCGGCCTGTGGCGCCAGCCAGCTCAACGCCTGCTGGATCATCAGGCTGTTGACCTGGGCATTGACCTGGACGAAATCGCCCGGCCGCCAGGCCAGCTCCAGCCCCCAGGGCTCGAGCACAAAGCCCAGCTTGGCGGCGGCATCCACCGGCGCCGGTTGGCCCTCGCCCTGCAGCCACAGCTGCGCGTTGGCCTGCTCGCAGAATGCCTTCAGGCGCGCCAGGTCATCCTCGGGCAATGGCGCCACATGGCGCACCAGAACCGCTTCGGCGGTACCACTGAACAGCTCTACATGGCCCAGTGCCTGGGGTTTGCCCAGGCTGCGCAGCACGGTCGGCAAGTGGCGCAGAATCGACTGCAAGGGTTGTACCAGCACTGCGCAATCGTCGATGGCGATGATGTCCTGGCTGGCTTCGGCACGAAAACCGACTTCCAGCTGGCGGGCCTTCACATCCCAACGCACAGCCACCCGCGCGCGGCGGCGGTAGCCGAACTCCGGCCCGCTCAGCGGGGCGGCCCATTCTTCCGGCTGCAGGCCGGCCACCCGTTGCAGTTGCTCGGCCAGCAGGCGCTGCTTGAGTGCCAGCTGGCCTTCGTGGGGCAGGTGCTGCAGGTTGCAGCCGCCACAGCGGTCGTAGTGCTTGCAGGGGGCCTCGCGGCGTTCGGGGCTGGCCTGGAACACGCGCTCCAGGCGCGCCTCGACCACCTTGCCGCGGGCGCCGAGCACCCGTGCCTCGACCTCTTCACCGCCCAGGGCGCCGCTGACGAACCAGGTGCGGCCTTCAATGAAGGCGATGCCGCGGCCATCACCGCTCAGGCGCTCGATCTGCAGGCGTTGCTTCTTGCCCACGGGCACTTGTGCGGTACGGTTGCCGCCGGCTGGCTGAAAGCGCAGGCCGCTGTTGCTTTTCTTTCTGGACATCAGGTGGGGTCGAACAGGCCGGTGGACAGGTAACGGTCGCCGCGGTCGCAGATGATTGCGACCATCACGGCGTTCTCGACTTCGCGGGACAGGCGCAGCATGCCCGCCACCGCACCGCCGGACGACACGCCGCAGAAGATGCCTTCTTCACGGGCCAGGCGGCGGGTGGTGTCTTCGGCTTCCTGCTGGGACATGTCGAGCACGCGGTCGACGCGGGTGGCGTCGAAGATCTTCGGCAGGTATTCCTCGGGCCAGCGGCGGATGCCGGGGATGGCCGAGCCTTCCATCGGCTGCAGGCCGACGATCTGCACGGCGGGGTTTTGCTCTTTGAGGTATTGCGAGCAGCCCATGATGGTACCGGTGGTGCCCATGGAGCTGACGAAATGGGTGATGCTGCCTTGGGTCTGCTGCCAGATTTCCGGGCCGGTGCTGTTGTAGTGGGCGATGGGGTTGTCGCCGTTGGCGAACTGGTCGAGCACCAGGCCACGGCCTTCGGCCTGGAGTTTTTCAGCCAGGTCGCGGGCGCCTTCCATGCCTTCTTCCTTGGTCACCAGGATCAACTCGGCGCCGTAGGCGGTCATGGCGGCCTTGCGTTCGGCGGTGGAGTTGTCGGGCATGATCAGGATCATCTTGTAGCCCTTGATCGCCGCAGCCATGGCCAGGGCGATGCCGGTATTGCCGGAGGTGGCCTCGATGAGGGTGTCACCGGGCTTGATCTGGCCGCGCAGTTCGGCGCGGGTGATCATCGACAGCGCCGGGCGGTCCTTGACCGAGCCGGCCGGGTTGTTGCCTTCGAGCTTGAGCAGCAAGGTGTTGCTGGTTGCCCCGGCGATGCGCTGCAGGCGAACCAGAGGCGTGTTGCCGACGCAATCGGCGATGGTTGGGTACTGCAGGGTCATGGGCGTTTTCGCAATCCGGACGGCAGGGGGGGCTATCATACCGGCATTCGTTGTCAGGCCATATCTCGCAATGGTTGGTTGATATAGCGGGTGGGTATAAGGGTGGGGATTGGGGGATTTTTTGGGGGTTCGGGTTCGGGGCTTATAGCGCTTGCTTTGGGAGATGTATGCGCATTCATTGACGATGAGCGCTTTTCGTCACCTTTCCGCCCTTACGGCGGGTAACTTTTTGAAGGATCAAAAAGTCACCAAAAAATCCCTGCTCCCATCATCCGGCCCCCTACGCTGCGCTTCGGGGGTTCCCTCGCTCCGGGCTTGCTCCGGAGGTACGCGCCGACGGGCCGTCCCTGGCCCGATCGGCGCTCGACCGGCATCCATGCCGGTCGCCCTCCTACGCAATCCCTGCGCTCGGCCTCCTGAAGTCGCGATTTGTGTTGCCTGAACTATTGCGCGCTTAGAAGCAAGATCAAGAGCCAGATCAAGAGCCAGATCAAGAGCCAGATCAAGAGCTGGGATATTGGTTTGATTGTTGTTGATGTGTTGTTTGTTCTGACGCCATCGCGGGGCAAGCCCGCTCCCACGTTAGAACTGCGCACGCTGAACCACGTGGGAGCGGGCTTGCCCCGCGATTCAATCCTGAGTTCCCACGGTGGCAACTAGCGGTTAGCTGCGCCAGCCCAGGCGCCACCACTAACTTCGCGACTTCAGGAGGCCGAACGCAGGGATTGCGTAGGGGGGCGACCGGCATGGATGCCGGTCGAGCGCCGATCGGGCCAGGGACGGCCCGTCGGCGCGTCCCCTCGGAGCAAGCCCGGAGTGAGGGAACCCCGGAGCGAAGCGCAGGGGCCGGATGATGGGAGCGAGCGGTTTTGCTTACTTTTGACAAGACAAAAGTAAGCCGCCGTAAGGGCGGAAAGGTGAATAAGCGTCAATACAAATAATGAATGCGCATACAACTTCAAAAACCAACTAAAACGAGGGTGTCAGAAATTTTGTGTTCGGGCATAACATGAGTAAGAGGTGCATGTATGCCAACCAAAAAGAAACCCCTGCGTGACCTGCCCCAAATCCCCAAAGAGCTGCTAGAGCAGTTCGGTGAGGGCCTGATGACTGCCGAAGCTATCGAGGATGCCTCTGCGGCGTTCAAGAAGGCCCTGATCGAACGCGCCCTGAGTGCCGAGCTGGGCCATCACCTGGGTTATCCGCCGGGCGCGCAGCGCCCAGAGGATGAAACCAATCAACGTAACGGCAAGAGTGGCAAGACTGTTTTAACCGGGGACGGCCCATTGCGGCTGGATATCCCCCGTGACCGAGACGGCAGTTTTGCGCCCATTCTGATTCCCAAGCATGAGCGGCGTTACACCGGTTTCGATGACAAGATCATCGCCATGTATGCACGTGGGATGACGGTCAGAGAGATCCGCGCCTTTTTGTCCGAGCAGTACGGGACGGATGTTTCACCCGATTTCATCAGCTCTGTGACCGCCGAGGTCATGGAAGAAATCGGCGCGTGGCAGCAGCGGCCGCTTGAGCCTATGTACCCGGTCATTTTCTTTGATGCATTGCGGGTGAAGATCCGTGAGGAAGGCCTGGTGCGCAACAAGGCCATTTACCTGGCGCTGGGCGTTCTGCCGGACGGGACGCGCGATATCTTGGGCATCTGGATTGAGAACACCGAGGGTGCGAAGTTCTGGATGAAGGTGTTCAACGACCTCAAGACGCGAGGTGTCGACGATGTCCTTATTGCCGTGACCGATGGTCTTAAAGGCATGCCAGAGGCCCTCAGCGCAGTGTTTCCAGAGACGACGCTACAGACGTGCATCGTCCACCTGATCCGCAACAGCCTGGACTTTGCAGCCTGGGACAAGCGGCGGGCACTGGCCAAGGCGCTCAAGCCGATCTACCAGGCCATCAATGCCGAAGCGGCTGAGCAGGCGCTCGATGAGTTTGAAAGTGGGCCTTGGGGCAAGCAATATCCAACGGTCGTTGCGGCCTGGAGACGCGCTTGGGATCGAGTGATCCCCTTCTTTGTCTTCCCGCCGGCCATCCGGAAAGTGATTTACACCACCAATGCCATCGAAAGCATCAATGCCCAGCTGCGCAAGATCATCAAGACCCGGGGTCATTTCCCGAACGATGAAGCAGCCACCAAGCTGATCTGGCTGGGTCTGAGAAACATCACGGCGAACTGGGGCTCAGCGGCGCATGATTGGAAAAGTGCGATGAATCAATTCGCGATTTTGTACGGGGATCGATTCATCAGGCCAACCTGGTGAAAATCAGGGCCTGCTTGACGGCAGGCCGCTACCGGCCCGCACACAAAAAAACTGACACTCCCACTAAAACAACTTCAAGCAACACAACAGCTCAACAGCATAAACCTGAAGAAAAGCCATCGCCGGCAAGCCAGCTCCTACAGGGGTACACCAATCAACTCAGTACAAGCCCGCGCCCACAGACAACTAAACCACCGCAACCGAAACCCCAACCGGCAACCGCATACACAACCGTAACCCCCGCCCCCCATTGACCGCCCAGAGCATCCCCCCCTGCCGCTCAATGGCACTACGGGCAATACTCAACCCCAACCCAAACCCGCCATCCCCAGGCCGCGCCCCATCAAGCCGGGTAAACGGCGCAAAAATACGCTCAAGCTCCCCCTCGGCCACCCCTCCGCCCTCGTCCTCCAGCTCGAGCAGCCAATACCCCCCATCGCGCCGCCCGCCCAAACGCACAGAACCATCCACCGGCGAATGGCGAACGGCATTACGCAGCAGGTTCTCCAGAGCCTGGGCCAGGTGGTTGAGATTGCCCTGCACCCAGCAGCCAGCCGGCAGCTCGCAGCGCAAACGCTCCGGCGCCCAGCCGCTCTCGTAGCAAGCGTTCTCGCTGAGCACATCCCACAACGCCGGCAACTGGATCGGCTCAAGCTCGAGCGCCCCGCGCTCGGCATCCTGCCAAGCCAGTTGCAGGGTGTTCTCGACCAGCTGCTGCATACCATCCACCTCGCGGTGCAGGCGCTCACGCAGGCGTTGCAGGTCGGTCTCGCCATCGCAGGCCACCCGCAGACGGCTGAGCGGGGTACGCATCTCGTGGGACAGGTCGCGCAGCAGCTGCTGCTGCAACGCCACCGTGCCCTGCAGGCGCTCGGCCATCTGGTCGAAAGCCCGGGCCAGCTCGCCCAGTTCATCCTGACGCTGGGTGGTGCGCGCATCCAGGCGCGCCGTGAGCTGGTCGGCACGCCAGGCATTGGCCTGCTCGCGCAACTGGTTCAGCGGCACGATCAGCATGCGGTACAAGCCCACGCACAACAGCAGGGTGAACAACCCCGGGATGATGCCGTTGGTGACCACCTGCCAGAGCAGACGATAGTGGCCTGGGTTGAAACGTTTGGGCAGCTCCATGACCAACATGCCCTGCTCGGGCACATTGGGGAAAGGCAGGCGCAACCAGGGCTGCCCGACAATGCGCCGGCTCATCGGCCAGTCGACCCCGCGCAGGCGCGTCAGGTGCTGGATCTGCTCGCCGCTCAGGGCCAGGCTGCCCAAAGGTTGCAGGTCACCGTCAAGCACCCCGGCCCAGCCCGGCTCGCGCTCGAGCAAACGCTCCTGCCAGCGGTCCACCCCTTCGCGCCCGCCCTCAAGCCAGGCCCGCTCGGCCTCGGCCGCGTAGCCACGCAGCACCTCGCGCGCCGGCTCGTCCAGGAACGCGCTGCGGGTTTCCATGTGCCGGCCCCAGGTGTAGCTGAGGCCGATCATCAGCAGGCAGAACCCCACCAGCAGGATGGCCAGCTTCCAGAACAGCGAATGGCGATCGAGCACTGTCAGTCCGCCTCGCCGGCGCTGAACACGTAGCCCTTGCCCCACACGGTGCGCACCTGGCGCTCGTGATAGCCGACGGCCTTGAGCTTGCGGCGGATCTGGCTGACGTGCATGTCCAGGCTGCGGTCATGCCGCGAATAGGCGCGTTGCAGCACCTGGCGGTACAAGAACGGCTTGCTCAGCACCTCGTCCTGGCTGCGGCACAAGGTGTCGAGCAGGCGGTACTCGCTGGGGGTCAGGCCGGCCCAGGCATCGGCCAGGCACACGTCGCTAAGTTGCTCGTCAAAGCGCAGTGCACCGGCAGGCAGCTCCGTGGGTGCCTTGGCCCGGCGCTCGAACGCCACCCGGCGCAGAATCGCCTCGATGCGCACGCGCAGTTCGGCAAAGCTGAACGGCTTGGGCAGGTAGTCGTCGGCGCCACGCTCAAAGCCAGTGATGCGGTCAGCCTCGGCGCCCAGCGCCGACATCAGGATCACCGGCGTGGCGCTGTGCCGGCGCAGGCTGGCCAGCGCTTCCAGGCCATTGAGGCCAGGCAGCAGGATGTCCATCAGCACCAGGTCGAACACCTGCTGGCCGGCAACCTCCAGCCCTTCAAGGCCGTTACGGCACCAGGTAACGTTGAAACCGCCGCGTTGCAGCTCGTCGTGCAGGTAGGCACCGAGCACGGGGTCGTCTTCGATGGCGAGGATGCTGGAGGTATGAATGGCTTCGGGATGCATTGGCAACTGTCATCAATTCTCAGTTACGCGATTATTGGGTAAGCGGGGGTTGCAGGCAACCGGGGGCGACCGACGCGCACCAATAGAAGGACAGACCATGGTTGGATTGATTGGTGTGGGAACAGGCGTGACACACAGCATGTGCTGCGTGATATGGCACGAGCTTCGCCCGTGTTCGCGGGGCAAGCCCGCTCCTACGGGAATCGCGCCTGCTACTGGGTTTATCTCTGGCGGTAAAAAACAGACACAAATACCCGCATTGGAGTAACGTTCGCCAACGCGCAACGCGCGCCCTTGAGCACATGACAGGAGACAGGTGTGCTAGACCGTTTGGGAATTCGCAGCCGCGTGCTGTTGCTGGCCCTGCTGCCCGCCAGCCTGATGGCCCTGGTGCTGGGCAGCTATTTCACCTGGCTGCAACAGAACGAGCTGCGCACGCAGCTGTTGCAACGCGGCAAGATGATCGCCGAGCAACTGGCCCCGCTGGCCGCCCCGGCCATGGCGCGCCAGGCACCGGCGCAGCTGGAGCGTATCGCCGCGCAAGCGCTGGAGCAGTCCGACGTACGCGCCGTGGCGTTTCTTGCCGCCGACCGCACGCGCCTGGCCCACGCCGGCCCCAGCATGCTCAACCAGCCGCCCAGTGGCGGCACCGGCACGCAACTGCTGCAACGCACCGGCAACGACGCCACCCGCTACCTGATGCCGGTGTTCGGCCACCACCGCGACCTGGCCACCGACGCGGTGCCGGCCGAGGCCGAGCGCCTGCTGGGCTGGGTGGAGATCGAGCTGTCCCACGACGGCACCCTGCTGCGCGGTTACCGCAACCTGTTCACCAGCCTGCTGCTGATTTTCGTCGGCCTGGCCCTCACCGCGCTGCTGGCGCTGCGCATGAGCCGCACCATCAACGACCCGATCAACCACATCAAGCACGCGGTCAACCAGCTCAAGGACGGCCACCTCGAAGAGCGCCTGCCGGCCATGGGCAGCCACGAACTGGACGAACTGGCCGCCGGCATCAACCGTATGGCCGAAACCCTGCACAACGCCCACGAAGAGCTGCAGCACAGCATCGATCAGGCCACCGAGGACGTGCGCCAGAACCTTGAAACCATCGAGATCCAGAACATCGAGCTGGACATGGCGCGCAAGGAGGCCCTGGAGGCCAGCCGCATCAAGTCCGAATTCCTCGCCAACATGAGCCACGAGATCCGCACCCCGCTCAACGGCATCCTCGGCTTCACCCACCTGTTGCAAAAAAGCGAGCTGACCCCGCGCCAGCTGGATTACCTGGGCACCATCGAAAAGTCCGCCGACAACCTGCTGGGGATCATCAACGAGATCCTCGACTTCTCCAAGATCGAGGCCGGCAAGCTGGTGCTCGACAGCATTCCGTTCAACCTGCGCGACCTGATCCAGGACACCCTGACCATCCTCGCCCCCGCCGCACACGCCAAGCAGCTGGAGCTGCTCAGCCTGGTCTACCGCGACACCCCGCTGTCGCTGGTGGGCGACCCGTTGCGGCTCAAGCAGATCCTCACCAACCTGGTGAGCAACGCCATCAAGTTCACCCGCGAGGGCACCATCGTGGTGCGTGCCATGCTCGAGGACGAGCAGGAAGACAGCGCGCAACTGCGCATCAGCGTGCAGGACACCGGCATCGGCCTGTCGCCGCAGGATGTACGCACGCTGTTCCAGGCCTTCAGCCAGGCTGACAACTCGCTGTCGCGCCAGCCCGGCGGTACCGGCCTGGGGCTGGTGATTTCCAAGCGCCTGATCGAGCAGATGGGCGGCGAGATCGGCGTCGACAGCACCCCGGGTGAAGGTTCGCAGTTCTGGATCAGCCTCAACCTGCCGCGGGCCCACGACGACGCCGAAGAGCAACCGCTGCAAGCCCTGCTTGGCCGCCGGGTAGCCATAGTCGATGGCCATGACCTGGCGCGCCAGGCGCTTGAGCACCAGCTGGAAGACTGCGGCCTGACGGTGAGCCTGTTCTCCTCCTGCGAACAATTGCTGCAGGCGGTGAACGCCGCCAGCCAGGCCGGGCAGCCGTTCGATTTCGCCGTGCTGGGCACCCACCTGGGTAGCCTTTCGCCCGAGCAACTGGGCCAGTACCACCAGCAGCTGGAGCGCCTGGGCTGCCAGTGCGTGGTGCTGTGCCCCACCACCGAACAGCCGCTGTACAGCCCGTTCCTGCCCAATGCCCACGGCCAGTTGCTGGCCAAGCCCACCTGCTCGCGCAAGCTGCGCCGGCTGCTGCTGGAGCTGGTGCAGCCGCGCCGCCCGCTGGCCGAGCCGCGCGCCGGCAACGGCCAGCGGGCGCCCAAGGTGCTGTGCGTCGACGACAACCCGGCCAACCTGCTGCTGGTACAGACGCTGCTGGAGGACATGGGCGCCGAGGTGCTGGCTGTGGACAGCGGCTACGCAGCGGTGCAGGCCGTACAGGACGAGCCGTTCGACCTGGTGCTGATGGATGTGCAGATGCCCGGCATGGACGGACGCGCCTGCACCGAGCAGATCCGCCAGTGGGAAAACAGCCACAGTGCCCCGGCGCTGCCGATCGTGGCCCTGACCGCCCACGCCATGGCCAACGAAAAACGTGCCCTGCTGCACAGCGGCATGGACGACTACCTGACCAAGCCGATCAGCGAGCGCCAGCTGGCGCAGGTGGTGATGAAGTGGACCGGCCTGAGCCTGGGCGCGCCCTCGCAGGAGCGCAGCGCCGAGCGCCAACCCGACAGCGAGCTGAAGGTGCTCGACCCCGAAGAGGGCCTGCGCCTGGCCGCCGGCAAGCCGGACCTGGCCGCAGACATGCTGGCCATGCTGCTGGCCTCGCTTGACGACGACCGCGAGGCGATCCGCCTGGCCCGCGAGGCCGAGGACCGCGAGGCGATGATCGAGCGGGTGCACCGCCTCAACGGCGCTTCGCGCTACTGCGGTGTGCCGCAACTGCGCGCCGCCTGCCAGCGCAGCGAGACATTGCTAAAGCAGGACAACCCCCAGGCGCTGCAGGCGCTGGACGAACTGGACCGGGCGATCACCCGGCTGGCCGAACAGGCGCGCTTGAGCGCTTGAGCAGGCTGGCGGCATACACATCACCTGTAGGAGCGGCCTTGTGTCGCGATGGGGCGCGTAGCGGCCCCAAGACCTAGGCATCATGCAAAATTGTCGGGGCTGCTGCGCAGCCCTTTCCGACCGGTCCGGCGCCCCGGCAAGGCCGCTCCTACAAAGACCGCTCATGCCTTCAGATACCGAGCAACCTTGCTCTCCAAGGAATGCCCCCATGCGCACACTCTTGTTCAGCAGCCAGCACTACGACCAGGAAAGCTTCGAGCGCGCCGCCACAGGCCTTGATTTCGACCTGCACTACCAACCCGCGCGCCTGACCCAGGACACCGCCGCCCTGGCCCAGGGCTTTGAGGTGGTTTGCGCGTTCATCAACGACGAGCTCGACGCCCAGGTGCTGCAACGCCTGGCCGAAGGCGGCACGCGCCTGATCGCCCTGCGCTCGGCCGGCTACAACCATGTCGACCTGGCCGCTGCACAGAGCCTGGGGCTGAGCGTGGTGCGGGTGCCGGCCTACTCGCCCCACGCCGTCGCCGAACATGCCGTGGCGCTGATTCTGGCCCTGAACCGGCGTCTGCACCGCGCCTACAACCGTACCCGCGAGGGCGATTTCACCCTGCACGGGCTGACCGGCTTCGACCTGCACGGCAAGACCGTCGGGGTGGTCGGCACCGGTCAGATCGGCGCTGCGTTTGCCCGCATCATGGCCGGTTTCGGCTGCCAGTTGCTGGCCTACGACCCCTACCCCAACCCCGAGCTGCTCGCCCTGGGCGCACGCTACCTGGAGCTGCCCGAACTGCTGCGCCAGGCGCGCATCATCAGCCTGCATTGCCCGCTGACCGAGCACACCCGGCACCTGATCAACGCCAGCAGCCTGGCCCAGTTGCAGCCCGGCGCCATGCTGATCAACACCGGCCGCGGCGCGCTGGTGGACACCCCGGCACTGATCGATGCACTGAAAAGCGGCCAGCTAGGCTACCTGGGGCTGGATGTGTACGAGGAAGAAGCCCAGCTGTTCTTCGAGGACCGCTCCGACCAGCCGTTGCAGGACGATGTGCTGGCGCGCCTGTTGACCTTCCCCAACGTGATCATCACCGCCCACCAGGCGTTTCTCACCCGCGAGGCGCTGGATGCGATCGCCGCCACCACCCTGTGCAACATCACCCGCTGGGCGGCAGGCAATGCGCAGAACCTGGTCACAAGTTGATGCTAGGATACGCGGCATTTCTGGAGGACCCATGGTCGAGCACGATTTCCGCTACACCCTTTTCAACCCGCAACACACCCTGATCGAATGCCGCGCGCTGGTGCCGGGCCGTTACCAGGTGACCGGCAATGGCGGCTCGATCCAGAAGGGCGACGCCCTGCTGGTCTCGCTCAAGGGCAGCAAGAGCCTGTCGATGCGCCTGACCGTGGACACCGTGCGCCACCTGATCAACCCGCGCGGCCAGTGGGTTGCCGTGGCCCAAGGCCCGGTATTCAACGAACTGGAAATCCTCGAGTGGCAGGTCAAGTGCGACGGCTGTGACGAAGTGCTGAACTTCGAGTTCGCCGCCGATGCGAAGCTGGGCAAAAAGGGCCACGCCCCGGCCGCCACGGCGCGCATCGCCGAGCTGGGTTGGGCCAGCCAGGGCGCTGCGCACCTGTGCCCGAAATGCCAGGAGCGTGGTTGAGTGAAACAGCAACTGACTGCCGCGCTGGTCGTCTGCACCCTGGCCGGCTGCGCCTCGCAGCCTTCGCCGCTGCAGCAGGAGCAAAGCTATGTGCTGGAGTGGATCGGTGAACGCCCGCTGATCGACTACAGCCACCTGACCCTGACCTTGGCCAACGACGGCCGCGCCTACGGCAATGCCGGCTGCAACCACTGGTTTGCCCCGTACACGCTGGACGGTGAGCAACTGAGCTTCGGCAAGGTCGGCAAAACCCGCAAGCTGTGTGCACCAGCGCTGATGGAGCAGGAAAAACGCTTCTTGCAGGCGCTGGAGACCGTGCAGCGCTGGGATGTGTCGCCAGTGGAGCAAATCCGCTTCTGGCCGGCCGAAGGCAAGCCGCTGCGCTTCTGGCCTGAGGAAGGCTGAGGCCGAGAGGTCGTTGCATTCCCTGTGGGAGCAACTGGCTTGCTGATGATCTAGAAGCAAGCGCTGTGCCTGTGGGAAGCGGCCTTGTGTCGCGATGGGCTGCGTAGCAGCCCCTAGATCTCGACCACATGCAAAATCGCCGGGGCTGCTACGCAGCCCATCGCGACACAAGGCCGCTTCCCACATGGATCGTATAAGCTTCGGGCCTGCGCTGTACCTGCAGGAACGGGCCTACTATCAGGCGCCGCCCTTGAGCGCCTTGATTTTCGCCTGCAGCCCTTCAAGGGTCTGCTCGCCCATCAGTTGCTCACGCACCTTGCCCTTGTCATCGATGATGTAGGTCACTGGCAGCGCTTCGCTGCGTGGCAGCTTGTAGCGCTCGGACGGGTCCTGGGCGAGTACGGTGAAATCGATGCCCAAGGTGTCGACAGCAGCTTTCAAGTCTGCACCTTGCAGGCCGTCGTAGTTCACCCCCACCACCTTGATACCTTGCGCCTGCCACTGCTTGGCCGCCGCATTGAGCTCGGGGATTTCCGTGCGGCACGGGCCACACCATTCGGCCCAGTAATTGAGCACCAGCCAGTGCCCGTCGATCTGCTCGGCCTTAACCGCGTTGCCGTGCTGGTCCACGCCGTAGTCCGCACCGCAGCCGCCGAGCAGCAGCCCCGCGGTGATGGCCAGTGCAGCTGCCAAACGCCTTGCCATGGGTCAATCCTTCTCGAAGTTTTTCAAACATTGAAGTCGGTCGCTGCGGTTAGAATAGCCGCCACACCCAGCTGGATGCGACCCGCCATGACCGAACTGACCCTGTATCATAACCCGCGCTGCTCCAAATCCCGCGGCGCCCTGGAGCTGCTCGAAGCACGTGGCCTCACCCCCAACGTGGTGCGCTACCTGGAAACCCCGCCGAACGCCGCAACGCTCGAGCAACTGCTCGGCAAGCTGGGCATCGGCGCACGCCAGCTGCTGCGCAGCGGCGAAGACGAATACAAGGCGCTGAACCTGGCCGACCCGGCGCTGACCGACGCCCAGCTGATCGAGGCGATGGTGCAGCACCCGAAACTGATCGAACGGCCCATTCTGGTGGCCGGTGACAAGGCCGTGGTCGGCCGCCCACCGGAAAAAGTGCTGGAGATCCTGCCGTGAGCGAGCCCTACATCCTGGTGCTGTACTACAGCCGCCACGGCTCCACCAGCGAGATGGCCCGGCACATCGCCCGCGGCATCGAAATGGCCGGGCTGGAAGCGCGCCTGCGCACCGTGCCGGCAATCTCTACCGAGTGCGAAGCGGTGGCCCCGGACATTCCGGCCAGCGGCGCGCTGTACGCCACCCTCGACGACCTGCGCCACTGCGCAGGCCTGGCCATGGGCAGCCCGACCCGCTTCGGCAACATGGCCGCACCGCTGAAGTACTTCCTCGACGGTACCAGCAGCCTGTGGCTGGGTGGCGAGCTGGTGGGCAAGCCTGCCGCCGTGTTCACCTCCACCGCCAGCCTGCACGGCGGCCAGGAAACCACCCTGCTGTCGATGCTGCTGCCGCTGATGCACCACGGCATGCTGGTCACCGGCCTGCCCTACAGCGAATCGGCGCTGCTCGAAACCACTGGCGGCGGCACCCCGTATGGCGCCAGCCACCACGCCGGTGCCGATGGCAAGCGCGAGCTGGACCAACACGAAATCACCCTGTGCCGCGCCCTTGGCCAACGCCTGGCGAATACCGCCAAGGCCCTGGGTGGCCAGCGTGGCTAAGAAGCCCAAGGTACTGCCGCCGCTCGACTGGCTGGCGCCACGGGTACGCACCACCCGCGCCCTGAGCCTGGCTTGCTTCTTCGGGTTGATCGCCTTGCTGGTGGTCAACAACCTGTGGTTCGCCAACCTGCACGGGGCGCGGGTCGAGGTGATTCTCGCGGTCGAGCTGGTGCCACTGCTGTTGCTGCTGCCGGGTATGCTGCTGGGCAGCGCCCGGGCGCATGCCTGGACCTGCTTCGTGGTGAACATCTACTTCATCAAGGGCGTGCTGGCCGCGTTCGACCCGGCGCGGGCGGTGTTTGGCTGGGTGGAGGTGCTGGTGAGCCTGGGGTTGTTCGTCAGCGGCTTGCTGTATGTGCGCTGGAAGTTCCAGCTGGAGCGGCGCCTGGCCGGCGAATAAGCGGCTGGTGATATCCCGGTAGGAGCGGCCTTGTGCCGCGATGGGGCGCGCAGCGGCCCCAAGATCTCGGACTCATGCAAAATTGCCGGGGCTGCTGCGCAGCCCATCGCGACACAAGGCCGCTCCTACAGGGGGATGTGCCGGCAGCAAGCTCAGTGATTGACGGTATGCGCCAGCATCACCGACAACTGGCACAGCGGCCGGCCGCTTTCGGCGTGCCACTGGTTGAACGCCTGCTGCACCAGGGCCAGGTCGCGCTGGCTGGTGGGCGGCTTGTCGATGATCTTCTGTGCAATCAGCGCAGCGGACATGTCGTCAGTGGGGATGAAGGTATCCTTGCCGACCATGCGCAAGAAGCGCGGCGCCGACAGCCCGCCCAACTGGTTGCCGTGCTTGGCCAGGTACTTCCACAAACCGACGATATCGGTCTCGGGCCAGTCGGCGATGAACGCGCCGAAGCTGCCCTGCTCTTTCGCCACGTCCAGCACCATCTGCGCATTGCGCGGCACGCTCTTGAGCTTGCCCAGGTGGCGGATGATGCGCTCGTCCTGCATCAAGCGCTCTAGGTGCTCGGCGCCCATCAGCACCACCTTTTCCGGGTCGAAACCGAAGAACACCTGCTCGAAGGCCTGCCACTTGGCGTCCACCAGGCTGTGCTTGAGCCCGGCGCGGAACACCCGCAGGGCCAGGGTCGACAGGTAGCGGTCATCGCTGATGGCGCGCAGCTGCGCAGCCGTGCGCGGCTGCGGCAGGAACGCCTCAAGCGCCTGGGCCGAGCCGAAGCGGTTAAGGCAGTACTCATGCAACCACTGATAGTCGCGCATGGGTCAGATGTTCAGCACGTCGAGAAAACGCGGGGTGGCACTTTCGTCGATTTTCAGGCTGGTGAAGTCGAACAGGTTGCGGTCGGCCAGTTGCGACGGGGCGACGTTCTGCATGGCGCGGAAGATGCTCTCGGTACGGCCCGGGTGCTTGCGCTCCCACTCCACCAGCATGTCCTTGACCACCTGGCGCTGCAGGTTCTCCTGCGAGCCGCACAGGTTGCACGGGATGATCGGGAACTCGCGCATGTCCGAGTAGGCCTGGATATCCTTTTCGCTGCAGTAGGCCAGCGGGCGGATCACCACGTTGCGGCCGTCGTCGGCGCGCAGCTTGGGCGGCATGCCCTTGAGCGCGCCGTTGAAGAACATGTTGAGGAAGAAGGTCTCGACGATGTCGTCGCGGTGGTGCCCCAGGGCCATCTTGGTCGCGCCGATTTCGTCGGCGAAGGTGTACAGGGTGCCGCGGCGCAGGCGCGAGCACAGCGAGCAGGTGGTCTTGCCCTCGGGGATCAGCTCCTTGACCACCGAGTAGGTGTCTTTCTCGACGATGTGGTACTCGATGCCGAGTTCCTTGAGGTAGGCCGGCAGCACGTGCTCGGGGAAGCCCGGCTGCTTCTGGTCCATGTTCACCGCGACGATCTCGAACCGGATCGGCGCCACCTTCTGCAGGTGCAACAGAACGTCGAGCATGGTGTAGCTGTCCTTGCCGCCGGACAGGCAGACCATGACCTTGTCGCCATCTTCGATCATGTTGTAGTCGGTGATGGCTTCGCCGGCGAGACGACGCAGGCGTTTTTGCAGTTTGTTCTGGTTGACCGAGAGGGTGCCCATAGCGCTTGGAATCCGCGAGGTGTGACAAAAAGGCGGCTATTTTACGCACAAACTGCGGCGCGCTGTAGGCATTCCGACAAATACTGGGTGGGAATCAACCCGCCGCCTGACAGCGCAATTTGCTCTAAAAAGCGCGATTTGTGCCGGGTACGGCTTCCTATACTGCGTCATAAGGCCACATTCCCGTTTGCAGGGGTGCCCTGGCCTCGGGCCGTTGGCGCTCCGCATGGGGGGTGTCAGGCAACAACGATCGATAGGAGTGACCGGCATGATCCATCACGTTGTGGGGCTGTTTACCCATCCCGACCAGGAATGGCGGGAGATTCGTGGCGAAGAGGAAAGCATCAGCCACATGTACCTGACGCACACGCTGATCCTGGCGGCGATCCCTGCCGTATCGGCGTTTATCGGCACCACCCAGGTGGGCTGGGTGATCGGCGACCGGCCAGCGGTGATGCTGACCATGGAAAGCGCGCTGTGGATGAGCGTGATGTCCTACCTGGCGATGCTCGCCGGGGTGGCGGTGATGGGCGCGTTCATTCACTGGATGGCGCGCACCTACGATGCCAACCCGAGCATGGCCCAGTGCATCGCCTTTGCCACCTACACCGCCACGCCGCTGTTCCTCGGCGGGCTGGCGGCGCTGTACCCGCACCTGTGGCTGGGCATGCTGCTGGGCACGGCGGCGATCTGCTACACGGTGTACCTGCTGTATGTGGGGCTGCCGACCTTCATGAACATCCCGTCGGATGAGGGCTTTTTGTTCTCAAGCTCGGTGCTGGCGGTGGGGTTGGTGGTGCTGGTGGCGATCATGGCGGCCACGGTGATCATCTGGGGCTTGGGTGTAGGGCCTGTCTATACCAATTGACCTGATGTGAAAACATCGCGGGGCAAGCCCGCTCCCACAGTTAAGGCGTTTGCTTCAGGCCTGCGCTGTACCTGTAGGAGCCGGCTTGCCGGCGATGAGGCCGGCTCAGGCAGCACAAGACAGTTGCTCCCACATGCTGGACTGCCCCCCAAAAGTTGGACAGTTTTAAGCTGCCGCCTGGGTCCTGTAATCGACAGGGCTCAGGCCATTAAGCCGTAGCTTGATGCGGTCATGGTTGTAGTAGTGAATGTACTCATCCAAGCCCGCTTTCAATTCATCAATACTCTCGAAACGCTTGAGGTAGAAAAACTCTGACTTGAGCGTGCCGAAGAAGCTTTCCATAGCTGCATTGTCCAGGCAATTGCCTTTGCGAGACATGCTCTGTTTCACGCCGCGACTGCGGAGCGTGTGGCGATACTGAGCCTGCTGGTACTGCCACCCCTGGTCGGTGTGGAGCACTAGCCTGGGCTTCTCTCCCAAGGTCTTGAGCGCCTTGTCGAGCATGTTTCCAACCAGGCTGTACTGAGGGCGAGTAGCCGTCTCGTAGGCGATGATTTCCCCGTTGTACAAATCCATCACTGGCGAAAGGTAGAGCTTCTGTTGAGCCACCTTGAACTCGGTTACGTCACTCACCCATTTCTGGTTAGGACGCTGGGCGACGAAATTTCGCTCCAGCAGATTCGTCGCTATCTTGCCAACAGTACCTCGGTACGACTTATATTTTTTGGGCCGCACCAGTGATTTCAGACCCAGGGTAACCATCAGCTTCTCGATGACCTTCTTGTTGACCAGCACCCCACCTTTCCTGATCACGAGTGCAACGCGTCGATAGCCGTAGCGCCCTTTCTCTTTGTGATAGACCTGCTGAATCTTCTCTTTTAGCTCGGCATGCTTGTCCGGCTTCTGCTGGCTCTGCACCTGATAGTAAAAGGTGCTGCGAGCCAGCCCGATCAGCCGCAGCAGATCAGGCAAAGGGAACCTAGGCTTGAGCTTGGAAGCGATCAGGACTTTTTGCCTGGTATTCGTTCCTTTTCCTCCCGCAAAGCCTTGAGCTCCTTTAAGACAGCATTCTCCATCCGCAGGTATTCGAGCTCCGCCAACAGCTGGTCTCGGGGCTTTTGCGAGTCGTCGGTATCTGTGGGTTTTGCTGGTTTGATCTTCTTCGGCACTTTGATCGGCTTTTTCTGGCGGTCTACAGGAGCTACAAGGCCACCACTGTAGTACTGCCGCTGCCAATTGCCTATCTGCGACGATTGGGCGAGGCCAAAATGCGCTGCGGTTTGACGCATGGAAAGACGATGCTCGTGCATAAAGCTCAGCACCTGCCGCTTGAAGTCGTCGTCATAGCGCTGCCCGTTAGAGCGCGGAGAAAGGCTGAACTTGCTCTGATGGCTTGAAACCCACCGGCGTAGCAAGCTGTAGTCGACACCGAAAAGCTGGGCCACCTTGCGGAAGCCATTATTGCCATCCAGGTACGCTGAGATGGCTGTGAGCTTGAACTGCTCTGTGTATTTGCTCATAGGTCCCCCAAGGGTTGGATTTTTTGTCCAACTTCTTGGGGGCAGTCCATGCCTGCGTGGGAGCAGGCTTGCCCCGCGATGCTTTTGTATTCCCTGTGCGGGCCTCATCGCCGGCAAGCCGGCTCTCATAGAACTGCACATAACTCATTGATTTAGCGGGGACCTGTGGGAGCGGGCTTGCCCGCGAAGCAGGCGACGCGGTGTCTGGCACCGGCTTCGCCGGTGTTCGCGGGCAAGCCCGCTCCCACAGGGGCCGCGGCGGGTCGTGCCCAGTTCTCTGCGCGACAGCGCAGCCCAAAGGGCTGGGTGATCTCCTACAGGTAATACGCAGGCACGCGAAGGGCTGCAACGCGGCCCCCGATCGCTGACCGATGGCTCGGCAGGCCTGAACAGGTTGCGGCATAATGGCCGGCCAGGAGACCCACCCCGCCATGCCCGAGCTGCTCAAGCAACGCGTCGAAACCTGTTACCAAC
The DNA here is from genome assembly GCF_019139835.1 of Pseudomonas xanthosomatis. Lineage (NCBI taxonomy): Bacteria > Pseudomonadati > Pseudomonadota > Gammaproteobacteria > Pseudomonadales > Pseudomonadaceae > Pseudomonas > Pseudomonas xanthosomatis. The sequence continues at coordinate 2,155,881 of NZ_CP077075.1, read as the reverse complement.
AAGCCGAAACCTTCTTCAAACGCCCCTTCCCGCGCCCGGAAGTAAGCTTCAAGCTGCGCGGCCAAAAGGCCGGCGTCGCCCACCTGCACGAGAACCTACTGCGCTTCAACCTGCAGCTGTACCGGGAAAACCAGGACGACTTCCTGCGCCAGACCGTGGCCCACGAGGTGGCGCACCTGGTGGCTCACCAGCTGTTCGGCGACCGTATCCAGGCCCATGGTGAGGAGTGGCAGTTGATCATGCGCGGGGTGTACGAGCTGCCGCCCAACCGCTGCCATAACTATGAAGTGCAGCGGCGCAGCGTTACCCGCTACATCTATACCTGCCGTTGCCCGGAACAAAACTTCCCGTTCAGCGCCCAGCGCCACACCTTGGTGGCCAAGGGGCGGCGCTACCTGTGCCGGCGCTGCCGGGCCACGCTGGTGTACAGCGGGCAGACGCGGGTGGAGTGAGCCACCCGCGCCAGCCCGTCAGGCGACGCTCACCAGGTGGTCGGCGCTGAAGCTGGTGACGCCGACCAGGTGAATCTCGAAGTCGGCGGTGAACTTGCCGTCGGCTCCCAGCTTGTTGTCGATGTTGCCCGACAGGACCTCGTCGGCAAAGCGCAGCTGGCCGGCACCGGTGAAGTCGCCCGAGCCGATGAAGGTGAAGGCGTTGACGCCCTTGAGCAGCACGTTGGCGTCGATCTTGGTCAGGTCGATGCGGTCGCCTTCAGCGCCGTTGAAGTCGGTGATGACGTCGCCCTTCTCGCCCAGGCCAATTTCGCTCAGCAGGTTGAACACGAAGCGGTCGGCGCCTGCCCCACCGGTCAGGGTGTCGGTGCCCAGGCCGCCGATCAGCACGTCATCGCCGGCGCCACCATCGAGCACATCGTTGCCGGCACCACCATTGAGGGTGTTGTTGCCGGCGTTGCCGATGATCACGTTGTTCAGCGCGTTGCCGGTGCCGTTGAGGTTGTCCAGCCCGGTGAGGGTCAGGTTCTCGAAGTTGGCACCCAAGGTCCAGTTGACCGAGGCACGCACGGTGTCGATGCCGGCGTTGGCCCCTTCGATGACCACATCGCGCAGGTTGTCGACCACGTAGGTGTCGTTGCCCTTGCCGCCGATCAGGGTGTCGATGCCTTCGCCGCCGTCCAGCACGTTATCGCCATCGTTGCCGGTGATGCGGTTGTTCAGCGCATTGCCGGTGCCGTTCAGGTTGTCGGTGCCGGTCAGGGTGAGGTTTTCGAGGTTGTCGCCCAGGGTCCAGTCAACCGAGGAGAACACGTTGTCGATTTCCTTGGGCGAGGTGCCGGTCTCGATGATCACGTCATCGATGCTGTCGACGTAGTAGGTGTCGTTGCCCAGCCCGCCGATCAGGGTGTCCGCCCCGCCGCCGCCGCGCAGCACGTTGGCGCCGTCGTTGCCGGTGAGCACGTTGTTAAGGGCGTTGCCGGTGAGGTTCAGGGCAGCCTTGCCGAGCAGTTCGCCGTCCTCGATGTTGTCGGCCAGCACATAGCTGATGGAGGCGCGCACCAGGTCGCGACCTTCATCGGCCAGCTCGGTCACCACGTCGCGCAGGTTGTCGACGTAGTAGATGTCATCGCCCAGGCCACCGATCATGGTGTCGATGCCCACGCCGCCGTCGAGCAGGTCGTTGCCTTCGCCACCTTCGAGGCGGTCGTTGCCGGCTCCGCCGAACAGCTGGTTATCGCCGCTGTTGCCGATCAGCACGTTGGCCAGGGCGTTGCCGGTGCCGCGGATGGCACTACCGGTGAGCACCAGGTTTTCCACGTTGGCGCTCAGGGTCCAGTCCAGCGAGGCCTGCACGGTGTCGATACCGGCGTTGGCGGCTTCGATCACCTGGTCGCCCAGGTTGTCGACGATGTAGGTGTCGTTGCCGCGCCCGCCAGCCATGATGTCGGCGCCAGCACCACCATCGAGCAGGTTGTCGCCGGTGTTGCCGGTGAGGCGGTTGTTCAGCGCATTGCCGATGGCATCGAGGTTGGCCGCACCGAGCAGGGTGAGGTTTTCGAGGTTGTCGCCCAGGGTCCAGCTGACCGAGGCGAACACGTTGTCGATTTCGCTGGCCAGGGTGCTGGTTTCGATAATCACGTCATCGCTGCTGTCGACGTAGTAGGTGTCGTTGCCCAGCCCGCCGATCAGGGTGTCTGCCCCGCCCTCGCCCTTGAGGATGTTGTTGCCGTCGTTGCCGGTGAGCACGTTGTCCAGGGCATTGCCGGTGAGGTTGAGGTTGGCCTTGCCCAGCAGCTCGCCATCTTCGACGTTAGCGGTGAGCACGTAGGTGATGGTGCTGCGCACCAGATCGCGGCCTTCGTCGGCCAGTTCCACCACCACGTCGCGGATGTTGTCGACGTAGTAGGTGTCGTCGCCCTGCCCGCCCAGCATGCGGTCGGCGCCCAGGCCGCCATCGAGAATGTTGTTGCCGGCGTTGCCGGTGAGCACGTTGGCCAGGGCGTTGCCGGTGCCGTTCAGGTTGGCGCTGCCGGTGAGCTCGAGGTTTTCCAGGTTGGCGCCCAGCACGTAGCTGACCGAAGCACGCACGGTGTCGATGCCGGCGTTGGCACCTTCGATGACCACGTCGCCCAGGTCGTCGACGATGTAGGTGTCGTTACCAGCACCGCCAATCAGGGTGTCGGCGCCGGCGCCGCCGTCGAGCACGTTGTTGCCGGCATTGCCGGTGATGCGGTTGCTCAGCGCGTTGCCGCTGCCGTTGATGGCGGCGCGGCCGGTGAGCTCGAGGTTTTCCAGGTTGTCGCCCAGCACGTAGCTGACCGAGGCCTTCACCGTGTCGGTGCCCTCGTTGGCCAGCTCGATTACCTGATCGGCTGCGTTGTCGACGATGTAGGTGTCGTTGCCCAGGCCACCTTTCATGATGTCGGCGCCGGCACGGCCGTCGAGCACGTTGTCCAGGTCGTTGCCGATCAGGGTGTCGTTGAAGGCCGAGCCGGTGGCGTTCTCGATTTTGGCGCCGTAGGCGATGGCCAGGCCGTCGTTGATGTAGGCGTCACGGGCCACATCGTAGAACAACGCCCCGATGTTGCTGAAGGCGCCCTCGTTGAGGTTGAGCAGCACGCCGGCCTTCTGGTTGCTGGCATCGAGGGTGTCGATGCCGCCGGCGTCCCACAGGGTCTGGAACACGATCTGGTCGGGCTTGAAGCTGTAGGTGTCGTTGCCGGCGTGCCACTTCATGTTGGCGCCGTACAGGCGCTGCATCACCAGGATGTCCAGCAGCATCGGCGTGCTTGGCTCGGCGTACGCGGTGTGGCTGGCGTTGTAGTAGGTGTTGTTGTAGCTCATCAGGGTGTAGCGCACGTCGTCCAGCTCGGCCGGCAGCACTGCGGTGCTGCTGCCGCTGGCTTCGAACGGGTGCTTCAGGCCCAGGGCATGACCTATTTCATGCATGAAGGTCATGTAGTCGTACGAGCCGGCCACTGGCTTGGCTTCGTTGGTATGCGGCCCGATCCACACATCACCCGCGATGGGGTTGTTCGCCGGATAGTAGGCCCAGGCTGCAGCGTTATCGTCCATGTAGAGGTAACCTGCAAAGCGCAGGTCGCCTACGTTGGTGCTCGTCTCGTTCACCAGGGTGAACTTGATGTCGGCCACCGCCGCCCAGGCCGCGAGCGCGCCGGTAACAGCGGTTTTCTGCGCGGCAGTCAGCCAGTAGGGCGCTGTGTTCTCGCCACCACCGGAATTGCGGTAGGCCGTGAGCAACTTGTAGTCGGAGACGAAGCTGTATGTAAGGGGGGTTGTACCGCCGGTGAAATACGAGGATGTATCCCAGGCGCTTCCCGCCAGCAGGCTGTCTATGAGGGTATTTCCCGACAGCGAAACGCTGCGGGCCCAGGAGTAAGAGGTGGGGCTAGGCATTGCACTACATTCCTGAATAGACCGTGAACTTCCGTGTAATCAACGCCTGGCCGGTCCATAAAACCCAGGCAAGTAAATTAGTGGTGGCAATTTACCACTAAATTGACGTCAAAAGTATGAACCCGGCGAACAGCCGACAAACGAAAGGGCCGCCTTGTAGCCCATCGCCAGCGTGTCGGCGACGGGCCGCAAGGCGGCCCCTTTTTATTGCGTTACAGCGGTGCTATCAGCGCGCCGGGCCTTCGGCCACACCCAGGTCGTCGGCCGGGCGGGTGTCGACCAGCGGCGAACCGCCGGAAGCCAGCTCGGCTTGCAGGGTGTCGGTGTCCAGCTCCTTGACCCACTTGGCCACGACCACGGTGGCGACGGCGTTGCCGATCAGGTTGGTCAGGGCGCGGGCTTCGGACATGAAGCGGTCGATACCCAGAATCAGCGCCAGGCCGGCAACCGGCAGGTGGCCGACGGCGGACAGGGTGGCAGCCAGCACGATGAAGCCCGAACCGGTAACGCCGGCAGCACCTTTGGAGGCCACCAGCAGCACCAGCAGCAGGGTGATCTGGTGGGTGATGTCCATGGTGGTGTCGGTGGCCTGGGCGATGAACACCGCAGCCATGGTCAGGTAGATCGAGGTGCCGTCGAGGTTGAACGAGTAGCCGGTCGGGATCACCAGGCCAACCACGGATTTCTTCGCGCCCAGGCGCTCCATCTTGGCCAGCATGCGTGGCAGGGCCGACTCGGAGGACGAGGTACCCAGCACGATCAGCAGTTCTTCACGGATGTAGCGGATCAGCTTGAGGACACTGAAGCCGTGGGCGCGGCAGATACCACCGAGCACGATCAGGATGAACAGCAGGCAGGTGATGTAGAAGCAGGCCATAAGGTAGCCCAGCTGCACCAGCGAACCCACGCCGTACTGGCCGATGGTGAAGGCCATGGCACCGAAGGCGCCGACCGGGGCCAGCTTCATGATCATGTTGATGATGTTGAACATGACATGGGCGAAGCGGTCGATCAGGTCCAGCACTGGCTTGCCGTAGCTGCCCAGGCGGTGCAGGGCGAAGCCGAAGATCACCGAGAACATCAGCACTTGCAGGATGTCGCCGTTGGCGAAGGCACCGACCACAGTGTTGGGGATGATGTTGAGCAGGAAGCCGACGGTGGTCTGCTGCGCGCCGGCGGCGGCGTAGGCGGCCACGCTGCTGGCGTTCAGGGTGCTGACGTCGACGTGCATGCCGGCGCCCGGCTGAACCACGTTGACCACGACCAGGCCGATGATCAGGGCGATGGTGGAGACGATCTCGAAGTACAGCAGCGCGTAACCGCCGGTCTTGCCGACCGACTTCATGCTCTGCATGCCAGCGATGCCGCTGACCACGGTACAGAAGATGATCGGGGCGATGACCATCTTGATCAGTTTGACGAAGCCGTCACCCAGCGGTTTGAGGGCAACGCCGGTTTCCGGGTAGTAGTGGCCGAGCAGGATACCGATGGTGATCGCGACGATCACCTGGACATACAGCGATTTGTACAGCGGCTGACGAGTCGTCATGGCTAAGTTTCCTCAAGTGTGCCGGCGCATCCTTCCCAGGATGTCGGGGCACCTGAATCGCGAACCCTCCTGCACCTGGAGGGATTTGTCGTTGTGTTCGAGCAGCCTGGCAAGCGTCTGCCCGGTCTCTGCCAAGTGAATAGCAAGGGCGATGCCAAAATGCCCACTCGAGGTGCAGAGCCAATGTTTGCGGGATGTTTTTGCCCCTGGACGGGGCGAGTGGCGGGGTTTGCGCTGGCGGAATTCCGCCCGGTGGCGGGATTCGTACAGGGGGTGTGGCGGGAATCCGCCCAGGGTAATAGCCGAAGCGGACCCGCTCCCACGGATGCCAGCCCCCGTCACTCCAGGCGGAAGATGATCCTGAACGCCGCCCCGCCCAGGTCAGAATCCCCCAGGCTCAGCTCGGCGTCGTAGCTGTCGATGATGTCCTTGACCACCGCCAGGCCAATACCCTGCCCCGGGTGCTGGCTGTCCAGCCGCTCGCCGCGTTCGAGGATGCGTTCGCGCTGGTCGGGCGGCACGCCCGGGCCGTCGTCCTCGATACACAGCACCAGTTGCCCCGGCGCCTCGTCAAGGGTAACCCGCACCTGGCCCAGGCACAGGCGGTAGGCGTTTTCCAGCAGGTTGCCGAGCAACTCGAGCAAGGCGCCCTGCTCCATCGGCACCCGCGCCTGGGCCGGGATGTCCAGGCTGACCTGCACGCGCTTGTCGCGGTAGACCTTGGCCAGGGTGCTGCACAGGCTGTCCAGTAGCGGCGCCAGCGGCACCTGGTGGCGCACCAGGCCGCTCTTGCGCAGGCTGGCGCGTTGCAGTTGGTAGTCGATTTGCTGGCTCATGCGCTCGACCTGGCTTTGCAGCACCCGCCCCTGCCCGGGCTCCTGGCGGCCCTGCTGCATGCTCTCGCCCACCCCCTGCAACACTGCAAGCGGAGTCTTCAGGCTGTGCGCCAAATCGTCCAGCGAGTCGCGGTAGCGCTGGCGCTGCTCGCGCTCGCTGCGCAGCAGGCGGTTCAGCGAGCCGGTCAGGCGCAGCAACTCGCGCGGGTGTTCGCGGCTAAGCCCATCGCGGGCGCCGGCCTCTACCTGGTCCAGTTCGACACTCAGCCGGCGCAGCGAGCGCAGGCCCCAGGTCAGCCCGGCCCACAGCAGCACCATCAACGCCAGCAAGGCGGCGCCAAAGCCTAAGTAGAGTTTTTCGCGCAGGCCATCGAGGGTGTGCTGGTACTCGCGCACCGGCTGCAGGGCAACAATGCTGAACGCTGCGCTTTTGCCGCCGAGCAACTTGACCTCGACGTCGTAGACGAAGAATTCCTCGCCGTCCTCCTGCTGGATGCGGGCGAATTCGTTGCCGCGCCCGTCGTAGCGCGGGCGGTAGTTGATATGCCGGTTGCGGGTGGCGCGCGACTGCCACACCAGGGTGCCCTGGCGGTCGAAAATGTAGCCGAGCAGGCCAGTGTAGGGCAGGTTGAAGCGCTCGTCCGGCAGCAGCGCCGGCATCTGCAGGCGGCCGTGCTCGATACGCGCGGCAGAGATCAGGGTGGTCACGTCCGAGGCCAGGCGCTGCTCGATCGACTCCTGCAACGCCAGGCTGAAGGCTTTTTGCAACGCAGGCAGCAGCGCCAGCATGAACAGCAGCGCCAGCAGCGCCGCCGCCAGCATCAGGCGCACACGCAGCGAACGGATCACCGGCAGCGCTCGGTGAACAGGTAGCCCAGGCCACGCACCGTGTCGATGGGCTTGAAGCCGGTATCACCCTCGAGCTTGCGCCGCAGGCGGCCGACCAGCACTTCGATGACGTTGGGGTCGCGCTCGTCGTCGTCGGGGTACAGCTGCTCCATCAGGCGGTCCTTGGCCACCACCTGCTGGTGATGGCGCATGAGGTATTCGAGGATGCGGTATTCGTAGGCGGTCAGCGCCAGCGGTTGCTCGCCGAGGGTGGCCTGCTTGCGGTTGAGGTCCAGCACCAGGGGGCCGGCAGCGATGGTCGACTGGGTGAAGCCGCTGGAGCGGCGCAGCAACGCGTTCAGGCGCGCTTCCAGCTCTTCGAACTGGAACGGCTTGACCACATAGTCGTCGGCGCCGGCGGCCAGGCCTTCGACCTTGTCCTGCCAGTTGCCACGGGCGGTGAGGATCAGAATGGGGAAGGTCTGGCCGAGGCTGCGCAACTGGCGGATCAGGTCGAGCCCGCTCATGCCCGGCAGGCCCAGGTCGATCACGGCCAGGTCGTGGTTGTACTGCTCGGCCTGGTACAGGGCTTCTTCGCCATTGGCCACCGCCTGCACCACGTGCCCGGCTTCGCCCAGGCGGGTGAACAGGTGATGGCGCAGCAGCGCTTCGTCCTCGACCACCAGCAATTTCATGTGGATCTCCTTATTGGGGTGCCTTTGGGGATGCTATCGCGGGGCAAGCCCGCTCCCACGCTGCAACCTGCGTGGGAGCGGGCTTGCCCCGCGATAGCATCCGGGCAAACGCAGCTTAACTGATCAGAACTTGTAGTTGGCCGCCAGGTAAGTCTGGGCGCTGCTGTCCAGGCGCATCGCGCCGATCTTGCTGGCGCCGTGTGGCGACAGTTCGACGCTGGCGTTGCTGCGCAGGTAACGGTAGCCCAGCTCCACCGAGGCGTTATCGGTGAGTTGTTGCAGCACACCGGCCTGCAGGCCGTAGGCGTAACCGGTATCGGTGTCGCGGCTGTAGCCGGAGGACTCCTGGCTGAGCTTGGTCACGCCCAGGCTGGCGCCGCCGAACAGTTTGGTGGTGTCGCCTACCGGCAGGAACAGGTCATAGCTGCCGAGCAGGTTTTCCTGGCGCAGCTTGAGGCCGCTGTGATCGCCCGAGACGTTGTCGTAGGTGAGGTAGTAGCGGCCCTGGTCGTTCATCTGGCCGACGCGCACGCCCCAGGTACCGTCCTTGGCGATGACGCCGTCGGTGTTCAGGTTGTCGGTGCTGCGTTGCATGAGGCCGGACTTGCGAACCTTGTCGCTGGTCTGGCCGTAGGTGAGGCTGGCGAAGGTGTCGTCGGCCTGGGCGGTGGTGGCGATGCCGGCGGCGCAGACAGCCATGGCGGCAAGCAGGGTGTTGAATGTTTTCATGGTTGTAACTCCGGTTGGGATGCGCTGTGTGTGTCTGCGGGCTAGAGTAGGGAGGGCGCCCTGAACCGCCGCTGAACCCCGCCTGAACCGCACCTGAACGAAGCGGCCACCGTCGTAAAAGGAGTTTGACCATGCGTTCCCTGCTTGCCCTGGCCCTGTTGTGCTGTACCGCCCTTGCCCAGGCGGCGGTGCAGACCCGCGAGATCCGTTACCAGGATGCCGACGGCACCGCGCTGATCGGCTATTACGCCTACGACGACGCCATCGAGGGCAAACGCCCCGGCATCGTGGTGGTGCATGAATGGTGGGGGCTGAACGACTACGCCAAGCGCCGTGCCCGCGACCTCGCCGCACTGGGCTACAACGCCCTGGCCATAGACATGTATGGCGACGGCAAGCACACCGAACACCCGCAGGACGCCCAGGCGTTCATGGCCGCTGCGATGAAAGACCCGGCCGCAGCAGCCCGGCGCTTCGATGCGGGGCTGGAGCTGTTGAAACTGCAGCCGAACACCAACAAGCACCAGTTGGGCGCGGTGGGTTACTGCTTTGGCGGCAAGGTGGTGCTGGATGCCGCGCGCCGGGGCGAAAAACTCGATGGCGTGGTGAGCTTCCATGGCGCGCTGGTGACCCAGACCCCGGCCACGCCAGGGTCGGTGCGGGCGAAGATTCTGGTGGAGCATGGCGAGGCCGACAGCATGGTCACCCCGCAGCAGGTGGCGGCGTTCAAGGCCGAGATGGATGCGGCCAAGGCGGATTACCAGTTCGTCGGTATTCCCGGGGCCAAGCATGGGTTTACCAACCCGGATGCCGACCGCTTGAGCCATGGCGAGCATGGCGGGCCGGATATCGGCTATGACAAGGCGGCGGACCAGAGCTCGTGGAAGGATATGCAGGCGTTTTTCAAGAAGGCGTTTGACTGAACATTGCCGGGGCCGCTTTGCGGCCCATCGCAGGCAAGCCAGCTCTCATAGAACTGCACATAACTCATTGATTTAGCAGGAACCTGTGGGAGCGGGCTTGCCCGCGAAGCAGGCGACGCGGTGTCTGGCACCGGCTTCGCCGGTGTTCGCGGGCAAGCCCGCTCCCACAGGGGCCGCGGTGGGCTCCTGCCCAGTTCTCTGTGCGACAGCGCAACCCAAAGGGCTCGGTGATCTCCTACAGGGGCTGCGCGTAACCTGCAAAATCCAGGCTGCAACACATCCCCGGCGGCTGGCACAATAGCCGCCATGAACAGACTCCCCACCTGCTGCGCCCCGCTCCAGCACCACTGGCCCCTGCCCCGCCCGGTCCCCGGTGCGGTGCTGGTGAGCTGTGCCTTCGACCCGGCCAGGCTTGGTGCCGACGACTTCCAGCGCGCCGGCATCGAGCAAACCGCCAGCCTGCAACGCTCGGTAGCCAAACGCCAGGCCGAGTACCTGGCCGGCCGGGTGTGCGCCCGCGAGGCCCTGCGGCTGCTGGATGGCCGTGACTATGTGCCGGCCACCCACGAGGACCGCTCGCCGGTGTGGCCGGCCGGCATTCGTGGCTCCATCACCCACGGCCAGGGTTGGGCGGCGGCCGTGGTGGGCGCGCAAGTGGCAGGGCTTGGGCTGGATCAGGAGTCGCTATTGACTGACGAGCGTGCCGAGCGCCTGGCCGGGGAGATCCTCACCGCCGCCGAGCTGCAACGGCTGGACCGTAGTCAACAGGCCTTGACGGTGACCCTGACCTTCTCGCTGAAGGAGAGCCTGTTCAAGGCGCTGTACCCGATCACCGGCCAGCGCTTCTATTTCGAACACGCAGAAGTTTTGCAGTGGTCCACTGACGGCCACGCCCGCCTGCGCCTGCTCACCGACCTGTCCGCCGACTGGCGCCACGGCGTGGAGCTGGATGGCCAGTTCTGCGTGCAGGACGGCCACCTGCTGAGCCTCATAAGCGTTTAGTCCCTCGGCTGCTCCCGCGGCCAGTTCAGGCTGAAGCAGGCCCCGCCCAACTGCTCGCTGCGCCCCACCAGGGCGCGGCCGCCGTGCCAGTAGATGATCCGCCGCACGATCGACAAACCCAGCCCGTGCCCGCCCGAGGCGCGGGTGCGGCTGTCGTCCAGGCGGGTGAAGGGGGTGAAGATGCGGTCCCACACCCCTTCCGGAATGCCTGGCCCGTCATCTTCCACATCGATACGGCAACGCTGCTGGCCCAACTGGTAGCTCAGGCGCACTTCGGACTCGGCATGGCGCATGGCGTTGCGCACCAGGTTCTGCAGCGCCCGGTGCAGGTAGCGCGGCTCGGCCTCGACCCAGGCAGCGCCGCCGTCCAGGCCATGGCACTGGCCGCGCAGCACCTTCACTTCGGCCCGTAGCGGCGCCAGCTCAGTGATTACCCGGGCCAGCAGCTCGTCCAGGTCCACCGCCTGGAACTGCAACGCCGGGGCGCCTTGCTCCAGGCGGGCGTAGGTGAGCATTTCGTCGACCAGCTTGTCGAGGTCCTGGATATCGCCATCCATGCCGGCCAGGTGCTTGGCCCGGGCCTGCTCGGTGCTGGCGCTTTCGATCATCTCCAGACCGAAGCGCAACCGCGCCACCGGCGTGCGCAGCTCGTGGGACACCGCGCGCACCAGTTCGCGCTGCATGGTCAGCGAGCGTTGCAGGTGCTCGGCCATGCCGTTGAAGGCTTCGGCCAGGCGCCCCACCGAGTCGGCGCTACCTGCCGGCACGCGGGTGTCGAGGCTGCCTTGGGCGATGCGCGTGGCGGCCACCTCCAGCCCCGACACGCGGCGCTCCAGCTGGCGCACCAGCAGGTACACCACCAGGCCGATCAGGCACAGGCCGAGAAAGGCAATAAGAATGAGCAACTGCGGCGGGTACGGGTTGAGCTGGTACAGCGGGCCGATCTCCAGCACCCAGGGCGAGCCGGCCAGGCCTGCGAATACACGGATGGAGTCGCCGTCCTTGCCCAGCGCCATCACCGTATCGCCCTCCTCCACCCGGCGCCGCTGGTCGTCGTCCAGGGCCGCGCGCTCGATGCGCTGCAGGGCGATGTCGAAACCAAAGCCCTTGCTCTGCTTCAATTGTGCCAGGCGCGCCTGCTGCTCGGTCACCGGGTAGCGCACCAGCTCGTCGGCCAGCAGGTAAAGGGTGGCGCGGGCCAACTGCTCGCTGATCTGCTTGACCTCGGCCACCAGCAACGCATCCTCGCGGCCGATGCGGCGCAGCACCCTGGCGGCGTGGGGGCCGGTTTTTTCCACCACCACCAGGTCGCGGTACAGCCGCGCGCGCTGGCCGCCGTCCAGGCTGAACGCCGACAGCGGCTGCACGTCCAGCGGCACGCCGAGCAGGCGCTCCCATATCAGCAGCGAGCGCTTGCGCTCCACTTCGTTCTGCTGCGCCAGGTTGTCGGCCATCAGGCTGAAGGTGCCCTGGGCCAGGCGCTCGCGGTGCTGGCCGGCGCGCACCTCGTTGACCAGGTGCAGGCTGAGCACGCCAAGCACGGCCACCAGCACCAGCACGCCGAGCATGCCGCCATAGATGCGTATGAAGATCGACTTCATGGCGCCAGCGCCTGGGCCGCCTCGCCGACGAACAGGTAGCCCTTGCTGCGCAGGGTCTTGATCAGCCGCGGGTTGACCGGGTCGTCACCGATTTTGGGGCGGATCTTGGAAATGCGCACATCGATGGAGCGGTCCTGGCCGTCGTAGCCGACGCCGCGCAGCGCGGTGAAGATCTGCTCGCGGGACAGCACCCGCCCGGCGTTGCTGGCCAGCAGCCAGAGCAGGTCGAATTCGGCGCCGGTCAGCTCGATCAACTGGCCGCCCAGGCGTGCCTCGCGCAGGCGGTTGTCGATGTTCAGCGGGCCGAACTCAAGGGCCTGGCGGCGTTCGGCCGGCTCGCTGCGCCGCAGCAGGGCCTGGATGCGCGCCAGCAGCAGGCGCGGGCGCACCGGCTTGCACACGTAGTCGTCGGCGCCCTGGTCGAGGCCCTGCACCTGGTCGAGCTCGTCGCTGCGGGCGGTGAGCATCAGGATGGGGCCGGGGTACTGGCCGCGCACCCGACGGCAGATGCTCAGGCCGTCTTCGCCGGGCAGCATCAGGTCGAGGACCACCAGGTCTGGCTGGCTGTCGATGATGCGCCGCACGGCACGGGCGCCGTCGCCCTCGACGCTGACCTCGTAACCGTTGGCCTGCAGGTACTCGGCGGTGAGCTCGGCGAGGCGCTGGTCGTCCTCGACGATAAGGATGCGGTTGTCTGGCGGGTGCTGGTCCATGGGCTGGGCCCCTTTGTTGTTATTGGGTGGCCTGTGGGGGCCCTGTCGCCGGCAAGCCGGCTCTCATATAACAAACTGCAACTCATTGATTTAACACGGTCCCAGTGGGAAGCGGCCTTGCCGGGGCGCCGTCCGGTCGAGATGGGCTGCGCAGCAGCCCCGGCAATTTTGCATGAGGCCGAGACTTTGGGGCCGCTTCGCGCCCCATCTCGACCGGACGGCGCCCCGGCAAGGCCGCTTCCCACAGGGACCGTGGCGCATCTGCGAGACCAGTTCTCTGCGCGACAGCGCTGCACTGTTGCCGGCGATGAGGCCGCAAAAGCTGCGTAACTGCCTGATCCTTCGATAAATACCTTTCACCAAAGAGCAACATCAGCCACGGATACTACGTGCCGCCCCCACCCCTGCCAACCTTGCAGGCCGGGCCTTGAGTGAAGCGTTTTTTGTGATAGGGTTCGCCCCCGCGAAAATCTGCCACGGGGCGGTAATACTGCGAAATTTCGCGCAAACCAGTCAGCACAAGGCCTACAGCGAATACCCACGGATGACTCACAAAGTACCCACAAGTTATCCACAGGCCGCTCACCTTGCAAAGCCCCCGATACCGCATTATCTTGTATCCCCATCGCGGCGAACCACTAGATGTTGGGGTTCGAGCAAAATCACAAACACAAGTCGACAGGCAAATTCAAGCGAATTTACCCACTGAACTTAACGTGATTTCACCAGCCAAACCGCTCCTGCGGAGGCGACCGAGGCAAGCCACTTCTGGCCTTGTTCGGGTATGAGTGTTGCAGGCAAGGCCTGACACTCGACAGCAACAGTTTTTGGGCCCGGCCCAGAACCTTTGACTTCGGCCAGGGAGCGGCAGATCACTGCCCTTAATTCCTGAGTCTGTCCCGAAGTCGGCAAGCCCGCGCGGCGGCTGCACTGCCATGTGCATCCCCCCCGGGCCGGCAGTCTGACGGATGGAACGGTGGGCGCCCAAAAGGCGCCTGAACACTATAGAAACTGTGGAGACACCCACCCATGCAAACCGACACAACTCGCGAGAACCCGCAGGCTTTGGCGCCGCAGGCCGAGTCCAACCAGGACCTGGCTGCTACCGCTCCGGGCCAACTGCGCGTGATCAAGCGTAACGGTACTGTCGTCCCCTACACCGACGACAAGATCACCGTGGCCATCACCAAGGCGTTCCTCGCAGTTGAAGGCGGCACCGCCGCTGCCTCGTCGCGCATTCACGACACCGTCGCGCGCCTGACCGAGCAGGTCACCGCCACGTTCAAGCGTCGCATGCCATCGGGTGGCACCATCCACATCGAAGAAATCCAGGACCAGGTCGAACTGGCCCTGATGCGCGCCGGCGAGCAGAAAGTCGCCCGCGACTACGTGATCTACCGCGACCAGCGCGCCAAAGAGCGTGCTACCCGCAGCAACGCCGACTCGGTGGTCGAGCCGCACCCAAGCATCCGCATCACCCTGGCTGACGGTAGCCTGGCGCCGCTGGACATGGCGCGCCTGAACACCATCATCAGCGAAGCCTGCGAAGGCCTGGCCGAAGTCGATGGCGACCTGATCCAGCGCGAAACCCTGAAGAACCTGTACGACGGCGTTGCCCTGAAAGACGTCAACACCGCCCTGGTGATGACCGCCCGTACCCTGGTAGAGCGCGAGCCGAACTACTCGTTCGTCACCGCCCGCCTGCTGATGGACACCCTGCGTGCCGAAGGCCTGGGCTTCCTGGGCGTGGCCGACAGCGCCACCCACCACGAAATGGCCGACCTGTACGCCAAGGCCCTGCCGGCCTACGTCGAGAAAGGCGTGGAGTACGAGCTGCTGGACCCGGCGCTGAAAGGCTACGACCTGGAGCGCATGGGCAAGGCGATCAACCACGAGCGTGACCAGCAGTTCACCTACCTGGGCCTGCAGACCCTGTACGACCGCTACTTCATCCACAAGGATGGCGTGCGCTTCGAGCTGCCGCAGGTGTTCTTCATGCGTGTGGCCATGGGCCTGGCGCTGGAAGAAAAAGACAAGGAAGCCCGTGCGATCGAGTTCTACAACCTGTTGTCGTCCTTCGACTACATGGCCTCGACCCCGACCCTGTTCAACGCCGGCACCCTGCGCCCGCAGCTGTCGAGCTGCTACCTGACCACCGTGCCGGACGACCTGTCGGGCATCTACCACGCGATCCACGACAACGCCATGCTGTCGAAATTCGCCGGTGGCCTGGGCAACGACTGGACCCCGGTACGCGCCCTGGGCTCGTACATCAAGGGCACCAACGGCAAGTCGCAAGGCGTCGTGCCGTTCCTGAAAGTCGTCAACGACACGGCCGTTGCCGTCAACCAGGGTGGCAAGCGCAAGGGCGCTGTATGTGCCTACCTGGAAACCTGGCACCTGGACATCGAAGAGTTCATCGAGCTGCGCAAGAACACCGGTGATGACCGTCGTCGTACCCACGACATGAACACCGCCAACTGGATCCCTGACCTGTTCATGAAGCGCGTCTTCGATGACGGCAAGTGGACCCTGTTCTCGCCAAGCGAAGTACCAGACCTGCACGACCTGACCGGCAAGGCCTTCGAAGAGCGCTACGAGTACTACGAAGCCCTGACCGAGTACAACAAGATCAAGGTGTTCAAGACCATCCAGGCCAAAGACCTGTGGCGCAAGATGCTGTCGATGCTGTTCGAGACCGGCCACCCGTGGCTGACCTTCAAGGACCCGTGCAACCTGCGCAGCCCGCAGCAGCACGTGGGCGTGGTCCACAGCTCGAACCTGTGCACCGAGATCACCCTGAACACCAACAAGGACGAGATCGCGGTCTGCAACCTGGGCTCGATCAACCTGCCGAACCACATTGTCGACGGCAAGCTGGACACCGCCAAGCTGCAACGCACCGTGAACACCGCCGTGCGCATGCTCGACAACGTGATCGACATCAACTACTACTCGGTGCCGCAAGCGCGTAACTCGAACTTCAAGCACCGCCCGGTAGGCCTTGGCATCATGGGCTTCCAGGACGCGCTGTACCTGCAACACATCCCGTACGGCTCCGACGCTGCGGTGGAGTTCGCCGACAAGTCGATGGAAGCAGTCAGCTACTACGCCATCCAGGCTTCGTGCGACCTGGCCGACGAGCGCGGCGCCTACGAGAGCTTCCAGGGCTCGCTGTGGTCCAAGGGCATCCTGCCGCTGGATTCGCAACAGATCCTGATCGAGGCCCGTGGCCAGAAGTACATCGACGTCGACCTGACCGAGAGCCTGGACTGGGCCCCGGTGCGCGAGCGTGTACAAAAAGGTATTCGTAACTCGAACATCATGGCCATCGCGCCGACCGCGACCATCGCCAACATCACCGGCGTATCGCAGTCCATCGAGCCGACCTACCAGAACCTGTACGTGAAATCGAACCTGTCGGGCGAGTTCACCGTGATCAACCCGTACCTGGTGCGCGACCTGAAAGCCCGCGGCCTGTGGGACTCGGTGATGATCAACGACCTGAAGTACTACGATGGCTCCGTGCAGCAGATCGAGCGTATTCCGCAAGAGCTCAAAGACCTGTACGCCACCGCGTTCGAAGTCGAGACCAAGTGGATCGTCGATGCAGCCTCGCGTCGCCAGAAGTGGATCGACCAGGCCCAGTCGCTGAACCTGTACATCGCCGGCGCTTCGGGCAAGAAGCTGGACGTCACCTACCGCATGGCCTGGTACCGTGGTCTGAAAACCACCTACTACCTCCGTGCCCTGGCTGCCACCAGCACCGAGAAGTCGACCATCAACACCGGCAAGCTCAACGCCGTGTCGAGCGGCGGCGACAGTGCCCCGGTTCAGGCCGCAGGCCCTGCTCCGGTACCGAAGGCTTGCGCCATCGACGAGCCGGATTGCGAAGCCTGCCAGTAAGGCTTGGCTGAGGCTTCCTCCGGGAAGCCTCTTTTCTGTGCCCAGGCACAGACCCTGCAGGAGCGGGCTTGCCCGCGATTAGGCCGGCCCTGCCATCGCCTCCCTGCAGCCAGACATAAAAAAGCCGGGGCCCGCTGCCCCGGCCAGCCTTGCAAAGGGCATTTCAGATTTGCGTGCACAGCAGTCCCCCTTTCCCAAGGGGCCCAAGCACCGCAACCAAGATCCACCGGCCATACTCAAGATGGCCCTCAAGCAGGAGAACTCACCATGCTGAGCTGGGACGAATTCGATAAAGAAGACGGCGAAGTAGCCGCCAAGGGCAATACCCCCGCGCAGGCCGCAGCCGCCACCCTGGACAAGCTCGACAGCGCCGGCGGTGCCGCCGCCCTGGAAGCCCGCGCCGCCACCGCTGCCGACTCCGACGCAGTGAAGCGCGCCAAGGCTGCCCTGGACGCCCTGGACATCGCCGAAGGCCTGGCGGAGCTGGAAGGCTCCTCGGCCCGCGTTGCGGTCGATGAAAAGCGCATGATCAACTGCCGCGCCGACCTGAACCAGCTGGTACCGTTCAAGTACGACTGGGCCTGGCAGAAGTACCTGGACGGCTGCGCCAACCACTGGATGCCGCAAGAGGTCAACATGACCGCCGACATCGCCCTGTGGAAGAGCATGGACGGCCTGACCGAAGACGAGCGCCGCATCGTGATGCGCAACCTCGGCTTCTTCTCCACCGCCGACTCGCTGGTTGCCAACAACCTGGCCCTGGCCGTGTACCGCCTGATCACCAACCCGGAGTGCCGCCAGTACATCCTGCGCCAAGCCTTCGAAGAGGCGATCCACACCCACGCCTACCAGTACTGCATCGAGTCGCTGGGCATGGATGAAGGCGAGATCTTCAACATGTACCACGAGATCCCGTCGGTTGCGAAAAAAGCCGCCTGGGGCCTGAAGTACACCCGCGCCATCTCGGACCCGGAATTCAACACCGGCACCGTCGAGACCGACAAAGAGCTGCTGCGCAACCTGATCGCCTACTACTGCGTACTGGAAGGCATCTTCTTCTACTGCGGCTTCACCCAGATCCTGTCCATGGGCCGGCGCAACAAGATGACCGGCGTTGCCGAGCAGTTCCAGTACATCCTGCGTGACGAGTCCATGCACCTGAACTTCGGCATCGACGTGATCAACCAGATCAAGATCGAGAACCCGCACCTGTGGGATGCCGCGATGAAGGAAGAGGCTACCCAGATGATTCTGCAGGGTACCCAGCTTGAGATCGAATACGCTCGCGACACCATGCCACGCGGCGTGCTGGGCATGAACGCGGCGATGATGGAGGACTACCTCAAGTTCATTGCCAACCGTCGTTTGACCCAGATCGGGTTGAAGGAAGAGTATCCGGGGACTACCAACCCGTTCCCATGGATGAGCGAGATCATGGACTTGAAGAAAGAGAAGAACTTCTTTGAGACGCGGGTGATTGAGTATCAGACTGGTGGGGCTTTGAGCTGGGACTAATTTGCCCCATCGTAAGCTTTCACCATCACCTGAACTTTTTTCACTTTAAACTCGAGTCAAGTACGCCATAGCCCTCGTGGGTCGTTGTTCCAGTCAAGACAACGATCCACACCCCTTGCTGTAGCACAGTAGAGCAAATTTCCTACTACTTTGTACGCAACGGAGTCATTTGAAGTGACGCACCAGCCCCTCCCGAAGCCGAGTTATTATCTGATGCGATGCCCTAATCGAGGGCTGTTTGAACTCCATACCCTTAACTGGTTATGAGAGAAAGCTTGTAGCTAAGGCGCGTCAAAACTGGACGCTCCTTCTGTGTATTGTTTAACAGAAGCTCGCTCAAAGCGGGATAGCCGCTTTCGATTCATAATTTTCAGAAGGAGTTGGAAATGGCCGAAAAAAGCTTTCAAATTCTCGCACTTTCCGGTGGAGGCTACCGAGGTCTTTATACAGCGACCATTTTAGCTGAACTAGAGCGAGAGTTAGGCGGCCCAATAGCACGTCACTTCGACCTAATTTCTGGCACCTCCATCGGGGGAATATTAGCACTTGCAATAGCAAATGAAATTCCCGCCCAGAAACTGGTAGAAATGTTCGTAAGCAAGGGCACAGAAATATTCAAACCTCGCACTCGCTTCCCAATCTTTAAGTCCTCATTCAGCAGTGACGCTCTTAAAGCAGTAATTTCAGAGGCCGCATTACTGGGGGATCGCGTTTTAGGTGAAAGCCTGCACCCAATCATAGTTCCGGCGATCAACTACTCCACTGGAAAGCCTGTACTTTTCAAGACCGCACACAATCGAAACTTCAGATTCGACCACACCAATAAAATGGTCGATATTGCGCTTGCTACCAGCGCCGCACCCACTTACTTTCCAAGGCATTTCTTCCAGCATAACCAGTATGTTGATGGTGGGCTTTTCGCAAACGCCCCAGGCTTGCTAGCCGTGCATGAGGCAGAAATGTTTTTGGGTGCCAACGTAACAGAATTGAAGCTACTTTCGATTGGCACTATGTCGTCAAAGTTCACAGTCAACCCTAATAACAACCGGGATGGCGGCGCTTTTGACTGGGGCGGAGGCAATCCCGCAAAGGCAGCTCAGCGACTCTTTGGACTATCAATTTCAGTCCAGGAGTCCTTATGCGATTTCATGCTTAAGCATCGATTGGGAGATCGCTACATTCATGTTGATGAAGATTTGACAGATGAGCGCTCCAAGGCCGTATCACTAGACAAGGCCGATAAGAATGCTCAAGAAGTGCTGAGGGGCGCCGGCTTGGAAAAAGCTAAGAGCTGTCTTGGTGATCCGAAATTCATGAGTCTCTTTTCCCACATTGCAGCTAAACCAGTGTTCTATCACGGCAGTCATGCTGAATCTAAGGAGCCGCGCCATGCTTAACCTTACCAGGATTTTCTACTCTTCAATTGAAAATACCGAAGCGCTGCATGACGAGCTTATCCCTGAAAATGAGCAAAGAGCGTTTCTTCGCTCTTGCAGAACAAAGATAAAAAACCATCTTAAGAGCACGATCGCTGAAGCCACGGTTAGGGTGCTAGGAATGCAGAAACGCGTTGAGCCACGATTCCGAACTCAGGGATCATGGGCATACGAAACCTGCATCCAACCCGCCCATCCTTCCATACAAGAAATGGACCTTGATTATGGCGTGTACTTACCTGTTGACGTATGGCGGGAAAACGGGCCTCCGGAAGAGATGGCGAAGGTTTACTTTGATTTGGTCGAAACCCAACTGCAGATACTCTGCGCGCTAGAACAATGGGAGCTCGTAACGGGCGACGATGCTAAGAACACTTGCATTCGCATAAAAGTGTCTACCTGGGCACATATTGATATCCCTCTATACGCAGCACCGGCCGACGATTTTGCAGAGGTGGTAGAGACCGTTTTGCTGAAAGCCAATGCTAGAGCATTGAACTCTATAAATGGCAGCATGGCGATGGACTCTATGGAGCAGCTTTTATACCAAGGTCAAACCTGGGACGATCTCGATCAGGTCATGATGGCAACAAGGAAAGGTGAGTGGAAAGCGTCTGACCCTGAAACGGTAGCGAAGTGGTTCCGCGATCAGATCATACGTTTTGGCGAGTTAGGAGATCAGTTTCTGAGAACCTGCCGATACATCAAAGCTTGGCGGGACTACAACTGGAAAGATGGTGGGCCTACATCCGTATCCCTGATGATAGCCATAGCACAGAAGTTTCAAGGCAAGAAGGGACGCGATGACATTGCTCTCGAAGAAGCCGCGAACATTGTATCCCAGGCAATCCGTAAGGGGATTTATGAGCCTGGCATTGATAATGAGGATGAGGACTTCAATCGGCTTTCGCCTGAAAAGAGGTTTGAAGCCGGCCTCATTGCAGACCGCTTGTTCAACACACTGCGTAGCGCAAGAGGCTGTACTATAGATAAATGTATTGAGATCCCCTATTCGCTCCGCGGAGTTTTAGGAAGTCGTATTCCTTTAGATACAAATTTAATAAAAGAGGAAACACCAGCAAGCATTGTGCGTAACACGGCGCCTGCGATAGTAGCCGCTCCTTACGTCCCCAACACATCCGCAGGCTGATATGGATACCCTTCGACTCGGAGGCGTACTTCGACTAATGCACTCCCTAAACTTCAGTGCACTTCCATCCAAGGGCACAACAAGGAATTTTAGGGGACGCCTCTCTTGCAAAGCCGGGGAAGTAGAAGTAGAACTGAGCATCTCTGACTGGGACTTTTTAAATTATCCAACCATTAAAATCTTAGAGAAGCCAAGTTTCTTTCCAAAAACGATGGCTCACCAAGTAACTGACGGGTCATTCTGCTACCTCAGCAATGGGGAAGTAGTTTTAGATCGCTACGACCCAGCAGGATCTATTTTATTTTGCCTCAATCAAGCCACAGGATTATTAGATAAGCTGATCGCAAATCCCAAAAGAAACCAAGAGGACTTTGAATCTGAGTTCTTAGCCTATTGGACAAACCCTAGCCAAGGAAAAGTTTTTCGTATTGGTGTCGGAAATATTTCAGCAGGTTCGAAAACAGCGAAAATATTTACCATCTCCCCCGGGGAAAGAATCAAAAAAATCATCTCCACCGATCATGTTACAACGACCAAAATGGCTAAAACCTGGGAAGAGTCAGCAAATGAAGATGACAATGCAAACTGTTGGATCTACTCCAGCACCATCCAACCGCCCTTCCACATATCGCTCCCATGGAAAACAAAAGACACATTATCCTGGCTGAAAACTTGGGACATTTTACTCTACAAGAAAATTCAATTCTCCGTCGAAACAGATTCGAAATTTCTAGATTCCAGCCAAATATACATCCTCATAAACTGTCCCGCTGGCCTGGTAGGCTTCGGGTTCACTGTAAGTTCAAAAATCAAACAGAAACTAGCCCTATCAAAAGGAGGAAAATATCGCGGAAAGGCGCTCTTCCAATTTCTTCACGGTTTGGGGGGGCAGGAAAAAATATATAGACTACATATAGTCGAACTAAGCCATAACTTCATAAACTCTAGAAATCTTACATCATCTTTGGGCCTCGCTTTAGCTGGACGTAAGGTACTGCTAATAGGCTGCGGCGCCATTGGAGGATACTTAGCCCAAGCCCTCGTCCGATTAGGCGCTGGATATTCCGAAGGAAAGCTTGAACTATATGACCCTCAAAATCTGATGCCTGAAAATTTGGGCAGGCATGTACTGGGGTTCAAACATCTTTTCAGAAGCAAGGCGCTCAGCCTACAGGAAGATCTCACACAGCAATTACCTGGAATTATCGTCGAAGCACACAGTATTGAAATGCGCTCGCCCGGTCTGGGAAAAGGATTTGACCTAATAATAAACGCAACGGGTGAAGAAGCAATTTCTGAAATGCTAAACGAATACCAAATCAATGATGAAGACTACCCACCATTAATCCACATCTGGATCAAGGGTAATGGTGAAACAGTTCAAGCATTATGGACTGACAGAGAGTTTGGATGCTTTAGATGTCTAAGATCAGCAGCAAAAGACAACCAAATGCAAGAGCGTTTCCCGGTACTTAAAGGAGAGGTCGAAAGATCGTATAGAGCATGCCAGCATTACACCCCATATGCAGTATCGGCAGCAGTATCTGCAACTGCTTTAGCAGTTGATATCATAAATGATTGGTTGAAAACCAATGATCCCAGCCCAAGATTCCGAACTAGATCAGTCGAGACTGCCGATGTATTCAAAGTCAAAAATCAAAATATCTCTCCAGTGAACGGCTGTCCAGCATGTGCCAAGAAATAGTATTTTCATGGTTCGATGGACAAACCCGTTACGCCTTAATCGATCAAGCACCGTGGGATTTTATAAAATCAAACGCCCAATTTCGATCCAATAGCAATGAAGCGGGTGGAATTTTGCTAGGATATCGAGCCGGTACAAATATTCATATCATATCAGCAACTGGTCCACTTCCAAGAGATAGGAGATCCAGAGTAAGCTTTGATCGCTTGGACCCCGGGCATCAGGTAACTGCAAGCGAAGCATGGGCCACGAGTGGTGGAAGAATTGACTATATCGGAGACTGGCACACGCATCCACAGAGTGTTCCAACACCTTCATCTAAAGATTACTTAGAATGGAAAAAGCTGACAGCTTCAATGCAGGCACCTCACTTACTTGTCATCGTAGGCACCCGTGAAGTGCGTGTCTGGCTAAGCTCTGAACTCAACAGCAAAATCTTACCAGCCTTTAGGACTTAACTTCTCCCAATAAAAACTACTAACCCGGACGCACTGGATCGGCAAATGACTTGCAAAACATCAGAATTTCCGCTCACCCTACTAAAGTTAATAAGTGCGACCAAGAAAAAACAGTTTTCCGGCGTAGGTATTGTTTTTTATAATGACCTACAACTTTTGCCAATGACTGCACTCGGCAGCACTGCCACACCTAAGCCTCACCTGCCTATCTCACAAATTGACACGATAGCTCGCACATTAACTATTCTTTCCGACTTACAATCGCCATGGCACGATGGCTTTCACTTGATCAACAGTGATTCACAGGCCCTAACTCATATTTCTCAATTCCTAGCCCCTCCGCTTGATCATCTCCCTGATAATAAATATTCTCGCCCATCTGGTGCCAGACTAATGACCGCAATGTTGTCATCAATGGTGACCGGAATCGACTGTATAGGCGTACTAAATACGTCAGGAGAAATTACTATCTATCAGAATGGAAGAGTATCGATAAAGGTAGCCTCACCCCATGAATAATCTGAGTCTAACCCAAACAGAGCTTCAGCGCCTCTTAAAGATGTATTTTTGGATAGCAGTTTCCCTTGCGGCACTATGCTATCTAGCCCAGGCACCCTTTAACTCGGATCATCTTGCAGTCGGCTGGAGGTCTGTAACATATGCACTGACTGCTACTACCATTGTTTTCGGCGCTTTTTTTAAACTTGCCTGGCACTCTCCGCGCATATCAAAATTGATGCGCCGACCTATCGTTCATGGAGTATGGAGAGGAACACTACGATCGGATTTCAAAACCCCGGACAAATCACCGCTAGAAATACCTATAATATTTGTGATTCGCCAAACGTATCTTACGATTTCAATTGAATCATTCACTCGTTCCCAAGAGGGCGAATCCAAACTTGAAGCCCTTATACAAAACAGCAGAACAGAATCGTGCCGCCTATGTTATGTCTTTGAATTACGCAGACAATACCAAGGCGAGAACAAACTAACCACTGGCTCGGGAGAACTCAGGCTAATCGATGACTCAACTCGTTTGAGAGGACACTATTGGACCAACACTCCAACGCACGGAGACCTCGAACTTACTTTGATATCTAGAGACCCTGAAGGCATTAACTGTTTTGAGATTGCAGAACGCAAATGGCCAAGCAACGAAGTCAGCAAACACTGAAAAAATAGGGCAAACCCAACTATCCAAGCTGCTAATTTTATTTAGCAGCTAGATCACCCTCAATTTTAAAATCAAACATCAAACTTTGGATACACACCTCACATAATCATATACCGCTCGTAAGGGTAGGCCCTATCACCGCCCTCTCAGCCATACTACCCTCCGCACTCGACACTGTGATTATGAGGATTGAAAATCGGCTACGCTTTACTTTTTTCAACTTTCAACCCGATAGAGAAAGTGCTAGTCGCCATGACTCGAATTTCATAACCTTCATATTTAGTAATTGAGCCCACCGCTAAATCCTCCACACGAAGATTATTTTTCCCGGGATATCCAAGCGTTAAAGTTGCGACATGAATCGGAGGGAGATAATCAATTCTCTCAAGTGAAATATAGAGTCCATCATCAAAGGGCGAAGCAGTTTTACCTGCGCTAAGAGAAAGGCTGATCCCTCTCGTGGACTTTTCGACCAACGTCTTTTCAATGAACGCTATATTTGGAACTGTTTTTTCCCTTGGGGTGTTTTTTTCTACAGCACGCTGAAGCTCCAGCTTCAATGAAGTTATTTCTTGCTGCGCAACCTTCGTCGCCGTCTCCGCATCTTCCTGCCGCAACTTGTATGTATCTACGAGTGTTTGAGTTTCGCTTTTCCCTTTATTGTAGCCGGAATCATGAATCTGCAGAAAGGTGAACCCTGCCCCAATTAAAAGCAGCATTGACAAACCCGCAGACTTAAGCTTATCAAAGGTGCCGTTAGGATGTGGGACACTGGGATGTGGGGAGTTAGAATCTTGCATTTATTCAATAGACCATTGCTGAGGAGAGTCTCTTTCGAGACAAGCATACTACGACGAGCATAACAATGCACTCACCGAATTAGAATCACTCGGAGGATTTACGGAAAATCTCATCCAGGGCTCACTGCTAACGCCCCAGGCCTGCCGCCCAGTAACAACTGGAACTCATCGTTCAAGACGGATAACAGCCTTGATCAGAGCGAAAACTCGAGGAGTTTTCAAGATAACCACCTGTAAAGGCTATCGTTTCTTACTTAAACTTTTAATGCCTCCGGACTAATGTCTATAAAGGGGCTCTCTCTAGGCATTTGATAGCTTTTCTCACATCTATAAGGATATTTATCTTAAGCGGACACACTATTTCCGTTTGAGCTTTACCAAAACCCCATCTATTCCAGAAACAAAAAACTCGTCTTCTACTACAAGAAAGTCCCCACCTGCATTTAGCAACATTCGCACATCACCTTGATACATTTCTGACTTCAACCATACCGGTTCCTCATGCAGGATCTTTTCATACCGAAGCACTCCTGCATAAAATGAAATGACGACTGTAACCCCAGCAAAAAAAACTGCATAATCCTTTAGAAGCCTCCTTCTGAGCGCAACCCTTTTTTTATCAAAAATTCGAAAAATCTGACTAGGTCTATTCAACACACCTGACCTCAAAACCGCGGCCAACAACAAGAACCCTCCCAAAAGCTTGGTTTCCGCGCCCATCATTTCGTAATTAAATTTAAGATAGGCAAAATTCAAGAAAAACGGAAACATCGGTAAAAAGAACACCCAATAAATAATCCTTTCAGCCATAGTGGTTTCTCGATACATCCTTCGAGCAGAACGCCTCAGCTTACCTCTTGCCAATCGATTGGCACCAAAAACCCCGACCACAAGAGGCGCAATAAAACAATAGTAAAACTGAGATATCGAAAATGTAATAGCCCGAGTCAAGTAGTAGCAAGAGGCAACATAAAATGTGAATACACCAACAAAAGAAACCACATACCTTGATGACACCAAAGATGTAACTTCAAAAGGCACACTCCAAAGAAATCCCATATAGTGCGCCATCCCAAGACTCATAAAACCAATCGCTAACTTAGCGATAGCGATCGCGCCCTTAACATCTAATAGGTCAGCCCTATCAGAAAAAAACCTCAAGTACTCCGCTTTCAAATCAGCCTCACAACAAGCCCACACCAGAATTCAGAATTTTCCCACAAAATTTGCATTGACTGTAGTTCTCATCAAGCCTAGCTTCTCGAGGGCGCCTAAGAAACGCTTTACACAGCGGTCCACCCGCTCCCGACAGATGCGGCATTTTTAAGCCTGTGGTTTACTACTGCGCGCATGAAACACTCTGTTATGTCGGGAGTGGGCTAATACAAGACCCGCGAGGGGAATACGTCCGGCCTTCTGTGTAAGGTTTCTTAGCTCCCGACACCCAGCCCTAAGAAAGCTGTTCACAAACAGAGGTAAAGGAAATGCCTATCGAGACTAGAGTTCACTGGCCTTTCGCACATGCGTCCTGCCTGTCCCACTCCCTCAGGAGCAAGGAGGCCAGCCATGACTGACCTTCACGACCCTACCCTCTTCACCCGCCACAACCGCCACCTCCACACCCTCTGGCTTGAATCCCAAGCCTGGTTCTGCGCCCTCGAACTCGGCCGGATGACCGGGCGCTTCTTCGACGAACACTGCATCCGCAAGCTCGACCCGGACCAGCACCGCAATCTACGGCTGCTGCGCTACGGCCAGTACCAGGACACCACCATGCTCAGCGAGTCCGGGGCCTATACCCTGCTGGCTCATCACCACATTCCGGAGAACCGCCACCTGCGGCACTGGCTGACCCATGAGGTGGTGGCGGTGCTGCGGGATGGGCAAGGCTCGGTGGCGGATGACCTGCCACGGTTGGGCAGGATGTGCTGGCCGGGTGGGCATACGGCGAGCTTGCTGTATTGGCAGAGCGAGGCTTGGGTACGGATGCGGGATATGCCGGTGGTGATGGCAGCTGAGGTGCCGGCGGTGCTGCCTGGGCGGCGCAGGTTGAGCTGGAAGGAATGTGCACAGCGGGCGCTGCGGTTACATGGGGTTGGGGATTGAGTTTGCGCCTGGGCTGGGGCCGCTTTGCGGCCCATCGCGGGGCAAGCCCGCTCCTACAGTGCTCAAGTGTTTTCGAGCCCTGTAGGAGCGGGTTCACCGGAGTGCCGGACCATCGCGAACACCGGCGCAGCCGGCTTCGCGGGCAAGCCCGCTCCCACAGGGTATGCGGGTGCCTTTCTAGCCAGGCAAGCTCATATGCAGCAAGGGGAACGGCCTGCCCTCACCATCCAACGGCGAGCGGCCGGTCTGGACGAAGCCGTAATGCAGATAGAAGCCCACTGCCTCGGGGTTCTGCTCGTTGACGTCGACGCTCAGCGTATCGCGCGAACTGCGCGCGTGGTCGAGCAGGGCTCGGCCAATGCCCTGGCCGCGCAGGTCGGGGTCGATGAAGAGCATCTCCACATGGTGTTCGTTGAGGCCGATGAAGCCCAGCGGGGTGTCTTCGGCGTCTACCGCTACCCACAGCTCGACCGCCGGCAGGTAGACGTCGCGCAGTTGTGGCAGCAGTGCGTCGATATCGGACGCTTGCAGAAAGTGGTGGGTGGCGCGCACGGAGCGTTGCCAGATGTCGAGCAGCAGGGGATGGTCGGCCGCAATGGCCTGACGAATGATCATGCAGTCATCCTTTTACACTTGATAACGAAATAGCGGCGCGCTGCAGGACAGCGGCCATTTAAGTGTCGGCGCCTGTATGACCGCTTCGCGAGTTAACGCCTGGGCGGTGCACGGCAGGGGTGGCCGGGATGGAGGGAGGCTGCAAAATACGGGCTTGCCCGGCCTGCGTCAATGACGGCGCGTACCCACAACGCCTATGTTTCTAGGCTTGAGTAGCAATTAATGCTGATAACGCCCAGAAAAATGGGCCTTGAACTACTGGCGTTTTTTCAGGACCAGCACACCAAGAACACCGCCTTCATGATGGATACCGACGGCAGTTGGTACCTCACGCCGGCCTATGACGTTTCCTACTCCTATTTGCCTGGCAGCTTTTGGGGCGACAGCCATCAGATGACCGTGAACGCCAAGCGCGATGACTCCACCCTCGAGGATTTGTTGAGCGTTGCCAGGCAGGTGTGGGGGATGGATACACGGCGGATCATCAGGGAGGTGTGCGCAGCGGTTGCGCAGTGGCCGCGGTTTGCCGCGATGGCCGGGGTGCCGGCTGGTGCGAGTGATCGGATTGGGGGCGTGCATCGCCTGTACCTGGGCGAGGGGCTTTGAACGGGCACTGAGGCAGGTTTCGAAATGTGCCTGCCTGCAATGGCGCTATCGCAGGGCAAGCCCGCTTTCGCGGATGTGCTGGAAAGCCAGTGATGTGAGAAATGGCACCGGCGTTGCCGGTTTCGCGGGCAAGCCCGCTCCCACAGGAATGGCGGCAACTTTTAAAAAATCGGCAAGACAGTTGCTCCCACAACTACGGCGTTTGCTTCAGGCCTGTGCCGTACCTGTAGGAGCCGGCTTGCCGGCGATGAGGCCGGTTCAGGCCACACAAGACAGTTGATCCCACAGGTTGCCGGGCACGGCAGATGCCAGCACAAGGCATGCTTGCGCCCAGACACGAAAATAGCTGGGAAGAAGAGATGGGCTCGCCCCTGCCGACAAAGGCATCGAGTGCCGAAGCAGGAAGATCCTGCTGAAGGTGGTCAGGGGCGAGACCGTTGGCGAGTATAGCGGAAGAAAGGAAAAACTTGTTGGCTAAGTGGTGAATGCGTTTTCTGCCGGGCGGGCCTCATCGCGGGGCAAGCCCGCTCCCACGTTGCAATGCATGGCGTCGCAATGCGATTGCGGCGGCAAGTCTCAGCGCAGGTGCTCGTGGCTGCGCAGATGCTCGGCGAGCATGTCGATGAAGGTGCGCACCTTGGTCGAGCCGTATTTGCTCTCGCGGTGCAGGATATGGATCGGCCAGGGGGCTTCTTCGTATTCGGCGAGGATCACCTGCAGGCTGCCGGCGGCGAGTTCGTCGGCCACCTGGTAGGACAGCAGGCGGGCAACGCCCAGCCCGGCGCAGGCGGCGGCGATGGCGGCGTCGTTGCTGGTGACGGTGAGGCGCGGCTTCATGCGGATCAGGGTGGGGTCGTCGATGGCGCCGAAGCGCCAGTCGGTGCGCGGCGATAGCGTGCCGGCGGCGATCACGGTATGGCCCTGCAGCTCGCTTGGGTGGCGCGGGGTGCCGTGGCGCGCCAGGTAGTCGGGGGCGGCGCACAGCAGCCGGCGCATCTTGCCGACGCGCAGCGCCTTGAGGCCCGAGTCGGGGAGCTGGCCGATGCGCACGGCAACGTCCATGCCCTCCTCCACCAGGTTGACCACGCGGTCGAGGAAGAACGCCGAAATGTCCACTTCGGGGTACTGCTGCAGGTAGCGCACGATGCACGGCATGACGAACTTCTTGCCGAACAGGATCGGCGCGGTCACGGCCAGGTCGCCCTTGGGCGCGGCGTTGATGCCGGCGGCGGCTTCGTTGGCCTCAAGGATACTGGCGAGGATGTGCCGGGTGTCTTCGAGGTAGCGGCTGCCGGCTTCGGTCAGGCGTACGCTGCGGGTGGTGCGCTGCAGCAGCTTGACCCCGAGCTGTTCTTCCAGGGCGGTGATGGCGCGGGTGACGGCGGCAGGCGAAATGGCCAGGCGGCGGGCGGCGGCGGCGAAGCTTTCCAGTTCGCCGACGGCGACGAACACCTTCATCAGGTGGATCTGGTCCATGGGGGGGCCTGGGGTTGGGTGAGTGCTGGGATTATCGGCTATCTGGTTTTTTTGTGCTGGGTTGAAGGGCCAATCGCCGGCAAGCCGGCTCCTACAGGATTTGACGCATCGCCTGTAGGAGATTACCCAGCCCTGCGGGCTGCGCTGTCGCGCAGAGAGCTGGGCACGAACCCGCCGCGGCCCCTGTGGGAGCGGGCTTGCCCGCGAACACCGGCGAAGCCGGTGCCAGACACTGCGTCGCCTGCTTCGCGGTGGTTCGGCACCCCGACAAGCCCGCTCCCACAGGTCCCTGCTAAATCAATGAGTTATGTGCAGTTCTATGAGAGCCGGCTTGCCGGCGATAGGACCATATGCCTCATGCCTCCAGTACCAAGGGCCCACCATCCGCCGGCACGGCGCAGCAGATCAGCACCGTGCCTTGCTCGGGCATTTCGGCGGGCGGGTTGGGGTAATGCACCTGGCCGCTGACCAGCTTGGTCTTGCAGGTGCCGCACGAGCCGCCGCGGCAACTGAACTCCGGCGTCAGGCCGCGGCTTTCGGCCAGCTCCAGCAGCGTGCCGCTGCCAGGCGCCCAGCGGGCTTCCTTGGCGGAGCTGGCGAAGTACACCGGTACTGGCTCGGTGGCGGCCGGGGGCTGCTGTACCACGGGCTGGCTGCTGTCGCCGTGGCGGCGCAGGGTCGAGGGGCCGAAGGCTTCGGCGTGGATGCGTGCGTCGGGCACGTTGATACCGCGCAGGCCTTCGTAAAGGTCCTGGGTGAAGCTGGCCGGGCCGCACAGGTAGAAGTCGTAGTCGTCCAGCGCCAGCGTGGCCTTTACCTGCGCGATGCCCAGGCGGCTGGCGAACTGGTAGTCGCGGCCTTGTACGGCGTCGGCTTCGGGCTGGCTCAGGGCGCGGTGGATGTGCAACAGGCCGCCGGCCTGCTGTTGCAGCGCATCCAGCTCCTGGCGGAACGGCAGTTCGGCGAGCGAGCGGCCGCCGTGGAACAGGTGGATGGGGCGGCCCTGGTTCAGGCTCAGGTGCTCGCGCAGCATGGCGATCAGCGGGGTGATGCCGACGCCGGCGCCGATCAGCACGATGGGCCGCTGGCTGCCTGGCGCCAGGGTGAAACTGCCCATGGGTGGGCGCACCTGCAAAAGGTCGCCGGGGTGCAGTTGCGCATGCAGGTAGTGCGACGCCGGGCCCTGGGCCTTGACGCTGATGCGCAGGTGGCCGTCAGAGGGGGCGCTGGACAGGCTGTAGGTGCGGATCAGCGGTTTGTCCCCCGGCAGTTGCAGGCGCACCGGGAGGTGCTGGCCGGGGGCAAAAGACACCGGCTGGCCGTCTTCAGGTTGCAGGTAGAACGAGCGGATATCCAGGCTCTCCTGCTCGATGCGCAGTACGCGCCAGCTTTGCCATTGCCGCTGGCGTTCGCGCTGCTGGGTGCGTTGTTCGGCTTCGGCCCAGGTGCCGGTGCTCAGGCTGGTGGGGGCGTATTCACGAAATGCCCAGCGCAGCGATACCGCCGCCGGGCGCAGCACCACGTGCTCGACCTGCAGCGTCCACAGGCGCTCGGCGCCTTCGAAATCCTGGATCAGCGGGCTGTCGACCAACACCTGGGCGTGGCCGCTCAGTTGCAGCACGGTGCCGCTGGTGAAGTCGACGAACAGCAGGCCGGCCTGGGGGTTAACCAGCAGGTTGCCGAGGGTATTGAAATGCAGGTTGCCGGCGTAGTCGGGGATGGTCAGGCGGTTGCCCTCGACCTTGACGAAACCTGGGCGCCCGCCGCGGTGGGAGACGTCCACCGAATGCTGGCCATCCTCTTGCGCCACGTAGCTGGCGACGAAGAAGGTGTCGGCGTTTTCGATCATGGCGATGGCGGCAGCGCTCAGCTCGCTGGCGTCGATACGCTCACCGGCCGGCTCGTCGACCCGGGTGTATTCGCGCAGCTGGATGTACTGCGGGCAGTTGCCGAACGAGTGCTCCACCTCTACCTGCAACTGGCCGGCGCTGGCCGCACGGATATGGCCGTTGAGGCGGTTGCGCCGACGGGTGTGCAGCTCGATGCCGAGCAGGCCGATGGCGCCACCCGCCACCAGGCCGGCACTGGCCGGGTCGGTGGCGGGCAGTGTGGCGCCTATCAGCAATTGTTTGGGGTCGGGCGAGCTGACGAAGCCTTGCGGGCCTTCGAGCAGGGTCGCCCAGGGTTTGCCTTCGGCGTCCACCGCGCCTGCCACCATGAACGGCAGCTGCTGGAAGAAGCTGCGGTGCTGGTCGGGCATGTAGTCGCGGATGACCTTTTGCCCGTGCACCTGCATGCGCTCGGCTACACCGGCTTGGGCTTGCAGACGCTTTTCACCTTCGTGCCAGGGAGAACGCATGGCGGCATTCCTCGTGTGGGTTATGGCGTTACAGGGTGGTTTGCAGGCCGACCACGGTGCGCGGCATCGGTACGAAGCCCGGCAGCGCTTCGATGCGGGCCAACCAGGCGCGCACGTTGGGGTATGGCTGCAGCGACACGTTG
This sequence comes from Pseudomonas xanthosomatis, assembly GCF_019139835.1. NCBI lineage: Bacteria > Pseudomonadati > Pseudomonadota > Gammaproteobacteria > Pseudomonadales > Pseudomonadaceae > Pseudomonas > Pseudomonas xanthosomatis. Next base: position 2,123,681 of record NZ_CP077075.1, on the reverse strand, counting down.
CCTTCTGGGGCGTGGGCGATGTACGAGTAGTTGGCGACATCGGCGATGGTGGCCTGCTCGCCCACCAGGAACGGGCGCTGGGCAAGCTCGGCATCGATTACCTTGAGCAGGGTGTGGGCGCGGCCGATCACTTCGTCGGTGTTGAACGAGGCGCCGAATACGGTCACCAGACGCGCGGCGGCAGGGCCGAAGGCCAGGGGGCCGGCGGCCACCGACAGCCAGCGCTGCACGCGAGCGGCGCCGAGCGGGTCCTGGGGCAGCCACTGCTCAGCGCCGTAGGCCTTGGCCAGGTAGACCAGGATGGCGTTGGAGTCGGCGAGGACGGTGCCGTTGTCGTCGATTACCGGTACCTGGCCGAAGGGGTTGAGGGCGAGGAAGGCGGGTTGCTTGTGCTCGCCCTTTGCCAGGTCGACGAAGACCAGTTCGGTGGGCAGGTTCAGCAGCGAGAGCATCAGTTCGATGCGGTGGGCGTGGCCGGATTTGGGGAAGTTGTAGAGCTTGATCGGGGTGGTCATGGCGGTGGCTCCGGGGGTTGGTTGTGTGAGAGGTATGCTGCGCTGATTCGCCGGACAACAGAATCAGGGCGCGGAGCAATCCATAATTTCGCCAGGTGGAATAATTGGCAGGTTTGGAGACGCGCCGCCTGTAGGAGCCGGCTTGCCGGCGAGAGGGCCCGAGCAGGCAGTGCACTTGGCACACCTGGCACCGGCTGGCGCCGGTGATCGCGGGCAAGCCCGCTCCTACAGAGACCGCGCCAGAAGAGCAATTGCCCGAAACCTGCCTGGCCATCTAGAATGCAACCCATTCTCAATAGCTGTCATCGCCCCCATGCCCCCACCTGCGGATCGTGCCCCTGTCCAACAGCTCTACCGCAGCCATCACACCTGGCTGCAGGGGTGGCTGTACCGGCGCGTGAACGACCGCTGCGATGCCGCCGACCTGAGCCAGGACACCTTCGTGCGCCTGCTCACCCACTCCCCGCCCGCCGAACTGCACGAACCGCGTGCGTACCTGGCCACCATCGCCCGCCGGTTGCTGCTGAACCTGTACCGGCGCCGGTCGCTGGAACGTGCTTACCTGGAGGCCCTGGCCACCCTGCCCGAGGATGAAGCGCCCAGCGCCGAACACCAGGCGGCCTTGCTGGAGGCACTGACGGCGGTGGACCGGGTGTTGGCGCGCCTGCCGGGCAAGGCGCGGCGGGCGTTCCTGCTGTCGCAGCTGGAGGGCTGGGGGCAGGAGCAGATTGCGGTGGAGATGGGCGTGACCGTGCGCACGGTGCAGCGCTGGCTGGTGAAGGCCTATGAGGAGTGCATCGTGCTGGGTGCGGAGGGCTGGCTGTGAGCGCGCAACCGATCTCGCGCCCGGTCGCCCAGCAGGCGGCCCGTTGGCTGTTGCATCTGCAGCAGGACAGCTCGCCGCAAGCCTTGCAGGGCTGCGCCGATTGGCGCGCCGCCCACGCCGACCACGAACGCGCCTGGCAACTGGCGGCGCGCTTCAGCGCCCAGGTGCAGGCGATACCGCCGCAACTTGCACACACGGCGTTGCAGCGCCCGGCGGCGTTGAGCCGGCGGGCAACGCTCAAGGCGCTCACTTCGCTGGTGGTACTGGGTTCGCTGGGGGTGGGCTTGCAACGTACAGGCAGCCTGGACGGGCTGATGGCCGATGTCAGCACCGGCGTGGGCGAGCGCCGCCGGTTGACCCTGGACGATGGCAGCGAGCTGCACCTGAACACCGACAGCGCCGTGGATATTCGCTACAGCGCCAGCGAGCGCCTGCTGGTGCTGCGCACGGGCGAGCTGTACCTGCGCACGGGGGCAGACCCGCGGCCGTTGCGGGTGCAATCGGCGTGGGGCGCGTTCCAGCCGTTGGGGACGCGCTTTGCCGTGCGCCAGTTCGATGAGCATGACCGCTTGCAGGTGTTCGAGGGGGCAGTGGCGGCAACGCCTTTGCAGGGTGAGGCTGTGCGCATCGAGGCGGGTGGGCAGGCGTTGATTGGCGCCGACGGGGTGCATCGATTGGGCGCGGTGGCTGGCAGCGCGGGCTGGATTGATGGCGTGCTGCGGGTTGAGCGCATGCCGTTGGGGGAGTTCGTCGCCGAGCTGGGGCGCTATCGACCGGGCTGGACGCGCTGTGCGCCGGAGGTTGCGGGGGTACTGGTGTCGGGGACGTTCCAGTTGAACGATACCGAGGCGGCGCTGGCGGCGTTGGCAATGGCGTTCCCGGTGCGGGTGCAGTCTGTGACGCGGTATTGGGTGACGGTGGTGGCGGCTTGAGATGGGTCTCGTGACCATCGGCCTGAACCCATGAAAAACCTGATGTCGTGTTTTGCGTACCTCGCGTGTCCTCTTCCTGAACCCACCTGTAACCGCTGTCAGGAAGCCCCCATGCGCAAACCCGCCCCGTTCCGCCTCGCCCTGCTCGCCAGCTTCATCACCGCGCCCCTGGCCTGGGCCGAGGACGACCGGCACTACAGCATCCCGGCCGGCCCGTTGAGCCAGGCGCTGGCCGAGTTCGCCGCCCAGGCCGGGGTCACCCTGCCGCTGGACCCGGGTATGGTCGGCGGCCTGCACAGCCCGGGTATGCAAGGCGATGTGGGCACGGCCCAGGGCTTTGAACTGCTGCTGCGCGGCACCACCCTGGAGGCCGTGCCGCAAGCCGGCAACACCTACACCTTGCGGCCGAAACCCAGCTCCCCTGCCCTGCACCTGGATTCGACCAACATCAATGGCCTGCACGACGTACGCCAGTCGGCCATCGGCCCGTTGTACGGCTACAAGGCCTCCCGCAGCAGCGTCGGCACCAAGACCGATGCGCCGCTGCGCGATATCCCGCAGTCGATCCAGGTGGTGCCGCGCCAGGTGCTGGAGGACCAGCAGGCCACCAGCATGGCCGACGCCCTGAGCAACGTCAGCAGCATCCAGCGCGGCAACACCCATGGCGGCAGTGTCGAGAGCTTTATCGTGCGGGGTTTCCAGGGCACCACCTACGCCATCGACGGGGTGCTGACCAACTCGCTGACGGTGCGCCCGGAAATCCTCACCGACCTTGCCGGCGTCGAACGCATCGAGGTGCTCAAGGGGCCGGCCTCGGTGCTGTACGGGCGCGGCAACCCGGGCGGTCTGATCAACGTGGTCACCCGCCGGCCGCCCCTGGTGCCGGAGGCGCAGGTGAAGCTGCAGGGCGGCTCGTTCGACATGCAACGCGGCCAGGCCTGGGTTGGCGGGCCGTTGTCGGCCGAGCACGGGTTGGCCGGCAGCCTGGCCATGGCTTACCAGACCGAGGGCAGCTACCGCGACCTGTATCGCGACAGCCACCGCCGCCACTTCGCCCCGTCGCTGTCGTGGCTGCCCAACGACAGCACGCGCCTGGACATGGGCCTCGAATACACCGAGACCGACGCCCAGTACGACCGCGGGCTGCAGGTGATCGGCGACCGTGTGGACTCACGGCACAAGGTGTTTCTGGAAGAGCCCTGGTCCCACAGCAGCAGCGACAAGACCGCGGCCTGGTTCAAGCTGGAGCACGACCTCAACGACTGGCTGACCCTGCGCCAGGTGACGCGCTGGGACCACTCCACCAAGAGCATGCTGAATGTCAGCCAGCGCACCTTGCAGGCCGATGGCCGCACCCTGATACGTCGGGCTACCGACTTCGACGAGGAGCAACGCTCGCTCAGCGCCCAGTTCGAGGCCATCGCGCGCTTTGCCACCGGTGGCTTGAACCATCAGTTGCTGGCCGGGGTGGAAACGGTCAAGGGCAAGCGCAGCGTGACCATGCTGCGGGCCAATCTGGCGCCACTGAACATCTGGAACCCGGTGCATGGCGCCCAGCCCGGGCCATTCGGCTTTGGCGAGGATTCGCGGTTCGACCAGGAAAGCTACGGCCTGTACCTGCAAGACCAGATCGACCTGAACGAGCAATGGAAACTGCTGATGGGTGTGCGTTGGGACCAGGTCTCGCAGCGCAACCGCAGCTACGATCGCAATGGCGTGCCCACCGATATCGACATCAACCCGTCCGATACCTCGCCCCGCGCCGGCCTGGTTTACCAGCCCACCGAGCGACTGGCGCTGTATGCAAGCTACAGCACCTCGTTCGCGCCGCAAAACAAGCTGACCCGCGATGGCAGCGTGCTCGACCCGGAGACCGGCACGCAGTACGAGGTGGGCGCCAAGTACGACATCATTCCCGAACGCTTGAGCGCGACCTTGTCGGCCTTCGAGATTCGCCGTGAAAACCTGGCCGCTACCGACCCGCTGGACAGCAGCTACTCGATCCAGACTGGCGAACAGCGGGTGCGCGGCGTGGAGCTGGATGTGAGCGGCGAGATCCAGGACGGCTGGAACCTAATCGGCAACATCGCCGTGCTGGACGCCAAGTTGGTGAAGGATACGCGCCTGGAGGAAGGCAACCGGCTGGAGGGCGTGCCGGTGGTCAGTGGCTCGCTGTGGTCGACCTACCAGTTGCAGGACGGTGCGTTGCAGGGCCTGGGCTTTGGTGCCGGGGTGTTCTTTGCCGGCAAGCGCTACGGCGACCTGGCCAACAGCTACAGCACCCCGGGCTACGGGCGGCTGGACATGAGTGTGTTCTACGACATCGACGAGCACGTGCGGGTGTCGCTGAACGCCCGCAACGTGCTGGACAAGGACTACATCGAAACCATCGCCAGTGCCGGCAACTATGCCGGGGAGCCGGCGTCGCTGGTGGCCACCATCAGCGCGGGGTTCTGACGGTCAGTGGGGTAGCTGGTTCTGGTAGCGGAACAGGCCACGGGCAGCCTCCACCACCAACGGCACGCAGGCCTGGTGCTCTTCGAGGCTCATGCTGTCGAGCAGTTCGAAGTTGTCTTCCAGGCCGTGCAGAGAGATGGCCTTGAGCAGACGGTCCTGTTCAGGCGGCAGCTCGTCCCACTCGGCGACCTGAGTGCCGCGCATGTAGCCGAAGCACCACTCCTCAAGAACGATCACCGGGCCATTTTCCCCTTCGCTTTCTTCGAACAGAGGCTCGAAGTGCTCAAGGTCCTCGCCAAGGCTTTCGGCGACCTGGTTGGCATAGCGCAGCATCAATGCAACGTAGGCTTCTTCGTGGGCGGGCTTCTTGAACTTCGGCACCTTGCCGCCGGCCACGGTGGGCAGCCACTGCTCCGGGGTGACGGTGTTGGGCGAGCTGGCCAGGGCGGTGAAGAAACCATCGAGCTCGGCCAGGTTGAGCACCGAGTAGTCGTTGCCGTAGGTGATCAACAGGTCTTCGAGGCGGTCGAGTTCTTTTTCGCTGAGCGCGGGGAGCATGGGCGGGGTGTCCTGGTGGAATATGGGTGCACCCTAGCACAGGCGCATGTAAAACGTGCCCGCAGATACGGGCACGGGGGCTTAGTGGTTCAGCCAGTCGTCCAGCTGAGGCAGGGCTGCGTTGCCCAGCAGCAGCCACAGCAGGATGCGGCACTTGCGCGGGCACAGCGGCCCGGCCATGTGCATGCCCTTGGTTTGCAGGTCGATTTCGCCACCTGCAAAGCCATAGGTGGCGCGGGCCGTGGCGCCGCTGCCGGTGCGCGAGGCCACGATGACCGGCATGTGTTCGGCAACCGCTGCCATCGCCTCGGCCCAGGCGGCTGATACATGGCCAGCGCCGAACCCCGCGACCACCAAGGCGCTGTAGCCTAGCCCGGGCAGTGCCTGCAGTAGCGCCGTGTCGGCATCGAGGCATGCTTCAAGCAGCGCGACGTGCTGGGCCCTGTGCTGCGGCACTGGCAGTACCCGGCGAGGTGCAGGGGCATGGTGATAGCGTGCCTGGCCTTCCACTACCTCAGCTGCCGGGCCGCTGCCGGGGGACTCGAACGCGCCCATGGCCAGGCTTGCGGTTTTGCGCACCTGCCTGGCGTGATGGACCTGGTCGTTGATCACCACCAGCACGCCACGCCCACGGCTGCTGCCTGCCAGCGCGACCTGCACCGCAGCCAGCAGGTTGGCCGGGCCATCGGCACCCGGGTGGCTGGCTGCGCGCATTGCGCCGGTGAGTACCAGCGGTGCGTCGTGGGGCCAGAGCAGGTCGAGAAAGTACGCGGCCTCCTCGAGGGTGTCGGTGCCCTGGGTCAGCACCACGCCCTGTGCGCCCTGCTGCACTTGCCGGGTGGCCCAGGCCAGTGCGTCCAGTAGTGCCTGAAAGCCGAGCGAGGGGCTTGGCAGCAGGCACAGGGTGGTGGTGTCGACCTGTGCCTGCGCTGCAAGCTGCGGCAATGTGGCCAGCAGGGCGTCGCTGCCAAGCTTCGGGGTGACGCCCTGCCCTGGCCCGCCGGCCTGCATGCTGACGGTGCCGCCCAGGCTGGCGATGGCGATGCGCGGCGGCGTGGTTTGCAGGCTCATGCTGCGGCTCCCGGAAGTAGCCCGACCACGGGCACGATCACCAGGGTGCCTATGGCCATGGCCAGGACATTGCCGATGTAGGGGTGCATATGGCCCGGCAGGCGCTGGCTGATAGCCACGGCCAAGGGTGGTGCAACCACTGCACCGAGCACGGCGCTGGCAACTATCACCTGCCAGCTGCCGCCCAATGTGAGCACCGCGGCCGGCACGATCGAGACGATGGGAATATAGGTGGGGTACCAACCCCGGGCCATCCATTGGCGGCGCCACAGCAGTACACCGATCAACGACGCCAGCGCCTGCCCCGCCACCAGATGCAGCACCAGTTGCGAGCCGTAGGCTGGGGCGCCTGGAGCCAACACATAAGCCAGCAGCACGCCCAGCAGCAGCCCGAGGCTGGCCAGCTCGTTGCCGAAGAACGGCGCTTCGCTGAAGTCTGCCAGTACCCGGCGCAGGGTCCAGGCCATGCCATAGTGCGGCTTGCTGGCAGTTGCTGGCGTGGCTGGCCGCAGGCCGTCGCGCACCAACGCCGGGTAGCGCCTGCACAGCAGGAAGGCTATTGCGCTACCCAATGCCATGCCACTGACGTTGCCTACGACCACCGGCAAGCCCAGCGGGTAGCACAGGTAGTTGACCATCAGCAGGCACGCGGGCGTCACCAATACGGCGCCTAGCAGCGCGCCGTTGATCGTCACCCGCCAACCACCACCGAACAACAGCACCATGGCCGCCGGCAACGATACGAAGGCGACGAAGGTCGGTTGCCAGGTGCCACTGGCGAGGGTCCAGCCCCACAATGCGTGGCTGAGCAGCAGGCCCAGCAGCGAGCTGGTGAACAGCCAAGGCCAAAGGCCTGTGCCGTAGCTGATGGCAAAACCTTGCCAGCGGTAGCCCTTTACCTGGGCCCAGTGAGCCAGGCTGGCACCCAGCAGCAAGCCCAATGCAGGCAGCTCGTGCTTGTAGAAGGCGACTTCGCTGATATCGCCGACGAACCAGCGCAACCGGCTCAGAGGCTGGTCCAGGGTTGCGGCAAGGTGGGCGTAGGCTGGCCATGATCCCACCGCCATGAAGACAAGCAGCATGGCCGCGATGCCGGTAATGATGAGCAGGGACGTGGATTGCCGCCGGGAGGTGAGGACCTGTTGCATGGGGCCTCCTCAGCGCGGCATCGGCGCATGCAGCCGATAGCCGAGGGTGGCGTCGTAGAGGTCGGTGCGCCGGTCGCGGGGCAGGTCGTTGAGGCTGTTCCAGATGGGCGCAGAGCGCGCGGCGCTAAGGTCGACGTCGGCGTAGAGGATGCACTCCTGCTCGGCGCTGGCCACTTCGCCGATGGGCCAGCCATTAGTGCCGGCGATCAGCGAGCAGCCCAGGAAACGCCCGCCGCGCTCGTGGCCGATGCGGTTGGCGGCGGCGATGTAGAGGTTGTTGACGTGAGCAGCGGTCATGGTGAGGTACGACGCCATGCAGCGTCCCGCTTCGTCGAACAGCGGCGGTGGCGTCCATACCCAGTTGTTCAGGCTGCAGATGATGTCGGCGCCCTGCGCGGCCATCAGGCGTGGCGCCTCGGGGAACCAGATGTCCCAGCAGATCAGCAGGCCGATGCGGCCGATGGGGGTTTCGAATACCGGGAATCCGAGGTTGCCGGGGGTGAACCAGAGCTTTTCCTGGTTCCACAGGTGTGCCTTGCGGTAGTGGCCAAGCAGGCCGTCGGGGCCGAAAAGTACGGCGCTGTCGTAGAGCTTGAGGCCCTCGCGCTCGGCGAAGCCTGCGACCAGGTATATCTGCAGCTCGCGGGCGAGCTCGGCCCAGGCTTGCAGGCTTGGGCCTTGATGCAGAACCTCGGCATGGGCGTAGGCTTCGGCGCGGGAGTTGAAGGTGTAGCCGGTGTTCGCCAGCTCCGGCAGTACGATCAGGTTGGCGCCTTCACGGGCGGCTTGGCGGACCAGGGCCAGGCTTTTGCAGAGGTTGCCATCGCAGTGTTCGAGGCCGACCTGCGGGTCGTACTGGATGACAGCGATGCGCACGGGGGTGGTGGCAGAGGGGTGCTGCATGGCGGCTTCCTTTGTGGTTGTTGTGGAAGGCCGCCAGTAGAACGGTTGATGCGTTAAATGGAACAGTCAGGAGGTTCCTGTGAAGCTGTACGAGAGTTCTCTAGCTCTCGAAAGAATCCTCCCACACAAATGTTTCTGAAATGGGCCTAGACCACCTGATAATGCGGATAGTGTTCAAGGGAGAAATCACCGTTGAACTGAGCGCCCGTAACAGCACAGAGGTTGATCACTGCATCGATGGCTGTGCGCAAGCACGGCTCGGTCCAGCCGGCATCGACAGAGAAGGACTCACCGGCCAGGTACAGCCCTGAAGCGCTCGCCAGATCTCGGTTGTATTTCATCAGGCTGATGGCCTGATAGTAGGTGCCGGCTCGGTACAATTTCGCACAGCCTAACGAATTCCGGTCTGTCATCCAGCGTTGTATACGGATGTTTCGCTTATCGATGTAGGGGGAGATTGGAACACCGATATTGCTGCATCGCATCAGAATGCGATCTAGCTCAGTCACACATTTGTCTACGAGCTCGCTGTCTGAAAATGCCGCGAGCTTGGTCGCATCGTCCTCCCAGGTGTAACTCAGCAAGATGCAGTCATAGGCATAGCGATCGTTGTAGCGATAGGCATAGACGTCATGAACGAAGCTGTCAGTGACCAGAATCTGAGGCAACTTCGGGCTGCTGTCGAGAAATCGCTTCTTCAGCGGAGCGTACACCTTGCAACTGGTCTCCCAGTGCGCGTGCTTCCAGGCGTCAATGATGGGTTGGGGGAGCATCTCTTTGCTGAAGCCTTCAAGACGCATGTTGGTTTCGATCAACCACGACGGCGTAGTCAGAATCACGCTGTCGAAAACCTCACTGCGCAATTGCTCCCGCTGCGCAATGCTGTGCTGCCAGCGGTAATCAACTTGAATGCTTCCGTCAGCCAGCTTGTGCAACGCGCATACTGAACTGTCGGTGAGTAGCCCATCTTCACGGGCGATACAGTGCTTATAGAGTGAGTTACCCGCCTCGTCCATCGGCATGAACAGCAGGCATTCGTCCATTGCAGCCAGCCCAAGATATGCGGGGGCCTGAAACTTCAACCCCTTGCTATCAAGCACACTGGTGCTTTCCAGATAGGGGGCTGCAAGTGGCACACCTTGCGAGTCCACCCGGCCGTGGACCAACTGCAGATGGCTACTGAACCCGAAGATCGCCGTGCGCAGTGGATAAAGGCAGCAGACGTCGTAGAACGCGCCCCAACTGCCGTCGCCTATCCCAATGGCGTAAAAGATCGAGGACTCATCGCTGTTCATCCCCAGCCCGCCGAAATCACCAGGGCTGGACTTACTCCATGTCTCGAGCATCGGCAAGTGCACCAACTCACGGAAGGACATTCGATGGTAGCGCTCTACAATGGCTGACCACATGCCCTCCCACTCACCTGTGCCGTAGACCAGGGCAACCTGCTCAGCGAAGCGCTCAGCAAAGCGCAGCCATTTTCCCTGAATCGACTGCAATATTTCTGACGGTGGAGGTGTGACACCTTTCGTGTTCTTCCAGATGAGCAACTGGGGCTCACCCTTCCCGTCCAGCAGGCCTTCACGCAGGTATATGCCAGTGGCGTTGACCCAAGGTGTGCCTGGATTGGGGAAGTCGGAAATGTGCAGGTCGAACAGCTCGGCGTAATGCGCCATGAGCGATCTGCCTGTTTTGGGTGGCTCACCAGTGCGATTGAAGAACGGCATGCGCATTGCCCCCATCTCGAATGGCGTCGAGGGCTGGGCATGGTTCGCTGGGTTGTTTACAACCGTGAGGTGCCGCCCGCCAACACGCTGCGATTGCTCGATCAGCGTGATGTGAGTGAAGCCACAACGCAGCAACTCACGCGCAGCGGTGAGGCCGGTGACACCAGCACCGACGATGCAAATCCGATGCTCCGGTTTTGTTGCTCGGGCAATGCCGCCTGGTTGCTCGACCAAGCGTCGATAATCAAAGCAAAGATCCGGAGGATTGGGAAAACGTGCAGCCCAAGGCTTGAGGGTAGAGATCGGCTCAATAGCCAAATCGGCGGGATGGTTGTGTGACGATCCGATTGTCATGATTCAGGCGCTTCATTCAATGAACAAGAGAGGCCTGAAAATGACAAAGCGAAATAGCTGGGAAGTGGTACTTAGTTGTTAGCCATAACATAAGCATCGCGGGGCAAGCCCGCCCCCACAGATGCTTTGATCTGCCTTGGGAGCGGGCTTGCCGCGCGATGTGCAGCACCTACGGTTTACACCGCCAGCGCGCGCTCACGCAACTCGCTGTTGAGGATGCGGTCGTTCTCGCTGTAGTCGACCGGGCAGTCGATCACGTGAACGCCCGGGGTCTTGATGCAGTGCTCGAGCAGCGGCAGGAAGGCTTCGGCGCTTTCGACGCGGTGGCCGTTGGCACCGTAGGCTTCGGCGTACTTGACGAAGTCCGGGTTGCCGTAGTCCAGGCCGAAATCGGTGAAGCCCATGTTGGCCTGCTTCCAGCGGATCATGCCGTAGCCGTCGTCACGCAGGATCACCACGGTGATGTGCATGCCAAGGCGTACTGCGGTTTCCAGTTCCTGGCTGTTCATCATGAAGCCGCCGTCGCCGCAGACCGAGATCACCGGGCGGTCCGGGTACACCAGGTGCGAGGCCATGGCCGATGGCAGGCCGGCACCCATGGTCGCCAGGGCGTTGTCCAGCAGCACGGTGTTGGGCTTGTGGGCCTTGTAGTTACGGGCGAACCAGATCTTGTAGATACCGTTGTCCAGGGCAACGATGCCTTCGGACGGCAGGGCGCGACGGATGTCGGCAACCATGCGCTGCGGGTAGACCGGGAAGCGGTTGTCGTCAGCACCTTCGACGATTTGTGCTTCGTTGGCTTCGCGGATGGCCATCAGGCGGGTGAAGTCCCAGTGACTGGTGTCGGTCAGGGCTTCGCTGATCTGCCAGACGGCGTTGGCGATGTCACCGATCACTTCTACCTGCGGGAAGTACACAGCGTCGACTTCGGCCGAACGGAAGCTCACGTGGATCACTTCGGTGCCGCCACGGACCATGAAGAACGGCGGCTTCTCGATCACGTCGTGGCCGATGTTGACGATCAGGTCGGCGGCCTCTACCGCGCGGTGCACGAAGTCACCGGACGACAGCGCGGCGTTACCCAGGAAGCGTGGGTGGCGCTCGTCCACTACACCTTTACCCATCTGGGTGGTGATGAACGGGATGCCGGTCTTGTCGATCAGTTGCTTGAGGACCTTGGCGGTCATCTTGCGGTTGGCGCCGGCACCGATTACCAGGATCGGGTTGCGAGCGTTCTTCAGCTTCTCGACAGCAGCTTCGATGGCCACGTGCTCGGCCAGCGGGCGACGGTGCAGGCTACGCGGGATCGGCAGGGCGTCGGTCTGCTCGGCGGCGATGTCTTCTGGCAGCTCCAGGTGCACGGCACCAGGCTTTTCTTCTTCGGCCAGGCGGAAGGCTTCACGCATGCGGGCCGGGATGTTGTCGGCCGAAGCGAATTGGTGGGTGTACTTGGTGATGGGGTCCATCATGCCGCACACATCGATGATCTGGAAGCGGCCCTGTTTGGACTTCTTGATCGGCTTCTGGCCGGTGATCATCATCATCGGCATGCCGCCGAGGTAGGCGTAGGCGCTGGCGGTAACCAGGTTGGTGGCACCAGGGCCGAGGGTCGACAGGCTGACACCGGTTTTGCCGGTCAGGCGGCCGTAGGTCGCGGCCATGAAGCCTGCGGATTGCTCGTGGCGGGTCAGTACCAGCTTGATCTTCGACTTGCGCAGGGACTCGAGCAGGTCGAGGTTTTCCTCACCAGGAATGCCGAACACATACTCGACACCTTCGTTTTCCAGGCATTGCACAACGACATCGGCGGCCTTGGCCATCTTGCTATCTACCTCAGTTGTATAGGACGGTGGAGGTCCATAAATGCGCAGCACGGTACGCTGGCATCGCTATGTCCGGGCGCGAGGATGCCCCGAACCTAAGTCTTGACGCAGGGTAGGTGCGGGTAAGTCACGTTAACCAACGGTAATAATTTGTCGCACCCTTGGGTGAGAGACGAGAGGTAGGGCTGGGGCAAAAGATATTTGCCTGGGGTGGGGTATCGAGACAGGTGGTGTACCTGTAGGAGCCGGCTTGCCGGCGACGGAGCTCCGGTTGGGCTGTGTATTGCCTGGGCGAGCCGCATCGCGGGGCAAGCCCGCTCCCACGCAGGGCTCTGGTTTTCCGCCGCACAAAGACAAAACCCCTACCTGCATGCGCAGATAGGGGTTTTGCGAAATGAATCTTGACGATGACCTACTCTCACATGGGGAAACCCCACACTACCATCGGCGATGCATCGTTTCACTGCTGAGTTCGGGATGGGATCAGGTGGTTCCAATGCTCTATGGTCGTCAAGAAATTCGGTAGCCAGTCCGTTCAGATGAACAGCCCAGCGAATTCGGATATGCGATATTTGTGGTTCTTGCTGACGTTGTGAACTTTCGGTTCTTTCGTCTTCACCACCACAATTCGGCTTACGCGCAAATTGCTTGGGTGTTATATGGTCAAGCCTCACGGGCAATTAGTATTGGTTAGCTCAACGCCTCACAGCGCTTACACACCCAACCTATCAACGTCGTAGTCTTCGACGGCCCTTCAGGGGATTCAAGATCCCAGTGAGATCTCATCTTGAGGCAAGTTTCCCGCTTAGATGCTTTCAGCGGTTATCTCTTCCGAACATAGCTACCCGGCAATGCCACTGGCGTGACAACCGGAACACCAGAGGTTCGTCCACTCCGGTCCTCTCGTACTAGGAGCAGCCCCTCTCAAATCTCAAACGTCCACGGCAGATAGGGACCGAACTGTCTCACGACGTTCTAAACCCAGCTCGCGTACCACTTTAAATGGCGAACAGCCATACCCTTGGGACCGGCTTCAGCCCCAGGATGTGATGAGCCGACATCGAGGTGCCAAACACCGCCGTCGATATGAACTCTTGGGCGGTATCAGCCTGTTATCCCCGGAGTACCTTTTATCCGTTGAGCGATGGCCCTTCCATACAGAACCACCGGATCACTAAGACCTACTTTCGTACCTGCTCGACGTGTGTGTCTCGCAGTCAAGCGCGCTTTTGCCTTTATACTCTACGACCGATTTCCGACCGGTCTGAGCGCACCTTCGTACTCCTCCGTTACTCTTTGGGAGGAGACCGCCCCAGTCAAACTACCCACCATACACTGTCCTCGATCCGGATAACGGACCTGAGTTAGAACCTCAAGGTTGCCAGGGTGGTATTTCAAGGATGGCTCCATGAGAACTGGCGTCCCCACTTCAAAGCCTCCCACCTATCCTACACAAGCAAGCTCAAAGTCCAGTGCAAAGCTATAGTAAAGGTTCACGGGGTCTTTCCGTCTAGCCGCGGATACACTGCATCTTCACAGCGATTTCAATTTCACTGAGTCTCGGGTGGAGACAGCGCCGCCATCGTTACGCCATTCGTGCAGGTCGGAACTTACCCGACAAGGAATTTCGCTACCTTAGGACCGTTATAGTTACGGCCGCCGTTTACCGGGGCTTCGATCAAGAGCTTCGCTTGCGCTAACCCCATCAATTAACCTTCCGGCACCGGGCAGGCGTCACACCCTATACGTCCACTTTCGTGTTTGCAGAGTGCTGTGTTTTTAATAAACAGTCGCAGCGGCCTGGTATCTTCGACCGGCATGGGCTTACGGAGCAAGTCCTTAACCCTCGCCGGCGCACCTTCTCCCGAAGTTACGGTGCCATTTTGCCTAGTTCCTTCACCCGAGTTCTCTCAAGCGCCTTGGTATTCTCTACCTAACCACCTGTGTCGGTTTGGGGTACGGTTCCTAGTTATCTGAAGCTTAGGAGCTTTTCTTGGAAGCATGGCATCAACCACTTCGCGCTCTAATGAGCACTCGTCATCAGCTCTCGGCCTTGAAATCCCGGATTTGCCTAAGATTTCAGCCTACCACCTTAAACTTGGACAACCAACGCCAAGCTGGCCTAGCCTTCTCCGTCCCTCCATCGCAATAACTAGAAGTACAGGAATATTAACCTGTTTTCCATCGACTACGCTTTTCAGCCTCGCCTTAGGGACCGACTAACCCTGCGTCGATTAACGTTGCGCAGGAAACCTTGGTCTTTCGGCGTGCGAGTTTTTCACTCGCATTGTCGTTACTCATGTCAGCATTCGCACTTCTGATACCTCCAGCAAGCTTCTCAACTCACCTTCACAGGCTTACAGAACGCTCCTCTACCGCATCACCAAAGGTGATACCCGTAGCTTCGGTGCATGGTTTGAGCCCCGTTACATCTTCCGCGCAGGCCGACTCGACTAGTGAGCTATTACGCTTTCTTTAAAGGGTGGCTGCTTCTAAGCCAACCTCCTAGCTGTCTAAGCCTTCCCACATCGTTTCCCACTTAACCATGACTTTGGGACCTTAGCTGACGGTCTGGGTTGTTTCCCTTTTCACGACGGACGTTAGCACCCGCCGTGTGTCTCCCATGCTCGGCACTTGTAGGTATTCGGAGTTTGCATCGGTTTGGTAAGTCGGGATGACCCCCTAGCCGAAACAGTGCTCTACCCCCTACAGTGATACATGAGGCGCTACCTAAATAGCTTTCGAGGAGAACCAGCTATCTCCGAGCTTGATTAGCCTTTCACTCCGATCCACAGGTCATCCGCTAACTTTTCAACGGTAGTCGGTTCGGTCCTCCAGTCAGTGTTACCTAACCTTCAACCTGCCCATGGATAGATCGCCCGGTTTCGGGTCTATACCCAGCGACTAAAGCGCCCTATTAAGACTCGCTTTCGCTACGCCTCCCCTATTCGGTTAAGCTCGCCACTGAATATAAGTCGCTGACCCATTATACAAAAGGTACGCAGTCACCTAACAAAGTAGGCTCCCACTGCTTGTACGCATACGGTTTCAGGTTCTATTTCACTCCCCTCTCCGGGGTTCTTTTCGCCTTTCCCTCACGGTACTGGTTCACTATCGGTCAGTCAGTAGTATTTAGCCTTGGAGGATGGTCCCCCCATGTTCAGACAAAGTTTCTCGTGCTCCGTCCTACTCGATTTCACTGGCAAGAGATTTTCGTGTACGGGGCTATCACCCACTATGGCCGCACTTTCCAGAGCGTTCCACTAATCTCAAACCAGCTTAAGGGCTGGTCCCCGTTCGCTCGCCACTACTAAGGGAATCTCGGTTGATTTCTTTTCCTCAGGGTACTTAGATGTTTCAGTTCCCCTGGTTCGCCTCTTGCACCTATGTATTCAGTACAAGATACTCAGCTTGTGCTGAGTGGGTTCCCCCATTCAGAGATCTCTGGATCACAGTCTGTTTGCCGACTCCCCAAAGCTTATCGCAGGCTACCACGTCTTTCATCGCCTCTGACTGCCAAGGCATCCACCGTATGCGCTTCTTCACTTGACCATATAACCCCAAGCAATCTGGTTATACTGTGAAGACGACATTCGCCGAAAATTCGTACGTCGCTCTTTCGAGCAGAACTCACAAATTTTACCTTAGCCTGAATAACCAGCAGTGAAACTGGCATTCAGTCTATTTCTATCACATATCCGAATTTTTAAAGAACGATCTGACAAAAGTCAGAAATCAACATTCACACCGGAATGTTCATTTCTAAGTTCTGAACAGTGCTGCGAAACCTGAAAGAGTGGTGGAGCCAAGCGGGATCGAACCGCTGACCTCCTGCGTGCAAGGCAGGCGCTCTCCCAGCTGAGCTAT
>NZ_CP077075.1:1625000-2105000 GCF_019139835.1 Pseudomonas xanthosomatis | reverse complement strand
CACCCTTACCGCCGTGCTGCCGGTCATGACCACCCCGACCCTGGCCAACCTCGGCCGCCTGCTGCGTCTGTGGGGCATCGTGCTGCTCGGTAACCTGGCCGGCACCTTGCTAGTGGCCTGGGTGATGCTCGAGCTGCCGATCTTCGACAGCAAGACCGACATCGCCTTCCTAGAAGTCGGCCGCAAGGTGATGGAGAACGACATCAGCCAGATGTTCGCCAAGGGCATCGTCTCGGGCTGGATGATCGCCACCATGGTCTGGATGATCCCGTCGATGGAGCACGCCAAGATCTGGATCATCCTGCTGATCACCTACCTGATGGCCCTGGGCGATTTCACCCATATAGTAGTGGGCTCACTGGAGGTGTCTTACCTGGTGTGGGCCGGCGACGAGACCTGGGGAGCCTTTTGGCTCGACTTCGCCCTGCCGACCCTGGCCGGCAACATCATTGGTGGCAGCTTCATCTTTGCCCTGATCAGCCACGCCCAGGTACGCAGCGACAGCGGCAAACCGCCCTCACAGCTATTAAAGGACGACTAACGCGCCGCCACCGCCCGCTCGGCTGCCCGGCCATGGCGCGGCGCAGCCTTGGGTCGCCACCAGTTCTGCCCGGCGTGGGGCGAGTCGAGGCTGACACGCTCGCCCATCTGTGGTGTGCACAGTTGCACCTGCGCGGCCTCGGCCAACGCAAGAATACGTTCGAAGGGTTCCTGCCAGCTGTGCATGGACAGGTCGAAGGTACCGTTGTGGATCGGCAGCATCCAGCGCCCGCGTAAATCCAGGTGCGCCTGCAGGCTCTGCTCGGGTTGCATGTGCACGTTGGGCCAGGCCAGGTTGTAGGCACCGGTTTCCATCAGGGTCAGGTCGAACGGCCCGAAACGCTCGCCAACTTCGCGAAAGCCCTCGAAGTACCCGGTATCGCCACTGAAGAACACCCGCAGGCCTTCATCGATCATCACCCAGGACGCCCACAACCGGCGGTTGCTGTCGAACAGCCCGCGGCCAGAAAAGTGCTGCGCCGGCGTAGCCACAAAGCGCACCCCTGCCACCTCGGCCTCCTGCCACCAGTCCAGTTGCTGCACCTTCGCCGCCGGCACGCCCCACTCCACCAGCAGTTCCCCTACCCCAAGCGGCGCCAAAAAATGCTCTGTACGCGGCGCCAGGCGGCGGATGGCTTGCTCGTCGAGATGGTCGAAATGGTCGTGGGAAAGAATCACCGCAGCCAGCGGCGGCAAGTCATCGAGCGACAACGGCGGTGCATGAAAGCGCAACGGCCCGGCCCACTGCACAGGTGATGCCCGCTCGGCGAACACCGGGTCGGTAATGAAGAAGCGCCCGCGCATTTTCAGCAACACGGTGGAATGCCCCAACCGCCACAGACTGTGGTCGGGCGCATCGAGCACCTGCTGACGGGTCATCGGCTGCAGCGCCAATGCCTCACCCGGTCGCGTTTCGGGTGGTTTGCGCAGCAAAAGGTACTTGAGGCCGATGCGCAGCTTTTTAAGCACGCCATCCTTGGGTAGCTCGACCTGATTGTGAAAACGCCCGTCGCGGTGGGGCGCGGGCTCGCCGGCAGGGGTAGCCATGGGGGCCATGAGCAAGAGCACTCCGAGCAGGAAGAAAGGCTTCATGTTACTCCAGAGGTACTGCATCAACCGTGAATTGGCTTGTAAGGCCATTTTTCGCCGATGAATGAATGTTCAACAATATTCATGCGACTTATGCGATAAACGGCGCCTCACGAAAGAATGGACGACCATGACGGATACCAGCAGCGGCAAGGGACTCTCGTTTGTCCGCCGTATCTACCGCCCCCGTATCATCGGCAAGGCTATCGGCCTGATCGCCGCCGCTGCGGCGGTGGCCCCCCTGCAACAGCCCCACTGGGTATGGTTGCTGATGCTGCTCAACGGCCTGGCCTGGCCGCACGTCGCCTACCACTGGGCGCGCCGCTCGGCAAAGCCCTACCAGGCCGAGCTGCGTAACCTGCAACTGGACTCGGTGGCCGCGGGTTTCTGGGCGGCGACCATGCATTTCAACCCGCTGCCGAGCCTGACCATCCTGTCGATGGTGACCATGAACAACGTCGCCGCCGGCGGCAAGCCCATGGTCGTCCGCGGCATGCTCGCACAACTGGCCGGCATGCTGCTGTCCATGGCCCTGCTCGGCCCCGGCCTGCAACTGCACACCAGCATGGCGCAAGTCTACGCCAGCCTGCCGATGCTCACCCTCTACCCCCTGGCCCTGGGCTGGGTGTGCTACCAGTTGGCGATCCAGCTGGCCGACCACAAGCGCCAGCTCAGCACGCTGAGCCGTACCGACAGCCTCACCGGCCTGCTCAACCACGGTTCGTGGAAGGACATGCTGCAGCGCAAGTTCCAACTCAGCCAGCAGCAACAGTTGCCAGCAGTCATCGCCCTGATCGACATCGACCACTTCAAGGCCATCAACGACACCTACGGCCACGTGGTCGGCGACTGCGTGCTGCGCCAGCTCAGTCACGAACTGCAGCGCAGCCTGCGCGAGCACGACAAGGCCGGGCGCTACGGTGGCGACGAGTTCTGCCTGATTTTCCCCGACACCCACGAAGCCCAGGCCTGCCAGGCCATGGAGCGCCTGCGCGAACGTGTCGCCGCCTACCGCAACCCGCAACTGCCGGGCCTGCGCATCAGCCTGAGCATCGGCCTGGCAGCCTTTCGCCCAGGCCTTGCCAGTGCCGAAGACTGGCTGCTGGTGGCCGACAAGGCGCTCTACAGCGCCAAGCACCAGGGCCGCGATCAGGTGAATCTGGCCTGCGGCGAGGCCACCACGCTCAGGCTGGCCTATCCTGACTAGACCTTCCCCCAGGCCCCGGGCGGGAGGCGCAGTACGAGGAGCCGCCCGCACATGCACAGGAATGCAGACCGTCCCGCCCCACGCCACACCTCCAACCTGCAGGTACGCCGACTGATCGGCGGTTTCTGCGCCCTGTTCGGCCTGGGCTGCCTGATCGCCCTCGGCGCCCTGTTCAACATCGCTGCCACCCTCGACCAGCAAGCGCAGCAAGGCAGCAGCTTCCGGGCCAGCCAGGCACTGCAGCAACGGCTGTTGGCCTCGCGCCAGTTTCTCTCCAGCTACGCCGTCTGGGACGCCGCCTACGAGCACCTGAACGGCCAGGCCGACTGGCAGTGGGCGTATGAAGAAAAGAACGTCGGCGAATCGCTTTACAGCGCCAGCGGCTACGAAGGGGTGTTCGTGGTCACCGAAAGTGGCACCAGCTATGCCCTGTTCAAAGGCAAGCCCAGCGAATCGCCTGCCACGGCCTTTATCGGCAGCGACCTGGCACCGATCATCGCCGAGGCCCGCAAATCAGCGCCAGCCCGCGAGCAAGTTACCCACTTCGTGCGCTTCAACGATTGGCCTGCGGTGCTAAGCGCCGCCGCCGTGCGCCCTGACAAGGATGTGCTCGACGGCGAAGTGCGCAACGCCCCGGTCATGCTGTTCGTCGACCAGCTGACCGCCGACAAGCTGGCCCGCCTCGGCGAAGGCGCCGGGCTCAAGGGCATGCGCCTGGAAGAGGGCAGCAGCGCCAAGACCCGGCAACCTCATATCGAGCTGGGCGACACCGGCTTCCACCTGGCCTGGGACAGCCCGCAGCCCGGCCACCAACTGCTCTGGGCGGTACTGCCTCCCTTGCTTGGGGTGTTGCTGCTGCTCGGCCTGGTGATGCTGTACCTGTTCCGCCACGCGCTGCGCAGTTCCCACGCCATCGACCAGAGCCTGCTGCGCCTGCAGCAGAGCAACCAGGCGCTGGAGGCCAGCGAACAGCGTTTTCGCGCCGTGGCCGAGGCTGCGTCCGACTGGATCTGGGAAACCGACCGCCATCACCGCCTCACTTACCTGTCGCAACGCTTCGCCAAGGTCACCGGCTACCGGGTCGACGAATGGCTCGGCCAGCCACTCAACCAACTGCTGGCCTGCGACACCACCCCGCTGCTGCCCTGGCTCGATGCCCAGGCCGACAGCGACCCGCAGCAGTTGGCCAACCTGCGCTGCGCCTACCGCGACCATAACGGCGAGCACCGCTACTGCCGCATCTGCGCACGTTCGATCCTGTTCGACGGCAAGCTTGCCGGCTTTCGCGGCACCGCCAGCGACATCACCGACGAAGTCGACGCCCATGCGCGCATCCAGCACCTGTCGATGCACGACGCGCTCACCGGCCTTGCCAACCGCAACAAGCTCTCGCGCCACCTGGAGCAACTGTTGCTGCGCGGCAGCGACGCCACGCCGCTGGCCTTGCTGCTGCTCGACCTCGACAGCTTCAAGCCGATCAACGACTCGCTCGGCCATGCCGCCGGCGACGCGGTGCTGCAGGAGGTCGCCACGCGGCTGCGCGACAGCACCCGCGACGGCGACCTGGTGGCGCGCCTGGGGGGCGATGAGTTCGTGCTGGTGCTGCAAGGGTTGGACAGCCGCAGCGAAATCGACCGTTTCTGCGCGCGCCTGATAGACCTGCTGCAGCAACCCATCGTGTTCGAGGAGCACCAATTGCACATCGGCGCCAGCCTCGGCATCGCCCAAAGCCGCGCCCAGGGTTTCGACGCCGGCGAACTGATCCGCTGCGCCGACATTGCCCTGTACCAGTCCAAGGCCGACGGCAAGCACACCTGGCGCTACTTCTCCCCTGAAATGAGCCAGCAGATCCAGTACCGCCGGCAACTGGAAAACGACCTGCGCCGGGCGGTCAAGCAGCAGGAGTTCGTGCTGCACTACCAACCCCGCTACCGCCTCGACGATTTGCACATCGTGTCGGTCGAAGCGCTGCTGCGCTGGCAACACCCGCAAGAGGGCCTGCTGGGGCCGGACACCTTCATACCGCTCGCCGAACAGAGCGACCTGATCGTCGCCCTCGGCCGCTGGGTGCTGCTGGAGGCCTGCCGCACCGCGCGGCAGTGGCCTGCGCACCTGCTGGTGTCGGTCAACCTGTCACCCGCGCAGTTCTTGCGCAGCGACGTGGTGGCCGATGTGCGCGAGGTGCTGCTGGAAACCGGCTTCCCGGCCCAGCGCCTGGAGCTGGAAATCACCGAAAACGTCATGCTCAACGACATAGAAGGCGCCCTCGGCACCATGCTTGCACTCAAGGAGTTGGGGGTGCGCCTGAACATGGACGACTTCGGCACCGGCTATTCGTCATTGGGCTACCTGCGCACCTACCCGTTCGACAGCATCAAGATCGACAAACGCTTCATTGCCGGGCTGACCAACCAGAGCGGCAACGACCGCGCCGTGGTGCAGGCGATCATCAACCTGGGCAAGGCCATGGGCCTGACCGTGACTGCCGAGGGCGTGGAGACCGAGCAGCAACTGCGCGCGCTGGGCAAGGAGCGCTGCCACGAGGTACAGGGCTTTTACCTGAGCAGGCCGATGGACCGCAAAAGCTTCGAGGCGCTGCTGGCCGACAGCGGGCGGCGCCACGATGCTTCTTGAGGCCGCCTAACGCACGGTACGTTCGGCGACAATTTCCGGCAGGTCGGTACGCTTGAGATACAGCCGCAGGGGCTCGCCGATATTCAGCCGGTCGTCCACATGCTGGCCAAACAACAGCGCCAGGCGCTCGCGGCACAGCGCCATGCGCTGCTCGCCGTCGGGGCGCCATACAAACTCGCTGCACGGGGTGATGCTGTCGTCGGCCACATCCATGCCGAACGAGTCTTCGGAAAAGCGCACGATATGGGTGCCGCGCTTGCCGTGGTAACCGACAAAACCATTGAGCTGGTCGGCGGCGTTGCAGATGTCCTGGGACGTGATGGCCATGGCGTTACCTCGCAAAAAATCGGAAGTGACGCACGCCGGGCGGGAAGCGGCCGCCTCTGACGGGCAACGCGCAAGGGGCAGCCTAACGCCGCGGGGCGCCGGTCGGCAAGCAGGGCTTCCAAGACCGGCCTCGATTTTGTAGGAGCGGGCTTGCCCGCGATTGCGATATCAAATTCAACATCGTCATCGCGGGGCAAGCCCGCTCCCAAGCTATCGGTTCCCAGCCCAAAGGCCCGACGGCCGACCCACTCATCCCGTTGGCGCATCCACCTGCGACGCCAGCACTCCCGCCAACCAGTTCATGAAGGCCTGCACCCGCCGTGGCACATGGCGCTGCCGGGCATATAGCAGCGACACCGGCATGGCCCGCGCCTGCCAGGATTCGAGCACCGTCACCAGCTCGCCCCGACGCAAGTGCTCATCCACACCCACCGCCGGCACCTGGATGATGCCTAACCCCGCCAGGCAAGCTGCGGAATACGCCTCGGCGTTGTTCACCGTAACCACGCCGCCCATGGCCTGAAAGCGCAATTCGCCATTCTGTTCGTACTCGAACCCCTGGCTGCGCGCGCCAAGGTTGCGCACATAGTGCACCAGCCGGTGAACAGCCAGGTCCCCAAGGCAACCTGGCACCCCATGGCGCTCAAGGTATGCGGGGCTGGCACAGTTGCGCATGCTCAATTGCCCCACTGGTCGGGCCACCACATCCAGGTCGCTTAATGCTCCGATCCGCATCACGCAGTCGAAGCCCTCACGCAGCAGGTCGACCTGTCGATCAGTGCAACTGATCTCCACCTCCAATCGCGGGAAGCGCTCTAGAAACGCCGGTAAAGCCGGCACGATCACCCGACGCGCCATCATGGTCGGCAGGTCGATGCGCAAGGTGCCTGCCAGCTCGGCATCGTCGGCGCGAAACAGCCCTTCGATCTCGTCCATCCCCGACAGCAGGTCCTTGCTACGCTCGTACAACAGCGCGCCATCCTGGGTAGCCTGCACCCGACGGGTGGTTCGGTTGAGCAGGCGCGTGCCCAGCAGGCCCTCAAGCGCGCGCACCTGCTCGGAAACAGTCGAACGCGGCAACCCCAGGCTCTCGCCGGCCAAGGTGAAACTGTTCAGTTCGCTCACCCGCACAAAGGTGCGCAGCAGTTCGAGTTTGTTCATCCGCAGCCACCAATTGTCTGGTTCAAGCGAACAGTATTTCCGGTTTTACGGGATTTAACAGCCGATGACCGACCAATAACCTGTCGTCAGTCCCCCCAACGAGGTAATCGACATGACCCGCAAAATCGCCCTGATCACCGGCGCCAGCCGCGGCCTGGGCCGCAACGCCGCAGAGCACCTGGCCGCACGCGGCATCGACATCATCGGCACCTACCACAGTAAGGCCGACGAAGCACAAAGCGTGGTCGCTACGCTGGAACAGGCCGGCGTACGCGTCGCCATGCTGCAACTGGACGTCGGCAACAGCGCCAGCTTCGCCGCCTTTGCCGGGCAACTGGCCGACACCCTCAAACAGCGCTTTAACGCCGACAAGCTGGATTTTCTGGTCAACAACGCCGGCATCGGCCTGAACGTGCCGTTCAGCGAAACCACCGAAGCGCAGTTCGACCAGTTGCTGAACATCCATCTCAAGGGCCCGTTCTTCCTCACCCAGCATTTGCTGGCACTGCTTGAAGATGGCGGGCGCATCGTCAACATTTCTACCGGCCTGACCCGCTTTGCCCTGCCCGGCTACGCCACCTATGCAGCGATGAAAGGCGCCATGGAAGTGCTGACCCGCTACCAGGCCAAGGAACTGGGTGCCCGAGGCATTCGAGTGAACATCCTTGCGCCTGGGGCGATCGAGACCGATTTCGGCGGCGGCCTGGTGCGTGACAACCAGCAAGTGAATGACTTCATCGCCGGCAATACCGCGCTCGGGCGGGTTGGCCTGCCGGATGACATCGGCGCTGCGATTGCGCTGTTGCTGGAGGACGGCAATGGCTGGATCACCGGGCAGCGCCTGGAGGTTTCGGGGGGCATGTTCCTTTGAAGGCCGAGTGAGACCTATCGCGGGCAAGCCCGCTCCTACAGGGACCGCATAGCCTTCAAACCTGTAGGAGCGGGCTTGCCCCGCGATAGCTTGCAGCCCTCAATGATCCTCATGCACCTGCACACTGGCCGTCATCCCCGCACTCAGGTTCATCCCTTCCGGTATCTGCTCCAGGCGAATCCGCACCGGAATCCGCTGCGCCAGCCGCACCCAGTTGAAGGTCGGTTCCACCTCGGGCAGCAACTGCCCGTCCGGGGTGGAGTTACGGTCGGTGATGCCGCGGCTGATGCTCTCCACCTGCCCCTGCATCGACTCCCCCGCCCCCATCAGCCACACCTTGACCGAATCGCCCACGCGAATGCGCGGCAGCTTGGTCTCCTCGAAATAAGCCTGGATATAAAAGGTGGCGTCATCAACCAGCGCCATTACCGACTGCCCGGCATTGACGTAGTTGCCCTCGGCCAGGCGCAGGTTGGTGATATGCCCGCTACGCGGTGCGCGCACTTCGCTGCGGGCCAGGTTGATCTTCGCCACCTTCAACTGCGCCTCGGCCTCGTGCAGCTCGCCCCGGGCCACAGCGGCGTTGATCTGCGCATTCTCGCGCAGCTCGGCGCTGATCGCCTCCGGCCCCAGGGCAGTGCGCCGCGCCGCCTCGCGCTCGCGCAAGCGCAGCTGCTGGGCGCGGGTCTCGACCACCGCGGTGGCCTGGTCGAACGCCGCCTGAAAGCGCTCGCGGTCGATGGTCATCAGCAGGTCACCCGCCTTGACCTGCTGGTTGTCATGCACCTTCAACCCACTCACCCAGCCGGACACATCCGGGGCAATCACCACCACGTCGGCGCGCACCCGGGCATCCCGGGTCCAGGGCGTGAGCATGTAGTACTGCCAAAGCTGATAACCGGCAAACACGGCAACGATCACCACGCACAGGGTGACCAAGGCACGTACGGCTGTACGCATGGACTTACTCCTCACAAAGGTCCCAGCAGACGCACCACCAGGTACAGGACACAAACGAACAACGCCGCATCGAACAAGGCTTCGTGCCAGATCCAGCGCCCCAGGGGGGTGGCCTGCACCAGCACGCGCAACACGCCGGTGAGCACCAGCGCCATCAATACATAGATCAGAAACGGGCTGAGCAGCACACCGCCCAGCGCCCATTCACGCAACCCCATGGGTTTCCTCCTGCCAGCGGCACCATTTGCCCCAGCTCTTGCGCAATTGCAGCACCGCGCCGATGGCCAGGCGCAGCGGGTCACTGGCCGGCTGCTGGCGCAGCGCTTCGATGAATTGCTCACTGGCCGCATCCAGGCGCTGGCTGCGCCCCGGCGCCGGGCCGCTGGCCAGCACCGCCTCCAGCTGTTGCAGGTACTGGCGCTCGGCACCGCCCAGTGGCGCCTGGGCCACCGCCAGGCACATGCGCAGGTGCACCAGTTCGTCGCCGATATCCAGCCCGTGCAGGCCATCGTCCCAACGCTGGCGCTCGGCTTCGGGCAACTCGCTGGCGTGGCGCGCCAGCTGCATCAGGCGATCAGCCATGCGCCCGCCAAACCAGCTGTCGGCGCCGCGCAGGTCGCGGCGGGTCAGGCGCACCAGGTCACCCTGGGTCGCCGCGCGCAAACGCCGCCCGAGCCAGGCCGGGTGGCGCAGCACCAGCAAGCGGAACGCCATCACCGCAGCGCCCACGCCGATCAGCATGGCAAGCGCGCTGTTGAGCATCGTGGCAACGTTGAACTGCATGGCATTGAGCGGCGCCACCAGCACGATGAAATGCAGGCAATAGGAGGTGGCCGTAGCCCCGGTACGCGGGTGGGCCATGCCCAGGGCACCAAAGAACAGCGGCACGCCCATCCCTAAGCAGAGCATGGCGAAGCTGCTCCACTGCGGCAGCAGAATCTGCCCGACAAAAAACGCAACCGGTACTGCCAGCAGGATGCCACGCAGAAAGCTCAGGCCGATCTGCGCGCCGTTCTCGCGACTGGCGAACAGGCTGCAGACCACACAGGTAAGCACCAGCCCGCCCGGTGCCGACGGCCATGCGGTGGCCAGCCAGAAGCTGCTCATGGTCAAAAAAGCCAAGGCACTGCGCGAACCGAACAGCAGCGCCAGCGACAGGTCACGATGGGCCGCCAGGCTCTGCACCGCCTGCTTCGGCGCCCGGCCCAGCTCCACATCGTCCAGCGCCTGGGTGGCCGCCATGGCAAAGTCCAGCAGCAGGGCCATGCGCGCCAGGCAGTAGTGCTCGGCGGGGCTGATGTGCTCGCCGTGGGCCGCATCCCAGATGCGCTGGCGCAGCACCAGCAGGCTCGGCTGATCGGGCGCGCCCAGTTGCCCGCGCACCTCGTCGAGCCAAGGCGCCATCTGCGCGCTTTCGGTTTCGTCGAGTTGGCGCCACTGGCGCCGCACCGAACGTGAAATACGCAGCAGCACCATCAGTTTCTGGCTCAGGCCGTTGATTGCCCGGGCCCGCTGCCGGCCTCGGCTGCCTTCGAACCAGGCATGTTCGCGCTGGGCGTCGATAGCGACAATGCCGCCCAAGGTCTGCAACAGCCCTTTGCGTGCATCGTCTTCGCCGCCAAGCATGGCGCTGGCCGCCTGCAAGCCATTGCTCCACGCCTCCCGGGCTTGGCCTGCGAGCTGCTGCTCGACCCGCAGCGGCCACACCAGTGCACTGACGGCTGTGGCACAACAGATGCCCAGGCTGATTTCGGTGCAGCGCGCCACCGCCTGGTCGAACACCTGCAGCGGCGTATTGATCGCCGGCAAAGCAATGATCGCCGCGGTATAGCCGGCCAGCACGAAGGCGTAGGCCCAGGCGCTGCGCAGTTGGGTGGAAGCCGCGGTGCACAGCGCCAGCCATAACGCCAGGGTCAGCAAAAACAACCAGGGCGTCTGGGCGAACAGGCCGATGAACACCACCGACATGAAGGTCCCGACCACGGTACCGGCCAGCCGTGCCAGGCCCTTTTGCACCACCATGCCCGACAACGGCTGAGCAACGATGAACGCGGTCATCAACGCCCACGACGGCTGCTCCAACCCCCAGCGCATCGCCAGCCACAACGCCAGGCCGCCGCCGAGCAGAGTCTTGGCGGCAAACTTGAGGGCGAGGCTGTTGGGTGCGAACAGGGCCTGGAAGGTGATGGGCACGAATCGGACCTTGCCGGTAGAGGGTCTACAGATAGAAAGATAGACAACTGCGGCAAGAATAAGGTGCAGACGAATAATTAGCTAGCTAATCATCTTGTTTAATCAAAAGCGCGCCATGCAGGAACCGGCTTGCCGGTGACAGGGCCGGTGCAGGACGAATGCTTTTGCAGGCCTGGCCTCATCGCTGGCAAGCCAGCTCTCATAGAACAACCTACAACTCATTGATTTAACACGGTCTCTGTGGGAAGCGGTGCATCTGCGAGACTAGTTCTCTGCGCGACAGCGCAGCCCGAAGGGCTGGGTGATCTCCTACAGGGCAAGAGGCCAGCCCAGTGGGCCCGCGTGAGGCTCGCACAAAATCCAGACAAAAAAATGGGCGACCGAAGTCGCCCTAAATGCCTTGCGTGCTCGAGAATCGGGAAGGATCAGCGCTGCTTGCGCTTGTTCGAATCCTTCCAGATGAAAATCCCCAGACCGGCGAAGAACGCCAACATCAACCCGACCGTTACCACACCGGCGATAACCACGTTGTCGAAGAACATGTCGGCCCCTCCCTTGGTGTGCCGTGATCCGATGGGAGCAAGGTAACCAATGGCGGGCGGCGGGGAATTGATCGGCGTCAATGCTGCCCGGGGTCGGGCACGCGAGGCGGGTGCAGGCTTGACCTGCATCAAGGTTCAGCGCTTCTTAGGCTTGCCCTTGGGCTTCTTCTTTTTGCCCGAAGCCAACGGCATGGCCTGCTCGAAGGCCTTGCGCATGTCGTCAAGGCGCTTGTCGTTGAGGTCGTGGATGCGTTTGGCGCGCTCGGCGCCGAAGTCGATCAGGTTGTCTTGGCTCATGGCAGGCTCGACGGACAGCAGAAGCCCAATAATGAAGGCAGATGCCCGCGCTGACCAGTCAGACTTCGATATCCACCAGCAGCCCCTGGCGGGTGCTCTCGCCCAGAGGGGCCACCGGCACGGTGTTGTCGGCGTTCAGTTCATCGCCCGGCAGCGCCTCGAAGCGGTGTTCGTCACCTTCGCGCTGCTTGCGTTGCTGCTGCTTGCGCCGCTGTTCTTCGTGCAGCAGGTAAAACTGCTCGTCAGGGTCGCGCTGGTGCTTGAGGTCGATGGTGCTTTCGCTGGAGGACGGCTGCGCCGGGGCCACCGCCGGAATGTTCGGGGTCGGCTTGACCGGGTCTTGTTGCGTCGTCACGGGGGCGGCGCTGAGGGGGATGATCGGCGGCAGCATGGGGGTCTCCTATGGCCATTCTATCGGCCGTTGCTCAGCCGCCTTGAATACCTGCGGATGAAGGTGTGCGGCGCGTCACAAGCGCGCCCATGCCGCTATGGACAACATTTATTCGCCATCGTCGTCAGGCCCGTCGTCAGCCGGCGCCGAGCTGTCGCTCCACGGCCGCTTGTAGACCTTCTGCCAAACCGCATCCATGTGCTCGCGAATCACCTGCGGGGCGCTCTTCAGCGAAGCGCTGTCCTCGCGCTCGCCGCCGAAGGGTTCCTCGCCCGCCGGGCTGATCAGCGACTGGCCGGTGACGTTGTACACCGCCTGCCCTTCGCGCAGCTCGATGGCGATGTCGTGGGGGTCGATGCCGCCACCGCAGAACGCGTGGCTGGCCACGGTCACCTCGGCAACGCCATCCTTGTTCAGGTCGCTGACATCGCTGACGTCGGTATAGAAGTCGACATCCAGGTCCAGGCCGGCGCAGGTGGTTTCCTGTTCGATCTGCCAACGCGGCTTGAACGCATCGGCCGACGCACTGCGCCCGTACAAGGTGGCTTTGAGCACCACCTTGTCGACTTCTTCTTCGGTGTCCGGGTCTGTCGCCTGGCCGTCGACCCGGCTCAGTACCAGCAGCCCTTCCCCCTCGCGGTCGTGAAAGTGCACGCTCTTGAGCGGCGTCTGCACGCCCAGCACTTCCAGCTGCTCCACCGGGATCGGCGCCAGCACCTCGAAGGTTTTCTGTTCGCAACCGGCCAGCAGCGCCAGGCTGCCCAGCCCCATGAATACGTTCAACCAGCGATGCTTGGCAAACATGTTGGTGCAGGGCCCTCGCGACGGCACGGTGTTTGGCGATGAACACGCTAGACTCTTTGATTCATTGGTCTGGCGAAGCCGATCCGTTAACATAGCCGGCTTTTTCACCGCGGGAGTTTTGGCAGTATGGCGCAGCAGTATCAACCGGGGCAACGCTGGATCAGCGACAGCGAAGCCGAGCTCGGTCTTGGGACCATCCTGGCGCAGGATGGCCGCCTGTTGACCGTGCTCTACCCGGCCACAGGCGACACCCGCCAGTACTCGCTACGCAACGCGCCGCTGACCCGCGTGCGCTTCTCGCCGGGCGACCAGATCACTCACTTCGAGGGCTGGAAGCTGACCGTGCGCGAAGTCGACGACGCCGACGGCCTGCTGGTCTACCACGGCATCGACGCGCAGAACGTGCCGCGCACCCTGCCCGAGACGCAACTGTCGAACTTCATCCAGTTCCGCCTGGCCAGCGACCGCCTGTTCGCCGGGCAGATCGACCCGCTGTCGTGGTTCTCGCTGCGCTACAACACCCTGCAGCACACCAGCAAGCAGATGCTCTCCTCCTTGTGGGGCCTGGGCGGCGTGCGCGCCCAGCCCATCGCCCACCAGTTGCACATTGCCCGTGAAGTAGCCGACCGTATCGCCCCGCGCGTACTGCTGGCAGACGAAGTGGGCCTGGGCAAAACCATCGAAGCGGGCCTTGTGATCCACCGCCAACTGCTCTCGGGCCGTGCCAGCCGCGTGCTGATCCTGGTACCGGAGAACCTGCAGCACCAGTGGCTGGTAGAAATGCGCCGGCGCTTCAACCTGCAGGTGGCGTTGTTCGACGCCGAGCGCTTCATCGAAAGCGATGCCAGCAACCCGTTCGAAGACGCCCAACTGGCCCTGGTGGCCCTGGAATGGCTGGTGGACGACGAAAAGGCCCAAGACGCGCTGTTCGCCGCCGGCTGGGACCTGCTGGTGGTCGACGAAGCCCACCACCTGGTCTGGCACGAAGAACAGGCCAGCGCCGAGTACGCGCTGGTCGAGCAACTGGCCCAGGTCATCGCAGGCGTGCTGCTGCTCACCGCCACCCCTGAACAGCTCGGCCAGGACAGCCACTTCGCGCGCCTGCGCCTGCTCGACCCCAACCGCTTCCACGACCTGGCCGCGTTCCGCGCCGAAAGCGAGAACTACCGCCCGGTGGCCGAAGCCGTGCAGGAGCTGCTCGACGAAGGCCGCCTGTCGCCCAAAGCCCACGCCACCATCCAGGGCTTCCTGGGTGCCGAAGGCGAAGCGCTGCTGGCCGCGGTCAGCGATGGCGACACCCAGGCCAGCGCGCGGCTGATCCGCGAGCTGCTCGACCGCCACGGCACCGGCCGCGTGTTGTTCCGCAACACCCGCGCCGCCATCCAGGGCTTCCCCGAGCGCCAGCTGCACCCCTACCCGCTGGCCAACCCCGAGCAATATGTCGCGCTGCCGGCCGGCGAGCGCGCCGAGCTGTACCCGGAAGTGGCCTTCCAGGCCCAGGGCGAAACCAGCGATGACGAGCGCTGGTGGCGCTTCGACCCGCGGGTCGACTGGCTGATCGACACCCTGAAGATGCTCAAGCGCACCAAGGTGCTGGTGATCTGCGCCCACGCCGAAACCGCCATGGACCTCGAAGACGCACTGCGCGTGCGCTCCGGCATTCCTGCCACGACCTTCCACGAAGGCATGAGCATCCTCGAGCGTGACCGCGCCGCCGCCTACTTCGCCGACGAAGAATTCGGCGCCCAGGTGCTGATCTGCTCGGAAATCGGCAGTGAAGGCCGCAACTTCCAGTTCGCCCACCACCTGGTGATGTTCGACCTGCCGGCCCACCCCGACCTGCTCGAGCAGCGCATCGGCCGCCTCGACCGTATCGGCCAGCAGCACACCATCCAGTTGCACATCCCGTACCTGCAAAACAGCCCGCAAGAGCGCCTGTTCCAGTGGTACCACGAAGGCCTCAACGCGTTCCTCAACACCTGCCCCACCGGCAACGCCCTGCAGCACCAGTTCGGCCCGCGCCTGCTGCCGCTGCTGGCCGAAGGCGACGACAAGGCCTGGAGCACGCTGGTGGCTGATGCCCGCGGCGAGCGCGAGCGCCTCGAAGCCGAACTGCACAGCGGCCGTGACCGCCTGCTGGAGCTCAACTCCGGCGGCGCCGGCGAAGGCCAGGAGCTGGTCGAAGCCATCCTGGAGCAGGACGACCAGTTCGCCCTGCCTATCTATATGGAAACCCTGTTCGACGCCTTCGGCATCGACAGCGAAGACCACTCCGAGAACGCTCTGGTGCTCAAGCCGAGCGAGAAGATGCTCGACGCCAGCTTCCCGTTGGGCGACGACGAAGGCGTAACCATCACTTACGACCGCACCCAGGCGCTTTCGCGCGAGGACATGCAGTTCCTCACCTGGGAACACCCCATGGTGCAGGGCGGCATGGACCTGGTGCTGTCCGGCTCGATGGGCAACACCGCCGTGGCGCTGATCAAGAACAAAGCGCTCAAGCCCGGTACCGTGCTGCTGGAGCTGCTGTACGTCAGCGAAGTGGTAGCGCCGCGCAGCCTGCAACTGGGCCGCTACCTGCCACCGGCAGCGCTGCGCTGCCTGCTGGACGCCAACGGCAACGACCTGGGCCCGCGGGTAGCCTTCGAAACCCTCAACGACCAGCTCGAAAGCGTGCCCAAGGCCAGCGCCAACAAGTTCATCCAGGCCCAGCGTGACGTGCTCGCCCAGCGTATCAGCGCTGGCGAAGCGAAGATCCTGCCGGCCCACGAGGCCCGCGTGGCCGAGGCCCAGCAGCGCCTGGCCGCCGAGGCCGACGAAGAGCTGGCGCGCCTGACCGCGCTCAAGGCCGTCAACCCGAGCGTGCGTGACAGCGAAGTCGATGCGGTGCGCAAGCAGCGTGAAGATGGCCTGGCAGCGCTGACCAAAGCCGCGTTGCGGCTCGAGGCGATCCGCGTGCTGGTAGCCGGCTAACCCTCGCAGCCCCCTGTAGCAGCGGGCTTGCCCGCGATGGCGTCGGCACGGCAGTCGCGATCGCCTGCCAAGGCCCCATCGCCGGCAATCCGGCTCCTACAGGGTGCTGCAAAGCCTGAACCAGGCGCGCTGCCCGCGATAGCGTCGGCAGAGTGATATCCCGATCCTCGCAACACCCAGTTAGATCCCTCCGCTATCACCCTCATATCCAATCGATAGAAATCAAAGTGCCATTAATCAGGAAGGTTTAAACACCTTTTTCTATACTCGTGCAGGAACTGTCTCCAGCCGCGCTTTTCGGGGACGAGTGCAAACTCGACGAAAGAGACCTGCAATGGAATGGCTGGGACTGCAATTTTTCGCCGACCTGCCGGCGAACGGGCAAATCATCCTCGACTGCCGACACAATCCCCTGCTGGTGCTGCTGGCCTACGCCGTGGCCTGCGCCGGCTGCTTCGCTACCCTCGACATGGCCGAACGCCAGAGCCACTGCGAAAACCGCCTGGCCCGCCGCCAATGGCGGATACTCGGTGCCTGCTGCCTGGCCGGTGGGATCTGGGCCATGCACTTCATCAGCATGCTGGCGTTTCAGGCACCGCTCGAGGTGCACTACGACGCCACCCTCACCGCCCTGTCGCTGCTGATTGCCCTGCTGGCGGCGTGGCTGGCCATGAACAGCCTCAACCGCAGCGAAATGCACCTGCGCCATTACCTGCAAACGGCCCTGTTCATCGGCCTGGGCATCAGTGCCATGCACTACACCGGCATGGCCGCCCTGCAAACCGGCGCCCGCCAGTACTACCAGACCGGCCTGCTGCTGGCCTCGGTGGGCCTGGCCGTGGCCAGCAGCCTGGTGGCACTGCTGATGGCCCGGCACTTTCGCAACGGCAGCGGCACACTGCACCTGGCCATGAAGCACGGCGCCTGCCTGCTGATGGGCGCCGGCATCGTACTCACCCACTTCACCGGCATGGCCGCCATGACTCTGGTGCTGCCAGAAGCCAAGCCGTTGCACCTGCCCAACATCGACAACGCCGCACAACTGGCGGTAACCATCGCCTTCATCACCTTGCTGATCAGCGGCAGCAGCATCAGCGCCGCCTTGGCCGATAAAAAACTGCAAAGCAAAGAGCACGACCTGCGCCGGGTCAACGTGCTGCTCAGCCAGCTCGACCAGGCCCGCGCTTCTCTGCAACAAGCCGCCCACTACGATGCCCTCACCAACCTGGTCAACCGCCGCGGCTTCAACCAGGTGTTCGCCGAGCGCCTGGCCGAACACACCGCCAGCGAAAGCCGCCTGGCGGTGATGTTCCTCGACATCGACCATTTCAAGCGGATCAACGACAGCCTCGGCCATGCCGCCGGCGACGAGCTACTGAAGGTGATCGCCAGCCATATCAAGGCCGCCACCCGCAGCAACGACCTGGTGGCGCGTTTCGGCGGCGACGAATTCTGCATCGTCACCCCGCTGCACAACCGCGAAGAAGCCCGCCACTTGGCCCAGCGCATCATGCTGCGCATGAAAGAACCCATCGACCTGGGCGGCCGGCGCCTGGTGATGACCACCAGCATCGGCGTCAGCGTGTTTCCCGATGACGGCCTCAGCGCCGAAGAGCTGCTGAAAAACGCCGACCTGGCGCTGTACCAGTCCAAAGCCTGCGGGCGCAACAGCCTGAACTTCTTCGACAACGGCCTGAAGGCCCGCGCCACCCTGGAGTTGCAGCTGGAAGAAGAGCTGCGCGAGGCCTTGTTCGAGGAGCGCGGCCTGTGCGTGCACTACCAGCCGATTTTTGACCTGCGCAGCGCCAAGGTGGCCAAGCTCGAAGCACTGGTGCGCTGGCAGCACCCGCAGCATGGCCTGCTCGGGCCGGACCGCTTCATCGGCATCGCCGAGGCCAACGGCCTGATCGCCGAACTCGACCTGTGGGTGCTGCGCCGCGCCTGCGCCGACCTGGCCCAGCTCAACCAGCACGGCTACGGCGATATCAAGGTGACGGTGAACTGCTCGGCGCTGACCCTGGGCTGTGAAGAGCTGGCCACCGAGGTGGAGCTGGCACTGTTCCAGGCCGGTATCGAGGCCCGCCAGCTGGAGCTGGAGGTGACCGAAAACGCCCTGATGGGGGATATCCACCACACCATCAACCTGCTCAAGCGCATCCGTGCCCAGGGCGTGGCGCTGTCGATCGACGACTTCGGCACCGGCTACTCATCGCTGGCCTACCTCAAGCGCCTGCCGCTGGACGTGCTGAAAATCGACCGCTCGTTCGTGCTCGAGGTGCCGGGCAACCAGAAGGACTGCGAGATCGTCCAGGCGATCATCATCATGGCCCACACCCTGCACCTCAAAGTGGTCACCGAAGGCGTCGAAACCGCCGAACAACAGGCTTTTCTCGCCGCCCAAGGTTGCGACTACCTGCAGGGTTACCTGCTCAGCCGGCCAGTGCCGGCCACCGCGCTACGCCCGGTACTGGAGCGCCTGAACCGCCCGCATGGCGCGTTCACGGCTGGTTGCGATACAGCTCAACCAGCGTCGCCGGATCTTTTTCCAGATAACCCTGGCTACCATGCAGGCGCATCAGCTGCGCCGCGAGGCCACTGACCGGCGTTGCCACGCCCTGCTCGCGGGACAGCTTGACCGCGCCGTCGAGGTCCTTGAGCAAGGTACGCACATGCCATTTGACTGGTTCAAAACGGCTTTCGGCCATTTGCGGTGCCAGAATCTGCAGGGGTTTGGAGTCGGCAAAGCCACCAGCCAGCGCCTCGGCGATCAGCCGGGCATCCACCCCTGACTGCTCGGCCAGGGCCACCACCTCGGCAATCACCAGCGCGTTGCAGGCAACGATCATCTGGTTGCAGGCCTTGGTCACCTGGCCTGCGCCCACACCGCCCATGTGCGTCACCCGCTGGCCCAGGGTCAGCAGCACCGGGCGCGCCCGCTCCAGGTCATCCGCCTCGCCGCCAACCATGATCGCCAGGGTGCCCGCCTCGGCGCCCGGGGTGCCGCCAGACACCGGCGCATCCAGCCAGGCCATGCCGCACAGCGCCGCCAGCTCTGCCGCCATCTCGCGGGTGGCGGTGGGTTCCAGGCTGGACAGGTCCACCAGCAACTGGCCGCTGCGCCCACCTGCCGCGATGCCCTGCTCGCCAAACACCACCTCGCGCACCACCGCCGTGTCGGCCAGGCACAGCAGCACCAGGTCGGCGCTCTGACACAACTGCGCCGGGCTGTGCGCAAGGCGTGCACCGGCCGCCACCAGCTCGGTGCATTTCTCGGGGCTGCGGTTCCACACCGTCAGCGGGTAGCCGGCCGCCAGCAGGCGCCGGCACATCGGCAGCCCCATCAGGCCGATGCCGGCAAACCCCAGTGAAGGCAATGCACTACTCATGAGCGACTCCAAGCAGATTAAAGAAGCGTGACAATTGGACGATGCAGTGCGGTGCACCGTAAAAACCTCGAAGGGAATAGGGAAATCCCTGATCGCACAAGGAAAACCCGCACTGTTAAAGTCGCGAAACCCCCGAATGATGGCCAAATGGCATGTGTCGGGGAACCCAACCCCCCAGGCAAATGGCGCACTATGACCTCTACGAACACTTCTGCCAATGCGGTCCCTGAGTCGTCGCTCCCGTCCACCTCGCTGACCGCAGGCGGTGCTCGAGACCTGCCGGCCCCCCGCGTTACGCCGCCGGCGCAGTACCTGTACTTCACCGAACAGGACATCCAGCGCATCCTCGACAACCTCGACGGCCTGCGCGACCTGGTGTTCCCGCAGAACCTGCACGTCGAGGACGAAGACCAGCTGCGCCTGGAGCAGCAGTTCCCGTCGGTGTGCCTGATCGGCCTGGGCCGCTGCGGCTCGAACATCGCCCTGGATGTGGCGGAGCTGGTGTACAACGCCCGCACCTTCTTCCTCAACGAGTTCAACAACGAAGACCGTTTCAAGGGTGAAGGGGGCTACAGCCCGGCGCGCTGGATCCGCCAGAACCTGCGCCTGGTGCAGAACAAGGGCGCAAAGCCGGTGTTTCTGGTCGAGCCGTTGGTGATGCTCGGCGACCTGGACAAGGACATCGCCGGGCGCATCCGCTTCTCGCGCAAGGGCGAGCGCGGCGGCTTTTTGCGCGACTACAGCAAGATGAAGATCATGGACCTGTCCGAGGTGCATGCGGGCGGCGCCGGTAACGCGCCGATTCTCGGCCAGTACCTGGCCAAGATCATCCTCAACAAGGATACCCAGCGTTTTTCCAGCGCCGACTGGAAGCTGATCCACTCCTACCTGATCGACTCCTGCGGCATCAAGGCCAACCAGTCACGCCTGTACTTCTACATCTTCAGTGCCGGCGGCGGTACCGGCTCGGGCATGGCCTCGGAGTTCGGCCTGGCCCAGCAGTACTCGTACATGAACAAGACCTTCGACACCAAACCTGCCGACGAGAACGACGGCAAGAGCGGGCATTCGTTCGTCTTCGAGCCGATCTTCACCAGCGGCATCTGCGTGCTGCCCAACGCTTCGGACCACCGCAGCGAAATGTCCGAGGCGCTACACATCAACGCCGGGCGCCTGCTGTGCAAGTACCTGTCTGAAGAATGGGATTTCTCGTACAACTTCGACAACGAAGACAGCAGCGAAGCCAGCGTCATGGGCCGCATTCGCCCATGGAACGCGATGATGCTGATCTCCAACGACATCATGCGCTACGCCGAAGAAAGCGACGACGGCACGATCCAGAACATCGACGTCAACGCCATGGAGAAGCACGCCAACCAGTACATCTCCCAGCAGATCTTCAACATCCTCACCGCCCAGGCGGTGACCACCGACTACGACCAGAACTACTTCCGCCGCGCCGGCATCGACATCGGCGAAACCATCCGCCTGGACGCCAACGACCTGTTCATGAGCCTGGCAGGCCCTGTGGCCATCGCCTACGCCGAATCCGTGGTGCCGGAAGTGCCGCCGGCCGGCTCCGACAAGTTCAAGGTGTTCGAGCGCGAACAGCCGCGTCTGGACATCGACGACCTGTTCTTCCGCTCCATCGACCTGCCGCACTTCAACAAGCAGACCCAGGCCATCGAGGGCATCAGCCTGCTGCCGATCGAGTCGCGCCGCTACCGCGCAGCGCTCGAGCAATACCAGGCCTCGGGCTACGACGCCGCCGCGCTGCACGATCTGCACTTCTTCAAGAACTGCTCTTCGGTTGTATCGATCGTGTCCCTGCCCAAGGACTACAAGCTGTCGTACATGGACCTGAACCGGCTCAAGACCCACCTCAACAGCCTGTTCCCCAACACCACGCTCAAGCGCTACGCGCTGGTGATCGGCGCCTCGGCCAACCTGTCGCTGACCACCCTGATCGCCAAAAGCCCGTGCCTGTCGGACGACTTCCTGACCCTGATCGTGGCCTTCATCAAGCGCTGCTTCGCGCGCAATGCCTACCGCTTCGACGACACCATGGACAACGCCATCCTCGAATTCATCACCAGCGAGCACTTCGACGAGGGCCGCATCGACGAGTTGCTCAACGAGTTCGAAAACCCGGCGAAGATCCTCGACACCAACTGGTACGCGATCAAGCCGATGTACGAGAAGAAGTACCGCGAGCTGATCAACGACAAGAGCCGCTTCGTCTCGATCAACGACATCCGCCTGTCGCGCGAATGCGTGAAGAAAGCCGTGAAGTACCTGCGCGAAATCTTCCGCCACCGCATTGGCAAGACCCGGGTGATCTCGTTGAACAGCCATACCGGGCGGGTGGATTACTGATAATCCTCCAGGGGTCCCGGAAAATATCGCGGGGCAAGCCCGCTCTCACGTCGTAATACGACTCGGCGTGGGAGCGGGCTTGCCCCGCGATGCATTACGCATTCCGTAAACTGTTACCGCCCCGCCGAATCGCCCCGCCACTGTTACCAACTTCCACCTTACGTGAGCGTCAATGCGCACCATTGCGGTGCGCCTGCGCATTTTCACGCACTAAAAAAAACCGGCTTATTGCGTTTTCTTCGCCTGGATCACGATGAACGGCGAAACCACCACCGCCCAGATCTCTGGATCGCGGGTTTGCAGGTCGAGTGCCTGCTCGGCACTGACCGGCCCGACAGTGCCATCACTGCGCCACTTGGCGAAGATCTCGCTGCGATTCTCGGCCATTGCCTCGGCAACGGCGATCAGGTCGAGGCTGGGGTCGACCCAAATCAGGTCACCCTTGGCCCAGAAACGCTCCAAGGCATTCCACTCGATGATGGCGGTCTCGCCGAGCAATTTGGCATAGAGGGTGCTTACTTGATCAGTCATGGGTTTACCTGCGCAAAGATCGTCCAACAAAAAGGCCGGCATTTTTGCAGAAAAACCCGGTTTCAAATACGTAATTTGGTCGATCAGGCCCGAACTTGTGGGGCCGGGCCGAAGGTGCAGGCAAAGTGATGGCGCTTTTCTGTATCTTTATGTCGACCACGCGACACCCCCGAGCCCAGACGCTTTTCGCCCGCTTTTCAAGCGCTCGGGCAGCGCTCTACACTGTACCGGTACAGTTCCGGGACACGATTCTCGGGGAAAGGTGGGGTTGCGGTCAGGCGTAGCCAGCCGCGAATCCCGCCCGGTCTGTAGCCCTGGCCGCCAGGACTATAAGAATTACAACAGAATGAGTGGAGCACTATGATCAAGATTTCCAAGCTGTTCGCCGCAATGGTCCTGGCCGGGGTTGCCAGCCATTCGTTTGCCGCCGACACCATCAAGATCGGCATCGCCGGCCCTAAAACCGGCCCGGTCACCCAGTACGGCGACATGCAGTTCATCGGCGCCAAACAGGCCATCAAAGACATCAACGCCAAGGGCGGCGTCGATGGCAAGATGCTCGAAGCCAAGGAATACGACGACGCCTGCGACCCTAAACAGGCCGTTGCCGTCGCCAACAAAGTGGTCAACGACGGCGTCAAGTTCGTCATCGGCCACCTGTGCTCCAGCTCCACCCAGCCTGCGTCGGACATCTACGAAGACGAAGGCGTGATCATGATCACCCCGGCTGCCACCTCGCCGGAAATCACCGCCCGTGGCTACAAGCTGATCTTCCGCACCATCGGCCTGGACAGCGCCCAGGGCCCGGCTGCCGGCAACTACATCGCCGACCACGTCAAACCGAAAGTGGTCGCGGTACTGCACGACAAGCAGCAGTACGGTGAAGGCATCGCCACTGCGGTCAAGCAGACCCTCGAGAAGAAAGGCACCAAGGTTGCCGTCTTCGAAGGCCTGAACGCCGGTGACAAGGACTTCTCCTCGATCATCCAGAAGCTCAAGCAGAACAACGTCGACTTCGTCTACTACGGCGGCTACCACCCAGAACTGGGCCTGATCCTGCGCCAGGCGCAAGAAAAGGGCCTGAAAGCCAAGTTCATGGGCCCGGAAGGCGTGGGTAACGACTCCATCTCGCAGATCGCCCAGGGCGCCTCCGAAGGCCTGCTGGTCACCCTGCCGAAGTCGTTCGACGCCGACCCAGAGAACAAGGCCAT
Organism: Pseudomonas xanthosomatis; assembly: GCF_019139835.1. Lineage (NCBI taxonomy): Bacteria > Pseudomonadati > Pseudomonadota > Gammaproteobacteria > Pseudomonadales > Pseudomonadaceae > Pseudomonas > Pseudomonas xanthosomatis. The sequence continues at coordinate 2,081,507 of NZ_CP077075.1, read as the reverse complement.
CGTCGACGCCATCAAGGCCGACGGCAAGGACCCAAGCGGCCCGTTCGTATTCCCGGCCTACTCGGCTGTTGAGCTGATCGCCAAGGGCATCGAAGCGGCCAAATCCGAAGACACCGACAAGGTGGCAGCCGCCATCCACGCCGGCTCCTTCAAGACCCCGACCGGCACCCTGTCGTATGACGCAAAAGGCGACCTGAAAGACTTCAAGTTCGTGGTTTACGAATGGCACTTCGGCAAGCCGAAGACCGAAGTCTCCCCTCAGTAACTGCGTGACTAATAGCTGACCGAGAAGCCCACTGTGCGAGCAGTGGGCTTTGTTTTACGAGGTTCTATGGGCCCGATTCCCGCGATCCGGGAGCTTGCCCACCTGAAAATCTTAAAACCGTCACCCGCGGTTTCCTGGCAGTGCCCGCAAAAGATCACGTGGCGAAGACCACGAGAACATGGGCCGGGGTCATCCCCCACCAGTGAAATGCAAATCAGGTTTTTAGGAGCGCTGTAATGCCTGAGATCTACCATTTCCTACAACAACTGGTTAACGGATTGACCATCGGCAGTACCTATGCCTTGATCGCCATCGGCTACACGATGGTGTACGGCATCATCGGCATGATCAACTTCGCCCACGGCGAGGTGTACATGATCGGCAGCTACGTGGCATTCATCGCCCTTGCGGGCCTGGCCATGATGGGTATCCATTCGCTACCGATCCTGATGACCGTGGCCTTCGTCGCCACCATCTGCGTCACCAGTGCCTACGGCTACAGCATCGAACGGGTCGCCTACCGGCCGCTGCGCAACAGCAACCGGCTGATCCCGCTGATCTCGGCCATCGGCATGTCGATCTTCCTGCAAAACACCGTGCTGCTCTCGCAGGACTCCAAAGACAAGTCGATCCCCAACCTGATCCCCGGCAGCTTCTCGTTCGGCCCCGGCGGCGCCGAGGAAGTGCTGGTCTCGTACATGCAGATCCTGGTGTTCGTGGTCACGCTGATCGCCATGACCTGCCTCACCCTGTTCATCTCCCGTTCCCGCTTGGGCCGCGCCTGCCGCGCCTGCGCCGAGGACATCAAGATGGCCAACCTGCTGGGCATCAACACCAACAACATCATCGCCCTGACCTTCGTCATCGGCGCCGCCCTGGCGGCAGTGGCAGCCGTGCTGCTGAGCATGCAGTACGGGGTGATCAACCCCAACGCCGGCTTCCTGGTGGGCCTGAAAGCCTTCACCGCGGCGGTACTGGGCGGCATCGGCAGCATCCCGGGCGCCATGCTCGGCGGGCTGGTGCTGGGTGTGTCCGAAGCCTTCGGCGCCGACATCTTCGGCGACCAGTACAAGGACGTGGTGGCATTCGGTCTTTTGGTTCTCGTCCTGCTGTTCCGGCCGACCGGCATCCTGGGCCGTCCGGAGGTTGAAAAAGTATGAACAGAAATCTCAAACAGGCGTTCTTCAGCGCCTTGCTGGTCTGGGCCGTGGCCTTCCCGGTGCTGGGCCTGAAACTCAGCATCGACGGCATCAGCCTGGCGGTACACAGCCAGGGTTCGTTCAACCTGACCATCATCAGCGTGTGCTCGGTGCTGATGTTCCTGCGCGTGTTGTTCGACAAGCAGTGGAGCGCGGTGATGGGCCGTCGTTCCGATCGCAAGCTGATCTCGCCGGCGGTGAGCAACTTCCTCACCCTGCCCAAGACCCAGCGCTGGATCATCCTCGGCCTGATCGTGGTCGCCCTGGTGTGGCCGTTCTTCGGCTCGCGCGGCGCCGTCGACATCGCCACGCTGATCCTGATCTACGTGATGCTGGGCCTGGGCCTGAACATCGTGGTGGGCCTGGCCGGCCTGCTCGACCTGGGCTACGTCGGTTTCTACGCGGTCGGTGCCTACAGCTACGCGATGCTCTCGCACTACCTGGGCTGGAGCTTCTGGGTGTGCCTGCCGATCGCAGGGCTGATGGCCGCCACCTTCGGCTTCTTGCTCGGCTTCCCGGTGCTGCGCCTGCGCGGTGACTACCTAGCCATCGTGACCCTGGGCTTCGGCGAGATCATCCGCCTGTTCCTGCGTAACCTCACCGACTGGACCGGCGGCCCCAACGGCATCAGCAACATCGAAAAACCGACCTTCTTCGGCCTCACCTTCGAACGCCGCGCCGCCGAAGGCATGCAGACCTTCCACGAGTTCTTCGGGCTGGAATACAACTCGATCAACAAGGTGATCTTCCTTTACCTGGTGGCCCTGCTGCTGGCCCTGCTGGCGCTGTTCGTCATCAACCGCCTGCTGCGCATGCCCATCGGCCGTGCCTGGGAAGCGCTGCGTGAAGACGAGATCGCCTGCCGCGCGCTGGGCCTGAACCCCACAGTGATCAAGCTTTCGGCGTTCACCCTGGGGGCATGCTTTGCAGGCTTTGCCGGCAGCTTCTTCGCCGCCCGCCAAGGGCTGGTGACACCGGAATCGTTCACCTTCATCGAGTCGGCGATCATCCTCGCCATCGTCGTGCTGGGCGGCATGGGTTCGCAGTTGGGCGTGATTCTGGCGGCCATCGTGATGATCCTGCTGCCAGAGATGATGCGTGAGTTCAGCGAATACCGGATGCTGATGTTCGGTGCGCTGATGGTGTTGATGATGATCTGGCGTCCGCAGGGCCTGCTGCCCATGCAACGTCCACACATGGAGCTGCGTCGATGAGCCGCGAAATTCTGCAAGTCAGCGGCCTGAGCATGCGCTTCGGCGGCTTGTTGGCGGTCAACGGCGTGGGCCTGACCGTCAAGGAGAAACAGGTAGTCGCGCTGATCGGCCCCAACGGCGCCGGCAAGACCACCGTGTTCAACTGCCTCACCGGCTTCTACAAGCCCAGCGGCGGCACCATTCTGCTCGACGGCCAGCCCATCCAGGGCCTGGCCGGCCATCAGATCGCCCGCAAGGGCGTGGTGCGGACCTTCCAGAACGTGCGCCTGTTCAAGGAGATGACCGCGCTGGAAAACCTGCTGATCGCCCAGCACCGACACCTCAACACCAACTTCTTCGCCGGCCTGTTCAAGACCCCGTCGTTCCGCCGCAGCGAGAAGGAAGCCATGGAGCGCGCGCAGTACTGGCTGGAGAAGGTCAACCTGACCGAGTTCGCCAACCGTACCGCCGGCACCCTCGCCTACGGCCAGCAACGCCGGCTGGAAATCGCCCGCTGCATGATGACCCAGCCACGCATCATCATGCTCGACGAACCGGCCGCCGGCCTGAACCCCAAGGAGACCGAGGACCTCAAGGCCCTCATCGGCTACCTGCGCGAATCCCACAACGTGACCGTGCTGCTGATCGAGCACGACATGAAGCTGGTGATGAGCATTTCCGACCACATCGTGGTGATCAACCAGGGCACGCCCCTGGCCGATGGCACGCCGCAAGAGATTCGCGGCAACCCTGATGTGATCAAGGCCTACCTGGGGGAGGCGTAAATGCTGAAGTTCGAGAACGTTTCCACCTTCTACGGCAAGATCCAGGCGCTGCACAGCGTCAACGTCGAGATCAACCAGGGCGAGATCGTCACCCTGATCGGCGCCAACGGCGCCGGCAAGTCGACCCTGCTGATGACCCTGTGCGGCTCGCCCCAGGCCCACAGCGGCAGCATCAAGTACCTGGGTGAGGAACTGGTCGGCCAGCCCTCCTCGCACATCATGCGCAAGAGCATTGCGGTGGTGCCGGAAGGCCGCCGCGTGTTCGCCCGCCTGACTGTCGAGGAAAACCTGGCCATGGGCGGTTTCTTCACCGACAAGGGTGACTACCAGGAGCAGCTGGACAAGGTCCTGCAGCTGTTCCCGCGCTTGAAAGAGCGTTACATCCAGCGTGGCGGCACCATGTCCGGCGGCGAGCAGCAGATGCTCGCCATCGGCCGCGCCCTGATGAGCAAACCCAAGCTGCTGCTGCTCGACGAGCCATCACTGGGCCTGGCGCCGATCATCATCCAGCAGATCTTCGACATCATCGAACAGCTGCGCCGCGACGGCGTGACCGTGTTCCTGGTGGAGCAGAACGCCAACCAGGCGCTGAAGATCGCCGACCGCGCCTATGTGCTGGAAAACGGCAAAGTGGTGATGCAGGGCACCGGCGAAGCCCTGTTGACCGACCCGAAAGTGCGCGACGCGTACCTCGGAGGTTGAATGAACAAAGGGCCTTCGGGCCCTTTTTTCTTGGACCTGTGGGGGCCTCATCGCGGGGCAATCCCGCTCCCACGCTGTTGCGATGATTGACGTTGGAGCGGGCTTGCCCCGCGATGAGGCCTCCACAGCTACTTGTGATCCCCGCTAACCCTGAGTAACGTGGCCAGCTCTTCTGCACAGTCTCCCGGAGCCCGCCCCATGCGCCTCACCCCTCCCCTGCTGCTCGCTGCCCTGCTGCCGCTGTTCGCCGGTTGCCAGATGCTGGCCGAAAAACCGGTCGACCCGAACCTCGGCACCACGCGCATGCAGGGCGAACTGAGTGCCGGCGGCGGCCACCTGCTGTTCAAACCCTGCAGCGAGGCCCGCCAGTTCGTCATCAACGACGCCGGCAGCACCGCGATCCTGCAGGAGGCTGCCAACCTGGCCAAGGACTCCAAAGACAAGCTGTTCGCCGACCTGCGCGGGCGCCTGGCCGGCAGCAAGCAGGCCGGCAGCGACGGCCAGGTCGACGTCACCCGCCTGTACCGCCTCGAGCCCGGCGCCCGCGGCTGCGAAGACCCGAACTTCAAGCAGCTCACCCTGCGCGCCAGCGGCCATGAACCGGACTGGGACATCAAGGCCAGCGGCAAGGGCATGGTGCTCAACCGCGTCGGCCAACAGCCGCTGCCGCTGCCGTTTCTTGAAGAAGAAATGCCTGGCGGTGGCCTGAGCCTGTCCAGCGAGGCCAACGGCCAGCGTGTCGAGCTGTGGGTCGCGCCGCAGCGCTGCGTCGACCCCGCCAGCGGCGCCATCCGCCACCTCAAGGCCGAGTTGCGCATCGACGGCAAGCCCCTGCAGGGCTGCGCCTACTACGGCGGCGCCCGCGACCTCTGACCACCGGGCACTTTTAACCTGCCAGCCGGGGCGGCGAACAGCTTATACTTGGCGGTTTGTGTAAAGCCGCCGGCCGCCCATGGCCGGGATACTGGACCCTGCCATGCTACGAATCAACGAACTCAAGCTGCCCCTGGACCACTCCGACGACGAGCTGCGCGCAGCCATCGTCCAGCGCCTGGGCATCGCAGATGAGCAACTGCTCGGCTTCACCCTGTTCAAGCGCAGCTACGACGCGCGCAAGAAGAACAGCGAGTTGCTGTTCATCTACACCATCGACCTCGAAACCAGCAACGAAGCCGAGCTGCTGAACACATTCGCCGACGACCCGAAGATCGGCGTGGCCCCGGATGTCAGCTACAAGTTCGTAGGCCAGGCGCCTGCTGACCTTGCGCAGCGCCCGCTGGTGGTCGGCTTCGGCCCCTGCGGCATCTTTGCCGGCCTGTTGCTGGCCCAGATGGGCTTCAAGCCGATCGTGCTCGAGCGCGGCAAGGAAGTGCGCCAGCGCACCAAGGATACCTGGGGCCTGTGGCGCAAGAGCGTGCTCAACCCCGAGTCCAACGTGCAGTTTGGCGAAGGCGGCGCCGGCACCTTCTCCGACGGCAAGCTCTACAGCCAGATCAAGGACCCGCAGCACCACGGCCGCAAGGTGCTCGAAGAGTTCGTCAAGGCCGGTGCACCAGACGAGATCCTGTACATCAACAAGCCGCACATCGGTACCTTCCGCCTGACCAGCATGGTCGAGAAGATGCGCGAAGAAATCATCAACCTGGGCGGCGAAGTGCGCTTCGAGCAGAAGGTCACCGATCTGGTCACCGACGGCGAGCAGCTGACCGGTGTAGTACTGCAAAGCGGCGAGCAGCTGGATTCGCGCCACGTGGTGCTGGCCCTGGGCCACAGCGCCCGCGATACCTTCCGCATGCTCCACGCCAGGGGCGTGTTCATGGAGGCCAAGCCGTTTTCGGTGGGTTTCCGTATCGAGCACCCGCAGTCGCTGATCGACAAGGCGCGCCTGGGCAAGTACGCCGGCCACCCGAAACTGGGCGCCGCCGACTACAAGCTGGTGCACCACGCCAAGAACGGCCGCTCGGTGTACAGCTTCTGCATGTGCCCGGGCGGCACCGTGGTCGCCGCCACCAGCGAGCCTGGCCGCGTGGTCACCAACGGCATGAGCCAGTATTCGCGCAACGAGCGCAACGCCAACTCGGGCATTGTCGTGGGTATCGACCCCGAGCGTGACTACCCGGGCGGCCCGCTGGCAGGCATCGAGCTGCAGGAACGCCTGGAGGCCCACGCCTACGTGATGGGCGGCAGCAACTACCAGGCACCGGCGCAGTTGGTCGGCGACTTCGTTGCCGGGCGCCCGTCCACTGCCATCGGCAGTGTCGAACCCTCGTACAAGCCAGGGGTCACCCTGGGCGACCTGGCGCCGAGCCTGCCGGCCTTCGCCATCGAGGCGATCCGCGAGGCACTGCCGGCCTTCGACCGCCAGATCAAGGGCTACAACCTGCATGACGCGGTGCTGACCGGCATCGAGACGCGCACCTCGTCGCCACTGCGCATCACCCGTGGCGCCGACCTACAGAGCCTGAACCTCAAAGGCCTGTTCCCGGCCGGTGAAGGTGCGGGCTATGCCGGTGGCATTCTGTCGGCGGGCGTCGACGGCATTCGCATTGCCGAGGCGGTGGCACGGGATATTCTCGGGCTCTGAGCTTTACTGCCGGCGATAGGGCCAGCACAGAACAACAAAAAACCCCGAACAGGCCAGACCCGTTCGGGGTTTTGTTTTATACGCCGGTCAGTGCGAAACGCGGCTGGTGCCATCCACGGTCATGATGCGCACACGCTCGCCCACACGGAAGATTTCGTTCTGCTGCACTTGCTGCACATAGGCGCGCATGCTGCCGTCGTCTTCACGCACGGTGATTTCAACACCCTGGGTGCGGGTCAGGCCTTCTTCGGCCGCAGAACCTGCCAGGCCACCGGCCACGGCACCGATCACCGCAGCGACGATGCTGCCACGGCCACCGCCGACGGCGGAACCGGCCACACCACCGACGATGGCGCCAGCGCCGCCGCCGATCGGGGTCTTGGTGCCTTCGATCTTGACCGGGCGCAGGGATTCGATGGTACCCATGCGCACGGTCTGCACGCGACGGGCCTCATCACGGGAGTAACTGTCGCCGGTCAGCGACGACTGGCAGCCGCCCAGCAGCAGCGACATGGTGGTGAAGCTCGCCACCAGCAAAACGGATTTACGCATGGGAAAAATCTCCATAAGTCACGGTGAGCATTAGACGCTTAGCCATGACGGGTGTCACGGCGCAAATGTTATAAATTTGTTCTCATTCAGCTCGGGTACAGCCAACAGCGGCTGTGGAGCGGGCTTTCACGTTGGACCAAGGATAGCCATGGATTACTTCATCGTGGTCATAGTCACGATTGCCGGCCTGTATTTCCATGGCTGGCTGTATGTCCGCATGCGCCGCTGGATGGACCGTGATCTTGCACTGTCGCTGGCCGGGGATGACCCGCAGCAGCGGGCTTACATGCTGGCGTTGCTGCAGCGGGCGCGCAAGGAGAAGGTCAAGCGCAAGGCGCTGGGGGAATGGTTGCAGCGGGAGGCCGAAAAAGGTCGATGAAGGGCTGCGCTGCAGCCTAATCGCCGGCAAGCCGGCTCTCATAGAACTGCACATAACTCATTGATTTAGCAGGGACCTGTGGGAGCGGGCTTGCCCGCGAAGCAGGCGACGCGGTGTCTGGCACCGACTTCGCCGGTGTTCGCGGGCAAGCCCGCTCCCACAGGGGCCGGGGCGGGTTCGTGCCCAGTTCTCTGCGCGACAGCGCAGCCCGCAGGGCTGGGTGATCTCCTACAGGGTCTGTACGGGCCGGTTTGCCGGCGATTAGGTCTGATTCAATTCACGGCGCCAGGCGCTCACGCAACCACTGCCCACCCACCAGCCGGTAATTCAGCCGGTCATGCAAACGGCTCGACCGACCCTGCCAGAACTCCACGCGCTCCGGCAGCAAACGGTAACCGCCCCAGTGTTCCGGGCAATCGGGCTGGGTATCGCTGAAGCGTGCCTCGGTGGCTTTCACCAACCCTTCCAGTTCGGCGCGGTCGGCGATCACCCGGCTCTGCGGCGAAGCCCAGGCCCCCAGGCGGCTGCCCAGCGGGCGCACCTGGTAGTAGTCGTCGGACTCCTTGGCCGTGACCTTTTCCACCCGCCCCTCAATGCGCACCTGGCGCTCCAGCGCCGGCCAGAAGAAGGTCATCGCAGCGAAAGGGTTCGCGGCAATATGCTGGCCCTTGGCGCTCTCGTAGTTGGTGAAAAAGGTGAAGCCACGGGCGTCGAGCGCCTTGAGCAACAGCACCCGGCAATGCGGGCGGCCGTCGGCGTCGACCGTGGCCAGAGTCATGGCGTTGGCTTCCACCGGCAGCTGCTCGGTTTTCACCGCGTCGGCGAACCATTGGTGGAACAGCGCGAACGGCTCCCCCGGGGCCTGGGCTTCGGCCAGGCCATCACGGGTATAGTCGCGGCGCATATCGGCCAGGGATTGGGTCATGGCTGCGTTTCCTTGACGATCAGTTGGTCTTCGCAGGGCTGTTGGCGGCGACTTTCTTGTCGGTGGCGGCCTTCTTCGCGGCAGGTTTTGCCGGGGCGGCTTTCTTCTTGGCGGCAGCGGTGGCCTTGGCCGGGGTCTTGGCTTTGGCGACCGGCTTTTTCGCCGCAGGTTTGGCGGCAGGCTTGACGGCCGGCTTGGCAGCAGCGGCCGGGGCCTTGACGTCCTGGGTAGCTACCAGCGCGGCAGGTGCTGCCGGCGGTACCGGCTGCTGATACTTGGCCAGCAGCGCAACCATGGTGTTCTGCGGGGTCAGCAGCAGTTCCACGCGGCGGTTCAAGGCACGGCCGGCAGCACTGTCGTTGGCCGCACGCGGCATCAGCGAGCCCATGCCCTTGAGCATCAGGCGGTCACGCTGCAGGCCGCTCAGGCGGAAGATCGCCGATACCGAGGCGGCGCGCTCCAGGCTGAGCTTCTGGTTGGCGGCGGTGGCACCGGTGTTGTCGGCGTGGCCGAGAATCAGGATGGCGGTCTTGCTGTCGGCTTCGATGGCCTTGGCCACCTGGGTGATCGGGCCGAGGGTCACCGGCAGCAGCATGTTCGGGCGGTCCGGGTTGTAGGCGCCATCCACCGGGATGGTCACCGCCAGCACGTCTTCGCGGCGCTCCAGCTCGAACTTGCTGCCCTTGATGGCCTCGCGCACCTTGGGCTCGTACTGGTCAAGCCAGGCCTGGGTGGCCTTCTGGTCGATCTTCGGTACGGCGGCCTTGGCGTCAGCTTTGCTGTCGTCACCGCCGAACGGCCACCACCAGCGGCTGCTGCTCTCGGACTTGGCGTCAGCCTTGGCGACGTTTTCGGTAACGGCGGCCTTCACTTCCTTGTCAGCGACTTTATCGGAGCCAAATGGCCACCAGCTCAGGCCGCCGTCCTTCGACGCCTCCTGCGAGTGGCTGGCGCAGCCGGTCATGGCCAGGCACAGGGCGAGTGCTAAGGTTTTATGTGAAGACATCAGCGATACACCATGAAATAGAAAGGAATTTTGCCCACGCAATCAGGCGTTGGCATTGAGGATAGTCAAAGGGCCCGGGCAATACCCGCGTTACCCGATCAAAGGCAACTGCCCAGTACTCGCACCAGCTTCTGCGCGCGCGGGTCCATCAGCACATAAGGGCCGAGAGTGTTGGTGACAAAGCCAAAGGCCACGTCGTGTTCAGGGTCGGCAAAGCCCACCGAGCCGCCGGCCCCCGGGTGGCCGAAGGCGCGGGCGCCAAGGCCGAAGGTGGCGTTGGCCACCTGCGGCTGGTCGAGCATGCAGCCCAGGCCGAAGCGGGTCTGGGTGAGCAGGGTACGGTCCTGGCCCAGGCTGTGTTCGCGGGTCAGTTCGTCGAGCAGTTCGGACTCCAGCAGGCTGCCATCCAGCAGGCCGGCATAGAAGCCGGCCAGGCTGCGGGCATTGCCGTGACCGTTGGCAGCCGGCTGCTGCATGCGCCGCCATTCGGGTTTGTTGGTACTGGTGAGGATCGCCGGCGGGTTGGTAAAGGCGCGGGTCGAGAGTGCCTCGGGCTCGCGCATGGTCACCTGCAGCAGGCGCTGGGCAGCGGCATCGCCGGGGTTGCCCTTGCCACGGGCGATGTGCGCCACGCGGTGGAACTCTTCATCGGCCAGGCCTACGTGGAAGTCCAGGCCCAGTGGCCGTGCGGTACGCGCCACGATGGAATCACCCGGGCCACGGCCATCGACGCGGCGAATCAGCTCGCCGATCAGCCAGCCGTAGGTGATGGCGGCGTAGCCATGTTCAGTACCCGGCGCCCACCAGGGAGCCTCGGCGGCCAGGGCATCGACCATCACTTGCCAGTCGTAGAGCGCTTCAGCCGGCAGCAGTTGGCGAATGGCGGGCAGGCCGGCGCGGTGGCTGAGCAGTTGGCGCAGGGTGACATTGTCCTTGCCAGCCTGGGCGAACTCCGGCCAGTAGCGGGCCACGGGGGCGTCGAGGGCCAGCTTGCCCTCACCCACCAGTTGCAGGGCGGTGACGGCGGTGAAGGTCTTGGTGCAGGAGAACAGGTTGGCGATGGTGTCGCTGTGCCAGGCCTCGTGGCCGTCCTTGTCGGCGCTGCCAGCCCACAGGTCGACCACGGTCTGCCCGCCGACCTGGATGCACAGCGCCGCGCCACGCTCCTGGGGATCCTCGAACAACGCGGCGAAGGCATCGCGCACCGCCTCGAACTTCAGCTCATAGTGACCCTGGATCTGCACCCGCTACCTCTCCGAACGACCTGGCTGGCAAAGGCGTGCATTGTTTCAGTAGTTGGACGGTTTGCCTACTGCAGATGGCTGGGTGGTTGGTTGCGCAAATGAAACAAGGTAGCAAGCCGGCTCTCATAGAACAAACTGCAACTCATTGATTTAACAAGGTCCCTGTGGGAAGCGGCCTTGCCGGGGCGCCGTCCGGTCGAGATGGGCTGCGCAGCAGCCCCGGCAATTTTGCATGAGGTCGAGATCTAGGGGCCGCTTCGCGCCCCATCTCGACCGGACGGCGCCCCGGCAAGGCCGCTTCCCACAGAGACCGTGGCGCATCTGCAAGACCAGTTCTGTGCGCGACAGCGCAGCCCGAAAGGGCTGGGTGATCTCCTACAGAGGACCGCTTATGGCGCGGGCTTTTCCAACTGGGTGCGCAATTGCGTGGTCAGTTGCAGGTTGCTCCTGCGCACCGCCTCGACAAAGCCCGGGTAGGCCAAATCGGTGATGCCCACCAACCCCAGGTGCCCGTTCTCGCCGTCCAGCAGCCGACCGCTGGCAGGTTGGTCCAGGTACTGGAACCAGTGCGCGCCAACGATCATCGGCTGGGCCAGGGCAGCCTTGAGGAAGTTGGCGTAGGCCGGGCCGCGGTCCTCTTCACGCGCCACCTCCACCGGGCCGGGCCAGAACGGGCCGCGGTCACGCGAGCCGAACTGGAACTCCGAGACCAGCACCGGCTTGTCCAGCTCGGCCAGGCGGGCGAAGTCGTAACCGTCCTCGGGCTTGAGGGTATAGAAGTTGAAACTCAGCACATCGCAGAACTCGGCACAGGCCTTGACCGCCTCGGGCGTGCTCACCGCAAAGCGCCCACCCAGCAGCAAGTGGTTTGGCGCGTGCCATTTGAGTGCGTCGGAAATGGTCTTGAAGTAGGTCTGGGCGAACACCAGCTGGAAATACTGGTAATCGCGTTCGATTTCCGGGTGCTCGGGGTTGGGCAGCGGTGCCTCGAAACCTGGGTCTTCCATCAGCTCCCAGGCACTCAGCTCGATGCCCCATGCCTTCGACAGCCCTTGCTGGTTGCGGTACTTGTCGCGCAGTTGCTTCAAGAACGCACGCTTGGCCGGCACGTCGGTGGTCAGGCGCAAGGTGCCGTAGGCCAGGCCATAGCGGGCCTTGGGGTCATCGCCCGGGGCTGCCCACGCCAGTTCGTTGTCGGCGAAATAACCGATCAGCCAAGGGTCGTCGCGGTGATCGCGGGCAGCGATGGCCACGGCGCGTTCGGTGGCCATGGCAAAGCGCGGGTCGAACGGGTCAGGCATGCGTCCCCACCAGTCCATGCCGGTACTGATGCTGGCATAATCGCCGACGATCGCCAGCGGCAAGGTGTAGGGCATGCGCCGGGCCTGCTCCAGGCCCGGGTCGCTCCAGTTGCCCAGTGTGTTGAAGCCCCAGGCCTGCAGGCGGTCGAGGGTGTGGGTTTGCCAGCGCGGCGCGTCGAATGCCAGGGGCGGGCAGGCATCGGTAGCGCCCGGGCAGGGCTTGCCGTAGGTGCGTTGCAGGTTGGCGGCATAGAAGTCGAACCAGCGCCCCTGCTTGAACCCGCGCCCTTGCGAGGAGGCATTGCCGTCGTCGTTGTTGCCCTGGCCATACAAAGCCGCCAGGGCATCGCCCTCGGCGGGCAGGCCCTTGAACATGCCTTCGCGGCCTTGTACGTAGGTGCGCCCACCGTCGGCAGCAACCGCATTGACCCCCAACGAGTAGAACGGGTGGCCGTCGGGGGTTACCAGGTGCCAGCGCCCGTCACGTTTTTCGGTACGAAAGAACCCCTTGGCTTCGAACGCCGGGCCGGCCTGCAGGCCGCCGTACGGGTCCAGGCCGAGCTTGTCGCGCTCGAGCAACCAGGCTTTGAGCTGCGCCTGCTCGCGGTTGTCGGCGGCTTTGAGTTGATCGTCGCTTGCGACCTTCTCCGGCCAACTGCCACGGGTGGACTGGCCGTAGCTGTCGACCAGTTGGCTGTAGGCAGCCTGGTAAGCCTGGTCGTCGTCCTGCAGCCCGACTTTTTCGATCAGCAGGCTCTGGGCGACTTTGGGGTTTGGGATGCTCAGGCTGACCGAGATCACCTGCTTGAGGTCGAGCTCGCCGCTGCTGCTGGCCAGCAACAGGCGCTGGCCTTCGTGGGCCCAGGGCATCGGCGGGCCGGCGCGCATGCCCTGGCTCAGCGGCGAGCTGGCGGTGAGCGGAATCATCACCGTCTGCGCCGGGCCTGCCGGCAAGTCGATGCGGCTGCTGAGGGTGCGCCCGTCGCTGCCCTGCACCTGCACATCCACAGTCAGCGCCCAGTCCATGGCACTTTGCAAACGCAGGGTGAGGTAGCGCCCGGCCGACCAGTCCCAGGCCCCGGCCTGCGGGGTGAGTTGCAGCGTCGGCTTTGCCACCGGGTTGAACACCACCCGCCGCAACACCTCGCCTTCGGCCGTCTGCTCGGCGTTGTACTGCGGCATCCCGGCGTCCTGGGTGACGACGTTCACCACCGAGGCAGGGCGCACGAAACTGAACAGCGTCTGTTGCCCGGCGAGCAATGGTGCGCTGAACAACAGGGTAAGCATGGCGGGCAGGGTGCGACGGATCATGGGGCGGTTGCTCTCCTTCTGAGCCCTCATGGGCTCGCGACTGAGTGATGGACAACGGGGCCGGCGCGTCGTGCTCCGGCGGTCAGTCGATTTCCCGCCGGAATGGCGGCAGTGCGTTGAGAATAGCCTTGCCGTAGCGCTGGGTGACCAGGCGCCGGTCGAGCAAGCTGATCACGCCACGGTCCTGCTCGGTGCGCAGCAGCCGGCCGCAGGCCTGGATCAAGCGCAGCGAGGCGTCGGGCACAGCGATTTCCATGAACGGGTTGCCGCCGCGGGCTTCGATCCACTCGGCCAAAGCTGCCTCGACCGGGTCGTCCGGCACCGCGAACGGGATCTTGGCAATCACCACGTGCTCACAGTAAGCGCCCGGCAGGTCGACACCCTCGGCGAAGCTGGCCAGGCCGAACAGCACGCTGTGCTGGCCGTCATCGACCCGCGCCTTGTGCTTGTTCAGGGTTTCCTGCTTGGACAGGTTGCCCTGGATCAGCACCAGCTTGCGCCAGTCGCGGTCCAGGCCGTCGAACACGTCCTGCATCTGCTTACGCGACGAGAACAGCACCAGCGCGCCGCGGGCGTCTTCGACCATGGCCGGCAGTTCGCGGATGATCGCCGCGGTATGGGCGGTGGCATCGCGCGGGTCGGCCCCCAGGTCGGGCACCCGCAAAAGCCCGGCATCGCCGTGCACGAAGGGGCTGGGCACCACGCACTGCACCGCATCGCGGGGCAGGCCCGAGCGCATGCGAAAACGGTCGAACTTGCCCAGGGCGGTCAGCGTGGCGGAGGTGACCAGGGCGCCGTAGGCGACGTTCCACAGGCTCTTGCGCAGCATCTCGGCGGCCAGGATGGGGCTGGCGTTGACCTCGATATCGAACAGCGCGCCGTTTTCGGCCAAGGTCAGCCAGCGCGCCATGGGCGGGTTGTCTTCCGGGTCTTCGGCGGTGAATGCGGTCCACAGCTCCCAGTTGCTCTGGGCACGGGTCACCAGGCTGCCGAACAGCGGGTACCACTCCTCGGCCTGGTGGCTGGCGATGCCGATGTTGTTCTCGCCGTCCATGCCTTCCTTGAGCAGATCGGCCAGGCGGGTGAACAGGTCATTGAGGCGGGCGAAGCCTTTTTTCAGCTCGATGCCGACTTCGCGGATCTGCTCGGGCACCACGCCGCCTTCGAAGCGGTAGCGCGGGCGGTCGCGGCCTTCCATGTCCTCGCCGGCACGAAAATCCGCCACCTGCTCACACAGGGTGAACATGAACTGCTGCTGGGTGCGCACCTCGCGCGCCAGCTCCGGCACTTGCTCTATATAACGGCCCAGGTCACCGGGCAGCGGGTGCTGGGCCAGCAGCTTGGTGAGGTTCTTGGCTGTTTGCTCCAGCCATTCGGCGGTGGAGCGCAGGCGCGAGTAATGGGCGAAGTGGCCAATGGCCTTGTCGGGCAGGTGGTGGCCTTCGTCGAACACGTACATGGTGTCGCGCGGGTCGGGCAGCACCGCGCCGCCGCCCAGCGCCAAGTCAGCCAGCACCATGTCATGGTTGGTGACGATCACATCGACCTTGCCCATGCCTTCGCGGGCCTTGTAGAACACGCACTGCTGGAAATTCGGGCAATGCCGGCCGGTGCACTGGCCGTGGTCGGTGGTCAGGCGCGCCCAGTCCTGGTCTTCGATGGTCTCGGCCCAGCTGTCGCGGTCGCCGTCCCAACGGTTGCCGGCGAGCTTCTCGATCATGCTGTTGAACAGCTTCTGGCTGCGCTCGTCGACCTCGATCCTGAAGCCCTCTTCCTCGAACAGCTGGGCGGTGGCCGACTGGGCGTGGCCCTCTTGCAGCAGCACGTCGAGCTTGGACAGGCACAGGTAACGCCCACGCCCCTTGGCCAGGGCGAAGCTGAAGTTCAGGCCGCTGTTGCGCATCAGGTCGGGCAGGTCCTTGAACACGATCTGCTCTTGCAGCGCCACGGTGGCGGTGGCGATCACCAGGCGCTTGCCGGCGGCCTTGGCGGCCGGAATGGCGGCCAGGCTGTAGGCGACCGTCTTGCCGGTACCGGTGCCGGCCTCGACCGCCACCACGGCAGGCTCGCCCGCACGGCGGCCTTCGTCGTCGGTGGCGATGTCGCCGAGCACCTTGGCCACTTCGGCGATCATCAGGCGCTGGCCGTAGCGGGGCTTGAGGCTTTTGGCTTCGAGGAAACGCGAATAGGCGCCCTGGATGGTGGCTTTGAGTTCGGTACTGATCATGGTCTGCGGGCGCCCGGAGGGCTGGATATATTTTCAGTGTTTCGCATGGGCCGGCTATCATACCCCGCTATTGCCCTTTGTGCCGCATGGAGATCCGGATGCTCGCCTTTGCCCTGCCCTACACACTGCATGTCCTGGCCGCCCTGGTGTGGGTCGGCGGGATGTTCTTCGCCTGGCTGGTGCTGCGCCCGGCAACGGTTGCGGCCCTGGAGGGGCCTGCGCGGTTGCGGTTGTGGGTTGAGGTTTTCCAGCGGTTCTTCAGATGGGTCTGGCTGGCGGTGGCGATTCTGGCTGTCAGCGGGGTGGGCATGATCCACCTGCGCTTTGCCGGGTTCGAGACCGCGCCGCGGTACGTTCAGGTGATGATCGGGGGCGGGATCGTGATGTTTGCGCTGTTCATGCGGATTCAGTCGTTGTTGCTGCCTGAGCTTCGGGCGGCGGTGCAGGCTGAGGATTGGGCTTCGGGGGCTGGGGTTTTGGGGCGGATTCGGCGGATGGTGGGGGTTAATCTTCTGATTGGGGTTGGGGTGGTGGTTGTGGCCAGTTCTCGGGTTTTGATTTGATTGGGTTCGGGTTCGGGTTCGGGTTCGGGTTCGGGTTCGGGTTCGGAGTCCATGGTGATTGCTTTGGTAGATGTATGCGCATTCATTGACGATGACTGCTTTTCGTCACCTTTCCGCCCTTACGGCGGGTCACTTTTTGTCAAACGCGACAAAAAGTAACCAAAAAACGCTGGCTCCCATCATCCGGCCCTACGCTTCGCTCCGGGTCCCCTCGCTCCGGGCTTGCTCCGGAGGTACGCGCCGACGGGCCGTCCCTGGCCCGATCGGCGCTCGACCGGCATCCATGCCGGTCGCCCCCCTACGCAATCCCTACGCTCGGCCTCCTGAAGTCGCGATTTGTGTTGCCTGAACTATCGCGCGCTTAGAAGCAAGATCAAAAGCCAGATCAACAGCCGGGATGTTGGTTTTATTGTTATTGATGTGTTTTTTGTTAGGGCCCTATCGCCGGCAAGCCGGCGATTGCAATCCTGAGTTCCCACAAATACAACTAGCGGTTAGCTGCGCCAGTGCAGGCGCCGCACCTAACTTCGCGACTTCAGGAGGCCGAACGCAGGGATTGCGTAGGGGGGCGACCGGCATGGATGCCGGTCGAGCGCCGATCGGGCCAGGGACGGCCCGTCGGCGCGTACCCCCGGAGCAAGCCCGGAGTGAGGGAACCCCGGAGCGAAGCGCAGGGGCCGTATGAATGGAGCGTGGATTTTTTGGTGACTTTTTGATCCCTCAAAAAGTTACCCGCCGTAAGGGCGGAAAGGTGAATAAGCGTCAATAAAGATAATGAATACGGGAGTGTCAGTTTTTTTGTGTGCGGGCCGGTAGCGGCCTGCCGTCAAGCAGGCCCTGATTTTCACCAGGTTGGCCTGATGAATCGATCCCCGTACAAAATCGCGAATTGATTCATCGCACTTTTCCAATCATGCGCCGCTGAGCCCCAGTTCGCGTGATGTTTCTCAGACCCAGCCAGATCAGCTTGGTGGCTGCTTCATCGTTCGGGAAATGACCCCGGGTCTTGATGATCTTGCGCAGCTGGGCATTGATGCTTTCGATGGCATTGGTGGTGTAAATCACTTTCCGGATGGCCGGCGGAAGACAAAGAAGGGGATCACTCGATCCCAAGCGCGTCTCCAGGCCGCAACGACCGTTGGATATTGCTTGCCCCAAGGCCCACTTTCAAACTCATCGAGCGCCTGCTCAGCCGCTTCGGCATTGATGGCCTGGTAGATCGGCTTGAGCGCCTTGGCCAGTGCCCGCCGCTTGTCCCAGGCTGCAAAGTCCAGGCTGTTGCGGATCAGGTGGACGATGCACGTCTGTAGCGTCGTCTCTGGAAACACTGCGCTGAGGGCCTCTGGCATGCCTTTAAGACCATCGGTCACGGCAATAAGGACATCGTCGACACCTCGCGTCTTGAGGTCGTTGAACACCTTCATCCAGAACTTCGCACCCTCGGTGTTCTCAATCCAGATGCCCAAGATATCGCGCGTCCCGTCCGGCAGAACGCCCAGCGCCAGGTAAATGGCCTTGTTGCGCACCAGGCCTTCCTCACGGATCTTCACCCGCAATGCATCAAAGAAAATGACCGGGTACATAGGCTCAAGCGGCCGCTGCTGCCACGCGCCGATTTCTTCCATGACCTCGGCGGTCACAGAGCTGATGAAATCGGGTGAAACATCCGTCCCGTACTGCTCGGACAAAAGGCGCGGATCTCTCTGACCGTCATCCCACGTGCATACATGGCGATGATCTTGTCATCGAAACCGGTGTAACGCCGCTCATGCTTGGGAATCAGAATGGGCGCAAAACTGCCGTCTCGGTCACGGGGATATCCAGCCGCAATGGGCCGTCCCCGGTTAAAACAGTCTTGCCACTCTTGCCGTTACGTTGATTGGTTTCATCCTCTGGGCGCTGCGCGCCCGGCGGATAACCCAGGTGATGGCCCAGCTCGGCACTCAGGGCGCGTTCGATCAGGGCCTTCTTGAACGCCGCAGAGGCATCCTCGATAGCTTCGGCAGTCATCAGGCCCTCACCGAACTGCTCTAGCAGCTCTTTGGGGATTTGGGGCAGGTCACGCAGGGGTTTCTTTTTGGTTGGCATACATGCACCTCTTACTCATGTTATGCCCGAACACAAAATTTCTGACACCCTCATGAATACGCATACAACTTTCAAAACCAACCAAGCAACTAACTAACCAACTAACAACCCAAAAATCACAACCGCTGCAATATCAACTCCCCAGAAGCCCCCGCCAACCCAGGCGCCCCCTCGGCCCCAGGCCGCCCATTCCCCCCCGCATCGGTGCGATAAACCAGGCACCCCTTGCTGGCCCCACCCTTGCCAGGCTTGCCAGCCGCCCCAGGCTTACCCGCAGCCCCACCGTCAACCCGCACCACAATCCGCTCCCGCTCGAACCCCTCCGGCACCGCCAGGCGAACCCGACCACCGGCAGCACCATCATGCCCATTGCCCCCATCATCGCCATTGGCCCCACGGCTGGCCTGTCCCCAGGTGCAACCACCCGGTTTGCCATTGGCCCCGTCGAGCCCAACATAGCCCGGCGCCCCGGCACCACCCCGGGCATCAATGGCCAACTGCTCGGCCTCCAGCGCCTCCAGGCGCAAATCCAGGTTACGCCCGGGCCGCGCCGCACGCTCATAACTGCCCGCAGCCCCCGGCGCACTGAACTCGCTGCCAGCCCCAAGATACGCGCTGGCCGCAACGATGCGCAGGTCATGCTCGGCCGGCGCGATGGCAATGCGCGCATCACGCCCCAGCTCCAGGCGGTCGATTTTCAGTTCGGTGAGCGAGGCCGGCAGCAGCAGGGTGGCCGAATCAGCCACCCGCAGTTGCTCAAGGTGCACGCTGGCCGCCTTGTCGGGCAGGCGCAGCATCGAATGGGCGGCGACTTCCAGGCTCTCGGCCTGGGCCATGGGCGTGGCCAGGGCGGCCAGCAACAACAGTTTACGCACGGCTAGACGCCTCTTCAGGTTTGGGGATGGACATCACATGGAAAATCCCGGTGAGCAGAATCTGCAACCGGTCGAACCAGCGGTGGCTGCGCCCGCGCAGGCTGGCATTGAAGAACAGCACCTCCAGCACGTGCAGCGTCAGCAGCAGGGTACCGGCGGCATTGATCAGCAGATTGATCGGCACTGGCTGCGGCATGAACAGGTTGACCAGCACGATCCACCAGAACACCACCGTCAGCGCCTTGCCCAGGCCCAGGATGAACTTCATACCCCGCCCCCACTGGTTTAATTGTTATGTCGGCGCGGCTCGTTCGAGCGAACCGCGCCGGCAACAGTACCCCTGTTGCAGGGGCACGCGCCAGAGGGTCAATTCAGGTGCAATTCCACCCGTCGGTTATGCGCCCGGCCCTCGTCGGTGTCATTGTCGGCGACAGGCTCGCTCTCGCCGCGGCCCTGGCTGGTGACCTTCTGCGGCGCCAGCCCCTGGCTGATCAGGTACTCGGCGACGCTACTGGCCCGGCGCTCTGACAACGCCTGGTTGTAGCTGTCCGAGCCAACGCTGTCGGTATGGCCGATTACCTTGACGCTGCCCACACTGGGGTCGCCCAGCTTCGGCATCAGGGTCTGCAGGCGCTGCCGGGCCCCGTCGTTGAGCTCGGCGGAGTTGAAGGCGAACAATACCTGGCCCTGGTCATCAAGGGTGATCACCTCGGGCGCTGCAGCAACCGGCTCAGGCTTGGGTTGCACAGGCGGGTACTGGGGCAACGGGCAGCCCATGTGGTCGACTTGCGTACCGGCCGGGGTGTCCGGGCAACGGTCGCGGCGGTCGAAGACACCATCGCCATCCTCGTCGCCATCCTGGGCATAGCAGATCAGGCCACCGGCGATCACCCCGGCAGCACCGGCACCGGCCGCCCAGCTGGAACTTTCGATGGCGCCCAGGCCACCGCCGACGAGCCCGCCAAGCAGGCTGCACAGAGGCCAGGTCCTTTGATTGAGGGGGGCACTGCCATCGCTGTGGGTGGCGCAACCGGCCAGCAGCCCGGAGGCCAGCACCAGCGGCAGTGCCGCCTTCGACATTACACTCATGCTGAATGCTCCTGTGTCACCGGCCACTACCGGTCACCCAGGAGTAAAGACGCGCCCGCGCCACTTCTCAAGGCGCGGGCGCACGGCGCTTAACGCTGGATCTTGATCTCGGTACGGCGGTTCATCGCCCGCCCGTCAGCCGTGGCGTTATCAGCCACAGGTTGGGTTTCACCGGCCCCCACCACAGAGATAAAGCTGCTGCGCGGCACTCCGCTTTCGACCAGGTAGTCGGTCACCGAATGCGCACGGCGCTCGGAGAGCTTCTGGTTGTAGCTGTCGGAGCCGACGCTGTCGGTGTGCCCGGTAACGCTCAGGCGCGCACTCGGAGCCTCTTGCTTGAGGCGTGTGGCCACGGTGTTCAGACGCTCTTTGTCGGTGGCGGTCAGGCGCGCCGAGTCGAACTCGAAGTGCACGTCACGGATGACGATGACCTCTTCCTTCTGTACCACCACTTCTTCGGCCACTGGCGCCGGCGCTGGCGGGCAACCGTTGGCGTCCACCTGCACGCCGCGCGGAGTGCCTGGGCACTTGTCGCGGCTGTCCGGCACGCCGTCGCCGTCTTCGTCGCCATCACCATGGGCCCAGCAATAGCCGGCCGCCAGGCCGCCACCGAGCAAGGCGCCCCAACCAGCCCAGCTGGAACTCTCGATGGCGCCAAGGGCCGCGCCGCCCACGCCCCCGACGGCAGCACACTTCGGCCAGTCGGTTTTTTGCAAACCTGCACAACCAGTCAACACACTGGTGAGCAGAACCAGGGGTATCGCTGTGCGTACTATGCTCATCTTGTTGCTTCTCCATAGGGGAATCGGTGCTAAACCGACGCTCTGGGAGTAAAGACTGCCGTTTACCGCTCTGCCAGCAATAAGCCATGACTTCGTCCATTGCCTCTTTGCCCGCAGCCCCCGGGCCGTTAGTCTTGAGCGACCTGAACGAGGAATGGCAATGACCGACGCTGTCTCACCCCGCACGCCGCAACAGGCCCTGGCCGCCCTGCTCGAGCGCTTCGCCCCGCGCACCCTGCTGCTGGTAGGCAGCCGCTTCCCGGCGTTGGATGCCTTTGCCGAAGCTCACCCCGACACCCGCATCGAGCTGGCCACCCCCGGCGCGCTGCCTGATGCACTGGCCGCACAACGCTTCGACCTGGCGCTACTGGTGGACTGCCTTGAGCACCTGCCCAAGCGCGATGGCCTGCAGCTGTTGGGCGGCATCCGCAACCTCAACGCCAGCCGCGTCGCGGTATTGGCCGACCTCGTCGCCTGCGGCTGGCAGGCCACCGACTTTTTCTCGCTGGCACTGTCGGCCAGCGAAAAATTCCAGCGCGACGGGCAGGAACTGAGCCTGTTCACCTATGATCTGCATGACTACAAACAGGTGCCGGACTGGCTCAACGCCAAGTTCTGGGCCAACCCGCAAAACTTCGGCAAGTACTGGTGGTGATTCAATGAGTGTCTCGGTCTGCCCCTGCGGCAGTGGCAACCTGCTCGAGGCCTGCTGCGGGCATTATCACGCCGGCACCCCGGCGCCCGACGCACAGACGTTGATGCGCTCGCGCTACAGCGCCTATGTGCTGGGCCTGGTCGACTACCTGGTGGCGACCACCCTGCCGGCCCAGCAGGCCGGCCTGGACCGCCCGGCGATCAGCGCCTGGAGCGCCCAGAGCACCTGGCTGGGGCTGGAGGTGGAAAGCGCCGAGGTGCTCGGCGGGCAGCCCGAACATGCCTTCGTCACCTTCACCGCCCGCTGGCACGATGCACAAGGCGACCACCAGCACCGCGAGCGCTCGGCGTTCGTGCAGAACAAGGGCCGCTGGTACTTCATCGACCCGACTGTGCCGCTCAAGGCCGGGCGCAACGACCCCTGCCCCTGCACCAGCGGGCACAAGTTCAAGAAGTGCTGCGCCAGCTACATCGCCGGCTGACGCTGCACTTGTCGGCCAGTGGTGAGATAATCGCGGCCATCTTCAACCGGAGTACCCCGCAATGACCCAACAACCCCATGTCCATGGCCCCGACTGCGACCATGGTCACGACCATCACCACGATCACGGCCATGTGCACGGCCCGCACTGCAACCACGGCCACCAGGAGCCGGTGCGCAACGCCCTGAAGGACGTTGGCCGCAACGACCCGTGCCCATGCGGCAGCGAGAAGAAATTCAAGAAGTGCCACGGCGCCTGATCGGCGAAGCCCAACACGCCGAGCACAACATCGCGGGGCAAGCCCGCTCCCACGACAAGCGTGTGGGAGCGGGCTTGCCCCGCGATGCATGACCACTGGTAAATAAACCGCCCCGGCACCTTGCACGGCGACTGCGCGCTCACTACCTTAGCGCCTTCCGAACCCCGCCACGCCCTGCAGGAGCCCCGTCATGGCCGTCCTACCTCCCTTCCGCCTTCGCTTCGGCGGTGCTGCCGCGCTGCTCGGCCTGCTTGCGCTGGCCGGCTGCCAGATGGGCGGCTATCAGGACAGCGTGCCACCGACCACCGGCGTGCAGCCGCTCAAGGGCCTGGCACAGAACGTTTCGGTACGGCGCAACGCCATGGGCGCGCCGCTGATCGAGAGCAGCAACTTCCACGACGCACTGTTCAGCCTGGGCTATGTGCACGCCGGTGACCGCATCGGCCAGATGCTCAGCATGCGCCTGCTGGCCCAGGGCCGCCTGGCCGAGCTGGCCGGCCCCGACGCGCTGGAAATCGACCGCCTGATGCGCGCTGCCAACCTCAAGCAAAGCGCCGGCCAGCTTTACGCCGACGCCTCGCCGCGGCTCAAGCGCTTCTTCGAGGTGTACGCCCGCGGGGTCAACGCCTACCTGTTCCGCTACCGCGACAAGCTGCCGGCCGAGCTTGCCGGCAGCGGCTACCGCCCCGAATACTGGAAGCCCGAGGACTCGGCGCTGATCTTCAGCCTGTATGCGTTCAGCCAGTCGGTGAACCTGCAGGAGGAACTCTCGGCCCTGACCCTGGCGCAGAAGGTCGGCAGCGACAAGCTGGCCTGGCTGTTGCCCGGCGCTCCGGACGAACCCCTGGCCCATGCCGAAACCGACAAGCTCAAGGGCATCAACCTGGCCAGCCAACTGCCGGGCCTGGCCTCGCTGGCCGCCGCCGGCCAGCAACTGGCCGACCTCGGCCTGCTGGGCGCCCCGGGCTCGGCCAACCTGGCCCTGGGCCCGCAGCGCAGCCGCAGCGGCAAGAGCCTGTTGGCCAGCGACAGCCGCGCCGCCTGGGCACTGAGCCCGGTGCAGATCCACACCGCCAGGTATCAGGTGGCCGGCCTGTCGCTGCCCGGCCTGCCGATCGTGCTGGCCGGCTACAACGGCAAGCTGGCCTTCAGCGCCAGCGCGGTGATGGCCGACAACCAGGACCTGTTCCTCGAGCAAGTACGCCGCCAGGGCAACCAGCTGACGTACCTGGCCGACGGCAAATGGCAAGCGGCCCGGGCGCGCAACGAGACCTTCTTCGTCCGTGGCCAGCGCCCGCAGCGCGAAGTGATGTACGACACCCGTCACGGCACCCTGCTGCCGGGCCACGGCAGCCTGGCCCTGGCCCTGCACCTGCCGCAGCTCAAGGATGACCGCAGCCTTGATGCGCTGTTCGACCTGACCCGCGCCAGCAACCTCGAGCGCGCCTTCGACAGCACCCGCGAAGTAAGCGCTGCGGCGCTGAACTTCGTGTTCGCCGAACCCGAGCACATCGGCTGGCAGGTCAGTGGCCGCTACCCCAACCGCCGCGACGGCCAGGGCCTGCTGCCCTCGCCGGGCTGGGACGGGCGTTATGACTGGGACGGCTACGCCGACGCCATGCTCCACCCCTACGACCAGGACCCGCCCGGCGGCTTCATCGGCCACGCCAACCAGCGCAGCCAGCCCAAGGGCTATGGCATGCAGCTGTCGAGTACCTGGTACTACCCCGAGCGCGCCGAACGCCTGGCCGAACTGGCCGGCAATGGCCGCCACGACAGCCGCAGCCTGATGGCCCTGCAAAACGACCAGGTGACCCTGCTGGCAGCCAGGCTCAAGCAGATGTTCGACGCACCGGGCATGGCCCTGCCGCTCAAGCAGGCCATCGATGCCCTGCCCGCGGCCCAACGCGACAAGGCCCGCGAGGCACTCACCCGGCTCAAGGCCTTCGACGGCCGCCTGAGCCCGGTGTCGGCCGATGCCGCGCTGTACGAGTTGTTCCTTCAGGAGGTCACCCGCCAAACCTTCCTCGACGACCTCGGCCCGGAGTCCGGCGCCGCCTGGCAGGCCTTCGTCAGCAACGCGCAGTTGTCGTATTCAGCCCAGGCCGACCACCTGCTGGGCCGCGATGACAGCCCGTTCTGGGATGACCGCAACACCCCGCAAAAAGAAGACAAACCCGCCATCCTGGCCCGCAGCCTGGCGGGCGCGATCGACGCCGGCACCGCGCAGCTGGGCGCCGACCGCCGCGCCTGGCAGTGGGGCAAGCTGCACCAGTACAAATGGCCAGCGGCCAGTTACCAGGGGCTGGGCGACAGCCTCAAGCGCTCGCCCATGGCCGCGGGTGGCGACTCCAGCACCCTGGCGTTAACGCCTTACGCCTGGGGCAACAACTTCGACACCCGCCTGCCGGCCTCGGCGCGGATGATCGTCGACTTCGGTCAGGCCGAACCGCTGCAGCTGCTGACCAGCAGCGGCCAGTCGGGCAACCCGGCCAGCCGTCATTACAGCGACGGGTTGGATGCGTGGTTCAAGGGGCGCTTCATGAGCCTGCCGCTGCAGCCGCAGAACTTCGGCCGGGCCTATGGCAGCCAGCGCTTGACGCTGGTGCCGGGGAAGTAGGTTCAAGCAGCCATGAAAAAGCCGCCTCCACAGGCGTAATGCTGTCCACTTAGAATTGCCGGGGCCGCTTTGCGGCCCATCGCGACACAAGGCCGCTTCCCACAGGTACTGCGCATGGCTTGGTAATTCAGCCTTGCTCAGTACCTGTGGGAAGCGGCCTTGTGTCGCGATGGGCTGCGAAGCAGCCCCAACCCAGGCAACGCCTCTCTTAAGTGAACAGCATTAGCGTCTACAGGCGGCCTTTTATGGTTGGGTGGTTTCTGGCGGGGATGGGGTGAAGGCTGCCATGTGTTCGCCGAATGCCTTGCAGCGCCGGACACCTTACCGCCCCCACCCAACCGAACTTTCCCCTCCCCCCCACGCTCCCACCTTGTACCACCCACAACCACCGCCCCTCGCCATGGACCTCGTCATCGCCCGCCCCGAAGGCCTGTACTGCCCGCCCGGCGATTTCTACATCGACCCCTGGCGCCCGGTGCAGCGCGCGGTGATCACCCACGGCCACGGTGACCATTCCCGCCCCGGCAACCGCCACTACCTGACCGCCGCCGCAGGCGCGGGCGTGCTGCGCAGCCGCCTGGGCGCAAACATCGACCTGCAAACCCTGCCCTACGGCGAACGCCTGCTGCACCACGGCGTAACCTTGAGCCTGCACCCGGCAGGCCACGTGCTGGGCTCGGCCCAGGTGCGCCTGGAATACCAGGGCCAGGTGTGGGTGGCCTCCGGTGACTACAAAGTCGAGCCCGACGCCACCTGCGCTGCGTTCGAGCCGGTGCGCTGCCACACCTTCATCACCGAATCGACCTTCGGCCTGCCGATCTACCGCTGGCCGAGCCAGGCCGAGGTGTTCGCCCAGATCAACGCCTGGTGGCGCGGCAACTGCGCGCAAGGCAAGGCCAGCGTGCTGTTCTGCTATGCCTTCGGCAAGGCCCAGCGCATCCTCCACGGGCTGGACGCCAGCATTGGCCCGATCGTCGTGCACGGCGCAGTGGAGCCACTGAACCGGGTGTACCGCGAAGCCGGCGTGCAACTGCCAGCCACCCTGTATGCCAGCGATATACCGCGCAACGACCCGCTGTTGCGCCAGGCGCTGATACTGGCTCCGCCCTCGGCGGCCGGCAGCAGCTGGATGAAACGCTTCGGCGACTACAGCGACGCCTTCGCCAGCGGCTGGATGCGCCTGCGCGGCACCCGCCGGCGGCGCGGCGTGGACCGCGGCTTCGTGCTTTCCGACCACGCCGACTGGCCGGGCCTGTTGTGGGCCATCGGCCAGACCGGCGCCGAGCGGGTGATGGTCACCCACGGTTCGGTGAACGTGTTGGTGCGCTACCTCACCGAGCAAGGCCTGGATGCCCGCGCTTTCGTCACCGAATACGGTGAAGAAGATGATGTGCCGGCCACGGAAGCCGAGGCATGAAAGCCTTCGCCGAGCTGTACCTGCGCCTGGACGCCACCACTTCGAGCAACGCCAAGCTGCAGGCGCTGCGTGACTATTTTGCCAATGCACCCGCCGCCGATGCCGCCTGGGCGGTGTACTTCCTGGCTGGCGGGCGGCCACGGCAGATGGTGCCGAGCCGCTTGCTGCGCGAACTGGCCACGCAGCTGTCGGGGCTGCCCGAGTGGCTGTTCGAGGAGAGCTACCAGGCGGTGGGCGATCTGGCCGAGACAGTCTCGCTGCTGCTGCCGGAAAACCCCCATGGCAGCGATACAGGGCTTGCCGACTGGGTCGAACAGCAGTTGCTGCCGTTGCGCGGCCAGCCAGCGGAGCAGGTACGCGAACGCCTGCCGCAGCTGTGGGCGCAGCTTGACCGGCCAAGCCTGATGCTCAGCCTCAAACTGGTCACCGGCAGCTTTCGCGTGGGGGTATCAAAGCTGCTGGTGACCCGCGCCCTGGCGCAACTGGCCGGCCTCGACGCCAAACGCGTGGCCCAGCGAATGGTGGGTTACACCGACCTCAGCCATCGCCCGGTCGCCGCCAGCTACCTCAAGCTGATCGCCGCGGAATCGGCCGACGAACACCAGCAGCGTGGCGGGCAGCCCTACCCGTTTTTTCTGGCGCACGCCCTGCAACTGCCGGTGGAGCAGTTCGACGCCCTGCTCGGCCCGCCACAAGGCTGGCAGGTGGAATGGAAGTGGGACGGCATCCGTGCCCAGGTGGTCAAGCGTGACGGTCAGCTGTGGGTGTGGTCGCGCGGCGAAGAGCTGGTTACCGAGCGCTTCCCCGAGCTGCACGGCCTGACTCACATGCTGCCCGACGGCAGCGTGCTCGATGGCGAAATACTGGTATGGAAGCCCGGCGTCGAGGGCATCGCCGTACAACCCTTCGCCCTGCTGCAACAACGCCTGGGCCGCAAGACCCTGGGCAAGAAGCTGCTGGCGGATGCCCCGGTGGTGCTGCAGGCCTACGACTTGCTGGAATACCAGGGCGAGGACTGGCGCAACCGCCCGCAGCACGTACGCCGCCAGCAGCTGGAACAACTGCTGGCAGAGCACCCGCTGGCCCCGGTGCTGCTGTCGCCGCTGCTGACCGGCGACAGCTGGGCCGACCTCGCAGGCATGCGCGAAGCATCGCGCAGCCTGGGGGTCGAGGGGCTGATGCTCAAGCAGCGTGACGCGCTGTATGGCGTGGGCCGCACCAAGGACATGGGCCTGTGGTGGAAGTGGAAGGTCGACCCGTTCAGCGTCGATGCCGTGTTGATCTACGCCCAGCGCGGCCATGGCCGGCGCGCCAGCTTGTATAGCGACTACACCTTCGCCGTGTGGGACGCCCCACCCGGTACGCCCGGGCGCAGCCTGGTGCCGTTCGCCAAGGCCTACTCCGGGCTTAGCGACGAGGAAATGCGCCGGGTTGACGGCATCATCCGCAAGACCACCGTGGAAACCTTCGGCCCGGTGCGCAGCGTCACCCCGACGCTGGTGTTCGAGCTGGGCTTCGAAGGCATCGCTCTGTCCAAGCGGCACAAGAGCGGCATCGCCGTGCGCTTTCCGCGCATGTTGCGCTGGCGCCACGACAAGCCAGTGGAACAGGCCGACGACCTGGCGACCCTGCAGGCGCTGCTCGGCTGAGGGTGCAGCGGGGCCGAAGTTGTGCTTCTATCCTTGATCCCGGCCCTTGTCAAAGAACGTTTCAATCAGGACCCCCATGCACCATTCGACCCACGACCTGTTGTCTCCCGTGCCCGGCATCGCCCGCCAGTTGCACAGTTTTCACTTCGGCCCGCGCGATGGCGCCAAGGTGTACATCCAGGCTTCGCTGCACGCCGACGAACTGCCTGGCATGCTGGTGGCCTGGCACCTGAAGCAGCGCCTGGGCGAACTTGAGCAACAAGGCCGCCTGCGCCGCGAAATCATCCTGGTGCCGGTGGCCAACCCGGTGGGCCTGGAGCAGGTGCTGCTGGACGCGCCGCTGGGCCGTTTCGAGCTGCAGAGCGGCGAGAACTTCAACCGCAACTTCGTCGACCTGGCAGACAACATCGGCGACCAGCTCGAAGCCCACCTGACCCAGGACCCAGCCCACAACCTGGCGCTGATCCGCGAATACCTGCGCCGTGGCCTGGACGCACACCCGGTACGCACGCCGCTGCAATCGCAACGCCTGACCCTGCAACGGCTGGCCTGCGACGCCGACATGGTGCTCGACCTGCACTGCGACTTCGAGGCCGTGGAGCACCTGTACACCACCCCTGAAGCCTGGCCTCAGGTCGAACCACTGGCACGCTACCTGGGCGTGCAGGCCAGCCTGCTGGCCACCGATTCGGGCGGCCAGTCGTTCGACGAGTGCTTCAGCCTGGTCTGGTGGCAACTGCAGCAACGCTTCGCCAAGCGCTTCCCGATCCCCCTGGGCAGCTTCTCGGTGACCATCGAGCTGCGCGGCCAGGCCGACGTCAGCCACGCCCTGGCCAGCCAGGACTGCCAGGCGATCCTCGACTTTCTCACCCACAGCGGCGTGATCGAAGGCCAGCCGGCCCCCTTGCCGGCGCTGCGCCAGCCGGCAACGCCACTGGCCGCAGTAGAGCCTGTGACCGCGCCACTGGGCGGCTTGCTGGTGTTCCATGCCAAGCCGGGGCAGCAGCTTGAAGCCGGGCAACTGGTGGCCGAGGTGATCGACCCGCTCAGCGACCGGGTGACCCCGTTGCACACCACCCAGGCCGGGCTGATGTACGCCCGCAGCGTGCGGCGCATGGCCACGGCGGGTATGGTGGTGGCCCATGTGGCCGGCCAGAAGGTGTGCCGCAGCGGCTACCTTTTGGGCAACTGACCCGGTAAAACCAAACGCAGGCGCGCAGGGTCATTAGAAGCACAGCCTTCGAAGGACCCGCGCCGCATGCCCGACCTCGCCCTTGCATGGTTCACCAGCCGCGGCTGGAAGCCGTTCGCCTTCCAGCGCCAGGCATGGGCCGCGATCGGCCGTGGCGACAGCGGCCTGCTGCACGCCAGCACCGGCGCTGGCAAAACCTACGCGCTCTGGCTGGGCGCGCTTCGCGCCTTTGCAGGCACCGCCCCCGGCCGCCAACCCGCCCCGCTGCAGGTACTGTGGATCACCCCCATGCGTGCCCTGGCCGCCGACACCGCGCGGGCCTTGCAGGCGCCAGTGGATGAGCTTGGGTTGAACTGGAGCGTGGGCGTGCGCAGCGGCGACACCGGCAGCGCCGAGCGCGCCCGCCAGGCCCGGCGCCTGCCCAGCGCGCTGATCACCACCCCCGAGAGCCTGACCCTGCTGCTGACCCGGGCCCAGGCCGAGCAGGACTTCGCCAGCCTGCGCCTGGTGGTGGTGGATGAGTGGCATGAGCTGCTGGGCAACAAACGCGGGGTGCAACTGCAACTGGCCCTGGCGCGCTTGCGCCGTTGGCGGCCGCAGTTGGTGGTGTGGGGGCTGTCGGCGACCCTGGGAAACCTCGAGCATGCCTTGCAGGTGCTGGTGCCGGGTGGCGGCCTGCTGCTCAAGGGGCGCCAGGACAAGCGCCTGATCGTCGATACATTGATCCCGGCGCAGCTCGAACGCTTCCCCTGGGCGGGGCACATGGGCCTGAAGATGCTCGCCCAAGTGGCCGCCGAACTGGACGCCAGCGCCAGCAGCCTGGTGTTCACCAACACCCGCGCCCAGGCCGAGCTGTGGTACCAGGCGCTGCTCGAGGCGCGCCCAGAGTGGGCCGGGCTGATCGCCCTGCACCACGCCTCGCTGGCCCGGGAAACCCGCAACTGGGTCGAGGGGGCGCTCAAGCAAGGGCAACTCAAGGCCGTGGTGTGCACCTCGAGCCTGGACCTGGGGGTGGACTTTTTGCCGGTAGAGCGGGTGCTGCAGATCGGCTCGGCCAAGGGCATCGCCCGGCTGATGCAGCGCGCCGGGCGTTCCGGGCATGCGCCGGGGCGCACTTCGCGCATCACCCTGGTGCCCACCCACAGCCTGGAGCTGGTGGAGGCGGCCGCCGCCCGCCAGGCGCTGGCTGCCGGGCACATCGAGGCGCGGTGCTCACCCCGGCTGTGCATGGATGTGCTGGTGCAGCACCTGGTGAGCATGGCCCTGGGCGCCGGCATGCGCCCCGAGCAACTGCTGGCCGAGGTGCGCAGCACCTGGGCCTACCGCGACCTGAAGGCCAGCCAGTGGCAGTGGGCGTTGGCGTTCGTGCACAACGGCGGCAGCGCCTTGGGTGCCTACCCTGACTATCAGCGTGTGGAGGCCCACGCCGACGGCATCTGGCGGGTGACCAGCGAACGCCTGGCGCGGCGCCATCGCATGGGCATCGGGACCATCGTCAGCGAAGCCAGCCTGCAACTGAAGTTCTGGAGCAAGGGCGGCGGCGGCAAGGCGCTGGGTAGCGTTGAAGAGGCTTTCATCGCCCGCCTGCGCCCCGGCGACACGTTGATGTTCGGCGGGCGGGTACTGGAGCTGGTGCGGGTCGAGAACATGACCGCCTATGTGCGCCGCAGCACCTCGCGCAAGGCAGCGGTGGCGCGCTGGAATGGCGGGCGCATGCCGTTGTCCAGCGAACTGGCCGACGCCCTGGTCGAGCAACTGGAGGCCGCCGCCCACGGCCATTTCGAAAGCGCCGAGCTGCGCGCGGTGCGCCCGCTGCTGGCATTGCAGGCTAGCTGGTCGGCACTGCCCACCCGCACCACCCTGTTAGCCGAAACCCTGAGCAGCCGCCAGGGCTCGCACCTGTTCCTCTACCCCTTTGCCGGGCGCATGGCCAACCTGGGGCTGGCCAGCCTGATCGCCTGGCGGGTCAGCCGCGAGCAACCGCTGTCGGTGTCGATTGCAGTGAGTGACTACGGCTTCGAATTGCTCACCCCCAGCCGGGTGGACTGGGCCACCCACTTGCCGGCGGCGTTGAGCGCCGGGCAGGTGCTCGAAGACGTGCTGGCCAGCCTCAATGCCAGCGAAATGGCCCTGCGCCGCTTTCGCGAAATCGCGCGGATTTCCGGGTTGGTGTTCGGCGGCTACCCGGCGGCGCAAAAAAGTACCCGGCAGATCCAGGCCTCCAGCGGGCTGTTCTTCGAGGTGTTTCGCAAGCATGACCCGGGCAACCTGCTACTGGGCCAGGCCCGCGACGAAGTGCTGGGCGAGGAACTGGAAATCGACCGGTTGCAAAGGCATTTGCAACGCATGAGCAGCCAACGCCTGGACCTGCATGCCCTCAAGCGCCCAGGCCCGCTGGCCTTCACCCTGCTGGTGGAAGGCATGCGCGAAACCCTGAGCACCGAAAAACTGGCCGATCGCATCGCCCGCATGGTGGCAGAGCTGGAAAACGCCGCAGGTGACGGGCATGGCTGAACTGGCAATCGAATATGCCGGCGAAACCTTGCTGCTGCTCGCCGACAAGGCCATCTACTGGCCCAGGCGGCAGGCGCTGCTGGTGGCCGACCTGCATATCGGCAAGGCTGCCAGCTACCGGGCACTGCACCAACCGGTGCCGCACGGCACCACGCAAGTGACGCTGGCCAGGCTCGACGCGCTGCTGGCCGCACATGCTTGCTCCACGCTGATCGTGCTGGGCGATTTTCTGCATGCCCGCAGCGCCCGAGCGCCGGGCACCCTGGCTGCCCTGCAGGCTTGGCGCGAACGCCACTCGGCCTTGCAGATCGTACTGGTGCGCGGCAACCACGACCGCCACGCAGGTGACCCGCCTGCGCAGTTGGGTATCAGGGTGCATGAGGAGCCCTGGCTGCTGGAGCCCTTTGCCCTGTGCCACGAACCTGAGCCCCATGCCATCCACCCGGTACTGGCCGGGCATGTACACCCGGCCTACGTATTGCGCGGACGGGGCCGCCAGCGGCTGCGTATGCCCTGCTTCGTGTTTGGCCCGCAGGTAGCGCTGCTGCCGGCGTTCGGTGAATTCACCGGCGGCTGGAATGTACAGCCAGAGGCCGACTCACGCCTTTATCTGGCGGGTGCCGGGCAGGTCTGGCCGCTGGGGACCTGATCAAGCAACAGGAGCGGGAGGTGGCTCATCCGGTAAGGTCGGCTCGCCCGGCTCCATCGGCGGATGCTCGCCGGGCTGCGGCGGTTGCGGGGTGTCGGGGTCGGGCTGGTGCGGCACGCCGCCGGCCTGCAGCGGCGTGGGCGGGTGGGCCAGCAGCGACCAGGCCGGCAAGCCGATCTGGTTCGGCTGCAGCACGGCCAGCTTGGCGTTGATTGCGGGGTCGAGTTTCATCGGGCAGCTCCTGACTAGAGCCGGCGCACGTCATGCGCGCCGGGACCGTTCAAGATTTGGAGTGCACTGCCCGCCAACAATTCCCCGCAGTTGGTCGGGTCAGGTACGCGGCAGGGTGACGCCGCGCTGGCCCTGGTACTTGCCGCCGCGGTCCTTGTACGACACTTCGCACTCTTCGTCGGACTGCAGGAACAGCATCTGCGCCACGCCTTCGTTGGCGTAGATCTTCGCCGGCAGGGTGGTGGTGTTGGAGAACTCCAAGGTCACGTGGCCTTCCCACTCAGGTTCCAGCGGGGTGACGTTGACGATGATGCCGCAACGGGCGTAGGTGCTCTTGCCCAGGCAGATGGTCAGCACATCGCGTGGAATGCGGAAGTACTCGACGGTGCGGGCCAGGGCGAAGGAGTTCGGCGGGATGATGCACACGTCGCTCTTGATGTCGACGAAGCTGCCGGCATCGAAGTTCTTGGGGTCGACGGTGGCCGAATTGATGTTGGTGAACACCTTGAATTCGTCGGCGCAGCGCACGTCGTAGCCGTAGCTGGAAACACCGAAGGAGATGACCCGGCTGTCCTGCTCGCCGCGCACCTGGCGCTCGACGAACGGTTCGATCATGCCGTGTTCCTGCGCCATGCGGCGAATCCACTTGTCCGATTTGATGCTCATGGCGGGGTGTCCTGAGAGTGCAAGGTGAAAAAAATCGTGACGCGCATCTTACCGGTCCCGACGCCTGCGGCAAAGTCAGATCCCTCATCCATGCTGCAATCCCCGCCGGACGGGGCTTGCAGGCGCCGTCGATCCGAATTGCGACAAACATGCCCAGGGTTATTGGCAGGTCAGGGAAAGTGGGTTAAGGTTACGCCCACTGTGCTGCACGCGACACCGAAGATCTGTTTGATGCACGATTTACGATCGGCCCATCTCCTGACACCTTCTGCTCCTTTGCACTCAGTTCACGGCTCGGGGCTTTCCCAGGCCGCCACAAAACTTTGTCCAAGGAGACAGAAAAATGTCCAACCGTCAATCCGGTGTTGTTAAGTGGTTCAACGACGAGAAAGGCTACGGCTTCATCACCCCTCAGTCGGGCGACGACCTGTTCGTACACTTCAAAGCCATCCAAGCTGACGGCTTCAAAACCCTGAAAGAAGGCCAGGCTGTTACTTTCGTCGCTACCCGCGGCCAGAAAGGCATGCAGGCTGAAGAAGTTCAAATCGCCTAAGTCGATTTAGCTTCCTCGCTTCAGAAAAAACCCGCCATTGGCGGGTTTTTTTGTGCTTACTGGAAATGCAATCAGGCGGGAGCAACTGTCTTGTGCTGGCTGTGCCGGCCTCATCGCCGGCAAGCCGGCTCCTACAAGGACAGCACAGGCCTGAAGCTTATGCGTGGCAATCAATCTTCGCTGATGGTGATGCTCGGCATCGCTGGTGCCGCCGCTTCCTGCAGCACGATGCGCGCGCCCACCTGCCGCGCCAGCTCCTGGTAAACCATGGCGATCTGGCTTTCCGGCTCGGCGATGGCGGTCGGTTTGCCACTGTCGGCCTGCTCGCGGATCAACATCGACAGCGGCAGCGAAGCCAGCAGCTCGACACCGTACTGCGCCGCCAGCTTCTCGCCACCGCCTTCACCGAACAGGTGCTCGGCGTGGCCGCAGTTCGAGCAGATGTGCACGGCCATGTTCTCCACCACGCCCAGCACCGGGATGTTGACCTTGCGGAACATCTCGACGCCCTTCTTGGCGTCCAGTAAAGCCAGGTCCTGCGGCGTGGTGACGATCACCGAGCCGGCCACCGGCACCTTCTGCGCCAGGGTCAGCTGGATATCACCGGTCCCCGGCGGCATGTCGATCACCAGGTAGTCCAGGTCGTCCCAGGCGGTCTGGGTGACCAACTGCAGCAACGCACCGGAAACCATAGGGCCGCGCCAGACCATCGGCGTGTTGTCGTCGGTAAGGAAGGCCATGGACATCACCTCGACACCATGGGCCTTGATCGGCACGAACCACTTCTGCTCGCGCACCTGCGGGCGGGTGCCTTCGGGGATGCCGAACATCACGCCCTGGCTGGGGCCATAGATATCAGCGTCGAGAATGCCCACCCGCGCACCTTCGCGGGCCAGCGCCAAAGCCAGGTTGGCCGCTGTGGTCGACTTGCCCACGCCGCCCTTGCCCGAGGCCACGGCGATGATGTTCTTCACGTTGGCCATGGCCGGCACCTGGGCCTGGGCCTTGTGGGTGGCGATCTGGCAGCCGATGGTGACGCTAGCCGCACTCACCCCGTCGAGGTTGCCGATGGCCGTCTGCAGCACCTGGGCCCAGCCACCCTTGAACAGCCCGGCGGCATAACCAAGCTGCAGCTGTACGCTGACCTGCCCGCCCTGAATGTCGATGGCCTGCACACAGCCGGCGCTGACCGGGTCCTGGTTCAGGTAGGGGTCGGTGTACTGGCGAAGCACGCCTTCGACGGCGGCACGGGTGACGGCACTCATGGACACTCCCATTGGCAAACTGAATACGAAACAGGCGCCTATGCTAACCCGTCAATCGTCAGCATATGCGTTCGCGGGGTGAAATATCTTCGCCAGCCCTTTATAGTGGCCGATCACCCTCATTTTTACCCCGTAGCCAGATAAGTAGCCGAGCCACCATGTCCGAGCCACGTCAGATTCTCGTCACCAGCGCCCTGCCCTATGCCAATGGATCGATCCACCTTGGCCATATGCTGGAGTACATCCAGACGGACATGTGGGTGCGCTTCCAGAAGCTGCGTGGCAACCAGTGCATCTACGTCTGCGCCGACGACGCCCACGGTTCGGCCATCATGCTGCGCGCCGAAAAAGAAGGCATCACCCCGGAACAACTGATTGCCAACGTCCAAGCTGAACACAGCAGCGACTTCGCTGATTTTCTGGTGGACTTCGACAACTTCCACTCCACCCACAGCGACGAAAACCGCGAGCTGTCGAGCCTGATCTACGGCCGTCTGCGTGACGCCGGGCACATCGCCACCCGCTCGGTGACCCAATACTTCGACCCTGAAAAGGGCATGTTCCTCGCCGACCGCTTCATCAAGGGCACCTGCCCCAAATGTGCGGCCGAAGACCAGTACGGCGACAACTGCGAAAAATGCGGCGCCACCTACGCCCCGACCGAACTGAAAAACCCCAAGTCGGCGATCTCCGGTGCCACCCCGGTGCTGCGTGACTCCCAGCACTTCTTCTTCAAGCTGCCGGACTTCCAGGCCATGCTGCAGCAGTGGACCCGCAGCGGCACCCTGCAGGACGCGGTGGCCAACAAGCTCGCCGAATGGCTGGACTCGGGCCTGCAGGAGTGGGACATCTCCCGTGATGCGCCGTACTTCGGCTTCGAAATCCCGGGCGAGCCTGGCAAGTACTTTTACGTGTGGCTGGATGCGCCGATCGGCTACATGGCCAGCTTCAAGAACCTTTGCGCACGCCGCCCGGAGCTGGACTTCGACGCGTTCTGGAATGAAGGCTCCAAGACCGAGCTGTACCACTTCATCGGCAAGGACATCGTCAACTTCCACGCCCTGTTCTGGCCGGCCATGCTCGAAGGCGCGGGGTTCCGCAAGCCGACCGCAGTGAACGTGCACGGTTATCTCACCGTCAACGGCGCGAAGATGTCCAAGTCGCGCGGCACCTTCATCAAGGCGCGCACCTACCTCGACCACCTGCAGCCGGAATACCTGCGCTACTACTACGCGGCCAAGCTCGGCCGTGGCGTGGATGACCTCGACCTGAACCTCGAGGACTTCGTGCAGAAGGTCAATTCCGACCTGGTGGGCAAGGTGGTGAACATCGCCAGCCGCTGCGCAGGCTTCATCCACAAGGGCAACGACGGCGTGATGGTTGCAGGCGACGCCGCTCCCGAACTGACCGAAGCCTTCCTGGCAGCCGCACCATCCATTGCCGATGCCTACGAAGGCCGCGACTTTGGCCGCGCCATGCGCGAAATCATGGCCCTGGCTGACCGTGCCAACGCCTGGATCGCCGACAAGGCGCCGTGGTCGCTGGCCAAGCAGGAGGGCAAGCAGGACGAAGTGCAGGCCATCTGTGCCCAAGGCATCAACCTGTTCCGCCAGCTGGTGATCTTCCTCAAGCCGGTGCTGCCAGTGCTGGCAACTGATGCCGAAGCCTTCCTCAACGTCGCCCCGTTGACCTGGAACGACCACAAGTCGCGCCTGGAAAACCACCAGTTGAACCCGTTCAAGGCGCTGATGAGCCGCATCGAGCCCAGCAAAGTCGAAGCCATGGTCGCCGCCAGCAAGGAAGACCTGCTGGCCGCCGAAGCCCAACAGGCGCCGGCCGGCAATGGCGAGCTGGCCAAGGACCCACTGTCGGCAGAGATCGAGTTCGACACCTTCGCCGCCGTCGACCTGCGCGTGGCGCTGATCGTCAAGGCAGAAGCGGTACCGGGCGCCGACAAGCTGCTGCAGCTGACCCTGGACATCGGTGACGAGCGCCGCAACGTGTTCTCCGGCATCAAGTCGGCCTACCCCGACCCAAGCCAGCTGGAAGGCCGCCTGACCATGATGGTAG
This sequence comes from Pseudomonas xanthosomatis, assembly GCF_019139835.1. Lineage (NCBI taxonomy): Bacteria > Pseudomonadati > Pseudomonadota > Gammaproteobacteria > Pseudomonadales > Pseudomonadaceae > Pseudomonas > Pseudomonas xanthosomatis. The sequence continues at coordinate 2,044,216 of NZ_CP077075.1, read as the reverse complement.
CCAACCTCAAACCACGCAAAATGCGCTTCGGCATTTCCGAGGGCATGGTCATGGCCGCCGGCCCCGGCGGTGAAGAAATCTACCTGCTGAGCCCGGACAGCGGCGCCAAGCCTGGCCAGCGCATCAAGTAAGCCCCTTGCCCCGGCCACTGGCCGGGGCATTTGCATCTGCCGCCCACTGCCCGATAATCAGGGCAACTCCCGGCCTTCGGCATGTTCATGAGCGACTTCGTCCTGGCCCTGTTCAGCGCCGCGCTGATCAATATCCTGGCTCTCGAGCCCGAACGGCCTGACCGCCGTCGCCTGCATGCCCTTGGCGCCTGCAGCGCATTGCTGATGGTCGCGGCACTGCCAGCGGGCTACCTGTTGCAGCACGAACTGCTGGCCGCGCTCGGGCTACAGGACATGCGCCTGTTCCTGTTACTGCCACTGCTCGCCGCCCTGGCGTGGTGCCTGCCGCCGCTGGTGCAACGCTTGCGCCCCGACTGGCCGATACCCGGCTTGCACACAGTGTTGATGGGCAACGCCGCCGCGCTGGGCCTGCTGCTGGAGCTGGGCAGGGATGGCAGCAGCACCTGGCAGGCCCTGCGCTGGGGCCTCATTGCCGGTGCTGGCTTCTGGCTGGCATTGTTGCTGCTCGCCGGCGTGCTTGAACGCAGCCAGCATGCAGACATCCCAGCACCCTTGCGTGGCCTGCCCATCACGCTGATCGGTGCCGGTATCATGGCCATGGCTTTCTCGGGGCTAAACGGAATGTTCGGGCCATGACCCCGCAGCTTATGCCCGACCCGCGCTTGCGTAGCGCCATGAACCTGGTGCTGCTGGCCTGCGCACCTGGCCTTGCGACGCTGTTCTGGCTGCACGGCTGGGGCATTGCGATCAACCTGCTGCTGTGCACCATCAGCGCGCTGGCCTGCGAGGCGCTGCTGCTATGGGGGCGCCGGCAACCCATTGCGCCGGCAGTGGCCGACGGTAGCGCCGTGGTGAGCGCCGTTTTGCTGGCCGTCGCCCTGCCCGCCCAGGCGCCCTGGTGGCTCCCCGTGACGGCGTCCTGCGTCGCCATCGGCTTGGGCAAGCAAGCGTTCGGCGGTGTCGGGGGCAATCTGTGCAACCCGGCGATGGTGGGGTACGCGTTCGCCGTGCTGAGCTTTCCGGCGCAGATGAACCACTGGCCGGGCCAGGCGCCCGGCTTGCTCGACAGCCTCAACCTGAGCTTCGCCGCCAGCCAAGGCATCGACGCCTGGGCCAGCCCCACGGTGCTCGATACCTTGCGCCACAACCGCAGTTTGACCATCGACGAACTGTTCGCCAGCCACCCTGCCTTCGGCCACCTGGGCGGGCGCGGCAGCGAATGGGTGAACCTGGCGTTCCTCCTGGGCGGCCTGTGGCTGCTGCAGCGCAAGGTATTCACCTGGCATGCACCCACCGGGCTGCTGGGCGGGATACTGCTGTTCAGCCTGCTGGGCTGGAACGGCTCGGGTTCCGATTCCCATGGCTCGCCGCTGCTGCACCTGTTCAGCGGCTCGACCATGCTCGCAGCTTTCTTCATTGCCACCGAACCGGTTTCAGGCTGCAAGCGCGCCCGTGCGCGGCTGGCCTTCGGCGTGGGCGCCGGCCTGCTCATCTATGCCATGCGCACCTGGAGCAGCCTGCCCGATGGCACTGCATTCGCCATCCTGTTGATGAACTTGGCGGCCCCTACCCTTGACCGTTGGGCCGAGCGCCGGGAGGCGGCAAGCACATGAACGCACGCGCGCGCAGCATTGTGCTGCTGGTACTGGTGACGGGCCTGGCGCTGGCGCTGAGCCTGGCCTGGCAGCGCGCCACCGAGCAACCCATCGCCGAAGCCGAACTCCAGCTGCGCGAGCAAGCGTGGCTGGCCGTGCTGCCTGCGGGCAGCTATGACAACCAGCCGCTGCACACGCCCCTGGCGCTGGCCGACACACACCTGGGCCACAGCCGCCTGCTGGCCGGCTACCGGGCGACCCTAGCCGGCCAGGCCGTCGCCATCTTGCTGCACAGCCAGAGCCAGGGCTATGCCGGGCCAATCGAACTGGCCATCGCCATCGCCGCCAACGGTCGCTTGCTGGGCATTCAGGTACTGCAGCAGCAGGAAAGCCCCGGCCTTGGTGACCAACTGGCCGACCCGGCGCGGCATTGGCTGCAGCAGTTCGTCGGCAAAGGCCTCACCGACACGCCAGCACAGGCCTGGGCGCTAAAGCGTGACCAGGGCCAGTTCGACCACTTGGCGGGGGCAACCGTCACCTCGCGCGCGGTAATCGACGCCACGCAAGATGCCTTGCGTTATTTCGACGAACATCGCCCGTCACTGCTGGCAGCGCCTGCCGATGAATAAGCCACTGCTGCTTACCGCCTGCCTGGCCCCACTGCTGGGCGCCACCTCGACCTTGGCCCAGGCCGCCCTGGCCGGCACCTGCTGCCTGGGCCTGATCACAGCGCACCAAGGCTTGATGACCCCACTGCGGCCACATTTGGGCGGCGCAACACGGACTTGGGCCTCTCTGATGCTGGCCGCCGCATTGGCAACCTGCCTGCAACTGGGGCTGGATGCCTGGGCCATGGCCCGCGCGCTGCCGTTCAACCACTACCCGGCGATCATCGCCCTGCAGTGCATTGGCATCGAATACCTGCTGCCCACCCAGCGTCGCTGGCGAACGCTGGTCAAGGGCCTGGCCGGGGTACTGCTGACATGCCTGGCCCTGGGCCTGGGCCGCCAGTGGCTGGCCGGCATGGGGTTGCACATCGCCGCACTGGTGCCAGGCGCACTGGTACTGCTCGGCCTGCTGCTGGGCCTGTACAATCGCCTGCGCCCGCCGTCCTCACCCTCACGCCGTCAAGGAACCCTTTAACCCCATGAATGCCGCCAAACGCCTGGAGATCTTTCGCAGGCTGCATGAAGACAACCCAGAACCCAAGACCGAGCTCGCCTACACCACGCCGTTCGAATTGCTGATTGCCGTTATTCTCTCGGCCCAGGCCACCGATGTGGGCGTGAACAAGGCCACCGCACGCCTGTACCCGGTCGCCAATACGCCACAGGCCATCCATGCGCTGGGCGTGGAAGGGCTGAGCGAGTACATCAAGACCATCGGGCTGTACAACAGCAAGGCCAAGAACGTCATCGAGACCTGCCGGCTGCTCATCGAACTGCATGGTGGCGAGGTACCGCAAACCCGCGAAGCCCTGGAAGCCCTGCCGGGCGTGGGCCGCAAAACCGCCAACGTGGTGCTGAACACAGCATTCGGGCAACTGGCCATGGCGGTCGACACGCATATTTTCAGGGTCAGCAACCGCACCGGCATCGCCCCCGGCAAAACCGTGCTGGAGGTGGAAAAAAAGCTGCTCAAGTTCGTCCCCAAGGACTATCTGCTCGACGCCCACCACTGGCTGATCCTGCATGGCCGCTATGTTTGTCAGGCGCGCAAGCCCCGCTGCGGCAGTTGCCGTATCGAAGATTTGTGCGAGTACAAGCTCAAGACTTCCGACGATTGATGCAATAGAAGAAATTGCAATATTCGATTGAAAAAATCTTTTTTACCGGCTTCGCGAATCCAGCTATAAGGACGGCCAATGGCCCTTTGGCTTGGAGTGACGCATGAGCACCGATAAAGAAGACCTTGCTGCCGACGACGAATTCACCAGCGCGGAAGAGGAAGTGGAGCCCCAGGTCGAAACGGCCAAAACCAACCTCAGCAAGCGCCGCACCATCGACAATATGTTGGAAGAGCGCCGCCTGCAAAAGCAACTGGCAGACTTCGATTACGACCTCTGATACACATCGAGAAAGCCTCCTGACACGGAGGCTTTTCTGCATTCAGGCCAGGCCGTGGCGCTGGGCCAGTTCAATGAGGTCGACCAGCGAGCGGGCATTGAGCTTGAACAGCAGGCGGGTTTTGTAAGTGCTCACCGTCTTGTTGCTGAGGAACATGCTGTCGGCGATTTCCTTGTTGCTCCTGCCGCGCGCCAGTTGCTGCAACACCATCATTTCACGCCCTGACAGGCGCTCGACCATTTCCGTTTCGCTCCCAGTACTGCTGACCGGCCTGCCCTTGTGCAACGCCTGGTTGGGGAAGTAGCTGTAACCGGACAATACCGCCTTGATGGCGCTAAGCAGTTCTGTCAGTTCCTGTTGCTTGCATACATAGCCGGCAGCCCCAGCCTGCATGCAACGCATGGAAAAATGCCCAGGGGCCTGCGAGGTCAGCACCAGCACCTTGCTCGCCGGGCTTACCAGTTCCAGGCGGGCAACCACCTCGAGCCCATCGAGCTTGGGAATCCCGATATCCAGGATGACGATGTCCGGCAAATGCTCGCGCGTAAGCTGCAAGGCATCGACGCCGTTGTCGGTTTCTGCCACCACCTCGTAACCATGCCGCTCCATCAGCATGCGCACAGCCAGCCGAATGACCGGGTGATCATCCACGATCAGCACTTTGTTCATGCGTTACCCATTGATTCGTGATTTTGATTTCGACCACTCACCATAACCGAGCGTCGACAATCAATAAGCAGCGATTTCCCCGGAAGATGCATGTAAAGAGCTGTACTACATGCATTAAGGAAACTTCCTACATGCAAGACTTTTCCGGGATGCATCATCCGCAGGAACATCGAATAAGCGCTGAAACTTATCAAGCTGGGCATCATCGACAAAGTGCCGAAAAGGGATAGCAGGTGCGGGAAATTTCGCCCCTTGCCACAGGACGCGTGGACCAGCCAGGCTGATACAGCTGCCAGGGAAAGCCGCCGCCCTTATGCCCCGGAACAAAAAGCCCTACAGATGAGCAAAGCCTTTCGGGTTCATCATCATGAAGCAGCCATCACTCAGCCCCCTGAGCATCATTGCGGTCTTTGCCGGTGTCGTCGAAGCTTCGGCGCTGGCATCGCTGCCGTTTCTCAACGATTCCAGCCAGTCGATCTACACATGGTTCCTGGTCGGGTTCCCGTTTTTCCTGACGGTGTTGTTCTTCCTCACCCTCAACTTCAACGCCAACTCACTGTTTGCCCCAGAAAAGGCCGACCTCGCACCGGAACAGGCATCGTTGTTCAACCCACCACCGGCGCCGGCCACCAACCGGGGGCAGTCGCCAGCGGCAAACAGCGGCCCGATCATAATCGCCTTGTCCGGGCCGCAGAGCCGCACCACCATCGAACAGCACATGTGCAGCGCGCTCAATCCGCCCTACTCGGCGGTTCGCAACTGGGTTCTCTATGACCTCGACCAACGTACCTGCATCAAGCTGTCGGTCGGGCCGATGCAGGACAACGCGCATGGGCCCTTCATGAATTCTTGAGGCACAGAAACAAAAAACCCGGCCATGGCCGGGTTTTTTGTCGCTAACGCTCGACTTACAGCATCGAACGGCCTTTGTTGGCCGCAATGCGCATGCGCAGTGCGTTGAGCTTGATGAAGCCAGCGGCGTCGGCCTGGTTGTAGGCGCCGCCATCTTCTTCGAAGGTCGCGATGTTGGCGTCGAACAGGGTGTCGTCCGACTGACGGCCAACCACGCTGACGCTGCCCTTGTACAGCTTCAGGCGTACCACACCGTTCACGTTGGCCTGCGAAGCGTCGATCATCTGTTGCAGCATCAGACGCTCCGGGCTCCACCAGTAGCCGGTGTAGATCAGGCTGGCGTACTTGGGCATCAGCTCGTCTTTCAGGTGAGCGACTTCGCGGTCCAGTGTGATCGACTCGATGGCACGGTGCGCCTTGAGCATGATGGTGCCGCCAGGCGTTTGGTAGCAGCCGCGGGACTTCATGCCGACGTAGCGGTTTTCAACGATGTCCAGACGGCCGATGCCGTTGGCACCGCCGACCCGGTTCAGTTCGGCCAGCACGGTGGCCGGGGACTTCTCGACGCCGTCGATGGCGACGATGTCACCGTTGCGGTAGGTCAGCTCGATGTAGGTCGCCTGGTCTGGCGCAGCTTCCGGAGAAACGCCCCAGCTTGGCAGCCACATGTCGTCTTCGGCCTCGGCCCACGGGTCCTCCAGCACGCCACCCTCGTAGGAGATGTGCAGCAGGTTGGCGTCCATCGAGTACGGCGACTTCTTCTTGCCGCTGTTTTCGATCTTGATGCCGTGCTTCTCGGCGTAGCCCATCAGCTTCTCGCGGGACAGCAGGTCCCACTCACGCCATGGTGCGATGACCTTGACGCCTGGCTTGAGCGCGTAGGCACCCAGCTCGAAGCGTACCTGGTCGTTACCCTTGCCGGTAGCGCCGTGGGAAATGGCGTCGGCGCCGGTTTCGTTGGCGATTTCGATCAGGCGCTTGGCGATCAGCGGGCGGGCGATGGAAGTACCCAGCAGGTACTCGCCTTCGTAGACGGTGTTGGCACGGAACATCGGGAACACGAAGTCGCGCACGAACTCTTCGCGCAGGTCGTCGATGTAGATTTCTTTAATGCCCAGCGCCTCGGCTTTGGCGCGGGCCGGCTCGACCTCTTCGCCCTGGCCCAGGTCAGCGGTGAAGGTCACCACTTCGCAGTTGTAGGTGTCCTGCAGCCACTTGAGAATCACCGAAGTATCAAGGCCGCCGGAATACGCCAGTACGACCTTTTTTACGTCCGCCATGCCATCACTCCACGGGGTTGTACGGAAAGCCTTCGATTCTAACGGCCTTGCCGCAAAATTTACAGTGGGGCGACAGCTTGTGATGACAAAGCGACAGGAACTGTCGCCAGCGCGACCAACGGTCGCGCTCAGGCCTTCTTCGCAGGGGCTGGCTGCGCGGCAGGCACAACTGGTGCCGCAGCCGGGCTGGCTGGGGCTGCAGCCGGAGCTGGCGGCGCAACCGGTGCTTCTACCGGTTTTTCGACGGGCGTGACGCGGTCGAGCTGGATGTTCACCCGGCGGTTGCGGGCGCGGTTGGCCGCGCTGTTGTTCTTCACCAGCGGGTAGCGCTCGCCATGGAAGCGCACGGTGATCTGCTCTTCCGGCACGCCATGGGCCTTGAGGTATTCAGCCACCGCCAGGGCCCGGCGCCGCGAGTTGTCGCGGTTGGTCAGGCGGTTGCCGCTGTTGTCGGAGTGGCCGTCGAGCTCGATGTGGTTGACCGACGGGTCGGCCCGCAGGTAGTCGAGGATCACGTCCAGGCGCGCCCGCGCCGAGCTGTCCAGCTCCAGGCCCGTGCCCGGGAAGCCGATCTGGGTCTGACGGATCTGGTCGTAGTTCATCGGCAGCAGCTTGGCCGCACACACTTGATAGTCGCTGTAGGCCTTGGCGAAGCTGACCGGCAGCACGCGCACCTCCATGGGCCGCCCGCCTTCACCGGTGTAGTTGCGCACCACCGTGCTGCGCCCGTCCAGCAGCCCGTTGATCAGGCGGCTGGCCTGGCCCTGGCTTGAGGTGAACAGCACCCCGGTACGGGCCATGCGTACCGCGCCCAAGTTGATGTCACCACGCCCCGGCTGCCAAGGCGCCGCTGCGGCCAGCAGGGTGGCGGAACCTGCGCCCAGCACGTTGCTGTCCGAACGCAGCTGGAAGGTCGGCTGCTCGCCGGCGCGGCGCACGAATTCGCCACTGCCGAAACCTTCGATCGGCTGGCTCAGACGGCACTCGAACTGGTCCCCCTCGACCTTCCAGGCGACGCTCTCGACGCGGGTCTGGAATGTCATTGCCCCGGCCGGAAGGCTGGCAACGAGAGTGAACAGGGCTAGATAACGCTGGCGCACAGGCGGCTCCACAAATTCTGACGGCTTACTCCAAGGCTATCGGACGCCCCGCAGAAAACTTGATAGCCGTGCTCGGGCCGGGGTTTTCCGGTAGCATTGGCGCCTGAGTTCGACCCGCCTGGAATCCCCAATGTCCGATCGCCTGACCCTCCTGCGTCCCGACGACTGGCACATCCATCTGCGCGATGGTGCCGTCCTGCCCCATACCGTTGCTGATGTGGCCCGCACCTTCGGCCGTGCCATCATCATGCCCAACCTGGTCCCGCCGGTACGCAATGCCGTCGAAGCCGATGCCTACCGCCAGCGCATCCTCGCTGCCCGCCCGGCCGGCAGCCGCTTCGAGCCGCTGATGGTGCTGTACCTCACCGACCGCACCAGCCCCGAGGACGTTCGCGCAGCCAAGGCCAGCGGCTTCGTGTACGCCGCCAAGCTGTACCCGGCCGGCGCTACCACCAACTCCGATTCCGGCGTTACCAGCATCGACAACATCTTCCCGGCCATCGAAGCGCTGGCCGAAACCGGCATGCCGCTGCTGGTGCACGGTGAAGTGACGCGCAGCGAGATCGACGTGTTCGACCGCGAGAAGCGCTTCATCGACGAGCACATGCGCCGCCTGGTCGAACGCTTCCCAACGCTCAAAGTGGTGTTCGAGCACATCACCACCAGCGATGCCGCGCAGTTCGTCGCCGAGGCGCCGGCCAACGTCGGCGCCACCATCACTGCCCAGCATCTGCTGTACAACCGCAACCACATGCTGGTCGGTGGTATTCGCCCGCACTTCTATTGCCTGCCGATCCTCAAGCGCAACACCCACCAGGTGGCGCTGCTGGACGCGGCCACCAGCGGCAGCCCGAAGTTCTTCCTCGGCACCGACTCGGCACCCCACGCCCAGCACGCCAAAGAAAACGCCTGCGGCTGTGCCGGCTGCTACACCGCCTACGCCGCCATCGAGCTGTATGCCGAGGCGTTCGAGCAGCGCAACGCGCTGGACAAGCTCGAAGGTTTTGCCAGCAAGCACGGCCCGGACTTCTACGGCCTGCCACGCAACACCGACACCATCACCCTGGTGCGTGACGAGTGGACCGCCCCTACCAGCCTGCCGTTCGGCGACAACACCGTGATCCCGCTGCGTGCCGGTGAAAAACTGCACTGGCGCCTGCTGGAGGACAACGCGTGAGCGAAGACCTCTACGACGACGAACAGGACGGCCAGGCCAGCAGCGGCTCGCGCCACCCCATGGCCGAGCGCTTTCGCGGCTACCTGCCGGTAGTGGTGGATGTCGAGACCGGCGGCTTCAACAGCGCCACCGACGCCCTGCTGGAAATCGCCGCGGTGACCATCGGCATGGACGAAAAGGGCTTCCTGTTCCCCGAGCACACCTACTTCTACCGGGTCGAACCGTTCGAAGGGGCCAACATCGAACAGGCTGCGCTGGAGTTCACCGGCATCAAGCTGGACCACCCGCTGCGCATGGCAGTCAGCGAAGAGAGCGCGCTGACCGACATCTTCCGTGGCGTGCGCAAGGCGCTGAAGGCCAACGGCTGCAAGCGGGCGATCCTGGTTGGCCACAACAGCAGCTTCGACCTGGGCTTTCTCAACGCCGCGGTGGCGCGCAACGACATCAAGCGCAACCCGTTCCACCCGTTCTCCAGCTTCGACACCGCGACGCTGGCCGGCCTTGCCTACGGCCAGACCGTACTGGCGCGAGCATGCCAGAGCGCCGACATCGACTTCGACGGGCGTGAGGCGCATTCGGCGCGTTACGATACCGAGAAGACCGCCGAGCTGTTCTGCGGCATCGTCAATCGCTGGAAAGAAATGGGCGGCTGGCGCGACTTCAACGATTGAAGGCAGTTGCAAGCTGCAAGCTATAGGCCGCAAGAGAGCGCAGACCGCGTACGCCGTGCCTTCTCTTGTAGCTTGCAGCTTGAAACTCGAAGCACAAAAAAACCGGCCACCAGGGCCGGTTTTTTTGTACACCTGCTTTACAGCTTGCCAGCGTTCTCGCTCAGGTAGGCGGCTACGCCCTCTGGCGAAGCATTCATGCCCTTGTCGCCTTTCTTCCAGTTGGCAGGGCAGACTTCGCCGTGCTCTTCGTGGAATTGCAGGGCGTCGACCAGGCGCAGCAGCTCGTCCATGTTACGACCCAGTGGCAGGTCGTTGATGATCTGCGAACGCACAACACCGTTGGTGTCGATCAGGAACGCGCCACGGAAAGCCACGCCGCCTTCGGACTCGACGTCGTAGGCCTTGCAGATTTCGTGGGTCATGTCGGCTGCCAGGGTGTATTTGACCTGGCCGATGCCGCCGTTGTTGACCGGGGTATTACGCCAGGCGTTGTGGGTGAAGTGCGAGTCGATCGAAACGCCGATCACTTCGACGTTGCGCGCCTGGAAGTCAGGGATGCGGTGGTCCAGGGCGATCAGCTCGGACGGGCAGACGAAGGTGAAGTCCAGCGGGTAGAAGAACACCAGGCCGTACTTGCCCTTGATGGCCGAGGCCAGGTTGAAGCTGTCGACGATTTCGCCATTGCCCAGAACAGCCGGGACGGTGAAGTCAGGGGCTTTTTTACCAACGAGTACGCTCATGCGATTTCTCCTGATGAGGGGTGGAAAACCTTGCCCGGGCGGAACGCGTCCCCCGGAACCGGCAAAGGCCGACCATCATACACGGCTTATCGTGACAGGCCGAATCTGTGCCACCGGTCGCTCAAGCACGGCCCTCCCAGAAAGTGCTTTGACAAGCATTCTCATTACCATTACTCTGCAAACCATCGAATCCACCCGCGATGGTCAGCCTTTATGTATGTGTGTCTTTGTGTCGGTGTTACCGACGGACAGATCCGCGATGCGATCTACGAAGGATGCTGCAGCTACAAGGAAGTTCGAGCCGCCACCAACGTCGCCAGCCAGTGCGGCAAATGCGCCTGCCTCGCCAAGCAGGTGGTGCGCGAGACCCTGACCGAGCTGCAACTCAGTCAGCAGGCTGCCCTGCCCTACCCCGTTGAATTCAACGCGGCGTAAACAACCCATTTCGAAGAACCGGGCCCAGTGCCCGGTTTTTTTATGCCTGTAATTCAATAAGTTAGCGTTCTAACGCGGTTCACAAACATTCTTATTCCGATTAAATTTCACTTATTATTCAATAACTTAGGTTTGACATAGGTAGTTGTCGGGCTCAAACTTGTTTTCATTGGCTCAACTTCTACAGGGCAGGACCCCATCATGAAAGGCGACGTAAGCGTCATCCAGCATCTCAACAAGATCCTCGGAAACGAGCTGGTCGCAATCAACCAGTATTTTCTGCATGCCCGCATGTACGAAGATTGGGGCCTGAACAAGATCGGCAAGCTTGAGTACAAAGAGTCCATCCAGGCGATGAAGGACGCTGACAAGCTGATCAAGCGCATCCTCTTCCTCGAAGGCATCCCCAACGTCCAGGACCTGGGCAAGCTGATGATCGGCGAGCACACCAAAGAGATGCTCGACTGCGACCTGAAGCTTGAAAAAAGAGCCCACGGCGACCTCAAGGCGGCCATCGCCCACTGCGAAACCGCTGGCGATTTCGGTTCGCGCGATGTGCTTGAAGACATCCTCGAAGACCAGGAAGAACACATCGACTGGCTGGAAACCCAGCTGGGCCTGATCGACAAGATCACTATCGAGAACTACCTGCAATCGCAGATGGGCGAAGAGTAAGTTCCCTGAACAGCATCGCCGGCAAACCGGCTCCTACAAGGGATCCCCTGTAGAAGCCGACTTGCCGGCGATGCTTTTTGCGGCCCGACAGCCCCAACAAAAAAGCCCCGCATTCGCGGGGCTTTTGCATTCCGGCTGGAAAACCCGGAATCAGGCTTCGGAAGCCTTGGCCTTGGCGGCCGCGTCCTTGATCAGGGTCTGCAGCTCACCCTTTTCGAACATTTCCAGCATGATGTCGCTGCCGCCGACCAGCTCACCGGCCACCCACAGCTGCGGGAAAGTCGGCCAGTTGGCGTACTTGGGCAGGTTGGCGCGGATTTCCGGGTTCTGCAGGATGTCGACGTAGGCGAACTTTTCGCCACAACCCATCACAGCTTGCGATGCCTTGGCCGAGAAGCCGCACTGCGGGGCATTCGGCGAACCTTTCATGTAAAGCAGAATGGTGTTGTTGGCGATCTGCTCTTTGATTGTATCGATGATATCCATGAAGCACCTCGGCTGAACTTTGCGACGTGATCGTCGCCACGGTGGCGCATTGTATCGGAAAGCCGAGCAGCGTGCTCGGCCTTGCCGATCTTCATGCGGCCTCCACTTGCACCGGCACGCCATTGAGCGCGGCATTGCCCGACACGCCGTCGCGCAGGTGCTCGTCGGTCAGGTCGTTGGCACTCACACCGGGCTGCACCGCCGCCACCTGCAACTGCGCTCCCGCACGGTTGTGGCCATAGCCATGGGGCAGGCTGACCACGCCGGGCATCATCTCCTCGCTGGCCTGTACCGGCACCTCGATCACCCCGGTGCGCGAACGGATGCGTACGGTCTGGCCGTCCTGCAACTGGCGCTGGCGCAAATCGTCGGGGTGCATCAGCAGGTGGTGGCGCGGCTTGCCTTTGACCAGGCGATGGAAGTTGTGCATCCACGAGTTGTTGCTGCGTACATGGCGGCGGCCGATCAACAGCAACTGGCCAGGCTCTGGAGCGGCCTGGCTGGCCAAGCGCTGCAGGTCGGCCAGCAACACCGCCGGCGCCGCCTCCACGGCCTGGTTTGGGGTACGCAGGCGGGCGGCAAGGTTCGGCTGCAGCGGCCCCAGGTCCAGGCCGTGGGGGTGCTGGTCAAGGGCCTGCAGCGACAAGCGCTGTGGCGCATCATCGCCATAACGCCCCTTGCGCAGGGCATAGTCGATCATCTGTGCAGGCGGCAGGGTCGCCTTGAGCTCGAGCTGGGCCCGCGCGGCGAAGGCCTTGGCCAACCCGACGAAAATCTCCCAGTCATGCAACGCCCCTTCAGGCTTGCTCAGGATCGCCCGGTTGAAACGGGTGACATTACGCACCGCCAGCAGGTTGAAGGTGGAATCGTAGTGGTCGTTCTCCAGCGCCGAGGTGGACGGCAGGATCAGGTCTGCGTGGCGGGTGGTCTCGTTGATGTACAGGTCGATACTGAGCATGAAGTCTAGCCCCTCGAGCGCCTGGTCCAGGCGCCGACCGTTGGGGGTGGACAACACCGGGTTGCCGGCCACCGTCACCAATGCCCGCACCTGGCCCTCGCCGGGCACCAGGACTTCCTCGGCCAGGGCCGACACCGGCAACTCGCCGCCGTACTCAGGCAGCCCGGACACGCGGCTCTGCCACTGGTTGAAATGCCCACCCGAGGTGGTTGCCACCAGGTCCACCGCAGGCTCGGTGCACAGTGCCCCGCCCACGCGGTCAAGGTTGCCGGTGACCAGGTTGATCAGTTGCACCAGCCAGTGGCATAGCGAGCCGAAGGCCTGGGTAGAAACGCCCATGCGCCCATAGCACACCGCTTTGCCGGCGCTGGCGAAGTCCCGTGCCAACTGGCGGATGGCATCTGCCGGAATGCCGCAATGGGCGCTCATGCTGTCGGCGTCGAACGGCTGGATGGCCTGCTGCACCTGCTCAAGGCCATTGACTGACAGGTGCGAGCCCCTGGCCAGGTGTTCTGCAAACAAGGTATGCAGCAGCGCAGCCAGCAGCGCCGCATCGCCGCCGGGGCGGATGAACAGGTGCTGGTCGGCCAACGCTGCGGTCTCGCTGCGCCGCGGGTCGATGACCACCAGCCGCCCGCCACGGGCCTTCAACGCCTTCAGGCGCTTCTCCACATCGGGCACGGTCATGATGCTGCCGTTGGACGCCAGCGGGTTGCCGCCGAGAATCAGCATGAAGTCGGTATGGTCGATGTCCGGGATAGGCAACAGCAACCCATGCCCGTACATCAGGTGGCTGGTCAGGTGCTGGGGCAACTGGTCCACCGACGTGGCAGAAAAGCGATTGCGGGTTTTCAGCAAACCGAGAAAGTAGTTGCTGTGGGTCATCAACCCGTAGTTGTGCACGCTCGGGTTGCCCTGGTACACCGCCACCGCGTTGCGCCCATGGGCCTGCTGCACCGCCCACAGGCGCTCGGCAGCCAGGGCGAAGGCCTCGTCCCAGCCGATCGCCTGCCACTGCCCGCCAACGCGCCGATGCGGCTGGCGCAGGCGGTCCGGGTCTTCTTGGATGTCTTGCAGGGCCACCGCCTTGGGGCAGATGTGCCCGCGGCTGAACGGGTCTAGAGCATCGCCCTTGATCGAGGCGATACGCGCCCGGCCGTCGGGCTCGACGCTGACTTCGATGTTCAGGCCGCAAATGGCCTCGCACAGGTGACAGGCTCGGTGATGCAGGGTCGTGGTCATGGCCGCCTTTGCCTGGTTGTTCTTGAACGCCGACTATGCGCCGGTGCAACAGGCCCGGCCAGCGCACTTCGCGGCGTGAATCGGCCGACATCAGGCAGGCGATTCGCGACAGCGCGTTTGCCAAAGGCGCGCCCGGGCGTGTACAACCGCTGTAGCAAATAAAAAACAGCACGCCTGCAAGGGTTTACGACACTCGCTGACACAGACGCACTGTTTCCCCTCTTGGTTTGAGGCGACATTTAATTATAGTATTGCGCCTTTCCCTATTCCGTCCGCCCCGTGCGGCTTACGCCGCAGGTCACTCCCGTTGTCAACAAAACCCATACGGTCGACCTGCACACCGTTGCAGATAAGGTAGTCAATCATGAGCGCTAGGCACTTTCTCTCCCTGCTGGATTTCACCACCGACGAATTGCTCGGTGTGATCCGCCGAGGCATCGAGCTGAAGGACCTGCGCAAGCGCGGCGTGCTGTTCGAGCCCCTGAAAAACCGCGTGCTGGGCATGATCTTCGAAAAATCCTCCACCCGCACCCGCGTATCGTTCGAAGCCGGCATGATCCAGCTCGGTGGCCAGGCCATCTTCCTGTCGCCGCGTGACACGCAACTGGGCCGCGGCGAACCCATCGCCGACAGCGCCATCGTGCTGTCGAGCATGGTCGATGCGGTGATGATCCGCACCCATGCCCACAGCACCCTCACCGAATTCGCCGCCAACTCCAAAGTGCCGGTGATCAACGGCCTGTCCGACGAATCGCACCCGTGCCAGCTGCTGGCCGACATGCAGACCTTCTTCGAACACCGCGGCTCGATCCAGGGCAAGACCGTCACCTGGATCGGCGACGGCTTCAACATGTGCAACTCGTACATCGAGGCCGCCTGCCAGTTCGACTTCCAGCTGCGCATCACCTGCCCCGAAGGTTATGAGCCCGATGCCCGCTTCCTGCAACTGGGTGGCGAGCGCGTGCAGATCATCCGTGACCCGAAAGAAGCCGTACGTGGCGCACACCTGGTGACCACGGATGTCTGGACTTCCATGGGCCAGGAAGAGGAAACTGCACGGCGCCTGGCGCATTTCGCGCCTTACCAGGTCACCCGCGAACTGCTCGACCTGGCGGCACCCGACGCCCTGTTCATGCATTGCCTGCCCGCCCACCGCGGCGAGGAAATCAGCCACGACCTGCTCGACGACCCGCGTTCGGTCGCCTGGGACGAAGCTGAAAACCGCCTGCATGCACAGAAGGCCCTTCTGGAATTCCTTGTAGAACCGGCTTACCACCACGCATGAGTCAACCCCTACTGCTCAACCTGCGCAACCTCGCCTGCGGCTATGGCGACCAGCGCATCGTCCAGAACCTCAACCTGCACCTGAACGCAGGCGACATCGGTTGCCTGCTGGGCTCGTCCGGTTGCGGCAAGACCACCACGCTGCGCGCCATCGCCGGCTTCGAGCCGGTGCACGACGGTGAAATCCAGCTGGCCGGCGAGGTCATCTCCCGCGCAGGCTTCACCCTGGCGCCCGAGAAGCGCCGCATCGGCATGGTGTTCCAGGACTACGCGCTGTTCCCGCACCTCACCGTGGCGCAGAACATCGCCTTCGGCATCGGCAAGCACCCCAAGCAGGCCGAGGTGGTCGAAGAGATGCTCGAGCTGGTCAAGCTCGGCGGCCTAGGCGGGCGCTACCCGCACGAGCTGTCCGGCGGCCAGCAGCAGCGCGTCGCCCTGGCCCGCGCCCTGGCCCCCGAGCCGCAACTGCTGCTGCTCGACGAGCCGTTCTCCAACCTCGACGTGGAGCTGCGCCGGCGCCTGAGCCATGAGGTACGCGACATCCTGAAGAGCCGCGGCACCAGCGCCATCCTGGTCACCCACGATCAGGAGGAAGCCTTTGCCGTCAGCGACCAGGTCGGCGTGTTCAAGGAAGGCCGTCTGGAGCAGTGGGACACACCCTACAACCTCTACCACGAACCGCAAACGCCGTTCGTGGCCAGCTTCATCGGCCAGGGTTATTTCATCCGCGGCCAGATGAGCAGCCACGAGGCGGTCACCACCGAGCTTGGCGAGCTGCGCGGCAACCGCGCCTACACCATGGCCCTGGGCAGTTCGGTAGACGTGCTGCTGCGCCCGGACGACATCATCCATGCGCCCGACAGCGCGCTGCGAGCACAGATCGTCGGCAAGAGCTTCCTTGGCGCCTCCACCCTGTACCGCCTGCAACTGCCCACCGGCAGCCAGCTCGAGGCGATCTTCCCCAGCCATATCGACCACCAGGTCGGGCAGGACGTAGGGATTGCCGTGGCGGCGGACCACCTGGTGCTGTTCCCGGTGCCAGGCAGCGTGGCCGCGCAGCTGACCGCACAGGAAAGCGGCGTGCGCCGTTACAGCTCGGCGCACTGAGCAACGGCTGACAACGCAGCACGTTCCCTGTAGGAGATCACCCAGCCCTTTCGGGCTGCGCTGTCACGCAGAGAACTGGGCACGAGCCCGCCGCGGACCCTGTGGGAGCGGGCTTGCCCGCGAACACCGGCGAAGCCGGTGCCAGACACCGCGTCGCCTGCTTCGCGGGCAAGCCCGCTCCCACAGGTCCATGCTAAATCAATGAGTTATGTGCAGTTCTATGAGGGCCGGCTTGCCGGCGATAGGGCCAGGCCTGGATACGAATGGCTACCGGCCTCATCGCCGGCAAGCCGGCTCCTACAGGGATTATGCAAGCCTGCGCATCAGCACCTGCTCAGAGCGTCAACGTTCCGCTGGCCACCCGCGTGGCATGCCCGCCAATCTTCACCCGCTCCCCTTCCAGCCTGCAGAACAGCTCGCCGCCGCGCGCCGAGCGCTGGGCTGCACGCAGTTCGGTCTTGCCCAGGCGCTCGGCCCAGTACGGAATGAGCAGGCAATGGGTAGAGCCGGTCACCGGGTCTTCAGGGATGCCGATGGCCGGGGCGAAGTAGCGCGAGACGAAATCATGCTGGTCACCGCGCGCGGTGACGATCACCCCAAGCCCAGGCAGGTTGGCCACTGCAGCCATGTCCGGCGTACAGTCGCGCACGGCCTGCTCCGACGGCAATACCACAAACAGCTCCTTCCCCTTGCTGTGGCGCACCTCAAGCACCTCGCAACCCAGCGCCTCGGCCACCGGTAGCGGCTGGTCCACCGGTTGCGGGTCGATGCGCGGGAAGTCCAGCAACAGGCGATCACCCTCACGGCTGACACTCAAGGGGCCGGACTGGCTGTAGAAGTCCAGGCGCGGCTTCTGCTCGCCGTACACCTCGAACAGCACATAGGCACTGGCCAGGGTGGCATGGCCGCACAGCGGCACTTCGGTGGTGGGGGTGAACCAGCGGATCTCGTAGGCTTCGCCGTTGGCCACCACGAATGCGGTCTCGGCCAGGTTGTGCTCGGCGGCGATACGCTGCATCAGCGCTTCGTCGAGCCACCGTTCGAGCAGGTAGACCATGGCGGGGTTGCCGGCGAACGGGCGGTCACTGAAGGCGTCGACCTGATGAAAGTGCAACTGCATGACACGGTCCTTCTGTCCTGGTTATCGAGGGCCGAGCATGGGGCAAGGCGCGCCAGGCGAACAGTGACAGAGTGCAGATATTTGTGACCATACAGATCCAGCTGCTGCGCCCTTTTTAGGAGCGGCCTCGCCAGACCAGCCAGCAGGCTCAGCCGCGGCCAATCCCGGCAAACTGCCCCTGGGTGTGCTCTGCCAGCACCGCTGCTGCCAGTTCGACCTCCAGCCCCCGCCGGCCAGCACTCACATGAATGGTTTCATGCTGTTGCGCAGACTGGTCTATGAACGTGCGCAGGCGCTTCTTCTGCCCCAGCGGGCTGATGCCGCCCACCAGGTAACCGGTAGAGCGCTGAGCCGCCTGAGGGTCGGCCATTTCGCATTTCTTTACGCCTGCGGCCTGTGCCAGCGCCTTGAGGTCGAGGGTGCCCACCACCGGCACCACCGCCACCAGCAACTCGCCCTTCTCGCTACTGGCCAGCAACGTCTTGAACACCCGCTGCGGGTCAAGGCCGAGCTTTTCCGCCGCCTCCAGGCCGTAAGAGGCCGTTTTCGGGTCATGTTCGTAGCTGTGCACGCGGTGTTCGGCACGCGCCTTTTTCAGCAGGTCCAGGGCGGGGGTCATCAACGGCTCCAGTCGATCACAGGTCGGCGCTACTTTAGGGCAAATGCCCGGCGCCATCCAGCACGCCCCCGGGCTAGAGCAGCGGCTATGGATTCACGGGGCGCCGCGGCAGTCAGAATGTGGCTGAACGTTCATTTTCGACCTTTGACATCAGCGTTTCTTGTCTATATTTTTTCGTTTCTGAATAAGCGGTGCACTTATTAGGTGCACCTGATGTAACCCGCCTGACGTCAATGGGGATTGGCGCTGGGCTAATTGCTGTCGAGCGCCCAGCGCCTCACAACAACAAGAACCGAGGTCAATACATGACGACTGCTCTACGCCAGCCCACGCTGTCCGCCCAATGCATGGCCGAGTTCATCGGCACCGCGCTGCTCATCTTCTTCGGCACCGGCTGCGTCGCCGCGCTCAAGGTCGCAGGCGCCAGCTTCGGCCTTTGGGAAATCAGCATCATCTGGGGGGTTGGCGTGAGCATGGCCATCTACCTCACCGCCGGTGTTTCCGGCGCGCACCTGAACCCGGCAGTGAGCATCGCCCTCACCCTGTTCGCCGGCTTCGACAAGCGCAAACTGCCCTTCTACATCCTCGCCCAAGTGTGCGGCGCGTTCTGCGGCGCCGCGCTCGTATACACGCTGTACAGCAACCTGTTCTTCGATTTCGAACAAGCCCACGGCATGCTGCGCGGCAGCCAGGCCAGCCTGGAGCTGGCCTCGGTGTTCTCCACCTACCCGCACCCGGCGCTGTCCACCGGCCAGGCGTTCCTGGTCGAGGTGGTGATCACGGCCATCCTGATGGCCGTGATCATGGCCCTGACCGACGACAACAATGGCCTGCCCCGGGGCGCCACCGCGCCGCTGCTGATCGGCCTGCTGATTGCCGTGATCGGCAGCGCCATGGGCCCGCTGACCGGTTTTGCGATGAACCCGGCACGTGATTTCGGGCCCAAGCTGATGACCTTCCTGGCCGGCTGGGGCGAAGTGGCCTTTACTGGCGGGCGCGACATTCCGTATTTCCTGGTGCCGGTGTTCGCCCCGATCCTCGGCGCCAGCCTGGGCGCGGCCCTGTACCGCGGGCTGATTGCCCGCAACCTGCCAAGTGCGCAGGCCGCAGCCGCACAAGCAGACGATACTCCGCAGGGCGACACCCAGGTTTCCTGACGCCAGCGCCGGGCGAGAACGCCCGCCACGCCCTGACCTACTCCCATTTCGTGCAAGGCCATCGACATGACAGACACCCTGGACAAGAACTACATCATCGCCCTGGACCAGGGCACCACCAGTTCGCGGGCCATCATCTTCGACCGCGACGCCAACGTGGTCGGCACCTCGCAGCGCGAATTCGCCCAGCACTACCCGCAAGCGGGCTGGGTCGAGCACGACCCGATGGAAATCTTCGCCACGCAAAGCGCAACCATGGTCGAGGCCTTGGCCCAGGCGGGTATCAGCCACGCCCAGGTGGCCGCCATCGGTATCACCAACCAGCGTGAAACCACCGTGGTGTGGGACAAGCAAACTGGCCGCCCGGTGTACAACGCTATCGTCTGGCAGTGCCGTCGCAGCACCGAGATTTGCGCCCAGCTCAAGCGTGACGGCCACGAAGACTACATCCGCGAAGCCACGGGCCTTGTCACCGACCCGTACTTCTCCGGCACCAAGCTCAAGTGGATCCTCGACAATGTCGAAGGCGCCCGCGAACGCGCCGAGCGCGGCGAGCTGCTGTTCGGCACCGTCGACAGCTGGCTGATCTGGAAATTCTCCGGCGGCAAGGTGCACGTCACCGACTACACCAACGCCTCGCGCACCCTGATGTTCAACATCCACAGCCTGCAGTGGGACGACAAGCTGCTGGAGATCCTCGGCATCCCACGGCAGATGCTGCCCGAAGTACGCCCATCGTCCGAGGTCTACGGCCACACCAAAAGCGGCATCGCCATCGCCGGTATCGCCGGCGACCAGCAATCGGCGCTGTTCGGCCAGATGTGCGTGGAGGCCGGCCAGGCCAAGAACACCTACGGCACCGGCTGCTTCCTGCTGATGAACACCGGCAGCCAGGCGGTCAAATCGTCCCACGGCCTGCTCACCACCATCGCCTGCGGCCCGCGCGGCGAAGTGGCCTACGCACTGGAAGGCGCGGTGTTCAACGGCGGCTCCACCGTGCAGTGGCTGCGTGACGAGCTGAAGATCGTCAACGACGCCCACGACACCGAATACTTTGCCAGCAAGGTCAAGGACAGCAACGGCGTGTACCTGGTGCCCGCCTTCACCGGCCTGGGTGCCCCCTACTGGGACCCGTATGCCCGTGGCGCGCTGTTCGGCCTGACCCGCGGGGTCAAGGTCGACCACATCATCCGCGCCGCGCTCGAGTCGATCGCCTACCAGACCCGCGACGTGCTCGACGCCATGCAGCAGGACTGCGGCCAGCGCCTGAGCGAGCTACGTGTGGACGGCGGCGCGGTGGCCAACAACTTCCTCATGCAGTTCCAGGCCGACATCCTCGGCACCTGCGTCGAGCGCCCGAAAATGCGCGAAACCACCGCCCTTGGCGCCGCCTACCTGGCCGGCCTTGCCTGCGGCTTCTGGAGCGGCCTGGACGAGTTGCGCGACAAGGCGATCATCGAACGCGAGTTCAGCCCGCAGCTGGATGAAGCCTCGAAAGAAAAGCTCTACAAAGGCTGGCGCAAGGCCGTGGACCGTACCCGCGACTGGGAAGACCACGACGCCTGATATCGACCGCAGCGCAGGGCACCCGCGGGAACAACTAACTGTCTTGTGCTGCCTGAGCCGGCCTCGTCGCCGGCAAGCCGGCTCCTACAGGTACAGCACAGGCCTGAAGCAAGCGCCGCCCCCGCGGGAGCGGGCTTGCCCCGCGATGCCAGGCTGAACGTTTGCGCAAAAACCGCGCTGGTCCTACACAACGTCCTACGGCATCATTGCAGCATTTGTCCGGCAGCCCCCAAGGACCGCCCATGAATCTGCCCCCACGCCAACAACAAATCCTCGAGCTGGTACGCGAACGCGGCTACGTCAGCATCGAGGAAATGGCGCAGCTGTTCGTCGTCACCCCCCAGACCATCCGCCGCGATATCAACCAGCTCGCCGAAGTGAACCTGCTGCGCCGCTACCACGGTGGCGCGGCCTATGACTCAAGCATCGAGAACACCGCCTACGCCATGCGTGCCGACCAGATGCGCGACGAAAAGCAGCGCATCGCCGAAGCCGTGGCCCGGCAAATCCCCGACCATGCCTCGCTGTTCATCAACATCGGCACCACCACTGAATCCATCGCCCGCGCGCTGCTCAACCACAACCACCTGAAGATCATCACCAACAACCTGCACGTGGCGGCCATCCTCGGCGCCAAGGATGACTTCGAGGTGCTGGTGGCCGGCGGCACGGTGCGCCGCGACGGCGGCGTGGTCGGCCAGGCCAGCGTCGACTTCATCAGCCAGTTCAAGGTCGACTTTGCCGTGGTCGGCATCAGCGGCATCGACGAAGACGGCAGCCTGCTGGACTTCGACTATCAAGAAGTGCGGGTTTCCCAGGCAATCATCGCCAATGCCCGCCAGGTGATCCTCGCCGCCGACTCCAGCAAGTTCGGCCGCAATGCCATGGTTCGCCTGGGCTCGATCAGCCTGATCGACTGCCTGGTGACCGACCAGCCCCCCACCCCCGCCCTCACCCAGCAGCTCAACCAGCACAAGATCCGCCTCGAGGTGGTTTGAGCCCCCCTGTAGGAACCGGCTTGCCGGCGATGGGGCTGGCCCTGCAATAGCGTCTACCGGCACGGACGCTATTGCAGGCAAGCGGGCTCCAACAGGTTATCTGTTCGTTTATGTTCACTTGATTGTCATCTGATCAGTTTTTTCTATGAAGACTGACTGGCGACCGCCTGTTCATTGCGCTAGTATTTTCGAAAACGAACATCAATGTTCATATTCGCTATGAACAGCCCAGGAGGCCTTGCCGTGTCCCAGCCCGTTTCGCCACAACCGCTTGACTGTTACGACCTCGCCGTGATCGGCGGTGGCATCAATGGCGTGGGTATTGCCGCCGATGCCGCCGGGCGTGGCCTGAGCGTGTTCCTGTGCGAAAAGGACGACCTGGCCCGGCACACCTCGTCAGCCAGCAGCAAGCTGATCCACGGCGGCCTGCGCTACCTGGAGCACTACGAATTCCGCCTGGTGCGCGAAGCCTTGGCCGAGCGCGAGGTGCTGCTGGCCAAGGCCCCACACATCGTCAAGCCGATGCGCTTCGTGCTGCCGCACCGCCCGCACCTGCGCCCCGCCTGGATGATCCGCGCCGGCCTGTTCCTGTATGACCACCTGGGCAAACGCAAGCGCCTGGGCGCCTCGCGCAGCCTGCGCTTCGGCCCGGGCTACCCGCTCAAGCCGGCCATTACCCGTGGCTTCGAATACGCCGACTGCGCCGTGGACGACGCCCGCCTGGTGGTAACCAACGCCATGGCCGCCCGTGAAAAGGGCGCGCACATCCATACCCGTACCCGTTGCCTGCGTGCCGAGCGTGTCGATGGCCTGTGGCAGGTCGAACTTCAGCACGCCGACGGCAGCCTGCAGACCATCCGTGCCCGCGCCCTGGTCAACGCCGCCGGCCCGTGGGTCGCCAACTTCATCAAGGACGACCTCAAGCTCGATGCGCCATATGGCATCCGCCTGATCCAGGGCAGCCACCTGATCGTGCCGCGGTTGTACGAAGGCGAGCACGCCTACATCCTGCAGAACGAAGACCAGCGCATCGTGTTCTGCATTCCCTACCTGGAGCGCTTCACCCTGGTCGGCACCACCGACCGCGAATACGGCGGCGACCCGGCCCAGGTGGCGATCACCGAGCAGGAGACCGACTACCTGCTCAAGGTGGTCAACGAGCACTTCAACCATCAACTGGACCGCGCCGACATCCTGCACACCTACTCCGGCGTACGCCCGCTGTGCAACGACGAGTCGGACAACCCCTCGGCGGTGACCCGCGACTACACCCTGGCGCTGTCTGCCGGCGCAGGCGAGGCGCCGCTGCTGTCGGTGTTCGGCGGCAAGCTCACCACCTACCGCAAGCTGGCCGAATCGGCCATGGCCGAACTCAAGCCGTTCTTCACCCAGATGCGCGGCAGCTGGACCGCCGATGCGCCGTTGCCAGGCGGCGAGAACATGACCACCGTGCAAGCCTTGGTCGATTCCGTGCTGGCCAGCCATGGCTGGCTGCCGGTAGATATCGCCAAGCGCTGGGCCGTGACTTACGGCAGCCGCGTGTGGCACCTGCTCGATGGCGTGAACGGCCCGGAAGACCTCGGCCGTGCCATTGGCGGCGGCCTGTTCACCCGCGAGGTGGATTACCTGCAAGCCGAAGAGTGGGCGGTGGATGCCGATGACATTCTCTGGCGCCGCACCAAGCTGGGCCTGTTCACCAGTGCGGCGGAGCAGCAGGTGTTGGTGGACTATCTGGGCTGCGCGAAAGCGAAACGCGGTCGGGTCGAAGCAGCCTGACAGCCCCCGCGAAGGGCCGCAAGGCGGCCCCATTGGCCTTCAAGGCTGCGTACGGTCATAGGCCTTGCGCGCCAGCCGCTTCAATAGTTGCTGCTTCTGGAGCTCGAGCTCCCGGCGCAGCGCATCACTACCAGCAACCCGCGCGCCACTGCTGGCCTCCTGCTCCAGTGCCTCGAAGCGCTCGGCGTAACGCTCCCTGGCATAACTCTCGACCTGGCTAGCCGGCCCACCGGCTACCGCCTCCTCAGCCAGCACGGCGGTTTCCAGCTGGCTGAGGATCAACAGCAGGCGATCCTCGCAGGCACAACCCCCTCCCGCCTCGGTGAACGCCCGAACACGCAGGGTCTCATGCAGGTCACAGGCCTCGAGAATGCGCCAGATCCGCCCACGATAGGCCTGTGGGGTCGCCCGGAAGTCTGTGCTGTTGGCCAGATCGGCAATGAAAATGAACAGATCCAAGGCTTGCGTTTCTGCCTGCAACCGGTGCCACATGGCTGCCGCGCGGCCCGCTGTTCGGGGCGAGTATCGATCAACAGGCTGTCGAGCAAGGCCTCGTTGACCTCGCCATGGGTGAAGGACGCCCTGCGCGTCGAGGCGCCGGAAGACTCGCTGGAAGACTCCGAGACTTCGTCCAGGCGCTCTAGCGCGCGTTGCTCCAGCGGATTGTCGTGCAACCTCAGGCGCAGCAGTTCGAGTGATCGACAGTGTCAGCGGGTAGGTGGTCGAACGGCATGGCGGTGCTCCTGGGCAAAGCCACCAGCAAACGCGCTTTGCCAAGCGTCCAGGCCGTAGACAGCTACCGCCACTCATTCGGATTTCCGAATGCAGCCATACAATTCGTTCGGAAGCCCGTACGAAAATTCTTACAAAGCAATCGTAAGAAAAGATTAATCCCCAATGATTTCGCGCCGTTATGATCAACATCAGAGCTTGGCACGAGTCATGCTCTACACTTGGAAGCCGAATGCACCACACTGGATGCTGTATTCGTTGAACGAAAGAGTCCGCCAACGGCTCCATAAAAAAAACAAACACGTCGAGGAAAATTTGATGCGCATCGTTCGTCAATTGCTGGGCGCCGCCATCGCGGCTGCTGTCATCTCGTCGCCAGTCATGGCTGAAGAACTGACCGGCACGCTCAAGAAGATCAAGGACTCGGGCACCATCACCCTGGGCCACCGCGACTCCTCCATCCCGTTCTCCTACCTGGCCGGCAGCACTACACCGGTAGGCTACTCCCACGACATCCAGCTGGCCGTCGTCGAAGCGCTCAAGAAGCAACTGGGCACCGACATCAAGGTCAAGTACAACCTCGTCACCTCGCAAACCCGCATCCCGCTGGTACAAAACGGCACCGTCGACCTTGAGTGCGGCTCCACCACCAACAACGTCGAGCGCCAGCAGCAGGTCGGCTTCACTGTAGGCATCTTCGAAGTCGGTACCCGCTTGCTGACCAAGGTCAAGGATGGCCAGCCATCCTATAAAGACTTCCCGGACCTGGCCGGCAAGAACGTGGTGACCACCGCAGGCACCACCTCCGAGCGCCTGCTCAAGGCGATGAACGCCGACAAGCAGATGAAGATGAACGTGATCTCGGCAAAAGACCACGGCGAAGCCTTCAACATGCTCGAAAGCGGCCGCGCCGTGGCCTTCATGATGGACGACGCCCTGCTGGCCGGTGAAATGGCCAAGGCGCGCAAGCCGTCTGACTGGGTCATCACCGGCACCCCGCAGTCGTACGAAATCTACGGCTGCATGGTGCGCAAGGAAGACGCAGCGTTCAAGAAAGCCGTCGATGACGCCATCGTTGCTTATTACAAGTCCGGTGAAGTCAACAAGAGCTACGACAAGTGGTTCCAGCAGCCGATCCCGCCAAAAGGCCTGAACCTGCAGTTCAAGATGAGCGACGAGCTGAAAAAACTGATCGCCGAGCCGACCGACAAGGCCGCCGACGACAAGCAGTCCTGATCCTCAGCTGCAGATAGTGGCCTGGCGCTCAACTGCGCGAATCGTTCCGACAGGCCACTGATTAAGTGTCTACCCTTCTTCCGAGGGCGCCCAGCGCCCTTGGAAGCTCGAAGGTGCCCGTGAAACAACCGTCTGAGGGGAAATCCCGATGAATTACAACTGGGACTGGGGCGTGTTCTTCAAGTCCACCGGCGTGGGCAGCGAGACCTATCTGGACTGGTACATCACCGGTCTGGGCTGGACCATCGCCATCGCCATCTCCGCCTGGATCATCGCGCTGCTGCTGGGGTCGGTCCTCGGCGTCATGCGCACCGTGCCCAACCGTCTGGTGTCAGGGATCGCCACCGCCTACGTCGAGCTGTTCCGCAACGTGCCGCTGCTGGTGCAGCTGTTCATCTGGTACTTCCTGGTCCCCGACCTGCTGCCCGAAGGCCTGCAGGAGTGGTTCAAGCAGGACCTCAACCCGACCACCTCGGCGCTGATCAGCGTGGTCATCTGCCTGGGCCTGTTCACCGCTGCCCGGGTCTGCGAACAGGTGCGTACCGGTATCCAGGCGCTGCCCCGCGGCCAGGAAGCCGCTGCCCGCGCCATGGGCTTCAGCCTGTCGCAGATCTACAGCAACGTGCTGCTGCCACAAGCCTACCGGATCATCATTCCGCCGCTTACCTCCGAATTTCTCAACGTGTTCAAGAACTCCTCGGTGGCCTCGCTGATCGGCCTGATGGAGCTGTTGGCACAGACCAAACAGACGGCCGAGTTTTCCGCCAACCTGTTCGAGGCGTTCACCCTGGCCACGCTGATCTACTTCACCCTGAACATGGGCCTGATGCTGCTGATGCGCATGGTCGAGAAGAAAGTCGCCGTGCCTGGCCTGATTTCCGTGGGGGGCAAGTAAATGGAAATGGACTTCAGCGAAATCATCCCTGCCCTGCCGGCGCTGTGGGACGGCATGCTGCTGACCCTGCAACTGATGGTGATGGGCGTGGTCGGCGGTATCGCCCTGGGCACCGTGCTGGCCCTGATGCGCCTGTCGTCGAGCAAGCTGCTGGCCAACTTGGCCGGGGCCTACGTCAACTACTTCCGCTCCATCCCGCTGCTGCTGGTAATCACCTGGTTCTACCTGGCGGTGCCGTTCGTGCTGCGCTGGATCACCGGCGAAGACACCCCGGTCGGTGCGTTCACCTCGTGCGTGGTGGCGTTCATGATGTTCGAGGCGGCGTACTTCTGCGAAATCGTGCGTGCCGGCGTGCAGTCGATCTCCAAGGGCCAGATGGGCGCCGCCCAGGCCCTGGGCATGACCTACGGCCAGGTCATGCGCCTGATCATCCTGCCCCAGGCGTTTCGCAAGATGACCCCGCTACTGCTGCAGCAGAGCATCATCCTGTTCCAGGACACCTCGCTGGTTTACACCGTGGGCCTGGTCGACTTCCTCAACTCTTCGCGTGCCAACGGCGACATCATCGGGCGCTCCCATGAGTTCCTGATCTTCGCCGGTGTCGTCTACTTCATCATCAGCTTCTCCGCTTCGTGGCTGGTCAAGCGCCTGCAAAAAAGGATCACCGTATGATTTCCATCAAGAACGTCAACAAGTGGTACGGGGACTTCCAGGTGCTGACCGACTGCAGCACCGAGGTCAAGAAGGGTGAAGTGGTGGTGGTGTGCGGGCCGTCCGGCTCGGGCAAGTCGACCCTGATCAAGTGCGTCAACGCGCTGGAGCCGTTCCAGAAAGGCGACATCGTGGTCGACGGCACCTCCATCGCCGACCCCAAGACCAACCTGCCCAAGCTGCGTTCGCGGGTGGGCATGGTGTTCCAGCACTTCGAGCTGTTCCCGCACCTGACCATCACCGAAAACCTCACCATCGCCCAGCGCAAGGTGCTCGGCCGCAGTGAAGCCGAAGCCACCAAGAAGGGCCTGGCCCTGCTCGACCGCGTCGGCCTTGGCGCCCACGCCAAGAAGCATCCCGGCCAGTTGTCCGGCGGCCAGCAGCAGCGCGTGGCCATCGCCCGTGCGCTGTCGATGGACCCGATCGTCATGCTGTTCGACGAACCGACCTCGGCGCTGGACCCTGAAATGGTCAACGAAGTACTGGACGTGATGGTCGAACTGGCCCACGAGGGCATGACCATGATGTGCGTGACCCACGAGATGGGCTTTGCCCGCAAGGTCGCCAACCGGGTGATCTTCATGGACAAGGGCAACATCATCGAGGACTGCCAGAAGGAAGACTTCTTCGGCAACCCCGAAGGCCGCCACGAGCGCACCCAGCACTTCCTCAGCAAGATCCTGCAGCACTAAACAGGGCCCGGCTCCGCTGCCCGCCCGGGCAGCGGATGCTGGTCGTGACAAGGCCACTGTGATGAAATGCGACCCTTCGCTCCTTCGCCCTGCCCAGCCCGCCGTGAAATCCCGCCTGATCCGCCAATTGCTGCTGCCGCCCCTGGTCATCCTGCTGATGGTCGGGCTGGGTTTTGCCGGCTTCATGATCAGCGAGAACAACGGCATCCGTACCCTGAGCGAGAACGGCGAGCGCGCCCTCGAGCTGCACGCGCGCACGGTCGAGAGCGAAATCAGCAAGTACACCTACCTGCCCAGCCTGCTCGAGCTGGAAGACAGCGTGTCTCTGCTGCTCACCGACCCCGACGGCGGCAACCGCCAGGCCGTCAACGAATACCTCGAAGGCCTGAACCGGCGCAGCCGCAGCCGGGCGATCTTCGTGCTCGACACCAACGGCCGGGTACAGGCCACCAGCAACTGGCGCGACGCCGACTCGTTCCTGGGTGAAGACCTGGCTTTTCGTGCCTACTTCCAGGACGCCGTGCGCGGCGAGCCCGGGCGTTTCTACGGCATCGGCAGCACCACCGGTGAAGCCGGCTACTACCTGGCCCACGGGCTTGAAGAGCACGGCAAGATCATCGGCGTGGCGGTGATCAAGGTGCGCCTGGATACGCTGGAAGAGCGCTGGCAGCGCGCCCGCCTGGAAGCCTTCGTCAGCGACGAGAACGGCATCATCATCCTTTCCAGCGACCCGGCGCGGCGGCTCAAGTCGGTACGCCCGCTGACCCCGCAAATCAAGGAACGCCTGGCGCGCAGCCTGCAGTACTACTGGTGGCCGCTGAACGAGCTGCAACCCCTGGCCCGCGAGACCCTGGCCGATGGCGTCGAAAAGCTCACCTTCCCGGCCAACAGCGAGACCGACAAGGGCAAGCAGCGCGAGGTGGCCTACCTGGCCCAGACCCGGCGCCTGGTCGACACCCCCTGGCACTTCACCCTGCTGACCCCGCTGCAGGACCTGCGCCGCGAGTCCATGGTGCAGGGCATTCTGGTGGGCGTGGCTTTTGCCCTGCTGGCGATCCTCGGCATTGCCTGGAACGAACGGCGCAAGGTGATCGCCACCCGCCTGGCCGCCCGCGAAGCACTGGAAGAAGCCAACAGCCAGCTGGAACGGCGCATCACCGAGCGCACCACCGACCTGCGCGCCAGCAACGAACGCCTCAAGGGGCAGATTCGCGAACGCCGCCACGCCGAACAGACCCTGCGCCACGCCCAGGACGAGCTGGTACAGGCCGGCAAGCTGGCCGCCATCGGGCAGATGTCCACCAGCATCGCCCACGAGCTCAACCAGCCACTTGCGGCGCTGCGCACCCTGTCGGGCAATACCGTGCGTTTTCTCGAGCGCGGCGCGCTGGACACCGCCAGCACCAACCTGCGCACCATGAACGAGCTGATCGATCGCATGGGCCGCATCACCGCCAGCCTGCGCTCGTTCGCCCGGCGCGGCGACGACAGCGGCCAGGCCTCGCTGGACAAGGCCGTCGATGCCACCCTGCAAGTGCTCAACGAACGCATCGGCGCCTGCCACCTGCACCGCCAGTTCGACGACCAGCAACTGGCCATCGACCAGACCCGCCTGGAGCAGATCCTGGTCAACCTGATCGGCAATGCCCTGGACGCCATGGCCAGCCAGCCGCAGCCTCAGCTGTGGCTCGAAGGCGAGGTACAGGGCGACAAATACCGCCTGCGGGTGCGCGACAACGGCCACGGCATTGACCCCGAAGCGCGCAAGCACCTGTTCGAACCCTTCTTCACCACCAAACCGGGCGAGCACGGCCTGGGCCTGGGCCTGACCTTGTCGGCCAGCCTGGCCACCGCTGCCAAGGGCACCCTGAGCGTCGAACACCCCGCCGGTGGCGGTACCGCGTTCGTCCTCGCCCTGCCCCTGGCCACTCCCCCCAGCGAAACGGCAGAGCACCCATGACCCAAGCGCCCCTTACCGTCCTGATCGTAGAAGACGACCCGCATGTGCTGCTCGGCTGCCAGCAGGCGCTGGCCCTGGAAGACATCGCCTGCGAGGGCGTCGGCAGCGCCGAGCAGGCCCTCGAGCGTATCGGCGATGATTTTGCCGGTATCGTGGTCAGCGATATCCGCCTGCCCGGCATCGACGGCCTGGAGCTGCTCAACCGGCTCAAGGCCCGCGACCGCAGCCTGCCGGTGGTGTTGATCACCGGCCACGGCGACATCGACATGGCAGTGGGGGCCATGCGCAATGGCGCCTACGACTTCATGGAAAAGCCCTTTTCACCGGAGCGCCTGGTGGATGTGGTGCGCCGCGCGCTGGAGCAGCGCGGGCTGTCCCGCGAGGTGGTGGCCCTGCGCCGCCAACTGGCCGGGCAAAGCAACCTGCAAAGCCGCATCATCGGCCGCTCTGCGGCCATGGAGCAGTTGCGCGAGCTGATCGCCAACGTCGCCGACACCTCGGCCAACGTGCTGATCGAAGGCGAGACCGGTACCGGCAAGGAGCTGGTCGCCCGCTGCCTGCATGACTTCAGCCGGCGCCAGGGCCAGCCGTTCGTGGCACTGAACTGCGGCGGCCTGCCGGAGAACCTGTTCGAGAGCGAGATTTTCGGCCACGAGGCCAATGCCTTCACCGGCGCCGGCAAGCGCCGCATCGGCAAGATCGAGCACGCCAATGGCGGCACGCTGTTCCTCGACGAGGTCGAGAGCATGCCGATCAACCTGCAGATCAAGCTGCTGCGCGTGCTGCAGGAGCGCACCCTGGAACGCCTGGGGTCCAACCAGAGCATCCCGGTGGACTGCCGGGTGATCGCCGCCACCAAGTCCGACCTCGACGCACTGGGCCAGAGCGGGCAGTTTCGCAGCGACCTGTACTACCGGCTGAACGTGGTCACCCTGGAGCTGCCGCCGCTGCGCGAACGCCGCGAAGACGTGCGCCAGTTGTTCGAGCATTTCCTGCAGCAGTCGGCGCTGCGCTTTGACCGCGAAACGCCCGAGCTCGACAGCCAGACCCTATCGCGCCTGCTGGCCCACGACTGGCCCGGCAACGTGCGCGAACTGCGCAACGTCGCCGAGCGCTACGCCCTGGGCCTGCCGGCGTTCAAGAAGGGCCCCAGCGGCGGTGCCAGCCAGGGCCTGGGCTTTGCCGAGGCGGTGGAAGCCTTCGAACGTAACCTGCTCAGCGACGCCCTGCAGCGCACCGGCGGCAACCTCAGCCAGGCTAGCCAGGAGCTGGGCATGGCCAAGACCACCCTGTTCGACAAAGTGAAGAAATACGGCCTCGGCTGACCCGACCCCAACCTGGAAATACAACGTGGACCTGGTATTCAAAGCGGCGCTGGGCGCCGGCGTGGTGGTGCTTCTGGCGATCCTGTCGAAGACCCGCAACTACTACATCGCAGGGCTGGTGCCGCTGTTCCCGACCTTTGCCCTGATCGCCCATTACATCGTCGGCAAGGGCCGCTCGCTGGCGGACCTGAAGACCACCATCCTGTTTGGCATGTGGTCGATCATTCCGTACTTCGTGTACCTGGCCACGCTGTATGTGCTGGTCGACCGCATGCGCCTGGAAGCCTCGCTGGCCCTGGCGACGGTGGCCTGGCTGATGGCCGCAACGGTGCTGGTGACCTTGTGGGTGCGGTTGCACTGAACCCATCGCGGGGCAAGCCCGCTCCCACGCTTCACGTAGAGGCATGCAACGTGGGAGCGGGCTTGCCCCGCGGTGGGTTCAAAGCCCGGCGATATGCGTCACATCCTGGCGGTGCGCCTGCAGGTAGGGCAGCACCGCCCCCAGTAGCGGCTGCTTGAACGGCTCCTGGAAGCGGTGCGCCAGCCCTGGTATCAAGCGCAACTGGCTGCCCTGGATATGCGCTGCCAGGTGCACCCCGTGCATCACTGGCAGCAGCGGGTCGGCAGTGCCATGCACCACCAACGTCGGCACCCGCAGCTGGTTGAGCAACTCCACCCGGCTGGGCTCGGCCAGTATCGCCATGATCTGGCGTTTCACCCCCTCGGGGTTGAATGCCCGGTCATAGGCCAACGCCGCCTGCTGCAACAGCACCGCGCGATCGTCCTTCACCTGCGGGCTGCCCAAAGCTGCCAACAGGTCGGCCTGCTGCTCGATGGCCACCTCGCGACTCGGCGCGCTGCGCCGGGCCAGCAACTGCACCAGTGCAGGGTTGGGTGCCGGCAGCCCGGCAGCCCCCGAACTGGACATCACCAGCGTCAGGCTGCGCACCCGCTCTGGTTCCATGGCCGCGATGTGCTGGGCGATCATCCCGCCCATGCTCACCCCCAACAGGTGGAACTGGCGAATCTGCAACGCATCCATAAGCCGCACGCCGTCGTTGGCCATGTCGGTCAAGGTATAAGGCGCGGACACCGGCAGGCCAAGCTTGTAGCGCACCAGCTCGACGGTGAGGTTGGCGCTGGTCGGCAGTTGGTTCCAGCGCGACAGGCCGACATCGCGGTTGTCATAGCGGATCACCCGAAAGCCCTGGCGGCACAGCGCCTCGACCACGTCGTCCGGCCAGTGGATCAACTGCCCGCCCAGCCCCATCACCAGCAGCAACGCAGGGTCGCGCGGGGCGCCCACGCTCTGGTAGACCAGGCTCAGTTCACCCAGCTCGGCACGTTGCACCGGCACGTGAGGGTTACAGCGGTCATCGGCTAAGGCAGCCGGCGCGCTGACCAGAAGAAAGAAGAAAAGTAGTAAAGCCCGCATGAAAAGAAACACCAGAATGCAGATCCCCAGTAGAGCGCGAGTCTGATGAAAAACATTCGGGCGCGCTGCCACAAAACCGTGACAGTTTCATGAACCTTGCCGAGTGGTCATCGCCAGCACACCATCGACAAGCCGGGGCAACATGAGCGAAACTCAATGCCACCCTGCTTTTAGTCAAATATTGCTCACGGAGCCGCTGTGCTGGAAATCCGCCATCTGAAAACCCTTCATGCCCTGCGCGAGGCCGACAGCCTGGTGGAGGCCGCCGAACGCCTGCACCTGACCCAGTCGGCGCTGTCGCACCAGTTCAAGGAGCTGGAAGAACGCCTGGGCCTGCCGCTGTTCGTGCGCAAGACCAAACCCATCCGCTTCACCAGTGCCGGCCTGCGCCTGTTGCAACTGGCCGACGCCACCCTGCCGCTGCTGCGCGGCGCAGAACGCGACATCGCGCGCCTGGCCGGTGGTACCGCCGGGCGCCTGCACATGGCTATCGAATGCCACAGCTGCTTCCAGTGGCTGATGCCGACCATCGACCAGTTCCGCGACGCCTGGCCGGAGGTAGAGCTGGACCTCGCCTCGGGCTTCGCCTTTGCCCCGCTGCCGGCGCTGGCCCGCGGCGACCTCGACCTGGTGGTGACCTCCGACCCGCTGGACCTGGCCGGCATCACCTACGTGCCGCTGTTCACCTACGAGGCCATGCTGGCGGTGGCCAACCAGCACCCGCTGGCCAGCAAGCCATACATGGTGCCCCAGGACCTGCTCGACCAGACCTTGATCACCTACCCGGTGGAGCGCGACCGCCTGGATATCTTCACCCGCTTCCTGGAGCCGGCCGACATCGAGCCGGCGGCGGTGCGCACCTCGGAGCTGACGGTGATGATGATGCAACTGGTGGCCAGCGGGCGCGGTGTGTGCGGCATGCCGCACTGGGCGCTGCACGAGTACAGCTCGCGCGGCTATGTGAAGGGCAAGCGCCTGGGCGAGAAGGGGCTGTTCGCCACGCTTTATGCGGCGGTACGCACCGACATGCTCGATGCGCCGTACATGCGCGATTTCTTGCTGACCGCCAAGGACACTTCGTTCGCCACCCTCGATGGCGTCAGCGCGGTGCGTTGAGGCTTTCGCGCCACAGCGGCAGGATCAGATCGCGGGTCAGCGGCGCCAGCTCCAGGCCCGGGGTTTCGTCTGCCGCCAGCCATAGCACTTCTTCGATTTCTGCGGCCGGGGCCACGGCCTGGTCGCAGTCGACCCGAAACAGCTCGGCCTGCACCTCAAAGCCCGGCTCATTGGCGGCCGGGGCGCTGAAGCGGCCCAGGTGAGTGGCCTGTGCGGGGTCCAGGTGCAGGCCAAGTTCTTCGTGCAGCTCGCGCACCAGAGCCTGGGCCGGGGTTTCCCCGGCGTCGATCTTGCCGCCGGGCTGCATGAAGGCCTGGGTACCGCGCTTGCGCACCAGCAGCGTACGGCCTTGCGCGTCGATCAGCAGGGCGGCGGCGATACGGATGGTCTTGGGCATGAGGGGCTCGCGTTTTTCAAAGGGCTGCAGGATACCCGACAAGCCCGCTCGCACACAGCAGATCGACCGGCGCGGGAGCGGGCTTGCCCCGCGAAAGTCTTCACCTACTTGCCGGTAAACCCGGCAAAGCGCTTGTTGAAGCCTGCCACCCGCCCTTCCACGGTGGTCTTGCGCTGCTGCCCGGTGTAAACCGGGTGTGAGGCACTGGATACATCCAGCGCCACGTAGGGGTAGGTCTGGCCGTCGCTGTGCACCTGGGTGCGGTCAGTGTCCACGGTCGAGCCGATCAGAAAATACGCATCAGCGGCAGTGTCGTGAAACAGCACGGTACGGTAGGCGGGGTGAATACCAGCTTTCATGTCGAAGGTCTCCTCGGGGGTTGTTTGCGTTACTTTATAACATAAATAATCGAGAATGATTTTCGATACGTGAACTTTCATTTTTTCGCTTGCGCACCAAGCTGGCGAAATGCCGGCCAACCGGGCTATGGTCGGGGTTTGTTCCAGGCCCTGAGCCTGACCGAGCCATTCGCAAGGACCCCGTATGAGCCTGTCACTTCTCAGTCGCTATGCCTTCTTCGCCGCCTGCGTGCTGTTCACCCTGGCCAGCCTGCCGTTCCTGCACCACGAGTGGCTGTGGCCCTTCACCCTGACCACCGGTGTGCTCAGCCTGATCGGCCTGTTCGACTTGCTGCAGCAACGCCACGCGGTGCGCCGCAACTACCCGATCCTGGGCAACATCCGCTACCTGGTGGAGGGCATTCGCCCGGAGATCCGCCAGTACCTGCTCGAGTCCGACAGCGACGCCCTGCCGTTCTCCCGCGCGCAGCGTTCGCTGGTGTACGCCCGGGCCAAGAACGAAGCCTCGGACAAACCCTTCGGCACCCTGATCGACGTATACCAGTCAGGCTTCGAGTTCATCGGCCACTCCATGCGCCCGGCGCCGCTGGCCGACCCGGCCAGCTTCCGCATCGTGGTTGGCGGGCCGCAATGCCGCCAGCCGTATTCGGCGTCGATCTTCAACATTTCGGCCATGAGCTTCGGCTCGCTCAGCGCCAACGCCATCCGCGCCCTCAACCAGGGTGCCAAGCTGGGCAACTTCGCCCACGACACCGGCGAAGGCAGCATCAGCCCCTACCACCGCGAGCACGGCGGCGACCTCACCTGGGAACTGGGCAGTGGCTACTTCGGTTGCCGCACCCCCGACGGGCGCTTCGACCCCGAGCGCTTCGCCGCCCAGGCGCAGAACCCGCAGGTGCGCATGATCGAGATCAAGATGAGCCAGGGCGCCAAGCCAGGCCATGGCGGCATCCTGCCCAAGCACAAGGTGACCCAGGAAATCGCCGAGACCCGCGGCATCCTGATGGGCGAGGACTGCATCTCGCCGTCGCGCCACAGCGCCTTCTCCACCCCGCTCGAGTTGATGCAGTTCATTGCCCAGCTGCGGGAGTTGTCCGGCGGCAAGCCGGTGGGCTTCAAATTCTGCCTGGGCCACCCGTGGGAGTTCATGGGCATTGCCAAGGCCATGCTGGAAACCGGCATTCTGCCGGACTTCATCGTGGTCGACGGCAAGGAGGGCGGCACCGGGGCGGCGCCTGTGGAGTTCACCGACCACATTGGCGTGCCGCTGCGTGAAGGCTTGCTGTTCGTGCACAACACGCTGGTGGGCCTGAACCTGCGCGACAAGATCAAGCTCGGCGCCAGCGGCAAGATCGTCAGCGCCTTCGACATCGCCAGCGTGCTGGCCATCGGCGCCGACTGGGCCAACTCGGCGCGCGGTTTCATGTTCGCCATCGGCTGCATCCAGTCGCAGAGCTGCCACACCAACAAGTGCCCTACCGGCGTTGCTACCCAGGACGCCCTGCGCCAGCGCGCGCTGGTGGTGCCGGACAAGGCCCAGCGGGTGCTCAACTTCCACCACAACACCCTCAAGGCGCTGGCCGAAATGCTCGCCGCCGCTGGGCTGGAGCACCCGGCACAGCTGGAGGCCAAGCACCTGGTGCGGCGCATCTCGGCCACCGAGATCAAACTGTTCTCGCAGATGCACGTGTTCCTCAAGCCCGGCGAGTTGCTCACCGGCGAGGTCAACGGGCAGTTCTACTCGCGCATGTGGCAACTGGCCCGGGCCGACAGCTTCGAGCCGCACAGCGAAGCGGCGGCCTGACGGCTGGCTCCTACAGGGGGGCTGTCATTTTTGGACGTTTCCCACAATTTTTTCACCGAATCCTGCCACCGTCTAAGCTTCAGGCAAGCAAGACGAAAAGTACCTGGCCGGACTCAAGACTATGGGCGCACTGTGGCAATCGGAACCAACCAGAACGGAAGCACCCAAAGCACCCCAGGCTGAAGACCCCACGCCAAAGACTCCCCGCCAGCGCCGCCTGTGGTGGCGGCTGATCCTGCTGGTGCTGTTGCTGGTTATCGTCGCCGTGGGCTACGCCGCCTGGCAGGAAATCCAGACCTCGCGCCTGCAATCGCGCGAGTTCAGCCGCCTGGCCAGCACCCTCACCTACAGCCTGCAACCCGGCCCGAGCGATGCCATCGTCTACCCGGGCGCCGGCCCGTTCGACAAGCGCCTGGGCTACAGCGCCCTGGGCGAATTCCTGCCGCGCCTGCTCAAGCGCGACTACCTGATCAACCAGCAGGTGCGCTTCTCGCCGGCGTTGATGAACTACGTCGACCACGGCCTGTTCGTGCCCTACGTCGAGAAGATCCAGGCCGGGCTGTCGATTACCGACTGCCGTGGCGACACCCTGTACCAGTACAACTACCCGCAGCACCTGTACCCCAACTTCGCGGCCATTCCGCCGGTGATGGTCAACAGCCTGCTGTTCATCGAAAACCGCGAACTGCTCGACCCGAAGGACCCGCAGAACAACCCGGCGGTGGACTGGCCGCGCTTTGCCAAGGCGGCTTACAGCCAGGTAGCCAAGTACCTGGCCCTGCCCGGCCAGTCGGCCGGCGGCAGCACCCTGGCCACCCAGCTCGAGAAATACCGCCACTCGCCGGACGGGCTGACGGTGTCTGGCGCCGAGAAGATCCGCCAGATGATCTCGGCCAGCGTGCGCGCCTACCAGGGCGGCCCGGACACCACCGAAGCCCGTGAGCGCATCGTGCGCGACTACCTCAACAGCGTGCCGCTGTCGGCGGTGCCGGGCCACGGCGAGGTGCACGGCATGGCCGAGGGCCTGCGGGTGTGGTACGGCGCCGACTTCGACCAGGTCAACCAGGCGCTCAACTCCACCGCCACCGACGACAAGAGCCTGGCCGAGCGCGGCCTGGCGCTGCGTCAGGTGCTGTCGCTGATGATCGCCCAGCGCCGGCCTTCGCATTACCTGTCCAAGGGGCGCCTGGAGCTTGCCGACCTCACCGACTCGCACATCCGCGTGCTGGCCGCGAACGCCATCATCGACCAGCCACTGGCCAACGCAGCCCTGGCCAGCAAGGCGGTGTACCGTGACTGGGTGGCCCAGCCGACCATCGTGCCGATCATCACCAACAAGGGCATCAGCCTGGCCCGCAACCGCCTGGCAGCGATGCTCAACCGCCCGCTGTACGACCTCGACCGCCTCGACCTGTCGGCCACCAGCACCCTGCAGGCCGACCTGCAGGTGCAGGTCAGCCAATACCTGAAAAACCTCGCCGACCCGGCCTTCGCCGCGCAGCTGGGGTTGATCGGCGAGCGCCTTCTGACCAGCAAGACCACCGACCAGGTGAGCTACAGCTTCACCCTGTTCGAGCGCACCGCCGACGGCTCGCGGGTGCGGGTGCAGACCGACAGCACCGACCAGCCATTCGACATCAACGAGGGCAGCAAGCTGGAGCTGGGCTCCACCGCCAAGCTGCGGGTGCTCACCACCTACCTTGAGATCATCGCCGAGCTGCACGACAAGTACGCTGGCAAGCCGGCTGCTGAGCTTAAAAAGGTGCCAGTGGCCGAGCTCGACCGCATCAGCCAGTGGTCGCTGGAATGGCTGATGCAAAACAGCAAGAACCAAAGCCTGGACGCCATGCTCGACGCGGCCCTTGAGCGCAAGTACTCGGCCAATACCGGCGAGGCGTTCTTCACCGGTGGCGGCATGCATGTGTTCAACAACTTCCGCAAGGAAGACAACAGCCGCAACCCCACGCTCAAGGACGCCCTGCGCGAGTCGATCAACCTGCCGTTCATCCGCCTGATGCGCGACATCGTGCGTTACGTCACCTACCAGCAGCCGTACAACCGCGAGCCGCTGCTGCGCGACGAC
Organism: Pseudomonas xanthosomatis; assembly: GCF_019139835.1. NCBI lineage: Bacteria > Pseudomonadati > Pseudomonadota > Gammaproteobacteria > Pseudomonadales > Pseudomonadaceae > Pseudomonas > Pseudomonas xanthosomatis. The sequence goes on along the minus strand of NZ_CP077075.1, from coordinate 2,005,767 downwards.
GCCGACCCGCGCCGCCAGGAATACCTGGCGCGCTTCGCCGACCGCGAAGGCACCAACTACATGATGCGCTTCTGGAAGAAGTACCAGCGCAAGACCTCGCAGCAGCGCCTGGACACCTTCCTCGACAGCCTGCGGGTAACCCCGCAGCGCCTGGCCGCGGTGCACCGCTACCTGTTCCCCGAAGCAGGGCAAGAAACCTTCAACAGCTTCGTGCGTGCCCACAGCAAGGGCGACAAGCAGGCCATGGCCAAGCTCAGCGACAGCCGCCTGGTGGAAATGTACGAGGCCTACGGCCCGGGCAAGTTCGACCTGCCCGACCAGGGCTTCATCGCCAAGGTGCACCCGCTGGATTTGTGGATGCTCGGCTACCTGCTGAAAAACCCCGGGGCCTCGCTGAAAGACACCCTCAACGCCAGCCGCTTCGAGCGCCAGGAGGTGTACGGCTGGCTGTTCAAGAGCCGCCACCAGGGCGCCCGCGACAGCCGCATCCGCACCATGGTCGAGATCGAGGCGTTCACCGACATCCATGCGCGCTGGAAGCGCGTGGGCTACCCGTTCGACCACCTGGTGCCGTCGCTGGCAACCGCCATCGGCAGCTCGGGTGACCGCCCGGCGGCGCTGTCCGAGCTGGTGGGGATCATCCAGAACGACGGCGTGCGCCTGCCCACCCTGCGCATCGACACCCTGCACTTCGCCCAGGGCACGCCGTTCGAGACGCAACTGATCAGCGACCCGGACCGCGGCCAGCGCATCCTTCCGGTGGAAGTGGCGCGGGCGCTCAAGGGCGCCATGTCGCAGGTGGTCGACGCAGGTACTGCGCGGCGCATCTCGGGCAGCTTCAAACTGCAAGACGGCACGCCGCTGGTGATGGGCGGCAAGACCGGCACCGGCGACAACCGTATCGAAAGCTTCGGCGCCGGTGGCCGGCTGATCGGCTCGCGCTCGCTGAACCGCACCGCCACCTTCGTGTTCTACCTGGGCGACAACCACTTCGGCACCCTCACCGCGTTCGTCTCCGGGCGTTCGGCCGAGGCCTTCACTTTCACCTCGGCCTTGCCGGTGCAGGTGCTCAAGGGCATGGCGCCGATCCTCATGCCGTACCTGGAGCCGGGCAACCCCAACGCCTGCAAGGCACCGGAAATGGCCATGGTGCCGGTGGGCGGGCATGACTTATCAGTTAATTAGATGATAATCATCTGCATTTGAAGGCTTGTCTTTAGATATATCTTGAGTAATATCTTGCGATATATCGAAACCGACGGAGCCCTGCGCCATGCGCGACCACGACCCTTTCGAACGCCGCCCCGGCCGGGGCGAGCGCGGCCCGCGGGTATTCGCCCCGGGCGACCTCAAATTGCTGATCTTGTCGATGCTGGCCGGCCAGCCCGGCCACGGCTATGACCTGATCCGCCAGATCGAAAACCTCTTCGATGGCAGCTACAGTCCCAGCCCCGGGGTGATCTACCCGACCCTCAACTACCTCGAAGAAGCCGAGCTGATCGGCGGCCAGGTGCAGGGCAGCAAACGCCTGTACGCCATCACCGATGCCGGCCGCACGGCCCTGGCCGAACAGGCCGTGGCGCTGGACGGCGTGCGCATGCGCATCGAGGTGAGCAAGCGCGCCCTGCGCGGCCACGACCGCCCGCCAGAGATTCACGAAGCCGTCGGCAACCTGCGCCATGCCCTGCACATGCACAGCGGCCGCTGGACGCCCGACGAGATCGAGCGGGTACGCACCCTGCTCAACGACACCGCCAAGGCCATTGCCGCAGGGCCGGCCACCACGGAGAACACCCCATGAGCGACTCCATTCATCGCGTCAACCACGAGATCCGCCAGCGCCGCCTGGTGGTGCTGAAGGTCACCGACCTGACCCCTCGCATGCGCCGCATCACCCTCGGCGGCGCCGAGCTTGCCGGCTTCACCAGCCTGGGCACGGACGACCACATCAAGCTGCTGTTCGCCACCACACCAGAGCAGCAACACGCCATCGATACCCGTAACCTGGGCCGTGACGGCGGCGCCCGGCCGACCATGCGCGAGTACACGCCGCGGCGCATCGACCTGGTCAACCTGGAGCTGGACATCGACTTCGTCCTGCACGGCGACGGCCCCGCCTCTACCTGGGCAGCCCAGGCAGCGCCAGGGCAGGCCTTGAACATCGCAGGCCCGCGGGCCTCGATGGTGGTGCCGGACATCTTCGACAGCTACTTGCTGATCGGTGACGAAACGGCAATCCCGGCCATCGCCCGGCGCCTTGAAGAATTGCCAGCGGGCCGCAAGGTACTGGCGGTGATCCAGGTAGAAGATGAGCAAGAGCGCCAGGCGCTGGCGAGCCAGGCGCAGGTCGAGGTGATCTGGGTACGCCGGCATGCGCAGGACCTGCTGGGTGTCGTGCAGCGCCTGGCCCTGCCCGAGGGCCGGCTGTACAGCTGGGTGGCGCTGGAAAAGTCACTGACCCGCCAGGCCAAGACGTTGCTGCTGGAAAAGGGCGTACAGGAAGAGGCCTTGAAAGCCGCCGCTTACTGGCGCGCGGATGGTACTGCCGACGACGAATAAATTTCAGCCCCGCAGATGCCCCTGTGGGAGCGGCCTTGTGTCGCGATGGGCTGCGCAGCAGCCCCAGGATCTCGACCTCATGTGAAATCGCCGGGGCTGCTGCGCAGCCCGTCGCGACACAAGGCCGCTTCCCACAAGGAGAGCCCCAGCTTTCAGAAATGGAGCAAGGCAGTTGCTCCCATACTCAACCTAGCTCGTACGCCCCGGCCACCGATCCAACCCCAGCAACACCAGCCCGATCCCCCAGAACCCCGCCAGCACCCCCAGGGCATTGAGCATCGCCTGCCCATACCCCAACTGCGCCACATCCACGAACGGGTATGGGTACACCCCGATCTCATGCCCGCGCAGCAACACAAAGGCAAAGTACAGCGCCGGGTACAACGCCCAGGCCGCCAGGTGCCACGGGCGAAGGCGCCCCTTGGGCACCTCGAACCACCAGTACAGGGCGAACAGCACCGGCATCACATCATGCAGCAGCTCGTCCGCCAGCCACTGCCAGCCCTCGGGCTGCCACAGATGACGCAGCAGCACGCTGTAGCACAGCCCCACCAACACGATACTGGCGCAGATGCAGCTGCTGACCGGTGCAGACAAGAACCAGCGCCGCGCCGCCGACTCACGCCCGAACGCGGCGTGGCTGAGCACCGTGGCCACCAGGGTGTTGCTGAGCACGGTGAAATAGCAGAACAGGTTGACCAGCCCGCCGATCAGGCTGGCCTGCTCCTGCCAGCGCGCCAGCAGCACCAGGTACAGCTGCACCGCCAGCCCCGCCCAACCGAGCACGGCGGCCAGGGTCAGCCAGGGGCGGTGCGGCATCAGCCTTTGCGCTGCAGCTTCACGTACAGCTGCTCGACCTTCTCCCGGGCCCATGGCGTCTTGCGCAGGAAGGTCAGGCTCGACTTGATGGTCGGGTCGCTCTTGAAGCAGCGGATATCGACACGCTCGGCCAGGCCCTGCCATTGGTAGTGCGCCACCAGCTCGGTGAGGATCTGCTCGAGGGTCTTGCCGTGCAGCGCGTTATGTTGGGCCGTGCTCATGCCAGTGCTCCAGGTTCGGGAAGGTGCGCACATTACACGAGTGTAGAGCGGTGTTGGGATCTGCGGCCTGTGGTAGCCGCAATCGTCGGCTTGCCGGGGATGAGGCCCCTGTGCTGAAATAGAGATGTTATATTGTAACAATAAATAATGTCTGCCAAGGAACGCCACGCCCCTATGCGTCACATCCCCCTGCGCCTCACGCCCCTCGCCGCCGCCCTGTGGCTGGCCTCATCCCCCAGCCAGGCCGTGGAACTGCAACCCCAGGTGATCACCGCCAACCCGCTGGGCAACGCCCAACTGGCTGCCCCGAGCAGCGTACTCGAAGGCGACGATTTGCTGCTGCAGCAGCACGGCAGCCTGGGTGAAACCCTCAACAAGCAACCTGGCGTCGCCTCCACCTGGTTCGGCCCCGGCGCCAGCCGCCCGGTGATCCGCGGCCTGGATGGGGACCGTATTCGCATCCTGCGTAACGGCGTCGGTGCCCTGGACGCTTCGTCGCTGTCCTACGACCACGCCGTGCCGCTGGACCCGATCAACGTCGACCGGGTCGAGATCGTCCGCGGCCCGGCCGCGCTGCTGTATGGCGGCAACGCCATTGGCGGGGTGGTCAACACCTTCGACAACCGCATCCCCGACTCGCCCATCGACGGCATCCATGGTGCCGGCGAGCTGCGCTACGGCGGCGCCGACACCACCCGCAGCAGCGCCGGCAAGCTCGAAGCCGGCAACGGCGAATTCGCCCTGCACCTGGACGCCAGCAGCCGCTCGTTCAACGACCTGCGCATCCCGGGCTATGCCCGCAGCTCGAAGGTGCGCGACGCCGACGAGCCCGGCAGCAAGCACCGCCTGGAAAACAGTGACGGGCGCCAGGACGGCGGCGCCATCGGCGGTTCGTACCACTGGGATCACGGCTATGCCGGCCTGTCCTACAGCCGCTACGACAGCAACTACGGCTCGGTGGCCGAAAGCGGCGTACGCCTGGACATGAAGCAGGACCACTACGCCTTCGCCTCCGAGCTGCGCGACCTCGACGGGCCGTTCACCTCGGTCAAGCTCGATGCCGGCTACACCGACTACGAACACCGCGAAATCGAAGACGGCGAGGTGGGCACCACCTTCAAGAACAAAGGCTACGAAGCGCGCATCGAAGCCCGCCACCAGCCGCTCGGCCCGGTGGAGGGGGTGGTTGGCGTGCAGCTCAACCGCAACGAGTTCTCCGCCCTGGGCGAAGAAGCCTTCGTACCGCAAAGCGACACCGACAGCCTGGCGCTGTTCATGCTCGAGCAATGGCAAGCTACCGAGCGCCTGAACCTGAGCCTGGGCGCACGCCTGGAGCACACCCGCATCGAGCCGGATGCCAAAGGCAACGACACCTTCGCCGCCGCCGACAGCACCAGCAACTTCAACGCCTTCAGCCTGAACTCGGGCGCGGTCTACCAGCTGGATCCGGTGTGGGCACTGGCTGCCAGCCTGGGCTACACCGAACGCGCACCGACCTTCTACGAGCTGTACGCCAACGGCGCCCACATCGCCACCGGCGCCTACGAGGTGGGTGATGCCAGCCTGAACAAGGAAAAGGCGATTTCCGCCGACCTGGCCCTGCGCTTCGACAACGGCACCCACAAAGGCAGCGTGGGAGTGTTCTACAGCCACTTTCGCAACTACATCGGCCTGATCGACAGCGGCAACACGCGCCTTACCGACGAGGGCGACGAATTTCCCGAGCTGCTCTACCAGGGCGTGCGGGCGCGCTTCTACGGGGTCGAGGCCCAGGACCGCTGGCAACTGCTGAAAAACCAGTACGGCAGTTTCGCCCTGGAGCTGTCGGGCGACTACACCCGGGCCAAGAACCTCGACAGCGGCGAGCCGCTGCCGCGCATCGCCCCGCTGCGCCTGAACAGCGGGCTGGTGTGGGAACTGGACCGCTGGCAGGCGCGGGTGGATGTGCAACATGCATCCTCGCAGCACCGCAAGCCGAGCAACGAGACCAGCACCGACGGCTACACCACCCTGGGTGCGAGCGTGGGTTATCGCTTCGATATCGGCAAAAGCGAGTGGCTGGCGTTCGTGCGTGGCGAGAACCTGACCGACCAGACCGTGCGCTATGCAAGCTCCATCCTGCGGGATATTGCGCCGGCGCCGGGGCGTAGTGTCGAGGTGGGGTTGCGCACCACGTTCTGATTCATTGAGCGCAAGCCTGCCTTGCGCAATGTCTGAAAGCTGACGCTCCCGCAGGACTGTGCAAAACCCGCTCCTGCACCGTACCTGTGGGAGCGGGCTTGCCCGCGAAGCAGGCACCGCGGTGGATGGCACCGGCTTTGCCGGTGTTCGCGGGTGGACCCGCTCCCACAGGAATCGCGCCAACTTTTAAAAATTGGGCAAGACAGTTGCTCCCGCTCCTCGACCTCGGTTCGCTGTAAGCAACTCGACTATTACCTGCTCAGCAACAATCCCCTGCGACAATTTGTCTTTTTTTCTTACAAATTCCCCTATATCCTCCCCGCCGCAAGCTGAAACGCTTCATCTTTACACCTTGACCGCCATTTTCCTCGAAGCCCCCCAGGCTTCGATGCGTTTGCCGTTTTCTCAATAATCAAAAGATAGCGCTATCTCATGTCCGTCGTCGTTCGTCACCTAGCCCTCGCCGCCCTGCTCGGCCCCCTACCCCTCACCACCAGCGCCAGCGAGATGTTCGCCAAGGACTCACCCTGGATGCTCGGCGACTGGGGCGGCACCCGCAGCGAATTGCTCGAGAAGGGCTACGACTTCACCCTCGGCTACACCGGCGAAATGGGCAGCAACCTGCACGGCGGCTACAGCCACGACCGCGCCGCGCGCTACAGCGATCAGTTCACCCTGGGCGCGCACATGGACCTTGAAAAGATCCTCGGCTGGCAGGCCACCGAGTTCCAACTCACCGTCACCGAGCGCCACGGCGACAACATCAGCAACGACCGCATCAACGACCCGCGGGTCGGTGGCTTCACCTCGGCCCAGGAAGTCTGGGGCCGCGGCGAAACCTGGCGGCTGACGCAAATGTGGGTCAAGCAGAAGTACTTCGACGGCGCGCTGGATGTGAAAGTCGGCCGCTTCGGCGAAGGCGAGGACTTCAACAGCTTCCCCTGCGACTTCCAGAACCTGGCCTTCTGCGGCTCGCAGGTGGGCAACTGGGTGGGCGGCATCTGGTACAACTGGCCGGTCAGCCAATGGGCGCTGCGGGTGCGTTACAACATTAGCGAGCAGCTCTACGCCCAGGTCGGCGTATTCGAGCAGAACCCCTCCAACCTTGAATCGGGCAACGGCTTCAAGCTCAGCGGGAGCGGCACCCAGGGCGCGGTCGTGCCGGTGGAACTGGTGTGGAGCCCGCAGGTAATTGGCCTGAAAGGGGAATATCGCGCCGGCTACTACTACAGTAATGCCAAGGCTCAGGATGTGCTCAAGGACCGCAACGGCCAGCCTGCCGCCATCAGCGGCGCAGCTTATCGCAGCAGTTCGAGCAAGCATGGCCTGTGGCTCGGTGCCCAGCAGCAGGTGACTGCGCAGGCGTCCGACCAGTCCCGCGGCCTGAGCCTGTTCGCCAACGCCACGGTTCACGACAAGAAGACCAATGCCATCGACAACTATGTGCAGGCAGGTTTGCTTTACAAGGGCCCCTTCGATGCCCGCGCCAAGGACGACATCGGTTTCGCCCTGGCACGCGTGCACGTCAACCCCGGCTACCGCAAGAACGCCCGCCTCATCAACCAGGCCGCCGGCCTGGACGACTACGACAACCCCGGCTACCTGCCCGTGCAGGACACCGAGTACAGCGCCGAACTTTATTACGGCATCCATCTGGCCGACTGGCTCACCGTGCGCCCGAACCTGCAGTACATCCGCCACCCGGGCGGGGTGTCGCGGGTCGATGACGCGCTGATCGGCGGCCTGAAGATCCAAAGCAGTTTCTGACCTGACTTTTCACACATACGGAGAACCTTTGATGAGCACCGAAAGTGCCAAGACTGGAACCCGCTGGCTACCCCGCCTGATGGGCGTGCTGCTGTTGCTGATGGGCCTGGCCCTGGTGGCCGGCGGCATCAAGCTGAGCCAGCTGGGTGGCTCGCTCTACTACCTGATCGCCGGTATCGGCTTCGCCCTGTCGGGCATCCTGCTGCTGGCCATGCGCCGCATTGCCTTGGGCCTGTACGCCGTGGTGCTGCTGGCCAGCACCGTCTGGGCCCTGCTTGAAGTCGGCCTGGACTGGTGGCAACTGGTGCCGCGCCTGGCCATCTGGTTCGCCATCGGCGTGGTTCTGCTGCTGCCCTGGGCGCGCCGCCCGCTGTTCGGCCCGGCCGCCAGGCTCAACACCGCGCTGCTGAGCGTTGCCGTGGTGGCCTCCGGCGCCACCGCCGTGGCCAGCCAGTTCACCCACCCGGGCGAGATCCGCGGCCACTTCACCCGTGACAGCAGCGAGATGGCCAGCGCCGCACCGGCCATGCCCGACGGCGATTGGCAGGCATACGGGCGCAGCGAGCACGGCGACCGCTACTCGCCGCTGCGCCAGATCACCCCGCAGAACGCCTACCAGCTCACCGAAGCCTGGCGCATCCGCACCGGCGACCTGCCCACCGACAACGACCCGGTGGAGCTGACCAACGAAAACACCCCGCTCAAGGCCAACGGCATGCTCTATGCCTGCACGCCCCACGGCCGGGTGCTGGCCCTGGACCCGGACAGCGGCGCCGAGATCTGGCGCTACGACCCGCAGATCACCAGCCCCACCAAGACCTTCAAGGGTTTTGCCCACATGACCTGCCGCGGCGTCTCGTACTACGACGAGAACAGCTACGTCAGCCGTGACGGCAGCCCGGCACCGAAAATCAGTGACGCAGGCCAGGCCGTGGCCCAGGCTTGCCCGCGCCGCCTCTACCTGCCCACCGCCGACGCCCGCCTGATCGCCATCAACGCCGACAACGGCAAGGTTTGCGAAGGCTTCGCCAACCAGGGCCAGATCGACCTGACCCGCGGCATCGGCCCGTTCACTGCCGGTGGCTACTACTCCACCTCGCCGGCGGCGATCACTCGCGAGCTGGTGATCATCGGCGGCCACGTCACCGATAACGAGTCGACCAACGAGCCGTCCGGGGTGATCCGCGCCTATGACGTGCACGATGGCCGCCTGGTGTGGAACTGGGACAGCAACAACCCCGACGACACCAAACCCCTGGCCGACGGCAAGTTCTACAGCCGCAACTCGGCCAACATGTGGTCGCTGGCCAGCGTCGACGAAGAGCTGGGCATGGTCTACCTGCCACTGGGCAACCAGACCCCCGACCAGTGGGGCGCTGACCGCACCCCGGGCGCCGAGAAGTACAGCGCCGGCATCGTCGCCCTGGACCTGGCCACCGGCAAGGCGCGCTGGAACTATCAGTTCACCCACCACGACCTGTGGGACATGGACGTCGGCAGCCAGCCGACTCTGGTGCACCTGAAGACCGACGACGGGGTAAAACCTGCGGTGATCGTGCCGACCAAGCAGGGCAGCCTGTACGTGCTCGACCGCCGCGACGGCACGCCGATCGTGCCGATTCGCGAAATCCCGGTACCGCAGGGCGCGGTCAAGGGTGACCGTACCGCACCGACCCAGGCCCGCTCCGACCTCAACCTGCTTGGCCCGGAACTGACCGAACAGGCCATGTGGGGCGCTACACCGTTCGACCAGATGCTCTGCCGCATCCAGTTCCGCGAACTGCGCTACGAAGGCCAGTACACCCCGCCGTCCGAGCAGGGCACGCTGGTCTACCCGGGCAACGTCGGTGTGTTCAACTGGGGCAGCGTGTCGGTCGACCCGGTGCGCCAGCTGCTGTTCACCTCGCCCAACTACATGGCCTTCGTGTCGAAGATGGTGCCGCGCGAGCAAGTGGCCGAGGGCAGCAAGCGCGAAAGCGAAACCAGCGGCGTGCAGCCGAACACCGGCGCACCTTACGCGGTAACCATGCACCCGTTCATGTCGCCGCTGGGCGTGCCTTGCCAGGCACCGGCCTGGGGCTATGTGGCGGCCATCGACCTGTTCACCAACAAGGTGGTGTGGAAGTACAAGAACGGCACCACCCGCGACAGCACCCCGGTGCCGATCGGCCTGCCGGTCGGTGTGCCGAGCATGGGCGGCTCGATCGTCACGGCCGGTGGCGTGGGCTTCCTCAGCGGCACCCTCGACCAGTACCTGCGCGCCTATGACGTGAGCAACGGCAAGCAGCTGTGGAGCGCCCGCCTGCCGGCTGGCGGCCAAGCCACACCAATGACCTACACCGGCAAGGACGGCAAGCAATACGTGCTGATCGTCGCCGGCGGGCACGGCTCGCTGGGCACCAAGATGGGTGACTACATCATCGCCTACAAGCTGGGCGAGTAAGCAGCTGCATCGCGCCGCCTGCTTCGCGGCTAAAGCCCCACAGGGACCGCGTTCGTTCCGGGCGTTGCACGCCCCTGTAGGGGCCGGCTTGCCGGCGATGGGGCCAGTACAGGCAGTACAACACCGTTGCTCCCACGTGGGAGCAGCGGTGCACTGATGCGACTTACCCCGCGATGAGCAGCCCCCCTCACATGGCGTACTGCCGGGTCCACTGCCTGGCGGTATCGTCAAACGCCTTGCGCTCGCGTAACCACTGCTCGGCAATCTGCGGCTGCAACGCAGGCTCCGGGTTGGGGTCGCGCAACAGCGACATGATGCTCGACAGCACCTTGCCCACGGTCAGCGCCGGTGACCAGTTGTCACCGAGAACATCCAGCCCCACCTCCCCGGCGCTGCCAACATTCGGGTGGTAGATACGCGTCTGGAACTTCACCTGCAACGCCGAAAGCGGGTAATCCTGCGGGAACACCAGTTCCAGAAAGAACACCCCTTGCTCGTAGGGCGTCCCCGACGGCCCCATGATCGATGCCTTCCACACGAACACGTCGCCATCTGCGAACGGTCCTGCCGAACACCCATCCGGCGGGTCTTTGACCATCAGTTCCAGCTCTTTTCGAATCCTTTGCAACGTCGCCATCGGCAGCCTCGTATCCGGTTGGGTGGAGCACAACTTCGCCACCACGACAGTGACAGATCGTTCATCCGCCGGCCATTGAAACCTGCAGCGCTGCTCCCCATCTAAGCACCCATAGCCATTCAAGCAGGTGCCCCATGAGCGACCAGCAGGATTTCCCGGAACATCCCGACGAACACAGCGAAGTCGAACACCTCGATAAAGCGGCCAGCACCGGCCACCACCTCGCCCTGCCCGGCCAGCAACTGCCGGACAAGGTCTACGTGATCCCGATCCACAACCGCCCGTTCTTCCCCGCGCAGGTGCTGCCGGTGATCGTCAACGAGGAACCCTGGGCCGAAACCCTGGACCTGGTGGCCAAGTCCGAGCACCACAGCCTGGCGCTGTTCTTCATGGATACTCCGCCGGAAGACCACCGCCACTTCGACACCAAGGCACTGCCCGAGTACGGCACCCTGGTGAAGGTGCACCATGCCAGCCGCGAAGGCGGCAAGCTACAGTTCGTCGCCCAGGGCCTGAGCCGGGTACGCATCCGCACCTGGCTCAAGCACCACCGCCCGCCCTACCTGGTGGAGGTGGAGTACCCGCGCCAGCCGGCCGAGCCCACCGACGAGGTCAAGGCCTACGGCATGGCCCTGATCAACGCGATCAAGGAGCTGCTGCCGCTCAACCCGCTGTACAGCGAAGAGCTGAAGAACTACCTCAACCGCTTCAGCCCCAACGACCCGTCGCCGCTGACCGACTTCGCCGCCGCCCTGACCTCCGCCACCGGCAACCAGTTGCAGGAAGTACTCGACTGCGTGCCCATGCTCAAGCGCATGGAAAAGGTGCTGCCGATGCTGCGCAAGGAGGTCGAGGTCGCCCGCCTGCAGAACGAAATCTCCGCCGAAGTGAACCGGCAGATCGGCGAGCATCAGCGCGAGTTCTTCCTCAAGGAACAGCTCAAGGTGATCCAGCAGGAGCTGGGCCTGACCAAGGACGACCGCAGCGCCGACCTGGAACAGTTCCAGCAGCGCCTGGAAGGCAAGACCCTGCCCGAGCAGGCAAAAAAACGCATCGACGAAGAAATGGGCAAGCTGGGCATCCTCGAAACCGGCTCGCCCGAATACGCCGTCACCCGCAATTACCTGGAATGGGCCACCGCCCTGCCCTGGGGCGTGTATGGCGCCGACAAGCTTGACCTTGCGCACGCGCGCAAGGTGCTCGACCGCCACCATGCCGGGCTCGACGACATCAAGGAGCGCATCCTCGAATTCCTCGCCGTGGGCGCCTGGAAGGGCGAGATCAGCGGCTCCATCGTGCTGCTGGTGGGCCCGCCCGGGGTGGGCAAGACCAGCATCGGCAAGTCCATCGCCGAATCGCTCGGCCGGCCGTTCTACCGCTTCAGCGTCGGCGGCATGCGCGACGAGGCCGAGATCAAGGGCCACCGGCGCACCTACATCGGCGCCCAGCCCGGCAAGCTGGTGCAGGCGCTGAAAGATGTCGAGGTGATGAACCCGGTGATCATGCTCGACGAGATCGACAAGATGGGCCAGAGCTACCAGGGCGACCCGGCCTCGGCGCTGCTCGAAACCCTCGACCCCGAGCAGAACGTCGACTTCCTCGACCATTACCTGGACCTGCGCCTGGACCTGTCCAAGGTGTTGTTCGTGTGTACCGCCAACACCCTGGACTCGATCCCCGGCCCCCTGCTCGACCGTATGGAAGTGATCCGCCTGTCCGGCTACATCACCGAAGAGAAGCTGGCCATCGCCAAGCGCCACCTTTGGCCCAAACAGCTGGACAAGGCCGGCGTGTCGAAAAGCAGCCTGAGCATCAGCGACAGCACCCTGCGCACGGTAATCGAGGGCTACGCCCGCGAGGCCGGCGTGCGCCAGCTGGAAAAACAGCTGGGCAAACTGGTGCGCAAGGCCGTGGTCAAGCTGCTGGACGAGCCGGATGCAAAACTGAAGATCGCCAACAAGGACCTGGAGGCCGCCCTCGGCATGCCGGTGTTCCGCAGCGAGCAGGTGCTGGCCGGCAAGGGCGTGATCACCGGCCTTGCCTGGACCAGCATGGGCGGCGCCACCCTGCCGATCGAGGCCACGCGCATTCACACCCTCAACCGCGGCTTGAAACTCACCGGCCAGTTGGGTGATGTAATGAAAGAGTCCGCCGAAATCGCCTACAGCTACATCAGCTCGAACTTGAAAACCTTCGGTGGCGAAGCGGGCTATTTCAACGAGGCTTTCATCCACCTGCACGTACCCGAAGGCGCCACGCCCAAGGACGGCCCCAGCGCCGGCGTGACCATGGCCAGCGCCCTGCTGTCGCTGGCCCGTGACCAGGCCCCGAAAAAGGGCGTGGCCATGACCGGCGAGCTGACACTTACCGGGCAGGTGCTGCCGATTGGCGGGGTGCGCGAGAAGGTCATCGCCGCGCGCCGGCAGAAAATCTTCGAGCTGATCCTGCCGGAACCCAACCGTGGCGATTTCGCCGAATTGCCGGCGTACCTGAAGGAAGGCCTGACCGTGCACTTCGCCAAACGCTATGCGGATGTGGCGAAGGTACTGTTCAGCTGAAACAGCAGCACAGGCGGGCCGGCATGGCCCGCCCTATTCAAACACCTTGTTCATGCCCCTGGCATGCTCACCGATGGCCACCCACTGGCTGAGGAACTGCCTGAAGTGGAACATGAACGTCGCGAGCTGCTGGCGGGTACTCATGCGTTGCAGGCGTTCCATGGCACTCTCCAGATAGGCTTCGATGGTCTGCCAGGCGGTGTGCAAGTGGCCGCTGGCGAGCACCACGTCCCACAGTTCGGTTTCAAGTAGTTGCATCTCGCTGTCGAGCTGGTTGACCCGGCCCTCGACCCGCCGGTGCTGCGCCAGGCGCTGGCTGAGCTGCTGGTGACGTTGCTCCAGCCTCCTCTGCTCGGCACGCGCCTCCTTGGCCTTGCGGCCATAAATCGAACTGCTGATCAGAAACCCGAACGGGCCACCAACCCAGCCGCTGGATGACTGCTTCGAGTAACGCTGATAGTCGCGCCGCGCCGCTTTGATATCCTCATTGAGCATCCCAAGCTCCCAGCTCAGGTTGTCAGCCTCCGGCGAGCTGGCAAAGCGCCTTGCCGCCCGGCATTTCTCGACAATGGAAGGCACCAAACGCTCACGGGCGGTATCGCGAAAGGTCTGCAGGCCAATGCGCAAGGTGTCGACCTGCTGGTCATAATCATCCACAAGCCCGTGCAATCGCACCAGTTCGCCGCCCATGGCAGCAAGCAGCTGCAGGTCATGGGTATCGAGCGCGGCAGGCGGCGCGAGTTGCAGGCTTTCCCAACTTCCCTTGTTGGCGCCCAGGGCACGGGTGCGAGCGGCCAATGCCAGCACTTTGCGCCCTTGCGCCTCGATGCTGTCGGCGTGCCGTTGCAACCCGCTGGTAACCTGCTGACATTGCACACGCAAGACCGTCCAGGCGTTACCGTGTACTCGCAACTGCTGGAACAACAACAGCATGCGCTGGGGCGTCAGCTCAGGCTCGCTGATTTGCTCGTACCCCAGCCACTCCTTGGTTTTAGCAACATCAGACGGCATGCGCTGCACACTTGCGCGGTAAGCATCGAGTGCCTGCAAGGCCGGCCGGGTGAGCAGCAGGCCCGCCTGGCCTGCGCCCTCGCGTGCGTACATCGCCTCGATCAGCGCACCAGGCAGCACGATCGCCTTGGCTTGCAGGGTGTCGTAGTGCAATTGTCTCGGGTTCATTCGAATACTCCAGATGAAAGGCACCGTCCGCCAACGCCTCCGGCTGACGGTGCTTGGCACTCAGAACCCTCGACGGTCCTGTTCGAGCAGGCTGCGAAGGAAGCCGAGCAGCGCCGCAAACGCCTGCGTCAACGAGGCGATGTCACTGGCGCTGGCCATTGCATGGCTGACGATCTGCGTCTGCCGGCTTTGCAACGAATGGCGCAGGGCATTGGTCGCACTGTCCCACTCTGCACGCAGCGCAAGCAGCCGTGGCAAGTCGTCCAGCGCCACCAGGTTAGCCTGCAGCTCGGCCTGCGCCCGACCCAACTCGCGCAGTTGTCGAGCCAGGCCGTTGACACGCTCCTGCAGCGCACGGCGCTCACGTTGCAGCTGCTGGTAACGCATGCCTTCGATCAGATCGCCCAGCACAACCTTGAGCTGTTCCACTGCCTGGGTAATAGCTTCGGCCGTCAGCTGCGCCTCACCGCCGGGGGCCGCCAGTTTCTGCAAGTCGGCAAGCGACGGCACGACACCGCCGAAGCGCGTTTCCAGGCCATTGGCTTCCAGGGTGGCAATGGCCTTGAGCACGCTTTCGGCCCTGGCGGCCTCGCGCCCGTGCTCCTCGGCCAGTTGGCGCTCGGTGCCAGCAGTTGCTTTTTGCTGTTTCAGTAGCTGCTGCTTGTTCGACTCCCCGTCCAGTACCGGCAATGCGACAAGTGCCTGGCGCTCGCTCGCCAGGTGGGCCAGCAGACGGCCCAACAGCGACACGACAGTGTCACGGGTCTCTCCGGCAAGGCCGATCAGTTCTGCATCATCGTCCTCACAGAGGGCATCGAGAATGTCGGCCAGAGGATCACTGGCAAGTTCCGCCACAAGGCGCTGGGCATTGGCCGCCAATTGCCGGCGGCAGCCGTCGAACAGCTTCATGTGCCGCTCAAGGCCTTCTTGAAGCAGTGGCGCAAATTTAAACGTGCCCTTCTGCCAGGCCGAGGTGAATGCCTGGTTCGCGGCAAGGATGCGCTGCATTTGCGGCACATCGGAAGGCTGCAGGTAAGTGACGTTGTCGTTCATGTTCGTACACCTTTATTGCGCCGAGGCGGCTTCGTCGAAGATGCGGGTCAGTTGCAGGGTGGTTTTCTCGATGGCGGCCCACTGGCTGAGAAACTGCTTGAAATGCAGGCCGAAAATCGCCAGCCGCTGGGTGTCGTCGATACGTTCCAGGCGTGAGATCGAAGTGTCGATGTAGGCACCAACGATGCCCCAGGCTGTTTGCAGGTGGGACGCCGAAGTCACCACGTCCTGAAGGCGGGTATCGAGTTCGTTGATGAAGGTGGACAGCACCTCCATGCGCCCCTCCAGGTTGACCCGCACGCGCAGTTGCTCGCCAACCGCACGTCGCTCGGCCTGGCGCGCCTTGCGCTCCTTGCGCACCTTCTCGGCCTTGCTGCCATAAATGCCCCCGGTGATCACTGCGCCTATCACCCCGGCAGCCAGCCCGCTCAGCGCCATCTTGACGTACTGGTCGTACTCCTTGTTCAGCGCTTCGATTTCGGTGTCCAACTCTGCCAACTGGCTGCGCAGCTGCTCGACCTCACCATCGCTCTGTTTGCGCTCGACAGCCTGGCCCTTGGTCTTGACCGCAGGAATCAACTTGAAGCGGGCCGTATCGCGAAACACCTCGGTTTGCTTCTGCACGGCAGCAACCTGGGCGCCATAGGCGCGTACATCTTCGTTGAGAAACTGCATGTACTCGACCAGCATCGACACCGACTCGCGGTCGCTGGCCCCCAACGGCAGCGGGGCACGCAAAGCGACGTCCCGCCATTCGCTCTGCTTGTTCAGCTTGAGAACCTCGGCGGTCAGCTCGACGATCGCCTCGCCTGCGCTACCGATCGAATTGGCGGTCGCCGCCAGCTGGCTGGACAGGCGCTTGCTGTTGTCCGAGAGCGGCGCCCAACTGCGCGCATGGATGCGCAGGTCGGCGAACAGCTTGCCCCACGCAGCCGGTTTGAGCTCTGGCTCGTTGACATCCTTGTAGCCAAGCCAACGCTGCAGGTTGTCGGGGGTGGCGGGCAGGGCAAAGACGAAGTTGACATAACGGTTGATGGTGATGATGTGCTCGCGGCTGAGGGTCAAACCGCCCTCGCCCTCACCGTCGCGCTCGGCCATGGCCTGCACCAGCTTGCCCGGCACGATTGCAGCGTCCTGTTGCAGCTGATCATAATCAGCCTTGTTTGCATTCATGGTCCTGCTCCCTTGATTCGAGCCTGAACAGGCTCGGGAGTAGCAACCTAAGGCATCCAGCATCCCCGACAGCAGCGGGCAGGTGTTCCTGCCCCGCTGCTATTTCGCCCCCGACCCGGAGCCACCATGCCCTACTACCGTGTACTGTTCCTGCTTGGCCTGGCGCTGTTGGGCGCCTGCGCGCAACAGCCCCAACGCAACGTCGAACTGGACGCCGAAAGCGAATGCCCGCAACGCCTGCAGGTCGGCCAGGGGCTGACCCTGAGCCTGCCCAGCAACCCCACCACAGGCTACCGCTGGCTGGTACAGAACCCGGCGTCGAACATCCTGCGCAGCCTCGGCCCAGAGGTGTACAGCGCCCCGGAAGAGACCGGTATCGTCGGCAGCGCCGGTATTTCCACCTGGCGTTTTGAGGCCAAGGCCGCCGGTGAAGGCCACCTGGTGCTGGTCTACCAGCAGCCCTGGGCCCCGGAAGTGCGCCCGGTGCAGACCTTCGATTGCGCCGTGCGGGTGAAGTGAGGGGCTGCATATACGCCACTCTGCCAGCCGGCGGTACGAAAGGCTTCCCGCTGCCAGGCAGTCCCCTGCCCTTCGACCATGCAGTTTCCCTTCATCAAAGAGAAACTGCACATGATCACCAAGCCTCTGCTTGCCTTCGCCGCCACGGCGCTGCTTGCCTCGCCTGCCTGGGCTACCCCCGGTCTACACATTGGCAGTTCAACCCAGTGCCCGCTGACCCTGAAAAAGGGCCAGCCACTGCATGTCACGCTGATAACCAACCACTCCATCGGTTATAAATGGCAACTCACCCATGCCGCCCCCGAACTGCTCAGCACCGAAGTACAGGGCGCGCCGGTAAAGGAAGCCGTGCAAGAGGGAGCCCGCACTGGCGAAATTCCTCCTCCCAAGCATGTGGCTCAGCTTGGCGGGGATTCGCTACTGCGCTGGAGCTTCACTGCCCACTCGGCAGGCGACGGTCAGTTGAAGCTGGTCCAACTGCTACCACGCCTGCATGGCGATACGCCTCAAAAAACCTTCAACTGCGCGATCACGGTCACGCCATGACCGCTCCCCCCGCCCGCAGGGCGGGGGCCCATGCACATCAAACCCACATCCGTTAGAATGCGCAGCCTTCCACCCCCGACCCTGGATTGCCGTGAGCAAAGAACCCGACCGCCTATTCGCCCAACCCCTGGAACAGGTGCCCGACTTCGTCTTCAACGAGGCCGTGGTGCAAGTGTTCCCGGACATGATCAAGCGCTCGGTGCCCGGCTACCCCACCATCGTCGAAAACCTCGGCGTGCTGGCTGCGCGCTTCGCCCAGCCCAATACCGCGCTGTACGACCTGGGCGCTTCGCTGGGCGCGGTGACCCAGGCGCTGCGTCGGCATGTGCGTGCCGACGGCTGCCAGGTGATCGCGGTGGACAACTCCGCGGCCATGGTCGAGCGCTGCCGCCAGTACCTCACCGCCCAGGACTCGATGTTCCAGGAGTTGCTGCCGGTACAGGTGATCGAAGCCGATATCCTGACCTTGGCGCTGCAGCCAGCCTCGGTGGTGGCTATGAACTTCACCCTGCAGTTCATCGCGCCCGAGCAGCGCCTGGAGCTGCTCGGGCGCATTCGCCAGGCCCTGCTGCCGGGCGGTGCGCTGATTCTTTCGGAAAAGCTGCGCTTCGAGGACGAAGAGCAGCAGCAGTTGCTTAACGAACTGCACCTGGACTTCAAGCGGGCCAATGGCTACAGCGAACTGGAAATTGCCCAGAAACGCAGCGCCATCGAACACGTGATGAAGCCCGACACCCTGCAAACCCACGAACAACGCCTGCTGGCCGCTGGTTTCAGCAAGGTCGTGCCGTGGTTCCAATGCCTGAATTTTGCCTCGCTGATAGCCCTGCCATGATCGATCTGTCCCCCCTCGTCCGCCGTCTGGCGGGCACGCCCCTTGCCACCTGGTCCCAAGGCCTGCAGGCACAACTCGACGCCAAGATGGACAAGGGCCACGGCGACCTCGACCGCTGGCGCGGCGCGCTTGACGCCTTGCCGAAGCTGGCGCCCAGCGAAGTCGACCTGGCCGACGGCCTGCGCCTGGACTGCGCTTGCGATGACGCGACCCGCGCTCAGGTGCGCGAGGCGCTGATGGGGCTTTCGCCCTGGCGCAAGGGCCCGTTCGATCTGTTTGGCGTGCATGTCGACACCGAATGGCGCTCGGACTGGAAATGGTCGCGGGTCGCCCCGCATCTGGACCTCAAGGGCAAACGCGTACTGGATGTCGGCTGCGGTAACGGCTACTACCAGTGGCGCATGCTCGGTGCCGGCGCCGACATGGTCATCGGCGTGGACCCTAACTGGCTGTTCTTCTGCCAGTTCCAGGCGGTGCAGCAGTACCTGCCGGAGCTTGCGGCCTGGCACCTGCCGTTCGCCCTGGAAGACCTGCCAGCCAGCCTGGAGGGCTTCGACACGGTGTTCTCGATGGGGGTGTTCTACCATCGCCGCTCGCCCATCGAGCACCTGCTGGCACTCAAGGACTGCCTGGTGAAAGGCGGGGAGCTGGTGCTGGAAACCCTGGTGATCGAAGGTGACGAAAACCAGGTGCTGGTGCCCGAGGACCGCTACGCGCAGATGCGCAACGTCTGGTACCTGCCGTCGGTACCGGCGCTGGAGCGCTGGCTGCGCCGGGCCGGTTTCAGCGATGTGCGCTGCGTCGACGTCAGCGTCACCAGCGTCGAGGAGCAGCGCAGCACCGAATGGATGCGCTACCAGTCGCTGGCCGATTTCCTCGACCCCGACGACCACAGCAAAACCGTCGAAGGCCTGCCCGCGCCGCGCCGGGCGACGTTGCTGGCACGCAAGTAAGCTGATCAGCCCTTCGCGGGTAAACCCGCTCCCACAGGACCGCGCAGAGTCTGGATCAGGCGCAGTACCTGTGGGAGCGGGTTTACCCGCGAAGGGGCGCAACGCACCCCCTGTTAACCAGCCACTCAGTCCTTGGCCACCTCGCGGGCCTTTTCCTCGGCCTTGCGCTCACGCTCGGCCAGCACTTGCTGATTGTCATCACCATGCAGGCGCACCTGGTCCTCGCGGAACGCCTGCCAGAACTGCTTCGAGCGCTCCGCGCCACCCTCGGCGAAAACGCTGGTGCTGCCCAGGGCGAGGATCGCCAGCAGCAGGTATTTGCTCGGGTTCATCATGCTTGCCTCGTGATAACCGTTTTGACCGGGCCATCTTGGCAAGGGGCAGCTAACGCCAAGGTGAGGCGGGGATTACAGTCTTGCAAGGCAAGGCTTGCCCCGCGATAAGGCCAGGCCTGTCCGGCACATGACCCGAACATTACAAATCCGTTATCCCCGCCGCTTCCCCGTTCGCATCCCGTAACATCCCCGGCGCTTGACCCTGATCCCGCTACAGGGTCGAGAATCGCCACCCTTTCCACCACCGAGCCCGACCATGCGCCTACTGATCATCGAGGACGAACCGCGTACCGCCGACTACCTGCAGCAAGGCCTGCGCGAAAACGGCTACGTGGTGGACTGCGCCCACACTGGCACCGACGGCCTGCACCTGGCCCGCCAACAGCCCTACGACCTGGTGATCCTCGACGTCAACCTGCCCGAACTGGACGGCTGGAGCGTACTGCAGCGCCTGCGCGCAGAATCCGCCACGCGGATCATGATGCTCACCGCCCACGGCCGCCTGGCCGACCGGGTCAAGGGCCTGGACCTGGGCGCCGACGACTACCTGCTCAAGCCGTTCGAGTTTCCCGAACTGCTGGCGCGTATCCGCAGCCTGCTGCGGCGCAACGACCAGCGCCTGCAACCGAGCACTCTGAAAGTCGCCGACCTGGAGCTCGACCCTGGCCGGCACCGGGCCTTTCGTGGCGGCCAGCGCATCGACCTGACCGCCAAAGAGTTCGCCCTGCTGCACCTGTTGATGCGCCAGAGCGGTGAGGTGCTGTCGCGCACCCAGATCATCTCGCTGGTGTGGGACATGAACTTCGATTGCGACACCAACGTGGTGGAGGTGTCGATCCGCCGCCTGCGGGCAAAAATCGACGACCCGTTCGAAGACAAGCTGATCCACACACTGCGCGGCGTGGGCTACGTGCTCGAGGCACGGGTGTGAAGCGCAACACCCTGTCGCTGCGCCTGGGCCTCACCGTCACCCTGCTGGGCGCGGCGCTGGTGCTGCTGCTGGCGTGCCTTGCGGTGTTCGCCCTGGACCACGAACTGGACAGCCGCGCGCGCAAGGACTTGACCCGCAAGATGCAACAGGTGGAACACAACCTGCGGGTAGACCTGCGTAGCGACGACCTCGGCGCCCGCGCCCACCCGCTGCTCGACCTGGTAATGGGCCACGACAACCTCAGCCTGAGCGTGCTGGCCGTAGCTGGCCGTCATCCTGCCCTGCTGAGCCTGGGCCCGGCGCTGCAATCGCAGCACCTGCTGGCGCTTGAAGCCGAAAACCGGCTGGCCTTTCACGAATGGCGCGACGCCGATGGCCGGCAGATTCTTACCGCCAGCCGCCTGATGCGCCTGCGCGACGACACCCCGGTGAAAGTGCTGATGTCTTTGGAGCGCGGCGACGACAACGCGTTGCTCCAGGCTTACCTGCACTCGACCCTGCTGGCCCTGCCGCTGCTGTTGCTGCTGATCGGCATGGTCGCCTGGAAGCTGGTGCAGCGCGGCCTGCGCCCGCTGCGCCACTTCCGGCGCATTGCCGGGCAGGTGTCGGCCCACGACCTGGGCCACCGCCTGCCGCAGGACGGCCTGCCGGAAGAGCTTGCCGAGTTGGCCAGGGCCATCAACGTCATGCTCGACCGCCTGGACCAGGGCGTCAGCCAGCTGTCGCAGTTTTCCGATGACCTGGCCCATGAACTGCGCACGCCCATCGGCAACCTGATGGGCAAGGCCCAGGTGACCCTGGCCCGCGAGCGTGATGGCGACAAGTACCGCGAAGCGCTTGAAGACAGCATCGAGGAGCTGACCCGGCTCAGCCGCATCATCAACGACATGCTGTTTTTGGCCCAGGTGAGCCAGCCGCACAGCCAATTGAACCTGGTGCCGGTGGCGCTGGCCGATGAAGTGGCGCGGGTCAGCGAGCTGTTCGCCTGCAGTGCCGAGCTCAAGGATATTTCGCTGCACATGCAGGGTTGGGGCACGGCCATGGCCGACCGCCTGATGTTCCAGCGGGCGCTGTCGAACCTGCTGAGCAATGCCATACGCCATGGGCCGGCGGGGCAGCCGGTGGCGGTGGGGATCGAGCGCCTGGCGAACGAGGTCGCGATATGGGTGCAGAACAGCGGGCCGGGTATCGGTGAGGTGCACCTGCCGCACCTGTTCGAACGTTTCTACCGTGCAGGGGCCGGGCGTTCACGGCTGGAGGGCGGGACGGGGTTGGGGCTGGCGATCGTGAAGTCGATCATGCAATTGCATGGCGGGCGGGTCGAGGTGAGCAGCCCGGCTTGCGGGCCTACGCGGTTTACCTTGGTGTTTGCAACAGAGTGAGGATTACCTGTTCTGGCCTCTTCGCGGGTAAACCCGCTCCCACAGATTTTGCGCATGCCTGAGGTACCGGCTCCTGCAGGGAAATCGCAGGCCTGAAGCTCATGCGATCCCTGTGGGAGCGGGTTTACCCGCGAAGAGGTCGGTACAGACAGCCCAGGTTTCAGCGCGAAGCGGCGACGATCAGCGCCTTCATTTCGGCCACCGCGGCCTTGAAGCCGACGAACAGCGCATGGGCCACCAGGGCGTGGCCGATGTTCAGCTCGTTGATACCCTTGATCGCCGCCACCGCCTCGACGTTGTGGTAGTGCAGGCCGTGGCCTGCGTTGACGATCAGGCCCTGGCCGACACCAAAGGCCACGCCATCCTTGATGCGCTGCAGCTCATCGGCCACGTCGGTTGGCGTTTCGGCATCGGCGTAGCGGCCGGTGTGCAGTTCGATGGCCGGGGCTCCGACACGGCGCGAGGCTTCGATCTGCCGCTCGTCGGCGTCGATGAACAGCGACACCTCGGCGCCGGTGCGCGCCAGGCGCTCCACTGCGGCCTTGATGCGTGCCTCCTGGCCGGCCACATCCAGGCCACCTTCGGTGGTCAGCTCCTGGCGGGTTTCCGGCACCAGGCAGATGTGCGCCGGGCGGATCTTCTCGGCGAACGCCATCATTTCTTCGGTGACGCCCATCTCGAAGTTCATGCGGGTCTGCAGCACGTCCTTGAGCACCACCACGTCACGCTCCTGGATATGCCGGCGGTCTTCGCGCAGGTGCACGGTGATGCCGTCGGCACCCGCTTCCTCGGCGTCCAGCGCGGCCTTGACCGGGTCTGGGTAACGCGTGCCCCGGGCCTGGCGAAGGGTCGCCACGTGGTCGATGTTGACGCCAAGAAGCATGCGGTTGCTGTGAGTCACGAAGGGGCACTCCTGAGGGTTGAGGCCGACAGCATACGTGCTGATCAACGCTTGCGAAACAGTTCCCGGCTGACCAGCGGCTTGGGCCCCAGGTGCACGGCCAGGGCCTGGCGCATCAGGCGCTTGGCAGCCAGCAAGGCGCCGGGCGCCTGCCACTCGGCTTGGGCCAGGGCCAGCAACTCGGTGCCCTTGAACAGGCCGGGCTGGAACAGCTCGACGCGCTCGAGGCCCGCGTCCACCTGCAAGCGGTAAAGCCCCTCCTCGACCACCGGCAGGCCATTGGCGTCGTGATCCAGGGCGAAGGCGTAGCCCAACTCGTCCAGCAGGCGCCATTCGAACGAGCGCAGCAAAGGCTCCAGCGGCCGGCCGGCGGCCAGGGCCTGCAGCGTGAGGGTGTAGTGTTCGAACAGTGCCGGGTGTGGTGCTTCGGCGGGCAGCAGGCGCATCAGCAGTTCGTTGAGGTACAACCCGCTGAACAGCGCATCGCCATGCAGCCAGGCAGCGATGCCGCTGCTGTCCAGGCGCCCGACATTCTTCAGCTCGCCGCGCCCGCGCAGCTCCACCTCCAGCGGCACGAACGGGCGCACCAGGCTGCCACCCTTGCCGCGGGCCCGGCGCAGCACCGCGCGCACTCGCCCCTGAGGGGTGAGGAAGTCCACCAGCGCGCTGGTTTCCTTGTAGGCGCGGCTGTGCAGCACGTAGGCGGGTTGCGGGGTGGGTTGGTCCATGTCGGTCTCTAGGGGCCAGATGTGCCTGTGGGAGCGGGTTGGCCCGCGAAAGCGGCGGTGAATTCACCATCGCATTCGCGGGCAAGCCCGCTCCCACAGGGTTCGCCGATTGCTCGGGACTTGTTACAGGTCGCCGTAACCCAGCGAACGCAGGGCACGTTCGTCGTCGGACCAGCCGCCCTTGACCTTGACCCACAGGTTGAGCATGACCTTGGAGTCGAACAGCACTTCCATGTCCTTGCGCGCCTCGGAGCCGATGCGCTTGATGCGCTCGCCCTTGTCGCCAATGATGATCTTCTTCTGGCCGTCGCGTTCCACCAGGATCAACGCATGGATGTGCAGCACATGGCCCTGCTGCTTGAACTCCTCGATTTCCACGGTGATCTGGTACGGCAGCTCCGCACCCAGCTGGCGCATGATCTTCTCGCGCACCAGTTCTGCGGCCAGGAAGCGGCTGCTGCGGTCGGTGATCTGGTCTTCGGGGAAGAAGTGGTCGTTTTCCGGCAGATGCTTGGCGATCTGCGCTTCCAGCGCGTCGAGGTTATGCCCCTGCTGCGCGGAAATCGGCATCACTTCGGCGTTGGGCAGTTGCACCTGCAGCCACTGCAGGTGCGGGATCAACTCGGCCTTCTCTTCCATGCGGTCGGTTTTGTTGACCGCGATGATCAGCGGGCCGGTGACGTACTGCACGCGCTCCAGCACCAGTTGGTCCTCGTCGGTCCACTTGGTGCGATCGACCACGAAGATCACCACATCGACGTCTTTGAGCGCCGCCGAGGCGTTGCGGTTCATGTAGCGGTTCAGGGCCTTGTCGTTGGCCTTGTGCATGCCGGGGGTGTCGACGTAGATCGCCTGCACGTCGCCCTCGGTCTTGATGCCGAGCATGTTGTGGCGGGTGGTCTGCGGCTTGCGCGAGGTGATCGCGAGCTTTTGCCCGAGAATGTGGTTGAGCAGCGTCGACTTGCCCACGTTCGGGCGACCGACGATGGCTACATAGCCGCAGCGGGTCGAAGTGTTCTCAGTCATTGCCATTCTCCACGCCCAGGGCGATCAATGCAGCGGCAGCTGCGACCTGCTCGGCGATACGCCGGCTCACGCCCTGGCCACGGCTCTTGTTGTTCAGCAGCACCACTTCGCATTCGACGAAGAAGGTCCGGCAGTGCGGTTCGCCCTGGATGTCCACCACTTCGTAGCGTGGCAGTTCGCAGGCGCGGGACTGCAGGAACTCCTGCAGGCGGGTTTTCGGGTCCTTGTTGGTGTCCACCAGGGTCAGGCCGTCGAACTCGTCAGTCAGCCAGGCCAGGATCCGCTCGCGGGCGGTCTGCATGTCGGCGTCCTGGTAGATCGCGCCAATCAGGCCCTCGAGGGCGTCGGCGAGAATCGACTCACGGCGAAAACCGCCGCTCTTGAGCTCGCCCGAACCCAGGCGCAGGTACTCACCCAAATCGAAGCCACGGGCCAGGCGGGCCAGGGTCTCGCCCTTGACCAGGCGTGCGCGCAGGCGCGACAGCTGGCCTTCGCGGGCCTGCGGGAAGCGCTCGAACAGCGCTTCGCCGACCACGAAGTTGAGAATGGCGTCACCGAGGAATTCCAGGCGCTCGTTGTTGCGCCCGGCATAACTGCGGTGAGTCAGGGCCAGCAGCATCAGGTCCTGGTTCTTGAAGGTGTAGCCGAGCTTGCGCTCCAGGCGGTCGAGAGAGGCGCTCATCGGGCCACTCCAGCGGTGTTCAACGGGTTATTCAAATCAACTTCCTGAAAGACGGTTTGGCTGTGCTCGTCGCGCAAACGGCGAGATCTCTGTCCTTGAGAACACAAGCCTATGTCAGAAATGCAATCGGCGCTGTCCGCAGACAGCGCCGTCGATGCTCAGTGGATCAGGCCGACCCGCGAAAGGTTCGGCAAGTGGCTCAGCTTTGGTTCCGGCCAGCTCATCCACACGGCGAAGGCCTTGCCGACGATGTTCCGGTCCGGAACCATGCCGTGCAGTTCTTTCGGGATGTTGGGGTCGTCCCAGTAGCGGCTGTCGTTGGAGTTGTCGCGGTTGTCGCCCATCATGAAGTAATGCCCGGCCGGCACGGTCCATTGCTGGTCCGGCGGCATGCGATAACGGGTCATTTCCTTGCGGATCAGGTGCTCGGCCTCGCCCAGTTTCTCCTTGTACAGCTGAGCGCTGCCCAAGGTACCCGGCTCGCTGCCGACCAGCTGTTCAGCGACCGGCTGGCCGTTGACGAACAGGCGCTTGTCGTTGGTGTAGCTGATCTGGTCGCCCGGCAGGCCGACCACACGCTTGATGTAGTTGACGTTCGGGTCGCTTGGGTAGCGGAACACCATCACATCGCCGCGCTGCGGGTCACCCACTTCGATGACCTTCTTGTCGATCACCGGCAGGCGAATGCCGTAGGAGAACTTGTTCACCAGGATGAAGTCGCCCACTTCGAGGGTCGGCTTCATCGACCCCGAAGGGATCTGGAACGGCTCGACCAGGAACGAACGCAGCACCAGCACGATGAACAGTACCGGGAAGAACGACTTGCCATACTCCACCAGCAACGGTTCCTTGTTCAGCCGCTCCACCACGGCCATTTCTGGCTGGGTGACGCTGCCTTGGTAGGTGGCGATCGCCGCCCGCCGGCGCGGGGCCAGGAACAGCAGGTCGATCAGGCCCAACAGGCCACAGACGGCTACGGCAATGACGAGCAACAGCGGGAAATTTAGCGACATAGGACCTAGCTATCCAACCTGAGCACGGCGAGGAAGGCTTCCTGTGGAATCTCCACGTTACCCACCTGTTTCATGCGTTTCTTACCGGCCTTCTGCTTCTCGAGCAGCTTTTTCTTACGGCTCACGTCGCCGCCGTAGCATTTGGCCAGTACGTTCTTTCTGAGCGCCTTGACGGTTGTACGCGCGATGATCTGGCCGCCGATGGCAGCCTGGATCGCCACGTCGAACATCTGGCGAGGGATCAGTTCCTTCATCTTCTCGGTCAACGCGCGGCCTTTGTAGGCGGCGTTGTCACGGTGCACGATCAGTGCCAGGGCATCGACCTTGTCACCGTTGATCAGCACGTCCAGCTTCACCAGGTTGGCCGACTGGTAGCGATCGAAATGATAGTCCAGCGAAGCGTAGCCGCGGCTGGTGGACTTGAGGCGGTCGAAGAAGTCCAGCACCACTTCGTTCATCGGCATGTCATAGCGCACTTGCACCTGGCTGCCGAGGAACTGCATGTCGCGCTGCACGCCGCGTTTTTCGATACACAGGGTGATGACGTTGCCCAGGTGCTCCTGCGGAACCAGGATGGTGGCGGTGACGATCGGCTCGCGGAAATCAGTGACAGACGAGACGTCCGGCAGCTTCGACGGGTTATCGACGACGATGGTTTCGCCGGTTTTCAGCTCCAGCTCGTAGATCACGCTTGGTGCGGTGGTGATCAGGTCCAGGTCGTATTCGCGCTCCAGGCGCTCCTGGATGATCTCCATGTGCAGCATGCCGAGGAAGCCGCAACGGAAGCCGAAGCCCAGTGCATCGGAGCTTTCCGGCATGTACTGCAGCGACGAGTCGTTGAGCGTCAGCTTTTGCAGGGCGTCGCGGAAGTCTTCGAAGTCGTCGGAGCTGACCGGGAACAGGCCGGCGTAGACCTGTGGCTGGATTTTCTTGAAGCCGGCCAGCACTTCGACTTCAGGGGTCGAGGACAGGGTCAGGGTGTCACCTACCGGCGCGCCGTGAATGTCCTTGATGCTGGCGATGATGAAGCCCACTTCACCGGCTTTCAGGTCGGCGGTTTGCGTGTGTTTCGGGGTGAACACGCCGACGCTGTCGACCAGGTGCACCTTGCCGGTGGACTTGACCAGGATCTTGTCGCCTTTCTTGACGCGGCCATGGCGCACACGCACCAGCGAGACCACGCCCAGGTAGTTGTCGAACCAGGAGTCGATGATCAGCGCCTGCAACGGCGCGTCGATTTCGCCTTCAGGGGCGGGAATGGTGTGCACCAGGCGCTCGAGCACCTCGTTCACGCCCATGCCGCTCTTGGCGCTGCAGGCCACGGCGTCGGTGGCGTCGATGCCGATGATCTTCTCGATCTCGTCCTTGACGCGGTCCGGGTCGGCCTGGGGCAGGTCCATCTTGTTCAGCACCGGCATGACTTCCAGGCCCTGCTCGATGGCGGTGTAGCAGTTGGCTACCGACTGGGCTTCGACGCCCTGGCCTGCGTCAACCACCAGCAAGGCACCCTCGCAGGCCGCCAGCGAACGCGAGACTTCATAGGTGAAGTCGACGTGGCCGGGGGTATCGATGAAGTTCAGCTGGTAGGTTTTGCCGTCCTGCGCCTTGTAGTGCAGGGTGACGCTGTGGGCCTTGATGGTGATCCCGCGCTCGCGCTCCAGGTCCATGGAGTCGAGGACCTGGGCTTCCATTTCGCGCGCCGACAGGCCACCGCACATCTGGATGAAACGGTCGGCCAGCGTCGACTTGCCATGGTCGATGTGGGCGATGATGGAGAAATTGCGGATATGACTCAAATCACTCACGGGTCAACACTCGAAAAGGCTGCGAGCCGGACGCCCGCCGAAAAATAGCCGGGAATTGTACCTCAAGCCGCAGGGATATGGGAGATTCCTCTATCGGCTGCTCTACATCCCTTGTGGGAGCGGGCTTGCCCCGCGATGAGGCCTGATCAGGCCTCGTCGCGGGGCAAGCCCGCTCCCACGTAGAGCTTTGTAATATTGGCTGCTACGTAAAAGGGCAGCCGAAGCTGCCCTTTTCCTACCTCACTATCAGCTTATTCAGCCAACTTGAAGGTGATGAAGCTGGCACGGCCCTGACGCAGCACGCGCATCGACACCGAACGGTTCTTCGGCAGGCCCTTGGCAATTTCGGTGAATTCCTTGGCCGAGCCGATGGCCTGGTTGTTCAGGTGGCTGATGACATCACCCGGGCGCAGGCCGATCAGCGCTGCCGGGCCATCCTGCACTTCCTTGATAACCACGCCGCCCTTGAGCTCCAGCGACTTCTTCTGCTCGGCGCTGAGGTCAGCCACGGAAACGCCCAGGCGGTTGCTGCTGCGCTCGGCGCTGCCTTCGCCACCGGTGCCGATGTCGGCATCATCGTCCGGCAGGGCGCCGACGGTCACGTCGAGGTTCTGGCGCTTGCCGTTGCGGATGATCTCAAGCTTGGCCACCGCGCCGTCCTTCAGGCTGCCGACCAGATGCGGCAGGTCGGCCGACATGACGATCGGCTGGCCGTTCATGCTCAGGATCACGTCACCCACTTGCAGGCCACCCTTGGCCGCCGGGCCGTTCTCCAGCACCTGGGCTACCAGCGCACCGGCCGGTTTATCCAGGCCGAAGGACTCGGCCAGGTCCTTGTTGACCTCCTGGATGACTACGCCCAGCCAGCCACGGCTGACCTTGCCGTCTTTTTTCAACTGGTTGGAGACGTCGATGGCCACGTCGATCGGAATGGCGAAGGACAGGCCCATGAAGCCGCCGGAGCGGGTGAAGATCTGCGAGTTGATACCCACCACTTCGCCCTTCATGTTGAACAGCGGGCCACCGGAGTTACCCGGGTTGATCGCCACGTCGGTCTGGATGAACGGCACGTAGGTGTCGTTGGGCAGGGTACGGCCCTTGGCGCTGACGATACCTTTGGTCACCGAATGGTCGAAGCCGAACGGCGAACCGATGGCCAGCACCCATTCACCCACCTTGAGCTTCTCGGAATCACCCAGTTTGACGGTCGGCAGGTTCTTGCCCTCGACCTTGAGCAGGGCCACGTCGGTGCGCGGGTCGGTGCCCACCAGCTTGGCTTGCAGCTCGCTGCGGTCGGACAGGCGCACGATGATCTCGTCGGCATCGGCAACCACGTGGTTGTTGGTCAGCACGTAGCCATCGCTGGAAATGATGAAGCCCGAGCCCAGCGACTGCGCCTCGCGCTGGCGATCACCACGGGGCGAACGCGGCTGCTGCGGCATGTTGCGCTCGAAGAACTCGCGGAACATCGGCGGCAGGCCTTCGAGGTCAGGCATCTGCCCGGCGGCAACGCGGCGGTCCGGCAGCTTCTGCTTGGTACTGATGTTGACCACGGCCGGCGAGGCCTGCTCGACCAGGGTGGTGAAGTCGGGCAGCGACTCCTCGGCCTGGGCGGTGAGCACCTGGCCGAGCATCAGCACGGCGGCGAACATCGATAGGTAGGTTTTCAAGCGTGGTATTGACATACGGCTCCCGTCACAACGAGCGTAGTTAGCAGTAAGGCCCTGCAAACGCAGGAAAGGCCAGACTCCGAGAAGCCTGACCTATAGAAAATTTGCGGCTGGATTGCAAATGACAATGCGTTAATTTCATGTCAGCACTGTGTAACAGAAGCTGTCAGGAAGGCCACCGTCATTGGCTGGCTTGGGCATCCTGGGCCCGCATCGACAGCGCCACGCGCTCGGCGGTGCCCAGTGGAATCTCGCCGACCACAGTGACCATCACCTTGCCTTTGGGCGTGGTGAGGTGGCGCGAAACCGCGACGGTGGGGCCAAGTTGGGCGCGGGTATCGGCGCCCGCCCCTTCACTGACGGGCTCGAGGAACACCGAGAAACGCGCCAGGCCATCGTCGTACATCAGGCTGCTGACCGTGCTCTTGCGCTCGGGGTCACGGCGCACGCTGCTGTTGATCAGCTCGAAACCCGGCGGCAGCCAGTCGGAGCGCCAACCGGCAACGGCTTCAGCAGTGGTGGCCGCCACCCGCTCGACCGGCTTGCACGCGGCGCTGCCGGCCAAATCGGCATCGGTGAGGGTGGCGTCGGTGTCCAGGCGGGTCATCTGGAAGCGCTCGAGCAGCTGCCCCTTGTCGTTGAGCATCAACGAGCGCAGCGGCAGGCCGGTCTGGCGATCCAGGTGCAATTCGAAGGCGTAGCGGTGCTGATCGCGCGGGCGCAGGGTGACGATTACCGCATCACGCCCGGCGACGCGGGACTTGCCCGCGACACTCAGGTCGTACCAGCTCATCAGCTTGAGGGGGTCGAGCACGCGCGCAGCCGAATCGGGCGGGGAGCCCACTCCGCTGACCAAGGCGCCGCTGACGCATTGCACCTTGCCATCCACACGCACGATTTCCTGGGCCGCACCGTCGAGCTGCAACAGCCGCTCGCTGACCTTGCCGGCCTGGACGCGATGCCAGATATCGTGGCTGGAAAAGCTGCCATTGCGCTCGTAAACGAACGAACCCTGGTAGCTCTGCGCTTGTTCGGCCCGGGCCAGCTTGTTCAGCCACTCACTCGCCTCGGGCGAGGAGTTCGCGGCCAGGGCCTGCACTGCCAGGCTGCTGCCAAGCAGCAGCGACAGGAGAGGGAGCGCGCGCATGATCCTCCTTACTAGCGGTTTTCCAGGCTGGCGGCGCGAGCGTAAGGCAATGCGGTTTCAGTGCCCTTGAGCGCGGATTCCTGAGCGTGCTGGCGCAGGTAGTCCGGCAGGCGTTTGTCCCAACCAGCCTGGTTCTGCAGCACACCATTGGCCATCGGGCCGGGCGCCTGCTCGCTGCCTTCGCTGTAGCCTGCCAGCACAGCCGGACCTTGTGCCTGTGGCACGCTCAGGCCTTGCTGTACGGGCTGCTGGGCAGCAAGTTCCGCACCGGTGATTTCGTCCTGGTTATAGAAACGTACGCCCGCCAGTACGGCAACGGTCACCGAAGCGGCCACGGCCAGGCGGCCGATGCTGCGCCACGGGCCCTGCTTGACCTTGGCCGGCACGGCCTCGTCGGCCAGCGCCGCAGATACTGCCGAAGCAATATCCAGCTTGGGCAGCAGCAGTTCTTTGTGCATGGCTGCACGTGCAACCTGGTAACGCGACCAGGTGGCACGGGTTTCGGCATCGTCGACGGCATTCAATACCCGACGCAGTTCCAGTTCGTCCGCTTCGTTATCCATTACCGCGGACAGCGATTCCTGCAAAGCTTCACGACTCATGGCGGTTCCTCTCTTGGCTGTCGCCGCTGTCTCAGGTGTCCTGCAACAGAGGTTGCAGGGCTTTATCTATGGCCTCCCGAGCGCGGAAGATTCGAGAGCGCACGGTACCCACCGGGCATTGCATGACACTGGCAATGTCCTCGTAACTCAGACCATCGAACTCGCGCAGCGTCAGGGCCGTACGCAAATCTTCCGGCAGTTGCTGGATGGTGCGATGGACAGTGCCTTCGATTTCATCCCGCAACAACGAGCGCTCTGGGGACTCGAGATCCTTGAGACCATGATCGCCGTCGTAAAACTCCGCATCCTCGGAGCTCACATCGCTGTCTGGCGGCCGTCTTCCACGGGACACCAGATAGTTCTTCGCCGTGTTGATGGCGATGCGGTACAGCCAGGTATAAAAAGCACTGTCACCACGGAAATTCCCGAGCGCCCGGTAAGCCTTGATGAAGGCTTCCTGCGCCACGTCCTGCGCCTCATGGGTGTCGTGTACGAAACGCACGATCAACCCGAGAATCTTGTGCTGATACTTCAGCACCAACAGATCGAACGCTCGCCTGTCGCCGCGCTGCACGCGCTCGACAAGCTGCTGATCCTCTTCCTGGGTTAGCATGAACACTCCTCAGTAAGCTCGAAGGAGCGTTGCGATTGCCATCGTTCAGGCTTGCAACCATAGACTCGGGCTTTGCGCAAAAGTTCTCCCCTCCCAAGCAAGTTTCCTGCGGCCCTTGGTCGGCTCGCACGAAAGTCGCAGCGCGGTCACGGCCGGCTGCGTCGATAATCAGGTTTCGTTACACAGGTGCCAGCCCAAGATAGAGCTGCCGCCCTGCGTCGCCGCGGCAAAATGTGGCGTGCGGGCAGCCTTCTTAGGATTTCCACGAGTGTAGGAAAGTTCCCAAGAAGATCGCCAGCGGCACGCAAGCGCTATTGGAAATCAGGCACCTATGGCTGCTATAAAGGCACCCCGGCCCGATTTCACGATAGTTTCACAATGCCATCTGCGCTCGACTATTGTGCCGCGCCCCTTCCAAAGATTACTAGTGCCCCGACATGAGCCAACAATTCCAACATGATGTCCTGGTGATCGGCAGCGGTGCCGCTGGCCTGAGCCTGGCACTGAACCTCCCCGGCAACCTGCGCATCGCCGTGCTGAGCAAGGGCGACCTGGCCAACGGTTCGACCTTCTGGGCTCAGGGCGGTGTTGCCGCGGTGCTCGACGACACCGACACCGTACAATCCCATGTCGAGGATACCCTCAACGCCGGCGGCGGCCTGTGCGACGAAGACGCCGTGCGTTTTACCGTCGAGCACAGCCGTGAAGCCATCCAATGGCTGATCGAGCAAGGCGTGCCGTTCACCCGTGACGAGCACTACAGCGTCGATGACGGCGGCTTCGAGTTCCACCTCACCCGCGAGGGCGGGCACAGCCATCGGCGCATCATCCATGCCGCCGACGCCACAGGGGCGGCGATCTTCACCACCCTGCTGGGGCAAGCCCGCAAGCGCCCCAACATCCAGCTGCTGGAACAACGCGTGGCGGTCGACCTGATCACCGAGCGCCGTCTGGGCCTTGTCGGCGAGCGCTGCCTGGGCGCCTACGTACTGGACCGCAACAGCGGCGAAGTCGACACCTTCGGCGCACGCTTCACCGTGCTGGCGACCGGCGGCGCAGCCAAGGTCTACCTTTATACCAGCAACCCCGACGGCGCCTGCGGCGACGGCATCGCCATGGCCTGGCGCGCCGGCTGCCGGGTGGCCAACCTTGAGTTCAACCAGTTCCACCCCACCTGCCTGTACCACCCGCAGGCCAAGAGCTTCCTGATCACCGAGGCCCTGCGCGGCGAAGGCGCCCTGCTGCGCCTGCCCAACGGCGAGCGCTTCATGCCGCGCTTCGACCCGCGCGAAGAGCTGGCCCCGCGGGACATCGTCGCCCGCGCCATCGACCACGAGATGAAACGCCTGGGCGTGGACTGCGTGTACCTGGACATCACCCACAAGCCGGCCGATTTCATCAAGAGCCACTTCCCCACGGTGTACGAACGCTGCCTGGGCTTTGGCATCGACATCACCCGCCAGCCCATCCCGGTGGTGCCGGCAGCCCACTACACCTGCGGCGGGGTGATGGTCGACGACCGCGGCAATACCGACGTGCCCGGCCTGTACGCCATCGGCGAAACCAGCTGCACCGGCCTGCACGGCGCCAATCGCATGGCCAGCAACTCGCTGCTCGAATGCTTCGTCTACGGCCGCGCCGCCGCAGCCGACATAGAGGCTCACCTGGAGCAGGTCAGCATGCCCCGCACCCTGCCCTGCTGGGATGCAAGCCAGGTCACCGACTCGGACGAGGACGTGATCATCGCGCACAACTGGGATGAGCTGCGCCGCTTCATGTGGGACTACGTGGGCATCGTGCGCACCAGCAAGCGCCTGCAACGCGCCGAGCACCGAGTGCGCATGCTGCTGGACGAGATCGACGAGTTCTACAGCAACTATAAAGTCAGCCGTGACCTGATCGAGCTGCGCAACCTCGCCCAAGTGGCCGAGCTGATGATTCGTTCGGCGATGCAGCGCAAAGAAAGCCGCGGGCTGCACTACACCCTGGATTATCCGGGCATGCTGCCCGAGGCGGTAGATACCGTTCTCAGTCCGCTTTGATATCCGTGTCGGGCCGCTTCGCGGGGCAAGCCCGCTCCCACGCCCATCGTGGGAGCGGGCTTGCCTCGCGAAGCGGCCTGGCTAGCTACGCACTACCTCTGCCCAGCGCCGCCGACTGAACTTCAACCTCACCCGCAGCCGCCTGTGCTGCTCATGCTCCAGCGCATCCCGCGCCACGCACTGCCCTTGCGCCCACCAGCGCCCCTGGCGCACGAACCTCAGCACCACCAGCCCCGGCAACGCCACACTGTCCCGGCACAGGCGCACCGGCTGCCAGCCCTGCGCCTGGCTGAACAACTGCCAGCCGCGCGCATCGCGGCGCAACCCGGTTATGGCACCAGGGTGTGTCAGCAGGATTCGACGGGGGATGGCCCAACAGGCGTGCGCAAGGCAAACCACCAGCAACAGCAGGCGTAACCAGAAAGGGATGGAGATGACGGCCAGGGTGACGATTGCCGCCACCCAACTCGCGACATAGGCCGTCAGCAGCAGGCGTGAACCCTGCCAACGGCACTCGAAGCACTCACTTGGGCTGGACACGGTCCAGGATGATGCGGACCATGCGCTGCAGCTCGGCGTCTTCCGATTCGTTGCGTTCCATGAACCAGCCGAACATGTCCTGGTCTTCGCAGGTCAGCAGGCGACGGTACAGCTCGCGGTCCTCTTCGCTCAGGGTCGGGTAGACCTCCTGGGTGAAAGGCACCAGCAGCACGTCGAGTTCCAGCATGCCGCGTCGGCTGTGCCAGAAAAGCCGGTTGAGTTCAGTTTGTTCGACCATGGGGCCCTCCTCGAATGGTCGCGCAGTATACCGCGCAGCGAACGAAGCGACACCGGGCGTTGGTCTAGTCACCTACCTATTTTGTTACCGGCGTTCTATGATGGCCGCCAGTCTTTAAGCCACCGCGATGACCCATGGCCGATTCCGCTTTCTTCTGCACGCTCACCCACGAGGGCGTCCTCGCTGTCCGCGGCTCCGATGCCGGCAAGTTCCTGCAAGGCCAGCTGACCTGCAACATCAACTACCTCAGCGATGACCACGCGAGCCTGGGTGCCCGCTGCATGGTCAAGGGCCGCATGCAGTCGAGCTTTCGCATACTGCCCGAGGGCAACGGCTACCTGCTGGCCATGGCCGGCGAGCTGCTCGAGGCGCAACTGGCCGACCTCAAAAAGTACGCCGTATTCTCCAAGGCCACCCTCAGCGACGACAGCGCCGCCTGGGTACGCTTCGGCCTGCAGCACGGCGACGCCGCACTCCAGGCCCTGGGCCTGGCACTGCCGGATGCCGCCGGGGCGACCGTTCGTCATGAAGGCCTGATCGCCATCCGCGCAAGTGTCGGCCGCGCCGAACTGTGGGCACCTGCCGCGCAAGCTGACGCCGTGCGCGAAAAACTCGCCGCCACGCTGGCCGAAGGCACGCTCAATGACTGGCTGCTGGGCCAGGTGCGCGCCGGTATCGGTCAAGTCATGGGCCCCACCCGCGAACTGTTCATCCCGCAGATGATCAACCTGCAGGCGGTCGACGGCGTGAGCTTCAAGAAGGGTTGCTATACCGGCCAGGAAATCGTCGCGCGCATGCAGTATCTGGGCAAGCTCAAGCGCCGCCAGTACCGCCTGGCGCTCGAACAGGCCGAGCTGCCAGCGCCAGGAGCCGAGATCTTCTCGCCCACCCACGGCTCGTCGGTCGGCGAGGTGGTGATTGCCGCCAACACCGGCCACAACGTCGAGCTGCTGGCAGTGCTCAGCGCCGATGCCGTGGCCGATGACAACCTGCACCTGGGCAGCCTGGAAGGCCCGCGCCTGACACTGCTCGATCTGCCATACGAACTGGACCGCGACCGGGAAATCCAACGCTGACCAACCCGCCCCGCCAACAGCGGGGCTGCACCACCTTTGCGGTAGAGAAGTCCATGAACAAGCTGGCCGAGATGGTCCAAGCACAATTGCTGGCAGCCATCGATAACGACGACCTGGTGCTGCCGACCCTGCCAGAGGTAGCGCTGAGCATTCGCGAGGCCGCCGAGGACAGCGAGATCAGCGTATCGGCCCTGAGCAAGGTGATCGGCCGCGACGCCGCCCTCTCGGCGCGCCTGATCAAGGTGGTCAACAGCCCGCTGCTGCGCGCCGCCGTGGAAGTCACCGACCTGCACACCGCCATCACCCGTTTGGGCATCAACTACAGCTGCAACCTGGCCATCGGCCTGGTGATCGAGCAGATCTTCCATGCCCGGGCCCCGGCGGTAGAAAACAAATTACGCGATATCTGGGCCAACAGCCTGGAAGTGGCCGGCATCAGCTATGAACTGTGCCGGCGCTACACCCCTGAACTCAAGCCCGACCAGGCCACCCTGAGCGGGCTGGTCCATCAGATCGGCGCGCTGCCGGTACTGATCTACGCCGAAGAGCACAACGAGCTGCTCTCCGACCCGGTATGCCTGCACTACGTGATCGAACAGATCCAGCCGGTGCTGGGTGACAAGATCCTGTCGTCGTGGGAGTTCCCCGAACAACTGGTGAAGCTGCCGAGCCAGGTGCAGGACCTGGACCGGCGCACCGACAAGGTCGATTACATCGATGTGGTGCAGATTGCCAAATGCGTGAGCCAGCGTGGCCGCAGCCGGCCATTGGCGGCTTTGCCGGCGTATCGGCACCTCGGGCTGCCGTATGGCACAGAGCTTGAGATCGGCGAGTTGCTGGAAGCGCGCAACATGTTGCGCTGAGCCTATGCCCGCGCTTTACCTGTAGCCGGCTTGCCGACGATAGGGCCGGGCCTGCAAACAAACATGTGTGCCAGGGCTGCCTGCCTCATCGCTGGCAAGTCAGCTCTCATAGAACTGCACATAACTCATTGATTTAGCAAGGACCTGTGGGAGCGGCGGGGTCGTGCCCAGTTCTCTGCGCGACAGCGCAGCCCTAGAGGGCTGTATGGTCTCCTACAGGGATACAGGCTTAATCCGCGATAAAACTCACCCGTACCTTCAACCCGCCCTTCTCGCCATCATGCAGGCTGATCTGCGCCAGATGCGCCCGGCAGATCTCGCCAACGATGGCCAAGCCCAGGCCACTGCCCTGCACGCTGCGCCGGTAAAACCGCTCGAACACCCGCTCGCGTTCATCTTCGGGGATTCCGGGGCCATCATCCTCGACCTCCAGCACCGCCGGCGCCAGCACACGCAAGATCACATCGCCCCCGGCGGGGGTATGCGCCAGGGCGTTGTCCACCAGGTTGCTGAGCAGCTCGTTAAGCAGGGTCGGCTCACCCTTGAGCCACACCGGCGCCTCGGCCTCCAGCGCCAGGGACACGCCCCGGGCATGGGCCAGCGGCGCCATGGCCATGCCCAGCTCGCGGGCCAACTGGCTCAGGTCCAGGCGCTGGGCGCCGCCCTCGGCGATGGCCCGGGCGCCGTTCTCGACCCGCGCCAGCGACAGCAACTGGTTAGCCAGGTGGGTCAGGCGGTCAGTACCCTGGGCGGCAGATTCAAGGGTGTGGCGCCATTCGTCCGCCTCCTTCGAGCGCAGCCCCAGCTCGACCCGCGCCTTGAGCGCCGCCAGCGGTGTGCGCAGCTCGTGGGCGGCGTCGGCGATGAACTGCGCCTGGCGCTCGAACTGCCCGCGCAGCCGCTCGGTGAAGTGGTTCAGGGCACGCACCAGCGGCCCGAGCTCGCGCTGCACCTGCACCACCGGCAAGGCCCGCAGGTCGTCGGGCTGGCGTTCCTCCACGGCGCTGCGCAGGCGCTCCAGCGGGCGCAACGCAGCGCTTACGGCAAACCACACCAGCACCAGCGCCCCGAGCGCCAGCATGCCCAAACGCAACAGGGTATCGGCCATCAGGCTGCGGGCCATGCGCACCCGGGCCTCTTCGGTTTCGGCTACACGAATTTCGGCCATGCCGTTCATGTTCGGCTCGCTGACTGCCTTGAGCAGGCTGACCACGCGCACGTCCTGGCCCAGGTAGGTGCCGTTGTAGAACCGCGCCAGGGCCGGGTAGTCGTCAGTGCGCGGGGTACCCGGCGGCGGTGGCGGCAGGTGCTCGTAGCCGGAAATCAGCTTCTGGTTGATATCCAGCACCTGGTAGTAGATGCGCCCGGCGCTGTCGTAGGCGAAGGTGTCCAGGGCCACGTAGGGCACATCGGCGCTGAGGGTCCCGTCACGTTGCGAAAGGCCCGCGGCGATGGTCCGCGCCGAGGCCAGCAGGGTGCGGTCGTAGGCGGTATCGGCGGCCTCGCGGCCGTTCCAGTAGGCGCTCAGGCCGCTGGCCAGCATCAGCACCACCAGCAGCAGCGCCAGGTTGCCCAGCAGGCGCCCGCGCAGGCTGCCGTCGTCACGCATCGCGATGCTCGAGCAGGTAGCCCAGACCGCGGAAGGTGACGATACCTACCGGGTGGCCGTCGAGCTTCTTGCGCAGGCGGTGGATGTAGATCTCGATGGCGTCGGGGCTGGCCTCTTCATCCAGGCCGAACACCTGGGCGGCCAGTTGCTCCTTGCTCATCACCCGCCCCGGGCGGGCGATCAGTGCCTCGAGCACGCTTTGTTCGCGTTGGGTCAGGGTCAGCGGTTCGTCGCCCAGGCTGAAACGCCGGGTGTCCAGGTCGTAAACCAGTGGCCCGCAGCGCTGCTGCCGCTCGCCGCCGAGCACGCTGCGGCGCAGCAGCGCCTTGACCCGCGCCTCCAGCTCGCTCAGCTCGAACGGCTTGGCCAGGTAGTCGTCGGCACCGAGGTTGAGCCCGTGCACCCGGTCCTTCACATCGCTGCGCGCGGTCAGCATCAGCACCGGCAGGGTCTTGCCACGCCCGCGCAAACGCGCCAGCACCTCGAACCCGTCCAGCCGCGGCAGGCCGACGTCAAGCACGGCCACGGCGTAGTCCTCGCTGGCCAAGGCCAGGTCGGCGGCCACGCCGTCATGCAAAACATCCACGGTCAGGCCTTGGCTCTTGAGGGCCTGGGCCACGCTTTCGGCCAGTTGCAGATGGTCTTCGACCAGCAGCACACGCATCGGATTCTTCCTGCTCGGGTGGGGCGGTGGCGCGGAGTGTACCGCTGCCGGGCGGCCTGTGAAGCCCCTTGTAACAAACCTTTCGCGCTGAAAGGTTAGCGAAAGGTTCGTTACCTAGCATCGCACCACGGTCGCTCCACGCGCCGAAAAAAGCACCAGCAAGGTGCAACGAATAAGAACAATAAACGGAGTCATCCCGATGCTGTCATCGCAGCCTCAGGCGTTCGCGCCTACCCGTTCCCTGTCCGCACGCCCGTCCGCCATTGCCGGCGCCCTCGCGCTTGCCGGCGTCGCCCCGCTGAGCCAGGCCGCCTTCTTCGAAGACAGCACGGCCACCTTCGAAACCCGCAACATGTACTTCAACCGCGACTTTCGCGACGGCACCAGCGCGCAGCAATCCAAGCGCGACGAATGGGCCCAGGGTTTCATGCTCAACTTCGAGTCCGGCTACACCGACGGCACCGTGGGCTTTGGCCTGGACGCGCTGGGCATGATGGGCATCAAGCTCGACTCCAGCCCCGACCGCACCGACACCGGCCTGCTGCCCACCCATGACGATGGCCGGGCCGCCAACGAGTACTCCAAGCTCGGGCTGACCGGCAAGGTGAAGATTTCCAGGACCGAACTGAAGATCGGCACCCTGATCCCCGAACTGCCGACCCTGCAGCCCAACGACGGGCGCATCCTGCCGCAAACCTTCGAAGGCGGCCTGCTCACCTCCCAGGAAATCAAGGGCCTGACCTTCACCGGCGGGCGCCTGGACCACGCCAAGGACCGCAACGACACCAACTGGGAAGAGCTGGCCCTGAACAACAAGAACGGCCGCTTCGGTGGCAGTTTCAGCGCCGACAACCTGAGCCTGGCGGGCCTTGACTACAAGTTCACCGACCGCATAACCGGCAGCTACCACTTCGCCCAGCTCGATGACATCTACCGCCAGCACTTCATCGGCATGCTCGCCACCCAGCCCTGGGGCCCGGGCACCTTCGGCGCCGACCTGCGCCTGGCGATCAGCGACGAGGCAGGCTCTGCAAAAGCCGGGCGCATCGACAACACCACCTTCAGCAGCATGTTCAGCTACGGCCTGGGCGGGCACAAGCTCAGCGCCGGCTGGCAGCAACTGAGCGGCGACAGCGCCTTCCCTTACGTCGATGGCGCCGACCCGTACCTGGTCAACTTCGTCCAGATCAACGACTTCGCAGGCGCCGACGAGCGCTCCTGGCAGGCGCGCTACGACTACAACTTCGCAGCCTTGGGCGTGCCCGGCCTGACCTTCATGACCCGCTACATCAACGGCGACAACGTCAGCCGCGCCGCCGGTGGCGAGGGCAAGGAGTGGGAACGCAACACCGAACTGAAGTACGTGGTACAAAGCGGCCCGTTGAAAAACGTCGCCGTGCGACTGCGCAACGCCACCTTCCGCTCCAACTTCGCCCGCGACGCCGACGAAGTGCGGCTGTTGGTCAGCTACAGCGTGGCCCTCTGGTAAGCCACGCGCGCCCCCATAACAACAATGCTCACGGAGACTGACAATGACCTTTTCACTGCGCCGCCTCGCCCTCGCCACCGGCTGCCTGCTGCTGGCCGGCAACGCCCTGGCCGCCGAACCCAAACGCCCTGAATGCATCGCCCCGGCCTCGCCCGGCGGCGGTTTCGACCTGACCTGCAAGCTGGTGCAAAGCGCCCTGGTGCAGGAAAAGATCCTCAGCAAGCCGATGCGCGTCACCTACATGCCGGGTGGCGTGGGTGCGGTGGCCTACAACGCCGTGGTCGCCCAGCGCCCGGGTGATGCCGGCACCCTGGTAGCCTGGTCCAGCGGCTCGCTGCTGAACCTGGCCCAGGGCAAGTTCGGCCGCTTCGACGAAAACGCAGTGAAGTGGCTGGCTGCGGTCGGCACCAGCTACGGCGCCATTGCGGTGAAAAGCGACTCGCCCTACAAGACCCTCGACGACCTGGTCGCGGCGCTGAAAAAAGACCCGAGCAAGGTGGTGATCGGCTCTGGCGGCACCGTCGGCAGCCAGGACTGGATGCAGACCGCGCTGATTGCCAAGGCCGCCGGCATCAACCCGCGCGACCTGCGCTACGTGGCCCTGGAAGGCGGCGGCGAAATCGCAACCGCACTGCTGGGCGGTCACATCCAGGTCGGTTCTACCGACATTTCCGACTCCATGCCGCACATCCAGAGCGGCAACATGCGCATCCTCGCGGTGTTCTCGGAAAAGCGCCTGGACGAGCCAGAGATGAAAGACATCCCCACCGCCAAGGAGCAGGGCTACGACATCGTCTGGCCGGTGGTGCGCGGCTTCTACCTGGGGCCGAAGGTCAGCGACGAGGACTACGCCTGGTGGAAGGCCTCGTTCGACAAGATGCTGGCCTCGGAAGACTTCGCCAAGCTGCGTGACCAGCGCGAGCTGTTCCCGTTCGCCATGACCGGCGAAGAGCTGGACGGCTACGTGAAAAAGCAGGTGGCTGACTACAAGGCCCTGGCTCGGGAATTCGGGTTGATTCAGTAATACCTGCCAGGCACATCCCCTGTAGGAGCAGGCTTGCCTGCGATGGCGTCGGATCAGGCAACTGCATTGCTGCGACTGGCGCCATCGCAGGCAAGCCTGCTCCTACAGGGAGCGCGCCGCTTCGTAACTCACCGAGGATTTCTTCAATGATCCTGCAACGTATCTTCGCCCTCGTGCTGCTGGCCGTCTGCGCCGCCCTGGCGGTGATGGCCTGGCCTTACCAGGCCGCGTTTTCCTATGAACCGGTGGGCCCGCGCGCCTACCCGTTGCTGATGCTCGGGCTGATGGGCCTGGGCCTTTTGTACCTGGCCATCCGCCCAACGCCCATCGTGCGCAAGGACGATGAGCCGGAACTGGACCGCGAAACCCTGATCAAGATCGCCGCCTGCGTGGGCCTGTTGGTCGTCTTCGCCGCCACCTTCGAAGCGCTGGGCTTCATCCTCAGCGCGATCCTCGTCGGCCTGCCCATGGCACGCCTGTACGGCGGGCGCTGGTTGCCCGGCGCCATCGTGGTGGTGGGCATGAGCATCTTCCTCTACTGGCTGTTCGACCGCGTAATGGACGTGCCCCTGCCCCTTGGCCTGCTGAGCGTACTGGAGAATTGACACATGGATACCTTTAGCTACCTCGGCCAGGGCTTCGGCGTCGCCCTGAGCCCCTACAACCTGGTCACCGCCCTGTGCGGCACCCTGATCGGCACCGTGGTCGGCCTGCTGCCGGGCCTTGGCCCGATCAACGGCGTGGCCCTGCTGATCCCCATCGCCTTTGCCCTGGGCCTGCCGCCGGAGTCGGCGCTGATCCTGCTGGCGGCGGTCTACCTGGGCTGCGAATACGGCGGGCGAATCAGCTCGATCCTGCTGAACATCCCCGGTGAGGCCTCCACCGTGATGACCACCCTCGACGGCTACCCCATGGCCCGCCAGGGCCTGGCGGGCGTTGCCCTGTCACTGTCGGCGTGGAG
Source organism: Pseudomonas xanthosomatis (assembly GCF_019139835.1). Taxonomy (NCBI): domain Bacteria; kingdom Pseudomonadati; phylum Pseudomonadota; class Gammaproteobacteria; order Pseudomonadales; family Pseudomonadaceae; genus Pseudomonas; species Pseudomonas xanthosomatis. Next base: position 1,962,983 of record NZ_CP077075.1, on the reverse strand, counting down.
TTCGTTCATCGGCGCCTTCATCGCCACCTGCGGCATGGTGCTGTTCGCCCCGCTGCTGGCAAAATGGGCGATTGCCTTCGGCCCGGCGGAATACTTCGTGTTGATGGTGTTCGCCATCGTCGCCCTCGGCGGCATGGCCGGCGACAAGCCGCTGAAAACCTTCATTGCCGCGTTGATCGGGCTGTTCCTGTCGGCGGTCGGTATTGACGCCAACAGCGGCGTGTACCGCTTCACCGGTGACAGCGTGCATCTGGCCGACGGCATCCAGTTCGTGGTGCTGGTGCTGGGCCTGTTCTCCATCAGCGAGATCCTCCTGCTGCTGGAAAAGACTCACCATGGCCATATCGCGGTCAAGGCCACCGGGCGCATGCTGTTCAACTTCAAGGAAGCGGCCTCGGTGTTCGCGGTGAACATCCGCTGCGGCCTGCTGGGCTTCATCATGGGCGTACTGCCAGGCGCCGGTGCAACCCTGGCCAGCGCCGTGGCCTACATGACCGAAAAACGCATGGCTGGCGAAAAGGGCAAGTTCGGCAAGGGCGATGCCCGTGGCCTGGCCGCGCCTGAAACCGCCATCGGCGCCTCCTGCTGCGGCGCCCTGGTGCCGATGCTGACCCTCGGCGTACCCGGCTCGGGCACCACCGCCGTGATGATCGGCGCACTGACCCTGTACAACATCACCCCAGGCCCGCTGCTGTTCGAACAGCAACCGGACATCGTCTGGGGCCTGATCGCCTCGCTGTTCATCGCCAACATCATGCTGGTGATCCTGAACATCCCGATGATCCGCATCTTCACCCGCATTCTCGCCGTGCCGAACTGGGCGCTGGTGCCGGTGATCGCCATCATCACCGCGATCGGCGTGTACGCCGTGCATGCCACCACCTTCGACCTGTTCCTGATGGTCGGCATCGGCATCATGGGCTACATCCTGCGCAAGCTGGACTTCCCGCTGTCGCCGATCCTGCTGGGCTTCATCCTCGGCGGGCTGATGGAGCAGAACCTGCGCCGCGCGCTGTCGATCTCCAACGGCGAGCTGGGCATCCTCTGGTCGAGCCCGATCAGCATGGGTGTGTGGGTACTGGTGGTGTGCATGCTGGCCCTGCCGCTGCTGCGCATCTGGCGCAAACGTGCCCAGCAGCGCCGGGCCCTGGCCGATGCCTGACCGGTCGTTGCCCCTGTTCTGGGCCACCGGGCTGGTCGGCCTGGCCGGCGGTTTTGCCGCCAGCCAGGTCGGCTGGCCTTTGCCATGGATGGTCGGCTCGCTGCTGGCGATCATCCTGGTGCGCTGCCTCACGCCCTGGCAGCTCAGTGAAATCCCCCATGGCCGCAAGTGCGGGCAGTGGATCATCGGCATCGGCATCGGCCTGCACTTCACCCCGGCGGTGATCGAGCAGGTGGCCAGCCACTTCGCGCTGATTTTCTTCGGCGCACTGTTCACCACGCTTTCCAGCGTGATCAGCGTGTGGCTGCTGCGGCGCACCGGTGAGGACCGCGCCACGGCGTTCTTCGCCAGCATGCCGGGCGGCTCGGGCGAGATGGTCAACCTGGGCGCGCGCAATGGCGCGGTGCTCAGCCAGGTGGCGGCCGCGCAAAGCCTGCGGGTACTGGCGGTGGTGCTGTGCGTGCCGGCGCTGTTCAAGCTGCTGCTGGGTGATGGCGTGCCGCTGAACCATGCCGGCAGCGTGAGCTGGGGCTGGCTGGCGCTGATCGCCCCGCTGGGCGTGGCGGTGGCGCTGCTGTGGCAGCGTTTGCGTCAACCCAACCCCTGGCTGTTCGGCCCGCTGCTGGTAGCAGCGACCATCAGCCTGGCCGGAAACCTGCAGATCGGCCTGCCCAACGGCGCCAGCCAGATCGGCCAGTGGCTGATCGGCAGCGGCCTGGCCTGCCACTTCAACCGTGCGTTCTTCCGCCGCGCGCCGTCGTTTCTCGGCCGCACCCTGCTGGCCACCGCGCTGTGCATGCTGATTGCCGCAGCAGCGGCCTGGGCGCTGAGCCTGCTCAGCCACCTGGACCTGCGTTCGCTGACCCTGGGCATGATGCCCGGCGGTATTGCCGAGATGAGCCTGACGGCCGAGACCCTGCAACTGTCGGTACCGCTGGTGACCGCGCTGCAGGTGATGCGCTTGTTGTTCGTGCTGTTTCTGGCCGAGCCGTTTTTCAGGCGCTGGAACGCCAGCTCGTAAAACCGCGAAGAAGGCGGCGCGTTCTTTCAGAGTGCCGGCACCGCCCAGTCGATCGGCGCGATCCCGCGCTGCTCGAGGAAGCCATTGGCCCGGCTGAAATGCCCGCAACCGAAGAACCCGCGATAAGCCGACAACGGCGACGGGTGCACGGATTTGAGCACCAGGTGCTTGCTGGCGTCGATCAGCTTCTGCTTGCTCTGGGCATGGGCGCCCCACAGCAGAAACACCACGTTCGGGCACTGCTCGCTGACCACCTGGATGACCCGGTCGGTGAAGAACTCCCAGCCCTTCCTGGCATGCGACGCCGCATTGGCGCGCTCCACGGTCATGGTGGTGTTGAGCATCAATACGCCTTGGTCGGCCCAGCTTTGCAGGTAACCGTGGTTCGGGATCGGCAGGTTGAGGTCGCGCTGCAGCTCTTTATAGATATTCACCAGCGACGGCGGTGTGGGTACCCCCGGCTGCACCGAGAAGCACAGGCCGTGGGCCTGGCCCGGGCCGTGGTACGGGTCCTGGCCGAGAATGACCACTTTCACCTGCGTAAGCGGCGTGGAATTCAGTGCATTGAAGATCATCGGCCCCGGCGGGTAAATCTCCTTGCCGGCAGCATACTCGCCACGCAAAAACTCGCGCAGCTGGTGCATGTAGGGCTGGTCGAACTCGTCGCGCAGGGCGGCCTTCCAGCTGGGTTCGAGCTTGATGCGGTCGTCGTCGGTCATGGGATGGTCCGGAAACAAAGTGGCGCGACACTAGGAAAGCTGGGCCGGCTTGTCAATCCAGCCGACCGGCGACCGGCAGCTTTGCCGGCGCCGGCCATACTGGTGGGACGACTTGCGCGAGGTAGTCCATGTCCATTCATTGCGAGGTACTCACCGGCGCCGACGGCGCCCGCATCGGCATCGCCAGCCTGGATGCCCCCAAGGCGCTCAACGCCCTGACCCTGCCCATGATCGAGCAGCTCGACCAGCAGCTCGACGCCTGGGCCCGCGACCCCGGCATCGTCTGCGTACTGCTGCGCGGCAACGGCGCCAAGGCGTTTTGCGCCGGCGGCGATGTACGCGCGCTGGCTCAGGCCTGCCGCGAACAACCCGACAGCGTGCCGGCGCTGGCGGCCAGCTTCTTTGCCAGCGAATACCGCCTTGACCACCGCCTGCACACCTACCGCAAACCCCTGCTGTGCTGGGGCCATGGCCACGTGCTGGGCGGCGGTATGGGGCTGTTGCAGGGCGCAGCAATACGCATCGTCACCCCCAGCAGCCGGCTGGCCATGCCGGAAATCAGCATCGGCCTGTACCCGGACGTCGGCGCCAGCTGGTTCCTCGCCCGCCTGCCCGGCAAGCTCGGGTTGTTTCTCGGGCTGACCGGCGCCCCCATCAACGCCCGCGATGCCCTTGATCTCGGCCTGGCCGATCGTTTCCTAGGCGAACAGCAACAGCAAGCCCTGATCGATGAACTGCTGCAACTGAACTGGCAGGAGCAGACCGCACTGCAACTCAACAGCCTGCTCAAGGCCGAGCAGCACCGTGCCTGGGCCGAGCTGCCCGAAGGGCAGTTGCTGGCGCGGCGCGCCATCATCGACGAGGTGCTGGATGTGGCCGACCCGTTGGCAGCCTGGCGAGCGCTGAGCGGCCTGGCCCGGCATGCCGACCCGTTGCTGGCCGATGCCGGCAAGCGCCTGCACGAAGGCTGCCCGCTGACGGCGCACCTGGTGTGGGAGCAGATTCACCGGGCCCGGCACCTGTCGCTGGCGCAGGTGTTCCAGATGGAATACACCCTGAGCCTGAACTGCTGCCGTCACCCCGAATTCAGCGAAGGGGTACGCGCCCGGTTGCTGGACAAGGACAACACCCCGCACTGGCACTGGCCAGACGTGGCGCAGGTGCCGGCGGCGGTGGTGCAGGCGCATTTCAACAAGGTGTGGGACGGGCCGCACCCGCTGGCCGATCTGGGTTGAGGGGCCCTTTTACATGCTCGGTTGATGGGTCTTGTTACCTGTAGGAGCCGGCTTGCCGGCGATGAGGCCGGCCCTGCAGTGCAACGCTTCAGGGCCCCATCGCCGGCAAGCCGGCTCTCCATAGAACAAACTGCAACTCATTGATTTAACACGGTTCCCGTGGGAAGCGGCCTTGTGTCGCGATGGGGCGCGAAGCGGCCCCAAGGCCTCAGCCTCATGCAAAATTACCGGGGCTGCTGCGCAGCCCATCGCGACACAAGGCCGCTTCCCACAGGGGCCGCGGTACATCTGCGAGACTAGTTCTCTGCGCGACAGCGCAGCCCGAAAGGGCTGGGTGATCTCCTACAGGGTTCAACCAGAGTTCAGCGCTGCCAGTTGCGGTCGCCGCCCCGCCCGTTGCCGGGCCCACGGTCGCGATTGCCCTGCCCGTTGGAATGCCAGCGATCCCCCTGGCCATTACGCCGGTTGTTGTTGCGATAGTCGTTGCGATCCCGGTCACGCCCATAGTCATAGCGCTGACGGTTGCCATAGTCATGCCGCGGGTTGCCCTGCCACTGCGCCGGCCTGCCCGGGGGCGGGCCCGGGCGGTAATGCGGGGCAGGCTCCGGCCGGTAATAACGCGGCGCAGGTTGGTAGTAACGCGGCGCGGGCTGGTAGTAGTAGCGCGGTTGCGGCGCCACGTAGTAGCGGTCCTGGCGGTAATAGCCCGGGTACACGTAGCGGTCGCTGGTGTAATAGTCGCTGCGGTAATAGCCGTCGCTCTCGTAGTAAGGCGCGCAGGCAGAGGTCAAAAGCCCCAGCAGGACAATGATCAGAATTCGTGGGTACATGGCGGCCTCCTGGACCGCTGGGGTGCCCGGGTCAGCGGCGCTGACGGGCATCGGCGGGAATGCGATCACCGACACCAGATAAGACATCCGCGCCAGGATTCAGTGCCATTTCAGCAACAATTTGAAACAGCTCGTATAACCCTGAAAAACATGCAGTCATTTCCCGGCCATCTCACTAGAATGTGACCTCTGGCACATATCACGGGACGATCATGCCCTCGCCTTCCGCCCTGTTTTCGCAACGCTCGCTGATCTTCACCCTGCTGCTGTTGCTGGCCAGCGGCTTTTTGGCCACCTCGCTGCTGAGCTACTACGCCTCGCGCGGGGCGATCCGCGACGGCATCGTCAACACCGAACTGCCACTGACCTCCGACACGGTGTATTCGGAAATCCAGAAAGACCTGATCCGCCCGGTGCAGATCTCGGCAATGATGGCGCAGAACACCTTCCTGCGTGACTGGGTGCTGGCCGGCGAGCAAAACCCTGAGCGCATCACCCGCTACCTCGGCGAGGTGATGGACACCCAGAACACCTGCACCAGTTTTTTCGTCTCCGACCGCACCCTCACCTACTACCAGGCCAAGGGTGTGCTCAAGCAGGTCAAGCCCGATGCCTGGCGCGATGCCTGGTACTTTCGCCTGCGCAACCTGCAGCAGCCCTACGAGATCAACGTCGACCTGGACATGGCCAACCAGGACAAGCTGACCGTGTTCATCAACCACCAGGTGCTCGACTACCAGCAGCGCTTCATCGGCGCGGTGGGCGTGGGCCTGAGCGTGGAATCGGTGGTCAAGCTGATCGATGACTACCAGCGGCGTTACCAACGGGCGGTACTGTTCACCGACAGCCAGGGCAAGATCGTGCTGACCGGCACCGGCGGTGGCCCCCACGGCCTGCGTGCCGGCCAGCAACTGGCCGACAGCGACCAATGGCAGGACCTGCTGAGCCGCCTGCCGACGCCGACCGCCGGCAGCCACGAATACAAGGACAACGAGGGCCATGCGCATTTTCTGAACGTGCGCCTGCTGCCGGAGCTCGACTGGTACCTGCTGGTGGACAAACGCGAAACCGAAGCCCTGGACCGAATTCGCCAGTCGCTGTACCTGAACCTGGCCATCTGCACCATGATCACCCTGGTGGTGCTGTCGCTGCTGGACGCCATGGTCAGGCGCCACCAGGCCAACGCCGAGGCGCTGGCCACCCTGGACAGCCTCACCGGCCTGCCCAACCGCCGCAGCTTCGACCTGCTGGCCGGCCAGGCTCTGATCGAGGCCCAGCGCGACAGCGCGCCACTGGTCGCCTTGCTGATCGACCTCGACCACTTCAAGGCGCTCAACGACACCCACGGCCACCTGGCCGGCGACGAAGTGCTGCGCCAGTTCGCCAATGTGCTGCAGGGCAGCCTGCGCCAGTCCGATATACTCTGCCGCTGGGGCGGCGAGGAGTTCATCGTGCTGCTGCGCGAAACCGAGGGGCGTCAGGCCATCGAAGTGGCCGAGAAGATCCGCCGTCGCACCGAACAGCTGATTTTCAGCTACGCCGACCAGCCGCTGCGCCTGACCGTCAGCATCGGCCTGTCGGGCCTGCAACGCGGCGACTCGCTGCACGCACTGCTGACTCGCGCCGACCACGCGCTGTACCGTGCCAAACAAGGTGGACGCAACCGCGTCTGCAGCGAAACACCCGGAACCGAGCATGCCTGATACCACCCTCTGCCCCGCCTGCGGTGCCAGCAACCAATGCGGCCTGGCCGACCCACGTACGGCCGCGCGCGGCTGCTGGTGCTTCGAGGTGAGCATCGACCCGGCCGTGCTCGAGGCCCTGCCCGCCGAGCTGCGCGACAAGGCCTGCCTGTGCCCGCGCTGCGCCCAGGTGGACGAGCAGCTCAAGGCAGCGCAGCCGCCGGCAATCCGCTAGACTGCGCGCCGATTCCAGCCGACCTGCCGCCATGCGCCTTGACCGTTTCCTCGCCAACCTGCCCGCCTACAACCGCCAGCAAGTGCGCCTGCTGCTGGTGCAACGGCGTGTGCGCGTGGATGGCGTGGCCACCGCCGACCCGCTGCACGAGGTGCGCGAATTCAGCCGGGTGGAGGTGGACGAACACCTGCTGCAGGCCGGTCGCCCGGCGCGTTACCTGATGCTGCACAAGCCGCAAGGCTGCGTCAGCGCCACCCGCGACCCCGAGCACCGCACCGTGCTCGACCTGCTGCCCGGCGAGCTGCGCGACGACCTGCACATCGCCGGGCGCCTGGACTTCAACACCACCGGGTTGCTGCTGCTGACCAACGACGGCCAGTGGTCACGCCGGCTGACCCAGCCGGCCACCAAGCTGCCCAAGGTGTACCGGGTACACACCGAGGACGAGATCGGCGCGCACTACGTCGATACCTTCCGCGAGGGGCTGTACTTCGCCTTCGAAGACCTCACCACCCAGCCTGCCCGGCTGGACATACTCGGGCCGCGCGAGGCGCGGCTGACGATCGTCGAGGGGCGCTACCACCAGGTCAAGCGCATGTTCGGGCACTTCCAGAACAAGGTGGTGGGGCTGCACCGGGAGAGCATGGGGCAGATCGTGCTGGACCCTGAGCTGGCGCCCGGGGCTTTCAGGGCATTGAGCTGCGAAGAGATCGCAGCCGTCTGATCGCCCCGCAGCCCGCTGTGGGAGCCGGCTTGCCGGCGATAGGGCCGGGCCTGAAACAGCATTTCCCTGCGCCGGCCTCATCGCCGGCAAGCCGGCTCCTACAGGGACCGTGTCCGGCCCCTCAATCAGCCACTTCCCGCGCAAACGATTGGGTAGCCACCCTGCGCCCGCACTACACGACCGCCGGCAAAAAAACCCTTCAACGGCACTTGCGCGACCCCGTACCCACTGCTTGACTGCTCACTTGTCGGTCTGCATGTGACCCAACAGTCACAACCGTAGTCCAAGACACCTTTTTGCCAGCCACCCAAGGTCTCGATGCCCTGGGGCACGGCAGATCGCCCGCCACAACAATACCGTCGACACAAGCGTCAAGGATCGACACAAGGGCCCACCGCTTTCACTTCCAGGCAAATGCCTACCTGTCATAAAGCACGTGCACCCTAGGTGACGCGAATACCCTTTTTGCGCCAGGAGTCGACGACATGAGGCCAGAAATCGCTGTACTTGATATCCAAGGGCAGTACCGGGTTTACACGGAGTTCCATCGCGCAGAAGGCGCCGAAAAGACGATCATCCTGATCAACGGCTCGCTGGCCACGACGGCTTCCTTTGCCCAGACGGTGCGCAACCTGCATCCGCAATTCAACGTGGTGCTGTACGACCAGCCGTACGCCGGCAAGTCCAAGCCGCACAACCGCCAGGAGCGTTTGCTCACCAAGGAGACCGAGGCGCACATCCTCCTCGAGCTGATCGAGCACTTCCAGGCCGACCACGTGATGTCGTTCTCCTGGGGCGGAGCCTGCGGGTTGCTGGCGCTGGCGCACCAGCCACGGCGGGTGAAAAAAGCCATCGTCAGCTCGTTCTCGCCGGTGATCAACGAACCGATGCGCGACTACCTGGAGCGCGGTTGCCAGTACCTGGCCGCCTGCGACCGCTACCAGGTGGGCAACCTGATCAACGACACCATCGGCAAGTACTTGCCGTCACTGTTCAAGCGCTTCAACTACCGGCATGTCAGCAGCCTGGACAGCCACGAATACACGCAGATGCTGTTTCACATCAACCAGGTGCTCGACCACGACCTGGAGCGGGCGCTGCGGGCTGCACGCAACATCGACATTCCGGTGCTGTTCATCAACGGCGACCGTGACGAGTACACCACCGTCGAAGATGCCCGCCAGTTCAGCCAACACGTCGGCCAGAGCCACTTCAGCGTGATCCGCGATGCCGGCCACTTCCTCGACATGGAACACAAGGGCGCCTGTGAAGATACCCGCAGCGTGATGCTCGGCTTCCTCAAGCCGACCGTGCGCCAGCCCCGTCAACGCTACACACCTGTACAGGGGCAGCATGCACTGGCCATCTGAGCGCATCGGCGTCTTGCTGCCCCACCCACCCGCAGGCAGCAGGGCGCCGACCCGCTTTTTTTATAACCTGGGCTTCTATTTCGAGGAGGGATCTGGTAAAAAGTCGTGCGCTGACGCGGGTATAGTTTAGTGGCAAAACGAAAGCTTCCCAAGCTTTAGTTGAGGGTTCGATTCCCTCTACCCGCTCCAAATCGTATTCCCCGCATGGCGTTTCTATAACGTCATCGCTGTCAAAAGGAGCCCATGGCTCCTTTTTTCGTTTCTGCCTCCTTCTTTGATCTGGCCCATGGCCGCCCTCTCGCCGATCGATTTCAATGCCCGGCCACGCCGCACTTGCCAGCCAGACGGCTTGCGCGCATAAACGCCCTACGCTTTTCGAAACATCTCCAAAGGACTGCCCATGTTTCTCTCCCGCTGGCTTCCGGGCCTGGCCAACCTGCTGCACTACCGCCGCGAGTGGTTCCACGCCGACCTGCAGGCCGGCTTGTCGGTGGCTGCCATCCAGATCCCTATCGCCATCGCCTACGCGCAGATCGTCGGCCTGCCGCCGCAGTACGGGTTGTACGCCTGTGTTCTGCCAATGATCGTGTACGCCCTGATCGGCAGCTCCCGACAGTTGATGGTCGGCCCCGACGCCGCCACCTGCGCCATGATCGGCGGCGCCGTGGCGCCATTGGCCATGGGCGACCCACACCGCATCGCCGAGTTGTCGGTGATCGTCACCGTGCTGGTGGGGGCGATGCTGATCGCCGCCGGCGTGGCCCGGGCCGGGTTCATCGCCAGCTTCTTCTCGCGGCCGATCCTCATCGGCTACCTCAACGGCATCGGCCTGAGCCTGATCGCCGGGCAGTTGTCGAAGGTGGTGGGGTTCAAGATCGAGGGTGACGGGTTCATCCTCAGCGTGGTCAATTTCCTCGAACGCCTGGGCGAGATCCACTGGCTGACCCTGCTGATCGGCCTGGCCGGCCTGGGCCTGCTGATCTGGCTACCGCGCCGCTACCCACGGCTACCGGCGGCACTGGTCACCGTGGTGGTGTTCACCGCCCTGGCCGGGCTGTTCGGCCTGGACCGCTTTGGCGTAGCGGTTCTCGGCCCGGTACCGGCGGGCATCCCGGAGCTGGCCTGGCCGCAGAGCAACCTGGCCGAAACCAAAAGCCTGCTGCGCGACGCCCTGGGCATCGCCACCATCAGTTTCTGCAGCGCCATGCTCACCGCCCGCAGCTTTGCCGCGCGGCACGGCTATGCAATCAACGCCAACCACGAATTCGTCGCCCTGGGTGTAAGCAACCTGGCTGCCGGCATCTCCCAGGGTTTTGCCATCAGCGGCGCCGACTCGCGCACCGCAGTCAATGACATGGTCGGCGGCAAGAGCCAACTGGTGGGCATCATCGCCGCCCTGGTGATCGCCTTGATTTTGCTGTTCTTCACCGCCCCCATGGCCTGGATTCCCCAGGCCGCCCTGGGCGCCGTACTGCTGATGGCCGGTTGGGGGCTGATCGACGTCAGGTCGCTCAAAACCATCTACAAGCTCAGCCGCTTCGAATTCTGGCTGTGCCTGCTGACCACGGTCGGCGTGCTCGGCCTGGGCGTGTTGCCAGGCATCGTGTTCGCCGTGACCCTGGCGATCCTGCGCTTGCTGTACAGCATCTACCAACCCACCGACGCCGTGCTGGGCTGGGTGCCGGGCATCGAGGGCCAGGTGGACGTGCGCCAGCACAAGGATGCGCGCACCGTGCCGGGCCTGGTGGTATACCGCTTCGATGACGCGATCCTGTTCTTCAATGCCGACTACTTCAAGATGCGCCTGCTGGAGGCCGTACAGGGGGTGGACCAGGCCCAGGTAGTGCTGTTCGACGCAGAAGCGGTGACCAGTATCGACGTTACCGGCATCGCCGCCCTGCGCGAGGTACGCGACACCCTGGCCGCCCAGGGCATCCACTTCGCCATCGCCCGCGCACGGGGCACCTTCCTGCGCATGCTGGTGCGCTCGGGGATGGCCAGGGAAATGGAAGACAAGCTGCTGTTCGGCTCGGTGCGGGCAGGGATCCGGGCGTATCGGGTGTGGCGTAACCGGAACCGGCAACGACCCACCACTGTCGATGGCGCGGGCAACCCCGGGCCAGGCTGACCGGCCTCAGCCCTGCGGGTAGCTGCAGCCGACGTACAGATCGCGGTCTTTGTCTTCGGTGGACACCACCCGCAGCGCGCCCTTGCTGTCGAGCTTGCGCTGGTAGTCGACGTAGCCGTCGGTATCGAGGGTCTTTTCCAGCTTGAGGCTGCTGGCCAGCTTGGCCGCATCGGCCTGCGGCGTGCTGGTGGCCGATTGCAGGAAGAAGCTGAAGCGGTCAGTCATCACCACGGTGGCCGAGGTAACGCCGTTGATGCTCAGCGCCGGGCTCACCTGCCAGGCCGCACCGCCCCAAGGGCTGTGGGCTTCGTCCTTGGTCAGGGTCAGTTGCTGGTCATCGAGCATCTTGTTGAACTGCGCCACCTGTTGCGCGCTGGCCTGGCACTTGACCAGGCTGGTCAGCAGCGCCACCTGGTCGGCCTCGGCGGCCGAAACGGAGCAGGCGGCCAGGCTGCCCGCCAGGGCGATAAGGCGAAGAGAAGTTCTCATGGAAACATCCTTGTTCAGTTGAATGTGCATTGGTTGAAGGCAAGAAAGTCACTGCCGGAGGTGAACTGCAGCACGCACTCGGCAGCGATTTTCTGCCCCGTGCGCATGCCTTGCATCAGCGCCACCTGGGCCTGGTCGGCGCCGATCAGGCGGGCCAGTTCATAGCCGTCGTCGTTGCCAGCCGCCAGCACCGGCGTGCCGTTCAAGCTGCTGCTGACACCCAGTGCCACTGCGTCGAAACGCACCGGCTTGTTCAGCTCATCCATGCTCAAGGTGGAACGGCCTTTGTCTTCGTAAGACTGGTAGAGCGTAGAGATGTCCTGGGCGTGGGCCCACTGGGCGAGCAAGAGGCTGCTGGCAAGCGCTGCCATGATCCTGATTTTCACACCGGCTCCTTGTGACATGCCCCCAGCGCGGGCGCGCAAGGGGCAGGCACTCTGCCGGCATCTGGCGAAATGCGCCATCAGGGACACCCTGAGCCGGCTAATAGCCTAGCTGGCGCAGCAACTGCCCCTCACCGCCCGGGGTGCGTCCGAGAAAGCGCATGAAAGCCCCGGGGCGATTACTGAAAATACCGTCCACCCCGGCCTTGAGCGCCTTGTCGAAGTCTGCAGGGTCGTCAAGGGTGTACACGTGCACCAACAGCCCGCGCTGATGGCTGGCCCGGTTCATCCAGGGCTGGATCAGGTCGGCGTAGCTTTGCTCGCCAAGCCCGCTGCGCATGGCCGAAGGGCCGGTGCCAACGGCGCCGCCGGCTTTGGCGTAATCCAGCCAGCGTTCGAATTCGGCGCGGTCTTTTGGCTGCTGACGGGCGTAGAACGCTGCCTTGTCGCTTTCACCGGAATCGGCGAAATTCTGCCCGGAAGCCGGCTCGATACTGCCCTTGGCCACCCACAGCAGGAGAATCTTCGGGGTCTGCGGCATGGCCTTGTGCAGCAGTGCCAGGCTGTTGCGGTCGAAGGTCTGCAGCACCACCCGCCCGGGCTTGTCGAGCCAGCCTCGGGCCTCGAGGCGCGTCTTCAAGTCGTTTTCGATACCGGGAAACTGCGCGGGCTGCTTGGTCTCGATGTACAGGCCCGGATGGCGCTCGGGGTTGGCTTCGGCGATGTCGATCACCTCATCGAGGGTGAGGATGCGCTGCCCTTTGAACGAAGCCCGGGCACGCTCGGGGTAAGCCTTGTTGAACCAGCTACCGGCGTCCAGCGACTTGAGCTCGGCCAGGGTGAAGGCGCTGACCGGGCTGGCAGCACGCTCGGGGAAGCGCTCGGCCACATCACTGGTGCGCGCCAGCACATCATCGTGCACCGCCACCAGCACGCCGTCGCGGGTGCGTTGCAAGTCCATTTCCAGGTAGTCGGCACCCTGCTCGCGGGCCAGCAGGTAGGCCGGGGTTGTGGATTCGGGGGCGTAAAACGAGGCGCCGCGGTGGGCGATGACGGCCGGGTACGGGATACCTTGGGCGGCGGCCAGGGCCTTGCCATCGCTGGCCGAAGCGGTGGTGGCCGCCAGCAACAAGGTGAGGGTAAGTAATTGCGTGAAGCGGTTGTGCATTGGCGAAGTCCTCTTTCGTCCGGTTGGAACGCATCACTTTCAGGCCAGTGCTGACTCTGAAGGAGCCGGCATGCCGGCGATGAGGCCGGTACAGGCAATACAACCCCGTTGACCCTACATTGATCTGCCGCCCCCATACCCTCGCACACTGCCCATGACATGCTAAAGTCCCCGCGTTTTCCGCCATGCCAACGGACCTGCCGATGCCTGCCCTCGACGCCCACCTGCCCGCCTGGGCCGACCTCAACCAGCGCCACCCAAGCAGCGCCCTGTTGCTGGGCAACGGCGCCAGCCGCGCACTGTGGAAGCCGTTCGGCTATTTCTCGCTGTATGAAGAGGCCCAACGCGCCGGGCGCAAGAAGGGCCTGGCCGTCAGCGACCAGGCACTGTTCAAGTCGCTTGGCACCGAACTGTTCGAGCCGGTACTGAGCACCCTCAACCACACAGTTCGGGCCAACGCCGCCCTGGCGATCAGCTCCACCGCACCGCTCAACCGCTACTACTCGATCAAGGAAGCGCTGATCCATGCCGTGCGTACCGTGCACCTGCCCTGGGCGCTGATGCCGGCAACGACGCTGGCCACGATCAACCAGGCCCTGCGCGGCTACCGCAGTGTCTATACCAGCAACTACGACCTGATCCTGCCCTGGGCCGTGCAGCAGGCGCCGCAAGGCTTTGCCGAGCAGTTCGATGAACAGGGTTTCTTCGACATTCGCCGCATCCGCACCAGCGGCACCCGGGTACTGCACCTGCACGGCGGCCTGCACCTGCTCAAGCTACCCGACGGCACCACGCGCCAGCGCAGCGCCGATGCTGCCGAGCTGTTCGACGGCTTTGCGGTGAACATTCCAGGCGAGGTGCCGCTGTTCGTCAACGAAGGCCGCAGCGACGAAAAGCTGGGCGCCATACGCCATTCGGACTACCTGTCCTGGTGCCTGGGCGAACTGGCCCGCGAACGTGAAGGGTTGTGCCTGTTCGGCCAGCACCTCGATAGCAGCGACCAGCACTTGGTCGAGGCAATCCGTCAGGCGCGCCCTGCACACATCGCCATTGCCATCCGGCCATTGAGCGAAGCGTCGGTGATCAACCAAAAGCAGCATTTCGTTGACAGGTTTGGCGACCTCGAAGGGACAGCGCTGCACTTTTTCGATGCCAGCACTCACCCGTTGGGTACCGCGCAGCTGGCGATCGAAGTGCCTGGGGCGCGTCATTGAAGCTGTTGGTTGGCGTTACTGCGCAAGGCGCTCGTAAGCGCTGAGAATATTCACGCGCATGGCGGCCGAAGCCAGCTCCAGTACCGGTTGCTCCACGGGGTAACCTCCACGCGCCTGCATCCAGGCCAGTACATCGGCAAGGTGCCAGAGCGCCGTGCCACCGTCATGCACTGGCGCGGGAAAACTGCGGTAGTGGGTCAACATGAGTTTGCGCATGTTCTGCCGGGTGACGCCCACCCGCTGCGCCACGTCGGTCAAACCCACCAGGTCGGGGGTAGCCTCGATCAACTGCGCCAGGGGCAGAACCTTGCGCACGTCATCCAGTGCACTCTGCAGTGCCGCCTGGGCGCTATCGGCCTCCCGGGCAAAGGCCAGCGCCAGGCGGCCTGGCTGGCCGGTACCGACAACCGCATCATCACAACCTGCAGCGCCCAGGCGCTCCACCAAAGTTTCAGGTGCTTCGTCGTCGGCGAGTTGATACTTGAGGGTGAATTCGTATTCCATCACGGTTCCTCCGCTGGTTGATTGGCGAGATCGCGACCCGATGTGCAGTTGTCCACAACCCGGCGCAATTGGCGGGCGAACGTGCCGGGATTGCGCGGCGTGCACCACACACTGGTGATGCAGAACTCGCCGCAGCGGCATTCACGATCATTGTTGGGGCAATAGATGCGCCCCCAGCAATGGCCTCTCCCTGTAATGACTTTCCAGCCCTGCACTTCAGCGTGCCTCAGGGCGTATTCGACTTCCTTGTTGGGATGCGTGGGGCGGGCCATCCGATGCGCTCCAGTATGCTCATGGGAAAATGGTTGTCAATCGACAACCAAAAAACACCGACAGGCGTTTACCCAAACCAGACTAGGTTCACCGGATTTAGATTTTCTGCTGCATCGACAGCTTCAGAAATGTCCTGCCTGAAACAGGATTTCTCCCACAGTCAACGCTCTTGCCTCAGCAGGCGATCAACCCATCATCCCGCAGCAACGTCTCCAGGCAGTGTTCCTTCACCCCATAAAACGCCTTCAGCTCAGCGATCTTTTCCAGCAGCGCAGTGTTGTCCTGCACCTGCCGCCGCTTCACCGCCAAGATCATCTTGTTCTTGTTGGTGTGCTCCAACGAGATGAACTCGAACACCTTGGTTTCATAACCGCAGGCCTCCAGGTACAGCGCGCGCAGGCTGTCGGTGAGCATCTCGGCCTGCTGGCCCAGGTGCAGGCCGTACTGCAGCATCGGCTGCAGCAGCCCGGGGCTGTGCAGTTGCGGGCGGATCTGCTTGTGGCAGCATGGCGAGCACATGATGATCGCCGCGTTGCAGCGGATGCCGGTGTGGATGGCGTAGTCGGTGGCCACGTCGCAGGCATGCAGGGCGATCATCACCTCGATGGCCTCCGGCACCACGCTGCGCACGTCGCCGCACTCGAACACCAGGCCCGGGTGCTCCAGGCGCGCAGCGGCGCCGTTGCACAGCTCGACCATGTCCGGGCGCAGCTCAACGCCAGTCACCTGGGCCTCACGGCCCAGGCTGTTGCGCAGGTAATCGTGCATGGCGAAGGTCAGGTAACCCTTGCCCGAACCGAAGTCGGCCACCCGCAACGGTTGCTCCGGCGCCAACGGCGCACCGGCCAGGGCGTGGTCGAAAACCTCGATGAACTTGTTGATCTGCTTCCACTTGCGCGACATCGACGGGATCAGCGTGCCTTGCGCATCGGTCACGCCCAGGTCACGCAAAAACGGCCGGGTCAGTTCCAGGTAGCGCTTCTTCTCGCGGTCATGCCCGGCTGCGGCCACCTCGCGCGGGGCCTGTTGC
Organism: Pseudomonas xanthosomatis; assembly: GCF_019139835.1. Taxonomy (NCBI): domain Bacteria; kingdom Pseudomonadati; phylum Pseudomonadota; class Gammaproteobacteria; order Pseudomonadales; family Pseudomonadaceae; genus Pseudomonas; species Pseudomonas xanthosomatis. The sequence goes on along the minus strand of NZ_CP077075.1, from coordinate 1,946,816 downwards.
GCCAGGTGGCGCTGAAGCATCGGCTTGCCCTTCTTGCTGAAGGCCAACTGAACCTCGCCGGCAGCGGTGAACAAGTGCGCGTTGCGAAACTGCTCAGGCAGTTGCGCCGCCACGAACGCCTCGACTTCTGCCAGTGGCAGGTTGCGGGTGATGTCGCGGGTCTGGTGGCGGTAGACCAGTTGCAGGCAGGCCTCGCCCTTGATCTGCACCGGCTTGGCGATGATCCGTTGCAGGCTGGCATCGCTGCCAACATGGCGGGCCAGCACCAGCTTGCCCAGGCTGGCGTCGCGCAGGGCGTCGGCCAGCAGGCTCAGGAACTGGTCACGCGCATCGGGCGCGACGGAGGAAATGGCGGAAGACATGGGGAACAGGTGCCTCGGAATGCGGGGGGCGCGGTGCGCAATGCCGCGCATTCTACGTGGCTGCCGGCCCATCGCGAAGGCTTTCGCGACAGGTGCGGCTCAGTCGAGGATCACCAGCCGGTTGGGCAGCTCGTTGCGCGCATGGGTAGGCGGCACATGCTCGCTGAGCAACTCGCCGCAGGCCTCGATGCACTCGACGAAGCCCTGCAGCGTATGGCCCTGACACACCTGCTCGGTGAAGCGCGCGACGATTTGCTCACGGGCGCGCGGCGGCAGGTGCCGGGCTATGCCCTCATCGACCAGGATTTCCACATGCCGTTCGGCTTCGCTGACGAAAATCAGCACGCCAGTGGCGCCGGCCGTGCGCTGCAGGTTGAGTTCGAGAAACTGCTGGCGGGCCAGGCCCGAGGCACGCCGCCGGCGCAGGATAGCCGGCACCAGCCAGGCGGCAATCCGCGGGTGGCGCAGCAGCAGACACAGGGCAACGAAGGTGAGCATCTGCGCCAGTAACAAACCGTTGAGGCCGATGCCGCCCTGCCAGCGGTGCAGCAGCAGCGGGATCGCCAACGCCAGCAGCGCGGCCCACAGCAGGGGCAAATAGGGGTAGTCGTCGGCGCGGCGGGCCAGCACCGTGACCAGTTCCGCGTCGGTGCGCCGCTCGGCGCGGGCGATCGCCTCGGCGATCTGGCGCTGTTCGTATTCGGTCATGCCATCGTCTCTTGAGCGTTCTTATCGTTGTTATCCCGGCATCGGGCTGGCGAGAGTGTATCTCATCAGGGCGCATATATAAGGCATAATCGCCGGCTGCCACAGGTTCGAAACAGCACCGCCCGCGCACAACGGACGCCGGGGAGCGCTGAACAACAAACAGCCGCCTGAACAACTTCGGCCACGCACGTATCACCGTGGGTACGGCAAGGCCTCTATAACGGAATCGACGATGAAACTGTCTTTGCTGGGCCTGGCCTTGGGCCTTGCCAGCCAGGCGGCCCTTGCCGCCCCCACCGCCCCGCCCCTGCAGGACAAGCAGGCGTTCATCGACCACTTGCTCGGGCAGATGACCGAAGCCGAGAAGATCGGCCAGTTGCGTCTGATCAGCATCAGCCCCGAGATGCCCCGCGAGAAGATCCGCGAAGAAATCGCCGCCGGGCGCATCGGCGGCACCTTCAACTCGCGCACTGCCCCCGAGAACCGGCCGATGCAGGACGCTGCCATGCGCAGCCGCCTGAAGATCCCGATGTTCTTCGCCTACGACACCATCCACGGTGAGCGCACCATCTTCCCCATCAGCCTGGGCCTGGCCGCCACCTGGGACATGGACGCCATCGCCAAGGTTGGCCGCACCTCGGCCATCGAAGCCTCGGCCGACGCCCTGGACATGACCTTCGCGCCGATGGTCGACATCGCCCGCGACCCACGCTGGGGCCGCACCAGCGAAGGCTTCGGCGAAGACACCTACCTGACCTCGAAGATCGGCCAGGTGATGGTTCGCTCGTTCCAAGGCTCGAGCCCCGCCAACCCCGACAGCATCATGGCCATCGTCAAGCACTTCGCCCTGTACGGCGCGGTGGAAGGCGGGCGCGACTACAACACGGTCGATATGAGCCCGGTGAAGATGTACAACGACTACCTGCCGCCCTATCGCGCCGCGCTCGACGCCGGTGCCGGCGGGGTGATGGTGGCGCTGAACTCGATCAACGGCGTGCCGGCCACCTCCAACACCTGGCTGATGAACGACCTGCTGCGCAAGGAGTGGGGCTTCAAGGGCGTGACCATCAGCGACCACGGCGCCATCCAGGAGCTGATCCGCCACGGCGTGGCCCGCGACGGCCGCGAAGCGGCCAAGCTGGCGATCAAGGCCGGCATCGACATGAGCATGAACGACACCCTGTACGGCGAAGAACTGCCGGGGTTGCTCGAATCCGGCGAAGTGAGCCAGGCCGAACTGAACCAGGCAGTGCGCGAGGTGCTCGGCGCCAAGTACGACATGGGCCTGTTCAAAGACCCTTACGTGCGCATCGGCAAGGCCGAAACCGACCTTGCCGACTACTACGGCAACGACCGCCTGCACCGCGACGCCGCCCGTGACGTGGCGCGCCGCAGCCTGGTGCTGCTGGAAAACCGCAACGACACCCTGCCGCTGAAAAAGGCCGGCACCATCGCCCTGGTCGGCCCGCTGGCCGATGCCCCCATCGACATGATGGGCAGCTGGGCCGCCGACGGTCGCCCGGAACACTCGGTGACCGTGCGCGAAGGCCTGGCCCAGGCCCTGGCCGGCAAGGCCAAGGTGCTCTACGCCAAGGGTTCGAACGTCACCGGCGACAAGGCGATGTTCGACTACCTGAACTTCCTCAACTTCGCCGCCCCCGAGATCATCAACGACCCGCGCCCGGCCAGCGTGCTGATCGACGAAGCGGTCAAGGCCGCACAACAGTCCGATGTAGTGGTGGCCGTAGTCGGCGAATCCCGCGGCATGTCCCACGAGTCCTCCAGCCGCACCACCCTGGAAGTCCCGGCGGTGCAGCGTGACCTGATCAAGGCGTTGAAAGCCACCGGCAAGCCGCTGGTGCTGGTGCTGATGAACGGCCGCCCGCTGTCGATCGGCTGGGAGCGCGAACAGGCCGACGCCCTGCTGGAAACCTGGTTCAGCGGCACCGAGGGCGGCAACGCCATCGCCGACGTGCTGTTCGGCGACTACAACCCGTCCGGGCGCCTGGCGATCACCTTCCCGCGTTCGGTGGGGCAGATCCCGATGTACTACAACCACATGCGCATCGGCCGCCCGTTCACCCCGGGCAAGCCAGGCAACTACACCTCGCAGTACTTCGAGGAGCCCAACGGCCCGCTGTACCCGTTCGGCTATGGCCTGAGCTACACAAAGTTCGAACTGTCGGGGCTCAAGCTTTCGCATAAAGAGCTCAAGCGCGGCGGCACCTTGCAAGCCAAGGTAACGGTGAAAAACACCGGCAAGCGTGACGGCGAGACCGTGGTGCAGTTGTACGTGCAAGATGAAAGCGCCTCGATGAGCCGCCCGGTGAAAGAGCTGAAGAACTTCCAGAAGCTGCTGCTCAAAGCCGGCGAAGCGCGCACCTTGACCTTCGACATCAGCGAACAGGACCTGAAGTTCTACAATAGCCAGCTGCAGCACGTGGCCGAGCCTGGGCAGTTCAATATCCAGGTCGGTCTCGACTCGCAGGATGTGCAGCAGCAGAGCTTCGAACTCCTGTAACACCTGTGTTGGCTTCTTCGCGGGCAAGCCCGCTCCCACAGCAAGCAAAATTCCTGTAGGAGCGGGTTTACCCGCGAAGAGGCCGGGCCTGAAAACCGAACCTGCGGATCCCTCCCCATGCCCTCATCCTTGCGCGCCCTGCGCCTGGGCCTGATCATCCTGCTGATCGTGGTCGGTACCGTGCTCAGTGCCGGCTGGGCCATGCACCAGGCCAAGCGCGAATCGATGCAGCTGGACGCACGCCGGGCCAACCAGCAACTGGGCCTGTACGCCACCGCCCTGCACACCTTGATCGAACGCTACCGCGCCCTGCCCGCCGTGCTGGCGCTGGACCCGGAGCTGATCGAAGCCCTGCGCGGCCCGGTCACCGAGCAGGTGCAGGACACCCTGAACCGCAAGCTCGAACGCATCAACGCCGCGGCCAACTCCGACACCCTGGAGCTGCTCGACCGCACCGGCCTTGCCATCGCCGCCAGCAACTGGCGCCTGCCGACCACCTACGTCGGTTCCAACTACGGCTTCCGGCCCTATTTCAAGCAAACCCGCAGCCAGGGCAGCGGGCGCTTCTACGCCGTCGGCGTGACCAGCGGCGTGCCGGGCTACTTTTTATCCAGCGCGGTGAACGACGAGCACGGGCGCTTTCTCGGCGCCATGGTGGTCAAGCTGGAGTTCCCCGAGCTTGAGCGCGAATGGCGCCAGGGCAGCGATATCCTGCTGGTCAGCGATGCCCGCGGCATCACCTTCATCGCCAACCAGGACGGCTGGCGCTACCGCGAGTTGCAACCGCTGAGCCCCGCCGACCGCGCCGAGCTTGCCGAAACCCGCCAGTACGACAAGCAGCCCCTGGTGCCCCTGCAACGCCAGGTGATGACCCGCTTTGCCGACAACAGCCACCTGACCCGGGTGCAGGCCCCCGACGGCCCGGCAGAATACCTGTGGGAGAGCCTGCCGCTGGAAGCCGAAGGCTGGACCTTGCACCTGCTGCGCAAGCCGCAGGTGGCCGAGGACGGGCGCAATGCAGCGCTGGGCGCCGCTGCGGTGTGGCTGAGCCTGGTGTTCGCGGTATTGTTCGTCAGCCAGCGCCTGCGCCTGGCCCGCCTGCGCCAGCGCAGCCGCGAAGAGCTCAAGCGCCAGGTCGAGGAGCGCACCCGCGAGCTGCGCACCGCCCAGGAAGGCCTGGTGCAATCGGCCAAACTGGCCGCCCTCGGACAGATGTCGGCAGCGCTGGCCCACGAGATCAACCAGCCGCTGACCACCCAGCGCATGCAGCTGGAAACCCTGCGCCTGCTGCTCGACCATGGCCGCCACGAGCAGGCGCGCCAGGCCCTGGAGCCGCTGGAGCAGATGCTCACGCGCATGGCCGCGCTCACCGGCCACCTCAAGACCTTCGCGCGCAACAGCCCCGGCGGGCTACGCGAGCGCCTGGACCTGGCCAGCGTGGTGGACCAGGCGTTGCACCTGCTGGAGGCGCGCATCCGCAGCGAGGAGGTCGAGGTGGCCCTGTACCTGGCCCGCCCGGCCTGGGTGCGCGGCGATGCCATCCGCCTGGAACAAGTGCTGATCAACCTGTTGCGCAACGCCCTCGACGCCATGGCCGACAAGCGCTACAAACGCCTGGAGATCCGCATCGAAGCCGACGGCGGGCACTGGCGCCTGAGCGTGCTGGACTCCGGCGGCGGCATCGACGACGCCCACCTTGCCAAGGTGTTCGACCCGTTCTTCACCACCAAACCTGTGGGTGAAGGGCTGGGCCTGGGCCTGGCGATCTCCTACGGCATAATCGCCGATGCCGGCGGCGCGCTGCAGGTCGAGAACCTGCCCGGCGGCGCCCGCTTCACCCTCACCCTGCCCCGCGACCTGGAGCCTGTATGTTGAATTCAGTGATCGTCGTCGATGACGAAGCCAGTATCCGCGCAGCGGTGGAGCAGTGGCTGAGCCTGTCCGGGTTCAGCGTGCAGCTGTTCGCCCGCGCCGAAGAATGCCTGGCGCAATTGCCGGACAACTTCCCCGGGGTGATCCTCAGCGATGTGCGCATGCCGGGGCTGTCGGGCATGCAACTGCTCGAACGCCTGCAGCAGCAAGACCCGGGCCTGCCGGTGATTCTGCTGACCGGCCACGGCGACGTGCCCATGGCGGTGGAAGCCATGCGCAACGGGGCGTATGACTTCCTCGAAAAACCCTTCACCCCGCAGCACCTGATGAGCAGCCTCGGCCGCGCCCTGGAAAAACGCCAGTTGGTGCTGGAAAACCGCCGCCTGCACGAGCAGGCCGACTTGAAGGCCCAGCTCGAAACCACCCTGCTCGGCATGTCCCAGGGCCTGCAGCAACTGCGCCGGCAGGTGCTGGACCTTGCCGGCCTGCCGGTCAACGTGCTGATACGCGGCGAAACCGGCAGCGGCAAGGAGCGTGTGGCCCGCTGCCTTCACGATTTCGGCCCGCGCGCCGGCAAGCCCTTCGTCGCCCTCAACTGTGCCGCCATTCCCGAAGCGCTGTTCGAAGCCGAGCTGTTCGGTCACGAGAGCGGCGCCTTCACCGGCGCCCAGGGCAAGCGCATCGGCAAGCTGGAGTACGCCAACGGCGGCACGCTGTTCCTCGACGAGATCGAGAGCATGCCGCTGGCCCAGCAAGCCAAGCTGCTGCGGGTGATCCAGGAGCACAAGCTGGAGCGCCTGGGCGCCAACCAGAGCATCGAGGTGGATTTGCGGATCATCGCCGCGACCAAGCCCGACCTGCTCGAAGAAGCCCGCGCCGGGCGTTTTCGTGAAGACTTGGCCTACCGCCTGAACGTCGCCGAACTGCGCCTGGCACCGCTGCGCGAGCGCCGCGAGGATATCCCGTTGCTGTTCGAGCACTTCGCCCGCGCTTGCGCCGAGCGCCTGGGGCGCAGCGCCCCCGCGCCGAGCGGTGCGCAACTGGCGCAACTGCTTGCCCATGACTGGCCGGGCAACGTGCGCGAGCTGGCCAACGCCGCCGAGCGCCATGCCCTGGGGCTGGGCTCGCCGGACCTGGCGCCGGTCAACGAAGGGCAATCCTTGAGCGATCAGGTGGAGGCGTTCGAGGCCCAGTGCCTGCGCGCCGCCCTGCGTCAACACAAGGGCGAGATCAAGGGGGTGATGGAGGCCCTGCAACTGCCAAGGCGTACGCTGAACGAGAAGATGCAGCGGCACGGGCTGGTGCGTGAGGATTTTCTCGAAGGCTGAATGAGCGGATTTTTGCCTAGTCATTTGAATGAATGAGCGGAAGTTCGCTCATTGCCCCCGGGATTGTCGGGGCTGCTTTGCAGCCCATTGCCGGCAAGCCGGCTCCTGCAGGGGTACGCGTAACCCAGGCTACACAAGGCCCCGGCAGGGGCCGGCTTGCCGGCCACGCACTCATTTGAATCACCCCGCACCCATTTGGCACAGCTTCTGCAAAACCCTTCTCAAGCCGCGCCCGACGCGCGCCTCACAAAAACAACGAGAAGGTATCCCTGATGGATAACGCCAGCACCCTGCCCACCGGGGCGGCCGCCGCGCCCGCCGCAGAAAAATCCACCGCCAGCCGCCTCAAGTCGATCTTCAGTGGTTCCATCGGCAACATGGTCGAATGGTACGACTGGTACGTCTACGCCGCATTCTCCCTGTACTTCGCCAAGGCCTTCTTCCCCGCCGGCGACACCACCGCACAACTGCTCAACACCGCCGCGATCTTCGCCGTGGGCTTCCTCATGCGCCCGATCGGTGGCTGGCTGATGGGCCTGTACGCCGACCGCAAGGGCCGCAAGGCCGCGCTGATGGCCTCGGTACTGCTGATGTGCGCAGGCTCGCTGGTCATCGCCCTGACCCCGGGTTATGAAACCATCGGCGTCGCCGCGCCGGTGCTGCTGGTCATCGCCCGCCTGATGCAGGGCCTGTCGGTGGGTGGCGAATACGGCACCTCGGCCACCTATCTCAGCGAGATGGCCAGCAAGGAGCGCCGTGGCTTCTTCTCCAGCTTCCAGTACGTCACCCTGATCTCCGGCCAGCTCATCGCTCTGGCGGTGCTGATCATCCTGCAGAACACCCTGACCACCGAAGAGCTGTATGCCTGGGGCTGGCGTGTGCCGTTCGTGATCGGCGCGCTGTGCGCGGTGGTTGCGCTGTACCTGCGCCGTGGCATGGAAGAAACCGCCTCGTTCACCAAGAAAGAGAAGTCCAAAGAAAGCCTGATGCGCACCCTGATGCGCCACCCCAAAGAGCTGCTGACCGTGGTCGGCCTGACCATGGGCGGCACCCTGGCCTTCTACACCTACACCACCTACATGCAGAAGTACCTGGTGAACACGGTGGGCATGAGCATCGGTGACTCGACCACCATCTCGGCTGCCACATTGTTCCTGTTCATGTGCCTGCAGCCGGTGATCGGCGGGCTGTCCGACAAGATCGGCCGGCGCCCGATCCTGATCGCCTTCGGCGTGCTGGGTACCCTGTTCACCGTGCCGATCCTCAGCACCCTGCATACCATCCAGACCTGGTGGGGTGCGTTCTTCCTGATCATGGCGGCGCTGATCATCGTCAGCGGCTACACCTCGATCAACGCCGTGGTGAAAGCCGAGCTGTTCCCCACCGAGATCCGCGCCCTGGGCGTGGGCCTGCCGTACGCGCTGACCGTGTCGATCTTCGGCGGCACCGCAGAATACGTGGCCCTGTGGTTCAAGAGCGCCGGCATGGAAAGCGGCTTCTACTGGTACGTCACCGCCTGCATCGCCTGCTCGCTGCTGGTGTACGTGACCATGAAGGACACCAAGCACCACTCGCGCATCACCACTGACTGATCGCTGCGCTGCAAGACGCAAAAGGGGCGCTCCGCTTGGCGGGGCGCCCCTTTTTTGTGGCTGTGAGCCGAATAGCGGGTTTATTCGGCTCACAAAATGAGCCGAATGCGCCTGACTCAGGAAGTAACCCGCACCGGCTCACGCCGCTGGTAGTAGGTCGCCATAAGCACCAGCACCAACAGCACCCCGCCGAGCACCGCCGAGGAGCCGATGGTGCCGAAGTCCAGCCCGCCCTTCTCGTGGGTCTTGGTCAGCACATCGCCCAGAGTTGCACCGAACGGCCGGGTCAGCACGAAGGCGATCCAGAACAGCACCACGCCGGAGCAAGCCGGCTCCAACAGGGACAAGCCATGCCCAAACACATCGATAAAATCGATTTTTAAGCGTTAATTTTTGCGCTTTTTAATCAAATTAATCGGCGTAGCATTGAATCCATAGAAACAAACAACCCCAACGAAACCCTCGGAGCAACCACCATGAAAAACAAACTGATCCTCACTCTCGCCCTCTCCGTCCTGGCCACTGGTGCCTTTGCCGAAGACGGTTTCAACCGTACCAACGGCCACAACTTCGCCGCCGTACAGAGCCAATCGGCCACCTACGCCGAAGACGGTTTCGACCACACCAACGCCCAACGCTTCGCCGAAGACGGCTTCGACCGCACCAACGGCCAACGCTTCGCCGAAGACGGCTTCGACCGCACCAACGCCCAACGCTTCGCCGAAGACGGCTTCGACCGCACCAACGGCCAGCGCTTCGCCGAAAACGGCTTCGAGCGCACCAACGCCCACCGCTTCAGCTGATCACTGAACGCGTGCAACCAGCCCGGCTTTTGCCGGGCTTGATCATTTCCAGCCAGGCAAAGCCTTGGCACACTAAGCGCCTCGTCCCCGCAAAGGAATGGCCCCCGGGCCTCGCGCAGATGTACTACTACGAACCCGCCAAAGGCCACGGCCTGCCCCACGACCCGTTCAACGCCATCGTCGGCCCGCGCCCCATCGGCTGGATCTCCAGCCACGACCGCGACGGCCGCCTGAACCTGGCGCCGTACAGCTTCTTCAACGCCTTCAACTACATCCCGCCAATCATCGGTTTCTGCAGCGTCGGGCGCAAAGACAGCCTGAACAACATCGAGCAGACCGGCGAATTCGTCTGGAACCTGGCCACCCGCCCGCTGGCCGAGCAGATGAACCAGAGCTGCGCGCCGGTGGCCGCAGAGGTGGATGAATTCGCACTCAGCGGCCTGACCCCGGCCGCTTCGAACGTGGTCAAGGTGCCGCGAGTGGGTGAAAGCCCGGTGAGTTTCGAATGCAAGGTAAGCCAGATCATCCAGCTGACCCGCGCCGACCAGGAGCCGGTACCGAGCTGGTTGATCCTGGGTGAGGTGGTGGCCGTGCACATCGCCGAACACCTGCTCAAGGACGGTATCTACGACACCGCCGCCGCCGAACCTATCTTGCGTGGCGGCGGCCCGGCCGACTACTTCGCATTGGGCGAGTTGTTCAAGATGGGCCGCCCGCAGGCCTGATCAGAAGATCAGTTCGCCGTCTTCGCTCACGCCCTGCAGGCGTTCGAGTTCAGCGCAGGCCGCCTCGTCGGCGGCTATCGCGCCCTTGAACAGCTGGCCATCCAGCACCTTGTGAAAGCGCGGTGCGCCGCCCTGGTTCAGGGCCTTGACGGCGATTGCCGCGTGGTAGCCGCCACCTTCGACCGGCACCATCGCCGAGACAGCTTCGAAGTGGGGGAATTCTCTACGTGCCATGCTGCACTCCGCTTGTGATCGAGGGGCGGCATTCTACACCTCAGGCAAAGGTGTGCAGGTCGAGGCTGCTGACGAACTGCTCCTGCACCAGTTCGCCAAAGGCCTGCAGGGTAGGCGAGGCGAAATAGCCGCTCATCGCCTGCTGGTCGCTCCAGCTGCCGCTGAGCAGCCACAGGTCGGCATCGACCTGCGAGCGTTGCACGCTGAAGCTCAGGCAGCCAGGCGTGCGCAACGATGGCTCGAGCAGGTCGCGCAGGCGCATGCCGAGTTCTGCCGAACGACCGTTGCTGGCGCGGATGAAAGCCAGGTGTGTGACCGGTTGCTGTTGGGTCATGAACGATCTCCTTGAAGCAGTGCGAGCGGGAAAACCAGGTTGCCAAGGTTAGGGCCCCGCCCGCGCGGGCCGTTAGGCCATTACTGCCGGCCGATTGCCTGATCCTGCCGTATTGCAGGATCAGGCAATCGAGGTGCAGCATTCGACTAGCGCCCGCCATTGCCCAAACCTATGCTGGCCGGGTCTTCCGAGGAAACCCGCCATGACCACGCCTCTTGAACCCTCGCTCGAACTTCAGCGCCAGGAACTGGCCGGGCTGATTCTGCGCCATGCCAGTGGCCCCCATGGGCCGATGTCGGCGGTGCAGGACCTGTACCTGTCGGCCTACCGCGAGAACGTGCGCTCGGTGCCCACCCTGGCGCAGCCGGCGCTGTGCATCCTGGCGCAGGGCAGCAAGGCGCTGTTTCTGGGTGACGAGCAATACGCCTACGACCCGCTGCACTACATGGTGGTGTCGGTAACCCTGCCGATCAGCGGCGTGCGCCTGGACGCAAGCCCGGAAAACCCAAGCCTGGGCCTGCGCCTGGACCTCGACGCGGCCGAGATCAGCCAGTTGATTGCCGAAAGCGGGCCGATGCTGGTGCCCAACCTGCCCTCCGGCCGAGGCCTGTATGTGGAGCGCAGCGACCCGCAACTGCTGGATGCCCTGCTGCGGCTGGTACGTTTGCTGGACAGCCCGCGGGACATCCCGATGCTCGGCCCACTGATCCGCCGTGAAATCCTCTACCGCCTGCTGCGCGGGCCCCAGGGCCACCGCCTGTACGAGATCGCCCTGGCCAACAGCCAGACCCACCGGGTGTGCCAGGCCATCGCCTGGCTTAACCGGCATTACCAGCAGCCGCTGCGTATCGAGGACCTGGCGCGGGAGGTGAACCTGAGTACATCGACGCTGCACCACCGGTTCAAGGCGGTCACCTCGATGAGCCCGTTGCAGTATCAAAAACAGCTGCGCTTGCAGGAGGCGCGGCGGTTGATGCTCAACGACGGGCTGGAGGCGGCAGTGGCGGCCTACCGGGTGGGCTATGAAAGCCCGTCGCAGTTCAGCCGCGAGTACAGCCGGTTGTACGGCGCACCGCCGATTCGCGATGTGGCGCGGTTGCGCGCCAGTGCAAACTAGCCTCTGGCCGGCTACAGGCTGGCGCCTCTTCCTGTAGGAGATCACCCAGCCCTTTCGGGCTGCGCTGTCGCGCAGAGAACTGGTCTCGCAAATGCGCCACGGTCTCTGTGGGAAGCGGCGCCCCGGCAAGGCCGCTTCCCACAGGGACCGTGTTAAATCAATGAGTTGCCGTTTGTTCTATGAGAGCCGGCTTGCCGGCGATAGGGCCAGCAGCCATCACCCTTTCACTGCGCCTTGCCACTGCTGCTGATCCACCTGGATCAACGTCGGCCCCCGCCGCTCCACCGCACGCAACAACGCCGCCTGCAACTGCGCCACATCCCCCACATCCTCAGCCGCGGCCCCCAGCGCCCGGGCCACGCCAATGAAGTCCGGGGTATGGATGTCCACCCCCACCGGCTCGATGGCCCGGTTGACCATGTATTTCTTGATTTCCTCGTAGCCCTGGTTGTTCCACAGCAGCACGATCAGCGGCACCTGCGCCTCCACCGCACTGGCCAGCTCCGGCAGGGTGAACTGCAAGCCGCCATCACCGATCAGGCACACCGCCGGCGCACGCTCGGCCGCAGCAGCGGCGCTGCCCAGCCAGGCGCCCATGGCCGCCGGCAGGGCGTAGCCCAGGGTGCCGTAGCCGGTGGAGGCATTGAACCAGCGGCGCGGGCGGGCCATGTCCAGGGTCAGGTTGCCGGTGTATACCGGTTGGGTCGAGTCGCCTACCAGAATGGCATCTGGCAGCGTTTGCAAAATGCTGGTCAGCAGCTGGGTCTGGCTCAAGGTGGGTGCATCCCAGGTGGCGGCGTTGTCCGCACGCAAGCGGGCCGCGCGGGCACTGCCCCAGCCGGCATCACGGGCCGGCGCAGGCAGCGCCTGCAAGGCCTTGAGCAAGGCATCAGCCGCCGTTTCGGCATCGGCCACCAAGGCCAGTTCTGGCAAATAATTGCGCACGGTCTGGTCGGGGTCGATGTCGATGCGCAGCAAGCTGCCGGGAATTTCGAAACCGCCCTTGAAGGTCACGTCGTAGTCGGTCTCGGCAAGCTCGGTGCCAATGGCCAGCACCACGTCGGCCTCAGCCACCAGTGCGCGGGTGGCGGGCAGGGTCTGGGTGGAGCCGATCTGCAGCGGGTGGCTGGCCGGCAGCAGGCCCTTGGCGTTGATGGTCAGCGCCACCGGGGCCTGCAGGTGCTCGGCCAGGGCGGCCAGCGGTTCACCGGCGGCCAGCGCACCGCCGCCAGCCAGAATCAACGGCCGACGCGCCGCCGCCAGGCGCTCGGCCATCTGCCGCACCGCAACAGGCGCAGCCCCTGCACGCAGGGTACGCACCGGGCGGCCTGGCAGCAGGTGGTCGGCAGGCTCCACCAGCACATCCAGCGGGATCTCGATATGCACCGGGCGCGGGCGGGCACCGTCGAACACAGCGAAGGCCCGGGCCAGTACCTGGGGCAGGTCGTCGGCGCTCATCAGCGTCTGCGAAAACGCCGCCACACCGGCCACAAGGCCCGCCTGGTTGGGCAGCTCGTGCAGCTTGCCGCGCCCGCCGCCAAGCGCGCTGCGCGACTGCACGCTGGAGATCACCAGCATGGGTATCGAGTCGGCATAGGCCTGGCCCATGGCGGTGGTGATGTTGGTCATGCCGGGGCCGGTGATGATGAAGCACACACCCGGCTTGCCACGGGTACGCGAATAGCCGTCGGCCATGAAGCCGGCGCCTTGCTCGTGACGCGGCGTGACGTGGCGAATGCTCGAAGCCGCCAGGCCCCGATACAGCTCGACGGTATGCACGCCAGGAATGCCGAAGACATGGTCCACGCCATAGCCTTCGAGGAGTTTGACCAGCACTTCGCCACAGGTTGCCATTATCGAGTACCCGATTCTTGTTGAAATCAGGCTTCATGGAACCAATTGGCCGCTATTGCCACAATGCAAAAAAACACATACTAGGCATGTCTTCACGTCATGGCTGAACACCAATGAACCGCCTGCCGCCCTTGCCCGCCCTGCACACCTTCCTGATCACCGCCCGGCATTGCAACTTCACTCGGGCGGCTCAGCAGTTGCATATCACCCAGGGCGCCGTCAGCCGACAGATTGCAGGGCTCGAGGAACACCTGGGCTACCCGCTGTTCCTGCGCCAGGCGCGGGGGCTGGCCCTCACCCGCGAAGGCCAGGATTGGCTGCCGCGGGTGCAGCAGGTGTTCGCCCTGATCGAACAGGGCGTGCGCGAAGTGGGCGGGCGCAACGCTGCCTTGCAGCTCAAGGCCCCCACCTGCGTGATGCGCTGGCTGTTGCCGCGGCTGATGGAGTGGCAGGCGCTGCGCCCGGATATACCGGTGGAGTTGACCACCACGGTGCAGCACGGCGTGGATTTTCGCCATGAAGGCTTCGACGCCGCAGTGGTTTATGGCGCCGCGCCCAACCAGGGCTTGCAGGTGCGCAAGCTGTTCGACGAGCAACTGACCCCGGTGTGCGCGCCTTCCCTGCTTGCAGACAGGTTGCCCTTGCAGCAGTTGCAGGACCTGGCGCGGCACATGCTGCTGCACCCGTCCCGCGACGAGCATGATTGGCGGCTGTGGTTGCAGGCAGCAGGGGCCGGCTTCGAGCCCCAGGGGCCGAGGCAGCATTTCGAGACCCTGGACATGGCCATGGCCATGGCCTCCCAAGGCACCGGGGTGGCCATCGGCGACTGGGCGCTGATCGGCGATGACCTGCGCAGTGGCCGGTTGTGCATGCCGTTCGGGCTGAAGGTGATGACCGGCAAAGGCTATTACCTGGTGAGCCCGGGCAAGGCCATGCCGGCGGGGCTTGGAGAGTTGCTGGACTGGCTGCAAGCCCAGGCCCTGTAGGAGCCGGCAAGCCGGTTCCTACAGTGGGTTGCTGGTGCCTCAGTAGCCCACTGTGAACCGCGCCCGCGAATGCGCCGGCTTTTCCAGCTCGTCGAGCATGGCGATGGCATAGTCGGCAAAGGTGATCCAGCTCTTGCCGTCGGCACCGATCAGCAGGTGGTCCTTGCCCAACGCGTAGCGCCCGCTGCGCTCACCTTCAACGAACTCCGCCGAGGGGGACAGGAAGGTCCAGTCCAGGGTCGGCTCCTGGCGCAGCGCATCGAGAAACTTCACCCCCGCGCTGGCCTCGGCCTTGTAGGCCTCAGGGAACTCCGGGCTGTCGATCACCCGGTGGCCGGACGGCAACAGCAGGCTGCCCGCCCCGCCCACCACCAGCAGGCGTTTCACCCCGGCGCGTTTGACCGGCTCGATGATCGCCTGCGGTGCGAGGGTGGAAAAATGCGCAGCGCTCAGCACTGCATCAACGCCTGCCACAGCGGCCTGCAGGGCGGCGCTGTCCTTGGCGTCCAATGCTTTGACAGTCACGCCTTCACGCCCTTGCAGTTGCGAAGGGTCGCGGGCAATGGCAACCACACTGTGGCCACGGCGCAGGGCCTCTTCCAACAGTTGGCTGCCGGCACGCCCGGTGGCGCCGATGATTGCGATCTTGCTCATGGGAAACACTCCAGTCAGGTTAAAGGGGTTACCACTTCATCTCGCCCTTGGCGACCTTGGCTCCCAGTTCCAGCGAGCTTTCATCGGCAAGGTGGGGGTAGCGCTGCTTCATCGCCTGCACCAGCGCAGCAGCATTGCTGGCCTTGGCGGCTTCGGCGTCGAAATCACGAATGTAGCCTGCGGTAAAGCGCACCGCCTGCAACGAGCGGCTGCTGTCACCCAGGTAGTGCCCCGGGATCACCGTGCGCGGGGCCAGGCGCTCGATACGCTCCAGCGTGCCCAGCCAGTCGGCATGGGACTTGGCGCCCTGGGTGTCGGCCATCCACACGTGGATATGCTCGGACACCACCACGCCACCGACCACCGCCTTGATCGACGGAATCCACACGAAACTGCGGTCTGGCTGCGGGCCGTCCAGGCCGATCACTTCCAGAGCCTGGCCCTCCAGCTCCAGGCGGTTACCTTCAAGCACCTGCGGCAGCACCAGCCTGGCTGGCTTGTCGGTGCCCATCTGCGGGCCCCAATAGGCAAGCTTGGCGTCCATGGTCTTGCGGATATGCGCAACGGTGGCGGCCGAGGCCACCACCCGGGCCTTGGGAAACGCCTGGGTCAGGGTGTCGAGGCCAAAGTAATAGTCCGGGTCGCCATGGCTGATGTAGATGGTGGTCAGTTGCTTGCCGGAGGCCCGCACGCGCTCGACCACCTGCGCAGCCTGGGCCTTGCCGAACTGGGCATCGACCAGGATGGCATCATGCTTGCCGCTGACGATCACCGAACTGACCGGAAAAATGGCTGCATCGCCTGGGTTGTACACATCGAGGGCCAGGGGTTCGGCGGCCAGCGCCGGGCCTGCCAGGGTGACGCAGGCCAGCAGCAGGCTACGTAAAGGCGTGAACAGGGACATCGGTGAATCCTGCGGCGAGGGAAGATGCAGCACAGCTTAGTTGCCCGATCCGGTACAAAAAATGCGATGCTGCAACATAGTTTGTTTCTGAAATCGGGCAAATAATGGACCGTCTCAACGCCATGCGCGTGTTCGTCACCGTCGTAGACCTGGGCAGCCAGTCTGCCGCCGCTGACCATCTGGAGCTTTCCAGGCCCGTGGTCTCGCGCTACCTGGCGGAGCTTGAGGAGTGGGTGGGTGCGCGCCTGATGCAACGCACCACGCGTAAGCTCAGCCTAACCGCCGCAGGCAGTGAGACGCTACCGCGCTGCCGGCAGATGCTGGAGCTGGCCGGCGACCTGCAGGAGGCCGTGCGCCAACCCGACGACGCCCCGCGCGGCGAGCTGCGCATCAGCGTCAGCACCTCGTTTGGCCAGGCCCAGTTGGTGGATGCACTGGCCGCTTATGTGAAGCGCTACCCGGGGGTGAAGGTGGAGCTGCAGATGCTCGACCGCACCGTCAACCTGGTGGACGAGCGCATCGACCTGGCCATTCGCACCAGCAACGACGTCGACCCCAACCTGATCGCCCGGCGCCTGTGCGTGTGCCGCTCGGTGATCTGCGCAAGCCCTGCTTATCTGAATGAACATGGCACGCCGCAGCGGGTAGAGGAGCTGAGCCTGCACAACTGCCTGACCCACGCCTACTTCGGCCACAGCCTGTGGCACTTCGAAGTGAATGGGGTTGAGCTTGCGGTGCCGGTGCAGGGCAACCTCAGCGCCAACGAGGCCCTGACCCTGCAAAAGGCGGCGCTGGCCGGCGTGGGTATCGCCATGCTGCCCAGCTACCAGGCAGCGCCGGCCATTCGCGACGGTGACCTGGTGCACCTGCTGCCCGAAGCCAAACCCAGGGAACTGATGCTGAACGCCGTTTACACCTCGCGCAAACACATGCCGGCGACCTTGCGCAGCATGGTGGATTTTCTCGCAGAACGGTTTGCCGGGGAGCCGGAGTGGGATCGGGGGTTGGTGGTGTAGCCGGCGATGAGGCCCGTGCAGTTCTGTCAGACGGGCCTATGCTTGAACGTATCACCTGTTGCAGCAACAGGAGGTCCGCACCATGAGCATCAAGTCCAGGCGTTGCGCCCTTGTCTTCGCCCTTGTCGCCGTCGCCGGCCTGTATGGCTCGGCCTGCTGGCGGGTCGAACTGCTGCGCAGCCAGCCCAACAGCGCCGCCAGTTGCGCGCAGGAGCACTGCGTGCCCCACACCGCCACCTTGAGCGCCGTCAGGTAACCTGCGCGGTTACTCCTCGACGCTCATGTATTCCTTGGCCCAGCGGATGTAATCCTCCGGCTGGGTGTAGGTGTGCGAGAGCTCGGTGGCGCTGAGGTTTTCCGACTTGTTCTGCTGGCCGCGCTGCAGGCGCAGGCAGTCGTAGGTAGCCTTGATCGCGGCAAAGTACGCGGCGTGGCCATCGACCACGATACGCACGCCCAGGCGCGCCAGGCGCTCGTCGTCGCGCAGGTTGGGGTTGGCGTAGGTGACCAGCATCAGCGGTACGCTCAGGTGTTCGGCAATCTGCTCCAACTGCTCGAAGTCCTTCACCCCCACCATGCAGATACCGTCGGCACCGGCCTTCTGGTAGCTCTGGGTGCGCACGATGATCTCTTCGGTGCTCAGCACCCCGGCGTTGGTCCGGGCGATGATGGCCAGGGCCGAGTCGACCCGGGCTTCGAGCGCAGCGCGGATCTTGCCCACGCCTTCTTCAACCGAAATCAGGTCGGTGGACTTGCGGCCGAACTGGGCCGGCAGCAGGGTATCTTCGATGGTCAGCGCAGCCACGCCGGCGCGCTCCAGCTCGATCACCGTGCGCATCACGTTCAGCGCGTTGCCGTAGCCATGGTCGGCATCGGCCAGCACCGGCAGTTGGGCAACCCGGCCGATGCGGGTGGCCTGCTCGACGAATTCGCTGAGGGTGATCAGCGCAAAATCGGGGGCGGCCAGCACCTGCAACGAGGCGACCGAGCCGCCGAGAATACCGACTTCAAAGCCCAGGTCCGAGGCGATGCGCGCGGACATGGGGTCGAACACCGACGCGGTGTGATAGCACGAACCTGAGGCAAGCAGCTCGCGGAAGGCAAAACGAAGATCGTGGTGGGAAGCCTTGGGCATGATCACTCCGCTTGTAATAAGAAATGTTGAACGGCTGACAACCGACCCCTGTATCGGGTCCACCTGAGTGTTACAACCGTCGCCATTTGGGCGGTCATGCTCGACATGCAGGTAGAGGAATAAAAGGTGTGGACATACAGCGACGCGAAACCCTGCGGCAAATTGTTGCACCAAGCTGGTGCAGGCCACGGGTTTCAGCCTCTGCAGCCTTCGCACGATATCACGCGGCCATGCAGCTAATGGTGAATGTGCTAATGCCGATCTTGCATAGGCGATGCACATAGTACATAGGAAGCTACCTAACTCAGGTTACAATCCGCCCATTGCAAACCAGTTGATCGCAGGGCATGCCTCGCGATTACGACCAAGAAGGTACCCCGTGACCGCCGCCCTGCCCCCCACCGTCCTGCGCAGCGTCCTGACCGCCCTGATGCTGGCGATCTTCCTCGGCGCCCTCGACCAGACCATCGTCGCCGTGTCGATGCCGGCCATCTCCGCCCAGTTCAACGATTTCGGCCTGCTGGCCTGGGTCATTTCCGGCTACATGGTGGCCATGACCATCGCCGTGCCGATCTACGGCAAGCTGGGCGACCTGTACGGGCGTCGGCGCATGATCCTCACCGGCACCGCGCTGTTCACCCTGGCCTCGGTGGCCTGCGCCCTGGCCCAGGACATGCCGCAACTGGTGCTGGCGCGGGTGCTGCAGGGCATCGGTGCCGGCGGCATGGTGTCGGTCAGCCAGGCGATCATCGGCGACTTCGTGCCACCGCGCGAACGCGGCCGCTATCAGGGCTACTTCAGCAGTATGTATGCCCTGGCCAGCGTCGCCGGGCCGGTACTGGGTGGCTGGTTGACCGAGTATCTGTCGTGGCGCTGGGTGTTCTGGATCAACCTGCCGCTGGGGCTGGTGGCGCTTTGGGTGATCCACCGGGCGCTGGACGGGCTGGCGGTGAGCCGGCGCCAGGCGCAGGTGGATTACCTCGGCGCGGTGCTGATGATCATCGGCCTGGGCAGCCTGCTGCTGGGCATCACGCTGGTGGGCCAGGGGCACGCCTGGCTGTCGCAGCCGGTGCTGCTATTGATGGGTTGTGCGCTGCTCGGGCTGCTGGTGTTCGTCGCCCACGAGCGCCGTTGCCACGAGCCGCTGCTGCCCATGAGCCTGTTCGGCAACCGGGTGGCGGTGCTGTGCTGGTGCGTGATCTTCTTTGCAAGCTTTCAGTCCATCTCGCTGACCATGCTGATGCCGCTGCGCTACCAGGGCATCACTGGTGCCGGCGCCGACAGCGCGGCGCTGCACCTGCTGCCGCTGGCCATGGGCCTGCCCTTGGGCGCCTTCACCGGCGGGCGCATGACCAGCCGCACCGGGCGCTACAAACCGCAGATACTTGCAGGCGCCGTGCTGATGCCGCTGGCCATCGCAGCCATGGCCCTGACACCACCGCAAGCGGGGCTGCTCAGTGCGCTGTTCATGCTGCTGACCGGCATTGCCTGCGGGCTGCAGTTCCCCACCTCGCTGGTGGGCACCCAAAGCGCGGTGCAAGCGAAGGATATCGGCGTGGCCACCAGCACCACCAACCTGTTCCGCTCGCTGGGCGGGGCAATGGGGGTGGCGTGCATGTCCAGCCTGCTGCTGGCGTTTCTGCAGATGGGCGGGTTCGAGATGGTCGGCAACCCGTTGCTGGGCAGCCTCAAAGCCGGCGAAGCAGACCTTGTGACCCAGGCACGCTTGCTGGAGACCTTCAGGCACCTGCTGCTGGGCAGCGCCGGGGTGGCGGTGCTGGGGTTGCTGGCGGCGCTGGCGTTGCCAGACAGGCAATTGCGCGGGCGCTGAGAATTGAGGGAGCCTTTCGCAGGTGCCCGTGATCGTGGGAAGCGGCCTTGTGTCGCGATTGGGCTGCACAGCAGCCCCGGCGATTATTCATGAGGTCGAGATCCTGGGGCTGCCCTGCAGCCCAATCGCGACACAAGGCCGCTTCCCACATGGATTGCATGAGCTTCAGGCTCGTGCCGTACCTGTAGCAGCCGGCTTGCCGGCGATGAGGCCGGTACAGAGGTTGTTAATCCCCGCTTAATAGACAGTGGGCAACACTTCCTCACAATCCTTCACAAAGTGTCATTTGCGCAGCCCGGGGCTCAAGCGCAGCATATCCAGCCCGGTGTCGACCCACTTCTCGGCATCGCGCAGCAAATCGAAACTGTCCGGCAGCAGCAACCAGCGCCCGATCAGGCCGTCGACGTAGGCGAACATCGCCACCGCGGCCCGCTCGCAGTCGAGGTCTGCCGGCAACTGTTCGCGGCGCACCGCGTTGGTCAGGGCCAGGGCGATGCCCTCGTGGCAATCCAGCACAGCGCTTTGGCGCTGCTGGCGAATCTCACACATGTCATCGGTGAACTCGCACTTGTGATGCAGGATTTCATTGATACGCCGGGTCCGGGCGTCGAGCACCAGCTCGTTGAACACTTGCAGCAGCAGCTTGCGCATGCAGCCGAGCGGGTCCAGCTCGTCTTCGCTTTCACTGGCCCGCGCCAGATGGTCATGGGTTTCGTGCAGGCTGTCGAGCAGCGCCTGCACCAGGTCAGCCTTGTTGCTGAAGTGCCAGTAGATCGCACCGCGAGTCACCCCCGCGAGCTCGGCGATATCGGCCAGGGTGGTGCGCGCAACCCCACGTTTATAGAAGGCCCTTTCCGCAGCCTCGATGATCTGGGCGCGGGTTTCCTGGGCTTCTTCTTTGGTTCGACGGACCATGGCAGCACAACCTCATCAGGCCGCCCGACGCTCATGCCGGGCGGGCGGATTTCAGGCCGGGGACGCCTCTTTCAGGGCATCTCCCGGTAACAATTGATTACTAGGAGGCGGTCTTCCCGAACCCGCCTGCGGTATTTACAAACAACCATGAATGTAAGTATATTCCTTAGCAAGCTATTTATCCACTCGATAGCATTCTTCTGACCAAACACTTCCACTATATTCTTGAGCTCCCCCGCTCCAGCGACCCGAGGATCCTCATGCAATTCAAGCCAGCTGTTACCGCTCTGGTTTCCGCCGTCGCCCTGGCAACTCTGCTCAGCGGCTGTAAGAAAGAAGAAGCCCCGCCTGCAGCGCAGGCTCCTCAGGTCGGCGTCGTCACCCTGCAACCGCAAGCCTTCACCCTGACCTCGGAACTGCCGGGGCGCACCACCGCCTACCGCGTGGCCGAGGTTCGCCCGCAGGTCAACGGCATCATTCTCAAGCGCCTGTTCAAAGAGGGCACCGAGGTCAAGGAAGGGCAGCAGCTCTACCAGATCGACCCGGCCGTCTACGAGGCAACGCTGGCCAACGCCCAGGCCAACCTGCAGGCAACCCGTTCGCTGGCCGAGCGCTACAAGCAACTGATCGACGAGCAAGCCGTCTCCAAGCAGGAGTACGACGATGCCAACGCCAAACGATTGCAAGCCGAAGCTTCGCTCAAGAGCGCGCAGATCGACCTGCGCTACACCAAGGTGCTGGCCCCGATCAGCGGCCGCATCGGCCGTTCTTCGTTCACCGAGGGTGCCCTGGTGAGCAACGGCCAGACCAACGCCATGGCCACCATCCAGCAGCTCGACCCGATCTACGTCGACGTCACCCAGTCCACCGCAGAATTGCTCAAGCTGCGCCGTGACCTGGAAAGCGGCCAACTGCAAAAGGCTGGCGACAACGCAGCGCAAGTGCAACTGGTGCTGGAAGACGGCAGCCTGTTCAAGCAACAGGGCCGCCTGGAGTTCTCCGAAGTGGCGGTGGACGAAACCACCGGTTCCGTCACCCTGCGCGCGATCTTCCCCAACCCCGACCACACCCTGCTGCCAGGCATGTTCGTCCACGCCCGCCTGAAAGCCGGTGTCAACGCCAACGCCATCCTGGCCCCGCAACAGGGCGTTACCCGCGACCTCAAAGGCGCGCCGACCGCCCTGGTGGTCAACAAGGATAACAAGGTCGAACTGCGCCAGCTCAAGGCCAGCCGTACCCTGGGCAGCGACTGGCTGATCGAGGAAGGCCTGAACCCGGGTGACCGCCTGATCACCGAAGGCCTGCAGTACGTGCGCCCGGGCGCCGAGGTCAAGGTCAGCGAAGCCACCAACGTCAAGAAGCCGGGCAGCCCTGATCAGGCCAGCGCAGCGAAAGCAGACGCCAAAGCGGAGTAAACCATGTCGAAGTTCTTTATCGATCGCCCGATCTTCGCCTGGGTGATCGCACTGGTGATCATGCTGGTCGGCGCCTTGTCGATCCTGAAGCTGCCGATCAACCAGTACCCCAGCATCGCGCCGCCGGCCATCGCCATCGCCGTGACCTACCCGGGCGCCTCGGCGCAAACCGTGCAGGACACCGTGGTGCAGGTCATCGAGCAGCAGCTCAACGGTATCGACAACCTGCGTTACGTGTCGTCCGAGAGCAACTCCGACGGCAGCATGACCATCACCGCCACCTTCGAGCAGGGTACCAACGCCGACACCGCCCAGGTGCAGGTGCAGAACAAGCTCAACCTGGCCACCCCGCTGCTGCCGCAAGAAGTGCAGCAGCAGGGTATCCGCGTTACCAAGGCCGTGAAGAACTTCCTGCTGGTGATCGGCCTGGTGTCCGAAGACGGCAGCATGACCAAGGACGACCTGGCCAACTACATCGTCTCCAACATGCAGGACCCGATCTCGCGTACCGCGGGCGTGGGTGACTTCCAGGTGTTCGGTGCCCAGTACGCCATGCGTATCTGGCTGGATCCGGCCAAGCTCAACAAGTTCCAGCTGACCCCGGTAGACGTAAAAACCGCCGTGGCCGCGCAGAACGTGCAGGTATCCTCCGGCCAGCTCGGCGGCCTGCCTGCCATGCCCGGCACCCAGCTCAACGCCACCATCATCGGCAAGACCCGCCTGCAAACCGCCGAGCAGTTCCAGAAGATCCTGCTCAAGGTCAACAGCGACGGCTCCCAGGTGCGCCTGGGTGACGTTGCCCAGGTCGGCCTGGGTGGCGAAAACTACTCTGTCAGCGCCCAGTTCAACGGCAAGCCGGCCTCCGGCCTTGCGGTAAAACTGGCCACCGGCGCCAACGCCCTGGACACCGCCAAGGCCCTGCGCAAGACCATCAGCGACCTGGAACCCTTCTTCCCGCCAGGGGTGAAAGCGGTATTCCCGTATGACACCACCCCAGTGGTCACCGAGTCGATCAGCGGGGTAATCCACACCCTGATCGAGGCCGTGGTACTGGTGTTCCTGGTGATGTACCTGTTCCTGCAGAACTTCCGCGCCACCATCATCACCACCATGACCGTACCGGTGGTGTTGCTGGGTACCTTCGGCATCCTTGCCGCCGCCGGCTTCAGCATCAACACCCTGACCATGTTCGCCATGGTGCTGGCAATCGGCTTGCTGGTGGACGATGCCATCGTCGTGGTGGAGAACGTCGAGCGGGTGATGTCCGAGGAGGGGCTACCGCCCAAGGAGGCCACCAAGCGCTCCATGGGCCAGATCCAGGGAGCCCTGGTAGGTATCGCCCTGGTGCTTTCGGCAGTATTGCTGCCGATGGCCTTCTTCGGCGGCTCCACCGGTGTGATCTACCGCCAGTTCTCGATCACCATCGTCTCGGCCATGGGCCTGTCGGTACTGGTCGCGCTGATCTTCACCCCGGCGCTGTGCGCCACCATGCTCAAGCCGTTGAAAAAGGGCGAGCACCATGTGGCCAAGGGCGGCTTCTTCGGCTGGTTCAACCGCAACTTCGACAAAGGCGTGCAAGGTTACGAGCGCAGCGTCGGCGCCATCTTGCGCAACAAGGTGCCGTTCCTGCTGGCCTACGCGCTGATCGTGGTCGGCATGATCTGGCTGTTCGCCCGCATTCCCACTGCGTTCCTGCCTGAAGAAGACCAGGGCGTACTGTTCGCCCAGGTACAGACCCCGGCCGGTTCCAGTGCCGAGCGCACCCAGGTGGTGGTCGACCAGATGCGCGAGTATCTGCTCAAGGAAGAGTCCGACACCGTGGCCTCGGTGTTCACCGTCAACGGCTTCAACTTCGCCGGCCGCGGCCAGAGCTCGGGCATGGCCTTCATCATGCTCAAGCCGTGGGGTGAGCGCTCCAAGGAGAACAGCGTGTTCGCCCTGGCGCAGCGCGCCCAGCAGCACTTCTTCACCTTCCGCGACGCCATGGTGTTCGCCTTCGCCCCGCCTGCGGTACTGGAGCTGGGTAACGCCACCGGCTTCGACGTGTTCCTGCAGGACCGCGGCGGTGTCGGCCACGCCAAACTGATGGAGGCGCGCAACCAGTTCCTCGGGCTGGCCGCGCAAAGCAAGATCCTCAGCGCCGTGCGCCCGAACGGCCTGAACGACGAGCCGCAGTACCAGCTGACCATCGATGACGAACGTGCCAGCGCCCTGGGCGTGACCATCGCCGACATCAACAACACCCTGTCGATCGCCCTGGGTGCCAGCTACGTCAACGACTTCATCGACCGTGGCCGGGTCAAGAAGGTGTACATCCAGGGGCAGCCCAACTCGCGGATGAGCCCCGAAGACCTGCAGAAGTGGTACGTGCGTAATGGCGTCGGCGAAATGGTGCCGTTCTCCTCGTTCGCCAAGGGTGAATGGACTTACGGCTCGCCAAAGCTTTCGCGCTACAACGGCGTCGAGGCAATGGAAATCCTCGGTGCGCCAGCCCCGGGCTACAGTACCGGTGAAGCCATGGCCGAGGTCGAGCGTATCGTCGGCGAACTGCCTGCGGGCATCGGCTACTCCTGGACCGGCATGTCCTACGAGGAAAAACTCTCCGGCTCGCAAATGCCGGCGCTGTTCGCCCTCTCGGTACTGTTCGTGTTCCTGTGCCTGGCAGCGCTGTACGAAAGCTGGTCGATCCCGATCGCGGTCGTGCTGGTAGTACCGCTGGGTATCATCGGTGCACTGCTCGCCACCAGCCTGCGCGGGCTGTCCAACGACGTGTACTTCCTGGTCGGCTTGCTCACCACCATCGGTCTGGCGGCGAAAAACGCCATCCTGATCGTCGAGTTCGCCAAAGAGCTGCACGAACAGGGCCGCAGCCTGTACGACGCGGCCATCGAGGCCTGCCGCATGCGTCTGCGCCCGATCATCATGACCTCCCTGGCGTTCATCCTCGGCGTGGTACCGTTGACCATCGCCAACGGCGCCGGTGCCGGTAGCCAGCACGCCATCGGTACCGGCGTGATCGGCGGCATGATCAGCGCCACCGTACTTGCCATCTTCTGGGTACCGCTGTTCTTCGTCGCCGTGTCGTCGCTGTTCGGCAGCAAAGAGCACGAACCGAAAGAAACTCCTGAAACTCCACGTTATGAGGCTGGGCAATGACCAAGTCTTTGTTGTCCCTGGCGGTTACCGCCTTCATTCTCGGCGGTTGCTCGCTAATCCCCGACTACCAGGCGCCCGAAGCGCCGGTGGCTGCGCAGTGGCCGCAGGGCCCTGCGTACTCGCCGACCGAGTCGGCCAACGTCGCCGCCGCCGAGCAGGGCTGGCGCCAGTTCTTCCACGACCCGGCGCTGCAGCAGCTGATCCAGAGCTCGCTGGAGAACAACCGCGACCTGCGCGTGGCAGCGTTGAACATCGACGCCTACCGCGCCCAGTACCGCATCCAGCGCGCCGACCTGTACCCGGCGGTTTCGGCCACCGGCAGCGGCAGCCGCCAGCGGGTGCCGGCCGACCTGTCGCAAACCGGCGAAGCCAACATCACCAGCCAGTACTCGGCCACCCTGGGCGTCAGCGCCTATGAGCTGGACCTGTTCGGCCGGGTGCGCAGCCTCACCCAGCAAGCCCTGGAAACCTACCTGTCCAGCGAGCAGGCGCGTCGCTCCACGCAAATCAGCCTGGTGGCCAGCGTGGCCAACGCCTACTACACCTGGCAGGCCGACCAGGCGCTGCTGAAGCTGACCGAAGACACGCTGAAGACCTACGAAGAAAGCTACAACCTCACCCGCCGCAGCAACGAGGTGGGCGTAGCGTCGGCCCTGGACCTGAGCCAGGCCCGCACTGCCGTAGAAGGCGCGCGGGTCAAGCTGTCGCAGTACCAGCGCCTGGTCGCCCAGGACCTGAACAGCCTGACCGTGCTGGTGGGTACCGGCGTCGGCAACCTGCCGGCACCGCTCAAGCTCGACGCCGACCAACTGGCAGAAGTGCCGGCGGGCCTGCCGTCCGAGCTGCTGCAACGCCGCCCGGACATCCAGGAAGCCGAGCACCTGCTCAAGGCCGCCAACGCCAACATCGGCGCCGCCCGCGCAGCGTTCTTCCCGAGCATCAGCCTGACCGCCAATGCCGGCACCTTGAGCCCGACCATGGGCGGGCTGTTCAAGGGCGGTTCGGGCACCTGGCTGTTCCAGCCGCAGATCAACCTGCCGATCTTCAACGCCGGCAGCCTGAAGGCCAGCCTGGATTACTCGAAAATCCAGAAGGACATCAACGTCGCCAAGTACGAAAAGACCATCCAGACCGCCTTCCAGGAAGTCGCCGATGGCCTGGCCGCACGCAAGACGTTCGAAGAGCAGTTGCAGGCCCAGCGCGACCTGGTGGCCGCCAACCAGGACTACTACCGCCTGGCCGAGCGCCGCTACCGCATCGGTATCGACAGCAACCTGACCTTCCTCGACGCCCAGCGCAACCTGTTCAGCGCCCAGCAGTCGCTGATCAGCGACCGCCTGTCGCAGCTGGTCAGCGAGGTCAACCTGTACAAGGCCCTCGGCGGCGGCTGGTACGAGCAGACCCAGCAGCAGGCGTCGGTGCAAGCCCCGCAAGGCTGACCGCAGCGCCGGTAACATCGAGCCCACCCTAGCGGTGGGCTTTTTTGTACCGCAGGCCAAGCCTCTTCGCGGGCAAGCCCGCTCCCACAGGTACACCGCAATCCTGTGGGAGCGGGCTTGCCCGCGAAGAGGCCTCCCCAGGCAGTACAAAACTAACTACCTCGAACATTACGTTCGATAATCGCCCCATTCCGCTTGCGACGAATTGCCTCGCCCCCGCCCTGCCCCGCACCATCGCCCACGCAACGTTGCACAAGTTCTCACAAAAAGCGCCCTGCCCCTGCGGCCCGCACCCGCAGCGCACCGGCTCGCCCAATAAAAACAAGAGTCCGCACCCATGAGCACTTTGCACCCCGCACGCCAACTGCTGCCCGGCCTGTTGGCCATGTCCTGCGCCCTGCCCGCCCTGGCCGCCGAAAGCGGTTTCTTCGAGGACGCCAAGGCCAGCGTCAACCTGCGCAACTTCTACATCAACCGCAACTTCGTCGACCCGGCCAACCCCCAGGGCAAGGCCGAAGAGTGGACCCAAAGCTTCATCCTCGACGCCCGCTCCGGCTTCACCCAAGGCACCGTCGGCTTTGGCGTGGATGTACTGGGCCTGTACTCGATCAAGCTCGACGGCGGCAAAGGCACGGCCGGCACCCACCTGCTGCCGGTGCACGACGACGGCCGCCCGGCCGACGACTTCGGCCGCCTGGGCGTGGCCTTCAAGACGCGCCTGTCGCAAACCGAACTGAAAATCGGCGAATGGATGCCGGTGCTGCCCATCCTGCGCTCGGACGATGGCCGCTCGCTGCCGCAGACCTTCCGTGGTGGCCAGCTCACCTCCAAAGAGATCGACGGCCTGACCGTGTATGCCGGCCAGTTCCGCGGCAACAGCCCGCGCAACGACGCCAGCATGGAAGACATGTTCATGCAGGGCCGCGCCGGTATCACCTCAGACCGCTTCAACTTCGCCGGCGGCGAGTACACCTTCAACGACAAGCGCACCATGGTCGGCCTGTGGGATGCGCAACTCAAAGACATCTACCGCCAGCAGTACCTCAACCTTGTGCACAGCCAGCCGCTCGGCGACTGGACCCTGGGCGCCAACCTTGGCTATTTCATCGGCAAGGAAGACGGCAGCGAACGCGCAGGCGAGCTGGACAACCGCACCGCCTCGGCGATGCTCTCGGCGCGCTACCAGGGCCACACCTTCTACGTGGGCTTGCAGAAGGTCAGCGGCGATAACGCCTGGATGCGGGTCAACGGCACCAGCGGCGGCACCCTGGCCAACGACAGCTACAACGCCAGCTTCGACAACGCCAAGGAACGCTCCTGGCAAGTTCGCCACGATTTCAACTTCGTCACTGTCGGCATTCCCGGGCTGACCCTGATGAACCGCTACATCAAGGGCGACAACGTGCACACCAGCGCGGTGAATGACGGCAAGGAATGGGCGCGGGAGACCGAACTTGCCTACGTGGTGCAGTCGGGGACTTTCAAGGACCTGTCGCTGAAATGGCGCAACTCGACCATGCGCCGGGACTTCAGCACCAATGCGTTCGACGAGAACCGGGTGATCGTGAGTTATCCGCTGAACCTGCTCTAGCAGGCCCGGCCTCTTCGCGGGCAAGCCCGCTCCCACAGGGACCTCATGCGCTTCAGGCCTGTCCGTACCTGTAGGAGCCGGCTTGCCGGCTCCTGCAGAGAGAGCAGCGGCATAATCCAAAATGGAATATATAAATCAAATAACATTCTTTGACGCTATATGTAACAAAAGCTAAAACCGAGCCCTGCCCCCGCACCAGAGCCCGAGCATGGACCTGCGCCAACTGCGTTACTTCATCGCCCTCACCGAATACCGCAGTTTCGTCCGCGCCGCCGAAGCCATGGGCATCACCCAGCCGGCCTTCAGCCGCGCCATCCAGAACCTGGAACAAGCCTTTGGCTGCACCCTCGTTGATCGAGGCAATAAAGCCCTGCCGCCCACCCCCGAAGGCCAGGTGGTGCTGCAACACGCCCGCCGCCTGGTACAAGGCGCCGCCCAGTTGAACAACGAAGTGCTGCAGATGACCAAGCTCGACGCCGGCGAACTGCACTTCGGCAGCGGCCCGGCACTGGCCGTGCGCCTGGTGCCCGAAGCCCTGCAACGCTTCATCGCCAGCCACCCCGGCATCCGCACCGCGCTACGGGTGGACAACGCCGAGCAACTGGGCCAGGCCCTGCGCCGCGAGCAAATTGAATTTTTCGTCGACGACATCCGCCCGTTCGAGGCCGACCCGAACTTCCACACCGAGCCTCTCAACCCGCGCCCGGGGCTGTTCTTCTGCCGCCCCGGCCACCCGCTGCTGGCCAAGGACAGCCTGTCGACCAACGACCTGTTCAGCTACCCGCTGGCCTGCGCCCAGCTCGCCCCCGGCGTGCGCAAGCGCCTGGCCAACCTCAGCGGGCGCAGCGACTTCACCCCGCACCTGCAAACCGAACACCTGGCCGTGCTGCGCAGCGTGGTACTGGCCAGCGACGCCATCGGCAGCGCCAGCGAAGAAGCGGTGGCCGAAGACCTGGCCGCAGGCCAGCTGGTGCGCCTGCACTGGCGCAACCTGCCGCCGGGGCTGGAGGTGCTGAGCGTGCGTTGCGGCATCGTCAGCCGCAGCGGCTACCGATTGTCCCCGGCAGCGCGGGCGATGATCGACACCCTGGTCAGCCTGGATGCTGCGCCAGCGCCCGCAATCGCTGCGCATCGACAATCTCCACCTCGCCATAGCCCAGGCGCACCACGCCGGCCTGCTCGAGGTTCTTCAAGATCTGGTTGATGGTCTGGCGCGACAGCGACAGCATCAGCGCCAACTGCTCTTGCGACAGCTGCAAGCGCCACTGGGCGACATCGCGCTCGCCATAGCCTTCGGCGATCTGCAACAACCGGTGCGCCACCCGGGGTGCTGCGGCCAGCAGGCTTTGCTGCTCCAGGGCAACGAACACCCAGCGCAGCTTGTGGCTCATCAACAGGGCCAGCTCGCGCCAGTATTGCGGCTGTTGCTCCAGCCACTGCAGCAGCGCCGCCTGGGGTATCCACACCAACCGCGTCGGGCCCTCGGCGAAGGCATCATGGGTGCGCGGCTGGCCATCGAACAGGCTGATCTCGCCGAACCAGTGCGGCGCCTCCACCAACGTCAGCAACGCCTCCTTGCCTTCGCTGCTGACCGCGCCCACGCGCATCGCCCCCTCAAGCACCGCATACAACCCGCAGGGCGCATCACCGCGCTGGAACAGGCACTGCCCGGCCGCCAGCTCGCGCACCCGGGCCAAAGCCAGCAGGCTATCCTGAACCGCATCGGGCAATTGCCGGAACCACTGGCCGTGCAGCAGTTGGGGACGCAGGTCGAGCATGGCACCTCGCTTACGCACTCTGTCGCCCAGGCGACAGACCGCAACGAATGAACGGGGCAAGCTGGGCCTACCCCTGATGGAGGAACAACAATGAAAAACCTCGTCGAACACCTGAGTCAATACGCCGCCTACCACCGCGACCCACGCAACATCGCCACGCATTTTGTCGGTATTCCGCTGATCGTACTGGCGGTGAGCATCCTGCTGTCACGCCCCGGCTGGGAAGTGGCGGGTATCTGGCTGTCGCCGGCGCTGCTGGTGGCGGGCTGGTCGGTGTGGTTCTACCTGCGCCTGGACACCCGCTTCGGGCTGGTCATGGGGCTGCTGCTGGGCCTGTGCCTGTGGGCCGGGCAGGCGCTGGCGGTGCAAGGCACCGGGCTGTGGCTGAGCGCCGGGCTGGGGGCATTCGTGGTGGGCTGGATCATCCAGTTCGTCGGCCACTGGTACGAAGGGCGCAAGCCGGCCTTCGTCGACGATGTCAGCGGGCTGATCGTCGGGCCGCTGTTCGTGGTGGCGGAGCTGGCGTTCATGCTGGGGCTGTGCGGCGAGCTGAAAAAGGCCGTGGAGGCCAATGCCGGGCCGGTGATGCTGCGCGAGCGCAAGGCCAACGCATAACCCCTGCAGGAGCCGGCTTGCCGGCGATAGGGCCCAGGCTGGCAACTGCATTGCCTGTACTGGCCTCATCGCCGGCAAGCCGGCTACAGGTGAATCGGGCAGCCGGTTACTGACGCGACTCAACCCCCAGCTCATCCCACACCGACTCGGCCAGGTGGAAGGTGGCATTGGCCGCCGGAATGCCGCAATAGATCGCGCTCTGCATCAGCACTTCCTTGATCTCGTCACGGGTCACTCCGTTGTTGGCCGCTGCACGCAGGTGCAGCTTGAGTTCGTCATTGCGGTTCATGCCGATCAGCATGGCGATGGTGATCAGGCTGCGGGTGTGCCGCGGCAGGCCCGGGCGGGTCCAGATATCACCCCAGGCGTGGCGGGTGATCATCTCCTGGAACTCACCGTTGAAATCGTTGAGTTTTTCCAGGCTGCGGTCCACGTGGGCATCGCCGAGCACCGCGCGGCGTACCTGCATGCCAGCGTCGTAACGTTGTTTCTCATCCATGGCAGGTTCCTCAGCGGGCCAGCAAAAAGTCGAGCACACGGCTGGTGAAGGCCGCACCGATTTCGACGTTGGACAGGTGCGCCGCCGGGAATTCGGCATAGGTCGCATTGATGATGCGGCTTTGCATGAAGCGGCCATGCTCTGGGGTGGTGACCACATCCGCGGTACCGGCAACGATCAGCGTCGGCACCTGGATGCTTGCCAGCTGCTCGCGGTAGTCTGCATCACGCACCGCCGCGCAGTTGGCGGCGTAGCCTTCAGGGCGGGTTCGCGCCAGCATCTGGCAGATGCGCTGGGCCTCGGCGGGTTGGGCCTGGGCAAAGGCCGGGGTAAACCAGCGCGCGATGGAGGCATCGCGCAAATCCGCCATGGCCTGCTGGCCGCCCTTGAGCACGGTGTCGATGCGGGTGTTCCACACCTCGTCGTTGGCAATCTTGGCGGCGGTGTTGCACAGGGTCAGGCTGTGCAGGCGGTGGCCGGCATTGATGCCCAGCCATTGGCCGATCAGGCCGCCCATGGACAGGCCGACAAAGTGCGCGTGTTCGATATCCAGTGCATCGAGCAGCGCCAGCACGTCCTGGCCCAGCTGTTCGATGCGGTACGGGCCATCGGTGACCAGCGAGGCGCCATGGCCACGGGTGTCGTAGCGCAATACACGAAAATGCTCGCTCCAGGCCGGGACTTGCGCATCCCACATGCCCAGGTCGGTGCCCAGGGAGTTGGACAGCACCAGCACGGGTGCATCGGCCGGGCCATCGAGTTGGTAGTTCAGTACGCCATCGGCCAGTTGCAAGTGCGCCACAGCGGTCTCCTTCAGGCAGTGAAACGTTGATGTTCAGCCACGGCGCGCGCCACCCAGACGCGGGCCTGGCCGAGGTAATGGGCAGGGTCGAGCAGGCGGTCGAGTTCTTCGCCGCTCAGTTCGGCGCTAACCTGCGGCTCGTCGCCCAGCACCGCGCGCAGGTGGCGTTGTTCGGCCACCGCGCGCTGGCAGCATTGCTCGAGCAAATGGTGGGCGCGATCGCGGCCCAGGCGCTGGGCCAGCACGATGCTCACAGCTTCTGCCAGTACCAGGCCCTGGGTCAGGTCGAGGTTGCGACGTATGCGTTCGGCATCCACCTGCATGCCGTCGGCGATCAGTTGCGCCTGGTGCAGCGCACCGGACACCAGGCAGCAGATCTCCGGCAGGGTTTCCCACTCGGCGTGCCACAGGCCCAAGCTGCGTTCGTGCTCCTGGGGCATGGCGGCAAACAGCGTCGACACCAGCCCCGGTACACGGGTAGCGGCGCCGATCAGCACCGCCGCGCCCACCGGGTTGCGCTTGTGCGGCATGGTCGAGGAACCGCCCTTGCCCGGCGCCGACGGCTCGAACAGCTCAGCGGCTTCGGTCTGCATCAGCAGGCTGACATCACGGCCGAACTTGCCCAGGCTGCCGGCGATCATGCCCAGCACCGAGGCGAATTCCACCAGGCGGTCACGCTGGGTGTGCCAAGGCTGCTCGGGCAGGCTCAGCTTGAGTTGTTCGGCCAACGCCTCGGCCACCGGCAGCGCCTTGCTGCCCAGCGCCGCCAGGCTGCCGGAAGCACCGCCGAACTGCAGCACCAGCAAGCGTGGGCGCAGCTCTTTCAGGCGTTCGCGGTGGCGGGTCAGCGCGCCGAGCACACCGGCCAGCTTCATGCCCAGGGTCACCGGCGTTGCATGCTGCAACCAGGTGCGCCCCACCATTGGCGTGTCGGCATGCTGCAGGGCCTGGCGGGCCAGGCTGTCGGCCAGCTCGCCGAGGGCACCTTCGATCAGCCCCAGGGCATCGCGCAGTTGCAGCACCAGCCCGGTGTCCATGGCGTCCTGGCTGGTGGCGCCCAGGTGCACGTAGCGCTCGGCCTCCGGCACACCGCTGGCGATCACCTTGCCCAGCGCCTTGACCAGCGGGATCGCCGAGTTGCCGGCCGTGGCGATGGACTGGGCCAGGGCGCCGGCGTCATAACGATCGGCCTTGCAGGCCGCCTCGATGGCCGCCACCGCGCTATGCGGTACCAGCCCGGCAGCGGCCTCGGCGCGGGCCAGGGCCGCTTCGAAGTCGAGCATGCCCTGCAGCCGGCCGCGGTCGCAGAACACCTCGCGCATGGCGGGCGCTGTGAAGTAGGCGTCGAACAGTTGGTTGCTCATGCAACTTCCTTAATGGTCATGGTGCAGGTACTCGGCCTGTTTCGGCAGGCGCAGGCTGAACAGGAAGGCAATCGCCATCATCGCCGTCACGTACCAGTAGAAGGTGTTCTCCATGCCCAGGGTCTTCAGGCCCAGGGCCACGTACTCGGCCGAACCGCCAAAGGCGGCGTTGGCCACCGCGTAGGCCAGGCCCACGCCCAGCGCACGCACCTGCGGCGGGAACATCTCGGCCTTCACCAGGCCGCTGATCGAGGTGTAGAAACTGACGATGCACAGCGCCAGGCTCACCAGCACGAAGGCCATGAACGGGCTGGTCACGGTTTTCAGCGCCATCAGCAGCGGCACGGTGAACAGCGTACCCAGGGCGCCGAACAGCAGCATCGAGTTACGCCGGCCAATGCGGTCGGAGAGCATGCCGAACACCGGCTGCAAAATCATGAACAGGAACAGCGCCCCGGTCATCACGAAACTGGCGCTCTTGGCGTTCATGCCGGCGGTGTTCACCAGGTACTTCTGCATGTAGGTAGTGAAGGTGTAGAAAATCAGCGAACCGCCGGCGGTGTAGCCGAGCACGGTGATGAAGGCTGCGGTGTGGTTGCGGAACAGCCCCTTGATGGTGCCGGCGTCCTTGTCCTTGCGGGTTTCGGCGCTACTGGTCTCGTGCAGCGAACGGCGCAGCATCAGCGAGATCAACGCAGCAATGGCGCCGACCACGAACGGGATGCGCCAGCCCCAGGCGCGCAGTTCGTCTTCGGTCAGCAACTGCTGCAGGATCACCACCACCAGCACCGCCAGCAACTGGCCGCCAATCAGGGTCACATACTGGAACGAGGCAAAGAAGCCGCGCTGGCCGCGCAGGGCCACCTCGCTCATGTAGGTGGCGGTGGTGCCGTACTCACCGCCCACCGACAGGCCCTGGATCAGCCGCGCCAGCAACAGCAGTGCCGGGGCCAGGGTGCCGATGCTTGAGTAAGTCGGCAGGCAGGCGATCATCAGCGAGCCGAAACACATCATCAGCACCGAGATCATCAGCGAGTTCTTGCGCCCGTGGCGGTCGGCCAGGCGGCCGAAGATCCAGCCGCCGATCGGGCGCATCAAAAAGCCTGCGGCGAATACACCGGCGGTGTTGAGCAACTGCACGGTGGGGTCGTCGGAGGGGAAGAACGCCGGGGCAAAATAAATGGCGCAGAAGGCGTAGACGTAGAAGTCGAACCATTCCACCAGGTTGCCCGATGAGGCACCGACGATGGCGAAGATGCGTTTGCTGCGTTCTTCGCCGGTGTAATAGCTGGAAGTCATGGTGGGTTTGCTCCTGGAGGGTCCTGGGTAAGTCTAGACATACCTAGTAACACACTCGTTCCGCTTGGGGGGCTGGCCATTAGCCTTGTGTCTTGGCTGATGGCCTATCGCGGGGCAAGCCCGCTCCCACGGGTGACAGGCGTGGGAGCGGGCTTGCCCCGCGATAGACAGGTACAGGTCAAACCCGCTCGATGGCCAATGCCAAGCCCTGCCCAACGCCCACGCACATGGTCGCCAGGCCTTTACGCCCGCCAGTTTTCTCCAGCTGGTGCAGCGCCGTCAGCACCAACCGCGCGCCGCTCATGCCCAGCGGGTGGCCAAGGGCGATGGCACCGCCGTTGGGGTTCACCTGCGGCGCATCATCGGCCACACCCAGCTCACGCAGCACCGCCAGGCCCTGGCTGGCGAAGGCTTCGTTGAGCTCGATCACATCAAAATCGCCTACCGCCACGCCCAGGCGCTCGGTCAGCTTGCGCACCGCAGGCACCGGGCCGATGCCCATCACCCGTGGCGCCACACCGGCACTGGCCATGCCCAGTACCCGGGCACGCGGGGTCAAGCCGTGCTTTTTCACCGCCTCTGCCGAGGCCAGAATCAACGCAGCGGCGCCGTCGTTGACGCCCGAGGCGTTGCCGGCGGTGACGGTCTTGTCCGGGCCGTTGACCGGTTTGAGCTTGGCCAGCGCCTCCAGGGTGGTGTCCGGGCGCAGGTGTTCGTCCTGTTCGACCACGGTCTCGCCCTTCTTGTGGGCGATGCGCACCGGCACGATCTCTTCGGCGAAGAAGCCCGCCGCTTGGGCTGCTGCGGCCTTCTGCTGGCTGCGCACGGCGAAGGCGTCCTGGTCGGCGCGCGACACTTTATAGTCGTCGGCCACGTTGTCTGCGGTCTCGGGCATCGAGTCGACGCCGTACTGGTTCTTCATCAGCGGGTTGATGAAACGCCAGCCAATGGTGGTGTCCTCAAGCTTCATGTTGCGCGAGTAACCGCTCTCGGCCTTGCCCATGACAAACGGTGCGCGGGACATCGACTCGACGCCGCCGGCAATCGCCAGCTCCATCTCGCCGCTGGCAATGGCGCGGAACGCGGTGCCGATAGCGTCCATGCCCGAAGCGCACAGGCGGTTGAGGGTCACACCGGG
Organism: Pseudomonas xanthosomatis; assembly: GCF_019139835.1. NCBI lineage: Bacteria > Pseudomonadati > Pseudomonadota > Gammaproteobacteria > Pseudomonadales > Pseudomonadaceae > Pseudomonas > Pseudomonas xanthosomatis. The sequence goes on along the minus strand of NZ_CP077075.1, from coordinate 1,910,829 downwards.
GATGCTCTCGGGCAGGCCGGCCAGCAGCAGGGCCATGCGCGCGACGTTGCGGTTGTCTTCACCGGCCTGGTTGGCGCAGCCGAAGAATACCTCGTCCAGCTGCTCCCACTGCACGCCCGGGTTACGCGCGATCAACGCCTTGAGCGGCACCGCGGCCAGGTCGTCGGCCCGCACGCCGGCCAAGGCGCCGCCAAAGCGGCCGATGGGGGTGCGGATGGCATCGCAGATGAATACGTCGCGCATCAGGCTTCTCCTGCCACTTGCCCGTGGGCGGCGGCGGTGCGGGCTTCGAGGTCGCGCAGGGCGGTCAGCTCCACCTCGCTCGGGGCCGTGGTTTGCTGCACATCGTCGGCAAAGCGGATTGCCCAGCCGGTGGCAGCTACGATTTGCTCACGGGTCACCCCCGGGTGGATCGACGTCACCACAAACTCATGGGTGCCGGCTTCCGGCTCCATGATGCACAGGTCGGTGATGATGCCCACCGGGCCTTCACCGGGCAGGCCGAGGCGCTTGCGCGAATCGCCGCCTTCGCCATGGCCGACCGAGGTGATGAAGTCGAGCTTGTCGACGAAAGCACGCGGCGACTGCTTGAGGATGATCAGCACCTGCTTGGCGGAACCGGCGATTTCCGGCGCGCCACCGGCACCCGGCAGGCGGGTCTTGGGCGCGAAGTAATCGCCCACCACGGTGGTGTTGATGTTGCCGAAGCGGTCTACCTGGGCAGCGCCCAGAAAGCCCACGTCGATGCGCCCGCCCTGCAGCCAGTAGCGGAAGATTTCACCGGTGGGCACCACGGTGTCGGCGGTCTCGGCCAGCTCGCCGTCACCGATCGACAGCGGCAGCACGCTCGGCTTGGCGCCGATCGGGCCGGACTCGTAGATCAGCACCACATCGGGCGACGAGGTAAGGCGCGCCAGGTTGGCAGCCTTGGACGGCAGGCCGATGCCGACGAAACACACGGCACCGTTGCGCAGCCGGCGGGCGGCGGCGACTGTCATCATTTCGGAAGTGGAGTAGCTCATTGCGCGGCCTCCGCGGTGCTGGCCAGCTTGGCCTGGAATTCGTTGAAATCGGCGGTGCCACGGATGTAGGTATCGATCCAGGCAGTGAACGACTCGCGGTTGCGGGCGATCGGGTCCCAGGCCTGGTAGAAGCGGTTGTCACGCTCGTAGTAGCCATGGGCGTAGGACGGGTGGGCGCCGCCTGGCACCAGGCACACCGCGCTCAGGGCCCAGGTCGGCAGCACGCAGGCGTTCATCGGGGCGTTCAGGTCATCGACGATCTCTTCGACGGTGACGATGCAGCGCTTGGCGGCCAGGGCGGCTTCCTTCTGCACGCCAAGGATGCCCCACAGCAGCACGTTGCCCTTGCGGTCGGCCTTTTGCGCGTGGATCACGGTCACGTCCGGGCGTACCGACGGTACCGCGGCGAGCACCTCGCCGGTGAACGGGCAGGTAACGCTCTTGATCAGCGGGTTGACCTTGGGCAGGTCGGAACCTGCATAGGCGCGCAGCACCGCGAACGGCAGGCCCGAAGCGCCGGCCACATAGGCGTTGGCAAGGTCTGCGTGGCTGTGCTCTTCGATCTCCAGGGGCTGCGGCCACTGTTTTTCCACCGCGTCACGCAGGCGGTGCAGCGAGCCGACACCGGGGTTGCCACCCCAGGAGAAGATCAGCTTGCGCGCACAACCTGCACCGATCAGCTGGTCGTAGATCAGGTCCGGGGTCATGCGTACCAGTGTGAGGTCGCGCTTGCCCTGGCGGATGATCTCGTGACCGGCGGCGGTCGGGATCAGGTGGGTGAAGCCTTCGAGGGCGATGGTGTCGCCATCCTGGATGAACTGCTTCACAGCCTCGTGAAGCGAGAGGATTGCTGCCATTGGAGACTCCTGGTCAGGACGAGTCGGTCGGTGAGCAGCGGGCCGATGCGTCGCTGCGATGAGCTCAGATTAAGGAGCCTGGCGGGGTTCAGACAATCCGATAATCGCACTTTTGTGCGATTATCGAACCATTTGTTGCCCTGCTATCCATCTGCGCGAGAGCGTCTTGATAGGAGCGGCCTTGCGCCGCTCCTACAGGGGATCGCGCCACCACACGGGAATCAGGTCGCGTCGGCGTGGCTCACCAGCCCCTTCACCACCACCCCGACCGTGGCCAGCGCCGCCGGTACCAGCAGCGCGGTCAGCACTTGTTCGAAGTTCCAGCCCAGCCCCAGCAGGGTAGCCCCGCTCCAGGCCCCGAGAATCGCACCGAAGCGGCCGATGCCGAGCATCCACGACACCCCGGTGGCGCGCGCCTGGGTCGGGTAGAAACGCGCAGCCAGCGACGGCATCGCCGATTGCGCGCCGTTGACGCACATGCCCGCCACCAGCACCAGGGTCGCCAGCACGGTGATGTTGCCCAGGCTCTGCCCTACCGCGTAGGCGAACACCCCGGCCAGCAGGTAGAAGATGCCGATCACCTTGTGCGGGTTGAAACGGTCCATCGCCCAGCCCACCGCCACCGCGCTGAGCACACCACCGAACTGGAACAGCGCGCCGATGAACGCCGCCTGCTCCATGCTCGCGCCGCTGTCACGCATCAGGGTCGGCAGCCAGCTGGTCAGCAGGTAGACGATCACCAGGCCCATGAAGTAGGTCAGCCACAACAGCACGGTGCCCAGCCCGAAGGTGCCGGAGAAGATCACCGCGAACACGTTGCGCGCGGCCACAACCTTTTGCTCCGGCACGCTGAAACTCGACGCCTGGGCCACCACTGCCGGGGCGATCGGGGCCAGGGTCTTGCGTACTTTGTCGGTACCGCGGTTGCGCACCACCAGAAAGCGCGCCGACTCCGGCAACCAGGCCAGCAGCACCACCGCCAGCAGCAGCGGCAGCACCCCGCCGATCACCAGCAGGCTGTGCCAGCCGTAGGCCGGGATCAGCTTGGCGGAAATGAAGCCGCCGCCGGCCATACCTAAGTTGAAGCCGCAGAACATGCTGGTCACCAGCAGCGACTTGAGGCGCTCGGGGGTGTATTCAGACAGCAGCGTGGTGGCATTTGGCATGCCGGCGCCCAGGCCCAGGCCGGTCAGAAAGCGCAGCACCAGCAACTGGTCGACGTTGGTGGCGTAGGCCGAGGCCAGGCTGAAGCCGCCGAACACCAGCACCGCCCCCACCAGCACGCCCTTGCGCCCGAAGCGGTCGGCCAGCGGGCCGGAGCCCAGGGCGCCGAACACCATGCCGATCAGCGCGGCGCTCATCACCGGGCCCAGGCTTGCGCGGTCGATGCCCCACTCCTGGGACAGTGCCGGTGCGATGAAGCCCATGGCTGCGGTGTCCAGGCCATCGAGGAAGACGATCAGAAAACACAAAATCACCACCCGCCACTGGTAGCGGGACAGCGGCTGGTCGTTGATGAACGACTGGACGTCGAGGCAGTTGCCGACGGTGGATTGCGGTTTGTTCATTGTTGTTATCCGGATGAAAGGCGCAGGCAGGCTACTGCGTACGGCTCAGGCGCAGGAACGGGAAATGTCTGAGGGTGCGGTGGCCTTGGTCAGCCGGAGTGCAACGGGAGTGTGCGGGTAGTCATGGGGGTGCCCTTTGTGGCCCTGTTGTTATTGTCTGGGTCGGCAAAGCCGACTTGTGCGAAAGACATTAATCAGCAGGCGTGGGCTGCGCAATTCATCGCAAGCGACATTGTGCGTTTATCGAACAGGAAAGTGGCGAGGTGTTCGATTATGGTGCAGGCCATCTCTTTTGCTGCGCCTGTCAGGGCCTGATCGCTGGCAAGCCAGCTCCTACAGGTACGGCGCTGTTCCAGAGCCAGCAGATACCCTGCAGGAGCCGGCTTGCCGGCGATAGGGCCGGTGAGCCTTGCACTGATGCTGATGGCCTCATCGCCGACAAGCCGGCTCCTACAGGGGTTATGCCTCAACCAAACAGCTGATGGCACAGGTCGCGGCTGGCGGCCAGCAGGATCGGCAAGAAGCGCTGCTCCAGCTCCGTGCGGCTAACCCGCCCCACATGGGTGCTGACGTTCAACGCCGCCAGCACCTGCCCGGAAGCATCGTAGATCGGCACGGCAATCGAGCGCAGGCCCTGCTCCAGCTCCTGGTCCACCACGCACCAGCCCTGCTCGCGCACCTGCTGGATACAGGCAAACAACGAGTCGTGGTCATGCAGGGTGCGGCTGGTGCGGGCCTTGAGGTCGGCGCGCTCGAGGTATTCGTGCAGGCTGGCGTCATCCAGCGCCGCCAGCAGGATGCGGCCCATCGAGGTGCAATAGGCCGGCAGGCGCCCGCCCACCGACAGGTCCACCGAAATCAGCCGCTCGACTGTCGCTGAACGGGCTATATAAAGAATGTCGTCACCTTCGAGGGTGGCCATGTTGGCCGCTTCGTGCAACTGGTCACTGATACGGTCCAGGTACGGCTGTGCCGACACCGCCAGCGGCGTCGACGAAAGGTAGGCATGGCCCAGGGTCAGTACCTTGGGCAGCAGCGAATAGGTGCGCCCGTCAGTAGTGGCATAACCCAGCTTGATCAGCGTGTGCAGGCATCGGCGCACGGCGGCGCGGGGGATTTCCGTGCGGTGGCTGATCTGCGCGATGGTCAGGTGGCGCTTGCGCTCCTGGAACGCCTGGATCACCGCCAGGCCACGGGCCAGCGAGGTCATGAAATCCGGATCGCCGGTAAACGCCTGGATACGCTTGGCCGGCGACGCCACGATTGGCGGGGCCAACGCCGCGCTGGTGCCGCGTGGCGGCTCGATGGCCATCAGGCTGCTGGTTTCGTCATTCATGGGCATGCCTCAAAAAATCGGGAGCTTGTGCGATTATCGAACGAACGGCCGATAATCGCAATTGACCGCCGACACTTTTGCTTATACCTTTCCCCTGCCACATGTGGCTTCTTTGGAGAGACTGGTCAGGTACCCACCGTAGAAGTCCCAGGCAACGGCCTCGCCCAACCGCGAGGCCGTTTTTCATTTCCGCCCCCGGTTTTCATTTCCGCTCTTGGCAGCTGAAACTTTCAATAAAAGCCGTTTGAACTTCCGCTGTTGCGCAAGGACCAATCGGTTAACGAACTCGTACAACTTCACAGCCCGGTGCACTACCCGTGGTCTTGGCCGTGAGCATTGCTATAATCAGCGGCGTGCCGGGCCCGGTATTCGAATACTGGCAAAGCACTCCGCTCCTCGCCTGACAACCCGCTGCCAGTCCAAGGCTTGCGGCTGCCATGGCGAACTGACCCTGGTGTTGTATCCGCACAATCACCCTGTGCACTAACGCCAGCACTCAACTTCAACCAGTTCAGGTATTACTGTGACGAAAGATGAACTGCGCGCAGAACTCGAGCGCCAGGCAGAACGTTACAAGGATGTTTACGGTGGCGAAGTCACCACCTATGCCGCACAACCCGACCCCGAACGCAAACCCTGGCGCAAACGGGCCACCGTGCACGACCAGGCGTTCGCCCAAGAGCTCGAGAAGATGGAAAAGGAACTGCGCCCGGCGGACGACTGAGGCCAGACCGATATCACCGTGCCATCAACCAACAGGCGGCTGGCACGGCTCTATCTTTACCGAAACGCCTTGGATGAAATGGAATTACACAAATTTCATACAAACGTTTGAAACGAAACAGAAATACCACTTACACGCCAATTCCTTGAATTTGCTGCATTTTTCAGAGTCTTCCCGGCAAGTTTGCGCCGGCAGGCAATTCAATTGTCGCCCGGCCCGCGCATCGGGCGCCTGCCATCGGTCTGCGGCAGGTGCATCGATTGCCATGGTTTTCTGGCATAATCCCGCCCCCCTAAGACCGCCAGAAAACCCTTCATGATCGATTTATTCAGCGGACTGGATGCCTGGGTCGTCGTGAGCCTGATGCTCGCCCTGACCTTCGTGCTCGCATTCGAGTTCATCAATGGCTTTCATGACACCGCCAACGCGGTAGCCACCGTCATCTATACCAAAGCCATGCCACCGCAACTGGCCGTGTTCTTCTCCGGCGTGTTCAACTTCCTCGGGGTTCTGCTCGGCGGTGTCGGGGTGGCCTACGCCATCGTCCACCTGCTGCCGGTCGAGCTGCTGATCAACGTGAACACCGGCCACGGCCTGGCCATGGTCTTCTCGCTGCTGGCTGCGGCCATCACCTGGAACCTCGGCACCTGGTACTTCGGCATCCCGGCCTCCAGCTCGCACACCCTGATCGGCTCGATCCTCGGCGTGGGTCTGGCCAATGCCATGATCAACGACATCCCGCTGGGTGACGGCGTCAACTGGCAGAAGGCGATCGACATCGCCATGTCGCTGGTGGTCTCGCCGATGGCCGGCTTCGCCGTGGCTGCCCTGGTGCTGCTGGGCCTGAAGTGGTGGCGCCCGCTGTCGAAGATGCACAAAACCCCCGACCAGCGCCGCAAGCTCGACGACAAGAAGCACCCACCGTTCTGGAACCGCCTGGTACTGGTGGTTTCGGCCATGGGCGTAAGCTTCGTGCACGGCTCCAACGACGGCCAGAAGGGTATCGGCCTGATCATGCTGGTGCTGATCGGTATCGTGCCGGCCAAGTTCGTACTGGACCTGAACAGCACCACCTACCAGATCGAACGCACCCGCGACGCCACCCTGCACATGAGCCAGTTCTACCAGCGCAACGCCGCCACCCTCGGCGAGTTCCTGGCACTGGGCAAGGCCAAGTCCAACGACCTGCCGGAGCAGTTCAGCTGCAACCCGCAGCAGACCGAGCCGACCATCGCCGCGCTGCAGACCTCGCTGAACGGTGTGACCGACTACCGCGACCTGAGCGCCGACAAGCGCGTCGAAGTGCGCCGCTACCTGCTGTGCCTGGACGACACCGCCAAGAAAGTCGGCAAGCTGCCGGGCCTTGAAGCCCGCGAAAAGGCCGACCTCGACAAGCTGCGCAAGGACCTTACCGCCACCACCGAATATGCCCCGTTCTGGGTCATCGTCGCGGTCGCCCTGGCCCTGGGCCTGGGTACCATGGTCGGCTGGAAGCGCGTGGTGCTGACCGTCGGCGAGAAGATCGGCAAGCAGGGCATGACCTATGCCCAGGGCATGTCGGCGCAGATCACCGCCGCCTGCGCCATCGGCATGGCCAACGTGTTCAGCCTGCCGGTATCGACCACCCACGTACTCTCGTCGGGCGTGGCCGGTACCATGGTCGCCAACAAGAGCGGCCTGCAAGGCGGCACGGTGAAAACCATCCTGCTGGCCTGGGTGCTGACCCTGCCGGCCTCGATGGGCCTGGCGGCCGGCCTGTTCTGGTTGGCGTCCAAAGCCATCAGCTAAGTACAGTTGCCGCATTGAAAAGGCGCCTTCGGGCGCCTTTTTGGTTTTTCCGGTCATGGCCCCGCGATAGGGCCGGCACAGGCCTACCGTTTCTTCCCGCCCAACAACGACCCCATCAACCCCCGCACCAACTGCCGCCCCAGCTGGTTGGCCGCCTGGCGCACCGCCGACTTGATCGCCTGCCCGGCCGCGCTCTGCAGAAAATCACCGGCTTTATCGGCCAGGCTCTGCTCCTCAACCTTGGGCTGCGGCGCCGGCTCCACCGGCTCGCCCTTGCGCCGGGTAAGCATTTCATAAGCCGACTCACGGTCGAACGGCTTGTCATAGCGCCCGGCCAGAGGCGAGGCGGCCACCAGCGCGCTGCGCTCGGCCGTGGTCAACGGTCCGATGCGCGACTGCGGCGGGGCAATCAGCACCCGCTGCACCATGGCCGGGGTGCCCTTGTCTTCGAGGGTACCCACCAGCGCCTCGCCGATACCCAGCTCGGTCAGCACCGCCAGGCTGTCGAATGCAGGGTTGGGGCGAAAGCCATCGGCCACCGCCCGCAGCGACTTCTGCTCCTTGGCGGTGAACGCGCGCAAGCCATGCTGGATGCGCAACCCCAGCTGGGCCAGCACGGCGTCGGGCAGATCGCCTGGCGACTGGGTGACGAAATACACCCCCACACCCTTGGAGCGGATCAGCCGCACCACCTGCTCCAGGCGGTCCTGCAAGGCCTTGGGGGTGTCGTTGAACAGCAGGTGCGCCTCGTCGAAGAACAACGCCAGCACCGGCTTGTCGGCATCACCGCGCTCGGGCAACTGCTCGAACAACTCGGCCAGCAGCCACAGCAGGAAGGTCGCGTACACCTTGGGCGCCTCGTGCACCAGGCGGCTGGCATCGAGCAGGTGAATACGCCCGCGCCCGTCCGCGGCCGGGTGCAACAGGTCCTCGAGCTGCAGGGCTGGCTCGCCGAACAGCGCCTCGGCGCCCTGCTGCTCCAGCGTGGCCAGGCGCCGCAACAACGCCTGGGTAGAGGCGCTGGTCATCAGCGCACTGTCCTCGCCCAGCAATTGCGGGTTGTCCTTCAAGTGGGCCAGCAACGCCTTGAGGTCTTTCAAATCGAGCAGCAGCAAGCCTTCACGGTCGGCCACCTTGAACGCGGCATACAAAGCCGCTTGCTGGCTGTCGGTCAGCTCCAGCAGGTTGCCCAGCAACAACGGCCCCATTTCGCTCAAGGTGGTGCGCAGCGGGTGGCCGGACTGCCCTGCGACATCCCACAGGGTTACCGGGTAGGCCTTGGGCTGGTGCCCGAGCCACGGCATGCTGGCAATCCGCTCGGCCACCTTGCCCTGGGGCGCGCCCGCCGCCCCCAGGCCGCACAAGTCGCCCTTCACATCGGCCGCGAACACCGCCACCCCGGCATCGCTGAACAGCTCGGCCAGGTGCTGCAGGGTGACGGTCTTGCCGGTACCGGTTGCCCCCGCCACCAGTCCGTGGCGGTTGGCCAGGCGCAGGCTTTGCGATACAGGCTGGCCATCTGGGCACATTCCTACAATCATTTTTGAAATATCCGACATGACGCACCACCCTCCGCTCAAGTTCTGCCCGATGACTGCCGATAGTTCGTAGTGATTAATTCCTGCATTTCGGTAGCCCCCGTAAGGATTCACGGGACCAGTTGCACTGTTTTCTACCGTGCTTTGTGCGAACGACCCGATAAAAACCTTAGCGGACGCGATCACGTCATGAATAAAAGCCTTCGTTTCAGCCACAAGATTCTCCTGGCAGCATCACTGATCGTGATCCTCGCCTTCAGCCTGTTCACCCTCTACAACGACTACCTCCAGCGTAATGCCATTCGCGCCGACCTGGAGAACTACCTCGGCGAGATGGGCGATTCCACCTCCACCAACATCCGCAACCTGTTCGAAGGGCGCATCAAGCTGGTGGAGAACGTCGCCCAGAACCTGGCGCAGAACCCCCAGAACATCGGCAGCCAGCTGGGCATGAACGCCCTGACCTCGAGCTTTCTGACCATCTACCTGGGCCAGCCCGACGGCACCTTCACCGTGCGCCCCGACGCCAAGATGCCCGACGGCTACGACCCGCGCGTGCGCCCCTGGTACAAGGACGGCCTGAACGCCAGCGGCCCGATGCTCACCGAGCCGTACATCGACATGGCCACCAACAAGATGGTCATCTCGATCATCAGCACCGCTTCGCGCTCGGTCGGCGTGGTCGGCGGCGACCTGGCCCTGGACGGCCTGGTAGAGATCATCAACTCGCTGAACTTCGGCGGCATGGGCTATGCCTTTTTGGTCAACGACCAAGGCAAGATCCTGGTGCACCCGGACAAGAACCTGGTGATGAAGTCGCTGTCGGACCAGTTCCCGCAGAACACGCCAAAACTGTCCCGCGAGCTGACCGAAGTCGAAGTGGACGGTAAAACCCGCCTGCTGACCTTCACCAAGGTGCAGGGCCTGCCGTCGGCCAACTGGTACATCGGCCTGTCGGTAGACAAGGACAAGGCCTTCAGCATGCTCAGCAAGTTCCGCACCTCGGCGGTGATCGCCACCCTGGTGGCGGTGGTGATCATCATCGCCCTGCTCGGCCTGCTGATCCGCGTGCTGCTGCAGCCGCTGCACACCATGACCCGCGCCATGGAGAACATCGCCGAAGGCGAAGGCGACCTGACCCGCCGCCTGGACATCCACACCCACGACGAATTCGGCACCCTGGGCACCGCCTTCAACCGCTTCGTCGAGCGTATTCACGGCTCGATCCGTGAAGTGTCGTCGGCCACCGAGCAGGTCAACGAAGTGGCCCTGCGGGTGATCAGCGCCTCCAACTCGTCGATGAGCAACTCCGACGAGCAGTCCAACCGCACCAGCAGCGTCGCTGCGGCCATCAACCAGCTTGGCGCCGCCGCCCAGGAGATCGCCGGCAACGCCGCCCAGGCCTCGCAGCACGCCAGCTCCGCGCGCCTGTTGGCCGAGGAAGGCCAGCAAGTGGTGCAGCGCAACATCGAGGCGATGAACCGCCTGTCGGACCTGATCGTCAGTTCCAGCGGCCATATCGAGACGCTCAACAGCAAGACCGTCAACATCGGCCAGATCCTCGAGGTGATCACCAGCATCTCCCAGCAGACCAACCTGCTGGCGCTCAACGCCGCCATCGAGGCCGCCCGCGCCGGCGAGGCCGGGCGTGGTTTCGCCGTTGTAGCCGACGAAGTACGCAACCTGGCGCACCGCACCCAGGAGTCGGCGCAGCAGGTGCAAACCATGATCGAAGAGTTGCAGGTCGGCGCCCGCGCCTCGGTCGAAACCATGGACCAGAGCCAGCGCCACAGCCAGGACAGCATGGACATCGCCAACCAGGCCGGCGAGCGCTTGGGCAGCGTGACCCAGCGTATCGGCGAGATCGACGGCATGAACCAGTCGGTGGCCACGGCAACCGAGGAGCAAACCTCGGTGGTCGACTCGATCAACATGGACATCAACGAAATCAACATGCTCAACCAGGAAGGCGTGGAAAACCTGCAGGCCACCCTACGCGCCTGCTCGGACCTGGAGCAGCAGGCCGGGCGCCTCAAGCAACTGGTCGGCAGCTTCCGTATCTGACCCCTCCCCCCTGTAGGAGCCGGCTTGCCGGCGATGGGGCCAAACCTGCCAGCACAAGGGGCCTGTATCGGCCCCATCGCTGGCAAGCCAGCTCTCATAGAACTGCACATAACTCATTGATTTAGCAGGGACCTGTGGGAGCGGGCTTGCCCGCGAACACCGGCGAAGCCGGTGCCAGACACCGCGTCGCCTGCTTCGCGGTGGTTCGGCACCCCGACAAGCCCGCTCCCACAGGGGCCGCGGCGGGCTCGTGCCAGTTCTCTGCGCGACAGCGCAGCCCGAAAGGGCTGGGTGATCTCCTACAAGGGCCAGCCCTTCCGGCCAACCCCGATCGAACAAACTATCCTTCTACAAGGTCAATCTTCAGGCGAGTCATCGTCGGCCATTACCGGCAGATGACAGACCCCGAAGACGATCCCGGAGGGATGCTGATCGTGCACATCGCCGACATCACCATGTTCTACGCCCCGGCCAGTGGCGGCGTACGAACCTATCTTGATGCCAAGCACCGCCGCCTCGACGCCATGCCCGGCGTACGCCACAGCCTGCTGATCCCCGGCGCCAATGCCGGCCATACCGACGGTATCTATCAGGTGCCCGCACCACCCCTGCCGTTCGGCAACGGTTACCGCTTTCCGCTGCGCCTGGCGCCCTGGTGCAAGGAACTGCGCCGCCTGCAGCCCGACCTGATCGAAGTCGGCGACCCCTACCTCACCGCCTGGGCTGCGCTCGAAGCGCGGCGCAAACTCGATGTGCCGGTGATCGGCTTCTACCACTCCGACCTGCCACTGCTGGTGAGCAACCGCATGGGCAACTGGTTCACCCCCAATGTCGAGGCCTATGTCAGCAAGCTGTACGGCAACTTCGACCGGGTGCTGGCACCCAGCCAGGTGATGGCCGACAAACTGCGCCGCCTGGGGGTGAAAGACGTGCACGTGCAGCGCCTAGGGGTGGATCTGGCGCTGTTCAACCCCGCCCGGCGCGACCCCGGCCTGCGCGCCGAGCTGGGCATTGCCGACAACCGCCGCCTGCTGGTATTCGCCGGGCGTGGCTCGCGGGAGAAGAACCTGCCGGTGCTGCTGGACTGCATGCGCGCCCTGGGGCCGGGCTACCACCTGCTGCTGGTGGGCTCGAACATGCCCGCCAACGTCGCCGGCAACGTCAGCGTGATCGACCACTTCTGCCCGCCCCACGAAGTCGCCCGGCTGCTGGCCAGCGCCGATCTGCTGGTACACGCCGGCGACCAGGAAACCTTCGGCCTGGTGATCCTCGAAGCCATGGCCAGCGCCACCCCGGTGGTGGCCGTGCGCGCCGGCGCCTTCGGCGAAATCGTCCCCCCGCAGTGCGGCCGCCTGTGCCTGCCCAACGACGGCCAGGCCATGGCCACGGCGGTGCGCGAAGCCTTCGAAGAAGGCGTGCACAGCCTCGGCGCCCAGGCCCGCCGCCACGTCGAGCAGCATTACAGCTGGGACAACGTGGTCAGCGGCCTGCTGTCGCATTACCAGGCAGTGCTCGGCCACACGCCGCAGGCCCGCGCCCATGGCTGACGACCACGCTGCCCGCCCCAGCCTGATGCTGGTGCTGCACGATGTGGCGCCGGAAACCTGGCCGGACTACCAACCCTTGGTCGAGGCCGTCGACGCGCTTGGCGGCGTGCCCATGACCTGGCTGGTGGTGCCCGACTTTCACCACCGCAACGCACTCAGCCGCTCACCGGCCTTCTGCCGCCTGCTCGAAGAGCGCATGGCCCGGGGCGATGAACTGGCCCTGCATGGCTACTACCACGCCGACGACGGCCCGCCGCCGCGCAGCCCGCGCGAGTACTTCATGCGCAGGCTCTACACCCACGAAGGCGAGTTCTACGGCCTTGACCAGGCCGCCGCGTTGCAGCGCCTGCAGGCCGGGCTGCAGCTGTTCGAGCGGCAAGGCTGGCCAGTTGCAGGTTTTGTCGCACCGGCCTGGCTGATGAGCGAAGGCACCCGCCAGGCCCTGCGCCAGCTGCCGCTGCGCTACACCAGCACCCCGCAGCACCTGTACCGCCTGCCGGACTTCACCGCTATCGAGGCCCCTGGGCTGGTGTGGAGTGCCCGCAGTGCCTGGCGCCGCGGCCTGTCCAAGGTCGTCAGCGACTGGCAATGCCGGCGCTGGCGGCACGCCAGCACCCTGCGTCTGGGCTTGCACCCGGTCGACATGCGCCACGCCGGCGCGCGCAACTACTGGCTCGACACCTTGCAAACGCTGTTGGCCCAGGGCCGCGAGCCGTTGACCAAGTCAGCCTGGCTGGACCGCCAGGTCGCCCCATGAACCGCTTGGCCTGGCTGGGCCTGGCACTGCTGCTGGCGATGCTGGTACCAGCCCTGCTCGGCGGTGGCGAACTGTTACCGCGCCTGCGCAGCTTCGCCCCTGGGCTGATGCTGCAACTGCTGGGCATGATCCTGCTGTGCTGGGTCATCAACGCCGCGCGCCTGCGCCTGTTGCTGGGCCAGCAGGGCGCAAGACTCGGCCGGGTGCGCAGCCTGGGGGTGGTGATGGCCACCGAATTCGCCATCTGCACCACCCCCGGCGGCAGCGGCGGGCCGCTGGCGCTGATGGCGTTGCTTGGCCGCGAGCGTATCCCGGCCTCGCGCAGTGGCGCGGTGTTCGCCATGGACCAGCTCAACGACCTGCTGTTCTTCTTCTGCGCCATGCTGGCGATTGCCGCCTACGCGCTGTTCCACCGCCTCGGCCACAGCCAGCAGAGCATGCTGCTGGGCAGCGCGCTGATGCTGTGCGCCGCCCTTGCTGGCGTGCTGGCCCTGCTGCGCTATCGGCGCGGGGTGATAAAGACTTGTGGCCGGCTATTGCGGCGCCTGGGCGTAGCTGCGCCACGGCGGCGGCGTTGGGCACGCAAGCTGCTGCGCTTCGTGCACGCCCTGGCCGACACCTGGCGCCTGCCCAAGCGCACCCTGGCCTTGGTGTTCAGCCTCACCTGCGCGCACTGGTGCCTGCGCTACAGCGTGCTGTACCTGGTGTTGCAGGGGTTGGGGGCGAACCTTGCGTGGGTGCCGAGCTTTCTGGTGCAGATGCTTGCGCTCAGCGCTGGCCAGTTCAGCCTGCTGCCGGGCGGTGCCGGGGCGGCGGAGCTGACTTCGGCGACCTTGCTGACACCGTTGGTGGGGAGTTCGACGGCGGCCGCGGCGATTCTGCTCTGGCGCGCGGTTACCTACTACTTTTACCTGCTGGCCGGGGGGCCGGTGTTTCTGTGCCTGCTGGCGCGCCCGTTGCTGGCGCGCTGGCGGCGTCAGGCGGGTTGAGCGCTTGCCACAAGGCGGCGGCACCGGGGAACTCGGTGCCATCCTCCTCGCCCAGCGCGTCCGGGTCGAAGCGCGCCAGGCAACCCTCGCCCAAGGTCGGTGGCGCCGAGGCGCCGGCCTTGTCGCGAGGGTCGGCCATGCTCAGTCGAACACCACGGTCTTGTTGCCGTGCACCAGCACGCGGTCTTCGAGGTGATAGCGCAGGCCACGGGCCAGCACCATCTTCTCGACGTCACGGCCGAAGCGCACCATGTCTTCGATGCTGTCGGCGTGGCTGACACGCACCACGTCCTGCTCGATGATCGGGCCGGCGTCCAGCTCTTCGGTGACGTAGTGGCAGGTCGCACCGATCAGCTTCACCCCACGCAGGGAGGCCTGGTGGTACGGCTTGGCACCGACGAACGACGGCAGGAAGCTGTGGTGGATGTTGATGACCTTTTCGGCGTAGTCGCGGCACAGCTGCGGCGGCAGGATTTGCATGTAGCGGGCCAGCACCACCACGTCGGCGCCGTGCGCCTCGACCAGGCGCGACACTTCGGCGAAGGCCGGGGCCTTGTCCTTGGGGTCGACCGGTACGTGGAAGAACGGAATGCCGTGCCACTCGACCATGCTGCGCAGGTCGTCGTGGTTGGAGATCACGCAAGGGATCTCGCAGTCCAGCTCGTCGGTGTGGAAGCGATGCAGCAGGTCGGCCAGGCAGTGCGACTCGCGGCTGGCCATCAGCACCACGCGCTTTTTCTGCGCCGAGTCGGTGATGCGCCAGGTCATGGAGAACTCTTCGGCAATCGGCGCGAAGGCTTCGCGGAACGCCTCGATACCGAACGGCAGCGATTCGGCGCGGATCTCATGACGCATGAAGAACCAGCCGCTCTGCTCGTCGGAGTGGTGGCTGGCTTCATTGATCCAGCCATTGTAGAGGGCCAGGAAATTACTGACTTTCGCCACGATACCGACACGGTCGGGGCAGGCAATCACCAGTCGATAGGTGCGCATGGGACAAGCTCCAGAACTTCGCAAAGGGGCACATTCTAGCGGCCCGCCGGAAAAAACGCAGTAATGTTCGACGGCAGGAAGCCATTAAGCTGTGCGTGCAATCCTACGGGGTATTTCCCTGCGTCCCACGGGGAAATGGCCATTAGCCTCGACACTAAGTAAATTTTTCTTAACCAAACAGCAAACCGGCCAATTCAAGGCGGCTAATTGATTCAATACTTTTTTAATTGTTTACTTGAGAGTATTGGCTGTCTATTATTACCGGCACTGCCTTCCCGAACATGCACTCAAGGAACTCTCCATGTCCCTGATCAACGAATACCGCGCTACCGAAGAAGCCATCAAAGAACTTCAGGCCCGCCTGACCAACCTGCAGCAAGATGGCAAACTGCAGAAAGAACTCGACTTCGAAAAGAAGCTGCGCGAGCTGATGGCCGAAAACGGCAAGTCGCTGCGTGACGTCATTGCCCTGCTCGACCCGGAAAGCAAACTGAGCAAGGCCCCACGTGGCGCCGCCAAGCCAGTTGCCACCAAGCGCGCGCGCAAGGTCAAGCAATACAAGAACCCGCACAATGGCGAGGTTATTGAAACCAAGGGCGGCAACCACAAAACCCTGAAAGAGTGGAAAGCCAAGTGGGGCGGTGACACCGTCGAAAGCTGGTCCACCCTGCTGGACTGATTCGGGCCTGTACCGTTTCGGTTTCACGAAAAAAAACGCCGGCACTTGCCGGCGTTTTTTATTTGTGCGCTGTAGAACACATCACAACTCGCCGGGTTATTACGGCCCCTGTAGGAGCGGCCTCGTGCCGCGAAAGGGCTGCGAAGCAGCCCCGGGGATTTCCGCCTCATGCAAGATTGCCGGGGCTGCTACGCAGCCCTTTCCGGCCGGTCCGGCGCCCCGGCAAGGCCGCCCCTGCACAGAGCTCGCGGCGCGGCCTATGCCTCACAAGGCAAAGCGCCCCTTCAACTGCGCAACATGCTCAAGCCAGGCCTGCAATACCTGCCGCCCGGCCTCGTCGGCCTCCGGCATACGCGCCTGGCAAGCCAGCTCAAAGTCAGCCACGGTATTCGGCGCGCCCAACTGCGGGCTACTCAAGCGTTGCTGGCAGAACGCATGCCAGCGCGCCGACTCCTCAGCACTCAGGGTATCGGCAAAGTTGCGCGCCCGATAACGGAACAACAGCTCCGGCAAACGCGGGTCATCGAACATCCAGTTGGCCCCGCCCAATTGCGCAGGTTCTGCATTGCGAACTTGCTCACACAAACGCCGGTCACGGTCGCCGATGAAACCGTCATACAACTGCTGCTCCGGATCTTCGCTGGCGGCAAAGCCTTCTTCCTCAAAGATGACTTCCAGCTTGTCACGCCAGAGCGCCTGCTGATTGGCCAGTTGTTCGGCGCTGCGTTGCAACGCTGACATATCCAGCCCCAACCGCTGTTGATCGGCGGGGCGCACCACCGACAAGGGCGCCAGTACCGGGCAGCGGTTGATGTGGACCAACTTCAGCGGAACCGGTAATTGCCCTGCAGGCATTTCTTCGCGACGAGTGTACAAACGCTGACGCAGTACTTCGGCACTTTCCTGCAACAGCGGCGCGCTGTCCTGGCCCAGGTCACAAACAATCAGGGCATTGCGATTGCGCGGGTGCCAGGCCAGTGGCTGCACCACGCCGATGTAATTGCGCTCGGCAGAAAAGCGCCCGGAAATATGCACCAAAGGCTGCAACAGGCGAATCTGCTCCATCACCTTGTGCTTGCTGCGCAACTGGAACAACCAGTCATACAACTTGGGTTGTTTCTGGCGAATCAGCCGCGCCAGGCCAATGGTCGCCCGTACGTCGGAAAGCGCCTCGTGGGCATGGCCGTGCTCCAGGCCGTTGGCCTTGCTCAGCAGCTCCAGGCGCAGGCTGGTGCGGCCATCCTGCTGCGGCCACTCGATGCCCTCGGGGCGCAGGGCATAGGCGGTGCGCACCACGTCGATCAGGTCCCAGCGGCTGTTGCCGCCCTGCCACTCACGGGCATAAGGGTCGAAGAAGTTGCGGTACAGGCTGTAGCGGGTCACTTCATCATCGAAACGCAGGGTGTTGTAGCCCGCGCCACAGGTGCCAGGGCGCGCCAGCTCGGCGTGCACCCGGGTCATGAAGTCGGCTTCGCACAGGCCCTGGTTTGCCAGTTGCTGCGGGGTGATGCCGGTCACCAGGCACGCCGCCGGGTGCGGCAGAATATCGTCGCTGGGGCGGCAGAAAAGGTTGATCGGCGCCTCGATCTCGTTGAGGTCGAGGTCGGTGCGCACACCGGCCATCTGCAACGGGCGGTCGCTGCGCGGGTTGATGCCGGTGGTTTCGTAGTCGTGCCAGAAAATGCTGGTGCTCACGGGGTCTTCCTGTATCGAGGTCGACCAGAGTCTAGCGGCCCATGGCGGGCTGCGGCCAGCCTTCAGACAGCGGCGTTCTGCGGGCGGAAGCTGAAGAACTCGCGCAGCGAGCGTACGAAGGCGTCGTACTCGGGCGGTGCCTGCAACAGCATGAAGCCGGCATCGAAATGCCCGGGGGTCTGGTCTTCACGGCACCACAGGCAACTTGCGGTGAGGTTGATGAACTGCAGCCCGCCGCCCGCCAGCGGCACGCGCAGTTGCAGCTCGAAGTCAGGCCCCACCAGTACCGGCAGGTGGCTGATGAGCATCAGGCCGTCTTCGGAGGCATTGCCCAGGTAGCCGAGCTGCTGGTCGGTAAAGCGGTTGTAGACCTTGAGCACGCAAGGCAATTGATGACGTTCTATATGGCGTTCGACAAACATGGTCGTATGCGCGGTCCTGTACCGGGGCCAGGAATACACGGTACTGGCAATGAAGGTGACTACACAATTGCAAGATTAGCCCAGTCGAAGCCAGCCTTTAAATGAAATGAATGACACCTTGGGATTATCGCCAAGGTGTGGTGTTGGCCGGGTTGGCTACCGCCGCTTCGGTACCGCGCAGGTGGCCCAGTTTGTCGAGGGTCTGCAGGCGCGCCTGGGCACGGTAGGCGTACTCGTTACCCGGATATTGCTGAATCATGTACTGGTAAGTTTGCGCCGCATCGACGTAGAGCTTCTGGCGCTCCAGGCACTGACCGCGCAGCAGCGACACCTCTGGGTGGATGAACGGCCGCGAACGGCTGGTGCGGTCGACCTGCGACAGCTCCAGCATCACCCGCGAGCAATCGCCGCGGTCGTAGGCGCGGTAGGCGTTGTTCAGGTGGTGGTCCATGGACCAGCGGGTGCAGCCGACGACACTGGCCGCCATGGTCAAAACGATCAGGGTGCGCATGGGAATTCTCCTTTGATGGGCAGTGTATCGGCCTTTTGCGTCAAATCTTCACAGGCTTTTGCAAGCATACGCCCACCGTTCAAACGCTACCTTGGTTCAGGTGCAGGTAGTGCAACGGAACAATGACTACAGCGTAATTGAGGAGTAGCCTTTCGCTGCGCTTCACTATAGGAGTCTGTGCATGACCATCCGCCGTACCAAAATCGTCGCCACCCTTGGCCCCGCCAGCAATTCGCCGGAAGTGATCGAACAGCTGATCCTCGCCGGCCTGGACGTGGCACGCCTGAACTTCTCCCACGGCACCCCGGACGAGCACAAGGCCCGCGCCCGCCTGATCCGCGACATCGCCGCCAAGAACGGCCGCCACGTCGCGCTGCTGGGCGACCTGCAGGGTCCGAAGATCCGCATCGCCAAGTTCGCCAACAAGCGCATCGAACTGAAAGTCGGTGACAAGTTCACCTTCTCCACCGCCCACCCGCTCACCGAAGGCAACCAGGATATCGTCGGCATCGACTACCCCGACCTGGTCAAGGACTGCGGCGTAGGCGACGAACTGCTGCTCGACGACGGCCGTGTGGTGATGCGCGTCGAGACCGCCACCAGCGATGCCCTGCACTGCGTGGTGATCATCGGTGGCCCGCTGTCCGACCACAAAGGCATCAACCGCAAAGGTGGCGGCCTGACCGCACCGGCCCTGACCGAAAAAGACAAGGCCGACATCAAGCTGGCCGCGGAAATGGACCTGGACTACCTGGCCGTGTCATTCCCGCGTGACGCAAGCGACATGGAATACGCCCGCAAGCTGCGTGACGAAGCCGGCGGCAGCGCCTGGCTGGTGGCCAAGATCGAACGCGCCGAAGCGGTAGCCGACGACGAGACCCTCGACCAGCTGATCCTCGCCTCCGACGCTGTCATGGTTGCCCGTGGCGACCTGGGTGTGGAAATCGGCGACGCCGAGCTGATCGCCATCCAGAAGAAGATCATCCAGCACGCCCGCCGCAACAATAAAGCGGTGATCGTGGCGACCCAGATGATGGAGTCGATGATCCAGAACCCGATGCCGACCCGCGCCGAAGTGTCCGACGTGGCCAACGCCGTGCTCGACAACACCGACGCGGTGATGCTGTCGGCCGAAAGCGCCGCCGGCAGCTACCCGATCGAAGCGGTACAGGCCATGGCGCGTATCTGCTCGGGCGCCGAAAAGCACCCGACCAGCCAGAAGTCCAGCCACCGCCTGCACACCACCTTCGAGCGCTGCGACGAGTCCATCGCCCTGGCGGCGATGTACACCGCCAACCACTTCCCCGGCGTCAAGGCGATCATCGCCCTCACCGAAAGTGGCTACACCCCGCTGATCATGTCGCGCCTGCGCTCGCACGTGCCGATCTTCGCGCTGTCGCCGCACCGCGCCACCCAGGCCCGTGCCAACATGTTCCGTGGCGTCTACCCGATTGCCTTCGACCCGGCCTCGCTGCCGGCCGACAAGGTCAGCCAGGCAGCCGTCGACGAACTGCTCAAGCGCGGTCTGGTCGAGCAAGGCGACTGGGTCATCCTGACCAAGGGTGACAGCTACCACACCATCGGTGGCACCAACGGCATGAAGATCCTCCACGTGGGTGACCCGCTGGTCGGTTGATTCACGCGCAGTCCCTATCGCGGGGCAAGCCCGCTCCCACGCATCAGGCATCACCTGCGTGGGAGCGGGCTTGCCCCGCGATCGTTTCAACGCCTAGGCATGCTCGGTAAACACATCCGCCAGCACCTGATTACGCGGCACCCCGGCAATGAATAGCCGCCGGGCAAAGCGCTCGACAGTCCCCGGCGCCCCGCACAGCAATGCCATGGTCTGGCGCGACGCCAGACGCAACCCGGCCAGCGCCTCATCCAGTTGCTCGGCCAGCACCAACTCCACGCTCACCCCCGGTAGCGCCTGCAACGCCTCGGCCAGGTAATGCCCGGCCGGCGTGCGCGCCACATGCACCACCCGAATCTCCCCCTGATGCCCCTGACGCAAGGCTTCACGCAGGATGCCCCACAAAGGTGCCAGCCCGGTGCCCGCCGCCAGTAACCAGAGCGGGCGCACCTGCCAGTCAGGGTCGTAGTGCAGCGCCCCGCCGCGCAATTCGCCCAGCCTCAGCTCATCGCCCACCTGCAGTTGCCGGGCGCGGTCGCAAAATGCCCCGGGGCGGCTGCAATCGAGGTGAAACTCCAGCGTGTCGTCCTCCGCCAGCAGGCTCGCCAGCGAGTATGGGCGGGCAACATCGGCGCACCACAGCACCAGATGCTGGCCGGCCTGGTAGCGTAGCGCCCGCCCCGGGCGCAGGCACAGGCGCAGAACGTCGTCGAACCAGTCAAGCGCAGCCACCGTGGCCGGCAGGCCGTCCTGCAGCGGGTCGAACAGCGCAAGCTTCAGGTCGCCTGCCACCGTGCACTGGCACGCCAGTCGCCAGCCCTCGGCGCGCTGGGCCGCGCTGAGGGCGTCGGGTTTGACGTCCACAGGCTGGCCGTCGAGGCAGCGCACCAGGCAGGCGTGGCAACTGCCGGCGCGGCAACTGTAGGGCACAGCGCAACCGGCGCCGTTGAGCGCATCCAGAAGATTAATGCCTAAAGGCACCGCCCAATGGCGCTCGCCCACAGTCAGTTCGGCCATGTCATTGATCTCCAGATACTCGCCTGATGACCAAGCAATGGGGCCGCTTTGCGGCCCTTCGCGGGTAAACCCGCTCCCACAGGTTTTGCGCATGCCTTGAACCTTGCGCCGTACCTGTGGGAGCGGGTTCACCCGCAAAGGGCTGCGCAGCAGCCCCAGTCGATGTCACCCGTCAAACCATTGAACAGCATCACACTGCCCACGTCATCAGCAAAAAGGATGCCCGCCCCGCAGCCGACCATGGTCCAGACCACCCGCAGGTGTTTCCCGCGCCGGGGCGCGGTATACTGCCGCGCCTTTTTGCCCCGGCCCGACCAGCCGGAGCCTTGCCAGGCATGCCCGACATACCGGTGTGCGTTGTCGGTGTGCCTTTACGAATGTTCCCGTCTTTAAGAGGAGCGCGCTGCATGACCGTGATCAAGCAAGACGACCTGATTCAGAGCGTTGCCGACGCCCTGCAATTCATTTCGTACTACCACCCCGTCGACTTCATCCAGGCGATGCACGAAGCCTACCTGCGTGAAGAGTCGCCAGCCGCGCGTGACTCGATCGCCCAGATCCTGATCAACTCGCGCATGTGCGCCACCGGCCACCGCCCGATCTGCCAGGACACCGGCATCGTCACCGTGTTCATCCGCGTCGGTATGGACGTGCGCTGGGACGGCGCCACCATGAGCGTCGACGACATGATCAACGAAGGTGTGCGCCGCGCCTACAACCTGCCCGAGAACGTCCTGCGCGCCTCGATCCTGGCCGACCCGGCCGGTGCCCGCAAGAACACCAAGGACAACACCCCGGCAGTCATCCACTACTCCATCGTGCCCGGCGACAAGGTCGAGGTCGATGTCGCAGCCAAAGGCGGCGGCTCGGAGAACAAGTCGAAGATGGCCATGCTCAACCCGTCCGACTCGATCGTCGACTGGGTGCTGAAAACCGTACCGACCATGGGCGCCGGCTGGTGCCCGCCTGGCATGCTGGGTATCGGCATCGGCGGCACCGCCGAAAAAGCCGCAGTCATGGCCAAGGAAGTGTTGATGGAATCCATCGACATCCATGAGCTCAAGGCCCGCGGCCCGCAAAACCGCCTCGAAGAGATCCGCCTGGAGCTGTTCGAGAAGGTCAACCAGCTGGGCATCGGCGCCCAGGGCCTGGGCGGCCTGACCACCGTGCTCGACGTCAAGATCATGGACTACCCGACCCACGCCGCCTCCCTGCCGGTGTGCATGATCCCCAACTGCGCCGCCACCCGCCACGCCCACTTCGTGCTCGACGGCAACGGCCCGGCCGAGCTCGAAGCACCGTCGCTGGACGCCTACCCGGAAATCGTCTGGGAAGCCGGCCCGAGCGCGCGCCGCGTGAACCTGGACGACATCACTCCGGAAGAAGTGGCCAGCTGGAAGCCGGGCGAGACCATCCTGCTCAACGGCAAGATGCTCACCGGCCGCGACGCCGCGCACAAGCGCATGGTCGAGATGCTCAACCGCGGCGAACAGTTGCCGGTCGACCTCAAAGGCCGCTTCATCTACTACGTAGGCCCGGTCGACCCGGTCGGTGACGAAGTGGTAGGCCCGGCAGGCCCGACCACCGCAACCCGCATGGACAAGTTCACCCGCCAGATCCTCGAGCAAACCGGCCTGTTGGGCATGATCGGCAAGTCCGAGCGCGGCCCGACCGCCATCGAGGCGATCAAGGACAACAAGGCCGTGTACCTGATGGCCGTCGGCGGTGCTGCGTACCTGGTGGCCCAGGCCATCCGCAAGTCGAAGGTTCTGGCCTTCGCCGAGCTGGGTATGGAAGCGATCTACGAGTTCGAAGTCAAAGACATGCCGGTCACCGTTGCGGTGGACAGCAACGGTGAGTCGGTGCACATCACAGGCCCCGCGCTGTGGCAGAGCAAGATCGCCCAGAGCCTGGCCGTTGAAGTGAAGTAAGCCTCGCACTTGCACTGAAAACCGCCCCTTCGGGGGGCAGCGTTACAAATGGGGCTGCTTTGCGGCCCCAATCTGGCTAACTGACCGGCATTGGCCTTCGGGACCGTTTTGCCTGGTGCACACCCTTCTCAGGGCAAAGAATCACCCCGTAGTAGTTATTTACCCCCTTCGACTGCCCCGCTACCGCTGAAATCGCCTGCATTCACCCAATGAGGAATGCAAGCATGAGCAACACCCTCAAAGCCAACCAGTGGCTACGTCGTTTTCGCGTCGATATCACCTCCAGCTCCAACCGCGTGTTCGCCAACGGCCGCCAGCAGGTGGAAGTCACCATCACCATCGAGCCCCGTGACGGTGAAACCATCAGCGAAGAAAGCCTGGCCTCCATGCAGCTGATTGCAATCGACGACGATGGCAAAATTCTTGACCTGGATGGCGACCTGCTGGCCCAGAGCGAGCGCGACGAAAGGTATGTCTACCATGGCGCATATGGCAACGCCCACAGCGCCCTGCCGGAAGCTTCGCCCAACTCCATTCGGCGGCGCTTCTATGTCAGCTCCAAACTGCCAGGCGGTACGCTCAGCACGATCTACGCCGGGATCTGGAAGGACGAAAACACCAGCTTCGAAACCAACACCGCCCCGTTCAGCTCCTCTGTGGTGATCGAGTCCATTGCGCCACGCCGCCTTCAACAACAGGACTTCCAACTCGCCCTGGAGAGCCGGTACGAGTACACAATCTCTGGCGAAAGCCGTTACGACGATGAGTACAAGGAAGACGTCGCCTATTTCGGTACGCAGGACAGCAATAACCCGATCGTGCAGAGCTTCGCGGTGGGGCCGGCATCCGGCGTGCCGTTCTATCAGCGCAGGAACTGGGACCATGCGCTGATCTCGTTCGAACTGGTCAATGATTACAGCCAGCGCTGCGACGTCACCGCCTATGGCGTGGACGCCGATGTCACCCTGACCTTCAACGGCGACAAGACGTTCTATCCCCGCGCCCATCACATGATGCTGCACCGCAGCCATCGGCGTTTCTACGAGAGGTACCACAACTACAAAGCTGTGCAACGCAGCCTGTGGACCGTCATCGACAGCAATGGCAACGAGCATGGCATCGAGTTTCGCACCAGTGACAACGGCGAGGATTTCAGTTTCCGCGTGAACTGACCGCCCCTTGCCCCTGCCGGCAGCTCCACCTGGCGCTGCCTTCTGCCACTGGAACGAGCGCAACGACATGAGCGAACTGCATACCCAAGCCAGCAATTTCCTGGACTTCATCAAGACTGGCGTGGACGACCGCACCGGCCAGTTCACCCTGGCACTGAGCCTGCCCCTGCCACCGGCCAATGGCCTGTGCGGGCCCAGCCTGAACCCGAGCCTGGCCTTCAGTACCCTGGCCTCCAGCGGCAACCGGGGGTTCGGCCTGGGCTGGGCATTGAGCCTGAGCGAAGCCAACCTGGATCAGGCCAACCCGTCATTGCAACTGGCCTCAGGCGAGCGCTTCGCCATTGACCTCAATGCCTCATCGCTGCAGGCCGGGGGCCAACTGGCCTTCTTCGACCAGAAACTCAAAACATTGCTCGCCACCGTACAGGCCGATGGCGCCATCCGCATCGACAAGAAATCGGGCGAACGCGAACTGCTGCGCCAGCCCGATGCAGACGGTGCCCGTTACCTGCTCAGCGAAGTGCAATCAGCAGAAGGGCGCCGCCTGTTCATCGACTGGCAACCCTTCGCCGACGGCGATTTCATCCTCGACAAGATCCGCGATGAACAGCGCACCCTGCTGGCGGTTGACCATGCCGACGAAGAGGTGCGCCTGACCTTCAACCCTGAGACCCCCAGCGCCGCCGAAATGACGTTGCTGCTGAGCAATGACCGGCTCACCAGCATCCAGCTGCCAGGTATCCAGACGCCGTTCGAAGTCAGTTACGACACCATGGCCTTGCCCGGCAACGGCCAGTTGCTGCTACCGGTCAACTGCGCCAGCCCGCTCGGCAGCCGTGACATCGTGCACTGGGCACTCGACAACGACGGGCATCAACTGCCAGACGGTGCGCCGTTCCCGTTCCTGCCGCGGGTCAGCAGTTGGACCCACAGCTGCGGGGCCCGGCACAGTGAAATCAACCACACCTATACCTGGGTCGGTGACTACAACTTCCTCGGTTATGGCAGCGACCATGCCTTTGAATGGCGCAGCGGGCGCGACAACCTCTACCAGGTGCAGGGCAGCTACCAATACCAGGCCGTCGAAACCCAAAGCGATGCCTCAGGCAAAACCTTGTGCAGCATCACCCGCCACTGGGACCGTTTCCACCTGCTGACACGCGAAGCGACCCGCCAGGGCCAATGCGAGACCGTCCGCCAGACCCGCTACGGCCACGACCCTGACCTGGCCTGGGAAGAGCAGCCTGCCACCTGCCAGTTACCACACGAAATCACCACCACCTACATCGATCACAGCCAGCCGGGCGCCAGCCGTAGCGAGCGCACCATCTACCGCTACGACGATTTCGGCAACCTGTTGCACACCAGCTACCCCAGCGGGGTGCAGGAGCGCTATGAATACTACGCTGCCGCCGGCGAACCGGGCTGTGACGCCGACACCCTGGGCATGGTGCGCCACCTGAAAAAGAAAACCGTCATGCCCGCCCAGGGGCCCGGCCAAGCGCCGACCTTGAGCACCCGCTACACCTACCAGACGCTGCCATCGCTGATCGAGGGCGCCCCCGCGCACACCGTGGTGGCCTGCGAGCAAAGCCATGACGAAGCCAGCGGCGCACTGCTGGAAACCACCGAGCAGGCCTACATCAGCGATGCCGGCATACACCACGGCCGTGAGCAGCAGACCATCGTCACGCTCAACGGCAAGCCGACCACCACCACGTTCACCTACAAGGTCGAGGACGGCGCATTGGTGACCGAAACCACCGTGGCCGGTTTCGAGAACGATGATGAAAACCGCTCCAGCACCTGCAGCGCGCAATCGCTGCTAAGCGGTCAAACGGCCTGGGAACGTTCGGACTCCGGGGCCTGCACCCGCTACGAGTACGACAGCATCGGGCGCATCGTGCGCACCCTGCACGCCGCAGGCAGCCCCTTCCAGACCGAACAGTTGGCCCGCTATCACCTTGACGACAGCCTGGCACGCAAGGCGCGCCAGGATGCATCGCTCAACCCGGTCATGATCGAACAGGTTCAGGCTACCGGCCGCCGTCAGCGCCAGTGGCTGGATGGCGAGGGCCGCGTGGTGCGTACCGAGCTGGAAGACCTGGACCATGCGCCCGGGGTGTTCCGTGCGATCGCACTGCTGACCTACGACGCCCAAGGCCGCAAGGTCAGCGAGACGGTACAGGACTGGCTGGGCGATGACGCCACCGCGCCCCTGAGCCTGACCACCACCACCGCTTATGATGATTGGGGTGGTGTGTCGCTGAGCCAGAGCCCCGAGGGCATCCAGAGCCATGTACGCCACGACCCGGTCGGCAAGCGCCGCGAGCAGTGGCTATGTGCCGGTCAATTGCAAGGGCCAAAGCAGGTCACGCTCAGCAACACCGCCGGCAGCCCCATCGAGCAGCAGGAGCATGACGACCAAGGCCGCCTGGTGCGCACCCACACCCTGCTGCGTGACGGCCTGGACCGGGTGATCGAACAGCGGACCAGGACCGAGGGCAAACCCGACATCGTCACCACCTTCACCTACGACCACTACTCGCGGGTCATCGAAAAGCGCCTGGTCGACGGTACCTGCCTGGGTTGGGCCTTCGCCGCCCACAGCGACGACAACCACCCGGTGGCGATCACCGTGACGGCAGGCACACCATGAGTGCACCCTTTACCCTGGGCATGCAGGCCGTTGACGGCCTGGGCCGCCAGCGCTCGGTTACGGTGGCCGGGCGCACCACCCGCTACCACTACCAGCCCGGCCAATTGCCCCCTACCGCCAACACCCTCGCCGATGGCCGCCGCGTGGCCTTTACCTACGAGCCGCAACTGGGCAACGCCTTGCGCGGCACCCAGGCCGAAGGCAGCCCCGCGCAGCAACTGACCTACCACCCCACCCTTGGTGTGCCCACCCAGGCCAGCGGCGGGGCCGGCAGCCTGCAGTGGCAGTTCAGCCCCAGCGGCCAGCCCCGCGAAGACACCTGGACGGCGGACGAGCAGGCCCACAGCACCCGCTGGCGCCATTCGCTGAACGGCCTGCCACTGGGCTTTACCGATGCCGCCGGCACCGAGCATGTCCGCCAGTACGATGCCTTCGGCCGGGTCACCACCCTGCAGGTCGGTGAGGTGCGCACCACCTTCAGCTACGACGCCTTTTCCCGCCCCGTCAGCGTCACCACCCACGACCCGGCGGGCGAGCGCACCCTGGTCAAGGCTTGCACCTACGACGCCATGGGCCGCGAGCAGCAGTGCAGCTACACCCTGACCTGCGCCGGGCGGACCCAGGTGTTCACCCAGACCCTCGCCTTCTCGGACCTCGACCAGCTCATCAGCCGCCAATGGGCCGGCGCGGCCCAGGCAACCGCCGAAGAAACCTTTGCCTACGACCTGCGCGGCCGCCTGGTGCATTACACCGCCAATGCCGCCGCCGCACCGCTAGACAGTTTCGGCAACGCCATCGTCGAGCAGCGCTTCACCTTCAATGCCTTCGACGGGCTGGCCAGCGTCACCAGCCACTTCACCGATGGCAGCCAGGACCTGGCCACCTACCACTATGCCGAGCACGACCCGACCCAGGTCAGTGCCATCGACCACAGCCACCCCAGCTGGCCTTCGCGCATCGAACTGGAGTACGACGCCTGCGGCCGGGTCATCGCCGACAGCCTGGGCCGGCGCATGCGCTGGGACGCCCACGACCACCTGAGCACTGTCGAGCTGAACAGCCAGACCTGCCACTACCGTTACGACCCCAGCGGCCGCCTGTGCGAGCGCGAAATCGACGGCCAGCTCACCCGCAGCTTCTTCAGCGCAGGCCAACTCACCCACGAGCAGCAAGCCGACCGGCAACTGAGGCTGGTCGGTGACGGCGAGCACCTGTTCGCCTTGAGCCGGCTGGCCGACGGTATCCGCCAAACCACCCTGCTCGGCTGCGACGGCCAGGGCAGCGTGCGCCTGGCGTTGGCCGACGAGACCCGACAGCACCGCTACAGCGCCCACGGCGCAGCCCCCGCCGAGGCTGAACAGGTGCCGTTCGGCTACGCAGGGCAACGCCGCGAACCGCTGACCGGCTGGTACATCCCGGCCGGCTACCGCCCGTACGATCCACTGCTGATGATCTTCCTCGCCCCTGACAGCGAAAGCCCGTTCGGCCGGGGCGGTATCAATCCCTACAGTTATTGTGCGGGCGACCCGGTCAACCGTATCGACCCCGACGGCCACAGCTGGGTCACCTGGACCGCGGCCGGCGGGGGTATTGCCCTGGGCCTGATCGCCACCATCGCCAGCCTGGGCACCGCAGCGCCTGCGGTTGCCGGGCTGTTTGCAGGCGGTATGGCCACGCTGTCGGCCAATGCCGTGATTGCCTTGAGCACGGCGGCCCTGAATGTCGTTTCACTGACCACCGGCGTTGCCGCCATGGCCTTGGAGGCCAGCGCAAAAGACGACCAGGCTGCCAGTGTGCTTGGCTGGGTTTCCCTCGGCACCGGCATCGCCAGCACGTTAGTGGGCATGACGGGGTCACTGGCAAAAGCCACCACCGCTGCGCGAAAACTTGGCAGGCGCTCAGCGATCAGAGGCACGCAAAGCCGCACCACGGCGCCCTATCACTGGGTCAGGCGAACCGAAGTACTGCACTCCACCAACGGGGCGAGCAATGACGTGGCCATGCACTACAACCTGTGGGGCAAAGGCATAGTTGCCTTCGAGACCCATGGCAGCAAGGCGGGAAAATTGATGAACGCTGCCGGGAAGTCCGAGGATGCCGTGCGCGTTGCCATCAAGGAGATCGCACCTCGCCTGGCCGGGGTACCCAAGGACCAGCCCATCGTCCTGCTAGCCTGCTATGGAGGCCGCAGCGGTGCCGCGCAACGTATCGCCAATGCCCTGCAACGCCCTGTGCACGGCTACGACAAGACCATCTGGGTATACCGCGCCAAATATATGCAGTCATTGAGCGTCAGCGATGATCTGGTGAACATCCCGACCCAAAGCCTCTCGCGCTGGCAAAGGCTGATGGGCACCCAAAGCGCCCTGACCGCAGAGCCCGGCAAGACGCTGGCAAGCGGCAGAATGTACTACCCGATGTAACCCTGCGCCGGGTCACTCGCCTGGCTGGCCGATACGCACAAATTGCTCAGGCCAGTCACGGCGGGTGAACACCTGCCCGCGCTGACGTACCGCACGCACCGCCGCAAGGTCGATGTCGCAGACCAGCCATTGGCTGGTCAGCGGCGCGGCCTGCGCGCTCAACGCCAGCACACCGTCGTCGGGCAGCCCAAGGTCGGGCGGCACGAACAGCCCCGCCCGGCCCGTGTTCTCGTCCAGTGCCAGGGACCAGGGCGCCAGCCCCACGGTCGGGCTCTGCAGCACGGCAATCTGGTTTTCCAGCGCGCGCGCCTGGGCGCCGATGCGTACCCGGTGGTAGCCCGCCACGGTGTCGGTGCAACTGGGGGCCAGAATCAGGTCGGCACCGTTTTCAGCCAACCTGCGCGCCAGCAAGGGGAACTCGTTGTCGTAGCAAATCAGGATACCCAACTGCCCAAGGGGCGTATCGAACACCTTGAGCCCCTGGCCACCGACAATCCCCCACTGCTCACGCTCGAAGCGGGTCATCATCAGCTTGTCCTGGTACCCCAGGCAGCCATCAGGGCCGAACAGCCAGGCCCGGTTACGGTACTGCCCATCGGCGTCCAGTACCGGTGCGCTACCCGGCTGCAAATGGATGCGCCAACGCCGGGCCATGCGCTCGCACAACCCAAGCCATGGCTTGAGCAACGGCTGGATGGCGCTGATCGAACCCTGCAGGTCCGAACGCTGCGCTGGCGGCAACTGGCCGCTGAGCACAAGCCCGGCATATTCAGGCAACAGCAGCAACTGTGCGCCTTCGGCCACCGCTTCGGCACACAGGCCTTGCAGGTGCTCGGCGTAGGCCTCCCAGCTTTCATGCAACTCGATGGCGTACTGGCAGGCGGCAACGCGAATCATACCGGCAGGGCCTTGAGCCAGAACGACATGATCTTGGCCGACTGCTCCTGCTCGTCGAGGTCACGCCAGCTGTAGCTGGTGCGCAGTGAAGGCTCATGCAAAAAGCCGCGGTTGCGCCAGAAACCGTGCAACGGCTTGTAGTCGCCCGGCCGGCGCGGGTGCCCGGCCGGGCGCTCCACCGCGCAGAAAGCGCAGTAGTCGAACTCGGCCAGCTTGTGGGCGTAAGACTCGCGCTCGATGAAAAAGCGCACCCCCAGGCCCTGGCCACGGTAGGCCGGCAGCAGCACCGATTCGCCGAAGTAATAGACCGAGGCCGGGTCGCGGCCCTGGGCCAGGAAGGGCTGCTGAAACTCGGGGGTCTCGTCCACCAGCGGCAGGCCGGTGGAGGCACCCACCACCTGGCCGCCATCCAGCGCCAGCACCACCAGGCTGCGCCCGGAGCGGGCGTAGGTGGCGAGGTATTCGGCTTCGTAGTCCAGGTTGCCGTCGTAGAGGTACGGAAACTCGCGGAACACCGTCAGGCGCAAACGAGCAAGGTCATCGATGTAAGGCGCGATGGCAGCGCCATGCAGCAGGCGTATTTCCATGCGGGGCGGTCGTTTTGTCGATGTGGATGACGCGCTCGGCTAAGCCGGGCCTGAGCACAAACCCTATCATCGGCCCGCTACCCTTCCCTTTCCCCTGCGCGACAGGTATTTCTCCATGACCGCTACCGAACTCGTCACCGCCTACTACAACGCCTTCAATGCCGGCGACATGCCCGCCTTCCTCGCGCTGCTCAGCGAAGACGTGATTCACGACATCAACCAGGGCGAACGGCAGATGGGCAAGGCCCGCTTCGCCGCGTTCATGGACAAGATGAACCGCTGCTACCGCGAACGCCTGGCCGACATCGTGGTGATGCAGAACGCCGAGGGCAACCGCGCCGCCGCCGAATTCACCGTGCACGGCGAATACCTGGCTGACGACGAAGGCTTGCCGCCTGCAAATGGGCAGAAGTACGTGCTGGCGGCCGGGGCGTTTTTCTACATTCATTGCGGCAAGATCGCCCGGGTGAGCAACTACTACAACCTCAATGACTGGGTCGAGCAGGTGGGCTGACCTTCAGCCCCTCATCGCCGGCAAGCCGGCTCCTGCAGTATTGGCGCAAATTTGAAGGTTATGCGATCCCTGTGGGAAGCGGCCTTGTGTCGCGATGGGCTGCGCAGCAGCCCCGGCGATTCTGCATGATGCCAAGATACTGGGGCCGCTACGCGCCCCATCTCGGCCGGACGGCGCCCCGGCAAGGCCCCCACCTCACAGAGGGCCATGTTGAATCAACGGTTCGTGTTCTTTTGCGGCCAGCTCAGGAAATTCGCGTCCCCAGCACCTTCAAGAACGCCGCCAGCCACGCCGGGTGCGCAGGCCAGGCCGGCGCCGTCACCAGGTTGCCATCGACATGGGCCTGGTCCACTGCAATGTCGATGAACGTGCCCCCGGCCAGGCGCACCTCCGGCGCACAAGCCGGGTAGGCGCTGCATTCACGCCCCTCCAATACCCCCGCCGCCGCCAGCAGTTGCGCGCCGTGGCACACCGCCGCAATCGGCTTGCCGGCCTGGTCGAAATCACGCACCAGCTCCAGCACCTTTTCGTTCAGGCGCAGGTACTCCGGTGCCCGCCCACCCGGAATCAGCAGCGCGTCATAACTCTCGGCACGCACCCGGACGAAGTCGTAGTTCAGGGCAAAGTTGTGCCCGGGCTTTTCGCTGTAGGTCTGCTCGCCCTCAAAGTCGTGGATCGCCGTGCGCACCGTCTGCCCCGCGACTTTCTCCGGGCACACCGAGTGCACCGTGTGGCCGACCATGCTCAGGGCCTGGAACGGCACCATCGCCTCGTAGTCCTCGACGTAGTCGCCCACCAGCATGAGAATCTTCTTCGCCGTCATCGCATCCACTCCTTCCATTGCAGGGACATTCACCATAGTTCGCTTTTACCGCCCGCGACATGCTCTAGTCGCGCCGGTCCAGCAGGTTGGCCACCAACCGGTCCAGCCAGCCCCACACCCGCTGCTTCACCCGCCGCCACAAGGGCCGCGCATGCCAGTGGGCCAGGTCGACTTCTTCGCTCAAGGCAAAATCCCGCTCGAAGCTGGCCGCCACCGCCGCCGTCAGCGGCGGGTCCAGCGCTTCGACGTTGGCCTCGAGGTTGAAGCGCAGGTTCCAGTGGTCGAAGTTGCACGAGCCCACGCTCACCCAGTCGTCCACCAGCACCATCTTCAGGTGCAAGAAGCACGGCTGGTATTCGAAAATCCGCACCCCGGCGCGCAAAAGGCGCGGGTAGTAGCGGTGGCCGGCATAGCGCACCGCCGGGTGGTCGGTGCGCGGGCCGGTGAGCAGCAGGCGCACGTCCAGGCCTTTTTGCGCGGCGCGGCGCAGCGAGCGGCGCACGCTGAAGGTGGGCAAAAAATACGGCGTGGCCAGCCAGATGCGCTGCTGGCCGCTGTTCAGCGCGCGCACCAGGGCATGCAGTATGTCCTTGTGCTGGCGGGCGTCGGCATAGGCCACCCGGCCCATGCCCTCGCCCTGAGCCGGCACCTTGGGCAGACGCGGCAGGCCGAAGTTTTCTGGCGGGCGCCAGGCGGTACGGCGCTGGTTGGCGTGCCACTGGCGGTCGAACAGCAACTGCCAGTCGCTGACGATCGGCCCGTGCATCTGCACCATCACCTCGTGCCATTCGCTCAGCGGCTGGTCAGGCTGCCAGAACTCGTCGGTTACCCCGGTCCCCCCAACAACCGCCCAGCGCTCGTCCACCAGCAGCAGCTTGCGGTGGTCGCGGTACAGGTTGCGCAAGCCCCGGCGCCAGCGCAGGCGGTTGTACCAGCGCAGGTACACGCCGGCCGCCAGCAGGCGCTCACGCAATACGTTGGGGAAGGCCAGCGAGCCGTAGTCGTCGAACAGGCAGCGCACCCGCACGCCGCGTCGCGCGGCCTGCTCCAGGGCCTCGACCACGGCTTCGGCGCAGGCGCCGCCTTCGACCAGGTACAGCTCCAGGTCCACCTGAAACTCGGCACGCACGATCGCCAGGAGCATGCGCGGAAAGAATTCAGGGCCGTCGATCAGCAGTTCGAACTGGTTGCCATCCCGCCAGGGGAAGACCGGCCCCGGCATTTCAGCGGGCGTTGAAGATCAGCACCGCACTCACCGGCACCGACGGGTTGATCGACTTGAGCCCGGCAGCCTTGCGCAGGGTTTCCAGGCCCGGCAGCAGGCCGAAGTCCTCGGCGCGCAGCACCAGTGGCTCCAGCGTCACCACCTGAAAGCGCCGCTCGTCCAGCCGGGTGGCCAGCAGCAGGGTGTTGTAGTTGTGGGTTTGCCCATGCACGGTAACGCTCACCGGCAGGCGCAGCTCAAGCTGGGCGCCGTCGGCCAAGTCGTTGATCGGGCGCAGGTCGATCTGCGCCCGCACCTTGCCCTCGGCAAAGCGCTCCACCTCGAACAGGCTCTCGCGCATGCGCTCGTCGCGCAGCGGGATGCCGCTGCTGACCGAGTCCATCTCGATGCTGACCTCGGCCGCACCCTTGCGGTCGACCGTGCCATGCAGCACCAAGAAGCGGCTGACCTCGGCGATGTTGCCGTTCTTGCCGGTGACGAAGGACAACCGCGACGACTCGCCGTCCAGGTGCCAGTTGGCCAAGGCAGGCGAACCTGCGCCGATGAACAGGGGGAGCAGCAATGCGGGCAGCAGGCGGGACGGTTTGAACATGGGAATTCCTGTCAATCAAGGCCGCCAACATTACCCGCCCGGTTTCATGGCAGCAAGCGGCAGCCCTCCCGCGCGCCCTGCCAGGCGGCCTGGCTGCGCACCCCCAGGCCTTCTGCGCTCACCCGCCGCTGCACGGCGTCTTCTGCAAGCAGCCCCAGCGGCAGATACTGCTTCACATAGCCACGGCAATAAGCCTCATCCAGGCCCATGACGAAGCGGCACGAGCAATACTCCTTGGCAGAATAAGCCGACAGGATGCCGGGGAAATCGCCCAGCGCCTGGCGCTCGTGCCAGGCCCAGGCCAGCAGCGCCACTACCAGCACCAACAGTACCCGCTTCATGCGCCGCCCTCCCCGGCCAGCACCGCCAGTACCCGCTTGAGCAGTTCGTCGTGGCTGAAGCTGCCATCGCGGTCATCGGCATAGCGCACGATCACCAGCTTTTGCGCCGGCAGCACGTACAGCGCCTGGCCCCAGTGCCCCAGGGCGGCGAAGGTGTCAGCTGGCGCTGCGGGCCAGGGCCGCGCCTGGCCGGGCAACGGCTGGTTGAGCCACCAGTGCCCGCCTGGGTTGGCCTCGCCGGGGATGGCCTGGGCGCGCTCGAACAGGGTGCGGTTGAACGCCACCCAGTCGGCTGGCAGCAACTGCCGGCCCTGCCAGCGCCCGCCGCGTTGCATCAGCAGGCCGATGCGCGCCAGGTCGCGGGCGTTGAGGTAAAGGTACGACGAACCCACAAAGGTACCGGCGCCGTCGCGCTCCCACACCGCGCTGTGGATGCCCAGCGGGGTGAACAACGCCTGCCAGGGGTAGTCGGCGTATTGCCCGGGCTCGAGCATGCCGCGTAAGGCTGCCGCCAAAAGGTTGCTGTCGCCGCTGGAATAGGCGAAACGCTCGCCCGGCGCGCTGGTGGCAGGCATGCCGGCGGTATAGGCGGCCATGTCGGTGCGGCCACGGGTGTAGAGCATGGCCACCACCGAAGATTTGAGCGGCGCGTATTCGTAATCCTCTTGCCAGGCCAAGCCGCTGGCCCAGTGCAGCAGGTCGCGCAGGCGCAGGTTCGGGTGCTGGCTCAGCGCCGGGTAGTAGCGCGCAGCGGGGTCGTCCAGGTTGAAGCGCTGCTCGGCCTGGGCCACACCCAGCACGGTGGCCAGCACGCTCTTGCTCACCGACCAGCTCAGGTGCGGGGTGTCGGCGCGGGTGGGGGCGGCGTAGCGCTCGTGGAGGATGCGGCCGTCGCGGATGATCAGCAGGGCGTCGCTGCGCACACCTGTGCGTTCGGCGGTGCGCTCGGGGAAGGCATAGCGGTCGACGCTTTGCCAGTCGAGGGGGCTGTCGTCGGTTGACCAGTCAGGGGTGGGCCAGTCTTCGGCCCAGGTGGGGCTGGTAGCCAATACAAGGAACAACCAGAGTGCCTTCATCGAAGTCGCTTTCCATTGGGCCGCCTTGCGGCCCTTCGCGGGCAAGCCCGCTCCCACAGGGATCGCGCTGGCATTGAAGATCGCTCAGCCTCTCAGGCTTTCATGACAATCCTGCAGCCCCCCAGGCCTTGGCCAGGCGCTTGTCGCGCGCAGCCTGTGCCAGCACCAGCACACCCTGGTCACGCTGCCAAAGCTGCGCCCACTGTTCGGGCCCGGCAGCCAGGGCCTTGTCGAGCTCGCCGCGCAGCCCTTCGAACTGGGCGAACAAGCCGCCCAGCAGCAAGTGGCAACCCACACTGTCGGCGCACTGCCGGCTGCCCTCGGCGCAACCGGCCAGCAGGCTCAGCAAGCGCAGGCGCAAGGCCTGCGGCCAGGCGCACTCCTGCCCCACGCCATACAGCCAGGCCACCAGCGCGGCCAGTACATAAAGGTCTTCAAGGGAGCGAAAGGGTTTGACGTAGGCATCCCAGCCATCCCCGGCCAGCAGTTCGCAGGCTGCGCCTTGCAGTTGCAGGCGGCCATGGCCGACTTCGGGCATCAACGGCAGGGTTGGCAACGCTTGCAGCGTCACCCCCGG
This sequence comes from Pseudomonas xanthosomatis, assembly GCF_019139835.1. Taxonomy (NCBI): domain Bacteria; kingdom Pseudomonadati; phylum Pseudomonadota; class Gammaproteobacteria; order Pseudomonadales; family Pseudomonadaceae; genus Pseudomonas; species Pseudomonas xanthosomatis. The sequence goes on along the minus strand of NZ_CP077075.1, from coordinate 1,874,872 downwards.
CTCGCCCGGGTAAACCACCGCCAACTGCAAGCGCGGGCTTTCGCCCTGCCCTTCGCAGCGCGCGGCCACCAGCAACCACTCGGCCTCAAGCCCTGCCGTGACGAAATCCTTCTCGCCGGTCAGGCGCAGCCCGTCGATGCGGGTGTGCATGTCGGCCGGGCGCACGCTGCGCCGCTCGGTCGCGCACAGCGCACCGAGGCCGGCCGGGGCGCTGGGCCACAGCACGCGCAACGCCGCCTGGTAGCCCAGCAAAAAGGCCAGCCCAGGGGTGGCCATGGCGCGCCCGCCGAGCACCGCCAGTTCGAACGGCGCAGCACTGGCAAAACGCTCCAGCACCGTGGCGCAGGTTTCGCCAAGGGTCGCTTGCAAGGGGTGGCGCAAAGGGTCGTTGAGTTGTTGCAACCAGGCCATCGAGGTTCTCCCGTGGGGCTGTCACGCAAGCATCACCAAAGATTCATGGGGGTGACACCGGCCATACCTAGGCTGACTTTGCACAACAAAGCCGACCGGCCGCAACCCTTTGGCTGGCTTATGGAGACTCGCAATGACTCGGATCGCTCGCTCTGGCGACAACAGCCCTGAACGCCGTCTGCAAGCCGAACGCCTGGTCGGCGCTGCCGCCCTGCAGGAAGCACAGGCGCTGCGTTTCAAGGTGTTCAGTGGTGAATTCAAGGCCAAGCTCAAGGGCGCAGAACACGGCCTGGACATGGACGACTACGACAGCCACTGCCGCCACATCGGCGTGCGCGACCTGGCCACCGGCGAGCTGGTAGCCACCACCCGCCTGCTCGACCACCAGGCCGCCAGCAGCCTGGGGCGCTTCTACAGCGAAGAAGAATTCAGCCTGCACGGCCTGCTGCAGTTGCAGGGCCCGATACTCGAGCTGGGCCGCACCTGCGTGGCCCCCGACTACCGCAACGGCGGCACCATCGCGGTGCTCTGGAGCGAGCTGGCCGAAGTGCTCAACGAGGGCCGCTACAGCTACCTGATGGGCTGCGCCAGCATCCCCATGCAGGACGGCGGCGTGCAGGCCCATGCGGTCATGCAGCGCCTGCGCGAACGCTACCTGTGCACCGAGCACCTGCGCGCCGAACCGAAGAACCCGCTGCCGACCCTGGCCCTGCCAGGCAATGTCATCGCCGAGATGCCGCCACTGCTCAAGGCCTACATGCGCCTGGGCGCGAAGATCTGCGGCGAGCCGTGCTGGGACGAAGACTTCCAGGTGGCCGACGTGTTCATCCTGCTCAAGCGCGACGACCTCTGCCCGCGCTACGCCCGCCACTTCAAGGCGGCGGTCTGATGCCGGGGCTGCGGGCCAGCGCCCGCCTGCTGCGGCTGTTTCTGGTGCTGGGCCTGGGCCTGCTGATGGCCGCCTGCATCGCCCTGGCCGAGCGCCTGGGCCTGAATACCCCGCTGGAGCGCCGGCAACGCTGGACGCGCCTGTTCATGCAGCGCTTGGTCGCCGCCCTGCCCTTCGAGGTGAAAGTGCAGGGCGAGCTGCCGCAACAGCCGATGCTGTGGGTGTGCAACCACGTGTCGTGGACCGACATCCCGCTGCTGGGCATGCTCACCCCGCTGTCGTTTTTGTCCAAGGCCGAGGTACGCCACTGGCCGCTAGCCGGCTGGCTGGCAGAAAAGGCCGGCACGCTGTTCATCCGCCGCGGCGGCGGTGACGCCCAGCGCCTGCGTGAACAGATCAGCACCCAGCTCGGCCAGCAGCGCCCGCTGTTGATCTTCCCCGAAGGCACCACCACCGACGGGCGCACCCTGCGCACCTTCCACGGCCGCCTGCTGGCCGGGGCCATCGACCAGGGCATACCTGTACAGCCGGTTGCCATCCGATACCTTCGCAACGGCGAGACCGACCCAATTGCACCGTTCGTCGGCAACGATGACCTGGTCTCGCACCTGCTGCGCCTGTTCGGCCAAGACCGTGGCCAGGTGCATATCGAGCTGCTGCCGGCCATCACCAGCGCAGGCAAAGAACGCGCCGTGCTTGCCTTGCAGGCGCAACAGGCGGTTCACCTGGCGTTGTTCGGCGTGGTTGAAAGCGAACTGCCGGTACGCCGCCACGCCCGCGCAGCCTGAGGTTAGAGCAATCGCTCAAACTTGTACAAAGTGGTCGCCTTGTAGAACTTTAAAGCGCTGCCTCCAGTCGGAAAGCCAGACCTCTGAACTGGAGCAGCCATGAACGACGCAGCCGTACGCGTCGCTGAAGTAGGCTTTGGCCGCGAATCGCAGCACCCGCTTGCGACGCGCTTCACCGACCTGACCGCCCTGTTGCTGGAACCCGCCTTCGACGCCGTCATCCTTGGCGCCTCCCTCGAAGAAAACCGCCAGATGCTGCACAGCCTGCGCGCGCACCCGCAGTACGGCCTGGGCCTGATCTACTGCCACGAGCAGCACGATGCGCAGGTGCTGGCGCTGGCCGACGGCGCCCCCGCCGCCAGCTGGCCGGCCCTGCAAAGCGCCTGCCTGCAACACCGCGAACGCCTGGCGGTGTTCAACAACGGCCGCCCCCCACAAACCCCGCAAGCACGCCTGCTGGCCTGGCTGTGGCTGCGTGCCCCGGGCCGCCTGCAAGCGCTGCGCGAACCGGGCAACCCGCAGCACTACGACTACCCGCTGGCCCGCTGCCTGGGTGGCGAGGCCATCAACAGCCAGGCGCTGGTGCGTGACCTGGCACAACGCGGCCTGCTCGAGAGCACCGCCCTGGTGGACCGCATCCGCCTGTGCCGGCGCTGTGGCAGCGGCCAGCTGAACTACGTCGACACCTGCACCGAATGCCACAGCCTGGACATCCGCCGCCAGGCCTCGCTGCACTGTTTCACATGCGGGCATATCGGCCGCCAGGCGCAGTTTCTCAAAGATGGCGCGCTGGTCTGCCCCAACTGCCTGACCCGCCTGCGGCACATCGGCAGCGACTACGACCGGCCGCTGGAAAACTACGCCTGCAACCAGTGCCAGGCGTTCTTCGTCGACGCCGACATCCAGGCGCGCTGCCTGGACTGCGGTGAGCAGCACACCCCGGACCAGTTGCAGGTGCGCGAGGTGCGCCATTACCAGCTGTCCGAAGCCGGCATGCTGGCCGCACGTCAGGGCCTGGAACGCGACAGCGAACCGCTGTTCGGCGGCCTGGCGATGGTCGCGGCCAACACCTTCCGCACCCTGCTGGACTGGCAGCTGGAACTGATCGACCGCCACCAGGCGCCACGCTTCGCCCTGCTGGGCCTGCGCTTTCACAACCTGGCCACGGTGCTCGAACGCCTTGGCCCGCAGCGCGGCCATGCGCTGCTCGATGCGCTGATAGAACGCATCCAGGTGGCCATCCGCGACACCGACCGCTGCACCCGCACCAGCGAAGAACAGCTGTGGCTGCTGCTGATGTACACCGACGGCGCCGGCCTGCAGCGTGTAGTCGAGCGCCTTAACCGCATCGGCGAACTGTTCGTCGGCCAGGACCTGCAAGACATTCGCCTGGCCACCGTCGGCTGCGTGGCCCCCGAAGGCCTGCTGGAAAAAGACAGCGCCGAGCTTTTGATGGCGCGCCTGGCAGGGGAGCTGCAATGAACGCGCTGATCGACCACTGGCAGGCCTGGCTGGGCGAAATCCAGGGCCCCAACGGCCACTGGCGGCTGTTCTTGATGGTGTTCCCGTATTTCTTGCTGCTGGAGGTGCCGCTGAACCTGCTGGTGCTGCTCGGCACCTTGCGCTGGTTCGCCCGCGAACGCAGCGCCGTGGAGCAGCGCACGCCCTGGTACCCGCGGGTGTCGTGCATCATCACCTGCTACAGCGAAGGCCGCGACGTCGAACTGACCCTGCGCAGCCTGGTGGAGCAAACCTACCCCGGCATGCTGGAGATCATCCCGATCATCGACGGCGCCAGCGGCAACCCGCGCACCACCGCCGCCGTGCGTGCGTTTCGTGCAAGCCACAAGTTGCCGGCCAACCGGGTGATCCGCCCGCTGGCCAAGTGGCAACGCGGTGGCCGGGTGTCGTCGCTGAACGCGGGGCTTGCCTACAGCAGTGGCGAAATCCTGATCAACGTCGACGGCGACACCTCGTTCGACAACGACATGGTCGGCCACCTGGTGCGCCACTTCGCCGACCCCAAGGTGCCGGCGGTGGCCGGCAGCCTGCGGGTGCGCAATGCCGGTCAGTCGCTGGTGGCGCGCATCCAGGCGCTGGAGTACCTGCTGTCGATCCACATGAGCAAGATCGGCCTGGCCGAATGGAACCTGGTCAACAACGTCTCCGGGGCCTTTGGTGCATTCCGTCGCAGCTTCCTGGTGCAGATCGGCGGCTGGGACACCCACACCGCAGAAGACCTCGACCTGACCCTGCGCATCAAAAGCTACTTTCGCCGCTACCGCCTGCGCATCCCCTTCGAGCCGCGGGCCATCGGCCATACCGACGCCCCGGCCACCTGGCGCGGCTTCCTGCAGCAGCGCCTGCGCTGGGACGGCGACCTGTTTTTCGTCTATGCGCGCAAGCACCGGCATGCCTTCAACCCGGCGCTGGTGGGCTGGCCGAACTTTCTCATGCTGCTGGTCAGCGGGCTGTTCTTCCAGCTGGTGCTGCCGCTGATCATCCTCGGCTACAGCCTGGTGGGCCTGGCGGTGCTGCCGTTCACCGCGTTCGTGTTCTTCTCGCTGCTGATCTACGGCCTGTATCTGGGCATGAGTGCACTTTTGTACCTGGGCATGCTGCTGATGGTCAGCGAACGGCCGCGCCAGGACCTGCGCCTTGTCTGGATTCTGCCGCTGTACCCGCTGGCGATGTACGCCCTGCGCTGCTGGAGCGTATTCGCCCTGCTCAACGAGCTGCTGCGCCGCGGGCATGAAGAATCGAGCATGGCACCCTGGTGGGTGCTCAAACGCGCCAACCGCTTCTAGGGCCCCTGCCATGAACTTCAAACAAAGCACCCGGCTGCTGCCGGTGTTGTGCTGGCTGCCGGCGCTTGCCTGGGCCACGCCATTGCCGCTGGACAGCGTGCTTCAGCGCGCCACCAGCAACCCCGCCAGCGAAGCGGCCAACGCCCGCCTGCAGGCCCGTTATGCCGCCAGTGAGCAACGTGAATCGGAGGCTGGCTGGCAGATGTTCGGCAACGCCGACGTGGGCCGCTACCGCGAGCTGGTCACCGAAGACCTGCGCAACGACTACTACGGGCGCTCGTTCGCCGTGGGCGTGCGCTACCCGTTGCTGGGCAGCCTGCGCCGGCGCCTGGATGCGGTGGACGACAGCCGCCGCGACATTCACCTGGCCGAAATCGAGCAGGGCTACCAGCGTGCCCGCCAGCGCCTGGCAGTGCGCAGCGCCTATGCCGACTGGTGGCGCGCCAGCGAAGAGCAACGCCTGTGCCGCGGCCTGAAGCAAGCCAGCGAGGCTGCCGAGGCGCAATTGCGCCAGCGCCTGGACGAACGCTGGATCCTGCCCTCCGATGCCCAGCTGATGCGCGGCGAGTGGCAGGCGCTGAGCGACCGCTGCGCCCTGCAGGACGACCTGCTGGGGGATATTCGCGCAAGCCTTGAAAGCCTCGGCGTCAGCCTGCGCCCCGGCGACACGCCAGTGCCCAGCCAACTGGCCCGCCACCCGCAGGCGCTCGACGCCTGGCGCCCGCTTTTGCAAGACAACCCGCGCCTGGCCGGGCGTGACGCCGAGCTGGCCAACGCCGAGCGCCAGCGTAAAAAACCCTGGTACACCGCCATCGACGCCTACTTCAGCGTGGCGCAAACGGTCGAGGAGCGCAGCGGCGCCGCCGACCGTGGCAGCGGCCTGGCCGCCGGGCTGACCCTGTCGGCGCCGGTCGACCTGCTCGACTACGGCACCGCCCGCAGCCGCGAAGGCGAGGCGCGCTACCAGGCCGCGGTACAGGCCCGCGAGCAGGAACAGGGCGAACTGCTGCGCGAGCTGGGCAAGGTCATCGCCCAGCAGCGGCGCAGCGTCAACGAATACCAGCGCCTGCGCGAACGGCGCACCGGGCTGCGCCAGGTGCTCGACGAGCGCCGCCAGCGCGGCGAACTGGACGCCGGTGAAGCCAGCCTGCGCCTGCAGCAGGCACGCATCGACGACTACAACGCAGGCTTTGCGCAGATTGCCGCCTGGCACCGGGTGTGGCTGCAGGATGCCGCACTGCGGGTGTTCGGCGACGACAGCCCGCGCTTCGAACAACTGTTAGGTAGCCGCTACCTGCGCTGGGACGCCCCCGGCCAGATCGCCAGCGCGCCCCTGGCCCGCGGCTGGCGCCAGGGCGTGTACATCTGGCACAGCCAGGCCCTGCTCGACCCCGCCCGGCGCAGCGACGAGCTGGCCGAGCTGCGCCGCGCCGGCATCGACGAACTGCACCTGGGGCTGGATGCAGCGCAGGTGAATGCCGGCCAGGCCACCCGCGCCCAGCTTCAGACCCTGTTGCAGGCCGCCCATGCCCAGGGGCTGCGGGTCAACCTGCTGCTGGGCGACCCGCACTGGATCGAGCCGGCCGGGCGCGGGCAACTGCTCGGTTTGATCCAGCGCTTTGCCGGGCTGCCGTTCGATGGCCTGCACCTGGACCTTGAAGTCGAGCAACTAGGCTGGCCGGTGCCCGACCAGCGCGTGCAGGACTGGCTGCAGACCCTGCGCGAAGCCAAGGCGCACAGCCCCTGGCCACTGGCGCTGTCGAGCCACCCGCGCTGGTTCGAGGTAGCGGCCGACGCCAACCCCTGCGTGCCCTGCGAGCTGCAACGCCTGGGCGTGACCAACGTCAGCCTGATGATCTACCAGCGCCAGGCCGACAAAAGCACCCGCCGCGCGCTGGAGATCGCCCGCCGCTGGCCGGCGCTACACCTGCGCCTGGCGCAAAGCATCGAGGCCGACCAGCCCGCCACCCTGAGCTGGGCCGGCAGCAGCCCCGCGCAACTGCAACAGCTGGCCGCCGGCTGGCAGCGCAGCCTGCAGCCTGCCGGCCTGGCGGGCATCGACTGGCAATCCTGGACCGACTACCCGAGAAACCGATGAAGATCAATTTTCGCAGTGCCAAGGAACAACACCCGACCCAGGACAACGGCATGCAGGTGCTCTACGCGCCGGGCAAACGCCTGGCCTTCCGCCTGCGCTGGTACCTGATCCTGCTGCTGATTCTGCTGCCGCCGGCCTGGCTTGCCGGGCGCTATGGCCTTGCCATGCTGCGTGTCGAGGCGCCGGCACTGGTGCGCCTGCCCACCCTTGAGGTGCGCGCCATGCAACCTGGCCAGGTGGAGGCGGTGAACGTGCAGCCGGGCGACCATGTGCAACCCGGCAGCCCGCTGGTGCAAATGGATAACCCCGAATGGCGGCTGCGCCTGAACCTGTTGCAAGGCAGCGCAGTACCGGCCGCGGCTGACGGGCTCACCGCGCACAACCGCCAGGTGCTGCAGGCGCTGGTGGACCGGGCTGCCGCGCGGGTGCGCGATGTGCGTTCGCTGGTAGCGCGCCAGGCCGCTACCCGCGGTGAGCTGCTGGAGGCGCAGAACGCCTTGGACAGCCGCGAAGCCGAGCGCCTGGCCTGGGAGCGCAGCCTGGCCGGCGGCAACGAGGCCGAGCGCTACCAGCACCAGCAGCAACGGGAAGCGCGCTGGCTGACCAAGCGTTTGCAGCAGATGCGCATCGACGCCAGCGAAAGCGGGCGCGTGGCCGAGGTGATCGCCGCCCCCGGCGAGAACGTCGGCCCCGGCACCTTGCTGATGCGCCTGGAGCGCAGCGGGCCGGCACAGTTGTGGGTGTACCTGGACCCCAAGGATGTCGAGCACGCCACCCCCGGCTCGCGCCTGGAAGTACGCCTGCCCGACGGCAGCGCCACCGGCGCCACGGTGATCAACCCGGCCGAGAGCGCCAACCCGCTGCCCAGCGACCTGCGCAAGCCGTTCAGCAGCCCGACCCGCGGGCTGATGGTGCCGGCGCGCTTCGATCAGCCGTTGGCCGATACCTGGCGGGTGGATTCGTTGCCGGTGAGCGTGAGGTTTGCGCGTAGCGGGTGGCAGTGGTTCGGGTTGAAGGATTGAGCTCGATTGCGCGGTGATTGCCGGGGGCGCTTTGCGCCCCTATCGCGACACAAGGCCGCTCCTACAAGGCTACGCAATTCCTGTAGGAGCGGCCTTGTGTCGCGATGGGCCGCACAGCGGCCCCGAAAAACCCAAGCCGATCGCAGCTCAACGCTGCGCCGCGGCAAACCCCTGCAACTGCGGGTAGAACTCGCGAAAGTCCGCCAGCAGCGGTTCATACAGGCGCTCAAGCTCGCCCATCACCCCGGCCATGCCTTTGGGCCGCGACAGGCGCCGGGCGATGCCGTTGAACACCTGCTCCAATGTGGCGAAATCGCCATAGGCCCCCAGCCAGTCATCCGCCGCCATGTAGGGCGCAATCCGCGCCAGCCGCCCGGGCAACTCGGGTTCGGCCAGCAGCACCCGGTAAAAGGCCCCGGTGAACTGCGCCAGCGGCTGGTCGGCGTAGTCGGTCCAGTGCCGCGCCAGGCAATGGTCGAAAAACACATCCAGCACAATCCCGGCAAAACGCCGGCGCTCCCTGGGGAAACGCGCCAGCGCCGCCAGCACCAGCGGGTGGCTGTCGGTGTAGCTGTCGATATGCCGGTGCAGGCGAATGGCGGCCTCCAGCTCAGGCGCAAAGCGCCCCTCCAGCGAGCCTTTGACGAAATCGCCATACAGGCTGCCGAGCAGTTGCTGCGGCGCCGGGCCGCCCAGGTGCAGGTGTGCGAGGTAGTTCATGGGCGCAGTCTAGCACCGCCAGCGCCTATATCGTTATAACGCGATATAACGATTCGACCTCAGCTCAGAACCTCTTCATATTTGTATATCGCGAAATACCGATTTAAATTTCGACCTATCGCGATACACAACGAGCCTCACCCATGCCACTCGATCTCGACGAAATCATAAAAGCGCTGGCCCACCCGGTCAGGCGAGAAATCCTCAGCTGGCTGAAAGACCCGGCAGCGCAATTCCCCGACCAGTACCACAGCACCGAAAACGGCGTGTGTGCCGGGCAGATCGACCAACGCTGCGGGCTTTCGCAGTCGACCGTCTCTGCCCACCTGGCCACCTTGCAGCGCGCCGGGCTGATCAGCAGCCAGAAGATCGGCCAATGGCACTTTTTCAAACGTGACGAAGCCACTATCCAGGCGTTCCTCGAACAACTGCGCCAAGCGCTTTGAACAGGCAGGTAACCCTTATGACCACGCTTTTCGATCCGATCACCCTGGGCGACGTGCAACTGCCCAACCGCATCATCATGGCCCCGCTGACCCGTTGCCGCGCCGACGAAGGCCGCATCCCCAACGCGCTGATGGCCGAGTACTACGTGCAGCGCGCCAGCGCCGGGCTGATTCTCAGCGAGGCGACCTCGGTAACCGCCATGGGCGTCGGCTACCCCGACACCCCCGGCATCTGGAACGACCAGCAGGTACGCGGCTGGCACAACGTCACCCAGGCCGTGCATGGCGCCGGCGGGCGGATCTTCCTGCAACTGTGGCATGTGGGGCGCATCTCCCACCCCTCGTACCTGAACGGCGAACTGCCGGTGGCGCCCAGCGCCATCCAGGCCAAGGGCCATGTCAGCCTGGTGCGCCCGCTTAGCGACTACCCAACGCCGCGCGCCCTGGAAACCGAAGAGATCGCCGACATCGTCGAGGCCTACCGCAGCGGCGCCGAAAACGCCAAGGCTGCCGGCTTCGATGGCGTGGAGATTCACGGCGCCAACGGCTACCTGCTCGACCAGTTCCTGCAAAGCAGCACCAACCAGCGCACTGACCGCTATGGCGGCTCGCTGGAAAACCGTGCCCGGCTGCTGCTGGAGGTGACCGACGCGGCCATCGAGGTGTGGGGCGCCGGCCGTGTGGGCGTGCACCTGGCGCCGCGCGCCGATGCCCACGACATGGGCGATGCCGACCGCGCCGAGACCTTCACCTATGTGGCACGTGAGCTGGGCAAGCGCGGCATCGCGTTCATCTGCTCGCGGGAGAAAGAGGCCGACGACAGCCTCGGGCCGTTGATCAAGGCCGCCTTCGGCGGGCCGTACATCGTCAACGAACGCTTCGACAAGGCCAGTGCCAATGCGGCGCTGGCAGCGGGCAAGGCCGATGCGGTGGCGTTTGGCGTGCCGTTTATCGCCAACCCCGATCTGCCGGCGCGGCTGGCGGCGGATGCGCCGTTGAACCAGCCACACCCGGAGACGTTTTATGGGAAGGGGCCGGTTGGGTATATCGACTATCCGCGCCTGTAATTGAAGCAATCGCGGGGCAAGCCCGCTCCCACGATAGCGTGGGAGCGGGCTTGCCCCGCGATGCATTCGGGCTCAGGGCCGTGCGTTGATCTGCTGCTGCAGGTTCTGGATCTGGCTTTGCAGGGTGCTGATGTTGCGGGTGGTCTGCCCGCGGAAGGCATCGAACTCCTGCACCGAGGCGCCGCTGGGCGCTGCCGCCGGGCGGTTGTCCATCTGCGTCTTGAGCACCAGTACATCCTGCTCCAGGCTGTCGATGGCGGCTTTCTGATTGCCCTGCTTCTTCAGCGCAGCCACCTCATCGTTGAGGTTCTTCAACTGGCCATCGAGCTTGCCGCCATCCAGCTGGCCCGACTTCAATGCCGCAAGCTCGGCGTTCACTGCTTTCAACTGCGCCTGCAACTGGGTTTGCAGGTCGGTCACGGCTTTTTGCTGCGCACGGGTATCGGCCAGCACCTGCTCCAGGCGCTTGCCCAGGTCACCCGCCTGGCCGGCGACACCTTGCTGCTGCTTGCCCTGCTCGGCCAGGCTGGCCTGCAACTGGCGAATCTGCAGCTTGAGCGCCTCGCTGCCTGTGCTGCTGGTGGACTCGCTGGCATCGACCTTGCCACTGATCGCCTGCAGGCGCCCGGCCGCTTCCTCGCTGATGCGGGCGAAGCTTTCTTGGGTGGCCACCAGTTGCTGCTCCATCAGCGAGATCTGCTGGAAGCTCCACCAGCCAAGCCCGGCCAGGGCAATGAACGAGGCCCCCAGCAAAGCCCACAGCGGGCCGTTGCTGCGCGGCCGTACGGCCTTCTGGCGGCTGCGCGCCACGTGGGCGGGCAACAGTTCGTCGTCATCGGGGGTGCCGGCGCGCAGCGGGGGCACGTCGTCAAAATCGTCATGGGCGTCGTTACGCATGGGCATTCAACCACGGTGATAGCAAAGAGGCATGAGTATAAACCGCCACGGCGGCGCACTTATGAACATCTCTTCAGGCGGTGGTTCAGCGGTTGCTCTGCTGGGCCTGCCACCAGGCGCAAAATTCATCCAGCGCGGCCCACACATCGGTCTTGGGCCGGTAGTCCAGGTACTGGCGGGCGCGGCTGATGTCCAGGGTGAAATCGTGGCTCATCACCTGCATCGCGGTGCGGCTAAGGGTCGGCTGCGGGCGCCCGGGCCACAGCAGGCAGGCGGCCTCGTTGAGCGCCGCCAGGCTGTAGGCGAGGCCCAAGCTGCGGTAGCGCGTGACCTGCGGCAAGTTCATGCGGCGCATCACGTAGTTGACCACGTCCCACAGCGGCAGCGGGTGGCCGTTGCTGATGTTGTAGGCCTGGCCAAGCGCCGCATCGCCTGCGAGCAGGGCGCTGTGCAAGGCGTCGTTGAGGTTGTGCACGCTGGTGAAGTCAACCTTGTTCAGGCCGTTGCCGATGATCGCCACCCGCCCCTTGCGCTGCATCTGCATCAGCCGCGGGAAGATGCTCGCATCCCCTGCACCGGTGACGAAGCGCGGGCGTAGCGCCAGCACTTCCAGGCCGAACTCCTGGGCGCCGAACACCTTCTGCTCGGCCAGGTGCTTGGTCAGTGCGTAGTGGTCGTGAAAGCGCCGTGGCAGCTGGTCTTCGCGGATATCCAGGCGCGAGCGGCCGGTGAAGTACACCGACGGCGACGACAGGTGCACCAGGCGCCGCACATGCTCCTTGATACAGCCTTCGACCACGTTTTCGGTCAGCACCACGTTGCCTTGATGGAAGTCCTGGTAGCGCCCCCAGGTGCCCACGGCGCCGGCGCAGTGCACCACCGCATCGACCCCCTGGCACAGGCGCCGGGCCAGCTCCGCATCGCCCAGGTCACCGGGGATGAACTGCGCGCCACGCTTGACCAGGTGCTCGACGCCCTCGGCGCGGCGGCCGTTGACCCGTACGTCCAGGCCCTGCTCCAGGGCAAAGCGCGCAAAGCGCCCGCCGATGAAGCCGCTCGCGCCGGTGACCAGAATTCGCATGTAACACTCCGCCTTGCCAATTTTCAGATGCAACTGACGCCGGCCGGGCCTACAAGGGCACCAGCCAGTCGCGCGCCGAATGGCGCAGGTGTTCGGTCAGCTGGGCGAGCAGTTGCCCGCCGTTGCGCCAATGATGCCAGTACAGCGGCACATCGATGGGGGTATCGGCGCAGATTTCCACCAGTTGCCCGCCGGCCAGCTGTTCGCGGGCCTGCAACTCGGGCACCAGGCCCCAGCCAAGGCCGGCTTCGGTCATGCGCAAAAAGCCTTCGGACGAGGGGCACAGGTGGTGCAAAAAGCCGTCCTCGATACCCAATGAGGCCAGGTAGCGATGCTGCAGAAAATCGTCCGGGCCGTAGACGATGGCCGGTGTGCGGGCCAGGCGCGCCACCTCGAAGCCGTGCGGGAAGTGCCGGGCCATGAACGCGAGGCTTGCGAGCGCCCGGTAGCGCATGGCCCCCAACGCCAGGCTGCGTGCCCCGGCCACCGGCCGCTCGCTGCCGCACAGGCACGCCGCCACTTCGCCGGCGCGCATGCGTTTCAGGCCGACCTCCTGGTCTTCCACCACCAGCTCCGTGAGCAGGCGTTGCTCGGCGCAGAACGCCCCCACCGCGCCGGCCCACCAGGTGGCCAGGCTGTCGGCGTTGAGGGCGATGCGCAGGCGCTCGGGGGCGCCCTCCTCGTCCAGTGCCGGTACCTGGCGCTGCAGGTCACGCTCGAGCAGGCGCACCTGCTGCACGTGGTTGAGCAATTGGCGGCCGACGTCGGTGGGGCTGGGCGGCGTGGCGCGCACCAGCACCGGCTGGCCGACCCGTGCTTCGAGCAGCTTGATGCGTTGGGAAATCGCCGACTGCGACAGCCCCAGTACCTGGGCGGCGCGTTCAAAGCCGCCCTGCTCGATCACCGCGGCCAGGGCGGCGAGCAGTTTGTAGTCGAACATCAGTTCCTCTAATGCCAGATCAGCTCTATTTGTTTTTCTTATACCGCCAGCCTCGCCACAATGGCCAGCATCTTTTGTGGAGTAATCGCCATGTGGCAAAGCTATTTGAACGGCATGTTGGTGGCCTTCGGCCTGATCATGGCCATCGGCGCGCAGAACGCCTTTGTATTGGCCCAGAGCCTGCGCCGTGAGCACCACCTGCCGGTGGCGGCGTTGTGTATCGTCTGCGACGCGATTCTGGTGGCCGCCGGGGTGTTCGGCCTGGCCACGGTGCTGGCGCACAACCCGACGCTGCTGGCCGTTGCCCGTTGGGGTGGCGCGGTGTTCCTGCTGTGGTATGGCGCCAAGGCGCTGCGCAGCGCCTGTTCCAAACAGAGCCTGCAGCACCAGCAAGGCCAGGGCACGCGCTCGCGCCGGGCAGTGCTGCTGAGCGCCCTGGCGGTGACCCTGCTCAACCCGCATGTGTACCTGGACACCGTGCTGCTGATCGGCTCGCTCGGCGCCCAGCAGAGCGTGCCCGGTGCTTACGTGGCCGGTGCCGCCAGCGCTTCGCTGCTGTGGTTCACCACCCTGGCCCTGGGCGCAGCCTGGCTGGCCCCCTGGCTGGCGCGCCCGGCGACCTGGCGGATGCTCGACCTGATGGTGGCGGTGATGATGTTCGCGGTGGCGGCGCAGTTGATTTTCGGCTGACCTGCAGCCGGTTTGTCGGGGCCCTTGCCTTGCGCTGCCTGTACGGGCCCCATCGCCAACACGAGCAACGCGTTTGCCCCGCCCGTCACCTGCGCCAACCGCTCTGGAACCTCTATTCCCTATAGTTGTTGCGTGGTTATGCGCCTGCCCCGGTGCTATGATCCTGCCCCTGCGTCGCAAAGAGTACAAACTCGCCGACGCTCATACAGGCCACCCGTGAGGCCTGGCGCAAACCGCAAACAGACCTGAATCAGGAGATACACCATGGCTTTTGAATTGCCGCCGCTGCCGTACGCCCACGATGCCCTGCAGCCGCACATCTCCAAGGAAACCCTGGAGTTCCACCACGACAAGCACCACAACACCTATGTCGTGAACCTGAACAACCTGGTCCCGGGCACCGAATTCGAAGGCAAGACCCTGGAAGAGATCATCAAGACCTCTTCGGGTGGCGTCTTCAACAACGCCGCGCAAATCTGGAACCACTCGTTCTACTGGGAGTGCCTGTCGCCAAACGGCGGTGGCCAACCTACCGGCGCCCTGGCTGATGCCATCACCGCCGCCTTCGGTTCCTTCGACAAGTTCAAGGAAGAGTTCACCAAGACTTCGGTCGGCACCTTCGGCTCCGGCTGGGGCTGGCTGGTGAAGAAGGCCGACGGCTCCCTGGCCCTGGCCAGCACCATCGGCGCCGGCTGCCCGCTGACCAGCGGCGACACCCCGCTGCTGACCTGCGACGTCTGGGAACACGCCTACTACATCGACTACCGCAACGTGCGTCCGAAGTATGTCGAGGCGTTCTGGAACCTGGTCAACTGGGCCTTCGTTGCCGAGCAGTTCGAAGGCAAGACCTTCAAGGCCTGATCCGCAAGCCTTGTGAAAAACCCGGCCCTGGCCGGGTTTTTTTTCGCCTGCCATCCGCCGCCCGGGCCTTGCTCGCAGCCCATAGCACGCTAACATCAATTTTCTGGAAAGCTGACACTGCGCACTCAAGTCGCATGGCCGCCCGACCGATACAGAGCCAAGGGTAAACCCGCCGACGGGCGGCTTGCCGGACAGGGCGATCGGTCGATACTCTGTCGCCAGAGTTAATGGCAAAATAATGGCATGCGCATGGATTAAGGAATCCCCTTTGAAGCTGGAATTTCGCAACAGCTTGTCGGTGAAGTTGCTCAGGGTGGTGCTGCTTTCGGCGTTGGCTGTCGGCGTCGTGCTCAGCTGCGCGCAAATCGTCTATGACGCCTACAAGACCCGCCAGGCGGTGAACAACGACGCCCAGCGCATCCTCGACATGTTCCGCGACCCGTCCACCCAGGCGGTGTACAGCCTCGACCGGGAAATGGGCATGCAGGTGATGGAAGGCCTGTTCCAGGACGAATCGGTGCGCATGGCCTCCATCGGCCACCCCAACGAAACTATGCTGGCAGAGAAAAGCCGCCCGCTGCAGGACATGTCCATGCGCTGGCTCACCGACCCGATTCTCGGCCAGGAGCGCACCTACACCACGCAACTGGTCGGCCGCGGCCCCTACAGCGAATACTACGGCGACCTCAGCATCACCCTCGACACTTCCAGCTACGGCGAGGGCTTTCTGGTCAACGCGGTGATCATCTTCATCTCCGGCGTGCTGCGCGCCCTGGCCATGGGCCTGGTGCTGTACCTGGTGTACCACTGGCTGCTGACCAAGCCGCTTTCGAAGATCATCGAGCACCTGACGCAAATCAACCCCGACCGCCCCAGCCAGCACCAGATCCCCCAGCTCAAGGGCCACGAGCGCAACGAACTGGGCATCTGGGTCAACACTGCCAACCAGCTGCTGGCCTCGATCGAGCGCAACACCCACCTGCGCCACGAAGCCGAGAACAGCCTGCAGCGCATGGCCCAGTACGATTTTCTTACCGGCCTGCCCAACCGCCAGCAGTTGCAGCAGCAACTGGACAAGATCCTGGTCGACGGCGGCCGCCTGCAGCACCGGGTGGCGGTGCTGTGCGTGGGCCTGGACGACTTCAAGGGCATCAACGAGCAGTTCACCTACCAGGTGGGCGACCAGTTGCTGTTGGCCCTGGCCGACCGCCTGCGCGCCCACAGCGGCCGCCTGGGGGCACTGGCGCGCCTGGGCGGCGACCAGTTCGCCCTGGTGCAGGCCAACATCGAGCAACCCTACGAGGCCGCCGAGCTTGCGCAGAGCATTCTCGACGACCTTGAAGCGCCGTTCGACCTCGACCACCAGCAGATCCGCCTGCGTGCCACCATCGGCATCACCCTGTTCCCCGAGGACGGCGACAGCACCGAAAAACTGCTGCAAAAGGCCGAGCAGACCATGACCCTGGCCAAGGCCCGCTCGCGCAATCGCTACCAGTTCTACATCGCCAGCGTCGACAGCGAGATGCGCCGGCGCCGCGAGCTGGAAAAGGACCTGCGCGAAGCGCTGCCGCGCAACCAGCTGTACCTGGTGTACCAGCCGCAAATCAGCTACCGCGACCACCGCGTGGTCGGCGTCGAGGCGCTGCTGCGCTGGCAGCACCCGGAGCTGGGCATGGTCCCGCCGGACCAGTTCATCCCCCTGGCCGAGCAGAACGGCAACATCATCGCCATCGGCGAATGGGTACTGGACCAAGCCTGCCGCCAGCTGCGCGAATGGCACGACCAGGGCTTCAGCGAACTGCGCATGGCGGTCAATCTGTCCACCGTGCAGCTGCACCACAACGAGCTGCCGCGGGTGGTCAACAACCTGCTGCAAGCCTACCGCCTGCCGCCGCGCAGCCTGGAGCTGGAAGTCACCGAAACCGGCCTGATGGAAGACATCAGCACCGCCGCCCAGCACCTGCTGAGCCTGCGCCGCTCCGGCGCGCTGATCGCCATCGACGACTTCGGCACCGGCTATTCGTCGCTGAGCTACCTAAAGTCGCTGCCGCTGGACAAGATCAAGATCGACAAGAGCTTCGTCCAGGACCTGCTCGACGACGATGACGACGCCACCATCGTTCGCGCCATCATCCAGCTGGGCAAGAGCTTAGGCATGCAGGTAATCGCCGAAGGCGTCGAAACCAGCGAGCAGGAAAGCTACATCATCGCCCAGGGCTGCCACGAGGGTCAGGGCTACCACTACAGCAAGCCGCTGCCGGCGCGCGAGCTGACCACCTTCCTCAAGCAGGCGCAACGCAACCAGGTCTCGGCGCTGTAACACCCCCGCGAACATTGACCCTGCCCCCCCCAAACGGGCGTTTGCATGAAATGCGCAAGCGCCCCTTTACAGCAAATGCAAATCTTTCGCATGATGTTGCGGTTTCGCGTGCCACGGTGCACGGCTAACCCTCTGGTCCAACCACACGACGCAGGAAACCAACAATGATTCGAATGCCTCTGGCCTCCGCCAGTCTGCTGGCCATCGCCATCGCCCTCGCCGGTTGCGGCGAAAAGGACGACAAGGCTGGCGCCCCGCAAGCCCAGGCACCTGCTGCCGCCAGCACCGCCGCAGCCCCTGCCGGCGCTGTCGATGAAGCCGCCGGCAAGGCCGTGGTCAAGCATTACACCGAGATGGTCTACGCCGTGTACAGCGACTCGCTGAGCACCGCCAAGCAGCTGCAGACCGCCGTCGACGCCTTCCTCGCCAAGCCCAGCGACGAGACGCTCAAGGCCGCCAAAGAGGCCTGGGCCGCTGCCCGCGTTCCGTACCTGCAGAGCGAGGCGTTCCGCTTCGGCAACACCATCATCGACGACTGGGAAGGCCAGGTGAACGCCTGGCCCCTGGACGAAGGCCTGATCGACTACGTCGACAAGAGCTACGAGCACGCCCTGGGCAACCCGGCGGCCAGCGCCAACATCATCGCCAACACCGAGATCCAGGTGGGCGAGGAGAAGGTCGACGTCAAGGACATCACCCCGGAAAAACTGGCCAGCCTGAACGAGCTGGGCGGCTCCGAAGCCAACGTTGCCACCGGCTACCACGCCATCGAGTTCCTGCTCTGGGGCCAGGACCTCAACGGCACAGGCCCCGGCGCAGGTGCCCGCCCTGTCTCCGACTACCTCGAAGGCAAGGGCGCCACTGGCGGCCACAACGACCGTCGCCGCGCCTACCTGAAAGCGGTCACCGACCTGCTGGTCAAAGACCTTGAAGAAATGGTCGGCAACTGGGCACCGAACGTGGCCGACAACTACCGCGCCACTCTGGAAGCGGAGCCGGTCAACGACGGCCTGCGCAAGATGCTGTTCGGCATGGGCAGCCTGTCGCTGGGCGAACTGGCCGGCGAGCGCATGAAGGTCTCGCTGGAAGCCAACTCGCCGGAAGACGAGCAGGACTGCTTCAGCGACAACACCCACTACTCGCACTTCTACGACGCCAAGGGCATCCGCAACGTCTACCTGGGCGAGTACACCCGTGTCGACGGCACCAAGCTGACCGGCCCGAGCCTGTCGTCGCTGGTGGCCAAGGCTGACCCGGCCACCGACGCCACCCTAAAGGCCGACCTTGAAGCCACCGAAGCCAAGATCCAGGTGATGGTCGACCATGCGCTGAAAGGCGAGCACTACGACCAACTGATCGCCGCCGACAACGCTGCCGGCAACCAGATCGTGCGCGACGCCATCGCCTCGCTGGTCAAGCAGACCGGCGCCATCGAGCAGGCCGCCGGCAAGCTGGGCATCGCCAACCTGAACCCGGACACCGCCGATCACGAGTTCTGATCAGCGCCAGCGGGATAACCAAGGCGGCCTTCGGGTCGCCTTTTTTCTGCACTGGCCCTTTCGCGGGCAAGCCCGCTCCCATAGGGAACGCACAATACCCAAACCGTGCACTCCCTGTGGGAGCGGGCTTGCCCGCGAAAGGGCCAGTACAGCAGGTGAAAATGCTGGCATTTCACATCCTTTTCACCCGGGTAATTGCAAATTGCTCTTATTCAAAAACCCCCGGCCTGATAAGCTTGCACGCCGGTTTTTCGCCCACGCCCAGGATTGTCGATGTCCTTGCTCCGCCTAAGCCCCCTGCTGCTGGCCCTCACCCTCGCTGCCTGTGACGACGCCCCGCGTTTTACCCAGGCCGAGCCCGGTGAAGCCCTCTCCGGTGGCGAGGCAACCGTGCAACGCAGCGACCGCAACGCCTACTCGCTGCCCTCGGCCAACCTTTCGCCCGAGCGGCGCCTGGACTTCTCGGTGGGCAACAGCTTCTTCCGCAGCCCCTGGGTGATCGCCCCGAGCACCACCACCGCCCGCGATGGCCTGGGCCCGCTGTTCAACACCAACGCCTGCCAGAACTGCCACGTGCGCGACGGCCGCGGCCACCCGCCCGAGCCCGGCGACAGCAATGCAGTGTCGATGCTGGTACGCCTGTCGATCCCCGACCAGCCCTACCTGGCCCGCGAAATCGAGCGCATCGGCGTGGTGCCCGAGCCCACCTACGGCACGCAATTGCAGGACATGGCCATCCCCGGCGTAGCGCCGGAGGGCAAGGTGCGGGTGAGCTACGACAGCCACACCGTCACGTTCAAGGATGGCCACCAGGTTGAACTGCAGCGCCCGACCCTGCAGATCACCCAGCTCGGCTACGGCCCGATGCACCCCGACACGCGCTTTTCGGCGCGCATCGCCCCGCCGATGATCGGCCTGGGCCTGCTCGAAGCCATCCCCGAAGCCGACATCCTGGCCAACGAAGACCCCGACGACCACAACCGCGACGGCATCCGCGGCCGCGCCAACCGGGTCTGGGACGACGCCCAGGACAAGACCGTGCTCGGACGCTTCGGCTGGAAGGCCGGCCAGCCCAACGTCAACCAGCAGAACGTGCACGCCTTCGCCGGCGACATGGGCCTGACCAGCACCCTGCAACCCAAGGACGACTGCACTGCGGCGCAAACCGATTGCCTGGCCGCGCCCAATGGCAACGGCCAAGGCGGCGAGAAGGAAGTCAGTGACAACATCCTGCGCCTGGTCACCTTCTACACCCGCAACCTCGGCGTACCGGCCCGCCGTAACGTCGATGCCCCGCAAGTGCTGGCCGGCAAGAACCTGTTCTTCCAGGCCGGCTGCCAGGGCTGCCACACCCCGCAGTTCACCACCGCCGCCAACGCCAATGAGCCGGAGCTGGCCAACCAGGTCATCCGCCCCTACAGCGACCTGCTGCTGCACGACATGGGCCCCGGCCTGAGTGACGAGCGCACCGAATTTGCCGCCAACGGCCAGGACTGGCGCACCCCGCCACTGTGGGGCGTCGGCCTTTCCGAGACGGTCAGCGGCCACAGCCGCTTCCTGCACGACGGCCGCGCCCGCAACCTGCTTGAAGCCGTGCTCTGGCACGGCGGCGAAGCCCAGGCGGCGCGCGACCAGGTACTGACCTTCAATGCCGAACAGCGCGCCGCGCTGCTGGCGTTTCTGAATTCACTTTAAAACGCACAAGGAGCCGGGCATGTTCCGACCCAAACTGTTGTTCACCAGCCTCGCCGCACTCGCCCTCGGCGCCTGCTCGCCGCAGGACCCGCAGGCCGTGACCTCTGCCGCCATCGCCAAGCAGGTGATCCTGCCGACCTACAGCCGCTGGGTCGAAGCCGACCGCGCCCTGGCTGCCAGCGCCCTGGCCTACTGCGAAGGCAAGGCCTCGCTGGACACTGCCCGCGCCGACTTCCTCAACGCGCAAAAAGCCTGGGCCGAGCTGCAGCCGCTGCTGGTCGGCCCGCTGGCCGAAGGCAACCGCGCCTGGCAGGTACAGTTCTGGCCCGACAAGAAGAACCTGGTCGGCCGCCAGGTCGAGCAACTGGTCAACGGCGACAAGCCGGTAGACAAGGAATCGCTGGGCAAATCCAGCGTGGTGGTGCGTGGCCTGTCGGCCTACGAGTACATCCTGTTCGACAGCAAGCCGGACGTCGCCACGGCCGAACAGAAGGCCCGCTACTGCCCGCTGCTGGTAGCCATCGCCGAGCACCAGCAAGCCCTGGCCGAAGAGATTCTGAAGGGCTGGAACAGCACCGACGGCATGCTCTCGCAGATGACCAAGTTCCCCAACCAGCGCTACGCCGACTCCCACGAGGCGATCGCCGACCTGCTGCGTGCCCAGGTCACCGCCCTGGACACCCTGAAGAAAAAACTCGGCGCCCCGATGGGCCGCCAGAGCAAGGGCATCCCGCAGCCACTGCAGGCCGAAGCCTGGCGCAGCCACTCCTCGCTCAAGAGCCTGGAAGCCTCGCTCAAAGCCGCAGAAGCTGTGTGGGTGGGTGTCGACAACCAGGGCCTGCGCGGCCTGCTGGGCAAGGACCAGGCGCCAATGGCGCAGAAGATCGACGACGCCTACGCTACCTCGCTCAAGCTGCTGGCCGACAACCGGCAGAGCCTCGGCGAGCTGCTGGCAGACGAAGCCGGCCAGCAGAAGCTGAACCAGATCTACGACAGCCTCAACGTCGTCCACCGCCTGCACGAAGGCGAGCTGGCCAAGGCGTTGAATATCCAGCTGGGCTTCAATGCCAACGACGGTGACTGATCATGCTGCGACGCCAGGCCATCAAACTCGGTAGCGTATTGCTCAGCGCCCTGACCCTGGGCGGCTGGAGCCTGTTTCGCAACAAAGGCAGCGACCCCTTGCTGCTCTCGGCGCGCGACGACGGTGACGGCAAGCACTACGCCGTCGGGTTTCGCCTGGACGGCAGCGAGGTGTTCAGCACCCAGGTAGCCCAGCGCTGCCACGCCATCATCAACCACCCAACGCTGCCCATCGCGCTGTTCGTCGCCCGCAGGCCCGGTACCGAAAGCTACCTGATCGACCTGCGCGACGGCCGCCTGCTGCAGACCATCGCCTCGCAGCCCAACCGCCACTTCTACGGCCATGCGGTGATTCACAAGGATGGCGAGTGGCTGTACGCCACCGAGAACGACACCACCGACCCGGGGCGTGGCGTGCTCGGTGTGTACCGCTTCGAGGGCGAGCGCCTGGTGCACAGCGGCGAGATCCCGACCCACGGCATCGGCCCCCACGAAGTGGCCTGGCTGCCCGACGGCGAAACCCTGGTGGTGGCCAACGGCGGCATTCGCACCGAGGCCGAAAGCCGGGTGGAGATGAACCTCGACGCGATGCAGCCGAGCCTTGTGCTGATGCAGCGCGACGGCACCCTGCTGAGCAAGGAAACCCTCGCCCAGCAGATGAACAGCGTGCGCCACCTGGCGGTGGGCAGCGACGGCACCATCGCCGCCTGCCAGCAGTTCATGGGGGGCTCGGAGGAAACCGCCGAGCTGCTGGCGATCAAGCGCCCGGGCGAGCCGTTCAAGGCCTTCCCGGTGCCCGAGCGGCAGTTGCAGTCGATGGCCCAATACACCGCCAGCGTCGCCATCCACAGCGACCTGCGCCTGGTGGCGCTGACCGCGCCACGGGCCAACCGGCTGTTCATCTGGGACCTGGACAGCGGCGCGGTGAAGCTGGATGCGCCGATGCCCGATTGCGCCGGGGTGGGGGCGGTGAAAGACGGTTTTGTCGTCACCTCCGGGCAGGGGCGTTGCCGCTTCTATGATTGCCGCAAGCAGGAGCTGATCGGCCAGCCGATGAACCTGCCGTCCGGGTTCTGGGACAACCACCTGCACCTGGTCTGAGGGCCCCATCGCCGGCCCCTGTAGGAGCGGCCTTGTGTCGCGATGGGGTGCGCAGCAGCCCCGACAATTTCGCGTGATACCGGAATCGTGGGGCCGCTGCGCGCCCCATCGCGGCACAAGGCCGCTCCTACAGATTCCGCGTTGAATCGGCACCTTCTACCTGCCCCTCCCCTTTTCAGAAATCTCGACAATACTTTCCTCCAACGCATGTAGGCAGGATCGCCCGTGACCGTGCGTAATCCATAACCCGTTACGCATCCAGGGAACCGGACCATGTTGCGCCGCCGCATGCTGATCATGTTGGCCATCGTCTTGCTGGTCGTGCTGATTCTGGGGGGCATCAAGGGCTTCTCGATCTACCAGCAAGTGCAGATGTTTTCCAAGCCCAAGCCACCGGTCAGCATCGCCGCGGCCCAGGCCCAACTGCGCCAGTGGCAGGAGCGCCTGCCGGCGGTGGGCAGCCTCAAGGCCTTCCAGGGCGTGGAGCTGAGCCTGGAGGTGTCGGGCACGGTCAAGTCGCTGCATTTTGAGTCGGGCCAGCAGGTCAAGGCCGGGCAACTGCTGCTGCAACTGGACAACGACCAGGAAACCGCACTGCTGGGTACTGCCCAGGCCGACCTGGGGCTGGCCAAGGTGGACTTTGGCCGCGGCAGCCAGCTGGTGGGCGACTCGGCGATTTCCCGCGGCGAGTACGACCGCCTGACCTCGCAGTACCGGCGCAACCAGGCGGTGGTCGAGCAGCTCAAGGCGTCATTGGCGAAAAAGAGCATCAGCGCGCCGTTCAGCGGCACCATCGGCATCCGCCAGGTGGATGTCGGCGCTTATCTGGCCAGCGGCACGGTGATCGCCACCCTGCAGGATCTGTCCAGCCTCTACGTCGACTTCAACGTGCCCGAGCAGGCACTGCCGCACCTGAGCCTGGGCCAGCAGGTGCTGGTGCAGGTGGCCGCCTACCCAGGCCAGACCTTCCCCGCCAGCCTCAGCGCGATCAACCCCAAGGTCGAGGAAAGCACCCGCAACCTGCTGGTACGCGCCACCCTGGCCAACCCCGACGGCAAGCTGTTGCCCGGCATGTTCGCCAGCCTGCAACTGCTGCTGCCCGGCCCGCAACCGCAGGTGGTGGTGCCGGAAAACGCCATCACCTACACCCTGTACGGCAATTCGGTGTACGTCATCGGCCCGAAGAAGGGCAAGGACGGCCAGCCGGAAAGCACCGCAGAGGGCAAACCGCAGCTGGCGGTCGAACAGCGCACCGTGCAAACCGGCGAGCGCCGCGACGGCTGGGTGGTGGTGAGCAAGGGCTTGCAGGCCGGTGACCAGGTGGTGACTGCCGGCCAACTCAAGCTGAGCCCCGGCGCCTCTGTACGCATCAGCGAGGACGCGGCCCTCAAACCTGCCGCGCCCGGCGCCGACTGAGGGGGCCGGCATGGCATTCACCGACCCGTTCATCCGCCGCCCGGTACTGGCCAGCGTGGTCAGCCTGCTGATCTTGCTGCTGGGTTTGCAGGCCTGGAGCAAGCTGCAGATCCGCCAGTACCCGCAAATGGAAAACGCCCTGATCACCGTCACCACCGCCTACCCCGGGGCCAATGCCGAAACCATCCAGGGCTACATCACCCAGCCGCTGCAACAGAGCCTGGCCAGTGCCGACGGCATCGACTACATGACCTCGGTGAGCCGGCAGAACTTCTCGGTGATTTCGGTCTACGCACGCATCGGCGCCGACAGCGACCGGCTGTTCACGCAACTGCTGGCCAAGGCCAACGAGGTGCGCAACAAACTGCCCCAGGACGCTGAGGACCCGGTGCTGAGCAAGGAGGCGGCCGATGCCTCGGCGCTGATGTACATCAGCTTCTACAGCACCGAAATGAGCAACCCGCAGATCACCGACTACCTGTCGCGGGTGATCCAGCCCAAGCTGGCCACACTGCCCGGCATGGCCGAGGCAGAGATTCTCGGCAACCAGGTGTTCGCCATGCGCCTGTGGATCGACCCGGTGAAGCTGGCAGGCTTCGGCCTTTCGGCCACCGACGTGACCAGCGCCGTGCGCCGCTACAACTTCCTCGCCGCCGCAGGCGAGGTGAAGGGCGAGTACGTGGTCACCAGCATCAACGCCACCACCGAGCTGAAATCTGCCGAGGCCTTTGCCGCCCTGCCGGTCAAGACCAACGGCGACAGCCGGGTGCTGCTGGGGGATGTGGCGCGCATCGAGATGGGCGCCGAAAACTACGACACGGTCAGCTCGTTCGACGGCACGCCGTCGGTGTACATCGGCATCAAGGCCACCCCGGCGGCCAACCCGCTGGAGGTGATCAAGGAGGTGCGGCGGATCATGCCGCAGCTTGAGGAACAGTTGCCATCGAGCCTTAAGGTGTCGATTGCCTACGACGCCACGCTGTTCATCCAGGCGTCCATCGACGAGGTGATCAAGACCCTCGGCGAGGCGGTGCTGATCGTCATCGTGGTGGTGTTCCTGTTCCTCGGCGCGCTGCGCTCGGTGCTGATTCCGGTGGTGACCATTCCGCTGTCGATGATCGGCGTGCTGTTTTTCATGCAGATGATGGGCTACTCGCTGAACCTGCTGACGCTGTTGGCCATGGTGCTGGCCATCGGCCTGGTGGTAGACGACGCCATCGTGGTGGTGGAGAACATCCACCGGCATATCGAGGAGGGCAAGTCACCGTTCGAGGCGGCGCTGGAAGGAGCCCGGGAAATCGCCCTGCCGGTGGTGTCGATGACCATCACCCTGGCGGCGGTGTATGCCCCTATCGGGTTTCTCACCGGGCTGACCGGCGCGCTGTTCAAGGAGTTCGCCCTGACCCTGGCCGGGGCAGTGATCATCTCCGGCGTAGTGGCGCTGACGCTGTCGCCGATGATGTGCGCCTTGCTGCTGCGCCGCGAGCAGAACCCCGGCGGCCTGGCCCATCGCCTGGATTTGATTTTCGACAAGCTCAAGCAACGCTACCAGCGCCTGCTGCACGGCACCCTGGACAGCCGCCCGGTGGTGCTGGTGTTCGCCGTACTGATTCTGTGCCTGATCCCGGTGCTGCTGATGTTCACCCGCAACGAACTGGCCCCGGACGAAGACCAGGGTGTGATCTTCATGATGAGCAGCTCGCCGCAGACTGCCAACCTGGATTACCTGAACGCCTACACCGACCAGTTCACGCCGATTTTCAAGCGCTTCCCGGAATACTACTCGTCGTTCCAGATCAACGGGTTCAATGGCGTGCAAAGCGGCATCGGCGGCTTTCTGCTCAAGCCGTGGAACGAGCGCGAGCGCACGCAAATGCAACTGCTGCCGCTGGTGCAGGCAGAGCTTGAGAAGATTGGCGGGTTGCAGATTTTCGGCTTCAACCTGCCGTCGCTGCCGGGCACCGGCGAGGGCCTGCCGTTCCAGTTCGTGATCAACACCGCCGGCGACTACCCGGCCTTGCTGGAGGTGGCCCAGCGGGTCAAGGAACGCGCCCAGGCTTCGGGCAAGTTCGCCTTCCTCGACATTGACCTGGCCTTTGACAAGCCGGAGGTGATGGTCGATGTGGACCGCGCCAAGGCTGCGCAGATGGGGGTGTCGATGGACACCCTCGGCAGCACCCTGGCGACGCTGCTGGGGGAGGCCGAGATCAACCGCTTCACCCTGGAGGGGCGCAGCTACAAGGTGATCGCCCAGGTGGAGCGCCCCTACCGGGCCAACCCCGGCTGGCTGAACAACTACTACGTGAAGAACGAGCAGGGCCAGTTACTGCCGCTGTCGACCCTGATCACCCTCAGCGACCGCGCCCGGCCGCGCCAGCTTAACCAGTTCCAGCAGCTCAATTCGGCGATCATTCAGGGCTTCCCGCTGGTGAGCATGGGCGAAGCCTTGGACACGGTGCGCGCCATTGCCCGCGAGGAGGCGCCCGAGGGTTTCTCCATCGACTATGCGGGTACTGCGCGGCAGTTTGTGCAGGAGGGTAACGCGCTGTGGATGACCTTCGGGCTGGCCCTGGCGATCATCTTCCTGGTGCTGGCGGCGCAGTTCGAGAGCTTCCGTGACCCCTTGGTGATTCTGGTGACGGTGCCGTTGTCCATTTGCGGGGCGTTGTTGCCGCTGTTTTTGGGGGTGTCGAGCATGAACATCTACACCCAGGTGGGGTTGGTGACCTTGATCGGGCTGATTACCAAGCACGGGATTCTGATTGTCGAGTTTGCCAACCAGTTGCGTGAGGAGAAGGGGCTGGGGGTGCGCGAGGCGATCGAGGAAGCGGCGGCGATACGCTTGCGGCCGGTGCTGATGACCACGGCGGCCATGGTGTTTGGCATGCTGCCGTTGATTTTGGCTACGGGGGCTGGGGCGGTGAGCCGGTTTGATATCGGGGTGGTGATTGCTACCGGGATGTCGGTGGGGACCTTGTTTACGTTGTTTGTTTTGCCTTGTGTTTATATGGTTTTGGGGCATCGGGAGGGTTCGGGTTCGGGTTCGGGTTCGTAAGTCAGGGTGATTGCCTGTAGAGATGTATGCGCATTCATTGACGATGAGCGCTTTTCGTCACCTTTCCGCCCTTACGGCGGCCTACTTTTGTCTTGGCAAAAGTAGGCAAAACCGCCTGCTCCTATCATCCGGCCCCCTACGCTGCGCTTCGGGGGTTCCCTCGCTCCGGGCTTGCTCCGGAGGTACGCGCCGACGGGCCCTCCCTGGCCCGATCGGCGCTCGACCGGCATCCATGCCGGTCGCCCTCCTACGCAATCCCTACGCTCGGCCTCCTGAAGTCGCGATTTGTGTTGTCTGGGCTATTGCGCGCTTAGAAGCAAGATCAAGAGCCACATCAAGAGCCACATCAAGAGCTGAGATGTTGGTTTGATTGTTATTGATGTGTTCGGGGCAAGCCTGCTCCCACGTTAATTGTGCGTACCAAACTCAAGCGTGGGAGCTTGCCCCGCGATTAAATCCTGAGGTCCCACGGTGGCAACTAGCGACCGAGCTGCGTACTTACAGGCGCCGCCCCTAACTTCGCGACTTCAGGAGGCCGAACGCAGGGATTGCGTAGGGGGGCGACCGGCATGGATGCCGGTCGAGCGCCGATCGGGCCAGGGACGGCCCGTCGGCGCGTACCCCCGGAGCAAGCCCGGAGTGAGGGAACCCCGGAGCGAAGCGTAGGGGCCGTATGAATGGAGCGAGGATTTTTTGCTTACTTTTTGATCCCTCAAAAAGTGAGCCGCCGTAAGGGCGGAAAGGTGAATAAGCGTCACTACAAATAATGAATGCGCATACAACTTTCAAAACCAACAGACCAACAGACCAACAGACCAACAAACAACGAAACCTCAAAAACACAAACGCCAGAAGCCCGAATCAAACCTAAGCCCCTGGCGCCCAACCAGCAGAAACCCAATCAGCCAAACGGCCGCAACCCCTGCCTCATCCCAAACAAAAACAACAAAATATCGTGATCAGGCTCAACCCGCGCCTGCTGCTCAACCCTGGCCACTCGCGGCAACGGGCAAGCGCCAGCAACCTCCCCCTGGCTGAACACATTCATTCTCGGCTGCTCCCAGGCCGCAAAGGCCACCGTCGTGACGCCTAGCGCCGCGACCAGAAACAAACCTCGAGCGATTTCTAGTTTCATTGCTCTAACCCTTTGACAGCGCTGCCAAACGCCATCTGGTAAAAGTAGAGCAAGCTTTGCCACTGCGCATCATCGAACGACGAATGGCGGCGCAACTGACGCAAGTCGTTATAGGCCGCCCGCTGGCAACTGATGCGCCGCCGGCATTTTTCCAGGTCCAGCAAGGCCACCTCGACCCGCGCCTGCTCGCCCTCGCCCAGCACCTTGACGAACACATGCTTGCCGTACAGGCAGCCATGCTGCCAATGCCCCAGATGCATGCGCGCCAGGTTGTCCGCCAGGTCCTTGAGCATGCGCTCATGCACCACCTGCGGGTAACGCTCCCGGGCGCCCTCGGCAAACCAGGTATCGAGGTCGACGAAACCGTCCAGCGCCTCACTCACCAGCAAGGCATGCCACTGGTGGTCGTCAGTGCGCTCGGCGCCGGCAAAGACGATGCGGGGTACCCGCACACCAAGCTGTTCGAAACTGTTCAGCGCGTCCAGCTCGCGCAGCACGGTGGGCCGCCCGAACGGGTGCAGCAGGCTGCGATAGATATGACCAACCTGACGCTTGGCATACAACAACTGGCCGCTGGCGTCGCACAGGCGCTGCACGCCGCTCTCGCCGCCACGGCGCTGGTTGGGCTCCTCGACCCACTCGCCCTGCTGCTGCCAGTAGAACTCGAATTGCTCGGACCCACTCTGCGCTACCGCCATCCGTCTTTACCCCTTACGCAATACGTAAACACGCCACATGGCATAGAACGGCAGGAAGTCCAGACGTTCCTGAATTCTGAAACCGGCTGCCACAAATTCTTCTTCAACTGTTTCAGCGGGTAACACAAAGCGGTTCTGATAACTGCCCTGCTCGCTTTTGGCGCTGCGTCGCGCTTCCAGCTTGCGCCGCCGCCAGGCCTTGAAGTTACCGTCCACCCACAGCGACACGATCACACTGTCACGGCTAACCCGTTGAAATTCTGAAAGAATCTTCTGGCGGTGAGCAGCGTCGCCAATGTGGTGGAACAGGCGCATGCAGAAGATGCTGTCCACGGCGTTGTCGGGCAGGTCGATGGCGAAAGCAGATGTTTGCAAAGGGCGTACCCGCGCCACCACTTCTGGCGGTTGTGCCGCACAGGCTGTCTCTATCATCGCGGCGGAGTTGTCGGCGCCGATGATCACGCGGTTGGGCTTTTCGGCCAGCAGCGGCCAGAAACGGCCAGCGCCGCACGGCAGGTCGAGCACCAAACCCGGCTCGCCGGCCAGCATCAGTGCACGCCGGGCCAGTTGTTCATCGCGCTTGTGAGACAGGCGTCGGGCCAAGCCATCCTGGTGCTTGAGGAAGTACTCCCGGGCATGATCGCGGTCGTACTTTTCGGAAAATTCGAGTTTGATGGGGCTACGCATGAGCATCTCCTGACTCCAAGTGCGCCCACCTTAGTCAGGCAGGCGTTGGAATCAGGTCATGCCAATGTGAAAAATCCGTCACACGATGCGAAGAATGCTACAGAACGTTAATCCGTTTCTGACACCGCACTGCCGCTTTCCCCCTCCAGAAACGCCCCGCGGCCTCGCGTCAGGCTGACCTGGAAACGGCAGCCATGGGGCAAAGTGGTGGTCAGGGTGACCTGCCAGCCCTGGTCGTCGCAGATCCGCTGCACCAGCGACAAGCCCAGCCCCAAGCCTTCGCCACGGCGCTCATCGCCGCGTACGAAGGGCCGGAACATCGCTTCGCGCTGCTCCTCGGGAATGCCCACACCGCTGTCCTCGACGCTGAAACCGTCGCTCTGCAGGCTCAGGCGGATATAGCCGCTGTCGGTGTAATGGGCAGCGTTGCGCAGCAGGTTGCCCATCACCGATTGCAGGAAGGTGGCGTTGTACAGCACCGGGCTGGCACTGACGCGGCCGTCGTAGTACAGCGCCAGGCCCTTCTGCTCGATGGTGTCGCGCCAAACACCGGTGAGGTCATCGGCCACCTCGCGCAGGGTCGCCTGGGAAGCCACCGCCCCCTCGTCGCGCTGGGCACGGGCCAGCATCAGGAAGGTCTTGACCAGTTCGCGCATTTCTTCGGTGGCCCTGGCGATGCGCTCCACCTGGCTGCGCGAGCGGGTGTCGAGGTTGGGGTTCTCGATCAACAGCTCGCAGGAGGTGGCCAGCACCATCAAGGGTGTACGCAACTCGTGGCTGACGTCGCTGGTAAACAGCCGCTCACGGGTCAGGGCATCGCGCAGACGGCCCAAGGTGTCGTCGAAGGCCACTGCCAGCTGTCCCACTTCGTCCGCCGCATAGTCCGGTGCCAGCGGCGGCGCGAGGCCCAACAACTGGTCGCGGTGACGCACCTGGCGGGCCAGGCGGATCACCGGCGCCATCACCCGCCGGGCCAGCAACCAGCCCAGCAGCGTCGCCAGGGCCAGGCTGAGCACGAAGCCCACCACCACCACGGCAAACAGCACCCGCTCGCGCTCCTCGAAATCGCTTTGGTCCTGCAGCAGCACGTAGCGGCGCCCGTCGACGACCTCGACCATGGCGTGGTACGACAGCTGGTCGCGGAACACTTCGTGAAAGCCAGGGTCCAGGTGGCGCAGATCGCGCGGCATCTCGAACTCGTCGCGCCCGCCACTGAAGTAGAACAACTGGTCAGGGCGCGGGCGGTGGCTCCAGTCGCTGACGCTGTCCATGCGCAAAAGGCGCTGCAAATCGCCGCCGAGCACCGAAGAAATCAGCCGCTCCTCGACCAGGTGCACGGTAGCGACGATGCCGAAGGCGAAGGCGCCGGCCACCAGCGCGCTCATCAGCGCAAAAGCGATGATGATGCGCTGGGCAAGGCTTTGCTTAAACTCCATCGCGACCCTCGGCGAGGCGATAGCCGACGCCATGGACGGTATGCAGCAGCGGTTTGTCGAACGGTTTGTCGATCACCTGGCGCAACTGGTGCACATGGCTGCGCAGGCTGTCGCTGTCGGGGCAGTCATCACCCCACAGGGCCTCTTCCAGCACTTCGCGGCGCAGCACGTGGGGGCTTTTTTGCATCAACACCGCCAGCAGCTTGAGGCCGACCGGGTTGAGCTTGAGCAGGCGGCCCTGGCGGGTCACCTCGAGGGTGTCGAGGTCGTAGCTCAGGTCTGCCACCTGCAGGGTGCGGCGACCTCCGCCTTGGGCCCGGCGCAGCACCGCTTCGATGCGCGCGGCAAGCTCGGACAGGGCGAACGGCTTGAGCAGGTAATCGTCGGCGCCGGAGCGGAAGCCCTGCAGGCGGTCGTCCAGCTGGTCGCGGGCGGTGAGCATGATCACCGGGGTATCACGCCGGGCGTCTTCGCGCAGGCGCTTGCACAGTGTGTAGCCGTCGATGCCCGGCAGCATGATGTCGAGCACGATCAGGTCGTAGTGCTCGGTGGCGGCCAGGTGCAGGCCCGACAAGCCATCCTGGGCGCAATCGACGGTGTAGCCTTTCATGCCGAGGTAGTCGGCCAGGTTGGCCAGGATATCGCGGTTGTCTTCAACCAAAAGAATGCGCATCGGGGTCTCCTGTGCGGCCCTTCGCGGGGCGCGGCAGGCGCAGCTTAAGGCCATTGCCTGCACTGTGCCAGCCCTTGGGAAATTTCGCCGCGGTTGACGGATTTTTCACTGATCCTTCACGGACACAGGATAGCGGCAGGCTGACAATGCCCGGTCTTTTTCCGCACCGTGGAGTCACCATGCCCGAACCCATCCGCCCTCGCCCGCTCAATCTCTGGCTCTGCCTGGGCATCCCGTTCGCCACCATCGTCGCCCTGCTGCTGCTTGAGCAGACCTCGCTGGACATGAACATCGCCGACCTGTTCTTCGACCAGACGGCCGGGCAATTCATCGGCCGCCACAGCTACCTGCTGGAAAACATCCTGCATGACCGGGTCAAGCAGGGGGTTATCCTGTTCAGCCTGCTGGCGGTGGCCGGGTATATCGCCAGCTTCTTCTGGAGCAAGCTGGTCAGCTGGCGCCGCGAGCTGGGCTGCCTGGTGCTGGCACTGGGGCTGTCGACCGCGTTCGTCACCCCGCTCAAGCAACTGACCCAGGTGCAATGCCCGTGGAGCCTGACCCAGTTCGGCGGCAAGGAAACCTACAGCAAGCTGCTCGAGCCACGCCCGCCCACCGACAAGCCGGGCCTGTGCTGGCCCGGCGGCCATGCGGCCACCGGGTTCTGCCTGTTCGCGCTGTTCTTTGTCCTGCGTGACCGCAAGCCACGCCTGGCCAAGGCGGCACTGGGGCTGGCGTTCGTTGCAGGTTCGGTTCTGGGGGTGGGCCGGATGATGCAGGGTGCGCACTTCTTGTCGCACAACATCTGGACGGCGGTGTTCTGCTGGCTGATCGGGCTGGGCTGCTATTACCTGGTGCTGTATCGCCGGGGAATGGCGCAAGCGCCAGCCGTCGAGCGCAGCGTCGCCTGATTCGCGGGTAACCCCCCCACAGGTTCGGCGTTGCCTTCAATAGCGGCGCAATATCTGTGGGAGCGGGTTCACCCGCGAAGAGGCCCGAACAGGCATAAAAAAGCCCCGCACTAGGCGGGGCTTCTTGTTACAGCTTGGGGGTAAGGCTGGCTTACATCATGCCGCCCATGCCACCCATGCCGCCCATGTCTGGCATGCCGCCAGCTGGCTTGTCTTCCGGCAGGTCGGCAACCATGGCTTCGGTGGTGATCATCAGACCGCCGATCGAAGCTGCAGCTTGCAGGGCCGAACGGGTGACCTTGGCTGGGTCCAGGATGCCCATCTCGATCATGTCGCCGTATTCGCCGGTAGCGGCGTTGTAGCCGTAGTTGCCCGAACCTTGCTTGACCTTGTCGGCAACAACGCTTGGCTCGTCGCCGGCGTTGGCAGTGATCTGGCGCAGCGGGGCTTCTACTGCGCGGCGCAGCAGGGCGATACCGACGTTCTGGTCTTCGTTGTCGCCTTTGAGGTCAACGATGGCAGCCAGGGCGCGAACCAGGGCCACACCACCGCCAGGCACCACGCCTTCTTCGACGGCTGCGCGGGTAGCGTGCAGGGCGTCTTCAACGCGGGCTTTCTTCTCTTTCATTTCAACTTCGGTGCCGGCACCGACCTTGATCACGGCAACACCGCCGGCCAGCTTGGCCAGGCGCTCTTGCAGCTTCTCACGGTCGTAGTCCGAGGAAGTCTCTTCGATCTGGGCACGGATCTGCTTGACGCGTGCTTCGATGTCGGCGTCAACGCCAGCACCGTCGATGATGGTGGTGTTTTCCTTGGACAGGATGACGCGCTTGGCGTTACCCAGGTGCTCCAGGGTAGCGGTTTCCAGGGACAGGCCGATTTCTTCGGAGATGACCTGGCCGCCGGTCAGGACGGCGATGTCCTGCAGCATGGCCTTGCGGCGATCGCCAAAGCCCGGGGCCTTGACCGCAGCAACCTTGACGATGCCGCGCATGTTGTTGACCACCAGAGTCGCCAGGGCTTCGCCTTCGACGTCTTCGGCAACGATCAGCAGTGGGCGGCCGGCCTTGGCGACGGCTTCCAGAACTGGCAGCAGTTCACGGATGTTGGAGATCTTCTTGTCGACCAGCAGCAGCAGCGGGCCTTCGAGCTCGGCAACCATGGTGTCCGGCTTGTTGACGAAGTACGGCGACAGGTAGCCGCGGTCGAACTGCATGCCTTCCACGACGGACAGTTCGTTTTCCAGGCCCGAGCCTTCTTCGACGGTGATCACGCCTTCTTTACCGACTTTTTCCATGGCTTCGGCGATGATTTCACCGATGGAGTTGTCGGAGTTGGCGGAGATGGTGCCTACCTGGGCGATGGCCTTGGAGTCGGCGCATGGCTTGGACAGGTTTTTCAGCTCGGCGACGACGGCGGCGGTGGCCTTGTCGATGCCGCGCTTCAGGTCCATCGGGTTCATGCCGGCAGCGACGGCTTTCAGGCCTTCGTTGACGATGGCCTGGGCCAGGACGGTCGCGGTGGTGGTGCCGTCACCGGCAGCGTCGTTGGCCTTGGAAGCAACTTCCTTGACCAGCTGGGCGCCCATGTTCTCGAAGGCGTCTTTCAGCTCGATTTCTTTGGCGACGGAAACGCCGTCCTTGGTGATGGTCGGCGCGCCGAAGCTCTTGGCCAGGACCACGTTGCGGCCTTTCGGGCCGAGGGTCGCTTTGACGGCGTCAGCCAGTACGTTTACACCAACCAGCATTTTCTTGCGGGCGGAATCGCCGAATTTTACGTCTTTAGCAGCCATGATCGTTTAATCCTTGGAATTCTTTGGAGTAACGGGAAGTCGGGGAAATCAGCCTTCGATAACGGCGAGGATTTCGTTCTCGGCCATGACCAGCAGGTCTTCGCCATCGACTTTCACGGTGTTGCTGCCCGAGTAAGGGCCGAAAACCACTTTGTCACCGACTTTAACGGCCAGTGCGCGCACTTCGCCGTTGTCCAGGATGCGACCAGTGCCGACGGCGACGATTTCACCGCGGTTTGGCTTTTCAGCGGCCGAACCTGGCAGGACGATACCGCCAGCGGTTTTCGATTCTTCTTCGCTGCGACGGATAACGACGCGGTCATGCAGAGGACGAAGCTTCATTGTCGATCTCTCCCAAATTGTGGTTTTCATCGGCCGGTATCGACACCGGCGGGTTGATTCGGTCCGGCGTTGCCGGGAGTGGCCCGCCTTGGGCGAACCACCTGGGTAATGACTGGTGCAAACACCAGAAACCTTGCGGTGACCACATACATGAGGCCGCGCGTTTCGATTACAAGGCTTGTTGCCGAAAATTTTTCATACGGTGTGAAAATGCATCGTGGGAGCGGGCTTGCCACGCGATCAGGGCAACTGGCCCCGTCGCGGGCAAGCCCGCTCCCACGCATGACCACGCCTTACTTGTCGCGGCGCTCGTACTCGCCCTCGATCACGTTCGGGCGGTGGCCGCCATCACGCGGCTGGGCTTGGAACGGGTCGTCCTGGAACGCACGCTGGCGCATGGCCTGCTGCTCGGCGCGCTGGCGCAGTTTGCTGGCCACCAGGCGGCGGCTGAACGGCAGCAGGCACAACAGGCCGATCACGTCGCTGATGAAGCCCGGGATCAGCAGCAGGCCGCCGCCGACCGCCAGCATCAGGCCCTGGAACATGTCCTCGGCGGGTAGCTCGCCGCGTTGCAGGCTCTCGCGGGCACGCAGGGCGGTGGCAAGGCCCGCCACGCGCATCACCAGCAGGCCCAGGGCGGAGCCGGCGATGATCAGCAGCAGCGCCGGAAAGAAACCGATGGCCCCGGCGACCTTGACGAACACGAACAGCTCGAGCACCGGGAAAACCAGGAACAGCAATAGAAAGGCACGCATCAACAATTCCTCTACGGAAGAAAATCTTCCTGTAAGACCTTCAGATGGATGCGCGCTGCGCTTTTTTCAACCCTCGGCCGCCTGCACAACCGGCCACTGATCGGCGCGGGCCAGCAGTACCAAGGCTTCGCGCACTTGTGTCGGGTTATTACAGGTTTGCGGGAAGGCCAGCCAGTACACCCCCTGGCCGATACGCAGGTGCATGCCTTCGCTATCGATGCCGACCAGCTCGGCCGCTGCTGAGCGCGGCAGGCCGGTGAGTTCGACGTAATGGGCGATGGCGTTGGCGTGATCGCTGTTCATGTGCTCGATCATGCTGGTCTCGGCCTTGCCGGCGAACGGATTGGGCAAAGTCACCTGGTCGAGCCAGTGGATGGCGCCGAAACCGCCGATGTAGCGGTGGCGCACCGGTTGCAGCACCCAGAAGTCGAAATCGTGGGCCTTGTGGTAGTTGGCCGACTCGGGGAAGTAGCGGTAGTAGCGCGCCGCAGCCGCCTCGATGGCGGCGGCGTCGGCAAGCTTGCGGGCTTCGGCCATGACCGTCAGGCGGCCCACCGCTTGTACGTCTTCGGCGTCGCGCTCCCCCACCAGCAGCGAGCACTTGGGGTCTTTTTGCAGGTTGTGGGTGTGCTGGGCGATGCGGCTGATGAGGATCACCGGGTGGCCCTCGGCGTCCAGGCAGTAGGGCACCACCGAGCCGAACGGGTAGCCGGGCATGGACTTGGAGTGGGTAGACAGCACGCCGCGAAACTCCTTGAGCAGCAGTTCCCGGGCGGGGCGAAGGGCGTTGGTACTCACGGCAAGAACCTCGAACAAGAATCAGTTGCAAGCTATAAGCTACAAGCAACAAGAAAAAGCAAGCACTGCAACCAACGTGCTTTTTCTTGCAGCTTGCGGCTTGGAACTTGTAACTGCGCTTACCAGGTCACGCCGAAGCCTGCGGTGTAGCGGGTCTTGTCCAGATCGCTGTCGCTGGTGCCCCTGATCAGGTCCTTCTCGGCCTTGAGGTTCAGCGAGGCCCATTCGGTGACCTTGTAGCGCAGGCCCATCTCGGCATCCAGGGTGTAGTCGGCGACGCCGCCGAACGGCTTGCCGACTTCGCCGGTGGTGAAGAACTCGACCTTCTTGCCGATCAGGTAGCGGTTGTAGTCCCACTTCACCGACGCCGAATAGAAGTTATCCTTGCCGCCGTCGCGGTACTCGAAGTCACTGCGGTTGATCAGCGAGCTCAGCGAGAACGCGCCCAGCTCGTCATCCCAGAACTGGTAACCCGGGCCGGTACCCACCGTGCGCTGGCGGGCCAGGTCCTCGATCTGGTCGCGCTTGTACTCTGCCCGGCCTTGCCAGAACCACTTCTCGGTGATGAAGCGGTCCAGGGCGTACTCGGCGCTCCAGTTGTTGGTGGTGGTGACGTCATCCTTGCTCTCGCGGTTGTACTCACCCTCGGCGTTGTGCCGCCAGCGGCCGTGGCGGGCGGTGGTCTTGAAGCTGACGTCGTAGTCGTCGGTATCGTTCTCGGCGCGCTTGTAGTCCATCGCCACATCGACGTTGCCCTTCCACATCAGGTCCTCGACCACCGGGCGCGGCTTCATGATCTGCTCGATGCTGGCCAAATCGACGGTCTTGGGCGCCTCGCCGTTGGCTAGCGTGACCTTGCCGGGCTCGGCCGCCTTCAGCGACTTGGCCTTCTCGCCGCTGTAGGCGTCCTGCTTGACCAGCAGCTCCTGGTCGCTCTCCAGAGTTTGCACCTGCTTCCAGTCCAGGGCGATGGAGCCGCCATAGGGGGTTTCGAGCAGCAGCTTGCCGCCGTCGAACACCTTGATCTTGCCGCTCAAGCGGTCGCCGTTCTTCATCCAGACGGTATCGGCAAAGGCCGGGGCGCAAAGGGTGGCAGCGATGAGGCACAGCAGGGTTTTTGAATACATAGGCAGACTATGGGAATCGATTCGATGAAAAAAGCCGGGCATTATCCGGATACCCCGACCCTGAGCAACGACAGACCCAGCCCATGCCGATGAGTTCCGCTCTCATTCACCACCGCCGCCTGTCCGGTTTCATCCGCAGGCCAGGAATGCTCTGATGTCCGCCCTTACTCCCCCACCCCCGGAAAGCGCCGAAGCCCGACGGATGGCGCTGTATTCAGTGCTGGGCCAGGTGCCCGAAGGCAAGGTGGTCAGCTATGGCCAACTGGCCGAGCTGGCCGGCCTTGGCCGCGCCGCGCGCTGGGTCGGGCGCACCCTCGGGCAGTTGCCCCACGACACCCGCCTGCCCTGGCACCGGGTGCTGGGTGCCGGCGGGCGGCTGAGCCTGGCGCCGGGCACGCCGTCCGGCGACGAACAGCGCGCGCGGCTGCGCGCAGAGGGCGTGAATGTAGCCAATAATCGTGTGGATATGGCGCGCCATGGCTGGCGCCCGATGGAGCACAGCGGTTAGAGTGCGCGCTTTGTTTTCGCAAACTTGAGGCAGATGTTGGCCCATGCCCCGTAAAACCTGGCGCGCTGCGCTCGCTGCCTATGCCAGCCCGTCAACCTTGGTGTTGTTGTTGCTCGGCTTTGCCGCCGGCTTGCCCTACATGCTGGTGTTCTCCACGCTTTCGGTCTGGTTGCGCGAGGCTGGCGTTGCCCGCGAAACCATCGGCTACGCCAGCCTGATCGGCCTGGCCTATGCGTTCAAGTGGGTGTGGTCACCGCTGCTCGACCAATGGCGCCTGCCGCTGCTCGGCGGCATGGGCCGGCGCCGCTCGTGGCTGCTGCTTTCACAGATTCTGGTGGTGGTGGGCCTGCTGGGCATGGGCTTTTGCGACCCGCAAAAGCATCTGTCGTGGCTGATTGCCCTGGCGGTGCTGGTGGCCTTCGCCTCGGCCACCCAGGACATCGCCGTTGATGCCTATCGCCTGGAAATCGCCGACGACCAGCGCCAGGCTGCCCTGGCCGCCAGCTACATGGCCGGCTACCGGGTCGCTGCGCTGCTGGCAACCGCCGGTGCGCTGTTCTTCGCCGAATGGTTCGGCTCTACCGGTTTCAGCTACCTGCACAAGGCCTGGGCCAGCACTTACGTGCTGTTCGGCGTGCTGATGCTGCCGGCGCTGTTCACCACCCTGGTGATGCGCGAACCACCAGTGCCGCTGCGCACGCAATTGTCGGCAGCGCGCTACGGGCTGATGCACCAGATGGCTTCGGTGTTCGTGCTGATCATCCTGCTGGTGTCGGTACCGGCCAGCTTCACCCAGATGTTCAACACCGGCTGGTCAACGGTGGTTTCCGGTGAGGCCACGCCGCTGGACCTGCTGCTCGAAGACCGCGCCTTCCTGCGCCTGATCCTCTACGTGCTGCTGACCTGGGCCTGCCTGTCGAGCCTCGGCCGCCGCGGCCTGGCGCCGGTGCTCACGCCGATCAACGACTTCATCGCCCGCTACCGCTGGCAGGCCCTGCTGCTGCTCGGGCTGATCGCCACCTACCGCATGTCCGACACGGTCATGGGGGTGATGGCCAACGTGTTCTACATCGACATGGGCTTCACCAAGGACCAGATCGCCAGCGTCAGCAAGATCTTCGGCCTGATCATGACCCTGGTCGGTGCCGGTGCCGGCGGCCTGCTGATCGTGCGCTTCGGTATCCTGCCAATCCTGTTCATCGGCGGCCTGGCCTCGGCGGGCACCAACATCCTGTTCGTGATGCTGGCCGACATGGGCCCGAACCTGGAAATGCTGGTGGTGACCATCTCGCTGGACAACTTCAGCTCAGGCATGGCCACTTCGGCGTTCGTCGCCTACCTGTCGAGCCTGACCAACCTGAAGTTCTCGGCGACCCAATACGCCCTTTTGAGCTCGATCATGCTGCTGTTGCCGCGCTTGATCGGCGGGTATTCAGGGGTGATGGTGGAGAAGTTCGGCTACCACAACTTCTTCATGATCACCGCCCTGCTGGGCGTGCCGACGCTGATCCTGATCGCCCTGCACTGGCGCCAGGAAGCCGGGCGCGGCAAGCCCGCGCCGGTTGCTGATTCGGCGACCGAACAGCCCTGAGCAAATGCTTAATCCTGCACCGGCCCCTTCGCGGGCAAGCCCGCTCCCACAGGTTATCTGCTTGTTTCGACACAGCGCAGTACCTGTGGGAGCGGGCTTGCCCGCGAAAGGGCCGGTGCAGGTGAAAAAGATTACTGCACCACAGCCCCAGGCCGTCCACCCACCACGAACCACAGCGGCCACAACGCCATAGCCCCGGCGATACCTGCGCCCAAGGCAAAGTGCAGCAGGCTCGCCCCCGCACCCAGCATCGCCAGCACCGCGCCGCCCAAACCCAACAGCGCGATGGTGATCATGCCCAGCATGGCCGACACCAGCCCCTTGCTCTGCTCGCTGGCAAACAGCGTCATGCGGTACAGCACCGCGTTGGCCACCCCCAGCCCCAGCGCGTACAGCGACATGCCGGCCACCACGCTGGTCACCGTCGGCCACAGCCAGGTTGCCAGCACCATCAGGCATAGCCCGGCCAGGTACGGCGCCAGCGCACCACGCACCAGAGCCGGCAACGGGAAGCGGTCGGCAATGCGGTTGATGATCAGGTTACCGAGGATCAGCCCGCCGAACACTGGCAACTGCCACAGCGCGTATTCCATGGTGCTCAGGCCCTCGTCGTGAATCAGCAGCACCGGCGACAGGCCGATCCAACCAATCAGCGGCAGGCCCACCAGCCCCAGCGCCGCGCTGCCAGCGACGAACTTGCGATTGGCCAGCAGTTGGCCGTAACCGGCCAGCAGCGGCAGCAGGTGGATGGGCGTGAACGCCAGGCGCGAGCCGTCGCGGCGCTCCACCCCCAAGGTCTCGGGCATCAGGCGGTACAGCAGCAGCCAGCAGGCCACCGCGCCCACGGCAAAGGCGACGAACAGCCAGCGCCAGTCCAGCCACTGCAGCATCAGGGTGCCCACCAGCGGCCCGAGCAGCGGCGACAGCAGCGCGATGTTGGCCAGCAAGGCCATCATGCGTACCGCGTCGGCCTCGCTGAACGCCTCGTTGAGCGCCGGGTAGCTGACCGTCACCACAAAGCCCAGGCCAATGCCCTGCAGCAGGCGCAGCAGGTTGAACAGGCCGATATCGTGCACCCAGAAGGTCGCCAGGCAAGCGCCGCCGAAGAACACGCAGCCGGCCAGCAGCAGCGGGCGCCGGCCATAGCGGTCGGCCAGCGGGCCGATCAGCCACTGCAGCAGCACCCCGCCCAGCAGGTACAGGTTGAGGGCGTGGGGGATGAATTCGGGGCTGGCCTTCAGGTCGTCGACCACCACCGGCATGGCCGGCATGACCGCGTCGCTGGCCAGGTACGTGAGCAGCTCGAACAGCGCAAGGGTCAGCCCGAACAGCAAGGCGCGCAGGGGGGTGATGTACAGCAGTGGTTTCATGGTGGCTATCAGGTGCAGGCAGGTGTGGGCAGGTTATATGCCAGAAATGGCAGGGATTGGCTGTGAACAAGTGTAAGGGGGCAAAAGCATCGCGGGGCAAGCCCGCTCCCACGCCATAAACGTGAGAGCGGGCTTGCCCCGCGATAGCTGCTGA
The DNA here is from genome assembly GCF_019139835.1 of Pseudomonas xanthosomatis. Taxonomy (NCBI): domain Bacteria; kingdom Pseudomonadati; phylum Pseudomonadota; class Gammaproteobacteria; order Pseudomonadales; family Pseudomonadaceae; genus Pseudomonas; species Pseudomonas xanthosomatis. Next base: position 1,834,012 of record NZ_CP077075.1, on the reverse strand, counting down.
AACAGGTTACTGCGGGGCAGCCTCCTGCACCACGCGGATCACCCGCTGCGGAAAGGGAATGTCGATACCCTCGGCCTTGAGCCGGTCGCGCGCATGCTCGTTGAGCATGAACATCACATCCCAGTAGTCCGAGGTCTTGGTCCACAGGCGCAGCGACACGGTGATCGAGCTGTCGCCCAGTGTGGCCACCACTGCCTGCGGTGCAGGGTCGGCCAGTACCCGGGGGTCTTTGGCCAGCTCCAGCAACACGTTACGGGCCTTCTGCAGGTCAGCCTCGTAGTCCACGCCCACATCGAACACCACCTTGCGCGTCGGCTGGCGGTTAGTGTTGGTGATGATGCCGTTGGACAGGCTGCCGTTGGGCATGATCACCGTCTTGTTGTCACCGGTGCGCAGCACGGTGTGGAAGATCTGGATGCTGTCCACGGTGCCGCTCACGCCCTGCGCCTCGATCCAGTCACCGATGCGGAACGGGCGGAACATCAAGATCAGCACACCACCGGCGAAGTTCGCCAGGCTGCCCTGCAGCGCCAGACCAATGGCCAGGCCTGCGGCACCGATGGCGGCGACGAACGAGGTGGTCTCGATGCCGATCATCGACGCCACGCTGACGAACAGCAGGATCTTCAGCACGATGTTGGCCAGGGTGCTGATGAAGCCCTGCAAGGCCAGGTCGGTGTTGCGCAGGCCCACCAGCTTGCCCAGGCGCGCGCTCAGCTTGTTGACGATCCACCAGCCGATGGCCAGGGTCAGCAGTGCAAGCAGCACCCGGCTGCCGTACTCCATGATCAGCGGAATCCAGGTTTGCGACTGGCGTACCAGCTGGTCGACCTCTGCGTTCAAATCCATAGTCATCTCCTGAAACCGGGCCGCCTCGGACTCAGCGGCCCTGAACCCACATGGACATCATTGCGCCAGCTGGGTTCAGGCATCGCTCCAATCAGTCGCGGAAGTTGTTGAACTGCAGCGGCATGTCGAATTCCTTGGTGCGCAGCAGGGCGATGGCTTCCTGCAGGTCGTCGCGCTTCTTGCCGGTAACCCGTACCTGCTCGCCCTGGATGGCGGCCTGCACCTTCAGCTTGCCATCCTTGATGGTGGCGACGATCTTCTTGGCAAGGTCCTTGTCGATACCCTCGCGGAACTTGGCTTCCTGCTTTTTCTCTTTACCCGAGGCGTACGGGTCCTGGGTTTCCAGGCACTTGACGTCGATCTTGCGCTTGACCAGCGCCAGGCGCAGGATCTCCAGCATGGCTTCGAGCTGGAACTCCTCCTCGGCGGTCAGCAGTACGGTCTGCTCCTTGTCCTTGAACTCGAAGGTGCCCTTGCCCTTGAGGTCGTAGCGGCGGTCGAGGTCCTTGATGGCGTTGTCGACGGCGTTCTGCACTTCGTGCTTGTCCAGTTCCGATACCACGTCGAACGAAGGCATGGGGTGTTCTCCATAAAATGAACGCGCGCTCGGCCTGAAGATGGAGCGCGTCTGCGTTGGATGGTTAAAATGCGGGCTCATTATAACGGGTTGCGAAACGCAGATGAGCAGCACCTGGCATATTCTCGGCGCCGGTAGCCTCGGCAGCCTCTGGGCCTGCCGCCTGGCCCGTACCGGCAAGGCGGTGCGCCTGATCCTGCGCGACGACCGGCGCCTGGCCGACTATCAGGCCGCAGGCCGGCTGACCCTGGTCGAACAGGCGCACACCAGCCATTTCGCGATCCCCGCCGAAACCGCTGGCGCCGCCGGCCCCATCCATCGCCTGCTGGTAGCCTGCAAGGCCTACGACGCCGCCCTTGGCGTAGCGCAGTTGCTGCCCCGGCTGGCCCCGGGCGCCGAGCTGGTGCTGCTGCAAAACGGCCTGGGCAGCCAGGACGAGGTGGCCGAGGTTGCGCCCCACGCCCGCTGCATCTTCGCCTCAAGCACCGAGGGCGCATTCCGTGAAAACGACTGGCAGGTGCGCTTTGCCGGCCACGGTTTCAACTGGCTGGGCGACCCGGCCAACCCTGCCCTGCCCGCCTGGTTCGACGACCTGCACGATGCCGGCATCCCGGCGCAGTGGAGCCTGGACATCCTCACCCGCCTGTGGCGCAAGCTGGCGCTGAACTGCGCGATCAACCCGCTGACCGTACTGCACGGCTGCCAGAACGGCGGCCTGCTCGGGCACCTGGCCGAGGTCGAAGCGCTGGGCGCCGAGCTTGCCGAACTGCTGCGACGTTGCGACCAGCCCGAGGCGGCCGCGGACCTGGGCGAAGAAATACAGCGGGTGATCCTCGCCACCGCCGCCAACTACTCTTCCATGTACCAGGATGTGCGTGCCGGCCGGCGCACCGAGATCCACTACCTGCTCGGCCATGCCTGCCGCACCGCCGCCCGCCATGGCGTGGCGGTGCCCGGGCTTGAACAGTTGCACCAACGCCTGGTCGATAGCCTGACGGCGCGCGGCCTGCCAAGCGCCTGAGCCCCTTTCAACGGACACGGAAGCTGCCTTGCCCATGACCCTGCGCCAACGCCTGGAAAACCTCCCGGTCGGGCAAAAACTGCTGGCAGCCCTGCTGGTGCTGCTGGTGACCATTTTGCTGGTGGCCAACCTGGCCTTCATCAGCGCCGCCTACTGGATCACCCAGGAGAGCATGGCGCCCCAGGCCTTGCAGACCATCGGCAAGCTGGTGTCCAACCCGCAGCTGTCGGCCCGCGCCGGCGACAACCCGGATACCGCCACGGCGCTGCTCAAGGAGCTGGACAGCTACTCGCCGCTACGCGCCGCAGCCCTGTACGGCAGCGACGGGCGCATGCTGGCGCAGTTGCAGCATGGCGAGCCGCTGGCCCTGCCCAAGCGCTTTCGCAACATCGATGGCTGGCGGCTCATGGAGTTTCGCAGCACCCAACTGATTCGCCTGCCCCGCGAAGGCAGCCCGCCCTCCCACCTGCTGCTGGTGGCCAGCAGCGAGCTGCCCACGGCGTTCTATACCGGCACCCTGTCGGCCAGCCTGGCCATCCTGGTGTTCAGCATCGTGCTGTGGATGCTCATCGCCCGGCAGATCAAGCGCCTGATCACCCTGCCGATCAACCGGCTGGAAGAGCTCACCCGCCAGGTCACCCGCGAAGAAAGCTACGCCCTGCGTGCCCAGCGCGGCAACGACGACGAGATCGGCAGCCTGGCCCAGGCGTTCAACACCATGCTGTCGCGCATCGAGGCCCGCGAGCAGCAGCTCAAGCGCACCCGCGACGAGTTCCAGAGCGCCTACGACCAGGCCCAGGGCCTGGCTGAAGAAACCCGCCACACCAACCGCAAGCTGGAGCTGGAAGTCCAGGTGCGCAGCAAGATCGAAAAAAAGCTCACCGGCTTTCAGAACTACCTCAACAGCATCATCGACTCGATGCCCTCGGCACTGATAGCCCTCGACGAGCAGTTGTACGTTACCCAGTGGAACCACGAAGCCACGGTGCTCTCTGGCACGCCCCTGGACGAAGCACTGAACCAGCCGATCTTCCTCGCCTTCGAGCCGCTCAAACCGTTTTTGCCGCAGCTCAAGGAAAGCGTCGAGAAGCACCGGGTGGCGAAGATCGAACGGGTCACCTGGCCGAAGGGCGACGACGCCCGCCACTACGCCTTGACGTTCTACCCGCTGACCGGTGGCGGCGGGCGCGGGGTGGTGATCCGCATCGACGACATCACCCAGCGCCTGTCGCTGGAAGAAATGATGGTGCAGTCGGAAAAGATGCTCTCGGTCGGCGGCCTGGCTGCGGGCATGGCCCACGAAATCAACAACCCGCTGGGGGCGATCTTGCACAACGTGCAGAACATCCGCCGGCGCCTGTCGCCGGAGCTGCCGCGCAACCAGGAACAGGCCGACGAGCTGGGCATCGACCTGGCCCGCGTCAACAAGTACTTAGGCAGCCGCGAGGTGCCGCAGCTACTGGACGGCATTCAGCAGGCCGGCGCGCGGGCGGCAAAAATCGTCACCCACATGCTCAGCTTCAGCCGCCGCAGCAACCGCCAGCTGGCCCCCTGTGACCTGCCGGCGCTGATCGACCAGGCGGTGGACATCGCCGGCAACGACTTCGACCTGACCATTGGTTTTGACTTCAAGGGCCAGGCCATCGTGCGCCAGTTCGACCCGCAGCTGGGCCCGGTGCCGTGCACCGCCAACGAACTGGAGCAGGTGCTGCTGAACCTGTTGAAGAACGCCGCCCAGGCCATCCACCAGCGCCCGCAGCCGAGCGAGCCGGGGCGCATCACCCTGCGCACCCGGCTCAACCCGCCGTGGGCGGAAATCCAGATCGAGGACAACGGCATCGGCATGCCAGAGGCCGTGCGCAAGCGCACCTTCGAGCCGTTCTTCACCACCAAGGAGATCGGCCAGGGCACAGGGCTTGGGCTTTCGGTGTCGTACTTCATCATTACCAACAATCACAAAGGGCAGATGGAGGTGCACTCCACCCCCGGCCAGGGCACCTGCTTCACCCTGCGCCTGCCCCTGGGTACGGCCCAGCCGGCCCGTACGGAGACCTGACATGGGCAACCGCCTGACGAAAATCTACACCCGCACCGGCGACAAGGGCGAAACCGGCCTGGGCGATGGCCGCCGCGTGCCCAAGGACCACCCGCGCGTCAAGGCCATGGGCGAGGTGGACACCCTCAACAGCCAGCTCGGGGTGTTGCTGGCCGGGCTGGCCGAGGCCGGTATCAGCGAGGTGAGCGAGGTACTTGCGCCATGCCAGCACCGACTGTTCGACCTTGGTGGCGAGCTGGCCATGCCCAGTTACCAGGCGCTGAATGCGCTGGAGGTCGAGCGCCTGGAACGGGCCATCGATGTGTGGAATGAGGAGCTCGGGCCGCTGAAGAACTTCATCCTGCCCGGCGGTTCGGCGCTGGTGGCCCAGGCCCATGTGTGCCGCAGCGTGGCGCGGGCGGCGGAGCGGCGGTGCCAGCAGTTGAATGCGGTCGAGCCGCTGGAGGGGGTTGGGCTGGCTTACATCAACCGGCTGTCTGACCTGTTGTTCGTGGCGGCCAGGATCATCGGGCGGCGGCAGGGGGTGGATGAGGTGTTGTGGCAGGCGGCCGCTCGGCCTGAAGGCTGAAATAGCAATCGCCGACAAGCCGGCTCCAACAGGTAGGGCACTGACCTGAAGCTCATGCAATCCCTGTGGGAGCAACTGTCTTGCTCAATTTCTAAAAGCTGGCGCGATCCCTGTGGGAGCGGGCTTGCCCGCGAACACGGGCGAAGCCCGTGCCAAGCCCCGCGGTGCTCGCGGCTAAAGCCGCTCCCACAGAATCTTCGTTAAATCAACGAGTTGTGATTTGTTCCATAGGAGCCGGCTTGCCGGCGATTCATGCAGGCGAATCAAACCTCAGGCCAGAACGCCCGAATACCTGCCACACCCTGCGCCCCGGCCTGCCAGGCCTGGTCGCGCTCACCCGGCCCAACCCCACCCAACAGATACACCGGCTGATTGATCGTACCGATCAACCGCTGCGCCTCATCCCACCCCAGCGGCACTGCCTCGGGGTGGGTCTGGGTGGCCTGCACCGGCGACAGGGTGACGAAATCCACGCCCATCTGCTCGGCCAGCGCCAGTTCCTCGGCGTTGTGGCAGGACGCTGCCAACCAGCGCTCTTTCGGGAAAGGCCGGCCCTTGGCCGCGTACTTGCGCAACTGCGCGGCAGTCAGGTGCCAGCCGGCGGAAGGGAAGTCACCCAGCCATTCAAGCGGGCCCTTGAGCATCAACTGCGCCTTGCCGGCGCACAGGCCCACCGCGTCCACCGCCACATCGCGGTACTTAGGGTCGTACATGTCCGGGGCGCGCAGCTGGATCAGGCGAATGCCACTGGCCACGGCCTTCTGGATGCCCTTGAGCATCTGCGGCACTTCCAGCCCGTCAGGGGTGATCAGGTACTGGTCGGGCAGGCGCGCGGCGGCGACGATCGGCTTGTTGGCCTCGGGGAATTCGTACTGGCCCAGGTCGCGCGGTGCTACCCAGGCCAGGGGCTGGCCTTCGGCGCCGTGGGGCTCGCCGGTAAAGGCATCGACCTCGCGCACGTCCAGCAACACCTGCTTGTCCGGGTAGTCATGGCTGACCTTGATCAGCGGGCGCGAGCGGCTGACCTCGATGCCGAGCTCCTCGCGCAATTCACGGGCCAGCGCCGCCTCGACGCCCTCACCGTCCTCCACCTTGCCGCCGGGGAACTCCCACAGGCCGCCCTGGTGCTGGGTGTCGGCGCGGCGGGCGATGAGAATGCGCCCGTCGGCGCCGCGAATGACCGCTGCTACAACATGAATCCGTTTCACCCTTCACGCTCCGCGAGGCCAGCTTGCTGCCAGGCCTGGAAGGCCGGCCACTGGTAGATGGTTTCGATATAAGCCGCCGCCTCTGCCGGCACAGCCACCCGGTAGGTGCGCAGGCGCACCGCCACCGGGGCGAAGAAGGCATCAGCCAGGGTTGGCCGGCCGAACAGGAACGGGCCGCTGTCCTTGGCCAGCAGGCGGCATTCGGCCCACAGCGCGACGATGCGGTCGATGTCCACCTGCACGTCCAGGGGGATGCTTTCCAGCGCCTGGTCGCGGGACAGGTCGAACGGCATGGCGCCGCGCAGGGCGAAAAAGCCGCTGTGCATCTGCGCGCAGGCAGAGCGAGCCTGGGCCCGGGCAGCCACGTCTTGCGGCCACAGTTGCGCGTCCGGGTGTTGTTCGTTGAGGTATTCGGCGATGGCCAGGGAGTCGGCGATCACGCCGTGACCGGTCTTGAGCAGCGGCACCTTGCCGGTGGCAGAGAACGCCAGCAGGCGTTGGCGGGTGTCGGGCTGGTTGAGTTTGACCAGGGTTTCATCGTACGCCACGCCGGCCAGCTCGAGGGCTAGGGCGCCGCGTAGCGACCAGGAGGAATACAGCTTGTCGCCGATGATCAGGTGGTAGCTCATGGGGCGGCTCCATTGAGTTGGCAATTGCAATGCCCGATGGCTGCTGCGCAGCCGTTCGCGGGCAAGCCCGCTCCCACAGGGACCGCACCGCTGCCACAGGCCATGGATCACCTGTGGGAGCGGGCTTGCCCGCGAAGGGGCCTTCGGATCAATACATCAGGTGCGGTATTCGGCGTTGATCTTCACGTACTCGTGGGACAGGTCGGTGGTCCAGATGGTTTCGCTGCACTGGCCACGGCCCAGCTCGATACGGATGGTGATCTCTTCCTGGGCCATCACCTTGGAGCCTTGCTCTTCGGTGTAGCTCGGGCTGCGCCCGCCTTGGCTTGCGATGCACACGTCACCCAGGAACACGTCGATCAGGCTGACATCCAGTTCGGGCACGCCGGCACGGCCGACGGCGGCAAGGATGCGGCCCCAGTTGGGGTCGGAGGCGAACAGCGCGGTCTTGATCAGCGGCGAGTGGGCCACGGCGTAGCCGACGTCCAGGCATTCCTGGTGATTGGCGCCGCCGTTCACCTGCACAGTGACGAACTTGGTGGCGCCTTCGCCGTCACGGACGATGGCCTGGGCCACTTCCATGCACACTTCGAACACGGCCTTTTTCAGCGCTTCGAACAGCGCGCCGCGGGCTTCGGTGACTTCCGGCAGGTTGGCCTTGCCGGTGGCGATCAGCATGCAGCAGTCGTTGGTCGAGGTGTCGCCGTCGATGGTGATGCGGTTGAACGACTTGTTGGCGCCGTCGAGCATCAAATCCTTGAGCACAGCAGGTGCGACCTTGGCGTCGGTGGCGATGTAGCCGAGCATGGTGGCCATGTTCGGGCGGATCATGCCGGCGCCCTTGCTGATACCGGTGACGGTGACGGTCACGCCATCGTGCTGGAACTGGCGGCTGGCACCCTTGGGCAGGGTGTCGGTGGTCATGATGCCGGTGGCCGCTTCAGCCCAGTGGTTCTCCGACAGGTTGTCCAGAGCGGCCTGCAGGGCGCCTTCGATCTTCTCGACCGGCAGTGGCTCGCCGATCACGCCGGTGGAGAAAGGCAGTACCGATTCGGCCGGTACACCGGCAAGTTCGGCCAGCTTGGCGCAGGTACGCTCGGCGGCGGCCAGGCCCGGGGCGCCGGTGCCGGCGTTGGCGTTGCCGGTGTTGGTCAACAGGTAACGCACGGTGCCCTGCACACGCTGCTTGCTGAGGATCACCGGGGCGGCGCAGAAGGCGTTCAAGGTGAACACGCCGGCCACGCTGGAGCCTTCGGCGCAGCGCATCACCACTACGTCCTTGCGCCCAGGGCGCTTGATGCCGGCCGAGGCGATGCCGAGTTCGAAACCGGGAACCGGGTGCAGGGTGGGCAGGGGACCAAGACCAACAGCCATTAGAGCGCTCCTAGAAATTTTGTGGGAATTGAAGGGGCCGCTGTGCGGCCCTTTCGCGGCACAAGGCCGCTCCTACAGGGTTGTTGCGATTCCCTGTAGGAGCGGCCTTGTGTCGCGATGGGCTGCAAAGCAGCCCCGGGATCTCAAGCCAGGGGTGAGGTCAGATCACTCGATCTGCCCGTGGCAGTGCTTGAACTTCTTGCCCGAGCCACACCAGCACGGCTCGTTGCGGCCCAGCTTCATGTCGTTGCGCACCGGGGCAGAGGCTACGGCGACTTCGGCGCCCTCCTCGGCCAGTTGCTCGCCTTCAAGGCCTGGTGCAGCGGCATGCTGGAACTGCATGCGGCTGGCCAGCTCCTCGGCTTCGCGGCGCAGGCGGGCTTCTTCTTCGACCGGGTCTTCGCGGCGTACCTGAACGTGCGACAGCACGCGGATGGTGTCGCGCTTGATCGACTCCAGCAGCTCCTGGAACAGGGTGAACGACTCGCGCTTGTACTCCTGCTTCGGGTTCTTTTGGGCGTAGCCGCGCAGATGGATACCGTGGCGCAGGTGGTCCATGGTCGACAGGTGGTCTTTCCACAGGTCGTCCAGCACGCGCAGCAGGATCTGCTTCTCGAAGGTACGCAGGGCGTCGAGGCCGGCCTGGTCTTCCTTCTCGTTGTAGGCGTCGGTGATTTCCTTGAGCAGCTTCTCGCGCAGGGTTTCCTCGTAGAGGTGGTCGTCCTCGTCGAGCCACTGCTGGATCGGCAGCTTCAGGGCGAAATCGCTGGCCAGCGAAGCTTCCAGGCCGGCCACGTCCCACTGCTCGGGCAGCGACTGCGGCGGGATGTGCTGGCTGATGGTGGCGTCGAGCACTTCCTGGCGAAACTCGGCGATGGTGTCGCCGATGTTTTCTGCGGCCAGCAGGCTGTTGCGCATGTGGTAGATCACCTTGCGCTGTTCGTTGGCCACGTCGTCGTATTCGAGCAGCTGTTTACGAATGTCGAAGTTGCGGCCTTCGACCTTGCGCTGAGCCTTCTCGATGGCGTTGGTGACCATGCGGTGCTCGATGGCCTCGCCGGACTGCATGCCCAGGGCCTTCATGAAGTTCTTCACCCGGTCAGAGGCGAAGATGCGCATCAGGCTGTCTTCCAGCGACAGGTAGAAGCGGCTGGAGCCGGCATCACCCTGGCGGCCGGCACGGCCACGCAGCTGGTTGTCGATACGCCGCGATTCGTGGCGCTCGGAGGCGATCACGTGCAGGCCACCGGCCTCCAGCACTTGCTGGTGACGCTTTTGCCAGTCGGCCTTGATCTGCGCGATCTGCTCGGCGGTGGGGTTTTCCAGGGCGGCGACTTCGGCCTCCCAGTTACCACCCAGCAGAATGTCGGTACCACGGCCGGCCATGTTGGTGGCGATGGTCAGTGCACCCGGGGCACCGGCCTGGGCGATGATCTCGGCTTCTTTTTCGTGGTACTTGGCGTTCAGTACCTTGTGGTCGATACCTTCCTTCTTGAGCAGGTTGGACATGTGCTCGGAGGTTTCGATGGTCGCGGTACCGACCAGCACCGGGCGGCCCTGGCCCATGCTTTCCTTGATGTCGGCGACGATCGCGGCGTACTTCTCTTCGGCGGTCAGGTACACCAGGTCGTTGAAGTCCTTGCGCGCCAGCGGCTTGTTCGGCGGGATCACCATCACGTTGAGGGCGTAGATCGACTGGAACTCGAACGCTTCGGTGTCGGCGGTACCGGTCATGCCGGACAGCTTGGTGTACAGGCGGAAGTAGTTCTGGAAGGTGGTCGAAGCCAGGGTCTGGCTCTCGGCCTGGATGTTCAGGTTTTCTTTCGCTTCGATGGCCTGGTGCAGGCCCTCGGACAGGCGACGGCCCGGCATGGTACGGCCGGTGTGCTCGTCGATCAGCAGGATCTGACCTTCCTGGACGATGTACTCGACGTTGCGGTGGAACAGCTTGTGGGCACGCAGGCCGGCGTAGACGTGGGTCAGCAGGCCGAGGTTGTGCGCCGAGTACAGGCTCTCGCCCTCGGCCAGCAGGCCCGACTGGGTCAGCATGTCTTCGATGAACTGGTGACCGGCTTCGTTGAGCTCGACCTGGCGGCTCTTCTCGTCGATGGTGAAATGGCCTTCTTGCGTGACCTGGCCTTCGACTTCTTCGATGTGTTGGGTGAGGCGCGGGATCAGACGGTTGATCTCGATGTACAGTTTGCTGCTGTCTTCGGCCTGGCCGGAGATGATCAGCGGGGTGCGCGCTTCGTCGATGAGGATGGAGTCGACTTCGTCGATCACGGCGAAGTTCAGCTCACGCTGGAACTTCTCGTCCTGGCTGAACGCCATGTTGTCGCGCAGGTAGTCGAAACCGAATTCGTTGTTGGTGCCGTAGGTGATGTCGGCGGCGTAGGCAGCGCGCTTTTCTTCCGGCGGCTGGAACGCCGAGACGATGCCCACGTTCAGGCCGAGGAATTCGTACAGCGGGCGCATCCAGTTGGCGTCGCGGCGGGCCAGGTAGTCGTTGACCGTGACCACGTGCACGCCCTTGCCGGACAGCGCGTTCAGATACACGGCCAGGGTACCGACCAAGGTCTTGCCTTCACCGGTACGCATTTCTGCGATCATGCCTTCGTGCAAGGTCATGCCGCCGATCAGCTGGACGTCGAAGTGGCGCATGCCCATGACACGCTTGCCGGCCTCACGGGCCACGGCGAAGGCTTCAGGCAACAGCTGGTCGAGGGTTTCGCCTTTGGCCAGGCGCTCTTTGAACTCTGCGGTCTTGCCCCGCAGCTGCTCATCCGAGAGGGCCACCATCTTCTCTTCGAAGGCATTGACGGCACTTACCGTCTTGAGCATGCGTTTGATTTCACGCTCGTTCTTGCTTCCAAAAAGTTTTTTTAACAAAGGCGCAAACATATCGGCAGGATCTTCCACACGTAGGGATGGAGGGCGGCCCCATGAGTCGCCCGTGCAGCCCTGAGGCCGCATGCGAACGAGCATTCTACCCGGAAACGATGGTGAGGAAAGTGGTGGATTTCCACGATGCTGGCACAGCGCTTTTAGGGGGCCTGACTAACATAGGGGCTTTTTCTGCAAGTTCAAGGTGCGTGAAGATGAAACGTATCGAGAATGACTTGCATCAATTTTCGATCTTGAGGGCCCTATCGCCGGCAAGCCGGCTCCTGCAGGCCGTCGGGCGCAGCGCATCTGGTAGACTGCCGGTCTTGTAACCTGTCGCGAACCTCCATGGCCTACAAACCCTCCTCCGCCCACCTGCCCTCGGCCCTGCTGCGCAAGGCACGCCCGCTGCGCCTGCTGCTTAACCAGGCCGAGCGCCTGGAGCACCTGCAGCGCCTGCTGGAAAGCCAGCTGCAGCCGGCGGCGCGCGAGCACTGCCATGTGGCGTCGTGGAAGGAAGGCACCTTGTTGTTAGTGGTGACCGATGGCCACTGGGCCACCCGCCTGCGCTACCAGCAAAAGCGCCTGCAACGCCAGTTGCAGGCGATGGAAGCGTTCGCCAACCTGAGCCGCATCCTGTTCAAGGTGCAGCCGCCGCTGGTGCCGGCCAAGCGCGGCGGGCACGGGCCTGAGCTCTCGGAAAACGCCGCGCAGGGCATTCGCGGCTCAGCCGAAGGCATCAGCGACCCGAAGCTCAAGGCAGCGCTGGAGCGCCTGGCGGCGCACGCCCAAAGCAAGAGCTGACCCCTCACCCTGGACTCAATGCAATCCCTGTAGGAGCGGCCTTGACCAGTTCACCTTGCCGGGGCGCTCCTACAGGAGGACTGCGGCGGGCATAAAAAAGGCCACCCGAAGGTGGCCTCAATGAACTAGAGAGTGTTCGAACCTTACACGGCCGCAACAGGGCGCATGTACGAGATCGGTGCCGTGCTGGCATCTTCGAAGGTGACCACTTCCCAAGCGTCGGTTTCTGCGATCAGCTTGCGCAGCAGCTGGTTGTTCAGCGCGTGCCCGGACTTGTAGCCCTTGAACTCGCCGATCAGGCTGTTGCCCAGCAGATAAAGGTCGCCAATGGCGTCGAGGATCTTGTGCTTGACGAATTCGTCATCGGAACGAAGGCCGTCTTCGTTGAGCACACCGGTTTCGTCGACCACGATGGCGTTCTCGACACTGCCGCCCAGCGCAAGGTTGTGCTTGCGCAGGTACTCGATGTCACGCATGAAGCCGAACGTACGGGCACGGCTGACTTCCTTCACGAACGAGGTGCTGGAGAAGTCGACGACCGCGCTTTGGGTCTGGCCCTTGAGGACCGGGTGATCGAAGTCGATCTCGAAGCTCACCTTGAACCCGTCGAAAGGCAGGAAAGTGGCGCGCTTGTCGCCCTCTTCCACTGTGACTTCGCGCAGGATGCGGATGAACTTCTTCGCAGCGCCCTGCTCTTCCAGGCCTGCCGATTGAATCAGGAATACGAAGGGACCGGCGCTGCCATCCATGATCGGCACTTCCGAGGCGGAGAGCTCGACGTAGGCGTTATCGATGCCCAGGCCCGCCATGGCGGAGAGCAGATGCTCGACCGTATCGACTTTCACGTCACCGTTGACCAGCGTGGTGGACATGGTGGTCTCGCCAACATTGGCCGCGCGCGCCGGGATTTCGACCACAGGGTCGAGGTCGGCGCGACGGAAGACGATGCCGGTGTCGACAGGCGCAGGCTTGAGGGTCAGGTAGACCTTCTCCCCGGAGTGCAGGCCGACACCTGTGGCACGGATGGTATTCTTCAGGGTGCGTTGTCTAATCATGGCATTGGCCGCTTCAGCGCAAATAATGCGAACAGGTATCAACAAAGGCTGGGGATGATAACAGACCCGGCCTTTGCTGAACACCAATCACCCCTATACCCCTGATAAATTCCATCAATCGGCCTGACGGCGCAGGAAGGCTGGGATATCGAGGTAGTCCAGGTCGTCCTGAGGGTTGAGTTTAGCGGCTGCCGCGGCACCTGCATGGGCCTGGTTGCGCATCACGGTCGGGCGCTCCAGGTCACGGTAGTTGACGGCTGGCTGCTCCTGGCGCGCCGGCGCCGGGTTGGACGCCTCGTAAGCCTGCTGAGCGGTCTGCAGGGTATTGTCGACCACCTTGACCGGCTTCTCGATGCGCGCACCCAGGCCAGTGGCCACAACGGTGACGTGCAGCTCGTCGCGCATGTCCGGGTCGATCACGGTGCCGACCTTGACCATGGCGTGGTCGGAGGCGAAGGCTTCGATGATGCTACCCACATCGGAGTACTCACCCAGCGACAGGTCCGGGCCTGCGGTGATGTTCACCAGGATGCCGCGGGCGCCCTGCAGGTTGACGTCTTCGAGCAGCGGGTTGCGAATGGCCGCCTCGGTGGCTTCGCGTGCACGGTTCGGGCCGCTGGCGCAGCCGGTACCCATCATCGCCATGCCCATTTCGCTCATCACGGTGCGTACGTCGGCAAAGTCGACGTTGATCATGCCCGGGCGCTTGATGATGTCGGAGATACCGCGAACGGCACCGGCCAGTACATCGTCAGCCTTGGCGAAGGCGGACAGCAGGCTTGCATCCTTGCCCAGAATGGTCAGCAGCTTCTCGTTGGGGATGGTGATCAGCGAGTCGACGCTGTCAGCCAGCATGCGGATGCCTTCATCGGCGATCTGCATGCGCTTGCGGCCCTCGAACGGGAACGGACGGGTCACCACCGCAACGGTGAGGATACCCATCTCTTTCGCCACTTCGGCGATGATCGGCGCAGCACCGGTACCGGTACCGCCGCCCATGCCGGTGGTGATGAACACCATGTTGGTGCCTTGCAGCACTTCGGCGATGCGCTCACGGTCTTCCAGCGCGGCCTGACGGCCGACTTCCGGATTCGCGCCGGCACCCAGGCCTTTGGTCACGCCGGTACCCAGCTGCAGAATGGTGCGCGCACCAATGTTCTTCAGCGCCTGGGCATCGGTGTTGGCGCAGATGAACTCGACGCCTTCGATGTTGCTTTTGACCATGTGGTTGACGGCGTTGCCGCCACCACCGCCGACACCGATCACCTTGATGACCGGGCTTTGCGGGACGTTGTCTACGAGCTCGAACATTTTCCCTCTCCTTACAGTTCTCTAGTTGTCGCGCCTACCACTACTGCTTTGAAACTCAGAAGTTGCTCTGGACCCAACGCTTGAGTCGTTCAAGCACTGGCCCCTTGGGTTCATCGCCATAGCTGTTGTTGCTGTTGCTGCTGTTGCTGATACCGGTCATGGACAGGTCCTCGGACTGCTTTTGCAGGCCGTAGGTGAGCAAGCCCACGCCGGTGGAATAGATCGGGTTGCGCACTACATCGCTCAGGCCCCGAACGCTGTGCGGCACGCCCAGGCGTACCGGCATGTGGAAGATTTCCTCGGCCAGCTCGACCGCGCCTTCCATCTTCGAGGTGCCGCCGGTGAGGACGATGCCGGCTGGCACCAGGTCCTCGTAACCGCTGCGGCGCAGTTCGGCCTGAATCAGCGTGAAGAGCTCGTCGTAACGCGGCTCCACCACCTCGGCCAGAGCCTGGCGCGACAGCTCGCGCGGTGGGCGGTCGCCCACGCTCGGCACCTTGATGGTCTCGCCGGCGCCAGCCAGTTTGGCCAGGGCGCAGGCGTAGCGGATCTTGATCTCCTCGGCGTACTGGGTCGGGGTGCGCAGGGCCATGGCGATGTCGTTGGTGACCTGGTCGCCAGCGATAGGGATCACCGCGGTGTGGCGGATAGCGCCTTCGGTAAAGATGGCGATGTCGGTGGTGCCGCCACCGATGTCCACCAGGCACACGCCCAGCTCTTTCTCGTCGTCGGTCAGCACCGAGTAGGCCGAGGCCAGTTGCTCGAGGATGATGTCGTCGATTTCCAGGCCGCAGCGGCGCACGCATTTTTCGATGTTCTGCGCCGCATTGACCGCGCAGGTGACCACGTGGACCTTGGCTTCCAGGCGCACGCCCGACATGCCCAGCGGCTCGCGCACGCCTTCCTGGTTGTCGATCACGTAGTCCTGCGGCAGGGTGTGCAGCACGCGCTGGTCGGCCGGAATCGCCACGGCCTGGGCGGCGTCGAGCACCCGCTCGAGGTCGGCCATGCTCACTTCACGGTCGCGGATGGCGACGATGCCGTGGGAGTTCAGGCTGCGGATGTGGTTGCCGGCAACGCCGACGAACGCCGAGTGAATGCGGCAGCCGGCCATCAGCTGGGCCTCTTCGACGGCGCGCTGGATCGACTGCACGGTCGACTCGATGTTCACCACCACGCCCTTCTTCAGGCCGCGCGACGGGTGAGTGCCGATGCCGACGATCTCCAGGGTGCCGTCTTCGCCGACTTCGCCCACCAGCGCCACCACCTTGGAAGTGCCGATGTCCAGCCCGACGATCATTTTGCCGCTATGCGCGTTTGCCATGGTCCTGCCTCTCTCTAATTCTTCGCAACGGCGGGTTGGGCCGTCGTCGGTGCATTCGGTTCCCGCCAGCCAACGGCAAGGCCATTGGAGTAACGCAGATCGATGCGGGCGATATTGGTGATCTGGTCTTTAAGCGATTTGTCGTAAATGGCAATGAAACGGCGCATCTTCTCCACCAGGTGGTCGCGCCCCAACAGCAGTTCGATGCCTGGCCCGGCGCTGCCTGCGCCAGTGGTCAGGAACCAGCTGCCACGCTCGCGCAGCTCCAGGCGAGCGATGGAAAAGCCCATGGGGCGCAGCATCTGGCTCAGTACCTGATACTGCTGCATGACTTGTTGCTGCGCCCGCTGCGGCCCGAACAGCTGCGGCAGGTGCTCGTAGTTGGCCAGCTCGCGCGGGGTGAAGGCCTGGCCCTGGTTGTTGAGCAAGGCCTCATCGCCCCAACGCGCCACCGGTAGCTGTTCTTCGAGGCGTATCACCACCTCGTCCGGCCACACCCGGCGCACTTCGGCGTGGGCGATCCAGGGCATCTGCTCCAGCTCCACGCGCATGGCGGTCAGGTCGACGGTGAAGAAGCTCGCCGCCACATAGGGCGCGATACGCTGCTGCACCGCCTGCTGGCTGATGTAGCTCAAGTCGCCCTGCACGGCGATCTTGGTGATCGGCCGGTCAGCGTACGGCATCAGCCGCACCGCGCCCTCGTAGGCACCAAAACCTGCCGCCACCAGCAGCACCGGCCACAGCAGGCGCTTGAGGCCGCCCAGGCTCGGCTTCGGCAGGCGCGCCGATACGGGCTCGTCGGCCACCAGTCGGCTGGCACCACGCGGCACCGGCTTGCTACGGCCGGTAACGGGTTGCTGCTGACGTATCATCGCGCCTTGCATGGCTGCTTAACCTCGCGTCGCTACGCTGTCGGCCAGGATCGCCAGCACCAGTTGCTGGAAGTCCAAGCCGGCCGCGCGAGCCGCCATGGGCACCAGGCTATGGTCGGTCATGCCCGGTGCGGTGTTGACTTCGAGCAGCCAGAACCGGCCCTGCTCGTCCTGCATCACGTCCAGCCGCCCCCAGCCTTCGATGCCAACGGCATCGCAGGCACGCGCGGTCAGGTCGATCAGCTCTTGTTCCTTGGCACTGTCCAGGCCGCACGGGATGCGGTACTGGGTGTCATTGGCGATGTACTTGGCGTCGTAGTCGTAGAACACGTGCGGGGTGCCCAGCGCGATCGGCGGCAGCACCTGGCCCCGCAGTACGGCGATAGTGAACTCCGGGCCGTGAATCCATTGCTCGACCAGAACTTGCGAATCGTAATTGGCGGCGTCTTTCCAGGCGGCGATCAGTTCCTGTTCGCTGTTCACCTTGGCCATGCCGATGCTGGAACCTTCATGGGCAGGTTTGACGATCAACGGGAAGCCCAGTTCCGTGCTGGCGGTCACACAATCGTGTTCGCTGGCCAATACCGCGTGGCGTGGCGTCGGAATGCCCAGGCTCTGCCACACCTGCTTGGTGCGCAGCTTGTCCATGGCCAGGGCAGACGCGAGGATGCCGCTGCCGGTGTAGGGGATGCCGAGGCACTCGAGCAGGCCCTGCATGCTGCCGTCTTCACCGCCACGGCCGTGGAGGATGATGAAGGCGCGGTCGATCTTCTCGCTTTGCAGGCGAGCCAGCAGGTCGTCGCCCACATCGATGCCGACCACGTCGACACCGGCGCTGGTCAGCGCTTCGATCACCGCGGCGCCGGATTTCAACGAAACCTCACGCTCGGCGCTTTTGCCGCCGTACAGCACGGCAACGCGGCCGAAGGCCTTGACGTCGAGGGTGGAATGCAGCTTGTCGTAGGCGCGGGTCACAGCGGCTTCTCCTGCTTGGCGCCTGCGAACAGCGGGCTTTTCATCAATTGCGGGGCCAGCCCGCCGACATCACCGGCGCCCTGGCAAATCAGGATGTCGCCGGCACGCAGCAGCGGCTTGACCACCGGGGCGAGCTCGGTGCCACGCTCGATGTAGATCGGATCGAGCTTGCCGCGCTGGCGGATGCTGTGGCACAGCTGGCGGCTGTCGGCTCCGGGGATCGGCTCTTCGCCGGCCGGGTAGACCTCCATCAGCAGCAGCACGTTGGCATCGCCCAGCACTTGCACGAAGTCGTCGTACAGATCGCGAGTGCGGCTGTAGCGGTGCGGCTGGTAGACGATCACCAGGCGCCGGCTCGGCCAGCCGCCACGCACGGCCTTGATCACCGCGGCCACTTCGGTCGGGTGGTGGCCGTAGTCGTCCACCAGCATCACGCTGCCGCCTTCGACCGGTAGCTCGCCATACACCTGGAAGCGTCGGCCGACGCCCTGGAAGCCCGACAGGCCCTGAACGATGGCCTCGTCGCTGATGCCTTCGTCAGTGGCGATGGCGATGGTGGCCAGGGCGTTGAGCACGTTGTGGTTGCCTGGCATGTTCACCGACACTTCCAGCGGCTCGCAGTCGCGGCGCAGCACGGTGAAGTGGGTCTGCATGCCCTGCTGGCGCACGTTGATGGCGCGGATGTCGGCCTCTTCGCTGAAGCCGTAGGTGACCGTCGGGCGCTTGACCTGCGGCAGGATCTCGCGCACCACAGGGTCGTCCAGGCACATCACCGCCAGGCCGTAGAACGGCAGGTTGTGCAGGAACTCGACGAAGGTCTTCTTCAGCTTGTTGAAGTCGCCTTCGTAGGTGGCCATGTGGTCGGCGTCGATATTGGTGACCACGGCCACCATCGGCTGCAGGTGCAGGAAGCTGGCATCGCTTTCGTCGGCTTCGGCGATCAGGTAGCGGCTGGTACCCAGCTGCGCGTTGGTGCCGGCCGCAGTCAGGCGCCCGCCGATGACGAAGGTCGGGTCCAGGCCACCGGCGGCGAACACCGAGGCCAGCAGGCTGGTGGTGGTGGTCTTGCCGTGGGTACCGGCCACCGCCACGCCGTGGCGGTAGCGCATCAGCTCGGCGAGCATCTCGGCGCGCGGCACCACCGGGATGCGGCGTTCCAGGGCGGTAGCGACTTCCGGGTTGGCCGGGTTGATCGCGCTGGACACCACCAGCACGTCGGCGGTGGCGGCGTTCTCGGCGCGGTGGCCAACGTAGATCTCGGCGCCAAAGGATTCCAGGCGCTCGGTGACCGGCGAGGCTTTAAGGTCGGAACCGGACACTTCATAGCCCAGGTTCAGCAGCACTTCGGCGATACCGCACATGCCCACGCCGCCGATACCGACGAAGTGGATGCGGCGGATGCGGCCCATCTTGGGTTGCGGCATGGCTTTCTGGCTTTCAACCATGGGCCACCTCCAGGCAGATATCGACCACGGTGCTGGTTGCATCAGGTTTGGCCAGGCGGCGGGCAGTGCCGGCCATGGCGTTGAGTTTCTCGGGTTGCATCAGCACCTCGTTCAGGCGTTCAGCGAGCTGCGCTGCGCCAGTTGTCGCTTGTGGCATCAGGAAGGCGGCGCCTTCACGAGCCAGGTATTGGGCGTTGTGGGTCTGGTGGTCGTCGATGGCATGGGGCAGAGGCACCAGCATCGATGGCAGGCCTGCCGCCGCCAGCTCGCTGACGGTCAGCGCACCGGCCCGGCACACCACCATGTCGGCCCAGCCATAGGCGTGGGCCATATCCTTGATGAACGGTTCGACCTGGGCCTCGACACCGGCTTCGCGGTAACGCTCGGCGGTGGCCGGGCCGTGGTTCTTGCCAGCCTGGTGAAACACCTCGGGGCGCAGGTTGGCCGGCACTTCGGACAGGGCCTTAGGCAACAATTTGTTCAATGGTTCCGCCCCCAGGCTGCCGCCCATCACCAGCAGGCGCGCACGGCGCTCGGCCAGGGGCGTGCGCTGGGCGTCCATGAACAGTTCCGCGCGCACCGGGTTGCCTGTAGCGCGCAATTTTTCGCTGCTGGCGAAGGTGCCCGGGAAGGCCTCGCACACCCGCGCCGCCAGCGGCAGCAGCAGGCGGTTGGTGGTGCCGGCACGGGCGTTCTGCTCGTGGATCACCAGCGGCACGCCGCACAGGCGCGCGGCCACGCCGCCGGGGCCGGTGACGTAACCGCCGAAGCCGACCACGCACACCGGCTTGAGCTGGCGCACGATACGCCGCGCCTGCAGCACAGCCTTGATAAGGGTGAATGGTGCCTTGAGCAGCGACAACTTGCCCTTGCCACGCAGGCCAGTGACCTGGATCAGGTGCAGCGGCAGGCCGGCCTGAGGCACCAGCTCGTTCTCGATGCCGCGCGGGGTGCCGAGCCAGTGCACGCTGTAGCCACGGGCCTGGAACTCGCGGGCGCAGGCCAGGGCCGGGAACACGTGCCCCCCGGTGCCGCCGGCCATGATCAGTACGTTTTTGCCGTCAGCGGCCATGACTGGTCTCCTCGGCAAAATCGCTTTCGTTGAATTCGTGTTCCTCGCTGCCCAGGTGCGTGCGGCTCTCCCACTCGATGCGCAGCAACAAGCCCACGCAGGCGCAACAGATCACCAGCGAACTGCCCCCGTAGCTCAAGAACGGCAAGGTCAGGCCCTTGGTCGGCAGCAGGCCGACGTTCACCCCGATGTTGATCAGGAACTGGCCGATCCACAGGAAGGCCAGGCCAAAGGCCATGTAGGCCGCGAAGAACTGCTTGGCCTTCTCGGCCCACAGGCCGATGTACAGCGCGCGCACGGTGACGAACACGAACAGCGCGATGGTCAGCAGCGAGCCGACCACGCCGAGCTCTTCGGCCAGTACCGAGAACACGAAGTCGGTGTGCGCCTCGGGCAGGTAGAACTGCTTCTGCACACTGTTGCCCAGGCCCACGCCCAGCCACTCGCCGCGGCCGAAGGCGATCAGCGCCTGGGTCAGCTGGTAGCCGGAGCCGAACTGGTCGGACCAAGGGTCGGTGAAGGTAATCAAACGTGCCATCCGGTACGGCTGGGCCTGTACCAGGATCACCACCGAGACCACCGCCAGCACCACCATCAGCGAGAAGCGGAACAACCCCACCCCGCCTAGGAACAGCATCGCCGCAGCGGCGCCCATCATCACCACGGTGGCGCCGAAGTCCGGCTCCATCAGCAGCAGGCCGGCCATCGGCAACAGCACGATGAACGGCTTGAAGAAGCCCATCCAGCTTTCGCGCACCTCGGTCTGCCGGCGTACCAGGTAGCCGGCCAGGTAAATCACCACAAAGACCTTGGCGATCTCCGAGGGCTGCACGTTGAAGAAGCTGAAGCCGATCCAGCGCATCGAACCGTTCACTTCGCGGCCGATGCCGGGGATCAGCACCATCACCAGCAGGCCGAAGGCACCGATCAGCATCAGGTAACCCATGCGCTGCCAGGTGGCGATCGGCACCAGCATGGTCATCGCACCGGCGCCCAGGCCCAGGGCCACGTACACCAGGTGGCGGAACATGTGGTACAGCGGGTTGCCCGACTGCACGGCGGCCACTTCCGAGGACGCCGAGGTGATCATCACCAGGCCCAGGCCAAGCAGTGCCAGGCAACCGGCCAGCAGCGGAAAGTCGACGTCGACGCCACGGCCGCTGATCAGCGGCGAAGGGTAAGGCTTGAGGATGCCGAAAATCATGCCAGCCCCTCCGCTGCCTGGGCGAACAGGCGCCCGCGTTCTTCGAAGTTCTTGAACATGTCCAGGCTTGCGCAGGCTGGGGACAGCAGCACGGCGTCGCCCGGCTGGGCCAGTTCGGCGCAGCGCTGCACGGCTTCATCGAGGGTTTGCACGCGCACCAGCGGCACGGCACCGTCGAGGGTGGCAGCCAGGCGCTCGGCATCGCGGCCGAGCAGCACCACGGCGCGGCAGTACTTGCCGGCGGGCTCGCGCAGGGCAGCGAAGTCGGCGCCCTTGCCGTCACCGCCGGCAATCAGCACCAGCTGGCCTTCGATATCGGCGCCCAGGCCTTCGATGGCAGCCAGGGCCGCGCCGACGTTGGTGGCCTTGGAGTCGTCATACCAGTTGACGCCGTTGCGCTCGCGCACCCACTGGCAGCGATGGGCCAGGCCCTTGAACTCGCGCAAGGCCTCGAGCATCGGCTCGAATGCAAGGCCGGCAGCATGGCCCAGGGCCAGGGCGGCCAAGGCGTTGCTCTGGTTGTGGGCACCGCGAATCTTCAGCTCGCGCACCGGCATCAACGCTTGGAATTCGTAGGCCAGGTATTTTTCACCATCCACTTCACGCAGGCCGAAGGCCTTGAAGTCGGGCGGGTTGAGGCCAAAGCTGAAGCACGGGCGGCCTTCGACCGGCAGCGGCCGGCTGAGGGCGTCCTGGCGGTTCACCACCACCTGGCGGGCGCCGCGGAAAATCCGGTGCTTGGCCAGGTGATAGGCCGGCAGGCCGCTGTAGCGGTCCATGTGGTCTTCGCTGATGTTCAGCACGGTGGCCACTTCAGCATTGAGCTGGTCGGTGGTTTCCAGCTGGAAGCTCGACAGCTCAAGCACGTACAGCTCGACGTCATCGCTGAGCAGGTCCAGCGCCGGGGTGCCGAGGTTGCCGCCCACCGCCACGCGCTTGCCGGCCTTGGCGGCCATGTCGCCCACCAGGGTGGTGACGGTGCTCTTGGCGTTGGAGCCGCTGATCGCCACGATCGGCGCCTTCGCATAGCGGGCGAACAGTTCGATGTCGCCGGACAGCGTCACGCCACGGGCAGCGGCCTGTTGCAGGGCGGGCGTGGCCAGGGCCAGGCCCGGGCTCACGTACAGCTCGTTGGCGCGGCACAGGAAGTCGACGTCCAGCTCACCACAGCGCACTTCCACCTGCGGGTAATCACGGCGCAGGGTTTCCAGTTCCGGCGGCTGCTCGCGGGTGTCGGCGACCGCAAAGGCAATGCCCCGGCTCGCCAGGAAGCGAACCAGGGACATGCCGCTCTTGCCGAGGCCGACAACGATGCGGAATTGGTCGGAAGCGATCAGTGACACGCTCGTCTACCTCAGTTTCAGGGTGGCAAGGCCGATCAGCACCAGGATCACGGTGATGATCCAGAAGCGGACGATCACCCGTGGCTCGGGCCAACCCTTGAGTTCGAAGTGGTGGTGAATTGGCGCCATGCGGAACACCCGCTTGCCGGTGAGCTTGAACGACGCCACCTGGATGACCACCGACAGGGTTTCCATCACGAACACGCCGCCCATGATGAACAGCACGATTTCCTGGCGCACGATCACCGCGATGGTGCCCAGGGCAGCGCCCAGCGCCAGTGCGCCGACGTCGCCCATGAACACCTGGGCCGGGTAGGTGTTGAACCACAGGAAACCAAGCCCCGCGCCTATCAGTGCGCCGCAGAACACGATCAGCTCGCCCGAGCCCGGCACATAAGGGATCAGCAGGTATTCGGCGAACTTCACGTTACCCGACAGGTAGCAGAAGATGCCCAGCGCACCGCCAACCATGACCGTCGGCATGATCGCCAGGCCGTCGAGGCCGTCGGTAAGGTTGACCGCGTTGCTGGAGCCGACGATGACGAAGTAGGTGAGCACGATGAAGCCTGCGCCCAGCGGGATGGTGAAGTCCTTGAGCATTGGCACGATCAGCGTGGTCTCGACGCTGGTGGGGGCGGTCTTGTACAGGAAGATCGCTGCACCCAGGCCGAACACCGACTGCCAGAAATACTTCCAGCGGCTCGGCAGGCCACGGGAGTTCTTCTCGATCACCTTGCGGTAGTCGTCGACCCAGCCGATGGCACCGAACAGCAAGGTGACGATCAGCACCGTCCACACGTAGCGGTTGGACAAATCGGCCCACAGCAGGGTGCTGATGGCGATGGCGGACAGGATCAGCGCGCCACCCATGGTCGGGGTGCCGGACTTGGACAGGTGCGATTGCGGGCCGTCGTTACGCACGGCCTGACCGATCTGGCGGATCTGCAGGGTACGGATCATCCACGGGCCCAGCCACAGGGCCAGCGAAAGCGCGGTCAGTACACCCAGGATGCCGCGCAGCGACAGGTACTGGAAGACCGCGAAGCCCTTGTGGAACTGTTGCAGATACTCAGCCAACAGCAGCAGCATTAATGTTTCTCCCCGCTGGGTTCGCACAGTGCGGCCACGACGTTTTCCATCGCAGCGCTGCGCGAGCCCTTGATCAAGATAGTGGTGTCACCGGCAGATTCGGCCTTCACGGCGTCGATCAGCTCGGCTTGAGTAGTGAAATGGTGGCCATTGGCGCCGAACGCCTGCACCGCATGGGCCATGTTGCTGCCCACCGCGTACAGCACGTCGACCTTGCCACGGGCGTAGTCGCCAACCTGGCGATGGCCCTCTTCGGCCCATTGCCCCAGCTCGCCGATGTCGCCAAGCACCAGAACGGTGCGCCCAGAAAAGCCGGCGAGTATATCAATGGCCGCGCACATCGAGGTGGGATTTGCGTTGTAGCTGTCGTCGATCACCCGCACGCCGTTCGGCGTAATTTGCGCCACGGTGCGGCCCTTGACCGGTTGCACGGCATTCAGCCCGGCGGCGATGCCGCTCAGGCTCAGACCAACGGCATGGGCAGCGGCGGCGGCTGCCAGGGCGTTGCTGACGTTGTGGGTGCCGAGCACGTTCAATTGCACCGGCACACTGCCGTCAGGGCCGTGCAGGGTGAACGAAGGGCAGCCACGGGCATCGCGACCGATATCGCTGGCATGAAAGTCGGCCTGCGGGTTGTCCAGGGCGAAGCTGATCAGCTTGTGCTCGCCCGCACGCTTGCGCCAGGTGTCGAAGGCTTTGTCGGCCAGATTGAGGATGGCGGTGCCGCCCTCGCCCAGGCCTTCGAGAATTTCACCTTTTGCCTCGACGATCTTCTCTGGCCCGCCGAATTCGCCCACGTGGGCGGTGCCGGCGTTGTTGATGATGACCACCTGCGGCTGGGTCAGCCCAACGGTGTAGCGAATCTCGCCGATACGCGAAGCGCCCAGTTCGATCACCGCGGCGCTGTGCTCCGGGGCGATTTCCAGAAGGGTCAGCGGCGCGCCGAGGTCGTTGTTCAGGTTGCCGCGGGTGGCGTGCACCAGGCCACGGGTGCGCAGGATGCTGGCGAGCATCTCCTTGACCGTGGTCTTGCCGCTGGAGCCGGTGATGGCCACCACCGGCTTGTCGAAGCCGGCGCGGTTCAGTGCACCGAGCTGGCCTAGAGCCACGCGGCAATCGGCGACCAGCAACTGCGGCAGGTCGACACCGGCGACCTCGCGCTCCACCAGTGCGGCGACCGCACCCTTGGCTTTGACATCGGCCAGGTAGTCATGGCCATCGAAACGCGGCCCGGTCAGGGCGACGAACAGCTGGCCGGCAGCCACGCTGCGGCTGTCGATGCTGACGCCGGTAAAGCTGGCGTCGGCGCCTGCCAGGCGGGCACCCAGTGCTGTGGTCAGCTGGCTGAGTGTCATGGGCTTAAGCATGCGTAGCCTCCCAGGCTGCAAGTGCCTTGTCGGCTTCGATCAGGTCGGAAAAATCATGGCGCTGGCCGTTGATCTCCTGGTAGTCCTCGTGCCCCTTGCCGGCCAGCACGATCACATCGTTGGCGTTGGCACTGGCGATCAGGCGGGCGATGGCTTCGCCACGGCCGGCGACGAACTCTACGGCGGCAGGTTTGGTGAAACCTGGGCGAATGTCGTCGAAGATGCGCTGCGGGTCTTCAGTGCGCGGGTTGTCGTCGGTGACCAGCACGCGGTCGGCCAGGCGCTCGGCCACTTCGGCCATCAGCGGGCGCTTGCCGGCATCACGGTCGCCGCCGCAGCCGAACAGGCACAGCAGCTGGCCGTGGGCGTGGGGGCGCAGGGCCTCCAGCACCTTGTCCAGAGCATCAGGGGTGTGCGCGTAGTCGACCACCACCAGCGGTTTGTCACCGCCACCCAGGCGCTGCATGCGGCCGACCGGCCCCTGCAACTGCGGGGTGACCTTGAGAATTTCTTCCAGCGAGTAGTCAAGCGCCTGCAGCGTGGCCACGGCAGCCAGCATGTTGCTCAGGTTGAAGCGCCCGAGCAGTTGGCTGCGCAGGGTGCGTTCGCCCTGGGCGGTGACGAGGGTGGCGCGCACGCCATCGTCATCGAAGTGGGCTTCGCGGCAATACAGCGACGCGTCCGGGTTTTCCAGGCTGTAGCTGAGCAGCCGGGTCTCGATATGATCGGCAACAGGGCGGTGGGCGAAAGCGTCGGCCAGGCGGCAGCCGAACGCGTCGTCCAGGTTCACCACCTGGCAGCGCAGGCTCGGCCAGGCGAACAGCTTGGCCTTGGCGGCCTCATAGGCCTGCATGCTGCCGTGGTAGTCGAGGTGATCGCGGGACAGGTTGGTCATCACCGCGATGTCGAATTCCAGTGCGGCCACCCGGCCCTGCTCGAGGGCGTGGGAGGACACCTCCATGGCCACGGCCTTGGCACCGCCCTTTTTAAGGTCGTTCAGGGTAGACTGCACGGCGATCGGGTCGGGGGTGGTCAGGCGGCCGCTCTGCAGCTCACCGTAAAAGCCGGTGCCCAGGGTGCCGATCAGGCCGCAACGCTGGCCCAGCGCATCGAGCGCCTGGGCCACCAGTTGGGTGACGCTGGTCTTGCCGTTGGTGCCGGTAACCCCCACCAGATTGAGCTGGCGGCTGGGCTCGCCATAGAAGCGCCCGGCAATCTGCGACAACTGGCCAATCAGGCCTTTCACCGGAATCAGCGGCACATCGGTCAGCGGCAGCACGGTGGCGCCCTGCTCTTCATAAGCCACGGCAGCGGCGCCACGGGACAGCGCATCGGCGATGTGCTCGCGGCCGTCGACCTTGGCGCCGGGCACAGCGAGGAACAGGTCACCCTGGCGCACCTGACGGCTGTCCAGGGTGATTTCGCGAATCAGCGGGTCGCGGCTGGCATGGGCGAACAGCTTGCTCAATGGCATCGTCATTATCCACGCCCTCCATTGGCGGGTGCTGCGGTGGCTTGCTGGGTCGACGGTGGCGGCAGGTTGTCCGGCGGCACGTTCATCAGGCGCAGGGTGCCCGACATGACCTTGCTGAACACCGGGGCCGAGACCAGGCCGCCGAAGTAGCCGCCCTTGCCCGGTTCGTCGATGACCACGACGATCGCGTAGCGCGGGTCGCTCATCGGGCCGAAGCCTGCGAACAGCGAGCGGTAGGCGTTTTCGGTGTAGCCCTTGGAGCCGACGGTGGCTTTACGCGCGGTACCGGACTTGCCGGCCACGTGATAGAACGGCACCTGGGCACGGAACACCCCGCGCGGCGCTTCGATCACCTGCTGCAGCATGCCCTGTATGGTTTCGGCGGTTTCTTTCGGAATCGCCTGCACCGCTTCGGGGGCCTTGTCGACCTTGAGAATCGACAGCGGCACCATCTTGCCGTCGTTGGCCAGGGCTGCGTAGGCATGCACCAGCTGCAGGGCGGTCACCGACACGCCGTAGCCATACGACAGCGTGGCCGTTTCGGCCTTGCGCCATTCGCGGTGGTTAGGCAGGTTGCCGACGCGCTCACCCGGAAAGCCCAGGCCTGTGTACTGGCCCAGGCCGACCTGGGACATCACCCGGTAGATGGCTTCGCCACCAATATCGAAGGCGATCTTGCTCATGCCGACGTTACTGGAGTTGATCAGGATGCCGGTCAGGTCGAGGATCGGGCCTTCGCTCTTGGATACGTCTTTGATGGTGTAACGGCCGATCTGCAAGCTGCCGGGGTATACCTCGACCTTGTCGGTGGGCTTCCAGCGGCCGCTCTGCAACGCCGCGCTCATGGAGATCGGCTTGACCGTGGAGCCTGGCTCGAACACATCGATGATCGCCCGGTTGCGCATGGCCGCCGGGAACATGCTGCGGCGGTTGTTCGGGTTGTAGGTCGGCTGGTTGACCATGGCCAGCACTTCGCCGGTCTTCACATCCATGATCACCAGGCTGCCGGCCTTGGCGTCCTGTTCGGCGATGGCGTTACGCAGCTCGCGGGTGGCCAGGTATTGCAGGCGCAGGTCTATCGACAACGCCAAGGTCTTCCCGGCCTTGGCGTTCTTGGTGACCTGAATGTCCTTGATCAGCCGGCCGCGCCGGTCCTTGATCACCTGGCGCTTGCCCGGCACACCGGCCAGCCATTCGTCGTATGCCAGCTCTACCCCTTCGCGACCGTGGTCATCGAGGTCGGTGAAGCCGACCATGTGCGCGGTGACATCACCGGCCGGGTAGAAGCGGCGGAATTCTTCCAGGCCGTAAACGCCTGGCACTTTCAGGTCGAGCACATGCTGGCCCTGCTCCGGCGTAAGGCCGCGGACCAGGTAGATGAACTCCTTGTTGGCCTGCTGGGTAAGGCGCTCGATCAGTTGCTGGGGCGGCTGCCCAAGAGCTGCGGCCAGTTGCGGCCAGCGCTCTTTCGAGGCCTGCATTTCCTTGGGGTTGGCCCACAGGGTGGTCACCGGAGTACTGACCGCCAGCGGCTCGCCGTTGCGGTCGGTGATCAGCCCGCGGTGCGCGGGAATGGGAATGTGCCGCAGGCTGCGGGCATCGCCCTGGCCCTTGAGGAAGTCGCGGTCGACCACTTGCAGGTCGATGATGCGCCAGCAAATGGCGCCGACCATCAGCGCCAGCAAACCGATCACCACCCGGAAGCGCCAGGGGTAGAGAGCGCCTTCAAGCTTCATCATGGCGCCACCATCCGCACTTCGTCAGCGGCGGGTACGCGCATCTTCAGCTGTTCGGAAGCCAGGTTCTCGATACGACTGGAGGCGGTCCAGGTGCTTTGCTCAAGAATCAGCCGGCCCCACTCGGCCTGAGCCTTGTCGCGCTCGTTGAGCTCGCCGTACAGCGTGTTGAGTAACTGGCGGTTCCAGTGCGCGCTGTAGGATACAGCGATGGCCGAAACCAACACGCCGACAAACAGCAGAAGCATCAGGAAGCTTCCGCCTGGCAGGGGTTTGGCAAAAAGCCGACTCACCGAAGCTTCTCCGCCACCCGCATGACGGCGCTGCGCGCCCGCGGGTTGGCCTTGAGCTCTGCGTCAGAGGCGAACTGCGCCTTGCCGATGAGCTTGATCTTCGGCTCGAATACCTTGTGCTGCACCGGCAGGTTGCGCGGCAGGTTGTCAGCCTCGCCCTTGACCAGCTTGCGCATGAACAGTTTGACGATGCGGTCTTCCAGCGAGTGGAAGCTGATCACCGCCAGGCGGCCGCCGACTTCGAGCGCATCGAGCGCGGCTTCAAGGCCGGCTTCAAGGTCGCCCAGTTCGTTGTTGACGTGGATGCGCAGGCCCTGGAAGGCGCGGGTGGCCGGGTTCTTGCCCTTTTCCCAGGCCGGGTTGGCGACCTTGAGCACTTCGGCCAGGTCGGCAGTACGGGTGAAGGGCTGCTTTTCGCGGCGCTCGACCACGGCACGCGCCATTCGCCCGGCAAAACGTTCCTCGCCGTACTCTTTGAACACGCGGGCGATTTCTTCAACCGGGGCGGTAGCGATGAACTCGGCAGCGCTGATGCCCTGATCAGGGTTCATGCGCATGTCCAGCGGGCCGTCATTGAGAAAGCTGAAGCCGCGCTCGGGGTCGTCCAGTTGCGGCGAAGACACGCCAAGGTCGAGCAAAACGCCGCTGACCTTGCCGTCCAGGCCGCGCTCGGCCACTTCACTGCCCAGCTCGGCAAAGCTGCGCTGCACAATGACAAAGCGGCCGTCTTCGGCCGCCAGCGCTTGCCCCGTGGCAATCGCCTGTGGGTCCTTGTCGAACCCCAGCAGCCGCCCTTGCGGGCCGAGCTTGCTGAGGATCAGGCGGCTGTGGCCGCCGCGCCCGAAGGTGCCGTCCAGATAGCAACCGTCGGCGCGCAGGGCCAATGCCTCGACAGCTTCGTCGAGCAGGACGGTGATGTGGTTGAAGCCGCTATCTATGGTCACAGGATCAGGTCACGCAATTCATCGGGCATGGCGCCCGGTTGTTGAATAGCTGCAAGGTCGGCTGCCGAAACCGCGTTCCAGGCATCCTCATCCCACAGCTGGAATTTGTTCAGTTGCCCCACCAGCATCGCCTTCTTGTCCAGCTTGGCGTACTCGCGCAGTCGGGGCGGTACCAGGAAACGCCCGCTGCCATCGAGCTCCAGGTCAACCGCGTTACCGATCAGCAAGCGCTGCAGGCGGCGGTTTTCCTCACGCAACGATGGCAAGGCACGCAACTTGGCTTCTATCTGTTCCCACTCATCGAGGGGGTAAACACACAAGCAGGGGTCCACCGCGTCGATGGTCACGATCAGTTGACCATTGCAACGCGAATCGAGCTCGTCACGGTACCGGCTCGGCATGGCGAGACGGCCCTTGGCATCGAGGCTGACGGCGTTGGCTCCGCGGAACACGGCTGCGATTCCCCACAATGTTAGCTTTTTTGTGTCAGAAAACCCACTTCATCCCACTTTCTGCCACTTGCGCACACTATAGGAATCCGCCCGCTACACCGTCAAGGCGCGTTCATAAGGAAAACCCTTACAGGACGGCGATTTAGCGCAACAAAGGAAGGTGGAACGACGGACGGGGAGGAAAACTGGCGGGAAAAATCAAACGCACTCAAGCGGATAGAGTGTGAAGTTAAAGTAACTTATTAAGAGTAAGAATTTTTCGGTATTACGAAGGGGCATCTGCTGTCGATTCAAGCAGGGGAAGGAGAGGTGGAGAGTCGATCTGTAAGCCGGGTTTTGTCGAGGACAGTCATTCCTCTACGACGGCCATCACTGGACGCCTCTAGCAACCTACCCGGTTCCGACGCGGGCCACGCCGTATGGAACCCTATTTGGTCTTGCTCCGAGTGGGGTTTACCTAGCCACGGACTGTTGCCAGCCGCGCGGTGCGCTCTTACCGCACCTTTTCACCCTTACCGGCACCGAAGTGCTTAGGCGGTTATTTTCTGTGGCACTTTCCGTAGGCTCGCGCCTCCCAGGCGTTACCTGGCACTCTGCCCTGCGGAGCCCGGACTTTCCTCCCCCGCCTTTTGCGGAACAAAAGGTGGCAGCGACTGTCCGATCGACTCTCCGCCGACAAGGTTACCGACAGCGGCGCCCAAGAACAAGCGAGACGGCAAATATTGTCGGTGACGGGGCGAACCCTGAGTCACTCGTGGGAGCGGGCTTCAGTCGATCATTCGGCCTTCTGCTTCTCCAGCGCCAGCTGGTACAGCAGATTCTTGCGCACCCCGGTGATCTCCGCCGCCAGCGCCGCCGCGCGCTTGAGCGGCAGCTCTGCCAGCAAAAGGTCGAGCACGCGCTGCGCCTCGCTACTGACCGCCTGATCGTCCTGCGGCGCGCTCCAGCCCGCCACCAGCACCACGCACTCACCGCGCTGCTGGTTGCTGTCGTCCTGCACGAAAGCGCGTAGTTCGCTCAGCGGCAAGCCCTTGAGCGTTTCGAAGGTTTTGGTGATTTCCCGCGCCAGCACCGCCGGCCGCTCGCCACCGAACACCAGCTCCATGTCTTCCAGGCACTCGAGAATGCGGTGCGGCGCTTCATAGAAGATCAAGGTGCGCGGCTCTTCTCTCACCTGCTCCAGGCGCGACCGGCGCCCAGCAGCCTTGGCCGGCAAAAAACCCTCGAAAATGAAACGGTCGGACGGCAGGCCCGCCGCCGACAGTGCGGCGATCAAGGCACAAGCACCGGGCACCGGCACCACTTGCACGCCAGCGGCACGCGCCTGACGCACCAGGTGGTAACCCGGGTCGGAAATCAACGGCGTGCCGGCATCGGACACCAGCGCCACATCGTCACCGGCCAGCAGCCGGGTGATGAAGCGCCCGCCCTCGTCGCGCTCGTTGTGCTCGTGGCAGGCCGCCAACGGCGTATCGATGCCGAAATGCTGCAGCAGGCGAACCGAGTGGCGGGTGTCCTCGGCCGCGATCAGGCTGACGCCGGCCAGCACCTTGAGCGCCCGGGCGCTCATGTCGTCGAGGTTGCCGATGGGCGTGGCCACCACATACAACTTGCCCGTTTTCGAAACCCCTGCAACATCGGTCACTGCGCGCACCTGCTTTCACGATCAAAGGTCGCCATTGTAGCCCGAGCGCCAGCAACAGGGCGCAAAGAACTTCGCCACCGGCACAGCCAGCGCCACCTATAGTGAAGGTTCGTCGTCGCCAACATCGCCTCGGGCCCGGCGCTTCGGTACAATCGCCGGCCAACTTGATCGAGTAACAGGACTTTTACATGATCGCTTGTCTGCGGCTGCTCTCAGCCCTCTGCCTCGCTGCCCTGCTGGCAGCCTGCGCCAGCTCGCCCTCATCCAGCCTGGGCGAGCTGCCACGCACCCCGGACGCCAGCATCGAGCAACTGCTCGACAAGGCTGCCTCCAGCAAGTCTGCCGAGGATGCAGCACTGCTGCGCCTGAGCGCCGCCGACCTGGCCTACAAGCAAAAGGACTACCCGCGTTCGGCGCGCATCCTCGAACAGGTGCCGCTGGACTCGCTCAAGCCGGCCCAGCAGGTATTCGCCTCGACCCTGGCCGCCGAACTGGCCATGAGCCGCAACCAGCCCAAGGCCGCGCTGACCGCCCTCGCCCACCCAAGCCTGCAACGCGCCGGCGAACTGCCGGCCGAGCAGCAGGTACGCACCTACAGCGTCCACGCCGCCGCGCTGGAGGCCGACGGCCAGGCCCTGGCCGCCGCCCAGCAGCGCGTGCTGCTGACCCCGCTGCTCAGCGGCCAGGCAGCCAGCGCCAACAATGACGCCATCTGGGCGCTGGTCGCCGCACTGCCGGCTGAACAACTGCAGCAGCCAGCCGCCGACAACACCCTGGCCGGCTGGACCAGCCTGGCCTTCGCGGTGAAGAGCGCCGGCACCCTGGAACAGCAGCAGGCAGCCATCGACGCCTGGCGCAACCAGCACCCGGACCACCCGGCCGCCAAGCAACTGCCCACCGCCCTGGTCAAGCTCAAGGAGCTGGCCAGCCAGCCCCTGACCAAGATTGCCCTGCTGCTGCCCCAGGAAGGGCCTCTGGCAGGGGTTGCCCGCGCCCTGCGTGACGGCTTCATGGCTGCGCACTTCCAGGCGCAGAAAGGCGGCCAGCCGGCCCCGGCCGTGCAGCTGTTCGACAGCTCGCGCATCACCTCGCTGGACGACTTCTACCGCCAGGCCCAGGCTGCCGGCGTGCAACTGGTGGTCGGCCCGTTGGAAAAACCGCTGGTGAAGAAGCTCGCCGCCTACCCGCAACTGCCCATCACTACCCTCGCCCTGAACTACGCCGACGCCGGCCAGAAAGCCCCGCCACAGCTGTTCCAGTTCGGCCTGGCCGCCGAGGACGAAGCCCGTGAAGTGGCCCGTCGCGCCCGCGCCGACGGCAAGGTCCGCGCCGTGGCCCTGGTGCCGAGCGGTGAATGGGGTGACCGCGTGCTGGCCGCCTTCCGCCAGGACTGGCAAGCCAATGGCGGCACCCTGCTGGCCGCCGAGCGCATCGCCCAGCCGGTCGCCCTGGCCCAGCAAATCGCCGACCTGTTCCAGCTGCGCCAGAGCGAAGGCCGCGCCAAGAGCCTGCAAAGCACCGTTGGTGGCAGCATCGCCGCGCAACCGTCGCGCCGCCAGGACATCGACTTCATCTTCCTCGCCGCCACCCCGCAGCAGGCCCAGCAGATCAAGCCGACCCTGAACTTCCAGTACGCCGGCGACGTACCGGTGTACGCCACCTCCAACCTGTACAGCGCAAGCGGTGACGTCAACCAGTACAACGACATGAACGGTATCCGCTTCTGCGAAACGCCTTGGCTGCTGGACACCACCAACAGCCTGCGCCAGCAGGTGGTGCAGCAATGGCCGCAGGCCGCCGGCAGCCTCGGGCGCCTGTACGCCATGGGCGTCGACGCCTACAGCCTGGCTCCGCGCCTGGGCCAGTTGAAGGCACTGCCGGACAACCGCGTCGAAGGCCTGTCGGGTAGCCTGAGCATCAACGCCAGCCAGCGCGTCGAGCGCCAACTGCCGTGGGCCGAGTTCGCTGGTGGCCAGGTCAAGCGCCTGCCGGACACCCCGCGCTGATGCCCCACGCATCGCCCACGCGCGCCGGCAATGCCGCCGAAGACCAGGCCCTGGAGCATCTCCAGGGCCACGGCCTGGCACTGTTGACACGCAACTGGCGATGCAAGGGCGGCGAGCTTGATCTGGTCATGCTCGACGCCGATACAGTAGTATTCGTCGAAGTCCGCTACCGGCTACACGCGGGCTTCGGTGGCGCGCTCGGCAGCATCGACGGGCGCAAGCAGAAGCGACTGGCGCTGGCCGCCAACCTTTTCCTGCAGCAACACCCCCGCTGGGCCGCTCACCCCTGCCGTTTCGACGTAGTCGCATTGCAGGGCCAGGGGCATGCTGGGCAACCGCTTCTTTGGCTGAAAAACGCCTTCGAGTGCTGAACCCTTACCGAATTTTTTGCTCTATGTTTCGCGGGCTGGTCGCTGTTGCGCACAGCAAAGGCCACCGCCCCACTTAAGGTCACACCAGATGGACATGCAATCCCGAATTCGCCGGCTGTTCCAGGCCAGCATCGACACCAAGCAACAGGCAATGGACATCCTGGCACCTCACATCGAGCAGGCCAGCCTGGTCATGGTCAACGCCCTGCTCAGCGACGGCAAGATGCTCGCCTGCGGCAACGGCGGATCGGCCGGCGACGCCCAGCATTTCTCTTCGGAACTGCTCAACCGCTTCGAGCGCGAGCGCCCGAGCCTGCCGGCCATCGCCCTGACCACCGACAGCTCGACGATCACCTCGATCGCCAACGACTACAGCTACAACGAAGTATTCTCCAAGCAGATTCGCGCCCTAGGCCAGCCCGGCGACGTACTGCTGGCGATCTCCACCAGCGGCAACTCGGCCAACGTGATCCAGGCGATCCAGGCCGCACACGACCGCGAAATGATTGTCGTAGCCTTGACCGGGCGCGACGGTGGCGGCATGGCTTCGCTGCTGCTGCCCGAAGACGTGGAAATCCGCGTGCCTTCGACGGTCACCGCTCGTATCCAGGAAGTCCACCTGCTGGCGATCCACTGTCTGTGCGACCTGATCGACAGCCAACTGTTCGGGAGTGAAGAATGATCCCCAAGCGCCTCGGCCTGATGGCCCTCACCCTGTGTCTCGGCATCACCGGCTGCAGCTCGGTGCTGACCTCGGCCCGCAACTCGCCCATCGAGGATGACCGCGGCACCCGCACCATCGGCAGCAAGATCGACGATTCGCTGATCGAAACCAAGGCGGCGGTCAACATCTCCAAGGCCAACCCGGACCTGGACCAGGGCTCGCACATCGTCGTCAGCAGCTACAACGGTGTCGTGCTGCTGGCCGGCCAGACCCCGCGCGCCGACCTCAAGGCCCTGGCCGAGCAAACTGCCAGCCAGGTGCAGCGAGTCAAGAAGGTGCATAACGAAATCCAGGTCATGCAGCCCTCGTCCATCCTTGCGCGCAACAACGACGCCTGGCTGACCACCAAGATCAAGACCCAGATGCTCACCGACGCCAACGTGCCGGGCTCGCGGGTCAAGGTGATCACCGAGAACGGTATCGTCTACCTGCTGGGCCTGGTGACGCAGCAGGAAGGCAACGCCGCCACCAGCGTGGTGCAGGGCGTTTCCGGCGTGCAGAAGATCGTGCGCTTGTTCGAATACATCGACTGATTTCACCACCCTCTCGCGGGGCAAGCCCGCTCCCACGCGGGAGCGGGCTTGCCCCGCGATGAATCCGCAACAGCCCTACCCTCCTGCCCAGGATTACCCCGCATGAACAAGCTCCTGCCCGCCCTGCTGCTCGGCGCCATCGCCACCCTGGCCGGCTGCGCCAACCCGAACGTAATCACCCTTAACGACGGCCGCGAACTGCAGACCCTCGACACCCCGCACTACGATCGCACCTCGGGCTTCTACGAGTTCGAACAGCTCGACGGCAAGCGCAACCGGGTGAACAAGGACCAGGTGCAAACCATCAAGGAGCTCTGAGGCTCCGGCGGCAAGCATAAAAAAGGCGATCCGGTTGGATCGCCTTTTTTGTTACTTGACCACTTTCAGGCTAGGCCGGCCGCTAGGGCGTGGTGGCTGGCCGCCTTCCGGCGGGCCATCGTCATCCGGCTCTACACTGTCGTCGTCCAGTTCCAGGTCGTCGTCCTGCGGCGGCTCCAGCTCGAATACCATGCCCTGGCCATTCTCACGGGCGTAAATGCCCATGATCGCGCCGGCCGGCACATACAGCGAATGGGCTACACCACCGAAGCGGCCTTCGAAACTCACCGCGTCGTTATCCATGTGCAGGCTGCGCACGGCACTTGGGGAGATGTTCAGCACGATCTGGCCATCGCTGGCAAAACCGGCAGGTACCTGGACTGCCGGAAATTCGGCATTGACCAGCATGTGGGGCGTGCAATCGTTGTCGACGATCCACTCGTACAGCGCTCGAACCAGATAGGGGCGACTGGAGTTCATCAACGGCTCCTTAAAGCTTGCGCATTTCACGTTCTGCAGCAGACAGGCTCGCCTGGAAAGGCTCGCGGGCGAACTGTCGCTCCATGTAATCCAGCAGCGGCTTGGCTTGCCGCGGCAATTCGATACCCATCACCGGCAAACGCCAGAGGATGGGCAGTAGACAGCAATCCACCAGGCTTTGCTCCTCACTCATGAAGCAAGGCATTTCGCCGAACAGCGGCGCCACGCCGGTGAAGCTCTCGCGCAGCTCCTTGCGCGCCTGGGTACGCGCGGCATCGGTGCTGCGCTTGTCCAGCAGGGTATCGGCCAGCGAGCACCAGTCGCGCTGGATGCGGTGCATCAGCAGGCGGCTGTTGCCACGGGCCACCGGGTATACCGGCATCAGCGGCGGGTGCGGGTAACGCTCCTCGAGATACTCCATGACCACGCTCGACTCGTACAGCGCCAGGTCGCGGTCGACCAGGGTGGGCACGCTGCCGTACGGGTTTACCTCGACCAGCTTGGGCGGCAGACGACTGGCATCGACATCGATGATCTGTACCTCCACACCCTTCTCGGCGAGCACCAGGCGCACGCGGTGAGAGTAGTGATCAGCGGGGTCGGAATAGCAGGCTAACCTGTTGGTTGCGCCCATGTAGCGCCTCCTCGCACGGGATGCTTGTTGAAACTCTAAATGAAAACGCGCCCGGGCTGGCCTAGCAAAATTGCTAGGCCAGCCCGGGCGCGTTCAACTACCAGAAATTACTGCGTGATCAGTGCACGTCCTTCCAGTATTCGCGCTTGAGCAAGTAGGCGAACACGAAGAAGAAAGCCAGGTACAGCAACACGTAAGTACCGATGCGCTGGCTTTCCAGTTTGACCGGGTTGGCCGAATAGGCCAGGAAGGTCACCAGGTTCTTGACCTTCTCGTCGAACTGCTCGGTGGTCAGGGTACCGGATTTCTCCTCCACGGTCAGCTGGTCGCACGCTTCATGGGTCAGCGGGCTGCCGGTCAGCGGGTCGTATTGCTTCTTGCCGTCGACCACAGTCTGGATCTGCTTGCAACCGATCACCTGGTTGCCCTGCAGGCCCGCCAGCACGTTAGGCATGCCAACGTTGGGGAAGACCTTGTTGTTCACCCCCCAAGGGCGCGACTTGTCCTCGTAGAAGCTGCGCAGGTAGCTGTACAGCCAGTCGTTGCCACGCACCCGGGCGACCAAGGTGAGGTCGGGCGGCGCTGCGCCGAACCAGGTCTTGGCATCGTTGGGCTGCATGCCGATCTGCATGTGGTCGCCGATCTTGGCACCGGTGAACACCAGGTTTTCCAACATCAGCTCGTGGGGGATGCCCAGGTCGTCGGCAACCCGCTCATAACGCTGGAACTTGGCGCTGTGGCAACCCATGCAATAGTTGGCGAAGGTGCGCGCCCCGTCCTGCATGGCGGCCTTGTCAGTCAGGTCGATGTCGACCTTGTCCAGCTCCAGACCATGTTCGGCAGCGAAGCAAAGGCCAGGCATCAGTGCCAGCAAAAATACTGCAATCAACTTTTTCATCAGCCAGTCACCCTTTCCGGAACCGGTTTGGTCTTCTCGAGCCTTGTGTAGAACGGCATCAGCAGGAAGTAGGCGAAGTACAGCACCGTGCACACCTGCGACAGCAAGGTACGCCCCGGGGTTGGCGCCAGCACGCCCAACACGCCGAGGATGACGAAGGCCACGCAGAACACCAGCAGCCAGACTTTGCTCAGCCAGCCCTTGTAGCGCATGGAGCGCACTGGACTGCGGTCGAGCCAGGGCAGCACGAACAGCACGGCGATTGCCGCACCCATGGCGATCACGCCGAACAGCTTGTCGGGCACTGCACGCAGGATTGCGTAGAAGGGCGTGAAGTACCACACCGGGGCAATGTGCTCAGGGGTCTTGAAGGCGTTGGCCTGCTCGAAGTTCGGTTTTTCCAGGAAGTAACCGCCCATTTCCGGGAAGAAGAACACCACGGCGCAGAACACGAAGAGGAACACCACCACCCCGACAATGTCTTTGACGGTGTAGTACGGGTGGAACGGAATGCCGTCCAGCGGGATGCCGTTCTCGTCCTTTTTCTTCTTGATGTCGACGCCATCGGGGTTGTTCGACCCCACTTCGTGCAGCGCCAGGATGTGCAACACCACCAGGCCGAGAATCACGATCGGCAGGGCCACCACATGCAGGGCGAAGAAGCGGTTCAGGGTGATGCCGGAGATCAGGTAGTCACCGCGGATCCACTGCGTCAGGTCGCCGCCGATCACCGGGATGGCGCCGAACAGCGAGATGATCACCTGGGCGCCCCAGTACGACATCTGGCCCCACGGCAGCAGGTAACCCATGAATGCTTCGGCCATCAGCGCCAGGTAGATCAGCATGCCGAACAGCCACACCAGCTCGCGGGGCTTCTGGTACGAGCCGTACAGCAGGCCGCGGAACATGTGCAGGTAGACCACGATGAAGAACGCCGAAGCGCCGGTGGAGTGCAGGTAGCGCAAAATCCAGCCGTACTCGACATCGCGCATGATGTACTCGACCGAGGCGAAGGCCTCTTCTGCCGAGGGGGTGAAGCTCATGGTCAGCCACACGCCGGTAACGATCTGGTTGACCAGTACCAGCAGTGCCAGCGAGCCGAAGAAGTACAGGAAGTTGAAGTTCTTGGGCGCGTAATACTTGCTCAGATGGTCTTCCCACATTTTTGTGGCGGGGAAGCGCGCATCGATCCAATCCATGAACTTGCTCATCATGCCTTCTCCTGATCGACGCCGATGACGATGACTTCGTCGGTCTCGTACGAGTGCGGGGGCACTGGCAGGTTGAGAGGCGCTGGCTGGGATTTGTAGACGCGCCCGGCCAGGTCGTAGTGCGAACCGTGGCAGGGGCAGAAGTAACCGCCGACCCACTTCGGCCCAAGGTCTGCCGGGGCGACTTCAGGGCGGAAGGTTGGCGAGCACCCAAGGTGCGTGCACAGGCCGACCAGGATGAGGATCTCGGGCTTGATCGAGCGCACCTCGGGGTCGACGTAGGTGGGCTGCACCGACGCCTTGGACTGCGGGTCGGACAGGTCACCCTCGATCTTCTTCAGGTTGGCCAGAATCTCCTGCGTTCGCCGGACGATGAACACCGGCTGCCCCCGCCACTCGGCAACCATCTGCTGCCCAGGCTCGACCTTGGCGATATTGACCTTCACCGGTGCACCGGCAGCCTTCGCCTTGGCACTGGGAAACCATGACCCCACGAACGGTACCGCTGCCCCCACTGCCCCCGCCGCCCCGACCACGGATGTCGCGGCTACGAGGAAGCGGCGCCGGCCTGCGTTGACGCCGTCATTGCTCATTCAGTCCTCTCCCATCAGCTTGCTTGGCCTGTTAAAACAGGCATCTACTTAGGTATATCGGTGGCACCCAAATTTGCTCGCAATGGTAAGAAACATACCCACACAGTGACAAGGTGATTACCCGCCCGGCGGGCCACAACCTGCGCATTGCTTGATCTGCGTCTATGCGACAAACGGCCACGGATAGCTGACAAGGTTAGTTCAAGACATAAAAAAAGCCCGGTTCGAAGAACCGGGCTTTTCGGACTGCCGAAGCGGTATTAACGCTTGGAGTACTGAGGACGCTTACGTGCTTTACGCAGGCCCACTTTCTTACGCTCAACTTCACGAGCGTCGCGGGTGACGTAGCCGGCACGACGCAGGGCGCCACGCAGGGTTTCGTCGTATTCCATCAGGGCGCGGGTGATGCCGTGGCGGATTGCACCGGCCTGACCGCTGACACCACCACCGGAAACGGTGACGTAGATGTCGAACTTGGCAACGGTCTCGGTCAGTTCCAGCGGCTGGCGAACAACCATGCGAGCGGTTTCGCGGCCGAAGAACACGTCCAGAGAACGGTTGTTGATGGAAATGTTACCGGTGCCCGGACGCAGGAAGACGCGAGCGGTTGCGGTCTTGCGACGGCCAGTGCCGTAGTTTTGAGTCGCCGACATAATGAACTATCCCGTTAGATCTTCAGTTCTTGAGGCTGCTGAGCAGTGTGTGGGTGAGCTGCACCCGCGTACACTTTCAGCTTGCGGTACATGTCGCGACCCAGCGGGTTCTTCGGCAGCATGCCTTTGACCGCGGTTTCGATGACACGCTCAGGGGCCTTGGCGATCAACTTCTCGAAGTTGATTTCCTTGATGCCGCCCGGGAAGCCGGAGTGGGAGTAGTACATCTTGTCGGAAGACTTGGCGCCAGTTACACGAATTTGCTCGGCGTTGATTACGACGATGTAGTCGCCGGTGTCAACGTGAGGGGTGTATTCTGGTTTGTGCTTGCCACGCAGGCGGCTAGCGATTTCGGTAGCCAGACGACCCAGGGTCTGGCCAGCGGCGTCGACTACGAACCACTCGCGCTTTACTGTTTCCGGTTTAGCAGTAAAAGTTTTCATTCTCTAAAGCCTCAGAGGCCGCCCAGCGAAAAATAGACGGCGAATCTTACTGGATAGTGCACGGATTGCCAAGGGCAAACGCGCAGCCGAACGCTGACGCTTTTGGGGGCTCGGGTCGGGCACGCCAATGTTCGACAAAGGTTCTTGCATCGTGGTGGTGCATCACTTCCGCCACGCGAAGAGCTGCAGAATTATCCAGATTGCACAGAAAATTTCAACCTGCTTTTATGGGCATCTTTGCCAAGGAGCGTCTTCCCGATGGAATACCGCAAGCTCGGTCGTACCGACCTCGACGTCAGCGCCCTGTGCCTGGGCACCATGACCTGGGGTGAGCAGAACACCCAGGACGAGGCTTTCGAGCAGATCAAACTGGCCAAGGCCAGCGGCATCAACTTCATCGACACCGCCGAAATGTACCCGGTGCCGCCCCGCCCCGAGACCTACGCCGCCACCGAGCGCATCATCGGCAACTGGTTCCGCGAGCACGGCGACCGTGACGACTGGGTGCTGGCCAGCAAGGTCGCCGGCCCCGGCAACGGCATCAGCCACATCCGCGACGGCCAGCTCAGGCACAACCGCCAGCACATCGTCGCGGCGCTGGACGAGAGCCTCAAGCGCCTGCACACCGACCGCATTGACCTCTACCAGCTGCACTGGCCCGAGCGCAGCACCAACTTCTTCGGCAAGCTGGGCTACCAGCACCTGCCCCACGACCTGTTCACCCCGCTGGAAGAAACCCTGGAGGTGCTGGACGAGCAAGTGCGCGCCGGCAAGATCCGCCACATCGGCCTGTCCAACGAAACCCCGTGGGGCACCATGAAGTTCCTGCACCTGGCCGAAAGCCGAGGCTGGCCACGGGCGGTGTCGATCCAGAACCCCTACAACCTGCTCAACCGCAGCTTCGAGGTGGGCCTGGCCGAGGTGGCGATCCGCGAGCAATGCGGCCTGCTGGCCTACTCGCCATTGGCCTTCGGCATGCTCTCGGGCAAGTACGAAAACGGCGCCCGCCCAGAAAAAGGCCGCCTGACCCTGTTCAGCCGCTTCGCCCGCTACTCCAACCCGCA
This sequence comes from Pseudomonas xanthosomatis, assembly GCF_019139835.1. Lineage (NCBI taxonomy): Bacteria > Pseudomonadati > Pseudomonadota > Gammaproteobacteria > Pseudomonadales > Pseudomonadaceae > Pseudomonas > Pseudomonas xanthosomatis. Next base: position 1,792,514 of record NZ_CP077075.1, on the reverse strand, counting down.
GACCGTGGCCGCCTGCAGCCGCTACGTGCAACTGGCCCAGGCCCACGGCCTGGACCCGGCGCAGATGGCCCTGGCCTTCGTCACCCGCCAGCCGTTCGTGACCAGCAACATCATTGGCGCCACCTCAGTGGAGCAACTGCAGAGCAACATCGACAGCCAGGCCCTTGTGCTGAGCGATGAGCTGCTGGCAGCGATCGAGGCCATTCACCAGGAGCAGCCGAATCCGGCGCCTTGAGCCTGGATCTGTATCGCGCCCTTCGCGGGCAAGCCCGCTCCCACAGGATTTCACTGCCCTCAGGGCCCGTGCAGAACCTGTGGGAGCGGGCTTGCCCGCGAATCAGGCGGCTCGATTCATCGGGCTAGACACAATCGCCAAAAAATAAGACGATCCAGCCGGTGATTGACCACTCTACCCTATAAGAACAATGACAATGATGTTTACCCAACCCCCCGCGTCGCTGCGGCGCGTCAGCATCCTGGCCATTGATAAAGTGTTCGCTTCGACACTGATGCAGGCCAAGGACTTCTTCCACCTGGCCAGCCTGCGCTACAGCAAGCAGCTGGGCCTGGGCCTGCAACCGATGTTCGAAATCGGCCTGGTGAGCCCGGACGGCCTGCCCGTGGACAGTTTCAGCAACGTGCAGCTGCCGGTCGACGGCGGCCTGGACGACGCCGACGTGATCATCCTCCCGGCGTTCTGGGACGACTTCGACAACCTGTTGCAACGCTACCCGCAAGTGCTGCCCTGGCTGCGCGCGCAACATGCCCGTGGCGCGGTGCTGTGCGCCGAGGCCAGCGGGGTGTTCTGGCTGGCCGAGTCCGGCCTGCTGGACGGCAAGGAGGCGACCACCTACTGGCGATTCTTTGGCAGTTTCGAGGAGCGCTTCCCCAAAGTGCGGCTGAACCAGGACAAGCACCTGACCGACGCCGACAACCTGTACTGCGCAGGCGGCACTACATCGGCCTGCGACCTGTACATCTACCTGATCGAGCGCTTCTGCGGTGCCAACGTGGCCCGCGCCGTGGCCCGCGACATTCTCTACGAGGTGCAGCGCAGCTATACCCCGGGGCGCATGGGCTTCGGCGGGCAGAAGCTGCACCAGGACCTGATCATCCTGCAGATCCAGCACTGGCTCGAAGAGCACTTCGCCGACAAGTTCCGTTTCGAGGACGTGGCCCGCAACCACGGCATGAGCATTCGCAACTTCATGCGCCGTTTCCAGAGCGCCACCGGCGACAAGCCGCTGCACTACCTGCAGCGGCTGCGCATCGAGACGGCCAAGGGCCTGCTGTCGAGCACGCGCAAGAGCATCAAGACCATCAGTTACGAGGTGGGCTACGACGATGCGAGCTTCTTTGCGCGGTTGTTCCGCCAGCACACGGGGCTTTCGCCGAACCAGTATCGGCAGCAGTTCATGCAGGAAGCCTGAAACGCATCGCGGGGCAAGCCCGCTCCCACGGAAGGCCGTGGGAGCGGGCTTGCCCCGCGATGTTTGCGGCCCTGGCTTACGGCTTGTGCGCGCGCGACAGGAACTCGTGGGACTGCATTTCCAGCAAGCGGCTCAGCGTACGCTGGAACTCGAAGCTCAGGCGCCCACCGGTATAGAGGTCCTTCAACTCGACCTCGGCCGAGATGATCAGCTTGACGTTGCGGTCGTAAAACTCGTCCACCATGTTGATGAAACGGCGGGCGATGTCATCGGTGGTCACGCCCATCTGCTCGACGTTGCTCAGCAGCACGGCATGGAAGATCTTGCCCAGCTCGATGTAGTCGTTCTGGCTGCGCGGCCCGTCGCACAGGGCACGGAAGTCGAACCAGGCAACATCGTCGCAGGTACGCAGGGCGTTGATCGGGCGGTTCTCGATCATCAGCACGTCGTTCTCGACCGCCTGGGTGCACTCCGGGGTCAGCGCCTTGAAGCTGGCACGCATGCTCTGGTGGGCGGCGTCGTTGAGCGGGAAGTGGAACAGTTCGGCCTGCTCCAGGTGACGCAGGCGGTAGTCCACGCCACTGTCGACGTTCACCACGTCGGTGTACTGCTTGATCATGGCGATGGCCGGCAGGAAGCGCGCGCGTTGCAGGCCGTCCTTGTACAGGCCGTCCGGCACGATGTTGGAGGTGGCCACCAGCGACACGCCGTTCTTGAACAGCTCTTCCATCAGGGTGCCGAGGATCATCGCGTCGGTGATGTCCGAGACGAAGAACTCGTCGAAGCAGATCACCTTGGCCTCTTCGCTGAAGCGCTTGGCAATGATGGTCAGCGGGTTCTTCTCGCCCTTGAGGGTTTTCATTTCTTCGTGCACACGCTTCATGAAGCGGTGGAAGTGCGTGCGCATCTTCTGCTTGAACGGCAGCGCTTCATAGAAAGTGTCGACCAGGTAGGTCTTGCCTCGCCCTACCCCGCCCCAGAAGTACAGGCCCTTGACCGGGGTCTGCTCCTTCTTGCCGAACAGCTTGCCGAACATACCCGGCTTGTTGTTCTGCGCGTGTACCAGGTCGTCGTACAGGCGCTGCAGGTGACGCACCGCAGTTTCCTGCGCCGCGTCATGGAAGAAGTCGGGACGTTTCAGATCTGCTTGATAGCGTTCTAAGGGAGTCATGATTCGTTAGCGAGGCAACAAAAAACGGGCCGTCACTGTAGCGACCGGCCCGCTTGATGGCAATGATACATGCGACTAATGCGCGCAGGATTTACCCCGTGGGAGCGGGCTTGCCCCGCGATCGGCGTTGGGTCAGGGAGCGATATTGCTCTTCCGGACGCCATCGCGGGGCAAGCCCGCTCCCACGGAAAATTACTCCTGAGCCGGCTGCAGCGCTTCGCGCAGGCTCTGCACCGCGGCGTCACGCGCATCGCTGTTGGCGAACTGCGGCCCCTCGGCCACCTGCTCGCCAGCCAGCCATAGGCTGAAGCCCAGCCCTTCGATGCGTACATCTGCCTCACCGCCCTGCTGCAGCTGCTTGCTCACCGCACCTGCGCTCTTGCCATCGGCGAAGCTGCGCGACAGCAGCAATTGCTCGCCATCGGCGGCCAGCAGGCGGAAGCGGAAGCTGCCGTCCTCGTCACGGAAGCTGACAAAGCGCGCGCTCTTGGCGGCCTTTTTCTTCACTTCGGTGCCAGCCTGCACGCTGCTGCGGAACGAACGCAGGCCAACGGCCTCGCGCAGTTGCTCGAGGAACGGGGTGGCGGTCTTGCGGGCCTTGGCGGCGCCGGCCAGCAGGATGTCTTCGAGGTCCGAGGGGCGCGAAATCAGCTGATGGTAGTGCTCGCGCTTTTCTGCCAGTTGGCCGTCCAGCAGCTGGAACAGGCGCTGCTTGGCCTCGCCCCAGCCCAGGCCCTGCAGCAGCTCATCGCGAAATTCCGCGCACTGCGCCGGCGTAGAGAACGCCTGGAACAGGGTGAACAGGTGCGAGTTGTCCGGGTCCTTCGCCTCGCCCGGCGCGCGGGAGTCGGTGACGATGCGCGAAATCGCGTCTTTCATCTCTTTGGCGCTGGTGAACAGCGGGATGGTGTTGTCGTAGCTCTTGGACATCTTGCGACCGTCCAGGCCAGGCAAGGTGGCCACGCTCTCCTCGATCACCGCCTCCGGCAAGGCGAAGAAGTCCTGGCCCTGGCCGAACAGGTGGTTGAAGCGCTGGCCGATGTCGCGGGCCATTTCCACGTGCTGGATCTGGTCACGGCCCACCGGCACCTTGTTGGCGTTGAACATCAGGATGTCCGCAGCCATCAGCACCGGGTAGCTGAACAGGCCCATGGTCACGCCGGCGTCCGGGTCTTCACCGGCCTCGACGTTCTTGTCCACCGAAGCCTTGTAGGCGTGGGCACGGTTGAGCAGGCCCTTGGCCGCGACACAGGTCAGCAGCCAGGTCAGCTCGGGGATTTCGGGGATATCGGACTGGCGGTAGAAGGTCACCTTGGCCGGGTCCAGGCCGCCGGCCAGCCAGGTGGCGGCGATTTCCAGGCGCGAGCGCTGGATACGCAGCGGGTCGTCGCACTTGATCAGGGCGTGGTAGTCGGCCAGGAAGTAGAACGAGTCGACGCCCGGCTGCTGGCTGGCGAGGATTGCCGGGCGAATGGCACCGGCGTAGTTGCCCAGGTGCGGGGTGCCGGTGGTGGTGATACCGGTAAGGATGCGCGTGGTCATGGTGTTCGCTTATTCAGGCTTGGCTCAGTTCGAAAGGCGCGGCAGCAGCAGATCCTTCAGATCGGTCAGCTTGCCATGGAAGAAGTGTCCGCATTCTGCCACTTTCAGCAGCTCATGGGGGCGCGGCAGGGCCTCGGACCAGTCGTAGACCAGTTGCGGCTCGACCACTTCGTCGCTGTCTGGCTGCACCAGGGTGATCGGGCAGCGCTGTGGCAGCGGGAAGTCCGCCGTCAGGCGCATCACGGCCGGGGCGATCATGAACAGGTGCTGCAGGGTTGCCCCGGCAGCTTCCAGGCGGCCAGCCAGGCTGGTGGCGACAAAGCCGCCGAACGAGAAGCCCATCAGCACCAACGGCAGCTCAGGGTGCTGTTCGCGCAGCCAGGCGGCCACAGCCTCGGCATCGGCCACTTCGCCCGCGCCCATGTCGTGGCTGCCGGCGCTCTGGCCGACGCCGCGGTAGTTGAAGCGCAGGGTCACGTAGCCCGCGTCACGGGCCGTGCGCTGCAGGGTCGAAACCACCTTGTTGAGCATGGTGCCGCCCTGGACCGGGTTGGGGTGGCAGATCAGCACCGCGCCGCGGGCATCGGCCACGTCCAGGTACAAGGCTTCCAGCGGGCCGCTCGGGCCATCGATGAACAAGGGGGTTTCGCGGATAAGCAAGGCACTACTCCGTGACCTCGGGGAGGGTCGACACGTCTAGCTGAGGAATTCTGTTCTGATTTGCGATCGCTCGCGGTATACAGCGCAGGTCTGAGCCGTTAACGTAAAGCAAAGCCGTTTATAGAGGAAGGACTCGTGGAACACTCGCTCCTTGTTTGGTTGCTGCCGACCCTGGCCCTGGTCATCGGTGTCGTTGCAGGTTTCGCGCTGGCCCGCCTGCTGCCCAATGCGGCGCCCAGCAATACACAGCGCCAGCTGGATGACATCCAGCAGCGTTTCGACACTTATCAGAACGAGGTGGTCACCCACTTCAACAGCACCGCGTCGCTGGTGCGCAAGCTGACCCAGAGCTACCAGGACGTCCAGGACCACCTGGCCGATGGCGCCAACCGCCTGGCCCTGGACGAACTGACCCGCCAGCGCCTGCTGGCCGCGCTGCACTCCGAAGCCAGCCAAGGCCCGCGCGACCGCCTGACGCCGCCGAAGGACACCGCCGAAGTGCCACGCGACTACGCGCCGAAAACCCCGAACTCACCGGGCATGCTCGACGAGAGCTACGGGCTCAAGCGTTGATTCGACCGACATGAAAAAGGCCGCGCAAGCGGCCTTTTTTGTGCCCCGTCGCCGGCAATGGCCTGCGCTCCCCTGCAGGAGATCACCCAGCCCTTCGGGCTGCGCTGTCGCGCAGAGAACTGGGCACGAACCCGCCGCGGCCCTTGTGGGAGCGGGCTTGCCCGCGAACACCGGCGAAGCCGGTGCCAGACACCGCGTCGCCTGCTTCGCGGTGGTTCGGCACCCCGACAAGCCCGCTCCCACAGGTCCTCGCTAAATCAATGATTTATGTGCAGTTCTATGAGAGCCGGTTTGCCGACGATAGGGCCCGAACAGTTCAACTCACCTGCAACGCCTGTCGCACATCCGCCAGCAGTTCTTCGATATCCTCCAGCCCCATCGACAACCGCACCAACACTTCCGAAATGCCATGCTCAGCGCGCTCCTGCGGCATATAGCTGGAATGGGTCATGCCCGCCGGGCACTCATCGCCGCGCAGATGATCGTCCCGCCCGGAAAGCACATTTGCCACTTCTGCAGATGATATTTGACAAAAAACAGCCTACTTAGGTTGCTGCGTCCATCTTCGTTCTACGCTCTGCAAGCTAAAACTCACCTGACCCCGATGCATGTGAGCGCATCCGCGATAATCCTACAAATGTTCGGGAGTGCCCCTACATCACTGAGGCCCGCCTTCTGACACACCAAAAAACTCTAGCCAGGCAAAATAGCCAAGCACACAGAGCACCACTTCGTAATTCGCGAGTTCAAAACCGGATCAATTGCTGATGCGATAATGCTGAACAGTTCGAACATCAGCATACTAGATGCCTGGAACCAAGCGTTTGATCAGACCAAAGCAAACCTTGACACTTCACCATTGGCCCAATTCATCGAGTTTTCTGGAGGTTGGTTCACGCCGTTCCGAGCCGTTGCACATTGGCTGCCGGACAAAGGGCATCCAGCCAAGTAAGTATCAACAACATCACACCACCCACATCCATTCAAATCGATTCAAACTTCCAATTTATTCAACTCTGGCTTTCGAGGTGACGCATGAGCCTGTCAAAATCGGCGTATAAAATACTCACCATCACATTCAACATGGCCGCCACCGCAATATTATTCGCAGGCTCGAACGGCACACCTGAGAACCCTTACGACCCGCATGACACTTCAGGAATACCTGCCCTATACATCTACATTACCCTCTTATTTATATTCACTGTATTTTCAGCACTTTCCATGGTGTGCGCCACCCTGATCAACAGGCTACTCAACGACAGGCCACCCAAGACACTAATATTTATTTTTGAGCTTCTGCCGTCTCTTACGACAGCAGCGTTGGGCACGCTCATCGCTCTTGCCTACTCAAACAGCGCACTGCCTATGTACATGGCTGCGCTCACTTACATGCTATCGTTTATTTCGTCACTGGCGGCTACCGGTTTATTTCGCAAAATACATAGAAGCGCACCTGACAAATAACATGCGCGGCTGCAAACTCAGCATCATATCCTTAGGTTCTCGGACGCCACACAGTCGATATCGGACCGCTTCAAACTTTCTGAGAGGCACTCAAAAACCTACGGCCCCAGTTTATCTCAACTAATACTCTTCAAAGAGGAACTGGATAATCCATCGATAAACAGCAGCGCCTGACTGACGTCTGCCAGCAGGTCTTCGATATCCTCCAACCCTACCGACAACCGCACCAAGCCTTCCGAAATACCATGCTCGGCGCGCTCCTGCGGCGTGTAGCTGGAATGGGTCATGCTCGCCGGGTGCTGGGCCAGCGACTCGGCATCCCCCAGGCTCACGGCGCGGGCAAACAACCCCAGGGCGTTCATGAAACGTCGCCCGGCCTCGATGCCACCTTTGAGCTCAAACGCGATCATGCCACCCGGCAAGCGCATCTGCCGCATCGCCAGGCCATGCTGCGCGAAGCTCGCCAGGCCCGGGTAGCGAATCAGCTCCACCTGCGGCTGACGCGCCAGGTACTCGGCCATTTGCTGGGCATTGGCGCAGTGGCGGTCCATGCGCAGGGCCAGGGTTTTGATGCCGCGCATCAGCAGCGACGCATCATGGGGCGAGAGCACCGCGCCGGTCATGTCCTTGAGCCCCTCAAGGCGAATGCGATCCACCAGCGCCTTGCGCCCCACCACCAGCCCGGCGGTGATATCGCCATGGCCCGACAGGTACTTGGTGGCCGAATGCACCACCAGGTCGGCGCCCAGCTCCAGCGGCCGCTGCAGGTAAGGGGTGCAGTAGGTGTTGTCGACCACGATGCTCAGGTCATGGCCATGGGCGACCTCGGCCACGGCGGCGATATCCACCAGTTGCATGTTGGGGTTGGCCGGGGTTTCGAAGTAGATCATTCGGGTTTTTGCGGTGATCGCCGCCTTGAGTGCCGCGATGTCGTTAAGGTCGACGTGGCGGATCTTCACCCCGAACTCACCGATGCCATGGTGCAGGTAGGCGAACGTGCAGCCGTACAAGGTGCCGCCGACGATCAGCTCGTCGCCCGGGCGTAGCAGCGTCCACAGCGTGGAGGTGATCGCCCCCATGCCCGAGGCCAGCGCCAACCCCGCCTCGCCGCCCTCGAGCGACGCCATGCGCTGCTCCAGCAAGGCCAGGGTGGGGTTGGAGATGCGGCTATAGAAGTGCCCGGCCTCTTCGCCGGCAAAGCACGCAGCGCCGAATTCGACGGAGGGGAAAGCGTAGGTGGCGGTCTGGTACACCGGTGGCACCAGCGCGCCGCCGTGGCTTAGCGGATCGTAGCCGTGGTGAATGGCACGGGTAGCAAAACCTGTGTGACGGGAGTCGTCCATGGCAACAGCCTCTTGGGGTTTGTTATAAGCTTATGCCACCGGCTGCCTGCGATTTTTCCAATCTTGCCCAGCAATTGGCGGCAGTTCGGCAACAAAAACAACAAAAACCAACGCAGGAGGGCAAAGCATGCCTTCGACCCTTGACCGCACCGACCGCGCCCTGCTCGCCGCCCTGCAGGACAACGCCCGCCTGACCATTGCCGAGCTCGCCGACCAGGTCGCCCTGACCACTTCCCCCTGCTGGCGGCGGGTCAAGCTGCTGGAAGAAAACGGCTACATCACCGGCTACCAGGCCACCCTTTCGCCCAAGGCGCTGGGGTTTGGCATTACTGCGTTCGTCAGCATCATGATGGAGTCGCACACCAAGGACATGGCCCTGGCCTTCGAGCAGCGGCTGATGCAAATCCCCGAAATCGTCGCCTGCCACAACATCTCCGGGCGTTATGACTTCCTGCTGGAGATTCTGGCGCGGGATCTTGAGTCGTTTGGTGAGTTCACCCGCGAAGTGTTGCAGCGCTTGCCGGGGGTGAAGGAGATCTATTCGAGTTTTTCTTACAAGGCGGTGAAGGAGCGGCGGGTGATACCGGTGTCGGAGAATCATATTTAAGACAAATTCCGAGCGATAAAAACGCCCGCAGCCCTTGCTGGCTCCCGCAGGCCTAGCCAAATGCCTCTTTGACCAGGCTGTCGAACATACTATAGGCCGACAGCGCTTCAAGACGATGATCCTCGTCGCTAGCGTCCAGAGGCGTGACCAGCAAAGTTTCGATCTCAATGACATTGCTAGTGGCGTCATGCTGATAATGCAGCACCACCGAAAGGCCGTAATTGTCGCCACACAGGCTGTAGCAGACATTCATGTATTCGGGTCTGAGCAGTGCCAAACCCTGGAACTGGCTATGGATGGCCAAGGCACAGACCCTGGCCTGGCATGCCGCGGCAAAGGCCGACTTGGGGAGTTTTTCAGCATAGGCTGCGTCACCGATCACATGCACATGCGGTACGAGCAGAGATTCCAGGGTCTGGGTGTTGACCGGGCACCAGCCATGCTCGGCGGCCAAGCCGTTGTGCCGGGAAAAGTCATCAGCCTGCTGCGGCGGAATAATATTGATGACTTGACCGCTGATTGCCCCTACCGCTGTCAGTAACTGGCCCTTAGCTTCGTCGAAACCTTGCACGGCCCCCCCTTGCAGGGCACCGATCCACTGAATGTGGGCCTTTTCGCTGCCGTAACCATAGAAACGCGTCCAAGCCTGCTCGAATTGCGCCTGCTTGGCGAACCGCTGTTTGGCATCCAGGATAATCACTCGCGAATCAGGCTTGTTAGCCTTGAGATAATCGGCAATCAGGCTGGCACGTTCATACGGCCCGGGCGGGCAGCGGTAGTCGTCCTCAGGAACAGAGATCAGCACATTACCGCCGTTGGGCATGGCCTCCAACTGCTGCCGTAGCAGCCGCAGTTGCTCGCCGCCACCCCACGCATGGGGCACGCGGCTGGCTACCGCCTCGCTATAACCGGCAATGCTGTCGTACTTGTAGCCAATACCTGTCGCCACCACACAGCGGTCATAGCCAAGCACTGAACCATCGGCTAGCCGGACCTTTTTGCGCTTGGCATCTATCGAGTGCGCCTTGTGATGAATCACCTCGATACCTTCTGCGCGTAACTGCTCGTAACCAAAGACCAAGGTCTCTTCGGCCCGCTTGCCCACCAAGTACTCGGCCCCCAGCGGGCAACAGTGATACTGCTGGCAGGGCTCGATTACAGTGATCTTTACGTTGGCATCCAGGCGCCTGAGAGTACGAGCGAAAGTCGCGCCTGCAAAACCACCGCCGATCACCAACACGGCATAAAAGCGGGTCGCCATGGGCACCATTGGCCTGGCCAACGTCTGGAACGACGCAGCTCCGATACCGGTGGCCAGCCACTTGAGCAGCAGCCTCCGTTTTGGGTTTATCGACATGGAGTGTCCTTGCGATCCGGGCCCAGTGATCCGCTGGGCAAGCGGCTGTAATAGAGGGCGAACTGCCTGAGCGTCTGATCGTCATACTCTTGCATTATCCGATTCATGATCGTGCCTTTGAGGGTACCGTCGCGATAAGCCATCAAGGTCTTGTACAGATAAGCCTCGGGCTGGCCAGCCAGAGAAGGAATCACCCCCGGCGAGCGCTGCCCTTCGAACCCGTGACAATTGATACAACCGTTGGTCAACATAAAGGGCTCATCTTGATTACCGCCTTGTACAGAGGAAACCGCAAACACCAGACCGACCATTAGCGACCCAATAAACACGCGCATAGCCCGAACTCTCTTTTTGCCTTGGGTTGGCCGTAGAAACCGCAACGACCAAATTCGCCAGTCGATTACTCGGTGAGTACGGTGCTCATGTACACCTTTGTATGACGCAAATACTCTTTGGGAATGTGGTAACCGCCGTAGGCTTTCACATGGCCGTCGATGTAATTGCTCATGGCCTCGCGGGAGGCAAATATCTTCTTGGCCCGCTCGAAAGTGGCCGAGTCACGGTAGATCATCAGGTGGATTAACGGCTCACCCAATTCGGTAGGAATCAGGTTTATTACATTTACTCCCTCCTTCGACTTGCCAGCGTAAGTTTGCATGTACGCAGCCTGCGAGCTAACGAAGGTATTGAGGAACGCCTCCTCCTGCCCCTTTGGCGGCAAAAAAATGATGGTCATGGCCTTGCTTACGGAAGTCGCTGCCGGGGCCAATGCTTTCGTGGCCTGCGTCTGAGCCCATGCATGGCTGCCAAAGAACCACAGAAGGCCGGCCAGGCCAATACTCGCTGTAAAGTTACTCATCGCTATCACCGTTATTGTTGTTCCCTGCCGACCAAGAACGTCCGGCAAATAGGCCAGAATGGCGCAATGGTGGTTTTCTTATTTGTGCAAGACGACTGAAATCATTCGACCGTCAGAGTCCACCGTCGGGTTGGCGGTATCCCTGGGAGCAACCTGCACCGAACTGATTTCCACCCGCCGATAGTGTTCGAACATCACACGTTGATACTCCAACGGCAGCACGGGCCGTATACAAAAAAGGGCCAGGCGTCCGCCATCACCGAGCAGCGACTGCGCGGCGAACTTGAGAAACCTGAGATTTTCATCGTCGACGGCCTCCATGTCATCGGCGAACGGATCAAAGAAGATCGCCGAGTAACGCTGAGCCCTGGTGTCAAGCTGCTGCCAATAGCCGGGGTGCAACTGAATGTTTACACGCCCGGTCTTCCAGCGTTCGGCCTGCTCCAACACATGTGGGTGAGGCTCGACAATTGTATGAGAAGCCGGCCCGAACTCTTGCAGGATGCTGGCCGAGATGCCCATGCCGAAGCCGATTTCCAGCAAGTTGTCGTCAGGCGTGAGTTTGAGATCCTCTACCATCCTGCGGATCAGCGGCCTCTCCCATTCGTGCATGACGAACTCGTCGCCGATTCGCAGCGAATCGCCGTTGTAAATAGCTTCTGTCGCAAGATAGTCCGTACGTTGTGGGTCCATGAGCACTCCTTTTCTCTTTATTCAGGGTAAGTTGGCAGATCACGCCAAAAGCGTTGGGGCGTCATTTCACCAGTCTTAACTCGGGCTTACCGACGAACGCTTGTGCCGGGGTGACATTGGATTTTACCAACAGCGTTTGGAACCCGCTCTTGAACGGAACCCTGGCGAGGATTGCTACACTCAGTTCTTCGAGGTACAGCGAAAAGCAATGGAGCATCTGCAGGGGTTGATTGGCCAACACCGCGTAAGCGATTTCCAGCAGCAACTGATCGAGATAAATCACCAGCGTTCTTTCGCAATGCCGGCAGATAATCGCTTCCAATTCGATAGCAAACTCATGGTAGAGCGTGTTAAGGCTCTGGCTGCCACATCGACCTGCATAGGGATCGAACAGCCAATCCATCTTTCGGGCCCCATGAATCTGCTGCGGATCGTATAATGCCTGCTCGAAGACCAATGTCTGGATATCCAGACTGCTTGCCAGTGCCAACACCTGTGCATAGCACGTTGAACGGCCGGTCAATATTAGCAGGTCGCCATGTGCACGCTGTAATATCTGAAGGTGGTTATGCAATAAACCCTCGTCGAACTGCCGCGCACTACGCATTAGAATCACGTTCATCTTGTCAAACTCCTTAAGCCAGCTTCGCAGCTCGCAAGTGCATCGATGTGCCGCACACTAGTAGCGCCGACAATACAAGCGTCGACCTGACGATGATGGAAGGCGTAATGCAGCGCAGGCTTCAGAGGAATATCGCCACCCGCCAGGCAATGCACGGCATAAAGGCGAGAGCGGGCCTTGATCTGGGACAAGTAAGCGCAATAACTTGTGCATTGCATGTTCAGCAAGTTGACCGGCACTGCAGCTCCGCTGAATGATCGTTCTCTCAGCATTTGCAAGAAGCTGGGGCTGGGGTGGAACCCTAGAAGAATCCGCGAGGCCGCTGGAATGACAGCCTCCATCTGGCGCAGGATCGCGTCGAGCAAAACGTACTGCTGCTGCGCAAGCAGAATGTCCAGCCAGTCCCCACCCACGGTCACCAGGCCGGGCTGGCAGCAACGGATGATCTCGAGGTCTTCAGCTATCTGTTGCTTATCAGCTGCGAAGGTATACCCAGGGGCGGTGTAATAGTGCGCCGGGTTGGCCTGAACTTGACGGACACCGACGCCTTTCCCCGTAGCCTGCTCGGTCACCCGCATCAGAAACCGCGAATGATAGATATGCTTCGTTCGTGGGCCGCCAGCCAAAGCATTGCTGACTGCCTTGGCTGTGGGCCAGTCGCCGCTGGCCAGGCCCAAGCCTGAAGTGGCCAGGACGCTGCGAGCGATCAGCTCGACCTGTTGCGCCGAATAGGGGCTTGCATAACGCCTGAGAAAGCCACGATCGCCCAGGTACACAATCGGCTCATTCATGCAGAGATCCTTGCACCGGGCAAGCACCGATTGCCAACTCGCCGAGCTCAATGTCATGTTCCAGCCGGCAACGATGATCCACCAGCACCACTGTGTTGCCACTAAGTTCGACGTAATGACCCAACGCTTGCACACGCTCAGCCAGTTGCTCGGCGCAATACCTGCTGAACGGCTCATCCAGCAACAACAGATGATGGCAGTCCTCGGGCAGGTCGCTCAGCCAGGTATCCAGCCAGCTGATTGCACCGGGTTCACTGCCGAGCAGCGCAGGAGTATTGCTGTTCAGGTAGTAACAGATTGATGTCTTGGCCTGAGCCTCGGCCGCTTCTTCGGTGACCACCTCGGTGATGCCAGCCACGCCCTTGAGGTAGTCGCTTTTGCCGGAGCCGGAGGGCCCCGATAGCGAATAAAGCCGTCCCCGCTCCAGGCTCAGGGCACGATAGGCACGTTGAGCAACAAAGGGCCCGATGCTCAGGCTCTGCCCAGCTATCCTCACGGCCACCGAGCTTTTGGGGCGGGCAAAATGCTGTAGGCGCTCCAACGACACGGATTGCGACTTGAAGCCCGTGATGGCCAGAAACACATTGGCCAGGTCGGAACGCACCAGCAGCAGGGCCGTGACCGCGAGCACAAAAGCCCAGTCGCTCGTTCGGTAAAGGCTGCCCATAAGCACCACCAGCACAATCACCAGGTCGCTGAGCAACGAGCAAGTGGCCGCGGTGATGGTACGAGTGATCACACTGCGCATGCGAGTGGTGTAGAAAAGCCCAACCCCCTCGGCTATCGCACCACGCTGAGTATGCGCCAGCCAGTCTCCCAAACGTTCGAACCCCACACCCCCCACCTGGGAAATCGAATACGCTACATGGGCTGAGCGCAGCAGGGAGTCGAATCCTTTGACGCTCTCTACTCGGCTCCCATACAGTTCACTAACCGAAAGCCGATACAACACCGCCAGCAAGCCGCCGAACAACAGTGCCACAGCAACGCCGAAAAGGCCGAACCCCATCCACAAGGCCACGCCATTGCACAGCAAAAGTGCGATGATCCAGGCAATGTCGTGGGAATACCAGGCGATGCGCTCGAATGCCGTAGTGACATCGCGAGAAACCACCTGCATCGCGTCGGCCAGATCGGCGGCACGAATATCTTGCAGTCCATCGATGAACAAGTTGGTAAAGCGGCTGCGCAACAGATTCTCGATAAACAGCCCGGCAGCAACGCCAGCGACCACCCCAACCACCCCATACAACAGAACCTGCCAGGATGAAAAACCTGCCGCTGGCAGCGTCAGGTTAGCCGCGTAGCTCATCATCAGCGCCGGGACCAGCAACATCAGCACACCCCAGCAGCAATACCTGAACAGGTTACGCAGACCATAGCGACCGAGCGCGGGCTCAACGGCCCGCACCGTCGGAACCCTCCGTTCGCCAACTTGCGCCGAAGCCTCGCGCTGCACTATTGCGCTTGCGGCCACTGGGCTGAAACTGACCCAGGGCAGCCGCTCCAAAGCGTTTTTCACTGCCACCGCAGCTGCGCCGTCCAACGCCGATAAGTCGTGATCGATACTTAGCTTCCTTCCCTGGGTGCTGGCAAGGAAGACACCGCGCAGCAATTGCAAACGCAGGCGCTGCCCGGCAGAGAGGTTGCCCCCGTCCAACTCGATACGCAGTTGCAATACCTGCTGTGGGTTCCGCCCCAGTTCTGGCACCAGCCGGAAAGCACTCAGCAGCGCGTGCAGAACTTCGCGCTGGCTCTCCAACGGTCCGGGAATCAGTTCTACGAGGGCCGCAGGCCAGATCGGCCAGTCGGCATCAAACGCGATCACCCCGCCCTCCTGCGCGGAGGTAGCTGGTCGTAACAAAGGATACCTGGAGGAATTCAGATGCAAGCTACCGAGGGCCTCCAATGATCGACCGACGGCCTTGTAACTCACATAGGAACGGGGTAACGCTAACACCGCCGCCAGCAATGGAATGCTGAGCCAGAAAATCGCCCCGTCCCAGACCGTGGCTGATTCCGAGGTACCCAGCAGTCCTAGCATGACAAAGGGAACCAAACGACCGAAACCGATGATGTAGCTGTCGGCGCCGCGTAGCAGCGTATCCAGATTGCGCAACGAGCCTTCGTTCGCCAGCGTCCGCTCGATGCTCTGTAAGGCGGCCCGGTCAGCGAACTGCTTGAGCCACGGCCCTTTGCGCAACCATGCCGAACACTGTTCGATACGCTGAGCAGTCAGGTTCATGATCAGTTGGTAGTTGCGGTCCGAAAGCCTGGAGAGCAGATAGGAGAGCGGCAGGAACACCCCGATCACCGCTATCGCCCAGAACCCGGCCGCGCCGTACACCAGCAGCGCCAGCAGAGTTGCAAACATAAGGAAAAGCGGTATGACCAGCAGGTTAACGCTAGCTCCGAAACCATCGAGAACGACGTTGAAATCCCGCGAAACCAACCGTTCCAGCGCCGACAGCTCTACCCCAGGCTGCATCCTGCGCGCCAAGAGGTGCTCGAACTCGCAGCAGAGTTTCAAGGACATGTGGCGTTCAAGATTGAGCTCGGCCACCACCAGCAAAAAACCACTGAGCGCGAGGAGCGCCAACGGTACGATTTCTGCCAGCAATGCATCGGGATTGCCTTGCAGGGTGCTCAGCTTGTAGATGAACACTAGCGGCACACTGTATTGCAACAAGGACACCAGTGCATAAGCGCCAACCGCCCAAGGCGCAAAGCTGAGGGCCAGGCTGAAAAAACCATTAGCGAAGGCTCGCCCTTCGCTCCGAGCAACCCTCCGGTAACGTAATGCTGGGGTAAAGCAGTACATCCACTTCACGACAACGCCTCCTCGGAGTACACCCGACCAGGCTCCATGGTCTGTACACGCCTCAGGCAGTCTCGGATTTTCTGCAGATCGTAATAGTGAGGAGGGATCTCGCGGCATGCGCAGTAAAGGGCCACCCATTCGTCCAGATTCCCCGAAAACGCCGGGGCCGCCCCCAAAAAGCGGCTCAAGGACATGATGTCGAACCACACGCTGCGCTGCAGGGAGTGCGTCTCCAGGTCGAGAATGCGCACGCTATCCCGGTTAACGACCAGATGCTCCGGTTTACAGTCGCCGACGCTGATAGCCTGAAGCTCGAACGGCGGGAAGCGGCAACGGGACGACCGGCAAGGGTCAGGAAAGTCAGGGGTATTGCGGCGCCCCGTGACACGCTGGATATTCGCCAGGGCTGTGGTATGCATCGCTGCGTAGGCCGCAATGACCCCAGGCAGGTCGGCCGGAACCGGCAAACGGCCCTGGATAGACTCAAGTACCAATACCTGATGTTGCGGGTCCAGATAACGCATGCCTGCGATCGGCCCCGAGCGGAACAGCAAGTAACCGTTGACTTCGGCGGCATAAGCCGCCTCGTAGAAGTAACGCTTGATCACTACCTGTTCACCGGAGACCACGCACAAGCCCGCACAGACCAGTGACTTCACCGACTGGCCAAGTACCGTCAGAACCTGATAACGCTCGGCTAACAGCTCGGCGAGAGCCTGCCGCTGCAGCTCTATCTGAGCTGCGCCGAGATGTTCAAGATGCACATGTTCAAAGGTCCTTTGCCCGCTCATGGCGCAGTCACCAGCGATAATTCATAACTACGCAAGGC
Source organism: Pseudomonas xanthosomatis (assembly GCF_019139835.1). Classification (NCBI taxonomy): domain Bacteria; kingdom Pseudomonadati; phylum Pseudomonadota; class Gammaproteobacteria; order Pseudomonadales; family Pseudomonadaceae; genus Pseudomonas; species Pseudomonas xanthosomatis. Next base: position 1,775,749 of record NZ_CP077075.1, on the reverse strand, counting down.
GCGCTCATAGTCCACTTGCTCGTTGTAATATTCGAGCCAGAAGGCCAACGGGCTGTCATAGCGATCGCAGACATACCATTGCGAGGCAGATAGGTTGAGCAGCTCCCATATCTGCAACTCGCCCAGAAGCAACTGGCAGAAATCGTCATGGTCGACGCGAATGCCGTAGGGATACCGCTTGATGGCCCCCGCGCCTTCGGCCGGCACCTCGACGAACTCGACCCTGGACACGTCCAGCAGCCATTGTTGGCAGAGACCGTCGTCCTGGGTCAGTTGCAGCACCATTCGGCACGGACCAACCGGGCGCCCCAAGTAGTTGCACTGAGTCATCAGCACTTGGCCATAGCGGGTAATCAGCCAGGTCCTGGCCATTTCATCGAGATGGGCCTTGATCCACTGATTATCGAGCGAAACCGTCCGGCGTCGCCCGTTCGCCGGACGGAGCTCTGCCTGTTCCTGCGAAGCACAAATCCAGTCCGCCGGTTCGCCAGGCCGTGCCAGCATCACATCGAAGCTTTCGCCGGGTGCCAGGGAATGCACTGCCCGCAATAACGACAGCTCGCTGCAGATCTGCGCCAGTTCGAGGTTCGACCAAGGGTGATGCATCTTGCCAAGAGGATCGCGATAACCATTGCCTGCGAGGATCAGGGTCGGCACCCGATCAAGTCGGCGCATCGGCTTGTGTACGATTTCGTCCACCAAACGCAAGCCGGACACCCGGGCGTAGCGCGGGTCGGGAACCGGCAGCAGGTTGTCGAGACCGATCGGCCCTTGCGCCCCACTGCCCTGAAAATTGTTGGTCATCACCATGACTTGGGGCCAAACAACAGCTCCTCTATTCACGTCGGCAAAGTAGGCGTCGGCAATACGGGTATCGGACTGTATGAACACTGCCTCGCGGCCCTCATGCTCAACATGCAGCGACGCTACCCGGCTGTCCCAGAACAGTACCTCGGTGCGTGGCATGTAGAAGCGCAGGCTCAGCGACCCGATGAAGAATTCGGTCTGAGCATCGACCCGACGCACTTCGTAACCGCAGGTGCGGACAATCGCCTCGGCCGCGCCGGGAAACAGCTCCGGGACATAAATCACTCTGTGCTTGAGCAAATGCCCATGACCCGACGACAAGCGACACAAGGAAGCTGGGTGAAAATGCTGCAGGTGCTCAGTGGTCAATACAATGCCATCCACCGCCGGCATGCGCTGCAGATCGATGTCGCGCGTCGGGACTATCGCGAATTGCCGATCGGCATCGGAACCGAATCCAGGCCCCAGCACCGGGTCGATCAATATATGGCTATTGCCGGCCTGCAGCGACCAGCTTTCGTGGCCGATCATAGTCAGCTTCATGGGCACACCTCTAGGTTCCGCATGCTGCGCTCGATGATTTTCGCCAACAGCTCAGGGCTGCCGTTCTCGCCGTAGTAGCTGTAGAAGAACGGAATCAGGCCGTCGAAGATGCCGCCCTCGAACCAGGACTGGACCGAAACGCCCACGATGTCCCAGATCTGCAGATCCCCTTCGACCATGCCGATGAAATCCACCAGCGGTAAACACACACCAAAGGGATACCGCGCCACAAGCGATTCGAGCGAGTGGTGTGTCTCAGCCTCGAACTGGCCACTGATCAAATTCAACGCATAGCTGTCCTGACGCCCCAGGGCATGTGAGATAAAACTGAAAGCAATTCTTTTCGGCCCGAGCTTGTGCCCCTTGTAGTGAGACATCGCCACCACCTTGCGCCCGGTGATAAACAGCATCAGGCTTTTCGCCAAGCGCTGCAGTTCGGCTTGCGCGCGTCGCAGCAGCTCTTCATATGCCGCGGCATCTTGCACATCCGGGCGTACCGAAGTGACCACCTCGACCGCCTCGCGCGCCTCGATGAAATGTTCCAGTTCCTCGATCAGCAAGTTATGCTGCACCTTGTCCACCTGGACCCAGTCGATACCCACCTGCGACCCGGGATCAGAGGCCAGGGCAAAGGCTTCGCCAGGCAGCAGGCCGACAATATTGGTGTCGAGGCTTAGCCGATTGGCCAAACGACTCAATGTCGGCTGATCGGAAAACGGGAAAGCGGCAAAACCGCCCAAGCGCTTGATGAACCCGCCGCCGCAAAGAGCAATGTTCTCGGGCTGCACCGGAAAATCATCCATGTAGCTAGTCAGCACGGCGTTCAGCACACCGATCCCCAGCGGGCCAACCTTACGGTTACTGTCGCTGGCGTTCTTGCCCCAGTTCTCCAGGGACTGAAAGGCCCCCGGAGGCGATACCCTGGAATTGTTCGAGACGATCACCAGCTTGGGCGGTACCAATCGTCCTTCGACGATATCGGTCTTGAACACCTCGGACACCAATGCGTCCACGGCAATGAAGATGCCGCTGTTCGGCTGCTCGGCTTCCTCGATATGCACTTGCGTTACCCGGCTTTCCCAAAAGGCAGTCTTTGGGTCGGCCGGGTAGAAGCGCAGGTTCACGTCGCCAACGCGCATCGGCTCAGTGTCGTTGACTTGTGTAAGGGTGAACCCGAGGTCTCGGATGCATTGCTTGACCGGCTCTACAATGGTCGCCCCCACAACGAAACGGGCGGAGCGCGGCAACAGGTTCAGAGACTGGATATCGAAGTGATCGGAATGCTCGTGGCTGAGGAAAATCAGATCTACATCGGACAGTGCGGCAGCATCCACAGTACGCGGCGGATAGATCTCGATCCGGTATTCATCGACCAAACCGAAGTCTTCACATAACAGCGGGTCAATCAGGATTCTGGTGCTTCCATGTTCCACAAGCCACGTTTGATGGCCGATAAAAACTGCTCTCATGTCCACCTCCCTGGAATACAACTGAAACCTCACTGTCCGAAAAGGGAAAAAGCAAGAAATAACTTTCTTGCTTTTTCAGGGCCTGCTCAGCGGTGGTAGGCGCAGCTCGCCGCTTTCGTTTCGGAAACACGTGTCTTAGACTTATTGATGGCATCGCTCAACGCCTGCAACTCTTCTTGGGTGAAAAGCGCTTTATCGGCATCTTTATTATTGAGGGACGTCATATCTTGCTGGACCTTCTGTTTCATGACTTGCTCCTTGTCTAAGGGTGACAGGTACACCAGAAAAGATGGCAACCGTTCTAACGCAAATTCGCTGATATGCAGCGACAGCCTCAGACTAGTGCGCCATTAGCGCACCCGCAAAGGAGCGCAGACGAAAAAGCCAACTTTCAGAAACATCCTACAAAGAGGCGGAGAAAACTGATTCCAAGAAGCAGCTGACAGCCCGCACACCTCGAACGGCTCACTCTCCCACCCCACCTCACCCGATGACGGGTCAAGCGGGTGGAAGATAACGGCTACACCACCGGCTAACAGGCCATCCTCGATGGAACATGACATCCAGTATAAAAGTGCTTCTGTAATACCTACCACGATCAAGAGAAGATGCACTGCACTCGCTGGAATGCTGGAAATTGCAGATAGAGAATTTCAAGCACTTGAAGCAGAAGATCAAATCCTAAGAGTAAAAGCGAGAAACTCAGTTGCATCGGGCAATCTTGCAGGAGTAGAGATTACTCCTGACGCACTGAAAACATAATTGGCCGCGCGTCTCGGCAAAGACGCAAGGCAGACGGAAGCCAGTTACGAAATCAGCGCACGCTTACTCAAAAGCCTAGGTTTAGGTCAACAAAACAACTAGACGAATGCTTAAAAAACCATGATGACGATGCGATATCCCGCGCAGTCTGGGGCAACCGACAAGGTCAACTCAACCGCCTTGACGACACACTGCTAGCCTCTATGGGTGAGGTCTTCATTGAGCGCCACCCTTGGTCACAATATGAGTTCTGGTCAGAGAAGTTTCCGGAATGGCTCGACAAGATCAAAACCTCCGGCATTAAGACCGGGGCGTTCGACCCTCTGACCCATAGCGAATAAATCAAGCATTCAATGGACCACACTGAACATCCTGACGTTCAAGCATAGCGCTTAATATTTGAGACATTCTATTTAAATAAAAACACTCGCAACAGTTAAGTAATGCCAAAAAAACCCCGCCGAAGCGGGGTTTTTCACATCACATCAGGCAACCCGATCAGATCGCCCCACGCTGGCGCAGCACATCCAGCACCAGCTTCACGCCTTCATCGACGCTGACCGACTGGGTGTCGATCACCAGGTCCGCATCCAGCGGCACGTCGAACGGGAAGCTTTCGCCGGGGATGTTGTCGCCAGCGGCGGCATACAGGCCCTGCGGGTCGCGTTCGCGGCACACCAGCGGCGAGGCCTGCACGTACACGGTCACCAGGCGCTCCTTGCCGATCAGCGCCTTGGCCTGCTCGCGGCCTTCGGCGTCAGGGGCAACGAAGGCGGCCAGGGTCAGCAGGCCGGCTTCGTTGAACTGGCGCGCCACATGGGCGGCGCGGCGCCAGTTCTCGGTACGCCCGGCACGGTCCTGGGGCAGGCCCTTGTTCAGGTCGTGGCGCAGGTTCTGGCCATCGAGCACATACACCGCACGGCCCATGTCGAACAGCTTGCGCTCCACGGCGTAGGCCAGGGTGCTCTTGCCCGCGCCAGACAGGCCGCTGAACAGCACGGTGGCCGGCTGCTGGCCGAAGCGCAGGGCGCGCTCTTCGGTGGCCACGTGGGCCAGCTTGCCATGCTGGCCGCTGCTGCCATGCGGCAGTACCGGCGGGGCGATGATCATGCCGGCGCCGACGGTGCCGTTGGTCAGGCGGTCGATGACGATGAACGCACCGGTGGTGCGGTTGCTGTCGTAGCCGTCCAGGGCGATGGCGCTGTCCAGGGCGACCTTGACCCGGCCGATCTCGTTCAACTGCAGCGCGCTGGCAGCGCCCTGCTCGAGGGTGTTCACATCGACCTTGTGGGTGATGCTGGCGATCGAACCCGGCACGTAACTGGTGGCGCGCTTTATGTCGTACTTCTTGCCCGGGAGCATCGGCTCCTCGGCCATCCACACCAGCATGGCGTCGAACTGGTCGGTCACCTGCGGTACGTTGTCGGCGTGTACCAGCAGGTCGCCACGGGAGATGTCGATCTCGTCTTCCATGGTCAGGGTCACGGCCTGGCCGGGGCCTGCGTTTTCCAGCTCACCTTCGAAGGTGACGATGGACTTGACCCGGCTGCTCTTGCCCGACGGCAGCACGACGATCTCGTCGCCCTTGTGCACCACGCCACCGGCGATGGTGCCGGCAAAGCCGCGGAAGTTCAGGTTCGGGCGGTTGACGTACTGCACCGGGAAACGCAGGTCGGTGACGTTGCGGTCGGCGGCAATCTCGACGCTTTCGAGGATTTCCATCAGCACCGGGCCGGTGTACCACGGCGACTGCTCGCTGCGGTTGACCACGTTGTCGCCCTTGAGCGCCGACATCGGCACGAAGTGCAGGCTCGAAGGCTTGAGGTTGATGCTCTCGGCAAACTTCAGGTAGTCGGCCTTGATCGACTCGAATACCTGCTCGTCGAAGCCTTTGAGGTCCATCTTGTTGACCGCAACGACGATGTGCTTGATGCCCAGCAGGGAGGCGATGTAGCTGTGCCGGCGGGTCTGGGTCTGCACGCCGTAACGGGCATCCACCAGGATGATCGCCAGGTCGCAGGTGGACGCACCGGTGGCCATGTTGCGGGTGTACTGCTCGTGGCCCGGGGTGTCGGCGATGATGAACTTGCGCTTGGCGGTGGAGAAGTAGCGGTAGGCGACATCGATAGTGATGCCCTGCTCGCGCTCGGCCTGCAGGCCGTCCACCAGCAGTGCCAGGTCGACTTCTTCACCGGTGGTGCCGGACTTTTTCGAGTCGCGGGTGATAGCCTCGAGGTGGTCCTCGTAGATCATCTTGGAGTCGTGCAGCAGGCGCCCGATCAGGGTGCTCTTGCCGTCATCCACGTTGCCGCAGGTCAGGAAGCGCAGCAGCTCTTTGCGCTCATGCTGGGCCAGGTAGGCGAGGATGTCCTCGCTGATCAGATCAGATTGGTGCGACATGACGAAACCCTGAAATTAGAAGTAGCCTTGGCGTTTTTTGTCTTCCATCGAACCTGCACCATCGTGGTCGATGACGCGGCCCTGGCGCTCGGACGTCCGGGTCAGGAGCATTTCCTGAATGATGTCGGTCAGGGTCTCGGCTTCGGACTCGACAGCGCCCGTCAACGGGTAGCAGCCCAGGGTACGGAAACGCACTTTCTTCTTGACGATGCGCGCCTTCTCTTCATCGCTCAGGTGCTCGAGGATGCGCTCGTCGTCGATCATGATCAGGGTGCCGTTCTTCTCGATCACTTCACGCTCGGCGGCGAAGTACAGCGGCACGATCGGGATGCCTTCGAGGTAGATGTACTGCCAGATGTCCAGCTCGGTCCAGTTCGACAGCGGGAAGACGCGGATCGACTCGCCCTTGTTGACCTTGCCGTTGTAGATGTTCCACAGCTCCGGGCGCTGGTTCTTCGGGTCCCAGCGGTGCTTGCTGTCGCGGAACGAGTACACGCGTTCTTTAGCGCGGGACTTCTCTTCGTCGCGGCGCGCGCCACCGAAGGCGGCATCGAAACCATGCTTGTCCAGCGCCTGCTTGAGGCCCTGGGTCTTCATGATGTCGGTGTGCTTGGAGCTGCCATGGGTGAACGGGTTGATGCCCTGCGCCACACCTTCAGGGTTGACGTGGGTGATCAGCTCCAGGCCCATTTCCTCGACCATCTTGTCGCGAAAGCGGTACATCTCCTGGAATTTCCACTGGGTGTCGACGTGCATCACCGGGAACGGCAGCTTGCCCGGGAAGAAGGCCTTGCGCGCCAGGTGCAGCATGACCGCGGAATCCTTGCCGATCGAGTACAGCATCACCGGGTTGTCGAACTCGGCGGCCACCTCGCGGATGATGTGGATGCTCTCCGCCTCCAGCTGTTTCAAGTGCGTCAGATTGTCGACCATGGCTACTCACGAAAAACGATCTTATGGACGGCCTGCGGGCCGTGTTCGAGCGAGCCACTTTATCACAGCACCTGATTCTATTTAGGCGGCGGGCTAGATCGAAACAATCTAACGATATGACTGGGGGTTTGGGTCAGGAGCATCACATAACTGCTGAGCAACCCCGAATCCTGTAGGAGCGGCCTTGTGCCGCGAAAGGGCCGCAAAGCGGCCCCGGCAATGCTGCATGATTCCAACATCCCGGGGCTGCTGCGCAGCCCTTTCGCGGCACAAGGCCGCTCCTACAGGGGCCGTGATTGCCTGTGGCAAGAAGATCAGATCGGGTTGGGGCAATCGATGAACAGGTGCTCCAGGGCGAAGCGCCGCGCCAGGTAATCGCCCAGCGCCTGCACACCATAACGCTCGGTGGCATGGTGCCCGGCGGCGATAAAGCTGATGCCGTTCTCGCGGGCGCTGTGGAAGGTCTGCTCGGAGGCTTCGCCGCTGAGGAACAAATCGACCCCGGCGGCAATCGCGGTATCGATGTAGCCCTGCCCGCCCCCGGTGCACCAGCCCACCCGGCGGATCATCTGCTCGCCCTCTATCACCAGCGGCTCGCGGCCCATGGCCTCCTGCACCCGGCGGGCGAAGTCACGCGCCGACACAGGTTCCGCCAGCGAGCCGACCAGCCCGACCACCTTAGGGTTGTTTGGGTCCAGCGGGCCTTCGACGGTGATATCCAGTTGCCGCGCCAACTGCACGTTGTTGCCCACTTCGGGGTGCACATCCAGCGGCAGGTGGTAGGCCAGCAGGCTGATGTCGTGCTTGAGCAAGGTCTTCAGGCGGCGCTGCTTCATGCCGGTGATGCAGGGGTTTTCGCCTTTCCAGAAATAACCGTGGTGCACCAGCACCAGGTCGGCGCCGGCCTCCACCGCCGCATCCAGCAACGCCTGGCTTGCGGTGACGCCGGTGACAATGCGGCTGACCTGCGGCCGGCCCTCGACCTGCAGGCCGTTGGGGCAGTAGTCCTGGATCTTCGCGCAGGCCAGGTAGCGCTCGGCTTCCTCGACCAGGGTATTGAGGGCGACGGCCATGAAAATCTCCTCGAAATCTGCATTTTTGCGGGTTTCAACACCCGTATAATGGCCGCCATTATGGGCCGTCGACGGTTTCGGGGAAACCGCCGGCACAGGCCCGGGGGTGGCGCCATTCGCGGGTTCACCCGCGAAACAGGCGCCGCAGATTTCGCGCCATGGATCAGCGGTGTATCATCGCGCGCGCTTGCGCCCCGGGCTGCACTGAAGTGGCCCCTGCCCCATTTCCAGGACTCGTTCATGTTCAAGGCTCTGCGTTACTTCGGCTGGCCCCTGCTTACTGGCGTACTGATCGCCATGCTGATCATCCAGCGTTTCCCGCAATGGGTCGGCTTGCCGAGCCAGGACGTCAACCTGCAACAGGCGCCGCAGACCTCGCGCATCATGCAGGGCCCGGTCTCCTATGCCGACGCCGTGACCCTCGCCGCCCCGGCAGTGGTCAACCTGTACACCACCAAGGTGGTCAACAAGAGCGCCCACCCGCTGTTCGAAGACCCGCAGTTCCGCCGTTTCTTCGGCGACAACCTGCCCAAGCAGAAACGCTGGGAGTCGAGCCTGGGCTCGGCAGTGATCATGAGCCCCGAGGGCTACCTGCTGACCAACAACCACGTCACCAGCGGCGCCGACCAGATCGTCGTGGCCCTGAAGGACGGCCGCGAAACCCTGGCCCGGGTCATCGGCAGCGACCCGGAAACTGACCTGGCGGTGCTCAAGATCGACCTGAAGAACCTGCCGTCGATCACCATCGGCCGCTCCGACAACATCCACATCGGCGACGTGACCCTGGCCATCGGCAACCCGTTCGGTGTCGGCCAGACCGTGACCATGGGCATCATCAGCGCCACCGGCCGCAACCAGCTGGGCCTGAACAACTACGAAGACTTCATCCAGACCGACGCTGCGATCAACCCGGGCAACTCCGGCGGCGCGCTGGTGGATGCCAACGGCAACCTGGTGGGTATCAACACGGCGATTTTCTCCAAGTCCGGCGGCTCGCAGGGCATCGGCTTCGCCATCCCGGTCAAGCTGGCACTGGAGGTGATGAAGTCGATCGTCGAGCACGGCCAGGTGATCCGTGGCTGGCTGGGCATCGAGGTGCAGCCGCTGAGCCAGGAGCTGGCCGAGTCGTTCGGCATGCAGGGCCGCCCGGGCATCGTGGTGGCAGGGATCTTCCGCGACGGGCCGGCGGCACGTGCGGGGCTGCAACTGGGTGACGTGATCCTGAGCATCAACGGCGAGCCGGCCGGTGACGGGCGCAAGTCGATGAACCAGGTGGCGCGGATCAAGCCGACCGACAAGATCAGCATCGAAGTGCTGCGCAATGGCCAACAGCTCAAGCTGATTGCCGAAGTGGGCCTTCGCCCGCCACCGGCCCCGGTGGCCACGCAGGAAGAGAAGTAACGCGCCAAACGCCATCGCCGGCAAGCCGGCCCCTGCAGGGGAATGCGAAACCCTGCAGGAGCCGGCTTGCCGGCGATGCTTTTTTCAGTGTCAGTGCAGAATCTGGCTCAGGAACAACTTGGTCCGGTCATTGCTCGGCCGGTCGAAGAAGTCATCCGGCGCCGCCTGCTCGACGATCTCGCCCTTGTCCATGAAGATCACCCGGTTGGCCACGGTACGCGCAAAGCCCATTTCATGGGTTACGCAGAGCATGGTCATGCCATCCTCGGCCAGGCTGACCATGGTGTCGAGCACCTCCTTGACCATCTCTGGGTCCAGCGCCGAGGTGGGTTCGTCGAACAGCATGATCTTCGGCTTCATGCACAGCGCCCGGGCAATTGCCACGCGCTGCTGCTGACCACCGGACAACTGCCCCGGGTACTTGTGCGCCTGCTCAGGGATACGCACACGCTCCAGGAAGTGCATGGCGATTTCCTCGGCCTTGCGCCGCGGCAGCTTGCGTACCCACATGGGTGCCAGGGTGCAGTTCTCGAGGATGGTCAGGTGCGGGAACAGGTTGAAGTGCTGGAACACCATGCCCACCTCGCGGCGGATGGCCTCGATCTGCTTGAGGTCGTTGGTCAGTTCCACGCCATCGACCACGATGCGCCCCTGCTGGTGCTCTTCCAGGCGGTTGAGGCAGCGGATGGTGGTGGACTTGCCCGAGCCCGACGGGCCGCACAGCACGATGCGCTCGCCCTGGCGCACGTTCAGGTTGATATCCTTGAGCACGTGGAACTGGCCGTACCATTTGTTCACGCCCTGCATCTGGATGATGCCTTCGGGGCCGGCAGGCTGCTTGATCGCTTCACTCATTTCGAAACTCCTAACGCTTGTGGCCAGTGTCCAGCTTGCGCTCCAGGTGCATGGAGTAGCGGGACATACCGAAACAGAAAATCCAGAACACCAGGGCCGCGAACACATAGCCCTCGGTCGCCATGCCCAGCCAGGCCGGGTCGGCAGCGGCTTGCTTGACGCTGTTGAGCAGGTCGAACAGGCCGATGATGATCACAAGGCTTGTGTCCTTGAACAGGGCAATGAAGGTGTTGACGATGCCGGGGATCACCAGCTTCAGCGCCTGGGGCAGGATCACCAGCCCCATCGCCCGCCAGTAGCCCAGGCCCATGGCCGCAGCCGCTTCGTACTGGCCCTTGGGGATGGCCTGCAGGCCGCCACGCACCACTTCGGCGATGTACGCCGACTGGAACAGGATTACCCCGATCATCGCCCGCAGCAGCTTGTCGAAGCTCATGCCTTCGGGCAGGAACAGCGGCAGCATCACCGACGACATGAACAGCACGGTGATCAACGGCACGCCGCGCCAGAACTCGATGAAGGTCACGCAGACCACCTTCACCGCCGGCAGGTTCGAACGCCGCCCCAGCGCCAGCAGAATGCCCAGAGGCAAGGCGCCGACGATGCCCACGGTGGCGATCACCAGAGTCAGCATCAGGCCGCCCCACTGGCTGGTGGCAACGCTGGCGAGCCCGAGCATGCCGCCGTGTAGCAAGGTGTAGGCGATGATCGGGTACAGCACCAGGAAGCCCAGGCCGTACACCGCCTTGCGCGGGAAGCGGTTGATGAACAACGGCGCGGCGCCAAGCACTGCCAGCCACACGGTCAGGTCCACGCGCCAGCGCAGTTCTGCCGGGTAGTAGCCGTACATGAACTGGCCGAAGCGTTGCTGGATGAACACCCAGCAGGCGCCATCCTTGGTGCAGTCGGCGCGGGTGGTGCCGACCCAGTTGGCGTCGATCAGCGCCCACTGCACCAGCGGCGGCACGATCAGCCACACCAGGTACAGGGCGAACAACGTCAGCAGGGTATTGAGCCAGCTGGAGAACAGGTTTGCCCGCATCCAGGCGAGCACGCCCACGGTCTTCACCGGTGGCGGCATATCAGGTTTGAAAACATGGGCTGTCACGGTTGGACCCTCACCGCTCGATCAGCGCGATGCGCTTGTTGTACCAGTTCATCAGCAGCGAAATGCTGATGCTGATGGCGAGATAGACGCTCATGGTGATGGCGATCACCTCGATGGCCTGGCCGGTCTGGTTGAGCACGGTACCGGCGAACAGCGAGACCATCTCCGGGTAGCCGATACCGGCAGCCAGCGACGAGTTCTTGGCAAGGTTCAGGTACTGGCTGGTCAGCGGCGGAATGATCACTCGCAAGGCTTGCGGGATGATCACCTTGCGCAGGGTCGGGCCCTCGCGCAGGCCCAGCGAGCGGGCGGCCTCGGTCTGGCCGTGGCTGACCGACTTGATGCCCGAACGCACGATCTCGGCAATGAATGCTGCGGTATAGATGGTCAGCGCCAGGGTCAAGGCCAGCAGTTCAGGGATCAGCACCCAGCCGCCGACGAAGTTGAAGCCCTTGAGCTGCGGCACTTCCCAGTGCACCGGGCTACCGAACAGCAACGCACAGACGCCGGGGATGCCGATGAACAGCAGCAGGCCCACCCAGAACTTGTGGAACGGCTCGCCGGTGGCGTCGAAACGCTTGTTGGCCTGGCGCACCATCACCACGATGGCGACGATTGCCAGCACCAGCGCCACCACGAACGGCCAGAAGCCATCGGCCATCGAAGCGCCGGGCATGTTCAGGCCGCGGTTGCTGATGAAGAAGGTGTCGTCGATGTTGATGCTGCCCTTGGGCCCCGGCAGCGTGAGAAACACCGCGAAGTACCAGAACAGGATCTGCAGCAGCGGCGGGATGTTGCGGAAGGTCTCCACGTACACCGTCGCCAGCTTGTTGATCATCCAGTTCGGCGACAGCCGCGCCACGCCGATGATGAAGCCCAGCAAGGTGGCCAGGATGATGCCGATGAAGGTCACCAGCAGGGTGTTGAGCAGGCCGATGACGAACACCCGCGCGTAGCTGTCCGATTCCACGTAGGGGATCAGGTGCTGGGCGATGCCGAAGCCGGCGCTGCGCTCGAGAAAGTCGAAGCCCGAGGTGATGCCCCGGTGCTGCAGGTTGGTTTGCGTGTTGTGAAACAGGTACCAGCCCAGGCCGACCACGAACAATACCGTGATGACCTGGAACAGCCACGCGCGCACCCGTGGATCGCTAAGGGAAAACCCCTTTCGTGCGCCGATTTGATTTTGCATGAAGTGCCCCGGAAAGAAGGGTGTGAAACGACCCGCGGCGGCAGGATGCCGCCGCGGGGTGCCGCCATCAGCGCACTGGAGGTGCGTACTGGATGCCGCCGTTGTTCCACAGGGCGTTCATGCCACGGTCGATCTTAAGGTCAGTGCTCTGGCCAAGGTTCTTCTCGAACACTTCGCCATAGTTGCCGACCTGCTTGACGATCTGCACGACCCAGTCCTTCGGCAGCTTCAAGTCCTTGCCGTACTCGCCGTCAGCGCCGAGCAGGCGCGCGTTGTCCGGGTTCTTGGTGGACTTGGCTTCGGTCTCGACGTTCTTCGAGGTGATACCGGCTTCTTCGGCATTGAGCATGGCGAAGAGGGTCCACTTGACGATGCTGAACCATTCCTCGTCGCCCTTGCGCACCACCGGGCCCAGAGGCTCCTTGGAGATGGTTTCAGGCAGTACCACGTACTCGGTCGGCGCGGCCAGCTTGGAGCGCTGGGCGAACAGCTGCGACTTGTCCGAGGTGAGCACGTCGCAACGGCCCGACTCCAGCGACTTGGCGCTTTCATCCGAGGTGTCGAAGGTGATCGGGGTGTACTTCAGGCCGTTGGCGCGGAAGTAGTCGGAAACGTTCAGTTCGGTGGTGGTACCGGCCTGGATGCAGATGGTCGCGCCATCGAGTTCCTTGGCGCTGGAAACACCAAGCTTCTTGTTCACCAAAAAGCCCACGCCGTCGTAGTACGTGACACCGGCAAACACCAGGCCCATGCCGGCATCGCGCGAGCTGGTCCAAGTGGTGTTGCGCGACAGTACGTCGACTTCGCCGGACTGCAGCGCGGTGAAGCGCTCCTTGGCGTTGAGCTGGCTGAACTTGACCTTGGTGGCGTCGCCGAACACGGCGGCGGCCACGGCGCGGCACACGTCGGCGTCGATGCCGACGATCTTGCCCTGGGCATCAGGTACCGAGAAGCCCGGCAAGCCGTCGCTCACGCCACACTGGACGAAGCCCTTCTTCTTCACCGCATCGAGAGTGGCACCGGCCTGGGCGAAGCTGGTGGCGCCCAGCGCGGCGGCAGCGGTCAGGACTGCCAGGGTGGTTTTCAACATCTTCATTCACAACCTCCAAATCGCTCTTGTTGTACGAGCCGGAATTGCACCGCACCCTTATGAGGCGCATCCGACCCTTGTTGGCTTGTTTTTGGGTCAATTGGCGCAATGGGCTGTTCTGTGACAGCCTTTGATTCATACGAGGGGTGTTACCCACATAGGCCCACCCCAACGCATGGCTCGTACACAGCAAAGTGCGTACCACAGTTGCAGGCTTAAGCGATTAAGCGGGAGTCAAGTAGGAAAAGTTGTAGAGTTGCGACATCTTTTTCTGGCATTAACCCACCCTGCCTTCTTTTTATGCACTCAATCTGTACCTGCGCACTCTTTCGGAGCAGTGAATGACCCAGCCTTTGATTCTTGAACCGCAAAAAACCGCTGATGCCTGTGTGATCTGGTTGCACGGCCTGGGCGCCGACCGTTACGACTTCCTACCGGTGGCCGAATTCATGCAGGAACGGCTGGCCAGCACGCGCTTCGTCATGCCCCAGGCCCCGACCCGCGCGGTGACCATCAACGGTGGCTACGCCATGCCCAGCTGGTATGACATCAAGGCCATGACCCCGGCCCGGGCCATCGACGAGGCGCAGCTGGAAGAGTCGGCCGACCAGGTGATCGCGCTGATCAAGGCTGAACAGGCCAAGGGCGTCAGCCTGTCGCGGATCATCCTTGCCGGCTTCTCCCAGGGCGGCGCGGTGGTGCTGCACACTGCCTATATAAAGTGGCAAGAAGCACTTGGCGGGGTGATCGCCCTGTCCACCTATGCCCCCACCTTCAGCGACGAGCGCCAGCTCAGCGCCTGCCAGCAGCGCACCCCGGCGCTGTGCCTGCACGGCGTGCACGACCCGGTGGTGATCCCGTCCATGGGCCGTACCGCGTTCGAGTACCTCAACACCTGGGGCGTCGCCGCGCGCTGGCACGAGTACCCGATGGAGCACGAGGTGGTGGTCGAGGAACTCACCGACATCTACAACTGGTTGAGCCAGCAGCTCGGTTGAGCCCCCACCCCTGTAGCCCGCCGAGCATTCCACTACGCCGCGCCCGGTTCTTGCATTACACTGCCCGGCGTACATTCCTTAACCAGTTGACGAGACGATCGTGCTCAAGGCACTCAAGAAAATATTCGCCAAGCCGGAAGCCGCGCCGCAGGCCGCCGAGCCTGTCGCCGTGAGCGCCCCTGCGCCGGCGCCGCAGGTTGCCAAGCCGGCCCGCGCCAGCGCCAAGCCCAAGCCGCCCATCAAACCGCGCAGCGCCGCCAAGCCGGCCGAGCCCGAGGCCCCGCGCGCCGAGCAACCCGCTGCACCCAAGCCGCGCCGTGAACGCAAACCCAAGCCCCAGGCCAGCCTGTGGAAGCCCGAGGATTTCGTGGTCGAGCCGCAGGAAGGCAAGACGCGCTTTCACGACTTCAAGCTCTCCAACGAGCTTATGCACGCGATCCACGACCTGGGCTTCCCCTACTGCACGCCGATCCAGGCCCAGGTGCTGGGCTACACCCTGCGTGGCCAGGACGCCATCGGCCGGGCCCAGACCGGTACCGGCAAAACCGCCGCATTCCTGGTGTCGATCATTTCCCAGCTGCAGCAGGTACCACCGCCCGGCGAACGCTACATGGGCGAACCACGCGCACTGATCATCGCCCCCACCCGCGAGCTGGTGGTGCAGATCGCCAACGACGCCATCGCCCTGACCAAGTACAGCGGCCTGAACGTGATGAGCTTCGTCGGCGGCATGGACTTCGACAAGCAGCTCAAGGCCCTGGAATCGCGCCACTGCGACATCCTGGTGGCCACCCCGGGCCGTTTGCTGGACTTCCACCAGCGCGGCGAGGTGCACCTGGACATGGTCGAGGTGATGGTGCTGGATGAAGCCGACCGCATGCTCGACATGGGCTTCATCCCGCAGGTACGCCAGATCATCCGCCAGACCCCGCCCAAGAGCGAGCGCCAGACCCTGCTGTTTTCGGCCACCTTCACCGATGATGTGATGAACCTGGCCAAGCAGTGGACCACCAACCCGGCCATCGTCGAGATCGAGCCGGAGAACGTGGCCAGCGACACCGTCGAGCAGCACGTGTATGCCGTGGCCGGCAGCGACAAGTACAAGCTCTTGTACAACCTGGTTACGCAGAACAAGTGGGAACGGGTGATGGTATTCGCCAACCGCAAGGACGAAGTGCGGCGCATCGAAGAGAAACTGGTACGCGATGGCATCAACGCCGCGCAGTTGTCTGGTGATGTGCCGCAGCACAAGCGCATCCGCACCCTGGAGAACTTCCGCGAAGGGCGCATCACCGTGCTGGTGGCCACCGACGT
This sequence comes from Pseudomonas xanthosomatis, assembly GCF_019139835.1. NCBI lineage: Bacteria > Pseudomonadati > Pseudomonadota > Gammaproteobacteria > Pseudomonadales > Pseudomonadaceae > Pseudomonas > Pseudomonas xanthosomatis. The sequence continues at coordinate 1,759,807 of NZ_CP077075.1, read as the reverse complement.
GGCCGGCCGCGGCATCCACATCGACGGCATCAGCCACGTGATCAACTTCACCCTGCCGGAAGACCCGGACGACTACGTGCACCGCATCGGCCGCACCGGCCGTGCCGGCAGCAGCGGTGTGTCGATCAGCTTTGCCGGTGAAGATGACTCGTACCAGCTGCCGGCCATCGAGGAGCTGCTGGGGCGCAAGATCAAGTGCGAGATGCCGCCGGACGAGCTGCTGACTGCGGTACCGCGCAAGCATCACTGATACCCCGGGCTGCCGAACGCTGCCCATGAGCCATGCGCAGCATCAGCAGGCGGCGCGCCCTCTGTAGGAGATCACCCAGTCCTTTCGGGCTGCGCCGTCGCGCAGAGAACTGGGCACGAGCCCGCCGCGGCCCCTGTGGGAGCGGGCTTGCCAGCGATGAGGCCGGCAGCCTTCTTACAAGGCCCGGCCTTCGTTGTTGCAGGCCAGGCCCTATCGCCGGCAAGCCGGCTCCTACAAAATCAGCCAACGCCGCGAAACCTGTGGGAGCGGATTTACCCGCGAACCGGGGCGCAGCCCCGGCCATTGATCACCGGCCTACCAGCGCCCCGCCGCGTCCTGGTCACTCTGCTTGCCCTCGACCCAGCGCGGCCCTTGCCGGGTGTTTTCCTTCTTCCAGAACGGCGCCCTGGTTTTCAGGTAGTCCATGATGAAGTTGCAGGCATCGAACGCGGCCTGACGGTGCGCACTGGCAACACCAACGAACACGATCGGCTCGCCCGGCTCCAGCGCACCGATGCGGTGCAGCACCTCGACCTTGAGCAGCGGCCAACGGCCCTCGGCCTCCACCACTATCTTGTGCAGCGCCTTTTCGGTCATGCCCGGGTAATGCTCGAGGAACATCCCCGCCACCTCCCGGCCATCGTTGAAATCACGCACATAGCCGACGAACCCGACCACCGCGCCCACGCCAACGTTGGCCGCGTGCATGGTATTGACCTCGGCCCCCGGGTCGAACGCCGCTTGCTGTACCCGTACGCCCATGCTCAGCCTCCGGTCACCGGCGGGAAGAACGCCACGTCGTCGCCATCTTCAACTGGTTCGTCAAGCCGGCATAGCTCCTCGTTGCGCGCGCACATCAGGTTCTGCTCGGCCAGCACGGCATACTGCCCGCCCTTGCCCACCAGCGCCTGGCGCACATCGTCGAGTACCTTGAACTCGCCTTCCAGGTGCTCGGCATCGACGCCCAGCAGCTCACGGTAGCGAGCGAAATACATGACTTTGACCTTCATTACCCTTGCACCTTGTAGTGGCCGCTCTTGCCGCCGGTCTTTTCCAACAGGCGCACCTGCTCGATGACCATGCCCTTGTCCACAGCCTTGCACATGTCGTAGATCGTCAGCGCGGCAACACTGGCAGCGGTCAGCGCCTCCATTTCCACACCGGTCTGCCCGGCCAGCTTGCAGCGCGCAGTGATGTGCACCACCTCCTCGCCTTCGGCAAGCAGCTCGACCTTGACGCTGGTGAGCATCAGCGGGTGGCACAGCGGGATCAGGTCGCTGGTCTTCTTCGCCGCCTGAATGCCGGCGATGCGCGCTACAGCAAACACGTCGCCCTTGGGGTGTTCGCCGTCGACGATCATGCGCAGCGTGGCCGGCAGCATGCGCACCCGCGCCTCGGCGATCGCCTCGCGGGCAGTCACGGCTTTTTCGGTGACGTCGACCATGTTGGCGCGCCCTTGGGAATCAAGATGAGTCAGCACTGCTCTGCTCCTGGGAAGGGAGCCGACAGTGTAAACCTGGCAGTCAGGAAATTTGTAAGAGAAAACGCCTGAAGGCAGGCCGGCGGCTCGCTGCCCGGCAGAGTCATCAAATTAAATCATCTTAAAATCAAACTAAATAAATACTTGTCATAATTAGCTTATGCATAAAAAGACTTTCACACTCGGTTTTTATCGCATTAATTTCTCTACCACACCGAACAGGTTGATGACAGGACTGACCTGACCACCCCTCTCCCCCCTATCAAGCTGTACCCACACAACGGGCCAGTGCCAGGATCAACGGATACTTCCAGCACATGCCAGCGATTACCCCTTCTGCGCGCTCGATGCTCGCCAGCACCCTGCTGCTGTCGGCGCTACCCGCCGCTGCCGACGCAGCCACCCAAGACCCGACCCTGGGCACCGTCACGGTGATTTCCACCGGCCTGCGCGGCCAGGAACGCACCGTAGCCGACAGCCCGGCACCGATCGATGTGATCAACAGCGAGCAGTTGCTCAGGACCGGCCGCGCCGAGCTGTCCGAGGCCATCTCCAAGCTGCTGCCGTCGTTCAACTTCGGCACCAATATCGCCGGCTACAACTCGGTCACCCGGCCGCTGAGCAACCGCAGCCTGGGCCCGGCCTACACGCTGGTACTGGTGAACGGCAAACGCCGGCACAACGGCGCCACCGGCCAGCGCGGCTCGATCGACAACAGCGGCGCCAATGCCGTGGACATCGACCTGATCCCGGTCAGTGCGGTAGACCACATCGAAGTGCTCAAAGACAGCGCCGCCGCCCAGTACGGCTCGGACGCGGTGGCCGGGGTGATCAACATCATCCTGCGCTCGGACAACGCCGGCGGCCACGTCGAAAGCAGCTACGGCAAACTGTTCTCGGGCCAGGGCGAAACCATCAAGCTCGCCGGCAACCAGGGTTTTGCACTTGGCGACGGCGGTTTTGTGCACCTGTCTGCCGATGCCCGCAAGCGTGGCAGCGCCTCCTGGAACAACAAGGCCGACAGCAGCGTGCGGGCGTTCCAGGACCCGGCCAAGGAAGCGGCCTGGGACCGCGAGGCGATCAAGAACGGCGACCCCGAGCTCAAGGCGTTCAACCTCGCCTACAACGCCGAGTTGCCGCTGGACGGGCTGACGCTTTATTCGTTTTCCACCTACGGCGAGCGCGACGCCGAAGCCGCCAACTACTTTCGCCTGCCAACCGGCACCGCCGCCGTACCCGAAGTGTTCCCGGACGGCTACTACCCGCTGAACAACATCAAGGACCGCGACTACCAGCTGCTGTTCGGCGGCAAGGGCCAGGCGGCGGACTGGAACTGGGACCTGAGCACCACCTACGGGCGCAACAACGTGCACCACTCCAGCGACCTGAACATCAACCCGTCGCTAGGCACCGCCTCGCCGACCCGCTTCGACAACCTGGCCACCTTCCGCTTCGAGCAGTGGACCAACAACCTGGACATCACCCGCCACTACGACAGCCTGTTCGACCTGACCACCCCGGTACAGGTATCGGCAGGCCTGGAACACCGCTGGGAGCGCTTCAGCACCTTTGCCGGCGACCCCGAGGCCTACATCACCGGCACCTACCCGGCAGCCTCCGGCGCACAGGCGGCCGTGACCATTCGCCCCGAAGACGAGGTCAGCCTGATCCGCAACAACTACGCCGGCTACCTGGACCTGGCCTTCGACCTCACCGAGCGCTGGTTCCTCGACGTGGCCGGCCGTGTGGAGCACTACGACGATGACTCGGGTAACACCTTTGGCCTTAAGCTCAACTCGCGCTACGAGCTGACCGACAGCGTGGCGGTGCGCGGCACCATCGGCACTGGTTTTCGAGCACCCTCCCTGACCCAGATCGGCTACACCGTGGCCGACAACCGCGTGGCCACCGACGTCAACGGCAACGTGGTGCCCGCCGTGACCCGCCTCACCCCGTCCGGCAGCGCACTGGCCAAGGCCCTGGGCGGCGACGACCTGAAGCCGGAAAAATCGCGCAACCTGGGCCTGGGCCTGACCTGGCAACCGGCGCCGCGCACCAGCATCACCGCCGATGCCTACCTGATCGACATCGATGACCGCATCGCCCTCACCACCAACATCTATGACCAGGGCAATGGCGTGATCAACGACATCCTGGCGGCGCAGGGGGTAGCACCGGGTACCTGGGTCAACTACTACACCAATGCCTTCGACACCCGCACCCGCGGCCTGGACATCGTCGCCGACCACACCACCTTGCTCGGTGCCTGGGGCGACATCCGCTGGAACCTGGCCTTCAACTGGAACAAGACCACCATCGAAGGCACCCGTGACACGCCGGCAGCCCTGGCAGGTTCCGGGGTCAACCTGGTGGGCCGCGACCGTGAGGGCGACCTGACCGACGCCTCGCCAAAAACCAAGTGGATCGTCGGCGCCAACTGGAAGCTGGCAGACCTTGCCGTGAACCTGCAAACCACCCGCTACGGCTCGGTCAAGACCCTGGCGGTGAACCCCAGCGGCGACCGCAGCTTTGGTGCCAAGTGGATCACCGACCTGGACGTGAGCTACACCTTCGGCGAACACCTCACCCTGAGCCTGGGCGGCACCAACATCTTCGATGTGCGCCCGGATGACCACGCCGTGTACAGCAGCCTGGGCCTGGCGCCTTATGGCAACCCGCCGTTCTACCCCGGTGGTGGCTACTGGTACAGCAAGCTGGCGTATGACTTCTGAGGCGTGTGCACAAGCATCGCGGGCCTGCCATGGCAGGCCCGCGAGCGTGGCTTACAGGTGCGACTCGGCGTACTCGGCCAGTACCGAGCGCGGTACACCCTGCAGGGTGATGTGCACGCCGTGGGGGAAGTCCTTGAAGCGCTCGGTGAGGTAGGTCAGGCCCGAGCTGGTCGCGGACAGGTAGGGGGTGTCGATCTGCGCCAGGTTGCCCAGGCAGACCACCTTCGAACCACTGCCGGCACGGGTGATGATGGTTTTCATCTGGTGCGGGGTGAGGTTCTGGCACTCGTCGATCAGGATCAGGCTTTGCTGGAAGCTGCGCCCGCGGATGTAGTTCAGCGACTTGAACTGCAGCGGGACGCGTTCGAGGATGTATTCGACGCTGCCATGGGTGCTCTCGTCATCCATGTGCAAGGCTTCGAGGTTGTCGGTAATGGCGCCCAGCCAGGGTTCCATCTTCTCCGCTTCGGTGCCTGGCAGGAAGCCGATCTCCTGGTCCAGCCCCTGCACGCTGCGGGTGGCGATGATGCGGCGGTAGCGCTTGCTGACCATGGTCTGCTCGATGGCTGCGGCCAGCGCCAGGATGGTCTTGCCGGAACCGGCGGCGCCGGTCAGGTTGACCAGGTGGATATCCGGGTCGAGCAGGGCGAACAGCGCCAGGCTCTGGTGGATGTCGCGCGGTTTCAGGCCCCAGGCTTCCTGGTGCAGCAATGGCTCCTGGTGCAGGTCGAGCAGCAGCAGCTCGTTTTCACGGTTGCCTTTGATCCAGCCGACGAATCCCTGTTCGTCGATGATGAACTCGTTGATGTGTACCGCCGGCAGCGCCTCGAGCAGTTGCACGCGGTGCCAGGTGCGGCCGCGTTCCTGGCGGGTATCGACCTTGCTGACCCGGTCCCAGAAGGAGCCGGTGACCGAGTGGTAGCCCTTGGACAGCAAGGATACGTCGTCGACCAGCTGGTCGGTGCTGTAGTCCTCGGCGGCGATGCCGCAGGCGCGCGCCTTCAGGCGCATGTTGATGTCCTTGGTGACCAGGATCACGTCCAGGTCGGCGCGCTTGCTGCGCAGGTCCAGCAACTGGTTGATGATGATGTTGTCGGCGAGGTTTTCCGGGAGCACGCGGTTGGGTTCGTTGCGCGTGCTCATGAGGATGGACAGAAAGCCCTTGGGCCCGCTCTTGCCACGCTGGATCGGCACGCCGAGTTCGACATCGCTGGGCGAGGCATCCCCCAAGGTCTGGTCGATCAGGCGGATGGCCTGGCGACATTCGGCGGCGATGGTGTGTTTGCCGGTCTTGAGCTTGTCGAGTTCCTCCAGCACCGTCATCGGTATGGCGACGTGGTGCTCCTCGAAGTTCAGCAGGGCGTTGGGGTCGTGAATCAGGACGTTGGTATCGAGCACATACAGGATTGGCTTGCTGGAGGAAGGGTTGCGTCCTTGGTCATCCATACTCGGTCACCTTATGTGGTAGCGACACGGCGCGAACTGCTGCGCCGCAGAGTGACCGCCGATCTCCCCGTATCCGCGTCGTTACGGGCGGGGAGCGCACCTGACAGGAGGGCCTGGATGACGCCACCTGTGCTGCAGGGTTCGGCTGTCTGGTTTCTTCATACCGCAAAAACCATGACCGAAAAAAGTCTTTTTACGCTTGGGTGAAGTTTATTTTTCCAATTGACGAACAGGGGTTGGCGGGGGGGCCGGGCGGGACTAAAGTCAGAGGTCAGGCAGCCCTTTTCATCACCGGGTATTTCGGCCAGCCGGCACATTGCCAATCGGTGAGGCACGGCCATGTAGGAGCGGCTTCAGCCGCGAACACCGGCAGAGCCGGTGCCATCCACCGCGTTGTCCGCTTCGCGGCTAAAGCCGCTCCCACAGGGTTAGCGACTCATTCCTTTACTCCATACCCCTGACAATCCTCCCAACCAATCCCGCTCTGCGCCGTGTGCTGTAGCAGCCACTCCAGCGCCGGCTGCGCCTTGGGCAGGCTGTCGCGCAACTGGATCACCCCCTTGCGCCACAACAGCATCAGGGTCAGTACCCGCTGCGCCGAAGCTTCGGCGCTCAACGGCCCGTCATCCTGGGCATCGATATCCCACAGCGACACCCGCAACTGCTGGCTGGCCATGAAGCTTTCGCCATCGCTGCGCCGCTGCCCGTAGGGCGGGCGGAACAACGGCACGTACTGCTCGGGCAGGTCGGCCTGTACCTGCGCCTGGCTGCGCCGCAACGAATCCTGCCAGCCCTGCCACTGGGCGTGGGAGCGGTACTCCCAGCCCTGAATACCCACGCATTGCCCGGCATACAAGCTGGCCACCGGCCCCGCGTCGCGGCGCTGCTTGAAGCGGTTGCCGAGCACGAAGAAGATGGCCTCGAGCTTCTGCCGGCGCAGGTAGTCGGTGAGCGCGTCGGTGCTGCTGCCTTCAGGGCCCGGGCCCCCGACGAAGGTCAGCAGGAACATGCGGTCGTTCAGCTCCTCGCCATTGCGCTCGCGGCTGGAGAGTTTGTCCACCTCGCTGCTGGTCTGCGGGAACACCGCCGCCTTGCGCAACTGTTCATCCAGGTAGCGGCTGTGGAACTGATGGCTGGGCTCGACCCAGCCGGTATAGAAGGTGCCGACATCGGTGGCGAAGGTCGCCGCCTGCATGCGCAAATCGGCCATCGACGCCACCGGGTAGCAGAACGAGGCATCCTGCCAGCAACTGCGCTGGGCCTGCTGGTAGCTGGTCCACAACCGCTGCCACAGGCGCGCCCGCACCGCGCGCACCACCGGCAGGTTGACCTGCCTGAGCCCCAGGCGCGTGGCCAGGGCCTGCTCGTCGAGCATCTCGCTTTCGTGCAGCACCCGGGCGAACGACAGGATTTCCGCGCGCGAGGCCACATCGAACAGCGCCGGGCTGTCCAGCTGCTCGGGCCACAGGTTGCGGTCGAGGCTGACGAAATCCGCCGGGGCGGCCTGCACGCCAAGGCTGAGCAGCCCGGCCAGCAAGGCAGTAGCGATACGCACGATGGGCAATCTCCCTGATGAAGGCATGGCGCGCACTATAGCGCGCCGCGCCCTGATGGTCGGTGTCTATCGTCGCCATAGTTTGGCGAAGCCCGGCCAGCCCCGTAGAATCACCCGACGATTACAGGAGCCGAACCGATGCTGACGGTGATTTCCCCCGCCAAGACCCTCGACTACGACACCCCGCCGGTCACCCAACGCCACACCCTGCCGCAGTACCTGGACGACTCTCAAGAGCTGATCGTGCAGCTGCGCGAGCTGTCGCCGGCGCAAATCGCCGAGCTGATGCACCTGTCGGACAAGCTCGCCGGCCTGAACGCCGCGCGCTTCGGCAGCTGGACCCCGGACTTCACCCCCGCCAATGCCAAGCAGGCGCTGCTGGCGTTCAAGGGCGACGTGTACACCGGGCTGGACGCCGAAACCCTCAGTGAAGACGACTTCAGCTACGCCCAGAAGCACCTGCGCATGCTCTCCGGCCTGTACGGCCTGCTGCGTCCGCTGGACCTGATGCAGCCCTACCGCCTGGAGATGGGCACCAAGCTGGCCAACGCCCGCGGCAAGGATTTGTACGCCTTTTGGGGCACGCGCATCAGCGAGTGGCTGAACCAGGCCCTGGCCGAACAAGGTGACGACGTGCTGTTGAACCTGGCCAGCAACGAGTACTTCAGCGCGGTGAAAAAGAGCGCGCTCAAAGCGCGGGTGATCAACGTCGACTTCAAGGACTGGAAGAACGGCCAGTACAAGATCATCAGCTTCTACGCCAAGAAGGCCCGCGGCATGATGAGCCGCTTCGTCATCGAGCAGCGCATCAACGACCCCGAGCAGCTCAAGGGCTTTGACGTGCAGGGCTATTACTACAGCGCCGAGCAGTCCAAGCCGGACCACCTGGTGTTCTTGCGCGATCACGCCGAAGACTGACCCGCCGCAGGCTTGCGGTCGCGCACTATCCCTATAGGAGATCACCCAGCCCTTTGGGCTGCGCTGACGCGCAGAGAACAGAATTCGTAAGGGCGCCACATACCCTGTGGGAGCGGGCTTGCCCGCGAACACCGGCGAAGCCGGTGCCAGACACCGCACCGCGTCGCCTGCTTCGCGGTGGTTCGGCACCCCGACAAGCCCGCTCCCACAGGGGCCGCGGCGGGCTCGTGCCCAGTTCTCTGCGCGACAGCGCAGCCCTAGAGGGCTGTGTGATCTCCTACAGGCATCGCGCCCGGCTGCCGGCACTGTTTTTCACGGCAATAGCACCTCCCCTGCCGCCAGCCCCTCGACCTGCCCCCTTGCACCACTGCCTGCCCGATACACCACATAACCTGCGACAAGCCACGAGGCCACCGCAAACACGCCCCTCGACATCACATTCTTCATCGATCCATTCCCTCTCGACATCCCTTTTCGCATGAGCCCAGGCGCTACAGCTGCGCGCCCTGCCCACTATTTTTCGAGAAGCACACCGGGACACCCATCGGCCAGCCAGCGGTATTTCCCTTCGAGCAGCCTCCTGCACCAAACCGGGGCAAACATGCGTGCTGCGACCGGTGCAACCACCACACCAAACAAGTCAATTTTATGGCGCCAATAAACAAACATTGCGTTCCTTATTGCCGATCGCCATAAGACCGTTCGTACAAAAATTGACGGATTTTGAAAAATTTTTTTACATGCTGGCACATGAGCATCCCGCTTCGTTTTCGCCCTTTATAACCGGGGGTGAAACTAAGTAGTGCCATCAAAGTGCGAGTATTTCTGACTGAAAAAATATTTAGAAATCTTTCATCCGCGCGGAACCCACCCAGGAACTTCTGCTACGACCAATGGCTCATAGCACCCGTAACGAGTTTCAAGCGTGCAACGTGAGAGATGACTTACAGATGACAACAAGCGGGTATCCACTACCCGCACGTAAACCAGGCAGGCGCAACGGGTGATACCCGCAAGCCCTGTCGAACATGGAGAGACGCGCCCCTTTAAATCGTCCTAGTGGTTGATTTCAAAAGATTTTTTTATTTGAAAGAACAAGCACAGCAGTTCGCGAAGTGCGTTCTGCAATAAAGACGGCTGCATTTCAGGGCACGCCTTTTTAATACTGGCCTTTGACTGCCAACTTTGAGTGCATACATTTTTGCGCTCCGGATTTATTCATGCCTGCGCTCGGTGAAGTGTGCTCTCGCCATGGCACCGTGCGCCCGAAAACTGCTGGTCAATCAACCCGGTCGGCTCTTGCGAGCAAGGGCTGGCGTGATTAAACACACGAGGTGAATGCGATGCGTATCAGCATCTTTGGTTTGGGTTATGTGGGTGCAGTCTGTGCAGGTTGCCTGTCGGCACGGGGCCATGAGGTGATTGGTGTGGACGTATCCCGCACCAAGATCGACCTGATCAACCAGGGCAAGTCGCCCATCGTCGAACCGGGCCTTGAAGAACTGCTGCAGCAAGGCCTGGCCAATGGCCGCCTGCGTGGCACCACCGACTTCGCCGAAGCCATCCGCGCCAGTGACGTGTCGATGATCTGCGTGGGCACCCCAAGCAAGAAAAACGGCGACCTGGGCCTTGAGTACATCGAGTCGGTGTGCCGCGAAATCGGTTACGTACTGCGTGACACCACCCGCCGCCACACCATCGTGGTACGCAGCACCGTGCTGCCGGGCACCGTCAAGAACGTGGTCATCCCGATCCTCGAAGACTGCTCGGGCAAGAAGGCCGGCGTTGACTTCGGCGTGGCGGTGAACCCCGAGTTCCTGCGTGAAAGCACCGCGATCAAGGACTACGACCACCCGCCGATGACCGTCATCGGCGAACTGGACAGCGCCAGCGGCGACGTGCTGCAGGCCCTGTACGAAGAACTCGACGCCCCGGTGATCCGCAAGCCGATCGAAGTGGCCGAGATGATCAAGTACACCTGCAACGTGTGGCACGCCACCAAGGTGACCTTCGCCAACGAGATCGGCAACATCGCCAAGGCCGTGGGCGTGGATGGCCGCGACGTGATGGACGTGGTCTGCCAGGACAAGGTGCTCAACCTGTCGCAGTACTACATGCGCCCGGGCTTCGCCTTCGGCGGCTCGTGCCTGCCCAAGGACGTGCGCGCCCTCACCTACCGCGCCTCGAGCCTGGACGTGAAAGCGCCGCTGCTCGACTCGCTGATGCGCAGCAACGAGTCGCAGGTGCAAAACGCCTTCGACATCATCGAAAGCCACGACAAGCGCAAGGTCGCACTGCTGGGCCTGTCGTTCAAGGCCGGCACCGACGACCTGCGCGAAAGCCCCCTGGTGGAGCTTGCCGAGCGCCTGATCGGCAAGGGCTACGAGCTGAACATCTACGACCAGAACGTCGAGTACGCCCGGGTGCATGGCGCCAACAAGGAGTACATCGAGTCGAAGATCCCGCACGTCTCCTCGTTGCTCAACGCCAACTTCGAACAGGTGGTGGGCGACGCCGACATCATCGTGCTCGGCAACCGTGACGAGAAATTCCGCGCCCTGGCCCAACAGGCACCGGCCGGCAAGCAGGTGATCGACCTGGTCGGCTTCATGAGCAAGCCGACCTGCACCACCAGCCGCACCGAAGGCATCTGCTGGTAAACCCGCACGGGCGGCGCGTCCCTCCCCAGCGCGCCGCCCTGCCTACCCCGAATTCTCGACGGATGCCGAACATGCAAAGGTTCCAGACAGTGCTGCTGCAGTGCGCCGGATGGCTGCTCTACATGAGCCTGCTCATGCTGATCGCCCTGGCCCTGCCCAGCGATATCTTCGACTCGCAGTCGAAGCACTTCATCTTCCTGGTCGGCGCTGTCGGCATCTGGCGCTACTCCATGGGCGCCACCCATTTCATCCGCGGCATGATCTTCCTGTACATCGTCTACCCCTACCTGCGCCGCAAGGTGCAAAAACTGGGCAAGGCCGCCGACCCGTCCCACGTGTACCTGATGGTCACCAGCTTTCGCATCGAGGCGCTGACCACTGCCCAGGTGTACAGCTCGGTGATTCGCGAGGCCATCGACTGCGGCTACCCCACCACCGTGGTGTGCTCGCTGGTGGAGATGAGCGACGAGCTGCTGATCAAGAGCCTGTGGGCCAAATACAACCCGCCCGAGCACGTCACCCTGGACTTCGTGCGCATTGCCGGCACCGGCAAGCGCGACGGCCTGGCCTATGGCTTCCGGGCGATCTCGCGGATGATGCCGGACGACCACGCCGTGGTGGCGGTGATCGACGGCGACACCGTGCTCGCCGAAGGCGTGGTACGCAAGACCGTGCCGTGGTTCAAGCTCTACCCCAACGTCGGTGGCCTGACCACCAACGAGTTCTGCGAAGTGCGCGGCGGCTACATCATGAGCGAGTGGCACAAGCTGCGCTTCGCCCAGCGTCACATCAACATGTGCTCGATGGCTCTTAGCAAACGCGTGCTGACCATGACCGGGCGCATGTCGATGTTCCGCGCAAGCGTGGTCACCGACCCCGAGTTCATCGCCGACGTCGAAAGCGACTCGCTGATGCACTGGCGCCTGGGCCGCTTCAAGTTCCTCACCGGTGACGACAAGTCCAGCTGGTTCAGCCTGATGCGCCTGGGCTACGACACCTTCTACGTGCCGGACGCCGCCATCAACACCGTGGAGCACCCGCCCGAGAAGAGCTTCATCAAGGCCAGCCGCAAACTGATGTACCGCTGGTACGGCAACAACCTGCGGCAGAACTCCCGCGCGTTGGGCCTGGGCCTCAAGCGCCTGGGGCTGTTCACCAGCATCGTGCTGCTCGACCAGCGCGTGTCGATGTGGACCAGCCTGCTCGGCCTGACCGTGGCAATGATCGCAAGCTTCAAGTTCGGCCTGCAGTTCTTGCTGGTGTACCTGCTGTGGATCGGCATCACCCGCCTGATCCTCACCATCATGCTGCTGTGCTCGGGCCACAACGTCGGCCCCGCCTACCCGCTGATTCTCTATTACAACCAGATCGTCGGCGCGGTGATGAAGATCTACGTGTTCTTCCGCCTCGACAAGCAGTCCTGGACCCGCCAGCCCACTGCCCTCAAGCGTGACCTTGCCAGCTTTCAACAATGGTTCAACACCTGGTCCTCGCGGACCATGACCTTCTCGGCCGCGAGCATCTTCGTCGCCGTGCTGTTCATGGTCGTGTGAGCCCACCCCGGATCGGATAACAGGAACGAAATCACCATGAATACCGCCGTGAACGTCAATGTCGTGCATGAGTCCGAAGCGCAGCGTCAGCACGCCCGGGTGCGTATCCCCGCCAAGCTGCGCTACCGCGACGCCAACAACGACCCGCAGGAAGTGAAGGTCGATGACCTGTCTGCCGGCGGCCTGTCGTTCCACGCCAAAGGCGCCCTGCCGGTGGACGAGGTGATGCGCGGCCGCCTGCAGTTCGTGGTCGACAACCTCGGCCTGTCGATGGATGTGGAGTTTCTGGTGCGTACCAGCAACCCGCAAACCGGGCGTACCGGTGCCGAGTTCCAGAACCTCGAGCCACGCGACATCGCCACCCTGCGTCACATCATCACCACCCACTTGTCCGGTGAGCTGATCAGCGTCGGCGATGTGCTCAGCACCCTGCAGCGCGACAACTTCACCAAGGCGCGCAAGCAGCGCGACGCTGGCTCGGGCCTGTCGGCGTTCGGCCGCCTGCGCGCCGTCACCGTCACCGCCGGGGTGTTCGCGGTCGGCCTGGTGGCCTTCGGCTTCGTCGCCAAGTCGCTGTACGGCCTGTACTTCGTCAGCCACGCCGAAGCCGGCGTGGTGGCGGTACCTGCCACCAGCGTCACCATGCCCCGCGACGGCAGCGTGCAAAGCCTGGTCGAGAACGGCGCCACAGTCGCCAAGGGCGCACCGCTGGCGACCTTCAACACCAGCATGCTGGACTTGCTCAAGGGCCACCTGGACGACTCGCAGCTGGAGCCGGCCAAGGTCGAAGAGCTGTTCGGCAAACAGCTCTCCGGCACCCTGACCAGCCCGTGCGATTGCGTGGTTTCGCGCCAGCTGGTGGATGACGGCCAGTACGCCAGCAAAGGCCAGCCGGTGTTCACCCTGGTACCGCGCACCAGCATCCCCACCGTCGAGGCACGCTTCAGCTACCGCCAGTTCGACGAAGTGAAGCCGGGCACCCGGGTCAACTTCCAGATCGCCGGCGAAAACGACGTGCGCACCGGCCGCATCGTCGGCAGCGAAAGCCTGGACACCGACAACCTGGCCTCCGACATCCGCGTGCAGATCAAGCCTGACGAAAGCCTGCCGGCAGAGCTGGCCGGGCGCCCGGCCTCGGTCAACAGCGACCGTGGCCCGTCGCTGAACTGGCTGATCGACAAGGCCGTGGCCCGCGGGCTGTAAGAGGACCTCGTGATGAACCGCATGCAAACAAGAAGTCAGGTGGGAGCGGTATCGTTGCTGGCCCTGGCCATAACCCTGGCCGGCTGTGCCGGCCTGCCCGACCAGCGCCTGGCCAACGAGGCGCTCAAGCGCGGCGACACCGCCACCGCCGAGCAGAACTACAAGGCCCTGGCCGACCTGGGCTACAGCGACGCACAAGTGGGCCTGGCCGATATCAAGGTGGCCACCCGCGACCCGGCCAAGCTCAAGGAGGCCGAGGCCACCTACCGCGACGCCGCCGCCACCTCGCCACGCGCCCAGGCGCGCCTTGGCCGCCTGCTGGTGGCCAAGCCCAACAGCACCCAGGCCGAACGTGAAGAAGCCGAAACCCTGCTCAAGCTGGCCGCCCAGCGCGGCGAAGGCAACACCCTGATTCCGCTGGCGATGCTCTACCTGCAGTACCCGCAGAGCTTCCCCAACGTCAACGCCCAGCAGCAGATCGATAAGTGGCGCGCCGCCGGCAACCCCGAGGCGGGCCTGGCCCAGGTACTGCTGTACCGCACCCAGGGCACCTACGACCAGCACCTGGGCGAGGTGGAAAACATCTGCAAGGCCGCCCTCGCCAGCACCGACATCTGCTACGTGGAGCTGGCCACCGTCTACCAGAAGCGCGCCCAGCCCGACCAGCAGGCCGCCCTGCTAAAGCAGCTGCAATCGGCCTACGCCCGCGGCACTGTCCCCGCCAGCCGGGTCGACAGCGTCGCCCGTGTGCTTGCCGACCGCAGCCTCGGCCAGACCGACGAAAAAACCGCAAAAGAGCTGCTGGAAAAAGTCGCCCCGGCCAACCCGGCCTCGTGGGTGACCCTCGCCCAGTTGCTGTATGACTTCCCCGAGCTGGGCGACACCGACCAGCTGATGGCCTACATCGACAAGGGCCGCGAAGCCGAACAACCGCGCGCCGAGCTGCTGCTCGGCCGCCTGTACTACGAAGGCCGCACCGTGCCGGCTGACGCGCCGAAAGCCGAGCAGCACCTGCAAGCCGCGGCTGACGCCGGCGAAATCAGCGCCGACTACTACCTCGGCCAGCTCTACCGCCGTGGCTACCTGGGCAACGTGGCCCCGCAAAAGGCCGTCGACCACCTGCTGGCCGCCGCCCGCGGCGGGCAGAACAGCGCCGACTACGCCCTCGCCCAGCTGTTCAGCGAAGGCCACGGCATTCGCCCGGCGCCGACCAACGCCTGGGTGTTCGCCCAGCTGTCCCAGGCCAACCCCACGCCGCAGTCCACCGAGCTTGCCCAGCAACTCGACCAGCAACTGAGCCCTGAGCAACGCAGCCAGGCCCAGCAGTTGCTGGCGCAGGAACAGAAGGCCCGCGCCAGCCTGTTCCAGGGCGCCAACAGCACCCTGGCCCTCGAGGCCCTGCAAGACGACGAAAAAGCAGTAGACGCCGAGGACTCGCTATGACGCTCAATCCCTTCGTGAAAGCCGGCATCGGCCTGAGCTTCGCCCTGCTGTGGTCGATGCCGACCCTGGCCGCCGAGACCGCGCAGAAAAACTTCGGCCTGGACGTGAAAATCACCGGCCAGTCCGAAGACGACCGCGACCTGGGTACCCGCTCCGGCGGCGACGTCAACGGCCTGGGCCTGGACCTGCGCCCGTGGGTGTACGGCGAGCGCGGCAACTGGAGCGCCTACGCCATGGGCCAGGCGGTCACCGCCACCGACACCATCGAAACCGACACCCTGCGCCAAAACGACGACGGCACCAGCACCGACACCGCCGACGACGGGCGCAAGCAAGACAAAAGCTACCTGGCCATGCGCGAGTTCTGGGTCGGCTACAGCGGCCTGACCGCCTACCCCGGAGAGCAACTGCGCTTCGGTCGCCAGCGCCTGCGCAGCGACGACGGCATGTGGCGCGACACCAACATCGAGGCGCTGAACTGGACCTTCGACACCACCCTGCTCAAGGCCGACCTGGGCGTGGCCCAGCGCTTCAGCGAATACCGCACCGACCTGACCGAGCTGGCCCCGGAAGACAAGGACCGCACGCACATCTACGGCAACGTCGCCACGCAGTGGACCCCGGGCCACTGGGTCGGCCTGCGCGCCCACCACACCCATGACAGCGGCAGCCTGAAAAGCCCAGGCGAAACCGTCGACGCACTGGACAAGACCCGCACCGGCGACCTCACCTGGCTGGGCCTGGAAGCCAACAGCGACGCCTACAACTGGCGCAACGACCATACCGTCAATTATTGGGGCAGCGTCACCTGGCTGACCGGCGACCGCGACAAGCTCAGCACCAGCACCGTGGGCAACGACCAGGTGGCCACCGGCAAGCAGAGCGGCGACGTCAACGCCTGGGCCACCGACCTTGGCATTCGCCTGCGCCTCGACCCGCAGTGGCAGGTAGGCGCGGCCTACGCCCGCGGCAGCGGCGGCGGCGGTGATGACGGCTCGAACAACTTCGAACAGACCGGCCTTGAGAGCAACCGCTCCAACTTCACCGGTACCCGCTCACGGGTGCACCGCTTCGGCGAAGCCTTCCGTGGCGAGCTGGGCAACCTGCAGGCGGCCACCCTGTTCGCCAGCTGGCAGCTGCGCGAGGACTACGACGCAAGCTTCATCTACCACAAGTTCTGGCGCGTGGACGGCAAGCAGAACATCGGCTCCAGCGGCATCAACGCGGTGGTCGACGACGGCGGCGTGAACCGCCCGCTGATCAACGGCGAAAAAGACCTCGGCCAGGAAATGGACGTGGTGGTGACCAAGTACTTCAAGCAAGGCCTGCTGCCGGCCTCCATGAGCCAGGCGATCGACGAGCCTTCGGCCCTGGTGCGCCTGCGCGCCGGTGTGTTCAAGCCGGGCGACGCCTACGGCAAAGAAGCCGACTCGTACATGCACCGCGCCTTCGTCGACGTGATCTGGCGCTTCTGAGGCCGGGAGAGGAACCTTATGAACCTGCACCCGAACCTTCGCCACAGCCTGCTCGCCAGCGCCCTGCTGCTGGCCAGCGGCATGGTCGCCGCAGCCGAGCCTGCGGTGATCGCCAAAGAGCTGCAACAGGCCAAGACCTACACCGTGGCCAGCGCGCCGATCGAGCCGCTGCACATGGACCCGCCCAAGCTGCCTGACCTGTCCGGCTACACCGCAGAAGCGGTGGAGAAAAAGATCGACCGCCGCCACAAGGGCAAGGTCAGCGTGCGCCGCATGCTCCAGGAGGACAGCCTCAAGGAGTTCATCGGTGGCGACAACAAGGGCGCCGAGTGGGTACGCCGCCAGCACGGCATCCCCCAGGCGATCTTCATCGACGACGGCCATGTAGACCTGGTCGAGCTGAGCAAGAAGGTGCCCAAGCAATACCTGCGCGAAACCGCACCGGGCGTGTACCTGGCGCGCCTGCCGATCGTGGTCGGGCAAAAGGGCGTGCTGGAGATCGACGGCAAGGTCAAGCAACTGCGCCTGTCCGAAGAGGGCGGCTCGTTCATCGTCAACGACGGCAAGCTGTTCGTGCGTGACACGCAAGTGACCGGCTGGCGCGAACAGGCCAACGGCCCGGCCACCTTCCGCAAGCCTGACGAGTTTCGCCCGTTCCTGCTCAGCTGGGGCGGCACCGAGACCTACATCGTCAACAGCAAGATGGAAAGCTTCGGCTACTCCAAGTCCAAGTCGTACGGCGTGAGCATCTCGCAGTACACCCCGAACATGGCCAAGCAGATGGGCCGCAGCGAACCCACCGGCTGGATCGTGGGCTCCGAGTTCAGCGACATGTGGTACGGCTTCTACTGCTACGAGACCAGCGACTTCGTGGTCAAGGACTCGACCTACCGCGACAACATCGTCTACGGCATCGACCCCCACGACCGTTCGCACCGCCTGATCATCGCCGGCAACACCGTGTTCGGCACAAAAAAGAAGCACGGGATCATCGTCTCGCGTGAGGTCAACGACAGCTGGATCATCAACAACAAGAGCTACGACAACAAGCTCTCGGGCGTGGTGATCGACCGTAACAGCGTCAACAACCTGATCGCCTACAACGAGATCTACCGCAACCACACCGACGGCATCACCCTGTACGAAAGCGGCGACAACCTGATCTGGGGCAACAAGCTGATCAACAACCGCCGCCACGGCATCCGCGTGCGCAACAGCGTGAACATCCGCCTGTACGAAAACATTGCCATGGCCAACGGCCTGGTGGGGGTGTACGGGCACATCAAGGACCTCTCCGACACTGACCGCGACATCGCCCTCGACCCGTTCGACACCAAGGTGTCGCTGATCGTGGTGGGTGGCGAGCTGGCGGCCAACGGCTCCGGGCCGCTTTCGATCGACTCGCCGCTGTCGGTGGAGCTGTACAAGGTGTCCATGCTGATGCCGCGCAAGTCCAGCGGCATCAGCCTCAACGGCGTGCTTGGCGAGCGCCAGGACGAAATCCTCGACCTGCTGGTGCGCCAGCAAAAGGCTGTGCTGATCGACCCGGTCGAACGCCAGACCGAAATGATCGACTAAGGAAGCCCAGACCATGACTCCACACCTGATGAAACTGCTGGGCCTGTCCGCCGCCCTCCTGGCCATCAGCCAGGGCGTGCGCGCCGAAGACGTCGTTGCACCGACCTTCAGCGCCGAGCCCTGCTGCCAGCTGTGCCCCGAAGCCCACGACGCCAGCCGCTACACCACCCGTTACCAGCAGAACTTCACCACTCTGGTGCAAGCCCAGGGCGACTGGCTGTTCCGTACCCGCGAAGACCTGCGCACCGAGTTCGACACCACCGCGCTCGGCTACAAGCGCCTGCAGCAAGTGCACGATGCGTTCAAGAAGCGCGGCGTGGAGCTGGTAGTCGTTTACCAGCCGACCCGTGGCCTGGTGAACCGCAACATGCTCAAGCCTGAAGAAAAGGCCGCCTTCAACTATCAAAAGGCCCTGCACAACTACCAGGCCATGCTCGCCCGCTTCAGCAAGATGGGCTACAACGTGCCCGACCTGTCGCCGCTGACCAACGAACAGCTGGCCGCCGCCGACCAGGGCAAGGATTTCTACTTCCGTGGCGACCAGCACTGGACGCCGTACGGCGCCGAGCGCGCGGCAAAAATCGTGGCTGACACCGTGCACAAGATGCCGGCGTTCGAAGGTATCCCGCGCAAGGAATTCGAAACCAAGAAGTCCGGGCGCATGGGCAAGACCGGCACCCTGCACAACGTCGCAGGCCAACTGTGCGGCACCAGCTACGCGGTGCAGTACATGGACCAGTTCGCCACCGAACCCAAAGGCGCCGCCGGCGGCGACGACCTGTTCGGCGACTCGGGCAACGCCCAGATCACCCTGGTGGGCACCAGCCACAGCGGCAAGAACTACAACTTCTCGGGCTTTCTGGAGCAGTACATCGGCGCCGACGTGCTCAACGTCGCCTTCCCCGGCGGTGGCCTGGAAGGCTCGATGATCCAGTACCTGGGCAGCGAAGAGTTCCAGAACAACCCGCCGAAGATTCTGGTGTGGGAGTTCTCGCCACTGTACCGCCTCGACCAGGAAACCATCTGGCGGCAGATCCTCGCCCTGCTCGACGACGGCTGCGACGACCGCCCGGCGCAGATGACCGCCAGCGCCACCCTCAAGCCCGGCAAGAACGAGCTGATGGTCAACGGCAAGAACGGCGTGATCAAGGACCTGGTCAACCGCAACCACCAACTCGACATCAAGTTCGAGGACACCTCGGTGAAGGTGTTGCAGGCCACCCTGTGGTACCTCAACGGCCGCCACGAAGACATCAAGATCGAGAAGCCCGAAACCTCCGACACCGATGGCCGCTTTGTCTTCCAGATGCGCGAAGACGAAGACTGGGCCAGCCAGAACCTGCTGGCGCTGGAGGTGCAAGGGCCGGAAAGCGGCACCCAGAAAGTCGAAGCGAAACTGTGCAAACGCAATAACTTCGCCAGCCCCGCGCAACATACCGCGCAGGCCGGCCAGTGAGGCGACCCATGACATCGTTAAGCCGCAAGACCGCACCCGCCCTGCTCGCCCTCGCCCTGTTCGGCACGGCCGCGCAGGCCGCGCTGGTGCCGCCTCAGGGCTACTACGCCGGTATCGACAAGCTCAAGACCGGCGACGGCAACTTCAGTTGCGAGGCGGCGCCCAAGCCATACACCGGCTCGCTGCAGTTTCGCAGCAAATACGAGGGCTCCGACAAAGCCCGCGCCACCCTCAATGTGGCCTCGGAAAAGGCCTTTCGCGATTCCACCGCCGACATCACCCGGCTGGAGCGTGGCGTCAGCAAGATGGTCGGCCAGTACATGCGCGACGGCCGCCCGGCCCAACTCGACTGCGTGCTCAGCTGGCTGCAGAGCTGGGCCCAGGCCGATGCGCTGGAGTCCACCGACTACAACCACACCGGCAAATCCATGCGCAAATGGGCGCTGGGCAGCATGAGCGGTTCGTGGCTGCGCCTGAAGTTCTCCAACTCCCAGCCACTGGCCGCGCACCAGGCCCAGGCCCAGCAGATCGAGAAATGGCTGGCGCGCCTGGCCGAGCAAACCGTGCGCGACTGGAGCGACCTGCCGCTCGAGAAGATCAACAACCACAGCTACTGGGCAGCCTGGTCGGTGATGGCCACCGCCGTGGCCACTGACCGGCGCGACCTGTTCGACTGGGCCGTGAAGGAATACAAGGTCGGCGCCAACCAGGTCGACGAACAGGGCTTCTTGCCCAACGAAGTCAAACGCAAGCAGCGCGCCCTGGCCTACCACAACTACGCCCTGCCGCCGCTGGCGATGATCGCAAGCTTTGCCCAGGCCAACGGTGTGGACCTGCGCGCCGAGAACAACTTCGCCCTGCAACGCCTGGGTGAAGGCGTGCTGGCCGGCGCCCGCGACCCGATCCAGTTCAGCAAGCGCGCCGGGGTCAAGCAGGACCTGCATGACCTGAAAGTCGAGAGCAAGTACGCCTGGCTCGAACCCTGGTGCGCGCTGTACCACTGCGTGGGTGACAGCCTTGAGCGCAAGCATGAAATGCAGCCGTTCAACAGCTTCAGGCTGGGCGGCGATGTGACCCGGGTCTACGACCCGAGCGCCGAGCAGAAGAAGAAGTAAGGCAAGACCTGATGGCCACAGAAACCCTGTGGGAGCGGGCTTGCCCGCGAAAGCGACCGATCTGGCAACGCTGCTGCTGCGACTGACGCGTTCGCGGGCAAGCCCGCTCCCACAGCAGATCAGGTGGCCACGGAATAACTAGGTGACCTTCCACATTTTTTGTGGGGGGTTTGGGGGGCGCTGTGCCCTGAGTGCTGTGCATAACTAGGAGAACCGGGATGGTCTTCTCGTCCAACGTGTTCCTGTTCCTGTTCCTGCCGGTTTTCCTCGGCTTGTACTACATAAGCGGGAACCGCTACCGCAACCTGCTGCTGCTGGTTGCCAGCTACATCTTCTACGCCTGGTGGCGGGTGGACTTCCTCGCCCTGTTCGCCGGGGTCACCCTGTGGAACTACTGGATCGGCCTTAAGGTGGGCGCCGCCGGCGTACGCACCAAGCCCGCGCAGCGCTGGCTGCTGCTGGGGGTGGGCGTCGACCTGTGCATTCTCGGCTACTTCAAGTACGCCAACTTCGGGGTCGACAGCCTCAACGCGATCATGACCTCGATGGGCCTGGAGCCGTTCATCCTCACCCACGTGCTGCTGCCGATCGGTATCTCGTTCTACATCTTCGAGTCGATCAGCTACATCATCGACGTGTACCGCGGCGACACTCCGGCCACCCGCAACCTGATCGACTTTGCCGCGTTCGTGGCGATCTTCCCGCACCTGATCGCCGGCCCCGTGCTGCGCTTCAAGGACCTGGTCGACCAGTTCAACAACCGCACCCACACCCTGGACAAGTTCTCCGAAGGCTGCACCCGCTTCATGCAGGGCTTCATCAAGAAAGTGTTCATCGCCGACACCCTGGCGGTGGTCGCCGACCACTGCTTCGCCCTGCAAAACCCCACCACCGGTGACGCCTGGCTGGGCGCGCTGGCCTACACCGCGCAGCTGTACTTCGATTTTTCCGGCTACAGCGACATGGCCATCGGCCTTGGCCTGATGATGGGCTTCCGCTTCATGGAAAACTTCAAGCAGCCATACATCAGCCAGTCGATCACCGAGTTCTGGCGCCGTTGGCACATCAGCCTGTCGACCTGGCTGCGCGACTACCTGTACATCACCCTGGGCGGCAACCGCAAAGGCACCTTCAACACCTACCGCAACCTGTTCCTGACCATGCTGCTGGGCGGGCTGTGGCACGGCGCCAACTTCACCTACATCATCTGGGGCGCCTGGCACGGCCTGTGGCTGGCCATCGAGCGGGCGCTGGGCCTGGACACCAACCCGCAGCGCTTCAACCCGGTGAAATGGGCCTTCACCTTCCTGCTGGTGGTGGTCGGCTGGGTGATCTTCCGCGCCGAAAACCTGCACGTGGCCGCGCGCATGTACGGCGCCATGTTCAGCTTCGGCGACTGGCAGCTGTCGGAAATCAACAGCGCCCAACTCACCGGCCTGCAGGTAGCCACGCTGATCGTCGCCTACCTGACCCTTGCGTTCTTCGGCCTGCGCGACTTCTACCGCAACGCCACCCCGGCACAAGCGCCACGCACCCCGGTGCAAATCAATACCGACGGCTCGATCGGCCTGGACTGGACCCGGGTGATGACCCGCGCCCTGGTGCTGCTGCTGTTCGTCGCCTCGGTGCTCAAGCTCTCGGCGCAGAGCTACTCACCGTTCCTGTACTTCCAGTTCTGAGGCATCGATCATGAACCGGACACTTCGCATCACCTATTCGCTGTCGTTCATGGGCCTGCTGGTAGGCCTGGGCGTCTGGTCGGTCGGCGGGCTGGAAAGCTTCAACCGCACCGAACAGATGACCCTGCTCGACGGCAAGCTGGCCAAGGCCGCCGAAACCCACTACGACGAGCAGTTCCCGATCAAGCGCATCGGTACCAACCTGTGGGCCGCGCTGGACTTCAAACTGTTCAACGAAGGCCGCCCGGGCGTGGTACTGGGCCGCGACCAGTGGCTGTTCACCGACGAGGAGTTCAACCCCACCGCCGGCGCCCAGCAGCAGATGCAGGACAACCTGGCGCTGGTGCGCGGCGTGCGCGATGCGCTGCAGCGCCAGGGCGTGCAACTGGTGCTGGCGATCGTGCCGGCCAAGGCGCGGTTGTACGCCGAGTACATCGGCAAAGAGACCCCGGCCAGCCTGCACGACGACCTGTTCAACCAGTTCCACGCCCAGGTGCGCCAGGCCAACGTGCTGGCCCCCGACCTGCTGGCGCCACTGGAGCAGGCCAAGGCCCGTGGCCAGGTGTTCCTGCGCACCGACACCCACTGGACGCCGATGGGCGCCGAGGTGGTGGCCCAGGCCGTGGCCGAGGCAGTCAGCCGCCAGCGACTGCTCAGCGGCGAGCCGCAGCAGTTCATCACCGAGGCCGGCGCCAGCGCGCCGTACAAGGGTGACCTGACCAACTTCCTGCCGCTCGACCCACTGTTCAGCAACCTGCTGCCGACCCCGGACACCCTGCAGCAGCGCAGCACCCACCCGGTGCAGGCCGAAGGCGAAAGCGGCGGCGACGCGCTGTTCGACGACAGCCAGATCCCGGTGGCGCTGGTGGGCACCAGCTACAGCGCCAACCCGCACTGGAACTTCCTCGGCGCGCTGCAACAAGCCCTGCGCAGCGACGTTGCCAACTACGCCGAAGACGGCCATGGCCCGCTGTTGCCGATGCTCAAGTACCTGCAAAGCGACGCCTTCAAAGACGCCCCGCCACAGGTGGTGGTGTGGGAATTCCCCGAACGCTATCTGCCGATGAAAAACGACCTCAGCAGCTTCGACCCGCAGTGGATCGCGCAGCTGAAGAACTCCCGCAAATCCGAAGAAAACCTGGCCTTGTCGTCCAACCGGACGGACCACTGATAGAGAGGAACACGCACATGACTAGCAAAACCAAAATTGCCAAAGCCCTCACCCTCGCGGCCGGCCTGACCCTGGCTTCGATGCAGGCCTTCGCCGGCGCCGACGCCGCCCTGTATGGCCCAAGCGCACCCAAAGGCTCGACCTTCGTGCGCCTGTATAACGCCACAAGCGCCCCGACCGCAGCCTCGGTGGGCAACACCCAGATCAAGCAGGTCGGCGCCCAGGCCAGCAGCGACTTCAGCTTCCTGCCAGGCGGTGACTACACAGCCCAGGTGGGCGGCAAGAGCGTGCCGGTGAAGCTGGCCGCCGACAAGTACTACACCCTGGTCAACAACGCAGGCGGCAACCCGCAACTGATCGAAGAGCCGCCGTTCAAGAACAAGCAGAAAGCCCTGGTGCGCGTGCAGAACCTGAGCGACCAGCAACTGACCCTGAAAACCGCCGACGGCAAGACCGAAGTGGTCAAGCCGGTGGCCGCCAAGGGCCGTGGCGAACGTGAAATCAATCCGGTCAAGGTCAACCTTGCCCTGTATGCAGGCGACAAGAAAGTCGGCGACGTCAAACCCGTCGCCCTGGAGCGCGGCGAAGCGGCCGTGCTGTATGTCACCGGTTCCGGCAACAGCCTGTCGCCGGTGTGGGTAACTCGCCCCGTGGCTAGCAACTGATCCCCCTGCCTCTTAAAAACTATTGGAGAAACATGATGATCCCGGTAATTCTTTCTGGTGGTAGCGGTTCGCGTCTGTGGCCTTTGTCGCGCAAGCAGTTCCCCAAGCAGTTCCTGGCACTGACCGGCGAACACACGCTGTTCCAGCAAACCATCGAGCGCCTGGTGTTCGAAGGCATGGACACCCCCATCGTGGTCTGCAACAAGGACCACAAGTTCATCGTCCAGGAGCAGCTGGGCGCCCTGAACCTTGAAACCCAGGCCATCCTCATGGAGCCGTTCGGGCGCAACACCGCCCCTGCGGTGGCGATGACCGCCATGAAGCTGGTCAACGAAGGCCGTGACGAGCTGATGCTGGTTCTGCCGGCCGACCACGTGATCGAGGACCAAAAAGCCCTGCAACGCGCCCTGGCCCTGGCCACCGTGGCCGCCGAGCGTGGCGAGATGGTGCTGTTCGGCGTGCCGGCGACCAAGCCTGAAACCGGCTACGGCTACATTCGCTCCAGCCAGGACGCGCTGCTGCCCGAAGGCGTGGCGCGGGTTGCGCAGTTCGTCGAAAAGCCTGACGAAAAACGCGCCAACGAGTTCGTCCGCGCCGGCGGTTACTTCTGGAACAGCGGCATGTTCCTGTTCCGCGCCAGCCGCTTCCTCGAAGAGCTGAAAAAGCACGACCCGGACATCTATGACACCTGCCTGCTGGCCCTGGAGCGCAGCGACGAAGAGGCCGATGTGCTGAGCATCGACGAAGCCACCTTCGCCTGCTGCCCGGACAACTCCATCGACTACGCGGTGATGGAAAAGACCCAGCGCGCCTGCGTGGTGCCGCTGTCGGCCGGCTGGAGCGACGTGGGCTGCTGGTCGTCGCTGTGGGACGTGCACGAAAAAGACGACAACGGCAACGTCACCAAGGGCGATGTGGTGGTGCAGGACAGCCACAACTGCATGATCCACGGCAACGGCAAGCTGGTGTCGGTGATCGGCCTTGAGAACATCGTGGTGGTCGAAACCAAGGACGCCATGATGATCGCCCACAAGGACAAGGTTCAGGGGGTCAAGCAACTGGTCAACACCCTCGATGCGCAGGGCCGGACCGAAACCCAGAACCACCTTGAGGTGTACCGCCCGTGGGGTTCGTACGACTCGGTGGACATGGGCGGGCGTTTCCAGGTCAAGCACATCACCGTCAAGCCCGGTGCTGCGCTGTCGCTGCAGATGCACCACCACCGCGCCGAGCACTGGATCGTGGTGTCCGGCACCGCTGAAGTAACCTGCGACGAGAACGTGTTCCTGCTCACAGAGAACCAGTCCACCTACATCCCGATCGCCTCGGTGCACCGCCTGCGCAACCCGGGCAAGATCCCGCTGGAGATCATCGAGGTGCAGTCCGGCAGCTACCTGGGCGAGGATGACATCGAGCGCTTCGAGGATGTCTATGGCCGTACCTCCACCCCGGTGGAGCGTGGGGTTTCGGTAAAGACCATCGCGCAGTAACCGCTTAGGGCCCTATCGCCGGCAAGCCGGCTCCTGTAGGAGCCGGCTTGCCGGCGATGCTTTTGAGCCCCACCCCATTTCCCGCTAGGATGATCGAACCCCCGCCACCAAGGCCTGCCCACCATGATCATCGGCGCTCTGCTCATCCTGACCTGGCTGGTCCTGCTGCTGCGCTACCCGGCCAAGGCATTGCCAATCTCGCTGGCGGCCGTGTGCGGCCTGGGGCTGGTGGCGCTGGGGGTGGTCTGGCAGGACACCCGCGAAGCCTCGCAACTGGCCCGCCTGGACATCCGCCTGAGCTACGCCCCCGACCAGTGCCCCGCCGACCGCGCGCTGCAGGTACGCATGAAAAACGGCAACAAGGCGCCGCTCACCGAGCTGCGCTGGCGCGTGGCGGCCTATGCCCCCGGCGACACCGTGAACCTGGCCGAGAACACCTACGCCGCGCCGCGCTACCGGGGCCCCGGCGAATTGCAGCCGGGCCGCGAGTGGAGCGACTGCCTGCCGCTGCCGCCGCTGCGCTCGGGGTACCGGCCGCAAACCCTGGAGTTTCGTGCCGAGCACCTGCAAGGTACATTCGCCAACTAATGTATTGCCTGTACTGGCCTCTTCGCGGGCAAGCCCGCTCCCACAGGACTGCGCAATCCCTGTAGGAGCGGGCTTGCCCGCGAAGAGGCCAGCACAGCCAACATCAAAACCTCCAGACAACAGGCCCCCTCCATGCCCACCGTCCTCATCACCGGTTGTTCCAGCGGCATCGGCCGCGCCCTGGCCGACACCTTCCGCGATGCCGGCCACGATGTATGGGCCACCGCCCGCAAGCAGCAGGATGTCGAACAGCTGAACGCCGCCGGCTTCACCGCCCGGCAACTGGACGTCAACGATGCCGACGCCCTGACCCGCCTGGCCGAAGAACTGCCGCAACTGGACATGCTCATCAACAACGCCGGCTACGGCGCCATGGGCCCGCTGCTGGACGGCGGCGTCGACGCCATGCGCCAGCAGTTCGAAACCAACGTGTTCGCCGTGGTCGGCGTAACCCGCGCGCTGTTCCCGCTGCTGCGTCGCTCGCGCGGGCTGGTGGTGAACATCGGCAGCGTCTCCGGCGTGCTGGTAACCCCGTTCGCCGGCGCCTACTGCGCCTCGAAAGCCGCCGTACATGGCCTGTGTGACGCCCTGCGCCTGGAACTGGCGCCGTTCGGCATCCGCGTGATGGAAGTGCAGCCCGGCGCCATCGCCTCGCAGTTCGCCAGCAACGCCCAGCAGCAAGCCGAGCAGGTGCTGGCCGCCGATTCGCCGTGGTGGCCGCTGCGCGAGCAGGTACAGGCCCGCGCCCGCGCCTCGCAAGACCGCCCCACCCCGGCAGCGGTGTTCGCCCAAGGGTTGCTGGCCGCCACGCGCAAGTCGCCGGTGCCGGCACTGGTGCGTATCGGCAATGGCAGCACCGCCCTGCCGCTGATGGCACGGCTGCTGCCGCAGCGCTTGCTCGACTGGGTGCTGCGCAAGCGCTTTGGCTTGTTGCGCCCGCTTTGAGCCAGGTGTGTAAGCCGCTCCCTGATATCAAAATGCCTTGCCCCAGGTTTACCATGGTTTGATCCGGCCCACGGGGGGCCGCCCCGACGAAAAGGACTTTCGGCCATGGCAAAACCCGCTGCCCGCGTCAGTGACACCCACAGTTGCCCGATTCCCGGCCACGTCCCCAACCCGATTGCCGCCGGCTCCGGCGACGTGATCGCCGAGGGCATGCCGGTGGCCACCGTCGGCCATGCCTGCGCCTGCGGCGGCGCGATCACCCAGGGCATGCCCACGGTGTTCGTCAACGGCCAGCCGGTGGCCTACCTTGGCAGCCCCACCAGCCATGGTGGCAGCATCATCAGCGGCGCCGGCACGGTATTGGTCGGCAGCACCGTCACCCCTGCCCCGTTCAGTGGCCTGGCGCCGATGCCCAGGCACTTCAACGAACACTTCGCCCTGCAGTGCGCCGACACCGGCGAACCCCTGGCCGGGCGCGCCTACACCCTGACCACCGCCTCCGGCCGGGTGCTCAAGGGCATCACCGACAGCAAAGGCCGCACCCAGACCATCGGCTCTTCGCAAGCGCAAGCCGTGCACCTGGAATTCGAACCGCAAACGGAAGTGGTACTCGCCTAAGGACCCGGCATGGCAAGCCCGTTACCGGGAAATTCAGGAAGCCCGATATTTTCTGGTCACCAATGGCAGCTTCGCAAAATACCGTGAACTACAGAAAAAAGGCGGAGATTTTCGTGTGTTTTCGGATATCTATTACAAGCCACTGGCGTCTCCCGTCACTATCAAGGTCAAATAATGAAACGTCTCAGTCGCCCCCAGAAAGCCGTCGCCCTGATTGCCGGCTTTCTGCTCGTGCTGATAGCCGAGGCTATTCGGCAGACACAGCTTGAACCTTGGATCGAGACAATCAGCCCATCAGGAAAATACAGGCTCGAAAACGTAAAAGTTGGCGGCCCACTGTTCATTGCCAGTGCCAAGGGCTACCTGCGCGTGGTCAACATCAATGACCCCAAGGAGGTCTATCGGTCGCCACTCTACGATTGGGAATCGGTAGACATGGGTAGCCGTGAGTATGAAGACGGGGTGGGTATTCGATGGCTCACGTTCCACAAAGAAAAGAAAGACTTTGATATCGCGATGCCTGACTGGCAGGAGAGTTGGCAGAATTTATTCATCAGCAACACGCCGTACACCGTTTTTCCAAACTGATTGGCTTTTGCCGCTCAGCCAGACCTGGAGCACCGCATGAAGAAAAATCCGGGTCGGCTGCCACACTGGGGAGGGCCGCAATGGCGAGAGCTCTGGCAGAACCTGTTCATCAGCAATACGCCATACACGATCTTCGACAACGACTGAACGTTTGTCGGAACCAGCTTGCTGGCGATCACCGGCAACGCCGGTGCCAGGCTAGCGGGCTGTGTTGCCTGGGCTGGCCTCATCGCCGGCAAGCCGGCTCTCACAGAACAAACCACAAGCTATTGATTTAACAAGGTTCCCGTGGGAAGCGGCCTTGTGTCGCGATGGGGCGCGAAGCGGCCCCAAGATCTCGGCTTCATGCAAAATTGCCGGGGCTGCTGCGCAGCCCATCGCGACACAAGGCCGCTTCCCACAGGGCGCGGTGCCTCTGCGAGACTAGTTCTCTGCACGACCGCGCAGCCCCGAGGGCTGGGTGATCTCCTAGTGCATCGCAGCGCTGGAGGTGATGCGGTAGCCATCAAACCTTGTCGAATGCCTGCCAGCCGCCACCCAGGGCCTTGTACAACCCCACCAGCGCCTGCGACACGGCGGCCGAGCTGTCGATCCACTGCTCCTCGCTGTCCAGCAGCGCCGACTGCACGGTCAGCACGTTGAGAAAGTCCACCGCGCCTTCCACATACTGGCGCTGGGCGGTTTCCAGGGCGATGCGGTTCTGCCGCACGGCTTCGGCCAAATGGTCGCGGCGCAGCTGGCTGGCGTTGTACAGGCGCAGCACGTCGTCGATCTCATGCCAGGCGCCGAGCACCACCTTGCGGTAGTTCAGCGCCGCTTCCTGCTGCTGCGCCTCGCGCAGTTGCAGCGTGCCCTTGAGCCGCCCGCCTTCGAAAATCGGCAACGACAGCTGCGGGCCGAAGGCGAAGCGGCGCGAATCCCAACCGCCGAAGTCCGACAGTTGCATGGCCTGGAAGCCGACACTGCCCGACAGGCGAATGCTCGGGTAAAAGTCGGCCTTGGCCACGCCGATGCTGGCGGTGGCGGCGTGCAGGCGGGCTTCGGCCTGGCGAATGTCGGGGCGGCGCTCGGCCAGCTCCGACGGCACGCCGATGGCGAAGCGCTGTTGCGGCGCCGGCAAGTCGCCGGCCTGCTGCAACTGGGCCTGCAGGCTGCGCGGCGGTTCGGCGGCGAGCAGGCTCAAGGCGTTGATCAGGTCGTCGCGGCGGGCCTCAAGGGTTGGCAGGCGGGCCTCGATCGAGGCCACCTGGGCGCTGGCCTGGGCCACGTCGAGCCGGGTGGCGACGCCTTCGGCCTGGCGGTCTTCGGAGAGCTTCAGGCTGTGCCGGGCGACCTTGAGGTTGTCTTCGGTCACTTGCAGGGTGTGCTGCACGGCGCGCAGCTGAATGTAGTTGCCGGCGGTCTCCGCAAGCAGCGCCAGCAGCACGCCGTTGCGGTCGTTCTCCGCTACCTCGACGCTGGCATCAGCCGCCTCGACCTGGCGACGCACGCGGCCCCACAGGTCGAGTTCCCAGCCCGCGACCAGGTCGCCCTGCCACAGGTTGTAGGCTTCTTTACCGGCCTTGCCCGACGGGTCGTTGAGGCCTTCGGCGCTGTTGCGCGCGCGGCTGTAGCCGGCGTTCGCATTCACCGACGGTGCTTCATCGGCGGCCACGGTGCCGCGCAGGGCACGGCTTTGCAGCAGGCGGGCGCTGGCCATCTGCAGGTCGAGATTGCGCTCGGCGACCTTCTGGATCAGCGCGCTGAGCTGCGCGTCGTGGAAGCTGTCCCACCAGCGCAGTTCGAGGGGTTCGGCCACCGGTTGGCTGGCGGCGGCTTCGCCTTGCAGGGCGGCCCAGTCGTTCGGGGCTTCGGTGGCCGGGCGCTGGAAGTCCGGGCCGAGGGTGCAGCCGGCCAGCAGCGCGGCCAGTAATGCCGGGGCCGCTGCGCGCCCCATTCGCGGCACAAGGCCGCTCCTACAAGCCCCGACGTTCTCAACATGTTTAACCTGGCCGCTCATCGCGCGGTCACCTCTTTACCCGCCAACTGGTCACCCTGGGTATCGATGGTCGCTTCAACCGACATGCCCACCCGCAGGCGCTCGAGCAGCGGCTGGCCGTCGTCGAAGACGATTTTCACCGGAATGCGCTGCACCACCTTGGTGAAGTTGCCGGTGGCGTTGTCGGGCTTCACCGCAGCGAAGGTCACCCCGGTGGCCGGGGCGATGCTCTCGACGTGGCCATGAAGCTTTTCGCCGGCAAAGGTATCGACGCTGATGGTCACCGATTGGCCCGGCTGCACATGGGTCAGCTGGGTTTCCTGGAAGTTGCCGACGATGTAGGCGCGCGCCAGCGGCACCACCGACAGCAACCGTGCGCCGGGGTTGACGTAGGCGCCCACGCGCAGCGCACGCTCACCGACCATGCCGTCCACCGGGGCGCTGATGTGGGTGTAGGACAGGTCCAGCTGGGCCTTTTCCAGGCCCGCTTCGGCGCGCTTGAGCTGGCCGTCGGCACTGGCCACCTGGGCAGTGAGAATATCCACCTGCTTGCGCGTGGCCAGCAACGCGGCCTGGGTGTTGGCCAGCCGCGCCCGGGCCTGGTCGACCCGGCTGCGCGCCTGCTGGGCATTCTGCACGGTGCCGGCGCCCTGCTCGGCCAGGCGGCTGTAGCGGCCCACCTCATGGTCGGCGAAGGCCACTTCGGCCTGGGCAGCTTTGACCGCGGCCTCGGCCTGGGCAATCAGCGCCGCCTGGCGCTCCAGGGTGGCGCGGGCATCCAGGCTCTGGGCCTTGGCCACCAGCAACTGGGCTTGGGCTGCGTCGAGGGCGGCCTGGTAGTCGCGGTCGTCGATGGTTGCCAGCAACTGGCCGGCCTTGACCTGCTGGTTGTCCTCCACCAGCACCTCTTTGATGAAACCTGCAACCTTGGGCGCCACCACGGTGTAGTCGGCGGTTACATAGGCATCGTTGGTGCTCTGGCGCTGGTCGCTGCCGAACAGCCAGGGGCCGGCGATGGCGGCCAGCACGGCCACGGCCAGTACCGAGCCGATGAAAAGCGTTTTGCGGTTGGGGGTCATTTTGCGTTTCTCGAATTCATCCACAGGCTCAAACCACCGCACGCGGTGGGTAGACCCGGGTAGGCACGAAGGGAATCAGGCAGATCAAGGCAACGGCGATGCACGCCATCACCAGGTAAAGGTCGGCAGAGGTCAGCACCAGCGCCTGGTCGTGGATGCGCCTGGCCAGATTCGCAGCGTTGTCGTCGATCAGCGGCGCATTGCCCAGGCTGTCCACCAGGTGGTTGGAATGAAAATGCCGGCGCAGGGTGCCCAGGGCGTCGAGCAGGCCACCGGCAATCACCGCCGCCAGGCCCTTCACGGTGTTGAACCAGCTGGAGGCGAACGGGCCTTCCTGCGGGGTCATGCCGTTGGTCGAGAGCATCAGCAGCGGCAGCACCGCCATCGGCTGGCCGAACACCTGCAGCAGATAGAAGGGGTAGAAGTCGCCGCGAATCCACTGCGAGGTCAGCAGGCTGCTGCCCACGCACGAGGCCGCCAGCATCGCCAGGCCCAGCGCCAGCACCCAGCGGCAGTCCACCGCACGGATGTTGCACAGCGCCGCGGTGAGCGGCAGGGCGATCAGTTGCGGCATGGCCACCAGCATCATCAGCGGGCTGGTCTGCGCCGGGCGGTAGCCCTGGATTTGCGCCAGGTACGCCGACGGAATGCTGCCCACGCCCGAGAGCACGATCAGCACCCCGGCGAGGGTCACCAGGGCGAAGCTCAGGTTGCGCCGGCCAAGCATGCGCAACTGGAAGAACGGCAGCGGCTCGGACCATTCGTTGAACATGAACAACACCAGCAACAGCAGGCCGCCGCCCAGCAGCCAGCAGATCAGGGGCGAATCGAACCAGCCCCAGCGGTCGCCCAGGGACAAGCCCAGCACGATGCAGCTGATGGCCGGCAGGCCCAGCAGCACGCCGCGCCAGTCGAACTGCTTGAAGCGCTCCAGGCGCAGCGGGTCCTGGGGCAGGCCCCAGCCGACGCAGGCGATGGCCACCAGCGACGGCAGGATGATCTGCCAGAACGCCCACTGCCAGCCGATGTACTCGGTCCACAGCCCCGCCAGCGGCGTGCCCAGGTTGGGGCCGAAGGTGGCGGTCAGCGCATAGCAGGCCAGGCCATACACCTTGATGCCCGGCGGCAGAAAGCGCAGTGCCACGCTCATCAGCATCGGCGGCAAGGCACCCGAGGCGAAGCCCTGCAACACGCGCAGCAGCATCAGGCTGTGCAGGTTGGGGGCGAAGGGTTGCAGCAGGCCGAGCACGGCGAACAGGCCGACGGCGGTCATGGTGAAGCGGCGCAAGGAAAAGGTGGTGGCCAGCCACGGTGCAAAGGCCATGGCCGACACCGAGGCGGCGCTGTACACCGCCAGCAGCCAGGCGCCCTCGTCGGCGCCGATACCCATGGCGCCGCGGATGTCGTTCAGCGAGATCTTGGTCACCGCCTCGTTGAGCCCGGCGCACAGCACCGCCAGCAACACGCCGAACAACCCCACCACCACCTGCACGCCAAACGCCGTCTGCGCAGGGGCGGCCGGCGCGGGGGCGGCGGCCAGCGCGGCAGAGGGCGCGGTCAGGGAACTCATGGGAAGACATCTCCAGCAACAAATTTTTGGCTGGGGCAAGTCTAAGAAGGCCGAATGCTGACGGAAAGCGACTTGTTGGAAGGTTTATGTTGCGTCAGACGCAATCCAGCATTAATCGGTGTCGCCTGCTTCGCGGGTAAACCCGCTCCCACAGGGACCGCGCAATTTTCTGGAACACCGCCAAACCTGTGGGAGCGGGTTTACCCGCGAAGCAGGCGACACCGGTTTCAAGGCTCACCGCCACAACAGGCCTTCATGGTCCTGCGCAACCAGCGGTGCGCCGGGTCGTTGTCGAACCTGGGGTGCCAGGCCTGCATCACCCGCACCTTCTCCAGCGGCACCGGGATCTCGAACGAACGCAGCGGCAAGCCGAACTTGGTCACGCTGCCGAGAATGTTCGCCGGCATCGGCAGAATCAGGTCGGATTCGGGCAACGAGAACATCGCCGAATGGAAACTCGGGGTAATCAACGCCACCCGCCGCTGCACGCCGTGGGTGCCCAGTTCCACATCGATCGGCCCGTTGGCCCGCCCGCGCCGCGACACGCTGATCTGC
This sequence comes from Pseudomonas xanthosomatis, assembly GCF_019139835.1. Lineage (NCBI taxonomy): Bacteria > Pseudomonadati > Pseudomonadota > Gammaproteobacteria > Pseudomonadales > Pseudomonadaceae > Pseudomonas > Pseudomonas xanthosomatis. Next base: position 1,726,017 of record NZ_CP077075.1, on the reverse strand, counting down.
GGGTATATGGCAAAACGCTCCGGGGTGATTTGATCGTCGAAGATCGGGTGGTCGGCCCGCGCCAGGCCGACGAACCAGGTGTCGAACAGGCTCTGCACCTTGATTTCCGGCACCAGCTCGATGCTCGAACTCACCACCAGGTCGATCTGCCCGTTGCGCAGTACGAGGTCGTCGTCGCCCTGGTGCTCAGGCACAAAGCGCAGCACGGTGTTCGGCGCCTCGGCCATCATCATGTGCAGCAAGCGGGCGCCGTACAGGGCGATGAACAGGTCGTTGGTGCGAATGTTGAACGCGCGGTCGAGGTTGGCCAGGTCCACCTCGTCGCCACTGCGAAACACCTGCCCGGCCTGCTCCACCAGCAGCCGCACCTGGTCGCGCAGGGCCAGCGCCCGGGGCGTGGGCACCAGGCCGCGGCCGGCGCGCACCAGGATCGGGTCGCCCATGGCATCGCGAATGCGCCCCAGGGTGCGGCTCATGGCTGCCGGGCTCAGGTTCATGCGCTGGGCGGCGCCAACCACACTGCCCTCGTCGAGCAGGGCATCGAGGGCGACGAGCAGGTTCATGTCCGGGAGTTGCATGGCAGTTTTCCGTGACTGCTGTGGGAAACGCGATGGTAGCAGGTTGCCGGATTGCGTCAGACGCAATGGCGCCGTGCGTGGGGGGCCATTTATTTGCGGGGGTCAATGCATCGAGAATGCGCTGACCTTCATCGCTGGCATGCCGGCCCTTACAGGCAGCGCATCTCCTTGTAGGAGCCGGCTTGCCGGCGATGGGGCCCGACCTGCCTGGACCCTGTAAGGAAACCCCATGCCCCACTCCGTCCTGATCGCCATCGACGCCTCCCCCGCCGCCGCCGCTCTGCTCACCCTCGCACAGCGCTACTGCCGCCCCGGCGAGCACACCCTGCACGTGCTGCTGGCCATCGACAGCACCTTCGCCGTGCACGACCAGCCCAAGGCCTACACCGAGCAGGAGCTTGAGGAATACCCCGCCGCCTGCGACGAACAGCAACTGGCCGAACGCGCCGTCGCCACCGCCGTGCGCGCCCTGCGCGAAGCCGGCTTCGACAGCCTCGGCTGCATGGTCGCAGGGCAACCGGTGGAAGCCATCGTTGCCAAGGCCCGGGAGCTTGAGTGCGAGCTGATCATCATGGGGCACCGGCATCTGTCCCGGCTCGGCAGGCTGCTGGACCCGTCGATCAGTGCCAAGGTGATTGACCGGGTTCAGGTGCCGGTGTTGGTGGGCTCGGCCTGAACTGCGGACCTTTCATCAGGCAAGGCGCATGAAGTAATGCAACTGCATTGACCAGGTAATGCAATCGCATTACCTTGCCTGCATTACCCATCGCGGATGAACTGACCATGGCAACCACTTTCGATGTCGAGTCGACGCTTACCGAGCGCTACCAGACGACCGTCCCGGAAACCGTGCGACGCGCGTTGGGCTTGAAAAAACGTGACAAGATCCATTACTCGATTCGCCCAGGCGGAGAGGTAATACTCACCCGTGCAGAGGCAACCGAGGACGACCCCGTCGTGGGGCAGTTCATGGAATTTCTGGCCCGGGATATCGCCACAAATCCTCAACGATTGAAGGTTGTCGATGCGCAGCTCGTCGCTCGCCTGGATGCACTGGTAGGCGGCGTTGATATTGATCTCGACCAACCACTTTCGGCGGATGATGAATGACAGAAGCGAGGCGCAAACCTCTTTGCGTGCATGGGTGGAGCGTGTTCGCCCATCCCCTGTTTCTGGATCAGTTAGAGGCGCTAATCGATGAAGTCGAAGCGCTTCAGAAGAAAGACCCGGTCGGGTACTTAAGAAAGAACGCTGCGAAGCGATTGGGAGCCATAAGACGGCTGGCATTCGACGTCATTGCGCAGGCCCCCGGCAGCCCGGTCTATCGCTTGGGCGGCACATTGGGTGCAGAACACAAGCACTGGTTCCGTGCGAAGTTCTTTCAACAGTACCGACTGTTTTTCCGCTACCACGCCTCAAGCAAGATCATTGTGTTGGTTTGGGTAAACGATGATGACTGCAAACGCGCTTACGAAAGCAGTGGTGATGCCTACAAGGTATTCCGCAGAATGTTGGGCTCCGGGCATCCACCTGACGACTGGGATCAATTACTGCAAGAAGCCACAGCCGCGTCAGATAGGCTCAACTCTTCGCTCACTCGCTAACAGCGCCTCAGCTCTGTTCTACCTTTCTGGTCATGCCGGTGATGACGCTAGGTACGTATCAATGGCCCCGCTTTTGCGGGGCCATTCTTTTTATGCTTTGAAGTCCATTTCCTACAAACACATCGAAGAGCATCAACATAGGCATATGAGGTTTCTCCTCACCTGCTCTGGAAACGATGCAAAAAGCCAATTTCCATCAGACTTTCCCCATTCCCTGTAGTCCATTTCCCAAACATACTCCCAGCCCCTTTCAGGCCATTGCTGTGCCTCCGATCGCGCCCTAGTCTCGCCGGGTCGTTGCCCATTCAACGACCGGGCTTAGCCGCTCGCAACACGTCGGACACAGCACTGCCAATTCGGTACCGAGCAATCGGTAGCGGCGCTTCATGGCAACTGTGCGCGGGGCACCTTCGGGTGCGCCGGGTGCCTGACGTCCCGGTCGGCTAACCCGCGTACAGCTGCCACCCATTCGTTTAGCCGCGCTTGGTGGCAGCTCCAACTACGTCAGGAGCATTGCCATGCTGAAGATAGTCCCCGACCCACCCCTTTCCCCCGAACTCTCAACCCTCCTCGAAGACCTGCTGATCCAGATTTCCGAACGGCTGTTCAGCGCCATCGCGGTCACCCACCAGAACGCCCTGCTGCAAGCCACCTCGTCAGGCCGTGGCCTGTCGCTGGCGACCATGCACGAGCTCGAAGCCGCCAGCACGCTGGTGGAAACCGCCCTGGGCAAGATCCAGGTCAGGCACTGACAAGGGAGTGATCAAGATGAACGACAAGACAGCCGGCGTGACCGGCTTCGGTTATGGCGATGGTGAGCAGCCGCTGTTTCGGGTGCAGCCCGGGCAGGATGCAAAGCTTGCGATGGAGCAGGCCTCGGCGATCATGACCTGTGTGAAACGCATGACCCTGCTGGCGGCCACCGATGGCGAGGCGAACCTGGGTTGGGGGGCGCACTTGCTGAGCGATATGGCCAAGGCGGTGATGGATGATGTGGAAGCTGGCCGAGGGCGCGATTCGTAGGAGATCACCCAGCCCTTCGGGCTGCGCTGTCGCGCAGAGAACAGAATTCGTGAGGGCGCCACATATCCTGTGGGAGCGGGTTTACCGGAGTGCCGGACCACCGCGAAGCAAGCGACGCGGAGTCTGGCACCGGCTTCGCCGGTGTTCGCGGGTAAACCCGCTCCCACAGGACCCTGCTAAATCAATGAGTTGTGTTTTGTTCTATGAGAGTTCAAGGCCGCCATCGCGGGGCAAGCCCGCTCCCACGGCGTTAGCTGCGCAGGAGCCGGCTTGCCGGCGATGAGGCCGGTACAGGCAATCACTCGCCCGGCTTGACCACCACGGTACAAGTCGTGCCCGCCGCCAGCAGATACCCCTCGGGCACTTCATCGATGTGAATGCGCACCGGCACCCGCTGGGCCAGGCGCACCCAGTTGAAGGTCGGGTTCACATCGGCGACCAACTCGCGGCTTTGCGGGTTGTCGCGGTCGTAGATGCCACGGGCGATGCTCTCCACGTGGCCAGTCAGGCGCTCGCCGCTCATCATCTGCAGCTCGGCCTTGTCGCCCACCTTCACGTGGGGCAGCTTGGTCTCTTCGAAAAAGCCATACACCCAGAACGAATGCTCATCCACCACCGCCATCACCGCCTCGCCGGTACGGGCGTAGTCGCCTTTGTGGATGTTCAGGTTGGTCACGTAGCCATCGACGGTAGCGATGATTTCGGTGCGCTTGAGGTTCAGCTCGGCGGCGGCCAGCTCGGCCTGGGCGTGCTGGTAGTCGGCCAGGGCCGAGCTTGCGATGTTGCTGGCGTCGTCGCGGTTTTCTTTGGAGATCACCAGGTTGTCCATGTCGGCGCGGCGCCTGGCGTTGACCTTGCGCATCTCCCAGGTGGCCTTGCGCGAGGCGACCATGGCCTTGGCCTGGTCCACTGCCAGTTGGTAGTGCTCGGGGTCGATGCGCATCAGCACGTCGCCCTTTTTCACCTGCTGGTTGTCTTTTACCGGCACATCCACCACATAGCCCGGCACATCGGCGGCCACGTTGATGATGTCGGCGCGCACGCGCCCGTCGCGGGTCCAGGGGGTGGTCATGTAGTGCAGCCACAACTGCCGGCCGATCACCACGGCAGCAGTCAGCACCAGCAGGGTGGCGATCAGGCTGAAGAACTTTTTCATCGAAGGTTTCTCACCAGTAGAGCGACAGCGCCAGGGCGCCGAACAGGCAGACGAACAGGCTCAGGCGCAAAAGCGCCGGGTGCCAGAAGAAGCGGTAGCCGTCATGGCTTGCGATGAAGCGGTCCAGCCCCCAGGCCAGGCCCAAGGCGAACAGGAACATCAAGGTCATGGTGGGCATGTACACGCCATGGAAGGCGATTTCACGGGGCATGGTGCAGTCCTTTGGCCGGAGACAGTGGCGACTGAGGGTCGAGCAGCGAAGTGCGGATGAAATGCAGGTAACTCTGCGCCCGGCGCAGCACCGAGGTGTCGAAGTGCCGGGCGAAGGGCTCGTCGGTGGCCTGCACGCGGCTGATGGCGTGGTCCACCGCCACCAGGGCGCGTTCGTGGTTGCTGGCGCTGGGCTGCAGGAACAAACGCGCCAGCGCCCGGCCCATGACGCGGATGGCCTGGCGCCACGGCTGGCTTTCGGCGTAGGCCGGGTGCACCGGCGCGCGGGCCTGCTCCTTGCGCAGCTCGATCACCGCGTGGCCGATCTCCAGCACCGTGAACATCCAGCCCATCAGCTCGCTCTGCACCTTCGGCTGGCCGGCGGCCAGGCCATAGGCCTGGTGCAGCAGGTCGCGGGTGCGGCTTTCGAAGGCCGAGCCCAGGCCACGCAGGCGCCCGCTGATGGCGAACAGCACCTGCTCGCGCAGCTCCTGCTCCAGGCGGCTCCACAGCCAGCGGCTGTTGGGCGGCAGGATGATCGCCCCGGCCGCGGCGCAGACGAACATGCCGATGACCATGCCGATGTAGTCGTTGATGAAGCTGTAGGGGTCGTACACCGTCAGGTTGTTGGGCACCGAGCCGATGGCGAAGAACACCAGCAGGCCCAGGCCGTAGCCGGCGTAGGCCGGGCGCGAGGCGAGGAAGGCGCCAAGCACGAACACCGGCGCCAGCACCATGCACAGCAACGGAAAACCGTCGATCCAGGGGAACACGAAGAAGGTCTCGAAGAACCCGACGAAGGCGCCGATGGCGGTGCCGCAGGCCATCTGGAACGCCATGCGCTTGGGGTTCGGCGAGGCCGCCGACAGGCCCACGGTGACCGTGGCGATCAGGGTCATCATGGCGCCGCTGGGCCAGTCGCTGAGCAGCCAGTAGCTGCCCAGCAGCAACAGCACCGCAGACGCCCGCACCCCGGCGGCCAGCGACACCAGCCAGCTGGTCTGGGCCACATAGGGCTCGTCCCACTGCTCGCGCTCGTGGGTATGGGCGGCGAGGGAGGCGTGGGTTTCGGCGTAGCTGAACATCTCGTCGACGAAGCGGTACAGCAGTTCGAAAGCGGTGTGGAAGTCCAGCAGGTCGGCCTCGCTGGGTTCGGTGGCCAGGTACTCGGCGCGCAGGCCGCGCACCTGGGCTTGCAAGCCTTCCTTGTAGGTGCCCAGCTCCAGCGCCAGGCGCAGTGCGTCGGCATCGGTCAGCGCCCGGCCCACGTAGGGCTCGAGCAATTCGGCAAGGGTCGCCAGGCCCGGCTCGATAGCCCCGACAATCTGCAAGGGGCCACGTGCGCGCAGGCGCTCCAGCAGGCGGTGCAGGGCGTTGAAACGGGTGGTGATGGCCATGAACTCGCTGTTCATGCGCACCAGCCGGCCAGAGCGCCGGCGCATGTGCGGGTCTTCGAAAGCGGTGACGTTGCGCAGGCTTTCAAGGCCCACGGCTTCGGCCACGAAACGTACGTTGCTGGTTTCGTAACGGTCGCGCTGGCTGTCGCCACGCAGGGCCTCCACCACCACCCCGGCGAAGGTGCCGAAGCGCTGGTACAGGGCGTTGCGCATGGCGGCACTGGCCGACTGCGGCAGTATCGCCGCGCTGACGAAGGTCGACACCAGAATGCCCAAGGCAATTTCCAGCACCCGCCACACTGCCGCCATGAACGCCTGGTCGGGGTGCTGCAGCACCGGCAAGCCAATCATCGCTGCGGTGTAGCCGGCCAGCACGAAGCCATAGGCGCGGAAGGTGCGGTAGCGCATGGCACCGGCCGAACACAGGCCCACCCACAGCGCCAGGCTGGGCAGGAACAGCTCGGTGTTCTGCGGGAAGACCGCAATCAGCGCCACCATCATCGCCGAGCCTGCCAACGTGCCGAGCACCCGGTAGAAACTCTTGGCGAACACATGGCCGCTTTGCGGCTGCATCACGATGAACACGGTGATCATCGCCGTGCGCGGCTGCGGCAGCTCAAGGCGCATGGCCAACCACAGGGTGATGAAGGCGGCGGCCAGCACCTTGAAGATGTACACCCAGGTGACGCCGTCGGTGCGCGCCCAGGCAAAGAAGCCCCGGCGCCATTCCAGGCTGTGCAGCCAGCGCAGGGGCAGGCTTGAACTGCTCATCGGGTGCGGCCCGCCTTGTCGAACAGGGTCAGCGCGGTTGGGGTTTTCGGCGCTGCCTGGTGTTGCTCGTCTGGGACGTCGTCGCCGGCTTGCAGGCCGCCACCCAAAGCGGTGACCAGTTCGGCATGGGCCACCAGGCGTGCAGCCTGCACTTGCTGCTGCACCTGCTGCTGGCGGAACAGCAAAGTCTGCGCGTTGAGCACGTTGAGGTAGTCGGTAAGCCCGCGCTGGAAGGCGACGGTGGCGATGTCGTAGGTCTTCTGCGCAGCGGCGACGCTTTGTGCGGCGAAGTGCGCCTGCTCCTGCATCGACTCGCGGCGGATCAACTGGTCGGAGATGTTCTTCAGCGCACCGATCACTGTCTGGTTGTAGCGGGCCACGGCCAGGTCATAGCCGGCCGAAGCCACGCCCAGTTGCGAGCGCAGGCGGCCGCCGTCGAAGATCGGCAAGCTGATGGCCGGGCCCACGTTGTAGTTGAACTTGCGCCCGGTCAGAAATTCCAGCGGGCCGCCGCCGGTGGCCATGAAGCCGAGGCTGCCGACCAGGTCGACGTTGGGGAAGAAGCCCGCGTGGGCCACGTCGATTCCGCGGGCCTGGGCCGCCACCTGCCAGCGGCTGGCGACCACGTCGGGGCGCTGGCCGACCAGTTCGGCGGGCAGGTTCGATGGCAGCGCCAGCGGCGCGCCGAGGCTCAGGGCCGGGCGCTGCAACCTGGCGCCCTCCCCCGGCCCCTTGCCGGCCAGGGCGGCCAGCTGGTTGCGGGTCAGGGCGATTTCTTCATTGAGGCTGTCGAGCTGGCGGCGGGTTTCCGGCAGCGGCGCTTCGGCCTGGCTCACTTCGAAATGGGTGCCGATGCCGCCGTCCAGGCGGCGCTTGGCCAGGGCGACGATCTGCTCCTGCTGGGCGAGTTCGGCCAGCACGATATCGCGCCGGGCATAGTGCAGGCTCAGCTGGATGTAGCTGCGCACCACGTTGTTTTCCAGCTCCAGCTGGGCCTGGCGCGCCTCGGCAACGCTCATGTGCGCCTGGTCCACGGCCTGTTCGCTGGCATTGCGCTCGCGGCCCCACAGGTCCAGCGCGTAGCTGAAACCGATGGCGGCGTTGTTGTCCCAGGTGTTGGCGCCAGACAACGCGCCCGGGCCGTAGAACTGATCCTCGGGCCAGTTGTGGCGCTTGAGTGTGGCCGTGCCGTTGGCCTGGAGTTGTTCTGCCGACTCCACCACCCCGGCCAGGGCCTTGGCCTCGCGCACCCGGGCCGCGGCCATGGCGAGAGTGGGGCTGCCGGCCAGGGCCTGGGAAACCCAGTCGTTCAACTGCGGGTCGCCATAGGCGCGCCACCACTGCTGGGCGGGCCAGTGGGCATCACGGGCAGCCTCGCGGATTGCGTCGTCGGTGGCGAGTTGGTTGGCCTTAAGGGTCTTGCTTTGCGGGGCGATACCCCAGGTTCCGATACAGCCGCTCAAGGTGAAACAAAGGGCACAGGCACTGAGCGCTTGGAGCGCTCTGACGTTGCGACGCGGCACAGCTGCGATTTCCCGAGGAAGAGGTGGAGGGGCCGGGCAATTCTAGGGGCGGGTTTCATTGGCGATAAGCGCATATTCCTGCGAATCTTTGTTACCAAAACAGCGATAATCCGGCTTTGGTAGGAAAGGCATTCCCGCCACTTCATGTCACAATTTTGTCCTCTAAACCGAGAGTGACCCATGGACACCCTGCAAAACATGCGTGCTTTCAGTTGCGTAGCCCAGCTCGGCAGCTTCACCGCTGCCGCGGCGCAACTGGATACGACCACCGCCAACGTGTCGCGGGCGGTCTCCAACCTGGAAGCCCACTTGCAAACCCGCCTGCTCAACCGCACCACCCGGCGCATTGCGCTGACCGAGGCAGGCAAGCGCTACCTGATGCGCTGCGAACAGATCCTCACCTTCGTCGAAGAAGCCGAAGCCGAGGCCAGCGATGCCCACGCCCGCCCCGCCGGGCAGTTGAAGGTGCATTCGATGACCGGGGTGGGCCAGCACTTCGTGGTCGATGCCATCACCCGCTACCGCGACTCGCACCCGGACGTGACCTTCGACCTGACCATGGCCAACCGCGTGCCCGACCTGCTCGAAGAGGGCTACGACGTGTCCATCGTGCTGGCTACCGAGCTGCCCGACTCGGGGTTCGTCTCGCAGCGCCTGGGCATCACCTACAGCATCGTCTGCGCATCGCCCGCCTACGTGGCGCGCAACGGCTTCGCCAACCGCCCGGCCGACCTGCTCAAGCATTCGTGCCTGCGCATGGTCAGCCCGGTGATCCCGCTGGAAAAATGGCTGTTCGACGGCCCCGAAGGGCAGGAGATGGTCAACATCACCAGCTCGCCGTTCCAGGTGAACTCGGCCGATGCCATGAAGACTGCAATCCGCGCCGGCATGGGCGTGGGCGTGCTGCCGATCTACTCGGCCATCGACGGCCTGCGCGACGGCAGCCTGGTGCGCATCCTGCCGGAGTACCGCCTGCAGGAGCTGAACCTGTACGCCATCTACCCCTCGCGCCAGTACCTGGATGCGAAGATCAAGACCTGGGTCGAGTACCTGCGCAACTCGCTGCCGGAGATTCTCGCCGCGCACGAGGCCGACCTGAAGACCCACGAGCTGCACATCGCCAATTGAAAAAGCCGGTGCATTGGGGCCGGGGACAATGGTAGGTTGCTAAGCAATGACACCGTCCATCGCGGGGCAAGGGCTTGCCCCGCGATGGGGCCCTACCCGCCGCGTACGAGAAGCCGCCCGATGAAAAAGACCGTCCTGGCCTTCAGCCGCATCACCCCCGCCATGGCCGAACGCCTGCAGCAAGACTTCAACGTGATCCTGCCCAACCCGAAACTGGGCGACATCAACGCCCAGTTCAACGAAGCCCTGCCCCAGGCCCACGGCCTGATCGGCGTTGGCCGCAAGCTTGGCCGCGCGCAGCTCGAAGGCGCAGGCAAGCTTGAGGTAGTGTCCAGCGTGTCGGTGGGCTACGACAACTACGACCTGGACTACTTCAACGAGCGCGGCATCGCCCTGACCAACACCCCCGACGTGCTTACCGAAAGCACGGCAGACCTTGGCTTTTCGCTGATCATGGGCTGCGCCCGGCGTACCGCCGAGCTGGACGCCTGGACCAAGGCCGGCCAATGGCAGGCCACCGTGGGCCCGGCGCATTTTGGCAGCGACGTGCACGGCAAGACCCTGGGCATCGTCGGCCTGGGCAACATCGGCGCCGCCGTGGCCCGCCGCGGGCGCTTCGGTTTCAACATGAACATCCTGTACGCCGGCAACAGCCGCAAGACAGCACTGGAGCAGGAACTCGGCGCACAGTACCGCAGCCTCGAGCAGTTGCTGGCCGAGGCTGATTTCGTCTGCATCGTGGTGCCGCTGTCCGATGCCACGCGCAAGCTGATCGGCGCCCGCGAGCTGAAGCTGATGAAGCCCAGCGCGTTCCTGATCAACATCGCCCGTGGGCCGGTGGTGGATGAAGCAGCGCTGGTCGAAGCACTGCAAAACGGCACCATTCGTGGCGCCGGCCTGGATGTGTACGAAAAAGAACCCCTGAGCGATTCGCCGCTGTTCAAGCTGCCCAATGCCCTGACCCTGCCGCACATCGGCTCGGCCACCGCCGAAACCCGCGAAGCCATGGCCAACCGGGCGATGCAGAACCTGCGTGCAGCATTGCTGGGCGAGCGGCCGCAGGACCTGGTGAACCCGCAGGTTTGGAAAGGCTGAGGGCCCTATCGCCGGCAAGCCGGCTGCTATAGGTACGGCACTGGCCTGAAGCTTGTGCAATCCCTGTAGGAGCGGCTTTAGCCGCGAGGCAGGCGCCGCGCTAGATGGCACCGGCTTCGCCGGTGTTCGCGGGTAAACCCGCTCCCACAGGACCCTGCTAAATCAATGAGTTGTGTTTTGTTCTATGAGAACCGGCTTGCCGGCGATGAAGCCCACACGGCTCACCTGAGCTGGCGCCGCCGGCCCAGGTCCTTACGCACCACTTAGCGCGGTCGGGCAAGCGCCACCTGGGCCTTGCCCACTGGCTTGCGAAACACCAGCACATTGCCCGCCATCACCGCCACCAGCCCCAGCAAAGCCGGCGCCGTCCACACATAGCCCTCGGCATAGGCCGACACGTTCAGCGCCACCAACGGGAACAGTACGGTGCAATAGGCCGCCCGCTCCGGCCCCATGCGGCCGACTAGCGTGAGATAGGCGGTAAAGCCGATCACCGACCCCGGGATCACCAGATAGAGCAGCGAGCCGATGTAACGGGTGTTCCATTCCATGGCGAACGGGATGCCGCTGAACAGGCAATACACCGCCAGCATCGACGCGCCGTAGAGCATGCCCCAGGCATTGGTGGTCATGGGCTTGAGCCCGGCTTTTTGCTGCACGCTGGAGAGCATGTTGCCGGCCGAGAAGCACAGCGTGCCGAGCAGCGCCAGGCCCAGGCCGTAGAGGGTTTCGCGGCTGGCACTGTGGTGGCTGAGCTCGGGCCAGAACAACAGCCCCAGCCCGACCAGGCCCATGGAGCCGCCGGCGAGCACGTTGGCGGCGATCTTCTGGCCGAAGAAAATCCGCGCGTTCAGCGCGTTCCACAGCGTAGCGGTGGAGAACACCACGGCGATCAAACCGCTGGCGACCCACTGGCTGGCCGTTAAGAAGCACATGAAGTTGACGCAGAACAGGCAAAAACCCTGGGCCAGGCACACCAGGTGGCCGCGCCGGTTCATCGGCTGCAGGCGCCGGGTAAGCAGCAAAATGCCGAACAGGATCAGCCCGGCCAGGGCGAAGCGGTAGACGATCGACACCGGGATGGCGACCACCCCCAGTTGCAGTTTCAGGGCGATCCAGGTGGTGCCCCAGATAAGCACGGTGAGCAGGTACAGCGACAGGTTCATGGTGGGTACCTCAATTGCCAGGGCCGGCCCTTTCGCGGGCAAGCCCGCTCCCACAGGTTATGCAGCCATCCTGTGGAAGCGGGCTTGCCCGCGAAACGGCCATAGGGTTGGGTACTGAGTCTTGCGCCTGCGCATCCTCTGCGCTTGCACAAACTTGCGCTTTTGCTCACCCGGTAGCTGTCACCGGGCCATCGGCGCAGTAGGATGTGCGTCAGAGGAACCCTCCATGCCCGCACTCGACCACCTGCAAGTCTTCAACGCCATGCACGCCTCGCCCAACGCCCGGCTGGAGCTGAGCGCGCAGCTGGGCGACGGCCTGGCGGCAGCGTTGTGGAGCAACCGCGACGATGCCCGTGACTACCAGGCGCCCAGCCACCACACCCTGTCGTGCTATATCGCCGACGGCACCGGCACCTTCCGCCGGCAGAAGCCCTCTGACAAAGGCTCGCCCGACAAGCTGTGCATCATGCCCGCAGGCCACGAGTCCAACTGGGTGGTCAACGGCGCGATCCGCCTGGCCCACCTGTACGTCAGCGAGGCGCAGTTCGCCCTGGGCTGCACCCGCCTGCTGGACCGCGAGCCGCGGGAGATGCAACTGCACGAAGCAACCTTTCTCGATGACCCGCAACAAGCCGCACGCTTTCGCCAACTGGTGACCCTGCACTGGGCCGAGCCCGGCGAGCGCCTGCTGGCAAGCAGCCTGGCGCACGCCATCATCGACCACGCCGTGCTGCACCAGGCCGGCCTGCGCCAGGGGCTGCGGCTCAAGGGCGGGCTGGCGCCGCATCAGCGCCGGCAACTGGTGGACTACATCGAGGCCAACCTCGACCAGCCGCTGACCCTGGGCGATCTGGCGCTGCGCTGCAACCTGTCCGAATACCATTTTGCGCGGATGTTCCGTACAAGCTTCGGCCTGCCGCCGCACCAGTACCTGCTGGCGCGCCGGCTGCACCAGGCCTGCCGGTTGCTGCGCCTGGGCGAATTGCCGCTGGGGCAGGTGGCGCTGCTGTGCGGGTTTGCCAGTGCCAGCCATTTCAGCAACCGCTTCCGCCAGGCGCTGGGCGATACGCCCGGGGCGTACCGGGCGGCGTTTAGCTGAGAACCGCATCCCACAGGGCTTTGCGATCGAAGTAGGTGATCGCCCTGCACACCAGACCGTCCCGCAGCTCAAGCAAGTCCACACCGGGAACGGCGATCTTCTTGCCTTCGGACCCCGCGATCACACCACTGCCCGTCACGTGCATGATCCATTCCCAGGTAAACCGGTGGCCATCGCCATAAACGCTCACGGTTGTGAACGTCATGTCGGGAAAATTGCGCCACGAGACACTGTGTAGAAAGTTAGCCAACGTATCCCGCCCCAGCCGAGGATGGGGGTCGTCGATATAGATGCCATCGGCGCTGAATGTGCTGGCAAGCCCTGTTGCATCTCGCGACACCCACCCCTCGACATATTGATTCACAACACCAGGTACCTTGCTCTGCTCATCCATTTTCGACGCACCCCATTCCTGATAGAGAGTGCAGGCATCTTCAGCCCCCCCCCTACGCCCGTCTACTGGCAAAAATATCAGTCGCGCAACGGTTAGAACTCCAGGGTACTGGACAAACTCACCTGCCGCGCATCCCCCAAGGCTACGAAGTAACGGTTCACCGCCGAGGTGTAATACACCTTGTCGAACAGGTTCTTCACGTTCAGTTGCAAGCGCACCTTGTGCTCGTCCAGCTTGGTCTCGTAGCTGGCAAAAGCATCGGCCACGGTGTAGGCCGGCAGGTCGAAATCGTTGGTGGCGTTACCGGCGCGCTCGCCCACATAGCGCGCACCGGCGCCCACGCGCAGGTTATCGCCGCCGAACAGGCTGCCGTAGTCGTACACCGCCGACACCGAGCCACTATGGCGGGCAACGTTCTGCAGGCGGTTGCCCTTGAGCGAACGGTCTTCGGTCACCTCGGCATCAGTGAAGGCATAGGCGCCGATCAGGCTCCAGTGCTCGCTGAGCTGGCCGGTCAGGTCCAGCTCGACGCCGCGCGAACGCACCTGGCCGGCGGTGCTGTAGAGGATGGTGCCGGGCACGGTGTCGCCGTCGGACACCAGCACGTTGCGCTTGGTGATGTCGAACAGCGCCAGGGTGCCGGTGATGGCGCCGGGCATGTCCAGCTTGGCGCCCAGCTCCCACGACTTGCCCTGCTCGGGGGCGATGCTCGAATCGAGGGTGAGAGTTGTCGTGCTGCTGGTGCTCAGCGGCGCGATGGTGGAGTTGGGCTTGAACGATTCGCTGTAGCTGCCATAGAACGATAGTTGCTCGTCGACCTTGTACACCAGGCCCGCGTGGGGCACCCAGGCCTGGCCGCTGGTGTCGGTGTTGGCAGTGAACGGCCGGCCACGTCCGGCGTACTGGTCGTACTGCTGGAAGCGCCCGCCGGCCACCAGAATCCAGTGGTCATCCAGGTGCCAGGCATCCTGCACGAACAGCGAGTCGCTGCGCAGCTTGTCGGTCTGGTCGCTGTCGGTGGCACGCACAGTGGTGCCTTCGGCTTGCTGGCCGTAGACCGGGTCGAGGTAGCTGAAGCCCGTGTTCCTGGGCCCCCGAATCAAGTCGCCACGAAATATCTTGCGGTCCTCGTGGTCGATGCCGGCCATCAGTTCGTGGCGCATGCCGGCCAGCTCAAGGTTGCCATTGAGGCTGAAGGTGGCGAACTGGTCGCGGCTCATGGCGTTGTGGGTGCCATCAGCGAAGCGGGTGAGCGTACCTGCCGCCTCATTGACCCCAGTGACACGCACCTGGCTGGCATCGTAGGTTTCGCGGTTGAAGCTGTAGCCGAAGTGGGCCTTCCAGTCGTCACTGAGCTGGTGGTCGACTTCCAGGCGGTACAGGTCGGAGCGCCCTTCCATGTCGTTGTACGGCTCGTCCAGGCGGCGGCTGGCCGGGATGTGCAACGGGTGGCCATCGCTGCCGAAGGCGGTGCCGCGGTCGAACGGGTAGAGAAACTCGCGGTGCTCGTAGGCCAGCACCACTTGCGTGTCCTCGCCAAGCCAGGCCAGCGACGGCGCCACCAGCGATTCACGGTGGGTGCCGAAGTTGCGCCAGTAGTCTTCGTCTTCGTGGTCGACGATCAGCCGGTACGCCAGGTTGCTGTCGCCCAGCGCGCCGGTGCTGTCCAGGCCGCCGCCGCTGCCGTTCTTGCCACTGCCGTAGGTGGAGCCGCGCAGGGTCAGGGCGTTGTACTGCTCAAGCTGCGGGCGTTTGCTGACCACGTTGATCACCCCGCCCGGGTCCTGGATGCCATACAGCAACGAGGCCGGGCCCTTGAGCACTTCGACCCGTTCGGTACTGGCGTTGAGCGCACGGCCCTGCACCAGCGGCATGCCGTCGCGCATGATCGAGCCGTCGCGGTTGTCGCCGAAACCGCGCTTCATCACGGTGTCGGCGGTGCCACCGAAATTGTTGCCCTGGGTGATGCCACTGACGTTGTACAGGGCATCGTCGAGGTTGCGCGGGGCCTGGTCGCGCAGCACCTGGGCCGGTACCACGTTGATGGCGTGGGGGATCTCCAGGCTCGGGCCCTGGCCGCGCATGATCGAGGCGCTGGCCGGCGGCTGATAGCTGTAGTCGTCGGCCTGGGAGGTGATGGTGGTGGCTTGCAGGCTGAGCGCATTGCCGCTGTCGGCCGGCTCCAGGGTCAAGGTGCGCGCATCGAGCCGACGCCAGGCCAGGCCGGAACCTGCCAGCAACTGCTGCAGGGCCTGTTCGGCGCTCAAGCTGCCGTTGAGCGCCGGGGCCTGCAGGTCGGGCAGCGCCAGGGTATAGACCACACTTTGCCCGGTGGCACGGCTGAAGGCGTTGAGCGCCTGGGCCAGCGGCTGGCTTGGCTGGGCGAAGGCATAGGCCTGGCTCTGCTGCGCGGCCAGCGCCTGGGGGGCCAGGGGCAAGGCAGCGCAGAGGCTGAGGCCGAACCAGAGCGGGACGCAACGCGGGGTGAACTTCATGGACGCTGACCTGTGAGAGGAGTGATCGTTTGCGAATGAATCGCACTTCCACTCACTACACGGATGCCGTTGAGGGGTACCTCACCGGGTTTTGAAAATATTTTTTGCAGGGCCGGCCCACTCGCGGGGCAAGCCCTCAGCGCAATACGGTGAAGCGGCCCAGAACGGTTTGCCGCTCAAAGCCCAGCACCTTGCCCAGCGAATCCAGCGCCAGCAGCGGCTCGTCCAGCGGGAAGCTGCCACTGACCTTGCGCTGCGCCAGGGCATCGTCCAGCAGCAGGATTCGCCCGGGGTAATAGCGGCGCAGGTCGTCGACCACCTGCCCCAGCGGCACCTGGTAGTAGTTCAGCCAGCCCTGGCGCCAGGCCAGGCGGCTGTCGCTGTCAACCTGTTCGACGCGCCCGGCCGTGCCGTCGGCGTACACCAGTTGCTGGTCGGCGGTCAGCTGGCTGGGCGGCGCACCCGGTACTGGCGTGACCGCCACCCGCCCGCTGTGCACCGTGACCCGGGTGCCGGCGCCCTGCTCACGCACCTCGAACTGGGTCCCCAATACCCGCACCTGCCCGCCATTGGCCGCCACCACGAACGGCGCGCCGGTGTGGGTCACCTGAAAGTACGCCGCGCCGCGCAGCAAGCGTACCCGCCGCTGGCCGTGGGCGAAGTCCACGGCAACGGCGCTGCCGGCGTCCAGGGTCAGCTGCGAGTTGTCGGCCAGGGTCACCTGGCGCACCTGTTCGCCGCTGGTGTAGTCGGCGCGCAGGTCCTGCAGCCAGTGCTGCGGCTGCCAGCCCGCCGCGCCACCGAGTGCCAGCACCAGGCAGGCGGCCACGGCAAAGCGTCGCCAGTGCGCCGTGCGCGCCGGGCGGCGGATGGCGTCCAGGTACTGCGCAAGGTCGGCCTGCTGTTCGGCGGCCAGGCGCGCGGCGGGGGCTTCGCTCAATTGCCACAGCTGCTCGGCTTCGGCGTAGGCGCGCCGGTGCGCGGCATCCTGCAGCAGCCAGCGCTTGAACGCGGCACTATCGGCCTGGCCCGGCTGCTGGTTGCGCCCCAGCCAGCGCATGGCGGCCTGTGACTGTTCGGCGGTGATCGGCGGTTCAAGGCTCATCGACGGGCGCTCCCTGGCCGGCGCAGTGGGGAGGCGGGTTCGGCGACACTCGCCTTGCACGCTTCGAGGGCGCGCATCATATGCTTTTCCACCGCGCTCTGGGACAACTGCATGGCCTTGGCGATCTCGCCATAGGTGCAGCCATGGATGCGGCTGAGCAAAAAGATCTGCCGGGTACGCTCGGGCAAGGCGCGCAGCGCAGCCTCGATGCACTGCAGGTCGTGGGCCGCCTCCAGCGCCTGCTCCGGCGCCTGGGCGACGGGCTCGTCGTCGTTGTGCTGCAGGCTGTCGGCGGCGCGGTCACGGCTGCCTTCGCTGCGCAGGTAGTCGATGGCCAGGTTGCTGGCGCTGCGCAGCAAGTAGGTGTCGAGGGCCTCGACCTTGACCTCGGGGCGCCGCCAGAAGCGCAGGAACAGGTCCTGCACCAGGTCCGAGGCGGTGGCGCGGCAACCGATGCGCCGGCTGACCAGCGCCTCCATGCGTGCACGCTGGGCCATGAACACCTGGACGAAACGCGCCCGCCCGTTGCCGTTGTCGGCCTCGGGGTCGGTGAGCCCGCCCGGCTCGCTCAAGCCAGCACCGTCAGCAGCGGGCCGAGCACCAGGCTGGCCGCCGCCAGGCCCAGCAGCAGGCGCGGCTGGTAAGGCAGGCCGAACACCCACAAGGTGGCGCCGGCCATCAGCAGCGCGGTCCATTCCACCAGGCCCAGCGCCCAGCCCTGGGCCTGCACGGCCAGTACCAGCGCCAGCGCCAGCAAGGCCCAGCCACCTGCACGCAGGGCCTTGAGCTGAGGCCGCGTGGGCTTGCGCCTGAACAGCTCGACGAAGTGTTTTTCCATGGCCAGGCACAGCCCGGCGAAACCGGCAAAAACGATCAGCGCGACGCCCAGCATCAGTGCGCCTCCGCGGTTTCTGCCGCTGCCTTGCCAGCGCGTGGCGCGCGCTTGGCCGCCACCTTGGGCGCGCGCAGCATCTTGCTGGCGGCCCAGGCGAGGAACAGCCCGGTACCCAGGGCGGTGAGGTCGAAGCCGGCCATGGCCCAGTCGCGCACGGCGATGGAGTGGTTCAGGCCCTGGCCGGTGGTCACTGCGTTGAGCAGCGGCAGCAAGGCGAAGGCCAGTGCCCCCAGCCCCAGTTGCTCGGCCCAGGCGCGGCGGCCAGGGCGCAGCATGGCGTGCAGCAGCGCCAGCCCCCACAGCGTGAAGAAGCTGTCGATCTCAAGGCCCGAGCGCCCTTCAAGCCCTGCCGGCAACAGGCGGTTGGCCCAGAAGAACGCCGCCACCCCCAGCAACAGGCCGCTCATGCTGGCGATGTTGAGCACCTCGACCAGGCGCAGTTCGCCGGGCATGTGGCCGCTTTTGGCGTGCTTGAGCTGGCGCTTGCCCAGCCACATGACCAGGCCCGTGCCGATCACCGCCGTGCCGGCCACGCCGAAGGCAAAATACAGCCAGCGCAGCCAAGGCCCGGCGAAGTTGCCCATGTGCAGGCCGGCGAAGGTGAACGAGGTCATCATTGCCGCGCTTTCCGGCGCGCCCTGGCGCAGCAGCTCGCCAGTGGCGCCGTCGAAGGTCCAGTTGGCGCTGCGCCGGTAGGCGACGTGGTCGGTGCTGGCCTGGGACAGGGTTACCCGGGCACTGGCGTCACCCGGGTTCTGCACCTGCACCGAACCGATATGCGCCCCCGGCGCCAGGGCCTGGACCTTGGCGTAAAGCTGCGGCAACGGCACCAGCGGCACGGCCACCCCGGCCACCGCCGGGGTTTCGTCGCGGCCGAACAGGTCGTTGAAGTAGCGCCCGGCATCGCCGTAGCTGGCGAGAATGCCAGCCGGCATCACCATGTACATGAACAGCACCAGGCTGCTGTAGCTGATCATCAGATGGAACGGCAGCACCAGCACGCCGATGGCGTTGTGGCCGTCCAGCCACGAGCGCTGGCCCTTGCCGGGGCGGAAGGTGAAGAATTCCTTGAAGATCTTCTTGTGGGTGATGATGCCGGTGACCAGCCCCAACAGCATAATGAAGGCGCAGAAGGTCGACAGCCAGCGGCCCCAGGGGTAAGGCATCTGCAGTTCGAAGTGGAAGCGGTAGAAAAACTCGCCGCCACGGCTGTCGCGGGCCTCGACCTCCTGGCCGCCGGCCGCATCCAGTTGCTTGCGCACAAAACCTCGGCGCCCGCCGGCATCAGGGTCGCGCCAGCCGACAGTGAGGGCCGGCTCGCGCTCGCCGGGCAGGCGGATGAACCAGCTGGCGGACTGCCCGGCATTGCTCTGCAGGTAGCGTTGCGCCAGGCCCAGGCTGTGTACCGGGTCCAGCGGGTGGGCCTGGATCTCGGGCTGGCTCCAGTGGCTGATCTCTTCCTTGAAATAGGTCAGGGTGCCGGTGAGAAAAATCGCGAACAGCAGCCAGCCGAAAATCAGCCCGGTCCAGGTGTGCAGCCAGGCCATGGCCTGGCGAAAGCCTTCTTTCATCCGTTGTTCATCCAGTAGGCCAACCCGTTGATCGCCCCCAGCAGCAGGCTCGGCAGGAGCACGCCCAGCCAGGCGCGCCAGGCACTGCGGCAGGCGAAACACCAGATGAACGCCAGCACCAGGAACACGAACGACAGCAGCATGCCGACCAGCGCGGCGTCGACCTGCGCCATGGGCAGCAGCAGCGCGCCGCTGACGCTGACCAGCGAGGCCAGCAGGTAGCCGCCGACCAACGCGGCGAGGCAGCGCGAGGCCACGGCAAGGCGATAGCTGAGGGGCAGTCCGACGGCTTTGCTGGTCATCGCGGTGGTCCGGGGAAAGGGGGTGCAATAGTAATGATTTGAATTCTCATAAGCAAAGTTCGGCGATGAATGCAGTTACCGTGGGAGCGGGCTTGCCCCGCGATGCGGCCTGGCGCTTCACCTTTACTGCCTGATCGGGCCTTGTCGCGGGGCAAGCCCGCTCCCACGTTCAGTCCGCAGAGGGGGCTGGCGAACGGCAGGATCTGTCGCATACAATGCGAACAATTCTTAATTCCAGTTGAGACTTACCGGTGTCCAGCGCCCTCTCTTCCACTGTCGAAGGCCTCTACCTCGCCCACCACAACTGGCTCACCGGCTGGTTGCGGCGGCGCCTGGGCTGCCCGCAGAGCGCGGCAGACCTGGCCCAGGACACCTACCTGCGCCTGCTGCAAGCCCGCGAAGCGCCGCAACTGGTCGAACCCCGCGCCTTCCTCGCCACCGTGGCCAAGCGCGTGCTGTGCAACCACTTTCGCCGCCAGGAACTGGAACGCGCCTACCTCCAAGCCCTGGCCCAGGTGCCGGAACAGGTGGCGCCGAGCGAGGAAGACAAGGCGCTGATCTTCGAGACCCTGCTGGAACTGGACCGCCTGCTCGATGGCCTGGAGCCGCTGGTCAAGCGCAGCTTCCTGCTGGCCCAGGTGGACGGCCTGGGCCAGGGCGAGATCGCCCACGAGCTGGGCATCTCGCTGGCCACGGTCAAGCGCTACCTGAAAAAAGCAGCCCTGCGCTGCTACTTCGCCCTGTGAACGCCGAGTTTTCGCCACGGGTGGCCGAGCGGGCGGTGCATTGGTTGCTCGAGTCCCAGGAAGAGGGGTTCGACCAGCAGCAGGCGCTGGAACACTGGCTGCAGGCCGACAGCGAGCACCAGCGCGCCTGGGCACACATTCAGCAGGTCAACCAGCGCCTGCGCGGGGTGGCCTCACCGGTGGTGCACGCCACCTTGCAGGCGCCACCCTCCCCGGCCCGGCGCCGGGCCCTCAAGGCGTTGCTGCTGGTGGGCGTGGCCACTGCCACCGGGCTGGGCCTGCAACAGCACAACCCGTTGCCGGGGCTGATGGCCGACTACCGCAGCCCGGTGGGCCAGCGCCGGCGGCTGACCCTGGACGACGGCAGCCAGTTGCACCTGAACACCCGCAGCGCCGCCGACGTGCGCTTCGACGGCCAGCAACGCCTGGTGCGCCTGCAGGAAGGCGAGTTGCTGTTGGAGACGGCCAACGAGCGCCGGCCGTTTTACCTGCGCACCGCCGAAGGCGACCTGCAACTGGGCGCCGGGCGGGTCAACGTGCGCCAGTTCGGAGGCTTCAGCCTGGTGTCGGTGTTCAGCGGCAGCGCCAGTGTGGCCGGGCAGTCGCTACTGGCCGGGCACCAGGCGCGATTTGCCCGTGGCGGCTGGCAGGCCATCGCACCGCTGGACCCGAACCGCGCGGCCTGGGTGGACGGCATGCTGGTGGTGTCGCAGATGCGCCTGGGCGACTTTGTCGCCGAATTGTCGCGCTACCGCCTGGGGCAACTGGGCTGCAGCGAGCGGGTGGCCAACCTGCGCATTTCCGGATCGTACCCGCTGGAGCACAGCGAGCGCATCCTGGCCATGCTGGAGGTGGCGTTGCCGGTGAGGGTGCGCAGGTTTACCCGCTACTGGGTGTCGGTGGAAGCTGCGGCAGGGTAATTACCTGTAGGAGATCACCCAGCCCTTCGGGCTGCGCTGTCGCGCAGGGAACTGGTCTTGCAGATGCGCCGCGCCTCTGTGGGAAGCGGCCTTGCCGGGGCGCCGTCCGGTCGAGATGGGCTGCGCAGCAGCCCCGACAATTTTGCATGGGGCCGAGGCCTTGGGGGCGCTTCGCGCCCCATCGCGACACAAGGCCGCTTCCCACAGGGACCTTGTTAAATCAATAGCTTGTAGTTTGTTCGATGAGGAGCCGGCTTGCCGGCGATGAAGCCGGTACAGAAAAAATATTTCCAGCGCCCTGAGCCATTTCCCCACCCTCGCGTGACAGAGAAGGCAGAACCCTTCTCACAGGACCACCGCACCATGCTTCTGCGCCCCAGCCCCCTCGCCTGCGCCCTGCTACTCGTCGCCCCGTTCGCCATCGCCGAGCAGCGCGCCTACCACATCGCCCCCGGTAACCTCGAGCAGGCCCTGAACCAGTTTGGCCGTGAAAGCGGCGCGTTGATCTCGTTCGGCTCGAACGTTACGCAGGGCCTGAGCAGCCCGGGCCTGGACGGCCAGTACGACACCGCGCAAGGCCTCGACGCCCTGCTGCGTGGCAGTGGCCTGCAGGCGCGCCAGGAGGCCGACAACGCCTACAGCCTGCAACCGCAGCAGCTACCGTCGGCTAGCGCAGCCGTGGAGCTGGGCGCCTCGACGGTGGTCGGCGACTGGCTGGGCGAGGCGCGCCAGGACAACGTCTTCGAGCACCCCGGTGCCCGTGACGTGGTGCGCCGTGAAGAGTTCGAGCGCAGCGGCGCCAGCACCGCCCGCGAAGTGCTCAACCGTATCCCCGGGGTCAACGCCCCCGACAACAATGGCACCGGCAGCCACGACCTGGCGCTGAACTTCGGTATCCGCGGCCTGAACCCGCGCCTGGCCTCGCGCTCCACGGTGCTGATGGACGGCATCCCGGTGCCCTTCGCCCCCTACGGCCAGCCGCAGCTGTCGCTGGCGCCGATCAGCATGGGCAACATGGATGCAGTGGACGTGGTACGCGGCGGCGGCGCGGTGCGCTACGGCCCGCAGAACGTCGGCGGCATCGTCAACTTCGTTACCCGCGCCATCCCCGAAGAGGCGACGTTCAAGGCGGCGATGCAAAACCAGATCAGCCCCTCGTCCAGCCACGACGGTTTCAAGAACAGCGCCAACCTGCTGGTGGGCGGCACCAACGCCAACGGCCTGGGTGGTGCCCTGTTGTACTCTGGCACCCGTGGCGGTGACTGGCGCGAGCACAGCGACACACAGATCGACGACCTGATCCTCAAAGGCAAGCTGCAACTGGACGAGGCCAACAGCCTGCACGCCATGGCCCAGTACTACGAGGGTGAGGCTGAAATGCCCGGTGGCCTGAGCACGGCCGACTTCGACGCCGACCCGTACCAGTCGACACGCCTGAAGGACAAGTTCTGGGGCCGCCGCACGCTGTTCAACTTCGGCTACGACTACAAGCAGGACGACCGCCAGTTCAGCGTCAACAGTTTCTTCACCAAAACCCTGCGCAGCGGCTACCTCGACCAGGGCAACTTTGTCTCGCTGTCGCCGCGCGAGTACTGGGTACGCGGCATCGAGACCCGCTTCTCGCAGGGTTTGGCCCTGGGCGACAGCTGGCACGAGCTGGGGGTGGGCTACCGCTACGTCAACGAAGCCGGCCACGAACTGCGCTTCCGGGAGCCGACCAGCGCCGATGTGCTGCCGACCACCAACAGCCGTAACGACCGCGATACCCGTGGCAGCACCGAAGCCCACGCCATTTACCTGGATGACCGCATCGACATCGGGCGCTGGACCATCACCCCGGGCGTGCGCTACGAGATGATCGACTCCGAGCAGAGCAACAAGCTCAACGGCCAGCGTTACCAGGGCAGCTACAACACCGCGCTGCCGGCGTTGAACGTGATGTACCACCTGACCGACAGCTGGAACCTGTACGCCAACACCGAGGGTTCGTTCGGCAGCGTGCAGTACAGCCAGATGCCCAACCGGGTCAGCAGCGGCGAGGTGAAACCGGAAAAAGCACGCACCTGGGAAGTCGGCACCCGTTACGACAATGGCGACCTGCAAGCGGAGATCGGCGCGTTTCTGATCAATTTCGACAACCAGTACGAAAGCAACCAGACCAACGATTCGGTGATCGCCCGCGGCGAAACCCGCCACCAGGGTATCGAAACCAGCCTGCGCTATGCCCTCGACGGCCTGAGCCCGGCGCTGGCCGGTTTCGATGTGCACGCCAGCTACGCCTTCGTCGATGCCACCATCCGCGAGGACGGGCCGAACAAGGGCAACCAGGTGCCGTTCTCGTCGCGCCACAAGGGCACCCTTGGCCTGGGCTACACCGAGGGCCCATGGCAGTTGAACCTGGACAGCAGCTTCCAGAGCAGCCAGTACGCCGACAACGCCAACACCGGTAACGAGAGCGCCGACGGCAGCACCGGGCGCATCCCCGGCTACATGCTGGTGAGCACCCGCGCCGGCTACGACTTCGGGCCGCAGTTGTCCAACCTGAAGGTGGCAGTGGGGGTGAAGAACCTGTTCAACCGCGAGTACTACACCCGCTCGTTCGACGACAACAACAAGGGCAAGTACGTGGGTGAGCCGCGTACCTTGTATGTGCAGACTTCGGTGGAGTTCTGACGACTGAGCAATGGCTTCGTAGCGCGGGCTTGCCCCGCGAGGGATGGCACCGGCTGCGCCGGTGTTCGCGGGCAAGCCCGCTCCCACAGGTACTGTGCCTGATCCAGGCTGTTCACAATCCTGTGGGAGCGGGCTTGCCCGCGAAGCAGGCGACGCGATGCCAGGGGTAATGTCCGATACCCGGCCTGGCTGAAAAAATTATTTTCAAATTGGGCTTGAAATCGTTCCCCAGTTGCCTGACCTTAGAGTCAAGAGGCGCACAAAGACCAACGCCCTCAAAGGCTTGGCAGCGCTTTCTGTGAGCAAGCTGAATAAGGATTGAAGTCATGCAAATCCAGGTCAACAGCAGCAATCAGATCCAGGGCAACGTCCGCTTGAACGAGTGGGTCCGCAGTACCCTGCAAAGCAACCTCGAACGCTACGAGGACGACCTCACCCGCATCGAAGTGCATTTGCGCGACGAAAACGGCGCCAAGCCCGGCACCCATGACAAACGCTGCCAGATGGAGGCTCGGCCCAAAGGCCACCAGCCGATTTCCGTGACCCACAGCGCAGGCTCGCTGGACCAGGCCGTCGATGGCGCGGCCAGCAAGCTCAACCACGCACTGGAGCATTTCTACGGCAAGCTGCGCAGCAAGCGCGGGGTGCTGGAACTGAGTGACCCGGACGCCTGACCCGTCAGCCACACATTAAAACGCCCGGCCTTGCGCCGGGCGTTTTCGTTTTCACCGATCAGCGGGCCTGAACCAACCCCGCCCTGCCCCGGTCAACCCCTGCAGTCATTCATTGCAGACAGCGACCATGAACAACCCCTTCGACCACATCAGCGCCGCCTTCGCCCCCGAATACCGGGTCAACCTGAGCATCGAACGCCTGGACGGCAGCATCATGCTGACCTTGTCCGACGACAGCGGCGTGGTGGCCAAACGGCTGATCAGCGAGGCCCAGCGCAACGACCCGGTGCGCCTGCAGCGCGTCATCGACAGCATCCGCCTGGGGCTGGCCATCGAGCTTGGGCAAAACCCGCTGGAGGTGCTTGCCGCACTGACCGGCGAATACCGCGCGGCCCGGGCCTTCCCGGCAGCGGGCCTGGCCAACTGATCTCTACTTGCTCTCTTCCACTTCCTTGCCATTGGCGTCCAGCACCTTGGTGGACGGGTAGCGGTAGGATGCGTAGCGCACCACCAGGATGGAGAAGGCCAGCAGCAGGATGCCGCCGCACACGTACAGCAGGCCGGCATCCGGCGCCTTGTGGTGCGACACATCGCCGATCAGCAGGCGGGTCAGGGCGGTGATGGCCACGTACAGCAAGAAGCGGATGGGCATGTGGTTGGTCTTGAAGTAGATCCCCACCATCGCCCCCAGCTCCAGGTAGATGAACAGCAGCAGGATGTCATCGACGCTCACCCCGCCCTTGCCCAGCATGTCGATAAAGGTGGCCACCGCCGCGTAGGCGGTGATTGCGCCGATACCGAACAACGCCAGGTAGTGGAACGCCTCCACGCACAGGTTGCCCAGCGAGTCGGCCGAGCCGTGCAGGCCCTTGCGCAGTTTGTCTGCCCATTTGTTGTTCACGATGTTCGATTCCCCGATACGACAGAAGGATGATGGATGGCGCGCATGACGCTTGTGCCATGCAGTTAAAGGGCCACGCCCCCTGCCTTGGAAGGTGGCCGATTGCCGCAGGGCACCTGTGGGCTACGCTGTTTTTCTGTGCAAAGGGCCATCATGGTGGTTGCAGGCAGGTGGCCTGCCCCTGTACTGTATGCGCATACAGTAAAATCCCAACCAGCAAAAAGGCACAGAGGTGATGAATGGCCGTCGAAGTGGTGTACCGCAGCAGCCGCGACCCGGAGCGCTTGTTCATGGATAAGGCCGAAGCAGACCGTCACGACAAGATGCTCGAACTGGCCGAGCGCCTGGCCGAAGTGCTGCAAAAGGCCGTGCCGTCGCTGAGCGAGAAGCAAGTCGAGGAAGCCGGCATCTACATGGCCAAGAATCGCGACGTGTTCGCCCGTGCGTTCAAGAGCCAGCCGGATGCGCTGTCTGAACTGCTCGAAGGCGGGGAAGCCGAATGACGTTAATCGCCGGCAAGCCGGCTCCTATAAGGGGTGGCCTGTAGAAGCCGGCTTGCCGGCGATAGGGCCATCAGCCATACAACATCCTTTCCGCCAACATCTGCGCCACCCGCGCCGGCGAACGCTTCTCGGCCTGGGCGTGGGCGAACACCTCGGTCAACCGGGTGGGGATGCGCGCCAGGTGCGCGGTGATGGTCGCCAGGCCTGCCCCGCGGTGGGTCAGCGCCACATAGATCAACCCACCCGCGTTGATCACGTAATCCGGCGCATACAGGATGCCGCGCTGTTCCAGCTGATCAGCCACCTGCAAGGTGGTCAACTGATGGTTCGCCGCACCCGCCACTGCCGCGCAGCGCAGTTGCATCACGGTCTGCCCATTGAGCACAGGCCCCACGCCGCAAGGGGCGAAGATATCGCACGGGGTGCTGATCAATGCCTCGTTGACTACCGGGTGCGCACCAAACTGCTCCACCGCCAGGCGTACCTTGCCTGGGTCCAGGTCACTGACCAGCAACTCGGCCCCGGCTGCATGAAGTTGCTCGGCCAACGCATACCCCACATTACCCAACCCCTGCACCGCCACCCGCAAGCCCTCCAGGTTGTCACTGCCCAGCCGCGCCATCGAGGTGGCGCGAATGCCGGCGAACACACCCATGGCGGCATGGGGTGACGGGTCGCCCGAGGCGGTGGTGCTGGTGACGTGGGGGGTGGACTGGGCGATGCAGTCCATGTCCAGGGTCGAGGTGCCGCTGTCCACGGCAGTGATGAAACGCCCCTGCAAGCTGTCGACAAAGCGCCCGAAGGCCTCGAACAGCGCGGCGCGGTTTTCCACATGGGCGTTGCGCATGATCACCGCCTTGCCACCGCCCAGCGCCAACCCGGCAAGCGCAGCCTTGTAGCTCATGCCCTGGGCCAGGTGGATGGCATCGGTCATGGCGCTTTCGTCGTTGGCGTAAGGCAGGTAGCGGCAGCCGCCCAAGGCCGGCCCCAGCTGTTCGCTGTGGATGGCCACAACCGCCTTCAACCCGGTGGGCGGGTCGATGAACAGGTGCAGTGACTGGGTGCGGGTACTTTGCATGAGCGCGAACATCGGCGGGCTCCCCCGGCAGGTGCTGCATCCAGTATAGGCAGCTGTCCACAGCCCGCCGCGCAGGCAGACCACTGGACGAAAAGCACCGCCAGGGCTAAAAGTACAAGCGTGATGGAGACCTGCCATGAATTCACGCCAAGCCTGCCTGGCCTGCCTGGAACGCGAGCCACCCGCCCTGCTGGAAGCCAGCCTGTGGATCGCTGCCGAGCATGACCGCAGCGTCGACCCGGCCGCCTGCATGGCCCAGTTGCGCGACCTGCAACGCGAGATCAGTACCCGCCTGCCGATGCTGCCACTGAGCGAACTGGCCCAGCCGCTGCTGCGCCAGCTCAACGCCCTGGGTTTTCAACAGGACGAGTACCACCCGCTGCGCCCGCAAGCGGCGCTGATGGACAAGGTGCTGCAACGCCGCCGAGGCCAGCCGCTGCTGCTGGCGATACTCGCCCTGGACCAGGCCCAGCGCCTGTCGATTCCACTTGAAGGGGTCAACTTCCCCGGTCACTTTTTACTGCGCGTACCCGGCGCCGATCACCTGCTCGACCCCTGCGGCGGCCGCCGTCTGTACCCGGCCGACTGCCGCGAGCTGCTGGCCCGCCAGTTTGGCCCGGACCTGCCGTTGACCGGCGAGCACATGCGCAGCGCCACGCCGCGGCAGATGCTCCAGCGCCTGTCGCGCAACCTGCGCCAGCTGCACAGCAGCAATGACAACGCCATGGCCGCGCTGGTGGATGCCGAACGGGTGATGCAACT
This sequence comes from Pseudomonas xanthosomatis, assembly GCF_019139835.1. Taxonomy (NCBI): domain Bacteria; kingdom Pseudomonadati; phylum Pseudomonadota; class Gammaproteobacteria; order Pseudomonadales; family Pseudomonadaceae; genus Pseudomonas; species Pseudomonas xanthosomatis. The sequence continues at coordinate 1,698,248 of NZ_CP077075.1, read as the reverse complement.
GGGGCCGGTGCAGGCCAGCGACTACCTGGCCCGGGCTACCCTGTACCAGATGTTGGACTGCCCCCAGGCCGAACGCTTCGACCTGGAGCATGCCATGCTGCTGACCGACGACCCGGTGCAACGCCTGAAACTCAGTGAACGCCTGGGCCAGCTACCGTCGTCGGGCAAGCGTTCGATTCACTGAGGCGGGGTGTCTGGCTGGCGTGCCGGGTGGGCCTGGCTGAACGCCGGGTGCTGTTCGGCCAGGGCCGCTACCCGGCGAATGCGTGGGTAGGCCGCCAGGTCGATGTTAAAGCGCTCGGCCGCATACAGCTGCGGGACCAGGTACACATCTGCCAGCCCCGGCGCTGCGCCGAAGCAGAAGCCGTCATCACCTATCAACTGTTCCACCGCCGCCAGGCCTTGGCTGATCCAGTGACCTATCCACTGGTTGACCTGGGTTTCGTCGTGCCCCAGCTGGCGTAGCTGGTTGAGCACGCTGACGTTGTGCAACGGGTGCACATCGCAACCGATGATTGCCGCCACGCCGCGCACCCGAGCCCGTGCCTCGGCCCCGTCGGGCAGCAGCGCAGGCTGTGGATAAGCCTCCTCCAGGTATTCGATGATCGCCGGCGACTGCAAAAGCAGCCCGCCATCATCGGTGCGCAGGGCCGGCACCCGGCCCTGGGGGTTGAGGGCAAGATACGCCTCGCCGCGCTGCTCGCCCTTGAGCAGGTTGACCGGTACGGCCTGGTAACCCAGGCCCTTGAGCGCCAGGGCGATGCGAACCCGGTACGACGAGGTGGAGCGGTAGTAGGTGTAAAGCTGCATCGCCCTGCCCTCCTCAGTTGGCCGCGACTATGGTGCCGCGGCACTCGCCAAAGCCGATGCTGGCAACCCCCTCAGCCACGCAACGGGCGCGCAGGATGATTTCGTCGCCGTCTTCGAGGAACTTGCGTACCTCGCCGCTGGCTAGCTGCACCGGGTGCTTGCCGCCCTCGGTGATCTCCAGCAGGCTGCCGAACGAGCCCTCAGCCGGGCCGGACAACGTGCCGGAGCCGAACAAGTCGCCGGGTTGCAACTGGCAGCCGTTGACGCTGTGGTGGGCGATCAGCTGGGCCACGGTCCAGTACATGTTCAGGGTGTTACTCAGCGCCAGGCGCTGGGCCGGCAGGTTCTGCTCACGCATGTTCGCGGTCAGCAGCAGCACTTCCAGCTCGATGTCGAAGGCACCTTGGGCCTGGTCCAACGCATCCAGCAGGTAGGGCAGCGGCTGCGGGTCGCCTTCAGGGCGCGCCGGCTGGGCGCGGCGGAACGGCGCCAGCGCCTCGGCGGTGACCACCCAGGGCGACAGGCTGGTGATGAAGCTTTTGGACAGGAACGGGCCCAGCGGCTGGTATTCCCAGGCCTGGATATCCCGCGCCGACCAGTCGTTGAGCAGGCACAGGCCAGCCAGGTGCTGCTCGGCCTGTTCAATCGGGATCGCCTGGCCCATGGCGTTGCCCTGGCCGATCCAGATGCCCAGCTCCAGTTCGTAGTCCAGCCGCGCGCAGGGGCCGAAGCTCGGCTCGGTTTGGCCTGCCGGCAAGGTCTGGCCCTTGGGGCGGATCACGTCAGTGCCCGACGGGCGCAGGGTAGAAGCGCGGCCGTGGTAGCCGATAGGCACGTACTTGTAATTGGGCAGCAGCGGGTTGTCGGGGCGGAACAGCTTGCCAACGTTGGTGGCGTGCTGGATACCCACGTAGAAGTCGGTGTAGTCGCCGACCTTGGCCGGCAGGTGCATCTGGCACTCGCTGGCCGGGTACAGTGCCGCCTGCAGGGCTGCCTGGTGCTCGCTACCCTCAACAAGCAAGGCCAGCAGGCGCTCGCGCAGGGCCACGCGGGCCGGGCTGCCGAGGGCGAAGAAGGCGTTGAGCGCGCCGCCGCGGGTGGCCTCGACAGCAGCCTTGGCGGCGCCATCGAACAGGCCGGCAGCCAGCACCGCCTCGAGGTCGAGGACGGCGTCACCGATGGCTACGCCACAGCGCGGCGCCTGCGAGGGGCGGCTGAAAATGCCCAGCGGCAGGTTCTGCAGCGGGAAGTCGCGGTGCCCGTTGGCGTGCTCGACCCAGCTGCGGGCATTGGCGGTGTGGTTCATCGGTTATCTCCGGTTCGGGTTGAAGGTGCTCGGCAGGGTGGCCCAGCAACTGTCGTAATCAGCCTGCAACTGCGGGCTTTCGAGGGCCTGCTGGCTCGGGCGCAGCACCTGGCTGGTCTCGAACATGAAGGCCATGGTGTTGTCGACCTTGTGCGGCGCAAGCTCGGCGGCAATGGCCTTGTCGCAGGTTTCGGCATCGGGGCCGTGGGCGCTCATCACCCCGTGCAGCGAGGCGCCGCCCGGCAGGAAGCCCTCGGCCTTGGCGTCGTAGGCGCCGTGGATCAGGCCCATGAACTCGTTCATCAGGTTGCGGTGGAACCACGGCGGGCGGAAGGTGTTCTCGGCCACCATCCAGCGCGGCGGGAAGATCACGAAGTCCATATTCGCCAGGCCATGCACGCTGGTGGGCGAGGTCAGCACGGTGAAGATCGACGGGTCGGGGTGGTCGAAGCTGACCGTGCCGAGGGTGTTGAAGCGGCGCAGGTCGTATTTGTACGGCACGTTGCTGCCGTGCCAGGCCACCACGTCCAGCGGCGAATGGGCCAGCTCGCAGGCCCAGTGCTCGCCCAGGAATTTTTGCACCAGTTGCACCGGGCCGCTGGCCTCTTCATAGCGGGCCACCGGGGTGAGGAAGTCGCGCGGGTTGGCCAGGCCGTTGCTGCCGATCGGCCCCAGGTCGGGCAGGCGCAGCGGCGCGCCGTGGTTTTCGGCGATGTAGCCACGGGCCTGGCCATCGGGCAGCTCGACACGGAACTTCATGCCCCGCGGAATCACTGCGATTTCCAGCGGTTCGACCTCCAGCACGCCCAGCTCGGTGGCAATGCGCAGACGGCCTTGTTCGGGCACCAGCAGCAGCTCGCCGTCGGCATTGAAGAACACCCGTTCCATGCTGCGGTTGGCGCGGTAGATGTACACGCTGACCCCGGCCGGTTTGTCGGCGGCGGCATTGGCGACCATCGGCAACCAGCCGTCGATGAAGTCGGTGGGCTCGCTTGGCAGCGGCTGCGGGCTCCAGCGCAACCGGTTGGGGTTGATCGCCCCCTGCGGGCCGGCCAGCGGCTGGCGCTGGCAGCGCTCGAAGCGCGGGTGCAGGGCCGAAGGGCGAATGCGGTACAGCCAGGTGCGCCGCAGCTCGCTGCGGGCCATGGTGAACGCGGTGCCCGAAAGCAGTTCGGCGTACAGCCCGTAGGGCGCTTTTTGCGGGGAGTTCTGCCCAACCGGCAGGGCGCCGGGCAGGGCTTCGCTGGCGAATTCGTTGCCGAAACCGCTCAGGTAGGCGAGTTCTGGGGCGGTGCTGCGGGTCATCGATGCCTCCGGGCTGCGGGGAGCCTTTACGGGCAGCTGGCTGTGGGGCCCGACCTGGTGCAACCACGGAGGGCAGGCTGGCAGCGCGTCTGCATTGTTTTTATCGTAATTAGATTACGAATAACGTAATTTGCTCCTGTGCAGGCGTCAAGCTATAAAGGCGCCACCTCGCAAAATCCGGACAGACACCCGCCCATGGCCAGAGCCAGCACCAGCGCCGACACCGGCAAACAGAAAGTCCGCTCGGCGGAAGTCGGCACCGATATCCTCAAGGCGTTGGCCGAGCTTTCGCCGTCCACCTCGCTGTCGCGCCTGGCCGAACACGTCGGCATGCCGGCAAGCAAGGTGCATCGCTATTTGCAGGCGCTGATCGCCAGCGGCTTCGCCGAGCAGGACCCGGCCACCAACCATTACGGCCTGGGCCGCGAGGCGTTGCGGGTGGGTATGGCGGCGCTGGGCAGCATCGATGTGCTGAAGGTGGCGGCGTTGCCGCTGTCGGAGCTGCGCGACGAGCTCAACGAAAGCTGCTTCATCGCTGTATGGGGCAACCAGGGGGCGACCGTGGTGAGCATCGAGCCTGCGGTGCGGGCGGTGACGGTGGTGACCCAGATCGGTTCGGTGCTGCCGCTGCTCAGCTCGTCCACCGGGCTTGTGTTCGCCGCGCACCTGCCGGCGCGCGAAACCGTCGAGCTGCGCGACCGCGAGCTGGCCGCCCTGGGCCAGACCGCAGACGATTACCTGCAGTTGCTGGAGCAGATCCGCCAGCGCGGCCTGCACCATGTGCATGGTTTGCTGATGCCCGGGGTGGATGCACTATCGGCGCCGGTGTTCAACGCCATGGGCCAGGTGGCGGCGGTGATGACCGTGGTCGGGCCGACTTCGATCTTCCATGCCGACGAACACGGCCCGGCCGCCAAGCGCTTGCTGGCCGCAGCCCGGGCGGTCAGCTGGCGGATGGGCTTCGCAGGCGACCATTGAAAAGCCTTACAAAGCGTTACCCAAATTCAGCAAATGACTTGGTTATAGTCCTGCCGCCACTTTTACCCGAAACGTAAAGGTGAATGTCAGAAGAGGCTATTTTTCCCACGGGATCAAGCGCTTATTCTGATCTCACTGGCCGGCACGAAGCGCTTCTCCCCCCTGCACTTCGCGCCCGCCCAGGTTCACCGACGTTGATTTTGAAGCTCCTTGATCTAACGTCTCGATTGGCCGCTGCGATTGCAGCGGCCTTTTTTATGCCTGTGAATAATTGTGCTGCCTGGACCGGCCTTATCGCCGGCAAGCCGGCTCCTACAGGTTCGGCGCAGGGCTCGGGCAGCGCGCGGTCAATCCGCCGGGTACTTCTGCAAATTAGCCATCATCTGCTGCAACGCCTGCAAGCTGTCCTGCGGGTGCACAGCCCCTTCGAAATCACCGATGCGCCCCCAGTTGTCGGCCACCTGCTCCGGGGTAAAGCCTTCGCGCGGGTCGAAGCCCACCCCCAGGCTGCGCTCCCAACGCAGCTTGCCGACCCAGCCACCGCCCACCTCGAACAGCTCGCCGCTGTCCTGGCACTGTTCACTGCCCAGATACACCACCACCGGGCTGACCAGCTCGGGCTTGAGGCGCTCGAACACCTGCGGCGGGATCAGCCCTTCGGTCATGCGGGTGCCGCCGGTGGGGGCGATGGCGTTGACCAGGATGCCGTGCTTGCGGCCCTCGATGGCCAGGGTGCGGGTCAGCCCGTACAGGCCCAGCTTGGCCATGCCGTAGTTGGCCTGGCCAAAGTTGCCATAAATGCCTGAAGTGGACGCGGTGAAGATCACCCGGCCCCAGTTCTGCGCGCGCAGGTGCGGCCAGGCGGCGTGGGTGACCTTGTAGGCACCCTGCACGTGCACCTGATAGACCAGCTCCCAGTCGCTGTCGTCCATCTTGTGGAAGGTCTTGTCACGCAGGATGCCGGCGTTGTTCACCAGCACATCGACCCGGCCGAAGCTGTCCAGCGCCTGCTCGACGATACGCGCGCCGTCGGTGACCGAGTCGTGGTTGGCCACTGCGGTGCCGCCGGCAGCGCGGATTTGCTGCACCACACGGTCGGCTGCCGACTGGTTGGCGCCTTCGCCGTGGGTGGAACCGCCCAGGTCGTTGACCACCACCCGCGCGCCGCGCGCGGCGAACAGCAGGGCATGGGCACGGCCGAGGCCGCCACCGGCCCCCGTGACGATCACTACGCGGTCTTGCAGGTCGAGTGGCTGGCTCATGGGCAGGGCTCCGGCGGGTCAAGGGATGCCCGGCAGTGTCCGCCAGCAGCAGGGCGCGGACAATCAAGCCCACCGCGGCGAATGCCGGGTGATAACGCAGCGCGATGATCGCCCGGTCAGGACCAGGCGACCTTCTGCGGGATGTAGGTCAAAGGCTGCTCACGAAAGGCCAGGTAATGGCGCAGCACCTGCACCGGCGCCTCGGTGTGCGGGTAATGGCCGATGCCCTGCAGGGCGACGGTGTCCGGGTCGGGCACCTCCTCCCGGTAACGCTGCAGCATGTGCGCCCCGGACAACGGGTCGACCACCCCGTTGATGAAGCGCAGCGGCACGCCGCCCTGGCGCAGGGCGCCGCCCCAGCGTTCGCGCTGGGCGAAGCGCTCGGGCATGAAGTTGATCAGCTTGTGCAGGATGCGCGCGCCCCGGTTGGCGACGATCAGGCTCCACAGGTCGTCCAGCGCGCTCTCGCTGGGGTGGGTGCAGGGCCCGTAGACCTGGCTGACATTGCGCACCAGGTCGTCACGCCCGAACGAGCGCCCCACCAGCCAGCCGACGCGGCTGAGCAGCAGCTTCTGGATCAACAGCATGCGGCAGCTCTCGGGGAACAGCCCGCTGTTGAGGAACACGCAGCTGGCGATTTCGAGGCGCTGTTCGTGGTGCCGGGCCAGCAGCTCTTGAGCGACGCTGCCGCCATAGTCGTGGGCCAGCAGGTGCACCGGCTGGTCGATTTTCAGATGAGCCAGCAGCGCCTGCTGCAGGTCGGCCTGTTCGAGCAGGCTGTAGTCGTGGTCTGGCGGCTTGGCCGAATCGCCGAAGCCGAGCATGTCGCAGGCGACCACGCGAAAACGTTGGGTTAACGGTGCCCACAGGTAGTGCCAATCCCAGCTGGCGGTGGGGAAACCGTGAAGCAATAGCAGAGGCTCTCCATGCCCTGCTGTCCAGTAACGGATGCTCTGGCCCCGGAAGGTGAAACCCTGGCTCCGGGTGCGCCAGACGCACAGTGGAATTTCAGCCAGTGGCATCAGGGTCTTCCCGGTGTGTAAGTGTCGGAATAGGGCAAGGCTGCGTTCATTGCAGGTTCACCTCGGCACATGCATGTGCTCTCTATGTCGAGGCTCAGTGTAGGAGGCAATACCAAGGTATTAAGTCGCCTTGGCAGCCAGCCTGATGACCGAGCGAGCCGGTGGCACGAACGGTCACACCAGCATCACCAGCAAGGGCGCGGCGAACAGGTTGAGCAGGCCGGTCAGCACCATCACCAGGCCCGCCACCGAGCCCTCTTCGCGGCCCACTTCGCGGGCCCGGCTGACACCGGCGCCGTGGGCGCCGACACCGAACAGCGCGCCGCGGGCCAGCGGCGTGCGCAGTGGTAACCAGCGCAGCAGGATGCCGCCGAACATCGCGCCGAGCACGCCGGTGAACATCACGAACACCGCGGTGAGCTCCGGCACCCCGCCCAGGTCCTGGGCCACCGGCATGGCGAAGGGGGTGGTGATGGAGCGCGGCAGCAGCGACAGGCTCACCGACTCGTCCAGCGCAAGGCCATGGGCCAGCGCCCAAGAGCTGCCGATCGACGCCACGCTGCCGGCCAGCATGCCCACCAGCAGCGCCGGCCAGTGCCGCGCCAGCAAGGCGCGCTGTTGCCAGATGGGCACCGCGAACGCCACCGTCACCGGGCCCAGCACGCCCATCAGCCAGTGGGTGTTGCGCGCGTACTCGGCATAGGCGGTGTGCAGCGGCACCGCCACCGCCAGCAGCAGCGCCGGCACCAGAATCAACGGCGACAGCAGGTAACGCCCGGTGCGCCGGTACAGCCAGCGGCTGCCCAGATAGGCGGCCAGGGTGAAGGCCAGCCAGAACAGCGACATGGGTTCAAGGTTCATGGCGCAACCTCCAGCGGCACACCGCTTCCACGGTGATGGCGGTGACCAGCATCACCAACAGCGTGCTCACCGCGATCACCAGCAGGATGCGCCAGCCCTCGCTGCGCAGCAGGCTGCCGTAGTCCAGCAGGCTCATCAGCGCGGGGATGAAAAACAGCAGCATCTCGGCCATCAGCCAGCCGGCGCCCAGCTGCAGGGCGGCGGGCTTGAGCAGGCCGGTGGCGAACAGGATCAGCAGCAGGGCCAGGCCCATCACGCCGCCCGGGATCGGCCAGCCAAGCCAGGCGGCGAGCTGGCCACCGATCAGAAACAGGGCGAGCAGCACCGCAAGCTCAAGCAGCAGGCGCAGGGTTTTCTTCAGTAATGCAGGGTTCATGGCGGGGGTTCCTCGACAACATGGCCATTGTAAAAGTCGGCCAGCCACGCCAGAAGCGAATTGTTAGACTTGATGCCATTCCAATATGGAATTCAAGGCATGGACTTCAAACAACTGCGCAGCTTCATCGAAGTGGTGCACAAGGGCGGCTTCACCCAGGCCGCCGGCACCTTGCACATCAGCCAGTCGGCGGTCAGCAAGCAGGTCGCCCAGCTGGAACACAGCATCGGCCAGCCGCTGCTCGAGCGCCACGGCTCGCAACTGCACCTGACCGCCGCCGGGCGCATCGTACTGGAGCGTGGCGAGGTGCTGCTGCGCCAGCGCCAGGAACTGCTGAACGAGCTGGACGACCTGGGCCAGATGGCCCGTGGCGAGTTGCGCCTGGGCTTGCCGCTGCTGGGCAGCGACGCGCTGTTTGCCGGGCTGTTCGCCGAATACCGGCGGCGCTACCCGAACATCCACATCCAACTGTTCGAAGGTGGCAGCCGCCTGGTCGAGCAGGCGGTCAACAGTGGCGAACTGGAGCTGGGCGGCAGCCTGACGCCGAGCGACCCGGCGTTCGACTACCAGCCGTTTTGCAACGAGCCGCTGGATGCCCTGCTGCCGGCCGATCACCCGTTGGCCGGGTTGCCCGAGGTGGCGCTGGCGCAGTTGGCCGAGACGCCGTTTTTGCTGTACCAGCGCAGCTTCGTGCTCAATGACCGGTTGCTCAGCGCCTGCCAGCAGGAAGGCTTTACCCCCAAGGAAGGCGGGCGCAGCGGGCAGGCAGACTTTTTGGCGGCGCTGGTGGCCGCCGGGCAAGGGGTGGTACTGCTGCCGGCGATTGTCGCGCGGGCGCTGGAGCGGCCGGGGGTGGTGCGGCTGCCATTGCGCGCGCCGGATTACCTGCGCTGGGACATTGCGTTCATCTGGCGGCGCGGGGCGTACCTGTCGCGGGCGGCGCAGGCGTGGTTGGCGCTGTTGCGTGAGCGGGATTGAGAAGCGGGTCTGCTGTACCGGCCCTATCGCCGGCAAGCCGGCTCATAGAGCAAACTACAACTTATTGATTTAACACGGTCCCGGTGGGAAGCGGCCTTGCCGGGGCGCCGTCCGGTCGAGATGGGGCGCGAAGCGGCCCCAAGGCCTCAGCCTCATTCAAAATTGCCGGGGCTGCTGCGCAGCCCATCGCGACACTAGGCCGCTTCCCACAGGCCCCTGCTAAATCAATGAGTTATGTGCAGCTCTATGAGAGCCGGCTTGCCGGCGATAAGGCCAGAGCAAGCAAAATCAGCCCTTCAGGGCTTGCGCAAACTCGGCCAGCCAAGGCTCGGCATCGGTCTCGGGGGTGACGGTTTCGCTGGCGTCCAGGCGCAGCATCGGCAGCACCTCGTTCACACCCAGCTCGGCGAACAGCTCGCGCAGTTGCTCGCCACCGCCGCAATACGTGTCGCCATAACTCGAATCGCCCAGGCCGATCACCGCACCCGGCAGGCCGCGCCAGGCTGCCGGCAGGGTGTCGCGAATGCTGCTGTACAGCGGCATCAGGCTGTCGGGCAGCTCGCCCATGCCGGTAGTCGAGGTCACTGCCAGCAGCGCCTGCGGGGCAAAGCCCTCGAGGTCCTGCAGGGTGGCGCGGGCGGCGTGCCAGGCTTCGAAGCCGGCGGCTTTGAGCACCGACTCGGCGTGGCGGGCAACTTCTTCGGCGGTGCCATATACGGAGCCGGAAATAATGGCGACTTTCATCGGGTAAGCGTTCCGAAACTGAGTGAAAACGTAGGATACTAGCACCCAACAGTGGCAAAAGGCCGCCTACGCCAAAAGTCACAGGCCTGGCAGCCCTTTGCGACAGCCCGTCGCCCGACCCGACCAATGACCTGAACCAAACGCATTCGCCGCGGTCAATCGCCGTGAAGAAATCGCCATTTTCGATTGCCACCGAGTTCGACCATGCAAGCAGATGCCCTCCTCTCCCAGGACGAGCTGGACTTCATCCAGGACATGCAGCACATCCCCCAGCTGAACATGGCCGACCCCATGTCGAGCCTTTTGGTCAATGGCGACCGCCGGCTGAAGGACTTGCTCACCCGCCTGGTGGCCAACGAGCAGGTAACGTTGCAGGCGAACTTCAACAACCAGCAGCTCAGCTTCCCGCTGCAACTGGTCGAAGACGAATTCCATTCCATGCACCTGCAACTGGGCGCACCGGACATCTATGAAGACGGCCCGATGCTGCGGCCCTGGCGCCTGTCGCTGGCGAAACCCGCCGCGCTGCTGGACGACCACCACCAACCCAGCCAGCTGTGGGTACGCGATATCTCGTTCAAGGGCGTACTGCTGGAAATCCGCGGCCTGCCCGAAGCCCCGCCGCGCTTCGACCTGCATTTTGCCCCCGAAGGCATCCCGGCCATCGGCCTGAGCGGCGTGCTGCAACGGCGCATCGGCCCGGACCTGGCCGCCTACGACCTGACCCGCAGCCCGGCCGAAGACATCGAGCGGCTGCGCGAGTACATTCTGCAAGCGCATCGCCAGGCGCACCCTGAGCTGCATGCGCAGGTTGCGGTCTGACCGCATCCCGCCCCGCCGTCTAGGCCGCTCCTACTTCCATAATGGTTGCCTGTAACCGCTTTTCAGCGATAATCCGCGCCCGATTCTTGCAAGCAAGCCTGCGCCGCCCACCACCCCGGGCTGCATGCCATAGGGGCCGGCTACCCGCCAGCCCCGCCGCCAGGAGATACACGATGTCTACCCACCCCGTCACCCTGATGGTGTCGCGCCGCGCCGCCCACGGCCGCTACCAGGACCTGCTGGCCTGGCTGCACGAAGGCGAGCAGCTGGCCACCGACTTCACCGGCTACCTCGGCTCGGGCATCCTCGCCCCGCCCGCCGAAAGCGACGAATTCCAGATCATCTTCCGCTTCACCAACGCGCAGACCATGCACGCCTGGGAGCATTCGGCATCGCGCCGGGCCTGGTTGCAACGTGGCGACGGCCTGTTCGAACGCCCTGTCGAGGCACGCGTGAGTGGCATCGACGACTGGTTCGGCACCCATACGGTGCAAAAACCGCCGCGCTGGAAGCAGGCCACGGCCATCTGGCTGGCGTTCTTCCCGGTATCACTGCTGTTCAACGCGCTGTTCGGCCACTGGCTGGGGGCCCTTGATCTGCTACCGCGGGTACTGCTGAGCACCCTGGCCCTGACGCCGCTGATGGTGTACCTGTTCATCCCGCTGTCCACCCGCCTTCTGGCCGGCTGGCTCAACGCCGCGCCCAAGGCCCGCACGGGCAGCGCCCGCGAGGCTCGCAAGGGCACCTAGTTCGGGTATGCTGGGGCATCCGCAAAAACCACAGACCGCCCCGAACATGAACAGCCCAATCCTCATCACCGGAGCCAGCCAGCGTGTCGGGCTGGCCCTGGCGCTGGAACTGGCGCAGGCCGGCCATACGGTGGTCAGCGCCAGCCGCCAGATCCATTCGCAAGCGGCCCACCCGAACATCCGCCAGTTCCAGGCCGACCTGACCGTGGCCGCCGAGCGCCAGGCACTGATCGACCACCTGCACAGCCATTACGACGGCCTGCGCGCGGTGATTCACAACGCCTCGCTGTGGCTGGACGACAACCTCGACAACCTGCAGACCATGTTTCGCCTGCACGTCGAGGCGCCCTACCACCTCAACCTCGCCCTGGGCACATTGCTGGGCAAGGTAGAGAAGGCCGACATCATCCACATCTGCGACGAAACCTCCTCGCGCGGCAGCAAGAGCCACATCGGCTACGCCGCCACCAAGGCCGCGCTGCAGAACATGGTGCTGTCGTTCGCCGAAAAGTACGCGCCGAGCGTGCGCGTCAACGGTATCCTGCCCGGCCTGCTGATCCTCAAGGAAGACGGCGACGAGCAGTACCGCCAGCAGACCCTGAAAAAAGCCCTGCTGGAATTCGAACCCGGCGCCCGGCCGCTGATCGATGCCGTGCTGTTCTTGCTGCAAAGCCAGTACAGCACCGGCAGCCAGGTGGTCATCAACGGTGGCCGCCACTTGAAGAACCGCATGACCTGAGGCACGCCCATGACCCCGCAACAACAACTCGAACTCGAAGCCGCCGCGTTCCGGCGCCTGGTCGAACACCTGCAAAAGCGCACCGACGTGCAGAACATCGACCTGATGAACCTCTCCGGCTTTTGCCGCAACTGCCTGTCCAAGTGGTACAAGGCCGCCGCCGACGAGCGCCAGGTCGACCTGACCCTGGATGACGCCCGCGAAGCGGTGTACGGCATGCCCTACGCCGAGTGGAAAGCCCAATACCAGAAAGAAGCCAGCGCCGAGCAACAGGCGGCGTTCGAACAAGGAAAACCCCGTGACTGACCTGAACACCCTGCGCAGCAGCCTGGCCAGCGGCGAACACGTGTTTGCCGACACCCTGGCGTTCATTGCCGAGCACTACAGCTACCAGCAACAAGCCTTCGACAACGGCGAGGTGCACAACGCCGCCGGGCAGAACGAAGGCTCGTGCAAGACCCTGGGCCTGGCACTGCTCGAAGGTTTGAGCGACCAGGAAGCGCTGCTGGCCTTCGGCGAGCACTACCGCAGCGTGGTCGCCACCCCCGAGGGCAGCGACCATGGCAACATCCGTGCGCTGATCAAGCACGGCCTGGCGGGCGTCAAGTTCGCCGCGCAGCCGTTGGCGCGCAAGGGCTGATAGCAGCCGCGCCGCGAACCGGGTACGCAGGCGCACCGCGTACCCTGTAGGAGCGGCCCATCGCGGCGCAAGGCCGCTCCTGCACGGGTACCACATCCCCCGAGAATGGGCACTCAGCTGATGACCCTGCCCGGCACCGGGTCGGCCAACTGCCCGGCCTGCAGCCAGCCCAGCGCGATCGGCCACAGGCTGTGGCGAAAGCGCTCGTGAAAGAACGCGAAGTGGCCGATCTCACCCACTGCAATATCCCCAGGTGCCACCCGCAGGTGGCGGCGTTCGCCTGCGTGCAGGTACGCGAGCAGGCGCTCGGTGGCCGCCACGGTGCCGAACGGGTCGTCGGTCAGGCTCACCGCCAGCGTGGCCGCACGCACGTGGGCGAACGGCAGCGCTTGCAGTGAACGCCCGCTGGGGCGGTGCTCGTAGCGCGCCGTGGGCGTGCTCCAGTCATGCACCACACCCGCCGGCGTATCCTCCAGCCAACCCAGGCGCTTGCCAGGGAAATAACCGAACAGCCGGGTCAGCAGCGGCATCACCACATGCCACTTGCCGTACAGCCGCCAGCGCTGGCCGGCCGCATAGTCGCGCCAGTAGGCAAACTGCGCGCCCACCAGCACCGCATGGCGCACCTGAGCCGCCGACGGCGCCAGGCCCAGGGCCCAGCCGCCGAAGCTGTGGCCGACCACATGCACCGGCTGGCCGGGGTGCTCGGCTGCGGCCAGCTGCAACATGGCTTCGAAGTCCAGCCGCCCCCAGTCGCTCCACGAGGCCTGGAAGCCGCGCAAGGACGCCGGGCGCGATTCGCCGATGCCACGGTAGTCGTAGGTGAGCACGTCGAAGCCCTGGGCGAACAGGTAGTCGGCAAAGCGCGAGTAGTAACGGCAGCGCACCGAAGTAGCGGCGTTGATGATCACCAGCGGGCGCTGGGAATCGGGGGCGTCATGGCGCCAGCGAAAACCGGCGAGGCGGTAGCCGTCGGCGGCGGTGTGGCTGAAGGGGGTGGCGCAATGGATGTGGCTGCTCATGGCGCGCTTCTTTGGGTTAGTGCGCCAACGCTAGCAAAAATAATGTCGCCTGTACCGGCCCTTTCACGGGCAAGCCCGCTCCCACAGAAACTTCGTTGCCGTACAGGCAATGCTGACCCTGTGGGAGCGGGCTTGCCCGCGAAGAGGCCGGTACAGGCCTTGGACGATTACAGCTCGATGCAGTCGAACTTCACGTCGGTGGCCACGTCTTCGTCGTAGTTGACGTCAGCGCGCTCGAAGCCGAACAGGTTGAGGAACTGCTTCTTGTAACCGGCGTAGTCGGTCAGCTCGAACAGGTTCTCGGTGGTCACCTGCGGCCACATGGCCTTGCAGGCGTCCTGTACGTCGTCGCGCAGTTCCCAGTCGTCCAGGCGCAGGCGGGCTTTCTCGTCCACTTCGGCCGGGGCGCCGTCGGCGCGGTACATACGCTCGCGGAACATGCGGTCGAGCTGGTCCTGGGTGCCTTCGTGGACACCCTTCTGCTGCATGATCTTGAACACCATCGACAGGTACAGCGGCATCACCGGGATGGCCGAGCTGGCCTGGGTAACCACCGACTTGAGCACCGCCACGTTGGCGCCGCCTTTCACTTCACCGGCCAGCTTCTTGTCCAGGCGCAGGGCGGTTTCGTCCAGGTCCTGCTTGGCCTGGCCCAGGGCACCGTGCCAGTAGATCGGCCAGGTGATTTCGGTGCCGATGTAGCTGAAGGCCACGGTACGGGCGCCTTCGGCCAGCACATCGGCGCCGGCCAGGGCGTCGATCCACAGCTGCCAGTCCTGGCCACCCATGACGGTGACGGTGTCGGCGATTTCCTGCTCGGTGGCCGGCTCGATGCTGGCCTCGATGATGGTGTCCTTGTTGGTGTCGATGGCGGTCGACTTGTACGGCTGGCCGATCGGCTTGAGCGCCGAACGGATCACTTCACCGGTCTGCGGCAGCTTGCGCACCGGCGAGGCCAGCGAGTAGATGACCAGGTCGACCTTGCCGCCCATTTCGTTCTTGATCAGCTCGATGACCTTGGCGCGGGCTTCGTCGGAGAAGGCATCACCGTTGATCGACTTGCTGTACAGGCCTTCGGCCTTGGCGAACTTGTCGAACGCCGCCGAGTTGTACCAGCCGGCGGTACCGGCCTTGGTCTCGCTGCCCGGCTTTTCGAAGAACACGCCCAAGGTGTCGGCCTTGAAGCCGAACGCTGCGGTGATGCGAGCTGCCAGGCCGTAGCCGCTGGAGGCACCGATCACCAGGACTTTCTTCGGACCATCCTCGCGCACGCCCAGCTTGCGGGTGGCTTCGATCTGGTCACGGACGTTGAGCTCGCAGCCCTTGGGGTGAGTCGTGGTGCAGATGAAACCGCGAACCTTGGGATGAATGATGGCCAATGTCTGTACCTCGTCAGGTTTAGGCTGAGCAAGCGCCCGCATACGGGGCGTTTGCGTTTGATCTGGAGGGTGAGACTACCCCCGAACGTAATCCGACACATATTACGGGGTGAGGCCGGGGATGCAAAACCGCCCCACCCGGAATCACTGCCCTCTCGCTTGCCTGGCTGTGACTGCGCACGCTGCGCAGCCACCCTGCAAGGAGACGCCCGATGATTCGCACCACCCTGCTGGCCGCCAGCCTGATACTGGCCAGCCACAATGCCCTGGCCCACCCCACGCGCATGGCCGACGCCGTGGAGCACGGCACCGCGCACTGCCAGCAGCCTGCGCAAGCCAGCGACACTACCGTTTGCGAGGTGTCGGCCATGGTTCGGGTTGGCGATCGCCTGATCCTCGCCAACGACAAGCCGATGCCCGGCGGCTCGACGCTGTTCAGCCTGCCACTGGAGAAGGACCGCATCGGTGATGCACCGCCGACTTACCTCAGAAGCCCGGCCATCGACCAGAGCCACAAGCTCGAAGCCATGACCCTGACCCTCGACGGGCTGCATGTGATCGCCAGCACCGGATTCAACCGGGCGGGCGATGAGCGCGATGCCAGTTCCGATGCCTACAGCACCCTGCTGTTCTGGCCGGCCAACCAGCCGGAAAACGCCCGGGTGGCGGCCCCCTCGACCCGCCAGGGCATCACCAGTTCGCGCGCCCTGCGCGAGCAGATCGCCAGGGCCGTGGGGGCGCCGTTCTTCCAGGTCGAGGGGCTGTCGGTGGCACCGGGCAACCGCCTGCTGCTGGGTATCCGCAAACAGGGGCAGGATTACCAAAGCGCCAGTGACGTGTTCAAGATCCTGGCGGCGCCGTTCAGCATCGACAAGGACATGCTGCGCCTGCAAGGCGATTTCGAGCTGTTGTTCGAATTCACCCCGCAAGTGCCCGGCGAGGGCAAACCGCTGGGGCTGTCCTCGATCGAGTATGACCGTTTCAACCACGACGCCCTGCTGGCCCTGACCAGCTTCGAGGATGAAACCTCCATCGGCGGTTACCTGTGGTCGATCCCGATACGGCCGCTGCTGGCGCGCAAGCCGGTCACTCCCGAACTGTTCGTCGATGGCATGGGCGCGCCGCTGCGTTTTGGCAACAAGCCGGAGGGCCTGGAAGTGCTGGACGCCTCGACCTTGCTGATCGTGCATGACGATGACCGCATGCAGGTCGGCAGCAGCACCAACAGCCAGGCCAGCGGGCCGGATGAGTTTGCTTACAGTGCGGTGAAGTTCTGACAGCCTCCGCGATGGATGGCACTCCCCTGTGTGTGGGCTTTAGCCGCGAAGCAGGCGACGCGGTGGTTGGCACCGGCTATGCCGGTGTTCGCGGGTAAACCCGCTCCCACAGGCCTTTGCTGGGTACCAGAAACAGTGGATACCTCCAGAACTGCCCCATTCATTTACAAACCCGATCAATCACAAAGAAAAACAAACTTCTCAAATGAGCGCCGCGCAGGGATGCTGTGGCGATCGATCGTGCCCATCTTCCGGAGAACAACAATGAACGAAGCCGTCATCGTCGCCGCCACCCGCACTGCCATCGGCAGCTTCCAGGGGGCCCTGGCCAACGTGCCTGCCGTGGAGCTGGGCGCAGCGGTGATCCGCCAGTTGCTCGAGCAGACCGGCCTGGACCCGGCCCAGGTCGACGAGGTGATCCTCGGCCAGGTGCTCACCGCCGGAGCCGGGCAAAACCCGGCGCGCCAGGCCGCAGTGAAGGCCGGCCTGCCCTTCGAAGTGCCGGCGCTGACCCTGAACAAGGTCTGCGGCTCGGGCCTCAAGGCCCTGCACCTGGCTGCCCAGGCGATCCGCTGCGGCGATGCCGAGGTGGTGATTGCCGGCGGCCAGGAGAACATGAGCCTGGCCCCCTACGTGCTGCCCAGCGCACGTACCGGCCAGCGCATGGGCCATGGCCAGATGCTCGACAGCATGATCACTGACGGCCTGTGGGATGCCTTCAACGACTACCACATGGGCATCACCGCCGAAAACCTGGTGGACAAGTACCAGCTCACCCGCGAGCAGCAGGACGCCTTCGCTGCCGCCTCCCAGCAAAAGGCCGTGGCGGCCATCGAGGCCGGGCGCTTCCAGGCTGAAATCACCCCCATCCACATTGCGCAGAAAAAGGGCGAGCCACTGGTGTTCGACACCGACGAGCAGCCCCGCGCCGGCACCACCGCCGAATCCCTCGGCAAGCTGCGCGCGGCGTTCAAGAAAGACGGCAGCGTCACCGCCGGCAACGCCTCCAGCCTGAACGACGGCGCCGCTGCGGTGCTACTGATGAGCGCCAGCAAGGCCCAGGCCCTGGGCCTGCCGGTGTTGGCCAAGGTTGCCGCCTACGCCAGCGCCGGGGTAGACCCGGCAATCATGGGCATCGGCCCGGTGTCGGCCACCCGGCGCTGCCTGGCCAAGGCCGGCTGGCAGTTGAGCGAGCTGGACCTGATCGAAGCCAACGAAGCCTTCGCCGCCCAGGCGCTGGCGGTGGGCAAGGGGCTGGAGTGGGATGCGGCCAAGGTCAACGTCAACGGCGGCGCCATTGCCCTGGGCCACCCGATTGGCGCCTCGGGCTGCCGGGTGCTGGTGACCCTGCTGCACGAGATGATCAAGCGCGATGCCAAGAAGGGCCTGGCCACGCTGTGTATTGGTGGCGGGCAGGGCGTGGCGTTGGCGATCGAGCGCTGATTTTTGCTGTTAGCTGCAATAACAGCGGTGTGTTTGATGGCCCTATCGCCGGCAAGCCGGCTCCTACAGGGGGCGTGTACCTCTGTAGCCGGCGATGGGGCCAGTGGGCTCAGAACCGCTCGTCGCGAATGGCCGGCAGGGTGATGTCGCGCACGTAGCTGGCCGATGACAGGCTGAGCATCATCCGGCACACCTGCACCACGTCGTGCAGCGGAATCAACGCACCCTGCCCTTTGCGCTCGGCATCGGCCAACGGCACATCCAGGCCGTCCTCGGTGTTGAGGTAGCCGAGGTTCAGGCAACTGACCCCCAGCCCCTGTTGGCGGTAGCCTTCGCGCAGTGCTTCGGCGATACCGCGCAAACCGAACTTGCTGACCCCGAAGGCCACCTCGGGCCGGCCGCTACCGGGCAAGCCCGAGGTGGAACCGGTGAGAATGATGCGCGGGCGCGGGCTGTCGAGCAGCACCGGCAGCAGGCGCTTGATCAGCAGCAACGGCGCGGTGAGGTTGCAGCCGACCATGTGCTCGATGTGTTGGTCGTCATCATCGACAAAGCAGTAATCGTCCTCGAAGGCCCGCGCCTCCCACAGGCCGACGTTGTACACCAGTACGTCCAACCCGCCTGCGGCCACCGCCTCGAAGATGGCCGCTGCCGCCTCACGCGGCCGGGCAAGGTCAGCCTCTACCCACTGCACCTGCCTCGCCCCCTGCGCAGGCCGGGTGCGGGCCACGCCGATCAGCGTATCGCCCGCTCCGCCAAGGCCCTCGACCAGCGCCCGGCCCAATCCTTTGCTTGCACCTACTACCAGTATTCGCATGCTGCCACTCCCTATGGACTGCGCCAGATAGTACCCTGCCCGGCCTACCCCGCCACCCGCCATTGCCAGGACGCCCGTGGACAGAGAGCAGCTCGAACGCAACCAGATACCCGTCTACTTCATCGCCGTGGCGATTGCCGCCGCCGTCGGCCTGCTGGCCCCCAGCGCCGCCCGGTCGTTGGAGCTGCTGGTGACCCCGGCCATCGCCGTGCTGATGTACGCGATGTTCTTGCAGATTCCCTTCCTCGACCTGCGCGCAGGGCTGGGCAACCGGCGCTTCATGGCCGCGCTGCTGCTGGCCAACTTCGTGCTGGTGCCGCTGCTGGTGTGGGCCGGCACCCGCGGGCTTGCCGCCCACCCGGCGCTGCTGGCCGGGGCGCTTTTGGTGCTGCTGACGCCGTGCATCGACTACGTGGTGGTGTTCACCCACATCGGCAAGGGCGAGTCGCGCCTTACACTTGCGGCAACGCCGGTGCTGTTGCTGCTGCAACTGGCGCTGCTGCCGTTGTACCTGGCGTTGATGCTTGCAGGTACGGGCGAGGTCGAGATCCAGTTGGCACCGTTTTTCGAGGCATTTGTGCTGTTGATTGCGCTACCGCTGCTGCTGGCAGTGATGACTAGCGCCGGGGCCCGGCGTTCGGCGTTGGTGGCCAGGTGGAACGACGCCTGGGCCTGGCTGCCGGTGCCGGCCATGGCGCTGGTGCTGGTGGCGGTGATCGGCTCGCAGGTGGGCGTGGTGGCCAGCCGGCTGGGCGAGCTGCTGCCGGTGTTGCCGGTGTATGCAGGGTTTGCCGTGCTGGCGCCGCTGCTGGGGCTGGCGGCGGCGCGGCTGCTGCGCTTGCCGGCGGGTGAGGCGCGGGCGGTGACCTTCAGTGCGGCGACGCGCAATTCGCTGGTGGTGCTGCCCCTGGCCCTGGCGCTGCCGGAGCCGATCCGCGCGCTGGCGGCGGCGGCGGTGATTTGCCAGACCCTGGTGGAGCTGGTGAGTGAGCTGGTGTACGTGCGGGTGGTGCCTAGGGTGATCAAGGGTTGATTGCTTGTCTGCCTGGGTCGCTGGGGACGCTTCTGCCTTGTGTTGCCTGTTCTGGCCTCATCGCCGGCAAGCCGGCTCCTATGGAACAAATCACAACTCTTTGATTTAACGAAGATTCTGTGGGAAGCGGCCTTGTGTCGCGATGGGCTGCGCAGCAGCCCCGGCAATTTTGCATGGGGCCGGGGCCTTGGGGCCGCTTCGCGTCCCATCGCGACACAAGGCCGCTTCCCACAGGGCGCGCGGTGCATCGGCGAGACCAGTTCTCTGCGCGACAGCGCAGCCCGAAGGGCTGGGTGATCTCCTTCAGGGATCGCATGGCCTTCGTGCCGGCGATGGGGCCGGTGCAGGTGCTGGCATTCTGAGGGTCAGCCAGGCAGCTGCAACCGCCATTGCCCGTAGTGGCTGAAACACACCCGCGCCAGCGGCAGCACGTCGATCTTGTGGAAGCAATCCAGCGGCGCGCCCAGCGCGTGCAGCATCGCTGCGCGGATCACGAACGGTTGGTGATCGCGCTCCATTCGCCCGGTGTCAAAGCGCTGTCCATCCAGTGCGCCACGCGCTGGCACAAGGCAGCGATGGTTTCGCCACCGTGGGGCGCGGCGTGGGGGTCGGCCAGCCGGGCTTGCAACAGGGCCGGGTCGAGGTGCTTGAGCGCCAGGCCCTGCCAGGTGCCCAGGTCGTAGTCGTGCAGGGCTTGATCCACGCTGGCGCCCAGGCCTTCGGCGGTTTGCCGGGTGCGTAGCTCCGGTGCGGTGAGGGTGCGGGCGGTTGTGGATAACCCCGCCAGCGGGGGTGGCGGCTCGCGCAGCGGGTCGTCGGCCTGGGCGAAGCGGCCCAGGCGCTGGGCGTCGGTTTGGGCGTGGCAGATGAGGGTGAGGTGGATTGGCGGCATGCGGGCGGCCTTCGGCGGCAGGGTCCGGGCACTTTAGTCGAAGTCGCCGTGATTGTCGGGCCCTTGTAGGAGATCACCCAGCCCTTTGGGCTGCGCTGTCGCGCAGAGAACTGGGCACGAGCCCGCCGCGGCCCCTGTGGGAGCGGGCTTGCCCGCGAACACCGGCGAAGCCGGTGCCAGACACCGCGTCGCCTGCTTCGCGGTGGTTCGGCACCCCGACAAGCCCGCTCCCACAGGTCCTTGCTAAATCAATGAGTTGTGTGCAGTTCTATGAGAGCCGGCTTGCCGGCGATCACCGGCGCCGCCGGGGCCAGGCTCAGGTGATCTGTTGCCTGGGCAGGCCTCATCGCCGGCAAGCCGGCTACAGATACAGCGCAGGCCTGAATGGCTCAGGCGCACAGGGCGCGGGCGGGTTCGGGCTGCTCGGCTTGCTTGGCCAGCTGGGCTACTTCCTGGCATTTGTGTACGGCCTCTTTCAGCTCGCCGACCAACAGCGAACACGACGGCGCCACCCACAGGCGCTCGCCCAGGCGTTCGTGGGCGTGGCGCAGCACGTCCAGTGCCTGGCCCAGGTCGCAACGCCCGCCGTTGCGGCCGTCAACCACGCCCAGCGACAGCACCTTGTAGGCCGGCAGGCGGTCGAGGATGGTCGGGAACTGCTCCGGGGCGCTCACCAGGTCGATGTGCAAGCCGTCCACCGGCAGGTTGGCAGCCAGGCCCAGGTTAGCGTCAAGACCGCCGAAGCAGATGGCGATGAGCTTTTTCAGCGGCGCGCGCTGGAGGATGTTGTAAACCCGCTCGTAGGCGTTCTTCCAGTCCTGTGGCAGGTCTAGGGCGAGGATCGGCTCGTCGATCTGCACCCACTCCACACCTTGGCTGGCCAGGCGGTTGAGGACCTGGTCGTACACCGGCAGCAGGCGCTCGAGCAGTTCGAGCTTGTCGAAGCCTTCGCCCTTGGCGCTGCCCTGCCACAGGTAGCTGAGCGGGCCGATGATCACCGGTTTGACCGCATGGCCCAGGGCCAGGGCTTCGTCGACCTCCTCGAACAGTTGCTCGCAGCTGAGGGTGAAGGGCTGGTCGAGGGTGAACTCGGGGGCGCTCTGCTGGGCGTCGGCCAGGGCGAACAGGGTGTGCAGGCCGGGCTGGGGCGCGATGACGCCGAAGGTCAACGAATGCTCGAGCAACAGGTCGTGCCAGGCGAAGTCGCCCACCGGCAGCAGGTCGATACCGGCGGCCTTCTGCAGCTGCCAGTGGGCGGCGCGCAGGTTGCGGCCCACGGCACGCAGGCCGGCTTCGTCGAGCTCACCCTTGCAGAAGGCTTCCCGGGCGTTTTCCAGCTCACGCTCGCGGCCGGAGTGCGGGAAACCCAGGGTGTGTGCCAGTGCCATGTGCGTGTTCCTTGAATCCTGAAAATGAATGAGGTGATTTTGGCGGTGTGGATTGAGTGAGACAAACTCATAAAATTTGAGATGAACATAAGAGTTGTTCATGATGGATTGAATTCAAGGGCCCTATCGCCGGCAAGCCGGCTCCTACAGGCGAGCGCGATCACCTGTAGGAGCCGGCTTGCCGGCGATAGGGCCGTAACAGGCCAGCCGAATGTCTCAACCAGCACACTGCGCCGCGCATCCAGACATGCCACCCTGCCCGCCCATGCTCCACACTGCCACCCTGCCCCAACCCGGTAGCCCCACCATGAGCCTGCTGAAATCGACCCTGGACGCCAACGCTTTCGCCTGCATCCTGGAGTTCGTGCCCAAACCTTCTGCCGCGCGCTTCGCCACCCTGGAAACCTTGATGGCGCGCCAGCAGCTGTGCGGCTGGCCGATGACCGTGGCGATCGGCGACCGGGTTGGCAGCGCGCTGGACCTGTCGCCGCTGGACGCCTTCACCAGCCTGCAGCAACCGGTGCCCGCGCTGCTGCACTTTTCAGGTAAAGACCGCGAGCGCCGCGACCTGCTGGCGCAGCTGCAACGCATGGACGCCGCCGGGCTGGACCAGCTGTTGCTGCTGACCGGCGACCGCCTGCCCGGGCACACACCGGGCCAGCGCCCGGTGCGCTACCTGGAGTCGGTGGCGGCGCTGCAGATCGCCCGCCAGGCCCGCCCGCACTGGCTGCTGGCAGCAGCCTTGAACCCGTTCAAGTACCGCGAGGCCGAAGGCGGCGCGCAGTACTTCAAGGCGCAAAAGAAACTTGCCGCCGGCGCCGACCTGCTGATCCTGCAACTGGGCTTTGACATGGCCAAGCACCAGGAAGCCCTGGACTGGATGCAACGCCAGCCACAGCCGAAACCCTTGATGGCCTGCATCATGGCGTTGACCGACGGCCGCGCGGCGATGCTCGAGCAGGTGGCCGGGGTCACCGTGACCCCGTCGATGCGCGCGCTGCTGGCGGCCGAGGCCGCGGTGTCCAAGCAGTACGCCAAGGAGCGCGGCAACCACCGGTTGGCGTTGCAGGTGATCGGCCTGCGGTTGATGGGCTATGCCGGGGTGCACCTGTCGGGCATTCACGACGTGGAGCAGTTCGAGGCGCTGGAGCAGGCCATCACCGCGCTGCAGCCGCTGTACCAGGACCTGGACAGCTGGGCCCAGGCCTGGCTGGACGCCTGGCAACAGCCGGGCACCGCGCCGGTCACCTTCCACCCGCCCGGGCAGGACTGGCGCCTGGGGCAACGGCAGATCAGCGAATCAACCA
Source organism: Pseudomonas xanthosomatis (assembly GCF_019139835.1). Lineage (NCBI taxonomy): Bacteria > Pseudomonadati > Pseudomonadota > Gammaproteobacteria > Pseudomonadales > Pseudomonadaceae > Pseudomonas > Pseudomonas xanthosomatis. The sequence goes on along the minus strand of NZ_CP077075.1, from coordinate 1,675,098 downwards.
AAGAAAAAGCCCGCTACCACCTGCTGTCGGCCATGCACCACCAGCTGTTCAGCCGCAGCACCGCGCTGAGCAAGGCGTTCGGCTGGGCGGTGACCCGGCCGCTGTGGGCCAACTCCACGGCCGCGCAGTGGCTGCACCAGCTGGAGCGGCGCATCAAACGGCCAATGGTGGGCTGCGATACCTGCGGCAGTTGCCGGCTGGAAGACACCCTGTACATCTGCCCCGAGACCTGCCCCAAGGGCCTGGCCAACGGGCCCTGTGGCGGAACGCGCCTGGACCGTTGCGAGTTTGGCGACCGCGAATGCGTGCACAGCGCCAAGTACCGGCTGGCAGTGGGCGTCGGACGCACCGAGGTGCTGGTGGAGCGGCTGATACCCTGCGTGCAGGTGGAGGGGCGCCAGCGTAGTTCGTGGCCGGGGTGGTTTGCGCCAGGCGCTACCGAGCGGCCAGGCACGCAGCCGGCAGCGGCCACCGAGTGTAATGACTGATAGGCCGCACCGTTGGCGGCCGTGCTAGCCTGCGCTTTTGCGGCAAGGGCACATGGCCATGATTTGCCTGATCGACGATGGGATAGCCGGTTCTGCACTGCCGCCAGGCTTTGTGGCAGGCGGTATCAACTTCAGCGGCGAAGGCGCACGGCACACCTTCCAGGCTGATGAACACAGCCATGGCACGGCCATGGCGCGCACTCTCCACGAAAGCTGCCCGCAGGGGCAACTGTTCGTCGTCAGGCTGCTGGACCAGTATGGTCACCTGAACGATATCGACCGGCTGGATTGGGTCTTCGGCTGGCTGAGCGAGCAGCGCCAAGCGCTGGGCATCACGCTGATCTGCGCGCCCCTGGCAGATAACGCCCTGCATCTGGATGACGACGCCTATCACCTCTCGTTGCTGGCCAGGCATGTGGCAAGCCTGCGCCAGGCCAGGGTGCCGACCTTGATGCCGGCAGGCAACCGCAACCACCTTGCCAGCGACGAACACCAGCAAGGCATGGCCTGGCCAGCAATCTTGAGGGATGTGGTCAGCGTAGGGGCTCTGGCAGCAGACGGCCCCCCGGGGTTGCACCCGGTGAGCAAGCGGCTGGCAGCGCGCGCAGGCTCGGCTTGCGCGACACGGCTGTTGGCCCGCCCCGGCGCGCCGGGCCAGACCAGTGGCGCCACCGCCCGGGCCGCCGGGCAGATGGCCTGCCTGCAACAGATGCAGCCGGGCATCAGCGTGCAGGCCTGCGTGCAGCAGGCCAGCCGCCCCTGGACCGACCCGCACGGGCAAACCTGGCCCGTGCTGGCCGATGCAATGACGCCGGGCTAGACCCTGGGGGTCTGGACGCCGTGGCGTACCATGCCCACCAGGTAGTCGAAGGTGAAGCCCCCCGCCGTGGCCGCCACCATGACCTTGGTGCGGCTGACCGGATCAGGCAGGAACAGGCACGCCTTGTAGGCGGTCTGGGCACTGTTGCGGGCGACGACCTGCAACGTCTCCCAGCCGTTGGCCTGCTTGTCGTAGCCCAGAGTCACCACCTTGGTGATCGACTGCAAGGTGGTCAGGAGCATCTCCACAGCCGCCGCCAGCAATGTCGAGTAGAGGTTGTCATCCTCGAACTGCGACAGCTCGCTCTTGCGCCCCTTGTACAGGTGCCAGCCCTGGTAGGCGATACCTGCCACACCGATGTAGAACGTGGTGTACCGGCAGCGGTCGGCCGCCTCCAGCGGAGCACCGTCGGAGCGCCAGGGCGTCTTGAACAGGAGCAGCACGGTCTTGGCGGTCAGCAGCAGGCAATCGACCCCTTTGGTCGCCGTCTGCGCCTTGACCCCGGTCGAGGCCGAGGCCATGCCCTTGGACATCATGCCCATGCCGATGTAAGTGGTGACCACATCCTTGAGGTACTCGAAGGCCGACGGGTTGGCGCTGGACTGCGCAGCCAGCGCACCGTTGATCGGTGGCCGGCTGGCCAGCACCGGCTGCAGCGGGCTGTTACCCATGAACAGTTTGTAGGTGATGGTGCCGAGCACCGACGGCACGAACAGCACGATGTCGATCAGCCGTACGCCGGTGTCCACCGGCTTGCCGGTCAGCAGGGCGAAGGTCTTCTCGATGAACGGGAAGCGGATGGTTGTGAACAGGATCCGGCGCATCAGGTCGACCAGGCCCGCCACCGAGTTGATCAGGTGCGTGACCACGTTGCGGGTCATCTCGGTTGCGCGCTTGGCCAGGTTCAGCACCAGCGAGTACAGAATGCGCTGGATCTTGTCGAGGTCCAGGTCGGCCAGGGTGAAGCCGTCGGGGCCGAATATATGCTTGAAGCTTTCCTTGATGTCGGTGCCGTAGCCGGAAAGTGCGTCCATCTGTTTGCCCAGCAGGTCGAACAGGCTTTCGAACTCGCCGCTTGGCGACGGCACCTCAACCTTGACCACCAGTTCGAGGATGCTGCCGAGCAGGTCGGTCATGCCGCCGCCCGGGCCGCTGCGCGAGGCATCCTGCTTGCTCGGGGCCTTGCGCTGGGCCTGGGTCACCTCGCCAGAACCAGGCTCGAGCAATACCTGGCTTTTTTCCGGGCTCACGCCCAAAGCCACGCACTGTGCCTCGATGGAGGCAATGGCGTGGTCGAACGCCGGGGTAACCTTGCCGCTCAAGCTACTGACCCGCTTGACCAGCAAGGTCAGCTCTTCTTCGACGAACTCGGCCATGGTGTTGCGCACCGCCGTGATGTCGCCCCAGTCGAAGAGGAACTTGGCGTAGCTCCAGACCTTTTCGGCCGCCGTGCGCACCTGCTGCCACAACCAGCTGAAGAAGCCGCCGATTTTTTCCAGGGTGTCGACCACGAAGCGCTTCACCTTGCCGGCGATTTCGCAGACGAACTCCACCGCGCCCTGCACCTTGCGAATAACGAACGACACCGCCGAGCGGGCATGCTGCCAGAGCCCTTCGAGCAGGTCGGACAGCGACTGGCCAAGGCCTGGCAAGGCGACAGCCGCCGCCGATGCCTGAACCTGGGGCGAGGAAGATGCGGTACGCAACTGACCATCGCCGGAGCCGGACACCGCCAGGCAGAAATCATCGGCGACGTGACGGGTATCGAGGGCTGAGGCAAATGCATGGGCCGGGGCACGCAGGCGAACGCCGCTGGCCTGGTCACCGCCGGCCAGCGCCGCTACCTGGCGCAAGGCACTGAGCAGCGCATCGACCGATTGCGCGCCACTTTTTCCGCGATACTCCTCCGGCAGCAGCTCGGCTTTTTGCAGCTCCTGGGTACTCATGCGGGTAAAGCGCTGGTACAGCGAGACGGCCGGGTTGATTTCCAGCACCTGCTCCAGGCCTTCGAAGGCCAGTTCGTAGGAAGCTGGAGTGAACGACAGCGCGCGGTTGAAGATGCGCAGGTTGCCGCTGAGGTCGGTCCGCACCCGTACCGGGTCTTGCGGGCCGACGAACACGCTGCGGCCATTGACCACCAGGGTGGACAGCACCGAGCTGCGCAGCAGCACAGCCGCATCGCTGCGGGGAATACCGCCGTGGTCGAGCACACTGATGTTGGTGGAGAAACAGGTGATGCTGGCCGAGGACTGCGGGTCGGACACACGGATTTCGGTTTCTTGCCAAAGCCCGCCGGCGTCACGCCAAAGATGGCCCGCCACGCCGCTTTCGTAGACCACCAACACGCCGCTGGTGAGCTTGTCGTCCCCCACCACCGGGGCCAGGTCGATAACCTTGTTGCGGATGGCGGTCGCTTCGCTCCAGCGCTCGGCCAGGCTCGGGCGGTGACACATCAGCACCACGCCGTCACTGCGCAGGGCCCAGGCACTGGTGGCGCCTTCTGGCGTTTCGCAGACACTCAGTTGCAGCACATCCTCGGCCAGGCTGGCCGGGATGACCGCTTCGAACACCGCGTCGTCCTGTTTGCGCAGCTGCTCGGCAGGCAGCCGCCAGACCCCTTTGCCGCCCACGTACAGGTCGGTGCCCGCCTTGCGCGTCTGGCCCATGGCCAGGACCTTGCCGCCCGCCGGGCATTCGAAGGGCAGTACCCCGGTGATGGACGGGCCGTTCTCGAAGGTCGGTACCACCCGTGCGTTGAGCAACCGGGTGCTCTTCACGCTACCGGTGCCAATGACATGCAGCACCGGCTTGCGCGACAGCATGCCAATGTTGAAGTCGAAGATTTCGCTCATGTCGCGGGCAACGCTGAACACCAGGCTGTGCTGGCTCAACGAGGCCGGTGTATCGCTGCGCACCAGGTAGGCGTCCTGCTCGCCATCGCCAGCGGCACTGAGCAGCACCGTCCAGATGCCGTCATCACCGCGCAGCAGGCGGATGGCATCGATCACCAAGCCCTGGCGGGTGCCGTAGTCGCGCCACGGCAGCTGGCTCCAGTCGGCACGCTGGGCATCGAAGTCGTAGGCCACCAGCAGCCGCGAGGCGCCGCCGCCTTCGTCCAGGGCAACGGCGAGGGTGGTCAGCTCCTTGCCGCCGACGCTTGCCCAGGCCGTGGCGAAAGCCACGACCTTGTCGTGTACTGCAACACGCTGCCAGCCCGCCGAGCTGTCGGCGTCACGGCGTACCAGCGACAGCTGGTGCTGCTTGCCCAGGCTCAGGACCATGGGCTGTACCATAGGGCCGCGGCGGTCGGGCAAGGCACTCATGCGCTGCTGGAAGCGGCCTTTGGCCTGTGGGTCGATCAGGTCATCGCGGCCGAAGGTGCGGGCCGGTTCGATGTAGTCGATGACGTCGTTGCCGACGGTGAAGCTGCTGTGTAGCGCCTGTTTGTGGTCGAGCGCATCGACCTGCACGATATTCGGTTTGCGTTCCATGGCAGTCTCCTGGCTCAGGCTTCCCGGTAGTTCACGTCGACGGTCAGGTCCAGGAACTGGTTCAGCTCCGGGTGGCGGAAGGTAAAGGTGTCTTCGCCTGGAAGCACGAACGCGAAGTTGTTCATGTCTACCTCGACCTTGCTGAACACGCCCTGGAGCATGGCGATGATCGCGTCGCGCGATGCGCCCAGCCAGTCGCCGGCGATCTTCACATCCCAATCGTTGTTGATGCGGGTGAAGAACTGCACGAAGCCGCTGATATCGCCGACGTCATCTTTACTGCCGACCAGGTGGGTGAAGGAAAGCTGGAACTTGGGCGCCACCGAGCAACGGGCCGCCTCGCCGTCAGTGTGCAAGGTCATGGTGCCGCCGATCTTGGACTTGCGGGTGGCCTTGGCGCCCGAGTGCACGTCCCATGACGTGGTGCGGTCGCGGTCAAGGTGGCTGTAGAGCAGGCCGTCGATCGCGGCCACCTTGCCCTGGACCAGCTTGATCTCAAGCTTCAGTTGCTTGTCCAGCACCAGCTTGAGTTCGTTGTCGGTCCAGCGGTAGGTCTTGCTCCCTTGCAGGAACAACGAGTCACCGTCACGCACGAAGCGCAGTTCTTCGAGGAAGTCCAGTTCGGGATGCGCCAGCCGGCCCTTCGGGCTGGCGGCATTTTCGGCTGCCATCCGGTCGATTTCACGCTTCAGCGCGGCGCTCAGGCCGTTGCGCAGGTGGTCGATGTACAAGTCCTTGCGCAGCACCATCACCCCGGCAAACAGGCCACCCTTGGCATCGGCCTTGTGGTAGCTGGGCCAGATACCCTGCTTTTCGCACAGGGCCGCCAGCCCGGCACCTGCGCCAGGCAGCTCCCGGCCCCCGACAGCGACCCCCAGGTAGTCGAGGGTGTTGGAGCGATCTTCATCGACGCCCGGGACTTCAGCCTTGTTGAGCCGGAAGGCGTAGTCGGCCATGGACACGCTTGGCTCGCGCTTTACATGGCGCGGGACCACCGAAGCACTGAGCAGCAGGCCGTTGGCACCATTGATGCCACTGACCGTGGCCCAGGTTTCGATGCATTCGGCCAGCTTGCCGCGCGCCTCGGGCGACAGGGTGGCGCCGGCCGGCAACGCCACCTGGGGGAGCAACAAGGTGCCTTTGTTGGTGAGGGTGAGGAACAGGCATTCGATGGAGAACTGCCCTTCGGCCAACTGGTAGGCCTGCAGGTGCTCGAGCACGCCGTCGGCGCATTCCTCATCGTGCGCGTAGAGCTGCTTCCAGCTGACCGTGCGCTTTTCAAGGAACGAACGCAGGGACAATACGTACTTGTGAATGGGCACTTCGACGCTATCACCATCGCTCAGGTAATTGAGGGTGCCGCCGAGCAATTCGATGGAAGTGATCACCTCGTTGGGCGCCGTATTGGTGCGGCTGAACGACAACGTTGGCGGCTCCATCTCGGCGACAAGGCGCGTGGAAGATGGCAGGCCCCTGGAGTTGAGCGGGTTGACGTTCAGGGCAAGCCGCCCACCGGGGGCGGTCTCGCCCCAGACTTCCCAGGCACTCTGGAGCTGGCAGCTGATCGCCCTCTGGTTCAGCGACAATGCGATATCGAAATCTTTCAACGCCTTGGTGGATTTATCCATGTTGTCCATATAGCTGGCTGCCTCGATTCCTGGGTGGGCACTGCAAGGGCCCCGGGCAGCCTGCTTTCATTGCCCGCGTTCCTTGCGTTCGCTGAGTAATGGCCTATAGCCACTTCGCCGGAGCGTAACGCAATTGAAAGCGGTTTTGTATGACGATCGGACAAGTTGTTTTGCATGAAACCGGCAGGCCTGAACAACCCGTTGTTTTCGTTCATATTGCTGTCACAAGCCGCGGCGAAGAGGCGCCACCCTCGCCTGCACAGGTGACCGCCACGGTGCACCCCGGCATGCCCCTGGCAACGGCTTTGCCGGTGTTCGCGCTATGCTTTCTGCGACGCTGACCAGCCCCTCAAGGAAGCCGTCCATGAGTGCCAGCACCCTCGCCGAACTCGACGCCGCCCTGCCCAAACTGGCGCGCAAGGTCCGTGTCCTCGAAGCCCTGGCCTGGCCGGATGACATCGAGCCGGTGTTCCTCGCCCAGTGGCGCGCCGGCAAACCGCAGTTGCCGAAGGTGGCCCAGCAACCCCGCGATCACCGCGACGACATCGCCGCCCTGGAGACCTTCATCGGGCAGTGCGACCAAGGCCACCCGGCCGGGCATTACCTGGCCGCCACCGCGCGCAGCTATGCCACCGCCGGGCGCATGCTCGGGGCCATCGGCACGCCGGCCTTTGCCCGCTATTCGTCGGCGCTGTACCGGCGCCCGGACTTTCTCTACCCCCGGCAAAACCTGAGCATGCTCGATGCCGCGCGGTTCTTTTTGAAGACCACCGACGCCCTGCTGGGCGGCGGGCAAATACCACCGAGCGAGGCGAACATCCCCGCCGAAGACTTCGCCGCCTGGCTGCAGCCCGAGCTGGACCGCTTTTTCGGCACAGGCCAGGTGAGCATTGCCCTGGACCCGGCCCTGGCGGCCAAGGCGATTGCCGGCAGCAGCCGCATCCGCCTGCGCGCCAGCGCGCTGTTCAGCGAGCTGGACAAGCAACAGCTGCTGCAGCACGAAGCCTTTGTGCATGTGGCCACCGCGCAGAACGGCGCCCGCCAGCCCAACCTCAAGTGCCTGGGCCTGGGCGCGCCGCGCACCACCCAGACCCAGGAAGGCATCGCCACCCTGGCCGAGATGTTCACCGGCAGCATGGACATCAACCGCCTGCGGCGCATCGCCCTGCGTGTGCTGGCGGTGCAGCAGGCGCTGGATGGCGCCGACTTTATCCAGGTGTTCGAAGGGTTTGTGCAGGCCGGCCAGTCGCAGGAGGAGTCGTTCCGCTCGACCCAGCGGGTGTTCCGCGGCGCCGACCTGCGCGGCGGCTCGGCCTTTACCAAGGACGCCGCCTACCTGACCGGGCTGCTGGGGGTGCATACCCTGCTGCGGGTGGCGGTGCGCGACAACCGCCCGGAGCTGCTGAGCCATTTGTTTGCCGGGCGCCTGAGCCTGGCCGACACCCTGCGCCTGGCGCCGCTGTTTGAAACCGGTTGGCTCAAGGCGCCGACCTATGTGCCGGCCTGGGCCAGTGATATGCGCAGGCTGGCGGCCAACCTTGCGTTTTCGGCGTTTATTTCGCAGATCAAGTTGGACGGGCTCGATTTGCCATTGTTTATGGCGTTTGCGGATGAGCATGAGGTGAATGCTAGTGCGCGGTGAGGGTTGAGCCTTGCTGGCTACCGGGCCAATGGATTTACTGCCGACCGCCAACTGTGTAGGAGCGGGCTTGCCCCGCGATGGGCCGCATAGCGGCCCCCGCCACACAGGCTTTTCAGCTCATTCCTCCTTCACCGTTCCGAGTTTGCCAATCTGCTCGCCGGCCAAGCGGCTGATGGTGCGGATCGCCTGATGGATGCCCGACGTGTTGCGGAAACTCAGGTGCGGGTTGTGTTCGCACTCCAGTAGCTCATCGTGTTGCACCAGCGCTTCGCCGAGCAGTTCGAGGGTCCAGACATGGCTCTGGATCAGGGACAGGCGGTCTTGGTCAGTCATGACGGGCCTCCTGGTTGGCGCGGGTGGCCAGGGAATGGCTGTCGATCAGGTAGAAGCGATGGGGTTTGCGGGCCGCGGGGGATGGGCGGCGGAGAGCGGATGCGAGGATCCGGCTCAGGATGCGAGTAAGCATGCATGAGACTCCAAGTTTTGAGTTTAGAGCTACCACGATCCTTCCTACGGGATTGGGTGGCAGCTGTGCATGGGGTAGGAATACCGGGAAACTTGGAACCCGGCCAGGCCGAAGCCTGCCCACACACAGCCGCCATGACACACCGCAGCACGCGAAAAAACGCGAGCTAAGAGTGATTGGGGACGCCTAGTGCGAGCGCCAAGTTTACCAGCAGGTTCCTACACCTGGTCGCGGGTTTTGCTGCGACTGGCTGAATTTATCCCTGGTAGGTTCGCCATGCAACAGCTGCACAGGGTGGAAGTTTCCCGAAATCTTGAAGGAAAAAACTTACCTAGCTGACGCTGCGATAAACGCTACCGCGGTGCTGTCGCTCTGCGCAATAACCGGGACGAGGACCTCGGGTGCCGAGAGTCATCTGCAAAAAAAATGTGCAAAAGCGGCGTTTTTTTCGAACTCAGCAAGATGGCACAGGCCCCGATTTAATTGGCCTCCGCCGGGACAACTTGTGCGCAGAAAAATGTGCAGAAACACCCGAAACTGCGAAGGGACTCAGTGAGTGGAAAGCTCGAAAACGTAGCACTCTCCAACCAGTAAAGAACTCGTTAACGGCTGTGAGGACAAAGCCCCATCACCCAGACTTTTGCGATTGAGCCCCGCGATGGGCCGCAAAGCGGCCCTCGCCTCACAGGTGGTTCAGCTCAATTCCCCTTCACCTTTTCCAGCTTGCCGATCTGCTCACCGGCCAAGCGGCTGATGGCGCGGATCGCCTGATGGATGCCCGACGTATTGCGAAACTCAGGTGCGGGTTGTGTTCGAATTCCAGTAGTTCGTCGTGTTGCACCAGCGCCTCGCCAAGCATTTCGAGGATCCAGACATGGCGGAGACAGGAATCGAATGATGGCTACCGTACCCTGTAAATATTGACCTTTGGTCTTTCACAGAAGAGAACGTATCCCTAAACGTATCCCTAAAGCTCAAGTCACCTCAGCTTCACACGGGTGCAGGCCACCCGCTAAGAAAGCAGCCATGCTGTTGGGGCCCTTCGCAGTGAGCCCTTCTTCCTGCATAGCACGGTACCAGGCTCCAAGCGCTGCTTTCATAGCGTCCATATCCTTCTTCCACACAGGCCCAAGGTATAAAACCCACAGTTCAAGCTCACGTTCTGTCACTGGCTCACCCCGGCTGAGAAGCTCTGCTGTGTCCACTAGGCTTGTAGCCAGCTCCGAGTCAATCACCTGGTCAGGGATCGACCAATTAGCTTTTTGCCCGAGACAATCGGTGTAAAAGCCTAACTGCTTCACCTGATCTAGGAGATACGGGTGGTCTGATGCTTCGTCGTGAAGGGGACGAAAATCCTCCAACGATCTTGCACCATCAGTTACCAAGGCCGGAAAGATCCAGTGGCTGTTTTTACTCGTATGAGAGCGGTAACGCTTCCACTCTGCCTTGATCGCGCCGTCTTCCAGCTCCAGAGCCATCCCTCGGAGGATAGATATCTTTCCCGCCTCCTCAATCGAAAGCGCAGCCAGTGAAGCTGCAGAGGCAAAGCTCTCTGCCTCCAGAAGAAGGCGTGCGTCTTTGGCGAGTCTGGCGGCATTGGCTCGCGCTGCCGTCATGCCTGCGGCGAGCTGTGAGCAATCCAATCGCCCTTTGTAGCCGTCCAATTTCCTTGAAGTCATCTGGTGCCCCCCTTCAGTCAAGAGCCGATATCATTGCAGCAATCGCAAGGATCCTTCCAAGTGTGCTGAAAAATGCACAATTCACCCTGGCTCACCTTGTTTACCAGTTCACTAAGCTGGCGATCCTCCCGCTAACAAAGAACCGCGGGTTCCCTGCCCCGTATCAAGCCCAATACGCCAGGGTCCCCCCACCTTCATCCTCTGTGCCGAGTCAGCCACCCTGATAGCGATACTTGATACTCACCCAGCTCGAACGGCCCAATTGCCCCGCGCTGACGGCTTTTCTTAGCACAGGGCGTGGGGCTCCGGCCTTGGCAAAATCGAGGGTTTCAGGTGTTCCAAGTGCTAGCAAGAGCATAACACTCTGATTTATATAGATAAAATTACAAAACCCTATTTCACAATGGAGGTGTAACACTAGTTGTAGCTGTGCGGACGGTGTAACAAGCAGTGGATGGGCAATCTACGAAGGCTTGACTTGTGAAAGCCGCTATGTCTCGCGGATCGGTCCCTACGGTGCCGCCGCTCGCCCCCCACCGGCCAAAGGGCCCATAGTCTAGAGCTGTATAGAAGATTGCCTCCTTTTGCAGAATAGATATCATTGAGCCATAAGGTTGAAGCGCCAGGGTTACAGGAAAATCCCACGAGACACTCAAGGAGGAAACACGAATGGACCGCTCTATCCCTCCATCCCACAGAGAACCCGCCGACGCTATCAAAACCCGCCCTGTCAAGCAGCGGTCCGCGAAGCTAGGGCCAGCCCAAGAAATAACGCATATTCAGGTGCTGCTAGGTTTCCGCCACCCTCTCTTGCAAAAATCGCTTAAAACAGCCGCTACCTCAAATCACCGAGTAGGCGAAGGGAATATCCTTCGCAGAAATTCATGTGAGAACACTATCTGGAGCAATTATTTATTGCACCGAGAATTTTTCAACGAAAAATTATGGGACAACAAAGCAGGTATGCTTGATGAATAATCAGATAGCGAGAAGAGAAAAATGGAGCATTGACTTCGAAACATTTGCTCCGCAAGCTGCAGCTTTAGCACCAATGAAGACTTTGGATATAAAAACACGCCACCAAGTCAGGGCTATTATAACTGCGGATCGCCTGGAAGCCGTTAGGCTTTTGAACGGGCTACGAGAAAGCAAAACAACGAAAATACTCTGCAAAATCGAAGACATACTAAGACTTCACCCGGAAAAACTCACACCCCCGCTATTCCCTAATGAAGCACTGACAAAAGAAGACTATTACAGGCTTTCAGTAAGACCCGCAAACAAGCAAATAGAGCAAATAGAGCTTCTTTTCGCCGCGAACCGAACAAAAGTTTTAGACTTGATAGCGAGCATTAGCTTGCTTGATCGAGAAATTATTAAATGTAAATATGAGCAGGCCCACATAGTTCTCCAAAAAATCTTAAACGAATTCGGATCCAGTCAAATACTTTTGAGGAAAGCCGCACTCCTCAAGGCCCTCCATCAAAACATTAACGAGACGACAATTGTGGAGCGTATGCTCGACAGTGCTGGGCTCGGCAGCAATAACGTCATTGTAAGCTCGATTGTTCAGTGTTTTAAGGAGGACCAGGACTGGAGCGGATTGAAACGTTCAATCATGAGCCTCGCTAGCAGGGGGAATAGAAACAAATATACACGAGACATAGCTCGAATCGCGTTCCACCCTCATGCAAAGAATACTGAAGATCTTGCACACCTCATACAAAGCTCGCTTCAGAGCTCTCTGATAGACGCATTACTCATATTAAAAGTAAACAAACATATAATCCAAAGCCCCGAGCTAAGTGAGCTTTTCGATATCTGGGATTCCCAATTATTATCAATAGGTGACCTAGCAACCCCATATATTGGAAAAGAAGACGGCGAGTCGACATTTTATAAAAGAACAAGCGCTTTTCTAGAAAACTCAAAAGTTTCTGACTACCGATTGCTTATTGACCATTTTTACGACGACCCTACTTCAGATTACTTTGTACTAGACGACAGCCTTATCGAGCGGATCTCGAAATGGGCAAACTCATGCCTAACCTTAAATGATCTCGCCAAACCTGTACCAATGACGCGCCACTCTTGTAGTACCCTACAGCAGTTAGAGCTTGAGGGCCTCATTACAAGGTCAGCTATGTTCAATTATTTATCCTTCATCAGTGAAGGAAAATCACAAATAGATGAAAATGCACTATTTACAATCATGGGAAAAACTCACGATCTAGTGCGAACTCATCATACAGAAATATTAAAGAAAATGGCGAGCTTCGCTTCAACGCCCCTTTCAAAAATAATCTATCACTTACTTATTGCAAGAAAGAGCAAAAACGAAGCTGACGATCACTTGCTCAGGCGGCGACTTCAGGAAATCGTCAAAAAAGACTTCAATTCTGAACTGGTATCTTTTGTAGAATCGCTATCCAAGAGATCACCCGCAGTCGCCATATATACGTACGAGTTATGCACCGAAGACTTTATTGCAAAACTCGTTCACATCATCAAATCGTCAGCTCAAATAACAGAGACACGTGCCGCTCTACACCAATGGATGGGGGAACACACAAAAGACAACTACTTTTTGGGGAGAGCACGCGCCCTACTAATCGACCATCAAATAAACAGAGTCAGAAACGAACTTGACGACAATAGGATATATGTTGATCACGCACGATTCGCCGAATGGTTCAACGACGAACTGCTACGGGAATTTAATAGCGTTTTAGCTAGCATGGAGCATAACTTCGCGATAGGAATAAACGAAAATGCTCAACTACTAATGCTCATTGAAATCGCCTACGCTAATTTTTGTTCAAATAGTATTTTTGGAGTCGCCTCATATTTAGGCCGCCGCATTAGACACGGAACATTTAAAGGGCACTTGTACTCCGTAGTATCGGGCATTGAATCATCTCCAAAATATAATACTCTATTTAAAGACCCGGTTTTCCTGGGCCGCTGGGAAAACTGGAAGAGAGCTTACGCATCCAAAATTGATATTATTATTCGAGATCGACTCCACATTGAATCATCTACAAAACGCGATGGCCTGATAAAACCCACACTCTCTTCGCCAGCTAAGGTCGACATCGCCATTGCGTGCGGGAAAAACCTTATAAAAGACTACTTCGACCCTAGGTCCTCCAGACCGATTATCCCTACACTTACTGAGTATTGCTGGAGACTTGCAGAAGTAGATTTGAAAAATATAATTTCTTACATGAAAGGCCAGAAGGGAAATTTGATTAGCGCTGACCTTCTTGCAGAAATCAAGGCAGGTAACTATACGAGAAATATATCGAGTGAACTTGTCAAAGAATTTGTAAGAGAAATAACGCACAACGTTACAGAAAAGCTTAGCACCATGAACACTTGGTTCAAGAGACCAGTGAGCGTTTCGCCCAAAGCCTCGCTATCACTACTCTACAAAGCAGTTGTAGCGGAGGTAAAGGAAACGTTTCCTGAATTCGACCCTAATACCGACTACAACGAAATGAATGATATAGAACTAGTGGGTGGCCCTTATCATGTGATTTATGACGCCTTCTACGTTGTAGTTTACAACGCAGCGAAGCATGGTCAACCTGCGGGTGAAGTTGAGAAAGAATTTTTAGTATCAAGGACACTAAACGGCGTGACCGGGGAGCTAAAAATTACTATCGCATCAGATATAAAAGATTACCAAACAGAACAATATGTAAGCGAGCGACTTAAGCTCCAGCCGGGTGATGACATTGATAACGCTCATTTGAGCGAGGGCCGAAGCGGTATAAGAAAGCTTCACCAAATCGAGCGAAGCGATAAAAAATTCAAAGTCCGTGAAGTTTCCTGCCGCAATAGAAAAGTTTATGTATCGTTCACGTACGGGTTGGAGCATGTATAATGAATATCTTGATAGTGGAGGACGACAGCTTTAAAGCGAAAAGCCTGAAGGATTTCCTTAGTTCGACTTACAGCAAGCCGACAATAAGAATCGCCCCAAGCTTAGTAGATGCAATAGAGGCCGTAACAGATTCTACTTACGACTTAATCTTGGTCGACATGGCAATACCGAGCCATCCTGCAGTATCAGGAGAAGGTTCTCCTTTATCATTTCTATCAGGTGGGCTAGACGTTCTTTTGGAGCTAAGCTCCTTAGAAAGAGACGATCCCTGCATCGTTGTGACTCAATACCCTGAAATTCAGATAGGTGGAAAACTCTTTGCTATCAAAGACGCCGCCGCGCGCATTCGATCTTATTTAGGATGCGACGTAAAAGAATGCATTATGTACAACGAAGATTCTAAGGATTGGAAAGAAGAAATGGCACGAGTGATTAGCACACTATGAAAATATTAATGCTAGAAGACGATAAAGATAAAAAAAGTGCTATTGAAGCTGAAATTATTTCAGTTTCTCCTTCAATAGCTCTAACACATTGCATTACATTTTCAGACTTTATGATTGCTGTGCAACGTGAAAAGTACGACTTAATAATCTTGGACTTGCTTGTCCCATTATTCGATCAGAGTTCGGAACCTCAAGACGCAGGCGTCCAGATTGTTGATGTTCTGCATGACAGAGACTGCGTGAACTCTCGAACACCGGCAATTGCCCTAACGAGCTTCGATCAAGCTGCTGAAGGAAATTTCAAAGATTTAAACCAACTAGATGTTTCTGTGATCACTTACTTTCCGTCTGGAATCGAATGGAAAGAGGCTTTACATCAAAAGATATTATCCTGCATGCCACCTGAAAACTATGACTTCGTCATTATATGTGCCCTTCCAAAGGAAGCCAAAGGCTTCTGTGAAACTAAAGCAACTCTTGGAGGCATCAAAATTGTCGATGGCTTCCGGTGTCAAGAGCTAGCAATCGGCTCTAACAAAGGAGTTGTCATTACCCTTTCCAGAATGGGCCTGGTAAGCGCCGCAATTATCAGCTCCAGAGCGATTGATAGATTCAAACCAAAAATAATATGCATGTCTGGAATATGCGCTGGAATTGACGGCAAAGCAGAAATTTATGATGTAGTGGTCGCGGACCCATGCCATCAGCACGATCATGGTAAATGGGGAGCGGATGGGTTTGAGCTTGAACCATATGCTGTACAAATACCGCACTCACTACGACTAAAAATCGAAACACTTCTTGACGACAAGAGCTTTATGGAGAATATAAAAAATGGGATCAATCTAGCACGCGACGAATATCCCGCCGATAAAAACGAATTTGAGTTCGGGGTCATAATCGCACCGGCATCAAGCGGTAGCGCCGTTATTGCTGATGATGAAAAAACTTCCGAGGTACGAGAACAGCACCGAAAAGCAACAGCTTTCGAAATGGAGTCTTTTGCAGTCTACGAGGCAGCGAGAATATCACAAGGCCAACCAGTTTTTTTCAGTGCCAAGTCTGTTGTTGATGATGGAGGCAAAGGCAAGAGCGACCACTATCACAGAGTTGCATGCATTCTTTCAGCGCGTACAACAGTGGAGATTTTAGAAAACTATCTTGCTCTTGACAGCAAGTAGACAATAATGCCGGGGCTATCTCACAGCCTATTTTGTTATTTATTTAAATTCGCTCAATAAATATAGAGGATAGATATTTTTCTATCCTCTATTAATCAGAAATCTAAGACACCCACTTTCTAGTTACATTTTATATCACCTCGACTCCAAGAATCTTGGCCGGTGTATAATTGTGACTCATCAGAGCCAAATCTCTGTAAGCGCTCCATGAATCCCACATTCAAAGCGCTTACCTGATCCCCGATGTTGTGCTCCCGATTTCTTTCTGGAGTTCGCCGAGCATGATGCGACCCGACGCCAAAGTCGAAAAAGTGTACCTCTACCCCAAGCCCGTCGACTTCCGAAAGTCCATCGATGGCCTGGCTGCGCTGGTCGAACTCGATATCAAAGTGGCGGTGTTCGACCCGGTGCTTTTCGTCTTCCTCAACAAGCCGCGCAACCGCGTGAAGATCTTGTACTGGGAACGCAACGGCTTCTGCCTCTGACTCAAACGCCTGGACTCCGAACGGTTCAAAACCTCACCCGATCCGACTGACGTGGCCATCATACTGACCGTTCAGGAACTGAACTGGCTACTCGACGGCTTCGACCTCTGGCGCAACCGTCCGCATCAGGTTTTGACGCCTCGATACGTCGCCTGATTCGGTATAATCCGCGGCATGATTTCCATGCCCGAAGACCTCCCTGACGACCCTGTTCTGCTCAAGCAACTGCTTGAGCAGATGATCAACGAGCGGGCGTCCGACAAGGGCAAGATCGTTCATCTCGAAGAGGAAGTTGCGCTGTTGCGCCAGCGCCTGTTCGGGCGAAAGACCGAGCAGACAGGCGATGCGGCGACGCCACAGTTGCCGCTCTTCGACGAAGCGGAAAGCCTGGCAGAACCCTTGGATGAGGCCGGCGACGAAGAAGTCGTTGCACCGACCAAGCGCCGTGGTAAACGCAAACCACTGCCGGCTGATTTGCCGCGTATCGAGGTTGTCCACGAACTGCCCGAGCATGAGCTGACGTGCGCTTGTGGCTGCCGCAAACATGCCATTGGTGAAGAGGTCAGCGAACAGCTTGAAATCGTCCCGATGCAGATTCGCGTCATCAAACATGTTCGCAAGGTGTATGGCTGCCGCGACTGCGAGTCAGCGCCCGTAACAGCGGACAAGCCTGCCCAGGTGATCGAGAAGAGCATGGCTAGCCCGAGTGTGCTGGCCATGCTGCTCACCACCAAATACGTAGACGGCCTACCGCTTCATCGCTTCGAAAAAGTGTTGGGGCGCCACGGTATCGATATCTCGCGCCAAACCCTGGCACGCTGGGTGATTCAATGCAGCGAGCACTTCCAACCGCTGCTGAATCTGATGCGCGAAAGCCTGTTGAGCAGTCGGATCATCCACTGTGATGAAACGCGTGTGCAGGTGTTGAAAGAGCCGGGTCGTGAGCCCAGCAGCCAATCCTGGATGTGGGTGCAAACCGGCGGCCCACCTGAGCGGCCAGTGATCCTTTTCGACTACGCCACCAGCCGAGCGCAGGAGGTGCCGACGCGCCTGTTGGATGGCTATCGCGGCTATGTCATGACCGACGACTACGCCGGTTACAACGCGCTAGCTGCACAGGACGGCGTGGAGCGGTTGGGCTGCTGGGCGCACGCACGCCGCAAGTTCGTCGAAGCGCAGAAAGTGCAGCCCAAAGGTAAAACCGGGCTCGCAGACATCGCCCTGAATTTGATCAACAAGCTGTATGGCATCGAGCGCGACCTTAAGGACGGCAGCGATGAAGATCGTAAGGCTGCCCGCATGGAGCGCAGCCTGCCATTGCTGGCTCAGCTGAGAAGCTGGGTAGAGAAAACGCAACCTCAGGTCACGATGCAGAATGCCTTGGGCAAGGCCATCGGCTACTTGGCCAGCAACTGGAGCAAGTTGGAACGCTACATCGAGCACGGCTGCTTACCGATCGACAACAACGCAGCCGAGCGTGCGATCCGCCCGTTTGTCATCGGCAGAAAGAACTGGTTGTTCAGTGACACGCCCAGAGGGGCGACGGCCAGTGCGCAACTTTACAGCCTGGTCGAGACGGCCAAAGCCAACGGCCAAGAGCCCTATGCGTGGCTGCGCCACGCACTGGAACGCCTGCCGCAGGCGTTCTCCGTGGAAGATTACGAAGCGCTGCTGCCGTGGAATTGCACGCCTAAAATACATAGTTAAGTGCTCCCCCATCGTGGGTCAGATGGGGCCTACGAAGCGCTTGAAGGACAAGAGCGGGGTAACGACCATGGAATACGACGAAAAACTGATTGAAGACGCAGTGCTTGCCTTGTTGGCAGCCTATAGCTCCGACAAAGGTAACGCGTGGAAAGGATTTGACTTCGAGATCATGAATCGACTGCATGGACGGGGTTTCATCAGTGATCCAGTTAATAGAAACAAATCCATCTGGTTGACGGCGGAGGGGCTGGAGCGAGGCCGACAGCTAGCTGACCAGTTGTTCGGGTTAAAGACTCAAGCGGGGCAGGTGCCCGACTCGAATACCTGATTTCCCCGTCCTTCATGTAACGGGTGGGGTTTATGGATCGCTTACCGTGTAAAGCACTTTTGATCACACGCCCTTTGCTTGGGCCGCAACCATGATCTCGTTCTGTCGCTTAGCGGCTTCAACTAGGACGGCGGTGTAAACGCGCTTCTTCTCGTCAGCTTTCGCATTGCGTATGAACTCAGCGAAGGAGCTTTTGACCTTCTCAGAATGCGACTTGAATGGATTCATCGACACCTCCTCCCCCATAGTAGCGACCAGCCACTCGCAGGCGAGTCGCCTTGCCCGATCTGAAAAGCAAAAAACCGCCCGAAGGCGGTTTATCAGCCCGATAGAGTAACTGAACACTATCGACATTCTGGTGCCGGAGACAGGAATCGAACCTGCGACCTTCGCGTTACGAGTGCGCTGCTCTACCGACTGAGCTACACCGGCGTGTTGCGCAACGTACCACTGCCGTGGCGGTTACGCAAACCCCTGTTTCAACTCACTTTCAGGGTGCCTTGCAGCCGTTTGGCGCAAGGTCTTGCTCCACCGTGGTGGCGCAGCTCCAACCGGCCTGGGTGCGGGTGAGCGTGAGGGTTTTGCCCAGTACGTTGACCGGGGCATCGGCCAGGGTGCAGACGATGCTGGCGGTGCCGGCGGCAGCGTTGCCGCTGGCGGTGATGGCGCAGTGGGCGGTGGCGGGTTGGCCGCCGAGGCTTGCGACGTCGGGGACATCCTTGCCGCTGTTCAGGCGCACGTCCATCGGGGTTTTCAGGGCGGTGATTTCCAGCAGCGCGGCGCTGGCTTTGGCGCTGGACTGGTGGTTGGTGTACATCGGGATGGCGATGGTCGCCAGGATGCCGATGATCGCCACGACGATCATCAGTTCGATCAGGGTGATGCCGCGTTGCCCTTTCATGAACGGTATTCCTTTGCAATGCGTTAAGGCCGGACTGGCTGACGAGGCGCCTCCGCCGGCAGCGGCGCAGTAGGCCTGAACCGACACCTTTTGTCACCCCTGGGCGGCGGTGCGTCATCGTTGCTGGACTACTCTAGTGACCGTCACGCCAACGCGCCCGGGGTTGGGCCCGGCAAGCTGTTACGGGACTTGTCGCACTACTGCAAAGGACTCGCACATGCACACCTCTACCCGCCTGTACGCCTGGGAAGGCGTCAATGCATCCGGTACTTATCAACAGGGCCAACAGGCCGGGCGCAGCCCGGCGTTCGTGCAGGCGTGGTTGCGCCAGCAGGGTATTCGCGCCACCCGGGTGCGGCCGGCGGGCGGGGTGCGCTGGCGCTGGCCGCAGCGGGCGGGCAAGGCGGATGCGGCGGGGTTCAGCCGGCAACTGGCGACGCTTTTGACGGCGGGGGTGCCGCTGTTGCAGGCGTTCGAAGTGATGGCGCGCAGCAGTGCGAATGCCGCCATGGGGGCGCTGGTGGCGAGGTTGAAACAGGATGTGGCGGCGGGGTTGGGGTTTGCCGACGCCTTGCAGCGCCACCCGGCGTGGTTTGATGGGCTTTACTGCAACCTGATTCGGGTGGGTGAGCAGTCGGGCACGCTGGACCGGCAACTGGAGCAGATGGCGGTGATGCTGGAGACGCGCCAGGCCCTGCGGCAGAAGGTGCGCAAGGCGATGCTGTACCCGGCGCTACTGTTGAGTACCGGGCTTGGGGTGGCGGCGTTGCTGTTGCTGGAGGTGGTGCCGCGTTTTGAGGGGATGTTTGCCAATGCCGAGCAGGCTTTGCCGGCCTTTACCCAATGGGTGATCGACTTGTCCGCAGGGCTGGGCCGGCATTTTGGCTGGCTGGTGGCGCTGCTGATGTTGCTGGGCGTGGGGCTGCGCGAGCTGTACCGGCGGCACCTGCCGGGGCGTTTGTGGATGCTGCGCCTGGCCTTGCGGGTGCCGGTACTGGGGCGCTTGCTGGGGCAGGCGGCGCTAGCGCGGTTTGCCCGCAGCCTGGCCACGGCCTATGGCGCAGGGGTGGCGTTGCTGGATGCGCTGGGCACAGTGGCGCCGGTGAGCGGCAACAGCCTGCACGAGGCGGCCATTCGCCGCCTGCGCCAGGGGGTGGCGAACGGAATGGGGTTGCAGCAGGCGATGGAGGCGGACGGGTTGTTCCCGCCGCTGTTGTGCCAGCTGGTGGCGGTGGGCGAAGCCAGCGGCACCCTGGACCTGATGCTGAGCAAAGCGGCGCAGCATTACGAAACTCAGGTGGCCGAGGCGCTGGGGCAGTTGACCGCGCTGCTCGAGCCGGCCATCGTGCTGACCCTCGGGCTGCTGGTTGGTGGCCTAGTGGTGGCGATGTACTTGCCGATCTTCCAGTTGGGTAGCCTGATCTGAACATGAATGCCTGGACCGTTATCGTCGACCATCCGCCCTTCTTCTATTGCCTGGCTGCGCTGCTGGGGTTGCTGGTGGGCAGCTTCATCAATGTGCTGGCGTACCGCTTGCCGGTGATGCTCGAGCGCCAGTGGCAGCGCGAGGCGCAAGAGGTGCTGGGGCTGCCGGAAACCGTGCACGAGCGTTTCGACCTGTGCCTGCCGGCCTCGCGCTGCCCGCACTGTCAGCACCGTATTCGGGCGTGGGAGAACATTCCGGTAGTGAGCTACCTGGCGCTGCGCGGGCGTTGCTCGGCGTGCGAGGGGCGCATTGGCGTGCGCTACCCGCTGGTGGAGCTGGGCAGCGCGTTGCTGTCGTTGCTGGTGGCTTGGCACTTTGGGCCGGGGCTGGCGGCGTTGCTGGTGATGCTGCTGACCTGGGGGTTGCTGGCGCTTAGCCTGATCGATGCCGACCACCAACTGCTGCCGGATGTGCTGGTGCTGCCGTTGCTGTGGCTGGGGCTGGTGGTGAATGCCTTCGGGCTGCTGGTGCCGCTTGGCGATGCGCTGTGGGGCGCGGTGGCGGGCTACCTGAGCCTGTGGTCGGTGTACTGGGTGTTCCGCCTGCTGACCGGCAAGGAGGGCATGGGCTTTGGCGACTTCAAGTTGCTGGCGATGCTCGGGGCCTGGGGTGGTTGGCAGATTCTGCCGGTAACGCTGATGGGCGCGTCGATTGCCGGGGCGCTGATCGGGCTGGTGTTGCTGCGCCTGCAACGCGCGCAGCGGGGTACGCCACTGCCTTTTGGGCCTTACCTGGCAATTGCGGGGTGGATCGCATTGCTCTGGGGTGATGAAATAGTCGCCTCTTACCTGCAACTACTTGGCCCCTGATGAGCACAGCGCCCTTCACCCCCTGGATTCTTGGCCTGACCGGCGGCATCGGCAGCGGCAAAAGCGCCGCCGCCGAGCGTTTCGTCGAGCTGGGCGTGCACCTGGTCGATGCCGACCAGGCGGCGCGCTGGGTCGTCGAGCCGGGCCGCCCTGCCCTGGCCAGCATCGTCGAGCGCTTCGGGCTCGGCGTGCTGCAGGCGGACGGGCAACTGGACCGCGCGGCCCTGCGCCAGCTGATATTTGCCGACCCTGGCCAGCGCCAGTGGCTGGAGCAATTGCTGCACCCGCTGATCGGCCAGGAGATTTTCAGCTACCTGGCCAAGGCCGAGACGCCCTATGCGGTGTATGTGTCGCCGCTGCTGATCGAGTCGGGGCAATACCGCAAGACCCAGCGCATTCTGGTGATCGATGCGCCGGCCGAGTTGCAGGTGCAGCGCACCCTGGCGCGCGACAACACCAGCCCCGAACAGGTACAGGCGATTCTCAAGGCCCAGCTGGCCCGGGAAGAGCGCCTGCGCCATGCCGATGACGTGGTGGTCAATGACCGGGACCTGCAAGCCTTGCATGACCAGATTGACCGCCTGCACCACTTTTACCTGACTTTGCGAGGAGGCCAGCCATGAGCCAGCCAATGACCGTTGAATGCCCGACCTGCGGGGCGCCTGTGGAATGGGGGGACAAAAGCCCGTTTCGGCCGTTTTGCTCAGACCGCTGCAAGCTGATCGACCTGGGGGCCTGGGCTGCGGAGGAGCACAAGATCGCAGGGTCGCAGGAGTCTGAGGATGAGCTGTATTCGGGGGAGCTTGAGCCTCGACACTGAGGGTTTGCCTGGTTGAATGCCATCGCGGGGCAAGCCCGCTCCCACGCTGCCTGGTGTTGTTGAGCTGGGGCGTGGGTTTTGAAGACCAAGGGTGCAGCGCAGTACCTGTGGGAGCGGGCTTGCCCGCGAAGCAGGCGACGCGGTGTCTGGCACCGGCTTCGCCGGTGTTCGCGGGCAAGCCCGCTCCCACAGGGACCGCACCAGCTTTTAGAAATTGAGCAAGACAGTTGCTCCCACCTATTTACGATCCCGACTCAGCGCTCGTCGCCCTTCCACGGCGCCTGCAGGTAGCGGGTGCGGTTGAAGGTTTCCAGCCATTCGGGGCAGAACACCACCAGGGCGCTGATCACCGTGCCGTTGATGAACGCCTCGGGGAACATCATCAGCCACAGGTAACCGATGAAGTCGCTCAGCCACTCGGGCAGGGCGAACAGGCCGTCCAGCCACAGCAGGCCGAGGGCTGCCAGCACGCAGAGCACCACGGTGAGTGCGGCGGGGAAGAAGCCGCAGCAGAAGATGTACACGAACAGGTTGCGTGGCTGGGCACGCTCCACCAGCAGCGCGCAAACTTCGGTGATCAGCACCGGCAGGCCGACGATCAGCAGGCCGTTGACGCCCAGCGCGGCAAGGTCCTGGCGGCCGAGCAGCAACAGCCCGAGCTGGGCGAGAAAGCCACCGAGAATGGCCAGCGGCCAGTCCAGCAACAGGGTGACGGCAGTCATGCCGAGAAAGTGGTAGGACACCCCGGTGTCGAAGTCGCGGCGCACCAGCCACAGCGCGAACAGGCCGAACACGGTGCCGAACAGCAGGTGCTGGCGGCGGCTGTCGCTGACCAGCTCGACCCAGCGGGTGCGGCTGGCGGCCCAGGCCAGCAAGGGCAGGTAACCGAGCCAGCCGAGGGTGAGGCTGGTGCTGGACAATACCTGTGCGCTGATCACCTGGTGAATACCCCTGGCTGCCTTGTGGACAAACCTGAGTCTACACCCATTCCCTGTCGCTGATTCCTACGCACAAACAGCATCTTACCGTCATGGATTAGCGACTAAGCTTGAACCCATGGACGACTCAGACTACTTGCGCCTGCTTACCATCCAGGCCGAACAAGCCAATGCATTCCTGTCCAATGCGCGCAAATGGGAGCGCGAGCGTTGGGTCTGCCAGCGCCTGCTGCAAGGGCTGAACATTCCGTACCGCAGCGACGACTTCACCCCGGCCGGGCAAGAGCCGCCGGATGTGCTGTTTCGCGATGCGGCGTTCGAGGTGTTTTTTGTGCTGGACGAGGGCCGCCGGCTCAACGATGAATGGCGCGAAGAGTTGCAGCGTCGGCGCAGCGCGTTCTCGCTGAGCCAGCTGGTACGCCGCGAAGCGCGGCCGCGGCGGATCAGCGCCCAGGAATTGTTGGGGCGCCTGGCGCCGACCTTGCGCAAGAAGGCGCACAACTACCGCGAGCGCGGGCTGGACCTGGGCGAGCTGGACATCATCGCCTTCGCCAGCCTCAAGCGTGAGGTGCTCGACCTCAACAGCCACTTCCCGCCGCCCACCGAATACCTGCGCCAGGGCTGGCGCTCGCTGTCGCTGGTGGGGCCGACCTTCGCCCGGGTGCTGTTCGCCCACCCGGATGCGCCGGACTTTCTGCGCGGCAACCTGGGGCGCAGCATCGTGTTCGATGTGGGCATCAGTCTTTGATCCACTGCCGAGTGTGTTTGCAATGGCGTACACTCGGCGCCAGGGATAGAAAGCATTATCATTTGTTTCAAGTGCTTGCGTGAACGCTGTGGCGTGCACGCAGTCTCATACGTCTACCTGACGAGGCCCACCATGACCAGCCGCCTGAGCCCTGAAGATCAGCGTCGCGTCGATGAGTACCTGAGTGCCCCCCAGCATCGTGTCGAGCGCAGGCCCTTCCGGCCTTGGCTGCTCCTGTTGCTGGTGGTGGCCGTGACCATCGGGTTGGGCCTGTTGAGCCGCTTGCTGAGTGGGTTGGTGCTATGAGCTGCCTTGCGCTCGCCCTCCCCTCGTGCCGTGCGCGGTCGGGCCTTGTGCCCACGAATTCCGTAAAACTTGTGAGATATCCCCATGACTCATCGCATCGTGATTGTCGGCGGCGGCGCCGGCGGCCTGGAACTGGCGACCCGCCTGGGTAAAACCCTGGGCAAGCGCAAGCAGGCCGAGATCACCCTGGTCGACGCCAACCTGACGCACATCTGGAAGCCGCTGCTGCACGAAGTGGCCGCCGGCTCGCTGAACTCCTCGGAAGACGAACTGAACTACGTGGCCCAGGCCAAGTGGAACCACTTCAACTTCCAACTGGGCCGCATGAGTGGCCTGGACCGTGAAGGCAAGCAGATCCAGCTGGCCGCCACCCTCGATGAAGAGGACCGCGAGCTGCTGCCTGCGCGCACCCTGGGCTATGACAGCCTGGTGATTGCGGTGGGCAGCAACACCAACGACTTCGGCACCCTGGGGGCGGCGCAGCACTGTATCTTCCTCGACAGCCGCAAGCAGGCCGAGCGCTTCCACCAGCAGTTGCTCAACCACTACCTGCGCGCCCACGCCGGTGCGCCGGAAAGCGGCAAGATCAGCGTGGCCATCGTCGGTGCCGGCGCCACTGGCGTGGAGCTGGCAGCCGAGTTGCACAACGCGGCCCATGAGCTGGCGGCCTATGGCCTGGACCGCATCCAGCCGAAAGACATGCACATCACCCTGATCGAGGCGGGCCCGCGGGTACTGCCGGCGCTGCCGGAGCGCATCAGCGTGCCGGTGCACAAAACCCTGGAAAAACTCGGCGTGACGGTGATGACCAACGCTGCGGTCAGCGAAGTGACCGAGGACGGCCTGAAAACCGCCGGCGGCGAAGTGATCCAGGCGAGCCTGAAGGTGTGGGCGGCGGGCATTCGTGCGCCGGGCTTCTTGAAGGACATCGACGGGCTGGAGACCAACCGCATCAACCAGCTGGTGGTACGCCCTACCCTGCAGACCACCCTGGACGACAATATCTTCGCCTTTGGCGACTGCGCCGCCTGCCCGCAGCCGGGTAGCGACCGCAACGTGCCACCACGCGCCCAGGCCGCGCACCAGCAGGCTTCGCTGTTGGTGAAGGGGCTCAAGGCGCGCCTGGAAGGCAAGCCGCTGCCGAGCTTCGAGTACAAGGATTATGGCTCGCTGGTGTCGCTGTCGCGGTTCTCGGCGGTGGGCAACCTGATGGGTAACCTGATGGGCAGCGTGAAGCTGGAAGGCTGGCTGGCGCGGATGTTCTATGTGTCGCTGTACCGCATGCACCAGATGGCGCTGTATGGCGTGTTCCGCACGGCGATGCTGATGCTGGGCAGCAAGATCGGCCGCGGCACCGAGCCGCGCCTGAAGCTGCACTGAGGCTTACGCACACCCTGTAGGAGCCGGCCGGCGATGGGGCCATAAGCGCCAGCACATACCTGCAGGGCAAATGAAAAAGGGCATTCCGGTTGGGGTGCCCTTTTTTGTTGTGGGCTGCCTGGGCGGGCCCTGTCGCCGGCAAGCCGGCTCCTACAGCGGGCATGGATGGGCCGCGAATAGGGCGAGGATAAAACTCAGGCAAAAGAAAAAGGGCATCTCATTCGAGATGCCCTTTTTACATGGTGGGTCGTGTAGGATTCGAACCTACGACCAATTGGTTAAAAGCCAACTGCTCTACCAACTGAGCTAACGACCCGGAAAATGGTCGGGGTGAGGGGATTCGAACTCCTGACATCCTGCTCCCAAAGCAGGCGCGCTACCGGACTGCGCTACACCCCGAGATTGGCTCCGCGACCTGGACTCGAACCAGGGACCCAATGATTAACAGTCATTTGCTCTACCGACTGAGCTATCGCGGAACTGAACTTCGGTACAACCTTTACAGCTTCGAAGCCTGTGTTAGCTTCGAACTCTTTAGCGTTGTCGCTGCTGAGGCCGGCTATTCTACATTCTTCGTTTTGCTTGTCAACCACTTTTTTTCACTCAACTTACTGATTTGTAAGTTGTTTTGCGGTCACCGGTGTTGCTGGTGATTCGCTTAGTGCCTGACAGCGGGGCGAATATTAGGGGCACTCTGATTTTTGTGCAAGCATTTTTTTCAAAATTTTCAGCGAGTTAGCTGGAAGCCGGAAAATCAGGGGTTTGCGTTGACAGTGCCGATGCCATCGCGGGGCAAGCCCGCTCCCACGCACGGCCCCTTCGCCCATGAAAAAGCCCCGCTTTTGCGGGGCTTTCTGTTACTGCTGTGGTCAGCCGAAGACGATCTCGTCCCCGTCCACTTGTGCAGTGATCGCCGCGCCAGGCACGAACTGACCGCCAAGAATCAGTTGCGCCAGCGGGTTCTCGATCCAGCGCTGGATCGCACGCTTCAAAGGCCGTGCGCCATACACCGGGTCGTAACCGACGGCGATCAGCTTGTCCAAGGCCTCCGGGCTCAGGCTCAGCGACAGCTCGCGCTCGGCCAGACGGCTGCGCAGGCGGCCAAGCTGGATCTCGGTGATGCCGGCAATCTGCTCGCGGCCCAGGGGCTCGAACACCACCACCTCGTCGATACGGTTGATGAACTCGGGGCGGAAGTGCGAGCCCACGGCGTCCATCACCGCCGCACGCTGCGCCTCGCGGTCACCGACCAGTTCCTGGATTTGTGCCGAGCCCAGGTTGGAGGTCATCACGATGACCGTATTGCGGAAGTCGACGGTGCGGCCGTGGCTGTCGGTCAGGCGGCCATCTTCAAGCACTTGCAGCAGCACGTTGAACACATCCGGGTGGGCCTTCTCCACCTCGTCCAGCAGCACCACCGAGTACGGCTTGCGGCGCACGGCTTCGGTCAGGTAGCCGCCCTCTTCATAGCCGACATAGCCTGGCGGGGCGCCGATCAGCCGGGCCACGGAGTGTTTCTCCATGAACTCGGACATGTCGATGCGCACCATGGCCTCTTCGGTGTCGAAAAGGAACTCGGCCAGCGCCTTGCACAGCTCGGTCTTGCCCACGCCGGTCGGGCCGAGGAACAGGAACGAGCCGCTCGGGCGGTTGGGGTCGGACAGCCCGGCGCGGGAGCGGCGCACGGCGTTGGCCACGGCGGTGACTGCCTCGTCCTGGCCGATCACGCGCTGGTGCAGCAGGCCTTCCATCTTCAACAGCTTCTCGCGCTCGCCTTCGAGCATTTTCGACACCGGGATGCCCGTCCACTTGGACACCACTTCGGCGATTTCTTCCTCGGTGACCTTGTTGCGCAGCAGCTGGTTCTCGCTCTTGCCGTGCTGGTCGACCATCTGCAGGCTGCGCTCCAGGTCCGGGATGACCCCGTACTGCAGCTCGGCCATGCGGCTGAGGTCGCCTTTGCGGCGGGCGGCTTCAAGCTCTTGGCGGGCTTGCTCGATTTTTTGCTGGATCTGCGCCGAACCTTGTACCTCGGCCTTTTCAGAGGCCCAGATTTCTTCGAGGTCGGCGTATTCGCGCTCGAGGCGCTCGATTTCTTCGGTCAGCTTCTCCAGGCGCTTTTTGGCCGCTTCGTCTTCTTCTTTCTTCAGCGCCTGGGATTCCACCTTCAGCTGGATCAGGCGACGGTCGAGGCGGTCGAGCACTTCGGGCTTGGAGTCGATCTCCATGCGGATGCGGCTGGCCGCTTCGTCGATCAGGTCGATGGCCTTGTCCGGCAGCTGACGGTCGGTGATGTAGCGGTGGCTGAGCTTGGCCGCGGCAATGATGGCGCCGTCGGTGATGGCCACCTTGTGGTGCACTTCATAGCGCTCTTTCAGGCCGCGCAGGATGGCGATGGTGTCTTCCTCGCTCGGCTCTTCTACCAGTACCTTCTGGAAGCGGCGCTCCAGAGCTGCGTCCTTTTCGATGAACTGGCGGTATTCGTTCAACGTGGTGGCGCCGACGCAGTGCAGCTCGCCACGGGCCAGGGCCGGCTTGAGCATGTTGCCGGCGTCCATGGCGCCCTCGCCTTTGCCGGCGCCGACCATGGTGTGCAGCTCGTCGATGAACAGGATGATCTGGCCTTCCTGCTTGGACAGCTCGTTAAGCAGGCCTTTGAGGCGCTCTTCGAACTCGCCGCGGTACTTGGCACCGGCAATCAGCGCGCCCATGTCCAGCGCCAGCAGGCGCTTGCCTTTGAGGCCGTCGGGCACTTCGCCGTTGATGATGCGCTGGGCCAGGCCTTCGGCGATGGCGGTTTTACCGACGCCGGGCTCACCGATCAGTACCGGGTTGTTCTTGGTACGGCGCTGCAGCACCTGCACGGTGCGGCGGATTTCGTCGTCACGGCCGATCACCGGGTCCAGCTTGCCTTCTTCGGCGCGCTTGGTCAGGTCGACGGTGTACTTGTCCAGGGCCTGGCGCGACTCTTCGGCGTTGGCATCATTCACCGCCGCGCCGCCACGCAGGTTGTTGATGGCGTTTTCCAGGGCCTTCTTGCTCACGCCCTGGCCAAGCAGCAGCTTGCCGACCTTGCTGTTCTCGTCCATGGCGGCGAGCAGCACCAGTTCGCTGGAGATGAACTGGTCGCCCTTCTGCTGGGCCAGGCGGTCGGCCTGGTTGAGCAGGCGCGCCAGGTCCTGGGACATGTTGACGTCGCCGGTAGGGTTCTGGATTTTCGGCAACTGGTCGAGCTCTTTGCTCAACGCCTTGCGCAGGCTGTTGATGTCGAAGCCCACCTGCATCAGCAGTGGCTTGATCGAACCGCCCTGCTGCTCGATGAGCGCCTGCAGCAGGTGCAGGGGCTCGATGGCCGGGTGGTCCATGCCAACGGCAAGGGATTGGGAGTCGGATAACGCCAGTTGCAGCTTGCTGGTCAGTCGGTCTATTCGCATGGGGATACCTTCCTTTAAAGGGCAGGCGGAGCGATGGACAGCACCTTTGTGAAGAACCTGCCTGAGATGACAAATAGATAAGGCTGATTCTGGAAGATTCAAGCGTAGCGGGGTTGACGAGGGTCAGCCTGGTGGATCGGCATAGGGGCATTCGCGGGTAAACCCGCTCCCACAAGATGCTCACGGCCCTGTGGGAGCGGGTTTACCCGCGAAGAGGCCGCTACAGGCTAGGGGTATTCAGCCAAACCAGCGAAGCGAAACGCCCGCCCTGGGGCGTGCGGCGGTAGGAGAAGAAGCGCGGGTCGCTGACGGTGCACAGGCCACCGCCGTAAACGGCGGTGACGCCACGGGCAGCCAGACGGATGCGCGCCAGCTGGTAGATGTCGGCCAGCAGTTTGCCCGGGCGCTCGCCCGGTATAAAGGCCGCGAAAGCCTCGGGGTGCTGGGCGGTGAAGGCATCGCGCACTTCCATGCCCACTTCGAACGCCTGCGGGCCGATGGCCGGGCCCAGCCACACCAGCACCTCTTCGGGCGGCAGGGCCAAACGCTCGAGGGTGGCTTCCAGCACGCCACCGGCCAGCCCGCGCCAGCCGGCGTGGGCGGCGGCCACACGGGTGCCGGCGCGGTCGCAGAACAGCGCGGGCAGGCAGTCGGCGGTCATGGCGGTGCAGGCGATGCCGGGCTGGTCAGTCCAGCTGGCGTCGGCTTCGACGACCACGGCGGGGTTGGCGTCGGCCACTACCACGCCGTGCACCTGCTTGAGCCAGGCGGGCTGGATGTCGAATTCGGCGCTCAGGCGGCGGCGGTTCTCGGCGACCGCCAGCGGGTCGTCGCCCACATGGTCACCGAGGTTGAAGGTATCAAAGGGCGCCAGGCTGACGCCGCCGGCGCGGGTGGTGACGCAGGCGCGGACCGAGGCCGGGGCGGGCCAGTCGGGGAACAGCAGCGCCGGCGCCAGCTCACTCATCCGATGAAGCTCTCGCGGTCCTGGTCGAGCAGCGACAGCAGCCACTGGAAGTCATCCGGCAGTTCGGATTTCCATTCCATGCGCTCGCCGGTGGTCGGGTGGTCCAGTGCCAGGAAGCGTGCGTGCAGGGCCTGACGCGGGAAGTTTTTCACCGCCTCGACCATGGCCACGCTGGCGGCCGGCGGGATGCGGAAGCGGGTGCCGTAGGTTTGGTCGCCGACCAGCGGGTAGCCGACATGGGCCATGTGCACGCGGATCTGGTGGGTGCGGCCGGTTTCCAGCTTGACCCGCACATGGGTGTGCGAACGGAAGCGCTTGAGCACGCGGTAGTGACTGACCGCAGGCTTGCCGCCGTCGGTAACGGCCATGCGCTGGCGCTCACCGCCGTGGCGGCCGATCGGGGCGTCGATCTTGCCGCCGGCGATCACCACACCGACCACGATGCATTCATAGATGCGGCTGACCGAACGTTTTTGCAGCTGGTCGACCAGGTTGGTCTGCGCCTGCAGGGTCTTGGCCACCACCATCAGGCCGGTGGTGTCCTTGTCGAGGCGGTGCACAATGCCTGCGCGCGGCACGTTGACGATGTCCGGCACGTGGTGCAGCAGGGCGTTGAGCAGGGTGCCGTCGGGGTGACCGGCGGCCGGGTGCACCACAAGCCCTGCAGGCTTGTTGATCACCAGGATCTGGTCGTCCTCGTAGACGATGTCCAGCTCGATGTCCTGAGCCACCCATTCGCCCTGGGCTTCCTGCTCGGCTTCAAGGGCCAAAACAGAGCCGCTGTGGACGATATCGCGCGGCCGCAGTACCGCGCCATCGACGGTCAGGCGGCCATCTTTGATCCACGAGGACAGGCGCGAACGCGAGTACTCGTCGAACAGTTGGGCGGCGACTTGGTCGAGGCGTTGGCCGCCCAGTTCGGACGGGACCTCTGCGCTAAGTTGAATGATCTCGGACATGCTCGAATCGACGGGCGTTCAGCCTTTGGTTTCGGCTGCGCGCTTGTGGTTAAATACGGCTTCTTTTGCCCCGCGGTTTGGCCGGGGGCGCTCATCATAACAGGACGGCACCGCCCAAGACAGCGGCCGTCAAAGGGACGCAAGCCGCCATGCAAGTGAAACACCTGCTGCTGATCGCCATCCTCGGGCTCACCGCTGCCTGTTCCTCGAACAAGGAAGTCATTGACGAGAACCTCAGTGAGGCTGAGCTGTACCAGCAGGCGCAGGCCGACCTGGACAGCCACAGCTACACCAGCGCCGTGAACAAGCTCAAGGCCCTGGAGTCGCGCTACCCGTTCGGCCGTTACGCCGACCAGGCCCAGCTCGAGCTGATTTACGCCAACTACAAGAACACCGAGCCAGAAGCTGCCAAGTCGGCCGCCGAACGCTTCATCCGCCTGCACCCGCAGCACCCGAACGTCGACTACGCCTACTACCTGAAAGGCCTGACCTCGTTCGACCAGGACCGTGGCCTGGTGGCGCGCTTCCTGCCGCTGGACATGACCAAGCGTGACCCGGGTGCCGCCCGCGACTCGTACAACGAGTTCGCCCAGCTGACCAGCCGCTTCCCCAACAGCCGCTACGCCCCGGACGCCAAGCAGCGCATGATCTACCTGCGCAACCTGCTGGCCTCCTACGAAATCCACGTGGCCAACTACTACCTCAGCCGCGAGGCTTATGTGGCTGCCGCCAACCGTGGCCGCTACGTGGTGGAAAACTTCCAGGAAACCCCGTCGGTGGGTGACGGCCTGGCGGTGATGGTGGAGGCGTACCAGCGCATGCACCTGGACGAGCTGGCGGCCACCAGCCTTGAGACCCTCAAGCTCAACTACCCGGACCATCCGAGCCTGGTCGACGGCCAGTTCGTCGCCAAGGAAGACGAAAACGGCAACCGCTCGTGGCTGTCCAAGGCCACCCTGGGCCTGATCGAAACCGACACCCCGCTGCCGCCGGGTGAAACCCGCGCCAACCAGGACGTGGTGCGCCAGTTCCAGGACGCCCGCGCCGAGATGCCGCAGGAGCTGCTGCCCAAGGACGAGAACGGCGACCCGATCCTGCCGGAAGGCCCGAAAGAAGCCGAGAAAGACCGTTCGTGGTTCAGCTACATGACCTTTGGTCTGTTCGACTGACACGCCGGTACATGAGAAAGGGAGGTCTCGGGCCTCCCTTTTTTTATGCCTGCGTCCTAGACTGTCGGCTTCTTTTATCGACAAGCTGGACACCATGGTTCGCCTACTCTTCTGGATCGCCCTGATCGCTGCCGCCTTCTGGCTGTGGCGCAAGTTCAAGACCAGCCAGCAATCGCCTGCCGAGCCGCGGCTCGAAGACCCGCTGCGCATGGTGCGCTGCGCCCATTGCGGGGTGCACCTGCCCAATGACCGTGCGTTGCAGCGTGGCAGCGAGTGGTATTGCAGCCAGCAGCATCTGGAGCAGGGGCCGGGGCGCTGAGGCAGCCCATCGACGCACCTGTTCCCACAGGATCACGCACAACCTGTAGCAAGCACCGTACATGTGGGGCTTCAGCCGCGAAGCAGGCACCGCGGTGGATGGCACCGGCTCTGCCGGTGTTCGCGGGTAGACCCGCTCCCACAGAGATCGCACGGCCTTCAGGCCTGCATTGTACCTGTAGGAGCCGGCTTGCCGGCGAAGAGGCCGGTCAGCCCAGCCGCCCGGCCGGGGCGTAGGGCGCAGGGTCGATGATCGGCGGGCGCGCCAGCAGCAGGTCGGCGAGCAACTGGCACGAGGCCGGCGCCAGCACCAGGCCGTTGCGGTAATGGCCGCAGTTCAACCACAGGCCCGGGTGGCCCGGTACTTCGCCGATATACGGGATGCCTTCGGGTGAACCTGGGCGCAAACCGGCCCAGTGCCCCACCACTTCGGCGCCTGCCAGCGCCGGCAGCAGCTCGATGGCCGAGGCCTTGAGGCTGGCCAGCGCATCCTCGGTCGGGGTCTTGTCGTAGCCGGCGTGCTCCAGCGTGCTGCCCACCAGAATATGCCCGTCGCGCCGTGGAATCGCATAGCGCCCCTTGGCCAGCACCATGCTTGGCAAGAAGTCCTCGGCACACTTGAACAGGATCATCTGGCCCTTCACCGGCTCCACCGGCACATGCAAGCCAAGGGTCTGCAGCAGGTCGCCACTCCAGGCGCCGGCGCTGAGCACCACCTGGTCGGCAGCCAATAAGCCGGTTTCGGTCTGCACGCCGGTAATGCGCCCGCCCTCCTGAACGAAACCACTGATCTGGCAATGCTCGCGCAGGGTAACGTTGGGCAGCGCCAGCAGCGCGGCCTTGAGCGACTTGACCAGGCGCGGGTTGCGCACATTGGCCACCCCGGCCATGTACACCGCATGCCGGTAGCCTGGGCCAAGCACCGGCACCGCGTCATAGGCGGCCGAGATATCCACGGCGCTCAGCGGGCGCTGCTCGCGGGCGGCCCAGGCCAGAGCTTCGGCCTCATCGTCCAGGTCCAGCCAGTACAACCCGGTAGTGTGCACCTCTGGGTCCAGCCCGGTGCTGGCGAACAGGCGCTCGCCCAACTGCGGGTAGAAATCCTGGGACCAGTGCGCCAGGGCGGTCACGGCCGGGCTGTAACGCCACGGGTACAGCGGCGAGACGATACCACCGCCGGCCCAGGACGATTCGCGCCCCACTTCGCCCTGGTCGCAGACCACCACCTGGTCGACCTCGGCGGCCAGGTTGAAGGCGCTCAGCAGGCCGATGACTCCGCCGCCGACAATCACTACTTGCTTGCTCATCGCTAGATCCAACACCTGAAGTAATTCCACGGTGCACCGGCACCTCTTGATCTTCAGCTCCCCCAGCACTGCGTGGCGCTTTCGCTGGCGCCCAGGTTGCCGCGCACGCCAGCCTGGTCGAGCTGGAAGTCGCCGCACGGGTCAAGCGCCATGGACGTGCCCGGCAAGCGCTGAGCCAGCAGGGTGAAGCTGTGCTGATCGCGTTGGGCCTGCAAGCGGTAATGGCGGCTGCCCGTGGGCAGGGGTGTCACCAGCGAGTCGTCGTCGGCATAGCTACCGACACGGGCGTGGTGGCGCTCCAGGCGCAGGGCCGCATCGTGCAGCAGGCCGACCACTTCGCTGCGTGCGGCGCGCCGCAGGGCGTCGCTGTAACTGGGGTAGGCAATGGCTGCCAGCATGCCGATCAGCGCCACGACAATCAATGTTTCAATCAGGTTAAACCCTTGCTGCATGTCAGCCCTCCTGCAAACGCTGGCGCCAGCTGACCCGGTGCAGGGTGGCGGAGGCGTCCAGCGCGTATACCGCCTCCAGCACCTGGCGCGCGCGTGCTTCGCTGCTGATGGCGGTCACCCGCACCAAGGTCACAGGCTCACCGGGCGGCAGGCCAGCGGCACGGGTAGTGGTGCCCAGGTGTTGCAGCAAGACAAACCCACTGGGGGTTTGCTGCCAGGGCTGCACCGGCGCCTGGGGTGGAATTGCCGGTGGCAGGCAACTGACGCACGGCGGTGGCAGCGCGCCGGGCAACAAGGCCGCACCTTCGAGCAACCCGGCCTCGGCCTGCTCGAACGCCCGGGCAACCGCCAACTGCTCGCCCACCTGCCGCTGCCGGGCCTGCGCCTCGTGCAGCACCTGGGCCGCCAGCAGGCCCAGCAGCAGGCTCAGGCCGAGGGCCAGCAGCAGGGCCACCCCGCGTTGGCGGCTCATGCCTCAGCCGCCAGGTTGCGCAGCGCTACGCTGATGCGGTGCTGTTGCTCGAGCTGATGCCTTGGGTCGTACAGGGTGAGCTGTATATCAAGGCGCTCGCCCTCCTCGGCTTCGACCCGGGTCACCTGCAACGCCTTCACGTTGTCGATCAGGCTGGCGTTCTGGCTGCGGGTGATCAGGCTCAGGCTGCCGTCGCGCAGTTGGTAGCTGAGCCGGCGTACCGGCAGGGCGAGCAGGTTCTCCCCCGACACATGTTGGCCATGCTGCACCTTGGCCCAACTGTGGCAATCGGTGAGTACGGTCCAGTCCGGGGCGCCGGACAACCCCGGCAGCGCCGCGCCGACCAGTGTCAGGCTGCCATGGCCGATGGTGATTGGCTCGGCGAATGCCCGGGCGGTATCGGGGCTGCCGAAGTCTGCACCCTGGAGCTGCAGACAACCGAACATGCCGGCCATGCGCACATCCTCGGCGATACGCTGCAGCACAAGACGGGCGTCATCCTGCAAGCGCGCGGCGGCCCCCTGCTGGGTCCAGGCCTGATGCGCGGACAAAAACAAACGGCTGGCACCGGTCAACAGCAACGCAGCCAGGGCCAGCGCCAACAGGGTTTCGATCAGGCCGAGCCCGGTTTGCCGGCGCTTCATGGCAGCACCTTGCCTTGCAGGCGTAACTGCTGGGCCTCGGGCCAATGCAATTCCAATTGCAGAGTCTGCCCTTCGGGGCTGGTACGCACGCTGGCCGATGTGCCCAAGACCGTGACCACCTGCTCACGCCAGCGCGCCTCGTCGGCCTCCGACAGGCGCCCGGCTGCCCTCACCTGCTCCAACATGCCTTGGGCCAGTTGCAGCGCCTGGCCTTCGCGCCGGGCGCTGTCAAAGCCCTGCACGCCACGCATCTGCAACGCCGCCGCTGTCACCAACCCCAACCCCAGCACCGTCATTGCCACCAGTACTTCCAGCAACGCCACACCACCTTCCTTTACCTGCATCGTTCCCCTCCTGGGAAATTTCCCCTGCCGTTCACCGACCTGGCCGACTGGCCGGCACGCGCACCGACCGCGACACTTCAGCGAAGCACTTCCAGGGAGGAATGCACGGTGAAGCAACAAGGGGTAACACTGATACAAATGATGTTCGCGCTGGCCGCAGCCGGCCTTCTGACGCAACTGGGGCTAACGGCCTACAGCAGGATGAGCGATGACCTGCGCCAGGCAGCCGTGACCCGGGCGCTGGCCCAGACCCTGCGCGAGGCGCGCAACCAGGCGGCGCTGCGCCACCGGGCGGTGTTGGTGCAGCCGCTACAGGGGGATTGGGGCAAGGGTTGGCAAACGACGCTGGAGCACAACGGCCAGTTGCTTGGGGAGTATCAGCCGCCAAGGCCGACGCGGATCGTGGCCAGTGGCACCAGGGTGGTGAGGTTCAGCGCACGGGGGGCGCCGCTGGGGATGGGGTTTGGTGGCATCACGCTGCTCATCTGCCAGCGCGTACCGCCGCTCAGCCTGCAGCAGGTGGTGCTGAGCCCGAGCGGGCGGGTGAGCCTGCGCAACGAGGAAGATGCCCGTTGCGCAGGGGGCTGATCAGATCAGCGAGCGTACCCGCAGCTCTTTGGGCATGGAGAAGGTGATGTTCTCCTCACGCCCGTCCAGCTCTTCGGCGCCGGTGGCGCCCCAGGCCTTGAGCTGCTCGATCACGCCACGCACCAGCACCTCGGGGGCCGAGGCGCCGGCGGTGATGCCGATGCGCTGGACGCCATCGAACCACGCGCGTTGCAGGTCTTCGGCGCCGTCGATCAGGTAAGCCGGGGTGCTCATGCGCTCGGCCAGCTCACGCAGGCGGTTGGAGTTGGAGCTGTTGGGGCTGCCGACCACCAGTACCACGTCGCACTCGTCGGCCAGTTGCTTGACCGCATCCTGGCGGTTTTGCGTGGCGTAGCAGATGTCGTCCTTGCGCGGGCCGCCGATGTTGGGGAAACGTGCGCGCAGGGCATCGATGACCCGGCTGGTATCGTCCATCGACAGCGTGGTCTGGGTGACGAAAGCCAGGTGGTCCGGGTCGCTCACCTGCAACTGGGCAACGTCTTCCTCGTCTTCGACGAGGTAGATGGCGCCACCGTTGCTGGCGTCGTACTGGCCCATGGTGCCTTCGACTTCCGGGTGCCCTTCATGGCCGATGAGGATGGTCTCACGGCCGTCGCGGCTGTATTTGGCAACCTCGATGTGCACCTTGGTCACCAGCGGGCAGGTGGCGTCGAACACCTTCAGGCCGCGGCCGGCGGCTTCCTGGCGCACGGCTTGGGATACACCGTGGGCACTGAAGATGACGATGACGTCATCCGGCACCTGGTCCAGCTCTTCGACGAAGATCGCGCCGCGGTTGCGCAGGTCTTCAACCACGAACTTGTTGTGCACCACTTCGTGGCGCACATAGATCGGCGGGCCGAAAACCTCGAGCGCACGGTTGACGATCTCGATCGCCCGGTCGACCCCGGCGCAGAAGCCGCGCGGGTTGGCGAGTTTGATTTGCATGCTCGGCTCCAGGCTCACACAGCCTTCACGTCGAGGATTTCCACCTCGAAGCTCAAGGTCTTGCCAGCCAGCGGATGGTTGAAGTCGATGGTCACCTGGTGGTCATCGAAGGCTTTGACCACACCGGGCAGTTCGGTGTTGGCGGCATCGTTGAAAATCACCAGCAGCCCGTCGGACAGCTCCATGCCTTCGAACTGCGAGCGCGGCATTACCTGCACGTTCTGCGGGTTGTGCTGGCCGAAGGCGCTTTCCGGGGCCAGGCTCAGTGTGCGCTTGTCACCGGCCTTGAAGCCGAACAGCGCGGCCTCGAAGCCGGGCAGCAGGTTGCCGTCGCCAACCTTGAACACGGCCGGGGCCTTGTCGAAGGTGCTGTCGACGGTGTCGCCGTTTTCCAGGTGCAGCGCGAAGTGCAGGGTGACTTCGGTGTTCTGGCCGATACGGGTCTCAGTCATGGACAGGCTCCTCGGACTTCTTGCTCTTGAACATATCCAGCGCCAGCATCACCGCACCGACGGTGATGGCACTGTCGGCCACGTTGAAGGCCGGGAAATAATGGCGGTTTTGCCAGTGCACCAGGATGAAGTCGACCACGTGGCCCAGCACGACACGGTCGTACAGGTTGCCCAGCGCGCCGCCCAGCACCAGGGCCAGCGCCACGGCCAGCCAGGTTTCGTTGCGGCCCAGGCGCTTGAGCCAGACCACCAGCACGGCACTGACCACGATGGCGATCAGGGCGAACAGCCAGCGCTGCCAGCCGGAGCTTTCGGCGAGGAAGCTGAACGCGGCCCCGGTGTTGTAGGCCAGGGTCCAGCTGAAGTAGTCGGGGATGACCACGATCTGCTGGTACAGGCTCAGCGCGCCCTCGAAGTAGACCTTGGTGGCCTGGTCGAGGACCAGCACCACCAGGCTCAGCCAGAGCCAGGCAAGGCGCCCGAAGCGCCCAGCTGCGTTAGGCATAGTGGCGCACCTCGCCGCTGCCGCTCAGGTTGTCGACGCAACGGCTGCAGATTTCCGGGTGCTCCGGGTGGCTGCCGACGTCGGCGCGGAAGTGCCAGCAACGGCCGCACTTGGCGTGGCCGGACTTGACGATCTTCAGCTTCAGGCCTTCGACTTCGGTGGCAACGGCATCGGCCGGCGCCTGGGCGAACGGCACCACGCTTGCAGCCGAGGTGATCAGCACGAAGCGCAGCTCGTCGCCGAGCTTGTTCAGGTCGGCGGTCAGGCCGTCCTCGGCGAACAGGGTGACTTCGGCCTGCAGGTTGCCGCCAATCACCTTGGCGCTGCGCTGGTTTTCCAGCTCCTTGTTGACCGCGGCCTTGACGGCCATGACGCGGTCCCAGTAGGCGCGGCCGAGCTCGGTGCCTTCGGGCAGCTCGCTCAGGCCCTGGTACCAGCCGTTGAGCATCACCGACTCGTTGCGCTCGCCTGGCAGGTACTGCCAGATTTCATCGGCGGTGAACGCCAGGATTGGCGCGACCCAGCGCACCAGAGCCTCGCTGATGTGGTACAGCGCGGTCTGACAGGAGCGACGCGCGACACTGTTGGCGCCGGTGGTGTACTGGCGGTCCTTGATGATGTCGAGGTAGAAGCCGCCCAGCTCTTGCACGCAGAAGTTGTGCACCTTGGAGTAGACGTTCCAGAAGCGGTATTCGCCGTAGTGCTCTTCAAGCTCGCGCTGCAGCAGCAGGGCGCGGTCTACCGCCCAGCGGTCCAGGGCGATCATGTCTTCTGGTGCCAGCAGGTCGCGCGCCGGGTCGAAGCCGGACAGGTTGGAGAGCAGGAAGCGCGCGGTGTTGCGGATACGCCGGTAGGCGTCGGCGCTGCGCTGCAGGATCTGCTCGGAAACCGCCATTTCGCCGGAGTAGTCGGTGGCCGCGACCCACAGGCGCAGGATGTCGGCGCCCAGGGTGTTGTTCACTTTCTCGGGTTCGATGGTGTTACCCAGCGACTTGGACATCTTGCGGCCGTTCTCGTCCACGGTGAAGCCGTGGGTGAGCAGCTCGCGGTACGGGGCGTGGCCGTCGATGGCGCAACCGGTCAGAAGCGAGGAGTGGAACCAGCCGCGGTGCTGGTCGGAACCTTCCAGGTACAGGTCGGCGCGCGGGCCGGTGGCGTGGCCGATGTTGTGGGAGCCGCGCAGCACGTGCCAGTGGGTAGTGCCGGAGTCGAACCACACGTCTAGGGTGTCGCTGATCTTGTCGTACTGGCCGGCTTCAGCGCCCAGCAGTTCGGCGGCGTCGAGCTTGAACCAGGCTTCGATGCCCTCTTTTTCGACGCGCTTGGCCACTTCTTCCATCAGCTCGACGGTGCGCGGGTGCAGCTCGCCGGTTTGCTTGTCGAGGAAGAACGGGATAGGTACGCCCCAGTTGCGCTGACGCGAAATGCACCAGTCCGGGCGGTTGGCGATCATCGAGTGCAGGCGTGCCTGGCCCCAGGCCGGGACGAACTTGGTGTCTTCGATGGCTTTGAGCGCGCGCTCGCGCAGCGGCTCGCCGGTGCTCGGCTGCTTGTCCATGCCGACGAACCACTGCGCGGTGGCGCGGTAGATCAGCGGGGTCTTGTGGCGCCAGCAGTGCATGTAGCTGTGGCTGATGGTTTCGCTGTGCATCAGCGCGCCGACTTCGCTGAGCTTGTCGACGATAGCCGGGTTGGCCTTCCAGATGAACTGGCCGCCGAAGAACGGCAGCGACTCGACATACACGCCGTTGCTCTGCACCGGGGTGAGGATGTCGTCGTTGACCATGCCGTAGCGCTTGCAGGTAACGAAGTCGTCTTCACCGTAGGCAGGCGCCGAGTGCACCACGCCGGTACCGGCGCCCAGCTCGACGTAGTCGGCCAGGTACACCGGCGACAGGCGGTCGTAGAACGGGTGGCGGAAGTTGACCAGCTCCAGGGCCGAACCCTGGGCGGTGGCGATGACGGTGCCTTCCAGCGCGTAGCGCTTCAGGCACGACTCGACCAGCTCCTGGGCCAGCACCAGCAGGCGCTCGCCGGTGTCGACCAGGGCGTAGGTGAACTCCGGGTGGATGTTCAGCGCCTGGTTGGCCGGGATGGTCCACGGGGTGGTGGTCCAGATCACGATGGCGGCGGGCTTGGCCAGTGCGGTGAGGCCGAAGGCAGCTGCGAGTTTGGCTTCATCGGCGACCGGGAAGGCGACGTCGATGGTCTGGGATTTCTTGTCGGCGTATTCGACTTCGGCTTCGGCCAGGGCCGAGCCGCAATCGAAGCACCAGTTCACAGGCTTGAGACCCTTGAACACGAAGCCTTGCTTGACCATTTCGGCCAGGGCTCGGATTTCACCAGCCTCGTTGGCGAAGTCCATGGTCTTGTACGGGTTGGCCCAGTCACCCAGCACACCCAGGCGGATGAACTCGGTCTTCTGCCCTTCGATCTGCTCGGCGGCGTACTCGCGGCACAGCTCGCGGGTGCGGTCGGCGGTGAGGTGCTTGCCGTGGGTGACCTCGACCTTGTGCTCGATCGGCAGGCCGTGGCAGTCCCAGCCCGGGACGTACGGCGCGTCGAAGCCGGACAGGGTCTTCGAGCGGACGATCATGTCCTTGAGAATCTTGTTCAGCGCATGACCGATGTGGATCTTGCCGTTGGCATAGGGCGGGCCGTCGTGCAGGACGAACTTCGGACGGTCCTTGCCAATTTCGCGCAGCTTCTGGTACAGGCCAATGCTGTCCCAGCGCTGCAGGATCTGCGGTTCGCGCTGAGGCAGGCCGGCCTTCATGGGGAAGGCGGTGTCCGGAAGGTTTAGCGTGGCTTTGTAGTCGGTCATTTCAGGCTCTTGGTTAGCGGTTGAGCGTGCCAATGTGCACGTGCGGCGGCGATATCCGCATCGATCGCCGACTTCAGCGCCTCCAGGGAGGCGAATCGCTGCTCTTCACGCA
Source organism: Pseudomonas xanthosomatis (assembly GCF_019139835.1). Taxonomy (NCBI): domain Bacteria; kingdom Pseudomonadati; phylum Pseudomonadota; class Gammaproteobacteria; order Pseudomonadales; family Pseudomonadaceae; genus Pseudomonas; species Pseudomonas xanthosomatis. The sequence continues at coordinate 1,633,965 of NZ_CP077075.1, read as the reverse complement.
GCTTGTGGTGGAACTCCACCGTGAGGCGCCGGCCGTAAAGGTCGCCGGCAAAGTCCAGCAAGTGAATCTCCAGGTGCGGGCGGCCATCACCGGCAACGGTGGGACGCACGCCGATATTGCCGACACCCGGCCAGTGCTTGCCGTCGATCTCGATGCTGGCCAGGTAGACCCCGGACAGCGGCACGCGGCGGCGCTTGAGCTGGATGTTGGCGGTAGGGGTGCCGAGCTGGCGGGCCAGCTTCTGGCCGTGCAGCACGCGGCCGCTGATGCGGTACGGGCGGCCCAGCAGGTGTTCGGCGAGCTCGAAGTTGCCTTCGCTCAAGGCCTTGCGCACTTCGGTGCTGCTGACCCGCAGGCCGTCCTGGATCACCGTGTTGGCGGCCTCGACGCTGAAGCCGAACTGCTTGCCGGCTTGGACCAGGTAGTCGAAGTCGCCGGCGCGGTCGCAGCCAAAGCGGAAGTCGTCGCCGACTTCGAGGTGGCGTACGCCCAGGCCGTCGACCAGTACCGCCTTGACGAACTGTTCGGCGCTGAGGGTGCTCAGGCGCTGGTTGAACGACAGGCACAGCACCCGGTCGATGCCCTCACCAGCCAGCAGCTCGACCTTGTCGCGCAGGCGCGCCAGGCGGGCCGGGGCGGTATCGGGGGCGAAGTATTCGCGCGGCTGTGGCTCGAAGACCACCACGCAGGTGGGCAGGCCGAGTTCCTGGCCACGTTCACGCAGGCGCGCGAGTATCGCCTGGTGGCCACGGTGGACCCCGTCGAAGTTGCCAATGGTGGCGACACAGCCCCGGTGCTCGGGGCGCAGGTTGTGAAGACCTCGAACCAGCTGCATAACGCGCTTCTTGCTCATAAAGTGGCCGATTATAACCACACCCGGGCGCTGGCGACAGGCAGCAGAGCCACCGGCGGGCGTGGAAGCTGAAAAACCGACGCCTGGCCCAAGGCTGGCCTCAGTGCAACGCGTTGCGGGCGAAATGCCGCGGGCGGAAACCGCACAGGTACAGGCAGCCGAAATAGGTGACCACGCCGGCACCGATCAAGGCGCCCAGGCGCAGGAAGCGCGCGAGCATGTTGCCCTGCTCCCAGGCCGGCATGTAATGCATGCCCAACAGCAGCACACCGGACATCAAGCCCACGGCCAGTAGCAGTTTTAGCAGAAACAACAGCCAGCCTGGCTGCGGCTGGAACAACTGCTGGCTGCGCAGCTTCCAGTACAGAAGGCCGGCGTTCAGGCAGGCGCCCAGGCTGATGGCCAGGGCCAGGCCGGCATGGGCCAGCGGGCCGATCAGGGCCAGGTTGAGCAGTTGCGTGCAGACCAGGGTGAACACGGCGATCTTCACCGGCGTGCGGATGTTCTGCTGGGCATAGAAGCCTGGGGCCAACACCTTGACCAGAATGATCGCCAGCAGGCCCACCGAATAGGCAATCAATGCGCGCTGGGTCATGGCGGCGTCGAGGGCGGTGAACTTGCCGTACTGGAACAGCGCCACGGTCAGGGGCTCGGCCAGAATCGCCATGGCCAGGGTGCAGGGCAGCACCAGCAGGAAGCACAGGCGCAGGCCCCAGTCGAGGATGCGCGAATACTCTTCGCGGTCCTTGTTGGCGTAGGTCTTGGCCAAGGTCGGCAGCAGGATGGTGCCCAGTGCCACGCCCAGCACGCCGGAGGGCAGCTCCATCAGGCGGTCGGCGTAGTACATCCAGGATACCGAGCCTGCCACCAGGAACGAGGCGAAGATGGTGTTGATGATCAGCGAGATCTGGCTCACCGACACGCCGAGGATGGCCGGCAGCATCTGTTTGAGTACGCGCCACACGCCGGTGTCGTGCAGGTTCAGGCGCGGCAGCACCAGCATGCCGATCTTTTTCAGTGCCGGCAGTTGGTAGAGCAACTGCGCCAGGCCACCGGCCAGCACGCCCCAGCCCAAGGCCATGATCGGCGGGTTGAAGTACGGGGTCAGCAGCACGGCGAAGGCGATCATCGCCACGTTGAGCAGCGTGGGGGTGAAGGCCGGTACGGTGAAGCGGTTCCAGGTGTTGAGGATGGCACCGGCCAGCGAAGACAGCGAGATCAGCAATATATATGGAAAGGTCACCCGCAGCAGCGAGGTGGTCAGCTCGTATTTTTCGGCGCTGTCGACAAAACCTGGCGCGGTGGCCCACACCACCCATGGCGCAGCGAGTATGCCGATGACCGTCACCAGGGCCAGCACCAGGGTCAGCAGGCCGCTGATGTAGGCAATGAAGGTGCGGGTGGCCTCTTCGCCCTGCTGGGTCTTGTACTCGGCGAGAATCGGCACGAAGGCCTGGGAGAAGGCCCCTTCGGCGAAGATGCGACGCAGCAGGTTGGGCAGTTTGAAGGCGATGAAGAAGGCGTCGGTGGCGACGCCGGCGCCGAAAACCCGGGCCAGGATGGTGTCGCGGACGAAGCCGAGCACCCGGGAAACCATGGTGATGGAGCTGACTGCAGCCAGGGATTTGAGCAGGTTCATCGAAAAGTTTCACGCCAGGGGCAGAGGGCGCTGCCAGTCGGCGCCCGAATGTGCGATACTCCCGCGCCTTCGCAGGGGAGCCAAAAATTCCCGAGTTTACAGGTCACGTGGCAGAAAGGAATCTTTCAGCTGTTTGACACCACCACTCGGCGGAACCCTGCAGGTGGCCTTGACATCCGTTCGACTCATCGGCATGATTCGCGGCCTATTTTGTTTGCTATTTACCTAAAGTCTTTCGAGGAGCTCGACGGTGGCCAACACACCTTCCGCCAAGAAACGTGCAAAACAGGCTGAGAAGCGTCGCAGCCACAACGCCAGCCTGCGTTCCATGGTCCGCACCTACATCAAGAATGTAGTCAAAGCCATCGACGCAAAAGACGCCGAAAAAGCGCAAGCCGCTTACGTTCTGGCTGTACCAGTAATCGACCGTATGGCCGACAAAGGTATCATCCACAAGAACAAAGCTGCTCGCCACAAAGGCCGTCTGAATGGCCACATCAAGGCGCTGAAAGAAGCTGCAGCTGCCTAAGCGACGCTTTAGTCGAAAAAACCGGCCCTAGGGCCGGTTTTTTTATGCCTGACAGAAATGTCTGTTGAGGTTCGCGGGAGCGGGCTTGCCCCGTTATGAGGGCCGAACAGATCGCGGGGCAAGCCCGCTCCCACGCAGGCCCGCCCCACACCTTCAACTCATTTGCCGATCTGGATCTTCGGCGCCCACTGCAGCCAGGCTTCTTCGGGCTTGTCGAACAGGGCAAAGGTCTGCTGCGGGCGCGCCGGGTTGCCCATCTGCTCGCCATCGGGCGTGGCGAAGGCGATACCGCCGTCGATCAGCGTTTCCAGCGACTCGGTGCGCACCGTGGCGCCCTTGAACAGGCCCCAATCGAAACCGAAGCCGCTGCTGTTCCAGAATCGGCTGCCGCCACGTACCAAACCTGCGTAGCGTGGCTCGATAAGAATGTGGATAAGTACCCGGTCGGCAGTTTGCCCCAACTCGAAACCTGTGACTTTGCCCACTGCCACCTCACGGTAGGTGACTGGTACCCCCGGCTTGATCGAACCGCGCCGCGGCGCGCTGAGGGTCAGTGGCAGGCCGACCTCCTCGCCCTTAACCTCCGGCGCATCGGCCAGGGCGATGAAATCGCGCTGCGGGCCCTTATCCTTGAGTGCCGGCAGCACCTCCAGGTACTGGCCGCCGACCAGGGTGTCGAGGTTTTCGGTGCGCACCAGGCCGAACGCCGGCTTGACCACCCAGAACTGCGTGCCGGCGCGGGCGATACGACTTTCTGCCTGGTTGATACGGGCCTTGAGCAGTACGGCCTGCAGGTCGGCGGTCAGATCGACGCTTTCGACACTGCCGACATCCAGGCCACGGAAACGGATCGGCGTGCCGGGTTTGAGGCCGTCGGCGCGGTCGACGCGGATGGTCACCAGAGTGCCGGCGCGGTTGGCGGCCTCCTGGCTTTCGTGCAGGCGGAAGCGCGGAATGCGCCGCTTGAGTGGCACGTCGGGCCTTGGGGTATCGAAGGCGATGCCGCCGTTCATCAGCGTCTGCAGCGACTCGCTCTTGACCTGGATACCCGACAGCCCACCACTCAAGGTGATACCGCTGGCATTCCAGAAGCGCGTCGAGCCGTTGACCAGGTTGGCGTATTCCTTCTCTATGTGCACGCCGATGAGGATGCGCTTGCTGCTGTTGCGGGCGAACTGGTAGCTCTGCACGCTGCCCACACGCACCTGGCGGTACATGACCGGGCTGCCGACCTCGAGCGAACCCAGGGTGTCGGCAAACAGTACCATGTGCAGGCCGGGCGCCTTGAGGTCCAGTGGCGGCGCCTTGGCTCGTGCCTCGAACTCACGTTGTGGCTTGGCATTGCGCTCACCCGGCCGGATGGCAATGTAGTTGCCCTTGACCAGCGCCTCCAGGCCGGTGATGCCGGCCAGCGAGATGGACGGCTTGACCACCCAGAACTGGGTGCCTTCGACCAGGTAGTCCTCGGCCAGCGGGTCCAGGGTCAGTTCACCGGTTGCGCTGGAGAGGTCGCCTTCGACCTTGAGGTCCTTGAGCGTACCGACCTGGATACCTTTATAGAGCACCGGCGTGCGCCCCTTCTGCAGGCCGTCGAAGTCGCTGAACCTGACCTTGACGCGGATACCGGCCTGGGCGGCGTCGAAATCTTCGTACAGGCGGAACGGCAGGCTCGGGTCGGTCGGCGGGCTGTCCTTGCGGTTTTCGGGGGTGGCGAAAGCGATACCGCCGGCGACGATGCTCGACAGCGATTCGGTGCGCACCTTGACGCCGGACAGGTCGGCATCGATGCTCACCCCGCTGGCATTCCAGAAACGCGTGTGCTTGCGCACAAGGCTTGCATAGGCCGGCGCGATGAACACCTTCACCTCTACGGTGCTCTGGTCATCGGAGAGGCGGTAGCTTTTCACCCGGCCGACCTGGATCTGCTTGTAGAACACCGGGCTATCGCGGTTCAGCGAGCCCAGGCGCTCGGCCTTGAGGGTCAAGTGCAGGCCTGGCTCGGTATCGGATAACGGCGGGGCCTCCTTCAACGCGGTGAAGCGCTTGGTGGGCTCGCCCTCCCCTGGGTCCACGGCAATGTAGTTGCCCGACACCAGTGTCTCGAGCCCGGTGATACCCGCCAGGCTGACACTGGGCTTGACCAGCCAGAAACGCGTGCCCTTGGTCAGGTGCGGCTCGGCTTCCTTGCGCATCTCGATGGTGGCAATGACGCCGCGGGTGTCACCCTTGTTGTCCAGCACCAAGCCGGTCACCTTGCCTACCGACATGCCCTTGAAGATGACCTCGGTCTTGTTGGCGACGATGCCCTCACCGGTCTCGAAGCGCACCTGGATCTCGACACCGGCATCACGGTAGGCCTGCCACGCCAGCCAGCCACCGATCGCCAAGGCGATCAGCGGCAGGATCCAGATGGCCGACCAGTTGGAAGCGGGGCGGGTTTTAGCCGTAGGCAGGTCACTCATGGTCGTCATCCGACTCCGTGTTGTCCCAGATCAGTCGGGGATCGAAAGTTAAGGCTGCGAGCATCGTCAGGATCACCACGGTGGCGAAGGCGACGGCGCCCAGATTGGCTTCGACACTGGCGATACGGCCGAAATTCACCACTGCCACCAATATGGCAATGACGAAGATGTCGAGCATCGACCAGCGCCCGATGAACTCGATGAAGCGGTACATCCAGATGCGTTGGCGAGCCGACAGCGGCTGGCGGCGCTGCACCGAGTAGAGCAACAGGCCGATACCCACCAGCTTGAAGGTGGGCACCAGGATACTGGCGATGAACACCACTGCGGCGATGGGCAGCATGCCGTGCTTCATCAGGGTGATGACACCCGACATGATGGTGTCCGGGCTACCCTGGCCCAGCGCGCTGACCGTCATGATCGGCAGGACGTTGGCCGGGATATACAGGACCATTGCCGTGAGCAGCAAGGCCCAGGTGCGCACGATGCTGTTGGGGCGGCGCTCGTGAACCACAGCGCCACAGCGGGTGCAGGTCTGCGAATCACTGTCTTGCTCACGGCGGTTGAGTTCATGGCATTCGCCACAGACCAGAATGCCTGCATCAATCGCCCGCATGGATATCCTCCCCGGACAACGCCACCCAGATCTGGTGGGGCGACATCACCACCTCCAGCCAAACCTGGACCAGCAACAGGCTGATGAAGCAGAACAGGCCTAGGCCAATGCTCAGCTCGGCCAGGTCGACCAGCTTGACCATGGCCACCAGCACGCCCATGAAGTAGACCTCGAGCATGCCCCACTCACGCAGGTGGTGGTAGATACGATAGATCAGCAAGCCGTAGCTGCGGCCGATGTCCAGGCGGATGCTCAGCAGCACGGCAAGCTGGCAGAGCAGCTTGAGCAGGGGGATGGCCATGCTGCACAGGAACACCACCACGGCGATGCCGCGCATTTCGGAGTCGTACAGGCCGAGCACGCCGCTCCAGACCGTGTCGTCGGAGGTCTGGCCGAGCAGGTGCAACCGCATGATCGGCAGGAAGTTGGCTGGCACGTAAAGCAACAGCGCGGTCAGCACCAGGGCCAGACTGCGGTTGACGAGGTTGTGGCGGTGGGCGTAAAGCTCGTAGCCGCAGCGCGGGCACAGGGCCTTCTCGTCGTTTTGCAGGGTGGCCTTGCGCATCAGCAGGTCGCATTCATGGCAGGCAATGAGTTCGTCCAGCGGCAGCTGTGCCAGTGCTTCGGGGTCGGCTGGGTTGGGCATAGGAAAGTTCTGAAAGAAAGCGTGGGCTCTATTCTAGTGTTCCAGCTCGAAATGTGGGAGGTGGTGTGGCTTGCCGGCGACGGGGCTCCGGTTGGGCTGTGATTGCCTGGGCGGGCCGCATCGCGGGGCAAACCCACTACCACGCAGGGCTCTGGTTTTCCGCCGCACAAAGACAAAACCCCTACCTGCATGCGCAGATAGGGGTTTTGTGAAATGAATCTTGACGATGACCTACTCTCACATGGGGAAACCCCACACTACCATCGGCGATGCATCGTTTCACTGCTGAGTTCGGGATGGGATCAGGTGGTTCCAATGCTCTATGGTCGTCAAGAAATTCGGTAGCCAGTCCGTTCAGATGAACAGCCCAGCGAATTCGGATATGTGATATTTGTGGTTCTTGCTGACGTTGTGAACTTTCGGTTCTTTCGTCTTCACCACCACAATTCGGCTTACGCGCAAATTGCTTGGGTGTTATATGGTCAAGCCTCACGGGCAATTAGTATTGGTTAGCTCAACGCCTCACAGCGCTTACACACCCAACCTATCAACGTCGTAGTCTTCGACGGCCCTTTAGGGGATTCAAGATCCCAGTGAGATCTCATCTTGAGGCAAGTTTCCCGCTTAGATGCTTTCAGCGGTTATCTCTTCCGAACATAGCTACCCGGCAATGCCACTGGCGTGACAACCGGAACACCAGAGGTTCGTCCACTCCGGTCCTCTCGTACTAGGAGCAGCCCCTCTCAAATCTCAAACGTCCACGGCAGATAGGGACCGAACTGTCTCACGACGTTCTAAACCCAGCTCGCGTACCACTTTAAATGGCGAACAGCCATACCCTTGGGACCGGCTTCAGCCCCAGGATGTGATGAGCCGACATCGAGGTGCCAAACACCGCCGTCGATATGAACTCTTGGGCGGTATCAGCCTGTTATCCCCGGAGTACCTTTTATCCGTTGAGCGATGGCCCTTCCATACAGAACCACCGGATCACTAAGACCTACTTTCGTACCTGCTCGACGTGTGTGTCTCGCAGTCAAGCGCGCTTTTGCCTTTATACTCTACGACCGATTTCCGACCGGTCTGAGCGCACCTTCGTACTCCTCCGTTACTCTTTGGGAGGAGACCGCCCCAGTCAAACTACCCACCATACACTGTCCTCGATCCGGATAACGGACCTGAGTTAGAACCTCAAGGTTGCCAGGGTGGTATTTCAAGGATGGCTCCATGAGAACTGGCGTCCCCACTTCAAAGCCTCCCACCTATCCTACACAAGCAAGCTCAAAGTCCAGTGCAAAGCTATAGTAAAGGTTCACGGGGTCTTTCCGTCTAGCCGCGGATACACTGCATCTTCACAGCGATTTCAATTTCACTGAGTCTCGGGTGGAGACAGCGCCGCCATCGTTACGCCATTCGTGCAGGTCGGAACTTACCCGACAAGGAATTTCGCTACCTTAGGACCGTTATAGTTACGGCCGCCGTTTACCGGGGCTTCGATCAAGAGCTTCGCTTGCGCTAACCCCATCAATTAACCTTCCGGCACCGGGCAGGCGTCACACCCTATACGTCCACTTTCGTGTTTGCAGAGTGCTGTGTTTTTAATAAACAGTCGCAGCGGCCTGGTATCTTCGACCGGCATGGGCTTACGGAGCAAGTCCTTAACCCTCGCCGGCGCACCTTCTCCCGAAGTTACGGTGCCATTTTGCCTAGTTCCTTCACCCGAGTTCTCTCAAGCGCCTTGGTATTCTCTACCTAACCACCTGTGTCGGTTTGGGGTACGGTTCCTAGTTATCTGAAGCTTAGGAGCTTTTCTTGGAAGCATGGCATCAACCACTTCGCGCTCTAATGAGCACTCGTCATCAGCTCTCGGCCTTGAAATCCCGGATTTGCCTAAGATTTCAGCCTACCACCTTAAACTTGGACAACCAACGCCAAGCTGGCCTAGCCTTCTCCGTCCCTCCATCGCAATAACTAGAAGTACAGGAATATTAACCTGTTTTCCATCGACTACGCTTTTCAGCCTCGCCTTAGGGACCGACTAACCCTGCGTCGATTAACGTTGCGCAGGAAACCTTGGTCTTTCGGCGTGCGAGTTTTTCACTCGCATTGTCGTTACTCATGTCAGCATTCGCACTTCTGATACCTCCAGCAAGCTTCTCAACTCACCTTCACAGGCTTACAGAACGCTCCTCTACCGCATCACCAAAGGTGATACCCGTA
>NZ_CP077075.1:1290000-1620000 GCF_019139835.1 Pseudomonas xanthosomatis | reverse complement strand
ACCAGGCTCCAGGGCTCGGTCTTCAGGCTGCCGGCATTGGCCGCCGGGTCGCCCTTGTCGGGGCCGAACTCATAGAAATTGTTGTAGTGGGTGGCATCCTTGAACGGGGTGATGGCCTCCCCCTGCACGGTCACCGCCTGCCAGCGCGTCGCGCCCAGCTTGTCGGTGAACCAGGCCGGCGCCTTGCCGGGCTCGACATCGGCATAGCGCGACACCTCGGCAGCAGCCCCAAGCCGCGGCAAGGCGCCCACGGCCAGGCCCGCCAGGCTTGCACGCAGCAAATGGCGACGAGAGAGATAGATACCTTCGGGGGTGATCTCCGACGCTTTGCAATCGGAAGACCGGGGAAGCTTGATGAGCATGGCGGCTCCACAGTACGGGTAACTGATGTACCCGTAAGACTATGGAGCCGGCAGGTTATTCCGCGATTAAATCTTTGTCAGGTTTTACGACGACGGGCGCGCAGCAAAAACTGCACAGGGCCGGAGATCGCGTAACCGAGGAAGATCAGCAGCAGAATGCGCGGCGGGTCGCTGAACACCACGGCGAACACCAGCACCACCGCCAGGATGGCCACGAACGGCACACGACCCTTGAGGTCCAGCTCCTTGAAGCTGTTGTACTTGATGTTGCTGACCATCAGCATGCCCGCGGCAGCCACCAGCAGCGCCACCAGGAACGACAGCTTGGAGCCCTGGATACCGTAGTCGCTGAACGCCCACACGGTACCGGCCACCACACCTGCCGCCGCCGGGCTGGCCAGGCCGATGAAGTAACGCTTGTCGGCGGTGCCGACCTGGGTGTTGAAGCGTGCCAGGCGCAGCGCGGCGCCGGCCACATAGATGAAGGCGACCATCCAGCCGACCTTGCCCATGTCACCCAGCGCCCAGCCAAACGCCAGCAGCGCCGGCGCCACACCGAAGGCGACCATGTCCGACAGCGAGTCGTACTCGGCACCGAAGGCGCTTTGCGTGTTGGTCATGCGCGCTACACGGCCGTCGAGGCCGTCGAGCACCATCGCGACGAAGATCGCGATGGCAGCAAAGGCGAAGTACTTGCTCGCCTCGCGCGGGTCACCGGCACTCAGGGCGCTCTGCGCGCTCATCGAGCTGATGATGGAATAGAAGCCGGCGAACAGGTTCGCGGTGGTAAACAGGTTGGGCAGCAGGTAGATGCCGCGGTGCCGGACCTTGCGCCCTTCGGCGTCATGGCCTTCTTCAACATGCTCATCGACAGGTAGCAGGCTTTCGGCGTCGGAGGGCTTGTTCGGCTCTTCGGGACGTTCGCTCATTAAAAGTACCTTGCAACAGGGTGGAATATGTTCGACATGGGCCCGCGAAATGGGTTCTGACGGCGAGCCACTGATCGCTTTATACCAGATGCAGCCCGTACAAACGAAAAAACGCGGCCGAAGCCGCGTTTTTAATCTATCGAAGCAGGGCCTTAGTTCTTGGCCTTGTCGACGATCTTGTTAGCCGAGATCCAAGGCATCATCGAGCGCAGTTGCTCGCCGATGATTTCGATGCCGTGGGCGGCGTTGTTGCGGCGCTTGGCGGTCATCGATGGGTAGTTGGTGGCGCCTTCGCTGATGAACATCTTCGCGTACTCGCCGTCCTGGATACGCTTCAGAGCGTTGCGCATGGCCTTGCGGGATTCTTCGTTGATGACTTCTGGGCCGGTGACGTACTCACCGTACTCGGCGTTGTTGGAGATCGAGTAGTTCATGTTGGCGATACCGCCTTCGTACATGAGGTCAACGATCAGCTTCAGCTCGTGCAGGCACTCGAAGTAGGCCATTTCCGGCGCGTAGCCAGCTTCGACCAGGGTTTCGAAACCGGCTTTGACCAGCTCGACGGTACCGCCGCACAGAACGGCTTGCTCACCGAACAGGTCGGTTTCGGTCTCGTCCTTGAAGGTGGTTTCGATGATGCCGGTACGGCCGCCACCGACGCCTGCGGCGTAGGACAGGGCGACGTTCTTGGCGTTGCCCGAAGCGTCCTGGTAGATGGCGATCAGGTCAGGGATGCCGCCGCCTTTGACGAACTCGGAGCGAACGGTGTGGCCCGGGGCCTTCGGCGCGATCATGATCACGTCGAGGTCGGCACGCGGAACGACCTGGTTGTAGTGGATCGAGAAGCCGTGGGAGAAGGCCAGGGTGGCGCCTTTCTTGATGTTCGGCTCGATTTCGTTCTTGTACAGAGCGCCCTGAAACTCGTCCGGGGTCAGGATCATGACCAGGTCGGCAGCAGCGACGGCGGTGGCCACGTCGGCAACTTTCAGGCCGTGGGCTTCTGCCTTGGCAACGGTGGCCGAGCCTTTACGCAGACCGACAGTAACGTCTACACCGGAGTCCTTCAGGTTGCACGCCTGGGCGTGGCCCTGGGAACCGTAGCCGATGATGGCGACTTTCTTGCCCTGGATGATGGAAAGGTCGCAGTCTTTATCGTAGAAAACTTTCATGAAATACCCCTGGTTATATCTCGGCCCCCTGCGGAGCCATCGCTAATTTTTGAAGTTAGATGCTGAGCACTTTGTCGCCACGGGCAATGCCGGTGACGCCGCTGCGCACGGTTTCGAGAATCGATGCAGTGCCGATCGCCTGGATGAAGCTGTCCAGTTTGTCGCTGGTGCCGCTCAGTTGCACGGTGTACACACTGGCGGTCACATCGACTATCTGGCCACGGAAGATGTCCGTGGTGCGCTTGATCTCGGCGCGCTGGGCACCGGTGGCCTTGACCTTGACCAGCATCAGTTCGCGCTCGATATGGGCGCTCTCCGACAGGTCGACCAGCTTGACCACTTCGACCAGCTTGTTGAGGTTCTTGGTGATCTGCTCGATCACCTCATCATGGCCGACGGTGGTCAGCGTCAGACGCGACAGGGTCGGGTCTTCGGTCGGGGCCACGGTCAGGCTTTCGATGTTGTAGTTGCGCTGGGAAAACAGGCCGACCACGCGAGACAAGGCACCGGGTTCGTTTTCCAGCAGCAAGGAGATGATGTGCCGCATATCAGGTACGCTCCGTCTTGCTCAGCCACATGTCACGCATCGAGCCGTCCTTGATCTGCATCGGGTAGACGTGCTCGGTACGGTCGATCGCGATGTCGATGAACACCAGGCGATCCTTCATCGCAAAGGCCTCTTCCAGTTTCGGCTTGAGGTCTTTCAGGCTGGTGATGCGGATACCCACATGGCCATAGGCCTCGGCCAGCTTGACGAAGTCCGGCAGCGACTCGACGTAGGAGTGCGAGTGGCGGCCGTTGTAGGCCATGTCCTGCCATTGGCGGACCATGCCCAACACACCGTTGTTCATGTTGACGATCTTCACCGGCAGGCCGTACTGCATGCAGGTGGACAGCTCCTGGATATTCATCTGGATGCTGCCTTCGCCGGTGACGCAAGCCACGTCCTGATCCGGGAAGTTCAACTTCACGCCCATGGCCGCCGGGAAACCGAAGCCCATGGTGCCCAGGCCACCAGAGTTGATCCAGCGGTTGGGTTTGTTGAAGCGGTAGTACTGCGCCGCGAACATCTGGTGCTGGCCCACGTCGGAGGTGACGAAGGCATCACCATGGGTGACTTCGCACAGCGTCTCGATCACGTGTTGCGGCTTGATCACGCTGCCGTCGCCCTTGTCGTAAGGGAACAGGTCGCCATCGCCACGCCATTCGTCGATCTGCTTCCACCAGGCATCCAGCGCCGCCTTGTCAGGCTGCTCGCCGATTTCCTTGAGGATGCTCAGCATTTCGTTGAGCACGCTTTCCACCGGGCCGACAATCGGCACGTCGGCCTTGATCATCTTGGAGATCGACGCAGGGTCGATGTCGATGTGGATGATCTTGGCGTTCGGGCAGAACTTGGCCGGGCCGTTGACCACGCGGTCATCGAAACGCGCACCGACGGCGAAGATCACGTCGGCGTTGTGCATGGCCAGGTTGGCGGTGTAGCTGCCGTGCATGCCGAGCATGCCGAGGAACTGGCGGTCGGTACCCGGGAAGCCACCAAGGCCCATAAGGGTGTTGGTGACCGGCAGGTTCAGCGACTTGGCGATCTCGGTGAGGGCTTCGGAGCCACCACCCAGAATCACGCCGCCACCGGAGTAGACGATCGGGCGCTTGGCTGCCAGCAGCATTTCGGCAGCCTTGCGGATCTGGCCGGAGTGGCCACGTACAGCCGGGCTATAGGAACGCAGCTTGACCTTTTTCGGGTAGATGTACTCGAACTTCTCGGCCGGGTTGGTCATATCTTTTGGAATGTCGACCACGACCGGGCCAGGACGGCCAGACTGTGCCAGATAGAAGGCTTTTTTCAGAACTTCAGGGATTTCCGAGGCGTGCTTGATCATGAAGCTGTGCTTCACGATCGGCCGGGAAATACCGATCATGTCGGTTTCCTGGAAGGCATCGGTGCCGACCATGGTGCTGGGCACCTGGCCAGACAGGATGACCATCGGAATGGAATCCATGTAGGCGGTGGCAATACCGGTGATGGCATTGGTCGCGCCTGGGCCGGAAGTCACCAGTACCACGCCGGCCTTGCCGGTGGCACGGGCGTAACCGTCCGCCATATGGGTAGCAGCCTGTTCGTGACGGACCAGGATGTGCTCGACTTCCGGTTCCTTGAACAGTGCATCGTAAACATGCAGGAGAGCACCGCCTGGGTACCCGTAGATATGCTTAACGCCTTCGTCGCGCAAGAAGCGGACGACCATTTCAGCGCCGGATAAGAGCTCCACGTTGTTCACCTCTAAAACGCCAGAATACCGCCCTCACTGGGCGGGTCTTAATAGGTTTACTGCCAAGCAGAGCATGAGCGAACGTCAGCACTGACTGAGCAAGTATTGGGAAAGCCCTGGTGTGTTGCGGGTCTTCCCACCCAGCGCGAGGTAACGCGTTGCGGGGTGTTACAAGTCGGCGCGGGTGTGCGCCTCATGATCTGCTTAGCGGGTCTGCTTCTGGCAGTCCCCCTACAGCGGAATCTGGATTCTTGTGATTTGGCGCCTACAAGTCAAGAAAAATTATTGCCAATTTTTCCGCAAGATGAATCGCAACCACCACTAAAAACCGATGCAGCAGCAGGAAAAACAAGATTTCTATAAAAAAGGGCCACAATCTGCGGCCCTTGACGGAAAAACTGAAGAAATCAGGCGGATGGGCTGATCAATTGATCGAATGCTGCCAACAGCCGCCGCAGCTCCCGGCTTTGCTCCGGGCGGTCGGTGAACACCGTTTCGGCCATCACCAGGATGCCCGAGGCATTGGGCAGCGGGTGCCCCTGCTCAAGAATGATCGCCATGCGCGGCAGGAAGATCCACTGCAGCCACTGCTCGAAGGCCATGCTGTCGACCGCGAACGGCACTGTGCTGGCCAGTGCTTCGGCGCTGGGGGTGGCATCGCTCCACCAGCCCTGCACCTTGAGTTCGCGCTCGATCAACAGCAGGTGGTCGGCGATATCCAGAATGCGCTGTTCCATCACAGGTTGACCTGCGCCTTCTGCCGCGCCAGCGCAGCACCGGCGCTGTCACCTTGCTTCTCGCGGGCCTGGGCGATGGTGTTCCACAGCTGGGCTTGCAAGTCCGGGCGGCCGTTGGCGTAGGTCAGGGCGCGGCGAGCCAGCTGCTCGGACTGCGCGGCATCCCCTTGCGACAGGCGCACCTGGGCCAGGCGGAACAGCACCTGCGGCTCGCGCGGGGCAATACGCTGGGCACGTTCCAGGCTGGAAGCGGCGCCGTTGAAGTCACCACTGCCCTGCTGCTGCTGGGCGGTGGTCAGCAGCGCCAGCACCGGGCCGTCGAGCTGTTCGTCGGCAGACAAGCCGCCGCTGCTGGCCCGCGGGATACCGGTCGGCGCCGGGGTGGCGGCCGGGGCGCTCATCGAGGCTATGTCGAACGGCTCGTCAGCCACAGGGTTGGGGTTGGTGCTGATCGGGCCACTGCTGACCGGGCCCGGGGTGATCGGGCCGGTACTGATCGGCGTGGTGCTGATCGGCGAACCGCCGCTGCCCTGCGGGATCATCACGGTCACGCCGGAGTCCTCCGGCAGCGACTGCGCCTGGCTGCTGCCACCGCTGGTCGGGTAGGCCGACGTGCGGTTGGCCGAGACGCGCTCGCTGTTGGAAACCCGGGTGCTCGAATCCACCACCGGGATGTTGCCACGCGGGACGCTGGCGCAGCCGTGCAGCACGGCCACCGCGGTCAAGGCAGGTATCCACCACTTGTTCACTTCACACCCTCTTCAAAGCTCGTGCTCAATTCATCCAGCCCTTGACCCAGTCCATGACCGATTCAGCCGGGTTCTGCTCGCCACCACAGGCAGCGCCGACGGGCGGTTCGCTGCCGCGAATATACGGCATCTGCACCGCTCCCGGACAGCTGGCGTCGGAACCCTGGCCAGTATGCGGGTCGATCCAGGCCTGCACCACGTTGTCCGGCTGCGGCATGTCCAGTGGCAGCGGGTCGGCCTTCTTCATGAAGCTGGTCCACACCTGCAACGCACCGGTGGCACCGGTGAACGGTGTCTTGCCGTTGTCGTCGCGGCCCAGCCACACCACCGCCAGCAGGTCCTGGCTGAAGCCGGAGAACCAGCTGTCGCGCGAGTCGTTACTGGTACCGGTCTTGCCCGCCAAAGTCAGCGAGCTGGGCAGCACGTTGTACACCGAGCGGCCGGTACCTTCACGCATCACCCGCTGCATGGCGTTCTGCACCAGATAAATGGCGCCCGGGTCGAAGGTTTGCTGGATCTGGAACGGGTAGCGCTTGAGCGGCTCGCCTTCGGCGGTGAGCACGCTGCGGATGCCACGCATCGGCGTGTTGAAGCCGCCGTTGGCAATGGTCTGGTACATGTTCGCCACCTGCATCGGCGACATGCCACCGGCGCCCAGCAGCATCGCCGGGAACGCCGGCCAGTCCACCTGCACGCCCAATCGGCCGATGGTCTTGATCACGTTCGGCACGCCCACTTCAAGGCCCAGCTTGGCGGTGGACAGGTTCAGCGAGTTGGCCAGGCCCTGATACAGGTAAATGGTGCCATGCGGGCGGCGGTCGTAGTTCTGCGGCCGCCATACCTGGCCATCGGCGCCCTTCACCGAGAACGGCTCATCCTGCACCCAGGTGGTCAGGGTGTACTTGCTCGGTTGCTCCAGCGCGGTGAGGTACACCGACGGCTTGACCAGCGAGCCAATGGGCCGCGAGGCGTCCAACGCCCGGTTGAAGCCGGCAAAGCCCGCCTGGCGGCTGCCGATCAGCGCCTGCACCTCGCCGGTTTCCGGGTTGGTGACCACCATCGCCGACTCCACCTCGTCGGCCCCCTTGCGCCCGGCCAGGCGCTTGAAGGTCTCGCTCATGGCGGTTTCGGCCTTCATCTGCAGGATCGGGTCGAAGCTTGTGAAGATGCGCAGGCCTTCTTCGGTCAAGTCTTCGTCGCGGTAGTCCTGGCGCAGCTGGCGCTTGACCAGGTCAAGGAAGGCCGGGAACGAGCTGTCCGCCAGGCTGCCGCGCTTGGTCACGCCCAGCGGCATCTTCTTCGCAGCATCGACCACTTCCTGGCTGGCCACGCCCTGCTCGGCCAGCAGGTCCAGCAC
Organism: Pseudomonas xanthosomatis; assembly: GCF_019139835.1. Classification (NCBI taxonomy): domain Bacteria; kingdom Pseudomonadati; phylum Pseudomonadota; class Gammaproteobacteria; order Pseudomonadales; family Pseudomonadaceae; genus Pseudomonas; species Pseudomonas xanthosomatis. The sequence goes on along the minus strand of NZ_CP077075.1, from coordinate 1,612,424 downwards.
CAGGTTGCGGCGCTGCAACGCGCGCTCGGGGTAGCGGCGCGGGTTGTAGTAGGACGGGCCCTTGACCATGCCCACCAGCAAAGCGATCTGGTGCAGTTTCAGCTCCTGCAGCGGCTGGCTGAAGAAGAACTGGCTGGCGAGGCCGAAGCCGTGCACCGCGCGCTGGCCGTCCTGGCCGACGAACACCTCGTTGAGGTAGGCCTCGAGGATTTCACGCTTGTCGTAGTGAATCTCCAGCAGCACCGCCATCATCGCCTCGGTCAGCTTGCGGCTGAGGCTGCGCTCGTTGGTGAGGAAGAAGTTCTTCACCAGCTGTTGGGTCAGGGTACTGCCGCCCTGGCGCATGGCGCCCGACGAGGTGTTGACCCAGATCGCCCGGGCGATCGACTTGGGCGACACGCCGAAGTGGCTGTAGAAGTCGCGGTCTTCGGTGGCGATCAGGGTTTCCAGCAGGTACGGCGGCACCTGGTCGATCTTGATCAGGATGCGGTCTTCGAGGTTTTTCGGGTAGATGCCGCCGATCATCAGCGGCTCCAGGCGCACCACGTCGAGCTTGCCGCCGTTGGCGCCATTGAGCCCGGCCACATAGTCGCCCGAGAAGCGCACGCGCACGAACTGCGCCGGCTCCATGCCCTCGTAGAACTGGAAGCCACGGGTATTGATGTCGATGGTGTTGCCGTTGACCGACGCCGCACCCGGCCCGTTGGCCGCGCTTTCCCGGCGGTAGCCGAGGGCATCGAGTTCGGTGAGGAAGTCGTTCTTGCTCAGCTTCTGGCCGACGAACAGTTCCAGCGGCCGGGCATAGACCTTGGCCGGGATGGTCCAGCGCTTGCCGGAGAACTTCTCCTGCACGGTGGCATCGAGGTAGACCGCGAAGCCGGCGATCACTACCAGGCCAACCAGGCTGAGCTTGACTGCCCAGCCCAGCCAGGCGCGGGCGCGGCCGGTCGGGCGTTGTTTGGGGGTGCGGGAATTTCGGGTACGTGTCATGGCGGCGGATTATACGCACTTTATAAAAGGGAGGCAGACGCCCCATTGGCGGTTTGCAGGGGCGGCACCATTGACCATAATGGCGCCTTCGAATTCCCTGACTCCCAAAGGAAGATCCGTGAGCCAAGCCCTGATCACCGCGCTGCAGAATCCCGCCCTTTATCCGCACCCGGTCGAAGGCTTCCAGCTCATCGAGACGCATATCTCCTGGGTGCTGCTGACCGGCGAGTACGCCTACAAGGTCAAGAAGCCGATGAACTTCGGCTTCCTCGACTTCACCAGCCTCGACCAGCGCGGCCACTTCTGCCGCGAAGAACTGCGCCTGAACCAGCGCCTGACCGAAGGCCTGTACCTGGACGTGCTGCCGATCACCGGCACTGCCGAAGCCCCGCAACTCGGCGGCGAGGGCGAGGTGATCGAGTACGTGCTGAAGATGCGCCAGTTCCCCCAGGGCCAGATGCTCAATACCCTGCAGGCCAACGGCGAGCTGAACGCCGGCCACATCGACCAGATGGCCCGGCAGATTGCCGAGTTCCACCTGCAAGCGCCCAAAGTGCCGGTCGACCACCCGCTGGGCACCCCGGACGCGGTCATGGCACCGGTAGAGCAGAACTTCGAGCAGATTCGCCCGTTCCTCACCGACAAGGCCGACCTGCAGCAACTGGACAATCTGCAGGCCTGGGCCCAGGACAGCTTCAAGCGCCTGCACGGCCTGCTTGAGGCACGCAAGGCCAATGGCTTCATTCGTGAATGCCACGGTGACATTCACTTGGGCAACGCCACCCTGATCGACGGCAAGGTGGTGATCTTCGACTGCATCGAGTTCAACGAGCCGTTCCGCCTGACCGACGTCTACGCCGACGTCGGCTTCCTCGCCATGGACCTCGAAGACCGCGGCCTCAAATGCCTGTCTCGGCGTTTCATCAGCCAGTACCTGGAGCTCACCGGCGACTATCAAGGTTTGGAGTTGCTCAACTTCTACAAGGCCTACCGCGCCCTGGTGCGGGCCAAGGTCGCCCTGTTCAGCATGCCGGCCGACGCCGACGGCGTGCAGCGCGCCACCACCCTGCGCACCTACCGCAACTACGCCAACCTGGCCGAAAGCTACAGCGCCATCCCGTCGCGCCTGCTGGCCGTCACCCACGGTGTTTCGGCAGTGGGCAAGAGCCACGTGGCGATGCGCCTGGTCGAAGCCCTGGGCGCCGTGCGTGCGCGTTCGGACGTGGAGCGCAAGCGCCTGTTCGGCGAGCAGCAGCAAGCCGAAGCCGGCCAGTTGCAAGCCGGCATTTACGACGCTGATGCCAGCGCCGCCACCTACCAGCGCCTGCATGAGCTGGCCGCCACCATTCTGCGCGCCGGCTTCCCGGTGGTGCTCGATGCCACCTACCTCAAGGCCGAACAGCGCCAGGCTGCGGCAACTGTCGCCAGCGAAACCGGCGTGCCGTTCCTGATCCTCGACTGCCACGCCCCGGAGGCGGTGATCGCCAGCTGGCTGGAGCAGCGCCAGGCCGAGAACGACGACCCGTCGGACGCCACTCTCGAGGTGGTCAAGGCGCAACAGGCCAGCCGCGAGGCGCTGAGTAGCGAAGAGCTCAAGCAAAGCACCCGCGTCGACACCCAGGCCGCCAGCAGCATGGACCAGGTGATCGAGCAGATCCGCCAGCGCCTGCCCGGCCTGTAACCTGCCAGGCGTGAAGCAGTCGACAGTTCACGCCTGAAGTCAGGCGCCTCCTGCGTGATGGCATTACAGTATCATCACGACCCACAAGGAGGCGCCGCCATGAACCAACCCCGTCAGCTGGACAACGTGCTGTTTACTCTGGTTCGCGACGAGAAGATCGCCGAGTTCAACCGGGTCAAGGCCGCGCATCCCTCAATCGATTTTCGTGGCGGCGATTTCCGTGGCCTGGACCTGCGCGAGCTGGATGTGAAGGGCATCGACTTCGCCGACGCGTACTTTCGCGCCGCCGACCTGCGCGGGCTCGACCTGCGCGAAAACGGCCTGGAAGGCGCAAGCCTTGCCCATGCGCAGATCTCCGGCACCTACTTCCCTGCCGAGCTGAGCGCCGACGAGATCCTGATGTCGGTGAAGTACGGTACCCGCATGCGCTACCGCACAGTGCGCTGACCGTTATCACAGGCTTGAGCATGTGACCTGTAGGAGCGGCCTTGTGCCGCGATGGGGCGCGTAGCGGCCCCACGATTTCGGTATCACGCGAAATCGCCGGGGCTGCTACGCAGCCCATCGCGGCACAAGGCCGCTCCTACAGGGATTGCATGAGCTTCGGGACAGGCAATAGACAGTTGCCACACCCGTTCATATACCTTCCCGCATTGCCCCCAACCCAGGCAAACCAACCCCTCCGGTCGGCCCCGCTGGCAAAAGGCCGCGTATTCCTCAACCCCCGCTACACTCCTTCCAGACCTGCTCGCGATTTATCCCCATGACCCGTTCAGCCATCGCAAGGAGGCTCGATGAACGATGAATTGCAGCACCTGAAAAACCTTGGCAAGACCTCTGCGCAATGGCTGCACGCCGTGGGTATCCACAGTGCATCGGACCTTCGCCGCCTGGGCGCGGTGGGGGCGTACCAAGCTGTGAGAACGCGAGGCTTCCGGGCTTCAAAGGTGTTGCTGTACGCCATTGAAGGCGCCCTGCTGGACATGCACTGGAACGACCTGCCGGCCGAACGCAAGCAGGCGCTCAACCAGCAACTGGATGCAAAGTGCCCTGCAGCACGGGGCGAAAAATAATTTCGCAAAAGCCATTGACTGATAAATGAGAATCGTTATGATTATCACAACTGGTCGCGAGACTGGTTGGATAAACTGAAAGCCCCTGGTTCGGACTCTCAGATTATCTCCTCATCAGGCTAATCACGGTTATTGACCCGCCAATTTGGCGGGTCTTTTTTTTTTGCCTGTACTAACCCTGTCGCCGGCAAGCCGCCTCACATAGAACAAACTACAACTCATTGATTTAATGCGGTCCTTGTGGGAAGCGGCCGATGGCGTCAGTGGCCCTTGCGCAACTGCGCGCAATAATCCTGCTCAGGCAACGCCGCGGTGTACCAAACGAAGTCGGCCATCCCAGGCTCCACCGCCTCCCCCACCTCGGCCAGCAACACCACCAGGCTCTGCCCCTTGGCCCCAAGGTCTGCCAGGTGCAGCGGCACCCCCAGGTCCTCGCGCGCGTGATAACTGCCGGCAAACAACAGCGCAGGCTGCGGCGCTGCCAGCAAACGCTCGGCAATACGCCGGTCACGCAGCTGTTGCACAGCCAGCATCGCCGGCAGCTGGCTCTCTGGCAGCAGGTTGCAATGCCCGGCGCGCACCTGCTCGCGCAGCGCATCCAGCACGGCAGGGGTATTGGAGCGCTCCCCCGGCGGGCTCACAGGGTGGCGGTAAGCATCACGAATTTCGCCGGGCGACAGGTTCGCAGCCAGCAACGGGTAAGGCTGCGCCAGCGCATGGCGCACTATCGGCCCATACAGCGACCAGTCCCAGCCGTCCTGCCAGGCCAGCGCCTTGGGTAAATCAGCCGGTAACGGCGCCTTGAGCCCATCCACCAAAGCCTGCTGTTCGGGCTGCAGCATCTCCAGCAACAGGCTGCCTTGCGGCCGGCGGCTTTCCAGCGCGCGCAGCAGCCAAAGCTGCAGCGCATGGTGATCGGGGTTGTCGTGCTTCTCGCCCACCAGCACCCGCGGCGCATCGGCCAGGCGCTGCACCAGTTGCTCCGGCGCCAGCACCTGCCCTGTAGTCAGGTCGACTATCTGCCCGAGTTGCGCATGGGTACGCCCTTCACTGGCCTGCCAGGCCGGCAATGGCGCAAGGCTGGCCTGGCAAGCTGCCAGCGCCAAGCACATAGGCAGACACAACAGCAGGTAGCGCATGGTGCAGGCTCCTAGCGGGTGATGATCAGTGGGTGGCCACGCTCCGGGTGCGGCTGCACCAGCACCTCGATGCCGAACACTGCTTTGAGCGCCGTCGGCGTCAGTACCTGCTGCGGCGTGTCCAGTGCATGGCAACGACCCTGCTCCAGCAGCAGGATATGGTCACAGTAACGCGCCGCCAGGTTGAGGTCATGCAGGATCACCAGCACCGCCGCGCCGCGGTCGGCAAAGCTGCGCACCGCCTGCAGCGTGGTGTGCTGGTGCAGCGGGTCGAGCGCCGAGGTGGGCTCGTCGAGCAACAGCGTGGTACCAGGCTCGCCTGGCCACAGCTGGGCCAGTACCCGCGCCAGGTGCACGCGCTGTCGCTCGCCACCGGACAACGCCAGGTAGCTGCGCTCGACCAGGTGCAAGGCATCGGCCGCCTGCAGCGCCGCCGTGACGATTTCGCGGTCACGCTCACGGCCACTGGCATGGGGCAGCCGGCCCATGCCCACCACCTCGGCCACGCTGAACGAGAAGCCCAGGGTCGACACCTGCGGCAGTACCGCCAGGCGCCGGGCCCGCTCCTGCCCGGGCCAGTCGCCCAGGGCGCGGCCATCCAAATGCACGCGCCCGGCACTCGGCGCCAGCTCGCCACACAGCGCCGCCAAAAGGCTGCTCTTGCCGGCGCCATTGGGCCCGAGCACACCCAGCACTTGCCCCGGCTGCAGGCGCAGGTGGATATCGTGCAGCACCTCGGTGTTGCCCCGGGTCAGCGAGAGCCCTTCGACATCGAGCATCAGTTGCGCCCCCGCACCAGCAAAAACAGAAAGAACGGCGCACCGATGAACGCCGTGACAATACCGATCGGCAGCTCGGCCGGCGCCAGCGCCAGGCGCGCGATCAGGTCGGCGAACAGCAGCAACGCGCCCCCCGCCAGCAACGAGCCCGGCAGCAATACCCGGTGGTCCGGCCCGGCCAGCAAACGCACCAGGTGCGGCACCACCAAACCAATGAAACCGATCAGCCCGGCCGCCGCCACCGCAGCCCCCACTCCCAGCGCCGTGCAGAACACCAGTTCGCGCTTGAGCGCCTCCACATCAACGCCCAGGTGGCGCGCCTCCGACTCGCCCAGCAGCAGTGCATTGAGTGCCTGCGCCCTGCGCGGCAACCACAGGGCCACAGCCGCCGCCACCAGCAGCAACGGCCACAGCCGCTCGTAACTGGCACCATTGAGGCTGCCCAGGTTCCAGAAAGTCAGGGTACGCAAGGTCGCGTCATCGGCAAGATAAGTGAACAAGCCCACCGCCGAGCCGCCAAGTGCGGTCATGGCAATACCGGCCAGCAGCATGGTGGCGACGTTGGTCTGCCCGTCTCGCCGCCCCAGCCGGTACACCATCGCCGTCACCCCCAGCCCGCCGATGAAGGCGCACAGCGACAGCAGGTAGGGCGCGAACCATTCAGGCATGCCACCCAGCCAGCTACCGCCGACAATCGCCACCGCCGCGCCCAGCGCGGCGCCGCTGGCCACGCCGACCAGGCCGGGGTCGGCCAGCGGGTTGCGGAACAACCCCTGCATGGCCACACCCGACAGCGCCAGCACCGCGCCCACCGCCAACCCCAGCAGGGTGCGCGGCAGACGAATCTGCCCAAGGATCATCTCGGCCTGCTCAATGCCATCACCCGCAAGCGGCACCCCCAGCAGGCGCAAGCCCGCGCGCAGCGTGTCCATCAGCGGCAGGCTGACCGGCCCCAGCGCCAGCGACAGCCACACCGCCAGCAGGCACAGCAGCCCCAGCCCGATAAACAGCGTGCGCGGCCGGACCCGTGGCCTCATGGGTTGAGGCTGGCCTTGGCCGCCGGGTAGAAGCTGGCCGCCAGCTCATGCAGGGTGGCCGGCAGGCGCGGGCCCAGGCCACCGACCAGCAGGGTCGGGTCGAGCGACACCAGGCGCTTTTCGCGCACAGCGCGCGAGCCGGCCAGTGCCGGGTTTTCCTTGATCAGCGCCTGCAGGGCCTGCTCGCCGCTCAGCGCCCGGTCGGAGAACACCACCACGTCCGGGTCCAGCGCGGCCAGCGCTTCCACCGAGAAATTCTTGTAGCCCTGGTGCTCAGCCAGGTTGCGCCCGCCGGCCTGGCGCAGCACCCAATCGCCCGAAGTGCCCTGCCCGGCGATCAACGGCTTGGCCCCGGCATGCCCGACCAGCAGCAATACCCCCGGCGCCTTCTGCCCGGCCTGGGCCTGCTTGATCTGGCCTTGCAGCGCCTCCAACTGGTGGCGGTAGTCGGCGGCCAGTTCAGCGGCTTTCTGTTCACTGCCCAGCAACGCACCCAACTGCTTGAGGTTCGCGTCCACCGCAGCCAGTTCGGCCTTGCTCGAGAACAGCTCAACCCGCACCCCGGCCTTGCGGATCTGCGCCAGCACCGGCGGCGGGCCCATTTCGTCGGTGCCCACCAGCACATCCGGGCGCAGGCTGAGAATGCCCTCGGCCGACAACTGGCGCTGGTAACCGATGCTCGGCAGCGCCTTGAGTGTTTCGGGGTGCTGGCTGGTGGTATCGACCCCCACCAGTCGCTGCTCGCCCCCCAGCGCGCTGATCCATTCGCTGAGGGCGCCACCGGCGCTGACCCAGCGCTGCGGCAATTCTGCAGCCAGGGTGTGGGATGACAACAGCAGGCCTGCGCACAGGGCAATCAGGGCAGAAGGGCGGCGCATCACGGGATTCCTTTGCAGAAGAGCGGGGCCGCACGCCTTGTGGCGCTCGGCAGAACTGCGCACCATAGCCAGCCTGGCGCGGCGAATGCGGGCAATTTGATAATTGTTCGCATTGAGGCGTCAAGTCACCCACCATTAAGATGGCTTAAATGCACTACCTCTGCCCCAGCGCCGCCCTTGCCGAAGGCCGCAGCCGCGCATTCAAGGTTGCCGACCTGCAACTGTTCGGCGTGCGCCGCCACGGCACCGTCTATCTGTACCGCAACCGCTGCCCGCACCGCGGCATCGGCCTGAACTGGAACGCCGACAGTTTTCTCGACGACAGCGGCACGCTGATCCAGTGCGCGCACCACGGCGCGCAGTTCATCATCGACAGCGGCGAATGCATCACCGGCCCCTGTGCCGGCGATTGGCTCGAAGCCCTGGACTGCCTGGAAGACAGCCAGGGCATCTGGCTCAACGACCCAGCAGCACCGGCAGCGGGCGATCGATGACAATGCGCTCGGCATCCAGCCGCGCGCCATAGGCCAACACCTCGACCCCATCGGCCACCGCTGCGCGCAGGGCCTGGGCGTAGGCTGCGTCGATCTCCTCGGCCGGGCGCACCGCCTCGATACCGGTCAGGTTCACGCAGTACAGCTGTACCGCGCGAATACCCTGGCGCGCCAGCGCCGCCAGCTCGCGCAGGTGCTTGGCGCCGCGCTGGGTCACCGCGTCGGGGAAGGCCGCCACGTTGGTGTCGGGGTAACCAAGGGTAACGCTCTTGACCTCGACATAAGCGGGGCCTGTGGCGAACTCCAAGTAGAAGTCGATGCGGCTGCGCTCCTCGCCGTAGGCCACTTCACGGCGCAGTGCGGTGAAACCGGCAAGCTCGCTGATGACTCCGGCGCGCAAGGCCTCTTCCACCAGCGTATTGGCCCGCCCGGTGTTGACGCAGGCCAGCCGCCCCTGGGGCGTTTCGATGATTTCCCAGGTTCCCGACAGCTTGCGCTTGGGGTCGTTGGAGCGGCTGAACCACACCTGCCCGCCCTCGCGCATGCAGTTGAGCATGGAGCCGGTGTTGGGGCAGTGAATGGTCAATTGCTCGCCGTTGGGCAGTTCGATGTCGGCCAGAAAGCGCTTGTAGCGGCGCAGCAGGCGTGCCTGTTCCAGTGCAGGTAAGAACTCCATCAGCCTTGCCAGCTCCGCAGGCCACGGGCAATGCGCTGCACCGCCTCCTCTAGGCGCGGTAGGCTCTGGGTGTAGGCAAAGCGCACATGGTGGCCGGCCTGGTGGCGGCCAAAGTCCAGGCCCGGGGTGAAGGCCAGGTGCTCGGTTTCGAGGAAGTGCCGGCAGAACGCGAAGGCATCACCGCCGAACGCGCTGATATCGGCATATAGATAGAAGGCCCCCTGGGGCTCCACGGCGATGCCGAAGCCCAATTCGCGCAGGGCCGGCAGCAAATAGTCGCGCCGGCGCGCGAACTCGCCGCGGCGCTCTTCCAGAATGGCCAGGGTCTCGGGCTCGAAGCACGAAAGCGCGGCATGCTGGGCCATGCTCGGGGCGCTGATGTAAAGGTTCTGCGCCAGTTTTTCCAGGTCAGCCACCGCCGAGGGTGGCGCGATCAGCCAGCCCAGGCGCCAGCCGGTCATGCCGAAATACTTTGAAAAACTGTTGAGCACAAAAGCCTGGTCGTCCACTTCCAGCACGCTGGGGGCGTCCATGCCGTAGGTCAGGCCGTGGTAGATCTCGTCCACCACCAGGTGGCCATGGTGCTCGCGGGTGGCCTTGGACAGGCTGGCCAGCTCGTCGCGGTCGAGCACCGTGCCGGTGGGGTTGGCCGGCGACGCCACCAGGGCGCCGACGGTGTCCTTGTCCCAATAACGCTCCACCAGGTCGGCGGTGAGCTGGTAGTTGACCTCCGGGCCCACCGGCACCAGCTGCGCGCCGCCCTCCACCAACCGCAGGAAGTGGCGGTTGCACGGGTAGCCCGGGTCTGCCAGCAGCCAATGCTTGCCGGGGTCTACCAGCAGGCTGCTGGCCAGCAGCAAGGCGCCGGAGCCACCCGGGGTGACCAGCACCCGCTCAGGGTCAAGGTCTACGCCGTAGCGCTGGCCATAGAAGCCGGCAATCGCCTCGCGCAGTTGCGGCAGCCCGCGGGCAGCGGTATAGCGGGTGTGCCCGTTGGCCAGCGCGGCCTGGCCGGCGGCGACGATGGGCGCTGCGGTGGTGAAGTCCGGCTCGCCGATCTCGAGGTGGATCACGTCGTGGCCGGCAGCCTGCAGTTCGTTGGCACGGGCCAGCAGGGCCATGACGTGGAAGGGTTCGATGGCGCGACTGCGCGCACTGTGTGGCTGAGCCATGGGCCTTCTCTCAATTGGGTCTAGACTGGTGATTCTACCCGCGCACGCCAGCGAACGCGCCGCCACTGTCGCTGTCAATAGCAGGCACAGAGCGGGGTAGCGCACCCCGGATCTATCTGGTAAGTTCGGCGGCTCGCAGTCGCAGGGCCGGCGGGCGCCGGAGATGGAAACAAGCCTGCGCATTGGATCAGATGAGTGAGAGGCGGTCTATTCATGTCCACCGTAGAAAAGCAAAAAGCCCAGACCATGTACGGTGTCGAACCCTACGTCGAAACCAAGGGCGAAGAATACATGGGCGAGCCCATGAAAAAGCACTTCACCAAGCTGCTCAATGCCTGGAAAGGCGAGCTGATGGTCAGTGTGGACCGTACCGTGGACCACATGAAGGATGAGGCAGCCAACTTCCCCGACCCGGCCGACCGTGCCAGCCAGGAAGAAGAATTCGCCCTTGAGCTGCGCAACCGCGATCGCGAGCGCAAGCTGATCAAGAAGATCGACAAGACCCTCGACAAGATCAAGGCCGACGAGTACGGCTGGTGCGACTCCTGCGGTATCGAGATCGGCCTGCGCCGCCTCGAGGCCCGCCCTACCGCCGACCTGTGCTTCGACTGCAAGGAAATCGCGGAGAAAAAGGAAAAGACCGTCGGCAAAGGCTGACCTCTGATCCCGTAAAGACGGGGCGTATTGATTGCAGGTGCAAGCCTGCAAGCGGTACGCCCCGTCTTCATTTATACAGCGGTGCAAGCCATGACCGACCCTCGCTACATCGGGCGCTTCGCCCCCACCCCCAGCGGTTACCTGCACTTCGGCTCGCTGGTCGCCGCCCTCGCCTCCTGGCTGGATGCCCGCGCCGTCGATGGCCGCTGGCTGCTGCGCATGGAAGACACCGACCCACCCCGTGAGATGCCCGGCGCCCGCGACGCCATCCTGCAGACGCTGGAGCGCTACGGCCTGGAATGGGATGGCGAGGTGGTATTCCAGAGCCAGCGCCACGACGCTTACGCTGCTGTAGTCGACCGCCTGTTCAACATGGGCCTGGCCTATGCCTGCACCTGTTCGCGCAAGCAACTGGAAGGCTACGACGGCATCTACCCCGGGCTATGCCGCAACGCAGGCCACGCCCGCGAAGGCGCGGCGATCCGCCTGCGGGTGCCGGAACTCTTGTACCGCTTCGACGACCGCGTACAAGGCCGCTTCGAGCAGCACCTGGGCCGCGAGGTGGGCGACTTCGTCATCCAGCGCCGCGACGGGTTGTACGCCTACCAGCTGGCGGTGGTGCTGGACGACGCCTGGCAAGGGGTGACTGACATCGTGCGCGGCGCCGACTTGCTGGACAACACCCCGCGCCAGCTGTACCTGCAAGAGTTGCTGGGGTTCTCGCAGCCGCGCTATTTGCACATCCCGCTGATCGTGCAGCCGGACGGGCACAAGCTGGGCAAGTCATACCGTTCGCCACCGCTCGAGGCCGACCAGGCGACGCCGCTGTTGCTGCGGGCGTTACGGGCGCTGGGGCAGGAGGCGCCTGCCGAACTGCAAGGCGCCAGCCCGGCCGAGGTGCTGGCGGTGGCCAGGCAGCAGTGGCGGCCAGAGCGTATTGCGCGGCAAATGAGCGTGCCAGAGGCACAATTGCTCTGAATCAGTACCGACGCCATCGCGGGGCAAGCCCGCTCCCACGCGGACCGGATCGGCGCCGTGGGAGCGGGCTTGCCCCGCGATGGCGCCGGCACAGGCAAAACCACGCCCAAAAGCCCAACAAATTCAACCCCTTGGCTAAGCCCCCCAATTCCGGCTACCCTCGCCCCAGCCATTTGCGCCAATAATAAGTCCAAGCCCGCAGCGCCCACTCATCGAGGCCAGCATGTACATCTATCGTTTGGTCCTGCTTCTGGTCGTGGGGATCTACCTGTTCTCCCCGGCCATCATGGACTGGTGGATCGAACCGACCGGTGCCTGGTACCGCCCCTACCTGCTCTGGCTGATCCTGATCGTCGTCACCTTCATCCTGCAGAGCCAACGAGATGCCGATGAGCTTTAGCCTGACCCAGATGATCCTGATCAGCGCCGCCTACCTGCTGGTGCTGTTCGGCGTGGCCTGGGTCAGCGAACGCGGGCTGATCCCGCGCGCGGTCATCCGCCACCCGCTGACCTACACCCTGTCGCTGGGCGTCTACGCCAGTGCCTGGGCCTTCTACGGCTCGGTCGGCCTGGCCTACCAGTACGGCTACGGCTTCCTCGCCTGTTACCTGGGCGTGTCAGGGGCGTTCCTGCTGGCACCGGTGCTGCTGTACCCGATCCTCAAGATCACCCGCACCTACCAGCTGTCGTCGCTGGCCGACCTGCTGGCGTTCCGCTTTCGCAGCACCTGGGCCGGCGCGCTGACCACCATCTTCATGCTGATCGGCGTGCTGCCGTTGCTGGCCCTGCAAATTCAGGCAGTGGCCGACTCCATCAGCATCCTCACCGGCGAACCGGTGAAGGCGCGGGTGGCGTTCGCCTTCTGCGCGCTGATCATCCTGTTCACCATTTTCTTCGGTTCGCGCCATATCGCCACCCGCGAGAAACACGAAGGCCTGGTGTTCGCCATCGCCTTCGAGTCGGTGATCAAGCTGCTAGCCCTGGGCGGCATCGGCCTGTATGCGCTGTACGGCGTGTTCGGCGGCCCCCACGAGCTGGAGGTGTGGCTGCTGCAGAACCAGACCGCCCTGGCCGCCCTGCACACCCCGCTGCAGGAGGGCCCGTGGCGCACCTTGCTGCTGGTGTTCTTCGCCTCGGCAATCGTCATGCCGCACATGTACCACATGGCCTTCACCGAAAACCTCAGCCCGCGCTCGCTGGTCAGCGCCAGCTGGGGCCTGCCGCTGTTCCTGCTGCTGATGAGCCTGGCGGTGCCGCTGGTGCTGTGGGCCGGCCTGCGCCTGGGCGCCAGCACCAACCCGGAATACTTCACTCTGGGGCTGGGCATCGCCGCCAACAACCAGGCCCTGGCGCTGCTGGCCTACGTCGGCGGTCTGTCGGCCGCCAGCGGGCTGATCATCGTCACCACCCTGGCGCTGTCGGGCATGGCCCTGAACCACCTGGTGCTGCCGCTGTACCAGCCGCCCGCAGAGGGCAACATCTACCGCTGGCTGAAGTGGACCCGCCGGGCGCTGATCGTCGCCATCATCACCGCAGGCTTCGTCTTCTACCTCACCCAGAACAACCACCAGAGCCTGGCCAATCTGGGCATCGTCGCCTTCGTCGCCACCCTGCAGTTCCTGCCCGGGGTGCTCTCGGTACTGTACTGGCCGACCGCCAACCGCCGCGGCTTCATCGCAGGCCTTCTGGCCGGCATGCTGGTGTGGATGGTGACCATGCTGCTGCCGCTGCTGGGCAACCTGCAGGGCTTTTACATCCCGCTGCTGAACATGATCTACGTACTGGACGACACCAGCTGGCACATGGCAGCCATCGGCTCGCTGGCGGCCAACGTGCTGCTGTTCACGCTGATTTCGCTGTTCACCAACGCCAGCAGCGAGGAGGCCAGCGCCGCCGAGGCCTGCGCGGTGGACAACGTGCGCCGCCCGCAACGCCGCGAGCTGCACGCCGCCTCGCCCCAGGAGTTCGCCACCCAGCTGGCCAAGCCGCTGGGCGCCAAGGCTGCACAAAAAGAGGTGGAGCAGGCCCTGCGTGACCTCTACCTGCCGTTCGACGAGCGCCGCCCCTATGCCCTGCGCCGCCTGCGCGACCGCATCGAGGCCAACCTGTCCGGCCTGATGGGCCCAAGCGTCGCCCAGGACATGGTCGAAACCTTCCTGCCCTACAAGTCCGGCAACGAAAACTACGTCACCGAAGATATCCACTTCATCGAAAGCCGCCTCGAGGACTACCACTCGCGCCTGACCGGCCTTGCCGCCGAGCTCGACGCCCTGCGCCGCTACCACCGCCAGACCCTGCAAGAGCTGCCCATGGGCGTCTGCTCGCTGGCCAAGGACCAGGAGATCCTGATGTGGAACAAGGCCATGGAGGAGCTCACCGGCATCGCCGCCAAGCATGTGGTCGGCTCGCGCCTGGTGACCATCGGCGAGCCCTGGCGCGGCCTGCTGCAGGGGTTCATCGACGTACCCGACGAACACCTGCACAAGCAGCGGCTGGCCCTCGACGGCCAGCCGCGCTGGCTCAACCTGCACAAGGCGGCCATCGACGAGCCCCTGGCCCCGGGTAACAGCGGCCTGGTGCTGCTGGTCGAGGACCTCACCGAAACCCAGGCCCTGGAAGACAAGCTGGTGCACTCCGAGCGCCTGGCCAGCATCGGCCGCCTGGCCGCAGGCGTGGCCCACGAGATCGGCAACCCGATCACCGGCATCGCCTGCCTTGCGCAAAACCTGCGTGAAGAACGCGAAGGCGATGGCGAGATCATCGAGCTGTCCAGCCAGATCCTCGAGCAGACCAAACGCGTGTCGCGCATCGTCCAGTCGCTGATGAGCTTCGCCCACGCCGGCGGCAGCCAGCAGAACAGCGAGGAGCCGGTGTGCCTGGCGGAGGTAGCGCAGGATGCCATTGGTCTGCTGGCGTTGAACCGGCGCAATTTCGAAGTACAGTTTTTCAACCTCTGCGACCCGGACCACTGGGTCGAGGGCGACCCGCAACGCTTGGCCCAGGTGCTCATCAACCTGCTTTCCAATGCCCGCGACGCCTCGCCGCCCGGCAGCGCCGTGCGCGTGCGCAGCGATGTCAGCGAGCATACCGTCGACCTGATCGTCGAGGACGAAGGCAGCGGCATCCCGAAAAACATCATGGACCGCCTGTTCGAACCCTTCTTCACCACCAAGGACCCGGGCGAAGGAACCGGACTGGGCCTCGCGCTGGTCTATTCCATCGTGGAAGAGCATTATGGGCAAATCACCATCGACAGCCCCGCCGACATCGAACGGCAACGTGGTACCCGGATCCGCGTGACCCTGCCCCGGCATGTCGTAGCGACGTCCCCTGAAATTCGAGACCGTCGAGAGAATTGAATCAATGCCGCACATTCTGATCGTCGAAGACGAAACCATCATCCGTTCGGCCCTGCGCCGCCTGCTCGAACGGAACCAGTACCAGGTCAGCGAAGCCGGCTCGGTGCAGGAAGCCCAGGAACGCTTCAGCATTGCCACCTTCGACCTGATCGTCAGCGACCTGCGCCTGCCCGGCGCCCCGGGCACCGAGCTGATCAAGCTCGGCCAGGGCACCCCGGTGCTGATCATGACCAGCTACGCCAGCCTGCGCTCGGCGGTGGACTCGATGAAAATGGGCGCGGTGGACTACATCGCCAAACCCTTCGACCACGACGAGATGCTCCAGGCCGTTGCGCGCATCCTGCGTGACCGGCAGAACGCGCCAGCCGCAGCCGCTGCAGCCCCTGCCGCCGAAGCCCGCCCGGGCAACGGCAAGGCGGCCAGCGACAAGCCTGCTGCATCGGCCAACGGCGAAATCGGCATCATCGGCTCCTGCGTGCCCATGCAAGAGCTGTACGTGAAGATCCGCAAGGTCGCGCCCACCGACTCCAACGTGCTGATCCAGGGTGAGTCGGGTACCGGTAAAGAGCTGGTGGCCCGCGCCCTGCACAACCTTTCGCGCCGGGCAAAGGCACCGATGATCTCGGTGAACTGCGCAGCCATCCCCGAAACCCTGATCGAGTCCGAGCTGTTCGGCCACGAAAAGGGCGCGTTCACCGGCGCCAGCGCCGGCCGCGCCGGCCTGGTGGAAGCCGCCGACGGCGGCACGCTGTTCCTCGACGAAATCGGCGAATTGCCACTGGAAGCCCAGGCTCGCCTGCTGCGCGTGCTGCAAGAGGGCGAGATTCGCCGGGTGGGTTCGGTGCAGTCGCAAAAGGTCGATGTGCGCCTGATCGCCGCGACCCACCGCGACCTGAAAAACCTGGCCAAGGCCGGGCAGTTCCGTGAAGACCTTTACTACCGCCTGCACGTGATCGCCCTGAAGCTGCCGGCCCTGCGCGAGCGTGGCAGCGACGTCAACGAAATCGCCCATACCTTCCTCGCCCGCCAGAGCGCGCGGGTGGGGCGTGACGACCTGCATTTCTCCAGCGAAGCCGAACAAGCCATCCGCCACTACAGTTGGCCGGGCAACGTGCGCGAACTGGAAAACGCCGTGGAGCGTGCGGTGATTCTCAGCGAGAGCGCGGAAATTTCCGCCGACCTGCTGGGCATCGACATCGAGCTGGCCGACCTGGATGACGACGACGGCCTCGACAGCCTGCCGGCCCTGGCCAGCGGCGGCGCGAACAACGCCAGCCACGAGCCTACCGAAGACCTGTCACTGGAAGACTACTTCCAGCACTTCGTGCTCGAGCACCAGGACCACATGACCGAGACCGAACTGGCCCGCAAGCTGGGCGTCAGCCGCAAGTGCCTGTGGGAACGCCGCCAGCGCCTGGGCATCCCGCGGCGCAAGAGCAACGCCACCAGCGAGTAACCGCCCCACCTGGGTGGGAGATTCCTCCTGCCCTGCTACTCCTGCGTTGGCCTTTCGGGCCTCTTCGCGGGCAAGCCCGCTCCCACAGGATCGTCACTGGCCACAAAAGTGGCGCAGTACCTGTGGGAGCGGGCTTGCCCGCGAAAGGGCCGGCAAAGCCTGCCGCACCCCCGAGGTAACACAGATCAGATCCTGCAAAAATCTGTTACCTCTGCCCTGCGACGTAACAGCACACGAGGCGTACGGTAACGAAATTTCCACATTTGCCCGGCACAGAAAGCCGCCGGAATGGCCAAAACCCCCGGTTTCATTGGGTTTTCAAAAGTTGGCACGGCACCTGCTATATGTTTGGTACAAGAACAATAACAAGCACTGCAACTCAAAATAAGAACAAGACGAAACGGCTCACGCACAATAAAAACAAGACGGCGGAGGCGCAGCTAACTGATTCTTTTGGAGAGGAGTTGTGTTTGGGGCTTGCCCCACGATCAGGCAGAGAACAACAAAAACTGCACTTAAAAGCAGCACCTGAACTGATTGGACCGCAAGGTCAGCATCATCTCGGCGACCAAAGCAATCCGTTTGCTCTTCACCCCTGGTTTAGGGGTCGTTCACAAGCTTCGGGTTTTGTGAACAGGGCACTCAACAAAAACAAGAAGCCCAGCAAAAAAACAATAAGAGCACACAACGACTTGGTGGGGAGCTTCGGCTCCCCATTGTCGTTTCTGGCCCTCTGCTACTGGCCTTGGCATACCGCCTACACCATCCCTCCAGTAAATGCTAGAATCCCCGCCCATCATGCGGCCATTCTCATACCCTTGGCCGAACATTCCTTCAAACAGTGCATCCCATGCTGAAGAAGCTGTTCCAGTCTTTCCGCCCGCCCGTTCGAGGCCAACACCACAGGCGCACCACGCCTGAAGTGATCAACAAGAGCCAGCACTCGCTGCAGCGCAGCCAGTTCAGCCGGCATGCCGTGAACATCGTCGAGCGCCTGCAGTCGGCCGGTTACGAGGCCTACCTGGTAGGCGGCTGCGTGCGCGACCTGCTGCTGGGCATCACGCCCAAGGACTTCGACGTCGCCACCAGCGCCACCCCTGAACAGGTGCGTGCCGAGTTCCGCAATGCCCGTATCATTGGCCGGCGCTTCAAGCTGGTCCACGTGCATTTCGGCCGCGACATCATCGAAGTCGCCACCTTCCGCGCCCCGCACTCGGACGAGGACCAGGCCGACAGCCACCGTTCCTCGCACAATGCCAGTGGCCGCATCCTGCGCGACAACGTATACGGCACCCTGGAAGAAGACGCGCAGCGCCGCGACTTCACCATCAACGCCCTGTACTACGACCCGGTCAGCGAGCGCGTGCTCGACTACGCCAACGGCATGCACGATGTGCGCAACCGCCTGCTGCGCCTGATCGGCGACCCCACGCACCGCTACCAGGAAGACCCGGTACGCATGCTGCGGGCCGTGCGCTTTGCCGCCAAACTGGACTTCGGCATCGAGAAGCACACCGTGGCACCGATCCGCGAGCTGGCGCGCATGCTGCGCGACATCCCGCCGGCGCGCCTGTTCGAAGAAAGCCTGAAGCTGTTCCTCAACGGCCAGGGCGCCATCACCTTTGAAATGCTGGTCGACCTGAACCTGTTCGAGCCGCTGTTCCCGGCCAGCAGCCACGCCCTCGAAGAGCGCCCGACCTACACCCACACGCTGATCAGCCAGGCCCTGAGCAACACCGACCTGCGCGTCAAGCAGGGCAAGCCGGTCACCCCGGCGTTCCTGTTCGCCGCACTGCTGTGGCCAGCGCTGCCGGGCCGTGTGCTGCACCTGCAAAACCAGGGCGTACCGCCGATTCCCGCCATGAACGGCGCCGCCCACGACCTGATCGCCGAGCAGTGCCAGCGCATCGCCATCCCCAAGCGCTTCACCCTGCCGATCCGCGAGATCTGGGACATGCAAGAGCGCCTGCCACGCCGTAGCGGCAAGCGCGCCGACATGATGCTGGACAACCCGCGCTTTCGCGCCGGCTACGACTTCCTGCTGCTGCGCGAAAGCGCAGGCGAGGAAACCGACGGCCTGGGCCAGTGGTGGACCGACTACCAGGACGCCAACGACAGCGAACGCCGCGAGATGATCCGCGAGCTGGGCAGCCGTGACGACAGCGGCGCCAGCGGTGCCGGCCCACGCAAACGCAAGCGCAGTGGCAGCAAGCGCAAGCGTGAGGACGACCAGGCGTGGGACTGAGCAGCACCCGCGCCTACATCGGCCTTGGCAGCAACCTCGACGAGCCCGCCGAACAGCTGCGCAGTGCCCTGCAGGCGCTGGGCCTGCTAAGCGGCACGCAGCTGGCTGCCGCCTCTGCGCTGTACACCAGCGACTCGCTGCTACCCGGCCAGCCGCGCTACACCAATGCCGTGGCCGCCATCGACACCCAGCTTGAGCCGCTGCAACTGCTCGACGCCCTGCAAGCCATCGAGAACGGCCAGGGCCGGGTGCGCAAAGAGCGCTGGGGCCCGCGCACCCTCGACCTCGACGTGCTGCTGTTCGGTGACCAGGTCATCGACGTCCCGCGCCTGAAAGTGCCGCACTACCACATGCACGCACGCCCCTTTGTGCTCTACCCGCTCGCCGAGCTGGTACCCGCCGACTTCAAGCTTGCCGACGGCCGCGCGCTCGCGCAGCTGCTGCAGGACTGCCCGTTCGTCGGCCTGGAACGCCTGTAATTCGGGCGTTTCGGGCGGCGGTAACGCCAGTAACACCTGTGCCGTAACAATGCGGTAACAGGGTGATTGACTTCCCCCACCCCGCTCACGACTATAGGCGTCCCGCGGCGCCATACGGCCGCAATCACCCATTTAGGCCCGGACGGACTTGTGCCCGAACATCACGATGATGATGTGCCGCTCCGATTGATGAAGACACGCGTTGTACGCAGTTGTTTCACAGCGCCTGAACGAGGATGCCCTACATGCCTGAAGTAACCCTGACCACCCTGAACGGCCTCAAGGCCAAGGGTGAAAAGATCACCATGCTGACCTGCTACGACGCCACCTTCGCCAAGGCTGCCAGCGAGGCCCGCGTCGAAGTGCTGCTGGTGGGCGACTCGCTGGGCATGGTCCTGCAAGGCCATGACAGCACCCTGCCGGTCAGCAATGACGACATGGCCTACCACACCGCCTGCGTGAAGCGCGGCAACCAAGGCGCGCTGATTCTTGCCGACCTGCCGTTCATGGCCCACGCCACCACCGAGCTGGCCTTCGCCAACGCCGCCCAGCTGATGCGCGCCGGCGCGCACATGGTCAAGATCGAAGGCGCCGCCTGGCTGGCCGAGACCATCCGTCTGCTGGCCGACCGCGGCGTGCCGGTGTGCGCGCACATGGGCCTGACCCCGCAAACCGTCAACGTGCTCGGCGGCTATAAAGTGCAGGGCCGCGCCGAGGCCCAGGCGCGGCAGATGCGCGCCGACGCCATCGCCCTGGAACAGGCCGGCGCCGCCATGCTGCTGCTCGAATGCGTGCCCAGCGAACTGGCCGCGGAGATCACCCAGGCGGTGAGCATCCCGGTGATCGGCATCGGCGCCGGCAGCGCCACCGATGGCCAGGTACTGGTGCTGCACGACATGCTCGGCCTGTCGCTCACCGGCCGCGTGCCGAAGTTCGTGAAGAACTTCATGGCCGGCCAGCCGGACATCCACAGCGCCCTGGCCGCCTACGTGCAGGCGGTCAAAAGCGTCAGCTTCCCTGCCAGCGAACATGGGTTCAGCGCATGAATACCGTCAAGACCGTCCGTGAACTGCGCGCCGCCGTGGCCCGCGCCCGTGGCGAAGGCAAGCGCATCGGCTTCGTGCCGACCATGGGCAACCTGCACAGCGGCCATGCCGCGCTGGTAACCAAGGCCGCACAACGCGCCGACTTCGTGGTCGCCAGCATTTTCGTCAACCCGCTGCAGTTCGGTGCCGGCGAAGACCTCGACAAGTACCCGCGCACCCTCGCCGCCGACCAGGAAAAACTCCTCGAAGCCGGCTGCCAGCTATTGTTCGCCCCCACCGTCGAAGAGATGTACCCCGACGGCATGGCCGTGCAAACCCGGGTCAGCGTGCCGCAACTGTCCGAAGGCCTGTGCGGCGCCAGCCGCCCGGGGCACTTCGAGGGTGTGGCCACGGTAGTCAGCAAGCTGTTCAACATGGTCCAGCCGGACCTTGCCGTGTTCGGCGAGAAGGACTTCCAGCAACTGGCGGTGATCCGCGCCATGGTGCGCGACCTGAACATGCCGATCCAGATCATCGGCGAGCCAACCGTGCGCGCCGAAGACGGCCTGGCGCTGTCGTCGCGCAATGGCTACCTGAGCGCCGAGCATCGCGCTGCCGCCCCGGCGCTGTATCGCGTGCTCAGCACCATGGCCGAAGCGATCCGCCGTGGCCAGCGCGACTTCGCGGCGCTGGTCGCCGATGGCCAGGCGCAGCTGGACGCAGCGGGCTTTCGCAAGGATTACCTGGAAGTACGCCACGCCCTGACCCTGCGCCCGGCGCAGGTCGATGACCGCGACCTGGTGGTGATTGCTGCCGCGTACATGGGTAACACCCGGTTGATCGACAACCTGTATCTGCACCTGGAAGCACCGACCGCCTGATCTGGCGCGGCCTCCTGTGGGAGCGGCCTTGTGCCGCGATGGGCTGCGTAGCGGCCCCAAGATCTCTGCATCATGCAAGATTGTCAGGGCTGCTTTGCAGCCCATCGCGACACAAGGCCGCTTCCCACAAGACAAGCAGCGCGCCCTCGAGAATATTTCATCCCCCGCCCCACCCTCCCCCATTCCCGCCTTGCAGCCATTGCCTATAATGAGCAGCTTGCAACTGGCAAAGACTGCCAGTGTCAAAGCCTGACCATGCCCCAAGGAAACCATCCGCAATGGCGTATTACCGCACCCCCCACGATGTCACTGCGCTGCCGGCCTGGCAGGCGCTTGCGCAACACCGCGACGCCATGCAGGGCTTCAGCATGCGCGAAGCCTTCGCCGCCGACGGCAAGCGCTTCGACCAGTTTTCCCTGAGCAGTTGCGGGCTGTTCCTCGACTACTCGAAGAACCTCATCACCGAGCAAACCCGCGACCTGCTGGTCAACCTGGCCAACGAAGTCGAGCTGGCCGACGCCATCAAGGCGATGTTCAGCGGCGAGATCATCAACGCCTCCGAAGGCCGCCCGGTGCTGCACACCGCCCTGCGCCGCCCGGTCGGCGACAAGCTGAGCGTCAACGGCGTCAACGTGATGCCCGACGTGCACAAGGTGCTGAACCAGATCACCGAGCTGGTCGGGCGCATCCACGACGGCCTGTGGCGCGGGTACAGCGAAAAGCCGATCACCGACGTGGTCAACATCGGCATCGGCGGCTCGTTCCTTGGCCCGGAGCTGGTCTCCGAGGCCCTGCTGCCCTACGCCCAACGCGGCGTGCGCTGCCACTACCTGGCCAATATCGACGGCAGCGAGTTCCATGAGCTGTCGGCCAACCTGCGCGCCGAAACCACGCTGTTCATCGTCTCGTCGAAGTCGTTCAACACCCTCGAGACCCTGAAAAACGCCATGGCAGCGCGTACCTGGTACCTCGCCCAAGGCGGCTCGGAAGCCGAGCTGTACCGCCACTTCATCGCCGTGTCGAGCAACAAGGCGGCGGCCGTGGCGTTTGGTATCCGCGAAGAGAACATCTTCCCGATGTGGGACTGGGTGGGCGGGCGCTACTCGCTGTGGTCGGCCATCGGCCTGCCGATCGCCCTGGCCATCGGCACCGCCAACTTCAAGGAGCTGCTGTCTGGCGCCTACACCATGGACCAGCACTTCCAGACCGCGCCGTTCGACAAGAACATGCCGGTGCTGCTGGCCCTGCTGGGGGTGTGGTACGGCAACTTCTGGAACGCCAACAGCCACGCGATCCTGCCGTACGACCACTACCTGCGCAACATCACCAAGCACCTGCAGCAGCTGGACATGGAGTCCAACGGCAAGAGCGTGCTGACCGATGGCACGCCGGTGAAAACCGACACCGGCCCGGTGATCTGGGGTGGCGTCGGCTGCAACGGCCAGCATGCCTACCACCAGTTGCTGCACCAAGGCACCCAACTGATCCCGGCCGACTTCATCGTGCCGGTGGTGAGCTTCAACCCGGTGGCCGACCACCACCAGTGGCTGTACGCCAACTGCCTGTCGCAAAGCCAGGCGCTGATGCTCGGCAAAACCCGTGAAGAAGCCGAAAGCGAGCTGCGCGCCAAGGGCCTGAACGAAGCCGACATCGCCAAGCTGGCGCCGCACAAGGTGATCCCGGGCAACCGCCCGAGCAACACCCTGGTGGTCGAGCGCATCAGCCCGCGCCGCCTCGGCGCACTGGTGGCGATGTACGAGCACAAGGTGTTCGTGCAAAGCGTGATCTGGGGCATCAACGCCTTCGACCAGTGGGGCGTGGAGCTGGGCAAGGAGCTGGGCAAGGGCGTGTACCAGCGCCTGGTCGGCAGCCTGGAAGAAAATGCAGAAGATGGCTCCACCCAGGGCCTGATCAACTACTTCCGCGGGCGTCACCGCGGCTGACTCCCCCCGATGCACAACCGCTCTTTGTAGGAGCGGCCTTGTGCCGCGAAAGGGCTGCGAAGCGGCCCCGGAGCATTGATGCGTCAACGCTGAAACCCCGGGGCCGCTCTGCGGCCCATCGCGGCACAAGGCCGCTCCTACGAGGACCGCATGTTCCTCAAGGAACATCACCTCTGGCTACACTGTCCATCGAATAACCGCCGCAGTCCCTCGCCCCTAACAAGAGCAGGACCACCCGCCATGTTCGATATCCGCAACTATCCCCACGCCCTGGCCACCAGCCAGGCCGCCACGCTTACCGACGCTGACTACCAGCGCCTCTACCGCCAGTCGGTGGAAGACCCCGACACCTTCTGGGCCGAACAGGCCAAGCGCCTGGACTGGGTCAAACCCTGGTCAAGCGTGCAGCAGTGCGACCTGAAGACAGGCAAAGCCCGCTGGTTCGACGGCGGCCAACTGAACGTCAGCTACAACTGCATCGACCGCCACCTGGCCCGGCGCGGCGAACAGACTGCGCTGTTATGGGAAGGCGACGAGCCTACCGACAGCAAGGCCATCACCTACCGCGAACTGCACAAGCAGGTCTGCCGCCTGGCCAACGCCCTGAAAGCGCGCGGGGTGAAGAAGGGTGACCGGGTGTGCATCTACATGCCGATGATCCCCGAGGCCGCCTACGCCATGCTCGCCTGCACGCGCATCGGCGCCATCCATTCGGTGGTGTTCGGTGGTTTTTCCCCCGACGCCCTGCGTGACCGCATCCTCGACGCCGACTGCCGCACCGTGATCACCGCCGACGAAGGCGTACGCGGCGGCAAGCGCATACCGCTCAAGCAAAACGTCGACAAGGCCCTGGCCAGTTGCCCGGCAGTCAGCAGCGTATTGGTTGTGCGGCGCACCGGTGGCGATGTCGCCTGGAGCGAGGGGCGCGACCTCTGGTACCACCAGGCATGCGAAAACGCCGGCGACGACTGCCCGCCCGAGCCGATGGGCGCCGAAGATCCGCTGTTCATCCTGTACACCTCCGGCAGCACCGGCAAACCCAAGGGCGTGCTGCACACCACCGGCGGCTACCTGCTGCAGGCCACCCTCACCTTCAAGACGGTGTTCGACTACCGCGACGGCGAGGTGTTCTGGTGCACCGCCGATGTGGGCTGGGTCACCGGCCACAGCTACATCGTCTACGGCCCGCTGGCCAACGGCGCGGTGTCGCTGATGTTCGAAGGGGTACCCAACTACCCGGACACCTCGCGCTTCTGGCAGGTGGTCGACAAACACCAGGTGAACATCTTCTACACCGCCCCCACCGCCCTGCGCGCGCTGATGCGCGAAGGCGCCGGGCCGCTGCAGGGCACCTCGCGCAAAAGCCTGCGACTGCTCGGCAGCGTTGGCGAGCCGATCAACCCCGAAGCCTGGGAGTGGTACTTCGAACAGGTCGGGCAAAAGCGCTGCCCCATCGTCGACACCTGGTGGCAAACCGAAACCGGCGGCATCATGCTTACCCCGCTGCCCGGCACGCCACGGCTCAAACCCGGCTGCGCCACCCAGCCCATGTTCGGCGTGCAGCCGGTGCTGCTGGATGAACAGGGCAAGCTCATCGAAGGCCCCGGTGCCGGGCTGCTGGCGATCAAGGCCAGCTGGCCGGGGCAGATCCGTAGCGTGTACGGCGACCACCAGCGCATGGTCGACACCTACTTCAAGCCCCTGCCCGGCTACTACTTCACCGGTGACGGCGCGCGCCGCGATGCCGACGGCGACTACTGGATCACCGGGCGTATCGATGATGTGATCAATGTGTCCGGCCACCGCATCGGCACCGCCGAGGTGGAAAGCGCCCTGGTGCTGCACGACAGCGTCGCCGAGGCCGCCGTGGTCGGCTACCCCCACGACCTCAAGGGCCAGGGCGTGTATGCCTTCGTCACCCCCATGAACGGCGTGACGGCCGACGACGCGCTCAAGGCCGAGCTGCTGGCCTTGGTCAGCAAGGAGATCGGCAGCTTCGCCAAGCCGGAACTGATCCAGTGGGCGCCGGCCTTGCCCAAGACCCGCTCGGGCAAGATCATGCGGCGTATACTGCGCAAGATCGCCTGCAACGAGCTGGACAACCTGGGGGATACCTCCACCCTGGCCGACCCCAGCGTTGTGCAGGGGCTGATCGACACGCGCCTCAACCAGTAACCCGCGGCCCGGGTGGCCGCCCGACAGCAAGGCCGCCATGGAAGCTCTACGCCGCCGTATCGAAACCCAGGTCATGAGCCTCACCGGGCTGGCCCTCGGCCAGCTCGACCTGGAAACGCCCAAGGGCGACCCGGGGCTGTTCGGCCCGCAAAGCATCAGCTGGCAGGTGCACGGTGACTTCCCGAGCATGCTGGTGGGCGGCATCAGCGCATTGATGCTGCAACTGCTGCACCCGCTGGCCCTGGCCGGGGTGTGGGACCACTCGAACTTTCGCCATGACCTGCTCGGGCGCCTGCGCCGTACCAGCCAGTTCATCTCCGGCACCACCTTCGGCTCGCTGCGCGACGCCGAATGGCTGATCGACAAGGTGCGCACCATTCACCTGCAAGTGGTCGGCACCGCCCCCGACGGGCGCCCCTATGCCGCCAGCGACCCCGACCTGCTGACCTGGGTGCACGTGGCCGAGGTGAGCAGCTTCCTCGCCGCCCACCTGCGCTACCGCAACCCGCACCTGCCGCGCGCCCAGCAAGATGCCTACTACAACGAGATCGCCCTGATTGCCGAACGCTTGGGGGCGCGCGACGTGCCGCGCTCCTGCGCCGAAGTCGAGGCCTACCTGCAACGCCTGCGCCCACAACTGCAATGCAGTGCCCGTAGCCTGGAGGTGGTCGACATTCTGCTGCGCGCCCCGGCCCCCAGCCGCCTGGCCGAACCGGTCGGCAAGCTGATGCTCAAGGCCGGTATCGACCTGCTGCCAGAGTGGGCCGCGCGGATGCTGGAGCTTGAGCAGTCGGCACTGGAGCGACGCCTGGTGCGCCTGGGCCTGGCCAGGACCGCACCGCTGCTGCGCTGGGCCATGCGCGATGGCTCGGCGCACCGCGCCCGGCGGCGCATGGGCCTTGAATAAGGTATTTTGGTCGGCTCAGCGGAACCCATTTAACGTGCCATACTCCAAGCACCCCAGCCTGATACAGACGATGCGACACATGCCCAAAGGATTGACCCGCGCCGTCGGCGCCCTGCTGGCCCTCGTGGCCCTGTACAGCCTGCTCGGCTTCCTCATACTCCCCGGCATTGCCCTGCGCATCGCCAACCAGCAACTGGCCCAGTACGCCACGCTGCCGGCCCACCTGCAGCGCATCGAGCTCAACCCGTTCAGCCTCGAGCTGACCCTGTGGGGCCTGCAGATCGGCGAGCCCGGCAAGGAGCAGGTGGGCTTCGAACGCCTGTACGCCAACCTGTCGCTGGACAGCCTGTGGACCAAAGCCCTGCACCTGGACGCGGTGGAGCTGGACAAGCCGCGCACCGAGCTGTTGTTCGCCAAGGACGGCAGCCTCAACCTGACCCGGCTGTTCAAGCTGCCGCCCAGCGAGCCCAAGGCCGACCAGCCGCCCAGCGATCCGTTCCCGCTGCGCATCGGCAGTATCAAGCTCAACGAGGGCTACCTGCACTTCGAGGACCTGCGCCCCAGCGAGCCGATCGAATTCCTCTACGACGCAATGAACTTTGAGCTGAAAAACCTCAGCACCCTGCCCAACGACAACGCCGACATGACCCTGGTGGCCAACGGCCCGAATGGCGGGCGCATCGACTGGAGCGGCACCCTGAGCCTGGCGCCGATCGCCTCCGAGGGCACCTTGAAGGTCGCCGACGGCAAGATGAAGCTGTTCTGGCCCTACGTACGCGACGCCGTACCGCTGGTGCTCGAAGACGGCGTGCTCAACCTCCAGACCCACTACAAACTCAACCTCGCCAAAGACACCGAGCTGCTGCTGGACAACGTCCAGCTGCGGGTTGCCCCCTTCGCCATCAAGGCCCCGGACGGCCGCCCGCTGGCGCGGCTGGCCAGCCTTGAGGTGAGTGAAACCTCCATTGACCTTGCCAAGCAGCTGGTCACCGTCGGCAAGGTGCGCAGCGAGAAGCTGGAAACCTGGGCGGCACTGGAAAAAGACGGCCAGCTCGACTGGCAGAAGCTGTTCGCCAGCCAGCCGGCCAAGGCCACAGAAAAAGAAAAAGCCGAGCCCGCCGCCGCCGAACCGACCGACAAAGAGAAGGCCGCCAAGGCGCCCAGCAAGCCCTGGCAGGTGCTGCTCAAGGATGTGCAGGCGCGCAACTACCTGGTGCACCTGGCCGACCGTAGCCAGAAGGAGCCGGTGGCGCTGGACGTCGGCCCGCTCAACCTCGATCTGCAAAACTTCGACAGCCTCAACCAGTCGCCCTTTACCCTCAAGCTCGACACCGGGGTGGGCAAGCAGGGCAAATTGCAGGCGGCCGGCCAGGTCAACCTGGCACCGGTCACCGCCAAGCTGGATGTGGCCACCCGCGACATCGACCTGCGCGTGGCCCAGGCCTACATCAGCCCGTTCATTCGCCTGGAGCTGCGCAGCGGCATGCTCTCCAGCGACCTCAAGGTCGACCTGAAGAACACCGCGCCGCTGGCCTTCGCCATCACCGGCAAGGCCCAGGTCAACCAGTTGCACACCCTCGACACCATCAAGAACCGCGACTTCGTCAAATGGCAGCAGGTCAACGTCGATGGCCTGTCATACGTGCACGGTGACGCCCTGTCGATCGACAAGGTGACCCTGCTGCAACCCTATGCCCGCTTCATCATCAACGAAGACCGCACCACCAACGTCGACGACCTGCTGATCCCGCAACCGGCCGGGGCGACTGCCACCAGCCAGAAGCCGGCCGCCAGCAAAAGCGCCAGAGCCGACAAGCCGCTGGGCATTCGCATCGGCCAGATCAACATCAATGACGGCTCGGCCAATTTCGCCGACCTCACCCTCACTCCCAACTTCGCCACGGCCGTGCAGCAGCTCAATGGCCAGATCGGCACCATCGACAACCGCAAGTCGGTGCCGGCCAAGGTCGATGTGAAGGGCAAGGTGGACCGCTATGCACCGGTGACCATCAAGGGCGCGCTCAACCCGTTCAACCCGCTGGCCAGCCTGGACATCGCCACCAGCTTCAAGCGCGTCGAGCTGACCACCCTGACCCCCTACTCCGGCAAGTTCGCGGGCTTCCGCATCCGCAAGGGGCGACTGAACCTCGATTTGCACTATCTGATCACCAATGGCCAGCTCAAGGCCGAGAACAAGGTGGTGGTGGAGCAGTTGCAGCTGGGTGAGAAGGTCGACAGCCCCGACGCGGTGGACCTGCCGATTCGCTTGGCCGTCGCCCTGCTTAAAGATACCGAGGGCAAGATCTCCATCGAGCTGCCGGTAACGGGCGATCTGAACAACCCGCAGTTCAGCGTGATGCCGATTGTCTGGCAGACCCTGCGCAACCTGGTGCTGCGCGCAGCCCAGGCGCCATTCAAGCTGCTCGGCGGGCTGATCTCCGGTGGCGGTGCCGAGGACCTGGGCAACGTATCGTTCGCCGCGGGTTCCAGCGACCTCACCCCCGACGCCCAGGGCGCCCTCGACAAGCTGGCCTCGGCGCTCAAGGAACGCCCGGAGCTGCGCCTGGAGATCGAAGGCACCGCCGCCCAGGCCAGCGATGGCCCGCTGATCGCCCAGCAGCGCCTGGAGCGTGAATACCAGGCCACCTGGTACAAGATCCTGCAGCGGCGCGGCGACAAGGTGCCGGCCAATGCCTCGCTGCTGGTGGTGGACGACAGCGACAAGCCGGCGATGCTCGAAGGCATCTACCGCAACCGCCTGAAACAGCAGCCACCGGCTGAATGGCAGCAACTGGGCCGCGACGAGCGCACCGCCAAGCTGCGCGAGGCGGTGATCAAGTCATGGGCCGAAAGCGCCGTGTTGCTGCGCAACCTGGGCCAGGAACGGGCCAGCAGCATCAAGGACTACCTGGTCGACAAAGGCCAGCTGGAGGACGACCGCGTGTACTTCATCGACGCCGCGCTCGGCCAGCCTGAAAGCGATGGCCGGGTGGTAACGCCGATGCACCTGGATGCCGAGTAGGCCCTCATCGCGGGGCAAGCCCGCTCCCACGCAGCGTTGGATGGCGTGGGAGCGGGCTTGCCCCGCGGTGCACTATCCCAACCGCTGCCCCGACACCGACGGGTGATACAGCGGCTGCACCTTGTTCCCCGCCGGGTCCAGCAAATGGAAACTGCGCGCCCCGTCACCATGGTTGAACGGGCGGTCCAGCAGGGTCACGCCGTGGGCCTTGAAGTACTGGTACCAAGCCTCCAGCTCTTCCACGCT
The DNA here is from genome assembly GCF_019139835.1 of Pseudomonas xanthosomatis. Classification (NCBI taxonomy): domain Bacteria; kingdom Pseudomonadati; phylum Pseudomonadota; class Gammaproteobacteria; order Pseudomonadales; family Pseudomonadaceae; genus Pseudomonas; species Pseudomonas xanthosomatis. The sequence goes on along the minus strand of NZ_CP077075.1, from coordinate 1,583,132 downwards.
GTCGACGATGAAGCCGTAATGGTCCAGGGTCTGGAACCCATTGGCTGCCATCGCCCCGCGCCCCAGCGACAGGTTGTCGTTGCCGCAGGTGAGGTACACCAGGTCTTCGTTGGCGCGGTTCAGCACCTGCATGCCCAGCACATCGACGTAGAAGCGCTCGCACTCCTCCAGGTTGGGTACCAGCAAGGCAATATGGCGCAGGCCATTCAGGCGGCCCGGGCGGCTGGGTAGATCGGACATGGGTAGCACTCCTATTCTTGTATACAATTCACAATAGAATTTAAAACAAAAGGAGTGATCTGTGTACAGCCTGTTTATCAAGACCCGGGTAAAGCCCGGCAGCGCCGACGCCTTCCTCACCGCCATTCAGGCCAACGCCGCCGCTTCCGTGGCCACCGAGCCGGGTTGCCTGGTGTTCGATGTGTCCCAGGACCGCGAAGACCCTGACGTGATCTACCTGTACGAGATCTACCAGGATGACGCGGCCTATGAGGCCCATACCCACACCGCGCATTTTCGTGACAGCCGGCCGCTGGTGGAGCCGCTGATCGTCGAGCAGGTGTGTTACGAGAGTGAGGTGGTGGCGCGTAACCCGGTCAATTGAGCATCCCTTACTGCAGCCACTTACCCGCGAAGCAGGCGACGCGGTGGCTGGCACCGGCTATGCCGGTGTTCGCGGCTAAATCCGCTCCTACAGGTCCGTGTCTGCCAAAAGATCCGGGGTCATCCTGCACAAACAAAAAACCCCGGCAGATGCCGGGGTTTTTGCTGGGTAGGTTGGCCAATTCCCTTTGGCCGACGGGACATTCCTTAATCGGCTTTCAGGCCATCAGCCGAGACGGCCTGTACGCCTTTGATCTTCTTGGCGATGGCCACAGCCATCTCTTTCTGTGCATCGGTGATGGCAACATCCGAGGACAGCGAAACCACGCCTTTGTTGGTTTCAACCTTGATGTCGCTGCCTGGTACGCCTTTCTCGGTCATCAGGTCAGCCTTCACCTTGGTGGTGATCCAGGTGTCAGAGGTCGCTTCCTTGGCTTTGGTCACCTCACCGGCCGCCAACTGCATAGGGGCCTGGGTGGACTGTTGGGCGAATGCCGCGTTAGCCATGGTCAGGGTCAGAGCGGTAGCAGTAGCGGCAGCAATGGCGAACTTCTTCATGTGGGTCACTCCTGTTGTTCGAAAGGTCTGCGCCGTGGTTTTTGGCGGCAGGTAACAGATAGATTGCACGCCACGTGCCAGCTTTTACGTTTCGCTTGTTCCCTTTAAAAACAATGAGTTAGAGAAAAACCACAAGATCATCGGTCGTGCAATTTGCAATCTTCGCCCGTTTGCTACGTGCAAGATGCAAGTGGCCAGGCACAAAAAAAGACCCCTCGGTGATAGTGCCGCCGGGGCTGCCTTGCAGCCCCGGTTACAGCACTACCCCCGAGGGGTCCTTGCATTCAGCCCGAAGGCCGAATCAGACGCCCGATGCCTTGGCAGCGGCAACGTCCTTGATCGACAGCTTGATACGGCCGCGGTTGTCCACGTCCAGTACCAGTACTTCAACTTCCTGGCCTTCTTTCAGGATGTCGGTGACTTTCTCGACGCGAGCATCGCTCAGCATGGAGATGTGCACCAGGCCGTCCTTGCCCGGCAGGATGTTGACGAAGGCGCCGAAGTCGACGATGCGCTCGACCTTGCCGACGTAGATCTTGCCGATCTCGGCCTCGGCGGTGATGCCCAGGATGCGCTGCTTGGCAGCATCTGCCGCTTCCTTGGTCTCGCCGAAGATCTTGATCGAGCCGTCGTCTTCGATGTCGATCGAAGCCTTGGTCTCTTCGCAGATGGCGCGAATGGTGGCGCCGCCTTTACCGATGACGTCACGGATCTTGTCGGTGTCGATCTTCATCGCGATCATGGTCGGGGCGTTGGCCGACAGCTCGGTACGCGACTCGCCGATGATCTGGTTCATCTGGCCGAGGATGTTCAGGCGCGCTTCCAGGGCCTGGCCCAAGGCGATTTCCATGATCTCTTCGGTGATGCCGTTGATCTTGATGTCCATCTGCAGCGCGGTAACACCTTTGGCGGTACCGGCAACCTTGAAGTCCATATCGCCCAGGTGGTCTTCGTCACCGAGGATGTCGGTGAGGATGGCAAACTTCTCGCCTTCCTTGACCAGGCCCATGGCGATACCGGCAACCGGCGCCTTCATCGGTACACCGGCGTCCATCAGGGCCAGCGAAGCACCGCAGACCGAGGCCATGGAGCTGGAACCGTTGGATTCGGTGATTTCCGACACTACACGGATGGTGTAGGGGAACACGTCAGCGGCAGGCAGCATGGCCTGGACCGAACGACGGGCCAGACGGCCGTGGCCGATTTCGCGACGACCGGCACCGCCCATGCGGCCACACTCGCCCACCGAGAACGGCGGGAAGTTGTAGTGCAGCATGAAGGGGTCTTTCTTCTCGCCTTCGAGGGTGTCCAGCAGTTGGGCATCACGGGCGGTACCGAGGGTGGCAACCACCAGGGCCTGGGTTTCACCACGGGTGAACAGGGCCGAGCCGTGGGTTTTTGGCAGCACACCGACTTCGATGTTCAGCGGGCGCACGGTCTTGGTGTCGCGGCCATCGATACGTGGCTTGCCGTTGACGATGTTTTCGCGAACGGTGCGGTATTCGATTTCGCCGAAGATCTCTTTGACTTCGCCGGCCGATGGCTGGCCTTCTTCGCCGGAGAACTTGGCGATGGCCTGGTCACGCAGCTCGCCCAGACGCGCATAGCGGTCGGCCTTGACGGTGATGGTGTAGCCCTGGGATACGGCTTCGCCGAACTCAGCGCGGATGGCGTTGAACAGCTCGGTGTTGGCAACCGCTGGTTTCCAGTCCCAGGTCGGCTTGGCAGCTTCGGCAGCCAGCTCTTTGACCGCCTTGATCACGGCCTGGAATTCGTCGTGGGCGAACAGTACGGCGCCCAGCATCTGGTCTTCGGTCAGCTCTTGGGCTTCCGACTCAACCATCAGTACAGCCGATTCGGTACCGGCCACGACCATGTCCAGGCTCGAAGCCTGCAGCTGCTCGTAGGTCGGGTTCAGCAGGTAGCCGGTGCTTTCGTGGAAGGCAACGCGGGCAGCGCCGATCGGGCCTTCGAACGGAATGCCGGAGATCGCCAGGGCAGCCGAGGTACCGATCATCGCGGCGATGTCCGGGTCGGTCTTCTTGCTGGTCGAAACCACGGTGCAGACAACCTGCACTTCGTTCATGAAGCCTTCCGGGAACAGCGGGCGGATCGGGCGGTCGATCAGGCGCGAGGTCAGGGTCTCTTTCTCGGAAGGACGGCCTTCACGCTTGAAGAAACCACCTGGGATCTTGCCGGCGGCGTAGGTTTTTTCCTGGTAGTGCACGGACAGCGGGAAGAAGCCCTTGCCCGGGTCGGCTTGCTTGGCACCGACCACGGTCACCAGCACGGTGACGTCGTTGTCGACGGTAACCAGCACGGCGCCGGTTGCCTGACGGGCAATGCGGCCCGTTTCGAGAGTAACGGTCGATTGACCGAACTGGAATTTCTTGATTACCGGGTTCACGGTTTCCTACCTTTCAGTGGCTCTTGGGGGAACTGGTTCTTGCGAATTCTTGGGCAGAACGGGGAATCGGCCCCATTGACCGTCCAGATACAACACGAGGCTGGGAGCCTGGCGCCAAGCGGAACAATCCGCTCAGCATTGCCAGGCTGCCAACCTCGGAGATACGCGTGGCGTGCCCGACGACAATGCTGCGAAGCAGCATAGCCGAAGCTTGCGACACGCCATGCACACCACTGACCAGGCCGCTATTAGCGACGCAGGCCCAGGCGACCGATCAGGGCGCTGTAACGAGTGGTGTCTTTGCCCTTCAGGTAGTCCAGCAACTTACGACGCTGGTTAACCATGCGAATCAGGCCACGACGCGAGTGGTGGTCTTTTTCGTTGGCCTTGAAGTGGCCTTGCAGCTTGTTGATGTTGAAGGTCAGCAGGGCAACCTGAACTTCCGGGCTACCGGTGTCGCCTTGGGCTTGCTGATAGTCTGCAACGATTTGGGCTTTTTCTTCGACGCTGAGGGCCATTTGGCTTCTCCTGATAAACGGAACCCGCAAGCGGGGTCCAATAGGCCAGGGACTGGATCCCTGTATTAATAAAAAGAGTAATGACCGTGCCTACTGACAGCCATCCTCGAGTCCGCAGGGCAAAGCGTTGACCTCGCCCTGTGGGTTCGGTCATTCCGACCGAATCAGCCGACGCGGCGCAATGCGCCCGTCTTCGCTCACTTCACCGATACCGATGAAGCGACCATTGTGATCCTGCACCCGGACCATGCCGAACTGTGGGGCATCCGGGGCGCGTACTGCCTGGCCATGCAGCCAGTAAAACGAACTGTGCTCGGACAACAGCACCAGCGGCCAGTCTTGCAGCCCGCTGTCGGACGGCATCAGGAAGCGATCGAGCGCTTCGTTGCCACCTTCGGCGTGGGCCGCTTCGAGCTCTTCGAGGGTGACGGTCTGCGCCAGTTCGAAGGGGCCTGCCTGGGTACGGCGCAATTCGGCGACGTAGGCACCACAGCCCAACGCCTCGCCCATATCCTCGACCAGCGTACGGATATAGGTGCCTTTGCTGCAGCCAACCGACAGGCGTGCACGGGTGCCTTCGCACTCGAGCAGTTCAAGCCGGCCAATAGTAACAGAACGCGCCTCGCGCTCCACTACTTCCCCTGCACGCGCCAGTTTATACAGCGGCTGGCCATCGCGTTTGAGGGCCGAGTACATCGGCGGTATCTGCTGGATCTGCCCGCGAAAACGCGGGATCACCGCCTCGATGTCGGCGCGACCAACGGTCACCTCGCGGGTCTTCAGGACTTCGCCTTCAGCATCCCCGGTAGTGGTGGTCTGGCCCATCTGCATCACTGTCTCGTAGCCCTTGTCGGAATCGAGCAGGTACTGCGAGAACTTGGTGGCTTCACCGAAGCACAGCGGCAGCACACCACTGGCCAGCGGGTCGAGGCTGCCGGTGTGGCCGGCCTTTTCCGCGTTAAGCAACCAGCGAACTTTTTGCAGCGCGGCGTTGGAGGTGAACCCCAGCGGCTTGTCGAGCAGGATGATGCCGCTGACGTTGCGGCGGATACGTTTGACCTGGGCCACCGCTTACTCCTCGGCGTCCGGCTTGTCGGCATCCTTGTGCAGACGGTCTTCGGCAACCGCGCGCTCGATCAGTGCCGACAGGTGGACACCGCGGCTGACGCTTTCGTCGAAGTGGAAGTGCAGTTGCGGCACGCTGCGCAGCTGCATCGAGCGGCCCAGGTGCAGGCGCAGGAAGCTCGCGGCGCTGTTCAGGGCCTTGAGCGACTGCTGCACGGCGTCCGGGGTTTCTTCGCCCATGACGGTGATGAACACCTTGGCGTGGCCCAGGTCGCGGCTGACGTCGACGGCGGTGATGGTCACAAGGCCCACGCGTGGGTCCTTGACTTCGCGGCGGATCAGCTCGGCCAGCTCGCGCTGCATCTGATCGCCAATGCGTTGGGTACGGCTATATTCTTTGGCCATTCTGGCTACCTGTAACTTAAAGCGGCAAACGCCCGGTCAAGCTTCTGGCCTGACCGGGCGCTGCCTGCAGAGACGCTGCCAACCGCCCTGCAACGGGGGTTGGCAACGGGCTCACCCTTACAGGGTACGAGCCACCTGGACTTTCTCGAAGACTTCGATCTTGTCGCCGACCTTGACGTCGTTGTAGCTCTTGACGCCAATACCGCACTCCATGCCGTTACGCACTTCGGCAGCATCGTCCTTGAAGCGACGCAGCGATTCCAGCTCGCCTTCGAAGATCACCACGTCGTCGCGCAGTACGCGGATCGGACGGTTGCGGTACACAGTACCTTCGATGACCATACAGCCGGCGATGGCGCCGAACTTCGGCGAACGGAACACGTCGCGCACTTCGGCCACGCCCAGGATGTTCTCGCGAACATCGCTGCCGAGCATGCCGGTCAGGGCCTTCTTGACGTCTTCGATGATGTCGTAGATCACGTTGTAGTAACGCATATCCAGACCTTCCTGCTCGACGATCTTGCGCGCACCGGCATCGGCACGCACGTTGAAGCCGAACAGCACCGCGTTCGAGGCCAGTGCCAGGTTGGCGTCGCTCTCGGTGATACCACCGACGCCGCCACCGATCACGCGAACCTGAACTTCGTCGTTGCCCAGGCCGCCGAGCGAACCCTGCAGCGCCTCGAGCGAACCACGCACATCGGTCTTGAGGACGATGTTGAGGGTCTTCTTCTCTTCCTGACCCATGGTCTCGAAGATGTTTTCCAGCTTGCCGGCGTGAGCACGGGCCAGCTTGACCTCGCGGAACTTGCCTTGACGGAACAGGGCAACTTCACGGGCTTTCTTCTCGTCGGCAACCACCGACATCTCTTCGCCGGCGTCGGGAGTACCGTCCAGGCCAAGGATTTCGACCGGGATCGACGGGCCGGCTTCTTTCACCGGTTTGCCGTTCTCGTCGAGCATGGCGCGCACGCGGCCATAGTTGGAGCCGACCAGGACCATGTCGCCCTGACGCAGGGTACCGTCCTGAACCAGGATGGTAGCCACCGGGCCGCGGCCCTTGTCCAGGCGCGACTCGACCACGACACCACGACCAGGTGCGGTCGGAGTGGCCTTGAGTTCGAGGATCTCAGCCTGCAGCAGAACGGCTTCGAGCAGCTCATCGACGCCGGTACCCATCTTCGCCGAAACCTTGACGAACGGAGTGTCACCACCCCAGTCCTCGGAGGTCACGCCTTCGACGGACAGCTCGTTGCGGATGCGGTCCAGGTCTGCACCTGGCTTGTCGATCTTGTTCACTGCAACGACCAGCGGCACGCCAGCAGCTTTCGCGTGCTGTACGGCTTCGCGGGTCTGCGGCATCACGCCGTCGTCCGCCGCCACCACCAGGATGACGATGTCGGTAGCCTTGGCACCACGGGCACGCATCTGGGTAAACGCAGCGTGGCCCGGGGTGTCGAGGAAGGTGACCATGCCACGGTCGGTTTCGACGTGGTAGGCACCGATGTGCTGGGTGATACCACCGGCTTCGCCGGCAGCAACCTTGGCACGACGGATGTAGTCGAGCAGCGAGGTCTTACCGTGGTCAACGTGACCCATTACGGTCACGACCGGGGCACGCGACTCGGTCTGGCCTTCAAACTTCAGCGATTCGGCCAGGGAGTCTTCCAGGGCGGTGTCGCTGACCAGGGTGACCTTGTGGCCCAGCTCTTCGGCGACCAGCTGAGCGGTTTCCTGGTCGAGCACCTGGTTGATGGTGACCGGGGTACCCAGCTTGAACATGAACTTGACCACTTCAGCGCCCTTGACGGACATCTGGTTGGCCAGCTCCGAAACCGTGATGGTTTCGCCGATGGTGACGTCACGGATGACGGGACCGGTCGGGTTCTGGAAGCCGTGCTGGTTGCGCTTCTTGCCTTTGCCCTTGCCGCCGCGACGACGGAAGCCATCGCTTTCTTCGTCGGTGGTACGAGGGGCTGCGCGTGGAGTCGGAGCCTTTTCCTTCTCCTTGACCTTGACCTTGACCGACATGCGTGGCGCATCGCCACGGCCGGCGGCAGCCGGGCCACCACCGCGACGGTCGTCGTCACGGGAACGGCTTTCGTTGCGGCGGGTCTCGTCTTTTTTGCGCTCGGCAGCACGGGCGGCAGCGTCTTCGGACACCGGCGCGTTGGCCACTACCGGGGCAGCAGCAACCGGAGCCGGCTCGGCCTTTGGCGCAGGCGCAGCTGCCTGGGCCTCGGCGGCCTGACGGCGTGCCTGCTCCTCGTTACGCTGGCGAACTTCGGCCTCGACCTTCTCGCGCGCGGCGTTTTCAGCGGCGCGGCGCTCTTCCTGCTCGCGTTTCTGCTCAGCTTGAATCTCTTCCGGGCTGCGCTGCACGAATACTTTCTTCTTGCGTACTTCTACGCTGATGCTCTTGCTACCGGCGACACGCAGCGTGCTGGTGGTTTTGCGCTGCAAGGTAATCTTGCGCGGCTCTTCCGCCTTGCTCTTGTGGCTGCTCTTCAAATGAGTCAGCAGGGTCTGCTTCTCATTGTCGGTCACTACCTGACCGGCGTCGGTGTGCGGCAGACCTGCCTCACGCATCTGCTGCAGCAGGCGCTCTACCGGTGCCTCGACCTCTTGGGCCAGTTCTTTCACCGTGACTTGCGTCATGCACTTCTCTCCTCAGGCCGCGCCTAATTACTCGAACCAGTGGGCTCGGGCGGCCATGATCAACTTGCCGGCACGCTCTTCGTCGATGCCGTCGATGTCGAGCAGATCGTCGATCGACTGCTCGGCCAGGTCTTCGCGGTTAACCACGCCGCGCACCGCCAGTTCGGCCGCCAGGTCTTTGTCCATGCCCTCGAGGGAGAGCAGGTCTTCAGCCGGATGGGCGTCTGCCAGTTTTTCTTCGGTAGCGATGGCCTTGGTCAACAAACGGTCCTTGGCTCGAGCGCGGAGCTCATTGACGATTTCCTCGTCAAAGCCATCGATGTTGAGCATTTCTTCCAACGGTACGTAGGCAATTTCTTCGAGGCTGGTGAAGCCCTCGTCGACCAGCACTTGTGCCAGCTCCTCGTCGACTTCCAGTTCATCGATGAAATTGCGCAGGATGTCGCCGGTTTCAGCCTGTTGCTTGGCCTGGATGTCCTTCTCGGTCATCACGTTCAGGGTCCAGGCGGTCAGCTGGCTGGCCAGACGGACGTTCTGGCCGCCACGGCCGATAGCCTGGGCCAGGTTGTCTTCGGCGACGGCGATATCCATCGCATGGGCGTCCTCGTCAACGATGATCGCGGCAACCTCTGCCGGCGACATGGCGTTGATGACGAACTGCGCCGGGTTCTCGTCCCACAGGACGATATCCACACGCTCACCACCCAACTCGCCGGATACGGCCTGGACGCGCGAACCACGCATGCCGATACAGGCACCTTGCGGATCGATGCGCTTGTCCTTCGAGCGGACGGCGATCTTGGCACGCGAACCCGGATCACGGGAGGCGGCCATGACTTCGATGAGGCCTTCGGCGATTTCCGGCACTTCGATGCGGAACAGCTCGATCAGCATCTGTGGCGCGGTGCGCGACAGGATCAGCTGAGGGCCGCGGTTCTCGGTGCGGATTTCCTTGAGCAGCGCACGCAGGCGCACGCCGACACGGAAGGTCTCACGGGGAATGATGTCTTCACGGGCCAGCAACGCTTCGGCGTTGTTGCCCAGGTCGACGATGACGTTGTCGCGGGTGACCTTTTTCACGGTACCGGAGATGATCTCGCCCACGCGCTCGCGGTAGGCATCGACCACCTGGGCGCGCTCGGCCTCACGGACCTTCTGCACGATGACCTGTTTGGCGGTCTGGGCGGCGATGCGGCCGAATTCGATCGACTCGATCTTCTCCTCGATCACGTCACCGACCTTGGCGTCCGGGTGCGTGTCCTGGATCTTTTCCAACCAGGTCTCGATCGCCGGGTCGTCCAGGTCGTTTTCGTCGACCACGGTCCAGCGGCGGAAGGTCTCGTAGCTACCGGTGTGGCGGTTGATTTCCACACGCAGGTCGACTTCGTCCTCAAAACGTTTTTTGGTCGCAGTGGCCAGGGCCACTTCCAGCGCTTCGAAAATGACGCCGGGCGGTACACCTTTCTCGTTGGATACCGATTCAACAACCAGCAGTACTTCTTTGCTCATCGTACGCCTCGCCTTGCGCAAGCCATTGGGCCCGGAATATCCGCCGGGCCCGGCACGTCTCAGTCAAAACTGGGAATAATATTGGCCTTGTCGATCGAGTCGATCGGCAGCAGGAACTCATGACTGTCCACCTGGACCACCACATCCTGCTCCTCCACACCGCGGAGAAGGCCCTGGAAGTTACGACGCCCTTCAAAAGGCGTGCGCAGCTTGATCTTCACTTGTTCGCCGGCATGCGAGGCAAACTGTTCCAGAGTGAACAGCGGGCGATCCATGCCTGGAGAGGACACCTCGAGGGTATATTCACTGCTGATCGGATCTTCCACGTCGAGGATGGCGCTGGCCTGACGGCTGACCGCTTCGCAGTCCTCCACCAGAATGCCGCCTTCCTTGTCGATATAGACGCGCAGTACCGAATGCTTGCCCTGAGAGACGTATTCGATCCCCCAGCACTGATAGCCCAGACCCTCGACAACCGGGGCCAACAAGGCCTGCAACTGTTCTAGCTTGCTCGACACCTGAACCCCCTCGTGCATGCTGTGCAAATAAAAAATGGGCGAAACGCCCATCCCTGAAAGCGCCGTTGGACAACGACGCCAAAACTGTCGGCTAGCAAAAAGCCCCTTAAAAGGGGCTTTGCTAAAACTGGTTGCGGGGGCTGGATTTGAACCAACGACCTTCGGGTTATGAGCCCGACGAGCTACCAAGCTGCTCCACCCCGCGACAAAGCTGGGGCGAAAGTATAAGACCGAACCCTGCACAGGGTCAATCCGACCTCCACCTGCAAGAAAGCCCGCTCAAAGCGGGCTCTCATGCTTCAATTGGTACCGAGAAGGGGACTCGAACCCCTACACCCTATGGGCACAACCACCTCAAGGTTGCGTGTCTACCAATTCCACCACCTCGGCAATACTACTTTTGAAACCCGTTACTTCTGCTCTTGAGCCGGAGGAGGTACATCACCAGAGTTAGTGGTGGTTTCGCTCTTCTGCTGTTGGAGCACCGGTACGTCATCATTAACTGCCGGTTTTTGCTGCTCTTTAACTTCAAGCACCGCAGGATCTGGAAGACCGGCTTGGCCAAGCTGGTGAGCTTGTTGCTTCGCGAAGTATCCTAACCCAAGTGCTGTCAAAAAGAAAGTGGCAGCGAGTATAGCAGTCAATTTACTTAGGAACGTTGCAGAGCCCTGGCTCCCGAACACAGTATTAGAAGCACCTGCGCCGAAAGATGCACCTGCTTCGGCACCTTTACCCTGTTGCAGCAGAACCAGCACTACCAGCGACAGTGCTGCCAACAGATGAAAAACAACGATAACTGTTTCCAGCATTTGTTCAGTTTCCTGCGGCGCGACAAATTGCACCGAATTCGTCTGCGTTCAGGGACGCTCCACCAATGAGCCCCCCATCGATATCCGGCATGCCGAACAGTTCGGCCGCATTGGCCGCCTTCACGCTGCCGCCGTAGAGAAGCTGCACGTTACCGGCAACTTCGGCGTCCATCGCTGCCAGCTGCTTGCGGATGGCGGCGTGCACATCCTGGGCTTGCTGGGGCGAGGCCGTCAAACCAGTACCAATGGCCCAGACAGGCTCATAGGCAATGACTGCATTGGCAAAAGCCTTGATACCGAACACATCGATAACACTGCTTAGTTGACGCCCTACAACTTCCAGCGTCTTGCCTGCCTCACGCTCTTCGAGAGTTTCCCCTACACAGAGCACCGGCGTCAAACCACTTTTCTGAGCGGCTGCAAACTTCTGATTCAGCACTTCGTCACTTTCGCCGATAATCTGGCGACGCTCGGAATGGCCAATCAAGACCAACTTGCAACCCACTTCAGCCAACTGACTCGGTGCAACTTCGCCGGTCAGTGCGCCTTGTTCAGGCTGTATTGCAGAATTCTGTGCACCTACGATGACCCCCTTGCCTTTGAGCCCATCGACGACTTCGTTGATGAACAGGGCCGGTGGAAACACCGCAACTTCGATACCGTCGGGAACGAGCATTTCGCTCAAGCCCTGGGTCAGCTCAGCGACGCTGGCGCGGGTACCGTGCATCTTCCAGTTACCAGCTACCATGGGGCGACGCATGCTTTACCTCGTCGGTCAAAGTGGGCGCAGATCTTACCCAACCCGATCTGCGCTGGCAAGCCTCTTTCAGGCACAAACTTCTGCGACAAGCTTGGCCAGGGTTTCGGCATGGCCGCGTACCTGGCCTTCGTCGTCACCCTCGACCATTACCCGCACCAGCGGCTCGGTGCCGGACTTGCGCAGCAGCACGCGACCACGGCCGGCCATGGCCTCGGTGGCCTTGCTACTGGCCTCCTGGACCAACGGGTTTTGCAGCGGGTCGTCCTTGCCGGCCTCGAAGCGTACGTTGATCAGCACCTGGGGGCACTTGCGCACGCCCTGGCGGGCCTGAGCAAGGTTTTCACCGCGGCGCTTGAGCGCCATCAGCACCTGCAGCGCGGCGATGATCGCATCACCGGTGGTGGTGTGGTTGCAGCACACCACGTGCCCGGAGTTCTCGCCACCGAGCAGCCAGTCGCGCTCGAGCAGCTCGGCCATCACATAGCGGTCACCGACCTTGGCCCGCACGAACGGGATGTCCAGTTCCTTGAACGCGAGCTCCAGGCCCAGGTTGCTCATCAAGGTGCCAACCACGCCGCCCTGCAGCTTGCCGCGGTCGTGCAGGTCGCGGCCGATGATGTACAGCAGCTCGTCACCGTCGACGATGGCGCCGGTATGGTCGACCATCAGCACGCGGTCACCGTCACCGTCGAAGGCAATGCCCAGGTCGGCATGGCCCACCAGCACCGCAGCCTGCAGCGATTCGATATGGGTCGAGCCGCAGTTTTCGTTGATGTTCAGGCCATCGGGGGCTGCGTGCAGCACGGTAACCTCGGCGCCCAGCTCGCGGAAGACGCTTGGGGCGACCTTGTAGGTGGCGCCGTGGGCGCAATCGACCACGATTTTCAGCCCGGCGAAGCTGGTGCTGGTAGGCACGCTGCTCTTGCAGAACTCGATGTAGCGGCCCGCGGCATCGTTGATGCGCGACACCTTGCCCAGCTTGCCCGACTCGACCACGGTCATCGGCTGATCGAGCAATTCCTCGATCATCAGCTCGACTTCGTCCGGCAGCTTGGTGCCGTTGCCGGAGAAGAACTTGATGCCGTTGTCGTCGTGCGGGTTGTGCGAGGCACTGATCACGATGCCGGCCTCGGCGTGGAAGGTGCGGGTCAGGTAGGCGATGGCGGGTGTGGGCATCGGCCCCAGCAGCAGCACGTCGGCGCCGGCGGCGGACAGGCCGGCCTCGAGCGCGGATTCGAACATGTAGCCCGAGATCCGCGTGTCCTTGCCCACAAGTACGCGGCAGTTGCCATGCTTGCGGAACGCCATGCCTGCGGCCCAGCCGAGTTTCAGCATGAAGTCCGGGGTGATGGGAAACTGGCCAACGCGGCCACGGATACCATCGGTACCAAAGTATTTTCTGCTCATAGGGACTCCAGTGTTCTTATTCGGCGCTCTGTACAGCGGCGATCATGCGCACCACATCGACGGTCTCGGCCACATCGTGCACACGCAGGATGCTTGCACCCTTGGTCATGGCCAGTGCAGCCAGGGCCAGGCTGCCATACAGCCGCTCATCGACCGGGCGGTTCAGGGTGAGGCCGATCATGCTCTTGCGCGACACCCCCACCAGCAATGGCCGGCCTAGGCGGTAGAGCGCTTCCATGTGCTTGAACAGGCTCAGGTTGTGCGCCAGTGTCTTGGCGAAACCGAAGCCTGGGTCAAGGATAATGCGCTCGGCACCAATGCCGACGGCCGCGCAGGCCGCCATGCGCTGCTCCAGGTAGCGCCCGACATCGGCGGTTACATCGTCGTAGTGCGGGTTGTCCTGCATGTTACCCGGCTCGCCACGCATGTGCATCAGGCACACCGGCAGGCCGGTATCGGCTGCTGCGTCCAGCGCACCGTCGCGCTCCAGGGCGCGCACGTCGTTGATCAGGCCGGCGCCAAGGCGGGCTGACTCGCGCATGACTGCTGGCGTTGAGGTATCGACCGAGATGACCACGTCCAGGCGGCTGTTGATCGCCTCGACCATTGGCGCGACGCGTTCCAGCTCTTCGGTGGGCGACACCGCGCGGGCGCCTGGGCGGGTCGACTCGCCGCCGATATCGATCAGCGTGGCACCAGCCGCCACCATCGCTTCGGCGTGGCGCAGGGCTTCGTCACGCTGACTGAAGCGACCACCATCGGAGAACGAGTCGGGGGTTATGTTGAGGATGCCCATGACATGGGTACGGGACAAATCAAGAACCCGGTTGCCGCAAGGCAACCGGGTCGGGTACTGCTGTGAGGTCATAGAAAGCCTTAGTGCTGTGCAGCTGGCCCGCCGATCGGCGATTCCGGACGGTCACCCTGGGAGGCCTGGTTGCCAGAGGTACCGGCATCGTTGTCCCAGTCACGCGGCTCGCGCGGGGTGCGGCCAGCCATGATGTCGTCGATCTGGTCGGCATCGATGGTTTCGTACTTCATCAAAGCCTCGGCCATGGCATCGAGCTTGTCACGGTTGTCGGTGAGGATCTGCTTGGCCGTGGCGTAGCACTGGTCGATGATGCTGCGCACTTCGGAGTCGATCAGCTTGGCGGTCTCGCCGGACACGCTGGCGTGCTGGCTGCCGGCGCTGCGACCGAGGAACACTTCACCTTCTTCTTCGGCGTACATCAGCGGGCCGAGCTTCTCGGACAGGCCCCACTTGGTAACCATGTTCCGGGCAATCTGGCTGGCACGCATGATGTCGTTGGAGGCACCGGTGGTGACGCCATCGAAGCCCAGGGTCATTTCTTCGGCGATACGGCCACCGTACAGCGAGCAGATCTGGCTGATCAGCGCACGCTTGGACAGGCTGTAGCGGTCTTCTTCCGGCAGGAACATGGTCACGCCCAGGGCACGACCGCGCGGAATGATCGACACTTTGTAGACAGGGTCGTGCTCGGGCACCACGCGACCGACGATGGCGTGGCCGGCCTCGTGATAAGCGGTGTTCTGCTTCTCTTTCTCGGACATGACCATGGTCTTGCGCTCGGCGCCCATCATGATCTTGTCTTTGGCCAGTTCGAACTCTTTCATTTCGACCAGGCGCTTGCCGGCACGAGCAGCGAACAGCGACGCCTCGTTGACCAGGTTGGCCAGGTCGGCACCGGAGAAGCCTGGAGTACCACGGGCAATGACGGCCGCGTTGACGTTTTCGCCCAGTGGCGCCTTGCGCATGTGCACTTTCAGGATTTGCTCGCGGCCACGGATGTCCGGCAGGCCGACCACCACCTGGCGGTCAAAGCGGCCCGGGCGCAGCAGCGCAGGGTCAAGTACGTCCGGGCGGTTGGTGGCGGCGATGACGATGATGCCATCGTTCATCTCGAAACCGTCCATCTCCACCAGCAGCTGGTTGAGGGTTTGCTCGCGCTCGTCGTGACCGCCGCCCATGCCGGCGCCACGGTGGCGACCAACGGCGTCGATCTCGTCGATGAAGATGATGCACGGCGCGTGCTTTTTAGCCTGCTCGAACATGTCGCGCACACGGCTGGCACCCACGCCGACGAACATTTCGACAAAGTCGGAACCGGAAATGGTGAAGAACGGCACCTTGGCTTCGCCAGCAATGGCCTTGGCCAGCAGGGTTTTACCGGTACCGGGCGGGCCGACCATCAGCACGCCACGCGGGATGCGGCCGCCCAGGCGCTGGAACTTGCCCGGATCACGCAGGAACTCGACCAGCTCGCCGACTTCTTCCTTGGCCTCGTCGCACCCGGCGACGTCAGCCAGAGTGGTTTTCACCTGGTCTTCGGACAGCAGGCGCGCCTTGCTTTTGCCGAAGCTCATCGGGCCGCCCTTGCCGCCTGCTCCGCCCTGCATCTGGCGCATGAAGAACATGAACACGGCGATGATCACCAGAATCGGGAAGCTGGCGACCAGCAACTGCGTCCAGATGCTCTGCTGTTCAGGTTGCTTGCCTTCGACGGTGACGTGGTTGTCGACCAGGTCGCCGATCAGGCCGTTGTCGGTGATGGCCGGACGGACGGTCTTGAAGTTGTCGCCGTCGGTGCGCTTGCCGGTAATGATGTAGCCGTCGACGGTCACGCGCTCGACCTTGCCATCCTTGACCTGCTGGATGAAGTCGGAATAGTTGAGGGTCTGCGGCTCGTTAGGGCTCGAGAAGTTGTTCATCACCGTCACCAGGACAGCGGCGATGATCAACCAGAGGATCAGATTCTTTGCCATGTCGTTCAATTCGCTACCCTCTGAGGCCGGCGCACAACGCAACCGTGCCTCGCATGATATTCATCGCCCTAACTTACTACATTACCTACGCACACGCAGGCACCGTCTGTAACCCTTTGTGAAAGCTAGACTACACGAAGTTCGGACGATCCTGACGCAGCGGCCGATTGGAAATAACTATCGGCCACCACGCAAAACCGCTCACGCCCCCTTGAATCCTCGCCCCAGCAGGTACTGCTCACGGGAGCGGTCCCGCGACGACGAAGGCTTGCGCATCTGCACCTTGTCGAACTTGCTGCGCACTTCCTTCAGGTAAACGTCGAAACCTTCACCCTGGAAGATCTTGATCAGGAAGTCGCCGCCAGGGCGCAGTACGCGGCTCGCCAGGTCCAGTGCGAGCTCGCAGAGGAACATGGCGCGCGGGATATCCACCGCGGGGGTACCACTCATATTGGGGGCCATGTCGGAAATCACAAGGTCCACGTGCGAATCGCCCACCGCCTCCAGGATCTGCGCAAGCACCTCGTCCTTGGTGAAGTCACCTTGAATGAAGGTCACGTCGGCGATGGCGTCCATTTCCAGGATGTCCGAGGCGATCAGCCGCCCCTGCCCGCCGATCAGACGGCTGGTCACCTGCGACCAACCACCAGGGGCCGCGCCGAGGTCGATCACGCTCATGCCAGGGCGGATGAGTTTGTCCTTTTCCTGGATCTCCAGCAGCTTGTAGCTGGCGCGCGAACGGTAGCCGTCCTTCTGCGCCTGCTTGACGAAGGGGTCGTTGAAATGCTCGCGCAGCCAGTTTGCGCTGCTTTTGGAACGTTGTACCACGGGGCACCTCGATGATATGCGTCGTGTTTGACTGGGCGGAGCCACAGGCCCTCGGGTAAAATGCCCGTCAATTTTACAGAATCAGACGAAAAGGGTCAGATTATGCCGCTCAACAACGAGCAGAAGAAGCAATACAAGTCCATTGGTCATGACCTGAAGCCGGTTCTGATCGTCGCGGGCAATGGTTTGAATGAAGGCGTGGTCGCCGAACTGGAACGCGCCCTGGTCGATCACGAGCTGATCAAGGTCGAAATCCGCTCGGAAGACCGTGAAGAACGTGCTGCCGTCATCGCCGAGCTGTGCAAGGCCGGCCGCGCCGAACTGGTGCAGACCATCGGCAAGAAGGCGCTGATCTACCGCAAGAACCCGCAGCCGAACAAGCAGCTGTCCAATATCCACCGTTACAAGTAACGATCGGATGCAGGGCTGAAAGGCCCTGTGGGAGCGGGCTGGCCCGCGAAGCAGCCACCGCGATGGATGGCACGGGATTCGCCCGTGCTCGCGGTGGTCCGGCACTCCGGCAAGCCCGCTCCCACATGTACCGTACAGGCCCGAGATGCCCGGCTAGCGCCGCGCCCTCAGCGGAACCGGCTGGGCCACCAGCACGATGCCGGAGAAGCCCAGCACCAAAAAGCAGAACATCTGCCAGCGCTCGCCCACGGAAATCCCGTAGCGCAGCGTGTAGTAGCTGATGCAGGCAGCAAAGCCAAGCAGCAGCATCTGGCCGCGAAACTGCCGCCACCAGGCCGCCAGGCCATCCACCCTCGCCAATACTGCCAGCTGCACCAGCAGCCCGAGCATAGCCACGCCGATCAACCAGCGGTCGATCTGCCCGGCCACGTCATGCACCAGCAAGGGCGCAAGACCACTGACTTTCAGCGCCGGCACCAACCCCACGTGAAACACCCAAAGGCCGCCGACCCAGAACACCTGGGCCAGCTGCCAGAGGATACCCTCGAGGGAAGGCGCCCGCAGGCGCCGGTCAGATGTGCTTGACTTCGACAATCTCGTACTCGACCGTGCCGCTTGGCGTCTTGACGACAACGATGTCGCCCTCTTCCTTGCCAATGATGGCGCGAGCGATCGGCGCACCGGCCGAGAGCTTGCCCTTCTTGATGTCGGCCTCGTCCTCACCCACGATCTGGTAGGTCACCTGATCCCCGGTTTCGGTGTTTTCCAGGTCCACGGTGGTCCCGAAAATCACCTTGCCGGTGTGGGCGATGGTGGTGACGTCGATCACCACCGAGTTTTGCAGGCGGCCTTCGATGTCACGGATACGCGCCTCGACCATGCCCTGCTCCTCGCGGGCGGCATGGTACTCGGCGTTCTCCTTCAGATCGCCCAGCTCACGGGCCTCGCCGATTGCCTGGCTCAGGCGCGGGCGCTCGGTCTTGCTCAGGAACAGATGCTCTTCTTCAAGGGCGCGAGCGCCCTGAACGGTCATCGGGTACTTGGTAATGCTCATGCTTTGAGTCCTGCATGCAGATCCTGCAGGCGACGAACGGTCTTTTCCGGACCGAATTTCAGCGCCTCGCAGATGGCTTCACCGGCCGCAATGGTGGTGGTGCAGTAGATCTTGTGTTGCAGCGCATTGCGGCGAATCGAGTACGAGTCGGCAATCGACTGGCGGCCTTCGGTGGTGTTGATGATCAGCGACACTTCGTCGTTCTTGATCATGTCGACCACGTGCGGGCGGCCTTCGGTCACCTTGTTCACACGGCGCACTTTCAGGCCGGCCGCTTCGATCACCTTGGCGGTACCGGCGGTTGCGACCACTTCGAAGCCCAGGGCGATCAGGTCGCGGGCAACGCCAGCCACTTGCGGCTTGTCGTCGTCACGCACGCTGATGAACGCAGTACCGCCGGTCGGCAGCACTTCGCTGGCACCCATCTGGGCCTTGGCGAAGGCTTCACCGAAGCTGTCGCCGACGCCCATGACTTCACCGGTGGATTTCATCTCAGGGCCGAGGATCGGGTCAACCCCCGGGAACTTGGCGAACGGGAAGACGGCTTCCTTGACGCTGTAGAAGTTCGGGATGATTTCCTGGGTGAAGCCCAGCTCTTTCAGGGTTTTGCCAGCCATGACGCGGGCCGCGATCATTGCCAGCGAGGTGCCGATGCACTTGGAGACGAACGGCACGGTACGCGAGGCGCGCGGGTTGACTTCGATCACGTAGATCTTGTCGCCCTGCAGGGCCAGCTGCACGTTCATCAGGCCAACAACGCCCAGCTCCAGGGCCATTTTCTTGACCTGAACGCGGACTTCGTCCTGCACTTGCTTGCTCAGCGAGTAAGGTGGCAGCGAGCACGCCGAGTCACCGGAGTGAACGCCGGCCTGTTCGATGTGCTGCATGATCGCGCCAATCACCACGTCGGTGCCGTCGCACACCGCATCCACGTCCATTTCGATGGCGCAGTTGAGGAAGTGGTCGAGCAGCACCGGGCTGTCGTTGGACACTTGCACCGCTTCACGCAGGTAGCGCTTGAGCTCGTCCAGTTCGTAGACGATCTCCATGGCACGGCCGCCCAGTACGTAGGACGGGCGCACCACCAGCGGGTAGCCGATGCCGCCAGCGGCGCTGATGGCTTCTTCTTCGCTGCGCACGGTGGCGTTTGGCGGCTGCAGCAGGTTCAGACGCTGAACCATCTGCTGGAAACGCTCGCGGTCTTCGGCGCGGTCGATGGCGTCCGGGCTGGTACCGATGATCGGTACGCCGGCTTCTTCCAGGGCGCGGGCCAGTTTCAGCGGGGTCTGGCCGCCGTAGTGGACGATCACGCCTTTGGGTTTTTCGACGCGGCAGACTTCCAGCACGTCTTCCAGGGTCAGCGGCTCGAAGTACAGGCGGTCGGAGGTGTCGTAGTCGGTGGAGACGGTTTCCGGGTTGCAGTTGACCATGATGGTCTCGTAACCGTCTTCACGCAGCGCCAGGGCCGCGTGCACGCAGCAGTAGTCAAACTCGATGCCTTGGCCGATACGGTTCGGGCCGCCACCCAGGATCATGATCTTGTCGCGGGTCGACGGGTTGGCCTCGCACTCTTGCTCGTAGGTGGAGTACAGGTAGGCGGTGTCGGTGGCGAACTCGGCGGCGCAGGTGTCGACGCGCTTGTACACCGGGAACACTTCCAGCTTGTGGCGGTGACGGCGCAGGTTCTTGTCGGTGATGCCGAGCAGCTTGGCCAGGCGCTGGTCCGAGAAGCCCTTGCGCTTGAGGCGCAGCATGTAGTCCTTGTCGATCGCCGACAGGGCCAGGGTCTTGACCTTCTCTTCTTCCTTGATCAGGTCTTCCATCTGCACCAGGAACCACAGGTCGATGCCGGTCAGTTCGAATATTTCTTCGATGGTCATGCCCGAACGCATGGCGTCGGCCACGTACCAGATACGCTCGGCGCCCGGCACGGTCAGCTCGCGCTTGAGGATGCTGGCAGCGTCGGCGCTGGCCAGGTCGACTTTCGGGTCGAGGCCGCAGGCACCGACTTCCAGGCCGCGCAGGGCTTTCTGCAGGGATTCCTGGAAAGTACGGCCGATGGCCATGACTTCACCCACGGATTTCATCTGGGTGGTCAGGCGGGCGTCGGCTTTCGGGAATTTCTCGAAGGCGAAACGCGGCAGCTTGGTGACGACGTAGTCGATCGACGGCTCGAAGGACGCCGGGGTGCGGCCGCCGGTGATGTCGTTCTGCAGCTCGTCGAGGGTGTAGCCGATGGCAAGCTTGGCGGCGATCTTGGCGATCGGGAAGCCGGTGGCCTTGGAAGCCAGGGCGGACGAACGCGATACACGCGGGTTCATCTCGATCACGACCATGCGGCCGGTGTTCGGGCAGATACCGAACTGCACGTTGGAACCACCGGTTTCGACGCCGATTTCACGCAGCACCGCCAGCGAGGCGTTGCGCATGATCTGGTATTCCTTGTCGGTCAGGGTCTGTGCCGGTGCGACAGTGATCGAGTCACCGGTGTGCACGCCCATCGGGTCGAAGTTCTCGATGGAGCAGACGATGATGCAGTTGTCCTTCTTGTCGCGGACCACCTCCATCTCGTATTCCTTCCAGCCGATCAGCGATTCGTCGATCAGCAGCTCCTTGGTCGGCGACAGGTCGAGGCCGCGGGCGCAGATTTCTTCGAATTCTTCACGGTTGTAGGCGATGCCGCCACCGGTGCCGCCCATGGTGAACGACGGGCGGATGATGCACGGGAAGCCGAGCTTCTCGAGCACCGCATTGGCCTCTTCCATGCTGTGGGCGATACCCGAGCGCGGGCACTCGAGGCCGATGTCTTTCATGGCCTTGTCGAAGCGCGAACGGTCTTCGGCCTTGTCGATGGTGTCGGCGTTGGCACCGATCATCTCTACGCCGAACTTCTCCAGAACGCCGTGGCGCTCCAGGTCCAGGGCGCAGTTCAGGGCAGTCTGGCCACCCATGGTCGGCAGGACGGCGTCAGGGCGTTCTTTCTCGATGATCTTGGCCACCGACTGCCACTTGATCGGCTCGATGTAGGTGGCGTCGGCCATGGCCGGGTCGGTCATGATGGTGGCCGGGTTGGAGTTCACCAGGATGACGCGGAAACCTTCCTCGCGCAGGGCTTTGCAGGCCTGGGCGCCGGAGTAGTCGAATTCGCAGGCCTGGCCGATCACGATCGGGCCAGCGCCGAGAATCAGGATGCTTTTGATGTCTGTACGTTTTGGCATGGTTGTCACTCAAATCCGCGGGTCAGTCGGCAAGCCGTCTTGAACAATCTGGGTCAGGCGCTTCCGGGTACGGCGTTCGCCGCCCCGGGGCCTTGATGCAGGATGCTCAGCGGCGCTTGGCCATGGCATCGGTGAAACGATCGAACAGTGGCGCGACGTCGGTCGGGCCTGGGCTCGCTTCAGGGTGGCCCTGGAAGCTGAACGCGCTCTTGTCGGTACGCTCGATACCCTGCAGGGTGCCGTCGAACAGCGACTTGTGGATGGCGCGAACGTTACCCGGCAGGGTGGCTTCGTCTACGGCGAAACCGTGGTTCTGGCTGGTGATCATGACCACGCCGGTGTCCAGGTCCTGGACCGGGTGGTTGGCACCGTGGTGGCCGTGGCCCATCTTGACGGTCTTGGCGCCGGAAGCCAGGGCCAGCAGCTGGTGGCCCAGGCAGATACCAAACACCGGGATCTCGGTCTCGAGGATCTCTTTGATCGCCTGGATGGCGTAGTCGCACGGCTCGGGGTCACCCGGGCCGTTGGACAGGAACACGCCGTCCGGGTTGAGTGCCAGCACTTCGCTGGCCGGGGTCTGGGCCGGCACCACAGTCACGCGGCAGCCACGGGCAACCAACATGCGCAGGATGTTCAGCTTGACGCCGTAGTCGAAGGCGACCACGTGATACGGCAGGTCGGCAGCGTCGATGGTCGGGTGGCTGTCGGTTTTCAGCTCCCACACGCTGGAACGCCAATCGTAGCGCTCCTTGGTGGAGACGACCTTGGCCAGGTCCATGCCTTTCAGGCCCGGGAAGGCGCGGGCAGCGGCGATGGCCTGCTCTTCGGTGATGTTGTCACCGGCGAGGATGCAGCCGTTCTGGGCGCCTTTTTCGCGCAGGATACGGGTCAGGCGACGGGTGTCGATGCCGGCGATGGCAACGACGTTATTGGCCTTGAGGTACTCAGGCAGCGACTGGGTGTTACGCCAGTTGCTGGCCAGCAGCGGCAGGTCGCGAATGACCAGGCCGGCAGACCAGACGCGGTTCGACTCGGCGTCTTCCGGCGTGGTGCCGGTGTTGCCGATGTGCGGGTAGGTCAGGGTGACGATTTGCTGCGAGTAGGAAGGGTCTGTAAGGATTTCCTGGTAGCCGGTCATAGCGGTGTTGAATACCACCTCACCAACGGTCTGACCGTCGGCACCGATGGCTTCACCGCGGAAAATACTGCCGTCGGCAAGGGCGAGTATGGCTGGCTTTGTCAAGAAGACCTCCCGTAAATCAAGCATGAAAGGGCGATCGCAGGTTGCAAAAAAGCGGAGTGACGTATGGACACGTCACCCCGCTTTCATGTGCTGAATTCAATTCGCTGCGCGCTTTTAGTGGACACACTAAAGCTGTAGCTTACAGAAAAGTGCGTTTTCGGTCTACCGCATATGTGTCTCTAAAACACATGAATGCGACAGAACCCGGATCGGCGACGCCTGCTTCGCGGGCAAGCCCGCTCCCACAGGGACTGCACCAAGCCCGAAGGCAATGCGGTACCTGCAGGAGCCGGCTTGCCGGTGACAGGGCCATCAATGCAGCTCGAGCACATCCTGCATGTCATACAGCGCAGGCGCACGCCCATCCAGCCACAGCGCCGCACGCACCGCACCCTTGGCGAAGGTCATGCGGCTAGAGGCCTTGTGGGTGATCTCCACGCGCTCACCTTCGGCTGCGAACAGCACGGTGTGGTCACCGACCACATCACCGGCACGCACTGTGGCAAAACCGATGGTCTTGCGGTCACGGGCACCGGTCTGGCCTTCGCGGCCATACACCGCCACTTCACGCAGATCGCGACCCAGCGCCTGGGCCACTACCTCGCCCATGCGCAGAGCAGTGCCCGACGGCGCATCGACCTTGTGCCGGTGGTGGGCTTCGAGAATCTCGATGTCCACCTCGTCACCCAGCACGCGGGCTGCGGTATCCAGCAGCTTCAGGCACAGGTTCACACCCACGCTGAAGTTGGCGGCGAAGACGATCGGGATTTCCTTGCCCGCCTCCAGCAACAGCTGCTTTTCTTCGGCGCTGAAGCCGGTGGTGCCGATGACCATGGCCTTGCCTGCCTTGCGGCAGAAGGCCAGGTTTTTCAGGGTCACTGACGGGTGGGTGAAATCGATCAGCACGTCGAACTCGTCAACCACCTTGGCCAAGTCGTCGACGATCGGTACGCCAATGCGCCCCAGGCCTGCCAGCTCACCGGCGTCGGCACCCACCAGGGTGCTGTCAGGGCGGTGAATGGCGGCGGTCAGGCCAGCCTTGGGCGCCTGCTGCTGCACGGCCTCGATCAGCACCTTGCCCATGCGCCCGGCGGCGCCCATCACTGCAATACGTCGCATAGCCTGTTCCTTGTCAGAGATCGCCGAAGAAGCGCTTCACGCCTTCGAACCAGCCACTGGCCTTGGGCGAGTGGGAGCTGTCGACTTCCAGCGAGCTGCGCAGCTCTTCGAGCAATTCGCGCTGGCGACGACTGAGGTTGACCGGCGTTTCTACCGCGACGCGGCACAGCAGGTCGCCGGCACCACCACCACGCACTGGCGCCACACCCTTGCCACGCAGGCGGAACTGCTTGCCGGTCTGGGTGCCCTCAGGGATTTTCAGCTTCACCCGGCCATCGAGGGTCGGCACTTCCAGCTCGCCGCCCAAGGCAGCGTCGGTGTAGCTGATCGGCACTTCGCAATACAGGTGCTTGCCGTCGCGCTGGAAGATCGCATGCTCGCGCACGCTGATGACCACGTACAGGTCGCCGGTCGGGCCGCCATGGGCACCGGCCTCGCCTTCGCCGGACAGGCGGATGCGGTCACCGGTATCAACGCCAGCCGGCACCTTGACCGACAGGGTCTTGTACTCTTCGACACGGCCTTCGCCATGGCACGAGGTGCACGGGTCGGTGATGATCTTGCCCTGGCCATGGCAGCGCGGGCAGGTTTGCTGCACCGAGAAGAAGCCCTGCTGCATGCGTACCTGGCCAATGCCGCCGCAGGTCGGGCAGGTTGACGGGGTCGAGCCCTTTTTGGCGCCGGAGCCATCGCACGGCTTGCAGTTGACCAGGGTCGGCACGCGGATGCTGACCGTAGTGCCACGCACTGCTTCTTCGAGGTTGAGCTCCAGGGTGTAACGCAAGTCGCTGCCGCGCTGGGCACCGCTACGGCCACCGCCGCGGCCACCACCGAAGAAGTCGCTGAATACGTCACCGAAGATATCGGAGAAGTTGGCGCCGCCGAAGCCGGCACCGCCGCCACCCATGCTCGGGTCGACACCGGCGTGGCCGTACTGGTCGTAGGCGGCACGCTTGCTCGCGTCAGACAGCACTTCGTAGGCCTCGTTGGCCTCCTTGAAAAGGTCTTCCGACTCTTTGTCGCCCGGGTTGCGGTCCGGGTGGTATTTCATCGCCAGACGGCGGTAGGCCTTCTTGAGGTCGCCTTCGCTGGCGCCGCGCTCGACACCCAGGACCTCATAAAAATCACGCTTGGACATAGGTCATTTGCACTCTTGGGGTGTTTGGCACCGGCGCGCAGCTGTCGCGCCGTGCCACC
Organism: Pseudomonas xanthosomatis; assembly: GCF_019139835.1. Lineage (NCBI taxonomy): Bacteria > Pseudomonadati > Pseudomonadota > Gammaproteobacteria > Pseudomonadales > Pseudomonadaceae > Pseudomonas > Pseudomonas xanthosomatis. Next base: position 1,558,061 of record NZ_CP077075.1, on the reverse strand, counting down.
AACACCTGCCGCCATACGCGAATGCGCCCAGACAGATGCTGTAAAAATTCTCGTGTTCCAGACACGCCAACGCGGGAGCAAGCCCCCGCGCGGCGACATCCTACCAGTTCACCGCGCTAAGCCGGTGAACGGGCGACAGCATGCAGCGATTACTTCTTGTCGTCGCCTTTGACTTCTTCGAACTCGGCGTCAACCACGTCATCGTGCTTGGCTTCAGGCTCAGCCTGCTGGGCGCCGCCCTGCGGTTGCTCGGCCTGTTGCTCGGCGTACATCTTCTGGGCAACCGGGGCCGACACCTTGGACAGCTCCTCGACCTTGGCGTCGATGGCAGCCTTGTCGTCGCCTTTGACAGCGGCTTCCAGGGCAACCACGGCCGCTTCGATGGCGGTTTTCTCTTCGGCGGTGACCTTGTCACCGGCGTCGACGACCATCTTGCGGGTCGAGTGCACCAGCGCGTCACCCTGGTTACGGGCAGCGGCCAGCTCTTCGAACTTGCGGTCTTCCTCGGCGTTGGCCTCGGCGTCACGCACCATGCGCTCGATCTCTTCGTCCGACAGGCCGGAGTTGGCCTTGATCACGATCGACTGGGCCTTGCCGGTGGCCTTGTCTTTGGCGCCGACGTGCAGGATGCCGTTGGCGTCGATGTCGAAGGTCACTTCGATCTGTGGCACGCCGCGTGGCGCTGGCGGGATGTCCGACAGGTCGAACTTGCCCAGCGACTTGTTCTGCGCGGCTTGCTTGCGCTCGCCCTGCAGCACGTGGATGGTCACGGCGCCCTGGTTGTCGTCGGCAGTCGAGAACACCTGCGACTTCTTGGTCGGGATGGTGGTGTTTTTCTCGATCAGCGCGGTCATCACGCCGCCCATGGTTTCGATGCCCAGGGTCAGCGGGCTGACGTCCAGCAGCAGTACGTCTTTCACGTCACCGGCCAGTACGGCGCCCTGGATGGCAGCACCCATGGCCACGGCTTCGTCCGGGTTGACGTCCTTGCGCGCTTCTTTACCGAAGAAGTCGGCAACGGCCTTTTGCACCATCGGCATACGGGTCTGGCCACCGACCAGGATCACGTCGTCGATCTTGCTGGCGTCGATGCCGGCGTCTTTCAGGGCGATGCGGCAAGGCTCGATGGTACGGTTGACCAGGTCTTCGACCAGCGACTCCAGCTTGGCGCGGGAGATCTTCACGTTCAGGTGTTTCGGGCCGGTCGCGTCTGCAGTGATGTACGGCAGGTTGACGTCGGTCGACTGGGCCGAGGACAGCTCGATCTTGGCCTTTTCAGCGGCTTCTTTCAGGCGCTGCAGGGCCAGCGGGTCGTTCTTCAGGTCCATGCCGGACTCTTTCTTGAACTCGTCGACGAGGTAGTCGATCAGGCGCATGTCGAAGTCTTCGCCACCCAGGAAGGTGTCGCCGTTGGTGGCCAGTACTTCGAACTGGTGCTCACCGTCGACTTCGGCGATTTCGATGACCGAAACGTCGAAGGTACCGCCACCCAGATCATAAACGATGACAGTGTGGTCGCCCTTGGCCTTGTCCATGCCGTACGCCAGTGCAGCGGCGGTCGGTTCGTTGATGATGCGCTTGACTTCAAGGCCCGCGATGCGGCCGGCGTCTTTGGTGGCCTGGCGCTGGCTGTCGTTGAAGTAGGCCGGTACGGTGATGACCGCTTCGGTAACCGGCTCGCCCAGGTAGTCCTCGGCGGTCTTCTTCATCTTCTTCAGCACTTCGGCGCTGATCTGCGGCGGCGCCATGTCGTTGCCGTTGGCTTGTACCCAGGCGTCACCGTTGCCGGCCTTGACGATCTTGTAAGGCACCAGCTTGATGTCTTTCTGCACGACTTCTTCTTCGAAGCGGCGGCCAATCAGACGCTTCACGGCGAACAAGGTGTTGTGCGGGTTGGTAACGGCCTGGCGCTTGGCCGACTGGCCAACCAGGATTTCGCCGTCGTTGGCGTAGGCCACGATCGAAGGGGTAGTACGCGCGCCTTCGGCGTTTTCGATGACCTTGACGTTACCGTTTTCCAGGATGGAGACGCAGGAGTTGGTGGTCCCCAGGTCGATACCGATGATTTTGCCCATGTTGATTCTCCCGAAACTTGAATTGGGTGGCAGCGGCTACATTGGCCAACTGCGGTAATACTTGAGTGCTTGACACCTAGATGGGGATGCCCCGACAGATTTCAAGCCTTCTCGTTGATCGATGGCTGCGGCGCGGCCGGCGCCTTGCTGACCACCACCATGGCGGGGCGCAGCAGGCGGCCGTTGAGCAGGTAGCCCTTCTGGAACACGTTCAGCACGCTGTTCGGCTCGACATCAGCGCTCTCCTGCATGGCCATCGCCTGGTGGTGCTCGGCGTTGAACGGCTGGCCGTGCGGGTCGATGGCTTCGAGGTTGTAGCGCTTGAGGGTGTCCTGGAACATCTTCAGGGTCAGCTCGACGCCTTCGCGGATCTTCTTCACCTGTTCGTCTTCGACGTTGGAGTGGGCCAGGGCCAGCTCCAGGCTGTCGATCACCGGCAGCAGGTCGCCGGCGAACTTCTCGAGGGCGAACTTGCGCGCCTTGTCGACTTCCTGCTCGGCGCGGCGAATGCTGTTCTGCGCCTCGGCAGCCACACGCAGGGACTGGTCCTTGGCCGCGGCCAGCTGCTCCTCGAGCTCCTGAACGCGGGCGCCGGTATCCACTGCAGCGGCCTCTTCGGCATTAAGGTCTTTCTCGTTCAGCTGTTCGTCAGCCATAGGGTCTCTCCTCCACAATTTCTGTTGTACGAGCAAAGCTCGCCGTGTCTGCCGGCTATATGGGGCCGGAAAAACCAGCTTCAAGGGCAAGGGCGCTTTTCCACATTCATCGGACGGGCATTGTCAGCAGGCGCAAAACCACTGTATAAATAACCAGACCTCAGCCCTCGGGAGCCGCCCCATGCTGCTGCACCTGTCCATTCACAACTACGCCATCGTCGAACACCTCGACCTCGAACTCGCCCGCGGCATGTCCGTGATCACCGGCGAAACCGGGGCCGGCAAGTCGATCATGCTCGACGCCCTGGGCCTGGCCCTGGGTGACCGTGCCGACAGCGGCGTGGTGCGGCCCGGCGCAGACAAGGCCGACATTCTGGCCACCTTCGACCTGGGCGACATCCCCGAGGCCCACACCTGGCTGGCCGAGCGCGACCTCGAAAGCGACGGCCCGTGCATCCTGCGCCGGGTGATAACCGCCGAAGGCCGCAGCCGCGGCTACATCAACGGCACACCCTGCCCGCTCGGCGACCTCAAGGCCCTGGGCGAGCTGCTGATCGACATCCACAGCCAGCACGAGCACCAGTCGCTGCTGAAAACCGACACCCACCGCCGCCTGCTGGACGAATACGCCGGCGCCATCGACCTGGCCCGCCAGGTGCAACTGGCCGCCCGCCGCTGGCAGCAGACCCGCCAGGAACTCGAGCGCCTGAGCAACTCCGGCGACGAGCAGCGCGCCCGCCACCAGTTGCTCAGCTATCAATTGGAAGAACTGGACAACCTGGGCCTGGGCGAACACGAGCTGGTGCAGCTGGAGCAGGAACACAAGAACCTGACCAACGCCGAAGCGCTGTTCGGCATCTGCCGCCAGGTCATCGACCAGTGCAGCGAGAGCGACTCGGGCAACGTGCTCAGCGCCCTCACTGTCAGCCTCAACCGCCTCGCGGCCGTGGCCAACGCCCCGAAGGCCCTGGGCGAGGCGGTCAACCTGATCGCCAGCGCGCAAATTCAGGTAGAAGAAGCCGTCGGCGAGCTCAACCGCTTCCTCGACCACTTCGATGCCGACCCCATGCGCCTGCAAACCCTGGAAGAACGCCTGGACGCCATCTACACCCTGGCCCGCAAGCACCGCGTGCACCCCACCGAGTTGCCGCACCTGCAGCAGCGCCTGATGGAAGAAATCGAAGGCCTCAACGCCAGCGACGAGTCCATCGAACGCCTGGGCGAAGAACTGGCCGCCTACGCGCAGCACTATAAAGAGAAGGCCACCGAGCTCAGCGCCCTGCGCCGGCAGGCAGCCACCCAGCTGGCCACCGCCGTGGAGCAGGAGATCCAGCGCTTAGGCATGCCCGGCGGGCGCTTCTGTATCGAGCTGACCCCCTTCGAGCAAGGCGAGCTCTCGCCCCATGGCCTGGAGCAGATCGAGCTGCTGGTCAGCGCCAACCCCGGGCAACCACTCAAGGGGCTGGCCAAGGTAGCCTCGGGCGGCGAGCTTTCGCGTATCAGCCTGGCGATTCAGGTGATCACCGCGCAAACCTCACGCATCCCCACCCTGGTGTTCGACGAGGTGGACGTCGGCATCGGCGGCCCCACCGCCGAAATCGTCGGCCAGTTGCTGCGCCGCCTGGGCGAGCGCGGCCAGGTACTGACCGTGACCCACCTGCCGCAGGTCGCAGCCCAGGGCCATCACCACCTGTTCGTGCACAAGGTGCGCAACAGCGACACCACCCACACCGCCGTGGCCAATCTAGGCAAGCGCGAGCGAGTTGAAGAAGTGGCACGCATGCTGGGCGGCATCGACCTGACCAAGGAATCCCTGGCCCATGCACGCAAGATGGTGGTGAGCAGCAAGGCATAGCCAGCACGCAATCGCCTGTAGGAGCGGCCTTTATTCTCCCTGGAAAGCACAAAGGCGACCCGAAGGTCGCCTTTGCTGTCCATAACGATCTAACTCGTTACTTCTTTTTACGCACATAGAGGACCAGGTTGTGGTCCACCAGTTCGAAGCCGTGCTCGGCCACGATTTCCTTTTGCCGGCGTTCGATCTCTGCATCCATGAACTCAATGACTTCGCCGCTATCCACGTTGACCATATGGTCGTGGTGACCGCCATCAGCCAGCTCGAACACCGCATGGCCGCCGTCGAAGTTGTGGCGAACCACCAGGCCAGCCGCTTCGAACTGGGTCAGAACGCGGTACACGGTCGCCAGGCCAACGTCCTCGCCAGCCTCCATCAGCGCCTTGTAGACATCCTCGGCACTCATGTGACGCTGCTCGGTAGAGTCGAGCATCTGAAGAATCTTGACTCGAGGCAGGGTCACCTTGAGGCCGGCTTTGCGCAATTCGCTATTTTCAACCATGGTCAGCTTTCTCGCCGATGCTGCTTCGCAGCTTCTCTTAATACGGGTATGATCGGGGTTTACGTTGTCCAGCCAAGATAGTGGAAGTCGCCCACCGATGCAAAACAACACCAAGCTCTTGCTAACCAGCCTCACCCTCGTGGGACTGCTCGCACTCGCCGGTTGCTCGTTTCCCGGGGTTTACAAAATCGACATCCAGCAGGGCAATGTCGTCACGCAGGACATGATAGACCAATTGCGCCCGGGAATGACCCGCCGGCAAGTAAGGTTTATCATGGGCAACCCCCTGCTCCAGGACACCTTCAACAACAACCGCTGGGACTACCTGTACAGCCTGCAGCCCGGTGGCGGCCAGCGCCAGCAAGAGCGCATGAGCATTTTCTTCAACGATAGCGACCAACTGGTCAGCCTGGCCGGCGACTTCATGCCAGGCGTCAGCCGCGACCAGGAAATCCTCGGCGGCAGCGGCGACACCACCGTCAGCCCGGCCCACCAAGGCCAGCCTGCCGAAAAACCGGCCAAGGCCGGCTCGCTGGAAGACTCGATCCAGAAAGAGATCGACACCATCGAGACCACCCCGGTGCCCACCCCGGCCCCGCTGGAAACCTCGCCGCAGTAAACACTGCGCACAAAAAAGCCCGGGCATTGCCCGGGCTTTTTTATTGGCCGCGCGGTGCAGGCCTTGTAAGAGCCAGCTTGCCGGCGATGAGGCCCGATTGGGCGGTACAAGGTTCGCTGGGGACACCGGCTTTGCCGGTGATCGCCGGCAAGGGGGCGGCGTGAACTGATAAGACCCCTCGTTGCCACTTCAGCTATACAGCTGCTTGGCCCGCTGACAGAACGCATCGACCATGGTATTGGCCGCCTGGTTGAACAGCGGGCCCAAGGTAGCGCGCACCAGGGCGCCGGCGTAGTCGAACGACAGGTCCAGGCTGATCTTGCAGGCCTTCTCGCCCAGCGGCTTGAACACCCACAACCCATGCAGCTGGGTGAACGGCCCCTCTTCCAGGTTCATCTCGATGGACTGCCCCGGCACCAGCACGTTACGCGTCACAAAATGCTGGCTCATGCCGCCCTTGGCCACATCCAGCTTCGCCCGCATGTGCGTGTCGCTCACCTCGATCACCGTCGAAGCCGAGCACCAGGGCAAGAATTGCGGGTAGCTGGCCACATCGTTGACCAGGTCGTAAAGCGCCTGGGCAGGGTATGGCAGCAGGGCCGAGCGTTGAATATGGGTAGTCATCCAGGCATCACTTCCAAACGGGGCGGCGGCGCTTCGCAGCGCCGGAAAAACAGTTCTGATCAACAGAACAAGGCCTCCATTGTCAGGGATTCGTCCTACAGGCTCAAGCGCAGCTAAACCCCGTAGCCGAGCGCGCGGCGACTCCCTATAATGCGGCCCCTATGGCTAAGCAAAAGAAACATCCGACCGGGACCATCGCGCAGAACAAAAAGGCGCGACACGATTACTTCATCGAACACAAGTTCGAGGCCGGGCTGGTCCTGTCCGGTTGGGAAGTAAAAAGCCTGCGGGCCGGCAAAGCGCACCTGACCGACAGCTACGTGCTGCTCAAGGATGGCGAAGCCTGGCTGTTCGGCAGCCACATCACCCCGCTGACCACCGCCAGCACCCACGTCATCGCCGACCCCATCCGCAGCCGCAAGCTGCTGCTGAACAAGCGCGAGCTGGAGCGCCTGGAAGCCGCCGTGGCGCAAAAGGGCTACACCTGTGTGGCGATGTCGCTGTACTGGAGCAAGCACCTGATCAAGTGCGAAATCGCACTCGGCAAGGGCAAGAAGGAGTTCGACAAGCGCGACACCGTGCGCGAGCGCGACTCCAACCGCGAGCTGCAGCGCACCATGCGCAACAAGGGCAAGGAAGAGTAAATCTTCTTCGGCCGGTAAGGGCCTCTTCTCGGGCAAGCCCGCTCCCACAGGTATGGCGCTGAATTCAGAATCGGCGCCATACCTGTGGGAGCGGGCTTGCCCGCGAAAGCTGCAACACCGTTTTACCGCCCGCTGCGCCGCTCTGCCCGCGCCACCCGCTGAGCCTCTTCCTGCGCCTCTTCCAGCACCTCCTGCACATACAGAATGTGCCGGCTGGACACCTCCCGCGCCTCCTCGGCCCGCCCCTCGACAATCGCCTGGTACAACTCACGGTGCTGGCTGATCAGCATGTCGCGCGTCTCGCTGCGCTGCTGGTACATGCCGCCGATGTTGGTAACCACGTTGCGCTTGAGCAAATCAAACAGCCCACGGATGGTGTGCAACAGCACCGCATTGTGGCTGGCCTCGGCAATCGCCAGGTGAAAGCGCGCATCGGCCGCCCCCTCCTCTGCCCGGTTGACCTCGTCAACCCGGTTGTAGCAGTCCTGCAGCGCATCGAAGGCTACCTTCAAGCGCTCGCGGTCCGGCCCGGTGGCACGCAGGGCCGCGTAGTAGGCGCAGGACGCCTCCAGCGTATGGCGAAACTCCAGCAGGTCGCGCTGCGCCTCGGGGCTGCCCTCGAGCAATTTGAGCAGCGGGTCGCTGAACGTCGAGCCCAATGACTCGGCCACATAGTTGCCACCGCCCTGGCGGCTGACCAGCAGCCCCTTGGCCACCAGTTTCTGGATCGCCTCACGCAGCGACGGGCGCGACACCCCGAACTGCTCGGCCAGGGCGCGCTCGGCCGGCAGCCGCTGGCCCGAGGTCAGCGTGCCTTCCAGAATCATCCCTTCCAACCGATCGACGATGTCGTCGGACAGGCGCCGTTGGCGGACCTGATCAAAAACCATCACATGCTCTCCACGAACCCCGGCGGTACCGGGCCGGGGGCGCCTATTCTGCGCCTAACCAGCCCACCCCGACACCCATCAGTTGGCGTTTTTCAGCGCCACTCAGTCACCCGCTCATCGGCATGCGACCAAAGTTTTCCACAGGACAAATTGACACACCCACGAAGCGGCTTTTAACCTAGCGACCAGCCATTGTAAATTGGTCTTACCAATTATCCAATGCCAGTGCCTGACCAACAACAATTAGGGGCCACCCCGTATGCAAACCTGGCAACAACTCTATACCCCGCTCGGTAGTCTCGGCCTGTCCGCACTGGCGGCGGTCGTTCCCATCGTGTTCTTCTTCCTCGCCCTCGCCGTGTTCCGCCTCAAGGGCCACGTCGCCGGCAGCATCACCCTTGCACTGTCGATCCTGGTGGCCATCTTCGCCTTCCAGATGCCCGTGGACATGGCCCTGGCTGCCGCCGGCTATGGCTTCCTGTACGGCCTGTGGCCAATCGCCTGGATCATCGTTGCCGCGGTGTTCCTCTACAAACTCACGGTCAAGAGCGGCCAGTTCGAAGTGATCCGCAGCTCGGTGCTGTCAATCACCGACGACCAGCGCCTGCAGGTGCTGCTGATCGGCTTCTGCTTCGGTGCCTTCCTCGAAGGCGCTGCCGGCTTCGGCGCCCCGGTGGCCATCACCGCCGCGCTGCTGGTGGGCCTGGGCTTCAACCCGCTGTACGCCGCAGGGCTGTGCCTGATCGCCAACACCGCACCGGTGGCCTTCGGCGCCCTGGGCATCCCGATCATCGTTGCAGGGCAAGTCACCGGCATCGACGCCTTCCACATCGGTGCCATGACCGGCCGCCAGCTGCCGCTGCTGTCGCTGTTCGTGCCGTTCTGGCTGGTGTTCATGATGGACGGCCTGCGCGGCGTGAAAGAAACCTGGCCTGCCGCCCTGGTGGCCGGCCTGAGCTTCGCCGTCACCCAGTACTTCACCTCCAACTTCATCGGCCCTGAGCTGCCGGACATCACCTCGGCTCTGGCCAGCCTGATCTGCCTGACCCTGTTCCTGAAAGTCTGGCAGCCCAAGCGCTCGTTCAGCGAAGCCCGCGGCAGCGTCGGCGCCGCCGTGGTGCAGTCGGGCGGCAGCCAGCCAACCCCGTACAGCTTTGGCGAGATCTTCAAGGCCTGGTCGCCGTTTTTGATCCTCACCGTGCTGGTGACCATCTGGACCCTCAAGCCATTCAAGGCCGCGTTCGCCCCGGGCGGTGCGATGTACAACTTCGTGTTCAACTTCGCCATCCCGCACCTTGACCAGTTGGTGATCAAGACCGCGCCGATCGTCACCGCACCCACCGCCATGCCGGCGGTATTCAAGCTCGACCCGATCTCCGCCACCGGCACTGCGATCTTCCTGTCGGCACTGATCTCCATGGCGGTACTTAAGATCAACTTCAAAACTGGTCTGACCACTTTCAAAGAGACCTTCTGGGAGCTGCGCTGGCCAATCCTGTCCATCGGCATGGTGCTGGCCTTCGCCTTCGTCACCAACTACTCCGGCATGTCCTCGACCATGGCCCTGGTACTGGCCGGCACCGGCGCTGCGTTCCCGTTCTTCTCGCCGTTCCTCGGCTGGCTGGGCGTATTCCTGACCGGCTCCGACACCTCGTCCAACGCCCTGTTCAGCTCGCTGCAAGCCACCACTGCCCACCAGATCGGCGTCAACGACACCCTTCTGGTAGCAGCCAACACCAGCGGCGGCGTAACCGGCAAGATGATCTCGCCGCAGTCCATCGCCGTGGCCTGCGCCGCCACCGGCCTGGTCGGCAAGGAATCGGACCTGTTCCGCTTCACCGTCAAGCACAGCCTGTTCTTCGCCACCATCGTCGGCCTGATCACCCTGATCCAGGCTTACTGGCTGACCGGCATGCTGGTTCATCACTAAAGTGCAAGGGGCCGGGCGCGCCAATGCGCCCGGCATCTCCTACCACCCACGCTGCGAGAATCCATGATCATTTCCGCCTCTACCGACTATCGCGCCGCGGCCCAACGCAAGCTGCCCCCCTTCCTGTTCCACTACGCCGACGGCGGCGCCTACGCCGAGCACACCCTGCGCCACAACGTGTCGGACCTGGCCGGCATCGCCCTGCGCCAGCGCGTGCTGAAGAACATGTCCGAGCTCTGCCTAGAGACAAAGCTGTTCGACGAAACCCTGAGCATGCCCGTGGCCCTGGCACCGGTCGGCCTCACCGGCATGTACGCCCGCCGCGGCGAAGTGCAAGCCGCCCGCGCCGCCGCCGCCCACGGCATCCCGTTCACCATGTCCACCGTATCGGTGTGCCCGATCGAAGAAGTGGCCCCGGCCATCGACCGGCCGATGTGGTTCCAGCTGTATGTATTGAAAGACCGCGGCTTCATGCGCAACGCCTTGGAGCGTGCCAAGGCCGCCGGCGTGAAAACCCTGGTGTTCACCGTCGACATGCCGGTACCCGGCGCCCGCTACCGCGACGCCCACTCCGGCATGAGCGGCGCCAACGGCCCGCTTCGCCGCGTGCTGCAAGCCATGACCCACCCCGAGTGGGCCTGGGACGTCGGCGTGATGGGCCGCCCGCACGACCTGGGCAACATCTCCAAATACCGCGGCAACCCCACGGGCCTGGCCGACTACATCGGCTGGCTGGGCGCCAACTTCGACCCGTCGATTTCGTGGAAGGACCTGGAATGGATTCGCGAATTCTGGGACGGCCCGATGATCATCAAGGGCATCCTCGACGCCGATGACGCGCGCGATGCGGTCAAGTTCGGCGCCGATGGCATCGTCGTCTCCAACCACGGCGGGCGCCAGCTCGACGGCGTACTGTCCAGCGCCCGCGCCCTGCCGGCCATCGCCGACGCAGTCAAAGGCGATATCAAGATCCTCGCCGACTCCGGCATTCGCAGCGGCCTGGACGTGGTGCGCATGATCGCCATGGGCGCCGACACCGTGCTCATCGGCCGCGCCTTCCTGTGGGCCTTGGCCGTGCATGGCCAGGCCGGGGTAAAGAACCTGCTGGAGTTGTTCGAGAAAGAAATGCGCGTGGCCATGGTGCTGACCGGGGCCAAGACCATCAGCGAGATCACCCGCGATTCGCTGGTCCGCGAACTGGGCGCCTGAGCGCCCGCACCCGATACCGCCTGAATGACCGGGGCACGCCGCGCGCAGACGCTGCGGCCCCGCGAGGAGACTGCATGAGCCTGCCTGCCGCGTTCCTGCGTGATGCCGAGCGCCTGATCCCCGCCGAACGCCGCTTCGACGACCCCACCTCGACCCTGGCCTTCGGCACCGACGCCAGCTTTTACCGCTTGATACCCAAACTGGTGGTGCGGGTGGAGTCCGAAGACGAAGTGGTCGCCTTGATCCAGCTGGCCCAGCGCGAGCGCATACCGGTCACCTTCCGCGCCGCCGGCACCAGCCTCAGCGGCCAGGCCATCAGCGACTCGGTGCTGATCGTGCTAGGCGATAACTGGAACGGCCGCGAAATCCGCCACCAAGGCGAGCAGATCCGCCTGCAGCCCGGCGTCATCGGCGCCCAAGCCAACGCCTGGCTGGCCCCTTACGGGCGCAAGATCGGCCCGGACCCGGCCTCGATCAACGCCTGCAAAATCGGCGGCATCGTCGCCAACAACGCCAGCGGCATGTGCTGCGGCACCGCGCAGAACACCTACCACACCCTCGCCGGCCTGCGCCTGGTGCTGGCCGACGGCACCCGCCTGGACAGCGAAGACCCGGCCAGCGTGGCCGCCTTCGAGCGCAGCCACGCCACCCTGTTAAGCGAGCTCGCCCGACTGGGCCGCGAGACCCGCGCCAACACCGCGCTGGCCGAACGCATCCGCCACAAATACCGACTGAAAAACACGACCGGTCTGTCACTGAACGCACTGGTGGACTACGACCAGCCGCTGGACATTCTGCAGCATCTGCTGGTCGGCTCCGAAGGCACCTTGGGCTTCATCAGCGCCGTCACCTACGACACCGTGCCCGACCACCCGCACAAGGCCAGCGCCCTGCTGGTGTTCCCCACCGTCGAAAGCTGCTGCCGCGCCGTCACCGTGCTCAAGCGCCAGCCCGTATCGGCCGTGGAGCTTCTGGACCGGCGCAGCATGCGCTCGGTGCAGGAGATGCCCGGCATGCCGCTGTGGGTCAAAGGCCTGTCCGAAAACGCCTGCGCCCTGCTGATCGAGTCCCGCGCCGCCAGCCAGAGCCTGCTGCACGAGCAGCTCGGGCAAGTGATGGCCTCCATCGCTGACTACCCGCTGGAGCAAAAGGTCGAGTTCAGCGAAGACCCCGCCGTGTACAACCAGCTGTGGAAGATCCGCAAGGACACCTTCCCCGCCGTCGGCGCCGTGCGCCAAACCGGCACCACGGTGATCATCGAAGACGTCACCTTCCCCGTCGAGCAACTCGCCGAAGGCGTCAACCGCTTGATCCAGCTGTTCGACAAGCACCGCTACGACGAAGCGATCATTTTCGGCCACGCGCTGGAAGGCAACCTGCACTTCGTCTTCACCCAGGGCTTCAACAGCGCCGCAGAAGTCGCCCGCTACCAGGCCTTCATGGACGACGTGGCGCAGCTGGTGGCCGTGGAGTTTGGCGGCTCGCTCAAGGCCGAGCACGGCACCGGCCGCAACATGGCGCCGTTCGTCGAGCTGGAATGGGGCAATGACGCCTACCAGCTGATGTGGCGGCTCAAGCGCCTGCTCGACCCCAACGGCATCCTCAACCCGGACGTGGTGCTGAGCACCGACCCCGACATCCACCTGAAAAACCTCAAGCCGCTGCCCGCTGCCGACGAAATCGTCGACAAGTGCATCGAATGCGGCTTCTGCGAACCCGTGTGCCCGTCCAAGGGCCTGACCCTGAGCCCGCGCCAGCGCATCGTGATGTGGCGCGACATCCAGGCGAAAACCCGCGCAGGCGAAAACACCCGCGAGCTGCTGCAAACCTACCAGTACCAGGGCATCGACACCTGCGCCGCCACCGGCCTGTGCGCCCAACGCTGCCCGGTGGGCATCAACACCGGCGAGCTGGTGAAAAAGCTGCGCAGCCAGGCCGCCGAGCACATCAAGACCGCCGACTGGCTGGCCGAGCACTTCCACACCACCCTGCGCGGCGCGCGCCTGACCCTGGCCGCCGCCAACGGCGCGCGCAAGCTGCTCGGCGCCCCGCGCATGGCGCGCATCAGCGCCACCTTGAGCAAAGCCAGCAACGGCCGCCTGCCGCAGTGGACCCCGGCCATGCCGCAGCCACTCAAGCCCATCGACTTCGGCCCCGCCAGCAACGACGCCCGCCCACGGGTGGTGTACCTGGCCGCCTGCGTGTCCCGCGTGATGGGCCCCGCCTACGACGACCGCGAGCAAAGCTCGCTGCTGGACAAAACCCGCGCCCTGCTGGAAAAGGCAGGCTACCAGGTGGTCTTCCCCGGCAACGCCGACAGCCTGTGCTGCGGCCAGCCGTTCGCCTCCAAGGGCTACACCGAGCAGGCCGAGCACAAGCGCCAGGAGCTGATCGCCGCGCTGCTGCACGCCAGCCGCGGCGGCCTCGACCCCATCTACTGCGACACCAGCCCGTGCACCCTGCGCCTGGTCCAGGACCTCGGCGAAACCCGCCTGGACCTCTACGACCCGGTGCGTTTCATCCGCACCCACCTGGTGGACAAGCTCGAGTTCACCCCGCAAGACGAGCCGGTGGCCGTACACGTGACCTGCAGCACCCAGCACCTGGGCGAAAGCCAGGCGCTGATCGACCTGGCGCGGCGCTGCAGCAAGCAGGTGGTAATCCCCGAAGGCATCCACTGCTGCGGTTTTGCCGGCGACAAAGGCTTCACCACCCCCGAGCTGAACGCCCACTCGCTGCGCACGCTGAAAGATGCCGTGCAGTATTGCAGCGAAGGCATCTCCACCAGCCGCACCTGCGAGATCGGTTTGTCGAGCCACAGCGGCATTGACTACCACGGGTTGGTGTACCTGGTAGACCGCGTAACCCGGGCGCGTAGTCTCTGAACCAGCGGGCCGCCTGTGGGAGCGGGCTTGCCCGCGAACACCGGCGCAGCCGGTGCCAGCCACCGCGCTGCCTGCTTCACCGCCCCCGCTCCCCCAGGCACCACACGCCCCTCAAACCTGCGCAGTACCTGTAGGAGCCGGCCGGCGATTGGCCCTCACCCCCTCACCCCCTCTCAACCACCAGACCTTTCCCACACCAAATTCAGACCAAGCTGAATATGCACCCCCTCCCCCGGCAGGCATCGTCCGCAACGCACGGATCGCCGCCAAGGCCTGCAGAAAAGCGCGGCATCGGCCCCCAAACCTCCTCCCAACTACTCATTCTCTGAGCGAGAAGCCAACATGTCAGAGCTCTACCTGTTGGGTTACACCTTGGCGGCGGCTTTTCTGCTCGACTGGCTATGCCGCTCAACAACCTTGCGCGGCACGCTGTACCTGGTGCTGATGGCCGTCAGCATCACCAGTTGCTCCCAACTGGGCGAACGACAGGTGCTGCAACTCGATGGCGGCCAATGGGGACTCATGTTCGCCCTTGCCGGCCAACGCCTGCTGTTCAAACGCTCGCGCTATTCCCGCAGCGAAGGTGATTGAGCCCAGCACCCGCCTGCAATCCGCAGATCGTGGGAGCGGGCTTGCCCCGCGATAAGGCCCCAAATCCGCCAGAAATCTCCAAACCCGCAACCAAATGCTTCAGCGCGAAAACCAATCAGACCTTTCCTACGCACTTATAGGAATCGGTCACGTAGCAGCCCCAATCCCCCAGCGATAACGTCCCCGCCACTGCCCCAAGTACCCGGCGCAGCTCCCCGGCACCCCGTCACGACCCCAGCTCACGGACCGAGACCGTCCTGGCCCAGGTGCCTTTCCAACGCATCGTTCGATACCAAGGAATGGCATGATCCCTACCGCTCGACTCGGCGACACCCACTTCTGCCCCCTCCCCGGCCACGGCATCACGCCCATCGTGTCCGCCTCGCCCACCACGCAAATCAATTCCATGGGCGCCGCCCGCGTCGGTGATGTCTGCGGCTGCGGCGCGGTCATCACCGCCGGCTTCCCCTACATCACCATCGACGGCCAGCCAATGGCCCACCTTGGCAGCCCCACCAGCCACGGCGGCACCATCCTCACCGGCAGCCCGGACCCCCTCGGTGGCTTCATGTTCGGCGGCGAGGCCAGCCAAACCATCGTCGACTTCGCCAAGCTCGGCGCCGTGCGCCCGGACGGCTCGGTGGACGAGCAACTTATGGCGGAACTGTTAGCCGACCCGCAGCTACAGCAACGGGCGCTGCTGTCCGGCGCCCTGCTGAACCCCAGCAGCAAAACCCCGCCGGCACCCAGCCAAACGACCACACCCGAACTGATCGCCGTCGCCGGCAGCCAGCACGACGCAGGCTCGGGCAACAAGATGATGTTCATCGGCCAGGCCGTGCGTGAGCTCGCCGAGTTCAAGCGCAACAAGCCGACCCTGATACGAACGCTGGTGGTATTCACGCCGTCGTACAACGAGCAAATGCTCAGCGCCGCCCGCGAATCCGCCGTCGCCTACGAGGCCGAATATGTGGAAGTGGCAACCGCCCAGGCACTTATCGACTACCTGAACGAGGGCAAAAACCGAAGGCAATTTCCCATCGAGCAACTGGCGCTGTTCAGCCATGGCGTACCGCAACGGGTTGCCTTCGGCTACCAACTCGCCGACGACTTTGACATGGCGCTGAACATGCTCAATTACGAACAGATCTCGCCCCAGGCTTTTACCAGTAAGGCCCAAATCGACAGTTATGCCTGCCGTACCGGCATGGGCAACCGCTCCGAATTTCCGGTTGAAGACAGCATTCAGTTCTTGCCGCAAACCCATCAGAGCCTGGCGCAGTTGCTGGCTGACCATCTGCGGGTCAAGGTGCGCGCGTTCGTGCGCCGGTCGGACTACAAGAATACCTGGGGGTCATTTGAGGAGCGGCAGTGGGGCAAGCTTTGTGGGATCAGTGGTAATGCTGCGCCGGATGAGACGTGGTGTAGGAAGTGGGGCAAGCTCGAAAAAGAGCGCAATGATAATCACAAAGATCGTGACTTCACCTATCAGACTATGGGCGCCACAAACCCTGTGATCTCAGGCGATACCCCAATTGGCGCGCCAGGAGGTTTTTTTGAGTTTCTACCAAAGTAAAGGCCTCTGGTTTGGGCTCACTCTCATTTCTTCCTTTCTCCTATTCGCAGCCCACTATGGATTCAAAGTGATGACAAGTGTCTACAAAACAGACTTCGGTAACGGTATGGTGATTTACGCCGACGATTATGTAAATAGCGGTCAATGGGTGTTCGACTGCAGGTACTCACGACTGATCAACCGCCAACCACTCCCTATTCCGCTCGCCGAATTAAGGCAGGCCAACATGTTTACAATAGGTAGCATGTATGAATTGAATGCGACTGACACGCTCCTTGCCAAAGAAGCCATCAGGGCCATAACAGCACAACCTGATTGGTACGAAAGCTTGCGCTACTTGTATTCAGGTTTAGGCGACAACAGCAACCTCGATACGCATGTTTTCGACCTACTGGCTCAACATGAAGGTCGCACATGGGCGTTACGGGTTCGACAACATATCCATTACGACGGTAAATCCAGTTTCAATATCATCGCCTTGTCTTACGACCCTGAGACTTATGATGATTATGCCAAGGCGCTCGAGATTGCAAGAAAGAGCTGCCCGGTCCCGCAATAGGCAATTGCAGCACCTTCATATCAGGTCGTGGAGCACACAATGCTTTTCAGCTGCGGCACCGCACTTGCCAATTCATGCACGTGGCGGCCGGCTCTCCCGGCAATTCGGCCGGAAAAACATTGCGGAATCTGTATAGACCCGCTGAGTTCAACTGCCCGCCCACCACTCCATTAGGAAAGCACGATGTATTACCTCCGGCGCAAGAGTTTCTGGTTCGTTTTCACCATGATTGCTCCTTTGATATTTTTCACTGGTTACTACGCATTCAAAGCAATGACGAGCGTATACAAAAAAGATCTTGGCAATGGCGTAGTCATCTACGCCGACGACTACGTAAAAAGCGGAGACTGGGTATTCGACTGCAGGTACTCACGCTTAGTAAATCGCAATGCGCTGCCCGTACCGGCCTCGAAGTTGGCACAAAGCAAATACTCTTTCGGCAGCATGTATTACCTGAGTAAAGCTGACCAGGAAACTGCGAAAGCCCTCATTAGAGCCACCACTGCAACCCCCGACTGGTACAGGAATCTGCGGTATGTATACTCCGGGCTAAGCGAATACAGCGATATCACAGCACATCTATTCGATCTGCTCACAGAGTATGAAGGCCGAACGTGGGGCTTGAGGGTTCGAGAACACATTCAGTATGACGGTAGTTCCGATTTCAACATCACGGCCGAGCCTTACGATCCGAAAACCTACGTTGATTACGCGAGGGCTATCGAGACCGCGGCGAAAAGCTGCCCAGCTCCGCAGTAAAAATCACCTCAACGAGTTGCTACCGAGATACCCCTGTGCGCACCCAAAACGTGGGAGCGGGCTTGCCCCGCGATAGGCCCCAAAACCTGTAAGACATTTCCGAACCTGCAACCAAATGCTTCAGCCAAAAACACGTTCGGACCTATCCTACGCAACTGTCGGAAGCAGCCACGTTGTCGGGCAAGAATCTCAGGAATAACTTCACCAGGTCGCCACATTGGGTGACCGGGCGTGAGAACCCGACCTGCACTGCCAGGCTTTCGCTTCATGGCAGCCATGCGCGGGCAGACTTCGGTCTGGCCGGCTTCAGTGCACCGGTTTCTCACCCCGCGTACGGCTGCCACCTTACATCCGTGAGAAAGATCGAGGAGGCGGCTCCCATCACGCACTGAGATTCCGCCATGAAAAAGATCGTCCCCGACCCACCTCACCTGTTTCGCTACCTCACCCTCTCCCCCAACCTCACCCCCGAAACCGCCCGCACCGAAGCCGACGCCCTGATGACCTGCCTGCACCAGGTCTTGGACCTCTACTTCGACAGCGCCGAAGAAGACCAACGCCAAACCCTCATCAACACCAGCCTGTACCTCAGCCAGCTCCTGCAACCCCTGACCCGCCACGCCGCAGGAGCCCAGCCATGACCGACCAACCTCGCCAACACCACACCGCCGGCGTCACCACCTACATGGAGCTCTACAGCATCCAACCCGGCATCCCCTTCGAGCACGCCTTCGGCGAGCTGTCCGTCCTGCTCGGCTGCATCCGCCACCTCACCTGCGAAGCCGAAATGGAAAGCGACCTGATCGCCGGCAGCTCCGCCCGCATCCTCAGCGCCATGGCTAAAGCGCTGATCGACGACATGGAAATCGGCATGAACCGCAGCACCTGACCACCACACCAATCCCCCGGCAACGCCCGCCCTTCTGTAGGAGCGGGCTTGCCCGCGATCACCGGCAAAGCCGGTGCCCTCTCCCGCAACGCCGACTTACAACCCCCAACCATCCAACCCGATGGAACCCTCGCCAACCCCGCGCAGTCCACCCAACAGGCCCACCTTCCCGAGGCCTCACAAGGAGACACCCATGAAAGGTACTGCGCTATCCGCCCTGTTCGCGGCCGCCACCCTGCTGGCCTCGCCTGTGTTCGCCGCCGATGACCTGTGCGCCATCAACCTGCAGAAGATTGATGACAGCATGGCCACCGCCGGCGCCACTTCTGAAGGCTTGGACAAGGCCGTCACCGAGCACGTCGACCAAGCCAAGGCCGCCCAGGCCAAAGGTGACACCAAGCAATGCATCGCCATCACCAGCAAGGTGCTGGAGCGCCTGGAAAAAACCGAGAAAGGCAGCGGCACCTCCGGCGGCAGCGGTACCTGACCCCTGCGCACGGGCGGCGAACCCCGCTGTCGACGCCGCCCGCGCAAAGGCGTATACTCCGCCCTGCACGCCGTAAAAAGCGCGCCAGCTAGAGCTGAGTGTGGGGCCGATTAGGATTCGACGCCGGTAGCGAAACTCTAGGTGCATGCCGAGTTGGTAACAGAACTCGTAAATCCACTGTTGCAACTTTCTATAGTTGCCAATGACGACCAATACGGTGCTGCTCTCGCTGCTTAACTGCAGCTGACACGCACTTCTGGTACCTTCGGGTCCAGCAATCATCAGGGGATGCCTGTAAACCCGAAATGATTGTCATACAGAACAGGATCGTCGTGCAGCACGTTGGGGGCGAAGCGACTAAAACTTACCCAACTCATCCAAAGCACCCTGCCCGTCGGGCGGCTGCGGATTAAATCAGTAGACACGGCTAAGCATGTAGTACCGACAGCGGAGTACTGGCGGACGGGGGTTCAAATCCCCCCGGCTCCACCACCTTCCTTACACAAGCCCCATTTTATGGGGCTTTGTGCTATCTGGGCATTGGGATTTCGACCGGTGCGCCACCAAGGTGTGACATTCGCGTGGGGCATCAATCGGTGCCTAGCATGACCCCCCTCCTACCTGACGCTTAACCGTCACAAAACGTTCTACTACCGCATTGTCATTCCGCGCCCGCTTCGAGCCCTTTTTAAGCGGCAACGGGAAGTCAGACGTACGCTGAAAACCGAAAGCTATCGCTTGGCCCTAAAACGTGCTCGCCAGTATGCTGCCCGGTATGAAGCGGCCTTTGAGAAGGTGATGATCGTGATAGAGCGTGACGAGCTCGGTCTTACCGAAGCAGATTACCTGGAGATGATGGAACTATTCCCCGATTTCTCTAGCCCCAAAGACGATAGCCAACCTATTGAGCCGGCCCTTTCGAACGAAGAGATCGAAGTTCGGCTGCGCCGAAAAGAAGTGGCACGACTTCTGACTGGGCCTATGACCGTCCGATACCGAAAGTACATGAGGCATTGGCAGAGCAGCTATTGAAGGTTTCCCAACCCTACCTAGCGACCGAACTACGAGCGGTACTACCAAAGCTTAGGGATGAACTGGTGCAACGCAAGCTCGCTCCGATGGGTAGCCAGACCGGCTCAGAAGAAGGGAAAGAGCGCCAGCCGCTACCAAACTATGATCCCGCAATGGCTGAGTGGACGCTTTATCAGGTTTGGGAGCACCAGTTGGCGCGAGATAGGGCTGACACCTCGTCGAGGGGTGGGCAGGCGAACCATGGCGGCACCTTGGAGGAAAGAGAGCGCCGGGCCAGGGTTATGACCGTCCTCACTCAGCACAAGCCCGTATGCAAGCTGAGCAAACAGTACTGGCAAGCTGCTTACGATGCTGCTCGCAGGATGAAAGCTGGCGCTACCGCCTCCATAGCACCATCGCCAACCCCACTTGATCAGCTTCTGACAGAAGACCCGGAACAGATGACTGGGCACGAGCGCGTATCTGCACTCATAGGCTCCATGAAGCAAATTCAAAATTATGCTCGCTTCCTTGACTTGACCACCGTCAAAGTTGACGACTTGATCATCAAACCCGTCGAGGAGAGGAAGACAAAGCGCAGCCGCGATGGCACCGCCTTCACAGACGCTGACATTGAGGCAATTTTCTCCGGCTCTATCTATAACGGCCCAGCCCCAGCCGAGCGAACCAAGGCCTACCCATTTTGGTTCTGGCTTCCTCTGGTTGGTTACTTCACAGGCGCTCGAACAAATGAGATCGCACAACTCGACACTGCTGACATCAAGAGTGTGGACGGCCACCCGTGCTTCGATTTCTGTGCCGATGACATAGACGTGCCCGAGGCGAAACGGATCAAGACCGACGAGGCGCGGTTAGTACCAATTCATCCCCGCCTATTGGAGCTAGGATTTCTTGAGTATGTGAACGGCCAACGACAAGCAAAACAGAAGAAACTGTTTGGTGACGGCCTCACCTACCTCCCCCCCGAGATGACGAAACTGAACACAACAAAGAAGGTTGGGCCAAGAGTGCGGGCAAGTTTTTCAACGAAAAGCCCAGAGGCTATCTAATTACTATTGGCGTTCACGTCCCCCATGACGGCAAAAGCATCTACTCTTTCCGGCACACGTTAGAAACGAATCTAGCCAATGCCCAACGTGATGGCATGCCCGTACACCAGTCAACCGTCGATGCCATCACCGACCATGCACCTGTTACCGTCGCAGGCAGACACTATGATATGGGAGCGACAATGGAGCAGATGCTCGCAGCCCTGACGCTGTTGCCAATCCCATCAGCTATTCAGCGGCTCACCAGCTATCAAGTCGACTTTGTTGATCGGTTTGGGAGCGTACTCACTAAGGGCATCGCAAGCCATCGTCGCAAACATCCTAGAACCGTGTAGACGCCCAATCAGGCTCAGGTGACTCACCTCCTGAGCCCTCGCTGCTTCATGTATTCAGCCGCCTGCCCGCTGTCGATGAAATCAAACGCAAACTCCTTAGCAAGCAGCAAGCTTTCGTATTTTTTCGCCCCTTGAACATCATCGATCACAAGTCTGTAGCCACCTTGACCAGGGAGGGCAGTAACGCTCAAACCATCCTGCTTGATCATGTGCCGGTCGCCATCACTGCTCCATCTGGAAGAGGTGATGAACCGCCTAAGCCGGCCTAACCGCTTGCGGTACTCAGTGGCCTCTTGCGTGCCAGTCAAATTGTCACAGCAGTTTGTACCTACTCCTATCTGCTCCCAATGTTCATGCTGCACGTAGTGCACATACCGGATGGACGTATCGCAGAGCTCACAGTTTCCGAAGAGGTCTCCTAAATCATCTTCGCCAACGTATTCCCAACCGGTATTCGGCCTGATCTCGCCATGCTCCCGTGCATGGCAGCCCCGGCAGAGGGTCTCGCAATCAATAGGGTCGTACTCCCAAGGCTTCCGCCCCAAGACATAGCGCTTATGGTGAACCTGCAATACAACTTCCGACCTCGACCGGCCGCAGCTCACGCATTCGCCACCATCGAGCCCTATCACCAGCTCTCGGAACTCCGCCCATTTCCTATCTGCGTAAAGGTTCGCCATTCCCTACCCCTTCGATCCTCCGGTTAAGGTGCCCCAAGGTCGAACGCGACTCAAGCATGAGGAAGGGCCAACATAGGACAACACTGAAAACAAAGGCTCATCAAACGACCGCTTTCGGGGATCAGGTGTTGCAGCAGATCCAGCATGGTGGTGTATCCAGTGAAGACAAACGGTTAAGAAGAAATGCCTGGCAGGGCCTCGCGTTACTGGGCGAAGCGCTCCTTGAGCCGCTCCACCGTCCAGCGCCATTTCGGCGTGGTCGGGCGGCAGATGGTGTTCTGGTTGCCGAACAGGCCGACTTCCCGCACGGCCTCATTGAGCGGCAGGCTGTACAGCCACTCGACGGGCACGAAGTATTCGCAGCGCTGTGGGTCATCGACATAGGCGCGGTGGTAGTCGGCTTGCAGCAGCTCCAGCGCCGGGCGCTCGACGCCGCCCTCGCTGAGGCAGAAGTCCTTGGCCGCCGTGGCATGGCCGGTTACGCGGGCGACGCCGACATAACCCGCACCGGGCACGTTGACCCACAAGCGGTCGCCGGGGCCGACCAGTTTCAGGCTGTTGCTGTACCAACTGCCGCCGCCGCCGCAGACAAAACCGTAACGCCGCGCCTCGGCCCAGTCGCGCGTGCTGCTGTGGCCGAACGAGGCGTAGAACTCGCCATTCCAGGGTTCGGCCGGCATGCCCGGTTTGCTGACGCTGCTGGCCTGCGGCGCTTCGCCGGGGTCAAGCAGCCAGGCGCGGCTGATCAGTTGCTGTTCACCGAGCTGGAACACCTGGAAGCACAGCAAGTTGATAGCGATATCGCGCTCGCTCAGGTAGCCGACGATGCGCTCGCTGCTGGCATCCAGCTCGGCGGCGACGATAACGATCTGATGGCTCTGGTTCAGCGCTTCGGCCTCCAGCTGTGCGCCGAAGCGCGCCTGAAAGTCCACCGTCAGGTCGGCGCCGGGTTTGAAGCGCTGGTAAATGGCCTCGATCTCGTTGGCCTGCAAGCGCTCCACCCACACCGCATAGTCCAGGGACTGCGCCACCACCTCACGCGGGGTGCGCTCGCGCTTGAGCTCGATCAGCACCAGCGAAGCATCCGGCGCCAGCGCCAGCAGGTCGATACGCCCGCCCTGGCCTGTGCTTTCCTGCCGACCGATCAGCAGCCAGTCCTCGGAGAGCAGCGCCGGGGCGCTGACGATCATGTTTTCGAGAAACTGCTCGCTGGCTAACTGCGCATTTTTCAACGGCGCGGGCTGCGCGCCGACCGTCCAGATCTGTGTGCGAATGGGCATCCGTGCGCTCCTCCCGCTTAGGCCACGGCCTGCTCGATCAGCGCACTGGCCAGATGCTCGTGCATCTGACGGGCCTGATTGAGGCTGGCTTTGAGTTGATCGCAGAGGGCCATCAGTTGATCGAGTTTGGTGACGATGCGGTGTTGTTCGGCGAGTGGTGGAAGTGGATATACGTACAAGCGCACGCTGTTTGCCGACAAATTGGGCTGGGCGGAGCCATTGTCGAATCTAAATATCTGGTCTCTACCAATTTGGCTGATCAGATATCGATACATATAGCGATTCGAGCATGGCTCGAAGGGACGGATAATCATTAAGGATGATGCAATGGCTCCCTCGCTGAACGGGTCAACTATTGCGGTCTTGCCGAATGTTGCTCCTCGCAGGCAATAGACAAGATCTCCAACTCTGATTTTTCCGCTATTCAGACTTTCAAATTTATCTCGTGTAATGAAGTGCATGCTATCCTGACTCAGTGTTCCGTCAGGCTCAATATGCCCAGTGTTTATCCATGGAATGCCTTCTAAAACATACTCAGTTCGGTTTGGATAGTTTTTTCCTCTGTCACCGTTAATGAACTGACTAATTTCGCCAAGACGCACCCATTGCCACGTCAGGGGCAGTGTGTACGGGATCTCGTCTTGTTTAATGCTCGGCAGAGGCTTAGGTGCTTTTAATATGCCGGCTCGCACAAGCTCAGCCTTTCCAGTGGATATCCGCCCAAGTAATTTGCAAGCAGGTTCATCGCTAGGATCTTGCGGCACCAGCTTGCCCATCACCGCCAGTTGCAGCAGGGTTTTCTTAAGGGCGTCGATGCTGGATTCGGTGGTGAACAGGGTGTGAAAGTGTTCGGAAAGACGCTGCCAGCTTTGCGCAAAATCTTCGGCATCGCGGGCATGAGTCAGGCTGTTCAACAGCGCCTGCACCATTTGGGCATGGGCGCTTTCGGCATCGCCCTGCCGAGCTTCCAGCCGGTCGCACAGGGCCATCAGCTCATCGACTTTGGCGACGATGCGGTGTTGTTCGGGGAGCGGCGGGAGGGGAAACGGATTTGTCTCTACAAAGTCTTTTGGCAACCGTTTCTGGCCTGCCGTCCCTGTCATCTTGGTTTCGCCAACAAGTAAGAACTGCGGCGACTTCAGATAGGCCAGCACAAATCGTGGATCAAGTGTTCCGCCGACAGGGCGAACAATGTGCAATTCGGTAGTTCCGGCTCCCAGCCCATTCACGAGTTTTGAAAAGACGCATGCCTTGCTGTTTTCAAAACAAGGCGTAATTTTAGCCACACCAATATCACCCTCCGCGAAATGCGTGAAGCCTTGTTTCACTTCACCCCATACGCGAGGCTCTTGCGCATGCTGATCATCGAAGCGCGTACCAATAAAAGTCATAGGCACAAACGAGACCTCAAGTGAGTCTGCCGCAGCATTGCGAGGGTTAACAAATGCCACTTGTGCTAATGTCCCCCATCTCCAACCTGCTGGTAGTTCAAACGGTTCGGCTTCCTCGCCAAATTCAGCCAACGTCTTCTGCTTCTTGACCTTCCCCTCTAACACCAGCCGTGCCTTTTCTTCAGCAATCCGCTTCAGCAACTCACTTGCCGGTTCATCACTCGGATCTTGCGGCACCAGCTTGCCGCGTACCGCCAGTTCCAGAATCAGCTCACGCAGTTTTTTGATGCCATTGGGTGCCCCCGCCAGCAGCGGCAGGTTATCGGTCAGCACTGTACTCATGCGTCACGCTCCGCCGCCTGTGCGGCAAAGGCCTCGGCCAGCACGGCCTTGAGCTGATCGCGCAGCTCACCAATCTCACCTTGCAGCGCGGCGTAGTCACGCAGCAGCTCGTCCGGGTTGTGGCTGACCTGTTCGCCGACATGAGGGTTCTTGCAGTCGAGGTTCCAGTTGCGGTTTTGCAGCTCGTCGAAGCTTACCTTCCAAGCGAACTCGTTCTCCTGGCGTGCGGCAAAGCCATCGGCCTCGCTGCCCCACCAGGCTTCCTCGACAGCAAACTCTTCGACTCGCATGGGTTTGGTCTTGGAGTAGCTTTTGTAACCGGCTGGGTACTGGTGCTCGTAGAACCACACGTCCTTGGTGGGCGTGCCCTTGGTGAAGAACAGCAGGTTGGTCTTGATGCCGGTGTAGGGGTTGAACACGCCGTTGGGCAGGCGAACGATGGTATGCAGGTTGCACTCGGTCAGCAGCTTTTCCTTGATGCGACTCTTGATGCCTTCACCAAAGAGGAAGCCGTCGGGCAGCACCACGGCAGCGCGGCCGCCGTCCTTGAGCAGGTGCATGATCAGCACCAGGAACAGGTCGGCGGTTTCACGGGTGCGGAAGGCAGTGGGGAAGTTGGTTTCGATACCGTCTTCTTCCATGCCACCGAACGGCGGGTTGGCGACTATGCAGTCGACCCGCTCAGCCGGCCCCCAGCTGATAAGCGGGCGCCCCAGGGTGTTGTCGTGCTTGATCTGGTTGGGCACTTCGATGCCGTGCAGGATCATGTTGGTGGTGGCCAGCAGGTGCGGCAGCGGCTTTTTCTCCACGCCGAAGATGCTCGCCTGCAGGGCGCGCTCGTCCTCGGCGGTTTGCACATAGCGCTTGCGCTTGTGCTCGATGCTGCAGGTCAGGAAGCCGCCGGTGCCGCAGGCCGGGTCCATGACCTTTTCGTCTAGCTTGGGATCGACCATGCGCACCATGAATTCGGTGACCGGGCGCGGGGTGTAGAACTCACCGGCATTGCCGGCGTTCTGCAGGTCGCGCAGCAGTTGCTCGTACATGTCGCCAAAGGCGTGGCGCTCCTGCGCCTTGTTGAAGTCCACCCCCTCCTGAATCTTGTTGATCACCTGGCGGATCAACTGGCCAGACTTCATGTAGTTGTAAGCATCCTCGAACACGCCACGCACCACGTAGGTAGCTGGCGTGGTGCTGTATTCGTGGAGGTTCTGCAGCTGCGGGAATAGGTTGTTGTCGATGAAGTCCTTCAGGGCATCGCCGGTGATGCCCTCCGGGTTGGCCGCCCAAGTGCGCCAGCGGCAGCTCTCCGGAATCGGCGAACGGTAGTTGTCATCGAGCAGCTCCCACTCCTGCTCGCGGTCGTCGAAGATTTTCAGGAACAACATCCACACAAGCTGGCCAATACGCTGTGCATCGCCGTCGACGCCGACGTCCTTGCGCATGATGTCCTGGATGGACTTAATGGTGCTGCTGATGGACATGCTTACTTCCTGAAAAGGTGTTCACGGTGCCAGGCCAGATAACCGCGATGCTGCGGCTTGATCTGGCGCAAGCGCAGACAAGGGGTGATGTTGAGCGCACGGGCGCTGTCGGGGTCGAGATCCTTGCAGAGGAGAATCTGCCCCTGATCGTCAAAGCTGATCAGGCCACAGTCGAAGGCCAGATCAAAATTGGGGGTGAGCAACAGCCCGTTGAACGGATCAAGCCGTTCGGTCGGGCTGGCAGCACGCCAGGGTTTGATATGCGAGGCCCGCAACAACTCTGGTACGCAGCAGTCGGTAATCGCACAGCCGCCCCAGTAGGCCAGCAGGTCGTCGCGGTAGCCGCTCTGGCCGATGCGCGCTTTGATCAGGGCATCGCGTTCGGTGTCGGTGAGGTTGGGTTCGTTTAGAAATTCCTCTGTTGAGACCGAAGATTTAGCAGTCGCGAACTGGAGGGCAGAAACAGAGGATTTATAACCGAGTAGATCAAGCAGTTGATGAAGATCGGCCTCTGTAGCGATATCCAATGCAATTGCTAATTTACTGTCAGAGCCAGCAACGGCAGGATAACCCGTCATGTTGGTGTTTCGATACCCGGTATTTGGCAACGAAGGGGAAAGTACCTTGATGGAGGCCCATTTACCAGCGGTGGCATGTTCTGGATGAATGAGGAACGGCTGCTTGGCAACAGGAGCACCCGTTTTGCTCATTTTGACGAATACACGACCGTCAAAATCAGGATGCTCATACCCGTTAGCATGTTGATTTTTGACGGTCAGAACAAAGCCCTTACGGATGAGCGCAGCTGCGATTTCAAATGAATTAAGTTTGGGCATCGGTTATCCGTAGAGCTGGCGCTCAAGCTCCTGAATGGCCTGCTGATAGCCCGGCTTGCCGCCAAAGGCCTTGACCAGCTCAATCGGCGCACCGATCTGGCTGAATGGCGCCAGCTGAAGAATCTTGATGTCTTCGATGTGCTCGACTCCGGTGTCGGCGTATTTGTCGAGCAGCGCTTCCAGTACCTGGCGGGCGGCGCCGGAGTATTTGGCGAAGTAGTTACGCTTTTTCACCTGTTCGGCGCGGTCCTTGCGGGTAAGCGGCGGCTGGTCGAAGGCGATATGGCAAACCAGGTCGAACGGATCGAGCGGCTGGCCGCGTTTGGCTTCGACCTCCTCGGCCAGGGCTTCCCACATCACGCCCTGGCTGGCCAGTTCGTCGATGATGGCTTTCTTCTGCTCGGCATCGCTCCAACGGCGCAGAAAGTCATCCAGCGAGGCGAACTGTTTCTTCAC
The DNA here is from genome assembly GCF_019139835.1 of Pseudomonas xanthosomatis. Lineage (NCBI taxonomy): Bacteria > Pseudomonadati > Pseudomonadota > Gammaproteobacteria > Pseudomonadales > Pseudomonadaceae > Pseudomonas > Pseudomonas xanthosomatis. The sequence continues at coordinate 1,530,429 of NZ_CP077075.1, read as the reverse complement.
GCAGGTGCGGGTGTAGTCGCGCAGCGATTCGGTGATCAGCTTGCCATCCGGGCCGTAGTACTGCACGCGCTCGGCAATGACGTGCACGGCGACGTTGTTGATCACGTATTTGACGCGCTTCTTGCCGTCATCGTCGTCACCGCCACTGGTGGTTTCGTCACCTTCGGTTGCCCCAGCGCCACCGTCGATCACGTCACCCTCTTCGCCCTCGGTATCCTCCGGCGGCACCGGTGAGGTGTCGCCCTCGGGGTTGTAGATCACCACAGGCTCGCCGTCGAAGGCCGGGTCGGCAAAAAGTTCGGTGGCTTTCTTGAAGTCCATGATGGTGAACCAGTACTTGCCGTAATCCTCATTGATACGGGTGCCACGGCCGATGATCTGCTTGAACTCGGTCATGGATTTGATGTGCTGGTCGAGCACCACCAGTTTGCAGGTCTGGGCATCGACGCCGGTGGTCATCAGTTTGCTGGTGGTGGCAATCACCGGGTAGCGCGACTCGGGGTCGATGAAGTTGTCCAGCTCGGCCTTGCCTTCCTTGTCGTCGCCGGTAATGCGCATCACGTATTTGCGGTTTTCCTCAACGCGCTTAGGGTTGAGGTTGACCAGGGCTTGGCGCATGCGCTCGGCGTGGTCGATGTCGTCGCAGAAGATGATGGTTTTCTGGTACGGATCGGTAGCCGTCAGGTATTCGGTGACTTTGCGTGCGACCAACTGGGTGCGCGCCTCGATCACCAGGTCGCGGTCCATGTCCTTGAGGTCATAAACGCGGTCTTCGATCAGCTCACCGTTCTTGTCGCGCGTGCCCTTGGGCGGGCGCCAGCCTTGCAAGTCTTTGTCGAAGTCGATGCGAACCACTTTGTACGGGGCGAGGAAGCCATCTTCGATGCCTTGCTTGAGGGTGTAGCTGTACACCGGCTCACCGAAGTAGGTGATGCTGGAAACCTCTTTGGTCTCCTTTGGCGTAGCGGTCAGGCCGATGTGAGTGGCACCGGAGAAGTAGTCGAGAATCTCGCGCCAGGCCGAGTCTTCGGACGCGCTGCCTCGGTGGCATTCGTCGATCACCACGAGGTCGAAGAAATCGCGGGAAAACTGCTTGTAGACATTCTTCTCTTCTTCGTTGCCGGTCACGGCCTGATACAGCGACAGGTAGATTTCGTAGGACTTTTCGATCTGCCGTTTGGCAATCTTAGTCATCGCCTGGCCGAAGGGCTTGAAGTCGTTGTTCTTGGTCTGGTCGACGAGGATGTTGCGGTCGGCGAGGAAGAGGATGCGTTTCTTCTGCCCAGACTTCCACAAGCGCCAGATGATCTGGAAGGCCGTGTAGGTCTTGCCGGTGCCTGTGGCCATGACCAGCAGGATGCGATCCTGCCCACGCGCCACGGCCTCGACGGTGCGGTTGATGGCGTTCATCTGGTAGTAGCGTGGCATGCGCCCGGAGCCGTCGTCGTAATACGGGGCTTCGGCTTTCTGCTGGCTTTCGCCACTCAGGCCCTTCCACTGGCAGTAGCGCTGCCAGAGCTCATCGGGGCTGGGGAACTGCTCCAGGCTCAGCTCGGTTTCCTTTTGCGCGCCGGTGCCACTGCGATCATGGAAAAGGAAGCCGTCGCCGTTGCTGGAGAATACGAACGGCACATCCAGCGCCTCGGCATAACCGAGCGCCTGCTGCATACCGGCGCCGAGAGCGTGCTTGTTGTCCTTGGCCTCGATAACCGCCAGTGGCAGGTTGGCCTGGTGATACAGGATGTAATCTGCGCGGCGCGATTCGCCCCGGCTGTGCAGCTTGCCACGGACGATGATGCGGCCCTTGGTAAAGCTGACTTCCTCACGGACCTGCTTGTGCAAATCCCAGCCTGCCGCGGTGATGGCCGGTGTGATGTATTTGCTGCAGATGTCGCGCTCAGTCAGTGAATTCTTGTCCATGTATCCGTCCCGTTGAAATGTCTTGACCTCGCATATCTGGTTGGCGAGGCGATTATCGGGACGGCGTAAAAGTGTACGCTAGAACCCTTGATTACGTCCCTGATGGCTCTTTGACCTAACTGTGTGCGAACGACGTCACAATATCTATCCAGCCAAAATGGGTAAAGATCGCGCCCCATAAAAACGCGGCTTTTTTGCACAGAGGTAACACCAGTACTCCACTCAAGCTACTCGCGCGGCGTTGTGGCGCCAGCTCATGGGGAAATGCACATTCCCCCGTGCGATTGGATCACGCCGCTGGATCATCCCAATCTTCCGTCTGTCCTGAAGCTGCCGGAGGCTGCCCACGGTGAGAAAGCAAAGGCAGTTGGGCTCACAGAACAGCGGATGCGAGTAATCCAATAGGCCATCGATGCCGCCGTCACGAAGAATGCGATGCTGAGCCCGAGGCGGATAGCTCTTCGCTCAATCTACTCGGCATCATGGACACCACAGCTGCTTCGACGTATGCGACCTTCGATGCGAACTTCAGCGCACCGTACGCCATTGAGCTGCCGGCGCCAAGACTGGACAAGCTCACAGGTAAACAATCCAGGCAGGCCTCGCTGGCGATACTGCGTTAGAAACCCCTCAGGCGGCTGAAAGCTCCGCAATTGCCAATGCAGTAATGAACAACCTGCACGCATAATTGACACATAGCTAAGTAACCCCACATAGCGAGGCAGGCATTAACAGTGTGTTGAGGCTGGCCGTCACCGTTCTAATTCGATTGTGATTTTGATTAATTAAAGGCTCAGCCTTCACCGCGCCCCCAGCAATCCCTCAAAATCCGAAGCCTGAAGCTCCGAAGCCCCACTCAACATATCTCGCGCCAACGCCCGTCGCTTACTCAAAAGTTCATCCAGCGTCGCCTCAAACGTCGGCATCGCTGCATCTCGAACCGTCGGATAGTACACATACACATCCTTCTGCTGCCCAATCCGATAGGCCCGATCGGTCGCCTGATCTTCCTTGGCCGGGTTCCAGCAACGCGTGAAATGAATGACGTGGTTGGCGGCCTGCACGTTCACCCCGAAACCGACGGCGATAGTGGACAGGATGATGACGGCGAAACCTGGCAGCTCCTGAAATTGATCGATCAGCCTCTGTCGGCTATTTGCGCTCTGACTGCTGGTACTTGTATCACCGTTGATGACCGTCGCCCGAAACCCGAAATGCTGCTGAATTGCGTGCTGCAATTCCCGCTGAATATCTCGCAACTCAGTAAAGACGATGACCTTGTCGCCGTTGCCGGCCCTTTTGATCGACTCGAGCGTCTTCATCAGCCACTGAAGCTTCGGCGAGCTGTCCCGCAACCGCGTGTCTGGCTGAACGCTGTATGGATGGGCACAAATCAGCTTGAGCTTGTGCAGCAACCCCAGCATGCCGGAGGTCTTCTGATCGAGCTGCTCTTCAATTTGCTGCTTCTGGCTGTATGCGGATATTTCGGATAGATACAGGTTACGCTGCAAGGTATGCATGCCAAGTGAACGGCATGCTGCGTCTTCGATTTTGGCCGGCAGGTCCTTGGCGATGTCCTGCTTGGTCCGCCGCAATATCTGCGGCTCGATAAGCCCACGCAGGCGTTCCAGCGCATCCGTATCACGCTCCAGTGTGGCTTCGATAGGCCGCTGATAGTCGCGACCGAACTGGTTCAGGCCGCCCAGAAATCCTGGCTGAATGAAGTCAAACAGGCACCAAAGATCGATCAGAGTATTTTCGACTGGCGTACCGGTACACGCCACTCGGAACCGTGCGGGGATGGCTTTGATGGCCTGAGTCACCAGTGCCGCCGGGTTCTTCAGCTTCTGAGCTTCGTCACACACGACGATGGACCATTGCTGGCGCGCCAGGGAAAACTCCTGATCGCGCAATGTCTCGTATGTCGTCAGAACGATTCGGGCATCGCCCATCCAACCTGGGCGCAGCAGGTTCTTGATGCCTTTGGCTTTCAAGTCCGCAGGGATTTCATCTTTCTTGAACTTCACCGCACTCAAGGCTGAGCCATACAGCTTCAATACGGGCAGTGCGTCAGCAAAGAAGAATCGGTGAAGCTCTCGTTCCCAGTTATCGAGCAACGAAACTGGAGCGACGATCAGTGTTGGCTGATCTTTCGGATACTGCTCCAAGTACCAGACCAGGAAGGTGAGCAGTTGGATCGTTTTCCCAAGCCCCATGTCATCAGCGAGCAAGCAACCCGATACGTCCGTGGGGGACAAGCGGAACAAATGCTGCAACCACGCCACGCCTTGAAGCTGATGCTCACGCAGGACCACTTCAGGCTTGAGCAAGCTAGGCAACTCTGGCGTTGCGTCCGAAGCGGCGCGCAAGGCTGCTTGACGCACCTGAATGTAGGTCGGCTCATCAATGTTGTGGCCGATTTGCAGCACGGCGCGGGCTACTTTCTCCCGTTGCTCAACCTGGCTGGTCTCGTCAGGCGCAATCTTCTTCGACCAAGCATCAAACAGTTGTTCGGCAGCGGCAATTGGGAGTGGTATTTCGGACGCTGGCAAGCAGACCGTTTCATCACCGGCTGCGCGTGCTTCGTCCAACCGCTGCTCAAATGCTTCAAATTGAGCTCGGTCGGAAGGATCCCAACGCCCAAGGATTTCTGCGTCGATACCAAGCGCCGCCACATCCTTCGGCAACCAGTTCTCGGTCGCCTCTTTGACCAGGAAAGGCGAAGTAATTCTTTGCGCCTCCCCAATACCCGTCACACGGTCGCCATAGAGAGACAGGTCCAGGACCGAGTCAAACTCGATACCAGCCGCTTCGTTTTGCCACCGTTTAAGCAGGTCATTGATGCCTGCCAACTGGCGCAAATCAAAATCGCTGAGCTCCAGCTCATAGCCTTGCCAGAAGCCCGCAGGCATACCGGCGGCCAACTTCAGTTGCAGTTCATGCACGAGCGGGGCGAATTCATGGGCCGCTTTGAACTCAATTTCGATGGGCGTTTGCGGGGTTGGAGAAATCGGCTCGAGCGTCAGTTTTACCTGCTCGATGCGCTGGCCCGCTTCATCCAGTTTGGGTTCCAGATGGAAGCGATGAAAGAAAATACCGGCCTCGGCGAGCTCGTCTTCATAGGCTTCGGCATCCAGCACGTGTGCGGCACTTTCGCCGAGTGTGCTGTAAGGGTTACGGACGAATGAAAGGGCATCGTCACCAGCAACCCGACGCCCGGGCAGCGAGCGCACGTAGTCCAATACCGATTTGACTTCAGGCTCAATCAGAACATGAGTCAGCGAGCCATCGTCACCCGTTACCCGGTATCGACCCTGAACCTGCTTGGCACCGTCAAAGCTCTCAAGCCAGTTGGCCGGCTGGCCTTCGAAGCTCGGTTGCAACTCGATAACTGGTGTGTCGCCAAGCGTCGACTTTCGTGGGTTGAGCCGCAGTTTCTCGGGTTTGATAACGACGGTCTTGTCCAAGAAGCCATCCATACCAGCGCCAGCCTTGCGCGCCAGCTTTCTGATGCTGGCCCAGCCGATCTGGTTGGTTACTTCACCGGGCTCATTTTGTTGTGCCAGATAAAGCTGTCGTACAGCACCGGTCAGTTTCCAGGACGCCTCAGGCAGCATTTCTGTGGCTCCATGATGTTGAACGATGGCCCCCATTCGCTGCACCTGCACATTGGCATTGGACTTCGGATCACGCCAACCACTGATGGAGACCTTGAAATCATCGGAGGCAAGGCTGCCCTGGCTGCTCAATTGAGGGATGAGAGCTGTCTGCGGCGGCAAACCTAATAGCGGCAGGCTTGTTACGTGCTCGGGCTCATCCAGCAGCCGGTAGAGCTCATCCCACGTCAAGAGCCAGCGATCGCTCAACTGGGAGACGAACTCCTCTTCTTCCAGCTGATCAAGATAACTCGCCAGCGACCAGGACTCCGTGCTCTGCGCCAAGCTCAGGGGATAACAGATGCCCTGCTCTTCAATGGAAAAAACCGGCTCAGTACTTTCTGCTGCCGAGTTCGGCTGCAGGCCGATGCCTTTGAGGAAACGCTTGAGCATTACTGTCTCCACAACCGGAGTGGCTGGTTATTGACGGGCCTGAAGCCCAGGCGCTGCAGTGCAGTTATTGCGGCTGGGTCATGATCATCAAGCTGGACCTGAAATGCACCGCCGCGTTCGCGCTGATCATAGACTTTGTGTTTGACCGACTTTAGAGCGTCACGGACCTGGTCTTCAAAAGGCACCGGCTTGGCTGAACCTGCCGCTGCGGCCTGACTCTGTACACGAATACCCCATTGCTCGAGGGCATAATCGAATTTGCTGAGCCAACCCTCTATGCGGTCCGGGCGGCCGGGTGCAGGTGAATGCCGCATTCGATCCAATGCACGATTAGGCTGCTTCAGCTCGCTCGCCAATTCGAGCTGCATCTTGTCTGGGTTGAAAGGCGACTTGTCTGCTTGATACACATAGCAGGCATTACCCGTACCGGAGAATTCCACGAAAAAGTAGTTCCCGATCTGCATGATGACGGCATTGTTATGGCCGGGCCCGCCTACCAGTCGGCTGAGGCGCCCCTTGTTCTTCTCTCGGAAATGGACGAAGTCTCGCCCGCTGTCATGCCAGGCATCCGAACCCATGACAATCCTGGTGTAACTCATCTGGTTGGCAAAACGCAGCCAATAATGCAGACGAGATTGATCGACTTCTGCCTCCCCTTTGAGCAGGTTGAAGAAGTGCTCCAGATCCTCCTTCGCAAACCACGCCACAACCATCGCACAGACATCCTTATCGACATACTGCAGCCAGCTGTTTTGTCTAGAGCGGATCTGCGGACTCCCCCAATTGTCTAGCGCCAGCTGTTTAAGCAGCGACGATGGCTTCTCCCGATAAGCTGCCAAGTGGTAACGCGACAGGCATGCACTCAGAATGTCGTTCATGTACCGCGGGTGCTGTCGGCCGATGTCGACCAGGTCGGGCAAGCGCTGAGAAAACTCGGCATCATCCAGCATGAAAATGCGAGAAATCAGTACGCTAAAGATCCTGCGCCACAGCCAGCTGTTATCCGGAATCTGAGCAATCGTCTGCAATGCCGAAAGGTCGCTGATCTCGCCCTTGAACATCTGGTCACCCAGCGTGGCACCTGCCTGCTCGGAAAAAAGCTCCTGATGCTGCTGAACGATCTGCACCCACTCCTTCTCCCGCTTTTGCTGGTCTCTGACACATTCGAAACCGAGCTGAACGTCTTCGCGCAACAGGCACCAATTGGCATTCTGCGCAGGCGTAGCGGCGTCGTACCCAAAATAGCTGAAGCACAGCGCCAACCAATCCCGGCGGCTCAGACTTCGCTTTTCGATACGCTGATGCACTTCTTCGTGCACCCGGGCGTAAAGCTGGTCATCGTCCAGTATCGGCCCGACGCGCTCACTCTTGTCGGAAAGGCCGGCGAACACCAAGCGCCATTCCGAGGCATTGAGTGGCAGTACATTGCGAAACTTGCTTATCGCAGCACGGCGCTTTTCTTCGGGTGGCGGCAAGGCCTTTTCAGCGCGCTCGAATCGCTCGTAAAGATCGACTCCCGCAGCAGCCAGACGGGGGAAACGCTCCAACGGTTCCGGGGCCTGTACCGTGCGATGAGCTGACAGGCTTTGGCTAATGGCGGCGGAAAGCCTCGCGATCGAGCTGGTCATCGGTTCATCGCCAACTGACATTTTTCCACGTCAGTGTTAGTGAACACCGGCACATCAGGCTTGAGACTGCTCTCCTTCTCCTTCAAGCCAAAGAACTGCATACGCAACTCCACTCGCCGGCTTTCTTCCTTGGTGTCCTTTGCATTGTTGAACGACACACCACCCGCCAGAAACATCGATCTAATCTGCTGTTGATGCTCCGGCGACAATCCGACCTGGAGCGGGCTACGACTATCGAGCAGGCTGCACATCACCCACTCCGAACGCTGCAGTGACAGGTGCAGGTTATAAAGGTAGGAACCGTCGGTATCGGTAGACCCCTCGATCACGACCTGCTTGAACCACTTGCGCCCCTCTTCACTGTTGGCCGCGTCCAGAATCATCGGCACGACCTCCTGAAGTGCCGATTGGCCATCGTTGCTCAGCGCGTACTGGTTGTGCCCAAAGCGACCAGCATCGCCGAAGCTAATCCGGTTGTCCTTGCAGTCCACGACGATGGTCTTGCTAGCAGTCTTCGCCTTGAGGCTCAGGTGCTCGCAAATCTGACTGATGTCCTTGCTACGCTGCTTCTCTCCCTGCTCCGCCTGGTTGATCCGCTGCGTCACAGAACTCAAAGCCGCCACCATGACCACGAGAAACAGAATCATCATCGCGGTCATCAAATCAGCGAAGGAAATCCAGAAAGGCTTCTCTCCCTCGTCCTTGGAACGGGCAGCCGAAGGCATTTGCTTACCAAACATCGACTAGCCTCCGTTACCGCCTGATACGTTCCATGATGTCGCCGAAATCTTCGAGACTTTCCTTGACCCCTTCCACACCGCCAGCGAGGCTCTTGACTGCTTTATCGAGCTCGGTGTCGAGGCTACCCAGGGTTTGTCTCAACGCCCGGTCCATACCTTCACCGAATTCCTTGAAGCCGTTACCCAGCACACCACTGATGTTTTCGAGGTATTCATACACTTCACGGTTGAGCGACTGCATCCGCTCGCTTTGAACCTTCAGGTCCTGGAGATATTGGCTGCGCCCGTTGGCTTCCCCTTGCGCACTGGCAACTACCCCTTCGATGACAGCGAGCGTTTTCGCGAGCGCTTCACGATTGTTCCGGTAGTCCGCGACAACGGTATTCAGCTCTCGTGAAGCCTGTGCAAGCTCAGTACCCGCGCCCTGGACTGTACCCATCAACCCTGCAGTCGATTCACTGGCTCGCACAACGCTTTGCCCGGCAGTTTCAAATCGCTCAGCCGCCGCCCGCATCTTGTCCGCACCTAGCTGCATGCTGTGCAGATGCTGCTCTGTCTGGGCGCTCAATGCATTGACAGTGTCCTGGGCAGATTTCTGTTGCTCGGAAACCGTCTGCAGCAATGCCTTGACCTGCTCGTCGAGGCCACCCACCAGGTCGCGGGTACCTTGGTGCAGGTCTGCTTGGGCAGCGCGGGTAGATTGATCCATCTGCTGCTGGCCCCGTTCCAGTTGCTTGAAGACTGCAGAGAGCTGCTCACCCAGCACCTCAACGGAGCCTGCAATCTTGGCCATGGTTTCCTGTTGGCCTTGGCCGATGCTCTGCTTGATCGACTCGACAAAAGCCTGGAGATTCTCAGCCATTGCCTGTTGGCGAGCCTCGCTTTGAGCGAACAGCTTCTCCAGTTGCTCGGCCATTCGAGCGCCAGCCCCCTCCCCTTCGTTGCCGATACGGGCAACCGAAGCCTGAAGATTGGCGAGCATCTCGTTCATCCCCGCTTGCATGGAGTTTTGTCCGGCCTGCATATCGACCAGTAGCTGGGCAATCATGGTCGAACTGTTTTGATTCGAGGACTCGCTAGCCGAACGCATATCCTGGATAAGCGTCGAGAAGCCCTGCTGCATCGACTGCATGGCGGCAACCGACTGGCCCATCAACTCGTGCAGGCCATTGAACTGCTGGCCGAACGTACCTTCCAGCTTGTTCATGAAGGCAACCAGAACATCCTGAAGCAGATTCTGTACCTGCCCGGACTGATCGCCACTGGCGGCCTGCACGGCACCCGCGATGGCTTCAAGCGGCGATTTGAGGCTGTTCTCGATTGCACCGCTCACCTGGTCGGCCAACAGCTGCCCAGAGTCGCGGTACGTCGTCGACAAGGTATCTGCCAATTTGAGGCTTTCACGGACCTGGGTATCAACCAGGTTCTGTAGCATTTCCCGCAGATCAGTAACCAGGCTGTCCTTCAGCTGACGGGTTTGCACCGAGCTTTCAGCACTGGAGCGCACCAGCTCAGCCAGGTATTCCTCGCCGACACCGCTGTCAAAAAGCCCGTCGATGGTTTCATTGAATGCCTCAAGCAGCTTGTAGCAGTGTCCCAAGCGCCACTTTTCAGTAAGCGTGACGGCGATAGAGGCCATGATTGAAATGAAGGAGCCGATGAAAGCGAACAGCACGTCTTTCAACAGCTTATCGACGCTGGCGTTAACCTGTTCAGGCGTGCTCGGGTCAAAGTGCTGAAGACCTAGCATCAGGCCGAAGAAGGTTCCGACGATCCCGATACCGGTCAAGATACCCGGTAGGTGCTTATAGAACTCGGTCCCCAGCGGGGTATCAACCACACTTTGCGGTGAGAAGAAGTGTGCAGCACCGGCAGTGGCTCGCGATCGGGCAAGAACCTGTTCGCCCTCCTTGAGCTCGAACTGATCGTGCAGCGTTTCAGCATACTCACGCCAGGAATGCTCCAATCTGCCGCCACTGAACAGACGTTCAAGCTCAGAGCGCCGAAGAGGTGGAGCGAGAGTTTTCACGCTCTGCAAGCTAACAGTCAAACGTTTCAGCTGGGCGCTAAGCTTGAATGACCTACAGAAGTAACGGACGAAATACCAAGCGCAAAGAATGAAAACGAGGCCAACAACCATTTTGGGTGCGATCAACTGCTCAGAGCTTGCTGCACCCCATAGGCGCAACAACGTCGAAAAATCCATACCTTCCGCCTTCAATTAAGCATTCTTGATGTTCAGCATGACCGCATTACGGACACTGATGCGTCAAAGACCAATCCAGTTGGATCAATGACAGCACCTTGCCAAGCGCGCACTTCGGGGTGCCACAAACTCGGAATGGACGGGCGCACCACGTGCACCCTAGAACCTTCCGTGGACAAATGGTGGGAGATAATGTCCTTATGCCAGCACCTTAGCTTGAGCCGTAACTGTCGTAAAGCTGAAAGCTCAACCCAATATTCGGCATCCTGAAGCGAAGCGATTTCCCATCTACCCGCTTAGCTTGAGAGCAGCCCTCTAGGTGCATCTGATCGTGGTGAAAAACCTCAGGCAAGTGCAGTGCAGGCTGATGGCGGGCTATGCCTTCAATTCGATGCGCCGCGTCGGTGTCGAGCCGGGCCGGGCCGGGCCGACGGTCGGATCAGGAGCTCGCGCAGGTCAATCGAAGCAGGTGGACGCTTCGACCAGGTCGACCGCGATTTGGGCGCAGGTCGACTTACAGTCGTCACTGTTGTTTGTTGGCAGGCTAGGAATAGGTTTCTCAGTATTCCAGTTGGTATTCCAGGCTAAAATGCAAACCGAAATTAAGCCTATTAATCAATATATTAATCAGTCGATTCAACTTTCCCCGGCTCATATTTTCAAGCCCAATCTTCGCTGCAAGGTATACCAATGCACCACTCAAACGCTGCGAATCTCAAAGAAAAACGGCCCATGACCTATTTCCGTACCCACTGAGCAGGACAATCCCCGCTGCAATGTACACGAGAGCTTAGGCTGGCAGTTTGCCACCCAGCCTGACATGCTAAGCCGCTATGGATCGCGCCTTCGCACGGAGCTCTCGCCCTTGAAACCCCAGCACTTCAGTTTCACCACCCAGTCCTTCAACAGCGCAACCACTACTGCCAACGTGTTTATCCACGGTTACTCCGCGGGCCACAACTTCACCGACCGGGCCCTGCTGACCAGCCAGATTCCGCAGGCCCTGAACACCGACATCAACCTGCTGGCGTTCTGGGAATCCAGCCACTTCGGCTCAATCGGCAAGCTTTCGCGCAATGTCATCTACGGCGCTTCGCGCCTGCACCCGGCAGCAACGCTGGTGGCATTTGCCGGGGACAGGGCCGTGCATTTCGCGATGTCCCGCAAACGCGCGAATCTCGTTGGCCAAGCCCTGCTCGATGAACTGGGGGACTACCTGCTGGAGCACTACCCCTACGTCACCCACGTAAACCTTGTCGGCCACTCTTTGGGCGGACGAGTGGTGATCAGCGCGCTGCGCAAACTGGCGCAAAACCGCGATACGTGCGACCTGATCATCAATGACGTACTGCTGATGGCTGCGGCGGTGGAAGTATCGGAAAATGAAGCGCGGGCGTTGAAGAAAACCGCGAAACGTGTAATTAACGCTTACTCCAAGTCGGACAGTGTGTTGCTGCTCAATGCCGATGAAAAGTGCCTGGGGCGGCATGAAGTTGAGCCGTTCCGTAACGTTGAAATGATCAAATTTGGCCATCTGGATTATTGGCCCAACCTGCACGACGTACTCATGCGCACGCAGTTTGCCGGCTTCAACGGCCAACAACTCGGCCAGCCCCAGTTACAAGACCCGGTGCTCAACGACGTCCTGCTGTATGGCCTGCTCCAGGGCGTCCCGCAAGAGGTACTGGCCCAAGGCATCAAACACCTCAAAACCAGCAGTTGGACCAGCATCGACGAGCAACAGCCGCTGCACTCCTTCATCCGCGAAATGCAGTACCTGGGTGGCCACTGCATGGTGAATTTGGTTCGAGGCCGGGGCATTGCCTACCCTGCGCTGCTGGACATGCTGGTGGAGCACTTCGACCTGGGCAAAGAGCGACAACGTTGCAGCGCCGTCGTGGAGTTAGAAGCGTTGTTGGTTCGGCAAGTGTTCGACAACGCGTTCCCGGAAGGCCATGCCTTCAGCAGTTCACCCATTATCGCAGTGAGGGCCATGCCTGCGGACACCTATTTCAGCCATGTCGACGCGCTGGCTGAGCGCTTGACCCTGGCCTCATACGTCAAGGCGTCAGCCTCTGCTCCAGAGGTGCAAACCTCCCAAGCGCTGACAGTCACCGACGGGACGCTCAACATCACGCAGTTGGCAAGCTGGAATATGCTGTCGGCGTTGCCCGAGTTACTGGGCAAGCATATAGCCGGCCGCTGGATGACTAATTTCATGACCGCGCTAAAACCCGGATACTCGGCTTTGGTACCCGCCGTGGCTGTGGTGTTTTTTGCGCGGGTTCACTGGGGGAGCGAGCGTGGGTTCAGACACCGCTGATCACCCACCGCACCAAACGCAACCAAAGTCAGACAGGAAGACACCATGACTGCAGCCGAAGACCTCCCCGAAGGTCTCTACCTCAAACTCATCGAACATGTCGGCGCGCTGCTCAGCGCCCTGAGCCGCAGCACTGACGACGCCAGCCTGGCCTCTGCCCAGGCGGATGCCCAAAACAAGCTCAATGAGATCGAGCAGGCGCTGACCAAAGCCATCCTCGAGCTCAAGGAAAACGCCGAGCACAAGACCTTCACCGTGGCTTTCTACGGCGAAACCAACGCAGGTAAGTCGACCTTGATCGAAACCTTGCGCATCCTGCTCAAGGAAAGCACTAAGCAGGCCCAGCGCCAGCACTTCCTTGCCCTGCAACAGCAATCGGGCCTGAGCGAAGCAGCGCTGCAGGCGCTGGAAGGGGAAATCGCCTCGTTGACCTCGCGCCTGGCCCAGGCCGAGGCAGAGGTGCTTGCTGCCAACACCCGCCACGACCAACGCCAGGTCGAGCAACAGTTGCAGGAGGAGGCCCTGCGCACACGTATCGAAGAACAGAAACGCAACGCAAACCTGTTCCAGCGCATCCTCAACCTGCTGCGTAAGCTTCCTGAGGAAATCGCGCTGGTGCAGCTGCAGGCCGGCGCGTCGGTATTGCCCGTGCAGCGTGACACCGAATTGACCACGCTGCGTCAGCAATGCGAGCAACTTCAAGGGCAACTCGGCGAGCAGAACCAGCGCCATGCCACCGCTCTCGAAAGCCTGCAGCAACTGGCCTCCGTCGAAGACGGCCGCATCATCGGCGATGGCCGCGCCGACTTTACCCGTGAAACCCAGGCCTACACCTTCGAAAGCGCTGGGCAGCAGTTCCAACTGCTCGATGTGCCTGGTATCGAGGGAGATGAAAGCAAGGTCAGCGAGCAGATCAACAAGGCGGTAAAACGTGCCCATGCGGTGTTCTACGTCACCTCCAAAGCAGCGCCGCCGCAGACAGGCGACGCCGGGCGGCCCGGCACGCTGGAGAAAATCAAGGCGCAACTGGATGCGCAGACGGAAGTGTGGACGCTATACAACAAGCGCATCACCAACCCCATCGCCCTCGACAAACCAAACCTGGTAAGTGCCGATGAGCAAACCAGCCTGGACAACCTCGACCAGGTCATGGCCGGCCAGCTCAAGGGCCACTACCGCCGCAGCATGACCCTGTGCGCGCTGCCGGCGTTCTACGCCGCTGCCGAATGCCTAGTGCCGCGCTCCACCGCGGCGACCAGCCGCAAGAAGTTCCTCGATGCCATGCCGGCGGACGAGCTACTCACGAAGTCCGGCATCAAGCAGTTCTACCGGCACCTCACCCATGACTTGGTGACGGACGTGAAGGCCAAAATACGCCGTTCAAACATGAACAAAGTGCAGTTGGCCGTGACCCACGTGTGTGAGGAAATCGCGGTCATCCAGCACAAACAGTTCGCACCACTGGCCAAGAAGCTCAAAGAAGAAGCCGAGAGCGCTTGCGAGCAATTGCAGATAGCCTTCAAATCGCTCAACAGCCGACTCGCCAACGAGGGCGAGAAGGCTATCGGCCAATTCGAAGAGAACGTGCGCAACCGCGTGTACGAACGCATTGAAAGCAACATCAGCAACGATGAATTCAAATCCGCGCTCGAACAGGTATTCGAGAGTGAGCAAGCCGCCCTGCAAGAAAAACTGCCTGCGCAGCTCGACGAGCAAGTCGTGCGGTTCCAAAACCAGGTCAGCGATATCGTGCAGCGCTTTGAAGCTCATGCCAAAGACTTGCTCGACGGTTACTCGCAAATCGGCAAGACCCGCCTGGCCAGTGACTTCAACCTGAATGTGAACATCGACAACGGCATCAACGTAGTGGGTCTGCTCGCCAGCCTGGCCGGTGGCGTGGCGTTGTTCTGGAACCCGGTAGGCTGGGTGTTGATGAGCATTGGCGTGACCACGCTACTTATTGGGGTGCTCAAGTCGGTGTGGGGCTTCTTTGACGACGACTACAAGAAAGGCCAACAACGCAAGGCCACCGACAAGAACCTCGATCAAGCCTGCGAGGCCATCCGCGAAGGCTTCCAGAAGACCCTCAAGCAAGCATTGCCGCCGCTGGAAGAAAAGATCGAGCACATTGACAGCGTCCTGCATCAACCCGCCCGCCAGGCCACGCATATCCAGCGCAAGCTTGGAGCCGCACACCGTGGCCTGACCGACCTTGCCAGCGACCTCAACGCATAAGGAACTGCAACATGAATTCGACCCTTGAAAGCTTTCAAAAGCAGAACAACCAGGCGCTGGCACTGCTGGGCAAGCTGCAGGCGTTTCTCCAACAAGGTGCCGCGCTGGGCGTCAATATCGACCCCAGCCTGCTGAGCAAACTCGAACACGCCAGCCAGAACCTGGCCACCGAAAAGCTCAAGATCGCCCTTATCGGTGGCTTCTCTGAAGGCAAGACGTCCATCGCCGCCGCGTGGATGGAGCGCCTGGACAAGGCCAGCATGAACATCAGTCAGCAGGAGTCGTCCAACGAAGTGAAGGTCTACGACGTAGACAACAACTTTGTGCTTATCGACACCCCCGGGCTGTTCGGTTTCAAAGAACAGTACAACGCCGACATCGATGCCATGGAGAAGTACAAGGACATCACCCGCAAGTACGTCAGCGAAGCGCACTTGGTGCTGTACGTGATGAACTCCACCAACCCGATCAAGGACAGCCACAAGGACGACCTGAACTGGCTGTTCCGTACCCTGGACCTCCTGCCGCGCACGGTGTTCGTGCTCAGCCGCTTCGACGAAGTGGCCGATGTTGAAGATGAAGACAGCTATACCCAGCATCTACAGGTAAAACGCAACAATGTTGAAGCCCGTCTGCGCGAGAGCATCGCGGCCACCGACGCGGAAGTAGCAGCCTTGAGTATTGTTGCTGTCGCCGCCAACCCGTTCGACATGGGCACCGACTATTGGCTCGAACGCCTGACCAAATTCAAGGCACTGTCGCATATCGACAGCCTGCAACAGGCCACTTCCTGGAAAATCCAGTCCAGTGGCGGGCCTGCGAAAATCGTCGAGCTGGCGCGTAAGAGCGTCATCCTCGACGTGCTGCACAAGGAATTGCCAGTAGCGGTGGAGAACGATCAGCGCCTGGGTGATGAAGTGGAGCGTCTGAGTGGAGTCAACCGCGCCCTCACTCGCCAACTCAGTGGCGCTGAAGGCCAAATAAGTGAAGTACGCACCGGCCTGCGCGAGTTTGTTGCACGTTACTTTGCCGGGTTGATCCTGCGTACCAAGGGCCTGACCCAGGAAACCTTCCAGGAATTCTTCGAGCATGAAATAGGTCGCGACGGCGTTATGGTCAACACTCGCCTGAAGAACGAATTTGATCGCCAGCTCAACGGTGTCAGCCAGGAGCTTTCCCGCATGCGCCTTAGCTTCGACTCGGAGATAGACCACTTCAATAGCACCGTCATCGACCTGGGCAAGCAGGGCTTGAACTACGTGGTCAAGGGCAAGTTCATCAACAACGGCAGCATCCTGGCAGCCCGTGATGGCATCGTCAGCGCAGCCAAGACGTTCGGTGTGGATCTGGGCAAGACCCTCAAGTTCAAGCCGTGGGGTGCGGTGAATCTGGCCAAGAACCTCAATGGTATCCTTTCGGTGGCGGGCTTGGCACTGGAGGCCTGGGACAGCTACGAGCGCAAGAAGCGTGAAGATCAGTTCCGCCTGGCGCTCGTCGAGATGGAGGACAACTTCAACGATCAGCGTGAAGAACTGCTGGCCCTCATCGACGCCCCAGGCTTCGAGGCCCAATTCTTCCCAGACTATGCCTCATTGCGAAGCAATGCCGAAGACGTGCGTCATGCTATCCAGAGCCAGAACACGCTGCGTGAACAGTTCCAGCAATGGCGCCAAAGCGGGGAACTGATCGAAGCTGAGTTCACCCGTATCGAAGGGTAAAAGCCGTGCACTTCAGCTCAAAACTCTAACGCCGTGCCATGTTTGCAGGGGCGGGTTTACGTGCCCCTGCAAAGATGGCGTTGTTGCTGGAGAGCGCTTATGGCTTGGCCTGCTCCGGTGTGATCCAGCGTACTTCGATACGCCGTTGTTGAGCATCCTCTGGTGCAATACCGGGGATGGGCTGTGAATCTCCATAACCCGCCACCACCACTCGCCTTGCCGTGGCAGCATCAAGGTTGCCGATAATCAACTTGCGCGCCTCGCGCGCGCGCGCGGCCGAGAGCGTGAAGTTGTCGTCGTAGACCGTGCAATTTGCCTCGAAGTTGGTGACCGGGCGCAACACCGGCAAGTTGTCGGTATGGCCCTCAATGTAAACCTGCGCGCCCTGGAACTGCCCCAGGAACTTCGTCACCGCCACTTCGATGCTATTGAAGGCTTCCCGGGACTGCTCAGTAATACAGGCACTGCCACGGCCAAAAACGCCATCTCGCAGCGTCAGTTTCTGCGCGCCCAGATCTAGCGCCACCAGGCTGGCGCCTTCAGTGCTATTCAGCGAGTCGCGCAATGCACCCAGCAACTGCTCCACCTTCTGCCGCTGGCTGGCACTGCTCTGAGCCTGCTCCTGCTGGTGCTTGATGTCCGAATAGCTCTTCTGCAGCACCGCCATCACCAACAGCAGCATCACCACCGCCATTACCCCAGCCATGAGGTCGGCAATGGACACCCATTCATTCGGTTTGTCTTTCATCGCCTGTTACCTTCACTCAACCGTTTCTTGCTGCAACACCACCGGCTGCGGGCGGTCGAGAACATGAAGCTGCTCGATGATCTGACGTAACGACTGGGTGATCTCGGTGCCGGTACTGTGTTGCTGGCTACGCTCGGCAAGGTTGCCCAGTGCCTCCAAGTGCTGCTGGATACCTTGAATGTTAAGGCCGATCAGATCCACCCGCGCCGCCAGTGCATCCACCGCCGGTTGCAGTGGGCTGCTCTGCTGCATGGCATTGAGCCGCTCTACCAGCGCCCTGATTTCATTGGCTGCCAGCTCGGCCTGTTTCGTCACCTCGTCGTAACGGCCATCAAGAGCGACCATGCGCCGGCCACTTTCGGAAACCGCCTTGAGCCCCGAAGTGATCCGCTCTTGCAGTACTTCCACCAGGTGCGTCATGCCTTGCACTTTTTCCTGCAAGGTGTAGCTGGAACTCTCGAACGTGCTAAGCGCCGTGGCCTGCATCTTCAGCGAGCGCTCATTGGAAGACTTCATATCATCCATGATCTCGCCGACGCTCTGAGACAGGTTGTTCACCGCAATGGCGATACCTTGCGTGGCGTCAGACAAGCTGGCAGACATTTGCTCCATGCTGCTGGTAAAGCTGCTACCCATCAGCCCAATGGTCTCGCCCAAGTCCTGCTTCAGATGCCCTAGCACACCGGCGACACCTTCCTTGAAGTCGGCAATGGCTTGCTGCAGGTCACCTGCAGACTCACCGATGGTGCTCGCTGCGCTGGCCATCTGCTCGGCAGCGCCAGAAATTGACGCCAGGTTGCGTGAGTTGCTGTCGATTAAATGCTCCATGGCCTGGCGCGTAGCACGAGCGTCTTCGAGCTGCGCCTGGCTCTGCTCGCCATGCTGCTGCAACTGAGTATCGATGCCGCCCAGCGCTATCAGCACTTGTTCGTTAGTGCCGTTCAAGGCTTTCAGCAATGGCATCGCAGTGGCCAAGGTCTTGCCGCTGGCTTGCTGGATTTGCAACAAGTCTTGTCGAACCTTGCTGCCGGCCTGGGCTTCTTGCAGCAGGGCTTGCCCTACCTGGTTTGCGCTCGCCTGCAACTCTTGCAGCTTTTGCAACTGCTGGCTGCCCACCTGCTGGCCCTTGAGCAGCGACTGGATGCTGGCCTGCTGCTCCTGCAACAGAGCCTGCAATGTCTGGTTACCGGTTTGCTGCACTTGCAACAATGTTTGCAGGGTCTGGTTACCCGCTTGTTGATCCTGCAGCGACACCTTCAACGGTTCCAGCAACGCGTCGATGCTGGAGCGGTTGTTGGTCAGCGCCTGCTGGGTCGCGGTGGTGTGGTGCTTGAACTGGCGGCTCTGCAAGTCCAGCAACTGGCGCTGGCTCTCGTTTTGGGCAGCCATGTTCTGGTCGAGGCGGGCCAAGGTGTCGAGCAGCGTCATCTGCGCCTGCTGACGCTCCTCCTGCCGCTGCTGACGGCTGCTGTCGAAGGCCTGCTTCATCTGCTTGGCACACCAACGCAGGCGGCGTTCCTCGTAGCCATTGCGTGCGGCATAAAGCTTGAGCAACAGGAACGCCAGAATGCCCCAGGTCGAGGTTTTGAACTTGGTGCCCAGGCCTTCCATCATGCCCATGAGATTCTTCATGGCATCGTCCATGCCGCCACCGGCATTGGCGTCCACCAGAATGGTCGATGCCTTGTTCAGGGCGATGCCAAGGCCCAGAAAGGTGCCTAGTAAACCGAGGATCAACAGGATCCCAGGCATGTATTCGGCCATCCGCTCGCCAGGGCTGGCCACCGCAGCACTGATTTCATGCAGTGAGCCGTGCTCAACGTCCAGGTCGTCCTGGCCGCCTCCCTTCCATCGGCTAGCCCAGGTCTGCTCGCGTGCGCCGCGCTTCAACGCCACCACGGTCAGCAGCGAAAGCACGCCGATCAGCCCGGCGAACAACAGCTGCAGCGGGTCGGCAGAAGGCAGCAGGAACGTCAGGATCTCTTGAAGACTCACGCAGACACCTCAACCAGGCGGGCAGCACGTTCACGGCTGGCTTCTTCGAAGATGTTGGCAAAGTCGATGATCAGGCTCTGCTCGTCTTCGGTGAGCTCCTCCCACATTTTGCCGTGTTGCGCACAATCAATGATGACCATGCCCACCTGCTGGCTGTCCGCAAGCAGATACGCGTCGTCGGCGAAGTCTTCCGGCCCCTTTTCCAGTACCTGCAGGAAACCCTCGGCGGCGAACACGTAGTTGCGCATTTCCTGGTTGCGTTTGCGCAGCTCGTCCATCTTCGCCTTCAGGCCTGGCAAGCGAGCCTGAATGTCGGCCAGGGCGGCCTTGTCTTCGGCAGAAGGCTCACCGAGGTTCATGCTGATTTTCAGCTGACGCTCCTGCACCTGAAGCTTGGCCACCGCTTCGCTGAGGGTTTTCCAGTCCTTCTCCTGCTGCTCGAGGTTGCAACCCCAGGCCATGATCAGCTCTTCGAACACAAACGGAATCAGCTTCTTGCCGAAGCGAACCGCAATCACCTCATCCAGGCGCACCGCCTGGACGTCACTGATTTGCGGTTTGGCCTTGAGCAGCTCGGAGGCCACTTCAACCAGGAACAGGTCGTCGCGGTTCAGGGCTTCCAGGTCCTGGGCGCGAATCAGCCGCTGTTCGGTTTCCTTGAGCAGCTTCTGCGAGGCACGCAGACGCAGGTAGTGGTCGAAATCGGCAATGCGGTTGTTCTCCAGCACTTGCTGGATGCGCGTGCTCAACTGCGCATACTGGGTAATCAGAGTGGCCAGATCGAGGGCCCGGCGGGCGTCGCCGCGCACATCTTCACGGGCTTCGCGCAGCACTTCCTCGTGAGTGGCCGCCTGCTCCATCTCTGCATCGTTCAGCACGATGTCGCGTAGCGTCTTGGCCTTGGCGATAGCCCACTCGACAGCAGCCTTGACCTTCTTGGCCAACTCGCTCTTTTCCCAGTTCAGCAGAGCTTCCAGCGCCTTGTCGAACGCGCGAATGGCCGTGGCCACCCAGGGAAAGGTCGGCAGTGCAACGGTGGCCCACTGCGCGGCCACCTTGAGCGCGGGCCGGACCACATTGGCGATGAATGGCTTGACCTTGCTCCACACCTCGCTGACCTGCCCCACGAACGATTCGGCCTTGGTAGCCATCCAGTCCAAGGCATCCCTGGCTTTTTCGCGCACGGTTTCGTACGTGGAGCGCGCTTTCTCTACAACGGTTGAACCCACGCTTTTGATAGCGCTCCAGCAGTCCGATAAAAAGCCCATGAATCAGTCCTCTTGATGGCGTCAGTCGATACCCAGCATGGCTTTGGCCCGCTTGGCATCCTTGATGGCGTGGTTGGCGTGGGTGGCGACCTGCCGCTGGGCGGTCTGCACTTCGTCGATAGCTAGTTGAATGTGGCTCAGTTGCAAGGTGGCCGGGCTGCCCTGTTGTTCCGCGGCAAGCAGTGCCTTGGGCAACGCCAGGCGCATGCAGGTACGTATTTCGCGCCCCGACAGCCCTTCCGATTGCAAGGCCGCTTCCGTCAGCAGCAGCTCACGGGGCGAGTCCAGCGGGATCTGCTCCACCAAAAAACGCGACCACAGTTGCTCGCGGGCGGCCAGATCCGGAAGGCTGAACTCGATGTGGTAGCCGATACGGCTGCGAAACGCTTCGTCGTAGTTGCCCGCGAAGTTAGTGGCAAACACCACGATGCCCTCGTAGCGCTCAAGCTCAATCAGCAAGGTCGAGCGCATGGCGTTGACCTCGTTGTCTACTCCTTGAGTCACCGACGACAAGCGCTTGCCGAGCAGCGTATCGGCCTCATCGAAGAACAGCAGCGCACCAGTCTCTCTCGCCTGGGCGAAGGCGGCCTGAATATTGCGCGCCGTTTCGCCCATGAACTTGCTTTCCAGCTCGGCAATGCCCAGAGCCATGAATGGCAGACCCAGCTGGCCGGCCAGCGCCTCGGCGCACAATGTCTTGCCTGTGCCCGGTGGGCCGTAGAAGTTAAGGATGGCGGTCATGCCCATGGGATCGACCGCAGCGAAACCCCAGTCCTGGTAAATGGTGCGATGAAAACGCAGGCGCGCCAGGCACTCGTCCAGTTGCAGACGTGTCTTGGCCGACAGCACCAGGTCATTACTCAGGGTGAAGCGTGTAGGCCTGATGGTGAAGCTTGGGTCGTTACGAGCGGGGTCCAACACGCGAGGTGGCGCCGCGTTAGCGCCGGAAGCGTTATCGTGCATGGGGGAAACCTGCGGAAAATAGGCTCGGGAACATCATTGGGAGGCATCCATGCTTCGAAGAGGTAGGGCATTAGAGGCAGAGCAACGTCCCTGCCTGAGCCATCTTCCAGCAGAAAGCTCAAAATTGGCATTTTGATTTCAAAATGCTATCGAGGCTACGAAAATCAAAAGACAATTTCCACCTCGACCAAAGTCGCGAGCCTGCCTGCCCTTCTACCCTTTCAAAATTCCAACCCCTCATTCCCCCTGCTCCGCCGCCTTACGCCAGAACGTATTCTCCCGTTCCATCTCCTTGTACCTGCAATACGCGCAGTACCCCGCCTTCACCAGCACCGCCAGGCCAACAGCCGCCAACGCATTCTTCAACATGGTTGCTTCTCTCTTTTGCCTTGAGGAGTGCTTGAAGCATGTCCAGCGGGCACGTCAATTTGTGTCGTACCCGGCCCCAAAAAACACTCCTGCACTGCGACACATTATGACCACCGACCAGCCCAACCTGGCGCCTTCAGCGCTCCAGGACGTCCATCACGGGGTTTCCAGCAGTGAGCGAACTAAAGCTTGCAGGTTTGTCGCCGATAGGCAGACTAATTGCCGTAATAGCCAAGAGCCACACCGCCAACTTTACAAGGATGTTTCTCTTGCCTTCTGCCAAGACCCACAACGCACTAAGCCGCCAATGGGAGCTACTGCGCCATCTGCCCAAGCGCTCCCCCGGCATCACCATTAGCGAACTGTTGACGCGCCTGACTGGTGCGGGCTACGTCATCAGCCGGCGTACGGTCGAGCGCGACCTACACGACTTGTCCCTGACGTTCCCATTGCAATGCAACGATGGCGGCACACCCTTCGGTTGGTATTGGAAGCCTGGGGTGAGCGTTGAGCTTCAGGGCATCACCCTGACCGAGGCGGTAAGTCTGGCGCTGGTCGAGGATGCCGTGCGGCCACTACTTCCCGGCAGCATGCTGAGCGTGCTGGAGCCGCGTTTCGAACATGCTCGGCAGAAGCTTAAGGGCCTGGGCGAGGGCAACCCGGCCGCACGCTGGCCCGACAAGGTCGCCAGCGTGCGACCCGACTTCAACCTGCTAGCCCCGCAAATACAGGCCGAGATTCTCGAGGCCCTTCAGGACGCGCTCATCAGCGAGCAGCAGGTGCAGTGCCGGTACCACTCGGCGCACAACGACAAGCGTAGCGACCTTACCCTCAACCCGCTGGCCATCGTGCAGCGCGGGCTAATCACCTACCTCATTGCCACCGCCGAGCCATACACAGACATCCGCCAATTCGCGGTACACCGCTTCCAGGCGGTGAAGGCATTGGGCTCGCCCTGCCAGGGGCTGGAATCGTTCGACCTGCAGCACTACCTGGCCACGGATGCCTTGCAATTTGGCACGCCCGAGAAGATCCAGCTTAAGGCCTGGGTCAGCGAGTTCCAGGCGCGCTTGATTCGTGAAACGCCACTGAGTGAAGACATGCAACTGGTGCCGCATGGACAAGGCTTTCAGCTGAGTGCGACGGTGAACGATACCTGGCAGTTGCGCTGGTGGGTGTTGTCGCTGGGCGATGCCTTCGTGGTGCAGGAGCCTGCGGCCTTGCGTCAGCAGTTGGGTGATGCGTTGCGCCGTGCAGCGGCCGCTTATGAACCTGACTCACTAGTGGTGTGAACACGACATGCTGAATGAATCGACCCTGAAGAATATCGCGACCCAGCTGTACGACCTGGCCGAGGGTGTGCAGCGCACTGTAGTTGAAGCGTCGCATCAGCTGAGTATTCCGTTTGATGCGATACGTGCGGACAACCGTGCGGCGCTGCAGGGAAGCCTGAAAACGTTGTGTACCGCCAAGGGGCGTTATATCTACCGGTTTTCGGTGGCTCAAGAGGTGTCTGAGCCGCTGCATAAAGCGTTTTTCGAAGCGAAGGCGGCGAAGAAGAATAACCGCGCTTATTGCCGGGTGAATGAAGCGTCGGCATTGCTGTATGTCGGGAGTTCTTCGAGCTTGTACTCGCGTATTCAGCAGCACCTGGGTTTTGGCAACAGCGGTACCTATGCCATGCAACTGTCGCATTGGCTGCCGCCTGTGGAGGGTGAGTTGAGCATTGAGGTGTGGCGCTTTGACACGGCCGTCAATGGCGCTGTTTTGCAGGCTATCGAGGATGGACTGTGGGCAATGAACAAACCCATGTTCGGCAGGCAAGGCGCCCGCTGATTCGGCACCGGGGTGGATGGCCAGGGCGGCGCCCTGGTTCGCGGACACAGCCAGTGCCACACGCCACTGGCCTACCTGGGCAACCGCGAACGCCACTCTGCCAACAGGGCATCGAACACTCCGGCAGCACGCATCTGCAGGGGCTGATGGCCACACTTGGCACAACGCTCAAACCAATTCCCAGGCCCCAGCGCATCGCTGAGTGGCGCAACGGTCTTGTTCCAGCCACAACGGCCACAGACAACGGTGAAAGGTCTGGGTCTTATCGGCATTTACAGGCTCCATATCCAAGGCTCACTGCACCCTGAAGGCCATCCACGACAAACGATGTCGCACACCCAAAACGACACATACTGAAGTGAGCAGCATCCACCTGCGGCCCCTTCAAAGGAGTACATCCATGAAAACCTACCGAGCCTTCATGCAAAGAATGAGCGCCAGCGCCGGCCCGCAGGCCAACTTCACCATTACAGTCCAGGCCGTGAGCTCTGACATGGCAAAGGTCACGGCCCAGTGGCCCGGCTGCAAATGCCTGAACTCGCCCACTCAGGTGCGTTGAGCCAGAGCCTCGTGCAGTTGCAACGCCAAGCCACTGGTGCGCTGCACATTGCGGCCCACCGCGCCTTCGAACACCTCTGGGTGAGTCTCGGCCAGGCTGAACCACTTCCTCGCGCGAGTGATGGCGGTGTACAGCAGCTCCTTGGTCAACACCGGGTTCAGCGCATCGGGCAACACCAGCGCGGTATGGGTGAACTCCGAGCCCTGGGACTTATGCACCGTCATGGCGAACACCGTTTCCACCTCCACCAACCGGCTCGGCATCACAAAACGCACGCCGCCACTGCCGTCGTTGCGTGGGAACGCCACGCGCAGGGCCTGCGCACCTTCTGGCCCCGGCACACATAGCACGATGCCGATGTCGCCGTTCATCAGGTTCAAGCTGTAGTCATTGCGCGTAACCAATACCGGTCGCCCTTCGTACCAGCCGTGGTCGCTGTCCAGCAAACCACACCGACGCAACTGGGTGGCCACACGCTGGTTCAACCCCTCGACGCCCCAAGGCCCCCGGCGCAATGCGCAGAGCAGACGGAACTGGTCGAATGCAAACAACACCTTGCCCGCCCATTCCGCCCATCGCTCGCTGTCCCACGCCGTGTCAGGTGCGGGGCGCAGGTCGCGCAGTTGCTCCAGGTAATGCCGGTAGCCGGGCGCATTGCGGTTACCATCGATGGCCAGGTCGGTAAGCGCGGCATCCTGTTCTCCACGCACCAGCAGGTTGAAAAGCTGCTCCGATGGCTGTTCGAGCACTCGTCGTGCTTCGCCAGCCTGCTTTTTGTTGATCAGCTTGGCCAGGCGCCCGATACCCTTCTGCGGGTCGAAGCGCCACGAGCGGCGCAACATCACGGTCTGCTGCGCCAACGGGGCGCCAGCGCCTTCGGCCATCTGCAACTCAGGGTCGAGCAGCGCCTCACCGCTATGGGTATTCAGCCACTGGGCGGTTTGCGCGTTGTAGTCGCCCTTTTCAGCCTCGCGGCACAGGTCGCCCATCACCGAACCGGCCTCCACCGACGCCAACTGATCCTTGTCGCCCAACAGAATCAAGCGCGCCACCTGGGGCAAGGCATCCAACACGCAGGCCATCATTTCCAAGTCGATCATCGAGGCTTCATCGACCACCAGCACATCCAACTCCAGCGGTTTGTCGCGCTGGTGAACGAAGTTGCGCGAGTTCGGTCGGCTGCCCAGCAAGCGGTGCAAGGTTGCCACATCCGTCGGTATCTCGGCGCGTACCGCGTCACTCACCGGCAACGCCCGAACTTCCTTGCCAATGGATTCGGACAACCGCGCCGCCGCCTTGCCGGTCGGCGCCGCCAGGCGAATACGCAGCGGCTTGCCGCTCTCGACCGCCGGGGTTTGCAACAGGCCCAGCAGGCGCACCACAGAGGTGGTCTTGCCTGTACCTGGCCCGCCGGTGATGATGCTGAAGTTGCCCCGGGCCGCCAGCGCGCAGGCAATTTTCTGCCAGTTGCTACCTTGCGCGCGCTCGGCTTCGGAGCGAGTGGGGAACAGCTCGTCGAGGCGACTGGCGAGGTTATCCGGGGTGACGGGCGCCACGCTCAAGCGAGCGCTCAAGGCTTGGGCGATGCTGCACTCGTAGTTCCAGTAACGGCGCAAGTACAGGCGCTGCCCCGCCAGCACCAAGGGCCGCTCGGGAGCGTCCTGGCAGGCATCGCGGTCCTCGACTAGGGTGCTGGCGGCCAGCGCCTGGCGCCACTGCGTAGCATCCAGACCTTGCAGCCATTGCGACGGCAGTGTGCTGCCCTCCTCGCCTTCAGGTGGCAACGACAGTACGAAATCCGGGGCTGCCAGCGTGGCGGCCAGGTCCAGGCAGGCGTGGCCACGACCCAGTTGGTGGCTGGTCATCGCGGCGGCCAGCAGCACGCTTGCCTGGGCTTGAGGGTCTTGTTCGAGGATGAACTTCGCCAACGCACGATCCAGCGCACGCAGCCACCCACGCGCAACCCAGGTATCGAGTTGCTGCAAGAGCTCGCTGTTGCTGGCCGCGCCTACGAATACAGCCACCTGCTCGGTATCACCCTGACTGCTGCTCAGTTGCTTGAGGGTCTGGCTCATGCGCTGGCCTCCGCGTGTTGCCCCATGAAGAGTTGGTCAAGCTGCGCGATCAGTTGCCGCGGTGGGCGCTCGAAGTGCAGGCCATGGGTGGGCGCCTGGTGCCCACGAATGAACAGGTACAGCGCCCCGCCCATGTGCTGTTCGTAGTCGTAGCCAGGCAGGCGCAGCTTGAGCTGGCGATGCAGGGCCAGCAGGTACAGGCACAGCTGCAGGTCGTAGCGTTTGTCCAGCATGATCTCGGCCATGGCCTCGGCGGCATAGGCGCTGTCGGTGCTGCCCAGCCAGTTAGACTTGTAGTCCGCCACGTAGTAACGGCCTTCGTGCTCGAAGGTCAGGTCAATGAAACCTTTGAACATGCCGTTCAATTGGTTGGGCGCCAGCATCGGTCGCAGCGCGCCACCCAGGGTGTGTTGGCGCACCAGGGCATCGAGACGCTCGACGTTCACGTTACGGCTGGAGAACCAGAACTCCATCTCGACCTGATAGGTGCTCAACGCTGCGAGCGTGCACTGGGTGCCGTTGAAGCGCAGTGGCGCCTTCAGGTAGTGGCTCAGCCAGGCCGACAGCGGGTCGATCCAGCGTTCCCAGCCACGCAGGTTGCAGCGCCGCGCCACGGCGTCGTGCAGGGCTTGTTCGTCGCTGGCCGCGTTGCCGAAGCCCTCTTCGCCGGCCCACTCGAACAACCCGTGCAGGAAGGTGCCCGGCCCAGCGCCTCGAGGGAAGGCGTGAATACCAACGCCGCCAGGCGTGTTCTGCTCGTCGTCCTGCTCTTGCAGGTTGGCTTCCAGTGCAGTGGCAGGCTCTAGCGCAACCGGCGACTCGGCGCCCATCCGGGCTCGGGCGTCGGCGA
This sequence comes from Pseudomonas xanthosomatis, assembly GCF_019139835.1. NCBI lineage: Bacteria > Pseudomonadati > Pseudomonadota > Gammaproteobacteria > Pseudomonadales > Pseudomonadaceae > Pseudomonas > Pseudomonas xanthosomatis. The sequence goes on along the minus strand of NZ_CP077075.1, from coordinate 1,502,947 downwards.
TGGTCAAGGCGGAGTAGCTGGCGATCCACCAGTTCGCCGCCAGCGAGTGCAACGGGCGCAAAGCCTCGCTTACCGACGGGCGCGCTGGCGCCACATGGACACCCTGGGTTTGCGCAGGTGCCTTGCACACCGCGATGTAGTCGCTGCCCTTCGCAACGGCTTCCACTACTTCAGCCAGCCGCTCAGGCGCAACCGTGTCCTCGCCTGCCAGCAAGTAGCCCAAGCCCGACTTGTGTAGGTCAATCGACGAGCCCCCTGTCTTGAAACCTTGGGGCGCCACGCAGATCCAGGCGGCGTAGCGGGCACGGGTCAGGGCGACATACAGCAGGCGCATTTCCTCGCCCATGCGTTCATCGTCGGCGCGTTTCTGCGCAGGCTTCGCCGGGTCGCCCTTGCCCAGTTCAAGTACCAGGCTGTATTGCTCATCCTGTTGTTCATGGAACATCGGCGGCACCTTGCTGCGGCCATCCACCGCCCTGGCGCTGCACGCGAACGGCAACATCACCAAGGGGTACTCCAGGCCCTTGGACTTGTGCACGGTCACCACCTTGATCAGGTCCGAGTCGCTTTCCAGGCGCAGAATTTCTTCCTCGCTCTGTGCCTCGATCTGCTCGGCCAGGTGGCGAATCAGCGCGTGCTCGCCATCGAGTTCGGCGGCACTGCGCTGCAGCCATTCGGCCAGGTGCAGCAGGTTGGTCAGGCGGCGCTCGCCCTGTTCCTCAACGAGCAAACGGGCCGGCACCTTGAAGGTAGCAAGCAGCCTGCGCAGCATGGGCAGCACACCTTGTTGCTGCCACAGCACGCGGAAGTCGCGGAACCACTGCACATGCTCTTCCCAGCACAGCTCGTTCAGGTTCAGTTGCTCCAGGCCCTGCCAGGAAATACCCACGCTGCGGGTGGCCAATGCCGCACGCAGCAAGCGGTCGCTAGTGGGCTGGGCACAGGCCCGCAGGATGTACAACAGGTCGGTGGCTTCTTCGCTTTCGAACACAGAGTCGCGGTCAGACAGATAAACGCTGGCCAGTTTGCGACGTACAAGGGCCTTGCGAATGGCTTCGGCTTCCTTGCGACTGCGTACCAGAATGGCGATATCGGCAGGTTTGAGTCTAGTGAGATGGCCATTACGGTTGCGCAGGCCCGAGAGTTTGGATGTGCTGCGATCGAGCCAGGTCTGAATCGCTGAGGCGCATACCTCGGCGGCCTCACGCAGGTACGTGGCGTTGTTGATGACGCCATTGGTTTGCAAGTGCCAGAAGGTCAGGGCCTTCTGCTTTTCACCCTCGATCTCCAACGTATCGCTGCGGCCTTTGGCGTCGACGCCGCTGAACGGAACCGGGTTCTGCCCGTCCTTGGCGAAGCGGAAAGCTGCACGGGGGCGGCCTTCGGCGAATCTGAAACAGCGGTTGACGGCCTCAACCATCGCTTGCGTGGAGCGGTAGTTGGTGCCCAGGGTGTAATGCCGGTTCTCGGTGGCCTTACGCGCCTTGAGGTAGGTGTAAATGTCGGCGCCACGGAAGGAATAGATCGCCTGTTTCGGGTCGCCAATCATGAACAGGCCGCAGTCGTCCAGGTTGTCGCTAATGCGGTAGATGCTTTCGAAGATGCCGTACTGAACCGGGTCGGTGTCTTGGAACTCGTCGATCAGGGCCACCGGGTACTGCTGGCGAATGGCCTGCGCCAGACGCTGGCCGGAAGAGCCTTGCAGTGCACGGCCGAGGCGGTTGAGCAAATCGTCGAAGCCGATCTGCGCCCGGCGCAGCTTTTCTTCCTCGAATGCCCCCTGCACTTCACGTAGTGCATGCAGCAGCAACTGCGCGCGGATGTCCTGCTTCGACTCCTCATGGTCGACCCAGGCATCGATAGCCTGGAACGCAGAATCCGGGCCGATGGAACCGCCTCTGTTCAGCTTGAAGCGGGTCTGTCCGCATTTGCGAACGTGACTACTGGCTTCGCCCCCCAGGCTCCAGGCAGCGATATCATCAAGCATTTGCCTAAAGGCTTCGGGGCTTTTGGTGGGGTAGGACCTACCATTCAGCACACTACAAGCTTCAAGCAGCAACTTCTCCACCTCCGCGACGCGCTGGGCCCAGGCGCCCCTTGCCTTCGCTTCAAGCTCAGCGCATTTCACAGTCCAGTTGGCAGGCCCCTGAAGCAATGCAGCCAGTTGTGCGGGCGCCGTGATCGGCGCCCCCGCCTGCTGAAACTCGGCATCGGTACGTGACAGAAGCGGCGTCAGCGCTTCGCGTAGCTCGGTCGGGCTTTTGAAGCTATCCGTCACCACCTTGGCAACCTCGGGCGGCAAGCCATAGAACTGCCGACGCCAGTAGTCCCTGACCACCTCATCGAGCAGCTCGCGCTGGTCGGTTTCCAGTGTCTGGGTAAACAAGCTGCCGCTGTCGAAGGCATGCTCGCGCAACATTCGGTAGCACCAGCCATGAATGGTCGAAACCGCCGCTTCGTCCATCCATTCGCTGGCCAACTGCAGTCGGCGGGCACAGGCCGGCCACTGGTCGGCGGAGTACTCGTCACGCAGCTTCACCAGCAGCGGGTCGTGGCACTCATCAGGTACCTGGAAGCACTGGGCAGCCTCGTTCAAGCGTGCGCGGATGCGGTCGCGCAGCTCTTGGGTGGCGGCGTCGGTGAAGGTCACCACCAGAATTTTCGGCGGTGTCAGCGCTTCCTTGAACGCATACTGGCCGCCATGGCCCAGTACCAGCCGCACATACAGCAAGGCGATGGTAAAGGTTTTACCGGTACCGGCACTTGCCTCGATCAAGCGGCTGCCATGCAGGGGAAAATCGAGGGGGTTGAGGTTAACCGCTGTCATTGGTCGCTCCCTGCGTCGGTCGAGGTGAAGTGGGCGTACAAGCCGCCATACAAGTGCTTGGCCCAGGCCGCGAACTTGCCGCTCGCGCACAGTTGGTCGAAGTCGGGGTAGGCACGCCGCTGGGCAAACGAGCGTTCCACTTCACCCTTGTTCATGTAGCCGCCGTCGTAAACGTCGCGCGCTTTGTCGTAGGCCGAACCCCTGTTTTCGTTGCTTTCCCCACCCGCGGCCAACCAGGCGAAGGCACTTTCGCAGGCCACTGGCAGTGGCTCTTGCATGCCCGCCACCCAGGCCTGGAGCAGCGCTTGCAATTGCTCCCGAGCCTGTTGCTCAGGCACTGGCCGGAACTCCACATCGCCATTCAAGCCCACCAAAATTGTCTTGCAGGCAGGCCCGTTCAACTGCAACGCAAGGTGGCGCAACCAAGGCCGCACCAGGTGTTGCCACCGCAGGCTGTCGTCGCTACACAGCTTCTTGCTGTCCAGTTGCAAGTACGCTCGCTCACGCAACGCGTTGCGGCGAATACCACCCAGCCAGTCCTTGAGGGCGGGAAGGTCGTCGGTGGCGTCAATGGCGGCGGCGCTCTGGCCCTCTTCAAGCTCAGGCCAGGCTTGCAGTTGGGCGTGGTACCGCGCTAGCAGGCCCGGCATCGGCTCCACCAGTTCCGAGGCACTCAAGGTGCCGAAGCCCCCCAGCGGCAAGGCGCCCTCGCGTTGCAGGCGTTTTACTTGCAGGTCCAGTTCGATCACGGCCTGTTCGGGGTCGTAAGCCTCCTCGACCCAGCGCTTGAGCGCCTGGGTGAGCCTGTCCTGATGCTGCCAGTTTTCCAGGCCATCGAGTTGGAAGGCTTCGTCATCGCGGTTGACCAACTCATCATCGTCGAAGTTGACCTTCAACCGCTGGCTGAAAAAGGCGCCCACCGGGTCGCGCACAAACTCAGAAAGTTGCCGAAGGCTCAACGGCGTGTCCTGCACCAGCGCTGGCAAACGATCGTCCGCTGGCTGCGAGGTGTGTTCGTCATGGACCTCGCGCCACTCGCTGGAGTAGGTGAACAAGCCATCAGGCCCCGGCTCGTTGGCGAAGTACGCGACGCTGAAGGGTTGCAGCGGGTGCTCCTGGGTCAGCGCTGGCAGCAGCGGCTGGCCGTTGGCTAAGCGCCAGCCGCTGGCCACATGGTCGCGCAACTGGCCGATCAGCACCGAGGGCACGCGCTCACTATTGTCGCGGATGTTGCGGCCCACCCAGCTCACATACAGCTGCTTGCGGGCCGACAGCAAGGCCTCCAGCAACAGGTAGCGGTCATCTTCACGTCGTGACCGGTCGCCAGGGCGGTAGTCGTTGCGCATCAGGTCGAAATCGACCGGCGATTGCTGGCGTGGGTAGTCGCCATCGTTCATGCCCAACAGGCACACCACCTTGAACGGAATCGCCCGCATCGGCATCAGCGTGCAGAAATTCACCGCGCCGGCCAGGAAACGCTGCGACAGGCCGCCATCCTCGACACCGCTGAGCCAGGCCTCGTGCACCACACTCAGCGGCAATGGCTGCGCGAACTGCGCCACCTCGCAGGTGCGCAACCAACCTTCGAGCAGCTTGAGCAATTGGTTGAGCAACAACTCTTCGCCGTCGCTCACCGGGCGGAAGAACACTTTCAACAAGGCTTGCAGGCGCTCTGCCCATTGCACCGGCGTGGCTAGCTGCTGGAGCTCCTGAAGGGCGACTTCCAAGTGGTCGAGCAAGGTCAGCAGCGGCCCGGCCAGGGCAGCCTCCAGCCCCGACACTTCGTCGTAGGGTTCGATGCCGTTGAGCTGAGGCGCTCGCCCAGCGGCGTAGCCCAGCAACATGCGCCGCATGCCAAAGCGCCAGGTGTTCTGCTCGAGGCCCGCCGGCATGCCCAGGCTTTCGCGCTGCTCGGCATCAAGCCCCCAACGCACACCGGCACCGTCGATCCAGCGCTGCAGGACGGGTACGTCGGCTTCGTTGATCGCGAAACGTGCGCGCAAGGCCGGTACGTCCAGCAGGTCGAGAATGTCGCTGGCAGCGAAGCGGCTGTGGGGCAGCTTGAGCAGGTGTTCCAGGGCGATCAGCAGCGGCTGGCGGCCGCGCTGGCCTTGGTCGGCTACGGTAAACGGCAGGTAGCGCGGGTCGTTTCTTGGCACCTGGCCGAACACCGCCTCGATGTGAGGGGTGTAGGCGTTGATGTCCGGTACCATCACGATCACATCCCGTGGGCTCAACTGCTTATCGGCGCTGAAGCGGGCGAGCAGTTGGTCGTGCAGCACTTCCACTTCACGCTGCATGCTGTGCACCACGTGAAAACGCAGCGAACGGTCGTCAGTAACATCTACAGGCCCCCAGGCTTCGCGGGTTTCCGGCAGTGGGCGCAGTTCAAGAATGTCGCTTTGCAACTGGCCCAACAGGGTTGCCGTATCTGGCTCGGTAAACAGGTCGATACGCCCGCCGTTGAGGCCGTCGAGCAGGTGACGATAACTGCCGGGCTCATCGTGGTAGTCGAGCAGGTTGATGTAGTCTCGCCCCTGTTTGCCCCAGGCGGCGAGTAAGGGTTGGCCGTGCTCGTTCGCAACTGCGGCAACATCTCGGGCAGGTTGGCGACGGTAGTGGTGCGCCAGCAAATCTTTGTCGGCGACGATATCGCCCCAGTGGTGCCGGCAAGGATTGTGCACGCACAGCAGCACCTGGCTGTAGCGGGAAAGCTCTTTCAGGGCTTCGAGCACCTGCGCAGGCATCGAGGAAATGCCGAACACCACCACCCTGCGTGGCAGCCCTTTCGGCGCCAGGTCAGCGCTGCGCAGGCGAGCGACGAAGCGTTTGTGAACCCCAGCGCGGCTTTGTTCAAGCGCGCCCTCGCCAACATCGGCCAGCACCTCGCGCCATAGCTGCGCCTGCCATAGGTTCGGCGCATCCAAGGGCTGCGCAGTGCCCTTGATGTGTCGCAGTTGATCGTGCCCGGCAGCCCAATCTTCCAGCCAATCGGCGCGGTATACCTGGTATTGGTCAAACAAGTCCGCCAGTCGCTCGCACAGTTGGTGCATCTTGCGCTGTTCATCGTCCTTTTCCAGAAAGCGCTGCAGGCTTGCGAAAGCCGGGTTATTGAGCAAGTTGGGCAACAGGCGCATCAGCCGCCAGCTCAGCGCGGCCTTGTCCAGCGGCGAGGACTGCGGCGTGGTCTGCGCCCCAAGCACCCCGCGATACACCTGCCAAAGAAAGCGCGCCGGCAACTGCACATCCAGCGCTGCAGCAATGCCGCAGCCGCCGTTGTGCGGGTCTTCGGCGAGCGCAAGTTTCAGCCACTGGGCGATGCCGTTGCTGTGCACCAGAACCACTTCGTTTTCCAGCGGCGCCAGCGGGTAGCGCTTCATCCAGCTCACCGCCAATTCGCGAAGGTCATCGAGGCGGTTGCCGTGAATCACCATCAACCCGGGCTTCAAAGAATCTGCTTCCTGCATACGCACTCCTTCGGTGTATTCAAACGCGGCCCTGCCTGGCAGGGGGTCAAAACCTGTTCACTTCGTTCGGGGCCAGCTTGGCCTCACTTGCGCAGCAGCTCATGCCGGAAGCGTGCTTCCAGGGAGGGTATTTCCAGCAGCACGTCTTCGTCCTTCCAGACGTGATAAGAGCGATCCATTGCCACATCACCGGCCAAAAACGCCTCATCAAACGGCGCATCGTCATCTATTTCCTCATGCAAGGACGAGGTGTATCCCTTGATCCACAGCTTTCGCTTCTCGGCGCTGATGACGTAGCCGGAGGTGTACTCATTGCCCCCCAGCCGAGCGGGCATCGCCGAGCCTTTACGGGCCAGGGCAGTAACGGCAATGACCAGATGCGCCAGTTCGTCCATGTCCGGGCAAACCCGCTGGTGGAAGGCGGGCCAGAACAGTTTGTCCTCCTCCGAGCCGCGCCATCCGTTATTTTTGTTGACCTTGGGAAGGTCTTCGTAGGGGTGGGAGTGGAACGTGCCAATGAGCTCCAACTGCGGCCAGTACTCGCCGAAGAAATCACGTTTGATCCCGATCGACTCGAAATCGGGGGCCACCCAGTGAGTGTGCCTCAGTGCCGACGTCTCGACCGTGGCTACCACCGCCACCAAGCGGGCCGGAAGGCCGTTGCGCGCAGGCAGCCCGTAACCCCATAGCAACCCGAAGGTCTCCAGGCCTTTGTTAGCCTTGCCGCGGGCATGCGCCCGGTGCGAAACCTCGTAGGCCTCAATGGCCGACGTGAGCAATTGCGGCAGAACGTGATCCTCGATGATGACTTGTGTGCGCATGCCTCCTCCCCAGGAGTATTTGATGGGCTGCAGCCGTCCCTGAGCGCTTGCATGGCTTTCGGGCGCATGATGGCAAAACGCCTTAGCCTAGCTTATTTCTCGCTCACCAAGCGGTTGCTTGAAGCAAAACGCCTCGTATTTCTTGGTGACCATACCGAGCGAGCATTGCTGCTCGCGGCTACGCTGGCGCTCGGCGTGTAATGCTCGCTTGAGTTCCTGGTCTTCGCTCTCGAAGATCCGCGCCCAGCGCAGCGCCTCACGGCAGCCGCGCAGCTCCTCCCACACGTCTTGCAACTTGAAGTACTGCAGCAGCAACACCAGCAGGCTGACTAATTACCAATGCGGCCACCGTGCCCCAATCGCAGGTGCTCATCTGCCTGTTTCTCCCACTTGATATTCGATGCCAGAAAAACGATATGTATATATGAACGACATATCTATAATGTGGATATATACAGGTAAAGTATCGGCACACATGGAGGCCGCATGAAACGTCAACAATCCATCGCCCAAGTACGCTGGGACCTAGCACTTCGCTATCGCCTGATCGAAACTGTAGCCTGGTGGGAAGGCCGGCTGACCACTGGGCACCTGATGCAGAGCTTCGGCATCAGCCGCCAGCAGGCGTCGAAGGACATCAATACCTACATCACCGAACATGCGCCCGAAAACTTGACGTATGACAAGCAGATCAAGGGCTATGTACCAAGCGCGCAGTTCCAGCCGCTGTTCATCCAAGACAGCGCCAGCGCCTATCTGCACCTGCTTTACCAGAATAATGAACGCGCCCCGCACATTGATGGTCTGGCACTGGCTTATGCGCACACCAGGGTGCTGGAAGTGCCTGATCGGCCCATTCGGCCCGAGGTGCTGCGCCCCTTGCTCAAGGCTTGTCGTGAAGGCCTGCGTCTGGAAACCGAATACGTTTCCTTCAACACCCCCAACGTCGAGGTGCGCCTAATAGCACCGCATACGCTGGTCTACACCGGCATGCGCTGGCACGTGCGGGCCTACTGCGAAAAGAACGGCCAGTACCGCGACTTTGTCCTCAGCCGCCTGCGTGGGCAGCCAGACTTACTCGACGCATCACCAAACACCCGCGAGCAGGACGAAGACTGGAATATAGAGGTACCGATCATCTTCGAACCTGACTGGCGATTGAACGCGGCGCAAAAGGCAATCATCGAAACCGACTTCGGCATGACGCAAGGACAACTGATGGTTTCCAGCCGTCGGGCACTGGTGAAGTATGTGCTGCAGCGGTATCAAATCGACCACCGCAACATGGCAATACTGCCCGAGGCCCAGCAACTGGTGGTAAGCAACCTTCAAGAACTTCAGCCTTGGTTGATGAAGTACTGACACCTAGCTCACCGCACCGCAAACCGAGATAAACTAAGTCACTGCGCCCCTCTGGGCGCGCTGTTTCTGCTCAGCACCCTGCTGATGCTGGACAGACAGAAACGCCTGTTACGTCGTAGTGCTTCACTCAGTGGTTTATATCCGAATGGGAGGTGCCCGACAGTGGGTGGCCGGGCTCGTTATCGGCTGGCCAGGAATGCCTCTCGCAGTATCGTAAAAGCGCACTCAGGAGGCCTTCCTTTGTGCTTTACCCTCCATGGCCCAGCATCGCTTCGACAGACCAAGCTCCCTCCTAATCCAAAGGTGGCAACAGTCAAGCCACATCCGACCTAGTCACGTACGGCACTTTCCCAGATGGAACCCAGCTGGCAGCCGCCTCCAGATGCACATCTTGATCGTCGAAAAAGATATGTGGGTTGAACGCCCGAAGCACCTTGGGCTTACCGACACCGCCAAGGAAGAAAGCTTCATCCACATACACGCCCCAAGCACGCAGTGTGTTGATCACTCGCATTTCCGATGGGGAGTTTCGCGCAGTGACGATGGCGATTCTAATGGGTGAATCCTTGCCACCCGTTGGCAAACGCTCCTGCAACTTGGCTAGCTTCATCAACAGGCTAGCGTAGGGCCCCTCCTCCATGGGCGTATGCTGGAGCGCATCTTCCTGGGCTTGGAATGCATCCAACCCCTGAGTCTTGTACACCAATTCGCTGGCGTCGGAAAACAACACCGCATCACCGTCAAATGCGATACGCACTTGGCCTTCCGGTATTTGAGGGGCATTGGCGGGCGGCGCCTTGAGGATGGCCGCAGCGCATTGCCTCGAGTCGATAACCCTCTGCGCGTCTTCCACATTGGTGGTGAGAAACAGATCCACATCGAAGGCTTCGATATAGTCCGCCACAGACTCGCCGCCAGTGAACGCTGATCGCGTTATCGCCAACTGGTCACGTCGGATGGTCTTGAGTACACGAATTCCGGTATCTGGGCTGTTACGCGACATGACCACTACTTCCACCAATGGCGACTTGTCGTCCCCCCTCACGTACCGGTTGAGGCTGAGCAACGCCTTGACCAAGTGATAGCCCGTACCGGGCATCAACGGTTCGTCTTCTCGTTCCTGCATATAGCGACGGTAGTGATCAATCACGCTTTCAGGGTCTGCCTCCAGTGCTGCCTTGAACATCTGGTCAGACTCTCCCATATCGAACAGCGCCGTAGCGGAAATACCGACAACCAAGGTGTTACTGAGATCAAATGCCATGGTGCCTTTCCTTTACACCGTTCAAGTACGTCAGTTTTCTACCCGACTAGAATTTGTACCATAGATAAGCGCAATTAAAATATCCCGGATAACGGAGCGGTCATCGCGCCAATGAAAAGGCCCGCTTCAAAGCGGGCCCCCTATCTCATAAATTCCAGCCTCTGGCCTCACCAGCTATAGCTAACCTTAGCCGTAACCTCCCGCCCCGGGTTGTAGTAGTTAGCCGTCCCCGACCCCACCACATGCTGCTCATTCAGCAGATTGCTAACGTTGACCGCCAAGTCCGTCCCCTTGGCAATCTTGTAATTAAACGCCGCATCAAACAACGTAGTCCCCTCGGTGCGCTTGGTATTGGCCGCATCCATGTAATAAGCCCCCACATACCGCGCCCCCAGCCCCACGCTCACGTCGGTCCCAGGCAAATCGTAATAGCTCCACAACGAAGCAGTGTGGTTCGGCGCAGTGGTGAACTCATTACCTTCAAGCGAGGTACCGTCACGCAAGGTGCCACGCAGCACGTCGGACTTCATGTAAGAGTAAGCCCCGATCAGGCTCAGCTCCTGGGTCACCTGCACCTTGGCCTCCAGGTCCAACCCGCGGGCGCGGGACTCGCCCACGTTCTGCTGCTCGATGATGCCGCTTGGCAACACCACGGCAATGCTCACGTTCTCCTGGGTGAGGTCGTACACGGCCGCGGAGAACATGGCGTCCATCTCCATCGGCGAGTACTTCACGCCCACTTCGTACTGGCGGCCGGTCTGCGGTGTTACGCCCACTTGGGGCGGCGAGACGGACTCGACCATGCTCACGTAGGTCGACACTTCATCGGTGACGATGTAGGTCAACGCGCCGCGGTAGGAGGTTGCGTTGTAGTGGTCGCGCTCATCGATGGTGGTCGGGGTGCTGAACAGGTTGTAGCCCTTGCTGCTCAGGTCCATCGAGTCGTTGCGCACACCGGCGGTGACGATGAAGCGGTCGTAGAACGACAGGTTCTGCTGCAGGAACACGGCCTTGGTGGTGACGTCGTTCTTCTTCGCGGTGTAGGGCGTCAGCGTTGCGGGCACACCGGTGAATACCGGGTTGGCGATGTCGATCGACGACACCAGGTCGTATACCGAGCTCTCCTTGGTCGAGGAGTTTAGGTACTCCACGCCCACCAGGCTGCTGCTGTCGATGTGCTCGAACTGGTGGTCGTACTGCAGCATCAGGTTGCCGTTGAACTGGTTGGCATCGCTGTCGGTGCCCAGCAGGTAACGCGGGATGCTGGTGCCCACGCGTGTGGCGGAGTCGCTCAGGTAGACGTAGCCGTAGTTGTCGGTCAGCTCGCTGTAGCGCAGGTTGCCGCGCAGCACGAAGCCGTTGTCGAAGTCGTGGGTGATGTTGCTGCTGAGGCTGGTGCGCTCGACGTCGTGGTAGTTGTAGCTGGGCTCGCCGTAGAACTTGTCGCGGTCATACTCCTTGTCCAGCGGGTAGCCGCCGCTGTTGGGCGAGCTGTTGGTCTTGAGGTAATCGAGAATCACCGTGGCCGAGGTGTAGTCGGTGGGGGCCCAGGTCAGGCCGCCCATCACGAAGCGGTTGTCGTCCTGCGAATGCTCGTACTCGCGGTCGCTGTTCTGCATCTTGGCGGTGAAGCGGCCGGCGACGGTGTTGCTTTCGTTCAGCGAATCGCCCACGTCGATGCCGGTTTCACGGTGGTTGTACGAGCCGTAGGTGACGTAGCCCTGGCCGAACTGCTCGAAGCGCGGCTGCTTGGTCACGAAGTTCACCGAGCCGCCGGGGTCGGCCGGGCCGAACAGGGTGGAGTTGGCGCCACGCAAAATTTCGATGCGCTCGTAGGCGAACGGGTCTTCGCGCACGCCGCGCATCGAGCTCAGGGTCAGGCCGTCGCGGTAGGTGGTGGCCTGGAAGCCGCGAATCTGGAAGTAGTCGTTGCGGTCGTCACTGCCGTAAAAGTCGCTGACCACACCGGGGGTGTACAGCAGGGCTTCTTCGGTGGTGCTGACGCTGCGCTGCTCGAGCTCCTTGCGGGTCACCACCGACACCGAGGCCGGGGTGTTGAGGATGCTGGTGGCCACCTTGCCGCCGACCCAAAGCTCCTTGGCCACTACCGAATTGCTGTCGTCGCCGGCATCCACCTTCACCTTGGCGTTGATGATCACCGGGGCCAGGCGGTAGTCCTCGGTGGCGCCGATTTCCAGCGGGCCGGTGGGTTTTGGTGGCACTACCAGCAGGTAGGCGGTGGGGGTTTGCTGGTCGACTTGCAGGTCGTTGCCTTGCAGCAGTGTGGCCAGGGCGGTCGGGGTGTCGAGGGCGCCGCTGACGCCGCGGGTGGTGCGCCCGGCCACGCTGGCGGCCTCATACGACAGGCTGATGCCGGCCTCGCGGGCGAAGCGGTCGAGCGCCGGGGCCAGCGGGCCGGCCGGGATGTTCCACTGCTGCACCGGGCTGTGCTGCCCGGCGGGCGCGGTTTGCGCCAGGGCCGGCAGGGTGTGGCTGCCGACCAGCAAGCCCAGGGCGGCGGCCTGGATGGCGCGGCTCAGGGGGTGGCGCAGTGGGATCGGGGACGCACTCATTTTCTCGCTCCGTACGGGGTCGACAGGTTGGCCTGTATTGCGGCCTTTCCTGCTTGCCGAACGAGAATGAGAAAGTACCTCATTTATTTTTGAATATTGCTGTGCCATCAAGCCATTGGGGCCGCGTTGCGGCCCTTCGCGGGGCAAGCCCGCTCCTGCAGGGACGGCGCAGAGCTCACTGCATGCACATTCCTGTGGGAGCGGGCTTGCCCGCGAAGGGCTGCAAAGCAGCCCCGATACCGTGAAACCTCAACGCGCCAGCGAAGCGGCCCGCTCCAGGCTCATGCCCTTGGTCTCCGGCGCCAGCCACACCGACACGATCAGGCCGACCACCGACACCACCGCCGCAATCAGCATGGTGTTGTCGATGCCCAGGTGCAGCAGCGACATCGGCACCAGCCAGGTGCCCGCCGCCGAGCCGATCCGCGACATCGACGCGCCCATGCCCACGGCGAACGCACGAATTTCAGTGGGGAACAGCTCGTTCGGGTACACCAGCTCCAGCACCTGCGCGCCACCGATGAACAGCGCATAGGCACCGAACAACACCAGCACCAGAATCTCGGAGCCATCGGAGAACACGCCCGGCCCCAGCAGCGCCAGGCTCGACCACAGGAAGCTGTGGATTATATTTAACGGCGGCAAGGCCGCCCAACTGCAACTGGCCCCGGAGTACCCAAATGGCCAATAGTGCGGAGGATTAGCGCGCCCGCTCCGGCTGGCTGTCAACGCGCTTATAGCGGCTTTCGGCTGTCCGGTACGTATAGTCTCGTTTTGGCCAGTTCACGACTTGCCGGGAATATTCATCAACTGCAAAACAGTTAAATTATGGCCGTGTAACATGGCCATAACTTCAACTTTAAAAGCACTCGAAACTTACAGCTATTTCATCGCAGCCTTGAAGCCACACCGGTAAGCTGGCAAGTACCAGCCCGTCACGGGCTCTGCAAAGGTACGCCTGCATGCCACGCCTTTGGATAACCGCCCTGCTCGCCCTGCTGCTTTGCGCCAATGCCAACGCCGCAGTGCAAACGCTGCACCTTGGCCAAGGCCCGGGTTATGACTTGCTCGTCTATGGCAATGCCGACCAGCCCCAGGCCCGGCGCGCGGTGATCATCGTCCATGGCGTGCGGCGCAACGCCGAGGGCTACTACCGCAGCGGCGAAGCGCTGCTGCACAACGCCGGCCTCGACCGCGCGAGCACCTTGCTGCTGGCCCCAAACTTTCTTACCGCAAGCGACCCGCTGGCCCGCGCCAGCATGCCGCTGTGGCCCAAGGGCCTGTGGATGCATGGCAGCGAATCGACCGATGGCCAGCGCGGCATCGCCGCCTTCAGCGTGCTGGATGATCTGCTCGCCTACCTGGCCGATCGCCAGCGTTATCCACAGCTGAAGGAGATCGTGCTGATCGGCCATTCGGCCGGCGCGCAGTTGATGCAGCGCTATGCCGTGCTGGGCAAGGGGCAGGCGCAAGGTATCCGGGTGCGCTATGTGGTTTCCAGCCCGTCTTCGTACCTGTACCTGGACCGCAACCGGCCGCAGGGCGATGGCTTCACTGACCAAGGTTTATGCCCGGGGTACGACCACTACCGCTATGGCCTGGAGCAGCCACCAGCCTATCTCGCCCGCCAGGGGCTGGATGCCCGCCAGTTGTTCCAGCGTTACGCCGGGCGGAATGTGACCTACATGGTAGGGGCGCAAGACACTCATAGTGACAGCAAAGTCATGGACCACAGCTGCGCTGCCGAGACCCAGGGGCGTAATCGCGTGGAGCGGCAGTTGGGCTATCTGCGGTATGAGGGGTTTCTGTCGCGGGCCTGGGGCGTGGCCATTGCCCATAGGCAATTTCAGGTGCCGGGTGTGGGGCACAGTGCCGAGCGGTTGTTTGCGGCGCCGGAGGTGGCGCGGGGCTTGTTTGCAAAACCGGCAAGCAAATCATGATTCTGCATGATGCCGAAATCCTGGGGCCGCTACGCGCCCCATCGCGACACAAGGCCGCTTCCCACAGGGATCGTATTAGCCCGAGGCCTGCCTTGTACCTGTAGGAGCCGGCTTGCCGGCGATGAGGCCGGCGCAGCCAGCACAAGACAGTTGCTACAGAGAACGCGACGGCTGCGGCCGATCATCAATCCCTGACCCCCAACGCATAAAACTCCTGCAACTTGGCCTGCAGTAACGCCTTGTCCGGCAGGCGTGTCTGGTACTCGGCAATCAACGCCGGCGACAGGCTGCGGTTGAGGGCGTACTCGACCACTTCATCCTCCTTGCTGGCGCACAGCAACACACCAATCGCCGGGTTCTCATGAGCCTTGCGCTCGTTGCGGTCCAGCGACTCCAGGTAGAAATCCAGCTTGCCCAGGTACTCGGGCTCGAAGCGCCCCACCTTCAGCTCGATGGCCACCAGGCAGTTCAGGCCGCGATGGAAGAACAACAAATCCAAAGCGAAATCGCGGCTGCCAACCTGCAGAGGATACTCCGAACCGACGAAGCAGAAGTCCCGGCCCAGTTCGATCAGAAAATCACGCAGTCGGGCCAGCAGCCCCTGATGCAGGTCGGCCTCGGCATGCCCGCCCGGCAGGTCGAGAAACTCGATCATGTACGCATCGCGAAACACATCGAGCGCGGTGGGATGGGCTTGCGTCAGGGCCGCCGAGGCCTTGGCCGGTTGCGCCACGCTGCGCTCGAACAGCGAGGCCTTGAGCTGGCGCTCGAGCTCGCGCTTTGACCATTTTTCCTGAACAGCCATACGCAGGTAAAAAGCCCGTTCTCCCTCGCGTTTGCACTGCCCGAGAATGATCAGGTTGTGGCTCCACGGCAATTGTCGCACCAGTGGTGCGACAATTTCATCGCCTTGATAAACCTCATAAAACTGGCGCATGCGAAACAGGTTCGCCCGGGTGAAACCACGTAGCCCGGGCTGCGTTTCAGCCAGGTGGTCGGCCAGCAATTTGACCACACCATCCCCCCATTCAGCACTGGCCAGCTTGCGGCTGATATACGCCCCCACCTCCCAGTACAACTCGATCAACTGCGTGTTGACCGCCTGCACCGCCCGCTGGCGGGCCCCCTGTATCAACCCCAGCACCTCGTCGAAGCGCCCGCTCATAGCCCCGTCGGCAATACCTTTGTTTTCCATGTGGCAGCTCCCTGACAAAGCCCGGAGTCTATGCCCGCCCTCCCGCAAAATCGCCCGCACAACTGTTGCAAAAAGAAAGGGGCGCCCTCTGGCGCCCCTCCCCGTTCACAACCGCCAAATCACCCCACCGACCGCGCCGCCACTGCGCGCTTGTGCCCCCGCGAGGTCACGATCCCGAGGAACGAAATCACGATCGCCAGGCTCAACGTGGCGCTCACCTCGGCCCGGTGCTCCTCGGTGTACATCATCACCGCCAGCGCCCCGCTGATGAAGATGATCACCGCCCAGGTCAGGTACGGGAACAGCCACATGCGGAACTTCAGGTTGGCATTCTCGCGCTCCAGCCGCCCACGCATGCGCAGCTGCGAAATGGCGATCACCAGGTACACCAGCAGCGCGATCGCGCCACTGCTGGCCAGCAAAAACTCGAACACGCCCTTGGGTGCGAAGTAGTTGAGGATGGCAATCGCCGCACCGATCAGCGTGCTGCCAAACACTGCGGCGCGGGGCACACCCACCTTCGAGGTGTTCTTCAGCATGGCCGGGGCATCGCCGCGCTTGGCCAGCGAGTACATCATCCGCGAGGCGATGTAGATCGACGAGTTCATGCAGCTGGTCACCGCAATCAGCACCACGAAGTCGACCATCAGCGCCGCGTTGGGGATGTTCATGATTTCCAGCGCGCGCTGGTACGACCCCACCACCGCCAGCTGCGGGTCGTTCCACGGCACCACTGAGATGATCACGAAGATCGACAGGATGTAGAAGGTGCTGATACGCCAGATCACCGAGCGGGTGGCCTTGGCGATGTTGCGCGCCGGGTCGCTGGACTCGGACGCGGCAATGGTCACAGCCTCAGTGCCGATGAAGCTGAACATCACGGTGATGAACGCCCCCACCACCGCCGACCAGCCCTTGGGAGCAAAGCCGCCATACTCGTTGACCAGGGTGCTCAGGCCGCTGACTTCACGGTTGGGCAGCCAGCCCATCAGCGCGGCGAAGCCAAGCCCGATGAAGCCCAGAATGGCAGTGACCTTGAGGATGGCGAACCAGAACTCGAACTCGCCGTACTTGGCCACGCTGAACAGGTTGGTGCAGGCCAGCAGCAGCACCGAGGCCAGGGCGAAGATCCAGCTGTCCACCTGGGGGAACCAGGCGTTGAGCACATGCCCCGCGGCCAGTGCCTCGATGGGGATCACCAGCACCCAGAACCACCAGTACAACCAACCGATGGTGTAGCCGGCCCAGCGGCCGATGGCCTGGTCGGCGTAGGTGGAAAACGACCCGGTGTCGGGGTGGGCCACGGCCATTTCGCCGAGCATGCGCATCACCAGCACCACCAGGGTGCCGGCCACGAAGTAAGAAATTATGGTGGCGGGGCCGGCCGCCGCGATGGCGTGCCCGGAGCCCACGAAAAGCCCTGCACCGATAATGCCGGCAATCGACAGCATCGTTACATGGCGTGGCTTGAAACCTTGTGCAAGGTTGCCATCAGTTCCCACGGTGTTCATTGATCTTGTTCTCTTTTTGCTGACACAAGGAAAGGGCAGAAGGCGCAGGCGAAACAGTATCTCCTTGAAAAACAATCAGAATGACACGTCGCTCACGCTCTGTTGTTGACCTTGTTCACGCTTTCACAGAGCAACGCACCGGCGAATTCGGGTTCATTTAAGCCGCGTGGAGCATGGGGAAATTATTCGAGAACGCCCCGAAGGTGCGCGATCACGACACGGCATTTCCGTTCACGCCAGATGTCGCGATTGGCTTGCCTGAAAACGACAAGTGCATCAGAACGCCTTTAACCTGCGGTATACAGCGCCCATAAAAAAGGTTCTTCACGGAATCCCGGGAAAGACAGAAACAAGAACGCCGGTTTGATGGATGATGTTCGTGCGAGCAAACACATCTACAAACCGGCGTTCTTGTGCACGATATTAATACGTTTCTGCCCTTCTGGGAGGGCTTTTCTGTCACTGCGATCAGGCCTGATGGCGATGACCTGCTGATCGACCTGATTCCGCAGCCCACCCGATTCCCCACTTGCAGCGGCTGTCATCAGTCCAGCACCACCATCCACGAATACTGCCAGCGCTCAATCCGTGACCTACCCATTCTTGGCCGTGCAGTGCGGTTGAATGTTGAACTGCGGCGCGTCGGGTGCAGGGCATGCGGCAAGCGAATGGAGTCAGTCCGTTGGCTTGATCGCTATTCGCGGATGACCAAGCGCTTGGCCGAGGCGGTGATCCAGTCTTGCCAAAGACTGCCCACCCTGCACGTCGCCGAGCTGTTTGGTTTGCATTGGGACAGCGTGCGCTTACTGGAGCGACGGGCGCTACAACACGCACTGGAAAATCTACCGAAGGCCCAGCCCAGGCGCTTGGTGATGGATGAGTTCGCTCTGTTCAAAGGGCATCGCTATGCCAGCGTGGTTCTGGATGCTGATACCCGCCGGGTGCTGTGGATTGGCGAGGGGCGTAGCCGAGCTGCTGTCAGACCCTTTTTTGAAGAGCTGGGGCCGGAGGGCTGTGCACGGATCGAAGCAGTGGCAATGGACATGAACACCGCATTTGACCTGGAGGTACGCCAACATTGCCCGCAGGCACGCGTGGTCTATGACCTGTTTCATGTGGTCGCTAAGTATGGGCGAGAGGTAATTGACCGGGTGCGGGTCGATGAGGCCAACCGCTTGCGCCATGACAAACCCGCCCGCAAGGTGATCAAGCAAGCGCGGTGGCTCCTGCTGCGTAATCCAGAAAATCTCAAGCGAGAAGATCAGCAGGTACATCTGCAGGATCTGCTAGCAGCTAACCAATCGCTGATGACGGTTTATCTGATGAAGGCAGAGCTCAAAGCCCTGTGGTCACCCACCACCGCCTGGGGCTGGCGATCAGCCTGGAAGCAGTGGCTACGCCTAGCTGATGAAAGCGCGATACCGGCATTGAAGCAGTTCGCTAAACGCCTGAAGGGATACTGGCGCGGCATCCTGAGTAGGGTGCGGTGGCCGATGCACACGGGTCAGTTGGAAGGTATCAACAACCGGATCAAGGTGATCAAGCGGATGGCTTACGGCTACCGGGACAGCGAGTTCTTTTTCATGAAGATCAAGAATGACTTTCCCGGCAATCCGTGAAGAACCATAAAAAAGCCCCGGTCTCCCGGGGCCCTGTTGCCGGCGTCTGCCTACGCCTGCCCGGTACGCTCGAAGCGACGGGCCAGCAACAGGTAAGCGAAGATCCCCAGCACGCCATGGGCGGCCACGAACCAGAGTGCGTTGTGGAACGAGCCGGTGCTGGCCACCACGTAGCCGATTACCAGCGGGGTGACGATACCGGCAATGTTGCCGATGCCGTTGAACACGCCGCCGCACAGGCCGACCATCTTCTTCGGCGCCACATCCGACAGCACCGCCCAGCCCACCGCCGCCAGGCCCTTGCCGAAGAACGCCAGGGTCATCAGGGCAATCACTGCGGCGTTGCCGTCCGCATAGTTGGCCAGCACCAGGCTGGTGCTCAGCGCCATGCCGATCACGAACGGGGTCTTGCGCGCCTTGGACGGGTGCACGCCGCGGCGGATCAGGCAGTCGGAGACGAAGCCGCCGAGAATGCCGCCGGTAAACCCGCAGATCGCCGGCAGCGCCGCCACCCAGCCGGCCTCCATGATGGTCATGCCGCGGCCCTTGATCAGGTAGATCGGGAACCAGGTAATGAAGAAGTAAGTCAGCGCGGTGATGCAGTACTGGCCCAGGTACACCGCCCACAGGTTGCGGCTGGTGAACAGTTGGGCAAGCTCGGCGCGGGTGGGTTTGCTCTTGGTGGTCTTGCGCTCTTTCTCAAGGTCCACCAGTGCGCCGCCTTCGCGCATGTAGTCGAGCTCTTCGCGGCTCAGGCACGGGGCGCTGTGCGGCTCGTGGTAAAGCTTGAACCACACCACCGCCAGCACCAGGCCAAGCACGCCCATCCAGATGAACACCTGCTCCCAGCTCAGGCTGTGGGTCATCCACGCCATCAGCGGGGCGAACACCACCACCGCCATGTACTGCGCCGAGTTGAACAGTGCCGAGGCGGTGCCGCGTTCACGGGTGGGGAACCAGCAGCTGACGATGCGCGAGTTGGCCGGAAACGCCGGCGACTCCACCAGGCCCAGCATGAAGCGCAGCGAGAACAGCGCCACCGCCGCCGACACCCCGGCCAGGCCCATCCAGCCCACGGTGCCCTGCAGCAGGGTGAACAGCGACCAGAGGATCAGGCTGATGCCGTACACCCGGCGCGCGCCGAAGCGGTCGAGCAGCCAGCCGCCGGGCACCTGGCCCAAGGCGTAGGCCCAGGCGAAGGCCGAGAAGATCATGCCCAGCATCACCGGGTCCAGGCCCAGGTCGCTGAGCACCTGGGTGCCGGTGATCGACAGGGTGGCGCGGTCGGCATAGTTGATCACGGTGATGACGAAGATCAGTGCCAGAACCAGAAAACGATGGCGGCCGATAGCGGCCACGGTCGACGCGGGGGCGACGGCGGATTTGCTGTGCATGTGGACCCTCTTGCTTCTCGACGGAAGCGATTGTTCTTGTGGAAAGAAGGTGTGGCCCTTGGGCCTTGTGTTGCCTGTACCGGCCTCTTCGCGGGCAAGCCCGCTCCTACCAGGGGCGGTGTAACTTTCAAAAATTGCGCTGTACCTGTGGGAGCGGGCTTGCCCGCGAAGAGGCCCTAGAGGTCGATCACCCCGTTCGGCGGCACCTCACCGGCAAAACAGGCCTTGAGGTTGTTCAGTACCATCCGCCCCATCTCCAGCCGGGTTTGCAGGGTGGCGCTGCCCCGGTGCGGCTGCAGGCTGACGTGGTTCAGGTCGCGCAGCGCCGGCGGCACGTAGGGCTCGTCAACGAACACATCCAGCCCGGCACCGGCAATGCGCCCTTCGCGCAAGGCTTCGACCAAGGCGTCCTCATCCACCAGCTTGCCGCGCGCCACGTTGACCAGATAACCATCCGGCCCCAGCGCTTCGAGCACCTCGCGGGTCACCAGCACTTGCCCGCCATCGGCGGACGCCGCCAGCACCAGCACATCCACCGAGCGCGCCAGCGCCACCAGGTCGGCCTCAAAGCGGTAACCGGTGCCGGGCTGTTCATGCCGCCCGTTGTAGGCAATGCGCATGTCGAACGCCGCGGCACGTTTGGCAATCGCCTTGCCCACCGCACCCAGCCCGACAATCCCCAGCTCGATACCACTGACCTTGCGCGCCAGCCCCAGGTTGACCGTGCCCCACAACCCGTCGCGCACCAGCCGCTCACCCTCGCCCAGGCGGCGCAGGGTGCTGATGATCAGGCCCATGGCCAGGTCCGCCACATCGGCGGTGAGCACGCCCGGCGTGGTGGTCACCTGGATGCCGCGGCTGGCCGCATGGCGCAGGTCCACGGCGTCGGTGCCGATACCGCTGATGGCAATGATCTCGAGCGCTGGCAACTGGTCCATCAGCGCGTTGGAAAGGCCCTTGGCGCCCCCCGTGACCACCCCGCGAATGCGCGGGCCCACCTCGTCCAGCAACTGTTGCGGGTGGTCGTGCTGGTACAGCCGATGCACCTGGTAAGCCGCCACCAGTTCGGCATCGATGGCCTCGGGCACAGGCTGGGTCAGCAGTACGTCGATGGTGTTCTGGTTCATCTCAAGTATCCGGCAGTTCGAAGTTCATGTATCGATCCTAGGCCGGCATTCGATACAGGTCTAATATAGATACAGCATCGAATAATCCAGGAATTGAATCATGGAGCTGCACCAGTTGCGCTGTTTCGTGGCCGTGGCCGAAGAGCTGCATTTCGGCCGCGCCGCCACCCGCCTGCACATGACCCAGCCGCCGTTGAGCCGGCAGATCCAGCTGCTGGAGCATTCCCTCGGGGTACTGCTGCTGGAGCGCAACAACCGCCAGGCGCGCCTGACGTTGGCCGGGCAGAGCTTTCTGGAAGACGCCCGGCGCATCCTGCAAATCAGCGAATCGGCCAGCCATTCGGCGCGGCGCATCGCCCACGGCGAGGCCGGCCGGCTGACCCTGGGCTTCACCGCAGTGGGCGCCTACAACATGATCCCGCGCCTGCTGGTGCACGCCGGGCAAACCCTGCCAGATATCGAGCTGGTGCTCAGCGAGCGCATCTCTGCCACCCAGGTGCACGACCTGGAGGCCGGGCTGATCGACGTCGGCCTCGTGCGCCAGGTGCTGCCCAGTGCGCGGGTGGAGTACCTGCCGATTCACCGCGAGCCGTTCGTCGCCGCCCTGCCCGCCGGCCATCCGCTGGCCGCCCGTGAACGCGTGCGCCCGGGCGACTTCGATGGCCAGCCGTTCGTGATGTACAGCGCCAACGAGGGGCGTTACTTCCACGACCGCATCGCCAATCTGTTCGCCCGTCATCAGGTGCAGCCGCGTTACCAGCATCAATTGGGGCAGACCCATTCGATCCTCGGGTTGGTCAATGTGGGCTTGGGTTGCGCGGTGGTGCCGGCCTCGGCCCAGGCGTTGCGCCTGGAGCAGGTGGTGTTCAGGCCGATGCAGGGCATGGAGCAGCAGGCGGAGATTTTCCTGGCCTACTGCCGGGACAACCCCAACCCGGTGCTGGGCGCATTCGTGGCAATGGCCCGGGCGTTCTTCGAAGCAGGGTGAGGCCATGACCTGCTCCCGCAGAAAATCGCAGGCCCTCTGTGGGAGCGGGTTTACCCGCGAATCAGACGACGCGGTGGTTGGCACCGGCTTCGCCGGTGTTCGCGGTGGTCCGGCATCCCGGCAAGCCCGCTCCCACAGGGGTCGCATGACCTTCAGGCCTGCGCCGTACCTGTAGGAGCGGATAGGGTCCTGCGCCTCAGCGCACCAGACAAGGCTTCTTGTTATCGAACGTCCACCCCGGGATCAAGAACTGCATCGCCACGCTGTCATCCCGCGCGCCCAGCCCCATGTTGCGGTAGCACTCATGGGCCTTGGCCAGCTGGTCTTCATCCAGCTCCACCCCCAGCCCCGGGCGCTGCGGCACGCGCACATGGCCGTCGACGATGCGCAGCGGGTCGCGGGTCAGGCGCTGGCCGTCCTGCCAGATCCAGTGGGTATCGATGGCGGTGATCTCGCCCGGCGCGGCGGCTGCCACCTGGGTGAACATCGCCAGCGAAATATCGAAGTGGTTGTTCGAATGCGAACCCCAGGTCAGGCCCCAGTCGTTGCACATCTGCGCCACCCGCACCGAGCCCTGCAGGGTCCAGAAGTGCGGATCGGCCAGCGGGATGTCCACCGACTGCAACTGGATCGCATGGCCCATCTGCCGCCAGTCGGTGGCGATCATGTTGGTGGCGGTGGGCAGCCCGGTGGCACGGCGGAACTCAGCCATCACCTCGCGGCCCGAGTAACCGTTCTCGGCGCCGCACGGGTCTTCGGCGTAAGCCAGAACATGGTGCTTGTCGCGGCACAGGGCGATGGCTTCTTTCAGCGACCAGGCGCCATTCGGGTCAAGGGTGATGCGCGCCTCGGGGAAGCGCTCGGCCAGGGCCGTTACCGCCTCCATTTCTTCTTCGCCGCGCAGCACCCCGCCCTTGAGCTTGAAATCGCTGAAGCCGTAACGCTGCTTGGCCGCCTCGGCCAGGCGCACCACGGCGTCGGCGGTCAGGGCCTTTTCGTGGCGCAGGCGGAGCCAGTCGTCATCGGCGTCGGCTTCGTTGCGGTAGGCAAGGTCGGTCTGCCGGCGGTCACCGATGTAGAACAGATAGCCGAGCATCTTCACCGCCTCGCGCTGCTGGCCCTCACCCAGCAATGCCGCCATCGGCACGTTGAGGTGCTGGCCGAGCAAGTCGAGCAGCGCGGCCTCGATGGCCGTTACCGCATGCACGGTGATGCGCAGGTCGAAGGTTTGCAGGCCACGGCCGGCGCTGTCGCGGTTGGCGAAGGTCTGGCGCATGGCGTTGAGCACGCGCTGGTAGTGGCCGATGGGCTGGCCGATCACCAGGCTGCGGGCGTCTTCCAGGGTTTGGCGAATCTTCTCGCCGCCCGGCACCTCGCCCAGGCCGGTGTTGCCGGCGCTGTCGCGCAGCACCACCACGTTGCGGGTGAAGTACGGGCCGTGGGCGCCGCTGAGGTTGAGCAACATGCTGTCGTGGCCGGCCACCGGGATTACCCGCAGGTCGGTGACCACCGGGGTGCTGGTGTGAACGGCTGGGGTCGTCTGCATATTCATGATTGTTTTCTCGCAGTGGTCAGTGGGTCTGGCTCAGGGCCGAGGGGGCCTTGGGCGCATCAGTGGTGGCGCCCTTGGGGCGGGTGCGCACGAAGAAGACGGCGATGGCAGCCAGCACCGAGGTCACGGCCAGCCCGTACAGGCCGCCCTGGATCGACCCGGTCTGCTGCTCCAGCAGGCCGAAGGTGGTGGGTGCAACAAAACCGCCGAGGTTGCCCACCGAGTTGATCAGCGCAATCACCGCCGCCGCGATGCGTGCATCCAGGTAGCCCTGGGGGATCGGCCAGAACAGCGACGAGGCCGACTTGAAGCCGATGGCCGCAAAGCAGATGGCAACAAAGGCGAACACCGGCCCGCCGGTGGTGGACATGAACATGCCGATGGCCGCGATCACCAGCGCACCGGCCACCCAGGCCTGCTGGAACTTGAAGCGCGCCGAGCCCGCAGCGAAGGCGTACATGGCGATGATCGAGATCAGCCAGGGGATGGAGTTGAAGAAGCCCACCTGGATTTCGCTCAAATCGCCCATGCGCTTGATGATGCTCGGCAGCCAGAAGGTCGCCGCGTAGATGGTCAGCTGGATGCAGAAGTAGATCAGGCAGAACAGTACGATCTGGCGGTCCTTGAGCAGGCTCCAGGCCGAGGGTTTCACCGCGCCCGAGGCCTCGCGCTCACGCTGCTCGCGGTCGATGGTTGCAACCAGCGCGTCTTGCTCGGCCTGGCTCAGCCACTTGGCGTCCTGGGGCTTGGAGTCGAGCCAGAAGAACACGAAGAAGCACAGGGTCACCGAGGCCATGCCTTCGATGAACAGCATCCATTGCCAGCCGTGCATGCCCAGGCCCTGGATCTGCATCAGCGCCCCGGCCAGCGGGCCGGAAATCAACGACGCCAGCGCCGAGCCGCTGAGGAAGATGGCAATCGCCTTGCCGCGCTCGGCCGCCGGCAGCCAGCGGGTGAAGTAGTAGATCACCCCGGGGAAGAACCCGGCCTCGGCCACGCCCAGCAGAAAGCGCAGCACGTAGAACTGGGTTTCGTTCTGCACGAAGGCCATGGCCGTGGCCACCAGGCCCCAGGTGAACATGATGCGGGTCAGCCACAGCCGTGCGCCGACCCGTTGCAGCAGCATGTTGGAGGGTACTTCGAACAGCGCGTAGCCGATGAAGAACAGGCCGGCGCCAAAGCCGTAGGCTGCGGCGCTGATGCCCAGGTCGCTTTCCAGGTGCGGGCGCACGAAGCCGATGTTGACGCGGTCGAGGTAGTTGACGATGAACATGATGACGAACAGCGGCAGTACGTGGCGCTTGACCTTGGCCACGGCACTGGCCAGGGCGTCGCCAGCGCTTGCGGCGGACGGATCGAGGGTGTGGTTCACAGGTGAATCTCCCACTAATTGTTTTTGTGCGGGTCGGTTGTCTGACAGGGCAGTGGGACGGAGCATAGGCTCGGCGAAGTTGTACGACAAGAGTGCAATTGGCCGCTAAAAAGCAAAATACAAGCAGATAAAACGCATAAAAACCGCGATCAATCTAGTAACGTGCAGATCATGAATATCCGCCGCTGAGAAATCACGGGCAAAAAAAAGTTTTATCGATTAACTTGTCATACAAGTTGATGCAAGCAGATGCCGCCCCATGACCGAACGCAAACGCAGCCACAGCCGTGCCCACGACCTGGTCTCCAGCCTGACCCAGCAGATTTTGCTGGGCACCTTCAAGACCGGGGACAGGTTGCCGTCAGAGAACACCCTGGTGCGCGAGCACGGGGTCAGCCGCACCGTGGTGCGCGAGGCGTTGTCGAAATTGCAGGCCTCGGGGCTGGTGGAGCCGCGCCACGGTATTGGCACCTTCGTGATCGAACGCCAGGCCCAGGCCGGCCTGCGGGTGGGGGCAGAAAACGCCGCCAGCGTGCGCGACCTGCTGGAGCTGCGCATCGGCCTCGAAGGCCAGGCCGCCGCCCTGGCCGCGCTGCGCCGCAGCGACGAGCACCTGGCGCGCATGCGCCAGGCACTGGACGACTACCAGGACCTGGCCGCCGCCGGTGACAGCTGCATCGAGGCCGACCGGCGCTTTCACCTGTTGATTGCCGAAGCCACCGGCAACCTGTACTTCAGCGAGATGATGGGCCAGTTGGGCAACGGCCTGATCCCGCGCAACCGCCTGGCCCTGGCCGAGCGCGAGGGCGCAAGGCTGGCGCGCCAGGCGTACCTGGCCAATCTGGAGCACGAGGCGATCCTCAACGCCATCCGTCGCCAGGACCCGGACGCCGCCCGCGCCGCGATCTGCCTGCACCTGTCCAACAGCCGCGACCGGCTGGTACCGGATTGAAACCCAACCAGCAGCACGCCACCACAGGTAAGACACTGGACTCAGGCTTCGCACGACCCTGTGGGAGCGGGCTTGCCCGCGAAGCAGGCAACGCGGTGCCTGGCACCGGCTACGCCGGTGTTCGCGGGCAAGCCCGCTCCCACAGGGAACGCATGACCTTCAGAGCGGTGCAGTACCTGTAGGAGCCGGCCAGGGCCCTATCGCCGGCAAGCCGGCTCCTACAGAGGGAGGCCGTGACTGGGTCTTAAGCCAGCGCGCTGTCCACCAACACCTGCAACCGCCCCCGCGAACAGCGCTCCACCCGCGCCGCCACGCCATACACCTTGGCCAGCAACTCAGGCTCCAGCACCTGCTCCGGCGCGCCACTGGCCACCACCCTGCCCTCGCTCAACACCACCAGCCAGTCGGCGTGGCTGGCGGCCAGGTTGATGTCGTGCAGCACCGCCACCGCCAGCAAGCGGTGGGCCAACACCCGCTCGCGCACCGCATCCATCACCCGCAACTGGTAATGCAAATCCAGCGCGCTGGTGGGCTCGTCCAGCAGCAGCACCCGCGGGTTGCGCGCAAGCAACTGGGCCAAGGCCACCAACTGCCGCTGGCCGCCCGACAGGCTGCCCAATGGGTATTCCGCCAGGTGTTCGATGCCCAACCGGCGCAGCGCCTCGAACGCCACCTCCAACGGTTTCTCGACACCCGCCACACGCAGCCCGGCGAGGATGCTCTCCAGCCCCCCCAGGGCAATGCCCGGCGGCAGTTGCTGGGGCATGTAGGCCAGGCGCCGGTAGCGCTCGGCCAAGCCCAGCCGGGTGACGTCCTCGCCGTCCAGGCTCAGCGAGCCCTTCATCCGCTCCAGCCCCGCCAGCGCCCGCAGCAGGGTCGACTTGCCGGCACCATTGGGCCCCACCAGCGCCACCAGGCTGCCGGCCGGCAACGCCGGCAAACTCACCCTGTGCAGAATCTGCCGCGTGCCATAGGCCACCGACAGTTGATCGATCAGCAAACTCACAGGTTTCTCCCCCGGCGGAACACCAACGCCACGAACACCGGCACCCCCACCAACGCGGTGACGATGCCCACCGGCACGATCACCCCGGGCAAAATCAGCTTGCTGGCAATCGACGACAGCGACAGCAGCAACGCACCGACCAAGGCACTGGCCGGCAGCAGAAAGCGCTGGTCCTCACCCACCAGCAGGCGGGCAATATGCGGCCCCACCAGGCCGACAAAACCGATGGTGCCGACAAAGGCCACCGCCGTGGCCGACAGCAGGCTGATGCGTAGCAGCGAGGCCAGGCGCAGGCGCCGGGTGTCCACGCCAAAGCTGCGTGCGCGCTCCTCGCCCATGCGCAGCAGGGTCATGGCCGGCGCTGCGCGCAGCGAGAACGGCAGCACTACAGCCAACACCCCGGCCAGCAGCGTCAGCTTGTTCCAGTCGGCCCGGGCCAGGCTGCCCAGGGTCCAGAACACCAGTTGCTGCAGCACGTCCTCGGTGGCCAGCAGTTGCAGCAGCGACACCACCGCGTTGCAGCTGAACACCAGGGCGATGCCGAACAGCACCAAACTTTCCACCCCGGCGCCGCGCAAGCGCGCCATGGCCTGCAGCAGCACCACCGACAGGCAGGCGAAGACGAACGCCATCAGCGTCACCTGCACACCGGGCGCCAGCCACGCCACGCTCAGCGGGTAGGCGATGGCCAGCGAGGCGCCCAGCGCTGCCGACGACGACACCCCCAGGGTGAAGGGGCTGGCCAGCGGGTTGTCGAGGATCGCCTGCATCTCGGCACCGGCCAGCGCCAGCGCCGCGCCCACCAGCACCGCCATCAGCGCATAGGGCAGGCGCACGTTCCAGATGATCACCCGCTCGGTGGCGCTAAGCGTGGCGGGGTCGAACACCCCGTGCAGCAACTGCCCCAGGCCCATGCCCGAGGCGCCGCTGGCCAGGTCGCCAAGCACCGACAGCAGCAACAGCGCCGCCAGCACCGCCACCAGCAGCGCCCGCCGCCAGAGCAGCCGGCGGTAGCGCCAGGCCGCCAGGGCAACGCCTTCCCGGGCCATCGCGGTCACTTGGCGCTAACCCAGTACTGGCCGTCCAGGCCGACTTTCAGCAGCTGGTTGATTTCGGCCATGGTCGCGCCGGGGTCAAGGTCCTTGAAGCGCTCGGGGTGCACCCAGCGGGCCATGGCCTCGATGGCCAGGATGTTGAACGGCGAGTTGTAGAAGTCGTGCCACAGGCCGTGGGCCTGGCCGGCCTGGATCGGCCGCAGCGGCGCGAACTCGGGGCGCGCGGTGATCTTCGCCAGGCTTTGCCGGGCGGTGTCCTGCGACACGCCCGCGCCCAGCAGCACGCCCGGGGCGCGGTTGCCGGTGGCGATGTACACGTCCGGGTCGGCCTGCAGCACATACTCCACGCTCACATCACCCAGCGCGCCCGGCACCACGTCGGCGCCGATGTTGTGCCCGCCCACAGCCTGAACCACGCTGCCCAGGCCGCTCTTGCCGGTGGTATGCCCCGGGGCCTGCCACACGCCGGCCAGCAGCTCGAGGAAGACCTTCGGCCGCTGGCTGTCGGGCAGCCCGGCCACTTGGTCGGTGACGCGCTTGAGGTGCTGGTCGTACAGGCTCAGGTACTGCTGCGCCTGTTGCTCGCGGCCCAGCAGCTTGCCCAGCGCCTGCATGCTCACCCGGGTGTTTTCGATCGGGTGCACGCGGAAATCGATGAACAGCACCGGCACCCCGGCCTTGGCCAAAAGGTCAGCCACCGGGCTGTGCTGGGTCGGGCCTTCGCCGGCGATGCTGAAGATCGCCAGGTCCGGTTTCAGCGCCAGAATCTGCTCGGCGCTGACGCTCTGCTCGGAGGCCTGGCCGATCAGCGGCAGCTTGGCCACCTGCGGGTACAGCTTGGCGTAAACGTCATAGGTGTGCGGGTCGAGCAGGCGCATGTCGTTCTGCCAGCCGACCACCCGCTGGAACGGGTTGTCGCGGTCAAGCAGCGCCAGGGCGAAAAACAAGCGGCCTTCGCCGAGCACGATGCGCTGCGGGGCATGGGCCATCTCGACCGTGCGGCCAAGCACGTCGGTTACTTGCACGGCACTGGCCGAAGGCGCCAGGCCCAGCCAGGCGGTGAGGGTCAGCACAACAGGCAGCAGGCGCCGCCAGGAAGGGGGGATGAAGCGCATGGGGGCATCCTCTTGAAGAGAATCGGTCGCATTTGAACCGCGGCATTCTGTCAGCCGTCCCACCCTGCCGGTGTGCGCAAATGTCACACGCCAGGCACAAACCATTACAAGGTTTCATCTAGTGCGCCAGGAGCCGGCAATGCCGGTGCCATCGTTGCCGGGCGAACGCTATCCGGCGACCTGCCCCCCTGTAGGGGCCGGCTTGCCGGCTCCTACAGGGGGCGCAGCTCAGCCCAGAAGCTTCTTCAGCGCCCGGCAGTCCGCCGCATGCCAGTCAGCCAATGCCGGCCAGGGGTTGTCCGGCAGGTTCACCAGCACCGTGCGGGTGCCGGCGGCGCGGCCGCAGTCGAGGTCGAAGCGGTAGTCGCCGACCATCACCATCTCGGCCGGCGCCACACCCCAGGCCTGGGCGATCTGCAACAGGCCATCCGGGTCCGGCTTGGGCGCCGCCTCGTCGCGACCGAGAACCTGCTCGACCGGGAAGCAATCCGCCAAACCGATGGCCTCGAGGGTGACATGCGCAAGCTCGCGGGCATTGCGGGTGAGGATTGCCAGGCGGCAACCCCGCGCGGCCAGCTCGCGCACCAATTCCACCGCCCCTTCGGCCGCCTTCGAGGCAACTGCCAGGTCACGCTCGTGCTCCAGCAGCCAGGCATGCTTGGCCGCAGCCTCCTGCGCCGGCAAGGCGGCCAGGTGGGTGAGGATGTCGTGTTCGGTGGGGATCTCGAGGGCTTCGCGAATGGCGGCAAAGTCGTGCACCGCCACGGTCAGGGTGCCGTCCATGTCGAACACCCAATGGCGAATCGCCGCCAGGTTCATGCCCAGTCCTTGCGGTGACGAATCAGGCCTTCCTGGCTCGACGAGGCCACCAGCTGGCCGGCGCGGTTGTAGATGTTGCCACGGCAGAAACCACGGGCATTGCCGGCCCAAGGGCTGTCGGTGGCGTACAGCAGCCACTCGTCGGCACGCAGGTTCTGGTGGAACCACAGCGAATGGTCGAGGCTGGCGATCTGCATATCCTTTTGCCACACCGACTTGCCATGGGGCAGCAGCGAGGTGGTCAAAAGACCAAAGTCCGAGGCGTAGGCCAGCAGGTACTTGTGCAGCGCAGGGATGTCCGGGAGGCTGCCGTCGGCGCGGAACCAGGCGTATTTGACCGGGTCGCCCGGCTTGGGGTCGAACGGGTCGCGCTCGGTCACCGGGCGGATCTCGATCGGCTTGGCGCACAACACCTTGTCGCGGATGCGCTCGGGCAGGCGCTCGGCCATGTTGCGCGCCAGCTCCACCTCGCTGGGCAGGTTTTCCGGGCCGACCACATCGGGCATCTGCGCCTGGTGCTCGAAGCCCTCTTCGTCGTACTGGAACGACGCACTGCAGGTGAAGATCGGCTGGCCCTTCTGGATCGCCGTCACCCGCCGGGTGCTGAAACTGCCGCCATCACGCACGCGGTCCACCGAGTACACCACCGGCATGCTGGCATCGCCCGGGCGCAGGAAGTAGCCGTGCAGCGAATGCACGTGGCGCGCGTCCTCGACCGTCTGGCTGGCCGCCGACAGCGACTGGCCAAGCACCTGGCCGCCGTACAGCTGGCGGAAACCCAGGTCCTGGCTGCGGCCGCGGAACAGGTTCTCTTCGATGGATTCGAGGCTCAACAGGTCGACAAGGTCGTCCAGCACATGGCTCATGAAAGGTTCTCCTGGCAAGGCAATACGGCGCTGTTATGGCTGCAGATGATACAGGGTTTGTCAGCGCTGCCGTCGAGGGGCAAACCGGTCAGCCTCGCAGGGTGCTTTCCCAGCGTGCACGGTCGATGCGGTACAGCACATGGGGGCGCAGCGGGTCACCCTCGGGCAGGCGCGGGTGCTCGAAGCTGCCATCGACGTCCTGGACCATGCCGATGGCCTGCATCACCTTCTGCGACGGCAGGTTGCCCTCGGTGGTGAACGACACCACCTCCTCCAGGCGCAACTGGGCGAAGGCGCAGCGCAGGCAGGTCCAGGCCGCCTCGCTGGCAAAGCCCAGCCCCCAGTGGCGCCGCGCCAGGCGCCAGCCGATCTCCACTGCCGGGCCGAACGGCGCCTCGAAGTTGACGTTGAGCAGGCCGGTCATGCCGATGAACGCGCCGCTGTCCTTGCGCTCCAGCGCCCACAGGCCATAGCCGTATTCGTTGAAATGGCCACGGATGCGGCCCATCAGCGCTGCGGTTTCCAGGCGCGTCATGGGCGCGGGGAAGTAACGCATCACCTGGGGGTCGGCGCACATCGCGGCGAACTCGCGCAGGTCGTCGTCGTGCCATTGGCGCAGCACCAGGCGGGCGCTCTCCAGTACAGGGATGGGGGTCATGGGGCGGCTCCGAAATGGCGGCTTGCCAGTGTACAGCGTAGGCCGATGAACGAAGTTTCACCCCTGTGCCGGCTGCCGATGTTTTTTTCACATCGGCTTCACCGGGTGCGCACAGGCCGCTGCCGACAATGCCGGCAAATACAGCGGCCACACGTCGACGCCGCAATGCCATCGGAGTGACAGATGCTTTCCAATACCCTGGACAACCTGGCCAGCCAAGCCCGACGCCAGCCACGCCGCCCTGCACGCAAGGTGCTCGGTGCCGCCCTCGGCGCACTGGTGGTGTTGGCCGCGTTGGCCGCCTGGCTAGCGACGAGGACTCACA
Source organism: Pseudomonas xanthosomatis (assembly GCF_019139835.1). Taxonomy (NCBI): domain Bacteria; kingdom Pseudomonadati; phylum Pseudomonadota; class Gammaproteobacteria; order Pseudomonadales; family Pseudomonadaceae; genus Pseudomonas; species Pseudomonas xanthosomatis. Next base: position 1,471,139 of record NZ_CP077075.1, on the reverse strand, counting down.
TCGTGGACCTTGGCAACGAGCAACAACTGAGCAACAGCGGCCTGCTGCAGGCCTGGCAGGACGGTGCGGTGCTGGTGATGATCCGCCACGCCGAACGCTGCGACAGCGCCCCCGGGCCCTGCCTGAACGACAGCACCGGCATCACCGTGGCCGGCAGCGAGGCTGCCACCCGGGTGGGCCAGGGCTTGCAGCGCCTGGGCCTGGCCGAGGCGGACATGCTGGTAAGCCCGAAACTGCGCACCCGCCAGACCGCGCACTACCTGCTCGGCCAGGAAGTGGCCACGGCCGACTGGCTGGAAACCTGCGACAAGCAGTTTGCCGGCGAAGCCCTGGCGCGCAAGCGCACCGGGCACAACCTGGTGCTGGTGACCCACAACGGTTGCATCGACCACTTCCAGCGCCGGCAGCACGTGCCAGGTGGTGAGCGCGAGAGCGGCTACGCCAGTGCATTGTTCGTGTCGGTGGACGGCAACGGCAAGGCGCGCATCCTCGGGCGCATGAACGAGCCGGAGTGGCAGCGGGTATTGGCGTCGACCGGCAGGTAACAGGTTCCTAGCGGACCACTGTGGGAAGCGGCCTTGTGTCGCGATGGGGCGCGAAGCGGCCCCAGGATTTTGGCACCATGCAAAATTGTCGGGGCCGCTACGCGCCCCATCTCGACCGGACGGCGCCCCGGCAAGGCCGCTTCCCACAGGGATCGCCAGCTTTTAGAAGTTGAGCAAGACAGTTGCTCCCACAGGTTTGGGCACTTGTGCCCCTGGTAATCCGCAGAACATGCACAAAAACTGGCAAGATCAGCCCAGGCCCCCACCACGACACCGCCCCATGCACCTGCCGCTGATCTACCACGACGACTACAGCCCCGAATTCCCCGCCGACCACCGCTTCCCGATGGACAAGTTCCGCCTGCTGCGCGACCACCTGGTGCAAAGCGGCCTGACCACCGACGCCGCCTTGCTGCGCCCGGAAATCTGCCCCAACGACATCCTCGCCCTGGCCCACGAGCGCAGCTACATCGAACGCTACATGAACGGCGACCTGTCCCGCGAGGACCAGCGCCGCCTTGGCCTGCCGTGGAGCGAGGCCCTGGCCCGGCGCACCGTGCGCGCGGTGGGCGGCTCGCTGCTCTGCGCCGAAATGGCCCTGCAGCACGGCATCGCCTGCCACCTGGCCGGCGGCACCCACCACGCCCACTACGACCACCCGGCAGGCTTTTGCATCTTCAACGACCTGGCAGTGATCAGCCGCTACCTGCTGGAAGCCGGCCGTGTGCACCGGGTGCTGATCTTCGACTGCGACGTGCACCAGGGCGACGGTACCGCGCGCATCCTGCACGACACCCCCGAGGCCATCACCGTGTCCTTGCACTGCGAGCAGAACTTCCCCGCGCGCAAGGCCCAGAGCGACTGGGACATCCCCCTGCCGCGCGGCATGAACGACAGCGCCTACCTGAAAGTGGTGGAGGACGCCCTCAACTACCTGCTGCCGCTGTACCAGCCGGACCTGGTGCTGTACGACGCCGGTGTGGATGTGCACAAGGACGACGCCCTGGGCTACCTGAACCTGACCGACCAGGGCCTGGCAGAGCGCGATGAGTTGGTGATGCGCCAATGCCTGGGCCGTGACATCCCGGTGGTGGGGGTGATCGGCGGTGGCTACAGCAAGGACCGGCAAGCCCTGGCCCGGCGCCACGGCATCCTTCACCACAGTGCGGCACGTGTCATCGGTTGTTCACAATGACTGTGGAACCGCCTGTGGATAACCTGCGGGAAAGCGGCGCCAGCCCTTTGCCTGCCTGGGCTGTAGAAACATGATCATTTTTTGACCAGTGGTTGTGCACAGCCCCCTGGGGTAGAATGCGCGACCTTTTCCACAGCCTGTCGCCCGCCATGTCCGAATCCCGCAGCACCGCCCGCCCCCTCGTCGCCGTCATCGGTGGTGGCCCTGCCGGCCTGATGGCCGCCGAGGCCCTGGCCCGGCGCGGTGTGGCCGTGCAGGTGTTCGACGCCATGCCGTCGGTGGGCCGCAAGTTCCTGCTGGCCGGGGTCGGCGGCATGAACATCACCCACTCCGAGCCCTACCCGGCGTTCGTCGGCCGCTATGGCGCACGCCAGGGCGAGGTCGAGGCGCTGTTGCATGGCTTTGACGCCGACGCCCTGCGCCAGTGGATTCACGGCCTGGGCATCGAAACCTTCGTCGGCACCTCGGGCCGGGTATTCCCCCGCGACATGAAGGCCGCACCGCTGTTGCGCGCCTGGCTCAAGCGCCTGCGCGACAGCGGCGTAGTTATCCACACCCGCCACCGCTGGTTGGGCTGGAACGCCGATGGCAGCTTGCAGATCAGTTATCCACAGGGCGAACTGAGCGTGCAGGCCGATGCCGTGGTGCTGGCCCTGGGCGGTGGTAGCCGGGCACGCCTGGGTTCGGACGGCGCCTGGGTGCCATTGTTGAACCAGCGGGGTGTGGATATCTCGCCATTGCAGGCGAGCAACTGCGGTTTCGAAGTACAGGGCTGGAGCGCTGTACTCACCGACAAGTTCGCCGGCGCGCCGCTGAAGAACATCGCCCTGGCCGTGCCTGGCGCGGCCATGCGCAAGGGTGAGTTCATCCTAACCGCGCAAGGGGTCGAGGGCAGCCTGGTGTATGCCTGGTCGGCAGCGCTGCGTGAAGCGATCAACCGCGATGGCCGCGCCACCTTGCTGCTCGACCTGTTGCCCGACAAGCCTGTGGACAAGATTGCCCAGGCCCTGGCCAAGCCGCGCGGTTCGCGGTCGATGGCCAAGCACCTGCACAGCCAGCTGGGCCTGGATGGGGTGAAGGCGGCGCTGCTGCGCGAGCTCACCGACCCGGCCACCTTCGCCGAGCCTGCACGCCTGGCGGCGGCGATCAAGGCCCTGCCGATCGAGCTGGTACGCACCCGGCCGCTGGACGAGGCGATCAGCAGCGCCGGTGGCGTGCGCTTCGAGAGGCTGGACCAGGGGTTGATGGTGCGTGGGTTGCCGGGGGTGTTCTGTGCCGGCGAGATGCTCGACTGGGAGGCGCCGACCGGGGGGTATCTGCTGACGGCGTGTTTTGCCAGCGGGCTGAAGGCAGGGCTGGCGGCGGCGGATTGGTTGGCGGGAAACGCCTGAACGAATGCCGGGGCTGCCCTGCAGCCCTTTCGCGGCACAAGGCCGCTCCTACAGAAGAACCGCGCGGCCTGTAGGAGCGGCCTTGTGCCGCGAAAGGGCCGCAAAGCGGCCCCCTACGATCTCAAGGCTTGCGCTTGGCCGGCTTGCCGCCAAAGCTCGGCACCTTGCGCACGGCCTTGACTGCAGGCGTTGCCGGGCCCGACTCGGCGCTGTCCATCCAGCGCCCCAGGCCGCGCTTGGCGCTGTTCTCTTTGGGTTTTTTCGGCTTCTTCGGCTTTTTCACCACCTGCCCGCTGGCATCGATCTGCGGCACCCGGTGGTCGGGGATGAAGTCCGGCTCTTCGTGGCGTGGCAACTGCTGGCGAATCAGCGTCTCGATCGCGGCCAGCAGGTTTACCTCATCGGCGCACACCAGCGAAATCGCCTCGCCCTTGTTGCCCGCCCGGCCAGTGCGGCCGATACGGTGCACGTAGTCCTCGGCGACGATCGGCAGGTCGAGGTTGACTACCAGCGGCAGGTCGTCGATGTCCAGGCCGCGGGCGGCCACATCGGTGGCCACCAGCACCTGGATTTCACGCGCCTTGAAGGTGTCCAGCGCGCGCTGGCGGGTGGCCTGCGGGCGGTCGCCGTGAATACCGTCGGCGTTGATGCCCTCGCCCAGCAGGCGCTCGACCAGCTCGTCCACACCCTTGCGGGTCTTGGCGAACACCAGCACCTGCTGCCAGCGCTGCTTGCGCAACAGGTGGCAGAACAGGTCGGCCTTGCGCTTCTTGTCCACCGGCACCAGCCACTGCTTGACGGTGCTGGCGGTGGCGTTGCGCGGGCTGACCTCGATGCTCAGAGGGTCGTTCAGGGCAAGGCCCGCGAGCATGCGGATCTGCTCGGAGAAGGTGGCCGAGAACAGCAGCGTCTGGCGCTTGCGCGGCAGGGCGGCGTAAACCGACTGGAGTTCTTCGGCAAAGCCCAGGTCGAGCATGCGGTCGGCTTCATCGAGCACCAGGGTCTGCACCTGGCCGAACTTGATGGCGTTCTGGCGGAACAGGTCGAGCAGCCGGCCGGGGGTGGCCACCAGCAGGTCGACGCCGCGGCGCAGGCGCATCATCTGCGGGTTGATGCTGACCCCGCCGTACACAGCGTAGGTGGACAGCGGCAGGTCTTCGGCATATTCGCGCACGTTGGCGTGCACCTGCTCGGCCAGCTCCCGGGTGGGTACCAGCACCAGGGCGCGCACCGAGTTGGCGGCCACCTTCTCGCCCTCCAGGGCCAGGCGCTGCAACACCGGCAGGGCAAAGCCTGCGGTCTTGCCGGTGCCGGTCTGGGCGGCGGCCATCAGGTCACGGCCGGCGAGCACGGCGGGGATGGCCTTGGCCTGGACCGGGGTTGGGGTGCTGTAGTCGAGCTTCTGCAGGGTGCGCAGCAGCGGTTCGATCAGGCCGAGTTTGGCGAAATTCATGGTGGTACCATCAGGGGGTTCAGCGAAGGCGGCAAGTTTAACGCAATGGGTTGCATTTGTAGGAGATTACCCAGCCCTGCGGGCTGCGCTGTCGCGCAGAGAACTGGTCTCGCAGATGCGCCACGGCCGCTTCCCACAGGGACCGTGTTAAATCAATGAGTTGTAGCTTGTTCTATGAGAGCCGGCTTGCCGGCGATGAGGCCATCACCGGCAACACAACAAAATCGCCCCCACGCCTGTTGCGCCATCAGGCCGCCGCAGGCGCCTTGCGCCACTGCGGCAAGCCGATCAGCACCACCGCACCGATGATCACCGTCATGGCCATGCACTCCTCGGCGCCAATGCTCTCGCCGGCGAAGACGATGCCCAGCAACACCGCCACCGCCGGGTTGACGTAGGCGTAGCTGGTGGCCGCCGCCGGGCGCACGTGTTTGAGCAGGTACAGGTACGAGCTGAACGCCAGGATCGAGCCGAAGAACACCAGGTAGGCCAGCGCGCCCCAGCCTGCCGCAGTGGGCATCTGGGTCACGCGTTCGCCGCTCAAGGCGCTGCCGATCAACAGCGCGGCGCCACCGGCAAGCATCTCGGCGGCGCTGGCCATGGCGCCTTGGGGTAATGGCAGGGTCTTGCTCCACACCGAACCGAACGACCAGGCAGCGGCGGCGAACAAAATCAGTGCCGCGCCCATGGGGCTGGCCTGCAGATTGGAGCCGAGGTTGAGCAGGGCGATGCCGGCCAGGCCCAGGAAGATGCCCGCCCATTCCAGGCGCGAGTTGCGGTGGCCGAACAGCAGCCCGAACACCAGGGTGAACAGCGGCACGGTGGCCACCGCCAGCGCCGCCACGCCCGAGGCGACGCCAGCGTGTTCGGCCAGGGTCACCCCGCCATTACCGCAGCTGAGCAGCAAAAAGCCGATCGCCGCCGCCGAACGCCATTGCGGCCAGGTCGGTGCCGGCGCCCCGCGCCAGCGCAAAAAGCCATACAACAGGCTGCCGGCAACCATGAAGCGCACCCCGGCCATCAGCATCGGCGGCCAGGATTCCACGCCAATGCGGATGAACAGGTAGGTAGACCCCCACACCAGGTACAGGGCAAGAAAGGCGCCGATAAGCAGCAACGGGAAGCGACGGGAGGCAGGCATGGCAGAAGGGCTCGAAATCCGTTTACGGGTGACTTAGTTTAGAAAGGCCCTTGCGCAAACTTAAGTTACAAAGCGACTTTAAATCACCGAAACACTTTGCAAAAAATGGTTATTCAGCGAGTTTGCCATGCTTTGCAAAGTCACCAGGAATCGCCATGGACAAGTACGACCGCATGCTCCTCGCCGCCCTGCTGGAAAACGGCCGGGCCACCTACGCGCAGCTGGCGCGCCAGGTCAACCTTTCGGCCCCGGCAGTGGCCGAGCGGGTGGCCAAGCTCGAGGCCAGCGGGGTGATTACAGGGTATACCGCCAAGGTCGACCTGGAGAAAATCGGCCTGCCGGTGCAGTGCATCATCGAACTGCGCCTGGCCAGCCATGGCAGCCATGATACCCACCATGCCTACGCCCAGCTGGCGGCCATCCCGCAAATCACCGAATGCCACCGGGTGACCGGCGACCCCTGCGTGATCATCCATGGGGCAGTGGTATCGATGGTTGAACTGGAGGCACTGATCAACCGCATCGCGCAGTTGGGCTTCACCAAGACCTCGATCGTGCTGTCCAGCGCGGTGGAACGGCGGGTGCCGTTGGGGCATTTGGAAGGCAGGAAGGGGTGATGTTGCCTGTGCCGGCCCAATCGCCGGCAAGCCGGCTCATACAGTGACGCTCATGCAATCAGCTGCGAAGCGGGCTCCGCGTTGGCTGGCACCGGCTGCGCCGGTGATCGCGGGACAAGCCCGCTCCCACGAATTTCAACAGCCCTAAACCGGGTCGGCGTGCACCATCACATCGGCCCGCGGGTAACGCTCGCGTATCGCCGCCGATGCCTGCACGCATAATTCATGGGCCTGCTCCAGCGGCAACGCACCCGGCAACTCCAGGTGCACCTGCACGAACCACTGGCTGCCCGACACCCGCGTGCGCAAGTCATGCGCCCCCTTGACCCCGGGGATCGCCAGCACCACCTCGAGCATGCGCTCGACGATGTCGGCAGGCAGTTCCTGGTCCATCAGGATCGCTGTGCTCTCACGGGCGATCTGCACCGCGCTCCACAGGATGTACAAGGCAATGCCCAGGCCGAACAAGGCATCCAGCTGCGGCCAGCCGAACCGTGCCAGCAGCAGGGCAAGCAAAATACTGCCGTTTAGCAGCAGGTCGGAGCGATAGTGCAGCGAATCGGCGCGCACCGCAGTGGAACCTGTGAGCCGCACGACCTTGCGCTGGAACGCCAGCAAACCCAGAGTCAACACCAGCGACAACAGCATCACGGCGATGCCGGCCGCGGTATCCCCCAAGGGTTGCGGCGCCTGCAGCCGTTGCACCGCCTGCACCGCGATCAGCACCGCACTGACGCCGATGAACAGCGCCTGGGCCATGCCGGCCAGGGCCTCGGCCTTGCCATGGCCAAAGCGGTGGTCGTCATCGGCCGGGCGCAGCGCGTAGTGCACCGCCAGCAGGTTGAGGAAGGAGGCCACGGCATCCAGCGCCGAGTCGGTGAGCCCGGCCAGCAGGCTCACCGAGCCGCTCAGCCACCAGGCCACAGCCTTGCTCAGTACCAGGATGCTGGCCACGCACAGCGAGGCGCGGGTGGCCAGGCGCAGCAGGCGTTGGTGTTCGGCGCTCACGCTCATGCTGCGGCCCTGGCAGAGGGAGGGGTCAGGCAGCCGGTACCAGGCCGAAGGCGGCCAGTTGCTCGACGCTGCCGCGATGCTGGATCAGCCGTGGGTCGTCCAGCGGCAGGCGCTGGCCCAGTTCGCTTTCGAGAATAGCCTGCAGCTTGGCCTTGTCGACCTGGCCGTCGGCGTTGATCGCCGGCTTGAGCTTGGCCGGGTCGATTTGCGCGGACTTGCCGCCGGGGTAGTAGATGGCGCCGGTGGCGAAGTCGATGCCGAAGGCGATCAGGCCGGGGATCACATAAAACAGAATACCGATGGCGTCCATTGCCACAACGACGGGGTCGATCTTGCCTTCGATCTGACCGCGGCGGTCAGGGTAGAAAATCGTGCCGCAGGCCGTCATTTGGGTCAGCAGGGTGGCGATCAGGGCACCACCGATGACGCGGGAAGGGATACGCATGTGTCTCTCCGGAAAGTAGCACTACAAGGGCAAGGCAATTCGTCTCGCCTGAAGCTCAGACCATGATTGGGCTGCCTCGGTTCGCCGTTATACTCGGACGATTGTTCGAGGACCACCATGATTTCATTACCGATCGATGCCGTATTGCCCCAACTGCGCCACGCTTTGGGCGAGCGCCACGAAGCCGTGCTCGAGGCGCCCCCCGGCGCCGGCAAGACTACCCGCGTGCCGCTGGCACTGCTCGATGAGCCCTGGCTGGCCGGGCAGACCATCCTGATGCTCGAACCCCGCCGCCTGGCCGCCCGCGCCGCGGCCGAGCGCCTGGCTTCGGAGCTGGGTGAAAAGGTTGGCGAAACCGTGGGCTACCGCATCCGCCTGGACAGCAAGATCGGCCCGAACACCCGCATCGAAGTGGTCACCGAGGGCATCCTCGCCCGGCGCCTGCAGAGTGACCCGGCGCTCGACGGCGTGGGCCTGCTGATTTTCGACGAATTCCACGAGCGCAACCTCGACGCCGACCTGGCTTTGGCCCTGAGCCTCAACGGCCGGGCGCTGTTGCGTGACACGCCGGCGCTTAAAATCCTGCTGATGTCGGCAACGCTCGAGGGCGAGCGCCTGTCCCGGCTGCTGGACGACGCGCCGGTGGTCAGCAGCCAGGGCCGCATGCACCCGGTGGATATCCGCTGGGGCCGGCCGTTCCAGCCTGGCGAGTTCATCGAGCCTCGTGTAGTGGATTGCGTCCTGCAGGCCCTGGCCGACGAAACCGGCAGCCTGCTGGTGTTCCTCCCCGGCCAGGCCGAGATCCGCCGGGTGCACCAAGCGTTGCAGGAAGCCATCGGCGAGCGCCCGGGCGTGCTGCTGTGCCCGCTGCACGGCGAGCTTGAGCTCAATGCCCAGCGCGCCGCCATCGAGCCTGCGCCCAAGGGCCAGCGCAAGGTGGTACTGGCCACCAACATCGCCGAGACCAGCCTGACCATCGATGGTGTGCGCGTGGTGATCGACGCAGGCCTTGCGCGGGTGCCGCGCTTCGACCCCGGCAGCGGCATGACCCGTCTGGACACCCAGCGCATCTCCCGCGCCAGCGCCACCCAGCGCGCCGGCCGCGCCGGTCGCCTGGAGCCGGGGGTGTGCTACCGGCTGTGGTCCGAGGCCCAGCACGAGCAGCTGGCGGCCCACGGCAGTGCCGAAATCCTCCAGGCGGACCTGGCCGGCCTGGCCCTGCAATTGGCGCGCTGGGGTGTGCCGCCAGAGCAGTTGAGCTGGCTCGACCAGCCGCCGGCAGCGGCCTACGGCCAGGCCCAGGACCTGCTGGCCCGGCTCGGCGCCTTCAAGCCCGGCAGCCGCGACAACCTCAGCGCCCATGGCCAGGCCATGGCCGAGCTACCCGCCCACCCGCGCATCGCCCACCTGTTGCTGCGCGGCCAGGGGCTGGGCCTGGGCGACATGGCCTGCGATGTCGCCGCGCTGCTGGGCGAACGCGATATCCAGCGCGGCGGTGGTGCCGACCTGCACTCGCGCCTGGCGCTGCTCAGTGGCGAAAGCAAGGCCGCCCGCGGCGGCCAGGGCGGTGTGCAGCGCGCCCGCCAGTTGGCCCGGCAGTACCGCGGGCAACTGCGCGGCAAACCCGGCGCAGCGGTGGCCGACCCCGACCACCCGCGCTGGCTCGGCGCCCTGCTGGCGCTGGCCTACCCCGACCGGGTGGCGCAGCAGCGCCGTGAAGGCGGTGCCGAGTACCGCCTGGCCAATGGCCGGGCGGCGCTGTTCAGCGAAGCCGACGCACTGATGAAGCAACCCTGGCTGGTGATCGCCGACCTGGGCAGCCGCCAGGGCCAGCGTGAAGAACGCATCTACCTGGCCGCCGAGTTCGACCCGGCGCTGTTCGAGGGTGTGTTGGCCGAGCAGGTCGAAACCCTCGACCTGCTGGACTGGGATGAGCGCGAGCAGGTGCTGCGTGCCGAGCGCCAGCGCAAGGTCGGCGAGCTGGTGCTCAGCCGCGAACCCTTGCCAGGCCTGGACGATGACGCCCGCGCCCGGGCACTGCTCGGCCTGGTGCGGCGCAAGGGCCTGAACCTGTTGAGCTGGACCCCGGAGCTGCGCCAGTGGCAGGCGCGGGTAGCGCTGTTGCGCCAGCTCGACCTGGCCAAGGACGGCCACAGCGAGTGGCCTGACCTTGCCGACGCAGCCCTGCTGGCCAGCCTCGAAGACTGGTTGCAGCCGTACCTGGGCAAGGTCTCGCGGCTGAGTCACTTCTCGGCCCTCGACCTGCCATCGATGCTGCGCAACCTGCTGCCCTGGCCGTTGCCCCAGCGCCTGGATGAGCTGGCGCCTTCTCACCTGAACGTGCCCTCGGGCTCGAGCATCCGCCTGGACTACAGCGAGCAGCCGCCGATCCTCGCCGTGCGCCTGCAGGAGCTGTTCGGCCTGGCCGACACCCCGCGCATCGCCGGCGGCCGCCAGCAGGTCAAGCTACACCTGCTGTCGCCGGCGCGCCGGCCGGTGCAGGTCACTCAAGACCTGGCCAACTTCTGGCGCACCACTTATGCCGAGGTGAAGAAGGACCTCAAGGGCCGCTACCCCAAGCACTACTGGCCGGACGACCCGCTGGTGGCCGAGGCGACTGCGCGGGCTAAGCCAAGGGGCACCTAGGGGTCCATTCAATCTGTGCCGGCCTCATCGCCGGCAAGCCGGTGCCACCACCAAAAAACCTGCTGCGGCATTACCTCACGGCCGTCGCGACACACCCGGCTGCGGCATGCGCAACGTCGCCATCACCGGCAAATGATCGGAAATCTGCTGGGTATCGTCCTGCAGCACCTGCCCCTGCTCACGTAGCAGGCGCGGGCTGTGCAGCAGGTAGTCGAGGGTGCGGTCGGGCCCGGTGACGGCCGGGTCGTTGGGGAAGTGGGTCAGCCAGGCACTGCGCTCGGCACCACCGGCTTCGGCATTGCTGGGGATCATCGGGTACTTGTCCCACAGCAGGTGCAGGTCGCTGTCGGCCGGATAGCTGCCGCGCTGCGCCGGTGGCAAGCGGCGGTACTGGCCAAGCGGCAGCAGGTTGAAGTCGCCACCGATCAGCCACGGCGTGCCTTGGGTTTCCAGGCGGTCGAGCACCTTGGCCACATGCCGCACCTGGCGCAGTTGCAGGTCACTGCCGGCGTGGTAGGGCGAAAGTTGCGTGTTGAGCACTGCCAGGCGGCTGCCGTCGCTCACCGGCAAGTAACTGACCAGTACCGCCGGCTGACGCTCGCGCAGCCGGGCCAGGGCATTGCTGGCAGCGTTGGGCAGTTGCAGGCGTTCGGCCTTGTCGATGGGGTAGCGGCTGAGGGTGGCCAGGGTGCGGCCGACGCTGCCGAGGATGTGCAGGTCCGGCACGAAGCCGGCCTTCCAGTCATAGGCCTGGACACTGCACGGGTAGAGGTCGGCCAGGCGCTCGCGCAGCAGCGCCAGCTGGTCCTGGTAGCCGCTGGCCTTGGCGTCGCGGTCCAGCTCCTGCAACAGGACGATATCGGGCTGCTCGGCGCGGATCACCCGGGCCACTTCGTCAAGGTTGAAGGCCAGGTCTTCGGGGCTGGGGCGGGTGTCACTGCCGTGGCCCTGGTCGTACCAGAACACGTAGCGCTTGCCGGCCAGGTACTGCACGTTCCAGGTCATCACCTTGAGTGACTGCCCTGGCGCCAGCGGCGCAGCGCTGCCCTGGCAGGCCAGCGGAACGGCCTCGCGCGGCGCAGGTTGCCAGCCGAGGTGCTCGGCCAGCAGCCACAGGGCAATCAGCAGCAGAAGCAGGAACAGCAAGGTGTTGCGCAGTAGGCGGATCATCGGCTCGGCTTGTGCAGGCAGGTCGGGCGAGCATAACCGAGCCGTTCGTCGGCATGCCAGTCGGCTGGTGCATAGCGTGGCCGCCTAAGGCTTCAGGACCTTACAATCAGCCATTGCTGCTCTGCACCGTTACCCACCGTCAGGTAACCACTGCCGGTTTCCACCTTGACCAGTTGCCCCAAGTGGTCGCGTATCCGGCAGCGCAGTTCGTTGCCCTGCCAGGCCAGGGGCTCGACCTTCCATAAACCCTCGACGCTTGCATGCTTGTACAGCCCCAGGTAGCCATTGCGGCTGGCCCCCAGTTTTCGGTCCCGGTCGCTGCCCAGCGCCAATTCGTAATGCAGCCGGTCGGTGGTGCTCGAAAGATAGTGAAAGTGCAGCTTGATGGCATCTGCCGTGCCCTTCACCCGCAACCAACCGTCGTCCAGCGTGCTTCGCTCGCTGCCCCCACTGGGCGAGGAAGGGGCATAAAACGTGTCAAGGTGGGTGACCGGGGCTTTGCTGCTGCCATTGAGCAAGAACAGCGTGGCTGAGAATGCTTGCGTGGCCCAGCTTGGCGCTTGGGTTGGCGTCATCATGAATGCTTCCTCGTGATCGGTGGCCTTGGCAACTGCGCGTTGGCCGTGCCGAGCCACTTTGCCGGCTGCGCCTGTCGGGTTGCAGGCCGATACGCTTCCTCTGCAGCATTGCCGTCGCAATCAGCAGCGGGTGTCAGCCTGCCAGGGCCCGCTTGAGCACAAGGCGTAACTCAAGCCCCTGCTTCACTCTCCAGCAGCATGAACAGCCGGTACAGCACCACGGTGCTGAACAACTGCAAAAAGCCGTTGAGGCTGTCCAGGACCAGTTGCACGCCCGGTTGCGGGTCGGGGAAGGCGGTCAGCAGCAGCCCGTCGATCAGCCACAGTGGCGCCAGCACCGAAAGCATGCACACCATGATGCGCAGGAAGTGCCCGGTGGTCATGCGCGCACTGGTGCGCATGGCCTCGACCACCGGCAGCCCGCGCAGCACCAGCAGGTATTCGGCGAACACCAGGTTCACCATGATCCACACGCCCGGGAAGATGAACAGCGCCAGGCCCGCCATGATCAGCAGCGAGCTGATGAGTATCAAAAGGGCCAGCGCCGGCCACAGCTGCACGGCGCGGGCGAACAGGTTGCGCTTGGCCACCGGCTCGCCGTTGCTGCGGGTGTCGAGGTAAAGAATCAACGCTGCGCTGTACAGCGGGTAAAACAGCAGGCTGACCAGCATGCCGTAGGCCGGCGAGGCCTGCTCGCCCAGTTGGCTGTACAGCAACTGGCTGGCAAGGGCCTCGAGCACCACCAGCGGCAGGCACAGCTGCAGGATGTTCGCCAGGTGGTGGCGGAAGAAGTACAGGGAGTCGCGCAGAACGCTCAGCGGATTCATCGGTCAACATCGCATGGCAAAAAAGCAGGGCATCACTTTAGCCCAGAGCGCACACATGCTGAAAAATGTTTCATGGCCAAAACGTTGAATCGCCTCGCCCGGCCCCCCATCTTTGACGCTGTCCGATGCCCTGTTCAGCGCACGAGGTTGCCCCGATGAACACTGAAGAACAAACCCTGATCGACGGCCTGTTCGGCCGTATCAAGCAAGCCGAAGACCCGGCCCAGCCGCGCGATGCCCAGGCCCAGGCGCGTATCGAAGAGCACCTGCGCCAGCAGCCGGCGGCGCCTTACTACATGGCCCAGGCGATTTTGGTGCAGGAAGCGGCGCTCAAGCGCCTGGACGAGCAGAACAAGCAGCTTGAAGAGCAGCTCAAGCAGGCCCGCGCCCAGCAGGACGCCGCCCGCCCGGCCGCCGGCAACAGCGGCGGAGGTTTTCTCTCCGGCCTGTTCGGTGGTGGCACACGCAGCCCGGCGCCCGAGCCGCAGCGCTCGGTGGCGCCACCACCAACTTCGAGCGGCGGTGGCTGGCGTGATTCGGCGCCCCAGGCCTATGCAGCGCCACAGCCGCAACAGCAACGGGGCTTTGGCGCAGCGCCCGCGCGCAGCGGCGCCAGCAGCTTCCTGGGCGGCGCCATGCAAACTGCCGCAGGCGTGGCCGGTGGCGTGCTGCTGGCCCAGGGCATCAGCAGCCTGTTCAACCACCACTCGCAGCCTGAAGAGGTGGTCGAAGTGATCAAGGAAGAACCGGCACCGGCCAGCGACCAAGGTGGCTGGAACGACCAGGGCGGCCAGCAGCAGGTGGCCGACAACGGTGGCTGGGGCAATGACCAGGGTGGCTTTGCCGATACCGACTACAGCGGTGATGACGGCGGCTTCTTCTCCGACGACGACTACGTCTGAGGGCTCTGGCATACTCGCTGACATTCCCGGGCGCGCTTTGCGCGCCTTTCGCGGCACAAGGCCGCTCCTACAGGTCTCGTGAGCTTCTGTAGGAGCGGCCTTGTGCCGCGAAAGGGCTGCATGGCAGCCCCGCCCACGCCCCAGCGGAGTATCAGGTTTGAAAAAAATCGCACTGTTCGCCGACGTGCAGAACCTCTACTACACAGTTCGCCAGGGCCACGGCTGCCATTTCAACTATGCCGCGCTGTGGGCCGAGGTCAGCCGTGAAGGGCAGATCGTCGAGGCGCTCGCCTATGCCATCGACCGCGGCGACAGCAAGCAGCAGCAGTTCCAGCAGATCTTGCGCAACCTGGGTTTCGAGGTGCGCCTGAAACCCTACATCCAGCGTGCCGACGGCTCGGCCAAGGGCGACTGGGACGTGGGCATCACCCTGGATGTGATCGAGGCCGCAGCGCGGGTCGACCAGGTGGTACTGGCCTCCGGCGATGGCGATTTCGACCTGCTGCTGGAGCGGGCGATGCAGCGCCATGGCGTAGAGACCGTGGTGTATGGCGTGCCGGGGCTGACCGCGTTGTCGGTGATCCGCGCCGCCAGCCGCTATGTGCCGATCGAGGGCAAGTTGCTGCTGAAACACTGAAGGCCCAACGCCGGCATGCCGGCTGCTGCGCCGATCCCTGTAGGAGCCGGCTTGCAGGCGATTGGGCCAAACCTCAATTGGTGCTGTAGCCCCGCCCACTCAGGCAAGCCCCAAGCGCCCGGCGGTAACTGTCGGCCACCTGCAGCGGCGGTGCGGCGGTGGCGGTGGCTGGATCGAAACCAGACTGGCTCACCGCCCAGCGATGGCACTGGTAACGGTCCTGCTCCTGCTGTTCCGGCCCCTGGCCGTACAGCGGGTAGGCGACCACGTCGTAGGGCGTGCCCTGCTGCTGCACCGGCGTCGGCGCAGGCGCCGCCACCGGCGGGTTGACCACTACGTACTGCTGGCTGTCGCCCATGTACTGGTAGTAAGTGTCGGCCACCAAAAAGTACAGCGCGCCACCCGCCCACACCTCACGGGCATAGGACGGCAGGTAGCCGACACTCACCCCATAAGGCGGCGTCACCACCACGTAGCTGCCGCCATGGGGGCGGTACCAGTAGCCACCGGAATAGAAGTAGTCCTGCCCACGGTATGGCACTTTCCAAAAGCGGTCCGGGAAGCGGTCGACGCTGTGCCCCGGCCGGTACTGCGGCCCCGGCCCCCAGCCATTGCCATGCCCGTCCGGGCGCCCGGCCCAATCGCCACCGGGGCGCTGCCCGGGGCCGCCGGCCTGCCAGTGGCGGTTTTCGCCCTGGCGACGCGGGATATCCTGGTAGTAACCCTGGCGCGGCTGCTGGGTTTGCCGCACTTCATCGCGGGAATTGAGCGGCGAGCCGCGCCCGCCATTGCCGTTGCCATTGGGATCCTGCGGGCCATCCCCCGGCCCCTGGGCCAGGGCACCCAGGCTGATGACCATGCCCAGCAAACCAACACCTGCCAACTGCCAGATGCGCGACCTCATGTTGTGCCTCTCGATCAGGGAAACTGCATCGCACCAGTCTACCGCGCGGCTCGAATCGCAAGCATTAAAAAAAGGGAGACCTTGCGGCCTCCCTTCGGGAATTGTTGTCCGTGCTCGGCGCTTGTGACACCGGCTCACCTCGCGCCGTCTTCTGGACAGTGCGTAGCCCGGGGGCTGACGAACCCGGTTGGTTCGCTGGCCGCGACCGCCCGCCTGGGGCGCGTCGCCGTGGACTGATGTCCGGGCAGTGATTCTGGTGTTAAAGATAGGCCAGGGCGCGGGGCACAGGATTGCGAAGATTGCTCTGATAAATAGCACTTGCGCAATTTTTCACTCAGGTTCGATAATTCACCGCAATCCGGATAGAAAAGGCCCCTTTCATGAGCAAGCTCGACCGCTACGACCTGAGCATTCTTGCCGAATTGCAGCGCGATGCGCGCATCTCCAACCAGGAACTGGCCGAACGTATTGGCCTGTCGCCCTCCCCTTGCTCGCGGCGGGTCAAGCAGCTCGAAGACGATGGCTATATCTCGCGCCAGGTGGCGCTGCTGGACCGCAAGAAGCTCGGCCTGAGCCTGACCGCCTACGTGCTGATCGGCATGGACCGCCACACCCCCGAGCGCTTCGAAACCTTCGAGGCAGCCATCCGCAACCTGCCGCAGGTGCTCGAATGCAGCCTGGTGACGGGTATGGATGCCGACTATCAGCTGAAGGTGGTGGTACCGGACATGGACCACTACCAGAAGCTGCTGCTCGGCAGCCTGACCCGTATCGAAGGGGTGACCAGCGTGCGTTCGAGCTTCGTGCTCAACCAGGTGCTGGCCAGTACCGAGCTGCCATTGACCCATCTGCGTTGATAGCAGGCCTGGCCCTATCGCCGGCAAGCCGGCTCCTATAAAGGGCCGGGCAGCAGCGCTTGCGCATCAGGCGTATGATCGGGTTTTCAACCTGCCCGGAGTGAGCTGATGGATCCCGCCGTATTCGAAGAGTGGATGATGATAATCCTGGTGACCGTGCTGATCGGTTTCATGGGCTTCATCGTCTGGGACCTGGCGAAAAAGTCCAAGGCCGGGCGCTTCGGTACGCTGATCCTGTTCTTCGTGCTGGGCCTAGGCGTGCTGGCGTTCATCATCAAAAGCGTGGTGGTGGGGTTTCTGGAAGGGGTTTAACGGGTCAGGCCCATCGCGGGGCAAGCCGGCTCCTAGAACTGCACACAACTCATTGATTTAGCAAGGACCTGTGGGAGCGGGCTTGCCCGCGAACACCGGCGAAGCCGGTGCCAGACACCGCGTCGCCTGCTTCGCGGGCAAGCCCGCTCCCACAGGGGCCGCGGCGGGCTCGTGCCCAGTTCTCTGCGCGACAGCGCAGCCCTAGAGGGCTGTGTGGTCTCCTACGGTGACCGTGGGAGCGGGCTTGACGCGCGATGGCGATCACAGCTTCGCAGCCACCTCGCGCCAGCAGCCCTGTTCCAGCCCTTCTATCGACCAATCGCCAATCTTCACCCGCACCAGGCGCAGGGTCGGCAACCCCACCGCTGCGGTCATGCGCCGTACCTGGCGATTGCGCCCTTCGCGAATCACCAGCTCCAGCCATGCAGTCGGCACACTCTTGCGAAAACGTACCGGCGGGTTGCGCGGCCATAGCTCGGGCTCTTCCAGCAAGCGCGCCTCGGCCGGCAGCGTCGGGCCATCGTTGAGCTCCACCCCCTCACGCAAACGCCGCAACTGCGCCTCGCCCGGCTCACCTTCCACTTGCACCCAGTAGGTCTTGGCCAGCTTGTGCTTCGGGTCGGCGATACGCGCCTGCAGGCGCCCGTCGTTGGTCAGCAGCAGCAGGCCTTCGCTGTCTCGGTCCAGGCGCCCGGCCGGGTAGATGCCGGGGATGTCGATGAAATCCTTGAGCGTGGCGCGGCCCTCACCGTCGCTGAACTGGGTGAGCACGTCGAACGGCTTGTTGAACAGGATCAGGCGCGGCTCGGCCGGCGGCGCCTTGGCCTGGCGCCTGGGGCCGGCAGGGCGCGCCGCCGGGCGGCGCGGGTTGTTGCGGGGTGGCGGGGGCATGGATCCTCAGCGGAACGGCGGCTCATCGAAGCTGCGCAGTTTACGCGAGTGCAGCGAGTTGAGCTCGGTGCGCAGCAGGTCGAGGGCGGCAATGCCGATTTTAAGGTGCTGGCTGACCGCACGGTTGTAGAAGGCGTTGGCCGAGCCGGGCAGCTTGATTTCACTGTGCAGCGGTTTGTCCGACACGCACAGCAAGGTGCCGTAAGGCACCCGCAGGCGGTAGCCCTGCGCGGCGATGGTGCCGCTTTCCATGTCCACCGCCACGGCGCGGGACAGGTTGATCAGCGGCCGTTCCTGGGCCCAGCGCAGCTCCCAGTTGCGGTCGTCGTAGGTGAGCACGGTGCCGGTGCGCAGGCGTTTTTTCAACTGCTCGCCACGCTCGCCGGTAACCTGCGCTGCGGCCTCCTGCAGGGCCAGTTGCACCTCGGCCAGCGCCGGGATGGGGATGTTCGGCGGTACCACCCGGTCGAGGATGCCGTCGCGGCGCATGTAGGCGTGGGCCAGCACATAGTCGCCGATGGTCTGCGACTGACGCAGGCCGCCGCAGTGGCCGATCATCAGCCAGCAGTGCGGGCGCAATACCGCCAGGTGGTCGGTGATGTTCTTGGCGTTGGACGGGCCGACGCCGATGTTGACCAGGGTGACGCCGTCGCCGTCGGCGGCAATCAGGTGGTAGGCCGGCATCTGGTAACGGTGCCAGACCACCCCGGCCACCAGGGCCTGGGCCTCGCCGTTGTCCATGGCCTTTTCGATGACCACGTTGCCGGGCAGCACCATGCGCACGAAGCGCGGGTCTTCACGCAGCTGTTCCAGGCCGTGGGCGATGAACTGGTCGACGTAGCGGTGGTAGTTGGTCAGCAGGATCCACGGCTGCACGTGGCGCCAGTCGCTGCCGGTGTAGTGCACCAGGCGGCGCAGCGAGAAGTCCACGCGGGCGGCGTCGAACAGCGCCAGCGGCAGGGTTTCGGCGCTTTCCCAGTCGTACAGGCCGTCGGCGATGTTGTCGGTGGCCGCCGACAGGTCGGTGCTGGGGAACACCCGCGCCAGTTGCGCGGCGGTAATGCCGCTGCCGGCCAGCTCGTCGCCCTGGTCGACCACATAGGGGTACGGGATGCTCTGCTCGCTGACACCCACCTCGACGGTGACGGTGTAGTCGTGCATCAAGGGGCGCAGTTGCTCCAGCAGGTAACCGCGAAACGCCGAGGGCTGGGTGACGGTGACGCTGTAGGTGCCGGCCACTTGCACCTTGGCGTAGGCGCGGGTGGTGGCGGCGACTTCGCCCTGGCTGTAGTAAGTCAGGCGCAGCGCCGGGTAAAGGAACAGCCCGCGCTCCTCGTCGCTGGGTTCGGTGCGGTCTTTGAGGTAACGCTTGAGGGCCTGGCTGAGGGCGCCGGTAGCCTGTTCATGCAGGGTCGCCAGACGGTCGACGGCCTGTTCGGGGGTAGCAACGACTTCAAACGCTTGGCTCACGCTGGGGTTCCTGTCTTCAGACATGCATGACGACCATCTTGCCTAGGTTGCCGGGTAAATACATCCCCGCGATGCCGGGTAGCCTGTTCGGGCCCTATCGCCGGCAAGCCGGCTACCGGAGAGTCATGGCATCCAAGCGGGTGTCGCACGGGCCACCAGGGCCTCGGCACCCACCCCGCGCGGCAGTGCGCCGTAGGCCCGCCCGCCGCCGGCCAGGCGGCTGCCGATGAATGCATCGCTGACCGTCGCATTGCCGGCCTCCAGCAGCAGCTTGGCCTGCAGCGCCAGGGCGATATCCTCGGTCAGCTGGCGGGCGCGGTACTGGATGTCGCCGGTGTCGGCGAAGGCGCCCTTGAGGTTGCCGATGAAAGCAGCCAAGCGCGGGTCGCCGTGGCCGTCGCCAAGCTCGGCGAACAACGCATCGAGCACACCTGGCTCTTTCGACAGCGCGCGCAGTACGTCCAGGCACTGCACGTTGCCCGAGCCTTCCCAGGTGGAGTTGACCGGCGCCTCGCGGTACAGCCGCGGCAGGATGCTGTCCTCGACATAGCCGGCACCGCCCAGGCACTCGGCGGCCTCGTTGATCATCCCGGGCGCGCGCTTGCAGATCCAGTACTTGCCCACCGCCGTTACCAGGCGGGCGAAGTGCACCTGCTGCGGGTCGTCCGGCTGGTCCAGCGCCTGGCCCATGCGCAGGCTCAGGGCCAGGGCCGCCTCGCTTTCCAGGGCCAGGTCGGCGAGCACGTTCTGCATCAACGGCTGCTCGGCCAGCAGCCGGCCACCGACCTTGCGGTGGGCGCAGTGGTGGGCCGCCTGGGTCAGGGCCTGGCGCATCAGGGCGCTGGAGCCGACCATGCAGTCGAAGCGGGTCATGGCCACCATTTCGATGATGGTCGGCACGCCGCGGCCCTCCTCGCCCACCATCCAGGCCAGGGCGCCGCGAAACTCCACTTCGCTTGAAGCGTTGGAGCAGTTGCCCAGCTTGTTCTTCAGGCGCTGGATGTAGAACTGGTTACGCCCGTCGTCCGGCCGGTGGCGCGGCAGCAGGAAGCAGCTCAGGCCCTTGTCGGTCTGCGCCAGGGTCAGGAAGGCGTCGCACATCGGTGCCGAGCAGAACCACTTGTGCCCCACCAGCTCGTAGGGCTGGCTGGGGCCCGGCGCGCCCACCGGGTAGGCGCGGGTGGTGTTGGCGCGCACATCGGTGCCGCCCTGCTTCTCGGTCATGGCCATGCCGATGGTCACCCCGGCCTTGTGCCGGTCACCGATGTTGCGCGGGTCGTATTCGCGGCTGAGCACCTTGGGCAGCCAGTAGCCGGCCAGTTCCGGCTGCAGGCGCAGGGCCGGCACGGCGGCGAAGGTCATGGTCAGCGGGCAGCCGCTGCCGGCTTCGGCCTGGCTGTGCAGGTAGGTCATGGCGGCGCGGGCAACGTGGGCGCCAGCGCGCGGTTCGGCCCAGGGCAGCGACGGCAGGCCGTGTTCGACGGCGGTGCGCATCAGTTCGTGATAGGCGGGGTGAAAGCTCACCAGGTCGATGCGGTGGCCGTAGCGGTCGTGGCTGGCGAACTCGGGCTTGTGGGCATTGGCCAGAAACCCTGCAGCCATCAGCGGGCCGCCGGCCAGGGCACCGTAGGCGTCGATGCGCGACTCGGCCCAGCCGGCCCCGCAGCGCCGTGCCCATTCTTGCAGGGGCTGGTCGAGGCGGTACAGGTTGGCGCCGTCGAGGGGCGGCGGCTGGTTGGTGACCTCGTGGGTCTCGGCGAACTTGTGCAGGTTCATCGGGGGCCTCCTGGAACCGCGCTGGGGTAAGAGACCCAGTGAAGCACCCTGGGGCGGGGAGTCAAAGTGACAAATCGGACTACCTGGGGGGCGATGTGGGAGCCTCTGTCTTGTGCTGCCCGTACCGGCGATGAGGCCTACAGCCGCTGCGTCCCCTGCACCACCCGGCTCGGCGGCACCTGCACCTGGGTCACGTCCAGCGCCAGGCTCAGCTCGAAGCGGCTGCCAAGGCCTGGCGTCGACTCATGGGCAAGCTTGGCGCCGATCAACTCACCCAGCTGGCGGCAGATCGACAGGCCGATGCCCAGCCCGCCGTACCGACGGGTCATCGAGCCATCGACCTGGAAGAAACGCTGGTACAGCACGGCCTGGTCGAGGTCCTCGAAGCCGATGCCGCTATCGCTCACGGTGATGCTCAGGGCCAGCGAGTCCGGTGCCACCAAACGCCCACGGGCTTGCACGGTGACGCCGCCCTGGTGGGTAAACTTCAGGCCGTTATCCACCAGGCAGGCCAGGCAGCGCGCCAGTTTTTGCGGGTCGCCGATCAGGCTGTCGGGCAGGTCGGCGGGGATGTCCAGGCTCAGGTACAGGCCTTTGGCCAGGGCCTGGCCGGCATAGCCTGCGCGCAGCTCCTGCAGCAGCCGGCGCAGGCTGAACGGCACGCCATGCCGGCGCAGGCGCCCGGCCTGCAGTTCGGTGAGGATGAGGATGTCGTCGACCATCGCCATCATGTCCTGAGCCGAGCCCGTGGCAGTGCGATGGTACTGGGCCTGTTCGGCGCTCATGGGCAGGGTGTGCAGCAACTCCAGCGAACCGATAACGCCGTTCATCGGGGTGCGCAGCTCGTGGGTGACGGTGGCCAGGAACTCGTCCTTGAGGCGGTTGCTGTGGGCCAGTTGCTGGTTCAGTTGCTCCAGGGTGCGGCCGGTTTCACGCAGGGTGCGCGCCTGCGCTTCACGCAGGCTGTTGATGCGGTCGGCCAACGCCAGCGACAGCAATGCCACCTCCAGCGCCGCCCCCAATTGGCTGGCGTACATGGTGATGAACAGGTTGGGCAGGTAACCGAGCACCATCAGGGTGTTGACCAGCCCGCCAAGCAGGAAGGCGCTCCAGGCGATGATGAACCAGCGCGCCACCCGCACCCCGCGCCACCAGGCGTACACCCCGGCGCTGAACACACTCACGGTGAACAGCAGCGCCAGCACCGTGGCCATGCGCAGCGCCACGCCGTAGCGCAGGGTCACCGCCAGCACCATCACCAGCGCGCCGCCGGCCATCAGCGCCAGCAGCAGGCGGTCGAAGGCCCGGCTCAGCCGCCCCAGTTGCAGGAAGTGGCGGGCGAACTGGCAGCCGAACAGCCCGGCAGCACCGATGAACAGCGGCGTCGAGGCATTCGCCCACCACGGGCTGTCGGGCCAGAAGTAGGCGATACCGGCGCCGTTGACCGACACCTGGTACAGGCCGAACGAGGCGATATAGAGGATGTAATAGAGGTAGCTGACATCGCGCACGCTGAGGTAGATGAACAGGTTGTACACCAGCATCACCAGCAATACGCCGTAGATCATGCCCAGCACGTACAGGCGGGTGGGCTGGTCTTCCATGTAGGCTTCGGCCGACCACAGCGTCAGCGGCGCCTGCACCGAGCCCTGGCTGTGCAGGCGCAAGTAGGCGGTGGTCGCCTGGCCGGGCTCGAGCGGCAACTCGAACAGGTAGTTGTTCTGGCGGATCTGCCGGCTGGCGTAGGGCAGCGCGTCGCCGGTACGCCCGGCCAGGCGATAGCCGCCCTCGGCGTCAGGCAGGTACAGCTCAAGGTGATCCAGCGGCGGGTAGGCCAGCTCCAGCAGCCACTGGCGCGGTTTGGCGGAGGGGGTGGCGTTGTACTGCAGATCGATGCGCAGCCAGAACACCGAGGTCGAGTAACCGGCGTTGAGCACCTCGTCGGGGTGCGCATGGAAGCGGCTGGCGAAGGCGGGGGAACTGACCTGGGCGATGCTGGCACTGCCGTCGGTGTCTTCGAAGACCTGCATGTGCCGCCCCAGCGGCAGGCGCCCGGTGGCGTCGTCGAAATCGACCGCCCCGGCGAACAGGGGCAAGCAGCCCAGAAGCACAATCAGCAAATAGCGCATACAGCCCCAGCATGGCCTGTCCGGTCGCGTCGCGGTTGCCTCCTTTCCCTTTGAGACGACGTGATCCGGCAGAACCCGTTATCGAGTTATCCGAGCACTCTAGCATAGCTTCCCGGCAGTACCAGAGGCCACATACAATTTGCCTTAGAAGGCTCTAAAACGGTGCTTTCAGCCATATCAAGAGAAACAAGCTGACCACTCGATCAACAAAACCCGTGGAGCGAGCGGTCCGCACAAATGGGATTGGTGATAAGCTCGCCGACCATGAATACCTACAGCTCCCGCCCCGTTGTCCTCTGTCTCTCCGGCCACGACCCCAGTGGTGGCGCCGGGCTGCAGGCAGATATCGAAGCCCTGCTGGCCCAAGGCTGTCACGCCGCCCCCGCCGTGACCGCGCTGACCGTGCAGGATACCGTCAATGTTTCCGACTTCCGCGTGCTCGACCGCGAGTGGGTGCTGGCCCAGGCCAACGCCGTGCTGGCCGACTCCAGCGTGGCTGCGGTCAAGCTGGGCATGCTCGGCTCGATCGCGATGGTCGATACCGTCGCCGAACTGCTCGGCGCCCACCCACACCTGCCGCTGGTCTGCGACCCGGTGCTGCGCGCCGGTGGCGGTGGCCGCCTGGGCAAGGACGAAGTCGGCTACGCGCTGCGCGAACGCCTGCTGCCACTGGCCACCATCGCTACCCCCAACCTGCCCGAGGCGCGCATCCTGGCCGAACTGCCCGAAGGCAGCGCCGACGAATGCGCCGAAAAACTGCTGCCGTTCTGTAGACACCTGCTGATCACCGGCGGTCACGGCGACGAGGCCGAGATCCACAACCGCCTGTACAGCCGCGACGGCCAGCAGCACACCTGGACCTGCCAGCGCCTGCCGGGCAGCTACCATGGTTCGGGTTGCACCCTGGCCAGCGCCCTGGCCGGCCGCCTGGCCCTGGGCGAAAACCTCGCCAGCGCCGTGCGCAGCGCCCTGGACTACACCTGGCGCACCCTGCGTGACGCCGAGCAACTGGGCAAGGGCCAGTACGTGCCGCGCCGCCTGCCCCTGGATTTCTGCTCCTGACACGAGGCCACCCGATGACGCTCCGCGGTTTGTATGCGATCACCGACAGCCAGCTGCTCGCCGGCCGTTTTCTCTCCCACGTGGAAGCGGCGCTGGAAGGCGGCGTGTGCCTTTTGCAGTACCGCGACAAGGGCGACGACGCCGCCCGCCGCCTGCGCGAGGCCGAAGCGCTGCACAAACTGTGCGAGCGCTACGGCACGCAACTGATCATCAACGATGACGCCGAACTGGCCGCACGGCTGGGCGTTGGCGTGCACCTGGGCCAGACCGACGGCCCGCTGACGCCGGCCCGCGCACTACTCGGCCGCCAGGCGGTGATCGGTTCGACCTGCCACGCAAGCCTTGAGCTTGCGCAGCAGGCTGCCAGCGAAGGCGCAAGCTACGTCGCCTTCGGCCGCTTTTTCAATTCCGTGACCAAGCCGGGCGCCCCGGCCGCCAGCGTCGAACTGCTGGAACAGGCCCGCGCCCAGGTCAAGTTGCCAATCGCCGTGATCGGCGGCATCACCCTCGACAACGCCGCCCCGCTGGTCGCCCATGGCGCCGACCTGCTGGCGGTGATCCACGGCCTGTTCGGTGCCGACAGCGCGCAGGAAGTGACCCGCCGCGCCCGCGCCTTCAACGCCCTGTTCGCTCGCTGATTTTAAAGAGAAGCCTCCCATGTCCCGTTCCGAAGCCCTGTTCGCCCAAGCCCAGAAACACATCCCAGGTGGCGTCAACTCGCCGGTGCGCGCCTTCAAGAGCGTCGGCGGCACGCCGCTGTTCTTCAAGCACGCCGAAGGCGCCTACGTGATCGACGAAGACGACAAGCGCTATGTCGACTATGTCGGTTCCTGGGGCCCGATGATCCTCGGCCACGGCCACCCTGAGGTGCTCGACGCGGTCCACAACCAGCTGCAGCACGGCCTGTCCTACGGCGCGCCGACCGCCATGGAAACCGAGATGGCCGACCTGGTCTGCTCGATCGTGCCGTCGATGGAAATGGTGCGCATGGTCAGCTCGGGCACCGAAGCCACCATGAGCGCCATCCGCCTGGCCCGTGGCTACACCGGCCGTGACGCCATCATCAAGTTCGAAGGCTGCTACCACGGCCACTCCGACAGCCTGCTGGTCAAGGCCGGCTCCGGCCTGCTCACCCAGGGTGTACCGAGCTCGGCCGGCGTGCCGGCGGACTTCGCCAAGCACACCCTGACCCTGCCGTTCAACGACATCGCCGCGGTCGAGAAAACCCTCGCCGACGTCGGCCAGAGCGTGGCCTGCATCATCGTCGAGCCGGTGGCCGGCAACATGAACTGCGTGCCACCTGCACCGGGCTTCCTCGAAGGCCTGCGCAGCCTGTGCGACAAGCACGGCGTGGTGCTGATCTTCGATGAAGTGATGACCGGTTTCCGTGTATCGCTGGGCGGCGCCCAGGGCTACTACGGCATCACCCCTGACCTGTCGACCTTCGGCAAGATCGTCGGCGGCGGCATGCCGGTCGGCTGCTTCGGCGGCAAGCGCGAGATCATGGGCTGCATCGCGCCGCTGGGCCCGGTCTACCAGGCCGGTACCCTGTCGGGCAACCCGCTGGCCATGGCCGCCGGCCTGACCACCCTGCGCCTGATCAGCCGCCCGGGCTTCCATGACGAACTGACCGCCTTCACCAGCCGCATGCTCGACGGCCTGCAACAGCGCGCCGATGCCGCCGGCATTCCGTTCGTCACCACGCAAGCCGGTGCCATGTTCGGCCTGTACTTCAGCGGCGCCGACGACATCGTCACCTTCGACGACGTGATGGCCAGCGACGCCGAACGCTTCAAGCGCTTCTTCCACCTGATGCTCGAGGGTGGCGTGTACCTGGCGCCAAGCGCCTTCGAAGCCGGCTTCACCTCCATCGCCCATGGCGATAAAGAGCTGCAGATCACCCTGGATGCAGCCGAGCGGGCATTCGCCAAGCTCAAGTAAGCCTTCGCGGGGCAAGCCCGCTCCCACGGTGGGAGCGGGCTTGCCCCGCGATAGGGCCGGGACAGGCACTTTGTGATTCAGGTCACAACATTGCCTGCGCCCTTACCAATGCAGAAATCTGAGTAAAACTTTGTAAGGTAGGCGCTGCTTATCCCATAATGTGCCACCAGAGACATTGGTCGCAGTTTTGCAGAGGTAAGTCGATCCCCATGAACCGCACCGGCCGCGCCCTGACTATGGGCTGCCTGTTGCTTCTTCAGCCCCTGCTGGCCCTGGCGGAGGGCGGTAACTCGTTGCTGATTCCGGCGACGGGCCGCTGCACGCTGAACACGGCGCCGGAAGACCTGGAGAACGCCCTCAAGGCCTGCGAGCGGACGGCACAGACCGGGGACGCCCAGGCGCAGTACGAATTGGGCGAGTTCTACTACAGCGCATCGCCGCGCAACCTCGAAAAAGCCCTCAAGTGGTTCGAACAAGCCTCCCTGCAAGGCAACGCCCAGGCGCAGTACCGCCTTGGCTCGATGTTCTATCGCGGTGAAGGGGTCAAGGCCAACAATGTGCAGGCCTACATCCTGCTGAAGATGGCTGCGGTCAACGGCGCCGAAGATGCCCTGGACCTGGCCGACGAAGTCACCGAACAAATGCCCCGCGACGAACTGGAACACGCAACCCAAGTGCTGGGCCAGATCTTCCGCAAGTATTTGCTGGAGCTGCAAAGCGCCGAAGGCCGTTCGCCGTTCTCGCCCCTGCCTTAAGCATCTTCTGCGGCCATCACATCCGTGTAAGACAAACTCTGTAAGCTGCTTTTCATGGCCCTATCGTCGGCAAGCCGGCTCCTGCAGTGCAGCACGCTCGCCTGCAGGGGCCGGCTTGCCGGCGATAGGGCCGGTGAAGCCTGCACAAAACCCTTGATCGTTTCAGTGCTTTCGCCACTGCCCATCAAGGGTTATTCTTGAGTTCACATTCATTGCCGTCGAGCGGCTAAAAACGACCTTGAACGCACCCATACAACCCCATCGTTTCACCCTCGAACCTTTCGAGGCCCACCGTTTCGCCAACTTGTGCGGCCAGTTCGACGAGCACCTGCGCCTGATCGAGCAACGCCTGGCCATCGAGATCCGCAACCGCGGCAATCAGTTCGAACTGATTGGCGAACCCCGGACCACCTCCGCTGCCGAACAGCTGCTGCGCCGCCTCTATCGCGAGGCCAAGGCCACTGACCTGTCGCCGGAAACCGTCCATCTCTATCTGCAAGAATCGGCAGTCGAGAACATCGACAACCCGGCGGTCAACGAAGTCAGCGTCTCGCTGCGCACGCGCAAGGGCAACATTCGCCCGCGCGGCGCCAACCAGCAGCGCTACGTCAAGGAAATCCTGGCCAACGACATCAACTTCGGCATCGGCCCGGCCGGCACCGGCAAGACCTATCTCGCCGTCGCCTGCGCCGTCGATGCCCTGGAACGCGAACAGGTGCGCCGCATCCTGCTGGTGCGCCCGGCGGTCGAAGCCGGCGAAAAGCTTGGCTTCCTGCCCGGCGACCTGGCACAGAAGATCGACCCCTACCTGCGCCCGCTGTATGACGCGCTGTACGAGATGCTCGGCTTCGAACACGTGGCCAAGCTGATCGAACGCCAGGTGATCGAGATTGCCCCGCTGGCCTACATGCGCGGCCGCACCCTGAACAACAGCTTCATCATCCTCGACGAAAGCCAGAACACCACGCTGGAACAGATGAAGATGTTCCTCACCCGTATCGGTTTTGGCTCCACCGCGGTGATCACCGGCGACATCACCCAGGTCGACCTGCCCCGCGGCACCAAGTCGGGCCTGGCCCACGTGATCGAGGTACTCAAGGAAGTGCCGGGTATCAGCTTCACCCACTTCCAGCCCAAGGATGTGGTGCGCCACCCGCTGGTGCAGCGCATCGTCGAAGCCTACGACCGCTTCGAAGCCCGTCAGTCAAAGCCCGAGGCGCCCGGCAAAGATGCTTGAACTCGACCTGCAACGGGCCACGGATGCCGCTGCCCCGGATGACGCCGCCTTTCGCCGCTGGTGCGAGCTGGCCCTGCGCCAGCGCACGGCCGACTCGGAGATGACCATCCGCCTGGTCGACGAAACCGAAGGCCGCGAACTCAACCACACCTACCGGCACAAGGACTACGCCACCAACGTGCTGTCCTTCCCAGCCGATGTGCCCGACGACCTGCTCGATATCCCGCTGCTGGGCGATCTGGTGATCTGCGTGGCAGTGGTCGAGCGCGAGGCTGCCGAACAGGGCAAGTCGCTCGAGGCGCACTGGGCACACCTGGTCATTCATGGTTGCCTGCACCTGCTCGGCTACGATCACATCGAAGACGACGAAGCCGAAGAAATGGAAGCGCTGGAACGGGAATTGCTGGCAGAACTGGGCCACCCCGACCCTTACGCCGACGACGAAACCGACACAATCACACACTGACACTGCAAGGAACACGAGTAACCGCCATGAGCGAAGACCGATCGAGCAACGGGCAAAAGTCCTGGCTGGGCAAACTGACCCAGGCTTTTGCCCATGAGCCGAAAAACCGCCAGGAGCTCCTCGAGCTGCTGCGCGAAGCCCATCAGAACAAGCTGCTCGACAGCGAAGCGCTGACCATCGTCGAAGGCGCCATCCAGGTCGCCGACCTGCAGGTACGCGACATCATGGTGCCGCGCTCGCAGATGATCAGCATCAAGGCCAGCCAGTCGCCTCGCGAATTTCTGCCGGCGGTGATCGACGCCGCGCACTCGCGCTACCCGGTGATCGGCGAAAGCCACGACGATGTGCTCGGCATCCTGCTCGCCAAGGACCTGCTGCCACTGATCCTCAAAGAGAACGGCGACAGTTTCAACATCAAGGACCTGCTGCGCCCGGCCACCTTCGTGCCCGAGTCCAAGCGCCTGAACGTGCTGCTGCGCGAGTTCCGCGCCAACCACAACCACATGGCCATCGTCATCGACGAGTACGGAGGCGTGGCGGGCCTGGTGACCATCGAGGACGTGCTCGAGCAGATCGTCGGCGACATCGAGGACGAGCATGACGTCGAGGAAGACAGCTACATCAAGCCGCTACCGAGTGGCGACTTCCTGGTCAAGGCCCTGACGCCCATCGAGAACTTCAACGAGTTCTTCGACAGCGAGTTCTCCGACGACGAGTTCGACACCGTCGGCGGCCTGGTGATGAGCGCCTTCGGCCACCTGCCCAAGCGCAACGAGACCACCGAAATCGGTGCCTACCGGTTCCGTATTCTCAATGCCGACAGCCGCCGGATACACTTGCTGCGCCTGACCCCGATCACACGCTAAGGAACGACATGCGCTGGATTTCCCGCCCCGGCTGGCCCGGTAACCTGCTGGCCCTGGCGGCCGGCGCCTCCACCCTGCTGGCCCTGGCGCCCTTCGGTATCTGGCCGCTGGCGCTGTTGTCGATTGCCCTGTTCTACGCCGGCCTGCGTACGCTGAGCCCGCGCCAGGCGCTGGCCCGCGGCTGGTGTTTCGGCTTTGGCCTGTACGGCGCCGGCACCTGGTGGATCTACGTCAGCATGAACACCTACGGCGGTGCCTCGCCGCTGTTGGCGATCCTGCTGCTGGTGGCGTTCTTTGCCTGCCTGGCGTTGTTCTTCGCCCTGCCCGCCTGGCTGTGGGCACGCTGGCTGCGCCGCGATGAGGCGCCGCTGGCCGACGCGCTGTGCTTCGCCGCCCTGTGGCTGTTGCAGGAAGCCTTCCGCGGCTGGTTCCTCACCGGTTTCCCCTGGCTTTACGCCGGCTACAGCCAGCTGGACGGGCCGCTGGCCGGGCTCGCGCCAATCGGTAGTGTATGGCTGGTGTCGTTTGCCCTGGCCCTGAGCGCCGCGCTGATCTGCAACCTGCCGCGGCTACGCGCACGCCCGTCTTTCCTGGCTGCAGGGGCTGTTTTGCTGCTGGCCCCCTGGGGCATCGGCCTGGCACTGAAGGGCCACGCCTGGACCAAGCCCGCCGGCGATCCACTCAAGGTCGCTGCCTTGCAAGGCAACGTCGAGCAGGACCTGAAATGGGACCCGGCCCACGTCAATGCGCAGCTGGCGCTGTACCGCGACATGAGCTTCAGCTCCAAACCCGTCGACCTGCTGGTCTGGCCGGAAACCGCAGTACCGGTGCTCAAGGACCAGGCCCAAGGTTACATCGACATGATGGGCACCTTTGCCGCCGAACGGCACTCGGCGCTGATCACCGGGGTACCGGTGCGCCAGGAAGTTCGTCACCAGCGCCGCTACTTCAACGGCGTCACCGCCACTGGCGAGGGCGACGGCACCTACCTCAAGCAAAAGCTGGTGCCGTTCGGTGAGTACGTGCCGCTGCAGGACATGCTGCGCGGGCTGATCGAGTTCTTCAACCTGCCGATGTCGGACTTCGCCCGCGGCCCCGAAGACCAGCCACTGCTGCAGGCCAAGGGCTACCAGGTCGCGCCGTTCATCTGCTACGAAGTGGTTTACCCCGAGTTTGCCGCCAGCCTGGCCGCGCGCAGCGACCTGCTGCTGACCATCAGCAACGACACCTGGTTCGGCAAGTCGATCGGCCCGCTGCAGCACCTGCAGATGGCCCAGATGCGCGCCCTGGAGGCCGGCCGCTGGATGATCCGCGCCACCAACAACGGGGTCACCGCGCTGATCGATCCGTTCGGCCGCATCACCACGCAGATCCCGCAGTTCGAACGCGCGGTGCTGTACGGCGAGGTGGTGCCGATGCAGCAACTGACGCCTTACCTGCAATGGCGCTCGTGGCCACTGGCGATCGTCTGCACGTTGCTGCTGGGCTGGGCACTGCTGGCGCGCCGTATCGCCAGTACCGTCTGAACGCGCGACACCGCCCCTGTAGGAGCGGCCTTGTACCGCGAAAGGGCTGCACAGAAGCCCCCGGCATCACAACACTGCCCTGGGGCCGCTCTGCGGCCCTTTCGCGGCACAAGGCCGCTCCTGCAGTTTCGTAGGCACCTGAGCTCAATAGAACAGCCGATACCCCACCAACCCCACCGCCTCGTTCAACAACTGCGCGTTCTGCCACAGCGCCCGGCTTTCCGGAATCAACCCGGCAAACGGCCGCGCATGGTCGCGCCCGAGAAAGCCCACCGGCGCGGTGACCACCTCGAACCCGGCGCGCTCGAAGCTCCAGCGCGCGCGCTGCATGTGCCAGGCCTGGGTCACCACCACCACGCGGCGAACACCCTGCGGCAACAGCAGCGCCGCGCTCATCTCGGCGTTCTCCCAAGTAGTGCGGCTGGCCTGCTCCTTCCACTTCACCGTCACGCCGAAGTCCTGCTGCAGGCGGTCGGCCATCAGTTGCCCTTCGCTGGGCGGGGTGCCGTAGTGCAGGCCGCCACTGGTCAACACCGGCAAGCCCGAGGCCTTGGCTAACGCAGCGGCATAACGCATGCGCTCCAGCGCCATATAGCTGGGCTGGTCGGCGCCATCCCAGGCCGGGTCGCCGCGCTCACGCCCGGCCCCCAGCACCACGATGGCATCGGCGCGGGTCGCAAGGTTCGCCCAGCCGCCAGCGGCCAGGGCCGGCTCTGTTTCCAGGCGCCGCGCGGCCTGTTCCACCACCAGCGGCAGGCTCATCAGCAGCAACCCGCCTAGCCCCAGGCAAAAGCAACCGAGGGCCAGCCGCGGGTGGCGCAGGCGCAACCACCAGGCCGCCAGCAGCAGCAAGATCAGGATGCCCGGTGGCATCAACCATTGTTTGATGAAAAAACGCAGCGGCATTGCACACCCTCCTGGAAGGCATGCAGCCTATGAGGAACGGCGCCGGGCCTCAAGGGGTGGCCGGCGCCGGACACTGCAGGGTATTGAAAAACCGGCGCGAAACCCGCGCCTGCAACCTGAACGGCTAACGGGATGACAGCGTCCTGGCGCTTGCTGGGGCGGTGTTGCGCTTGCGGTCCTTCAGCCAGATGATCCGGGCCGAGGACGGTTCCGGTTGCGGGTAAGCACCGGCGCTGGCATGCCGGCCTTCCGGGAGGGTTTCCAGGTAGGCCTTGATCACCTCGAACTCCGCATGGCTCAGGCCACGCAATTCCAGCTCGGCAGGCATCTCGTCGCGCAATCGTACCGAGGTTCTGGCCTCTTCCAGTGCCAGGCCCAGGCGGTCGATCAGGCGTTCATAAAGCTCCGGTTTGTTAACGGTAAGTTGCGACTCTCCCATCCGTACACCTCATTGAAGGTCAGAATATCTCCCCCCACAAATGAGCTTAGCGGCGCTGCAAAAAGCAGCCGAACGCCGCGACCAACGGCCCGCGCGCCGGGTGGCGCAATCTAAGGTTTCCCACGATACACAGCGCTCATGTATGCTACGGCGTTCACTCTATCGACACCGCAGTGCCGGTCGCAGCGAGCTTGCCCGGCCTGTGAACAGGGTCTTTTCTCTCTCAGTAAAAAAGTAGCCATGCACGAACAATACACGCCCCGTGATATCGAAGCCGCCGCCCAGTCTTTCTGGGACGAGCAACAGTCGTTCGCTGTTACCGAACAGCCAGGCAAGGACACCTACTACTGCCTGTCGATGTTCCCGTACCCGAGCGGCAAGCTACACATGGGGCACGTGCGCAACTACACCATCGGCGACGTGATTGCCCGCTACCAGCGCATGCTGGGCAAGAACGTCCTGCAGCCGATGGGCTGGGACGCCTTCGGCATGCCGGCAGAAAACGCCGCCATGAAGAACAACGTCGCACCGGCCAAGTGGACATACGAAAACATCGACTACATGAAGACCCAGCTCAAGAGCCTGGGCCTGGCCATCGACTGGGCGCGTGAAGTCACCACTTGCAAGCCGGACTACTACCGCTGGGAACAGTGGCTGTTCACCCGCCTGTTCGAGAAAGGCATCATCTACCGCAAGAACGGTACCGTGAACTGGGACCCGGCGGACCAGACCGTGCTGGCCAACGAGCAGGTCATCGACGGCCGCGGCTGGCGTTCGGGTGCGCTGATCGAGAAGCGCGAAATCCCGATGTACTACTTCCGCATCACCGACTACGCCGACGAGCTGCTGGAAAGCCTCGACGAGCTGCCGGGCTGGCCTGAACAGGTCAAGACCATGCAGCGCAACTGGATCGGCAAGTCCCGCGGCATGGAAGTGCAGTTCCCCTACGACGTGGCCAGCATCGGCCACGAGGGCACGCTGAAGGTCTTCACCACCCGCCCCGACACCCTGATGGGCGCCACTTATGTGGCGGTCGCCGCCGAGCACCCGCTGGCCACCCAGGCCGCCCAGGGCAACGCCGCGCTGCAGGCCTTCATCGAAGAATGCAAAGG
This sequence comes from Pseudomonas xanthosomatis, assembly GCF_019139835.1. Taxonomy (NCBI): domain Bacteria; kingdom Pseudomonadati; phylum Pseudomonadota; class Gammaproteobacteria; order Pseudomonadales; family Pseudomonadaceae; genus Pseudomonas; species Pseudomonas xanthosomatis. The sequence continues at coordinate 1,437,929 of NZ_CP077075.1, read as the reverse complement.
CGGCAGCGTTGCCGAGGCCGACATGGCCACCCAGGAGAAGAAGGGCATGCCCACTTCCCTGTTCGTGCAGCACCCGCTGACCGGCGAGAAACTGCCGGTATGGGTCGCCAACTACGTGCTGATGCACTACGGCGATGGCGCTGTGATGGCTGTGCCGGCCCACGACGAGCGCGACTTCGAGTTCGCCCGCAAGTACCAGCTGCCGGTCAAAGCCGTGGTGCGCACCAGCGCTGGCGATGAAGTCGGCAGCGAGTGGCAGGACGCTTATGGCGAGCATGGCCAGCTGATCAACTCCGGCGAGTTCGACGGCCTGGACTTCGCCGGCGCCTTCGACGCCATGGAAGCCGCGCTGATCCGCAAGGAGCTCGGCAAGTCGCGCACCCAGTTCCGCCTGCGCGACTGGGGCATCAGCCGCCAGCGCTACTGGGGCTGCCCGATCCCGATCATCCACTGCCCGTCCTGCGGCGACGTGCCGGTGCCGGAAGACCAGTTGCCGGTCACCCTGCCGGAAAACGTGGTACCGGACGGCGCGGGCTCGCCACTGGCGCGCATGCCCGAATTCTATGAGTGCACCTGCCCGAAATGCGGCACTGCGGCCAAGCGCGAAACCGACACCATGGACACCTTCGTCGAGTCGTCCTGGTACTTCGCCCGCTACGCCTCGCCCAACTACGAAGGTGGCATGGTCGACCCGAAAGCGGCCAACCACTGGCTGCCGGTAGACCAGTACATCGGTGGTATCGAGCACGCCATCCTGCACCTCTTGTATGCGCGTTTCTTCCACAAGCTGATGCGCGACGAGGGCCTGGTCACCTCGAACGAGCCGTTCAAGAACCTGCTCACCCAGGGCATGGTGGTCGCCGAAACCTACTACCGTGTGGCCAGCAACGGCGGCAAGGACTGGTTCAACCCGGCCGACGTCGAAATCGAGCGTGACGCCAAAGCCAAGATCATCGGCGCGCGCCTGAAGACCGACGGCCTGCCGGTCGAGATCGGCGGCACCGAGAAGATGTCGAAGTCGAAGAACAACGGCGTCGACCCGCAGTCGATGATCGACCAGTACGGCGCCGACACCTGCCGCCTGTTCATGATGTTCGCCTCGCCACCTGACGCCAGCCTTGAGTGGTCCGACTCCGGCGTCGAAGGCGCCAGCCGCTTCCTGCGCCGTGTCTGGCGCCTGGCCCAGGCCCACGTGGCCCAAGGCCTGCCAGGCCAACTGGACAGCGCCGCGCTGAGCGATGAGCAGAAGGTCATCCGCCGCGCCATTCATGCTGCGATCAAGCAGGCCAGCACCGATGTGGGCCAGTACCACAAGTTCAACACCGCCATCGCACAGGTGATGACCGTGATGAACGTGCTGGAAAAGGCCCCGCAAGCCACCGCCCAGGACCGCGCCCTGCTGCAGGAAGGCCTGGAAGCCGTGACCCTGCTGCTGGCCCCGATCACCCCGCACATTTCCCACGAGCTGTGGCAGCAACTGGGCCACGACCAGGCGGTGATCGACGCCAACTGGCCGAGCGTTGACGAAAGCGCGCTGGTGCAGGACACCGTGACCCTGGTGGTCCAGGTCAACGGCAAGCTGCGTGGCCAGGTGGAAATGCCTGCCGCCGCCAGCCGCGAAGAGATCGAGGCAGCCGCGCGCAACAACGAAAACGTCCTGCGCTTCACCGACGGCCTGGCCATCCGCAAGGTCATCGTCGTGCCAGGCAAACTGGTCAACATCGTCGCCAATTGATGGCAGCGCCCGCCCACGCATGTGGGCGGGCGTATCTGGCCCACGAGGGAGCTACACAACATGATCAAACGCAATCTGCTGGTAATGGGCCTTGCTGTGCTGCTCAGCGCCTGCGGTTTCCAGATGCGCGGCACCGGTGGCAACGAAATGTCCATCCCCGAGATGAACCTCACTGCCCGCAACGCTTACGGCGAACTCGTCACCCAACTGCGCCGCACACTGCAAAACAGCGGCGTCAAGGTGCACAAAAGCGCGCCGTATACCCTGGTGCTGGCCCGTGAGCAGGAAGACCAGCGCGCAGCCACCTATACCCGCGCTTCGCGTTCGGCAGAGTACGAGCTGAGCACTACCCTTGAGTATGTGATCAAAGGCCATAACGATACCGTACTGCTGCAGGACCAACTGGAAGTCCGTCGCTACTACGTGCGCGATGGCAACAACGTCACCGCCAGCAGCCAGGAAAGCGAACAGATCCGCAAGGAATTGCGTCGCGATCTCGTCCAGTCGATGATGATCCGCCTGCAACAGATCACCCCTGCCCAGCTCGAGGAGCTGCAAGCCAAAGCCGACGAGCGCGCCAAGGCCGAAGCCCGTGCCCAGCAAGAAGCCCAGCGCATCCAGGACGAGACGCCTCAGCAATCGCCCCTGGAAATCCCGGCTCAGTGAGCCTGAACGGGGCACCTGAGGTGCCCCGCCTGCCCCTATGAAACTCGCCCCCGCCCAACTCAACAAGCACCTGCAAGGCCCGCTGGCGCCGGTCTATATCGTCAGCGGCGACGACCCACTGCTGTGCCAAGAGGCTGCCGACGCCATACGCGCTGCGGCGCGCCAGCAAGGCTTCGACGAACGCCAGGTGTTCAGCGCCGATGCCAACTTCGACTGGGGCAACCTGCTGCTGGCCGGTGCCAGCCTGTCGCTGTTCGCCCAGCGCCGTCTGCTGGAGCTGCGCCTGCCCTCGGGCAAACCCGGCGACAAGGGCGCCGCCGCGCTGATGGAGTACTGCGCCAACCCGGCAGAAGACACCCTGCTGCTGATCAGCCTGCCCAAACTCGACGCCAGCGCGCAAAAGACCAAATGGGGCAAGGCGCTCATCGAAGGGCCGCAGTGCCAGTTCATCCAGATCTGGCCGGTGGATGCCCAGCAACTGCCACAGTGGATCAACCAGCGCCTCTCTCAAGCCGGACTGTCCGCCCAGCGCGACGCCGTCGACCTGATCGCCGCCCGGGTAGAGGGCAACCTGCTGGCCGCGGCCCAGGAAATCGAAAAGCTCAAGCTGCTCGCCGACGGCAACCAGATAACCGTCGAAACGGTGCAGGCGGCAGTGGCCGACAGCGCCCGCTTCGACGTGTTCGGGCTGGTCGATGCCATCCTCAACGGCGAGGCCGGGCATGCTTTGCGCATGCTCGAAGGGCTGCGTGGCGAGGGTGTCGAACCCCCGGTAATCCTCTGGGCCCTGGCCCGTGAGCTGCGCCTGCTGGCGGGGCTTGCGCAGCAGTTCAGCCAGGGCGTGCCGCTGGACAAGGCGTTCAGCCAGGCCCGCCCACCGGTGTGGGACAAGCGCCGCCCGCTGGTGAGCAAGGCCCTGCAACGCCTGTCGGCGCAGCGCTGGGCCATGCTGCTGCAGGATGCCCAGCGTATCGACGCGCAGATCAAGGGCCAGGCCGAGGGCTCGCCCTGGACCAGCCTGGCGCGGCTGTCGCTGCTGATGGCCGGGCAGCGCTTGGCCTTGCCCGCAGAATGACCTTGCCCTTGCAGGAGCCGGCTTGCCGGCGATGAGGCATTCAGGAGATCGACGGCACCGGCTGCGCCGGTGATCGCCGGCAAGCTGGCTCCTACAGGTCGTGCGCATCCACCATAAATACAATCAATTGGCCGCTGTGAGCTCACAGGCTTACAGTGCCGCCCGAAATTCATCCCCACCTGGGAATCTGCCATGAGCAAAAAAGCAAAGCCGAACGGCCCCAACAAGGCCAAGTCCATCGTCGCCCAACCCCTGTTCCGTTGCCGCCAGGAACGGGCCGGAAAAGGCAAAGGCAGCTACCGCCGCGAAGCCTTCCAATCGAGAGATTGGGAGGCTTCCTGCTTTATGGCGGCATGAAAGGCATGAAAAGCGCAGGCATGGTATGGTCGGCACCTGACCTGAAATTCTGGATCTGTGCATGCCCTCTCGTCTCACTCTGCGCTGGCAACCTCGCCAGCTGATCGCCGCCAGCAGCTTCATCCTCTTGGTCGCCTGCGCGGAAAAGCCCACCGCCGCCGACGCCCTGCCGCTGGCTCCTGCCCAGCCCGCCCCAGTGGTTACCCTGCCCGGCAGCACAGCCGACGTCAGCACCGAAATCCAGCCCCTGCAAACCTTCGCCCAATGGCAGGCAGGCTTCCGTCAGCAAGCCTTGCAAGCCGGCATCGACGCCAACCTGTTCGACCGCGCCTTCCTCGGCGTCACCCCGGACATGGACGTGATCAAGGCTGACCGCAGCCAACCCGAATTCGCCCGCCCGGTCTGGGAATACCTGGACGGCGCGCTGTCGCCGCTGCGGGTGCGCAACGGCAAGAAACTGCTCGAGCAAAACGCCGAACTGCTGACCCGCATCGAGCAACGCTACGGCGTCGATCGCCAGGTGCTGGTGGCGGTGTGGGGCATGGAGAGCAACTTCGGCCAGTTCCAGGGCAACAAGTCGGTGATCCGCTCGCTGGCCACCCTGGCCTACGAAGGCCGTCGCCCGCAGTTCGCCCAGGACCAACTGATCGCCGCCCTGCAGATCCTGCAAAATGGCGATATCCAGCCCGATGCCATGCGCGGCTCCTGGGCCGGGGCCATGGGCCAGACCCAGTTCATCCCCACCACCTACCTCACCCACGCGGTGGACTTCGACGGCGACGGCCGCCGCGATATCTGGGGCAGCACCCCGGATGCCCTGGCCTCCACTGCCCACTACCTGCAAAGCTCGGGCTACAAGCGTGGCCAGCCCTGGGGCTTCGAGGTGCAGGTGCCGGCAGGCTTCGACTGGTGGCTGGCCGACGGCAGCCAGCGCAAGAGCGTCAGCGAATGGATGCAACTGGGCGTGACGCTGCCCACCGGCACGCAACTGCCGGCCAACAGCAGCCAGCTGTCTGCTGCCCTGCTGCTGCCGGCCGGCGCCCGTGGCCCGGCGTTCCTCGTACTGGACAACTTCCGCGCCATTCTCAAGTACAACAACTCGTCGTCCTACGCCTTGGCGGTCAACCTGCTGGGTGACCGCTTCTCCAACTGGGGCTTCATTGCAGGCAGCTGGCCGAAAGACGACCTGCCACTAAGCCGCAGCGAGCGTATCGAGTTGCAGACCCTGCTCAATGCCAATGGGCATGAGGCGGGCAACCCGGACGGCATTATCGGCGCCAACACCCGCAAGGCCATCCGCAACGCGCAGCAGGCGCAGGGCTGGCCGGCCGATGGCTACCCGACGCACAAGCTGCTCGACAGCCTGCGGCGCTGAAAACGTATCCCCTGTAGGAGCGGCCTTGTGTCGCGAAAGGGCTGCGAAGCAGCCCCAGAAATTTGTGCATTAATGCTGAAATCGGGGGCCGCTTTGCGGCCCTTTCGCGACACAAGGCCGCTCCTACAGGGGATTGGCCTTCAGGCCTTGAACAAGTCCTGCTGCAATACCAGCTCCTGCCGATCGGCATTCAACGTGACCTGCGCCCCTAGCGGCAGGCACACATTAGGGTCGCAATGCCCGCTGCGCCACCCGGCCAGCACCGGTACCCCGAGCGGGGCGAAGATGTCCTGCAACAGGGGCGTCATGGCAGCCACCGTGATCCCGGCAAAATCCCCCACCAGCACACCCTTGACCCCTTCCAGCTTGCCCGCAAGGCGCAACTGGGTCAGCAGGCGGTCGATGCGATACAGCGGCTCGTTGACGTCCTCGATGAACAGGATGCAGCCCTGGGTATCGATCTCGGCCACGGTGCCCTGGGTCGCCCCCAGCATGGACAGGTTGCCGCCCATCAGCCGGCCACTGGCCACGCCAGGCAGCACGGTGGTCAGCGCATAGGCCGCCGGGTGAGCGATGCGCGCGCCCGCCCCGAGTTGCCCGCCCAGCTGCTCCAGCAGCGAGCTGACGGTCGGTTCCAGCTTGCCACCGAGCAGGTCGGCGTTGAGCATGCCGCCGTGGAAGGTCACCAGCCCGGTATGCCGGTTGATGGCCGTGTGTAGGGCGGTGATGTCGCTGTACCCCACCAACGGCTTGGGGTTGCGGCGAATCAGCTCGAAGTCGAGCCCATCGAGCAGGCGCATGCTGCCGTAACCGCCACGCATGCACAGGATGGCGTCGATAGCGGGGTCGGCGAAGGCGTCGTGCAGGTCCTGCAGGCGCTGCTGGTCGCTGCCGGCCAGGTAGCCCTGGGCCTGGTTCACCCCTGGGTAGAGGCGGCACTGGTAGCCGCGCCGCTCAAACCAGCCCTGCACCTTGCCGGCATCCAGCCGGGCCGGGCCTGCCGGGGCGACGATGGCAAAACGGGCGTTTTTCGGCAGCGCGCTCAACAGCGGCGTGTCGAGGGTTTCTGGGCAGTTCATCGGGCAACTCCTTGCAAGTTCAGGCGCGACAGCCTGGCCTACGGCATCGCGCCTGACCACGGGGAAACACTCCCCCAAAAACAAAAATGCCGATGCCGCCTCTCAGCGCGCACCGGCATGTTCATCTCAAGCCCCTGTCAGAGCTTGATCTTGGCTTCGTGCGCCTGCTGGTCGGCGTGGTACGACGAACGCACCAGCGGGCCCGAGGCGACGTTCTTGAAGCCCATCTTGTAACCTTCCTCGGCGAACCAGGCGAAGGTGTCCGGGTGCACGAAGCGCTGCACCGGCAAGTGGCTGCGCGACGGCTGCAGGTACTGGCCGAGGGTGAGCATGTCGATATCGTGCTCGCGCATGCGGTGCATGACCTCGATCACCTCTTCGTCGGTTTCGCCCAGGCCCAGCATCAGGCCGGACTTGGTCGGTACGTGCGGGACCATTTGCTTGAATTTTTGCAGCAGGTCCAGCGACCAGTCGTAGTCCGAACCCGGGCGCGCGGCCTTGTACAGGCGCGGTACGGTTTCGAGGTTGTGGTTGAATACGTCCGGCGGGGTCTGCGCGGTGATCTCCAGGGCCACGTCCATACGGCCGCGGTAGTCCGGCACCAGGGTTTCCAGCTGCACGCCCGGCGACAGCGCGCGGATTTCGCGGATGCAGTCGGCAAAGTGCTGGGCGCCACCGTCACGCAGGTCGTCGCGGTCCACCGAAGTGATCACCACGTACTTCAGGCGCAGGTCGGCGATGGCCACGGCGAGGTTTTTCGGCTCGTCCAGGTCCAGCGGCTTCGGCCGGCCGTGGCCGACGTCGCAGAACGGGCAGCGACGGGTGCAGATGTCGCCCATGATCATGAAGGTGGCAGTACCACCGGAGAAGCACTCGCCCAGGTTCGGGCAGGAGGCCTCTTCGCAAACGCTGTGCAGCTTGTGCTTGCGCAGCAGTTGCTTGATGCGGTCGACTTCCGGCGAAACCGGAATGCGCACGCGGATCCAGTCGGGCTTTTTCGGCAGCTCTTCGGTGGGGATGATCTTCACCGGGATGCGCGCGACTTTTTCGGCGCCGCGCAGCTTGACGCCGGCTTCCACTTTTTTCGGGGCCGCACGCGAGGTGACGTCTTGCGTCGGGATCAGGTTCGGCACGGCTTCTTGCACAGTTGTCATATTCAGTCGATTCCGCCCGTGAGGGTCGTCTGCTCAGCATAGTCGAGGTGCTTGACCAGCTGTCCGCGCAGCCTTGTCCTGACCTCGTCGAGTTCGATCGGGCCTGCCAGGTCACGCAGCTGGGTCATGGCCAGCCCCGCATACCCGCAGGGGTTGATTCGGCGGAATGGCGCAAGGTCCATGTCCACGTTCAGGGCAAGGCCGTGGAACGAACGGCCGTTGCGAATTCGAAGGCCAAGTGACGCGATCTTCGCGCCATCGACATAGACACCCGGCGCATCGGCCTTGGCTGCAGCCTGCACGCCGTAACTGGCCAGCAGGTCGATCAGCGTACGCTCGATGCGGCTGACCAGTTCGCGCACGCCAAAGCCCAGGCGGCGCACATCCAGCAGCAGATAGGCGACCAGTTGGCCGGGGCCATGGTAGGTGACCTGACCGCCGCGGTCGGTCTGCACCACCGGGATGTCGCCGGGCACCAGCAGGTGCTCGGCCTTGCCGGCCTGGCCCTGGGTGAACACCGCCGGGTGTTCCACCAGCCAGACCTCGTCTTGCGTATCCGGGCCGCGTTGCTCGGTAAAGCGGCGCATGGCCTCCAGCACCGGTTCATAGGGCTGCAGGCCAAGTTCGCGAATACCGAGGCAAGCGCTCATCACAGCACCATTTTCACGATGCCGGTGGCACGCAGGGCGCTGTTGATGTCGTGCAACTGGTCTTCACCGGTGGCAACGATGTGCAATTGCACAGTGGTGTACTTGCCTTCCTTGCTCTGGCGCTCGGCCAGCGTCGACAGGTCGACCTTGGCGTACTTGCTGAGGATCTCGATCACGGTGTCACGGAAACCGACAACGGTATCGCCGATCACCTTGATCGGGTAGTCCTCGCAGGGGAATTCGATCTTGTGCGACTTGACGTCTTCTTCGCTCATGGCGGTAACGGCCTCGTAAGCCGTGGCAGCAGCAATGCCCCCGCCTGGTTCACGGGGGCATGCAGGTCACGTATCAGTTGAACAAACCGTAGAAGAACAGGCGGATGCTGTCCCACATACGGCGCAAGATACCACCTTCTTCGACGCCGTCGAGGGCGATCAGGTCGGCGCTATGAACCACTTTCTCGTCCAGTTTGACTTCCACTTTACCGATCACGTCACCTTTGGCGATGGGTGCGGTCAGTTGCGGGTTCATGGTCATCGAAGCCACCAGACGTTTAAGCTGGCCTTTAGGCAGGGTCATGGTCAGGTCGTTGGCCAGGCCCGCTTTAACCTGCGAGGTTGCGCCCTTCCATACCGGCGCCTGGGTCAGCTCGGTGCCCTTCTGGTAGAAGGTCTGGGTTTCGAAGAAGCGGAAGCCGTAGGTCAGCAGTTTTTGCGTTTCGGCAGCACGGGCCTGTTCGCTGTTGGTGCCGAAGACCACCGCCACCAGACGCTGGCCGTCACGCACGGCCGAGGCCACCATGCAGTAGCCGGCTTCTTCAGTGTGGCCGGTTTTCAGACCGTCGACGGTCTTGTCACGCCACAGCAGCAGGTTGCGGTTAGGCTGCTTGATGTTGTTCCAGAAGAACTCTTTCTGCGAGTAGATCGCGTAGTGAGCCGGGTCTTCGTTGATGATCGCGCGTGCCAGCAGGGCCATGTCGTGGGCCGAGGAGTAGTGCTCCGGGTTCGGCAGGCCGGTCGGGTTCATGAAGTGGCTGTTGCTCATGCCCAGGTCAGCGGCGGTCTTGTTCATCATGTCGGCGAAGGCGTCTTCGCTGCCGGCAATGTGCTCGGACAGGGCGACCGATGCGTCGTTGCCGGACTGGATGATGATGCCGTGCAGCAGGTCGCTGACGGTAACCTGGCTGCCGACCTTGATGAACATGCGCGAACCGCCGGTACGCCAGGCGTTTTCGCTGACGGTCACCGGGTCGTTCTCGCCGATCTGGCCACGACGGATGTCCAGGGTGGCGATGTAGGCGGTCATCAGCTTGGTCAGGCTGGCTGGCGGCAGGCGCTCGTCACCGTTGTTCTCGACCAGCACGTTGCCGCTGGACGCGTCCATCAGTACATAGGACTTGGCGGCCAGTTGTGGTGGTGCCGGCATCATCTGCTCTGCTGCGAAGGCAGCAGGCGTGATCATCAGCAGAACGGGCAGGCAAAGTCGTTTGGCAAGGTTGGTGATGTTCATCCGTCTCTCGTAAATCGCTAATGGTCTGATGTTCCGTGGGCCACTTCGTGTGCCCGACGCCCCGTCAGTCTGGTTATACGGCCAATGGCCTGGCCCATATAAGGTGCGGCGTAATGCCGCTATGGGCAAAGGCGGGCATTGTACATGGCAAAGCCCGGCAATTCATGAACAAACCGACAGGTCGGCGTGCTCTGCTTCGCGGGTAAGCCCGCTCCCGCAGCGATCGAAAAACCCTGTGGGAGCGGGCTTGCCCGCGATAAATGCAACGCGGTCAGTCAGTGACAACCTTGGCCTGCCCCAGGTTCGCCAGGCGAATGCTGTCCTGGGCCTGCTGGATCTCGCCCTGGCTGTTGATCGGCCCCAGGCGCACGCGGTGCAGGGTCTGCTGGTTACGCACGATGGAGCTGATGAACACCGGGGCACTGACCATGGTGCTGAGCTTGGAGCGCAGCAGTTCGGCGGCGTCCGGGTTGGCGAAGGCGCCCACCTGCAGGAAGCTGCCGCCGGCGCTGGCCGGCACGTTATTGCCCGACACCTGCACCGGCACCACCGGCGCTGCGTGCTGCTGGGCCGGCGGGGTCCATTGCTCGACCCGGCCGGTGCTGGCGGCAACCGGCTGGGCCTGGGCCACCTGCGGCTCCTTGAGCATCAGCGGCGGCTGCTGGCCACGCTCGGCCCACCACTGCTGCGGGTCGATACCCTCGACCCGCACATGGGCGGTGCCGATCTCGGCGTAACCGAGCTTTTTCGCTGCGGCGTACGACAGGTCGATGATGCGGTCGGAATAGAACGGGCCACGGTCGTTGACCCGCAGGATCACGCTGCGCCCGTTGGCAAGGTTGGTCACCCGCACGTAGGCCGGCAGCGGCAGGGTCTTGTGCGCCGCGCTCATGCCGTACAGGTCGTAGAGCTCGCCGTTGGCGGTGTTCTGGCCGTGGAACTTGGTGCCGTACCACGACGCGGTGCCCTCGGCGCGGTAGTTGCGCGAGTCCTGCATCGGGTAGTAGGTCTTGCCCAGCACCGTGTATGGGTTGGCCTTGTAGTTGCCGGTGTGCACGGTCGGGGTGGCATCGGGGATCTTGTTGACGTCGACATCCCACCAGGGCGCGCCATCCTTGTGCGCACGGTTGATGTCCAGGCCCGGCTGCGAACGCACCACATTGCCGCCGCTTTGTGACGGCGGGCGGCTGGACGAGCAACTGGCCAGCACCAGGCCAACGGCCACGCAGGTCAGCAATTTGAAGCTATTGGCTGTGAAGAACTCGCGCATTTATTTGACGCCCCGTGCCTGAACCAGCTGTTCCGATAGCTGATGCACCGCCATGGCATACATCACGCTGCGATTGTAGCGAGTGATCGCGTAGAAATTCTTCAGGCCCATCCAGTACTCAGGGCCGTTTTCGCCTTCCAGGCGGAAGGCGGTGACCGGCAGATCATCGCGCAGCGCATCATGACTCGACCAGCCCAGCGCCCGCAACTGCGCGACCGTCTTGACCGGCTCGATACCCGTGGTCAGTCCCTCGTCGGCGCGCTCGCCACGCACCATGGCGCGGCTGACTACCGGCTCCCCGGCCACCCAGCCGTGGCGCTTGAAGTAGCTGGCGACGCTGCCGATGGCATCGTCCGGGTTGTTCCAGATATTGATGTGGCCGTCGCCGTCGAAGTCCACCGCGTAATTACGGAAGCTGCTCGGCATGAACTGCGGCAGGCCCATGGCGCCGGCGTAGGAGCCCTTGAGCGTCAGCGGGTCGAGCTGTTCTTCACGGGCCAGCAAAAGGAATTCGCGCAGCTCCTTGCGGAAGAACTCGGCCCGTGGCGGGTAGTCGAAGCCCAGGGTCGACAGCGCATCGATCACCCGGTAGTTGCCGGTGTTGCGCCCGAAGAAGGTCTCGACGCCGATGATCGCGACGATGTACTGCGCCGGTACGCCGTATTCCTGCTCGGCGCGGGCCAGAACGGCTTCGTGCTGGCGCCAGAAGTCTACGCCGCGGGCGATGCGCGCGTCGGTGATGAACATCGGGCGGTACTCTTTCCACGGCTTGACCCGTTCGGCCGGCCGCGAAATGGCGTCAAGTATCGCCTGCTTGCGCTGCACCTCGCGGAACACGCCCATCAGCTGCTCACCGGCAAAGCCGTAGTCACGGGTCATCTCGCCGACGAACTCGGCCACCTGGGGCGAGCCGTCGTAATCCCCGGCCGTGGCCTGCTGGACAGCGCCGAACAGGCTTACCGCGCCGAGCCACGGCGCACAACGGGCAGCCCAGTTACGCACTGCTTGCATGAAATTCTTCACCTTTTTCAAACCTGCGCGATCCATTTGCGGTGCGTGTGGATCGACATCAAAACGCCAAACGCTGACAGCAGCGTCACCAACGAAGTTCCGCCATAGCTGATGAAGGGCAGCGGCACGCCCACCACGGGCAGAAGGCCGCTGACCATCCCGATATTGACGAACACGTAAACAAAGAAGGTCATGGTCAGGCTGCCCGCCAGCAGCTTGCCGAACAGGGTCTGTGCCTGGGCGGTGATCATCAGGCCGCGGCCGATCAGCAGCAGGTAGATGATCAACAGCAGGCAGATGCCCACCAGGCCGAACTCCTCACCCAGCACGGCGATGATGAAGTCGGTGTGGCTTTCGGGCAAAAAGTCCAGGTGCGACTGGGTGCCCAGCAGCCAGCCCTTCCCGAACACCCCGCCCGAGCCGATCGCCGCCTTGGACTGGATGATGTTCCAGCCGGTACCCAGCGGGTCGCTTTCCGGGTCGAGGAAGGTCAGCACCCGTTGCTTTTGATAGTCGTGCATGACGAAGAACCACATCGCCACCGCCACCGGTACCGCCGCAGCGATCACGCTGATGATCCAGCGCCAGCGCAGGCCGCCCATAAACAGCACAAAGGCGCCGGAGGCGAGAATCAGCAGTGCGGTGCCAAGGTCGGGCTGGCGCACGATGAGGATGAACGGCACGCCGATCAGCACCAGGCTGATGGCCACGTGCTTGAGGTGCGGCGGCAAGGTGCGCTTGGACAGGTACCAGGCGATGGTCGCCGGCATGATGATCTTCATGAACTCCGAGGGCTGGAAGCGAATCACCCCGGGGATGTTGATCCAGCGCGTGGCGCCCATGGCGTTGTGGCCCATCACGTCCACCACCACCAGCAGCAACACCCCGGCCAGGTACGCCAGCGGCACCCAGCGGGCCATGAAGCGCGGCTCCAGCTGGGCGATGATGAACATCGACACCAGGCCGATGCCGAACGAGCTGGCCTGCTTCATCAGCAGGTCCCAGTTCTTGCCGCTGGCCGAGTACAGCACGAACAGGCTGCCGGCGGCGAGGGTCAGCAGGATGAGCAGCAAGGGGCCGTCGACATGGATGCGCTGCAGGAAGCTGGCGCGCCTGCGCATCACGTCCTCGCTGGAGAGCATGCGATCGAAATTGTTCTTCACGGGGCCGTTTCCTGAGCGACTGTGGCGGTGCCGGGCTCTGCCTTGAGCAGGCCGTTCTCGTCGAGCAGCCAGGCATCCATGACCTGACGCATCACGGGGGCAGCGACACGGCCACCCGCCTCGCCGTTTTCGATCATCACCGAGATCACGATCCTGGGGGCCTCGGCAGGCGCAAAGCCAACGAACAGGGCATGGTCGCGGTGACGTTCCTGGACCTTGTTGCGGTCGTACTTCTCGCCCTGCTTGATGGCCACCACCTGGGCGGTACCGCTCTTGCCGGCAATGCGGTACTGCGCACCGGCGGCGGCGGCCCGCGCGGTACCGCGGGCGTTGTGCATCACCTGTTCCATGCCATGGGTGACCTTGTTCCAGTCGGACGGGTCGCGCAGCACGATGTCGTCGATGGGGTTTTCGTCCACCGGGGGCTGGCCCTCGATGGTCTTGGCCAGGTGCGGGCGCATCCACTTGCCTTTGCTGGCGATCAACGCGGTGGCCTGGGCCATTTGCAACGGTGTGGCCTGCATGTAGCCCTGGCCGATGCCGAGGATCAGCGTTTCGCCCGGGAACCAGGCCTGGCGGCGGGTGGCGCGCTTCCATTCGCGGGTCGGCATCAGGCCTGCGGACTCCTCGAACATGTCCAGCGCCACTTTTTGCCCCAGGCCGAAGCGGTTCATGTAGCTCGACAGCCGGTCGATGCCCATCTTGTGCGCCAGGTCGTAGAAGTAGGTGTCGTTGGAGCGCATGATCGCCAGGTCCAGGTCGACCCAGCCGTCACCGCTGCGGTTCCAGTTACGGTACTTGTGGTCGTAGTTGGGCAGCTGATAGTAGCCGGGGTCGAACACCCTGCTGCTGGCGTTGACCACGCCGCTGTCCAGGCCGGCGATGGCCACCGCCGGCTTGATGGTCGAACCCGGCGGGTACAGGCCACGCAGCACGCGGTTGAACAGCGGGCGGTCGATCGAGTCGCGCAGCTCGGCATAGGCCTTGAAACCGATGCCGGTGACGAACAGATTGGGGTCGAAGCTTGGCTGGCTGACCATCGCCAGCACCTCGCCGGTGCGCGGGTCCAGCGCCACGATGGCGCCACGCCGCCCGCCCAGGGCCTGCTCGGCAGCCTCCTGCAACTTGATGTCGAGACTCAGCACAATGTCTTTGCCGGGCTTGGGGTCGGTGCGCTTGAGCACCCGCAATACCCGCCCGCGGGCGTTGGTCTCGACCTCTTCGTAGCCCACCTGGCCGTGCAGCTCGTCCTCGTAGAAGCGCTCGATGCCGGTCTTGCCGATATGGTGGGTGCCGCTGTAGTTCACCGGGTCCAGTGTCTTCAGCTCTTTTTCGTTGATCCGCCCCACATAGCCTACCGAGTGAGCGAAGTGCGCACCCTGCGGGTAGTGGCGCACCAGTTGCGCAGCCACCTCGACGCCCGGCAGGCGGAACTGGTTCACCGCAATGCGGGCGATCTGCTCTTCGTTGAGCTCGAACAGGATCGGCACCGGTTCGAACGGCCGGCGCCCCTGCTTCATGCGTTTTTCGAACAGCGCACGGTCGTCGGGGGTCAGTTCCAGCACCTCGACGATCACATCCAGCACTTCCTGCCACTTGCCGGGGTTGCCGGCCCGCTCGCGGGTCATCACCAGGCTGAAGCTGGGCCGGTTGTCGGCGACGATCACCCCGTTGCGGTCGAAGATCAGCCCGCGGGTCGGCGGAATCGGCTGCACATGCACCCGGTTGTTCTCCGACAGCGTCGAGTGGTAGTCGTACTGGATGACCTGGAGGAAATACAGCCGCGCAATCAGCACGCAGATCAGCAGCATGATCGCCACAGCGCCCACGACGACGCGGTTACGCACCAGGCGGGCGTCTTTCTCGTGGTCCTTGAGGGGGATCTGCTGCGGCATCGGCGGGCTTACAGGTTCATTTGTGGTAGGGGTGCCCGGACAACACGGTCCAGGCGCGGTAGATCTGCTCGCCGATCAGTATCCGTACCAACGGGTGCGGCAAGGTCAGCGGCGACAGCGACCAGCGCTGTTCGCTGCGCGCACAGACCTCCGGCGCCAGCCCTTCCGGGCCGCCCACCATCAGGTTGACCGTACGCGCGTCCAGGCGCCAACGGTCCAGCTCGCCCGCCAGTTGCTCGGTGCTCCAGGGCTTGCCATGGACCTCGAGGGTGACGATGCGTTCCCCGGGCTGCACCTTGCTCAGCATCGCCTCGCCCTCCTGACGGATCAGGCGGGCGACATCGGCATTCTTGCCACGGGTGTTCAGCGGGATTTCCACCAGCTCCAGCGCAAGCTCAGGGGGCAGGCGCTTGGCATATTCATGCCAGCCTTCCTCAACCCACTTGGGCATGCGCGAGCCGACCGCGATCAGGCGCAGGCGCACGGCGCTTCCTTATTCCCGGTCTTTGAGCTTGTCGGTGAAGTAGTCGCTGGCGTTTTCCGGGCTGTGGTGCTTGGCATCGGCGGCACGGCTCTGCTCGGCACCCAGCCACAGGCGCTCCAGGTCGTAGAACTGGCGGGCAGCGGCGGTCATCATGTGCACGATGACGTCGTTCAGGTCCAGCAGCACCCAGTCGCTGTCGCCCTTGCCTTCTTCGCCCAGGGGCTGCGCGCCCTTGGCCTTGACGACTTCGCGGACCTTTTCCAGCATCGCGTTGATCTGGCGGTTGGAGGTACCGGTGGCAATGATCATGTAGTCGGTCAGGCTGTGCTTGTCGCGCACGTCGATGACCTGGATGTCCTGGGCCTTGACGTCTTCCAGCGCGGCCTTGGCCAGCTCGACCAGTTCTTCGCCATTGATTTTCTGCTTGGTCATATAAAACTCGTTCAACTCATTGATTGAGGCGCCAGCCGGCGCCGTCAGTTGGACGCACGGTACAGGCCGTGCGCCTCGATGTAGGCCAGTACTGCGTCCGGCACCAGATACCGAACCGACTTGCCACTGGCCAGCAGCTGTCGGATCTGCGTGGCGGACACCGCAAGCGGGGTCTGCCAGACGAACGAAATGTGCCCCGCCGGGCCGGACATGGCGGTGGGATCGCTCTGTGAACGGGCTGCCAGCAAATTGCGCAGCTCGTCAGGGGGTTCTACGTCGGCATCCGGGCGTTGCAGCACCAGGATGTGACAGTGTTGCAGCAATTCTTCCCAGCGGTGCCAGCTGGGCAAACCGCAAAAGGCATCCCAACCCAGCACCAGGTACAGCTGGTCGTGGGGGTTCAGCTCGCAGCGCACCGACTCCAGCGTGTCGATGGTGTACGACGGCTTGTCGCGGGCAAGCTCGCGGGCATCGACGCTCAGGCAAGCTACCCCTTCGACCGCGCCGCGCACCATGGCCAGCCGGTCCTCGGGCGCCACCTGCGGGGTGTCGCGGTGCGGCGGGCGGGCGTTGGGCAGCAGGCGCAGTTCGTCCAGGCGCATGAACTCGGCCACTTCCAGCGCGCTGCGCAGGTGGCCGATGTGCACCGGGTCGAAGGTTCCGCCAAGAATGCCGATGCGCCGGACTGCCGCAGCCTTGCTCAACTCAGCAGGACTCCTGGCCGCGTAGCTGGCCGTCGCCGATCACCACGTACTTCTCGCAGGTCAGGCCTTCGAGGCCCACCGGGCCACGGGCGTGAAGCTTGTCGGTGGAGATGCCGATCTCTGCGCCCAGGCCGTACTCGAAGCCGTCGGCGAAGCAGGTCGGGGTGTTGAGCATGACCGACGCCGAGTCGACCTCGGCCATGAAGCGCCGGGCCTGGCCCTGGTGCTCGGTGATGATCGAGTCGGTGTGGTGCGAGCCGTAGTGGTTGATGTGCTCGATGGCCTGGTCCAGGCCGTCGACCACGCGAACCGACAGGATGGCGTCGAGATATTCGGTGTGCCAGTCGTCTTCGCTGGCAGGCTTGGCGTCGATGATCGCCCGGGTACGTTCGCAACCGCGCAGCTCGACGCCCTTCTCGACGAAGCGGCGGGCCATTTCCGGCAGGAAGCCCTCGGCCACCTGCGCATCCACCAGCAGGGTTTCCATGGCGCCGCAAATGCCGTAGCGGTAGGTCTTGGCGTTGAATGCCACGCGCCAGGCCTTGTCCAGGTCGGCGTGCTGGTCGACGAACACGTGGCAGATGCCGTCCAGGTGCTTGATCACCGGCACCCGCGCGTCGCGGCTGATGCGCTCGATCAGGCCGCGGCCGCCACGGGGGACGATCACGTCGACGAACTCGGGCATGCTGATCAGCGCGCCGACCGCTTCACGGTCGGTGGTCTCGACCACCTGCACCACCGCCGGCGGCAGGCCGGCCTCGGCCAGGCCACGCTGGATGCAGGTGGCGATGGCGCGGTTGGAGTGGATGGCTTCGGAGCCGCCACGCAGGATGGTGGCGTTGCCCGACTTGAGGCACAGGCTGGCAGCGTCGATGGTCACGTTGGGGCGCGACTCGTAGATGATGCCGATAACGCCCAGCGGCACACGCATCTTGCCAACCTGGATGCCCGACGGGCGGTAGCTCATGTCACGGATGGCGCCGACCGGGTCCGGCAGGCTGGCGACCTGGCGCAGGCCGGTGATCATGCCGTCGATGCGCGCCGGGGTGAGTGCCAGGCGGTCGAGCAGCGCCGGCTCCAGGCCGTTCTTGCGGCCGTTGGCCAGGTCCTGTTCGTTGGCTGCGGTGAGCGCGTCGCGGGCGGCGTCCAGCGCGTCGGCGGCGGCCTGCAGGGCGCGGTTCTTCTGCGCGGTGCTGGCACGCCCGATCACGCGCGAGGCCTCGCGGGCGGCGCGACCCAGGCGGGTCATGTAGTCAAGAACGGACTCGGTCATGGGCTCGGTGTCTTGGCAAAGGGGAAATCGGCTGATTATAACTGGCGCGCCCCGGTACGCCCAGCGGCGGGTGGCGGATGGTAGAAAATGGCTGGAAGTAATGCGTAGGAAAGATGTAACTGACCGTATCGGAATTATCCGAGCCGGATCCAGCCCTTCGCGGGTAAACCCGCTCCCACAGCGTTTGCGCGGGCCCTGTGGGAGCGGGTTTACCCGCGAAGAAGCAACCGCGATTCAGCCTCGATTAAGCCATTCATTGCTATCATCCCCGCCTTCACCACCACGAAGCGCCCGCATGCCAGCCCCCTGCCCCGCCCGCGCCCTGCCCGACAGCTTCTTCGACCGCGATGCGCAGACCCTCGCCCGCGACCTGCTGGGCAAGGTCATCCGCCACCGCCACGGCAACCTGTGGCTGGCGGCCCGCATCATCGAAACCGAGGCCTACTACCTTACCGACAAAGGCAGCCACGCCTCCCTCGGCTACACCGAAAAACGCAAGGCGCTGTTCCTCGACGGCGGGCATATCTACATGTACTACGCCCGCGGCGGCGATTCGCTGAACTTCAGCGCCCAGGGCCCGGGCAACGCGGTACTGATCAAGTCGGCCTACCCCTTCACCGATGCCCTGAGCGACGAAAACAGCCTGGCGCAGATGCAGCTGAACAACCCCGACGCCAGCGGCGCGCTGCGCCCGCCCGAGCGCCTGTGCAACGGCCAGACCCTGCTGTGCCGGGCCATGGGCCTGAAAGTGCCGCACTGGGACGCGCAGCGCTTCGACCCCGAGCGTCTGTACGTCGAGGACTGCGCCATTCAAGTGCCGCGGGTGATACAGGCGGCACGGCTGGGCATTCCCCATGGCCGCGACGAGCACCTGCCGTACCGCTTCGTCGATGCCGACTACGCGCGCTTCTGCACCCGCAACCCTTTGCGCCGCGGGCAGGTCGAAGGCCGTGACTTCTTCATTCTGGAACAAGGAAACTGACCCATGGGCCAATGGCTCGACAGCCTGACCGCCTGGCTAGGCGCCAACCCCCAGTGGCTGGGCCTGGCGATCTTCCTGGTCGCCTGCGTGGAATGCCTGGCCATTGCCGGCATCATCGTGCCCGGCACCGTACTGCTGTTCGCCGTGGCCGTGCTGGCCGGCAGCGGCGCCTTCAGCCTGGGCGAAACCCTGCTGCTGGGGTTTCTCGGCGGCCTGCTGGGTGACGCCATCTCCTACACCATCGGCAAGTATTTCCACCAGAACATCCGCCGCCTGCCATTGCTGCGCAGCCACCCCGAGTGGATCGGCAGCGCCGAGGCGTACTTCCAGCGCTACGGCATCGCCAGCCTGCTGGTAGGGCGTTTCATCGGCCCGCTGCGGCCGATGCTGCCGATGGTCGCCGGCATGTTCGACATGCCCCTGCCACGCTTCATCGTGGTCAGCCTGGTGGCCGGCGCCGGCTGGTCGGTGGCCTACCTGCTGCCAGGCTGGGCTACCGGCGCGGCCATGCGCCTGCCACTGCCCGAAGGCTTCTGGCCGCAGGCTGGCGCGGTGGTCGGCACCCTCGCGGTACTGATCGGCCTGAGCCTGAGCTACAGCATTCGCGACCAGCGCAATGGCACCCGGCTGATCGCCGCCCTGAGCGGCCTGGCGGTGGCTGCGTTGTTCATCGGCTGGCCGTACCTGAACGCGTTCGACCAGGGCGTGATGACCCTGGTGCAGGAGCATCGCAGCCAGGCCCTGGACGGCATACTGGTGATGGTCACCCGCCTGGGCGACTTCCGTACCCAGTTCTTCCTGGGCGGCCTGCTCACCGGCCTGTTGCTGCTGGCCCGGCAGTGGCGCCACGCGGTGTTCGCAGGCGCCGCGCTGATAGGTACGGCGTGCGCCAACGGTACACTGAAGTGGCTGTTTGCCCGCGCCCGACCAGAGGTGCTCACTGACCCGCTGACCAGCTACAGCATGCCCAGCGGTCACAGTTCGGCGTCGTTCGCGTTCTTTCTGGTGCTGGCAGTACTGGCCGGGCGCAGCCAGCCGCCGCGCATGCGCCTGACCTGGGTGATGCTGGGTTGCATACCGGCGCTGGCCATTGCCTTGTCGCGGGTGTACCTGGGGGCGCACTGGCCGACCGACATCCTCGCCGGGGCACTGCTGGCCTGCTGCGTATGCGCGCTGAGCCTGACCCTTGTGCAACACCGCCAGCCGCTGACGGCGCTGTCGCAGCGGGTGTGGTGGCTGGTGCTGCCGGCGTGCATGGCGCTGCTGGCGTTCTTCATGCTGCATGCGTTGCCGCAGGCGTTGTTGCGCTACCAGTATTGACTGGCTGCCCTCAGGTATCACCAAACCCTGTAGGACCGCATCGACCTTCTGCTCAGGCGAACAGCTCGCCCTGAATCCGCTCCAGCAAGGTCTGGATCGCCTCCAGGCGCACCTGGGGCGAGTCCATCGCCAGCAGGTCGAGCTTGTCCTCTTCCATGAACGGCAGCAGGTAGGCCAACTGGTTGGCCAGCGACTGCCGGCCATCCACATCACGCGGCATGTCCAGCGCCTCGACCATCGGGTGTTCGCCCAGCGCCAGCAGCAACGCCAGCAAGTCATCGTCCTGTTCTACCAGCGGGCTGTCGGCGGTTTCCGGTAACCACTGCACCTCGCCCACCAGCAACTGGTCCTTGCGCACCTCGGTCTGCGCCACGCGAAAACGCCGCACACCCTCGACGCGAATACCCAGCAAGCCGTTGTCCTGCTGCACGAAATCGCGAATCAGCGCCTCGCAACCGACCGAGGCCACCGCCGGCGGCGCCTTGCCCACCTGCTCGCCCTCGAGAATGCACACCACGCCAAAACCTTCGCCCTGCTTCATGCAGCGGCCGATCATGTCCAGGTAGCGCGCCTCGAAAATCTGCAAGTCGAGCAGACAACCGGGAAACAGCACGGTATTCAGGGGAAACAGCGGTAGCGTCATGTGCAGTCCTCAGGCCACCAGGCTGACCGCCAGCGGCAGGAACACCGCCGTGGCCACGCCCATCAAACTCATTGCCAGCGCGGCGAAAGCACCGCATTCGTCACCTTCCTGCAAGGCCACCGAGGTGCCCACCGCGTGGGCACTCACCCCCAGCGCCATGCCCCGGGCCTCGGGGCTGAGCACCCCCAGGCGGTTGAGCAGCGCCGGGCCGAAGATCGCCCCGATCACCCCGGTGATCAACACGAACACCGCCGCCAGGGCCGCCACGCCGCCGATCTGCTCGGCCACCAGCATGGCAATCGGCGAGGTGACCGACTTCGGCGCCATGGTCATCAGGATCATGTGTTCGGCACCGAACCACCAAGCTAGCCCAACACCGGCCACGGTGGCGAACAGGCCTCCGACTACCAGCGTAGTAAAGGTCGGCCAGAACAGCTGACGAATGCGCCGCAGGTTCAGGTACAGCGGCACTGCAAGGGCCACGGTGGCCGGGCCCAGCAGGATATTCATGATTTCGGTGCTCTTGCGGTATTCGGCATAGTCGATGCCGCACAGCAGCAGCACGCCGATCACCAGCAGCATCGATACCAGCACCGGCTGCAGGAAGATCCAGCGGGTTTTCTCATAAGCCGCCAACACCAACTGGTAGGCCGCCAGGGTGATGCCGATGCCGAACAGCGGGTGGTGGATGAGCGCCTCCAGGGCGCCGTGCCAGTCGAGGTTCATGGCTGGTCCTCACGCTCGCCCTGGCGTTGAATGAGCTTTTGCATCAGCACGCCGACCAGCACCAGGGTGGCCAGGCAGGAAAGCACCAATGCACCGACGATGGCCCAGAAATCCGCAGCAATGTCCTTGGCATACACCATCACCCCCACCGCCGGCGGCACCAGCAGCAAAGGCAGGTAGCGCAGCAGGCTGCCGGCCGCCTCGTTGAGCGGCTTGCCTACCTCGCCGCGAAGCATCAGGTAGGCCAACAGCAACAGCAGGCCGATGATCGGCCCGGGCAGGATGTGCAGGAACAGGTGATTGATCGCCGTCCCCAGCAGCTGGAACAGCACCAGCCAGGTCAAACCACGCAACAGCATACGGACCTCCCGAAAGCAGGCGGCCATTATAAGCACGCTAAGCAAGTGCCTATAAGGCGATATTCGCCGAAAAGCGGTCAACTTGACTGAAACGGTTCGCCGTGCTGATCTTGCACCTTCGTACCAAATGACAACCTGGAGAGTCGCGATGCCCTATGTACCGGTTACAGAGCTTGCGCAGTACGTTGGCAAGGAGTTGGGACGTTCCGACTGGCTGAAGATCGACCAAGACCGCATCAACCTGTTCGCCGAAGCCACCGGCGATTTTCAGTTCATCCATGTCGACCCGGTAAAAGCCGCCAAAACCCCGTTCGGCACCACCATCGCCCATGGTTTTCTCACCCTGTCGCTGCTGCCCAAGCTGATGGAGGACATCATCGTGCTGCCCGAGGGGCTGAAGATGGTGGTCAACTACGGGCTGGACAGCGTGCGCTTCATCCAGCCAGTGAAGGTCGACAGCAAGGTGCGCCTGAAGCTTGAGCTGGCTGAGGTGACCGAGAAGAAGCCCGGGCAATGGCTGCTCAAGGCCACCGCCACGCTGGAAATTGAGGGCGAGGAGAAACCGGCCTATATCGCCGAGCCCCTGTCGCTCTGCTTCGTCTGACCGGGCCCGATCGCCGGCAAGCCGGCTCCTGCAGGGGCCAGCTTGCCGGCGATGCTGCAGCACAATTCACCAGCGCCATCATTGTGCGGCATACTCGGCGCATCGTTTCGCCCGGACCCCGCCATGCGCCCACTGCTCCCTCTGACCCTCGCACTGCTGCTCGCCGCCTGTGGCGAGGGCGAACCCTTGTCGCCGCCCGACGCGCGCCTGCCCGACGGCGGGCGCTACCGGGGGCAGGTGGTCAATGGCCTGCTGCAGGGTGAAGGGCGCATCGACTACCCCAACGGCAGCTGGTACGCCGGCGCGTTCAAGGATGGCCAGTGGCACGGCCAAGGTGAATGGCACGGCAGCAACGGCGAGGTCTACCGCGGCCAGTTCAACCAGGGCCTGTTCGAGGGCCTGGGCGACCTGAGCACCCCGGGCAGCCACTACGCCGGCACCTTCAAGCACGGCCGGCGCGACGGCGAAGGCACCCTCAAGCAGCACGACCAGACCTACCGCGGCCAGTTCAAGGACGACCAGTACGACGGCGCCGGCCTGCTGGAGATGGCCGACGGCAGCCGCTACCAGGGCCTGTTCGCCAAGGGCAAGCCCAACGGCGCCGGGGTACGCAGCGACGCCGCCGGCAACCAGTTCGGCGGGCATTTCATCGACGGCCACCTGCAGGGTGCCGGCACCTACGACAGCGCCGATGGCGAGCAGTACATCGGTGAATTCAAGGATAACCGCCTCGAAGGCCGTGGCCGCTACGAGAACGCCGACGGCGATGTATGGATCGGCGACTTCAAGGACGGCTCGCTGAGCGGCGAAGGCGAGCTGCTGGGCAGCGACGGCAGCCACTACAAGGGCGGCTTTCGCGACTGGCGCTTCAACGGCAAGGGCACCCTGCAACTGGCCGACGGCAGCGAGTACAGCGGCGGTTTCGCCGACGACGCCTACCAGGGCAGCGGCCGCCTGACCCAGGCCAATGGCCGGGTCGAAAGCGGTTACTGGGTCAATGGCGTGCGGGTACGCAACGACCAGGGCAAGGCCCTGCCCGACCCGCTGGACCTGGCCCTGCTCAAGCAGGGCAAGCTGCTCGACGATGCCCTGGCCAAGGTGCCGCGCTCGGTGCCGCCGGTGCAGTTGTACAGCCTGGTGGTGGCCGGTGATGGCCAGCAGAGCGTGTTCATGCGCGAAGCCGACTACGTCAGCAACATGCTCAAGGTACGCTTCGGCGCCCACGGCCAGGTCACTCTGGTCAACCACCGCGACCACATGGCTACCCGCCCCATGGCCACCCGCGAGAGCCTGACCCGCGCCGCCCGGGTGATCGCCGAGCGCAGCGGCCCGGAAGACCTGGTGTTCATCTACCTGACCAGCCACGGCAGCCAGGACCACCAGCTGGTGCTCGACCAGCCGCGCCTGCAACTGGCCGACCTGTCCGCCGACGAGCTGGCCAGCGCCCTGGCCCCGCTCAAGGAGCGCGACAAGGTCATCGTCATCTCGGCCTGTTATTCCGGTGGTTATATCGCCCCGCTGAAGGATGACCGCACCCTGATCATGACCGCCGCACGCCCCGACCGGGTGTCGTTCGGCTGTTCCGAAGAAGCCGACTTCACCTACTTTGGCGACGCCCTGTTCGCCCAGGCGCTGAACCAGACCGATGACCTCAAGCAGGCGTTTGAACTGGCGCGCGACAGCGTTGCCGAAAGGGAACGCAGGGAAGGTTTCGAAGCTTCCGAGCCGCAAATCTGGGCGCCGAAGCCGGTGCTTGCACACTGGCAGCGGCTGCGCCAGCAGCAAGCCGAAACAGCCTTGCGCAATGACGCGCAACCCGCAGCGGGGGCCAGGCAAAAACCCCAGGCGCCCACTAAGCTGTGATGTAACAAGGGAGAGACATCATGTATTTGACGCCTCAGCATGTCCTGCTTGCCGGTGCCACGGGTCTGACGGGTGAACACCTGCTCGACCGCTTGCTCAACGAACCCACCATCAGCCGCGTACTGGCGCCGACCCGTCGGCCGCTGGCCGAGCACCCGCACCTGGAAAACCCGGTGGGCGACCCGGCCGTGTTTCTCCCGCAACTGGCCGGCCGCGTGGATATCGCCTTCTGCTGCCTGGGCACCACGCTCAAGCAGGCGGGCTCGGAATCGGCGTTCCGTGCTGTCGATCTGGACATGGTGGTGGCCTTCAGCAAGCGCGCCCGCGAGATGGGCGCGCGCCACCTGCTGGTGGTCAGCGCCCTGGGCGCCGACCCCAAATCGTCGATCTTCTACAACCGGGTCAAGGGCGAAATGGAGCAGGCGCTGAAGGACCAGGACTGGCCGCAATTGACCATCGTGCGGCCGTCGCTGTTGCTGGGCGAGCGCATGGAGCCGCGCCTGGGCGAAATGGTCGCGGCGCCGTTCGCCAGGCTGATCCCCGGCAAGTACCGCGGTATCGAGGCCTGCACCCTGGCCCGAGCGCTGTGGCGCCTGGCGCTGGAGGAGGAAGACGGGGTGCGGGTGGTCGAGTCGGATGAGTTGCGCAGGTTGGGCAAGAAGTAACCCTTCCCTACAGCACGATCCTTGTAGGAGCGGCCTTGTGCCGCTCCTACAGGGTACTGAGCAAGCGGCTTATCTCACCTACAACCCACCGGTCGCGTTAAACCCCACCCCCGCCGCCGTCAGCAACGACAACGGCAAAAGCAGCGTATCCAGCAACGCACTGCCCGGCAGGTCCAACCGCGGATACGCCGGTGCCTCTGCCCCAAAGCGATCCAGCGGGCAGCACCCACCGTTCATCACGTACAAATCCAGGCGCGTACCGGCGTACACCACCGGCGCCCCGGGCTTGTTCGCATCCAGCGTGCGCACCGTGGCGCAGCCACCCAGCGCACCCAGCACCAGCAGCCCCGCCAGCAGCCGTTTCAATCATCAACCCCATAGTGATGCTCACCCCAGCGCGGCAGCATGTCCTGCGGGATGTTCAGCAGGTTGAGAATGCGCGCCACCACGAAGTCCACCAGGTCATCGATGGTCTGCGGCTGGTGATAGAACCCCGGCGCCGCCGGCAGCATCACCGCGCCCATCTGCGACAGCTTGAGCATGTTCTCCAGGTGAATGGTCGACAGCGGCGCCTCGCGCGGCACCAGAATCAACTGCCGGCGCTCTTTCAGAGTGACGTCCGCGGCACGTTCGATCAGGTTGTTGCAGGCACCGGTGGCGATAGCCGACAGCGTGCCGGTGGAGCACGGCACCACCACCATCGCCGCCGGCGCGCCGGAGCCCGAGGCTACCGGCGACATCCAGTCTTCCTTGCCGTACACGCGGATCTGCCCGTCGGCAGCGCCGGTGTACTCGGTCAGAAACGCCTGCATCGCCTGGGGCTTGGCCGGCAGCACCACGTCAGTCTCGGTGGCCATCACCAACTGCGCGGCCTTGGAGATCAGAAAGTGCACCTCGCGGTCCTCGCGCACCAGGCAGTCGAGCAGGCGCAGGCCATACTGCGCACCAGAGGCGCCGGTCATGGCCAGGGTGATGCGTTCCGGGCCGCTCACTTGAGCGCCTCGGCCAGCTTGCCGTGCAGGCCGCCGAAGCCGCCGTTACTCATGATCACCACGTGGGTGCCCGGGCGCGCCTGGCCCTTGATGCGTTCGATGATCGCCTCGAGGCTGTCGGCAACCACGCTCGGCACCTTGCATTCGGCCGCCGTGCCGGCCAGGTCCCAGCCCAGGTTGGGCGGTGCGTACCAGATCACCTGGTCGGCGTCATTGACGCTTTCTGGCAAGCCGTCGCGGTGCGCGCCGAGCTTCATGGAGTTGGAGCGCGGCTCGATGACGGCAATCACCGGCGCCTCGCCAACGCGCTTGCGCAGGCCATCGAGGGTGGTGGCAATGGCGGTCGGGTGGTGGGCGAAATCGTCATAGATGGTCACGCCTTGCACTTCGGCGACCTTCTCCATGCGCCGCTTGACGCTCTTGAACGCGCTCAGGCCATCGATCGCCATGGCCGGCACCACGCCAACGTGGCGCGCGGCGGCCAGGGTGGCCAGGGCGTTGGCGACGTTGTGCTGGCCGGTCAGGGCCCAGTCCACCACACCTTGGGCAACCCCCTCGAACAGCACCTCGAAGCGCGAGCCGTCTGGGCTGAGCAGGCGCGCCTGCCACTGGCCACCGGCGCCGGTGGTTTGCACCGGGGTCCAACAGCCCATGCCGATGACCCGCTCCAGCGCAGCTTCGGTGGTCGGGTGGATGACCAGGCCTTCACTGGGGATGGTGCGTACCAGGTGGTGGAACTGCCGCTCGATGGACGCAAGGTCGGGGAAGATGTCGGCGTGGTCGAACTCAAGGTTGTTGAGGATCGCGGTGCGCGGGTGGTAATGGACGAACTTGGAGCGCTTGTCGAAGAACGCGCTGTCGTATTCGTCGGCCTCGACCACGAAGAACGGCGTATCGCCCAGGCGGGCGGATACCGAGAAGTTCTGCGGCACGCCGCCGATCAAGAAGCCCGGGCTCATGCCGGCGTGCTCCAGCACCCAGGCCAGCATGCTGCTGGTGGTGGTCTTGCCGTGGGTACCGGCCACTGCCAGCACCCAACGGCCCTGCAGCACATGGTCGGCCAGCCACTGCGGGCCGGACACATAAGGCAGGCCCTTGTTCAGCACGTACTCCACCGCAGGGTTGCCCCGCGACATGGCGTTGCCGATCACCACCAGGTCCGGGGCCGGCTCCAGTTGGGCCGGGTCATAGCCCTGGGTCAGCTCGATGCCCTGGGCTTCGAGCTGGGTGCTCATGGGGGGATAGACGTTGGCGTCGGAGCCCGTGACGCGGTGGCCAAGTTCCTTGGCCAGCACCGCCAGCGAGCCCATGAAAGTGCCGCAGATACCGAGAATGTGAATGTGCATGGTCGACCTCGCAAAACTTCGAGGCAGGGTAGCCCAGGGCGAGGGAAATCGCACCCGCTGTTTCGCTCAGCCAGCCCTGGCGATGCCGTGTTTGCGCAGTTTCCGATACAGGGTGTTGCGGCTGATGCCCAGGTGCTCGGCGACCTGGGTCAGGTGCCAGCGTTTTGCTTCCAGCACAGTCAGCAGGGCGTGACGTTCGGCGTCCTCGAGATTCACCGCTGACCTGTGGGAGCGGGCTTGCCCGCGATCGAGGGCAACGCCCTCGCCATGCGGTGTCTGGTCGGACGCATTCGCGGGCAAGCCCGCTCCTACAGGGATTGCGCCGCGGCGAACAACGGCGGGCAGGTCCTGATACTCGACCCGGCCTTCATCACACAACGCCACCAAGGTGCGCAGCACATTGCGCATCTGCCGCACGTTGCCCGGCCAGGCAAAATCCAGCAGCGCCTGGCGGGCACCTGGCTCCAGAGCCACTGGCTGGCCCTGCGCCTCCTGGCGCAGCAGAAAGTCCAGCAACTGCCCCTTGTCGCTGCGCTCGCGCACCGCCGGCAGCGCCACTTCGAGGCCATTGAGCCGGTAATAAAGGTCTTCGCGGAAAGTGCCCTGCGCCACGCGCTCCAAAAGGTCGCGGTGGGTGGCACTGACGATACGCACATCCACCGCCTGCGCCTCGCCACCGATGGGCACAACCTGGCGCTCCTCCAGCACCCGCAGCAGGCGGGTCTGCAGCGCCAGCGGCATGTCGCCGATCTCGTCCAGCAACAAGGTACCGCCGTCGGCCTGCAGCAACTTGCCGCGCATGCCCTCCTTGCGCGCGCCGGTAAAGCTGCCGCCGCGGTAACCGAACAGCTCGCTCTCGATCAGGCTCTCGGGGATCGACGCGCAGTTGATCGCCACGAGCGGCTTGTGCCGGCGGGCGCTGGCCTGGTGCACGGCCTGGGCGAAGGCCTCCTTGCCGCAACCGGTCTCGCCGCGCAGCAACAACGGCACATCACGCTCGAACACCCGCACCGCCCGGCGAAACTCCTGCTGCAAGGCCGGGTCGAGCAGGCAGATGCCGGGCTCGGCCTCGCGCTGCGGTTGCGCCAATGCCACCGGCCATATCGGCGTGCGCGCCTGGCCGCGCAGGCTGGCGAACACCTGGCGCCCGTCGCGGGTATGCAGCGGCCAGGCCGCGCTGCCTTGTGGCGTGGCGCGGCTGAACAATTCGTCATGGTTGCAGGCGAAGAACATTTCCACCGGCTTGCCCAACACCCCGCCACGGATGGTCCCCAGCAGGTTCAGCGCGCCCTGGTTGGCGGCGCAGATGCGCCCGTCGCCATCGAAAGCCAGCAACCCCTCGCTGAACAGCCCGACCGACTCGGCCTGCAGGTGAAAACGCAGCAGCCATTGCTGTTCGAAGTGGCGCAGGAAGTAACAGCTTTCGATCATCTTCGCCGACAGGTTGACCAGCGCCATGGTGTGGAACTGGCTCTGGCGCGACACGTCCGGGCGCGCCGATGACACGTCGAGCACCGCCAGCAGCTCGCCATGGGGGTCGAACACCGGGCTGGCCGAGCAGGTCAGCCCGGTGTGGCGCCCGCGAAAGTGCTCGTCCTGGTGAATGGTCAGGGCCTGGCGCTCCACCAGGCAGGTGCCGATGCCGTTGGTGCCCTCGCGGGCTTCGCTCCAGTCAGCGCCCAACCACAGGCCGGCGCGCTCGAAGATGCGCCGCTCGCTGGGAGCGGTGACGCAGTTGAGGATCACCCCGCGGGCATCGGTGAGCAGCACCGCATGCCCGGCACCGGACAACTGCTGGTGCAGGCTGTTCATTTCGTGGTCGGCAATTTGCAGCACCTGGCGCAGGCCTTCACGGCTCTCCAGCAGGCGGCCGTGCTCCAGCACCACCGGGGCCTGGGCGCGGGCCGGGTCGAGGTGGTAGTCCTCAAGGCAACGCAGCCAGGAGCGAGCAATCGATGGGTCGCTGCCCGGCCCGCTGGCCTGGCCGTGGGCAACGGTCAGCACTTGCTGGGCATGGCGGCTGAACGGGTTGCTCTGCATTTTTGTTGTTCTCCGCAGATGACACGTGCCGCCAGCATCCTCCAGCCGCCCATGCTTTGCAATGGTGCACTGACCACCGAGTCACCGGTCGTGCCACAAGCGGTACAAAGTGTCACCCAGGCTGTGCCACCTGCGGTACAGCACCCCGCGCCGGCCCCTGAATAAATGACCCAAGTCATTGATTGGCAAGGGCCTCCAGGCGCTGGCCCGACCTTTGCTCTACGCTTTGAAACTCCGCAACAATCACAACGACCAGGAGACACATCATGCGTTATGCACATCCCGGCACCGACGGCGCGAAGGTCAACTTCAAGAGCCGCTACGGCAACTACATCGGTGGTGAGTTCGTGGCGCCGGTGAAGGGGCAGTATTTCGAGAACACCTCCCCGGTCAACGGCAAGCTGATCGCCGAGTTCCCCCGCTCCACCGCCGAAGACATCGACAAAGCCCTGGATGCCGCCCATGCCGCCGCCGACGCCTGGGGCCGCACCTCGGTGCAGGACCGCTCCAACGTGCTGCTGCGCATTGCCGACCGCATCGAGCAGAACCTTGAACTGCTGGCCATCACCGAAACCTGGGACAACGGCAAGCCAATCCGCGAAACCCTGAACGCCGACATCCCGCTGGCGGTGGACCACTTCCGCTACTTCGCCGGCTGCATTCGCGCCCAGGAAGGCGGCGCTGCCGAAATCAACGAAACCACCGTGGCCTACCACATTCACGAGCCGCTGGGCGTGGTCGGGCAGATCATCCCGTGGAACTTCCCGCTGCTGATGGCCGCCTGGAAGCTCGCCCCGGCCCTGGCCGCCGGCAACTGCGTGGTGCTCAAGCCGGCCGAACAGACCCCGCTGGGCATTACCGTACTGCTGGAGCTGATCGGCGACCTGCTGCCCAAGGGCGTGCTCAACGTGGTGCAGGGTTATGGCCGCGAGGCCGGTGAAGCGCTGGCCACCAGCAAGCGCATCGCCAAGATCGCCTTTACCGGCTCCACCCCGGTGGGCTCGCACATCATGAAGTGCGCCGCCGAGAACATCATCCCGTCCACCGTCGAGCTGGGCGGCAAGTCGCCGAACGTGTACTTCGAAGACATCATGCAGGCCGAGCCAAGCTTCATCGACAAGGCCGCCGAAGGCATGGTGCTGGCGTTCTTCAACCAGGGCGAGGTGTGCACCTGCCCGTCGCGGGCACTGGTGCAGGAGTCGATCTACCCGCAGTTCATGGAAGTGGTGATGAAGAAGGTGCTGCAGATCAAGCGCGGCGACCCGCTGGACACCGACACCATGGTCGGCGCCCAGGCCTCGCAGCAGCAGTTCGAGAAGATCCAGTCGTACCTGAAGATTGCCCAGGAAGAAGGCGCCGAACTGCTGACCGGCGGCAAGGTGGAGCAGCTCGAAGGCTCGCTGGCCACCGGTTATTACATCCAGCCGACCCTGCTCAAGGGCAACAACAAGATGCGCGTGTTCCAGGAAGAAATCTTCGGCCCGGTGGTCAGCGTCACCACGTTCAAAGATGAAGCCGAAGCCCTGGCGATTGCCAACGACACCGAGTTCGGCCTGGGTGCCGGTGTGTGGACCCGCGACATCAACCGCGCCTACCGCATGGGCCGCGGCATCAAGGCCGGCCGCGTGTGGACCAACTGCTACCACCTGTACCCGGCGCATGCCGCGTTCGGTGGCTACAAGAAGTCCGGCGTCGGCCGTGAAACCCACAAGATGATGCTCGACCACTACCAGCAGACCAAGAACCTGCTGGTGAGCTACGACATCAACCCGTTGGGCTTCTTCTAAACCGCGTAGTGGGGATGCTACGCAGCCCATCGCGGCACAAGGCCGCTCCTGCAGATGACCGCATTCCCCTGAAGGAGCGGCCTTGTGCCGCGATGGGCCGCAAAGCGGCCCCAACACCCCAATCCCAGAGCCCCAACCGCTCTGGCTCGCTTCCTGCAAAACAATCACCAAGGCCCGGGCTCCCTCCGGCCACCAAGAAAAAAAACAGGTGAATCCATGCCAAGCGATCACTCCGCCGGCGCGCCGGCAAGCTCCTCCGTCGATTTCGAAAAGGTCGGCTCCGACTACTTCCAGCAACGCGAACTGAAAAAAGGCGCCGCAGGCTGGGTGCTGCTGGTGGGCCTGGGTGTGGCCTACGTGATCTCCGGCGACTACGCCGGCTGGAACTTCGGCCTGGCCCAGGGCGGCTGGGGCGGCATGTTCCTCGCCACCCTGCTGATGGCCACCATGTACCTGTGCATGTGCTTCTCGCTGGCCGAGCTGTCTTCGATGATCCCTACCGCCGGCGGCGGCTATGGCTTTGCCCGCAGCGCCTTCGGGCCCTGGGGCGGGTTTCTTACCGGCACCGCGATCCTGATCGAGTACGCCATCGCCCCTGCGGCCATCGCCGTGTTCATCGGTGCCTACTGCCAGTCGCTGTTCGGTATCGGCGGCTGGATGATTTACCTGGCGTTCTACATCGTGTTCATCGGCATCCACATCTTCGGGGTGGGTGAAGCGCTGAAACTGATGTTCATCATCACCGCCGTCGCCGCCATCGCCCTGGCGGTGTTCCTGATCGGCATGGTGCCCCATTTCGATGCAGCCAACCTGTTCGACATCGCCAAGACTGACGCTGTTGGTGCAAGCAGCTTCCTGCCGTTCGGCTACGTGGGCGTGTGGGCGGCGATCCCCTACGCCATCTGGTTCTTCCTGGCAGTGGAGGGTGTGCCGCTGGCCGCTGAAGAAACCAAGAACCCTAAACGCGACCTGCCGCGCGGCCTGATCGGCGCGATGCTGGTGTTGCTGGCCTTCGCCCTGCTGATTCTGGTGGTCGGCCCCGGTGGCGCCGGCGCCGAAGCGCTGAAAGCCTCGGGCAACCCGCTGGTCGAGGCGCTGTCCAAAGCCTACGGCGGCTCCACCTGGATGGGCGGCTTCGTCAACCTGGTGGGCCTGGCCGGCCTGATCGCCAGCTTCTTCTCGATCATCTACGCCTATTCGCGGCAGATCTTCGCCCTGTCGCGCGCCGGCTACTTGCCGCGCAAGCTGTCCGAAACCAACAAGAGCAAGGCCCCGGTGCTGGCCCTGGTGATCCCAGGCATCATCGGTTTTGCCCTGTCGCTGACAGGCCAAGGCGACCTGCTGATTCTGGTGGCGGTATTCGGCGCTACGCTGTCCTATGTGCTGATGATGGCCGCACACATCACCCTGCGTATCCGCCGGCCGAAGATGGAGCGCCCGTACCGCACCCCGGGCGGCGTGCTCACCTCGGGCGTGGCCCTGGTACTGGCCTGCATCGCCGTGGTGGCGGGCTTTCTGGTAGACCCGCGGGTAGTGATTGGCGCGGCGGTGATCTACGGCGTGCTGATTGCCTACTTCGCCTTCTACAGCCGTCATCACCTGGTGGCTGGCACCCCGGAAGAGGAATTCGCCGCGATCCAGAAGGCCGAAGAGGCCCTGCACTGATCGCAGACTTGCGCCGCAGGCCAACCCTGCGGCGCCCTGGAGATTCTGTATGGCAGTTTTCGTACACACGGTGGGCAACCAGCTTTACCGCTTCGACAGCCTCAAAGAGGTAATGGCCAAGGCCAGCCCGGCGCGCTCCGGCGACTACCTGGCCGGCGTTGCCGCCAGCAACGATGGCGAGCGGGTGGCGGCGCAGATGGCGCTGGCCGATATCCCGCTCAAGCATTTCTTGAATGAAGCGCTGATCCCCTATGAACAGGACGAAGTCACCCGGCTGATCGTCGACACCCATGACCAGGCAGCCTTCGCCCCGGTCAGCCACCTGACCGTCGGCGGCCTGCGCGACTGGCTGCTCAGCGAGCATGCCGACGAGCATAGCCTGCGCGCCCTGGCCCCCGGCCTGACCCCGGAAATGGCCGCAGCGGTATCGAAGATCATGCGCGTGCAGGACCTGGTGCTGGTGGCGCAGAAAATCCGCGTGGTCACGGCGTTTCGCGGCACCATGGGCCTGCGCGGGCGGCTGTCGACCCGGCTGCAACCCAACCACCCCACCGACGAGCCGGCCGGTATTGCTGCCAGCATTCTCGACGGCCTGCTGTACGGCAACGGCGACGCCATGATCGGCATCAACCCGGCCACCGACAGCATTTCGTCGATCTGCGCCCTGCTGGAGATGCTCGATGCCATCATCCAGCGCTACGACATCCCCACCCAGGCCTGCGTGCTCACCCACGTCACTACCTCGATCGAGGCGATCAACCGCGGTGTGCCGCTGGACCTGGTGTTCCAGTCGATCGCCGGCACCGAGGCGGCCAATGCAGGCTTTGGCATCAACCTCAACGTGCTGCAAGAGGGCTACGAGGCAGGCCTTTCGCTCAAACGCGGCACCGCCGGGCACAACCTGATGTATTTCGAGACCGGCCAGGGCAGTGCGCTGTCGGCCAACGCCCACCACGGCGTCGACCAGCAAACCTGCGAAACCCGCGCATATGCTGTGGCACGGCACTTCAAGCCGTTTCTGGTCAATACCGTGGTCGGTTTCATTGGCCCGGAGTACCTGTACAACGGCAAACAGATCATCCGCGCGGGCCTCGAGGACCACTTCTGCGGCAAGCTGCTGGGCGTGCCCATGGGCTGCGACATCTGCTACACCAACCACGCCGAAGCCGACCAGGACGACATGGACACCCTGCTGACCCTGCTGGGAGTAGCCGGGATCAACTTCATCATGGGCATCCCCGGCTCCGACGACATCATGCTCAACTACCAGACCACCTCGTTCCACGACGCGCTGTACGCCCGCCAGACCCTGGGCCTGCGCCCGGGGCCGGAATTCGAGGCATGGCTTGCGCGCACCGGCATCTTCACCCAGGCCGACGGGCGCATCCGTTTCGGCGACAACCTGCCGCCGGCCTTCCGCCAGGCCTTGGCACAGTTGACATAGGGACGACCATGGACCGACACACACCGAGCACCGACAACCCCTGGCTGGCCCTGCGCAACCTCACACCGGCACGCATCGCCCTGGGCCGCACCGGCATCAGCCTGCCCACCGGCGCGCAACTGGACTTCCAGTACGCCCATGCCCAGGCCCGCGATGCCGTGCACCTGCCGTTCGATCACCAAGGCTTGCGCCAGCAACTGCAAGAGCGTGGCCGCGACAGCCTGCTGCTGCACAGCGCCGCCAGCGACCGCCACCAGTACCTGCAACGCCCCGACTTGGGCCGGCGCCTGCATGACGATTCGGCGCAGCAACTGCGCGAGCATGTGCAGGCCAACCCCGGAGGCGTCGATTTGGCCATCGTCGTCGCCGACGGCCTGTCGGCGCTGGCCGTGCACCGCCACACCTTGCCGTTTCTGGCGCGTTTCGAGGAACAGGCCGCCGCCGACGGCTGGACCAGCGCCCCGGTGGTGCTGGTGGAACAAGGCCGGGTGGCGGTGGCCGACGAGGTGGGCGAGTTGCTGGGCGCGCGCATGACCGTGATGCTGATCGGCGAACGCCCCGGGCTCAGCTCGCCCGACAGCCTGGGGCTGTACTTCACCTATGCGCCCAAGGTCGGCCTGACCGACGCCTACCGCAACTGCATCTCCAACGTGCGCCTGGAGGGCCTGAGCTACGGCATGGCCGCCCATCGCCTGCTGTACCTGATGCGCGAGGCCTGCAGGCGCCAGCTGTCGGGGGTGAATCTGAAGGACGAGGCCGAGGTCCATAGCCTTGAAAACGACGGATCTGTCAGCAAGAACGGCAACTTCCTGCTCGGCGAAGGGTAAGAAAGCTGTAACCGAGGGTGGATTGCGCTTGTAGCCCGCTTTAGGCAGCATGCGGATTGAACGCTGCTGGCAATCCGCCGTATCCCCTCAATGGACTCAGAGGCCCGCCCATGCGCATCATCAAGGCAACCCTGGAATACCTCGACCTGCTCACTCCGCTGTTCGTGAAGTACCGCGAGTTCTACGGCGAACTGCCTTACCCGGACACCTCGCGCACCTTTCTGGAAAAGCGCCTCAAGCGCGGCGAGTCGGTGATCTACCTGGCCATGCCAGAGGACGACGACAGCAAGCTGCTGGGCTTTTGCCAGCTGTACCCGAGCTTTTCGTCGCTGTCGCTCAAGCGCGTGTGGATTCTCAACGACATCTACGTGGCCGAAGATTCGCGGCGCATGCTGGTGGCCGACCACCTGATGCGCGAGGCCAAGAAGATGGCCCGCGAAACCAACGCCGTGCGCATGCGCGTGTCCACCAGCAGCGGCAACGAGGTGGCGCGCAAGACCTACGAGTCGATCGGTTTTCGCAAGGACACCGAGTTCGAGAACTACGTGTTGCCGATCAGCCTGGAATAGCGGACGCATCGACCCTGTGGGAGCGGGCTTGCCCGCGAACACCGGCGAAGCCGGTGCCAGACACCGCGTCGCCTGCTTCGCGGTGGTTCGGCACCCCGACAAGCCCGCTCCCACAGGGGCCGCGGCGGGCTCGTGCCCAGTTCTCTGCGCGACAGCGCAGCCCTAGAGGGCTGTGTGGTCTCCTACAGAGGCGCTTTCGACCGAAGCCGCCTGGTAACCCCCCGCTACAAACTCCCCGGGCACTTTCCCCGCTTCGCCGTATAATCCCCCTCCTGTCATGTGTGAAAAGTTACCTCTCTGCAGGTGAATCTGCCCACGCCAAAGACGCCGTCCGTCATCGCGCGCCCGTAGAAGCGGGTCAAGAACACAGGTGCTGTACATGGATTTCAACCCGCTGGACCTCATCCTGCATCTCGATGCCTACCTCGATCTGCTGGTCACCAACTACGGCCCCTGGATCTACGCCATCCTGTTCACCGTGATCTTCTGCGAAACCGGCCTGGTGGTGATGCCGTTCCTGCCTGGCGACTCGCTGCTGTTCATTGCCGGCGCCGTGGCTGCAGGCGGCGGCATGGACCCGGTACTGCTGGCCGGCCTGCTGATGGCCGCGGCCATTCTGGGCGACAGCACCAACTACGTGATCGGGCGTACCGCCGGCGAGCGGCTGTTCAGCAACCCCAAATCGAAGATCTTCCGCCAGGACTACCTGCAGCGCACCCACGAGTTCTATGCCCGCCATGGCGGCAAAACCGTCACCCTGGCGCGCTTCCTGCCGATTTTGCGCACCTTCGCACCGTTCGTCGCCGGCATTGCCCACATGCACTACCCGCGCTTTCTCACCTTCAGCGTGGTCGGCTCGCTGCTGTGGGTCGGCGGCCTGGTAACCCTCGGCTACTTCTTCGGCAACGTGCCGTTCATCAAGCAGCACCTGTCGCTGATGGTGGTGGCCATCATCGTGCTGTCGCTGGTGCCGATGATCCTCGGCCTGCTGCGGGGCCGCCTGGGCCGCGCAGCCAAGGCCCACTAAGCCGACCATGTGGTCGTTCAGCGCCTGGCGGCGCCGGCGCACCCTGGCCCGCTACCCGGTTGACGAGCCGCTATGGCAGGCCGTGCGCCAGCAGCTGCCGCTGCTTGACGGCATCAGTGACGACGAAGACCGCTGGCTGCGCGAAGCCTGCGTGCTGTTCTTGCACGACAAGCACCTGACCACCCTGCCCGGAGTCACCCTGGACGACGGCCAGCGCCTGCTGCTGGCGGCCCAGGCGCAACTACCGCTGCTTCACCTGGGCGAGCTGAACTGGTACCAGGGCTTCCACGAGATCATCCTTTACCCCGACGACTTCAAGAGCCCGCAGCGCCACCGCGACGCCAGCGGCGTGGAGCACGTGTGGGATGCCGAACACAGCGGCGAGGCCTGGCAACAGGGCCCGGTGATCATGGCCTGGGACGGGGTGCTGGCCGGCGGCGGCTGGGAGGCCTACAACCTGGTGATCCACGAACTGGCGCACAAGCTCGACATGCTCAACGGCGACGCCAATGGCCTGCCGCCGCTGCACGCCGGCATGCGCACGCAGGACTGGGCCGAGGCCATGCAACAGGCCTATGACGACCTGAACCGCCAGCTCGACGCCGACCCCGACCTAGAAACCGCCATCGACCCTTACGCTGCGGAAAACCCGGCGGAGTTCTTCGCCGTTACCAGCGAGTACTTCTTCAGCGCCCCTGACCTTTTGCACGAGGCTTATCCAAAGGTCTACCAGCAACTGGCGCTGTTCTACCGCCAGGACCCGCTGACCCGTCTGGCACGCCTGCAACGCGAGCACCCCGACTATCGCCAGCAGCCCGCCTGAGCGCCCCGCACATCAGGCCGGGCGTGGCATGCACAGGTGGAATGTGCCTATAATCGCCGCCACTTTTTTGATCAAACACGGGGGCACTGCCCAATGAGCTACAGCAAGATCCCGGCTGGCAAAGACCTGCCGAACGACATCTACGTCGCTATCGAGATCCCGGCCAACCACGCGCCGATCAAGTACGAGATCGACAAGGACAGCGACACCCTGTTCGTCGACCGCTTCATGGCCACCCCGATGTTCTACCCGGCCAACTACGGCTTCATCCCCAACACCCTGGCCGACGACGGTGACCCGCTGGACGTGCTGGTAGTGACCCCGTACCCGGTAGCCCCAGGCTCGGTGATCCGCGCCCGCCCGGTCGGCGTGCTGAACATGACCGACGACGGCGGCGGCGACGCCAAGGTCATCGCCGTACCGCACGACAAGCTGAGCCAGCTGTACGTTGACGTGAAGGAATACACCGACCTGCCAGCGCTGCTGATCCAGCAGATCGAGCACTTCTTCGCCAACTACAAGGATCTGGAGAAGGGCAAGTGGGTCAAGATCGAAGGCTGGGAAGGCGCCGACGCCGCCCGCGCCGCGATCACCAAGTCGGTTGCTGCCTACAAGGGCTGAGCCTGACCACGAAAAGCCCTGCTTCGGCGGGGCTTTTTTCTGCCCGAAAGAAAGCTCCTACAGCCCCTTAAGAAACAGCCTACAAATAGCGACTTTTCCCACAGTTCGCCTCTACATCAGGTTCATTTCCCTACAGAATGCGGGGCGATAGACTCACCGGCATGAATACATCCGGTGACCGCTTCAAAGCGCTCCTGCAGGAGTGCAACCTGACCCCTTCCGATTTTGCCGCCCAACGCAAGATCACGCCCCAGCACGTCAACAACTGGTTCAAACGTGGCGTGCCCCAGGCCCGGCTCGACGAATTCGCCGACCTGTTCTGCGTGCACCGCCGCTGGCTGCGTACCGGCGAAGGCCCCAAGCACCCCGACCCGCTGATTCCGGCACGCCCCCCGGCCCCCCGCCAGCTACCGCCGCCCGCGCCCCTGCTCGACCTGGCGCCGGCCGGGGTACCCATTGCGCTGCACCAGGTCAGCCAGGGCAAGCTTGTGCCGGTTCCCGGCCTCTACCAGGCGATACCTGCGCAGGCACTGGACAGCCTCGGCGTGGCCGCCGGGCGCTGTATCTGCATCGGCATGCCGGCCGACAACATGGCGCCGCTGCTGCCCCAGGGCACGCTGCTGGCCATCGACCGCAACTTCACCCAGGTGATCAAGGGCGAGTATTACGCCCTGCTGCACAACGGTCGTCTGCGGGTGCACCAGCTCAGCCACGGCCACAACGGCACCCTGTGCCTGCACAGCCACGACCGCCTCAACTACCCGATGGAGCGCTACACCGCCCAGCGCCGCAAGGCGCAGCGGCTGGAAATTGTCGGCTGGGTGTTCTGGTGGTCGTGTCTGCGACCCGTGCGCCCGGCCTGAAACACCTGGCACCAATTTTTGCTGGGCATCCCCGGCAAGCCCTAGTATGCTACGCCGCACATCACGCCCCCTGATGGTGCAAGCCGCATTCCAGAGGGCCTGGCGACGCCTCACACAGCCGTCCGCCATCTTTTTCAGGCCATGTTGCCAACCGTTTAAGGCGATTGCGGCTTATCAAAAATGAGCCAAGATCGTCCCCG
This sequence comes from Pseudomonas xanthosomatis, assembly GCF_019139835.1. NCBI lineage: Bacteria > Pseudomonadati > Pseudomonadota > Gammaproteobacteria > Pseudomonadales > Pseudomonadaceae > Pseudomonas > Pseudomonas xanthosomatis. The sequence goes on along the minus strand of NZ_CP077075.1, from coordinate 1,398,731 downwards.
AAAGCCGGCCACAAGCCGGCTTTTTAATGCCTGTTGTTTGCCTTTAGCGGTTGCTTGGCGCCTGTTATTGCGAAGGATCGCGTGATGGCGGACAGGTGTTCGCCGTGACGCAAGCTACTTCAAAGCACTATCCCCCGCGACGAAATGCCAGCCCTTGGCCATTGCCCCCCACCGCCCTCAAGTGGGATTATTCGCATTTGCAATGCATTCCCATTCAAGGCTTCCTCTCCGTGCCCTTCAAGCTCCTCCTCGCCGAAGACGACCCCAGCCTGCGCCAAGACCTCTTGCAGCACTTCCAGCGCCGCGGTTTCAGCGTGCAGGCCTGCGAGAACGGCACCCAGGCCCTGGCCGCCCTGCCCCAGGGCCAATTCGACCTGATCCTGCTGGACATCATGCTGCCGGGCATCGACGGCCTGACCCTGCTCGACGAGCTGCGCCGCCACCAGGCGGTGCCGGTGATGCTGATGTCGGCCCTGGGCGCCGAACAGGACCGCATCAGCGGCTTCACCCGTGGCGCCGACGACTACCTGCCCAAGCCGTTCAGCCTGGCCGAACTGGATGCCCGGGTCGACGCGCTGCTGCGCCGGGTAGCGCTGGACCGGCGCCCCAACCCGCCACAGGCCAGCGGCACACTGAACTTCGATGAGGCCAACCAGGACGTCGCCCACCAGGGCCGTAGCGCCGGGCTGACCGGCTCGGAGTACCGCCTGCTGGCCACCCTGCAGGCGCACCCGGGCGAGGCGCTGAGCAAGCCGTTTCTCTACCAGAGCGTGTTGCACCGGGCCTATACCCGCCTGGACCGCGGCCTGGACGTGCATGTGTGCAACCTGCGCCGCAAGCTCGCCGCCATCGGCGCCGGGCACCTGCAAATCCAGGCGGTGCGCGGCCAGGGCTACATCCTGGTCGACAGCGGTAACGCCTGATGCGCCGCCACCCATTGCTGTGGAAACTGGCCCTGCTGCAGGTGTGCTTCTGCCTGCTGCTGACCTGGATCATCTGGACCTGGGGCCTGTCGGTAGAGCGCAGCACGTACTTTCTTGCCCCCGCCGAACGGCTCTACCTGGCACGCTTCGCCGGCCAGGCCGAACAGGCCTGGCGCAGCGGTGGCGCCACTGCTGTGGAAAACTTCCGCCACCAGTTGCAACGTGAAGAAGACACCTGGGTGGCCGTGGTCGGCCCACGCCTGGAAAGCCTCGGCACCACCCCCTTGAGCGCCGACGAAGCCGGCCGCCTGACCTTCATGCGCAAGCTCGACTGGCCGATGAGCCGGCGCCTGCAGGACGAGCTGCCATACGTCAGCATCGCGTTCCCCGAGCGCCCGCAAGACGGCCGCCTGGTGATCCAGTTGCCCGAACACCTGCTGCCCACCGGCCTCACGCCCTGGACCCACGTGGTCACCCACGGCGTGGCGCCAGCGCTGCTGGCGCTGCTGCTGGGCCTGGCGCTGTACCGCCACCTGGTCGCCCCGCTCAACCGCCTGCGCGACCGCGCCGATGCCTTGCGCGCCGACGACCTCGACAGCCCCGGCCTGGCCCTGCAAACCCGCCACGACGAGCTGGGCGAGCTGGCCCAGGCCTTCGAGCACATGGCCGTGCGCCTGCGCCGCAGCCTCGAGCAGCAGCGCCTGCTGCTGCGCACCCTGTCCCACGAACTGCGCACGCCACTGGCACGCCTGCGCATCGCCCACGACAGCCAGTTGCCGCCAGAGCAACTGCGCCAGCGCCTGGAGCGCGAGGTGGACGACATGCAAAAGCTGCTGGAGGACACCCTGGACCTTGCCTGGATGGACACCGAGCGCCCGCACCTGCCCACAGAACCTGTGCAGGTGCTGTCGGTGTGGGAGGCGCTGGTGCAGGACTGCAGCTTCGAAAGCGGCTGGGACGCCGAGCGCCTGCCCTGCACCCTGAGCATCGACTGCGTGGTGCAGGCGCACCTGGACAGCCTGGCCCAAGCCCTGGAGAACCTGCTGCGCAACGCCATCCGCCATTCGCCGCCCGCAGGCCAAGTGGTGCTGGGCGGCTGGCGCGAAGGCGAACACTGGCACCTGTGCCTGCGCGACCAGGGGCCCGGTGTGCCGGAAGATGAACTGGAGCAGATCTTCCAGCCCTACCGGCGCCTGCCGAACAGCGGCGCGGGTTTTGGCCTGGGCCTGGCCATCGCCCGGCGCGCCGTCGAGCTGCAAGGCGGCAGGCTGTGGGCGAGCAACGCCAACCCCGGGCTGGTGCAGCACCTGCTGCTGCCGACAGGCGAGAAGTGTTTAGAAAGTTAATGAGCTTTACTCTCAAATAAGAGTAATTACCATCTGTGATCTCTTGAATTCAGCCCGCCATGCCGGAGATCCCACATGTCGCCCCGCCCGCTCCCCTTCGCCCCCTTCCTGCTGCTTTCCAGCTGCTTGCTGGCCAGTGCCGTGCAGGCCGCCAACCAGCCCGAACCTATCGAACTGGAAAGCCAGAACGTGGTGGCCACCGCACTGGAAGAGACCAAGCAGGCGCCGGGCGTGTCGGTGATCACCGCCGAAGACATCAAGAAGCGCCCCCCGGCCAACGACCTGTCGCAGATCATCCGCACCATGCCGGGGGTCAACCTCACCGGCAACTCCACCAGCGGCCAGCGTGGCAACAACCGGCAGATTGACATCCGTGGCATGGGCCCGGAAAACACCCTGATCCTGGTCGACGGCAAACCGGTGGCCAGCCGCAACGCCGTGCGCTACGGCTGGCGCGGCGAGCGCGACAGCCGTGGCGACACCAACTGGGTGCCGGCCGACCAGGTCGAGCGCATCGAGGTGATCCGCGGCCCGGCCGCCGCGCGCTATGGCTCGGGGGCCATGGGCGGGGTGATCAACATCATCACCAAGCAGGCCGGCAGCCAGACCCACGGCAACATGACGGTGTACCAGAACTTCCCGCAGCACGGCGACGAGGGCGCCACCAAGCGCGTGAGCTTCGGCCTCAACGGCCCGCTCACCGACAGCCTCAGCTACCGGGTGTACGGCAACGTCGCCAAGACCGATTCGGACGATGCCGACATCAACCAGGGCCATGAATCGGCGCGTACCGGCAACCAGGTCGGCACCCTGCCGGCCGGCCGCGAGGGCGTGCGCAACAAGGACGTCAACGGCCTGCTCAGCTGGCACCTGACCCCGCAACAGACCCTGGACGTCGAGGCCGGCTTCAGCCGCCAGGGCAACATCTACAGCGGCGATACGCAAAACACCAACTCCAACAGCACCGTGAAGAACATGCTGGGCCGCGAAACCAACATCATGTACCGCGAGAACTACGCCATCACCCACCGTGGCGACTGGGACTTCGGCAGCTCGATGGCCTACCTGCAATACGCCAAGACCCGCAACAGCCGCATCAACGAGGGCCTGGCCGGCGGCACCGAGGGCATTTTCAGCAACAGCGACTTCTACACCTCGACCCTGCGCGACCTCACCGCCCACGGCGAGCTCAACCTGCCGCTGCACGCCTGGCGCGACCAGACCCTGACCCTGGGCAGCGAATGGAGCCAGCAGAAACTCGACGACCCCAGCGCCAACACCCAGACCACCAGCGAGGGCGGCAGCGTTGCCGGCCTGACCAGCACTAACCGCAGCACCACCTCCCAGGCGCAGATCTTCTCGCTGTTCGCCGAGGACAACATCGAGCTGCTGCCCGGCACCATGCTCACCCCGGCGCTGCGCTTCGACCACCACAGCATCGTCGGCGACAACTGGAGCCCGTCGCTCAACCTGTCCCACGCGCTGACCGACAGCCTCACCCTCAAGGCCGGCATCGCCCGGGCCTACAAGGCGCCGAACCTGTACCAGCTGAACCCCGACTACCTGCTCTACAGCCGCGGCCAGGGCTGCTATGGGCAGAGCACCAGCTGCTACCTGCAAGGCAACGAAAACCTCAAGGCCGAGACCAGCGTCAACAAGGAACTGGGCATCGAATTCCAGCGTGACGGCTGGGTGGCCGGGCTTACGTACTTCCGTAACGACTACAAGAACAAGATCGACTCGGGCCTCAGCAAAATCGGCAACGCCACCGGCGGTACCGGCAGCTACGCCAACGCTGCGATCTACCAGTGGGAGAACATCCCCAAGGCGCTGGTCGAGGGCCTGGAGGGCACCCTGACCATCCCGCTGAACGAGCAACTGAAGTGGAGCAACAACCTCACCTACATGCTGCAGTCGAAAAACAAGGAGACCGGCGACACCCTGTCGGTGACCCCGGCCTACACCCTCAATTCGATGCTCGATTGGCAAGCCACCGATGACCTGTCGCTGCAACTGAGCGTGGCCTGGTACGGCAAGCAAAAGCCGAAAAAGTACGACTACCACGGCGACCGCGTGACCGGCTCGGCTAACGACCAACTGGCGCCCTACGCGCTGGTCGGTGCCAGCGGCACCTATGCGATCAGCAAGAACCTGAGCGTCACCGCCGGGGTCGACAACCTGTTCGACAAACGCCTGTACCGCGCCGGCAACGCCCAGGGCGTGAACAACATCGCTGGCGCCGGCGCGGCCACCTACAACGAACCGGGCCGCACCCTCTACACCAGCCTCACCGCCTCGTTCTGAGGCCCCCCGCCGCGCCGCGAACCACGGCGCGGCGGTGTTGTAACGCACGACACGACGAGAACCCTGATGAACAAGATCGCCCTCGGCCTGGCCTTGGCGCTGGCGTTGGCCGCCAGCGCCCATGCCCAGCCGCAGCCTGAACAGCAGATGGACACAACGCTGCTGCAACGCCAGGATTTGCCCTACCACTTCAGCCACATCGACCTGGACTCGGCCGATGGCCAGCGCCGTTACCGTCTGTGGGTCGGCAAACCCGAGCGCCCGGCGCCAGCCACTGGCTACCCGGTGCTGTGGATGCTCGACGGCAACGCCGCCATCGGCGCCTTGCAGGCCCAACAATTGCGCCAGCTTGCCGCCGGCCAGGCACCACTGCTGGTAGCCATCGGTTACCAGAGCGAACAGCGTATCGAACGCGGCGCCCGCACCTTGGACTACACCCCGTCAGTGCCCGGCCTTGCCGAACAACGCGACCCGCTGACCGGCCAACCGAGTGGTGGTGTGGATGCCTTCCTTGACCTGCTGCAACAGCGCATGCGCCCGCTGGTGGCTGGCGTCGCACCACTGGACCCGCAACGCCAGACCCTGTGGGGGCACTCCTACGGTGGCCTGGCGGTGCTGCACACCCTGCTCACCCGCCCGGGCATGTTCAGCGACTATGCAGCGGCCAGCCCGTCGTTGTGGTGGCATGACGGCGCCATCGACCGCGATCTGCCCGGCTTGGCCCAGCGGCTCGGTGACAGCCGCCCGCACCTGCTGTTGATGCGTGGTGATGACGAACCGTCCAACCCACGCGGCGCCCCCGGCCCGGACAGCGGCAAGCCGATGCGCGAGCTGGTTGCCAAGCTGGCCAAGGTCGACGGCCTGCAGGTGCGCTACCAGCATTTTGCCGGGCTGGGCCACGGCCCGATGTTGCCGGCCTCACTGGCGCATGTGCTCGACACCCTGTCGCAGTAGTCGCATAGGGAATACAGCGTGGGAACATCTGTCTTGTGCTGCCTGTTCCGGCCTCATCGCCGGCAAGCCGGCTCTCATAGAACTGCACATAACTCATTGGTTTAGCAGGGACCTGCGGGAGCGGGCTTGTCGGGGTGCCGAACCACCGCGAAGCAGGCGACACAGTGTGTGGCACCGGCTACGCCGGTGTTCGCGGGCAAGCCCGCTCCCACAGGGGCCGCGGCGGGTTCGTGCCCAGTTCTCTGCGCGACCGCGCAGCCCCGAGGGCTGGGTGATCTCCTACAGGTACGGCACTGGTCTGAGGCTCATGCAATCCCTGTGGGAGCAACTGTCTTGCTCAATTTCTAAAAGCTGGCGCGATCCCTGGACTGCCCCCCAAAAGTTGGACAGTTTTAAGCTGCCGCCTGGGTCCTGTAATCGACAGGGCTCAGGCCATTAAGCCGTAGCTTGATGCGGTCATGGTTGTAGTAGTGAATGTACTCATCCAAGCCCGCTTTCAATTCATCAATACTCTCGAAACGCTTGAGGTAGAAAAACTCTGACTTGAGCGTGCCGAAGAAGCTTTCCATAGCTGCATTGTCCAGGCAATTGCCTTTGCGAGACATGCTCTGTTTCACGCCGCGACTGCGGAGCGTGTGGCGATACTGAGCCTGCTGGTACTGCCACCCCTGGTCGGTGTGGAGCACTAGCCTGGGCTTCTCTCCCAAGGTCTTGAGCGCCTTGTCGAGCATGTTTCCAACCAGGCTGTACTGAGGGCGAGTAGCCGTCTCGTAGGCGATGATTTCCCCGTTGTACAAATCCATCACTGGCGAAAGGTAGAGCTTCTGTTGAGCCACCTTGAACTCGGTTACGTCACTCACCCATTTCTGGTTAGGACGCTGGGCGACGAAATTTCGCTCCAGCAGATTCGTCGCTATCTTGCCAACAGTACCTCGGTACGACTTATATTTTTTGGGCCGCACCAGTGATTTCAGACCCAGGGTAACCATCAGCTTCTCGATGACCTTCTTGTTGACCAGCACCCCACCTTTCCTGATCACGAGTGCAACGCGTCGATAGCCGTAGCGCCCTTTCTCTTTGTGATAGACCTGCTGAATCTTCTCTTTTAGCTCGGCATGCTTGTCCGGCTTCTGCTGGCTCTGCACCTGATAGTAAAAGGTGCTGCGAGCCAGCCCGATCAGCCGCAGCAGATCAGGCAAAGGGAACCTAGGCTTGAGCTTGGAAGCGATCAGGACTTTTTGCCTGGTATTCGTTCCTTTTCCTCCCGCAAAGCCTTGAGCTCCTTTAAGACAGCATTCTCCATCCGCAGGTATTCGAGCTCCGCCAACAGCTGGTCTCGGGGCTTTTGCGAGTCGTCGGTATCTGTGGGTTTTGCTGGTTTGATCTTCTTCGGCACTTTGATCGGCTTTTTCTGGCGGTCCACAGGAGCTACAACGCCACCACTGTAGTACTGCCGCTGCCAATTGCCTATCTGCGACGATTGGCCGAGGCCAAAATGCGCTGCGGTTTGACGCATGGAAAGACGATGCTCGTGCATAAAGCTCAGCACCTGCCGCTTGAAGTCGTCGTCATAGCGCTGCCCGTTAGAGCGCGGAGAAAGGCTGAACTTGCTCTGATGGCTTGAAACCCACCGGCGTAGCAAGCTGTAGTCGACACCGAAAAGCTGGGCCACCTTGCGGAAGCCATTATTGCCATCCAGGTACGCTGAGATGGCTGTGAGCTTGAACTGCTCTGTGTATTTGCTCATAGGTCCCCCAAGGGTTGGATTTTTTGTCCAACTTCTTGGGGGCAGTCCACCCTGTGGGAGCGGGCTTGCCCGCGAACACGGGCGAAGCCCGTGCCAAGCCCTGCGGTTGCTGTTACGGCTGGCACCCATGTCGCAGCACCGTCTCACGCAACAGGGCATCAAGCCTTGCGCTATCGCCTCGCGCCACCGGCGCCTCCCGAACGCCTTCGGCACGCACCAGCTCGGCCTCGATGAAAGCATGCAACACCTCATCCCGAGGCCCGTGCGCCGCCTCGCCGCTACGCCGTTTGACCGCCAGCAATGCATCGATAGCCGCCTGCAACCGCGGCTCGCTCACGGTGCCTGCCAGCAGTTCGGCGAAGGCCGTCGGCGGCATGCCCAGGCCCTGGTCGATCCAGCGCACCGCCAGCAGCGGGCGGATCACGTACAGGTACTTCTTCAGCCGCACGGTATCGCCCAACAGGTAGCCGCGCAGGTTCTTGCGCGCCATCGACAGGTAGTGATGGCGCACCGCCCGCGGTGAATAGAACGCCTGCCCCAGTTCACGCAGGCTGGCCAGCGCCTGCGGGTCAGCGCGGTAAACCAGCGGCGAGCCCAGCCACTCGAGCAGGCTGGGGTTGGCCCCGCGCATCAACCGCAGGGCCTTGCGCAGCTCCCAGCCGCTGATGTCCAGCTCATCGGTCAGCGGCCGCTCGATCACATCGCGCGGCTCGTCCACCCGCAGGTACCACTCGGTGCGTGGCACATAGACAAAGCGCACATCGAAGTCGCTGTCCGGCGAGGCGAAGCCCCAGGCCCGGCTGCCGGACTCGCAGGCATACAGCACCGTCACCTGGTGCTCGGCCTCGATACGCTGCAGTTCATCGAGTACCCACGCACGCATGGCAGCGGGTAATGGGTGGGGGTCTTGCTGTTGCATCGTCATCGCTCCTTGCCTTCATCCTTTCACGCACACCACCTGACGCAGGGTGTGCACCACTTCCACCAGCTCGCGCTGGGCCTGCATCACCGCGTCGATATCCTTGTAGGCCATGGGGATCTCGTCGATCACCGCGCTGTCCTTGCGGCATTCCACATGGGCGGTGGCGCGCTGCTGGTCCTCGACGGTGAATCGGCTCTTGGCCTGGGTCCGGCTCATCACCCGGCCAGCGCCGTGGCTGCACGAGCAGAACGATTCCTCGTTGCCCAGGCCGCGCACGATGAAACTCTTGGCCCCCATGGAGCCGGGGATGATGCCCAGTTCGCCCTTCTGCGCCGACACCGCCCCCTTGCGCGTCACCAGGACTTCGCGGCCAAAATGCTGCTCTTTCTGCACATAGTTGTGGTGGCAGTTGACCGCCTCCAGCCGCGCTTCGAATGGCCGGCCCAGCACCTTGCGGGTCGCCTCCACCACCGCCAGCATCATCAGTTCGCGGTTTTGCCGGGCGAAATCCTGGGCCCACTCCACCGCCTCGACGTAGTCGGCAAAATGCCGGCTGCCTTCCTCGAAATACGCCAGGTCCTTGTCGGGCAGGTTGGCGATGTGCTGGCGCATGTCGGCCTGGGCCAGTTGAATGAACAGGTTGCCGATGGCATTGCCCACCCCGCGCGAGCCGCTGTGCAGCATGAACCAGACCCGGTCGGCCTCGTCCAGGCACACCTCGATGAAGTGGTTGCCCCCGCCCAGGGTGCCCAGGTGCTGGCGGTTGTTGGTCTTCTCCAGTTGCGGGTACTTGTCGGTGATTGCCTTGAAGCGCCCGGCCAGGGCGCTCCAGGCCTGGTCGGCGTGGTTTGGCACATCGCCCCAGGCACCCTGGTCGCGGCGGCCGAAGGTCTTGCCATGGGGCACGGCCTTTTCGATCGCACTGCGCAGGCCATGCAGGTGATCCGGCAGGTCGCGGGCATGCAGCGAGGTGCGCGCGGCGATCATGCCGCAGCCGATGTCCACGCCTACAGCCGCCGGGATGATCGCGCCCACGGTGGGGATCACGCTGCCGATGGTCGAGCCCTTGCCCAGGTGCACATCGGGCATGACCGCCAGGTGCTTGAAGATGAATGGCATTTGGGCGGTGTTGCTGAGCTGGCGACGGGCGCCGTCATCGACGGGGACGCCGTCGGTCCACAGTTTGATCGGCTTGCCGCCGGCGACTTCGAGAATGTTCATTACGCTGTTCCTTGTTTGTTCTGTTCCAGCCCACGAAATCGATGTAGGTCCTTTGGAGCAGTGCTCGCCGGGCGGCTCAACCGGTCTTCAGGCTGACCAACCCGTTCAATACCTGGTCCAGCCCGCCGACCACCGAGATCCGGTCGATGCGCTCGGCCACCCGCTCCAGGGTTTCCAGCTCCTTGAGCCGCAGCGCCGTGGGGTTGCCTTCCATCACCTTGGCGGTGTTCAGCAACGAGCGGGTCGCCTGGGTTTCCTCGCGGCGGCGGATCACGTTGGCCTGGGCCGATTTCTCGGCTTCCACCACCTGCGCCAGCAGGGTCTTCATCTCGCCCGGCAGGATGATGTCACGCACCCCCAGGCTGCCCACTTCCAGGCCACTGCCCTGCAGTTGCGTACGCAGGTGACCGGTGACGCTGTCGTCGATCAGTTGCTTGTCTTCCAGCAGCTCGTCCAAGGTGCGGGTACCCACCGCTGCCCGCAGGCCGAACTGCAGCTCGCGGTACAGGTGCTCCACCGGCTTGCTCATGCGCGCATGGGCCCCCAGTACATCCAGGTAACGCCAGTTGGCCACCAGGCTCAGGCGCAGGCTGACCTTGTCGCGGGTGAGGATCTCCTGCCCGCTCACCTCCAGCGCCTGCAGGCGGGTGTCGACCATCTCCACCTCGACCTGGCTGCCACAACGCCAGTAACCATGCTGCCCGGGCTCGAGCAAACCGACCACCACGCCGTCGATCTTCAGCACACCCACATGAAACGCCGGCACCAGCGCCAGCAGCACATGCTCCATGCCGGCGACGCCCGGGCGGTTCAGCCGCGCCACCTGCCCGGCGTCCAGGCGCAGGCCTTGCTTCAGGTCGACGCGCTGCAGCTCCTGGCGAGCCTGGGCCTTCCAGTACTGGCGGCGGGTGTCCGGTGGCAGGATCTCGGCCAGCTTGCCGTCCTCGAAGCGCAGGCCGACTTCATCGGCGGCCAGGTCCATGGCCACGAAATGCTCACCCATGCCTTGGGCGTGAAACTCCTCGGCGTCCAGCTCGGACACCGGCCGGCGTGTATCGACGGTCTGCACCTCGACCTTGGCGCCGCAGCGCCAGAAGCCGTGCTGGCCCACCGGCAGCAACGCGCTGACCACGCCGTCGATGCGCAGCACGCCGGCGTTGAAGGTGGGCACGCTGACCAGCAGCACGTTGCCCATGCCCTCGATGCCCGGCTGTTGCAGGCGCGCCAGCAGCGCGGCATCCAGGCGCCGGCCCTGGGTCAAATCAACCCGCTCCACACGCAGCGCCTGTGGCCCTTTCCATTGCAGGCGGCGGCTGTCTGCGGCCAGCAGCTCCTTGAGCTTGCCATCCTCATGCAGCAGGCCGGCTTCATGCTCGGCCATGTCCAGGGTGTCGAAATGCTGCTCGACCAGCGCCGGCTCGTATTGGCGCAGGTAGCGCTCCAGCGGCTCGTCGCACAGCGGGGAATGTTGTGGGCAGGCCACCAGTGTCAGCCGGCCCTGCCAGTCAAAACGCTGGTGTGGCCCAGGCTTGAGGATGCCGGCGAACTCGCCGTCCTTGAGCAGCAGGCCATGTTCGTTCTTCTTCACCACAAAGCGTTTCAACAGTTTCATCGTGTTCATCCTTTCTCGTTGTCCTTGAGTGCCGGTGTTCGCCGAAGCACCGAGCGCCGTGGGCGAAGCCTGGCGGAGTCAGCGGCCGGGGGCGTTGCCCCTGCGGCCAGCTTCGTTGCGCCAGGCCCGGCCGGCGGGCCGGGTGGGCCAGCGGTGGGTTCAGGCATCCATTCGCTTTAGCGGGCCAGCCTGGCCCTGTTCGCGTTGCCTGCACCCCACCGGCGGGTATTGCCTATGGGTGTAACTACCTTGGAGGGTATGGATCGGCTTGAGGCCGAAGCAGTGTCCGCACGCCCCTTTTCACCAGAGCGCACGGCGGCGACCGTTCGTTGCGGTGGCGGCATGCACGACACCGACACTTGCGTGGGTTCGTGCACCGGCGGGGTTTCGATAACCCCTGTCCCGAGGGCCAGCCTGGCGATGCGGTCGAAAGGGATATAGCGAGCGGCGTGCCAGGTTTTCAAAACGAGATGAAATAAATAATCAACTTATTGATTTATAACGATTAATTTATCTCGAATGGTTCAAATTGAAGCTCCCTGCTGAAAACAGGCCCTGAGAATTCCTATATTCTGCGCTAGCACTTTATATTTTCGGATAATTACGGATGAGCAAGCCCACCGTCGCCATCGGTTTTCTCGGCACTACCCTCGACCGCAAAGGCAAGGGCGCGAACCGCTGGAACCACTGGCGCCCCAGCGTCGCGCTATGCCAGCAGCCCGACCTGCCCATCGACCGCCTGGAGCTGCTGCACGGCACCACCGCGCGCGACATGGGCCTGGCCGAGCGCATCCGCGACGATATCCGCAGCCTCTCGCCACGCACCGAAGTACGCCTGCACAGCCTGCCCCTGGCCAACCCCTGGGACTTCGAGGAGGTCTACGGCGCCCTGCACGACTTCGCCAGCGGCTACCCGTTCGACACCGAGGCCGAGGACTACCTGGTACACATCACCACCGGCACCCACGTGGCGCAGATCTGCTGGTTCCTGCTGACCGAGGCGCGCTACCTGCCGGCGCGGCTGGTGCAAACTGCCCCCCGCCGCGAGCCGGAAGGCGACCCGGCCGGCCAGGCCACGCTGATCGACCTCGACCTGTCGCGCTACGACCCGATCGCCTCGCGTTTTCGCCGCGAGCAGGCCGAAGCCCAGTCGCTGCTCAAGGCCGGCATCGCAACGCGTAACGCAGGCTTCAACCGCACCATCGAGCAGATCGAGCGGGTGGCCCTGCGCTCCAAGGCGCCGATGCTGCTGGTGGGGCCGACCGGCGCCGGCAAGTCGTTCCTCGCCCGCCGCGTGCACGAGCTCAAGCGTGGCCGCCACCAGCTGGCCGGGCGCTTCATCGAGGTGAACTGCGCCACCCTGCGCGGCGACGGCGCCATGTCGGCGCTGTTCGGCCATGCCAAAGGCGCCTTTACCGGCGCGCAGAACGCCCGCGACGGTCTGCTGCGCGCCGCCGACGGCGGCATGCTGTTCCTCGACGAAATCGGCGAGCTGGGCGCTGATGAACAGGCCATGCTGCTCAAGGCCATCGAAGAAAAGCGCTTTTTCCCGCTGGGCGCCGACCGCGAGGTGCAAAGCGACTTCCAGCTGATTGCCGGCACCCACCGCGACCTGCGCGCCAAGGTGGCCGACGGCACCTTCCGCGAAGACCTGTTCGCCCGTATCAACCTGTGGACCTTCGCCCTGCCGGGCCTGGCGCAGCGGCGCGAAGACATCGAGCCGAACCTGGACTTCGAGTTGCAGCGCCACGCCCGCGAGCAGAACCGCCAGGTGCGCTTCAACCTCGAGGCCAAGCGCCGCTACCTGGCCTTCGCCCACGCCAGCGAAGCGCGCTGGGCCGGCAACTTCCGCGAGCTGTCGGCCTCGGTCACGCGCATGGCCACCCTGGCCGACAGCGGGCGTATCGACGAGGCGCTGGTAGAGGAAGAAATCGGCCGGCTACGCCATGCCTGGGGGCTGGAGCCGGTGGCCGAGCCGCTGCTGGCCGAGCGCGAACTGGACCTGTTCGACCAGTTGCAATTGCAGGCGGTGCTGCAGGTGTGCCGGGGCGCGGCCAGCCTGTCTGAGGCCGGGCGCCAGCTGTTCGCGGTGTCGCGCCAGGAAAAGCAAACGCCCAACGACGCCGACCGCCTGCGCAAGTACCTGGCGCGCTTCGACCTGGACTGGAAGCGCATCAAGGGCTGAACAACACACCGTAAGCCGGCCAATTGACATTGCCCGCCATTAGAATCCGCTCCCGCTTCGGCCAACGATGGCCAGCGCCACCGAGCAGGCTTTCGCCGAGGGCAACCAGGTGCAGAGCCATGAACACGCCGAGGGCCACACCTTTCAGGAAGACTGGGAAAGCGCCTACCCGGGCTATGTGCGTTTCGCGCTCGGGATCTGAGGCTGCGACTTAGGTCGCACACCTCAGGCTTGTCCCACGGATGGCATTCCGGGGTATGCTTGCGCGGTCTTCAGGGCGGGGTGAAAGTCCCCACCGGCGGTAAATCGAAAGATGAGCCCGCGAGCGCCCCGGCCATGCCGGGGGTCAGCAGATCTGGTGCGACTCCAGAGCCGACGGTCATAGTCCGGATGAAAGAAGGCGTTTGGCAGGGGCCGCCCGGGCGCCCCTGCGCGCGCATTGTGTTCGCCCCGAGACGTTCATCGATCATTCACGAGGAGCGTTTCATGCCTACCCCGTTCAACTCGCAATACCCCAACGTCACTGCCGCCATCGCCGCCTTCAAGGCTGGGCGCCCGGTGCTGCTGCTCGACGACGACGACCGCGAGGACGAAGCCGATATCGTCGCCGCCGCCGAAAACCTCTCGCTTGAAACCATGGCCATGATGATCCGCGACTGCAGCGGCATCGTCTGCCTGTGCCTGGACGAAGCCACGGTCGACGCCCTGCAACTAGCGCCGATGGTGCAGAACAACCAGGCCCGCCATGGCACCGGCTTCACCGTCACCATCGAAGCTGCCGAAGGCGTGAGCACCGGCGTGTCGGCCCGTGACCGCATCACCACCATCGAGGCGGCGCTGCGCTCCACCGCCGAGCAGCGCCACATCGTCAGCCCCGGGCATGTGTTCCCGCTACGCGCCCGCGACGGCGGCGTACTGGCCCGCCGCGGCCACACCGAAGGCTCGGTAGACCTGGCGCGCCTGGCCGGCCTGCGCCCGGCGGCGGTGCTGTGCGAACTGATGAACCCCGACGGCAGCATGGCCCGGGGCGAAGAAGTGGCGGTGTACGCCCGGCAGTACAACCTGCCGGTGCTGACCATCGAGGAACTGGCGCGCTATCGCCAGGCGCAGGAGGCGCTGCAGGCAGAGCCTGCCTGAGCCTCTCAGGGGCCGCTGCGCGGCCCTATCACAGGCTGCCGCCAGCATGCACGGTGATCATGTCTCTATTGATCTTGTGGGTACTGGCGAAGCCTGCGATCAGGTTTGCAAGCTGATACCCAATATTTCAATCTCAAAAACACCTCAGAACCTTCCTACGTATCTATCGGAAATGGCCGCGTTGTAGCGGAAATCCCCCCGGGGATACCGTCTTCGCTCGCCCTTTCAGGGCTCGTCCGCGGCCTGGCCGTGGCCTTTTCCGATACTTCGTTGATACCAAGGAACGGCATGATCCCTATCGCTCGGCTTGGCGACCTGCACGCCTGCCCCATCCCCGGCCACGGCACCTCGCCCATCGTCTCGGCCGCACCCAACACATTGGTCAACTCGCTGGGTATCGCCCGCGTCGGCGATGTCTGTGGCTGCGGCGCGGTCATCACCGCAGGCTTCCCCAGCATTACGGTCGAATACCGGCCAATGGCCTACCTGGGCGCCCCGACCAGCCACGGCGGCAGCATTATCAGCGGCAGCCCGGACGTCTTTGGTGGCATGCAGTTCGCGGGTGGTGCAACCCAGGTGATCATCGACTTCGCCAAGCTCGGCGCGATTCGCCCGGACGGTTCGGTGGATGACGCGCGCCTGGCCGAACTGCTGGCCGACCCGGACCTGCAGCACCGCGCCTTGCTGGCCAGGGCTCTGGTCAGTCCGGGCGGCAGCGCCTCGGCGGCGCCATTGACGCCTGAGTTGATCGCCGTCGCTGGCAGCCAACACGACGAGGGCTCGGGCAACAAGATGATGTTCATCGCCCAGGCCGTGCGTGAGCTGGCCGAATTCAGGCGCAGCAAGCCTGACACTGCGCGGACGCTGATCGTGTTCACGCCGTCTTACAACGAAAAGATGCTCTATGCAGCGGGCGAATCTGCCGACGCTTACGGTGCTGAACTGGTGAAAGTCAATACCTTTCAGGAGCTGGTCGATTACCTGAACCGGGGCAAGGATCGGACCGAGTCCCCCATCGAGCATCTGTCGCTGTTCAGCCATGGCGTCCCGCATCGGATCGCCTTCGGTTACCAGTTAACCAGCGACTACAACATGGCGCTCAATGTGTTGAACTACGAACAGATCTCGCCCCAGGCGTTCGCACCTTCAGCGCAGATCGACAGCTACGCGTGTCGGACCGGGATGGGCAATCGTTCGGAGTTTCCGATCGAGGATGGTATCCAGTTCTATCCACAGACCAACCAGAGCCTGGCGCAGTTGCTGGCCGATCATTTACGCGTCAAGGTGCGTGCCTACATTCGCAGGTCGGATTACAAGAACACCTGGGGGACTTTTGAGGAACGCCAGTTGGGCAAACTGTGTGAGTTGAGCGATAACGCGGCGCCTGATAGGGCATGGTGCGAAAAATGGATAAGGCTGGTAGAAGAGCGTGATTCGAATGAGGCTAACCACGACTTCACGTACCAGACAATGGGTGCGATTCATTCTGTAATGTCAGGTGATACACCGATTGGCGCACCTGGAGGCTGCTTTGACTTTCTACCGAAATAAAGGATTCTGGTTTTTTCTGATTATCATCTCTCCCTTGGTACTGATTGCGGCTAACCATGGAGTAAAGGTCATGACGAGCGTGTATAAAAAAGACCGTGGAAACGGGGTAGTGATCTATGCCGATGATTATGTGAAAAGTGGGATATGGGTATTCGACTGCAGATACTCGCGCCTCATCAGTCGGCATCCGCTACCTGCGCCATTGGCGGAGTTGGAACAGGCAAATACGCTGACCATTGGTAGTACATATGACTTGGATAAGCGTGAAAATATCATCGCCAAAGCTGCAATCAAAGCCATTACTGCGGCGCCAGGATGGTACAAGAACTTGCGCTATCTGTATTCGGGACTGAACGAGAATAGCCGCCTTACCATGCATGTCTTCGATTTTCTGGCAGAGCAT
This sequence comes from Pseudomonas xanthosomatis, assembly GCF_019139835.1. Lineage (NCBI taxonomy): Bacteria > Pseudomonadati > Pseudomonadota > Gammaproteobacteria > Pseudomonadales > Pseudomonadaceae > Pseudomonas > Pseudomonas xanthosomatis. The sequence goes on along the minus strand of NZ_CP077075.1, from coordinate 1,382,426 downwards.
GAAGGCCGCCAATGGGCTTTTATCGTGTGGCAGCATGTCAGATCCAGCAATGAATCGCATTTCAAGATAGTTGCCAAGCCCTACGATCCGGATACTTACATGGACTATGCAAAGGTCTTGGAAAGCGCTGCCAAAAGTTGCCCCGTTCCCCAGTAAAATACCCATCCAGCGACCAAGAGCTGGTGAACGTCACCACCCTTCAAGAGCTGGTCGATTACCTGAACCGAGGCAAGGATCGGACCGAGTCCCCCATCGAGCATCTGTCGCTGTTCAGCCATGGCGTCCCGCATCGGATCGCCTTCGGTTACCACTTAACCAGCAACTACAACATGGCGCTCAATGTGTTGAACTACGAACAGATCTCGCCCCAGGCGTTCGCACCTTCAGCGCAGATCGACAGCTACGCGTGTCGGACCGGGATGGGCAATCGTTCGGAGTTTCCGATCGAGGATGGCATCCAGTTCTTTCCACAGACCAACCAGAGCCTGGCGCAGTTGCTTGCCGATCATTTGCGCGTCAAGGTCCGTGCGTACATTCGTCGGTCGGACTACAAGAACACCTGGGGGTCGTTCGAGGAGCGTCAATTCGGCAAGTTGTGTGGGCTAAGCGATAACGCAGCACCCGGAGAACCATGGTGCAGAAAATGGAAGCGCCTGGCAGCGGAACGTGACTTGAATGATGCCAGCCACGATTATACGTATCAGACGATGGGGGCCATCCATTCTGTGATGTCGGGCGATACACCGATTGGCGTACCTAGGGGGTACTTTGAGTTTCTACCGAAATAAAGGCTTCTGGTTTTTCCTGTTAGTCGCATTTCCCATGCTACTGCTTGCAGTCAACCATGGAGTAAAGCTCATGACGAGCGTGTATAAAAAAGACCGTGGCAACGGTGTCGTTATCTACGCCGATGAATATGTGAAGAGTGGTCAGTGGGTTTACGACTGCAAATATTCACGCTTGATCAGCCGGCGGCCGCTGCCCGCTCCAATTGCAGATTTGGAACAGGCCAATCAGCTTACGATCGGCGATATTTACCTGGATGCTTCAGAACAAGAACTGGCGAAAGCTGCAATCAGGGCTGCGACTGCAAAGCAGGACTGGTACAAGCATCTGCGCTACTTGTACTCAGTACTTGGCGAGAGCAGTACGGTGAGCGCTCATCTATTTGACTTGCTGACAGAGCATGAAGGACGCACGTGGGCTTTGAGGGTGGTACAGCAGGTTCTGTATGGCGGTGAATACAATTTCATGGTCGATGCCGAGCCGTACAATCCTGATACTTACGTGGACTACGCAAAAGCCCTCCAAGCCGCTGCCAGAAGCTGCCCCGTTCCGCAGTAAAATACCCATCCAGCGACCAAGAATACCTGGGCGAGCATGTGGCGCTGTTGCGAAGGACTTGCGCTACCACTCCTCAGGACTCAGTGAAAGCAGTGAACTGCGCATCCACGAATTCGACCTGATAGCACATCACGCAGATAAAACTTGGGCGCTCAGGGTGATGCAATACATTGAATATGATGGAACATCCAGTTTCAGCACCCGTGCTCTCTATTACGACCCGCACACCTACATGGATTACGCGAAAAGTCTGGAGGCAGCCCTGAAAAGCTGCCCTACACCCCAGTGAAGCAATGCACCGAGAGCTGGCCCCTCAACGCAACCCCAACGGCCCCTTCAGGAATTCATACAACCCCGCCGCACTCTTGCGATACCCATCGGCAGTCAAATGCACCAGGTCCGGGCGCGCCAGCCCGCTGACCTGCCAGCCGGCGATCGAGCACGGCCCGCCCATGAACCCCTGCCAGTCCCAGAACAGCGCCTTGTGCTTTTGCGCCACCTGCTTCTGGATGCGGATCACCGAAGCCAGCGGCTGCGGTTGGCGCGCGGCGCAGGTGCGCGCCTTGCGCTGCTTGATCGAGTCCGGCGGGCCCACCAGCAGGATTGCCGTGCGCGGCAGGTCCTGGCGCAGGCGCGTCAGGGTGGCGTCCAGCTGCGACTGGTAAAGCGCCAGGTCGAGCTTGTCGTCGAACGCCTCGTTGGTGCCGTAGGCGAGGATCACAAGGTCCGGCTTGACCGCCTTGAGGCTGTCCTGCCAGCCGGGTTGCCACTTGTCCACCACTTCCAGGCGCGCGCCATTGATGCCGAGGGTCGAGTAGGTCACCCCGGCGTTTTTGTGCCCCTGGATGTACCAGCCGCCGAGGGCGATGCCACGGCCACCTTCGACGCTCAACTGCACCGGCAGGCCGACATTGGCGAACGCCGGGCTGAAACGCCACTGGCCGTTGCTGATGGCCAGCGGGCGGCGCTGGCCGCCGTTGGCCAGCAACGCGGCATTGCTGGTGGACTGATAAAGCGCCGAAATCTTGTAGCGCTGGCGGTCCTCGTCACGGGCCTGCAACACCACGCTTGAGCGGTTGGCCTGGGGCAACGACAGGTAGCCGCCCAGCGGGAACTGGCTGCTCTGCTGGTTGCGCGCCGACACCAGCTCCCACTGGCGCTTCTCGCTCTTGATGATCACCCGGTCGTTACGGATGCCCGGCACCGGCGAGGCCGGCACCAGGCCGATGCCGCCGTCACCGTAGCGGGCTTGCAGCAGGCGGCGCAGCTCGCCGCTGAACAGGTCGGCGGCGGTGTGCGAGTCGCCCAGCTGGACGATCGCCACCGGTGCGCGGTTGGCATTGCGCAGCTTGCCGGCCAGCACGGTGAGGTTGCCATCCTGTTTGGCGGCGGGCGCGGGCGCCGGGCGTGCCGCAGGCTGGGCAGCAGCGCTGGTGGCGCCGGAGCTGCACCCGGCGGCGCTGATCAGCAGGGCCAGGCCCAGCAGGTGATGCCATTGGCGCATCTCAATGTCCTGTAACGGTCAGGCCCGGGAAGCTGATCAGCGACATGACCTGCTCGGCGATCAGCTTCTGGCCCGTGATGGTGAAATGAATGCCGTCGTCGACCCGCACCTTGACCCGTTTGCCCTCAGGCGTCTGCATCGTGTACGAGAAGGCGTCGTCGGCGTAGCCGAGGATCGGGTTGGCCGAAACAAAGTGCTGGCCGTACAGCGCGGTCTGCTCCTGGTACAGGCCGCTGAGGTAATTCATGGCCGCAGACAACCGCGTCTTCTCCATGTTCGGCGGGCCGACCCACAGCACTTGCACGTTGTGTGCCCGGGCCTGTTCGAGGATCGAGTCGATGCGCGCGCGGTAGGCCAACTCCCAGTCCGGCGACTTGAAGCGCAGGAACGGCTTGCCCTTGCCCTGGGGCATGTCCCAGGGGTCGTTGGGGCCGAGGAACACCACCATCAGGCGGATGTTCGGTTCGTGCTGCAAGGTGTCGGCGACGGTTTTCGGCCAGTTGAAGAAGCCCGGGTAGGCAAGGCCGGTGCTCTGCTTGCTCAAGTTGACGGTGCGGATCTGGTAGCGCTTGCGCAGGCTGTTGGCCAGGTGCGGGGCCACCCCCTGCATCAGCGAATCGCCCACCAGAAACACCTCGTCGCCCGAGGCCAGCGCGGCCACCGTGCCCGGCTGCAGCACTGCAGGCTGCACCGGCTGGGTCACCACCGCAGGCTGCACGGGCTCGGCATGCACAGGTGCTGGCGGCGCAACATGAACCGGCACGTGCACAGGCTCTACGGCATGCACCGGTTCGACCACCGCGGCCACCGGCAACGGTTTGGCCAGCGCGGCCGGGGTTTCCAGGTTGACCGTGACCACTGGCGCGGGCTCCGGCAGCACTTGCGGTGCCGGCGCGCTGGCCAGCAGCGGCGCCTGGCGCAGGCGCTCGACAAAGCTGTCACGGCCCTCTTCCAGGGCCAGGGTCAGTTGCGCGCCGTAGCGCCAGGCCGGCAGTTGCCCGAGCAGCGGGATCTCGCAGCCCTGGTGGTATTTCTGCTGGCAGTAGAGCTTGATCGAGTCCTGGTTCAGCCAGAACAGCAACGCAGTGGTCACCACGATGGCGTACAGCGCACGCAGCGCCCCCCATTGCACCTGCAACAGCTGTTTGCTATCAGAAGCTTGCATAGATGAACCCCGGCACACCCGATTGCGAAGCGAAGATCACCAGCGACACGCCGATCCCCAGCGGGATCGGGTACAGCTGCCACGGCAATCGCTGGCTGGCGGCAAAGCCCTGGCGCAACAGCACCAGCCACTGCGGGTAACTGGCCACGAACAGCACGCAGGCCAGCAGCATCAGGCCGGTGCTGCTGTTCAGGCCGGCCAGGCTCAGCCCGGCGATGTCACCGAGCATTTCCAGGGCGCCATCGAGGGTGGAACTGCGGAAGAAAATCCAGGCAAAGGCCACGTAGTGGAAGGTCATCAAGCGCGCCAGCAGGCCGGCCCCGGGCATGTGCGCAAAGCCTGGCAGCAGTTGCGCGAACAGCTTGGAGATGGCCAGGCCCACGCCATGCAGCGCACCCCAGATGATGAAGTTCAGGCTCGCCCCGTGCCACAGGCCGGACACCAGCATCGCCAGCAGCATGTTCAGGTTGCCGCGCCACACGCCCTGGCGGTTGCCGCCCAAGGGGATGTACACGTAGTCACGGATGAACCGCGACAGGCTGATATGCCAGCGCCCCCAGAATTCCTTGAGGTTGTGTGCGCCATAGGGTGCGTTGAAGTTCTCCGGCAGGCGGAACCCCAGCAACAGGGCGATGCCGGTGACCAGGTTGGTGTAGCCGCTGAAGTTGAAATAAATCAGGAAGCTGTAACCGTACACGCTCAGCAGCACCTGCTCGGGCGTGTAACCGCCCGGGGTGTCGAACACCGGGTCACCCCACTCACTGCCCAGCCAGGCACTGAGGAAGAACAATTTCACCACCGCCAGGGCGATCAACCCCATGGCCCGCTGCGGCTCCAGCACCTGGCGCAGGCCCTCGGGGCGAATCTGCGGCAGCATGTGCAGCGCGCGGTTCACCGGGCCCGCCACCAGGCTTGGGAAGAACGCCAGGTACAGCGCCAGGTCCAGCGGGCCGACCGGCTTCAGCTCGCCGCGGTTGATCGACACCAGGTAGCTGACCGAGTGGAAGGCATAGAACGACAGGCCGATCGGCACCAGCACTTCCAGCAGCGGCAACGAAACGTTCAGCCCGGCTGCCGCCAGGGCGTTCTGCGCGCCCTCGACGAAGAACACCTGGTACTTGAACAGGTAGAAGCAGCCCAGCACCAGGGTCAGCAGCAACCCGCTGATGAACCAGCGCCCCGGGTAGCGCCCAGCCAGCAGCCCGAGCAGGTACACCAGCGCGCTGTAGCCCAGCAGGATGCACAGCGATTGCAGGCTGAAGCTGGCCACCAGGGCATAGCTGGCTGCCAGCAACAGCAGGTTCTGCAGCCGCACACTCCAGCACAGGCTCCAGTAAAGAATGAAGAACAGCGTGAAACAGAGGCCGAATTCGATCGAAAGGAAGCTCACAACGTAGTCCGTTACGTGACATCGAGGAGGGGGTGAAGCCTGCCGGCACAGGGGGCCGCAGGCGCAAGCGCGCGGATTATGGCAGAGGGCCCACCCCCTCACAATCGCAACACAGCAACATTTGCAAGCCAGCACTCACGCCTCAAATGCAACAAAATAAGACGAAAGCCGCGCTGATTTGCTCCCCCTGCCCCGCTCTGCTAGTGTCGCGCCGTTCTGAACGCCACCGAGACAGTCGCCATGGCCCGCAAAAAAACCTCCATCGATTTCGAACAATCCCTCGCCGACCTGCAAACCCTGGTCGAGCGCCTGGAGAACGGCGAACTGTCGCTGGAAGACTCGCTGGCCGCCTTCGAGCAGGGCATCGCCCTGACCCGCGATTGCCAGGGCGCCCTGGCCCAGGCCGAGCAGAAGGTGCAAATTTTGCTGGAGCGTGACGGCGAACTGGCTGCCCAGCCATTCGACGCGGAGCCCGAGGCATGATCAGCGCGTACCAGGCCAGCTGTCAGGCACGGGTCGACGCCGCCCTCGAACCGCTGTTCCAGGCGCCGTCCAAAGAGCTCGAACGGCTTTACGCCGCCATGCGCTACAGCGTGATGAACGGCGGCAAGCGGGTGCGCCCGCTGCTCGCCTACGCCGCCTGCGAAGCCCTGGGCGCGCCGGCCGAGCAGGCCAACGGTGCCGCCTGCGCGGTGGAGCTGATCCACGCCTACTCGCTGGTGCACGACGACCTGCCGGCCATGGACGACGACGACCTGCGCCGCGGCCAGCCGACCACCCACAAGGCCTTTGATGAAGCCTGTGCCATTCTGGCCGGCGACGGCCTGCAAAGCCTGGCCTTCAGCGCCCTGCTCGACCCGCGCCTGAGCCCGCAGCCAGACGCCCTGCGCCTGGCCATGGTCCAGGCCCTGGCCAAGGCCGCAGGCCCGGCTGGCATGGTCGGCGGCCAGGCCATCGACCTGGGCTCGGTGGGCCTGAAGCTCGACCAGAAGGCCCTCGAGTTCATGCACCGGCACAAGACCGGTGCGCTGATCGAGGCCAGCGTGCGCCTGGGCGCCCTGGCCAGCGGCCGCGCCGATCAGGCCCAGCTGGACGCCCTGCAGGCTTATGCACAGGCCATCGGCCTGGCGTTCCAGGTGCAGGACGACATTCTCGATGTGGAGAGCGATACCGCCACCCTGGGCAAACGCCAGGGTGCCGATATCGCCCGCGACAAACCGACCTACCCGGCGCTGCTCGGGCTGGACGCGGCCAAGGCCTATGCAATCGAGCTGCGCGACCAGGCGCTGGCGGCGTTGCAGGGCTTTGGCGAGCACGCCGAACCGCTGCGGGCGCTGGCCCGGTATATCGTCGAACGCCGCCATTAAGCCTTGACAACAATCCCTGTGGGAGCGGGCTTGCCCGCGAAGCATGCAACGCGTTGTATGGCACCGGCTTTGCCGGTGTTCGCGGGCAAGCCCGCTCCCACAAGAACCGCACCAGCATTCAGTTTTCGATAAAACCAAGACCTGCGGCGGCTTCTCGCACACCCGCCTGAATGGGCAGCTTTTCCCACAATGGGGTAAACTGCCGCGTCTTCAAACCTATAACGACTCGCCTGATGCCCACGACGTTTCAAGAGATCCCCCGCGAACGCCCGGTCACGCCGTTGCTGGACCGCGCCGACACGCCAGCCGGCCTGCGCCGCCTGGCTGAAGCCGACCTGGAGACCCTGGCTGACGAGCTGCGCCAGGAGCTGCTCTATACCGTTGGTCAGACCGGTGGGCATTTTGGTGCAGGCCTGGGCGTCATCGAGCTGACGATTGCCCTGCACTACGTATTCGACACCCCGGATGACCGGCTGGTGTGGGACGTCGGCCACCAGGCCTACCCGCACAAGATCCTCACCGGGCGCCGCGAGCGCATGCTCAGCCTGCGCCAGAAGGACGGCATCGCCGCCTTCCCGCGGCGCAGCGAGAGCGAGTACGACACCTTCGGCGTCGGCCATTCCAGCACCTCGATCAGCGCAGCGCTGGGCATGGCCATTGCCGCCCGCCTGCAAAACGAGGCGCGCAAGTCGATCGCCGTGATCGGCGACGGCGCACTGACCGCCGGCATGGCCTTCGAGGCACTGAACCATGCGCAAGAAGTCAATGCCGACATGCTCGTCATTCTCAATGACAACGACATGTCGATCTCGCGCAACGTCGGCGGGCTGTCCAACTACCTGGCCAAGATTCTCTCCAGCCGCACCTACGCGAGCATGCGCGAAGGCAGCAAGAAGGTGCTGTCGCGCCTGCCCGGCGCCTGGGAAATCGCCCGGCGCACCGAAGAGTACGCCAAGGGCATGCTGGTGCCCGGCACGCTGTTCGAAGAGCTCGGCTGGAACTACATCGGCCCGATCGACGGCCACGACCTGCCGACGCTGATCGCCACCCTGCGCAACATGCGTGACCTCAAAGGCCCGCAGTTCCTGCACGTGGTCACCAAAAAGGGCAAGGGCTTCGCCCCGGCCGAGGTCGACCCGATCGGCTACCACGCCATCACCAAGCTGGAACCGGCCGACAAGCCGGTGGCGCCGAAAAAACCGAGTGGCCCCAAGTACGCCTCGGTGTTCGGCCAGTGGCTGTGCGACATGGCCGCCGCCGACAACCGCCTGGTGGGCATCACCCCGGCGATGAAGGAAGGCTCGGACCTGATCGAATTCAGCGAACGCTACCCGGAGCGCTACTTCGACGTGGCCATCGCCGAGCAGCACGCGGTGACGCTGGCCGCAGGCATGGCCTGCGAAGGCGCCAAGCCGGTGGTGGCGATCTACTCCACCTTTCTGCAGCGCGCCTATGACCAGTTGATCCACGACGTGGCGGTGCAGGACCTGGACGTGCTGTTCGCCATCGACCGCGCAGGCCTGGTGGGCGAGGACGGCCCGACCCACGCCGGCGCCTACGACCTGTCGTACCTGCGCTGCATCCCCGGCATGCTGGTGATGACCCCGAGCGACGAAAACGAGCTGCGCAAGATGCTCAGCACCGGGCACCACTACAAAGGCCCGGCGGCCGTGCGCTACCCGCGCGGCACCGGCCCCAACGCACCGATCAGCGGCGACCTCGAGCCGCTGGAAATCGGCAAGGGCGTGGTGCGCCGCCAGGGCAGCAGGGTCGCCCTGCTGGTGTTCGGCGTGCAACTGGCCGAAGCGCTGCAAGTGGCCGAGAAGCTCGACGCCACGGTGGTCGACATGCGCTTCGTCAAGCCGCTGGATGAAGCCTTGGTGCTGGAAATGGCCGCCAGCCATGACCTGCTGGTGACCATCGAAGAGAACGCCATCATGGGCGGCGCCGGCGCTGCGGTGGGTGAGTTCCTCGCCCGCGAGGCAGTGACCAAGCCGCTGCTGCACCTGGGCCTGCCGGATATCTACGTCGAGCACGCCAAGCCTGCACAGATGCTCGCCGAGTGCGGGCTGGATGCAGCGGGTATCGAGGCTGCGGTCCAGGCGCGTATCGCCAAGCTCGGCCTGTAAGGCCCTATCGCCGGCAAGCCGGCTCCTGCATGGGACACCCTGTAGGAGCCGGCTTGCCGGCGATTGCTTTTGGAGCCCCAATGAAACACTCAGCCCTTGCCACCCTGCTCTACCTCCCCGCCACCCTGCTGGCCGCCGAACGCGACGACGCCCTCAAGCTCCCCGACGTACTGATCAGCGCCAACCGCCAGGTGGAGTCGCGCACGGCCACCAGCGCCGCCAACAGCGTGTTCACCCGCAGCGACATCGACCGCCTGCAACCGGCCAGCGTCAGCGACCTGCTGACCCGCGTGCCGGGTGTACAAGTGGCGCCCACCGGCGGGCGTGGCAGCCTGCCCGGGATCTTCATCCGCGGCACCAAGGCCGCCCAGGCGCTGGTGCTGGTGGACGGCGTGCGCATCGCCAATACCACCTCCGGCGACAGCGGCCTGCAGTTTATCGACATCGACCAGATCGAACGGGTGGAGGTACTGCGCGGCTCGCGCTCGGCCATCTACGGCAGCGATGCCATCGGCGGGGTGATCCAGATTTTCACCCGCCGCGGCAACGGCCAGAACCTGCAGGCACGCCTGCGCCTGGCCGCCGGCAGCAACCAGACCTTCCAGCGCAGTCTGGGGCTCTCCGGGGGCCAGGGCGGCACCCGCTTCAACCTGGGCGCCAGCCTGGACGAGACCGCCGGCATAGATTCCACAGGCCCTTCGTATGCCAGCGACGGCGACCACGACGCCTACCGCAACCGTTCGCTGAACCTGAGCCTGAGCCATGTGTTCGACGAGCGCTTCGAAGCCGGCCTGAACCTGCTCGACAGCCGTGGGCGCAGCGAATACGACAACCCTTACGGACGGCTCGACACAACTACCTGGCAAAGTTATCCACAGGCGCCCTATACCGATTTCAGCGTCAGCAGCCTGGGCACCTGGTTCGACGCCCAGCTCAACGACACCTGGCATTCCCGGCTGGAGCTGGGCCACAGCGAAAACCGCGACGACAAGCGCGACAAGCTCAGCGCCGAGCGCTTCGTCTACAACACCTACCGCGACCAGCTGACCTGGCAGAACGAGCTGGCCCTCGATGAACGCAACCAGCTGATGCTGGGAGGCGACTGGTACCAGGACCGCTACCACGGCAGCGCCAACTTCGCCGAGAACAGCCGCTGGAACCGCGCCGCATTCGCCCAGCACCGCTTCAGCGGCGAGGGCTTTGCCACCGAATTGGGCCTGCGCCAGGACCACAACCAGCAGTACGGCAGCCAGACCACCTGGAACGCCGGCCTGAGCGTGCCGCTGACGCCTCGCGACGACCTGTTGCTGTCCTACAGCGAGGGCTTTCGCGCGCCAACCTTCAACGACCTGTACGACGTGCAATACGGCAACCCGAGCCTGCGCCCCGAGCATTCAAAAAGCTACGAGCTGCAATGGCGCAGCCAGCTCGGCGACAGCAGCCGGCTGGAGGCCTCGCTGTACCGCACCGAGCTGCGCGATGCCATCAGCTACGACGCCAGCCGCAACCGCCCGGGCAATATCGACGCCGCGCGCATCGACGGCCTGGAGCTGGCCCTGACCCAAACCTGGGCCGGCTGGACCTCGCAGCTGGGCCTGGCGGTCATCGACCCGCGCGACCGCAACACCGGCCACACCCTCGCCCGCCGCGCCCGGCGCACCCTGAGCCTGGACCTCGACCGTACGTTCGGGCAGTTCAACCTGGGGGCCAGCTGGCAGGCCGTCAGCAGCAGCTACAACGATGAGGCCAACAACGCGCCACTGGCAGGCTACGGCCTGTTCGGGCTACGTGGCGGCTGGGCGATGAGCGATGAGCTGCGCCTGGACCTCAAGCTCGACAACCTGCTGGACAAAGGCTACAGGCGCACGCTGTACAGCTATGAGGGCAGCAACCAGGGCTACCGCGAAGAGGGCCGTACCTGGCTGCTGAGCCTTACCTGGACGCCGGCACTGTAGCGTCGAGCAACGCGCACAGCCGCGCGGTGGCTTCGATCATCTGCCCGCTGGGCCGCTCCAGGCCCTTGTCCGGCACCACCAGCAAACCGTCGCCGGCCACTGCGCTGAGCTTCGGCCAGCTGCGCCAGGCTGCCAGCTGCGCCGGGTCACCGGCCAGGATCACCTGCGGGTCACGCAGCAGCACCGACTCCACGCTCACCTGCGGCGCCGGCAGGGCCTGGTCGTCGAACACGTTGCGCGCGCCGCAGACGCGCAAGGCGTCACTGACCACCTGCTGCCCGCCGAGGGTGTACAGCGGTTTGTCCCACACCTGGTAGAACACCCGCAGCGGCGTCGCCCGCCGGTAGCGTGCGCGCAGTTCGGCGAGACGCTGGCGCAGGCCGGCGGTGTAGTGCTGGCCCTGCTGCTCCCGCCCCAGGCGCTGGGCAATGGCGTCAATCTGCCCGATCAGTTGGTCGAGGTTGCCGGGTTCGCCCGTGAAGGTGGCGATGCCCAGGCGCCGCAGCTGGTCGCGCTGGGCCGGCGCCACGCTGCCGGGCCAGAGCAGCAGCAGGTCGGGCTTGAGGCTGAGCAAGCGCTCCATGTCGAGCTGGCCGTGGCGCCCGACACTGGGCAGGCCCTGCAACTGCGCCGGGCGTTCGCCGCCGTCGAGCAGGCCCACCAGCAGGTCGCCGGCGCTCAGCTCAAGAACGATTTCAGTCATCGACGGCGCCAGGCTGACCACCCGGGGCGCGGCCTGGGCGGCGGCGCAGCAGAGCAGCAGGACGGCCAGCAGCGCCCGCATCAGCCGAGCTGGCGCGGGATACGGTAGAGGTACAGCAGCACCACGGTGGAAAGCGTCAGAAGGATCTGCGCAATCGCTTCAAGCCCCACCAGCACCGACAACGCTGCTACCCAAGCCGGCAGGCAGGCGAACAGCATGGCCATGCGCCTTACCTGCGCCAAGGTGATCCACGCGCCAGGCTCTTCGGCACTGCCCAGCGCCTTGTCAGTGGCGATCAGCGCGCACTTGTAGGCGCCGAAGCGCGGCAGGCTAAGGAACATGGTGGCAGCGCCAGCAATGAACAGCGGCATGGCCAACACCGGGATCAGCGGCTCGCCGCCGCCAAAGGCCCAGGCCATCACCGGCAGCGGCACCAGGCCCACGGCCAGGTACTGCCACCAGGCCAGGGCCAGCCGGCGCTTCACCTCGCTGCGGGTCAAGCCTGCGGGACCTCGCCCTGGTGCTTGTTGCCCATCATGTGGCCGAGCTTGTCGGCCTTGGTGGCCAGGTACAGGCGGTTGTGCGGGTTGTGCCCGGTGTGCAGCGGCACACGCTCGGCGACCTTGATGTTCATGTCGGTCAGCGCCTTGACCTTGCGCGGGTTGTTGGTCATCAGGCGCAGCGCGCTGACGCCCAGGTGCTCGAGCATCGGCAGGCATATGGCGTAGTCGCGCTGGTCAGCGGCAAAGCCCAGGCGCTCGTTGGCCTCGACGGTGTCGGCGCCGCCGTCCTGCAGCTCGTAGGCGCGGATTTTGTTCAGAAGGCCAATGCCACGGCCTTCCTGGCGCAGGTACAGCAGCACGCCGCGGCCTTCGCGGGCAATGGCCTGCAGCGCGGCTTCCAGTTGCGAGCCGCAGTCACAGCGCTGGCTGAACAGGGCATCGCCGGTCAGGCACTCGGAGTGCAGGCGCCCCAGCACCGGCTCGCCGTCGGCGATGTCACCCAGGCTGAGCACCACGTGCTCGCGGCCAGTGTCTTCGTCGAGGAAGCCATGCATGGTGAAAATCGCAAAGGGAGTCGGGAGTTTGGAGGCGGCGACAAAGACGACGGGCACGTTGTGCTCCTGGTGATAGACATTTCAGATCGGCCGATTGTATCAGCAGCCCGGCACAGGTGCGCAGGCTGAATACCGTGGATCAAGATCGAAAAGTTCGATGCTTATGGGAACCCGCAGTGCATCCACCTGGGTCCAACTGCCCTGCGGATTTTCTGGACGCTGGCGCGATCCCTGTAAGCGGCTTTAGCCGCGAAGCAGGCAACGCAGTGCCTGGCACCGGCTTCGCCGGTGTTCGCGGCTAAAGCCGCTCCTACAGGGTCCGAGTCAACGGTGGAAAGCACCAGCCGGCGTCAATGGGGCTGGCTGTTGGCGGTGAAGGGGTATGGCTGCTTCCAGTGCTCGAAAATCGGCTTCAGCTCGCCGCTGCGCACCAGCACCTGCATGCGCTGGTCGAACACATCGCGCAGGGCCTTGCCGCGCTCGCTGCGGGAAAACGCCAGGTACAGCGGCAGCTCGGCGACGTGGGTCTTGCGAAAACGCTCGGGGTTGGGCGCCTGGCCGATCACGTAGTCGATCTCGGTGAGGGCGTCGATGTAGAAGTCCACCCGGTCGTGCTCGAGCATCGGCAGGATGCCTTCGCGGCGCTGCACCTCGCGGAAGTTGCGCACGTTGGGCAGGTAGCTGGCGTAGTCGTAGCCGCGCACCCAGGCCAGGCGGTAACGGCCCAGGGATTCAAGGGTCGGCACCGGCTCGCTGGCAAGGCCCAGGGCGTAGATGTGGTCGAGGTCGAAGTGCCAGCGCGGGTAGAGGTTGTCGTCGTTCTCTTCCTTGTACGAGCCAACCCAGGCATCGGCCTCGTCACGCTTGACCAGCCCGACCGCGCGGCTGTACGGCGCGCTCTGCGTGCGCACCTTGACCCCGGCCGGCTCGAACACCTTGCGCAGCACATCCCAGGCCAGCCCGGTACCGTCGGCGTTGGTGTAGTCGAGCCAGGCTTCGCTGACCAGGCGCACCTGGGTCGGTGCGGTCTGGGCCATGGCGCCCTGCCCCGCAACCATCAGCATCAATGCCAGCAACAGCGTCCTTGCACCCATCAGCGAACTCCCCGTCTCAGGCCACGGCCCACACCAGCACCTGCATGCCCAGCCAGGCGAACACGCCAGCCAGGATATCGTCGAGCATGATGCCGAAGCCACCGTGCACATGGCGGTCGATCCAGCGGATCGGCCAGGGCTTGAGGATGTCGAAGAAGCGGAACATCAAGAAGCCCGCCAGCAGCCACTGCCAGCCTTCCGGCACCAGCCACAGGGTGATCCACATGCCGACCATCTCGTCCCAGACGATGCCTTCGTGGTCGTGCACGCGCAAGTCGTTGGCCACCTTGCCGCACAGCCATACGCCGAACACCATGGTCACGCCCAGGAGCAGCCAGTAACCCCAGTCGGGCAGCATCTGCCACAGCGGGATGAACGGCAGCGCCACCAGCGAGCCCCAGGTACCCGGCGCCTTGGGCAGGGTGCCGGAGCCAAAGCCGAAGGCGAGGAAGTGCCACGGGTTGCGCCAGACCGAAGGCGGAACGAACTCCGCAGGCACCTGGTTGGGGTGGTCGGTCACGGTGTCTCCCTGAAATGTTGATAGCCCCGCTGCTGCGGGGTGATGTCCTGGCCCTGCGCATCGAGCAGGGTCACGCCCTGGCCCTCGCACACGCGGCCGATCACATGCACGGTCTCGGCCAGGCCAGACAGTGCGGCGGCTGGCGCGGTGAACGCCAGTAAGTAGTCGTCGCCACCGGTGAGCGCTGCGTGCAGCGCCGCCTCGTGCCCGAGAAACGCCTGCAGTGCGGCAGACACCGGCACCTGCGCCAGGTTCACCTGCAGCGCCACCCCTGAAGCCTTGGCGATATGCCCGCAATCGGCCAGCAGGCCGTCGGAGATATCCAGCGCGGCCGTGGCCCGGCCGCGCAGCAGCTCGCCCAGACGCAGCTGCGGCAGCGGCGCCCAGTAGTGCTCCAGCAGCGGCGCGGCCAGCTCGCCAGGGGCTTCACGCTCGCCAAGCACCAGCGCCAAGGCGCCAGCGGCATTGCCCAGCGGGCCACCCACACACAACAAATCGCCCGGCCGCGCGCCGCTGCGGCGCAGGGCCTGGCCGGCCGGTACGCGGCCGAACACGGTGACGGTGATGCTCAAGGGGCCGCGGGTGGTGTCGCCGCCGATCAGGCTGATGGCGCAGCGCCGGGCCATGCGGCCAAGGCCGTCGGCGAAACCTGCGAGCCAGTCGCGGCCGACATCGGGTAGGGTGAGGGCGAGGGTGAAACCGATGGCTGTGGCGCCCATGGCCGCCAAATCGCTGACCGCCACGGCCAGCGCTCGCTGGCCGAGCAGCCGGGGGTCGCAAACTGTGGGGAAATGCACACCGGCCACCAGGGTGTCGGTGGAGATCGCCAATTGCTCGCCGGCGGGGAGGTCCAGCAGGGCACAGTCGTCGCCGATACCCAGGGCCACGCCTTCGCCGCCCTGCGCACAGGGCGCGGCGGCGAAGTAATGGCTGATCAGCTCGAACTCACCCATGGCTTGTCAGCGCCGCAATCAGCGCTTGTTCGCCTTGACTTCCGCTTCACGCAGTCGCGGCGCCAGCTTGTCCAGCACGCCGTTGACGAACTTGTGGCCGTCGGTGGCGCCAAACACTTTGGCCAGCTCCACACCTTCGTTGATGACCACGCGGTACGGTACGTCAACCCGCATCATGAACTCCCAGGTGGACAGGCGCAGCACGGCCAGCTCGACCGGGTCGAGCTCATCCAGCGGGGTGTCCAGGCAAGGCTTGAGGGCCTCGTCGATTTCGCCCTTTTTCGCCGGGACCCCGTGCAGGATCTCGCGGAAGTAGGCACCGTCGACATCGGTGAAATCGTTATCGACCCGGAACTGCGCCTCGACCTCGTTCAGCGAGTGCTGGGCCATGTGCCACTGGTAGAGCGCCTGGGTTGCGAGCTTGCGGGCTTCGCGACGCTTGGCGCTCTTGGACGGCTTGCCAGCATCCGCAGGTTTTGGATCGCGCGGGTTGAAACGATCGCTTTCGTCGCTAATCACTTGGCCTCCAACTGCGCCAGCAGGCTGACCATTTCCAGGGCGGACAGGGCTGCTTCACCGCCTTTGTTGCCAGCCTTGGTGCCGGAACGCTCGATGGCTTGCTCGATGGAATCGACGGTCAGTACGCCGAAGGCCACCGGTACACCGAACTCCATGGACACCTGGGCCAGGCCCTTGGTGCATTCGCCCGCCACGTATTCGAAGTGCGGGGTACCGCCACGGATCACTGCGCCCAAGGCGATGATCGCGTCGTATTCACCCTTTTGCGCGACTTTCTGCGCAACCAGCGGGATTTCAAACGCGCCCGGGGCACGAATGATGGTGATCTCGCTTTCGCTGACACCGTGGCGAACCAGGGTGTCGACAGCGCCGCTGACCAGGCTTTCGACGACGAAGCTGTTGAAGCGGCCAACCACCAAAGCATAGCGACCTTTGGGGGCGATGAAGGTACCTTCGATGGTCTTCAGGGTCATTCCGATGTTCTCATCTTCAAGAGCGAGGCCGCGCTGTGGCGGCCTCGGGAGGGTTTGGACTCGAGCTTGAGGGCGACAAAGACGCTTCAAGTCACTCGGAGGGCACGTATTCTACAACTTCCAGATCGAATCCGGATATCGCATTGAACTTCATCGGCGAACTCATCAGGCGCATCTTGCGCACGCCGAGGTCGCGCAGGATCTGCGAACCGGCACCCACGGTGCTGTAGGTGGTCGGCGCCTTGGCCGGGGCATCGCCTGCGCTTTCGCGGATGTGCGCCAGCAGCACGTCACCGTCCAGCGGGTGGCCCAGCAGCAGCACCACGCCGCTGCCGGCTTCGGCAACCGCAGCCATGGCTGCGCGCAGGCTCCAGCGGCCCGGTTGCTTGACCAGCAGCAGGTCGCGCAGCGGGTCCATGTTGTGCACGCGCACCAGCGTCGGCTCTTCGGCGCAGATCTTGCCGAGGGTGAGCGCCATGTGCACGTCGCCTTCGACCGCGTCACGGTAGGTGACCAGGTTGAACTCGCCCAGTTCGCTCTCCACCGGCTGCTCCGAGACGCGCTGTACGGTGCGCTCGTGGATCATGCGGTAGTGGATCAGGTCGGCGATGGTGCCGATCTTGAGGTTGTGCTGGGCGGCGAACACTTCCAGCTCGGCGCGGCGCGACATGGTGCCGTCGTCGTTCATCACCTCGCAGATCACGCCGCTGGGTTCGAAACCGGCCATGCGCGCCAGGTCGCAGGCAGCTTCGGTGTGGCCGGCGCGGGCCAGGGTACCGCCGGGCTGGGCCATCAGCGGGAAGATATGGCCGGGGCTGACGATGTCTTCGGCCTTGGCGTCCTTGGCGGCGGCAGCCTGCACGGTGCGCGCGCGGTCGGCGGCGGAGATGCCGGTGGTGACACCTTCGGCGGCTTCGATCGACACGGTGAACTTGGTGCCGAAGCCCGAGCCGTTGCGCGGCGCCATCAGCGGCAGCTTGAGCGTTTCGCAGCGCTCGCGGGTCATCGGCATGCAGATCAGGCCACGGGCGTGCTTGGCCATGAAGTTGATGTGCTCAGGCAGGCAGCATTCGGCTGCCATGATGATGTCGCCTTCGTTCTCGCGATCTTCGTCATCCATGAGGATGACCATTTTGCCCTGGCGGATGTCTTCGACCAGTTCTTCGATGCTGTTGAGCGCCACGCGGCACCCCCTTCTCAATCAGGATTTCAAGAAGCCGTTGGCGGCCAGGAAGCTTTCGGTAATGCCACTGCCCTTGCTCGGCTCGGCGGCCTTGTCGCCCAGCAGCAAACGCTCCAGGTAACGTGCCAGCAGGTCGACCTCAAGGTTTACCCGACGCCCGGGGCGGTAGTCGGCCATGATGGTTTCGGACAGGGTGTGCGGGACGATGGTCAGCTCGAACTCGGCGCCATCGACTTCGTTGACCGTCAGGCTGGTGCCGTCGACGGTGATCGAGCCCTTGTGGGCGATGTACTTGGCCAGCTCTTTCGGGGCGCGCACGCGGAACTGGATGGCGCGGGCGTTATCGGCGCGCGAGACGATCTCGCCGACGCCATCGACGTGGCCGCTGACCAGGTGGCCGCCCAGGCGGGTGGTGGGGGTCAGGGCCTTTTCCAGGTTGACCCGGCTGCCGCTCTTGAGCTCGACCATGGCGGTGCGCTTGAGGGTTTCTACGCTGACGTCGGCCCAGAAGCCGTCGCCGGGCAGCTCGACGGCAGTCAGGCACACGCCGTTGACCGCGATGCTGTCACCGAGCTTGACGTCGCCCAGGTCGAGCTTGCCGGTTTCGACGTACAGGCGCACGTCGCCGCCCTTGGGGGTCATGCTGCGGATGGTGCCGATGGATTCGATGATGCCGGTGAACATGCTGTTCTCCTCAATACGGGCTGCGCGGTGCAAGCCGGGCATTATACGCCGGGGGCCGGCAGGGGGATGGCTGTGACTCGCCAGTCATCGCCGACTGCGCGCATTTCGATAATTTTCAGCCGCGGCGCTTCGCTCATGTGCGCCAGCGGCCAGTCCAGCAACGGGCGGGCAGCGGAGCCGAGGAAGGTGCCGGCGACGAACAGCTGGAACTCGTCTACCAGGCCCTGGCGGGCGAAGGCGCCGACCAGGCCGGCGCCGGCCTCCAGCAGGATTTCGTTGACGCCGCGCTCGGCCAGTACCGCCAGCAGCCTGCCCAGATCGACCTGGCCATTAGTGCCTGGCAGCACCAGCAGCTCATGGCCGGCGGCGGCGTAGCGCGGGTCATCCCCTGCCGCAGTGACCACCAGCGCAGGGCCTGCCTGGAAGAACGGCGCCTCCAGCGGCAGGCGCAGGCGCCCGTCGACCAGCACCCGCAGTGGCGGGCGGGACAGGGCCAGGGCGGTGGTGTCGGCGTCCAGGCCAAGCTCGCTGCTGCGCACGGTCATGCGGGCGTTGTCCTGCAGCACGCTGGCGGCGCTGGTCAGTACCACGCTGGAGCGGGCGCGCAGGCGCTGCACCGCCGAGCGGGCGGCGGGGCCGGTGATCCACTGGCTTTCGCCGCTGGCCATGGCGGTGCGCCCGTCCAGGCTCATGGCCAGCTTGGCGCGCACATAAGGCAGGCCGTACTCCATGCGCTTGAGAAAGCCCGGGTTGAGGGCACGGGCTTCGGCCTCGAGCACACCGCTGGCCACCTCGATGCCGGCCTGCTGCAGGCGGCGCAGGCCGTTGCCGGCCACTTGCGGGTTAGGGTCCTGCATGGCCGCCACCACCCGCGCCACCCCGGCCTTGACCAGCGCCTCGGCGCACGGCGGGGTGCGGCCATGGTGGCTGCAGGGCTCGAGGGTGACGTAAGCGCAGGCGCCGCGGGCAAGCTCGCCGGCCTGGCGCAGGGCGTGGACCTCGGCATGGGGTTCGCCGGCGCGCACGTGCCAGCCTTCGCCGACCACCTTGCCGTCACGCACGATCACGCAGCCTACGCGCGGGTTGGGGTGGGTGGTGTAGAGGCCCTTGCGGGCCAGTTCCACGGCCCGGGCCATGTAGTGGGCGTCGAGAATGGCGGCTTGGCTGGGCATGCTTACTCTTTGGCTGGCTCGCGGGCCAGGCGGTCGATTTCTTCGCGGAACTCGTCAAGGTCCTGGAAGCGCCGGTACACCGAAGCGAAGCGGATGTAGGCGACTTCATCGAGCTTGCGCAGCTCGGCCATGACCATTTCACCCACCACCAGCGACTTCACCTCGCGCTCGCCGGTGGCGCGCAGGCGGCTTTTGATATGCGCCAGCGCCGCCTCCAGCCGCTCGACGCTGACCGGGCGCTTTTCCAGCGCGCGCTGCATGCCGGCACGCAGTTTGTCTTCGTCGAAAGGCTGGCGGGTGCCGTCCTGCTTGATCAGCCGGGGCAGGACCAGTTCGGCGGTTTCGAAGGTGGTGAAGCGCTCGCCGCAGGCGACGCACTCACGGCGGCGGCGCACCTGTTCGCCCTCGGCGACCAGACGCGAGTCGATGACCTTGGTGTCGTTGGCACCGCAAAACGGACAGTGCATGGTGGCAGGCAACAAAAAAAGGGAGGGCCATGGTAGCGCATTGCACTGGCAAGACAAGCCAAAGGGGTTAACATCCATGGGAAATCTGCCCGCGAAGGATTACCCCATGCAACCTCGAGCGCTCCTCGTGCTGTGCTGCGCCGCCCTGCTCGCCGCCTGCGGCAGCGACCGCCCCAAGCCCGAAGCGGCGCCCGCGCCCAAAGCATCGCCGGTCGCGAAAAAAGCCGAACCGCTGGGCCCGCTACCGGCCTACCAGCGTGAACTCAGCGGCACCCTGCTGGAAGTGCCGGCCGGCGCCAGCGTGGAACTGGCGCTGCTGGTGATCGACGAACGCGGCCGCCCGCAACAACTGCTGGCCAGCAGCACCCTGACCGGCACCGGCCAGGCCCTGCCCTACCAGTTGCGCTTCAACCCCGAGGCCTTCCCGGCCGGCGCCCGGGTGGAGCTGCGCGGCCGCGCCAGCCAGTCCGGCCAACTGATCATGCACCTTCCGGCGCAACGTATCGCCCAGCCACAGACCCAGGCCACCGGCCCGCTGCGCTTCGAAAAGGCCCCGTAAATGCCAGTGCAAGCCCTGCAACAGGCCCTGAGCGGCCTGATCGGCGAAGCGCGGCTTACCGTCAGCGAACTGCCCGAATGCGACCTCAAGCTGTGGCTGATCGATGAACACAACATGGACCGCGCCTTCAGCAGCGAAGAAACCCGGCGCATTCTTGAAGATCCGCCCTACTGGAGCTTCTGCTGGGCCAGCGGCCTGGCCATGGCCCGCTACCTGGCGCAGCACCCCGAGTGGGTACGCGGCAAGCGCGTGCTGGACTTCGGCGCAGGCTCCGGCATTGCCGGCATCGCCGCAGCCCGGGCCGGTGCGCTGGAGGTGGTGGCCTGCGACCTCGACCCGCTGGCACTGGATGCCTGCCGCGCCAATGCCGCGCTGAACGATGTGGCACTGAACTACAGCAACGATTTTTTCGCCGAGGCCGACCGCTTCGACCTGGTTCTGGTAGCCGACGTGCTTTACGACCGCGCCAACCTGCCGCTGCTCGACCACTTCCTCAGCCGCGCCCGCCAGGCGCTGGTGGCCGACTCGCGGGTGCGCGACTTCAGCCACCCGCTGTACCGCCCGTTGGGGGTGCTCGACGCCTTGACCTTGCCAGACCTGGCCGAGCCCCACGAATTCCGCCGGGTCAGCCTGTACCACGCCAGTCGCGAGCCTTTATAGTGGTGCCATTCACGGTTTTGCGAGAGTCGTAATGAGTCAGGAAACCCCGTTTATCTTCGACGCCACCGATGCCACCTTCCAGCAACTGGTGATCGAGAACTCCTTCCACAAGCCGGTGCTGGTGGACTTCTGGGCTGAATGGTGCGCGCCGTGCAAGGCGCTGATGCCGCTGCTGGCGAAAATCGCCGAGGGCTACCAGGGCGAATTGCTGCTGGCCAAGATCAACTGCGACGTAGAGCAGCAGGTGGTGGCCCAGTTCGGCATCCGCAGCCTGCCGACCGTGGTGTTGTTCAAGGACGGCCAGCCGGTGGACGGCTTTGCCGGCGCGCAACCGGAATCGGCCATTCGCGCCATGCTCGAACCCCATGTACAGATGCCCGCCCCGCCCGCCGCCGCGCCGCTGGAGCAGGCCAAGGCGCTGTTTGCCGAGAGCCGTTTCAGCGAGGCCGAAGCGCTGCTGCAGGTGCTGCTGGGCGAAGACAACAGCAACGCCGAGGCGTTGATCCTGTACGCCCGCTGCCTGGCCGAACGCGGCGAGCTGGGTGAGGCCCAGGTGGTGCTGGACGCGGTCAAGACCGACGAGCACAAGGCCGCCCTGGCCGGTGCCAAGGCCCAGCTGACCTTCCTGCGCCAGGCCGCCAGCCTGCCGGAGGCCGCCGAGCTCAAGAGCCGCCTGGCGCAAAACCCGCAGGATGACGAGGCCAACTACCAGTTGTGCATCCAGCAACTGGCGCGCCAGCAGTACGAAGCAGCGCTGGACGGGCTGCTCAAGCTGTTCCAGCGTAACCGCGCGTACGAGAACGGTTTGCCGCAAAAAGCGCTGCTGCAGGTGTTCGAGTTGCTCGGCAACGAGCACCCGTTGGTGGGCGTTTACCGCCGTCGCCTGTCTTCGGCGATGTTCTGACGCTATCGCGGGGCAAGCCCGCTCCCACGCAGAGTCACAGCGTGGGAGCGGGCTTGCCCCGCGATGCCTGCTTCACCCCACCCAGTGATACACCGGCGCATCCACGCCGCTCTCCACCTTCACCTCACTGCTGTGGCGCAACCGCACCAGCAGCCGCTTGCCGGCAGCGGTACTGCCCGCCAACGCTTCCAGCCGGTCGAGCAACTGCGGCCCGCTCATCTGCCCTGCCGTGCGCAGCACCTCGCGCGCCGCTGCCCACTGCCCGTCATCCTGACGCGGCGCCGCGCTGGCGGTAACGGGTTGTGCGGCCTCGGCGGCCACCGGCAACACCACCTGACGGCCCAACTGCGCCCACTCATGGGGCTCCAGTTCAACGGTCAGGTCCACCGGCCAATCACCAATCTGTCCACGAATTCTCACGATGTTTTCCTTGCACGCAGGTCAATCAGGCCATGCTACCGCAACATGAAACCTGCACGGGAACGTCTGGCGGCACAAAGAAAAGTTGTTATAACATTACCAAATCATTCAAAGCCGCTTCTGGAGCCGTCCATGCGTCGTCTGCTGCTCGCCCTGCCCTTCGCCCTGCTGCCCCTGGCCGTGGCCCATGCCCACGACGACCATGACCACGATCACGCCCATGGCACCCTCGGCGCCCACGAGCATGGCGTGGCCAAGCTCAACGTGGTACTCGACGGCAACACCCTGGAGCTTGAGCTGGACAGCCCGGCGATGAACATCGTCGGCTTCGAGCACGCCGCCAGCACTGACGCCGACAAGGCCAAGGTCGCCGCCGCGCGCCAGCTGCTCGAGCAACCGCAGAAGCTGTTTGGCCTGGCCCAGGCTGCCGGCTGCAAGGATGACGCCCAGGAGCTAGAGAGCCCGCTGTTCGGCGACGCCGCCCACGCCGACGACGATGCTGACGAGCACGAACATGAGCACGGCCACCAGCACGCCGATGTGAACGCCCACTACCAGTTCACCTGCGCCACCCCAGGCAAGCTGACTCAGCTCGACCTCGGCCCGCTGTTCAAGACTTTCCCGCAAACGCAAAAGGTCAACGTGCAGTTGATCGGCCCGAATGGCCAGAAAGGCGTGGAGGCCTCTGCGGCCAAGGCCGTGGTCGCGTTCTGAATGAGCCAGGCGCTGATCGAGCTGCATGACCTGGTGTTCGCCTGGCCCGGGCAGGCGCCGCTGCTGGATATCCCGAGCTTTCGCCTGGAGGCCGGCGAGGCGCTGTTCCTCAAGGGCCCCAGCGGCAGTGGCAAGACCACCCTGCTGGGTCTGCTGGGCGGGGTCAACCGCCCGGGCCAGGGGCGTATCCAGCTGCTTGGCCAGGACCTGGCCAGCTTGAGCCAGGGCGCCCGTGACCGTTTTCGGGTCGACCATACCGGCTACATTTTCCAGCAGTTCAACCTGCTGCCGTTTTTGTCGGTACGCGAAAACGTCGAGCTGCCCTGCCGCTTCTCGAAGTCCCGTGCCGAACGCGCCAGCCAGCGTCATGGCAGCATCGACCAGGCCGCCGCACACCTGCTGGCGCACCTGGGCCTGAATGACCCCGACCTGCTGGCGCGGCGCGCCGGCAGCCTGTCAATCGGCCAGCAGCAACGGGTGGCCGCCGCCCGCGCGCTGATCGGCCAGCCGGAGCTGGTGATCGCCGACGAGCCCACCTCGGCGCTGGATGCCGACACCCGCGAAGCGTTCATCCGCCTGCTGTTCGACGAATGCCGCGCCGCCGGCTCCAGCCTGTTGTTCGTCAGCCACGACCAGAGCCTGGCACCGCTGTTCGACCGCAACCTGTCCCTGGCCGAACTCAACCGCGCCGCCAAGCCCCGGGAGGCCTGATGTACCTGCTCCGCCTTGCCCTGGCAAGCCTTGCCAACCGCCGCTTCACCGCCCTGCTGACCGCCTTTGCCATCGCCCTGTCGGTGTGCCTGCTGCTGGCTGTCGAGCGGGTACGCACCGAGGCCCGCGCCAGCTTCGCCAGCACCATCAGCGGCACCGACCTGATCGTCGGCGCCCGCTCGGGTTCGGTGAACCTGCTGCTGTATTCGGTGTTTCGCATCGGCAACGCCACCAACAACATCCGCTGGGACAGCTACCAGCACTACGCCCAGGACCCGCGGGTGAAATGGGCGATCCCCATTTCGCTGGGTGACTCGCACCGCGGCTACCGGGTAATGGGCACCACCAGCGCTTACTTCGACCACTACCAGTACGGCCGCAAGCAGCAGCTGGCGCTGAGCCAGGGCCGCCCGTTCGAAAGCGACCCGTTCGAGGTGGTGCTGGGCGCCGA
Organism: Pseudomonas xanthosomatis; assembly: GCF_019139835.1. Taxonomy (NCBI): domain Bacteria; kingdom Pseudomonadati; phylum Pseudomonadota; class Gammaproteobacteria; order Pseudomonadales; family Pseudomonadaceae; genus Pseudomonas; species Pseudomonas xanthosomatis. Next base: position 1,358,328 of record NZ_CP077075.1, on the reverse strand, counting down.
GGTAGCCGAGGCGCTGCACTACAAGCTGGGCGACAAGCTGGTGCTGGCCCACGGCGTGGCCGCCATCAGCCTGGTCAAGCATGACGACAAGCCGTTCACTGTGGTCGGCGTGCTCAAGCGCACCGGCACCCCGGTGGACCGCACCCTGCACATCAGCCTGGGCGGCATGGAGGCGATCCACATTGACTGGCACAACGGCGTGCCGGCCCGCGGCGCCGGGCGCATCAGCGCCGAGCAGGCGCGCACCATGGACCTGCAACCCACGACCATCACTGCCTTCATGCTGGGCCTGAACAACAAGATCGCCACCTTCAGCCTGCAGCGCGAAATCAACGAGTACCGCAGCGAGCCATTGCTGGCGATCTTGCCCGGCGTTGCCCTGCAGGAGCTGTGGAGCCTGATGGGCACGGCTGAGCAGGCGCTGTTCGTGGTGTCGTTGTTCGTGGTGCTGACCGGGTTGATCGGCATGCTCACGGCCATCCTCACCAGCCTCAACGAGCGCCGCCGCGAAATGGCCATCTTGCGCTCGGTGGGCGCGCGGCCCTGGCATATCGGCGGGCTGCTGGTGCTCGAGGCGCTGGCCCTGGCCGTGGCCGGCATCGCTGCCGGGCTGGGCTTGCTGTATGCGGGTATCGCGCTGGCCCAGGGCTATGTGCAGGCCAACTACGGGCTGTACCTGCCGCTGGCCTGGCCGAGCGCGCACGAATGGACCTTGCTGGCTATCATCCTCGGCGCGGCGCTGCTGATGGGCAGCGTGCCGGCCTGGCGCGCCTACCGGCAGTCGCTGGCCGATGGTTTGTCGATTCATCTGTGAGGGTGTTCATGTTGCGTTGTTTCAGCTTCGCCCGCCTTCGCCGGCAAGCTTCATCGGCCCGTGCAGGAGCGGCTTTAGCCGCGAACACCAGCAACGCTGGTGTCATCCACCGCGCCGTCTGCTTCGCGGCTAAAGCCGCTCCCACAGGGGCTGCGGTGCTGGCCGCCTTGCTGTTGATCATGCCTGCTGCCTGGGCTGGCGAACCGCGCGAGCTGGACTGGCCGGCGCTGATCCCCGAGGGCGCGCCGGTGATCCCACCGCAACTGGTGCCGCTGCACGACCTGTCGCAGATCGGCAATGCGCTGGCGGCCGAGTCGGCCCCCGCCGCTCGCCAGCAAGCACCCGATGCACCGGTGGTGAAGGCGCTCAATGGCCAGCAGGTGAAGATCCCCGGCTACATCGTGCCGCTGGAGGTAAGCGAGGAAGGCCGTACCACGGAGTTCTTGCTGGTGCCCTACTACGGCGCGTGCATCCACGTGCCGCCGCCACCGTCGAACCAGATCGTGCATATTTTCAGCGAGATGGGTGTGCGCGTTGAGGACCTGTACCAGCCCTACTGGATCGAAGGCACGATGCAGGTAAAAGCCAGCAGCAGCGAGCTGGCCGATGCCGGCTACCAGATGGAAGCCGAGAAAATTTACGCGTATGAACTTCAGTAAAATCTGATTGCGCGGAATGAAACTGCTTCGTTGAGCTGGGTCAAACTTTCGGTTTAGACAGCTCCGTACCATTGGACTACTCGATTACTCACGTCCTTTGGGAGCTTCCATGAACAAGTCCTTGCTCGGCGCCTCGCTCGTTGCCCTGGCGCTCGCAGCGCCCGTTGCCCACGCCCACCAGGCGGGTGATTTCATCCTGCGCGCCGGCGCCATCACCACCGCGCCAAACGAAGACAGCGGCGAGATCAAGCTCGACGGCGCCAAGGCCTCGGGCACCAAGGCAACCCTGGACAGCGACACCCAACTGGGCCTGGCCTTCGCCTACATGCTCACCGACCACATCGGCCTGGAGCTGCTGGCCGCCACGCCGTTCCAGCACACCGTCGGCGTGAAAGGCCTCGGCCCTGGCCTGGACGGCAAGCTGGCCGACATCAAGCAACTGCCACCGACCCTGTCGCTGCAGTACTACCCGATGGAGCCGAACTCGAAGTTCCAGCCGTACGCAGGCGTGGGCATCAACTACACCCTGTTCTTCGATGAAGACCTGAGCAGCAACCGCAAGGCGCAAGGCTTCAGCAACATGAAGCTGCAGGACTCTGTCGGTATCGCCGGCCAGCTGGGCATGGACTACATGCTCACCGAGAACCTGCTGGTGAACGCCGCGGTCTGGTACGTCGACATCGACACCAAGGCCACCATCGACGGCCCGAGCGCCCTGGGCGTGGGCAAAACCAAGGTGGATGTGGAAGTAGACCCATGGGTGTACATGGTCGGTATCGGCTACAAGTTCTAAGCCCTCCCGCCAGCAGCCTGCTCCCCATGCGTGGGGGCGGGCTTGCCCCGCACTTGCTGCCAGCGCCAGCAACCCCAGGCGCCAGCACTGATTGCAGTTCCCAACGCACACACCGCCTCCCACCCCCATTGCCCGTACACCCAGCTCGCGGCCACCGCGCCCAGCCCGCTACCCAGCGAATAACAGCACATGTAGGCGCCGATCAGCCGGCTGGCCATTGCCCCGCGCCCGGCCAGTAACAGGCTCTGGTTGGTGACGTGCACCGCCTGCACCGCAAAATCCAGCAGCAATACGCCGGCCACCAGCGCCAGCAGCGAAGCGCCAGGCATCGCACTGGCCAGCCATGACAGCGTCAGCAGCGCCAATGCCCACCCCGTGGTGCGCTGGCCGCGCCCCTGGTCGGCCCAGCGGCCCGCGTGTGCGGCGGCGAGGGCGCCGGCGATGCCAGCCAAGCCGAACAGCCCGACCTGGGTCGGCCCAAGCCCATGGGGCGGGGCACTGAGCGGCAGCACCATTGCGCTCCACAGCACGCTGAACGCGGCGAATATCAACAGCGCCAACACGCCCCGCTGGCGTAACAGGCGGTCATCGCGGTACAGGCGCAAGGTCGACAGCAACAACGCCCGATACCCGTCACCGCCGGCCCGTGGCTGCGCCGCAGGCAACTGCCAGGCGAGCAGCAGGGCCATCAGCAGCGCTGCCCCCGCCGCCCCGGCATACACCCCGCGCCAGCCCAGCAGGTCGGCCACCAAGCCCGACACCAGCCGCGCCAACAGAATGCCCAGCACCACGCCGCTGGTTACCGTGCCCACCACCTGCCCCTGCCGGGCCGGCGTGGCCAGGGTGGCGGCATGGGCCACCATCACCTGCACCACCACCGCCATCAGCCCGACCATGGCCATGGCCGCCAGCAGCGCGGCCCAACCCGGGGCCAGGGCCACGGCCAGCAACGCAGCGGCGCCAAGCAGCAGTTGCGTGACGATCAGCCGCCGGCGGTCGAGCAAGTCGCCCAACGGCACGATCAACAACAGCCCCGCCGCATAGCCGGCCTGGGTGGCGCCGACGACCAGGCCCACCTGCGCCTGGGGCACGCCCAGGCTCAAGGCCATTGCGGCCAGCAGCGGCTGGGCAAGGTACACCGTGGCCACGGCCAGGGCGCAGGCAGCGGCGAGCAGGCAGGTCAGGCCGCGGCCGAGCGGTTCGGCAGTACCGGTCATGGCAACATCCTCAATCAATCTGGTTTCGAATTGAAACCACATGTTGGCTTTCTAGCAAATGTGGTTTTAATCTGCAACCAGACTACTTGCGGATACCGCCCATGCTCGATGACAACAACCTGCAATGCCCCGTGGCCCGCGCCCTTGACGTGATCGGTGATCGCTGGGCGCTGATGATCCTGCGCGATGCCTTCGACGGCGCGCGGCGCTTCAGCGAATGGCAAAAAAACCTGGGGCTGGCGAAGAACATCCTCGCCTCACGCCTGAAACTGCTGGTGGAGGCCGGGTTGCTGGCGCAGCAACCGGCCTCTGATGGCAGTGCCTACAAGGAGTATGTGCTGACAGAAAAGGGCCAGGCGCTGTTCCCGGTGGTGATCGGCTTGCGCCAGTGGGGGGAGCGATTTCTGTTCAGCGCAGGCGAGGCGCGTTCAGAGCTGGTGGATGAGCGTGGGCAGGCGCTGGCGGCCCTGCAGGTGCAGGCCATTGATGGGCGGGTGCTGCAGGCTGGGGATTGCCAGCGGCGGGTGATTCGGCATTCGTGATGGCCCGAAACCTTGCACCGGCGATGAGGCCGGTACAGGCGTCACGACACGTCAGGCCTTGCCCAGCAACCGCGCCACGCCGTCCACGAACGGCGTCGGCTCGGGGAAATCGAAGCGCGCCAGCAAGCGGCTGTTGTCGGCCCGCGAGTGGCGGATGTCGCCCGAACGCGCCGGGCCGTGGCTAACGGGGGGCAGGCTGCCGACCACCTGCTCGATAGCCTTGAGCAACTGGTTCAGCGAGGTGGCCTGGTTCAGGCCGATGTTCACCGCGCCCTCCTCCACCTGCGGCATTTCGATGGCCTGCACCATCACCTGGACCAGGTCGCCCACATAGAGGAAGTCGCGGGTCTGCTCGCCATCGCCGAACAGCATGATCGGCTGGCCGTTGAGCGCGCGCTCGGCAAAGATGCTGATCACCCCGGAATACGGCGAGGACGGGTCCTGGCGCGGGCCGAAGATGTTGAAGAAGCGGAACACCACCGGCTCCAGGCCGTGCTGGCGGCGGTAGAAGTCCAGATACTGCTCGCTGGCCAGCTTGTCCACCGCGTAAGGGGTCAGCGGCGCTTTCGGGGAGTCCTCATGGACCGACTGGCCTTCGCCGTTGTTGCCGTACACCGCCGCACTGGAGGCGAACAGCACCCGGCGCACACCGTTCAGGCGCATGGCCTCGCACAGGTTGAGGGTGCCGATGAAGTTGCTCTGGTGGGTTTTCACCGGGTCTTCGACCGAGGCCTGCACCGAGGCCACGGCGGCCAGGTGCACCACTGCCTGGCAACCTTCGGTGGCGCGCACCACCAGCGCTGCGTCGGCGACATCGCCTTCGATCAGTTGCAACCGCGGGTTGCCCAACTGCAAGTTGCTGCGCTTGCCGGTGGACAGGTCGTCGAGAATACGTACCGCGTAGCCTTTTTCCAGCAACGCATCGCACAGGTGGGAGCCGATGAAGCCGGCGCCGCCGGTGATCAGGATGGGGGCATCAGCCATGTCGGTAGAAACGGTCCAGTAGGGGCGGCAAGCCGGCGCGCCAGGCGCGTGGCTTGATGCCGAAAGTGTGAAGGATTTTCTTGCAGGCCAGCACCGCGTGCTGCGGCTCTTCGCTGGCGTCGGGGCGCGCGGCGTGGGCCTGGGCGGTGGGTTGCTGCACGGCCAACTGGTGCCACTGCGCAGCCTCGGTGAGGATCGCCTGGCCCAGCGCCAACGGCGTGGTCGCCTCGTTGCCGGCGTAGTGGTAGGTACCCCAGAGCGGCGCCTTGCAGTCGAGCTGCTTGAGCACCGAGAGGATCACCCGCGCAGCGTCATCCACCGGGGTCGGGTTGCCGCGCCGGTCATCGGCCAGCAGCAGTTCCTGGGGTTGCTCGGCGCGGGTGAGGAAACGCCCCAGCGAGCCGTCGCGGCTTTCGTCGAGCAGCCAGCCAAAGCGCAGCAGCACGTGCTGCGGGCAGGTGGCGCGCACGCTCTGCTCTATGCGCCACAGCGCCTGGCCACGCAGGCCCAGCGGCACAGGTTCGTCCTTTTCGCTGTAGGCGGTGGCCCGCGAGCCGTCGAACACCCGGTAGCTGGAGGGCTGCACCAGAACGATCTCGTGGTGCTGGCACAGTTCGGCCAACCGCTCCACCGCCCGTTCCTGCTGCGCCAGACGCGGTTCGCTGACCGACTCGGCCTGGAACCAGTCGAAGTAGTAGGCCAGATTGACCAGCGCATCCGGGCGCTGCTCGTCGAGCAGCAAGGTCAGGCTGGCCGCGTCCCAGCCGCCTTCCGGCGGGCGCGGCGCCAGGAAGGCGATGTCTTCCTCGGCCCCGAGGCGAATCAGCGCTTGCCCGAGGGCATTGCCACCACCCAACAGCATCAGGCGCATACGCATAGAGTCAGAAGGTCCGGTCTGGTCGATTGGGGAAAGGGGCATTTTGCGGTTTGTGCGGGGGGAAGTGCAACCGGGGCCGCTGTCGCTGTGTTTGCGGCCCTCTCACGCCCGGGTAATGCCTGGCACCTCTTAGGAAACTGCTGATAGCAGTGTCGGAACGGTCTGACTATTCGGCTCGCCCACATATCCCTCCAATAGCGTTCGATGCCTGGCGCCAAGGCGCCCTGTGGTGCTCAACGATGACCCGCTGCTGGTACGCGGCTGAACAGGAGATTTCACCATGCTGGAACCCGGCCTCGAGCTGCTGCTCGCCCTTGCTGCAGTCGCGCTGCTGGCAGGCTTTTTCGATGCGATCGCCGGCGGCGGTGGCTTGCTCACGTTGCCTGTGCTGTTCATTGCGGGGCTCGAGCCGGTGGCCGCGATCGCCACCAACAAGTTCCAGGCCGCCTCGGCCACGGTTTCTGCCACTGCAGCGTTTGCCCGCAAGGGCATGATCGAGTGGCGCAGCGGCCTGCCCATGGCAGCCTTGGCCTTTGTCGGTGGTGCAGCCGGGGCGTTGTCTGTCAGTTTGGTGCCGCAGGTGCTGTTGCAGGCCTGCGTGCCGGTACTGCTGATAGCGGTTGCGGCCTGGTTTGCCTTCACGCCCAAGTTGCAGGATATGCCGCGCAGGGCCCGGGTCAGCCGCAGCCTGTTCTGTCTGACGGCAGCGCCGCTGATCGGCTTTTATGATGGCATTTTCGGCCCGGGCGTCGGCTCGTTCTTCATGCTCGCCTGCGTGCTTCTGCTGGGCCAGCAGTTGATGGCTGCGGTGTGCACCAGCAAGCTGCTCAATGCGGCCTGCAACCTTGGTGCGCTGTCGGTGTTCGCGCTGGGCGGTGCGATCATCTGGCCGTTGGCGCTGGCCATGGCTGCAGCGGCCATTGTCGGGGCGCAATTGGGCGCCCGCTGCGCCGTGCGTTTCGGGCCAGGGCTGATCCGGCCTATGCTGGTGGTCGTGTGCTGTGTGATGGCGGTAAAACTGCTGGGTACGGCTGGCAATCCGTTGGGGGAGTGGTTGAAGAACGTTTTCTCCTGAGGCGTTGCGAAAAAACCGGGGGCTTGAGCACGTCACATGCAGTGTGGAGCCGAGCTCTTTGCTGCCTGTGCTGGCCTCATCGCAGGCAAGCCTGCTCTCATAGAACAAACTGCAACTCATTGATTTAACAAGGTCCCCGTGGGAAGCGGCCTTGTGTCGCGATGGGCTGCGCAGCAGCCCCAAGATCTCGGCTTCATGCAAAATTGCCGGGGCTGCTGCGCAGCCCATCGCGACACAAGGCCGCTTCCCACAGGGGCCGCAGTGCATCTGCGAGACTAGTTCTCTGCGCGACAGCGCAGCCCAAAGGGCTGGGTGATCTCCTACAGGTGCCCGCCAAATCGACTATTGATGTGCTGTTTCGGGAGAGTACGGATGGAGCTGGGCTCGGACTCCGCGCAACGCGGGCTATGGCAGTACGACGAACCCGCGCCTGGCGCGGAGCGTTTCATCGAGGAAAGCTTTGGCGGCTACCGCCAGCAGGCCCGGCTGCTGGTGCCGGGGAAGGAGCGTGCGGCGCCGGTGTTCGTGGTGGGCGGGGCGCGTTCGGACTTCACCCGGCTCAACCCCTTGCTGTACCGCCTGCAGCAACAAGGCATCGGGTCGCTGACCGGCAACCTGTCGGGGCACAGCCAGGCCGCTGAGCCTGGGGCACCGGATGCCTCGCTGGCGAGCAACCTGGCCGAAGCGCTGCGTTTTCACCGGCACCTGGATGCGCGCAGCGACACCTTGGTCGGGCATAGCCTGGGCGGAGCCATCGCCTTGAAGCTGGCGGCGCAGCGCCCGAGCGTGCGCAAGCTGGTGCTGATCTGCCCGGCGGTGTACCCGGATGCAGCGCACAGTGCGCCGTTCGGGCCGGCGTTCACGGCGGCCATTCGCAAGCCCTTCGCCTTTCTGGATTGCGACAGCTATGCCTTTTTGCGCCAGTTCCAGGGGCGGGTGCTGCTGGTGATCGGCGAGTACGACGGGCTCAACTCCAAAGTGCATGGCCAGGGCGCCGGGACCTCGGCCGGGGTGCGGCGCATGGCGGGGGTGGAGCGGTATAGCCCGATCCCTGAAGAAGTGACCCACAGCTTGCTGCGCTCGGTGCCGGCGGCGGATGTGGAATGCCTGATGCTGACCGACTGCGACCATGGGATTGCCGCGCATCTGCGCGAGCGGCCGGCGGTGGCGGACCAGGTGGCGCAGGCGGTGGGGGCGTTTATCCTGGGGTGAGGTTGATGGGCGTGGCACCGGCTGCGCCGGTGATCGCGGGCAAGCCCGCTCCTACAGGGATCGCACCAGCTTTTAGAAATTGCGCGCGCTATTCGATCTCGAACAGGCCGTTGCTGACCATGCCGGCGCTCAGGCGGTCGCGGATGTCGTCGTCGATGCGCGGGTCGTCCGGGCGGTACAGGCGCACCTGGCGGTAGGCGTTGATGCGGTTGATCTCCTCACCCAGGTACTCCCACACCACCCGGGTACACGCAGGGTTGCGCCGGTCGCCGCTGGACACGCCGGTCTTAAGGCCGTTGAGGCGGCTGATGCGGCTCTTGAAGCTGGGGATGAGCACGGTCTGGCTCATCTCGTTGAGGGTCAGCGACTCGTAGTCGATCAGGAACATGCGGTCCTGCAACTGGAACGCCGCCCCCAGGTAGCGGCAGCGCACCTCGGCGTGCACGTCGTTGGCGCTGCTGCGTTCCTGGCGCTCCTGGCGCTCGAACAGGAAGCTGCCGCGCTCCTCGCGCAGGTGCACCAGCGACACCAGGATCGAGCCCGGCACCGACATGCAGTTGGAATATTCGAAGTAGTAGCCGCAGTAGCGCGACAGGTTGCCGGCTTCCTTGTGCAGTGGCTTGAACAGCTCGCTGATCGGGTCGTTGGCTTGCCCTGGCTGCTCGCTGGGGGTACGTGCGCCGATCAGGCGGGCGAACTGCTCGGGCGGCAAACCCAGCTCGTAGTCCTCAACGCCAAAAAAGTCGCCGATGCGCTTCATGTTGTAGGCCGTCGGACGGCTTTGCCCGCTCAGGTACTTGTTGAACTGCGCCCGGTTGATCGACAGCTGCCGGCAAACCTCGGAGATAGAGCGGTAGTGGCTGCAGGCCAATTTGAGGTTGGTAGCGAAGTGATCGCCCATTATGCCGGGTTCCAGATGATGCGAGTGATGCCAGTGTAGCATCAAGTCGCACCAAAATGGAGCAACCCGCGAAATTGTAACTACGGGTGTCATCGCCAACCATGCGCGCTAACGAATAGCGGTGCGCCTGCCGTCCGCTGGTCATTCCATACGAAGAATAAGAATCGAGGTCATTTCCAATGCTCGAATTAATCAACGACTTCCTCTCGGGGAAGGTCCTCATCGTGCTGATCGTCGGACTCGGCAGCTACTTCACCCTCCGCTCGCGGTTCGTGCAGTTCCGCCACTTCGGCCACATGTTCGGTGTCTTCAAGGAATCCCTTCGCGGCCAGGCAGGCCAACTGAGCTCGTTCCAGGCCCTTATGCTGAGCCTGGCCGGGCGCGTCGGCGCCGGTAACATCGCAGGTGTCGGCATTGCCGTTACCCTGGGTGGCCCGGGTGCTGTGTTCTGGATGTGGGTCACCGCACTGGTGGGCATGTCCAGCTCGTTCTTCGAGTGCACCCTGGCCCAGGTCTACAAGCGCGCCGATGGCGATGGCCTGTACCGCGGCGGCCCGGCGTACTACATCCTGCACGGCCTGAAGAACAAGAGCATGGCGATCGTGTTCTCGATCCTGCTGCTGGTCACATACGGCTTCGCCTTCATCGGCCTGCAGTCGTACACCGTGACCCACTCGCTGCAGAACGCCTTTGCCTTCGACCCGCAACACACCGGCATCGTCCTGGCCGTGCTGCTGGCGATCACCTTCATCGGTGGCATCAAGCGTATCGCGGCAGTATCGGACCTGCTGGTACCGATCAAGACCCTGGCCTACATCGGCGTCACCCTGTACGTGATCGGCACCCAGATCGAACACGTGCCGGCCATGCTGGAAACCATCTTCAAGAGCGCCTTCGGCCTTGACCCTGCGTTCGGCGGCCTGCTCGGCAGCGCCATCGTGATGGGCGTGAAGCGTGGCGTGTTCGCCAACGAAGCGGGCCTGGGCAGTGCACCGAACGTGGCCGCCGTGGCTGCCGTGAAGCACCCGGGCGCCCAGGGCGTGGTTCAGGCGTTCAGCGTGTTCCTCGACACCTTCGTGATCTGCACCTGCACCGCGTTGCTGATTCTGCTGTCGGGCTTCTACACCCCGGGCTTCGAAGGTGACGGCATCGTGCTGACCCAGAACTCGCTGGCCGCCGTGGTCGGTGACTGGGGCCGCCTGTTCGTCAGTGTCGCGCTGTCGCTGTTCGTGTTCACCTGCATCCTCTACAACTACTACCTGGGCGAGAACAGCCTGCAGTTCCTGAGCCGCAACCGTGCGGTGCTGATGGGCTTCCGTGGCCTGGTGCTGGCACTGGTGGTGTGGGGTTCGATGCAGGACCTGTCGACCGTATTCGCCTTCGCCGACATCACCATGACTTGCCTGGCGTTCGTCAACCTGGTGGCCCTGGCCCTGCTGTTCAAGGTCGGCCTGCGGGTAATGCGCGACTACGACGAACAGCGCAAGGCCGGCATCAAGCAGCCGGTGTTCGACTCGAGCAAGTTCGCCGACCTGGACCTGGACCGCGCCGCCTGGCCGACCAACCCGCAGGTTGAAACAGCCGCTGACAATAGCGCTGCCCAAGCGCAGACCCAGCGCTGATATTCTGCGCTGCCGCAGCCGCCCCGTTCGTGGGCGGCTGACTCTTTCTTCGTCTTCGGGCCCTATCGCCGGCAAGCCGGCTCCTGCAGGGTTACCCGTCGCCTCGGGCATACGCTGCGACAGGGCCTGACATCGCTTCGGAATGCTTCCATGCGTGCAGTCAAGAATCTCCTCGTCCTCTACACCGGTGGCACCATCGGCATGCTGGAAACCCCGCAAGGCCTGGCGCCGGCCGGTGGTTTCGATGCGCGCATGCGTGAACACCTGGCCCAGTGCAGCGATGCACCCCAACTGCAATGGCAGCTGCGCGAACTCAACCCGCTGATCGACAGCGCCAACATGCAACAAGCCAACTGGCTGGCGATGCGCGATGCCATCGTCGACGCCGTGGTGCACGGCGGCCACGACGGTGTGCTGGTGCTGCACGGTACCGACACCCTGGCCTACAGCGCTGCGGCGCTGTCGTTCCTGCTGCTGGGCCTGCCGGTGCCGGTAGTGCTGACCGGCTCGATGCTGCCGGCCGGCGCACCGGACAGCGACGCCTGGGACAACCTGGTGGGCGCCCTGCGCCAGTTCGAACAGGGCCTGGCCGACGGCGTGCAGCTGTACTTCCATGGCCAGTTGCTGCATGGCTGCCGCGCCTCCAAGCTGCGCAGCGAAGCGTTCGATGCCTTTACCGCCCCGGCCCGTCACCGCGAAGGCGAGCGGGCTGCTGAACTGCCGGCGGTGCTGAGCTACCGCCAGGTGCGCCAGCCGGTGAAGCTGGCGGTGCTGCCAGTGTTCCCAGGGCTTGCGGCCGAGCACCTGAACGGGCTGTTGGCCAGCGGCATCCAGGGCTTGGTGCTGGAATGCTACGGCAGCGGCACCGGGCCGTCGGACGACCAGGCGCTGCTGGATGCCCTGCACGGGGCGCGCCAGCGTGGAGTGGTGATCGTCGCCATCAGCCAGTGCGCGGAAGGTTCGGTGGTGTTCGACACCTATGCTGCCGGTAGCCGGCTGCGCGATACCGGGCTGGTCAGTGGTGGTGGCATGACCCGTGAGGCGGCGCTGGGCAAGTTGTTCGCGCTGTTGGGGGCGGGGTTGGATGCCGATGCCGCTGAGCAGTGGTTTGGCTTGGATTTGTGTGGGGAGCGGGCTTAAACGCACGCCTTCAAACCGCCATCGCGGGGCAAGCCCGCTCCCACGTGTCGATCACTGTGGGAGCGGGCTTGCCCCGCGATTCATTGTGCGCTGGAAAAATGGCGGAAGGCAGCGGGAGTCGAACCTGCCCGGGAACGGCTGCCGTCCCCAACCGGGTTTGAAGCCCGGCCGCGCCACCGGGCGCGATTGCCTTCCTTGGAACTCAGGGCCTGGCCTGCTGCTGGGCCAGGGCGCTGTCTATACGGATGTGACGCTGGTCACCGACCCTGCGGGTCAGGCCCAGACGGTCGAAGTATTCGAGAATCTGCACGCTACGCTTGCGGCCAATGCCCAGGCAGTCGCGAAACGCAGCCACCTGCACTATCGGCGAAACCGCCGCCTGCTGCAACAGCAGCCCTGCCATGCGGATGATGGTCGCCTCCGGGTAGAACAGGTCGCGCACCACCTGGTGCACCAACCCCAGCCGCGCCAGCTTGCGCAGCAGCAGGCGCACATCCGCCTCCCCCACTGCCTCGTCACTGGCCAGGCTGCGTACCCAGGGCGGGTCGAAGGCACCTGCCAACAACCGCGGTAACAGGCGCTCCCACAGCGCACGGTCGGTGTCGCTCAATTGCACCTTGTGGTCTGGCAGGTGCAGCCAGGGGCCGCTGCTGCCGATCGCGCCCTCCCCCAACAACTCATCAAGCAAGCTGACGAACGCCGGGCGCTCCAGCGCCAGCGCGCAATAGCGGCGCAGTCGGTCGCGGTCCGGACCAAGCTGGTCGGGCTCCTGTTCGTGAAACTGCGCCAGCTTGCCCAACACCTGCTGCCTGAGGGCTTGCCACTGCGCCAGGGCGAACAGCAGCGGGCCCTGGCGGGTGGCGACCACCTGCACATCGCCCGGCAACTGCCAGGTGTCGCGCACGCGGTTGAACTGGCGCTCCAGGCGCTGCGGGTCGAGCCCACCGGGGGCGGTTTCCAGCAGCGCCGGCAGGGCCTGCTCGAGGCCGTCGGCGTCACGCAATACCTGCAACTGGCGCAAGCGCGCCTCGGCACGCCGCTGGCGGCTGGGGGCGAACGGGTCGAGTACCCGGCCGCCGCCCAGGGTGCGCTGGGCACGCTGGTCGCGCAGCACCAGGCGGTCGCCGTGCACCGCCTGCAGCGGCGCGTTGAGCAGCAACTGGGCGAACATGCGCTGCCCGGCCTGCAACTGCTCGCCTTCGAGCAAGGCGACCCGGGCGGTGACGTCCTGGGTACCGAGGTGCACGTGCACGGCGCTGAAGTGTTCGAAGGTGCGGGTTTCACCCGCCAGCAACGACAGCTCGATATCCACCCGCTGGCTCGGCGCATGCAGCCAGGCCGGCAGCAGCCAGTCGCCACGGTGCACCTGCTCCACAGTCAGGCGCTCACCGCTGATGTTCAGCGCCACCCGCTGCCCGGCCTGGGCCACCAGCGCGGCCTGGTTCTGCGCGTGCAGGCCGCGTACCCGCACGGGCTTGCCGGCCTTGCCCAGCAGCAGCGTGTCACCGGCACTGACCTGCCCGGCCAGGGCCGTGCCGGTGACTACGATGCCGGCGCCAGACACCGCGAAGGCCCTGTCCACCGCCAGGCGAAAACCGCCGCCGACATGGCGTTGGCCGACCTGCTTCTCAGCCGCCAGCAGCGACCGGCGCAGGGCATCGACCCCCTCCCCGCTGATGCTCGACAGCGGATACTGCGCGGCCCCGGCATAGGGCCCGGGCGCCAGCAGCTCGGTAACTTGTGCTTGCACCTCGGCCAGCCGCGCGGGCTCCACACGGTCGCACTTGCTGATGGCGACCAGCGCCTGGGGAATGCCCAGCAGCTCGATGATCGCCAGGTGCTCGCGGGTCTGCGGCATCACCCCGTCATCGGCCGCCACCACCAGCAGTACCAGGTCGATGCCGTGGGCGCCGGCCAGCATGTTGTGGATAAACCGCTCGTGCCCGGGCACGTCGATGAAGCCGGTCAGCGGCGCGCCTTCGGCCAGGGCCGCGTAGCGGTAGCCGAGGTCGATGGTCATGCCGCGGGCGCGCTCTTCCTGGCGGGTATCGCCGGCCTGGCCGGTCAGGGCCTGCAGCAGCGCGGTCTTGCCATGGTCGATATGGCCGGCGGTGCCGACGATCACTGCACCGGCCCCAGTTGCAACGCGGGCAGTTGCGCAAGCCACTGCGCCTCGTCGTCGAGCTGGCGCAGGTCGAGCCACAGGGCGTCGTCGTCGATGCGCCCGAGCACCGGTACCGGCAGGCTGCGCAGGGCGCGCTCCAGTACATGCAGGCTGCGCCCGCGCAGCTTCTTCGACACCTGCGGGCGCAGGCACAGGGCGGCGCTGGGCAGGCGCGCCACCGGCTGGCTGCCGCTGCCGATCATGCCCAGGGCCGGCTCGACGCTGACCGCCCACTGCTCGCCCAGGTGGGCCTTGAGCTCGGGGGCCAGGCGTTCGGCCTGGGCCTGGATCTCGGCCTGGCTGCGAGTGAGCAGGCGCAGGCTGGGCAGGCGCTCGGCCAGGCGGTCGGGGTTGCGGTACAGCGCCAGCACCGCCTCCAGTGCGGCGAGAGTGATTTTGTCCACCCGCAGGGCGCGCTTGAGCGGGTTCTTCTTGATTTTGCCGATCAGCTCCTTGCGCCCGACGATGATCCCGGCCTGGGGGCCGCCGAGCAGCTTGTCGCCACTGAAGGTGACGATATCGGCGCCGTCGGCCAGGGCCTGGCGCACCGTGGGCTCGGCCGGCAGGCCCCAGCGGGTGAGGTCGAGCAGGCTGCCGCTGCCGAGGTCTTCGAGCAGGGGCAACCCGTGCTGCTGGGCTATGCGCGCCAGCTCCGCAGTAGGCACCTGGTGGGTGAAACCCTGGATGCTGTAGTTGCTGCAGTGCACGCGCATCAGCAGGCCGGTGCGCGGGTTGATGGCAGCCTCGTAGTCACGGGCATGGGTACGGTTGGTGGTACCGATCTCGTGCAGCTTCACCCCGGCCCGGGCCATGATGTCGGGGATGCGAAAAGCGCCGCCGATCTCGATCAATTCGCCGCGGCTGATGATGCCCTCTTTGCGTGCGCCCAGGCTGTTGAGCGCCAGCAACACAGCAGCGGCGTTGTTGTTGACCACGGTGACGGCTTCGGCGCCTGTCAGTTCGCGGATCAGGCCTTCGATAAGGTCATCGCGATCGCCGCGCTTGCCGGTGGCCAGGTCGAATTCAAGGTTCAGCGGGTAGCGGGCGGCGGTTTGCATGGCCTGCACGGCTTCTTCGGGCAGCAGGGCGCGGCCGAGGTTGGTGTGCAGCACGGTGCCGGTGAGGTTGAATACCCGGCGCACCTGGCTGCGCTGTTGCATGGCCAGGCGTTCGCCGGCGCGGCCGAGCAGCACCTCATTGGCCAGCTCTGCGGGGCTTAGCTGGCCGTTGCGGGCGGGGTCACGCAGGTCGTCGAGCAGCTGGCGCAGGGTGGCCAGGGTGGCGTCGCGGCCGTGGCGGTCGAGCAGCGGCTGGCAGGCCGGGTGGCGCAGCAGGGTGTCGATGGAGGGCAGGCGTGGGGTGCAGGCGGGGCTTGAGGACATTCGGTACGACCTTGACTGATCCGTTGTCTGTTCCGGCCTCTTCGCGGGCAAGCCCGCTCCCACAGAGGCCGCGCAGGGTTTGGGGCCTGTGCAGTACCTGTGGGAGCGGGCGTGCCCGCGAAAAGGGCGACTCGGTATTGCAGTGTAGCCACCTCTAACCAGGCGCCAGCAGCAGGTTCGGCGCCAGGCGGTGCCAGCCCTCCTCGTCCAGGCGCATGTCCAGGGCCAGGCTGGCCAGGTCGTCGGCCAGGGGCTCGGCGGCGGCGTCGTTTTCCAGGTAGCTCTGCTTGAGGTAACCCTGGCACCCGGGGCAGCACTCGGCGCGCAGCGGCGCCTTGCCCGGTGCGTGGCGGTCGTCGTCCAGGCTTGTGTAGCGCAAGTCCTTGCTCGACTCGCAGTACACGCACTTGACCCGCACCACGTGCCATTCGCAGGCGCACAACGAACAGGCAAGGTAACGCAGGCCGTTGTGCTTGCCGCGGTTGCGCACCACCCCGGCCATGGCCGGCGAGCCGCAGGCCGGGCACTGGGCCAGGCTGCCGGCGGGCCCCAGCTCAGCTTGCGGTAGCGCCAGCAGCCAGCTGGACCAGGCGGCCTGCAAGGCAGCGCCAAGGAACGGCACCAGCGCGGCCGGCACGGCATCGTACTGGCCGCCAAGCAAGGCAATGGCACAGCCTTTGCGCTGGGCGTCGTCACTGTTGCGCAAGGTGATCAGCGCATCGGCCAAGGGGCCTGCAGGCTCTGCCTGAAAGTGCTCGAGCAAGGCCGTCAGCCACACCAGCCACGGCCCTTCGCGCACCAGGCTGTCCGCCGCCAGTGGCGGCAGGCCATGACTTATGCACAGGCGCTGGCGCTCTTCGGCCACCGGCAGGCCGCCAGGCGGGTTATCCACAAGCTGCTGCTGGATACGGCACAAGCGCGCCACCAGCCGCAGGTAGTCGCCGAGGGCGTTGCCTTCGGCCAGGTGCTGCAGGCGCGCGGCGCGCAGCTCGAACAGGTTGGCGGGGGGCAGGTGCAGGAACGGCGGCATCACCGCCGAGGCTTCGATCTGCCCGGGTTCGAGAATGGTGCTCAAACGGTCATCCTTCTTTTGAACCGTGGTTGTGGGGCGCTTTGTCGCCGGTCACATCGCGGTACCAGAGCTCATGATGCTTGCGTGCCCAGGCGCGGCTGACCCAGCCATGCAGCATGGCGCCGATCGAGCCCTTGATCCAGATGCCGGCGTAGATGTGCACGATGATGCTCAGGATCAGCACGAACGCCGCCAGTGCATGCAGCAGGGCCGACAGGCGAATGACGTCGATGCCGAACCAGTGGCTGAAGTACGCCCGCCAGATCACCACGCCGCTGACCAGCAGCACCAGCATGCACGCCAGCAGGGTCCAGAACAGCAGCTTCTGCCCGGCGTTGTACTTGCCGATCGGCGGCACGCCCTCTTCCTTGTTCAGCATCACCCGGTCGATGCGCCGCAGCCACAGGCGGTCGTTGGCGGTGATGAAGTTGGCTCGCCAGAAGCGCAACACCAGGCCGAGGAAGAACACGAACATGCCAACGCCAATGAACGGGTGCAGGATACGCGTCCATGGCCCGCCGCCGAACAGGTGGCTGAGCCAGAACAGCGCCGGGTGGAACAGCGCCAGCCCCGACAGCCCGGCCAGCACGAACAGGATGGCGACGACCCAGTGGTTGGTCCGTTCGTTGGCGTTGTAGCGCAGGATGGGTTTGTTGTCGTTCATGGCCGCTGCTCCCCTTGCCCGCCGGGCTTGGTCGGGTCATAGACATGCACCGCAGGATCCACCTGGTGCACCGTGGCGTCGGGCGGCGTGGGGTGCTCGTCCTCCTCCACCCGCTGCGGGCCGACCCGCACATAGTGGAAGAACCCGGCCAGCACCGCCGCGCCCATGGCCAGCAGCGCCAGCGGCTTGGTGAAGCCCTTCCACAGCCCCACCAGCGGGCTGATCACTGGTGTGTCCGGCAGGCCCGCATACAGCCGTGGAGTGTCGGCGTGGTGCAGCACGTACATCACGTGGGTACCGCCGACGCCGTCGGGGTCGTACAGCCCGGCGTTGTCGTAGCCGCGGGATTTCAGGTCGACGATGCGTTCGTCAGCGTGCACCTTCATCTGCTCCTTGGTGCCGAAGACGATGGCCCCGGTGGGGCAGGTTTTCACGCAGGCCGGCTCCAGGCCCACGCTCACGCGGTCGGAACACAGGGTGCACTTGTACGCCTTGTGGTCCTTCTGCGAGATGCGCGGGATGTTGAACGGGCAGCCGGTGATGCAGTAGCCGCAGCCGATGCAGTGGTCCTGGTTGAAGTCGACGATGCCGTTGGCGTGCTTGATGATTGCCCCGGGGCTGGGGCAGGCCTTCAGGCAGCCAGGCTCGGCGCAGTGCATGCAGCCGTCCTTGCGGATCAGCCACTCCAGGTTGCCGTCGTCGCGCTCGTGTTCGGTGAAGCGCATCAGGGTCCAGGTTTCGGCAGACAGGTCCTGGGGGTTGTCGTAGGTGCCGTGGTTGTGGCCGACCTCGTCACGCAGTTCGTTCCACTCCGAGCACGCCACCTGGCAGGCCTTGCAGCCGATGCACTTGGTGGTGTCGATCAGCTTGGCGACTTCCTCCTGCTGGCGTACCGAGGGCGGTACGGTGGTGGTGGCCGAGCGGGCGATGATGTCTTGGCTGGCCATCAGAGTTTCTCCACTTTGACGAGGAACGACTTGGACTCCGGCGTCTGGGTGTTGCCGTCACCGAGGAACGGCACCAGGGTGTTGGTCAGGTAGCCGTGCCGGGTGGTGCCGGTGAAGCCCCAGTGCAGCGGAATGCCGATCTGGTGGACGGTCTGGTTGTTGACCTTGAGCGGGCGAATCCGCTTGGTCACCACCGCCACCGCGTCGATGTGCCCGCGCTTGCTCGACACCCGCACCCGGTCGCCGGCCTTGATGCCCTTCTCATTGGCCAGCACCTCGCCGATTTCGACGAACTGCTCGGGCTGGGCGATGGCGTTGAGGCGGCAGTGCTTGCTCCAGAAGTGGAAGTGCTCGGTCAGGCGGTAGGTGGTCGCCGCATAGGGGAACTCGTCATGGGTGCCGAGGGTGTCCCACACCGAATCGAAGATGCGCCCGGCGGGGTTGCTGGTGGCCTTCTTGTTCTGCGGGTGCAGGGGGTTGATGCCGATCGGCGTCTCGAACGGCTCGTAGTGCTCGGGGAACGGGCCTTCGGCCATCTTGTCGATGGCGAAGAAGCGCGCCACGCCTTCGGGGTTCATGATGAACGGGTTCATCCCCGCCTCGGGCGGCGAGTCGACCTTGAAGTCGGGCACGTCGGTACCGGCCCAGGCCTTGCCGTTCCACCACACCAGGCGCTTTTTCTCCGGGTCCCAGGGCTTGCCCTGGGGGTCGCTGGAGGCGCGGTTGTAGAGGATGCGGCGGTTGGCCGGCCAGGCCCAGGCCCAGTTCTGCACCTGGTGCATGCCATACGGGTCGCTGTTGTCGCGCCGGGCCATCTGGTTGCCCTGCTCGGTCCAGCTGCCGGCGAAGATCCAGCAGCCGGAGGCGGTGCTGCCGTCGTCCTTCATCTGGCCGAAGCCGGCCAGTTGCTGGCCGGCCTTGAGGGTGGCGCCGGTGGCGTCGGTGAGGTCGGTGACTGCCCAGCCGTTCATCTCCTTGGCCAGCTCTTCGGGTGAAGGTTCTTCCGCGATCTTGTACGGCCAGCTGATGTTGAACAGCGGGTCGGCGTAGGCGCCGCCCTCTGCCTTGTAGCGGTGGCGCAGGCGCAGGAACAGCTCGCTCATGATCTGCACGTCGGTGCGGGTTTCGCCCGGGCCGTCGGCTCCCTTCCAGTGCCACTGCAGCCAGCGGCTGCTGTTGACCAGCGAGCCGTCCTCTTCGGCAAAGCAGGTGGTGGGCAGGCGGATGACTTCGGTCTGGATGTTGGCCGTGTCGACGTCGTTGAACGGGCCTGCGTTGCGCCAGAACTCGGAGGTTTCGGTGGCCAGCGGGTCCATGATCACCAGCCACTTGAGCTTGGCCAGGGCCGCGGTGACGCGGTTTTTGTCCGGCAGCGCGGCGATCGGGTTGAAGCCCTGGCAGATGTAGCCGTTGACCTTGCCCTGGCCCATCATCTCGAACATGCGCAGCACGTCGTAGGCCGGCACGTCGAGCTTGGGCAGCCAGTCATAGCCCCAGTTGTTCTCGGCGGTAGCGTTGGCGCCGTACCAGGCCTTCATCAGGCTGACGTGGAACTTGCCGTAGTTCTGCCAGTACGACAGCTGCCCCGGGCGCAGCGGCTTGGAGGCGCGCTTGTCGATGTAGGCGGCGTAATCCTGCTCGGCGTCGCCGGCCAGGGTCAGGTAGCCGGGCAGCGAGTTGGACAGCAGGCCAAGATCGGTCAGGCCCTGGATGTTGGAGTGACCGCGCAGGGCGTTGACCCCGCCACCGGGCATGCCGACGTTGCCCAGCAGCAGTTGCACCATGGCGGCGCTGCGGATGATCTGCGCGCCGATGGAGTGCTGGGTCCAGCCGAGGGCGTAGAGGATCGTCATGGTCTTGCCCGGTGCCGAGCAAGTGGCGATCTCTTCCCACACCTTCATCATTTGTTCCTGCGGCATGCCGCAGGTCATGCTGGCCAGCTCCGGGGTGTAGCGGCTGTAGTGCTGCTTCATCAGCTGGAACACGCAGCGCGGGTGCTGCAGGGTCGGGTCGACCTTGGCGTAGCCGTCCTCGCCCAGCTCGTAGCCCCAGCCGGACTTGTCGGCATACACGCGCTTGGCCTCGTCGTATCCGCTGAACAGCCCGTCTTCGAAGCCATAGTTTTCTTTGACGATGAACGACACGTCGGTGTAGTTGCGCACGTACTCGTGCTGGATCTTGTCGGTGCTCAGCAGGTAGTTGATCAGCCCGCCCATGAAGGCGATGTCGGTACCGGTGCGAATCGGTGCGTAGTAGTCGGCCACCGAGGCGGTACGGGTGAACCGCGGGTCGACCACGATCAGCCGCGCCTTGTTGTGCGCCTTGGCTTCGGTCACCCACTTGAAGCCGCACGGGTGCGCTTCAGCGGCGTTGCCGCCCATCACCAGGACCAGGTTTGCATTGGCGATGTCAGACCAGTGATTGGTCATCGCGCCACGGCCATACGTCGGGGCAAGACTTGCCACCGTCGGGCCGTGTCAGACACGCGCCTGGTTATCGAACCCCAGCATACCGGTTGCACGGACGACCTTGTGGGTCAGGTAGCCTGCTTCGCTCGATGCCGCGGAGGCTGCGAGAAAACCGGTGGTGAGCCAGCGGTTGACGGTTTGGCCCTGGGCGTTCTTCTCGATGAAGTTGGCGTCGCGGTCCTTCTTCATCAGGTCCGCTACGCGGTCGAGGGCTTCGTCCCAGCTGACACGCGTCCACTCGTTGCTGCCGGCCTTGCGCACTTCGGGGTACTTGAGGCGGTTGGGGCTGTGGATAAAGTCCAAAAGGCCTGCGCCTTTCGGGCACAAGGTGCCGCGGTTGACCGGGTGGTCGGCGTCGCCTTCGATGTGGATGATGTTCTGTTTGACGTTTTTGCCCGCATCGCCCTGGCTGTACAGGATCAGGCCGCAGCCGACCGAGCAGTAGGGGCAGGTGTTGCGGGTTTCCTTGGTGTGCGCCAGCTTGAAGTGGCGCACCTGCTCGGCGAACGCCGGCGCAGGGGCCATGCCCAGCGCCGCAAGGCTCGAGCCTCCAAGGCCGACGGCGGCGACCTTGAAGAATTGCCGACGGTTGAGGTCCATCGTGCACTCCTGATCAGGTTTCGGGCGCCTGGCGCGTGGCCGGTGCCTCTGTGACTTCACGGTGGCGGTATGCGGATACCGCCAACTGTTAAGACTAGCCAAGAAACCGGGAAGTGCGATGACTTGGGTCAAGGGAGCGTGCTGAGACCTGTAGGAGATCACCCAGGCCTTTCGGACTGCGCTGTCGCGCAGAGAACTGGTCTTGCAGATACACCGCGACCCCTGTGGGAAGCGGCCTTGTATCGCGATGGGGCGCGAAGCGGCCCCAAGGTCTCGGCTTCATGCAGAATTGCCGGGGCTGCTACGCAGCCCATCGCGACACAAGGCCGCTTCCCACAGGGAACGTATTCAATCTGGCACCGGCTACGCCGATGATCGCCGGCAAGCTCCTACAGGGGAGCGTCTGGCGTAAGAGATTTCTGAACCTGAAACCAAATGCTTCAGGGGCTGGACTATTCAGAACTATCCTACGCGCGCTGCTGAACCTTCGGCGTTGTCCGGGAAATGCCTCACAGATAACGTTTCCGGGTCGCTCAGGCGACCGGGTGTGAGAAACCCGAAGGATCATCGGTGACGTCGTTATGGCGGTCGTGCGCGGGCAGGCTTCGGCCTGGCCGGGTTGTGCCTTTGATCCTCGGTTTTCTCACCCCGCGCACGGCTGCCACCCTGATCCGTGAGAAAGGTCGAAGTGGCGGTTTCCTTAGACGATCAAAGGTTATCTGCCATGAAAAAGCTCGTACCTGACCCACCCCGTCACACGCCCCTGTTTTCCGTCCTGCCCACCCTCCCCGCCCCTGATGCCATCGCCCACGCCAGCGAGCTGATGCGCGGCGTATCCGAAGCCATCGACGAACACTGCCGCCTGCATGCCGGCGAACCCCGATTGAACATTCTGGTGAACGCCGCTCATGCGGCCGACTCGGCGATTGCGCTGGCCGAGCATGCCTTGGCCCGCATGAATGCCGGATGCGCGGAAGGAGGCCGGGAATGAGCGAACAAACAACAGGCATCCTGACCGCCGGGGTCGCCACCTTTCTGGAAGTCGGCAGCCCGCCAGTGAAGCTTTTGCGCGTGGAGCCCGTTATTGCCATCGAGGATGCTTACGAGCAGGTGTCGGTGCTGCTGGGCTATATCAAGCATCTGGTGAGTGAGGGAGATGCGGAGGATGACCACAAGTTGCTGGGGGCGGCGGACTTTTTGAGCGGGCTGGCCAAGGCGTTGATGAACGATATCGAGATTGCGCGGAACCGGTTGCATTGAGGCCTGTAGCCGCCGGCAAGCCGGCTCCTACAGGTGCAGCGCAGGCCTGAGACTTATGCAATACATGTGAGAAGCGGCCTTGTGTCGCGATGGGCTGCAAAGCAGCCCCGGCAATCTTGCATGATTCTCGAATCCTGGGGCTGCTGCGCAGCCCATCTCGACCGGACGGCGCCCCGGCAAGGCCGCTTCCCACAGGAATCGCGCTGGCGTTTAGATATTCAGCAAGACAGTTGCCGCAGAGATCGCATCAACCTCAAGCAAGCAGGCATAAAAAAGGTTCTTCACGGATTGCCGGAAAAGTCATTCTTGATCTTCATGAAAAAGAACTCGCTGTCCCGGTAGCCGTAAGCCATCCGCTTGATCACCTTGATCCGGTTGTTGATACCTTCCAACTGACCCGTGTGCATCGGCCACCGCACCCTACTCAGGATGCCGCGCCAGTATCCCTTCAGGCGTTTAGCGAACTGCTTCAATGCCGGTATCGCGCTTTCATCAGCTAGGCGTAGCCACTGCTTCCAGGCTGATCGCCAGCCCCAGGCGGTGGTGGGTGACCACAGGGCTTTGAGCTCTGCCTTCATCAGATAAACCGTCATCAGCGATTGGTTAGCTGCTAGCAGATCCTGCAGATGTACCTGCTGATCTTCTCGCTTGAGATTTTCTGGATTACGCAGCAGGAGCCACCGCGCTTGCTTGATCACCTTGCGGGCGGGTTTGTCATGGCGCAAGCGGTTGGCCTCATCGACCCGCACCCGGTCAATTACCTCTCGCCCATACTTAGCGACCACATGAAACAGGTCATAGACCACGCGTGCCTGCGGGCAATGTTGGCGTACCTCCAGGTCAAATGCGGTGTTCATGTCCATTGCCACTGCTTCGATCCGTGCACAGCCCTCCGGCCCCAGCTCTTCAAAAAAGGGTCTGACAGCAGCTCGGCTACGCCCCTCGCCAATCCACAGCACCCGGCGGGTATCAGCATCCAGAACCACGCTGGCATAGCGATGCCCTTTGAACAGAGCGAACTCATCCATCACCAAGCGCCTGGGCTGGGCCTTCGGTAGATTTTCCAGTGCGTGTTGTAGCGCCCGTCGCTCCAGTAAGCGCACGCTGTCCCAATGCAAACCAAACAGCTCGGCGACGTGCAGGGTGGGCAGTCTTTGGCAAGACTGGATCACCGCCTCGGCCAAGCGCTTGGTCATCCGCGAATAGCGATCAAGCCAACGGACTGACTCCATTCGCTTGCCGCATGCCCTGCACCCGACGCGCCGCAGTTCAACATTCAACCGCACTGCACGGCCAAGAATGGGTAGGTCACGGATTGAGCGCTGGCAGTATTCGTGGATGGTGGTGCTGGACTGATGACAGCCGCTGCAAGTGGGGAATCGGGTGGGCTGCGGAATCAGGTCGATCAGCAGGTCATCGCCATCAGGCCTGATCGCAGTGACAGAAAAGCCCTCCCAGAAGGGCAGAAACGTATTAATATCGTGCACAAGAACGCCGGTTTGTAGATGTGTTTGCTCGCACGAACATCATCCATCAAACCGGCGTTCTTGTTTCTGTCTTTCCCGGGATTCCGTGAAGAACCATAAAAAAACCCAGGGCGAAGGCCCTGGGTTTTTGGCTTGGCGTACGCCGAGCGCTTCGATCAGAACGGAATATCGTCGTCGAAGCTGTCGAAGTCAGCGGCTGGCTGCGGGGCCGGCTGTTGCGGGGCCGGGCGCTGCGGGGCCTGTTGCGGGCGCTGGGCCTGCTGGCGCGGCGGGGCCTGGTTGTACTGTTGCTGCTGGCCGCCACCGTAGTTGCCGCCACCCTGGTTGTACTGGTCGCCGCCACCCTGTTGATTTTGCGGACGGCCACCGAGCAGCTGCATGGTGCCGTTGATGTCGACGATGATCTCGGTGGTGTAGCGCTTGATGCCGTCTTTTTCCCACTCGCGGGTCTGCAGCTTGCCTTCGATATAGCACTGCGAACCTTTGCGCAGGTACTCACCGGCAATTTCAGCGACCTTGCCGAACAGCGACACACGGTGCCATTCGGTACGCTCGACCTTCTGGCCCGACTGCTTGTCGGTCCACTGCTCGCTGGTGGCCAGGCTCAGGTTGGTCACGGCGTTACCGTTGGGCAGGTAGCGGACTTCGGGATCCTGACCGCAGGTACCGACCAGAATGACTTTGTTAACCCCACGGGCCATAACGTTCTCCTAGGCTTCGCACGCCGCTGAGGCTGGGTTTACCAGACGCTCGAGGGTCGCACGGTCCAAAATTTTCGTATCCAGTTTGATATAGATGGCGGCTTCTTCTGCCACCACAACAGCGTCGGTCACACCCGGCACGGCCAGCAGACGCTCGGTCAGGCCGGCTTCACGGACTGCTTCGGGCGTCAGCGGCATGCGCAGGCTGGTCACATACGGTGGCTCGTTCATGCCCAAGGCGACGACCAGCCAGATGGCACACAGCACCGCGCAACCGAGGAACACCGTATCCAGCCCGCCGTGCTGGAACAACCAGCCTCCGAGGATGCCACCCAGCGCCGCACCGAGGAACTGGCTGGTGGAATACACCCCCATCGCCGTCCCCTTGCCACCGGCAGGCGACACCTTGCTCACCAACGAAGGCAGCGAAGCTTCCAACAGGTTGAATGCGGTGAAGAATACCACGGTGCCGATTACCAGTCCGCGCAAACCGTCAGCCCACTCCCAGAAGTATACCTCTGTCAGCAACAGCACACTGACCGCGCCGGCCAGCACGCGTTTCATCTTGCGCTTCTTCTCGCCGTAGATGATGAAGGGGACCATTGCAAAAAATGAAACCAGCAGCGCGGTCAGGTACACCCACCAGTGCTGTTCCTTTGGCAGCCCGCCACGCTCGACGAACGCCAGGGGCAGCGCCACGAAGCTGGCCATGAGGACGGCGTGCAGCACGAAGATGCTGATGTCCAGGCGCAGGAGGTCCGGATTGCGCAGGGTCGGGCCAAGGGCCTGACGCGCCACGCCGGACTCGCGGTGCTGCAGCACCTGGTGGGCACTGGGCACCACGAAGGCGATCAGGGCGATACCGACCAGGGCAAGTCCTGCAGTAGCCAGGAACAATCCTGACAAACCAAAGGCACTTGTCAGCAGTGGCCCGACCACCATGGCCACAGCGAACGAAAGGCCGATGCTCATGCCGATCATGGCCATGGCCTTGGTGCGGTGCTGTTCGCGGGTCAAGTCCGACAGCAGCGCCATGACTGCAGCAGAGATAGCGCCTGCGCCCTGCAGGATGCGCCCGGCGATCACGCCCCAGATCGAGTCGGCCTGCGCCGCCAGTACGCTGCCCAGGGCAAAGATCACCAGGCCCAGGTAGATCACCGGGCGCCGGCCGATGCGGTCGGACACCATGCCGAACGGGATCTGCAGCACCGCCTGGGTCAGGCCGTAGGCGCCGATGGCCAGGCCGATCAGCGCGGGGGTGGCGCCGGCCAGGTCCATGCCATAGGTGGCCAGCACCGGCAGGACCATGAACATGCCCAGCATACGAAAGGCAAAGACCAGGGCCAGGCCGCTGGCTGCACGGGTTTCGCTGCCGCTCATGCGCTCGTTGTGGGTGTCGTGCATGGATGAACCTCGTGTGAACCGGCGGCGATTCTATCAGTCCGAGCCCATATCGGCATCTGCGCCGCTTTGCCGCGTACTGGCTACGCGCCGTATACTTCTTCGTTTATGCCCGCCGAGCGAGGCCGCAGTGGACAAGATCCTGATTCGTGGGGCGCGTACCCACAACCTGAAGAACATCGACCTGACCCTGCCCCGGGACAAGCTGATCGTGATCACCGGCCTGTCCGGTTCCGGCAAGTCGTCGCTGGCGTTCGACACGCTGTACGCCGAGGGCCAGCGCCGCTACGTCGAGTCGCTGTCGGCCTACGCCCGGCAGTTTCTGTCGATGATGGAAAAACCCGACGTCGACACCATCGAAGGCCTGTCGCCGGCGATTTCCATCGAGCAGAAGTCGACCTCGCACAACCCACGCTCGACCGTGGGCACCATCACCGAGATCTACGACTACCTGCGCCTGCTGTACGCCCGGGTCGGCACCCCGCGTTGCCCGGACCACGACATCCCGCTGGAGGCACAAACCGTCAGCCAGATGGTCGACCTGGTGTTGGAAAAGCCCGAGGGCAGCAAGCTGATGCTGCTGGCCCCGGTGATCCGCGAGCGCAAGGGCGAGCACCTGGCGCTGTTCGACGAGCTGCGCGCCCAGGGCTTCGTGCGGGCCCGGGTGAACGGCAAGCTCTACGAGATGGACGAGCTGCCCAAGCTGGATAAACAGAAAAAGCACAGCATCGAGGTGGTGGTCGACCGCTTCAAGGTGCGCGCCGACCTGCAGCAGCGCCTGGCCGAGTCGTTCGAGACCGCGCTCAAATTGGCCGACGGCATCGCCCTGGTAGCACCGATGGATGATGAAGAAGGCGAGGAGATGATCTTCTCGGCGCGCTTCGCCTGCCCGATCTGCGGCCATGCCATCAGCGAGCTGGAGCCCAAGCTGTTCTCCTTCAACAACCCGGCCGGCGCCTGCCCGACCTGCGATGGCCTGGGGGTGAAGCAGTTCTTCGACACCAAGCGCCTGGTCAACGGCGAGCTGACTCTGGCCGAGGGGGCGATACGCGGCTGGGACCGGCGCAACGTGTATTACTTCCAGATGCTCGGTTCGCTGGCGGCGCACTATGGCTTCAGCCTGGAGGAGCCGTTCGGCGAGCTGCCTGCCGAGCACCAGAAGGTGATCCTGCACGGCAGCGGCAAGCAGAGCGTCGACTTCAGGTACCTCAACGACCGTGGCGATATCGTCAAGCGCTCGCACCCGTTCGAGGGCATCGTGCCGAACCTGGAGCGCCGCTACCGCGAGACCGAGTCGGCCACGGTGCGTGAAGAGCTGGCCAAGTTCCTCGGCACCCAGCCCTGCCCCGACTGCCGCGGCACGCGCCTGCGCCGTGAGGCGCGCCACGTGTGGGTGGGCGAGAAAACCCTGCCGGCAGTCACCAACCTGCCGATCGGCGAGGCCAGCAACTATTTCGGCGAGCTGACCCTGGCCGGGCGGCGCGGCGAGATCGCGGCGAAGATCCTCAAGGAAATCTGCGAGCGCCTGCAGTTTCTGGTCAATGTGGGCCTGGACTACCTGACCCTGGACCGCAGCGCCGAAACCCTGTCCGGTGGCGAGGCCCAGCGCATTCGCCTGGCCAGCCAGATCGGCGCCGGCCTGGTGGGGGTGATGTACATCCTCGATGAACCGTCCATCGGCCTTCATCAACGGGACAACGACCGCCTGCTGGCGACCCTCAACCACCTGCGTGACCTGGGTAACACGGTGATCGTGGTGGAGCATGACGAGGACGCCATTCGCCTGGCCGACTACGTGGTGGATATCGGCCCGGGCGCCGGTGTGCACGGCGGGCAGATCGTCGCTGAGGGTACCCCTGACGAAGTGATGGCCCACCCCGATTCGCTGACCGGCAAATACCTGTCGGGGCGCAAGAAGATCGTCGTGCCGGCCAAGCGCACTCCGCGCGATAAAAAGCTTTCGCTCAAGCTCAAGGGTGCCCGCGGCAACAACCTGCAGAACGTCGACCTGGAAGTGCCGATCGGCCTGCTGACCTGCGTGACCGGTGTGTCCGGTTCGGGCAAGTCGACGCTGATCAACAACACCCTGTTCCCGCTGGCGGCCACCGCACTGAATGGCGCAAGCAGCCTGGAGCCGGCGCCGCACAGCAGCATCGACGGCCTGCAGCACCTGGACAAGGTGGTGGATATCGACCAGAGCCCGATTGGCCGTACCCCGCGTTCGAACCCGGCTACCTACACCGGCATCTTCACGCCGATCCGCGAGCTGTTCGCCGGCGTGCCGGAGTCGCGTTCGCGCGGTTACGGCCCGGGGCGGTTCTCGTTCAACGTCAAGGGCGGGCGCTGCGAGGCGTGCCAGGGCGACGGCCTGATCAAGGTGGAGATGCACTTCCTGCCGGACATCTACGTGCCGTGTGACGTGTGCAAGAGCAAGCGCTACAACCGTGAAACCCTGGAGATCAAGTACAAGGGCAAGAACATCCACGAGGTGCTGGAAATGACCATCGAGGATGCCCGCGCGTTCTTCGACGCGGTGCCGGCGCTGGCGCGCAAGCTGCAGACGCTGATGGACGTGGGGCTGTCGTACATCAAGCTGGGGCAGTCGGCGACTACGCTGTCCGGTGGCGAGGCGCAGCGGGTGAAGCTGTCGCGCGAGCTGTCCAAGCGCGATACCGGAAAAACCTTGTACATCCTCGACGAGCCGACCACCGGCCTGCACTTTGCCGATATCCAGCAGTTGCTGGACGTGCTGCACCGCCTGCGCGACCACGGCAACACCGTGGTGGTGATCGAACACAACCTGGACGTGATCAAGACCGCCGACTGGCTGGTGGACCTGGGGCCGGAGGGCGGTTCCAAGGGTGGGCAGATCATTGCCTGCGGCACGCCGGAGGAACTGGCCAAGAAGAAGCAGTCGTACACCGGGCATTATCTGAAACCGCTGCTGGAGCGGGACCGGGCCTGATGTAATGTGAAAAGCCCCTGGCATCAAAGGATGCCAGGGGCTTTTTTGTGCGCCTTTGATGGCCTCATCGCCGGCAAGCCGGCTCCTACAGGAGCCGATTTTCCGGCGATGGCGGTTACATCTGCGACTGCAGGTAGTTTTCCAGGCCGATGGCCTTGATCAGGCCCTGCTGCTTTTCCAGCCAGTAGGTGTGATCTTCTTCGGTGTCGGCCAGCTGCGCACGCAGGATGTCGCGGCTGATGTAGTCCTTGTGCAGCTCGCACAGCTCGATACCCTTGCACAGCGCACCGCGCACCTTGTACTCGAGCTTGAGGTCGGCTTCGATCATTTCGGGTACGGTGCTGCCCACTTCGAGATCGTCGGCACGCATGTCGGGGGTGCCTTCGAGCATCAGGATGCGGCGCATCAGGGCGTCAGCGTGCTGAGTCTCTTCTTCCATCTCGTGGTTGATACGTTCATAGAGCTTGGACAGGCCCCAGTCTTCGTACATGCGCGAGTGGATGAAGTACTGATCGCGTGCTGCCAGTTCGCCCTTCAGCAACGTGACGAGGTAGTTGATTACGTCCGGGTGACCTTGCATTGCCCTGCTTCTCCCTGTGAATGCTTCAATGCCTGATAGTTTGAACCAGCTTTTGCTGGCGGTCACGGAAAAATGCGCAATTACTAGCAAATAATCGGCTAAACAGTAGTGATATTCATTGAAAAACCGCCCAAACGAGGGCGGTTCTTGTTATCACTTCGACTTAGGCAAGATTGACGCCCAATGCCTTGGCGATGCCTTCGCCGTAGGCCGGGTCGGCCTTGAAGAAGTGCTGCAGTTGGCGTTGCACCACGTCCTCGCTGACCCCAACCAGGGTGCCGGCGATGTTGCCGATCAACAGCGCTTTCTGTTCGTCGTTCATCAGACGGAACAAGGCACCTGCGTGGCTGTAGTAGTCGTTGTCCTCGCGGTGGTCGAAGCGGTCGGCTGCGCCGCTCAGGGCCAGTGCGGGCTCGGCGTGGCGCGGCGACTGCTTGGGCGCATCGCTGTAGCTGTTAGGCTCGTAGTTCGGTGCGCTGCCGTAGCTGCCGGTGGCCATCGAACCGTCACGCTGGTAGCTGTGCACCGGGCTACGCGGCGCGTTCACCGGCAGGTGCTGGTGGTTGGTGCCGACGCGGTAGCGGTGGGCATCGGCGTAGGCGAATACCCGGCCTTGCAGCATGCGGTCCGGCGACAAGCCGACACCCGGCACCATGTTGCTAGGGCCAAAGGTGGCTTGCTCGACTTCGGCAAAGTAGTTGAGCGGGTTGCGGTTGAGCTCCAGCACGCCCACTTCGATCAGCGGGTAGTCCTTCTGCGACCAGGTCTTGGTCACATCGAAGGGGTTCTCCTGGCGATTGGCGGCTTCGCTTTCGCTCATTACCTGGATGCACACGGTCCAGCGCGGGTACTCACCACGCTCGATGGCCTCGAACAGGTCACGCTGAGCGTAGTCCGGGTCGCTGCCGGCCAGGCGCGCGGCCTCGGCAGGGGCCAGGTTCTTTATGCCTTGCTGGGTCTTGAAATGCCACTTGACCCAGGTGCGCTCACCTTCAGCGCTGATCAGGCTGTAGGTGTGGCTGCCGAAACCGTGCATGTGGCGGTAGCCGTCCGGGATGCCGCGGTCGGAGAACAGGATGGTTACCTGGTGCAGCGCTTCGGGCGAATGGGACCAGAAGTCCCACATCATCTGGGCGTTCTTCAGGTTGGTCTGCGGGTGGCGCTTCTGGGTGTGGATGAAGTCGGGGAATTTCAGCGGGTCGCGGATGAAGAACACCGGGGTGTTGTTGCCGACGATGTCCCAGTTGCCTTCCTCGGTGTAGAACTTGACCGCAAAGCCGCGCGGGTCACGTTCGGTGTCTGCCGAACCGCGTTCGCCGCCGACGGTGGAGAAGCGCAGGAAGGTTTCGGTCTGTTTGCCAATGCTGTCGAACAGCCTGGCATTGGTGAATTTGCTGATGTCGCGGGTGACGGTGAAGGTGCCGTAGGCGCCCGAGCCTTTAGCGTGCACGCGGCGCTCGGGGATGTTCTCGCGGTTGAAGTGGGCGAGTTTTTCGATCAGGTGAAAGTCATCGAGCAACAACGGGCCACGGGGGCCGGCGGAACGGGAGTTCTGGTTGTCGGCTACAGGTGCACCGCTGGCGGTGGTCAGAATCTTGCTCATTGGGCTCTCCTTATCGGTCTCTAATGGCCGGCTAAACGGCATGCAGAGAAGTATCGGCGAGCGCTGTTACAAGAGCTAATTCATTGATTTATTAGTCACGATAGATATTTACAATTCACACAGGCACAAAAAACCGGGCACTAGGCCCGGTTCTTTGTAGCAGACAGAACGTCTTACTCGGCAGCTTCTACAGCACCACCGACTGGACGATCAACCAGCTCGACGTACGCCATAGGCGCGTTGTCGCCAGCGCGGAAACCGCACTTCAGGATGCGCAGGTAGCCGCCCTGACGGGTGGCGTAGCGCTTGCCCAGATCGTTGAACAGTTTGCCAACAGCGGACTTCGAACGGGTACGGTCGAAGGCCAGACGACGGTTGGCTACGCTGTCTTCCTTGGCCAGGGTGATCAGCGGCTCGGCAACGCGGCGCAGTTCCTTGGCTTTCGGCAGGGTGGTTTTGATCAGCTCGTGCTCGATCAGCGACACAGCCATGTTCTGGAACATAGCTTTGCGGTGAGAGCTGGTACGGCTCAGGTGACGTCCACTTTTACGATGACGCATGATTCATTCCTTACCAAACAATTCGTTCGGTGATTACGACGATCAGGCAGTCGCCTTGTCGTCTTTCTTAAGGCTTGCAGGCGGCCAGTTGTCGAGGCGCATGCCCAGGGACAGACCACGGGAGGCCAGGACGTCCTTGATTTCAGTCAGGGACTTCTTGCCCAGGTTAGGAGTTTTCAACAGTTCTACTTCGGTACGCTGAATCAGGTCGCCGATGTAGTAGATGTTCTCCGCCTTGAGGCAGTTGGCCGAACGTACGGTCAGTTCCAGGTCGTCAACCGGGCGCAGCAGGATCGGATCGATCTCGTCTTCCTGCTCGACCACAACCGGCTCGCTGTCACCTTTGAGGTCGACGAACGCGGCCAGCTGCTGTTGCAGGATGGTCGCAGCGCGGCGGATAGCCTCTTCAGGGTCCAGGGTGCCGTTGGTTTCCAGATCGATGACCAGCTTGTCCAGGTTGGTACGCTGTTCAACACGGGCGTTCTCGACCACGTAGGCGATACGACGCACCGGGCTGAACGAAGCGTCCAGCTGGAGACGGCCAATGCTGCGGCTTTCATCTTCGTCGGTCTGACGGGAGTCGGCCGGCTCGTAACCACGACCACGAGCTACGGTGAGCTTCATGTTCAGGGCGCCGTTGGACGCCAGGTTCGCGATTACGTGATCGGGGTTGACGATCTCGACATCGTGATCCAGCTGAATATCGGCAGCGGTAACCACCCCCGAACCCTTTTTCGACAAGGTCAGCGTAACTTCGTCACGACCGTGCAGTTTGATAGCCAGGCCTTTCAGGTTCAACAGGATTTCAATGACGTCTTCCTGTACACCTTCGATCGCGGAGTACTCATGGAGTACGCCATCGATTTCGGCCTCGACTACTGCACAGCCAGGCATGGAGGACAACAGGATGCGGCGCAGCGCGTTGCCCAGGGTATGGCCGAAACCACGCTCGAGAGGCTCGAGCGTGATCTTGGCGCGGGTTGGACTGACAACCTGCACATCGATGTGGCGGGGTGTCAGAAACTCATTTACCGAAATCTGCATGGATGCACCTATTTTCTAGCCCTTACTTGGAGTAGAGCTCGACAATCAGGTTTTCGTTGATGTCGGCGGACAGGTCGCTGCGAGCAGGAACGTTCTTGAAAACGCCCGACTTTTTAGCAGCATCCACGTCTACCCACTCAACGCGGCCACGCTGGGCGCACAGTTCAAGGGCTTGAACAATGCGCAGCTGGTTCGACGATTTCTCGCGAACGGCGACCACGTCACCCGGACGAACTTGGTAGGATGGAATGTTTACAGTCTTGCCGTTAACGCTGATCGCTTTGTGCGAAACCAGCTGACGGGACTCGGAACGGGTCGAACCGAAGCCCATACGGTAAACGACGTTGTCCAGACGGCTCTCGAGCATCTGCAGCAGGTTCTCACCGGTGGCGCCTTTCTTCGAGGCAGCCGCTTGGTAGTAACCGCGGAATTGACGCTCCAGTACACCGTAGATACGACGGACTTTTTGTTTCTCGCGCAGCTGGGTACCGTAGTCGGACTGACGGCCACGGCGCTGGCCGTGGATACCTGGGGCTGCTTCGATGTTGCACTTCGATTCCAGAGCGCGAACGCCGCTCTTCAGGAACAGGTCAGTGCCTTCACGGCGAGACAGTTTGCATTTTGGACCAATGTAACGTGCCATTTATCTGTCTCCTGATTACACGCGACGCTTCTTCGGCGGACGGCACCCGTTATGCGGGATTGGCGTCACGTCGGTGATGCTGGCGATCTTGTAGCCGCAGCTGTTCAGTGCACGAACGGCGGACTCACGACCTGGACCTGGACCCTTGACGTTAACGTCGAGGTTTTTCAGACCGTATTCCAGCGCAGCTTGACCAGCACGCTCAGCAGCGATCTGTGCTGCGAACGGGGTGGATTTGCGCGAACCACGGAAACCCGAACCACCGGAAGTAGCCCAGGACAATGCATTGCCCTGACGGTCGGTGATGGTCACGATGGTGTTGTTAAAAGAAGCGTGGATGTGGGCGATGCCATCAACCACTGTCTTTTTGACTTTTTTACGAGGACGAGCAGCAGGTTTTGCCATGTCTATATTCCTGGGCGATTACTTGCGGATCGGCTTACGCGGGCCCTTACGGGTGCGTGCGTTGGTCTTGGTGCGCTGACCGCGAACCGGCAGACCTTTACGATGACGCAGGCCGCGGTAGCAACCCAGGTCCATCAAGCGTTTGATCTTCATGTTGATTTCGCGACGCAGGTCACCTTCGGTGGTGAACTTCGCGACTTCGCCACGCAGGGTTTCGATTTGCTCGTCGCTCAGATCCTTGATCTTTGCGGCTGGGTTTACACCAGCGTCTGCACAGATTTTCTGCGCAGTAGTGCGACCGACACCATAGATGTAGGTCAGCGAGATAACAGTATGCTTGTTATCTGGAATGTTGACGCCTGCAATACGGGCCATTCAGTGGGACTCCAATTGACAGCTACCTACGCCCCGGAAGCCAAGAAATAGGGCGCGAGATAATATCGCTGTAGAAACGAATAATCAACCCAGCAGCACACTAGCTGCTGGGTTTGAAGCGCGGATCACACTCAGCCTTGGCGCTGCTTGTGACGCGGTTCCGCGCTGCAGATCACGCGAACGATACCTTCGCGACGAATGATCTTGCAGTTGCGGCACAGCTTTTTCACCGATGCACGAACTTTCATTACCGACTCCTCGAACCTTAAGGGGCTAGATCAGCGCAGCAGACCGCTGCCGCCGTAGCCTTTCAGGTTGGCTTTCTTCATCAGGGATTCGTACTGGTGCGAAACGAGGTGCGATTGTACTTGGGACATGAAGTCCATCACAACCACTACCACAATCAGCAACGAGGTCCCGCCAAGGTAGAACGGCACGTTTGCAGCCACCACCAGGAACTGGGGCAGGAGGCACACGGCCATCATGTATAGAGCACCGAACATGGTCAAACGGGTCAGGACGCCATCAATGTAGCGTGCCGACTGCTCACCAGGACGGATACCCGGAATAAAGGCACCGGACTTCTTCAGGTTTTCCGCTACGTCTTTCGGGTTGAACATCAACGCTGTGTAGAAGAAGCAGAAGAAGATGATCCCTGCACTAAACAGCAGAATGTTCAACGGCTGACCAGGAGCGATCGACTGCGAGATGTCCTGCAGCCAGCCCATACCTTCGGACTGACCGAACCAGGCACCCAGCGAAGCCGGGAACAGCAAGATGCTGCTCGCGAAAATGGCCGGGATTACGCCCGCCATGTTCACTTTCAGCGGCAAGTGGCTGGTCTGCGCAGCGAAGACCTTGCGGCCCTGCTGACGCTTGGCATAGTGAACGGCGATACGACGCTGACCACGCTCAATGAACACCACGAAACCGATAATCGCTACTGCCAGCAAACCGATTGCGACCAGGGCGAAAATGTTGATATCGCCTGTGCGTGCAGACTCGAAAGACTGCCCGATTGCTCTCGGAAGACCGGCAACGATACCTGCGAAGATCAACATCGAGATACCGTTGCCCACACCGCGCTCGGTGATCTGCTCGCCCAGCCACATCATGAACATCGCGCCTGCCACGAAGGTGGAGACGGCGACGACATGGAAGCCGAGGCCTACAGAAAACGCCACGCCCTGGTTGGCCAGGCCAATGGACATGCCAATGGCTTGGACAAGCGCCAGGATAACGGTGCCGTAGCGGGTGTACTGGCTGATCTTGCGACGGCCAGCTTCACCTTCCTTCTTCAACTGCTCCAGCTGTGGGCTGACAGCGGTCATGAGCTGCATGATGATCGATGCCGAGATGTACGGCATGATCCCCAGTGCAAAAATGCTCATGCGCTCCAGCGCACCACCGGAAAACATGTTGAACAAGCTAAGAATGGTCCCCTCATTCTGCCGGAACAGATCCGCGAGACGGTCCGGGTTAATGCCTGGTACCGGGATGTGCGCGCCAATCCGATAGACGATGATCGCCATGAACAGAAAGCGCAGACGAGCCCAGAGTTCCGACATCCCGCCCTTACCGAGCGAAGAGAGAGCACCTTGCTTAGCCATTTATTCCTCGAACTTGCCGCCAGCTGCTTCGATAGCCGCACGTGCACCCTTGGTGACGGCGATACCCTTGAGGGTGACTGCGCGAGTGACTTCGCCCGACAGCATGATTTTCACGCGCTGTACGTGCTGGCCGATCACGTTGGCGTCCTTGAGGGACTGAACGGTGATCAGATCGCCTTCCACCTTGGCCAGCTCGGACAGACGCACTTCAGCGCGGTCCATGGCTTTCAGGGAAACGAAGCCGAACTTCGGCAGGCGACGGTGCAGCGGCTGTTGACCGCCTTCGAAGCCTGGAGCGATGGAGCCACCGGAACGGGAGGTCTGACCTTTGTGGCCGCGGCCACCGGTCTTACCCAGACCGCTACCGATACCACGGCCCGGACGGTGCTTCTCGCGACGGGAACCCGGCGCTGGACTCAGATCATTGAGTTTCATCGATTAACCCTCGACCTTCAGCATGTAGTAAGCCTTGTTGATCATCCCGCGGTTCTCGGGAGTATCCTGGACTTCTACAGTGTGACCGATGCGACGCAGACCCAGACCCTTCACGCACAGTTTGTGGTTAGGGATACGGCCCGAGACGCTCTTGATCAGCGTTACTTTTACAGTTGCCATGATCAGAAGATCTCCTCAACAGTCTTGCCGCGCTTGGCAGCAATGGACTCAGGGGATTGCATGGCTTTCAGACCCTTGAAGGTGGCGTGAACCACGTTCACCGGGTTGGTCGAACCGTAGCACTTGGCCAGGACGTTCTGAACACCTGCAACTTCCAGGACGGCACGCATTGCGCCGCCGGCGATGATACCGGTACCTTCCGAGGCAGGCTGCATGTAAACCTTCGAGGCGCCGTGGGCGGCCTTGGTGGCGTACTGCAGGGTGGTGCCTTTCAGGTCAACCTGAATCATGTTGCGACGAGCAGCTTCCATGGCTTTCTGGATCGCGGCTGGTACTTCGCGCGATTTGCCACGGCCAAAGCCAACACGACCCTTGCCATCACCGACCACGGTCAGTGCGGTGAAGGTGAAGATACGGCCGCCTTTTACGGTTTTAGCTACGCGGTTAACTTGAACCAGCTTCTCGATGTAGCCTTCGTCGCGCTTTTGATCGTTATTTGCCATAACTTAGAACTCCAGCCCGCCTTCACGAGCAGCATCAGCCAGCGCCTTGACGCGGCCGTGGTACTTGAAGCCGGAACGGTCAAAGGCAACTTGAGATACACCGGCGGCTTTCGCGCGCTCAGCTACCAGCTTGCCAACCTTAGTGGCCGCGTCGATGTTGCCGGTGGCGCCATCACGCAGGTCTTTGTCCAAGGTCGAGGCGCTTGCCAGAACCTTGCTGCCGTCGGCCGAAATGACCTGGGCGTAGATGTGCTGCGAGGAGCGGAACACGCACAGACGCACGGCTTCGAGCTCGTGCATTTTCAGGCGTGCTTTGCGAGCGCGACGCAGTCGAGTAACTTTTTTGTCGGTCATTTGCTAGGCCCTACTTCTTCTTGGCTTCTTTACGACGGACTACTTCATCCGCGTAACGCACACCCTTGCCCTTGTAAGGCTCTGGCGGACGGAAACCGCGGACTTCAGCGGCCACCTGACCCACCAGCTGCTTGTCGATACCCTTGATCAGGATGTCGGTCTGGCTTGGGGTTTCAGCGGTGATGCCGGCTGGAAGTTCGTAATCCACTGGGTGCGAGAAGCCCAGAGCCAGGTTCAGGATGGTGCCCTTAGCCTGAGCCTTGTAACCAACACCGACCAGCTGGAGCTTGCGCTCGAAGCCTTGGCTTACGCCGTGGACCATGTTGTTCACCAGGGCGCGGGTGGTACCGGCCATGGCGCGAGCTTGCTGGTCACCGTTGCGAGCAACGAAACGCAGCTCACCAGACTCTTCGGTAACTTCAACAGACGAGTGAACGTTCAGTTCGAGAGTGCCCTTGGCACCCTTCACCGAAAGCTGCTGGCCGGCGAATTTGACTTCGACGCCTGCTGGCAGCTTAACGGGGTTCTTAGCGACGCGAGACATGCCTATCTCCCCTTAGAACACTGTGCACAGAACTTCGCCGCCGACACCGGCAGCGCGCGCAGCGCGGTCAGTCATCACACCTTTGTTGGTGGAGACAATAGACACGCCCAGGCCGCCACGTACTTTTGGCAGCTCGGTCACGGCCTTGTACTGGCGCAGGCCAGGACGGCTCGAACGCTTCAGCTCTTCGATGACCGGACGGCCTTCGAAGTACTTCAGCTCGATCGACAGGGAAGGCTTGGCTTCACCGGTCACTTCGTAGCTGGCGATGTAACCTTCGTCTTTCAGTACTTTGGCAACCGCGACCTTCAGGGTGGAAGAAGGCATGCTTACGACATGCTTTTCAGCCATCTGGGCATTACGGATGCGAGTTAGCATGTCCGCTAACGGGTCCTGCATACTCATGGGCTAGATGCTCCTGATACAAGAATTATTAGCCTTGCGGCTATCACAACCACCTGGGCAGGCAGGGCAAAAAACCCGGGCTCAGGTGAGCCGGTCATTCTAGACACAAGGCAGAAACGAAACAAGCCCCATATAGGGGCTTGTTTCTTTGCGAGGTCACCGGCGGTCGGAAGATTGCTCCCCCGCCGCCGGCGGTCACGCCAGCTGTATTACCAGCTAGCCTTGACCAGACCTGGCACGTCACCGCGCATGGCAGCTTCGCGCAGCTTGTTACGGCCCAGGCCGAACTTACGGTATACACCGTGAGGACGACCGGTCAGGCGGCAACGGTTGCGCAGGCGCGAGGCGCTGGCGTCACGTGGTTGCTTCTGCAGGGCGACAACGGCAGCGAAACGCTCTTCAGGAGAGGCGTTCAGGTTGACGATGGTCGCTTTCAGCTCAGCACGCTTTTTGGCGAACTTGGCTACCGTGAGCTGACGCTTCAGCTCGCGGTTTTTCATGCTCTTCTTGGCCATTTTCCTACTCCAATCAGTTGCGGAACGGGAACTTGAAAGCACGCAGCAGAGCGCGGCCTTCGTCGTCCGAACGAGCAGTGGTGGTCAGGGTGATGTCCAAACCGCGCAGAGCATCGATCTTGTCGTAGTCGATTTCCGGGAAGATGATCTGCTCTTTCACGCCCATGCTGTAGTTGCCACGACCATCGAAGGACTTGGCATTCAGGCCGCGGAAGTCGCGAACCCGTGGCAGGGAGATCGCCAGCAGGCGGTCCAGGAACTCGTACATTTTTTCGCGACGCAGGGTCACCTTGACACCGATCGGCCAGCCTTCGCGGACTTTGAAGCCTGCGATGGACTTGCGAGCGAAAGTCACGACCGGCTTTTGACCGGTGATCTTTTCCAGGTCGGCAACAGCGTGCTCGATGACTTTCTTGTCGCCGATCGCTTCGCCCAGACCCATGTTCAGGGTGATCTTGGTAACGCGCGGAACTTCCATCACGTTCGACAGCTTAAGTTCTTCCTTAAGCTTAGGAGCGATTTCGTTCCGGTAAATCTCTTTCAGTCGTGCCATGGTCTTCTACCTAGCAGTGTTCAAGCATCAACCGCTTTTTGGGTCGACTTGAAGACACGAATTTTTTTACCGTCTTCTACTTTGAAACCAACGCGGTCAGCCTTGTTGGTTTCGCCGTTGAAGATGGCAACGTTGGAAGCGTGCAGAGGCGCTTCTTTCTCGACGATACCGCCCTGAACGCCCGCCATCGGGTTAGGCTTGGTATGACGCTTGACCAGGTTCACACCACCGATGACCAGACGGTCATCAGCCAGAACCTTCAGCACCTTACCGCGCTTACCCTTGTCTTTGCCGGCGATCACGATGATCTCGTCGTCACGACGAATCTTTTGCATGTCGGATCTCCTTAGAGCACTTCAGGGGCGAGCGAGACGATCTTCATGAACTTCTCAGTACGAAGTTCACGGGTCACTGGCCCGAAGATGCGAGTACCGATCGGCTCTTGCTTGGTGTTCAGCAGAACAGCAGCGTTGCCGTCGAAACGAATGATGGAACCGTCAGCGCGACGTACACCGTGACGGGTACGGACGACAACAGCGGTCATCACCTGGCCTTTTTTGACCTTACCGCGCGGAATTGCTTCCTTGACGGTTACTTTGATGATGTCACCGATACCGGCGTAACGGCGGTGGGAACCGCCGAGCACCTTGATGCACATGACGCGACGAGCGCCGCTGTTATCGGCCACATCGAGCATGGATTGAGTCTGAATCATAAAATTTCTCCGACCCTTAGCCCTTAGACTTCAACAGCGCGTTCGAGGACTTCAACCAGTGCCCAGGACTTGGTCTTGGCCAGCGGACGGGTTTCACGGATGGAAACCTTGTCGCCGATCTTGCACTGGTTGGATTCGTCGTGCGCGTGCAGCTTAGTCGAACGCTTAACGTATTTACCGTAGATCGGGTGCTTGACGCGACGCTCGATCAGAACGGTGATGGTCTTGTCCATTTTGTCGCTGACGACACGGCCAGTCAGCGTACGGACGGTTTTTTCAGCTTCAGCCATGATCACTTACCTGCCTGCTGGTTGAGCACAGTTTTCACGCGAGCGATGTCACGCTTAACTTGCGAGAGCAGGTGCGACTGCCCCAACTGGCCAGTTGCTTTCTGCATGCGCAGATTGAACTGGTCGCGCAGCAAGCCGAGCAGTTGCTCATTCAGTTGCTGTGCCGATTTTTCACGAAGTTCATTCGCTTTCATCACATCACCGTCCGCTTAACAAAGGAGGTGGCGAGAGGCAGCTTTGCAGCAGCCAGGGCGAAAGCTTCGCGCGCCAGCTCTTCAGAAACACCCTCGATCTCGTACAGGACTTTGCCTGGCTGGATCTGGGCAACCCAGTATTCCACGGAACCTTTACCTTTACCCATACGAACCTCGAGAGGCTTCTTGGTAACCGGCTTGTCCGGGAAGACACGGATCCAGATCTTGCCGCCACGTTTTACGTGACGGGTCAGGGCACGACGTGCCGACTCGATCTGGCGGGCGGTGAGACGACCGCGAGCGACAGCTTTCAGAGCGAACTCGCCGAAGCTGACCTTGCTACCGCGCAGTGCCAGACCACGGTTGTGGCCGGTCATCTGCTTGCGGAATTTTGTACGCTTTGGTTGCAACATTTGGCGTACCCCTTACTTAGCAGCTTTTTTACGAGGCGCTGGTGCTTGAGGCTTCAGCTCTTCTTGGCGACCACCAATTACTTCGCCTTTGAAGATCCAAACCTTCACACCGATCACACCGTAGGTGGTGTGAGCTTCGTAGGTGTTGTAGTCGATATCGGCACGCAGGGTGTGCAGAGGCACACGACCTTCGCGATACCACTCGGTACGTGCGATCTCGGCACCGCCGAGACGACCGCTCACCTGGATCTTGATGCCCTTGGCACCAATACGCATGGCGTTCTGCACGGCGCGCTTCATGGCGCGACGGAACATAACGCGGCGCTCCAGCTGCTGGGCAACGCTCTGAGCAACCAGCATGGCGTCGAGTTCCGGCTTGCGGATCTCTTCGATGTTGATGTGCACAGGCACACCCATCTGCTTGGTCAGGTCCTGACGCAGTTTCTCAACATCTTCACCTTTCTTGCCGATAACGATACCGGGACGAGCGGTGTGGATGGTGATGCGTGCAGTTTGAGCCGGACGATGAATATCGATACGGCTTACGGACGCGCTTTTTAGTTTGTCTTGGAGATACTCACGCGTTTTCAGATCCTTCAACAGGTAATCTGCGTAAGTAGCGCCGTCTGCATACCAGACGGAGGTGTGCTCCTTGACGATTCCCAGGCGAATGCCAGTGGGATGTACTTTCTGACCCATCTGATCGACTCCGTTACTTGTCCGCAACCTTGACAGTGATATGGCAAGACCGCTTGACGATGCGATCAGCACGGCCTTTGGCACGTGGCATGATGCGCTTCAGCGAACGCCCTTCGTTGACGAAGACGGTGGAGACCTTCAGGTCATCAACGTCAGCGCCTTCGTTGTGTTCGGCGTTGGCAACGGCCGACTCGAGGACTTTCTTCATGATTTCAGCGGCTTTTTTGCTGCTGAAGGCCAACAGGTTGAGCGCTTCGCCCACCTTCTTCCCGCGGATCTGGTCGGCGACCAAGCGGGCTTTCTGGGCGGAGATGCGAGCGCCCGACAACTTAGCGGCTACTTCCATTTCCTTACCCCTTAACGCTTGGCTTTCTTGTCAGCCACGTGCCCGCGGTAGGTGCGGGTACCGGCGAACTCGCCCAGTTTGTGGCCGACCATGTCTTCGTTCACGAGAACTGGGACGTGTTGGCGACCGTTGTGTACCGCGATGGTCAGACCGACCATTTGTGGCAGGATCATCGAACGGCGCGACCAGGTTTTAACTGGCTTGCGATCGTTCTTCTCCACCGCCACTTCGACCTTCTTCAACAGGTGAAGATCGATAAAAGGACCTTTTTTCAGAGAACGTGGCACTGTCGTATCCCTCTAGTTACTTGCGACGACGGACGATCATGTTGTCGGTACGCTTATTACCACGGGTTTTAGCACCCTTGGTTGGGAAGCCCCATGGCGATACCGGATGACGACCACCGGAGGTACGACCTTCACCACCACCATGCGGGTGGTCAACCGGGTTCATGGCAACACCACGAACGGTTGGGCGAACGCCGCGCCAGCGTTTGGCACCTGCTTTACCCAGCGAACGCAGGCTGTGCTCGGAGTTCGAGACTTCGCCCAGGGTCGCACGGCACTCAGCCAGTACTTTACGCATTTCGCCAGAGCGAAGACGCAGAGTCACGTAGACGCCTTCACGCGCGATCAGCTGAGCGGAAGCGCCAGCGGAACGAGCGATCTGAGCACCTTTACCCGGCTTCAGTTCGATGCCGTGAACGGTGCTACCTACTGGGATGTTGCGCAGTTGCAGGGAGTTACCGGCCTTGATTGGGGCCAGAGCACCTGCGATCAGCTGGTCGCCAGCACTCACGCCTTTAGGGGCGATGATGTAGCGACGCTCACCGTCTGCGTAGCACAGCAGGGCGATGTGAGCAGTACGGTTCGGGTCGTATTCGATACGCTCGACAGTGGCAGGGATGCCATCTTTGTCGTTGCGACGGAAGTCAACCAGACGGTAATGCTGCTTATGACCACCACCAACGTGACGAGTGGTGATGCGGCCATTGTTGTTACGACCACCAGACTTCGATTTTTTCTCGAGCAGCGGTGCGTGAGGAGCGCCTTTGTGCAGCTCCTTGTTGACCACCTTGACCACAAAACGGCGGCCAGGGGAAGTCGGTTTGCATTTAACGATTGCCATGATGCACCCCTTCCTTACTCAGCACTGCTGCTGAAATCGAGATCTTGGCCTGGCTGAAGGGAGACGATCGCCTTCTTCCAGTCATTACGCTTGCCCAGACCACGTGCGGTACGCTTGGTTTTACCCAGAACGTTAACAGTCGACACGTTTTCAACTTTTACGTTGAACAGGCCTTCGACAGCTTTCTTGATTTCCAGCTTGGTTGCATCGGTAGCAACCTTGAATACGAACTGGCCTTTTTTCTCAGCCAGAACGGTAGCCTTCTCGGAAACGTGCGGGCCAAGGAGGACTTTGAATACGCGTTCCTGGTTCATCCCAGCAGCTCCTCGAATTTCTTCACGGCCGAGACGGTGATCAACACCTTCTCGTATGCGATCAGACTGACCGGGTCGGAACCTTGAACGTCACGTACATCGACGTGCGGCAGGTTACGAGCAGCCAGGTACAGGTTCTGATCAACTGCATCCGAAACGATGAGAACATCGCTCAGACCCATGCCGTTCAGCTTGTTCAGCAGGTCTTTGGTTTTCGGGGCTTCAACAGCGAAGTCCTGAACCACGACCAGACGGTCGCTACGCACCAGCTCGGCGAGGATGGAGCGCAGGGCAGCGCGGTACATCTTCTTGTTGAGCTTTTGCGAGTGATCCTGAGGACGAGCTGCGAAGGTTACACCACCGCCACGCCAGATCGGACCACGGGTAGTACCGGCACGAGCACGGCCAGTACCTTTCTGACGCCATGGGCGCTTACCGCCACCGGCCACGTCAGAACGGGTCTTCTGCTGCTTGGTGCCCTGACGGCCGCCAGCCATGTAGGCCACGACTGCTTGGTGAACCAGCGTCTCGTTGAATTCGCCACCGAAAGTCAGTTCGGAAACTTCGATCGCCTGAGCGTCATTTACATTAAGTTGCATGTCAGTTTCCCCTTACCCGCGAGCCTTGACAGCTGGACGCACAACCACGTCGCCGCCAGTAGCGCCTGGAACGGCACCCTTGATCAGCAGCAGGTTGCGTTCAGCGTCTACGCGTACTACTTCCAGGGACTGCACAGTCACGCGCTCAGCGCCCATGTGACCGGACATTTTCTTGCCCTTGAATACACGACCAGGAGTCTGGCACTGGCCGATGGAGCCAGGGACACGGTGCGATACGGAGTTACCGTGGGTGTTATCTTGACCACGGAAGTTCCAACGCTTGATGGTACCGGCGAAGCCTTTACCTTTGGACTGACCGGTTACGTCTACCAGCTGGCCTGCAGTGAAGAGTTCAGCTTTGATCAGATCGCCAGCCTGGAAATCGCCTTCTTCAAGACGGAACTCCCAGACACCGCGACCAGCGGC
This sequence comes from Pseudomonas xanthosomatis, assembly GCF_019139835.1. NCBI lineage: Bacteria > Pseudomonadati > Pseudomonadota > Gammaproteobacteria > Pseudomonadales > Pseudomonadaceae > Pseudomonas > Pseudomonas xanthosomatis. Next base: position 1,313,948 of record NZ_CP077075.1, on the reverse strand, counting down.
AACGTTGGCCTTGGCAAAGTGGCCTGCCTGAGCGGCGGTCACGCGCGAAGCACGACGCTCGCCGACAGTGACTTGCACTGCACGGTAGCCATCAGTTTCTTCGGTTTTGAACTGGGTGACGCGATTCGGCTCGATCTCGATGACCGTGACCGGAATGGAGACACCTTCTTCGGTGAAAATACGGGTCATACCCGCTTTTCGACCGACTACACCAATAGTCATGTTGTAAACCTCATGAGTGTACGGGGCTTTCACCCGCTATGGCCGCCCATTTCAGAGCGTTACACGACCAGACCGAAGTCTTAGCCGAGGCTGATCTGCACTTCCACACCGGCCGCCAGATCGAGCTTCATCAGCGCGTCAACGGTTTTATCCGTTGGCTGGACGATGTCCAGAACACGCTTATGAGTGCGAATCTCGTACTGGTCACGCGCGTCTTTGTTGACGTGCGGGGAGACCAGAACGGTGAAACGCTCTTTGCGGGTAGGCAGTGGAATTGGACCACGCACTTGTGCACCAGTACGTTTCGCGGTTTCCACGATTTCCTGGGTGGATTGGTCGATCAGGCGATGGTCGAAAGCCTTCAACCTGATACGGATTTGCTGATTTTGCATTGGATTTCAGACTCCAGGCTGTTCCCAACGGACGCACTACGCCCGCTAAAAGGAGGCGTGATTCTATAGACGCCCCAATTTAGTGTCAACCTAATAAAAAAAACCCCCGCTGAGCGGGGGTTTTTTTCAATCGGTCGAGTGATTACTCGATGATTTTGGCTACGACGCCGGCGCCGACGGTACGACCGCCTTCACGGATGGCGAAGCGCAGACCGTCTTCCATCGCGATGGTCTTGATCAGGGTGACAGTCATCTGGATGTTGTCACCTGGCATTACCATTTCAACGCCTTCCGGCAGTTCGCAGTTACCGGTCACGTCAGTGGTACGGAAGTAGAACTGAGGACGGTAGCCTTTGAAGAACGGAGTGTGACGACCGCCTTCTTCCTTCGACAGGACGTAGACTTCTGCGGTGAACTTGGTGTGCGGCTTGACCGAACCCGGCTTGACCAGAACCTGGCCACGCTCAACGTCGTCACGCTTGGTACCACGCAGCAGGACGCCGCAGTTCTCGCCAGCACGACCTTCGTCCAGCAGCTTGCGGAACATCTCAACGCCGGTGCAGGTGGTGGTGGTGGTGTCACGCAGACCAACGATTTCCAGCGGGTCTTGAACGCGGACGATACCACGCTCGATACGGCCGGTAACAACGGTACCACGACCCGAGATCGAGAATACGTCTTCGATCGGCATCAGGAACGGCTGGTCGATGGCACGAACTGGCTCAGGGATGTAGGCATCCAGAGTTTCTACCAGCTTCTTGACAGCGGTAGTGCCCATTTCGTTGTCGTCTTTGCCTTCCAGAGCCATACGAGCCGAACCGATGATGATCGGGGTGTCGTCGCCTGGGAAGTCGTAGGTGGACAGCAGGTCGCGAACTTCCATCTCGACCAGTTCCAGCAGCTCAGCGTCGTCTACCAGGTCAGCCTTGTTCAGGAAGACCACGATGTACGGAACGCCAACCTGACGGGACAGCAGGATGTGCTCACGGGTTTGTGGCATCGGACCATCGGCGGCCGAGCAAACCAGGATCGCGCCGTCCATCTGGGCAGCACCGGTGATCATGTTCTTCACGTAGTCAGCGTGACCTGGGCAGTCAACGTGAGCGTAGTGACGAATGTTCGAGTTGTACTCGACGTGAGCGGTGTTGATGGTGATACCGCGCGCTTTCTCTTCTGGAGCCGAGTCGATCTTGTCGAACTCAACAACGGCCGAACCGAAAACTTCGGAGCAGACGCGGGTCAGAGCTGCAGTCAGAGTGGTCTTACCGTGGTCAACGTGGCCGATGGTGCCGACGTTAACGTGGGGAAGGGAACGGTCAAATTTTTCTTTAGCCACGACAGTGAACTCCTAGCCTAAAGGGGCTGAATCAGCCTTGTTTTTTAATGAGAGCTTCGACGATGTTCGACGGAGCTTCAGCGTATTTCGAGAATTCCATGGAGTAGCTTGCGCGACCCTGAGACATGGAACGAACGTCGGTCGCGTAACCGAACATCTCTCCCAGCGGTACCTCAGCAGTGATTACCTTGCCGGACACCGAGTCTTCGTTACCCTGGATCATCCCACGACGACGGCTCAGGTCACCCATCACGTCACCCAGGTAGTCTTCCGGGGTTACAACTTCGACCTTCATGATCGGCTCAAGCACCACGCCACCGCCCTTCTGGGCCAGTTGCTTGGTTGCCATCGAAGCAGCGATTTTGAACGCCATTTCGTTGGAGTCGACGTCGTGGTACGAACCGTCGAATACCGTGGCCTTCAGGCCGATCAGAGGATAACCGGCGACAACGCCGTTCTTCATCTGCTCTTCGATACCCTTCTGGATCGGGGCGATGAATTCCTTAGGAATCACGCCACCAACGACTTCGTTGGAGAACACCAGACCTTCGGTGATGTTGCCCTTCTCGTCCTGCTCTGGCTCCGAGAAACGGATCCAGCAGTGACCAAACTGACCACGACCACCCGACTGACGAACGAACTTACCTTCGATTTCGACGTTGGACTTGGTGATCTTCTCGCGGTACGAAACCTGCGGCTTGCCGACGTTGCACTCGACGTTGAACTCGCGCTTCATGCGGTCAACGAGGATGTCCAGGTGCAGCTCACCCATACCGGAGATGATGGTCTGGCCGGTTTCTTCGTCGGTCTTGACGCGGAACGACGGGTCTTCCTGGGCCAGCTTGCCCAGTGCGATACCCATCTTCTCCTGGTCAGCCTTGGTTTTCGGCTCTACGGAGAGCGAAATTACCGGCTCAGGGAAGTCCATGCGCTCGAGGATGATCGGCTTGTCGGCATTGCACAGGGTGTCACCGGTGGTGACGTCCTTCATGCCGATCAGAGCAGCGATGTCGCCAGCGCGTACTTCTTTGATCTCTTCACGCTGGTTGGCGTGCATCTGAACCATACGACCAACGCGCTCTTTCTTGCCCTTGACCGAGTTGATGACGGAGTCACCGGAGGTCAGGAAGCCCGAGTAAACGCGAACGAAGGTCAGAGTACCAACGAACGGGTCGGTGGCAATCTTGAACGCCAGGGCCGAGAACGGCTCGTTGTCGTCAGCAGGACGCTCGTCGTACTGCTCTGGAGTAACTTCGTCCTTCGGCACGTCGATCAGATCAGGGTGGATACCCTTGATCGCAGGGATCTCGGTTGGCGCAGGCAGGAAATCGATAACGGCGTCGAGAACCAGGGGAACGCCCTTGTTCTTGAACGAGGAACCGCAGACAGCAGGAACGATCTCGCTCGCCAGGGTACGGGCGCGCAGACCAGCCTTGATGTCTTCGATGGACAGGTCACCTTCTTCAAGGTACTTGTTCATCAGCTCTTCATTGGCCTCGGCAGCAGCCTCGACCATGTTGCTGCGCCATTCGTTGGCCAGGTCCACCAGCTCAGCAGGAATTTCTTCCTCGCGGTAGGTAGTACCCTTGTCGTCGTCGTTCCAGTAGATGGCTTTCATCTTGATCAGGTCAACCTGACCCTGGAAGTCGTCTTCCGCACCGATAGCCAGCTGGACCGGAACCGGGGTGTGACCCAGACGGTTCTTGATCTGGCCGATAACGCGCAGGAAGTTGGCACCAGCACGGTCCATCTTGTTCACGTAGACAACACGTGGAACGCCGTACTTGTTGGCCTGACGCCATACGGTTTCGGACTGTGGCTCAACGCCGGAAGTACCGCAGAACACAACGACCGCGCCGTCGAGTACACGCAGCGAACGCTCTACTTCAATGGTGAAGTCAACGTGGCCGGGGGTATCGATGACGTTTACGCGGTAGTTGTCGTACTGACCACGGGAACCTTTCCAGAAGGTGGTAACGGCAGCGGAGGTAATGGTGATACCGCGCTCCTGCTCCTGCACCATCCAGTCGGTGGTCGCGGCGCCGTCGTGCACCTCGCCCATCTTGTGGCTCAGACCTGTGTAGAACAAGATCCGCTCGGTAGTGGTGGTCTTGCCCGCGTCAACGTGGGCGCAGATACCAATGTTACGGTAGCGGTTAATTGCTGTAGTACGAGCCATAAAGCCCTCGCAAAATGATTGATGCTTGAATTAGAAGCGGTAGTGCGAGAACGCTTTGTTGGCTTCAGCCATACGGTGAACGTCTTCACGCTTCTTGACTGCAGCACCTTTGCCTTCGGCAGCATCCAGCAGTTCGCCGGCCAGACGCAGGGCCATCGACTTCTCGCCGCGCTTGCGGGCGTAGTCTACGAGCCAGCGCATTGCCAGAGCGTTACGACGGGATGGACGAACTTCAACCGGAACCTGGTAAGTGGCACCGCCGACACGGCGGGACTTTACTTCGACCAGCGGAGCGATGGCGTCGAGAGCTTTCTCGAAGATTTCCAGGGGGTCGCTGTTCTTGCGTGCTTTGACGGTATCCAGGGCACCGTAAACGATGCGCTCGGCTACGGCCTTCTTGCCGCTTTCCATCACGTGGTTCATGAACTTGGCGAGGATCTGGGATCCGTACTTCGGATCGTCAAGGATCTCACGTTTTGCTGCTACACGACGTCTTGGCATGATAAGCCCTCAAACGGTCTTCAGGTTAGCCCGGGACGTGGGTCTTCGACCCCTGCCCGACCTTACTCTTATCGACTCAAAAAAATGGATGTCTGCAAACGGCCGATTACTTCGGACGCTTGGTACCGTACTTCGAACGACCCTGGTTACGGCCTTTGACGCCCGAAGTATCCAGAGAGCCGCGAACGGTGTGGTAACGAACACCTGGCAAGTCTTTTACACGGCCGCCACGGATCAGGACGACGCTGTGCTCTTGCAGGTTGTGGCCTTCACCGCCGATGTACGAGGAAACCTCGAAACCGTTGGTCAGACGCACACGGCAAACTTTACGCAGTGCCGAGTTAGGTTTTTTCGGCGTGGTGGTGTACACGCGGGTGCACACGCCACGACGTTGCGGGCAGTTCTGCAGCGCAGGAACGTCGGACTTCTCGACCGAACGCTTGCGCGGCTGACGTACCAGCTGGTTGATAGTTGCCATCTACTAGCTCCACTGATTGTCTTGCGACTCTATTGTCTTGCAAGAAAGCCAAAAATTGGCGAGACGGAGCCTCACCAAATTTAAGGGTACAAAAGTCTAAAGAGGATCTTGCACCCAGTCAAGACGAGGCCCCGGCCCTCCTCGCCCGATCATCGGCAACAATTCATGTCACCGATGCCCGTTCGAGGGTTGCCGGGGCCCTGCCCTGTACTTAGTTACCGCTGGAATTCAGCGCTTCGGTCAGTGCGGCTTCCACCTCACTGGCGCTTACACGCAGCGGTTTGTCGGCATCACGGCGACGCTTGCGCTCGCTGTGGTAGGCCAGACCGGTACCGGCCGGGATCAGACGACCCACGACCACGTTCTCTTTCAGGCCGCGCAGGTAGTCGCGCTTGCCGGTTACCGCCGCTTCGGTCAGTACGCGGGTGGTTTCCTGGAAGGAAGCCGCCGAGATGAACGATTCGGTGGACAGCGAGGCCTTGGTGATACCCAGCAGCACGCGGGTGAACTTGGAGATGAACTTGTCCTCGCCGGCGAGACGCTCGTTCTCTACCAGTACCTGGGTCAGTTCCATCTGGTCGCCCTTGATGAAGCTGGAATCGCCCGACTCGGAAATCTCAACTTTACGCAGCATCTGACGGAGGATGGTCTCGATGTGCTTGTCGTTGATCTTCACGCCCTGCAGACGGTAAACGTCCTGGATCTCGTTGACGATGTACTTCGCCAGCGCGCTCACACCCAGCAGACGCAGGATGTCGTGCGGATCGCTCGGGCCGTCGGAGATAACTTCGCCGCGGTTTACCTGTTCGCCTTCGAAGACGTTCAGGTGGCGCCACTTCGGAATCAGCTCTTCGTACGGATCGCTGCCATCGGTCGGGGTGATGACCAGACGACGCTTGCCCTTGGTTTCTTTACCGAAGGCAATCGTGCCGCTGACTTCAGCCAGAATCGAGGCTTCTTTCGGACGACGCGCTTCGAACAGGTCGGCAACGCGTGGCAGACCACCGGTGATGTCACGGGTCTTCGACGTTTCTTGCGGGATACGTGCAATAACGTCACCGACGCCGATCTGGGCACCGTCAGCCACACCGACGAGGGCGTTGGCGGGCAGGAAGTACTGAGCCGGTACGTCGGTACCTGGCAGGTACAGGTCCTTGCCTGCAGCATCGACCATCTTGATGGCCGGGCGGATTTCCTTGCCTGCGGCAGGGCGATCCTTGACGTCCATCACTTCAATGTTGGTCAGGCCGGTCAGTTCGTCGGTCTGGCGCTTGATGGTGATGTTTTCTTCCATGCCCACGAAGGTCACGGTACCTTTCAGTTCGGTAACGATCGGGTGGGTGTGCGGGTCCCACTTGGCGACGATGGCGCCAGCTTCGACCTTCTCACCTTCCTTGACCGAAATCACCGCACCGTACGGCAGCTTGTAGCGCTCACGCTCACGGCCGAACTCGTCGGCAATGGCCAGCTCGCCGGAACGCGATACGGCAACCAGGTTGCCATCGGCACGCTCGACCTGCTTCAGGTTGTGCAGACGCACCATACCGCCGTTCTTCACCTGGACGCTGTCGGCAGCCGAAGTACGGCTTGCAGCACCACCGATGTGGAACGTACGCATGGTCAGCTGGGTACCCGGCTCACCGATCGACTGCGCAGCGATAACGCCGACAGCTTCACCGATGTTCACCTGGTGACCGCGAGCCAGGTCACGACCGTAGCACTTGGCGCAGATGCCGAAGCGGGTTTCGCAGCTGATCGGCGAACGCACGATCACTTCGTCGATGCTGTTCAGCTCGATGAACTCGACCCACTGCTCGTCGACCAGGGTACCGGCCGGAACGATGACGTCCTCGGTGCCTGGCTTGAACACGTCACGGGCGATGACACGGCCCAGTACGCGCTCACCCAGCGGCTCGACAACGTCGCCGCCTTCGATGTGCGGGGTCATCAGCAGGCCCTGGTCGGTGCCGCAGTCGATCTCGGTCACTACCAGGTCTTGCGCCACGTCTACCAGACGACGGGTCAGGTAACCGGAGTTCGCGGTCTTCAGTGCGGTATCCGCCAGACCCTTACGAGCACCGTGGGTCGAGATGAAGTACTGCAGTACGCTCAGACCTTCACGGAAGTTCGCGGTGATCGGCGTCTCGATGATCGAGCCGTCCGGCTTGGCCATCAGGCCACGCATACCGGCCAGCTGACGAATCTGGGCCGCGGAACCACGGGCACCGGAGTCGGCCATCATGTACATCGAGTTGAAGGACTCTTGGTCGACTTCGTTGCCCTCGCGGTCGATGACCTTCTCTTTCGAGAGGTTGGCCATCATCGCCTTGGACACTTCGTCGTTCGCCTTGGACCACAAGTCGATGACCTTGTTGTACTTCTCGCCCTGGGTTACCAGGCCGGAGGCGTACTGGCTCTCGATTTCCTTCACTTCATCGGTAGCGCTGTCGATGATGCGCGCCTTCTCATCCGGGATGACGAAGTCGTTCACACCAATGGACACGCCAGAGATGGTGGAGTAGGCGAAACCGGTGTACATCAGCTGGTCGGCGAAGATAACGGTCTCTTTCAGACCAACCACGCGGTAGCACTGGTTGATCAGCTTGGAGATCGCCTTTTTCTTCATCGGCTGGTTCACCACGTCGTACGGCAGGCCTGCCGGTACAACCTGGAACAGCAGCGCACGGCCGACGGTGGTGTCGACGATGCGGGTGTTCTTGGTGACGCTGCCATCACGGTCGTTCACGGTCTCGTTGATACGGACCTTGATTTTCGCGTGCAGGGCGGCTTCGCCGGCGCGGAATACGCGGTCGACTTCCTGCAGGTCAGCGAATACGCGACCTTCGCCCTTGGCGTTGATGGCTTCACGGGTCATGTAGTACAGACCCAGTACAACGTCCTGCGACGGAACGATGATTGGCTCACCGTTGGCTGGCGACAGGATGTTGTTGGTCGACATCATCAGCGCGCGCGCTTCGAGCTGGGCTTCCAGGGTCAGCGGCACGTGAACGGCCATCTGGTCACCGTCGAAATCGGCGTTGTACGCGGCGCAGACCAGCGGGTGCAGCTGGATAGCCTTACCTTCGATCAGAACCGGTTCAAAGGCCTGGATACCCAGACGGTGCAGGGTCGGCGCACGGTTGAGCAGTACGGGGTGTTCGCGGATCACCTCGGCGAGAACGTCCCAGACCTCTGGCAGTTCACGCTCGACCATCTTCTTGGCGGCCTTGATGGTGGTCGCCAGACCACGCATTTCCAGCTTGCCGAAAATGAACGGCTTGAACAGCTCCAGCGCCATCTTCTTCGGCAGACCGCACTGGTGCAGGCGCAGGGTCGGGCCTACGGTAATTACCGAACGGCCAGAATAGTCAACGCGCTTACCGAGCAAGTTCTGGCGGAAGCGACCTTGCTTACCTTTGATCATGTCGGCCAGCGACTTCAGCGGACGCTTGTTCGAGCCGGTGATGGCGCGACCGCGACGGCCGTTGTCGAGCAGGGCGTCGACCGCTTCCTGCAGCATGCGCTTTTCGTTGCGCACGATGATGTCCGGCGCGGACAGATCGAGCAGGCGCTTCAGACGGTTGTTACGGTTGATCACCCGACGATACAGATCGTTCAGGTCGGAGGTCGCGAAGCGGCCGCCATCCAGCGGTACCAGCGGACGCAGGTCCGGCGGCAGCACAGGCAGGACGGTCAGGACCATCCACTCAGGCAGGTTGCCCGAGCCCTGGAAAGCTTCCATCAGCTTCAGGCGCTTGGACAGCTTCTTGATCTTGGTTTCCGAGTTGGTTTGCGGAATTTCTTCGCGCAGACGGCCGATCTCGTGCTCCAGGTCGATAGCGTGCAGCAGCTCGCGAACAGCCTCGGCACCCATGCGGGCGTCGAAGTCGTCACCGAACTCTTCCAGCGCTTCGAAGTACTGCTCGTCGTTCAGCAGCTGGCCCTTCTCGAGGGTGGTCATGCCCGGGTCGATAACGACATAGCTCTCGAAGTAGAGCACGCGCTCGATATCACGCAGGGTCATGTCCATCAGCAGGCCGATACGGGACGGCAGCGACTTCAGGAACCAGATGTGGGCAACCGGCGAGGCCAGTTCGATGTGCGCCATGCGCTCACGACGAACCTTGGCCAAGGCAACTTCAACGCCACACTTCTCGCAGATTACGCCGCGGTGCTTGAGGCGCTTGTACTTGCCGCACAGGCACTCGTAGTCCTTGACTGGGCCAAAGATCTTGGCGCAGAACAGGCCGTCACGCTCAGGCTTGAACGTACGGTAGTTGATGGTCTCGGGCTTTTTGACTTCACCGAACGACCACGAACGGATCATTTCAGGCGACGCCAGACCGATGCGGATGGCGTCGAACTCTTCGACTTGACCCTGGTTTTTCAGCAAATTCAGTAGGTCTTTCAAGGCCTTTCCTCCTGGCGGAGCAGGGAGCAGGCATTACCTGCCCACTCCCCTTCGCGTCACGTGTTATTCGGTTTCCAGATCGATATCGATACCGAGCGAACGGATCTCTTTGATCAACACGTTGAAGGACTCGGGCATGCCCGGCTCCATACGGTGATCGCCATCCACGATGTTCTTGTACATCTTGGTACGGCCGTTCACGTCGTCCGACTTCACTGTGAGCATTTCTTGCAGGGTGTATGCCGCGCCGTATGCTTCCAGCGCCCACACTTCCATCTCCCCGAAACGCTGACCACCGAACTGCGCCTTACCACCCAGCGGCTGCTGGGTAACCAGGCTGTAGGAACCAGTGGAACGCGCGTGCATCTTGTCGTCCACCAAGTGGTTCAGCTTGAGCATGTACATGTAACCAACGGTCACAGGACGCTCGAACTTGTTGCCGGTGCGGCCGTCGAACAGCTGCATCTGGCCGCTTTCTGGCAGGTCTGCCAGTTTCAGCATGGCCTTGATCTCACGCTCTTTGGCACCGTCGAAGACTGGAGTGGCCATAGGCACGCCTTTCTTCAGGTTGTGGGCCAGGGCGAGGATCTCTGCGTCGGTGAACTCTTCCAGGTTCTCCTGACGACCACCGATCTCGTTGTAGATCTCGGTGAGGAAGCCACGGATTTCAGCGGCTTTACGCTGCTCTTCGATCATGCGGTCGATCTTCTCGCCCAGACCTTTGGCCGCGAGGCCCAGGTGGGTTTCGAGGATCTGCCCGACGTTCATACGCGAAGGTACGCCCAGCGGGTTCAGTACGACGTCGACCGGAGTACCGTTGGCGTCGTGCGGCATGTCTTCGACCGGCATGATTACCGAGACGACACCCTTGTTACCGTGACGACCGGCCATCTTGTCACCCGGCTGGATGCGACGGCGGATGGCCAGGTAGACCTTGACGATCTTCAGTACGCCCGGTGCCAGGTCATCGCCCTGCTGCAGCTTGCGCTTCTTGTCTTCGAACTTGTCGTCCAGCAGGCGACGGCGATCGACGATGTACTGCTGAGCCTTTTCCAGCTGCTCGTTCAGTGCATCTTCGGCCATGCGCAGTTTGAACCACTGGCCATGCTCCAGACCGTTCAGGACCTCGTCGCTGATCACGGTGCCTTTCTTCAGGCCCGCACCACCGTCGACCACCTGGCCGTTCAGAGCCGAACGCAGACGCTCGAAGGTTGCGCCTTCGACGATGCGGAACTCTTCGTTGAGGTCCTTGCGGATCTCGTCCAGCTGCATCTTCTCGATGGCCAGGGCGCGGCTGTCGCGCTCGACGCCATCACGGGTGAAGACCTGTACGTCGATGACGGTGCCCTTGGTACCGGTCGGTACGCGCAGGGAGGTGTCTTTGACGTCGCTGGCCTTCTCGCCGAAGATCGCGCGCAGCAGTTTTTCTTCCGGAGTCAGCTGGGTCTCGCCTTTCGGGGTGACCTTGCCGACCAGGATGTCGCCGGCGCCGACTTCGGCACCTACGTAGACGATACCGGCTTCGTCCAGCTTGTTCAGCGCAGCTTCACCCACGTTCGGGATGTCTGCGGTGATTTCTTCTGGGCCAAGCTTGGTGTCACGGGCCACACAGGTCAGTTCCTGAATGTGGATCGTGGTGAAGCGGTCTTCCTGAACCACACGCTCGGACAGGCAGATGGAGTCTTCGAAGTTGAAGCCGTTCCACGCCATGAACGCGATGCGCATGTTCTGACCCAGTGCCAGCTCACCCATGTCGGTGGACGGACCATCGGCCATGATGTCGCTGCGCTGAACCTTGTCACCCTTGCTCACCAGCGGACGCTGGTTGATGCAGGTGTTCTGGTTCGAACGGGTGTACTTGGTCAGGTTGTAGATATCCACACCTGCTTCGCCGGTCTCGACTTCGTCGTCATTGACGCGAACGACGATACGGCTGGCGTCGACCGAGTCGATCACACCACCGCGACGAGCAACCACGCAGACACCGGAGTCACGGGCGACGTTGCGCTCCATGCCGGTACCTACCAGCGGCTTGTCGGCGCGCAGGGTCGGTACAGCCTGACGCTGCATGTTCGAACCCATCAATGCACGGTTGGCGTCGTCGTGCTCGAGGAACGGAATCAACGAGGCAGCGACGGAAACAACCTGCTTCGGCGAAACGTCCATCAGGGTGACGTCTTCCGGCGCCTTGACGGTGAATTCGTTCAGGTGACGAACAGCTACCAGCTCGTCGATCAGCTGCTTCTTCTCGTTCATCGCGGCCGAGGCCTGGGCGATGACGTGATCAGCTTCTTCGATGGCCGACAGGAACACGATGTCGTCGCTGACCACACCCTCTTTCACCACGCGGTACGGGCTTTCGAGGAAGCCGTACTGGTTGGTGCGGGCATAGGCTGCCAGGGAGTTGATCAGACCGATGTTCGGGCCTTCCGGCGTCTCGATCGGGCACACACGGCCGTAGTGGGTCGGGTGTACGTCGCGGACTTCGAAGCCTGCGCGCTCACGGGTCAGACCACCAGGGCCGAGCGCAGAAACACGGCGCTTGTGGGTGATTTCGGAGAGCGGGTTGTTCTGGTCCATGAACTGCGAGAGCTGGCTGGAACCGAAGAACTCTTTCACCGCCGCCGCAACCGGCTTGGCGTTGATCAGGTCCTGCGGCATCAGGCCTTCGCTTTCGGCCATCGACAGACGCTCTTTGACCGCGCGCTCTACACGCACCAGGCCAACGCGGAACTGGTTCTCGGCCATCTCGCCGACGCAGCGGACGCGACGGTTACCCAGGTGGTCGATGTCGTCGACGATGCCTTTGCCGTTACGGATGTCGACCAAGGTCTTGAGGACCTCGACGATATCTTCCTTGCTCAGCACGCCCGAACCTTCGATCTCGGTACGACCGATACGACGGTTGAACTTCATGCGGCCAACGGCGGACAGGTCGTAACGCTCGGCGCTGAAGAACAGGTTATTGAACAGGGTCTCGGCGGCGTCCTTGGTTGGCGGCTCGCCTGGACGCATCATGCGGTAGATCTCGACCAGGGCTTCCAGCTGGTTGCTGGTGGTGTCGATCTTCAGAGTGTCCGAGATGAACGGACCGCAGTCGATGTCGTTGGTGTACAGGGTCTCGATGCGAACGACCTGAGCCTTGGCGATCTTGATCAGCAGATCGGTGGTCAGCTCGGTGTTGCACTCGGCCAGAATCTCGCCGGTAGCCGGGTGCACGATGGCCTTGGCACTGGTGCGACCCAGTACGTATTCCATCGGCACGTCCAGCTCCTTCACGCCAGCTTTTTCCAGCTGGTTGATGTGGCGCGCGGTAATACGGCGGCCTTGCTCGACGATGACCTTGCCGCTGCCGTCATGGATGTCCATGACCGCGACTTCACCACGCAGACGCTGCGGCACCAGCTCCAGGCTGAGTTTCTCGCCGGAGATGTGGAAGACGTTGGTGGTGTAGAAGGTGTTGAGCACTTCTTCAGTGCTGTAACCCAGGGCACGCAGCAGCACCGAGGCCGGCAGCTTGCGGCGACGGTCGATACGCACGAACACGCAGTCTTTCGGGTCGAACTCGAAGTCCAGCCACGAACCGCGGTAAGGGATGATGCGTGCGGAGTACAGCAGCTTGCCGGAGCTGTGGGTCTTGCCACGGTCGTGGTCGAAGAACACACCCGGCGAACGGTGCAACTGGGACACGATCACACGCTCGGTACCGTTGATAACGAAGGTACCGTTCTCAGTCATCAGGGGGATTTCACCCATGTAGACTTCTTGCTCTTTGATGTCCTTGATCGCTTTGTTCGACGATTCCTTGTCGAAGATGATCAGGCGCACCTTCACCCGCAGCGGGACCGCAAAGGTCACACCGCGCAGGACACATTCCTTCACATCGAAAGCCGGCTCGCCCAGGCGATAGCCGACGTACTCCAGGGCAGCATTGCCGGAGTAGCTGATGATCGGGAATACCGATTTGAAGGCCGCATGCAGGCCGACGTCGCGGAACTGGTCCTTGGATGCTCCCGCCTGCAGGAATTCGCGATACGAATCCAGCTGGATTGCCAGGAGGTAAGGCACGTCCATGACGTCCGGCAACTTGCTAAAGTCCTTGCGGATACGTTTTTTCTCAGTGTATGAGTAAGCCATCAGCATTCCCCAGCTTGGTCACCTGCTTATTTGGCATCTCCCGGCGGGAGCAGCCGAAAATCGTGCAAACCCCATGGTTTGCGCCACCCTCTTGGGTGTCTTGCAGCTCGTTATCGGGGCCGACCTGATCGGCCACCAATAACGGAAAAAGGCCGGTGGCATAAGCCACCAGCCATCAGCCCTTCGCTCAACGCTCGGACTGGAGTCGCAAAGTCGAAATTACTTCAGCTCGACTTTAGCGCCTGCTTCTTCCAGCTTCTTCTTAGCGTCTTCAGCGGCTTCTTTCGAAACGCCTTCAGCTACAACCTGAGGAGCGCCATCGACTTTCTCTTTGGCTTCTTTCAGGCCCAGACCGGTCAGCTCGCGAACGGCTTTAATGACGTTCACTTTCTTGTCGCCGGCTTCAACCAGGACAACGTTGAACTCGGTCTGCTCTTCAACAACGGCAGCAGCAGCAGCTGGGCCGGCAGCGGCAACAGCAGCGGTAACGCCGAAGGTTTCTTCCATAGCTTTGATCAGCTCAACAATTTCCAGAACGGTTTTCTGGCCGATTGCTTCGATGATTTGCTCGTTAGTCAGGGACATGACTTAAATCCTGTATTGGGGTGACAGCCTACGCAGCCATCAAATTAAACATATGATTTTGAAAGAGTTTCGCGTGCCTTAGGCAGCGGTAGCTTCTTTCTGGTCGCGAATGGCTGCCAGAGTACGAGCCAGCTTGCTGGTGGCGCCTTGGATCACGCTCATCAGTTTTGCGATAGCTTCGTCGCGGGTCGGCAGGGTAGCCAACACGTCGATCTGGTTCGCTGCAATGAAATTGCCGTCAAACGCAGCTGCCTTGATCTCGAACTTGTCCTGACCCTTGGCGAACTCTTTGAACAGACGGGCAGCAGCGCCCGGGTGTTCGTTGGAGAAGGCGATCAGGGTCGGGCCTTTGAACACGTCGTTGAGGACCGAAAACTCGGTGCCTTCAACAGCGCGCTTGAGCAGGGTGTTACGTACGACGCGTACGTAAACGCCAGCTTCGCGGGCCTCTTTACGGAGTCCGGTCATTGCGCCTACAGTCACACCACGGGCATCAGCCACGACAGCGGACAGAGCGACTTTGGCAGCCTCGTTGACTTCAGCGACGATGGCCTTCTTGTCTTCGAGTTTAATTGCCACGGGTTTACTCCTGGTTTCTACCGTTTCATCCAGCCGAGGCCGGATGTCGTTTTGGTGTCTGATTCGCGAACGAATCGGGAGCACCATCTGCGTAGGCTTGTGGTTTAAGGCTTGCGCCGCCTACGGTCTTGGATAGCCCCCGCCAGGCAGGGACCCCAATTTAGTTGGCCGCGGCAACCAGGTTGCCGCGGCCGAGCATTACACGTTCAGCGAGCTCTGATCGATGACCAGACCTGGGCCCATGGTGGTGCTCAGGGTAACGCGCTTGACGTAGATACCTTTCGAAGAAGCTGGCTTGATACGCTTCAGATCGGCGATCAGGGCTTCAACGTTTTCCTTCAGCTTGCCGGCTTCGAAGCCGACCTTGCCAACGGAGGTGTGGATGATACCGTTCTTGTCGGTACGGTAGCGAACCTGACCAGCCTTGGCGTTTTTGACAGCGCCGGCTACGTCTGGGGATACGGTACCCACTTTCGGGTTAGGCATCAGGCCACGAGGACCCAGAACCTGACCCAGTTGACCTACAACGCGCATGGCATCAGGCGATGCGATGACGACGTCATAGTTCAGGTCGCCGGCTTTCATTTCGGCAGCCAGATCGTCCATACCTACGCGGTCAGCGCCGGCAGCCAGAGCGGCTTCAGCAGCTGGGCCCTGGGTGAAGACAGCAACACGTACGGTCTTGCCAGTGCCGTGTGGCAGCACGGTAGCGCTACGAACGACCTGGTCGGATTTACGTGGGTCAACACCGAGGTTTACGGCGATGTCGTAGGACTCGACGAACTTGGCAGCCGGCAGCGAAGCCAGCAGAGTTGCCGCTTCTTCGAAGTTGTAGGCCTTGCCTGCTTCGATTTTCTCGGCGATAGCCTTTTGGCGCTTGGTCAGCTTAGCCATTACACACCCTCCACGTTCAGGCCCATGCTGCGGGCAGAGCCAGCGATGGTGCGTACAGCAGCGTCCAGGTCAGCGGCGGTCAGATCAGCCTGCTTGGCCTTGGCGATCTCTTCCAGCTGAGCACGGTTCACGGTACCGACTTTGACGGTGTTCGGGCGAGCCGAACCACTGGTCAGGCCAGCAGCTTTCTTCAGCAGAACCGAGGCAGGGGTGCTCTTGGTCTCGAAGGTGAAGCTACGGTCGCTGTAGACAGTGATGATCACTGGAGTCGGCAGACCTGGCTCTTGACCCTGAGTACGGGCGTTGAAGGCCTTGCAGAATTCCATGATGTTCACACCATGTTGACCCAGTGCTGGACCAACGGGTGGGCTTGGGTTGGCCTGGCCGGCCTTTACTTGCAGCTTGATGTAAGCCTGAATCTTCTTAGCCATGAGCTACTCCAAAATCGGGTACGAACGCCTGATGGCTCCCCGGATGACTTGCGTTTTATCCCAGTGACGACAAAACCCCGCAGCACATAGGGCTGCGGGGTATGGGATGCTGCGTTCCGCTAGACCTTCTCGACCTGGCTGAACTCGAGCTCCACCGGGGTGGAGCGACCGAAAATGAGCACTGCAACCTGCAGACGGCTCTTTTCGTAGTTAACTTCTTCGACGTTGCCATTGAAGTCAGCGAAGGGACCATCAATAACGCGAACCACTTCACCCGGTTCGAACAACGTCTTCGGCTTAGGCTTGTCACTGCCGTCAGCTACGCGACGCAGGATGGCCTCAGCTTCTTTATCAGTGATAGGCGCAGGCTTGTCTGCGGTACCACCGATGAAACCCATAACACGAGGGGTGTCCTTGACAAGGTGCCAAGTCCCTTCGTTCATTTCCATCTGAACCAGCACATAGCCCGGGAAGAACTTGCGCTCGCTCTTGCGCTTCTGGCCGTTACGCATTTCGACGACTTCCTCGGTCGGAACCAGGATTTCGCCGAACTCGTCTTCCATGCCAGCCAGCTTGACGCGCTCTACCAGGGAGCGCATGACATGCTTCTCGTAACCCGAGTAAGCATGCACTACATACCAACGCTTAGCCACGGGACACCTTTAGCCAACAATCAGGGAGACCAACCAGCCGAGCAGGGAGTCGAGACCCCACAGCACCAGCGCCATAACCAGAACGACAGCCACGACAATCAGCGTGGTCTGAGTGGTTTCCTGGCGGGTTGGCCACACGACTTTACGGATCTCGGTACGTGCTTCCTTCGCCAGCGCAAAGAACGACTTACCCTTGGCGGTCTGCAGGGCAACGAAGCCCGCGACAGCAGCCAGAACAAGCAGGACGAGCACGCGATACAGGATTGGGGATGCGGAGTAATACTGATTACCCACGACACCAACAACTACCAATGCGACAACAGCGAGCCACTTGAACAGATCAAAACGCGAATCTTGGGCTTCAGTTTTGGGAGTCATCGGGGAGGATCCTGTAAGAAGAAAGCCAATCACACCGAGGTGAATGGCAGGTCAGGAGGGAATCGAACCCCCAACCTACGGTTTTGGAGACCGTCGCTCTGCCAATTGAGCTACTGACCTTTAACGCTGTATCAGGCCGGCCATTATACCGGCCCGATCAAGTAAATCAACTACTTATTCAATAATTTTTGCTACGACGCCGGCGCCGACGGTACGACCGCCCTCACGGATGGCGAAGCGCAGACCGTCTTCCATCGCGATGGTCTTGATCAGGGTGACAGTCATCTGGATGTTGTCACCTGGCATTACCATTTCAACGCCTTCCGGCAGTTCGCAGTTACCGGTCACGTCAGTGGTACGGAAGTAGAACTGAGGACGGTAGCCTTTGAAGAACGGAGTGTGACGACCGCCTTCCTCCTTCGACAGGACGTAGACTTCTGCGGTGAACTTGGTGTGCGGCTTGACCGAACCCGGCTTGACCAGAACCTGGCCACGCTCAACGTCGTCACGCTTGGTACCACGCAGCAGGACGCCGCAGTTCTCGCCAGCACGACCTTCGTCCAGCAGCTTGCGGAACATCTCAACGCCGGTGCAGGTGGTAGTGGTAGTGTCACGCAGACCAACGATTTCCAGCGGGTCTTGAACGCGGACGATACCACGCTCGATACGGCCGGTAACAACGGTACCACGACCCGAGATCGAGAATACGTCTTCGATCGGCATCAGGAACGGCTGGTCGATGGCACGAACTGGCTCAGGGATGTAGGCATCCAGAGTTTCTACCAGCTTCTTGACAGCGGTAGTGCCCATTTCGTTGTCGTCTTTGCCTTCCAGAGCCATACGAGCCGAACCGATGATGATCGGGGTGTCGTCGCCTGGGAAGTCGTAGGTGGACAGCAGGTCGCGAACTTCCATCTCGACCAGTTCCAGCAGCTCAGCGTCGTCTACCAGGTCAGCCTTGTTCAGGAAGACCACGATGTACGGAACGCCAACCTGACGGGACAGCAGGATGTGCTCACGGGTTTGTGGCATCGGACCATCGGCGGCCGAGCAAACCAGGATCGCGCCGTCCATCTGGGCAGCACCGGTGATCATGTTCTTCACGTAGTCAGCGTGACCTGGGCAGTCAACGTGAGCGTAGTGACGAATGTTCGAGTTGTACTCGACGTGAGCGGTGTTGATGGTGATACCGCGCGCTTTCTCTTCTGGAGCCGAGTCGATCTTGTCGAACTCAACAACGGCCGAACCGAAAACTTCGGAGCAGACGCGGGTCAGAGCTGCAGTCAGAGTGGTCTTACCGTGGTCAACGTGGCCGATAGTGCCGACGTTAACGTGGGGAAGGGAACGATCAAACTTTTCCTTAGCCATCGATACAGTCCTCCGCAGAAGAAATAGTCATTGCACTGATAAAACAAAGGCAGATATTTTCATATCTGCCTTGTTTATATGGAGCTCTTGAGCGGACTTGAACCGCTGACCTCACCCTTACCAAGGGTGTGCTCTACCAACTGAGCTACAAGAGCGAAACACTTTGTGCAAAAACAGCAAACTTGGAGCGGGTAGCGGGAATCGAACCCGCATCATCAGCTTGGAAGGCTGAGGTTCTACCACTAAACTATACCCGCGGAGCTTGCGGCTCTCGCTAAAACTGGTGGAGGGAGAAGGATTCGAACCTTCGAAGCTCTCGCAACGGATTTACAGTCCGTCCCCTTTGGCCGCTCGGGAATCCCTCCAGATGTGGCGGGCATTCTATTCGCCTGCCGCCTCAGTGTCAAGCTCTTTTTCAAATTTTTTCAATCAAATCTGAAGCTTAGCTACTTTGACACCGCCTCCAGATCTACCACCTCAGTGGCGTTCCCTGTGAAGCGGGCGCCATTCTATCAAGCTATTCGCCAGTTGCAATACCTTGGCAGAAAATAATTTTATGTTTTAAGTCTTTGAAATCGTTGGAAAGACTGGAGAGCACTTCCTGGTCCAGCAAACGCTCGCTTTCCGGGGATATCTTGAGCCAAAGGCCATCCGCCCCCGGCAGTTGGCCTGCTACCGGCACGGCGCCGATATCCAGGCTAACCAGGCGTTGACGCAAAGCCTCCAGCTGTTCGCGAGCGCTCAGCCCGCCAACCACCAAGCACTCATCTCGCCGACGCGGCGGCGCCGACGCACCGGTTTCCTTGAGCAGGCGAATCTCCTGTTGATTGCCTTTGTACAACGACAAGGGAGCGACATCCTTCACCTTCAGCGGGGCTTCCTGTTGGTGCCAGACGTAATAGAAGACGTTGAGTACCAGCAACAGTAGAAACAACCAACGCATAACCACCTCAGTCCAGTGGACAAGCCATAGCTAGGCCGACGAATACCAGGTCAGGTACCACCCGTGCCTGTGGTGCTGCCTCGCGCACCAGTGGCGCATCCCCACCCGTCAGGAATACGGTGAAGTCATCACCCCACAAGGCCCGTGCCTGCTCGAGCTGGGAGCGGGCAAAACCTTGCAGCATCAATACGCACCCGCGCTCGACTGCCTCGACAGTGGAACGCCCAGGAGCAAGACTGCTCAGCGCACGCTCGGCAGAGGCATCGTCGTAACGTATGCGCCGGGTGTGGGTACGCAACTGGCTGCGCATCAAGGGCATGCCCGGGCAGATGTAGCCGCCCAGGTGCTCCCCGTCTGCGGAAATGAAGTCCGACTTGGCCGCAGTGCCCAGGTCGATGACCAGGCAAGCACGCCGCGCCAGATGAAAAGCCCCCAGCGCCGCCAGCCAACGATCCATGCCCAGCCGCTGGTAATCTTCATAGCCGTTGCGCACACCGGCCATCTGCTGTGCCGGCTCGGCAACGCGAGCCGTGACGGCGAAGGCTTGGCCGATCAACGCACAGATCGCTGCTGTTTCGTCTTCACTGCGCACACTGACGACTCGACAGCCAGTAAGGCGCAATGACGCAAGAGCGCCGACCGCATCGACCAGCACTTGATCAGAATCGACAATACCGCCACCGACAATGGTGGCGTCGGCTGCGTGTATCACGCGCCACTTGATGAAGCTGTTACCGCAATCGAGCTCAAGAATCATCACGCAACCTCAAACTGAGCTCACCAGCACTGAAGCTCTTCTCTACACCATCAACGTCAAGGCGCAAACCGCCCTGCCCGTCCACGCCCAGCACCACACCATTAATGCGAGTAGCGCCGGCAATGAGCGAAACATCACGCCCCTGCCAAAGATTGGCATGCTCCCACTCCTCCTGGAATGCAGCAAAGCCGTAACGCCGATGACGCGCCAGTTCATGCCGCAACTGCTGGTTCAGGGACGCAACCAGGCGATTGCGATCAATAGCGACACCCGCCTCTTGGCGCATCGACGTCCACTGCTGGTCGACCTGCTCATTGGCTTGCATGTTCACATTGATGCCGATGCCGAGCACGACATGGCAGACATCTGCCGGGTCACCGACCAGCTCGAGGAGAATGCCGGTGATTTTGCGCCCGCGGACCAAGACATCATTGGGCCACTTAAGCCCTACATCCTTGACCCCGAAACCCTGCAGCACACGCATAACCGCCAAGCCAACCACCAGGCTCAGACCTTCCAACTGCCGCATACCACCATCGACCCGCAGCACCAGGCTGTAATACAGGTTTTCAGCGAAAGGGCTTACCCACATGCGCCCACGACGGCCACGCCCGGCGCTCTGACGCTCAGCCAGCACTAGAAATGGCGCTGCTTGCCCTGCACTGGCGAGGCGCAAGCCTTCGGCATTGGTCGAGTCGATGGTTTCATGGATGAAAACGGGCCACTGCTCACCCTCGGCAAACTCGGCTATGGCCTGAGCATCGAGCAGGGTGAGCGGTGCCGCCAACTGGTAACCACGCCCGCGGACTTTATGAATGGTGAGGTTCAGCTCGGCTTCCAGGTGCTGCAGCTGCTTCCAGACAGCGCTGCGGCTTACCCCGATGGCTGCCCCCAAGGCTTCTCCGGAATGGAACCGGCCGTCCTTGAGGAGATTCAACAACTTCAGCATGCCAGTCTCGACTTGGAATAAGGCTGGCATGATAGCCACGGGTCGTTGACTTGCATAGGAAAAGGGCCAATGGGGGACTGATGGCAGCGGATCGCTGCTTTTTTTGTGTAGGAGCCGGCTTGCCGGCGATAGGGCCTTGGCAGGTATGTGCGTTGCCTGGGCGGGCCGCATAGCGGGGCTCTGGTTTTCCGCCGCACAAAGACAAAACCCCTACCTGCATGCGCAGATAGGGGTTTTGCGAAATGAATCTTGACGATGACCTACTCTCACATGGGGAAACCCCACACTACCATCGGCGATGCATCGTTTCACTGCTGAGTTCGGGATGGGATCAGGTGGTTCCAATGCTCTATGGTCGTCAAGAAATTCGGTAGCCAGTCCGTTCAGATGAACAGCCCAGCGAATTCGGATATGTGATATTTGTGGTTCTTGCTGACGTTGTGAACTTTCGGTTCTTTCGTCTTCACCACCACAATTCGGCTTACGCGCAAATTGCTTGGGTGTTATATGGTCAAGCCTCACGGGCAATTAGTATTGGTTAGCTCAACGCCTCACAGCGCTTACACACCCAACCTATCAACGTCGTAGTCTTCGACGGCCCTTTAGGGGATTCAAGATCCCAGTGAGATCTCATCTTGAGGCAAGTTTCCCGCTTAGATGCTTTCAGCGGTTATCTCTTCCGAACATAGCTACCCGGCAATGCCACTGGCGTGACAACCGGAACACCAGAGGTTCGTCCACTCCGGTCCTCTCGTACTAGGAGCAGCCCCTCTCAAATCTCAAACGTCCACGGCAGATAGGGACCGAACTGTCTCACGACGTTCTAAACCCAGCTCGCGTACCACTTTAAATGGCGAACAGCCATACCCTTGGGACCGGCTTCAGCCCCAGGATGTGATGAGCCGACATCGAGGTGCCAAACACCGCCGTCGATATGAACTCTTGGGCGGTATCAGCCTGTTATCCCCGGAGTACCTTTTATCCGTTGAGCGATGGCCCTTCCATACAGAACCACCGGATCACTAAGACCTACTTTCGTACCTGCTCGACGTGTGTGTCTCGCAGTCAAGCGCGCTTTTGCCTTTATACTCTACGACCGATTTCCGACCGGTCTGAGCGCACCTTCGTACTCCTCCGTTACTCTTTGGGAGGAGACCGCCCCAGTCAAACTACCCACCATACACTGTCCTCGATCCGGATAACGGACCTGAGTTAGAACCTCAAGGTTGCCAGGGTGGTATTTCAAGGATGGCTCCATGAGAACTGGCGTCCCCACTTCAAAGCCTCCCACCTATCCTACACAAGCAAGCTCAAAGTCCAGTGCAAAGCTATAGTAAAGGTTCACGGGGTCTTTCCGTCTAGCCGCGGATACACTGCATCTTCACAGCGATTTCAATTTCACTGAGTCTCGGGTGGAGACAGCGCCGCCATCGTTACGCCATTCGTGCAGGTCGGAACTTACCCGACAAGGAATTTCGCTACCTTAGGACCGTTATAGTTACGGCCGCCGTTTACCGGGGCTTCGATCAAGAGCTTCGCTTGCGCTAACCCCATCAATTAACCTTCCGGCACCGGGCAGGCGTCACACCCTATACGTCCACTTTCGTGTTTGCAGAGTGCTGTGTTTTTAATAAACAGTCGCAGCGGCCTGGTATCTTCGACCGGCATGGGCTTACGGAGCAAGTCCTTAACCCTCGCCGGCGCACCTTCTCCCGAAGTTACGGTGCCATTTTGCCTAGTTCCTTCACCCGAGTTCTCTCAAGCGCCTTGGTATTCTCTACCTAACCACCTGTGTCGGTTTGGGGTACGGTTCCTAGTTATCTGAAGCTTAGGAGCTTTTCTTGGAAGCATGGCATCAACCACTTCGCGCTCTAATGAGCACTCGTCATCAGCTCTCGGCCTTGAAATCCCGGATTTGCCTAAGATTTCAGCCTACCACCTTAAACTTGGACAACCAACGCCAAGCTGGCCTAGCCTTCTCCGTCCCTCCATCGCAATAACTAGAAGTACAGGAATATTAACCTGTTTTCCATCGACTACGCTTTTCAGCCTCGCCTTAGGGACCGACTAACCCTGCGTCGATTAACGTTGCGCAGGAAACCTTGGTCTTTCGGCGTGCGAGTTTTTCACTCGCATTGTCGTTACTCATGTCAGCATTCGCACTTCTGATACCTCCAGCAAGCTTCTCAACTCACCTTCACAGGCTTACAGAACGCTCCTCTACCGCATCACCAAAGGTGATACCCGTAGCTTCGGTGCATGGTTTGAGCCCCGTTACATCTTCCGCGCAGGCCGACTCGACTAGTGAGCTATTACGCTTTCTTTAAAGGGTGGCTGCTTCTAAGCCAACCTCCTAGCTGTCTAAGCCTTCCCACATCGTTTCCCACTTAACCATGACTTTGGGACCTTAGCTGACGGTCTGGGTTGTTTCCCTTTTCACGACGGACGTTAGCACCCGCCGTGTGTCTCCCATGCTCGGCACTTGTAGGTATTCGGAGTTTGCATCGGTTTGGTAAGTCGGGATGACCCCCTAGCCGAAACAGTGCTCTACCCCCTACAGTGATACATGAGGCGCTACCTAAATAGCTTTCGAGGAGAACCAGCTATCTCCGAGCTTGATTAGCCTTTCACTCCGATCCACAGGTCATCCGCTAACTTTTCAACGGTAGTCGGTTCGGTCCTCCAGTCAGTGTTACCTAACCTTCAACCTGCCCATGGATAGATCGCCCGGTTTCGGGTCTATACCCAGCGACTA
>NZ_CP077075.1:335000-1285000 GCF_019139835.1 Pseudomonas xanthosomatis | reverse complement strand
GATAGCAAAGCCGAGCCGGCAGCAGTCGCCAAGCAGCAAGAGCAGGCCCCCGGCCACCGCGAAGTGGTGGTTGCCCGTGGCGACACCCTTTCGACTCTGTTCAACAAGGTCGGCCTGCCTGCCAACGTGGTACACGACGTGCTGGCCAGCAACAAGCAAGCCAAGCAGTTCAGCCAGCTCAAGCATGGCCAGGTGCTGCAGTTCGAACTGGACAAGGACGGCCAACTGGCCAGCCTGCACAGCCAGGTCAGCACCCTCGAGAGCATCCGACTGACCCGCACCGACAAGGGCTACAGCTTCGATCGCGAAGTCACCAAGCCTGTGGTGCGTACTGCCTACGCCCATGGTGTGATCAAAAGCTCGCTGTCGGCCTCTGCCCAGCGCGCCGGCCTGTCCCACAGCATGACCATGGATATGGCGCGCATCCTCGGTTACGACATCGACTTCGCTCAGGACATCCGCCCTGGCGACGAATTCGACGTGGTCTACGAGCAGAAGATGATCGACGACAAGGTGGTCGGTACCGGCAACATCCTCTCCGCGCGCTTCACCAACCGCGGCAAGACCTACACCGCCGTGCGCTACACCAACAAGCAGGGCAACACCAACTACTACACCGCCGACGGCAACAGCCTGCGCAAGGCATTCATCCGCACCCCGGTAGACTTCGCCCGCATCAGCTCGCGTTTCTCCGCAGGCCGCAAGCACCCGATCCTGAACAAGATCCGCGCCCACAAGGGCGTCGACTACGCCGCCCCTCGCGGCACACCGATCAAGGCAGCCGGCGATGGCCGCATCGAGCTGGCCGGCCGCCGTGGCGGTTACGGCAACACCGTAATCATCGCCCACGGCAACTCCTACAAGACGCTGTACGGCCACATGCAAGGCTTCGCCAAGGGCATCAAGACCGGCAGCATGGTCAAGCAGGGCCAGGTAATCGGCTACATCGGCACCACCGGCCTGTCTACCGGCCCGCACCTGCACTACGAGTTCCAGGTCAACGGTGTGCACGTCGACCCGCTGAGCCAGAAGGTGCCGATGGCCGACCCGATCGCCAAGGCCGAACGCGCCCGCTTCAACCAGCAGAGCCAGCCCCTGATCGCCCGTATGGACCAGGAAAAGGCCACCCTGCTCGCCGCCAACAAGCGCTGACCCATGGCGCTTTATATAGGGGTGATGTCCGGCACCAGCCTCGACGGCCTGGACATTGCCCTGATCGAACAGCACGAGCAGCCCCGGCTGCTCGCCACCCACTACATCCCCATGCCGGCCGATCTGCGCCAGGCCCTGCTCGCCCTGTGCGCCAGCGGCCCGGACGAGATCGCCCGCGCAGCCCTGGCAGAAAACCGCTGGGCAACCCTGGCAGCCGAAGGCATCAATCACCTACTGGGCGAACAAGGCCTGCAGGCCGGCGCCATCCGCGCCATCGGCAGCCACGGCCAGACCATCCGCCACGAACCGGCCCGCGGTTTCACCGTGCAAATCGGCAACCCGGCCCTGCTGGCCGAGCTGACCGGCATCTGCGTAGTCGGTGACTTCCGTCGGCGCGACGTGGCAGCCGGCGGCCAGGGTGCACCCTTGGTGCCAGCCTTCCATGAAGCGCTGTTCGGCCACATCGGCCAACGCCTGGCAGTATTGAACGTAGGTGGTTTCAGCAACCTCAGCCTGATCGAACAGGACCAACCGGTGCACGGCTTCGACTGCGGCCCTGGCAACGTACTGATGGATACCTGGATCGAGCGCAAGCGCGGCCAGGCATACGACGCCAATGGTAGCTGGGCGGCCAGCGGCACCCCGCAAGCCGACCTGCTGAACAGCCTGCTAAGCGACCCCTTCTTCGCCGGCAGCGGCCCCAAGAGCACCGGCCGCGAGGTATTCAACCTGCCCTGGCTGGACGGCCACCTCGCGCGGCTGCCCCAGTACCGCGACGAGGACGTACAGGCCACCCTGCTCGAGCTCACCGCACGCAGCATCGTCGACTCGTTGCGCCAGGCCCAGCAGGGCACCGAAGCGCTGCTGGTATGTGGCGGCGGCGCGCGTAACGGCGCCTTGATGACCCGCCTGGACGCGCTGCTACCGGCAACCCAGGTCGCGAGCACCGCCGCCCACGGCGTCGACCCGGACTGGGTCGAGGGCATGGCCTTTGCCTGGCTGGCCCACTGCTGCCTCGAAGGCATCCCCGCCAACCGCCCCAGCGTCACCGCCGCCCGGGGCCTGCGCGTGCTCGGCGCCATCTACCCCGCGTAAGCAAACCGCAGAATGCAAAACGCCGCGCAATAGCGCGGCGTTTTGCATTACAGCCTGCTGATCAGATCGAGAACGACGAACCGCACCCGCAGGTGGTGGTGGCGTTCGGGTTCTTGATCACGAAGCGCGAACCTTCCAGGCCTTCCTGGTAGTCCACTTCGGCGCCAGCCAGGTACTGGTAGCTCATCGGGTCGACCACCAACGCCACGCCTTCGCGCTCGACGATGGTGTCGTCATCGGCCACGTCTTCATCGAAGGTGAAGCCGTACTGGAAGCCCGAGCAACCGCCGCCGGTGACGAAGACGCGCAGTTTAAGGCGCTCATTGCCCTCTTCGCTGACCAGGGTCTTCACCTTGTGGGCAGCGCCTGGGGTGAACTCCAAAGCCGTGGGGGTGAAGGTTTCGACGCTCATGCTGATTCTCCCGGCGTGGTGCCGCCATAAAACTCGATAAGGCGTATTATCCGCTTGTCCGAGAAAATCGGTCAAGAATTGTGCGGCTTTGGTCGCCCCCAATGAAAAGGCCCGCACGCGGCGGGCCTTCTCGTTCAACCTGCGCTTACGGCAGCAGGCCGGCGTGTGACAAGCCCATGCGCTCGTCCAGCCCGAACAGGATGTTGAGGTTCTGCACCGCCTGGCCCGACGCGCCCTTGACCAGGTTGTCGATGACCGACAGCACCACCACCAGGTCACCACCTTGCGGACGGTGCACGGCGATACGGCACACGTTGGCACCGCGCACGCTGCGGGTTTCCGGGTGGCTGCCGGCCGGCATCACATCGACGAACGGTTCATTGGCATAACGCTTCTCGAACAGCGCCTGCAGGTCCACCGAGGTGTCGACGACGTTGGCGTACAGCGTGGCGTGGATGCCACGGATCATCGGCGTCAGGTGCGGCACGAAGGTCAGGCCGATATCCTTGCCTGCGGCCAGGCGCAGGCCCTGGCTGATTTCCGGCAGGTGGCGGTGGCCCTTGACCGCATAGGCCTTCATGCTCTCGCCAGCTTCGCAGAACAGCGAACCCACCGCAGCACCACGGCCGGCACCACTGACACCCGACTTGCAGTCGGCAATCAGCCGGGACGGGTCGGCCAGGCCCGCTTCCAGCAGCGGCAGGAAGCCCAGCTGGGTGGCGGTCGGGTAGCAGCCCGGCACGGCAATCAGGCGCGCCTGGCGGATTTTCTCGCGGTTGACCTCCGGCAGGCCGTACACCGCGTCAGCCAGTAGCTCCGGTGCGCCATGGGGCTGGCCGTACCACTTGCCCCACTCCACCGCATCCTGCAGGCGGAAGTCCGCAGACAGGTCGATGACCTTGGTGCCAGCCGCCAGCAGCTCGCCGGCCAGGGCATGGGCCACGCCGTGCGGGGTGGCGAAGAACACCACGTCGCAAGCGCCGAGGGCCTGGCTGTCCGGCACGCTGAAGCACAGCCCGTCATAATGGCCGCGCAGGTTCGGGTACATGTCGGCAACCGCCACGCCCGCCTCGGAACGCGAGGTGATGACCGCAACTTCCGCCTGTGGGTGCTGCGCCAGCAGACGCAGCAGTTCGACACCGGTGTAACCCGTGCCGCCGACGATACCGACCTTGATCATAACGCTTGCCCCTTATCAACGAGCCGACTGGAAAGCGCACGATAATAGGGGCGCAAGGCGTCTGTAACAACTCTCTGCATGACCCTTCGGCGCCTGGCCACTACTATTCGGACGACCGTGAAAACCTGAAGGAACCGTTCATGCTTTATCTATGGATCAAAGCGCTGCATATCGTCAGCGTGGTCTGCTGGTTCGCCGGCCTGTTCTACCTGCCGCGCCTGTTCGTCTATCACGCCCAGAGCAGCGACAGCATCAGCCTGGACCGCTTCATCACCATGGAACGCAAGCTGTACCGCGGCATCATGAACCCGGCGATGATCGCCACCTACGTGTTCGGCGGCTGGATGCTCTACCTCAACCCCGGCTGGTTGAGCCAGGGCTGGCTGCACGCCAAGCTCACCCTGGTGGCCGTGCTCACCGTCTACCATCACATGTGCGGCGCCCAGCGCAAACGCTTCGCCGCCGGCACCAACACCCGCAGCCACGTGTACTACCGCTGGTTCAACGAGGCGCCGGTACTGATCCTGCTGGGCATCGCCATCCTGGTGGTGGTCAAGCCGTTCTGAACATTCCCCGCCGTTTACAGGAGTAACCCCATGCCCTTGCCCGCCTCGCTCGAACAGCGCCTGCGCCTGCCCCTGGTGGCCGCGCCGATGTTCCTGATCTCCAACCCGCAACTGGTACTGGCCTGCTGCGCCCATGGTGTGGTGGGCAGTTTCCCGGCCCTCAACCAGCGCGACAGCGCAGGTTTCAAGGCCTGGCTGGAGGAAATCGAGGCGGGCCTGGCGCAGTTGCAGGCGCCAGCCCCCTATGCCGTCAACCTGATCGTGCACCCCAGCAACCCCAGGTTGCAGGCCGACCTGGCACTGTGTGTCGAGCATCAGGTTCCCATCGTGATCACCAGCCTGGGCGCCGTGAAGGAGGTGGTCGACGCCGTGCATGCCTATGGCGGCCTGGTGTTCCACGATGTGACTACCCGCCGCCACGCCGAAAAGGCCGCCGAAGCCGGCGTCGACGGGCTGATTGCCGTCGCCGCCGGTGCCGGTGGCCATGCCGGCACCTGGAGCCCGTTCGCCCTGGTGGCCGAAATCCGCCAGTTCTTCGACAAGACCCTGCTGCTGGCCGGCTGCCTGAACCACGGCCATGAGCTGCTCGCCGCCCAGTTGCTGGGCGCCGACCTGGGCTACATGGGCACACGCTTTATCGCCACCCGCGAAAGCCACGCGCAGGACGAGTACAAACAGATGATTCTCGGCGCGGCTGCCGCCGACATCGTGCACACCCCCGCAGTGTCGGGCATCCCCGCCAGCTTCCTGCGCCAAAGCCTGGAGCAGGCCGGCTACGACCTGACCACGTTGAAAAGCCACGAGGCTGGCAAACTCAAGCCGCTGGACGAAGAAGCCAAGGCCTGGAAAACCGTGTGGTCTGCCGGCCAGGGCGTCGGCGGCATCGATGACCTGCCCACCACAAAAGAGCTGATCCGGCGCCTGGAGGGCGAATACCAGGCCGCGCTGAAACGTACCAGCCAGCTGGGCAGCAACGTCTTGTAGCAAAAACGCCAGCCTGTACACTAGGCGCCCCACGCCCCCCAGGAGCCGCGCATGACCCGTTACGCCATGATCACCGGTGCTTCCAGCGGCCTGGGCCTGGCCCTGGCGGAAGCCCTGGCGCGGCGCGGGCGCAACCTGATCCTGGTGGCACGCCAGCGCGAAACGCTTGAGCCGGTGGCCATCGAACTGGCGCAACGCTTCGGCGTCGAGGTGCTGCTGCGCGCCTGCGACCTCAGCCAGCCGCTGCGCCTGTCCGGCTTCGTGCTCGAGCTGGAAGAAGGCGAACGGCGCATCGACCTGCTGGTCAACTGCGCCGGCCAGCGCACCTACGGCCCGTTCCTCGCCCACGAATGGGCCGACGAGCAGGACCTGCTGGAGGTCAACATCCTCGCCTTGAGCCGCCTCTGCCATGCCATCGGCAACCTGATGGCGGTACAGGGTGGCGGGCAGATCCTCAACGTCGCGGGGCTTGCCGGGGTGGCGCCGGGCCCGTGGATGGCCGCCTACGCGGCAAGCAAGGCCTACGTGCTGAGCTTCAGCGAAGCGCTGCGCGAAGAACTGCGCCGCACTGGCATCAAGGTTTCAGTGCTGTGCCCCGGCCCGGTGCGCTCGGCGAAGCGCCCCATTCCGCGCCTGGATGCCAGCAGCCCCAGCCCCGAGGAGATCGCGCTGTACACCGTGCGCGCCCTGGCCAAGAACCGCGCGTTCATAATCCCCGGCCGGCGCAACCGCTGGCTGGCCTTCGCCCCGCGCCTGCTGCCACGCTGGCTGGCACGCAAGCTGGCAGGCCGCATCCACCGCCGCTACTGCCCGGAAGGCCTGGAATAAGCACTGGGCGAGCGCCCCCCGCCTTAAGTACACTCGGGCCCACACTCACCATGGAGCACGTGCTGTGGACGATCTATTCCTCAAAATCATCAACCGGGAAATCCCGGCGGATATCATCTACGAAGACGACCAGATCCTCGCCTTCAAGGATATCGCCCCCGCGGCGCCGGTCCACTTCCTGGTCATCCCCAAGAAGCACATCCCCACCCTCAATGACCTGACCGAAGAGGACAAGGCCCTGGCCGGCCACATCCTGTTCACCGCCCAGCGCCTGGCCGTCGAGCAAGGCTGCGAAGAGGGCTTCCGCGTGGTCATGAACTGCAACCCCAAGGGCGGCCAGACCGTCTACCACATCCACATGCACGTGCTTGGCCAGCGCCAGATGAACTGGCCGCCGGGCTGACCCAGGGCAAGCCCCCTCACAGGGTTTGAGGTAGACTGTCGGGCATCACTTCAGCGGAGGTGCCCGATGGCCACCGAACGTCACTACTCCCCGCTCGACCGCTTGTTGCTGCAGGCCGATACCGCCATGCGCACCTTGCTGCCCTTCAGCGGCCAACCTTCTCGCCCGTCGCCGGCGATCATCCAGCCCGATGCCGAGTTCGACGAGCAACAGTCCCGCCACATCGCAGGGTTGATGCGCATCAACCACACCGGTGAAGTCTGCGCCCAGGCGCTCTACCAGGGCCAGGCCCTGACCGCCAAGCTGCCCCAGGTACGCAAGGCCATGGAGCATGCCGCAGAAGAAGAAATCGACCACCTGGCCTGGTGCGAGCAACGCATTCGCCAGCTCAACAGCCACCCCAGCGTGCTCAACCCACTGTTCTATGGCATGTCGTTCGGCATCGGCGCCCTCGCCGGGCTGGTCAGCGACAAGGTCAGCCTGGGCTTCGTCGCCGCCACCGAGCACCAGGTGTGCAAGCACCTTGACGAGCACCTGGAGCAGATCCCCGAGAACGACAACAAATCGCGGGCGATTCTCGAGCAGATGCGCGTGGATGAAGAACACCACGCCGAATCCGCTCTCGAGGCCGGTGGCTACCGCTTCCCCGCCCCGGTGCGCTTCGGCATGAGCCTGCTGGCCAAGGTCATGACCAAGAGCACCTACCGCATCTGAGGCACACGGCATGGAACGCTTCGACGCCAAGGACCTGGCACGCGCGGTAAGCGCAGGTGTTTTGCAACCGGGCCAGGACCGTGCCCTGCTGGACTTCCTGCGCCAGCAACCGGCAACTGCGGGCAGCTTCCAGCTCGCCCACGTGGCCTTCTACTTCGGCGCCCTGCTGATCATGGGCGCCATGGGCTGGCTGCTGACCCTGGCCTGGATGAGCATCGGCGACATCGCCTTGCTCGCCGTTGCCCTGCTCTACATTGCCGGCATCACCCTGTACGCCCTGGCCTTGCAACGGCGCCAGCAGCCGATTGCCGCCGGGGTGCTGGCCGCCGTGGCCGTGAGCATCGTGCCGCTGGCGGTGTTTGCCGTGCAACGCCTGGTCGGCTGGTGGCCACTGGACGATGCGCAAGGCGACTATCACCAGTACTACACCTACGTGCAGGGCGGCTGGCTGCTGATGGAAGCCGCCACCGTGGTGGCCGGCCTGCTGATGCTGCGCCTGATCCCCTTCCCGTTCATCGTCATGCCCATCGCCGTGGCCCTGTGGTTCATGTCCATGGACTTGAGCGAATGGGTCTACGGCGAGTTGTTCAGCTGGGACCAGCGCCGCACGGTGTCGTTATGGTTCGGCCTGGGCCTGCTGCTGGTATTCATTGCCGTGGACGGGCGCACCGAGCGTGACTATGCGTTCTGGGGTTACCTGGCCGGGCTGGCCGCGTTCTGGGGCGGGCTGACGCTGATGGACAGCGGTAGCCAATGGGGCAAGTTGTTCTACTGCCTGATCAACCTGGGGCTGATGGCCCTGGCCGTGCTGTTGCGCCGGCCGGTGTTCATGGTGTTCGGCGCCATGGGCGTGGCCGCCTACCTGGGCTACCTTTCCTACGACGTGTTCGCCGACTCCTTGCTGTTCCCGCTGGTACTGACGGTGATCGGCCTGGGCGTCATCGCACTGGGTGTGCGCTACCAGAAACACCGTGAAGCGCTGAGCGCCAGGCTGCGCGCGAAAATGCCCGCCGGCCTGCTGCGCCTGCTGCCAGCATTGCAGCGGTGACCCTGCGTTTGCTCGCCACCCGGGCACTGCAAAGCCTCGGGCTGATACCCGTGGCCTACCTGTTCGTTTGTTTGCTGAGCGCAAGCTTCGGTGAAGCGTTCAGTCTGAGGCTGCCCGACATCGCCGCCCCCGATGGCAACAGCCTGGTGGAGCTGCTGATCTTCACCGTGCCGGGCCAATTGCTGTTCATGCTGCCGGGCAGTTTCTGCAAAAACCGCCGCTGGCTGCTCGGCCTGTTCGCGTTGTGCGCCACGCTAGTCGCCTGGCTGCAGTGCCTGCTGTTCGCCGACGCGTTCGGCAACACCTGGAACACAACAGAAATCGCCGGGCTACTGGGTTACAACCTGCACTGGTTGCTGCTCGCCCTTGTCCCCGGGCTGGCACTGCTTCTGGTTGCCGAGCCACGCCGTCAACAAGGCACCTGACCGACCGCCAGGTGCCAGCACCGCTCAACCCAGTTCGACGATCTCGTAGCCGTGGGTAATTTCCACCCCGGCCCGCTCGAGCATGATCGACGCCGAGCAATACTTCTCGGCCGACAGCTCCACCGCGCGCTTGACCTGGGCTTCTTTCAAAGCACGGCCCTTGACCACGAAGTTCATGTGGATCTTGGTGAACACCTTCGGGTCTTCGCTGGCACGCTCGGCCTCAAGGAAGGCTTCGCAGCTTTCCACCGCCTGGCGCGATTTCTTCAAGATGCTCACCACGTCGAAGCTGCTGCAACCACCCAGGCCAAGCAGCAGCATCTCCATCGGGCGCACGCCCAGGTTGCGTCCACCGGCTTCGGGCGGGCCGTCCATGACCACCACGTGGCCGCTCCCCGACTCGCCGAGGAACATCGCTTCACCGGCCCATTGGATACGTGCCTTCATCTACCCGCACTCCACAATTCGTAAAAGGCTGCCAGCTTAGTCCTTGTAAGGCTGTCGGAAAAGCTCAAGAGAAGGCGCTTTTATGCCGATACCCCCGGTACTGTCTGATAAGCTGGCGCCAATTGGCTGGCATGCACCGCCAGGCAGCCCATAAAAAGCCCATGCGTCGCATCGAACAGGATTTCGTGATGGTCTCCCCAGTCCTTCTCCCCGCCAAGATCAAGAATATCGACAAGCTCCTGGCCCACTGCCAGCGCCGTCGCTATGCCGCCAAGAGCAACATCATCTGCGCCGGCGACCGGGCAGAGACGCTGTCGTTCATCCTCAAGGGCTCGGTGACCATCGTCATCGAAGACGACGACGGCCACGAAATGATCATCGCCTACCTCAACAGCGGCGACTTCTTCGGCGAGCTGGGGTTGTTCGAGCCGGCCGGCCAGGAGCACCAGCGCAGCGCCTGGGTGCGGGCCAAGACCGAATGCGAAGTGGCCGAGATCAGCTACGACAAGTTCCGCGAACTCGGCCGCCAGGACCCGGACATCCTCTACGCCCTGGGCAGCCAGATGGCTCAGCGCCTGCGCAACACCACGCGCAAGGTCGGCGATCTGGCCTTTTTCGATGTCACCGGGCGCGTGGCCCGCTGCCTGCTCGACCTGTGCAAGCAGCCCGACGCCATGACCCACCCCGACGGCATGCAGATCAAGATCACCCGCCAGGAAATCGGCCGTATCGTCGGTTGCTCGCGGGAGATGGTCGGCCGCGTACTCAAGGACCTCGAAGAACGCAGCCTGGTGCAGGTCAAGGGCAAGACCATGGTGGTCTACGGCACCCGTTAATCGGCAGGCAGCGCTGCGATGACTTCGGCATAAGCCTGTGACAGGCGCTCGAACCAGGGCGCTGCAGGGGACACTTCGTGCAGGGCGATATGGCTGTCTGCCCGGCAACGCTGCTCCAGCTCGCAGCACTCGTTGAAGCGGTTGACCGCCGCCACCATCGACTCGCGCTCGTTGTCCAGCAACAGCGCACCATGCACCAGCACCACCGGGCGCTTGCCGCCCAAGCCCTGGCGCCAGCGCTGGGCCGTGCCCACCAGCTTGCGGCCATTGAGGTTGACGTTGTAGCGGCCATCGCAGAAGGCGCCGTCGATCTCCCCCACCGAAGCCACCCCACCCCATTCGCGCAGCACCTCGCACAGCGGCAGGCACAGGCGTTCGTAGGCATTTTCGATACGACCATGATCGCCTTCGCTACGCGGCGCCACATAGACCAGCGCCACGTTTACCGTCGAGTGCGACTGCGGTACCGGCTCGCCGCCGGTTTCACGCAGCAGCACCGGCCAGCCGGCGATGGCAAGCTCAGCGCAGGCGGCCTCGAAGTTATCCCGCCGGCTCATGCGCCGCGGCATCACCAGGGCGTGGTCGATGGGGCGCCAGAACAATACGCCAGCCTCACGCTCGCCACGGCAGACGGCGGCCAGCAGTTCCTGTTCGGCGTGCAGGCCCTGCTCGACGGTGAGGGCCAGGGGTTGATCGGTCATTGATCCACCTATGTTGTTATCTTTGCCGGCCTCTTCGCGGGTGAACCCGCTCCCACAGGTCTTTCACAGGATTGAAAGCGACGCGCATCCTGTGGGAGCGGGTTTACCCGCGAAAGGGCCATTGCAGGCATATAAAAAAGCCGGCAGATACGCCGGCTTGGTTCGCTCAGTCCAGTGGCTGAACGGTCTTCTTCACCTGGTCAGGGAAGAACAACCGCTGCAGCTCCAGCCCCGGCTGCTCGGCACGCATGAATGCCTCACCGACCAGGAACGAATACACCTCGTTGATTTCCATCAGCTCGACATCGGCACGGTTGAGAATGCCGCTCTCGGTGATCGCCAGGCGGTCGCGCGGAATGCGCGGCAGCAGGTCGAGGGTGGTTTCCAGGCTGACTTCGAAGGTGTGCAGGTTACGGTTGTTGACGCCGACCAGCGGGGTGTCGAGGGTTTTCAGCGCGCGCTCCAGCTCGTCGCCGTCGTGTACTTCCACCAGCACGTCGAGGCCGACGTCCTTGGCGGTGGCGGCCAGCTCGGCCATCTTCACGTCATCCAGCGCCGAGACGATCAGCAGCACACAATCGGCGCCCAGGGCCCGGGCCTCGACGATCTGGTACGGGTCGACCATGAAGTCCTTGCGGATCACCGGCAGCGAAACCGCCGCGCGGGCCTGCTGCAGGTATTGGTCTGCGCCCTGGAAGTAATCCACGTCGGTGAGCACCGACAGGCAAGTCGCCCCGCCCTTCTCGTAACTGACGGCAATCTCTGCCGGCACGAAGTTCTCGCGAATCACGCCCTTGCTCGGCGAGGCTTTCTTGATTTCGGCAATCACCGCCGGCTTTTTCAGCTTGGCCTGCTCGATCAGCGCATTGGCAAAACCTCGGGGGGCATCGGCGGTTTTCGCCAGGCGCTCAAGCTCGGCCAGGCTCACACGCGCACTGCGCTCGGCCACTTCCTGAAACTTGCGGGCGATAATCCTTTCCAGCACCGTCGGGACACTCATGCTTCGTTCTCCACCTTGAATACCGCAGTAAAGGCGCCCAGCTCCTGCAGTTTTTCCCAGGCCAGCCCGGTGTGCAGCACATCGTGGGCCAGTTCCACACCCTGGGCCAGGGTCATGGCATGGTCGGCGGCGTACAGTGCGGCGCCGGCGTTCAGTACGATCATTTCGGCAGCCTTCTGGCCGTTCTCGGTCTTGCGTCGGCCCAGCGCATCGCGAATCAGCTCAAGCGAGGCTTGCGGGTTCTCCACCGCCAGGCCGTGCAGGCTCTGGCTCTTCATGCCGAGGTCTTCGGGCTCGACCCAATACTCAGTGATTTCACCGTTCTTGAGCTCGGCCACGAAGGTTGGCGCCGCCAGGCTGAACTCGTCCAGGCCGTCCTTGGAATGCACCACCAGCACATGCTTGCTGCCCAGGCGCTGCAGCACCTCGGCCAGCGGGCGGCACAGGGCCTGGGTAAACACCCCGACCACCTGGTGCTTGACCCCAGCCGGATTCGTAAGCGGGCCGAGCATGTTGAACAGGGTACGCAGGCCCAAGTCCCGGCGCGGGCCTGCGGCGTGCTTCATGGCGCTGTGGTGGGTCTGGGCGAACATGAAGCCGATGCCAAGGCTGTCGATGCAGCGGGCTACCTGCACCGGCGTCAGGTTCAGGTAAATGCCGGCGGCCTCCAGCAAGTCGGCGCTGCCGCTCTTGCCCGACACCGCACGGTTGCCATGCTTGGCCACGGTGCAACCGGCCGCCGCCAGCACAAACGACGAAGCGGTGGAAACGTTGAAGATGTTGGCGCCATCGCCACCGGTGCCGACGATGTCGACCACGCCGTCAAGGCTCTTGAGTTCGACCTTGTCGGCCAGCTCACGCATCACCGACACCGCGCCGACGATCTCGTCGATGCTCTCGCTCTTCATGCGCATGCCCATCAGAAAGGCGCCGATCTGCGCCTCGCTGCACTGGCCGGTCATGATCTGGCGCATCACGTCACGCATCTCGTCGGTGGAAAGGTCCAGGTGGCCGACGATACGACTCAACGCAGTCTTGATATCCATGCTCGTTCCTTAACGGCGGCCGCCGGTCTGCTTGAGGAAGTTGGCGAACAGCTCGTGGCCCTGCTCGGTGAGGATCGACTCGGGGTGGAACTGCACCCCCTCGATGTTCAGTGTCTTGTGGCGCAGGCCCATGATCTCGTCCACCGAACCGTCGGCATGGGCGGTCCAGGCGGTCACTTCCAGGCAATCAGGCAGCGTTTCGCGCTTGACCACCAACGAATGGTAGCGGGTTACGGTCAGCGGGTTGTTCAGCCCTTCGAACACGCCCAGGTCGCGGTGCACCACCGGGCTGGTCTTGCCGTGCATCACCTGGCGGGCACGCACCACGTCACCACCAAAAGCCTGGCCGATGGACTGGTGGCCCAGGCAAACACCCAGAATCGGCAGCTTGCCGGCAAAGTGCAGGATCGCCTCGATGGACACGCCCGCTTCGCTGGGGGTGCAAGGGCCGGGGGAAACCACGATGCGCTCGGGGTTGAGCGCTTCGATCTGTTCGATGGTCATCTCGTCATTGCGGATGACCTTGACCGCTGCACCCAGCTCGCCGAGGTATTGCACGACGTTGTAGGTGAACGAGTCGTAGTTGTCGATCATCAGTAGCATCTGGAACGAACCTCTTGAATACGGGGGCTCCGGCGGCCTTTGGCGGCCCGCCGGGTTCATGGACCACAGCCTGTTCAGCCCTTGCAGGTTTGCTCGGCAAGGGCCACCGCGCGGAACATCGCCCGACGCTTGTTGATGGTTTCTTCCCATTCCAGGGCTGGCACCGAGTCGGCGACAATGCCGCCGCCGGCCTGCACGTGCAGCTCGCCATCCTTGATCACTGCAGTGCGGATGGCGATGGCGGTGTCCATGTTGCCGTTCCAGGCCAGGTAGCCCACGGCACCGCCGTAGACGCCACGCTTGACCGGTTCCAGTTCATCGATGATTTCCATGGCGCGAATCTTCGGCGCCCCCGACAAGGTGCCGGCCGGCAGGATAGCCCGCAGCGCGTCCATCGCCGTCAGCCCTTCGGCCAACTGGCCGGTGACGTTGGAGACGATGTGCATCACGTTCGAGTAGCGCTCTATCACCATCTTCTCGGTCAGGCGCACGCTGCCGGTGGAGGACACCCGGCCCACGTCGTTGCGGCCCAGGTCAATCAGCATCAGGTGCTCGGCGATCTCCTTGTCGTCCGACAGCAGGTCGTCTTCCAGCGCACGGTCGGCTTCTTCGGTGGCGCCGCGCGGGCGGGTACCGGCGATCGGGCGTACGGTGACCAGATTGTCCTCGACCCGCACCAATACCTCCGGCGAGCTGCCCACCACGTGGAAGTCACCGAAGTTGAAGAAGTACATGTAAGGGGTCGGGTTGAAGCAGCGCAGGGCGCGGTACAGGTCGATGGGCGCTGCCTTGAAGTCGATCGACATGCGCTGCGACGGCACCACCTGCATGCAATCACCGGCCAGGATGTATTCCTTGATACGGCCGACCGCGTTCTCGTAATCCTCGCGGGTGTAGCTGGAGCGAAACTCAGGTTCAGCGGCCTGCGGGCCACCCAAGTCAAGGCCACGGCGCGGGGTAATCGGCTGGCGCAGTTTCTCAAGCAGGCCCTGCAGCTGGGCCTGGCCCTGTTCGAAGGCCTGCTCGTCGCTGGGGTCGGCCAACACGATGGCGTGCATCTTGCCGGCCAGGTTGTCGAACACCACCACCGCGTCGGAAACCATCAGCAGGATGTCCGGCACCCCCAGCGGGTCCGGGTTGGGGCTGGCGCCCAGGCGTTTTTCCACATAACGCACGCAGTCGTAGCCGAAGTAGCCGACCAGGCCACCGTTGAAGCGCGGCAGGCCCGGGATGTCGGCGACCTTGTAACGGTCCTTGAACGCCTCGACGAAGGCCAGCGGGTCTTCGACGTCATGGCTTTCTACCTCGACGCCATCCTGCAGGATGCTGACGTGGTAGCCGTGCACGCGCAGTACGGTGCGCGACGGCAGGCCGATCATCGAGTAGCGGCCCCACTTCTCGCCACCCTGCACGGATTCGAGCAGGTACGAGTTGGGTTGATCGGCAAGTTTGAGGTAGATCGACAGCGGCGTGTCGAAATCGGCCAGGGTTTCACAGGCCAAAGGGATGCGGTTATAGCCGGCAGCGGCCAGGCGCAGGAATTCTTCGCGGGTCATGGGTAGCCTCGTGGCAAGCAGCAATGGGGTCGGGCAAGCGGACGGGCCGGCAGGCGCCGGCGGGCATAAGTCAGGCGCGCCAGCGCCAGCGGGCCAGGGCCTTGATGACTTTCATCCAGAATTTGCCGGTAACCACCACGTCGTTGTCTCTGCTGTGCGGGGCTTGAAGGTCCGCCAACGTTATCCCAGTGTCGGTGACTAAGCAACCAGGCAACAGCAGCCGCAGGTCACTGAGTACCAGGCTGGGGTGCTCTTCGTCGATCGGGCGGCCGTGGTTGTAGCCATAGCTCAGGCCCACGCACTGCACCCCGGCGGCCTTGGCCGCCAGTACGTCGCTGCGCGAATCGCCGACGAACAGCGACTCGGCGGGGGACACACCGGCCATCTTCATGACAAACAGCAGCGCCGCCGGGTCGGGTTTTTTCTGTGGCAGGGTGTCGCCGCCGATGATCCAGCGGAAATAACGGCCGATCTTCATCTGGTCCAGCAGCGGGGCGACGAAGCGCTCCGGCTTGTTGGTGATCAGCGCCATCTCCACGCCCTGCTTGCTCAGCCAGCGCAGGGTGTCCTGCACGCCGGGGTAAACCACCGTCAGCTCGTGGCTTTCGGCGTAGGCCTCCATGAACAGCGCCAGGGCGCGCTCGGCCAGCTCATCGTCCACGCTGTCGTGTTCGATACCACCGGCCAGGGCGCGGCGCACCAGCACCTGGGCGCCGTTGCCCACCCAGCGGCGCACGGCTTCAAGCCCTGCGGGCTCGCGCCCGAGTTCGAGCAGCATGCGGTCGACCGCTGCAGCCAGGTCCGGTACCGAGTCGATCAAGGTGCCATCCAGATCGAACATCACCAGCCTGGGCAGCGTCCCCGGGAACAGCTGCTCGAAGCCGCTCATGGGCGTGCCAGCGCCAGTTCGGCCCGCATCTTGTCGATGACTTCTTTGTAGTCCGGAGCGTTGAAGATCGCCGAGCCGGCCACGAAGGTATCGGCGCCAGCGGCGGCGATCTCGCGGATGTTGTTGACGTTGACGCCGCCGTCGATCTCCAGGCGGATGTCACGGCCGCTGGCGTCGATCAGGGCGCGGGCCTCGCGCAACTTGTCGAGGGTGCCGGGGATGAACTTCTGCCCGCCAAAGCCTGGGTTGACGCTCATCAGCAGCACCATGTCGACCTTGTCCATCACGTATTTCAGGGCGTCCAGGCTGGTGGCCGGGTTGAACACCAGGCCGGCCTTGCAGCCGCCGTCCTTGATCAGTTGCAGCGAACGGTCGATGTGCTGCGAGGCTTCCGGGTGGAAGGTGATGTAGCTGGCGCCGGCCTCGATGAAGTCGCCGATGATGCGGTCGACCGGGCTGACCATCAGGTGCACATCGATCGGCGCAGTCACGCCGTACTTACGCAGTGCGGTGCAGACCATCGGGCCGATGGTCAGGTTGGGCACGTAGTGGTTGTCCATGACATCGAAGTGGACGATGTCGGCCCCGGCGGCCAGAACCTTGTCCACATCCTCGCCCAGGCGGGCGAAATCGGCGGAAAGAATGGAGGGGGCAATAGCGTAGGGCTGCATGGCGCACCTGTTGGCAGAATCACGGTGGCGCGCATTGTAACTCAGGGAATGCGATGAGGGCTGATTGGTATCAAGGGTGTGCGTCGGTCGACAACTCACGCCGCGTGGGAGCGGGCTTGCCCCGCGATGGCGATGGTAAACCCACCGCCGCCATCGCGGTGCAAGCCCGCTCCCACGGGCCGCTTCAAAGCATGCAAATCAGCCCGGCTGCTGGGTCCGCAGCTTCTCGCTACGCCCGCGCAACCACTCCAGGGTCAGCAACAACACCACCGAAAACGCGATCAGCAAGGTCGCTGCCGCCGCAATGGTCGGGCTCAGGTTCTCGCGAATACCGCTGAACATCTGCCGCGGCAGGGTGGCCTGCTCAGGGCCTGCGAGGAACAGCGTCACCACCACTTCATCGAACGAGGTGGCAAAGGCGAACAACGCCCCCGAGATCACCCCGGGCGCGATCAGCGGCAGGGTCACCCGGCGAAAAGCCAGCAGCGGCGAGGCACCCAGGCTGGCTGCCGCGCGCACCAGGTTGTAGTTGAAGCCCTGCAGGGTGGCCGACACGGTGATGATGACGAACGGCACGCCCAGCACCGCATGCACCAGAATCAGCGAAGTGAAGCTGTTGCCCAGCCCCAGCGGGGCGAAGAACAGGTAGCTGGCCACGCCGATGATCACCACCGGCACCACCATCGGCGAAATCACCAGCGCCATCACCAGCGACTTGCCGGGGAAGTCGCTGCGGGTCAGGCCGATCGAGGCCAGGGTGCCGAACACCATGGCCAGCACGGTGGCCGCCGGGGCGACGATGATGCTGTTCTTCAGCGCACGCATCCACTCGGCCGAGGCAAAGAAATCCTGGTACCAGTGCAGCGAAAAGCCCTGCAGCGGGTACACCAGAAAACTCCCGCTGTTGAACGACAGCGGCACGATCACCAGCACCGGCAACACCAGAAACAGCAGAATCAAACCGCAGAGAATGCGCAGGGTGTAGAACCACACCCGCTCTACAGGCGACATGTAGGGGCTCAGCATGACAAGGCTCCTCAGCTCAGGCGCAGGCGGCTGGCGCCGACCAGCCAGCTATAGATCAGGTACAGCAGCACGGTCGCCAGCAGCAACAGCCCGCCCAGGGCGGTGGCCATGCCCCAGTTGATGCTGGTGTTGGTATAGAAGGCGACGAAGTAGCTGACCATCTGGTCGTTGGGGCTGCCCAGCAGCGCCGGGGTGATGTAGTAGCCGATGGCAAGGATGAATACCAGCAGGCAGCCGGCGCCCACGCCTGCGTAAGTCTGCGGGAAGTACACCCGCCAGAAGCTGGCGAACGGGTGGCAGCCCAGCGAGATCGCCGCGCGCATGTAGCTGGGCGAGATGCCCTTCATCACGCTGTACAGCGGCAGGATCATGAACGGCAGCAGGATGTGCACCATCGAGATGTACACCCCGGTGCGGTTGAACACCAGTTCCAGCGGCTGGTCGATGATGCCCATGGCCATCAGCGCACTGTTGATGAGCCCGCCGGACTGCAACAGCACGATCCACGCCGCAACCCGCACCAGAATCGAAGTCCAGAACGGCAGCAGCACCAGAATCATCAGCAGGTTGCTCTGACGGGTCGGCAGGTTGGCCAGCAGGTAGGCCAGCGGGTACGCCAGCACCAGGCAGATGGCTGTGATCACCACGCCCATCCACAGGGTGCGGGCAAAGATATCCAGGTAGATGGCCTGGTCCGGGGTGGCCTTGGCTAGTTCGCCCAGGTCGTCGATACGGTGGTCGACCGAGGCCAGCAGGTAGAACGAGGTCACCGTGCTGGTATTGCGGCGGATCGCCTGCCAGTAGGCCGGGTCGCCCCAGCGCTCGTCGAGGCTTTGCAGCGCATCTTTATAAGAAGCAGGTTCTGCCTTGAACGGCAGCGCCCGCGCAGTCTTGGCCAGCAGGCTGCGGTAGCCGGCCAGCTCCATGTTCAGGCGCTTGGACAAATCGCCCAGGGTCTGGTTCTTGCGTGACTCGGCCAGGTCCTGGCTCAGGGCCTTGTAGACCTCCTCGCCGGGCAGGCTCTTGCCATCCCACTGCGCCACCGCCTCGACGGTGCGCGGCAGGCCGGCGACCACCTCGGGGTTGCCGACGCTCTTGTACAACAGCGCCGCAATCGGCACCAGGAACACCAGCAACAGGAACAGCGCCAGCGGCGCGATCAACGCCTGGGCCTTCCAGCGGTTGACCCGCTCGGCATGCTTGAGGCGCTGTTTCAGGCTTGGGCCTGCGCCTTCTTGGGTTGGCACTGCAATGGCCATGGCGAACTCCGGGAAAACTGGGGTGGGGGCTATCGCCGGCAAGCCGGCTCCTGCACAAAACCCTGCAGGAGCTGGCTTGCCAGCGATTGGGCCGCAACGCGGCCCCGTCTATCGGCTGGTTACTTCTTCGCCGCCCAGGCGTTGAAGCGTTGCTCCAGCTGTTCGCTGTTGTCGGCCCAGAAGGCCACGTCGATCTGCACCTGGTTGGCGATGTTCTCAGGCGTGGTCGGCATGTCCTTCTTCACCGCGTCCGCCAGCAGCGGTACCGCCTTGGAGTTGGCCGGGCCGTAGGCGATGTTCTCGGAGTAGGTCTTCTGCTGCTCGGGCTGCACGGTGTAGGCGATGAACTTCTTCGCCTCGTCGGCATTCTTGGCGCCTTTGGGGATGGCCCAGGCGTCGAAGTCGTAGATGCCGCCGTTCCACACCACCTTGAGGTTGCTCTCTTTCTGCACCGCGGCAATGCGCCCGTTGTAGGCCGAGCTCATGACCACGTCACCCGAGGCCAGGTACTGCGGCGGCTGGGCGCCGGCTTCCCACCACTGGATGCTCGGTTTGAGCTGGTCGAGCTTCTTGAACGCGCGGTCCTGGCCCTCTTTGGTGCCCAGCACCTGATACACGTCCTTCGGCGCCACGCCGTCGGCCATCAGGGCGAACTCCAGGGTGTACTTGGCGCCCTTGCGCAGGCCGCGCTTGCCCGGGAATTTCTCGGTGTCCCAGAAATCTGCCCAGCTGGTCGGTGCGGTCTTGAGTTTGTCGGCGTTGTAGGCCAGCACCGTGGACCACACGAAGAAGCCCACGCCGCATGGCTGGATGGCGCCCTTGACGTAGTCCGACTCGTTGCCGAACAGCGCAGGGTCAAGTTCTTCGAACATGCCCTCGTCGCAACCGCGGGCCAGCTCCGGCGACTCCACTTCCACCAGGTTCCAGGACACGCTGTTGGTGTCGACCATGGCTTTGACCTTGGCCATTTCGCCGTTGTACTCACCGGCGACAATCTTGCCCTTGCCGGCCTTCTCCCATGGCTCGTAGAACGCCTTCACCTGGGCCGCCTTGTTGGCACCACCGAACGACACCACGGTGAGGTCGGCGGCCAGGGCCTGCCCGGCGACGCACAGGCCGAGGGCCAGGGCGGTCAGTTTCAACTGCTTGCGCATTATTATTCTCTCCACAGTACAGGGTTGGTGAAGCAATCCATC
This sequence comes from Pseudomonas xanthosomatis, assembly GCF_019139835.1. Classification (NCBI taxonomy): domain Bacteria; kingdom Pseudomonadati; phylum Pseudomonadota; class Gammaproteobacteria; order Pseudomonadales; family Pseudomonadaceae; genus Pseudomonas; species Pseudomonas xanthosomatis. Next base: position 1,264,963 of record NZ_CP077075.1, on the reverse strand, counting down.
AGTGGGCTTGTGCAATCGGATCGAGCGCGCGGGCGTGCTCCACCTCCCAGCCCAGCGGTACCACATCGCCCACGGCCAGGGCCGGGTCGAGCTCGGCAATCGGCTGTTTCACGAAAAAATCAGCCTTGCCGCAGACTTCCAGGCGCACCCGCACGTGGTCGCCCAGGTAGATGAACTCGGCCACCCGGCCAGAGAAGCGGTTTGCGCAGTTCTCGCTGTGGCCGTTCAGGCGTACCCGCTCGGGGCGAATCGACAGGGTCACCGGCTCGCCGGCCTGGCCGACGTTCACCGCCAGCGCCTCGACCCGCTCGCCACGGCCCAGTTGCACCTGGCAGCGCTTGCCGTCGCTGGCCAGCAGGGTGCCGTTGATGCGGTTGTTCTCGCCGATGAAGTTGGCGACGAAGGTGTTGCAGGGTTCTTCGTAGAGGGTGCGCGGGTCGGCGATCTGCTGGATCTCGCCCTGGTGGAACACCGCCACCCGGTCAGACATGGTCAGCGCCTCGCCCTGGTCGTGGGTCACGTACACCACGGTCACGCCCAGGCGCTGGTGGATGTGCTTGATCTCCATCTGCATGTGTTCACGCAGTTGTTTGTCCAGCGCCCCCAGCGGTTCGTCCATCAGCACCAGCTGCGGCTCGAACACCAAGGCCCGGGCCAGCGCCACGCGCTGCTGCTGGCCGCCGGACAGCTGGCCGGGGTAGCGCTTGGCGAAGGCATCCAGCTGGACCATGTTGAGCACGCGCTTGACCCGCTCGCTGATGTCGGTCTTGCTCAGGTTGCGCACGCTCAAGGGGAAGGCCAGGTTTTCGGCCACGGTCATGTGCGGGAACAGCGCGTAGTTCTGGAACACCATACCGATGTCGCGCTTGTGCGGCGGCACGTTGTTGATCGAGCGCCCGGCCAGCTGGATCTCGCCGGCGGTGGGGGTCTCGAAGCCGGCCAGCATCATCAGGCTGGTGGTCTTGCCCGAGCCGGAAGGGCCGAGCAGGGTGAGGAACTCGCCCTTACGAATGTCCAGGTTGAGGTCTTTGACGATCAGCGATTCGCCGTCGTAGCTCTTCTGCACACCACGGAAGCTGACCAGCGTCTCGTTCGAATTCGCCTCGCTCATGCCCTGCACCTTCTTGTTGGAATGACTGCGTAGGCAACAGCGTAGAAGAGCGGCGAGGGTGCGGAAATCGGCGGTGCTGAGAGAATGCCATCATCCGGGTGGAAGAGTTGCTGTAGGGCAATCCCTACACGAGTGGCGTTTTCAGACCGTACGCCCATCCCTGTGGGAGCGGGCTTGCCCGCGAAGAGGCCGGTGCAGCCACCGAGATCAGCAGGCCAGGCCCTTTCGCGGGCAAGCCCGCTCCCACAAGGGCTCGGCAGTACAGGGTCGCAACCAGAACACTCACACCAGCTTGTGCTCCATGGCGTACTTCACCAGCTCCGCCAGCGAGTTCACCTTGAGCTTCTGCATCAGCCGCGCCTTGTGGGTGCTGATGGTCTTGTTCGACAGCGCCAGCTGCAGGGCGATGTCGTTGACGTTGGCGCCTTGGGCCAGGCGCTCGAACACCGAGAATTCGCGCTCGGACAACAACGTATGCAACGGCCGGGTCTCGGTCAGGCCCACCTCGAACACCATGCGGTCGGCCAGGGCCGGGTCGATATAGCGCCCTCCCCCCGCCACCCGGCGTATGGCGGTCAGCAGCAGCGCCGGGTCGCTGTCCTTGGTGGCATAGCCCGCCGCCCCGGCCTTCAGCGCCCGTGCCGCCATCTGCGCCTCGTCGTGCATCGACAGCATCAGGATCGCCGGCGGGTTGTTCAGCGCGCGGATACGCGGGATCGCCTCCAGGCCGTTGACCCCGGGCATCGAGATATCCAGCAACACCACCTCGCAGTGCGTATGCCGCAGGGTGTCCAGCAGCTGCTCGCCATTTCCCGCCTCGCCGGCCACCTGCATGTCCTTGGCCAGGCCGATCAACTGCTTGATGCCCTCACGGACGATGGTGTGGTCTTCGGCCACCAGCACTCGAATCACGACTGTCTCTCCTGCATCAATGGAATCGCCACGCTCAGGCTGGTGCCCTCGCCCGGCTCGCTGTCCAGGGTCATGCTGCCGCCCAGCATCAATACCCGCTCCCTTACCCCCACCAGGCCGAACGATGCAGGCCGCGCGGCATCGATGGCAAAGCCTGCACCGTCGTCGATCACCGTCAGGCGCAACTGCTGCCCCTCGCGCACCAGCTCGATCTGCACGGTGTGCGCCTGGGCGTGGCGCATCACGTTGGTCAGCGCCTCCTGCAAAATACGGAACAGCCCGGTGGCCTTGGCATCGCTCAAGGGTGGCAGATTATCCGGCACCTGCACCAGGCACGGGATCTGCGTGCGCGCCTCGAAGCGCCGGGCCTGCCATTCGATGGCCGAAGCGATGCCGGCATCAAGGATCGGCGGGCGCAATGCGGTAGCCACATCGCGCACCAGCTGGAACAGCTGGGCAATCAGGCGCTTCATGCTGGCCAGGCGCTCGTTCAGCCCGGCATCCAGCTCGGCGTAGGCCAGCTCGCACATCGACACCTCGAGCTTGAGCACAGTAAGCATCTGCCCCAGCTCGTCATGCACCTCGCGGGCGATGCGCGCCTTTTCTTCCTCACGCACGCTTTCCAGGTGCGCCGACAGCTCGCGCAACTGCTCTTGTGAACCGGCCAGGGCCAGTTCGGCTTGCTTGCCCTGGGTGATGTCCCACACCACTCCGTCCCATACCACCCGGCCATCACCCAGGCGGCGGGTGGTGGCCTTGATGTCGGCCCAGCGCTGCTCGCCCTCGCGGGTAAGGATGCGGCCCTGCCACGACCAGTCCTGGTCGCCGGCCAGGGCGATATCCTGCACCCGGTGGTAATCGGCGCGGTCCTCGGGGTGCACCAGGTTGCGCAGGCCCATGTCCGGGTGCTGGATCGCCGCCGGGGCGTAACCCACCAGAGCCTCGCTGCCCTCGCTGATGTAGGGGAATTCCAGCTCGCCCTCGGCCGCGTCGCGCTCCAGGCGAAACACCAGCCCCGGCACGTTGCCGGCAATACCCTTGAGCCGCGCCTCGCTCTCGCGCAGGGCGGCCAGGGCGCGGCGGCGCTCGGTGACGTCGGTGACGAACACCACCAGGTACTCGGCGTCGCGAAAGCGCAAGAACGACAGCGAAAGGTCCACCGGCAGCAGCTCGCCGCCGGCGCTGCGCACCTGGCTTTCGAACTGCAGGTCGCCGCCCTCGCCCGAGCGGGCGCGCTTCCACAGCTCAAGCCAGCGGTCCATGCTCAGGTTCGGCTCGATATCGATCAGCGGCCGGTCGAGCAAAACGCCCTCGGCGAACCCGAGCATGCGCTCGGCGGCGTGATTGGCGTAGCGGATATGGCTGTCCCAGTTGACCCACAGAATACCCACGGTGCTCTGGTCGATGGAGAACTGGCTCAGGCGCAGCGCCTCTTCGCGGGTTTGCCGTTCGGCCAGGCTTTCGCGCGCGGCCAGCAAGCCGCGCTCAAGCCCGCGCTGCTGGCGGCGCTGCCACACCAGGGTGGCCATGGCGCAGAGCAGCAGCAGGCCGAACAGCAGCGCCAGGTTCTGCCAGAACCCGGCCGACTCGGAGAACCGCGGATATTTGGGTTGCAGCCAACGCTGGTGCATCTGTTCGAGCTGCTTGGCCGGCAACGCCTGCAAACCGCGTTCGAGCACATCGGCCAGCAGCGGCCAGTCACGGCGCGAGCCCACCCGCAGCAACTGCGGCAGGCCGATATCGCCGACCACCGCCAGGTCAGCGAATTCGTTCTCGCGGGACAACCGGCTAAGCTGCGCCTCGTCCACCACGGCAAAGCCGGCCTGCCCGCCCAGCACCAGTTGCAGCGCCTCACGCTCGTTGGGCACGCCCTGCAGGTTGAGGTTGGCATAGTTACCGCGCAAGTAGTCGGCCAGGCGCGACGGCATGCGCACCGCCACCCGGTCGTTGACACCGAGTTTTTCCAGCTCCACCGCCACCGCGCCGCTGCGCATGCCCACCACCAGTTGCGGCACGCGCATGTAGGGGTCGCTGAACAGCCAGTTGCGCAGGCTGGCCGGGGTCTGGGTCAGGCCCGGGGCAAAATCGATCTCGCCGGCCAGCAAGGCATGCTCCAGCGCCGCCTCGTCGTTGAAGCCGCGCCAGGTCAGGTCAAGCTTGAGGTTTTGCGCCAGGGCGCTGACCAGCTCGACATTCGCCCCGTAGAACTGCTGCAGGCGCCGGTCGAACTGGGCGTAGGGTGCCTGCAGCACCAGCCCCACGCGCAGGCTGCGGTGTGCATCCAGCCACTGCTGCTGCGCAGGCTCCAGCACAACCGCCACCGGCATGCCCGGCCCGGCCAGGGCAATCAAGGGCAGACACAACCAGCCGATAACCCACAGGCAACGCACTCGCTTCATCTATACCCTCGTCTTGGCAAGGATGGCCGCACAACATGGCCGTCGCGGACAAATACTATTAGGCTGCCGGTATCTCTATGGCCCTGGACCGATCCATGTTCACACTTTATCGCACGAAGCTGGCAATGATCTGCCTCGCCTCGCTCCTGCCGCTGGCCGCCCAGGCAGCCGACGCAGAAAAAACCGAGCCCGCGCCCGAAGCCGCCGCCCCGGCCCCGCGTGCGCCGCTGGCCGAACGCAGTGCCGACGATGCCTTGGCGCTGGAGCGCCGGGTGCCCAAGGCCGAACAGCAAATGCTGCAGGCCGATGGCGAAAGCTTTCTGGCGCTGTGGAAACCGGCCAACGACAGCGACCCCAAGGGCGCGATCATCATTGTGCCGGGTGCCGGCGAGAACGCCGACTGGCCGAACACCGTCGGGCCGCTGCGCCGCGGCTTCCCCGATGTCGGCTGGCACACCCTGAGCGTCAGCCTGCCGGACTTGCTGGCCGAACGCCCCCAGGCGCGGGTAGAAGCCAAGCCCGCAGCGGAGCCTGCAGCACCCAAGGGTGAATCGGCCCCGGCCAAGGATACCCCGGCAGATGCCAACGCCAACGTCGCCCAGGCCACCGCCCCCGAGGCCGACACTGCCGAAAGCACCGACGCGGTGGAGGCCGACGAACACAACGACGAGAGCGACGCCGAGCGCATCTTCGCCCGACTGGATGCCGCCGTGGCCTACGCCCAGCAGCAAAAAGCGCGCAGCATCGTGCTGCTGGGCAATGGCAGCGGTGCCTACTGGGCGGCGCGCTACCTCAGCGAGAAGCAGCCACCGCAAGTGCAAAAGCTGGTGATGGTGGCCGCGCAAACCCCGGCCCGGGTCGAGCATGACCTGCTGAGCCTGACCCCGACCCTGAAAGTGCCGGCTGCCGACATCTATTACGCCACCCGCACCCAGGACCGCCTGGCAGCGCAAGAACGCCTGCAAGCCAGCAAACGGCAGAAGGACAACCAGTACCGCCAGCTGTCGCTGATCGCCATGCCGGGCAACAAGGCTGCCGAACAAGAGCAGTTGCTGCGCCGGGTGCGTGGCTGGTTGTCACCGCAGGAAGAGTAAAGCCCACCTGAACCCAAGGCCTGCACTGAACCCTGTAAGAGCCGGCTTGCCGGCTCCTACAGGTAGCGCGCAGGGTTCTAGCATTTCAGAAACCCCGGCGCTTGCGGATCATGGCATAGGCCTGGTGCAGGTCGCGGGTCAGCTCGGTGGCCTCACGCACCTGCGCCTCGCTGGCGCCGTTGCCCACCAGTTTGTCAGGGTGATGGCGGCTGACCAGCCGGCGATAAGCCTGCTTGACCTGGTCGCCCGCAGTATCCGGCTCCACCCCCAGCAAGCGCAGCGCAGCGGCATAGGTCATGCTGCCCTGGACCGCCGCCTTGCGCGGCTCATACTCCAGCGACAACGCGTGCACCTGGTTGCGGCTCAGCCCCAGCAGCTCGCCCCAGCCCATCAACAAGTCACGTTCATGGCGCCCGGCCTTGCCGTCGGCCCAGACCATGCGCCAGCAGGCGCGCAAGGTGCCCTCGGCGGCATGCGGCTGCAGGCGGATCCGCCGCAGGTGGGCTTTGAGCCGGTCCTTGCCTGCCTTGCCACGGTTGAAGGCGGCAATCGCCCGCAGGCGCGCCGGCTCAGTCAGGTCAAGGCGGGTCATCTCCTGGCGCGCCTGCTGGATATGCCCGTCCAGCACCCGGCCATCGCTCTTGGCCAGGCGCCCCAGCAGCACGAACAGCAACTCATCGTCACGCAGCGCCGGGCGCCCGCCCAGGCGCTCGCGCATATCATCCCACCCCTGCAGGCGCAGGCGCCGATCCATGGCCTGGCCCAGCAGCGCCCCGAGCAAAGCCCCGGGGATGCTGGCCACGACAAACCCGGCCCCGGCACCAATCAATGTGCTCGGCCACCACATATCAGGCGCGCCCGGCAATCAGGCGTTCGACATCCGCCAGCCGCTCGAGGGTGCCGACATCGACCCACAGGCCGCTGTGGCGCTCGCCGCTCACCCGGCCTTCGACCATGGCCCGGCGCAGCAACGGCGCCAGCTTGAAGGCACCAGGCTGGCAGCCTTCGAACAACGCCGGGTGCAGTACCGAAATGCCGCTGAAGGTCAGGGTGCCAGGGGCGTCGTCACCGTCCACCACCTGCCCGTCCAGCAGGCGGAAGTCGCCCCAGCCGTGGTGCCCGGGGTTGTCCACCAGCACCAGGTGCGCCAGGCCGCCCAGTGGTGCACGCAGCCCGGCAAAGTCGTAGTCGGTCCAGATGTCGCCGTTGACCAGCAGGAACGGCTCATCCCCCAGCAGCGCCAGCGCCTTGAAGATGCCGCCGCCGGTTTCCAACGGCTCGCCCTCCGGCGAGTAGCGGATGCTCAGGCCGAAGCGCTGACCATCGCCCAGGTGGGCCTCGATCTGCTCGCCCAGCCAGGCATGGTTGATCACCACCTCGGTGAAACCGGCCCGGGCCAGCGCCTCCAGGTGGTACTCGATCAGTGGTTTGCCGGCGGCTTGCACCAGCGGCTTGGGGGTATGCAGGGTAAGCGGGCGCATGCGCTCGCCCTTGCCTGCCGCCAGAATCATCGCCTTCATCGGCGCGCCCCGGCCTGCAGTTCGGCAATCAGCTGGCCCAGCTCGGCCAGCTCCGGCCGGCGGCTGATCACTTCTTCTATATAAGAGAAGAACCGCGGCACATCGGCCAGGTAGCGCGGCTTGCCGTCGCGGTGGCAAATACGGGCGAAAATGCCGATCACTTTCAGGTGGCGCTGCACGCCCATCAGGTCGCTGGCACGCTGGAAGGCCTCGAAGTCGGCCTGCACCGGGATGCCGGCAGCCTGTGCCTTGTGCCAATAGTCACGCAGCCAGCCCTCGACCCGCGCCTGCGGCCAACTGACGAAGGCGTCCTTGAACAGGCAGGTGATGTCGTAGGTCACCGGGCCATAGACCGCATCCTGGAAGTCCAGCACGCCGGGGTTGGGTGTGCTCTGCATCAGGTTGCGCGGCATGTAGTCGCGGTGCACCAGCACTTTGGGCTGGGCCAGGGCGCTGTCGATCAGCAACTGGCTGACTCGTTGCCAGGTTGCTTTTTGCGTGTCGTTGAGTTGCAGGCCCAGCTCGCGGCCCACGTACCACTGCGGGAACAGCTCGACTTCGCGGCGCAGCAGGGCATCGTCATAGCTGGGCAGCACAGCGTCCATCGGCAGGCGCTGAAGCTTCAGCAACGCCTCTATGGCATCGGCGAACAGGCTGTCGGCGTTGTCGGCAGTAATGATGTCCAGATACGTCTGGCGACCCAGGTCACCCAGCAGCAGAAAGCCTCGTTCAAGGTCCTGGGCGAGCACCTGCGGCACATGCACAGCGGCACTGGCCAGCAAATGGTCGATGGCGACGAACGGGGCGCAGTTTTCCTGCGGTGGCGGTGCATCCATGATCACGAAGCTGTGGCCGGCGCCCTCCCAGCGGAAGTAACGGCGGAAACTGGCATCGCTGCTGGCCGCGGCAAGCGTGCCCTCGGGCACGTCACCCCAGCCGTTGTTGCGGAACAGGTTGGCCAGCTGCTGGTCCAGCCAGGCGCTCAGTTGTTGCAGGCGTACATCGTGGTCGGGCATTACAAGGGTCTCCGACGGCCCTAGCCGTCAAGCGGGTCATGCTTTATTATCCAGCATCTTTTTCAGACCATCGAGAGGCGTGCGGCCCCCACACGCGGGCAGATGGCACGCAGGAAGCCCGGACTAATAAGATGGCATTGAAATCCCCCGCGTTTCGTAGAAAGTTTCCGTTGCTGGTGACTGGCAGTCTGCTGGCATTGCAGCCTCTGGCCTCGTCGTATGTGATGGCAGCCGAGCAGTTCGACTGCCAAGTGTCCGCCGCCGGTGGCTGGGACTGCAAGCCCAAGACCACCAACAACCTGCCGCCACGCCCGGTGCACCCAGGTGCAGCCGCTGCCAGCGCCGATGCGCCGGTAGCCGGTGGCGAGGTCGCCGAAGCCCAGGCCGACAAGCCTGTGCAGGTCACCGAGAGCAAGGGCCGTGGCCTGAAGTCGCGCAGCGAAGACTACAGCCACCTCGACTGGGTCCCGCGTGACAAGCTCACCCCTGCGCAACTGGCCGAAACCGGCCCGTACTGCGGTGGCGCCTACATCGAGCCTGTCCGCCCGGGCATGAACGACTCCACGCCCAAGGACGAGTCGCCGACCTACATCAACGCCAAGGTGTCCAAGTACCAGCAGGAGCAGCAAATTGCCACGCTCGCCGGTAACGTGGTCATGCGCCAGGGCAGCATGCAGGCCGAAGCCGACGAGGCCAACCTGTACCAGACCGAAAACCGCGGCGAGCTCAAGGGCAACGTCAAGATCCGCGACAACGGCACCCTGGTAGTCGGCGACGAAGCGCAGATCCAGCTCGACACCGGCGAAGCCCGGGTCGACAACGCCGAATACGTGATGCACAAGTCGCACATCCGCGGCAACGCGCTGTACGCCAAGCGCGCCGAGAACGCCATCATCCGCCTCAAGGACGGTACCTATACCACCTGTGAGCCGGGCAGCAACGCATGGCAGCTCAAGGGCAACAACATCACCCTGAACCCGGCCACCGGTTTCGGTACCGCGACCAACGTCACCCTGCGGGTCAAGGATATTCCGGTGCTGTACACACCGTATATCTACTTCCCGATCGACGACCGTCGCCAGTCCGGTTTCCTGCCGCCGTCGTTCAGCACCGGCGGCGACTCCGGCTTCACGCTGGTCACGCCCTACTACTTCAACCTGGCGCCTAACTACGACGCCACGTTGTACCCGCGCTACATGAGCAAGCGCGGCCTGCTGATGGAAGGTGAGTTCCGCTACCTGACCAAGTCCAGCGAAGGCCAGTTCGGCGGTGCGTTCCTCAACGACGAGAACGACGACCGCAAGGACCAGACCGACTACCAGAAAGATCGCTGGATGATCAACTGGCAGCACAAAGGCGGCCTGGACGAGCGCCTGATGACCGAGGTGAACTACACCGACATCAGCGACCCGTTCTACTTCCAGGACCTGGAGTCCGACCAGATCGGCGTTCAGAGCAAGGATGTGGTCGACCAGCAAGGCGCGCTGACCTACCGTGGCGACACCTACACCGCCCGCCTGAACGCGCATGCCTATGAAATGGCCACGCTGTCGCAGATCACGCCGTACGATCGCCTGCCTCAGGTCACCTTGAACGGCATGCTGCCGTTCCATCCAAGCGGCTTCGACCTGAGCTACGAAACCGAAGCCGTGCGCTTCGAACGTGACCTCAAGCACGGCCCGGTATTCAACGAGGACGGCGAGCTGGACACCACAGCCGGTCTCGACGGCCGCCGCCTTGACCAGAACATCGCCGGCATCGCCCGGGCCAACGGCACGCGCCTGAACCTGGCACCTGCCATCAGTCTGCCGATGGAAGCCAGCTACGGCTATATCACGCCGAAGCTCAAGTACGTCTACACCAACTACAACCTCGACCTGGACAGCCAAGGTCGGGCACAGGCGGCGGCCCTCGCGTCGCAACCTGGCTACGGCAGCTACAGCAGCTCGATCAACCGCGACATCCCGATCTTCAGCGTCGACAGCGGCCTGTACTTCGATCGCAACACCCAGCTGTTCGGCAAGGACTACCGCCAGACCCTCGAACCGCGCCTGTTCTACCTCTACGTCCCGAACAAGGACCAGTCGGACATCCCGCTGTTCGACACCAGCGAGACCTTGTTCAACTACAGCTCGCTGTTCCGCGACAACCGCTTCTCCGGGACCGACCGCATCGGTGACGAGAACAAGCTGTCGCTGGGCGTGACCAGCCGCTGGATCGAGCCCGACGGCTTCCAGCGTCAGCGTTTCAGCATCGGCCAGGCCTACTACTTCGAAGACCGCAAGGTCCAGCTGCCGGGCATCGACTACCGCACCCGCAGGGACAGCCAGTCCAGCGCGTCACCTTATGCACTGGAGTACGAATACGCCTTCAACCGCGACTGGCGCTTCAACTCGGACTTCAACTGGGACCAGGACAGCAGCAGCACCCGTTCGGCCAGTGCAATGTTCCACTACCAGCCTGAGGACAATCCGAACAAGATCGTCAACCTCGGCTACCGCTACCGCAACGACACCATCAACTACGACTCGGTTACCGGTACGTGGAAAGTGGGTGGCGGCGACTACGGCACCCCGGGTGATGCGAACTACATCAAGGATTACTACAAGATCCAGCAGCATGACTTCTCGGTCATCTGGCCGATCGTTCCCCAGTGGAACGCCATCGCGCGCTGGCAGCACGACTACAACCGCAACCGCACCCTGGAAGCCTTCGGTGGCTTCGAGTACGACAGCTGCTGCTGGAAACTGCGTCTGATCAACCGTTACTGGGTCGACTACGACGACTTCAGCCAGGCCACCCCGGCAAACGAGAAGGGCGACCATGGCGTCTTCCTGCAAATCGTGCTCAAGGGCCTCGGCGGCGTCATGGGCAACAAGGTCGAGTCGTTCCTGGACCAAGGCATTCAAGGTTATCGTACACGTGAAGACCAAGCTTATTGATCGACTGCGCCCGGTGTTGCTGGGCGCTGTAATGCTGAGCGGCGCGGTGCATGCCGCCCCGCAACCCCTTGACCGCGTGGTGGCCATCGTCGACAACGACGTGGTCATGCAAAGCCAGTTGGACCAGCGCGTGCGCGAAGTGCAGCAGACCATCGCCAAGCGCGGTGGTGGTGTGCCGCCCTCCGGCGCCCTGGAACAACAGGTGCTGGAGCGCCTGATCGTCGAGAACCTGCAGTTGCAGATCGGCGAGCGCTCCGGCATTCGCATCACCGACGAAGAGTTGAACCAGGCCATCAGCACCATTGCCCAGCGCAACGGCATGTCGCTGGAGCAGTTCCGCGCCGCACTGGCCCACGACGGGCTGTCGTTCGACGACGCCCGCGAGCAGGTCAAGCGCGAGATGATCATCAGCCGCGTGCGTCAGCGCCGCGTGGCCGAGCGCATCCAGGTGTCCGAGCAGGAAGTGAAGAACTTCCTCAACTCGGACTTGGGCAAGATGCAGATGTCGGAAGAGTACCGCCTCGCCAACATCCTCATCCCCACCCCGGAAGCTGCCAACTCCGAAGACATCCAGAAAGCTGCGCGCAAGGTCGGTGACGTCTACCAGCAACTGCGCCAGGGTGCCGACTTCGGCCAGCTGGCAATCGCCAACTCGGCCAGTGAAAACGCCCTGGAAGGCGGCGAGATGGGCTGGCGCAAGGCCGGCCAGCTGCCACCTGACTTCGCCAAGATGCTCAGCAGCATGGCCATCGGCGACATCACCCAGCCAATCCGCATCCCCAACGGCTTCATCATCCTCAAGCTGGAAGAGAAGCGTGGTGGCAGCGAAAGCGTGCTGCGTGACGAAGTGCATGTGCGCCACATCCTGATCAAGCCAAGCGAGATCCGCAACGAAGCCGCCACCAAGCAATTGGCCGAGCGTATCTACGAGCGTATCGAGAACGGCGAAGACTTCGCAGAACTTGCGAAGAGCTTCTCGGAAGACCCGGGCTCGGCACTCAACGGTGGCGACCTCAACTGGGTCGACCCGAACAGCCTGGTGCCGGAGTTCCGCGAGCAGATGGCCAATGCCCAGCAAGGCGTCGTGACCAAGCCGTTCCAGACCCAATACGGCTGGCACGTACTGGAAGTACTGGGCCGCCGCGCCACCGACAGCACCGAGCAGGCCCGTGAGCAGCAGGCCATGGGCGTGTTGCGCAACCGCAAGTACGACGAAGAGCTGCAGACCTGGCTGCGCCAGATCCGCGACGAAGCCTACGTTGAAATCAAGCTGCCTGGCGCTGACCAGGCCGCCCAGTGAAGCCCCTGCGCTTCGCCGTTACTCCCGGCGAACCGGCCGGCATAGGCCCCGACCTGTGCCTGCTGCTCGCCGCCGAGGCCCAGCCCCACCCCCTGATCGCCATCACCAGCCGTGACCTGCTCGCCGAGCGGGCCACGCAGCTGGGGCTGGCCGTCAGCCTGCTGCCGGTTGCCCCCGGCCAGTTCCCCGACCAGCCTGCGCCTGCGGGCAGCTTGTACGTGTGGGACACAGCACTGGCCAAACCGGTAACCGCCGGTCAGCTGGACAACGCCAACGCCGCGTTCGTCCTCGAGACCCTCACTCGCGCCGGCAACGGCTGCCTGAACGGCGATTTCGCCGGGATGATCACAGCGCCGGTGCACAAGGGCGTGATCAACGAGAGCGGTATCGCCTTCTCCGGGCATACCGAATTCCTCGCCGACCTCACCCACACCCAGCAGGTGGTAATGATGCTGGCCACCCATGGCCTGCGCGTGGCCCTGGTCACCACCCACCTGCCCCTGCGTGATATCGCCGACGCCATCACCCCTGAGCGCCTGGAACGGGTCACCCGCATCCTGCACGCAGACATGCGCGACAAGTTCGGTATCGCCAACCCACGCATCCTGGTCTGCGGGCTCAACCCCCACGCCGGAGAAGGCGGCCACCTGGGCCGCGAAGAAATCGACATCATCGAGCCTGCGCTTGAGCGTCTGCGCGCCGAAGGCATGGACCTGCGCGGCCCGCTGCCGGCCGATACCCTGTTTACCCCCAAATATCTGGAGCACTGCGACGCGGTGCTGGCGATGTACCACGACCAGGGCCTGCCGGTACTCAAGTACAAAGGCTTCGGCGCTGCGGTCAACGTGACGCTGGGCCTGCCGATCATCCGCACCTCGGTCGACCACGGCACCGCCCTGGACCTGGCCGGCAGCGGCAAGGTCGACACCGGCAGCCTGCGCGTCGCCCTGAACACCGCCTACCAGATGGCCGAGAACCGACCATGAACGAGCAATACCAACACCGGGCGCGCAAGCGCTTCGGCCAGAACTTCCTGCACGATGCAGGGATCATCGACCGCATTCTGCGGGCGATCAACGCCAAGGCCGGCGAACACCTGCTGGAAATCGGCCCGGGCCAGGGCGCCCTGACCGAGGGCCTGCTGGGCAGCGGCGCACAGCTGGACGTGGTGGAGCTGGACAAGGACCTGGTGCCGATCCTGCAACACAAGTTCGCCGGCCGTGACAACTTCCGCCTGCACCAGGGCGATGCCCTGAAGTTCGACTTCAACCAGCTGGGCGTGCCTGAGCGCAGCCTCAAGGTGGTCGGCAACCTGCCCTACAATATCTCCACGCCGCTGATCTTCCACCTGCTCGATCACGCCCACCTGATCCGCGACATGCACTTCATGCTGCAAAAGGAAGTGGTCGAGCGCATGGCCGCAGGCCCGGGCGGCGGCGACTGGGGACGGCTGTCGATCATGGTGCAGTACCACTGCCGTGTGGAGCACCTGTTCAACGTCGGGCCTGGTGCCTTCAACCCGCCACCGAAGGTCGACTCGGCCATCGTGCGCCTGGTGCCCCACGAAGTGCTGCCGCACCCGGCGAAAAACCCGAAACTGCTGGAGCACGTGGTCCGCGAAGCTTTCAACCAGCGCCGCAAGACGCTGCGCAACACGCTCAAGGGCGTGCTCGACAGCCAGGCCATCGAAGCCGCCGGCGTCGACGGCAGCCTGCGCCCCGAGCAGCTCGACCTGGCCGCATTCGTGCGCCTGGCCGACAAGCTGGCCGAACAGCAGCAGTAAAAGCCATCGCCGGCAAGCCAGCTCCTACAGAAACTCATGCAATCCCTGTAGGAGCGGGCTTGCCCGCGAAGAGGCCGGCAAACTGACAACACTCATCACCCTCCCCCTACACCGCTGGCCCTCCCCCCTCCCAATGGCCTAGACTGCGTTATTGCGTAAGTTCCCCAAGGCCCTTGCATGTCCGACCCCCGCTACCAGATCGACGTCAGCGTCGTGACCCGCTACCTCAAAGACCAATCCGACCCCGAAAGCAATCGTTTCGCCTTCGCGTACACCATCACCGTGCAGAACAACGGCACGGTCACCGCCAAGCTGATGTCCCGCCACTGGCTGATCACCAACGGTGACGGCGAGGTCGAAGAAGTGCGCGGCGCCGGGGTGATCGGCCAGCAACCGCTGATCGAGCCTGGCCAAAGCCACACCTACAGCAGCGGCGCAGTGATCGGCACCCGGGTCGGCACCATGCAGGGCAGCTACCAGATGTTCGCCGAAGACGGCAAACGCTTCGACGCGAAGGTCGCCCCGTTCCGCCTTGCTGTACCCGGGGCGCTGCACTGATGGCCACTTACGCGGTCGGTGACCTGCAGGGCTGCCTGCAGCCGCTCAAATGCCTGCTCGAACGCGTGCGCTTCGACCCGGCCGTCGACCGCCTGTGGCTGGTGGGCGATCTGGTCAACCGTGGCCCCGAGTCACTGGAAACCCTGCGCTACCTGTATTCGATCCGCCACGCGCTGGTCTGCGTGCTGGGCAACCACGACCTGCACCTGCTGGCCGCCTGGCACAACGTCGAGCGCCTGAAAAAAAGCGACACCCTGCGCGAGATCATCGAAGCCCCCGACGCCGACCGCCTGTTCGACTGGCTGCGCCATCAAAAGCTGCTGCACTACGACGAAGCCCGCGGCATCGCCATGGCCCACGCCGGCATCCCGCCGCAGTGGACCCTGGGCCGGGCCCTGGAGCTGGCGGCTGAGGTCGAGCAGGTGCTGCGCGACGACAACCGCCTGCAGCCTTACCTCGATGGCATGTACGGCAACGAGCCGAACAAGTGGAGCAAGGACCTCGCCGGCATCGAGCGCCTGCGGGTGATCACCAACTACTTCACCCGCATGCGCTTCTGCACCGCCACCGGCAAGCTCGACCTCAAGAGCAAAGAGGGCCTGGACAGCGCACCGAAAGGCTACAAACCCTGGTTCGACCACCCCGAGCGCCGCTCACGCCACGTGAAGATCATCTTCGGCCACTGGGCTGCCCTTGAAGGCCGCGTTGACGTACCCGGCGTGATCGCCCTCGACACCGGCTGCGTGTGGGGCGGCGCCATGACCCTGTACAACGTCGACAGCGGCGAATACCACCGCTGTGACTGCACCCGCGAAGGCACCCCGCGCCCGCCGGCTGCCCCCTCGATCAGTTCTGAAGGAACCACCCCATGAGCGAATTCAAGCGCATCCCCCCTGAACAGGCCCTGGCCCTGCGCGCTCAAGGCGCCGTCGTGGTCGACATCCGCGACTCGCAGGCTTTCGCCGCCGGCCACATCACCGGTGCCCGGCATCTGGACAACCACTCGGTGGCCGATTTCATCCGCAACGCCGACCTCGATGCCCCGACGCTGGTGGTCTGCTACCACGGCAATTCCAGCCAGAGCGCCGCCGCCTACCTGGCCGGCCAGGGCTTCTCCGACGTCTACAGCGTGGACGGCGGCTTCGAGCTGTGGCGCGCCACCTACCCGGGCGAAACCGCCCAGGGCAGCGCCGAGTAATTTTTTCATTTTTACTGCAGCCCGCATTCCCTGCGGGCTCGCGCCTGACCTGACGAACGGTCGCAGGCGTCTTCTTGGCTCCCCGCCCTTGACCTTGCCCAGAACCAACTACTCTTAAGCACAGGCCATCCAAAAAAGGGGAGAGCCGGTACACCGGCGTGCGGGTCATCGGTAGCGTTTCAGGGTGTTCTGGGGGGTACACAGCAGTCGGTTTGCCGATTGCATGCCAGCATCAGCTGACTGATCCGGCGTCGTCTCCACGTATCGAGCGAGGTGACGTCATGAGTATTTTTAGCCACTTCCAACAACGCTTCGAGTCCACGCGCCAGGAAGAACTCTCGCTGCAGGAGTACCTCGAGCTGTGCAAAGAGGATCGCAGTGCCTACGCATCGGCGGCTGAACGGCTGTTGCTGGCCATCGGTGAGCCGGAACTGATCGACACCTCAAGCAACTCCAGGCTGTCGCGGATCTTCTCCAACAAGGTGATTCGCCGCTATCCGGCCTTTGCCGACTTCCATGGCATGGAAGAGTGCATCGACCAGATCGTCTCCTACTTCCGCCACGCCGCCCAAGGCCTGGAAGAGAAGAAACAAATCCTTTATCTGCTGGGCCCGGTAGGCGGCGGCAAGTCGTCGTTGGCCGAAAAACTCAAGCAGCTGATGGAAAAGGTGCCCTTCTACGCCATCAAGGGCTCACCGGTATTCGAATCGCCCTTGGGCCTGTTCAACGCCACCGAAGACGGGGCGATCCTCGAAGAGGAATACGGCATCTCGCGGCGCTACCTCAACACCATCATGTCGCCCTGGGCCACCAAGCGCCTGCAGGAATTCGGCGGCGACATCAGCAAGTTCCGGGTGGTCAAGCTCTACCCGTCCATCCTCAACCAGATTGCCATCGCCAAGACCGAACCCGGTGACGAGAACAACCAGGATATCTCGGCACTGGTGGGCAAGGTGGATATCCGCAAGCTCGAGGAATTCCCGCAGAACGACGCCGACGCCTACAGCTACTCGGGCGCGCTGTGCCGGGCCAACCAGGGCCTGATGGAATTCGTCGAGATGTTCAAGGCCCCCATCAAAGTGCTGCACCCGTTGCTTACCGCCACACAGGAAGGCAACTACAACAGCACCGAGGGCCTCGGGGCGATTCCCTATACCGGCATCCTGCTGGCCCACTCCAACGAATCGGAGTGGCACACCTTCCGCAACAACAAGAACAACGAAGCCTTCATCGACCGTATCTACATCGTCAAGGTGCCGTACTGCCTGCGGGTCAGCGACGAGATCAAGATCTACGACAAGCTGCTGATCAACAGCTCGCTGGCCAAGGCCCATTGCGCGCCCGACACCCTCAAGATGCTCGCCCAGTTCACCGTGCTGTCGCGGCTCAAGGAGCCGGAAAACTCGAACATCTATTCGAAAATGCGCGTGTATGACGGCGAGAACCTCAAGGACACCGACCCCAAGGCCAAGTCGATCCAGGAGTACCGCGACTCCGCCGGCGTAGACGAGGGCATGAACGGCCTGTCGACCCGTTTCGCCTTCAAGATCCTCTCCAAGGTGTTCAACTTCGACCCCCATGAAGTGGCCGCCAACCCGGTGCACCTGCTGTATGTGCTGGAGCAGCAGATCGAGCAGGAGCAGTTCCCGGCCGAGGTGCGCGAGCGCTACCTGCGCTACCTGAAAGAGTACCTGGCCCCGCGCTACATCGAGTTCATCGGCAAAGAAATCCAGACTGCATACCTGGAATCCTACAGCGAGTACGGCCAGAACATCTTCGACCGCTACGTGCTGTACGCCGACTTCTGGATCCAGGACCAGGAATACCGCGACCCGGAAACCGGCGAAATCCTCAACCGCATCGCCCTCAACGAAGAGCTGGAAAAAATCGAGAAACCGGCCGGTATCAGCAACCCGAAGGACTTCCGCAACGAGATCGTCAACTTCGTGCTGCGTGCCCGCGCCAACAACAACGGCAAGAACCCCAGCTGGCTCAGCTACGAGAAGCTGCGGGTGGTGATCGAGAAGAAAATGTTCTCCAACACCGAGGACCTGCTGCCGGTCATCAGTTTCAACGCCAAGGCCAGCAAGGAGGATCAACAGAAGCACAACGACTTCGTCACCCGGATGGTCGAACGCGGCTACACCGACAAACAGGTACGCCTGCTGTCGGAATGGTACCTGCGGGTCCGCAAATCGCAGTAAAAGCGAAACGTCACGGGCGGGTGCGCGCAGGCGCCCCCGCAGCCGTGGCGGCAGCCAGCGCTTTTGCTTGCAGCTCGTAGCTTGAAGCTTGCAGCTGTAACCCGCTATCGGAGGGCCCATGAGCTACGTAATCGACCGACGCCTGAACGGCAAGAACAAGAGCACGGTCAACCGCCAGCGCTTCTTGCGGCGCTACCGTGAGCACATCAAGAAAGCCGTCGAAGAAGCCGTAAGCCGCCGCTCCATCATGGACATGGAGCATGGCGAACAGATCAGCATCCCTGGCCGCGACATCGACGAGCCGGTGCTGCACCACGGCCGCGGCGGCAAGCAGACCGTGGTTCATCCCGGCAACAAGGAATTCACCGCCGGAGAGCACATCGCCCGCCCGCAGGGTGGCGGTGGTGGCGGCGGGCGCGGCAAGGCCGGCAACTCCGGCGAAGGCATGGACGAGTTCGTCTTCCAGATCACCCAGGAAGAGTTCCTCGAATTCATGTTCGAGGACCTCGAGCTGCCGAACCTGGTCAAGCGCCACCTCACCGGCGCCGACACCTTCAAAACCGTGCGCGCCGGCATCGCCAACGAAGGCAACCCGTCACGCATCAACATCGTGCGCACGCTGCGTTCAGCCCATGCCCGGCGTATCGCCCTGACCGGCAGCAGCCGCGCACTGTTGCGCGAGGCGCAAAAGGAGCTTGAGCGCCTGCGGGTCGAAGAACCTGACAACTTCACCGACATTCAGGAGACCGAAGCCGAGATCGTGCGGCTGAAGGCACGCATCAACCGCCTGCCGTTCCTCGACACCTTCGACCTCAAGTACAACCTGCTGGTCAAGCAGCCCAACCCCAGCTCGAAAGCCGTGATGTTCTGCCTGATGGATGTTTCCGGCTCGATGACCCAGGCCACCAAGGATATCGCCAAGCGCTTCTTCATCCTCTTGTACCTGTTCCTCAAACGGAACTACGACCGCATCGAAGTGGTGTTCATCCGCCACCACACCAGCGCACGCGAAGTGGACGAGGAAGAGTTCTTCTACTCCCGCGAGACCGGCGGCACCATCGTTTCCAGCGCGCTCAAGCTGATGCAGGAGATCATGGCCGAACGCTACCCGGCCAGCGACTGGAACATCTACGCAGCCCAGGCCTCCGACGGCGACAACTGGAACGACGATTCGCCGATCTGCCGCGACATTCTGTCCAAGCAGATCATGCCTCACGTGCAGTACTACACTTACGTCGAGATCACGCCGCGTGAGCATCAGGCGCTGTGGTACGAATACGAGCGTATCGGCGAGAGCTTCCCCGACACCTTCGCCCAGCAACAGTTGGTATCGGCCGGCGACATCTACCCGGTCTTCCGTGAACTCTTCCAGCGCAGGTTAGCCACATGACCGCCAGAGCACAGAGACGCCAGCCCATTTCAGTCGGCTCGGAGTGGACCTTCGAGCTGATCCAGACGTACGACCGCGAAATCAGCCGCCTGGCCGCGCGCTACGCACTGGATACCTACCCCAACCAGATCGAGGTGATCACCGCCGAGCAGATGATGGACGCCTACGCCTCGGTGGGCATGCCGCTGGGCTACCACCACTGGTCTTACGGCAAGCAGTTCCTCAGCACCGAAAAGTCCTACAGCCGCGGCCAGATGGGCCTGGCTTACGAGATCGTGATCAACTCCGACCCCTGCATCGCCTACCTGATGGAAGAAAACACCATGTGCATGCAGGCACTGGTGATCGCCCACGCCTGCTACGGCCACAACAGTTTCTTCAAGGGCAACTACCTGTTCCGCACCTGGACCGACGCCACCTCGATCATCGATTACCTGGTGTTCGCCAAGCAGTACATCGCCCAGTGTGAAGAGCGCCACGGTATCGATGCCGTGGAAGACCTGATCGACTCCTGCCACGCGCTGATGAACTACGGCGTCGACCGCTACAAGCGCCCCTATCCGATCTCCGCCGAAGAAGAACGGCGGCGCCAGAAAGACCGTGAAGAGCACCTGCAGCGCCAGATCAACGACCTGTGGCGCACCATCCCCAAGAGCGCCGAAAAAGGCGGGGAGCGCGACGATGCGCGGTTTCCTTCCGAACCGCAGGAAAACATCCTCTATTTCATCGAGAAGAACGCCCCGCTGCTCGAACCCTGGCAACGCGAAGTGGTGCGCATCGTGCGCAAGATCGCCCAGTACTTCTACCCGCAGCGGCAAACCCAAGTAATGAACGAAGGTTGGGCGACCTTCTGGCACTACACCCTGATGAACGACCTGTACGACGAGGGGCTGATCACCGAAGGCTTCATGATGGAGTTCTTGCAGTCGCACACCAGCGTGGTCTTCCAGCCCGGCTTCGACAGCCCGTACTACAGCGGCATCAACCCCTATGCCCTGGGCTTTGCCATGTACACCGACATCCGCCGCATGTGCGAAAACCCCACCGAGGAAGACCGCCGCTGGTTCCCAGACATTGCCGGCAGCGACTGGCTGTCGACCATCAAGTTCGCCATGAGCAGCTTCAAGGATGAGAGCTTCATTCTGCAGTACCTTTCCCCGAAGGTGATCCGCGACCTCAAGCTGTTCAGCATCCTTGACGACGACCAGCGCGATGACCTGCTGGTACCGGCAATCCACGACGAAGACGGCTACCGCACCATTCGCGAACAGCTGGCCGCGCAGTACAACCTGGGCAACCGCGAGCCCAACGTGCAGATCTGGAGCGTCGACCGGCGCGGCGACCGCTCCCTCACCCTTCGCCACCAGCAGCACAACCGCAAGCCGCTGGGCGACTCCACCGACGAAGTGCTCAAGCACCTGCACCGCCTGTGGGGCTTCGACATCCACCTGGAGACCGTACAGGGCGATCAGGTGATGAAGACCCACCACATGCCGCCGCGCAACGAACACGGCGACACCAGTGAGTATGGGCGGATGGACCTGGCCGTGGTGCACCACCTCTAGCGCAAGCCTGCCCCGTTTCTGCCGACAAGGTATCCTGTCGGCAGAAATGGAGGTTTCACATGCAGATCTACAAGGTTGGCGGCGCCGTGCGCGACCGCCTGCTCGGCCGCCCGGTCAGCGACGTCGACTGGCTGGTGGTCGGCGCCACCGTCGAACAGATGCAGGCCGAAGGTTATCGCCCGGTGGGTGCCGATTTTCCGGTGTTCCTGCACCCGCACACCGGCGAGGAATACGCCCTGGCCCGCACCGAGCGCAAGAGTGGCCGCGGCTACGGCGGCTTCACCTTCCACGCAAGCCCTGATGTCACCCTCGAAGAAGACCTGATTCGTCGTGACCTGACCATCAACGCCATGGCCGAAGACGAACAGGGCACGCTGTACGACCCGTACCACGGCAAGCACGATCTCGATCAACGCATTCTGCGCCATGTTTCCCCGGCGTTCGCCGAAGATCCCCTGCGCGTGCTGCGCGTTGCCCGCTTCGCTGCCCGCTACGCGCCGCTGGGCTTCAAGGTAGCCGACGAAACGCTGGCACTGATGCGCCAGATCGCCGAATCGGGCGAATTGCAGGCACTGACCGCCGAACGCAGCTGGAAGGAGATCGAGCGGGCGCTGATGGAAAGCGAGCCACAGGTGTTCATAGAAGTGCTGCGCAGTTGTGGCGCACTGCAAGAACTGATGCCGGAGCTTGCGCAAAGCACCGATAGCCTGGCCGCGCTGCACCAGGCCGCACAGCGCCAGCAAACGCTGCCGGTGCGTTGGGCGTGCCTGCTGCGTGGGCGTGAGGCTGCGGCGATCAAGGCGCTCAACCAGCGCTTCAAGGCCCCGCGTGAATGCCAGGAGTTGGCGGTATTGGTGGGTGAGTTCGCCGAGCGTGCCGACCATGCGCTGGCACTGGCGCCAGCCGACCTGCTGGAAATGCTGCAGAAGTTCGATGTGTACCGGCGCCCGCAGCGTTTCGAGGATTTTATCGCCGCCTGTGAAATGGCGGCGCTGGGCTCAGGCTATCCACAGGGCCAGTACCTGCGCGGCGCGGCTGAGGCTGCACGGGCGGTGGATGTGAAGCCCTTGGTGGAACAAGGGCTGACCGGCCAGGGCTTGGGCGAAGCGCTAAAGGGTGAGCGCCTGAAAGCGCTAGAGGCCTACACGGCAGGTTGATTCCAGGTGGCTTGCCGGCGATGAGGCCAGCTCAGATTTAAACCTGTGCCTGCAACAGCACCGCCCCTGTGGGAGCGGGCTTGCCCGCGAATAGGCCGGCACAGACTCACACCTGAGTCAGCTGCAACCCCCGCCATTCGAACGCCACCGGTGCCAGCACCTGGTCGATGCTCGCCTCGTGCCACAGCTGCGCCATGGGCTTGCCCGCCCCCGGGTGCAGCAGGTCCGGCGCCAGCAGCGCCAGCGGCCACAGCACGAAGGCGTTCTTCAGAATCTCTGCCCGTGGCAGCACCAAACCATCGAAGGTGCCGTGCAGCCCGTCGTACATCAGCACGTCGATATCCAGCGGCAAGCCCTTGCGGTCCGGTGCGTAGCGGCCATTGTCGGCCTCGATGAACTTGAGCCGGCGGTCCAGCTCCAGCAGCGGCAGGTCGGTCTTGCCGGTCACCACGAAATTGATGAACGGCCCGCTCTTGATCCCCACCGCCTGGCTCTCGAACGCCGGCGAGCAGCGCATGTCGGTGAGTATCGCCGCCAGCGCATCGAGCCCCGCGCACAGGTGCCGTTCGCGGTCGATATTGCTGCCAAGCCCGAGGTAAACCGTACTCAAAGGCATCCGCGCTCGATCTCCACGCCCACGCCGCCACGCGCCGCCGGTACCGCGCCCGGCTTGGTCAGTTTCAGCCGCACCCAGGGAATGTTGAATTCGGCCATCAGCACCGCCACCAGGCGCTCGGCGAAGGTCTCCACCAGTTCGAAGCGGGCCTGCTCGGCAAATGCCTGGATACGCGCAGTCACGCTGGCGTAGTCCAGCGCCAGGGCCAGGTCGTCACCGGCGGCGGCCGGGCGGTTGTCCCAGGCAAAATTCAGGTCCAGGCGCAGGCACTGGCGAATATCCCGCTCCCAGTCATAGGCACCGATGACGGTATCGACTTCCAGGCCTTCGATGAACACTCTGTCCAAGCACTTCTCTCCACAGCACGACAAGGGCGACGGGCGCCGTTAGAATCGGGGCGTCCTCGCCCGGAATAGTTAGCATGTTTTGGTCACTGGC
Source organism: Pseudomonas xanthosomatis (assembly GCF_019139835.1). Lineage (NCBI taxonomy): Bacteria > Pseudomonadati > Pseudomonadota > Gammaproteobacteria > Pseudomonadales > Pseudomonadaceae > Pseudomonas > Pseudomonas xanthosomatis. The sequence goes on along the minus strand of NZ_CP077075.1, from coordinate 1,241,760 downwards.
GCTGCTTGCCTACCTGCTTGGCTCCGTGTCTTTCGCCATCGTCCTGAGCCGCCTCAGCGGCAGCCCCGACCCGCGCTCCAGCGGTTCGGGCAACGCCGGCGCCACCAACATGCTGCGCCTGGCAGGGCGCAAGCTGGCGATCCTCACCCTGCTGGGCGATCTGTGCAAGGGCATGCTGCCGGTGCTGCTGGCTCGCCTGGCCGGGCTCGACCTGCAGGAGCAAGCCTGGGTCGGCGTCTGCGCCGTGCTCGGCCACCTGCTGCCGCTGTACTTTCGCTTCCAGGGCGGCAAGGGCGTGGCCACTGCGGCCGGCATGCTCATGGCCCTGTACTTCCCGGCGGCGCTGCTGGCCATCGGCGCCTGGCTGCTGACCTTCCGCCTCACCCGCACCAGCTCGCTCGCGGCGCTGATCGCCACCCCGCTGACACTGCCCCTGCTGGCTTGGCGCGAACCTTCGGCGCTACTACCGATGACCGTGCTGACGCTGATGATCGTGTGGCGCCACCGCAGCAACCTGCGCGACCTGTTCGCCGGGCGCGAGCGGCATTTCTAGCGCGCCCGCCACGGCCCGGCAAAGTTTCAGACCGGCGGCAGCTGCTCCATCGGCCAGCGCGCCTGCACGCTGATTGCCAGGTCCTGCTGCTGGCCGGCCAGCAGGCGCTGGCAACCGGCGTAGGCGATCATGGCGCCGTTATCGGTGCAAAACCGCGGGCGGGCGTAATAAACGTTGCCCTTGATGCTCGCCAGCATGTCTTCCAGTGCTTCGCGCAAGGCCTTGTTGGCGCTCACGCCACCGGCAATGACCAGGCGCTTGAGGCCAGTCTGCTTGAGGGCGCGCTTGCACTTGAAGGTCAAAGTCTCCACCACCGCCTGCTGGAACGCCAGCGACACGTCGCAACGGGTTTGCTCGTTGTCGTCCCCGGCGTCACGGCACTGCTGCCAGGTGTTCAGGGCGAAGGTTTTCAGGCCGCTGAAACTGAACTGCAGGCCCGGGCGGTCGCACATCGGCCGCGGGAAGGTAAAGCGCCCAGGCGTACCCTGCTCGGCCAGGCGGGCGATTTCCGGCCCGCCCGGGTAGTTCAGGCCGATCAGCTTGGCGGTCTTGTCGAAGGCCTCGCCAGCGGCGTCGTCCAGGCTTTCGCCCAGCAGTTCGTACTGGCCGATGCCGTCGACCTTCACCAGCTGCGTATGGCCGCCCGACACCAACAAGGCGACGAACGGAAATTCCGGCGGCTGCTCTTCGAGCATCGGCGCCAGCAGGTGGCCTTCCATATGGTGCACGCCGATGGACGGTATGCCCCAGGCGAACGCCAGCGCCTGGGCGCAGGAGGCGCCCACCAGCAGCGCGCCCACCAGGCCTGGGCCTGCGGTGTAGGCGATGGCGTCGATGTCGGTGGCGACGCAGTCGGCCTCCTGCAGCACCTGGCGGATCAGCGGCAGCATGCGCTTGACGTGATCGCGCGAGGCAAGCTCGGGTACCACGCCGCCAAAGGCGCGGTGCAGGTCGATCTGGCTGAACAGCGCGTCGGCCAACAGGCCGCGTTCACTGTCGTATAATGCGACGCCAGTTTCGTCGCAGGATGTTTCCAATCCCAGTACTAGCATGGGTCCGTGCCTTGTAGAGGCTGAATTCGAAGCCGCGCATGATAGTCCCCGTACCCAGTGCCGACCAGCGGTTTTCGATCAGAGGCTTTGCATTCCGGCCAGCTAAGGGTTAACATCCGCAACCCTTGAAAACCGACGTTCTCCAGCACACCTTATGTTTTGCCAGGAGCACGTCTACCCCGGTAATGAATTAAGGTAGCCCTGGATGCCAGCCGTCAAAGTTAAAGAGAACGAACCCTTCGACGTAGCTCTGCGTCGTTTCAAGCGCTCCTGCGAAAAAGCCGGTGTACTGGCTGAAGTTCGTAGCCGCGAGTTTTACGAGAAGCCGACCGCAGAGCGTAAGCGCAAAGCAGCTGCTGCTGTTAAGCGTCACGCCAAGAAAGTTCAGCGCGAACAGCGCCGCGCCGTTCGTCTGTACTGATACAGGCGTTCTACGCAAAGCTTCTGCCCCGCCCGGCCTCGTGCCGGGCTGATGGCAGCGGTCGTTTCAAGCCCTTGGCCATGCGCCATGGGTGCCCCGGCAAAAGCCACGGGCAACCTGCTGCAACGCGTCAGAACTGGTTTTTGACCAGTCGTGCACGTCCTTTCTGACGAGCCCTAACCGGCTGTGACGAGCACAACACCTCTTCCCGCAACACCCCGCACCCATACCCGCGCACAAGCGTTTAGACTTGCCAGTTGCCAGATGACGAGGCTGCCATGGCCGGGCTGATTCCCCAGAGCTTCATTGACGACCTGATCAACCGCCTCGATATCGTCGATGTGGTGAGTTCGCGCGTCCAGCTGAAAAAGACCGGCAAGAACTACTCCGCCTGCTGCCCGTTCCACAAGGAGAAGACCCCCTCCTTCACGGTCAGCCCCGACAAGCAGTTCTACTACTGCTTCGGTTGCGGCGCCGGTGGCAACGCCCTGGGCTTCGTCATGGACCACGACAACCTGGACTTCCCCCAGGCCGTCGAGGAACTGGCCCGCGCCGCGGGCATGGAAGTGCCCCGCGAGCAGGGCCGACGTGACCACAAGCCGCGCCAGCCCACCGACTCGCCACTGTACCCGCTGCTCGAAGCCGCATCCGAGTTCTATCGCCAGGCCCTGCGCGGCCACCCCACGCGCAAGGCCGCAGTGGACTACCTCAAGGGCCGGGGCTTGTCTGGCGAGATCGCCCGCGACTTCGGCCTGGGCTTCGCCCCGCCGGGCTGGGACAACCTGCTCAAGCACCTGGGTGCCGACTCGCTGCAGCAAAAGGTGATGATCGACGCCGGCCTGCTGATCGAAAACGCCGAGAGCGGCAAGCGCTACGACCGCTTCCGTGACCGGGTGATGTTCCCGATCCGCGACAGCCGCGGGCGCATCATCGCCTTCGGCGGCCGGGTACTGGGCGACGACAAGCCCAAGTACCTGAACTCCCCGGAAACCCCGGTATTCCACAAGGGCCAGGAGCTTTACGGGCTGTACGAAGCGCGCAAGCACAACCGCAACCTCGACGAGATCATCGTCGTCGAGGGCTACATGGACGTCATCGCCCTGGCCCAGCAAGGGCTGCGCAATGCCGTGGCCACCCTCGGCACCGCCACCAGCGAAGAGCACCTCAAGCGCCTGTTCCGCGTGGTGCCCAGCGTATTGTTCTGCTTCGACGGCGACCAGGCCGGGCGCAAGGCCGCCTGGCGCGCCCTGGAGTCGACCCTGTCGGCGCTGCAGGACGGGCGCCGCGCGCGCTTTTTGTTCCTGCCCGAAGGCGAAGACCCCGATAGCCTGGTGCGTGCCGAGGGCACCGACGCCTTCCGCGCGCGCATCAACCAGCACGCCCAGCCGCTGGCCGACTACTTCTTCGAGCAACTGAGCGCCGAAGCCGACCCGCGCTCGCTGGAAGGCAAGGCGCACATGGCGACCCTGGCCGCACCGCTGATCGAAAAGGTCCCCGGCGCCAACCTGCGCCAGCTGATGCGCAACCGCCTGAAGGAAATCACCGGCCTCGACACGCAGCAGGCCGAGCAACTGGCGCAACAGGCGCCGGCGCCCGGCAGCGTGCCGGACTACGACCCTGGCTACGACTACGACGCCATGGCCAGCTACACCCCGGACTACGGCGACATGCCGCAGCACGACTACGCCCCTGCGCACCAGGAGCCGGAGTGGAAACCGAACAAAGGCGGTGGCAAGAAGCCTTGGAGCGACAAGCCCTGGGACAAGAACCGCAAGGGCGGCAAGCCCTGGCAGCAGCGCGACGAAGCGCCGCCACGGGTGCCGGCACCTGTCGAGCCACCGGCATTGGCCGCGCTGCGCACCCTGCTGCACCACCCGCTGCTGGCCGGCAAGGTCGAGGATGCCAGCCACTTCGCCGACGAAGAGCACCTGTACAGCCAGCTGCTGGTGGCGCTGATCGAAGCCGCGCAGAAAAATCCTAAGCTAAGCTCAATGCAGCTGATTGCACGCTGGCATGGCACCGAGCAAGGCCGCTTGCTACGGGCCCTGGCGGAAAAGGAATGGCTGATCGTGGCCGACAACCTTGAACAACAGTTTTTCGACACTATAACTAGCTTGTCCGCCCGCCAACGCGAGCGCAGCCTGGAACAACTGCTCAGGAAATCACGTCAAAGTGAATTGACCAGCGAGGAAAAAACCCAGCTCCTCGCCCTGCTGAGCCGGAATGTTCCCGCACAAACGCCGACCTCATCTGGCGCGTGAGGCCCATGCTCGGGTATAATCCTCGGCTTGTTTTTTGCCCGCCAAGACCTTCAGTGGATAGGGTGTTATGTCCGGAAAAGCGCAACAGCAATCTCGTATCAAAGAGTTGATCACCCGCGGTCGTGAGCAGGGCTACCTGACTTACGCGGAGGTCAACGACCACCTGCCTGAGGATATTTCAGATCCGGAACAGGTGGAAGACATCATCCGCATGATCAACGACATGGGGATCAACGTATTCGAGAGTGCTCCGGATGCGGATGCCCTGCTGTTGGCGGAAGCCGACACCGACGAAGCGGCGGCCGAAGAAGCCGCTGCCGCGTTGGCAGCAGTCGAAACCGATATCGGCCGCACGACCGACCCGGTGCGCATGTACATGCGTGAAATGGGTACTGTCGAGCTGCTGACCCGCGAAGGCGAGATCGAAATCGCCAAGCGCATCGAGGAAGGCATCCGTGAAGTCATGGGCGCCATCGCCCACTTCCCGGGCACCGTCGATTACATCCTCGGCGAATACGACCGCGTCACCGCCGAAGGCGGCCGCCTGTCCGACGTGCTGAGCGGCTACATCGACCCCGATGACAACATTGCCGCGCCGACCGAAGAAGTGCCGGTGCCGGGTGCCAAAGCCCCGGCAGCCAAGGAAGAGTCGGACGACGAGGAAGAAGAAAGCGAAGGCAGCGACGACGAGGAAGAGACCGAAAGCGGTCCCGACCCAGTGGTTGCAGCCCAGCGTTTCGGCGCCGTTGCCGATCAGCTCCAGGCCACCCTCAAGGTCGTGAAGAAAAACGGTCGCAGCGCCAAGGACAGCATCGCTGCCCTGCAGGCCCTGGCAGACCTGTTCATGCCGATCAAACTGGTGCCCAAGCAGTTCGACGTACTGGTCGAGCGCGTGCGCGACGCCCTGAACCGCCTGCGCCAGCAAGAGCGTGCAATCATGCAGCTGTGCGTGCGTGATGCGCGCATGCCGCGTGCCGACTTCCTGCGTCTGTTCCCGAGCAACGAGACCGACCAGACCTGGTCCGGTGACCTGGCCAAGCGCAACACCAAGTGGGCTGCCGCCCTGGGTGAGAAAGACGCCGCCATCGTCGCCTGTCAGCAGAAACTGATCGACCTTGAGACCGAAACCGGCCTGACCGTCGCCGAAATCAAGGAAGTCAACCGTCGCATGTCCATCGGCGAGGCGAAAGCCCGTCGCGCCAAGAAGGAAATGGTCGAGGCCAACCTGCGTCTGGTGATTTCCATTGCGAAGAAGTACACCAACCGTGGTCTGCAGTTCCTCGACCTGATCCAGGAAGGCAACATCGGCCTGATGAAGGCGGTGGACAAGTTCGAATACCGTCGCGGTTACAAGTTCTCGACCTACGCCACCTGGTGGATCCGCCAGGCGATCACCCGTTCGATCGCCGACCAGGCACGCACCATCCGTATTCCGGTGCACATGATCGAGACGATCAACAAGCTCAACCGTATTTCCCGCCAGATGCTGCAGGAAATGGGCCGTGAACCGACCCCGGAAGAGCTGGGTGAGCGCATGGAAATGCCTGAGGACAAGATCCGCAAGGTATTGAAGATCGCTAAAGAGCCGATCTCCATGGAAACCCCGATCGGCGACGACGAAGATTCGCACCTGGGCGACTTCATCGAGGACTCCACCATGCAGTCCCCGATCGACGTAGCCACGGTCGAAAGCCTCAAGGAAGCCACCCGCGACGTGCTCTCGGGCCTGACCGCACGCGAAGCCAAGGTGCTGCGCATGCGTTTCGGTATCGACATGAACACCGACCACACCCTCGAAGAAGTCGGCAAGCAGTTTGACGTGACCCGTGAGCGGATCCGTCAGATCGAAGCCAAGGCGCTGCGCAAGCTGCGCCACCCGACGCGAAGCGAGCACCTGCGCTCCTTCCTCGACGAGTGATGACGAACCCCGGCCCAGGCCGGGGTTTTTCTTGCCTGCGAAACGGCTCTGGGCAGCGCCGGCCCGTCTACACTCGTTTTCAGACCCACTGAATCGAGAGGCCGCTATGCCCCTGATGCCGGCCCTTCTGTTGCTGTTGCTGTGCCTGTGGCACACGACCGCCGGCGCGCTGACCCTGACTGACGAAGAAAAAGCCTGGCTGGCTGCCCACCCGCAACTGCGCCTGGGCGTGGATGCGTCTTGGCCGCCGTTCGAGTTTCGCGACCAGGAAGGTCGCTACCAGGGATTGGCCGCCGACTACATCGCGCTCATACAGGAGCGGCTGGGGGTTACCCTCAAGCCGGTCGAGCCCAGCAGCTGGACCGAGGTGCTCGAGCAGGCGCGCAATAACGGCCTCGACCTGCTGCCCGGCATCATGTCCACTCCCGAACGGCAGAACTACCTGTCCTTCACCCGCCCCTACCTCGACTTCCCGATCGTCATCCTCGCCCACTCCGGCGGCCCGCAACCGCGCAACCTCAACGACCTGTACGGCCTGAAGATCGCCGTGGTGGAGAACTACGCACCCCACGAGCTACTGCGTACCCACCACCCCGACCTCAACCTGGTGGCCATGCCCAACGTCAGCTCCGCACTGCAGGCGCTGGCCACCGACGAGGTGGACGCGGTGGTCGGCGACCTTGCCTCGAGCATCTGGAGCCTGCGCCAGCTCAAGCTCGACGGCCTTTACGTCAGCGGCGAGACGCCCTACCGCTACCAGCTGGCCATGGCCGCCCCGCGGGAGCAGAAGATCCTGGTCGGCATCCTCGACAAGGTCATGGCCGACATGAGCAGCGGCGAGATCAGCCATATCCAGCAGCGCTGGGTGGGCAACGTGGTCGACCAGCGCAGTTTCTGGCACGACATGCTGCTGTACGGCCTGCCCGCCATACTGCTGCTGGTGACCATCCTCGCCGTGGTGATCCGCATCAACCGCCGCTTAAGCTCGGAAATTTCCCGGCGCATCGCCCTCGAGCAGGAACTGCGCAGCAGCGAATACCACTACCGCGGCCTGATCGAAAGCCTCTCGGCAATCGCCTGGGAGGCCGACGCCAACGACTTCACCTACAGCTACGTGTCGCCCCACGCCGAGGACCTGCTCGGCTACCCCTTGAGCGAGTGGCTCAAGCCCGGCTTCTGGCGCAGCATCCTGCACCCTGAAGATGCGCTGTGGGCGCAAGCCTTCTGCGACAGCGAAACCGCAGCCGGCCGCGACCACAGCCTGGACTACCGGGTGCTGCGCGCCGACGGCCACAGCCTGTGGGTGCGCAATATCGTCAGCATGATCCAGCACGGTCACAAGCCACTGATGCGCGGCCTGATGATCGACATCAGCGAGACCAAAAACGCCGAGGGCGCCCTGCGCCTGTCCGAGCAGAAGTTCGCCTCGGTGTTCCAGCAATGCCCGGACATTTTGGTCATTGCCCGGCACAGCGACGGCTGCCTGCTGGAGGTAAACGAAGCGTTCGAGGAGCAGATCGGCCTGAGCCCGGCGCAGGTGCTGGGCCGCACGGCCACCGAGCTTGGGCTGTGGGGCGTCGGCGGCACTGGCCCGGCACTGCTCGAACGCCTGCACCGCGGCGGTATCCGCAACATGGAAATGACCTTCCGGCGCAGCAACGGCCAGTTGTTCACCGGCCTCACCTCGGTCGAAACCTTCGAACTCGACGGCACCCTGGCGCTGGTAGTGGCGGTGCGCGACATCAGCCAGCTCAAGGAAACCCAGCAGCAGTTGCAAACCTCCGAGGAGAAGTTCGCCAAGGCCTTCCACGCCTCGCCCGATGGCCTGCTGCTGTCGCGCCTGCGCGACGGCATGCTGGTGGAGGTCAACGAGGGCTTCCGCCGCCTGACCGGCTACGACATCAGCCCCGGCATCGACCAGACCGCGCTGGACTTAGGCATATGGGTCGACCTCAACGAGCGCCAGCAACTGATCGAACTGCTGCACCGCGACGGCTTCGTACGCGACTTGAGCTGCCATATTCGTCGCAGCGACGGCCAGATACGCCTGTGCGAACTCTCCGCCCGGCCCCTGCCGATCGGTGACGAGGACTGCATGCTGACCATCGCCCGCGACATCACCGAGCGCCACCTGATGCAGGAAAAACTGCAACTGGCCGCCACGGTGTTCGAGAACACCGCCGAAGGCGTGCTGATCACCGACACCGACCAGCGCATCAGCGCGGTCAACCGCGCCTTCAGCGAGATCACCGGCTACAGCGAAATCGAAGCCCTCGGACAAACCCCGCGCCTGCTCGCCTCCGGCCAGCACGACAGCGCCTTTTATGCGGCCATGTGGCACCAGCTCACCGCCGAAGGCCACTGGCAGGGCGAAATCTACAACAAGCGCAAGAACGGCGAGCTGTACCCAGGCTGGCTGACCATCAGCGCGGTACGTAACAACGAGCGCGAGATCACCCACTTCGTCGCCGTGTTCGCCGACATCTCCAGCCTCAAGCACGCCCAGGCCAAGCTCGACTACCAGGCCCACCACGACCCGCTGACCGGCCTGCCCAACCGCACCCTGTTCGAAAACCGCCTGCAGGCGGCCCTGAGCTGCGCGCAACTGTCCAACCGCCAGGGCGCGGTGCTGTTCCTCGACCTCGACCGCTTCAAGCACATCAACGACAGCCTCGGCCACCCGGTCGGCGACCTGCTGCTCAAGGGCATCGCCCAACGCCTGAAGGAGCAGGTACGCGACGTCGACACCGTGGCCCGCCTGGGCGGCGACGAGTTCATCATCCTGCTGCCCGGCCTGCACAAGCCCAGCGACGCCAGCGCCATCGCCAACAAACTGCTGGCCTGCTTCCATGCGCCATTCCAGGCTGGCGAGCACGAGTTCTTCACCAGCGCCAGCATCGGCATCAGCCTGTATCCGCAGGACGGCAGCGACACCGCCGAGCTGATCCGCAATGCCGACGCCGCCATGTACCGCTCCAAGGCCAAGGGCCGCAACCGCGTCGAAGCCTACACCCGCGACCTCACCGCCCAGGCCAGCGAGCGCATCGCCCTGGAGCACGAGCTGCGCCGCGCCATCGAGCGCAACGAGCTGAGCCTGAACTTCCAGCCCAAGTTCAGCCTCAAGACCCAAAGCCTGGTGGGCGCCGAAGCGCTGATCCGCTGGACCCACCCAAGCTTGGGCGAAGTGCCGCCCGAGCAGTTCATCCACCTGGCCGAAGAGAACGGCAGCATCCTGCAGATCGGCGACTGGGTGCTGGAGCAGGCCTGCCGGCAGATGCACGCCTGGAAGCGCGCGTACCACGCCTTCGGCCCGCTGTCGATCAACCTGGCCGGCGCCCAGCTGCGCCAGCCCAGCCTGGCCAAACGTATCGAACAGTTGCTCAAGACCTACCAGCTCAAGGCCGGCGACCTGCAACTGGAGATCACCGAAAACTTCATCATGAGCCAGGCCGAAGAGGCCCTGGCGATCCTCCACCAGCTCAAGCAACTGGGTGTGCAGCTGGCCATCGACGACTTCGGCACCGGTTATTCTTCGCTCAGCTACCTCAAGCGCCTGCCGCTGGACATCCTGAAGATCGACCAGTCGTTCATCCGCGGCCTGCCCGACGACCCCCACGACGCCGCCATCGCCCGCGCCATCATCGCGCTCGGGCGCAGCATGCAATTGACCATCATCGCCGAGGGCGTGGAGAACCAGGCCCAGCAGCGTTTTCTCGCCGCCGAAGGCTGCGAGCAGATCCAGGGCTACATCGTCAGCCTGCCGCTGCCCCCCGCCGAATTCGCCGCAACCTTCCTGCGCATAGCACTATCGGATCTTTCAGATGGCACGGTATCGAAACCATCGTTATAATCCGGCCACCTTCTGAGGGCCTATAGCTCAGTCGGTTAGAGCAGAGGACTCATAATCCTTTGGTCCACGGTTCGAGTCCGTGTGGGCCCACCAAAAACCAAAAAGCCGCGCTATTGCGCGGCTTTTGCGTTTTTGGCGGGATCGCCTACGTCGCCCGGCCTGACTTTTGCTCGGCGACTATTGGCACACAATCTACTCGTCAGCCGGCTCGAAGCGCTCACCACGAAACACCCGACGTGGATTGCCACGCTCGATGCGGTGATGGAACAACCGCCGCTGCGCGCGCAGTTCGCTGTCGAGCTGCTCTGCCTGTTGCGCCAGGCGTTGACCGATGAGCAGCAGCGCCAAGCGTTTGTTGGCGTGCTGGCTACGCTCGCTCTGTACCTTGACGCTGACACCGCTGGCCAAGTGCGTGGCACGCACTGCCGAGTCGGTGGTGTTGACATGCTGACCACCCGGCCCGGACGAACGCAAGGTCTCGAAGTGGATCTCGCTGGCCAATTCCGGTGCCGGTGGCGCAAACCGTGCGCCCCCAAAGAACCAGTTCTTGCGCGCATGCCCCGGCCGGTAGGGGCTGCTGCACGTCCATTGCAGCGAGCCCGTCCAGTGATCTGCCAGGCGCTCGGCCTGCTCGCCATCCAGTGCCAGCAACACCGAGCGCAAGGTACCGCGCCGCGGCCCCGGCTCTTCTTCGAGTACCCGTACCGCCACGGCCTGGGCATCCGCTTCGGCCTGCAGCCTGAGCAATGCCTGGGCCACTGCCAGGGCACATTCTTCCGGCCCCTGAGCCGCCGAGAGTTGCAGCAGAATCATCAGCAGCACCCTCCGCGCGTCTTGTAGGTGAGCACCGGTTTCAGTCGTGCCAGCACGCGAACCAACCCCGCTTCACGCAAGGCACCCACCACCGAGTCGATAGCCTTGTAGGCCTCCGGCGCTTCCTCGTAGATCAGCGCCCGGTCGGCGCAGATCACGCGGCTGCCTAGTGCCGTACGACTCAGTTGCTCGACGCTGTAGCGCGAGGCGAGGCGGTCCTTGCACTCGCTGCGCATCCATTTGCGTCCGGCGCCATGGGCCAGGGACAACAGGCTGCGCTCGTCGGCGATCGGCTGTACCAAATAGCTGTAGTCGCCGCGCGAACCAGGGATCACCACAGCCCCCTGATCCGACGGTGTGGCGCCTTTGCGATGCAGCCAACCATCGAGCCCGTCGACCTGCGCTGGCGACACAAGGTTGTGGTTGATGTCGAGCAGTACATCGCCATCGCCGCGCAGGCGGTCGAGCATGCGCCGGGCAATCAACTGACGGTTGGCTTCGGCAAAACGCAGCGCGCCGTCGTGCCGGCCCAGGTAATGAGTGCTGGTCTCGCTGCCCGCCTCCAGCCCGTGATGACCGAACAGGTCGACCTGCTCACGCAAGATCGCCTCGCCCAAACCACGCGAGCCGCTGTGCACCAGCAACAGCAGGTGTTTGCGCTCGACGCCCAAGGCTGCCAGGGCCGCATCGTCGTAGCTTGCATCGAGTTGCTGCAGCTCGGCGAAGTGGTTTCCACCACCAATGGTGCCGAGAGAGCGCTCGTGCCCAGTGGCAGGCAAACCGAAGCTGGCGACGGCCTCCTGCCACGTCTCGTCGAGCGGCAGGTCGAGGTTGCCAAGGCGTTTCTCCAGCTTGTCCAGATGCAGCTTGGCGGTCGGGATGTCCGTGCGCCACAGCGCCATGCCACAGCCGATGTCATTGCCGACCAGCGCCGGGTACAAACGCCCCACGCAAAAGAATGCCGCGCCGACCGGATAGCCACGCCCCGGATGCAGGTCCGGCATGCCGGCCACCCGATGCATGCCCCTTAGGCGAGCGGTGGTTTCGAGTTGTTGGATCGCTTTTCCTTCGATCCAGGTATCGTCCGCAGCAACCAATACGGCGCCGTCGGACAAATTGCGAATGCAAGTGCCCATAGTCCAATCCTGATGGGTTGAAACAAAAAAATGTTCGGATTGGCAGGCCAGAGGCCGGGCGTTGCGGTACCGCTAACCAGTAGCGGCGAATGCGTTCAAGCCAGGCGCGACCTGCAAAGGGTGATCGACTGTTGCATGATGTACCTCCTTTGCTGTCGGGTGAGAGAAGGCGGGCATCTTAGGTGTGTAATTGCCACCTTGCAACAACCTTGATCACAAAAACAATTCACTGGCGGTTCACTGGGTTTGCAGCGTCTCCAGGCAATTCATGGTCCTTTGGTCCACGGTTCGAGCCCGTGTGGGCCCAGCAACAACCAAAAAGCCGCGCTATTGCGCGGCTTTTGCGTTTCTGGCCCCTGCGCCATCGGCACACAGGCAATGTGCCTTTAGCACACCCGTCCTATTTTCTCCCTCGCGGCACCGCCCCAGAATCCCGTGCACTGCTTCGGCACCGGGTCGAAGCCCAGCATCCGAGGGAACGTCACATGAACACCAAGGGAATGATCGGGGCTCTGCTCGTTGCACCCCTGCTGGCCGCGCTTGGCGGTTGCGTAGCGCCTGGCGGGCAGCAGCAAGGTTTTGGCAGCACTCAGGCGGCCAACGCCAACTCGCCCTGCACACCATCGGCCAGCGACAATCTGATCTCCACCGGGCGCAGCCTGCTCAGCATCGCCAACTCGGTACTGGAGACCAAGCAGAACCTGAGCGGCGATTCGACCACCTACGCACAGCGGGTGAAGGCAGCCGAAAGCGCGCAGAAGGTCGAGAAGGGCAACCAGATGATGGACCAGCTGGCTAGCCTGTCGGGAAGCAGCGCTTCGCCTTGCACGGCAGCGGCCGGGCAGACCAGCGCCTCGCGTTGAACCCGGCTTACCGCATAACGGCGATGCATGGCACCGGCTGCGCCGGTGCTCGCGGTTAAAGGCACTCAAGCCCCGGAGAAATGAATTTTGCAAATGCATCACAGCGAGGGGCAGCAAGTGTCTGTTGGCTGTACCGAGCCCATCGCCGGCAAGCCGGCTGCTACAGGGGCAACACTTGCCTGAAGCCTATGCGGTCCCTGTGGGAGCGGCTTTAGCCGCGAAGCAGGCACTGCGGTGGATGGCACCGGCTTTGCCGGTGTTCGCGGCTAAAGCCGCTCCTACAGGCACCAAACAGCGCTGCGGGATGCGTGTAGCCTAACGCCCAACGATAGCTGCCAAGCCGCCCAGCAACTCGCTTACCTTCTACGCCAACACCTTCCCGCCCCGCCGCGAAATCTCGATACGTGCGTACTGCGCCTGCTCCAGCGCATCGATGCGCTCAAGGCAGGCCGCCGGGTCGTTCAGCGGCAGCTCGAGCAATTGCCGGGTGTCCTTCTCCCACCAGCGCGATGCCAGCAGGCGTTCGATCATGTCTTCAGGGTAGCGGTAGCGCATCACCTTGGCCGGGAACCCGGCCACCACCGCATAGGGCGGCACATCGCGGGTCACCAAGGCACGGGTGGCAATGATCGCGCCGGTGCCTACCTCGACACCCTCCATGATCATCGCGCCCTCGCCGATCCACACGTCATGCCCCACCCGGGCCGGGCGGCTCGGCGGCTCGTACTGCCACTGGGTGCCGGTGAACTGGAACGGGTGGGTGCTCAGCCAGTCGGTGGGGTGGGCGTGTTTCTCCTGGCCGATCACCACGCCGCTGCCGATCGAGCAATAGCGGCCGATCGAACCGACCACCTGCAACGACCCGCCACTGCGCATGTAGGTGTTGGCGCCAATCGATACCTCGAGGGTGGCCACGCTCACCTGCACGTCACCCAGGCGCACATCGCCCTCCAGCGTCAGCCGGGCGCGCTTGCCGAACGCCGAAACGCCGGTGCTGACCTTGCAGCCGTGTTGGCGGATCCAGCGCCGCCAGTACCAGTCCTTGAGACTCATGTGTCTTTCACCCTGCCATCGTCCGGGCTGCCCGATTGCAGCTGGGCGCTATCGTACCGCCTCGCCGGCGGAAAGCCAGTGCCGGCCAGGCCTTGCGCAGCCCGGCCGGGGTTCAATAGGCTAGCGGCTCGACCCAAGGGACCTACCATGCCGGCCACCTCCACCATCGCCCTCGACGACATCGACCGCCAGTTGATCGCCCTGCTGCAGATCAACGCCCGCGAAAGCGTCGCCACCCTTGCCCGCCAGCTGGGCATCGCCCGCACCACGGTGAACTCGCGCCTGGAGCGCCTGGAGCGGCACAAGGTCATCACCGGCTACGGCGTACGCCTGGGCCAGCGCCTGATCGGCGGCGGCCTGCAGGCCTATGTCGGCATAAAGGCGCAGCCGCGCTCGGGCAAGGAGATCGTGCGCCACCTCAGCGCCATGGGCCAGGTGCAGCAACTGTGTGCAGTCAGTGGCGAGTTCGATTATGTAGCCTGGCTGCACAGCGACTCGCCGGAGCAACTGGACCAGTTGCTCGACCAGATCGGCAGCCTGGAGGGGGTGGAGAAGACCACCACCTCGATCATCCTCAGCAGCAAGGTGGACCGGGGGCAGCCGGGCTGACTGCATACCATTGCTTAAACCAGGCCCTCCATGAGCACTGGCGACAGGCTGCGTAAGACAATTCTTAGTTTGCGCCGGGTCTGTAGGAAAGAAGCAGCGGCCAACACTCAGCCTGCTGCTTTAAGCCCTTCTAGTACCTCAGGAACCTCAAGAACCTTCTGTTTAGCGACATATCCGGCAACTCTCCCCACCCCCGTACTACCTGCCAATCCCATTTAGGCCCAGCTCTGTCCGCCCCATTGACGGACCGTCTATTCCACCTAAAATATACGCAGGTAACGTACACAGCATGGATGCCCGATTTGTTGAATTGCCCGCTTTCGAGCGCTATCGCCCCCAGTATCTGGACGACGAAGATTTCAGGCTGCTGCAACGGCTGTTACTGCTGCATCCGCATGCTGGTGACCTGATCAAGGGTACGGGCGGCCTGAGAAAGTTACGTTTCGCAGATGCGCACCGCCATAAGGGAAAGCGAGGCGGCACCCGGGTCATCTACTACTGGTGGACAGCCGGCCAGCAGTTCTGGCTGTTCACGCTGTACGGCAAGCAAATCCGGGACGACCTGAGCCCACCGCAACGCCAAGCCCTGAAGCAACTGCTCGAATGCGAGTACCTGAGGAGAACAAACAATGCCACGCAACATCTTCACTGAGCTCACCGAAGGCTTCGACGCTCTCGCCGGCGAGCGCACCGGCAAGCTCACCCTGCGCTCGCACAAGGTCAGCTTCGCAGAACTGGCCCCCCTGGCCCCGAATGAATTGATCGAACTGCGCCAGCGCCTGAACATGTCACGCGCGGTGTTCGCCGCTTACCTGCGCACCAACGTACGCACCCTGGAAAACTGGGAACAAGGTCGCTCGCAGCCCAATGCCCAGGCCATAGCGCTGATTCGCCTGGTGCAGAAATACCCGCAGACCGTAGATCACCTGGCTACTTTGACCTGAATCGTCATATCTACCTAAACCCTATACTTAATGACCACATACAAGGCAAATCGACCACACTCTGCATCTTATTTACGAACGCCCCGCTCCCTAAAATGACCGCCAGGCATTTCCTATACTCAGGCTCCGCCCGCAGCGCAGCCCCTCTGGCAAGGTCACCCCATGAACAAGAACAACCGCCACCCCGCCGACGGTAAAAAGCCGATCACCATCTTCGGCCCGGACTTCCCCTTCGCCTTCGACGACTGGCTTGAACACCCTGCCGGCCTGGGTAGCATCCCCGCCGAACGGCACGGCGAAGAAGTGGCCATCGTCGGGGGCGGCATCGCCGGGCTGGTGGCGGCCTACGAGCTGATGAAGCTGGGCCTCAAGCCCGTGGTGTACGAGGCCTCCAAGCTGGGCGGCCGGCTGCGCTCGCAGGCCTTCAACGGCACCGACGGCATCGTCGCCGAACTGGGCGGCATGCGTTTCCCGGTATCGTCCACCGCCTTCTATCACTACGTCGACAAGCTGGGCCTTCAGACCAAGCCCTTCCCCAACCCGCTGACCCCGGCCTCGGGCAGCACGGTGATCGACCTCGAAGGCCAGACCTACTACGCCGAGAAAGCCGCCGACCTGCCGCAACTGTTCCACGAAGTGGCCGAGGCCTGGGCCGACGCCCTGGAGAGCGGCGCGCAGTTCGGCGACATCCAGCAGGCCATCCGCGATCGCGATGTGCCACGCCTCAAGGAGCTGTGGAACAAACTGGTGCCGCTGTGGGACGACCGCACTTTCTACGATTTCGTCGCCACCTCGCGTTCGTTCGCCAAGCTGAGCTTCCAGCACCGTGAGGTGTTCGGCCAGGTGGGCTTCGGCACTGGCGGCTGGGACTCGGACTTCCCCAACTCGATGCTGGAAATCTTCCGCGTGGTGATGACCAACTGCGACGACCACCAGCACCTGGTGGTCGGTGGCGTCGAGCAGGTGCCCCAGGGCATCTGGCGCCATGTGCCGCAACACTGCGCCCACTGGCCGGCCGGCACCAGCCTCAGCGGCCTGCATGGCGGCGCGCCGCGCACCGGGGTCAAGCGCATCGCCCGCGCCAGCGACGGGCGCCTGGCAGTCACCGATAACTACGGCGATGTGCGCCATTACGCGGCGGTGCTCACCACCTGCCAGAGCTGGCTGCTGACCACCCAGATCGACTGCGAGGAAGCGCTGTTCTCGCAAAAGATGTGGATGGCCCTGGACCGCACCCGCTACATGCAGTCGTCGAAAACCTTCGTCATGGTCGACCGGCCGTTCTGGAAGGACAAAGACCCGCAAACCGGCCGCGACCTGCTGAGCATGACCCTCACCGACCGCCTCACCCGCGGCACCTACCTGTTCGACAACGGCGACGACAAGCCCGGGGTCATCTGCCTGTCCTACGCCTGGATGAGCGACGCCCTGAAAATGCTCCCGCACCCCACCGAAAAGCGCGTGCAACTGGCCCTAGACGCGCTGAAGAAGATCTACCCGAAAACCGATATCGCCGGGCACATCATCGGCGACCCGATCACCATCTCGTGGGAGGCCGACCCGCATTTTCTCGGCGCCTTCAAAGGTGCGCTGCCGGGCCACTACCGCTACAACCAGCGCATGTACGCGCACTTCATGCAGCAGGACATGCCCGCCGAACAGCGCGGCATGTTCATCGCCGGCGACGACGTGTCGTGGACCCCAGCCTGGGTCGAAGGCGCGGTGCAGACCTCGCTGAATGCGGTGTGGGGTATCATCAACCACTTCGGTGGCCACACCCACCCGGACAACCCAGGCCCGGGCGATGTGTTCCACGACATCGGCCCCATCGCCCTGGCCGACTGAGCGAAGGAGCAGCAACATGCGCATCGCCCTGTACCAAGGCACCCCCGGCCCGCTGGATGTGCCCGGCAACCTCGAACGCCTGCAACGCCAGGCCGAGCTGGCCGCCGGCCGCGGCGCACAACTGCTGGTGTGCCCGGAGATGTTCCTCAGCGGTTACAACATCGGCCTGGAGCAAGCCAGCCGCCTGGCCGAGGCCAGCGATGGCCCGGCAGCCATGCGCGTGGTGCAGATCGCCCAGGCGCAGCGCATCGCCATCGCCTACGGCTACCCCGAGCGCGGCGACGACGGTGCGCTGTACAACAGCGTGCAACTGATCGACGCCCACGGCCGCAGCCTGTGCAACTACCGCAAGACCCACCTGTTCGGTGAGCTCGACCGCGCCATGTTCAGCCCAGGCGCCGACCACTTCCCGGTGGTCGAGCTGGATGGCTGGAAGGTCGGCCTGCTGATCTGCTACGACATCGAGTTCCCCGAGAACGCCCGGCGCCTGGCCCTGGCCGGCGCCGAGCTGATTCTGGTGCCGACCGCCAACATGACCCCTTACGACTTCGTCTGCCAGGTGACCGTGCGCTCGCGGGCGCAAGAGAACCAGTGCTACCTGGTGTACGCCAACTACTGCGCCAGCGAAGGGGATATCCACTACTGCGGGCAGAGCAGCATCGTCGGGCCGGACGGCAGCCTGCTGGCGATGGCCGGGCGCGAAGAATGCCAGTTGCTGGCGGACCTTGAGCATGAGCAAATGCTCAAGGGTCGCCTGGCGTTCCCGTACCTGGCGGACCTGCGCACCGATTTGCACCCTCACAAAACCTGAACCGCAAGCGCGGTACCGTGGGAGCGGGCTTGCCCCGCGATGGGGCCGGCACAGACAACCCCGCCATACCGCGCTAGCATTGCCCCATGCCCGACACCCTCAAGCACCTCACCCTGCCCAACGGCCTGCACCTCACCCTGCGCCACGCCCCGCGCCTGAAGCGCGCCGCTGCGGCCCTGCGGGTACACGCCGGCAGCCACGACGCGCCGCCCAACTGGCCGGGCCTGGCCCACTTTCTCGAACACCTGGTCTTCCTCGGCACCCCGCGCTTTCCCTTGGAAGACGGCCTGATGCGCTACGTGCAGGGCCTCGGCGGCCAGGTCAATGCCAGCACCCGCGAACGCACCACCGACTACTTCTTCGAAGTGCCCACCGCCGCCCTCGCCGGTGGCCTGCAGCGCTTGTGCCAGATGCTCGCCGAACCGGACCTGGGGCTTGCCCGTCAGCGCCGCGAACGGGAGGTGATCCATGCCGAGTTCATCGCCTGGTCACGCAACCCCGAAGCGCAACAGCAGTTCGCCCTGCTGCAACGGGTATCGCCACGTCACCCGCTCAGCGCCTTTCATGCCGGCAACCGCTACAGCCTGGCGCTGGGCAACCCCGCCTTCCAGCAAGCCCTGACGCAATTTCACCAAGGCTTCTACCACGGCGGGCAGATCATCCTGAGCCTGGCCGGCCCGCAACCTGT
The DNA here is from genome assembly GCF_019139835.1 of Pseudomonas xanthosomatis. Classification (NCBI taxonomy): domain Bacteria; kingdom Pseudomonadati; phylum Pseudomonadota; class Gammaproteobacteria; order Pseudomonadales; family Pseudomonadaceae; genus Pseudomonas; species Pseudomonas xanthosomatis. The sequence goes on along the minus strand of NZ_CP077075.1, from coordinate 1,222,943 downwards.
GGAACAACTGGAACAGCTCGGCCGGCAGTTCGCCGCGCTGTTCGTCAAAGGGCAGCGGGTTGCGCAACAAGCCCCGCCACCACTGCTCGACCAGCCATTGGCGCCCGCCCAGGGTGACGACCAATTGTTCGCCCATGACGGCCTGCCAGCCGGCGCCGAGCAGGCCCTGGGCCTGCTGCTCAGCCACCTCACCGACACCCGTGCCGGCACCTGGCTGGCCGAACTGCGCCAGCGCGGCTGGCTGCGTGACTGCAAGGCGCAACTGCTGCATGCCCACGCCGGGCAGTTGCTGTGGCACCTCAAGCTGCAACTGGCCGAGGCCGCCAACCGTGACCAGGCCCACGCGCTGCTGTATGGCTGGTTGGGTTTCTTGCGCCAGCAAGATCACCAACGCCTCAACCACAGCTACGCCCGCCTGCAACAGCGCCAGGAACAAACCGCCAGCGCCCTGGAGCTGGCGCGCCGCGACAGCGCCGGCCAAACCTTCGACGGGCCGGGCTCGCAAAGCCTGGCGGCGCTTGACGCATTACTGGACGGCCTGCCCCACACCCACTCAGGCCAGTGGCAGCTGCCAGCGGATGAGCCCCTGCTGGACAACACCCTCAGCACGGCAGCCGCCGCGTTGCCAGCCGCCCTGACGGTCAGCGGCGATGTGCCCGCCACCCGCCAGTTCGCCGCGCTGTACCTGCGCTGGCAAGTCAGTTCGCCGCTGCGCGCACGCTTCTGGCCGATACTCGAACGCGCCCTGCAGCCACTGCAGGCGCGTGCCGAGCGGGCCTCGCTGCAACTGGGGCTGAGCTGCGTCGGGCAATTCTGGCAATTGCGTATCGCCGGGCAACCCGAGCCGGTAATCAAGGCTGTGCACGAGGCGCTCGCGCTACTGCGCTGCCCGGCCACCGAACACTGGCATGCCCCCCTTGCCACCGAACCAGCGCTGATCCCGCTCAGGGCATTGCTCAAGGCACTGCCGGGCGCCCTGCAACCTGTTGATAAGCACCCACAACCCGCCTGCCTGCTCGAGCAACCCTTGCTTGACAGCCTTTGGCAGCATGCCCGCTGGCGAGGCCTGGCGAGTGGCTTCGACAGCAGCCAGCTCGGCGCACTGGGCGCCGCGCTGCAAGGCATCATGGGCCAGCCGGGCAACCTCGCCCCGCCACCGCCCTTGCGGGGCAAGCACTGGAGGCAGGTCGATACCTCGGCCAGCGAAGCGGCGCTGCTGCTGTTCTGCCCGCTGCCAGAGGCCTTGCAAGCTGCCGGGCGCCTGCTTGCGCACCTGCTGCAAGGGCCTGTGTATCAGCGCCTGCGGGTCGAGCTGCAACTGGGCTATGCGGTGTTCAGTGCCTTTCGTCAGGTCGAAGGGGTTGGCGGGCTGCTGTTCGGCGTGCAGTCGCCCCACGCCAGCCACAGGCAGATCCTCGACCATGTGCTCGAACTGCTGCAGCAAGGCGTACGCCTGAACGCCACGGCGCGCCAGCAACTGGCCGAGCAGTTCGACGAAAACGCCATGGCCAATGCCGAGGTCAGCGAATGGCTGTGGCAGGCGCATATCGCGAAACACAATTCGGACCTTTCCTACACACGCTGGTCTATTCTGAAAGTCGAGCAGCACTCTCTGGACGTTTTGTTGCAGCAACTGATCAGCGCCCGCCACGGCTGGCTCTGCCTGGCCAATGCCGCAGCACCGGAAGCTCGCTGGCAGTAGGTGCAGGTGGATTGTTACCTGAAACGTAACAGCGCTTTTCGAAGAATTAACCTTTTAGTACAAATAATTCTTGTAAGATAGCGCAACCCCTTTCAGGGAACCTCCTGCACCAGGCGGTACCCAATGAACAGTTGTTCAACCCACCCCATCCGGAAGGAGACATCCCATGTGGACCAAACCTGCTTACACCGACCTGCGTATCGGCTTCGAAGTCACCATGTACTTCGCCAACCGCTGATCAGCCGTTCTGCGGTTCAACGCCTCGGCCCGCCGGGGCGTTTTTGTTTTCAGTTACGGTTAATTGCATAGATAGAGAGTGGCCATGCACATCCAGATTCTCGGCTCTGCCGCCGGTGGCGGGTTCCCGCAGTGGAACTGCAACTGCGTCAACTGCAAGGGTTACCGCGACGGCACCCTGCGCGCCACGGCCCGCACCCAGTCGTCCATCGCGCTTTCCGACGACGGCGAGCACTGGATCTTGTGCAACGCCTCGCCGGATATCCGCGCCCAGTTGCAGGCCTTTGCCCCGATGCAACCGGCCCGCGCCCTGCGTGATACCGGCATCGACGCCATCGTGCTGCTGGACAGCCAGATCGACCACACCACCGGCCTGCTCAGCCTGCGTGAAGGTTGCCCGCACAAGGTGTGGTGCACCGACATGGTCCACCAGGACCTGACCACCGGTTTTCCGCTGTTCAACATGCTCAGCCACTGGAACGGCGGCCTTGAGTGGAACCGCATCGAGCTTGAAGGCAGCTTCGTCATCGACGCCTGCCCCAACCTGCGTTTCACCCCCTTCCCGCTGCGCAGCGCCGCGCCGCCCTACTCGCCGCACCGCTTCGACCCGCACCCGGGCGACAACCTCGGCCTGCTGGTGGAGGACACCCGCACCGGCGGCAAGCTGTTCTACGCCCCGGGCCTGGGCCAGGTGGACGACAAGCTGCTGGCGATGATGCACGGCGCCGACTGCCTGCTGGTGGACGGCACCCTGTGGGAGGATGACGAGATGCAGCGCCGCGGCGTCGGCACCCGCACCGGCCGCGAAATGGGCCACCTGGCACAGAACGGCCCAGGCGGCATGCTCGAGGTGCTGGACGGCTTCGCGCGCCAGCGCAAGGTGCTTATCCACATCAACAACACCAACCCGATCCTCGATGAAGACTCGCCCGAGCGGGCCGAGGTGCAGCGCCGGGGTGTGGAAGTGGCCTTCGACGGCATGAGTATCGAGTTGTAAAGGCTGCCCTTGCACAACCACCCCTCACAGGAGCCCCCCATGAGCGATGCAATGCCCCTGTCCCCTGCCGAATTCGAGCAGGCCCTGCGCGCCAAGGGCGCCTTCTACCACATCCACCACCCCTACCACGTGGCGATGTACGAAGGCCGCGCCAGCCGCGAGCAAATCCAGGGCTGGGTGGCCAACCGCTTCTACTACCAGGTCAACATCCCGCTGAAGGATGCCGCGATCCTGGCCAACTGCCCGGACCGCGAAATCCGCCGCGAGTGGATCCAGCGCCTGCTCGACCACGACGGCGCCCCCGGCGAGGACGGTGGCATCGAAGCCTGGCTGCGCCTGGGCCAGGCCGTGGGCCTGGACCCCGACCAGTTGCGCAGCCAAGAGCTGGTGCTGCCCGGCGTGCGCTTTGCGGTGGACGCCTACGTCAACTTCGCCCGCCGCGCCAGCTGGCAGGAGGCGGCCAGCAGTTCGCTGACCGAACTGTTCGCCCCGCAAATTCACCAGTCGCGCCTGGACAGCTGGCCGCAGCACTACCCGTGGATCGACCCGGCCGGCTACGAGTACTTCCGCACCCGCCTGGGCCAGGCACGACGTGACGTGGAGCACGGCCTGGCGATCACCCTGCAGCACTACACCACCCGCGCGGGCCAGGAGCGTATGCTGGAAATCCTGCAGTTCAAGCTGGATATCCTGTGGAGCATGCTCGACGCCATGAGCATGGCCTACGAGCTGAACCGCCCGCCTTATCACACCGTCACCGATCAACGGGTATGGCACAAGGGGATCGCCCTATGAGTTTCGACCGCAACCTCACACCCAACTGGCGCCCCGGCTATCGCTTCCAGTACGAACCGGCACAAAAAGGCCACGTGCTGCTGTACCCCGAAGGCATGATCAAGCTCAACGACAGCGCCGGCCTGATCGGCGGGCTGATCGACGGCCAGCGCAGCGTCGCGGCGATCATCGATGCGCTGCAACAGCAATTCCCCGACGTGCCCGAAGTCGGCGATGACATCGAGCAATTCATGGAGGTGGCCCGTGCCGAACACTGGATCAGCCTCGCCTGAGGCGCCGGTCGGCCTGCCGCTGTGGCTGCTGGCCGAACTCACCTACCGCTGCCCGCTGCAATGCCCGTACTGCTCCAACCCCCTGGACTTCGCCAAACAGGGCAAGGAACTGAGCACCGAACAGTGGTTCAAGGTAATGGCCCAAGCCCGTGAAATGGGCGCCGCGCAAATCGGCTTTTCCGGCGGCGAGCCGCTGGTGCGCCAGGACCTCGCCGAACTGATCGGCGAAGCCCGGCGCCTGGGCTACTACACCAACCTGATCACCTCTGGCATCGGCCTCACCGAGCAGAAGATCGCCGCCTTCAAGCAAGCCGGGCTGGACCATATCCAGATCAGCTTCCAGGCCAGCGACGAGCAGGTGAACAACCTGCTGGCCGGCTCGAAAAAGGCCTTCGCGCAAAAGCTGGAGATGGCCCGGGCGGTCAAAGCCCATGGCTACCCCATGGTGCTGAACTTCGTCACCCACCGGCACAACATCGACAAGATCGACCGCATCATCGAGCTGTGCATTGCCCTAGAAGCCGACTTCGTCGAGCTCGCCACCTGCCAGTTCTACGGCTGGGCGCACCTCAACCGGTTGGGCCTGTTACCAACCCGCGAACAACTGGAGCGGGCCGAGCACATCACCAACCAGTACCGCGAAAAGCTCAAGGCCGCCGGCAGCGCCTGCAAGCTGATCTTCGTCACCCCGGACTACTACGAGGAGCGCCCCAAGGCCTGCATGAACGGCTGGGGCAGCCTGTTCCTGACCATCACCCCCGACGGCACCGCCCTGCCCTGCCATGGTGCGCGCCAGTTGCCGGTGCAGTTCCCCAACGTGCGCGACCACGACCTGCAGCACATCTGGTACGACTCTTTCGGCTTCAACCGCTTCCGCGGTTTCGACTGGATGCCCGAGCCGTGCCGCTCGTGCGACGAAAAAGAAAAGGACTTCGGCGGCTGCCGCTGCCAGGCCTTCATGCTCACCGGCGACGCCAGCAAGGCGGACCCGGTGTGCGGCAAGTCGCCGGACCACGGCATCATCCTCAAGGCCCGCGAAGAGGCCGAACACGCCACGCTCAAGATCGAGCAGATGACCTTCCGCAACGAACGCAATTCCCAGGTCATCGCCCGTGGCTGAGTTCAGCGCCGCCCAGGCGGTGGCCGCCGGTACCGACTTCGCCGAACTGAAGGTCAGCATCGATGGCCTGTTCTGGGTCGAATTCCGCCCCGCCGACGGCGCCTGCCGCATCTGGCACTGGCTCTATCACCAGGCCCGCTGCCTCACCCCCGAGGGCTTCAGCGTGCGCAGCCGGGTGTACGAATACGGCGGCGGCAGCTTTTGCCTGGGCGGCGACGGGCTGTTGTTCGTCAACGAAAAGGATCAGCAGGTGTACACCCAGGCACTGGACGGCTCGGCCCCCACCCCCGTGACCTGCGACAGCGCCTGCCGCTACGGCGACCTGCAGTGGCACGACGGCATGCTGCTGATGGTCGAGGAGCGCCACACAGAACAGGTGGAGCACCGCCTGGTGGCATTGGCCGACGGCGTGAGCCAGGTGCTGGCTGAAGGTGCGGACTTTTACGCCTCGCCAACCCTCAGCCCGGATGGCCAGCGCCTGGCCTGGGTCGAATGGGACCGCCCAGCGCAGCCGTGGACCGTCACCCGCCTGATGTGCCGCGAGCGCGCTGGCGAAGGCTGGGGCCCGGCACGCTGCATAGCCGGTGCTGACGAGTCACTGCAACAACCCCGCTTCGATGCAGCCGGCCGGCTGTACTGCCTGTCCGACCGCAACGGCCACTGGCAGCCCTGGGGTGAAGTCGATGGCCACTGGCAGGCCCTGCCCGCCGCAGCCGCCGACCACGCCGCGGCGCCTTGGCAACTGGGCGCCAGCACCTGGCTGCCCTTGGGCCCGGCAAGCTACCTGGCCAGCTGGTTCGAGAACGGCTTCGGCCAGTTGGGCCTGCGCACAAGTGACGGCGAAATGGCACGCTACGCCAGCGCCTACACCCGCTTTCGCAGCCTGGCGATGGACGCCGACCAGCTTTACGCCATCGCCGCCTCGCCCATCAGCCCGCCAGCCGTTATCGCCATCGACCGGTACAGCCACGCAGTCAGCATCCTTGCTGGCGGCGCTGAAGTGCTGCCAGCCGCACGTATCAGCCAGCCGCAGCCGCTGCGCTACCCCAGCGGTGATGGCGAGGCCCATGGTTTCTTCTACCCGGCCATGGCCGGCAAGGGCCCATCGCCACTGGTGCTGTTCATCCACGGCGGCCCCACCTCGGCCTGCTACCCGGTGCTCGACCCGCGCATCCAGTACTGGACGCAGCGCGGCTTCGCCGTGGCCGACCTCAACTACCGCGGCAGTAGCGGCTATGGCCGTGCCTATCGCCAGGCGCTGCACCTGCGCTGGGGCGAAGCCGACGTGGAGGATGCCTGCGCGGTGGTGAACCACCTGGCCGGGCAAGGGTTGATCGACCCGGGCAAAGCCTTCATTCGCGGCGGCAGTGCCGGTGGCTACACCACCCTCTGCGCCCTGGCCTTCCACGATGTGTTCCGCGCCGGCGCCAGCCTGTATGGCGTCAGCGATCCGCTGGCGCTGGGCCGGGCAACCCACAAGTTCGAAGGCGACTACCTCGACTGGCTGATCGGCGACCCGGTGCAGGATGCCGAGCGTTACCGCCAGCGCACGCCGCTGCTGCATGCCGAGCACATTCGCGTGCCGGTGATCTTCTTCCAGGGCGAGCTGGATGCGGTGGTGGTGCCGGAGCAGACCCGCTCGATGCTGGCCGCGTTAAAGGCCAACGGTATCGAGGCGGTCGGGCATTTTTACCAGGGTGAGCGCCATGGCTTTCGCCAGGCGGCGAACCTGGCCCATGCGCTGGAGGAGGAGTGGAAGTTCTATTGCCAGGTGCTGGCTGAAAAGACGCCCCCTCTGTAGGAGCCGGCGAGCCGGCTCCTACAGAGGTATGGCTCTAACGCTTGGCGATGATGTACACCGCATGCACGATCCCCGGGATGTACCCCAGCAGCGTCAGCAGAATGTTCAGCCAGAACGCCCCACCGAAGCCGACCTGAAGGAACACCCCCAGTGGCGGCAGAATGATCGCGATGATGATGCGGATGAAGTCCATACGAAGCGCTCCTTGAAGGGTTAAAACAAAGACTCGCCGCGCTGCCCAGAGGTTCCACAGGCAAAAAAAACGCCCCGAGCCAAATACCTCTTGGCCAGGGGCGGTGCGCAGAAACGCGAGACGGTTCGTTGAAAATTCAGTTGCCGGGGTGCCCTGTCAGGCGGTCACCGCTTGGCGGTCGTGTTGCCGGGCATGCAGGCGGGCGAAGGCCCGGGCCAGGCGCAGCAGCATCTCGTCGATGCTGCCCCGACTGACCGTCAGCGCCGGCGAAAACCGCAGCACGTCGGCCTGCGGTGCGCTGAGCAGCAGCCCCTCGTGCAGGGCCTCGGCCAGCAGCGCCTGGGCATCGTTTTCGCGCAGTTGCATGGCCCACAGCAAACCTTGCCCACGCACCTCGCCCTGGCCGTAACGGCCCGCCAGGCGGCTGAGGCCGTCACGCAGGTGGCGCCCGTTGTCCTGCACCTGCTCGAAGAAGCCCGGCGCCAGCACGGTGTCCAGCACTGCCAGGCCCGCCGCGCTCATCAGTGCGTTGCCATGGTGGCTGCCCTGCAGCTCGCCGGGCTCGGCGCAGCAGGCGCTGCCACGGGCCAGCAGCGCCGCCAGGGGCACCCCGCCGCCCAGGCCCTTGCCCAGGGTGATGATGTCAGCGCGCACGCCGTAGGTTTCTTCTGCCAGCAGTGCACCGCAGCGCCCTGCCCCGGTCTGCACTTCATCGAGGATCAGCAGGATGCCCAGTTCACGGCACAACTGCTGCACCCCTTGCAGGTACTCGCGGGTGGCCGGGATCACCCCGGCCGCGCCCTGGATCGGTTCGAGCATGATCGCCACGGTGCGCGAGTCGACCTCGGCATGCAGCGCCGCCAGGTCGTTGAACGGCACCTTGCTGAAACCTGGCAGGCCCGGTTCGCAGCGGTTGCACGGCAGCGGGTCGGACGCCGACAGCGCACCCAGGCTGCGGCCATGGCAGGCCTGGCTGGCGGTGATGATGTGATAGGCGCCGCCTCGGTGCAGCTGGCCCCACTTGCGCGCCAGGCGGATCGCCCCCTCGCAGGCTTCGGAGCCGCTGTTGAGCAGGTAGGCCTGGTCGCTGCCAGTGCTTTGGCACAAGCGCTCGGCCAGGCCCAGCAGGGCATGGCTGGCAAAGCCTGCACCGGGGTTGATCAGCGCCTGGGCCTGGCTGGCCAGCGCCTTGACCAGCACGCTCGGGCTATGGCCGAGGCTGTTGACCGCACAGCCCTGGCTGAAGTCCAGGTAGGCGTGGCCAGCGTTGTCCCACAGCCAGGAGCCTTGGCCACGCACGAACACGTGCGGTGCCTGCTGAGCACCAGGCATCAGCCGCTGGCCGGAAGGCTGCGCGGCGGCCACGGCCGGGGCAGGCTTGGGCTCGGCAGCGGCAGGCGCCGGGCGGCGCAGCTTGAACAGGTTCATCGGGGCTCCAGCCAATCACGGTCAGCGGCGGTCAAGGCCCCCCGGTCGAGCGCCAGGTGGTTATTTTGCCTTGCCTATCAAAAGTGTTTTTCATGCGGGGTAACAATCACGCTGTGCAGCGCTGTAACCTGCTGTAGTACGGCGCTAGACTAGGCTTCAACGGCCGTGCGGGCCATTTCGTTTTAACAGCTTTTTCAATAAGTAATACTTATGGATTTTCGCCAACTGCGCTATTTCGTCGCGGTCTATGAAGAAGGCCATGTGGGCCGCGCCGCCGAACGCCTTTCACTGTCGCAGCCGGCCCTGTCGCAGCAGATCCGCCAGCTCGAGCACAGCCTCGACCTGAGCCTGTTCGAGCGCAGCAACAAGCGCCTGCTGCCAACCCTGGCCGCCCACACCCTGTACAACCACGCCCAGCCGCTGCTCGACGGCCTGCAACGGGCCCACGAGGCCATGCGCAACTTCAAGGGCCAGGCCCTGCGCACCCTGGCCATCGGCGTGCTGCAAACCGTACGCCCGAGCCTGGTGCCGCAGTTGCTCGAGCGGGTACGCAAGGCCCAGCCGCACCTGGTGGTGCAAATCTATGAACTGTCGGGGCTGGAGATCGAACGGCGCCTGCTCAACGGCAACCTGGACATCGGCATCAGCTACCTGCCGCCACGCCAGCCAGGCCTGCACGGCCTGCTGCTGTACGAAGACGAACTGCAACTTGTCATCCCCAATACCCACCCGCTGAAGGACTTCAAGAAGGTCTCGATTCGCCAGGCCGCTGAGCTGCCGATGCTGATGCTGGGTGAGGAGTTCCAGATCCGCCAGATCTGGAAAGAACAGCTGGCCAACCAGGGCCGCAGGCCACAGGTGCAAGCCGAGATGAACAACATGGCGGGGATTCTCGACAGCCTGGCGCACACCTCGCTGGCGACGATTTTGCCCGGGCGGGCCAAGGATGCCGCCGAGGATGACCATGAGCTTTTGTGGAAGCCGCTGAGCGAGCCGCGGGTGCCGCTCAAGGTCGGGCTGGTGTTTCGTGATGCCCAGCGCCAGCAGGCTTCGGTGGAGCTGCTGCGCACGCTGCTGGAGGCAGAAACCGAGCCGCGCCAGCCCACCGGCTCGCCGCTGGATGTGCTGGGCTAAAACACGCGCACAAAGAAAACCCCGCCGAAGCGGGGTTTCCCAGACTGTTTCCCTTGTGACATCCCTTTCGCCCCGCCGTCCTGGCAGGAAATCCTACGTGTGTCCCTGTTCTGTCCATTGCGCTTCCTGCGCTCCGTCCATGTAAGAAAGAGTAACCGTGGATCCAATTGTAGGAAAGAGGAGAAAAGTCACCGCGTAATGTAGGAAAAAGCTTACACGGACGTGGTGTTCTCATACATTCCCTGAGCCCCGACAGCATCGCCGGCAAGCCGGCTGCGACAAGGCTGCACTCGCCTGTAGGAACCGGCTTACCAACGGTGTTTACGTCCTCAGAACTGCGCAGCATCCAGCAGGTAAAGCGACTCGCTCCCGGCTTTTACCGACGTCACCAGCGACTGTACCCGCGGCAGCAGGCGTGCAAAGTAGAACCGCGCAGTACCAAGCTTGGCGCCATAGAACTCTTCATCGCCCTCACCGGCCTGCGCCGCCCGGGCCATCAGCGCCCACATGTAGGCATATGCCACATAACCGAAGGCGTGCAGATACTCCACCGAAGCCGCTCCGATCTCATCAGGGTTACCCTTAGCCTTGTGCAGCACCCAATCGGTCAGCTCGTCAAGCTGGCCCAGCGCCTGCTCCAGCGGCTGGGTGAACTCGCCCTGCTCGGCACCGGCACTGGCGATGAACTGGCGGATCTCATCGGCGAACAGCTTGTAATACGCACCGCCGCTGGCCACCACCTTGCGCCCCACCAGGTCCAGGGCCTGGATACCGTTGGTGCCTTCGTAGATCTGGGTGATGCGTACATCGCGCACCAGTTGCTCCTGGCCCCATTCACGGATGTAACCATGGCCGCCGAATACCTGCTGGCCGTGCACGGTGCATTCCAGGCCCAGGTCGGTGAGGAACGCCTTGGCCACCGGGGTCAGCAATGCCACCAGCTCTTCGCTGCGCTTGCGGGTGGCCGGGTCTTCGCTGTATTTGGCGCTGTCCAGTTGCATCGCCACGTAGGTGGAAAACGCCCGGCCGCCCTCGATCAGGGCTTTCATGGTCAGCAGCATGCGCCGCACGTCGGGGTGGACGATGATCGGGTCGGCGACCTTGTCCTTGGCCTGCGGGCCGGTCGGGGCACGGCTCTGCAAGCGGTCGCGGGCGTACTCCACGGCGTTCTGGTAGGAGCGCTCGGCCGAGGCCAGGCCCTGAATGCCGACCCCCAGGCGCTCGTAGTTCATCATGGTGAACATGGCCGCAAGGCCCTTGTTCGGCTCACCGACGATGTAACCCACCGCCTCGTCGAAGTTCATCACGCAGGTGGCCGAAGCCTGGATGCCCATCTTGTGTTCAATCGAGCCGCAGGTCGCCGGGTTGCGCGCACCCAGGCTGCCGTCGGCGTTGACCAGGAACTTGGGCACCAGAAACAGCGAGATGCCCTTGGGGCCCGCCGGGGCGTCGGGTAGCTTGGCCAGCACCAGGTGGATGATGTTCTCGGTAAGGTCGTGTTCGCCGCCGGTTATGAAGATCTTGGTGCCGCTGACCTTGTAGCTGCCGTCGGCCTGGGGTTCGGCCTTGGTGCGGATGATGCCCAGGTCGGTGCCGGCGTGGGGTTCGGTCAGGCACATGGACCCGGCCCAGACGCCGGCGTACATGTTCGGCAGGTATTGCTCCTTCAGCGCTTCACTGGCGTGGGCGTTTATCGACAGGCAGGCGCCGGCGGTGAGCATCGGGTACAGGCCGAAGGCCAGGCTGGAGGCGTTGACCATTTCCTCGACCTGCGCCGAGATGGCCTTGGGCATGCCCATGCCACCGAACTGCGGGTCGCCGCCAACACCCACCCAGCCGCCTTCGGCGTAGGTGTTGTAGGCCTCGATGAAGCCTGCCGGGGTGCGCACTGCGCCGTTGTCCCAGTGGCAACCTTCTTCGTCGGCGGCGCGGCTCAGCGGGGCGATGCTCTTGCTGGTGACCTTGCCGGCCTCCTCGAGCACGGCCATGGCGGTATCGGCGTCCACCACCTCGGCAAGGCCCGGCAGTTGCGACCAGAGTTCGGCCACGTTGAAGACTTCGTTGAGGACGAAGCGCATATCGCGCAGGGGCGCTTTATAGTCAGCCATGACAACCTCTCGCTATAAGGGTCGGGGCGGTCCGGCAGGACCGCGGCACTGGGTTGGAAGCAGTGTAACCGAACAACTTTTACGAGACATAGGGTCATCATTCGACTGAATAGTCAGCCACAGTCACGCCATGCGAACGGCTCCACGGCGTGATTGCTGACCGTAGGCCATCACGCAGTTGCGCCCGGCGCCCTTGGCGCTGTACAGCGCCTGGTCGGCAGACTTGAGCACCTCTTCAGGGTTGCGGTGATCCACCAGCCGTTCGGCCACCCCGATACTGATGGTCACCGACACCGTGGTGTTGGCGCTGCCATTACGCCGCTGGCGCCCGGCCGAATCATCCTGCGGGCGGCTGTTCTGGTCGCGCAGCTGAATGGCGTAGTTGGCGATCATTTCGCGCACCGCTTCCAGGTGCGGCAGGCATTCCTCGATGGTCTTGCCGGCGAACACCAAGGCGAACTCCTCACCACCGTAGCGGTAGGCGCGCCCGCCCCCGGTCACCTTGGACAGCCGGCTGGCGACCAGGCGCAGCACCTGGTCGCCGACATCATGGCCATGGGTGTCGTTGAATTTCTTGAAGTGGTCGACGTCGGTCATGGCGATCACGTAGTTGCGCCCCAGGCGCTGCATGCGCTCGTTCAGCGCACGCCGGCCCGGCAGGCCGGTCAACTCGTCGCGGAAGGCCATCTGATAAGCCTCGTGGGACACCGCGGCGGCGATCATCAGCATCACCTGGCTGCACATGATGTTCAGGGTGAACGGCAGAATGAACGTTTTGGGCAGCATCCAGAAGATGCCAAGCAGGCCGATGACCTGCGCCGCATGCAGTGGCCGCGGCTCACGCAGGTACTGCACCACCAGCAGGATGAATACCACCAGAAACAACGGGTAGGCCAACTGGATCAGGCTCATCCACTGGCCATGCAGCGACGGCCAGCGGATCTCCGCCAGCCAGCCCAGCAGCGCCTCCGGGAAACTCTGCTCCAGCGCTACCGCCACGCTGCCCACGGCGAACAGCACGGCAAAGCGGGCGAGCATGTCCTGAGCCAGGTGGGTGCGCTCCTGCCAGGCCGCGTACAAGCCGAACAGCGCCGGCAACAGCAGGCACACCAGGTGGAAGATCACCGCCGCGTCCTCGCGCACCCGGCCGTTGTCGCGGTAATAGTCGGTCTGGGTGTCGAGCAAAAAATAGGCGATGTACACCGTGACCATCAAGAACAGCTCGCGCTGGCGACGGTACACCGCGCAATAGGCGCCGCCGAGCAGCAGCACCAAGGTTGGCAGCACGTTGAACAGTGAAGTGAAGAAGACGCTGAGGTCTCTTACATAGGCTGCGGCAAGCCCCGCCACCAACAGCAACAGCGAAGGCAGGAAGTGGCTCGGGCGTACAGCGGATAAACGAAACAAGGGTAATCTCCGACCCGGCAGATCAATAATGGCATTGTGCCCTTACTTCATCGGCAGCGCACATGAATAGATAAATTTTGACGTCGGTTTAACGGCAGGTCGGGCGGGATGCTTGAGGGGTGATCGTTACCGGATGCGTCGGGCTGGCACATATTTCATGTTGCAGAGGGTAGGGAGCAGCCCTGCGGGCTGCGCTGTCGCGCAGAGAACTGGTCTCGCAGATGCGCCACGGCCCTTGTGGGAAGCGGCCTTGTGTCGCGATGGGCTGCGCAGCAGCCCCGGCAATTTCGCATGAGGTCGAGGCCTTGGGGCCGCTTCGCGCCCCATCGCGACACAAGGCCGCTTCCCACAGGGACCGTGTTAAATCAATGAGTTCTAGTTTGTTCTATGAGAGCCGGCTTGCCGGCGATGAGGCCAGCGCAGGCAGCACAAGACAGTTGCTCCACGCCCCAGTGCCCAAAGCAAAAAAACCGCCTGCCGGTGAGGGCAGGCGGTTTTCTGTACAGCCGTCAGGCTCAGTAGGACAGACCGAAGTCTTCGTCCTTCATCGCCATCAGGTTGTCGGCGCCCGACAGCATGCTCGCCACGTGGGTGCGGGTGCGCGGCAGGATGCGCTGGAAGTAGAAGCGCGCGGTCTGCAGCTTGGCGGTGTAGAACGCCTCTTCGCTGGTGCCGGCAGCCAGCTTCTCGGCGGCCAGGCGGGCGATGTCGGCCCAGAAGTAGGCAAGGCAGGCGTAACCCGAGTACATCAGGTAGTCCACCGACGCCGCGCCGACTTCTTCGCGGTCCTTCATGGCGGCCATGCCGATCTTCATGGTCAGCTCGCCCCACTCCTTGTTGATCGCGGCCAGCGGCTCGACGAACTCACGGGTGGCTTCGTTGCCTTCCTGGCCCTGGCAGAACTTGTGCACGATCTTGGTGAAGCCCTTGAGCGCCTCGCCCTGGGTCATCAGCACCTTGCGGCCCAGCAGGTCGAGGGCCTGAATGCCGGTGGTGCCTTCGTACAGCATCGAGATACGGCTGTCGCGCACGTTCTGCTCCATGCCCCACTCGGCAATGAAACCGTGGCCACCGTAAATCTGCACGCCATGGTTGGCGGACTCGAAACCGACTTCGGTCATGAACGCCTTGGCGATCGGGGTGAGGAACGCCAGCAGGGCGTCAGCCTTCTTGCGCTCTTCTTCGTCCTGGCTGTACTTGACGATGTCCACCTGCTTGGCGGTGAAGTACACCATCGCGCGGTTGCCTTCGGCGAAGGCTTTCATGGTCAGCAGCATGCGGCGCACGTCCGGGTGGACGATGATCGGGTCGGCGGCCTTGTCCGGGGCTTTCGGGCCGGTCAGGGCGCGCATCTGCAGGCGCTCGCGGGCGTACTTCAGGCCACCCTGGAAGGCCACTTCAGCGTGGGCCAGGCCCTGCAGCGCGGTACCCAGGCGTGCAGTGTTCATGAAGGTGAACATGCAGTTCAGGCCCTTGTTGGCCGGGCCGATCAGGTAGCCGGTGGCGGCGTCGAAGTTCATCACGCAGGTGGCGTTGCCGTGGATGCCCATCTTGTGCTCGATGGAGCCGCAGCTCACGCCGTTGCGCTCGCCCACGCCGCCTTCGGCGTTGGGCAGGAACTTCGGCACGATGAACAGCGAAATGCCTTTGGTGCCGGCCGGTGCATCGGGCAGGCGGGCCAGGACGATGTGGACGATGTTGTCGGCCATGTCGTGCTCACCGGCCGAGATGAAGATCTTGGTGCCGGACACCTTGTAGCTGCCGTCGGCCTGGGGTTCGGCCTTGGTGCGCAGCATGCCTAGGTCGGTGCCGCAGTGCGGCTCGGTCAGGCACATGGTGCCGGTCCACTCACCCGATACCAGTTTGGTCAGGTAGGTGTGCTGTTGCTCAGGGGTACCGTGGGCGGAGATGGTGTTCATCGCGCCATGGGACAGGCCCGGGTACATGCCCCACGACCAGTTCGACTCGCCGACCATTTCGCTCAGGGCCAGGCCCAGCGACTCCGGCAGGCCCTGGCCGCCGTGTTCGACGTCATGGGCCAGGCTCGGCCAGCCACCTTCAACGAACTGCTCGTAGGCTTGCTTGAAGCCGGTCGGGGTCTTCACGCCAGACTCGCTCCAGGTGCAGCCTTCCTGGTCGCCGACGCGGTTCAGCGGTGCCAGCACCTGCTCACAGAATTTCGCGCCTTCTTCGAGGATCGCATCGACCATGTCCGGCGTTGCGTCCTGGCAGCCCGGCAGGCTCTGATAGTGCGCCTCATAGCCGAGCAGTTCGTCGCGGACGAAGCGGATATCACGCAAGGGGGCTTTGTAATCAGGCATTGCGATGAACCTCTGTGATGAGTTCGGTAGGGAGACCGCGGATACCGACCAGCTCTTGGTGGCTTTCGGTCAAACAGTTGTTTGAAACTTACGTTTAGGGGGCAGTCTTGTCAAGGAGAGGGAATAGCGACATTTACGCCGCCGAACATGGCATTTATGCCACTTCCAGCCAAAAGCATCGCGGGGCAAGCCTGCTCCCACGCAACTGCAGCAAGGCAGGCATGGGGGCGGGCTCGCCCCGCGAGTGGTAACGGCTTGAATCAGGCGTAGGTGTCGATGAACCGACCGAGCAGTTCGTCGGATGCCTTGGCGACTTTCACACCCAGCTCGACTTCCTGCTTGCCCAACGCCAGTTCGACGGTGCTGGTGGCAAGGTCCATCTGCTGGCTGCGGTCGACGCCACGCAGGCGCTCGGCCTGGTAGTCGGTGGACTGGCTGGTGCTGCTGGCGATCTGCTGGGCGGCCTGATCGACGCGGTTCTGCCCGGCCTGGATGGCACCGAGGCCCGCGTAGAAGGCGGAGCTGGTGTTGATGTCCATGTCAGTACTCCGTGACGCTGGATGAATTGAACAGTGGCAATTAAAGCAGGGCGCCGGGCAAAAGGCCCGTTTAAATCACTAATAGCCCTGTGCCAGCTAATAGAGACAAGTGATACCAGCGGGAGCCCGCTTGCCGGCTCCTACAGAGGCGCTGCTAATCCAGCAGGTCCAATTGCAGGTGCTCGGCCACCGCCTCGGCGGTGGCCTGCTTCAGCCACGGCACCCGCCCCAGGCATGGCGCCGGCAGGCGCTCGGCCAGGCTGGCGAGGTTTTCTTCAAGCCGCGAGGTGCGTGGGTCGACGATGTTCGCCACCCAGCCGGCCAGCTGCAGCCCGTCCCGGGCGATGGCCTCGGCACTGAGCAGCGCATGGTTGATGCACCCCAGCCGCACCCCCACCACCAGTATCACTGGCAGTTTCAGGGCAATCGCCAGGTCAGACAGGTTGGCGTGGCCGGAAAGCGGCACGCGCCAGCCCCCCGCGCCTTCAACCAAAGTGAAGTCAGCCTGCTGGCCCAGCACATGCTGCATGGCCCTGAGCAGTACCGGCACCTCCAGCGCCACCCCCGCCTCACGGGCAGCCACGTGCGGCGCGATGGCCGGCTCGAAGGCGTAGGGGTTGACCTCTTCATAAGCCAGCTTGACCGAACTCTCGTCGATCAGCGCCAGGGCGTCGCTATTGCGCAGCCCTTTGGGCGTGTTCACGCACCCCGAAGCTACCGGCTTGGCCGCCAGGGTGCTGAGGTTCTGCAGCCGCGCCGCGCGCAGCAGGCCGGCGGCGATGGTGGTCTTGCCGACATCGGTGTCGGTACCGGCGATAAAATACGCCTGGCTCATCTCACAGCCCCTCTGCCATGGGTTTGCGCAACACACCATAGACCACCTGGTAGGTGGCCGGCAGGCCCTGGGGCCGTCGGAACTGCTCATAAGCCTGCAACAGGCCCTGCATGCGCGCGCGCCCGGTCAGCCCCGAAGGCCGCCCGGGGTTGAGGTTGTGCGCGCCAAGGGCCTTGAGCTCGTGGGTCAGGCTGCGTACATCGGGGTAGTACAGCACGTGCGGGCGGCACTGCAGCCCGATCAGTTCCAGGCCACTTTCAGCACACAACCGCTGGTAATCCTCAAAACGCCGGAAGCGGTTGACGTGCACCATGCCATCCACCGCCTGCCAGCTGGCGCGCAGCTCATCCAGGGTGCCGACGCACAGGCTGCTGAAGGCCATCACCCCACCCGGGCGCAGTACCCGCCGAGCCTCGCCCAGCACGCTGGCGAACTGGCCACACCACTGTACCGCCAGGCTGCTGAACAGCAGGTCGATGCTGGCCTCACGCAGCGGCAAGCGCTCGGCGTCCCCCGCCACATGGTGCAGCGCCCCACCCTGTTCGCGGGCATGGCGCAGCATGCCCTCGGCGATATCCACCGCCACGCCTTCGGCATTGCTGAAACGCTCGGCCAACACCCGGCTGAAATGCCCTGTACCACTGCCCATGTCGAGCCAGCGCGCAGGCGCCAGCGCATCGGGCAACTGCCCAAGCAGCGCCAGGCCAACCGCCCGCTGCAGCGCCGCGACGCTGTCGTAGCTGGCCGCCGCGCGGGAGAAGGAAGCCGCCACCTGGCGCTTGTCCGGCAGGCTGCCGGGCAGGGTTGGGTGGGAAAGGTCAGTCATCGCCACTCTCATGCAGGAAACTCTTGATGCCCGCTGCCAGCTCCTGGGGGTATTCCAGCAGGAAGGCGTGGGAACTGTCTTCGACCAGGCCGACTTCCACGTCGGGCAACAGGTCGCTCAGGGCCTTGGCCGCACTGGCCGGCACCAGCGCATCGCTGCCGGCGAACAAGTGCAGCTGCGGGCCGCCGTAGTGCTCCAGGGCATTGCGCGTGTCCAGCGCCGCCAGCACTTCAAGCCCGCAGGCCAGGTACAGCGGGTCGGTGTCCGGCACGCCTACGCCCAACTGGCGCAGCAAGGTACGCGGCTGTTGCGCGCCGTCGCTGCACAGGGTGCAAAAACGCTTGAGGGTGACCTGGGTGTGGCTGCGACAACCATCGAGGAAGGTGCCAAAGGTGTCCGGGGCCATGCCGTGGGGCCAGTCCGCGCGGGCCACGAAGCTCGGGTTGCTGGCCAGGGTCAGCAGGCCGCAGCAATGGTCGCCGCGCTTGTGCGCCAAAGCACTGGCGAGCATGCCGCCCAGCGACCAGCCGCCCAGCCAGGCGTCGGTCGGCAGCTTTCGGTCCAGGTGCTCGACCCAGGCGGCAGGGTCGCTGTCGGCCAGCTCCGGCAGCGGCATCAGGTCGATGTGCAGGCGCGGGTCCTGGGCCCGCAGGCTGGCGGCCAGCGGCTCCAGCGACGCGGTGCCCAGGCCCCAGCCGGGCAGAAGGATCAGTCGGTTACGCATCGGCGGACTCCAGTTGTGGGTAACACTCGGCCAATGCATTCAACAATAGCTGGACCTGCGCCGCGCTGTGGGCCGCGCTCAAGGTCACCCGCAAGCGGGCACTGCCTGCCGGAACGGTGGGCGGGCGAATGGCGGTCACCAGCAGCCCGCGCTCGCGCAGCATGCGCGACAGCGCCATGGCCTGCGCGGCATCACCGATCAGGATCGGCTGGATGGCCGTGTGGCTGTCCATCAGGGTCAGCCCCAACTGCTGCGCACCTTCGCGGAACTGGCGAATCAACGCCGTCAGGTGCTCGCGGCGCCAGCGCTCTTCGCGCAGCAACGCCAGCGCCTTGAGCGTGGCGCAGGCCAGCGCCGGTGGCTGGCTGGTGGTGTAGATGTACGGGCGGGCGAACTGCACCAGCGCCTCGATCAGCTCTTCGCTGCCGGCAACGAACGCGCCGGAGGTACCACAGGCCTTGCCCAGGGTGCCGATCAGCACCGGCACGTCATCGACGCCCAGACCGTGCTGCTCCACCAGCCCGCCGCCATGGGTGCCGAGGGTGCCCAGGCCGTGGGCGTCGTCGACCATCAGCCAGGCACCCCGCGCCCTGGCAACCGCAGCCAGCGCCGGCAGGTCGGCACAATCGCCGTCCATGCTGAACACGCCATCGGTAACCACCAGGGTATTGCCGGTCGCCTTGTCCAGGCGGCTGGCAAGGCTGGCCGGGTCGTTGTGCAGGTAGCGGCTGAAACGCGCGCCACTGAGCAGCCCGCCGTCCAGCAACGAGGCATGGTTGAGGCGGTCTTGCAGCACCGTGTCGCCCTGCCCCACCAGCGCGGTGATGGCGCCGAGGTTGGCCATGTAGCCGGTAGAGAACAACAGCGCCCGCGGGCGCCCGGTCAGTTCGGCCAGGGCTTCTTCCACCGCATGGTGCGGGGTGCTGTGGCCGATCACCAGGTGCGAAGCGCCACCGCCCACGCCCCAGCGCTCGGCGCCGTCGCGCCAGGCCTTGATCACTTCGGGGTGGTTGGCCAGGCCCAGGTAGTCGTTGCTGCAAAACGCCAAAAGCGGCTTGCCGTCGACCACCACCTCGGGCCCCTGCGGGCTCTGGAGCAGTGGCCGCTGGCGGTACAGGTCGGCGGCGCGCCGTTCGGCCAGCCGCGCGGCGAGGTCGAAGGCCATCCTCAGGCCGAAGCTGCGTCGTAGAACAGCTCGCTGCTGCGTTGTTCGACCAGGGCCTGCTCGATGGCCGCCTGGTGCACTTCGTCGGCGTGCTCTTCACGGGCCTCGGGCTTGATGCCCAGGCGGGCGAACAGCTGCATGTCCTTGTCGGCCTGCGGGTTGGCAGTGGTCAGCAGTTTTTCACCGTAGAAGATCGAGTTGGCACCGGCCATGAAGGCCAGGGCCTGCATTTGCTCGTTCATCTGCTCGCGGCCGGCCGACAGCCGCACGTGGGACTTGGGCATGAGAATACGGGCCACGGCCAGCATGCGGATGAAATCGAACGGGTCGACATCCTCTTCGTTGGCAAGCGGCGTGCCGGCGACTTTCACCAGCATGTTGATCGGCACCGACTCCGGGTGCTCCGGCAGGTTGGCCAGCTGGATCAACAGGCCTGCGCGGTCGTCCAGCGACTCGCCCATGCCGAGGATGCCGCCGGAGCAGATCTTCATGCCGGCATCACGCACGTAGGCCAGGGTCTGCAGGCGCTCGCTGTAGGTGCGGGTGGTGATGATGCTGGTGTAGAAGTCCGGCGAGGTGTCGAGGTTGTGGTTGTAGTAGTCCAGGCCCGCCTGGGCCAGCGCCGCGGTTTGATCGCGGTCGAGCTTGCCCAGGGTCATGCAGGTTTCAAGGCCCAGGGCCTTGACCCCTTTGACCATCTCCAGCACGTAGGGCATGTCCTTGGCCGACGGGTGCTTCCACGCCGCGCCCATGCAGAAACGGGTCGAGCCGATGGCCTTGGCCCGGGCGGCCTCTTCCAGCACCTTCTGCACTTCCATCAGCTTCTGTTTTTCCAGCCCGGTGTTGTAGTGGCCGGACTGCGGACAATATTTGCAATCTTCAGGGCAAGCGCCGGTCTTGATCGACAGCAGGGTCGACACTTGCACGCGGTTGGGGTCGAAGTGCGCGCGGTGCACGGTCTGCGCCTGGAACAGCAGGTCGTTGAACGGCTGCTGGAACAGCGCCTTGACCTCGCCCAGGGCCCAGTCGTGACGTGTGGTTGCAATTGTGCTGGCGCTCATCGGCGTTTCCTTATCTAGGGTCTTTCTGACGCCGGGACAACAACAGCCCACGAGCGCATCACGGATAGCACGCATAGTCACGGAAGGCCCATGAACTGTCAACCAATGTCAAAAGCTCAGGTTTACAACTGTATAAATAATAACCAAACCTGTTTGCTCTGCGACGAACCCGCCAGGCAACCCTGGCCGTTGTGCAGCGCGTGCGAGCACGAGCTGCCATGGCTTGGCGAACAATGCCGGCGCTGCGCCCTGCCGCTGGCGCTGGACGGTTTGCTGTGCGCCAGCTGCAAGCGCCGCCCGCCGGCCTTCCGCAAAGTGATCGTGCCCTGGCACTACGGGTTCCCGGTGGACACCCTGATCAGCCGCTTCAAGCACAACAGCCAATGGCCGCTGGGCAGGCTGCTGGCCGAGCTGCTCGGCCAGGCGCTGGAGCATCATTACAGCGAAGGCCTGCCGCGCCCGCATTTGCTGTTGCCGGTACCGCTGGCCAAAGGTCGACTGCGCCAGCGCGGCTTCAACCAGGCGGCAATGCTCGCCGGCTGGCTGGCCAGCCGCCTGCACCTGCGATGCGCCGAACACCTGCTCGAACGCACCCGCGACACCCAGGCCCAGCAGGCTCTGGGCGCCAGGGCCCGGCAGCGCAACTTGCGCCACGCCTTCGCCCTGGCAGGCTCGGCCGAGGTGAAAGGCCTGCACCTGGCTATCGTCGATGATGTGCTGACCACCGGCGCCACCGCCCAAGCCATCGCCAGCCTGCTGCGCCGCCACGGGGCGCGGCGGGTCGACATCTATTGCCTGGCGCGCACCCCAAGGCCCGGCCAGGCTTGACTTGGAAGGCCGCCAGCGGCAACGTCGCCAGACCTTCACAACCCCCGATACCCGCCCATGTCCCTGCCCGCCCTGCTCACCCAGCACATCGCCCGCCGCCCGCAGCGCATCGCCCTGCTGCAGCACGTGGCCGAACAAGGCTCGATCACCCGCGCCGCCAAGGCCGCCGGCATCAGCTACAAGGCCGCCTGGGATGCCATCGACGAGCTCAACAACCTGGCCGCGCAGCCGCTGGTGGAGCGCAGCACCGGCGGGCGCGGCGGTGGTGGCGCACGGTTGTCGGCAGAGGGTGAACGGGTATTGCGCCTGTACCAGCGCCTGCAAGCGTTGCAGACCGAACTGCTGGAGGCCGCCGAGCACAGCAGCGACCTCGACCTGCTCGGCCGCCTGATGCTGCGCACCAGTGCGCGCAACCAGCTGCAAGGGCAGGTCAGCGGCCTGCGCCGCGAAGGCCGGCATGATCGCGTCAGCCTGGCCTTGGGCGGCGGTCTTCAAATCGAAGCCCTGATCACCCTGGACAGTACCGAGCGCCTGGGGCTGACCCTGGGCACCACGGTGGTGGCCTTGCTCAAGGCCGGCTGGGTACACCTGCTGGGTGCGGACGAGGCGCCCGAGCCAGGCAGCAACTGCATGGCCGCGACCATCGACGAGGTGCTGGCCGGCGATTCAGGCCCCAGTGAAGTGCGCCTGGCCCTGGGCAACGGCCAGACCCTGTGCGCCTTCGCCGAAGCCGGCTGGCTGGCCGAGCGAGGGCTTGGCGCTGGCAGCGCAGTGCGCGTGCAGTTCCATCCCTCGTTCGTGCTGCTGGGGGTGCCGGCCTGACTCAGGTGACGTTGCTGAAGATGCCGGTCACCGGCGACACATCCCCGGCATAGGGCACCGTTGTGCCGGAGGCTCTGGCAATGGTCGACCAAATGCGTTGCATGTCCACGTACTTGCCACCGGTCCAATGGGGGCGGTCACCCTGGGCCTTGATGTTGAAGTAGCGGCCATTGCCGGTGCCGTTGCGCAGCAGGCCACTGGCGCCGCCCATCAACACGATGGGCATGTTGAGCATGTGCTCAGGCGCACCGTCGGCCATCTCGCTGGTCAGCACCACCAGCGTGTGCTTGAGCAGGCTGTCGCCTGGCACATCGGGGTCGGAGTGCTTGCCCAGCTCATCCATGAACAACTTGGCCTGGTGCACATACCATTGCCGGGATCCCCTCCAGACCTCCTCTCCTGCATACCGATGAGCGCAGTCGTGAGGGTTTGTGCTGGCGCTCACATCCAGAATGTTCAGCGACTCCGCCGAACGCCCGACCTGAATCGTGGCTACACGGGTGACACCGCAACCCAAGGCTGCTGCCACCACCTGGTGATGGGCTGCCTGGACCTGGTTGCGATATTGCGCAGAACTGATCGGGTGATCTTCCAGCGCCAACGGTTCGCACACCGATGGCACGGCATCCTCCAGATCCTTGGCCACTTGCTCCAGTGCATCCAGATGCGCGTCCAGTTTCCCACGCTGGGCACCCACCACGCGCCCGCGTAACTCGGCGATATCGGTGCGGATCGGGTCGAAAACATGAGCATTGCGCAACTGCCGGTCACGAACCTCACGGGTGGCACCACCAAACACCGACTCATACAGGCGCACCGGGTTCTGTTGTGGTGTACGGATTTTTTCACCCTCCCATGAAACATACCAAGGCGTACCGTCGGTGCCTGCATGGGGCCCGGCGAACAAGCTGCGATGAACCGGTTGGGTACCAGGCATGGCATCGCCGAGGATACGGTCGATGGAGTCCATCTTTCCCTGGTTGTCGCGCATCGCATACAGCCAACCATTGTGCCCACCGGTCCCTGTCGCCAGGATGATGCCCTGCAAGTACAACGACTGCGCACGATAGTCCGCCAGCTCCTTGCTGACCTCGTTGAGCTCGAAATCGGCAGTGTCGTCAGCTCGGGCCTTTGGAAACCACAAGCCGTTGCCGTTGTGCTCGGCGCCGCTGTAGCTGTCCACAGCCAATCCGTCCGGGACGATGAAAAACACCACCTTCAACCGTGGCTCCTGCCGCTGCCCTTGCAACAGAAACTGCGCGAAGCCGCTGCTGCTCAGTGGCAGCAAGGTGCCGGCCGCGGCCAGTTGCATCAGGAAACGCCGGCGACTCTTGAGAAGGTCCATGTCAGTTCTCCTCGTGACGGTTGAGGAACACAGGTGAAGTGGCCAGTTCGCGGATCATCTGGATCAACGAGCCATTGGCGTTAAGTGTTTGCGACGCAGACTTCAGGGTGCCCACCGAGCCCGCCGAAACCTTGTTGCCGAACATGAAGCGGAAGTAACTGTCGGCCATGCAGGTTTGCGCCGTGCTGCTACCCGGTAGCAGGCGGGCAATATCGCGCACGTTGCCTACCGGCCCCCACTCCTCGGCGCCGGTGTTGCTGATGAATGGGCCAGCGGCGTTGATCGGCACATTGACCGGGTACTGGGCGTGGTTGTAGGCCTGTTCCTGGTCTCGGTAACGCCCGGCAGCGTCGTAGTGCTCCATGCTCGAACCCGTGTCATTCATGTACTTGTGGCACTGCCAGCAGCGGCCCTCGGAGGCCTGCTCGCCATTGACCATGTCCCACCGCTCACGCGTACTGATGGCTCTGGGCGGGTACTGCGGCTCCACCGGGTCGGCATCCACCGGTGCCCCAAACTCGCGGCACAGCAGTTGCTCACGGATCATGATGCCGCGCTTGACCAGCGAGGTGGCCTGGTAGTCGGAGTTGGCCGCCTGGGTGATGCCCAGGTGCAGCAGCCCACCTCGCTTGGCGTCCACCGTAACCCGCTGCATACCGTCGCCTGTCGGGCTGGGCAGCCCGTAATGCTGGGCCAGCCCCTTGTCGACAAAAGTGTAACCGGGGTTGAACAGCGCCTCGAACGAGCCACCATCGGCAATCACCTGCTGCACCAGCTTCGCCTGTTCGGCCTGCATGCTCTTGACCACATCCTCGCTCAGCCCGGGCTTTTCCTGGCTGCCACGGTCGGTTTTCAGGTAGTAGCTGATGAAGCGGTTGAACTGTACGGCCCCCTGCGGGCTTTTCAGCAGTTGCTCGGCCGCCGCACCGATTTGCGCGGGCGTTTCCAGCTGCCCCTGCTCTGCCTGTCTCATCAGCTCGTCACTGGGGGTAGTACCCAACAGGGTGTAGGAGAGCGCGGTTGCCCGCTCGTTCGCCGTCAACGGGTAACTGGCCTCCTTGCCAGCAGCGACCCCAAGTTCGGAGCGATAGAGGAAGTACGGCGACAACAACATCGCGGCCACCAACGAGGCCCGGTCATGTTCGGCCAGCAAGCGCTCATAGCGACTGCGCTCATCACTGGTCAGCGGCCTGCGGAACACCCGGTGCCCCAACGTCTCCACGCTCAGGTTGGCCACGCGGTCGTCGGCCGCCTGGGCCACTTTCCAGGCGACGTCGTACAGGGTCTTCAGGTCTTCTGACTGAATCACCCCTCGGTCAGCCTCGCCGGGGTACTTGAAGTGCCGATCGAACTTGTTGGCCGGCAGTTCGTCGGCTTGCAACTCGACGCCGAACAGGTCGCGCACGCTGTTGACGTATTCGTCCCGGGTCAGCAGACGCACCTGGCGTTTGCCGTAGGCATTGCCCGGCTCGAGGTATTCCGCCCACAGGTCCGAATTCAGGTAATCCGCAATCTGCCCGGCGCAGGACGCATCGCAGTGACCAATGACGGACATTCCGCGAATCTGTTGAATCAGGGCATCTCTGCCCGCCAGGCTCCAGTTGATGGCTTTGTTGGCATCCTGGAAATACTGAACGGTATGACAGATTGCACAGCTGGTTGCGACAAGGTGCTTTCCAAGCTCTGGCACCTGCTGATAATGCATTTGCACAGTGACCGGTGGCATGCCCTGCTCTTCCACATTCACTACTTCCTGGTTCGGCACAGGCAGTGAGTTTTGATAATAAGGGAAGTTGAATGCATGTTTACCGAGAGACAAGCGCAACTCCTCGCGCGCGCCCCACGGTACTTTGACGATCATGGGCTTGCCATCGCTCACCAGATTGACCTCCCACTGCTCGCCGGCATCACTCCCGGCGGGTTTTTCCGGCGCGACCAAGGTCACCTTGATCGGCTCGAAAGGGGGACGTTCGATGTAGGAAAGATTGATCGTTGATGGCACAGGCGAATCATCGAGCGTTATTTGCTGATGCCGGGCCACGGGCACGTAGTCGCCGACATCGTTCAGGTTGATGGTGTATTTGCCTGGCGCAAGCCCCCGGATTTTCATAGGGGTTGCCCCCCAAGCCACATCGAAACGACGGCTGCGACTTTGCTCGTCGACCAGCGTTCCGCTGATCATCAAAGGCGCAACTGCCGGGGCCGGGGCTTCAGTCGGCTGGAGGTACAACCAGGTTTTCAGCGCCGCGCTATCAAAGGTAATGCGATAGATCACACTGGCAAGGTCGTCGGATACGAGCAGCGAGTTGTCGTCCAGCTGCAAGACGTCTGCAGGGCGGCCAAGGCAAGAGCCATCAAGACAGTAGACATCGAAATTACCATCAGGGCTGGCCCAGCCAGTTACCAGAGGAATCTGGTTGACGACCTTTGATCCATCCTCAACGGTAAGCATCCGTAACTCCATCCCTGGACTGCTCGGTGTTCCGGTACCGTGCACCGCGACAACCAGATGCTCAAGTTCGTCAGAGCCATCTGACATGCCTTGCCAGAAAGTCAATCCAAGCGGCGCGGTATTACTGCCTAAGCCGTAGGCCGGCGGCTGATAATCTTCTGGACGCAACTGATGGAGCGGCCTGTCGGATACGATCGCACCAGACACCAAAGGGGGGGTGATTGCACTGCCGGGTTCCAGATACTCCTGCTGGGTAAATCCGGGAGTGTCCCTGCCAAAGAAGTAAGGCACCCCAAAATGTGTATTCCCCTGCGGATCGATGCGGTTGATTTCGTCATCGTTGGGGAAACCCTGCCGATTATTGTCACTGAACCACAGTTTTCCATCCTTTGCCCATGCCAGGCCCACGGAGTTGCGCACACCATCAGCCACCACCCTTGCCTGCCCGGTCCCCAGATCATAACGCAGAATGCTGCCATAACGAGGGTCAGCGGGAATCATGCAAAGGTTACATGGCACCCCCACAGCGGTGTAAAGTCCATCATCCTCTTTGTCGTGAGGATTAAACTGTAAAGGATGTTTCATATGCCAAATCCGCGTGACACCGGTATGAGGCAAGGGGAACAACCCCTCATCGGGAGGAAAGCTGAAGACTTCCTCACGATGAGGATCACGGTAGTTATTATCAACATCGGGCACCCGATACAACTTGCCCGTGGTCGAGTAGTAGAGAGTCCCATCACGATATGCTACGCCATGAGGCTCCTCCAGATCGCTGTCGATTAGATAGATACCTTTTGGTTTACCATTCTCCAGTGGAATCGCATAGATGAATCCTGCGATGCGATAATCGTAAGAGTAATTTGGAATAGCGCTGGAGCCGACATACAGCACATTATTTCCCATTACCATTTGTCTTGGCTGAGAAATGCCGCTGGCGAATACTTCCACCTTTACTCCCGGCAGCGTTATCAACTGGTTCAGATCAAGCGGTTGACGGAACTTTACATCCAGGCTGATCTTTTCCGGCTTGCCTTCAGTGAACTCAATACGGGTCGGTGTATTCAGCGGCAAATAGCCTTGCGCCTCATTCACGATCAAGTCGTAGCGGCAAGGTTTGAGGTCGCTCAGGGTCAGTTCCTGGTCGGCCGGGGTCGAGAACGGAATTTCCTCGTCCTTGCAGCGCAGCAGCCCGGTCACCTGCAAGTTGCGTTGGGGCTGCGGGCCGACACCCTTGACCGTCGTCTTGAACGGTACCTCGCCGGTGACGGTGGCAAAGGAAAGTTTCAGGGTGTTGGCCTGAGGGCCAGACGGGCAAGCGCCAAGGTCGGTCCAGGCATCTTTCCAGATTTCCTGGCCGTTGAAGGGTACACCGGGCGCATACGGCCCCTGGTTGCACCAACCAGCCTCCTTGCACGAGAACGCGTGCTCGACGTTGGTGACCAAGTCGCCATAGCGGTACTTGAGTTCCTCTGCCGGAGGCGTCGAGTAGGCATCCGCCTGGCACTGCTCCGGGGTGGCCTGGCCGGGCGCCGGCTGCGCAGCTGCGGGTTTCGTTGCTGGCGGTGAATCCCCTGGCGAGTAGGCGCTGAAAGCAGGATTGAACGCCCAGTACCCCAGAACCCCGGCAGTCAGCACAGCAAGGCAATACCCGTGAATACGGCGCATCTTCGTTCTCCCAGTCGAAGCCACCTTGCGCGCGGCGCGAAGCTGGCAAGCGCCCGGCTCATGCCGGGCCCCGGACCGTTCATGCGCCACTGCCGATATGCGCGAGCGATTGGTGAACACGCTAAGCCAGCACGGGGAATGTGAAAACTGGCAAAAATGTCAGGTCCCCCCCAGGGATTGCCGTGCGGAACATGGGATGTGGCAGCGGCCTGCAGCGCCGCCCAAGGGGCAGGATGCGCTACCATGCGCCCACGCCGTCCCGTGCCTGGAGCCTCCATGTCCCACCCCTTCGATACCCTCACTCCCGACCTCGTGCTGGATGCCGTCGAAAGCCTCGGCTTTCTCAGTGACGCCCGGGTGCTGGCGCTCAACAGCTACGAGAACCGCGTGTACCAGGTGGGTATCGAGGACAACCTGCCGCTGATTGCCAAGTTCTACCGCCCCGGGCGCTGGAGCGACGCCGCCATTCTCGAAGAACACGCCTTCAGCGCAGAACTTGCCGACTGCGAAGTACCGGTGGTGGCGCCCATGCAGCACGCAGGCCGGTCGTTGTTCGAACACGCAGGCTTTCGCTTTGCGCTGTTCCCGCGCCGCGGCGGCCACGCCCCGGAACCCGGTAACCTCGACCAGCTGTACCGCCTGGGCCAACTGCTTGGCCGCCTGCACGCAGTGGGTGCCACGCGCCCGTTCGAACACCGCGAAACCCTGGCTGTGGACAACTTCGGCCACGCCTCGCTGAACACCCTGCTCGAGGGTAATTTCGTCCCGCGTGAACTGCTGCCCGCCTTCGAGTCGGTGGCCCGCGACCTGCTGGCAAGGGTCGAGGCGATCTACGCCCGCACCGCGCACAAGCCGATCCGCCTGCACGGTGACCTGCACCCCGGCAACCTGATGCACCGCGACGAGGCCTACCACGTGGTCGACCTCGACGACTGCCGCATGGGCCCGGCGGTGCAGGACTTGTGGATGATGCTCGCCGGCAGCCGCGAAGAACGCCTCGGCCAGCTCGCCGAGCTGATCGACGGCTACAACGAGTTCCACGATTTCGACCCGCGCGAGCTGGCCCTGATCGAACCGCTGCGCGCCTTGCGCCAACTGCACTACAGCGCCTGGCTGGCGCGGCGCTGGGACGAGCCGGCGTTCCCGCCGAGCTTCCCGTGGTTCGGCCAGCCGCGTTACTGGGGCGACCAGATCCTCGCGCTGCGCGAACAGACCGCCGCACTGGACGAAGCGCCGCTGAAATTGTTCTAGCTGCGCGCCGCGCTCTGTCTACAATAGGCGCCGCGTTATTTAGCTACCTAAGCAAGGATTCTGCATGCACGCCGCCAACCCGCGCCGCGGGTACCTCTTGGGCCTCGGCGCCTACATCATCTGGGGCCTGTTCCCCCTGTACTTCAAAGCCATCCAGAGCGTGCCGGCGGTAGAGATCATCGTCCACCGGGTGCTCTGGTCGGCGCTGTTCGGCTCACTGTTGCTGCTGGTGTGGAAACACCCCGGCTGGTGGCGCGAGCTGCGCGACAACCCCCGGCGCCTGGCGATTCTCGCCCTCAGCGGCACGCTGATCGCCGGCAACTGGCTGACCTACGTGTGGGCGGTGAACAACGGGCGCATGCTCGAGGCCAGCCTTGGCTACTACATCAACCCGCTGATCAACGTGCTGCTGGGCATGCTGCTGCTCGGCGAGCGCCTGCGCCGCCTGCAGTGGCTGGCTGTGGGCCTGGCCGGGCTGGGCGTGGCCCAACAGGTGTGGCAGGTGGGCAGCCTGCCATGGGTGTCGTTGGCGCTGGCGCTGACCTTCGGCTTCTACGGGCTGATTCGCAAGCAGGCGCCGGTGGCAGCATTGCCAGGGCTGGTGGTGGAAACCTGGATGCTGGTGCCGCTGGCCATTGGCTGGCTGCTGCTGCACCCGGATGCCAACAGCGCCAGCCCGGCGTTCTTCAGCAGCAGCGAGGCGCTGTGGCTGATGGCGGCAGGGCCGGTGACCCTGGTGCCGCTGGTGTGCTTCAACGCCGCCGCCCGCCACCTGCCCTACACCACCCTGGGCTTTCTGCAGTACCTGGCGCCAACCCTGGTGCTGCTGCAGGCGGTGCTGCTGTTCGACGAGCACCTGACCTCTAGCAACCTGCTGGCGTTCGCCTGCATTTGGGCGGGGTTGGCGGTGTACAGCGTGGACGCGTGGCTGTCGCTGCGCAAGCGCGCCTGATCATTTATTGATCAACACCCTGCAGGCCACGTGAACCGTGGCCTGCAGCGAGGTCTCCAGAGGTTATCCACACCCTCGTCCCCGGCGTTTGTGCACAAGCCACTGAAAACTGGGCGTTTTTTGCTCAAATGGCTGCAAGGCTTGAATTCTTTGGCCTGCAGCCTGAAGCCCTCAGGTTATCCACAGGGCCGTCCCCGTTAAACCGGGATAACCCCAAGGGGCCGCTGCGCGCCCCATCGCGGCACAAGGCCGCTTACAGGGGATCGCGTTACCTCTGTAGGAGCGGCCTTGTGTCGCGAAAGGGTTGCGCAGCAACCCCGGCAATTTCGAATCACTCCTGGGGCCGCAAGCGCAACTCCACCATCAAATCATCCGCCAGGCTTTCCAGCCGTTGCTGCAAATCCTCCAGCGACAAAGTCAGCGGCAACGCCAGCAGCGCATCGGCATGGAACAGCAGCTCGCTGCTCATCGGCGCCGGGCGCACCTCGGTGGTGAAGCGTTCCAGATTGACCCCAAGCTCTGCCAGCAAGCGGGTGATATCACGGACGATACCGGGCCGGTCATTACCCACCAGCTCCATGGCAATCGGCTTCCAGGTGCACGACGGCTCGATGCCGCTTTCGGCAATGAGCACGCGAATGCCGTGGTTGGCCAGCTTCTGCAGCGAGGCCACCAGCTCGTCATAGTTCTCGGCCGGCACCGCCACCCGCAAAATGCCGGCGAACTGCCCGGCCATGCGCGACATGCGGCTTTCCAGCCAGTTGCCGTTGTGATCGGCGATGCACTGGGCAATGCGTTCGACCTGCCCGGCCTTGTCGGGGGCGATCACGGTAAGTACGAGATGGTCCACAGGCCACTCCTTCTGCAAGCCGTAAACGTAACCGGGTCAGTATAGGCAAGGCGCGGCAACCTGCCGCAGGGCAGTCCACGCAGGCAATCGTGTACTGTTTCAAGATTTATCTGGAACAATCTACCCGTTTTTTGCGAACATACCGTTTCCCAGCATGACCCCATGCGACCAACCGGTCGCGCGGCGACGCTTTTAGTCTGATGTTCACCTGCCTGCTGCTTCATGTAGTATGCGCCGGCGCGGACTACAAAACGTCGTCTGGATGTCTGCCAAGGCGCCTGTGAAAATACGCCAAACGCCCGCCAGCCTGCCTGGCGAGCCGCACCCAGCCGCCCTTCAGGGCACGCACTGGCCGTGTTTAGAGAAGCGCTACAGGCTTAATACGATGCGCGAAAGCGAAATAGCTGAGCAGAGGTGAGGCAAGCAATGACTGGATACGTTCAAGTCGGTGGCCTTCAGGTCGCCAAGGCCCTGTACGACTTCGTCAACGACGAAGCGATCCCTGGAACCGGCCTCAAGGCCGATGCGTTCTGGGCCGGGGCAGAGAAAATCATCAACGACCTCGCCCCCAAGAACAAAGCCCTGCTCGCCAAGCGCGACGAGCTGCAAGCCAAGATCGATGCCTGGCACCAGGCACGCCAGGGCCAGGCCCACGACGCCGCCGCCTACAAGAGCTTCCTCCAGGAAATCGGCTACCTGCTGCCACAAGCCGACGATTTCCAGGCCACCACCCAGAACGTCGACGAAGAAATCGCCGTGATGGCCGGCCCGCAGCTGGTGGTGCCGGTGATGAACGCCCGCTTCGCCCTGAACGCCGCCAACGCCCGCTGGGGCTCGCTGTACGATGCGCTGTACGGCACCGACGCCATCAGCGATGAAGGCGGCGCCGAAAAAGGCCAGGGTTACAACAAGGTGCGTGGCGACAAGGTCATCGCCTTCGCCCGCGCCTTCCTCGACCAGGCCGCGCCCCTGGCTGCCGGCTCCCACGTCGATTCCACCGGCTACCGCATCGAAGCCGGCAAGCTGGTGGTCGCCCTCAAGGGCGGCAGCAACAGCGGCCTGCGTGACGACGCCCAGCTGGTCGGCTTCCATGGCGACGCCGCAGCCCCCACCGCCGTGCTGCTCAAGCACAACGGCCTGCACTTCGAAATCCAGGTCGATGCCAGCACCCCGGTCGGCAGCACCGACGCCGCCGGCGTCAAAGACATCCTGATGGAATCGGCGCTGACCACCATCATGGACTGCGAAGACTCGGTCGCCGCAGTCGATGCCGACGACAAGGTCATCGTCTACCGCAACTGGCTGGGCCTGATGAAGGGCGACCTGGCCGAAAGCGTGAGCAAGGGCGGCAAGACCTTCACCCGCACCATGAACCCGGACCGCGAGTACGCCGCGCCCAACGGCGGCAGCGTTACCCTGCACGGCCGTTCGCTGCTGTTCGTGCGCAACGTCGGCCACCTGATGACCAACCCGGCGATCCTCGACGCCCAGGGCAACGAAATCCCCGAAGGTATCCAGGACGGGCTGTTCACCAACCTGATCGCCCTGCACAACCTCAACGGCAACACCAGCCGCAAGAACACCCGCCAGGGCAGCGTGTACATCGTCAAGCCGAAGATGCACGGCCCGGAAGAAGTGGCCTTCGCCGCCGAAATTTTCAGCCGCGTCGAAGACCTGCTGGGCATGCAGCGCAACACCGTCAAGGTCGGCATCATGGACGAGGAGCGCCGCACCACGGTCAACCTCAAGTCGTGCATCAAGGCCGCCGCCGAGCGCGTGGTGTTCATCAACACCGGCTTCCTCGACCGCACCGGTGACGAAATCCACACCTCGATGGAAGCCGGCGCTGTGGTGCGCAAGGGCGCCATGAAGAACGAGAAGTGGATCGGCGCCTACGAGAACAACAACGTCGACGTGGGCCTGGCTACCGGCCTGCAAGGCCGTGCGCAGATCGGCAAGGGCATGTGGGCCATGCCTGACCTGATGGCCGCGATGCTCGAGCAGAAAATCGCCCACCCGCTGGCCGGTGCCAACACCGCCTGGGTACCGTCGCCGACCGCCGCCACCCTGCACGCCCTGCACTACCACAAGGTCGATGTGCAGGCCCGTCAGCGCGAACTGGCCTCGCGCACCCCGGCCTCGGTGGACGACATCCTGACCATCCCGCTGGCTGCCGACACCAACTGGACTGCCGACGAGATCCGCAACGAGCTGGACAACAACGCCCAGGGCATCCTCGGCTACGTGGTGCGCTGGATCGACCAGGGTGTGGGTTGCTCGAAGGTGCCGGACATCAACGATGTCGGCCTGATGGAAGACCGCGCCACCCTGCGCATTTCGGCCCAGTTGCTGGCCAACTGGCTGCGCCACGGCGTGGTCAGCCAGGAGCAGGTGCTCGAAAGCCTCAAGCGCATGGCCGCCGTGGTCGACAAGCAGAACGCCGGCGACGCCCAGTACCGCCCGATGGCGCCGAACTTCGATGACAACATCGCGTTCCAGGCCGCCGTCGAGCTGGTGATCGAAGGCGCCAAGCAACCGAACGGTTACACCGAGCCGGTACTGCACCGCCGTCGCCGCGAGTTCAAGGCGCGCAACGGGCTGTAAGCATCAACAGGGCCGCGCTGCGGCCCATTCGCGGGCAAGCCCGCTCCCACAGGTACTGCGCTGCTTTCAATGGCTGCGCAAATCCTGTGGGAGCGGGCTTGCCCGCGAATGCACCAACGCTACTATTCGAGGCGTAACTCTCTTTTAACCAGCTCCAGCAACTTGCCCAGGTCCACCGGTTTAAGCAGAAAATCCACCACCCCCAGGTGCATCACGTCCACCGCTTCCTTCACATCGGTGTCGCCCGACACCACGATGATCGACAACGCCGCCCGTTCCGACTCGCGAATCTGTCGAATCAGGTCAATGCCATCGCTGGGCTGCATGCGCAGATCGGTAATCATCAACGCGATGCGCGGTTCGTAATGCAGCTTGAACATCGCCTCCTGAGCGCCATCGGCACTCATGCACTCGATGCCCCGGCTTTTCAGGTACAGGCGCAGCGCCTCGCTGTTCACCGGGTTGTCATCCACCACCAGCACGATCGGGCTCGGCGCCACGGGTGCACTGACCACAGCCAACGCCGCACGCTCGGCGTCACTCAGAATATCGTCATGCTCAACCATGGCCATCTCGTCAAAAATATCTCGCTCACGCGGTTGGACCACAAAAGCCGGGCTACCCGGCCTACCTTTCGTCGGCAATTTGACAGCTGCATTTCTAGACTTACGTCCAATGGGCACCGTCCACCGGCCAGCCGACCATGGGGGCCAGAACAACAAAGCCGAGCCCTATAGATAGATATATATAGTTCGGCGTAGCGATACGGTCAGCTTCATGAGCAAAAAGGACGCCTACACCCAGGCCGGCAGAACTGCGGTACTGCAGAACATCCAGGGCACGTTGCAGTTTCTGCAGCGCTTCCCGCCGTTCAACCAGATGGAACAGGGGCACCTGGCCTATCTGGTGGAACAGTGCCAGCTGCGCTTTTATGCCAGTGGCGAAAGCATCATCAAACCTGCTGACGGCCCGGTGGAGCACTTCTACATCGTCAAGCAGGGCCGCGTGGTGGGCGAGCGCCAGCACGTCACCCGCCCCGGCACCGAGACCACCTTCGAAATCGCAGGTGGCGAGTGCTTCCCACTGGCCGCCCTGCTGGGCGAACGGGCCACCCGCACCGAACACCTGGCCGGCGAGGATACCTTCTGCCTGCAACTGGACAAGGCCGCGTTCATCCGCGTGTTCTCCATGTCCGAGGTGTTCCGCGACTTCGCCCTGCGCGGGGTCAGCAGCCTGCTCGACCAGGTCAACCAGCAGGTGCGCCAGCGCGCGGTCGAAACCCTCGGCACCCAGTACTCGCTGAACACCCCGCTGGGCGAACTGGCGCTGCGCCACCCAGTCGTTTGCAGCCCCGACACCCCGCTGCGCGAAGCCGTAAGCCTGATGCACGAGCAGCAGGTCGGCAGCATCGTCATCGTCGACCCAGAGCGCGCCCCGCTCGGCATCTTCACCCTGCGCGACCTGCGCCAGGTGGTGGCCGATGCCAGCGCCGAGCTGACCGCACCGATCGAGCGCTACATGACCGCCCGGCCGTTCCACCTGAGCCCCCAGGCCAGCGCCTTCGATGCGGCCATGGCAATGACCGAGCGGCACATCGCCCACGTGTGCCTGGTAGACAACCAACGCCTGTGCGGAGTGATTTCCGAGCGCGATTTGTTCTCGCTGCAGCGGGTCGACCTGGTGCACCTGGCGCGCACCATCCGCCATGCCCCGCGGCTGGAAAGCCTGGTGTCGCTGCGCGGCGAGATCGGCCAGCTGGTCGAGCGCATGCTCGCCCACGGCGCCTCGTCCACCCAGATCACCCAGATCATCACCCTGCTCAACGACCACACCGTGTGCCGGGTGATCGAGCTGGCCATCGCCGAGCGCGGCGACCCCGGCGTGCCATTCAGCTGGCTGTGCTTCGGCAGCGAAGGCCGCCGCGAGCAGACCCTGCACACCGACCAGGACAACGGCATCCTGTTCGAGGCGCAAAGCAGCGCCGAGGCCGATGCCATCCGCGCCAAACTGCTACCCCTGGCCCAACACATCAACCACAATCTCGCGCAGTGCGGCTTTACCCTGTGCAAGGGCAACGTGATGGCCGGCAACCCCGAGCTGTGCCTGTCGCGCAGCGAATGGGCCCGGCGCTTTGCAGGTTTTGTGCGTGAAGCCAGCCCCGAGAACCTGCTGGGTTCGAGCATCTATTTCGACCTGCGGGTGGTATGGGGCGACGAGCAGGGCTGCGAGCAACTGCGCCGCGCCCTGCTCGAGCAGGTGGCCGACAACCGCATCTTCCAGCGCATGCTGGCCGACAACGCCCTGCGCCAGCGCCCGCCGGTGGGGCGCCTGCGCGAGTTCGTGCTGACCCGCCAGGGCGACGACAAGGCCGCCACCCTCGACCTCAAGGTGCAGGGCCTGACGCCCTTCGTCGACGGCGCGCGGCTGCTGGCCCTGGCCAACGGCATCGGCGCCTGCAACACCCTCGAGCGCCTGCGCCAGCTGATCGCCAAGGGCGTGATCGAGCCGCTGGACGGCGCCGCCTATGAAGAGGCCTACCACTTCATCCAGCAAACCCGCATGCAGCAACACCAGCGCCAGACCCGCTACAACCTGCCGTACTCCAACCGCCTCGACCCGGACAGCCTCAACCACCTCGACCGGCGCATCCTGCGCGAGTCGCTGCGCCAGGCCCAGCGCCTGCAAGCCAGCCTGGCCCTGCGGTATCAGCTATGAACCTGCTCGCCTGGCTGCGCCCGCCTGCCCCTGAACTGCCCGATAGCCTGCGCCAGCGCATCAAGGCCCTGCCTGCCCCGGCGCCGCTGGCGGTGTGCTCGCTGCGTGAACAGCGCTGGGTGGTGCTGGACCTCGAAACCAGCGGCCTGAACCTGAACCGCGACCAGGTGCTGTCGATTGGCGCGGTGGCCATCGAAGACGGTGCCATCGACCTCGGCCACCCGTTCGAGCGCACCCTGTGCCGCCCCGAGCAGAAGACCAACCCCAGCGTGCTCATCCACGGCCTTGGGCCCAGTGCCCTGGCCGCAGGCGAAGACCCCGCCGAGGCGCTGCTGGAACTGCTGACGTTCATCGGCGACAGCCCGGTGCTGGCCTTTCACGCCCCGTTCGACCAGCGCATGCTGGCCCGCGCGTTGAAGGACAGCCTGGGCCTGCGCCTGCAGCACCCGTTCTTCGACGTGGCCGAGCTGGCCCCGCTGCTCAACCCCGACACCGTGCTGCGCGAAGCCGGGCTGGACGACTGGATCGCCCGCTTCGGCCTGGAAGTCGCTGCCCGCCACCACGCCAGCGCCGACGCCCAGGTGACCGCGGAACTGGCCCTGATCCTGTTCAGCCAGGCCCGCCGCCAGCAGCTCGACAGCCCGCTGCAACTGGAACAGCGCCTCAAACAGTGGCGCCGGCGCAAGGTCCAGGGCCACGGGCTGTAACATCTCGCCGGAAAAACCCGGAACCTGTAGGAGCGGCGCGCCTGCAATGTCTGCTCTTGGATGATGGCAATCCGATAAGCGTCAATTGCATCCTCACCCCCGCCTCTGCCAGAATCGCGAATAATTATCGTTAGTTAACGCATTCTTTTCGGGAGGCGGCCTTGACCCCCTCACACAGCCCACATGCCGATCTGGTCACAGCGCTGTACCGCGACCACCGCAGCTGGCTGCTGGCCTGGCTGCAGCGCAGTACCGCCTGCCGCCAACGTGCCGAGGACCTGAGCCAGGACACCTTCGTGCGCCTGCTTGGCCGTGATCGCCTGGACGCCCCCCGCGAACCCCGCGCGTTTTTGGTCGCCGTGGCCAAGGGCCTGCTGTTCGATCACTTTCGCCGCGCCGCCCTCGAGCAGGCCTACCTGAACGAGCTGGCCCAACTGCCCGAAGCCGAACACCCCTCGCCCGAGCTGCAACACCTGATCCTCGAAGACCTCAAGGCCATCGACCGCCTGCTCGGCAAGCTGTCGAGCAAGGCCCGCGCCGCCTTCCTGCACAACCGCCTGGACGCCATGGGCCACGCCGAAATCGCCGAGCGCCTGGGGGTGTCGGTATCGCGGGTACGCCAGTACATCGCCCAAGGCATGCGCCAGTGCTACATCGCCCTGTACGGTGAACCGACATGAGCAACGCCCCGGTTTCCAGCCAGGTGCTGGAAGCGGCGATTGCCTGGAAGCTATGCCTGGACCAGGGCAGCGGCACCCCGGACGAACGCAACGAATTCATGCGCTGGCACGCCGCCCACGAAGAGCACGCCCGTGCCTGGCTGCAACTGGGCCTGCTCGACCAGCGCGTCAGCGCCGCCGCCGGCCCCGCGCGCAACGCCCTGCTGCAATCGCGCAGTGGCATGCGCCAGCGCCTCGGCGGCCTGGCCGGCATGCTGATGCTTGGTGGCCTGCTGGCCTGGGCGGGGTTACCGAGCCTCTCGGCCAGCTACTGGCTGGCCGACCAGCGCACCGGCACCGGCGAGCTGCGCACCCTGCGCCTGGAAGACGGCACCCTGCTCAGCCTGAACACCCACACCGCCGTAGACATTAACTACCAGGGCGACGAACGGGTGATCGTGCTGCACCAGGGCGAGATCTCGGTCGAGACCGGCCACGACGACCCGCGCCCGCTGCAGGTGCGCACCGACGATGGCCGCCTGCGCCCGCTGGGCACGCGCTTTCTGGTCAAGCGTGAGGCCGCCGGCACGCGCCTTGAAGTGTTGCAGTCGCAGGTGGCGGCCAAGCCGCACAACAGCGGCGACGAACAGGTACTCGGCGAAGGCCGCCAGGTGCTGATGAGCGCTGATGGCCTGGGGCCGGTAGAGCCGGTAGCGGCAGGTGCCGACGCCTGGACCCGCGGCATGCTGGTGGTCGACAACGTGCGCCTGAAAGACCTGCTGGCCACCCTCGGCCAGTACCGCAACGGCCACCTTGGCGTCAGCGACGAAGTCGCCGACCTGCGCGTCAGCGGCAGCTTCCCGCTGACCGACACCGACCTGGCCCTGGCCTCGCTGCTGCCGGCCCTGCCGGTGAAGATCGAGCGGCACACGCCATGGTGGGTCACCGTAAGCGCCCGCTGATACGCATCGATTCGCGCGATGAGCCGCTCCCACAGCAATCACATAACCGTCAGGCCTGTGCCGTACCTGTATGAGATCACCCAGCCCTCTAGGGCTGCGCTGTCGCACAGAGAACTGGGCAGGAGCCCACCGCGGCCCCTGTGGGAGCGGGCTTGCCCGCGAAGCAGGCGACGCGGTGTCTGGCACCGGCTTCGCCGGTGTTCGCGGGCAAGCCCGCTCCCACAAGTCCCTGCTAAATCAATGAGTTATGTGCAGTTCTATGAGAGCCGGCTTGCCGGCGATCAGGCCCTCAGCCCCACCCCACAAAAAAATCAAAAATTTCTTATCGCCACCCCTGTCACTTTCCCAATCTCGCTCGGCAAGGAAGCAACCAGCACATATTCGTCGAGGAGACGCTGCATGTCCCGTGCCGTTGATGCTTTGCTTCGCCCCAGCCTGATGGCCCTGGCCATCGGCCTGGCCACCCCGCTTGCCAGCCCTGCCCTGTTCGCCGCCGAACAGTCCACGGTGCGCGCCTATGACCTGCCCGCAGGCCCCCTGGCCAGCACCTTGAACCAGATTGCCAGCCAGGCCGGCATCGCCCTGGCACTGGACCCGGCACTGGCCAGCGGCCGTACCTCGGCGCCGGTGCAGGGCCAGTACAACGGCGTCAACGCCTTGCAGGCGGCCCTGCGCGGCACCGGCCTGCAACTGCAGCAGGGCAGCGCCGGCAGCTACAGCCTGGTGGCCGTGCCCGACGGCAGCCTGGCCCTGCCGGAAACCAGCATCAATGCCAGCAGCGACAGCGAAAGTGCCTGGGGGCCGTCCAGCGGCTACGTGGCCACGCGCACGGCGGCAGGCAGCAAGACCGACACCCCGATCGTCGAAGCGCCACGCTCGATGACCGTGATCACCCGCCAGCAACTGGATGACCGCCAGGTGCTGAACCTCAACGACGCCCTGCGCTATACCGCCGGCGTACAGAGCAGCGGCTACGGCTCTGACTCGCGCGCCGACTGGCTGCGGGTACGCGGCTTCGACCCGACCCAGTTCCTCGACGGCCTGCCACTGCCCAAGGGCTCGTTCGCCAACCCCAAGATCGAACCCTGGAACCTCGAGCGCATCACCGTACTGCGCGGCCCCGCCTCGTCGGTGTACGGCCAGACGCCCCCCGGCGGCATGCTCGACATGGTCAGCCGCCGCCCTCAGGCCGAAAGCGCACACCAGGTCGAAGCCCAGGTCGGCAGTAACGAACACAAGCAGATCAACTTCGACAGCACCGGCAAGATCGACGAACAAGGCCAGTTTCTCTACCGGGTCAGCGGTACCGTGCGTGACAGCAACTCGCCCATCGACCATATCCCGGACAAGCGCTACAACATCGCGCCGAGCCTGACCTGGAACATCAACGACGACACCAAGCTGACCTTCATCTCGCAATACACCCGCGACGATACCGGCATCACCGGCCAGTTCCTGCCGCTGCAAGGCACCCAGCTGGGCTCTTCGGTGGGCAAGATCTCCCACCACAAGAACCTTGGCGAGCCGGACTGGGACTTCTACGACCGCACCTACTACGCCCTGGGTTATGCCTTCGAAACCCGCCTGAACGACACCTGGCAGTTCCGCCAGAACCTGCGCTACACAAAGAGCGACCTGTCGTTCCAGGCTGTTCAGGTAGCGACCTTCAACACCGTGGATGCCGACGGCAACGTCAACCGCGAGTCGGGCATCGTCAACGAAGACATCAGCCAGTTCGCCGTCGACAACAACTTCCAGGGCGACTTCCAGACCGGCGCCATCAGCCATACCCTGCTGCTGGGCCTGGACCACCAGCGTTCGAATACCAACTACCAGTGGCTGTACGGCTCTGGCGTTGCCCCGATCAACGTGGTGCAGCCGGTGTACGGCGCGGACATGTCCGGCGTCAGCTACTTCGCGATGCAGGACTTCGGCCAGAAAACCCGGCAAACCGGCGTCTACGTGCAGGACCAGATGAGCCTGGACAACTGGCGCCTGACCTTGGGTGGGCGTGAGGACTGGGTCCATACCGGTACCGTGTTCCACAACTTCGGCGACGCCACCAGCACCCAGCGCGACAAGGCCTTCAGTGGCAACGTCGGGCTGAGCTACGTGTTCGACAACGGCATTACCCCTTACATCTCCTACACCGAGTCGTTCCAGCCGGCCATGGGCGCCAACGTCGCCGCTGCGCAATCGTTCGACCCGACCGAAGGCCGCCAGTACGAAGTGGGCGTGAAGTTCCAGCCGGTCGGCAGCCAGACCCTGCTCACCGCAGCGGTCTATGACCTGCGCCAGAAGAACGTACGCGTCACCGAAGGCAGCGTCACCCGCCAGGTCGGCGAACTGCAGGTGCGCGGCCTGGAACTGGAAGCCAGCACCCAGGTCACCGAAAACCTCAAGGCCATTGCCTCCTACACCTACACCGACACCGAAATTCTCGAAGGCCTGGCCACCGAGAAAGGCAACCGCATGGCGCTGATCCCGCGCAACCAGGCAACCCTGTGGGCCGACTACACCTGGCACAGCGGCCTGCTGGACGGCTTCGGCGTGGGCGGCGGTGTGCGCTATGTCGGCGACACCTATGGCAACACCGCAAACACCGAGGTTGCCCACGTGGGTTCGTACACCGTGTACGACGCCTCGATGCATTACGACATGGGCCGCCTCTCCAACAGCATGAAAGGCCTGAGCGTGGCCGTGGAAGCCAAGAACCTGTTCAACAAGGACTACCTGGCCAACTGTGATGGTTTCTGGTGCTACTACGGCGACGAGCGCAATGTCGTGGCCAGCGTGAACTACAAGTTCTGAGTGACCGGGGCCGCTGTGCGGCCCATCGCGGGGCAAGCCCGCTCCTACAGCGAATGCGCATCGCCTGTAGGAGCGGGCTTGCCCCGCGATGGGCTGCGCAGCAGCCCCTGGCCATTCAGGCATAGAGATTGCCGATGAAAAGCCAAACCATCCGCCGCTGGTCCTTCATCCACACCTGGAGCAGCCTGGTGTGCACGCTGTTCCTGCTGTTGTTGGCCCTCACCGGCCTGCCGCTGATCTTCCACCACGAACTGGAGCACCTGCTGGGCGATGCCGCCGAGCTGCGCCAGATGCCCGCCGGCACCCCGCACCTGAACCTGCAGCAGCTGGTGCTCAAGGCCGAGCAGCACCGCCCGGGCGAGGTGGTGCAGTACTTGGGCTTCGACAAGGACGAACCCGACGGCGTGCTGGCGATCACCGCCGCCACCGCAGGCACCGAGCCCAACGCCTCGCACACCTTCATGCTCGATGCCCGCAGCGGCGAAGCTGTGGCCATGCCGGCGGCCAACGGCGGCTTCATGATGCTCATGCTGCGCCTGCACGTAGACATGTTCGCCGGCCTGCCCGGCAAGCTGCTGCTGGCCTTCATGGGCCTGTTGTTCGTGGTGGCGATGGTTTCCGGCACGGTGCTCTACGCCCCGTTCATGCGCCGCCTGAAGTTCGCCAGCGTGCGCCACGAAAAGTCGCGCCGGCTGCGCTGGCTCGACCTGCACAACCTGATCGGCGTGGTGACGCTGAGCTGGGCGTTGGTGGTGGGCGTTACCGGGGTGGTCAGCGCGCTGTCCGACCTGGTCATCGCCGCCTGGCGCAACGACAGCCTGGCCGCCATGGTCGCCCCCTACCGCGATGCCCCGCCGCTCACCGAGCGCGCACCGGCCACGCAGCTGCTGCACATCGCTGAGCAGTCCGCCCCTGGCATGCGCCCGGACTTTATCGCCTTCCCCGGCACGCGCTTTTCCAGCGAGCACCACTACGCGGTGTTCATGAACGGCAGCACGCCGCTGACCTCGCACCTGTTCACACCGGTGCTGATCGACGCCCGCAGCCTGGCCGTCACCGCCGTCGGCGAACGGCCCTGGTACATGGATGTCATGGGGCTGTCGCAACCCTTGCACTTCGGCGACTACGGCGGCCGGCCAATGCAGGTGCTCTGGGCGGTGCTCGATGTACTGACCATCATCGTGCTCGGCAGCGGCCTGTACCTGTGGTGGGGCAAGCAGCGCCGGCCGAAGGAGGCACGAGCATGAGCCACAAGTCGCAAAGCACCCGCAGGATCTTCGCCTGGCCGGCGCTGGTGGCCGTGCTCAGCCTCGCCGGGCTGTTCGCCGCGCTGCTGGGCGATGGCGCCTGGGATGTGCTGGCCTGGGTTGGGCTGGGGCTGTCGGCCGCCCTGGGCCTGAGTGGTTTCTGGCGGCGGTAACCGGCTACCACCGCAGCCTCTGAACGCCAAGGCATGGTCCGGCTCCCTTCGCCTGGAGCCGGACCATGACGCCCTTGCATCGCTTTGAACAACTCGACCAACAACTCACCGACCTGCAACAGCACATGCCCAGGTTGCAGCCAGACCTGCCTGGCCCGCAGATGCGCCGGCAGCTGTTCAACGACCTGGCAGGCTTCTGGAGCGACACGCCGGCAGCAGAGCCCTCACGTCGCGAACAACTGCAACGCTTGCGCCGCCAGCAACTGCTGGCAGAAATCGAGCTGCGCCTGGCCGACCAGACCCTGCACGACGACCATATCGCCCTGCTGCGCACCTGCCTGGAACTGCCGCTGGGCTGGCAACGCAATCACCTGCCCGCGGCATCACGCCCGCAAATCTTCCGCCCTGTTTTCAGCACCCTCAGCCCCAACCGCAGGCTACAGGTCCCGGGGCTGCTGGTACTGGTTGCCGGAGCCTCGGCCGATAGCGCAGCGCTGCCCGGCCAGACCCCCGGCAAGGCCCTGCTGTGCGGCCTGGGCAATGGCGTCGAAGCCTTCGCCAGCCTGGCCGAACTGCACCAGGAGCTGTGCGAGCGTATCGACGACCCGGTGCAGGGCCAGTCGCTGCTCGGCTTGCTGGGCGACCCGCAGCAGCGCGAACAGCTGGCCCACGCCGACCGCCTGCGCTACGAGCACTTCGACGAAGACCTGGTGCAGTACCAGGCCCAAGCCGTGGTCGATGTGCAACAGCAACGCCTGACCCAAGCCTGGACCGTTGCCTGGCAGCATGGCGTGGCTCCCGATACCCAAACGCTGGGCACCGCGCTCACCCGGGCGCTGGAGCTCGCCCCGCTGATGGACAGCCGCCACGCCTTGGCCACCCGTTACGCCCTGCTGCTGGAAAAACACCTGCCGGCCTGGCAGCAGAACGCCTCACCTCAGGCCCTCAGCCACGTCATGCAGACGCTCCAGGCACTGGCAGCAGCCATCACCCAAGCTGCGGCTCCCGGCATTCTCACCCTTGAGCAGTTTCGCCAGCGCGACACCCTGCTGGGCTGGACCCGCCAGCGCCTGCGCGAACGCCTGCGCCGCGACCCCGGCCTGCACATCGCCCCCGAAGACATCCAGATCAGCGTCACCCTGGCCCGGCAGCTCGGCCCGCTGGTAAACCCCTTGCTGCCTTCGGCGTACATCGCGGTCTCCAGCAACCCGCGCCCGGGTGGCACCGTCGAGCTGGTGCAGGTCACCTATCAGCTGGACGAACTGGCCCTGTACAACATCGCCTGGTTCGACACCGACTACTGGTTGACCGCACGTGTGCAGCACAAGGACGGTACCCCCCTGCCCACCCTCACCGCGCAACGGGTCAAAGCCATGGTGCGCGAGCTGGACGCCGGCAGCGGCTACCAACGCCACCTGCGCCGGCAACTGCTCGACTCACCCGAGGGCGCCTGGCGCCAGTGGGCCCACGGCCTGATCAACCGCGCGCGGATGCACGCCGAGCTGGTCAAGGCCCGCTATGCAGGCCATCTGCTGCCAGACCCGTTCGAGCGCAGCTACCACTGGGCGCTGGCAGTCATCGGCCAGCCTGTACCAGCCGAGCTACCGCAACTGACCGTGCGCCAACTGGTGATCCAGGGCCACACCGTGCAGGGCGTGCTGCTGATCGACAGCGCAAAGGCCGGCAGGCCGGCACTGCTGCTCTACACCCCCGATGCCCCCGACCGCCGCCCGTGGCGCGACTACCGCAACACCCGCGCGCTGCTCAAGGCCCTGCGCGCCAGCCAGGGGCTGCGTGACTATGTCAGCGAACGCATGCCCCACGCCGACGCCGCACAGGTCGACAAACTGCTGCGCAAGGGCCGACTGGGTCCGGAACTCGCCACCCCGGCGATTACCGGCGAATTGTTCACTGCGCTATACCGCGCCGAGGTGCACGCCCTGCTTGCCGAGGTCGATGCCGGGACCCGCAGCAACCGCGAGCTGCTTGGCCAGGCCGGGCTCAACGCCCTGCACCTGCTGCTCGACCTGGTGGGGCTGGTGCTGCCCTTTCCGGCACTTTCGGCCCTGGCCTTCGGGCGCGCGGCCATCAGCATCTGGGACGGTTTCGAGGCGATGCGCCAGGATGACCACGAAGCAGCCCTTCACCATGCGCTCGGCGCGTTGAG
Organism: Pseudomonas xanthosomatis; assembly: GCF_019139835.1. Lineage (NCBI taxonomy): Bacteria > Pseudomonadati > Pseudomonadota > Gammaproteobacteria > Pseudomonadales > Pseudomonadaceae > Pseudomonas > Pseudomonas xanthosomatis. Next base: position 1,178,065 of record NZ_CP077075.1, on the reverse strand, counting down.
CCATAGCGTCGACGGCATCAACAGTTTTGCAGGCTCGGCCGTGTTGCGCCGTGCCTTTCGCGGCTTGCCGCACCAGCCACCCGTGCCGCTGGCCGACCACTACGTGGCCAGGCCCGAACTCGGCCGCCTGCGCCTGCGCAACATCGGCCCTCAGGGGGATGTTATCTACGAAATGACCGGCACCGACCCGGGCCTGTCCCAGTACTTCATCCGCGACAAGCTGGGCCGCCACTACCAGGTGGCCTTCGACGGCCAGCGCTGGCGGGCCATCGACCCGCGCCAGCCCGACGCCTACCTCAAGCTGCCACTGCGCAGGCAAGCCGATGGCGAGTGGGTGGTGGACTCGGCGCTGCGCTGGCATGACGGGCTGCCAGACCTGCGGCAGTTGCTGGAGGGTTGCCAACTGCCGGCAACGGCGGGGGCCACAGCGGTCGGGGGCGAGGCCGGGTTGTTCGCTGATGGCGGGCAGTTGCAACTGCAGGTTGGCACCTGGCGCCTGCCGGTACGCCGGCACTTGCTGGCCGGGCACTACCACTTGCAGGTGGCTGCCAGCACGGTCCAGGTGTGGGTGGTGTTGCGCAAGATGGATGAACAGTGGCGCATCCGCGTGCGCCAGGCGGGGCTCAGCAGTGAGTGGCTGGCAATACCAGGTTGAAGCGGCCCTTTTTTGTGTCGGCTGTACCGGCCTCATCGCCGGCAAGCCGGCTCTCATAGAACTGCACATAACTCATTGATTTAGCAGGGACCTGAGGGAGCGGGCTTGTCGGGGTGCCAAACCACCACGAAGCAGGCGACGCGGTGTCTGGCACCGGCTTCGCCGGTGTTCGCGGGCAAGCCCGCTCCCACAGGGGCCGCGGCGGGTTCGTACCCAGTTCTCTGCGCGACAGCGCAGCCCGCAGGGCTGGGTAATCTCCTACAGGGATTGCGTCAGCGCTTGGGAATTGAGCAAGACAATGGCTCAGTCCGCCAGCTTGGGCAGCACCTGGTCCAACCGCTGATGCAACGCACTGCTGCTCGGCCAGTTGCGCAGCAACCGCGCCCGGTCGCGGGCGAAGGCCGGGGCGAAGCTCAGCTGGGTGGCGTGCTGGCACATGGCGTCGAGGTCGATCAGCGACCACTGGCCATCTACCCAAAACAGGTTGTGGCCCTTGAAATCACCATGGCTGATGCGTTCGCGAATCAGCTGCTGCATCAGTTGCACCAAGGCCTCGACCATCTCGTCCGGCGCCTCGCCGCTATCGACGAAGGCCGCAAAGCACGCCGCCAGGTCCGGCCCGTCGATGTATTCAGTGACCAGGTAGGCGCGGTTGCGCAGGCCCAGGGTACGGGTTTCCAGCACCGCCAGCGGGCGCGGCGTGGCGATGTCGAGAAAGCCTAAACGGTGGCCTTCGATCCACGAATGCCAGGCGCGGCTCGGGCGCCAGAAGCGCTTGAACCAGTGGGCGGTGTTCTTGATGTTGTAGCGCTTTAGCACCAGCGGCCGGCCATCGACCTCGATGCGCGCCACGCTGGCTGCGCCGCCGGTCTTGTACAGGTGGCCCTGGTCAAGCAGCGCATCGGCTTGCTGCAATACCGGCAGCATGGCCTGCACTTCGCCCCGGCGAATCGCCCGCAGGCCCGACAGGTTGCGCTCGACGCTGAACAGCGTGCACTCACGCCCGGCCTTGGCCAGGTAGTCCTTCAGGCGCCAGTTGCGCACCTTGTCCACCTGCTTTTGCAAGGCTTCCAGCGGCAGCGCATGCTCGGCGTTGGCCATCACGTAGTGCACCAGCGCCTCTTCGATGAACGGCTCCAGGCGCTTGGGCAACTGGGCGAACAACACCCCGAGGTTTTCCAGCACGCGCTGGCGCGACAGCTGCTGGCCGGGGGTTTCGGCCTTGATGCCGGCACCGTCGATCAGGTACAGCTCACCGCGCTGGCGCAGCAGGTTGTCCAGGTGCAGGTCTTCCTGCCACAGGCCCTTGGCGTGCATGTGCGCCACCGCCGTGAGCGCCTCGCCCAGCACCTGATGCTGCTCGTCAGCCAGCATCGGCAGGTGCTCAACCTCGGCCCAGGCGTCGGCCAGGCTCTGGGCGTCGTCCAGAAACTCGAACAGCAGCCAGCCGCCCTCGCCTTCCTTCAACCCGTCGGCCAGCAGGCGCGGCGTGCTCAGGCCCTGCCCGGCCAACAGCCGCGCACCCTCCAGCTCACGCTGGAAATGCCGCGCGGCGTTACTGCCCACCAGCAGCTTGGCCAGCACCTTGGTGCCGCGCCAGATACCGGCGCCGACATAGCGCTGGCCCGGCAGCACCCGCAGCAGGCTCAGCAGCTGCAGGTCGGCCGGCCCGGCGGCATCGGCCAAGGTGATGCTGAGCGGCAGCGCCGGGCTGCGCCCGGCGGCCTTGAGTTCGGACAGGCGCATCAGCGGGCCTCCTTGTGGCGGCGGCGTTGGGTCAGGCGTTGCAGCCAGGTGCCCACCACCGCGCTGTCTTGTGGCTGCCCGAGGTAGGCGCCCAGCAGCACCCGCACATCAGCCTCGCTCCAAACCGCAGCGCGGCGCAGCAGCGGCTCCAGGTCCTTGACCCGGTCACGCATGCCAAACAGCAACGGGCGGGTTTTCTCCAGGTCGATCAACTGCGCCTGCCAGCCTTCGCGGCGCTCACGCAGGAAGATGTGCTTGGGGTAGAAGCAGCCGTGCATCTGCCCGGCGCCGTGCAGGGTGCGCGCCAGCTGGCCGCAGGCCTGCAGAATGCCCTGGCGCTGCGCGGCAGGCAGCTGCGCCCATTGGGCCAGCAGTTGGTCGAGATCGGTCCACTCGTCCAGGGCGCGGGTCAGCAGCACCGCGCGGTGCTGGCCGCCCTGCTTGCGCTCGCCGTAAAACACCGCCTGCAGGGCCGGAATGCCGAGCTTCTGGTAGCGGCTGATGTTGCGAAACTCGCGGGCGAAGGTGGGTTCGCCGAACGGGCTGTGCAGGGTACGCGTCAGGTAGTCGCTCTGGCGCTTGAGGTAGTAGCCCTTACCCTCCAGCTCCAGGCGGAACACGCTGCTCCAGCCGCCGCGGCCAGTGTTGGGCTCGTCCACCGCATCCAGTTGCAGTGCCCACAGCGCCTCGAAATCGCCCAGGCCATGGCGTGTCAGCAGCGCCTTGTCGGCGCCGGCCAGGTAGTCGGTCATTCCCTTCCCTCGAAAAAACTCAGCACCTGGCGAATGCGCCGCTTGTCGCGGGCGGTCAGGCGGTCATGCCGGCGGTATTGCAGGTAGAAGCGCAGGCGCTGGGTCGCCGACAAGTGGTATTTGGCGACCTTGTCCAGGCACGCCAGGTCCTTGATCAGCCGGTGGCGCAGCATGAAGCCGCGCCAGAAGTCGCCGGTGGGGCAGTCGATGAAGAACAGCGTGCCCTGGTCATCCACCAGCAGGTTGCGCCACTTCAGGTCGTTGTGGGCAAAGTGGTGGTCGTGCATCTCGCGGGTATGCCGGGCCAGCTGACGGCTGACATGCTCAACCCAGGCACGGTCTTTCAAGCGTGGGTCGTTGCGCTCGGCCAGCGCCGAGAGGTCCTCGGTGTTGGGCAGCTCGCGGGTGATCATCGCGCCACGGCCAAAGGCCAGGCCGTTGCGCTCCAGGCCCCAGGCCACCACTTCGGCGGTGGGGATGCCCCACTTGGCGAACTGCTTGAGGTTCTGCCATTCGGCCTTGATCCGCGGGCGCCCCAGGTAGCGGCGCATGTGCTTGCCGGCGCCGGTGTAGCGCTTGACGTAGTAATTGACCCCGTCACGCTGGATGCGAATGACCTCGCTCAGCGGGTCACGGGTCAGGCGCTCGCCCTGCAGGGCGAACACCGCATCAATGCTGCCGAAGTCCGCCGCCAGGTGTGTATAGCCTGGCGCCAGTGTCCAACCCGCCATCAGAGTGCATCCCCATAGCGTTGTTTACGGTCGTAGAGTTTCTGCGCCTTGCGCTCCAGCCAGGCGAGCAGCGCCGCCTCGTCCTTGAGCACCTGGCGCAGCGGCTGGCGGAAGTAGCCGCGCAGGAAGCGTAGCTTGTCGCGGCGGGTCAGGCCGATGTCCAGGGCCGAGAAATACAGCGCGGCCAAGTCCTTGTCGCGCCAGCGGCGGGTAATTGTTGCGCGGGTTTGCGCGCGGTGCAGGTCGATCACCGACAGCTTGAAGTCATCCGCCGTCACCGGGCGGTCGGTGTGCAGCAGGAAGTGGCAGATGTAGCAGTCGCGGTGGTTGACCCCAGCGCGGTGCATGCCGCCGGTCATCTTAGCCACCTCGGCGATCAGCGCGTGCTTCAGGCGCGGCTCGGGCGGCTGCTTGAGCCAGTTCAGGCTGAAGTCTTCCAGGCTGACGGTGGGCGCCAGCTCCTCGGTGACGATGAACGAGTGCTGGGTAGCCGGGTTGCTGCCACGCTCGCCGTAGGCGACGGCGGTCATGGTCGGCACGCCGACTTCGTGCAGGCGCTGGATGGCCCGCCACTCCTGGCCGGCACCAAGTACCGGCAGCTTGGCGCTGAACAGGTTCTTGAAGATCTCGCCCCAGCCAATGCCACGGTGGATCTTGACGAAAAAACCCTCGCCAGCGACTTCGGTGCGCAGGGTACGGCGGCCTTCCAGCTCGCGGTACACCTCGCCCTGCAGTTGCTCCACCGCCTCGAACGGGTCGCGCCCGGCCCACAGGCGCTTAAACGGCTCGGCCAAAATCAGCTTCATGCCTGCCCCCCGGCCAGGATCACGTCGGCGGCATGCTGCGGCATGCTGTACAGGTCGGCGCTGTCGGCAAAGGCCACGCCATTGCGCGACCAGGCCGCGCGGGCGTGGTTATCTTCGAGCATGCGTTGCAGGTAGCCGTTGAGCTGGTCCTGCTCGAACGGGTCGTCCAGCACCAGGCCGCTGTCGGCCTCGGCGATGTAATGGGCGTAGCCGCACACCTTCGATACCAGCACCGGCAAGCCGGCCACCAGCGCTTCGAGCAGCACGGTGCCGGTGTTTTCGTTGTACGCCGGGTGAATCAGCAAATCGGCGCCCAGTAAAAAGCGCGGGATATCGCTGCGCCCCTTGAGGAACTGCACCTGCTCGCTTAAGCCAAGCGCGGCGGCCTGCACCTGGAACAGCTTGGGGTCGTCCTGGCCGATGACCATCAGCCGGGTGCGCTTGCGCAGCGCCGCAGGCAAGGCCGCCAGGGCCTTGAGGCTGCGGTCCACGCCCTTGGTCTTGAAGCCCGAACCGATCTGCACCAGCAGCAGATCGTCATCGCCCAGGCCGAACTCCTGGCGGAACTGCGCGCGGATGGCGTCGGCGTCGGCAGGGCGCCGGCGGTCATGCGAGATACCCGGCGGCAGCAGGTGAAAGCGCCGCTCGGGCGTTCCGTAATGCTTGATGAACAGCGGCTGCTGCACCTCGGAGATCATCAGGATCTCGGTGCGCGCATCGCGGGCGAACACTGCCCGCTCGTACTCGGCAAAGTGCCGGTAGCGGCCCCAGCGGCGGTACAGGCCGCCGCGCAGGGTCTGGGCCTTGTCTTCAAAGCAACCGTCGGCGGCGTAGTACACGTCCAGCCCCGGCATCTTGTTGAAGCCGATCAGGCGGTCGACCGGGCGCTTGGCCAGGTCCGCTTCCATCCAGGCGCTGAGCTTCTCGTTACGGCGGTGGTTGAACAGCGCCTTGACCGGCGCCACCAGCACCTCGAAGCCCGGCGGAATGTCGCCTTCCCAGATCAGCGTGTACACGCGGATCTGGTGGCCACGCTTCTGGCACTCCAGGGCGATGCGCATGAAGTCGCGCTGCAGCCCGCCGAAGGGGAAGTATTTGTAGAGCACGAAAGCCAGTTGCATCAACGAACATCCTCAGCCAGCAGCAGCGCGCTCAAGCGGCCCGCCACATGCTCGGGATTCAGGCGAGTGAAGCACAGCGGCCACTCGCGTTTGAGATCGAACCGGCGCAGGTCCTCGGCGCTCGGTTTGTAGGTGCACTTCTTCTGCAGGCACGGGGCGCAGGGGAAGTTGCTGGCCTGGTGAACCTGGGCGCGTCCGTAGGCGCCGGTCAAACCAGGATTGGTGGGGCCGAACAGCGAAATGGTCGGCACATCCAGGGCAGCAGCCAGGTGGCCGAGGCCGGTGTCCACGGCCACACAGGCCTTGGCAGCGGCCAGTACCCGGGCAACCCCTGCCAGGTTCAATTTGGGGAGCACCTGGCAGTTGCTCAAGCCTTGGGCGATGCGCTCGGCGCGGGCCTTCTCCGCCGGGTTGCCCCAGGGCAGCAGCACCTGCAACTGGCGCCGGCCCATGCGCTCGGCCAGCTCGCGCCAGTAGGCCTCGGGCCAGTGTTTGGTGGCCCAGGTGGTGCCATGCAAAAACACCACGTAGGGCGCGGTGGGCGGCAGTTGCAGGCGCGCAAGGTCCAGGCCGTAGTCGCCCAGGCCTTCGGGAATGTCGTAGGCCAGGGCCAGGGCGAACAGCTGGCGCACCCGCTCCACCGCGTGCTGGCCGACCGCAACCGACAGGCGCCGGTCATAAAAACGGCTGGCCAGGCCCTCGCGGGCCGAATAACGGTCGAGCCCGGCCACCGGCGCTTTCACGTAGCGGGTCAGCCAGGCCGACTTGACCAGGCCCTGGGCGTCGATCACCAGGTCGTACTTGCGCTCGCGCAGGCGCTGCTTGAACGCCTTCCACTCGCCGCTCTTGAGGGTTTGCCAAAGGTTCTTGCGCCAGCGCCGAATGGCCACCGGGATCACCTGGTCGACCGCCGGGTGCCAGCCGGGGATCTCGGCGAAGCCTTCTTCCACCACCCAGTCGAAACGGATGCCGGGGATGGCGTGGGCTGCGTCGGTGAGCGCCGGGAGGGTGTGAATGACGTCGCCCAGCGACGACGTCTTGATGATCAGAACCCGCACTCAGTCAACCTCGGCCACGGTATCGATCAGGTTCGGCCCGCCCAGGCTGTGCAGGGCGGCGATGACTTTTGCAGGGTCCAGCAGGCGCAGGCAGTTGTAGTGGCCGAAGCGGCAGGTGCGCTCGAAGCACGGGCTGCACTCGATGCCGGTGCGCACCACCTCGACCTGGTCGGCCAGCGGCGGGGTGAAGCCTGGCGAAGTCGAGCCGTACACCGCCACCAGCGGGCGGTTCAGCGCCGCGGCCACGTGCATCAGGCCGGAGTCGTTGGACACCACCGCCTGGGCGCAGGACATCAGGTCGATGGCCTCGGCCAGCGAGGTTTCGCCGGCCAGGTTGTACGACTCTTCACGCAGGCCCGGGATCAGCCGGTCACGAATCTGCTCGCCCACCGGGTGGTCGTTCTTGGAGCCGAACAGCCACACCTGCCAGCCCTGGCGAATCATCGCCTCGGCCACTTGCGCGTAGTGCTCGGCCGGCCAGCGCTTGGCCTCGCCAAACTCGGCGCCGGGGCACAGCGCAAGCACCGGGCGGTCCAGCTCCAGGGCAAACTTGGCCAGGGCGGCGTCGCGGCTGACGGCCTCGATCTGCAGGTTGGGGCGCGGGTAAGGCTGCGGCAATTCAGTGCCCGGCGCGTAGGCCAGGGCCATGAAGCGCTCGATCATCAGCGGGTAGCGGGCCTTGTCCAGCTTGCGCACGTCATTGAGCAGCAGATAGCGCATTTCGCCACGCCAGCCGGTGCGCTTGGGGATGCCGGCAAAGTACGGCACCAGCGCCGATTTGAGCGAGTTGGGCAGCAGGATCGCCTGGTCGTACTGGCCGGCCAGCGACTTGCCGATGCGCCGGCGCGTGGCCAGCTCCAGCGCGCCGTGGCCGAGCGGGAAGCTCAAGGCCTGGCGCACCTCGGGCATGCGCTCGAGCATCGGCCGGCTCCACTCGGGGGCCAGCACGTCGATCGCGCACTCGGGGTGCTGCTGTTTCAGGCACTGGAACAGGGTCTGCGCCATCACCATGTCGCCGACCCAGCTGGGGCCAATGATCAGTATTCTCATGCTTTATCCAGAAACATTCGGGGAGGCTGCAGGCTGATCTGCAACCTGGCCTCCCCTCTTTATATTCAGGCTATGTGGCGGACAGTGTACCACCTGGGTTCCTGATCGCGGGGCAAGCCCGCTCCCACGCGCTGTGGGAGCGGGCTTGCCCCGCGATGAATCAGGTCAGGCCCAGCTCACCCCACACCCGCCGCACCTCGCGGCGCTCGTCGACAAACTGCCCGGCATCGATTACCCCGGCCTGCTTCTGCAGCGCCTGGCGGTGCGAGGCGGCGCGGAACGCCTTGTACACCTCGCGCAGCAGCACGGCGTCGCTGGCGGGCATCAGCCCGGCCTGCTCCAGCTCTTCGAGGATGCGGATGTTGTCGGTCCAGCGCAGCAGTTCGGGGTGGCCGTGGGACCAGGCCAAAGCGGCGTATTGCACCATAAATTCGATATCCACGATACCGCCGGCATCCTGCTTGATATCGAACGGCTGGCCGGCCTCGAAGGCGTTGCCGGCAAGGCCTGCGCCGGTGCCCTTGCTGCCCAGGTTGTCGCGCATCTTGGCGCGCATCTCGCTCACCTCGGCGCGCAGCTTGTCGAGGTCGCGGGCCTGGCCAAGCACCCGTGCGCGCACACCCTCGAACGCTGCGGCCACCTGCTGGCAGCCCACCAGCACCCGCGCCCGCACCAGCGCCTGGTGCTCCCAGGTCCAGGCCTCGGCCTGCTGGTAGCGCTCGAAGGCGCCCAGCGAACTCACCAGCAGCCCCGAGGCGCCGGAGGGGCGCAGGCGCATGTCCACCTCGTACAGCTGGCCGGAGTTGGTCTGGGTGGTCAGCAGGTGGATGATGCGCTGGCCCAGGCGGGTGAAGAACTGCGCGCCGTCGATGGGCTTGGCGCCGTCGGTTTCGGCATTGGGGTCGCCGTCGTGGATGAACACCAGGTCCAGGTCCGAGCCATGGCCCAGCTCGATACCGCCAACCTTGCCGTAGCCGACAATCACGAAGCCCGGGTCGCACAGGCTGCCATCGCTGCGCTGCGGCTGGCCGTAGCGCGCCACGGTGTGGCGCCAGGCCAGGGCCAGCACCTGGTCGAGAATCGCCTCGGCCAGCCAGGTGAGGTAGTCGCTGACCTTCATCAGCGGCAGGTTGCCGGTGATCTCCGAGGCGGCCACCCGCAGGCTGTGGGCCAGCTTGAAGTGACGCAGGGCCTCCATCTGCTGTTCCAGGTCGTCCTCGGGGATGCGCGTCAGCCGCTCGCGCAGCTCGGCCGCAAGCTCCGGCGCCAGCGGCGGGCTGAACAGCCGGCCTTCGTTGAGCAGCTCGTCGAGCAGCAGCGGGTAGCGGGCGATCTGCTCGGCGATCCACGGGCTGGCGGCGCACAGGGTCAGCAGGCGGCGCAGGGCGCCGGGGTTTTCGGTGAGCAGCACCAGGTAGGCCGAGCGCCGGGCCACGGCCTCCACCAGCGGCAGCACCCGCTCCAACACCAGGTCCGGGTTGGCGTGTTCCACGGCCTGGGCCAGCAGCCGGGGGATGAAGGCATCCAGGCGCTCGCGGCCAATGCGCTGCATCGAGCGCAGCGCCGGGCTCACGCGCAGGGCGGCCAGGCGTCGCAGGGCCTCGGCCGGCGCCTTGAAGCCAGCCTCCTCCAACTGCCGGCAGGCCGCTTCTTCATCCTGGGCCTGCTCCCACAACGGCGACCACTCGCCGCCCACCACCAGCTCGCCTTCGGCTTCGTCCTCGTCGGGGTCGGCGATCACCTGGCGGAAGTGCCAGTCGATACGCCCGCGCCAGTGCATAAGCTGTGTGTGGAACGCAGCCCAGTCGGCAAAGCCGAGCATGTAGGCGATGCGCTCGCGGTCAGTGTCGCCATCGGGCAGCATCTGCGTCTGCTGGTCGGCGATGGCCTGGATGGCATGCTCGGTGTAGCGCAAGAACTCATAGCCCTCGCGCAGCTCGGCAACCACTGCCGGTGGCAGGTAGCCCTGGCCCTCCAGGGTGGCCAGAACTTTAAGCAGCGGCCGCTGTTGCAGGCTCAGGTCGCGCCCGCCGTGAATCAGCTGGAAGGCCTGGGCGATGAACTCCACCTCGCGGATGCCGCCGGCGCCCAGCTTGATGTTGTCGGCCATGCCCTTGCGCCGCACTTCCTGCTGGATCAGCTGCTTCATGGTGCGCAGCGCCTCGATGGCCGAGAAGTCCAGGTAACGCCGGTACACGAACGGGCGCAGCATCTCCTGCAACTGCGCGCCAGCCGCCTGGTCGCCGGCCACCACCCGCGCCTTGATCATGGCGTAGCGTTCCCAGTCGCGGCCCTGGTCCTGATAGTACTGCTCCAGCGCGTTAAAGCTGAGCACCAGTGCGCCGGCCGAACCGTAGGGGCGCAGGCGCATGTCGACGCGGAACACGAAGCCGTCGACGGTCACCGGGTCCAGCGCCTTGATCAGGCGCTGGCCCAGGCGGGTGAAGAACTCCTGGTTTTCCAGCGAGCGCTTCACCCCCTCGGTTTCGCCGCCTTCGGGGAAGGCGAAAATCAGGTCGATGTCCGACGACAGGTTCAGCTCCACCGCCCCCAGCTTGCCCATGCCCAGCACCACCATGTGCTGCGGCTGGCCGCTGCGGTTGCCCATCGGCGTGCCGAACTGCTGGCAGTGGCGCGGGTACAGCCACTGGTAGGCTTCATCGATGCTGGCGTCGGCAAGGTCGGAGAGGTCGCGGCAGGTTTCGCCAAGGGCTGCCTGGCGGGTGATGTCGCGCCAGATGATGCGCAGTTGCTGGCGGTTGCGCTCGCGACGCAGGTTGCGCGCCAGCTCGTCTTCGCTTTGCGCGGCATCGGCTGCGGCCTTTATCTGCCCGCGCAGTTCGCCCGGGGCGTACCCGCGGTCCATCTGGCCGCTGGCCAGCAACTCGAACAGCACCGCCGGTGCGCGCTGGGCCTGGGTGAGGGCGAACTCGCTGGCTGCACACACCTGGTCGAACTGCTGCTGATGGGCGGCGCTCCAGGTACTGGGGGTCAATTCCGGGTGGGCGGCCAGGGCATCGGCCAGGAATTGGCGGTTACGGGCGACCAGCGGTTGCAGGGTGGCAGGCAGATCGAGCGGCAAAGGCAGGCGCATGGTCTATCCTTGATCGGCGTGAAAGAGAGGGGTTGTGGCAGAAAAAACACAGCTGAATGACAGTTGGACTGTCATACAAAAGTTGTAAATAGCTGAAAAAAGCGAAAACCTGGTTGAAAACATCAAGAATCACCCGATCGCGGCACATCGCCAACCAACAGGAACGTTTTTCTCCACAACCCGGAGTGCGACCAAACGTCGCATTTGTGTAGTTTTACTACTACCCACGGCGCGCAAAAGCATGAAATGCGAAACCATTTGTAGTAAAACTACACCGCGCCGGATGACTGTCCGGTAATCCAAGAATTCACGACGTCTGCCCATAAGGCCAGTCGCAAACTCAGGCCATCGATTCTGGTGGCCTTTCCGCCCTGGAGCAAGCCATGCAAGACCTCGATCCAATCGAAACCCAGGAATGGCTGGATGCCCTGGAGTCGGTCCTCGACAAAGAAGGCGAAGACCGCGCTCATTACCTGATGACCCGCATGGGCGAGCTGGCCACCCGCAGTGGCTCGCAGCTGCCGTATGCCATCACCACGCCATACCGCAACACCATCCCTGTCACCCACGAAGCACGCATGCCTGGCGATCTGTTCATGGAACGCCGCATTCGCTCGATGGTGCGTTGGAACGCCCTGGCCATGGTCATGCGTACCAACCTGAAAGACTCGGACCTGGGTGGCCACATCTCGAGCTTCGCCTCCAGCGCCACGCTGTACGACATCGGCTTCAATTACTTCTTCCAGGCCCCGACCGACGAACACGGCGGCGATCTGGTGTTCTTCCAGGGCCACGCTTCGCCAGGCGTTTACGCCCGTGCCTTCATGGAAGGCCGCATCAGCGAAGAGCAGATGAACAACTTCCGTCAGGAAGTGGACGGCAACGGCCTGTCTTCGTACCCGCACCCATGGCTGATGCCTGATTTCTGGCAGTTCCCGACCGTTTCGATGGGTCTGGGCCCGATCCAGGCCATTTACCAGGCGCGCTTCATGAAGTACCTCGAAGCCCGCGGCTTCATCCCGGCCGGCAAGCAGAAGGTCTGGTGCTTCATGGGCGACGGCGAGTGCGACGAGCCGGAATCCCTGGGCGCAATCGCCCTGGCCGGCCGCGAGAAGCTGGACAACCTGATCTTCGTCATCAACTGCAACCTGCAGCGCCTCGACGGCCCGGTTCGCGGCAACGGCAAGATCATCCAGGAACTCGAAGGCGTGTTCCGTGGCGGTGGCTGGAACGTCAACAAAGTCGTCTGGGGCCGCTTCTGGGACCCACTGCTGGCCAAGGACACCAACGGTGCCCTGCAGCGCCGCATGGACGAAGTCATCGACGGCGAGTACCAGAACTACAAAGCCAAAGACGGCGCGTACGTTCGTGAAAACTTCTTCAACACCCCAGAGCTCAAGGCCATGGTCGAAGACCTGTCCGACGACGAGATCTGGAAGCTCAACCGTGGCGGCCACGACCCGTACAAGGTCTACGCGGCATACCACCAGGCTGTTAACCACAAAGAACAGCCAACCGTCATCCTGGCCAAGACCATCAAGGGTTACGGTACCGGTGCCGGCGAAGCCAAGAACACCGCGCACAACACCAAAAAGGTCGACGTCGACAGCCTGCGTCACTTCCGTGACCGCTTCGACATCCCGGTAAAGGATGCCGACCTCGAGAACCTGCCGTTCTTCAAACCAGAAGAAGGTTCTGCCGAAGCCAAGTACCTGGCCGAGCGCCGTGCTGCCCTGGGCGGTTTCGTGCCGCAGCGCCGTGCCAAGAGCTTCAGCGTGCCAACCCCGCCGCTGGAAACCCTGAAAGCGATCCTGGACGGCTCGGGCGACCGCGAAATCTCCACCACCATGGCCTTCGTGCGTATTCTGGCGCAGCTGGTCAAGGACAAGGACATCGGCCAGCGCATCGTCCCGATCATCCCGGACGAAGCCCGTACCTTCGGTATGGAAGGCATGTTCCGCCAGTTGGGCATCTACTCGTCGGTCGGTCAGCTCTACGAGCCGGTCGATAAAGACCAGGTGATGTTCTACCGCGAAGACAAGAAGGGCCAGATTCTCGAAGAAGGCATCAACGAAGCCGGCGCCATGTCGTCGTTCATCGCTGCCGGTACTTCGTACAGCTGCCACAACCAGCCGATGCTGCCGTTCTACATCTTCTACTCGATGTTCGGCTTCCAGCGCATTGGCGACCTGGCCTGGGCCGCTGGCGACAGCCGTACCCGTGGCTTCCTGATCGGCGGTACCGCCGGCCGTACCACGCTCAACGGTGAAGGCCTGCAGCACGAAGACGGTCACAGCCACATGATGGCGGGCACCATCCCGAACTGCCGCACCTATGATCCGACCTACGGCTACGAGCTGGCGGTGATCATCCAGGACGGTATGAAGAAGATGACCGAAGAGCAACAGGACATCTTCTACTACATCACCGTGATGAACGAATCCTACCAGCAGCCAGCCATGCCGGCCGGTGTAGAGGAAGGCATCATCAAGGGCATGTACCTGCTCGAAGAAGACACCCGCGATGCCGCGCACCACGTACAGCTGATGGGCTCCGGCACCATCCTGCGCGAAGTCCGCGAAGCCGCGAAGATCCTGCGTGAAGAGTTCAACGTCGGCGCCGACGTGTGGAGCGTCACCAGCTTCAACGAACTGCGTCGCGACGGCCTGGCCGTGGAACGCGCCAACCGCCTGAAGCCGAACCAGAAGCCACAGCAGACCTACGTCGAGCAGTGCCTGGCCGGCCGCAAGGGCCCGGTTGTAGCCTCCACCGACTACATGAAGCTGTTCGCCGAGCAGATTCGCCAGTGGGTGCCAAGCAAAGAGTTCAAAGTCCTGGGTACCGACGGTTACGGTCGCAGCGACAGCCGCAAGAAGCTGCGTCACTTCTTCGAAGTCGACCGCCACTTCGTGGTGCTGGCTGCCCTGGAAGCCCTGGCCGACCGTGGCGAGATCGAACCCAAGGTTGTGGCTGACGCCATCGTCAAGTTCGGCATCGACCCGGACAAGCGCAACCCACTGGACTGCTGAGGAGTATTTTTAAGTGAGCGAACTCATTCGCGTACCTGACATCGGCAGCGGTGAAGGTGAAATCATCGAGCTGTTCGTCAAGGTCGGTGACCGTATCGAGGCTGACCAGAGCCTGCTGACCCTGGAGTCCGACAAGGCCTCCATGGAGATCCCGGCCCCCAAGGCCGGCGTCATCAAGGAACTGAAGGTCAAGCTGGGCGACCGCCTCAAAGAAGGTGACGAGCTGCTGGTTCTGGAAGCCGAGGGCGCCGCTGCTGCGGCCCCTGAGGCTCCGGCTGCCGCCGCTCCCGCTCAAGCTGCTGCGCCGGCTCCGGCCGCCGAAGCTGCCCCAGCTGCGGCCGCAGCCCCGGCTGCAGCCAGCGTGCAGGACATCCACGTGCCGGACATCGGCTCGTCGGGCAAGGCCAAGATCATCGAAGTGCTGGTCAAGGTCGGCGACACCGTCGAAGCCGACCAGTCGCTGATCACCCTGGAGTCCGACAAGGCCTCCATGGAGATCCCTTCGCCGGCTGCCGGCGTGGTCGAAGAAGTCCTGTGCAAGCTCGAAGACGAAGTCGGCACTGGCGACCTGATCTTCAAGCTGAAAGTCGCAGGCGCAGCTCAGGCTGCTGCCCCGGCTCCGGCCGCTGCTGCCCCGGCCAAGGCTGAGGCGGCTCCGGCTGCCGCACCTGCTGCTGCTGCCCCGGCTGCTGCACCTGCTCCGGTCGCTACCGCACCGGCTGCCGGCAACAACGCCAAGGTTCACGCAGGCCCGGCAGTTCGCCAGCTGGCCCGCGAGTTCGGTGTCGATCTGGGCGCAGTGGCTGCTACCGGCCCGCACGGCCGCATTCTGAAAGAAGACGTGCAGGTTTACGTCAAGGCAATGATGCAGAAGGCCAAGGAGGCACCGGCAGCTGCTGGCGCAACCGGCGGCGCCGGCATCCCGCCGATCCCTGCCGTGGACTTCAGCAAGTTCGGTGAAGTGGAAGAAGTGGCCCTGACCCGCCTGATGCAGGTCGGTGCCGCCAACCTGCACCGCAGCTGGCTGAACGTGCCGCACGTGACCCAGTTCGACTCCGCCGACATCACCGAGCTGGAAGCCTTCCGCGTTGCGCAAAAAGCGGTGGCTGAAAAGGCCGGCGTGAAGCTGACCGTGCTGCCGCTGCTGCTCAAGGCCTGCGCCTTCCTGCTCAAGGAACTGCCGGACTTCAACAGCTCGCTGGCGCCAAGCGGCAAGGCCATCATCCGCAAGAAGTACGTGCACATCGGCTTCGCCGTGGACACCCCGGACGGCCTGCTGGTCCCTGTGATCAAGAACGTAGACCAGAAGAGCCTGCTGCAACTGGCTGCCGAAGCTGCAGCCCTGGCAGAGAAGGCGCGTACCAAGAAGCTGTCGGCCGACGACATGCAGGGTGCCTGCTTCACCATCTCCAGCCTCGGCCACATTGGCGGCACCGGTTTCACGCCGATCGTCAACGCGCCTGAGGTGGCTATCCTGGGCGTCTCCAAGGCGACCATGCAGCCGGTCTGGGATGGCAAGGCCTTCCAGCCGAAGCTGATGCTGCCGCTGTCGCTGTCCTACGATCACCGTGTGATCAACGGCGCTGCCGCCGCGCGCTTCACCAAGCGCCTGGGCGACGTGCTGGGCGACATCCGCACCATGCTGCTGTAACGCTGCACCAGCCGCCTCTGCACGCAGGGGCGGCACCGTTTTCGAGCTGCCACGCTCGTACCTCAACCCCGCCCCATGGCGGGGCTTTTTTTGCCTGCGCAGGCCTTATCGCCGGCAAACCGGCTCTCATATAACAAACTGCAACTCATTGATTTAACACGGTTCCTGTGGGAAGCGGCCTTGCCGGGGCGCCGTCCGGTCGAGATGGGGCGCGAAGCGGCCCCAAGGCCTCGGCCTCATGCAAAATTGCCGGGGCTGCTGCGCAGCCCATCTCGACCGGACGGCGCCCCGGCAAGGCCGCTTCCCACAGGGGGCGCGGTGCATCGGCGAGACTAGTTCTCTGCGCGACAGCGCAGCCCGAAAGGGCTGGGTGATCTCCTACAGACGTGTGTCGGCGTTCAGGCGAGGCTCGCCTGGTAGCGCTGCAACGCCACCAGCGAATCCGGGCAATAGCGCAGCTTCTGGCTTTCCTGCTCGGCCTGCATCACCGGCACGAAGCGCGCCTCCATCACCTCTTCAGGCTGCAGGCGCAACGGCCCGTCCCACACCGCCGAAAACACCGCGCACCACAGCCGGTTGCCCGGCTGGTCGAAGTAGAACTTCTCGTGAAAGCGCAGCGGCACGCCGCCCACGCCCAGCTCTTCCTGCAGCTCACGCGCCGCCGAGTCTTCGTAGCTTTCCCCGCAGGTCACCATGCCCCCTGCCGCCACATCCCAGTAACCGGGGTACAGCGCCTTGCTCATGGTGCGCCGGTGCACGCACAGCTCGCCCTTGCCGTTGAACAGCAGGATGAACGTGCAGCGCCCGATCAGGCCGCGCTCGCGCAGCTCGGCCCGCGGCAGGGCGCCAAGGGGTTGGTCGTGTTCATCCACCCAGGCGACCAGCTCTGCGTCGGAGGCCGCGCGGTGCGCGACCTCGGCTGGGCTGATGGCCATGTCAGCCTTGCGACAGCAGCTGGCGCAGGTCGATCACTGCGGCGTTGGCGCGGGAGATGTAGTTGGCCATCACCAGCGAGTGGTTGGCCCACATGCCAAAGCCGCTGCCGTTGAGCACCATCGGGCTCCACAGCGGCTCCTGCGAGGCTTCCAGTTCGCGGATGATCTGCCGCACGCTGACCGTGGCGTTCTTCTTCGCCAGCACGTCGGCAAAATCCACCTCGATGGCGCGCAGCAGGTGCGACAGCGCCCATGCCTGGCCACGGGCTTCGTAGAACACGTTGTCGATCTGCAGCCACGGCGTCTCGACCACCTCTTCGTCCACCTGCGGCGCTTGGCCGGCGACCACGGTTTCGGTTTTCAGGTTGCTGTTGAGCTTGACCCGGCCGACGCTGGCCGACAGGCGCTGCGAAAGCGAGCCCAGGCGGGTGGCCACGTCACCCAGCCAATTGTTGAGGTTGTCGGCGCGGGTGTAGAAGATCGCGCCCTGGTCGCCCTTGGCCAGGCGCACCTGGTAGCGGTTCAGCGACTTGATGCCCTCTTCGAACTCCGACTCGCTGGACGGCAGGATCCAGCTCTTGTTGTCGAAGTTGAAGCGCGGCTCGGCCTTGGCTAGGTCGGCGTCTTCGGTGGACTGCGACTGCGAGCGGGCGAAGTCCTTGCGCAGGGCGCGGGACAGGTCGCGCACCTGCACCAGCACGCCGTACTCCCAGCTGGGCATGTTGTCCATCCACAGGCCCGGCGGGAAGCGGTCGTTGGAAATGTAGCCGCCCGGCTTGTCGAGCAGGGTGCCGGCGACGTTCTTGAGAGTCTCGATGGTGGTGTAGCCCACCACCATCTGCTGGCCGTTGCGCTCGGCGGCGGCCTGGGCGTTCTGCTGCACCGGGAACAGCGCAGGCTCTTCGCTCCAGTACCAGCCAAGGCCGATGCACACCAGCAGGTACAGGCCGATCAGCGTGCCCAGGGCGCGGCTCCACAGGCCACCTAGGTAGCTGCGGGTGGCGGAGGTACGGGTTTCGGCCCGCTCACGGGGCTCGGCTTTGGCCTCGCGGTTTTTCCAGTCCAGCATGGCGTTGTCCTTGATCAGTCTTGACGGGTTCAGGGGCTTTGACCACAGCCCATGGCCAGGGTGCCACGGCAAGCCCGCGTGCCAGCACTATAAAGCAGACGTCGCCTTTCGTATAAGCGACCAACAGGTCATTAACTGAATAATGGGCCCGGGACACTTTGTTGACGCCAGGCACTCGCTTGTCGGAAAAGCAGTGCTAGCATACAGCCATCATCGAACCTGCACCCCTCCTCTAATAAGTAGTCAGGACATGACCCAGCCAGCCGAGCCGAGCCACGAGCGCCTCAAGCAGCATTTCGCCCAACGGGTCATCCACCAGGCCCGGCAGATTCTCGAGATCTGGCAGCGCCTACAGCGTGGCGAATGGTCGAGCGCCGACCTGGGCGAGCTGTGCGAAGCCAACCTGCGCCTGCAACGCTACGCCGAACGCTTCGAACAGCCCGAGCACGGCAGCCTGTCGCAGGCCATCGGCCACACGCTGCGGGCCATCGAGGCCAACAGCGCGCGGCTGAACTCCGAACTGATCGGCGAGCTCAACCGCCTGATGCAACGCCTGTCGCGCACCGGCCTGCGCAAGGGCGACCAGCTCGACAACGTACCGCTGCCGCCACTGCGCAAGCCGGTGTACATCGTGTTGCAGGATCACGACCGCGCCGAGCGCCTGGCCCAGCAGCTGGAGTTCTTCGGCTTGGGCGTGCAGGCGCTGTACAGCGCCGAGGCGTTCCAGGCGTCGATGAGCGAGCGGTTGCCGTCAGCCATCGTCATGGATGTCGACTTCAGCGGCCCGGGCGTCGGCCTGCAGCTGGCGGCCCAAGCCCAGCAAGGGCTGGAGCAGCACATCCCGCTACTGTTCTTCAGCCTGCACGAAACCGACACCAGCACCCGCCTGGCGGCGGTGCGCGCGGGTGGCCAGGAGTTTCTCACCGGCACCCTGGAAGCCTCGAGCCTGCTGGAAAAGGTCGAGCTGCTGACCAGCGCCACCCAGTACGAGCCGTTTCGCGTGCTGGTGATCGACGACTCCCGCGCCCAGGCCCTGCACACCGAGCGCACGCTCAACAGCGCCGGCATCATCACCCGCACCCTCACCGAGCCGATCCGCACCATGAGCGAGCTGGCGGACTTTCAGCCCGACCTGATCATCCTCGACATGTACATGCCCGAGTGCACCGGCACCGAGCTTGCCAAGGTGATCCGCCACAACGACCGCTATGTCAGCGTGCCGATCATCTACCTGTCGGCCGAGGACGACCTGGACAAGCAGCTGGATGCCATGAGCGAGGGTGGCGACGACTTTCTCACCAAGCCGATCCGCGCCCGCCACCTGGTCACCACCGTGCGCAACCGCGCCGCCCGCGCCCGCCACCTCAAGGCGCGCATGGTCCGCGACAGCCTTACCGGGCTGTACAACCACACCCATATCCTGCAACTGCTCGAGGACTGCAGCTTCCGCGCCCGCCGCGAAGCGCAGCCGCTGAGCTTTGCCATGCTCGACATCGACCACTTCAAGAAGATCAACGACCGCCACGGTCACCCCATGGGCGACCGGGTAATCAAAAGCCTGGCGCTGTTCCTCAAGCAGCGCCTGCGCAAGACCGACTTCATCGGCCGCTACGGCGGCGAGGAATTCGCCATCGTCATGCCCAACACCACGCTGGAGGCGGCGCACAAGGTGCTGGACGAAATCCGCCGGCGCTTCGCCGAAATCCACTACCCGGCCCAGCCCCACGACCTGCAATGCACCTTCAGCGCCGGGGTGGTGCAGCTGGACGGCGAGCTGGATGCACCGAGCATGGCCAGCGCGGCCGACGAGGCGCTGTACCGGGCCAAACATGCCGGGCGCAACTGCGTGGTGCGGGTGGACCTTTAAACCTGTCACAACGCATTGACCAACGCGGCCCCTGTAGGAGCCGAGTATTGGTAAACCATACCGGCACAGTGCCACTTTTTTTATGGCGCCAAGCCCCCGTCGTCATCACCTCGTCACAAAACAGCAATAACTTCAGGCCCCGACCTCTCCACTCCCCCGCAGGAAGTTCGCGGCTATGCGCCTGAAGTGGCTGACCAATTTCAATACCCTGTTGCTGGTAACCGTGTGTATCGCCCTGGGCGTGACCCTGTGGTGGTCGCAACGCGCCCTCGAACGCCCCTACCAGTTGATGGAGCGCTACCTGGGCCTGTCCCAGCAGTTCCAGAACGAAGGTGCGCGCAATATCCAGGCGTACCTGAACAGCGGTGACGCCTTGCGCCACTCTGCGGCGATGGAGGCCAACACCCGCCTGCAAGCCGCCCTGGCCGACTGGCCGGACGAGCTGGCCGGCAAGCTGCGCCCAAGCCTGGACAGCCTGCAAGCCTTCACCGGCAACGAACTGCTGGCCGCCGGCAAGCTGGCCGGCGACCCGCAGGCCCTGCTGCTGCAGGCTGAGCGTGAGCTGGGGGCGAACTTCGAGCAACTGGCCAGCTACGCCCGCGACAGCGGCAGCAGCGAGGCCATTCGCTACCTCACCCCGCTGTTCGACGCCGCCCTGCACCTGAGCCGCCTGTCACTGGCCCGCGACAAGCTGGTCAGCAGTGGCCGCGCCGAACTGGCCGCCGAGGTTGAACGTGAACTGCAACTGATCGCCGCCCAGGCTCAGGTCATCGACGGCCTGCCGCTGCTGGGGGTGACCCGCGCCGCCGAATCCAACGCCGACGACTTCGCCGCCATGATGGGCCTGGAATCCCAGGCCAGCACCCAGCAGGAAGACGTCGCCGTGGGCCTGAAGCGCGAACTACAGAGCCTGGTCAACCGCTACCCGGCCGAACTGCAACGCACCCGCGAGCAGATCGAACGGCGCACCGAACTGGCCGCCAGCACCAACCAGCGCCTGGACGCCGTGCAACAGGCCATCGCCGGCCTTGAGCCCGAAGTACGCGGCCAGCATGCGAAGATCGCCGCCGAGGTGCGCATCATGCAGGGGCTGATGATCGGCCTGATCCTGCTGATCGCGCTGCTGATCGACACCCTGCAGCGGCGCCTGGCGCGCACCCTCACAGGCCTGGCCCCGGCCCTGTCGCGCTGGGCCGAGGGCGACTTCGCCCAGGCCATCGCCCTGGGCAAGACCAACCGCGAGCTGCACGACATCCAGGAGTCGCTCAACCGCCTGCGCCAGTACCTGGTGGAGCTGGTCGGCACCATCCGCCACAACGCCGAGCAAGTGGCCGGCAGCAGCCACGCCCTGGCCGGCATGAGCAGCGCCCTGCACGACGGCGCCGAGCGCCAGGCCGGCGATACCGCGCAGATTCGCGACGCCCTGGGCGAGCTGGAGGCGACCATCCAGCAGGTGGCCGGCGATGCCAGCGCCGCCGCCGACGCCAGCCGCGATGCCGGCCGCGCCGTCGAGCAGGGCCAGGCGGTGATCGGCCAGAGCCTGTCGGGCCTGCGTTCGCTGGTGGACGAGGTGCAGGGCAACGCGCGCATGATCGAACAACTGGCCGAGGAGTCGGCCACCATCGGCGGGGTGCTGACGGTGATCCGCTCGATTGCCGAACAGACCAACCTGCTGGCATTGAACGCAGCCATCGAGGCAGCCCGGGCCGGCGAGATGGGCCGCGGCTTTGCCGTGGTCGCCGACGAAGTACGCTCGCTGGCCCAGCGCACCACCGGGGCCACCGGCGAAATCCAGGCGCTGATCGACCGCCTGCAGCAAGCTGCTCGCGATTCGGTTGAAGGCATGCGCACCCAGCTCGAGCACGCCGAGGCCACCGCCGAGCAGGCGCAGTCGGCCGACGGCGCGCTGGACGAGATCGTCACCGCCATCCGCACCATCGCCGATACCGCCGTGCGGATTGCCGACGTGACCGCGCAGCAGACCGGCGCAGTGAGCGAGATTCGCGACCACAGCGAGCGCATTCACGAGCTGGGCGGGGACAACCTGCAACGCATTGGCGAGGGGCGTGAGCAGGGGGAGCAACTGCTCAAGCTGGGCGGTGAGCTCAATACCGCGGTGCGCGCGTTCCGCTTGTAACCTTCGCGGGCCCTATCGCCGGCAAGCCGGCTCCTGTAGAGCCTGCGTGCATCCTGTAGGATGCCGGCTTGCCGGCGATAGGGCCCGCACAGCCCACAACGGCCCTGTTGGCCTGCCAACTCCGCTATGATGCGCACCAGGTTCCACCTCGCGAGTCCGCCATGCGCCGCCTGTTTTTCCTGTTTCTCCTGCTGCTGGCCAGCCCCGCCTTCGCCAGCGGCCTGCTCGACAACCGCCCCAGCGCCACCCTTGGCGCCGCCTCGACAGCCAACAATGGCGACTTCCTGCCGGTGCGCGAGGCCTTCAAGCTGAGCCTGGTGCAGGCTGATGCGCAAAGCATCAAGCTGCGCCTGGTCGCCACTGACGGCTACTACCTGTATCGCCACCGCTTCCAGTTCCGCACCGAGCCTGCCGACATCAAGCTGGGCACGCCGAACATCCCCCAGGGCGAGCCCAAGCACGACGAATTCTTCGGCGACGTCGAGGTGTACCACGGCGTGGTCGACATCGACCTGCCGCGCAACGACCCGCGTGCCTTCACCCTGCTGGTGGGCTACCAGGGCTGCGCCGACAAGGGCCTGTGCTACCCGCCGGAAACAGAGCGCCTGAGCATCGATGGCGAAGGTGCGGTCAGCACCGGCAGCACCGAACAAGGCTGGAGCTGGAAATCGCTGGCGTTGTTCTTCCTCGCAGGCATCGGCCTGACCTTTACCCCCTGCGTGCTGCCGATGCTGCCGATCCTCTCCGGCGTGGTGTTGCGCGGCCAGGTCGGCGGCCTGCGCGGGCTGTCGCTGTCGCTGGCCTACGTGTTGCCGATGGCCGCCAGCTTCGCCGTGCTCGGCGCGCTGATGGGGCTGTTCGGTGCAGGGCTCAACCTGCAAGCGCGGCTGCAGTCGGCCTGGGTGCTGGTGCCGTTCGCGGCGTTTTTCGTGCTGTTCGCCCTGGCCATGTTCGGCCTGTTCGAGCTCAAGCTGCCCCAGGCCCTGAGCAACCGCCTGGACAAGGTCGCCAACCGCACTCAAGGCGGCTCGCTGCTGGGCGCCGCAGTGCTCGGCGTGCTCTCCAGCCTGCTGGTGTCGCCCTGTGTGTCGGCGCCCCTGGCCGGCGCCTTGCTGTACATCAGCGCCAGCGGCGATGCCATCGGTGGCGCCTTGAAGCTGTTCGCACTGGGCCTGGGCATGGGCGCACCGCTGCTGCTGGTGGCCACCGGCGGTGCCGCCTGGCTGCCCAAAAGCGGGCCGTGGATGTACACCGTGAAGAACGCCATCGGCGTGCTGTTGCTGGGCCTGGCCATAGGCCTGCTCAGCCGCGTACTGCCGGGGCCTGCCACCTTGCTGCTGGTCGGCCTGCTGGCTGCCGGGGTGGCGCTGTTCCTCGGCACATTGGAGTTGGTGGTCAAAACGCCTCGCCAGCGCCTGGCGCAACTGCTCGGCCTGGCCCTGCTGGTGTACGCCCTGGCCTGCTGGTACGGCGCCCTCAGTGGCCAGGGCGACCCGCTGCGCCCGCTGCCGGCGCCAATCGCCGCCGGCAGCGCGGCACCGGCCAAGGCTGATGCCTGGCAAACCCTCACCACCCCCGCCGCCCTCGATGCCGCGCTGGCCGAGGCCAAGGCCGCCGGCCAGCCGGTGCTGCTGGACTGGTACGCCGACTGGTGCATCAGTTGCAAGGTGATCGAGCACCAAGTGCTGAACGCACCGCAGGTTCAGGCGCAACTGGGCGGTTTACGCCTGCTGCGCTTCGACATCACCGACAGCAACGCCGAGCAGCGCGCCCTGCTCGACCGCTACCAGCTGTTCGGGCCACCGGCGCTGATGTTGTTTGCCGCGAACGGCAGCGAACTGACCGCTGATCGGGTGATCGGCGAGATAAACGCCGGCGATTTTGCTGCGGTTCTTTCGCGCGTGCGCGGCCAACTCGGTCTATAACTTCCCGCGACTTGTGAAAAATCTCGTTGCAAGTGACCAGAGTCAATCATCTGGTCACATACTTTGCGCGAACCTCGGGCAACGTGCTGGCTATTGCCGGGAACTGGACACTCGACGCCCGTTGCGGCAATATCGCCGCGCTATGTCGAATTGCCCTACAAAACCAAGGAATCGCAGATGGCAACCCTACTGGTGCTGCACGGCCCCAACCTGAACCTGCTGGGCACCCGCGAGCCGGGCCACTATGGCGCAGCCACCCTCGCCCAGATCAACCAGGACCTGGAGCAACGCGCCCGCGCCGCCGGCCACCACCTGCAATACCTGCAGAGCAATGCCGAATACGAATTGATCGACCGCATCCATGCCGCGCGCAACGAAGGTGTGGACTTCATCCTGATCAATCCGGCCGCTTTCACACACACCAGCGTCGCATTACGTGACGCGTTGCTTGCGGTGAGCATCCCATTCATCGAAGTGCACCTGTCCAACGTGCACAAGCGTGAACCGTTCCGTCACCACTCGTACTTCTCCGATGTTGCCGTGGGGGTGATCTGCGGCCTGGGCGCCACCGGTTACCGGTTGGCCCTGGAGTCTGCACTGGAACACCTGGCTGCCAACGCACAGCCCTGATGACACAAGGCTTTGGCCCCAATGGGCCGAGGCTTGGAAGAAACGTTTTCGACACGTTTTCAAATTACATCCCCGACCAAACACTGGGAGTTGCTGATTAATGGATATCCGTAAAGTCAAGAAGCTGATCGAACTGCTGGAAGAGTCCGGCATCGACGAACTGGAGATCAAGGAAGGCGAAGAGTCCGTTCGCATCAGCCGTAACAGCAAGACTCCGGCCGCTCAACAGTTCTACGCACCAGCTCCGATGGCCGCCCCGGTTGCCGCCGCTCCAGTCGCCGCTGCAGCGCCTGCCGCCGAAGCCGCTGCTGCAGCCCCGGCCCTGAAAGGCACCGTGGTCCGCTCGCCGATGGTCGGTACCTTCTACCGCAAGCCGTCGCCGACCTCGCCGAACTTCGCTGAAGTGGGCCAGGCCGTGAAGAAAGGCGACACCCTGTGCATCGTCGAAGCCATGAAGATGATGAACCACATCGAAGCCGAAATCGGCGGTGTGATCGACGCCATCCTGGTGGAAGACGGCCAGCCGGTTGAGTTCGACCAGCCGCTGTTCACCATCGTTTGATTCGCGGAGAGCCAACGATGTCTGGGAAGCTCGAAAAAGTTCTGATCGCCAACCGCGGGGAAATTGCCCTGCGGATCCTGCGTGCCTGCAAAGAGCTGGGTATCAAGACCGTCGCCGTGCACTCCACGGCCGACCGTGAACTGATGCACCTGGGCCTGGCAGACGAGTCGGTCTGCATCGGCCCTGCATCGTCCAAGGATTCCTACCTGCACATTCCGGCAATCATCGCTGCCGCCGAAGTGACAGGCGCAACCGCCATCCACCCGGGCTACGGCTTCCTCGCGGAAAACGCCGACTTTGCCGAACAGGTGGAAAACTCAGGCTTCGCCTTCATCGGCCCGAAAGCCGACACCATTCGCCTGATGGGCGACAAGGTTTCGGCCAAGGACGCGATGATCAAGTCGGGCGTTCCGACCGTACCGGGCTCCGACGGCCCGCTGCCGGAAGACGAAGAAACCGCACTGGCCATCGCCCGTGAGGTTGGCTACCCGGTGATCATCAAGGCCGCCGGTGGCGGTGGTGGTCGCGGCATGCGCGTGGTGCACAAGGAAGAAGACCTGATTTCCTCGGCCAAGCTGACCCGTACCGAAGCCGGTGCTGCGTTCGGCAACCCGATGGTGTACCTGGAGAAGTTCCTGACCAACCCACGCCACGTGGAAGTTCAGGTGCTGTCCGACGGCCAGGGCAATGCCATTCACCTGGGTGACCGTGACTGCTCGCTGCAGCGCCGCCACCAGAAGGTGCTCGAAGAAGCCCCGGCCCCGGGCATCGACGAGAAGGCCCGCCAGGAAGTCTTCAAGCGTTGCGTCGACGCCTGTGTCGAGATCGGCTACCGCGGTGCAGGTACCTTCGAGTTCCTGTACGAGAACGGCCGTTTCTACTTCATCGAGATGAACACCCGCGTCCAGGTCGAGCACCCGGTCTCGGAAATGGTCACCGGCATCGACATCGTCAAGGAGATGCTCAGCATCGCCGCTGGCAACAAGCTGTCGTTCCGCCAGGAAGACGTGGTGATTCGCGGCCACTCCCTGGAGTGCCGGATCAACGCCGAAGACCCGAAGAAGTTCATCCCGAGCCCAGGCAAGGTCAAGCACTTCCACGCCCCGGGTGGCAACGGCGTGCGCGTCGATTCGCACCTGTACAGCGGTTATTCGGTTCCGCCGAACTACGACTCGCTGATCGGCAAGCTGATCACCTACGGCAAGGACCGTGACGAAGCCATGGCGCGCATGCGCAATGCCCTGGACGAGATCGTCGTCGACGGCATCAAGACCAACATCCCGCTGCACCGCGACCTGGTGCGTGATGAAGGTTTCTGCAAAGGCGGCGTCAACATCCACTACCTCGAGCACAAACTGGCCAACCAGGAGTGATCGCTTGTTGAGGTAGCACGCCCGGCAACCGCTGCGATGCCAGCCACTGGCCTTTCAGAAAAAACCGGGGATTGCCACAAAAAAACCGATGCCAGAATCTGGCATCGGTTTTTTTTTGCCACCTGCGCAGTATCGAGCAGGTCACCCTGACTCGCATGAGCGTGGTACCTGGTTGTCAGACGCTCACCACGGAGATCGCCTGCAAGGCGAGTTCGTCCGGGGCAGGCGCCAATCCGGCAGCATCTTCCACGACTCCGCCTGACCGCTCATACAGTGGGCCGGCGCGGAAACGGCTTTTGAATCTGAAGGCACGAGCGGGCACACCCGGCACCCGGAAATTGGCCTGCCTCATGATCGGATCAAGCACTTGCTCGACCAACCTCGCAGGCGTTCGGTAGACACGCGTAACCCCGCTCCCCAGGTTCAGCGTCATGCCATAGCTGCCGCCAAAACACGACGAGAACGACCAGTGCTGCCAGCTTGCCTGGATTCCCTGGCGCCTGAGCAACGCCCGCACGACGCCGCCGACATCCACACCACCCAACCAGTCGCCGCCGGCCATGACTGCCCTGACGCCCGCGCCATTGTGCGCAGCGCCAATCTCCGTCAGCACTTGCCGCAGCGCGGGCTCGATCAGGCTGCGGACATTGTGATCGACATGCAGCACCGCACCTGCACGCGTTGCCGGGTTGTACAAGGATACCGCCACACAGGACTGTGCATTGACGGTATACAGGTAATCATCCGCCGCTCCCGCGTATCGCGCCACCACGGCCTCGCCCTGCAGAGCGCCACGTATCTGCGATGGCGCACCTTCACCGTTGGTAATTTGCCGCGCCTGCGTCAGGGTTCCAGCATCCTGCACATGATCGCCGCCGCGAAGGCCCGTGCTGTTGGCAACCCATCGGCCATCTTCATGCAATCGCACTGCCTGGCGATGGTAGCTCTGCGGGCGATTGGCCTTGAGCACCCGTAAGGTAGCCTGCTCGACGTCGTGTGTGACCTTGTAGTAACGACCGCCCGAATGGATGAAATGCTCTGCGTCGGTAGCGCCCTCGGCGCCGCTGCGGTAGGTGCCCTTCCAGATGCCGTCCTCGGTCACCTTGTGCAGATCGCCAGGCTTGCTCTTGACTGCCCAGGACTTGTCGAACTGCAGGGAGGGGGTTCGTGTCGCCCCCGTCACCTGAGGGCGGCGAACAACTGCCTGGCGCAAGGGCACAAGCGCTGACTTGAGCATTCCCAGGCTCACTCCCGGCACACTCAACACCGCCCCCAACAAACTCCACGACGCTTCAAGCCAGTTCTGCAGGGCCACTGCGGTTTCCCATCGGGTATGGGCGATGATGGCCTTTTTCAAAGCGGAGGCGGTCATGAAGGCAGTAAACGCTATGGCGAACGGTGGATACACCAGCAATGGCAGTGCGCTGAACAAAACGCCTTTGAATACCTGGGCGCGAATGACTTCGGCTTTGCCAAGGGTCGCATCTTCGACATCGGCGAGCGCATGCTCGATGAACGCGTTGTACTCCCCGGCAACCGTCACCACCTGGTTGAGCCCACGCAGGGAATCACGATGACTATCGCCACTGGCCAACCTCTTCAGACGCGTGCTGACTTTGGCTCTGGAGGCCAACGTAACGCGGTTGAGCAGGTAATCGTAGAGCACACCCGTACCTGTAGCATTCAGGGATTGATAAGGGCGCAGCAGAACACTATCCGGGGCGTCCGGGGTATACAGCCAGTCAGTCGCCACTTCGCCTGTCACATCGCGCAGGACATAGACGCCCAGTACGAAACAGCCGTCGATCGACAAGCGAAACACCCCCGAACTTTCGACCACCGTTTCCGACTCACTGACGATGTCGGGCTGGCTCAGCGTCCGCCCCAGCGCCGTTACCAGTGCAATCAGTTTCATATAGGTCGCTTGGTCGAGTTCGGCCTTGATACTGGCCAGACGCAAATCGCGATCCATCGCCGAGATCAGCGCACGACCGAACATCCGCCGACGAGCCGCGTAATCCGCCGAGGACTCGTCCAGATAGTGTTCGCGTATGTGTGTGATGTACTTCTCGCCAACGTAAGCGCGACGTGCATAGCGCGTAAAATCGTGGCTGCGCAGAGCGCTCAGGTCCTGGCCAACCAGGGAGCGCACGCCCTTTTTCGGGTTGTCCAGACCAGAGTTGTCGTCATATCCATAGCAGACCAGATCGACCAGGTTCATCGTCAGCGGCGTATGCGTGTCAGTGGACGGCAGATCGAACAGAATTGACTCCGGGTCGACTTGCTCGGTAATGCCTTTGTCGGCCAGATAAGGCTTGATGGCAGCCTCGACCGTACGTCGAGCAAACGCGTGAAAACCTTCATAATCCTGCATCGACGCGGCAAACACGTGCTCAGCTTGCGACGCCACCTGCTTTTCCAGGTTGATCACGCGCTTTGGGCCAATGTTCAGGTTGAGTGCGTAATGCGGTGCAATGGCCGCCTCGACCTCATCCTCGACCTTTTTATTGCTCAAGCGCACCCGCTCGGCCAGGCATGCCTGGTACCCCGTCAGGGCTCGCCTGCGATCCAGACTCAAGGACCACTCGGAAGGTTTTTCCACGATGCTCAGGATGGATGCGCTGACCGTGGCTCGTTGATCGAAGGGAACCTGGCTCAACAGATAATGACGACCCGTTTCTTCCGCCAGCCAACCACCGATTTCACTGTTGAGCGCGCGCTGTGATACCAGCTCTATCCACTCCTGGCCATCGGGTTTACCGGGGGCATACAGCACAAAGGCGTCATCTGCTACAGCGAACAACAACAAGTCACTGCAATCTGCGCCCACCCACAATTGCAGAGGACAGATCTCATCGCCTGGCAGCTCCTGGGCGAGCAGTGCCATGACCTGATCATGATGCGCGCCCGACACGTGCCCTTTCTTGCTGGCAAGCAGCAGGCTGTAGCGCAATTGCAAGTCATAGAGCTCTAGCTGCGCCAACCCGACTTCAGCGTCCTGATGACGTTGCTTGAGGGTCGCAACGTAGCTGTGCGGTGCATCGAGTTCGCTCAACAAACCCTGTAGTTGCTCAGCCGAAGGCGGCTTGCAATGCAGTAACGGCATGCTCACCTGCAGCGGCTTGTACACCTGTGTCACGTCAATTGCGCCTTCCATCACCAGCTCGGTAAGCGTCAGCGTCCTCACGCTCCCGTTTTCCGTAGCTGACGGTTCGCATTTGACGGTGATGAGGTCGGCAGACAATGGCAGGTCGAAACGCTCATGCAGATAGGCGCACGCCAGGCTGCCCGCATGCTCACGCAGCGAGCGCGCACTACCCAGCAAATTTTCGAGTGTTGACTGTGCTCCGTCGCAAGCGCCCTGAGCGGCACTGAGCACCGCGGCGTCCTCGGCATTCAAATTGCGATACCACTGCGGCAGGTGCTTGCGAACGAGCCTGTCGATCACTTGCTTCTCATCGTCATCGGCGAGGAGCAATAGCGCAGGCTGTGCATGCCAGTCCCGCCCCTGCTCCCGAATCAGCGCCCGCACCTGGGCACTGGTCATCACGGCGACTTGCGGCGCGCCCAGCGCGGCTTCAAGATCAATGCAGTGCTGCTCGCAACGTTGGCTGATTCGCTTCTGATACTCGAGCACATCACTTATGCCATGGGGCTTCGTCCCCCAGTGGCGGGTGAGGTAATCCCGGTAGGTTTCAACCATGCGCCCACCGATGCTCTCCGCCAGTTGTTCCACCTGCTGGCGCCGTTCTAGCGGCACTTCACGCGGCTCCCCGTCGCTGATGTGATAGATGCCATGCTCCGCTTCGTCATAGAGCACCGACTTCTGGGTGACCATGCGCTGCAAAGCAGCATCCAGCAGGTCCTGGATGAAATTCGGGTCGATATCTTCGGCGTAGTAGGTGCGCAGTTGCACAAGCGCGTCGCTTTCGATTGCCTCGATAAAGCTCAGTTGGGAGTGGCGTCGCTGCTCGAAGGCCGCACTCCAGCGCCCGAGTCGCTCAATGATGGCGTGGGCCGACGAATCGTCAATGCGAGAATGGGTAGCAGGCTGGTCGTTCATGACGCTATACCTTGTAGGCTTGGGGGCCCGGATTCTAGGTAGCGCCGCGGCACGACCAGCGGTAGTTATTTGTTCGACGGATCACCCTGCGGCCTGTCCGTACAGGGCGTGCTCGCGTAAAATGCTCGTTTTGGCAGTCACAGACTGCCACTTCTAATTACACCGAACCACATTTAAGGTGCCCGCCATGCCCTGGCTGCAAGTACGCCTGGCCATCAGCCCGGAACAAGCCGAAACCTACGAAGATGCCCTGCTTGAAGTGGGCGCGGTGTCGGTGACTTTCATGGATGCCGAAGACCAGCCGATCTTCGAACCGGACCTCAACACCACCCCGCTGTGGTCGCACACCCACCTGCTGGCGCTGTTCGAAGCCGATGCCCAGCCAGAGCAAGTGTTCGCCCACCTGCAACTGCTGACCGGCAATGAGCTGCCCGAGCACGAAGCCGAGGTGATCGAGGACCAGGACTGGGAGCGCAGCTGGATGGACAACTTCCAGCCCATGCGTTTCGGCCAGCGCCTGTGGATCGTACCGAGCTGGCACGAAGCCCCGGAAAAGGACGCAGTCAACCTGCTGCTCGACCCCGGCCTGGCCTTCGGTACCGGCACCCACCCCACCACCGCACTGTGCCTGGAATGGCTCGACGGCCAACAGCTCGAAGGCACCCAGGTGCTGGACTTCGGCTGCGGCTCGGGCATTCTGGCTATCGCTGCACTGCTGCTGGGAGCTCGCCACGCGGTCGGCACCGACATCGACGTGCAGGCCATCGAAGCCTCCCGTGACAACGCCCAGCGCAACGGCATTGCCGACGAAACGTTCGACCTGTACCTGCCTGAGCAGATGCCGGCCATGCAAGCCGACGTGCTGGTGGCCAATATCCTCGCCGGCCCCCTGGTTTCGCTGGCCCCGCAACTGTCCGGCCTGGTGCGCCCTGGTGGCCTGCTGGCGTTGTCGGGCATCCTCGCCGAACAGGGTGAGGAAGTGGCTGACGCTTATGCTGCCGACTTCGACCTGAACCCGATCGTCGTACGCGACGGCTGGGTACGGATCAGTGGCCGCCGCCGCTAGGTCAAACTAGACTCAACCGCTGCACAGCCCCCGGACCGCCGCATGACCGACAGTTTCGTCACCCAGTGCCCGCATTGCCAGACCAGCTTTCGCGTCACCCACCACCAATTGAGCGTGGCCCGTGGCGTGGTGCGCTGCGGCAACTGCCTGCAGGTGTTCAATGCGGCCAAGCAACTGCTGGAGCAGAACCGCGCAGCCAACGCCCAGGCTCCTGCGCCTGAACCGGCTGCAGCGCCGACACCAGCACCAGCAGCGGTTGAGCAGCCCCCGGCCGCGCCGGTCGAGGACCTGGCCAGCACCACCGAGGCGCTGGACGCCCTGGACCTCGACCACGAGCTGGCCCGCCTGGAACGCCGCCGCCCCGGTGATCGCCGCGCCGCCACGGCAGAACCTGCCCTGCACGCGCGGCGTGACGAACAGGCCAGCGACGAGCACACCGACGACGTGCCGTTCGGCACCGCCACCGACGATCACCCCGAGGCCGAGCGCAGCGATGCCCCGGTGCTGATCGAGCAAGAACTACCGGCGCCCGAAACCGCAGACGAGCGAACCGAGCCCACCCTCGGCAACGCCGACCTCGAGCTGGACGACGAGCCGCCAGTGCGCCAGCAGCCTGCTGATGACGAGCTGGAACCGCCATTCGAGCGCCAGGCAGACGATGATGAACCCAAGCCTGCAAAGGGGCTGTCGGCTCTGGACGACGACGTGCGCAGCGAGCGCCTCTCGGCGCGCGACGAGCAGACCCTCGACGAGCCTGCCGACGAGCGCCTGGAGCCGAGCCTGACCACCAGGCCTGCACGCCCGCGCAAGGAGCCACTGGTCGACGTGGTCGATGACCCGTTGCAACTGGGTTGGGAAAAACCTGCACCGAACTGGGGCAAACGCCTGCTGTGGGGCCTGCTGACCCTGCTGGCCGCCGGCCTGCTGGTATTCCAGTACGTCTGGTACCACTTCGACGAAATGGCCCGCCAGGACCAGTACCGCCCGTGGTTCCAGCAGCTGTGCCCGATGCTCGGCTGCGAAGTGCCGACCCGTGTCGACATCTCGCGGATCAAGAGCAGCAACCTGGTGGTGCGCAGCCACCCGGACTTCAAGGGTGCGCTGATCGTCGACGCGATCATCTACAACCGCGCCCCGTTCGCCCAGCCCTTCCCGCTGCTGGAGCTGCGCTTTGCCGACCTCAACGGCCAGTTGATCGCCAGTCGTCGCTTCAAGCCCAGCGAGTACCTGTCGGGCGAACTGGCCGGGCGTGGCGAAATGCCCAGCCAGACACCGATCCACATCGCCCTGGACATCCTCGACCCAGGCCCGAAGGCGGTGAACTACAGCCTGAGCTTCCGTTCACCCGAGTAACCCCCCCTTCAAGGCGCCGGCCAGCCGGCGCCAATCGGCTGTTGCGAACCCCCAGGCATAACGCCGCAGTTGTTCAGATTTTATCCAGATTCATCTTTATCCGGTCACCGAGAGCGGGTATCATGCCAACCCTTTTTCGAACTCCAATGATCCGGCCCCACAACAGGGAACACCTATGTCGGCGGTACGCATCGGCCCATACACACTGCACAACAACCTGATCCTTGCGCCCATGGCCGGGGTGACGGACCAGCCTTTCCGTACGCTGTGCAAGCGCCTGGGCGCAGGCATGGTGGTGTCGGAAATGGTCAGCAGCGACATGAGCCTGTGGAACAGCCGCAAGTCAAGCCTGCGCCGCATTCACGAAGGTGATCCAGAGCCGCGTTCGGTACAGATCGCCGGCGGTGATGCGCAGATGATGGCCGCCGCAGCCCAGGCGAATGTCGCCGCCGGCGCGCAGATCATCGACATCAACATGGGTTGCCCGGCAAAAAAAGTCTGCAACAAGGCCGCCGGCTCTGCTTTATTGAGAGACGAAGCCTTGGTCAGCGAGATCCTCCATGCCGTGGTCGGCGCAGTGGAGGTTCCGGTGACGCTGAAGATTCGCACCGGCTGGGACCGGGCGAACAAGAACGGCCTGAACGTGGCGAAGATCGCCGAACAGGCTGGCATTCAGGCGCTGGCGGTGCATGGCCGCACACGCGCCGACCTGTACACCGGTGAAGCCGAGTACGACACCATCGCCGCGATCAAGCAGGCGGTGTCGATCCCGGTATTCGCCAACGGCGATATCACCTCGCCGGAAAAGGCCCGGGCGGTGCTGGACGCCACCGGGGTCGACGGCCTCTTGATCGGCCGTGCCGCCCAGGGGCGGCCGTGGATTTTCCGCGAGATCGAGCATTACCTGCGCACGGGCGAGCATTTTCCCGCACCGACGCTGGATGAAGTGGAACGCATTCTGCTGGAACACCTGGCCGCGTTGCATGCCTTCTACGGCGATGTGATGGGCGTGCGGATCGCCCGCAAGCACGTCGGCTGGTACCTGGCAACCCGGCCTGGCGGCAAGGAGTTCCGCAGCCAGTTCAACGCGTTGCAAGACACACAAGCGCAGTGCGCCAACGTTCAGGCCTATTTCGCCGAACGTCGACAGAGCCTTGGTACAGAGGACGAACAAGGGGTGGCCGCATGACGATGATGACCGAGACATTAGTGAGTGGAACAACGCCCGTGAGCGACAACGCCAACCTCAAGCAGCACCTGAACACGCCGAGCGAGGAGGGCCAGACCCTGCGCGACAGCGTCGAGAAGGCGCTGCACAACTACTTCGCCCATCTGGAAGGCGCAACCGTCACGGACGTGTACAACCTGGTGCTCTCGGAGGTCGAGGCGCCCCTGCTCGAAAGCGTGATGAACTACGTCAAGGGCAACCAGACCAAGGCCAGCGAGATGCTCGGGCTCAACCGAGGCACGCTGCGCAAGAAGCTCAAGCAGTACGATCTGTTGTAAGGCCAGAACCCCCGACAAAAAAGGCGCTCATGCAAAGAGGCGCCTTTTTTGCTGAATCCACCGCGTTATGGAACCCGAAATGACCGACCAGACTACCCGCCTGCCAGTCCGCCGCGCCCTGATCAGCGTCTCCGACAAGACCGGTATCCTCGAATTCGCCCGTGAGCTGCAACAGCTCGGTGTCGAGATCCTGTCCACCGGCGGCACCTACAAGCTGCTCAAGGACAATGGCGTGAACGCGGTGGAAGT
Organism: Pseudomonas xanthosomatis; assembly: GCF_019139835.1. Classification (NCBI taxonomy): domain Bacteria; kingdom Pseudomonadati; phylum Pseudomonadota; class Gammaproteobacteria; order Pseudomonadales; family Pseudomonadaceae; genus Pseudomonas; species Pseudomonas xanthosomatis. The sequence goes on along the minus strand of NZ_CP077075.1, from coordinate 1,143,637 downwards.
GGCTGACTACACAGGCTTCGCCGAAATGATGGACGGCCGGGTCAAGACCCTGCACCCGAAGATCCACGGTGGCATCCTTGGCCGTCGCGGCACTGACGACGCCATCATGAACGAGCACGGCATCAAGCCGATCGACCTGGTCGCGGTCAACCTGTACCCGTTCGAAGCCACCATCAGCAAGCCAGGCTGCGACCTGCCGACCGCCATCGAGAACATCGACATCGGCGGCCCGACCATGGTCCGCTCGGCGGCCAAGAACCACAAAGACGTCGCCATCGTGGTCAACGCCGGCGACTACGCCGGTATCGTCGAAGGCCTGAAAGCCGGCGGCCTGACCTACGCCCAGCGCTTTGACCTGATGCTCAAGGCGTTCGAGCACACTGCCGCCTACGACGGCATGATCGCCAACTACATGGGCACCATCGACCAGGCCAAGGACACCCTGTCCACCGAAGCGCGCAGCGAATTCCCGCGCACCTTCAACAGCCAGTTCGTCAAGGCCCAGGAAATGCGCTACGGCGAGAACCCGCACCAGAGCGCGGCGTTCTACGTTGAAGCCAAAAAAGGCGAAGCCAGCATCTCCACCGCCATCCAGCTGCAGGGTAAAGAGCTGTCGTTCAACAACGTGGCCGACACCGACGCAGCCCTTGAGTGCGTCAAAAGCTTCGTCAAGCCGGCCTGCGTCATCGTCAAGCACGCCAACCCGTGCGGCGTGGCCGTGGTACCGGAAGACGAAGGCGGCATCCGCAAGGCCTACGACCTGGCCTACGCCACCGACACCGAGTCGGCCTTCGGCGGCATCATCGCCTTCAACCGCGAGCTGGACGGCGCAACCGCCCAGGCCATCGTCGAGCGCCAGTTCGTCGAAGTGATCATCGCCCCGAAAATCTCCCAGGCCGCCCGCGACGTGGTCGCTGCCAAGCAGAACGTACGCCTGCTGGAATGCGGCGAATGGCCAGCCGAGCGTGCTGCCGGCTGGGACTTCAAGCGGGTCAACGGTGGCCTGCTGGTGCAGAGCCGCGATATCGGCATGATCAGCGCCGATGACCTGAAAATCGTCACCAAGCGCGCCCCGACCGAGCAAGAAATCCACGACCTGGTATTCGCCTGGAAAGTCGCCAAGTTCGTCAAGTCCAACGCCATCGTCTACGCCAAGCAGCGCCAGACCATCGGCGTCGGCGCCGGCCAGATGAGCCGCGTCAACTCCGCGCGCATTGCTGCGATCAAGGCCGAGCATGCTGGCCTGCAGGTACAGGGCGCGGTCATGGCCTCGGACGCGTTCTTCCCGTTCCGTGACGGCATCGACAACGCAGCTAAAGTGGGTATCAGCGCCGTGATCCAGCCGGGTGGTTCGATGCGTGATGCCGAAGTCATCGCTGCAGCCGACGAAGCCGGTATCGCGATGGTGTTCACCGGTATGCGCCACTTCCGCCACTAATTACGCGGATCCCGAGGCGAGCCGAGATCCTGTGGGAGCGGGCTTGCCCGCGAATACGATGGTGCATGCACCGCCGCATTCGCGGGCAAGCCCGCTCCCACAGGGTTCACCGCCCGCCTCAGGACCATCTGATTTCGAGGTTTTGACATGAAAGTTTTGATCATCGGCAGCGGCGGCCGCGAGCACGCCCTGGCCTGGAAAGTCGCCCAGGACCCACGTGTGGAGAAAGTCTTCGTGGCCCCCGGCAACGCCGGCACCGCCATCGAGCCCAAGTGCGAGAACGTCGCCATCGACGTTTGCGCCCTGGAACAACTGGCCGACTTCGCCGAGAAAAACGTCGACCTGACCATCGTCGGCCCTGAAGCACCGCTGGTCATCGGCGTGGTCGATCTGTTCCGCAGCCGCAACCTTGCCTGCTTCGGCCCAACCAAGGGCGCAGCCCAGCTGGAAGGTTCCAAGGCCTTCACCAAGGATTTCCTGGCCCGCCACAAGATCCCCACCGCCGACTACCAGAACTTCACCGAGATCGAGCCGGCCCTGGCCTACCTGCGTGAAAAAGGCGCACCGATCGTGATCAAGGCCGACGGCCTGGCTGCGGGCAAGGGCGTGATCGTCGCCATGACCCTGCAGGAAGCCGAGGACGCCGTGCGCGACATGCTCGCCGGCAACGCCTTTGGCGAAGCAGGTTCGCGCGTGGTCATCGAGGAATTCCTCGACGGCGAAGAAGCCAGCTTCATCGTCATGGTCGACGGCCACAACGTGCTGCCCATGGCCACCAGCCAGGACCACAAGCGCGTCGGCGATAAAGACACCGGCCCGAACACCGGCGGCATGGGTGCCTACTCGCCTGCCCCGGTGGTCACCCCCGACGTGCACCAGCGCGTCATGGACCAGGTGATCTGGCCGACCGTGCGCGGCATGGCCGAGGAAGGCAACGTCTACACCGGCTTCCTGTACGCCGGCCTGATGATCGACAAGGCGGGCAACCCCAAGGTCATCGAGTTCAACTGCCGCTTCGGCGACCCTGAGACCCAGCCGGTCATGCTGCGCCTGGAGTCGAGCCTGGTACTGTTGATCGAAGCCGCCTTCGCCAAGGCACTGGACAAGGTCGAGGCCCAGTGGGACCCGCGTCCGAGCCTGGGCGTGGTACTGGCTGCCGGTGGCTACCCGGGCGACTACGCCAAAGGTGATGCCATCAGCGGCCTGGACGCAGCGGCAAAGATCGAAGGCAAGGTGTTCCATGCCGGCACTTCGCTCAAGGATGGCCAGGTGGTCACCAACGGTGGCCGCGTGCTCTGCGCCACTGCCATGGGCGCCAGCGTGGCCGACGCGCAGCAGCAAGCCTACCGCCTGGCCAAGGAAGTCAGCTGGAACGGTAGCTTCTACCGCACCGACATCGGCTACCGGGCCATTGCCCGCGAGCGCGGTGAAAAGCAGCAGTAATGTTGTACCGAACGGCCGCGCAGCCTTGCGTGCGCGGCCTTCGGCTCGTCGACAAGGCCCCTCGGGGCCTTGCCTTCGCCTTGGCCCGCCGCGCATAGTTATTGCCTGGCTCATTCGCTAAGAAAGGATTTCGTCGTGCGTCGGCTTCGGATTGCCACAGCCCTTATCGTCAGCTTGCTGGCCCTGCTCTGCCTGCTCCCGGCCCATGCCGAACAGGCCGCAGGCTGGTCTGCGCTGCTCGATGAGCAGGCCAGCCTGCAGCTTTCCGACGTACGCTCCGAGCGTTACCGCAACCAGTTCAGCCCCGTCACCCTCGAAGAACTGGATGCCGCCCTGCCCGACCAGGCCCTGTGGCTGCACTATCGCCTGCTGCCCAGCGACAGTGAGCAACTGGTGCGCATCTTCGCCCCCGACCTGTCACGCCTGGACCTCTATGCCCTCGAAGACGGCAAGCTGCTGCGCCAGCTGCACCACGGGCGCCAGGGCGAGAGCTCCGACCTGCACGGCAGCGACCACATCCTGCCGCTACCCCACAGCAAGCAACCGGTGGATATCTACCTGCGCCTGGTGTCCGAGCACCAGCTGCGCCCGGCTGTAAGCCTTGAGCCTGCCGCCACGGCCGCAGCCGACCAGCGCCTGCCGTTGCTGTTCGGCGTGCTGTTCGGCGGCCTGGCGATGCTGATCGTGCACAACCTGATCCGCTTCGCCTACACCCGCTCCAGCACCACGCTGATCCTGGCCCTGTACCACGGCCTGATGCTGCTCAGCGCATTGATTCTGCTCAACCTCAGCGGGCCCTGGTCGCACCTGTGGTACAGCGCACAAACCCAGACCGCCTACCTCACCCTGGTGCTGGCCGGGCTGGCCGGCCTGTATTTCACCCAGCACTTCTTTGCCCGCTGCAATTCGGCGCGGCTCAACCGCCTGCTGCAGGGCGAGATGCTGGTGGTGGCGGTCAGCGGCCTGGTGCTGCTGTTCGTCGACACCCTGCCGCTGAACCTGATGACTTACGCCCTGATGGCCCTTGGCAGCCTGAGCATGTTGCTGGTCAGCGCCTACCACTGGCACAAGGGTTTCTTGCCGGCGCGGCTGTTTGCCCTGGCCATGCTGGTGTTCAACCTCGGCGGCCTGGTGCTGCTGCCGGCGCTGCTCGGCCTCACCCGCACCCCCACCCCCTGGCTGCTGTGCGTGCTGATGGTGCTGACCCTGGCCAGCGGCCTGCTGCTCAACCTGTCGGTGAGCGAACGGCTGCGGCGCATGAGCGAGGAGCGCTTCCGCGCCAGCCGCGCCCTGGCCGCCAGCGACGCCGAGATCAACGCCAAGGCCGAGTTCCTGGCCAAGATCAGCCACGAAATCCGCACCCCGATGAACGGCGTGCTGGGCATGACCGAGCTGCTGCTGGGCACGCCGCTGTCGGTCAAGCAGCGCGACTACGTGCAGACCATCCACAGCGCCGGCAACGAACTGCTCACCCTGATCAACGAGATCCTCGACATCTCCAAGCTCGAATCGCGGCAGATCGAGCTGGACGACGTACAGTTCGACCTCAATGCGCTGATCGAGGACTGCCTGAACATCTTCCGGGCCAAGGCCGAGCAGCAGAACATCGAGCTGATCAGCTTCACCCAGCCGCAGGTCCCGCGGGTGGTCAGCGGTGACCCGACACGCCTGCGCCAGGCCCTGTCGAGCCTGCTCGACAACGCCCTGAAAAACACCGACCAGGGCGAGATCCTGCTGGTGGTGGCCCTCGACCAGCGCGGCGACACGCCCCGCCTGCGCATTGCCGTGCAGGACAGCGGCGCGCCCATGCCACCGGCCGAGCGCGATGCCCTGCTGCAGGCCGAATTGCACAGCCGCCACTTCCTCTCCAGCAACAAGCTCGGCGGCCACCTGGGCCTGGTGATCGCCAAACAACTGATCGCCCTGATGCAAGGCGAGTTCGGCATCAAGACCAGCACCAGCATGGGCAACACCCTGTGGCTGACCCTGCCGCTGGACCCTCAACGCCTGGAGCAACCGCCGGCCGACTTCGAAGGCCCGCTGCGCGAGGCACGGGTGCTGGTGGTGGACGACAACGACACCTGCCGCAAGGTGCTGGTGCAGCAGTGCAGTGCCTGGGGCATGAACGTCAGCGCCGTGCCGTCGGGCAAGGAAGCGCTGGCGCTGCTGCGCACCAAGGCGCACCTGCGCGACTACTTCGACGTGGTGCTGCTTGACCAGAACATGCCTGGCATGACCGGCATGCAACTGGCCGCCAAGATCAAGGAAGACCCGAGCCTGAACCACGATATCCTGGTGGTCATGCTCACAGGCATCAGCAATGCCCCGAGCAAGATCATCGCGCGCAACGCCGGGATCAAGCGCATCCTCGCCAAGCCCGTGGCCGGCTACACCCTCAAGACCACCCTGGCCGAAGAGCTGGCCCAACGCGGCCGCGAACAGGCCATGGCATTGCCACCCAGCAGCACAGCGCAACCGCTGCACCTGCCGGGCGACTTCCGCATCCTGGTGGCCGAAGATAACAGCATCTCGACCAAGGTCATCCGCGGCATGCTCGGCAAGCTGGACCTTGAACCCGACACCGCCAGCAACGGTGAAGAAGCGCTGCAGGCGATGAAGGCCAAGCGCTACGACCTGGTACTGATGGACTGCGAAATGCCGGTGCTGGACGGCTTCAGCGCCACCCAGCAGCTGCGTGCCTGGGAATCTGCCAACCAACGCCCACGCACACCGGTGGTGGCGCTGACCGCGCACATTCTGGCCGAGCACAAGGAACGCGCACGCCTGGCCGGCATGGACGGGCACATGGCCAAGCCGGTGGAGCTTTCGCAACTGCGCGAAGTCATCCAGTACTGGGCGGGGCAGCGGCAAGTGGTATCGGACAGCCTCACGCCTTGAAATGAGGCGCCGCCTAACCCTGTAGGAGCGGCCCATCGCGGCACAAGGCCGCTCCTACAAGGCCAAGCCCCCTGGTTGCCGGCAGGGCCTGTGCTATACAGTTGCCACTCCCCCCGCCGCGGACCACCCCCATGCTCCATGAGTTGTTCAGCGTCTACCTGAAGATGCTCGTGCTCTACAGCCCGTTCTTCGTGCTTTCGTGCTTCATCAGCCTGACCCGCGGCTACTCCGGCAAGGAGCGCAAGCAGTTGGCCTGGCGGGTGGCGATCGCCACGCTGGTGGCCAGCGTGCTGCTGTACCTGTTCGGGCGGGTGATCTTCGGCGTGTTCGGCATCACCGCCGACGCCTTTCGCATCGGCGCAGGCTCGGTGCTGTTCATCTCGGCCCTGGGTATGGCCCAGGGCAAGTCGGCGATCCAGACCGACAACGTGCAGCAGGACGTGACCATCGTGCCGCTGACCATCCCGCTGACCGTGGGCCCGGGCACCATCGGTGCACTGCTGGTGATGGGCGTCAGCCAGCCGCACTGGGATGACAAGCTGCTGGCCATCGTCAGCATCGCCCTGGCCAGCTTCACCGTGGGCCTGGTGCTGTACCTCTCGCACCGTATCGAACGCATTCTGGGTGACCAGGGCTTGCAGATCGTCAGCCGCCTGATGGGGCTGTTCGTCTGTGCCCTGGCTGCGCAGATAATCTTCACCGGGATCAAGGGCTACCTGGTTAGCTAGCCGTCGTAATCCAGCACCCGCGCCCGGCAGAGCTGAACAACGCGTTCCTGAACCTTGGGCAGGTAACTTTGCTCGAACGCCTGGATATTGAAGCGCACCAGCTCCGCACGCACATTGCGATGGCTGCGCTTGCGGCTGATGAAGCCTGCACGGAACGCCGACTGGGTATCCGTCTCGTGGTAAAGCACCATGTCCACCCGGCCACCGCCCGCCGGCGCACAGGGCAGTAACTGAAAGTGCTGGCGTTCGTAGGCATGCTGCTCCAGCGCCAGCAGCGCCGCTGCGCTACCAGGCAGCCTGCCCATGGAAAGGCTGCAGGCCTCGGCAAAATGCTCGCCAGCGGTTGCCGCTATGGTCTGCAGCACCTGATCGACCTGGCGTGCACGGCCCTCGTCCGGCCAGTGCACCTGCTCCGGCGACACCGAATCCCAGCCCATGAACCTGAGCTGGTTACGGTAGTAAGTGAACCAGTCGTCGAGCAAACCCTCCTTGCTGACCGACTCGGCAGCACGCTCGGCCATGGCCAGCGCAAGTTTCACTGACTCCTTGCGCGCCGTGGTAATGCCCGGCAGAAATGAAACGATCCCGGCGCCTATCACCGCAGAGGTGGCCTCAACCATGTTCGCCCCCTGCCGCGCCGGCCCCCAGTTCGAAGCACCACGCCCCCTGCTCATTCCGGTCTTTCATCAGCGCGCGCAACGCTTGGCGCTGGCTTTGGAACCGCCCATTGTCCAACGCCAGCGAAACCCCGTAGAACTCGATTTCGCCGCCGAGCAATTGCTCGCGCAACAGCGCGTCCAGGCTGATTTTCGGGATCGATGCCTCGCGTTGCAGGGTGATGCTGCAAAGGTCGAGCACCGGCCCCGTCTTGAGTACCCCGATTTCGACCGCCACCCGGTTGCCCTGCACGGCAAACTTGAACAGGTGGGCAAAGCCCTCGGCCGACCCGCTCAGTTTCGTCTTGACCGCAGCCAGCACGGCCTCGTGCTTGATCGAGCGCATTCGCATCCAGGCCTCCAGGGGTTGCGTCCGGCTGCCGTCGAGGGTTTGCCCCAACCGCTTGAAATCATGGGTTTGCGCCAGCTTGATCCAACCCAGCTGCTGGTAGGCGTTTCGATAGGCCCGGTACCAGCTTTCATGGTTGGCAAAACGTGACCCGGCTTGCTTGTTCGCCACCAGTTGGGCGTACAGGACCGAATCGAAGGCGGCTTGGCGTTGTTCGCTCAAGGCGTGGGGGGAATGCAGCAACGCCGTTGCACCAATCAACATCAGTGGCTCGATTGCTCTGTCCATCACTTGGCCTCATCAGAAGGTCCGAAAAGGGCGGCGCCCTGACGACGCCGCCGCACGCTCAGATGTCGTACTGCAGAACGTTCTCGACGCTGCGCACGCCAAGTTTGTTTTCCACGGTTTCGCGGACCTTGTCGTAGACGAAATTATTGAGCGTGAGCACGGCGGTACCCGCGTAGTACTCGGACTTGTCCAGGGTCCACTGGATGCCCAGCACATCGCCGTCGAACTCAGGTGCACGGGCCTTGATGCAGCTGACCACCATGACCACATCGTTGCTTTCGGTTTCGATGCAAGCCGCCAGGCCAACCATGCCGCGGGCCTTGTTCTTGCGCTTGTGCTCAATGATGCGGGCGTCGTTCTCGACCGTGGTCAGCTTGTCGAACGCGCTCTTGGCCAACTCGCCCAGCGCCGTGCCGCCCAGCAGGGCATTGCCGACCACACCGATGGTGCGCACTGCAACGGCGCCTACGGTGACAGAGAACTCTGCAGAGGTTTCCAGCTCGTAGGTGCGCCGGGGGATGGTGAAGCCAACATCACGCATGACATCGATGAACTGGTCGTACCATTCGCGGCTCTGGGTTTCGGCATCGAAAGCCTTGTCGGCCACCAGTGTTGCAAAATGGTAGGCGTTCTTGACGTCATGACGGCTCTGCGAAGACATGCCTGCGCCGCAGGCGAGCAGGTTGCCCTCGACCAGTATCGCGCTGTCGTTGGCGGTGACCTGGGTTTGCTCGGACATTGGGATAATCCTTCAAGGTAGCCCCTGGATTAGGGGCTGCCACCATAGCCAGCGCGCCATGGGTGCAGAACCTTGAAGGATTTCCCAATAGGCTAGGGTTTCTACGAAAAGTCGCCGAGCGGCGATCAGGCAAGGCGAAAACAGGCGAGGAAGCGGAGTTTACGGGTTGTAAATGAGCATTCCGAGCCTGTTTTCAACGCAGCATGATCGTCGCGCAGGCACTTTTCGTACAAAGCCTAGGTTGCCGAAGGGTACCAGCGCGGCGTGTAGGCCCATACACCCCCCGCCAGGCGCGGGAATGTGCAGGTTGTCGACGAGCCCACCAGCACCATGGTGCGCATGTCGACCATATCCGGCACCAGCTCGGCCAGGGTGACGACCCTGAGCGTTTGCCCAGGCCTGCCGATATCACGGCCAAGGACTACAGGCGTATTCCCGTCGCGGTGTCGGCGCACCACCTCCAGCGCCACCCCCAGCTGGTGCGGGCGGGACTTGGAGATCGGGTTGTAGAACGCCAGCACCAGGTCGGCCTGGCAGGCCAGGTCCAGGCGTTTCTCGATGATCGACCAGGGCTTGAGGTTGTCCGACAGCGACATCACGCAGAAGTCGTGCCCCAACGGTGCGCCGGCCTGCGCAGCAGTGGCCAAGGACGCCGAAACACCCGGCAGGATCTCAAGGTCGACCCGGTGCCAGGCCGGGTCGGTGGACTCATGCAGCGCCTCGAGCACTGCAGCTGCCATGGCGAACACCCCAGGGTCACCCGAGGAGACCACAACCACCGAACGCCCTTGCGCGGCCAATTCGAAAGCATGCCGGGCGCGCTGCATTTCTTCGCGGTTGTCGGTGCAGTGCTGCACCTGGTCGTCACGCAACGGGCCGGCCATGCGCACATAGGTTTCGTAGCCAAGCACATCCTCGGCGCGGTCCAGCTCGGCGCGCACCGCAGGGACCATCAGCTCGGCAGCGCCGGGGCCAAGGCCGATCACCGCCAGGCGACCGCGCTTGCGGCCAACCAGGCGCACATCCACCGGCGCGTCGGCGATGGCGATACCCACGCCGCCGACCGTTTGCACACTGGCCTGCGGTAGCGCCTGCGCAAGCATGGCTTGCAGGTTATCGGCACCAGGCGCAAAGCGCAGGCCCACATTCAATGCCCGGGCGGCCTCGTGCAGCGCAGGCTCGGCCATGTCGGCTTCGCTGGCCAAAAGAGCGGCCAGCGAAGCTTCGGCGATACCCGCAGCGTGCAAGCTTTCACGCACCTGCAGTGCCACATCGGCACTCCCGCCAGCCACCGCCACCACCACGCAGCGAGCGTGGATCAACAGCTCGTCACGGCTGGCAGCACGCACCGAGCACCCCACGTGAATGGTCCGTTGTGCGCTGTCGCTAGCCGGCAACTGCGCCTGTGCCAGCCACGGCGCATGGCCCTCGATGCGTACCGCCTCGCCCGCCAACAGGTCGGAAACAAAGCGCTTGCCCTGCTCAAGGTCGGCCAGCGCATAGCCCTGCGGCGGGTTCAGTAGGCAGGTGCCGAAACGCAGCTCGCCGCTGGTGGTGATCGCCGCGTTCACCCCAAGCGCCTCGGCCATTTCACGGGCCATGACATTGACCCCGGCCAGCCCGCCCAGCAGCGGCACCACTGCGCTGCCGTCCTCGGCCACCGCCAGTACCGGCGGCTCGTCGCCCTTCTCGCCCAGCAACGGCGCCAGGGTACGAATGACGATACCGGCCGCGCACAAGGCAATGATCGGCGTGCCCTGCTGGTACAGCGCGCGCAGGGTGTCGCCGAACGACGCGTAGAAGCGCTCGGCCTGCTCCACGCGCCCTTGCAGGCCATGAATCTGCGCCTGTGGATAACGCTGCTGGATACGCCGCGCGGTGGCCTGGCTGCCCGGGCCGAGAATGACGATCGCCGGGGCCATGTTCATCCCTGCCATTTTTCACCCGGCACGATGATCAGCGAGAAGTACGGCGAAGACTGCGGGTCGACCGCATCCAGCGCGACGATCTTCTGGTTGGCCATGGTCGCGCGCTCCACGTACAGCGCGCGCTGCTCCAGGCCCAGCTCGCCCAGCACCTGGCGCACCTTGGGGAAGTTGCGCCCAAGCTTCATGATCACCGCCGCGTCGGCGTCGGCCAGGCGGCGCTTGAGCTCTTCATGCGGCAGCACGCCGGAGAGCACGGTCAGGGTCTGGTTGCGGTACACCAGCGGCGCGCCCAGCACCGAGGCGCCACCGAGCATCGAGCACACCCCCGGGATCACCTGCGCCTCATAACGCGAGGCCAGGCGGTCGTGCAGGTACATGTAGGAGCCGTAGAAGAACGGGTCGCCCTCGCAGATCACCGCCACATCGCGCCCGGCATCCAGGTGTTCGGCCACCTGCACGCCGGCTTCGTCGTAGAAGTCGCTGATCACCTGTTCGTAGGACAGCGGCGCCGGCAGCGCTTCGGTGGTCACCGGGTACACCAGTGGCAGCAGGGTCTGCTCGGCCTGCAGGTGCGCCTCGATAATGCCGAAGGCATTGCCGCGCTTGCCCTTGGCCACGAAGTACGCCACCACCGGCGCTTCGCGCAGCAGGCGCAGGGCCTTGAGCGTGATCAGCTCAGGGTCGCCAGGGCCTACGCCCAGGCCCAGCAGTCGTCCGCGTGCGTGCATCATTCCACCTCCGTGGCCAGGGCGTTGACCGCAGCCGCCGCCATGGCGCTGCCGCCCAGGCGGCCCTGCATGATCACGAACGGCACGCCGCGGCTGTCGGCAGCGAGCATCGCCTTGGACTCGGCCGCGCCGACGAAGCCCACCGGGAAGCCGAGAATCAGCGCAGGCTTGGGCGCGCCAGCATCGATCATCTCCAGCAGGTAGAACAGCGCGGTGGGTGCGTTGCCGATCACCACCACACTGCCTTCCAGGTGCGGGCGCCACAGCTCCAGGGCCACCGCCGAGCGGGTGTTGCCCACCTCTTGTGCCAGGCCCGGCACGCTGGGGTCGCGCAGGGTGCAGATCACCGGGTTGTTGGCTGGCAGGCGGGCACGGGTGATGCCTTCGGCGACCATGTGCGCATCGCACAGGATCGGCGCACCGTTCTTCAGGGCCTCACGGCCGGCGGTGCCGGCGCCTTCGGAGAACTGCAGGCCATCGATGGCCTCGACCATGCCGCAGGCATGGATCACCCGCACAGCGAGTTTTTCCAGGTCGGCGGGAATCCGCTCGAGGCGGGCCTCCTCACGGATGATGCGGAAGGAATTGCGATAGATCTCCTGACCATCGCGGATGTAGTCAATCATCAAGGTGCTCCGTCGGCAGGTCGAGCATGGCGCCTGCTTCTTCTGGGGTAAGGTCGCTCGCGTGCAGCCGGCCGAAGCCCGGCAGGCGCGCGTCGCGCAAGTAAAGGTCGTAGCGGCCCGGGGCCCGGGCCAGCAAGGTGGCCGGGGCAACATGAGCCACGGCGCAGGAACGTTGGCAGGCCGACAGGTGCACGCTGCCGGGGGCGCCATGCTGCAGGCACGTGGCCAGGGTGATGGCATCGGCCTTGGTGTCGGCCAGAGCCTTGGCGCAGCCGGCCGAACCGGTGCAGGCTGCTACCCGGGCCAGGGGGTGGTCGGTATCACACAGCATGCCGAGCGCCTGCAGTTCGGCCTGGGCCTGGTGTATATGGGCAGGGGCCAGCGAGGTGATCACCAGCCCCTGCCACGGGCTCAGGCGCAGGCTGGCGTCGCCCCACTGCCGGGCGATAGCGGCAACCGCGCGCAGCATGGCCGGGGTCAGGCGGCCCAGCGGCGGCGCCACGCCAAGGGCGATACCCTGCTGCTGGCGCAACACGCCCAGCCAGGGCGTGGCAGCGGCCGGGCGGCGCCAACCGGGCGGTGCATCGACAAAGCGAACCGCCAGCCCGTCGACAAAGCGCTGCGCCGGGCAACTCGCCAGCAATTGGCGCATGCGCGACTGCTCGGCGCCGGCCAGGTCCAGAAAGCGCTCCAGCACCGCACGCACCAGCGCCAGGCCCTGCTCGACCGGCACCATGCCCAGTGCCAGGTCACGGGCCGGGCAGCCAGCCAAACCGAATGCCAGCCAGGTGCGCTGGCCGTGCACCAGGGCAGACAGCCAAAGGTCATGGGGGTGTTCGAGCATGGCCAGGCCTTCGCCACCGTCCAACTGCACGGCGAACTTGGCCGACAGCTGATGAAAACGCGGCGTGGATTCCAGCAATTGAAGGATCTGCCCGGCCAACGGTCGGGTATCCAGCAGCATCGCCGCATCGAGCCCGGCCAGCGGGCTGAGCATCAGGTTGCGCACATCATCGCCAGCCGCATCGCGGGGGCCCAACCCCGACGCCAGCAGGTGCTCGACCAGGCCCGCGTGGTCGGCGCCAATGCCGCGGATCTGCAAATTGGCGCGGTTGGTCGCCTCGATCACGCCACCGGCAAAACGCTCTGCCGCGTCTGCCACCGCCTCGGCCTGCTCGGCCAGCAGCAACCCGCCGGGCAGCTTGATGCGGCAGATGCCGCCATCGCGCGCGGCAACGATGCGCCACAACCCCGGGCAGGCCGAGGGGCGGGGCGAAACGGCGGGGGTCAGGGGTTGCGTCAAGGGGGCGTCCAGCAATCGTGAAAGTGCGCTTGAGTGTAGAAGGCGCGGTATTATGCCTGCTTTGTCCGGCGGCATGAAAAACCGGCGGTCGAACGTTGAACTCCGGGGGCTGCTGCGCAGCCCTTTCGCGGCGCAAGGCCGCTCCTACAGGCTGCGCGCACTCTGTAGGAGCGGCCTTGTGCCGCGAAAGGGGCGCACAGCGCCCCCACTCGGTACATGAGGACACCATGGCCCCCTGGCTCACAGTTACAGGCATCGGCGAAGACGGCTTCAGCGGCCTGGGCAAACAGGCCCGGCGCGCACTGCTGTCGGCCACGCGCATCTTCGGCAGCCCGCGCCAGCTGGCCCTGCTGCCACGCTGCGTCACCGGCGAGCGCCTGCCCTGGCCAAGCCCGTTCTCCCTGGCCGGCGTGCTGGCCCTGCGCGGCGAGCCGGTGTGTGTGCTGGCCAGCGGCGACCCGATGTTCTACGGCGTCGGCGCCAGCCTTGCACGCCAGGTAGCGCCCGACGAAATGCAGGTGCTGTCGATGCCCTCCTCCTGCGCCCTGGCTGCCGCCCGCCTGGGTTGGCCGCTGCAGGACGTGCAGGTGGTGTCGCTGGTGGCCCGCCCGTTGGCTGCGCTCAACGCCCATCTTTACAGCGGCCTGCGCCTGCTGGTGCTGAGTAACGACCAGCACAGCCCCGCCGCCATCGCCGCCTTGCTGCGCGAACGCGGCTTCGGCCCAAGCCAGCTGCGGGTGTTCGAGCACCTGGGCGGCGCCGATGAACGCCAACTGGCCGGCAGCGCCGATGACTGGCCGCATACCGATATCGCCGCGCTCAACCTGGTTGCCATCGAGTGCCTGGCCAGCCCCGACGCCCCGCGCCTGCATCGCACCAGCGGCCTGCCCGACAGCGCGTTTCGCCACGATGGCCAGCTGACCAAGCGCGACGTGCGCGCCATCACCCTGGCGCGCCTGGCGCCACAACCCGGCGAGCTGCTGTGGGACGTGGGCGCCGGCTGCGGCTCGATCGGCATCGAATGGATGCGCGCCCACCCCAGCTGCCGCACCCTGGCCATCGAGGCCGACCAAGGGCGCCAGGGCTTTGTCGAACACAACCGCGATGCGCTGGGCGTGCCCGGCCTGCAACTGGTGCGCGGCAAGGCACCGCAGGCGTTGCAAGAGCTCGAACAGCCCGATGCGATCTTCATCGGCGGCGGCGTCACCGGCGAAGGCGTGCTGGCCCTGTGCTGGGAACGCCTGCGCCCGGGCGGGCGGCTGGTGGCCAACGCCGTCACCCTGCAAAGCGAGGTGATGCTGGCGCAGTTTCGCGAGGCCCACGGCGGCGAGCTGACCCGCATCCACATCGCCCACACCCAACCGCTGGGGGCTTTCGATACCTGGCGCCAGGCCCTGCCTATCACCCTGCTGGACGTGGTGAAGCCCGCCGATGCGTGAAGAAACCCGCGAACAGCCCGCGCCGCTGCGCAGCGGCCTGACCACCGGCAGTTGCGCCACCGCCACCAGCCTGGCAGCGGCGCGCCTGCTGCTGAGCGGCCAGCACAACGACGCCGTGGCCATCACCCTGCCCAAGGGCAAGGTGGTGCAGATGCGCCTGGAGTTCTGCCACCTGCTCGGCGACGGCGCCGAAGCCGGCACCCTCAAGGATGCCGGCGACGACCCCGATGTCACCCACGGCGCCCTGCTGTACAGCCAGGTACGGCTGATTGCCGAGCCCGGCGTGCGCTTTGTCGCAGGCACAGGCGTCGGCACCGTGACCCGCCCCGGGCTGGTATTAGGGGTCGGCGAGCCGGCGATCAACCCGGTACCGCGCAAGATGATCGGCGACCACCTGCGGCAACTGGCCAGCGAATGCGGCTATGCCGGTGGTTTCGAGGTAACGGTGAACGTGCGCGATGGCGAGGCCCTGGCACTGAAGACCATGAACCCGCGCCTGGGCATCCTCGGCGGGCTGTCGATTCTGGGCACCAGCGGCATCGTCCGGCCGTTCTCCTGCTCGGCCTACATCGCCTCGATTCACCAAGGCATCGACGTTGCCCATACCAACGGCTACACACACATCGCCGCCTGCACCGGCAACGCCAGCGAAGACACCATGCGCCGGGTCTACGGCCTGCCCGAGATTGCCCTGATCGAGATGGGCGACTTCGTCGGCGCGGTGCTCAAGCACCTGCGCAAGGTACCGGTGGCGCGCCTCACCCTGTGCGGTGGCTTCGGCAAAATCAGCAAGCTCGCCGCCGGGCACATGGACCTGCACAGCCGCCATTCCAGCATCGACCTGCCACAATTGGCCGCCTGGGCGTCTGGCATCGGTGCCGATGCCACGCTGCAACAGGCGATCATCGCTGCCAACACCAGCCAGCAGGCCCTGGCCCTGGCCCACGCCGCCGGTATCGGCCTGGGCGATGAAGTGTGCCGCCACGCCCTGGCCTTCGCCCGCAGCGTGGTGCCGGCCCAGGTGCAGGTTGAGGTGTTCGCCATCGACCGCCAGGGTGGCATCGTCGGCCAGGCAGGTGTGTCATGAGCGGGCGTATCCTGCTGCTGGGCGGCATCACCGAGGCCCTGGCCGTCGCCCGCAAGCTCGGCCCGCAACACGTGTACAGCCTGGCCGGCATTGGCCGGGTGCCCGGCGACCTCACCTGCCAGGTGCGGGTTGGTGGCTACGGCGGCGCCGAGGGCCTGGCGGCTTACCTGCGTGAGCAAGGTATCGACTTGCTGATCGACGCCACCCACCCCTACGCCGCGCAGATCAGCGCCAACGCCGCCCAGGCAGCGCGCAGTGCCGGGGTGGCCTGCTGGGCCCTGCGCCGACCGGCCTGGCAGGCGCAGGCCGGTGATGACTGGCGCGAGGTAGAGGGCTGGGAGCAATTGATAGAGGCGCTGACAGCGTTCCAGCGACCGCTGTTCACCCTGGGCCGTGAGCCGTTGCAGCATCTGGACGAAATCCCGCCGCACCAGTTCTGGACCCTGCGAGCCCTCGAGGCTTGCCCTGGCAACGAGCGCTGCGAGGTAATCGCCGCCCGCGGGCCATTCAACATCGACGACGAACGTGCGCTGTTCGAGCGCCGCCAGGTCGATGTGCTGGTGAGCAAGAACAGCGGCAGCGCGGCCACCGAGCCTAAGCTTGAAGTGGCGCGGGAGCGGGGGGTGCCGGTGTTGGTGCTCAGGCGGCCCCGGTTGCCGGACGTGGATCGGGTTTTTGAAGATCCCGAAGCGTTGCTGGAGGCGCTGGCAACAAGCTGAAACTTGCCGGAATTCCTGGACACACATTGCTGCTTTCTGCGGTGTGCGTCATGAGGCAAGGTGCCACCTGCATCGAGTTGATCGCATCAGGGCCACCAAGTGCAGGCCTTTCGTTGAACACCTGGTAGCCCTGACGCGAGCACCATAACAAGACCGCTAACCCTCGACAGCAGAGCAGCAGCCATGTCAAACCACTCCATATTCCCCGAGCAACCAACACCCTCCTCCACCGACTCTGACTGGAATCTGTGGTTCGCTGCCGATGGCGTGAGCGAGGACTACATCATCAACCGGGATCAACCTGCCGAACAGCAAACCTCGCTCCCCCCTCATCCAAAGCAACACGCAACCGATGGCCCTGAGCCGTGACCTTGCCGTAAACTCACCTCCCCTCTACTGGAAGGCCCCACCCATATGGAAATGCAATGGTGGATCTGGCTCGTCTTCGGCGTAGCTCTGATCTTGCTGGAACTGGTCCTGCCCACATTCTTCATTCTCTGGTTCGGCATCGGTGCCGTGCTGGTGTCGTTCATCGCCCTGCTTGCCCCCAGCCTGCAACTCGACATGCAGGGCCTGCTGTGGGTGGTGTTCTCGTCTATCACCACGCTGCTGTGGTTCAAAGTGTTCCGCAGCAAGAAACCTGACGTGCGCTGGACCGCCGACAGCGTGATCGGCGAGGTCGGCCTGTTGACCGTGAGCGTGTCGCCGTTCCAGAAGGGCCGGGTGCGCTTCCAGAAGCCGATCCTGGGCAACGAGGAATGGACCTGCGTCGCCGACAGCGACATCCCCGCCGGCGAGCGCGTGCGCCTGGCCGCCATCGAAGGCAATACCGCCCGCATCACCCGGGCCTGAATCCGCATTAAAAGGAAGTTTGCAAACATGACCAGCCTCATCGTCGTCGGCACCCTCGCCGCATTCGTACTGATCACCGTGTTCAAGGGCGTGCGCATCGTGCCCCAGGGCGAAGAATGGATCGTCGAGCGCTTGGGCCGCTACCACAGCACCCTCAAGCCCGGCCTTAACATCGTCATCCCGTACATGGACGTGGTCGCCTACCGCCTGCCGACCAAAGACATCATCCTCGACGTGCAGCAGCAGGAAATCATCACCAAGGACAACGCGGTGATCGTCGCCAACGCCCTGTGCTTCGCCAAAGTGGTCGACCCGCAAAAAGCCTCGTACGGCGTGCAGAACTTCTCGTTCGCCGTCACCAGCCTGACCATGACCTCGCTGCGCGCCATCGTCGGCGCCATGGACCTGGACGAAGCGCTGTCCAGCCGCGAACAGATCAAGGCACGCCTGCGCGAAGCGATGTCCGAGCAGACCGAAGACTGGGGCGTGACCGTGCGCTCGGTGGAAATCCAGGACATCAAGCCCTCGCCAAGCATGCAGACCGCCATGGAGCGCCAGGCTGCAGCCGAGCGTGAGCGTAAAGCCGACGTGACCCGCGCCGAGGGCAACAAGCAGGCGGCCATTCTGGAAGCCGAAGCGCGCCTGCAAGCCGCCAAGCTGGATGCCGAAGCCCAGGTCAACCTGGCCGAAGCCTCGGCGCGGGCCATCACCCTGGTCAAGGATGCGGTGGGTAGCGAGACCGTGCCGGCCATGTACCTGCTGGGCGAGCGCTACATCGGCGCCATGGAAAACCTGGCCGGCAGCGACAACGCCAAGGTGGTGGTGTTGCCCGCCGACCTGCAGGAGACCGTGCGCGGGCTGATGGGCCGCGGCAAGGCCTGATATCTGTGTCAACTTCTTCGCGGGCAAGCCCGCTCCCACAGGGTTTGCATCTTCTGTGGGAGCGGGCTTGCCCGCGAAGAGGCCAGCGCAGGTCTCAAAGCCCCAGGTGCGGCACTTCACCGCACCCCGGCATTTTTTCCTATACTCCGCCGTACAATAGCCACCACGATTCCTGACCGGATCTCTCCATGCCCCCACGTCGGCACATTGCCTGGATAGCCTGCCTTGCAGTGCTGTTCAACCTGCTGGCCATGCCGCTCTCCTCTGCCGCGCCCAAGGGCCCGGCCGAGCAGCTGCTATGGGGGGCTTTCTGTTCGAGCATGGCGAACAAGGCCAAGGTCGATGTCCAGGCCCTGGCCAAGATCGACCTGGGCCCGCAAAGCGACGACAGCGCCAGCATGATGAACTGCTGGTGCTGCTCGGGCGCAGCCCCCCTGCTGGCCCTGCCCGGCTACCCGCCACAGCTGCACAACCCGCCGCAGCTGCCGGCAGGCGAAGCGCCAACCCTCGCCGACTACCAGCCCACGCCGCGCCAGCTATGGCCCGCGCTCAACCCCCGTGCCTCTCCGCTGGCCTGAGTTCGCCAAGCTTTCTGCTGCCTGAACCTCGACAGACCGGAGACCCACCATGCTCAAGCAAGCCCTCGTACTGGCCGCCCTGCTGCTGCCCGGCGCCTACGCCAACGCCCATGAATACAGCGTCGGCGAGCTGCACATCGCCCACCCCTGGTCGCTGGAACTGCCGCCCAACGCACCCAACGTGGCGGCCTACTTCATCGTGCACAACAACGGCAAGAGCGACGACCGCCTGCTCTCGGTGGACACCCCGATCAGCAGCGAGGCCCAGTTGCACGAGCACGCCATGACCGCCGGCGGCACCATGAAGATGCAACAAGTTGCCAGCGTGCCGGTACCCGCCGGCAAGGACGTGGTGTTCGCCCCCAGCGCTTACCACGTGATGATCCTGCAGCCGAAGGACCGCAGCCTGCTGGCCGACGGCAAGCGCTTCCCGCTGACCCTGCACTTCGAAAAAGCCGGTGACGTCACCGTCGACGTCGCCGTGCAGAAGCAGCCCCCGGCCGACCAGCCAGCGTCGCACGAACACGCACACTGACCCTGACTCGCGCTCGCCATGAGCCTGCCGCGCAACAGCTCCGCCCGCAGCACCCGCCCTGACCGCAGGCGCGTCGGTGGCGGCTGGCTGAGCCTGTTCGCCATGTGGATGATCTTCATCGGCCCACTGATTTCTCAGTCAATGCCGATGGAGCACCACGCCGGCATGAACATGTCCATGGACATGAGCATGCCCATGCCCATGCCCGCCAGCCACGCCCATGGCAGCGAGCACGACCATCACCAGGGCCACGGCAACGATGGCCAGCTGCATGTGATGTGGGAAAAATGCGGTTACTGCAGCCTGCTGTTCAACTGCCCCGCCCTGCCGCAAACCCTCAGCCCGCTCAGCGCGGGCAGCGTGCTCCCCCCCGTTCACCTCACCAATGCCACGCGCCAGGGCCATGCCCGGCAGGCTGTATTCCCCGGCGCGCGCAGCCGCGCGCCACCCCGCCCGATCAGCGCCTGAAGCCACACCTTGAACGCCCGAAGCCACGAAGGCTTCGTGCCTGTGCCTGACTGATCGACTGGAACCACTATGTCCAGCTGTACCCCTGTATCCGCGCTTTCGCTGCGCGGCACCCTCGCCGTGCTCTGCGGCTCGCTGCTCGCGCCCCTGGCCCTGGCCGCCGAAACCGGCCACGAAGGCCATGACGTCGATGCGCCCGAGCTCAGCCCCACAGTGATCACCGCCGTGGCGCCCAGCTCGCCGCTGACCGTGGTCACCAACCCCAAAGACCCGCGCCAGCCAGTGCCCGCCAGCGACGGCGCCGACTACCTCAAGACCATCCCCGGGTTCTCGGCCATTCGCGCCGGTGGCACCAACGGCGACCCGGTGCTGCGCGGCATGTTCGGCTCGCGCCTGAACATCCTCACCAACGGCGGCGTGATGCTTGGCGCCTGCCCCAACCGCATGGACGCCCCGACGTCCTATATCTCGCCAGAAACCTACGACCGCCTCACCGTGATCAAGGGCCCGCAAAGCGTGATCTGGGGCCCCGGCGGTTCGGCCGGCACCATCCTCTTCGAGCGCGAGCCGGAGAAGTTCGGTGAGCTGGGCAGCCGGGTCAACGCCAGCCTGATGGCAGGCTCCAACGGCCGCTTCGACAAGGTGCTGGACGCCGCCGCCGGCAACCGCCTGGGTTACGCCCGCTTCGTCGGCAACCAGTCGCACTCCGATGACTATGAGGATGGCAACGGCAACACCGTGCCCTCGCGCTGGAACAAATGGAACGGCGACGTCGCCCTGGGCTGGACCCCGGACGCCGACACCCTGCTGGAACTCACCGCCGGCAAGGGCGATGGCGAGGCCCGCTACGCCGGGCGTGGCATGGACGGTGCGCAGTTCAAGCGCGAAAGCCTGGGCCTGCGCTTTGAAAAGTCCAGCCTCGGCGAGGTGCTCGACAAGCTCGAGGCGCAGGTCTACTACAATTACGCCGACCACGTGATGGACAACTACAGCCTGCGCACCCCGTCGGGCACCGGCATGATGGCCGGCCCCATGGCCGCCGCCGTCGACCGCCGCACCCTGGGCGCGCGCATCAAGGCCACCTGGCGCTGGGCGGATGTGCAACTGGTCAGCGGCATCGACGCGCAGACCAACGAGCACCGCGCGCGCAGCGCCATGGGCATCGACACCTACAAGGACAAGCCCTGGGACAAGGACGCCGATTTTCACAACTACGGCGCCTTCGGCGAGCTCACCTGGTACCTCGCAGGCGATAACCGCCTGATCACCGGCGCCCGCCTGGACCGCGCCTCGGCCAAGGACTACCGCAGCGACAGCGCGACAAACGGCAACACCCGCGCCGACACCCTGCCCAGCGGCTTCGTGCGCTACGAGCACGACCTGGCGGCCCTGCCGGCCACCACCTATATCGGCCTCGGCCACGCCCAGCGCTTCCCCGACTACTGGGAGCTGTTCTCCCCCGACCAGGGCCCGGCGGGCAGTACCAACGCCTTCGACAGCATCAAGCCAGAGAAAACCACCCAGCTGGACTTCGGCATCCAGTACCAGGGCGAGCGCCTGGAGGCCTGGGCCTCGGGCTACGTCGGGCAGGTGCGCGACTACATCCTGTTCGACTACCGCACCGGCATGATGGGCATGAGCAGCACCCAGGCGCAGAACATCGACGCGCGCATCATGGGCGGCGAACTGGGCGCGGCCTACAAGCTGAGCGAAAACTGGAAGGCCGATGCCACCCTGGCCTATGCCTGGGGCAAGAACAGCAGCGACGGCAAGGCGCTGCCGCAGATGCCACCGCTGGAAAGCCGCCTGGGCCTGACCTACAGCCGCGACGCCTGGAGCGTCGGCAGCCTGTGGCGGGTGGTGGCGGCGCAGAACCGCATCGTCGAGAACCAGGGCAACGTGGTGGGCAAGGACTACCAGAAGAGCGGCGGCTTCGGCGTGTTCTCGCTTAACGGGGCGTACAAGGTCAACCGCAACCTCAAGCTCAGCGCCGGCGTCGACAACCTGTTCGACAAGGCCTACGCCGAGCACCTGAACCTGGCCGGCAACGCAGGCTTCGGCTACCCGGCGGCCGACCCGCAACCCGTGAACGAACCCGGCCGCACCTTGTGGACCAAGGTCGACTTCAGCTTCTGACAACAACAAACGGGCGCGGGCCTGACCGCGCCCAACCAGCAACACGGGAGGCTCCATGAGCAAACCAAAGGCATCGTTCTACAACCTGGCCTGGCGCTGGCATTTCTATGCCGGGCTGTTCGTCGCGCCGTTCATGATCCTGCTGGCGATCACCGGGATCATCTACCTGTTCAAGCCGCAGCTCGACCCGCTGCTGTACCGCGACCTGATGGTGGTGCAGGCCGGCGAGCATCGGCAGAGCGCCGACAGCCTGCTGGCCACGGTGCAACAGGTGTACCCCAAAGGCCACATCGGCCAGTACCTGCCACCGCTGAACGCCGAACGCAGCGCGCAGTTCGTGGTGCATGAAGGCGGGCGCGAACTGAACGTATTCATCGACCCCTACAGCGGCAGATGGCTGGGCCAGCAGGACGCCAAGCAGAACCTGCAGGCCATCGCCCGCGCCCTGCACGGCGAGCTGATGGTCGGCACCGTTGGCGACCGCCTGGTAGAACTGGCCGCCGGCTGGGGCATCGTGCTGGTGGTGTCGGGCTTGTACCTGTGGTGGCCGCGCGGGCGCAGCAGCGCCGGGGTGCTGTGGCCACGCTTCAGTGCGCGCGGGCGCCTGCTGTGGCGCGACCTGCATGCGGTCACCGGGTTTTGGGGTTCGGCCCTGTTGCTGCTGATGCTGATCAGCGGCATGACCTGGACCGGCATGTGGGGCAAGCAGTACGCCGAGCTGTGGAACCGCTTTCCGGCGGCCATGTGGAACGATGTGCCGAAGTCCGACAAAGAGGCGCGCGAACTCAACAGCGCCCACCGCCAGACCGTGCCCTGGGCGCTGGAGAACACCCCGATGCCGGTGTCCGGCGCCCACGCAGAGCACGCCGGCCACCACATGCTGGACCAGGCACCCGCCGCGCCGCTGGTGACCCTGCAGCAGGTCGAGGACGTGGCCACCCTGCGCAAGGTCGAACCGGGCTACAGCATCACTATCCCGACCAGCGCCGAAGGTGTGTTCACCATCGCCGTGTTCGCCGACGACCCGCGCAACGACGCCACCCTGCATGTCGACCAGTACACCGGCAAGGTGCTGGCCGATGTGCGCTGGCAGGACTACAGCCCGGTGGCCCGCGCCACCGAGCTTGGGGTGATGCTGCACGAGGGCAAGATGTTCGGGCCGCTGAACCAGATCATCGTCCTGCTGGTGTGCCTGATGATCCTGCTGGGCTCGGTGAGCGGGCTGGTGATGTGGTGGAAGCGCAAGCCGGCAAGCGGGCTGGGCGTGCCGCCGCTGCGCCATGACCTGCCGCGCTGGAAGGCCGCCGTGGGGGTGATGCTGGTGCTGGGCGCGGCGTTCCCGCTGGTGGGGGTGTCGATGGTGGTGATGTGGGTGGTGGATAGCCTGGTGGTGCGGCGCCGGGTGATGGCCAGCGCCTGATACCTGTTCTGGCCTCTTCGCGGGCAAGCCCGCTCCCACAGGATACCCACCACCCTGAAGGGCTGTACCGTACCTGTGGGAGCGGGCTTGCCCGCGAAGAGGCCGGAACAGGCACAACACTGCACTGCAAAACCAGTGTCGATCTGTCACGCCCCCATCTGGGACGGGCGTGTTAGCCTACCCGGCTACCTCGCACAAGAAGACTGACACTCAACGGAATGCAGCCAATGACCCAACCCACTCCAACGCAGGCTGACGAGCAGCACCTGCAACGCAACCTGACCAACCGCCACATCCAGCTCATCGCCATTGGCGGTGCCATCGGCACCGGCCTGTTCATGGGCTCGGGCAAGACCATCAGCCTGGCCGGCCCTTCGATCATCTTCGTCTACATGATCATCGGCTTCATGCTGTTCTTCGTCATGCGCGCCATGGGCGAACTGCTGCTGTCGAACCTCAACTACAAGTCGTTCATCGACTTCTCCGCCGACCTGCTCGGCCCCTGGGCCGGCTACTTCACCGGCTGGACCTACTGGTTCTGCTGGGTGGTCACCGGCATCGCCGACGTGGTGGCGATCGCCGCCTACACGCAGTTCTGGTTCCCGGAGCTGCCGCAGTGGATACCGGCGCTGACCTGCGTGGCGGTGCTGCTGTCGCTGAACCTGGTGACGGTGAAGCTGTTCGGCGAAATGGAGTTCTGGTTCGCCCTGATCAAGATCGTCGCCATCCTCGGCCTGGTCGCCACCGGCCTGTACATGGTCATCACCGGCTTCCAGTCGCCCAACGGTGACACCGCGTCGCTGGCCAACCTGTGGAACGACGGCGGCATGTTCCCCCACGGCCTGATGGGCTTCTTCGCGGGCTTCCAGATTGCCGTGTTCGCCTTCGTCGGCATCGAGCTGGTGGGCACCACCGCCGCTGAAGCGAAGAACCCCGAGCGCACCCTGCCACGGGCGATCAACTCGATCCCGATCCGCATCATCGTGTTCTACGTGCTGGCGCTGATCGCCATCATGGCGGTCACCCCATGGCGTGACGTGGTGCCGGGCAAGAGCCCGTTCGTCGAGCTGTTCGTGCTGGCTGGCCTGCCGGCAGCGGCGAGCATCATCAACTTCGTGGTGCTCACCTCGGCGGCCTCGTCGGCCAACAGCGGGGTGTTCTCCACCAGCCGCATGCTGTTCGGCCTGGCCCAGGAAGGCGATGCGCCCAAGGCATTCGAAAAACTCTCGCGCCGCTCGGTGCCGGCCAACGGCCTGTACTTCTCCTGCACCTGCCTGCTGCTGGGCGCGGTGCTGATCTACCTGGTGCCCGACGTGGTCGAGGCGTTCACCCTGGTGACCACGGTGTCGGCGGTGCTGTTCATGTTCGTCTGGACGCTGATTTTGCTGTCGTACCTGAGCTACCGCAAAAACCGCGCGGCGCTGCACGAAGCGTCGAGCTACAAGATGCCCGGCGGGCGCTTCATGTGCTACGTGTGCCTGGCGTTCTTCGCCGGCATTCTGGTGCTGCTGAGCCTGGAGGCCGACACCCGCTCGGCGCTGGTGGTGACGCCGATCTGGTTTGTGCTGCTGGCGGTGACTTACCAGTTTGTGCGTAGCAAGCGCCAGCCGCGTACAGCATTGCGCAACGGTTGACGCCCCAAACCCGGCAAGCTGGTTCCTGAGTCGCCTGTAGGAACCGGCTTGCCGGCGATGAGGGCGCAGCACGCAACACCTGCGCAATCACCCATTGCCCAGCACCACAATTGTCACTTCAAAAGCGTTCAAACCAGGCGGGTCAACGCTTGACTGCCAATGAAACCAGAATAGGCAGCGACCAATCCGGATCGTCCGTAGCCAGGGCCTTGAGTTGCACCGCACCGCTATACCATCCTTGCGGCAGTTCCGGATTGTCTTCGGCATGGTAACTAAGCGTCAGTCTCTTCTCGGCACCTAAAAAGTCTGGGTGGCACACGACATAACTGTTCATGGTGGTGCTCTCCGGGCACCCCTCGATCTGCAGAACCGCACGGAAATTGACCAGCCGCTCGTTGCCATCGCCACCTTGTAGCTTGACTTTGAGTGTCGTGCCCCCCGGCCCTCCATAGGTCAGGGAGGTCGGCCCAACTTCTGACGACAAGGCAACCACCCCGCCCATACTGCGCTGCGAATTGAACTGGAAGGACAGGCTCGCATCTTGCTGGTAAGAGGTGTAGATCATCCGCTTTCCTTCAAACGCCGGGCTGTAACGACTCAACCGCCCCGCCTGCTCCCGCCAGAGCCTGGCCATGTCGGCCTTTTCGGCGTTGCCAATGACCTTGCCGTCGACCGTGACATCGGGTGTCGAATAATAGGGCCTGCCATTGCCACAGAGGTTGGTGGTAAACCCGCCGCCGGCGTTGAAACCATGCCTGTAGTTATCCCCTGCATTGGGATAACAGTGAGCTCCGCCTACGTTGTGCCCCAACTCGTGCTTGAATGGCGATGTACCCAGGATGGAATTGACGCTGGAATAGCCTGGCCGGTAAGCCCACCCACTGGCATCGCCACCTACCGAGAAGCCCACATTGATATCGCTCAAGTAGTTCGCCCGTTGGGCCCTCAACTGGGTCTGCCAAGTGGACAGACCACCCCCTGTCACCGGAATGTCCTGATCGGTTACTCGCACCCCCGCCAGGCGCAGTTCGATGTTGTTCACCCTGGAGTTACGCAGGCTCAGGTTGACCCATTCCATCTGCCCCAGGGCAAACGCGATGGGGTCGACCTCTCTGGCTGCCAGTGCCTTGGCAGTGAAACCGACCAAGGCATCGATGTAAGTGACGGCATTGGAGGTGACGACATTGGAGGTATTGTGCGTATCACCCACTGTCGCAGCTTCGGTTGTTTCAATTGAATCGTGATCCGGGAAGGCCAGCTCGGCATCGGGGCTGAACATCTTCTTACCCTTGGCATCGAGTCGCAAAATCCCCCGCTGCCCATCTCGGTCGATAAAGGCGGTGATCGCCCCATCCTTGTCAGTGACCATGACCAAGGCGCCAACAACCGTACCCTTCAGGGAGTCTGTGAGTTTACCGCTCTCGATCGTATAACCCTGGGCGTTGCGCTGCGAATGGGCTTTCAAGAAGCGGCTGCCGCCCAGTTCCTTTGTAACCGCCGCCACCGCCGGGCTTTCACCCGGCGCCAGCTTTGCATCCTGCGTACAGCCGCCCAGCAGCAGGAGCAGTGATGCCGTGAACACCATGGGTTTTGCAGCTTTGTAGGTTGTGCCTTTCATGCTGACCATCTCCAGATAGGGATTCGAGTCAGCACGATAGGGTCGCCATGCCCTTGCGCCTACTGGCAGATATTTCAGGTACAGCCGGCTCCTGCTGACGATCGCGCCCCCTGTAGAAGCGGCCTTGCCGGGGCGCCGGGCCGGCCAACGCCAACCCCCTTTTCCAGCAAGTTCTCGGTCGCCGTCAGCAAACTACGGGCGGTAACGGGGCGGGGTTTGCAATTGGCGGGGTTGACCCGTGATTGCGGGTTCATGGGAGCACCTCTCGCGCAAGGGCATCAATGGGCGTTGCGCCAAACGGTGTATCTGCAACGATCTTCTGTCCAGTGTCGGCCTGATATTTTTGCCAGTTGTGACGGCCCGGCCTTAGCCCTCAAATAGTCCCAGACCGCAATGCATGGCAATGACCATCGTCACCGTTCCGGGAGCATGCCCACATGACCGAGCAGTCCGCCTCCGCCCACACCTACGCCAAACTGTTCCCCGAACAATTGGCCAACCCCTGCAGCCCCGATGCGCCTGAATCGAACACAGGGCCCATCGCTTACCTGCATGCGCTCTACCAGAAGGCCAGAACGCTGGAAGAGGCAAGCACAGCCACAACGCGCCTGACGCTCGCCAAGCGCCGCCCGGATATCGGCGAACTGCTGCTCGATCCCAGCACACTGGAACAACCCATCAGCGCCCTGACCCTGGCCATACGCGCCCTCACCCATCATGCCCAGGAACATGCCGGGGCCACGACTTACCTGCCCGAAGTCCTGGCGAGCGCTGGCCTGCACGCCTGCCTGCCGTTCAACTACGCCCACGAGCAAGCCAAGGCGGTGCTCTCACACAAGAAAATCCCGCTCTTCG
Source organism: Pseudomonas xanthosomatis (assembly GCF_019139835.1). Taxonomy (NCBI): domain Bacteria; kingdom Pseudomonadati; phylum Pseudomonadota; class Gammaproteobacteria; order Pseudomonadales; family Pseudomonadaceae; genus Pseudomonas; species Pseudomonas xanthosomatis. The sequence continues at coordinate 1,116,290 of NZ_CP077075.1, read as the reverse complement.
AACTGCTGCAACAAACGCAGTACAGCTACCCCAGCTTCTGCTACGAGGGGTTGCGCAGCGATGAGCTGCGCCAGGTCATGCGTAACGCCAGCGGTTTCAGCCCGGCCCTGCAAGCGTTGCTATTGGAAGAAAAGCCCCTGCGCAGCAGCGGAAACGACTGGCGCAAGTGGTATGGCATGGCCGATATCGATGCCAAAAAGGCCATCGCTTCGTTGCTCGATGTCGAAACATTCGGGCGCCGCACCGGGCTGAGCTTCGAGCAGATACTGCAGATGCTGGCCGTTGCCGGGGTCGATGACAATGCCGACGCCAGTTACAGCCTGGTGCACAAGTCCAATGCCTACCGCCCGACGGGTGAGCCAAAACTGAAAAAATTCCACTACGGCGCGGCGTACATCAATGCGCGTCGAAGCAAGCCAGTGACGATCAAGGATGCCTTGGCCGGAGCGGGTATCAAACCGCAGTTCGACATGCTCAATCACGACGCCTTGTCGCGCATGTACCAGATGATCCACCTGCAACGGGCGCTGGCGCTGCCCTTCAACGACGTCGATCTGCTGTTGACCTCGATCTTGCGTGCCGAAGGACAGTTCGATAACTGGCACCTGACGCCCGTTACCCTTCGTGCCTTGGGGGTTTTCCGCTACTTGAACGAAGCCTACGGAATCAGCGCCGAGCAGTTCGCCGCCCTGGTGTGCGAAGTAAACCCGTACGCCATTGGCGAGCAAGTGCCAATGCTTGATCGAGTACTCGATGGCCCGGGTGCCGGGCAGCTCGACCCGCTCAACTCACTGATTCTCGACGACCGCGAATTCGACCCGACAGATGGCCTGGACGGCCAGTTCAAGGTGGTGCCAGCACTGGCGATGGCCTTAGGCGTGGATGAGCAGGCGACACAGGCGTACCTCGCGCAGGTCAAGCAGGCACAAGGCTGGGAAACGCTCAGTGTCTCGCTGGCGTTGCTCTCCTCGCTGTATCGCCTCAGCCGTTTGCATCGCCTGTTCCGGCGCTCCGCCCGCGAGGCAAGCGCATTGGTTGCACTGTTGGCAACAACCGGCACCGACGTGCTCGCCCAGTTGGCCGGCACCCCGCAGATCAGTGATATCCGCGGTGGCGATGTACTCGACATCCTGGTCGGGCTGAGCAACCTGGACCAATGGCTGCGCCAGCAGCAGATCCTGCCCAGCGTTTTGCTAGGGGCGCTGACGCCAGTGCCCGCAACGCAGGATGTGCTGGGCAGCAAGCTGATGGACGCCCTCCAGGGGCAACAAGAGTTTATCGAGGATGCGCTGCAGCCCGAAGCGACGCAAAACCAACAGCAAGACACGGCCGCTACCCTGCTGATGATCGTTTTTGGCAACCAGCCCGCTCAAGCCGGCCTGAGCCTGCAGCATGTGCCGCCGCTGTTGGGCTGGGCCGGTACGACTGCAGTAGAGGTGCTGCAGGCAGCAACCCGGGTATTGGCCAAGAACAGCAAGAGCAAGGCCGACGCTACTACCCGATCAGCTGCAATGCAGCTGTGGTTCAAACTTGAGCACTGCTGCGCTCTTGTTGTCTTGCTGCGTTTGAGCCCCGGCGCGCTGCGGGCGCTGTGTGACAATCCGCAATGGTTCGACCTGGAGAAAACGCCTGACGAGGCCATTAACCTCGACCTGTGCTATCAGCTCAGTCGCTTCCGGGCTTGGGTCGAGGTGTGCAGGGCAAATGGCGGCGATGAATGTGATGCCGCCGATTATTTGACCAAGAACCGTTACACGACTGACTCAAATAAAGTTCACCAAGCTGCCCGCGCTTTAGCCGCCCTGACAGGCTGGAGCGAGAGCGAAGTGGAAGTAGCCTGTCCAAACATCATGGAAATTCAGGCGATTGAAGATACAAGGCCAACCTTTGATGACTTTCTGAAAACGCTCTCAGAGCCGGAATTGTCTTACTACAATGCACATGGCATCCGTCAATTACTCGGGTTCTTTACCGTTCGCGCAACGGGTTTCGCTATCTACTTAAACAGAACACTCCAAAGTTTTGTTGGCAAACTGAGTGAGTTTCTAAATAACAACCCAGGACCGTTGCTGCTCACGCAGGCCCAATACGCCCAAGGGTATAAACCTGATGAATGGAGAGAGCGCTGGGAGGCGAAGAAAACGAACAGCGATTTTGGTTATTACCCTATTGCCATGGAAGCGCTGGCTGACCGGCCTGGCACGGTCAATCGCCTGGTCGGCACCCCCTGTGTGCCCAGCACAATCAGCGATATCGACTTTATTCTGAGGCTGAAACGGCTATGCGATAAAACCGGGTTGGCCTGCAACTCGCTGCTGAGCCTCAGCGAGCTCAACGAGGCCTCGCCTTACCAGGAGTTTGAAGGCGCCAGCCAACTGCTGATGGCCAGCGCCGATGACGCCCTGCGGGAAGTGGTCGACAAGCAGCTGCGCGAACAGTGGCGCGACGCACTGGCCGGTTACCTGATTGGGCACTGGGCACCACCAGAACCGGACGCGCAGGCCAGCGTGGCCTGCTTCGATGACCTGTCGAGTTACTGCCTGAGCGATATCCAGGTCAGCAGCGAGGTCACCACGACGCTGCTCAACCAAGCCATAAGTAGCCTGCAGCACTACCTTTCGCGGCTGTTTGCACGGCTTGAGCCGGGGTACGGCGACACAGCCCCGACCGGCGACGCCCAGGCCGAATGGCAAAATGGCTTGGGGCAATACGGCACCTGGAAACGCCTGACCGACCGCTACAACCACCCCGCCAACCTGATCTACTACGCCAACCGGCCCAACAAGAGCGTGGCGTTCCAGGAGCTGGAGGTGGCCCTGAACCAGGGCAAGATGGACACCTCGCTGCTGCACACCGCCATTTGCACCTACCTGGCCAAGTTCGAACGGGTCAGTAACCTGCAAGTGATCAGCGGTTACCTGGATGGGCATAACCCCAATCAGGACACCTATCACCTGATCGCCAAGACCAATACCACGCCATATGAGTATTACTGGCGGACACTCGACATGCGCCTGCGTGACGACAAGAACCGGCTGAGCCCGCTGGCATGGAGCGAGTGGGAGAAAATCGACCTGGTGGCCACGGGTGAAATTGCCCGAAGCAAGTCGGGCGGCCACCTTCAGGACGCTGTCCGCCCGGTGGTGATTGCCGGTCGACGCTATGTGTTCTGGGTGGAGCGTGGCAGCACCGACCTGCCTGATGGCGCACGGCCTAACAGGACGTTACATAACAAACGCAAGCTGTCAGTGAATTTCGCATTTCAGCAGAGCGATGACACCTGGAGCACCAGTAATGAACTGTTCTGCCTGAATGGCTATAAAGACGGAATATGGGATGAAAAGCTCACAAAGAACGTGGATTTCATGCCCGGCTTGATCGTGGTTGTTCAGGAAACCAGCGAAAATGGACTGTGGCTGACGGCGCTGTTGCATGACAGCACCAAGCCATTGAAGGAAGGCGAAGAAAATAAACTTATCCGGAATACCGACTACTACCTTGAAGCGCGAGACCTCCTGCTGCTAGAAAACAAGGAAATCAATGACGAAGAAGCCAAGACGCTCTGCACCTCACTGCTGGCTTCTTACAAAAATACGTACGACATCCAGCATCCTTACGACGGCAGACCAGGACATTTGTCCCTCGCAAGATCCTCCATGGAACATTTTGAAATTATTGCAAAATTCTCTTCGCCCAAGAATGACAAAATTAGCATTAACATTCGAGCAGGCACAGACACTGGTAAAACACCCCACTCCCCCTTCAGCAATGGCAAAGCAACCGCTTGCACAGAAATTACTGCAGATAATATATCAATCAAACAAGCAATATCGAATTTTAACCCTGGCGAGAATCTCACCCCACTCGAAATCGAAGCCAAAGACTATAAAAAAATAAATATATTTGTCACACTTTATATTGCGCATCCCTTGGATGGCCACCCTCAGGAAGCGGGGCTAGATTTGGCAGAATACAACGTAGTCATTTCCGGCGCTGACGAGCCTTGGACGGTGTCTATTGCTTCGAATGCCAACCAGGCTCAGTATCTCGACCTTAGCCAGGTTAAAGAACTTGAACCTACCTTGCCAATGCTCGCGATCCGCCTCAATACGCTCTTCGGCAAGAATTTGGTCGCACGCGCCAGCCAAGGGGTCAAGCAGGTGCTGGCTTGGGAAACGCAGAAACTGCAAGAACCGGGGCTTGAGTCGGACATGCCGGTCGAGATGGACCTCCACGGCGCCAACGCGCTTTATTTGCGTGAGCTGTTCCTGCATTTACCCGCCCTGGTGGCCATGCGCCTGACCGAGCAGCAACAGTTCGAAGAAGCCGAGGACTGGTACCTGCGTTACCTGTTCAACCCTTACCGGACCGAACCCGACGAGGAAGGGCGACCGGCTCCTTGGGGTACGCGGCCACTGTCGCAGGTAGGGACATTGAGTTCGACCCTGCGCAAGGGTGTCGACCCCATCACCCGGGTATTCACCTTGTCGCGCCACTACCAACAGGCGATTTACCTGGCGCTGCTGGAGAACTGGCAGTTGCAGGGCGATCACTTCTACCGCCAGCTCACCCTCAGTTCGCTGAACCAGGCCTGGTTGTGCTACCAGCAGGCCCAGCAATTGCTCGGCCCGTTACCCCAGGGCAGCGATGCTTCGCGCTGGAACCCTGTGGCCCTGGCTGCGGTCGACCCCAGCGGGTTCCGTCGGCCGCTTAATGGCCGCGTGCTCAAACTGCAGCAGACCCTGCAAAGCCGCCTGTACAACCTGCGCCACGGGCTTACCCTTGATGGCAAGAAGCTCCCGGCACTGGACTGGAACAGCGAAAGCCTGGACGCCTTCGACAATGGACGAGGCGGCGTGAGCAACCTGCCGCTCCCCTACCAAAGTGGCCAGGTTGACATTCCGCACTACCGCTTCCGTCAACTGTTACCCCTCGCCAAGGCAGCCGCCCAGCAGTTGTCGGACTTCGGCCGGCACTACATGAGCTTGATGGAAGAAGAGTTCAACACCAGCTTGTCGGTGCAGCTCAAAGAGCAGGATATCAAGATGGCCGACTTTGCGATTCGCCTGCAGAAGGAGGCCATTAGCGGCGTTGAAGCCAAGAAAAGGGTGTTTCTGCTCAGCCGCGACAAAGCGCTGGCGCAGAAAGACTATTTCAGCGAACTCATTGATGTCGGTCGCTCTCCAGAAGAAGAAGCAGCCACCGCCTTAACTTGGATCTCGAACACCAGCAAGGCGGCAGCCATCTATAACTTTGCAATGGCGGGCGCACTGGGCGCTACGGTCCCCACTATCTATGGGATGGCAGTGGGTGGGACCGACCCTGAAGCCATAAACGTTTGGCTTGGCCAAGGCTTCGAGATGGCCTCCGACATCAGCAAAGTCATCGCCGAAGAACTGGTGATTCAAGCAGCCTATAACCGCCGCGCCGCCGAGTGGACGTTCAACAAAAGCCAGGTCGAATGGGACCTGAAAATACTCGATCAGCAAATCAAGGAAACCAACATCGAGCTCAACGCCAACACCATCTCCCTTGCCCAGTGCGAGCAAGAACGCGTCAACCTGAAGGAAGCCTACGTGTCCATGACCACCGGCTTCACCATCATCCCCGTCTATAACTGGCTGGTGGCCCGCCAGGAACATATCTACGGCGCCGCCTACGACGCTGTACGCTCGCTGTGCATGAGCGCAGAAGCCGCCTGGCGCTACGAAATCGGTGACTACCGGTGTGACAGTTTCATTGATACCACCGCTTGGCGCGACAATTACAAAGGCATGTTGACGGGCGAGTCGCTGCTGGTGAACTTGCAGCAGATGGAGAACGAATACCTTGCCAGAAACGAGCGGCGGTTGACGATCAAGAAGTCGTTCAGCCTCAAGAAAAAACTGGATAGCACCCCGGCCACGGCAGAAAAAAAGTGGGCCAGCATTTTCACAACCGACGCCAAGCGCACCAAGCCGCTGATCCACACATTCGCGTTCACGGCAGACGACTTTGACAAGAGTTACCCAGGCCAATACCTGCGCCAACTCAAGTATGTGTCTGTCACCCTCGTGCTCAAATCGGGCAAACCGGTGGAAGAGTTGTGTGCACTGCTCAAGCAGACCGGCAGTACAACGCTGCTTGAGCCCGACGCGAGCGCAGCGTTCTCGCTCTACCCCGAGAGCAACGACGACGCCAATGCAAAAGCGGCCCGCGAAAACCCCAGGCTGGTGCTGCGCAACCCCCGCGAAAACCAGCAGATAGCGTTGTCGTCGACGGTGGCCGAAGACGGGCTTGGGTACGATGCGGGCACCTGGGTCTACGAACTGATGTTCCACGATGGCCGCTACCTGCCTTTCGAGGGTACTGGCGCCATCTCGCAATGGACACTCGAGCTGCTGGGCGACGAGGGCCTGCTAAAGGACCTCTCGGTCATCGAGGACATAAAGTTCAACATGGTCTACACCGCCAAGGCCGGGGATGAAACCTTCATCAAGGCGCTCGGCGATGCCAGGCAAAAGGCCGCCCCGGCCAGCGAAAGTTAACAGTAACCAGGGGCGCCTTCGTTCCTTTAGCTTCCCCTGCGACCCTTCGCCGGCTTATGCCGCGAAGGGTCGCAAAGTGGCCTGAGCGGTTCAGCCGTGCTCCAGCCCCTCAAGCACCGCCTCGGCCAACGCCAACCCCTTTTCCAGCGAGTTTTCGGTAGCCGTCAGCAAACTGCGCAACGGCTCGTCCGCCTTTTCCAATGCCGTGGCATTGGTTTCATACGCCGCCTTCAACGCCGCCACGGCGCACACCAGCGCATCCTCGCTGTCCACCCCGGCATGTACCGAGAGCATCGGGGCGTGGGCGTGATTGCAGGTGCCGAACTGTGAACAGGCGGTAACGTGGCGGGGCTTGCAAATGGCGGGGTTGACCCGCGATTCCGGGCTCATGGTTGCACCTCTCGGTGGGGGGCATCGATGAGAGGTGCGCCGGTGACAGGCGCGAACGGTGGATCTGGAACGATCTTCTTGAGCATGGTGCTACTCCTTGCAGCCTTCTGAAGTATTTCTCCGTGCCCACACGCCAATGTGGGTGGACGGAGCCGTGCGGGTTGGCGTTGCCGGTCAGAAGTTCCGGTGAGCCCGAAGGCTCCCACACACGGCTCCGCCCATAACGGGTGCAACCATGCAGGACACGCTATCGCAAGTGCGATGTGTCCGGTTCTGACAGCGGGACGCCAATCCCGAACCGCAGAAACTACTGCGGCACGGCACGGTACTCAAGTACCGCTTATGTGTCAAAAGTGTTCACAAGCCCCGGCCCCATTCCTGTGCAAGCCAATCCCGCAAGCACCATCCTGGACACACCCAACGCCCCGATTCGTCGCACAGCTGCTCTATCACAGGCCTTACGCCGCCCGGCACAGCCTTTGCAATCTCCGTCCTGCCAATAACAAACACCTCATCGGAGAGAGCACATGAAGCGACGCAGTCTGATCAAGGCCTTCACCCTCAGCGCATCGATCGCGGCGATGGGCCTGAGCTGGAGCATCCAGGCCGCCGAGACCATCAAGGTCGGCATCCTGCATTCGCTGTCGGGCACCATGGCGATTTCCGAGACCTCGCTCAAGGACATGGCGCTGATGACCATCGACGAGATCAACGCCAAGGGCGGGGTCAACGGCAAGATGCTCGAAGCGGTGGTGGTGGACCCGGCGTCCAACTGGCCGCTGTTCGCCGAGAAGAGCCGCCAGTTGCTCACCCAGGACAAGGTCGCGGTGGTGTTCGGCTGCTGGACCTCGGTGTCGCGCAAGTCGGTGCTGCCGGTGTTCGAGGAGCTCAACGGCCTACTGTTCTACCCGGTGCAGTACGAGGGTGAAGAAATGTCGCCGAACGTGTTCTACACCGGCGCTGCGCCCAACCAGCAGGCCATCCCGGCGGTGGAATACCTGATGAGCGAAGACGGCGGCAGCGCCAAGCGCTTCTTCCTGTTGGGGACCGACTACGTCTACCCGCGCACCACCAACAAGATCCTGCGCGCCTTCCTGCACAGCAAGGGCGTGGCCGACAAGGATATCGAAGAGGTCTACACCCCGTTCGGCCATGCCGATTACCAGACCATCGTCGCCAACATCAAGAAGTTCTCCGCCGGCGGCAAAACCGCAGTTATCTCCACGGTCAACGGCGACTCCAACGTGCCGTTCTACAAAGAGCTGGCCAACCAGGGCCTGAAGGCCACCGAGGTGCCGGTGGTGGCGTTCTCCGTGGGCGAAGAAGAGCTGCGCGGCATCGACACCAAGCCGCTGGTGGGCCACCTGGCGGCGTGGAACTACTTCGAGTCGGTGGATAACCCGGTGAACCAGAAGTTCGTCGCCGACTGGAAGGCCTACGCCAAGGCCAAGGGCCTGCCGGGCGCCGACAAGGCGGTGACCAACGACCCGATGGAGGCCACCTACGTGGGCATCCATATGTGGGCGCAGGCAGCCGAGAAAGCCAAGTCCACGGACGTGGACAAGGTGCGCGAGGCACTGGCCGGGCAAAGCTTCAAGGCGCCGTCCGGCTACACCCTGACGATGGACAAGACCAACCACCACCTGCACAAGCCGGTGATGATCGGCGAGATCCAGGACGACGGGCAGTTCAGCGTGGTGTGGGAAACCGAGCAACCACTGCGGGCGCAGCCGTGGAGCCCGTTCATTCCGGGCAATGACAAGCGGCCTGATTACGCGGTGAAAGGTAACTGAGTGCACTGGGGCCGCTTTGCGGCCCAATCGCCGGCAAGCCGGCTCCCACAGGTTCGGTGCAAGGTCTGAAACCGGCGCGGTCCCTGTGGGAGCGGGTTTACCCGCGAAGAATCCACCGCCGATTCCCAGGATTACGCGCATGCTCAGACTCCTGCTAACCCTCCTGCTCCTGCTGCCCTTGGTATCCCAGGCCAGCGAGGGCGAATTCTTTATCGGCGCCAAGCCCGCCGAGCAGGCCCGCCTGCTCGAAGGCTGGGCCGCACAACCCGATGCTGCACGCCTGGCGCTGCTGGAAAACCTGCGCCAAGGCCGCATCGCCGAGGGCGACACGCGCAAGCTGCGCCTGAACAACCGCCTGCGCGGGCTGATCGACAACGCCCTGGCCAGCCATCAACTGCTCAGCGAGCGGGCGGACATTCGCCTGGCCGCCGCCCAGCAACTGCAAAAATCCGCACAGCCCGCACAGATGGCCTTCCTCGACCGGCGCTTCGCCGCCGAACCGGACGCCGCCGTGCACGCCGCCCTGGGCCTGGCTTTGGCCAACCTGCAACTGGGCGCCAGCGAACCTGCCGTGCGCCTGGCCGCCGTGCGCCTGCTTGGCGAAACCGGCGACCCGCTGGCCCGCACCCGCCTCGAAGCCCTGCTGCAACCCGGCGCCGAAAGCGACGCCGCGGTGCGCACTGCCGCCGAAACCAGCCTGGCCCAGGTGCAGCGCAAGCTGCTGATGGGCGAGCTGCTTGGCCAGGCCTTCAGCGGCCTGTCGCTGGGCTCGATCCTGCTGCTGGCGGCGCTGGGCCTGGCCATCACCTTCGGCCTGCTCGGGGTGATCAACATGGCCCATGGCGAGATGCTCATGCTCGGCGCCTACAGCACCTACATGGTCCAGGTGCTGGTGCAGCGCTACGCGCCGGGCGCCATCGAGTTCTACCCGCTGATCGCCCTGCCGGTGGCCTTCGCCGTCAGCGCCGGGGTGGGCATGGCACTGGAACGCACGGTGATCCGCCACCTGTACGGCCGGCCACTGGAAACCCTGCTGGCCACCTGGGGCATCAGCCTGATCCTGATCCAGGCGGTGCGCCTGCTGTTCGGCGCGCAGAACGTCGAAGTGAGCAACCCGGCCTGGCTGTCCGGCGGCATCCAGTTGTTGCCCAATCTGGTGCTGCCGTACAACCGCATCGTCATCATCGGCTTCGCCCTGGCCGTGGTGCTGCTGACCTGGCTGCTGCTCAACCGCACGCGGCTGGGGCTGAACGTGCGTGCGGTCACCCAGAACCGCAACATGGCCGCCTGCTGCGGGGTGCACACCGGGCGCGTCGACATGCTCGCCTTTGGCCTGGGCTCGGGCATCGCCGGGCTGGGCGGCGTAGCCCTGAGCCAGGTCGGCAACGTGGGGCCGGACCTGGGTCAGAGCTACATCATCGACTCGTTCCTGGTGGTGGTGCTCGGCGGCGTCGGGCAACTGGCCGGCAGCCTCTGGGCCGCGTTCGGCCTGGGCATCGCCAACAAGCTGCTGGAGCCGCAGATTGGTGCGGTGCTCGGCAAGATCCTCATCCTTGCGTTGATCATTCTGTTCATCCAGAAGCGCCCGCAAGGCCTGTTCGCCCTCAAGGGACGGGTAATCGACTGATGAACCAGCCACTGCTTGTCACTGCCGCACAAAAGGCCGGGCCGCGGGTATCGCTGGCCCTCGGCGCCGCCGTGGTTCTGGTGCTGCTGGCCCTGCCGCTGCTGTCGCTGCTACCGGCCGACAACCCGCTGCAGGTGTCGGCCTACACCCTCACCCTGGTGGGCAAGATCCTCTGCTACGCCATCGTCGCCCTGGCCCTGGACCTGGTGTGGGGCTACGCCGGGCTGCTGTCGCTGGGGCACGGGCTGTTCTTCGCCCTGGGCGGCTACGCCATGGGCATGTACCTGATGCGCCAGGCGGCCGGCGACGGCCTGCCAGGGTTCATGACCTTCCTGTCGTGGAACGAGCTGCCCTGGTACTGGGCCGGCACCCAGCATTTTGCCTGGGCGCTGTGCCTGGTGGTGCTGGCACCGGGGCTGCTGGCGCTGGTGTTCGGCTGGTTCGCGTTCCGCTCGCGAATCAAGGGCGTGTACTTCTCGATCATGACCCAGGCCCTGACCTTTGCCGCCATGCTGCTGTTCTTTCGCAACGAGACCGGCTTTGGCGGCAACAACGGCTTCACCAGCTTTCGCACCATCCTTGGCTTCGATGTGGCCGCGCCCGGCACCCGGGCGGTGCTGTTCAGCCTGACTGTGCTGTTGTTGCTGGGCAGCCTGTACCTGTGCTGGCGGCTTACCCAAAGCAAGTTCGGCCGCCTGCTCACCGCCGTGCGCGACGCCGAGAACCGTTTGATGTTCTGCGGCTACGACCCACGCGGTTTCAAGCTGCTGGTGTGGGTGCTCAGCGCCGTGCTGTGCGGCCTGGCCGGCGCCCTGTACGTGCCCCAGGTGGGCATCATCAACCCCGGCGAGATGTCGCCGACCAACTCCATCGAGGCCGCCGTGTGGGTGGCCCTGGGCGGGCGCGGCACGCTGATCGGGCCGCTGCTCGGTGCCGGGCTGGTCAACGGCATGAAGAGCTGGTTCACCGTGGCGTTCCCCGAGTTCTGGCTGTTCTTCCTCGGTGCGCTGTTCATCGTCGTCACCCTGTACCTGCCCAAGGGCGTGGTCGGGCTTGTGAAGAAAAGGAGCCAGCCATGAGAGGCGTGCCCCCGGTACACCCGGAATTCATGCTGGAGCCGGTATTCGACAATCTCGGCAGCAGCCGTGACGCCATCGGCCTGGGCCAGCCGCGCAAGGCCGGGCTGGACACCCGCCACGGTACGGTGCTGAGCCTTGAAGACATCAGCGTCAGCTTCGACGGTTTCAAGGCGCTCAACGCCCTGAACCTGTACATCGGCGTGGGTGAACTGCGCTGCATCATCGGCCCCAACGGCGCCGGCAAGACCACCATGATGGACGTGATCACCGGCAAGACCCGCCCCGACACCGGCAGTGCGTACTTTGGCGACACCCTCGACCTGACCCGCATGAGCGAATGCCAGATCGCCCAGGCCGGCATTGGCCGCAAGTTCCAGAAGCCCACGGTGTTCGAGGCGCTGACGGTGTTCGAAAACCTCGAGCTGGCACTCAAGGCCGACAAGTCGGTGTGGGCCAGCCTTGCGTCGCGCCTTGGCAGCGAGCAGCGCCAGCGCATCGAAGAGGTGCTCACCACCCTGCGCCTGCTGCCCCTGGCGCAGCGCCAGGCGGGCTTGCTGTCCCATGGCCAGAAGCAGTTTCTGGAGATCGGCATGCTGCTGGTGCAGGAGCCGCAGTTGCTGCTGCTGGACGAGCCGGTGGCCGGCATGACCGACGCCGAGACCGAGTTCACCGCCGAGCTTTTCAAGTCGCTGGCGCGCAAGCATTCGCTGATGGTGGTGGAGCATGACATGGGCTTTGTCGGCAGCATTGCCGACCATGTCACCGTGCTGCACCAGGGCAGTGTGCTGGCCGAAGGGTCGCTGGCCCAGGTGCAGGCGGATGAGCGGGTGGTCGAGGTGTATCTGGGCCGGTAGACATGGGCACCTGCACCGGCCTCTTCGCGGTGGTTCGGCACCCCGACAAGCCCGCGAAGAGGCCGGTGCAGGCACAGCAACTCTTTCAGGAACATTCAGATGCTCAAGATCGACACCCTGCACCAATACTACGGCGGCAGCCACATCCTGCGCGGCTTGTCTTTCGAGGCCAACATCGGCGAGGTCACCTGCCTGCTGGGCCGCAATGGCGTGGGCAAGACCACCCTGCTGCGTTGCCTGATGGGCCTGCTGCCGGCCCGCGAGGGCCGGGTGGAATGGGAGGGCAAGCCGATCACCGCGCTCAAGCCCCAGCAGCGGGTGCAGGCCGGCATCGCCTACGTGCCCCAGGGCCGCGAGATCTTCCCGCGCCTGAGCGTCGAAGAAAACCTGCTGATGGGCCTGTCGCGCTTTGCCACCCGCGAGGCCCGCGAGGTGCCGGCGTTCATCTACGAGCTGTTCCCGGTGCTGGAACAGATGAAGCAGCGCCGTGGCGGCGACCTGTCGGGTGGGCAGCAGCAACAGCTGGCCATCGGCCGCGCCCTGGCCAGCCGCCCGCGGCTGCTGATTCTCGATGAGCCGACCGAAGGCATCCAGCCCTCGGTGATCAAGGAGATCGGTGCGGTGATCCGCAAGCTGGCCGACCGCGGCGACATGGCGATTTTGCTGGTGGAGCAGTTCTACGATTTTGCCGAAGAGCTGGCCGACCAGTACCTGGTGATGGCCCGTGGCGAGATCATCCAGCGCGGCCGGGGCGAAAACATGCAGGCCGAAGGTGTGCGCGGGCTGGTAACCATTTAATCTGCCAGCAACGACCTTGCGAGACGCTGTCATGAGTTACCAAATCCGCGACGCCCTGCCCACCGACGTGCCGGGCATCCTCGACATCTACAACGACGCCGTGCGCAACACCACGGCGATCTGGAACGAAACCCCGGTGGACCTGGCCAACCGCCAGGCCTGGTTCGAGGCCCGCGCGCAGCAGGGCTACCCGATTCTGGTGGCGGTGGATGACAGCGGCGTGCTGGGCTACGCCTCGTTCGGCGACTGGCGGCCGTTCGAGGGTTTTCGGCTGACAGTGGAGCATTCGGTGTACATCCGTGGCGACCAGCGCGGCAAGGGCCTGGGGCCGGTGCTGATGGCCGAGCTGATCGAACGGGCGCGGGGCTGCGGCAAGCATGTGATGGTGGCGGCCATCGAGAGCGGCAATGCCGCGTCGGTGCGCCTGCACGAACGCCAGGGCTTCGTGGTGACCGGGCAGATGCCGCAGGTGGGGGTGAAGTTCGGCCGCTGGCTGGATTTGACCTTCATGCAGTTGGTGTTGAACCCGGGGGCGGAGCCGGGCTGAGCGCCCTATCGCCGGCAAGTCAGGCTCAAGCCTGAAGGTTATGCGATCCCTGTGGGAGCGGCCTTGTGTCGCGATGGGCTGCGCAGCAGCCCCGGCAATTTTGCATGATGCCGAGAACTTGGGGCTGCTGCGCAGCCCATCGCGACACGAGGCCGCTCCCACAAACGGCCCTGCGTCAGGGCTTACATCCAAGCCTTACATCTGGGTAAACCTGCCCAACCGCTGCCTCAGCATGCTGTTCTCGCTGCGCAGTTGCTGCACCTCTTCCAGCAACTCCAGCGCCAGCGCCACCCCTTCCCACTCCAGCTCCAGCTGCTGATGCAGCTTCACCGCACGTTTGAGGGTCACCGGCGCGAGGTCGTCGAACAGCCACTCCTCGGGCGTTCGCCCCGATGGTTCAACAATGCCGTGCTCGACAATCTCGATCACGCAGTCGGCCGTTACATCGGCCTCTCGACACAGGGTTCGCATATCCAGTTGAACGATCAGGGTGCTGCTCATGGTCACTTACTCCATTGAGTCCTCGGGTCGAACGCGGCTTTTTCAGCCAGCTTGCCCCACAGCTCGCGGGTGCTGGCGTCGGACTGGGCCGGCATCACCACCTTGAGCTGGGCGTACAGGTCGCCACGCTCGCCTTGCTTGTTCAAAAGGCCCATGCCCTTTACCCGCAGGCGCTGGCCGCTCTGGCTGTCGGGGCGGATGGTCAGGTTGATCTTGCCAGTCAGGGTCGGCACGGCCACCTTGGCGCCCAGTGCAGCTTCCCACGGCGCCAATGGCACGGTGATGATCAAATCATGACCTTCGACATCGAACAGCGGGTGCGGCGCCATGCGAATGGTCAGGAACAAATCGCCGTTGGCGCCGCCGCCCACGCCCGGGGCGCCCTGGCCCTTGAGGCGGATGCGCTCGCCGTCGGTCACCCCGGCAGGGATCTTCACGTTCAGCGTTTTCGTGGTGAAACCGGTGCGCTGCCCGGCGGCGTTGGTTTGCGGCACCTGGAAGCTGATCTGCTTGGACTCCTTGCTCAGGGTCTCTTCAAGAAACACCGCCAGTTCCAGTTCCACGTCCTGCCCTCGCCTGCCGGCGCTGCGTTGTTGTTGCCGGGCACCGCCGAACGGGTTGGAGCCGCGCGCGCCGAAGATCGAGCTGAAGAAGTCGGAAAAATCACCGCCCTCGAAACCACCGCCGGCGTTGCCGCCACGGCCCTGCCAGCCAGGCGGGGCCTGGAACGGCCGGCCGTGCTGGCCGCCGTACTTGCGAATTTCGTCGTACTCGGCGCGCTTGTCCTTGTCGCCCAGCACTTCGTAGGCCTCGTTGGCCTCCTTGAACTTGTCCTCGGCGTCGCGCTCCTTGCTGACGTCGGGGTGATACTTGCGGGCGAGCTTGCGGTACGCGGCCTTGATCGCCTTGTCGTCCGCGCCCGGCTCTACGCCGAGTATCTTGTAATAGTCTTTGAAGTCCATTTATGGATCACCAGTAAGAATGTGCGTGTTGCCACTGAAGATTGGGGTCAAGCATAGCCTTTCAAGGTTCCCGTGGCCTTGCGCCATGGCAGACGGCCGGTCTTGATTTAGCCGGTAACTGGCATAAACTGCGCGGCCGTTTTACCTCCGGAAGCCCTCGCAAATGTCTGACGTATCCCCGGCTCGTGCCCTCGGCATCGACTTCGGCACCTCCAACTCCACGGTCGGCTGGCACCGCCCGGGCATGGAGTCGCTGATCGCCCTGGAAGACGGCAAGATCACCCTGCCATCGGTGGTGTTCTTCAACATCGAGGAGCGTCGCCCGGTGTACGGCCGCCTGGCCCTGCACGAATACCTCGAGGGCTACGAAGGCCGCCTGATGCGCTCGCTCAAGAGCCTGCTGGGCTCCAAGCTGATCAAGCACGATACCAGCGTGCTGGGCAGCGCCCTGCCGTTCAAGGACCTGCTGGGCATGTTCATCGGCGAGCTGAAAAAGCGCGCCGAAACCGCTGCCCAACGCGACTTTGACCAGGTGGTACTGGGCCGCCCGGTGTTCTTCGTCGACGAAGACCCGGCTGCCGACCAGGAGGCCGAGGATACGCTGGCAGAGGTAACCCGCAAAATCGGCTTCAAGGACGTGTCGTTCCAGTACGAGCCCATCGCTGCGGCCTTCGACTACGAGTCGGGCATCAGCCGCGAAGAGCTGGTGCTGATTGTCGATATCGGCGGCGGTACCTCGGACTTTACCCTGATCCGCCTGTCGCCGGAGCGCCACCTGGTGGATGAACGCCAGGATGACATCCTCGCCACCGGCGGCGTGCACATTGGCGGTACCGACTTCGACAAGCAGCTTAGCCTGCAGGGCGTGATGCCGCTGTTCGGCTACGGCAGCCGGATGAAAAGCGGCGCGCTGATGCCCACCAGCTACCACCTGAACCTGGCCACCTGGCACACCATCAACGCCCTGTACGCGCAAAAGTCGCAGTTGGCCCTGGGCAACATGCGCTACGACATCGAGGATACGCTCGGTATAGACCGCCTGTTCAACCTGATCGAGCAGCGTGCCGGCCACTGGCTGGCGATGGAAGTGGAAGCCAGCAAGATCGAGCTGACCGACCGCGACAGCCGCCGCATCGACCTGGGCCGGGTGGAGCCGGAGCTGGCCGCCGAGCTGACCCGGGCGCTGTTCGAGGAGGCCATCGACGGTTTGCTGGAGCGGGTGCGCGCCAGCGTGACCGAGCTGCTGGCCAAGGCCGGGGTGAGCGAAGGGCAGGTGGATACGGTGTTCTTCACCGGCGGCTCCAGCGGCATCCCGGCGCTGCGCAACAGCGTGGCGGCGATGCTGCCCAATGCCCGGCATGTGGAAGGCAATATCTTCGGCAGCATCGGCAGCGGGCTGGCGATCGAGGCGCGTAAACGCTACGGCGCCGTTTGACCGCCATTTAAAACCTGTACTGGCCTCTTCGCGGTGGTTCGGCACCCCGACAAGCCCGCTCCCACAGGATTACCTATGCCCCAAGGCAGCAGAGAACCTGTGGGAGCGGGCTTGTCGGGGTGCCGAACCACCGCGAAGAGGCCGGTGCAGGCAGAAGTACGCCTTCAGACCAACTCCATCCGCTTCAACTCACTCTTCAGGTACGCATAGTAGATCGGCCCCGCCACCACACCCGGCAAACCGAACGCCGCCTCGCACACCAGCATCGCCAGCAGCAGCTCCCACGACTTGGCACTGATCTGCCCGCCGACGATGCGTGCGTTGAGGAAGTACTCGACCTTGTGGATCACGATCAGGTAACCCAGCGCCGCCGCCGCCACCCACAGCGACAACGACAGCCCGACGATGGTGATCAGGGTGTTGGACATCAGGTTGCCGATCACCGGCAGCAGCCCGAGCAGGAAGGTCAGCACGATCAGCGTCTTGGTCAGCGGCAAATGCACGCCGAACAGCGGCAGCACCACGGCCAGGAAGATGCCGGTGAACGCGGTGTTGAGCAGCGAGATCTTGATCTGCGCGAAGACGATGTTGCGAAACGCCTGCACCAGCAGGTTCAGGCGCTCGAACAGCGCCGCGGCCAGCGGCTTGCGCCGGGACAGGTCGGGGATGCGCTGCAGGGCGATGATGGCCCCCAGAATCATGCCGATCAGCAAGGTGACGAACATGTGCGCCATGCCCTTGCCGACCAGTTGCAGGTCGCTCAGGTGGCTCTTGATCCAGTCGCCGATGGCCACCTTGAACTCGGCAGCGCTGGCCGGCAGGTAGCCTTCGATGAACGGCGGCAGCTGGCTGCGGGCGCGCTCCACCAGGCCCATGAACTTGTCCAGCGAGGCGCCGGGGTTCTCGGCTTCGTGCAGCAAGAAGCTGAACGCGCCGGCAATCAGCAGGGTCAGGGTGCTGACCACCAGGGTGCCGAGCAGCGCCACGGCCAGCCAGCGTGCACGCTGCCCGGCAATCAACGGCTGCAGCCGCGGAGTGAGCATGTTGACCAGCTCGAACACCAACAGGCCCGCCAGCAGGCTGGGCAGCAGTTTCAGCGGCAGGGCCAACAGCAGCCCGCCCATGACGATGACCAGGCTGGCAAGGGAGATCTGGCGGGGGGTGAAGGTCATACAGCCTCGACGGCAGACAGCGGAAAGACCCGCAGTCTGCCAGCCTTCAAGGCGCAGGCATAGGCGCCGGTCACTTCTTCTTCAGGCAGTCGCTCATGTACGCCTTGCGCTCGTCGCCCTTGAGCGCCTTGGTGGTGGCGTCGGCGTTGCAGCTCTTCATTTTCTCCTGCTGGGTCTTTGGCACGTCTTTCTTCAGGCAGGTGCTCATGAACGCCTTGCGCTCATCGCCCTTGAGCGCCTTGGCGGTGGCGTCGGCGTTGCAGGTTTTCATCTTTTCCTGTTGCGCGGTGGCGGCAAAACCTTGCCCGGCGAGCATCAGGCCCAGCACCAGCAGGGGTACGTGCAGCATCTTCATGGAGTGGTCTCCTTGCCTGCGCGCCCGGTGCGCGCCTGTCGAGCTGAGTGTAGACAAGATTTGTTGCACCTCTGTCGGCACGGGATAATGCCTGCCCACGCTACGAACACTGCAACCCTGGACGCTACATGAATTACCTGTTCCCCCTGATCGCCATCCTCATCTGGGCCGGCAACACCGTGGTCACCAAGATGTCCGCCGGCGCCATCCACCCGGCCGAGATCGGCTTTTACCGCTGGCTGCTGGCCGGCCTGCTGTTCACCCCGTTCCTGCTGCCGCAGGTATGGCGTAACCGCGCCGCCATTGGCCCGCACCTGGGCAAGGTGTTCGTGCTCGGAGTACTGGGCATGGCCATGTACCAGAGCCTGGCGTACTTCGCTGCCAGCATCACCAGCGCCACCAACATGGGCATCATTCTGTCGCTGATGCCGTTGATGTCGCTGGCGCTGTCCATCGCCTGGCTGGGCCAGCGCCTGAGCTACGGCGCCTTGCTGGGGGCGCTGGTGTCGTTTTTCGGGGTGCTCGAGGTGGTTTCTGCCGGGCAGCCGGCGGCGCTGCTGCACCAGGGCCTTAACCGCGGCGACCTGATGATGCTGCTGGCCACCCTGGCGTATGCGCTGTACAGCTTCTTGCTGAAGAAATGGCAGCTGCGCCTGCCGCCGCTGCAACTGCTGTACCTGCAGGTGCTGGTGGCGATCGTGGTGCTGCTGCCGCTGTTCGTGCTGTCGGACAAGACCGGCCTGAACGGCCACAACACCGGCCTTGTGCTGTACGCCTGCGTGCTGGCCTCGATGGTTGCGCCGCTGGTGTGGATGCAGGCCGTGCACCGCGTGGGGCCGAGCCGCACCACACTATTCTTCAACCTGCTGCCGGTGGTGACGGCGGTCATCGCCGCGGCGGTGCTCGATGAACAACTGGCCAGCTACCACCTGTATGGCGGGCTGCTGACCCTGGCCGGCGTACTGCTGGCCGAGCGCTGGACCACGCCAGTGCGCCGCGCCCTGTAGGAGATTACCCAGCCCTTTCGGGCTGCGCTGTCGCGCAGAGAACTGGTCTCGCAGATGCGCCACGATCTCTGTGGGAAGCGGCCTTGCCGGGGCGCCGTCCGGTCGAGATGGGGCGCGAAGCGGCCCCAAGGTCTCGGCCTTATGCAAAATTGCCGGGGCTGCTGCGCAGCCCATCGCGACACAAGGCCGCTTCCCACAGGTTCCTGCTAAATCAATGAGGTGTGTGCAGTTCTATGAGAGCCGGCTTGCCGGCGATAAGGCCGGGTCATGCAGCGCAAGACAGTTGCCCCCCACAGGAGACGCTAGAAAGCGGCAAAATTCATTTCGGCCTTGTCGCTCACAACCCCGCCGCCTTCAGCCGCGCGGCATGCTCTGTGAACAGCCGCACCGGCTCGGCGCCCTTGCCCACGGCGCCTAGGGACTGGTTGACGATATCCAGATGGTCCAACGGGTAGTCATCACCAATCACCTGCCCAAGGTGCGAGCTGAACCGCCCGACCATGCCGTCGCACTGGCCCTTCTCGCGCACGAAGCTGCGGGCGAACAGCCGGCAGAAGCGGTTGCTGCCATCGAAACGGTTACGCCCCTGGTCGGTCAGCCCCGGCTGCAAGGTGCCGGACCACGAGTAGTAACGCACCCCGTTCACCTCGCCCGGCCCCTCCCCGCCCCACACCTCGGGCAACCCCTGTGGGTAAGCCTGGTTGAACTTGTCCACACCCCAGGTGGTGAGCGACTGGTGCGAAGCGTGTACATCCACCGGCAAGCGCTCCCGGCGCCAGCCGGTTTCCAGCCAGCCCATCAACACCGCCAAACCGTGCAGGATCGCCTTGAGGATGCGCCCTTGAGGTGAGTCGCCCGGCGCCGTGCGCTCCAGATGGTCGGCCAGCTCCGAACCATGGTTGGGGCCGGCCACCGAAGTTACCGAGGCCACCCGGTCGGGGCGTTTGGCGGCTGCATAGCGGGCGCTGAGGGCACCCTGGCTATGGCCAATGAGGTTGACCTTGGCAGCCCCCGTGCGCTGGCAAATATCCTCGATGATCGCCAGCAACTGCTCGCCGCGCACCTCGCTGGAATGCAGCGGCGACACCTGCACCGGGAACACCTCGGCCCCACCCCGACGCAACGCCGGGACAATGCCGAACCAGTAGGGGTACAGCACCAGCCGCACAAAGCCGAACATCCCCGGCACCAGCACCAACGGATACCGCGTGGCCAATTCCTGCGCCATAGCCCCAGCCCCTTGTCCATGGACGATCAGCCAACACTACAGCGCCCCCGGTGAGCACCGCAATCGAACTCTCGGCGCGCCGTGCGGTTCCAAGCAGAACACCCCTTGAGCAAGGAGCGGGACCATGTACAAGCAGACCCTGGCCATCCTTCTGGCAAGCGCCACCCTCGCCGCCTGCGGCAGCCGCCCGGAAAACCCGGTGGACTACGTCACCTACCGTGACGAGCCGCTGGTCAAGCAGGTGGAAAACGGCATGACCATGCAGAAGGTCATAGCCATCGGCGGCAGCCCGTCCAGCGTGGTCGACCTGCCCCATGGCGGCACCTGCAACGACTACATCCTCAACCGCGACGGCCACCAGCAGCCCTACTACGTGCGCTTCGACGCCACCGGCCATGTCGATGCCAAGGGCTTCAAAACCTGCAAGCAACGTGAAGAAGACCGCGACGCCGCCCACGGCGCATGACACCGATGACCACCCTGATGCTTTCGGAGATGAACATGAGCGTTGAACTGACCGATGTGAAGACCCTGCGCGAACGTGCCCGCCAACATGTCGAGCAAGGCGCGGTGACCGAGGGTTACCACGCCGACCGCGAGAAGATCCTGCGCCTGCTGAACGAGTCGCTGGCCACTGAGCTTGTGTGTGTACTGCGCTACAAGCGCCACTACTTCATGGCCAGCGGCATCAAGGCCAGCGTCGCTGCGGCCGAGTTTCTCGAGCACGCCAACCAGGAAGCCGAGCACGCCGACAAGCTGGCCGAGCGCATCGTGCAGCTGGGCGGTGAGCCGGACTTCAACCCCGACAACCTGACGAAGAACTCCCACGCCCAATACGTGGCCGGCAGCACGCTGAAGGAGATGGTGCTGGAAGATCTGGTGGCCGAGCGCATCGCCATCGACAGCTACCGCGAGATCATCCAGTACATCGGGGATAAAGACCCGACCACGCGGCGCATCTTCGAAGACATCCTGGCCCAGGAAGAAGAGCACGCGGACGATATGTCGGATTTGCTTCAAGGTCTGTAATTGCTGGGGCTGCTTTGCAGCCATCGCGACACAAGGCCGCTCCTACAAGGAGAATGCAATCCCCTGTAGGAGCGGCCTTGTGGCGCTAAAGGGCCGCACAGCGGCCCTCTGCTATTTGTGCTTTTTCACCGCCGCCGGCGCCTTGCCGGCCTTCATCTGCTGCAACAACGGCGTGCACTGGTTGGGCGCATCCCCACTGCTCGGTGCGATCAGCGCCAGCAGCCCGGCCGCAGGCCCGGCCACCACCCCCAGCGCCACCATGCCCGCGCCACGCAGTGCAAGCGGCACCGCCTGCACCCCGGCATTGGGCTTGGCGAACGGCCCGCGCACGTACAGCGGCGAGCGCAGCGAGAACAGGCGCAGGCCCTTGGACTCGGGGGTGATCTTCAGGTCCAGTTGCTCGCTGGCAAAATTGGCCGTGCCGTCGATGTAGATGATCGCGTTCTCGGTATCGAAAACGAACAGGCGGGTGGTGGCCAGGCCGTCCTTGATGCCGACGTTGGCCGCCGCGCAGTTGATCTTCACGTCCTCGTCACCGAACAACTTGCCGATCACGTAGTTGCCCACGTTGAGCCCGGCGATCTCCATCAGGCTGCGGCTGATGGCGCCATCGTTGATCAACAGGCGCAGGTCGCCGTTGGAGGTGCCCAGCAGCGCCGCCACCGAGTTGCCGCGGCCGCTGATGTCGGCATCGCCGTTGAGCTGGCCGAAGCTGGTCTGCATGGGCGCGAAGGTGGGGAACAGTTCCTTGAGCTTGAAGCCCCGGGCGGTGAGCTGCGCACGGCCCTGCATCGGCGTGCTGCGCCCGTCCAGGCGGATGTTCGAATCGAGGTTGCCGCCGGCCACGCCAAAGCGCAGCGGCTCCAGGCGCAGCAGGCCGTCGTCGAGAATCACGTGGGCCGACAGGTCGTTGAACGGCAGTTTTTCGCTGTGCACGATGCGCTTGCCGGCAAAGGTCACGTCGGCGTCCATGGCGCGCCAGCGCTCGGTACGGAACTCCTCCACCGGCAGCACCTTGCCGGTGGGCTGCTTGCTGGCGCCGCCACGGGCCTTCTGCTCGCTGTTGGAGTCGGCGCCGATCAGCGGTGCCAAATCCTTGAACAGCAGCTGGTTGGACACCAGGTTGCCCGACAACTTGGGCCGCGGCTGGCTGGCGACGAAGGCCAGGTCGCCGTGGATGTCGCTGTCGCCGATCTTGCCGTTGAAGCCCTCATAGCGGAACTGCGCACCACCTGCGGCATGCAGGTTGGCGTTGAGGTGGCCGTCGGTGGAGTACGCCGGGGTGTCCGGCAGGGTGACGCCGGTCAGCGGGTAGAGGTTGCCCAGGCTGCTGCCGGACAGCTTCAGGCGCAGGTCGAGGGCGCCGAGGTTGCGCGGGTCGGTGAGGGTACCGGCCAGCACCACGTGGGTGTCGCCAATACGCGCATCGGCCTGCAGCGGGAACGGCTGGCGGGCGTCCTGCAGCGCCAGCAGGCCGCCGATCTTGCCGGTGGCCGCCACCGGCTGGTCCTTGTAGCGGCCCTGGGCCTTGATGGCGAAGGCATAGTCCTGGGCGCCGCCGGCTTTTTCCGCGCGGGCCTTGCCGACGATATCGCTGAACGGGATGGGCTTGCCCAGCGGGTCGATCTGCACCTTCATGCTGGCTTTGAGGGTCTGGTCGTCGAAGCTGACATTGCCTTGGTCAAAGCCGATGGCACCGATATCCAGCTCCCACTTCGACGGCTCGGCGGTGTCATCCTTGGGGCCAAAGTCGAAAGTCCAGTTGGCCCGGCCATCGGCCAGGCGCGTCAGGCTGGCGGTGGGCTTGACCAGGTCGATGCGCGGGATACTGATGCGCTGCACGATCAGCGGCAGCGGCGCCAGGCGAAACTCCACACGCTCAAGGCCCACCATGCGCGGCTCCTTGAGCCAGTCGGGGTTGCCCAGAGTCAGGTCTTCGGCGCTGAAATGCGGCCACGGCACATAGGCACGCCAGCCGCTTTCTTCAGATTCGGTGCGCCAGTGCACGGCCAGGTTGCCGTTGATCGCGAACGGCCGGTGCAAGGCCTCGGAGACCTTCTCGTTGAGCAACGGCTTGACCCGGTTCCAGTCGAAGGTGGCGATCACCACCACCAGGATAGCCAGTAGCGTGGCGAGGGTGGCGAAGGTCCAGACGAGGATTCTGGCTGGGCGCGTCATTGCGTGGCTCTCCTGACTGCGTGGCACGGGGCGGCGTAACGGTGGCACTTAAAAGGTGGGACTGATGAAAACCCGTCGGGTTTAATCCGGCTGCCATCATAACCAAGTTTTTCCTGATGCCTTGCCCAGGTTTGCGCCTTTTGAACACCTGCGTGTCACTGCCAGAACGGCTTGGCAAAATGCCACTCTCACCCCTGAAAACATTGATCCAGAGCCTTCTCAGCAGAGTATCAATAACGTCGATTGTTACCATTACCCGGATGAACTTCTCTCTGGCGTTACGCGGCGTAGCATTGCCCTCGTACCCACTTTCCAGCCCCCGAGAGGAGCACCGAATCATGAAACGCCATCTGCTGCTGAGCCTGACCCTTTCCGTACTGGCCGCCAACGCCTTCGCCCTGCCGGCCGCCGACCAGCACCTGACCGCCGAATCGCGCTCCAGTGCTGCCACTGTCGCCCAGCCCCTGAACACGCTGGCCGAAGGCGGCGCAGAACGCCTGCAGGAACGCGCTGGCCGCCTGGCCGAAGGTGGCTCGGACCGCCTGATCGAACGTAACGACCGCTTCGCCGAAGGTGGTTCGGACCGCCTGATCGAACGTAACGACCGCGTCGCCGAAGGTGGTTCGGACCGTCTGATCGAACGTAATGACCGCGTCGCCGAAGGTGGCTCTGATCGCCTGATCGAGCGTAATGACCGTGTAGCCGAAGGTGGCTCGGACCGTCTGGTTGAACTCAGCCGCGTGAGCTGATCACCATGGCCGAGAACAACAACCCGCCCCACTGCGCCTGCTCCCCTCCAAGCCCGGTCCATTGACCGGGCTTTGTTTTTTTATCCAGAATGCCCAGCTTCACCACCACAAGACTGCGCCCCCATGCTGCCGCGTGCCGAACAGAAGCTGCAAACCCGCCAGGCCCTGCTGGATGCCGCCTGCCTGCTCATGGAAAGCGGCCGTGGTTTCGGCAGCATCAGCCTGCGTGAGGTGGCCAAGGCCGCGGGTATCGTGCCCACCGGTTTTTACCGCCACTTCCCCGACATGGACGCCCTGGGCCTGGCCCTGGTGCACGAGGTCGATACCACCTTCCGCCAGACCATCCGCCTGGTGCGGCAAAACGAATTCGAACTGGGCGGCATTACCGACGCCTCGGTGCGCATCTTCCTCGACGTGGTGACCGCCCACCGCGCGCAGTTCCTGTTTCTCGCCCGCGAGCAGTACGGCGGCTCGCAGGCTGTGCGCCAGGCTATCGCGCGGCTGCGCCACGACATCAGCAACGACCTGGCCACCGACCTTGCGCGCATGCCGCGCTGGCAGCACCTGGATGCTGCGGCCCTGGCGGTGATGGCCGACCTGGTGGTCAAGACCGTGTTCGCCACCCTGCCCGAGTTGATCGACAGCGATGACTTCAGTGGCTCCCAGGCCATGAGCGCGCAGGAGAAGATCACCCAGCAGTTGCGCTTCATCTTCGTCGGCGCGCGGCATTGGCAGGGGTTGGGTGGCCCGGGGTGATACCCAGGCTCCCACGAACCTCCCTACACTTCTGCTAACATGGCGCCCTGCCCGACCGACCGTCCACGAGCGCCAGCATGTCCGACCCCCGCCCTGCATTGACCCGTTTCCGCCAGCATTTCGCCGAGCGCATCGTGCCGCTGTGGCAAGGCCCGGGCTGGAACGCCGACCTGGCCCTGCCCTACGAGGCACTGGACGCAAACCACCGCCCCCTGCCCGTGCAGCGCTACCGGGCCATGGCCTGCGCCCGCCAGCTGTACCTGTTCAGCAGCCGCATCGGCCAGCCGGGCGCGGCCGAACGGGCAGCAGCGCTGTTCCGCTCGCTGCAAAAGCACTTCCACGACGCCGAGCACGGCGGCTGGTTCTACAGCATCGACGCCGACGGCAAACCGCTGGACCGGCGCAAGGACCTCTACACCCACGCCTTCATCGTGTTCGCCTGCGCGCACTACTGGGGCAAGGTCGGCGAGGGGCTGGTCGAGGCGACCCTGAATGCCGCGCTGGAAGTGGTCAGCGAGCAGTTCGCCCGCGACGATGGCTTGTTCGAAGCCAGCCTGGGTGAAGACTGGGCAGACCTTGGCAGCGGCCCGTTGCAGAACCCGCAGATGCACCTGGCCGAAGCCTTCCTGCAGGTGCTTGCCGTGCGTGAGGACGACGAAGTACAGCAGGCGCTGCTGCAACTGTGTGAAGCGCTTCAGGAGCATTTTGTCGAGCCGCAGCACGGGCTGATGCTGGAGAAACCACGCGGGGCTGTGGATAACTGGTTCGAGCCGGGGCACCAGTTTGAATGGTTTTACCTGCTGGAAACCTCACCGCTGCTGCGCGGTACTGCATTGCACAGCTCTATCGAAAGTGGGTTCAGCTACGCCGAGCAGCACGGGGTGAAGGATTCGGCAGTACTGGCAATGCTCGATAGCGATGGCAAGGTGCTCGATGCCACTCAGCGCATCTGGGCGCAGGCCGAGTACCTGCGGGCATTGGCTTTGCGCTCGGGCAATGAGGGCAAGCTGGCCAAGCAGTTGCAGGCGCTGGAGTCGCGCTTTCTGCATGAAGGCGGTTGGCATGAGTGCCGCGATGGCGCAGGCGCCGTCAGCCGGCATGACATGCCTTCGACCACGCCCTATCACCTGGCGACCTGCCTGGAAGGCTTGCAGGGCCTGAGCTGACGCCATCGCCGGCAAGCCGGCTCCTACAGGTTGATCGGGCCCCCATGCAGGAGCCGGCTTGCCGGCGATCTGGCCCTTGAATTCAGCCCTTGGCCGACCGGTCGATGGAGAACCCTGCCCAGTCCTGGCTCACCGGCATCAGTTCGAGGCTGTTGATGTTGACGTGGGCCGGCTGGTTGAGAATCCAGAAGATGGTCTCGGCGATGTCCTGCGGCTGGATCGGCTCGGCGCCGGCGTAGGTGGCATCGTACTTGGCCTGGTCGCCACCGAAGCGCACCAGCGAGAACTCGCTCTCGCACAGCCCCGGCTCGATGTTGCTGACCCGCACGCCAGTACCGCGCAGGTCGCAGCGCAGGCTCAGGGAGAACTGGCCGACAAAGGCCTTGGTGCCGCCATAAACGTTGCTGCCCGGGTACGGGTAGTTGCCCGCTACCGAGCCCACGTTGAGGATCGACGCACCGCGGCCGTGGGCGATCAGGCGTGGCAGCAGCAGGCGGGTGGTGTACATCAGGCCCTTGATGTTGGTATCGACCATGGTCTCCCAGTCATCCAGGCTGCAGTTTTGCGCCGCATCCACACCCAGGGCCAGGCCTGCGTTGTTGACCAGGGCCTGGAGCTTGTCGAAGGCCGGCGGCAGGCTGGCGATGGCTTCTTCCATGGCCTTGCGGTCGCGCACATCGACCACCAGGCTGTGCACTTCGGTCTTGGCCGACAGCTCGGCGCACAGCGCGTCCAGGCGCTCTTTGCGACGGCCGGTGAGGACCAGTTTCCAGCCCGCCTCGGCAAAGCGGCGGGCAGTGGCCTCACCGAAACCGGAAGTTGCGCCAGTGATGAATACGGTGGACGTCATGCGTTGCTCCTCGCAGTGGGTAATCGTCGGCAGGCCTTGCAGCATGCCCGGCGCGGGCGTTGGCGACAACCGTTTCAGCGTATGCTCAAAAAATGAGCAACCCCGGCAAAGCCCCGTAATAGATGGGCCTGGCCAGGCTATGCGCATGTTATCCACAAGGCTTTCCCCATGGATTGGGGGCAACTCGTCGGGCTCAGGGAACCGAATCGCCATGGGGAAATCTGTGGAAATCTTTCGCTGATGGCGCAACGCTTTCAACCATGCCGGTTGCGGCGGTATGTCCAAGGGTTTTTCACAGAGTTATCCACAGAAAATCGTGAGCTGTGGATGAGGCGTTTGCAGGCCGAAAAGTGTAGGGAAATCATGCACAAGCGCTAGATGGTCAAATATTGATCAGCACGCTGGAGACCTTGATGTACGTGGCGTAGCGCGACATGCCACCATGTTTTCCACAGGCGGTTCCACATATTTCGTGGAAAGATTTGTTGCTGTGCAAACAAGGGGTTGCGTGGGGGTTGTGGGACGTTGCTGGAAAGATATGCGACAAGTTGTCCACATGTGCGAAGGCAGCATAAAACGCATCGCGGGGCAAGCCCGCTCCCACGCATTGAACCGCGTGGGAACGGGCTTGCCCCGCCTTGACTGGCTCAATGCCCGCCGAGATAAGCGCTACGCACCTCTTCATTGACCAGCAACTCCTGCCCGGTACCGGTCATGCGGATCTGCCCGTTGACCATCACATAGGCACGGTCCGACAGCTTCAGCGCATGGTTGGCGTTCTGCTCCACCAGGAAGATGGTCATGCCGGTCTTGGCCAGCTCACGCAAGGTCGAAAAGATCTGCTTGACCACGATCGGCGCCAGCCCGAGCGACGGCTCGTCCAGCAACAGCAACTTGGGCCGGCTCATCAGCGCCCGGGCGATGGCGAGCATCTGCTGCTCGCCGCCGGACATGGTCATGGCCCGCTGGTTGCGCCGCTCCTTGAGCCGCGGGAACAGCTCGTACATGCGCTGCATGTCTTCGTCGGCATGCTTGTCGCCGATGGGGATGGTGCCCATCATCAGGTTTTCCTCGACGCTCATGTCGGGGAACACCCGGCGCCCTTCCGGCGACTGGGCGATGCCGTTGGAGGCGATGTAGTGCGACGACTTGCGGGTGATGTCGGTGCCGCGGTAGACGATCTGCCCGGAGGCCGCCCGGGGCTGGCCGAAAATCGACATCAAGAGGGTCGACTTGCCGGCGCCGTTGGCGCCGATCAGGCTCACCGTCTCGCCTTCGTTGATATGCATCGAGACCTTTTTCAGCGCCTGGATCGGCCCGTAGAACACGTCCAGGTCCTTGAGCTCGAGAATGGGTGCACTCATACCAGTTCCTCTTCGTCGGCACCCAGGTAGGCGGCGATCACCGTCGGGTTGTTGCGGATTTCCTGCGGGGCGCCTTCGGCGATCACGTTGCCGTGGTCGAGCACGACGATGTGATCGGAAATGCTCATGACCATGCCCATGTCGTGTTCGATCAGCACCACGGTGATGTCGTGCTCGTCACGCAGCACGCGGATCATGCGGCTGAGGGCTTCGGTCTCCTGCGGGTTCAGGCCGGCGGCCGGTTCGTCCAGGCAGATGATCTTCGGCCGCGTGCACATGGCCCGGGCGATTTCCAGGCGGCGCTGCTGCCCGTACGACAGCTCGCCAGCCAGGCGGTTGGCGCAGTCCACCAGGTCGACCACCTCAAGCCAGTAGAAGGCGTGGTCCAGCGCATCGCTTTCGGCCTGGCGGTAGCCCTTGGTGTTGAGCACCCCGGCCAGCAGGTTGCGGTTGACCCACATGTGCTGTGCCACCAGCAGGTTTTCCACCACCGACATTTCCTTGAACAGGCGAATGTTCTGGAAGGTGCGCGCAAGGCCTGCGCGGTTGACCAGGTGAGTGCCGCCGAACATCTTGTAGTACAGGCGGTTGGCAAAGCGTGCCGGCGACACGAAGTCGGCCGGCTGGAAGCGCTCGCCGAGCAGCTGGATGACGTTGGTGTGGCTGCCGCGCACGTTCAGCTCGATGCGCCCGCCACTGGCCTTGTAAAAGCCGGTGAGGCAGTTGAACACCGTGGTTTTGCCGGCGCCGTTGGGGCCGATCAGGGCGAAGATCTGGTTGCGTTTGACCTTCAGGCTCACGTCGCTGAGCGCCTTGATGCCGCCGAACTGCATCATCAGGTTGTCGACCGACAGGATGACTTCATCGCTCATGGCGCCACTCCTTTACGCGGGACCACACCGGTACGGCTGATGCGGATCAGCCCCCGCGGTCGCCAGATCATCATCAGTACCATCAGCACGCCGAACAGCAGCACACGGTATTCGGAGAAGCTGCGCAACAGCTCCGGCGCCACGGTCAGCACGAAGGCTGCGATCACTACGCCCACGGTCGAACCCATACCACCCAGCACCACGATGGCGAGGATCAGCGCCGATTCGAAGAAGGTGAACGAGGACGGGTTGACGAAGCCTTGGTAGGTGGCGAAGAACACCCCGGCAAGGCCGGCGGTAGAGGCACCCAGGGTGAAGGCCGAAAGCTTGACCAGCACGTGGTTCAGGCCCATGGAGCGGCAGGCGATCTCGTCTTCGCGCAGCGCCTCCCAGGCCCGGCCGACCGGCATGCGGGTCAGGCGGTGCTTGATGTACAGCACCGCCAGCACGACCATGAACAGCACGGCGTAGATGAACACGAACTTGAGGTTGGCGTTGTATTCGAAGCCGAAGAACTCGTGTATCGGCACCCCGCCATCCTTGGCCCGACGGCCGAATTCCAGGCCAAAGAAAGTCGGCGCCGGCGCCGGCATGCCGTTGGGGCCACCGGTGAACGACAGCCAGTTGTTCAGCACCAGGCGGATGATTTCGCCGAAGCCCAAGGTGACGATGGCCAGGTAGTCACCGTGCATGCGCAGCACCGGGAAGCCCAATATGCACCCGGCCAACGCCGCCGCGATGGCCGCCAGCGGCAGCACGCTCCAGAAGCCCAGGCCCAGGTACTGGTAACCCAGCGCCAGGCCGTATGCGCCGATGGCGTAGAACGCCACGTAGCCCAGGTCGAGCAACCCGGCCAGGCCCACCACGATGTTCAGGCCCAGGCCCAGCAGCACGTAGATCAGGCCGAGGATGACCACGGTCAGCAGGTACTTGTTGGCGAAGATCGGGAACACGATGGCGATCACGATCAGCGCCGGGATGATGTAGCGCAGGCGGGTCTTGTAGTCGGGCGCCAGCACGTGCACGCCGGAGCCGCCGCTGTCGAAGCCCTGCTGGATACGCTGGCCGGCGGCGCTCTGCAGGAACAGGCTGAGCACGAAGCGCCCGACCATCACCGCACCCACCAGCCAGGCCACGCGGCGGGGCTCGGCATTGAAGCTGTAGCCGTCGAGTACCACGCCGACTACCGGGCCGAACACGATCAGCGCCAGCAGGCCGGCGACGACGGTTTCGATCAGGCTGCGTTTGAGGTCAAGCCCCTTGGTTTGTGTTGCTTGGGCAGTATTGGCAACGGACATGTTCACACCTTAGCCACGAGTGGGCGGCCCAGCAGGCCTTGTGGACGGAAGATGAGGATGATCACCAGCAGCGAGAAGCTGAACACGTCCTTGTAGTCGGAGTTGATCATGCCCGAGAACAGCGATTCGGAAATGCCCAGGATGATCCCGCCGAGCATGGCCCCCGGCAGCGAGCCGATACCGCCGAGCACCGCGGCGGTGAAGGCCTTGATGCCGATGATGAAGCCTGCGTAGAAGTCGAAGGTGCCGTAGTTCATGGTGATCAGCACGCCGGCCAGGGCGGCCATCACCGCGCCGATGACGAACACGTAGGAGATCACCCGGTCGGTGTTGATGCCCAGGATCGAGGCCATCTTGCGGTCTTGCTGAGTGGCCCGGCACATGCGCCCGAGCTTGGTGTACTTGATGACGTAGGTGAGCAGGCCCATGCCGACGAAGGCGGCCACCAGAATGAAGATCTTGGTGTAGGTGAGCTGCACGAAGCCGCTGCCGACATCGATGCGCATGGCTCCTTCGAGCAGGGTCGGTACCCCTTGCTGGCGCGCGCCCTGGCTGAGCTGCGCGTAGTTCTGCAGGATCAGCGAAATGCCGATGGCACTGATCAGCGGGGCCAGGCGGGTGGAGTTGCGCAGGGGCTTGTAGGCGATGCGCTCGATGGTGAAACCATAAACGCCGGTGACCACCACGGTGAACAGCAGCGTGCCGAGCATCAGCAGCGGGAAGGATTCGATACCGAAATAAGCCAGCAATGCCAGGCTGATCGCCGCGAGGTACGCGGAGATCATGTACACCTCGCCGTGCGCGAAGTTGATCATGCCGATGATGCCATAGACCATTGTGTAGCCGATGGCGATCAGGCCGTAGACCGACCCGAGGGTCAGGCCGTTGACCAGTTGCTGCAGGAAAATACCATCCATAACGCAATCTCACCTGAGCGAGACTGCACGAGCGCCGACCACGTAAAGCCACGGATGAAGCGGCCCCAGCAGCGCAGAACCGTGCAGGTCTCCGAAAAAGGACAGGTACCGCGGGGGCAATGGCCCGGGCTTGTGCCCGGGCCGGATGCCGTTGTTATTTTTGTTTTTCCAGCTGGTGGTACTTGCCGTCCTTGTCCCACTGGTAGACCACGTAATCGGAGACGGTCAGGTCGCCCTTGTTGTCCCACTTCTTCTCGCCCATGACGGTCTTGACCGGGTTGGCCTTGAGCCACTTGGCGGCGTCTTCGCCCTTGTTCGACTTGGCGCCGTTGAACGCGGCGGCCAGGGCTTGCAGCGAGGCGTAGGCGTACAGGGTGTAGCCTTCAGGCTCGGTACCGGCCTTGCGGAACTCCTCCACCACCGCCTTGCTGTCTGGCAGCAGGCGCGGGTCGGCGCCGAAGGTCATGTACACGCCGTCAACGTACTGCGCACCGCCTGCGGTGGTAACCAGTTCGTCGGTGACGATACCGTCGTCGGACATGAACTTGACGTCCTTCAGGCCCTGCTCGCGCAGCTGGCGCACCAGCGGGCCGGCTTCCGGGTGCAGGCCGCCGAAGTAGACGACGTCGGCACCGGCGGCGCGGATCTTGGTGACCACGGCGCTGAAGTCCTTCTCGCCACGGGTCAGGCCCTCGTACAGCACAGGCTTGACGCCGCGTTTCTCCAGCTGCGCCTTGGTGGCGTCGGCCAGGCCCTGGCCGTAGGTGTCCTTGTCGTGCAGCACCACGACCTTCTTGCCCTTGAGCACATCGACGATGTAGTCGCCGGCAACGATGCCCTGCTGGTCGTCGCGCCCGCACATGCGGAACATCGCCGACAGGCCGCGCTCGGTAACCTGCGGGTTGGTGGAGCCTGGGGTGATGGCGATCACGCCGGCCTCGTCGTACACCTCGGAGGCGGGGATGGTGTTGGAGGAGCAGAAGTGCCCGACCACGCCGATGACCTTGTCCTGGTCGACCAGGCGGTTGGCCACAGCCACGGCCTGCTTGGGTTCGCAGGCGTCATCGCCCTTGACCAGGACGATCTTCTCGCCGTTGACGCCGCCGGCGGCGTTGATCTTGTCGGCCGCTGCCTGCGCACCTTTCATGTACTGCTCGCCAAACGCTGCGTTGGCCCCGGTCATGGGCCCCGCGACACCGATCTTGACGTCGGCCTGAACATACGAAGAAACACCCAGTGCGGTGGCTACCGCCAGTGCCAGGAAACCTTTCTTGTAAAACGTCTGCGACATGAGGTGGTGCTCCTAGAGTTTTTTTGGTTGGCACTACAACTTCTCAGCCCTGTGCTCTGAGCAAGGGCCGTGCCATTGGTTTTGTGTTCCGGGAAAACACGCGGTGAAGGGTTTGGCGAGGCGACCGGCGGCCTTTTCTTTATTGAGCGTGCAACCGTCTGCCACGGGGCAGGCGCCACCGGCCGCCTGGGCAAGTCGCAACCATCAAGTGCCATCATTGCAACCCTTGCGAGTGTTAACGTGCAACCACCCTGTAACCGCGCACCGTCACCGAAGTGCACACCGCTGGTGCGCGACTGCTACACGGGGCACCGATACAAGGCTAGCTGCTGCACAGGAAAAGCACCTGTTTTGGCTGTTCCGGCCTCCTTCGCGGGCAAGCCCGCTCCCACAGGTACAGCGCCGCTCTGGAGGCTTGCGTCGTACTTGTGGAAGCGGGCTTGCCCGCGAAGAGGCCAGTGCAGGCACATCAAGGCCGAAAAGGCTGGCACAATACCGCCCATTGCCCGCCTTGGAGCTTCCCCCTGATGAGCGAGAGCGCATTCGCCGAGCGCATCGTGCACAACCTGCTCGACACCGACTTCTACAAGCTGACGATGATGCAGGGCGTGCTGCACAACTACCCGGACGCCGACGTCGAATGGGAGTTCCGCTGCCGCAACGGCGAGGACCTGCGCCCCTACCTCGGCGATATCCGCCAGCAGCTCGAACTGCTCTGCGAACTCACCCTGGACGACGGCCAGCTGGCCTTCCTCGAGCGCATCAGCTTCCTCAAGCCAGACTTTCTGCGCTTTCTGCGCCTGTTCCGCTTCAACCTGCGCTATGTGCGCCTTGGCATCGAGAACGACCAGCTGTGCCTGCGCCTGAAAGGCCCTTGGCTGCACGTGATCCTCTTCGAAGTGCCGCTGCTGGCGATCATCAGCGAAGTGCGCAACCGTCACTTGCACCCGCACATGCGCCTGGCAGAGGCCCGCGACCAGTTGCTGCGCAAGTTCGACTGGCTGCGCGCCCACGCAAGCACCGAGGAGTTGGCCGAGCTGCAGGTGGCCGACTTCGGCACCCGCCGGCGCTTTTCGGGCCGCGTGCAGGAAGAGGTGGTGCGGGTACTGCGCGACGAGTTCCCGGGCCGCTTCGTCGGCACCAGCAACGTCGACCTGGCCTGGAAGCTGGACATCAAGCCGCTGGGCACCATGGCCCATGAGTGGATCATGGCCCACCAGCAGCTGGGCCCGCGGCTGATCGACAGCCAGATCGCCGCGCTGGACTGCTGGGTACGCGAATACCGCGGCCTGCTGGGCATTGCCCTGACCGACTGCATCACCATGGATGCGTTTCTCAAGGATTTCGACCTGTACTTCGCCAAGCTTTTCGATGGCCTGCGCCACGACTCGGGCGAGCCGGTGGCCTGGGCCGAAAAGGCCATCGCCCACTACCAGAAACTGGGCATCGACCCGATGACCAAGACCCTGGTGTTCTCCGATGGCCTGAACCTGACCCGCTCGCTGGAAATCTTCCGTGCCTTGCGCGGTCGCATCAACGTCAGCTTTGGCATCGGCACCAACCTGACCTGCGACATCCCCGGTGTGGCGCCGATGAGCATCGTGCTTAAAATGACCGACTGCAACGGCTCGCCGGTGGCGAAAATTTCCGATGAAGCCGCCAAGACCCAGTGCCGCGACGAGAATTTCGTCGCCTACATGCGTCATGTATTCAAAGTCCCCAGCAAGGAGTAACCCATGCAAGCGGTTCAGCAAGAGATTGCCCAGGCGCTGAAGGTACAGCCGCCGTTCGCAGATGCCGCAGCGCTGGAGGCCGACGTGGCCCGGCGCGTGGCGTTCATCAAGGACTGCCTGGCCAACGCCCGGCTCAAGACCCTGGTGCTGGGCATCAGCGGTGGCGTCGACTCGCTGACCGCCGCCCTGCTCGCCCAGCGCGCCATCAACGAGCTGCGCGCCGAGACCGGCGACAAGGCCTATACCTTCATCGCCGTGCGCCTGCCGTACCAGGTGCAGCATGACGAGCACGACGCCCAGGCCTGCCTGGACGTGATCAAGGCCGACGAAGTGCACACCATCGACATCGCCCCGGCGGTAAAAGCCCTGGCGGCCGAGGTACAGGAACTGAAGACCGGCTCGCCGACCCTGGTGGACTTCGTGGTCGGCAACGTCAAGGCACGCACCCGCATGGTCGCCCAGTACACCATCGCCGGCGCCCGCGCGGGCCTGGTGATCGGCACCGACCACGCCGCCGAGGCGGTGATGGGCTTCTTTACCAAATTCGGTGATGGTGCCTGCGACCTGGCGCCGCTGAGCGGGCTGGTGAAAAACCAGGTGCGGGCCATTGCGCGCAGCTTCGGCGCGCCGCAAGCGCTGGTGGAAAAAATACCGACTGCCGACCTTGAAGACCTCGAGCCAGGCAAGCCGGACGAAGCGTCGCACGGCGTGACCTACCAGCAGATCGATGCCTTCCTGCACGGGCTGCCGGTGGATCAGCAGGCGTTCGACATCATCGTCGCCACCTACCGCAAGACCCAGCACAAGCGCGAACTGCCGTTCGCGCCGTAAAAAGCATCGCGGGCAAGCCCGCTCCTACAGGGCCTGTGAATACCCTTAGGAGCGGGCTTGCCCGCGAATAGGCCCTGAAGGCCTGCGCAGCTTAGCTTACTTGACTACAACCTTGCCCTTCATCATCGAGATGTGGCCCGGGAAGCTGCAGAAGAAGCTGTAGTCGCCACCGGCTTCCAGCTTGGAAGTATCCAAGGTGAAGGAGCTCTTCTCGCCGGCACCGATCATCTTGGTGTGGCCGATGATCGCCGCGTTGTCGGCCTTGATGTAGTCCTTGTCCAGCCCTTGGGACATGCCCTCGGTGGCGATGCCCTGCATGTCGGCAGTCTTGCTGATCACCAGGTTGTGGCCCATGGCGTTCTTCGGCAGGCTGCCACTGTGAGTCAATTCGACTTCGACGGTTTTGCAGCTCTTGTCGATGGCGAGTTCCTTGGTGTTGAACAACATCTGGTCGGTCGAATCGACCGTCACCTTGCATTCAGCGGCGAACACCGAGGCGCTGGCGAGGGTCAGCAGGGATACCGCTACAGCTTTCGCAAACATCATGAATCTCCTTGGCAGGGTTTTATCAATTGCGAGACTGCCTGAAACCACCTTGCCCCCTCCTGATGTGGGTCAAGGGCTGTCAAGTGGCCAGCCAGTTGAATTGTTCAATGGATTGTATACAACCAATCTAAGAGCACATCTTGCCCTCTTGATAGACGATGGGACAACCTTTCATTTAGGAGTAATTGAAATGTCCCTCTCAAGTTTCATCAACAGCTTGCTCGCCGCCTACGCCCAGGGCGCCACTGGTGCGGCCTGCGAGTTCTCCCGCCCGGAGTGATCGGGCTTTCAAGTCACGGCCTTGCGCCTTACCCTGTCAGCCCTGTGAAGGGAGACAAGCAATGCCAGTACGTTCCGTTTGTGTGTTCTGCGGCGCCAGCACCGGCGCCAACCCCGCCTACCGTGAAGCAGCCATCGCCCTTGGCCAGGCCATCGCCGGCCGCGGCCTGACGCTGGTGTACGGTGGCGGTGCGGTCGGCCTGATGGGCATCGTCGCCGATGCAGCCATGGCCGCCGGTGGCGAAGTGATCGGCATCATCCCCCAGAGCCTGCTGGACGCAGAAGTCGGCCACAAAGGCCTGAGCCGCCTGGAGGTGGTGAACGGCATGCACGCGCGCAAGGCGCGCATGGCCGAGCTCAGCGATGCCTTCATCGCCCTGCCGGGCGGGCTGGGTACGCTGGAAGAATTGTTCGAGGTGTGGACCTGGGGGCAGTTGGGCTATCACGCCAAGCCGCTGGGGCTGCTGGATGTGAACGGCTTTTATGAAAAGCTGGGCGGGTTCCTCGACCATGTGGTCGAAGAGGGCTTTGTGCGGCCGCAGCATCGGGCGATGTTGCAACTGGCGCAGCAGCCGGATGAGCTGCTGGATGGGATGGACAGTTTTGTTGCGCCGGTGGCGCCGAAGTGGGTCGACAAGAAGCCTGATTGAGTCAGGGGCCGCTTCGCGGCCCCTGCAGTGATCAGCGCGGAACTACTGGCTGACGCGGCTTCTTGTTGCCCTTGCCGCCCTTAGCTGCCTCTTTACGCTCCTTGGCCGCCTGCTGGTTGCGGGCGAACGCTTCGGCCTTGGCCTTCTCGCGCTTGTCCCACGGCTTGCTGCCATCGCTGGCGCGCGGCGGCAGGCCGGTGTGCTGGGTGAGGATCTTCTGTTCCTTGGCCACCTTGTGGCTGCCGGCCGGGGTCGAGTTCTTGCGCCGGGCACTCTGGTAGCTGTCGGTCTGCGGCTGGTGCAGCGGGATCAGCTGGTGCTTGCCCGGGCCGATCAGGTCGGCGCGGCCCATGCGCTGCAGCGCTTCACGCAGCATCGGCCAGCCTTTCGGGTCGTGGTAGCGCAAAAACGCCTTGTGCAGGCGGCGCTGCTCCTCGCTCTTGACGATCTCCACCCCTTCGCTCTTGTACGTCACCTTGCGCAGCGGGTTCTTGCCCGAGTGGTACATGGCCGTGGCCGAAGCCATTGGCGAGGGGTAGAACGCCTGCACCTGGTCGGCGCGGAAGCCATTGCCCTTGAGCCACAGGGCCAGGTTCATCATGTCTTCGTCGGTGGTGCCAGGGTGCGCGGCGATGAAGTACGGGATCAGGTACTGCTCCTTGCCCGCTTCTTTCGAGAACTTCTCGAACATGCGCTTGAAGCGGTCGTAGGTGCCGATGCCCGGCTTCATCATCTTGTCCAGCGGGCCACGCTCGGTGTGCTCCGGGGCAATCTTCAGGTAGCCGCCAACGTGGTGGGTGACCAGCTCGCGCACGTACTCCGGCGATTCCACCGCCAGGTCGTAGCGCAGCCCCGAGGCGATCAGGATCTTCTTCACCCCTGGCAAGGCGCGGGCCTTGCGGTACAGCTCGATCAGCGAGCTGTGGTCGGTGTTGAGGTTCTCGCAAATGCCCGGGAACACGCACGACGGCTTGCGGCAGTGCTTCTCGATGTCGTGGCTCTTGCAGGCGATGCGGTACATGTTGGCAGTCGGGCCACCCAGGTCGGAGACCACGCCGGTGAAGCCCGGCACCTTGTCACGCATCTCTTCGATTTCGTGCAGGATCGACTCGTGGGAGCGGTTCTGGATGATCCGCCCTTCGTGTTCGGTGATCGAGCAGAAGGTGCAGCCGCCAAAGCAGCCACGCATGATGTTCACCGAAAAACGGATCATCTCGTAGGCCGGGATGCGTTCCTTGCCGTAGGCCGGGTGCGGGATGCGCGCGTAGGGCATGCCGAACACGTAGTCCATCTCTTCGGTGGTCATGGGGATGGGTGGCGGGTTGAACCACACATCCACCTCGCCGTGCTTCTGCACCAGGGCGCGGGCGTTGCCCGGGTTGGTCTCCAGGTGCAGGACGCGGTTGGCGTGGGCATACAGCACCGGGTCGTTGCGCACCTTCTCGAACGACGGCAGGCGGATCACCGACTTTTCGCGGGTGACGCTGGGGCTGTCGAGAATCTGCACCACCTTGGCTTCGTTCGGGTCTTCCTGCTCGCCCTTGGCCTGCTCGATGGCGCAGGCCTGGGTGTCCTGGGTGTTGACGTACGGGTTGATGATCTTGTCGACCCGGCCCGGGCGGTCGATGCGCGTGGAGTCGATCTCGTACCAGCCCTGGGGCGTGTCACGGCGGATGAACGCGGTACCGCGCACGTCGGTGATGTGCTCGATGCGCTCGCCCTGCGACAAGCGCTGGGCCACCTCGACGATGGCCCGCTCGGCGTTGCCGTACAGCAGGATGTCGGCGCTGGCGTCCACCAGGATGGAATGGCGGACCTTGTCCTGCCAGTAGTCGTAGTGGGCGATGCGGCGCAGCGAGGCCTCGATGCCGCCGAGCACGATCGGCACGTGCTTGTAGGCTTCCTTGCAACGCTGGCTGTACACCAGGCTGGCGCGGTCCGGGCGCTTGCCGGCCAGGCCGCCGGGGGTGTAGGCGTCGTCGGAGCGGATCTTCTTGTCGGCGGTGTAGCGGTTGATCATCGAGTCCATGTTGCCGGCCGCGACGCCGAAGAACAGGTTCGGCTCGCCGAGCTTCATGAAGTCGTCTTTGGACTGCCAGTTGGGCTGGGCGATGATGCCGACGCGAAAGCCCTGGGCCTCGAGCAGGCGGCCGATGATGGCCATGCCGAACGAGGCGTGGTCGACGTAGGCGTCACCGGTCACGATGATGATGTCGCAGGAATCCCAGCCGAGCTGATCCATCTCCTCCCTGCTCATCGGCAGGAACGGCGCTGGCCCGAAGCATTCGGCCCAGTACTTGGGATAGTCGTAGAGTGGTTTGGCTGCTTGCATGTCAGTGACCGGTTCTGGTGTGCAGGGAAATCGCGGGCGCGGAATATAGCACAAATTTTGACCAAATCCGACGGTGGTGGTCGGATTCATAAGATCCCCAAGGAAAAAACCGACCCCTGTGGGAGCGGGTTTACCCGCGAATGCGATGCTGCAATCAACATCGCATTCGCGGGTAAACCCGCTCCCACAGGGGCCGGTTCAACCCTGGTGGTTTTATTCGTCGTCGTCGAAGTTGTACATGCCCGGCGCGAGGTTCTCGAAGCGGGTGTACTTGCCGATGAACGCCAGGCGGATGAAGCCGATCGGGCCGTTACGCTGCTTACCGATGATGATTTCGGCCACGCCCTTGTGCTCGGTTTCGGGGTGATACACCTCGTCGCGGTACACGAACATGATCACGTCAGCGTCCTGCTCGATTGCACCGGATTCACGCAAGTCGGAGTTGACCGGGCGCTTGTTGGGGCGCTGCTCCAGAGAGCGGTTGAGCTGGGACAGGGCGATGACAGGGCAGTTGAATTCCTTGGCCAGGGCTTTCAACGAGCGGGAGATCTCGGAAATCTCGTTGGTCCGGTTGTCACCTGCCGAACCCGGGATCTGCATCAATTGCAGGTAGTCGACCATGATCATGGCGATCTCGCCGTGCTCACGGGCCAGGCGGCGGGTACGGGCGCGCATTTCGGACGGGCTGATACCAGCGGTATCGTCGATGAACAGCTTGCGGTCGTTGAGCAGGTTCACCGCAGACGTCAGGCGCGGCCAGTCGTCGTCGTCCAGCTGGCCGGAACGCACCTTGGTCTGGTCGATGCGGCCCAGCGACGAGAGCATACGCATGACCAGCGATTCGCCGGGCATCTCTAGGGAGAACACCAGCACCACCTTGTCGCTGCGCAACACGGCGTTTTCCACCAGGTTCATGGCGAAGGTGGTCTTGCCCATCGACGGACGGCCGGCAACGATGATCAAGTCAGCCGGTTGCAGGCCGCTGGTCTTCTCGTCCAGGTCGGTGTAGCCGGTGGAGATACCGGTGATGTCGCTGTCGGAGTTGAACAGCGTGTCGATACGGTCGATGGCCATGGTCAACAGCTCGTTGACCCCCACCGGGCCGCCGGTCTTCGGCCGCGCCTCGGCGATCTGGAAGATCTGCCGCTCGGCGTCGTCGAGGATCTCTTCGGCGTTGCGCCCTTGCGGGTTGAAGGCGTTGTCGGCGATGTCGGTACTGATGCTGATCAGTT
The DNA here is from genome assembly GCF_019139835.1 of Pseudomonas xanthosomatis. Taxonomy (NCBI): domain Bacteria; kingdom Pseudomonadati; phylum Pseudomonadota; class Gammaproteobacteria; order Pseudomonadales; family Pseudomonadaceae; genus Pseudomonas; species Pseudomonas xanthosomatis. Next base: position 1,075,942 of record NZ_CP077075.1, on the reverse strand, counting down.
GGCGCAGCGTGGCCCGCTCGCGAATGATCGCGGCATAAGCCTTGATGTTGGCCACCGACGGGGTGTTCTTGGCCAGCTCCGCGAGGTAAGCCAGGCCGCCGATCTGGGTCGACATGCCTTCTTTGTCCAGCTGCTCGTGCAGGGTCACCACGTCGAACGGCTGGTTCAGGTCGGCCAGCTTGTGAATGGCGCGGAAGATCAGGCGGTGGTCATGCCGGTAGAAGTCACCGTCCGAGACCTGGTCCAGCACCCGCTCCCAGGCGTTGTTGTCCAGCATCAGGCCACCGAGCACGGCCTGTTCGGCCTCGATGGAATGCGGCGGTACTTTCAGCGCTGCGGTTTGCAGGTCGAGCTGTTCGGAGCTGGTGATCTCGTTCATGGCCACGCAAGAATTCTGGGGGGACGAAAAAGACAAAGGGCACGGCCTGTAAAACAGGACCGTGCCCGATGTTAACCGGCTGGCTCCCAGGGAGCCAACCGGTCAGCGCAGCTTAGGCAGCTACGACGACCACACGTACGGTGGCTTCAACGTCGCTGTGCAGGTGCACGGCTACGTCGTATTCGCCAACCTGACGGATGGTGCCGTTCGGCAGACGAACTTCAGCTTTGGCCACTTCAACGCCGGAGGCGGTCAGGGCGTCAGCGATGTCGTGGGTGCCGATCGAACCGAACAGCTTGCCTTCGTCGCCAGCGGTGGCAGTGATGGTCACTTCCAGCTCGGCCAGTTGGGCAGCGCGGCTTTCAGCCGAAGCTTTCTTGTCTGCAGCAGCTTTTTCCAGCTCGGCGCGGCGCTCTTCGAACGCGGCCAGGTTGGCGGCGTTGGCAACGGTGGCCTTGCCGAACGGCAGCAGGAAGTTACGGCCGTAACCGGCCTTAACATTTACTTTGTCGCCCAGGTTGCCCAGGTTAGCGACTTTTTCCAGCAGGATCAGTTCCATTTGGTAAAACCTCTTAACTTTTAACCTTCACCGTTCGCGGAGTCGTCACCCTGTGAGGGGGACTTGCGACCGCGAAAATCAATCAGGCTGTCGACAATGGCCAGGACCATCAGCAACGGGTAAATCAGCTGCAAGATCAGCGGCAACGTCACGTACATGCCCACCAGCCAGAAACCGGCCAGTCGACCCTGCCCCACCAGCCCGTGCATCAAGGCGATGCCGGCCAGCACCAGAACCAGGCTCGAGGCCGATGCCAGGATGATGAACTGCGGCCCGATGAACGGGGCCACCACCATCACTGCCACCAAGACCGCCATGGTCTGTTTCGGCAACTTCAGCGCGCGAAACTCGCGACCGAAGCCTCCAGGGTTGTACAACGCTGCCTGCCAATAACGCGCCAGCACCAGGGCCAACACGCTGAACAACTGCACCGTCACTGCTGTGGAGGCGACCAGCACGGGGCGGATCAACTCACCGGAGAGCATCGGCTGCCCTTCGATCTTCGGCATGGCTTCGGCAAACGCCTTGGCCAGCACATCGAAGGTCTGTGCCAGCGCCTGGTCCAGCACGAGGCTGAACACCACGGCGAACACGGCACTGAACACCAGCACACGACTCCAGGGATGCTCGGCGCGCAACAGCGCAGCCAGGCCCAGGGCACCGGCGGTCACCATGAAGGTGATCGGGTCACCCATCAACCAGACGGCCAAACCGGCCAGCAGGCCGCCGGCGATGACCGTTGAAGCATTCCTGAACCCGTGGCGCAGCAGCACAAGGCTACCGGCGGCGGCACTCAACCAGAACAGCAGCGGCAGTACCGCGCTGATGACCACCACCAGGGTGGCCTGCACACGACCGCGCATGATGAAACTTGCCAACGCTCGCATGCCTATCCCTTACTGCTTGTCGACGACCCGGTCTCAGCGGCCGTGGCTGTCGGTGTAGGGCAGCAGGGCCAGGAAGCGGGCGCGCTTGATAGCGGTAGCCAGCTGACGCTGATAACGAGCTTTGGTACCGGTGATGCGGCTTGGAACGATCTTGCCGGTTTCGGATACGTAAGCTTTCAGGGTGTTGAGATCTTTGAAGTCGATCTCTTTCACGTCTTCAGCAGTGAAGCGGCAGAATTTACGACGACGGAAGAAACGTGCCATGTGATTGGCTCCTCAAAAAGTCCGTGGATTACTCGTCAGCGTTGTCGCTGTTGTCGCTGTCATTGCTGTCGTCGCCATCGGCGCCGTCGGCATTGTCAGGACGTTCACGACGCTCACGGCGCTCGCTGCGGTTTTCTTCGGCCTTGAGCATCTCGGACGGGCCGGTAACGGCTTCGTCACGACGGATGACCAGGTTACGGATCACGGCATCGTTGTAGCGGAAGTTGTCTTCCAGCTCGGCCAGGGCCTTGCCGGTGCACTCAACGTTCAGCATCACGTAGTGAGCCTTGTGAACATTGTTGATTGCGTAGGCCAGTTGACGACGGCCCCAGTCTTCCAGGCGGTGGATCTTGCCACCATCTTCTTCGATCAGCTTGGTGTAACGCTCAACCATGCCGCCGACTTGCTCGCTCTGGTCCGGGTGAACCAGGAAGATGATTTCGTAATGACGCATGAATGCTCCTTACGGGTTAGTAGTCTGCCAGCAACCTGGTCAGACAAGGAGTGAATGACACTGTATGTCTTGCCCTGAGGGGAGACGCATGCGCGCCTGCCAGCTCGGCAAGGGGCGCAATTGTAGAGAAGGCCGGGGGGACAAGCAAGGTAATTGGCGAATATTTGAACAGTCAGAAACAATTGCGCCAAGGGAAACGCAATGTGGGAGCGGGCTTGCCCTGCGATGCGCTTTGAAGCCCATCGCGGGGCAAGCCCGCTCCCACAAAAGCTCAGCGAATCAGCGCTTGGCCTGGCGCTGGCGCACTGCCTCGAACAGGCAAACGCCGGTGGCCACCGAAACGTTCAGGCTGCTGACGCTGCCGCCCATCGGCAGCTTCACCAGAAAGTCGCAGTGCTCGCGGGTCAGGCGGCGCATGCCCTTGCCTTCGGCGCCCATGATCATCACCAGCGGGCCGGTCAGGTCCTGCTGGTAGATCTCCTGTTCGGCCTCACCGGCGGTACCGACCACCCACAACCCGCGTTGCTGGAGTTTTTCCAGGGTGCGGGCCAGGTTGGTGACAGCCACCAGCGGCATCACTTCGGCAGCACCGCAGGCGACTTTACGCACCACGCCGGTGAGCGTGGCCGACTTGTCCTTGGGGATGACCACGGCAGTGGCACCGGCAGCATCGGCGGTGCGCAGGCAGGCGCCGAGGTTGTGCGGGTCGGTGACGCCATCGAGCACCAGAATCAGCGGCGGCGTTTCAGTGCGCTCGAGCAGCTCGTCGAGCATCGCCTCGCCCCACACCTGGCTCGGGCTCACCTCGGCAACCACGCCCTGGTGCACACCCTCGACCCAGGCGTCGAGCTCGCGGCGCTCGGCCTGGCCGACCTGTACGCGGTTCTGCGCAGCCAGCTCCAGCAGGGCCTGAATACGCGGCTCGCTGCGCCCTTCCGACAGCCAGATCTGCTTGACCCGCTTGGGATGGTGCTGCAGCAGTGCCTGAACCGCGTGCACGCCGTAGATTTTTTCCAGCTGGCTCATGACTTGTTCTTGCCTTTACGTGGCGCACCGGACTTCGGCGGCCCCTTGCGATGCTTGGTCGGCTTGCCGGACGCTTTGCTGCCCTTGTCCGCCTTGCTGCCTGCATGGCTGGAGCGCGCCTCACCCATCAGCGCCTTTTTCATTTCGCGGCTCTTGCGCACCTCGGCGTTGCGCTGCACGGCGTCCTTGGGGAAGTACGCATCAGCGGTTTCGCTCTTGCGGCTGCGCGGCTTGGGCGAAATTTTCGCTTCCTGCACCGGGGCCTGGGCTGGCGCTGGCGCCGCTTCGCTGGCACCGGCGGCACGCGGCTTGCGGCCGACCGGGGCGTTGACGGTGGCTTCGGACATCTCGAAGTCGATCTTGCGCTGCTCGAGGTCGACGCGCATGACCTTGACCTCGACCGTATCGCCCAGGCGGAAGCTGCGCCCGCTGCGCTCACCCGACAGACGGTGGTGCACCGGGTCGAAGTGGTAGTAGTCGCCCGGCAGCGCACTGACGTGCACCAGGCCTTCGACGTAGATGTCGGTCAGCTCGATGAACAGGCCAAAACCGGTCACTGCAGTGATCACGCCGGGGAAGGTTTCGCCCACGCGGTCACGCATGTATTCGCACTTGAGCCAGTTGACCACGTCGCGGGTGGCCTCGTCGGCGCGCCGCTCGGTCATCGAGCACTGCTCGCCCATCTGCTCCAGGCTGTTCTCGTCGTACGGGTAGATGCGCGCCTTGGGAATGCTCAGGGCGCCGGCACGCTTGACGTGCGTGGTGTCCATCTTCGAACGGATCACACTGCGGATGGCACGGTGCACCAGCAGGTCGGGGTAACGACGGATCGGCGAGGTGAAGTGGGTGTACGCCTCGTAGTTCAGGCCGAAGTGGCCATTGTTCTCGGTGCTGTACACCGCCTGGCTGAGCGAGCGCAGCATGACGGTCTGGATCAGGTGGAAGTCCGGGCGCCCGGCGATGCTCGCCAGCAGGGCCTGATAATCCTTCGGTGACGGGTCCTTGCCCTTGTGCAGGGTCAGGCCCAGCTCGCCGAGGAAGGCGCGCAGTTTTTCCAGGCGCTCCGGCGGCGGGCCGTCATGCACGCGGTACAGCGACGGCACGTTGTGCTTTTGCAGGAACTCGGCCGTGGCGACGTTGGCCGCCAGCATGCATTCCTCGATCAGCTTGTGGGCGTCGTTGCGCACCGTCGGGCGGATTTCGGCGATCTTGCGGTCTTCACCGAAAATAATCCGGGTTTCCTGGGTTTCGAAGTCGATCGCGCCACGGGTGTGACGGGCCGCCACCAGCGCCTTGTACAGCGCGTACAGGTGTTTGAGGTCCGGCAGCACCTCGCTGTACTCCTCGCGCAGGGCCTTGCCTTCGCGGGTACGGGCGTGCTCCAGCATGCTGCTGACCTTGTTGTAGGTCAGGCGCGCGTGGGAGTGGATCAGGCCTTCGTAGAACTGGTAGTCGACCATCTGGCCGGCTTTGTTGATGGTCATCTCGCAGACCATGGCCAGGCGATCGACGTGCGGGTTCAGCGAGCACAGGCCGTTGGACAGCTCCTCGGGGAGCATCGGCACCACGCGCTCGGGGAAGTACACCGAGTTGCCGCGCTGCTGGGCCTCGACGTCCAGGGCCGAGCCCAGGCGCACGTAGCTGGACACATCAGCAATGGCCACGTACAGGCGCCAGCCGCCGGAGAACAGGCGCAGCTTGCCCAGCGGCTCGCAGTAGACGGCGTCGTCGAAGTCGCGGGCGTCCTCGCCGTCGATGGTGACGAACGGCAGGTGGCGCAGGTCGATGCGCTTCTCCTTGTCCTTCTCCTCGACTTCGGAACGGAACTTGCGCGCCTCCTTGATCACGTCCTTCGGCCAGACGTGCGGAATGTCATAGCTGCGCAGGGCGATGTCGATCTCCATGCCCGGCGCCATGTAGTTGCCGATCACCTCGATCACGTCACCCTGCGGCTGGAAGCGCGGGGTCGGCCAGTGGGTGATCTTGATCGAGACGAACTGGCCGATCTTGGCGCCGCCGTTACGCCCGGCAGTCACCAGCACTTCCTGCTGGATCTTCGGGTTGTCCGGGGTCACGTAGCCGATGCCGCCTTCTTCGAAGTAGCGGCCGACCACGCTTTCGTGGGCGCGGGAGATGACTTCGACCAGCACGCCCTCGCGCCGGCCACGGCGGTCGACGCCGGACACCCGGGCCAGGCCGCGGTCGCCGTCGAACACCAGGCGCATCTGCGCGGGGCTCAAGAACAGGTCTTCGCTGCCGTCGTCGGGGATCAGGAAGCCGAAGCCGTCACGGTGGCCGGAGACGCGGCCGCAGATCAGGTCAAGCTTGTCTACCGGGGCATAGGTGCCGCGCCGGGTATAGATAAGCTGACCGTCGCGCTCCATGGCGCGCAGGCGGCGGCGCAGGGCTTCGATCTGGTCTTCTTCGTAAAGACCGAATTCTTCGGCCAGCTGTTCACGGGCTGCCGGCTCGCCACGGTCGGCGAGGCGCTGCAGGATCAGCTCACGGCTGGGGATGGGATTATCGTATTTTTCCGCTTCGCGAGCGGCCTCGGGATCGAGGGATTGCCAATCGGCCATCAGAAGGGGTTCACCTTGGGGTATATAGATATGAATTCTGGCATAGGCGTATTGAAACCGGAAATGTCAGCCTTGGACAGCCCCACAGAAGGGTCCGGCGAGCGGCAATAGGCCCATGTAATCAACAAGTTGAATTTTTTGAAATTTTTTTCGTTCGGGGGCTTTACAGCCCTCTGAGCCGTCCGTATAGTGCGCACCACAACGACGGACAACCCCGAAGTTGTAGTAGAGATGAAGGGCGCTGTAAAGCATCTTGTAGTCTCGAATGTGTGCCCAGGTGGCGGAATTGGTAGACGCGCTGGTTTCAGGTATCAGTGACTTAACGGTCGTGGAAGTTCGAGTCTTCTCCTGGGCACCAAGTTTTTCCAAGTAACAGATGACCAAGGATCTGTTACTACTGTGTGAAAGCAGACGATGTCACTTTCAGCAGATGATGCAAAGCTTTGCCCAGGTGGCGGAATTGGTAGACGCGCTGGTTTCAGGTATCAGTGACTTAACGGTCGTGGAAGTTCGAGTCTTCTCCTGGGCACCATACAAAAACCCACTAGCTTGCTAGTGGGTTTTTTCTTGCCTGCGATTTTTGCATCGCCCGCCCGCCTCATTGCAATCAGGAATGACTCTCATCTATCGTGATGGCTTTCTCTCATGGAGCGAGCGAACGATGAGCATGGAGCTGACCACCCCTCACCCGCTGCAAGCCTGCTGGGACTTGCAACTCGCAGGCCTGGCCGCCGATGCCCTGCGCGTGGCACTGACCATCGACCTGTTCGAACACCTCGAACAGCACACCGCCCCCGCCCAACTGGCCAAGACCCTCGACCTCGAACCCTTCAACACCGGCTACCTGCTGGAGATGCTCTGGGCCCAGGGCCTGCTCGAGCGCGACGAACAGGGCAGCCACTACCGCAACGGTGAAACCGCCCGCCGCCACCTGGTGCGCAGTAGCGGCAACTATTGCGGCGACGCCCTGCTGTTCCGTCACCAGGTGTTGCGCCAGGCGGGCCAGCCACTGGAGCAGGCCCTGCGCAACGGCTTGCCGGCCGCCGGCGCACCTTCAGCGGAAATGGCCCGGCGCTGGGCCGAGGCGGCGCGGGTGCAGATTGCCCAGGAGCAGCAGGCAGTGACGGTCGAGGTGGCCTGCGCGCTGATCGAGCGCCTGCCCGAGGCACCCGGCCTGCAACGCATGCTCGATCTCGGTGGCGGCCCCGGCCTGGTGGCCATTGCCCTGGCGCGCCAGCTGCCCGACCTGCACGGCACAGTGTTCGATTTCGCCGAAACAGCGGCGGTGGCTAAGGAGAACATCCTGCGCGCCGGGCTTGAGCAGCGCCTTGGCAGCATGGGCGGCGACCTGGACCAGGATGATTTCGGTAGCGGCTACGACCTGATCTGGTGTTCATCAGTGCTGCACTTCGCCAGCGACCTGGACGGCCTGTTGCAGCGCTTGCACGGGGCACTGAACCCGGGCGGGGTGCTGGTGTGTTGCCATGCCGAAGTGCCCGAAGAAAGGCAGGCCGCTGCCCGGGTGCTGCCTTATTACCTGCACATGCGCATGCAGGGGCGGCATGTGCTGCCGGCCGGGGAACTGGCGCAGAAGCTTCGCAATGTTGGTTTTGTGGATGTGGAACAGCAGGGTGGGCTGCGCTATCCGGTGGCGCCGGTTACCGCAGTGGTTGCCAGGAAAGCATGAGCCTGTCAGGGCCCTATCGCCGGCAAGCTGGCTCCTACAGGTAAGGTACAGGTTTGCAGGCTACGCAACCCTGTTGGAAGCGGCCTTGTGTCGCGACGGGCTGCGCAGCAGCCCCGAAGATCTTGCATGATGCAAAGACCCTGGGGCCGCTACGCAGCCCGTCGCGACACAAGGCCGCTTCCCACAGATTCCGTGTCAAATCACCGAGTTGTATTTTGTTCTATGAAAGCCGGCCTTGCCGGCGATAGGGCCCTGACAGGAAAACCCAAGCCCATCGCACATCCATGAATTTCCCGTCACCCGGCCACTTGAGAAACGATTTCGTTTACCATTGTTTCCAAATATGTAGCCGTAAGCGAGGAAGTACCCGCATGACGATCCGCCCGCAACCGCTGATGCGCACCCTGGCCGCCGCTGTTCTGAGCCTGGTGATCGGCGCTCCGGCCGCCCTGGCAGACGAACCGGTCAAAAACCTGACCATGTACAACGGCCAGCACAAGGAAATCGGCGAAGCCATCGCCAAGGCCTACGAGGCCAAGACCGGTATCCACATCAATATCCGCAAGGGCAGCAGTAACCAGCTGGCCAGCCAGATCATCGAGGAAGGCGACCGCTCGCCGGCCGACATCATCTACACCGAAGAATCCCCGCCGCTGAACAACCTGGGCGAACTGGGCCTGCTGGCGAAGATCGACGACGCCACCCTGAACATGCTGCCCAAAGAATACGTGGGCGCCAACGGCACCTGGATGGGCGTCACCGCTCGCACCCGCGTAGTGGTGTTCAACCCGAAGAAAATCGACGAAAAAGACCTGCCCACCACGGTGATGGATTTCGCCGGCCCCGAGTGGGAAGGCCGTGTCGGCTACGTGCCCACCAGCGGCGCCTTCCAGGAGCAGGCCGTGGCCATCCTCAAGATGCATGGCCGTGAAGCCACCGAAGAATGGCTGACGGGCCTCAAGGCCTTCGGCAAGACCTACACCAACAACATGGTTGCCCTCAAAGCCGTGGAAAAAGGCGAAGTGGCCGCCGTGCTGGTGAACAACTACTACTGGTACGCCCTGGAGCGCGAGCGCGGCAAGCTCGACTCCAAGCTGTACTACCTGGCCGACGGCGACGCCGGTAACCTGGTGACCATCTCCGGCGCTGCGGCCGTGAAGGCCAGCAAGCACCCGAAAGAGGCCCAGGCCCTGCTCAACTGGATGGCCAGCGAAGAAGGCCAGCGCGTGATCACCCAGACCACCGCCGAATACCCGCTGCACAAGGGCATGGTTTCCGACCGTGGCCTGAAGCCGTTCGAAGAGCTGCGCCCGCCGAAGATCTCGCCGGCTGACCTTGGCAATGCCGAGGAAGCCATCGAGCTCGAACGTGAGGTTGGCCTGCTCTGATGACCGCCGCCCTGTCCACGCCCGCCCTGCCGCGCTTCGTGCCCAAGCGCAAGCGCCCGTCCATCTGGGTGGTGCTGCCTGTGTTGTTCCTGGTGGCGATGAGCTTGCTGCCGCTGCTGTACGTTGCCATCAAGGCCTGGGAGGCCGGCTGGCGCGAAGCCCTGCACCTGCTGTGGCGCCCGTTCGTCTGGGGCCTGCTGCGCAACACCATGCTGCTGATGGTCGGGGTGACGCTGGTGTGCATGGTGGTCGGCATGGCCCTGGCGTGGTTGCTGGAGCGCAGCAACCTGCCGGGCCGCCGGCTGTGGGGCGTGGTGCTGTGCCTGCCGTTCGCGGTGCCGTCGTTCGTCAGCAGCTTCACCTGGGTGTCGCTGAGCTCGGATTTCGAAGGCCTGGGCGGGGCGATCCTGGTGATGGCGCTGTCCAAATACCCGCTGGTGTTCCTGCCGGTGGCTGCCACCCTGCGTAACCTCGACACCTCGCTCGAGGAGTCGGCGCGCACCTTGGGGTGCGGGCGCTGGGGCGTGTTCGCCAAGGTCACCCTGCCGCTGCTGTGGCCGTCGATGCTCGGCGGCGCGCTGCTGATTGCCCTGCATATGCTGGTGGAGTTCGGCGCGCTGTCGATCCTCGGCCTGCAGACCTTTACCACGGCGATCTACCAGCAGTTCGAGCTGGAGTTCAGCAACGCCAACGCCGCCATGCTCTCGGCGGTGCTGCTGGCGCTGTGCCTGGTGATGCTGTGGCTGGAGCTGAAAGTGCGCGGCAAGGCCCGCCACGTGCGCATCGGCCAGGGCGTGGCACGCCGCGCCCAACCGGTGCGCCTGCGCGGCTGGATGCCATTGGCGCAGTTGTTCTGCCTGGCGCTGGCGATTCTGGGCAGCGGCATCCCGCTGGCCATGCTGGGTTACTGGCTGAGCGTCGGCTCGTCGGCGGCCTTCCCGGTGGCGGCAATCAGCAAGGCCTTGCTGACTTCGCTGTCGGTATCGCTGGGCGGCGCCGGGTTCTGCGTGCTGCTGGCCCTGCCGATCAGCTTCCTGGTGGTGCGCTACAAGGGCCGCCTGGCGATCTGGGCCGAGCGCCTGCCGTATCTGCTGCATGCCCTGCCGGGCCTGGTGATCGCCCTGACCCTGGTGTTCTTCGCCCTGCACTATGTGCCGGCGCTGTACCAGACCACCGCGCTGCTGATTCTGGCCTACGCGCTGTTGTTCCTGCCGCTGGCCCAGTCGCCGGTACGCACGGCGCTGAACAAGGCCTCGCCAACCCTTGAAGAGGCTGCCCGCACCTTGGGCGCGAGCAGTTTTGCGGCGTTTTGCCGGGTGACACTGCCGATCATCTTCCCAGCCATGGCGGCGGCGTTCGCCCTGGTGTTCCTGGATGCCATGAAGGAGCTGACCGCGACCCTGCTGCTCAGCCCGACCGGCATGACCACCCTGGCCACCGAGGTGTGGGCGCATACGGCCAACGTCGAGTTCGCGGCGGCAGCGCCTTATGCGGCGCTGTTGATCGTGGTATCGGGGTTGCCGGTGTATCTGTTGACCACGCGGATGTATCTGAACAAGGCGTAAGGGGTATGCGGTCCATGTGGTGAGCGGCCTCGCCGGGGCTGCTGCGCAGCCCATCGCGATACAAGGCCGCTTCCCACAGAGACTACCTGAGCCTGCGTATCAGGCCCTGAACTGGCCCAGGCTTGCCCGCAACTGTGCCGCCAAGTCATCCAGCACCTTGCTGCTAGCCGTAGTCTGCGCCACCACTTGCGCCGAACGCTCGGCCTGGGCGTGGATGTTCTCCACCCTCCCCCGCACGGCCTGGGCGCCACTGGCCTGCTGCTCAGCCGCGCGGGTGGCCAGGCCAATGGCCGAATGCACCTGCTCCACAGCAGCCTGCACCGACTGCTGGCGTCGCTCGTTGTCACGCAGCACCAGCAAACCTTCGCTGGCCTGGCGCCCGGCCTGACTGATGGTTGCCACAGCCTCCTTGGCGCCCTGCTGCAAGGCGGTGATGTGCGACTGGATATCCCCGGTCGAGCTCTGCGTCTTGCTCGCCAGCGCCCGCACTTCGTCCGCCACCACGGCAAAGCCCCGCCCGGTCTCGCCGGCCCGTGCCGCCTCGATGGCGGCGTTGAGCGCCAGCAGGTTGGTCTGCTCGGCGATGCCATGAATCACCGTCAGCACCACCTCGATCTGCTCGCTCTGCTTGGCCAGCCGCTCGATCACCTGGGAGCCGGTTTCCACCTCGCCGGCCAGGTTCTCGATCAGCCGCGCCAGTTGCGTGGTGGCCTGGCTGTTCTCGTCGGTCGCCTGGCGGATGTCCACCACCTGCTGCAATGCCGCCTGCATGGCGTGGCTTTCGGCCTGGGCTTCATCCGCCATGCTCGACAGGTCGCGCAGGCTGGCGGCCACCTCGTCGCGCTGCAAGGCAGCGGCGGCATCGGCACCGGCATTGCGCTGGGCCATGGAACCGATCTCCACGCCAGTGCGCTGGGCCACCTCGCCGGCCTCGCGGACAATGGGCTGCAGCTTGTCGACGAAACGGTTCACCGCCGAGGCCATGTCGCCGATTTCATCACGGCTGTCGAGCTTGACCCGCTTGGTCAGGTCGCCCTCCCCGGCCGCCAGGTCGTCCAGCGCGGTGATCAGCAGGCGCAGCTTGCTCAGCACCCGGCGCCCCAGCACCACAGCCACCACCAGCAGTACACCCAGGCCCACCAGCACCAGGCCCAGGCCAATGCGCCAGCGCAGCTCGCCGGCAGCATCACGCACGGTTTGCGCGGTGTTGGCCTGCATTGCCGTGGCGCTGTTCTGCGCGGTTTCCAGGCGCGCGCGCAGGGCCTTGCCGCTGTCGGCGGCGGCGGCCACCAGGCTGTCACCCACCAGTTGCTCGCCACTGGCGATCAGCGCCGCGAAGCGTTGGTCGAGGGCCTTGAGCTGCTGGTCGACACTGGCAGTGGACACGCCCATCAGCACCTTGCCGATCACCTCGCCATTGGGGCTGATCGGCGCTTCGACGAAGTACACCGACGGGTCCTTGCGGGCGGCATCGAGCACCTTGTCCAGGGCCCGCTCACCCTGCCCCTTGGCCAACAGCGCCTCGTTGATCGGGTTCTGCCGGTTGAGGTAGCGGGTCAGGTGCTGGCCCTGGGCGTCGTCGTAGATCACGAACAACACGTTGGGGTTGCGCTGGGCGCGGCGGGCGAAGTCCGAGAGCATCGGCACGTCGTTATCCCAGATTGCCCGGGGCGCCACCGAGGCCAACAGCTCGGCCATGTCGTTGGCCGAGTCCTTGAGGGTCTGCTCCAAGGTGGTGCGCAATTGTTGCTGCTCGTCATGCAGGCGCGCGGACAAACCGGCACTGAGGCGCTGGCGGGTGCTGGCCGAAAGGCTGTCGAGCCCGGAGCGCACATCCTGCCCGGCCTGCTCCAGCTCTGCGGCCAGTTGCCGGCTGTCGTTGCCCAGGCGCTGGCCCAGGTCGGCCTCCAGCGCCGTGACCGTGCTCCGGGTCAGGGCAACGGCGACCAGCACCTGCACCAGAAGAGCGATACCAAGCGCAACAAACACAGGCCGCAACAGGCGGCTTCGTAACAGTGAAAGGATGGCTGACACGTCATAACCCTCGTGTTTCTGGCGCCATTACTTTGATGGCATCTACAGAAACTTCTTACAGCAAGGGTTATGCCTGAAACAGCAGGCATATGTGCCAATAGCTAGCAAGGGGTTGCTTGGACGGGCGCTATCGCCGGCAAGCCGGCTACAAGGGCTGGGTATGCGCGGGGAATGGCATGCACCCGCGGCAGCACAAATGAAAACGCCGTGGCCCCTTTCAGGGCCACGGCGTCAGGTCAGCACGAAACGCCGATCAGGCGAACGGGTGACGCAGCACGATGGTCTCGTTGCGGTCCGGGCCGGTCGAAATGATATCGATCGGTGCGCCAACCAGCTCTTCGATGCGCTTGATGTAGTTGCGCGCGGCCTGGGGCAGCTCTTCCAGGGTTTTCACGCCCAGGGTCGACTCGCTCCAGCCTGGCATCTCTTCGTACACCGGCTCCAGGCCGATGTAGCTGTCGGCATCGGAAGGTGCGTCGATAACAGCGCCGTTCTCGTTCTTGTAGCCCACGCAGATGTTGATGGTTTCCAGGCCGTCCAGCACGTCCAGCTTGGTCAGGCAGATGCCCGAGATGCTGTTGACGTCGATGGCGCGGCGCAGGATGACGGCATCGAACCAGCCGCAACGGCGGGCACGGCCGGTGGTCGAACCGAACTCGTGGCCACGCTTGGCCAGGGTTGCACCGGTTTCATCGAACAGTTCGGTCGGGAACGGGCCGGAACCAACGCGGGTGGTGTAGGCCTTGGTGATACCCAGGATGTAGTCCAGGTACATCGGGCCAACGCCGGAACCGGTGGAGATGCCGCCGGCGGTGGTGTTGGAGCTGGTGACGTACGGGTAGGTGCCGTGGTCGATGTCCAGCAGCGAGCCCTGAGCGCCTTCGAACATGATGTCCTTGCCGGCGCGGCGCAGGTTGTGCAGCTCGGCGGTGACGTCGAGCATCATCGGCTTGAGCTGCTCGGCGTAGGCCATGCACTCGTCCAGGGTCTGCTGGAAGTCGATGGCGGGCTCTTTGTAGTAATTGACCAGCTGGAAGTTGTGGTAATCCAGCAGCTCACCGAGCTTGGCGGCGAAACGCTCGCGGTGGAACAGGTCGCCCACGCGCAGGCCGCGGCGCGCGACCTTGTCTTCGTAGGCCGGGCCGATGCCGCGGCCGGTGGTGCCGATCTTGGCTTCGCCACGGGCTTTTTCACGAGCTTGGTCGAGGGCCACGTGGTAGGACAGGATCAGCGGGGCAGCCGGGCTGATGCGCAGGCGCTCGCGCACCGGTACGCCCTTCTCTTCCAGCTTGGTGATTTCGCGCATCAGCGCATCCGGGGCAACGACCACGCCGTTGCCGATCAGGCATTGCACGCCTTCACGCAGGATGCCGGATGGAATCAGGTGCAGAACGGTCTTCTCACCGTTGATCACCAGGGTGTGGCCCGCGTTGTGACCACCTTGGTAGCGCACGACGGCGGCAGCATGTTCGGTCAGCAGATCGACGATCTTGCCTTTGCCCTCATCACCCCACTGGGTGCCCAGGACGACGACATTCTTACCCATTACATTGGTCCTCATTCACGCAAACTTGGTTGCCGGCCTGTTGCCGACGCAGAAACTCACTGGGCCAGCGGCAGAACCTGCCAGCGCCCGTCTTGCTGAATCAATTGACGATCACAATCCGCCTCGAAGGCAGCACTCAACGGCTGGCCAGGCAGGGCCTGGACCACACGCTGGCCTTCGTTGCGCAACTGGCAGACTTGCTGCCAGAGGGCCGCATCGCTGCTGTCGGGCATCCAGATGCCGCCGGCAGGCAATACGACCTCCGCTCGCCCCAGTGTGACCAGGGTCTTCAAATCCGTGGAAAAACCAGTGGCCGGGCGCGCCCGGCCAAAGTCGGCGCCGATGTCGTCGTAGCGCCCGCCCTGGGCGATCGACGAACCGACCCCCGGGACGAACACGGCGAACACCACGCCGGTGTGATAGTGGTAGCCGCGCAGCTCGCCCAGGTCGAAGTACAGCGGCAGGTCCGGGTAGCGCGCGGCCAGGCGGTCGGCGATCGCCAGCAGGTCGTCCAGCGCTGCCAGCACGCTGGCCGGGGCACGGCCCAGGCGCACGCGGGCTTCGGCCAGCACTTCGCGGCCACCGCACAACTCGCACAGGGCGCGCAGCATGTTGCCCAGGTCTTTCGGCAGGTCGGCGGTCAGCGCCTGCACTTCATCGACGGCCTTGCGCTGCAGGGCGTCGAACAGCTGCTGCTCGACTGCACCGGACAGGCCTGCGGCGCGGGCCAGGCCGCGGTAGATACCGACATGGCCGAGGTCCATGTGCACATCCGCAACATCCGTCAGTTGCAGCGTGGTCAGCATCAGGCTGATGACTTCGACATCGCTGGTGGGGCTGGCGTCGCCGTACAGCTCGGCGCCCAGCTGGATCGGGCTGCGCGAGGTGGACAGGGCGCGCGGCTGGGCATGCAGCACGCTGCCGGCGTAGCACAGGCGGCTTGGGCCTTCACGGCGCAGGGTGTGGGCGTCGATGCGCGCTACCTGCGGGGTGAAGTCGGCACGAAAGCCCATCAAACGGCCAGACTGCGGGTCGACCACCTTGAAGGTGCGCTGGTCCAGGTCCTGGCCGGCGCCGGTAAGCAGCGACTCCAGGTACTCGATATGCGGGGTAACGACCAGTTCGTAACCCCAACTCTGGAACAGGTCCAACACCTGGCGGCGCGCGATCTCGATGCGCGCTGCCTCAGGTGGCAGTACTTCCTCGATGCCATCTGGCAGCAGCCAGCGGTCTACCGTTGCCATTACGCCATATCCCCTCTGGTCCGGGCGGCTTGCCAGCAGGCGAGCCGTCAGAAAAGCCGGTATCGCGCACAGCAGCGGGCAGCACTGATCCCAGCGCAGCCACCGTACCCGATACCCTCGAATTGCCTTGCGACTTGACCAAACCGTCAACTGGCGGTTTGCCAATCAACCTTTCAGACGCAAAAAAGCCGGGAAATTTCCCGGCTGCCGCATCATACACCCCTTTTCATTCAGGATGCACCCCGCCTGGTGTTTTAGCTGCCAGGCGGGGTGCGCCCTTCATGAGGGCAGCATCAGGGCTTGCTCTTGTCCAGGTAACGGAAGAACTCGTTCTTCGGGTCCAGGACCAGTACGTCGCTCTTGCTGGAGAAGCTTTCGCGGTAGGCCTGCAGGCTACGGTAGAACGCATAGAAGTCGGCGTCCTGGGTGTAGGCCTTGGCGTAAATGGCAGCCGCCTGGGCGTCGCCATCACCGCGGGTTTCTTCCGCCTCGCGATAAGCCTCTGCCAGCAGTACACGGCGCTGACGGTCGGCATCGGCACGAATACCTTCGGCCAGCTCGTTACCCTTGGCACGGTGCTCACGGGCTTCACGCTCACGCTCGGTGCTCATGCGGTCGAACACGCTGCGGTTGACTTCCTTCGGCAGGTCGATGGCCTTGACGCGAACGTCGATAACCTCGATACCCAGCTCCTTGCTCGCCATGCGATTGAGCGAGGCGGTGATGTCGGCCATCAGCGCGTCGCGCTCGCCCGATACCACTTCATGCAGGGTACGTTTACCGAACTGGTCACGCAGGCCGCTTTCCAGGCGACGCGACAGACGCTCGTCGGCGATCTGCTTCATGCCGGAGGTGGCGGTGTAGAAACGCTCGGCGTCCTTCACCCGCCACTTGGCGTAGGCATCGACCATCACGGCCTTTTTCTCCAGCGTAAGGAAGCGCTGGGTCGGGGCATCGAGGGTCATCAGGCGGGCGTCGAACTTGCGCACCTGGTTCACGTACGGAACCTTCACATGCAGGCCAGGCTGGACATCGGCCTTGACCACGCGACCGAACTGCAGCAAAACCGCACGTTCGGTTTGCGAAACGATGTAGAAGCAGTTCCAGGCGACGATCGCCAGCACCACGGCGCCGATCAGGGCGAACAGCGATTTATTGCTCATCAGCGGCTCTCCCTGGAACGCAGCGGCGGTTGTTGCTGTTGCAGGTCCTGGGCGGCACGCGCGGCGGCGTCATTGACCGACGGCGATACGCTGCTGGCCGGGGCTGCAGGGTTGTTGCGGCTGCTTTCGACCATCTTGTCCAGCGGCAGGTAGAGCAGGTTGTTCTGCCCGTCCTTGGTGGCCACCATGACTTTGCTGGAGTTGCTGTAAACCTCCTGCATGGTCTCGAGGTACAGACGCTGACGGGTCACGTCCGGCGCCTTGCGATACTCGCCGTACAGCTTGGTGAAGCGGTCAGCCTCACCCTTGGCGCGGGCGATGACTTCGTCGCGGTAGCCGTTGGCGTCCTCGATGATGCGCTGCGCCTGACCACGGGCCTCCGGCACCACGCCGTTGGCGTAGGACTCGGCCTGGTTGCGGGCGCGCTGCTCGTCTTCACGGGCACGGATCACGTCGTCGAAGGCTTCCTGCACTTCGCGCGGGGCTGCCGCGCTCTGTACGTTCACCTGGGTGACGGTGATACCGGTGCGGTAGGTGTCGAGGAAGCGCTGCAGGCGTTCGCGGATATCCACAGCCATCTGCTCACGGCCTTCGGTCAGCACCTGGTCCATGGACGTAGAGCCCACCACGTGGCGCAGGGCGCTGTCGGTGGCATGCTGCAGGCTGACTTCCGGCTGGTCGACGTTGAGCACGAAGTCCTGCAGGTTGCTGATGCGGTACTGCACGGTCAGCGGCACCTCGACGATGTTCTCGTCTTCGGTGAGCATCTGGCCCTGCTTGGTGTAGGCCCGCTCGCGGGTCACGTTTTCCATGTACTTGCGGTCGATCGGCGGGAAATAGATATTCAGGCCGGGACCAACGGTTTCGTAGTACTTGCCGAAGCGCAGCACCACGGCCTGCTCCTGCTCGTCCACCACGTACACGGCGTTGTACAGCCAGATAGCCGCCAGCACAGCCAGGCCGATGCCCAGCAGGCCATAGCCGCCGCCCTTGCCGATATTGCGGTCACCGCCGCCGCCACGTTTTTTGCCACTGCCGAACATGCCGTTCAGGCTGTCCTGCAGCTTGCGGAAGGCCTCGTCCAGATCCGGTGGGCCTTTTTTGTCGCCACCGCCACCGCCGCCACTGCCGCCGCCACCGCGACGACCGCCCCAGGGGTCCTGATTGTTCGAGTTGCCACCCGGCTCATTCCAAGCCATAGCGCTCTCCATCTGATAAAGCAAAGACGCGCCCACGGCGCGCCGTCCAATGCTACAGAATGCCTGTCACGGCTGCCCGGCGACCTCGACGAGCATTTATTGCAAAGTGTGTTGCTCGACAAACACTTGCGGCTCCATGCCTTCACGGCTGACCAGGCGATTCAACTCGGTCCTGGGCAGTCGCACACTCAACAGGCTGCGCCCTTCTTCATCATGCTCTTCACTCTGCACGGCACCCAGGGCAAAGAATTGCGCGCGCAAGCGGGCAAAACGCTGCTCCAGACACAGGGTACCGACAAACAGATCATCCCCCAGCAACTCGGCAACCGCCTGGCCAACCAGCTCCAGGCCTCGCCCGTCACGGGCCGAAACCCAGACCCGCTGCGGCTTGCCGTCGGCATCGCGCTGAATCTGCGGCTCGACACCTTCGAGCAGGTCGAGTTTGTTATAGACCTCGAGGATCGGCAAGCCTTCGGCACCGATCTCGCCCAGTACCGCCAGCACCTGCTCGATCTGTTCCATGCGCTCAGGCTCATGGGCGTCGATCACGTGCAGCAGCAGGTCGGAGTTGCTCGATTCCTCGAGCGTAGCCCTAAATGCCTCGACCAGCTTGTGCGGCAGATGGCGAATGAACCCCACCGTGTCGGCCAGCACGATCGGCCCCAGGTCGGCCAACTCCAGCCGGCGCAGCGTGGGGTCAAGGGTGGCGAACAGCTGGTCGGCGGCGTATACGTCCGATTGCGTGAGGGCGTTGAACAGAGTCGACTTGCCGGCGTTGGTGTACCCCACCAGCGACACCGACGGAATGTCCGCGCGCTTGCGCCCGCGGCGAGCCTGCTCGCGCTGGCTGCGCACTTTCTCCAGGCGGCCCTTGATCTGGCGCAGGCGTACCCGCAGCAGACGGCGGTCGGTTTCCAGCTGGGTTTCACCCGGGCCGCGCAGGCCGATACCGCCCTTTTGCCGCTCGAGGTGGGTCCAGCCGCGTACCAGCCGCGTGCTCATGTGCTCGAGCTGAGCCAGTTCGACCTGCAGCTTGCCTTCGTGAGTACGCGCCCGCTGGGCGAAGATATCGAGGATCAGCCCGGTACGGTCCAGCACGCGACACTCGAAGACGCGCTCGAGGTTGCGTTCCTGGCTGGGCGTGAGGGTGTGATTGAAAATCACAAGGTCGGCTTCGGCAGATTTGACCAGGTCGCGTAATTCCTCGACCTTGCCGCTGCCGATCAGAAACTTGGCGGTGGGCTGATGCCGCGCCACTGTTACCAGCGAAACGATATCGGCTCCGGCCGACAGCGCCAGCTCCTGAAACTCCTGCGGGTCTTCGCGCGCCTCAGGGTTCTGACCTTCCAAGTGAACGAGCAGCGCTCGCTCACCACCACCGTGGCGCTCAAAGAACAATGCAGGCTCCTACTTTTATCAAGCGTTGCCTGGCTCGCTGTCGCCGTGCTCACCGTCGGTCGGGCTTGGCAGACGAACAGGGCGGGCAGGTACGACGGTCGAGATCGCGTGCTTGTAGACCATCTGGCTGACGGTGTTCTTCAGCAGTACGACGAACTGGTCGAACGATTCGATCTGGCCCTGCAGCTTGATCCCGTTGACCAGATAGATCGAAACCGGGACTTTTTCTTTTCTCAAGGTGTTCAAGTAAGGGTCTTGTAGCGAATGCCCTTTTGACATATGCCGCACTCCTGTAAGGATCAATAGTAAAAAAACAATAAATTCGGTAATTCATGCCGCCCTTCGCAAGAATAGACGGCAATAAGCAGGGACTCAGCTCAATATGGAGACGGCCCCCAGGTATTTCAAGGTGCGGGACAGATTGTCGCAGGCCAGGCTGTCAAGCCAGTGCACGTCGGACCAACTGCGCAACCAGGTGAACTGGCGCTTGGCAAGTTGACGCGTGGCAATGATACCTCGTTCTTGCATCTCATTCTCATTTAATGCGCCGTCGAGGTAGTCCCAGACCTGCCGATACCCCACTGCCCGTATAGACGGCAGCCCCACGTGCAAGTCACTTCTGGCTCGCAGCGATCGGACCTCGTCGACGAAGCCCTGTTCCAGCATCTGCGAAAATCGTAGCGCAATTCGCTGATGCAAAATGTGACGATCCGTAGGCGCGATGGCCAGGCTGGCGACAGTATAGGGCAAATGCCCGCCCGCGCCTGCGTCTGCGCCGCTACTTTGCGCCAATTGACGCTGGCGGTGGGCGGTCATGCTCTGGCCGCTGACGCGGAACACCTCGAGCGCGCGAATCAACCGCTGCGGGTCATTCGGATGGATGCGCGCCGCCGACTCAGGGTCCACCTCGGCCAGTTGCCGATGCAGCTCGGCCAGGCCCAGGGCGCTGGCCTCGGCCTCGAGCGCCGCGCGCACCTCGGCGTCGGCCGGCGGCATGTCGGCCAGGCCATCGATCAACGCCTTGTAATAGAGCATGGTGCCGCCGACCAGCAGCGGGACCTTGCCGCGCGCGGTGATCTCGGCCATGGCCGCCAGGGCATCGGTGCAGAACTGCTTGGCCGAATAGCTCTCGGCCGGGTCGAGAATGTCGACCAGTCGGTGCGGGTACTGCGCAAGAATCTCTTGCGACGGCTTGGCAGTGCCGATGTCCATGCCGCGGTAGACCAGCGCCGAATCGACGCTGATCAGCTCGCAGGGCAAGACCTTGGTCAGCTCGATGGCAAGGTCGGTCTTGCCGGCCGCGGTCGGGCCCATGAGGAATATCGCCGGGGGTTTGCCGCTCATTTCATCGCCCCCGCAGGAACAACTTGTCGAGGTCGTCCAGACCCATCTGGGTCCAGGTCGGGCGGCCGTGGTTGCACTGGCCGCTGCGCTCGGTGTTTTCCATGTCGCGCAGCAGCGCGTTCATCTCGGGGATGGCCAGGCGCCGGTTGGCGCGCACTGCTCCGTGGCAGGCCATGGTGCCCAGCAGCTCGTTCAGGTGCGCCTGGATACGGTCGCTGGTGCCGTACTCCATCAAGTCGGCCAGCACGTCCATCACCAGGCGGTTGGCCTCGGCCTGCTTGAGCAGTGCCGGGATCTGCCTAATCGCCAGGGTTTCGGGGCCCAGGCGCTGCAGCTCGAAGCCCAGGCGCTGGAACCACTGGGCGTGCTCCTCGGCGCAGTCGGCCTCGCGCTGGCTCAGGGCCAGCGACTCGGGCACCAGCAGCGGCTGGCCGCTCAGGCCTTCGCTGGCCATCGCCACTTTCAAGCGCTCGTACATGATCCGCTCATGGGCGGCGTGCATGTCCACCAGCACCAGGCCAATGGCGTTCTCGGCGAGGATATAGATGCCCTTGAGCTGAGCCAGGGCGTAGCCCAGCGGCGGGATGTCGCCCTGGCTTTCCGGCAGCGCGCCCGATGATGCTGCCTGGGCGTTGTCCAGTGGGGCGTAGAACTCGCGGTACACCGCTTGCGCTTCGCCGACATTCACCGGCTGCGCCGGGCGCGGGGTGTACTGGTACTGATAACCGGCGCCCGCGCCGTTGTTGCTGAACGCCGGGCGCTGCTCGCCCTGGGGTTGCTCGAGCACGGGCGAGGCCAGGCGCATCTCGCCTTGCGGGCCGAACTCACCAGCCTGCTGGCCGGTGGGGCGGAGCATCTCGGTGGTCGCCGCCGGCGCGGCCAACTGGTCTTCCGGGCGCACATCGGCCAATGCCCGGTGCAACGTGCCATACAGGAAGTCGTGGACTGTACGCCCCTCACGGAAACGCACTTCGTGCTTGGTCGGGTGCACGTTGACGTCCACCCCGGTCGGGTCGCACTCCAGAAACAGCACAAAGGTCGGGTGGCGGCCGTTGAACAGCACGTCGCGATAGGCCTGGCGCACCGCGTGGGCCACCAGCTTGTCGCGCACGGCGCGGCCATTGACGAAGAAGTACTGCAAATCGGCCTGGCTGCGCGAGAAGGTCGGCAAGCCGACCCAACCCCACAGGCGCAGGCCGTTGCGCTCTACATCGATGGGCAGCGCCTGCTCGAGAAAGCCCGGCCCGCAAATGGTGCCGACCCGGCGCGCGCGGGCCATATCGTCGGCGGCCTCGTGCAGGCTGAAGACAGTCTTGCCGTTATGGCGCAGGTGAAAGCCCACGTCGAAACGCGCCAGCGCCAGGCGCCGGATGACCTCCTGCAGGTGGTCGAATTCGGTCTTCTCGGCCTTGAGGAACTTGCGCCGGGCCGGGGTGTTGAAGAACAGGTCGCGCACCTCCACCGAGGTGCCGACCGGGTGCGCGGCGGGCTGCACCCGCGGCAGCATGTCGCGACCTTCGGTTTCCACCTGCCAGGCTTCGCTGGCATCCTGGGTGCGCGAGGTCAGGGTGAGCCGCGCCACCGAGCTGATCGACGCCAGAGCTTCACCACGAAAGCCAAGGCTCAGTACGCCTTCGAGGTCTTCCAGCTCGCGAATCTTGCTGGTGGCGTGGCGGGCCAGGGCCAGCGGCAGATCATCCGGGGCGATGCCGCTGCCGTTGTCACGTACCCGCAGCAGCTTCACGCCGCCCTGTTCCACCTCGACCTCGATGCGCCGGGCGCCGGAGTCCAGGCTGTTTTCCAGCAGCTCCTTGGCCACCGAGGCCGGGCGCTCGACCACCTCGCCGGCAGCGATCTGGTTGGCCAGCCGCGGGCTGAGCAGCTGGATGCGCGAACCACCACTCATTGCTGGGACGCCAGGGTGGTGGCCGGAATGTCCAGATGCTGGCCGATCTTCAGCTCATCGGTTTTCAGGCTGTTGGTGCTGCGCAGGCTGGCAACGCTGACCTGGTAGCGCACGGCGATCATCGCCAGGGTTTCGCCCGAGCGCACGGTGTGGTCACGCGGGCCCTGGGCGATCTTGCCGCTGTCGCGCAGCCAGGCGATGTAGGTGCCAGGCGGCGGGTTCTGCTGGAAGAACTGCCGCACGCCGGTGTGGATGGAGCGCGCCAGGGCCTGCTGGTGGCTGGCGGTGGCCAGCTTGGCGGCCTCGTTGGCGTTGGAGATGAACCCGGTTTCCACCAGAATCGACGGGATATCCGGGGACTTTAGCACCATGAAGCCGGCCTGCTCGACACGCTGCTTGTGCAGCGGCGTGACCCGGCCCATGTTGCCCAGCACCTTTTGCCCCACGTTCAGGCTGGAGCTGAGTGTGGCGGTCATCGACAGGTCGAGCAGTACACCGGCCAGCATGCGGTCCTTGTCGTCGAGGCTGACGTTGCCGGCACCACCGATCAGGTCGGAGCGGTTTTCCGTGTCGGCTAGCCAGCGCGCGGTCTCGGAGGTTGCTCCACGGTCAGACAGTGCAAACACCGAGGCGCCGAAGGCGGCCTTGGACGGCGCGGCGTCGGCGTGGATCGAAACGAACAGGTCTGCGCCCTTCTTGCGGGCGATCTCGGTGCGCTTGCGCAGCGGGATGAAATAGTCGCCGGTACGGGTCAGTTCGGCGCGGTAGCCCTTCTCGCTGTTGATCTGGCGCTGCAGCTCCTTGGCGATCTGCAGCACGATGTCTTTTTCGTGCTGGCCACGCGAGCCGGAGGCGCCCGGGTCTTCACCGCCGTGGCCGGCATCGATGGCCACCACGATGTCACGCTTGCCGGAAGGGGCTGGCGGCAGCTTGATCGCCGGTTGCGCCGGGCTTACCGGCACTGCCGGGGTGGTGGCCGGCGCTTGCGGAGCCGGTGGCGGGGTCGGGCTGCTGGCGGCGATGGCGTCGGCTTCCTGGTCGTACAGGTCGACCACCAGGCGGTTGCCGTACTGGGCGTTGGGCGCCAGGGTGAAGCTTTTGGGCGTCACCGACTTTTTAAGGTCGACCACCACGCGCAGGTCGGTGGGGGTGCGCTGGGCCGAACGCACGCTGGTGATCGGCGTGTTCGAGGTGGCCACGTTCAACGGCCCGCCGAGCGTGGCACCGTTGATGTCGATGACCAGCCGATCAGGTGCGGTCAGGGTGAAGACGCTGTGCTGCACCGGCCCGGACAGGTCGAATACCAGCCGCGTGTTGTCCGGCGCGCGCCACAGGCGCACGCTCTTGACTTGAGTGACGGCCAGAGCGTCAACGGTCACCGCTGTCAGCAGCAGCCCAACCACAGCGACCAGTGCGCGTATGCGCATACCTTTCCCCACTTACTGTATGAATTCTTAACCCAGTTTTTTGCACCAGGCCTCGCCGCGCGCGCTCTGTGGCGCAAGGCACAGCGAACGCCCGCCCGCTTGCGGGCTTATGGTAATGGTCAGGTCGGGCTTTGGCAAAACGCCCGCACCTTTCTGAGGCCATTCGAACAGGCACAGGGCGTCATCCTCGAAATAATCGCGGATGCCCATGAACTCGAGTTCTTCCGGGTCGGCCAGGCGGTACAGGTCGAAGTGGTAGGCGCGAATGGCGCCGATCTCGTAGGGTTCGACCAGCGTGAAGGTCGGGCTCTTCACCGCCCCTTCATGGCCCAGGCCGCGGATCAGCCCGCGCGACAGGGTGGTCTTGCCGGCGCCCAGGTCGCCCTCCAGAAAAATCACGCCATGGCCGCCGGTCACCTCGGCGAGCTTGGCGCCAAAGGCGACGGTGGCCGGTTCGTCGGCCAGAAACAGGTTCAACACGGGCAATGCTCCTCCAACAACTCTCTTATGACCGGTACCAGATCACTGGCCGCCAGCCCTCTTCCGCCCCGCCCCAGGCGCTCGCCGGCGCGGGCATGCAACCACACCGCCAGGCAC
Source organism: Pseudomonas xanthosomatis (assembly GCF_019139835.1). Classification (NCBI taxonomy): domain Bacteria; kingdom Pseudomonadati; phylum Pseudomonadota; class Gammaproteobacteria; order Pseudomonadales; family Pseudomonadaceae; genus Pseudomonas; species Pseudomonas xanthosomatis. Next base: position 1,051,296 of record NZ_CP077075.1, on the reverse strand, counting down.
GCCGCAGGCCAGGCCTCCAGGCCCTGGGCCAGCAGCGCCGCGACAACGCCGGTGAGCACATCGCCCAAGCCGGCACCAGCCATGGCCGGGTGGCCGCGCTCGCACAGCGCCAGGCGCCCGGCAGGGTCGGCCACCAGCGTGCCGGCGCCCTTGAGCACACAAACGCTGGCATAGCGGCGCGCCAACTTGCGCGCAGCCCCCGGGCGGTCGGCCTGCACTGCCTCGGTGGAGATGCCCAGCAAGCGCGCCGCTTCGCCCGGGTGCGGGGTAAGCACACTGCCACTGGGCAGCGCCAGCGGCGCCCCGGCCAGCAGGTTGAGCGCATCGGCGTCCCACACCTGCGGCAGGCGCGCGTGGGTTACCGCCGACAGCAGGCTGCGCCCCCAGGCGGCCTGGCCCAGGCCCGGCCCCACCACCAGCACCGAGGCCCGCGGCAGCACACCCATCAGCTGGTTGGCCGAATGCACCCCCAGCCACATGGTTTCGGGCAACCGCGCCAGCCCCGCCGCCACGTGCTCAGGGCGCGTCGCCACGCTGACCAATCCTGCACCGCAGCGCAACGCCGCCTCGGCGCTGAGCAGCACCGCGCCGCCGGTGCCCAGGTCGCCGCCGATCACCAGCACATGGCCGAAGTCGGCCTTGTGTGCGTCGAGCGGGCGTGGCGCCAGGCCTGCCAGGGTTTGGCGGTCGAGTATCTGCGGGCTGCTGTTGGGGTGTTTGGTCTGAGGCATGGGGTCAAAGGCTCCGATGTCTGGCAGAATTATACGCACCTAGTCCTGTAATGCTTGCCCCTTCCATGCCCGCCAACACTCCAGACATCGCCGCACTGGCCCAATCCATCAAGGACTGGGGCCAGGAACTCGGTTTTGCCCACGTCGGCATCGCCGGGGTCGACCTTGGCGAACACGAACAACACCTGCAGCGTTGGCTGGCCGCCGGTTACAACGGCGAAATGGAATACATGGGCGAGCACGGCAGCAAGCGCTCGCACCCCGACCAGTTGATCCCCGGCACCATCCGGGTGATTTCGCTGCGCATGGACTATCTGCCCGGCGACACCGAAATGGCCAAACGCCTGGCCGAACCGGAAAAAGCCTATATCGCCCGCTATGCCCTGGGCCGCGACTACCACAAGCTGGTGCGCAAGCGCGTGCAGCACTTCGCCGACCGTATTCAGGAGGCCATCGGCCCGTTCGGCTACCGCGCCTTCGTCGACAGCGCCCCGGTGCTGGAAAAGGCCCTGGCGCAAGAGGCAGGCCTTGGCTGGATCGGCAAGAACACCCTGCTGCTCAACCGCAAGGCCGGCAGCTATTTCTTCCTCGCCGAGCTGTTCGTCGACCTGCCACTACCCATCGACGGCATCCAGGGCAGCGACCACTGTGGCCGCTGCCAGGCCTGCCTGGACATCTGCCCGACCCAGGCCTTCGTCGGCCCCTACCAGCTCGATGCGCGGCGCTGCATCTCGTACCTGACCATCGAGCTGCGCCATGCCATCCCGGTTGAGCTGCGCCCGCTGATCGGCAACCGCGTGTTCGGCTGTGACGACTGCCAGCTGGTATGCCCGTGGAACCGCTTCGCCAAGACCACCAACGAAGACGACTTCATGCCCCGGCGCGGGCTGGACAACATCGAGCTGGCCGAACTGTTCCTGTGGGATGAGAAGCGCTTCCTCGCCCGCACCGAAGGCTCGCCGCTGCGGCGCGCCGGTTACGAGCGGTTTTCACGCAACCTGGCGGTGGGGCTGGGCAACGCGCCCACCACCATACCGGTGCTGGAGGCGCTCAAAGCCCGCAGGGACGACCCGTCGGAGCTGGTCCGCGAGCATGTGGAGTGGGCACTGGAGCGGCACGGCGCCCTGTAGGCGCCGGCTTGCCGGCGATGAGGCCGGAGCAGGCACTACATCAGGATGGCCTGCCACCCGCTACGCAGGTGATCGCGGGCGAGCCCGCGCTTACAGAGAGGCTCGCTGCAGATTATTGCTGGTCGTTGTAGTGAAACTTGGGCATTTCCCAGTGGAAACGAATCGCCAGCAAGCGCACCAGAAACCCGCCGAACAGGGTCAACAACATGGCCTGCTCCGCCGGGACCTTGAAGTACACGCAGCCCAGGTAGAACCACGCTGCGGCAAACGAAACGCTGGCATACAACTCACGGCGAAACACCAGCGGGATGTCGTTGCAGAAGATATCCCGCAGGATGCCGCCAAACACCCCGGTGATCACCCCGCTGATCGACGCCACCAGCATGCCCTGGCCCATTTCCAGCGCGGTCATGCAGCCAATCAGGGTGAACGCCACCAGCCCCAGAGCATCGAGCACCAGAAACAGCGAGCGCAGGTGGCGCATCAGCGGGGCGATGAAGATGGTCAGCAAGGCGGCGAAACTGGTCAGCACCAGGTATTCGGGGTGCTTCACCCAGGTCAGCGGATAGTGCCCAAGCAGCACGTCGCGTACCGAGCCGCCACCCAGTGCGGTAACGCAGGCGATCAGCACCACGCCGAACCAGTCCATGCCCCGGCGGCCGGCAGACAGCGCCCCGGTCATGGCTTCGGCGGTGATGGCGATGAGGTAGAGCATCAGCAACATGGTGCAGGTCCGTGCGGGAAAGGCGCGCAGTCTACCCAGTAGCGCGGGGCACCAAAAGAGGGCGCGCCGACGATCGCCGGCGCACGGCAGGGTCAGAACTTGATGAAATGCTCGCGATAGTGACGCAGCTCGGCGATCGACTCGCGAATGTCGTCAAGCGCCAGGTGAGTGCTGCCCTTCTTGAAACTGTCACGTACATCCGGCGCCCAGCGCGCAGCCAGCTCTTTCAAGGTCGACACATCGAGGTTGCGGTAGTGGAAGTAGTTCTCCAGCCCGCGCATGTGGCGGTACAGAAAACGCCGGTCCTGGCAGATGCTGTTGCCGCAGATCGGCGACTTGCCCTTGGGCACCCACTGCTCGAGGAAGGCGATGGTCTGCGCCTCGGCCTCGGCCATGCTCACCTTGCTTTCGCGCACGCGCTGGGTCAGGCCCGAGCCGCCGTGGGTGCGGGTGTTCCACTCGTCCATGCGCGCCAGCACTTCGTCGCTGTGGTGGATGGCGATCACCGGGCCTTCGGCCAGGGTGTTCAGCTCGCTGTCGGTGACGATGGTGGCCATCTCGATGATGACATCGCTGTCCGGATCCAGGCCGGTCATTTCCAGATCGATCCAGATCAGGTTCTGTGGGTTCTGCATGGGTGTGCTCCTCAAGTAGCCGGTCATATTAGCCTAGCGCGGCGGCCGATGGGCGCAGCGTGCTAAACTGCGGCCCGTTTTCATTCCCTCCTGCACGGAACCTTCATGGCCAAACGCCAGCTCAACCGCCGCCAGAACTGGCGCATCGAAAAGATCCAGGGTGAACGCGCCGCCCGCGCCGCCAAACGCGAGCAGCACGCGCTGCAGGAGCTGGAAGGCGGCGACCTGGGGCCGGAGCAGCTGGGCCTGGTGATCGCCCACTTTGGCGTGCAGGTGGAGGTCGAGGCCCAGGACGGCGAAGCCGCAGGCCAGGTGTTCCGCTGCCACCTGCGGGCCAACCTGCCGGCACTGGTGACCGGTGACCGGGTCGTGTGGCGCGCCGGCAACCAGGGCATCGGCGTGATCGTCGCGCAGATGCCGCGCAGCACCGAGCTGTGCCGGCCGAACAACCATGGCCAGCTCAAGCCGGTGGCGGCCAACGTCGATCTGATCGTCATCGTTTTCGCCCCGGCGCCCGAGCCGCACCCCAACCTGATCGACCGCTACCTGGTGGCCGCCGAGCACGCCGGCATACGCCCGCTGCTGCTGCTGAACAAGGCCGACCTGATCAACGATGAAAACGGCCCGACCCTGCACGCCATGCTCGAGGTGTACCGCGCCCTGGGCTACCCGCTGCTGGAGGTGTCCGCGCACCAGGGCGACGGCATGCAGCGCCTGCAGCAGACGCTGGATGGCCACATCAGTGTGTTCGTCGGCCAGTCGGGCGTGGGCAAGTCGTCGCTGGTCAACAGCCTGTTGCCGGATGCCGGCACGCGCGTGGGCGACTTGTCTGAATGGTCCGGCCAGGGCACCCACACCACCACCACCGCACGCCTGTACCACTTCCCCAACGGCGGCGACCTGATCGACTCGCCGGGCATCCGCGAGTTCGGCCTGGGCCATGTCAGCCGCGCTGACGTCGAGGACGGTTTCATCGAGTTCCGCGAGCTGATCGGCCACTGCCGCTTCCGCGACTGCAAGCACGACCGCGAACCGGGCTGCGCACTGCTCAAGGCGCTGGACGAGGGGCGTGTGTCGCAACAGCGAATGAACAGCTACCGCTCGATCATCGCCAGCCTGCCGGAAGACACTTACTGAGGTCGCTGCGTAGGGCAAATTACATTCGCCTGTAGGACCCTTCTGATTTTTGCGTCAGGTGTTGTTGAAGGACCTGTCCTTCATGGATTGTCCAGGCTACGGGCCGCATGCATTGGCGGCCCATCAGCCTGCGGCATGGAAGGACACACAATGACGAAACCCGCCCCGCATCACCTCCCCCACGCAACGGGAGGGCGCGCCTGATGCCTGTTTTTATCAGCTACCAGCACGACCAGCGCCTTGACGCGTTCATCCTCAACGAGCGCCTGCTGCTCGAAGGCATCCCCACCCAGCTGACGCGCTACGACGATGCCACCTGCCAGACCTTCGACGACATCTGCGTGAGCCTGCGCCAGTATCTGGCCGACAGCACCCACCTGATCTGCGTGCTGTCGCAGCAGGCCGCCGAGAACTGGTGGGTGGCCTGGCAACTGGGCGCCGCCGCCACCAGCAACCGGCGTATCAGCCTCTACCGCAGCGGGCCGGCGCCGTTGCCGGGCTATCTGGAACGTTGGCCGCTGCTGCATGAGCGCGAACACATCGACCTGTTCGTGCGTGCCTACCACGAAGAGTGCACCTTCCACCGGGCCATGGCGCCGGCCCGTGAGGGGCACCACGCCCATGACCGGGACAACGCCGACTTCTTCCATACCGACCTGAAGGCCAAGATCCGCCGAGGGTTCTGAGCACAAAGAAAAAGGGCCGCTTGCGCGCAATGCCAGTCCTTTAACGAAATTGGGGCCGCAATGCGGCCCTTCGCGGGCAAGCCCGCTCCCACAGGAACGCGCCAAGCCTCAAGCTGGCGCAGTACCTGTGGGAGCGGGCTTGCCCGCGAAGGGCTGCAAAGCAGCCCCAATTGCTAACCGACCGGTCTGACGCTTGCACGGCCCTTGTTCGGTCACTGGTTCTTCTGCTCGTCCATCTTCAACACGCCATCCTCGAAGATGTTCAGCTTCTGGCGCAGCTCTCGCGGTTGCATCGGGTCCTGAGGCGCCGCGGCGCCTGCCGGTGGCACACCCGGAGCAGCAGCGCCCGGCGTACCGCCGGCGGGCGGTGCAGCCCCGGGCTGGGCGTCAGGCGCGCCCTGCTCGCCCTCGATATCACGCTGGGCCTTCTTGGTCAGCACGATGATGTCGATACGGCGGTTGACCGGGTTGAGCGGGTTCTTGCGGTCGAACAGCGACGACGAGGCGTAGCCCACCACCCGCGCCACCTGGCTGTCCGGGTAGCCACCGGCAACCAGCGCGCGGCGCGCGGCGTTGGCACGGTTGGCCGAAAGCTCCCAGTTGCCGAAGTCGCCAGTGCCCGAATAAGGCTTGGCATCGGTGTGGCCGCTGACGCTGATCTTGTTCGGCACCGCCTTGATGGTGTCGGCCATGGCCAGCAGAATGTCTTCAAAGTACGGCTGCAGGCGCGCGCTGCCCAGGTCGAACATCGGCCGGTTTTCGGCGTCCATGATCTGGATGCGCAGGCCGTCCTGGGTGATCTCGAACAGGATCTGGTCCTTGAACTTCTGCAGTTCGGGGTTTTCCTCGACCTTGTTCTGCAGCTCCTGCAGCAGCAACTCGAGGCGCTCGCGCTCAACCTGCTCGGCCATGGTCTCGACCTTGTCCTTGTCCAGCTGGATGCTGGTGTCAGGGGTCGGTTCGGACTTGGTCTCAGGGTTGATGGTCTTTTCCGGTGCCAGCTGCGGCGAGCCACCCAGGTCGATGATGTAGGGCGTGCCGCTCTCGGAGAAGCCGATCGGGTCCTTGAAGTAGCCGGCGATGGCGATCTTCTGCTCGGGCGTGGCGGTGGACAGCAGCCACAACACGAGGAAGAACGCCATCATCGCCGTGGCGAAGTCGGCAAAGGCGATTTTCCAGGCACCGCCATGGTGCCCGCCACCGAAGCGCTTGACGCGCTTGATGATTATCGGCTGATTGTTCTCCATGACTCAGCGACCGCGAACCGCTTGTTCCAGCTCGGCGAAGCTCGGACGGTGCTTCGGATACAGCACCTTGCGCCCGAATTCCACGGCCAGCGAAGGCGGCATGCCCGAGGCCGAAGCCACCAGCGAGGCCTTGATCGATTCGTACAGGTTGATCTCTTCCTTGGCGTCGTGCTCCAGGCACTTGGCCAGCGGGCCGAAGAAGCCGTAGGCCGCCAGAATACCGAAGAAGGTACCGACCAGCGCCGCGCCGACGTGCAGGCCGATGGAGGCCTGGTCGCCTTCGCCCAGCGAAGCCATGGTCACCACGATACCCAGTACCGCCGCGACGATACCGAAGCCGGGCATGCCGTCGGCAATGCCGTTGACCGCGTGGGAGGGATGCTCGAGCTCTTCCTTCATGCTCAGCAGTTCCATGTCGAACAGGCCTTCGAGCTCGTGGGGAGCCATGTTGCCGGTGGACATGATGCGCAAGTAGTCGCAGATGTATGCGGTCATGCGCTCATCGCCCAGTACCGCAGGGTACTTGGCGAAGATCGGGCTGGCAGCGGCGTCCTCGATGTCGCCCTCGATGGCCATCATGCCTTCGCGGCGGCTCTTGTTGAGGATCTCGTACACCAGGCCCAGCACCTCCAGATAGAAGGTGTGGGTGAAACGGCTGCCGAACATCTTCAGCGACTTCTTGACCACATGCAGGGTCATGTAACCAGGGTTCGCCTGAAGAAACGCACCGAAGGCCGCGCCACCGATGATCAGCACTTCGAACGGCTGAATCAGTGCCGCGATCTTGCCGTGGGAAAGTACGTAGCCGCCGAGCACGCTCGCGAATACGACGATGATGCCGATAATTTTAGCCATAGGTTCAGAGCACTTGCTGTCGTGGTCAGGGTCGGGGACGGGAGCCTTAAAACTCTTCTTCTACTTATCGGCAGAACTGCGCCAGACTATAGCCACTCAAAGCGAAAAGCCAGTTTGGACTGATGTCAATATGCCAATTGAAACCAAGGTGCCAAGTCAGCCCCCGTCAAGTCTTGACGCCTGGGTCAAACTGCTCGACGGCGTACGCATACCCGTGCCCAAAGAGAGCCACGACCGCGTCGTGCAGGCCATCAACGACAGCCGCCGCTCGCTGCGTGACATCGCCGAACTGATGCAGGACAGCCCTGCGCTGGTGCTGTGCGTCATGCGCGAGGCCAACCATTCGGCCAACGCCAGCCAGGCCGAGCCCGCCGAAAGCCTGGAAATCGCCCTCAACCGCCTGGGCCTTGAACGCATTTCACAACTGCTGGCGCGCCTGCCCTCACTGCACAGCGACAACCTGCCGCCGGTGCTGCGCCAGTTCCTGCTGATCAGCCAGCACGCCACGCAGCAGGCCAACGGCCTGTTCGCCAGCCGCCTGGCGCGCCTGTGGCAGGAGATCCACTGGGGCAGCCTGCTGTTCCTCTCGCCCATGTGGGCCATGGCCGTGGCCTACCCCAAGCTGCTGGATGCCTGGGAACTGCGGGTTATCCACAAGGGCGAGGACGCAGGCGTTGTCGAGCAGCAGCTGTTCGGCGTGCGCATCATGCAGCTGTGCCAGGCCGTGGCCGAGCACTGGCGCCTGCCGGGCTGGGTCACCCAGGGCTACCGCCTGCTGACCGAGGAGCGCGAGCAACTGGCCCAGGTGCTGAACATCGCCCGCGAGCCCGACCCGCTGGAGCAACAGCACCGCCTGGACGAAGAGCCGGCGCTGCGCCGCTGGTTCAACCAGCCACCTAATACCGTGCTGCTGGCCAACGGCCTGGCCCTGGCCGCCCAGGTGGGCTGGGACAACCCGCACCTGCTGCGCTGGCAATTGCTGACCGCGCTGTACCTGCAAACCTCGCTGGACGATGTGCAGCAGCAGGTCCACCAGCAGGCTGCCGCCAGCGCCCGCCACCATGCCCGCCATGCCCTGTTCCACCCGGCCGAGGCGTTGATCTGGCCCTGGGACCAGCGCCGCCCGCACCCGGACATGCTTACCCCGCCGCCGCCCAGCAGCGAAGACCTCGCCCACTGGCGCTCGGCGTGCCAGGAGCTGCTGGCCCAGCCCAGTCCGTTCAGCAACGCCGTGCACTTGTCGGCGCAGGCCCGTGAAGCCCTGCAGGCGTGCGGCATGCAACGGGTCATGCTGCTGAGCCTGGACAAGGCCAGCGATTACCTGCGCGTGCAACAAACCGTCGGCCTGCCCGCCGAAGCAGGCGCCATGGCCCTGCCAGTGCAGCAGAACAAACTGCTGCAAAAGCTCATGGCCCAGGCCGGGCAGTTGCGGGTTACGCCAGACAACCACGCCCAACTCGCAGCCTTGCTGCCGGCGCCGCTGCGGGCGTTCTTCAGTGGCGAGCACCTGCTGCTGCGCTCACTGGCAGTAGGCGGCCAGGTGCTGATGCTGGCGGTGGCCGACCAGGGCGGCAAGCCACTGGCCGATGTCAGCGTGCAAGCCTTCGGCAAAACCGCGCAATGCATCGAGCGCGCCCTGGCCCTGTTTGCCAGTCGCAATGCGTGAGCCTTGCGCTACAATCGCCCCTCTTTCCACCCCGGAGACCGTGGATGACTGACTTTTCCGGCTTGCCCCTGGTGATCGAAGCCGCCGACCTGTTGCCGCGCCTGGGCTCGCCCCGGCTGATCCTGGTCGACCTGAGCAGCGCCAACCGCTATGTCAGCGGGCACATCCCCGGGGCGCGCTTCGTCGAAGGCAAGCGTACCCAGCTCGGCCAGCCCCCGGCCCCCGGCCTGCTGCCAGCCCAGGCGGACCTCGAAAAACTGTTCAGCGAGCTCGGCCACCGCGATGACGCGGTGTACGTTGTGTATGACGACGAAGGCGGCGGCTGGGCCGGGCGTTTCATCTGGCTGCTCGACGTCATCGGCCACCGCCACTACCACTACCTCAACGGCGGCATCCAGGCCTGGCCGGCAGACAAACTGTCCACCGACGTACCGGCCCCCGGCACCACCCCGGTGCGCCTGCAACTCAGCAGCGCCCCCACCGCCACCCGCGAGTACCTGCAAAGCCGCCTGGGCGCCGACGACCTAGTCATCTGGGACGCCCGCGGCCCGCAGGAATTCACCGGCGAGAAGGTCCTGGCCGCCAAGGGCGGGCACATTCCCGGCGCGATCAACTTCGAGTGGACCGCCGGCATGGACCTCAACGACCACCTGCGCATACGCGCAGACATCGCCGACGTTCTCCGGCAATTGGGCATCACCCCCGACAAGGAAGTGATCACCCACTGCCAGACCCACCGCCGCTCCGGTTTCACCTACCTGGTGGCCAAGGCCCTCGGCTACCCACGCATCAAGGCCTACGCCGGTTCGTGGAGCGAATGGGGCAACCACCCGGACACGCCTGTAGAAGTCTAAGGAACCTGCATGAAATCCCGTCTGTTCATCATCAGCCAGTACCTGCTGCCGCACCACCTGCTGTCGCGCCTGGCCGGCTGCGTCGCAGAGTGCCGCGCACGCTGGTTCAAGAACGCCTTCACCGCCTGGTTCGCCAAGCGCTACCAGGTAAACATGGCCGAGGCGCTGGTCGAAGACCTCACTGCCTACGAGCACTTCAACGCGTTCTTCACCCGCGCCCTCAAGCCTGGCGCACGCCCGCTGGACGAAACCCCGGGGGCCATCCTGTGCCCGGCCGACGGCGCCGTCAGCCAGCTCGGCCCGATCGAGCACGGCCGCATCTTCCAGGCCAAGGGCCACAGCTTCAGCGCCCTCGAGCTGCTGGGCGGCGACCCGGCACTGGCTGCGCCGTTCATGGGCGGCGAGTTTGCCACCATCTACCTGTCGCCCAAGGACTACCACCGCGTGCACATGCCGCTGGCCGGTACCCTGCGCGAGATGGTCTACGTGCCTGGCCGGCTGTTCTCGGTCAACCAGACTACCGCCGAGAACGTCCCTGAGCTGTTCGCCCGCAACGAGCGCGTGGTGTGCCTGTTCGACACCGAGCGCGGGCCGATGGCCGTGGTGCTGGTGGGTGCAATGATCGTCGCCTCGATCGAGACCGTCTGGGCCGGCCTGGTCACCCCACCCAAGCGCGAGCTGAAGACCTTCCGCTACGACGAAGCCAGCCGTGCGCCGATCCACCTGGAAAAGGGCGCCGAACTGGGGCGTTTCAAGCTGGGCTCCACCGCCATCGTGCTGTTTGGCCCCGAGCAGGTGAAGTGGGCGCAAAGCCTGGGAGCCGGTTCCGCAGTACGCATGGGCGAGCTGCTGGCGGTGCCAGCGCAGGCCTGACGAACCAAAAAAGCCCTGCACATGCAGGGCTTTTTTTTGCTTTACCGCCGCCCCCTGAAGGAGCCGGCTTGCCGGCGATCACCGGCAAAGCCGGTGCCATCCAGCGGGGACTTACAGCGCCCAATCGGGCCTCATCGCCGGCAAGCCGGCTCCTACACAGGTAGCGCTCAGCCGCGCGCGTCGCGGTCGCGCACGCCCAGCAGGTACAGCACGCCATCCAGCCCCAGGGTCGAGATGGCCTGGCGGGCCGACTGGCGCACCAGCGGCTTGGCGCGGAAGGCCACGCCCAGGCCGGCCAGCGACAGCATCGGCAGGTCGTTGGCGCCATCGCCCACAGCGATGGTCTGCTCCAGTTGCAGCCCTTCTTCGCTGGCCAGTTGCTGCAGCAGGTCAGCCTTGCGCTGGGCGTCGACAATCGGCTCCACGGCAACACCAGTGACCTTGCCGTCGACCACTTCCAGCTCGTTGGCGAACACGTAATCGATGCCCAGGCGCGCCTGCACCTGCTTGGCGAAGTAGGTGAAGCCGCCAGACAGAATGGCGGTCTTGTAACCCAGGCGCTTGAGCTCGGCGAACAGGTGCTCGGCGCCCTCGGTCAGGCGCAGCGAGGCACCGATCTGGTCGAGCACACCCACATCCAGGCCCTTGAGCAGCGCCATGCGCTCCTTGAAGCTGGCACGGAAATCCAGCTCGCCACGCATCGCCCGCTCGGTGATTGCCGCCACCTGCTCGCCCACGCCGGCAGCCTTGGCCAGCTCGTCGATGACTTCGGCCTCGATCAGCGTGGAGTCCATGTCGAACACCGCCAGGCGACGGTTGCGGCGGAACAAGTCGTCCTTCTGGAAGGCGATGTCGATGCTCAGCTCGTCAGACAGCGCAAAGAACGCCGCACGCAGCGCCTGGCCGTCGCTTGGCTCGCCGCGCACGGAAATTTCCAGCGCCGCCTTGCCCTTGTCCTGCTGGGCATCCAGCACCACGCGGGCCGACAGGCGCTCGATGCGCTCGATGGTCAGGCCGTACTGGCTGATCACCGCACTGACGCGCTGCAACTGCTCGGGGGTGATTTTGCGGCTGAGCAAGGTGATGATCTGGCGCGGCTCACCCTGGCTGTCTGCCCAGTGCTGGTAGTCGGCTTCAGAAATCGGCGTGTAGCGGGCCTGCAGGTTCAGCTCGTGGGCCTTGGACTGCACGCTTTGCAGCAGTGCGGTGGCTACTTCGTTGTCGGGGATGTCGACCAGGATGCCGAACGACAGGGTGCCGTGCATGACTGCCAGGCCGATGTCGAGAATGTTCACACCGCCCTGGAGCAGGACGCCGGTGATGGCCGCGGTAAGACCTGGACGGTCCTCACCGGTGATGTTGATCAGAACGATTTCGCGCACAACCTGGCTCCGACTTCGATGAAAAATGCGCATTCTACCGACTTTCCGTGACCATCGGGCACCAACGATACTTTGCCGACAAAACTCCGGTCGCTATACTGCGCAGCACCTAACTCGCCATAAAGAGCCGCGCTCTGTGAACCGGCCCACGCCCGTCAAAACCGATAATTTCTTCCTGATGATCTATCGAGCCCTGAGCCAGCGCCGTATCCCCCTGGCGTTGCGCATTGCCAGCCATAACATCTTCCTGGTGGCCCTGGCCCTGGTGATCTATGCCTGCGTGATGGGTTTACAGTTCAAACAGGCCATGCATGAGCAGGCCGATGCCGTGGGCCAGAGCCTGACCACGCAGACCGCCACCTCAGCCACCGAACTGCTGGTGTCCAACGACATCCTCAGCCTCAACGTGCTGCTCGGCAACCTGGTGAAGAACCCGCTGGTGGCCCATGCCGCCATCTACAGCGTCGACAACCGCATCCTCGCCGAGGCCGGGCAGCGCCCGCGCAACAGCCTGCTGGGTGAGGCCGAAGGCCTGTACCAGACCAAGATCACCTTCCAGGACGTGACCGCCGGCCAACTGCGCATCAGCCTGGACATGAGCCAGTTCCAGCAACCCATGCTGATCAGCCTGCAGAGCATGGGCATCCTTGCCGCCATCCTGCTGGCCCTGGCCTTGACCCTCAGCCTGCGCCTGGGCCGCTTCATCTCCACCCCGCTGCTGCAACTGCGGGTATGGCTGCGCGACCCGCACCCCTACACTCCGGCGATCGACCGCCAGGACGAGATCGGCGACCTGGCCCGCCAGCTGCACGCCCGTCTTGCCCCGCCGCCGCCGCCAGAACCGGAAGAAGAGTACGAAGAGGACGACTACGACGACGCGCCAGCGCCGGCCAAGCCCGCGCCGCGCAGCCAGGTCGTCGCCCAGGACCACGACGACGATGACGACGCCTTCGCCGGCCTGATGGACGACGAAGCCGCCCCGGCGAAACCGGCCATTGCCGAGTCGGACGAGCCACAAAGCAGCGCGGTACTGGCCGTGCAACTGGGCTCGCAGGAACAGTTGCGCCGCCTGCCGCGCACTCGCCTGACCGAGTTGCTGGAGCGCTACCGCGACTGCCTCGACCAGGCCGCCTCGCTGTATGAAGGCGAAGTGCACACGCTGAACGATGGCAGCACCCTGTTGCTGTTCCATAGCCGTGACTGCGGCGAGGACTACCTGACCAACGCCATCTGCTGCGGCGAGCTGCTGCGTGCCCTGGGCCATGCCCTGCAGATCGAGGTGGCCGACAGCGGCATCACCCTGCAACTGCAACTGGGCCTGGTACTGGCCGACGACCTGCAGGGGTTGGAGCAGGTCGACCTGCTGATGACCGAACAGGCCCAGGATGCCCTGGCGCTGTCGCAGCACAGCCGCAACCTGCTGCTGGTGGAACGGCGCATCAGCGACGATGCCCTGATCCGCCAGCGCGCACGCATCCGCCCGATCGCCAGCCCCGAAGGCGCCTGCTGCGTGGAGCGGCTGATGGAGCCCTACCCGTCAATGCTCGAACGCCAGCTGGCGCGCATGCACGAACGCAGGATCTGACCCAAGGGGCCCGCCTCCTGTAGGAGATCACCCAGCCCTTTCGGGCTGCGCTGTCGCGCAGAGAACTAGTCTCGCAGATGTACCGCGACCCCTGTGGGAGCGGGCTTGTCGGGGTGCCGAACCACCGCGAAGCAGGCGACGCGGTGTTTGGCACCGGCTTCGCCGGTATTCGCGGGCAAGCCCGCTCCCACAGGTCCCTGCTAAATCAATGAGTTATGTGTTGTTCTATGAGAGGTGGCGCTCGGACGGGACAACGCCCACAAAAAAGCCCGCATCGCTGCGGGCTTTTTCATGTGTGCAAGATCAGAACCGATAGACTTCCATATCGGTACGGATCGGCGAAGCCATCGGAATCTTCGGCTTCTCGGGCTCTTTCTTCACCTGCACCGGCGCGGCCTGCTTGCGTGGCGCTGTTTCGGCAATGGCTGGCTGGTTGGCCAGCGGCTTGACCGTGGTGCTGAGCTGCTCGGCGAGTTTTTGCAGCAGCTGACCCTGGGCCTGTACCTGGGCCGACTCGCTGCCTGCGTGAGGCTGCTCGAGGTGGACGATGCGGTTGTCACGCACCTGGCCACGGCGGTCCAGCACGCGCCACTGCGCATCCAGGATGGCCGGTTGGTTCTTGCCCGAGTCCAGGCGGGTGATGGTCAGCAGCACCTGTACGTCCGGGCTGAAACCGGCACTGGCCGGTGCCAATACCACGCGCTGGCTGTCCAGGCGCCAGGCCAGCTGGCGAACCAGCAACTGGTCGATATCCGACGAAAGGCTGCCGGCCCAGCGACCGTCGGTCGCCGCAGTCAGGCTGCCATCGGCTTGACGCTGCAAAAACGTCTCGCGTTGCAGGTAGTCGGCCACCGATATCGGGCCGAGCACCACCGCCATACCCGACGCCTGTGAAGGCTGGCCGGGATCACCGCTGTCGAGCTGATACAGCGCGACCGGCTGGTGCATGCTGCAGCCGCTCAGGCCCAGCAGGCCGGTCATCAGCAGCGCAAATGGAAGGCGCAGAAATTTCATTCATCCCATCCAGGCGGCCGTCACAAGACTGACCGCAGTGATACTCGTGTAGATTCATTCGGGCACTCGGCCACGCCGGCGCCGCAGGGGGCCTATCATCCGCGAAATAACCGCCCGACTCCAGTATTTCCGCCCGAAACGGCGCTGAAAGCGCCGATCCAGACTTCTCGCCCGCTTAAGCCGGGCTCTCGACCATCAGGGCGTCCACGCGCTGGAAGCCTCGCGGCAATTTGCTACCACGACGACCCCGCTCACCTTTGTAGTGTTCAAGATCATCCGGCTTGAGAGACAGGGTACGCTTGCCAGCCTGCAATACAAGGGTCGATCCCTCACTGATCACGGCAAGATCGGTGACGAATTCTTCACGGCTGGCCACCCGGTCGCCCGGCACGCCGATGATCTTGTTGCCCTTGCCCTTGCCCAATTGCGGCAGGTCGGCCACCTTGAACACCAACAGGCGCCCTTCGGTGGTAACAGCAGCCAGCCAATCCTGCTCGCGGCTGGCCACCGGGCGCGGGGTCATCACCTTGGCGCCGTTGGGCAGGCTGAGCAGGCCCTTGCCGGCCTTGTTCTTGGCCTGCAGGTCCTCGCCCTTGACCACGAAGCCGTAGCCGGCATCGGAAGCCACCACATACAGCGCGTCATCCTCAGGCAGCAGCACGCACTCGAAGGTAGCGCCCGGCGGCGGGGTCAGGCGGCCAGTCAACGGCTCGCCCTGGCCACGGGCCGACGGCAGGCTGTGGGCGGCCAGCGAGTAACTGCGGCCGGTGGAGTCGATGAGTACGGCAAACTGGTTGGAGCGCCCGGCTGCGGCGGCCTTGAAGCCGTCACCGGCCTTGTACGAAAGCCCCGTAGCGTCGATATCGTGGCCCTTGGCGCAACGCACCCAGCCCTTTTCCGATAGCACCACGGTGACCGGCTCGGTCGGCATCAGCTCGTTTTCCGACAGGGCCTTGGCCTCGGCACGCTCGACGATCGGCGAGCGACGGTCGTCGCCGTAGGTCTCGGCGTCCTCGATCAGCTCGCTGCGTACCAGCTTGCGCAGCTTGGCGTCGCTGCCCAGCAGGGTGGTCAGGCGCTTCTGTTCTTTCAGCAACTCGTCCTGCTCGCCACGGATTTTCATCTCTTCCAAGCGGGCCAGCTGGCGCAGGCGGGTCTCGAGGATGTAGTCGGCCTGGATTTCGGTCAGGTCGAAACGGGCGATCAGGGCCTGCTTGGGGTGTTCCTCGGTGCGGATGATGTGGATCACTTCATCCAGGTTGAGGAACGCGGTGAGCAAGCCGTCCAACAGGTGCAGGCGCCGCTCGACCTTGTCCAGGCGGTGCTGCAGGCGGCGACGGACGGTACCAATGCGGTACTCCAGCCATTCCAGCAACAGCGCGCGCAGGTTTTTCAGCTGCGGGCGCCCGTCCAGGCCGATGATGTTGACGTTGACCCGGTAGGTGCTTTCAAGGTCGGTGGTGGCGAACAGGTGCTGCATCAGCTCGGCGGCATCCACGCGGTTGGAGCGCGGAATGATCACGATGCGGCACGGGTTCTCGTGGTCCGACTCGTCGCGCAGGTCGGCGACCATCGGCAGCTTCTTGGCCTGCATCTGTGCGGCAATCTGCTCCAGCACCTTGGCCCCGGAAACCTGATGCGGCAGCGCGGTGACGACAATGTCGCCATCCTCGACGCGGTACACCGCACGCATGCGGATCGAGCCCTTGCCGGTTTCGTAAATTTTCAGGATATCGGCACGCGGGGTGACGATCTCGGCCTCGGTCGGGTAGTCCGGGCCCTGAATGTGTTCGCACAACTGCTCGAGGGTGGCCTTGGGCTCGTCGAGCAAGCGCACGCAGGCGCTGGCCACTTCGCGCAGGTTGTGCGGCGGCACGTCGGTGGCCATGCCCACGGCAATGCCGGTGGTGCCGTTGAGCAGGATGTTCGGCAGGCGCGCCGGCAGCACTGCCGGCTCCTGAAGAGTGCCGTCAAAGTTCGGCACCCAGTCCACGGTGCCCTGGCCCAGCTCGCTGAGCAGCACCTCGGAGTAGCGCGACAGGCGCGCCTCGGTGTAACGCATGGCGGCGAACGACTTCGGATCGTCCGGCGCACCCCAGTTGCCCTGGCCGTCCACCAGCGTGTAGCGGTAGCTGAATGGCTGGGCCATCAGCACCATGGCCTCATAGCAGGCCGAATCGCCGTGGGGGTGGAACTTGCCGAGCACGTCGCCGACGGTACGCGCCGACTTCTTGTGCTTGGAGTCGGCGTCCAGACCCAACTCGCTCATGGCATAGACGATGCGCCGCTGCACGGGCTTGAGGCCGTCACCGATATGCGGCAGCGCACGGTCCATGATCACGTACATGGAGTAGTTGAGGTAGGCCTGTTCGGTGAAGTCAGCCAGGGAGCGGCGTTCCACGCCGTCAAGGCTGAGTTCCAGTGAGTCGCTCATGCGGGCCTCGTCATTTCAGGTTCTGGCGCAGCAGCATGGTGCCGCCGCGCTGGGTGAATTCAAGTTGTTTCAGGGCGCTCATGCCCAGCAGCACCGCCTGGCCATCGAGGCCGGGGACTACAAGAGCACGCACGTCGCGCAGCTGGATATCGCCCAACTGGAGGGTGTCCAGCCGGGTGCGGTAGCCCTCGGTACGGCCGTTGGCGGTACTCAGCACCACCGGCGCACCGCGCGCCAGGTCAAGGTCGCGGGCCAGCGTCTCGGGGATGGCCACGTCAGTGGCACCGGTGTCGAGCATGAAATGCACCACCTGGCCGTTGATCGCGCCGTCGGCGACGAAGTGGCCCTGGCCGTTGCTCAGCAGGCGCACCTCGATGTAACCGTCGCCCTGCTGGCTCTGCACCACGCTGTTGGGGTTTTGCTGGCGGTCTTCCCACTGGCCGAAAAAGCGCGTGGCAAGGAACATCGCCGCCGCCCAGGCGACGACCATCAGTACCTTGCCCGCACGCTTGCCCGGTGGCTGGCTCAAGGGTTGGCGCTCCAACCGCCGGCAGGCGCTGCGAAGCGCCAGACGACCGGGCGGACCTCGCCATCGGCGCGCGGCTGGTCGTTGTTGTCCACCCCGACCCAGGCGCCGTCCTTGTCGATCACCAGCGCCTCGGCCAGGCCGTAGGGCTGGCTGTAACGCCGCGACTCCACCAGCGCATCGGCGGCGAACGACCAGCAGCGCTCCACCACGCCGCTGTCGGCGTCACGCCGGCAAATGCGATAGGCGTTGCGTTCAAGGGTGAACAGCTTGTGCTCGAACCACGCCAGGTCGGCGAAATCCCGCGACACCGGGCGGGCACCGGGGAATTGCGCCGGCTGCATTTCAAGGCCCGCCTCGCTGAGCAGCACGCAGCTGGCAGCGCAGGTCCATACCGACTGCTGGCGTTGCACCGCCAGCAGGCCGCGGCGTTCGCGCTCGGCAGCCAACCACAGGCGGTCACCCGCCGGGCTGATTGCCAGGCCTTCGAACAACGCGTTGAAGTTCAGCAGCATGCCGCTGGCTCGGGCCTGTCGCAGCATGGCCTGGTCGATCTTCAGCCAGTCAGGCTCGCCCTCGAGCGGCAATTGCAACACCGCCGTCTGCGCTTCGCTGACCACATAGAAGTTGCCGGCCTGGTCACACGCCAGGCCTTCGAAGTCCAGCGCCCCACCGCGCACGAACGAGGCCGCCCAGGTGCGGATTTTCACCCCCCAGGGCAGGCCGCTGTCGGGCGCTGGTGGTGCACTGAACACCAGCGGCTCGGCCTGCCAGGCGTTTGCAGCCTGGTCCAGGCGGTAGATGCGGTCGTCATCGCGGTCGGACACCGCCCACAGCGCGCCACGGCACTGCGCCAGCCCCGACAGGTTGCCGCCACGCATGCCGTCCACCACATGCTCGCTGGTGAGCTTGAGCTCCGGCCAGTCGCCGGCCAGCGCCGGCAAGGCGCACAGCGCCAGGCAGGCTGCCAGCAACGGACGCATCAAACCAGAACCTCGGCCAGGTTGCCCTTGGTCTCCAGCCAGTTCTTGCGGTCGCCCGCACGTTTTTTGGCCAGCAGCATATCCATGATCTCGGTGGTGCCTTGCAGGTCGTCCAGGGTGAGCTGGACCAACCGGCGGGTGTTCGGGTCCATGGTGGTTTCACGCAGCTGCGGCGGGTTCATCTCGCCCAGGCCCTTGAATCGGGTGACCTGCGGCTTGCCGCGTTTCTTCTCGGCCACCAGGCGGTCGAGAATGCCGTCACGCTCGGCTTCGTCCAGGGCGTAGTAGATTTCCTTGCCCAGGTCGATGCGGTACAGCGGCGGCATGGCCACGTACACGTGCCCGGCCTCCACCAGCGGGCGGAAGTGCTGGACGAACAACGCGCACAGCAAGGTGGCGATGTGCAGGCCGTCGGAGTCGGCGTCGGCGAGGATGCACACCTTGCCATAGCGCAGCTGCGACAGGTCGGTGGCGCCTGGGTCGACGCCAATGGCCACGGCGATGTTGTGCACTTCCTGGCTGGCCAGCACTTCGCCGCCGTCGACTTCCCAAGTGTTGAGGATTTTGCCGCGTAGCGGCAGGATCGCCTGGAATTCCTTGTCCCGGGCCTGCTTGGCCGAGCCACCGGCCGAGTCGCCCTCGACCAGGAACAGCTCGGCGCGCATCGGGTCCTGGCCTGCGCAGTCAGCCAGCTTGCCGGGTAGTGCCGGGCCCTGGGTAATGCGCTTGCGCTCGACCTTCTTGCTGGCCTTCAGGCGCCGGCCGGCGTTGCTGATGGCCAGTTCCGCCAGTTGCATGCCCACCTCGGGGTGGGCGTTGAGCCACAGGCTGAAGGCGTCCTTGACCACACCCGAGACGAACGCCGCCGCCTCGCGGGAGGACAGGCGCTCTTTGGTCTGGCCCGAGAACTGCGGCTCCTGCATCTTCATCGACAGCACGAAGCAGATGCGCTCCCACACATCCTCGGGGGCCAGCTTCACGCCGCGCGGCAGCAGGTTGCGGAACTCGCAGAACTCGCGCATGGCATCCAGCAGGCCCTGGCGCAGGCCGTTGACGTGGGTGCCGCCCTGGGCGGTAGGGATCAGGTTGACGTAGCTTTCCTGGATGCTGTCACCGCCTTCGGGCAGCCACAGCAGGGCCCAGTCGACCGCCTCTTTGTTGCCGGCAAGGCTGCCGCAGAAGGGCTCGTCGGGCAGGCGCTGGAACTCGCTGACCGAGTCGACCAGGTACGAACGCAGGCCGTCCTCGTAGTGCCACTCGATCTTCTCGCCGGTGCCTTTGTCTTCAAAGCTGATCGACAGCCCCGGGCACAGAACGGCCTTGGCCTTGAGCACATGCTTGAGGCGGCTGATGGAAAATTTCGGCGAATCGAAGTACTTGGGGTCGGGGCTGAAGTACACACTGGTACCGGTGTTGCGCTTGCCCACCGTGCCCACCACCTCCAACTCGCTGGCCTTGAAACCGTCGGCGAAGGTCATCTGGTACTCGTTGCCGTCACGCTTGACGCGCACGCGCACCTGGGTCGACAGGGCGTTGACCACCGAAATGCCCACGCCGTGCAGGCCGCCGGAGAACTGGTAGTTCTTGTTGGAGAACTTGCCGCCGGCGTGCAGCTTGGTGAGGATCAGCTCGACACCCGACACGCCCTCTTCAGGGTGGATGTCCACCGGCATGCCGCGACCGTCGTCGCACACTTCAAGCGAGTGGTCTGCGTGCAGGATCACCTGCACCGAGCGGGCGTGGCCGGCCAGGGCTTCGTCGACGCTGTTGTCGATGACTTCCTGGGCCAAGTGGTTGGGCCGGCTGGTGTCGGTGTACATGCCCGGCCGCTTGCGGACCGGGTCAAGGCCCGAGAGGACTTCGATGGCGTCTGCGTTATAGGCGCTAGCGCTGGGATTGGCCATGGGGTCTCGTCGTCAGTCTGGTGAATGCGAAAAAGCTCAAAATACAGAAAAATCCAGCGCCGCATACTGCCCGCGGGCAATACCGGCGAAGGCCAGCAGCGCTGCCAACTGCGCGGCAAAGCCCTGGTAGCTGTGGTCGCCACCGGCCTGAATACGCAGGGCGCAGGCCCGGTAGTAGTGCTGAGCCTGGCGATAGTCCAGTGTTTCATCGGCGGTCTGCAACCACACTTGATAGCGGGCGGCATCCACCGGCGGCGGCACCTCAAGCTCGGCCAGGGCATCCACATGGTCGTGGGTCAGCTCCCAGGCTTCGTCGGTGTAGAGGTTGCGCTGGGTGCCGAGGTAGCCGTCGAACAGCCGGTGCGGGGCGACTGCCGGGTTGACCAGCAGGGCCTTGAGCCCGTGGCGCTCGGCCAGGTGGGTGGCATAGTAGCCGCCCAGGGAGCTGCCGACCAGCAAGGGCGCGCCCAGCTCGGCGATAGCCGCTTCGAGCTGTTGCATGGCCTGACGCGGGTGGTGGTGCAGGGCCGGCACACGCAGCCGGTCAGCCAGG
Source organism: Pseudomonas xanthosomatis (assembly GCF_019139835.1). Classification (NCBI taxonomy): domain Bacteria; kingdom Pseudomonadati; phylum Pseudomonadota; class Gammaproteobacteria; order Pseudomonadales; family Pseudomonadaceae; genus Pseudomonas; species Pseudomonas xanthosomatis. The sequence continues at coordinate 1,030,377 of NZ_CP077075.1, read as the reverse complement.
CCAAGCTGGCCCATCACCGCCTCGAGCTGGCGCGCCTTGGTCGACAGCGGCGAGCTGTTGAAACCATGGATATAAAGGATGGAACCCGACATGCTGCCCCCGCGCGCAAAGACGCGCAGTGTAGCCTGTTCGAGGGGCATTGGTTCAGCGGCGCGATTTTCGACACAAATTCTTCAAGAAGCACGCCTGATTGAACACGCCCCCCTGTAGGAGCGGCTTCAGCCGCGGACACCGGCCAAGCCGGTGCCATCCACCGCGGCGCCTGCTTCGCGGCTAAAGCCCCACAGGGGATTAGCGAGGCCCTCAATAACCCGGGCTGTCGAAGTCCAGCTTCACCACATAATCCAGCGCCCGCTCCACGCCGGTTTCCAACCGCCCGTCATCGTGCAGGCGCAACCAGCGGTAGCCCGGCTGCTCTTCGCTGACCTTGAAGTCCGCGCTGCCCGGGGCGAACTGGATGCAGGTGGACGGTGTGGCCAGGTAGCGCACACCATCGCGCAACTGGTCCCAGTGCTGGTGCACATGCCCCCAGAGCACCGCCTTGACCTGTGGATAACTTCTTACCCGCGCCAGCAGGGCGTCGGCATTGCGCAAGCCGATCGGCGCCATCCAGGCGCAACCGATATCCACCGGCTGGTGGTGGCAGCACAGCAGGCAGTGGCGCTCGCCTGCTGCACTCAAAGCCTCGTCCAGCACCGCCAACTGATCCTCGGCCAGCAGGCCAAAGGTCGAACCCAGCACCGCCGAGTCGAGCATGACGATGCGCCAGGCGCCGATATCAGTGACTGCCTGCACCAGCTCCGGCGCCACAGCAGCCATCACCTGCGCCTCGTCATGGTTGCCCGGCAGCCAGCGCGCGGGCGCGTCGAACACCGAGGTCAAATCGCGAAAGGCTTCATAGGAGGCCACGCTGGCATCCTGGGACAGGTCGCCAGTGCACAGCAGCAGGTCGATGCGCGGCTGCTCGCGGCGCACCTGGCCGATCACGTGGGCCAGGCTGTCGCGGGTTTTCAGGCCCAACAGGCTGCCTGCCGGGTCGGCGTACAGGTGAGCGTCGGTCAGTTGCACCACATGAACGGGTGACGGGAAGGAATGTTGTCGCGGCAACGGCCGTCTCCTCAGGCGGATTCAGCACGGATTATGGCGGCGGATCGTTCTGGAGCAAATACTCCAACCCAAACCGCGTCACATTTTAACGCACCGCTTCCAACTCGTGGCCGCAGGCCAGGCAGTGGCTCAGCCATTCACCGAGGAACAGGTTGAGCTGGGCCTTTTCGTCCGGCTGGTGCATGGCGGTATTGGGGTACGGGTAGATGCTGCGCAGCCGGCGGGTGTGCTCGGCACTGACCACCTCGGCCATGCGCGCGTCGTGGTACACCTGCACCTCCAGCTCCGGTACCGGCAGCCACGGCAGGCTGTGCTCCTGGCGCACTTTCAATGTAGTGGTGTACGGGCAGGCAAGCGCCACTTCCAGCACCAGCACGCCGAGCATCTGGTCGCCCTGGGTCATGCCGATGCGCCGTGAGCTTTGCGTGGTGCGCATGTCTGGCAGCAGGCGCATCAGCCGGGCGTAGTTGGCCTCGCAAGCCGTCTGCAGCCCGACCAGGTCGACCCGATAACGCTCGCGTAGCAGGTTCACTTCCACATACCTCGAACTTCATCACGGTTCAGCGCCAGCCACTGCAGGCCGATGATCGCCGCAGCGTTGCAGATGCGCCCGTCACGTACCGCCTGCAGGGCGTCTTCGAACGACCACACCCGCACGCGAATGTCTTCGCTCTCTTCTTCCAGGCCGTGCAGGCCGCCAGCACCCTCGCTGACGCAACGGCCCAGGAACAGGTGCACATACTCGTCGCTGCCGCCCGGTGACGGGAAATACTTGGTCATTGGCCACAGCGCGCTGAAGGTCAGGCCGGCTTCTTCCTCGGCTTCGCGGTGGGCGACCTCTTCGGGTTGCTCGTCCTTGTCGATCAGCCCGGCGACCATCTCGATCAACCAGGGGTTGGCCACCTTGCCCATGGCGCCGACGCGAAACTGCTCGATCAGCACCACCTCGTCGCGCTGCGGATCGTAGGGCAGCACGCACACCGCGTCGTGGCGCACGAACAGCTCGCGGGTAAACTCGCGGCTCATGCCACCGGCAAACAGCTCATGGCGCAGGTGCAGCTTGTCGAGCTTGTAAAAGCCCTTGAACAGCTGCTCGCGCTTGGCGATCTCGACCTGGGTCGGTGCCGAATTCAACGTGTCCGTCATGCAAACTCCTCATTACCTCGTTTACCGCATCGCGCAATCCTACTCTGCGTGCCGCCCGGTTTCACCCCCTTGTGCCGACCGTTCGCGCAGCCGGGACAGGCGCCGCGCTCTCTGATAGCTTAGTGGCGAACTGAAGGCCGCGCAGGCGGTCCAAGGCCGATCATCACCGCTTTCAAAGAGCCGACATGACCCTCGTCAAACTGACTTCCGTGGCCGTACTGGCGCTCGCCCTCGGCGCCTGCCAAAGCCTGTTCACCCCCAACTACCGGGCCCCGCTGGAGGTCAAGCGCGACGCCTGGGAGCACATCAAGCCCGGCTGCAGCGAAAGAGACTGCCCGCTGGTGAACATCGACACCGTGCACTTCCCGGCCCTGCCCAAGCTCGACGCCATTGTCGAAAAACGCCTGCTGCAACTGACCGAGGACAACCAGCGCGGTACCCCGCCGGCCTCGCTGAAAGCCTATGAACAGCAGTACCTGGCCAACGCCGACAAGCGCAACAGCAGCTACCTGCAAGCCAAGGTACGCGAGCAGCATGACGGCCTGGTGATCGTCGAATTGTCGAGCTACCTCGACACCGGCGGCGCCCACGGCATGCCCGGGCGCGGCTTCATCAACTATTCGCGCAAGCTGGACAAGGTACTGACTTTGGACGACATGCTGCTGCCCGGGCAGCAGGAGACCTTCTGGAAGACCGTCGAGGAGTCCCACCGCGCCTGGCAGATCAGCACCGGCGTGGACAAGGACCCCGAGTTCGTCAAGACCTGGCCATTCAAGCGCTCGCCCCACATCGCCCTGACCTACGGCGCGGTGGTGGTGAAGTACGAGGTGTACGCCATCGCGCCCTACTCCATGGGCCACGTCGAGCTGAAAATCCCCTACCCGCGCCTGAACGGGGTACTCAGGCCCGAGCTGTTTCCCGGCCGCGGCTAAGCGATAGCAGCCCGTGCAACACCCCTGCCAGCAGCAGTGCCGGCAGGGTCGCCCCAAGCTCCGGCGCCTCGGCCGCCAGCAGGTGATAAGTCGCCACCCCCACCGCCCAGGCCAGCAGCGCCTGCCAGTGCAGCCCGTCGACCCGTACCGGCAGGCGCCGGCGGCGGATCACGAAGTGGTCCATCAGCACCACGCCGAACAGCGGCGCGAACACCGAACCGATCAGCAACAGGAAGTTCTGGTACTGGGCCAGTGGCGCCAGCAGCGCGATCAGGGTGCACAGCACACCGATGGCCAGGGCCAGGTGCTCGACCTTGGCCTTGACCAGCAGCCCGCTGGACACCGCCGCCGAGTGAATGTCGGCAAAGGCGTTTTCCGATTCATCCAGCAGGATCAGCAGCAGCGGGATGCCCAGCCCGGCGCCGGCCAGGGCCAGCAGCAGCGCATTCACTTCGCCACTTGGGGCGAAGGCCAGGGTGTAGGCCACGCCCAGGCTCATCAGCCAGGCGTTGCCAATGAAGAAGCCCAGCGCCGTGCCGCCAAACACCCGGCTGGCGCGCTGGCCGAAACGCGAATAGTCGGCGATCAGCGGCAGCCACGACAGCGGCATGGCGATGACGATGTCAAACCCCAGCGCCAGCGACAGCGAGCCATCCCCGGGGCGGCGCCAGAGGTCGGCAAGGTCGGCCTTGGCGAACAGGTTCCAGGTCAGCCAGGCGCAGGCGCCCAGCAACAGCCATATGCCCCATTTGCGCAGCACCTTGCGCACGAACGCCAGCGGCCCGCTGACCGCCAGCAAAGTGGCCAGTGCGCCGAAGCACAGAGTCCACAACAGCGGGCTGCTCCAGCCGCTGCCCTCGCCGAAGGCCCGCGCACCCAACAGGCTTGCGGCATCGCGCATGACGATGATCTCGAACGAGCCCCAGCCCACCAGTTGCAGCAGGTTGAGCAAGGCCGGCAGGCGCGCGCCATGGCTGCCCAGGATCAGGCGCAGGGTGCCCATGGCCGAAAGCCCGGTGTCGCTGCCGATCACCCCGGCCGAGGCCAGCAGCAGCACGCCCACCGCCGTGCCCAGCACGATCGCCAGGATCGACCCGGCCAGGCCCAGCCCAGGCGCCAGCAGGCCGCCGACCTGCAGCACCATCAGGCCGATGCCCAGGGAGAACCATAGCGAGAACAGGTCACGGGCGCCGAACTGGCGGTGATGGATGGGGACCGGGTGGTCGGGGGAGAAGTGGCTGGGGGTGCTCATGATCGCGCTCGCCGAATCAATTATTGTGGGTGTCGTTGGCGAGGACTGCGTCCTCGTTTCGCGGCACAAGGCCGCTCCTACAAGAGACCGAGATCCCCTGTAGGAGCGGCCTTGTGCCGCGAAGGGGTCGCACAGCGGCCCCGCTTTTCTTGTTACACCTTCTGGTAAAGCTGGCTGCCTTCCTGGCGGAACCGCTCGGCCTGCTCGCGCATGCCCTGTTCGGCCGTCACATCGACGGTGTCGATCTTGGCGGCGTACTCGCGTACTTCCTGGGTGATCTTCATCGAGCAGAACTTCGGCCCGCACATCGAGCAGAAGTGCGCCACCTTGGCCGACTCCTTGGGCAGGGTCTCGTCGTGGAACGAGCGCGCGGTGTCCGGGTCCAGGCCAAGGTTGAACTGGTCTTCCCAGCGGAACTCGAAGCGCGCCTTGGACAGCGCGTTGTCACGGATCTGCGCGCCCGGGTGGCCCTTGGCAAGGTCGGCGGCATGGGCGGCGATCTTGTAGGTGATGATGCCGGTCTTCACGTCATCCTTGTTCGGCAGGCCCAGGTGCTCCTTGGGCGTGACGTAGCAAAGCATGGCGCAACCGAACCAGCCGATCATCGCCGCGCCAATGCCGGAGGTGATGTGGTCATAGCCCGGCGCAATGTCGGTGGTCAGCGGGCCGAGGGTGTAGAACGGCGCCTCGTCGCAGCACTCGAGCTGCTTGTCCATGTTCTCTTTGATCAGCTGCATCGGCACGTGGCCGGGGCCTTCGATCATGCACTGCACGTCGTGCTTCCAGGCGATCTTGGTCAGTTCGCCGAGGGTTTCCAGTTCACCGAACTGCGCGGCGTCGTTGGCGTCGGCGATCGAGCCCGGGCGCAGGCCGTCGCCCAGCGAGAAGCTGACGTCGTAGGCCTTCATGATTTCGCAGATCTCGTCGAAGTGCGTGTACAGGAAGTTCTCTTTATGGTGCGCCAGGCACCACTTGGCCATGATCGAGCCGCCGCGGCTGACGATGCCGGTCACCCGCTTGGCGGTCAGCGGCACGTAGCGCAGCAGCACGCCTGCGTGGATGGTGAAGTAGTCCACGCCCTGCTCGGCCTGTTCGATCAGGGTGTCGCGGAACAGCTCCCAGGTGAGGTCTTCGGCCACGCCGCCAACTTTCTCCAGCGCTTGGTAGATCGGCACGGTGCCGATCGGTACCGGCGAGTTGCGGATGATCCACTCGCGGGTTTCGTGGATGTGCTTGCCGGTGGACAGGTCCATGACCGTGTCAGAGCCCCAGCGGATACCCCAGGTCAGCTTGGCCACTTCTTCCTCGATCGAGGAGCCCAGTGCGCTGTTGCCGATGTTGCCGTTGATCTTCACCAGGAAGTTGCGGCCGATGATCATCGGCTCGAGTTCGGTGTGGTTGATGTTGGCAGGGATGATCGCGCGGCCGCGGGCAATTTCTTCGCGCACGAACTCCGGGGTGATCTCTTTCGGGATGCTGGCACCGAAGCTGTGGCCGGCGTGCTGCTGGTCGAGCAGGCCGGCGGCGCGGGCTTCCTGCAGCTTCATGTTCTCGCGGATGGCGACGTATTCCATCTCGGCGGTGATGATGCCCTGGCGGGCGTAGTGCATCTGCGAAACGTTGGCGCCAGCCTTGGCCCGGCGCGGGTTGCGCACGTGGGCAAAACGCAGCTTGGTCAGCTCGGCATCGCTCAGGCGCTGCTGGCCGAAGTTCGAGCTCAGGCCCGCGAGGCGCTCGGTGTCGCCACGGGCGTCGATCCACGCCGAACGCACATCGCCCAGGCCCTTGCGCACGTCGATGATGACGTTGGGGTCGGTGTAGGGGCCGGAGGTATCGTACACCAGCACCGGGGCGTTCTTTTCGCCGCCGAAGTCGGTGGGGGTGTCGTGCAGGCTGATTTCGCGCATGGGCACGCGAATGTCCGGGCGCGAACCCTGAACGTAAACCTTGCGGGAATTGGGCAGCGGTTGCACGGACTGCTGGTCGACTTGCGCCGACTCGCTGAGGTGGATCGTTTTTTCTTGTTTGGTCATCACAGGCTCTCCAGACGGCTTCCAGCGGGCGGAATGTCGGGGAAGAACCTGAAAAGCATGGACGCACCCCTTGACGGGTGCAGTGCCAAAGCCGTGGAGTGCCATCGAGCATGAGCTGCGACAATCCCGGACCTGGCACAAGAGGCTCCCGGGAATGAGAGCAATCTTGTTCCCTACGCAGGCGCTAACCTGATCAGGTTCAACGGGATCCGCACCTATGCGATCTCAGCCTTTGCTTCAAGGCACCCCGACAAGAACATGCGCAGTCTAGACTGGAGTGGTCGGCAAAGCCAAGCGGCTTGAACCAGGCATGACAAATGGCACAAGAGGCGGATTGTCCGCCGCCGCGCGCGGCACTACACTGGCGCATCGCTCGGTACTCGACAGTACAGTAAATAAAATCAGATCAAGGATTGCCCTATGCTGCGCAAACTCTCACTGGCGATTGCCGTGTCTTGTGCGTCCAACGCAGTAGCCTGGGCAGCGGATGCGCCCACCACGGTCCGCACCGACCTGGTCAGCGTCTACCAGGAAGCGGTCGACAACAACGCCGACCTGGCCGCCGCCCGCGCCGACTACGGCGCCCGCCGCGAAGTGGTGCCCCAGGCCCGCGCCGGGCTGTTGCCCAACCTTTCGGCCGGCGCCGACATGATGAACACCCGCACCAAGCTCGATGAGCCGTCGATCACCTCCAACCGCAGTGGCAACTCGTGGAGCGCCACACTGGCCCAGCCGATCTTCCGCGCCGACCGCTGGTTCCAGTTGCAGGCCGCCGAAGCCGTCAACGAGCAGGCAGCGCTGGAGCTGTCGGCTACCGAGCAGAACCTCATTCTGCAAACCGCCGAAAACTACTTCAGCGTGCTGCGCGCTCAGGACAACCTGGCCTCGACCAAGGCAGAAGAGGCCGCCTTCAAGCGCCAGCTGGACCAGTCCAACGAACGCTTCGATGTGGGCCTGTCGGACAAGACCGACGTGCTGCAATCCCAGGCCAGCTACGATACCGCCCGGGCCAACCGGATCATCGCCGAGCGCCAGGTGCAGGATGCGTTCGAAGCCTTGATCACCCTGACCAACCGCCAGTACAGCTCGATCCAGGGCGTGGTGCATACCCTGCCGGTGCAGGTGCCGACCCCCAACGATGCCAAGGCCTGGGTCGAGACCGCCGGGCGCCAAAACCTCAACCTGCTGGCCACCAACCACGCCGTCACCGCAGCAGAAGAAACCCTGCGCCAGCGCAAGGCCGGCCATGCGCCAACCCTGGATGCGGTGGCCAAGTATCAAAAGGGCGACAACGATAGCCTGGGCTTCACCAACCCTTCGCAAAACGGCGTGCGCTACGGCGGCGACGTGGAGCAGACCAGCGTCGGCCTGCAATTGAACATCCCGATCTACAGCGGCGGGCTGACCAGCTCGCAGGTGCGCGAGGCCTATGCACGGCTGAGCCAGAGCGAGCAGCAGCGCGAAAGCCTGCGCCGCCAGGTGGTGGAAAACACCCGCAACCTGCACCGCGCGGTGAACACCGACGTGGAGCAGGTGCAGGCGCGCAAGCAGTCGATCATCTCCAACCAGAGCGCGCTGGAGGCCACCGAGATCGGCTACCAGGTGGGCACCCGCAACATCGTCGACGTGCTGGATGCCCAGCGCCAGCTGTATACCTCGGTGCGCGACTACAACAACAGCCGCTACGACTACATCCTCGACAACCTGCGACTGAAGCAGGCCGCCGGCACCTTGAGCCCGCAGGACCTTCAGGACCTGGGGCGTTACCTGAAGGCCGACTACAACCCGGACAAGGACTTCCTGCCACCGGACCTGGCGGCGGCAGCGGCGAAGAATTTCGAACGTCGGCCGTGATATCGGCACAGACTTCTTCGCGGGTAAACCCGCTTCCACAGCGATAACGCCGAACCTGTGGGAGCGGGTTTACCCGCGAAGAGGCCGCAGAGCCTGTCAGCTGACGAGCCGCCCCAACCCATCCAGCAACCGCTGCAGCGCCCCCTGGTTGGCCTGCATCACCGCCCTGCCCGCCTCGCCCATGCGCCGGGCATCCTGGGGCAGCTCCACCAACCGGCGCACTTCCCCGGCCAGCCCCTCGGCATCATCGACATGGCGCAGCGCCCCGGCATCGCGCAACATCGCGCTGATTTCGAGGAAGTTGAACACCTGCGGCCCCATTATCACCGGCAATGCCAGCGCTGCCGGCTCCAGCGGGTTGTGCCCGCCGGTGGCCACCAGGCTGCCGCCGACGAAGGCGATGTCGGCCAAGGCATAGAGGAACAGCAGTTCACCCATGGTATCGCCCAACAGCACCTGGGTGTGCGCGGCAACGGCATCGCCGGCAGAGCGGCGCACCGTGGCGAACTGTTCGGTGCACAGGGCATGCACGGCGTTGAAACGCTCTGGGTGGCGCGGCACCAGAATCAGCAGCGCATCACTGTGCACCTCGAGCAAGCGACGATGGGCCTCGAGCACCTGCGCATCCTCGCCATCATGGGTGCTGGCGGCGATCCACACCGGGCGCTGGCTCGTCCTCCATTGCTCGCGCAGTTGGCGGGCACGGGGCAACAGCTCGTCGTCCACCTTAAGGTCGAACTTGATCGAACCGGTCACCTGCACGCATTCAGTCCGCGCGCCCAGGCTGCGGAAGCGCTCGGCTTCGGTTTCGGTCTGCACGGCGATCAGGCTCATCTCTTCAAGCATCGGCCGGGTCAGCCCGGCGAAACGCGCGTAGCCCCGGGCCGAACGCTCGGAAAGCCGCGCGTTGGCCAGCGCCACCGGAATACCCCGCTTGGCGCACTGGTGAATGTGGTTCGGCCAAAGCTCGGTTTCCATGATCACGCCAAGTTTCGGGCGCACATGGTCAAGAAAGCGCCCCGCCGCCCACGGCAGGTCGTAGGGCAGGTAGCAGTGCTGCACCCGCGGCTCGCCCTCGAACATGGCGCGGATACGCTCCGAGCCGGTCGGGGTCATGCAGGTCAGGGTGATCGGCAGGTCCGGGTACTGCTTGAGCAGCGCACGCACCATGGGGGCTGCGGCAATGCTTTCGCCCACCGACACGGCATGCACCCAGATACCGCCCTGGCGCATCGGCGCCAGCTTGCAGGCAAAGCGCTCGGCGATGCGCGCACGATAAGCCGGCGCCTTGCGCCCGCGCAGGTACAGGCGCAGCGCGACCAGCGGCAGGCCCAGGTGAAACAGCAGGGTATAGAGGGTTCTGTTCATGGCGGCGGAGTTTACCCGATCGCGCGCAGGTGCACCGCAAAGCGCTCGGCCAGCCATTGCGCGGCCGGGCCCAGCGGCTCGTCGCGGCGCCAGGCAAGCTCGGCCACCAGTGCCGGCGGGCGCCATTCGCTGTCCAGTTCGACCATCTGCGTCTGGTAGGTGGGGTACTGCACCACATGGCGTGGCAGCCAGGCCCAGCCCAGCCCGCGCATCAGCAATTCGGCCATGGCGTAGAAGCTGTCGGCGCGCCACACCTGCGGGCTGATCGCCTCACCGCCTGGGTAGCCGCTCTGTTGCGGGGTGATCAGCAGTTGCCGGTGGCGCGCCAGCTGTTGCCGGCTGACCTTGGCCAGGTGCGCCAGCGGGTGGTCGATGGCACACACCGTGACCATCTCGACGCTGCCCAGGGCACGGCGCTCAAGCGAGGCCGGGATGCTTTCGTGGTGGAAGAACAGGCCCAGGTCGGCGCGCCGCTCCACCAGCTTGCGCGCCACATCGCCTTGGGCGCCGCTGGCCAGCTGCACTTCCAGGTAAGGGTAGCGCTCGGCCAACTCGTCGAGGCTGTCGATCACCGGCTGGTAGGGCATGGCCTCGTCCTGGGCCACCCGCAACAGCGCCTCCTGGCCGCGCATCAGCGCCAGCGCCCGGCCATCCAGGCGCTCGCACTGGCGCAGCACTTCACGGGCGTCCTCCAGCAGGGCTGCGCCGCTTTCTGTCAGTTGCGGCTGACGGCCGCTGCTGCGCTCGAACAGGGTCACCCCAAGGTCCGCCTCCAGCAGCGCAATGGCGCTGCTCACCGCCGACTGCGCCTTGCGCTGCTCGCGGGCTACCGCAGAAAACGAGCGCAGTTCGGCAGTGCGCACGAACAGGCGCAGGTGTTCGAGGCTCCAGTGTTCGGTCATGGGCAACCTATCTCAAATTCAGATAGCTAATGACTTTACCGCATTTGTGCTTGCCCTAGAATGCCCGACCAGCAACGGAGGACCCGCCATGAACGCCTATACCTATCTCGCCATCGCCATCTGCGCCGAAGTCATCGCCACTGCCTCCATGAAGGCGGTCAAGGGCCTCAGCACGCCGTTGCCGCTGCTGTTGATGGTGTGCGGTTACGGGGTGGCGTTCTGGATGCTGACGCTTGTGGTGCGCAGCATCCCGGTGGGTATCGCCTATGCCATCTGGTCGGGGCTGGGCATCGTGCTGATCAGCGTGGCCGCGCTGGTGATCTACGGCCAGAAACTCGACCTGCCGGCCATGCTCGGCATGGCCATGATCGTCGGCGGCGTGGTGGTGATCCAGGTGTTTTCCAATACTGCCGGGCATTGATCGCCGCCCACTGCCACAACGCAAAACCCTGTAGCAGCCGACTTGCCGGCGATGGGGCCATGAGCCGCACCGCAAAGAACAGGCCCGCCCTCATCGCTGGCAAGCCAGCTCCTACAGGTAGCTGCACGCAGCCCCAATGACGTCCGCCCCCACCCCTGTATACTGCGCACCTGTCCCAGCTTTCGAGGTGCCCGCATGCCATCTGCCATTTCCACTGACGTGCTGATCGTCGGCGCCGGGGTCGCAGGCCTTTGGCTCAACGCCCGCCTGCGTCGCCTGGGCTACTCGACGGTGCTGGTGGAGCGCGCGACCCTCGGTGGCGAGCAGACCATCAAGTCCCAGGGCATCATCCACGGCGGCACCAAGTATGCCCTGCACGGCGCCCTGACCGGCGCCTCCGAGGCCATCGCCGACATGCCACGGCGCTGGCGCGAAGCGCTGGCCGGCAGCGGCGAGCTCGACCTCAGCGGCACCCGTCTGCTGTCCGACGCCCACTACCTGTGGAGCCCAGGCACCCTGGCCGGCAACCTCACCAGCTTCTTCGCCAGCAAGGCCGTGCGCGGCCGGGTCGATCAGGTCAAGGGCGAGCAACTGCCCCCAGCCCTGCAGGACCGCGCCTTCAAGGGCAAGGTGTACCGCCTGGCCGAACTGGTCATCGACGTGCCCAGCCTGCTGGCCAACCTGGCGCAACTGGCCGGTGACAGCCTGCTGGCCAGCGAGCACATCGAACCGTTGCGCGAGGGCGGCGAACTGCTTGGCCTGGTGGTGGACGGGCGCGAGATCCGCGCCCAGCGCGTGGTGCTCAGCGCCGGCGGCGGCACCGAAGGCCTGCTGCAGGCCCTGGGCCTGAGCCAGCCAGCCATGCAGCGCCGGCCGCTGCACATGGTCCTGGCCAAGGGCCCCAACCTGAAGCCGCTGTACGCCCACTGCCTGGGCGGCGGGCCCAAGCCGCGCATCACCGTGACCACCCATCCGGCCGCCGACGGCCAGTGGGTGTGGTACCTGGGCGGCGACCTGGCCGAAGCCGAGGGCGTAGCCCGTGACCCGGCAGCGCAAATCGCCGCCGCGCAAAAAGAAGTCGCCGGCCTGCTGCCCTGGGTCGATCAGAGCCTGGTGCGCTGGGCCACCCTGCGGGTTGACCGTGCCGAGCCCGCGCAATCGGGCCTGGTGCGCCCCGACAACGCCTTTTTGGCCGAACAACAGCGTCTGCTGGTGGGCTGGCCGACCAAGCTGGCCCTGGCCCCGGACTTTACCGACCGCGTGCTGGCCAGCTTCGAACGCGACGGCATCCGCCCCGCCGCCCACGCCGACCTCGCCGGCCTGCCCCGCCCGCCGCTGGGCGTGCCGGCCTGGGAGCAACTGCTGCCATGAGCCTGCCGACCTTGCACGACCATCACCGCGCCCTGGGCAGCACCGGCCTGCGCGTCTCCCCCCTGGGCTTGGGCACCGTCAAGCTGGGCCGCGACCAGGGCGTGAAATACCCCAACGGTTTCACCATCCCCGATGATGACGCCGCGCGCCTGCTGCTGGGCCAGGCGCGCGAACTTGGCATCAACCTGCTCGACACCGCGCCGGCCTACGGGCGCAGCGAAGAACGCCTGGGCCCGCTGCTGCGCGGCCAGCGTGATGAATGGGTGATCGTCAGCAAGGTGGGTGAAGAGTTCGACAACGGCCTGTCGCACTTCGACTTCAGCGCCGCCCACACCCGCCGCTCGGTGGAACGCAGCCTCAAGCGCCTGCAAACCGACCGCATCGAGCTGGTGCTGGTGCACTCCGACGGCAACGACCTGCACATCCTCGAGCAGGAAGGCGTGTACCAAACCCTCGCCGCCCTCAAGCAGGAAGGCAAGATCCTCGGCTATGGTTTCTCCGGCAAGACTGTCGCCGGCGGCCTGAAAGCCCTGGAGCAGGGCGACTGCGCCATGGTCACCTACAACCTCAACGAGCAGGCGGAGCGCCCGGTGCTGGACTACGCTGCCGAGCACGGCAAGGCCATCCTGGTGAAAAAGGCCCTGGCCAGCGGCCATGCCTGCCTGGCGCCAGGGGTTGACCCGGTGCAGGCCAGTTTCGAATTGCTGTTTGCCCACCCGGGCGTGAACAGTGCCATCGTCGGCACCATCAACCCGGTGCACCTGGCCCACAACGTGGCCACCGTCGCCCGCATCCTGGGCCGCCCCTGAGCCGCCCGTGCGGGGGCCCAACGCAAGGAGGAGCCTCGTGCCGCGTACGCTGATCCGCAAGAACCCGAGCAACTTCAAGACCCTGCCCCTGCACGTCGAGGCCAGCGCCGATGGCCTCACCTACCAGAGCATCGGCGTGCCGCAGAACTTCGCCCAGACCCTGCAACGGCGCAAGGCCATACAGCTGCCAGACACCCAACGCTTCGTGGTCGAGTTGGCCAACCTCGGGGTGTCGGTGCGCCTCACCCTCACCTGGCAGGGCCGCGACTACTGGGTACTGGTGCGCCAGCGCCGGCAGGACCGCGGCGATGTGGTGCTCAAGCTGATCTCCGGCTACGTGCCGGCCCACGAGCTGAACCTGCCGCTGCTCACCGCCATTCAGGAGGTGGCCGAGGAGTGCCTGCTGGAAACCCCCGAAGGCTGGCTGGGCGGGCGTTTCAACGACACCTGGCTGCCGACGCCCTATGCCGCTGCCCTGCACTACCGCGAAACCCCGCCCTTCGTGTTGACGCCGCAATCGGGCGCCGCGCGCCCGGTGCACTGCGCCAACCTGATGCTGATGGAGCGCCCGCGCGCCTATGTGCACCTGCCCACCGCCTCGCTGCAACTGATCTACGACCTGCGCCTGCAGGTGCCGCGGGAGGCCAAGCCACTGAGCCTGTTCCATGTCGATGAACGGCTTGAAAGCGGGCAACTGGTGGCCCGCCTGGACCGCAAGCGCCCCGACCTCTACCTGATGCCGTTGCAGGACGGCCAACCGCTGGCCGAGTTGTACACGTTGAAGAAGGACCAGTTGCTGCCGGCGAGCACCCGTGGGCTATGGCTGGCCGAAAGCTTCGCCCGCCAGGACGGCTGGGTGGTGCGTGAAGAGCGGGTACGCTGGAAGGACTGGCTGAAGCAACAGGGGCTGGTGCAGGAAAAGCGCAAGCCGGTGGGGCACTTGCAACGCTTCAGTGACAAGGCCAAGGCGTTGCTGGAGCGGGCCCTGCACAAATAGCGCCGCCATCAAAGGCATCGCCGGCAAGCCGGCTCTCATAGAAAAAACTACAAGCTATTGATTTAACACGGTTCCTGGGGGAAGCGGCCTTGCCGGGGCGCCGTCCGGTCGAGATGGGGCGCGAAGCGGCCCAAGATCTCGGCTTCATGCAAAATTGCCGGGGCTGCTCCGCAGCCCATCGCGACACAAGGCCGCTTCCCACAGGGCGCGTTGCATCTGCGAGACTAGTTCTCTGCGCGACCGCGCAGCCCCGAGGGCTGGGTGATCTCCTACAGGTACAGCGCACGCCGGATGCTAATGCGATTCATGTAGGAGCGGGCTTGCCGGAGTGCCGGACCACCGCGAACACCGGCGCAGCCGGTGCCAGGCACTTCCCCACGATGGACCGCACTCAGTGCTTGCGGATCTTCTCGACAATCGCCGTGGTCGAGCTGTTTTCCACCAACCCCAGCACCTTCACGGTACCGCCGTAAGCCTTGACGATATCGGCCCCGACCACCTGGTCGATGCCGTAGTCACCGCCCTTCACCAGTACATCCGGCTTGACCTGGCGCAGCAGGTTCTCGGGGGTGTCTTCAGGGAAGCTGATAACCCAGTCCACCGCCCCCAGGCCCGCCAGCACGGCCATGCGCCGGTCGACGCTGTTGATCGGCCTGCCTGGCCCTTTCAGGCGGCTGACCGAGGCGTCGTCGTTGATCGCGACGATCAGGCGGTCGCCTTGGGCGCGGGCCTGCTCCAGGTAAGTCACGTGGCCGGCATGCAGGATGTCGAAGCAGCCATTGGTGAAGACGATCTTCTCGTTGTGCGCGCGGGCATCGTCGATGGCCAGCAGCAGTTGCTCCAGGCCCAGTACACCGCGCTCGGAGCCCTCTTCGCGCTGGATGGCCCGGCGCAGTTCAGGGGCGCTGATGGCCGCGGTACCCAGCTTGCCGACCACGATGCCGGCGGCCAGGTTGGCCAGGGCTACAGCGTGGGGCAGGTCTTCACCGGCGGCGATGGCGGCGGCCAGGGTGGAAATGACCGTATCGCCGGCACCGGTGACATCGAACACTTCACGGGCCCGGGCCGGAAGGTGGAACGCCGGGTGGCCGCTGCGCAGCAAGGTCATGCCGTGCTCGCCGCGGGTCACCAGCAAGGCACCCAGGTCGAGCTCTTCGAGCAGCTTGAGGCCCTTGGCCACCAGCTCGGCCTCGTCCGCGCAGCGGCCGACGATGGTTTCGAACTCGCTGAGGTTCGGGGTGATCAGGCTGGCGCCACGGTAGATGGAGAAGTCCTTGCCCTTGGGGTCAGCCAGCACCGGAATGCCCTTGGCGCGGGCCGCTTCGATCAGCGACTGGTGGTTCTTCAACGCGCCCTTGCCGTAGTCGGACAGCACCAGCACCTTGACCCCTTCGAGCAGGCCGTCGACCTCCGCGCCCAGCGACAGCGGGTCGGTGGCGAAGGGTTCTTCGAAATCGATGCGCAGCAGTTGCTGGTGGCGGCTCATGACCCGCAGCTTGACGATGGTCGGCTGGTGGGCGATGCGCTGGAAGATCGAACGCACGCCAGCGGCTTGCAGGCTGTTGGCCAGGCTGTCGGCAGCCTCGTCCTGGCCGGTGACACCGACCAGCGCAGCTGGCGCGCCCAATGCAGCGATGTTGAGCGCGACGTTGGCTGCGCCACCTGGGCGGTCCTCGATCTGGTCGACCTTGACCACCGGCACCGGTGCTTCAGGCGAAATACGTGAAGTACCGCCATGCCAGTAGCGATCGAGCATGACATCGCCGACCACCAGTACCGGAGCTTGATCGAAACGCGGCATGGACAACTTCATGGGCAACCTGAATTGGAAAAGTGAACAGGGGCAGGATATTAGCACAGGGCCACGGAGGGCTTTAATGCCAACTGTGGCCAGACTTTATCGATTGAGCGGCGAGGCCGTCGAGGCCCCGCCGTGGCGGGGTTCAGGTGATATTGGCCTTGGCCGGCTCATCCAGGCCCATGGCATGCAGCCGGGCGTAGTGGCCGTTGGCGGCGAGCAGCTCGGCGTGGGTGCCGCGCTCCACCAGCCGGCCCTGGTCCATGACCAGGATCTGGTCGGCCTTCTCGATGGTCGACAGGCGGTGGGCGATCACCAGGGTGGTGCGGCCCTCCATCACGTGGTCGAGTGCCGCCTGGATATGCCGCTCGGACTCGGTGTCCAGCGCCGAGGTGGCCTCGTCGAGAATCAGCAGCGGTGCGTTCTTCAGCAGTGCCCGGGCAATTGCCAGGCGCTGGCGCTGGCCACCGGAAAGCAGCACGCCGTTTTCGCCCACCTCGGTATCGAAACCCTGCGGCAGCTGGTCGACGAACTCCTTGGCGTAAGCATCGGCGGCGGCGGCCTCGATGGCTTCGCGCGGTGCGCCGGCCAGGTCGCCATAGGCGATGTTGTTGGCCACGGTGTCGTTGAACAGGGTCACGTGCTGGGTCACCTGAGCCACGTGCTGGCGCAGGTTACGCAGGCGGTACTGCTCGATCTCCACGCCATCCAGCAAAATTTCGCCCTTGCTGTGGTGGTAGAAACGCGGAATCAGCCCGGCCAGGGTCGACTTGCCGCTGCCCGAACGGCCCACCAGGGCGATCATCTGCCCGGGCTCGGCGACGAAGCTGATGTCGCTGAGCACTTCACGCTCGGTGCCGGGGTAGGTGAAGCTGAGGTTGCGCACTTCCAGGCGTCCTTCCACCCGCGCCTTTTCCACCGTGCCGGTATCTTCCTCGTTTTTTTCGTCCAGTTGCTCGAAGATGCTCTCGGCGCCGGCCAGGCCCTTCTGGATGGTCGAACTGACTTCCGACAGCTGGCGGATCGGCTTGGGCAGCAGGCCGGCGGCGGTGATGTAGGCCACCAGGTCGCCCGCCGATGCCTCGCCACGCAGGAACAGCACCAGGAACATCAGCGCCGCCATGGCGCTGTAGATCACCAGCTGCAGCAGCGGGGTGTACAGCGCGCCAGTCTTGGTCATGCGCAGCTGCTTGTCAGTGTTGCTCTGGCTGGCAGCGTTGAAGCGGCGCTGCTCGTAGCTTTCGCCACCAAAGCTGCGCACCACGCGGTAGCCCTGGATGGTTTCGGAGGCCACGTGGGTAACATCACCCATGGCCACCTGGATCTTCTTGCTCTGCTTGCGGAATTTCTTGCTGGCAGTGCTCACCATCACCGCGATCAACGGCAGGATCGCCACCATCACCAGGGTGAGCTTCCAGTTCATCCACAGCAGGTAGGCGAACAGAAACACCACGGTCAGGCCTTCACGGATCACCACCTTGATGGCATCGGTGGCGGCGCCGGTGACCATGGTCACGTTGAAGGTGATGCGCGAGATCAGGTGCCCGGAGTTGTTGCTGTCGAAGTAGCGGTTGGGCAGGACCAGCAGCTTGTTGAACAGCTCCACCCGCAGGTCGTGCACCAGGCACAGCGAAACCTTGGACAGGTAGTAGTTACCCAGGAACGAACCCAGGCCCTGCCAGGCCGCGATCAGGATGATCAGCAGCGGCACCGCCTGCAGCAGTTGCAGGTCGCGCAGGTAGGGCACGTTGGGGAACAGCACTGCCTGCGGATTGCTCAGGCCATCGACGAAATACTTGAGGATCCCCGCCAGCATCGGCTGGGTGGAGGCGAAGATCACGAAGCCGACGATGCTCAGCAGGAAGATGCCGACATAGGGTTTGACGTAGCCCAGCAGGCGGAAATAGATCTTCAGGCTGGCAGGGGCGGACGATTCAGGGACAGTCATGACAATCCGTCGGGTCAAAAAGAGTCGGGATTATACCACACGCGGTGTTTCGCACCGCCCGCAGCAGGTAACATAGGCGGCTGTCCGCAACCCCTGCCCCGGAGGCTTGATGCAAGCTCTTGACCACGCCCGCTACCTCGCCCTGCGCGAGGGTGCCCACGTGCTGGAAGCCGACGGCACCGGCGACAAGGTACTGCGCCTGCGCGATGGCTCGATGCTCAAGCTGTTCCGCCGCAAGCGCCTGATCAGTTCGGCGGCCTGGTACCCCTATGCCCAGCGCTTTGCCGACAACTGCCAGGCCCTGGCCGAACGCGCCATCCCCTGCCCGCAGGTGCTGGCGGTGTACCGCATCGCCGAGATCGCCCGCGACGCGGTGCACTACGACCCGCTGCCCGGCGATACCCTGCGCCAGGTGCTGGAGCAGCCTGACCAACCCGCAGAGCTGCGCGCGCAACTGGGGCGTTTCATCGCCCGCCTGCACGATACCGGCGTGTACTTTCGCTCGGCGCACATGGGCAACGTGGTGCTGACCCCCGAGGGCGCGCTGGGCCTGATCGACGTCGCCGACATGCGTATTGGCCGCGCATCGCTGCGCAGGTCGCAACGCCAGCGCAACTTCCGCCACATGCTGCGCTACGCCCAAGACCGCCAGTGGTTGCTGGCCGACGGCAGCTTCGTCGAAGCCTACCTGGCCAGCCAGCAGGTCTGCGGCCCGCAAGATCTGGCCAGCGCCCTGGCCTGAAAGCAACGCAAAAGCGGGCTTGCCCCGCGATGGCGGCCGGCCCCGCAACACCATGGCCGGGCCGTGCACATCGCGGGGCAAGCCCGCTTCCAAGCTACGCTTTAACGCAATTACAAGCTGGAACGGCGCTTATGCTGCAAAGCGCGCCCCATCACCAGCGCAGCCGGCATCAGCACCAGCGGCCACAGCTCGTCCGGGTTGCCCACCAGCTTGCTGCCGTCGAAGTTGAGCATCACCAGCGCGCACGCCAGGAACATGCCCCAAGGGTCGCGCAAGCGCAAGGCCTGGACCAGGGTCATGACCACGATGATCAGGAACAGCACCAGCGATACACCGCCGGTGTAAAGGCCCAGGGCCACGAAGATGTTGTGCGGGTGCTGGATCGGCATGGTACCGGCCAGCAGCTTGTCGGTGTGGAACTCAACGCCGCAACCCAAGGCCCAGCCACAGTTCTGCCACTCACCGACCATGACCCGGAACAGCTCGCCACGGAATGAATCACCCCGCGCAAACAGCGAATGGAACCAGACCGCATCCTTGACCAGCCACAGGACCACAGCCCCCGCCACGGCACACACCAGCAAACCAGGGACAGCAACCCGAGGGAAACGCCACAGCCCCCAGCACGCCCAAACGGCAAAGAGAAATGCCGCGCCCACAAAGGCGGTCCGGGTCTGCATCACGAAACTGACCGCCACCAACGACAGCACAACGGCGGAAAAAGCCTCAAACCAGCACTTGCCACGCAGCCACAGCGGCATGGCCAATGCCAGGGCACAAAGCAGCCAGATGCTGGTGTAGATCACGTTTTCCAGACGCGCCGGCAGCAACGCCACACGCGAGCCGAAGCTGTAGATCCCGCTCAGGTAGGCATAAGCGGCAAAGCCGAAGACGTACAGGCACAACACCCAGAACTGCCCGCGGGCGAAAGCTTGTGAGCGGAAGAATTCGGGCTCGACCAGCGCCGCCAGAATGAACACGAACAACGCTACATAGAGGATGTGCTTGTAGAACTGGCCATCAC
Source organism: Pseudomonas xanthosomatis (assembly GCF_019139835.1). Lineage (NCBI taxonomy): Bacteria > Pseudomonadati > Pseudomonadota > Gammaproteobacteria > Pseudomonadales > Pseudomonadaceae > Pseudomonas > Pseudomonas xanthosomatis. The sequence goes on along the minus strand of NZ_CP077075.1, from coordinate 1,010,673 downwards.
CGGCCACGACCGCAGGTACCAGGAACCACAGCAGGAACACCAGCCAGGCCATAGCGAGCTTGTCACCCAGCAGGCCCGCACCACGCTCCTTGATCAACCACACCAGCCCCGGCAGGGCGATGAACGCATAAAAGATATTGTTGGTCCATTTCGCCGAGGCCATCAGCACGTAGCTCAGCAGAAAAACCACTAGCGCCGCACTGAAGTACACCCGGCTTCTGCTGTTGTCGTTACCAATCCTTTCAAACATCCTTCAATACCCATCCAAGCAAAAGTCCAATGACCAGCACACCCAGCAAGCGGATGCGATCCATGCGTTTACGTCGTGCCTTCTTGATTTTCTCTTCCGGCATTTCCACGTGCTCGCCAAAACCTGTGTGCAGCACTGCGTCGCTTTCCAGAATCAGCGCATAACGATTGTTTTCGGCGTACAGCCGCGACAGGCTCTTTTCACCGGAGTGCGAGGCGTAGGGTGCGTGCGCCTGGTAGTCGGCCAGCCGGCGCAGGCCCGGGTTGAACGAGAACCCCTGCCACTCGGCCTTGTGCGAGCCCAGCTTGTAAAAGGCGATACCCTCGTGCACCTGGCGCTCCTCCAGGAACACATAGGGGCTGTGCACCTGCAGGTCGTGGTTGAAGCTGCGCAGCCATACCTGCAGGGCCTGGGGGTCGGCCTCCAGCAGGGCCTGGGATTGCTCGATGAAGCCCGGGCGGTAAAAGGCCCAGTCGTCTTCGCAGTGGAACACCCAGAACGTCTTGATTTGCGCGTAGGCGGCGTCCACCGAGCGCAACTGCCCAAGCTTGGGATTGTTGACGATGAAGGTGGTGTGCTCGCGCCAGTGCGCAGGGATGCACTCGCGCACCGCCTCGTCACCGGAGTCTTCGGTGATGAACACCTCACGGATCGGTGCGGTGTTGTAACGATCAAAGCTCTCGAGCGTGCGCTTGAGCAGCTCGAATCGACCACAGCTGGTCACTACCAGTGTGATCTCGCTGTTTTCACTGAAGACCATAGCTTCCTCGATGGGGTTTGGGGCTCAACGCGTGAGGCCGACGGCCAGCAGCAACCGATCCAGCAGGCCCGGTGCCTGGGCCTTGCGCAGCGGTGCGCGCATGGCCTCGACGATCGCCTGCCCGAGGGCGTGGAAGGTATAGCGCTGTTCGGCCAGTTGCCGGCCGTTGAGCGAAATGCGCTCGGCCAGCGCCGGGTCGGCGCGCAGCAGCGCGAGCTTTTCGCGCAACTGCGCCACATCACGGTAGAGCACGATATTGTGCATGTCGACGAAGCCCAGCGCCTGGTTCTCTTCCTCGCCCTGATCGAAGGCGAACAGCACGCAGCCGCAGGCCATGGCTTCGAAGTTCTTGATCATGTACTCGCCCATGCCCACGTCGGCACTGACGAAGTAGCGAATGCGGCTCAAGGTCTGACTGTATTCGTCGCCGGACTTGGTGCGGGTGATCAGCAGGTTTTCAACGGCAGCGATCGACTCGAGCATCGCCTTGCGCCCGGAGTACGCCAAGCTGCGCAGGCTGCCGACGAAGGCCAGCTCGATGTCGCGCTCGCGGCTTTCGTAGCGCAGCAGTGCCTGGTCGTAGCCTTTGGGCACGAACACCGCATCGAACCCCTCGTCACGCAGGCGGCGGGTGACCACCGCGCCCGAGGTGATAATCCGCGCCCACGGCAAGCGCCGGTAATAGGCGCTGAACTCGCCGGTGTATTTGCACGGGATGTAGTTCTGGTAGGCGTCGTGTTCGAGGATCACCAGGTTGGGGATGGTGCGGATGAACCGCACCTGACGGATTTCCTTCTTGAAGCGCAGGAAGAACAGGATGCGGTCGTACTGCTCGGCCTGCACATGCTGGCGGAAATAACCGCGCAGGTCGTCCTGCTCGGCGTCGCTCAGCCAGCGGATATCACATTCGCAATCGGCCGCGATGCCGTCGTAAAGGCGGTCGAGGATCGCGCGTTGCTCTTTCTGGACCAGAAACAGGACTTTCACCGGGGCTCTCTCTTGTCGTTCGGCGTGCCGACCCAGAACAGCTCGTGCCGCCGCACTGCCTTGCGGAAGAATTCATTTTCACCGAATGTCGGCCAGCGACGGGCAGCCAGGCAGCGTTGCAGCAGCCGGCGCAGGCGGCGCTTGAGCGGCGCGGCGGGCTGCAGATCGTGCATCATACCCAAGGCAGTGGCCTTTTGCCGCTGCACTTGCGGCGAGACGCCCAGCACCCAGGGGCGCAGCGGCTGCCCGGCATCGAAGAACGGCGGCAGGGGCACGCCGGTGCCGGCATCGCCCATCGGCCAGCGGTCGTTGTCGTGCAAGTGGTTGGCGTAGAACAACAACGCCTCGGGGCGCCATTGCGCGCCTGCCAGGGCCTGCTGCAGGGCGTCATGGGCGCACACGTGGTCCGGGTGCGGGTCCAGGGCCGGGTGCGGCATCACGATAGTGGCTGGGCGGGCGCGCTCGATCAGCTCGCGCAAATCCTGCACCAGGTTGGCCCAGGTCGGTTGGCCGTCGGCGTCGCTTTGCAGGGTGGTTTCGTTGAACCGGCGAAACGGCCGGGTATCGGCAAGGTCCGCCTCGCGTGAGGCGATCGGCGCCTGTGGGTCGGCCTGCATCGCCGGTAGCTGCATGCAGAAGTAACCCAACTGCACGCATTGCGCAGCCGGCACACCGGCCCAGCGCGGCACCGCGACGCTGTCCCAGCTGCGCAGTTCGCCCTTCAGGCGGGCAGCTTCGACCACATCCAGAGCAAAAGCCTTGCGGTAGTATTCGTTTTCGATTTCGCCGGCGGTCAGGGTCACGATCCAGCTGCTGTCGGCCTGAGCATAGGCGGCGAAGGCCGCCAGCTCGGCATCGTCGGCATGGGGTGCGATGACCATCATCGGCCCGGCCAGGTAGTCGGGGTGGCGCACCACCAGCAGTTCCACCTCGGGCGCCATGCGGCAATGCCGCCCGACCAGGCGCAACTGCCCGGCAGCCAGCGCCTCGGCCTGGCCGGTCAGGTTGAGGTAGCGTACCCCGTGCACGCCACGCTCGAAGGCCTGGCAATCGCTGAGGCCGCCTTCGATACGCACCGCCGGGTCAAACAGGCGGCCCAACCAGCTGGCGCGCAGGGTCACCTGCAGCAATAAGGTCTCGTTGCCCTCCAGCAGGCAGCCACCGGGCAGCGCCAGGCGCCCGCCCTGAATGCTCAGCCGATGGCGCTCGCAGGCCTTAAGGTCGTACTCGTAGTCGCTGCCCGGCACATAGAACAAGTGGTCGGAAAACCAGGCTTCATGGGCCACCCAGGCCAGCACGGCCAACAATGGCGGCAGCCACCAGGCCCACACGGCGGTGGCCAGCAGTACCAGCAACACCACCAGCAGGGTGACGCGCTTGCGTTTGCGGTGGCGTTGGAGCAGTTGCTGCTTGCGCGCACTCATGTTCAGACCTGGTAAACGTTAACGGGGTTGCACCAGCGGTCCTTGTACTCACGATCAGCCTGGCCGAACGAGAACCGCAGAGGCTTGCCGGCAGCTCGCGCCTCATCCCAGGCCAGCTGGGTATTGAGGAAACTCAGCACGCTGCCTGGGCTGAACGCCCGGGTCTCGGGGTCGACACCGCCGTTGACGTACTCGACGCTGACCCAACCCGGCGCCTCGACACGATACACCAGCTGAATCGCGATCGGCGCGCCGTCGAGCAACAGCACCGAGCCGATCAGCAGGTGGCCGATACGCTCGAGCACCTCGGCCAGACGCTCGGCACCCACTGCAGGGAAGCCCCAGCGGCGCTGGAACAGGTCACAGTACATCGCAGCGATCTGCGCCGGGGTGAATTCGCCGATCGGCCGTACCACCCCGCCCGCCTCTTCCAGCAGGCGCAGCTCGCGGCGCTGGTTGTAGCGAAACTTCTTCGAAAGGTCTTCGTGCGGGCGCGCCATGGCCAATTGCTCAGGCTGGGACTTGAGGCCGGCGAAACGCCCCTGGTTCAGTTCCGACAGAAAGCGCCCGGCATGACGCAGCGGCGCCTGCGCATCCGCTGCGGCCGGCAGGATGATCTCGGCATTGCCCAGGTCGAACAGGCCCTTCTTGCCCTGGCGCTTGAGCACGTCCTTGGACAACGCCAGGTGGCGCCCCCAGGCCGGTACCGCCGCCTTCACTTCACCGCCCTGCACCCAGCCCAGGTAGCGCACCGGAATCTGCGCAAGATCGGCCAGTTGCTCGACTACCAGCGGATGGGTGGCGACGCTGCCACCGAATTGCTGCCACGCCTGGCTGTAGGCCGCCGCATCGATGACCTCCCAGCCGCGTTCGCGCCAGGCCTGGATATGGTTGAGCATCAGGCCTCCGCGACCAGCGCGCGTATTTGCGGCAATTGCCAGAAGGTGTCACGTACCGCCTGGTCGCTGAAGCGTTCGCCCAGGCGCTGCAGCATGTGCTGCGCGCAGGCGGCGCGCTGGCCGGCATCGAGCCCGGCCATGTGCTGCAGGCCCTGGGCCAGTTGCCCGGCGTCCCCCAGCGGGAACAGTACGCCGACCCCTTCGACCACTTCGCGAGCGCCGCCACAAGCAGTTGCCAGCAGCGGCACACCGGCGACCATGGCCTCCAGCAGCACCATGCCGAACGGCTCGTGGTCGGAGCTCAGGGCGAACACGTCAAAGGCTTGGAAGTAACGGCGGGCATCCGGCACCTGGCCGAGGAAGTCCACCTGGCCTTCGATGCCCAGCTCGCCGGCCAGCGCCTTGAGCTTGCCCTCCAGCCGGCCCTTGCCGAGGATTGCCAGGCGCGCACCGGCCGGCAGGCCCGGCAACGCCTGGGCAAAGCCGCGCAGCAGGGTGGCCTGGTCTTTGTCAGGGTGCAGGCGGCCGACATTGGCGACTACCCAGGCATCGCTACCCAGCCCCAATACACGACGCGCTTCGTCACGGGGCACCAGGCTGGCCTGCAGCGCCTCGACATCGATGCGGTTGTACAGGGTCTGGATGCGTTCGGCCGGCCACTGCGGCAGGCAACCGCGCATGTCGTCGCGCACCGCATCCGACACACCCAGCAGGCTCAGGCGCTGGCGGAACAGGTTGGCGAACAGGCGCCGCCCCTTGCGCTGGTAATCGCTGAACGCATGGTGCACGCCGATCACCGGCAAGCCAGTGCCCAGCAGAGCGACGTAGATCGGCTTGAAGCGGTGGGCGATGCAAAAGCTGAAATCACGCTGCGCGGCGATTTTGCGCAGCGCGCGGATGGCGCCCAGCTTCAGGCCGCGCACGGCGGCCGAGCTGAACTCCATGAACAGCACCTCGTCCGAGGCGCAGCCGGCCGCGACCTGCGCGTCGGCTGCCCCGGTGAGGAACACAGTGGTGACTTTGTAGCCGCTGCCCTGGAACAGGCTGGCGTACTGACGGGCGCAATCGAGAAATGGCCCGTCGTAGCCATGGCAGAACTGCAGGATGCGCGGCTCAGAGCGGTTGGTCATAAGGCGCAGCGCCGTCCTTCACCACCAGGATGTCTTCCATGATCAGGTACTGCAGGTCCGAGCCGAAGAACATGTTCAGCGCATCGGTCGGCGAGCAGATCATCGGTTCGCCACGGCGGTTGAGCGAGGTGTTCAGCGACACGCCGTTGCCGGTAAGCACTTCCAGTGCCTTCATCATGTCGTAGTAGCGCGGGTTGTACTCGCGCTTGAGCACCTGGGCGCGGGAGGTGCCGTCTTCATGCACCACTTCCGGCACGCGGGTCTTCCACTCTTCAGCCACTTCGAAGGTGAAGGTCATGAAGGGTGCCGGGTGGTCGATCTTGATCATCTGCGGCGCCACGGTGTCGAGCATCGACGGGCAGAAAGGTCTCCAGCGCTCGCGGAACTTGATCTGGTGGTTGATGCGGTCAGCCACGCCTTCGACGCTCGGGCAACCGATGATCGAACGGCCACCCAGGGCGCGCGGGCCGAACTCCATGCGGCCCTGGAACCAGGCCACCGGGTTGCCGTCGACCATGATCTTGGCGATCTGCTCGGGCATGTTGTCGAGCTTGCGCCATACAGGCTGGCTCGGGTGGCCGGCGCAGGCGGCGATCACGTCCTCGTTGGAGTACGCAGGGCCGAGGTAGACGTGCTCCATCTTCTCGACCGGCACGCCGCGGGCGTGGGATACATAGGCCGCAGCGCCTACCGCAGTACCGGCATCGCCGGAGGCCGGCTGGACGAACAGCTCTTTGACGTCGTCGCGGGCGATGATCTTCTGGTTCAGCTTGACGTTCAGCGCGCAGCCGCCGGCGAAGGCCAGCTTGCCGGTCTCTTTCAGCGTGTCGCCCAGATAGTGGTCGATCATCTGCAGGGCGAGCTTCTCGAACAGCGCCTGCATGCTGGCCGCGTAGTGGATGTACGGCTCGTCGGCAATGTCGCCTTCGCGTTTCGGGCCCAGCCACTCGATCAGCTTGGGCGAGAAGTAGAAGCCCTTGCCCTGCTCTTTATAGCGGCGCAGGCCGATGACGTTGGCGTACTCGGTATTGATCACCAGCTCGCCGTTTTCGAAGCTGGCCAGGCGCGAGAAATCGTACTTGCTGGCATCGCCGTACGGCGCCATGCCCATGACCTTGAACTCGCCGTCGAGCATCTCGAAGCCGAGGAACTCGGTGATCGCGCCGTACAGGCCGCCCAGCGAGTCCGGGTCGAAGAATTCCTTGATCTTGTGGATCTTGCCGTTTTCGCCATACCCAAAGAAAGTCGTGGCGTACTCGCCCTTGCCGTCGATGCCCAGGATCGCGGTTTTCTCTTTGAAGCCCGAGCAGTGGTAGGCGCTGGAGGCGTGGGCCAAGTGGTGCTCGACCGGCTCGATCTTGATCTTTTTCGGGTCGAAGCCCAGCTGCTCCAGGCACCAGACGATCTTCTTGCGGTAGCGCTTGTAGCGGCGGTTGCCCATCAGCAGCGCGTCGAGGGCGCGGTCCGGGGCGTACCAGTAGCGCTTGGCGTAGTGCCAGCGAGCCTTGCCGAACAGGCTGATGGGGGCGAACGGAATGGCCACCACATCGACATCCGACGGCTTGATGCCAGCCTGCTCCAGGCAGAACTTCGCCGACTCGTAGGGCATGCGGTTCTTCGCATGCTTGTCACGCACGAAGCGCTCTTCTTCGGCGGCGGCAATCAGCTTGCCGTCGATGTACAGGGCCGCGGAAGGGTCATGACTAAGGGCGCCGGACAGGCCAAGAATCGTCAGTGCCAAGGGTCTAGCCTCTCAAATCGATAGGAGTGCGCCACCGGGCCATGCGGGCGGATGGCGGCTAAAGGGGCGGGATTATAACGCAAAGATTGGCGCAACGCGGCAACCTGTACCGGCCCTATCGCCGGCAAGCCGGCTCCTGCAGGATTGGCGTCAAGCTGCAGGAGCCGGCTTGCCGGCGATAAGGCCGGTACAGGCAAACGGATTACTCGGCGATCAACCAGTCCATGCGCGAGCTTCCGGCAGTCTGCGCCAGCTCTTTCGCCAGCCACGGCAGCAGGGACTTGAGCTCGTCCTCAAGGCCCCACGGCGGGTTGGCGATGGCCAGGCCCGAGCCGTTCAGGCCCTGCGGGCTGTCCTGGTGATGCACGTACAGCTCCACCCGCAGCAGCTTGGGCGCGCCGGTGCTGGTCAGGTCCTGGTAGAAGCGGGTCAGCGAGCGCTGGTCCTTGATCGGGTACCAGATGGCTGCGACGGTCTGGCGCATGCGGCCAATCGCCTCTTTCATGGCCACGCAGCAGCGCTTGAGCTCGTCGGCCTGCTCGAACGGCGGGTCGATCAGCATGATCGCGCGCTTTTCCTGCACCGGCAGCAAGGCCCGGGCGATGTGCCAGCCTTCGCCCAGGTGCACGGTGACGCGCGGGTCCTTCTTCATGTTCTCTTTGAGCAGCGCGCCGTCTTCAGGGTGCTTTTCGTTGAGCAGCGCGCGGTCCTGCTGGCGCATCAGGCGCCGGGCAAGTTCGGGCGAGCCCGGGTAGTAGCGCAGCTCGCCGTCCGGGTTCAGGCGCTTGATGATGCGCAGGTAGTCGGCGCAGGCTTGCGGCAGGTCGTCGCGGTTCCACAGGCGGGCAACGCCCTCCAGGTACTCGCCGGTGCGGGTCGCCTGGTCGCCCTGCAGATCATAAAGGCCCAGGCCTGCGTGGGTGTCGATGTAGGCGAACGGCTGCTCCTTGCGCGACATCAGGGCAATGAGGCGGGTGAGCACGATGTGCTTGAGGACGTCGGCGTGGTTGCCGGCGTGGAAGGCGTGGCGATAGTTCATGGTGGCTCCTGCTAAGGCGGCAAGTTTACCTTGCCTTGCAGGCGGCGTCAGGTATGCCAACCGATCAGCGCTAGCGCATTCGCGGGTAAACCCGCTCCCACAGGGCAATGCATGACCTGTGGGAGCGGGTTTACCCGCGAAGCAGCAGAAGCAGGCCTGTCAGGCGTTACTTGTCAGCGTGATACGCCTTGTCGGCCACTTCGAAGCGCGAAACCATGCTGCCCGACGGGCGGCCCAGCTTGCTCACCAGCACGATGGCGATAGTCGCGAGCAGGAAGCCCGGGATGATTTCGTACAGGCCGGTGTTCAACTGCTTCCAGAAGATCACCGTCAGCGCGCCGACCACGATACCGGCCAAGGCGCCGTTACGGGTCATGCCCTTCCACAGCACCGACAGCAGCACCACCGGGCCGAAGGCCGCGCCGAAGCCGGCCCAGGCGTAGGCCACCAGGCCCAATACGCGGTTTTCCGGGTTGGCGGCCATGGCAATGGCGATCAGCGCCACAGCCAGCACCATCAACCGGCCGACCCACACCAGCTCCTTCTGCGAAGCGTTCTTGCGCAGGAAGGTCTTGTAGAAGTCCTCGGTCAGGGCGCTGGAGCACACCAGCAGTTGGCAGCTCAGGGTACTCATCACCGCTGCCAGGATGGCCGACAGCAGCACGCCGGCGATCCATGGGTTGAACAGGATCTTGGCCAGTTCGATGAACACACGCTCGTGGTTCTCGGTCACCGGGCCCGCCTGGTCAGGGTGCGCCGAGAAGTAGGCGATGCCGAAGAAGCCCACGGCGCAGGTACCGGCCAGGCACAGGATCATCCAGGCCATGGAAATGCGGCGGGCATTGGCGATCGACTTCACCGAGTCGGCGGCCATGAAGCGCGCCAGGATGTGCGGCTGGCCGAAGTAGCCCAGGCCCCAGCCCATCAGCGAGATGATGCCGATGAAGGTAGCGCCCTTGAACATGTCGAAATGCGCCGGGTTGACCGCATCGATGGCGGCGAAGGTCTGGTCGAAGCCGCCGGTGGAAATCAGCACGATCACCGGGGTCAGGATCAGCGCGAAGATCATCAGCGAGGCCTGCACGGTGTCGGTCCAGCTAACCGCCAGGAAACCGCCAACGAAGGTGTAGGCGATGGTGGCAGCAGCACCGGCCCACAGCGCGGTCTCGTAGGACATGCCGAAGGTGCTTTCGAACAGGCGGGCGCCGGCGACGATGCCCGAGGCGCAATAGATGGTGAAGAACACCAGGATGACCACGGCCGAGATGATCCGCAGCAGGCCGCTGCTGTCTTCGAAACGGCTGGCGAAGTAGTCCGGCAGGGTCAGTGCATCGCCGTTGTGCTCGGTCTGCACGCGCAGACGGCCGGCAACGAACAGCCAGTTCAGGTAGGCGCCGACGGTCAGGCCGATGGCGATCCAGGCCTCGGACAGGCCGGCGAAGTAGATGGCGCCCGGCAGGCCCATCAGCAGCCAGCCGCTCATGTCGGAGGCGCCGGCAGACAGCGCGGTTACAACGCTGCCCAGGCTGCGACCGCCGAGGATGTAGTCGGAAAGGTTCTTGGTAGAGCGATAGGCGGCGAAGCCGATCAGCACCATTGCCGCGATGTAGACCACGAAGGTGATCGTTAGTGGGTTGCCCATATGTGTGCCCTGGCGTTTGTTTTTATCTCTTGCGACCTCCGGCGAGGCGGAGGTTGCACCCAGGCGGCGCATGCTATGCAACAACACGAACCAGGCGCAACCACTTTTCATTTACCAGTTGCACCATTCGGTGATCTTCCGACAAATACCGATTTTTTGCTCCATTTCGGAGCAAACGTTACGTTTTTCAGAATAAACCGCACCAACAAGGCACCTTTGATGTGCTACCCAGGGCCTGCCAGACGAGTTGCACCTTTTCCCGAGAAAAATCGGGTTGCACCCGGTTGCACCCCAAATGTCCTACAGGCTAATCTTGCTCTCAGCTGAGGCCACACCCGTGGCAATAATGAGGATAAGAAATGGCGACGACCACCCTTGGGGTCAAACTCGACGACCCTACCCGTGAGCGACTCAAGGCCGCTGCGCAGTCCATCGACCGCACGCCGCACTGGTTGATCAAGCAAGCGATCTTCAACTATCTCGAGAAGCTCGAGGGTGGTGCCACCCTGAACGACCTCAACGGTCATGCCGCCGCGCTGGGCGACGACGCCGGCGAGGTAGCCACCGACCATGCCCATCAATGCTTCCTGGAATTCGCCGAAAGCATCCTGCCGCAGTCGGTGCTGCGTTCGGCGATCACCGCCGCGTACCGGCGCCCCGAGCAGGAAGTGGTGCCGATGCTGCTGGAACAGGCGCGCCTGCCGGCCGCACAAGCAGACGCCACCAACAATCTGGCCGCAACCCTTGCCGACAAGCTGCGCAACCAGAAGAGCGCCGGCGGCCGTGCCGGCATCGTCCAGGGCCTGCTGCAGGAGTTCTCGCTGTCCTCGCAAGAAGGCGTGGCGCTGATGTGCCTGGCCGAAGCCCTGCTGCGCATCCCCGACAAAGGCACCCGTGATGCGCTGATCCGCGACAAGATCAGCACCGGCAACTGGCAGCCGCACCTGGGCAACAGCCCGTCGCTGTTCGTCAACGCCGCCACCTGGGGCCTGCTGCTGACCGGCAAGCTGGTCAGCACCCACAACGAATCCGGCCTAACCTCCTCGCTCACCCGCATCATCGGCAAGAGCGGCGAGCCGATGATTCGCAAGGGCGTCGACATGGCCATGCGCCTGATGGGCGAGCAGTTCGTCACCGGCGAAACCATCGCCGAGGCCCTGGCCAACGCCAGCAAGTTCGAGTCCAAGGGCTTCCGCTACAGCTACGACATGCTCGGCGAAGCCGCGCTGACCGAGCACGACGCGCAGAAGTACCTGGCCTCCTACGAGCAGGCGATCCACTCCATCGGCAAGGCCTCCCATGGCCGTGGCATCTATGAAGGCCCGGGCATCTCGATCAAGCTCTCGGCCCTGCACCCGCGCTACAGCCGCGCCCAATACGAGCGGGTGATGAACGAGCTGTACCCGCGCCTGCTGTCGCTGACCCTGCTGGCCAAGCAGTACGACATCGGCCTGAACATCGACGCCGAAGAAGCCGACCGCCTGGAGCTGTCGCTGGATTTGCTCGAGCGCCTGTGCTTCGAGCCGTCGCTGGCCGGCTGGAACGGCATCGGGTTCGTCATCCAGGCCTACCAGAAGCGCTGCCCGTACGTGATCGACTACGTTATCGACCTGGCCAAGCGCAGCCGCCACCGCCTGATGATCCGCCTGGTAAAAGGCGCCTACTGGGACAGCGAGATCAAGCGCGCCCAGGTCGAGGGCCTGGAGGGTTACCCGGTGTACACCCGCAAGGTCTACACCGACGTCTCCTATATAGCCTGTGCGCGCAAGCTGCTGGCCGTACCGGAAGCCATCTACCCACAGTTCGCCACCCACAACGCCCACACCCTGTCGGCCATCTATACCCTCGCCGGGCAGAACTACTACCCGGGCCAGTACGAGTTCCAGTGCCTGCACGGCATGGGCGAGCCGCTGTACGAGCAGGTGGTGGGCAAGGTTGCCGAAGGCAAGCTGAACCGCCCGTGCCGCGTGTACGCCCCGGTCGGCACCCACGAAACCCTGCTGGCCTACCTGGTGCGCCGCCTGCTGGAAAACGGCGCCAACACCTCGTTCGTCAACCGCATTGCCGACCATTCGATCTCCATTCAGGAGCTGGTCGCCGACCCGGTGGCGAGCATCGAGCGCATGGCTACGCAAGAAGGCGGTATCGGCCTGCCGCACCCGCGCATCCCCATGCCGCGTGAACTGTATGGCAGCGAACGGGCCAACTCGGCCGGCATCGACATGGCCAACGAACACCGCCTGGCCTCGCTGTCCTGCGCCCTGCTGGCGACTGCCCACAATGACTGGAAGGCCGCCCCGCTGCTGGCCTGCGCCACCAGCGAGCAAGCCGCAGCGCCGGTACTCAACCCGTCCGATCACCGCGATGTGGTCGGCCAGGTGCAAGAGGCTAGCGTCGCCGACGCCAGCAACGCCGTGCAGTGCGCAGTGAACGCCGCCCCTATCTGGCAGGCCACCCCACCGGCCGAGCGCGCCGCCATTCTGGAGCGCGCCGCCGACCTGATGGAGGCCGAGATCCAGCCGCTGATGGGCCTGCTGGTGCGCGAGGCCGGCAAGACCTACGCCAACGCCATCGCCGAAGTGCGCGAGGCCGTGGACTTCCTGCGCTACTACGCGGTGCAGGCACGCAACGACCTGCGCAACGACAACTGCCGCCCGCTGGGCCCGGTGGTGTGCATCAGCCCGTGGAACTTCCCGCTGGCGATCTTCTCCGGCCAGGTGGCCGCGGCCCTGGCCGCCGGCAACCCGGTGCTGGCAAAGCCGGCCGAGCAGACCCCGCTGATCGCAGCCCAGGCCGTGCGCCTGCTGCTCGAAGCCGGCATCCCCGAAGGCGTGCTGCAATTGCTGCCAGGGCGCGGCGAAACCGTCGGTGCCGGTCTGGTCGGTGACGAGCGGGTCAAGGGCGTGATGTTCACCGGCTCCACCGAAGTCGCCCGCCTGCTGCAGCGCAACATCGCCGGGCGCCTGGACAACCAGGGCCGGCCGATTCCGCTGATTGCCGAGACTGGCGGGCAGAACGCCATGATCGTCGACTCCTCGGCGCTGACCGAGCAGGTGGTGATCGACGTGGTGTCCTCGGCCTTCGACAGCGCCGGCCAGCGTTGCTCGGCCCTGCGCGTGCTGTGCCTGCAGGAAGATTCCGCCGACCGCGTGATCGAAATGCTCAAGGGCGCCATGGCCGAAAGCCGCCTGGGCAACCCCGAGCGCCTGTCGGTGGACATTGGCCCGGTGATCGACGCCGAAGCCAAGGCTGGTATCGAGAAGCACATCCAGGGCATGCGCGACAAAGGCCGCAGCGTGTACCAGGTGGCCATCGCCGATGGCGCCGAGGTCAAGCGCGGCACCTTCGTGATGCCAACCCTGATCGAGCTGGAAAGCTTCGACGAGCTGCAGCGCGAGATCTTTGGCCCGGTGCTGCACGTGGTGCGCTACAACCGCAAGAACCTCGACCAGCTGATCGAGCAGATCAACGCCAGCGGCTACGGCCTGACCCTGGGCGTGCACACCCGCATCGACGAGACCATTGCCAAGGTGGTGGGCAACGTCAACGCCGGCAACATGTACGTCAACCGCAACATCGTCGGTGCCGTGGTCGGCGTGCAGCCGTTCGGCGGTGAAGGCCTGTCCGGCACCGGCCCGAAAGCCGGCGGCCCGCTGTACCTGTACCGCCTGCTGTCGACCCGCCCGGCCGACGCCATCGCCCGCCACTTCGCCCGCACCGACGCCGATGCCAAGCTGGACACCGCCCTGCGCGACCAGCAGCTCAAGCCGCTGACCCTGCTCAAGAGCTGGGCCGAGGGCAGCCAGCAAGCCGAGCTTGCCGCCCTGTGCGCGCAATTCGCCGAGCAGACCCAGAGCGGCATCACCCGCGTGCTGCCGGGCCCTACCGGCGAGCGCAACACCTACACCGTGCTGCCACGCGAGCACGTGCTGTGCCTGGCCGACAACGAAGCCGACCTGCTGGCGCAGCTGGCAGCGGTGCTGGCGGTGGGTAGCTCGGCGGTGTTCCAGGACGGCGAGCCGGCCAAGAGCCTGCGCGGTCGCCTGCCGAAAGAGCTGCAGGCCAAGGTCAAGCTGGTGGCCGACTGGAGCAAGGATGAAGTGGCGTTCGACGCGGTCATCCACCACGGCGACTCGGACCAGCTGCGCGGCATCTGCGAGCAGGTGGCCAAGCGTGCCGGGGCTATCGTTGGGGTCAACGGGCTGTCCAGCGGCGATTACCAGATTGCCCTGGAGCGGCTGGTGATCGAGCGGGCGGTGAGTGTGAACACCGCAGCGGCGGGGGGTAACGCCAGCTTGATGACCATCGGTTGATGGTGATGGGGAGAATGAAAAGGAGAGCTTCGGCTCTCCTTTTTTGTGGTTTGTTCGGCGGACACTATCGCCGGCAAGCCGGCTCCTACAGCTGATCGCGCTCCCGTGTAGGAGCCGGCTTGCCGGCGATAGGGCCCGCCCAGGCAACATAAGCCTTGCGGCCTAGTGCATCACCCGCGCCTGCTGGGGCATCTGCATCTGAGCCAGTTCAAGCAACGCTTGCAGCGACTCCATTTCGTGCATGGACGCCATCATCAGCACCGTGGCCGGTGTTCGAGGTTTGTGCAGTACGGCCTGATGGGCCACGGTCAGGGCGCACATAACGTACTCCGAGGCCTGGACCAGGGTGTCTTCGAGGGAATGGGGATGGCGGGGTGGGTCGGGGACAATCTTCAGCATGTGGGTCTGCCTCTTTAGGGGCCACTACACGCTTGCTGTCAAACAAGAGGGTGACAGCTGTACATGGGTTGACAGACCGGTAGGCAAACCAAAAAACCCGGCGCACACGAAGCGCCCCATGCACAGCCGCCATAAAGGCGAAGCCATGTGGTTTGACTAATCGGCCTGTCAAAGCCGGTCGCTGTTTCGCAACGACCGCCCGAGACTAGGGGCCAACCCAGCACACCGCAATGGCTTGAAAGGGGCCGGGAGCATGTTTGGGAAATGGACTACAAGCAATAGGGAAAAGCTTAAAAAACACACACAAATCGTAATCTTTAAGCGCGCTCAGGCAGATCTCTTCTTCACCGTAAGATCAACTTCCAGGTCCGCGTTCGCCAGAATGTTCACCAAGGCATCAAGCGAAAACTTGTCGATCTTGCCATTGAGCAGATCACTCAATCGCGGCTGAGTCAGATGCAGGCGGCTAGCCGCATCTTTCTGCGAAAGCTCCCAGGACTGGACGATCCGGGTCAAGACCCGCATCAACTTAGCGCGAAGGCGCAGGTTTTCGGCCTCTTCGGGCGTATCGACCAACGCATCCCAAACCGAGCTAGAGCGTTCGTTCGTCATTTCAAATTCCCTCTATGAATCACTATGTGTCATACCGTCCCGCCATGCTGGGTGGGGCGTGTGTCCAGCGACCTGTAACGGGCCTTGGCCAGATCGATATCGCGCTTTTCCGTCTTTTCGGTGGTCTTGCGAAACGCATGCAGGACGTAGACCGCCTCAGGTCGACTCACTACGTAAAACACGCGAAATGCACCGTCCTTGCAGCGTATTCGAATCTCGCGCGCGCCCGGCCCGACACTCTCCATCGGCTTCCAGTCGGCAGGCTCCTCGCCCTCCTGAATCAGCTCCAACTGGTAGCCAGCCCGCTGCCTTGCAACAAGGGGAAAATCCCGCAGGTCCTGCTTGCTGCTCCCCACCCACTCGATCGGTTTCTGCCCACCTAGCATCTTGCCTGCTCCTCCTTGCACGCCCGCCCTCAGGTGATCACTTCGGGGCGGTGCATTCCATGAGCAGCAAGGTTAAAACTATATCGATATCGATATAAGTTCAATTACATGACACCATTTTTCAGAGCGCCTTCTGAGGTCATATCACCCAAACCTATTAACCTGTCCCCCACCCAACACCGCCACCTAGACTCGCTGCATCCCGCATCAGGACCGCCACCATGCCCGAGACCCTACTCAGCCCCCGCAACCTCGCCTTCGAGCTCTACGAAGTGCTCGACGCCGAAGCCCTCACCCAGCGCCCGCGCTTCGCCGAGCACAGCCGCGAGACCTTTGACGCAGCGCTCACCACCGCCCGCACCATCGCCGAAAAGTACTTCGCCCCGCACAACCGCAAGGGCGATGAACACGAGCCGCGCTACGTGGACGGCCGCGCCGAGCTGATCCCGGAGGTGAAACCGGCAGTCGATGCGTTCCTCGAAGCAGGCTTTCTCAACGCCAACCGCGACTTCGAGGTGGGCGGCATGCAACTGCCGAGCCTGGTATCGCAAGCCTGTTTCGCACACTTTCAGGCGGCCAACGCCGGCACCACGGCCTACCCGTTCCTGACCATGGGCGCGGCCAACCTGATCGAGAGTTTCGGCACAGACGAGCAAAAACGCCTGTACCTGCAACCGATGATCGAAGGCCGCTACTTCGGCACCATGGCCCTCACCGAACCTCACGCAGGCTCCTCGCTCGCCGATATCCGCACCCGTGCAGAACCTGCCGGCGACGGCAGCTACCGGCTCAAGGGCAACAAGATCTTCATCTCCGGCGGCGACCACGAGCTTTCGGAAAACATCGTGCACATGGTGCTGGCCAAGCTGCCGGGCGCCCCGGCAGGGGTCAAGGGCATCTCGCTGTTCATCGTGCCCAAGTATCTGGTTGCACAAGACGGCAGCCTGGGCCCGCGCAACGACGTGCTGCTGGCCGGGCTGTTCCACAAGATGGGCTGGCGCGGCACCACCTCCACCGCGCTGAACTTCGGCGACAACGGCCAATGCGTAGGCTACCTGGTGGGCCAGCCGCACCAGGGCCTGGCCTGCATGTTCCAGATGATGAACGAGGCGCGCATCGGCGTGGGCATGGGCGCGGTGATGCTTGGCTACGCCGGCTACCTGTATTCGCTGGAGTACGCCCGCCAGCGCCCGCAAGGCCGCCTGCCGGACAACAAGGACCCGCACAGCCCGGCGGTGCCGATCATCGAGCACAGTGATGTGAAGCGCATGCTGTTGGCACAGAAAGCCTACGTGGAAGGCGCCTTCGACCTGGGCCTGTACGCCGCCCGGCTGTTCGACGACACCCACACCGCCGCAGACGAATCCGCCCGCAATCAGGCCCAGCAACTGCTCGACCTGCTGACCCCGATCGTCAAATCCTGGCCCTCGGCGTATTGCCTGAAGGCCAACGAGCTGGCAATCCAGATTCTTGGCGGCCACGGCTACACCCGCGAGTACCCGGTGGAGCAGTACTACCGCGACAACCGCCTGAACCCGATCCACGAAGGCACCGAGGGCATCCAGTCCCTCGACCTGCTGGGGCGCAAGCTTGCGCAAAACAACGGCGCCGGCCTCAAGCAACTGGTCCGCCTGATTGCCGGCACCTGCGAGCGCGCCAGCCACCACCCCAACCTCGACCCGCTGCTCCAGCCGCTGGAGCAACTGGTCAACCGCCTGCAAGCAGTCACCCTGGCCCTGCTCGGCGACCTGGCCCAGGGCAAGGTCGCCGGTGCCCTGGCCAACTCGGCGCTGTACCTGAAAGCCTTCGGCCACTGCGTGATCGGCTGGCGCTGGCTGGAGCAGGCCATCCACGCCGAGGTCGGGCTGTTGAAAGGGCATGACCGCGACTTCTACCTGGGCAAGCTGCAGGCGGCGCGTTATTTCCTGACCTGGGAAGTACCGCCCTGCCATAATGACCTCGCATTGCTCGAGGCCCGCGACGACACGTGCCTGGGGATGCAAGAGGGGTGGTTCTAGGGGGAGCCGCCACATAATGGAGGTTCCCGCATGTTCGATTCCAGCGCCCTGTTGCGCCAGCGCTTCGCCGCGCTGCGCAGCACGGCCGAACTGTTCTCGCTTCGCCATGTGAAGCAGTCGCACCAGTCACTTTCGGTTCGGCGCAACGTCGCCGAGCCGCCGCACTTGAGCCAGGACGAAGGCGCCATGCTCAGCGTGCGGGTGAACGGCGTCGAGGCCTACGCGGCCACCGCCGACCTGTCGCAAGCCGGCCTGCAACGCGCTCTGGAGCAAGCCGAAGCGCTGGCCCGGCGCATCAAGCCCCACAGCCTGCTCGACTTGAGCGGCCAGCCGGCCCCCAGCCAGCGCCATGACCACCTCTCGCCCAACCTCGACCAGCCGCTGCCGAACCTGGCCGACTGCCTGGCCCTGCTGGCTGCAGAATCCGCCAGCGTGCCCAAGGACAGCCGCCTGGTGGACTGGCAGGCGAGCCTGGGCATCACCCAGGTCGAGCAAACCTACCTGAACAGCGCCGGCGCCGAGCTGCGCCACGCCCAGCGCTTCGTCTTCCCGGGCCTTGGGGTAACCGCCAGCAACGGCCAGGACAGCCAGAGCCGCACCCTGGGCCGGGAAAACTTCGGCCAGCAGGGTGGCTTCGAGGTGATCGAACGCTGCGCCCTGGTGGGCGCCGCCCGCCGCGTGGCCGACGAGGCCCTGCAACTGCTGCTGGCGCCCAACACCCCCAGCGGCGTGCGCGACCTGTTGCTGATGCCCGACCAGATGATGCTGCAGATTCACGAGTCCATCGGTCACCCGCTGGAGATGGACCGCATTCTCGGTGACGAGCGCAACTACGCCGGCACCAGCTTCGTCAAAGCCAGCGACTTCGGCCACCTGCAATACGGCTCGAACCTGCTCAACGTGACCTTCGACCCGGGCATCAGCGAAGAGCTGGCCAGCTACAGCTTCGACGACGACGGCACCCCGGCCAGCAAGCAGTACCTGATTCGCGAGGGCCGCCTGCTGCGCCCGCTGGGCGGTGCGCTGTCGCAACTGCGCTCGGGCCTGGACGGGGTGGCCAACAGCCGCGCCTGCGGCTGGAACCGCGCGCCCATCGACCGCATGGCCAACCTCAACATCGAACCGGGCGACCAGCCGCTCGCACAGCTGATCGGCGGCATCGAGCACGGCATCCTGATGCGCACCAACCGCTCCTGGTCGATTGACGATGCACGCAACAAGTTCCAGTTCGGCTGCGAATGGGGCCAGCTGATCGAAAACGGCGAGCTCAAGGGCGTGGTGAAAAACCCGAACTACCGCGGCATCTCCGCCGACTTCTGGCGCAACCTGTCGGCGGTGGGCGACCGCAGCACCTTCCAGGTGCTGGGCACGCCCAACTGCGGCAAGGGCGAACCCAACCAGGTGGTGCGGGTCGGCCATGCCTCGCCGGCCTGCGTGTTCCGCCAGATCGATGTATTCGGAGGGGACGCCTGATGAGCCTGTACCAACAACGTTTCGAAGCCCTGCTCGCCGCCCTGCGTACAGCGCTTCAGCCGGGCGAGCAGTTCACCCTCGGCTACAGCGCCGAGCAGTCGCAGTTCGTGCGCCTGAACCACGCCAAGGTGCGCCAGGCCGGGCTGGTCAGCCAGGCCAGCGTGCAGCTGCGGCTGATTCACGATGGCCGCCAGGCAGAGCAGCAGATCACCCTGGGCGATGACACCGAGCTGGATCGCCAGCGCCTGCACGATGGCCTCGGGCAACTGCGTCAAACCTTGCCGCTGCTGCCGGTCGATCCGTACCTGAGCCTCGATGAGAGTGCCTGGCGCAGCCACAGCCTGCTGGAGCAGCCACTGCCCGAGCTGGATGAAGTGCTGGCCCTGGTCGAGCGCGAGGCCAACGACCTGGACCTGGTCGGCATCTACGCCGCCGGCCCCATCTGCCGAGGCTTCGCCAGCTCGTTCGGCGCCTTCGGCTGGCACCAGGCCAATAGTTTCAACTTCGACTGGAGCCTGTTCCACGCCAACGGTCAGGCGGTCAAAGCCAACTACGCAGGCCAGGTCTGGAGCGGCGAAGCCTTTGCCGCGCGCCTGCGCCTGGCGCGCGAACAGCTGGAGCACCTGGGCCGCCCGACCATTACCCTCAAGCCCGGCAGCTACCGCGCCTACCTGGCGCCAGGGGCGATGGACGAGATTGCCGGGATGCTCTGCTGGGGTGGTTTCTCTGCCCAGGCACTGGCCACGGGGAACAGCTCGCTGCAACGCCTGTACAACAGCGATACACGACTGAGCCCGCTGGTGAGTTTCAGCGAACAGGTCAGCGGCTCGCTGAGCCCGGCGTTCTCCGACGAAGGCTCGCCGCGTCGCGACCTGCTGCTGATCGGTGAAGGCCGGGGGCTGGAACGGCTGGTGAGCGCCCGCAGCGCCGCCGAGTTCACACTTCAGGCCAATGGCGCCGACAGCTACGAATCGCCGTGCGCACTGAGCCTGGCGCCGGGCAACCTGCCCAGTGCGCAGATCCTCGAACGCCTGGGCACCGGGCTGTACATCAGCAACCTGTGGTACCTGAACTATTCGGACCTGCCGGCTGCGCGGATGACCGGGCTGACCCGCTTCGCCACCTTCTGGGTGGAAAACGGCCAGATCCAGGGGCCGGTGAGCACCATGCGTTTCGATGACAGCCTGTACAACCTGCTGGGCAGCCAGCTGGAGGCGCTGACCTGCGAGCGGGAGATGATCCTGTCCACCAGCACCTACGGGCAGCGCAGTACCGGGTCGAGCCACCTGCCGGGGGCGTTGGTCAAGGGGTTGACCCTGACCTTGTGATTGGCAGGTCTGACGCTATCGCCGGCAAGCCGGCTCCTACAGAAAAGCGCGCCCCCTGTAGGAGCCGGTTTGCCGGCGATTGGGCCATCACAGGCCACCCTCAATCAGCTTCATATCGCTCCTCCAACCACTTGCGCCAAGCACCACCAACCTCAATGCCAATACCGGGCGCCAAACCCCTTTCCATCAGGTCCAAGGTAAAGCCTGAGCACGGAGCCGGCACATCCGGGCTCGCCTTACCGCCGAACTGGGTCTTCAATTGCTCGATGGAATAACCGAGCACCTGCTCCTGCGGCTCGGGCCGCAACAGCCTGCGCAGGCGTGCCAAAAAAGGCATGATGTGTTCTCCATGACCACCGCCAGGCGCCCACGGTAGAGGCGCCGGCAACCCGAGGCAACGTTCACGCGCCACCAACACCCTGCAAAGGGACAGTCGCCCACCCGCTCCGAGGACCCCATGCCCGACCGTGCCCCGCTGGACCCCGTCACCGCCCGCTGGCTGCCCTGGGTGGTGGCCATCGCCTTCTTCATGCAGTCGCTGGACGGCACCATCCTCAACACCGCGCTGCCGGCCATGGCCCGCTCGCTGGCCGAGGACCCGCTGCGCATGCAGGGGGTGATCATCGCCTACATGCTCACCGTGGCCCTGCTGATCCCGGCCTCGGGCTGGATCGCCGACCGCTTCGGCACCAAGCGCATCTTCTTCGGCGCCATCTTGCTGTTCAGCTTCGGCTCGTTGCTGTGCGCCATGGCCAACAGCCTGGGCTTCCTGATCTTCGCGCGCATCGTCCAGGGCCTGGGCGGCGCACTGATGCTGCCGGTCGGCAGGCTGGTGGTGCTGCGCGCCTACCCGCGCACCGAACTGGTGCGGATCATGAGTTTTATCACCATCCCCGGCCTGCTCGGCCCGCTGCTGGGCCCGACCCTCGGCGGCTGGCTGGTGGAGATACTCAGCTGGCACTGGATCTTTTTGCTCAACCTGCCGGTGGGCGCGCTGGGCTGCTACGCGGTGTGGAAGTTCATCCCCGACCTGCGCGGCAGCGAGCGCACCCGCTTCGATACCCCGGGCTTTTTGCTGTTCGGCGCGGCGATGGTGCTGATCACCATCGCCATGGAGGGCCTGGGCGAGCTGCACCTGCCGCACCTGCGGGTGATGTTGCTGCTGTTCGCCGGCATGGCCTGCCTGGCCGCCTACTGGTTGCGCGCCGGGCGCGACCCGGAGCCTTTGTTCTCACCGTCGCTGTTCCGGGTGCGCACCTTCGCCATCGGCATCCTCGGCAACCTGTTCGCCCGCCTGGGCAGCGGCGCCCTGCCCTTTCTGGTGCCGTTGCTGCTGCAGGTGGCGCTGGGCTACTCGCCGGCCCAGGCCGGCATGAGCATGATCCCGCTGGCGGCAGCGGCGATGGTCGCCAAGTCGGTGGCGCGGCCACTGATCGAGCGCCTGGGTTATCGCATCGTGCTCACCGGCAACACCCTGCTGCTGGGCATATTGCTGGCAAGCCTGGGGCTGGTGACCGAGCAGACGCCCTACACCCTGTTGCTGGTGCAGTTGGCGTTGCTGGGGGCGGTGAACTCGATGCAGTTCACGGCGATGAACACGGTGACCCTGATCGACCTGGACGACGCCAGCGCCAGCAGCGGCAACAGCCTGCTGTCGGTGGTGGCGCAGCTGTCGCTGAGCCTGGGCGTGGCCTGCGCCGGTGCGCTGCTGGGCGGCTTCACCGCCGCCGGCAGCGCCGATGGCGTGGAAACCACCCTGGGGGCGTTCCAGCTGACCTTCGTCACCATCGGCCTGATGGCCATGCTGGCAGCGGCGATCTTCCTGCAACTGTCGCCGACGGACGGAAGGCGCGCCCGTCGTCCGGAACATCACGTCGAGTCGTAGGGCGAATGGCCACGAGGCTGGTAGACTGTGCGGCATTTTTGCATTGCAGCAGGCCCGCCTCGTGACCCTCGAAACCACCGCCTTTGCCACCCTTCCGCTGTCCAACGCCATGCTGGCCAACCTGGACGCGCTGGGCTACGCCTCGATGACGCCGATCCAGGCCCAGAGCCTGCCGGTCATCCTCAAAGGCCAGGACCTGATCGCCCAGGCCAAGACCGGCAGCGGCAAGACCGCCGCCTTCGGCATCGGCCTGCTCAACCCGATCAACCCGCGCTACTTCGGCTGCCAGGCCCTGGTGCTGTGCCCCACCCGCGAGCTGGCCGACCAGGTGGCCAAAGAACTGCGCCGCCTGGCCCGCGCCGAGGACAACATCAAGATCCTCACCCTCTGCGGTGGCGTGTCGCTGGGCCCGCAAATCGCCTCGCTGGAACACGGCGCGCACATCATCGTCGGCACCCCTGGGCGCATCCAGCAGCACCTGGACAAAGGCACCCTGAAACTTGATGGTCTCAACACCCTGGTGCTCGATGAAGCCGACCGCATGCTCGACATGGGCTTCTTCGACGCCATCGCCGCGATCATCGGCAAGACCCCGTCGCGCCGCCAGACCCTGCTGTTCTCGGCCACCTACCCGGCCGGCATCGAGCAGCTGGCCAAGGACTTCATGCGCCAGCCGCAGCAGGTGAAGGTCGAGGCGCTGCACAGCGACAACCAGATCGAACAGCGCTTCATCGAGATCGACCCGCAGCAGCGCCTGGAGGCGGTCACCCGCGTGCTCGGCCACTTCCGCCCGCAGTCCTGCGTGGCGTTCTGCTTCACCAAGCAGCAGTGCGAAGACCTGGTGACCCACCTGACCGCCAAGGGCATTCATGCCCAGGCCCTGCACGGCGACCTGGAGCAACGCGACCGCGACCAGGTGCTGACCATGTTCGCCAACCGCAGCAGCTCGGTGCTGGTGGCCACCGATGTGGCCGCCCGCGGCCTGGACATCGACGGCCTGGACCTGGTGATCAACGTCGAGCTGGCCCGTGACGCCGAGATCCACGTGCACCGCGTTGGCCGCACCGGCCGCGCCGGCGAAAAGGGCACGGCGATCAGCCTGGTGGCCCCGGCCGAGGGCCACCGCGCCCAGGCCATCGAAGACCTGCAAAAGCAACCGCTGCGCTGGGAGCAGCTGGACAGCCTCAAGAGCAAGGGCGGCGAACCGCTGCTGCCACCGATGAGCACCCTGTGCATCGGCGCCGGGCGCAAGGACAAGCTGCGCCCGGGCGACATCCTCGGCGCGCTGACTGGCGATGCCGGGCTGCCGGGCAAGCAGGTGGGCAAGATCGCCATCTTCGACTTCGTCGCCTTCGTGGCGGTGGAGCGCGCGGTGGCCAAGCAGGCCATGCAGCGGCTGAACAGCGGCAAGATCAAGGGCCGAGCCCTGAAAGTTCGCATTATTTGAAGCCACGCAAAGCCCCTGTGGGAGCGGGTTTACCCGCGAATGCGGCAGTGAACCCACCATCGTATTCGCGGCGGTTCGGCGCTCCGATCAACCCGCTCCCACAGGGTTCAGTGTTCATTTTCTAAAGGTTTACACCGTGCACTCCACCGACGTGATCATCCTCGGCGCCGGCGCCGCCGGCCTGATGTGCGCCCAGCTCAGCGCCCGCCGCGGGCGCCGGGTGCTGCTGCTCGACCACGCCAACAAACCGGGCAAGAAGATCCTCATGTCCGGCGGCGGGCGCTGCAACTTCACCAACATGTACACCGAGCCTGCCAACTTCCTCTCGCACAACCCGCACTTCTGCAAGTCGGCGCTGGCCCGCTACACCCAGTGGGACTTCATCGAGCTTGTATGCAAGCACGGCGTGCCGTACCACGAGAAAAAGCTCGGCCAGCTGTTCTGCGACAACAAGGCCAGCGACATCCTCGACATGCTGCTCGCCGAATGCGACCAGGCCGGCGCCGAGCTGCGCATGAACACCAGCATCGAGCAGATCGAAAAGACCGACGCCGGCTACGTGTTGCAAACCAGCGCCGGCGCGTTCGCCTGCCAGTCGCTGGTGATCGCCACCGGCGGCCTGTCGATCCCGACCCTGGGCGCCACCGGCTTTGGCTACCAGGTGGCCCGCCAGTTCGGCCATGAACTGCTGCCGACCCGCGCGGGGCTTGTGCCATTCACCATCACCGAGCCCCAGCTCAAGGCGCTGTGCACCGAGCTGTCCGGCACCTCGCTGGACTGCGTGGCCAGCTGCAACGGGGTGAGTTTTCGCGAGAACCTGCTGTTCACCCACCGCGGCCTCAGCGGCCCGGCGATCCTGCAGATTTCGTCGTTCTGGGAGGCCGGTGACACAGTCGAGATCAACCTTTTGCCCGACCGCGACGCGCTGGAGTGGCTGCAAGGCCAACAGGTCGAGCGCCCCAACACAGAGCTTAAGACCGTGCTGGGCGAGGTGTTCACCCGCAAGCTGGCCAACCTGCTGGCCGAGCAGTGGTTTGTGTCGAAACCGCTCAAGCAGTACACACCGGCAGAGCTTGTGCAGATAGCCGACAAACTGGCGGCCTGGCAGGTGGTGCCGGCCGGCACCGAGGGCTACCGCACCGCCGAGGTCACCCTGGGTGGCGTGGACACCCGCGAAGTGTCGTCCAAGACCATGGAATCGCTGAAAAGCCCAGGGCTGTACTTCATCGGCGAAGTGCTGGATGTGAGCGGCCACCTGGGGGGTTTCAACTTCCAGTGGGCGTGGGCTTCGGCCAACGCCGCAGCGCAGTTCGTGTAGAGTAGAATCCATTCAGCAGCACGGAACGCTTCTTGCTGGTCTGTGCTGGGAAGGTTTGAGCGGGGCCGCTACGGCCCCTTCGCGGGCAAGCCCGCTCCCACAGGATAACGCTGGCCATAGAACGGCGCGGTCCCTGTGGGAGCGGGCTTGCCCGCGAAGGGCTGCGCAGCAGCCCCGGTCAAACCTGCGACCCAAGGTTCTCACTCGAATTCTGCCCAGCAGGCCATCATGTCATCCAGCTCGTTTCGCCATTCATTGCGTCGCCTGTGGGGTCAAGACAAGTTCAGCTATGCCATCCGGGTCACCATCGCCCTGACCGGCAGCATGGCCTGGTGCTGGTACCAGAACGAGATGAGCCTGCTCATCCCGCTGTTCCTGGGCATCATCGCCAGCGCCCTGGCCGAGACCGACGACGGCTGGCAGGGCCGCCTCAGCGCCCTGGCGGTGACCCTGACCTGCTTCGCCATCGCCGCCCTGTCGGTGGAGCTGTTGTTCCCCTACCCCTGGATCTTCGCCGCCTCGATGGCCCTGGCGGCCTTCGGCCTGACCATGCTCGGGGCGCTGGGCGAGCGCTACGGGGCGATCGCCTCGGCCACCTTGATTCTCTCGGTGTACACCATGATCGGCGTCGACCAGCGCGGCGGCGAGGTCACCGACTTCTGGCACGAACCGCTGCTGCTGGTAGCCGGCGCGGCCTGGTACGGGTTGCTCTCGGTGCTGTGGCAGGCGCTGTTCTCCAACCAGCCGGTGCAGCAAAGCCTGGCCAAGCTGTTTTTCGAGCTGGGCAGCTACCTCAAGCTCAAAGCCAGCCTGTTCGAGCCGGTGCGCACCCTGGACGTCGAGGCCACGCGCCTGGAGCTGGCGCGGCAGAACGGCAAGGTGGTGGCGGCGCTCAACGCAGCCAAAGAAATCATCCTGCACCGGGTCGGCAACAGCCAGCCCAACTCCAAGGTCAGCCGCTACCTCAAGCTGTACTTCCTGGCCCAGGACATCCACGAGCGGGTCAGTGCCTCGCACTACCCCTACAACGCCCTGACCGAGGCGTTTTTCCACAGCGACGTGATGTTCCGTTGCCAACGCCTGCTGCGCAAACAGGGCTCGTCGTGCCAGGAGCTGGCGCGCTCGATCCGCCTGCGCCAGCCATTCGTGCTGGCCAGCGGTTACCCCGAGGCGCTGGAAGACCTCAACGCATCGCTCGAGCACCTGCGCGTCCAGAGCAACCCGGCCTGGCGCGGGCTGCTGCGCTCACTGCGGGCCCTGGCGGCCAACCTGTCGACCCTTGACCGCCTGCTCAGCGCCGCCAGCAACCCCGACACCCTGGCCGATGCCAGCGACAGCAGCCTGCTGGACCGCTCGCCACGCAACCTCAAGGATGTGTGGAAGCGCCTGCGCACCCAGCTCACCCCCACCTCGCTGCTGTTCCGCCATGCCCTGCGCCTGTCGCTGGCGCTGTCGGTGGGCTACGGCATGGTGCACCTGATCCACCCGACCCAAGGCTACTGGATCATCCTCACCACGCTGTTCGTCTGCCAGCCCAACTACGGGGCGACCCGGCGCAAGCTGGTGCAGCGGGTATTCGGCACGGCGATCGGCCTGACCGTGGGCTGGGCGCTGTTCGACCTGTTCCCCAACCCGCTGGTGCAGTCGGCGTTTGCGGTGGTGGCCGGGGTGGTGTTCTTCGTCAATCGCACCACCCGCTATACCTTGGCCACGGCGGCGATCACCCTGATGGTGCTGTTCTGCTTCAACCAGATCGGCGATGGCTACGGATTGTTCCTGCCGCGCCTGTTCGACACCCTGGTGGGCAGCCTGATCGCCATCCTGGCGGTATTCCTGTTCCTGCCCGACTGGCAGGGCCGGCGGCTGAACAAGGTGCTGGCCAACACCCTGGCCTGCGCCAGCGAGTACCTGCGCCAGATCATGCAGCAGTACGCCCACGGCAAGCGCGACGACCTGGCCTACCGCCTGGCCCGGCGCAACGCCCACAACGCCGACGCGGCGCTGTCCACCACCCTGGCCAACATGCTCATGGAGCCGGGGCACTTCCGTAAGGAGGCCGACGTGGGCTTTCGCTTCCTGGTGCTGTCGCACACCCTGCTCAGCTACCTGTCGGGGTTGGGCGCGCACCGTGACACCGCGTTGCCGGCCGAGGTGCATGAGCAGTTGATTGATGGCGCCGGGCGTACCCTGGCCAGCAGCCTGGACGAGTTGGCCAATGGTTTGGCGGCGCGGCTGCCGGTGGCGATTCACAGTGATGCCGAGGAAGCGCTGGCCAATGCGCTGGAGCAGATGCCTGAAGAGCTGGACGAGCATCAGCGGCTGGTGCAGACCCAGTTGGCGCTGATTTGCCGGCAACTGGGCCCGCTGCGCACCCTGGCCGGGCATTTGATCAAGGAAGGCCAGCCAAGCTAAACGCGCATTCTGTAGGAGCGGCCTTGTGTCGCGATGGGGCGCGTAGCGGCCCTACGATCTTGGCATCATGCAAAATCCCCGGGCTGCTGCGCAGCCCATCGCGGCACAAGGCCGCTCCTACAGGGATCGCGTCGGATCAGGTCGTCAGAACCCATGCTGGCGTAACAGCCGCTCATAGCTGCCATCAGCCTTCATCGCCACAATGGCCTTCTCGAACCGCGCCACGATCACCCCGTGCTCCGGGTGCTTGAGGCTGACCAGAATGTGCAGGCTGTTCTCCCCCAGCGGCCGTTCGACGAAGGTGATCGAGTCGCGCACCGCCTGGGGCTCACGCTGCAGGTTGTAGCGGGCCACGTACTCGTCCTCCACCGCCAGGTTGACCCTGCCCGCCGCCAGCATGCGCACGGCCGATGAAAAGTTGCGCACCACCACCTTGTTCAGCCGCGGGTCGCTGTCGAATACCGGTGAATAGGCGTAATCGCGCACAACGGCGATGCTGTAGGGGTAAAGGTCGGCCTGGCGCCGGTAGCTGAAGGCCTGGCCCTGGCGCTTGAGCAGGCGGATGCGGTTGGTCAGGTAAGTGCCGGAGAACTGGCCGATACGCTCGCGCTCGGTGTTGTACCAGGCGTTCACCAGCACGTCGTAGCGCCCCTCGCCGATACCCATCAGCGCCCGCGCCCAGGGCACCTCCTCGAACACCGTGGTGAAGCCCGCGCGGTTCAGCGCGGTGGTGACCAGGCTGGTGGCCAGGCCACCGCCGGGCATGCTGCTGTCGGTGAACGGCGGCCAGCTGTCGGCCACCAGGCGCAAACGCTCCTGGCCGAGGGCCGGAAGCGTATACAACACGCCCAGTATTCCAAGAACGCAAAGCAGTGGCCGCATGCTCAAGTCCCTTTGCAGTTGGGGAGCCCACGCTGAAGTCTGGCGATCTTTATCCGTAACGCGCCTTGCAGATTACACAAGCCGCCCGCCGGCCACAGCGGGCAATCATGTCATTTAGCCTCTATTTTGGCCGTATGGATTGACGCTCGTGCTCGGCGGCGGGATTTGCGATCATCCACGGCCCAGCCCACAGGAGCCCGCCATGACCCTCGAATGGATCTGCAAGCACCATACCGACCTCGACAAAGATCAGCTGTACGCCATGCTGCAACTGCGCACCGAGGTGTTCGTGGTCGAGCAACGCTGCGCCTACCAGG
This sequence comes from Pseudomonas xanthosomatis, assembly GCF_019139835.1. NCBI lineage: Bacteria > Pseudomonadati > Pseudomonadota > Gammaproteobacteria > Pseudomonadales > Pseudomonadaceae > Pseudomonas > Pseudomonas xanthosomatis. The sequence continues at coordinate 982,011 of NZ_CP077075.1, read as the reverse complement.
AGGTCGACGGGCAGGACCTGGTGGGTGACACCCTGCACCTGATGGGCTGGCAGGACGGCAAGCTGGTGGCCTACCTGCGCCTGCTCGACCCGCAGTCGCAAGGCGGTGATGTGGTGATTGGCCGGGTGGTGACCTCACCTGCGGCGCGTGGCGGTGGCCTGGGCCACACCTTGTTGCTCAAGGGGCTGGAGTGCGCCGCACACTGCTGGGCGGGCACGCCGGTGTACCTGTCGGCGCAGGCGCACTTGCAGGGGTATTACGCCAGGCACGGGTTCGTTGCGGTGGGCGAGGAATATCTGGAAGACGATATTCCGCACATCGGCATGCGCAAGGCCTGAGCAGAGGCGTGTCAGGGATAGCCGAGGACTTCGCGCAACTGGCGCAGGTTGCGGGTGATCCACTGCTTGTCGATCGCCCCCCAGTCGCGAATGCGGTAGCTGCCGGCATGGTTGCGCGCGCCGGCCTGTTGTTCGAACTCGCAAACTATATCCAGGTCGGCCAGGGCGGCGATGGTGTCCTGGGCGGTGCGCCGGGGCATGCCGGTGGCCTCCATCAGCGCCGGCACGCTGGCGGCGGTCTGGCTGTCGATCAGCCAGGCCACATACAGGCGGCGGTAAAAGCTGCTGCGGGTCTTGCTCACTTCCGTGGTCATGGGGTGCTTGTCCCTCAGGTGTTGCCCGGCAGCTCCCGATAGGTCAGGTAGACGCGCAGGTCGAATTCCAGTTGATGGTAGTCCGGCTCCATGTGCTGGCAGAGCTGGTAGAACGCCTTGTTGTGGTCACGCTCGCGCAGGTGTGCAAGTTCATGCACCACGATCATGCGCAAGAACTGCGGCGCCGCCTCCTTGAACAGCGAGGCGATGCGGATTTCCTTCTTGGCCTTGAGCTTGCCGCCCTGCACCCGCGATACCGCAGTGTTCAGCCCCAACGCCCGGTGGGTGAGGTCCAGGCGGTTGTCGAACAGCACCTTGTCCAGCGGCGGGGCGCTGCGCAGGAATGACTGCTTGAGGTCCTGGGCGTATGCATACAGCGCCTTGTCGTTCTGCACCCCGTGGCGCTCGGGGTAGCGCTGTTGCAGGTAGGCGCCCAGGCGGTCGCTGGCGATCATCTGGCGCACCTGTTCCTGAAGGTGTGGCGGGTAGGCTTGCAGGTAACGTAAGGCAGTCATGGCTGGCGCATCGGCACGAGGATGCGCGAGTTTAGCCAATCATGTGCCCCAGGGGAAAACCGCCGGGAAGTCGCCGGCATCGGCCGCGGTCATCGGGCGCGCCACCAGAAAGCCCTGCACGTAGGCGCAACCGGCAGCCTTGAGCCATTCGGCCTGGGCCTGGGTCTCGACACCCTCGGCGATGACAGTGATGTCGTAGGCCGCGCACAGGGCGATGACGCTGCGCACAAGGGCAATGTCGGGCGCCGACTCGGGCAACCGCGCTACCAGGTGGCGGTCGAGCTTGAGGGTGTCGATGGGCAAATCGCGCAGCATGCGCAGCGAGCAGTCGCCGGCGCCAAAGTCGTCCAGCGCCACGCGGATGCCCAGCTCGCGCAGGCGGTTGACCTGCTTCACCGCCGCATCGATGTTGTACATCAGCGAGGTTTCGGCCACTTCCACTTCCAGCTGATGCCCCAGCAGGCCGTATTCATCGATGACCCGCGCCAATTCGTCGGCCAGCCCCGGCATGGCGAACTGCGCGCGGCTCAGGCTGATGCCCAGCACCAGCTCGGGGCCAAAGCGTGCGCCCCAGCCACGGCGCTGGTCGGCGCCCTTGCGGTAGATCCAGCTGGCCAGGCGGTTGATCAGCCGGGCCTCTTCCAGCAATGGGATGAACAGCCCCGGCGGCACGTCGCCGACGCTGGGGTGCTTCCAGCGCAGCAGCGCCTCGAAGCCGCGCAGGCGGCCGTCGGCAAAGGCCACCTGCGGCTGGTAGACCAGGGTGAAGTCGTTCTGCTCGATGGCGGCGCGCACGCTGTCCTCGAGCATCAGGCGCGAGCGGGCGCGGCCGTTGAGTTCCTCGTCATAGAAGCGGTACTGCTGGCGCCCGGCCTGCTTGGCCGCATACATCGCTGCATCCGCTGCGCGCAGCAGGCCTTCGACGTTGGCACCGCAATCAGGGTAGGTGGCAATGCCGATGCTCACCCCCAGGCTGACCTCCAGCCCGTCCACTTCCTTGAAGCCCGACATGCGCTCCAGCAACTGCTCGGCGAAGCGCCCGGCCTGCTCGGGGTACGGCAGGCCGTCGAACAACGCGGTGAACTCGTCGCCGCCCATACGTGCCAGCAGCGCGGCGCTGCCCAGGCAATCCTTGAGCTGCTCGGCAACCCAGCGCAGCACCTGGTCGCCGGCCTCGTGGCCAAGCAGGTCGTTGATGCGCTTGAAGCCGTCCAGGTCCATGTACATCAGGGCCTTGGCCTTGCCCGAACGTTCGTTGCGCAGCAACGCGCTCTCGGCAGTCTGGTAAAAGCCGCGGCGGTTGAGCAGGCCGGTCAGCGGGTCGGTCACCGCCTGGTACTCCAGCTGCTGGTGCAGGCTGCGCACCACCGACATGTCCAGCACCGTCACTACCATGGCCTTCTGCTCGGCCGGCAGCGGCGCACAAGACAGCGCCACCGGCACCAGCTGGCCGTGCTGGGTACGCAGTTGGGCATCGTGCACACGAAAGATCTGCCGCCCCAGGTAGGCCTGGTAGAAGTCCGACTCACGCCACAGGCTGGCGCAGGGCAGTTGGATCAGGTCCAGCACGTGGGCGCCCTGCAGCTCGTCCACCGGGGTTTCCAGCAGCCGCGAGATGGCCGGGTTGGCGAAGCCGATGGTGCCTGACTCGTCCACCACCAGGATGCCTTCGGCGGCGTTCTCCAGAATGGAGGCGTTGAAGGCCCGCGCCGACTCGAGCTCGCGGGTCAGGCGCTGGAGCATGCGCCGGTTGTGCTGCTGTTCCAGCAGCGCCTGTACCTTGGGCTTGAGGATTTGCGGGTCGAAGGGTTTGAACAGGTAGTCCACCGCGCCGCTGGCATAGCCCTTGAGCACGGCGGCTTCGGATTGTTCGTTGGCAGTCAGGAAGATGATCGGGGTCAGCCGCGTGCGCTGGCTGCCGCGCATCAGCCGGGCCACCTCGAAGCCGTCCATCTCGGGCATCTGCACGTCGAGCAGGACCAGATCCACCTCATGCTCCAGCAGGGTGCTCAAGGCTTCCATGCCGGAACTTGCGGTCAGCACCTGCCAATCCTGGCGCGACAGCAAGGCCCGCATGCTGATGAGGTTTTCCGGATAGTCATCTACGACCAGTAGTGTCGAGCGGTTGTCCGACTGTTGTGTGTGAGCGACATCCATGCTGCTTCTCTTGTAGGACCGACTGCTACATCAGATTGGATCCGATAGTTACTCTAGTCAGGGCGCCCGAAGACGCAACAATCAACCGGTGGCTATACGCCATGAACCTGATGTTAGCCGACTAACGGTAAAAGCGCCGTGCAACTTGTCCTGCCCGGTGATCGGGCACAAAAAAACCCGCATCTGTGCGGGTTTTTCGTGCGACTAAGCCTGGGTCAGTTGACCTTGGCAGCCAGTTCGCCTTTCAGGTAGCGCTGGAACATGCCTTCCAGGGAGATCGGCTTGATCTTCGAGGCGTTGCCGGCGGTGCCGAAGGCTTCGTAGCGGGCGATGCACACGTCGCGCATGGCCTTGACGGTTTCACCGAAGAACTTGCGCGGGTCGAACTCGCTCGGGTTCTGCGCCATCAGGCGACGCATGGCACCGGTGGAGGCCAGGCGCAGGTCGGTGTCGATGTTGACCTTGCGCACGCCGTGCTTGATGCCTTCGACGATTTCTTCAACCGGTACGCCGTAGGTTTCTTTGATGTCACCACCGTACTGGTTGATGATCGCCAGCCACTCTTGCGGGACCGAGGAAGAACCGTGCATCACCAGGTGGGTGTTGGGGATGCGCTTGTGGATTTCCTTGATGCGGTCGATCGCCAGCACGTCGCCGGTAGGCGGCTTGGTGAACTTGTAGGCGCCGTGGCTGGTGCCGATGGCGATGGCCAGGGCGTCGACCTGGGTCTTCTTGACGAAGTCGGCGGCCTCTTCCGGGTCGGTCAGCATCTGGCTGTGGTCCAGCACGCCTTCGGCGCCGATGCCGTCTTCTTCGCCGGCCATGCCGGTTTCCAGCGAACCCAGGCAGCCCAGCTCGCCCTCTACCGAAACGCCGCAGGCGTGGGCCATGGCCACGGTCTGCTGGGTCACGCGCACGTTGTACTCGTAGTCGGTCGGGGTCTTGCCGTCTTCGCCCAGCGAGCCGTCCATCATCACCGAGCTGAAGCCCAGCTGGATGGAGCGCTGGCACACGTCAGGGCTGGTGCCGTGGTCCTGGTGCATGCACACCGGGATGTGCGGGAATTCTTCGATGGCGGCCAGGATCAGGTGGCGCAGGAACGGGGCACCGGCGTATTTGCGAGCGCCGGCCGAAGCCTGGACGATCACCGGGGAGTCGGTCTTGTCAGCCGCTTCCATGATGGCGCGCATCTGCTCGAGGTTGTTGACGTTGAAAGCCGGAACGCCGTAACCGAACTCGGCGGCGTGGTCCAGCATCTGGCGCATGCTAATGAGTGCCATTGTGTATCTCTCTCCCGACAAGCGTCGTTTGTTTCATGCAAGCCTGCCGCAGGGGCGGTTGCTGTTCAAGTAGTGTGGGCCACCGTGGCGGCCCGGCCAGTCACGGTGCCTTGCAGCCCCGCCCAATCAGATCGTCGGTCGCCACCCAGTACACCAGGCCTTCTTCGCCCTTGGTGTGGAAGGCCAGCACGCCATCGCTGTACAGCGCGCCCGAGGCGCCCGGCTCGGCCTTGAGCCGGTAGACCTGGTCGCCGCCACCCAGGCGCACGTCGACCGTGTCCTGTTTGGCGTCGGCGAAGCGCCACAGCACCTCGGCCTGGCTGTCGCAGACCCAGCGGGTCCAGTTGTCCGCCGGGGCGGGCTTGGCGGGTTGCAGCAGCGAGCAGCCCGCCAGGGTTGCCAGGGCCATCAGGGCCAGTAGTGCTTTCATCCGTTAAACCTCGTGTTGGGCCCGCTGCGCGGCCCTTCGCGGGTAAAACCGTTCCCACAGCGATCACATACGCCTGTGGGAGCGGGTTTACCCGCGAAGGGCTGCGCAGCAGCCCCTGAATCCAAGACCACAAAACCCACGCTTGGTTGCCCTGGGCCCGATCAAGGGCAGCCGGGGGCCTTGCGCTGGTGTTCGTCGTCGTACTTTTCCAGGCCGTCCGGGCCCAGGCGCTTGTTGATCACCGGGGCCGTCTCGGCCTGCCACTGCGATTGGTAGCAACCGCCCCTGGGCGGCTGCGACGGTTCGCCATCGGCGCCCTTGTTGCTTGCGCAGGCGCCCAGCAACAAGGCCACGATCATCACAGGCAATTGCTTGACCATCAGGTCGCTCCCTTTGCCAGGCGCTGCCCTTGTCAGGCTTTTGCCCGCTCTTCCAGGATCGCCACGGCCGGCAGCACCTTGCCTTCGACGAACTCGAGGAAGGCACCGCCACCGGTAGAAATGTAGGAGATATCCTTGCTCACCCCATACTTGTCGATGGCCGCCAGGGTGTCGCCACCGCCGGCGATGGAGAACGCCGCGCTGTCGGCGATGGCCTTGGCCAGCACCTTGGTGCCGTTGCCGAACTGGTCGAACTCGAACACGCCGACCGGGCCGTTCCACAGGATGGTCTTCGACGACTTCAGCAGCTCGGCGAAGTTGGCGGCGGTTTGCGGGCCGATGTCCAGGATCATGTCATCAGCCGCCACGTCGGCGATGGCCTTGACGGTGGCTTCGGCGCTTTCGGCGAATTCCTTGGCAACAACGACGTCCACCGGCAGCGGCACGCTGACCTTGGCGGCGATGGCCTTGGCGGTCTCGACCAGGTCAGGCTCGTACAGCGACTTGCCCACCGGGTGGCCGGCAGCGGCGAGGAAGGTGTTGGCGATGCCGCCACCGACGATCAGCTGGTCGCACACCGAGCTCAGGCTGTTCAGTACGTCCAGCTTGGTCGATACCTTGGAGCCGGCGACGATGGCGGCCATCGGCTTGGCCGGGGCCTTCAGGGCCTTGCCCAGGGCGTCCAGCTCGGCAGCCAGCAGCGGGCCTGCAGCGGCGACTTTGGCGAACTTGGCCACGCCATGGGTGGAACCCTCGGCGCGGTGGGCGGTGCCGAAGGCGTCCATCACGAACACGTCGCACAGGGCCGCGTACTGCTGCGCCAGCTCGTCGCTGTTCTTCTTCTCGCCCTTGTTGAAGCGCACGTTCTCGAACAGCACCAGGTCACCGGCCTTGACCTCGACGCCGCCCAGGTAGTCGGCCACCAGCGGTACGTCGCGGCCCAGGGCTTTGCTCAGGTAGTCGGCGACCGGCTTGAGGCTGTTCTCGGCAGAGAATTCGCCTTCGGTCGGGCGGCCCAGGTGCGAGCAGACCATTACCGCCGCGCCCTTTTCCAGGGCCAGCTTGATGGTCGGCAGCGCTGCCAGGATACGCGCATCGCTGGTTACCACAGCGTCCTTCACAGGTACGTTGAGGTCTTCGCGGATCAGTACGCGCTTACCTTGCAGGTCGAGGTCGGTCATCTTCAACACGGTCATGAATGCAGTCCTTCAGGGCTGTTTGCTGCGGGTAGGGTTTACGACGTGCAGGTAATGCTGGGCAACGTCGAGCATACGGTTGGCAAACCCCCATTCGTTGTCGAACCAGGCCAGCAGGTTCACAAGGCGGGGGCCGCAGACGCGGGTCTGGCTGGCATCGACGATGGCCGAATGCGGGTCATGGTTGAAATCACAGCTGGCGTGGGGCAGCTCGGTGTAGGCCAGCAAGCCTTTGAGCGGGCCATCCAGCGCGGCCTCGCGCAGTACCTGGTTGACCTCGGCGGCACTGGTGTCGCGGGCGGTCTGCAGGGTGATATCCAGGCACGAGACGTTGACGGTCGGCACGCGTACGGCTTTGGCCTGGATTCTTCCGGCAAGTTCCGGGAGCAGGCGCTCGATACCGCGGGCAAGGCCGGTGGACACCGGAATCACCGACTGGAACGCCGAACGGGTGCGGCGCAGGTCTTCGTGGTGATAGGCATCGATCACCGGCTGGTCGTTCATCGCCGAGTGGATGGTGGTGATCTGCACGTACTCGATGCCGAACGCCTGGTCCAGCACCCGCAGCAGCGGCACGCCGCAGTTGGTGGTGCAGGAGGCGTTGGACACCAGGCGCTCCTCGCCACTCAGGCAAGCCTGGTTGATGCCGTAGACCACGGTGGCATCAACGTCGGCCTCGCTGGCCATGGGCTGGGAGAACAGCACCCGCGGCGCGCCGGCATCAAGAAAGCGCTGGCCTTCGGCGCGGGTGTTGTAGGCGCCGGAGCACTCCAGCACCAGGTCGATGTCCAGGGCTGCCCAGTCGACGCCCTCGGGGGTGGCGCTGCGCAGCACTTTCACGCAGTCGCCATTGATATGCAGACAATCGCCGTCGACCTTCACCTCGCCGGGGAAACGCCCGTGGGTGGAGTCGAAGCGTGTCAGGTATTCGATGCTGGCCTGGTCGGCCAGGTCGTTCAGCGCGACGATCTCGAAACCGGCCTTCGCCCCCCGCTCGAACAGTGCGCGCAGGACACAGCGGCCGATGCGGCCGTAACCGTTGAGTGCAACTTTGTAGGGACGCGGGTGGGGCATTCGAGGGCTCGCTAGCGCAATGGGGGCCGCTTTGCGCCCCATCGCGGGCAAGCCCGCTCCTACAGGGATCGCATGACCCGGTAGGAGCGGGCTTGCCCGCGATGAGGCCATCAAGGCCGCATAGGTCTATCAGTCTTCCAGCAGCTCTTCAGCGGTACCCAGGATGTTGTCCAGGGTGAAGCCGAATTCCTCGAACAGCGCAGGGGCCGGGGCCGACTCGCCGTAGGTGGTCATGCCGATGACGCGGCCTTCGAGGCCGACGTACTTGTACCAGAAGTCGGCATGGGCAGCTTCGATGGCGATGCGCGCACCGACTTGCAGCGGCAGTACCGACTGCTTGTACGCAGCGTCCTGGGCGTCGAACACGCTGGTGCTGGGCATCGACACTACGCGGACCTTGCGGCCCTGCTCGCTCAGCTTGTCGAACGCCTGCACCGCCAGGCCCACTTCGGAGCCGGTGGCGATCAGGATCAGCTCAGGCTCGCCGGCGCAGTCCTTGAGCACGTAACCGCCACGGGCGATATCGGCGATCTGCTGGGCGTCGCGGTCCTGGTGCTGCAGGTTCTGGCGCGAGAAGATCAGCGCCGATGGGCCGTCCTTGCGCTCCAGGGCGTGCTTCCAGGACACGGCGGATTCCACCGCGTCGGCCGGGCGCCAGGTGTCCAGGTTCGGGGTGCTGCGCAGGCTGGTCAGCTGCTCGATCGGCTGGTGGGTCGGGCCGTCTTCGCCAAGGCCGATGGAGTCGTGGGTGTAGACGTGGATCACGCGCTGCTTCATCAGGGCCGACATGCGCACGGCGTTGCGCGCGTATTCCATGAACATCAGGAAGGTCGCGCCGTACGGCACCAGGCCGCCGTGCAGGGCGACGCCGTTCATGATCGCGGTCATGCCGAACTCGCGCACGCCGTAGAACACGTAGTTGCCGCTGGCGTCATCGGCTTCGACGCCCTTGCAACCTTTCCACAGGGTCAGGTTGGAACCGGCCAGGTCCGCGGAGCCGCCGAGGAACTCGGGCAGCAGCGGGCCGAAGGCGTTCAGGGTGTTCTGGCTGGCCTTGCGGCTGGCGATGGTTTCGCCCTTGGCGGCCACTTCGTTGATGTACTGCTGGGCCTTCTCGCTGAAGTCGGCTGGCAGGTCACCGGCGGCGCGGCGCTTGAATTCGGCAGCCAGCTCCGGGTAGGCCTTGGCGTAGGCGTCGAAGCGCTGGTTCCACTCGGCTTCGGCCTTGGCACCGGCGGCCTTGGCGTCCCACTCGGCGTAGATGTCGGCGGGGACTTCGAACGGGCCGTGGTTCCAGTTCAGCTCTTTGCGGGCCAGGGCGATTTCGTCGTTGCCCAGCGGTGCGCCGTGGCAGTCTTCTTTACCCTGCTTGTTCGGCGAACCGAAGCCGATGATGGTCTTGCAGCAGATCAGGGTCGGGCGGTCGCTTTTGCGCGCGGTCTCGATGGCGGTCTTGATCTCGTCGGCATCGTGGCCGTTGACGTTGCGGATCACCAGCCAGTTGTAGGCCTCGAAACGCGCCGGGGTATTGTCGGTGAACCAGCCGTGCACTTCACCGTCGATGGAGATGCCGTTGTCGTCGTAGAAGGCGACCAGCTTGTTCAGGCCAAGGGTGCCGGCCAGCGAGGCGACTTCGTGGGAAATGCCTTCCATCATGCAGCCATCGCCCAGGAACACGTAGGTGTTGTGGTCGACGATGTTGTGGCCGTCACGGTTGAACTGGGCTGCCAGGACCTTTTCTGCCAGGGCAAAGCCCACGGCGTTGGCGATACCCTGGCCGAGCGGGCCGGTAGTGGTCTCGACGCCTGGGGTGTAGCCGTATTCCGGGTGGCCCGGGGTGCGGCTGTGCAGCTGGCGGAAGCCCTTGAGGTCATCGATGGTGACGTCGTAGCCGGTCAGGTGCAGCAGCGAGTAGATCAGCATCGAGCCGTGGCCGTTGGACAGCACGAAGCGGTCACGGTCAGCGAAGCTCGGGTTGCTCGGGTTGTGCTTCAGGTAGTCGCGCCAAAGCACTTCGGCGATATCCGCCATGCCCATGGGGGCACCTGGGTGGCCGCTGTTGGCCTTTTGCACGGCATCCATGCTGAGGGCACGAATGGCGTTGGCACGTTCACGACGGCTGGGCATCGCTGATCTCCTGGGGCTTGAATAGGTGGTGAAACGAAAAAAGGCGGCCATTTTCGCCCACTGCGGGGGCCGGGGGCAATGACGGATGGTCGCAGTCGGGCATTTTTCCTGTGTTTTACCGGCAAAAAAGGAGAAAACGTGGGAGCGGGCTTGCCCCGCGATGACGCTATCGCGGGGCAAACCCGCTCCCACGGAGCTCTCCCTGAACGCCACTCCAGCCCGCCGATCAGCCAATATCAAAACTTTTTGATATTGGCCTTGCAGGGGCAACATCACCTGACTAGACTGCCGCGTCATGAACCTGCGTGCGCAATCGATTCCCCAGCAAAGCGACGCACTGGCCGCCCTGTGCAAGGCCAGTGGCGACGAGTTGCGCCTGAACGTCTTGCGCGCTCTGGCCAACGACTCGTTCGGCGTACTGGAGCTGGCGCAGATCTTCGACATCGGCCAATCCGGCATGAGCCACCACCTGAAGGTGCTGGCCCAGGCCGAGCTTGTGGCCACCCGTCGCGAAGGCAACGCGATATTCTACCGCCGCGCCCTGCCGGACAGCCAACGCCTGGGCGGGCGCCTGCATTCGGCGCTGCTCGAAGAAGTCGACGAACTGGCCCTGGCGCAAGACGTGCTGGCGCGCATCGCCCAGGTACAACAGCGCCGCGCGGCCACCAGCCAGGACTTCTTCCTGCGCGTGGAAGAAAAATTCCGCGCCCAGCAGGACCTGATCGCCGGCCTGCCGCAGTACCGCGAAAGCCTGCTGGCGCTGCTCGACAAGCTCAGCTTCGGGCCCGAAGCCTGTGCGCTGGAAGTCGGCCCGGGCGATGGCGGTTTTCTGCCGGACCTTGCCCGGCGCTTTGCCCAGGTCACGGCCATGGACAACAGCCCGACAATGCTCGAGCTGGCCCGCCAGGTGTGCGAGCGGGAAAATTTGCATAACGTAAACCTGCAGTTGGCCGATGCACTGGGTGCAACGGGTGCAAACGCCGACTGCGTGGTGCTGAACATGGTCCTGCACCATTTCAGCGACCCGGCCCTGGCCCTGCGCCAGCTGGCCACCCGGGTGAAGGCGGGCGGCAGCCTGCTGGTCACCGAACTGTGCAGCCATGACCAGGGGTGGGCCCGCGAAGCGTGCGGCGACCTGTGGCTTGGTTTCGAACAGGAAGACCTGGCCCGTTGGGCCACAGCGGCGGGGCTGTCCCCGCAAGACAGCCTCTACGTGGGCTTGCGTAACGGTTTCCAGATTCAGGTTCGCCATTTCCTGCGGGCCACTGGCGACACACAACATCGGTAAATTCAGGAACCCCTCGAGATGAGCGAATACTCCCTTTTCACCTCCGAGTCCGTGTCCGAAGGGCATCCGGACAAGATCGCCGACCAGATTTCCGACGCGGTACTGGACGCGATCATCGCCCAGGACAAATACGCCCGCGTGGCCTGTGAAACCCTGGTCAAGACCGGTGTCGCCATCATCGCCGGCGAAGTCACCACCTCGGCCTGGGTCGACCTGGAAGACCTGGTGCGCAAAGTCATCATCGACATCGGCTACAACAGCTCCGACGTCGGCTTCGACGGCGCCACTTGCGCGGTGATGAACATCATCGGCAAGCAGTCGGTGGACATCGCCCAGGGCGTCGACCGCTCCAAGCCGGAAGACCAGGGCGCGGGTGACCAGGGCCTGATGTTCGGCTACGCCAGCAACGAAACCGAAGTGCTGATGCCAGCGCCGATCTGCTTCTCGCACCGTCTGGTCGAGCGCCAGGCCGAAGCGCGCAAGTCCGGCCTGCTGCCGTGGCTGCGCCCGGATGCCAAGTCGCAAGTCACCTGCCGCTACGAAAACGGCAAGGTGGTGGGCATCGACGCCGTGGTGCTGTCGACCCAGCACAACCCTGAGGTCTCGCAAAAAGACCTGCAGGAAGCGGTGATGGAGCTGATCGTCAAGCACACCCTGCCAGCCGAACTGCTGCACAAGGGTACCCAGTACCACATCAACCCGACCGGCAACTTCATCATCGGTGGCCCGGTGGGCGACTGCGGCCTGACCGGCCGCAAGATCATCGTCGACTCCTACGGCGGCATGGCGCGCCACGGTGGCGGCGCGTTCTCCGGCAAGGACCCGTCCAAGGTCGACCGTTCGGCAGCCTACGCCGGCCGTTACGTGGCCAAGAACATCGTTGCCGCAGGCCTTGCCGAGCGTTGCGAGATCCAGGTGTCCTACGCCATCGGCGTGGCCCAGCCGACCTCCATCTCGATCAACACCTTCGGCACCGGCAAGGTTTCCGACGACAAGATCATCCAGCTGGTGCGCGAGTGCTTCGACCTGCGTCCGTACGCCATCACCACCATGCTCGACCTGCTGCACCCGATGTACCAGGAAACCGCAGCCTACGGCCACTTCGGCCGCGAGCCGCAGCAGAAGACCGTGGGTGACGACACCTTCACCACCTTCACCTGGGAGCGCACCGACCGCGCCGCCGCCCTGCGCGACGCCGCCGGCCTGTAAGCGTCCTACAGCAGTACAGGAAAGCCCCTGCCGAGTAATCGGCAGGGGCTTTTTTCATGAAATATCGCCTGACAATGCGCCTGCCACGCCATCGATCATCCCTGCCTAGGCTGAGCATTCCCCATCGCCCCGCAAGGATGCCCGGCCATGCCGTACTGGTTAGTGCTACTGCTGTTCACCCCCCTGGCTCATGCCGAAGCCTGCCCCGACTGGCCCGCCCAGCGTGCCGCCGACGAAGTCGCGCAATTGCGCCAGGCCCTCGCCCGCTGGGACGACCACTATCACCGCCAGGGCATCGCGCTGGTCGCTGACGAGCTCTATGACCAGAGCCGCCAGCGCCTGCAGCACCTGCAGGGCTGCTTCGAGCTGCCAGGCCAGGACAACCCGCTGGCCAGCGCAGGCGGCACCATTGCTCACCCGGTCGCGCATACCGGGGTTGCCAAGCTTGCCGATGAAAGCGCCGTGGGCCAGTGGCTCAAGGGCAAACACGGGGTGTGGATACAGCCCAAGGTGGATGGTGTGGCGGTATCGCTGGTGTACCGCAACGGCCGCCTGCAGCAACTGCTCAGCCGCGGCGATGGCACCCTGGGCCATGACTGGAGCCGGCACATCCCGCTGCTGCAACGTATACCGCAACAGTTGCCGCAGGCCCTGGATGCGGTGTTCCAGGGCGAGCTTTACTGGCGCCTGGAAGACCATGTGCAGGCCACCGACGGCAGCCGCAACGCCCGCAGCATCGTTGCCGGGTTGATGGCACGCAAGCAGTTGAGCCCGGCCGAGGCTGCGGGCATCGGCCTGCTGGTCTGGGACTGGCCTGCCGGGCCGGCAACGCAACACGAGCGCCTGGCCGGGCTCGAGGAACTGGGCTTCCCCGACAGCCGTCGCTTCAGCGAGGCCATCGACTCGCTCGAGCAGGCCGTGCAATGGCGCGAGCACTGGTACCGCACGCCGCTGCCCTTCGCCACCGACGGGGTGATTCTGCGCCAGGGCAACCGCCCGCCGGCCGCACGCTGGCGGGCCCAGCCACCCTATTGGATCGCCGCCTGGAAGCACCCGTTCAGCCAGGCCCTGGCCGAGGTGCGCGAGGTGAGCTTTCGCATCGGGCGCACCGGGCGCATCACGCCACTGCTGCATCTGCAGCCTGTGCAGCTCGATGACCGGCGCATCAGCCAGGTCAGCCTGGGGTCGCTGGCCCGCTGGCAGGCGCTGGACGTGCGCCCCGGGGGCCAGGTGGCAGTGAGCCTGGCCGGCCTGACCATCCCCCGCCTGGAAAGCGTGGTACACCGCAGCCCGCACCGCACGGCAGTGGCGGCGCCGCAAGCCGACGATTATCACGCCCTCAGTTGCTGGCAGGCCAGCGAAGGTTGCCAGGAGCAATTCCTCGCAAGGTTGGCCTGGCTAGGGGGCAAACAAGGCCTGGGTATGCCAGGCCTCGGGCCCGGGACCTGGCGCAGCCTGGTGCAAAGCGGCCTGGTCAGCAGCCTGGATGACTGGCTGGGGCTGACCCACGAGCACCTGCACGAGGTCCCGGGCATCGGCCAGGCCCGCGCCGAAAAACTGCTGCACAGCTTCGCCCAAAGCCGCCAGCAACCCTTCGCCCGCTGGCTGCGCGCATTGGGTGTACCGGCGCCCAGCGGCCTTGCCCTGGACTCTGACTGGGGCAGCCTGGCTTCGCGAAACATCGAGCAATGGATTGCCGAGCCCGACATCGGCCCCACCCGGGCCGGCCAATTGGTGGCCTTTTTCAACCACGAGCAGGTCCAGGCCCTGGCCTTGCGCCTGCGCAACCAGCAAATCGAGGGTTTCTAATTTGCGCAGATCAGGGCAGCATTTCGTTTTCTGCTGACCTGCCCCGAAATGGAGCCCCCGATGAAACTGCTTTCGTCCCTCGCCCTGTCCACCCTGCTGGGCTTTGCCGCAGGCCCGTTGCTGGCTGCCGAAGAGCAGCCGGCGCTGACCGGTTGCGCAGCCAAGCGCCAGGCCATCAGCGAGCAGATCGAACAGGCCCGCGCCCATGGCAATGCCGACCAGCAGGCCGGGCTGGAAAAGGCCCTGGCCGAAGTGACCGAACACTGCACCGACAGCGGCCTGCGCAAGGAGCGCGAGCAGAAGGTGCTCGACGCCCGCCACGAAGTTAACCAGCGCACCAAGGACCTGGACAAAGCCATGAAAAAGGGCGACCCGGAGAAGATCAACAAGCGCAAGGACAAGCTGGCCGAGGCCAAGAAAGAACTGCAGGACGCAGTGGATCAACTCGAGCGCTGAGGCTGTGTGGGAGCGGTGCCATCCAAGCACCGCTCAATCTTAAGCTCAGTGGTTGCGAAACTCCGTATGACACGCCTTGCACGCCGCCTCGACCTTGTCCATCGGCCCCTTGAGCTGCGCCGCATCCAGCGGCTGGGTGCGGGTTGCGCCAACCAGTTCGCCGGTCACGCCCTCCAACTGCCGGGCCAGGTCATGAAAACGCGCCTGGCGCTCCCAGACATCGGCCCGGGCACTGCTGTCGCCCTCGTCGCGTACCTGCGGAAAATGCTGCCAGGGCTGGTGGGACAACCCATCGAGCCTCACCGCGCCATCGGCAAACTGCGCCCCGTCGAACGGCACCCGGCCACGCAGCATGCCGCCCATGTCTTCGCTGGTCTTGAGCATCGCCTTGAAGATCGCCTTGCGCTGGCCCAGCGGCGAGTTGGGGTCGACACCGTCGCAGGCGGTAAGGGCCAGGGCAGCCAGCAGTACTACGATCAATCGCTTGAACATCACGGTCTCTTCGGCCAGCACAATCGGGCGGCCAGTATCACCGCCCGTCGGCCAAAGACCAATAGCCATACAAAAAACAGGGCTGAATCTTCATGTTCGCCCGCTACAGGACTGCACCCATGACATCTGCATTGCGCCACCTCGCCTGGGCCCTGCCCGCCCTGGCCCTGCTGGCCGGCTGCAACGGCGGCGAAAGCGCCAAGCCCGAGCCCCACGCCATCGCCACCTACGCCGACGCCACCTGGCAGGACCTGCCGCCGGTGAGCGATGCCGACCTGCTGGCCGGCTTCCAGGCCTGGCGCAACGGCTGTGAAAAACTCAGCCGCGACCCGGTCTGGGCCGACACCTGCAGCGCAGCTGCCGGCGTGCCGCCAGACCCTGCGCAAGTGCGCGGCTTTTTGCAGCAGAACCTGCAGGTGCACGGCCTGCGCTCGGCCGAAAACAGCCCCAACGGCCTGATCACCGGCTACTACGAACCGGTCTACCCCGGCAGCCTCAAGCGCACCGACGCAGCCCAGGTGCCGGTGTACGGCGTGCCCGAGGACATGATCGTGGTGGACCTGGCCAGCGTGTACCCCGAGCTCAAGGGCAAGCGGCTGCGCGGGCGCCTCGAAGGCCGGGTGCTCAAACCCTACGACACCGCCGAGGTGATCAACCGTGACGGCGCCAAGGCACCGGTACTGGCCTGGCTGACCGACCCGATGGATTTGCAGTTCTTGCAGATCCAGGGCTCGGGCCGGGTGCAACTGGATGGCGGGCGCCAACTGCGCCTGGGCTATGCCGACCAGAACGGCCACCCCTACCGCCCCATCGGCCGCTGGCTGGTGGAGCAGGGCCAGCTGAAAAAAGAAGACGTGACCATGGGCAGCATCCACGCCTGGGCCATGGCCAACCCGCAACGGGTGCCGGAGTTGCTGGCCAGCAACCCCAGCTATGTGTTTTTCAGCGCCCGCCCGGACAGCAACGAAGGCCCGCGCGGCTCGCTCAACGTACCGCTGACGGCCGGTTACAGCGTGGCCATCGACCGCAAGGTGATCCCCCTGGGCAGCCTGCTGTGGCTGGCCACCACCCGCCCGGACGGCAGCCCGGTGGTACGCCCGGTGGGGGCCCAGGACACTGGCGGCGCGATTACCGGCGAGGTACGCGCCGACCTGTTCTGGGGCACCGGCCCCGAGGCCGGCGAGCTGGCCGGCAACATGAAGCAGCAGGGGCAGATCTGGATGCTGTGGCCCAAGGGCAAACCGCTGCCGGAGGTGCCCAAAGTGCCGTGACAGCACGCGTTCCTGTAGAGCGGCACAAGGCCGCTCCTCATAGAACAAACGACAACTCATTGATTTAACACGGTCTCTGTGGGAAGCGGCCTCGTGTCGCGATGGGCTGCGCAGCAGCCCCGGCAATCTTGCATGAGGCCTTGGGGCCGCTTCGCGACCCATCTCGACCGGACGGCGCCCCGGCAAGGCCGCTTCCCACAGGCGCGCGGTGCATCTGCGCGACAGCGCAGCCCGAAAGGGCT
This sequence comes from Pseudomonas xanthosomatis, assembly GCF_019139835.1. NCBI lineage: Bacteria > Pseudomonadati > Pseudomonadota > Gammaproteobacteria > Pseudomonadales > Pseudomonadaceae > Pseudomonas > Pseudomonas xanthosomatis. Next base: position 965,433 of record NZ_CP077075.1, on the reverse strand, counting down.
GGGTGATCTCCTACGCAGAATGCAGGGCGGCTCGTTCTCAGACCGAAACCACGAAGAACGACACAATCAACGCCAGCCCGGCAAACCACACCACCGAACGCAGCGCCGCCCAGTCCGCCAGGTAGCAGATGATGTAAAGCAAGCGGCTGGTGATATACAGCACCCCGAGCACGTCCTGGGTCACCTGCTCGGCATTGCCCACGATATCCGCCACCAGCACCGCAGCGGCAAACGCCGGAAAGGCCTCGTAGCTGTTCTGCTGCGCGGCATGGGCACGCCTCGGCAAACCCGACAGCGTGTCGAGGAAAGCACGCGGATCGTGATTGTCCTTGAGACCAAAACGGCCGCTGCTGACCTTGGCGATCAACGCGCAAAGCGGCGGCAGGACCAGAGCGATCAGAATGCACCAAAGGGCAACGGTCATTTCACAGGACTCCTTTCAATCGTGAGGTTAGAGCTTCATCACCAGCATGCCGGCCAGTACCAGCCCGCAAGCTAGGAGTCTCGGGCCGCCAAAAGGTTCTTTGAGGTAGCGCATGCCCAGCAGCACCACCAGGATAACGCTCAGCTCGCGCAGGGCGGCCGCCTCGGCCACCGAGCCCAGGTGCATGGCCCACAGCACCAGGGCGTAGCTGAACAGTACGCAAAAGCCCACCGCCAGGCCCAGCTTCCACTGGGTGCGCCAGAACAGCACGAACGGCGCGCGCCGGGCAATGCTGGCCAGCAACGGGAACGGCCAGGCACTGAGCAGGGTCAGCCACACCAGGTAATCCCACGGCTTGCCCCACAGGCGCACAGCCTGGCCGTCAAACCAGGTGTAGCAGCCGATGCACAGGCCGATCAGCGCCACCACCGGCAGCATCGACCACGGCAGGCGGTCGCCGCCACCGCCCTGCCACAGCAGGCAGGCCATGCCGCAGGGGATCAGCAGGATGCCGATGATCTGCTGGCTGCTCAGCGTTTCGCCGGCAAAAGCCAAGGTCAGGCCCAGCACCACCAGCGGCGACAGGCCGCGCATCAGCGGGTAGACCAGGCCCAGGTCACCAACCCGGTAGGCCTGAATCAGCAAAAAGCGGTACAACTGCTCGGCAAACGCCGAGGCCAGCAGCCAGGGCCAGATTTCGGCCGGTGGAAACTCGGTGAAGGCCACCGCCGCCACGGCGAACACCAGTGCCACCACGTCCATGCTGGCGATCACCAGCAGGCGCTCGGCGCTGAACTTGATCAGGGTGTTCCAGGTAGCGTGCAGCAGGGCTGCGACCAGTACGAGGGAGGTTGCCAGCACGCCTTGGGGTCCTTGGAGCAGGGGTTCGAGGTGGTCACTATCCTGTACCGGCCTCATCGCCGGCAAGCCGGCTCCTACAGGTTTTACACAGCCGCCACCCCTGTTGGAGCAGGCTTGCCGGCTTTGGCGTGCGTGAACCAATTACAGAAATCCGGTCATAAGGTGTGTCCCGAACCGCCCGCCAGGTCATCAAAGAACTGCCCGAGCAATTCGGGTAACGACTTGGAAGCCACTGCACAGGATTCGGGATGCTTGAATTAGTTGCCGCGTTTATTTGCCTCACCACCCTTCTCACCTACGTCAACTACCGCTTCATCGGCTTGCCGCCGGCCATCGGCGTGATGGTCACGGCGCTGTTGTTCTCGCTGATTCTGCAGGGGTTGAGCCTGATCGGCTTCCCTGGGCTTGAAGAGCGCGTCGAAGGGCTGATGAACCAGATCGACTTCAACGACCTGCTAATGCACTGGATGCTGTCGTTCCTGCTGTTCGCCGGCGCCCTGCACGTCAACCTGACGGACCTTCGCAGCTACCGCTGGCCGATCGGCCTGCTGGCCACCATTGGCGTACTGATCGCCACCGTGGTGATCGGCTACCTGGCGCACTGGGTGTTCGCGATGTTCGGCTGGAACGTGCCGATGATCTACTGCCTGCTGTTCGGTGCGCTGATTTCGCCCACCGACCCGATCGCCGTGCTGGGTGCGCTGCGTACCGCCAACGCGCCCAAGCCACTGAAGACCACCATCGTCGGCGAGTCGCTGTTCAACGACGGCACCGCGGTGGTGGTGTTCACCGTGCTGCTGGGCATCATCCAGCTGGGCGAGACGCCCAGTGCCTACGACACCGCGGTGCTGTTTGCCCGCGAGGCCATTGGCGGCGTGGTGTTCGGCGGCCTGATCGGCTACGCCACCTACCGCATGATCAAGAGCGTCGAGCAATACCAAGTGGAGGTAATGCTGACCCTGGCGCTGGTGATCGGCGGCTCGGCCATGTGCTACGAGTTGCATGTGTCGGCGCCGATCGCCATGGTGGTGGCCGGCCTGATTATCGGCAACCTGGGGCGTAACCTTGCGATGAACGACATGACCCGTCGCTACATGGACGGTTTCTGGGAGCTGATCGACGACATGCTCAACGCCCTGCTGTTCGCCCTGATCGGCCTGGAGCTGTTGCTGCTGCCGTTCAACTGGATGCACCTGGCGGCCGGTAGCGTGCTGGCAGTGGCGGTGCTGCTGTCGCGGCTGCTGACCGTGGCCCCGGCAATCGTGCTGCTGCGCCGCTGGCGAGCGGTACCCCAGGGTACGGTGCGTGTGCTGACCTGGGGTGGCCTGCGTGGCGGTGTGTCGGTGGCCCTGGCGCTGTCGCTGCCGATGGGCGAGGAACGTGACCTGCTGCTGTCGATCACCTACATCGTGGTGCTGTCGTCGATCCTGGTGCAGGGCCTGACCATCGGCAAGGTGGTGCGCCGGGTCAGCCAGCAGGCCTGAAATCGGCATGTACCCCTTCGCGGGCAAGCCCGCTCCCACAGCCGTAACACAGACCTCTGTGGGAGCGGGCTTGCCCGCGAAGGGGCCAGCAGCCCTTACTCCACCGCAGAATCCGGGAACTGGTCCTGCACGTACTTGATCTCGGTACGCCCGTGGGCCGCCGGCAAGCCATCTTCACCCAGGTTGACGAACACCATCTTGTCGACGGTGAGGATGCTCTTGCGGGTGATCTTGTTGCGCACTTCGCACTTGAGGGTGATGGAGGTGCGGCCGAACTCGGTGGCGGTGATGCCCAGCTCGATGATGTCGCCCTGGCGCGAGGCGCTGACGAAGTTGATCTCCGACATGTACTTGGTCACCACGCGCTGGTTGCCCAGCTGGACGATGGCATAGATCGCCGCTTCTTCGTCGATCCAGCGCAGCAGGCTGCCGCCGAACAGCGTACCGTTGGGGTTGAGGTCTTCGGGTTTTACCCACTTGCGGGTGTGAAAGTTCATCTGTACTCCTGACCTGCGTGTTAGACGTGCGCTAATGATGGCAGACCGGCGGGTCACTGTTCCATTGAGCATCGACTATCGTCTCGATTAATCGACAGAAAGCCTTTGGCCTGTCACACAGCCGCGGCTATAATCCCTGCCGTTTCCAAGGGTGGCCCACAGCGGCAACCCTCCCGCCACCCGGCCGAGGGGCGCTGCAGCAGGTTCGTCCTGTCAGGCTCGGTCGGGGCGTTGTCCGCCACGCGGACGCTCAACGCACAACGGCGCCCATTCGCACACTACGAATGGAGGCTCTTCATGAGCGCTGTAAACACGCCTGCCGGTTTTACCGATTTCAAAGTCGCTGACATCTCCCTGGCCGCCTGGGGTCGTCGCGAAACCATCATCGCCGAATCGGAAATGCCAGCACTGATGGGCCTGCGTCGCAAGTACCTGACCGAGCAGCCGCTCAAGGGTGCGAAGATCCTGGGCTGCATCCACATGACCATCCAGACTGCCGTGCTGATCGAAACCCTGGTTGCCCTGGGTGCCGAAGTGCGCTGGTCGTCCTGCAACATCTTCTCGACTCAAGACCAGGCCGCAGCCTCCATCGCCGCTGCCGGCATCCCGGTGTTTGCCTGGAAAGGCGAAACCGAAGAAGAGTACGAGTGGTGCCTGGAGCAGACCATCCTCAAGGATGGCCAGCCATGGGACGCCAACATGATCCTCGACGACGGCGGTGACCTGACCGAGCTGCTGCACAAGAAGTACCCGCAGGTACTGGACCGCGTGCACGGCGTGACCGAAGAAACCACCACCGGCGTGCACCGCCTGCTGGACATGCTGGCCAAAGGCGAGCTGAAGGTCCCGGCGATCAACGTCAACGACTCGGTCACCAAGAGCAAGAACGACAACAAGTACGGCTGCCGTCACAGCCTGAACGACGCCATCAAGCGTGGTACCGACCACCTGCTGTCGGGCAAGCAGGCCCTGGTGATCGGCTACGGTGACGTGGGCAAGGGCTCGGCCCAGTCGCTGCGTCAGGAAGGCATGATCGTCAAGGTCACCGAAGTCGACCCGATCTGCGCCATGCAGGCCTGCATGGACGGCTTCGAGCTGGTCTCGCCGTTCATCGACGGCCTCAACGACGGCACCGAGGCGAGCATCGACAAGGCCCTGCTGGGCAAGATCGACCTGATCGTCACCACCACCGGTAACGTCAACGTCTGCGACGCCAACATGCTCAAGGCCCTGAAAAAGCGCGCCGTGGTGTGCAACATCGGCCACTTCGACAACGAAATCGACACCGCTTTCATGCGCAAGAACTGGGCATGGGAAGAGGTCAAGCCGCAGGTACACAAGATCCACCGTACCGGCGCTGGCGAGTTCGACCCGCAGAACGACGACTACCTGATCCTGCTGGCCGAAGGCCGCCTGGTGAACCTGGGCAACGCCACTGGCCACCCAAGCCGCATCATGGACGGCTCGTTCGCCAACCAGGTGCTGGCGCAGATCTTCCTGTTCGAGCAGAAGTACGCTGACCTGTCGGCTGAAAAGAAAGCCGAGCGTCTGACCGTTGAAGTACTGCCGAAGAAGCTCGACGAAGAAGTGGCCCTGGAAATGGTCCGCGGCTTCGGTGGCGTGGTCACCAAGCTGACCAAGCAGCAGGCCGACTACATCGGCGTGACCGTCGAAGGCCCGTTCAAGCCGCACGCCTACCGCTACTAAGCGGCAAGCTTTGAGCTGCAAGCTGCAAGAACCAGCAGTCCACGTGATTGCTACTTGCAGCTCAAGCACCACGATCTTGAACGATGCCAAGCCAGATCGGCCTTCACCGATCTGGCTTTTACTTGCAGCTTGTAGCTCGCCGCTTGCTGCTTGAGGAACGAGTGATGTCACAAGAACGCCGCTACAGTTTCGAGTTCTTCCCCACCAAGACCGACGCCGGCCACGAAAAACTGATGGGCGTCGCCCGCCAGCTGGCCAGCTACAACCCGGACTTCTTCTCCTGCACCTACGGTGCCGGCGGCTCGACCCGCGACCGCACGCTGAACACCGTGCTGCAGCTGGAAAACGAAGTGAAGGTGCCAGCCGCCCCGCACCTGTCCTGCGTCGGCGACAGCAAGGCCGACTTGCGCGCCCTGCTGGCCGAGTACAAGGCCGCCGGTATCAAACGCATCGTCGCCCTGCGCGGCGACCTGCCGTCGGGCATGGGCATGGCCAGCGGCGAGCTGCGCTACGCCAGCGACCTGGTCGAGTTCATCCGCGAAGAAACCGCCGAGCACTTCCACCTGGAAGTCGCCGCCTACCCCGAGATGCACCCCCAGGCGCGCAACTTCGAAGCGGACCTGGCCAACTTCGCGCACAAGGTCAAGGCCGGTGCCGACAGCGCCATCACCCAGTACTTCTTCAACGCCGACAGCTACTTCTACTTCGTCGAGCGCGCGCAGAAGCTGGGCGTGGACATCCCGGTGGTGCCGGGCATCATGCCGATCACCAACTACAGCAAGCTGGCGCGCTTCTCCGACGCCTGCGGCGCCGAGATTCCGCGCTGGATCCGCAAGCAGCTGGAAGCCTATGCCGACGATACCGCCAGCATTCAGGCCTTCGGTGAAGAGGTGATAACCCGCATGTGCGAACAACTGCTGCAAGGCGGCGCACCGGGCCTGCACTTCTACACCCTGAACCAGGCGGAGCCGAGCCTGGCGATCTGGAACAACCTGAAGCTGCCGCGCTAAACGCTGCGCACCTTCGAGGGCCTTGGTTCAGCGACCCAGGCCCTTTTTTTTGTCTGCTGTCCAACATCGCAACGCATGGCACCGGCTGTGCCGGTGTTCACAACTCAAGCCCGTCTTCACTGGCTGGCGCCCAGCCAAGCGGGTAATCTCACCCCATGCCCCTGACCCGCCTGCTCCTGATCCTGTTGCTGACCTGCCTGAGCCCGTTGGCCCAGGCCGAACGCCTGCGCCTGGTCAGTGACGAATGGGCGCCCTACCTGTACCTGGAAAACGGCCAGCCCAAGGGCGTCGATTACGAAGTGGCCAGCGCGGTGTTCAACCGCCTGGGCGTCGAGGTGCAGTGGGACTTCATGCCGTGGAAGCGCTGCCTGGCGATGGTTCAGCAGGGTTTGGCCGACGGCGTGCTGGATATATTCAAGATCGAGGCCCGCGAAGGTTTTCTGGTCTACCCGGACGAGCCCATGTCCGAGGTGGAGTTCGTCTTGTACCAGGCCAGCGCCCGCCGTCACCGGGTCGAACGCCTGGAGGACCTGGCCGGCCTGACTATCGGCACCTCGCCTGGCTACACCTATGGCGAGGCGTTCAATGAGTCGGCGCTGTTTCGCCGCGAGCCTGCCCCCAGCCATGAAGCCAATTTCGGCAAGCTCGCCCTGGGGCGCATCGACCTGCTGCTGACCGACCGCCGGGTGGGCCGCTTCTTGCGCCGGCAACTGGGGCTGGGGCAGAGCATCGAGGAGCTGCCACTGGTGGTCAGCCGCCAGCAGCAGTACCTGGGGCTGGCCCGCAAACCTGGGCGCGAAGCCTTGGCCCGCGCGTTTTCCGAGGAGTTGCAGCGCTTTCGCCAGGAGCCGGCCTATGCTGCCATCCAGGCCCGCTACGAGGGCGCGGATGATTTTCCTTTCGCCGTTGAGCAGCAGGAACGCAGCACACGCTGATTGCTCTGTTATACTCGGGCCTTCCCGCCCGGCTCACGCCCGGACGCTCGGCCTCGCCACAGCCTTCCAGACCCGCGGCAGCACACGCTCAGTGCCCGCCCGCCGCCTTCCGGATGCGCCGTGACCGCCCAGCTGGACCGGACGCGATCGCATCCCTCCGATGCCCGTCGCGCCAGGCAGAACACCCCCATAGGGCCCAGCCCTCACGAGAACAGGATCGCCCATGTCCTTTGCTTCCCTCGGTCTCTCCGAGGCTCTAGTCCGCGCTATCGAGGCTGCGGGCTATACCCAGCCCACTCCGGTGCAACAGCGGGCTATTCCCGCCGTGTTGCAAGGCCGCGACCTGATGGTTGCCGCCCAGACAGGTACTGGCAAGACCGGCGGTTTCGCACTGCCGATTCTCGAGCGCCTGTTCCCCGGCGGCCACCCTGACAAATCGCAGCGCCACGGCCCGCGCCAACCCCGCGTGCTGGTGCTCACCCCCACCCGCGAGCTGGCCGCCCAGGTACACGACAGCTTCAAGGTGTACGCCCGCGACCTGAACTTCATCAGCGCCTGCATTTTCGGCGGCGTTGGCATGAACCCGCAGGTGCAGGCCATGGCCAAGGGTGTCGACGTGCTGGTCGCCTGCCCGGGCCGCCTGCTCGACCTAGCCGGCCAAGGCAGCGTCGACCTGTCCAAGGTCGAAATCCTGGTGCTGGACGAAGCCGACCGCATGCTCGACATGGGCTTCATCCATGACGTGAAGAAAGTCCTGGCCCGCCTGCCGGCCAAGCGCCAGAACCTGCTGTTCTCGGCCACTTTCTCCAAGGACATCACCGACCTCGCCGACAAGCTGCTGCACAACCCCGAGCGCATCGAGGTCACGCCGCCGAACACCACCGTCGAGCGTATCGAGCAGCGCGTGTTCCGCCTGCCGGCCAGCCACAAGCGCGCACTGCTGGCGCACCTGATCACCATGGGTGCCTGGGAACAGGTGCTGGTGTTCACCCGCACCAAGCACGGCGCCAACCGCCTGGCCGAGTACCTCGAAAAACACGGCCTGACCGCTGCCGCGATCCACGGCAACAAGAGCCAGAACGCCCGCACCAAGGCGCTGGCCGACTTCAAGGCCAACAGTGTGCGCGTGCTGGTGGCCACCGACATCGCCGCCCGCGGCCTGGACATCGACCAGTTGCCCCACGTGGTCAACTTCGAGCTGCCCAACGTCGAGGAAGACTACGTACACCGCATCGGCCGTACCGGCCGTGCCGGCCGCTCGGGCGAGGCCATCTCGCTGGTGGCTCCAGACGAAGAAAAACTGCTCAAGAGCATCGAGCGGGTCACCAAGCAGCGCATCCCTGATGGCGACCTGATGGGCTTTGACGCATCGCAAGTCGAGGCAGAAAAGCCAGAAGTGCGCGAGCGCCCGCAGAACAACGGCCGTGGCGGTCGCAACCAGCAGGCCCGCGGCGAAGGCAGCAAAGACGGCAGCGGCGGTCGCAAGGACAAGGGCAAGGACAAAGGCAAAAGCAAGCCTGCGGCCGAAAAGCCTGCCGACAAGGAGAAGTCCGGCGACAACAAGCAGCAGCAAGGCCAGCAGCGCAAGCCGCGTGACAAGAAGCCGCGCCAGCAGCAGGCCGCACAGGGCCAGAGTGCCATTCCAAAGCCTGCAGCCAACCGTGACCCGGAAGAGTTCCTCGACGACGACGTGGATAACTTCGGTAACCGCGCCGACTACGTCAGCCCCTACCAGAACGCCAAGAACGGCCGTAATCGCCGCCCGGGCGGTAATGGTGGCAATGGCGGCCAGAGCCAGGGGCAAGGCCAACGCAACGGTGGTGGCCAGGGTCAAGGCCAGGGCCGTAGCAACGGCGGCCAGCAGCGTCAGGGTTCCGGCGAGAAACGCGCCCGCAATGGCGGTGGCAGCAACGGTGGCGGCGCGCGCCGCGACAACAACGCTGGCCGCAACCGCCGTGACGACACTGCCCGCCAGGAGCCTGCCGTGCGCAACCCGCGCGACTCGCAACCTGCACCGGTGATCATCCGCAAGGAATCCAAGCTCGACCGTTACCCGACGCCCGAGCAACTGGACGACCTGCCAAGCCGCCCACGCGGTGAACGCCCGGCCTTGCTGACCCGCAAGGGCTAAGCAGCGCCCCTGCAGGAGCCGGCAAGCCGGCTCCTACAGGTACGAAAAAGCCGCCCATCGGGCGGCTTTTTCGTTTCTGACGTGAGTTACTTCTGCTTCACACCTTCGACGCTGATGTCCAGGTCGAGAGTCTGCGAAGTCGGGCCTGGGCCCTTGATGCCGAAGTCATTCAGGTTCAGCGTGGTCTTGGCGTTGAAGCCTGCGCGCTCGCCACCCCATGGGTCCTTGCCTTCGCCGTTGAACACAGCCTTGAAGGTGACCGGCTTGGTCACGCCGTGCAGGGTCAGGTCGCCGGTCACGTCAGCAGTCTTCTCGCCAGTCGACTTGACGGCGGTGGAGACGAACTTGGCGTCCGGGTACTTCTTCACGTCGAGGAAGTCGGCGCTGGCGATGTGCTTGTCACGCTCGGCATGGTTGGACCACAGGCTGGCGGTTTTCAGGTCGACGCTGATCTTGCTGGCTTCAGGCTTGGCGCTGTCCCAGCTGAAGTTGCCGTCGAAATCCTTGAAAGTGCCGTGAATGAAGCTGTAACCCAGGTGGCTGATCTTCCAGTCGACGAACGCGTGCTGGCCTTCCTTGTCGATCTTGTACTCGGCGGCCATGGCCTGACCGGCGGTGAACAGAGCGGTACCGAGCGCCAGGGCGGCAAAAGTCTTTTTCAACATCCTTACTTCCTTCCTTTGCAATTGAGGTTGAGAGTCAAGCTTTGCGGCCCAGCATGCGGGTGAGGGTCGCGTCACGGTCGATGAAATGGTGCTTGAGAGCGGCCAGGCCGTGCAACACGGCAAAGATCACCAGGCCCCAGGCCAGCCACAAGTGGATCACCCCGGCGGTGTCAGCCTGGTCAGGCAGGTCGCTGACAAGCGCCGGCACCTCGAACAGGCCGAATACCGGAATGCCCACGCCGTCGGCGGTGGAAATCAGGTAGCCCGCGGCCATGACCGCGAACAAACCTGCATACAGTGCCAGGTGCCCAAGCTTGGCAGCCACCCGGGTAAGCGGGCCGTGGTTGGCCGGTGCCGGTGGCGGCGGGCTGACGAAACGCCAGAGTACCCGCAGCACCATCACCGCCAGCAACACCAGGCCGATGCTCTTGTGCAGGTCGGGGCCGGACTTGCGCCATGGGCTGTAGTAATCCAGGCCAACCATCCACAGGCCCAGGCCGAACAACCCGAAAACCGCCAGCGCCACGCCCCAGTGCAGGACGATGCTGACAACGCCATAGCGTGAAGATGAATTGCGCAGTTGCATGTTGGCGTATTTCCCCGTGAAAGCTGTGCACAGACTAACGCGTAATGTATCGAAGAAAAGCGGAAAAAATTGCTTCGGATCATCGAGAAATCCGATGTTTAGTGTGTGCGCATCCTATTAAGGAAACATTAACGATAGACGTATTGAGAAAGTATGTCAGGGCTTGAAAAGCATCGCCGGCAAGCCGGCTCCTACAGGGTCTCGTAGGAGCGACAGGGCCGTGTCAGTTGGCCTTGGCCTGGCTGTTGGCCGCTGGTTTCTTCGCAGGCTCACCCTTGGCGGCGGCCTTCTTCGCCGGCGCGGCCTTGGCGGCAGGTTTGTGCGCAGGCTTTGCAGCCGGCTTGTGTGCGGCCGGCTTGGCCGGGGCAGCCTTGGCAGGTGCTGGCTTGGCTGGCTCTTCCTGGGCCACGGCAGCTGGTGCAGCCGGGGCCGGGGCTGGAGCTGCGGCCGGCGCTACCGGCTCAACCTTGGCTTCTGGTGCAGCCTTGACCTCCTTGTCACCGCCCCCGAACAGGCGCGAGAAGAAGCCGGGTTTGTCCTGCTTCGGCGCTTCGGCCTTGGCCGGCGCCTTGTCGGACGAGCCGCCGAACAGGTTGGAGAAGAACCCGCCCTTGTCCTTGGCGGCTGCGGCACCTGCCGCGCCCGCTGCAGCGGCGCCAGCCACGGCAGCGGCCTTGGCCGGGTCGAACGACTTGCCGGCGGCCAGATCCTGCACTTGGCTGGCGGCGCGCTGGCCACTGCGCAGGGCGCCTTCCAGGGTGCCCGGGTACAGCGCGTCGGTGTGCTCGCCGGCAAAGGCGATACGCTGCACCGGGCGCTCCCAAAGGCGCCAGAACTTGCTGATCTGGCCTGGGCCGTAGGCCAGGTAGGCACCGCCGGTACCGGCGTCGGTGCTGTAGCGGCGCACCTCGTAGCCGGTGAAGGCGCCACGGGCCTGCGGGTAGAAGGCGTGCAGGCGGATCAGCACCTGGTCGACCATCTGTTTGTCACCAAACGCCTGCAACAGGCGGGCGTTGTCGCCGGACAGGTTGATCACCACGTTGGCGCCACCCTTGAGGGCCGGCTCGATCCACAGCATGCCCAGGCCGGTGTTGCTGAAGATCTCGCCCGACATGCGCGCGCGGCTCTCCCACACCGGGTTCTTGAACTTCAGCATCAGCTGGTCGCGCCAGCCGTAGTTGGTGCCCTTGAGCGCCGCCAGGTGCTGGTTGTCCAGGCCTGGGGTGATCTGGATCCTGGCCAGCGCCCGCAGCGGCACGGCCATTACCAGGTAGTCCGCCTGGTAGCCGACGGCACCGACCTTGACCGTTACGCCGTCCTTGTCCTGCACGATGGCAGTCACCGGTGAGTTGGTCCTGATGGTCTTGAGCTGCTTGACGAACGCCTGGGCCAGCACCGGGCTGCCGCCCGGCAGGCGCGCGGCGCGCAGGTCCCGGTCGCTGACATTGCGGTACACCCGGCTCTGCTGGGCGAAGTACAACAGCGACAGACGCGACGGCTCGTCGTAACGGCTGCGGATCTGCTGGTTCACCAGCTGGCGGGCGGTGGCCGGCAGTTGCAGTTTGTCCAGCCAGGTGGACACGTTCATCTGGTCAAGGGCGAACAGGGTGCTGTTGGCCGCAGGGTTGAGCGGGTCTTCGATGGAGCGGGCCAGGTCGTCGAGGGTCTTCTCGTAGCGCTTGAGCGCCTCGGCGGTGGCCGGCTGCTTGGTGGTCAGGTCGGCGGCGCTGAAGTATTCGCCGTCGATCAGGTAGCCCGGGGTGCGCACGAACTCAGGCGCCGGCAGGGTGCCGAGCTTGAAGCGCTCCAGATACTGGTTCAGCACAGGCTGGGTCTTGCCGTTGCCGATCCACTCGCTGGTGGCCAGGCCCGAACGCCCGCCGATACCCGGTTTGGCCTCCAGCAGGGTCACCTGCCAGCCCTTGCCCTGCAGCTCATAGGCCGCGGTCAGGCCCGCCAGGCCGCCACCGACGACGATCGCCGTCGGCGTCTTGTCCACGGCCTGCGCCGCAGCGCTGGACACACCAATCAATACCAACGCGCACAGGCGCACCCAAGCAGCAGCCATATCGGCAAACTCCGGTTCAAAAAGGCAGATGAAAAGGGGGGAGGAACGCCCCGGAAAAAGTGCGCTAAGAATACGTCAGCCCCACCTGGCCCGCCAGCTCAGCGACAACAAGTGCCCTTGGCAACTGGCATTTTTTTCAGTAGCCGGATGTACGGCCACAGGCCATGCGCGCGCCTGCCCCCAGAGCGCCCGCAAAGAGGCCTTGCCATGACCTGTCAGGAATGCTTCAACACATCACCCCGCAGTTTCTGGCCGCCAGCTCGGCGTACTGACAGCAGCGGTTGTCCTGCCCCCCGGCATTGCTTAGGCTTACGCGGTCAAACCAAGCCGTAGCGCCAGGAGAAGTGCCCATGGGCCTCAACGATCAGTGGATGCAACGCGACCTCAAGGTCCTGTGGCACCCCTGCACCCAGATGAAAGACCACGAGCAGCTGCCGCTGATCCCGATCCGCCGCGGCGAAGGCGTGTGGCTCGAGGACTTCGAAGGCAAGCGTTATCTCGACGCGGTCAGCTCCTGGTGGGTCAACGTGTTCGGCCATGCCAACCCGCGCATCAACCAGCGCATCAAGGACCAGGTCGACCAGCTGGAGCACGTGATCCTCGCAGGCTTCAGCCACCAGCCGGTGATCGAGCTGTCCGAGCGCCTGGTGGCCATGACCCCGGCGGGCCTTGACCGGGTGTTCTACGCCGACAACGGCTCGTCGTGCATCGAAGTGGCGCTGAAGATGAGCTTCCACTACTGGCACAACACCGGCAAACCACAGAAAAAGCGCTTCGTCACCCTGACCAACAGCTACCACGGCGAGACCATCGCCGCGATGTCGGTAGGCGACGTGCCGCTGTTCACCGAAACCTACAAAGCCCTGCTGCTGGACACCATCAAGGTGCCCAGCCCCGACTGCTACCACCGCCCCGAAGGCATGGGTTGGGAAGAGCACTCGCGCAACATGTTCGCCGCCATGGAGCAGACCCTGGCCGAGCACCACCAGACGATCTCGGCAGTGATCATCGAGCCGCTGATCCAGGGTGCCGGCGGCATGCGCATGTACCACCCGGTGTACCTCAAGCTGCTGCGCGAGGCCTGCGACCGCTACGACGTGCATCTGATCCACGACGAGATCGCCGTGGGCTTCGGCCGCACCGGCACGATGTTCGCCTGCGAACAGGCCGGCATCCGCCCGGACTTCCTGTGTTTGTCCAAGGCGCTGACCGGTGGCTACCTGCCGCTGGCCGCCTGCCTGACCACCGACAAGGTGTACCAGGCGTTCTACGACGACTACCCGACCCTGCGCGCCTTCCTCCACTCGCACAGCTACACCGGCAACCCGCTGGCCTGCGCCGCAGCCCTGGCGACCCTGGATATCTTCGAGCAGGACAACGTGATCGAAGCCAACAAGGCCCTGGCCACGCGCATGGCCAGCGCCACCGCGCACCTGGCCGACCACGCCCATGTTGCCGAAATCCGCCAGACCGGCATGGCCCTGGCCATCGAGATGGTCAAGGACAAAACCAGCAAAACTGCCTACCCGTGGCAGGAGCGCCGTGGCCTGAAGGTGTTCGAGCACGCCCTGACCCGCGGCGCCCTGCTGCGCCCGCTGGGCAGCGTGGTGTACTTCCTGCCGCCGTACGTGATCACCCCCGAGCAGATCGACTTCCTCGCCGAAGTGGCCAGCGAAGGCATCGACATCGCCACCCGCGAAAGCGTCAGCGTGGCGGTGCCGGCCAACTTCCACCCCGACTTCCGCGACCCGGGCTAAGCCCGCAAATTCGCCAGTCCCCTGTAGGAGCGGCCTTGTGCCGCGAAAGGGTCGCGAAGCGGCCCCAGGCCTTCAGCTAGCTGGGGCCGCGTTGCGGCCCTTTCGCGGCACAAAGGCCGCTCCTACAGGGTCGATGTCTACCCACATTCCGAGCAAAACCATGAGACTGTCCCGCTTCTTCATCGACGCCCCCCTTTCTGTCGGCGAGCACGAGCTCCCCGAAGCCCAGGCCCACTACATCGGCCGCGTGCTGCGCATGGCCGCAGGCGATGCCGTGCAGCTGTTCGACGGCAGCGGCCAGGAATACCTCGGCCAGTTGCTCGAGGTGGGCAAGAAAAGCGTGCGCGTGCAGCTCGACCAGGCCCTGCCCGGCCAGGCCGATTCGCCCTTGCACGTGCACCTGGGCCAGGGCCTGTCGCGCGGCGAGCGCATGGACTGGGCCATTCAAAAGGCCACCGAACTGGGCGCCAACCAAATCACCCCGATCGTCAGCGAACGCTGCGAGGTGCGCCTGAAAGACGAGCGCGCCGACAAGCGCCTGGCCCATTGGCGCCAGGTGGCGATCAGCGCCTGTGAGCAGTGCGGCCGCTCCACCCTGCCGGTCATCCACCCGCCGGTCACCCTGGCCGAATGGCTCAAAAGCACCGAGGCCGACCTGAAGCTTGTGCTGCACCCGGTGGCCGAGCCGCTGACCAGCCACGAAAAGCCCGCGCGCCTGGCCTTCCTGATCGGCCCCGAAGGCGGCCTGAGCGACGCCGAAGTGGAGCAGGCCAAAGCTGCCGGCTACCACGCCGCACGCCTGGGCCCACGGGTGCTGCGCACCGAGACCGCGCCGGTGGTGGCGTTGTCGGTGGCGCAGCAGTTGTGGGGCGACTTTTAACGCACGTAGAAGTACACCGCGACGAAGTGCATCAGGCTGCCGACGATCACGAACAGGTGCCAGATGCCGTGGGCGTGGCGCAAGCGGCTGTCGAGCGCGAAGAAGATGATGCCGATGGTGTAGAACGCACCACCGGCCGCCAGCCAGGCAAACCCTGCGCCGCCCAGGCTGTGCAGCAGCGGCTTGACCGCCACCAGCACGATCCAGCCCATCACCGCGTAGATGATGATCGACAGAATGCGCGCCTCCGAGCGCGGCTTGATCTCCTGCAGCATGCCGATCAGCGCCAGCCCCCAGACCACCCCGAACAGGCTCCAGCCCCAGGGCCCGCGCAGGCTGACCAGGCAGAACGGCGTGTAGCTGCCGGCAATCAGCAGGTAGATCGACAGGTGGTCAAGCTTGCGCATGACCCGTTTCGCCCGGCCGCGGGTGCTGTGGTAAAGGGTCGAGATGCTGTAGAGCAACAGCAGGGTGAAGCCGTAGATGGAGAAGCTGACGATCTTCCAGGGGTCACCCTGCAAGCCCGCCACGACGATCAGCCAGACCGCGCCGATACAGGCCAGTACCGCGCCCACCAGGTGGGTCCAGGCGTTGAAGCGTTCACCGTAGTACATGCAAACACAGACCTCCCGACAGTAATCAGGTTCCCCCGCCCCGGTAGGAACAGCTGTCTTGCTCAATGGCCAAGAGCTGGCGCGGCCCTGTGGGAGCGGGCTTGCCCGCGAACACCGGCGTAGCCGGTGCCAGCCACCGCGCCGACTGCTTCGCGGGCAAGCCCGCTCCCACAGGGATCGCACCAGCTTTTAGAAATTGAGCAAGACAGTGGCTCCTACAGAGACCGCGCGCCCTTGAGCCTAACCCGGCCAAGGTTGCAATTGCGCGTCACGTACCAGCCGCTCCAGCCCGGCCAGGTCCGGCACCCGCGCCACCTGCTCGCCCACCTGCACCGCCGCCATTTCCAGGGTGGCCAGCGGCACATCCACATAATTGAGCTGGCTGTCCAGCTTGCACGAGCGCGGAATGCCCTGCAGCAGCAACGCCAGGTAGCGCAGCCCGGTATCGCCCAGAGCATTGAGCACCACCACCCGCGCCCGCTCGCCGCAAGGCGTGTGCCCGCCGCAGGCGGCCTCGAAACCGATCAGCGGCAGGCGCTGC
The DNA here is from genome assembly GCF_019139835.1 of Pseudomonas xanthosomatis. Classification (NCBI taxonomy): domain Bacteria; kingdom Pseudomonadati; phylum Pseudomonadota; class Gammaproteobacteria; order Pseudomonadales; family Pseudomonadaceae; genus Pseudomonas; species Pseudomonas xanthosomatis. The sequence continues at coordinate 949,273 of NZ_CP077075.1, read as the reverse complement.
TGGCGCCAGTCCACCCAGCCCATGTGCCAGTCCACCTCGCCCTCTTCACAGGCCACGCTGCGCTGGCCGATCAGTTCGGCCACCGCCACGTTGGGCAGTACCAGAGTGCGGTCGCCCAGGGGCAGCAGCAGCCCGGTCAGGCTGCTGCGCTGGCCGGCCATATGTTCAAGCATGCTGCTGACTCCAGTGGGCGATGCTCTGCAGCAGGACCGATTCCTGATACGGCTTGCCCAGGTATTCGTTGACGCCGATGGCCATGGCCCGCTCGCGGTGCTTCTGCCCGGTACGTGAGGTGATCATGATGATCGGCAGCGCCTTCAGGCGCTCGTCGCGGCGGATGCGCGTGGCCACCTCGAAGCCGTCCATGCGCGGCATCTCGATGTCCAGCAACAACACGTCGGGGCGGTGCTCCTCGAGCAAGGCCATGGCGTCGACCCCGTCCTTGGCGGTCAGTACGCTGATGCCGTGGCGCTCGAGCAGGCGGCTGGTGACCTTGCGCACCGTCACCGAGTCGTCCACCACCATCACCAGCAACGGCCGGCGCGGCACCGGGCCGATCAGCGCGCGCTGGCCATCGCCGCCACCCGGCAGGCGTGCCAGGCGCCGCTGCTGGCCGCGCAACTGGCCGAGCAGGTCGAGAATCAGCACCACCCGGCCATCGCCGAGCAAGGTCGCGCCGGACAGCCCCGGCACGGCGGCGAACTGCGGCCCCAGGCTCTTGACCACGATCTCGCGGCTGGGCGACAGGCTGTCGACCTGGATGGCGAACGACTGCTCGTGGGAGTGGGTCAGCAGCACTGGCAGAGGCACGCTCTGCCCCAGCAGGGCCGGCTGGCCGCAGCCCTGAACCAGCTCGCCCAGGTAGCGCAACGCATAGTCGTGCCCGGCGTAGGTGTAGCGTGGCGGGTCGAGGCGATAGCAGGCCTTCAGCTCCGCCGGCGGCACCCGCACGATGCCTTCGATGGTGTTCAGCGGAATCGCGTATTGCTCATCGCCCAGGTGCACCATCAGCGCCCGGTTCACCGACACGGTGAACGGCAGGCGAATCAAGAAGCGCGCGCCGCGCCCGGGGCTGGACTCGATGCTCATCGAGCCGCCGAGCTGCTTGACCTCTTCATGCACCACGTCCATGCCCAGGCCACGCCCGGAAATCTGGGTGATCTTCTCGGCCGTGGAAAACCCTGGGCGCAAGATGAACTGCAGGATCTCGTGGTCGCTCAACTGCGCCTGCGGGTCGAGCAGGCCGCGCTTGATGGCCTTTTTGCGCACCGCCTCCAGCGGCACGCCGGCACCGTCGTCGCTCATTTCGATGACGATGTCGGCGCCTTCGTGCAACAGGTTCAGGGCAATGGTGCCCAGCTCCGGCTTGCCGGCAGCCAGGCGCGCCTCGCGCGACTCCAGGCCGTGGTCGACGGCGTTGCGCAGCATGTGCTCAAGCGGCGCCACCATGCGCTCCAGCACACTGCGGTCCAACTCGCCCTCGGCGTTGCCAACCACCAGTTCGACCTGCTTGCCCAGCTCGCTGGCCACCTGGCGCACCACACGTTGCAGGCGCGGCACCAGGCGCTCGAACGGCACCATCAGGGTAGCGGTCAGGCCTTCTTGCAACTGGCTGTTGACCCGCGCCTGCTGCTGCAGCAGGCCGTGGGTTTCCTGGGAGCGCTGCAGCAGTGTTTCACGCAGATCGAGCAGGTCGGAGGCCGACTCGAACAGCGCCCGCGACAGCTGCTGCAGCTGTGAGTGGCGGTCCATCTCCAGCGGGTCGAAATCGTCGTAGGCGTCGCCTTCGAACTGCTGGCGGCTGGAGATACGCCCCTGGGTTTCGATATCCAGGCGCAGCAACTGGTCGCGCATGCGCTCCAAGGTGGTTTCCATCTCGTTCAGGGCAAACTGCGCGTCGTTGACCTGCTGCTCGATACGCCCGCGAATCACCGCGTGCTCGCCGGCCAGGTTGCCCAGGTCGTCGAGCAGCTCGGCATCCACCTTGACCATGTCCCCCGCCCGCTCAGGTGCGGTGGCAGGCACTTCCAGCGGTACCGGCTCGACCGCTGCCTGGCCGGCAGCGCTGTCGGTGAGGGCGGCGCTGGAGAAGTTGCGAATGTAGTCGATCAGCGCGGTGGCGGCGTGCAGTTGCTGGCCCATGCGCACCGCATCGAGCATGTGCGCCAGGCGGTCGTGGCAGTTCTGCAGCAGGCTGAACAGCGCCGGCGTCGGCGGCAGGCGCCCGGCGGCCAGCAGCTCGTAGAGAAACTCCAGCTCGTGGGCCAGGTCGCCGATGGCGGTGATCTCGACCATGCGCGCACCGCCCTTGAGGGTGTGCAGGTCGCGCAGCAGGTTCTCTACCTCCACCGTGCTGCGCGGGTCGGCCTGCCAGCGAGCCAGGGACTCGGCGGCGCTCTCGACGATGTCCGAGCTTTCTTCGAGGAAGACTTCCAGCAGCTCCTTGTCGCCTGCTGCCTCTTCCAAGTCTTCCGGAACAGCTACCGCAGCCGGCGGCGGTGCGCTGTGACGGAACTCGCGCAGCTCACCCAGCAGCGCCACCGCCGACACTGGTGCCTGGCCGTCACGCAGGCTTTGCAGCATGTCGGCCAAGGCTGCATGGCTGTGCCACAGCAGCGCGAACAGCGCCTCGCTGGCGCCCAGGCGGCGGTCTACCAAGCCTTCGTAAAGCAGCGCCAGCTCCTGGGCCAGCACCTCAACCGCACCGATGGCGGCCATTTGAGCGCCGCCTTTGAGCGTCTGCACATCGTGCTGCAACGCTGACAGCGCCGAGACGCTGTCGGGCTCCTGCTGCCACTGGCGCAAGGCGTCGGCTGCGCTTTCAAGAATATCGGCGGCCTCATCGAGGAACAGCTCGACCACCGCCTGGGCCGGCAACGGGCCGGGGCTGGCCAAGGCTTGCACCCCCTGGGCGCCGACCACCCCGAGCGCGTCCGGGGCCAGCGCGTCGTCGAGCACCCCGCGCAGCGCTGCCAGGCATTCGGGCCGGGCGCTCAGGTCTTGGCCTGCGGCAATTTCGTCGAGCAGGTCGAACAGGGTTTCATGGGCGTCGCGGGCAACGGCGAAGAGGCGCTCGTTCGCCGGCAGGCTGCCCTCCTCCACCGCACCGTACAGGTCCAGCAGGCCCTCGCAGATTTCATCCACCTGCCACAGCTCGGCCTGGTGCGCGGCATGGCCGAGGCTGGTCATGTCGTCGAGCAGGGTTTCCAGCCCCTGGCGGGCGGCCGGCTGCTGCTGCCAGTGAGCGAGCAGGTTGTCGGCGTCGAGCAGGGTGTCCATTGCCTGGCCAAGGAAGCTGGCAATCAGCTGCGGGTCACGCCGGTTGCGCCGCGGCTGCGGCGAATCGGCCTGCTGCTGCGCAAGGCGCGCATCGACGGTCTGGCCGACCTGTTCGATCAGCTCGGCAGCGTCCGGGATCGGCGCCAGCGGTGTGCTGTCAAGTTGCGCCAGCCCCAGGTGGAACAAGGCCCGGGCCGCTTCCAGCAGTTCGATTTCCACCAGCAGCAGCGGCTGCTCATGGCCTTTGTATTCACGCACCAGGCGGTCGAGGGCGGTGGCCAGCTCAGCCACCGGCATCACCCCGGCCATCGCCGCGCTGCCCTTGAGGGTATGCAGGGCACGCTGCAGGCCGTCGCTGACCGGCGCGCCCCGGGGGTCGGCAGCCTGCAGCCAAGCTTCGAGCGCAGCCAGGTGGCCTTGGGCTTCGTTGCGGAAGATCTCCAGCAGGTTCGGGTCGAGCCCGTCGATGCTGGCGGCAGGCGCGGCATCGTTGAGCGCCAGGGCATGCAGGTGGCCCGCCAGTTGCTCGATTTCTGCCGTGGCCGGCACCAGGCCGGCGGCGAAGTCGGCCAGCAGGTCGGGCAGGCGCACGAACACCTGCTGCAAGGCCACCAGCCCTTCGGCGCTGAGCACGATGCGCCCTTCGAGCACACGGTTGAGCAGGTGTTCGGCGCCCCAGGCCAGTTCGGCCACAGCCTGTGCATGCACCATGCGCCCGCTGCCCTTGAGGGTATGCAAGGCCCGGCGCACCTCCACCAGGGCATCACGCAAGCTGTTGTCGGCGCGCCAGCGCAGCCAGTGGCGCTCGATCTCCGGCAGCAGCTCGCCGGCCTCTTCAAGGAAGACCTCGCGCAGCTCGTCGTCGATGCCGTCCACCGCCAAGCCGGCGATGGCTGCGGTTTCCGGGTGCCGGCAATGCACGCCAAGGGCCGACAGGCCGGCATGGGCCATGTCGATGAACGCTTGCGCGTCGGCCAAGGGGTCGGCCAGGCGCCATTGCAGGTAGGCTTCGATGGCGCACAGGGCGTCGGCCAGGTGCGCCAGCTCATCGGGCAGCGGCTCTTCTTCCAGGTGCCCCAGCCAGCCCTGCACGTAGCCGGCGGCGCCGGCGAACACCTCGGCGGCGGCCGGCAGCATCAGCATCGCCAAGGCCCCGCGCACCTGTTGCAGCAGCCCGGGCAGGGCTTGCAAGCGCTGGCGCGACCAGTCCGACTCCAGGCAGTCGCCAATCAGGTCCTTGGCCTGCTGCAGCACGTTCAGCGATTCGTTGAGCACCAGTTGGCGGGTATCGGCCAGGTCGGCTCCGGGCAGGCTGCCGGGTTCGGTCTCTTCCAGCGGGCCGACCATGCCGTTGAGGGTCGCCTCGACGTACAGCAGCGCCCCGGCCACATCCATCAGCACCGCTTCATCCACCGCATCGCCCTGCTCCACCAGTGCCTGCAACGCCAGCACCTGGTCGATGATTACCCGTCGCGGCTGCTGGAAACCCAGCACCGCCAGGGTGTCGGCCACATGCCGCAACGGCGCCAGCAGGGCCTCCAATGGCTCGCGCGGGGTGTGCTCGCCAGCGACGAACGGGTCCAGGCGTTCCTTGATGCGCATCAGGTCGTCGCACAGCGCCATCACCACCGAGCGCAGCGCATCGCGCCCGGGGCCGGCCTGCATGTGCTCGCGCCAGTTGCCCAGCGACAGGTCGAGGTCGGCAAGGTCGGCCGCACCCGCCAGGCGCTGGCCGAGCTCACCGAGCAGGCTGCCTTGGGCCAGTGGCTCGGCGCCGCGGCAGGCGCGCAGCTGGTTGAGCAGCGGCAGCACCACCAGCGGCAGGTCATGGCGCGCACCGCGCAGCCGGTCAAGGTACGGCGGCAGCTGCTCGAGGCCGCGGAACAGCGCACCCAGGCAGTCGCCGCGGGGCGCTACCTGGCCGTCGGCCATGGCTTGGCCCAGCAGCTCCAGCTCTTCGGCCAGGCGCATGGCCCCGGGCAGCTCGAGCATGCGCAGGCAACCGTGCACCTGGTGCAGGTTGTCCACCACGAACGCCAGCAGCGACAGGTCGCCGGTTTCCCCGGCAAAGCGCTCCAGGGCCTGGCGCGCCTGGCCCAGGCAGTCGAGCATGGGCGCCTTGGCCCAGGCCAGGGCCACGGTGTCGTGGCGCATGCCGGTGATGCTGGGCTGGCTCACGGGCGCTCGACCTTGGGCAGGGTGAAGCCCGACACCGAGCGGCGCATCTCGCTGGCCATGCGCGCCAGGTGGCGAATGCTGTCGGCGGTAGCGCTGGAGCCGGTGGACGTCTGCGCGGTGATCTGCTGGATCACCGCCATGGTGTGGGAAATTTGCCCGGCCGAGGAGGTCTGCAACTGGGCCGCGTCCGAGATGCTGTGGATCAGTTCGGCCAGGGTCTGCGACACGCCCTCGATCTCGGCCAGCGCCACCCCGGCATCCTGGGCCAGGCGCGCGCCACGCACCACCTCGGCGGTGGTCTGCTCCATGGAGATCACTGCTTCGTTGGTGTCGGCCTGGATGGTGCGCACCAGCGCTTCGATCTGCCGCGTCGCCGAGGACGAGCGCTCGGCCAGGCGCTGCACCTCGTCGGCGACCACGGCAAAACCGCGCCCGGCCTCGCCGGCCAGCGAGGCCTGGATTGCCGCGTTGAGGGCGAGGATGTTGGTCTGGTCGGCAATGTCGTCGATCAGGCTGACGATGTCGCCGATCTCTTGCGAAGACTCACCCAGGCGCTTGATCCGCTTGGCGGTGTCCTGGATCTGCTCGCGAATGTTGTTCATGCCGTTGATGGTGTTGTGCACCACCTCGTTACCCTTGTTGGCGATGGCCACCGAACGCTCGGCCACCTTGGCCGACTCGTAGGCGTGGGCCGACACCCGGTCGATGGACTCGACCATGTCGCCCACCGCCTCGGAGGCCTCGCTGATCTGCTCGGCCTGGTGCTCGGAGGCCTTGGCCAGCTGGCGCGAGGTGTTCTGGGTGTCCTGCACCGCTGCGGCCACCTGCTCGGCGCTGTGGTTGATGGTAGCCACCAGGTCGCGCAACTGGTCGACCGAGTAGTTGATCGAATCGGCGATGGCCCCGGTGAAGTCTTCGGTGACCGACACGGTGACGGTCAGGTCGCCGTCGGCCAGCTCTTCGATTTCATCCAGCAGGCGCATGATCGCCTGCTGGTTGCGTTCGTTCTTTTCGGCGGTCTCGCGCAGCTGGCGGTGGGTGGCGCGCACCATCACCAGGCCGATGAGGATGATCGAGGCCAGCGCCAGCAGGCCCAGGGCGTAGCCACCGACGGTGTCGAGGGTGCGCCCGCCGGCCAGGTTCTCGAAGCCGTTAGCCAGGTGCGAGGCCTCATCGAGCAGGGTTTGCGACAGGCTGAAGATGTTGCCGGCGGCCTCGCGCACGCGCAAAAGCTCCGGCGAGGTTTCAAGAATCTCGTCCACGGAGCCGGCAACGAACTGGAACAGTTCGGCGATTTCAGCCAGCCGCGCGCGGGCATCTGCGTCCTCGACCCGGGTCACCTGGATCGCCGGGTTACCGGCCAGCATGCCTTCGAGCACCTGGCCGAAACGGCTGGCGTCGCGGCCGAAGGTATCGGCCGCCTGCACCGAGGTGTCTTCGCCGGAAAGCACCGTGTTGACCGACCCCAGAATACGCTCGGCCAGCAGCAACTGGCGCTGGGCCACGGCTACCTGGCTGGCCGGGGCGCCGCTCTGCAGCAGGATTTCCACCACCTTTTCGTACTCGACCTGCAACTGCGGCACGGTTTCGGCCAGGGTCGCCGCCACCTGGTGCAGCGACAGTACGGTCTGTTCGCTACCAAGGATGGTGTCGGTGTTCTTGCGCAGGTTTTCCCAGTCCTGGCGCACTGCGTCCATTTCGTCGCGCACCGCTGCCGGCGCCGAGGGCAGGCCGGTGCTCTTGTCGCCATGGCGCAGGTAGTCCCAGCGCCGCTCGAAGTCGTTGCGTGCATCGCTCAGTTGGCGGAACGCCAGGGCCTTGCCGGCGGCGGCCTCGGTGGCGTTCTTGGCGATGCGCTGCGACAGCACGCGCAGCTCGCCGGCGTGGCCGATGTACTGCTTGTCGTGGTTGGCCTGGGTGTTGAGGTAGGCAAAGTTGGCGAACAGCAGCACGATCGACAGGATCAGCACCACGAACAGCACGGTGATCTGCGCGGTACTGCGCGGGCGCTGGGCCACGGCGGCGGGGGATACGGTAGGGCCCGGCTTGGTCACGGCGATATTCCTCTACAACGCCACATCGAGAAACCCCGGCGCCTGGGCCAGGGCGAACGGGCTGAAAATCGCCCAGTTGCGCTCGCGGGGGAAATGCCCCTGCACGAACGGCGCTGCGGCGCGAATCAACGGTTGCGGCGGCGACAGCTCGAGGCTGCTCAGGGCAAAGTGCTGCAGGCCCACCACCTCGTCCACCAGCAACCCGGCAAACAGTTCTTCATGGTCCAGCACCAGCACCCGGCGCTGCTTGCCCGGGGTGGCCGGGCCCAGACCGAAAAAGGCACACAGGTCCATCACCGGCAGCAGCCGCCCGCGCAGGTTGGCCACCCCGCATACCCAGGGCTGAACCCCCGGCACACGGCTGCTGCGCGGCTCGCGCAGCACCTCGGCGACTTCGCCCATGGGCGCGACGAACCATTGCCCGGCAATGCGAAAACCGATGCCGCTCCACTGCTGCAGACGGGTGTCCTGCAGCGGCTGGTCGGCCACCAGCAGGCGGCAGCGCCGGTCGATGTCCAGCAACAGCTCGAAGGCGGTCAGCGACGCGCCCTGGGGGCGGGTGGTCAAGCGCCGAGCACCTCGATGAGCTTGGCGATCAGGGCGTCTTCTTCCACCGGCTTGGTGAGAAAGTCCCGGGCGCCCTGGCGGGTGGCCCAGATACGGTCGGTTTCCTGGTCCTTGGTGGTCACCACTACCACCGGGATGGCACTGGTTTCAGGGTCTTTGCTGAGCTGGCGGGTGGCCTGGAAGCCGTTCATGCCGGGCATGACGATGTCCATCAGCACAGCGTCAGGCTTCTCCTGCCGGGCCAGGGCCACGCCATCGGCGCCGTTGTCGGCCTTGAGCACCTGGTGGCCGTGCTTTTCCAGCCATTCGGTCAAGCGGTACATCTCTGTCGGCGAGTCGTCGACAATCAGAACTCGGGCCATGCTGTTTCCCCATGAGGAACGTTGGGCGCCGCCGTTTCGAGGCAGCGTCAGGTTACGTGCGGGTCCTGCGCGGCGAAGCCGGGCACGTGGGCGCGGATCGCGTCGAGCAGTTCGTCCTTGCTGAACGGTTTGGTCAGAAACTGATCAGAGCCCACTACCCGGCCGCGGGCCTTGTCGAACAGGCCGTCGCGGGACGAGAGCAGGATGACCGGGGTGTCCTTGAATTCGCTGTTGTGCTTGATCACCGCGCAGGTCTGGTAACCGTCCAGGCGCGGCATCAGCACATCGACGAAGATGATGCGTGGCTTGTGGTCGACGATTTTTGCCAGGGCATCGAAGCCGTCGCTGGCGGTGATCACCTCGCAGCCGGCCTCGCCGAGCAACATCTGCGCGGTGCGGCGGATCGTGCGGGAATCGTCGATCACCATCACCTTCAGGGGTTGTTCCATATGATTCGCCACCTCTGGGAGCTGCAAGCTGCGAGCCGCAAGCTGCAAGAAAAAGCGGACAGTGCACGGACTGCCGGCTTGCAGCTTAAAGCTTGTCGCTAGCGGCTTGATGGGGCCTTTTTAGCACACTCAAGGTAGCCATTCCATCTGCCCGCCCCCTTGACCCGGCGCGCGCCCGGCGCCACCCTGAGCCACTTTCATTTTCGTGCCATCGCGGCCACCTGCCGCCAAGAGGAATTACCCCATGAGCGTTCGCCTCGGGATTGTCATGGACCCCATCGCGTCCATCTCCTACAAAAAGGACAGCTCGCTGGCCATGCTGCTGGCCGCCCAGGCCCGTGGCTGGGAGCTGTTCTACATGGAGCAGCGCGACCTGTATCAAGGCGAAGGCAGGGCCCGCGCACGCCGCCGCCCGCTCAAGGTGTTCGCCGACCCGGCGCGCTGGTTCGAGCTGGGTGACGAGCAGGACGCCCCGCTGGCCGAGCTGGACGTGATCCTGATGCGCAAGGACCCGCCCTTCGACATGGAGTTCGTCTACAGCACCTACCTGCTGGAGCAGGCCGAAGCCGAAGGCGTGCTGGTGGTGAACCGCCCGCAAAGCCTGCGCGACTGCAACGAAAAACTCTTCGCCACGCTGTTCCCGCAGTGCACCCCACCCACCCTGGTAAGCCGCCGCCCGGACATCATCCGCGAGTTCGCCGCCAAGCACGGTGATGTGATCCTCAAGCCGCTGGACGGCATGGGCGGCACCTCGATCTTCCGCCACCGCGTAGGCGACCCGAACCTCTCGGTGATCCTGGAGACGCTGACCGCACTGGGCGCCCAGCAGATCATGGCGCAGGCCTACCTGCCGGCGATCAAGGACGGCGACAAGCGCATCCTGATGATCGACGGCGAGCCGGTGGACTACTGCCTGGCGCGCATCCCGGCCAGTGGTGAAACCCGCGGCAACCTGGCCGCCGGTGGCCGTGGCGAAGCCCGCCCGCTGAGCGAGCGCGACCGCTGGATCGCCGCCCAGGTGGGCCCGACCTTGCGCGAAAAGGGCCTGCTGTTCGTCGGCCTGGACGTGATCGGCGACTACCTGACCGAAATCAACGTCACCAGCCCGACCTGCATCCGCGAGATCGACGCTGCCTACAACACCAACATCGGCGCCAAGCTGATGGATGCCATTGATCGCAAGCTAACGGCGCGCTGACCGAGGACAGGTGGCAACACCGCGCAGTGGGGTATGATGCCGGTCCATTTCGACTGAGCCGCTGCCCCACCCAGCGGTTGCTGGATATTCGATGACGCTCCCCGCTGACATCCCCGCCGACCTGCTGCCACCCCGCGTTCGCCCGGTGGACCGGCTGGGCTTTACCCTGTTCCTGGCCGCCCTGGTGCACCTGGCGCTGATCCTGGGGGTGGGTTTTTCCGTGGTCAAGCCGGCTGATATCCGCCACACCATGGATATCACCCTAGCCACCTTCAAGAGCGAGAAGCCGCCTGAAAAGGCCGACTTCCAGGCCCAGGACAACCAGCAGGGCAGCGGCACCCTGGACAAGAAAGCAGTGCCCAAGACCACCGAAGTGGCGCCGTTCCAGGACAGCAAGATCAACAAGGTCACCCCGCCGCCTGCCGCCCGCCAGGAGGTGCCGCCCCCGCCGGTGCAGCAAAAGTCTGCCGTGACCACCCAGGCACCCAAGGCGCAGAAGGTCGAGCCCAAGCCCAAAGAAACCAAGCCCCAGCCGCAGGCCGAGGCCAAGGTGCCGGACTTCGACAGCTCGCAGCTGTCCAGCCAGATCGCAAGCCTCGAGGCGGAGCTGTCCAACGAACAGCAGCGCTACGCCAAGCGCCCGCGCATCCACCGGCTGAACGCCGCCTCGACCATGCGCGACAAGGGCGCCTGGTACAAGGAAGAGTGGCGCAAGAAGGTCGAGCGCATCGGCAACCTCAACTACCCCGAAGAAGCCCGGCGCCAGCAGATGTACGGCAGCCTGCGGATGATGGTGTCGATCAACCGCGACGGTTCGCTGTATGAGGTGCTGGTGCTCGAGTCGTCCGGCCAGCCGGTGCTGGACCAGGCGGCCCAGCGTATCGTGCGCCTGGCCGCGCCGTTCGCGCCTTTCACCGGCGACCTGGCCGAGTTCGACCGGCTGGAGATCATCCGCACCTGGCGCTTTGCCCGGGGTGACAAGCTGTCGAGCAACTAGCCTCCAGGCATCCCCGCTCCTACAGGTACAGCGCTGGATTCAGGCTTTGCACGATCCTGTGGGAGCGGGCTTGCCCGCGAACACCGGCAAAGCCGGTGCCAGCCACCGCGCTGCCTGCTTCGCGGCTAAAGCCGCTCCCACAGGAATCACTCCCGCTTCTAGATTTTCAGCAAGACAGTTGCTCCTACAAGGGTCACCGACAGCCGCACAGCACCTTGTCAGCCTCCTCACCTGGCGCCACACTAGCGCTCATGAAAACCTTCAGCCCCAGCTACCTCAAGCACCAGTTCCTGATCGCCATGCCGCACATGGCCGATCCGAACTTCGCGCAAACGCTGACGTACATCGTCGAACACAACGAGAACGGCGCCATGGGGCTGGTGATCAACCGCCCGCAAGAGCTGAACCTGGCCGACATCCTCGAGCAACTGCGCCCCGACGAAACACCGCCGCCCAGCACCCTGCACGTACCCATCTACCAGGGCGGGCCGGTGCAGACCGACCGCGGTTTCGTGCTGCACAGCAACGAGTGCAGCTTCCAGGCCACCGTCGCGCTCGAAGGTTTGTCGCTGACCACCTCGCAGGACGTGCTGCTGGCCATCGCCGCCGGCGTCGGCCCCAAGCAGAGCCTGATCACCCTGGGTTACGCCGGCTGGGAAGCCGGGCAGCTGGAAGCGGAGCTGGCCGACAACGCCTGGCTCAACTGCCCGTTCGACGCCGACATCCTGTTCGGCATGGCCAGTGACATGCGCCTGGCCCAGGCCGCCAAGAGCCTGGGTATCAACCTGAGCCTGCTGACCAGCCAGGCGGGGCACGCCTGATGGCCGAGCTGCGCCTGCTGCTGGGCTTCGACTACGGCACCAAACAGATCGGCGTCGCCGTCGGCCAGGTGATCACCGGCCAGGCCCGCGAGCTGTGCACGCTGAAAGCACAGAACGGCGTGCCGGACTGGAACCAGGTGGAAAAACTCATCAAGGAGTGGAAGCCCGACGCCATCGTCGTCGGCCTGCCGCTGAACATGGACGGCACCCCCAGCGAAATGAGCGAGCGCGCCGAAAAGTTCGCCCGCCGCCTGAACGGCCGTTACAACCTGCCGGTACACACCCACGACGAACGCCTGACCACCTTTGAAGCCAAGGGCGAGCAGATGGCCCGTGGAAACCGCCATGGCAGCTTCCGCGACAACCCGGTCGACGCCATCGCCGCCGCCCTGCTGCTGCAAGGCTGGCTGGAGGCCAATACCTGACTTTTCCGCGTTCACGCCGGGGCCACCACCACGCCCCGGCGCCCCCAGGAGACCCGCAATGAGCCTACCCGATCCCGCCGAACTGATCCGGCAGATGGCCGTCGACCTTCGCGCCCATCTGGCCCGCCGCGCCATCACCGAACCACGCTACATCGGCATCCGCACCGGCGGCGTCTGGGTTGCCCAGGCCCTGCAGGCGGAGCTTGGCGATGACAGCCCGCTGGGCACTCTGGACGTGTCGTTCTACCGCGACGATTTCAGCCAGAACGGCTTGCACCCGCAGGTGCGCCCGTCGGAGCTGCCGTTCGAGATCGAAGGCCAGCACCTGGTGCTGATCGACGACGTGCTGATGAGCGGGCGCACCATCCGCGCCGCCCTCAACGAACTGTTCGACTACGGCCGCCCGGCCAGCGTGACGCTGGTGTGCCTGCTGGACCTGGATGCCGGCGAACTGCCGATCCGCCCGAACGTGCTCGGTGCCACCCTGTCGCTGGCCGCCCATGAACGGGTAAAATTGACCGGACCCGCCCCGCTCGCCCTCGAGCGCCAGGACCTCGCCCCCGCATCCGCCCTTTAAGAGTCCCCCGCGATGACGCCATTCGACGCCAAGCGCCCGCTGCAGCTCAATGATCAGGGCCAGCTACGCCACTTTCTCTCGCTCGACGGTTTGCCCCGCGAACTGCTGACCGAAATCCTCGACACCGCCGACTCGTTCCTCGAAGTCGGCGCCCGGGCCGTGAAGAAGGTCCCGTTGCTGCGCGGCAAAACCGTGTGCAACGTGTTCTTCGAGAACTCCACCCGCACCCGCACCACCTTCGAACTGGCCGCCCAGCGCCTGTCGGCCGACGTGATCAGCCTGAACGTGTCGACCTCCTCGACCAGCAAGGGCGAGACCCTGTTCGATACCCTGCGCAACCTCGAGGCCATGGCCGCCGACATGTTCGTGGTGCGCCACTCCGACTCCGGCGCCGCGCACTTCATCGCCGAGCACGTGTGCCCGGATGTGGCGGTGATCAACGGCGGTGACGGCCGCCACGCGCACCCCACCCAGGGCATGCTCGACATGCTGACCATCCGCCGCCACAAGGGCAGCTTCGAGAACCTCTCGGTGGCCATCGTCGGCGACATCCTGCATTCGCGCGTGGCCCGCTCGGACATGCTCGCGCTCAAGGCGCTGGGCTGCCCGGACATCCGCGTGATCGGCCCGAAAACCCTGATCCCGATCGGCATCGAGCAGTACGGGGTGAAGGTCTACACCGACATGGCCGAAGGCCTGAAAGACGTCGACGTGGTGATCATGCTGCGCCTGCAGCGCGAGCGCATGGCCGGCGGCCTGCTGCCCAGCGAAGGCGAGTTCTACCGCTTGTTCGGCCTGACCACCGCACGCCTGGCCGGGGCCAAGCCCGATGCCATCGTCATGCACCCGGGCCCGATCAACCGGGGCGTGGAGATCGAATCGGCAGTGGCCGACGGCAAACACTCGGTGATTCTCAACCAGGTCACCTACGGCATCGCCGTGCGCATGGCGGTGCTGTCCATGGCCATGAGCGGGCAGAACGCGCAACGTCAACTCGACCAGGAGAACGCCCAGTGACCCTCAGCATTATCGGCGCCCGGGTGATCGACCCTGCCAGCGGCCTGGACCGCGTCACCGACCTGCACCTGGACGGTGGGCGCATTGCCGCCATCGGCGCAGCACCGGCAGGCTTCAGCGCCAGCCGCACGATCCAGGCCGACGGCCTGGTGGCAGCACCTGGCCTGGTAGACCTTGGCGTGTCGCTGCGCGAGCCGGGCTACAGCCGCAAGGGCAACATTGCCAGCGAAACCCGCGCAGCGGTCGCCGGTGGCGTCACCAGCCTGTGCTGCCCGCCGCAGACCAAACCGGTGCTGGACACCCCGGCAGTGGCCGAGCTGATTCTCGACCGTGCCCGCGAGGCGGCCAACAGCAAGGTCTACCCGATCGGCGCCCTGACCAAGGGCCTGGAAGGCGAGCAACTGGCCGAACTGGTGGCCCTGCGCGATACCGGTTGCGTAGCGTTTGGCAACGGCCTGAAACAAATCCCCAACAACCGCACCCTGGCCCGGGCGCTGGAATACGCCGCCACCTTCGACCTGACCGTGGTGTTCCACTCCCAGGACAGCGACCTGTCGCAGGGTGGCCTGGCCCACGAAGGGCCGATGGCCAGCTTCCTCGGCCTGCCCGGCATCCCCGAGAGCGCCGAGACCGTGGCCCTGGCGCGCAACCTGCTGCTGGTCGAGCAGAGCGGCGTGCGTGCGCACTTCAGCCAGATCACCAGCGCCCGTGGCGCCCGGCTGATCGCCCAGGCCCAGCAGTTGGGGCTGCCGGTTACCGCTGACGTGGCGCTGTACCAACTGATCCTCACCGACGAATCGCTGCGCGACTTCTCAAGCCTGTACCACGTGCAGCCGCCGCTGCGCACCGCCGCCGACCGTGACGGCCTGCGCGAGGCCGTGAAGGCCGGGGTGATCCAGGCCATCTCCAGCCACCACCAGCCCCACGAGCGTGACGCCAAGCTGGCCCCGTTCGGCGCCACCGAGCCGGGTATCAGCAGCGTCGAACTGCTACTGCCACTGGCCATGACCCTGGTCGAGGACGGCCTGCTCGACCTGCCGACCCTGCTGGCACGCCTCTCCAGCGGCCCTGCCGGCGCGCTGCGCCTGCCGGCCGGCGAGCTGAAGGTGGGCGCTGCCGCTGACCTGGTGCTGTTCGACCCGCAAGCCTCCACCGTGGCGGGCGAGCAGTGGTTCTCGCGCGGCGAGAACTGCCCGTTCATCGGCCACTGCCTGCCGGGTGCGGTGCGTTGTACCTTGGTCGATGGGCACATCTGCCACGAGGCCTGACAGACCGCACCGCCCGTTTCGCGGGTAAACCCGCTCCCACAGGGATTGCACAAGCTTCAAGCCAGTGCAGTACCTGTAGGAGCTTGCCGGCGATGAGGCAGGTTCAGGCTGCACAAGACGTTCCCACAGCATATGCAGCCCCCTGTGGGAGCGGGTTTACCCGCGAATGCAGCAACACCGATGAGCCTGCTCGACGCCGACCGCTCATCCCCCCTGGTTGAAATCCTTCCCCCCACCCCCATATGTCTCTGCAACAGGCATTTTCGCCCCGCTGCGTGGAGACACTCCCTTGACTACCATCGTTTCTGTCCGCCGTAACGGCAAAGTCGTCATGGGCGGCGATGGCCAGGTATCCCTGGGCAACACCGTGATGAAAGGCAACGCAAAAAAAGTGCGCCGCCTGTACAACGGCCAGGTCATCGCCGGCTTTGCCGGTGCCACCGCCGATGCCTTCACCCTGTTCGAGCGCTTCGAAGCCCAGTTGCAGAAACACTCCGGCCACCTGGTGCGTGCCGCCGTGGAGCTGGCCAAAGAGTGGCGCACCGACCGCTCCCTGAGCCGCCTGGAGGCGATGCTGGCCGTGGCCAACAAGGACGCCTCGCTGATCATCACCGGCAATGGTGATGTGGTCGAACCCGAAGACGGCCTGATCGCCATGGGTTCCGGCGGTGGCTACGCCCAGGCCGCAGCCCGCGCCCTGCTGAACAAGACCGACCTGTCGGCCCGGGAAATCACCGAGGCCGCGCTGAACATCGCCGGTGACATCTGCGTGTTCACCAACCACAACCTGACCATCGAGGAGCAGGACCTGGCCGAGTAATCAGCTGTTCTGGCGTCCCGCCCGGTGCGGGACTTTTCCACGCTGACCCACTTCGACCAAGGACCGTATTCACCATGTCCATGACCCCCCGCGAAATCGTCCACGAACTCAACCGCCACATCATCGGCCAGGACGACGCCAAACGCGCCGTGGCCATTGCCCTGCGCAACCGCTGGCGGCGCATGCAACTGCCGGCCGAGCTGCGCCAGGAAGTGACCCCGAAGAACATCCTGATGATCGGCCCCACCGGCGTGGGCAAGACCGAAATCGCCCGTCGCCTGGCCAAGCTGGCCAATGCGCCGTTCATCAAGGTCGAAGCGACCAAGTTCACCGAAGTCGGCTACGTTGGCCGTGACGTCGAGTCGATCATCCGCGACCTGGCCGATGCCGCGCTGAAGATGCTGCGCGAGCAGGAAATCGTCCGCGTGCGCCACCGCGCCGAAGACGCCGCCGAAGACCGCATCCTCGACGCCCTGCTGCCGCAGGCGCGCACCAGCAGCTTTGCCGAAGAAGCCCAGCAGACCAGCAGCGACTCCAACACCCGCCAGCTGTTCCGCAAGCGCCTGCGCGAAGGCCAGCTGGACGACAAGGAAATCGAGATCGAAGTGGCCGAAAACACTGGCGTCGAAATCGCCGCGCCCCCCGGCATGGAAGAAATGACCAACCAGCTGCAGAGCCTGTTCGCCAACATGGGCAAGGGCAAGCGCAAGGCGCGCAAGCTGAAGGTCAAGGATGCGCTGAAGATGGTGCGCGAAGAAGAGGCCAGCCGCCTGGTCAACGAGGAAGAGCTCAAGGCCAAGGCCCTGGAGGCGGTCGAGCAGCACGGTATCGTGTTCATCGACGAGATCGACAAGGTGGCCAAGCGCGGCAACGTCGGCGGCGCCGATGTGTCCCGTGAAGGCGTGCAGCGCGACCTGCTGCCGCTGATCGAGGGCTGCACCGTCAACACCAAGCTGGGCATGGTCAAGACCGACCACATCCTGTTCATCGCCTCGGGCGCCTTCCACCTGAGCAAGCCGAGCGACCTGGTACCTGAACTGCAGGGCCGCCTGCCGATCCGTGTCGAGCTCAAGGCGCTGACCCCGGAAGACTTCGAGCGCATCCTCAAAGAGCCGCACGCCTCGCTGACCGAGCAGTACAGCGCCCTGCTCAAGACCGAGGGCTTGAACATCGCGTTCGCCGACGAGGGCATCAAGCGCCTGGCCGAGATCGCCTTCCAGGTCAACGAAAAGACCGAGAACATCGGTGCCCGCCGCCTGCACACCCTGCTCGAGCGCCTGCTCGAAGAGGTGTCGTTCAGCGCCGGCGACCTGGCCAGCGCCCACGACGAGACGCCGATCAACATCGACGCTGCGTACGTGAACAGCCACCTGGGCGAGCTGGCACAGAACGAAGACTTGTCGCGCTACATCCTGTAAGACCGCGTCGCCTTCTTCGCGGCGGTTCGGCGCCCCGACAAGCCCGATCCCACAGGGACTGCATGATCCCTGTGGGAGCGAGCTTGTCGGGGCGCCGAACCGCCGCGAAAGGGCCCTTGAATCCCATCACAAGAACCTCGAAGCTAACCCCATCAGCTGCCGAGAGATTCCCACAATGGCCCGCCTGCCCACCGCCATCAACCTGCACAAAGCCTCGAAAACCCTCACCCTCACCTACGCCCCCGGCGAGGTCTACCACCTGCCTGCCGAATTCCTGCGGGTGCACTCCCCCTCTGCCGAGGTCCAGGGCCACGGCAATCCCATCCTGCAATTTGGCAAGATCAACGTAGGACTCTCGGGCCTGGAGCCTGCCGGCCAATATGCACTGAAACTGACCTTCGACGACGGCCATGACTCAGGCCTGTTCACCTGGGAATACCTCGAGCAGCTGTGCCTGCGCCAGGAGCAGCTGTGGGCCGAGTACCTGGACGACCTGCACAAGGCCGGCAAGTCCCGCGACCCGGCCGAATCGGTCGTTAAACTGATGCTCTAGCGCAAGGGTCCTACGAGTTAGAGCGCATTTTCTAATCTCATCTGCTTGAATGCCTTACAGACAGCCCAGTGACGGGCTGTCTTGCGCATTACATGAAAGTCGGGTAACCAATGGAGCTGGCAAGTTCCCTGCATCGTTTCATGGGCAAGCAGGGCCAGGCCGGTACGTAGTGGTCGCGAGAAAGCGCAGGCTGTCTTCACACGCAGAACACCCCGCAGCTCATCACCCCCGCGCAACCGGTCGCAGCACCGCTGTTCCTTATCACTGGTCACCCGAGTAGCAGTACCGGGCTGTCACAGCACGCCGGTACTCGTCTCAGGACAACGGAGCGTCGTAGATGAGTAACAAGAACAACGATGAGTTGCAGCGGCAGGCCTCGGAAAACACCCTGGGGCTGAACCCGGTCATCGGTATTCGCCGCAAGGACCTGCTGACCTCGGCGCGCACGGTATTGCGCCAGGCGGTACGCCAGCCCTTGCACAGCGCCAAGCACGTGGCGCATTTCGGCCTGGAACTGAAGAACGTGCTGCTGGGCAAGTCGAGCCTGCAGCCCGAAGGCGACGACCGCCGCTTCGCCGACCCGGCCTGGAGCCAGAACCCGCTGTACCGCCGCTACCTGCAGACGTACCTGGCCTGGCGCAAGGAGCTCAACGACTGGGTCAGCAGCAGCGACCTGTCGCCCCAGGACATCAGCCGCGGGCAGTTCGTCATCAACCTGATGACCGAAGCCATGGCCCCCACCAACACCCTCTCCAACCCGGCGGCGATCAAGCGCTTCTTCGAGACCGGCGGCAAGAGCCTGCTCGACGGCCTGTCCAACCTGGCCAAGGACATGGTCAACAACGGCGGCATGCCCAGCCAGGTGAACATGGAGGCGTTCGAGGTGGGCAAGAACCTCGGCACCAGCGAAGGCGCGGTGGTGTACCGCAACGACGTGCTGGAGCTGATCCAGTACAAGCCGATCACCGAGCAGGTGCACAGCCGCCCGCTACTGGTGGTGCCACCGCAAATCAACAAGTTCTACGTGTTCGATCTGAGCCCGGAAAAGAGCCTGGCGCGCTTCTGTCTGCGCTCGCAGCAGCAGACCTTCATCATCAGCTGGCGCAACCCCACCAAGGCCCAGCGCGAGTGGGGCCTGTCAACCTACATCGACGCGCTCAAGGAAGCAGTCGATGCGGTGCTGGCGATCACCGGCAGCAAGGATTTGAACATGCTCGGTGCCTGCTCCGGCGGCATCACCTGCACCGCGCTGGTGGGCCACTATGCAGCCCTGGGCGAGAAGAAGGTCAACGCCCTCACGTTGCTGGTGAGCGTGCTCGACACCACCATGGAAACCCAGGTGGCGCTGTTCGTCGACGAGCAGACCCTGGAAGCCGCCAAGCGCCACTCGTATCAGTCGGGCGTGCTCGAAGGCAGCGACATGGCCAAGGTGTTCGCCTGGATGCGCCCCAACGACCTGATCTGGAACTACTGGGTCAACAACTACCTGCTGGGCAACGCGCCGCCCGTGTTCGACATCCTGTTCTGGAACAACGACACCACGCGCCTGCCGGCCGCCTTCCACGGCGATTTGATCGAGATGTTCAAGAACAATCCGCTGACCCGCTCCAACGCCCTGGAGGTGTGCGGCACCGCCATCGACCTGAAGACCGTCGACTGCGACATCTACAGCGTTGCCGGCACCGCCGACCACATCACCCCGTGGCAGTCGTGCTACCGCTCGGCGCACCTGTTCGGTGGCAAGATCGAGTTCGTGCTGTCCAACAGCGGGCACATCCAAAGCATCCTCAACCCGCCGGGCAACCCCAAGGCGCGCTTCATGACCGGCGAGGACCGCCCGGACGACCCGGTGGCCTGGCAGGAGAACGCGATCAAGCACGCCGACTCCTGGTGGCTGCACTGGCAAGCCTGGCTGGGCGAGCGCGGCGGCGAGTTGAAAA
The DNA here is from genome assembly GCF_019139835.1 of Pseudomonas xanthosomatis. Classification (NCBI taxonomy): domain Bacteria; kingdom Pseudomonadati; phylum Pseudomonadota; class Gammaproteobacteria; order Pseudomonadales; family Pseudomonadaceae; genus Pseudomonas; species Pseudomonas xanthosomatis. The sequence continues at coordinate 929,350 of NZ_CP077075.1, read as the reverse complement.
AGGCCCCCACGCGCCTGGGCAACCGCGCCTACGCCGCCGGCGAAGCCTCCCCCGGTACCTACGTCCACGAACGCTGAGTGCCCGTGCTGCGTTGCGCCTGCGGGCGCAGCGCGCCCACTCACCTAAAGAGCCACGCGCATGTCGCAACCGTACCTGTTCAGGACCGTCGAGCTGGACGACCAGTCGATCCGCACCGCGGTCCGCCCGGGCAAGCCGCACCTGACGCCGCTGCTGATTTTCAACGGCATCGGCGCCAACCTGGAGCTGGTGTTCCCGTTCATCGAGGCGCTGGACCCGGACCTTGAAGTGATCGCCTTCGACGTACCCGGTGTCGGCGGCTCGTCGACGCCGCGCCACCCGTACCGTTTTCCGGGCCTGGCCAAGCTCACCGCGCGCATGCTCGACTACCTGGACTACGGCCAGGTCAACGTGATCGGCGTGTCCTGGGGCGGCGCGCTGGCCCAGCAGTTCGCCCACGACTACCCCGAGCGCTGCAAGAAGCTGGTGCTGGCCGCCACCGCCGCAGGTGCGGTGATGGTGCCGGGCAAGCCCAAGGTGCTGTGGATGATGGCAAGCCCAAGGCGTTACATCCAGCCGTCGCATGTCATCCGCATTGCCCCGATGATCTACGGCGGCGGCTTTCGCCGCGACCCGGACCTGGCCCTGCACCACGCCTCGAAGGTGCGCTCCGGCGGCAAGATGGGCTATTACTGGCAGCTGTTCGCAGGCCTTGGCTGGACCAGCATCCACTGGCTGCACAAGATCCACCAGCCAACCCTGGTGCTGGCCGGTGACGACGACCCGCTGATCCCGCTGGTGAACATGCGCCTTTTGGCCTGGCGGATTCCCAATGCACAGCTACACATAATCGACGACGGCCACCTGTTCCTGATCACCCGGGCCGAAGCCGTCGCCCCGATCATCATGAAATTCCTCCAGCAGGAACGCCAACGCGCGGTCATGCACCCGCGCCCGGCTTCGGGCGCCTGAGATTGACGCTCAAACGCACCTCGGCCCTTGTGGGAGCGGGCTTGCCCGCGAAACAGGCGACTCGGTGCATGGCACGGGCTGTGCCCGTGTTCGCGGGCAAGCCCGCTCCCACAGGCCCCCTGCTGGCTCGACCAGCAAGATGGCCCGATTGCTCAACGATGGAGTGTTGGCATGAAAGACAAACCGGCACCCGGGACGGCCCCGGCCCCCGCCACCAGCATGAACGTGCAGAACGCCATCACCGGCCTGCGCGGTCGCGACCTGCTCTCGACCTTGCGCCATGTCGGCCGCCACGGCCTGCGCCACCCGCTGCACACCGCCCGCCACCTGCTCGAGCTGGGCGGGACGCTCGGCCGGGTGATGCTGGGTGACACCCCCTACCAGCCGCACCCGCGCGACAACCGCTTCAGCGACCCGACCTGGAGCCAGAACCCGCTCTACCGCCGCGGCCTGCAGGCGTACCTGGCCTGGCAGAAGCAGACCCGCCTGTGGATCGAAGAGAGCTCGCTGAGCCATGACGACCGCGCCCGCGCGCAGTTTCTGTTCAACCTGATCAACGACGCCCTGTCCCCCAGCAACTCGCTGCTCAACCCGCTGGCGGTGAAAGAGCTGCTCAACACCGGCGGCCAGAGCCTGCTGCGCGGCGCCAGCCACCTGCTCGACGACCTGCGCCACAACGACGGCCTGCCGCGCCAGGTGGACGAGCGCGCCTTCGAAGTGGGCGGCAACCTGGCCACCACCCCGGGCGCCGTGGTGTTTCGCAACGACCTGCTGGAACTGATCCAGTACAAGCCGCTCAGCGAAAAACAGTACGCCCGCCCGCTGCTGGTGGTGCCACCGCAAATCAACAAGTTCTACATCTTCGACCTGGGCCCGACCAACAGCTTCGTGCAATACATGCTCAAGCACGGCCTGCAGGTGTTCATGGTCAGCTGGCGCAACCCCGACCCGCGCCACCGCGAATGGGGCCTGTCGAGCTACGTGCAGGCGCTGGAAGAAGCACTCAACGCCTGCCGCAGCATCAGCGGCAGCCGCGACCCCAACCTGATGGGCGCCTGCGCCGGCGGCCTGACCATGGCCGCGCTGCAGGGCCACCTGAACGCCAAGCAGCAACTGCGCAAGGTGCGCAGCGCCACCTACCTGGTAAGCCTGCTGGACAGCCAGTTCGACAGCCCCGCCAGCCTGTTCGCCGACGAGCAGACCATCGAGGCCGCCAAGCGCCGCTCGTACCAGCGCGGCGTGCTCGATGGCGGCGAGGTGGCGCGGATCTTCGCCTGGATGCGGCCCAACGACCTGATCTGGAACTACTGGGTCAACAACTACCTGCTGGGCAAGGCGCCGCCGGCCTTCGACATCCTCTACTGGAACGCCGACAACACCCGCCTGCCAGCGGCGCTGCACGGCGACCTGCTGGACTTCTTCAAGCTCAACCCGCTGACCTTCGCCGACGGCCTGGAGGTGTGCGGCACGCCCATCGACCTCAAACAGGTGGCGGTGGACAGCTTCACCGTGGCCGGCAGCAACGACCACATCACGCCGTGGGACGCGGTGTACCGTTCGGCCTTGCTGCTGGGTGGCGAGCGGCGTTTCGTGCTGGCCAACAGCGGGCATATCCAGAGCATCATCAACCCGCCCGGCAACCCCAAGGCCTACTACCTGGAGAACCCGCGGCTTTCCAGCGACCCACGCGCCTGGTTCCACGACGCCCAGCGCCGCGACGGCAGTTGGTGGCCGCTGTGGCTGGACTGGATCGGGCCGCGCTCGGGCAGCTTGAAAGCGCCGCGCACCGAGCTTGGCAACGCCACCTATCCACCGCTGGGCCCTGCGCCCGGCACCTACGTACTGGCACGCTGAGCGAATGAAAACCCGCGACCGCATTCTTGAGTGCGCCCTGGCGCTGTTCAACCAGCAGGGCGAGCCGAACGTCTCGACCTTGGAAATCGCCAACGAGATGGGCATCAGCCCCGGCAACCTGTACTACCACTTCCACGGCAAGGAGCCGTTGGTGATCGGCCTGTTCGAGCGCTTCGAAGAACAGCTGATGCCGCTGCTCGACCCGCCGCTGGACGTGCGCCTGGACGCTGAGGACTACTGGCTGTTCCTGCACCTGATCGTCGAGCGCATGGCCCAGTACCGCTTCCTGTTCCAGGACCTGTCCAACCTCACCGGCCGCCTGCCCAAGCTGGCCCGGGGCATGCGCAGCCTGATCAACGCGCTCAAGCGCACCCTGGCCGCGCTGCTGGCCAGCCTCAAGCGCCAGGGCCTGGTGACCAGCGAAACCCAGGCGCTGGGGCAATTGGTGGAGCAGATAACGCTCACCCTGATGTGCTCGCTGGACTATCAGCGGGTGCTGGGCCGTGAGGGGGATGTGGGGGTGGTGGTGTACCAGATCATGATGCTGGTGGCGCCGCACCTGCAGGCACCGGCGCGTGCAGCGGCGGAGCAGTTGGCGATGAGGTATCTGGAGGGCTGAGCCTGGAAGATTTGTGTTGCGGCATTCGCGGGTAAACCCGCTTCCACAGGTTTTGCACATCCTGTGGGAGCGGGTTTACCCGCGAAGGGGGCGACGCGGTATCAGGCCTGGGTGGCCGCGTTCACCGGTGCCGAGGGGGTGCTGCTGGCCGGGGCCGCGCTTGGCGCCGGGGCGGCAGTGGCTGCCGGGGTCGCTGCCGGTTTGGCTGCGGCTGGCTTGGCTGCTGCCGGTTTGGCCGGCGCCTTTTTCACGGCAGGTTTCTTGGCCGCTGCAGGTTTTGCGGCAACAGGCTTGGCGGCCGGTTTTGCCGCAGGCTTGGCAGCGGGTTTTGCCGCCGCAGTTTTAGCAGCTGGCTTGGCTGCAGGCTTGGCCGCTGCGGTTTTCGCCGCAGGCTTGGCCGGCGCCTTGGCCAATGGCTTGGCTGCGGTCTTGCTGGCAGCGGCCTTGGAGACCGGGGTCACCGACGCGCCGGTGAGTTTTTCGATCTGCTTGGTCAGGGTGTCGACCTGCTGGTGCAGGGCCTTGATCTCGTTGCGGCTAGGTACGCCCAGGCGCGAGATGGCGCTGTTCAGGCGCTTGTCGAAGGCTTCTTCGAGCTCGCTCCACTTGCCCAGGGCACGGTCCTTGACGCCAGATACCCGCGAGGTGGTCGACGACTTGGCGGTTTCGGCCACGTCTTCGGCGGTTTTCTTCGCGGTTTTTTCGGCCTTCTCGCCATCTTTTACCAGCGAGTCGAACAGCTTCGGGCCGTCCTGGTCGATCTTGGAGTAGATACCCAGCCCTGCCAGCCAGATCTTGCGGGAGTACTTCTCGATCCCGCCGACCCAGGAGCTGCCTTCTTTGTCGGAATTCTTCTTGCCAGCCATCCTGCTCTCCTTATGGTTTGTGCGCGACGCGCTCGAGCAGCTCGTGCAGCTGTTCAAGCTTGATGGACAACGCCTCAACGTCATGTTTAGACGGAATGCCGAGGCGATTCAAGGCGCGCCCTACGCGCTCGTCGAAGGCTTTCTCGATTTTGTCCAGCTGGGCCTCGACCCGGCCAGGTACCCGGGTGACTTCCTGGGTGGCTTCGTCGATTTGCGTGTTGGCAGCGTCAACGGCCTTGTCCAGGCGCTTCTTGCCGCGTTTCTCGACGCCTTCGCCGGCTTTTACCAGCTCCTTGAAGTAGTCGGAGCCTTCCTGGCCAACACGGGCGTAAGCACCGATGCCCGCCAGCCAGATCTTGCGCGCGTAGCCGCGCACTTCGCCCAGGGTGCCCTGGGTGTCGTCTTTTTGCTTCAGGTTCGCTTTGGCCATGCTCTGCACCTCATGCTCGTTCGGGGGAGGGAGGAACTGCCCATGGATTCGGGCCTGGAGCATAAGGTAGGGAAGGAAATTAGAATTCTCACCCTAAGGTGGGTGCTGGGCGTGGGAGGCTTGAATGGCATGCAGCCCCTGTAGGAGCGGCCTTGTGTCGCGATCGGGCTGCGCAGCAGCCCCGGCGATTTTGCATGATGCCGAGATCCAGGGGCTGCTGCGCAGCCCGATCGCGACACAAGGCCGCTCCTACAGAGACAGCGCTTGGCCGTCAGGCCAGGGCTTTATCCAGAGCCCGCTCGATTTCGCCCTTGATGGTGCCGCTCATCATCGACAGCATCATGCCCAGCTTGAGCTCCACGCGAATGCTGTCATCACCGATGTGCACGCTGCCGTTGGCGCCGCTGCGCGCCACCTCGACGCGGTCGCCGTTCCAGCTGGCCTTGAGGTCGTACTCGCGGCTGAGCTTGTCCACCAGTGCTTCGGCCTTGGCCCGGGCGGCCTCGCGGCCGAGGCTGTGTTTGCGTTCGACGCTGATCTGGGTCATGCGGGTGTTCCTGGATATGAAGACAATGGCCGCATTATGCCCCCGCCCGCCCGGCGACACACCCCGCCAAGACAAAACCGCCCGCAGCCCATAGAATGGCGGTAATTTTTTACCGGTGAAGCGATATGACCGACCAGCGCAAAGGCGACCACGCCGAACCCACCACACATTTCGGCTACCAGGACGTGCCTGAAAGCCAGAAAGCGAAGAAAGTCGCCGAGGTGTTCCACTCCGTCGCCGCCAAGTACGACCTGATGAACGACGTGCTGTCCGGTGGCATGCATCGCCTGTGGAAGCGCTTCACCATCGAGCTGTCCGGCGTGCGCACCGGCAACCGGGTGCTGGATATCGCCGGTGGTACCGGTGATCTGGCTGCCAAGTTCTCGCGCCTGGTCGGCCCGACCGGCCAGGTGGTGCTGGCCGACATCAACGAATCGATGCTCAAGGTCGGCCGTGACCGCCTGCTCGACCGCGGTGTTGCCGGCAACATCGAGTTCGTCCAGGCCGACGCCGAGAAGCTGCCCTTCCCCGACAACCACTTCGATTGCGTGACCATCGCCTTCGGCCTGCGCAACGTGACGCACAAGGACGAGGCCATCCGCTCGATGCTCCGCGTGCTCAAACCCGGTGGCCGCCTGCTGGTGCTGGAGTTCTCCAAACCTACCAACAAGCTGATGTCCAAGGCCTACGACGCCTACTCGTTCGCCTTCATGCCGCTGGCCGGCAAGCTGATCACCAACGACTCCGAAAGCTACCGTTACCTCGCCGAGTCGATCCGCATGCACCCCGACCAGGAAACGCTCAAGAGCATGATGGTCGAGGCCGGTTTCGACCGCGTCACCTACCACAACATGACCAGCGGTATCGTCGCCGTGCACCGGGGAATCAAACCCTGATGCTGCTGGCCGGCCTTCTCGCCAGCGCCGAACACGGCCTCAACCGTGTACTGCGCATGGACAGCACGGCGCTGCCGCGCCTGGCCGCGCTGGAAGGCAAGGTAGTCGAGATCGACTGCCTGCAGCCGGCCCTGAAGCTGTTCGTGCTGCCCGACGAAGAGGGCCTGATGCTCGCCGCCCACTGGGAGGGCGAGGTCGATTGCACCCTGCGCGCCCCCGCCGGGCGCCTGGCGCAGCTGGCCCTGGCCAAGGACAAGAACGCCGTGCTGCACAGCCCGCAGGTGCAACTGCACGGCGACAGCGCCGTGCTGCTGGACCTGGTCGGCGTGCTGCAGGACCTTGAGCTGGACTGGGAATACGAACTGCAACGCATGCTCGGCCCGGTACCCACCGCACTTCTGGCCAGCCACGTGCGCCTGCGCGCCCGCTGGACCCAACAGGGCCTGGCGCGGTTCAGCCAGAACCTCTCCGAATACCTGGCCGAAGAATCGCGCACTCTGGTCGGCAAACGTGAAGCCGAAGCGGCATTCAGCGAACTCGATGCGCTGAAAGTCGACCTCGACCGCCTCGAGGCGCGCCTGCGCCGCCTCGCCCACACTCTTGATACCAGCGATAACGCATGAAGCTGCTCGCCGTCCGCCGTCTGTTGCGCATCCAGCGCGTCGTGATCCGCTACCGCCTCGATGATTTGCTGTTCGAACAACCCCTGCTGCCCTGGTGGCTGGCCAGCCTGCGCCTGCTGATGCCCTGGCGCTGGCTGCCGCGCAAGCCGCTGGAACTGAGCCGCGGTGCACGCATGCGCCTGGCGCTGCAGGACCTGGGGCCGATTTTCATCAAGTTCGGCCAGTTGCTGTCGACCCGCCGCGACCTGCTGCCCACCGACATCGCCGACGAGCTGATGCTGCTGCAGGACCGCGTGCCGCCGTTCGACCCCAAGCAGGCCGTGGCGCTGATCGAGGCGCAACTCGGGGCAAAGGTCAGCGAAGTGTTCAGCCGCTTCGACGTCGAGCCGCTGGCCTCGGCCTCGGTGGCCCAGGTACATGCAGCACGGCTCAAGAGCGGCGAAGAGGTGGTGGTCAAGGTGGTGCGCCCGGGCCTCAAGCCTGTGATCGCCCAGGACCTGGCCTGGCTGTTCCTGATCGCCAAGGCCGCCGAGCGCGCCTCGGCCGATGCCCGCCGCCTGCACCCGGTAGAGATTGTCGGCGACTACGAAAAGACCATCTACGACGAACTCGACCTGCTGCGCGAGGCGGCCAACGCCAGCCAGCTGCGGCGCAACTTCGAAGGCTCGGAGCTGATGTACGTGCCCCAGGTGTACTGGGACTTCTGCCGGCCCAAGGTGCTGGTGATGGAGCGCATCTACGGCGTGCCGGTCACCGACATGGCAACCTTGGCCGACCAGCGCACCGACATGAAGCTGCTCGCCGAGCGCGGCGTCGAGGTGTTCTTCACCCAGGTGTTCCGCGACAGCTTCTTCCACGCCGACATGCACCCGGGCAATATCTTCGTCAGCACGGTCAAGCCGTGGAGCCCGCAGTACATCGCCATCGACTGCGGCATCGTCGGCAGCCTCACCGCAGAGGACCAGGACTATCTGGCGCGCAACCTGATCGCCTTCTTCAAGCGCGACTATCGCCGCGTGGCCCAGTTGCACATCGATTCGGGCTGGGTGCCGGCGCAGACCAAGGTCAACGAGTTCGAGGCGGCGATCCGCACCGTGTGCGAGCCGATCTTCGAAAAACCGCTGAAGGACATCTCCTTCGGCCAGGTGCTGATGCGCCTGTTCCAGACCGCGCGGCGCTTCAACATGGAAGTGCAGCCGCAACTGGTGCTGCTGCAGAAGACCCTGCTCAACATCGAAGGCCTGGGCCGTCAGCTGTACCCCGACCTGGACCTGTGGAGCACCGCCAAACCGTTCCTCGAACGCTGGATGCGCGAGCGCATGAGCCCGAAGGCGGTGATCGGCAACCTGTACAGCCAGGCCGAGCAACTGCCGCACCTGGCCGACATGACCCGCGACCTGCTCGAGCGCCTGTCGCAGCCGCACCTGCACGACCCGCAACTGCCCGAGCGACGCCGTGGCGGCGACAACTGGGCGCTGCGCCTGCTGGGCGCCGGCCTGCTCGCCGGTGGTGCCACCCTGGCCGCCGGTGCGGCCAGCCTGAGCGCCCCGGCCGCCTGGCCGGCCTGGCTGATGCTGGCCGCCGGGTTGTACCTGATCGTGCGCCGATAGCCAGCCGCGCCGCTGGCTGGCACACTAGGGCACAGGGGCCCGGTACGGGAGCGGGCCTGGTTTGGAGTCGACGATGAAAGACTGGCTGGACGAGATCAAGTGGAACGACGATGGCCTGGTACCGGCAATCGCCCAGGACCACAAGACCGGGCGCGTGCTGATGATGGCCTGGATGAACCGTGAATCCCTCGCCCTGACCGCCACCGAGCAACGCGCCATCTACTGGTCGCGCTCGCGGGGCAAGCTGTGGCGCAAGGGCGAAGAGTCGGGCCACGTGCAAAAACTGCACGAAATGCGCCTGGACTGCGACGCCGACGTGATCATCCTGATGGTCGAGCAACTGGGCCATATTGCCTGCCATACCGGCCGTGAAAGCTGCTTCTACCGCGTCTTCGACAACGGCCAGTGGAAAACCGTCGACCCGGTCCTCAAGGACCCCCACGCCATCTACAGCGCAGGGCACTGAACATGAGCGACACCCTCGACCGCCTGGCCGAAGTGCTGGAGCAACGTAAAAACGCCGCACCCGACAGCAGCTACGTGGCCAGCCTCTATCATAAAGGCCTGAACAAGATTCTCGAGAAGCTCGGCGAAGAGTCCGTCGAGACCATCATCGCCGCCAAGGATGCTGCGATCAGCAAAGATTGCAGCGATGTCATCTACGAAACCGCCGACCTGTGGTTCCATAGCCTGGTGATGCTCAGCGCGCTGGGCCAACACCCGCAGGCGGTGCTGGACGAACTGGACCGCCGCTTCGGGTTGTCCGGGCATGACGAGAAGGCCGCGCGGCAGCCGTCGGTCTGATGTATCTGGGGGTACCATGCCCCCTGTGGGAGCGGGCTTGCCCGCGAAGAACGCAACACAGTGTATGGCACCGGCTTCGCCGGTGTTCGCGGGCAAGCCCGCTCCCACAGAGGGCGCCTGGTTAGCGCCCTGTGGCCGACACACATTTTCAGGAGCTTGAAATGGGTATTTTTGACTGGAAACACTGGATCGTCCTGCTGGTCGTCGTGGTGCTGGTGTTCGGCACCAAAAAACTGAAGAACTTCGGTAGCGACCTGGGCGAGTCGATCAAGGGCTTTCGCAAGGCCATGAACGAAGAAGAGACCAAACCCGCCGAACAGACCCCGCCGCCCGCGCAACCCGTGCCGCCGGTGCAGCAGAACACCGCCCAGCCAACCCAGGGCCACACCATCGAAGGCCAGGCCCAGCCGGTCCAAGAGCCACAACGGAAAGACTGACCCATGTTCGGCATCAGCTTCAGCGAACTGCTGCTCGTCGGCCTGGTGGCGTTGCTGGTGCTCGGCCCCGAGCGCCTGCCCGGTGCCGCGCGCACGGCGGGCCTGTGGATCGGCCGCCTCAAGCGCAGCTTCAACGCCATCAAGATGGAAGTGGAGCGCGAAATCGGCGCCGACGACATCCGCCGGCAGTTGCACAACGAGCACATCCTGCAAATGGAAGAAGAAGCCAAGCGCATCCTCAACCCGCAAGCGCCGGCAACACCGCCCGCCGCCACCCCGGCCAGCGCTGAAACACCTGCAGCACCTGCAGCCGCTGCCGAGCAGCCGGCCGCAGCGCCACCCTCCGAGCCGCCACAACCACCGCGAGCGCCATGAGCGAGAACCCGGAACATGACCAGCCGATGCCGCTGGTCTCGCACCTGACCGAGCTGCGTACGCGCCTGCTGCGCTGCGTTGCCGCCATCTTCTTGATCTTTGCCGGGCTGTTCAGCTTCGCCCAGCAGATCTACACCCTGGTATCGGCGCCGCTGCGCGACCACTTGCCGGCCAACGCGACGATGATCGCCACCGACGTGGCCTCGCCGTTCCTCACGCCGTTCAAGTTGACCATGATCGTCGCGCTGTTTTTGGCGATCCCGTTCATCCTGCAGCAGATCTGGGGCTTCATCGCGCCGGGGCTGTACCGCCACGAAAAGCGCATCGCCATTCCGCTGCTGGTGTCGAGCATCCTGTTGTTCTACGCCGGCATGGCGTTTGCCTATTTTCTGGTGTTCCCGCTGATGTTCGGCTTCTTCGCCAGCGCCACGCCCGAAGGCGTGTCGATGATGACCGACATCGCCAGCTACCTCGACTTCGTCATGACCCTGTTCTTCGCCTTCGGGGTGGCCTTCGAGATCCCGGTGGCGGTGGTGCTGCTGGTGTGGATCGGCGTGGTCGACGTGCAGTACCTGAAAAAGGTCCGCCCGTACGTGATCATCGGCTGCTTCGTGGTCGGCATGATCCTTACCCCGCCGGATATCTTCTCGCAGACCCTGCTGGCCGTGCCCATGTGGATGCTGTTCGAGGTCGGCGTACTGTGCGGCAGCCTGATCCGCAAGCGCAGCCACGGGCGCGACGAGGCTGCGGACGACCACAACGACCAACCGCCAGCTACCCAGCCGTGAACCTGCTGTTGCTCGAGGAGGCCGACTTTGTCGCGGCCGACCGTGTGGTGCTGGCCGACCGGCGCTTCACCCACATGCAGGAGATCCACCGTGTGGCGGTGGGTGACAGCCTGCGCGTGGGGCGCATCGGCGGGCTGATGGGCAAGGCCGAGGTGGTGCGCCTCGAAGGCCACGAAGCCGAACTGCAAGTGGCCTTCGACCAGGCGCCGCCGGCCAAGCTGCCGCTAACCCTGGTGCTGGCCGTGCCGCGCCCGAAGATGCTGCGCCGGCTGTTCCAGACCATCGCCACCCTGGGCGTGCCGCGGCTGATTCTGGTCAATAGCTACAAGGTCGAAAAGAGCTTCTGGCAAACGCCGTTCCTGGCCCCCGAGGCGATCCGCGAGAACCTCATCCTCGGCCTTGAGCAGGCACGCGACACGGTGCTGCCCGAGGTGATCATCGAAAAGCGCTTCAAGCCGTTCGTCGAAGACCGCCTGCCCGCCATCGCCGCCGACACCCTCGGCCTGGTCGGCCACCCCGGCCCCTACCCCGCCTGCCCGCGCGCCGTCGAAGGCCCGGTAACCCTGGCAATCGGCCCTGAAGGCGGCTGGATCCCGTACGAAGTCGAGCTGCTGGCCAAGGCCGGCCTGCAACCGGTGCAACTGGGCGATCGCATTCTGCGGGTCGAGACCGCCGTCACCGCGTTGCTGTCGCGGATTTTCTGACGAACGGGTCAGGTTTTTACCATCAAGTTTCCCCGCCCCGCGCCGATGGCCTGTGCAACAAAACAAAAATCTGCACTGCCGAAGCCGGGGAGTCGTCTATGTACCGTTGGGTTGCCCAGTCGCTGGGGAATGTAAGCGTCAATCGCAAGTTGGGGATCGGTTTCGGCCTGGTGCTGCTGCTCACCCTGGGCATCACCTTCACCGGCTGGATGGGCATCGATCAGGTGACCGGTCGCGGCGACAAGCTGGGCAACATCTCGGTGATCCACCAATACACCCAGGAGCTGCGCATCGCCCGCCAGGACTACCAGCGCAGCCCTGACGAGGCCTCCGTGGCCGAGCTGGAAAAGGCCCTGGGCAACCTCGAGCGCCAGGTACAGTTGATGCTTGGGCAGATCGAGCAGCCCCAGGACCACCAGCGCCTGACCCAGCAGCAGGACGCCGTGCGCCAGTACCAGCAGGCCTTCGCCGAGCTGCGCCAGGCCGGCCAGCGTCGCGAGGCGAGTCGCGGCGTACTTGGCGACAGCGCCGACAAGGCCGCCGCGCTGATCGGCAAGATCCAGCAGCGCCTGCTGCAGGCCGGTGATATCCAGCAGTACGAACAGGCCGTGCAGGCCAGCGCCCTGCTGCAACAGGCGCGCTTCCAGGTACGCGGCTATACCTACAGCGGCAAGGCCGAGTTCCAGCAGACCGCGCTGAACGCCATCGACCAGGCCGTGGCCCTGCTCAAGGCACTGCCGGCACGACTGCCCGCCGAATACGCTGCCAGCCTGGACGACTCAGCCACTGCCATGGCTGCCTACCGCGATGCGGTGACCCAGTTCGGCAACGCCCAGGCCACCAGCGAGCAGACCCTGCAGCGCATGACGGTGCAAGGCCAGATGCTGCTCGACACCGCCGCCGCGATGACTCAGTCGCAGACCGAAGTGCGCGACCGCGGCACCCGGCAAGCCAAGACCCTGCTCGCCGGTGCCACTACCGTGGCCCTGCTGCTGGGGGTACTCGCCGCCTTCGCCATCACCCGCCAGATCATCGTGCCGCTGCGCCAGACCCTGGCCGCCGCCGAGCGCGTGGCCAACGGCGACCTGCGTCAGGACCTGGTGGTAGAGCGTCGCGACGAGCTCGGCCAGTTGCAGGCCAGCATGCAGCGCATGACCCATGGCCTGCGCCAGCTGATCGGCGGCATCGGCGACGGCGTCACGCAAATTGCCAGCGCCGCTGAAGAGCTGTCGGCGGTGACCGAGCAGACCAGCGCCGGGGTGAACAACCAAAAGGTCGAGACCGACCAGGTGGCCACCGCCATGAACGAGATGGCCGCCACCGTGCAGGAAGTGGCGCGCAACGCCGAGCAGGCCTCGGAAGCCGCGCTGATGGCCGACCAGCAGGCCCGCGAGGGTGACAAGGTGGTGGGCGAAGCCATCGCCCAGATCGAGCGCCTGGCCGGCGAGGTGGTCAACTCCAGCGAAGCGATGAACCAGCTCAAGGCCGAAAGCGACAAGATCGGCAGCGTGCTCGATGTGATCAAGTCGGTGGCCCAGCAAACCAACCTGCTGGCGCTGAACGCCGCTATCGAAGCCGCCCGCGCCGGTGAAGCCGGCCGTGGCTTTGCCGTGGTGGCCGACGAGGTGCGCAGCCTGGCCCAACGCACCCAGCAGTCCACCGAAGAGATCGAAGAGCTGATCGCCGGCCTGCAAAGCGGCACCCAACGGGTGGCCAGCGTGATGGACAACAGCCGCGCGCTGACCGACAGCAGTGTCGAGCTGACCCGCCGCGCCGGCGGTTCGCTGGACACCATCACCCGCACCGTGTCGTCGATCCAGGCGATGAACCAGCAGATCGCTACCGCCGCCGAGCAGCAGAGCGCGGTGGCCGAGGAGATCAACCGCAGCGTGATGAACGTGCGCGATATTTCCGACCAGACCTCCGCCGCCAGCGAGGAGACCGCAAGCTCCAGCGTCGAGCTGGCGCGCCTGGGCACCCACCTGCAGGGGTTGGTGGGCAAGTTCCGCTTGTAAGGCCGACCGCGACCTGTAGGGGCAACTGTCTTGCTCAATTGCTAAAGCTGGCGCGATACCTGTGGGAGCGCGCTTGCCCGCGAAAAAGGCGACACAGTGTATGGCACGGGCTTTGCCCGTGTTCGCGGTGGTCCGGCACCCCGGCAAGCCCGCTCCCACAGGATTGCGCAGAGCCATGATCAGGCGCCGTACCTGTGGGATCGCGTTAATTTGCGAAATGAAATTTCCTAGCTCTTGCTAGGAAATTTCCCACACGATTTGCAGGTCCAGTCCGACCGCCCTCCGGCCGATGAGCACTCTGTCATCACTTACCGGAGTTCCACCATGCTCGGACCGCTCAACCGCCTGCTCGGCCACCTCAGCGTGCGCCTTAAACTTGCCCTCGGCTTCGCCGTGGTACTGCTGCTTACCCTGCTCACCACCCTGGCCGGCTGGCTGGCCCTGGGTGACGCTATCGAACGCTCGGAAAAGCTCACGCAAATTGCCAACCTGAACGACCTGGCCAAGGACCTGCGCGCCGAACGCATCACCTTCCGCGTGCTGGACGACGAACACAGCCTCAATCAGCTCGAGCTCACCCTCAAGCAGCTGCAAACCCTGATCGACGCCATGGCGCCCCACTACCAGAGCCCGCAGAGCGTGCGCCTGCTGGCCGGCAAGCGCGACCTCATCAGCCGCTATCGCGCGGACTTCGACAAGCTGCGCCAGGCCGCCCTCACCCGCCAGCAGCAGCGCCAGGTGCTGCTGGCCCGGGAGGCCACGCTGGATACCACGCTCAGCCAATTGCAGGGCCAACTGCTGGCCCATCTGGATGCGCTCGACCAGCCTGCCACCCAGCGCCAGGCCTTCGACCTGCTGGACAGGCTGGCCCGCAATGTCGAAATGGCCAACCAGCGTGCCGCCATCCAGGCTTACTACAGCGAGCCGCTGCAGAGCTACGAACAGGTTGGCCAGCCGGCCATCTCCTCAGCGCAAACCAGCCTTGATGAGCTACGTGCGCTAATCGAACGGGTCAAGCCTGCCCGGGAGTTGACCGCGCCTGTGGTCGAGCAACTGGCAGGTTACCGCGAACAACTGCGCGCCTATGCGCGCGCCGCCATCGCCGTCGAGCTGCTGCAGAACGACATGGAAAGCCTGGGCGACCAGATCACCGCCAGCAGCCGCGAGCTCAGCGACAACCAGGTCGCTCTGCGTGACGAACAGGCCCGGGCCGCTCGCAGCCAAATGACCAGCGTGGCCCTGCTTGCCTTGCTGCTGGGCAGCCTGGCCGCCTGGCTGATCAGCCAGCAGATAACCACCCCGCTACGCCAGACCTTGCGCCAGGCCGAACGCATCGCCAGCGGCGACCTCAGCAAGGTGGACGAGGTGAACCGCCGCGACGAGTTGGGCCAACTGCAGGGCAGCATGCGCGCCATGACCCTGAGCCTGCGCGAGTTGCTGGGCGGTATCGAACACGGGGTCAGCCGGCTGTCGGAGGCGGTCGACGAGTTGGGCACGGTCAGCGAGCAGACCCAGCAACGGGTCGGCCAGCAAAAGGAAGAAACCGACCAGGTGGCCACGGCGATGAACCAGATGAGCGCCACCGTGCAGGAGGTGGCGCAAAACGCCGAGCAGGCCTCCCAGGCCGCGACCACTGCCGACCAGCAGGCGCAGTTGGGCGACCAGGTGGTGGCCGAGGCCATCGGCCAGATCGAACAGCTGGCCGGGCAGATGGACCACTGCCTGGCCGCCATGGGCCACCTGGCCGCCATGGGCCACCTGGCCGGCGAGAGCCAGCGCATCGGCTCGATTCTCGATGTGATCAAGTCGGTGTCGGAGCAGACCAACCTGCTGGCACTCAACGCCGCCATCGAAGCGGCCCGCGCCGGCGAGGCCGGGCGTGGCTTTGCGGTAGTCGCCGACGAAGTGCGCGGCTTGGCCCAGCGCACCCAGCAGTCCACCGAGGAAATCGAGGAGCTGATCGACAGCCTGCACGGCGGCACCGACCAGGTCATGACCCTGCTGGGCGACAGCAAGCGCCTGACCGAGCAGAGCGTGGAGCTAAGCCGCAAGGCCGGCGCGGCGCTTGGCGAAATCACCGAAACGGTGTCGACCATTCAAGGCATGAACCAGCAGATCGCCACCGCCAGCGAGCAGCAGAGCGTGGTGGCCGAGCAGATCAACCGCAGCGTGATGAACGTGCGTGATGTGTCGGACCAGACCAGCCTGGCCAGTGAGCGCACGGCGGCCTCAAGCGACGAGCTGGGGCAGTTGGGGCGGGAGCTGCGGGGGATGGTGGGGCGCTTCAGCCTGTAAACAGCGGTTTTTGAGCGCTGTGCGATAACAGCGTGGGAGCGGGCTTGCCCCGCGATGGCGGCATCAGCCTGACCATCGCTATCGCGGGGCAAGCCCGCTCCCACAGCATGACTTCAAGCGTTGAAAGCCGTTATAGCACCTGGCGCAGGAACGCCTGGGCGCGGGGGTCTTTCGGCGAATCGAAGAACGCCTGCGGCGCCGAGTCTTCCAGCAGCTTGCCGTGGTCGAAGAACAGCACGCGGTCGGCCACTTCACGGGCAAAGCCCATTTCGTGGGTGACGCAGACCATGGTCATGCCCTCTTGCGCCAGGGTCTTCATCACGTCCAGCACCTCGCCGACCATTTCCGGGTCCAGCGCCGAGGTGGGTTCGTCGAACAGCATCACCTTCGGCTCCATCGCCAGGGCCCGGGCAATCGCCACCCGCTGCTGCTGGCCGCCAGACAGACGCGACGGGTACTCGTTGGCCTTCTCGGCAATGCCGACCTTCTTCAGCAAGGCGTGGGCCTTGGCCTCGCGTTCGGCCTTGTTGCGCTTGCGCACCACCTTCTGCGCCAGGCACAGGTTCTCCAGCACGGTCATGTGCGGGAACAGGTTGAAGTGCTGGAACACCATGCCCACTTCGCGGCGGTAGGCGTTGATGTCGGTCTTCGGGTCGTCCAGTTGCAGGCCGTCGATGGCGACATGGCCGGCATCGAAGTGCTCCAGGCCGTTGAGGCAGCGCAGGAAGGTCGACTTGCCCGAGCCCGAAGGGCCCAGCACCACCACCACCTCGCCCTTGGCCACGCGGGTGCTGACGTTGTCCACCGCGCGCACCACCAGGCCGCGGGTGTCGAAGACTTTCAGCAGGTCACGGACTTCAATCACTTTGCGCAAGCCTCCGCTCGAGCCGGCTGGCGATGTGCGACAGCGGCAGGTTGATCAGCAGGTACAGGCCTGCCACGCAGAACCAGATCTCGAAGGTCGAGAACGAGGTGGTAATGGCTTCGCGGCCACTCTTGGTCAGCTCGGTGATGGCGATCACCGACACCAGCGAGGTGTCCTTGACCAGGCTGATGAACTGCCCGGCCAGCGGCGGCAACACGCGCTTGAAGGCCTGCGGCAGGATCACGTGGCGCATCGACTGGCTGCCGTTCAGGCCCAGCGAGCGCGCGGCTTCGTTCTGGCCCTTGGCGATCGACTGCACGCCGGCGCGGACGATCTCGGCCACATAAGCACCGGTGAACAAGGCCAGCGCGGCAACGCCTGCGAACTCGCGGGACAGGTTGAGCACAGTGCCGATGAAGAAGTAGAAGATGAAAATCTGCACCAGCAGCGGCGTGCCGCGCACCAGCTCCACGTACACCGTGGACAAATCGCGCAGGGTCGGGTTGCTGGACAGCCGGCACAGCCCTGCGAACAGGCCGATCAAAAGGCCCAGGGCACCGGAAATCACCGAGATCCACAAGGTGGTCCACAGGCCCCAGGCCAGCGGGCCTGCCGCCCAATGGCGGGTGACGCCGATGGCATCGCCTTCGGCCACGTCGTCGCCACGGGACAGTTGCAGGCTGTCGGCCGCCACTTCGATGACCTGGGTGTCGCCGCTTTCATCTTTCAGGGTGACCCGGGCGTTGTCGCCGGACACCACGATTTGCTCGACCGAGCCATAGTTGGCGGCCCGTTGGGTTTCCTCGGCCTTGTAGGCGAAGTATTGCGGAACGCGGTTCCAGCGCCACTCGTAGGAAATCATCGAGGTGGCCATGTACAGGCTGAGCGCCAGGCCCACCAGGACCAGCGCGGTCAGCCCATGCCAGGGCCACTGGGCTTTCTTGTGTTTGATCACGTGGGTACTTCCGTAAAAGCGAAACGCGCAGGATGGGCACTGGTGGTGGAAGGCAAGGTTGCCGCTGAGGCTCCTGGCCTCTTCGCGGGTAAACCCGCTCCCACAGGTACTGCAATCGCTGTGGGAGCGGGTTTACCCGCGAAGGGGCGAGCAGCTACATCCGCTGTCCTGTGCACACCACCCTTGGCGCCGCCTGCGCGTCGGGGTCGAGCCTGGGCTTGTGGCCCGGGCCTTATTCCATTTCCTTCAGCCAGTCCTTGTTCTTGAACCACTTGTCGTGGATACGATCGTAAGTCCCGTCATGCTTGATCTGGTGCAGGAAGTTGTTGATGTAGTTGATGCTGTCGTAGTCGCCTTTCTTCAGGCCGAAGGCCAGCGGCTCGTAGGTGAAGGGTTCTTCGAGGAACACCAGCTTGCCGGCGCCGGCTTTCTCAACGGCCACCACGTTGTAGGGCGAGTCGTAGACGAAGGCGTCAGCCTTGCCATTGACCACGTCCATCACGCCTTCCTGCTCGTTGTCATAGCCGTGGTACTTGGCTTTGCTGATGAGCTTCTTGGCAACCATTTCGCCGGTGGTGCCCAGCTTGGAGGTCAGGCGGTACTTCTCGTTGTTCAGGTCCTTGTACGACTTGATCTCACCGGCCAGTTCCTTGCGGATCAGCAGGGTCTGACCGACCACGATGAAGGGCTCGCTGAAGTTCAGGCGCAGGTTGCGCTCCTGGGTCAGGGTCATGCCGCTGCCGATGAAGTCGAACTTGTTGGTCATAAGGGCCGGGATGATGCCGTCGTAGGCGGTGGATACCATCTCCAGCTTGACGCCCATGGACTTGGCCATGGCCTTGAGGATGTCGACTTCGAAGCCGATGATCTCGCCACGCTTGTTGGTCATCTCGAACGGCATGTAGGTCGGGTCCATGCCCACACGCAGGGTGCCGCGCTTGACCGCATCGTCGATGGCGCCGGCCTGGGCGGCGGTTACCGCAACCAGCGCGGTCACGCCGAGCAGCAGTCGCGACAGGTATTTCTTCATCATCACCAAGTCCCCTGAGAAAAGAGTACGCAGATTTTCTTGTAGGCACGGTCGTACCGACCTGTGCGATTTGTCGGGAGGGATGCTAACGCATGCAGGGCCCGGGACCTAGTGCCGGGGGGGACTTTGTTGGCCAAAATCGGTGACAGGTGCAGTAAAAAGCATCGCGGGGCAAACCCGCTCCCACGCAGTATCACGTGGGAGCGGGCTTGCCCCGCGATGTCGGCCGTACAGGCTTATGCCAGGGCTGGCTGCGCCTGGTTCTCCGGGTGCAGCGGCAACAGCGGCGAGTGCGGGTCGTTGTCGATCGAGGCCCGCCACAGGTCGATCCACGCCGAGTGATGCCCGGCCCAGACCTGCTCGTGCAGGCGCGACAGCGCCACCGGGTCGCTCAGCAGCGCCAGGCGGGTGTTGCCATCCAGGCCCTTGGGCCCGACTTCCAGGGCCTTGGCCACGCGCTCGGCGCGCAGCGACTCGATCGCCGTGGACTGGCCGTGACGGGCAGTGGCCATGGCGCAGGCCAGGGCGTTCTGCCGCGGGTCGACCACAGCCCGCACGAAGCCGTCATGCAGGGCATGCCAGCGGTTCTCGTGGGTGTACTGGTCGGTGGCCAGCAGCGCCTGCGGGGTGGCGTATTCCTCGGGGATGAGGAACAGCTTCTCGTCGCGAGCCGCCAGGCCCAGGCCGGTGCGGCTGGAAATCACCGACACCGGGATCGACAGCAGCAGCGAACCGACGATCGGCGCCAGCCACCACAGGAAGCTTGGGTTCAGCCAGGCCACCAGAGCGGCCCAGGCAAAGCCCAGCAGGGTCTGCGGGCCATGCCGGCGAATCGCTTCGCTCCATGGGGTGGAGTCGTCGTCACGCTGCGGCGAGTTCCAGGTCGCGGCCCAGCCGAGGAATGCGGCCAGCACGAAACGGGTGTGGAAGATCATCCGCACCGGCGCCAGCAGCATGGAGAACAGCATCTCCATCAGCATCGACAGCGTGACCTTGAAGCGCCCGCCGAACTCCACCGCGCCCTTGGCCCAGATCAGGATGACGCTGAGCAGCTTGGGCAGGAACAGCAGCACGATGGTGGTGGAGAACAGCGCAATGGCTTTTTCCGGGTGCCACTGCGGCCACAGCGGGTAGAGCTGGAACGGCTCGATGAAGTACTGCGGCTCCATCAGCGTGTTGGTTGCCAGCAACGCGGTGGACAGCACCAGGAACAGGAACCACAGCGGGGCTGACAGGTACGACATGACGCCGGTGAGGAACACCGCGCGGTGCACCGGGTGCATGCCCTTGACCAGGAACAGGCGGAAGTTCATCAGGTTGCCGTGGCACCAGCGGCGGTCGCGCTTGAGCTCGTCCAGCAGGTTCGGCGGCAGCTCTTCGTAACTGCCCGGCAGGTCATAGGCGATCCACACGCCCCAGCCGGCGCGGCGCATCAGCGCGGCTTCGACGAAGTCGTGGGACAGAATGGCCCCGGCAAACGCACCCTTGCCCGGCAACGGCGCCAGGGCGCAGTGCTCGATGAACGGCTTCATGCGGATGATCGCGTTGTGGCCCCAGTAGTGCGACTCGCCCAGTTGCCAGAAGTGCAGGCCGGCGGTGAACAGCGGGCCGTACACGCGGGTGGCGAACTGCTGCATGCGCGCATACAGGGTGTCCATGCCCGAGGCTTTCGGGCCGGTCTGGATGATACCGGCGTCCGGGTTGGCCTCCATCAGGCGCACCAGGCTGCTCAGGCACTCGCCGGTCATGACGCTGTCGGCGTCGAGCACGACCATGTACTTGTACTCGCCACCCCAGCGACGGCAGAAGTCGTCGAGGTTGCCGCTCTTGCGCTTCACCCGGCGCCGGCGGCGGCGGTAGAAGATACGGCCAAAGCCTTTGGTCTCGCGGCATACATCCAGCCACGCCTGTTGCTCGGCAACGGCGATGTCCGGGTCGTTGGTGTCGCTGAGGACGAAGAAGTCGAAGCGGTCGAGGTTGCCGCTGGCAGCCACCGACTCGAAGGTGGCGCGCAGGCCTGCGAACACCCGCGGCACGTCTTCGTTGCAGATCGGCATCACCAGCGCGGTGCGCGCTTCGGGGGCGATCGGCTCGTTGCCGGCGCTGCTGCCGGAGATGCGGTACTTGTCACGCCCGGTGAGCAGTTCGAGGAAGCCCATCAGCGCGGTCCAGAAGCCCGCCGAGACCCAGCAGAACAGGATGCCGAACAGCACCAGGATGGAGGTTTGCAGCGCATACGGCCACACCTGCACCACGGTGTCCCACAGCGGCTGGTTGAGGATTTCGTCGAAGTCGACGAACGACCAGCCCTGGTACGGCAGGATGCCCTTCATGTACCAGCCGGCGACGATGGTCTGGCCGATCATCAGCGTCAGCAGGATATACCGACGGATCGAACCGACCGTGCGCCAGCGCGCCGGTGGCAGCTCGCGCTTGGGCGGCTGCGGGGCGTTGGTGCGGCCGGTCATGCGCCGCCAGATACGAATCAGCACGTTGGTGCGCCACGGCTCGGGCACGACCTTGGTGCGCTTGATCGGCGGGGCGATCTTCAGGCACAGCCGGCCGCTGCCATCGACGCCGAGCATCTCGGCGTCCTCAAGCTCGGCGGCGCTGCCGACGGTCAGGCGCGAACCCACCGAGGCCTGCACGGCCTCGGCGGTACTGGCGGCAGGTTGCGCCGCCAGGCGTTGGTGCAGCTCGCCGAACGAGGTGCAGCTGGCGAGTTCCGCGCGCTGCTCATCGCTCAGGGGCAGGTGGGCCAGGTATTCGCCAAGCGATTCTGGCCTTGGGCTTGAATTACTCATCGGCAGGCAACTGATAGCTCCAGGTCTCGGTCAGCACTTTTTCAGTAGTGGCCGGGGCCTCGGTGGTGGATGCCGCATCGGCGGCTGGTTGCTCGGCTGGTTTCTCGGCCTTGGCTTTTTCAGCCTTGGCGTGGGCCTGCTTGGTTGCGGCCTTGGTTTCCTTGACAGGCTTGGGCTGCTCGACCGGCACGTCACGCACCAGCGCGGCACGCATTTCGGTGGACTTTTTCGGGTCCTTGATCTTCAACCGCAGGGTCAGGCGCCAGCCTTTGGTCTCTGGGTTGTAGCGCAGGTTGTTCTCGACCACCTCGGCGTTGTCGCCGGTGCTGACCTGGCTGCGCACATTGGCATCGGCCGGCAGGGCCGCCAGGTTGGTGCCGACGAAATCGACCAGCAGGGCCACGCTGCCATCGAGCTGACGGATCAGGTTGGCCTGCTTGACGTCACCGCTGGAGCGCAGGGTCTGCTTGACCCAGCCCAGGTCCTGGGCGTGCAGCTGGTCTTCCTTGATGGTCCAACGCAGACGGTAGTCGTATTCGAACGGTTTGCCAGGCTCAGGCAGGGTTTCCGGGCTCCAGAACGCAACGATATTGTCGTTGGTCTCGTCGGCGGTCGGGATCTCGACCAGGTCTACGGTGCCTTTGCCCCAGTCGCCTTTAGGCTCGATCCAGGCGCTCGGGCGCTTTTCGTATTCGTCGTCGAGGTCTTCGAAGTCGCTGAAGGCGCGCTGGCGCTGCAGCAGGCCGAAACCACGCGGGTTCTCGACGCTGAAGTTGCTCACTGCCAGGTGCTTCGGGTTGTTCAGCGGGCGCCACAGCCATTCGCCGTTGCCGGCATGGATGCTCAGGCCTTCGGAGTCGTGCAGGGCCGGGCGGTAGTTCTGCACCTTGGACGGCTGGTTGGGGCCGAACAGGAACATGCTGGTCAGCGGGGCAACGCCCAGGCGGCTGACGTGGTCACGCAGGTACACCCGCGACTTGACGTCGACCAGGGTGTCTTCGCCCGGGCGCAGGGTCAGCTTGTAGGCGCCGGTGGAGCGTGGCGAGTCGAGCAGCGCGTAGATCACCAGGTGCTTGTCGTTGGGCTTGGGTTTTTCGATCCAGAACTCACGGAAGCGCGGGAACTCTTCGCCCGACGGCAGCGCGGTGTCGATGGCCAGGCCACGGGCCGACAGGCCGTAGCGGTGGCCCTTGCCGACCACGCGGAAGTAGCTGGCGCCAAGCAGGGTCATGATCTCATCCTGCTTGTCGGCCTTGTTGATCGGGTAGAGCACGCGGAAACCGGCGTAACCCAGATTCTTGGTGGCCTCGGCGTCATGCGGTACGTCGCCGAACTCGAAGCGGCTTGGGTCGTACTTGATCTCTTCGACTTTTTTAGCGGTGATTTCGTTGATTTTCACCGGCGTGTCGAAGTGCATGCCCTGATGGTAGAAGGACAGCTTGAACGGCGTCTTGTCCTTGGCCCACTCGGCCTTTTCCTGAATGAAGTGGATCTTCTGGTAGTCGGCGTACTTCATGTCACGGAACACCGGCGGCAGGTTGCTCTTCGGTGCCTCGTACTTCTGGCCGGCCAGATCCTTTGCCTTGGCTGCAACATCGTCCAGATTGAATGCCCACAGCTGGCCGGCGCTCATCAGGCCAACCAGCGCAACGCCAGCCAACACTGCCTTGCGCAGCCGGGTGCCGGGGATTCTTGGTGCAATACAGGGGCTTACAATCACGAGCAATCCTCGCCGAAAAACAGATCATGAAACCAACGGCCAGCGACAAAGCCGGGTTGGCGAGCACTGTTCGGACCCCGTGAGGGCGTAATGATTCCCCAAACGGACCCAGACAATGCTCGTGTCAAAGTGGATCGAACCTGCGAACGCAGGTTCACGCAGCGCGCGATTATCCAGCAGGTCGCGTTACAACGCATCAGGCTGAACCAACTATTTATCGTACAAAACCCCTTGTTTTCCTACAAACAAGGGGTTTTTTGACCTCATATTTGTAACATAAATGTTACCGGGCCATCATTGACCAGATGCACCTGCATGTCGGCGCCAAAACGCCCGCTCGCCACATCAGCATGCTGGCGCGTCGCCTGCGCCAGCAAGTAGTCGAACAATTCGGCGCCCAGGGCCGGCGGCGCTGCGGTCGAGAAGCTCGGGCGCATGCCGCTGCGGGTGTCGGCCGCCAGGGTGAACTGCGAAACCAGCAGCAGGCCGCCGCCGACATCCTTGAGCGAGCGGTTCATCTTGCCCTGCTCGTCGCTGAACACCCGGTAGTTGAGCAGCTTGTGCAACAGCTTGTCGGCATGCTCGGGAGAATCTTCAGGCTCTACCGCCACCAGCGCCAGCAAGCCCTGGTCGATGGCGCCGACGGTTTCGCCGGCAACGTCCACCCTGGCCCCGCGCACGCGCTGGATCAGCGCCTTCATGCTTCTTCCAGGGGCAGGTCGAGCAGACGCCGGGCCATCTGGTCGGCCGCGCGCACCAGGGCGTCGGTGATGCCAGGCTCCGAGGCGGCGTGGCCGGCGTCGCGGATCACTTTCAGCTCGCTGTTGGGCCAGGCCTGGTGCAGTTCCCAGGCGTTGTCCAGCGGGCAGATCACGTCGTAGCGGCCATGCACGATCACCGCCGGCAGGTGGGCGATCTTGGGCATGTCGCGGATCAGCTGGTCTGGCTCGAGGAAGGCATTGTTGGTGAAGTAGTGGCACTCGATACGGGCGATCGACAGCGCGCGCTGCGGCTCGGAGAAGCGGTCGACCACCAGCGGGTTGGGGCGCAGCGTGGCGGTGCGGCCCTCCCAGGTGGACCAGGCCTTGGCCGCGTGCATCTGGGCGATCTGGTCGTTGCCGGTCAGGCGCTTGTGGAAGGCGCCCACCAGGTCGCCACGCTCCTCTGCCGGGATCGGCGCGATGTAGTCCTGCCAGTAGTCGGGGAACAGGCGGCTGGCGCCTTCCTGGTAGAACCAGCTGATTTCCTGGGGGCGGCACAGGAAGATGCCGCGCAGGATCAGCCCGTGCACGCGCTCGGGGTGCTTTTGCGCATAGGCCAGGGCCAGGGTGGAGCCCCAGGAGCCGCCGAACAGCACCCACTTGTCGATACCGAGGTGCTCGCGGATGCGCTCGAGGTCTTCGACCAGGTGCCAGGTGGTGTTGTTCTCCAGGCTGGCGTGGGGCGTGGAGCGCCCGCAGCCGCGCTGGTCGAAGGTGACGATGCGGTACAGGTTGGGGTCGAAGTAGCAGCGGCTCTGGGCATCGCAACCGGCACCCGGCCCCCCGTGGATGAACACCACAGGCAGACCTTCCGGCGAACCGCTTTCATCGACGTACAGCACATGCGGCGCTTCCACGGCCAGATCGTGCCGGGCGTAGGGTTTGATCTGCGGGTACAGGGTCTGCATTGCGCACTCCGTGTGAGGATTTAATCTGCCGTTGGGCATCATAAACCTGAATTGCGCGAAGAGCATGTACCCGTGTCATTTGCCGGGGTATTGGCGCTTCGGCCTAGCGGCCGTAGCGCTCGCGCGCCCACCCCAGCAAAGTCTCCAGCAACCCGCGCAGCACTTGCTGCGTCGGCTGCGCCAGGTCTTCGCGGTATGCGAAGGGCTCCACCTCTTGCATATAGGTACTCTGCGCCAGCTCCAGCTGCACCGCATGAATGTGCTGGGCCGGGTCGCCATAGTGGCGGGTGATGTGCCCGCCCTTGAAGCGTCCGTTGAGCACATGGCTGTAACCCGGGAAGCCGGCGCACACGCCCTTCAGGCGCTCGGCCAGCTCGGGGTCGCAACTGGCGCCATTGAAGGTGCCCAGGTTGAAGTCAGGCAGCTTGCCTTCGAACAGATGCGGGATCACCGACCGGATGGAGTGCGCATCCCACAGCAACGCATAACCAAACTCCTTACGCATCCGCGCCAGTTCGCGACGGATCGTGTCGTGGTAAGGGCGCCAGATCTGCTCCAGGTATTGCGCCCGCTGATCGGCAGTGGGCGCCTTGCCCTCCATGAACAGCGGCTCGCCCTCGAACAGCGTTGCCGGGTACAGCCCGGTGGTGGCCCCGGCATACAAGGGTTTGTCGTCGTCCGGCCGGTTGAGGTCGATGACGAAACGCGAATACTCCGCTGCCACCACGCTGGCGCCCAGTTCGCGGGCAAAGTCGTACAGGCGCGGGATGTGCCAGTCGGTGTCCGGCAGACTGCGTGCAGGCGGTACCAGCCCGTCGCGCACGGCGTCGGTCAGGGTCAGGCCTGCGTGGGGCATGCTGATCAGCAGGGGCAACCGGCCTTGGTGAAAATTCAATACCTTGTTCATCGGGCTTCCTATTAAGGTGTTGAACCCTGCAGCCCCAGTGCCGAAAAGTCGGCTCTCATGGGGCTGCACATGGTTTGCTGGCTTGGCAGGGGCCTGTAGGAGCGGCTTTAGCCGCGAACACCGGCATAGCCGGTGCCATCCACCGCGCCGCCTGCTTCGCGGCTAAAGCCGCTCCCACAGACTGCGCGGAACACCTGTGAGTACGCAGCATTCAGTTGGAGATTTCATGGCCCAGGCGCACCACACGCTTGGGCAGTTCGCCGCCGAGCCAGTAAGCCAGATCGGCGGGGCGGTCGATTTGCCAGGCGATGAAGTCGGCCACCTTGCCCTCCTCCAGCGAGCCATGGCTGTCACCCATGCCCAGCGCCGTGGCGGCATGCAGGGTGACGCCAGCCAGGGCCTCTTCCGGGGTCATGCGGAACAACGTGCAGCCCATGTTCAGCATCAGGCGCAGCGACAAGCCCGGCGAAGTGCCCGGATTGAGGTCGGTGGCCAAGGCGATCTTCACCCCGTGGCGGCGCAGCGCGTCCATCGGCGGCAGCTGGGTTTCACGCAAAAAGTAGAAAGCGCCGGGCAGCAGCACAGCGACGGTGCCGGCCTTGGCCATGGCAATGGCGTCTTCTTCGGTCATGAACTCCAGGTGGTCGGCCGACAGCGCCTGGTAGCGCGCCGCTAGACTCGAGCCGTGCAAAGACGACAGCTGCTCAGCGTGCAGCTTGACCGGCAAGCCCAGCTCATGGGCCTTGATGAACACCCGCTCGACCTGCGCCGGGGAGAACGCCAGGTGCTCGCAGAACGCGTCCACCGCATCCACCAAACCCTCCGCGGCCAATACCGGGAGCATCTGCTCGCAGATGTGGCTGATGTAGTCATCCGCCCGCCCAGCGTACTCCGGCGGCAACGCGTGGGCCGCCAGGCAGGTGGTGCGCACGCTGATCGGCAGCTCTTCGCCCAGGCGCCGGGCCACGCGCAGCATCTTGCGTTCACAGGCCAAGTCCAGGCCGTAGCCGGACTTGATCTCGATGCAGGTCAGCCCGTCACGCATCAGCGCCTGTACGCGCTGGCGGGCGCTGGCGAACAGCTCATCCTCGCTGGCGGCCCGGGTGGCGCGCACGGTGCTGGCGATGCCGCCGCCCTGGGCGGCGGTCTCGGCATAGCTCACACCCTGCAGGCGCTGTTCGAATTCGCCGCTGCGGTTGCCGCCGAACACCGCGTGGGTGTGGCAGTCGATCAGCCCCGGGGTGACCCAGGCGCCGCCCAGGTCGACGATACGATCAGCGGCCACCGGTGGAACGTCGTCGCGCGGGCCGATCCATTCGATCAAGCCTGCGCTGGTGACGATGGCGGCGTCCTCGATGACCGAGTAGCGGCCGCCGGCCATGGTCGCGACGTGGCAGTGCTGCCAGAGGGTTCTCATCAGGGGCTCCTTGTTTCTTTGCAAAGCATCGCGGGCCCGGCCCGCGCTCATGTCGGTTTACACAGCACCTGTGGGAGCGGCTTCAGCCGCGAAGCAGGCAACGCGGTGCTTGGCACGGGCTTCGCCCGTGTTCGCGGGCAAGCCCGCTCCCCCAGGGATCGCGCCAGCTTCTAGAAATTGAGTAAGACAGTTGCTCCCACAGGGTTTGCAAATCACAGGCTGGGCAAAACACCCGCTGGCAGCAGCCCGGTCAGGGTGCCTTTGGCCAGCAGTTCGGTCGCCACTTCGATGTCCGGCGCAAAGAAACGGTCGCGGTCGTAATGCGGCACCTCGCGGCGCAGCGCCTGGCGCGCCTGTTCAAGCTTCACCGAGGTCTTCAGGCCCTTGCGCAGGTCCAGGCCCTGGCAGGCACCCAGCCATTCGATGGCCAGCACCCCCCGGGTGTTCTCGGCCATTTCCCACAGGCGTTTGCCGGCGGCCGGGGCCATGGACACGTGGTCCTCCTGGTTGGCCGAGGTCGGCAGGCTGTCGACGCTGTGCGGGTGCGACAGCGCCTTGTTTTCGCTGGCCAACGCTGCAGCTGTGACCTGGGCGATCATGAAGCCTGAATTGACCCCGCCGTTCTCCACCAGAAACGGCGGCAACTGCGACATGTGCTTGTCCATCATCAACGAGATGCGTCGCTCGCTCAGCGAGCCGATCTCGGCAATCGCCAGGGCCAGGTTGTCGGCGGCCATGGCCACCGGCTCTGCGTGGAAGTTGCCACCGGACACCACATCACCCTCGGCGGCGAACACCAGCGGGTTGTCCGACACCGCGTTGGCCTCGATGCCCAGCACCTCGGCGGCCTGGCGCAACTGGGTCAGGCAGGCGCCCATCACCTGCGGCTGGCAGCGCAGCGAGTACGGGTCTTGCACCTTGTCGCAGTTCTTGTGCGACAGCGACACCTCGCTGGCCTCGCCCAGCAGGTCGCGGAAACACGCGGCGCTGTCGATCTGCCCGCGCTGGCCACGTACGGCGTGGATGCGCGCATCGAACGGTGCCCGCGAGCCCAGCGCCGCCTCGACACTCAAGGCGCCGCAGGCAATGGCGGCGGCGTACAGGTCTTCGGCCTGGAACAGCCCGCGCAGGGCGTAGGCGGTGGAGGCCTGGGTGCCGTTGAGCAGCGCCAGGCCCTCCTTGGCGGCCAGGGTCAGCGGCTGCAGGCCGGCGACCGCCAGGGCTTCACTGGCGGGGAGCCACTGGCCCTTGTAACGCGCCTTGCCCTCGCCCAGCAGCACCAGCGACATGTGCGCCAGCGGCGCCAGGTCGCCGGAGGCGCCCACCGAACCCTTGAGCGGAATGTGCGGGTACACCTCGGCGTTGACCAGGGTGATCAGCGCATCGATGACCTTGCGCCGGATGCCCGAAAAACCGCGGCTCAGGCTGTTGATCTTGAGCACCATGATCAGCCGCACCAGGGCATCGTCCAGCGGCGCGCCGATACCGGCGGCATGCGACAACACCAGCGAGCGCTGCAGGTTCTCCAGGTCATGGCTGGCGATGCGGGTCGAGGCCAGCAGGCCGAACCCTGTGTTGATGCCGTAGGCGGTGCGGTCTTCGGCGATGATGCGCTCGACGCAGGCAACGCTGGCGTCGATCGCCGCGTCCGCGCTGGCGTCCAGTTGCAGGCGCACGGGAGCCTGGTGAATGGCGCGCAGCTGGGCCAGGGTCAGTTGGCCGGGCAGCAGGTTGAGGGCTTCCATGTTCGAGCTCCTTGTCGTTGTTCAGTGCAGCGCCGGCAGCACGGGCTGCGGCAGCCGGGGGTCGTTGAGCAGCGCGGCGGCGCGGGCGATGTCCGGCGCCAGCCAGCGGTCTTCCAGGTAGGCCGGCACCTGCTCACGCAGCAGGCGCCAGGCGGCGTCGGTGCCGACGCCCAAGCGCTGGCCTTTGAAAAACTCGAAGGCCTGGGCGGCCAGCAGGTACTCGATGGCGAGGATCTGCGTGCAGTTGGCCAGCACCTTGTGCAGCTTGAGCGCAGCGTTGGTGCCCAGGCTCAGGTGGTCTTCCTGCAGGCCCGAAGTGACGTAGTTGTCGAGCACTGCGGGCTGGGCCAGTTGGCGATTTTGTGCACACAGCGCGGCGGCCACGTACTGGGCGATCATCATCCCCGAGTTGACCCCGGGGTTGCTCACCAGAAACGCCGGCAGGCCGCTGACCAGCGGGTTGACCAGGCGGTCCAGGCGGCGCTCGGCGATGGCGCCGATCTCGGCCATGGCAATCGCCAGCACATCGGCGGCCAGGGCTACCGACTGGCCGTGCGGGTTGGCCTGGGACACCACCCGGAAGGCCTCGGGCGTACCCAACAGCAACGGGTTGTCATTGGCACCATTAAGTTCGGCCTGCACCTGCAGGGCGGCATGGGCCAGCTGGTCGCGGGCAGCGCCGTGTACTTGCGGGATGGAGCGGATGCTCAGGGCATCCTGGGTGCGCATGCCCTGGCTACTGGCGATCACCTCGCTGCCGCCCAGCAGCGCGCGCAGGTTGGCGCCGACCACTTGCATGCCAGGGTGCGGCTTGAGCGCGATGATCTCGGGGTCGAAGGCATCGAGCTGGCCGCGCAGGGCCTCGAAGCTCATGGCGCCGATCACGTCGGCCCATTGCAGCAGGCGCCCGGCATCATCCAGCGCCAGGCAGGCCAGGCCAGTCATGCACGGCGTGCCGTTGACCAGGCACAGGCCGTCCTTGGCGCCCAGTTGCACCGGTTCCAGCCCTTCGGCGGCCAAGGCCTGGGCGGCATCGACCAACTGCCCGCGGTAGCTCACCTGGCCGATGCCCAGCAGGCACACGCCGACATGGGCCATGTGGGTCAGGTAGCCCACCGAACCTTGTGAGGGCACCTGCGGGGTGATGCCGCGCTCGAGCAGCGCCAGCAGCGCCTCGACCACCCGGCGGTGAATGCCCGACTTGCCATGGCTGTAGTTGGCGATGGCCGCGCAGATGATCGCCCGGGTTTGCTCGTCGGGCAGTGCCGGGCCGACGCCGCAGGCGTGGCTGAGCAGGGTGTTGCGCGACAGCTGGCTGAGCTGTTCGCCCTGCAAGGAGACGTTGCACAGCGCGCCGAGCCCGGTGTTGACGCCATAGGCGCGCTCACCGCTGTCCACCAGGTGGCGAACGATGGCCTGGGCGTTGTCGATACGCGCCCACACCGCTGGCGACAGCTCCAGGCGCGCGCCATGCCGGGCGACGGCGGCGATGTCCTGCCAGCGCAGCGGCGCCTCGCCGAAGGTGACCACCTGGCTCATACGGCCACCGCCCGGCGCTGGACGAAGCGGTCGACGTACTCGTCGGCCGGCGAGTGGAGGATCTGGTGCGGGGTGCCCACCTGGATCAACCGGCCGTCCTTGAGGATGGCGATGCGGTTGCCGATGCGCACGGCCTCGTCCAGGTCGTGGGTGATGAACACGATGGTCTTGTGCAGGGTTTTCTGCAGTTCCAGCAACTGGTCCTGCATCTCGGCGCGGATCAGCGGGTCGAGGGCGCTGAAGGCCTCGTCCATGAGGATGATATCGGTGTCGGCCGCCAGGGCCCGGGCCAGGCCCACGCGCTGGCGCATGCCGCCAGACAACTGGTGCGGGTACTTCTTCTCGTAGCCCTTCAGGCCCACGGTCTCGACCCACTGCTGGGCGCGCTCGGCGCACAGCGCCTTGCTCTCGCCGCGCACCTTCAGGCCGTAGGCGACGTTGTCCAGCACGTTGCGGTGCGGCAGCAGGCCGAAGCTCTGGAACACCATGCTGATCTTGCGCCGGCGAAATTCGCGCAATGCGTCCATGTCGTACTGCAGGATGTCTTCGCCATCCACCAGGATCTGCCCGCTGGTGGGGTCGATCAGGCGGTTGAAATGGCGCACCAGGGTCGACTTGCCCGAGCCGGACAGGCCCATGATGACGAAGATCTCGCCACTGCCGATGGACAACGACAGATCATTGACCCCCACCACGCAGCCGGTCTGCGCCAGCACCTGCTCCTTGCCCTGCTGCTTGTGGATCAGCGCCAGGGCCTCTTCGGCGCGGTCGCCGAAAATCTTGAAGACGTTCTTCACTTCGATCTTGCTGATCGCCTGGGTGCTCATTTGCTCACCTCGTGCCGTGGCCGGCCATAGGCCTGGGTAATGCGGTCGATCACCACCGCGAGAATGACGATGGCCAGGCCCGCTTCAAGGCCGCGTCCGACGTTGAGAGTCTGGATGCCCACCAGCACATCCTCGCCCAGGCCGCGGGCGCCGATCATCGAGGCGATCACCACCATCGACAGGGCCATCATGGTGGTCTGGTTGATGCCGGCCATGATGCTCGGCAGCGCCAGCGGCAACTGCACGCCGAACAGCTGCTGCCAGCGGTTGGCGCCAAAGGCGTTGATCGCCTCCATCACCTCGCCGTCGACCTGGCGGATACCAAGGTCGGTCAGGCGGATCAACGGCGGTGCGGCGTAAATCACCGTGGCGAAGATCGCCGGCACCTTGCCCAGGCCGAACAACATCAGCACCGGGATCAGGTACACGAAGCTGGGCATGGTTTGCATGATGTCCAGCAGCGGCATCAATACCGCGCGCAGGCGGTCGCTGCGCGCCGACAAGATGCCCAGCGGGATGCCCACCAGCACCGAGATCAACGTGGCCACCAGCATCAGCGCCAGGGTTTGCATCAGTTTGTCCCACAGGCCGACGGCGCCCACCAGGAACAGCAGGCCGACGATCACCACACTTGGCAGAATGCGCCGGGTGGCATGCCAGGCGATCAGCGCCACCACGCCGAGCATCAGCCACCAGGGCGTGGCGCGCAGCGCGCCTTCGAGGCTGACGATGGCCCACAACAGGGTGTCGGAGATGTGCCGGAACACATCGCCGTAGTTGGTCACCAACGCATCGACCCAGCCATTGACCCAGTCGGCGATGGAGAATGTCAGGTTGTCAGGAAACATAGGGTGCACTCATCAGGTGAGGACGCTCAGAGCGCCGCGTTGATCTTCTTGGCAGCCTCGTCGCTGACCCATGCCTGCCACACCTCAGGATGTTCCTTGAGGAAGATCCTGGCCAGCTTGGGCGACTCGATCCGCTCCTTGGTCATGCGCCCCAGGTTCTGGTTGAGCAGGTCGATCGGGATGTTGACCTTTTCCAGCACGCCGACCAGCTCTGGCGCCTCGTCGTGGAAGGTCTTCGACAGGCCGACCTTGATCGACACGGTCTTGTCCACACCTGGCTTTTCTTCGAGCTTGACCAGGTCTACCTGGCCCATCAGCGGGGTTGGGGTCCAGTAATAGAAGAGGATAGGCTCGCCGCGCTTGTAGCTCGACAGCGCCGCGGCATCCAGCGCCGGGCCGGTACCCGGGCGGAAGTTGGTGAATTTGTCTTCCAGGCCGTAGTCCTTGAGCATCTGGGTGTTGTCCAGCTCGCAGGTCCAGCCGGCCGGGCAGTTGTAGAACCGGCCCTTGCTCGGTTCTTCCGGGTCTTTGAACACACTGGCGTACTTGGCCAGATCGGCGACGCTCTTGAGCTCAGGCGCCTTGGCTTCGAGCTTGCGCTTGGCATCGCCCTCGACCACGTAACGCGGCACGTACCAGCCTTCGACCGCCCCCACCACCGGTGCGCCGACACCGACCACCTTGCCGGCGGCCTCGGCCTTTTTCCACACCTCGCTGCGGCCCACCCACTCCTCGGCGAATACCTGGATATCGTTGCTGCCCAGGGCGTTCTCCATGGTGATGGAGTTGCCCGGCAGGCTGTCGACCTTGCAGCCGTAGCCTTCCTTGAGCACGAACTGCATGACATCGGTCAGCAGCATGCCGCTTTCCCAGTTCAGCCCGGCGAACTTCACCGGCTTGCCGGATTCGCACCAGCCGGCGGCCTGGCTGGCACCCGAGGCGCCGAGCAGGCCGAGGGCGAACAGCGAAGCAAGCAAGGTCTTGTTGGTTTTCATTGCGTGACGCTCCCAAACTTTTTGAAGTGGAAATCGGCAGTCCGTGCAAGAAATTGGTACGTTGGGGCCGCTGTGCGGCCCCAAAGGCCCGTCAGCCAGTAATCATCGGCAGGTTCAAGCCCTGCTCTTTGGCGCAGTCGATGGCGATCTGGTAACCGGCATCGGCATGGCGCATTACCCCGGTGGCCGGGTCGTTGGTCAGCACCCGGGCGATACGCGCGGCGGCCTCGTCGGTACCGTCGCACACAATCACCATGCCAGAGTGCTGCGAGAAGCCCATGCCGACCCCGCCGCCGTGGTGCAGCGACACCCAGGTGGCACCGCTGGCGGTGTTCAGCAGGGCGTTGAGCAGCGGCCAGTCGGACACCGCATCCGAGCCATCGCGCATGGCTTCGGTTTCACGGTTGGGGCTGGACACCGAGCCCGAGTCCAGGTGGTCACGGCCGATCACGATCGGCGCCGACAGCTCGCCGCTGCGCACCATTTCGTTGAACGCCAGGCCCAGCTTGGCGCGCAGGCCCAGGCCAACCCAGCAGATACGCGCCGGCAGTCCCTGGAAGGCGATTCGCTCGCGAGCCATGTCCAGCCAGCGGTGCAGGTGGGCATCGTCCGGGATCAGCTCCTTCACCTTGGCGTCGGTCTTGTAGATGTCTTCGGCGTTACCCGACAGCGCCGCCCAGCGGAACGGGCCAATGCCGCGGCAGAACAGCGGGCGGATATAGGCCGGCACGAAGCCCGGGAAGTCGAAGGCGTTGGCTACGCCCTCTTCCTTGGCCATCTGGCGGATGTTGTTGCCGTAGTCGAAGGTCGGGATGCCCTGCTTCTGGAAGTCGAGCATGGCTTGCACATGCACGGCCATCGACTGCTTGGCAGCCTTGACCACTGCGGCCGGCTCGGTCTGGGCGCGGTCGCGGTACTGCTCCCAGGTCCAGCCGGCCGGCAGGTAGCCATTCAGTGGGTCGTGGGCGCTGGTCTGGTCGGTAACCATGTCCGGGCGCACGCCACGCTTGACCAGCTCGGGCAGAATTTCGGCAGCGTTGCCGTGCAGGGCAATGGAGATGGCCTTGCCTTCGGCGGTGTACTTGGCGATGCGCGCCAGGGCGTCGTCGAGGTCCTTGGCCTGCTCGTCGACATAGCGGGTTTGCAGGCGGAAGTCGATGCGGCTCTGCTGGCACTCGATGTTCAGCGAGCAGGCGCCGGCCAGGGTCGCGGCCAGCGGCTGGGCGCCGCCCATGCCACCCAGGCCTGCGGTCAGTACCCACTTGCCTTTGAGGCTGCCACCGTAGTGCTGGCGGCCGGCTTCGACGAAGGTTTCATAGGTGCCTTGGACGATGCCCTGGCTGCCGATGTAGATCCAGCTGCCGGCGGTCATCTGGCCGTACATGGCCAGGCCTTTGGCGTCCAGTTCGTTGAAGTGCTCCCAGTTGGCCCAGTGCGGCACCAGGTTGGAGTTGGCGATCAGCACCCGCGGGGCGTTGCTGTGGGTCTTGAACACGCCGACCGGCTTGCCCGACTGCACCAGCAGGGTTTCGTCGTCGTTGAGCTCCTTGAGGGTGGCGACGATCTTGTCGTAGCACTCCCAGTTACGCGCCGCGCGGCCGATGCCGCCGTATACCACCAGCTCCTTGGGGTTCTCCGCCACTTGCGGGTCGAGGTTGTTCATCAGCATGCGCAGCGGCGCTTCGGTCAGCCAGCTCTTGGCGGTGAGCTTGTTGCCACGCGGGGCGCGGATCTCGACGTCACGGAATTTGTTGAGCTTGTTGTCAGTCACG
Organism: Pseudomonas xanthosomatis; assembly: GCF_019139835.1. NCBI lineage: Bacteria > Pseudomonadati > Pseudomonadota > Gammaproteobacteria > Pseudomonadales > Pseudomonadaceae > Pseudomonas > Pseudomonas xanthosomatis. Next base: position 894,404 of record NZ_CP077075.1, on the reverse strand, counting down.
AAGGTGCTCCTTGAGCGATCTATTCAAACCCGGCGCGATCGGCGGGCCAATGGGGCGGTTCGTACAACGCGAAAGGGGACGGCCTATCCACTATCACGCACTCTGCTTTACTTGTACATACAAGCATAGGCAATTGAAATGCCAAGTTCTGGGTGGGGGGTTGCAAACGATCCGCGCGCGTGCGCTGAAAGCCGCGAAGGGCAAGGGGTTCAGGAGGAAGAAAAATCAGGGAGGTGTGGCCAGGGCGCCCATCGGGGCAAGAAGGCATTGCGCCATCCTGGGGCGTTCGGTAACAGGGCGCCTCGTTTGGAAGCGTTACCTGTGTAACTCAGTCCTCAGCAACGACACCGCCCCTGTGGGAGCGGTGACAGGCGAAAAAATCAGTGAATCCCGGTCAGTTCGATCACACAGCAACGCCCGACCACATCCACCTCCAGCAGGCGCTCGTTGCTGCTCAGTTGCAGGCAGTCGTACAACCCCAGCGGCGGCTGCAGTTGCCCATCGATACCCACCTGCAGGTCCGCTTGCGCACTGAACACCAGCACCGTGCCGGCAGCGCTGTAAAAGCGGGTGCCGCCATTGAACCACTGCAAGCGGGCACGATAACGCTCGGGGGCATAGATCAGGTTGAAGTCGCGAATGGGCCCGCCCAGCAGCGTGCAGCCCACCTGGCTCTCGCCGCTGAAGGCAAAGGCATCTAAGGGCAGCAACGGCCGGCTGTCGCGACCGTCCACGTTCAGGCGCATGCCGTCGCCCTGCAGCACGGTGATGATCCGCTGGTAGCCGGCAAAGCTGGAAAAACCGCCGGACGCCTCGATGTCGGCGATCGACAGGCGCCAGCCGAAACCCTCAAGGCCTGCGCCGCTATCGCGGGTGATCTCTTCGGTGAAACCCCCACCATTCTTCCAGGGCATGCGCGGGTAGTCGCAGGCACGCAACAACTGCAACGGGCTCATTTGCTGAAACGTCCTTCCAGGCGATGTCGGGAACCGGGGTGGATCAGCCGCGCCGCGGTCACCGGCTGGCGGCCTGACCAGGTACGCCTGCGGATCAGCAGGCACGGCTCGCCGCGCTCGATCTGCAACAGGCGGCATTCGTCAGGCTCGGCAAGAATGGCCTCGACCACGTGCTCGCCCTCGGTGAGCGGCGCCACCTGGGACAGGTACTCGTAGGGCGTCTGCCGGGTGAAGTCCTGCTTGAGGTAGTCCGGGGCGATGGCTGCGTTGACGTAGCGGTCCTCGATCTGCACCGGCACGCCGTTTTCAAAGTGCACGATCAGCGAGTGGAACACCCGCTGGCCTTCGCGCATGTCCAGGGCCAGCGCGCGCTCGGAACCGGCGGCCTCCTCGACCAGCTTGATCACCTGGCAGCTATGCTGGTGGCCGCGCCCGGCGATCTCGTCGGCTATGTTGTTGACCTCGAACAGCGCCGAGCGAGTCTTGGGCTCGGCGACGAAGGTGCCGACGCCTTGCATGCGCACCAAAAGGCCCTCGGCGGTCAACTCGCGCAGGGCGCGGTTGATGGTCATACGGCTGAAGCCCAGCTCGGCGACCAGCTCGCTCTCCGAGGGTACCCGGTGATGGGGCGGCCAGCTGCCGCTCTCGATCTGCTGGATGATCATCTGTTTCACCCGGGCATAGAGCGGCGCCGGCCCTTCGCCCATCTGGGCAACCAGCTCGGAGACAGGAGGTGTCGGCACGGCGTTGGTCCTTGTGCGGTTGGAGTGAACGGTAGCTTGCCGGAGTTTACCCGGCAGGCAAACGGCTGTATATGTATATACAAGCATGACAACAACAGGAAGCCACCGATGCCCGTCTATTTTGCCGAACGCGCTCTGCTGCCCACGGGCTGGGCCCGCAACGTCCGCCTTGAAGTCGCCGCCGATGGCCGGCTGACAGCGGTCATGGCCGATGCCGACGCCGAAGGCGCCGAGCGTCTGGCAGGGCCCGTGCTGCCGGGCATGCCCAACCTGCACTCGCACGCGTTCCAACGGGCCATGGCAGGGCTGGCGGAAGTGGTCGGCAACCCCAACGACAGCTTCTGGACCTGGCGCGAACTGATGTACCGGCTGGCCGGCAACGTCACCCCTGAGCAGTTGCAGGTGATCGCCCGCCAGCTGTACATCGAAATGCTCAAGGCTGGCTACACCTCGGTGGCCGAATTCCACTATGTGCACCACGACAAGGACGGCCGCCCGTACGCCGACCCGGCCGAATTGTCGCTGCGCTTGAGCGCCGCTGCCGCCGCCACGGGCATCGGCCTGACTTTGCTGCCGGTGCTCTACAGCCACTCGGGCTTTGGCGGCCAGGCGCCCAATGACGGCCAGCGGCGCTTCATCAACTCCACCGAACAGTACCTGCGCCTGCAACAGCAGCTTGGGCCGTTGCTCGGCGCGCAGCCGGCGCAGCAACTGGGGCTGTGTTTCCACTCGCTGCGCGCGGTAATGCCCGGTCAGATCACCGAAGTGCTGGGCGCCAGCGATGCCCAGTGCCCGGTGCATATTCATATCGCCGAACAGCAGAAAGAAGTCGATGACTGCCTGGCCTGGAGCGGCCGGCGGCCATTGCAGTGGCTGTACGAGAACGCCGATGTCGACCGGCGCTGGTGCCTGGTGCACGCCACCCATGCCGAGCCCGACGAGGTCCGCGCCATGGCCCGCAGTGGTGCGGTGGCCGGCCTGTGCCTGACCACCGAGGCCAACCTGGGCGACGGTATTTTCCCGGCGGTGGATTACCTGGCCCAGGGCGGGCGCCTGGGCATCGGCTCGGACAGCCATGTGTCGTTGAGCGTGGTGGAAGAACTGCGCTGGCTGGAGTATGGCCAGCGCCTGCGTGACCAGCGGCGCAACCGGCTGTACCGCGCTGACCAGCCGATGGTCGGCCGCACCCTGTACGACGCGGCATTGCTGGGCGGCGCCCAGGCGCTGGGGCAGCCGGTGGGTGAGCTGGCGGTGGGCAAGCGCGCCGACTGGCTGGTACTGGACGGGCACGACCCGTACCTGGCCGTGGCCGAGGGTGATGCCATTCTCAACCGCTGGCTGTTTGCCGGGGGCGACCGCCAGGTGCGTGATGTGATGGTCAATGGCCAGTGGGTGGTGCGCCAGGGGCGGCACGGGCAGGAAGAAGAGAGTGCCGGGGCGTTTGTCCAGGTGTTGCGCCAGTTGCTGGGCTGAAAAGCCCAGCGCGACGCGGTCGTTGTGGGAAGCGGCCTTGCCGGGGCGCCGTCCGGTCGCGATTGGGCTGCGTAGCAGCCCCAGAATTTCAGCATCATGCAAAACTGCCGGGGGCTGCTTTGCAGCCCAATCGCGACCGGACGGCGCCCCGGCAAGGCCGCTTCCCACAGGCTTATCGAGAGTCAGGCTCGCAAAGCGCCACAGGCCCAGGCAACAGGCTTCAATGCCGGGCGACGATGTCCTTGTCGGGCGTGCGCCAGATCAGCCGGCGGGTGTCGTAGCCCTGCTGGCGGGCCTTGGACATCAGGCTCTCGCGCTCCCACACCGGCATCGACGGCGTGCGCGACAGAATCCACAGGTACTTGCGGTCGGGGCTGCCGACAATCGCGGTGCGGTAGCGCTCGTCGACGTAGAGGATCCAGTAGTCACCCCTGGCCACACCCGGCACCAGGCGGGTGAACCAGTTGTCGAACTCCACCCACAGCTTGTCGGTGTGCCCGGCCTGCTGAATGGAGGCATGGCCCTCGGCGCGCAGCCACTCGTCACCCAGGGTGCGGCAGCGGTTGAGCACCCCCACCGTGCCGTCGGGTTTGAGGTTGTAGTGGGCCTCGGCCTGGGCGCAGCCGTCCTGGTACTTCATCGGCAGCCGGGCCAGCTCGAACCACTTGCCTTGGTAACGCTTGAGGTCGACCGCACCTGCGGTCTTCGGCGCCAGCGGGTCGGTGGCAGAGGTGGCGCAGCCACCCAGCAGCATCACCAGGCACACGCCCAGCAGCAGGTGCAGACGCCTCATTTGAGGCCCTGCCCGGAATACATCAATACCTTGTCGGCCGCGTACTGCACGCTGATGAAGCTCTTCTCGTCACCCCAGGTGCAACTGCTCATGCCCAGTGCGCCGGAGCACTCGGTGGGCGTGCCGAGCAGCTGCTCGACCTCGGCCTTGTTCATGCCGGCCTTGAGCTTGGAATAGTTTTCCTGGTTGATCTTGCTGCAGGCAGTCAGGACGACGCACAAGGACAACAGGGCGAGGGAACGCAACGACATGAAGGGACACTCCTGGAGGTAGATACACAGGTACGAGGGCCTGCAGGGAGCTTAGAAGGGAAAAAGGGTCCTCGGTTCCCTGCCCGCCGAGGTTTTCGTCGCTTGCCGTCGGTCGGCTGTTGCGCAAACGGTTAATGTTTTTGCCCGGCGTGACGAAACAGTCGTCGAGGATGTGGCCTTATGCCGCATCCGCCCTCCTCCGTGCCCGTGCGCAGACCTTCAAAAATGACCAAGAACCTCAAGTTCAGCCACAAGATCCTGTTGGCCGCCGCCCTCGTGGTGGCCGTTGCCTTCACCTGTTTCGTGCTGTTCAACGATTATCGACAACGCCAGTCCCTGCGCAGTGACACGGAGGCCACTCTGCAGGACCTGGGCAACCTGACCGCCGGCAATATCCGCAACTGGCTCGACAGCCGCATCCAGCTGCTCAACACCTTCGCCCAGCAGGTGGCCGTCGACGGCCCGGGCAAGGCCAGCCTGGACCGCAGCCTGGCGCTGCCGGTGTACGCCAGCAACTTCATGCTCACCTACTTCGGTGGCCAGGACGGCAGCATGCAGTCGGTACCGGTGGGCAGCCGCGCCGCCGACTACGACCCGCGGGTACGCGGCTGGTACAAGGCGGCCACCGCCGCCGGCCAGACCATCGTCACCGAGCCGTACATCTCGGCCTCGGCCGGCAAGCTGGTGATCACCCTGGCAACGCCGGTGCAGCAGGCCGGCCGGGTGATCGGCGTCAGCGGCGTCGACACCGACCTGCAAACCATCAGCAACCTGATCAACACCCTGGACTTCGACGGCCATGGTCATGCCTTCATCGTCAACGGCGAAGGCAAGATCCTCATCCACCCCAAGGGCGAGCTGGCACTCAAGGCATTGGCCGATGTGTACCCCGACAACACCCCGCGCATCGGCAGCGGCCTGAAAGAGGTCGGGGTCGATGGCCGCAAGCAGTTCATCAGCTTCACCCACGTCGACGGCGTGCCGTCGGCGGACTGGTACGTGGCGCTGGTGCTGGACCAGGACGCGGCCTTCGCCATGCTGGGCGAGCTGCGCACCTCGGCGGTGGTGGCCACGCTGATTGCGGTGCTGGTGATCATCGCCCTGCTGGGCCTGCTGATTCGTGTGCTGATGGAGCCGCTGCACATGATGGGCCGCGCCATGCATGACATCGCCGAAGGCGAAGGCGACCTGACCCGGCGCCTGAAAATCCACGCCCAGGACGAGTTCGGCAGCCTGGCGCAGTCGTTCAACCGTTTCGTCGAGCGTATCCACGAGTCGATCCGCGAGGTGGCTTCGGCTACCGGGCAAGTGAACACCGTGGCCGGCCAGGTGATCAGCGCCTCCAATGCGTCGATCCACAACGCCGACCAACAGTCCAGCCGCACCAGCAGCGTGGCCGCGGCGATCAACCAGCTGGGCGCCGCCGCCCAGGAAATCGCCCAGAACGCCGCCCTGGCCTCGCAGCACTCCAGCGCCGCCCGTGGCCTGGCCGAAGAAGGCCAGCAGGTGGTCGGCGAGACCATCGAGGTGATGAACCAGCTGTCGGCGCGCATCAGCGATGCCAGCGGCAACATCGAGACGCTGAACGGCCACACGGTGAACATCGGCCAGATTCTCGACGTGATCAGCGGCATCTCCCAGCAGACCAACCTGCTGGCGCTCAACGCGGCCATCGAGGCAGCCCGTGCCGGCGAAGCCGGGCGTGGCTTTGCCGTGGTTGCCGACGAAGTACGCAACCTGGCCCACCGCACCCAGGATTCGGCGCAGCAGGTACAGCGCCTGATCGAGGAACTGCAGGCCGGCGCGCAAATGGCGGTGAGCACCATGGGCCAGAGCCAGCAGCACAGCGACCGCAGCGTGGGCATCGCCAACCAGGCCGGCGAGCGCCTTGGCAGCGTCACCCAGCGTATTGGCGAGATCGACGGCATGAACCAGTCGGTGGCGACCGCCACCGAAGAGCAGACAGCCGTGGTCGAGTCGATCAATGTCGACATCACCGAAATCAATACGCTGAATCAGGAAGGGGTGCAGAACCTGCAGAGCACCTTGCGTGCCTGCACCGACCTGGAACGCCAGGTGGAACGGTTGAAGCATCTGGTGGGCAGCTTCAGGATCTGATATCTGCGGCGCCTGCTTCGCGGGCAAGCCCGCTCCCACAGGGACTGCACAGATTTCAAAGGCTGTGCTGCCCCTGTGGGAGCGGCGGTGCGGCGACCCGACTTGCCCGCGAATAGGCTCTCAGATCAGAACCTGGACCCAGGTTCCAGCAGGAAGTCCATCTCGTCACTGGTGCTCGGCCGGCCCAGCACCAGGTTGCGGTGCGGGAAGCGGCCGAAGCGGGCGATCACCCGCTGGTGCTGCTCGGCGTAGTCGAGGAAACCTTCGAACAACCGGCGGTTGGCCTCGGGCTGCTCAGCGAGCAGCAGTTGGTAGCGCTCGACGCACAGGTTCTGCCAGTCCAGCACCTCGGCATGCTCCAGCACCAGCAGCACGAACACCCGCTGGATCGGCAGCAACTGGTAGTCCCAGCCCTTCTGCAAACCCTGCATCGCCACCACCTGCGCACGCCGGTCGCCGTCGAAGGCGCGCGGCGTGTCGCGGTAGAGCATGCGCGGCAGCTGGTCCAGCAAAATCAACAGGCCCAGCCAGCCCTGCGGGCTTTGCTGCCACTCGTCGAGCCCGCCCGCCAGGGCTTGCTCGACCAGGTCGCCAAACTGCGCGTGGGCCTCGGCATCGTGATGCTTGCCGAACCACAGCGTGTTCTTCTCGTCAGCCACGGCCTGGGCACTGGTGCCCCAACCGAACCACCATTCCAGCAACGGCTGCCAAGGTGCGAGCATGGGTTACTCCTTGTGGTAGGCGGTGACGCGTTCCACTTCTTCCTTCGAGCCGAGAATCACCGACACGCGCTGGTGCAGGCCTTCAGGCTGGATGTCGAGGATGCGCTGGTAACCATCGGTGGACACGCCGCCGGCCTGTTCGATGATGAACGACATCGGGTTGGCTTCGTACATCAGGCGCAGCTTGCCCGGCTTGCTTGGGTCACGGGCATCGCGCGGGTACATGAACAGGCCGCCACGGGTGAGGATGCGGTGCACGTCGGCCACCATCGAGGCGATCCAGCGCATGTTGTAGTTCTTTTTCAGCGGGCCGGTCTCGCCCGCCAGCAACTCGCCTACGTAGCGCTGGATCGGGGCTTCCCAGTGGCGCTGGTTGGACATGTTGATGGCGAACTCGGCGGTGCTTTCCGGCACGCGGATGTTCTCGTGGGTGAGCACGAAGCTGCCCAGCTCGCGGTCCAGGGTGAAGCCCTTGACGCCGTTGCCCAGGGTCAGAATGAGCATGGTCTGCGGGCCGTAGATGGCATAACCGGCGGCAACCTGCTGGGTGCCTGGCTGCAGGAAGGCGTTTTCGTTCAGGGTTTCGTTCTGGCTCAGGTACTCGTTGGGGCAACGCAGTACCGAGAAGATGGTGCCGACCGACACGTTGACGTCGATGTTCGACGAGCCGTCCAGCGGGTCGAAGACCAGCAGGTAGGCGCCTTTGGGGTATTTGCCCGGGATCTGGTAGGCGTTGTCCATTTCTTCGGACGCCATGCCGGCCAGGTGGCCGCCCCACTCGTTGGCTTCGAGCAGGATGTCGTTGGAGATCACGTCGAGCTTCTTCTGCACTTCGCCCTGCACGTTTTCGGTGCCCATGCTGCCCAGCACGCCGCCCAGGGCGCCCTTGGACACGTGGTGGCTGATCTCCTTGCATGCACGCGCCACCACTTCGATCAGGAAGCGCAGATCGGCAGGGGTATTGTTGCTGCGGGTCTGCTCAATCAGATAGCGACTCAGGGTAACGCGGGACATGTATGGCTCCGAAAAGGATAGGGGGAAAAAACCCCCGCAGTTTACAGGGAGTGTTGCGGGCTAGCGAGCAAAGAGACTCGCCTGAAGGGGTTAGGTTCAGCAGAGGCCTGGCCAGTGGTCGGCTGAGCGCCCCATCGCGGGGCAAGCCCGCTCCCACGACTTGCAGACCGTGGGAGCGGGCTTGCCCCGCGACGGACTCGCCTCAATCCAGCGCCTTCCAGATCTCGCTGGCGTACTCGCGGATGGTCCGGTCCGACGAGAACCAGCCCATCCGCGCGGTGTTGAGCACCGCCATGCGCCACCAGTCCTGGGGCGAATGCCACAACTCCTCGACCCGGCGCTGGGCATCCCAATAGGCGTCGAAGTCGGCGCACAGCAGGAAGCGGTCGTAGGCCACCAGGCCATCCACCAGCGCGGTATAGCGCGACGGGTCGTCTGGCGAGAACACCCCGCTGCGGATCGCCTGCAGCACATCGCCCAGGCGGCTGGAGGCGGCGATTGCGGCATTGGCGCCGAAGTCGCCGGCCTTGCCCCGGGCGCCCACCTGCTGGGCGGTCAGGCCGAAGATGAACATGTTCTCAGCACCCACCTGCTCGCACATCTCGACGTTGGCGCCGTCCAGGGTACCGATGGTCAGCGCGCCGTTGAGGGCGAACTTCATGTTGCTGGTGCCGGACGCCTCGTAGCCTGCGGTGGAGATCTGCTCGGACAGGTCCGCCGCCGGGATGATGCTTTCGGCCAGGCTGACGTTGTAGTTGGGCAGAAACACCACTTTCAGCAGGCCGCGCACGGTGGGGTCGTTGTTGACCACCCGGGCGATGTCGTTGGCCAGCTTGATGATCAGCTTGGCCTGGTGGTAGCTGGCCGCAGCCTTGCCGGCGAAGATCTTCACCCGCGGCACCCAGTCGGTACCCGGGTCGTTGCGCATGGCCTGGTACAGCGCCACGGTGTGCAGCAGGTTGAGCAACTGGCGCTTGTATTCGTGGATGCGCTTGACCTGCACGTCGAACAGCGCCTCGGGGTTGACCGTGACGCCTATGCGGTCCTGGATGATGCTGGCCAGGGCGCGCTTGCTGTGCAGGCGCTGGGCGGCGAACTGCTTGCGAAAGCTGGCCTTGTCGGCGAACGGCGCCAGGCCCTTGAGCTTGCCTTCGGGGTCGTCCAGCACGCCCTCGCCCAGGGCCTCCACCAGCATCGCCGTGAGTTGCGGGTTGGCCTGGTACAGCCAGCGGCGGAAGGTGATGCCGTTGGTCTTGTTGTTGATGCGCTGCGGGTAGAGCTTGTGCAGCTCGGCGAACACCGTGCTTTTCATCAGCTTGCTGTGCAGCGCCGACACGCCGTTGACGCTGTGCGAGCCGAGAAACGCCAGGTTGCCCATGCGCACCCGGCGGCCGTTGTCTTCTTCGATCAGCGAAACCGCGCGCAGCACGTCGAAGTCGTGCAGGCCCTTCGCCCGCAGGGCGTCGATGTGGTAGGCATTGATCAGGTAGATGATCTGCATGTGCCGCGGCAGCATGCGCTCCATCAGCGCCACTGGCCAGGTTTCCAGCGCTTCGGGCAACAACGTGTGGTTGGTGTAGGCCAGGGTGCCGACGGTCAGCTCCCAAGCGGTGTCCCAGGGGATTTCGTGCTGGTCCACCAGCAGGCGCATCAGCTCGGCCACGGCGATCGAAGGGTGGGTGTCGTTGAGCTGGATGGCCGCAGCATCGGGCAGGTTGAGCAGGTTGTCGTGCATGTTCAGGTGGCGTCGCAGCAGGTCCTGCAGCGACGCCGACACGAAGAAGTACTCCTGGCGCAGGCGCAGTTCCTGGCCGGCCTCGGTGCTGTCGGCCGGGTACAGTACCCGCGAGATGCTTTCGGCGCGGGCCACCTCGGCCACCGCACCCAGGTGGTCACCGGCGTTGAAGCGCTCCAGGTGCAGCTCTTCCAGCGCCCGGGCACGCCACAGGCGCAGGGTGTTGACGCTGGAGCCGCGCCAGCCGACCACCGGCGTGTCGTAGGCCACCGCCCGCACCGTCTCGCCCGGCGTCCATACCTGGCGCTGCTGGCCGCTGGTTTCGACCACGGTCTCGACACTGCCGCCAAAGCTGATCGGGTAGATCACCTCGGCCCGCTCGAACTCCCAGGGGTTGCCAAAATCCAGCCAGTTCTCGGTCTGTTCCTGTTGCCAGCCGTCTACCACCGCCTGGCGGAACAGGCCGTGCTCGTAGCGGATGCCGTAGCCGTGGGCGGCGATACCCAGGGTCGACATGCTCTCCATGAAGCACGCCGCCAAGCGGCCAAGGCCACCGTTGCCCAGCGCCGCGTCGGGCTCCAGCAGGCGGATGCGCTCAAGGTCCACGTCCAGCCCTTCGAGCGCCTCGCGGGCGATATCCAGGTAGCCGAGGTTGCTCAGGCTGTCGTACAGCAGCCGGCCGATGAGAAATTCGAGGGAGAGGTAGTACACCCGCTTCTGGCTGCGGCGGTAGGCCTGGCGGGTGTGGTCCATCCAGTGGTCGACCATGTGGTCGCGGGCAGCCAGGGCAATGGCCTCGAACCAGTCGTGGTCGAAGGCGTGTTCAGGGTCCTTGCCGACCGCGTAGGTCAGCTTGGCCAGCACGGCGGCGCGAAATTCCGCCACCTCTACATCACGAGCTTTGGCCTCACGGGCCTTGTTTTCCTGGGACATGCGGCATCCTCGGGCAAGTAGGCGAAAGCGCAGGGAGATTGTTCAGCCTAGACGCTCTGACACGGAGCGACAGTGGCGGTTCGCGGTTTTCATCAAGCGGCGGCGAATCAGGCGAAAGGTTGTTCACATTTTGAACAACTCCGGTATGATCGCGCGCCCAAAGACCGTGATTCGCCCCCAAAAAATGAAAACGACCCTGATCGCCGCCGCCGAAGTCGACCGCCTGGAGACCTGGCAGCGCTATGCCAGCCACATGTGCGGTGGCTGCCATTCGACCTGCTGCACCCTGCCGGTGGAGGTGAAGATCAAGGATCTGATCCGCATTGGCGTGGTAGATGAATTCGAAAAGGACGAGCCACCGAAGAACGTGGCCAAGCGCCTGCAGAAGGAAGGCATCATCGAACGCTTCAACCAGAAGTCGGGAATCTTCACCCTGACCCGGATGAGCAACGATGACTGCATGTATCTGGATCGCAAGAGCCGCCTGTGCACCATCTACGACAAGCGCCCGGATACCTGCCGCAACCACCCCAAGGTCGGGCCGCGGCCGGGGTACTGTGCGTACAAGCCCAAGGTGGTCGGGCGTTGACGCTGTCACTGCATGCCCTATAAAATCCGGCTTGTCTGGATATACACGGAGCTTTCCTTCGGGCAAGTGTCCAGACGCCGCCATGTGGTTCCGGCCGTGCCGGTTGATGGGAGCAATCCCTAAGGGCATTCGCGATACGACCCCCTTCATTGGGGGTTTCGTATTTCTGGGGGAAGCTTACCGACGTGCGGGCCTGCGCACAGGTTCGTTTCTCAGCTTCTTCAGCATCAGCAACCAGCCTTTGATCTTCTCATGCCGCTTGAACCTTCCCTTGCCCGCCGATGGGTGCTCAGGGTCTCGCACGTACGCGCTCTCGACATGGACCTTGAGGACTTTTGTCGATTCGCGGCGCATATTGAAATACACCTCGTACTGAGTACCCTCGGGAAAACCGAATTGATTGCCTTCGACTGTCAACCAGTTGCTGTGACCGGTGAACAGGCACTGTCTGTCGGCCAAGGTGCTCATGATGCTTGGCAACTGCAATGACAAGCCATACCGAACCGGGCAGAACGCCCGGCTAATCCCTCTGCTGTCAATCACCAACCTGTCAAGGCCGATGGCCTGAAAGTCCAACGCCTGCCCGTGAGGCGGGCCATGGCTGACGCAGTGGCTCGAGTATTCGAAGTGCAGTGTCGCCTCGATGGCCACTGGCACCCCTGGCAGCAACAATCCATGGGTATGCGCCTGAAGATGCTGCAGGCACCATGACCTGCCGGCGGCCTCGATCCTTCCGGCAGCCAAATGTTCACGCCACGCCTTGCCTTTCATGCACTTCTCCGTAGCACCTCGAACAGACAGGCTACTGAGCGCAGATCGCGCTGCCAAAAAGGCTTCGTGAGCAAGTGCTTCAACAGCAATACCAAGAAATGCAATACAAACAAAAACGCCCCCGGCCTTTCGACCGGGGGCGTTTTCATTCAGCCGGAACTAATGACTCAGTTCTTGGCTTTCTTGGCAGCGCGGGTACGCTCGCCTTCGTCCAGGATTTTCTTGCGCAGACGGATCGACTTCGGCGTCACTTCGCACAGCTCGTCGTCCTGGATGAATTCCAGGGCCTGCTCGAGGGTGTGGCGAACTGGCGGTACCAGGGCGATGACTTCGTCTTTGCCCGAAGCACGCATGTTGTCGAGCTTCTTGCCTTTGGTCGGGTTAACGCCCAGGTCGTTGTCGCGGCTGTTCAGGCCGATGATCTGACCGTTGTAGATCTCCTGGCCGTGCTCGACGAACAGCTTGCCGCGCGCCTGCAGGGTTTCCAGCGAGTAGGTCAGGGCCTTGCCGGTCTCGACCGAAACCAGAACGCCGTTCAGACGGCCGGACATCTGGCCCGACTTCATGGTGTCGTAGCGATCGAAGATCGAGGTCAGGATGCCTGCGCCGTTGGTCAGGGTCAGGAACTGGTTACGGAAACCGATCAGGCCACGGGCCGGGATGTTGTACTCAAGGCGCACACGGCCCTTGCCATCCGGAACCATGTTGGTCAGGTCGCCCTTACGCAGGCCCATCTCTTCCATGACCTTGCCCTGGGATTCTTCAGGGATGTCGATGGTGACGTTCTCGAACGGTTCCTGCTTCACGCCGTCGACTTCGCGGATGATCACTTCAGGGCGGCCTACGGCCATCTCGAAGCCTTCACGGCGCATGGTTTCGATCAGCACCGACAGGTGCAGCTCACCACGGCCCGATACCTTGAACTTGTCAGGGGAATCGGTTTCCTGAACGCGCAGGGCTACGTTGTACAGCAGCTCCTTGTCCAGACGGTCCTTGATGTTGCGGCTGGTGACGAACTTGCCTTCTTTACCGCAGAACGGCGAGTCGTTGACCTGGAAGGTCATCGAAACGGTCGGTTCGTCGACGGTCAGCGGCTTCATGGCCTCTACCGCGTCCGGGGCGCACAGGGTGTCGGAGATGAACAGCTCGTCGAAACCGCTGATGCAAACGATGTCGCCAGCCTGGGCTTCTTCGACGTCGACGCGGTGCAGGCCGTGGTGGCCCATCAGTTTCAGGATACGGCCGTTACGCTTCTTGCCGTCAACGTCGATGGCAACCACCGGGGTGTTCGGCTTGATGCGGCCACGGGCGATACGGCCAACGCCGATAACACCCAGGAAGCTGTTGTAGTCCAGAGCGGAGATCTGCATCTGGAACGAGCCTTCACGGTCAACGTCCGGAGCCGGTACGTTGTCGACGATCGACTGGTACAGGGCGGTCATGTCTTCGCCCATTTCGGTGTGGTCCAGGCCGGCGATGCCGTTCAGGGCCGAGGCGTAGACGACTTTGAAGTCCAGCTGTTCGTCGGTGGCACCGAGGTTGTCGAACAGGTCGAAGATCTGGTCCAGAACCCAGTCAGGACGCGCGCCCGGACGGTCAACCTTGTTGATCACGACGATTGGCTTCAGGCCTGCTTCGAAGGCTTTTTTGGTTACGAAGCGGGTTTGCGGCATAGGGCCGTCCTGGGCGTCGACCAGCAGCAGCACCGAGTCGACCATCGACATTACACGCTCAACCTCGCCACCGAAGTCGGCGTGGCCGGGGGTGTCGACGATGTTGATGTGGTAGCCGTTCCAGTTGATGGCGGTGTTTTTCGCCAGAATGGTAATGCCGCGCTCTTTTTCCTGGTCGTTGGAGTCCATGACGCGCTCGTCGTTGAGCTCGTTACGTTCCAGGGTGCCGGACTGGCGCAGCAGTTTGTCGACCAGGGTGGTTTTACCATGGTCAACGTGGGCGATGATGGCGATGTTACGCAGTTTTTCGATCACAACTGTATCTCGATCAGAGGATTCGGTTGCCACCTAGTGTAGGCGGCGAATATGTACGCTTTTAGGCTCAGCGGGCCCGGTGGTCGGGAGGGCGATGGCGGATGCTGCCGCCATACAGCCCTGGCGTCTTATGCCGGACGATAAACACGCACATTGGCATGTCCCTCACTGAGCAGGTGGTGTGCGTGCAAACGGCTCATCACACCTTTGTCGCAATACAGCAAGTACTGGCGCGTAGGGTCCAGGTGCTTGAACTTGCTGTTGATGGCGTAGAACGGCATGGCCTGGACTTCGATACCGTCCAGCGCCAAGGGTTGGTCTTCCTGGGCATCGGGGTGACGGATGTCGATGACGATCTGGCCAGGCAGTGCCTCGGCCACTTCCTCGATTTCGATATCCTTGCCCAACTCGTCGATCACGTGGTCGATGGAGATGAACTTGGCGCGCTCCAAGGCACGTTCCAGCACGGCCATGTCGAACTGCTTTTCTTCGTGCTCCATGCGGTGACGCTTGGCATGGGTGGTGGGGTTCACCGAAATCACGCCGCAGTATTCAGGCATGTGCTTGGCGAAGTCGGCGGTGCCGATTTCGGTTGCCTGGTCGATGATGTCCTGCTTGTGGCTGGCCAGCAGCGGGCGCAGCACCAGCTTGTCGGTGGCCGAATCGATGATCGACAGGTTCGGCAGGGTCTGGCTGGACACTTGCGAGATCGCCTCGCCGGTAACCAGGGCGTCGATCTGCAGGCGCTCGGCCATGTGCGCGGCGCCGCGCAGCATCATGCGCTTGAGGGTCACGCCCATGTAGCTGTTGTCGACCTTGTTCAGAATCTCGCCGACCACTTCTTCGAACGGCACGCTGATGAACAGCACGCGCTGGCTGCTGCCGTACTTCTTCCACAAGAAGTGCGCCACTTCCATCACGCCCAGCTCGTGGGCACGCCCGCCGAGGTTGAAGAAGCAGAAGTGGGTCATCAGGCCGCGGCGCATCATCTGGTAGGCCGCCACGGTGGAGTCGAAACCGCCGGACATCAGCACCAGGGTTTGCTCCAGGGCGCCCAGCGGGTAGCCGCCGATGCCGTTGTGCTGGTTGTGGATCACGTACAGGCGCTGGTCGCGGATTTCCATGCGCACCACGACTTCAGGCGTCTTCAGGTCGATGCCGGCGGCGCCGCACTGCTGGCGCAGCTGGCTGCCGACGTAGCGGTCGACGTCCATCGAGGTGAAGTCATGGTGGCCGCCGCGCTTGCAGCGCACCGAGAAGCGCTTGCCGGCCAGCAGGTGGCCGAAGTGCTGCTTGCACTTGGCGACGATGTCGTCAAAGTCGCCCAGCGGGTATTCCTCGACCTGCAGGAAGTGGGTAATACCCGGGGTGCAGGTGAGGCGCTCGATCATCTCGCGCTGGATCTTCTCGTCCTCGATGCGGCTGACCACCTCGAGATTGTCCCAGACACCATCGACCGCGAGCTCAGGGTCAAGGTCCTTGAGCACGTTGCGGATGTTCTTGCCGAGCTGGCGAATGAAGCGCTTGCGCACCGGTCGGCTCTTGATGGTGATCTCTGGGAAGACTTTGACGATAAGTTTCATTGGTTTAACAGCGCGCGCAGGGCCTGCCAAAAATAGGGGGCGCGAATTATAGCGGAAATTGCTCAGGTTTTGAGCAACTTTTGTACAGGAGCGTTGAGATAAATGCAGGGGTTGCGTTTTGTGCCGCCTGTTCCGGCCCTTTCGCGGGCAAGCCCGCTCCTACAGGGACCGTGCAACTTCTCTAGGCCATGCCAGACCCTGTGGGAGCGAGCTTGCCCGCGAAAGGGCCCTCAAACGAAGCACACCACTCAAGGAGTGCACCATAATGGTGCCTTAACGCCAAATAACGCATCTTTGCGGTGCGCTTTTCCTCTGCCGCCCACCGCCAAATGCCCGCAAACGCCCCCTTTTATCCCGCCCTCGCCATTTTCGGGCACTGGCATGCAATTTGCTCCCTTGTGAGGCAGGTAAGCTTGGCCGACTATCCGCGCCCGGCGACACCCTTTTTCCAGGGCAGCGTTGTGACGCACCCTAGACCATCCGGAGGACAACATGTCGAAGTCGGTTCAACTCATCAAAGATCATGACGTCAAGTGGATTGATCTGCGTTTCACGGACACCAAAGGCACTCAGCATCACGTGACCATGCCGGCGCGTGATGGCCTGGATGAAGACTTCTTCGAAGTCGGCAAGATGTTCGACGGCTCCTCCATCGCTGGCTGGAAAGGCATCGAAGCATCGGACATGATCCTGATGCCGGTCGACGAAACCGCCGTACTGGACCCGTTCACCGAAGAACCGACCCTGATCATCACCTGCGACATCGTCGACCCGTCGAGCATGCAGGGCTACGATCGCGACCCACGTGCGATCGCCAAGCGCGCCGAAGAGTATCTGAAGAGCACCGGCATCGGTGACACCGTCTTCGCAGGCCCAGAGCCTGAGTTCTTCATCTTCGACGAAGTGAAGTTCCAGTCGGACATCTCCGGCTCGATGTTCAAGATCTTCTCCGAGCAAGGCTCGTGGATGACCGGTGCTGACGTCGAAGGCGGCAACAAAGGCCACCGCCCGGGCGTCAAAGGCGGCTACTTCCCGGTTCCGCCGTTCGACCACGACCACGAAATCCGTACTGCCATGTGCAACGCACTGGAAGAAATGGGTCAGACCGTCGAAGTTCACCACCACGAAGTGGCAACTGCCGGCCAGAACGAAATCGGCGTCAAGTTCAACACCCTGGTGAAGAAGGCTGACGAAGTACAGGCCCTGAAATACGTCGTGCACAACGTTGCCGACGCCTACGGCCGCACCGCCACCTTCATGCCGAAACCGCTGTACGGAGACAACGGCTCGGGCATGCACGTGCACATGTCGATCTGGAAAGAAGGCAAGAACACCTTCTCCGGCGAAGGCTATGCCGGCCTGTCCGACACCGCCCTGTACTTCATCGGCGGCATCATCAAGCACGGTAAGGCCCTGAACGGCTTCACCAACCCGTCGACCAACTCGTACAAGCGTCTGGTCCCAGGCTTCGAAGCCCCGGTCATGCTGGCCTACTCGGCCCGCAACCGTTCCGCCTCGATCCGCATTCCTTACGTCGGCAGCCCGAAAGCCCGCCGTATCGAAGCGCGCTTCCCGGACCCATCGGCCAACCCGTACCTGGCCTTCGCGGCCCTGCTGATGGCTGGCCTGGACGGCATCCAGAACAAGATCCACCCAGGCGATGCCGCCGACAAGAACCTGTATGACCTGCCGCCAGAAGAGGCCAAGGACATCCCGCAGGTTTGCGGCAGCCTCAAAGAGGCCCTGGAAGAGCTGGACAAAGGCCGTGCGTTCCTGACCAAGGGCGGCGTGTTCTCCGACGACTTCATCGATGCCTTCATCGAGCTGAAGAGCGAAGAAGAAATCAAGGTCCGCACCTTCGTGCACCCGCTGGAATACGAGCTGTACTACAGCTGCTGATGTGATCGGCGCCTGGCGTCGATAACCTCTGAGACGGCCTTCTTCGGAAGGCCGTTTTTGTTTGTTCGCTCCTTTGTTTCAGAAGCGTCCTGCAAGCGGCCTGCCCCCTGCTGCCCAACACTGTGGTCTCCCGGTATAAGGAGATCATCATGCGCCACACCCCTGCCCTGTTTTCGCTGTGCCTGGCCCTTGCCCTGCCAGGATGCAGCGCCCCACCGTCCTCCCATGTCGAATTCGCCCCCTTGCTCAGCGCCATCGAAAAGCGCCTGGAGCTGGCAAGCTCGGTTGCCCGACACAAATGGGCGCACGACATACCGGTGCAGGTCCCTGTACGGGAGGCCGATGTGCTGGCACAGGTTCGCGCCACCGGGCAGGTGTGCCGAAAACAGTAATGCATGCAATGCTCTATATTGGTGCACTAATCCATTCATGCACCCGCCCTGCACACCAAAACGGGTCAAGTGAAACGATAAACCCGTGAATTCTGAGCCGAATTTGCGCACTTCAAGGTCTTTATCAGGAAATTCCGCTTCTTTTCGGAGCCTTGGTTTGTTTCTTGCATTTTTCTCGCATCAGCGGATCCATAGCGCCCCTGCCCCGGGCATGCACCGGGCAGGCAGGCGCCAAAAGAGGTCAACGACGCCTTATGACCATCAGCGATGCACAGCACCGTCTGCTTCTGGACAACCTGACCACGGCCACGCTCTTGCTAAATGCCGAGCTGCGCCTTGAGTACATGAACCCGGCCGCCGAGATGCTTCTGGCCGTCAGCGGCCAGCGCAGCCATGGGCAGTTCATCAGCGAACTGTTCACCGAATCGACCGAGGCGCTCAACTCATTGCGCCAGGCGGTGGAGCAGGCGCACCCGTTCACCAAGCGCGAAGCCCAGCTGACCTCGCTGACCGGCCAGGCGATCACCGTCGACTACGCCGTGACGCCGATCCTGCACCAGGGCAACACCCTGCTGTTGCTGGAGGTGCACCCGCGTGACCGCCTGCTGCGCATCACCAAGGAAGAGGCCCAGCTGAGCAAGCAGGAAACCACCAAGATGTTGGTGCGCGGCCTGGCCCACGAAATCAAGAACCCGCTGGGCGGCATTCGCGGCGCCGCGCAGTTGCTGGCCCGCGAGCTGCCCAGCGACGGCCTGCGCGACTACACCAACGTGATCATCGAAGAGGCCGACCGCCTGCGTAACCTGGTCGACCGCATGCTCGGCTCGAACAAGCTGCCGTCGCTGGCCATGACCAACATCCACGAAGTGCTGGAACGCGTGTGCAGCCTGGTGGAGGCCGAAACCCAGGGCGGCATCACGTTGGTGCGCGACTACGACCCAAGCCTGCCCGACGTGCTGATCGACCGCGAGCAGATGATCCAGGCCGTGCTCAACATCGTGCGCAACGCCATGCAGGCCATCAGCGGCCAGAACGAACTGCGCCTGGGGCGCATCAGCCTGCGCAGCCGTGCAGTACGCCAGTTCACCATCGGCCATGTGCGCCACCGCCTGGTGGCGCGGGTCGAGATCATCGACAACGGCCCCGGCATCCCCGCCGAGCTGCAGGACACCCTCTTCTACCCCATGGTCAGCGGCCGCCCGGACGGTACCGGGCTGGGCCTGGCCATCACCCAGAACATCATCAGCCAGCACCAGGGGCTGATCGAGTGCGAAAGCCACCCTGGCCACACCGCGTTCTCGATCTACCTGCCGCTGGAACAAGGAGCCAACGCCTCATGAGCCGAAGTGAAACCGTCTGGATCGTCGATGATGATCGCTCCATCCGCTGGGTGCTGGAAAAAGCCCTGCAGCAAGAGGGCATGAACACCCAGAGCTTCGACAGCGCCGACGGCGTCATGGGCCGCCTGGCGCGCCAGCAGCCGGACGTGATCATCTCCGACATTCGCATGCCGGGGGCCAGCGGCCTCGACCTGCTGGCGCAGATCCGCGAGCAGCACCCGCGCCTGCCGGTGATCATCATGACCGCCCATTCCGACCTGGACAGCGCCGTAGCCTCGTACCAGGGCGGCGCCTTCGAGTACCTGCCCAAGCCGTTCGACGTGGACGAGGCGGTGTCGCTGGTCAAGCGTGCCAACCAGCATGCCCAGGAGCAGCAGGGGCTGGACGTGCCCCAGGCCCTCACCCGCACGCCCGAGATCATCGGCGAAGCGCCGGCGATGCAGGAGGTGTTCCGCGCTATCGGCCGCCTGAGCCACTCCAACATCACCGTGCTGATCAACGGTGAATCCGGTACCGGCAAGGAGCTGGTGGCCCACGCCCTGCACCGCCACAGCCCGCGGGCAGCGTCGCCGTTCATCGCCCTGAACATGGCGGCGATCCCCAAGGACCTGATGGAGTCCGAGCTGTTCGGCCATGAAAAGGGCGCCTTCACCGGTGCCGCCAACCTGCGCCGCGGGCGCTTCGAGCAGGCCGACGGCGGCACCCTGTTCCTCGACGAGATCGGCGACATGCCGGCCGATACCCAGACCCGCCTGCTGCGGGTGCTGGCCGATGGCGAGTTCTACCGCGTCGGTGGCCACGTGCCGGTGAAGGTGGACGTGCGCATCATCGCCGCCACCCACCAGAACCTCGAATCGCTGGTGCAAGCCGGCAAGTTCCGTGAGGACTTGTTCCACCGCCTGAACGTAATCCGCATTCATATCCCGCGCCTGGCTGACCGGCGCGAGGACATCCCGGCCCTGGCCCGTCACTTCCTCGGCCGCGCCGCCCAGGAACTGGCGGTAGAGCCCAAGCTGCTCAAGCCGGAAACCGAAGAGTTCATCCGCAACCTGCCGTGGCCGGGCAACGTGCGCCAGCTGGAAAACACCTGCCGCTGGATCACCGTGATGGCCTCGAGCCGCGAGGTGCTGGTGGGCGACCTGCCCCCAGAGCTGCTCAACCTGCCATCGGACGCCGCACCGGTCACCAACTGGGAGCAGGCCCTGCGCCAGTGGGCCGACCAGGCCTTGGCCCGCGGCCAGTCGAGCCTGCTCGACAGCGCCGTGCCCAGCTTCGAGCGGATCATGATCGAGACCGCCCTCAAGCACACCGCAGGCCGGCGCCGCGATGCCGCCGTGCTGCTGGGCTGGGGCCGCAACACCCTGACCCGCAAGATCAAGGAGCTGGGCATGAAGGTGGACGGCGCCGAGGATGATGACGGCGACGAGCACTGATCTTAGCCAGACTTCATCACCACTGGGGCCGCTTTGCGGCCCCAGTCGTTTCGAGCCCATGCACCGTTCCTGTGCCTGCTGCACCTCGCGAAGGCAAAAACCCCCTGAAAAACCGGCCAAATCCCCCTCAAAGCCCTTTATTTACGGGCTTCACAAAACTGGCACGCCCCCTGCAATAAGTAATACATCTCCAGTTTCGGGGGCCTCGGTACAGGCAGGCCGGGATATCCCCCCTCTTTATTCGTAGCGACACCCACTTCGGGGACCTTGGTACAGGCAGGCCAGGAAATCCCCTTTTTATTCGCAGCAATGCACCCGCTTCGGGGACCCTGGTACAGGCAGGCCGGGAAATCCCCTTTTTATTCAAGCAACACCTGCTTTGGGGACCTCGGTACAGGCAGGCCGGGAATTCCCCTCTTTTATTCGTGCAGCCTCACCTGCACCTTCCAGCGCCCCGCGTCCTCTGCACCGGCCCACTCGCCACGCAGGGGGCGCGCGGCAATCAGGGTCAGCAGCAGACCCTCCTGGCTCTTCTGCAAACGCCACCCCACCGGCTTGCCCTGCAGCATCAACTGCCCGCGCTGGCTCTTGCCCTCGGCCTGGAACACCACGGCCACGGTACCCTCGACATTCTCGCCATGCAGCGGTGGTTCTTCGTTGAACCACAGATCCAACCCGTCCTGCACCACCGCCACCTGCTCGAGCACCAGCTCGTCCGGCGCGGTCAGGCGGCCGATCATCAGCCCGACCATCACCCCGACCAGCGCCAGCGACAGGATCATCCGCGGCATGGCCTTCGAACGCACATCGGGTTCGGAGGTAGAATGCCCGTCATCTTCATGCTTGGAGCCGTGCATGTTTCACGTCATCCTTTTTCAACCAGAAATTCCGCCGAATACCGGCAACATCATCCGCCTGTGCGCCAACAGCGGCTGCGCCCTGCACCTGATCGAGCCGATCAGCTTCGAACTGGACGACAAGCGCCTGCGCCGCGCCGGGCTGGACTACCACGAGTATGCCACGCTCAAGCGCCACGAAAGCCTGGCCGCCTGCCTTGAAAGCCTCGGCAACCCGCGGCTGTTCGCCTTCACCACCAAGGGTTCGCACCCGTTCCACGAAGTCGCCTACCAACCCGGCGATGCCTTCGTGTTCGGCCCCGAGAGCCGCGGCCTGCCGGCAGAGGTGCTGGACAGCCTGCCGGCCGAGCAGCGCCTGCGCCTGCCGATGCGCCCGGGCTGTCGCAGCCTGAACCTGTCCAATACCGTGGCGGTGACGGTGTACGAGGCCTGGCGGCAGAACGGCTTTGCCGGGAGCTGATCTTTAGCCTGTCATGGCCTCTTCGCGGGCAAGCCCGCTCCCACAAGGACTGCATCAACCTTGAAACCTGTGCAGTACCTGTGGGAGCGGGCTTGCCCGTGAAAGGGCCGGTACAAGCAACAAAAAAGCGCCCCCGAGAGGCGCTTTTTCAAGACCGGCAGTCTTACTGCACAGTCGGCGCTTCGCCAGCTTCCTGCATGCGCTGCATCTCTTGCGCGTACAGGGCGTCGAAGTTGACCGGCGACAGCATCAGCGCCGGGAACGAACCACGGGTCACCAGGCTGTCCAGGGTCTCGCGGGCGTACGGGAACAGGATGTTGGGGCAGAACGCGCCGAGGGTGTGGCTCATGGACGCGGCGTCCAGGCCCGAGATCAGGAAGATGCCGGCCTGCTGCACTTCGGCGATGAAGGCCACTTCGTCACCGTTCTTGACGGTCACCGACAGGGTCAGCACCACTTCGTGGAAGTCGCCTTCCAGGGCTTTCTGACGGGTATTCAGGTCCAGCGAAACGCTCGGTTCCCACTGCTGACGGAAGATCTGCGGGCTTTTCGGGGCCTCGAACGAGAGGTCGCGCACGTAGATGCGCTGCAGGGAAAATTGCGGGCCGTTGGCTTCGGCGGCGCCGTTGTTCTGTTGATCAGTCATGGCAGATCCTTTTCCTAATGTTCTTGAATGCAGTGCGAAATCAGGCCGCCAGCAGCGCGTCGAGCTTGCCGGCGCGCTCCAGGGCATAGAGGTCATCGCAACCACCGACATGCGTGCTGCCGATCCAGATCTGCGGCACCGAGGTACGGCCGGCCTTTTGGCTCATTTCGGCGCGAACCTGCGGTTTGCCGTCGACCTTGATCTCCTCGAACGCCACGCCCTTGCTCTGGAGCAAGTGTTTGGCGCGCATGCAGTAGGGGCAGTAGTCGCTGGAGTAGACGATGACGGGCTTCATATCACTTCACCAGGGGCAGGTTATCGGCTTT
The DNA here is from genome assembly GCF_019139835.1 of Pseudomonas xanthosomatis. Classification (NCBI taxonomy): domain Bacteria; kingdom Pseudomonadati; phylum Pseudomonadota; class Gammaproteobacteria; order Pseudomonadales; family Pseudomonadaceae; genus Pseudomonas; species Pseudomonas xanthosomatis. The sequence goes on along the minus strand of NZ_CP077075.1, from coordinate 871,382 downwards.
CCAGCTGGATACGCCACCGCTGAGCTTGGCAGCGGTGTAACCAGCCTTGAGCAGCTCGCGGCAGATGGTGCCGGACTGCTGGCCCATCGCGTCGACGACGATCAGGGTCTTCTCTTTGTGCTTTTCCAGCTCGGCCATACGGCTGACCAGCTTGTCCTGCGGGATGTTCACCGCACCGACGATGTGCCCGGCGGAATACTCCTTGGCAGGGCGGATATCGATCACCAGGGCCTTGTCGGCGTTGACCAGCGCGGTCAGCTGGCCGGTGCTCAGGCTCTGGCCGCCACGACGCACTTCGTTGATCAGCAGCAGTACCAGCAGAACGACGAAGATCGCCACCAGGATGAAGTGATCTGTCGCGAATTGAATCAGGTGAGCAACCATCGGGGGTGTTCCAGGCGATTGAAAATGGCGGCCAGTATACACAGCCCCCCATGACCGCCAAAGCCCGGCAGGCCGGAGGGATGGCAGGCTTCATGCTGCAAATCCGACTGCACTGGTCGGGCAAGGGGAGGAATATTCGCCGCAGGTGGCGTATTTGCCCTAAAATGCGTGTCTTTATCATCTTTGAACAACCGTGAGTTTGATTGATGACGAGTACGCCTAAACCTCTGGTTCTGATCATCCTGGATGGCTTCGGTCATAGCGAAAGCCCCGAATACAATGCCATCTACGCCGCCAACACACCGGTCTACGACCGCCTGCGCGCCACCCAGCCGCATGGTTTGATCTCCGGTTCCGGCATGGATGTCGGCCTGCCAGACGGGCAAATGGGCAACTCCGAAGTCGGTCACATGAACCTGGGCGCCGGCCGTGTGGTGTACCAGGACTTCACCCGGGTCACCAAGGCCATCCGCGACGGCGAGTTCTTCGAAAACCCGGTACTCACCGGCGCCGTGGACAAGGCCGTAGGTGCCGGCAAAGCCGTGCACATTCTTGGCCTGCTGTCCGATGGTGGCGTGCACAGCCATCAGGACCACTTGGTGGCCATGGCCGAGCTGGCGGCGCAACGTGGCGCCGAAAAAATCTACCTGCACGCCTTCCTCGACGGCCGCGACACCCCGCCGCGCAGCGCGCAGTCGTCCATCGAACTGCTCGACGCCACCTTCGCCAAGCTCGGCAAGGGCCGCATCGCCAGCCTGATCGGCCGCTACTTCGCCATGGACCGCGACAACCGCTGGGACCGTGTCAGCGCCGCGTACAACCTGATCGTCGACAGCACCGCCGAATTCACCGCACCCACCGCCCTGTCCGGCCTTGAAGCCGCCTACGCCCGCGACGAGAGCGACGAATTCGTCAAGGCCACGCGCATCGGCGATGCGGTCAAGGTTGAAGACGGCGACGCAGTGGTGTTCATGAACTTCCGCGCCGACCGTGCTCGCGAGCTGTCCCGCGTGTTCGTCGAGCCCGATTTCAACGAATTCCCCCGCGCGCGCCTGCCAAAAGTCGCAGCCTTCATCGGCCTGACCCAGTACTCGGCAAAAATCCCGGCCCCGGCCGCGTTCGCCCCGGCCAGCCTGGACAACGTGCTCGGCGAATACCTGGCGAAAAACGGCAAGACCCAGCTGCGCATCGCCGAAACCGAGAAGTACGCCCACGTGACGTTCTTCTTCTCCGGCGGGCGCGAAGAGCCGTTCGAAGGTGAAGAGCGCATCCTGATTCCGTCGCCGAAGGTCGCCACCTACGACCTGCAGCCGGAAATGAACGCCCCCGAGGTGACCGACCGCATCGTCGAGGCCATCGAGCAGCAGCGTTACGACGTGATCGTGGTCAACTACGCCAACGGCGACATGGTCGGCCACACCGGCGTGTTCTCGGCGGCGGTGAAGGCCGTCGAGGCGCTGGACACCTGCGTCGGGCGCATCGTCGAGGCGCTGGCCAAGGTCGACGGCGAAGCGCTGATCACCGCCGACCACGGCAACGTCGAGCAGATGGAAGACGAAAGCACCGGCCAGGCCCACACCGCCCACACCACCGAGCCTGTGCCGTTCATCTATGTTGGCAAGCGCAAGGTCAAGGTACGCGACGGCGGCGTGCTGGCCGACGTGGCACCGACCATGCTCAAGCTGCTGGGCCTGGAAAAGCCTGCTGAAATGACCGGCACTTCGATTCTGGTCGACGCCTGATCGCCGGCAAGCCGGCTCCCACAAGTGAATGCGCGCCTGTAGAAGCCGGCTTGCCGGCGATTGGCTCACAAAGCAGGTGAATTCCAGACAAACGCCCCGCCGCATCTGCCGCGGGGCGTTTTTTTTGCCGCGACGGGCGGGCATACTAGGCCGGTCTCCATCCCTGGTACGCCCAACCCCATGCTTCGCGCCCTTTTATTACTCGCCCTGTCATGCTTGCTCGCCCCGGCCTTCGCCGCCGACGATCGCGCACAGACCCAGCAGCAGCTGGACGCCACCCGCCAGGACATCGCCGAGCTGAAAAAGATGCTGGGCAAGCTCCAGGACGAAAAGTCCGGCGTGCAAAAAGACCTCAAGAGCACCGAGACCGACATCGGCAACCTCGAAAAGCAGGTGGAGGCGTTGCAGCAAGAGCTAAAAAAGACCGAGGGCGAGCTGGAGCGCCTTGACCACGAGAAAAAAAAACTCCAGAGCGCCCGCGTTGAACAACAACGCCTGATTGCCATCCAGGCCCGTTCGGCCTACCAGAACAACGGCCGCGAGGAATATCTCAAGCTGCTGCTCAACCAGCAGAACCCCGAGAAATTTGCCCGCACCCTGACCTACTACGACTACCTCAGCAAGGCCCGCACCGAGCAACTGCGGGCATTCAACGAAACCCTGCGCCAGTTGGCCAACGTCGAGCAGGACATCGGCCGCCAGCAGGAACAGCTGCTCACCCAGCAAGCCGACCTCGACAGCCGCCGCCAGGCCCTGCTCAGCGAGCGCGACAAGCGCCAGCAGGTGCTGGCCAAGCTCAACAGCGACCTGAAAGAGCGCGACCAGAAGCTGCAGGCCCGCGAACAGGACCAGGCTGATCTGGCCAAGGTGCTGAAAACCATCGAAGAGACCCTCGCCCGCCAGGCCCGCGAAGCTGAAGAAGCCCGCCAGCGTGCGCTGCTGGCCAGGCAGGAAGAAGAAAAACGCCGCAAGGAGCAGGCCCTGGCCGCCGCCCGCGACGAACAACCCGAAGAGCCGCCGAAAAAGGCCCGCACCACCCTGGGCCCGGTGGTTTCCAGCGACGGCGCCAACTATGGCGGTGCATTTTCTGCAGCGCGCGGAAAACTTCCATGGCCGGTCAATGGTCGATTGCTGGCACGCTTCGGTGATGCGCGCGGCAGCGATGCCCGGGCCAAGTGGGACGGGGTGATGATCAGCGCCAGCGCCGGCACCCAGGTGCGCGCCGTGCATGGCGGGCGCGTGGTGTTCGCCGACTGGTTGCGCGGCGCCGGACTTCTGGTCATTCTCGACCATGGCAACGGTTACCTGAGCCTGTACGGGCACAACCAGAGCCTGCTCAAGAGCGCCGGCGACGTGGTCAAGGCCGGTGAGGCCATCTCCACCGTCGGCGACAGTGGTGGCCAGGACAGCGCCGGGCTGTACTTCGCGATTCGCCAGCAGGGCCGGCCCGCCGACCCTGCGCAATGGTGCCGAGGCTAGGTACCGACTACTTTTACGGCGCGGTGATATAAGGCTGCGCCGATGCTCCCCCAGGGGGCGCCAACAGGATCAGGAGTTCGTTCGACATGCTGCACTCGCCTCGCCTCACCCAGCTGGCCCTGACCATCGCCCTGGTCATCGGCGCGCCCTTGGCCATTGCCGCCGAGCCGGCCAAGCCAGCCGTCGCCGCCAAGCCGGCCGCGGTACCGGCCACCGAGGTGACCGCCAAGGCACCGCTGCCGCTGGAAGAGCTGCGCACCTTCGCCGAAGTGATGGACCGCATCAAGGCCGCGTACGTGGAGCCTGTGGACGACAAGACCCTGCTGGAGAACGCCATCAAGGGCATGCTCAGCAACCTTGACCCGCACTCCGCCTACCTTGGCCCGGAAGACTTCCAGGAGCTGCAGGAAAGCACCAGCGGCGAGTTCGGCGGCCTCGGCATCGAAGTGGGCCAGGAAGACGGCTTCATCAAGGTGGTCTCGCCCATCGATGACACCCCGGCTTCGCGCGCAGGCGTGCAGGCCGGTGACCTGATCGTCAAGATCAACGGCGCCCCGACCCGCGGCCAGACCATGACCGAAGCAGTCGACAAGATGCGCGGCAAGGTTGGCGACAAGATCACCCTCACCTTGGTACGCGACGGCGGCACGCCGTTCGACGTGACCCTCACCCGCGCGGTGATTCAGGTCAAGAGCGTGAAGAGCCAGCTGCTGGAGAACGACTACGGCTACATCCGCATCACCCAGTTCCAGGTCAAGACCGGCGACGAAGTGGGCAAGGCCCTGGCCAAGCTGCGCAAGGACAACGGCAAGAAACTGCGTGGCGTGGTGCTGGATTTGCGCAACAACCCCGGCGGCGTGCTGCAGTCGGCCGTGGAAGTGGCTGACCACTTCCTGACCAAGGGCCTGATCGTCTACACCAAGGGCCGTATTGCCAACTCCGAACTGCGCTTCTCGGCCGACCCTGCCGACGCCAGCGAAGGCGTACCGCTGGTGGTGCTGATCAACGGCGGCAGCGCCTCGGCCTCGGAAATCGTCGCCGGCGCCCTGCAAGACCAGAAACGCGCCGTGCTGATGGGCACCGACAGCTTCGGCAAGGGCTCGGTGCAAACCGTGCTGCCGCTGGCCAACGACCGTGCGCTCAAGCTCACCACCGCGCTGTACTTCACCCCCAACGGCCGCTCGATCCAGGCCCAGGGCATCGTCCCGGACATCGAAGTGCGCCCGGCCAAGCTCACCGCCGAAGCCGACAACGACACCTTCAAAGAGGCCGACCTGCAAGGCCACCTGGGCAACGGCAACGGCGGCGCCGACCGCCCCACCGGCAGCAGCAAGCGCAAGGAACGCCCGCAGGACAACGACTTCCAGCTGAGCCAGGCGCTGAGCCTGCTCAAGGGCCTGAACATCACCAAGGGCGATTGACCTGCGGCCATGCGTTATCTGTTGTTCCTGCTGTGTTGCCTGTTGGCCGGAGTCGCGCAAGCGGCGCCGGCCAACAAGGCCTACCTGAGCATCATCATCGACGACCTGGGGCAAAGCCCCGAACGCGACAGCCGCACCCTCGCGCTGCCCGGGCCGGTGACCCTGGCGATCATGCCCGACACTCCCCACGCCACCGACTTCGCCCGCCAGGCCCACAAGGCCGGCAAGACGGTGATCCTGCACATGCCCATGGACCCGGCCACCGGCCCCTACGCCTGGCACCCCGGCACGCCCATCGAAGAGCTGGGCAAACGCCTGGACAGCGCCCTGGCCAAGGTGCCGTACGCCGCCGGCATCAACAACCACATGGGCAGCCGCATGACCTCTCAGCCCGAGCCCATGGCCTGGCTCATGGCCGAGTTGCAGCGCCGCCACCTGTTCTTCGTCGACAGCCGCACCAGCGCTGCCACCGTGGCGGCGGCCAAGGCTCAGGACATCGGCCTGGCCCATGTGTCGCGGGACGTGTTCCTGGATGACGTGCGCACCCCTGAAGCCATTACCGCGCAGTTGCAGCAGGGCATCGCCCTGGCGCGCAAGCAGGGCTCGGCGGTGCTGATCGGCCACCCCTACCCGCAAACGCTGGAGGTGCTGGAGCGTGAGCTGCCCCGGCTGAAAAGCCAGGGCATCGAGTGGATACCGATCCGCCAGATGATCGCCCAGCGTGGCAACCAGGCCATGCCCGCCCATGGCAGCCATGGCCGCTACCGCTGAGCCGGCTCAGTCGAAGCAGATGCCCCCTCCATCTGCTCCGCCCGCAGGTCGCCACGGTAGATTTCGATCCACTCCTGAGACGCGCGCACCACGCCCGGCGTGATTTCCACAGCAGCATGCCCCTGCCAGCAAATACTGGTCGAAGCGTTCGCTGACCTGCACCACGAAAAAAGGGCCCGGCTCTTGCGAACCGGGCCCCTCTGGCACCTCAGCACAGCATCAGCTGTACACACGCCCCAGCAGCTGGCGCTGGCTTTCGAACTGATCCAGCACGTCACGCACGATCTGCTCGCGGGTGAAGCCCATCAGGTCGTATTCCTGGCTGCCATCGTGCAGGTACACCTCGGCGCGGTAGAAACGCTGGCGCACTTCAGGCTCGCCTTCCACCGGCGCCTCGCTCGGCGCGGCCAGGTAGCCGTCCAGACACACCTCGTAGACGAACGGGTTGCCCTCTTCCATCATCACCCGCAGGCCCATCATGTTGCGCGACTGGCCTACCCGGGTTTCCACCTCGAAGCCCAGGGTGCCCAGTTGCTCGGCGGCTTCTTTAAGCGCCGGGCTGACCTGCTTGTCCATGAAGCGCTGTACCAGCGCCTGAGTGGGTTGCAGGTCCAGCTGGCTCAGCCGCTCGCTGAAGCCGCGCCGGCCACGGGCGGCCAGTTCGGCGCGCTCGTTCTCCACCGCCGTGTCCTGCTTCATGGCCTTGAGCAGGCCGAACATGAACAGCACCAGCACCACCGAGAACGGCAGGCCCGCCAGCACCACCATGGTTTGCATGGCTTCGAAGTTACCGGCAAACAGCAGGCCGATGGTCACCAGGGTGATCACCACCGACCAGAACACCACCATCCAGTGCGGGGCGTCTTCGTCCACCTGGCCGCCTTTGCACGACAGGTTGGCCATCATCACCGCGCCCGAGTCGGCCGGGGTAAGGAACAGCACGAAGCCGACGAAAATCGCCACGCCAATGACGATCTTCGCCGCCGGGAAGTATTCCAGCAGCTGGTAGATCGACATCGAGGGCTGCTCGAGCGCGGTCTTGCCCAGCTCCACGGCGCCGTGGTTCATCACCAGGTCCAGGGCGGTGTTGCCGAAGATCGACAGCCAGGCCAGGGTGAAGCCCAGCGGAATCAGCAGCACGCCGCTGACCAGCTGGCGCACGGTACGGCCCTTGGAGATACGGGCAATGAACATACCCACAAACGGGCCCCAGGAGATCCACCAGGCCCAGTAGAACACGGTCCACAGGCCCAGCCAGCGCTCGGACTTGTCGCCTGCGCCTTCGTACACGTACAGGTCGAAGGTCTTGAGCACGAAGCCGTTCAGGTAGTCGCCGACGTTCTGCACGAAGCCGTTGAACAGGTGCAGGGTGTTGCCGGCCAGCAGCACGAAGATCAAAAGGCCGCTGAACAGCAGGATGTTCAGGTTGGACAGGCGGCGAATGCCGTTCTCCACGCCCGACACCGCAGCGACGGTGGCAACGCCGGCCATCACCAGGATCACCACCAGCAGGTTGGTCTTGCTGTGGTCCATGCCAAACAGGTATTCCAGGCCCGAGGCTACCTGCATCGAACCGATACCCAGGTTGGTCACCAGGCCCAGCAGGGTGACGAACATGCCGAAGATGTCCACCGCGTTGCCACCGGCGCCCTTGACCCAGCGCTCACCGACCAGCGGGTAAAGCGCCGAGCGCAGTGCCAGCGGCTGGTTGTGGCGGTAGGCGAAGTAACCCACGGCCAAGCCCACCAGGGCGTAGATCGCCCAGCCGTGCAGGCCCCAGTGCAGGAAGGTCAGCTGCAGGCCCTGGCGCGCAGCTTCCAGGCTGGCCGGGGTGCCTTCAGGCGGGTTGAAGTAGTGGTCCAGCGGCTCGGACGCACCGAAGTACAGCAGCGAAATACCGATGCCCGAGGAGAACAGCATGCCGGCCCAGGCGCCGTAGCTGAAGTCCGGAGTGTCGTCCTTGCCACCGAGCTTGAGCTTGCCGAAGTCGGAGAAAGCCAGGTAGATGACGAACAGCAGGTAGCTGCAGATCACCAGCATGTAGTACCAGCCGAAGGTGCGGGTCAGCCACTTCTGGGCGACACCGAGCACTTCGCCGGCGGTTTCAGGTACAGCGATCAGCAGGGCAGTCAGAACGAGGATCATCATCGCCGAGGTGTAGAACACCACGCGGTTGACCCGTACCCGCTCGGCGGGGGGCTTTGTCAGGGAGGCAGAACTCATTGCACGAATGCTCCGGGGAGTGCGGCAGTGGAGGCTAATCAGTCATTTCCCGCGCAATTGGTGCAATAGCCCCACTGCTACAGGTGTTATAAAAGCACCCTGGAAACCGTGATCCCGAATCGAAACGCTGCAAAAAAGCAGACCGGTGAGCCGTGTTCGACCTGCGCAATCCGTCAGAAGTGCGCGCATTCGCCACAGCCGCCAGGCCCGCTCCAAGGGCCGACCGCGCAGCCTGTGACCGCGCGGCAGAATCTGCCTTTGCATCGCCCGTGCCCGTCAACGCCTTGTATTCCGGGGGTTACGCGATTTCCTGGGGTGCCAATCCGTGCGTCTTTGACCGCCTGAAAAACTGTCAATGGCACAAATTGTCGCAGAGCTTATTCTTTATTGATTGAACGTTCAATCAAAACAAAATAGACTGGCCTTCGCCGAGTCAGCCGCTTGTCGTCTGCTCGCAGGCCTGAGGAGAAAGCAAGATGCCCAAGGTCGGTATGCAACCCATCCGCCGCCAGCAGTTGATCGAAGCCACCCTGCAGGCGGTCGATCAGGTGGGACTGGGGGACGCCAGCATTGCGCTGATTGCCCGTTTGGCCGGTGTGTCGAACGGCATCATCAGTCACTACTTTCAGGACAAGAACGGCCTGATCGCAGCGACCATGAGCTACATCATGAAAATGCTCAGCGACGGCGTTGTCGCACGCCGCGCAGCACTTGAGGACGATGGCCCGCGAGCCCACCTGCAGGCGATCATCGAGGGCAACTTCGATGCAAGCCAGGTGAACGGCCCGGCAATGAAAACCTGGTTGGCCTTCTGGGCCTCCAGCATGCACCAGCCGTCTTTGCACAGGTTGCAGCGGATCAACGATCACCGCCTGTATTCCAACCTGTGCTGCCAGTTCCGCCGCGCCCTGCCGCTTTACCATGCGCGCAAGGCAGCCCGCGGCCTGGCAGCCCTGATCGACGGCCTGTGGTTGCGTGGCGCCCTGTCGGGAGATGCATTCGACACCGAACAGGCGATACGCATTGCTAACGAATACATGGATCTACAACTGGCTAAACAGCTGACCCTGGGCACACAAGACCAGGCCGCAGCCAAGCCGCGCGCAGCCACCGGCCAACCGGCGGGGGCGTGACGCGACAGCCAACCACACACTGCACTTGCGAGGACTTTATGGCCCGTTTCGGAACGCAAAAACTCTACATTGATGGCGCTTACGTCGACGCTGGCAGCGATGCCACCTTCGAGGCCATCAACCCGGCCACCGGCGAAGTCCTCGCCCACGTACAGCGTGCCACCCAGGCCGACGTCGAAAAGGCCGTCGAAAGCGCCGAGCGCGGCCAGAAAATCTGGGCCGCCATGACCGCCATGCAGCGTTCGCGCATCCTGCGCCGCGCCGTCGACATCCTGCGTGAGCGCAACGACGAGCTGGCCCAGCTGGAAACCCTGGACACCGGCAAGTCGTACTCCGAAACCCGCTACGTCGACATCGTCACCGGCGCCGACGTGCTGGAATACTACGCAGGCCTGGTACCGGCCATCGAAGGCGAGCAGATCCCGCTGCGCGAATCGTCCTTCGTTTACACCCGCCGCGAGCCGCTGGGCGTGACCGTGGGTATCGGCGCCTGGAACTACCCGATCCAGATCGCCCTGTGGAAGTCCGCCCCGGCCCTGGCCGCCGGCAACGCGATGATCTTCAAACCTTCGGAAGTCACCTCGCTGACCACCCTGAAACTGGCCGAGATCTACACCGAAGCGGGCCTGCCGAACGGCGTGTTCAACGTGTTGACCGGCAGTGGCCGTGAAGTCGGCACCTGGCTGACCGAGCACCCGCGCATCGAGAAAGTCTCGTTCACCGGCGGCACCACCACCGGTAAAAAAGTCATGGCCAGCGCCTCGAGCTCCTCGCTCAAGGAAGTCACCATGGAACTGGGCGGCAAGTCGCCGCTGATCATTTGCGACGACGCCGACCTGGACAAGGCCGCCGACATCGCCATGATGGCCAACTTCTACAGCTCCGGCCAGGTGTGCACCAACGGCACCCGCGTGTTCATCCCGGCCTCGATGAAAGCCGCCTTCGAAGCCAAGATCGCCGAGCGCGTTGCGCGCATCCGCGTCGGCAACCCGGAAGACGAGAACACCAACTTTGGCCCGCTGGTCAGCTTCCAGCACATGGAAAGCGTGCTCAGCTACATCGCCAAGGGCAAAGAAGAAGGCGCCCGCGTACTGTGCGGTGGCGAGCGCCTGACCGCCGGTGATTTCGCCAAGGGCGCCTTCGTTGCCCCGACCGTGTTCACCGACTGCTCCGACGACATGACCATCGTCAAGGAAGAGATCTTCGGCCCAGTGATGAGCATTCTGTCCTACGAGACCGAAGAAGAAGTCATCCGCCGCGCCAACGATACCGAGTACGGCCTGGCCGCCGGCGTGTGCACCAACGACATCACCCGCGCCCACCGCATCATCCACAAGCTCGAAGCCGGTATCTGCTGGATCAACGCCTGGGGCGAATCGCCAGCCGAAATGCCGGTCGGCGGCTACAAGCAGTCGGGTGTCGGCCGTGAGAACGGTGTCAGCTCGCTGGCTCAATACACTCGCATCAAGTCGGTCCAGGTCGAGCTGGGCGGCTACAACTCGGTTTTCTAAGCCGCGTATAGCCACGCCCGTGCCGCTGCGCACGGGCGTTCCCGCTCCCTGATCACCGCCAACACGAGGGTACTTGCATGTCCCAAGAATTCGATTACATCATCGTCGGTGCCGGCTCTGCCGGTAACACCCTGGCCACCCGCCTGACCGAAGACGCCGACGTCACGGTACTGCTGCTGGAAGCCGGTGGCCCCGACTACCGCTTCGACTTCCGCACCCAGATGCCGGCCGCCTTGGCCTTCCCGCTGCAGGGCCGGCGCTACAACTGGGCCTACGAGACCGACCCGGAGCCGCACATGAACGGCCGCCGCATGGAGTGTGGCCGCGGCAAGGGCCTGGGTGGCTCGTCGCTGATCAACGGCATGTGCTACATCCGCGGCAACGCCATGGACTTCGACGGCTGGGCTGAACTGCCGGGCCTGGAAGACTGGACCTACCTCGACTGCCTGCCGTACTTCCGCAAAGCGGAAACCCGCGACATCGGCCCCAACGACTACCACGGCGGCGAAGGCCCGGTCAGCGTGGCCACGCCAAAAGCCGGCAACAACCCGCTGTTCCACGCCATGGTCGAGGCCGGCGTGCAAGCCGGCTACCCACGCACTGAAGACCTGAACGGCTACCAGCAGGAAGGCTTCGGCCCGATGGACCGTTCGGTGACCAAGAACGGCCGCCGCTCCAGCACCGCCCGCGGCTACCTGGACCAGGCCAAGAAGCGCCCCAACCTGACCATCGTCACCCACGCCCTGAGCGACCGCGTGCTGTTCGACGGCAAGCGCGCCGTGGGTGTGACCTACCTGGTGGGTGACAGCGAAGAGCGCGTCGAAGCCCGCGCCCGCAAGGAAGTCATCGTCAGCTCCGGCGCCATCGCTTCGCCACAGCTGCTGCAGCGCTCCGGCGTCGGCCCGCGCGCCCTGCTGGAAAGCCTCGACATCCCGGTGGTCCACGATCTGCCGGGCGTCGGCGAAAACCTGCAGGACCACCTGGAGCTGTACCTGCAGTACGCCTGCACCCAGCCGGTGTCGCTGTACCCGTCGCTGCTGTGGTGGAACCAGCCGGCCATCGGCGCCGAGTGGATGTTCAAAGGCACCGGCATCGGCGCCAGCAACCAGTTCGAGGCTGGCGGTTTCATCCGTACCCGCCCCGAGTTCAAGTGGCCGAACATCCAGTACCACTTCCTGCCGGTTGCGATTAACTACAACGGCTCGAACGGTGTGAAAGAACACGGCTTCCAGGCGCACATGGGCTCGATGCGCTCGCCGGCCCGTGGCCGCATCCAGGCCAAGTCGAAGAACCCGCGCCAGCACCCAAGCATCCTGTTCAACTACATGTCCACCGAGCAGGACTGGCAGGAGTTCCGTGACGGCATCCGCCTGACCCGCGAAATCATGGCCCAGCCGGCGCTGGACCCGTACCGCGGCCGCGAAATCAGCCCGGGCGCCGACGTGCAAACCGACGAACAGCTGGACAAGTTCATCCGCGAGCACGCCGAAACCGCCTTCCACCCGTCCTGCTCGTGCAAGATGGGCACCGACGACATGGCCGTGGTCGATGGCGAAGGCCGCGTGCACGGCATGCAGGGCCTGCGCGTGGTCGACGCCTCGATCATGCCGCTGATCATCACCGGCAACCTCAACGCCACCACGATCATGATCGCCGAGAAAATCTCCGACAAGATCCGTGGCCGCAAGCCATTGCCGCGCAGCACCGCCAAGTACTACGTGGCCGGTGATGCCCCGGTGAAGGGCAAGCCGATGCGTGAAGTGAAGCAGGGGTAAGCCTGCACCGGCCTCTTCGCGGGTACTGCGCTGCCCTTGAGGCCAGAGCTATCCCTGTGGGAGCGGGCTTGCCCGCGAAAGGGCCCACACCGGCAACACAAGAAAAGGCACCTCTCGAGGTGCCTTTTTTCATATGCAGAAACGCTTTACAGCCTGCCAATTCATCAGGTTAGAATCGATTGGCACGCGACCTGCTAGCTCTACGCTTTCAAGGTCCTTTTTCCCCCGCGATGTACCGGAGTAACGCCTTTGGATGCGAGCACCATCAACAGTCTGTTCCTGATCGGCGCTCTGCTGGTCGGGGCCAGTATCCTGGTCAGCTCGCTGTCCTCGCGCCTGGGCATCCCGATTCTGGTCATCATTCTCGCCGTCGGCATGGTCGCCGGCGTCGACGGTGGCGGCATCATCTTCAACAACTACCCGACCGCCTACCTGGTGGGCAACCTGGCACTGGCCGTGATTCTGCTGGACGGCGGCCTGCGCACCCGGGTGGCAAGTTTTCGCGTGGCGCTGTGGCCGGCGCTGTCGCTGGCCACGGTCGGGGTGCTGATCACCACCGGGCTGACCGGCATGGTCGCCGCCTGGCTGTTCGACCTGAGCCTGATCCAGGGCCTTTTGATCGGCGCCATCGTCGGCTCTACCGACGCTGCGGCGGTGTTCTCGCTGCTCGGCGGCAAGGGCCTGAACGAGCGGGTCACGGCCACGCTTGAGATCGAGTCGGGCAGCAACGACCCGATGGCGGTGTTCCTCACCGTCACCTTGATCGACATGATCGCCAGCGGCCAGACCGGCCTGCACTGGAGCCTGCTCACCCACCTGCTGCGCGAGTTCGGCATCGGCAGCCTGCTGGGCCTGGGCGGCGGCTGGCTGATGCTGCAACTGGTCAACCGCATCAACCTGGCCGGTGGCCTGTACCCGATTCTGGTGGTGGCCGGGGGGCTGGCGGTGTTCTCGCTGACCAACGCCCTGCACGGCAGCGGCTTCCTCGCCGTTTACCTGTGCGGCCTGGTGCTGGGCAACAAGCCGATCCGCAGCCGCCACGGCATTTTGCACATGCTCGACGGCATGGCCTGGCTTGCGCAGATCGGCATGTTCCTGGTGTTGGGCCTGCTGGTCACCCCCCACGACCTGCTGCCCATCGCCGTGCCGGCGCTGGGCCTGGCACTTTGGATGATCCTGGTGGCGCGGCCGCTGTCGGTGGTGGCCGCCCTGCTGCCGTTCAAGGCGTTCCATGGTCGCGAAAAAGGCTTTATCAGCTGGGTCGGGCTGCGCGGCGCGGTGCCGATCATTCTGGCGGTGTTCCCGCTGATGGCCGGCCTGCCGGACGCCCAGCTGTTCTTCAACCTGGCATTCTTCATCGTGCTGGTGTCGCTGCTGGTGCAGGGCACGAGCCTGCCGTGGATGGCCAAGCTGCTGAAAGTCACCGTACCGCCGGACCCTGCGCCGATCTCGCGCTCGGCACTGGAGGTACACATCACCAGCGAGTGGGAGTTGTTCGTCTACCGCCTGGGCGCCGAAAAATGGTGCATCGGCGCCGCCCTGCGCGAGCTGAAAATGCCCGAAGGCACGCGTATCGCCGCGCTGTTTCGTGGCGAGCAGCTGCTGCACCCCTCGGGCAGCACGGTGCTGGAGGTGGGCGACATGCTTTGCGTGATCGGCCACGAACACAACCTGCCGGCGCTGGGCAAGCTGTTCAGCCAGGCGCCGCAACGCGGCCTGGACCTGCGCTTCTTCGGCGATTTCGTACTCGAAGGCGATGCCGAGCTGGGTGCGGTAGCCACGCTTTATGGCCTGAAACTCGATGGGCTGGACGCGAAAATGCCGCTGGCGCAGTTCATCCGACAGAAGGTCGGAGGCGCTCCAGTAGTAGGCGACCAGATCGAATGGCACAGCACGATCTGGACTGTCGCGGTCATGGACGGGAACAAGATCCAGAAAGTGGGCGTCAGATTCCCCGAAGGAACCCGGCCGAGCCCTGGGTTGTTCCTCTAAACTCCGATTTGCCTCGTCGCACAAGAATTCTGCCTATGTCCCTGCGCGTGTATAGCCGCGCAGCCCTGCTGGGGCTGTGCCTGACCCTGTCGTTCGCCGCCGGCGCGGCAGAAGTACCCACCACCCCCGGTATCCAGACCAGCCTCGACAAGATCGCCGAGCGCAAGCTGCCCGAAGCCGAGCAGAAGGCCGTGCAGCAGGTGCTGGAACAGACCCTGGCGCTGCTGGCCAGCAAGCAGGATAGCGAGAACAAGCTCGCCGCCCTCAAGCAGCAGCTGACCGGCGCACCCCAGCAGATCCGCGACAGCCAGCGTGAACTGATCAAGCTCAAGGGCAGCAGCAGCGCACCGGTGACCCAGCGCTATGCCAACCTCAACGTGCCGCAGCTCGAGCAGATGCTCAGCGAACGCAGCACCCAGCAGGGCGAGCTGCAGAAGGCCCTGAGCGAAGCCAACAGCCTGATCATCAACGCCCAGACCCGCCCCGAGCGCGCCCAGGCCGAAATCAGCAACAACCAGACGCGCATCCAGCAGATCAGCAACGCGCTCAAGGCCGGCAAGGACAATGGCAAGCCGCTGACCAGCGACCTGCGCAACCAGCTCAACGCCGAGCAGGCCTCGCTCAACGCCCTGACCCTGCTGCGCCGCCAGGAACTGGCCGGCAACAGCCTGCTGCAGGACCTGGGCAGCGCCCAGCACGACCTGCTGATCGAGCGCGCCGCGCGCCTGGAGCAGGAGATCCAGGACCTGCAGACGCTGATCAACAACAAGCGCCTGGCACAGTCCCAGCAAACCGTCACCCAGCAGTCGATCGAGGCGCAGAAGGCCGGTGGCAGCACCCTGCTGGCCAACGAAAGCGCGGCCAACCTCAAGCTCTCCGACTACCTGCTCAAGAGCACCGACCGGCTCAACGAGCTGACCCAGCAGAACTTGCGCGCCAAGCAGCAGCTCGACAGCCTGACCCAGGCCGACCAGGCGCTGGACGAGCAGATCAACGTGCTCAAGGGCAGCCTGCTGCTGTCCAAGATCCTCTACAAGCAGAAGCAGGCCCTGCCGCACCTCAAGCTGGACCGCGACCTGGCCGACCAGATCGCCGACATCCGCCTGTACCAGTTCGAGATCAACCAGCAGCGCGAGCAGATGAGCAGCCCGTCCAGTTACGTCGACAAGCTGCTCGCCAGCCAGCCCCAAGAGGATGCAAGCCCTGCCCTGCGCAAAGCTCTGCTGGAGGTGGCGATCACCCGCAGCGACCTGCTCGAGCGGCTCAACCGCGAACTCTCGGCGCTGCTCAACGAATCGATCACCCTGCAGCTGAACCAGAAGCAGCTGCTGGGTACCGCGCAGAACCTGCGCACCACCCTCGAAGAGCAGATGTTCTGGATCCCCAGCAACAAGCCGCTGGACTGGGAATGGCTGCAGTTTGTGCCGCAGCGCCTGGCCGACCAGGTCGCCAGCCTGCCCTGGGGCTCGGGCATAAGCGAAGTGGCCGACGGGCTGATCCAGCGCCCGCTGCTGTTCCTGCCGCTACTGCTGGTGATCGGCGCGCTGCTGTGGCGGCGCAAGGCGCTGTACCGGCGCCTGGGCAAGGTCCACCAGGACATCGGCCACTTCAAGCGCGACAGCCAGTGGCACACGCCCCAGGCGATCCTGGTCAACATCCTGCTGGCGATGCCCCTGGCGCTGGCCCTGGCCCTGGGCAGCTACGCCCTGCAGATCGACGCCCGCGGGCAGAACGCCAACCTGGGCGCCGCCCTGTGGCAACTGGCCCAGGCCTGGCTGGTGTTCTATACCGCGTATCGCATCCTCGCCCCGGGCGGGGTGGCCGAAATCCACTTCCGCTGGCACAAGCCGCAGGTCGAATTCCTGCGCGGCTGGGTGCGCCGCCTGGGCACCGTGGTGCTGGCCCTGGTGGGCGTGGTGGCAGTGGCCGAGCACCAGCCCTCGGCGCTGGCCGACGACGTGCTGGGCATCGGCGTGGTGCTGACCTGCTATGCGCTGATGGCCTGGCTGCTCAGCCGCCTGCTGCTGAGCAGCCCGGCGCACCGTGACACCTCGCTGTTTCGCAAGGCGGTCGGGGTGGCCTTCACCGCCCTGCCCATCGCGTTGTTCGTGGCGGTGTGCTTCGGCTACTACTACACGGCCCTGAAGCTCACCGACCGGCTCATCTACACCCTGTACCTGCTGCTGTTCTGGCTGGTGATCGAGGCCGCATTCGTGCGCGGCCTGTCGGTGGCGGCGCGGCGCCTGGCCTACCAGCGTGCGCTGAGCAAGCGCCAGGCCGCCAAGGAAGGTTTGGATGGCGAGGTGGTGATCGAGGAGCCGACGCTGGACATCGAACAGGTCAACCAGCAGTCGCTGCGCCTGATTCGCCTGGCCCTGCTCGGCGGCTTCATCGCCGGGCTGTACTGGGTATGGGCCGACCTGATCAGCGTGTTCTCCTACCTCAACAACGTCACCCTGTACGAGTACAGCAGCGGCACCGGCGCCACCGCCAGCATGGTGCCGATCAGCCTCGGCGACCTGCTCGGCGCGCTGGTGATCGCCGGCATCACCATTGCCCTGGCCAGCAACCTGCCGGGCCTGCTGGAGGTGCTGGTGCTGTCGCGCCTGAGCCTGGCCCAGGGCAGTGCCTACGCCATCACTACGCTGCTGTCGTACGTGATCGTCGGGGTGGGCATCGTCAGCACCCTGGCAACACTCGGGGTGAGCTGGGACAAGCTGCAATGGCTGGTGGCCGCGCTGTCGCTGGGGCTGGGTTTCGGCATGCAGGAGATCTTCGCCAACTTCATCTCCGGCATCATGATTTTGTTCGAACGCCCGGTGCGCATCGGCGACACCATCACCATCGGCAACCTGTCCGGCACGGTGAGCAAGATCCGCATCCGCGCCACCACCATCACCGACTTCGACCGCAAGGACATCATCGTCCCCAACAAGACCTTCATCACCGGCCAGCTGATCAACTGGTCGCTGACCGACACCGTCACCCGGGTGACGCTGAAGCTGGGTATCGACTACGGCTCGGACCTGGACCTGGTGCGCGCCCTGCTGCTCAAAGGCGCCCACGACAACCCGCGGGTACTCAAGGACCCGGAGCCGATCGTGTACTTCCTCAACTTCGGCGAAAGCGCGCTGGACCACGAGCTGCGCATGCACGTGCGCGACCTGGGCGACCGCAACCCGACCCTGGACGAGGTCAACCGCTACATCGACCGCGAGTTCAAGGCCCACGGCATCAAGATCTCGGTGCGCCAGGTGGAGGTGTTCCTGATGGACACCCAGGGTGGCAAGCAGCAGTTGATTCCGATGGAACAGCCGAAATCGGATGGCACGGGTTCGGCCTGAACAGGCTCGGATACTTTATTCTGTGCACAATCCCCGCGAGGGCTTCGCCCTCGTTCGCGGGTAAACCCGCTCCCACAGGCTTGGCAATATCCCTGTGGGAGCGGGTTTACCCGCGAAGGGCCGCAAAGCGGCCCCAATGGCACGACACCCAGGAGCCGGCCCCGTGAAGTCCCTCGACCACCTCAGCTTCGACAACCGCTTCGCCCGCCTGGGCGATGCCTTCTCCACCGAGGTTCTGCCCGACCCCATCGCCGAGCCGCGCCTGGTGGTGGCGAGCGAGTCGGCCATGGCCCTGCTCGACCTCGACCCGGCCCAGGCCCATGAGCCGGTATTCGCCGAGCTGTTCAGCGGCCACAAGCTGTGGGCCGAAGCCGAGCCGCGGGCGATGGTCTACTCCGGCCACCAGTTCGGCTCGTACAACCCGCGCCTGGGCGATGGCCGCGGGCTGCTGCTGGGCGAGGTGGTCAACGACGCCGGCGAGCACTGGGACCTGCACCTCAAGGGCGCCGGCCAGACCCCTTACTCGCGCATGGGCGATGGCCGCGCCGTGTTGCGCTCGTCGATCCGCGAATTCCTCGCAAGCGAAGCGCTGCACGCCCTCGGCATCCCCAGCAGCCGGGCGCTGTGCGTGATCGGCTCGAGCACCCCGGTATGGCGCGAAACCCGCGAGAGCGCGGCCATGCTGCTGCGCCTGGCGCAGAGCCATGTGCGTTTCGGCCACTTCGAGTACTTCTACTACACCCAGCAGCCCGAGCAGCAGCGCGTGCTGATCGACCATGTGCTGCGCGAGCACTACCCCGAGTGCGCTGATGCCGAGCAGCCGTACCTGGCCATGTTCCGCAGCATCGTCGAGCGCAACGCCGAGCTGATCGCCCGCTGGCAGGCCTACGGCTTCTGCCATGGGGTGATGAACACCGACAACATGTCGATCCTGGGCATCACCTTCGACTTCGGCCCCTACGCCTTCCTCGACGACTTCGACGCCAACTTCATCTGCAACCACTCCGACGACCGTGGCCGCTACAGCTACGCCAACCAGGTGCCCATCGCCCACTGGAACCTAAGCGCCCTGGCCCAGGCCCTGACCACAGTCATCGAGGTTGAGCCGCTCAAAGAGGCACTGGGGCTGTTTTTGCCGCTGTACCAGGCCCATTACCTCGACCTGATGCGCCGCCGGCTGGGCCTGACCTGCGCCGAGGACGACGACATGGCGCTGGTGGAGCGCCTGTTGCAGTGCATGCAGAGCGGCGGCGTGGATTACACGCTGTTCTTCCGCCGCCTTGGCGAGCAGCCGGTGGCAGAGGCGTTGCAGGTGGTGCGTGACGACTTCATCGACCTGGCCGGGTTCGATGCCTGGGGCGCCGATTACCTGGCGCGCTGCCAGCGCGAGCCAGATAATGCCGAAGGCCGACGCGAACGCATGCATGGGGTGAACCCGCTGTACGTGCTGCGCAACTACCTGGCGCAGAAGGCCATCGAGGCGGCTGAGGGGGGTGATTACAGTGAGGTGCGGCGCTTGCACCAGGTGCTGAGCAAGCCGTTCGACGAGCAGGAAGGCATGCAGGCATATGCAGAGCGGCCACCGGAGTGGGGCAAGCACCTGGAAATCAGCTGCTCATCCTGACCTGTAGGAGCGGGCTTGCCCCGCGATAGCGTCAGCCGCTACAACAACACTGCCTGATCTGACGCCATCGCGGGGCAAGCCCGCTCCCACGATGGCCAAAGGAGCTATACATGACTGCACCCTTGGTTATCCCCTGCCCCCACTGCAATGGCCTCAGCCGCCTGCCCGCCGAACGCCTGGGCGACAACCCGAAATGCGGCCGCTGCAAGCAGGACATGCTGCTGCCCCGCCCCTTCGACCTCAGCGAAGCCAACTACAGCGCCCAGATCAAGGGCGACCTGCCGCTGCTGCTGGATGTGTGGGCCGACTGGTGCGGGCCGTGCAAGAGCTTCGCCCCGGTGTTCGAGCAGGCCGCGCGCCAGCTCAGCGGCCGCTGCCGGCTGGCCAAGCTGGACAGCGAAGCCAACCGCAACCTGGCCGGGCAATTGGGCATTCGCTCGATCCCCAGTTTGATCCTGTTCAGGAACGGGCGCGAAGTGGCGCGTCAGGCGGGGGCGTTTCCGTTACAGTCGCTGCTGGAGTGGTTGCGCGGGCAAGGGGTTTGAGGGGATTGCGTTGGGGCTGACAGGTGTTCGGCAAAAGCCTTGCAGCGCCTGTCAGATCGAGCGCCGCCCGCGCGGCGCTTCGCGGGCAAGCCCGCTCCCACAGTTTATTTCAGGCCAGTCTCTCCTGTTCCGGTAGAGGGACCGCCCTGTTGGTTCGCCGCCATAGCAGCATGTGCGCCAAGACTGCCCCACATGACGCAGGGCATGCACCGGGGTGCACAGCAGTACTTTCACAGGAATATCTGGCCCGAAACAAACTGTGGGAGCGGGCTTGCCCGCGAAGCGCCGCGCGGGCGGCGCTCGATTTCATAGGCGCTAAAAAACCTTCGGCGAACACCTGAAAATCCTCAAGCACTCCTCTCCAGCAAATCATGCAACTCGACAAACTGCTGGGTCAGCTTGTGCCGTGGCTCCAGATGAATCAGCGGCAGGCTGGCATGGTGCGATTCGCGCATCTTCACCGAGCTACCCAGGTACACCGGCAACACCGGCAAACCCTCGGCCAGCAGCTCGTCGAGCATCTGCTGGGGCAGGCTGGCCCGTGACTGGAACTGGTTGACCACGATGCCCTCGACCACCAGCTCGTCGTTGTGGTCTTCCTTCAATTCATCGATTTCGGCCAGCAGGCCGTACAGCGCCTGGCGCGAGAAACTGTCGCAGTCGAAGGGAATCAGCACGCGATCAGCGGCGATCAGCGCAGAAACTGCGTAAAAATTAAGGGCCGGCGGAGTATCGATGTAGATCCGGTCGTAGTCATCGTCCAGCTCTTCGAGCAGTTTGCGCAGCTTGTTGATCTTGTGCTTGGCCTCAAGCTTGGGCTGCAGGTCGGCCAGCTCCGCCGTGGCGGTGACCACATGCAGGTTGTCGAACGGGGTTTCGTAGATATCGACCTTGTTCTTCTTGGCGAACGGGCCGCTGGACAGCGACTGCTTGAAGAAGTCGGCAATGCCCATGGGGATGTCGTCGCCGGTCAGGCCGGTGAGGTACTGGGTGGAGTTGGCCTGGGCATCCAGGTCGATCAGCAGGGTCCGGTAGCCTTCACTGGCGCTCACCGCCGCCAGGTTGCAGGCAATGCTCGACTTGCCCACGCCACCTTTCTGATTGAATACCACGCGCCGCATGTCAGACCTCCGTGTATCAACGAATGCCCGAGTATGTGACCAGCGCAGCGGTTTAGCCAGCACCTTCGGGCATTTGCAGCCCGGCCAGCAGGGCTGCGAAGGCATTGGCCATCGCCGAGCTCGAGGCCTCGCGGCGCACCAGCCACACCGCGGTCATGGCCTCCTCGTCCAGCAGGGTGCGGTACACCACGCCCTCGATGCGCATGCGTTGGAACGAGGCCGGCAGCACCGACACCCCAAGCCCCGCCGAGACCAGCCCGATGATGGTCATCGCCTCGCCGGCTTCCTGGGCGAAATGCGGGCTGAAACCGGCCTGGCGCGCCAGGCTCAGCAACTGCGCATGCAAGCCGCTGCCATAGCTGCGCGGGAAGAACACGAACGGCTCATGGGCCAGCGCCTGCATGTAGATCCCCTGCTCGCTGCCTGCCGCCAGCGGGTGCGAGGCGTTGAGCACGGCCACCAGCGGTTCGCGGAACAGCTCAGTGCAAAGAATGCCTTCGGGCAGCGGCATCGGCCGCATCAGGCCCACTTCGATGGACTCGTCGTACACCGCCTCCACCACGTCGCGGCTGCTCATTTCCTTGAGGTTCAGGTGCACCGAGGGGAAGCGTTGGCGGAAGGCGTGGATCGCCTGGGGAATGCGCGAAGTGAAAGGCGCCGAGGAGGTGAAGCCGATCTTCATCTCGCCCAGCTCCCCCAACTGCGCACGACGCGCCACGTCGGCGGCCTTGTCTACCTGCGCCAACACTTGGCGCGCCTCATCCAGGAACAACCGGCCGGCTTCGCTGAGCTCGACCCGACGGTTGGTGCGCTCGAACAAGCGCGCCCCCAGCTCCTGCTCCAGCGCCTGGATCTGCTGGCTCAGGGGCGGCTGCGAAATCCCCAGTTGCTGGGCCGCGCGACCGAAATGCAGTTCCTCGGCCACGGCGATGAAGTAACGCAGGTGGCGCAGTTCCATTATCAGCCTCTCAATAGGTCGTAAAACGTCTTAAACAGGTCGAACAATATATTGGATCTAATAATTAGCCAGCTATATGATTTTTCAATCGCAGCACCGGCCCCCGCGCCCGAGGTACCCATCCGTGAGATCTGCCGTCGCCCCCCTGCCCGCCGAACCCGACCCCGTCTGCAACGACAGCTGGATCGAAAAAGGCACCCCCGCCTTCATGAAGACCGTGCTGGCCCTGTTCAGCGGCGGCTTCGCCACCTTTGCCCTGCTGTACTGCGTGCAGCCGATGATGCCGCTGCTGTCGCAGGAGTTCGCCATCAACGCGGCGCAAAGCAGCCTGGTGCTGTCGGTGGCCACCGCCATGCTGGCCATCGGTTTGCTGATTACCGGGCCGGTTTCCGACCGTATCGGGCGCAAGCCGGTGATGGTCTTTGCCTTGGCCAGCGCAGCCCTGGCCACGCTGGCCAGTGCAGTGATGCCGAGCTGGGAGCTGGTGCTGGCCACCCGCGCGCTGGTGGGGTTGTCGCTGAGCGGCCTGGCGGCGGTGGCGATGACCTACCTCAGTGAGGAGATACACCCGCAGCACATCGGCCTGGCCATGGGCCTGTACATTGGCGGCAACGCCATTGGCGGTATGAGCGGGCGGCTGATCACCGGCGTGCTGATCGACTTCGTCAGCTGGCACACGGCGATGCTGGTGATTGGCGGCCTGGCCCTGGCGGCAGCGCTGGTGTTCTGGAAGGTGCTGCCCGAGTCGCGCAACTTCCGCCCCCAGGCACTGAACCCGCGCAGCCTGCTGGACGGTTTCACCCAGCACTTCAAGGATGCCGGCCTGCCCTGGCTGTTCCTTGAAGCCTTCTTGCTGATGGGCGCCTTCGTCACCCTGTTCAACTACATCGGCTACCGCCTGCTGGCCGGCCCTTATCACATGAACCAGGCGCTGGTTGGCTTGCTGTCGGTGGTATACCTGTCGGGCATCTACAGTTCGGCACAGGTGGGTGCGCTGGCCGACAAGCTGGGCCGGCGCAAGGTGTTCTGGGCGAGCATCCTGGTGATGAGCGGCGGTCTGCTGCTGACCCTGGCCAGCCCCCTGGCGATGATCATCGTCGGCATGCTGGTGTTCACCTTCGGCTTTTTCGGCGCGCACTCGGTGGCCAGCAGTTGGATCGGCCGGCGGGCATTGAAGGCCAAGGGGCAGGCCTCGTCGCTGTACCTGTTCTGCTACTACGCGGGGTCGAGTGTGGCGGGCACCGCTGGCGGGATGTTCTGGCACCAATGGGGCTGGAACGGCATCGGCTTGTTCATTGGCAGCTTGCTGGCTGTGGCGTTGCTGGTGGCGCTGCACCTTAGCCGGTTGCCACCCAAGGTCGCCTGAGGGGCCAAATCGCCGGCAAGCCGGCTCCTACACGGATCTCTGTAGGAGCCGGCTTGCCGGCGATCTGGTTTTTGGATCAGTTGATGATTTCGACGATATCCACATCCACCTCACGGCTCATCAGGTGCTTCTCCACCTCGCCGGTCAGCTTGACCTTGGTCTTTTCGTTGAACGGGGTCGGCGGCAGGTCTTCGTTGTCGATCTCGACGGTGATGGTGCCGGTGTTGTCCTTGAACTCGTACTTGTCGTCGTTGTTGATCTTCTTGGTCACGTAGCCCTGCAGCACCACCGGGGTGTCATCGGCGGCGCCGTTGGCGGCGGCAACGGTGGTCACCGACTGGGCGCCTGGGCCGGTATAGCCGGCAGCCAGGGCGGCGGTGCTGAACAGCGGGGCGAGAATCAGGGACAGGTAACGGGCTTTCATGGGGATCGGGTCCTGTTTGCGTTTTGATGGGGCCAGATTACCGACGATCGCTGAATTCAAACTTAATGCGACAAAAAAGCCCGGCACTTGGCCGGGCTTCTGAAGCAGACGTGAATTACTGGTGATACTGCGCCGACAACTCGTGCACAGCATTGATGAACACGCCGGCGTGTTCCGGGTCGACTTCCGGGGTAATGCCGTGACCGAGGTTGAACACATGGCCGGTGCCCTGGCCATAGCTGGCCAGGATGCGCGCAACTTCCTTGCGGATGGCTTCGGGCTTGGCGTACAGCACGGTCGGGTCCATGTTGCCCTGCAGGGCCACCTTGTCACCGACGCGGCGGCGGGCGTCGCCGATTTCGCAGGTCCAGTCCAGGCCCAGTGCATCGGCGCCAGCTTCGGCGATGCTTTCCAGCCACAGGCCGCCGTTCTTGGTGAAGAGAATGACCGGCACCTTGCGCCCTTCGTGCTCGCGGATCAGCCCGCTGACGATCTTGCGCATGTAGCTGAGCGAAAACTCCTGATACGCCGCCGCCGATAGGTTGCCGCCCCAAGTGTCGAAGATCTGCACCGCTTGTGCGCCGGCAAGGATCTGCCCGTTGAGGTAGCTGGTAACCGACTGGGCGAGCTTGTCCAGCAACAGGTGCAGGGCCTCGGGGTTGTCGTAGGCCATGGCCTTGGTCTTGCGAAAATCCTTCGACGAGCCGCCTTCGACCATGTAAGTGGCAAGGGTCCAGGGGCTGCCGGAGAAGCCGATCAGCGGCACGCGACCGTTGAGCTCGCGGCGGATGGTGCTGACGGCGTCCATCACATAGCCCAGGTCTTTTTGCGGGTCGGGGATCGGCAGCGCCTCGATGTCGGCCAAGGTGCTGATGACCTTCTTGAAGCGCGGGCCTTCGCCGGTTTCGAAGTACAGGCCCTGGCCCATGGCATCAGGGATGGTGAGGATGTCCGAGAACAGGATCGCCGCGTCCAGCGGGTAGCGCTCCAGCGGCTGCAGGGTGACCTCGCAGGCGAACTGCGGGTTCATGCACAGGCTCATGAAGTCGCCGGCCTTGGCGCGGCTGGCACGGTACTCCGGCAGGTAGCGGCCGGCCTGGCGCATCATCCAGACCGGGGTGACGTCTACGGGTTGCTTGAGCAGCGCACGCAGGAAACGATCGTTCTTCAGGGCAGTCATGTCGGCATCCGGAAAAAAAGTGCGGGCATTTTCTCAGACGCCAGCGCAAAAGGCACGGCCATGGCCATGCGTTTTGTCTATTGGGTGCCACAGGTCAAACGATTTTGTATACAAAAAAGTACTGCTGGGGCCGCTTCGCGACCCTTCGCGGCACAAGGCCGCTCCTACAGAGGATCGCATTCTCCTGTAGGAGCGGCCTTGTGCCGCGAAAGGGCCGCAAAGCGGCCCCAACAATCCATCAGACTTCCAGGTAGTCCAGAATACCTTCAGCGGCGTTGCGCCCTTCGAAGATAGCCGTCACCACCAGGTCCGAACCGCGCACCATGTCGCCACCCGCAAACACTTTCGGGTTGCTGGTCTGGTGCTTGAATTTGGCCTTCTCCGGTGCCACCACGCGGCCCTGGCTGTCCAGCTGGATACCATGCTGCTCGAACCACGGCGCCGGGCTTGGGCGGAATCCGAAGGCAATCACCACGGCGTCGGCCGGCAGGATCTCTTCGGAGCCCGGGATCGGCTCGGGGCTACGGCGGCCACGGGCATCCGGCTCGCCGAGACGGGTCTCGACCACCTTCACGCCTTCGACCTTGTCCTCGCCGACGATGGCGATGGGCTGGCGGTTGTAGAGGAACTTCACGCCCTCTTCCTTGGCGTTCTTCACCTCTTTGCGCGAGCCCGGCATGTTGGCCTCGTCGCGGCGATAGGCGCAGGTCACCGACTTGGCGCCCTGGCGGATCGAGGTGCGGTTGCAGTCCATCGCGGTGTCACCACCACCCAGCACAACGACCTTCTTGCCCTGCATGTCGACGAAGTCTTCCGGCGACTTTTCAAAGCCCAGGTTGCGGTTGACGTTGGCGATCAGGAAGTCCAGCGCGTCGTGCACGCCTGGCAGGTCTTCACCGGGGAAGCCGCCCTTCATGTAGGTATAGGTACCCATGCCCATGAACACGGCGTCGTACTCGGCGAGCAGCTGTTCCATGCTGATGTCCTTGCCCACCTCGGTGTTCAGGCGGAACTCGATGCCCATGCCGGTGAACACTTCACGGCGGTTGCTGAGCACGGTCTTTTCCAGCTTGAACTCGGGGATGCCGAAGGTCAGCAGGCCGCCGATCTCGGGGTTCTTGTCGAACACCACCGGGGTTACGCCGCCACGCACCAGTACGTCAGCACAGCCCAGGCCCGCGGGGCCGGCGCCGATGATGGCGACGCGCTTGCCGGTGGGCTTGACCTTGGACATGTCCGGGCGCCAGCCCATAGCGAAGGCGGTGTCGGTGATGTACTTCTCCACCGAGCCGATGGTTACCGCGCCAAAGCCGTCGTTCAGGGTGCAGGCACCTTCACACAGGCGGTCTTGCGGGCACACGCGGCCGCACACTTCCGGCAGGGTGTTGGTCTGGTGCGAAAGCTCCGCCGCAGCCAGGATGTTGCCCTCGGACACCAGCTTCAGCCAGTTGGGGATGAAATTGTGTACCGGGCACTTCCATTCGCAGTACGGGTTGCCGCAGCCCAGGCAGCGGTGTGCCTGCTCGACGGACTGCTGCGGCTTGAAGGGTTCGTAGATCTCGACGAACTCCTTCTTGCGCTGGCGCAGCAGCTTTTTCTTCGGGTCCTTGCGGCCCACTTCGATGAACTGGAAGTCGTTGTTCAGACGTTCAGCCATTTTTCAAAACCTCTTAACAGCAGCTGCAAGCTAAAAGCTGCAAGCCGCAAGACGATCACTTAAGCCGGACGGGCCCCGCGCACGGGGCCTGCCACTTGCAGCTGCTTTTACTGCGGGTTGGCACGGGTGCTGGACAGCAGTTGCTTGAGGTTGGCCGCCTTGGGCTTGACCAGCCAGAAGCGCCGCACGTAGTCGTCCAGGTTGTCGAAGAGCTCACGCCCCCACGCGCTGCCGGTTTCTTCGACGTACTCGCCCAGGACCCGCGCCAGGTGGCTGCGGTAGGCCTCCATCGCCTCACCACTGATGCGCTGGATTTCCACCAGCTCATGGTTGAGTTTGTCGACGAAGGTGTTGTCCATGTCGAGCACGTAGGCGAAGCCGCCAGTCATGCCAGAACCGAAGTTGTAACCGGTCTTGCCCAGAACGCAGACAAAGCCGCCGGTCATGTATTCACAGCAGTGATCGCCGGTGCCCTCGACCACAGCGTGGGCGCCGGAGTTACGTACAGCGAAGCGCTCGCCAGCGGTACCGGCGGCGAACAGCCTGCCGCCAGTGGCGCCGTACAGGCAGGTGTTGCCGACGATGGCGCTGTGCTGGGTTTCGAACGGGCTGCCGGCCGGTGGCACGATGGTCACTTTGCCGCCGGTCATGCCCTTGCCGACGTAGTCGTTGGCGTCGCCTTCCAGGTGCAGGTTCAGGCCACCGGCGTTCCACACGCCGAAGCTCTGCCCGGCAGTGCCCTTGAAGCGGAAGGTGATCGGCTTGGCGGCCATGCCCTGGTTGCCGTACAGCTTGGCGATTTCGCCAGAGATACGGGCACCGATGGAACGGTCGCAGTTACAGATGTCGAGGCTGAACTCGCCACCGGCCTGGTCGCGGATGGCCGGCAGGGCCATCTCGACCATTTTCTCGGCCAGCTCGCCCTTGTCGAACGGCGGGTTCTTGTCCACTTCGCAGAACTGCGGCTTGTCGGCCGGAATGTGCGAGCTGCCCAGCAGCGGCGACAAGTCGAGGTACTGCTGGCGCTCGGTGTCACCTGGCAGTACGTCGAGCAGGTCGGTGCGGCCGATCAGCTCGCCGAGGCTGCGCACGCCCAGCTTGGCCAGCCACTCGCGGGTCTCTTCGGCGACGAAGGTGAAGAAGTTGATCACCATGTCGACGGTGCCGATGTAGTGGTCCTTGCGCAGCTTGTCGTTCTGGGTGGCAACGCCGGTGGCGCAGTTGTTCAGGTGGCAGATGCGCAGGTACTTGCAGCCCAGGGCGATCATAGGCGCGGTGCCGAAGCCGAAGCTCTCGGCGCCGAGAATGGCTGCCTTGATCACGTCCAGGCCGGTTTTCAGGCCGCCGTCGGTCTGTACCCGCACCTTGCCGCGCAGGTCGTTGCCGCGCAGGGTCTGGTGGGTTTCGGCCAGGCCCAGCTCCCACGGGGCGCCGGCGTACTTGATCGAGGTCAGCGGCGAAGCGCCGGTGCCGCCGTCGTAGCCGGAGATGGTGATCAGGTCAGCGTAAGCCTTGGCAACGCCTGCGGCGATGGTGCCGACGCCGGCTTCTGCCACCAGCTTGACCGAGACCAGCGCCTGCGGGTTGACCTGCTTGAGGTCGTAGATCAGCTGGGCCAGGTCTTCGATCGAGTAGATGTCGTGGTGCGGCGGTGGCGAGATCAGAGTCACGCCCGGTACCGCATAGCGCAGCTTGGCGATCAGGCCGTTGACCTTGCCACCTGGCAGCTGGCCGCCTTCGCCGGGCTTGGCGCCCTGGGCAACCTTGATCTGCAGCACTTCGGCGTTGACCAGGTATTCCGGGGTCACGCCAAAGCGGCCGGTGGCCACCTGCTTGATCTTCGAGCTGCGGATGGTGCCGTAGCGCGACGGGTCTTCACCGCCCTCACCGGAGTTGGAGCGCGCGCCCAGGCGATTCATCGCCTCGGCCAGGGCTTCGTGGGCTTCTGGCGACAACGCACCCAGCGAAATGCCAGCGGAGTCGAAGCGCTTGAGGATGGCCTCCAGCGGCTCGACCTGCTCCAGCGGCAGGGCCTGGTCGGCCACCTTGACCTTGAGCAGGTCGCGGATCATCGACACCGGGCGCTGGTCGACCAGCGTGGTGTATTCCTTGAACTTGGCGTAGTCGCCCTGCTGCACGGCGGCCTGCAGGGTGTTGACCACATCCGGGTTGTAGGCGTGGTATTCGCCACCGTGGACGAACTTCAGCAGGCCACCTTGCTGGATCGGCTTGCGCGCGCTCCAGGCTTCGGCGGCCAGCAGCTTCTGGTCGCTCTCAAGATCGACGAAGCGTGCGCCCTTGATGCGGCTGGACACGCCCTTGAAGCTCAGGCCGACCACTTCTTCGGCCAGGCCAATGGCTTCGAACAGCTGCGCGCCACGGTACGAGGCGATGGTGGAGATACCCATCTTCGACAGGATCTTCAGCAGGCCCTTGGAGATGCCTTTGCGGTAGTACTTGAAGACTTCGTCCAGATCGCCCAGCACTTCGCCGGTGCGGATCAGGTCGGCCAGCACTTCGTAGGCCAGGTACGGGTAGACGGCCGAGGCGCCGAAGCCCAGCAGCACGGCGAAGTGGTGCGGGTCGCGGGCGGTAGCGGTCTCGACCAGGATGTTGCTGTCGCAGCGCAGGCCCTGCTCGGTGAGGCGGTGGTGCACCGCGCCGACGGCCAGCGACGCATGCACCGGCAGCTTGCCCGGGGCGATGTAGCGGTCGCTCAGCACCAGCTGGGTCTTGCCGCCGCGCACGGCTTCTTCAGCCTGGTCGGCGATGTTGCGTACGGCCGCTTCGAGGCCGAGGCTCTCGTCGTAGTTGAGGTCGATCAGTTGACGGTCGAAACCTTCGCGCTCCAGGTTCATCAGCGAGCGCCACTTGGCGGGCGAGATGACTGGCGAGCTGAGGATCACCCGCGAGGCGTGCTCGGGGGATTCCTGGAAGATGTTGCGCTCGGCGCCCAGGCAGATTTCCAGCGACATCACGATCGCTTCGCGCAGCGGGTCGATCGGCGGGTTGGTCACCTGGGCGAACTGCTGGCGGAAGAAGTCGTACGGCGAACGCACGCGCTGCGACAACACGGCCATCGGCGTGTCGTCCCCCATCGAGCCGACCGCTTCCTGGCCCTGCTCACCCAGTGGGCGCAGCACCTGGTCGCGCTCCTCGAAGGTGACCTGGAACATCTTCATGTATTGCTTGAGCTGGTCGGCGTCGTAGCTGGCCACGCCCTGGTCGTCGGTCAGGGTCGCCTGGATGCGCGTGGCGTGCTGGCGCAGCCAGCGCTTGTACGGGTGGCGCGACTTCAGGCGGTTGTCGATGGCGTCGGTGTCGAGGACCTGGCCGGTCTCGGTGTCGACGGCGAGGATCTGGCCAGGGCCGACACGACCCTTGGCGACCACTTCATCAGGCTGGTAGCCCCAAACGCCGATTTCCGAGGCGATGGTGATGTAGCCGTTGGTGGTGGTCACCCAACGTGCCGGACGCAGGCCGTTGCGGTCGAGCAGGCACACCGCGTGGCGGCCTTCGGTCATGACGATACCGGCCGGGCCGTCCCACGGCTCCATGTGCATGGAGTTGTACTCGTAGAAGGCGCGCAGGTCGGCGTCCATGGTCTCGACGTTCTGCCAGGCTGGCGGTACCAGCATGCGCACGCCGCGGAACAGGTCGATGCCGCCGGTGACCATCAGCTCGAGCATGTTGTCCATGCTCGAGGAGTCGGAACCGACGCGGTTGACCAGCGGGCCGAGCTCTTCGAGGTCGGGGATCTGGTCGTTGGCGAACTTGGTGCGACGGGCCATGGCCCAGTTGCGGTTGCCGGTGATGGTGTTGATTTCGCCGTTGTGGGCGAGGAAGCGGAACGGCTGGGCCAGCGGCCATTTCGGCAGGGTGTTGGTGGAGAAGCGCTGGTGGAACACGCAGATCGCGGTTTGCAGGCGCTCGTCACCGAGGTCCGGATAGAAGGCCGCCAGATCGCGCGGCATCATCAGGCCTTTGTAGATGATGGTCTTGTGCGAGAAGCTGCAGATGTAGTGGTCGGCGTCATGGGCGTTGGCCACGGACGAACGGCGACGGGCACTGAACAGCTTGATGGCGAATTCCTGATCGCTCAGGCCTTCGGCGCCGATGAACACCTGTTCGATCTGCGGCAGACGCTCAAGTGCCAGGCGGCCGAGCACGCTGGTGTCGATCGGGACTTTGCGCCAGCCGACCAGCTTGAGGCCGGCGTTGACGATCTCGCGGTCCATGTTGGCGCGGGCGGCTTCGGCTTTGACCGGGTCCTGGTTGAAGAACACCATGCCAACGGCGTACTGCTTGGGCAGTTCGACGGCAAAATGTTCCTGGGCCACGGCACGCAGGAATTGATCGGGCTTCTGCATGAGCAGACCGCAACCGTCACCGGTCTTGCCGTCGGCGTTGATACCGCCGCGGTGGGTCATGCAGGTCAGGGCCTGCATGGCGGTTTGCAGAAGGTGGTGACTTGGCTCGCCCGTCATATGGGCGATCAGGCCAAAACCACAGTTGTCCTTGAATTCTTCGGGATGGTACAGACCTGTTTTCATAGACACTTTCTCACCAGGTTCGCCCCTCAGCCGGAGGCAAATCTCTTTTTTAACAACCACTTACCATCCACGCCGATCAAACGCCAGCTTTTTTGCGGTGGCCATGGAAAACCATTGTTGCACAGGGACAGCGACGCCCACAAATTTTCATGTCTCGCCATTGAAAATTTATGTCGCAATTTTGAATGTTTTTGCGCCATGCGCCGTGATAGCGGCTTGGCTCGAGTCTGAAGCGTTTCAGCCATGACTGCAACAGAGGGCTTGTGGCCGGCAGTCTGGGACAGAAAAGCCTGCCGCGCTCAGGCGCAGCAGGCTAGTTGAAAAGCTGGAAGTCGCTCGGCAACTGGGCGGCGGGGTGATGCCGCCCGGAAGGTATCAGCGGGCCGTGGCCAGCTCTTGTTGGACGCTGCCGACGGTTCGTGGCCAAGGTTTACCAGCCTGGACCTTGGCTGGCAAGTTCTTGATTGCCGCAGCGGCTGCGTCGCGGTTGGCGAAATTGCCGTAAGTGACCACGTAAAGCGGCTTGCCCTGGAGGTTCTTGCGGAAGTAGCGATAGTCGCCACCCTGTGCCTTGACGAAGGCCTGGGCCGACGCCTCGGAGCTGGTGCCGAAGATCTGCACCACGTAATTACCGGCTTTTTGCCCGGCGTACCAGCTGCTGTTGCCAGCGCCGCCGGCGGCCGGTTTTTCGGCTGGCTTGGCAGTGGCGACCTGGGTCGGTGCCGCAGCCGGCTTGGCAGGCGCAACCGGCTTGGCTGGCTGGGTTGCGACAGGCTTTTGCACAGGCGCAACCGGAGCGTTGGTCACTGGCTGGGCCGGTGCCGGCGCAACGCTGGCCGTGGCCCCCTGTGGCGGCGCGATGGTGGTCACGGTTGGCGGCACAGCGGCTGATGGCGCTGCCGGCTGCAGTGCAGTGTTGCCCGCAGGGCTTGCCTCTTCGCCATCCCCCATGCCAGCGGCTTGCGCCAGCGGTTCGCGCATTACCGGCTGCGACTGGCCGACCAGCGGCAGCGGCATCGGCTGCGACGAGCCAGAGAACTCGATGTTCGGCGCCGCACCACCTTGCTGGCCCAAGGGCAGCTGGGCCTGGGCGGCAGGCGCCTCGGTAGGTGCCTTGTCGCCCTTCTTCGGCATCAGCACCGCAGCACCAACGGCGACCACGACCACAGCGGACAGCGCAAGCACGTGTTTCTTAGGCATTTTGAACCCCATGGATGGTCGCTTGGCCGTGGTCCGGCTGGCGATCATGGCTTCGATCAAGGTATCGCGAGCGACCTGGTTGATGGTGCCAGGCCACCCGTCGGAGTTTTCGTGGATGTCGACGATCTGTTCGCGGGTGAACACCTCGATGCCCCGGCCTGCACCATCCAGGCGCTGCTCCAGGTACTCGCGGGTTTCTTCCTCGCTGTAAGGCGCAAGCTCGATGATGTGGAAGCGCTCTTCCTCGATGCTGAGCTCATCGAGCCCGGCGATCAGCGAAGGCTCACCGAACAGGAACACGTGCGGACGGCCTTCGGCCACGCCCGCCGCCAACTCCAGCAACGCTTGGAGTGCCGACTCGTCGAGTTGTTCCGCATCGTCCACCAGCAAATAGACTTCCTGGCCGGTCAGCGCCAGCTGCACCACCTGCGACAGGATCGCCTGTACTTCGGGCTGCGCCACGTTCAGCGACTGGGCCACCTGCCCGAGCACGCTGGCGGCATCGGCAGCACCACGGGCGGACACCACCACGCTTTGCACCGACTGCTTGTTGGTGCTGGCCACCAACGCCTGGCGCAGCAAGGTCTTGCCACTGCCCACGGGGCCGGTGACCACCAGCATCAGCTGGCTGTAGCGCGCCAGGTGATGCAGTTGGCCCAGCACCGGCTTGCGCTGGGCCGGGAAGAACTTGAAGCCCGGCACCCGCGGGGCGAACGGGTCGTGGGTCAGTTGATAATGTTCGAGGAACGCCTCATCGGCATGCAGAGTGCTCATTGCGTTGTCACAACCTCAAAGCTGGGCCACGATCGCGCGGTAATCCGCCGCCAGCGTGGCCTGAAGAATCTCTTTCGGATAGTCGTCGGTGACGACGGCCTCGCCCATCTGGCGCAGCAGCACCAGGCGCAGGCGGCCATCGAGCACTTTCTTGTCGACCGCCATGTGCTCCATGAAATGCGCCGGGGTCATTTCCTGTGGTGGCACCACCGGCAATCCTGCGTCCTGCAGCAGGCGAATTGCGCGATCACGCCCGGCCTGGTCGATCCAGCCCAGGCGCATGGACATCTCCAGGGCCATCACCGTACCTGCCGACACGGCCTCGCCATGCAGCCAGACGCCATAGCCCATGTGGGTCTCGATGGCGTGGCCGAAGGTGTGGCCGAGGTTGAGGGTGGCACGCACCCCCGACTCGCGCTCATCGGCGCCCACCACTGCCGCTTTGGCAGCGCAGGAACGGCGGATGGCTTCGGTCAGGGCAGCAGGCTCCAGCGAACGCAGGGCCTGCATGTTGTCTTCGAGCCAGCCAAGGAACGGCTCGTCGCAGATCAGCCCGTACTTGATCACTTCGGCAAGCCCGGCGGACAGTTCACGCGCAGGCAGTGTTTTCAGGCTGGTGGTGTCGATGAGTACGGCGTTGGGCTGGTAAAAAGCCCCGACCATGTTCTTGCCCAGCGGGTGGTTGATGCCAGTCTTGCCGCCCACCGACGAGTCCACCTGGGACAACAACGTGGTCGGCACCTGGATGAAGTCCACACCGCGCTGGTAGCAGGCCGCAGCAAAACCGGCCATGTCGCCGATTACCCCGCCACCAAGGGCGACCACGGTGGTGCGGCGGTCGTGGCGGGCGGTCAGCAGCCCGTCGAAGATCAGTTGCAGGGTTTCCCAGTTCTTGTGGGCTTCGCCGTCCGGCAGGATCACCGGCTGCACCGAGTAGGCACCCAGGGTCTTGCTCAGGCGTTCGAGATACAGAGGCGCGACGGTTTCGTTGGAAACGATGGCCACCTGCCGGCCGCGGATGTGCGGCGCCAGCAGTTCGGGCTGGTCCAGCAGGCCTTCGCCAATGTAGATGGGGTAGCTGCGCTCGCCCAGGTCGACCTTCAGTGTCTGCATGTATCCCCACAATGTACTTGGGCGCGGTGCCGACGGTGCGGCGCCGCGCGGTGACGTTCAACCCCGCCCCGGCGTTGGTCGCCGAGGATAGACCCCGGCTTAGCGGGGCGGCAACTTCTGCAAACGCTCGAGAATGTCGAGCACCACCATGCGCGGTGGCCGTTCGTCGGTTTCTACCACCAGGTCGGCGATTTCCCGGTAAAGCGGGTCGCGCGCCTCGAGCAGGGCGCGCAGGGTGGCCTCCGGGTTGGCGGTGCGCAGCAAGGGCCGATTGCGGTCACGGGCAGTGCGCCCGACCTGCTGCTCGACGGAGGCGTGCAGGTAGATTACCCGCCCGCCAGCATGCAGCGCTGCGCGGTTGGCTTCGCGCATCACCGCGCCACCACCGGTGGCCAGCACCACGCCATCGAGCGCGCTGAGCTCGGCGATCATCGCCTGCTCACGGTCACGGAAGCCCGGCTCGCCTTCCTTGTCGAAGATCCACGGGATATTGGCGCCGGACCGCAGTTCGATTTCCTTGTCGGAATCTTTGAACAACAGGCGCAGCTCTTTGGCCAACAGGCGCCCGATGGTGCTTTTACCAGCGCCCATGGGCCCTACAAGTATCAAATTTCGCACAGAATCAACGACTCACAGCAATCGCCTGGTCATTCATGATACGCGGAGTCAGGAAGACCAGCAGCTCGGATTTTTTCTCTTGTAATGCATCGCGTCGAAACAGCCGCCCAACATACGGCAGATCGCCGAAAAATGGCACCTTATCCACCACTTTGTTCTGCGACGTCGAGTACACGCCACCAATCACAATGGTTTCGCCATCGGCCACCCGCACCTTGGCATTGACCTCGTTCTTGCGGATCGGCGGGACGTTGTTCAGGGCATTGACGAAGTCAGGCTCGTCCTTGGTCACCCGCACCTCCATGACCACCTTGCCGTCGGGGGTGATCTGCGGCGTCACCTCCAGCGACAGCGAGGCCTCGCGAAAGGAAATCGAGGTGGCGCCGCTTTTGGTGGTTTCCTGGTACGGCACCTCGGTGCCCTTGATGATGCGCGCGGTTTCCTTGTCGGCGGTGACCACCTTGGGTTGCGAGATGATCTCGCCATGGCCGCTCTTCTCCATGGCGCTCAGCTCCAGATCCAGCAGGATATCGCTGCGCAGCAACCCCACACCAACACCTGACGTAGCCCGCTCCACCCCCAGGTCGACGAACAGTTCATGGCCCAGGCGGGCATTCCCCCCATACAACTGACGCCCCCAGCGCACCCCAAGGACTTTTTCGTAATCCACCCCAGCTTCGACGATGCGCGCTTCGATCATTACCTGACGAACGGGCACATCCAGCCTCGCCACCAGCTCGCGCAGCTCGGCCAACCGGCCTGGCGGCTGTACCACCACCAGCGTGTTGGTCCGCGCGTCCACGCCGACACTGCCGCGCACGGCGAAAACACTCTCGTCGGCCAGGCTGGCCAGCAACAGTTCGGCCAATTCGCTGGCATTGGCGTGATGGATGGCCAGCAGTTCCCGCTGCAACGGCGCCTGCTCCAGCTCCACACCCTGCCCGGCCAGCTCGGCAAGCGGCGCCACCACCATCACCGAGCCTTCCATGCGCCGGCCCAGCCCCTTGCTGCGCAGCACCAGGTCGAGCGCCTGCTCCCAGGGCACCGACTCCAGGCGCAAAGTAATGCGGCCCTGCACCGTATCGCTGGCCACCAGGTTGATGCCGGCAAAATCGGCCATCACCTGCAACACTGAACGAACTTCGACATCCTGAAAATTCAGCGACATCGGCTCACCCTTCTTAGGCGCTGCCTGCGCCGGGTAGATCGCCATCAGCAACACCGACATCCAGACTATTGCCAGTTTCATCCTCACCATCCATGCCCTCTCCACGCGCGCCCTTCCCGAGCGCCAGATACCGGAGGCGCTGCTGCCAGCCTCCGGCCATGTACAAGCGCTCGCGCACTTCCATGCGTTGCTCGTCGATACGCACCACTACCCCTTCGTCACGGCCCAGCCGCTGCCCCTCGCTGACTCGGTGCAGGTGCCCGGCCACAGACACCAGCGCCTGATATCGCCCGGCAGTAGACAGGCTGCCGACCATTTTCATCTGCTCCAGCGGAACCCGCCCCAGCCCATCCGCGCTCGGCCCGCTGGACCAGGGCTGGAAGGGGTCGAACGCGCTGCTGGCCAAAGGAGGGCGCGAAGGTTCGTCGGCAAGCGAAGGCGGCACGGGCAGCGGCTCGCCAGCGTGATAGGCGTGTACGCGCAATTGCGCACGCACCAGCCCGGGCTTGCCGATCACCTGCCCCAGGTTGAGCTGGGCAACCTGCAGCAAACGCAACTGTTGCTGCCACTGCTCAAGCCAACCTCGTAACGCGGGATAGTGGCCAAGCACCCGGATATCCAGCGGCACCCGCCGATAAGCCGCCGTCGACTGGCCCTCCTGCAGCACTTCGATGTGCTCGAAGAGCAAGCCGTGCTCATGCCCGGACACCGCCAACTGCTCGAGCAGCTCGCTCATGCCTTCGCCGGCATCCAACCGCCAGCGGGTTTCCTGCAACTGCAAGCGGGCACTTGCCAAGGCGGCACGCTCAGGCTCGAGCCCGGCAACCTCGGCCTCGCGCGTCGCCATTACCTGCAATGCATCGCGCGCCTGCTCACCGGCACGCCGATAGGCACTTTGCGTTTCTCGCAAAGCAGCGAACCAGCCAAGCAGCATGATCAAAAGCACCGCAAGCAGTATGGCCAGTACCCGCAACAGCCTTGAGCGGGTAGCCAGTGACTGCCAGTCGAAAGAAAGTACAGGGGTCATGACCAGCCCGCCGACAGTTCGGCAGTGATCAAGAAAGCATCCCCGGCAGCCTCATGACGCAGGAACACCAGTTCCAGCCCACTCAGTACCTGCATGGCCTCCAGATCGCGCATCAACTGGGCTACTACCGCAGCCGAGGCCGCCAACCCGGCCAGCCGCAGGCGCCCGTTCTCAAGATTCAGCTCGGTAAATCGGGCGCCGTCGGGCATGGCTTTTTCCAAACCCTGGAACAGACTGACAAGCGTCGCCTGGCCAGCCCTCAACTGCATCAGTGCCGCCTGTTGCTGCTGCAAGGCCTCGCGTTCGTTACGCAACTCAGTGACGGTTAGCTGCTGGCTATCGAAGTGATTCAATTGCACCTGATACAGCGCGGTAGCTGCGACCTGCTGCGCCAGCCGCGCGCGGGCCAGTTGATCGAGCAGCAGCAGGCCAGCCAACGCCAACACACAACTGCCAACCAGCATCATGCAAAAGTGCCGCAGCACCTGGGCGCGTCGCCGTTCGCGCCACGGCATCAGGTTCAGACGCACCATCACCGCAGCCCACCCATTGCCAGCCCGCAAGCCAATGCCATCGCGGCGCTCGAGAACCCGGCCGGGAGATTAGCCAAAGGCAACGCCACAACCCGACAGCTGACCCCCGACTGCTCACTCAGCCGCCTGGCTGTTGCGGCATCGGCGGCAACGCCGCTAAGCACCAATTCATCGATTTTGTCGCCGTTCAATTGCAGCAAGCCCGACACCGCTTCGCACCACTGTCCAGATGCGGCCAACGGCAGGTGCTGACGCTGGGGCAGTTGGTCAGGCTGCCAGCGATGCAACACCAGCTCTTCACGCTCCATCTGCAACAGCGCCACGCCAACCGAGGGCGCAGGCCCCAGCACCCGCCGCAAGGCAAAGCTGTCGACCTCCACGGCCACCAGTTCAAGGCCGGCCTCGGCAAACTGTTGCTCGAGCGGGTCGAGCTGGCTCTGGCGGCATGCCGCGACCAATACATCGACAGCTTCGGGTTGGCTTGCCGAGGGCTGCAGCACCTGGAAGTCCAGGGCAAGGTCATCAAGGGGGAACGGGAACAGTTGGCCAGCCTCTGCCAGCAACTGGGTTTCGATCGCCTGCGCACATGCCCCTTGCGGCACCTGGCAGACCTTGCAGATCACCTGAGAGGCCGGTAGCGCCACGGCCACCTGCCGCTGACGGGTCGCACACCGGCGGTGGGCCTGGCGCAGCGCGTTCACCATCGGGTCCGGGCCGCCGGGCCGCGGCAACTCGAGTTTCTCGCATGCCCAACCGATAACCCGATATTGGCCGGCCTGCTGGCGAGCCTGCATCATTCTTATGCCGCCAGAGGTGATTTCCACCCCCAGCAGTGAACCGGCATCCCTGCCAAAACGTCCAAGCATGGCTATTCCTTCGTGGCCGCCCGAAAGCCGCGCCGTTGCGGCACGGACGGTCAAGGCAGCAGCCCGGCCGGTCACCCGGCGGGGCGAAAAATGCTTATAATGCCCAGCGATTTTTCCCTGTCCGCTGGCCCCGCGTGCAATCCACCCCTCAACCTGGACACCCAAAAGCCTTGATACGCCTGCTGAAGTTCTTCTGGTGGTCTTTCGTCGCAGTCATCTGCGCGCTCGTACTCGGTGTGAGCGGTGCGTTTCTGTATCTTAGCCCCAACCTCCCGTCGGTCGATTCGCTCAGAAGCGTCCAGTTGCAAATCCCCCTGAGGGTGTACAGCAGCGACGGCAAGCTGATTGCCGAGTTCGGCGAAATGCGCCGCTCGCCGATCAAGTTCCAGGAAATTCCCCCACAGTTCATTCAGGCGCTTCTGTCGGCTGAGGACGACAATTTCCTCAACCACTACGGTGTCGACCCCAGCAGCCTGATGCGTGCGGCCACGCAACTGGTCAAGTCCGGGCATATCCAGAGCGGCGGCAGCACCATCACCATGCAGGTGGCGAAGAACTTCTTCCTCTCCAGCGAACGCAGTTTCTCGCGCAAGACCAACGAAATCCTGCTGGCCCTGCAGATCGAGCGCGAACTGACCAAGGACGAAATCCTCGAGCTGTACGTCAACAAGATTTACCTGGGCAACCGCGCCTACGGCATCGACGCAGCCGCACAGGTGTACTACGGCAAGTCGATCCGCGACGTGAGCCTGGCGCAGATGGCCATGATCGCCGGCCTGCCAAAAGCGCCGTCGCGCTTCAACCCGCTGGCCAACCCGGTACGCGCCAAGGAGCGCCGCGACTGGATCCTGGGGCGCATGTACAAGCTCGGCAAGATCGACGAAGCCAGCTACCAGGCGGCCCTCGCCGAGCCGCTGAACGCCAGCTACCACGTGCCGGCACCGGAAGTGAACGCGCCTTACGTTGCCGAAATGGCCCGCGCCGAGATGGTTGGCCGCTACGGCAGCGAGGCCTACACCGAGGGCTTCCGGGTCACTACCACGGTGCCGAGCGACATGCAGCAGATGGCCAACAGCGCCGTGCTCAACGGTCTGTCCGAATACGACGAACGCCACGGCTACCGCGGCCCGGAGTCGCGCTTCCCGGGCAAGACCCGCGCTGCCTGGCTGCAGGAGCTGGGCAAGCAGCGCCCACTCGGCGGCCTGGAACCGGCCATCGTCACCCAGGTCGAGAAAACCGGCCTCAAGGTCATGACCCGCGCCGGCCTTGAAGAAACCGTGGCCTGGGACACCATGAAGTGGGCCCGCCCCTACCTGAACAGCAACTCGCAGGGCCGCGCGCCGCAATCGCCGGCCGATGTGGCCCAGGTCGGCGACCTGGTACGCCTGCAGCGCCTGGACGACGGCAAGCTCAAGTTCAGCCAGGTACCGGGCGCCCAGAGCGCACTGGTCACCCTCGACCCGTCCGACGGCGCAATCCGCGCGCTGGTGGGCGGCTTCTCGTTCGAGCAGAGCAACTACAACCGCGCCATGCAGGCCAAGCGCCAGCCGGGCTCGAGCTTCAAGCCGTTCGTCTACAGCGCAGCACTGGACAGCGGCTACACCGCCGCCAGCCTGGTCAACGATGCGCCGATCGTGTTCGTCGACGAGTACCTGGACAAGGTCTGGCGGCCAAAGAACGACACCAACACCTTCCTCGGCCCGATCCGCATGCGCGAGGCGCTGTACAAGTCGCGCAACCTGGTGTCGATCCGCCTGCTGCAGGCCATGGGCGTAGACCGCACCATCGACTACATCGCCAAGTTCGGCTTCAACAAGCAGGACCTGCCGCGCAACCTGTCACTGGCCTTGGGCACCGCCACCCTGACGCCGATGGAAATCGCCACGGGCTGGAGCACCTTTGCCAACGGCGGCTACAAGATCAACCCGTACCTGATCCAGCGTATCGAGAGCCGTAACGGCGAAACCCTGTTCACCGCCAACCCGGCGCGGGTACCGCAGGGCAACCAGGACCAGGCCGGCCTTGCCGCGCCCGAACAGCCGATCAGCGTCGCGGCGATGCCAGGCGAGGCGCCGTCGGCCCTGGGCCAGACCGCCCCGGCACCACAGGCACCGGCGGTGGCCGAGCAAATCGTCGACGGCCGCACCACCTACATCCTCACCAGCATGCTGCAGGATGTGATCAAGCGCGGTACCGGACGCCGCGCCCTGGCCCTGGGCCGTGGCGACCTGGCGGGCAAGACCGGCACCACCAACGAGTCCAAGGATGCCTGGTTCTCCGGCTACAACGCCGACTACGTCACCACGGTGTGGGTGGGCTTCGACCAGCCGGAAACCCTCGGCCGGCGCGAGTACGGCGGTACCGTTGCGCTGCCGATCTGGATGAACTTCATGGGCCCGGCGCTCAAGGGCAAGCCCGAGCATGCCCCGGCCGAACCCGAAGGCATCCTCAGCCTGCGCGTCGACCCGGTCAGCGGCCGCGCCGCCACGCCGAGCACGCCGAACGCCTACTTCGAGCTGTTCAAGGCCGAAGACTCGCCACCGTCGGTGGATGAACTGGGCAACGGAGCAGCACCGGGCAGCCCGCTGCCGGCGGATGAAGCGGCGCCGATGGACTTGTTCTGAGCAGGGACTCCTGGCGCGTCGCACCTGATAAGCAGAATGGTCTTACAACAACAAAAAAGCCCCGGCTCTCACAAGCCGGGGCTTTTGCATGACGCTACGGCAAATCAGCCGTTGAACACATCATCCACGCTGGTCAGCGGGTAGTGCTTCGGATACGGCAGGGTAGCCACACCGGATTCGATGGCGGCCTTGGCCACCGCGTCGGAAACGACGGTGATCAGGCGGGCGTCCAGCGGCTTCGGAATGATGTACTCACGGCCGAACTCCAGCGCCTGTACGCCATAGGCGTCGCAGACTTCTTTCGGAACCGGCAGCTTGGCCAGGTCCTTCAGGGCGATGGCGGCGGCGATCTTCATTTCTTCGTTGATGCGCTTGGCGCGAACGTCCAGGGCACCACGGAAGATGAACGGGAAGCCCAGTACGTTGTTGACCTGGTTCGGGTAGTCGGAACGACCGGTAGCCATGATCACGTCGTTGCGGGTGGCGTGGGCCAGCTCTGGCGAGATTTCCGGGTCCGGGTTCGAGCAGGCGAACACGATCGGGTTGGCAGCCATCGACTTCAGGCCTTCCGGGCTCAGCAGGTTCGGGCCGGACAGGCCAACGAACACGTCGGCGCCATCGAGGGCGTCGGCCAGGGTGCGCTTGTCGGTGGCGTGGGCGAACTGGGCCTTGTACTGGTTCAGGTCGTCACGGCCAGCGTGGATCACGCCGCTGCGGTCGATCATGAAGATGTTCTCGACCTTGGCACCCATGCTCACCAGCAGCTTCATGCAGGAGATGGCGGCAGCGCCGGCGCCCAGGCAGACGATCTTGGCTTCTTCGAGCTTCTTGCCGGCGATTTCCAGGGCGTTGATCATGCCGGCCGCGGTGACGATGGCGGTGCCGTGCTGGTCATCGTGGAATAC
Source organism: Pseudomonas xanthosomatis (assembly GCF_019139835.1). Taxonomy (NCBI): domain Bacteria; kingdom Pseudomonadati; phylum Pseudomonadota; class Gammaproteobacteria; order Pseudomonadales; family Pseudomonadaceae; genus Pseudomonas; species Pseudomonas xanthosomatis. The sequence continues at coordinate 829,351 of NZ_CP077075.1, read as the reverse complement.
CGGGATGTCGCACTGCTCGATCAGGGTGCGCTCGATCTCGAAGCACTCAGGTGCCTTGATATCTTCGAGGTTGATGCCACCGAAGGTGATGGAGATGCGACGCACGGTGTCGATGAAGGCCTGCGGGCTTTCCGACTCGACTTCGATGTCGAACACGTCGATACCGGCGAAACGCTTGAACAGAACGCCCTTGCCTTCCATGACCGGCTTGGAGGCCAGCGGGCCCAGGTCACCCAGACCCAGGATAGCGGTGCCATCGGAGATTACCGCGACCAGGTTGCCCTTGCCGGTGTACTTGTAAGCCAACTCTGGGTCACGGCCGATTTCGCGTACTGGTTCGGCGACGCCTGGGCTGTAGGCCAGGGCGAGGTCACGGGCAGTGGCGGTTGGCTTGGTGAGCTCGACGCTCAGTTTCCCCGGGCGAGGCTGAGCATGGTATTCGAGAGCGGCGGTTTTCAGGTCTGACATGATGGGCATTCCGCTATTTACTGTTCTGACGGACCGCCGAGGATACGCAAAGTGCCGGGGGGCGACAAGACTGCCCGGTCACTAGTGTCAAGGCCTTTGGCCTACGACTTTACGCTATGACCCACGGGGTTTGGGAAAACCCAGTGTGTACAATCCAACATCAAACTGTCTACAACTATTTAGCCGGAAACAGCTTTGAGCATGCTCGGGTCGGTCAATGGCAACAGCCAGCGCCGCTGCCCCGGCTTGAGCGCACCCTTGCGGGAGCGGTCCACTACCCAGCCGCGCGCCTCGACCTGGCGTCCCTTGAGGGTAGCCAAGAAGCTGGCCGGGAAGTGGCGCTGCAGACGAGCGGGGACCTGAAGCGTGACGGCGCCATCCAGATGCAGCCAGATGCCACCACGATTGCGCTCTATATTGCCGACTTTGCCGCTGATCACCGCAAAACCGGCCTGCCGCACTCGCCATGCCGGCTGCACCGGCGAATGGCGCCAGACCCCCAGCCGACGCTGGCGCGCCACCTGTTCGGCCTGAGCCTGACAGCCGGCCAGGTGCACATTGGGCGCGAAGGCAACCTGATAACCCAACCCTTCGCTGAGCAGTTGTGCTTCCAGATTGTTGCCAGTGCGGCTGTAAATGTGCGCCAGGGTGCGCCCGTACTTGTCTTTGGGCTCTGTGCCGGTGACCAGCCCGACTTTGCCACCACTGGCCTTGACCAGTGCCTGCAGGCGCTTTTTCGCAGCCTCGGCGTGGGGCTCTGCGGGGCGCCCCTTGCGCGCAAGCTCCGGCGCATTGATGCCGATCAGGCGCACGCTGCGGCCGTCAACCAGTCGAACGGTATCGCCATCGACCACATGGCGCACAGCCACCTGCTGCGCCCGCTCGGGCAACGGGCAAAACGCCAGGGCCGGCAGTTGCCAGAAAACACCCATAAAAAAAGCGCCCGCAAGGGGCGCTTTTTTTTGCAGCAACGCGAACCTCGAGAGATTCGCCATGCGCATGATTACTTCTTGGTACCGAACATACCGAAGCGATCGGCGAACTTCTGTACGCGACCACCGGTGTCCAGGACTTTTTGCTTACCGGTGTAGAACGGGTGGCACAGGTTGCAAACGTCGATCGCCAGGGTGTTGCCCAGGGTCGAACGAGTTTCGAACTTGTTGCCGCAGCTGCAGGTGACGGCAACTGCTTCGTAGTTCGGATGAATATCTGCTTTCATGGTCACTTCCTCGAGCTGCGTGCCGCCACCCAACACCTATTGTTGAATACCGCACGTAATTAGGCGGCGAATAATACCAGAGCACGGGGCCAGCGCAAGTTGTCGCTTGCACCGGCCGTCGTCTGCTAGGCTCGCCCGATTACCGAAACGCCCTCCAGAGACCTTCCGCGTGTCCGACGTCATCCTGCGCCTTGCCCTACCCTCGCCGCTGCGTCGCCTGTTCGACTACCAGGCCCCGGCGAGCATGGCGCGCCAGGTGCTGACCCCGGGCATGCGCATCCGCGTGCCGTTTGGCCGCCGCGAGATGATCGGCGTGCTGGTGGAAGTGGCGCAAAGCAGCGAAGTACCCGCCGACAAGCTCAAGCCCGCTGTCGCCCTGCTCGACCCGATTTCGCCTATTCCGCCGGCGCTGTTCAAGCTGTGCCTGTGGACCGCGCAGTACTACCAGCACAGCCTCGGCGACACCTTGAGCTGGGCCCTACCCACCCTGCTGCGCCAGGGCGAGGCCGCCGAAGCCCGCCAGGAGCGCTTCTGGCACGTGGCCCCCGGCGCACGTCTGGAAGACCCGCGCATCGCCCGCGCACCGCGCCAGCGCGAGGCGCTCAAGACCTTGTCGCAACACCCCCACGGCGTGGCCCACAGCCTGCTGGGCAAGCTCGGCCTGAACAAGGACAGCCTGGACTTGCTGCTGGCCAAGGACCTGGTGAGCATCGAAGTGCGCCGTCACCTGCCGACTGCGCGCCACGAGCACTGGCTGGCGCAGCCGGAACTGCCGCTCAACGAAGAGCAACGCGCCGCTTTCGAGGCGGTGCGCTCGGGCTTCGGGGCGTTCCACGCCTTTTTGCTCGCCGGGGTGACCGGCAGCGGCAAGACCGAGGTCTACCTGCAGCTGATCCGCGAAACCCTCGAGGCCGGCAAGCAGGCGCTGATCCTGATCCCCGAGATCAACCTCGGGCCACAGACCCTGCAGCGCTTCGAGCAGCGCTTCAACGCGCGCATCGCCCTGCTGCACTCGGCAGTGGCCGACCGCGAGCGGCTGGACGCCTGGCTGGCGGCGCGCGACGGCGAGGCCGACATCATCATCGGCACCCGTTCGGCGCTGTTCACGCCGATGAAAAACCCCGGCCTGATCATCATCGACGAAGAGCACGACGGCTCCTATAAACAGCAGGAAGGCCTGCGCTACCACGCCCGCGACCTGGCGGTGGTGCGCGCGCGTCAGGAGAACATCCCGATCCTGCTGGGCTCGGCCACCCCGTCACTGGAGAGCCTGCACAACGCCCACAGCGGCCGCTACGGCCTGCTGCGCATGAACCAGCGCGCCGGCGGCGCCCGCGCCCCGCGCTTTTTGCGCCTGGACGTGCGCAGCCTGCCGCTGGACAGTGGCATCAGCGGCCCGCTGCAGCAGGCCATTCGCCAGACGCTGGAAGCCGGCCAGCAGGTGCTGGTGTTCCTCAACCGCCGCGGCTTCGCCCCCACCCTGCTGTGCCACGACTGCGGCTGGCTCAGCGAATGCCCGCGCTGCGACGCGCGCATGACCGTGCACCAGCGTTCGGCGGTTTTGCGCTGCCACCACTGCGGCTACGACGAACACCTGCCACTGCAATGCCCGCAGTGCGCCCACGTCGACCTGCGCCCGGTGGGCGCCGGCACCGAACGCGCCGAGGAACGCCTGAAAGTGCTGTTCCCCGACTACCCGATCCTGCGCGTGGACCGCGACAGCACCTCGCGCAAGGACGCCATGCACAACCTGTTCACCACCATCCAGCGCGGCCAGCCGAGCATCCTGGTGGGCACCCAGATGCTAGCCAAGGGGCACCACTTCCCGCGGGTTACCCTGGTGGCCATCCTCGATGCCGACGGCGGGCTGTTCTCCGGGGATTTTCGCGCCGGCGAGCGCATGGCTCAGCTGATCGTGCAGGTGGCGGGCCGCGCAGGCCGCGCCGAAGAGCCGGGCAAGGTGATCGTGCAGACCCATCTGGCCGACCACCCGTTGCTGGTGCAACTCACCGAGCAAGGCTACTTCGCCTTTGCCGAGCAGGCCCTGGACGAACGCCGCGCCGCCGGGCTGCCGCCGTTCGCCCACCTGGCCCTGCTGCGCGCCGACGCGCACAAGCCAGGCCAGGCCGAAAGTTTCCTGGACGAAGCCTGCGCCGCAGCCGAACGCCTGCTGAACGAGCAGGGGCTGCGCGGTATCGAACTGCTGGGCCCGGTTCCGGCGCCGATGGAGCGACGGGCGGGGCGTTTTCGCGCACAACTGTTGCTCCAGGCCAATGCCCGGGCGCACCTGCATCGACTGATCAGTGCCTGGTTGCTAGTGTTGGAACAGATGCCTTCCGGGCGCCAAGTACGCTGGTCGCTGGATGTGGACCCGGTAGACCTGTACTGAGCGATTGAGCGGTCCGTGGGAGCGGGCTTGCCACGCGATTGAACCCATCGCGGGGCAAGCCCGCTCCCACGCCTGGCCAGTGATACCGGCCAAAAGGTTGGCAACCCGCCCCCGGCAACGGATAATGCCCAGTTTTTCCACCTGCGCATCGAAGCGCCCCACCGCGCTTGCGGTCGAAAAGAGATCCCCATGAAAGACACCATTCGCCAGCTGATCCAGCAAGCCCTCACCCAACTCGTCACCGACGGTGTGCTGCCTGACGGGCTGGCGCCGGCGATCCAGGTGGAAAACGCCCGGGACAAGACCCACGGCGACTTCGCCAGCAACATCGCCATGATGCTGGCAAAGCCCGCCGGCATGAAGCCGCGCGATCTGGCTGAAAAACTCATCGATGCCCTGCCGGCCAGCGCCGACATCAGCAAGGTCGAGATCGCCGGCCCCGGCTTCCTGAACTTCTTCCAGAACACCGACGCCCTGGCCAGCCGCCTGGACGCCGCCCTGGCCGACGGCCACCTGGGCGTGCGCAAGGCCGGTGCTGCGCAAAAGGTGGTGATCGACATGTCGGCACCCAACCTTGCCAAGGAAATGCACGTCGGCCACCTGCGCTCGACCATCATCGGTGACAGCGTGGCGCGCGTGCTGGAGTTCCTCGGCGACGACGTGATCCGCCAGAACCACGTGGGCGACTGGGGCACCCAGTTCGGCATGCTGCTGGCCTATCTGGAAGAAAACCCGATCACCAGCGACGAGCTGTCGGACCTGGAGAACTTCTACCGCGCCGCCAAGAAGCGCTTCGACGAGTCCGAAGACTTCGCCACCCGCGCCCGCAGCCTGGTGGTCAAGCTGCAGGCAGGCGACCCCGAGTGCATGGCGCTGTGGACGCGTTTCAAGGACATTTCGCTGTCCCACTGCCAAAAGACTTACGAGCTGCTCAACGTCAAGCTGACCATGGCCGACGTGATGGGCGAAAGCGCCTACAACGCAGACCTGGCCAACGTGGTCGCCGACCTCAAGGCCAAGGGCCTGCTCGTCGAAGACCAGGGCGCACAGTGCGTGTTCCTCGAAGAGTTCAAGAACAGCGACGGCGACCCGCTGCCGGTCATCGTGCAGAAGGCTGACGGCGGCTACCTGTACGCCACCACCGACCTGGCTGCCGTGCGCTACCGCAGCAACGTGCTCAAGGCCGACCGCGCCCTGTACTTCGTTGACCAGCGCCAGGCGCTGCACTTCAACCAAGTGTTCGAGGTGGCGCGTCGCGCAGGCTTCGTCGGCCACCCGATGCAAATGGAGCACATGGGCTTCGGCACCATGAACGGCGCCGATGGCCGCCCGTTCAAGACCCGCGACGGTGGCACCGTCAAGCTGATCGACCTGCTCACCGAAGCCAAGGAACGCGCCTACGCGCTGGTCAAGGAGAAGAACCCGAGCCTGGCCGAGGACGATCTGCGCAAGATTGGTGAAGTGGTGGGTATCGGCGCGGTCAAGTATGCCGACCTGTCCAAGCACCGCACCAGCGACTACAGCTTCAACTTCGAGCTGATGCTCAACTTCGAAGGCAACACTGCACCTTACCTGCTGTACGCCTACACCCGTGTGGCCGGCGTATTCCGCAAGCTCGGCAAGGGCTTCGACGAGGTCGATGGCAGCATCGTGCTGCAGGCCGCCCACGAGCAGGACCTGGCCGCGCGCCTGGCGCAGTTCGGCGAGATCCTCAACAACGTGGCTGACAAAGGCACCCCGCACGTGCTGTGCAGCTACCTGTACGACCTGGCCGGCCTGTTCTCCAGCTTCTACGAGAACTGCCCGATCCTGTCTGCCGAAACCCCGCAGCAGCAGCAAAGCCGTCTGCGCCTGGCTGCCCTGACCGGCCGCACCCTCAAGCAGGGCCTGGAGCTGCTGGGCCTGGAAACCCTGGAGCGCATGTAAGTTGGCTGCCAAGAAAAAACCTGCACCCAAGCGCGGCGCCAGCCGCCAGACCGCCCCAGCCAAGCAGCCGATACCCGGCTGGGTATGGCTGGCGGTCGGCCTGACCGTGGGCGCCTTCATCGTCTTCCTGATGAAGCTCGAACCGGGCGGTAGCGACATCAAGCGCACCAAGCCCGAGCAGCAGAAACCCGAAAAAGTCGCCGAGGCCAGCAAGAACACCGCCACGGCCACCCAGCAGCCGGTGAAGCCGAAGTACGACTTCTACACCCTGCTGCCGGAATCGGAAGTGATAGTGCCGCCTGAAGCGGTGCCGGAGAAAACACCGCCAGTGCCCGTGGTGCCGACCACCCCGGTAACGCCAGCGGAAGCGGCGAAAATCGACACCGCTCGCGCCCAGGCCGCGCTGCTGGGGCAAACCCCGCCACCGGCACCACCGGTGATCAAGCCGGCGGCCACCACGCAGTTCTTCCTGCAGGCCGGCTCGTTCCGCAAGCAGGCCGACGCCGACAAGGTACGCGCGCAGATCATCCTGCTCGGCCAGGCGGTGAAGGTGGAGTCGGGGACGGTGAAAGAAGAAACCTGGTACCGCGTGATGGTCGGCCCGTACAGCAACCGCGAGCAACTGACCGTGGCGCAGAAGCAATTGGCCGGGGCGGGCTTCAGCAACCTGCTGCTGCAGCAGCGTCGCCCCTGAAACCCTTGCAGGATCCGGCTTGCCGGCGATGAGGCCATCAGCCTCGGCGCCAGGCAGGTCAGGCGCCATCGCCGGCAAGCCGGCTCCTACAAGGTGCGCATCTCTGGTTACGCCCTGCGCCGCTCGGCGTTAACCTCGGACACCTGGCTGTTCAGGGTCCAGAAGTCATACAGCACCCCCAGCAGGAACAAGCCACCGGTGAACAGGTAGATCAGTGCACTGATCCACTTGCCCTGGTACAGGCGGTGCACACCGAATACCCCCAGAAACGTCAGGAACACCCACGCCAGGTTGTAGTCGACGCTGCCCGACTGGAAGCGCATGTCCGCCTCGCGGTCCATCGACGGGATCAGGAAAAGGTCGATCAGCCAGCCGATACCGAACAGGCCGAAGGTGAAGAACCAGAGGGTGCCGGTAATAGGTTTGCCGTAGTAGAAGCGGTGGGCGCCGGTGAAGCCGAAGATCCACAGCAGGTAGCCGAGAACCTTGCTGTGGGTGTCGTTCACCGCCCCACCCTGTTGATAACCATTCATTCGTAGCCCTCGAGGGTTAGCCGAAAATTTTCTAACGAAAAATGTGACTTTTCCGTGTCTGCCCGACATATGGTACGCAGCAAGACGACCAACGGATCAGAATTTGATCAAAAAGCTGTTATAAAGTTGCGCGCCAACACTTATAAGAGCTTCAACTATGCCGCCTTTCTTCAAGACATGGCTGACCCTCTGCCTTCTTTTGCCCCTGGCCGCCCACGCCACCAATCGTGAGCAACGTCTTCCCAGCGGTTTCACCGGCTACACGGCCAACGCCGATGCCTCGGTGAAGCGCGCATCTGTTCAGTACCGCAACGCCACGGTGCATGCCCGCCCGAACAACGCCGCCCGGCAACAGGGGCTGCAAGCCGTGGCCATGTCGCCCAAGCAGAGCAGCGAAGTGCTCAGCCGCGCCGTCAACGTGCTCGGCACCCCTTACCGCTGGGGCGGCAGCAGCCCGAAAAAGGGCTTCGACTGCAGTGGCCTGGTGAAATACGCCTTCAACGATGTGGCCGATGTCGACCTGCCGCGCACTTCCAACGCCATGGCGCAAGGCCAAGGCGTCAAGGTGGCGAAGGGCGACCTCAAGCCCGGCGACCTGATCTTCTTCAACATCAAGAGCCGCCGGGTCAACCATGTTGCCATCTACCTGGGCAACGACCGCTTCATCCACGCGCCGCGCACCGGCAAGCGGGTGAGCATCGACAACCTCAACAAACCCTACTGGCAGAAGCACTACGTCGTGGCCAAGCGCGTGCTGCCCAAAGAGCAGCAACAACAGGCGCTGCGCCTGGCCAAGCGCTGAGGCCAGCCAAGCCGGCTCCCACAGGTTCGGCACTAGCCTGACTATCATGCGGTCCCTGTGGGAGCGGCTTCAGCCGCGAACACCGGCGCAGCCGGTGCCATGCAGCGCTCACCCTGCCAGCAGGCCATTGGATCGCAAGGCCTGCATCGCTCCCTCCATGGTAATCATCCCCTGCCCCGCGCCCGTCTGCATCAGCGACGGTACCTGCGCCATGCGCCCTTCGCGGATCAGGTTACGCAGCGCCGGCGTCGCCACCAGCACCTCCCGCGCCGCAACGCGCCCGCCACCCGTGCGCCGCACCAGTTGCTGCGCCACCACCAGCCGCAACGACTCGGCCAGCATCGCCCGCACCAGCGCCTTTTCCTCAGCGGCAAACACCTCCACCAGCCGCTCGAGACAACTTACCGCCGAACGTGCATGCACCGTGGCCAGCACCAAGTGCCCGGTCTCGGCAGCACGCAGGGCCAGCCGGATACTCTCCAGGTCGCGCAGCTCACCGATCATGATCACATCCGGGTCCTGGCGCAGGGCGCTGCGCAGCCCTTGGGCAAAGTCTCGGCTGTGGGTGCCGATCTCACGCTGGTTGACCAGGCTGCGCTGGCCGGAATGAATGAACTCGATGGGGTCTTCGAGTGTGACGATGTGCAGCGCCTGCTCACGGTTCAGCCCGTCGATCAGCGCCGCCAGGGTGCTGGACTTGCCGCTGCCGGTAGCCCCACACACCAGCACCAGCCCATCCCGCTGCCGCGCAATGCTTTGAAACACTTCATTCAGATCAAGCTCTTCGATGCAGGCAAGCCGTGCCGGTATCACCCGCGCACTGGCGGCTGGGCCATTACGTTGACGGTACAGATTCAAACGAAAGCGCCCAAGCGCAGGCAGGCTCAGTGCCAAATCGAGTTCGTCGCCGCGCGCCCATTGCTCGCGCTGCCCGGCGTCGAGCCATTCGCCCAGCCCACGCTCGAGGGCCTCAGGCTGCATGGGCGGCAGGCCCATGCGGCGCAGTTCGCCATCCAGGCGTTGCAGCGGGCTTTCGCCGCTCGCCAGGTGCAAGTCGCTGGCCCCGGCCGCCACGGCGCGGGCCAGCAGGTCGGTCACATCCATGAGACTCCCCAACAGCCATCAAGCAGGTAGAATGCCGCAGACCCCAAAAGCCGCACGGCGACGATCCATGTCCACCCTAGCAGACAACATTAGCGCCATCAGCGACCGCATCCAGGGTGCGGCCAGGGCTGCCGGCCGCGATCCGGCCAGCGTGCAGCTGCTGGCCGTGAGCAAGACCAAGCCCGCCAGCGCCATCCGCGAGGCCCACGCGGCCGGGCTGGCCGATTTCGGCGAGAACTACCTTCAGGAAGCGCTGACAAAACAGCAGGAACTGTCTGACCTGCCCTTGATCTGGCACTTCATCGGCCCCATCCAGTCGAACAAGACCAAGGCCATCGCCGAGCATTTCGACTGGGTACATTCCGTGGACCGCCTGAAGATCGCCCAACGCCTCTCCGAACAGCGGCCTGCCAACCTGGCGCCGCTGAACATCTGCCTACAGGTCAACGTCAGCGGCGAGGCCAGCAAATCCGGCTGCGCCCCGGCCGACCTGCCAGCACTTGCCCAGGCTGTCGCCAGCCTGCCCAACCTGCGCCTGCGCGGGTTGATGGCAATCCCGGAGCCGACTGACCAGCGCGCCGAACAAGAGGCCGCCTTCGCCACCCTGCGCCAGTTGCAAACGCAACTGGGCCTGGGCCTGGACACCTTGTCGATGGGCATGAGCCACGACCTCGAAGCCGCCATTGCCCAGGGCGCGACCTGGGTACGCATCGGCACCGCGCTGTTCGGTGCGCGCGATTACGGCCAGCCCTGATTCCATGCTTAACTCACGCTTTCCTGAAAGGACCTGACATGAGCAAGACTCGTATTGCCTTTATCGGCGCCGGCAACATGGCCGCCAGCCTGATCGGCGGCCTGCGCGCCCAGGGCCTGGACGCCGCGCAGATCCGCGCCAGCGACCCGGGCGCCGAGACCCGCGCACGGGTGCAGGCCGAACACGGCATCGAAGCATTCGAAAGCAACGCCCAGGCCATCGATGGCGCTGATGTGATCGTGCTGGCGGTCAAGCCGCAGGTCATGAAGGCGGTCTGCGAAACCCTCAAGCCAAGCCTCAAGCCTGGCCAACTGGTCGTTTCGATCGCCGCCGGCATCACCTGCGCCAGCCTGCAGGCCTGGCTGGGCGCCATCCCGGTGGTGCGCTGCATGCCCAACACCCCGGCGCTGCTGCGCCAGGGGGTCAGCGGCCTGTACGCCACTGCAGAAGTGACTGCCCAGCAGCGCGAGCAAGCCGGCCAGTTGCTCTCGGCCGTGGGCAGCGCCCTGTGGCTTGAGCAGGAGCAGCAGCTGGACGCCGTCACCGCCGTTTCCGGCAGTGGCCCGGCGTACTTCTTCCTGCTGATCGAGGCCATGACCGCAGCGGGCGAAAAACTCGGCCTGCCGCGTGAAACCGCCTCGCAACTGACCCTGCAGACCGCCCTGGGCGCCGCGCACATGGCGGTAGCCAGCGACGTCGACGCCGCCGAGCTGCGCCGCCGCGTCACCTCGCCCGCCGGTACAACGGAAGCGGCGATCAAGTCGTTCCAGGCCAGCGGTTTCGAGGCCATCGTCGAACAGGCACTGCAAGCCGCCGCCCACCGCTCTGCGGAGCTGGCCGAACAACTGGGCAAATAACCGGGCCAATAAGGAGCCGTTGAATGAATGCACTGTCCGGCGCCGCGATTTTCGTGGTGCAAACCCTGGTCAGCCTGTATCTGGTGATCGTCCTGCTGCGCTTTGTGCTGCAGCTGGTCAAGGCCGACTTCTACAACCCGGTGAGCCAGTTCGCGGTGCGCGCCACCCAGCCGCTGCTCAAGCCACTGCGCCGGGTGATCCCCAGCATCGCCGGCCTGGATACCTCGTCGCTGCTGCTGTCGATCGTCATCCAGGCGCTGCTGATGGCCTTCGTGCTGATGGTCACCTACGGCACCTTCGGCGATGTGCTGCACCTGCTGATGTGGGCCATCCTCGGCATCACCTCGCTGTTCCTGAAGATCTTCTGGGTGGCGATGATCGTGATGGTGATCGTCTCGTGGGTCGCCCCCAACAGCCACAACCCCGCGGCAGAGCTGGCCTACCAGATCAGCGAGCCGGTGTTGGCACCGTTCCGGCGCATCGTGCCGAACCTGGGCGGCATGGATATTTCGCCGATCTTCGCCTTCATCGCCATCCAGGTGATCCAGTCCTTCCTCATGCCGCAACTGGCTGCCTACGCCGGCATGCCGCAAGAGCTGTGGCGGATGATCTGACCCACCTGCCCCCCTGCGGCAAGCCATTGCTTGCCGCAGGGGGTAGCGCTCTTTAGACTTACGCCTCCGTCAAGCGTGAGCAGGGTCGATGTCCACTGTCTTTCCCGAAGATTCCGTCGGTCTGGTAACCCCCCAGATCGCCCGGTTCGATGAATCGTTGGCCCTGGCCTGTGGCCGCTCGCTGGCCTCGTACGAGCTCATCTACGAAACCTACGGTCAGCTCAACGCCACTGCCAGCAACGCCGTGCTGATCTGCCACGCGCTGTCCGGCCACCATCATGCCGCCGGCTACCATGCCGCCAGCGACCGCAAGCCGGGCTGGTGGGACAGCTGCATCGGCCCGGGCAAGCCGATCGACACCAACCGCTTCTTCGTGGTCAGCCTGAACAACCTTGGCGGCTGCAACGGCAGCACCGGCCCCAGCAGCGTCAACCCGGCCACCGGCAAGCCTTATGGCGCCGATTTCCCGGTGCTCACCGTGGTCGACTGGGTGCACAGCCAGGCACGCCTGGCCGACCGCCTGGGCATCCACACCTGGGCCGCCATCGTCGGCGGCAGCCTGGGCGGCATGCAGGCGCTGCAATGGACCATGACCTACCCGGACCGCGTGCGCCACTGCGTGGACATCGCCTCGGCGCCCAAGCTGTCGGCGCAGAACATCGCCTTCAACGAAGTGGCGCGCCAGGCCATCCTCACCGACCCCGAGTTCCACGGCGGCTCGTTCCAGGACCAGGGCGTGATCCCCAAGCGCGGGTTGATGCTGGCGCGCATGGTCGGCCACATCACCTACCTGTCGGATGACTCGATGGGCGAGAAATTCGGCCGCGAACTGAAAAGCGACAAGCTCAACTACGACTTCCACAGCGTCGAGTTCCAGGTCGAAAGCTACCTGCGCTACCAGGGCGAGGAGTTCTCCGGGCGCTTCGACGCCAACACCTACCTGCTGATGACCAAAGCGCTGGATTACTACGACCCGGCAGCCGCCCACGGCGGCGACCTGGCCGCCACCCTGGCCCACGTCACGGCGGACTTCTGCATCATGTCGTTCACCACCGACTGGCGCTTCTCGCCGGCCCGCTCGCGGGAGATCGTCGATGCGCTGATGGCTGCGCGCAAGAACGTCTGCTACCTGGACATCGACTCGCCCTACGGCCACGACGCCTTCCTCATCCCGACGCCTCGCTACATGCAGGGTTTCGCCAACTACATGAACCGCATCAGCGTCTGAGGGCCCCATGAGAGCCGACCTGGAAATCATCCACGACTGGATCCCCGCCGGCAGCCGGGTACTCGACCTTGGCTGCGGCAACGGCGAACTGCTGGCCTCGCTACGCGAGCGCAAGAACGTCACCGGCTACGGCCTGGAAATCGACGCCGACAACATCGCCGAGTGCGTGGCCAAGGGCGTCAACGTCATCGAGCAGGACCTGGACAAGGGCCTAGGCAACTTCGCCAGCAACAGCTTCGACGTGGTGGTCATGACCCAGGCCCTGCAGGCCGTGGAGTACCCCGACCGGATCCTCGACGAAATGCTGCGCGTCGGCCGCCAGTGCATCATCACCTTCCCCAATTTCGGCCACTGGCGCTGCCGCTGGTACCTGGCCACCAAGGGGCGCATGCCGGTGTCCGACTTCATGCCGTACACCTGGTACAACACCCCGAACATCCACTTCTGCACCTTCGAAGACTTCGAGAACCTGTGCCACGACCGCAACGCCAAGGTGCTCGACCGCCTGGCCGTCGACCACCTGCACCGTAACGGGTTGGGCGGCCGGCTTTGGCCTAATCTTCTAGGTGAAATCGGTATCTATCGGGTCAGCAGCCCGGGCCTGCAGGAGCACCAGCTCGCGGTCTGACCTTCGCGAACGGAGGAATGGCATCATGCGTCGTATTGCACTGTTTCTGATCAGCCTGTGCCTGGCCTTGCCGGTACTGGCTGCCGATGCCGCCAGGCCCGAGCGCAAGGAAGCGTTCGGCGATGTGACGGTCCACTACAGCGCCTTCACCTCGAGCATGTTGCAGCCCGATATCGCGGCGGCCACGGGGCTCACCCGCAGCAAGAACCAGGGCGTGCTCAACGTCGCCGTGCTCAAGGCCGACAAACCGGCAATGGCCGTGGTCAGCGGCACGGTCAAGGACCTTACCGGGCGCAGCAGCCCGCTGTCGTTCAGGCAGATCACTGACCAAGGTGCGGTGTACTACATCGCCCAGTTCAAGATCGACCAGGCCGAAACCCTGACCTTCGACCTGAACGTCGAAAGCGGCGGCATCAGTCATAAACTCAGCTTCAACCAGGAAGTATTCCCAGGCGAATGATGAACCTTACCCAACTCGTATTGGCCAGCCACAACGCCGGCAAGCTCAAGGAACTGCAGGCCATGCTCGGCGAGGCCGTGCAACTGCGCTCGATCGGCGAGTTCAGCCAGGTGGAGCCGGAAGAAACCGGCCTGTCGTTCGTCGAGAACGCCATCCTCAAGGCGCGCAACGCCGCACGTATTTCCGGCCTGCCGGCACTGGCCGACGACTCGGGCCTGGCGGTGGACTTCCTGGGCGGTGCCCCTGGCATCTATTCGGCGCGCTACGCCGATGGCAAGGGTGATGCGGCGAACAACGCCAAGCTGCTCGAAGCGCTGAAAGACGTGCCGGCAGAGCAGCGCGGTGCCCAGTTCGTCTGCGTGCTGGCCCTGGTGCGCCACGCCGACGACCCGCTGCCGATCCTCTGCGAAGGCCTGTGGCACGGCAGCATCCTGTTCGAGGCCAGCGGCGAGCATGGTTTTGGGTACGACCCGCTGTTCTGGGTGCCGGAGCGCAAGTGCTCCAGCGCCGACCTCGCCCCTGTCGACAAGAACCAGCTCAGCCACCGCGCCCGCGCCATGGCCCTGCTGCGTCAACGCCTGGGCCTGGCATGACCGTAAAGCCGTCCCCACAGTCGGCGGGGCTGATCCTTCCCGAGCTGCCGCCACTGTCGCTGTACATCCATATCCCTTGGTGCGTGCGCAAGTGCCCCTACTGCGACTTCAACTCGCACCAGGCCGGGCCAACGCTGCCTGAAAACGAGTACATCGACGCCCTGCTGGCTGATCTGGAGCAGGAACTGCCTGCCGTGCAGGGGCGCCCGATCAGCACCATCTTCTTTGGCGGCGGCACTCCGAGTCTGTTCAGTGCCGATGCCCTGGGGCGCCTGCTGCGGGGTGTGGAGCAGCGCATAGCGTTCGCCCCGGACATCGAGATCACCCTCGAGGCCAACCCCGGCACGTTCGAGCAGGACAAGTTCAAGGCCTACCGGCAGACCGGCATCAATCGGCTGTCGATCGGCGTGCAGAGCTTCCAGCCCGCCAAACTGGAAAAGCTCGGGCGCATCCACAACGGTGACGAAGCGATACGCGCCGCCGACATGGCGCGTGCGGCGGGCTTCGACAACTTCAACATGGACCTGATGCACGGCCTGCCGGACCAGTCGCTCGAGGACGCCCTGGGTGACCTGCGCACCGCCATCGGCCTGGCGCCGACGCACCTGTCCTGGTATCAACTGACCGTCGAACCCAACACCGTATTCTGGAACCAGCCCCCCGAACTGCCCGAGGACGACATCCTCTGGGATATCCAGGAAGCCGGCCAGGCGCTGATGGCCGAGCATGGCTATCGCCAGTACGAGGTGTCGGCCTACGCGCAAGCAGACCGCGCGGCGCGGCACAACCTCAATTACTGGCGCTTTGGCGACTTCATCGGTATTGGCGCGGGCGCCCACGGCAAGCTGTCGTTCCCGGACGGGCGCATTTTGCGTACCTGGAAGACCCGCCTGCCCAAGGACTACCTGAACCCGGCCAAGCCGTTCAAAGCCGGTGAAAAGCTGCTGCCGGCCGACGAGCTGCCGTTCGAGTTCCTGATGAACGCCCTGCGCCTCACCGATGGCGTGGAAGCCGAGCTGTTCACCCAGCGCACCGGCCTGCCCCTGGCGCAGCTGGCCCAGGCACGCCGTGACGCCGAACAAAAAGGCCTTTTGCAGGTCGAACCGGATCGGCTGGCGGCAACGCCCAGAGGCCAGCTGTTCCTCAACGACCTGCTGCAGTACTTCTTGAATTAAGGATGACCCATGGACCTGGTACTTGACCTGCTCTCGACCGTTTCCCGCTGGAGCCGCAGCAACCTGTCGGAGATTTCGCTGGCCTTGGTGGGCTGCCTGCTGGTGCTGTTCGGCACCGACATCAAAAGCTGGGTGGAAGCACGCCTGGGCGGCCTGGCCGGCGCCCTGCGCGTGCCGTTCATGGCGCTGCTGGTGATGATCGGCAGCGGCGCAGCGCTGATCTACGCAACGCCATGGGTGGTCAGAGGGCTGGGGCAGTTCAATAACTATGCGCTGGCACCGGTGCTGCTGGTGGTGCTGGTGCTGATTGGTGTGGTGGCCGACAGGCGCGGCTGATCGCCAATTGAAAACCGCCTCTTGCGCGGCGGTACTCATGGGTTGCAGGTATGCGTCACTGCAACAATTTCATCTGCAGCGGTTGCGAACGCTGCCCCGCGTAATCAACGCCGACCGCGCACAGCCGGATATCTTCCGTCACCGCCAACTTTCGCGTCCCGGCCAAGGCCCGGTAGCCTGACTCGTCAACACAGTCAGTGATATTCCACGGGCCGCTCTTGAGCTCGACCCGCCGGAACAGGATCTGCTCAGGCTCGACAGTCACAAGATAGGCATTGCGGCCTTTCAAATCCTCGTATGGCGGGTCGATTTTCAACTCCGGTTGACTGGCTGAGCCAGCACTGTCGGGTTCCCCGCGCCAAGCTGAAGCCCTCGATCAGGACATTGATCGGGCTGCCCGATACTTGCGCCGGGCCATAGCCATCGCCCTGCTCGCATTGGTCCGGCCACTGGGCGAGCTTGGCCTGGTACAGCGTCGTGGTTGTATACAAAGCCTGGTTTGCCGCTGCCGACTTTGAAGATTACTAAAAGGCCGCCCCGGCTAGCCGCGGCGGCCTCTCACCCGATCAACCCTTAGCGGGCATCATCGAAGTGATCGCGCAAAAAATCCCATACCGTCCTGAAAAAGATCAGGGCTCGGATGAGCTTCCAGGCGCGGCTCAGCGTATCAAGCAAACGCTTCATAAGCCTTGGCCTCCGTGTTGGCTGGGCCAATCTTCCAGTGTCTGACCGGCACTTCGACACCTTCGGAGATCGTGTGGATGATATCCAGTGAAGTGGCCAGGTAGATGGCCCTTCGAAATGACTACCGGCGCGGTTCGTGGGCCGCGTCGAAGGGGCCGAGACAACAGAACGAATTCGGTTCCCGGCCCGCCACTGGAAATACTCACACGAGAGCGGAGTGATCATAGGTCAGCGGAACGCTCAAGGCTGTTACCGACTCAGTCACACCTAATGCCGGATACTTCCTCGATTGACGCGGTTCGAACGCAGCCCTAGTATTTCGTCTGTGGATGGTATCCAGTGGAACCAAAGTCCGCAGGCTGAGGATTCGTAACCCGAAGCCCGCATAAAAAAACCGCCCTTCGCAGGCGGTTTTTTTTTCGCCTGCAGTTTTGCAGGCCCGGGCAAAAGACGCTGGGCGTCGGCAGCTCAGTCGACCTTCTCGAACTTCAGGTCCCACACACCATGCCCAAGGCGCTCGCCACGGCGCTCGAACTTGGTGACCGGGCGCTCTTCAGGGCGTGGCACGTAAGCGCCATCGGCGGCCTGGTTGCGATAGCCCGGCGCCACGCTCATCACTTCCAGCATGTACTCGGCATAGGGCTCCCAGTCGGTGGCCATGTGGAACACGCCGCCCACCTTGAGCTTGCTGCGTACCAGCTCGGCAAAGCCTGCCTGCACGATACGGCGCTTGTGGTGGCGCGCCTTGTGCCACGGGTCGGGGAAGAACAGCATCAGCCGGTCAAGGCTGTTGTCGGCCACGCAGCGGTTCAGCACCTCAATGGCATCGCAGTCGTACACCCGCAGGTTCGTAAGGCCTTGCGTCAGCACACCGTTGAGCAGTGCACCGACACCCGGGCGGTGCACTTCCACACCGATGAAGTCCAGCTCGGGCGAGGCCGCGGCCATTTCCAGCAGCGAGTGGCCCATGCCGAAACCGATCTCCAGGGTGCGCGGCGCCGAACGGCCGAACACTTGGTCGTAGTCCACCGGGCTGTCGGCCAACGGCAGGATGAACTGCGGGCCGCCCTGGTCCAGGCCGCGTTGCTGGCCTTCGGTCATGCGCCCGGCGCGCATCACGAAGCTCTTGATGCGGCGGTGCGGGCGCTCTTCGCCTTCGGCGGTGATCGGCGTTTCTTGCGAGTCAGTCATCGGGGGCTCTTACTTGATCAGACCTTCCAGCGGCGAGGACGCGCTGGCATAGAGTTTCTTCGGCATGCGTCCGGCGAGGTACGCCATGCGGCCGGCGAGAATGGCGTGCTTCATGGCCTCGGCCATCACGACCGGTTGCTGGGCATGGGCGATCGCCGAGTTCATCAGCACCGCCTCGCAGCCCATTTCCATGGCGATGGTGGCGTCGGAGGCGGTACCCACGCCGGCATCGACCAGCACCGGCACTTTCGATTCTTCGAGGATGATCTGCAGGTTGTAGGGGTTGCAGATACCCAGGCCGGTACCGATCAGGCCGGCCAGCGGCATGACCGCGATGCAGCCGGCTTCGGCCAGCTGGCGTGCGATGATCGGGTCGTCGCTGGTGTAGACCATCACGTCGAAACCTTCCTTGACCAGCACTTCGGCGGCCTTGAGGGTCTCGATCACGTTGGGGAACAGGGTTTTCTGATCGGCCAGCACTTCCAGCTTCACCAGGGTGCGGGTCTCGTGGGACTTGTGGCCCTCGAGTAGCTCACGGGCCAGGCGGCAGGTGCGCACCGCTTCAACCGCATCAAAGCAACCGGCGGTGTTTGGCAGGATGGTGTACTTGTCGGGCGACAGCACATCGAGCAGGTTCGGCTCACCGGCATTCTGGCCCAGGTTGGTGCGGCGCACGGCTACGGTGACGATCTCGGAACCCGAGGCTTCAGTGGCCAGGCGGGTTTCTTCCATGTCACGGTATTTGCCGGTACCGACCAGCAGGCGCGACTGGAAAGTGCGCCCGGCCAGGATGAAAGGCTTGTCGCTGCGAACGTTGCTCATCGATGTTCCTCTGCAAAGGTTACGGGGCTATCGGGTGAAGCGCCGGGTAATTGCTCAACCGCCGCCAATGGCGTGGACCACTTCGACCTGGTCGCCTTCGCTCAACAGCGTACTTTCGTGCTGGCTGCGCGGCACGATGTCCAGGTTCAGTTCCACCGCCACCCGGCGGCCGGCCAGCTCCAGCCGGCCCAGCAGCGCCGCGACGCTCTCGCCTGCGGGCAGTTCGTAAGGCTCACCGTTCAATTGGATGCGCATGCGCACGGCCACCATTGTTCTTTGGGGGCACGCATTCTAGCCCCGATCCACCCCGCAACCCAAGGGCAGCTGACGCCATTAGTCGCGATTGTGGACCGCTCGGTCAGCCCAGGCGCCAGGCGGCCAGCCCCAGGCACAGCCAGCCGGCAAGGAAGCACAGGCCGCCGAAGGGGGTGATGATGCCGAGCTTGCCCACACCGGTGAGGGTGAGCAGGTAGAGGCTGCCGGAAAACAGCACTATCCCTAAGGCGAACAAACCGCCGGCCCAGCCCACAAGGCGGCCAGGCAAGTGCGCGGCGAGCACGGCCACGCCGAAGATCGCCAGGGCATGCACCAGCTGATAGGTGACGCCGGTATGGAAGATCGCCAGGTAATCGGCCGTCAGGCGGTTTTTCAAGCCATGGGCGGCGAACGCCCCCAGGGCGACACCGGTAAAGCCGAAGAACGCGGCAAGCATCAGGAAGCTGCGAAGCATGGGACGACTCCTCGAAAGGGGTCTGTATAATGGCCCGTTCCATCCGTCGGGCCAAGCCATCACCATGCTGTCATCCATTCTGCGTCGCCTCACCCGCGCCCTGCTCTGGTTCGCCGCCGGCAGCATCGCCGTGGTCCTGGTACTGCGCTGGGTGCCGCCACCTGGCACGGCGCTGATGGTCGAGCGCAAGGTGCAGTCGTGGGCCAGTGGCGAGCCGATCGACCTGCAGCGCGACTGGACGCCCTGGGAAGGTATCTCCGATGAGCTCAAGGTGGCGGTGATCGCCGGTGAAGACCAGAAGTTCGCCAGCCACTGGGGCTTCGACATCCCGGCCATCCAGGCGGCGCTGGCCTACAACGAGCGAGGCGGCAAGGTGCGCGGCGCCAGCACGCTCACGCAACAAGTGGCAAAGAACCTGTTCCTGTGGTCGGGCCGCAGCTGGCTGCGCAAGGGCCTGGAGGCCTGGTTCACAGCGCTGATCGAGCTGTTCTGGCCCAAGGAGCGCATTCTTGAGGTGTATTTGAACAGCGCCGAATGGGGCAAGGGCGTATTCGGCGCCCAGGCCGCCGCGCGCTATCACTTCGGCGTGGACGCCAGCCGCCTGACCCGGCAACAGGCCGCGCAACTGGCCGCGGTGCTGCCGAGCCCGATCAAGTGGAGCGCCAGCCGCCCCAGCGCCTATGTGGCCAGCCGCGCCGGGTGGATCCGCCGGCAGATGAGCCAGCTGGGCGGGCCGAGCTACCTGATGCAACTGGACGCTTCGCGCAGGCCGCAAGACAGCAATCGCCTGTAGGAGCGGCCTTGTGCCGCGATGGGCTGCAAAGCAGCCCCGGCAATCTTGCATGATGCTGAAACCCTGGGGCCGCCATGCGGCCCATCGCGGCACAAGGCCGCTCCTACAGAGATCGCGCCAGCCATTGGAAGTCGAGCAAGATTGTTGCCCACACTGGAACAAAACCAATGAAAAAGCCGCTGTCTCTTGCAAGAACAGCGGCTTTTTCGTGAGGCCAAGGCCGATCAGATGGCGATCAGTGCCTTCACCTTGTTCATCGCGTTCTTCTCGAGCTGGCGAATACGCTCGGCAGATACGCTGTACTTCTCGGCCAGCTCGTGCAGGGTGGCCTTTTCTTCGGCCAGCCAGCGCTGGTAGAGGATGTCGCGGCTGCGGTCATCCAGCCCCTGCAGCGCTTCGTGCAGGTTGCTGGTGGAGTTGTCGCTCCAGTCGGCATCTTCAAGTTGCAGGGCCGGGTCGTAGCGGTGGTCTTCCAGGTAGTGCGCAGGCGACTGGAAGGCGCTGTCGTCGTCAGCCTCGGCGGCCGGGTCGAAGGCCATGTCCTGGCCACTCAGGCGGCTTTCCATTTCGCGTACTTCACGAGGCTCCACGCCCAGGCTTTCGGCCACACGATGCACTTCGTCATTGTTCAGCCAGGCCAGGCGCTTCTTCTGGCTGCGCAGGTTGAAGAACAGCTTGCGCTGGGCCTTGGTGGTAGCCACCTTGACGATGCGCCAGTTGCGCAGGATGAACTCGTGGATCTCGGCCTTGATCCAGTGCACCGCGAACGATACCAGGCGCACGCCCATTTCCGGGTTGAAACGCTTGACCGCTTTCATCAGGCCGACGTTGCCTTCCTGGATCAGGTCGGCCTGGGCCAGCCCGTAGCCTGCGTAGCTACGGGCGATATGTACGACAAAACGCAGATGGGCCATCACCATTTGCCGAGCGGCTTCTACATCCTGCTCGTAATAGAGACGCTCGCCCAGATCACGCTCCTGCTCGATCGTCAGCAGGGGTATGCTGTTGACCGTGTGCACATAGGCTTCCAGGTTTGCACCGGGAACCAGGGCATAGGCAGGTTGCAACGAAGTGGTCATTCAAGTACCTCCGACTCACTGGACTCGTGCCTTGTGGGCACTGCCAGCATAGACCCGGAACCGCGAAACAAGTTCCTGAATGAAAAAAGTCAATGCTGGCGAACAAACATTATCGCGGGGCAAGCTCGTTGAGGTGGCGTGCCACTGCGATCCATGCACCGATATACCCTAACAATACCGCGCCGATCAAGAGGGAAACTCCGTCAGAGCCCGGCACCCCACCCAGCGAGAAATCACTGCCGTACAGGCCGGAAAGCCCCACCACCGCGTCGTTGAGCCAGTTCAGACCGAACGCCAGGATGCCCCAGGCAAGCACGCCGGCGCCCAGGCCGTAAAGCGCCCCCATGTAGAGGAAAGGCCGGCGCACGTAGCTGTCGGTACCGCCCACCAGTTTGATCACTTCGATCTCGACACGGCGGTTCTCGATATGTAGACGAATGGTGTTACCAATTACCAACAGCAAGGCAGAAATCAGCATCACCGCCAGGCCGAAGACGAAACGGTCACCGAGCTTGAGGATGGCCGCCAGGCGCTCCACCCACACCAGGTCCAGCTGCGCCGCCTCGACCCGTGGCAGCTCCGCCAGGCGCTGACGAAGGGCTTCCAGGGCCGGCTTGTCGACCTCGGTCGGGGTCACCACCACCACGCCCGGCAACGGGTTGTCCGGCAATTCGCGCAGCGCCTCGCCCAGCCCGGACTGCTGCTGGAATTCTTCCAGCGCCTGCTCGCGGCTGACGTACTGGGCCTCGGCCACACCGGCCATGCCCCTGATCTCGTCGCGCAGGGCCTCGCCGTCGCGGCTGCTGGCATCCAGCTTGAGGTACAGCGAAATCTGCGCCGCGCGCTGCCACGAACCGCCGAGCTTCTCGACGTTCTTCAGCAGCAGCGACAGGCCCATGGGCATGCTCAGCGCCACAGCCATCACCAGGCAGGTGAAGAAGCTGCCGATCGGCTGCTTGCCCAGCCGGCGCAGGCTGTCGGCCAGGCTGGCACGGTGGCTTTCCAGCCAGGCGTGCAGCAGGGTGCGAAAATCCGGGCCGTCGTCGTCAGGCTCGCCGCGTTTTTTCTTCGCCGGCTGCGGGTCGGCGGCCTTGGGCGCAACGCGCTCGGAAACCTTTGGTGTACGTATGGTGCTCATTGCCCGGCCTCCCCATCGCCGATCAAGCGGCCGCGTTGCAGCGTCAACATGCGGTGGCGCATGCGTGCGATCAGCGCCAGGTCGTGGCTGGCGATCAAAACCGTGGTGCCCAGGCGGTTGATATCTTCGAACACGCCCATGATTTCGGCCGCCAGGCGCGGGTCGAGGTTACCGGTGGGTTCGTCGGCCAGCAGCAGGGCCGGCTGATGGACGATGGCGCGGGCAATGCCGACCCGCTGCTGCTGGCCGGTGGACAGGTCGGCCGGGAACAGCTCGCCCTTGTCGCTCAGCGATACGCGCTCCAGCGCCGAATCCACGCGCTTGGCGATTTCGGCCTTGGACAGCCCGAGAATCTGCAGGGGCAGGGCGATGTTGTTGAACACCGTGCGGTCGAACAGCAACTGGTGGTTCTGGAACACCACGCCGATCTGCCGGCGCAGGAACGGGATCTGCGCGTTGCTGATCTGTCCCAGGTCCTGGCCGGCCAGCAGCAGCTTGCCGCTGGTCGGGCGCTCCATGGCCAGCAGCAGGCGCAGCAGGGTGCTCTTGCCGGCGCCGGAGTGGCCGGTGACGAACAGGAACTCGCCACGGCGCGCCCGAAAGCTCAGCTCGTGCAGGCCGACGTGGCCGTTGGGGTAGCGCTTGGCGACCTGTTCGAATCGGATCATGCAGGCTCTCGCTCGGCGAACAGCGCCTTGACGAAGGAATCGGCCTCGAAAGTGCGCAGGTCGTCGATACCCTCGCCCACACCAATGAAGCGGATCGGA
Organism: Pseudomonas xanthosomatis; assembly: GCF_019139835.1. Taxonomy (NCBI): domain Bacteria; kingdom Pseudomonadati; phylum Pseudomonadota; class Gammaproteobacteria; order Pseudomonadales; family Pseudomonadaceae; genus Pseudomonas; species Pseudomonas xanthosomatis. The sequence continues at coordinate 806,367 of NZ_CP077075.1, read as the reverse complement.
ATGTTGAACTGCTTGGCCAGGGCGAAGATCACCCCGCCCTTGGCGGTGCCGTCGAGCTTGGTCAGGGCAAGGCCAGTCAGCTCGACACTCTGGTTGAAGTACTTGGCCTGGCTGATGGCGTTTTGCCCGGTGCCGGCATCGAGCACCAACAGCACCTCGTGGGGCGCCTCGACGTCGAGCTTGCCGATCACCCGACGGACCTTTTTCAGCTCTTCCATCAGGTTATCCTTGGTGTGCAGGCGCCCGGCGGTGTCGGCGATCAGCACATCGACGTTACGGGCCTTGGCGGCCTGCACGGCGTCGAAGATCACCGAGGCCGAGTCGGCGCCGGTGTGCTGGGCGATCACCGGGATCTGGTTGCGCTCGCCCCACACCTGCAATTGCTCCACCGCAGCGGCACGGAACGTGTCGCCGGCAGCCAGCATGACCTTCTTGCCTTCGAGCTGCAGCTTCTTGGCCAGCTTGCCGATGGTGGTGGTCTTGCCGGCGCCGTTCACGCCGACCACCAGAATGACGTAGGGCTTGGTCTGCGACTCGATTTTCAGCGGCTGCTCGACCGGGCGCAGCAGCGCGGCCAACTCGTCCTGCAACGACTTGTACAGCGCATCGGCGTCGGCCAGTTGCTTGCGGGCGACCTTCTGCGTGAGGTTCTGGACGATCGCGGAGGTGGCCTCGACACCCACGTCAGCGGTCAGCAGGCGGGTTTCGATTTCATCCAGCAGGTCGTCGTCGATGGCCTTCTTGCCCAGGAACAGGCTGGCCATGCCCTCGCCGATGCTGGCGCTGGTTTTCGAAAGGCCCTGCTTGAGGCGGGCGAAGAAGCCGGTCTTGGCGGCTTCGGCAGGCACCGGCGCAGCGGCGACAGGTGCCACTTCTGCCTCGACCGCAACGGCAGGCCCTGGCTCGGCCGCAGCTTCGACAGCCGGGCGCTCCGGGATGGCAGGCGGCGCCTTGGGTTCCAGGTCCGGTACCAGGGCAACCGGCTCTTCGGCCACCGGCAGCACCAGGTTGCTTACCGGTGCTGGCGCGGCTTCGACTGGCGCAACCTCGGCAGGCACGACACCTGCGGGCTCTGCAGCAGGAGCAGGCTCGACCACAGGCAACTGCAGCGGCTCGGATACCAGCGGTTCGGGCGCTGGCGTCTGCTCAGGGGTAGACGCCACCGGTTCAGGCGCAGGCGGCTCAGACTCAGGCGCCTGGACCACCGGTGCAACAGGCTCGACCGGAGCGGACGGCTCGACGGCAACCTGCGGCGCAACCGGCTCCGGGGCCTGTGCTTCGGGGGCTTGTGGCTGTTCGGCGACTGTTTGTTCCGGCTTCTTGCGGAACCAGCTGAACAGGCCTTTCTTCTCGCCAGCCGCGGCCGGCGCTTTTTTGTCGTCGTTGGAACCAAACATGGAAGACGGCTATCTCAGGGTAGCGATGGGCCAGCAGCGGCACATCGGGAATTCTCACTCACGCAGAACAGACTACTTTGTATCCGGCTGGTTCATGCGCAACGTTTTGTCGTAAGGACCTGCGGGCCAGAACGGCGGCAGGCATGGTCGCCAGGCAACCGGATCAGTATCCTAGCACCTCCTGGCCCGCCGACGCTAAACCCAAGCGGGCCGCCGAACAGGTTAAACACCGTATGAATGCTCTAGCCCGCCGCGCCGCTGGCCTGTTGCTCGGCACGCTGTGCCTGCCGCTTGCGGCCCTGGCCGCCGATGTGCAACCCACCCACGAATTCATCCTCGACAACGGCCTGAAAGTGGTCGTGCGCGAGGACCACCGCGCCCCGGTGGTGGTCTCGCAGATCTGGTACAAGGTCGGTTCCAGCTACGAAACACCCGGCCAGACCGGCCTCTCGCATGCCCTGGAGCACATGATGTTCAAGGGCAGCGCCAAGGTTGGCCCGGGCGAAGCCTCGCGCATCCTGCGTGACCTGGGCGCCGAAGAGAACGCCTTCACCAGCGACGACTACACCGCCTACTACCAGGTGCTGGCCCGCGACCGCCTGCCGGTGGCCTTCGAGCTGGAAGCCGACCGCCTGGCCAGCCTGCGCCTGCCGGCCGACGAGTTCAGCCGTGAAATCGAGGTCATCAAGGAGGAGCGCCGCCTGCGCACCGACGACCAGCCCGGCGCCAAGGCCTTCGAGCTGTTCCGCGCCATGGCCTACCCGGCCAGCGGCTACCACACCCCGACCATCGGCTGGATGGCCGACCTCGAACGCATGAAGGTCGAAGAGCTGCGCCATTGGTACGAATCCTGGTACGCGCCGAACAACGCAACGCTGGTGGTGGTGGGTGACGTTACCCCTGACGAGGTGAAAACCCTCGCACAGAAGTACTTCGGCCCCATCCCCAAGCGCGCCGTGCCGCCGAGCAAACTGCCGCTGGAACTGGCCGAGCCCGGCCAGCGCCAGCTGACCCTGCACGTGCGCACCCAGCTGCCGAGCCTGATCTACGGCTTCAACGTGCCGGCCATGGCCACCGCCAAGGACCCACGCACGGTCAACGCCTTGCGCCTGATCTCGGCCCTGCTCGACGGCGGCTACAGCGCGCGCATGCCGGCACGCCTGGAGCGCGGCCAGGAGCTGGTGGCAGGTGCCTCGTCCAGCTACAACGCCTTCACCCGCGGCGACAGCCTGTTCCTGATCTCCGCCACCCCCAACGTGCAAAAGCAAAAGACCCTCGCCGACGTCGAAAAAGGCGTGTGGCAACTGCTCGACGAGCTCAAGAACACTCCGCCAACCGCCGAAGAACTCGAGCGCGTGCGCGCCCAGGTAATCGCCGGCCTGGTCTACGACCGCGACTCCATCAGCAGCCAGGCCACCACCATCGGCCAGCTGGAGACCGTCGGCCTGTCGTGGAAACTCATCGACAGCGAACTGGACGACCTCAAGCGCGTCACCCCGCAAGATATCCAGAGCGCTGCCCGCACCTACTTCACCCGCGAACGCCTGAGCGTTGCCCACGTACTGCCCGAGGAGTCCGCTCATGAGTGATCGCAGCGCACCCCGCTATACCCTGTTCGGCCTGACCCTCATCGCCGCAGTGGTAGGCGCCGCCCTGCTGCTGGCGCGCCCGGCCCAGTCCGAAAACACCAGCCAGGCGCAAAGCGCCGCACGCCCGGCCAACTCGCTGCAGTCGCTGGCCGAACTGGACGGCAAGGCCCCCAGCCGCCGCCAGTTGAACATTCAAAACTGGGCCACCGCCGAAGGTGCCCGGGTACTGTTCGTCGAAGCCCGCGAGCTGCCGATGTTCGACCTGCGCCTGACCTTCGCCGCCGGCAGCAGCCAGGATGGCGCCACGCCAGGCCTGGCCACCCTGACCAACGCGATGCTCAACGAGGGCGTGGCCGGCAAGGACGTCACCGCCATTGCCGAGGGCTTCGAGGGCCTGGGTGCCGACTTCGGCAACGGCTCGTACCGCGACATGGCTGTGGCCTCGCTGCGCAGCCTCAGTGCCGCCGACAAGCGCGAGCCGGCGCTCAAGCTGTTCACCGAGGTGGTCGGCAAGCCGAGCTTCCCCGAAGATGCCCTTAAGCGCATCAAGAACCAACTGCTGGCCGGCTTCGAATATGAAAAGCAGCAGCCCGGCAAGATCGCCGGCAAGGCACTGTTCGCCAACCTGTACGGCAACCACCCCTACGCCCACCCCAGCGACGGCACCGCACAAAGCATTCCCGGCATCACCCTGGAGCAACTGCGCGCCTTCCACGCCAAGGCCTACACCGCCGGCAACGTGGTGATCGCACTGGTCGGCGACCTCAGCCGCAGCGAGGCCGAAGCCATCGCCGCCCAGGTGTCCGCCGGCCTGCCCAAGGGCCCGGCACTGGCCAAGCCGGTGCAACCGGTCGAACCGAAACCGGGCGTGACCCACATCGACTTCCCCAGCAAGCAAACCCACCTGATGCTGGCCGAGCTGGGCATCGACCGTAACGATCCGGACTGGGCCGCACTGTCGCTGGGTAACCAGATCCTTGGCGGTGGCGCCTTCGGCACCCGGCTGATGAGCGAAGTGCGCGAGAAGCGCGGCCTCACCTACGGCGTGTACTCGGTGTTCAGCCCGATGCAGGTGCGCGGCCCGTTCATGATCAACCTGCAGACCCGCGCCGAGCTCAGCGAAGGCACCCTCAAGCTGGTCCAAAGCATCCTCGCCGACTACCTGAAAACCGGCCCCACGCAGCAGGAGCTGGACGACGCCAAGCGCGAGCTGGCCGGCAGCTTCCCGCTGTCCAATGCCAGCAACGCCAGCATCGTCGGGCAACTGGGCGCCATCGGTTTCTACAACCTGCCGCTGACCTGGCTGGAAGACTTCATGCAGCAGTCCCAGGCGCTGACCGTCGAGCAGGTCAAGGCGGCCATGAACAAGCACCTGGCGGCAGACAAGCTGGTGATCGTCACCGCCGGCCCCAAGGTCGAGCAGAAGCCGCTGCCTGCCCCCACTGACAAACCCGCCGAGCAACCGCTCGGTGTACCGGAGCACTGATGGCACGACCCTCCACCCCCAACCCGGCCCCCAGCAAAGGGGCAGGCCAGCTGCGCATCATCGCCGGCGAGTGGCGCAGCCGCCGCCTGGCGGTGCCCGAAGGCGAAGGCCTGCGCCCCACCCCGGACCGCGTGCGCGAAACCCTGTTCAACTGGCTGGCGCCCTACATCGAAGGCGCCCAGGTGCTCGACGCCTTCACCGGCAGTGGCGCGCTGGTGCTCGAGGCGCTGTCCCGCGGCGCCGAGAATGCCGTGGCGCTGGACAGCAACCCGGCCGCCATCGCCAACCTCAAGCACAACCTCGAACTGCTGCGCTGCCCACGTGGGCAGATTCTGCAGACCGACGCCCTGCGCTACCTGCAAGGCCCGACCAAGCAGCAGTTCGATGTGGTGTTTCTCGACCCGCCCTTCCACAAGGACTTGCTGGCCGACACCTGCAACCTGCTGGAACAGGGCCAGTGGCTGCGCGAGCAAGCGTGGGTCTACACCGAAAGCGAGGCCGCCCCGTCCACCCTGCCGATGCCCGGCAACTGGCGCCTGCACCGCGAGAAGAAGACCGGCCAGGTGCACTACGCCCTGTGGCAGCGCGGCTGAGGCCAGCCATTCGGTAGTCCGGTAGATAGTTACCACGGGCAAGCCCCGCTCAAGACTGAAACTGCTCCGCTCCAAACACCGGAGCGTTTCAGTCATGAGCCTTCCACCCGCTTCACTGCACCATTTCACCCTGGCCAACGGGCTGCAGGTGTACCTTCGCGAAGACCACCGCGCCCCGCTGGTCAGTGCACAGCTGTGGTACCACGTCGGCGCCAGCCACGAGCGCGATGGCCAGACTGGCCTTTCGCACATGCTGGAACACCTGATGTTCGAGGGCAGCAGCAAGCTGGCGCCCGGCGAGTACTCGGCCCTGATGACCCGTATCGGCGCCGCACCGAACGCCTTCACCGTCGATGACGCCACGGTCTACCCACTCACCCTGCCCGCCAACCGCCTGGAAATCGGCCTGGAAGCCATGGCCGACGCCATGGCCAGCGCAACCCTCGAAACAGCGCCGTTCGAGCGTGAACTCAAGGTGGTCATGGCCGAACGCCGCAGCCAGGTCGACAACTACCCGCTAGCGCTTGCCCTGGAGCGGCATAACAGCCTGGCCCATGGCCCAAGCCCCTACGCCAACCCTGTCATCGGCCACCTGGCCGACCTGCAGCGCCTGACCCCGGCAGCGGCCCGCAGTTGGTACCAGGACTGGTATCACCCCAACAACGCGACCCTAGCCGTGGCTGGCGCCGTAAGCCTGGAGCGCCTGAAAACCCTGGTCAGCCGCCACTTCACCGCCATCCTTGCCCAACCGCTACCCGCCACCGAGCCCCCCAGGGCAGGCGCCGGGCTCTCAAGGCGCAGCCTGGTCATACGCCAGCGCGGATTACGCGAAGGCTTGCTGATGAGCTTCAACGTGCCCAGCGCAGCCACTGCCGCCAACCCGCAAATGGCCCTGGCCCTGATCCCTGACTTGCTCGCCAAAGGCAGCAGCGCCCGTCTCAAACAACAGCTGCTGCACAAGGAAAACCTGCTCCAGGCCTTGAGTTGCGGCTATGACCCGCTCAAACGGGGCGACAGCCTCATCAACATCTACGCCTTCACAAACGCCGGGGCCACCACCCCCGACGCCGTTGCACAGCGCATCCTCGACGCACTCGGCGCGCTGGGGCAAAACCCGCCCGAAGCGCACGAGCTCGCCCGGGCAAAGGCCCGCCTGCTGGCAAGACAGGTATTCGCCCAGGACGACATCGCCGGACAGGCCCATGCCATCGGCCAACGTGCAGCCAGCGGGCTCGACCCCACCTTGATAGGCGCCGAGCGCCAGGCCGTGCAAGCCGTGACTGCCGAGCAGGTGCGCCAGGCAGCGGCGCAGTACCTGCACGAAGCACGCATGACCACCACCTTGATGCACGGCCAGGAGAATGCTGATGACTGACCACACGCCCTTGTCACTGGACCTGGCGAGCCGATTGCTCAGCGCCCAAGGCCTGGACCTGCAAGCGCCAACACCCATCGACACGCGGGTTCAGTCCTGGCAAACCAGCGCTGGCACGCAGGTAAGCTTCGTCGAGGCACGCGGGTTGCCAATGGTCGACCTGACCCTGCGCTTCAGGGCCGGCAGCGTTCAGGATACTCACCACAGCGGCGTCGCTGCGCTGACCCTGTACAACCTGGATGAAGGCAGCGCAGGCCTGAGCGCCCTCGAGCACGCCGATCGCCTTGAGCGGCTAGGGGCCGTGGTGGACAAACGTGTTCGCCTCGATTACGCCCAACTAAGCCTGCGCACACTCAGCGCGCCGGGCATCCTCGAACCGGCCATTGCCTTGTTCACCGACCTGGTCGCCCGCCCGGACTTTCCCGCCGAGGCCCTGAAAAAGGTCAAGGGGCAGCTGCTTGCCGAGCACGCCAGCCGCCGCTCCCAGGCGCCCACCCGGGTGATCGGCGAGGTCTACCGATACCTGTTCGAAGGCCACTCCTACGGCTTGCCCGAGGGCTCCAGCACAGAGGGCGTGGGGGCTACTGGCCGTGACGATCTGAAGGCGTTCCACCGCATGGCCTATGCAGCGAGCAACCTGCAAATGGTGCTGGTGGGTGACCTGCCGCAAGGCCAGGCCCAGGCCATCGCCGAGCAACTCAGCCAAGCCCTGCCGCAAGGCTGGCGTGCGGCGCAGTTGCCAACACTCCCCAAATCACGGCCCGGCAAGATTCATATCGAGCAAGGCGGCGCAAGCAATACGGTCGCGCTGGCACTTCCTGTCGCAATATCTGTCGAGGCTCCCGAATACTTGAGCCTGGTGCTCGCCTGCGAGGTACTGGGCGCGGGGCCGCAGAGCCGCCTGATGCAGGTGCTGCGCCAGCGTCACGGGCTGACCTATGACGTGCGCGCCAAGCTGCGACCGTTACAAGGCGGCGCGTTGTTCGTGGTGCAATGGGACGTGGCCTCGGACCAAGTCGAGGCTTCTGTGGTACTGGTACGTGAAACGCTGGAGGCGTTCATCCGCCAAGGGCCGAGCGAAGCCGAACTGAGCCATGCCCGCCAGCAGATCGCAGGGCTGCTGGTGCGCAACATCGCCCAGAACGGCCGCCTGGCTGAGCTGCTCGCCGAACTGGGCCACCAGGGGCTGCCAGACGATCACCTGAACACCTACTTGCCTCGGCTGGCCGCGATCGGCCCACGGCAGGTACGCGAGCTGAGCCTGTCGAACCTCGACTTGAACCGCTTGGTGAGGGTCAGCGTCGGGCCCAGCGTCGCGCAAGCCGCACTGGCGCCGGTGCCCGACCAATAGCGCAGGTACAGGGGCGGTGTTTCATGGCACTCTAGGCGGGCAAATCACGAGCCGCCCAGCATGCCCAGCCTCACCGCCCCCTTTCGCCCGGCCACCGGCCTTTCCAACCCGCACCTGCAAACCCTGTGGGGCCCGCTATGGCGCAAGCTGCCGGAGCTTGCCCGCGAGCGCGAGCGGCTATGGCTGGCCGACGGTGATTTTCTCGACCTCGACTGGCATGGCCCGCACCAGGTCGACGCACCGCTGGTGCTGGTACTGCACGGGCTGACCGGCTCTTCCAGCTCGCCCTACGTCAAAGGCTTGCAGCAGGCGCTGCAAACCCAGGGCTGGGCAAGTGTCGCGGTGAACTGGCGCGGCTGCTCGGGCGAGCCGAACCTGCTGGCGCGCAGTTACCACTCAGGTGCCAGCGAAGACCTGGCCGAGACCATCCGCCATCTGCGCGCCAAGCGCCCGCTGGCGCCGCTGTATGCGGTCGGCTATTCGCTGGGGGGCAACATCCTGCTCAAGTACCTGGGCGAAAGTGGCTCGGCGAGCCAGCTGGAAGCGGCGGTGGCGGTTTCGGTGCCGTTTCGCCTGGACCAGTGCGCAGACCGCATTGGCCTTGGGTTTTCCAGGGTTTATCAGGCGCATTTCATGCGCGAGATGCTGGCCTATGTGCAGAGCAAGCAGCGGCATTTCCTTGCCCATGGGCACCATGAGCGCCTGGCCGAGATCGAGCGCCTGGGGCCGCTGCGCAACCTGCGCACGTTCTGGGACTTCGATGGCAAGGTGACTGCCCCGCTCAACGGGTTTCGCGATGCCCACGATTATTATCGGCGGGCGTCCAGCCGGTATTACCTGGGGGGCAATCGCACGCCGACCTTGATCATTCAGGCCAGCGATGATCCGTTTGTGTTTGGGCATAGCGTACCCGGCGCTGATGAACTGGCGGCGCAGACGCGGCTTGAGCTGCTTGAGCGGGGTGGGCATGTGGGGTTTGTCGAGGGGAGTTTGCGTAGGCCTGGGTATTATCTGGAGCGGCGGATTCCTGGGTTTTTGATGGGTGGGGGGTAAGGGGTTCGGGTTCGGGTTCGGGTTCGGGTTCGGGTTCGGGGCTTTAGGGTGATTGCTTTGGGAGATGTATGCGCATTCGTTGACGATATGCGCTTTTCGTCACCTTTCCGCCCTTACGGCGGCTTACTTTTGTCTTGGCAAAAGTAAGCAAAACCGCCTGCTCCCATCATCCGGCCCCCTACGCTGCGCTTCGGGGGTTCCCTCGCTCCGGGCTTGCTCCGGAGGTACGCGCCGACGGGCCGTCCCTGGCCCGATCGGCGCTCGACCGGCATCCATGCCGGTCGCCCTCCTACGCAATCCCTACGCTCGGCCTCCTGAAGTCGCGATTTGTGTTGCCTGGGCTATTGCGCGCTTAGAAGCAAGATCAAGAGCCAGATCAAGAGCCAGATCAAGAGCCAGATCAAGAGCCAGATCAAGAGCTGGGATGTTGGTTTAATTGTTATTGATGTGATGTTTGTTCTGACGCAATCGCGGGGCAAGCCCGTTCTCACGTTAGTTGTGCGCACCAAGTTCTAGCGTGGGAGCGGGCTTGCCCCGCGATTAAATCCTGAGGTCCCACGGTGGCAACTAGCGACCGAGCTGCGTACTTACAGGCGCCGCCCCTAACTTCGCGACTTCAGGAGGCCGAACGCAGGGATTGCGTAGGGGGGCGACCGGCATGGATGCCGGTCGAGCGCCGATCGGGCCAGGGACGGCCCGTCGGCGCGTACCCCCGGAGCAAGCCCGGAGTGAGGGAACCCCGGAGCGAAGCGCAGGGGCCGGATGATGGGAGCGAGCGGTTTTGCTTACTTTTGCCAAGACAAAAGTAAGCCGCCGTAAGGGCGGAAAGGTGAATAAGCGTCAATACAAATAATGAGAGGGTGTCAGAAATTTTGTGTTCGGGCATAACATGAGTAAGAGGTGCATGTATGCCAACCAAAAAGAAACCCCTGCGTGACCTGCCCCAAATCCCCAAAGAGCTGCTAGAGCAGTTCGGTGAGGGCCTGATGACTGCCGAAGCTATCGAGGATGCCTCTGCGGCGTTCAAGAAGGCCCTGATCGAACGCGCCCTGAGTGCCGAGCTGGGCCATCACCTGGGTTATCCGCCGGGCGCGCAGCGCCCAGAGGATGAAACCAATCAACGTAACGGCAAGAGTGGCAAGACTGTTTTAACCGGGGACGGCCCATTGCGGCTGGATATCCCCCGTGACCGAGACGGCAGTTTTGCGCCCATTCTGATTCCCAAGCATGAGCGGCGTTACACCGGTTTCGATGACAAGATCATCGCCATGTATGCACGTGGGATGACGGTCAGAGAGATCCGCGCCTTTTTGTCCGAGCAGTACGGGACGGATGTTTCACCCGATTTCATCAGCTCTGTGACCGCCGAGGTCATGGAAGAAATCGGCGCGTGGCAGCAGCGGCCGCTTGAGCCTATGTACCCGGTCATTTTCTTTGATGCATTGCGGGTGAAGATCCGTGAGGAAGGCCTGGTGCGCAACAAGGCCATTTACCTGGCGCTGGGCGTTCTGCCGGACGGGACGCGCGATATCTTGGGCATCTGGATTGAGAACACCGAGGGTGCGAAGTTCTGGATGAAGGTGTTCAACGACCTCAAGACGCGAGGTGTCGACGATGTCCTTATTGCCGTGACCGATGGTCTTAAAGGCATGCCAGAGGCCCTCAGCGCAGTGTTTCCAGAGACGACGCTACAGACGTGCATCGTCCACCTGATCCGCAACAGCCTGGACTTTGCAGCCTGGGACAAGCGGCGGGCACTGGCCAAGGCGCTCAAGCCGATCTACCAGGCCATCAATGCCGAAGCGGCTGAGCAGGCGCTCGATGAGTTTGAAAGTGGGCCTTGGGGCAAGCAATATCCAACGGTCGTTGCGGCCTGGAGACGCGCTTGGGATCGAGTGATCCCCTTCTTTGTCTTCCCGCCGGCCATCCGGAAAGTGATTTACACCACCAATGCCATCGAAAGCATCAATGCCCAGCTGCGCAAGATCATCAAGACCCGGGGTCATTTCCCGAACGATGAAGCAGCCACCAAGCTGATCTGGCTGGGTCTGAGAAACATCACGGCGAACTGGGGCTCAGCGGCGCATGATTGGAAAAGTGCGATGAATCAATTCGCGATTTTGTACGGGGATCGATTCATCAGGCCAACCTGGTGAAAATCAGGGCCTGCTTGACGGCAGGCCGCTACCGGCCCGCACACAAAAAAACTGACACTCCCAATAATGAATGCGCATCCAACTTCCAACACAAACCAAACAACCAAACAACCAACGTCCCCCACTCAATCCCCCTTAACAACCCCCCGCGAAGAATCATTGATCCACTCACTCCAAGACCCCGCATATAACCGCCCCAACGGATACCCCGCCAACGCCAGGGCAAACAGGTTATGGCAAGCCGTCACCCCCGACCCGCAATAAGCCACCAGTTGCTCGGGCTCACGCCCACCCAGCTTCTCGGCAAACCGCGCAGCCAACTGCTCGGCCGGCAAAAACCGCCCATCCGCCCCCAGGTTGTCGGTAAACGCCGCACACTGCGCCCCCGGAATATGCCCGGCCACCGGGTCGATCGGCTCCACTTCACCGCGAAACCGCGGCAACGCCCGGGCATCGAGCAAGGTCATCGCCGGGTCGTCCAGGCGCTTGGCCAGGTGCTGGGCATCGATCAGCAATTTCATGTCCGGCTCACCGCTGAAGGTGCCCTCGCGGCGCACCGGCGGGTCCAGGCTCAATGGCAGGTGCGCCGCGTGCCAGGCCTTCAGGCCGCCATCCAGAATGAACACGCCGTCGCGCTTGCCCAACCACGCCAGCAACCACCAGGCCCTCGCGGCAAACGCGCCCGGGCCGTCGTCATACAGCACCACTTCACTGTCGGCATCTACCCCCCACTCACGCAGGCGCTCGACCAAGTGCCCAGGCTCAGGCAGCGGGTGCCGCCCGGTACGGCCCTTGACCACCGGCCCGCTGAGGTCGCGCTCAAGGTCGGCGAAATGCGCACCGGCGATATGCCCCAGGGCATAGCTGCGCTGACCATAGTCGACGTCTTCCAGGGCAAAACGGCAATCGAGGATCACCAGGCCAGGCGCATCCAGGCGCTCGGCCAGCTGCTGCGGGGTGATCAGTTGCGCAAGGGGCATGACAATCTCCTGATGGGTGGCTCAAGGGCGCCGGCTCAGTGCTCCAGCGCCTGGTTGAAGGGTATGTGGAATTCGTCGCACAAGCTGTCGACCGCGACGCGCGAGCCGGGCGTAACGAAACCCAGCTCCAGCACCAACACCTGATAGACGCCGCGCTTGAAGGCTTCTTCACCCAGGTGCGCGGAATGCTCGCGGGTAGTGCTGAGAAAACGCACCCAGGACGTCAGCACGATCCAGGCGTTGATGGTCAGCGATTCGATCTGCGTGGTGTCCATGGCCAGGATGCCGGCCTCGACGAAGCCACGGTAGATCGCCTGGCCCTGCTGCAGGCAGCGCTGCGAGAAACGCCGGTAGCGCGCGGCAAGCTCGGGGTCGCTGTCCAGCAGGTGCTCGAGGTCGCGGTGCAGGAAGCGGTAGTTCCACATCGCCGCCAGCAGTGCTTTCAAATAAAAACGCTTGTCCTCGACCGTGGCGCCACGGCCCTGGGGCGGGCGCAGAAAACTGTCGACCAGCTCTTCGTACTGGCTGAACAGTACGGCGATGATCGCCTGCTTGTTGGGGAAGTGGTAGTAGAGGTTGCCGGGCGAAATTTCCATGTGCGCGGCGATGTGGTTGGTACTGACACTGCGCTCGCCCTGCTGGTTGAACAGCTCCAGGCTGTTCTGCACGATGCGCTCACGGGTCTTGATGCGCGGGGCCATGCTCAGCTCCAGTCTCCAGGCTCACGGTCAAGTAGGCATCATACGGTTTGCCACCGCGATGCGTCAGGTGAAGGCTGCGTAAAAGTCCGCAGGTTGGGCGGAAAAACCCCTCACCGGGCAGCGAATTAGAGTATAGGCTCTATTCACCTTTGATCGCCGGTGCCCGCGCCATGACCTCGACCCTGCCCCCTGTCTGTTCGGACCTCGGCCTGGAGGCGACGTTCGCCGACCTGCACCGGGCTTTTGCCAGCCACCCCATGCCACCCGCTGCGCAGCGCCGGCAGTGGCTGAAAAGCCTGCGCCAAGCGCTGGTGAACGGGCAGCAGGCACTGATTGAAGCCATCGACCGTGACTTCGACGGGCGCAGTGCGGACGAAACCCTGCTGGCCGAACTGCTGCCATCGGTGCAGGGCCTGCGCCATGCCGAGCGCCACCTGCAGCGCTGGATGCGCCCTGCCAAGCGCCGCGCCGGCCTGGCCTTCCAGCCGGCCAGCGCACGGGTGCTGTACCAGCCACTGGGGGTGGTGGGCATCATCGTGCCGTGGAACTACCCGCTGTTTCTCGCCATCGGCCCGCTGACCTGCGCCCTGGCCGCCGGCAACCGGGTAATGCTCAAGCTCAGCGAAGCCACCCCGGCTACCGGGCAAGCGCTCAAGGCGATGCTGGGGCAGGTATTCCCCGAAGACCTGGTGAGCGTGGTGCTGGGCGATGTGCAGGTGGGCCAGGCCTTCGCCCGCCTGCCGTTCGACCACCTGCTGTTCACCGGCGCCACCGGCGTCGGCCGCCAGGTAATGCTGGCCGCAGCGCAAAACCTCACCCCGGTGACCCTGGAGCTGGGCGGCAAGTCGCCGGCCATCGTTTCGCAGGACGTGCCGCTGGCCACCGCCGCCGAGCGCATCGCCTTCGGCAAGACCCTCAACGCCGGGCAGACCTGCGTCGCCCCCGACTATGTGCTGGTGCCCCGCGAGCGCCTGGGCGCCTTCGCCGAGGCCTACCGCCAGGCAGTGCACCGGCTATACCCACGCGTTGCCGACAACCCCGACTACAGCGCGATCATCAACCCGCGCCAGCTGGAGCGCCTGGAGCGGCTGTTGAGCGATGCCCGCGAACAAGGCGCCGAAGTGCGCGACCTGTACCCTGACCAGCCCCGCCAGGGCCGGCGCCTGCCGCCACACCTGCTGCTGGAGGTGAACGAGCACATGCAGGTGATGCAGGAAGAAATATTTGGCCCGCTGCTGCCTCTGGTGCCCTACGACAGCCTCGATGAAGCACTGGCCTACATCAACCAGCGCCCTCGCCCGCTGGCGCTCTACTACTTCGGCTACGACCGCAGCGAGCAGGCGCGGGTGCTGCGCGACACCCACTCCGGCGGCGTCTGCCTCAACGACACCTTGCTGCACGTGGCCCAGGACGACCTGCCGTTCGGCGGCATCGGCCCTTCGGGCATGGGCCATTACCACGGGCGCGAGGGTTTCCAGACCTTCAGCAAGGCCAAGGCGGTGCTGGCCAAGCAGCGCCTGAACGCCGCCCGGCTGATCTACCCGCCCTACGGCAAAGCCCTGCAACGCTTGGTGTACAAGCTGTTCATCCGTTGAAAAGGGGCTGCCCATGCAACGACGCGAGCTGCTCAAATTCAGCCTGGGCGCCAGCCTGTTCCTCGGTACCGCCAGCCTGGTCGGCTGCAGCAAGCAGCAGGCCGCAGCCGGCTACCAGGTGCTGCGCGATGACGACCTGCCGTTGCTCGAAGCCTTGATACCCATGGTGCTGGCGGGCACCCAGGCTAGCGTTCAAACAGTGCTGAGCAGCCTCGACGGCAAAGTCGCGGCGCTATCGCCGGCCATGCTCAAGCTCACCCGGCAGTTGCTCGACGTGCTCAGCCTGCCGGTGACCCGCGGGCCGCTGACCGGGGTGTGGGGTAGCTGGGGTAATGCGAGCAGTAAGCAGGTCGAGGCGTTTCTTGAGCGCTGGCGGACCAGTTCACTGGAAATGCTGCGCCAGGGGCATGCGTCGCTGCTGCAACTGCTGCTGATGGCCTGGTATGAACGGCCCGAAGCCTGGGCTGCGTGCGGCTACCCAGGCCCGCCGAAAATCTGAGGGTTTTGCGTAGGGGCAACTGCCTTGGGCTGGCTGTACCGGCCTCATCGCCGGCAAGCCGGCTACAGGGTTCTTGCCAGGCCAGCCACCTATCGTTTCTCCATGAGGAATACCGTCCCGATGCCCGTCCCCGACCCGTTTCGCCAAGGCCTCGAACGAGGCTGGATCACCCACGATGGCTCGCGCCTGGACCAGGACCTGGCCCTTGAGGCCGACGTCGCCATCATCGGCAGCGGCGCAGGCGGCGCCACCACGGCCGAAATCCTCAGCGCTGCCGGGCTGAAGGTGCTGCTGATCGAAGAAGGCCCACTGAAGACCAGCAGCGACTTCCACCTGCTGGAAAGCGAAGCCTACGCCGACCTGTACCAGGAGGGCCTCGGCCGGCTCAGCAAGGACGGCGCCATCACCATCCTGCAGGGCCGGGCGGTGGGCGGCACTACCCTGGTCAACTGGACCTCGAGCTTCCGCACCCCGGCGCAAACCCTGCAGCACTGGGCCCAGGCGCACGGGGTGAAGGGCCTGGACCAGGCCAGCATGGCGCCCTGGTTCGAGCGCATGGAGCAGCGCCTGGGCATCAGCCCCTGGGCCATGCCGCCCAACCCCAACAACGACGTGCTGCGCCGCGGCTGCGAAGCCCTCGGCCACCGCTGGGCGGTGATCCCACGCAACGTGCGCGGCTGCTGGAACCTGGGCTATTGCGGCATGGGCTGCCCGGTGAACGCCAAGCAGTCGATGCTGGTGACCAGCATCCCGGCAACCCTCGAGCACGGCGGCGAACTGCTCTACCTGGCCCGCGCGATGCATTTGAGCCATGACGGCGAGCGCATCTCGCAGTTGCATTGCCAGGCCCTGGACGCCAAGGGCGTGCACCCGACCGGCCGGCAAATCCGGGTCCAGGCCGGCCACTACGTACTGGCCGGCGGCGGCATCAACAGCCCGGCCCTGCTGCTGCGCTCCCAGGCGCCCGACCCGCACCAACGCCTGGGCAAACGCACCTTCCTGCACCTGGTGAACTTCAGCGCCGCGCAGTTCGAGGAAAAAATCGACCCCTACTACGGCGCACCGCAATCGATCTACAGCGACCAGTTCCAGTGGCAGCACGGCGTCGACGGCCCGGTGGGCTACAAGCTGGAGGTACCGCCGCTGCACCCGGCTCTGGCCAGCACCCTGCTCGGCGGTCATGGCCGCGGCAACGCCCTGCGCATGGCCGAACTGCCGCACACCCACGTGATGCTGGCGCTGCTGCGCGACGGCTTCCACCCGCAAAGCCAGGGCGGCCAGGTGCAACTGCGCGGCGACGGCTCGCCGGTGCTCGACTACCCCGTCAACGACTACCTGCGTGACGGCCTGCGCCGGGCCTGGCACAGCATGGCGCAGATCCAGTTCGCCGCAGGCGCCCGCCAGGTGATGCCGGTCCACGGCGACGCTGGCTATGCCGCAAGCGGCGAGCGGGCACAGGCGATGATCGACGGCCTGGCCCTGGACACCTTGCGCATGCGCCTGGGCAGCGCCCACGTGATGGGCGGCTGCGCCATGGGCGAAGACCCGCGCCAGGCGGTCTGCGACAGCCTCGGCCGGCACCACCAGTTGGCCAACCTGTCGATCCACGATGGCTCGCTGTTCCCCACCAGCATTGGCGCCAACCCGCAATTGTCGGTGTATGCCCTGGCCGCACGGCTCAGCGATGGGCTGCTCGGCCGCCTGGCACCCGGGGCATGACAGCCCGCGCATGCCCTGTCTATAGTGCCATCGGGCGGCCGCACGACTTGGCCGGGCGCAGTCGCTGCGCTACCATCCGAGTCCCCAACGCACTCCAGCCAGGAAGACGCGATGAACCGAGTGTTGTACCCGGGTACTTTCGACCCCATTACCAAAGGCCATGGCGACCTGGTAGAGCGCGCCTCGCGGCTGTTCGACCACGTGATCATCGCCGTGGCGGCCAGCCCCAAGAAAAACCCGCTGTTCCCGCTGGAACAACGGGTCGAGCTGGCCCGCGAGGTCACCAAGCACCTGCCCAATGTCGAAGTCATCGGCTTCTCCTCGCTGCTGGCGCATTTCGCCAAGGAACAGGGTGCCAACGTGTTCCTGCGCGGCCTGCGCGCGGTGTCCGACTTCGAGTACGAATTCCAGCTGGCCAACATGAACCGCCAACTGGCCCCGGACGTCGAAAGCCTGTTCCTCACCCCCTCCGAGCGCTATTCGTTCATTTCCTCGACGCTGGTGCGGGAAATCGCAGCGTTGGGCGGTGATATCACCAAGTTCGTCCACCCGGCGGTGGCCGATGCGCTGACCGAGCGCTTTCGCAAGTAAGCTTTAGCCGCAACGGCGCGGCCTGCTGGTCGCGCCCGCGTGCACTGCGGGCCCGAATGCGGCACAATTGCGCACATCGCTTTGAAACATGCCCGGGCCCGACGCCCCGGCCGGAGTCCCCATGTCCCTGATCATCACCGACGATTGCATCAACTGCGACGTCTGCGAACCCGAGTGCCCGAACGCCGCCATCTCGCAAGGCGAAGAGATCTACGTGATCGACCCCAACCTGTGCACCCAGTGCGTAGGCCACTACGACGAGCCGCAATGCCAGCAGGTCTGCCCGGTTGACTGCATTCCTCTGGATGAAGCCCACCCCGAGACCGAAGACGAGCTGATGGCCAAGTACCGCCGCATCACCGGCAAGGCCTGACAGCGCTCCCGCGCACCAAGGTGATGACGACAAGCTGCCGTTCCCCCGCGCACACACGGGTCGCATTAGCCTCAGGCCTGCGCTGCACCTGCAGGAGCCGGCTTGCCGGCGAGCAGGCCGGCTAAGGCAGCCCAAGACAGCTGCTCCCGCACGAACAGTGCCACCTTTGCAGAGCCAGAAACGAACAACCCCGGCCAAGGCCGGGGTTGCTGGAGACGCCAGGTCAGTATCAGAAGATGCTGATCGGGTACTCGACGAACACGCGGACTTCGTTGCCGTCGTCGTTGTACTCGCTCTGGCGAACTGCGGTGTTGGTACGCAGGAACGAGCTGCGCAGCTTGATCGACAGGTCCTTGGCCGGGCCTTCCTGCACCACGTAACGCACCTGGTTGAAGATCTCGCGCTCCTTGCCTTCGCCGAAGCCACGGGTGTTGATGTTGTCACCCACCACGTAAGCGACCTTGTAGGTCAGGCCCGGCACGCCAAAGGCGCCGAAGTCCAGGCCGTAGCCCAGCTGCCAGGAGCGCTCGTCTTCGGCGTTGAAGTCGGACCAGTAGGAGTTGGCCAGGTAGATGGTCGAACCGCCGTCACCCACACCGCCAGCGCTCTGGTAGCCGCTGTAGTTGTAGCCGGTGTTGCCAGTGCTGCGCTGGTGCGCCAGGGTGAACGAGTGCGGGCCGTAGGCGTAGGTCGCCGCCAGGCTCCAGATGGTGTTGGAGTCGCCGGTCAGCTCGGCGTCACGCACGAACTTCTTGTCGATGTCGGTCTTGTAGCCGTTGAAGTCCAGGGTCAGGGACTGGTCTGCCGCGATCGGGAAGACGTAGTTCAGGCCCAGGTAGTGCTTCTTCATCACATCTTCGTTGTCGGCTGTGTACAGGGAAGCTGTGAAGTTGTCGGTGAACTTGTAGCTGCCGCCGAGCACGTTGATCGACTTCAGGCCGCCGCTGTCACGCCCTTCGGCGCTCTTGCGCGCTTCCTGGGTGAAGCGACCGGCGTTCAGCTCGAGGCCCTTGATCTCCTTGGAGGTGATCAGGGTACCGGTGAAGCTTTCTGGCAGCAGGCGGCCGTCATCGTAGTTCAGCACCGGCAGGGCCGGCATCTGGTCACCGTACTTGAGCACGGTGTTGGAGATACGGAACTTGACCGCGGCGCCGGCACGGGCGAGGTCGTGCGGGCTGCTGGCGTTGCCATCGGCGTTCTTGGTGTTGTGCGGCTTGAAGAAGTCGACACCACCGCCACCGTTGTGGCCCTTGCCGCCATCCAGACGCACGGCGTACAGGCCGAATGCGTCGACGCCGACACCGACGGTGCCCTGGGTGAAGCCGGAGGAGAAGTTGCCGATGAAAGCCTGGCCCCATTCGATCTGGTCATCGGTACCGTGCTTCTTGTCACGGTTGATGTAGGCGTTGCGCAGCAGCACGTTGGCGTGGCTGTCTTCGATGAAGCCCTTGCTTTCGGCCTGCTCATTGGCCTGTGCCTGGGTCGCGGCGATCATCGCCAGGGCGACCAGGCTGATCCTGGTTTTCAACATTGTTTATTTTCCTTATTGCTAGTTCAAAAACGCGCTGCATAAAAACGCCAGGAACCAACGCCCCTTCGTAGGTTCGACGCTATGCGGATCCGGCTCAAAGGCCTGCAGAGTGTCTGCGGCGCGCCTTTGAGCCTCATGGCCAGGTCATGGCCAGCAGGCGTAGAGGCCGAATCCTATCCGTGCCTGCTTATACATGTCAAAAAATCGTGAATTGCAGGTTGATATAACCAAAAACTAGGTCAGTGATAGTGCATTTTCACGCCTTAATGCCCTGAGTCAGCGCATTTTTATCTCTTTCATGAATTGCAGAAAAAAACCGCACAGCTGTCATATACGCCTGACAGACACAGGCCGGGAAAAAGCGCTAGCGATGAGCGATTTCGAACGGGATCCACGTTACAAGTGGATACATATGTAAAGACAAGGCTTTACAAATAGGCATGCAATAGCGAATACATCGCATTAACATCCGCGCCGGTTTCTCATCCCACTATCCGGACACCTGCAATGCCTGCCCCCCGCCACCTATCACCCCTGGGCCTTACGCTGCTGCTCGGCGCCAGCCTGGCCAGTGCTGCCACCACCCTGCCGGAAACCTCGGTAACCGCTGACACCGAACGCGAGGAAGACAACCCCCGCGTGCGCGAAGTCAGCACCGCAACCCGCACCTCGACGCCGGTGCGCTACGTGCCCCAGGCCATCGATACGGTCAAGGCGCGCACCGCCCTGGACTACGGCAACAGCAGCCTGGGCAAGGCACTCGAAGGCATACCCAACGTCAGCAGCGGCGCCGATACCCGCTTCGACAGCCTGCGCATCCGCGGCTTCGACGCCAGCAACGACTTCTACCTGGACGGCATCCGCGACGACAGCCAGTACACCCGCGACCTGCACAACATCGAGCGGGTCGAGGTGCTCAAGGGCCCGGCTGCCGTGCTGTATGGCCGTGGCAGCCAGGGAGGTATCGTCAACCGGGTGAGCAAGGCCCCCGAGCATGGGCGCCGCTCGAGCATCGAGGCCCAGGCCGGCAGCCAGGACCTGCGCAGCCTCTATGCCGACCTCAGCGCCGACCCCAGCGACACCCTCAGCCTGCGCCTGAACATGGGCAACGAGGACAGCAACAGCTTGCGCCACGGCATCGACGGCAACCGCCAGCTGTTCGCCCCGTCCATGCGCTGGCAACTGAGCCCCGACCTGGACTGGCTGGTGCAGTACGAGTACAGCCGCTACAACCGCACCCCCGACCGCGGCATCCCGGGCAACGCGCTGACCGGGCGCCCGGCGGATGTCAGCCGCAGTACAACGTACGGCGATACCCAGCGCGACTACATCGACGACCGCGCCGAGTCGCTGCGCTCACGCCTGAACTACCAGTTGAACGAGCACTGGCAGCTGCGCCACACCCTGGGCCTGTTCAAGCTCGACAGCGAGTTCGACAACACCTACCAGACCGCCTACAACCCGCGCACCAACCGGGTCACCCGTCAGCGCTGGCAGCAGGACCTGCACACCCGCAACCTGTTCAACAACCTCGAGGCCGAAGGCGACTTCGCCACCTGGGGCCTGGAGCACACCCTGCTGTTGGGCCTGGAGTTCGGCAACCAGCGCCGCGACCCGGTGCTGCGCAGCGCCCGCAACGGTACGGTACCCTTGGTTGACCTGAACAACCCCGACCGCGGCCTGCAACACAACGGCCCGATGCTGGTGTCCAGCAACAACCACACCGTGGTCGAGAGCCACGGCGTCTACCTGCAGGACCAGATTCGCCTGAACGAGCAGTGGCAACTGCTGGCCGGCGTGCGCTTCGACCAGTTCGAGGTAGAGACCACCAACAGGCTGCGCGGCCTCAGCGAAAAGCAGGACGACAACAGCGTCAGCCCGCGCCTGGGGGTGGTCTATACACCGTGGCGCGAACATTCGTTCTACGCGTCCTGGAGCAAGACCTACTCGCCGGTGGGCGGCGGGCTGATCGGCATCACCCCGGGGGCGGCCGGCAACACCAACCAGACCGCCCCGGAGCAGACACGGCAGAAGGAGATCGGGGTCAAGAGCGACTGGCTCGACGAGCGCCTGACCACCACCCTGGCGATCTACGAGCTGGAGCTGTACAACCGCCGCACCCGCGACCCGAACGACCCGACCATCACCCTGCTGTCGGGCCTGCAGCGCTCGCGCGGCATCGAACTGACCGCCAACGGCCACGTGGTGGGCAACTGGTACGTGCGCGGCGGCATCGGCCTGCAGGACGCCACCATCGTCAAGGACAACAACGGCCAGGAAGGCAACCGCATCAACGACGTGGCCCGGCGCAACGCCAGCCTGTTCGTGACCTGGAAGCCTGAGCTTGGCTGGTACGCCGAAACCGGGCTGACCCTGGTGGGCGAGCGTTTCGCCGATAACCAGAACACCATCAAGCTGCCGGGCTATGGCCGCTGGGATGCCCTGGCCGGTTACCGCACCCGCGACTGGGATGTACGTGCGGCGCTGAACAACATCGCCGACAAGACCTACTACAGCTCGGCCACCAGTGCGGCGCAGATCCAGTTCGGCGACCCGCGCAACCTGGTGGTGACCGGGAGCTATAGCTTCTGATTGCCCGCGCCAGACACGCGCGCCCTGTAGGAGCGGCCTGCGTCACGGCGGGCAAACAAAAACGCCAGCGCAAATGCGCTGGCGTTTTTTTACGCAAAGGCTGCGTCCCGTTTCAGTGCCACACAGCCAGCAGCGCATCGAGCTCTGCATCGCTGATCAGCCCCTGAGGGTATCGCCCATTCAGCAGACGTCGTGGGTCGGTCGTCCTGACCCGGATGCTTCCATGGTGCTTAAGCCACTGCGCCAGAATTTTGAGCGATTCATGGTTTACTGCCGATGGGGGCATAGCCGACTCACTTGCTGCATTCATTTCCACACGCACTCCCTAGGCCCGTGAGCGGCTAACTTACGTAAGGTTTGTTACAGAACGGCGTAGACCTATCCCGCTGAAACACAATGAAAAAACAATACAAGAGGTGTGCCATCCTGCCCTGCAGCCCGTCGTCGCCCACAAAAAAGCCCGTCACAAGGACGGGCTTTTGCTTTGCCAGGGTTCAGCGCTTGGCGGGCGCCGGTTGCTGCTGGGTCAGGCAGTGGATGTTGCCACCGCCCAGCAACAGCTCGCGGCCTGGGATCATCACCACCTCATGGTCGGGGAAGATCTTCGCCAGGATGGCTCTGGCCTGCGCATCTGCCGGGTCATCGAAGCTCGGCGCAATGATGCCGCCGTTGACGATCAGGAAGTTCACGTAGGAGCCGGCCAGGCGCACCGAAGGGTCGCGCTCCTGGCTGCCGGCTACCTGGTCGACACCGGCGCATTCTTCTTCGGTGGCGAACAGCGGGCCGGGGATGGGCATCTTGTGCACCACAAACTCGCGCCCTTTGGCATCGCGGCTGTTTTTCAGCACTTCAAAAGCCGCGTGGCAGCGCGCGTAGTTGGGGTCGTTGGAATCATCAGTCCAGGCCAGTAACACTTCGCCCGGGCTCACGTAACAGCAGAAGTTGTCGACGTGGCCGTCGGTCTCGTCGTTGTACAGGCCGTCCGGCAGCCAGATGATGGTGTCCACCGCCAGGTGCTCGCGCAGCACCTCTTCGATCTGCTCGCGGTTCAGGTGCGGGTTGCGGTTGCGGTTGAGCAGGCATTCCTCGGTGGTGATCAGGGTGCCCTCGCCATCGACGTGGATCGAGCCGCCCTCGAGCACGAAGCCCTCGGTGTGGTAGCGCTGCACGCGTTCCATTTCCATGACCTTGGCGGCCAGTTCTTCATCACGGTTCCATGGCGCATACAGGCCGCCATCGAAGCCGCCCCAGGCATTGAAGCCCCAGTCCACGCCGCGCACTTCGCCGTGATCGTTGATCACGAAGGTCGGCCCGGTGTCACGTACCCAGGCGTCGTCGTTGCTGATTTCGACCACGCGGATGTTGGGCATGCCCAGTTGGCGACGGGCGTTTTCGTACTGCCCGGCGGACACCGCCACGGTGACCGGCTCGAAGCGCGCGATGGCCTTGGCCAGGGTCACGTGGGCCGCCTGCGCCGGCTTGCCGCCCAGGCGCCAGTTGTCCGGGCGCTCCGGCCAGACCATCCAGACCTGGGTTTGCGGGGCCCATTCGGCGGGCATGTGGAAGCCGTCGGCGCGCGGGGTCGAATTGAGGGTCTTCATGGGTAACCTCTGCGAAGGCCCGGGGCCAGGGGCGCCAGGTCGTTGAACGAATAGGGTGCGAGCAGGCCTGCCAGTATAGGCAGGCGGTGAGGAAGTCGATATTACAACCGATAAATATCGGCTTTAAATAGCGATTAAGAAAATATTTTCTTATAAGGCCACATTAAAGCCGATATCAATCGATATTCAGTTCAAAGGGGTGATCATGGGAGCGATGCAAGTCTTGTAGGAGCAACTGTCTGCTCAATCTCTCAAAGCTGGAGCGATCCCTGTGGGAGCGGGCTTGCCCGCGAAGCAGGCGACGCGATGGCTGGCACCGGCTGCGCCGGTGTTCGCGGTGGTCCGGCACTCCGGCAAGCCCGCTCCCACAGGGATCGCGCCAGCTTTTGGAAAGTGAGCAAGCCCCGTTACTGCCAATGGGCCCTTACAACCCCTCACCCAGAACGCGGTCCACGCTGTCGACGAAATAGTCCACGCTGGCCCGGGTAGTGCACATCGGTGGCTTGATCTTGAGAATGTTCAGGTAGTCGCCGGTCGGCTGCATGAAGATCCCCAGCTCGCGCAGGCGGTTGCACAAGGCCATGGTTTCCTCGCTGGCAGGCTCCAGGGTGCTGCGGTCACGCACCAGTTCCAGGCCCAGGTAGAAGCCCGAGCCATGGGCAGCGCCGGCAAGCGGATGTTTATCTACCAGTGCCTCCAGGCGCGCCTTGAAGTAACGGCCCACATCACGGGCGTTGTCCCACAGGCCCTCGTCGCGCATCACCTCGAGTACCGCCATGCCGATGCGGCAGCTCACCGGGCTGCCGCCGGCCGACGAGAAGAAGTAGCCCTCGGCCTCCAGCGCTTCGGCAATCTCGCGGCGGGTGATCACCGCGCCCAACGGCTGACCGTTGCCCATGCCCTTGGCCATGGTGATGATGTCCGGCACCACGCCCTGCTCCTCGAAGCCCCAGAAGTACTCGCCCAGGCGCCCATAGCCCACCTGCACCTCGTCGGCGATGCACACCCCGCCGCGCTGGCGCACCTTGGCGTAGGCCTGCTGCAGGTAGCCCGGCGGCAGCGAAATGCCGCCGGCGTTGCCGTACACCGGCTCGCAGATCATGCCGGCCAGCGGGCGCCCGCTGGCATCGATGGCGGCCAGCTTGGCGTCGACGTCACGCAGGTAGTCAGCCGCACTGCCTGCACCACGGAAACGCCCGCGGAAGGTGTTCGGCGCCTCGACCGGGTGCACCCAATCGGGGCGGGTTTCCAGCGCCTGCGGGTTGTCGGCAATCGATGTGGAGATGGCATCGGTGGCCACCGACCAGCCGTGATACGCCTCCAGCACGCTGAGCAGGTCACGACCGCCGCTGTAGGCCCAGGCCAGGCGGATCGCCAGGTCGTTGGCCTCGGTACCGCTGTTGACCAGAAACACCCGGTCGAAGCCTTCTGGCGCCACCTCGAGCAAGCGCTCGGAAAATTCGGCGATGGCCGCGTAATGAAAGCGCGAGTTGGTGTTGACCAACGACCACTGGCGCGCCGACTCGGCGGCCATGCGCGGGTGGCCATGGCCAAGCACCGCGACGTTGTTGAGCATGTCGAGGTACGAGCGGCCCTGCATGTCGATCAGGTAGTTGCGCCAGCCGCGCTCGATGTGCGGCGGCTGGGCGTAGTAGTGCTTCTGCGAGCGGGCGAAGCTTGCGTCACGCCGGGCCAGCAGCGCCTGCGGGTCGGCCAGGGGTTCGGCGTCGCAGTCAAAACCCAGCAATGCGGCCGGCGACGGGCACAGCGCCAGCCAGGCCGCAGCGTGGGACGGCGTTGCGAAAAACGGCGGCCGGGCCTCGCTACCCAGGCACAGCTGCACCCGCAGATAACCGCAGGTGGCGCCCAGCGCCTGGCCACGCTGCAGCACCAGGCCGTCGGCCGGGGCCTCTTCGAGGCCATCGAGCCAGAGGCTCCAGGCTTCGGTGCGCAGGCAGCCGCGCTGGGCGTCCACGCGTTGCCATACGCCGTCCTGCGGGGCTTGCAAGGCGCTGCCCGGCAGCACGTGCAGCTCAACGCCCAAGGCGCAGGTGGCCGGCTCATCGGCTCGGTCGATATGGGTCTGCGACAGGCGGTATTGGCCATGCAGGCTGCAGGCCGGCGCGGGCTGCGCAGCCAGCAGGCGCTGATCGAAACCCGGCTCCTGCCAATTGCCCGCTTCGCAGTGCGGGCTGAGCACCCCAAGGTCGACACGCCGCACTGCCTGCCCGGCGATGGACGCCAGCAACGGCACACAACCGCTCAAGCCCGCTTGCGCCGGTACCTGGCCTGCGGCCTGCAGGATCGCCGCCTCCATCAGTGCCGCCGGCACGGCGTTGGCGGTATCGAAGATCTGCCATTCATGGGCGATGTTGTCGCGGGTGTACTGGTTGCCCGGGTCGACCGTCAGTTGCTGCTCGCTACTCAGCACCAGCACTGCGGCGCGCAGTTGCACCAATGGCCACAGGGCGCGCAATTCGGCGGTTTGCAGCGGGTTCACGGCGTGATAGGCCGAAACGGCCGCAAGAATGCGTAGCGGGTCGCCTTCGGCGTGGTGCAGCAAGGCCGAGCAGGTCACCGACAGGTCGGCGATGCGCCAGGTGCGCAGCAGGTCGCCGAAGTCGATCACCCCCTGCACCTGCCACTCGCGCTGCCCGTCACGGGCCCAGACCACGTTGTCGTCGGTGATGTCCAGGTGCACCGCCTGTACCGGCAGCTGCGCCACCAGCGGAGCCAGCGTCTGCGCCGCCTGGGCGGCCAGCGCGGCGAGCTGTGCGCGGCGCTGCGGGTCGCTGATTACCGGCAACAGGTGCTCGACCAGCGCCACGGCATGGCGCGGGTCCCATTGCAGGGTGCGCTCCAGCCCTGGGTGATCGAAGCCTGCCAGGGCCTGGTCGAGACGTGCACATAACGCACCCAGCTCGGCCATCAGGCGCGCTGGCATGTATTTGAGGCGGGTCAGCGGCTCACCGTCGATGTAGTCGAGCAGGCGTATACGCAGTGGCTGGCCATCGACCTCCAGCGCCAGCAGTTCATCGCCGCCCTTCGCCGGGCGCACTTTCGGCGCCGGCACGCCGTGCTGGCGCAGGTAGGCCAGCGCTGCATGCTGGGCCTGCAGCTCTGCTTCGGCGTAGCTGGCGTGGCAGGCCTTGAGCACGAAGCGTCCCTGACCGGTGTCGACACGAAAGTTCAGGTCCTGCTGGCTGCCCAGCGCCTGCAGGCTGCCCTGCAAATCGTAGTGCGAGCGCAGCAAGGCATGGGCCTGGGCTTCGCCGAGTATTGGGCTGGGCTGGCTCGAACGCTGGATCAGGGTACTCAGGGGCATTTGCAGCGGACCTCGTTTTTTTCGCTTATATCGCCACTACTGCAGCCGATAAACAAGTAGCCCCCCATAAAAGTCCGCAGCCCTCAAGGGCGCCGTCGTACTTGCCATGGGTGAACGCAGCCGACAGGCTACGCTATTGCCATCACTTTCCAGCACAGGCAACCGTACATGCGCATTCTCGTTACCGGCGGCGCCGGTTTCATCGGTTCGGCCCTGGTCCGCCAGTTGATCGACCACACCGGGCACCAGGTGCTGAACCTCGACAAGCTGACCTATGCCGGCAACCTGGAGTCGCTGCAGGGCATTGCCGGCAATACGCGCTACGAGTTCGTCCAGGCGGATATTGCCGACCAGCCGGCGGTCAGCGCGGTGCTCGAGCGTTTCCAGCCGGACGCCATCATGCACCTGGCCGCCGAATCCCATGTCGACCGCTCGATCGACGGGCCGGCCGCGTTCATCCACACCAACATCGTCGGCACCTATGCGCTGCTGGAGGCCACCCGCGCCTGGTGGAGCAAACTGCCGGCCGAAAAACGCTCGGCGTTTCGCTTCCACCATATCTCCACCGACGAGGTGTACGGCGACCTGCACGGCGCCGACGAGCTGTTCACCGAAACCACCCCCTACGCGCCAAGCTCGCCCTACTCGGCCAGCAAGGCGGCCTCCGATCACCTGGTACGCGCCTGGCAGCGCACTTACGGCCTGCCGGTGCTGATCACCAACTGCTCGAACAACTACGGCCCGTACCACTTCCCCGAAAAGCTCATCCCGCTGATGATCCTCAACGCCCTGGCCGGCAAGCCGCTGCCGGTGTACGGCAATGGCGAGCAGGTGCGTGACTGGCTGTACGTCGAGGACCACGCCCGCGCGCTGCTGAGCGTGGTGACCACCGGCAAGGTCGGCGAAACCTACAACATCGGCGGGCACAACGAGCAGAAGAACATCGACGTGGTGCGCACCTTGTGCGAGCTGCTCGAGGAACTGGCGCCCGAACAGCGCCCCGCAAGCGGCTATGCCAGCTTGATCACCTTCGTCAAGGACCGCCCCGGCCACGACCTGCGCTACGCCATCGATGCCAGCAAGATCGAACGCGAGCTGGGCTGGGTACCCGATGAAACTTTCTTCACAGGGCTGCGCAAGACCGTCCAGTGGTATCTGGCCAATCTAGACTGGTGCAAACACGTCCAGGATGGCAGCTACCAAGGGCAACGGCTGGGCAACTCCGACTTCAAGGACCTGATCGCATGACCAAAGGTATCGTCCTGGCCGGTGGCTCCGGCACCCGCCTGCACCCGATCACCCTCGGGGTGTCCAAGCAACTGCTGCCGATCTACGACAAGCCGATGATCTACTACCCGATCTCGGTGCTGATGCTCGCCGGCATTCGCGACATCCTGCTGATTTCCACCCCCCAGGACCTGCCGCAGTACCGCCAGCTGTTCGGCGATGGCAGCCAGTTCGGCATCAACTTAAGCTACGCCGAACAGCCCTCCCCCGACGGCCTGGCCCAGGCGTTCCTGATTGGCGAGGAGTTCATCGGCGACGACTCGGTGTGCCTGATTCTGGGCGACAACATTTTCCACGGCCAGGGCTTCACCGGGCAGTTGCAACGCGCCGCCAGCCACACCAGCGGCGCCACCGTATTCGGCTACTGGGTCAAGGACCCGGAGCGCTTCGGCGTGATCGAGTACGACGCCGAAGGCCGGGCCCTGTCGATCGAGGAAAAACCGCAGCAGCCCAAGTCCAGCTACGCGGTGACCGGCCTGTACTTCTACGACAACGACGTGGTGCAGATCGCCAAGGGCATTCGCCCCTCGGCCCGGGGCGAGCTGGAGATCACCGACGTCAACAATGCCTACCTCAAGCGTGGCGACCTGCGTGTCGAACGCTTCGGTCGAGGTTTTGCCTGGCTCGACACCGGTACCCACGAGAGCCTGCTGGAGGCTTCGCAGTACGTGCAGACCATCGAGAACCGCCAGGGCCTGAAAGTCGCCTGCCTGGAAGAAATTGCCTTCCAGGAAGGCTGGATCAGCCGCGAACGCCTGCTGGCCAAGGCTGCGGATTTGAAAAAAACCGGATACGGCCAGTACTTGAGCAAGTTGGCTGAAGAGACCCATGAAAATCGTTGAAAGCGCAATCCCCGATGTACTGATCATCGAACCCAAGGTCTTCGGCGACAGCCGCGGGTTCTTCTACGAAAGCTTCAATGCCCGTGCCTTCATCGAGTGCACCGGGGTGCAGGCCGAGTTCGTCCAGGACAACCACTCGCGCTCCCAGCGCGGCGTGCTGCGCGGGCTGCACTATCAGGTGCAGAACCCTCAGGGCAAGCTGGTGCGGGTGGTACAGGGCGAGGTGCTGGACGTGGCGGTGGACATTCGCCGCAGCTCGCCGACCTTCGGCCGGTGGGTGGCCGAGCGGCTGAGTGCCGACAACCACCGGCAGCTGTGGATCCCGGCCGGTTTCGCCCATGGTTTTGTGGTGCTCAGCGAGTCGGCCGAATTTCTGTACAAGACCACCGACTACTACAACCCTGCCGCCGAGCGCAGCATCCGCTGGGACGACCCGCAGTTGGCCATCGACTGGCAGTTGGACGGGCTGCAGCCGCAGCTGTCGGCCAAGGACCAGGCCGCAGTGCTGCTCAAGGACGCGGAGCTGTTCCCATGAAAATCCTGGTGTGCGGCCATAACGGCCAGGTGGCCCAGGCGCTGGGCCGCTCGCTGGCGGGGCTGGGCGAGGTGCTGCTGCTTGGTCGCGACCAACTCGACCTGGCCAGGCCCGAGCAGTTACGTGTGCCGTTGCGCGACCTGGCAGCGGACCTGATCATCAACGCCGCCGCCCACACTGCCGTGGACCTTGCCGAGAGCGAGGCCGAACTCGCCTTCGCGATCAACGCCGACGCCCCCCGGGTGCTGGCCGAAGAGGCCGCACACCTAGGCGTGCCGCTGATCCACTACTCCACCGACTATGTGTTCGACGGCAGCAAGGCCACGCCCTACAGCGAAGACGACGCCCCCAACCCGCTGGGCGTGTACGGGCGCAGCAAGCTGGCCGGCGAGCAGGCGATTGGTGCGGTGGCCGCTGAGCACCTGATCCTGCGTACCAGCTGGGTTTATTCGCAGCATGGGCGCAACTTCCTGCTGACCATGCAGCGCCTGCTGCAAGAAAAACCCCAGCTCAAAGTGGTGGCCGACCAGATCGGCGCCCCTACCTGGGCCGGCACCATCGCTGCCAGCACCCGCGCCCTGATCGAGCGTTGGCAGCAGGGCCAGGCTGGCGCCTGGGGCACCTACCACCTGACAGCCCAGGGTGAAACGTCGTGGTTCGGCTTCGCCCAGGCCATCGGCGAGCAGCTCAAGGCCCGCGGCTTGCCCTGCGCCGAACTGCTGCCGATCCCCTCCAGCGAGTACCCGACCCCGGCCCGGCGCCCGCTCAATTCGCGCCTGGACTGCACCCGGCTCGCCGAACAGTGGCAGGTCAGCCAGCCGCACTGGCATCAAGCGCTGATCGACTGCCTGAAGTAGCGCATAATTGCGCCAGACTTTTCTGGCGCAATGACTCGATGATTCCAAAACCGACGCCTCCCCGCCGCCCCCGCTGGCGCAGCCTCGCCCTGCTGGCCGTGTGCCTGACGCCGCTGCTGTGGCCACTGCACCACCTGGCCGAGCGCTACTATCAGGACCAGCTGGCCTCGCAGAACCGCCAGACTCTCGACCTGTACGTCGCCAACCTGCTCGGCACCCTGCACCGCTACGAGGTATTGCCGCAGATTCTCGGCGACCTGCCGGCGCTGCGTGGAGCCCTGGCCGACCCGTTCAAGCTCGAGGCGGTGACCAACGCCAACCGCCTGCTCAAGGACATCACCCACCAGACCGGTGCCGAGGTGATGTACCTGATGGACGTCAGCGGCAATACCCTGGCGGCGTCCAACTGGGACAAGCAAGACAGCTTCGTTGGCCGCAACTTCGCCTTCCGCCCGTACTTCAACGAGGCCATGGCCGGGCGCCTGGGGCGCTTCTTCGGCCAGGGCACCACCTCGGCCAAGCGCGGCTACTTCTTCGCCGCCGCCGTGCGCGACCGCGAGCGGGTGATCGGCGTGCTGGTGGTCAAGGTCGACCTCGACCACACCGAAACCCTGTGGGGCCGCACCCCCGAGCAATTGCTGCTGACCGACCAGAACGGCGTGGTGGTGCTGACTTCACGCCCGGACTGGCGTTTTCGCGCCACCCGCGAGCTGACCGATGCCGAACGCCAGGCGATCATCGCCATCCAGCCCTACCCGACCCAGGCCCCGCAGCCGCTGACCCTGCCCGCCGATGCCTGGATCACCCAGACCCGCGACATCAAGGAAACCGGCTGGCAGGTGAGCATCCTCGCCCCGCGCATCCTGGTCGACCGCTCGGTGCAAACGGTGATGGCCATCGGCGCCGGCGCCCTGCTGGTGGCCATGCTGCTGGCCGGCCTGGTGATGCAGCGCCGGCGCCACTACATCGACCGTATCGACTTCGAAGCCCATGCCCGGCAAGAGCTGGAAAAACGCGTGGCCGAACGTACCGCCGCCCTCGAAGGCCTCAATACCCGCCTGAAAAGCGCGGTGCTGGAGCGCGAGAACGCCCAGCAGGAGCTGGTACGCGCCCAGGACGAACTGGTGCAGGCCGGCAAGCTGTCGGTGCTGGGCAC
Organism: Pseudomonas xanthosomatis; assembly: GCF_019139835.1. Lineage (NCBI taxonomy): Bacteria > Pseudomonadati > Pseudomonadota > Gammaproteobacteria > Pseudomonadales > Pseudomonadaceae > Pseudomonas > Pseudomonas xanthosomatis. The sequence continues at coordinate 775,183 of NZ_CP077075.1, read as the reverse complement.
CATGTCGGCGAGCATCAGCCACGAGCTCAACCAGCCGTTGGCGGCGATCCGCAGCTACGCCGAAAACGCCGAGATTCTGCTCGACCATGAGCGCACCGAGGATGTGCGCGGCAACCTCAAGCTGATCGGCGAGCTGACCGGGCGCATGGCCTCGATCATCGCCCACCTGCGCGCCTTTGCCCGTCGCGACCGCCACGCCCCCGAAAGCGTGGCCCTGCAACCGGCGCTGGACGACGCCCTGGCGCTGCTGGCCAAGCGCCGCCGGGCGATGGCGGTGGAGCTGGTGCGCGACCTGCCCGAGGCCACCTTGTGGGTGCAGGCCGGCGAAACCCGCCTGCGCCAGGTGCTGGGCAACCTGCTGGCCAACGCCCTGGACGCCCTCACCGAAAAAGCCAACCCGCGCAAGCTGTGGCTGAGTGCCGAGCGCGTCGAGGACTGCGTCTACCTGTACATCCGCGACAACGGCCCGGGCTTCAGCCGCCAGGCCCTGGAGCACGCCAAGGAGCCGTTCTTCACCACCAAGACCCGCACCCAGGGCCTGGGCCTGGGCCTGGCCATCTGCGAAAGCCTGATGCGCGCCCTGGGCGGTGAACTGCTGCTGGCCAACCACCCGGAAGGCGGCGCCCTGCTGACCCTGCAACTGCGCGTGGCCACGCCCGGCGCCAACCTGCAATCTTCGGAGGACACCTCGGCATGACCGAGACACTGATCGACAGCCGCGCCCAGGTAGTCCTGGTCGATGACGACCCGCACCTGCGCCAGGCCCTGAGCCAGACCCTCGACCTGGCCGGGCTCAAGGTGGTGACGCTGGCCGACGCCCAGGGCCTGGCCGGGCGCATCGAGGCCGACTGGCCGGGGGTGGTGGTCAGCGATATCCGCATGCCGGGCATCGACGGCCTGCAACTGCTGGAGCAACTGCATGCCCGCGACAGCGAGCTGCCGGTGCTGCTGATCACCGGCCATGGCGATGTACCGCTGGCGGTGCAGGCCATGCGCGCCGGGGCCTATGATTTTCTCGAAAAACCCTTTGCCACCGATGCCCTGCTGGACAGCGTGCGCCGCGCCCTGGCCCTGCGCCGGCTGGTGCTGGACAACCGCAGCCTGCGCCTGGCCCTGAGCGACCGCCAGCAGCTGGCCACCCGCCTGGTGGGCCAGTCGCCGTCGATGCAGCGCCTGCGCGAGCAGATCGGCGCGCTGGCCGGTACCCGCGCCGATGTGCTGATCCTCGGCGAGACCGGTGCCGGCAAGGAGGTGGTGGCCCGCGCCCTGCACGACTTGTCGAGCCGCCGTGACGGGCCGTTCGTGGCGATCAACGCCGGAGCCCTGGCCGAGTCGGTGGTCGAAAGCGAGCTGTTCGGCCATGAGCCCGGAGCCTTCACCGGCGCGCAAAAGCGGCGCATCGGCAAGTTCGAGTTCGCCAACGGCGGCACGCTGTTCCTCGACGAAATCGAGAGCATGAGCCTGGACGTGCAGGTGAAGCTGCTGCGCCTGCTGCAGGAGCGGGTGGTCGAGCGCCTGGGCGGCAACCAGTTGATCCCGCTGGATATCCGCATCATCGCCGCCACCAAGGAAGACCTGCGCCACTCGGCCGACCAGGGGCGCTTCCGTGCCGACCTTTACTACCGCCTGAACGTTGCGCCGCTGCGCATTCCGGCCCTGCGCGAGCGCGGTGACGACATTCTGGTGCTGTTCCAGCACTTCGCCGATGCCGCCAGCCAGCGCCACGGCCTGCCCCCGCACAGCCTGCAACCGGCCCAGCGCGCGCTGCTGCTGCGCCACGACTGGCCAGGCAACGTGCGCGAGCTGCAAAACGCCGCCGAGCGCTTCGCCCTGGGCTTGGAGCTGGCCCTCGATGGCCAGGCCCCGGCGGCCAGCGCACAGGTGCAGCTACCCGTACCCAGCGGCAACCTCAGCGAGCAGGTCGAGCAGTTCGAGCGCTCGCTGATCGCCGCCGAACTGGCCCAGCCGCACAGCTCGATGCGCAGCCTTGCCGAGGCCCTGGGCATCCCGCGCAAGACCCTGCACGACAAGCTGCGCAAGCATGGCCTGAACTTCGACGGCGCCAGCGGCGGGCACGACGAGCATGAGGAACCGCGCCCATGAGCCGCGACAACCAGTACCTGCAAGCCGTGCTGCACAGCGATATCCCCCTGACCCGCGAGATGGGCATGCAGGTGCTCGACTGGCACGGGCAATGCCTGCGCCTGCAATTGCCGCTGGCGCCCAACGTCAACCACAAGAGCACCATGTTCGGCGGCAGCCTGTACTGCGGCGCGGTGCTGGCGGGCTGGGGCTGGCTGCACCTGAGGTTGCGCGAGCTGGGTATCGATGACGGGCATATCGTCATCCAGGAGGGGCAGATCAGTTACCCGTTGCCGGTGACCGGCACGGCGGTGGCGCGCTGCCCGGCGCCGGACGAGAAAGCCTGGGAGCGCTTCCTGGCGATGTACCAGCGTCGCGGACGGGCGCGGCTGACGCTGGAGACGACGGTGAGCAACGAAGGCAGTGACGAGCCGGCGGTGAAGTTCAGCGGGCAGTACGTGTTGCATCGTTGAGGGGTGTGTTGCCTGCCCAAAGCCTAGCGCCGGCAAGCGGGCTCTCAGGGAACAACAGATTACTCATTGTTTTAGCAGGGTCCTGTGAGACCGGGTTTACCCGCGAACACCGGCGAAGCCGGTGCCATCTACCGCGGCGCCTGCTTCGCGGCTAAAGCCGCTCCCACAGGGATCGCATAGCCTTCAAACCTGCGCCGTACTTGTAGGAGCCGGCTTGCCGGCGATCGGGCCTCAGGCGTCGATCGCGAGAGCCAGCGCCACCAACGCCTGCCGCCACCCGGCAGCAGCCGGCAAGGCCAGGAAGAACGGGTTGAGCAACGATTCGCGCGGCGGGTAGCGGAATGCCTGCCCGTCCAAACCAATCACCTCGCCCCCGGCACCCTCCAGCACCCCTTGCGCAGCGGCGGTATCCCACTGTGAAGTCGGCGCCAGGCGCGGGTAGCAATCGGCACTGCCTTCGGCCAGCAGGCAGAACTTCAGCGAGCTGCCGATATTGGCAAGCTCAAGCTCACCCACCGCCGCACCAAGGCCGGCCAGCAGGGCCTCCTGCTGCGGGCTGGAGTGGCGACGGCTGGCAACCACAGTGAAGCGGCCATCGGCCGGTGGCGCGGTGCGCACCTGAATCGGCTGCGCAGGGCTATCGGCATCGCGGCGCCAGGCGCCCAGCTCACGCCCGCCAAAGTAGCAGCGGCCATTGGTCGGCATCGCCACCACACCGAACACCACCTCGCCGTTCTCGACCAACGCAATGTTGACGGTGAACTCCTTGCTGCCGGCGATGAACTCCTTGGTGCCGTCCAGCGGGTCTACCAGCCACCAACGCTGCCAGCCTTCGCGCACGGCCTGCGGGATGTCGCAATCTTCTTCAGACAGCACCGGGATATGCGGCGCCAGCGCCAGCAGGCCATCGGCAATGACTCGGTGTGCGGCCAGGTCGGCGGCGGTCACCGGGGAATCGTCGGCTTTATTGGTCACCGCCACGTCAGCGCGCCAGAACGGCAAGATCGCCTCGCCGGCCAGTTGGGCGAGCTTGACCACCTCGTGCAGCAATTGCAGGTCGTTCATGCGCTGAGCACCCCGCGCTGGATCAGCAGGTCGCGGGCCAGGTACAGCGCCGCCAGGGCGCGGCCTTCGGTGAACTGCGGGTGCATGGCCAGGGCCGAGAGCTCGCGCAGGTTGACCTTGTCGACCCGCATCGGCTCGGGCTCATCGCCCTCCAGGCGCTCCTCGTACAGGTCGGTGGCCAGCACCACCTGGATCTTCTGGCTCATGTAGCCGGGCGACAGCGAAAGCTCGGTCAGGTGCTCCAGCTGGCGGGCGCCGAAGCCTGCTTCTTCCTTGAGTTCGCGGTCGGCGGCAGCCAGCACGTCCTCGCCCGGCTCGATCAGGCCCTTGGGCAGCGACAGCTCGTACTCGTCGGTACCGCCGCAGTATTCTTCCACCAGCACCGCATGCTCGGCATCGAGCATGGCGACGATCATCACCGCGCCATAGCCGTTGCCGCGCCCCACCAGCCGTTCATAAGTGCGCTCCGTGCCGTTGGAGAAGCGCAACTGCACCGCCTCGACCCGGAACAGGCGGCTGCTGGCGACGATTTCGCGGCTGAGGACGGTGGGTTTCTGGCGCATGGGGCAGCTCCTTGGCGTGAACGGGTTACTATACCGTGGCTTGCCGACCGATCGAGAGTTTCCCATGCCTGTTCTTCCCTGGTCCGCCATCGACACCGTGTTGCTCGACATGGACGGTACCCTGCTCGACCTGCACTACGACAACCGCTTCTGGCTGGAGCACCTGCCCCAGCGCTATGCCGAGCTGCACGGGGTGAGCCGGGCCATGGCCGAAATGGAGCTGCAGCCGCTGTTCGAGCAGCATGCCGGCACCCTCAACTGGTACTGCCTGGACTTCTGGAGCCGCGAGCTGCGCCTGCCGATCCGCGAGCTCAAGCAGGAAATCGCCGAGTTGATCGCCCTGAAGCCCGACGCCGACACCTTCCTGGCGGCCATTCGCCAGGCCGGCAAGCGCGTGGTGATGATCACCAACGCGCACCGCGATTCGCTGTCGCTGAAGCTGGAGCGTGTAGAGCTGGCGCCGTACTTCGAGCGCCTGATCAGCTCGCACGATTACGGCTTCCCGAAAGAGAGCCCGCAGTTCTGGGATGCGTTGCAAGCAGACATCGGCTTCGACCCGGCGCGCAGCCTGTTCATCGATGACACCCTGGCGATCTTGCGCAGCGCGCAGCGTTTTGGGGTGGGGCATCTGTTGGCGGTGAGGCAGCCGGATAGCCGGGGGGCCGTTCGCGATACCCAAGAGTTTGCGGCGGTGGAGGATTACCGGGAGCTTTTGGCTGGCTTGTAATGGCCCTTTCGCGGGCAAGCCCGCTCCCACAGGTGCTCCACCAACCTTGAGAGTTGTGCAGTACCTGTGGGAGCGGGCTTGCCCGCGAAGAATCCATCACAACAAGTAACGATCAATCCGGAATACGCAACACCTGCCCCGGGTAGATCTTGTCCGGGTGCTTGAGCATCGGTTTGTTGGCTTCGAAGATCTTGTTGTACTGCCCGGCATTGCCATACACCACCACTGCGATCGCCGACAGCGTGTCACCCTTTTTCACGGTCACGAAGCGCGCCGCCGCCACGACCGGCCCGGTCACGGTGATCTGGTCCTCGACCGAGGCCACCCCGGCGATGTTGCCGGCCGCGAGGATGATCTTCTCCTTCTCCTCCTGGCTGGCCACCTCGCCCTTGAGGATGACCTTGTCACCCTCTACAGTGGCGCTGATGTTCGGGTTGCCCAGCCCGACGCTCTCGACGTGCTTCTTCAACTGTTCTTCGGCATTGGCGTTGCCGGGGGTCAGCAGGTCGATCAACTTCTCGCCGGCTTCCTTTACGAAACTGAACAGGCTCATGTGGCGCTCCCTGGATGCTGGATCAATGGAAGCAGAAGTCTAGGCCAGACTGGCCGAACCCGCCCCACTGCGACCAATCGACGCGGTCTATCAAGGCATAGACCCTAGCGATTAGACGCGCGCCCCCTGGCGGCCTAGGCTGGTGCTATCAAATAGCCGCCGGTCACTTCGCCCGATGCAAAGCAAACCCCCGGTCTGCGCAGCCTCCACGCCACTGGCCCTGCCCGCTGCCAGCAACACCTACGACTACGTGCAGCTCGACGATGCTGAGCGCAGCAGCACGCCGCTGGCCGAGGAAGTGGCCCTGGCCATCGTCTACAACGGCCTCAACCAGGCGGTGATGCTGGTCAGCCCCACCGACCTCGAAGACTTTGCCGTGGGTTTCAGCGTGGGCAGCGGCATCGTCGGCAGCACCGACGAAATCTATGACGTGAAGCTGTCCGGCAGCGGTTCGGCGTTGTACGCCGACCTGGAAATCTCCAGCCGCGCCTTCTGGAACCTCAAGGACCAGCGCCGCCAGCTGGCCGGCACCAGTGGCTGCGGCCTGTGCGGTGTCGAGGCCCTGGAGCAGGCCCTGCCGGAGCTGAACGTGCTGCCCGGCGCGCCCCTGCCACCGGTGCATTGGCTCAAGGACCTGCGCCAGCGCATCGATGCCTTCCAGCCCCTGGGCCAGCACTGCGGCGCGGTACACGCGGCGCTGTTCATGGACCGCGACGGCCAACTGCTGCTGGGCCGCGAGGACATTGGCCGGCACAACGCCCTGGACAAGCTGATCGGCGCCCTGCTGCGCCAGCGCATCGACACTGCCGGGGGCCTGGCCATCGTCACCAGCCGCTGCAGCCTGGAGCTGATCCAGAAAGTGCTGCGCGCCGGTATCCAGACCCTGGTCAGCCTCTCGGCCCCCACCGGCCTTGCCCTGCAGTGGGCGCGCAAGCACAACCTCAACCTCATTCATTTGCCCAAACACAGTGCACCGCGGGTGTTCAGCCCAGCGGCGGAGTAGTAAAAGCCGTGACCTCCTACGAAAAACTGCCGGACAACGCCCCCGCCTCCACCCCTCGCTACCAGCCCTACCCCGGCCCTGCCGGCGGCTGGGGCGCGCTCAAGAGCGTGGCCAAGGCCTGGGTTGGCAGCGACAACGCGCTGAAGAACATCCGCGCCCTGCTCAAGACCAACCAGAACGGCGGCTTCGACTGCCCGGGCTGCGCCTGGGGCGACTCACCCGAAAGCGGCATGGTCAAGTTCTGTGAAAACGGCGCCAAGGCGGTCAACTGGGAAGCCACCAAGCGCCGGGTGGATGCGGCGTTCTTCGCCCGCTACAGCGTCAGCGCGCTGCTCGGGCAGAGCGACTACTGGCTCGAATACCAGGGCCGCCTGACCGAGCCGATGGTCTACGACCCGGCCAGCGACCGCTACCAGCCGATCGCCTGGGACGCCGCCTTTGCGCTGATTGCCGAGCACCTGAACCGCCTCGAATCCCCCGACCAGGCCGAGTTCTACACCTCGGGCCGCGCCAGTAACGAGGCGGCCTACCTGTACCAGCTGTTCGTGCGTGCCTATGGCACCAACAACTTCCCCGACTGCTCGAACATGTGCCACGAGGCCAGCGGCGTGGCCCTGGGCCAGAGCGTCGGGGTGGGCAAGGGCACGGTCACCTATGACGACTTCGAACACGCCGATGCGATCTTCGTCTGGGGCCAGAACCCCGGCACCAACCACCCGCGCATGCTCGACCCGCTGCGCGATGCGGTAAAACGCGGCGCCCAGGTGGTGTGCGTGAACCCGCTGAAAGAACGTGGCTTGGAGCGCTTCCAGCACCCACAAAACCCGCTGGAAATGCTCACCAACAGCGACCGCCCGACCAACACGGCGTTCTTCCGCCCGGCCCTGGGCGGCGACATGGCGCTGCTGCGCGGCATGGCCAAGTTCGTGCTGCAGTGGGAACGTGAAGCCCAGGCCGCAGGCGAGCCGGCGATCTTCGATCACGCCTTCATCGCCGAGCACGGCCATGGGGTCGATGAATACCTGGCAGCGGTCGACGCCACCTCGTGGGAGCAGATCCAGGCGCAGTCGGGCCTGACCCTGGCCGACATCGAGCTGTCGGCGCGCATGTACTGCAAGGGCAAGCGGGTAATCATGTGCTGGGCCATGGGTATCACCCAGCACCGCCACTCGGTGCCGACCATCCAGGAAATCGTCAACCTGCAGATGCTGCGCGGCAACATCGGCGCACCGGGTGCCGGCCTGTGCCCGGTGCGCGGCCACAGCAACGTGCAGGGCGACCGCACCATGGGCATCAACGAGCGCCCGCCGGTGTTCCTGCTCGATGCCATCGAAAAGCGCTTTGGCTTCCAGGTGCCACGCCACAACGGCCATAACACCGTCGAGGCGATCCACGCGATGCTAGAAGGCCGGGCCAAGGTGTTCATCGGGCTGGGCGGCAACTTTGCCCAGGCCACCCCGGACACCGAGCGCACCGCCCAGGCCCTGCGCAACTGCGAGCTGACCGTGCAGATCAGCACCAAGCTCAACCGCAGCCACCTGATCCACGGCAAGCAGGCGCTGATTCTGCCGTGCCTGGGCCGCACCGACATCGACCAGCAGGGCGAAGGCCCGCAGGCAGTGACCGTGGAAGACTCGTTCAGCATGGTTCACGCCTCCAACGGCCAGCTCAAGCCACTGTCGCGGCAGATGCGCTCGGAGCCTGCGGTGGTGGCCGGCATTGCCGCCGCCACCCTGGGCAAGCAACCGGTGGACTGGCACTGGCTGGTGGCCGACTACGCGCGCATCCGCGACCTGATCGCCGACACCATCCCGGGCTTTGCCGACTTCAACCAGCGCCTGGAACTGCCGGGCGGCTTCTACCTGGGCAACAGTGCCGGCAGCCGCCAGTGGAAGACCGCCACCGGCCGCGCCAACTTCAAGGCCAACCTGCTGCCCGACAGTCTGCTGGACGAGCGAGTACGCGCCAGCGGCCAGTTGCCGGACCTGATCATGCAGTCGATGCGCTCTCACGATCAGTACAACACCACCATCTACGGCATGGACGACCGCTATCGCGGGGTACGCGGCCAGCGTGACGTGCTGTTCGCCAACGAGGCCGACATCATCCGCCTGGGCTTCCAGCCGGGGCAGAAGGTCGACATCGTCTCGCTGTGGGGCGACGAGCATGTACGCCGGGTGCATGGTTTCACCCTGCTGGCCTTCGACATACCCGCCGGCCAGGCCGCCGCCTATTACCCCGAGGTGAACCCGCTGGTGCCGCTGGAGAGCATCGGCGACGGCAGCCATACGCCAACTTCAAAGTTCATCGCCATCAAGCTGGAGCGGGCGCGGGACGACGGGCGGATCATCTGAAAGAACAAGGGCCCCATCGCCGGCAAGCTGGCTCCTACAGGCTATGCATTTCCCTGTAGGAGACCACACAGCCCTGTAGGGCTGCGCTGTTGCGCAGAGAACGGGTCTCGCAGATGCGCCACGGTCTCGTGGGAAGCGGCCTTGTGTCGCGATGGGGCGCGAAGCGGCCCCAAGGTCTCGGCCTCATGCAAAATTGCCGGGGCTGCTGCGCAGCCCATCGCGACACAAGGCCGCTTCCCACAGGGACGGTGTTAAATCAATGAGTTGCAGTTTGTTCATGAGAGCCGGCTTGCCGGCGATGGGGCCCTTGCCAGAAACACACAAAAAAAGCCCTGTCCGCAACGGATCAGGGCTTTGTCATAAATACCTCGGACAGCCGATTTTCGAGAAAGTTTCATACATAATTCAATAACTTAGAGAATTGTGTACAACTCGTGCTACTCGTCGGATTTCCGTTGCCAGCCGCCTCGCCCGGCCTCAAATTCCGCCTCGTCATCCATTTGAGGCTCTCTTGATGAAGAAGTACTCCTCGATTCTGTTGTTGTCTTTCAGCTTGCTCAGCGGCGTGGCCATGGCAGGCGGCACCACCGAGGCCGGCATTGGCGGCGCATTGGGTGGGGTACTGGGCTCCGTGGTGGGCAACTCCATCGGTGGCAGCACAGGCGGTGCCATCGGTGCCGGCCTGGGTGGTGCGGCCGGCGGTGCCCTGGGTGCCGACAAGCGCCAGCGTGGCGAGGCCGCCATCGGTGGCGCGCTGGGCGCCGCAGGCGGTAACGTGGTCGGCCGCTCCATAGGCGGTACCACCGGCAGCTACATCGGTGCAGCAGCAGGCGGCGGCGCCGGTGGCGCGCTGGGTAACTACATGGGCAACAAGGCCGACGAAGACGAGCGCCGCGACGACCGCCGCTACCGCCGCGGCTACGACGACCGTCGCCACTACGACCGCGGCCATCACTACGGCCACCGCAAGCACAAGCGCCACTGGCGCGACTGATCGGCCGGTTGTCACGAACGCCTGCGGCGCCCACCGCAGGCGTTTTGCTTAAGTGGCCAGGCACATTGCCACCACACCAATGGCTTAAGCCATACTCCTAACCCTTAAGCGATCTTGCCCCCTACCCTGCGACAAAACGCGACAGCCCGTACTCCGCAGCCACTGGCGCTCTTCTCTGGTTTACCTGACCACTCAATCAAATAAAAGGCGCTCCCCTGGCCAGGCATGCCTGCATGACTTAACGGTCGGATTAAGGGCTGTCCCGATTTTGACGTCAAAAGTCAGCTAGTACCATCTGCGCTCGTAACCTGAAAAAGGCAGCGCAGCGGAATGCGGATGTATCTCGTCATATGGATCGGCACAGCGCTATGCGCCACGGCACTGTTCACCGGCATGCTCTGGCTGGGCCTGTTGGCGCTGGCCGCCATCGTGCTTGCGACCCTGCTGCTGCGCCCCCGCCCGGTGGCCTGCGCCATCCCCGCCCAGGAAAACACGCCGCCTGAGGCCAGCCCTGGCCATCAACACCCGCTGTTACAGCTGCTGCCGCAAGCTGCCGCTGCCTGGACCGACGGCCTGCAACAAAGCCGTTTGCTGGTGGCCGACAACATCGGCGGGCTGCTGGAGCGCTTTGCGGCCATCCACCAACGCCTGGACGCGTCGCTCGATGCTGCCGCCCGCAGCACCGAGCAGGACGGTGTCGGCGACGGCCTGCGCCGCTGCAGCGGGCAACTGCAGCAGGTGACCGACGCCTTTGCCAGCCGCGGCCAACGCCAAAGCGCCGTGCTGCAAAGCATCAGCCACCTGGACAGCTACACCGGCCAGTTGCAGCAGATGGCACGGCATGTCCAGGAAATCGCCAACCAGACCAACCTGCTGGCCCTCAACGCCGCCATCGAAGCGGCCCGCGCCGGCGACTATGGCCGGGGCTTCTCGGTGGTGGCCGACGAAGTGCGCAAACTGTCGCAACTGTCGGCCACCACCGGGCAGTCGATGGACGCCAAGGTCGGCGAAATCAACCACGCCATCCAGACCAGCATCGAATCGGCCGAGGCGCTCAGCGCCCATGACCAGGCAGACCTTGCGCACCTGCAGCAACTGCTCGACGAGGTGATCGAAGGCCTGGGCGGCAACCTCAAGGCCCTCGACCAGGCCTCCAGGGAATTGCAGCAGGACACCCGCACCACCCAACAGGACATCCAGGCGATTCTGGTCAACCTGCAGTTCCAGGACCGCGTGGACCAGGTGCTCGACCATGTCGCCATCGACCTTGGCGAACTGCTGGCCGCCCTCGCGGCCAATGACCCGAAGCTGGCCGACATCGACGCCTGGCTACGCGGCCAGCGCGAGCGCTTCACCACCCGTGAAGAGCGCAGCGGCCAGCACTCCCCGAGCGATGCTGCCGAACTCACCTTCTTCTAACCCTCTCAGGTAACCACGACCATGGCCAAAACCATTCTGATCGTCGACGACTCGGCCTCCATGCGCCAACTGGTGCGCATCAGCCTCGCTGGCGCCGGCCACACCATCATAGAAGCGTGCGACGGGCAGGATGCGCTGGCCAAGCTGACCGGGCAGAAGGTCAACCTGATCATCAGCGACGTGAACATGCCCCGGTTGGACGGCATCGGCCTGGTCAAGGCACTGAAAGCGCGTAGCGAATACCGCTTCACGCCGATCATGATGCTCACCACCGAAAGCGAGCAGAGCAAGAAAGCCGAGGGCCAGGCCGCAGGTGCCAAGGCCTGGATGGTCAAGCCGTTCCAGCCACAGCAGTTACTGGCTGCCGTAGAAAAGCTGGTGGGCTGATGGCCAGCCTCACGCTGCGCCCCGGCACCGAAAACCTGCCTGCGTGCCTGGCCATTGCCGGTGACCTGACCATTTTCGAGGCGCGCGACACCCACACCGCCCTGCTGGCACTGCTGGCCGAACACCCGGGCCCCTGGGCGCTCGACCTCGGTGCGCTGGGCGAGCTCGACAGTGCCGGGCTGCAGTTGCTGCTGGCCTTGGCCAGGCAGTTCGGTGGCGAAGCCCACGCGCTGCAGGTGGTGGCGCTGTCCGAGCAAGCCGCCGCTGTTATTGACCTGTTGCGCCCGACAGAGCTGGCGCTCGACCTCCAAGCTGCCTGCGCAGGATGACCCCATGCTCGACGCACAACAGTGGCAGCAGTTACTCCAGGGTTTTCTCGAAGAAGCCAATGACCTGCTCAGGGAGGCCGAAGACTGCCTGCTGATCCTTGAGCGCAGCCCCGGCGACAGCGAGGCGATCAACGCCTTGTTCCGTTCGGTGCACACCCTCAAGGGCTCGGCCGGGATCTTCTCGCTGGAGCCTCTGGTAGCCCTGGCCCACCAACTGGAAAACCGCCTGATGCAGGTGCGCGACGGCGAGTGCGCGCTCAGTGACAGCCTCACCTCGCTGATGCTGCAGTGCATGGACGAGCTCAATAGCATGGTGCGCAGCATCGACCCGCACAGCGCCACCCTGGCGCCGCATACACCCCGCCAGGCCGAGCTGCTGGCTGCGCTCGAAGCAGCTGACAGCCCCCCGGTACCAGCCGTCGAAAGCCCGGCTGTATGGCAGTTGAGCCTGCGCCTGGATGCTGAACTGCTGCGCAACGGTTTCGACCCCTGCGCGTTCATCCGCTACCTGGCACGGCTGGGCGACCTGCTTGCCGTGCACACGCTGACTGACGCACTGCCCCCGCTCGAGCAGATGGACCCCGAGCAGTGCTACCTGGATTTCGACATCACCCTGAGCACCCTCGCCAGCCGCGAGGAGCTGCAAGAGGTGTTCAGCCTCGCCGATGGGTTTTACCAACTGAGCCTGGCCTGCCAGACAGCGCCCGAGGCACTGCCCGAAATAGCGCTTGCAAGCCTGCCTGCGCAAACGTTGTCATCCACCCAGGCCGCTGAAGAGCCGCGCACGGTTCATGCCGCCAGCGGCCTGGTGAAGGTTGCGGCGCACAAGCTCGACGAGCTGATCAACCTGGTCGGCGAGTTGGTCATCAGCACCGCCGGTGCGCACATGCAGGCCATGCACAGCGGTGACAGCGACTGCATCGAGCGGGTGCAGGCGGTGCACCAGCATGTCGAGCAGATCCGCGAGCGCGCCTTGAAGCTGCGCATGGTCGAAATCGGCGAAACCTTCAATCGCTTCCACCGGGTCGTGCGTGACGTCAGCCTGACGTTGAACAAGCAGATCCAGCTGCACCTGCATGGCGGCGACACCGAGCTGGACAAGACGCTGATCGACCGCATCGCCGACCCGCTGATCCACCTGGTGCGCAACGCCATCGACCACGGCATCGAAGGCGCCGAGGAACGCCTGGCCGCCGGCAAGCCGGCGCAGGGCAACCTGAGCCTGCGGGCCGGCCATGACTCGGGGATGATCGTGCTGGAAATCCAGGACGACGGGCGCGGCCTGAACACCGCCAGAATCCGCGAAAAAGCCATTGCCCGCGGCATGCTCGATGCCGACAGCCTGCTGCCGGACAGCGATATCCACATGCTCATCTTCGAGGCCGGTTTTTCCACCGCCGAACAGGTGTCCAACCTGTCCGGGCGCGGGGTCGGCATGGATGTGGTGCGCAGCGCCATCGACGAGCTGCGCGGCACCATCGAAATCGAGTCGGCGCAGGGCCAGGGCTGCCTGTTCCGCATCCGCCTGCCGCTGACCCTGGCGATCATCGATGGCTTTCTGGTGGGGGCCGGCCTTGAGCGCTTCGTCATCCCGCTGGACATGGTCACCGAGTGCATGGAGGCCCCTTCAGATACCAGCGGGCCGCTCAACCTGCGCGGCAAGCCGCTGCCGTGCATCGACCTGACCACGCATTTTGCGCTGGGCGTGCCACCGGCCAGCCGGCGCAACATCGTGGTGGTCAGCCAGGGCCGGCAACAGGTCGGCCTGATCGTCGACCGCCTGTATGGCGAGCTGCAAACCGTGATCAAACCGCTCGGGCAGTTGTTTCGCCACCTCAATGGCATCAGTGGCTCGACCATCCTCGGTTCAGGCCAGGTGGCGCTGATCCTCGACATCGCCAGCCTGTTCCGCGACCTGCAACAGCGCAACGAACCCAAGCATCGCCCCTCGGCGGCGATGACAACCCTTTCCGGAGACGAGACATGCAGTGGATCAGCAACATGAAAATCGGGGCACGCCTGACCCTGGGTTTCATCGTGGTAGTGGCGCTCACCGCCATCATCGGCCTCATCGGGATTCGTAACCTGGACCAGGTCGACCAGCTCTCGGACCGCATGTTCGACGTCGATATCCAGGGCCTGAGCACCCTGCAAAACGCCAATATCCAGCTGGTCACCGCCGGGCGCTCGCTGCGCCAGAGCCTGCTGGCGGTATCCCGCGAGGAGCGCGACAAAGCAGCGGCTGATACCCGCGCGGCCCTGGACAAGACCCGTGAGCAACTGCTCAAGGCCAAGGACTACCACCTGACGCCCGAGGGCAAGGCCAGCGTCGACAACATCACCACGCGCCTGCAGGACTACGTCAACGCCGCCACCCTGCTGCTCGCCACCCACCAGCAGTCTGGCGAGCTGCAAATCAGCAGCCCGACCCTCGAACTGCTGCCACGGGTCATCGCCGCGGCAACCGAGCTGGACCAACTGCTGGGCACGGCCAGCCAGACCAAGCAGGACCGGGCGGGCGAAGCCAACAACGACATCACCGCAATTGCCGATAGTTCGCGGGTGCAGATGATCACCCTGGTCGCGGTCGCCACCCTGGCCGGCTTGTTGATCGGCGTGCTGGTGACCCGCAGCATCACCCGCCCGCTCAGTGGCGCGGTGCTGGCCGCCGACCGCATGGCCGCCGGCGACCTGAGCCACGACCTGGTGGTCAACCGCCGCGACGAAACCGGGCAATTGCTGGGCTCGATGCAGAACATGACGGTGCGCCTGCGCAGCATCCTCGGTGATGTGCGCAGCGCCGCCGATGCGCTGTCGTCGGCCTCGGCCGAAGTCAGCTCGACCTCCCAGTCGCTCAGCCAGGCCGCCAGCGAACAGGCCGCCAGCGTCGAGCAGACCAGCGCCTCGATCGAGCAGATGTCGGCCTCCATCGCCCAGAACACCGAAAGCGCCAAGCTCACCGACGACATCGCCGGCAAGGCCGCCAACGATGCCGGCCAGGGCGGCACTGCAGTCGGCGACACGGTGCTGGCAATGAAGCAGATCGCCGACAAGATCGGCATCATCGATGACATCGCCTACCAGACCAACCTGCTGGCCCTCAACGCGGCCATCGAAGCCGCACGCGCCGGCGAGCACGGCAAGGGCTTCGCGGTGGTAGCCGCAGAAGTGCGCAAGCTGGCCGAACGCAGCCAGATCGCCGCCCAGGAAATCGGCCAAGTGGCCTCCAGCAGCGTGCAACTGGCCGAAAAGGCCGGCGTGCTGCTGGGCGAAATCGTCCCCAACATTCAGCGCACCTCCGACCTTGTGCAGGAAATCACTGCAGCGTCCCAGGAGCAAAGCAGCGCAGCCGGCCAGGTCAACATCGCCATGGGCCAGATGAACCAGATCACCCAGCAGAACGCCTCGGCCTCCGAAGAGCTGGCCGCCACCGCCGAGGAAATGAACGCCCAGGCCGGGCAGTTGCAGGAACTGATCGCCTTCTTCCGCTTCCAACAGGACGGCTTGGCGCGCCTGCAACGGCCCGTCGAGCCGCTGCCCGAGCCGCTGCACGCCATGCGCAAGGCCAGCCTGGACGACCACCAGTTCGTCAATTTCTCCTGACCGGAGCGTGCCATGACCGCACTGCAAGCCTCGTTCGGCAACCTGGCCGAAGCCCAATGCATCCAGCACCTGAGCTTTCGGGTGCGCCAGGCCGGCTACGCCCTGCCCATCGACCTGGTGCGCGAGATCATCGAGTACGCCGAAGTTACCCGGGTACCAATGATGCCGGAGTACATCCACGGGGTGATCAACCTGCGCGGCAACGTCGTCCCGGTGCTGGACCTTGCGGCGCGCTTTGGCCTGAGCCGCACCGCGCCGGGCAAACGCACCTGTATCGTGATCACCGAGCTGGCCCTGGAAGACACCAGCCAGCGGCTCGGCCTGGTGGTCGATGCCGTGGACGCCGTGCATGACATCGACACCCGCCAGGTACTGCCACCACCGCCCTTCGGTGCGCAGATCCGCGTCGACTTCATTGCCGGCATGGCCCAGCAGGAGCAGGGTTTTCTGATCATTCTCAACCTGCTGCAGGTGCTGTCGACCCAGGACCTGCTGGATCTGGCCCAGGCCAGGGCGGCAGACTGACCCATGCTCAGCCTGCCCAAGCTTGGCGAAGCCCAGTTCAAGCAATTGCAACGCCTGATGCAGGAAGCCTCGGGCATTCACCTGGCCAGCAACAAGCGCACGCTGGTGGCCGGGCGCCTGATGCGCCGCCTGCGGCACTTTCAGTTCACCAACTACGACCAGTATCTGGCGCTGATCGCCGAGCCGGCCCACCAGCGCGAGCGCCGCCTGGTGGTGGACTTGCTGACCACCAACGAAACCTACTTCTTTCGCGAGCACCCGCACTTCGAGTTTCTCGGCCAGTGGCTGGCCAAGCAGCGCGCGCCGGTGCGCCTGTGGAGTGCGGCCTGCTCATCGGGCGAGGAGCCCTACAGCCTGGCCATGGTGGCCGCCGAACACCTGGGCGGTGAATGGTCGGTGCTGGCCAGCGACCTCAG
Organism: Pseudomonas xanthosomatis; assembly: GCF_019139835.1. Lineage (NCBI taxonomy): Bacteria > Pseudomonadati > Pseudomonadota > Gammaproteobacteria > Pseudomonadales > Pseudomonadaceae > Pseudomonas > Pseudomonas xanthosomatis. The sequence goes on along the minus strand of NZ_CP077075.1, from coordinate 758,690 downwards.
CCAAAGCATGCTGGCGCTGGCCGAGCGCGGCATCTACAGCATGGAGCAGAGCCGCTACTTCCCCGATGGCTGGCTGCGCCGCCATGCCCAGTGCGGTGTCGGCGACATGGAGGGGCGTATGCGCATCCAGGCCAACCTGCGCTCGCGGGTGCGCTTTCGCGAGGTCAATGTGGTTCGGCCACTGCCCGAAGACCTGGGCACCTTCGACGTGATTTTTCTGCGTAACCTGCTGATCTACTTCGAGCCTGCGCAAAAGCAGGAGATCGTCCGGCGGATCGTCGGGCAACTGCGCGTGGGCGGGCTGTTGTTCATCGGCCACGCCGAAAGCATTCACGGCTTCGACCTGCCCTTGCGCCTGGCGCAGCCATCGGTGTTCGAGCGGGTATGAGTACACGAGGCAAGGAGCCGATCCGCGTCTTCATCGTCGATGACTCGGCACTGGTGCGCCAGGTGCTCACGCAACTGCTGGAGAAACACCCGCACATTCGCGTCATCGGCATGGCCGCCGACCCGCTGTACGCTATCGACAAGCTACGCAAGGACTGGCCCGACGTGCTGATCCTCGACCTCGAAATGCCGCGTATGGACGGGCTGACCTTTCTGCGCCAGGTAATGAGCGAGCGCGCCACGCCAACCATCATCTGCTCAAGCCTGGCCGAGCCCGGTACGGCGCTGGTCGAGCAGGCCCTGAAGGCCGGTGCGGCCGGCATCTTCACCAAGGCCCGGCTGGGCTTGCGCAAGGCCCTCGAAGACCTCGAGGGCGAGCTTGTGAGCAGTGTCGAGAATGCCGCGCGTGTGCTGCCGGCACGCGCACCTGCCAACAAGCCAAAGGACGAAAAAAAAACTGCGGCCGCTGCGACGTATGGGCTCAAAAGCTGTGAGCGAATCGTTACACTTGGCTGTTCGACAGGCGGCACCCTGGCGCTGGAGTACATTCTCAGACGCTTGCCAGGCAACTGCCCCGGCATTGTGATCGTTCAACACATGCCAGAGAAGTTCACCGCCGATTTTGCCCGCAGGCTCAACAGCCTCTGCCAGATCGAAGTACGCGAAGCCAGGCACCTGGACCGTGTGCAGAGCGGGTTGGCACTGCTCGCTCCCGGCGGCCTGCACATGCAGCTCAAGCGCAGCGGTTCGCAGTTTCTGGTCGAAGTGATCGATGGCCCTGCGGTCAATCGCCACAAGCCTTCAGTAGACGTTTTGTTTCGCTCCGCTGCGCGCCATGCAGGCAGCCAGGCGCTGGGCATCATCATGACCGGAATGGGTGATGACGGCGCACGCGGCTTGCTCGCCATGCGTGAACACGGCGCCTGTACCGTTGCCCAGGACGAAGCCAGCTGCGTGGTTTTCGGCATGCCCAAGGAAGCCATCAGGATGGGGGCGGCGCAGCAGGTCGAGCCGCTGCAGCGTTTGCCTGCGGTGATCTGCCAGTTTGCCGAACCTGCAGGCCAGGAATGACAGGGGCGGCGCCATACCGAACGTTCAACCGACTGTTGCCAAGGGAACCCGGGCACACCACAAGCGAGCGCAACCCCACCGGCTGTGCGCAGTGCAGCCGCCAGAGCCCTGCCAACAACGCCCCCTCTATTTTGCAAGACAGGTTACAGCCTATGCGTTGCCGTGTACTCCTTGCTGACGACTCGCCACTGTTCAGAGCAGGCCTGCGAGCGCTGCTGGAACAAAAACAAGAATATGCCGTGGTCGGCGAAGCGGGTGACAGCCTGGGGACGGTCGCTCTGGCCGAACAGTTCAGGCCGCAGATCATTCTGCTCGACGTCGCGCTTGCCTCCAAGGGCGAACAGACCCTGCGCGAGCTGTCGGTACGCGCCCCGGAAAGCGCGGTGCTGATGCTGTCGTCACGCTCCGAGCTGGACTTCGTGATGAAGTGCCTGCGCCAGGGCGCCCAGGGGTTTCTGCTGAAAAGCGCGACGGTGCTGGAGCTGGAGCTGGCCCTGCAGTCACTGCAGGCGGGTGGCCAATACCTGTGCTCGGCGGTATTGCCGTTGGTCATCGGCCAGGCGGTGAAGCACACCCGCCAGCACTCGGCGAGTAACCCGGCCACGCAGTTGACCACGCGCCAGTTGGAAATCCTGCGCCTGATCGCCCGCGGCGAGAGCACCCGCTCGATCGCCGACGGCCTGGGCCTGAGCGTCAAAACCGTGGAGGCGCACCGCGCGCAGATCATGCACCGCCTGCAGATTCACGACGTTCCGGGCCTTGTGCTGTTTGCCGTGCGCGAGGGCATCATCCGCCTCAACGATTGAGCGACAGCCCCGCCAGGATCAGGCGCAAGGTTTCCGGCAGCGCCACTGGCCGCCCCGAGGCCCGCTCGATGAACACCTGCACCAGGGTGCCGGCCGCACAGGCCTCGGCATCACCCGGGCGGAACAGCGCCAGGCGAAACTCCACCGTGCTGCCGACCAGCCGGGTCACGCCCAGGCCCACTTCGAGCACATCCGGGAACGCCGGCAAGGCGAAAAAGTCGGCCGCCGAACTGACCACGAACGCCGCCAATTCCCCATCGCGCAAGTCCAGCTCGGCCTGCTCCACCAGAAAAGCCTGGATGGCAGTTTCGAAGAAGCCATGCACCGTGGAACCCGTCAGGTGGCCGTTGAGGCCGTTGTCCTGGGGGCGGGTGAGGATGGGGTGAAAATGGCAGAAGGCGGAGCGTTGGGGGGATTCGGTCATGGGGTGCCTGCTTGTTCGAAAGAGTGCCTTGCAAGTGAATCAGATTCTGTCGGTTCTGTGTCACATGGGCTGGCCCAATCGCCGGCAAGCCGGCTCCTACACCGATTCGCGCCCCCTGTGGGAGCGGCTTTAGCCGCGAAGCAGGCGACGCGATAGATGGCACCGGCTTTGCCGGTGTTCGCGGCTAAAGCCGCTCCTACAGGGATCGCATAGCTCTCATGCCTGCGCTGTACCTGTAGGAGCCGGCTTGTCGGCGATGAGGCCGGCGCAGCCAGCACAAGACAGTTGCTGCATGTGCAGGGCTCGGCGCCCCGGCTTACCCGCAAAGCAGGTAATAGCCAGGCACAAAAAAACCGCCCCGAGGGGCGGTTTCTTGTTCCGTACCGGCTAGCAGCTTACAGCTGCGGGCCAGCGGCCTTGATGGCGTCGGAAACGTCGAACTTCTTGAAGTTCTCGGTGAACAGCTTGGCCAGGCCCTTGGCGGCTTCGTCGTAGGCAGCCTGGTCAGCCCAGGTGTTGCGCGGGTTGAGCAGCTCGGTGTCGACGCCCGGAACGGCCTTCGGCACGTCCAGGTTGATGATGTCCAGGTGCTCGGTTTCGGCGCCCACCAGAGCACCGCTCTGGATGGCAGCGATCACGCCACGGGTGGTCGGGATGCTGAAGCGCTTGCCAACGCCGTAGCCACCGCCGGTCCAGCCGGTGTTGACCAGGTACACCTTGGAGCCGAAAGCGTTGATGCGCTTGATCAGCAGCTCGGCGTAAACGCCAGCCGGGCGCGGGAAGAACGGCGCGCCGAAGCAGGTGGAGAAGGTCGACTTGATGCCGCTGCCCGAGCCCATTTCGGTGGAACCGACCAGCGCGGTGTAGCCGGACAGGAAGTGGTAGGCCGCCTGCTCGTTGTTCAGGATCGACACCGGCGGCAGTACGCCGGTCAGGTCGCAGGTCAGGAAGATGACCGCGTTAGGCTCGCCGCCCAGGTTCTTCTCGGAAACCTTGGCTACGTGGCTCAGCGGGTAGGCTGCACGGCTGTTCTGGGTCAGGCTGACATCGGCGTAGTCGGCGTGCTTGGCATCGTCGATGACGACGTTTTCCAGCACCGCGCCGTGCTTGATGGCTTTCCAGATGACCGGCTCGTTCTTCTCGGACAGGTCGATGCACTTGGCATAGCAACCGCCTTCGATGTTGAAGACCACGCCCTCACCCCAAGCGTGCTCGTCGTCACCGATCAGGTAACGGCTTTCGTCGGCCGACAGGGTGGTCTTGCCGGTGCCGGACAGGCCGAAGAACAGGGTCACGTCGCCCGCTTCGCCGATGTTGGCGGCGCAGTGCATCGGCAGCACGTCAGCGGCCGGCAGCAGGAAGTTCTGCACCGAGAACATGGCTTTCTTCATTTCACCGGCGTAGCGCATGCCGGCGATCAGCACCTTCTTCTGGGCGAAGTTGATGATCACGCAGCCATCGGAGTTGGTGCCGTCACGCTCAGGCTCGCACACGAAGTTGGCGACGTTGAGGATCTGCCACTGATCGCGCTTGGCCGGGTTGAACTGGCCCTGCTCCGGGTTGATGAACAGGCAACGGCCGAACAGGTTCTGCCAGGCGGTCTGGGTGGTCATCTTCACCGGCAGGTAGTGCTCGGCCGCGGCCCCTACGTGAACGTAGGAAACGAAGTGATCCTGGGCGTTGTTGAACGCCTCGACGCGGTCCCACAGGGCATCGAACTTGTCGGCCGGGAACTTGCGGTTGATCGGGCCCCAGCCAATCTGGTCCTGGGTGGAAGGTTCTTCGACGATGAAACGGTCAGCCGGCGAACGGCCAGTACGGTGACCGGTTTCGACCACCAGTGCGCCAGTATCGGCCAGCACGCCTTCACCGCGGGACAGCGCTTCTTTTACCAGCTCATCGACGCTCAGGTCGGTGTACACGGTGTTGTTGGCTTGCGTCATGAGATACCCCATCCGGCCCGAGGCCGAGTGCTCCAAACGTTTTGTAGTTGCTTTGAAAAAACTACTACAGCGAAAAAAGTGGCCGGATTATGCCAGAAACGCCCAAAAAAAGTAGGCCCCTCCTGTCAGAACTGCGTTTTTGCGCAATTCGACAGGAGATTCCCCTGAGCTTTAACGTTTCAGTGACGAGTTTCTGACGCCGAGTCAGTGCCACCACCGGCAAACAGTTGCGCCACATCGCTGGCATCGAAGAAATAGCGCTCGTTGCAGAACTGGCAATCGATCTCGACCGTGCCACCGCATTCCTCGACCAGCGCCTTGGCGTCCTGCTCGCCAAGACTGACCAGCGCATTGCCGGAACGTTCGCGCGAGCAGCTGCAGTTGAAGCGCAGTGGCTGGATGTCGAACAGGCGCACGGCGTCTTCGTGGTAGAGGCGGTGCAGCAGGGTTTCGTTGCCTTCGGCCCACTCCTCGGGCTTGAGGGTCCTGGCCAGTGCAACCACGTGCTGCCAGCTTTCTTCGCGCTCTTCATCGTCCGGCTGGCGGTCACGCGGCAGTTGCTGCAGCAGCAGGCCGCGGGCCTTGCCGCCTTCGGCGTTGAGCCAGAAACGCGTGTTGAGCTGCTGCGACTGGACGAAATAGTTGGTGAAGCACTCCGACAGGTCGGCGCCGTCGAGGTCGACGGTACCCTGGTAGCGCTGGCCCTTGATCGGGTCGATGGTCAGGGTCAGGTGACCACCGGGCATCAGTTGCTCCAGGGTGGCATCGTCTGCAATCTGCTCGGCCTCGTAGCGCGCCATGCCACGGATTTCACGATCACCAGAGCACTCGACCATCAGCAGCGGAATCGGCCCGGAAGAACGCGCCTGCAAAATCAGCAGGCCGTCGAACTTGAGCGCGCCCACCAGCAGGGAGGTCGCGGCCATCAGCTCGCCGAGCAGCGCCTGCACCGGTTTCGGGTAGGCGTGGCGGGCCAGCACTGCGGCGTAGCTTTCGTCGAGAGACACCCACTCGCCGCGCACATCGCGCTCGTCGAAGATGAAACGTTGGGTGAAATCGGTATCTGGCAAGTCGCTCATGGGTGTCCGGGTATCAGAAAATGATGACAAAATAATAACAGGCGGCTAAAAAGCCCCGCTGCAGAGCGCCTTCAGCGCGCTCAAGCCCTTTAGGAGATCGAGGTATCTTATGGACAATCGACCACTGTTCCAAGCGAGGTGGTCCTGGGGACCCCTGGCAGCCTGCACGCTGCTGCCCATCGCACTACTGTGTTTCTGGTTATGGCCTGTTGGCCAGATCCTCTGCCTGACTTTCGACGAATGGCTGTTCCACAGCCTCAACGCCCCGCTGGCCGACAACGTCGCCTGGCGCAACATCTGGGCCATCGGCAGCCTGCGCCCGTTCGACATCCTGGTCGGCCTGATCATGCTGGCGCTGCTGGTTCGCGGCGACTGGGTGTTCAAGGCGGTACAGGTGCGCCAGGCGTTTTTCGGGTTTTTGGTCACGCTGTTGCTCTTAGTGGTGATTCGCGCGCTGTTTTCCAAGTGGGTCAGTGCAATGGGCTGGCAACACAGCAGCCCGTCGATGAATTTCGACGACGCCGTGCACCTGAGCGACTACTACCCGAACCTGGAAGCCAAGTGGGAGCTCAAGGACCGTTCCAGTCAGAGTTTCCCGGGTGACCACGCCTCGGTGCTGCTGATCTGGGCGCTGTTCATGAGCCTGTTCAGCCGCCGCCTGATGCAGCACCTGGTGATCTGGGCGCTGGCCTTGCTGTTCATGATGCCGCGCCTGGTGGCCGGCGCCCACTGGGGCCAGGACGACTACATCGGCGGCCTGCTGATGGCCGTGCTGGCCCTGGGCTGGAGCTGCCATACGCCGCTGGCGGCCCATGCAAGCTCGGCACTGGTGCGCTGGACCGCGCCGCTGTTCGCTTTGCTCGGCAAGCTGCCGCTGGTCGGGCGGATGAGCGTGATTCGCGCAGCCTGACACGGCCTCATCGCCGGCAAGCCGGCCCCTACAGGGACAGCAAATGCCTGAGGCTTATGCGATCCCTGTGGGAGCGGGCTTGCCCCGCGATACTTTCACTCGAAACTGCCATGCAGCTGGTGAATCTGCCGGCGCTGCTTCTTGTTCGGCCGCCCGTCGGTGGTCATGCCCAACGCCCCCGCCTTGCGCAACTCGGCCGCCTGCTCGCGGCGCTTCACGCTTTGCGGTGTTTCTTCATACAGCGCTTGCGCCTCAGGCGCGCCACGGCGCACCACTGACAACGCCTTGACCACCACCGTGCGTTCGTCAAAGCCGGTGCGCAGCACATATTCATCCCCCACCCGCGGCTCCTTGCCGGGCTTGCAACGCTCGCCGCGCCAGTGCACCTTGCCGCTCTCGATGGCCGCCTTGGCCAACGCGCGGGTCTTGTAGAAACGCGCCGCCCACAGCCATTTGTCCAGGCGCACCTTGTCGTCGTCTTCAGGCTTTTGTGCCATGTTTTTTCCTCGCATTCTGTCTTTCACGGAACTGTACTACCGTGACTGACGGATGCAAAAAATCCGTGCCGTCATTACAGTTCACCACCTCATCCGCAGGGCACGCCTAGTGAAGACATTTGACCACCTGACTGTGATCGGCCTGCGCGAGTGGGTCGCCCTGCCCGACCTCGGTGTCGCCGGCCTGAGGGCCAAGATCGACACCGGTGCCAGCACCTCCAGCCTGCATGCCACCGAAATCGAAACCTTCGAACGCGACGGCCAGCCGTGGGTGCGCTTCAATGCGCACCTGGGCACCGTGGTGCAACTGCGCCACCGCCGCTGCGAAGCGCCGCTGGTAACCATCAAGACCATCAAGAGCTCCAACGGCCACGCCCAGACCCGCTACGTGATCCGCACCCCGCTGGCGCTGGGCGACCGGGTATGGGAGGTGGAATTCACCCTGGCTTGTCGCAAGAGCATGCGCTACCGCCTGTTGCTGGGATCGAAGGCCCTGGTCCACGGTCAACTGGTGGTCAACCCCGGCGTCAAGTACGTCCAGGACAAACCGGCCTTCCCGGCCACCCTTTCCCCTGTCACAGGTGCTGCATGAAGATCGCTGTGCTTTCGCGTAATCCGCGTCTGTATTCCACCCGCCGCCTGGTCGAGGCCGGCACCCAACGGGGCCACGAAGTGGTGGTGATCGACACGCTGCGGGCCTATATGAACATCGCCAGCCACAAGCCGCAGATCCACTACCGCGGCAAGCCGCTGGAGGGCTTCGATGCGGTCATTCCGCGCATTGGCGCCTCGGTGACCTTCTATGGCTGCGCGGTGCTGCGCCAGTTCGAGATGATGGGCGTCTACCCGCTCAACGAGTCGGTGGCCATCGCCCGCTCGAGGGACAAGCTGCGCTCGCTGCAACTGCTGTCGCGTCGCGGCATCGGCTTGCCGATCACAGGCTTTGCCCACTCGCCAGACGACATCCCCGACCTGATCCAGATGGTCAACGGCGCGCCGCTGGTGATCAAGGTGCTCGAAGGCACCCAGGGCATCGGCGTGGTGCTGTGCGAAACCACCAAGGCCGCCGAATCGGTGATCGAGGCATTCATGGGCCTGAAGCAGAACATCATGGTGCAGGAGTACATCAAGGAGGCCGGCGGCGCCGACATTCGCTGCTTCGTGGTCGGCGACAAGGTGATCGCCTCGATGAAGCGCCAGGCCAAGCCGGGCGAGTTTCGCTCCAACCTGCACCGCGGCGGCGTGGCCAGCCTGATCAAGATCACCCCCGAAGAGCGCATGACCGCCATCCGCGCGGCCAAGGTAATGGGGCTGAGCGTGGCCGGGGTGGATATCTTGCGTTCCAACCACGGGCCGCTGGTGATGGAAGTGAACTCTTCACCCGGGCTTGAGGGCATCGAGGTAACCACCGGCAAGGATGTGGCCGGGATGATCATCGAGCATCTGGAAAAGAACGGCGGGCCTAATCAGACCCGGACCAAAGGCAAGGGCTGATGGTGTCTGTACCGGCCTCTTCGCGGCTAAAGCCGCTCCCACAGGGACTGCATAAGCTTGAGGCCAGCACCGTACCTGTAGGAGCCGGCTTGCCGGCGACAGGGCCGGCACAGGCGAATGGTGGCACCGGCTGTGCCGGTGATCGCCGGCAAGCCGGCTCCTACAGGTACGGCACTGACCTGAAGCTGATGCAATCCCTGTGGTGAGCGGCCTTGTGTCGCGATTGGGCTGCGCAGCAGCCCCGGCGATTTTGCATGAGGTCGAGCCCCTGGGGCTGCTATGCAGCCCAATCGCGACACAAGGCCGCTTCCCACAGGGATCGCGAAGCCTTCAAGCCTGTGGGAGCGGCTTTAGCCGCGAAGAGGCCGACACAAGCAACAACGATCAGACAGCATCGCGCGGCAGCAACAACCCCAACGGCAAGCGCACCCGCGCCTCGATGCCGCCACCAGAACGGTTGCGCAGCTCGACATTGCCGCCATGCTGCGCAGCAATGCGCTTGACGATCGCCAGCCCCAGCCCGGTGCCCTTGCCGCCACGGGCACGGTCGCCACGGATGAACGGGTTGAAGATGGTTTCAAGCTCCGACTCGTCGATACCGGTGCCGCGGTCCAGCACGCTGAGCACCACGTACGGCGCGCTTTGCTCACCCGACACATAGGCCGCCACTTCCACACCTTTGCCAGCATGGTGCAGGGCGTTGCCGATCAGGTTGCCGAGCATGCGCTTGAGCGACACCCGGCGCAGCGGGAACGGCGGGATCGGCTCCAGGCACAGGCGCACCCGCTCGTCGGGCTGGTTGTAGGGCGCCACCACCTCGCGGATCAGCTCGTTGAAATCGACCTCCTCCACCGGCTCGTCACGCCCGTCGCGGATGAAAGCCAGAAACTGGTCGAGGATCGCGTCCATGTCCTCGATGTCGCGCACCATGTCATCGCTCAGGTCGCTCTCGTGGTCCATCAGCGACAACGACAGGCGCAAGCGGGTCAGGGGCGTGCGCAGGTCGTGGGAGACCCCCGCCAGCATCAGCTCGCGCTCACGCCCGGCCTGCTCGACATCCTCGGCCATCTGGTTGAAGGCGCGATACACCTCGGTCATTTCGCTGGGGGTGTCGCTGATCGGCAGGCGCACGCTGCGCCCCTGGCCCAGCTGGCGGGCGGCGAACACCAGGCGCTTGAGCGGCTGGTTGAGCTGGCGCACGAAAATCCACGCCGAGGCGGTGGACAACAGGCCGATGGCCAGGAACCAGCCCAGCACGTTCCAGATTTTTTGCCCGCGCAGCGGGTGCGGGTACAGCGGCACCTTCAGCCAGCCCGGGCCCAGGCTCGGCGCGTTGACCCACAGCGCCGGCGGCGCGTGGATGCGCAGGCGCACCTCGGTGTCCTCGCCCAGCTCGGCCTGCATCTGGCGCTGGTAGATCTCGCTGTAGGGCCAATGCTGCTCACCTTCAGGCACGCCCGAGCCGGTCACCCGGATCAGCCCGGCGGCCTCGGCGATCTGGTCGCGGTTTTCTTCATCCGCCGCCCAGTAGGCGCGCAGGGTCAGCGCCACGCCGTGGCTGTACTGGCGGTCCACCAGCACGTCTTCGTTCATCAGCAGGTACACCAAGGTCAGCGCCTTGGAGAACAGCACGACGATCAGTACCAGCCACAGGGTGCGGGCGAAGAAGCTTTGCGGGAACCAGAGAGGGGTTTTCATCGATGACTACTAGCTTGCAAGGGCAGCGAAAAAGCCGGGCGACACAGACGAAAACAGGGCGACCCCGTGGAGCCGCCCTGTTGCGCCATGCCGAGCCGACAGGCTCATTTGGCGGCGTTTCCGTCCGGCACGAAGACGTAGCCCACGCCCCATACGGTCTGGATGTATCGCGGCTTGGACGGGTCGGGTTCGATCATGCGGCGCAGGCGCGAAATCTGCACATCGATGGAGCGCTCCAGGGCGTCCCATTCGCGGCCACGGGCCAGGTTCATCAGCTTGTCGCGGGTCAGTGGCTCGCGGGCGTGCATCACCAGGGCTTTGAGCACGGCGAACTCGCCGGTGGTCAGCATGTGCGTCTCGTCGCCGCGCTTGAGCTCGCGAGTGGCCAGCGACAGCTCGTAGTCGCCGAAGGTGACGGTCTCTTCCTCGCTGCCGGGCGCGCCCGGTACGCTCGGGGCCTGGCGGCGCAGCACGGCCTTGACCCGGGCCACCAGCTCGTCGGGGTTGAACGGTTTGGCCAGGTAGTCGTCGGCACCCAGTTCGAGGCCCTTGATGCGGCTGAGCTCATCGCCCTTGGCGGTGAGCATGATGATCGGGATCTGGTTGTTGGAGGCGCGCAGGCGCTTGCACGCGGACAGGCCGTCCTCGCCGGGCAGCATCAGGTCGAGCACCACCAAGTTGAACACTTCGCGGGCCAGCAGGCGGTCCATCTGTTCGACGTTGGGCACGGTGCGCACGCGGTAGCCCTTGCTGGTGAAGAAACGGTCCAGCAGGCTGCTCAGGCCCGGGTCATCATCGACGATGAGAATCTTTTCGCCTTCAGCGTTGTTTGCGGTGCTGGTCATCTGTCACTCCTCTAAGATCGCCGCGCATTATGGCGTAGCCATTGCAACGCGTGCCGTGTGCATTGTTAGCAGATTTTTCCCACGCTGCCACTTCCATGCCACTGCCCGCTGGCGCCGGGCTATCACCGCAACCCCGGCGCGATGGGTATAATGCGCGGCTTTCATCCAGCGCCGCCGGGCCCAGGCCCCTCTTGCGGCCCCCGTTTTCACAATTGTCAGGTGGTTTACATGGACAGCATCAACAGCCGTATCGCCGAGGAACTGGGCGTTCGCCCACAACAGGTCGAGGCGGCCGTGGGCCTGTTGGACGAAGGCTCGACCGTGCCCTTCATCGCCCGTTACCGCAAGGAAGTGACCGGCAGCCTGGACGACACGCAACTGCGCCACCTGGAAGAGCGCCTGCGCTACCTGCGCGAACTCGACGAGCGCCGCGCCAGCATCCTCTCGAGCATCGAGGAACAGGGCAAGCTGACCCCGGAACTGGCCCGGGAAATCAAGCTGGCCGACACCAAGACCCGCCTCGAAGACCTGTACCTGCCGTACAAGCAAAAGCGCCGCACCAAGGGCCAGATCGCCCTGGAAGCCGGCCTGGGCGAGCTGGCCGATGGTCTGTTCAACGACCCGCAACTGGCCCCAGAGGTCGAAGCCGCGCGCTTCGTCGACGCCGAAAAAGGCGTGGCCGACGTCAAGGCAGCGCTCGAAGGCGCCAAGTACATCCTCATGGAGCGCTTCGCCGAAGATGCCGCCCTGCTGGAAAAACTGCGCAACTTCCTCAAGCAGGAAGCCGTGCTCAGCGCCCGCGTGGTGGCCGGCAAGGAAGAAGAAGGCGCCAAGTTCCGCGACTACTTCGCCCATGACGAACTGCTGCGCAGCGCCCCGTCGCACCGCGCCCTGGCGATTTTCCGCGGGCGCAACGAAGGCGTGCTGAGCGCCTCGCTGAAGGTCGGTGAGGAACTGCCGGGCACGCTGCACCCGTGCGAGCTGATGATCAGCAACCACGTCGGCATCGAAAACCGCAACCGCCCCGCCGACAAGTGGCTGGGCGAGGTGGTGCGCTGGACCTGGAAGGTCAAGCTGTACACCCACCTTGAGACCGACCTGTTCGGCGAACTGCGCGACAACGCCGAAGGCGAGGCGATCAACGTCTTCGCCCACAACCTGCACGACCTGCTGCTGGCCGCCCCGGCCGGCCCGCGCGCCACCCTCGGTTTCGACCCGGGCCTGCGCACCGGCTGCAAGATCGCCGTGGTCGATGCCACCGGCAAGCTGCTGGACCACACCACGGTGTACCCGCACGCACCGAAGAACGACTGGGACCGCACAATCTCGATCATGGCCGCGCTGTGCGCCAAGCACTCGGTGGAGCTGATCGCCATCGGCAACGGCACCGCCAGCCGCGAGAGCGACAAGCTGGTGGCCGAGCTGGTTAAAAAATATCCAGCCCTGAAAATCACCAAGATCATGGTCTCCGAGGCCGGCGCTTCGGTGTACTCGGCCTCGGAACTGGCCGCCCGCGAATTCCCCGACCTGGACGTGTCGATCCGCGGTGCGGTGTCCATCGCCCGCCGCCTGCAGGACCCGCTGGCGGAGCTGGTGAAGATCGACCCGAAATCCATCGGCGTCGGCCAGTATCAGCATGACGTGTCGCAGGTGAAGCTGGCCCGCGGCCTGGACGCGGTGGTCGAGGACTGCGTGAACGCCGTGGGCGTGGACGTCAACACTGCCTCTGTAGCGCTGCTGACCCGCATCTCCGGCCTGAACGCCACACTTGCGCAGAACATCGTCGCCCACCGCGACGCCAACGGCCCGTTCGCCACCCGCGCGGCACTGAAAAAGGTCAGCCGCCTGGGCGAGAAAACCTTCGAACAGGCCGCGGGTTTCCTGCGTGTGATGAACGGCGACAACCCGCTGGACGCCTCGGCGGTGCACCCGGAGGCCTACCCGCTGGTACAGCGCATCGCCGCTGGCACCGACCGCGATATCCGCTCGCTGATCGGCGACAGCAGCTTCCTCAAACGCCTGGACCCTAAAAAGTTCACCGACGAGACCTTCGGCCTGCCGACCGTCACCGACATCCTGCAGGAACTGGACAAGCCCGGCCGCGACCCGCGCCCGGAGTTCAAGACCGCCACCTTCCAGGACGGCGTCGAGGACCTCAAGGACCTGGAGCCGGGCATGATCCTCGAAGGCGTGGTGACCAACGTCACCAACTTTGGCGCCTTCGTCGACATCGGCGTGCACCAGGACGGCCTGGTGCACATCTCGGCGCTGTCGGAGAAGTTCGTCAAGGACCCGCGTGAGGCGGTCAAGGCCGGCGACGTGGTCAAGGTCAAGGTCATGGAAGTGGACATCCCGCGCAAGCGCGTGGGCCTGTCGATGCGCATGGGCGACACCCCGGGCGAGAAGGTCGAGGGCAACCGCGGCGGTAACCGTGGCGGCAATGGCGGCAACCGCCAGCAGCAGACGCCACGCCCGCGTGAAACCACCGCCGCCGCCCCGGCCAACAATGCCATGGCCGCGCTGTTCGCCAACGCCAAGCAGCTGAAGAAGAAGTGATGGACGTACCGAAGGAGTACGTCCAGAGCGCCTTCAGCCAGTTGCTGGGCTGCCGCCTGCAACGCCTGGACACAGGCGTCGCCGAGGTGGCCCTGGCGCTCGAGCCGCACCTGCGCAACCGCGGCCAGAAGCTGCACGGCGGGGCGATCTTCAGCCTGGTGGACATCGCCATGGGCCTGGCCTGCTCGGCCAGCCATGGTTTCGACCAGCAGAGCGTGACCATCGAGTGCAAGATCAACTACATGCGTGCGGTCAGTGAAGGCGAGGTGGTCTGCACTGCGCGGGTGCTGCACGCCGGGCGCCGCACCCTGGTGGTCGACGCCGACGTGCTCCAGGGCGACAAGCTGGTGGCCAAGGCGCAGGGAACCTTCGCGGTTCTCTAGCTCCTTTAGCAGAATCTGCGGTATTTTCAGCAGCATTGTGGGGCCGCTTTGCGGCCCATCGCCGGCAAGCCGGCTCCTACACGCCCCCTGTAGGAGCCGGCTTGCCGGCGATGGCTGCGACCCGGCCCGTTGCCGGAACCGCGTAAACCAGGCGACAACGCCAGTTCCTTTCCCAACTACCCTTGTAGACCGTCACCTCCACCCCCATATTGGGGCGACTGACGCGTGAAGGAATCCATCTTGAGCGACCTCCTCAACCGCCGCCTGAGCTTGCTCGGCGACAACCTCGACCTGCTCAAGCAGTGCCTGCACGGCATTGAGCGCGAATGCCTGCGCGTGACCGACGAAGGTCGCCTGGCCCAGACCCCGCACCCCGAAGCCCTGGGTTCGGCGCTGACCAACGAACAGATCACCACCGACTACTCCGAGTCGCTGCTGGAGTTCATCACCCCGGCCCTGGCCGACCCCGCCCAGGTGATCGAAAGCCTCGAGCAAGTGCACCGCTTCGTCTACAGCAAGCTGGGCGACGAATACCTGTGGAGCCCGTCGATGCCGTGCGCGCTGCCGGCCGAGGAGGACATCCCGATCGCCGAGTACGGCACCTCCAACATCGGCAAGCTAAAGCACGTGTACCGCAAGGGCCTGGCCCTGCGTTACGGGCGCACCATGCAGTGCATCGCCGGTATTCACTACAACTTCTCGCTGCCCGAAGCGCTGTGGCCATTGCTGCGCGCCGAAGAAGGCAGCACCGATGACGACCGCGACTACCAGTCCTCGGCGTACATCGCGCTGATCCGCAACTTCCGCCGCTACAGCTGGCTGTTGATGTACCTGTTCGGCGCCTCGCCCACGCTGGACAAAGGCTTCCTGCGTGGCCGCCCGCACCAGCTCGAAGAGCTGGACGGCGAAACCCTGTACCTGCCCTACGCCACCAGCCTGCGCATGAGCGACCTGGGTTACCAGAGCAACGCCCAGGCGGGCCTGACGCCTTGCTACAACAACCTGGCCAGCTACACCGACAGCCTGCGCAAGGCCGTCGGCACGCCGTACCCGCCGTATGTCGAGGTTGGCACGCACGTGGATGGCGAGTGGGTGCAGCTGAACACCAACATCCTGCAGATCGAGAACGAGTACTACTCGAACATCCGCCCCAAGCGCGTCACCTACACCGGCGAGCGGCCGATCCAGGCCCTGACCTCGCGCGGCGTGCAGTACGTCGAAGTGCGCTGCCTGGACATCAACCCGTTCTTGCCGGTGGGTATCGATATCACCGAGGCGCGCTTCCTCGACGCCTTCCTGCTGTTCTGCGCGCTGGAAGACAGCCCGCAGCTGGACAACGGCGAATGCGGCCAGTGCACCAACAACTTCCTGACCGTGGTCAAGGAAGGCCGCCGCCCGGGCCTTGCGCTGCAGCGTGACGGCCAACCGGTGGCGCTCAAGCAGTGGGCCAGCGAGCTGATCACGCGCATTGGCCAGCTGGCCGACCTGCTCGACCAGGCACAAGGCGGCAACGAACACGCCAAGGCCCTGCAAGCCCAGCAAGCCAAGGTCGACGACGCTTCGCTGACTCCGTCGGCCCAGGTACTGGCGCGCATGACCGAACACGACGAGACCTTCGTGCAGTTCTCCCTGCGCCAGAGCCGCCTGCATGCCGAGACCTTCCGCGAGCAGCCACTGAGCACCGAGCAGCAACAGGCTTTCGAAACCCTGGCCCGCGAATCGCTGGCCAAGCAGTCGGAGCTTGAGCAGGAAGAAGTCGGTGACTTCGACCTGTTCGTCGGTGCCTACCAGGCCAGCATCCTGGCCATCAGCAACTGATGAACCGCCCTGCCCCCACCCCGCGCAAACCGCGCGCCAGCAGCCAGGCCAGGATCGAGGCGATCCTGGCGGCCGCGCGCGAGCTTTTGGCCGGGCAAGGGGTGGCGGGGCTGTCGATCTACAGCGTGGCGGAACGGGCGCAGATCCCGCCGTCGTCGGTGTACCACTTTTTCGCCAGCGTGCCGGCGTTGCTCGAGGCGCTGACTGCCGATGTCCACCGGGCCTTCCGCGAGGCACTGAGCGCGCCCATCGACAGCGCCGCGTTCAGCACCTGGCACGGCCTGTCGCGACTTATCGAGCAGCGCATGCTGGACATCTACAACGGGGACGCCGCGGCGCGCCAGCTGATCCTCGCCCAGCACGGGCTCAGTGAAGTGGTGCAGGCCGACCGTCAGCACGACCTGGAACTGGGCGAGCTGATGCAGCGCCTGTTCGAGCAGCATTTCCAGCTACCGAGCCTGCCGGCTGACGTCGATGTGTTCGCCCTGGCCATGCAACTGAGCGACCGCGTCTACGCACGCTCCATGCAACTGTTCGAGCAGATAACCCCGCGCATGGCCGAAGAAGGCATGCGCGTGTTCGAGGCCTACCTGTCGCTTTACCTGCCGCCCTTCCTGCCCCTGCGCAGCCAGGGCTGAACATAAACTTATACCGCCTGCTGAGGCGCCCGGATCACTTCAATGGTGGCTTCACCTGCCACCCTCGAAAGGATCACCGCGCATGCCCTCGATAGCCCCCAACCCGCTCGATCTGGTAACAACACTGCCCGACGCCCTGCGCCAGCAACTGGCCGGCAAAAGCAACCTGCTCATGGCCGTACGCCAGCCCCTGGCGGACTGTACGCAACAGTTACGCAGCCTGTTCAACCAGGCCCCCAGCCTGCGCCAGACCCTGCACGACAGGCTGCAAGCCCATCTGCAGGCGGACCCGACCCAATGCGGTTTGCGTCACGCTGACAGCCAGGTGAGCCTGCTGACATTCGCCGCCCGCATCATGGCCAGCCCGGTGTACGCCAACCCCTTCCTCGGCTGGTCGACCTGGGGTTTTGCCGACACCTCGCCATACGCCACGCTGAGTGCAGCCGACTGGGTGCAGGTACTGGCCCCGCTGGTGAATGCCAGCCACGCCCAGGCACTGCGCAACTACTGGGAGGCCCGCATGCCCGGCAGCTGGGTTTCACGCCACGCTCACACCTGCGAGCTGTTGCGCCAGCACTTCAAGCGCAGCCTGGACCTTGCCTACGGCCTGGGCACGCTGGACAACAACCACTGGCTGCAAGGCGGCCAGCCTGAACCGCGCTACGCGCTGCTGGAATGGCAACTGCCGTCAGGCGCCAAATTGCCCAGTACCGCAGCATTGCTGATCGGCCCCGGGCCCGACGCGCCCGGCTGGCTGATCTACCTGCCGAGCCTTTCGAACAGCGTGCTTGCCTTCGAAACCCGCGAGCGGCTGTGCGGCTGGGTATTTGAAAACCGTTCATTCCTATGGTCAGACCCTCGCTCGCCGATCCCCACCGGCAGCCTCGACGACGTACTGATCACCGAGCAGCAAGCCGATGGCTTCGAGGCCTGGCTGCAGGTGTTGCACAGCCAGCAAGAGGAGATTGCCGAGCATCATCTGCTGCAAGCCTGCCAGCTCAGCAAAACCGACCCGTTGGACTGGCTGGCGCTGCAAACCTGGGAAGCACAGCGCCAGTCGGTCGTTCGGCAGGGCCTGTCGACCACGCTCGAAGCCGCCATCGAAGCGGTGGTTGCCGACGATACCGCCCTTGCGCTGGAGGAGGTCCACTTCGCCTGCCTGCCCACGCACCTGCCTGTGGGCTGGCGCCAGCACCTGATCGAGCGCCAGGAAGCCTTGCTCGAGCAGTACCTGGACGGGCAGACAGACCCCTCTTCGGCCAAGGTCACCTCACTGCGCGAGCGCCAGGCGGCGCTGGAGCAGTTGCAGGATGCGCAGGACACCGCACTGCTTGAGCGACCCGAAGGGGGAACGCCTGACGAGCTGCAGGCGCAGCTTGACCCGCTCAGCGAACGCCTGTGCCAGGCCTTGCTGCAGGAGGCCCGCCTGCAGCATGCCGTGGGCGAGTTGTCTGATGTTCACCTGAGCTGGGTCGAGCACCTCGTCGACCGGCCTGAGGCAAGCCTGCAACGCCCCGTGCAGGCCTGCGCCCTGGAGCTGGTCGGCGCCGACCGTACATGGCCGTTGAGCGGCTACATGACCTTCCGGGCACTGCCGGGTGAGGACGATGAAACCGCAGAGCCTTCGGTGCTGCTGTACCGGCCTGGGCAACGTGGCGGGCTGATGGCCTTCGCGGATGAACCGTCGCTTGTCCGCAGCCTGCAAGCGACGCTGCAAGGCGCCTGGCCCGATGCGCTGCTGGAAACGGCAGGGACGGGCGATGACGCTCAACTGCAGGCACTGCTCACCCACCCCGCACCGTTCTCCTTCAATCACCCGACCATTGCAGCGCATTTCATGGCGCATTGCGTAAAGGGCATCATCGATACCTTGCCTGCTGCCACACCCCGGGAGCTCGTCCGCCAACGCCTGTGTGTCAGCGAGAACCGTGCCAGGAGCATCGCTTTCGCAAGGCTCGCCCACAGCAACCGCAGCAGCCATTTCCAGGCCCAACTCACCCCCTTGAAACACCTCGGTGCCGACCAGCTCGCCGAATTGGCCGCCGAGGTCGACGCGCTGCAAGGCGCCCTGCTGGCCTCGGCCAGCTTGCTCAGCCGCAGCCTGCCGTCACGCACCCTGTTCACCCGACAGTTGCTGGATGAACACTTGCGCCAGGCATTCGGTGTGCAGCACATGCCGCAGATCACCCTGAATATCGCCGACAGCGTCACTCTGGAGAAAGAGGTCACTGGCCAGTCGGCATTGAGTGGGGCCGGGTCCAGGGACGTTCCAGTTTTCAGCAAGGCGCGCAGTGACGTGAGCCTGGAGGCCTTCATCCTGACAGCCCTGGATGACAGCCGGCGGTTGCGGCTGGGCAATGCGATTATCCGCTTCAACCCGGCAAACCCTGTGCTGGAGCAAGCCCTCACGCCGGCCTATATCGCCTCGCTGATCACCCAGCTGGATGCCGCTGGCCGCTACGAGCAGTGCATCACCCAGGCCTACCTGGGCCTCGAGCAGGAGACCGACTGGCAGGTGCAATGGCGTCAGGAAGTGCTGCGCAGGCCTTACGAGCACCGCCTGCGGCTCCTGGCACTGAGCAGGCCGGCCAGCCTCAGCGCCGATGGCCAGCGACTGCTGGAAAGGTTCTGCCGAGAACAGGTCGAGGCCGAAGCGCCCAGGTCGATCGCCTATCACACCCTGGCACTCAGGCCAGGCGCGGCCGCCGACGGCTCCAGCGATCAAGTGGGGTTGTCCGGCATTACCGTCATCGAAGACGCGGGCGGCCCTGCGCTGCTGTACCTGCCGGAAGCGCCCAATGGCCAGGTCATCAGCCAGCACGCCAGCGGCAGCGCGGCATGCGAGGCGTTGCAAAACATGGCGCTGGACCGCTCGATGGCCAGTTACCTGGCCAGCCGCACCCAGTCCGGCAACCCCGACGAGCATGCAAGCTACATCGACATGGCGCTGCAAAAAGGCTTCAACGCCTTTATCGCACTGGGTACTACACGTAGCGAAAGCTTGCCCACCTATGCGTCGCGCCTGGAGATGGGCGAAAGGGTGCGCAAGCATCGCGCCTCATCGCGCAGCCAGGCCGACCTGGCCTTGGCGGCCCCGCAGGTATTCGACCACTATTTCTTCCTTGGCCTGCGGCTGGCGCTCGGCGTACTGCCCGGCGCGAGTACGGCCGTGGCAATGTACGACGGCTGGCAGACGGCGCAGGCGGCGGTCAACGCGTTCGGTCAGGGTGATGTGCAGCAAGGCCTGCTGCACCTGACCAGCCTGCTGCAGTCCTTGAGCGATGCCATTCTGACCCTTGCGCCCCTGGCCGCCAGCGCCGGCAAGCCTGTGCTCACGCCACGCCTGCTGGCCCGGCAACGTCAACACCTGGCACCACTGACGCCCATGAGCGCAGCGCCCAAGGCGCGCCCCAGCCCCTTCGCCGGCTATGAGGCCGAGCTGCCCGCCGGCCCGCTGCTGCCGTCCAGCCTGGCCCAGGGTGCTGGCGTATTCGAACACCGCGCCACCCAGCAAAGCTACATCCTGCGTAACACGGCCTGGTATGCGGTCGATTGGGACCCGACCTACGCCACCTGGCGGCTCAAGCCACAAGGTGGCCTTACCTACCGTCAACCGGTGAGGCTCAGTGCCCAAGGCGCATGGGAAACCCCGGGCAGGCTGAACGGCCTGCTGGTCGACACGGGCCTGCAGGGCGGCGGCGGGGCACTGACCACGCTGTACAACCACGGCGTTGCCTACTGGCGCGCTGTGCTGCGTCGCCAACCCCCGGCGCTGACCGCGCAGGACATCAACGACGAACTGGAGCGCATCCCATTGCGCCTGAAGGCCCGGCGAGCGGCCTACAAGGCGGCGACAGAGGCGGTAGCCAACGACGCGCAAGCGGACCTCGCGCAGCAGAGGGCGGCGATTGCCCAGGCCCGGCAACCGTTGAGCGAGGAACTCACGCGCAACATCGAATTCTACGAGCGCACCATTGCCTACGCGCAGACGCACCGCTCGACGCTGGGCAGGGCAGAAGCGAAAGCACACATTGCATATTGTCAACAGAGCATTCGCGACATGAGCGTGCTCGAGATGAATCTGGTGTCGACACGTCTGGCCCTCGACGTACTGCAGGTCACAGTCGCCACCAAGGTTCTGCAGGCCCAAACCGGCCATACGATGACGAGCGTAATGGCAAAACGCCTGATACAGGACATCCTGCTGGCGAACAAGGAGATGATCGAGACTTTAACGGAGGTGGAGCACATAGCCATTCGCCATCACGCCAGGCTCGCAACCATGCCGCAGTCGGCCAAGACCGCTTACCTCAAAGACGTTGACGACACCAAGTTGACTGTGGATCTCCGCGAACTGCAACTGACCAGGGCGTCAATACTCTCGAAGACGCTGATCAAGGCCAGCGCCGCGGAACATCCACAGTTGGGTGTATTCATGCCGCTGTTGAACGAGCAAACCAACGCGTTGAGCAGCACCCTCTTCAGCCACATCGAGATGCCGAATGCCAACCTGACCCGCGCCCAGGAGCGCCAGTTCCTGAGCAGTGCAAAAACCCACTATGCGCGCTACCTGAACATTGTCACGGCCTGGGAAGACAGCTTCCAGGACATGCTGTCGGCAGATGAAGCCCAAGCTTTGCGCCAACTGCTGCGCCAGCTTAACGATGACATCGAGGCCACGCTTGCCAGAGCTGCCGCACAACAGCGCCCAGCCCCTGGCCCGGCCCGCGGCGCCTCTCGCCCACGCCTGTTCGACACCGTGGAGGGGCCGATGATCGGCATCGAGCATGTCGAGCGCGGGCATTTGCACATGCGCATCAACCAGCCGAACTCCGACCAGCCGCACAGCCTCTACACCCGCAACGCGGCAGACCAGTGGCAGCCCTATGCGCCAGCACGCACGGCACCGAGCGAGACGCTGCAGAACCTGGTCGGGGTCGCCACTGCGCAGCTGAACGACCTCCTGCCGCAGCAGGCCAAGTTACGCCGATACCAGACGCCACAAGCCATCCCTGCCGACCTGGAAGACATCGCGCAAGGGCACGCACAGCGGCTGCGCTTCATCGCCGGGCAAATCCGGCTCAAGGCCGGCAGCGCAATCAGCGCCGAACACACCGCGCTGACGCAAAGGCTGGAGGCCGGCGCCGAGCAGATGAAGGCGCTTGGCCGCCAGCTGCGCATCGCGCAGACCAAGGCCACCGGCAAACCAGCCGTCGGTCATCTGCAATACCTGGTCGAGCAACAAGAGGTGCAGCTGGCCTGGTCGCGCGTCTTGAAGCCCAAGCTCGACCGTCAGGGCAACCCTGCCGAATACCTGGAGGAATACCTTGTGCGGGACCGCACGACCCAGCAGGTTTTGTGGTACGCGCATTTCCACTTCCGCAAGCAACCTGCACAAGGCTTCAGGAAGCTGGAAGCCGGGCATTTGAAGCTGGCAAGTGAACGCGACCTGGGCGAAGGCGCGTGGCGCGGGAGCCTGAGCGAGGCGCAGGCCACCCAACTGTTCGGCAACCTGCGACCGGCTGCGTGAGGTGACACCCCCGGGCTGCCAGGCAGCCCGGGGGAAACAGGCTTACAGCTTGGCGATCGACACTTCGGTGGATTTGACGAAGGCGATCACTTCGCTACCCACTTGCAGTTCCAGCTCTTTCACCGAACGGGTGGTGATCACCGAGGTGACGATGCCGGAGGCGGTCTGCACGTCGATTTCCGACAGTACCGGGCCTTCGAGGATTTCTTTCACGGTGCCTTTGAACTGGTTGCGCACGTTGATGGCTTTGATGGTCATGGTGTGATTCCTTCTCTTTGGCTTCGGGGGTTCAGTGGGCCCAACGCAGCTGCGTGGGCAAAGGGGCTACAGGTTCCGGCTCGGGCGGGGTGCCCGGGGCGGACAGAACACGGTTGAGCACTTCGCTTTCCAGCGCAGCCAGGCGGTGCGAACCACGCGCCCTGGGCCTTGCCAGGTCGACGGTGAGGTCCAGGCCGACGGCGCCGTCCTCGATCAGGATCACCCGGTCGGCCACGGCGACGGCTTCGCTGACGTCGTGGGTGACCAGCAGCACGGTGAAGCCGTGCTGGCGCCACAGGCGCTCGATCAATTGCTGCATCTCGATACGAGTCAGGGCATCCAGCGCCCCCAGCGGCTCGTCCAGCAACAGCAGGCGCGGCTGGTGAATCAACGCCCGGGCCAGGGCCACGCGCTGCTTCTGGCCGCCGGAAAGCGCAGCCGGCCACTCATTGGCGCGGTCAGCCAGGCCGACGGCTTCCAGGGCGTCCAGGGCGCGCTGGCGCCAGTTGCCAGACAAGCCCAGGCCAACGTTGTCGATCACCTTCTTCCACGGCAGCAGGCGTGCGTCCTGGAACATCAGGCGGGTTTCCTCGCGGGCCTCGTCCAGTGGCGCAGCACCGGCCAGCAACTCGCCGGCGCTGGGCTGGTCGAGCCCGGCCAGCAAACGCAGCAAGGTGCTCTTGCCGCAGCCGCTGCGCCCGACGATGGCGACGAATTGCCCGGCCGGGATGTGCAGGTCGATACCGCGTAGCACTTCACGCTGGCCGAAGGTCTTGCGCAGGCCATTGGCGGCCAGCGGGATGCCACGCAGCAGGCGTGGCGGCTGTTCGTTGAGCACGGTCATCATGCGCCCTCCTTCTTCGCCACCTGGTACGCCGGGTGCCAGCGCAACCACACACGCTCAAGGCCGCGGGCGGCAAGGTCAGCCAGCTTGCCGAGCACGGCGTACAGCACGATGGCCAGCACCACCACGTCGGTTTGCAGGAACTCACGGGCGTTCATCGCCAGGTAGCCGATGCCGGAGCTGGCCGAAATGGTCTCGGCCACGATCAACGTCAGCCACATGAAGCCCAGGGCAAAGCGCACGCCCACCAGAATCGAGGGCAACGCGCCGGGCAGGATCACCTGGCGGAACAGCGAGAAGCCCGACAGCCCGTAGCTGCGCGCCATCTCCACCAGCGCCGGGTCGACGTTACGGATGCCGTGGTAGGTGTTGAGGTAGATGGGGAACAAGGTACCCAGCGCCACCAGGAAGATTTTTGCCGACTCGTCGATGCCGAACCACAGGATCACCAACGGGATCAGCGCCAGGTGCGGCACGTTGCGGATCATCTGCACCGAGCTGTCGAGCAGGCGCTCGCCCCAGTTCGACAGGCCGGTGATGAAGCCCAGCAGCAGCCCCAGGCTGCCACCGATGACAAAGCCGACGCCGGCACGCCAGCCACTGATGGCCAGGTGGGTCCAGATTTCGCCGCTGCGCACCAGCTCGACGCCAGCGCTGATCACGGCGCTTGGGGCCGGCAGAATGCGCGTGGACAGCCAGCCGGCGCTCACGGCCAGTTGCCAGACCGCCAGCAGCGCCAATGGCAGGGCCCAGGGCGCCAGGCGCTTGGACCAGGTGTTAGGGGTTGAATGGCTCATGACCTGCCCTCAGCTCTGCGACACGGCTTTGGGCAGGATGTCGTTGGCGACCATTTCGCCGAACGGGCTCACATAGCCACCGGTCTTGGGTTGTTCCGGGCGGTTCACGTCGATGTGCGGGAACAACAGCTCGGCCACGCGGTACGACTCTTCCAGGTGCGGGTAGCCGGAGAAGATGAAGGTATCGATGCCCAGGGCTGCGTATTCCTTGACCCGCGCCGCCACGGTCGGGCCATCGCCCACCAGCGCGGTGCCGGCACCGCCGCGTACCAGGCCGACGCCGGCCCACAGGTTGGGGCTGACTTCCAGCTTGTCGCGGTTGCCGCCATGCAGGGCAGCCATACGCTGCTGGCCTACCGAGTCGAACCGTGCAAGCGAGGCCTGGGCGCGGGCGATGGTGTCGTCGTCCAAGTGCGATATCAGCTTGTCGGCGGCGGCCCAGGCTTCTTCGTTGGTTTCGCGCACGATCACGTGCAGGCGAATGCCAAAGCGCACTTCACGGCCCTGGGCTGCGGCCTTCTCGCGTACCTGGGCGATCTTCTCGGCCACGGCGGCCGGCGGCTCGCCCCAGGTCAGGTACAGCTCGACCTGCTCGGCAGCCAGGTCCTGTGCGGCTTCGGAGGAGCCACCAAAGTACAGCGGCGGTCGCGGTTGCTGGATCGGCGGGTAGAGCAGCTTGGCGCCCTGCACCTGGATGTGCTTGCCGTCGTAGTCGACTACTTCGCCTTCGAGCACCTTGCGCCAGATACGGGTGAACTCGACCGATGCTTCGTAGCGCTCCTGGTGGTTAAGGTGCAGGCCGTCGCCGGCCAGCTCGTCCGGGTCGCCGCCGGTCACCAGGTTGAACAGCGCGCGGCCATTGGACAGGCGGTCAAGCGTCGCGGCCTGGCGCGCGGCCACGGTCGGCGAAATGATGCCCGGGCGCAGGGCCACGAGGAATTTCAGGCGCTCGGTCACCGGGATCAATGACGCGGCAACCAGCCAGGAGTCCTCGCAGGAACGCCCGGTGGGGATCAGCACGCCACCAAAACCAAGGCGGTCGGCGGCCTGGGCGATCTGCGTCAGGTAGCCATGGTCGACGGCGCGGGCGCCTTCGTTGGTGCCCAGGTACTTGCCGTCACCGTGGGTGGGAAGAAACCAGAAGATGTTCAGGCTCATTGGAGTTGTCTCCTCAAGGGTGGCAAGGCCGGGGCGGCGCCCCGGCGCAGGCAAGGGGTTCAAGGCGCGCTGGCGACCTTGGCCGGGGGTGTCCAGATCACGTCCTTGATGCTCAAGGGTTTGGGAATCAGCTTCAGGGCCTGGAAGGTGTCGGCGATCTTCTGCTGCGCGGCGATCACCTCCGGGGTCAGCGGCGCGGCGCCGTAGCCCTGGCGTTTCACCGAGGTCAGGGTGATGTCGGCGGGCAGGCCGAGCAGCGGCGCCACCTGGTCGGTGACCTGCTGCGGGTTGGCCTGGGACCATTCGCCCACGGCACGCACTTCATCGATCAGCGCACTGATGACCGCCGGGTGCTGGGTGGCGTAGTTGCGGGTGGCGAGGTAGAACTGGTGGTTGTCGACCAGGCCCTTGCCGTCACGCAGGGTGCGCGCCTGCAGCTGCTGCTCGGCGGCGGCCTGGTACGGGTCCCAGATCACCCAGGCATCGACGCTGCCGCGCTCGAAGGCGGCGCGGGCATCGGCCGGCGGCAGGTACACGGGCTGGATGTCGCTGTATTTCAGGCCCGCGTCTTCCAGGGCACGCACCAGCAGGTAGTGCACGTTGGAGCCCTTGTTCAGGGCGACCTTCTTGCCCTTGAGCTCTTTCACCGACTGGATCGGCGAACCTTTGGGTACCAGGATCGCCTCGCTGTGGGGCGCTGGCGGCTCATAGGCGACGTACAGCAGGTCGGCACCGGCAGCCTGGGCGAACACCGGCGGAGTTTCACCGGTAACGCCGAAGTCGATGGAGCCGACGTTGAGCCCTTCGAGCAGCTGCGGGCCGCCGGGGAACTCGGTCCATTGCACGTCGATGCCTTGTTCTTTCAGGCGCTTTTCCAGCGAGCCCTTGGCCTTGAGCAGCACCAGGGTGCCGTATTTCTGGTACCCGATACGCAGGCTCTCGGCCTGGGCTTGGGTGATGGCGCCGAAGGACACAGCCGCCGCAAACAGGGCGACCAGACCGCGACGCAAGAAGACTGTGCGCATGGCGCTCTCCTGTGCGAGTGGGTTCGGGTAGCACCTGCTTGCCTCGTTGACGGGCGAGTAAGGTGGGACAACGGTAAAGCGTGTGCGGCGGTGGCTCAGATGCTCCAGCGGGCGCTGAGCAGGCGTTCGTTCAACACGCCCGGGGCAACCGGCTTGGGCCGGCGCGCCAGGGCGCTGTGGAAGGTTTCCAGCGAATCCAGCAGGCGCTGCTCCAGCGCTTGCGACAACTGTGCAGGCTTGCCGGCCTCGCCGTAGGCGATCTGGCTGTCGTCGGCGAAGATCCCTTGCAGGGTCTCTTGCGCCTTGAGGGCCGACAGCACGGGCTTGAGGGCGTAGTCCACGGCGAGCATGTGGGCGATGCTGCCGCCGGTGGCCACCGGCAGCACTATCTTGTGCTCCAGGGCGCGCTCGGGCAGCAGGTCAAGCAGGGTCTTCAGGGCGCCGGCGAACGAGGCCTTGTACACCGGGGTGGCGACCACCAGGCCGTCGGCCTGGGCTACCAGTTCGTTGAAGTGGCGCACCTGCGGGCTGTCGAAGCGCGCGTGCAGCAGGTCTTCGGCGCTGAATTCGCGCACCTGGAAGGTCACCACCTCGACGCCGCGCTCTTGCAGCCAGTCGCGCGAACGCTCGAGCAGCACGCCGGAGCGTGAACGAAGACTGGGGCTACCACCGACAGAAACAACCAGCATTGAAAGCGCTTCCTTCGATTCGTTTGCAGGGCCGCGAGGGGTTGGCCCCGCTGGATGTAAGTGACATTAACAGCTCGTCACATATATCTATAAATCATATTTTTTCATTTGTTTATTCGATTACAGACTATGCGAATCAATCACTGTAAGAGCGGCCTTGTGCCGCGAAAGGGCCGCAAAGCTGCCCTTTCGCGGCACAAGGCCGCTCTTATAGAACTGCACATAACTCATTGATTTAGCAGGGACCTGTGGGAGCGGGCTTGCCCGCGAAGCAGGCGACGCGGTGTCTGGCACCGGCTTCGCCGGTGTTCGCGGGCAAGCCCGCTCCCACAGGGGTCGCGGCGGGTTCGTGCCCAGTTCTCTGCGCGACAGCGAAGCCCGTAGGGCGGGGTGATCTCCTACAGAAGGCCCGGCGTCCAGCCACAAAAAAGGGCCGTCGAAACGGCCCGAAAATCCCTGCTATGGCTAAGAGCAATACAACGAGGAATGCATCAACGATTCGGTTGCGGGGTCAGCCGCAGGTAGGGTTTCACCGCCCGGTAACCTTTCGGGAAGCGCTGCTTGATTTCGTCTTCGTCCTTGAGCGACGGCACGATCACCACGTCGTCGCCGTCCTGCCAGTTACCTGGCGTGGCCACCTTGTGGTTGTCGGTCAGTTGCAGCGAGTCGATCACCCGCAAGATCTCGTTGAAGTTGCGCCCGGTACTGGCCGGGTAGGTGATGGTCAGGCGCACCTTCTTGTTCGGGTCGATGACGAACAGCGAGCGCACCGTGAGGGTGTCGCTGGCGTTGGGGTGGATCAGGTCGTAAAGGTCGGACACCTTGCGGTCGGCGTCGGCGATGATCGGGAAGTTGACCACGGTGTTCTGGGTCTCGTTGATATCCTCGATCCACTTGTGATGCGAGTCCACCGGGTCCACCGACAGGGCGATTGCCTTGACCCCACGCTTGGCAAACTCATCCTTGAGCTTGGCGGTCAGGCCCAGCTCGGTGGTGCACACCGGGGTGAAGTCGGCCGGGTGGGAGAACAGCACGCCCCAGCTGTTGCCCAGCCACTCATGGAAACGGATCTTGCCTTCGCTGGAATCCTGTTCGAAGTCTGGGGCGATGTCGCCGAGTTTGAGGCTCATGGAAGCGGCTCCTGTGCTGTGTCTGGCCTGTATGGGTTGAATGTGCCTGTTTTCGATGCGGAATAAAAAGAATAAATATCGATTTATTTATAACTGGAATGCATACGAGATGACGGGCACAAAAAAGCCTCGCACTAGGCGAGGCTCTTTGTGTGCAGCTACGGCTTACAGGAAGCTGTAAGTGTAGTTCACGATGAAGCGGGTCTGGTCCTGGTCAGCCAGGGAGCTGGCGCCAGTACCACGGTAGACGCCCTGACGCAGGCTGAAGCCCAGGCCTTTGAGGGTGCCTTGCTGCAGCACGTAGTCGATACGCGCGTCGCGTTCCCACTCGCTGAAGGTACCGTTGCCGTTGGCATTGCGGCCGTCTTCACCACGCAGGTAGGCAACCGAAGCCTTCAGGCCAGGTACGCCCAGGCCAGCGAAGTCATACGAGTACTGACCGAAGGTGGTGTTTTCACCGGCCTTGGCGAACTGGTTGATCATGCTGTCGGTGAACAGGTAGAAGCTCGCGCCGCCGGCGCCTTCCGGACGGCCGTTACCGTCGCGCACGGAGCCTTGGTTCAGCCAGACGAAGCCGCCGTCGTCGCTGACACGCTGGTGACCCAGCATGAGCGCGTGGCCGCCCAGGGTGTAGGTGAACATGGCGGACCAGGTTTTGTTGTCAACTTCACCGGTATTCTTGGCATAGCCACCGTTGTTGTTGAAGTTGTAACCACCGCCGTCACCGTTACGGCCATCGCTGCTGCTATCGAAATAGCGCAGGTCAGTCTTGAAGGACTGGTCGTCGGCGATCTTGAAGACGTGGGTCGCGCCCAGGAAGTGCTGCTTGTAGAAGTCTTCCAGGTTCGAATAGTAGTACTGCAGGGTCAGGTCTGGAGTGAGCTTGTAGTCCAGGCCGCCGTAGCGGAACTTGTTGCTGTCGGCAGTGGCGCCGTTGACCGACAGGCCAGTACGGTTGCTCGAAGCACGGCCCATGGCGTGGGTCAGCTGACCGGCGTTGATGGTCAGGTTGTCGATTTCTTTCGAGGTGATGGTTGCACCTTCGAAGGTTTGCGGCAGCAGACGACCATCGTTGGAAACGAGGATTGGCAGCATTGGTGCCAGAGCGCTACCGAAGTGAGCTTCGGTCTTCGAGAAGCGAGCCTTGGCGTTTGCACCCACACGGGCCCACTGGCTTACCGACGAACCATCGCTATCGTCTGGCATGAAGCCGGCTTTGTGGTAACCACGACCGCCATCCAGATGAATACCCCACAATGCTTGGGCATCAACACCGAAACCTACGGTGCCTTGGGTGAAGCCGGAGATGTAGTCGAGCTTGAAGCCCTGACCGGTTTCACGCTGGTCCGGGCGCTCAGTCGTCGCGGTAGCATGGCCTTCGCGGGCGTTGTTGTCGAAATACATGGTGCGCGAGCTCAAGGACACTTTGCTGTCCTCGATGAAACCGGCAGCGCCTGCTTGTTGGGCGAGAACCCCCAGTGCCACGGCCAGGGCCAGGCTGGACTTGTACATGCTTTGCTCCTCTACGTTCTAATTTTTGTGCGTCTCAAGTGGCAGGATCTGAAGCCCCGCTCACCCGGATTGGCGATTTAGCCCAAAAGCGTGACCGCTTAGTCAACCGCTAGCGGTCGATTCGCGACTTTGGTCTAACCCGCCACCTGCGCTACAGGATAATGACAATCCTATAAATCCAAAATGACCGTTTTGTGAATCTCTAAGATTTTTACGGAATAACTTTGGAACCTTTACTACCTGAAGTTGTATCGACGAGGTCAATCATACCTTTAGGTTATGTGAAAACGTTTGCCTGCCTGGCGTGCGCCAGAAGCCCCAAGGCACGGCCGAGGGACACTAGCAGAAAGTCACCATTTCGCCAGGCAACGCCTCACCTGTAGGAGCGGGCTTGCCCGCGATTGCGTCAGTGCAGGCATCGCCGGGTTCAGGCTGCACGCTACAACGAATGCCTTTTAAGCTAATGCAAAAAAGTTATTTATTTTACATTTCTTAGATCATTTAGCCTTTTCGTCATTCAACCCGATTGCCTGACGAGAGGTCCACCATGATCCCGCACACCCCGCTGCGCCTGTTCGCTGCCCTGACCCTCGCCAGCGCCAGCTGGCTGGCCCAGGCGGCCGAGCTGACCGTCGCCTACCAGACCACCGTCGACCCGGCCAAGGTGGCCCAGGTGGACGGCGACTACGAAAAAGCCAGCAAGGCCAGCATCGACTGGCGCAAATTCGACAACGGCGCCGATGTGATCACCGCTGTAGCCAGCGGCGACGTGCAGATCGGCTACCTCGGCTCCAGCCCCCTGGCCGCCGCCGCCACCCGCAAGCTGCCGGTGGAAACCTTCCTGATCGCCACGCAGATTGGCGCCGGCGAAGCACTGGTAGCCCGCGACAGCATCAAGACCCCACAGGACCTGATCGGCAAGAAGGTCGCCGTGCCCTTCGTCTCCACCGGCCACTACAGCCTGCTGGCTGCGCTGAAGAGCTGGAACATCGACCCGTCCAAGGTGCAGATCCTCAACCTGGCCCCACCGGCGATCATCGCCGCCTGGAAGCGCGGCGACATCGACGCCACTTACGTGTGGGACCCGGCCCTGGGCGTGGCCAAGGAGAACGGCAAGGTGCTGATCACCTCGGGCGAGCTGGCCGCCAAAGGCGCGCCCACCTTCGATGCCTGGATCGTGCGCAAGGACTTCGCCGCCAAGCACCCGGACGTGGTCAAGGCGTTCGCCAAGGTGACCCTCGACGCCTACGCCGACTACCGCAAAGACCCGCAAGCCTGGCTGGCCAACCCGGACAACGTCGCCAAGCTGGCCAAGCTGTCCGGTGCCAAGCCGGCAGACATCCCGGTGCTGCTGCAAGGCAACGTCTACCCGCTGGCCGCCGACCAGGCCAACGCCCTCGGCGCGCCGACCACCCAGGCGCTGACCGACACCGCCACCTTCCTCAAGCAACAGGGCAAGGTCGATGCGGTGCTGCCGGACTACGCGCCCTACGTCAGCAAGCAGTACCTGCCCAACTGAACCCAGGCCGCGACGGCCTGATGTAGCAGCGGCCTTGCGCCGCGAAAGGGCTGCAAGGCAGCCCCCTTGAAATCATTTCAGACCGGCGACCTTTCGCCCGAAGACCGGAGCCCGTCATGGCCTTGCTCGAGCTGGAGCGCATCAGCGCACAGTACCCCGGCGCCAGCACCCCGGTGCTGGCCGACATCAACCTCGCCCTGGGCCCCCGCCAGTTGCTGGTGGCCCTCGGCCCCTCCGGCAGCGGCAAGACCTCGCTGCTCAACCTGATCGCCGGTTTCGTCAGCCCCAGCGCCGGGCGCATCAGCCTGGACGGCGTGCCGGTGCAAGGCCCCGGCGCCGAACGCGGCGTGGTGTTCCAGGACGACGCCCTGCTGCCCTGGCAGAACGTGCTGGGTAACGTGGCCTTCGGCCTGGAGCTTGCCGGCGTGCCCCGCCCGCAGCGCGAAGCCAAGGCCCGCGACATGCTCAAGCTGGTTGACCTGGACGGCTTCGCCGAGCGGCGCATCTGGCAGTTGTCCGGTGGGCAGCGCCAACGCGTGGGCCTGGCCCGGGCGCTGGCCGCCGACCCGCGGGTGCTGCTGATGGACGAGCCGTTCGGCGCCCTCGACGCCTTCACCCGCGAGCAGATGCAAGAGCTGCTGCTGCAGGTGTGGCAGCGCACCGCAAAGCCCGTGTTCCTGATTACCCACGACATCGAAGAGGCGGTGTTCCTGGCCACCGAAATGGTGCTGCTGGCGCCCAACCCCGGGCGCGTGGTCGAGCGCCTGCAACTGGACTTCGGCCAGCGCTACGCCGCCGGTGAGCCGGCCCGGGCGATCAAGTCCGACCCGCGCTTCATCGAAACCCGCGAGCACGTACTGGCCCGCGTGTTCTCCCAACGCCAAAGCCTGCAGGAGCGCCCATGAGCAGCCTGGACCTGCCGGTTGCCGGCAAACCCGAACCCCACCTGCCGCCTGCCGCCAAGCCGGCGCGCAGCCTGCCCACCCGCTGGATCAGCACCCTGACCCTGGCCGGCCTGCTGGCGGCCTGGTGGCTGGTGACCGCCGCCGGCTGGGTCGAGCCGCTGTTCCTGCCCTCGCCCGCCGACATCGCCGCCAAGGGCTGGAGCCTGCTCACCCAGGGCTACATGGATGCAAGCCTGTGGCAGCACCTGGGCGCAAGCCTTGGGCGCATCGGCCTGGCGCTGATAGCCGCAACCTTGACTGCCATCCCGGTGGGCATCGCCATCGGCTACAACCGCGTGGCCCGCGGCATCCTCGACCCGCTGATCGAGTTCTACCGGCCGATCCCGCCGCTGGCCTACCTGCCGCTGATCGTGATCTGGTGCGGCATCGGCGAGCTGTCGAAGGTGCTGCTGATTTATCTGGCGATCTTCGCCCCGATCGCCATCGCCACCGCCACCGGCGTACGCACGGTCGACCCGGCCAAGCTGCGCGCCGCGCAGTCGCTGGGCGCCAGCAAGGCGCAGATGATCCGCCATGTGATCCTGCCCAGCGCTTTGCCCGACATTCTCACCGGCATCCGCATCGGCCTGGGTGTGGGCTGGTCGACCCTGGTGGCCGCCGAGCTGATCGCCGCCACCAGCGGCCTTGGCTTCATGGTGCAGTCGGCGGCGCAGTTTCTGGTTACCGACGTGGTGGTGCTGGGCATCCTGCTGATTGCCCTGATCGCCTTCGCCCTGGAAATGGGCCTGCGCGCCCTGCAGCGCAAGCTGGTGCCCTGGCACGGCCAGAGCCATTGAAGTTTCCAACCCATCGCGGGGCAAGCCCGCTCCCACGAACTCACTTTGCGTGGGAGCGGGCTTGCCCCGCGATATTGCCCGATAACGGGACACGAATTCTCAAGCGAGAAAACACCATGAGTCTGACCATCACTCCTCTTAGCCCCGCCCTCGGCGCACAGATCAGCGGCGTCGACATCAGCCGCGAGATCACCGCTGCCCAGCGCGACGCCATCGAACAGGCGTTGCTGCAGCACCAGGTGCTGTTCTTCCGCGACCAGCCGATCACCCCTGAGCAACAGGCACGCTTCGCCGCCCGCTTTGGCGACCTGCACATTCACCCGATCTATCCCAACGTGCCGGAAACGCCCCAGGTGCTGATCCTGGACACCGCAGTGACCGACGTGCGCGACAACGCCGTGTGGCACACCGACGTGACCTTCCTGCCAACCCCGGCGCTGGGTGCGGTGCTCAGCGCCAAGCAACTGCCAGCCTTTGGCGGCGACACCCTGTGGGCCAGCGGCATCGCGGCGTTCGAGGCGTTGTCGGCACCGCTACGGCAACTGCTCGACGGGCTGACCGCCACCCACGACTTCACCAAGTCGTTCCCGCTGGAGCGCTTCGGCACCACCGCCGAAGACCTGGCGCGCTGGGAAGCCACCCGGCGCAACAACCCGCCGCTGTCGCACCCGGTGGTGCGCACCCACCCGGTGAGCGGGCGCAAGGCGTTGTTCGTCAACGAGGGGTTCACCACACGTATCAACGAGTTGAGCGAGCTGGAAAGCGAGGCGTTGCTGAAGCTGCTGTTCACCCACGCCGCGCGGCCGGAGTTCAGCATTCGCTGGCGTTGGCAGGAGAACGACGTGGCGTTCTGGGACAACCGCGTGACCCAGCATTTTGCGGTGGATGACTACCGGCCGAACCGGCGGGTGATGCACAGGGCGACGATTCTGGGGGATGCGCCGTTCTGAAGCGTTTCCTGTTCCGGCCTCTTCGCGGGCAAGCCCGCTCCCACAGAGATCGCGCAGCGTCGAATATTGCGCAGTACCTGTGGGAGCGGGCTTGCCCGCGAAGAGGCCGGAACAGGTATTAACGGACCAGATGCAGATACTGCATATGCCGCTCGTACTGGTCGAGGATGTCGTTGATGATCTGCTCCTTGCTGTAGCCCACCAGGTCGTAGTTCTGGCTGCCTTCGCTCAGATGCACCTCGGCGCGGTAATAGCGGCGGTTCTTCAAGTCCTGGGTACCCAACCCACCGAGGGCGAACGACGGGGTGAAATACCCGCGCATCTGCACCTGGTAGATGAACGGCTGCTCCTCGCCATGGCCAACCTTCAGGCTGACGTTGTCATGGCTCGGGTCGTCCTGGGTCACCAGCACCAGGCCCTTCTGCTCGAACACCTCGCGCACCTCGGTAATCGCCGGGCGCACCACATCGTCCATGAAGCGGTACACCTCGTCCCGTGACGGGAAGTGCACCGCCTGGCTCAGGCGCTGGCGCCAGCCGCCACGGCCGCGCCGCGATTGGGCGAACGGCGCCAGCGAGTGCATCTGCGCAATCTGCCGCTGGCTCTCCAGATAAAAGGCCTTGTGCAGCCCCCACATCATGCACAGCAAAATCAACGAGAACGGCAGCGAGGTCAGCACCACGGCAGATTTCAGCGAATCGATGCTGCCGGCAAACAGCAAGCCGCTGGTGACCAGCGCGGTCATCGCGCCCCAGAAGATGCGCAGCCAGTTCGGGCCGTCTTCATCCGCGCCACCGCCCTTGGCCGACAGCGTCGACAGCACCACCGTGCCGGAGTCGGCCGAGGTGACGAAGAACACGAAGCTGATGAACACCGTCACGGCGATCACCGTCTTGCTCCAGGGGTAGGTTTCCAGCAGCAGGTACAGGCTCATCGACGGGTTGTCGAGGGCCGACTGGCCCAGCGCGGTCATGCCGTGGTTGATCACCTGGTCCAGGGCGCTGTTGCCGAAGATCGACATCCACGCCAGGGTGAAGCCCAGCGGGATCAGCAGCACGCCGAAAACGAACTCGCGGATGGTGCGCCCGCGGGAAATACGCGCGATGAACAGCCCCACGAACGGCGCCCAGGCAATCCACCAGGCCCAGTAGAACACTGTCCAGCCGCCCAGCCAGTCGCGTTGTTCGCCATAGGCGTACACATCGAAGCTCTTGCGCGGCAAGGCACCGAGGTAGTCACCGAGGTTCTGGATCAGGGTATTGAACAGGTGCTGTGTGGGCCCGGCAAACAGCACGAACAGCAGCAGCGCGCAGGCCAGGAACAAGTTGATGTCGCTCATCACCCGCACGCCCTTCTCGACCCCGGCCACGGCAACCGCCACCGCCGCGCCCATCATCAGGGTGATCAGCAGCACCTGCACCCACTGGCTGTGGCTGATGCCGAACAGGTAGTCCAGGCCTGCGTTCAGGTGCAACACACCAAAGCCCATGTCGGCGCCCAGGCCGAACACCGTGGCAATGATGCCAAAGCCGTCCACCGCGTAGCCGATCGGCCCGTTGATGCGCTTGCCGATCAGCGGGTACAGCGCCGAGCGCAGTGCCAGCGGCAGGTTGTGGCGGTAGGCGAAGTAGGCCAGGGCCATGCCGACGAAGGCGAACACGCCCCAGCCGTGCAGGCCCCAGTGCAGGAACAGGATCTGCATCGCCTGGCGCCCGGCCTCGGCCGTGCCGGCCTCGCCCACCGGCGGCTGCAGCATGTGGGTCAAAGGTTCCGACACGCAGAAGAAGAACAGCGTGATGCTGATACCGGCGGCGAACAGCATGCCGGCCCAGGACAGGTAGCTGAACTCGGGTTCGTCATGGTCGGCGCCCAGCTTGATCTTGCCGTAGCCGGACAGCGCGGTGACCACCACGAACACCAGGTACAGGGTCATGGCCAGCATGTAGTACCAGCCGACCGTGTTGGCC
The DNA here is from genome assembly GCF_019139835.1 of Pseudomonas xanthosomatis. Lineage (NCBI taxonomy): Bacteria > Pseudomonadati > Pseudomonadota > Gammaproteobacteria > Pseudomonadales > Pseudomonadaceae > Pseudomonas > Pseudomonas xanthosomatis. The sequence goes on along the minus strand of NZ_CP077075.1, from coordinate 723,021 downwards.
GCCCAGTTTTGCGCGGCCAGCAACCACTCGCCGGAAGCTTGCGGGAAGGCGATGACCACCAGGCCGAAGATGAGGATGAAGCTTGCCGCGAAGTAGAACACCGGGGGGTTCATGCGGATCTTGCCATTGGCAAGGGATGGGGTTGGTGCACTCATGGGTGGCGCACCCCGTCGAGAGACGTAAGGTACGGATTGAACGGGTTCAGCAAAGGCAATCCCTCCTGTTGAACACCGGCAATGGACCAGCGTTTTTCATTGAACAAGCGTTCAAGTTAAACATGGAATGGATTTCAATGCGAACCGGGGCGCTGATCGGCATCCACCTGTTGCGGCCTCTTCGCGGGCAAGCCCGCTCCCACAGAGATCGCGCAGCGTCTTGATAATGCGCAGTCCCTGTGGGAGCGGGCTTGCCCGCGAAGAGGCCAGCACAAGCGCCGCAAAACTCAGGTCAATTCTTGTCCTGACAATCCAGCTGCAAATTGGCCTGGGTAATGTTGCTGTCTGCCGGCACGCTGCGGGTCAGCCACACGTTGCCGCCAATGGTCGAACGCTGGCCGATGGTGATGCGCCCAAGGATGGTCGCACCGGCATAGATCACCACGTCGTCCTCGACGATCGGGTGGCGCGCCAGGCCCTTGTGCAGGGTGCCCGACTCGTCGCTTGGGAAGCGCTTGGCGCCCAGGGTGACGGCCTGGTAGATGCGCACCCGCTCACCGATGATCGCGGTCTCGCCGATCACCACGCCGGTGCCATGGTCGATGAAGAAGCTCTGGCCGATCTGCGCGCCGGGGTGAATGTCGATGCCGGTGGCCGAATGCGCCAGCTCCGAGCTGATGCGCGCCAGCAGCGGCAGGCCGGCGCGGTACAGGTGGTGCGCCAGGCGGTGGTGGATGATCGCCAGAATGCCCGGGTAGCACAGCAGCACCTCGTCGACGCTGCGCGCCGCCGGGTCGCCGTGGTAGGCGGCCAGTACGTCGGTGTCCAGCAGCACGCGCAGGCCCGGCAGGGCGGCGGCAAAATCCTGGATCAGGCGCAGGGCGTGGGCGTCCACATCTGCCACCTCGGTGTTGCCGTGGCGGGCGGCATAACGCAGCTCCAGGCGCGCCTGGGCCAACAACGCGGTAAGCGCGGTGTCCAGTGTGTGGCCGACGTAGAAGTCTTCGCTCTCTTCGCGCAGGTCCACCGGGCCCAGGCGCATGGGGAACAGCGCGCCGCACAGTTGCTCGAGGATCTGGCGCAGCGCCTCGCGCGAGGGCAGCTCGCGCCCGCCCTGCTCGCCGCTGCTGCGGCCATTGCGGCTGCGCCACTGCTCACGGGCGCTGCGCAGGCCACTGACGATGCCGGGCAACTGCCATTGGCCGGTTGATGGGTGTTCGCTCACGGTGTTCTCCTGCCGGGTGGGCAATCTGTCTTGTTATTGCCTGTACCGGCCTTTTCGCGGGCAAGCCCGCTTCCACACGATCCCTGTGGGAGCGGGCTTGCCCGCGAAAGGGCCGGAACTGGCCACATGCAATGCACGATACGTCAAATCCCCCCCTTGGAAAAAACAACGCTTTATTCCATCCTGCGCTAAGTCAGGCATAAGCAACGCTGACGGGGCGCCCATTCGTGGCTACCCTCAACCCTGCCACGGGATGGCAATCTGCAGCTACGGAATAACAACCGGTTTTTTTATTATTTCCGGGCCTATAGGGCCCAGCTTTATAGTTGCCACCCACTACTTCCACAACAAGCGCGGGGCCACACATGTCCAGATTCGCCAAACCTCTTCTCAACGCCAGCCTCGCCCTGTTGCTGGGCACCGGCCTGCTCGGCCAGGCCTTCGCCGGCGAACAGCTCAAGACCATCCAGGAAAAGGGCGTGATCAACGTCGGCCTGGAAGGCACCTACCCACCGTTCAGCTTCCAGGACGAAAACGGCAAGCTGACCGGCTTCGAAGTGGAACTGTCGCAGCTGCTGGCCAAGGAGCTGGGGGTCAAGGCCAAGGTTCAGCCGACCAAGTGGGACGGCATCCTTGCCGCGCTCGAGTCCAAGCGCCTGGACGTGGTGATCAACCAGGTGACTATCTCGGATGAGCGCAAGAAGAAGTACGACTTCTCCGAGCCCTACACCATCTCCGGCATCCAGGCGCTGATCCTGAAGAAAAAGGCCGAGCAACTGAACATCAAGACCGCCCAGGACCTGGCCGGCAAGAAGGTCGGTGTGGGCCTGGGCACCAACTACGAGCAGTGGGTGAAAAAAGACGTGCCGCAAGCTGACGTGCGCACCTACGAAGACGACCCGAGCAAGTTCGCCGACCTGCGCAACGGCCGTATCGACGCCATCCTGATCGACCGCCTGGCCGCGCTGGAATACGCACAAAAAGCCAAGGACACCCAGCTTGCCGGCGAAGCCTTCTCGCGCCTGGAAAGCGGCGTGGCCCTGCGCAAGGGCGAGCCTGAGCTGCTGGCGGCCATCAACAAGGCCATCGACAAGCTCAAGGCTGACGGCACCCTGGCCAAGCTGTCCGAGAAATACTTTGGTGCCGATGTCACCAAATGATTGCTGAGAGCCTGCAACTCGTTCAAGACTCCGCGCCCTTTTTGCTCAAGGGCGCGGGCTACACGGTGCTGCTCAGCGTCGGCGGCATGTTCTTCGGCCTGCTGCTGGGCTTTGCCCTGGCACTGATGCGCCTGTCGAAGATCCTGCCGCTGGACTGGCTGGCGCGTATTTACGTGTCGTTCTTTCGCGGTACGCCGCTGCTGGTGCAACTGTTCGTGATCTACTTCGGCATGCCGCAGATCGGTATCGAACTCGACCCGATCCCGGCGTCGCTGATCGGCCTGTCGCTCAACATGGCTGCGTACATCTGCGAAATCCTGCGGGCGGCGATCTCCTCGATCGACCGCGGCCAGTGGGAAGCCGCCGCCAGCATCGGCATGACCCGCACCCAGGCGATGCGCCGGGCGATTTTGCCCCAGGCGCTGCGCACCGCGCTGCCGCCGCTGGGTAACAGCTTCATCTCGCTGGTCAAGGATACCGCCCTGGCGGCCACCATCCAGGTGCCCGAGCTGTTCCGCCAGGCCCAGCTGATTACCGCGCGCACCTTCGAAGTGTTCACCATGTACGTGGCGGTGGCAGTGATCTACTGGATCCTCTGCAGCATCCTCGCGCACTTGCAGAACCGCATGGAAGCGCGGGTCAACCAGCACGACCAGGAGCACTGACAGATGATCGTAGTAGAAGGCCTGACCAAGCGGTTCAAGGGCCAGACCGTGCTCAACGGCATCGACCTGACCGTGCAGCCCGGCGAAGTGGTGGCCATCATCGGCCCCAGCGGCTCGGGCAAGACCACCTTCCTGCGCTGCCTGAACCTGCTGGAAACCCCCGACGCCGGGCGTATCCGGATCGGCGACATCAGCATCGATGCCAACCGCCCGCTGGGCGGCCAGCAGAACGCAATCCGCCGCCTGCGCCAGCAGGCCGGGTTCGTGTTCCAGAACTTCAACCTGTTCCCCCACCGCACCGCCCTGGACAACGTCATCGAGGGCCCGGTGATCGTCAAGAAGACGCCCCGCGAAAAAGCCATCGCCCTTGGCCGGCAGCTGCTGGCCAAGGTCGGCCTGGCCGGGCGCGAAGACGCCTACCCGCGGCGCCTGTCCGGCGGCCAGCAACAGCGCGTGGCAATTGCCCGGGCGCTGGCCATGGAGCCGGAGGTGATCCTGTTCGACGAACCCACCTCGGCGCTGGACCCGGAGCTGGTGGGTGAGGTGCTGGCGACCATCCGCGGCCTGGCCGAAGAAAAACGCACCATGGTCATCGTCACCCACGAAATGAGCTTTGCCCGGGATGTGGCCAACCGGGTGATCTTCTTCGACAAGGGCGTGATCGTCGAGCAGGGCGAGGCCAAGGCGCTGTTCGCCAACCCGCAGCAAGAGCGTACCCGGCAGTTCCTCAGCAAGTTCCTCGGCACCGCCGCCTCCGAGTAAACCTGTACCGTCCTCATCGCCGGCTTGCCGGCGATTTGGCCCTCACAGCGAATACCACTCCCCCTTCTATCAATATTCCAAAAAGTTAATTCATAAACTTTTAATAAGCCATTAGGGTATATAAACCGGACCACCGGACCACCAATCGTCCGTCGCCACCACAAGGCGACGCCAACTATTTTGTGAGGTCACCGATGGTCAGGATCACAATCACCCCAGTGCGCAACGCCAGGGCATTGAGTGCAGCCAGGGAGCGGCACTGATGTCCAGCCAACCCACTACCCCGTTTACCAGCGATATCGACAGCTCGCCCCTGCTGCTGCCGGCCAAGGTGCTGCGCAACGACGCCGAAGCCCTGCAGGCCGCCCGCGAACTGGCCGAAGTCGCCCGTCAGCAGGCGGCCCGCCGCGACCAGCAACGCAAACTGCCCTGGGCTGAAATCGAGCAGTTCACCCGCAGTGGCCTGGGCAGCATCAGCGTGCCCAAGGCCTATGGCGGCCCGGAAGTCTCCTTCGAAACCACCGCCGAGGTATTCCGCCTGATCAGCGCCGCCGACCCGGCCTTGGGGCAGATCCCGCAGAACCACTTCGGCATGCTGCAACTGGTGCGCCTGACTGCCACCGAAGCGCAGAAAGAAGCCATCTTCCGCACCGTGCTCGACGGCTGGCGCATCGGCAATGCCGGGCCCGAGCGCGGCACCAAGGACACCCTCACGCTCAAAGCCCGCATCACCCGCAAGGGCGAAGGCTTTGCCATCAGCGGTGAAAAGTTCTATTCCACCGGCGCCCTGTTCGCCCACTGGGTGACGGTCAAGGCACTGGACGATGAAGGCCGCCAGCGCCTGGCATTCGTGCGCCGGGGCAGCCCGGGGCTGCGCATCGTCGACGACTGGTCGGGCTTCGGCCAGCGCACCACCGCCAGCGGCACCGTGCTGCTGGACCAGGTGCCGGTGGATGCCGACCTGGTACTGGACAACTGGCGCCAGCGCGATGTGCCGAACATCCAGGGCGCCACCTCGCAGCTGGTGCAGGCCGCCATCGATGCCGGCATTGCCGAGGCCGCCATCGACGATGCCATCCATTTCGTGCGGGAAAAATCCCGGCCATGGATCGAAGCCAAGGTCGAGCGCGCCAGCGATGACCCCTACGTGATCGCCGACATCGGCCGCCTGAAGCTCGACCTGCATGCCGCCCAGGCGCTGCTGCGCAAGGCCGCGCGGGTGCTCGACGAAGTCAACGCAGGCCCGGTCGATGCCGCTGCCGCCGCCCGCGCCTCGATTGCCGTGGCCGAAGCCAAGGTGCTCACCACCGAGATTGCGCTGCAGGCCAGCGAAAAACTGTTCGAACTGGCCGGCAGCCGCGCGACCCTCGCCGAGTTCAACCTCGACCGGCACTGGCGCAACGCCCGGGTGCACACCCTGCACGACCCGGTGCGCTGGAAGTACCACGCGGTCGGCGCCTACTACCTCAACGGCACCCTGCCCGCCCGCCATTCCTGGATCTGATTTTTTGGCCCCATCGCGGGGCAAGCCCGCTCCCACGCAGAATGATGCGTGGGAGCGGGCTTGCCCCGCGATGGGGCCTTCGGAGAGCACCATGACCGCATCCCTTATCACCAGCGACGCCCAGGCCCTGGAAGTCGCCGAAGAAATCGCCAAGCAGCTGCGCACCGAAAGCGCCACCCGCGACCGCGAACGCCGCCTGCCCCACGCCGAGCTCGACCTGTTCGTGCAGTCCGGGCTATGGGGCATCAGCGTGCCCAAGGCCTTTGGCGGTGCGGGCGTGTCCAGCGCCACCCTGGCCAAGGTGGTCGCACGCATTGCCCAGGCCGACGCCTCGATCGGGCAGATTCCGCAGAACCACTACTACGCCCTGGAAGTGCTGCGGGTGAATGCCAGCCCCGAGCAGCAACGGCGCCTGTACGCCGAGGTGCTGGCCGGCCGGCGCTTTGGCAACGCCCTGGCCGAAATCGGCACCAAGACCGCCCACGACCGCAGCACCCGCCTGACCCGCGACGGCGAAGGTTTTCGCATCAACGGCCGCAAGTTCTACTGCACCGGCGCACTGTACGCCCAGCGCATCCCCACCCTGGTGCTGGACGAGCACGATGCCCAGCACCTGGCCTTCGTGCCTGCCGAAAGCCCGGGGCTTGAAGTGATCGACGACTGGAGCGGCTTCGGCCAGCGCACCACCGGCAGCGGCTCGGTGGTGTTCGACAACGTGGCGGTGGCCGCCGAAGACGTGGTGCCGTTCGGCAGCGCCTTCGAGCGCCCGACCACGGTCGGCCCGCTGGCGCAGATTCTCCACGCCGCCATCGACACCGGCATCGCCCGCGCCGCCTTCGAAGATGCCCTGCACTTCGTGCGCACCCGCAGTCGGCCCTGGGTCGACTCGGGGCTCGAGAAAGCCAGCGACGACCCGCTGACGCTCAAGAGCTTCGGCCACCTGGCCATCCGCCTGCACGCGGCCGAAGCGCTGCTGGAACGGGCCGGTGAAATACTCGATGTGGCCCAGGCCGACAGCAACGCCGAGACCCTCGCCGCTGCATCCGTCGCCGTGGCAGAAGCCCGGGCGATCAGCACCGAGATTTCGCTTGCGGCCGGCACCACCTTGTTCGAACTGGCCGGAAGCCAAGCCACCCTGGCCGAGCACAACCTCGACCGCCACTGGCGCAACGCCCGGGTGCACACCCTGCACGACCCGGTGCGCTGGAAGTACCACGCCATCGGCAACTACTACCTCAACGACGAGAAGCCGCCGCGTCGGGGGACCATCTGATGGCCAGGCAGATACTGCTCAATGCCTTCAACATGAACTGCATCGGGCACATCAACCACGGCCTGTGGACCCACCCGCGGGACACCTCGACCCAGTACAAGACCCTCGATTACTGGACCAACCTGGCCCGGCTGCTGGAGCGCGGGCTGTTCGACGGGCTGTTCATCGCCGATATCGTCGGCACCTACGACATCTACGGCCAGTCGCTGGACGTGACGCTGAAGGAATCGATCCAGTTGCCGGTCAACGACCCGCTGCTGCTGGTGTCGGCGATGGCGGCGGTTACCCGGCACCTGGGTTTCGGCCTGACCGCCAACCTCACGTATGAGGCGCCCTACCTGTTCGCCCGGCGCCTCTCCACCCTCGACCACCTGAGCAACGGCCGGGTGGGCTGGAACATCGTCACCGGCTACCTCGACAGCGCCGCCCGGGCCATGGGCCTGCACCAGCAGCCCGAGCACGACCGGCGCTACGACCAGGCCGACGAGTACCTGCAGGTGCTGTACAAGCTGCTCGAAGGCAGCTGGGAAGACGACGCCGTGGTGGCCGACCGCGCGCAACGGGTGTACGCCCGGCCCGACAAGGTGCACAAGGTCAGCCACCACGGCGAGTTCTACGACGTCGAGGGCTACCACCTGTGCGAGCCCTCGCCGCAGCGCACCCCGGTGCTGTTCCAGGCCGGCAGCTCGGCGCGCGGGCTGGCGTTTGCCGGCAACCACGCCGAGTGCGTGTTCATCAGCGGCCAGGACAAGGCCGCCACCCGCGCCCAGGTCGACAAGGTGCGCGCCGCTGCTGCGGCAGCCGGCCGCGACCCGCAGGCGGTCAAGGTGTTCATGGGTATCACGGTGATCGTCGCGCCCACCGAACACGAGGCCCAGGCGCTGCATGCCGAGTACCTGCGCCATGCCAGCCCCGAGGCCGGCGTCGCCCACTTCGCCGCCTCTACCGGTATCGATTTCGCCGCCTACGGCCTGGACGAGCCGATCGGCTTCAGCCAGGGCAACGCCATCCAGTCGGCCACCCGCCAGCTGCAGGACAACGCCTGGACCCGCCGCCGCCTGCTGCAACAGCACGCCCTGGGCGGGCGCTACGTGACCCTGGTCGGCGCCCCCGAACAGGTGGCCGAGCAACTGATCGGCTGGGTCGACGACACCGGCCTGGACGGCTTCAACCTGACCCGCACAGTCACCCCGGAAAGCTTCGAAGCCTTCATCGACCTGGTGGTGCCGCAACTGCAGCAGCGCGGCCGCTACAAGACCGCCTATGCCGAAGGCACCCTGCGCGAAAAGCTGTTCGCGAGCCAACCGCACCTGCCCGCCGGCCACCCCGGCGCCCGATACCGCAACACCCATACCCCTGCCCCGACTGGAGCCCTGCGCCATGCTTGAAAAACTGTTCCGGCCCGTCGCGGCCATCGCCCTGACCCTCGGCCTGTCCGCCACTGCGCTGGCGGCCGAACCGCTGAAGATCGGCACCACCGCCGCCTTCGCCATCCCGCTGGAGGCCGCAGTCGAAGAGGCCCACAAGCAGGGCCTTGAGGTGAAGCTGATCGAGTTCAGCGACTGGATCGCGCCCAACGTCAGCCTCAACAGCGGCGACATCGACGTGAACTACTTCCAGCACATCCCGTTCCTGGAAAACGCCAAGGCCGCCGCAGGCTTCGACTTGGTGCCCTACGCCCCCGGCATCATCAACAACGTCGGCCTGTACTCGAAAAAGTACAAAAGCTTCGCCGAACTGCCCGAAGGTGCCAGCGTGGCCATCGCCAACGACCCGATCAACAGCGGCCGCGGCCTGCAACTGTTGGCCAAGGCCGGGCTGATCACCCTCAAGCCGGGTGTCGGCTACAAGGCCACCGAGGACGACATCGTCGCCAACCCGAAGAAAATCAAAATTCTGCAGGTCGAGGCCGTGCAACTGGTGCGCGCCTACGATGACGCCGACCTGGTGCAGGGCTACCCCGCCTACATCCGCCTGGCCAACACCTTCGATGCCACCTCGGCGCTGCTGTTCGACGGCCTGGAAAACAAGGAGTACGTGATCCAGTTCGTGATCCGCCCACAAGAGAAGAACGATCCGCGGCTGGCCAAGTTCGTCGACATCTACCAGCACTCGCCCGCCGTGCGCGCCGCCCTCGACAAGGCCCATGGCAAGCTCTACCAGGCCGGCTGGGAAGGCTGACATGAGCCAGGCCAGCGCCCTGCGGGCGCCCTCCGCGCACATCGCGCACACCGCGCCGGCCAAGGCGGCCGGGCAAGCCCTGCGCCCTGAGGTCAATGAAGCCCAGGTGCGCTTCATCGGCCTGGGCAAGACCTACCCCGGCCAGGCGCAGCCTGCGCTGCACGGCATCGACCTGAACATCCGACGCGGCGAGATATTCGGCATCATCGGCCGCAGCGGCGCCGGCAAGTCGTCGCTGCTGCGCACCATCAACCGCCTGGAGCAACCCAGCCAGGGCCGGGTGCTGATCGACCAGGTGGACATCGCGCCGTTCAACGAAGACCAACTGGTGGCCCTGCGCCGGCGCATCGGCATGATCTTCCAGCACTTCAACCTGATGTCGGCCAAGACCGTGTGGCAGAACGTCGAGTTGCCGCTGAAGGTGGCCGGCGTCGGCAAGCCCGAGCGCCAGCGCAAGGTGCGTGAACTGCTCGAGCTGGTGGGGTTGGGCGACAAGCATCAGGTGTACCCGGCGCAGTTGTCCGGCGGGCAAAAGCAGCGCGTCGGCATCGCCCGCGCGCTGGTGCACGACCCCGAGATTCTGCTGTGCGACGAGGCCACCTCGGCGCTCGACCCGGAAACCACGGCCTCCATTCTTGACCTGCTGCGCGACATCAACCAGCGCCTGGGCCTTACCGTGGTGCTGATCACCCACGAGATGGCGGTGATCCGCGACATTTGCCACCGCGTGGTGGTACTGGAGCGCGGTGAAGTGGTGGAGCAAGGCGAGGTGTGGCAGGTGTTCGGCACACCGCGCCACGAGGTCACCCGCACCCTGCTGGCGCCGCTGCAGGCGAAACTGCCGGCAGCCTTGCAGGCCAGCCTGCGGGCAAGCCCGGTCAGCCGCGACGCGGCCGTGGTGCTGCGCCTGAAGGTGCTCGGCGAACCTGACCTGGGCGCCCTGTTCAGCGACCTCGGCGGCCAGGTGCGCCTGCTGCAGGGTGGCGTGGAGACCATCGGCGAGCACGCCCTGGGGCAACTGATCCTGTCGGTACGCGGCTCGCCGCTGGCCGCTCATCAATTACTCGAACGCGCGCGCCGCCAAGCGGCCGATGTGGAGGTGCTGGGCCATGTGGATTGACCGCTTGCTGCAAGGCTTGCTCGATACCCTGCTGATGGTCGGGGTGTCGTCATTGGTGGCATTGCTGGTGGGCGTGCCCATGGCGGTGCTGCTGGTCACCAGCGACAAGGGCGGCATCTTCGAGGCGCCGGCCCTGAACCGGGTGCTGGGCGCCATCGTCAACCTGTTCCGCTCGATCCCGTTCCTGATCCTGATGGTGGCGCTGATCCCCTTCACCCGCCTGGTGGTCGGCACCACCTATGGCGTGTGGGCGGCAGTGGTGCCGTTGACCATCGCTGCCACGCCGTTCTTTGCGCGCATTGCCGAAGTGAGCCTGCGCGAGGTCGACCACGGCCTGATCGAAGCCGCCCAGGCCATGGGCTGCCGGCGCTGGCATATCGTCTGGCATGTGCTGTTGCCCGAGGCGCTGCCGGGTATCGTCGGCGGTTTCACCATCACCCTGGTGACCCTGATCAACTCCTCGGCCATGGCCGGGGCGATCGGCGCCGGCGGGCTGGGGGACATCGCCTACCGTTATGGCTACCAGCGCTTCGACAGCCAGATCATGCTGACCGTGATCGTCATGCTGGTGGCCCTGGTGGCGCTGATCCAGCTGGGCGGGGACCGGTTGGCCAAAGGGTTGAACAAGCGCTGACCGGCCAGTTGGCTTTACGCGGCCCTTGTAGGAGCCGGCTTGCCGGCGATGGCGCCCTCAGCCCCAGTGCAGCTCCGCAGCCGGCACCGGCGGCCCGAACCAGTAGCCCTGCCCCAGCTGGCAGTGCTGCTCCAGCAGGAAACTGGCCTGCTCGGCCTGCTCGATCCCCTCGGCATGCACCTGCATGCCCATGCTGCGGGCCAGGGCGATGATCACCCGCACAATGGCGATGTCGTCATCGTCGAAGGGCAGGCCGGCGACGAAGCCCTGGTCGATCTTGAGCTTCTGCACCGGCAGGCGCTTGAGCCGCAGTAGCGACGAATAACCGGTGCCAAAGTCGTCGATGGCCAGGTTAATGCCCAGTTCGCGCAGGCGGTGCAGCTGCTCCAGAGCCACCTCGGGCTCCTCCATTACCGCACTTTCGGTAACTTCCAGCTCCAGCAAAGCCGGCGCCAGGCCGGTTTCGTGCAGCACCTCGGCCACCTGGCGGTACAGCTCGTGCTGGCCGAACAGGCGGCTGGAAATGTTCACCGCCACGAAGTCCAGGCGCTTGCCTTCAGCCTGCCAGCGCACCATCTGCCGGCACGACTGGCGCAGTACCCAGGCATCGATCTCGGCAATCAGCCCGGTGCGCTCGGCGATCGGGATGAACTCACCCGGCGGCACCAGCCCGCGTGAGGGGTGCTGCCAGCGCACCAGGGCCTCGACGCCGATCATCTTGGCGCTGTGCAGGTCGTGCACCGGCTGGAAGAACACCCGCAGCTCCTCCTGCTCCAGCGCCCGGCGCAGCTCGCCGGCGGTTTCTACCCGGTGCTGGGCGTGGGCGGTCAGTTCTTCGGTGTACAGCGCATAGCAGGCGCGGCCATTGCCCTTGGCCTTGAACAGCGCCGAGTCGGCGTTGCGCAGCAGCTGCTCGGCGCCCAGCGCGTCACTGGGGAACAGGCTGATACCGATGCTGGCGCTGATGAACAGGCGGTGGTCGTCGCATTCGAAGGGTTCGCGCAGCCGCTCGATGATGGCCTGGGCCAGCTTGCCGGCATGGCCCACCTGCTGGCAGTTCTCGGCCAGCACGCCGAATTCGTCGCCGCCGAGCCGGGCCAGGGTCACACCGGTGCCCAGCACCTCGCGCAGGCGCTCGCCCACCTGCTTGAGCAACTGGTCGCCAATGGTGTGGCCAAGGCCGTCGTTGATGCTCTGGAAATGGTCGAGGTCAAGCAGTAGCAAGGCGCAACCGCGCTTGTTCGCTTGCGCCGCAGCCAGTGCCTGCTCGACCCGGTCGTTGAACAGCAGGCGGTTGGGCAGCCCGGTCAGCGGGTCGTGGTGGGCCAGGTAGGCCAGCTCTTCCTCGCTGTGCTTGATCGCGCTGATGTCGCTGAACACCGCCACGTAGTGGCTGAGGTCGCCGCCATCGTCGCGAATGGCGCAGATCGTCTGCCATTGCGGGTAGATCTCGCCGCTTTTGCGGCGGTTCCAGATTTCGCCGCTCCATTCTCCCTTCTCGGTCAGGGTGGCGTAGATCTGCTGGTAGAACGGCGCGCCATGGCGGCCCGACTTGAACTTGTTCGGCCGCTGGCCGATGACTTCGTCCTGCTGGTAGCCGGTGATGCGCATGAAGGCGCGGTTGACGTGCACGATCAGGCCGTTGCGGTCGGTCACCAGCACGCCTTCCAGCGTGCTGTCGAACACCGCTGCGGCCATGCGCAGGCGCTCACGGTCCTCGCTGCGCAGGCGCGCACCGATGCCGATGAAGTTGAGCAGGCGCGCGCGCGAGACAAAAATCAGCAAGGTGCTGAGCAGCACCCACACCACCACGTTGATCTGCCGACCGACGGTAAGCGCCAACGGGTCATCGGACATGCTCTGCAACACAAGCTCGGACAGCCCCAGCCAGAGCATCGAAAGCACCAGGTAAAGCGCAGCCATGCGCAAGGCGTCGCGAACGGAAACAGACATGTCGGGTGGATGAGCCCATTAAAAAGGAAGGGGCATTATAAAGGCTGAAACACCCTGTGACTTCCTATCAAAAAGGGCGACTGGTTTTATTTGCCTGCCAAGGGATAATGCCGACGTTGTTTCCCTGTGTTTTCGAGGGTTTTTCCCGCCATGTGGTACTACGGTTTGCTCGACTTGTCGGCCTGGCAACTGGTCGGCGTCACCCTGCTGATGACTCACCTGACCATCGTCAGCGTGACCATCTACCTGCACCGCTATTCGGCGCACCGCGCGCTGGAGCTCAATGCAGGCCTCAAGCATTTCTTCCGCTTCTGGCTGTGGCTGACCACGGCGCAGAACACCCGCGAGTGGACCGCCGTCCACCGCAAGCACCACGCCAAGTGCGAAACCCCTGACGACCCACACAGCCCGGTTCACAAAGGCCTGGCCACAGTGCTGCGCAAGGGCGCCGAGCTGTACCGCGAAGAGGCTCGCAACGAAGAAACCCTGCGCATCTACGGCAAGAACTGCCCGGATGACTGGCTCGAGCGCAATGTCTACTCGCGCTACAAGCTCGGCGGCATCGCGCTGATGGCGGTGATCGACCTGCTGCTGTTCGGCACCATCGGCATCACCATCTGGGCAGTGCAAATGGCCTGGATCCCGTTCTGGGCCGCAGGCGTGGTCAATGGCTTGGGCCACGCGGTGGGCTATCGCAACTTCGAGTGCCGCGATGCCGCCACCAACCTGGTGCCCTGGGGCATCATCATTGGTGGTGAAGAGCTGCACAACAACCACCACACTTACCCCAACTCGGCCAAGCTGTCGGTGCGGCGCTGGGAGTTCGACATGGGCTGGATGTGGATCCGTCTGCTGAGCCTGCTGCGCCTGGCCAAGGTGCAGCGTGTCGCGCCCATCGCCCACCGGGTCGAGGGCAAGGCTTCGCTGGACATGGACACCGCCATGGCCATCCTCAACAACCGCTTCCAGATCATGGCCCAGTACCGCAAGCTGGTGATCGGCCCGCTGGTGAAGCAGGAGCTGGACAAGGTCGATGCATCGGTGCGCCACCGTTTCCGCCGCGCCAAGCGCCTGCTGTCGCGGGAAACCAGCCTGCTGCAAGACCGCCACCACCTGCGCATCGAGTCGATGCTGGCCCACAGCCAGGCACTCAAGACCATCTACGAGAAACGCCTGGCGCTGCAGCAGATATGGGCCCGTACCAGCGCCAACGGCCACGACATGCTCGCGGCCATCAAAGACTGGGTTCACGAGGCAGAGGCCAGTGGCATCCAGTCGCTGCGCGACTTCGCCGCCCAGCTTAAAACCTACTCTCTACGCCCCACCGGCGCCTGACGCCGTTGATCGGCACGCCCCGTCCTGGGGCGTGCCAAGCGGAACTTCCCCCGCGAAATACGACTCAAACTCGGCATATCGCCCAGCGTGGCGGGCCGGTCAGGGCCGCACGCCCTTTGTCGAGACCTGTTTCGTGCTCATGGCCAAAGACCACCCCACCACCGGCACTCCCCGCCCGGAAGCCGCCCAGACCCTGCTCGCCCTGCTCCACGCCCAAGGCGAAGTGGCGCGCCTGAGCGAACGCGAACAGCTGTATTCCTCGCTGCTCGACAGCGTCAACGCCGTGTTGTGGGCCTTCGACTGGGAAACCCGCCAAGTGCTCTACGTGAGCCCGGCCTTCGAACGCATTTTCGGCCGCCCGGCCAGCCTGGTGCTGGCCGACTACAACGAGTGGCGCGACGCGATCTACCCGGACGACCTCGAATACGCCGAACGCAGCCTGGCCCAGGTGCTGGTCAAGGGCACCGTCGAGGACCGCGAGTACCGCATTCTCAATGCCGCCGGCGAGGTGCGTTGGCTCAGCGACAAGTGCTACATCAACCAGCAGCGTGAAGGTGACCAGCGGGTGATCATCGTCGGCATCGCCGAGGACATCACCGAAAAGAAACAGCTCGAAGGCGAGCTGCAGCGCCTGGCCACCACCGACGTCCTCACCCAGAGCAGCAACCGCCGGCACTTTTTCGAATGCGCCCAGCAAGCCTTCGACAGCGCCCGCGAAGACGGCACGCCCATGGCGTTCCTGCTGCTGGACATCGACGACTTCAAGCAAATCAACGACAGCTACGGCCACCAGGAAGGCGACCAGGTGCTGCAACGCATCGCCGACAGTGGCAAGGCCGTGCTACGCCGTGGCGACCTGTTCGGGCGCATTGGCGGCGAAGAGTTCGCGGCCGTCTTCCCGGGCTGCACCGCCCAGGTGGCCGAGCAGATCGCCGAACGCCTGCAGCGCGAAATCCAGCGCCTGAGCTTTACCCACGGGCAGCAGACCTACGGTGTTACGGTGAGCCAGGGGTTGACCGGGCTGACCGACGACGACGAAACCCTCGACACCCTGTTCGCCCGGGCCGATGCGGCGATGTACCAGGCCAAACGACAGGGCAAGAACCAGATCATCAGAGGCTGATGACTACAAGCAGACAGGCATGAGAACTGACCTGCGAGCTCACTAAAGGTTTGACAGCCTTATCTGGATTTTCCATCGTTGCCCCGTAGCCCACCGAGGCACTGAGCGTTTTACCTCCCCTTGAGGGACTTACAAAAAACCCGGCCATGGCCTAATGCTGTTCACTTAACAGAGGCGTTGCCTGGGTTGGGGCTGCTTCCCACAGGTACTGAGCAAGGCTGAATTACCAAGCCATGCGCAGTACCTGTGGGAAGCGGCCTTGTGTCGCGATGGGCCGCAAAGCGGCCCCGGCAATTCTAAGTGAACAGCATTACGGCCATGGCCGGTTTTTTTGCATCCTCACACCTGCTTGCCGTCCCCTTCTTCGGGCGTTGACGCAGCTTGAGGCGGCGGCGTCTCAGCCACCTCCGGCTCAGCAGCCTGGGCCAACCGCGCTGCCTCTTCCCCAGCCGCCGCCTTGGCCTTGGCCGCTTCTTCCTCGGCCACCGCATGGGGGTTGACCTTGCGCATGCGGGTCAATTCCGGCAGGCCAAGCTTGAGCAACCGCGCAGTCTTGCTACCGGCGACCTTCTCCAGCCCTTCGCTGGGCTTGAGCCGGGCCATCTGCCCGGACAGGTTCATGGCCAGGATCTCCCGGGAATACACCCCGCCACCAAGCTGGTACACCGCGGCGATCAGCTCGCGCAGGTTCAGCGGCAGGCGCCAGCGGGTACGCAGCGCCGAACCGAACGGCGCGCCGAACTCGTTGAGCGACAGATGCACCTGGTCCTCGTCCAGCTCGCCCCCTGCCAGGCGCCATTCCTGCAAGGTACGCAGCACCGCCAAATCGCCCAGGCAATGCAACAGCCCGGCGCAATAACAGCGGCCTTCATCCACTTCCAGCAGGCGCGCCAGGGTGCGGCCGTACTCGGCGGTGTGCAGCGACAGGTTCCAGTAATGCGCGGCATGCCGCGACAGCAGCGGGTCGCTCAGGCGCGCACTGCGCTTGAGGGTCAGGCCGAGGATGAGGTTCATGCTCTGGGTGCTGCCCAGCTTGTTCAGTGCCTGCAACAGGGTCTGCGCGGGGGCGTCGCGGTGCAGGGCTGCGCTGTTGGCTGCGGCAATCAGCACGGCGGTGATCTGCGGGTCGTCGCGCACTTCCTCTTCGAGCACCTTGAGGTTGAGCCCCTGAGGGTCGAGCGCGCGTTTGATGGCTTTTTGCACATCGGCGAACAGCGGGCCGCCATCGGCCGTGGCGCGGCGCTGCTCCAGGTAATCCGCCAGCCTGGCCCCGGGCGACAACGCCGGCACCGGGCAGACGACCGCCTCGCCCTCGCCCACCAGCAACACCTCCAGGCGCTTGCGCAGCTTGTCCAGGTTCACCGGTTTGCTGAGGTACTCGGTCGGGTGAAAGCGCAGGGTCTCCTTCACACTCGCCGGGTCGCTGCGCTCGCTCAGCAGGATGAACGGCAAACTTGGTTTTTCGGTGCCGGTGCGCACCTTGCGCAGCAGGTCCAGGCCATCACCACTGGGCAGTTCACGGGCCGCGATGATCAGGTCCGGTTTGCTCGAAAGCGCGCTCAGTGCCTGGGAGCCGTCGGCGCAAACCTGCAGGCGGGCATCGCAGCGCACGCTCAGCAGCATCTCGCGCAGCATGTCGCGCACCCAGGGGTCACCTTCGACAATCAGCACGCTAGGGGGGACGGGGTCGACAGCGCTCATGAGCGACTCTCCAGTAATGACGCACGATCCATCGCAGCTTCCTCGGAATCCTCCTACAACCTTAGCGCCATAAGGCTACAAACGGCACAAAAAAACCCGCCGAGGCGGGTTTTTTCTGCAGCGGGTCACATCACGCGAGTTCAGCGAAGCACTCTTCGATGATGGCCAGGCCTTTGTCCAGCAGGGTGTCTTCGGCGGTCAGCGGCACCAGGATGCGCAGAACGTTGCCGTAGGTACCGCAGGACAGCAGGATCAGGCCCTTGTC
This sequence comes from Pseudomonas xanthosomatis, assembly GCF_019139835.1. NCBI lineage: Bacteria > Pseudomonadati > Pseudomonadota > Gammaproteobacteria > Pseudomonadales > Pseudomonadaceae > Pseudomonas > Pseudomonas xanthosomatis. The sequence goes on along the minus strand of NZ_CP077075.1, from coordinate 705,965 downwards.
GCGCGCCTTGGCCACAACCTGTGCAACGGCAGCGGCGTTCGGGGTGTGGGTGCCTTTTTCGAAGACTTCCACGGCGATCATCGAGCCCAGACCACGGACGTCACCGATGATCGGGTGCTTCTTCTGGATTTCACGCAGGCCGGCGGTCAGGCGCTCGCCAACAGCCTTGCTGCGGTCCAGCAGTTTCTCTTCTTCGAACACGTCGATAACCGCCAGGGCTGCGGCGCAAGCGATTGGCGAACCTGCGTAGGTACCGCCCAGGCCGCCCGGGGCGATGGCGTCCATATACTCGGCCTTGCCGCACACACCGGCCAGCGGGAAGCCGCCAGCGATGGACTTGGCGAAGGTGGTCAGGTCAGGCGAAACGCCCATCTGCTCCATGGCGAAGAAGGTGCCGGTACGGCCAGCGCCGGTCTGCACTTCGTCGGCGATCAGCAGGATGCCGTGCTTGTCGCACAGCTCGCGCAGGCGCTTCATCAGCTCTTTAGGGGCTGGCAGGAAGCCGCCTTCGCCTTGTACCGGCTCAAGGATGATTGCAGCGATGTCACGCGGCTCGGCGTCGTTCTTGAAGATGCGCTCGACCGAAGCGATGGCGTCGTCAACGCTGACACCGTGCAGCTCGCTCGGGAACAGCGCGCGGAACACGCCGCCTGGCATCAGGCCCATGCCAGCGGAGTACGGCACGACCTTGCCGGTCAGGCCCAGGGTCATCATGGTACGGCCGTGGTAGCCGCCGGTGAAGGCGATCACGCCGGCGCGGCCGGTGGCGGCACGGGCGATTTTCACGGCGTTTTCAACGGCTTCGGAGCCAGAGGTGACCAGCAGGGTCTTCTTGTCGAAGTCGCCCGGGACCAGCTTGTTGATCTTCTCGCACAGCTCGACGTAAGGCTCGTAGGCCAGCACCTGGAAGCAGGTGTGGCTGACCTTGGTCAGTTGCTCTTGCACAGCGGCAACCACTTTCGGGTGCAGGTGGCCGGTGTTCAGTACTGCGATGCCGCCAGCGAAGTCGATCAGTTCGCGGCCTTCAACGTCGATCACCGTAGCGTTCTTCGCGCTCTCGACGAAGATCGGGTGAATCTGGCCAACGCCACGCGGGACGGCGGCGACACGGCGTTGCATCAAGGATTCGTTGGTCTTGCTCATAATGCCCTCATTGCGCCGACTCTGACGGCGCTTTTATTCGGGGGTGGCTGGAAGGTGCACGGTCAGTATTCGTTGATCGACTGTCGTGAACGCCCTAGCCACCAGGTACTGCAGTGTCAAAAAGACCAGCGAGGCGTCGCTCTCGCGCCCCGCTGGCAGAGGTAAAAACCGCTAGTGCCGGATCAGATGCTCAGGCACAGGTATTTGATTTCGAGGTAGTCCTCGATGCCGTACTTGGAACCTTCGCGGCCCAGGCCCGAGGCCTTGATGCCACCGAACGGCGCCACTTCGTTGGAGATCAGGCCGGTGTTGATACCCACCATGCCGTATTCCAGGGCTTCGGCAACGCGGAACACGCGGCTCATGTCGCGGGCGTAGAAGTACGAGGCCAGGCCGAACTCGGTGTCGTTGGACATGGCGATGACTTCAGCCTCGTCCTTGAAGCGGAACAGCGGCGCCAGTGGGCCGAAGGTCTCTTCCTTGGCGACAGCGGCGGTTTTCGGCACGTCGACCAGAATGGTCGGCTCGAAGAAGTTGCCTTCGATCAGCTTGCCGCCGGACAGCACCTTGGCGCCTTTGGAGACCGCGTCCTGGATGTGCTCCTGGACCTTGGCCACGGCCTTGCCGTCGATCAGCGGGCCGGTGGTGGTGCCTTCTTCCAGGCCGTTACCGATTTTGAGCTTGGCAACAGCAGCGGCCAGCTTCTCGGCGAACGCGTCATAGACGCCGTCCTGCACGTAGATACGGTTGGCGCAAACGCAGGTCTGGCCGTTGTTGCGGTACTTGGAGATGATCGCGCCCTCGACCGCCTTGTCCAGGTCGGCGTCGTCGAACACGATGAACGGGGCGTTGCCACCCAGCTCCAGCGAGACCTTCTTGATGTCCTTGGCGCACTCTTCCATCAGCTGGCGACCGATTTCGGTGGAGCCGGTGAAGGACAGCTTGCGTACCAGGGAGTTGCCGGTCAGCTCCGAACCCACTTCGCCGGCGCTGCCGGTGATGACGCTGAGCACGCCAGCCGGGATGCCGGCACGGGTAGCCAGCTCGACCAGGGCCAGGGCGGAGTACGGGGTCTGCGAAGCAGGCTTGAGCACCATGGTGCAACCGGCGGCCAGGGCCGGGCCGGCTTTACGGGTGATCATTGCCGCAGGGAAGTTCCACGGGGTGATGGCAGCGGTAACGCCGATCGGCTGCTTGATGACGATCAGGCGCTTGTCTGGCTGGTGGCCCGGGATGACATCGCCGTAAACGCGCTTGGCTTCTTCGGCGAACCACTCGATGAACGAGGCGGCATAGGCGATTTCGCCCTTGGCTTCGGCCAGCGGCTTGCCCTGTTCGGTGGTCATCAGGCGGGCCAGGTCGTCCTGGTGCTCGATCATCAGCTCGAACCAGCGGCGCAGCTTGCCGGCACGCTCTTTGGCGGTCAGTGCACGCCAGGCTGGCAGGGCCTTGTCGGCGGCCTCGATGGCGCGGCGGGTTTCGGCGGCGCCCATCTTCGGCACGGTACCGATCACTTCACCGGTAGCCGGGTTGGTCACCTTGATGGTCTGACCGCTGTCCGCATCCAGCCACTCACCGTTGATGAAGGCTTGCTGGCGGAACAACTGAGCGTCTTTGAGCTGCATGTCGGCTTCCCTTTACTGCGAATTATTGATTGATGAAAAGGCGCCCCCAATAGGGGGCGGCCGTCAGGAATTCGTGCACCAGGGTGTTCGACGCCTGGGCGCTGAGCGTTTGAAATCTCAAACAGAATGCTAAGCGGCAGCTGGGGTGTTGGACAATAGCCTGTTCGAAAAAAAGAACGAATGGTTGAACACCCCGTCCGAAAACCACTGTATGGCCATTCGCGGGCAAGCCCGCTTGCACAGGTTCAGCGCTGGTTTGAAGCACAGCACTGAACCTGTGGGAGCGGGCGTGCCCGCGAAAGGGCCCTCGAAGGTTAGACGAAGATGCGGGGGGAATGATGAAGGGAGGACCGACGGCCCTCCCGGCAGGAACAACTCAGAACGCCTTTTCCAGATCGATCACCAACGCCCGGTACCCCACGCTCCCCGGCTGGCGGCTGTGCACTTTCAGCTCCACCACCACCTCCTGCGTACCCCGGCGCACTTCGTTGAGCACCGTGGTGGTGAGTTTCTGCGGCGTCAGGTAGTTCACCGACGCGCTATAGATGAACTGGGTGTCGGTATCGGCCCGGTACGCCACCACCGATGTGATCGGGCTGTACCACTCATCGCCGCGCTCCTTGCCGTACTGCCACAACTGCTCGACCGTGCCGTTGGTTTCGTCGACCTTGTACTCCACCGCCCGGCTGTAGTTGCCGCTGAGCTTGGTCGGCCCGAAGTCGCGCCCCCAGCCGTTGTCGAACACGGTCAGCGTGCCGCGCCCGGTCAGCCAGGCGGTGTGCTGGGTCCAGGACCACTCAAAGCCCTCGCCCACCGGCTTGAGCACCTTGTCCTGCAGGCGCGCGGGCCAGCCTTGCGGTGCAGCGAGGATCCACTTCACCTGTTTGTCACGGCCAATTTTCACCACACCCTGGTGGCGTGCTGAAACGATGATGCTGTCGTCATCGGCATCGTAGTCGATGGCATTCACATGGGCCCAGTTGCGCCCGGTGCCTACGCCCGGGGTATCGCCGAACGGCAGGTCGCCTTCGGCCAGCTCGTTGGCCAGGCGCTCTTCCTGGCGTTGCACCCCGGCCGGCAGCTGGATGGCCGCCTTGCCCAGGGTCTCAAGCAGCTCGCCGCGGTACGGGTCGAGGATCTGGTTGAGGTCCCAGAAGTCCAGCACGTCACCGGCTTCGTTGAGCTCGATGATGTGGTCGCGTATCGAGCGCACGCGCTTGCCGTCGGGGCGCCGGTAGTCGCTGGTGCCTACCCGCAGCAGGTAGGTGCCGTTGCTGGTCTCGCGGATTTCGTGGGAAAAATCGGCGAACTTGTCCGGCAGGTTGCGCTGCCAGATGCGCCGGCCCAGCAGGTCGTACTTGGAGTAGGTCTGGCCCTGGCCCCAGATCAGCTTGCCGTCGCGGGTCTGGTGAAAGCCCATGGTGCCGCCCAGGCCGTCGCGGCGGTTGGAATCGTGGATCTGCTCAATGTCCAGGTACCAGCGCACATCACCATTGCTGTCGGCGATCCAGTTGTTGCCCACCGAGTCCCACTCCGCCGCCCCACCCAGGCCGTTCCACTTGAAAGCCTTGGCCCCTGGGATATCAGCCAGCAGGTGGTTGAACAGGTACAGGCGCTGCTCGAAGCCCGGCGCCACGGTAACCGGCTCCACCTCGGGCAACGCGGCGGTCTGTTTGGCCACCACCGGCAGGCGCACCGCCGGGGCGTAGATTTCATAGCGCTCGCGGATGCGCTCACCGTCCAGCTTGTAGCTCACCTCCACCTGGTTGACGTGGTCGGGGTACAAACCGAACACCGGGATGCCGCCGTAAGTCCACAGCGATTGCTGCGAAACCTCATAGCTGATGGCCACACCCCGCTCGCCGCGCCCCAGCACCCGCACATGGGCGGCGCTCAGGTTGCGGCCTCCGTCGCGCACGATGGCGGTCAGGGGTGCCAGGCGGTAGGGGTTGACCACCACATCGCCCAGCAGGGCTTCGCTGTGGTCGGGCACCCGGGCACTGACGCAGGCGCCTTCGGGCAGGTCGTGGGGCTGGGTCTTGGCATTCATGGCAAAGCTCCTTGTGCTCAGAAGTCGTAACGGGCGGTGGCGCCCACGGTGCGCGGAGTGCCCAGCACGCCGGCATAGCCGCCGTTGGCCGAGTTCCACAGGCTGGTGAAATAGGTCTTGTCGCCGGCGTTCTTCACCCACAGCGACAGGTCGAGCACGCCGTCGCCCTGGTCCAGGCGCACGCCGGTAGACAGGTTGACGATGGCGTAGCTGGGGATCTGGCCGTAGTCGGAGTCGTCGATGGTGCCCACCGCCTTCGAGCGGAAGGCGTAGCTGGCGGTGACGTAGGGCTCGATGTGCTCGGCCAGTTGCCACTTGTACTGGCCGTTGAGGTTGGCGATGTACTTGGAGGCGCCGACCACCTGGTGGCCAGACAGGTCGCAAGTAGCGGTGGCATTGGCCAGGCTCACTTCCGGCGGGCACGGGGCGTCATCGTATTGGGTGTAGCGCACGTCGTTCCACGAACCGTTGAAGTTCAACGTCAGGCCGCGTACCGGCAGCGCCGTGGCCTCGAACTCAAGCCCGCGGGAGCGCACGTTGCCGGCGTTGGCCAGGTACTGCACGCGGTTGACCTGGTCGTAGACGTTGGCCTGGTAGCCGTGCACCTCGGTCCAGAACAGGTTGCTGTTGAGCTGCAGGCGGTCGTCGAACCAGGTGCTCTTGAGCCCCAGTTCGGCGTTGTTGGCCCGCTCGGTGCCCACCAGCAGCGAATCGGTGCCCAGCCGCGGCGCCGCGCCGACGGTGAGGTTGACGCCACCGGACTTCTCGCCGTGGGTCAGGCTGGCATAGCCGAGCAACTGGTCGGTGAAGCGGTAACTCAGGCTCAGCAGCCCGGACGGCGAAAAACTGTACTGGCTGAGGTCGCCCGAATCGTAGGCCCCCACCCGGCCCTGGCGCGCCGCAGCCGCAGCGCCGGTCACCGCAGCACCGCCCACCGGGGCATCGCGGGTTACCCAGGCGTTTTTCTCTTCGTAGGTGCCACGTACGCCTGCGGTGAAGTCCAGGCGCTCGGTAAGGTGCCAGGTAGCCTGGCCGAACAGGGCGTAGCTGTCGGTGTCGATGTGGCCGTTGCCGATGGTGCTGACGTTGGCCAGGGCGCCGGCCGGGGTGGCGTTCCAGATATCGGCTTGCGCGCCGTAGTAAGTGAACGACTTGTTGTCCAGGTCCTGCTTGAAGTAGTAGGCGCCCAGCACATAGTCGAAGAAGCCGCCGGTGGGCGATGCCAGGCGGATTTCCTGGGAATACTGTTTGTCGCGCACCGACACCCCGGCGCTGCTGAACACCGGTACGTTCAAGCCGTCATCGTTGCGCGGGGTGAAGTCCCACCAGCGGTAGGCGCTGATCGAGGTCAGGGTGAAGTCGTTGGGCAGGGTCCAGTTGGCCTCCACCGAGGTGCCGCCCTGGAACACCGTCACCCGCTGGTCGGCGTCGAAGTTGACCTTGCGGTCCTTGCCCGACACCAAAGTAGCGCCGGCCTGCGCCGCCAGGCTTTCGTAGCGGTTCACGCCATTGATGGTCGGCCCGGTGCTGTACAGGCTGAGGATGCCGTTGTCCGAGTCCTCCTCGTTGTACTCGCCGATCCAGCGCAGGTTGAAGTTGTCGTCGGGCTTGAACAGCAGCTGGGTGCGAAAGCCCTGGCGCTGGCCGCCGTTGAGGTCGTGGCCGTTGTAGATGTTCTTCACATAGCCATCGTCCTCGGTGTGGTAGGCGCTGATGCGCCCGGCGAGGGTATCGGTGAGCGGCCCGGAAAAACTCCCCTGGGTCTGCCAGTAGCCGTCCTCGCCCAGCGACGACTGCACGCTGCCTTCCTGGTGGAAGGTGGGCTTGCGGGTAGTGATGTTGAGTACCCCGGCGGTGGTGTTCTTGCCGAACAGCGTGCCTTGCGGGCCACGCAGCACCTCCAGTTGCTCGACGTCGAGCAAGTCGAACACCGCCATGCCCGGGCGCCCCAGGTAGACGTTGTCCAGGTAGATGCCGACGCTGCCCTCCAGGCCGTCGCTGGCCGGGTTGTTGCCCAGGCCACGGATGGAGATGCTCGACTGGCGGGCATGCACGTAGGCCACGTTGGTGCTGGGCACCAGTTGCTGCAAGTCCTGCACCCGGTAGATGCGCTGGGTTTCCAGGGTTTCGCTGTCGAGCACGCTGATCGGCGTGGGCACGCTTTGCGCCGTTTCCTCGCGGCGCCGTGCATTGACCGTGACGGTACCGAGCTTGGCTTCCTGGGACGCAGCCGGGGTGGCCGGGGCGGCCTGCTCGGCAAAACTTGCGCCGGAGGTGGCCAGCAGCACACCAGCGGCCAGGGGTTGAAGGGCAAACAACGACGCACGCGTCGGCCAACGGAAAACTCCGGACATGCAGATGCTCCTTGAGGCATGGGCCCTGGCGAGCATTTCCGTTGGCGGAACCGAATCGCGATCAGCGGGGCTTTATTCTTTTATGAGATATAAATATTTGTAATTCATATTTTGTGGAATAAGTAACACCCTTTATAAAAGCCTCAACCCTTCCCGGCAATTGCATTCCACCGAAAGTTTCCATGTAGAAAATGCATATCGACCTGCGCCAGCTTCGCCACTACATCGCCTTGGTTGAACACCGCAGCTTCGTGGCCGCGGCTGCCGCGGTGAACCTCTCGCAATCGGCGTTCAGCCGCAGCATCCAGACGCTCGAGCACAACATCGGCTGCCGCCTGGTGGACCGCGCCAGCAAGGAGCTGGCACCGACCCGCCAGGGCCTGTTGGTGCTGGAGCATTCACGCCGGCTGGTGCACGGGGCGCACAACCTGGTCAACGAGATCAACCAGTTCAATGGCGCCACCACCGGTGTGGTGCGCTTCGGCTCGGGGCCGGCCCCGGCCGGCGGCCTGGTACCCCGGGCGGTGGCGCGCTTCGTGGCCGAATACCCGGCGGCGCGCACCTGCTTTCAGGTGGACAACTGGCAGGCGCTGAACCGCAAGCTGGTGGCCGAAGAGATCGAGTTCTTCGTTGCCGACACCCGCCAGTTCGAGGCCGACCCGGATTACCAGGTGCACAAGCTGGCGCCGCAGCGCTGGCACTTCTGCTGCCGCGCCGGGCACCCGCTGACCGAACGCAGCGAGGTGCGCGCCCGCGATCTGTTCGACTACCCGCTGGCCACCACCTTCCGCCCGCCGAACATCCGCAAGATCCTCAGCGACCTGAGCGGGCGCCAGGACTTCTTGCCGAGCGTGGAGTGCGAGCATGGTTATGCGCTGCTGAACGTGGTGCTGCATTCGGACACCATCGGCATCGCCTGCAGCGCCAACCTGCGGCCGTACCAGATGGAGCGGGGGTTGGTGGCACTGAAGCTTGCGGACCTTGCGCCGGAGCAGGAAGAGGCGTTCTACACCCGCTACGGGGTGGTGAGCCGGGTAGGGTATGGACTGTCACCGCTGGCGCAGGGGTTGGTGAGGCAGTTGATTGCGTGTGATGCGCAGGTCGAGCCGATCTAGCAGGAACCTGAACCTATAGCCTGTAGGAGCGGCCTTGCGCAGCCCATCGCGGCACAAGGCCGCTCCTACAGGGTATGTATGGCTCTCAGAGGTTGATTGACAGCCTTCAACCTTTACGCGTTGTCCGGCTCAACTGCCCATCCACCCCCACCGGCACCTCGCCGGCCAGGGTTACCCGGCGTACCACACGTGGCTGGGTGCCGTAGTCGTCAACCGCGTAATGCTGGGTCGCGCGGTTGTCCCAGATCGCCACGTCACCGGCCTGCCAGCGCCAGCGCACGGTGTTTTCCAGGCGCGTCACATGGCCCTGCAACACGCTGAACAGGTGCTGCGAGTCTGCCTGCGAATACCCCTTGATGCGTTTGACGAAGTGCCCCAACTGCAGCACCCGCTCACCGCTGATCGGGTGCACCCGCACCACCGGGTGCTCGGTTTCGTACACGGTCGAGGTGAACACCTTGCGGTAACGCTCAAGCTTGGCCGGGTCGACGTCGGGCTTGACGCTGGCGTAGTCGTATTCGTTGCTGTGCACCGCCCACAGCTGGTCGGCCAGGGCGCGCAGCGGCTCGGGCAACTCCTGGTAGGCGGTGGCGGTGTTGGCCCACACCGTGTCGCCGCCAGAGGCCGGGGCCACCACGCTACGCAGGATCGAAGCCTTGGGGTAGGCATCGACGAAGGTCACGTCGGTATGCCACGAGTTGGCCCGCTGGCCTTCGGCGCCGTCCAGCTGCAGCAGGTAGCTGGTGCCGTCGACCACCGGCACGGTGGGGTGGGCGATGGGCTCGCCGAGCAGTTGGGCGAAGGCTTCCTGGCCAACGTCGTCCAGGTGAGTCTGGCCGCGGAAGAAGATCACCTTGTGCTGCACCAACGCGGCCTGGATGGCATCGAGGGTGGCGGGGTCGAGGTCGGCGGACAGCTTGACCCCGCGAATCTCGGCGCCGATGCGCCCGGCGACGGGGTGAATGTCCAGTTCGATTGCTTGCGGCGCGGTGGCCAGTGCGGCGTTGCTCATGGTCGTGGTCCTCACGGTTGTTGTCGGGTCAGCGGGCGGCCTGGGCGGCCTGTTCCTGTTTCAGGGCAGCATCAAGAAAACGCGGTTCGACCCAGTCGGCCACCTGGAAGCCACGGCGTATCAGGCGCTCCTTGGCGGCCAGGTCCACGCCTTGCTGCAGTTGGGCGATGAAGCCTGGGTCCAGGCGCGGGTCGAAGTAATTGGCCAGGTCCTCCTTGGCCAGGTCCTCACTGAGGATGCTGCGTGGCCAGTTGGCATTGCTGGCCACCAGTTCCACGAAAGCCTCGCGGTTGTGTTCGTCACGCAACCAGTCGGTGGCTTGCTGCTGGGCGTTGACCAGGCGCTGCACCAGCTCGGGGTATTGGCGGATGAACGCACCGGTGCCCAGCAACACCGCCTGGGTGCTGCCGGCGCCCTTGAGGTCGCGGGAGTTCACCGGCAGTTCCACCAGGCCGCGCTCGCGCAGCGACAGCAGGTTGGAAAGGCCCCAGGCGGCATCGATCTGCTTGGCCGCCAGGGCGGCGTTGGAGGCATTGAAGTCGAGGTTGATTACCTTCAGGTCGCGCTCCGACAGCCCCTGGCTGGCCAGCGCACTGGCGAACGACAGCTGGTTGGCGGTGCCGCGGAACACCGCCACGCGCTTGCCCTTGAGGTCTTGCAGGCTGTGGATGCCCGAGCCCGGTACCACGCCCAGGTAGCTCTTCACGTTGCGCACCCCGGCGCTGAGCACACGGGTATCGAGCCCGTTGGCCTTGCCGACGATGGCCGCCAGGTCGCCCAGGTAGGCGAAGTCGGCCTGGCCGTTGGCCAGGGCCTCATTCACCACCGGGCCGGCGCCTTTGAAGAACAGCCAGTCGATACGGATACCGTCCTTGGCGAACTCCTTTTCCAGCAGTTGCTGGTCACGCAGCACATCGACCACCCCGCCAGCGCTGTGCTTGCTGCCGGCGCTCAGGTCGGGCACGGCAATGCGGATGCTTTCGGGTTTGGCCAGTTCGGCGGCGTTGGCGTTCAGCAGCAACGCGCCGAACAGGCCCAGGGCGGTGAACAGGTGACGCAACGGGGTGTGCATGGCAAGGCTCCTTGGCAGGCTGCCACCGGCAAAAGGCCGGCGCTGTTTGGCCAGAAGCTAGGCGGACGGGGTTAGAACCTACAAAGACCGAAAGCTGATTTTGTAGTAACTGAAATGCATAAATCAGGCGCACTGCGGGCCTGCGGGCGGCTTGCAGAAAGCGCATGAAAAATATGAGCAAAACGCAATGAAACGGGCTTTGCGCATGCAGGGAACGCATGCTCTTATCTCTTGATCGTTATTTATGTGAATTTTTAATTCCATAAAAGAATAATCAAGGAACGCTTTGGGAGATGGGCCGATGAGTGGAGTTCTCGGGGGCAATGCTTGGCGTCTTGCCGGGTTGGCGCGCGGCCCCATCGCGGGGCAAGCCCGCTCCCACGCCTTGCCCTGGCTGGTGCCGTTGCTGGTGCTGACGCTTTGGGTGGTGGCCAGCCGCGAGCACTGGATGAGCGAGCAGATTCTGCCGGCACCGGCGCTGGTGTGGCAGAGCGCGCTGGAATTTGGCGCGGGCGAGATCTGGGGGCACCTGTGGATAAGCCTGCAGCGGCTGCTCTGGGGCCTGTTGGCGGGCATTGCCAGCGGCCTGCTGCTGGGGACCTGGCTAGGTGGCTCACGGCGGGCGCAAACCCTGGTGCTGCCCAGCTTCGTGGCCCTGGCGCAAATCCCTACCTTGGCCTGGATTCCGCTGTTCATGCTGTTCTTCGGCATCGGCGAGTTGCTCAAGCTGGTGGTGCTGGTCAAAGCCGTGGTGGTGCCGGTAACCCTGCACACCTTGGTGGGCGTACGCGATGCCCAGCCCAAGCTGCGCGAAGCCGCCGCCACCCTGCGCCTGCCACCGCACCTGTTGTTCTGGCGCCTGCTGCTGCCGGCCGCCCTGCCCGCCTTCCTGGCCGGTACACGCCTGGCTCTGGCTGCCGGTTGGACCTCGTTGCTGGCGGTCGAGCTGCTGGCCTCCAGCGAAGGCATCGGTTACCTGATGGTGTGGGGCCGCCAGCTGTTCATGCTCGACCTGGTGTTGCTGTGCATCGTGCTGATCGGCCTGGTGGGCGCACTGATGGACCGGGGTTTCAGCCGCCTGGAACGCAAGCTGCTGTACTGGCCGCAGCCACCCACCGGCGAACAGCGCCGCGGCGAAATTCCACGGGGCTGGCAGAGCCTGCTGCTGCCAGCGGCGCTGCTGGTGCTGTGGCAGGCGGCCAACCGCTTTGGCTGGGTCGATGCCAACATCCTCAGCTCACCCTTGGACGTGCTGCGCAGCCTGTATGCCGGTGTGCAGGATGGCTCACTGCCCGATGCCATGCGCCTGAGCCTGCAACGCACCCTGGCCGGCCTGCTGCTGGGCGGCGGCGCAGGCTTTGCCGTTGGCTTGCTGCTGGGCTTGTCGCACAGTGCCGAACGCGTGTTCGGCCCGAGCCTGTCGGCGCTGCGCCAGGTGGCGCTGTTCGCCTGGGTGCCGCTGCTGACCGCCTGGTTTGGCCTGGGTGAAGGGGCCAAGCTGGTGTTCGTCGCCCTGGCGGCGTTCTTCCCGCTGCTGATCGCCACCCAGCGCGGCATCGCCAGCCTTTCGCCACAACTGGGCGAGGCCGCCCTGGCGCTGCGCCTGAACCTGTTGCAACGCCTGCGCCTGCTGGTGCTGCCGGGGGCGGCACCGGCGATTTTCGCCGGGCTGCGCCTTTCGCTGATCTATGCCTGGCTCGGCACCATTGGCGCCGAATACTTCATGCCCTCGGACGGCGGCATCGCCAGCCTGATGATCGGCGCCCAACAGTTGTTCCGCATGGACCAGGTGATGGCCGCGATGGTCTTGATCGGCCTGGTCGGCGCCCTGCTCGGCCACCTTGGCCAACGCCTCGAATCACGCGCCACGCGCTGGAGATCCGCATGAACGCCTTCATTACACCGGCCCTGCACGCGGCCAACCAACCCGACGCCACCCCGCCGCTGGTCAGCTTCGAAGGGGTCGGCAAGACCTTCAGCGTCGACGGCCAGGCGTTCGAGGCCATCCGCAATTTCGACCTGTCGATCAACGAGGGCGAGCTCATCGCCATCGTCGGCTCTTCGGGCTGCGGCAAGTCCACCCTGCTGCGCCTGCTGGTGGGGCTGGACAACGACTACAGCGGTCACATACGCGTCGATGGCCAGGTGGTCAGTGGCATCGGCGGCGAGCGCGGCATCGTGTTCCAGGAACACCGCCTGTTCCCGTGGCTGACGGTCGAGCAGAACATCGGCCTGGGGCTGGCCAACGACAAGCTCACCCAAGGTGAGCGCGCCCGGCGGGTGCACGAGTTCGTGCAACTGGTGGGTTTGGTGGGCTTCGAGTCGGCCTACCCGCACCAGCTGTCTGGCGGCATGGCCCAGCGCGTGGCGATTGCCCGGGGGCTGGTGTCCAGCCCGCGCATCCTGCTGCTGGACGAGCCGTTCGGTGCACTGGATGCGCTGACCCGCCAGCAATTGCAGGACGAGTTGCTGGCCATTCGCGAACGCTCGGGGGTGACCATTTTGCTGGTGACCCATGACGCCGAAGAGGCCACCTACCTGGCCGACCGGGTGGTGGTGCTGGAGCCGCGGCCGGGGCGGATCAAGGCGGTAGTGGAAGTTGACTTGCCGCACCCGCGCCAGCGTACCGGGGTGGCGCTGCATGGGTTCAGGGAAAGGGTGCTGCACCAGATTACCGGGGATGGCGGGTACCTGCGACCGGTGACGCAGCGGGTGGAGGGGTTGCGGCCGGAGTTGATTGCGCTTTAGCGGGTGGGTTGCCTGAACCGGCCCTATCGCCGGCAAGCCGGCTCCTACAGGTACAGCGCCGTATTGAAGGTCATGCGGTCTATGTGGGAAGCGGCCTTGTGTCGCGATGGGCTGCGTAGCGGCCCCAGGATTGTAACCTCATACAAAATCGCCGGGGCTGCTACGCAGCCCATCGCGACACAAGGCCGCTTCCCACAGGGATCGCGCCAATCTCGAGAATTTGAGCTCACATAGCGTCAGCTAGCCCAATTCGCGCAGGTACTCCCAGGGGTAGATCCCCCGCTCATGCCCATCGCTGAACACCAGCTGCAAGCCATACCCCTGGGCCTCGATACGCTCCACCCGTACATCCTCGCGCACCAGGCTGATCGCACCTTTGAGCCTTGCGGCGCGGCACTGTGAACAGGGGCAGGCACCGCGCAGCCGGGCGTGGCTGATCACCTGCCACGCCCCGCCCCACTGCACCTGCAGCTCCCCGGCCTCGCGGCGGTTGCGCAGCGCGCTGGGCGCTTGCATCACACCGCTCCCTGCAACTGCGCCAAGGCAATGCGCACGGCTTTGCGCACCTCGGGGTCGCTGTCGGCCTCGGCCGCCTGCAAGGCTGGCAAGGCGCGGGCCTGGCCCAGTTCACCCAGGGCCAGGGCGGCTTCCTTGCGCAGGTTGGCGATGCCATGCCCAAGCAGCTCGGCCAGGCCGTCCAGGGCAGCGGCGTGGCGCAGCCGGCCCAGCGCCCGGGCGGCGCGCAGGCGTACCTGCCAATAGCTGTCGGACAGGGCTGCTATCAAAGCGTGACCGGCCTCGCCATGGCCCACCTTGCCCAGCGTGGTGGCGGCCTCCTCGCGTACCTGCCAGGCCGGGTCGGCCAAGGCGTCGATCAAGGCCGGCAGCACGCTGGTATTGCGGGCCAGGCCCAAGGCGCCGATCGCGGCGCGGCGCACCTCGGTGTCCGGCTCGCCGGCGGCCAGCTCGGCCAGGGCGGGCAAGGCTGGCTCATGCTTGAGCCAGCCGAGAATACCCACCGCCTCGCGGCGCACCCCGGCATCCGGGTCAACCAAGGCCCGCAAGGCCGGCCCGGCGGCATCTTCCAGGCGCAGCTCACGCAGTGCCCGCAGGGCGCTGGCCCGCACGAAGGCGTCGGCATGCACAACCCAGGGCAGAATCAGTTGGCCGGCTTCCTGGGTCTTGAGCTCGCTCAGGCTCTGCGCGGCCGCCAGGCGCACCGGCTCGGCCGGGTCGGCCAAAGCGGCGCACAAGCCCTGCACCACTTCGGGCTCTTCCCAGGCTTCAAGCAGGCGCGCGGCCTCGGCGCGCACTTCGGCACTGGCATCGACCAGCAGTGCATCGGTCAGCCACGCCAGGCCATCCGGGTCTTCCAGGTCGGCCAGCGCAATCAGGGCAATACGCCGCACACCGGCGTCGCTGTCACCCAGCCGCGGCAGCAGCTCGAGAATGTCGGGGTTGTCGGTGCTTCGTTCGGTCATAGCGCAATCCGCAGCGGAGGATGGTCGGCGTCGGGCAGGCCCAACGGTGTCAGGCGCGGCAGTTCGCGGCCTTCTTCATGGCGCAGCAGCGCCAGGCAATGGCGTTTCAGGTGGGTGAATTCGGGGCTGGTCAGCAGGCTTGCGCGGCGCGGGCGGGCAAAGTCCAGGCGCAGGTCTTCAATGAAGCGCCCGGGGCGCGGGCTCATAACCAGGATGCGGTCGGCCAGGAACAGCGCTTCATCGATGTCATGGGTGACGAACACCACGGTGGTGCGGATGCGCGCCCAGATATCCAGCAGCAGCTCCTGCATGCGCGAGCGGGTCTGGGCATCCAGTGCACCAAAGGGCTCGTCCATCAGCAGCAGGCGCGGGTGGTTGATCAGCACCCGGGCGATCTCGGCGCGTTGCTGCATGCCACCGGACAACTGGCTGGGCCAGCGCTCGGCAAAGTCGCCCAGGCCCACCAGTTGCAGCATCTCGGCGGCCTTGCGCTGACGCTCGGCCTTGCCCAGCCCCTGCATCTTCAAGCCAAAGGCGACGTTGTCGAGCACGCTGCGCCAAGGCAGCAAGGTGTGGTGCTGGAACACCATGCCGCGCTCGGGTGAAGGGCCGGGTATCGGCAGGCCATCCACCCGCAGTTGCCCGCTGGCTGGCGTAAGGTGCCCGGCCAGGGCGCCGAGCAGGGTCGACTTGCCACAGCCGGACGGCCCGAGAATGCACACGAACTCGCCCGGGGCGATGCTGAAGTCCAGCGCCTGCACCGCCTCGAAGGCCTCGCGGCCCTGGCCCAGGCGAATCGACAAGCCCTGGGCCTCGATGCGCCCGGGCAGCTGTTGATAACGGTTCATCAGCCGCGCCTCCCCGCCCGGTACCAAGGCGTGGCCAGGGCACCCAGGCGCTTGACCAGGGCGCTGCTGCCCATGCCCAGCACGCCGATCAGCAGCATGCCGACGATGATGTCGGGGTAGTTCTGCAAGGTGTAGGACTCCCAGGTGTAGTAACCAATGCCGAACTGCCCGGAAATCATCTCGGCGGTAACCAGGCAGAACCACGAGGTGCCCATGCCGATGGCAAGCCCGGTAACGATGCTGGGCAAGGCGCCGGGCAGCACCACCTCGCGCAGGATCGCCCCGCGCCCGGCGCCAAGGCTGCGCGCCGAGGCCACCAGACGCGGGTCAACCGCCTCCACGCCGTGCACCGTGTTGAGCAGGATCGGAAACAACGCCCCGGTGAAGGTGATGAACACCATCGACAACTCCGAGGACGGGAACATCAGAATCGCCAGCGGAATCCACGCCACTGCCGGGATCGGCCGCAGCACTTCCAGCGGCGGCATCAGGGTGTCCTCAAGCCAGCGCCAGCGGCCGATCAGCAGGCCCAGCGACACCCCCAGCAGCGCCGCTGCAGCGTAACCGGCAAACACCCGCGCCAGGCTGCTGCCCAGGTGAGCCAGCAATGCGTTGGACGCCAGCAATTGCCAGGCGGCGTCGAGCACCGCGCCCGGGGTGGGCACGTAGGTGAAGGTGAACAGCAGCAGGTTGAGCTTGTGGCTGGCCGCCAGTTGCCAGAACAACAGGCAGGCCAGCAACGACGCCAGGCGCAACGGCCAGCGTTTGAGGTCGTGGGTCACGGTGGCGGGCTCCGGTCAGCGCTGGGCGAGCAGCTTCTGGTTGGCGTGGACGAAGTCCAGCGCCTCGCCGCCGTTGGCCTTGGCGTACTGCTCGGCCTGGCCCTTGAGCAGGAACGCCGCCAGCTCACCCTTGCCGTTGCGCACGAACCAGGCCTGGTTGGCCAGCAGCTTGATGCCGCTGTCGGCGGCCTGGGCGTAGATGGCGCGGATATCCTTGCCCTCCTGCTCCAGCTGGGCCAGGGCGGCAAGCGCCGCTTCCGGGGAGGCGTAGTGGCGCACCTTGTCCTCACCGCGTACCCAGATCTGCGCCAGGCGGCTGAAGTCGGTGATCGGCTTGCCGGTGGTGGCGTCATTGGCCTTGAGCGGCAGCGGGTCGTAGTTCTTCAATGCCTTGTCGTAGTCCTGCCCGGCTTGCTTGAAGGCGGCGCGGATGTACTGGTCGTCGATGAACCCGGCGGTGTCCAGGCCGCGGTCGGTCTTCTTCAGCAGCTTGAGGGTGTCGATGGAGGTGGCCACGGCCTGGCGGTATTCGGGCTTCCAGGTCAGGTCGCGGGTCTGCAGGCCGAGGGGGCCGTGGAACAGGTAGTTCACCTCGGCCTCGATGCCGGTGACCTTCTCGATAAGCTCGCTGTACTTCTCGGGCTCGGCGGCGATCAGGCGGTCGGCCTCAAGGCTTGCACGCAGGTAGGCGGTGACCACCTCGGGGTATTTTTTCGCGTAATCGGCATCCACCAGCGCGCCATGGAAGGTCGGCGCGTTGGCCTGGGCGCCGTCGTAGATCTTGCGGGCGAAGCCGCGGTTGGGGAACAGCTCGGCGAACGGCACAAAGTCGGCGTGGGCCTCGATGCGGTTGCTGCGCAGGGCGGAACCGGCGATTTCCGGTGCCTGGGCGATGATGCGCACATCTTTTTGCGGGTCCCAGCCTTGCGCCGCCACGGCGCGCAGCAGCATGCCGTGGGCGGTGGAGGCAAACGGCACGGAAATGGTCTTGCCCTTGAGCTCGGCCAGCGACTGCACGCTGGAGGCGGCCGGCACCACGATGCCATTGCCGCTGCCATGCACGCTGCCGGACAGCACGCTGATGAACAGGCTGCGCTTGCCGGCGTCCAGGTGGGCAACGCCGTTGAACGAGCCGGGGAAGTCGGCCATGGCGCCGAAGTCGAGCTTGCCGGCGACCATCTCGTTGGTCAGCGGCGCGCCGCTGGTGAAGTTTTTCCACTCCACCTGGTACTGGGCGTCCTTGTACTTGCCGTCATGGGGCAGGTACTTGTCGAGCAGGCCCAGCTCGCGGATCAACAGGCCGCCGGTGGCGCAGTTGATGGTGGTGTCCTGGGTGCCGATGGCGATGCGGATGGTTTCGGCGCTGGCGTTCAGGCCAGTGATTGCCAGCGCAAGGCCGGCCACGGTTGCTACAAGGCGCATGGGTGTTCCCCTCGAATCGTTTATAGGTATCAGAGTCGTCTCCGCCGCCCGGCATGGGTGGTGGGAAACGAGGGGCAGTGCGGGAGGGCGTCCGGTGGTTCGGCCGGATGGCGGGTGTTTCAGCGCAGCAGGTACGGGATATCGACCTTGACCGCGCCGGTGGGGCAGTCCTTTTCGCAGGGCATGCAGTACCAGCATTCGTCGAAGGCCATGTAGGCCTTCTGCGTGGCCGGGTTGATGGCCAGCAGGTCCATGGGGCATACCTCGACGCAGACGGTGCAGCCTTTTTCGGCGATGCACTTGTCTTCGTCGATGGTCACCGGGGCGCTGCTGCGAAAGAAGATTTCCTGGGGCTGGTAGGCCATTTCACGGGGTCCTTGGGGCCTTCTTGGGCGCCCTTTATCTGGAAGCTTGCACAAGTCACTGTGGGAGCGGGTTCGGTGTTGCCTATGCCGCGTTGGCTTTTACCCGCAGCCGGTCATAGGCGGTCTGTTCTTCGGCATCCAGGGCTATCAGGTACGGCTCGACGGCTTTCTTGAAGCTGGTCATCTCACCGTCCTCGCCCTTCTTCAGGTGGCAATGCACGAACCACTCGCCATCGTTGCGCTCGGGGAAATCGACCCGGTGGTGGTACAGCCCCCAGCGGCTCTCCTCGCGGAACAACGACGCGCGTGCGGCCATTTCGGCGCAATCGCGGATCACCGCCACTTCCATCGCCCGCATCAGCTCATGGGGGTTGCTGGCCTTCATCTGCTCAAGGTCGCGCTCGATCTCGGCAAAACGCGCCAGGCCGATTTCCATTTTCTTGGTCACCTTGGGCGGCTGCAGGTAGTCGTTGACCATGCGCCGCAGCTTGTACTCCACCTGCGCAGGCGGCAGGCCGTGCTCGCGGCGCAGCGGCGCGAACACCCGGGCCTGCTCGCGCTCGACCTGCTGCGCATCGACCTCGGCGAACTCACGCCCGGCCACGTACTGCGCCGCGTTGGCGCCGGCGAACCAGCCGTAGGTGAAGGCCCCGAGCATGTAGTTGTGCGGCACCGCGGCCATGTCGCCAGCGGCGTACAGGCCCTTGACGCTGGTCTCGGCCTTTTCGTTGACCCACACCCCCGAGGCCGAATGCCCGGAGCAGAAGCCGATTTCGGAGATGTGCATCTCGACCATGTGCTGGCGATAGTCGGTACCGCGCCCGGCGTGGAACTGGCCGCGGCTCGGGCGTTCGTTGCTGTGCAGGATCTCCTCGATGTTCTGGATGGTCTCCTCGGCCAGGTGGTCGAGCTTGAGAAACACCGGGCCGTTGCCGCCCTCGAGCTCCTGGTGGAACTCCCACATCATCTGCCCGCTCCAGTAGTCGCACTCGATGAAGCGCTCGCCCTTGCTGTTGGCGGTGTAGCCACCCAAGGGGCCGGTAACGTAGGCGCAGGCCGGGCCGTTGTAGTCCTTGATCAGCGGGTTGATCTGGAAGCACTCAAGGTTCGCCAGCTCCGCCCCGGCGTGGTAGGCCATGGCGTAGCCGTCGCCGGCGTTGGTCGGGTTCTCGTAGGTGCCCATCAGGTAGCCCGACGACGGCAGGCCCAGGCGCCCGGCAGCGCCGCAGGCGAGGATCACCGCCTTGGCGCGGATCACCCGGAACTCGCCGGAGCGGCAGTCAAAGCCCAGTACCCCGGCTGCGGCGCCTTCGCCATCGAGCAGCACGCGGGTGCAAACCATGCGGTTGCTGATCTCGACCCGGGCGCGCTTGAGCTGGCGGTACAGCACCTTCTTGATGTCGTGGCCCTCGGGCATCGGCAGCACGTAGGCACCCATGTGGTGGACCTTCTTCACCGCGTAGTCGCCGGTTTCGTCCTTCTCGAACTTCACCCCCCAGCGGTCGAGCTGCTCGATGGTCTCGAAGCTTTTTGTCGCATAGGCGTACACCGCGGCCTGGTTGACGATGCCGTCGTTGGCCACGGTGATTTCCTTGGTGTACTGCTCGGGGGTGGCGTGGCCGGGGATGATGGCGTTGTTCAGGCCATCCATGCCCATGCTGATGGCGCCGCTGCGCTTGACGTTGGCCTTGTCCAGCAACAGCACGCGCAGGTTCTTGTTGTGCTCCTTGGCCTTGATCGCGGCCATGGGGCCGGCGGTGCCGCCGCCGATCACCACGATGTCGTAGTCCTGGGTCTGGATGCTCATGCCTTGGCCCCTTTCTGGCGGTCGATGCGCAGGCGGTACTGGAAGGCATCGCCGCGGTAGTAGAGGTGTTCGAAGTCCAGCGGGGTGCCGTCGGCGGTGTGGGTAAGGCGCTCGATGCGCATGATCGGCGAGCCTTCTTCCACCTCCAGCGCCTGGGTCAGGTCGCTGTCGGCGAGCACCGCGTCGATGGCAAGGTCGGCATGGCCCAGGGCGATGCCGCAGTCGTTTTCCAGCAGCAGGAAGATGTCGCGGGTGACCAGGTCGGCCTTCTCGAGTTTTTCGCCAACCGCGTGGGGCAGCCAGGTGATCTCCAGCGACACCGGCTCGCGGTTGATCAGGCGCACCCGGCGGATCTCGGTGACCAGGCTGCCCTCCTCCACCTGCAGGCGCGCCGCCACCAGGGTGTTGGCCGGCACATGGCGCAGGCTGCGCAGGCGGTTGATCACCTCGTAGCCCATCTGCGTCATCGACTCGGCCAGGCCCTGCAGGGTGCTGACGTTCTGGAACGCCTTGGGCTTGGCAACGAAGGTGCCTTTGCCGTGGATCTTGAAGATCAGCCCTTCCTTTTGCAGGTCGCCCAACGCCTGGCGCACGGTGATGCGGCTGACGTCGAAAGATTTGCCCAGCTCGTTTTCCGAGGGCATGCGGCTGTGCGGGGCGTAGGTGCCGTCAAGGATGCGCTCGCGCAGCAGGTCCTTGAGCTGGGTGTAGAGCGGTACCGGGGACAGGGGGAGCAGTTCGGCCATGGTCATCTTCGCTGTTGGCTGACTTGTTATAACAAGTTGTGACCAGAAGATAACGGGCATAAGCCTGGCCCGTGAAATACCGATATCGCATATGGTTAGACGTCCCCTTGTAGGAGCCGGCTTGCCGGCGATAGCAGTCGACCGCCCAGGCACAGATTTGAAGGCCAATCGCCGGCAAGCCGGCTCCTACAAGACCGGGAAAAACGCCCGTGGATCAAGCCGATAGACGCCACCGGCACAGATGGGTATCATGCGGCCCGTTGCACTCGTAGCTCAGCTGGATAGAGTACTGCCCTCCGAAGGCAGGGGTCGTGGGTTCGAATCCCGCCGAGTGCGCCAAGATTCAGCGTTATCAAGCCCCGTCAGGTTATGCCTGACGGGGCTTTTTCATTGCTGCACGCCAATCGACAATGTTTCAGACCGATTGACAGCGAGCCCTGCGCAATGGATAAACTGTCCTCAGTCCTAGGACAAAGGACGCTCCATGAACGAGGCAGCCATGAAGAGTCAAGATCTACTGTTGCTGATCAAATTGATCTGCCTTGAACAGCAAGAGCGCCTTCAACAAAAGCTCAACCACGAGACTGCTGCGCTGATCAATCAAAACGATGTCAGCGCATCGGTTCAGTGGCAAGGCTGGGAGGATGACACGGAACAAGACCCTCCCGTCCATCGTGACAGTTACTCCGTGCGAGCCCTGCAAGCATCACTTGGCATCAGCAAGACCGAGATTGCCGCTGCACTGAAGCGCTGCCAGCAGATCGGCCTCCTGCGTACAGACCCGAATTCCCTGCTGCCAAGAGTCAACAGCAAAGCGTTGCTGGGATTCATCGAACATGGCCTGCGCTATGTCTTCCCGGTCAAGCCAGCAGAAATCGTTCGGGGCATCCCCACTGGCTTCAGCGCCCCGGTACTTCAGGACAAGCTCATGAGCGGTGGCGATTTGATCCAGGTCTGGCCGGATGCATACGGCAACCGCAAGGGCCAATCCATTACCCCCTTGTTCAGGACAGTTCCTGGAGCGGTCAAGAAAGATCCGCGCCTGTACGAGTACCTGGCCCTTGTGGACGCTATCCGTCTGGGCAATGCCCGCGAAGCCAATCTGGCCAACGAGCTTCTACGCAGCAAGGTGTTACAAGCATGAGCCGCGCACGAAACATAGAAATGCTTGAGGTGGTTGCACAGGCTCTCGGGCGCGGCTTGTGCGAAGAGGTGGCCTTCGTCGGCGGCTGTACCACCGCTTTGCTACTGACCGACGAGCTTAGCCAGGAGGAAGTCCGCTATACGGACGATGTGGACCTGGTCGTGCACCTGACCGGCTACGCCCAGTGGCAGAACATGGTCGAGCGCTTGCGCCAGCTAGGCTTCATCCAGTCGCCGCAGGACGAGGTGATTTGCCGCATGCGCCTTGGAGAGCTAAGGGTCGACTTCATGCCGGCAGATGCTGAGACCGCCAACCTGCTGGGTTGCAACAACCGTTGGTTCGAAGAAGGTCTGGCCAACGCACAATGGCATGAATTACCGAGCGGCTGTCGAATTCGGCTGTTCACACCACCCTACTTCCTCGGCAGCAAATTAGAAGCCTACGCGGGCCGGGGCGCACAGAACCCCCTGAGCAGCCAGGACCTCGAAGATATTCTCAACGTGGTTAACGGACGCGAAGAACTGACGCAAGAAGTCAAGGGCACAGCCCCTGAACTGCGTGCTTATCTGGCAGAATCAGTCGCCGCACTGCTGACCAGCAACGACTTCGGTTATCTGGTGCAGAGCACTGCACAAGACGATAACGATCGCGAGCAGATCATATGGCAACGCTTGCGCTGCATTGCCCAGGTCACAGATTGAATGAACCTGAGCGTGCACTGGCTCTCCCAAGCCGGCTCGATCACAACCGACAACCGGGACATTTTTGCCTATGTCGAGCATGCACATGCCAGCCTCTACCTGATTGCCGATGGCAGTAGCCGCCACCCACTGAGCGGCGAGCTTGCCAATGCCCTGCTTGGCAAGCTCCTGCAGGTATTCAGCGAGCTACAGGCGTTCGAGGCAAACCCTGAAAAACTGGCACACGCGATGGCACGAAGTATCACCCGCTACCGTGAATCGCTGCACCACGTCTATCCTCGCGCAGCCTGCAGCTATCTGCTGCTATGCGTACTTGCAAATACAGCCTTCAGTATTCACGAAGGCGACTGCTGCCTTGGATGTGTCGAAAGTGACGGCCAGATCCGTTGGCTGAGTACTGTTCATTGCGCTGCCAACTGGCAGGGCAATCTCAGCCATGCAGAAATCGCCAAGTTGCCATCACGCCACACACTCAGTCGTTGCTTCAGCGTCAGGCGTCAAAGCAACCCCGAGATCACTCATTGGAGCTTTAGCTCAACTCAGCACTGGTTGCTGGCGAGTGACGGCTTCTGGGCTGGCCTCGACCCTTCGCAACAACAGACATTCTTACGCGATGGCCACCTCTCCACCTTTGCCATCGATGACGACATCAGTTGCCTGAGGCTCAGCGAGGTTACGACCTGCCCTGCGATATGATTTGCGAGCGCCCTCAATCACATTGACTCGAAACCGCCGCTGAGAGCCTGGCTATTTTTTGGCGCCACTGTTTCGCCATCCGTGAAATGTTTGGTAACCTCTGCGCCCGCTGCCACGATGGGCAGCACTTTTATCGAACAGGGAAGCGTTCGACGAACGCCCAAAAGGACTTGCGATGGCAATGGTCTATTGCCGCGGCTGCGCCAGGCAGCTGCACGAAACCGCCCACACCTGCCCGCAATGCGGTGCACCGCAATTTGCCGCCCCCGCCACCCCGGCCGGCGCTGGCTCCTCATGGAAAGCGATCACTTCCCTGATTCTCGGCATTCTCTGCGTGCTGACGCTGTTCGATGACTCCGAATGGGACAACGACACCCTGACCGGCCTTGGCCTGTTCGCGGGTGTCGGCCTGCTGCTCGGCATCCTCAGCATCCACCAGAAAAATTCCGGCAATGGCATGGCCATCGCCGGCGTGATCATGGCAGTCATTTCGCTGCTGTGCCTTATCGGCCTCTCAGCCAGCTAATCCAAACGTGAGGGAAAACAAATGAGCATGGTGTTCTGCCGCGGCTGCGCCAAACAGATCCACGAATCGGCCGTGAGCTGCCCGGGTTGCGGTGCCACCCAGAATGGCGGCGCAAGCGGGGTATCGACTGGCGCAGCGGGCGTCTCGACCATCACCTTCGGCAATGTGTTCTTCGAAGTCATGAAAAAGTACGCCACCTTCCAGGGCCGTGCGCGTCGCAAGGAATACTGGCTGTTCGCCTTGGTGATCAACCTGATCGCGTTCCTGATCGGTTTCGTCGAGGGCCTTCTGGGCCTTGCGCCGATCGTCAGCCTGCTGTTCAGCCTGGCCATCATGATTCCAGCCATCGCCGTTGCCGTACGCCGCCTGCATGACACCGACCACAGCGGCTGGTGGATCCTGGTGCCGATCGTCAACATCGTGTTCATGTTCTTCGACAGCACCCCGGGCAACAATCGTTTCGGCCCGAACCCCAAGGGTCGGTAAACAGCCCAGTAAAAGGCGGCCTGCGGGCTAATGCCTGTCAGTCAGCGTTACAAATAGGGCTGCTGTGCAGCCCTTCGCGGGCAAGCCCGCTCCCACAGGAATGCGCAAAGTCTCGAGCTGGCGCTGTACCTGTGGGAGCGGGCTTGCCCGCGAAGGGCCGCACAGCGGCCCCAATTGCGCTAACTGGCTGGCGTTAGCCTGCGGGCCGCCTTTTTGATGCCCGGCAAAAAAGGCCCGGCCATGACGTTTTTCAATCGCCTCGATGCCGTTTCCTGCATTGCCGTGCAGAGCGCGGTGCCGGATGCTTTATTTACTCCGGTACATCGCGTTTTCCACCCACCGAGGCCTGTATGAAGAACGTCGAACAAATTCTCAAAGCCAAGTCGCAGCACCAAACCGTGTACACCATCGGCCCCGACGATTCGGTGCTCGATGCCCTGAAGCTGCTGGCGGAGAAGAACGTCGGCGCGCTGCCGGTGGTGGAGAACAATCAGGTGGTGGGGATCGTCAGCGAACGGGACTATGCGCGCAAGCTGGTGCTCCAGGGGCGCTCCTCGGCCGCCACCCCCGTACGCGCCATCATGAGCGCACCGGTGGTCACCGTGGAGCCCAAGCAGAACCTTGAGTACTGCATGAACCTGATGACCAACCGCCACCTGCGCCACCTGCCGGTGGTGAACAACGGCGAGCTGCTGGGGTTGCTGTCGATCGGCGACCTGGTGAAAGAGACCATCGCCGAACAGGCCAGCCTGATCGCCCAGCTGGAGCAGTACATCCGCGGCGAATGACGCCGGCTAGTGGTAGCCGCGCTCCAGCTCGTCCAACTGGTGGTCAAAGCTGCGCAACCGCGCCGACCAGGTGTACACCAGCACTTCCAGGTCGCGGTTGAGCACGGCGGTGTTGCCGCCGTCGCGCGCCGGGGCATCGCACAGGTCAAGCTGGTAGCGCTCGCGGGCCATGGCCGTGGCCACGCTGGACAGGTCACGGGCGTTGGCCAGCCAGTGGTGGTGGTGGTCGTGGGTTTCGCGGTCGAGTTCACGGCACTGGCGTTTCAGCGCATCCAGGCTCTGCTCCAGCGGCGTGCCCTTGAGCTCGCCCATGACTTCTTCGAAAGTGCGCCCGGAGTGCCAGTAGCTGCCCCAGAAGTAGCGGTCGAACACGGTCTCGACCCGGCGCAGCGCCACCTTGGTGTTCCAGATGGTCAAAAGCGTTCGCCCCTGGGCCACTTCGCGGCGGTTCAGGTGCAGGTACTCCCAGGCGATCCACGCCAGCCCGCACAACGCCACCGCGGCAGTGACCGCGGCAGCGGCGTACAGAAACTGCACGGCCTGGTTCATCTGCTGGGTGTGCCGGATACCGTAGAAGTAACCGGTGGTCAGGGTGCCCAGGATCGTCACGGTGCACCAGAAACCTGGTGCGTAGGGATCTTTCATCGCGCCATCCCCTTATTGTTTTCCTGAGCATAGCAACGGCCCGATCACCCATCAGGTGCCGCTCGGCGCTTTATTTTCGGGGGCGACGCAGCGCCTCGTTGAGCTGGTCGAAAGGCACCGCCCAGTCGGCATCCTCGATGATGCTGTCCTTGAGAAAGGCGCGCTGCGAGTCGCTCCAGAACGGCGCATCCACCAGCTTGATCTCGTTCTTCAGCGGTGAGTGGCTGGCGATGAACTGGTCGATGCTGACCGCATCGTCCGGCAGGCCCAGTTGCTTGAACAGTTCGGCGAAGGGATGAATCGGCGCTTCCATGGTTCCTCCTGAATGCCGGGCAGGCCGTCCACGACGCCGGGCCGGCGTTGGTTGCGTATATCAGCGGTGATCGTGGTCACCTGCCTCGATGTAGACCGCGCCCTGGCGAACAAGACTCCAGCCGGGCCCTCTGAAGTTTAGTTGGGGTGCGCAGAAAGCATCGCGGGGCAAGCCCGCTCCCACGGCCTGCGATAACACAGCGTGGGAGCGGGCTTGCCCCGCGATGGGCTTTTAACCTTGAATCAGAGCGGCGCGCGGCGCAGGGTGGCGAGGAAGGTCGCCGCACCGATGAACAGCCCGGCAAAGGTACGGTTCAGGCGCTTCTGCTGCTTGGGTGTGCGCAGCAGGCGCAGCACCTTGGACGCAAGCCCGGTGTAACCGGCCATCACCAGCATGTCGACGCTGATCATGGTTACGGTGATCGCCACGTACTGCGCCAGCAGCGGCTGGTGCGGGTTGATGAACTGCGGCAGCACCGCGAGCATGAACACCAACGCCTTGGGGTTGCTGACGTTGACCAGGAAGCCTCGGAACACCAGGCTCAGCGGCTTGCCGATCGGCCGCACGGCGGACTCCTCGCTCATGTCCATGGGCAGCGCGCGCCACTGGCGATAGGCGAGGTACACGAGGTAGGCAACGCCGAACCACTTGATGACCTGGAAGGCGGTAGCGGAGGCTGCGAGGATGGCGCCGACGCCGGCGGCGATGATGGCGATCTGCACGATCAGGCCCAGCTGCAGGCCCAGGGCGTTCCAGTAGCCACGCCAGAAACCGTATTGCAAACCGCTGGACATCGAGGCAATGGCCCCTGCGCCCGGCGACAGGCTGATCACCCAGCACGCGGCAAAAAAGGCCAACCAGGTTTCCATCGACATCACACACCTCGCTCGAGCAAATGTTGCAAAACGTTAAGCTAAGGTTTTGGCGAAAAAATAACCAGCGGTTTTTTGGGCGGCGCAAAACGATCGCGGGGCAAGCCCGCTCCCACATCACCGTGGGAGCGGGCTTGCCCCGCGATTACAACTGCCGCAGCGGTCAGTCGTGCGCCACCGGCTCCTGCAACGCAACACTGGCCTCGGCCCCACGCCAACGCCGCACCGCCTTCTGGAAGAACTGGCTGTTCGGCACCTGCACCAGCGCCCCACCGGCCTCGGGCGTTTCCATCAGCGTGGTGTACAGCAGGTTGATGGCGATCACCCGGCCCTTCACCCCCGGCTTGTCGAGGGTGTCGACCAGCTCCACCACATCGCCGATGCGAAACGGCCCGACGGTGAAGATAAGCACCGCGCACAACAGGTTGGAAAGCACGCTCCAGATGGCGAAGAACGCTACCGCCGCCACGGCGACGAAGCCCGACAGCGCGGTCCACAGCACCGTGGCCGACACCCCGAGGCGCTCTAGCACGAACAGCAGTGCACTGCCCATGATCAACCAGCGCAAGGCACCGCGCACCGGCACCAGCAATTCGTGGGGCAGCGGGTAGCGCTCGCCCAGGCTTTTCAGGCCGCGGCCGACCATGCGCTGCAGCACGAAGGCGATCATCAGGATGAGTACGATCTGCAAGCCCAGCCAGAAGGTGTCCATCCATTGCCCCGGCAGCAGCGAGCGCAACTCTTCCATCAGGACAGCGCCTCGAGTTCGGCCTGCATGCTTTCGAGGGTTTCCAGGGCCTCCATCCAGGCCTCTTCCAGCTCGCCTTCGCGCTGCTTGAGCTTGGTCTGGCGGGCCAGCAGGTCGCGCAGCTCGTCCTTGCGCACCGCCTCGTAGACACCGCTGTCACCCAGCGCGGCCTCGACCTCGGCCAGTTCCTTGTGCAACTGGTTCAGCTCGGCTTCAAGCTTGTCGGCAGCCTTCTTGTGCGGGGCCAGTTGCTGGCGCAGCGCGGCGGCAGCCTGGCGCTGGGCCTTCTTGTCGGTCTTGTCCGGGTTGACCGGCGCGCTGCTGGCCGGGGCGCTGCGCTGGCGGTACTCGACCAGCCAACGGCTGTAGTCGTCGAGGTCGCCATCGAAAACGTCGACCTTGCCGTCGGCCACCAGCAGGAACTCGTCGGTGGTGCTCTTGAGCAGGTGACGGTCGTGGGACACCACCACCACGGCACCGGCGAACTCCTGCAGCGCCATTGTCAGGGCCAGGCGCATCTCGAGGTCGAGGTGGTTGGTCGGTTCGTCCAGCAGCAGCAGGTTCGGCCGCTCCCAGGCAATCAGTGCCAGGGCCAGGCGGGCCTTTTCGCCGCCGGAGAAGTTCACCACCGGCTCGTCGACACGCTCACCGTGGAAGTCGAAGCCACCGAGGAAGTCGCGCAGCGTCTGCTCGCGCTCGGCGGGGGCGATGCGTTGCAGGTGCAAAAGCGGGCTGGCCTTGTCATCCAGCGAGTCGAGCTGGTGCTGGGCAAAGTAGCCCACGGCCAGGTTCTCGCCACGCACCAAGCGGCCGGACAGCGGCTGCAGCTCGCCGGCGAGGTTCTTGATCAGGGTCGACTTGCCGGCGCCGTTGGGGCCGAGCAGGCCGATGCGCGCACCGGGCACCAGCTGCAGCTTGACCTTGTCGAGGATGGCCTTGTCGCCGTAGCCCAGGCAGCCTTCGGACAGGCTCAGCAGCGGGCTGGAGATTTTCTGCGATTCGCGGAAGACGAAGTCGAACGGCGAATCCACGTGCGCCGCCGACAGCTCCTCCATGCGCTCCAGGGCCTTGATCCGGCTCTGCGCCTGGCGTGCCTTGGTGGCCTGGGCCTTGAAGCGGGCGATGTACTTTTCCATGTGGGCGCGCTGCGCCTGCTGCTTCTCGTAGGCCTGCTGCTGCTGCGCCAGGCGCTCGGCACGGGTGCGCTCGAAGGCCGTGTAGCCGCCCTTGTAGAGGTTCAGCTTGCGTTGCTCGACATGCAGCACATGGTCGACCACCGCGTCGAGGAAGTCGCGGTCGTGGGAGATCAGCAGCAGCGTGCCCGGGTAGCCCTTGAGCCAGTCTTCCAGCCACAGGATGGCGTCGAGGTCCAGGTGGTTGGTGGGCTCGTCGAGCAGCAGCAGGTCGGACGGGCACATCAAGGCCTGGGCCAGGTTCAGGCGCATCCGCCAGCCACCGGAGAAGTCGCCGACGCGGCGGTCCATCTGCTCGTTGCTGAAGCCAAGGCCAGCCAGCAGCTTGCGCGCGCGGGCATCGGCGGTGTAGCCGTCGGCGCTGTCCAGCTCGCTGTGCAGGCGCGCCAGGGCGGTGCCGTCGTGGGCCTGCTCGGCAGCGGCAAGCTCGGCCTGCACCTTGCGCAGGCGCGCGTCGCCATCGAGCACATAGTCCACGGCGATGCGCTCGAGGGTGTCGACCTCCTGGCGCATATGGGCGATGCGCCAGTCACCGGGCAGCAGGCAGTCGCCGCCATCGGGCGACAACTCGCCGCGCAGCAGCGCGAACAGGCTGGATTTGCCGGCGCCGTTGGCGCCGATCAGGCCGGCCTTGTGACCGGTGTGCAGGGTCATCTCGGCGCCTTCTAGCAGGCGCTGCGGACCACGCTGTAAAGTGAGGTTGGATAGTCTGATCATGATGGTCGCGGAGTCTACCAGCTTCCCCGATCACTGGCGCGAGCGAAACCATGCACACCGACCTGTGGAACCATGCCCTGGCCCTGTACGCGCGGCCAGGTGTAGAAGCCGCCTGCCTGGCCTTGCAAGGCGCAGGCGGCGATGTCTGCCTGCTGCTTTGCGGCACTTGGCTGCAAGCCCGCGGAGTAGCACCGCAAGGGCAGCGCATCGCCGCCCTGCGCCAGCTTGCCGAGCCCTGGCAGCGGGACGTGATAACGCCGCTGCGTGCACTGCGCCGGCGGTGGCGCGAGCACGCCTTGGCCGACCCGCAGCTGGCGGTGCTGCGTGAACAGGTGAAGGGCTTGGAGTTACAGGCTGAGCGCACCTTGCTGGAGCGCCTGGAAACACTGGCGAGTGCGTGGCCCGACGGGACGGGCAACGGCGAAGACTGGCTGGCCCGGCTGGCGCCGGACCGGGCCCAGGCACACGACGCGCTGCATCAGCTGCGCGCCGCGGCCCGACAGCTTCAGGAGGCCGAGGACGGTGCCTGAGCCGAGGTGGTGCTGGCAGGTGCTGCCGGGGTAGCCGGGCTGGCAGCCGGTGCTGCGGCGGAGCTGCTGGCCGGTGCGGCGGGCTTGCTGGCGGCAGGCTTGCTGGCGGCAGGCTTGGCGGCTGCGGGTTTGGCAGCAGGTTTTGCTGCGGCCTTGGCCGCTGCGGGTTTAGCCGCGACTGGCTTTGCCGCTGCCGGCTTGGCGGCTGGCTTGGCGGCTGCCGGTTTGGCTGGCGCTTTGGCCGCTACCGGTTTTGCAGCAGGCTTGGCTGCAGCGGGTTTTGCAGCAGCGGCAACTGCGGGCTTGGCGGCGGGCTTGGCCGGGGCTTTGGCAGCAACAGGTTTGGTAGCGGGCTTGGCTGGGGCCTTGGTGGCAGCGGCTTTTGCAGCAGGCTTGGCTGGCGCTTTGGCTGCTACCGGTTTGGCTGCTGGTTTGGCTGCTGGTTTGGCTGCTGGTTTGGCGGCAGGTTTGGCAGCGGCGGTCTTGGCCGGGGCTTTGGCAGCAGCGGGTTTCGCAGCCGACTTGGCAGCAGCTGGCCTGGCAGCGGGCTTGGCGGCCGCAGGCTTGGCGGCTGCTTTGGCAGCTGGCTTGGCGGCTGGCTTGGCGGCAGCTTTCGGGGCTGCGGCGCGGGTGTCCAGCGCCTTGGCGGCGGCTTCACGAACCTTGCCAACACCCTGGGCCAGTTTCAGGCTTTCCTGGGCGTCACGCTTGAGTTGCTGGATATAGGTGCGAGTTTGCGTCTGGCGCTCTTTGAGCGAATCAAGCAAGGACTCAAGTTCGCCTGCGGCTTTTTGCGCCTTGCCTTGGGCCTTGGCTTTGCCGGCCTTGGCGGCGTCTTGCAACTTCAGGCGGGCGTTGTGCAGTTTTTCCTGCGCCTTGCCGCGTTGTTTTTCCAACTTGGCCAAGAGTTTCTCGGCATCCGCCAGCGCTTGAGAGCAGGCATCTTCCAAATGTTCGAGCAGGCTGCCCGAAAGTTGCTGGAGCAGGTGCAACGGCGTACTTACTGGCTTCTTTTTGGCCGACATGGTTTACCTCCTGGCTGACGAGAGTGCGGCTCATACTATGCTTCTGCTGCTACCGCCGCTAGGGCATGTTGACAGTATCAGTAGCGCCGCGTTGCATGCCTGGGCAAAGTTGTTGTCTTGCAGCAGAAAACAAGTGTAGTTGCCGATTAATGTATTGCTGATATTTACACATCAGCCGCCAACAACGCTGGCATACTTCGCCCTCATTGCCGCAGGAGTCGAGCATGCCCCGTTACCTGATTCTCGGCCTGTGCCTGGTGGCGCCACTGTCACTGGCCGCAGCGCAAAACGCCCCCGCCAACAGCGACGACCTGGCCTACAGCATCGGCGCAAGCCTGGGTGACCGGCTGCGCCAGGAAGTGCCCGGCCTGCAACTGGAGCAACTGCTCGAAGGCCTGCGCCAGGCTTATCAGGGCCAGCCGCCACGCATCGAAAAGTCACGCATGCAGGCCATCTTGCAACAGCACGATGAACAGGCAAGCAGCGCAGCCGAGCAGGCCGAAGTGGACAAACTGACAGCCGCCGAAAAACGCTTCATGGCCACCGAACGCGCCCGCGCCGGCGTGCACGAACTGCCCGAAGGTATCCTCTACAGCGAGCTGGCCGGCGGCACCGGTGCCCAGCCAAAAGCCAGCGGCAGCGTGCAGGTGCGTTATGTGGGGAGGCTGCCGGACGGCACGGTGTTCGACCAGAACCAGCAACCGCAATGGTTCAAGCTGGACTCGGTGATCGAGGGCTGGCGGGTGGCGTTGCCGAACATGAAGGCGGGCGCGAAATGGCGCCTGGTGATCCCTTCGGCGCAAGCTTATGGCGCGGAAGGTGCGGGCGACCTGATCGCGCCCTACACCCCCCTGGTATTCGAAATCGAACTGCTGGCGGTGGCCGACTGAATCAGGCCGGCACCGCGCCCTCTTCCTTGTGCGCGTTGTGCAGCACTTCGATCAGGCAGTCTTCCAGCTCGAAGCGCTCGTGCAGCAGGCCGCCGAGCTTGCCGAGCTTGTCGGCAAAGCGCTCGGTGTCGGTGCACTCGCCTTTCTCGCAGTGGTCGTTGAACGCCAGCGCGATCTGGGTGATGTCGTTGATACGCGGGTTGATTTCTTCGGCCAGTTTCAAAGCTTTTTCGTCACCGAAAGCCTTGGCCTCGGTCACCAGTTGCTCACTGACCTCGAAGTGCCAGGCCGATACGTAATCGACCAGCACCGCGCAGAAATCACGGTTCTTTTCCTTGTCGGCAAACGCCGGCTTGGCATCGCGCAGCGCACGGAAGGCTTGCACCAGTTCCTTGCGCTCCTGCAGCCAACGGTCGATCAGCTTGTGAACACCGCCCCAGCGTTCCTGGGCGTTCTGGCAACTATCGAGCATGGCGATCTCTTCCCTTCTGGATAGATGCCGCTGCACTTCGTGGCACAAGCCGTGGCACAAAAGTGACGTCAGCAGGACGGCATCGAACAGGTGTGTTTTCGGTATGCGTGCTGGGAGATTATTCCCGAGCGCCCTGCCCATCAAGGTACGCAGCGTACTAAGTTCATACAAGCGTTTAATCCCTTTCCTACAAACCGCTGGTCGTGCAATGCCCTGCGTATTGCCTTGGGTCAAACGGCGGCCAGTTCGCGGAAACGATACGCCAGCAGCGCCGTCAGGGGCGGCAGGGCCAGGAGCACGAAAGCCAGCAGGCTCCATTCAGGCAGGGTCAGGTCAAGAAAGCTCCAGCTGATCGACACGCAGTCGGCGCTGCCCCACAGCAAACCGGTCAGCACATCGGCCAACGGCTGCTCCAGCAGTGGCAGCGGGCAGCCTGGCGACGGCAGGGGGCCACCCTGCAGCCATACATGCCGCGCGGCCAGCAGCGCCCCCGCCGATGCGCATGCCAGCGCCAACCACAGGTAGCCGCGCCGGCCGCGCCCACCCGGCCGTTGCAGCAACGCCAGCAGGCACACCAACGCGTACAAGCCGAGCATCAGCCGTTGGCTCAGGCACAAGGCGCACGGTTGCAGGCCCACCACCGGCTCCAGGCCGAACGATGCAACCAGCACGGCCAACGAGGCCAGCAGGGCGGGGAAGAAAAAGCTGCGCAGGCGGGCCGGCGACATGGGGTGTCCGCAAGTAAGTAAATGGTTCTGAACGGTAGAGGAAACGCGCGCTTTGTATCAAGGCGCTACAGTGCGGATTCGTCGCTGTTCAGCAGCGAATCGAAGCTAATCGAAGTAGGAACATTCTGATGGCGACGAAGGAAGTTTCAACGTTCGCCAGGGAGGCCGCTGGCCCGCGCTTCGGCACGGGCCAACGCAGGCTCAGGCGCGCACGCCTTCCGGCAGCGGCAGAGCCAGCAGGCGCTCGTCGAGCAGCCCGAGGCCTTCCTGGAACAGTTGGTTGCTGCGCTCGGTCTCGCCCATGCCGGCCAGCAGGCGGGCCAGCTCGGCGCAGGCCTCGGGGTTGCGCTCCATGCGCAGGCTGCTTTCGAAGTAATCGCGGGCCTTGCCCCACAGGCGGTTCTGCAGGCTCAGGCGGCCAAGGGTGAGCAGCAGGCTCGGGTCCTGCGGGTGATCTTTGAGCCAACCTTCGGCAGTTTGCAGCTGGCGAGCCGGGTCATCACCGCGCACCAGGCCGTACAGCCGGGCCAGATGGCTTTCGTAGCCACGCTTGAGCGCGGTGCGCAGTGCCTGCTCGGCTTCACCCTGGGCGCCCACCTGGCGCAGTTGCTCGGCATAGGCCAGCACCAGTTGCGGCTCCTGGCGCTGGGCCGCGGTGAGCTGTTGCCAGGCACGCTCCAGCGCCTGGCGTGCGGCCTGCTGGTCTTCACCACGGGTAGCTGCCAGGCCGAGGTTCTGGCCCCAGGCGCGCTGCTCGAGTGCAGCCAACTCATTGCCCGGCAGCACCTTGTGCTTGCGCAGGTCGGGCAGCAGGCGGATCAGCGCCGGCCAATCACCGCGTTCCATGTGCAGGCGCTGCAACAGGCGCAGTACCTGGGCGTTGTTCGGGTGGCGCTCCTGCATGGCCTGCAGGGCTTCGAGCGCGCCTTCGGTTTCGCCGCGGTCCATCTGCAACTGCGCATGGGTCAGGGCCACCGCCAGCTCGGCCTGGGGCTGACGCTCCAGGGCACGCTCCAGCAGGTTGTCGCGGTCTTCCACACGGCCCAGCTCGTTGGCCGCGCGGGCCGCGCCGAGGTAGTACAACAGCGGCTGGCGGTCAGACTCGGCAGCCCGCTGCAGGTGGCGCTGGGCGCTGGCCCAGCGGCCTTCGGCGAGGTCCAGCTGGCCCTGCTCGACGGCAATGCGGGTACGCCGGCTGCGGTTGCGCCGCGACCAGGGGTTGACCACACCGCTGGAGGTCAGCACCAGGCCCAGCACATAACGCAGCAGCAACAGCAGCAATACCAGGCCAACCAGGGCACCCAGCGCTGCCCACAACCCCGACTGGTAGCGGAAGCTGCCGTAGGCAACCAGCACGTAGCCGCTGTGCTTGGCGATGGCGATACCCAGTGCCGCGGCGATCACGATCGCCAGCACCGCCAGCAGGTAGACGCGCTTCATGGCTTGGCCCCCTCGGCTTCGGCCGGCAGGTGGCGGCGCTGGATGTATGCCTGTACTGCGGCCAGGCTTTCGCTGAGGTCAGGGGTAACCACCGACACCGGCTGCGCGGCCAGTTCGTTGAGGCTGGCGAGCATCGCCTTGCTTTGCGGGTTGTCGGCGTTGAAGTTGGCCAGCAACACGCTGCGGGCATCGTCCAGGGCCTGGTTGTAGACCTTGGCCTCGCCGTTGAGCGCGGCCCACTGGGCCTGCTCGATGGTCAGGCTCAGGGCCAGGCGCAGCTGGTTGAGCGACTGCCCCGAAAGCAGCGGGCGCACGTTGTCGTCGGCGTTGAATTCGATCTGGAAGTACTTGGAGATCTCGGCCCACCACTGCGACCAGCGGCTGGCGCCGTCGCCGTCTGCGGTCAGCGCGCCCAGGGCATCGGCGTTGCTGTCGAACTCCGGTGACTGGGCGCTTAGCTGCTGCACCAGCTCACGTTGGGCGGCAAGCTTGAGGAACAGGCCGGTGCGGTCCGGTTGCTGGGTGCTGGCGAGGGTGGCCATGCTGCGCGCCAGCTGCTCGCGGGCAGCGAAGGCGCCCGGGTCGCTCTGCTCGCGCAGGATCTCGTCGGCGCCTTCGACCAGGGCCTTGGCGCTGGCGATGTCCTGCAGCGCCGACAGGCGCAGGGTGGCCAGGCGCAGCAGGTGTTCGGCCTCGGCCAGGCGCCATTCCTTGCGGCTCTCGCCGAGTACGGTTTCAAGACGCTGGCTGAGGCGCTGCTGGTCGCCCTGTAATTGCGCCACTAGGCGCCGGCGGTCTTCCAACTCGCTGGCCGGCGGCAGGCTGGCCAGTTGCGTGGTGAGCTGCTGTTCGCGCTGCTGCAGGGCATCGGCGCGCTGGTTGAGGGCTTGCAGGTGCTCGCCCTGGCCCTGCTCGCTGCCCTGTAACTGGCGTACTTGCCAGACGCCCCAACCGCCCACCGCGACGCCGGCAGCGCCGACCAGCAGGGCCAGCAGCGCCAGGCCCGTGCCGGAACGGCGGGCAGGAGTGGCGGTGGAGGGTTCCGGCGCCTCGGGCGCCGCAGGCTGTTCGGTGTGGGGCAAGACAGTTTCGCTCACGTATCCATCCTTTGCATGGTGGCCCATCGCGCTAGGGCGTGGTGCCTTGGGGGGCAGGCGCAGCGGTTCGCTGCACGGCTGCCAGCAAGGCCGCGGCACTGGCGCCACGGCAATCCACAATCTGGCGGGCGCCCAGCACGCGGGCCTGTTCGGCAACCCGCGGGCTGGGTACGAACAGCGTCAGGCGTGAAAGCCGCGGCCAATCCGTACCCGCTATTTGCTGCAAGTGTGCAAGACCTTGCCCACTGCTGACCACCAGGCCGTTGAGGCGTTCCCCATCGACACGGCGCGCCAGGCTGCCCGCCGGATACTCCGGCAGGCAGCGACGATACAGTTCCAGATATTCGACACTAGCACCTTGCTCTGCAAGACGCTCGGCCAGCAGTTCGCGACCTCCCTCGCCACGGGCGATCAACACCCGTGGTGCCACGCCGGCCAAGGCCTGGCGCAGGGCCGGCAGGCCGAGCAGTGCTTCGCTGTCATCGCCCGAGGCCGGGCAACTCACCACCAGCCCGCGCGCCTGCAAGATGCCGGCAGTCGCCTCGCCGACGCTGAACCAGCCCGAAGGCGGGGGTTGGATACCGGCCTGGTCGAGCTGTTCAAGCAACAAACGCGCCGCCGGCTTGCTGACCACGATGATGGCCTGGGCCTGGTTCACCTGCGCCAGCTGCTGCAGCGTCGGGCCCGGTTGCAAGGGCTCGATGGCCAGCAACGGCAGGCTGGCGCTGGCGATGCCGGCCTCGGCCAAGGTCTGCGCCAGTGCCGCACAGTCCTCTTCAGGGCGGGTCAGCAGCAGGCGCCAGGGGCTCACGGGTGGCCGGCCTCGCCGTAGACTTCCTTCAGGATTGCCTCGGCGCCCTGGGCCAGCAGCGCCTCGGCCACCTGCACGCCGAGCGCTTCGGCGTCACCGCGCGGGGCGCGGGCATCGGCCACCAGCAAGGTACCGCCGCAGGGCTGGCCAACCAGGCCACGTAGCCACAGCTGCTGGCCTTCGAGCACCGCGTAGCAGGCAATCGGCACCTGGCAGCCGCCGTTCAGGCGTTTGTTCAGGGCGCGCTCGGCGACAACACGGTCGGCGGTATCGACATGGTGCAGCGGCGCGAGCAACGCATGGATTTCGCTGTCGGCGCTGCGGCATTCGATGCCCACCGCGCCCTGCCCGCCCGCCGGCAGGCTGTCGTCGACGCTGATGCTCGAGGTGATGCGGTTTTCGAAGCCCAGGCGAATCAGCCCGGCGGCGGCAAGAATGATGGCGTCGTACTCGCCGGCATCGAGCTTGGCCAGGCGGGTGTTGACGTTACCGCGCAGGAACTGGATTTTCAGGTCAGGGCGGCGCGCCAGCAGTTGGGCCTGGCGGCGCAGGCTGGAGGTACCGACCACGCTGCCGGCCGGCAGCGCTTCAAGGCTTTCGAAGGTGTTGGAAACGAAGGCGTCGCGCGGGTCTTCACGCTCGCAGATGCAATACAGGCCCAGGCCTTCGGGGAAGTCCATGGGCACGTCTTTCATCGAGTGCACGGCAATGTCGGCTTCGTTGTCGAGCAGGGCGGTTTCCAGCTCTTTGACGAACAGGCCCTTGCCGCCGATTTTCGCCAGCGGGGCGTCGAGCAGCTTGTCGCCGCGGCTGACCATGGGCACAAGCGTTACCAGCAGGCCCGGGTGGGCCTGCTCCAGGCGGGCTTTGACATACTCGGCCTGCCAAAGGGCCAAGGCACTTTTACGGGTGGCAATGCGGATTTCG
The DNA here is from genome assembly GCF_019139835.1 of Pseudomonas xanthosomatis. NCBI lineage: Bacteria > Pseudomonadati > Pseudomonadota > Gammaproteobacteria > Pseudomonadales > Pseudomonadaceae > Pseudomonas > Pseudomonas xanthosomatis. Next base: position 668,646 of record NZ_CP077075.1, on the reverse strand, counting down.
CGAGTGGACATGAAACGCCCCGAGGCAGAGAAATACTGTCGATCATAACAGCATCGCCGGGCAGGCAAGCAGATGTGGGTCAATCGCGGGGCAAGCCCGCTGCCACGGGCGCCCCGGCATACCGGATGTTCTCAGAGCGTCTGCATCATCTTGCGTACACCGGCCACGTGGCGACGGCTGACGGTCAGGGCGTCGCCATCCAACCCCTTCAGATACAGCTGGAAGTGCCCAAGCGGGGTGCGCTGCAGGCGCTCGATACGTTCACGGGCTACCAGGGCGTTGCGGTGGATGCGCACGAAGCGCTCGCCGAACTCGTCTTCCAGCGCCTTGAGCGGCTCGTCCAGCAACACCTCGCCAGCCTCGTGGCGCAGGGTCACGTACTTGTGATCGGCGATGAAGTAGATCACCTGCGGCAGGGGAATCAGCTCGATGCCTTTGCGGGTACGGGCGCTGATATGGCTGCGCGGACCACCACCAGTGTCGCCGGCTGGCCGGGTCAAGGCTGCCAGCTGGGTGCGGTTGGGTTTTTCGGCGCGGCGCAGGGCGTCGCGCAGGGCCTGGGGCTGGATGGGCTTGTCGACATGGCTCAAGGTGCTGTCGCGAAACGCCTGGCTGCCGTATTCATCATCACCGGTGCAAAACACCACCGCCGGCGGCGCCTCGCGCTCGCACAGCCGGGCAGCGACCTGCAGGCCATCGAGCCCCGGCATGCCGATGTCCAGCAGCACCACGTCGGGTTTGAGGCTTTCGATCAGCGCCAGGGCTTCTTCGCCGTTGGTGGCGCTGGGCTCCATCACGGTGTAGCCCTCCAGCTCGCCGAGCATCCGGCTCAGGCGTTCGCGGGCTTGGGGTTCGTCATCAACGATCAGGACATTCATAATTGCGCTGGATTCCTGAGTGAGTCTCGCACGGGTATAGCGTAGACAGGTGTGGTGTGACCGTAACGCGGTCACGCTACAGACCGATGCGAAGGCCAAAGATTCACTGGCCTGGCAGATTCACCGCCAGCCCTTTGTCCAACTGTAGACGGTCCGTGGAACACTGCCGTTCAATCGTTGAATAAGCCTTGCGCCCTTGTTACCGGACGATTCTGGCGACCGGCGCCCTGCGGCGGCAGGCCCAACCCTGCTATGATCGGCGCCACTTTTTCCGTTCACGCCTTCAACGAGTGAATCCATGAGCACCGACAAGACCAATCAGTCCTGGGGCGGCCGCTTCAGTGAGCCCGTCGACGCCTTCGTCGCCCGCTTCACCGCCTCGGTCGACTTCGACAAGCGCCTGTACCGCCACGACATCATGGGTTCGATCGCCCACGCCACCATGCTGGCGCAGGTCGGCGTACTCAGCGACGCCGAGCGCGACACCATCATCGATGGCCTGAACACCATCCAGGGCGAAATCGAGGCCGGCACCTTCGACTGGCGCGTCGACCTCGAAGACGTGCACATGAACATCGAGGCGCGCCTCACCGACCGCATCGGCATCACCGGCAAAAAATTGCACACCGGCCGCAGCCGCAACGACCAGGTAGCCACCGACATCCGCCTGTGGCTGCGCGACGAGATCGACCTGATTCTGGCCGAAATCACCCGCCTGCAGCAGGGCCTGCTGGAGCAGGCCGAGCGTGAAGCCGAAACCATCATGCCTGGCTTCACCCACCTGCAGACCGCCCAGCCCGTCACCTTCGGCCACCACCTGCTGGCCTGGTTCGAAATGCTCAGCCGCGACTACGAGCGCCTGGTCGACTGCCGCAAGCGCGCCAACCGCATGCCCCTGGGCAGCGCCGCGCTGGCCGGCACCACCTACCCGATCGACCGCGAGCTCACCTGCAAGCTGCTGGGCTTCGAGGCCGTGGGCGGCAACTCGCTGGACAGCGTTTCGGACCGTGACTTCGCCATCGAATTCTGCGCCGCCGCCAGCATCGCCATGATGCACCTGTCGCGCTTCTCCGAAGAGCTGGTGCTGTGGACCAGCGCGCAGTTCCAGTTCATCGACCTGCCCGACCGCTTCTGCACCGGCAGCTCGATCATGCCGCAAAAGAAGAACCCGGACGTACCGGAGCTGGTTCGCGGCAAGAGCGGCCGCGTGTTCGGCGCCCTGACCGGCCTGCTTACCCTGATGAAAGGCCAGCCGCTGGCCTACAACAAGGACAACCAGGAAGACAAGGAGCCGCTGTTCGACGCCGCCGACACCCTGCGCGACTCGCTGCGCGCCTTCGCCGACATGATCCCGGCGATCAAGCCCAAGCACGCCATCATGCGTGAAGCGGCCCTGCGCGGCTTCTCCACCGCCACCGACCTTGCCGACTACCTGGTGCGCCGTGGCCTGCCGTTCCGTGACTGCCACGAGATCGTCGGCCATGCGGTGAAGTATGGCGTCGACACCGGCAAGGACCTGGCCGAGATGAGCCTGGACGAACTGCGCCAGTTCAGCGACCAGATCGAGCAGGACGTGTTTGCCGTGCTGACCCTCGAAGGCTCGGTGAATGCCCGTAACCACATCGGTGGTACCGCGCCTGCGCAGGTGCGGGCTGCCGTGGTTCGCGGCAAAGCGCTGCTGGCTTCGCGTTAAGCAACTGCAAGTAGCCAGATCGCGGGGCAAGTCGCATGGGTGCACCTGTGCAATTTGCCCCGCGCTCGTTTCAGGCCAACGCGCAGGCACAGCGCTCAAGGCTGCTGGGTAGCGACGCGCAAGCGCTCGCGAAACGCCGGGATGTCCTGCGCCCGGTCCCGGGCTACACGCTGGGCCTCAGGCAAGTTGCCAAGCCGCTCAAGCAGTTCCACAGCCCCAGGCAAGCTGGCCAGGTAATCGACCCCGAACAGCTGCTGCCCCACAACACGCGCCAGATCTACGCTGTAAAGGAAGTAGATATCCGCCAGGGTAAACTGCTCCCCCGCCACATACGGGCTGAAGCGCCCACGCGCAGCCAATGCTTCGAAGCCTTTGTCCAGGTCCCGCCTGGCCTTCGCCTTGAGCGCATCTGGCGTCGGCCGCCCGCCAAAGAACACTTCGGCGTAGCAGTAGCGGGCCGGCAACTCGATATACAGCTCTATCTCCTTGGCCAGAGCCCGCGTGCAGGCCCGGGCAAAGGCATCCCCGGGCAATAACCGGCAACCTGCGGCACACTCCTCGAGATAGTCGAGGATCGCATCGGTTTCGCTCAGGAAGCCTTGCGCCGTTTCCAGTACGGGCACCTTGCCCCTGGGGCTCATGGCCAGCGTTCTGGGGTTGCGACAGCCATGCAAAGGCACTTCCTCGAAGGGCAGGGCCTTGAGCAGCAAGGCAAGCTTGACCATGTTGTAGTAATTGCTGGCAGCAAAACCGTGAAGACGCAGCATTGGGGCACCTCTGGCGCTAATGAAAGCGTCGAGGCTACAACCTGCTCTTGGCCCCGGATGGCAGGCAGATCCGCTGCTGGCGCTGAAATTTCCGAACCGCAGGCAGGCTGCTGGCCATACAGCTGTCAGCCATTACCGCGTGCGGCACGAATTTTCTCGATGAAAGTCGGCATGATTTTCTCTTTGTCGGCAATGATCCGCGCCATGTGCGGGTTCTCACCCAGCTTCTTGAGCAACTTGGCCGCCTGCGGGAAGTCCGCCAGCAAGTCGATGTTCAACACTTTCTTGCCCACCACGCAGGCCAGGTCCACCGAGAAGCAGAACATCAGGTCGGCGACGGTCAACTGCTCGCCAGCCACGTAGGGCGCGAAACGGCCATTGCGCTTGAGGGTGGCAAAGCCGGCCAGCAGGTCGGCGCGCGCACGCTCCTTGATCACAGGCTCCACCGCCATGCCAAAGAACGACTCGGCGTAGCAGGTGCGTGCCGGCAACTCGATGTACAGCTCGATCTCCTTGAGCAACTCGCGCACCTTGGCCTGGCCAAAGGGGTCCGCTGGCAGCAACGCCTTGCCCGGCTGGGTTTGTTCGATGTAGTCGAGGATCACGTTGGTTTCACTGATGAAGCCGTGTTCGGTCTCAAGCACCGGTACCTTGCCGCGCGGGCTGACCTCCAGCGCCTGGGGCGTCTGGCCACCGAAGAATTCGACCTCCTCGAACGGCAGACCCTTTTCCAGCAGGGCCAGCTTGACCATGTTGTAGTAGTTGCTGACTGCAAATCCATGAAGCTTGAGCATTGAACAGCCTCCAGGCCGTGTGGGGATGGCCCGGCTTTTATAGCCCCCTTCCCTACCCTTGGCCAGCGTCATGCCCGGCGTCGATGACCGGGCATTGCCGCCACGGGCATGGCACACTGTGCGCCTCACCACAGGAGTAGCGCGATGAGCGAGCCCACCGATATCGAAAATGACGACGAAGATTTCGCCGAGGCCACCCTCACCCAGGCCATCGAGAACCAGATCGAGAGCGGCGAACCGCCGGCGGCCAAGGCCACGCTCAACAAGCTGACCCTGGTCGGCTATGAACGCGAGGACATCCTCAACCTCATGGCCCACGTGCTGGCCATCGAGATCGACGCCATGCTGGACCAGGACCGCGCGTTCGACACCGAATGGTACGAAACCGCCCTGCGCGCCCTGCCGGAGCTGCCTCCTGAGGCGGATCAAGGCGATATCGAATAAGCGTGACTACACTCCTGACTTCCATCCTTGTCTGGAAGTCAGGAGTCGCACCATGTCCTTCACCCCCGATCTGATCGCCGAACTGGAAGTCCTTGCCCTGTTCAACCTGGACAGCAGCCAGGAAGGCATCAAGATTCACGCCAACGCCTCCCCCACGCTGGTCGCCGCAGCCAGGCGCCTGCACGACAAGCAACTGACCGACCAACCCGATGGCGGCTACCTGACCAGCCTGGGGCATGACGCGGTTGAAAGCGTGCAACTGCTGCTGAACGTTCTCAAGTCGCCACAGCCTGCCTGAAATCACTTCGTGGGAGCGGGCTTGCCCCGGGAATCCCGGCGCAGCCGGTGCCAGAACATCGCGGGGCAAGCCCGCTCCCACAATGCGTCAGGCGTTGACTAACTGACGCCAAAAAACCACTACCCACTTATCCGACCTGCGCACTCAGGCTAAACTCGCAGTTGCTTACCGGCCTGCCTGAGTGCCCCATGAACCACCCCCACGAAATCCGCCCCGATATCGACCAGGGTATCGACCGCAAGGAGCTGTCGCGCCTGCGCGCACGCTTTCTCAAGCTCAACCAGGGGCGGCTGGCGCGGGCGATGGAGGGGCTGTCCAGCCGCCAGCAACAGGTACTGACGCTGTTGCCGCTGCTGTTTCACGTCAACCACCCGTTGCTGCCAGGCTATGTGTCCGGCAGCACGCCGGCCGGCGTATCGGGCTTCGAGCCAGACGCAGACCTGCTGGCCGACGCCCAGCGCCTGGCCCGCTCGTTCACCCACAAGCCGCGCCTGGGCAACCTGCCGCAGCCGATTCACGGCCTGTTCCTGATGGGCAGCCTGGGCACCCTGGCCCAGGCCGAGCAGAGCGACATGGACTTTTGGGTATGCCACGCGCCAGACCTCGGCGAGCAGGCACTGGCAGAGCTGCGGCGCAAATGCCAGCTGCTGGAAACCTGGGCGGCCAGCCTGGGCGCCGAGGCGCACTTCTTCCTGATCGAACCGCAGGGCTTCGTGCAGGGTGAACGGGACAGCCAGCTCAGCTCCGACGACTGCGGCACCACCCAGCACTACCTGCTGCTGGACGAATTCTACCGCACCGCACTGTGGCTGGCCGGGCGAACGCCGCTGTGGTGGCTGGTGCCGGTGTATCAGGAGCATAACTATCGCGCCTACACCCAGACCCTGCTGTCCAAGCGCTTCATCCGCGCACGCGACGACCTTGACCTCGGCCACCTGGCGCACATCCCGCCGGGGGAATACGTAGGCGCCGGGCTGTGGCAGCTGTTCAAGGGGCTCGATTCGCCCTACAAGTCGCTGCTCAAGCTGCTGCTGACCGAGGTCTACGCCAGCGAGCACCCCGACGTGCGCTGCCTGAGCCTGGCCTACAAGCAGGCGGTGTTCGCCAACCGCCTGGACCTCGACGAGCTGGACCCGTACGTAATGGTCTACCGGCGCATCGAGCAGTACCTGCAACAGCGCGGCGAGCACACCCGCCTTGAGCTGGTGCGGCGCAGCCTGTACCTGAAAGTGAACAAGAAGCTCAGCGGCCTGGGCCGGGCCCGCAGCGATGGCTGGCAGCGCCGCCTGCTGGCGCGCCTGGCCGCAGAATGGGGCTGGGACGAGCGCCAACTGGCCTTGCTGGACAGCCGCAGCCAGTGGAAGGTGCGCCAGGTGGCGGTCGAGCGCCGCGAGCTGGTGGCCGAGCTGAACCACAGCTACCGCTTCCTGACCCAGTTCGCCAAGCGCCAGAACGCCGACAGCCGCGCCGACCAGCGCGACCTCAACGTGCTCGGCCGGCGCCTGTATGCAGCCTTCGAGCGCCGCGCCGGCAAGATCGAGGTGATCAACCCCGGCATCGCCCCGGACATGGCCGAAGACACCCTGACCCTGGTGCAATCGCCCAACCGCAAGGAGCCCGGCACCTTCCTCTGGGGGCTGTACAACGGCAGCCTGGGGGTGCACGAGTGGGAGCATTTCAGCCCGCTCAAGCGCTGCCGCGAGCTGATCGAACTGCTGACCTGGGCCCATCGCAACGGCGTCATCGACAGCAGCACGCGTATCGCCCTGCACCCGGGCGCCAGCGACCTCAGCGACTTCGAGCTGTTCAACCTGCTCGGCAGCCTGCAACAGGCCATTGCGCTGCCGCTGGAGCCGGTCAGCGAGGTTCGCCTGCTGCAGCCGAGCGTGGCCGACGAAATCCTGCTGCTGGTGAATGTGGCGGTGGACCCGCTGCGCCACCACCGCGACCTGAACATCCTGATGACCACCGAGCGCACTGATTCGCTGAGCTATGCCGGGGTGCGCGAAAACCTGGTGCTGACCCTCGACCAGGTCACCCTCAACAGCTGGAACGAAGTGCTGGTGCAGCGCTACGACGGCGAGCATGCGCTGGTACGTTGCCTGCGCGACTTCCTCAACAGCCTGGGCCAGCGCAGCCACCGCCCGCGGGTACGGGTGCGCTGCTACTGCCACAACCGCGCCCAGGCCATCAGCCAACGGGTCGAGGAGATCTTCGACACGGCGCAATTGCTGCTCGACCAGGGCCTGAACCACCGCTACCTGCTACAGGTCGCCCAGCACACCCACGTGCTCGAACTGCTGGCCGGGCAGGTGACGCTGGCCACCCACGACAACCACGACGCCGTGCTGGCGGCCCTGGGCGAGGAGCGCAACAGCTACAGCCCGCTGCATCTGGACGCCAATGCCCTGCAGGACCACGACCTGCCGCTGGTGCTGGAGCAGGGCCAGCCCGGTTGCATCCAGGTGTTCTACCGCCTGCTCGATGGCTGGGCCGACCTGTATGTGCTCGACGAGCACAATGCGCTGTGGCAACAGCGCCTGCCGATGCAGGACGAGCAGCACCTGCTGCTGCCGTTGCAACGCTTCTTGCAGTCGACGGTGATGCGCCGCGACGCCCATTTGCCGCTGGACAGCCTGCCGCAGGCAGCGCTGGAAATCGTCTACCAGCAGTTGCTGCCCAGTGGCGTCGGCAAGGCGCGCAGCCTGGAGCCGCGCCCGGCACCACAGGAGAGCCCGAGCCAGCCTTGCTACGAAGTGCAGGCAATTGTGCAGAGCGGTGCCGCTGGGGCGGTGCACGTCACGCTGTATTGCGACCAGCAGGAGTACTCGGAACTGGAGCATGGCGACCAGCTGTACACCGTGGTCGCCCGGCAGATCCTGCGCCAGCGGCGCAGTGCCGGCAATTACCGCTGCTACATCACCGACGTCGACCTGTCCGAGCTGCTCGGCGACGAGCCTGGTTCAACCAGCCTGTGCCTGCGCTACAAGCGTGAGCTGGAGCAGGCGCTGAATGATGGGCTGGAGCAGGAGCTTCACGCCCCGACACGATCCCTGTAGGAGATCACCCAGCCCTGCGGGCTGCGCTGTCGCGCAGAGAACGAGTCTCTGCAGATGCACCGCGCCCTGTGGGAAGCGGCCTTGCCGGGGCGCCGTCCGGTCGAGATGGGCTGCGCAGCAGCCCCGGCAATTTCGCATGAAGTCGAGATCATGGGGCCGCTTCGCGCCCCATCTCGACCGGACGGCGCCCCGGCAAGGCCGCTTCCCACAGAAACCGTTTTAAATCAATGAGTTGCAGTTTGTTCTATGAGAGCCGGCTTGCCGGCGATAGGGCCGCCACAGGCAATCGAGATGTCCGGCCTGCACCGGCCTGTTCGCGGGCAAGCCCGCTCCCACAGGTCCCTCAAAGCCTTTAGGCCTGCAGTGGGGCGAATGCCCCTGTGGGGTCAGAGATCGAAATCGCCAGCGGCCTCAGGCTGGTACTCGACCGCCAGCAGTTCAAGCTTGAGGGTCTTGCCACCCGGCGCCGGCCAGTCGATCTGGTCACCCACCGACAGCCCCAGCAAGGCGCAGCCAATCGGCGCAAGAATCGACACATTGCCCTCAGGGCCGGCGTCTTTCGGGTACACCAGGGTCAGGTGGTAATCCTTGCCGCTGGCGATCTCGCGGCAGTGCACCCGCGAATTCATGGTCACCACACCTGCCGGCACCTCTTCATGCCCGACCACCTGCTCGGCGCGGTCCAGCTCGTCCTGCAGGGCGAGCACACCTGGGGTGCTTTCATCGAGGCTGTCGAGCAGGCGCTCGAGACGCTGGACATCCAGGCGGGTGAGGATGAGGGAAGGCTTGGTGCTCATGATCCGGTCAGACTCCTTGAACGGGGCGGTTTTCCTGGGGCAGATAAAGCAAAACCCCGCCCAAGGGCGGGGTTTGCGAATGCTTGTGCGTCATCGACGCAGAACCTGACACTACCACAGCGCAGTAAATACTCAAGCCCACAGCCTGGCTATGCCTGCGCCCGCGCTTTCAAGGCCAGGGCCTCGCGGCAGATCTGCCGGCGCCGTTCGTCGTCGGCTGCCCGCCACTCGCGGATATGCTCGACATGACGGTGGCAGCCGGTGCACACCTTGTGCTCATCCAGCCGACATACGCTGATACAAGGTGATGGCACCGCCGGGCTGACGTTGCTGTACAGCGGCTTCGGTGGCCGCGGGGCGGTGGTCATCTCAGATCTCGTCGAAGTCCAGCTTTTCGCCGGCACGTTCCCAGACGATGCGCTCGAGCATCTCGCCCAGCAGCTCTTCGCTCTTTTCGCACACCCACTTGCCGCTTTCTTCGTCGTAGTCGAAGTGGAAACCGCCGGAACGGTCGGCCAGCCACAGCTGGCGCAGCGGCTCCTGGCGGCTGAAGATCAGTTGGGCGCCGCCTTCGAACTTGACGGTCAGCACCCCGGCGGAGTTCTCCATGTCCAGGTCCATGCCGCTCTCGTCGAACAGGTCTTCCAGCGCCTGTTGGGTCGCGTCGACCAGGTCATGGAAACGCGCTTCGCTCAAACTCATTGCTAGGACCTCGAAAAATGGCTGCACACACGCAAGCCGGGCACGATAAGGCGGGTTGCCGTCGAATGCAAAGACTAGCGCCAATCGCCCAACTGCTGTAGGAGCCGGCTTGCCGGCGATGAGGCCGGCACTGCCAACACAGCCCCCGCCAGGCGGCCCGGCCCTCACATAGGCAATATGCCGGGCGCTCGGTATACTCGGTCGCAATACTGCATATTTCCAAGGATTTCACTTCATGAAACGCCTGACTTCCTCCCTCGCCGCCCTGATCGCGGTTGCCTGCCTCGTTTCGGCCTGCGGCCAGAAAGGCCCGCTGTACCTGCCTGAAGACGGCAAGGACGGCAAAGCCCCGAAAAGCGCCCACCAGCACCAGCACGCGCACCCGGCCGAGCAGCAGGACGACGCGGAACAAGCGCAGCCCGAGGAATAAGGAAGTCCGATGGACGCATTCAACTACCGCGGCGGCCAGCTGCACGCGGAAGGGGTGAGCCTGTCGGCCATCGCCGAGCGTTTCGGCACCCCCACCTACGTGTACTCGCGCGCCCACATCGAGGCCCAGTACCGCAGCTACACCGACGCCCTGCAAGGCAGCGAGCACCTGGTGTGCTTCGCGGTCAAGGCCAACTCCAACCTGGGCGTGCTGAACCTGCTGGCGCGCCTTGGCGCAGGCTTCGACATCGTCTCCGGCGGTGAACTGGAGCGTGTACTGGCCGCTGGCGGGCGCGCCGACTGCGTGGTGTTCTCCGGCGTCGGCAAAACCCGCGAAGACATGCGCCGCGCCCTCGAAGTGGGCGTGCACTGCTTCAACGTCGAGTCCACCGATGAACTCGAACGCCTGCAAGTGGTGGCGGCCGAGATGGGCAAGGTTGCCCCGGTATCGCTGCGGGTCAACCCCGACGTCGACGCCGGCACCCACCCGTACATCTCCACCGGGCTTAAAGAGAACAAGTTCGGCATCGCCATCAGCGACGCCGAAGCCATCTACGTGCGCGCCGCACAGCTGCCCAACCTCGAGGTGGTCGGTGTCGACTGCCACATCGGCTCGCAGCTGACCACGGTCGAACCCTTCCTCGACGCCCTCGACCGCCTGCTGGTGCTGGTCGACCGCCTGGCCGAGTGCGGCATTCACCTGCGCCACCTCGACCTGGGCGGCGGCGTGGGCGTGCGCTACCGCGACGAACAGCCGCCGCTGCTGGCCGACTACATCCAGGCCATTCGCGCGCGCCTGGGCGAGCGCGACCTGGCCCTGGTATTCGAGCCGGGCCGCTACATCGTGGCCAACGCCGGCGTGCTGCTGACCCGCGTGGAATACCTCAAGCACACCGAGCACAAGGACTTCGCCATCGTCGACGCGGCGATGAACGACCTGATCCGCCCGGCCCTGTACCAGGCCTGGATGGGCGTCAGCGCCGTCACCCCGCGCGAAGGCGAAGGCCGCAGCTATGACGTGGTCGGGCCGATCTGCGAGACCGGCGACTTCCTCGCCAAGGAGCGCGTGCTCAACCTCGCCGAGGGCGACCTGCTGGCCGTGCAGTCGGCAGGCGCCTATGGTTTCGTCATGAGCTCCAACTACAACACCCGTGGCCGCTGCGCCGAAGTGCTGGTCGATGGTGACCAGGCCTTCGAAGTGCGCCGCCGCGAGACCGTCGCAGAACTGTTTGCTGGCGAAAGCCTGCTGCCGGAGTAAGCCCATGCTGCTGCGTTTTACCAAGATGCACGGGCTGGGCAACGACTTCATGGTCCTCGACCTGGTCAGCCAGCACGCGCACATCCAGCCCAAGCACGCCAAGCAATGGGGTGACCGCAACACCGGCGTCGGCTTCGACCAGCTGCTGATCGTCGAGGCGCCAAGCAACCCCGAGGTGGACTTCCGCTATCGCATCTTCAACGCCGACGGCTCGGAGGTCGAGCAGTGCGGCAACGGCGCGCGCTGCTTCGCCCGCTTTGTGCTGGACAAGCGCCTGACCGCCAAGAAGCGCATCCGCGTCGAAACCAAGGGCGGCATCATCGAGCTGGACGTGCGCAACGATGGCCAGGTCTGCGTCGACATGGGCCCGCCGCGCCTGGTGCCGGCCGATATCCCCTTCGTTGCCGACCAGCAGGCGCTGAGCTACCCGCTGGAAGTCGACGGCCAGGTCTACCCGATCGCCGCCGTGTCCATGGGCAACCCGCACTCGGTGTTGCGCGTCGACGACATAAACAGCGCACCGGTGCATGAGCTGGGGCCCAAGATCGAGCACCACCCGCGCTTCCCGCAGCGGGTCAATGCCGGCTTCATCCAGGTGATCGACCGCCACCGCGCCAACCTGCGGGTCTGGGAGCGCGGTGCCGGTGAAACCCAGGCCTGCGGTACCGGCGCCTGCGCCGCTGCCGTGGCAGCCATCGCCCAGGGCTGGATGGACTCGCCGGTGTCCATCGACCTGCCGGGCGGGCGCCTGAGCATCGAATGGGGCGGCCCAGGCAAACCGGTGTTGATGACCGGCCCTGCCGTACGCGTTTTCGAAGGACAGGTTCGTCTCTAAGCGAGTATCCGCCATGACCGATCAGCCCAAAGCAGTACCCGAGTTCGACGCCGACGCGGTGGTCGCCTACCTGCGCGCCCACCCCACGTTCTTCGCCGAGCATGACGAGCTGCTGGTCGAGCAGCGCATCCCCCACCAGCGCGGCGACAGCGTGTCGCTGGTGGAGCGCCAGCTCAAGCTGCTGCGTGACCGCAACATCGAGATGCGCCACCGCCTGTCGCAACTGATGGACGTGGCCCGCGACAACGACCGGCTGTTCGACAAGACCCGCCGGCTGATCCTCGACCTGCTCGACGCCGCCAGCCTGGAAGAAGTGGTGATGGCCGTAGAAGACAGCCTGCGCCAGGAATTCCAGGTGCCCTTCGTCAGCCTGATCCTGTTTGGCGAAAATGCAGCCCCGGTGGGCCGCTGGGTGTCCGGCGCCGAGGCGCAGCAAGCCATTGGCGGGCTGATCGGCGGCGGCAAGACCATCAGCGGCAGCCTGCGCGAGCACGAGCTGGCCTTCCTGTTCGGCAGCGACCAGCACAAGGAGGTCGGCTCCAGCGCCGTGGCCACCCTGGAGTACCAGGGCCTGCACGGTGTGCTGGCGATCGGCAGCCGCGACCCGCAGCACTACAAAAGCAGCGTCGGCACCCTGTTCCTCAGCTACATCGCCGAAGTGCTTGGCCGCGTGGTGCCGCGCTTCACCAACACGCTACGCCCGGTACGCTGATGGAACGCCAGCTGGAGGCTTATTGCGCACACCTGCGCAACGAGCGCCAGGTGTCCGACCACACCCTCAAGGGCTACCGCCGCGACCTGGAGAAGGTCGTCGAATTCTGCAACACCCAGGGCATCGCCGGCTGGGGCGCTCTGCAGGTGCAGCAATTGCGCCAGCTGGTTGCGCGCCAGCACCACCACGGCCAGTCCTCGCGCAGCCTGGCGCGGCTGCTGTCGGCGGTGCGCGGGCTATACCGTTACCTCAACCGCGAAGGGCTGTGCCAGCACGACCCGGCCACCGGCCTGTCGCCACCCAAGGGCGAGCGCCGCCTGCCCAAGGCACTGGACACCGACCGCGCCCTGCAGCTGCTCGACGGCGGCGTGGACGACGACTTCATTGCCCGCCGCGACCAGGCCATCCTCGAGCTGTTCTACTCCTCGGGCCTGCGCCTGTCGGAGCTGACCGGCCTGGACCTCGAACAGCTGGACCTTGCCGGCGGCCTGGTGCAGGTGCTCGGCAAGGGCGGCAAAAGCCGCGTGCTGCCGGTCGGGCGCAAGGCCCGCGAGGCACTGCAAGCCTGGTTGCGGCTACGCGGCATCGGCAGCCCGCAGGATGGCGCGGTGTTCATCACCCGCCAGGGCAAACGCCTGAGCCCACGGGCCATCCAGCTGCGGGTGAAGACCGCTGGCGAGCGCGAGCTCGGCCAGCACCTGCACCCGCACATGCTTCGCCATTCCTTCGCCAGCCACCTGCTGGAATCGTCCCAGGACCTGCGCGCGGTGCAAGAGATGCTCGGCCACGCCGACATCAGCACCACGCAGATCTACACCCACCTGGACTTCCAGCACCTGGCCGCGGTGTACGACAGCGCCCACCCCCGGGCCAAACGCAGCAAAGGCACAGACTCATGAGCATCAAGCTGATCACCTTCGACCTCGACGACACCCTGTGGGACACCGCGCCGGTGATCGCCAGCGCCGAAGTGGTATTACGCGACTGGCTCGAAGCCAACGCACCGGTTCTGGGCGGGGTGCCGGTCGAGCACCTGTTCGCCATCCGCGAGCGCCTGGTGCAGGCCGAGCCGGGCCTCAAGCACCGCATCAGCGCCCTGCGCCGGCGGGTGCTGTTCCATGCCCTGGAAGAAGTCGGCTACAGCGAGAAACACGCCCTGGAGCTGGCCAACGAAGGCTTCGAGGTGTTCCTGCACGCCCGCCACCAGGTCGAGGTGTTCCCCGAGGTGCAGCCGGTGCTGGAGATCCTGCGCCATCACTACACCCTGGGCGTGGTCACCAACGGCAACGCCGACGTGCGCCGGATCGGCCTGGCGGATTACTTCCGCTTCGCCCTGTGCGCCGAGGACTTAGGTATTGGCAAGCCTGACCCGGCGCCGTTCCTGGAGGCGCTCAAGCGCGGTGAAGTGCAGGCCGATGCCGCAGTGCATATCGGCGACCACCCGGGCGATGACATTGCCGGGGCCCAGCGCGCCGGTTTGCGCGCGGTATGGTTCAACCCGCGGGGCTTGGCCTGGACGGGCGAGCAGGCACCGGATGCCGAGATCCAGCGCCTGTCGCAACTGCCCGACGTGCTCGCCCGCTGGCGCTGAGCGCGAACGCGGGAACAAGCGTCTTGCTCAATTTCGAACAGCTGGCGCGATCCCTGTAGGAGCGGGCTTGCCCGCGATCACCGGCGCAGCCGGTGCCAGACACCGCGTCGCCTGCTTCGCGGGCAAGCCCGCTCCCACAGGTGCCGCGGCGGGCTCGCGCTCAGTTCTCTGCGCGACAGCGCAGCCCGAAAGGGCTGGGTGATCTCCTGCAGATCAGCACCGGCTTGCAGGCCACACGATCCCACCGCCCACAAAAAAGCCCGCAGCGACGGCGGGCTTTTTTGCATTCAGCCACTCAGATAGGGCGGCTGCCGTACTTGTTGTCCGGCTTCTTGGGCGGGTCGGCGACCACGTTGGCCTCGACTTCCTGCACCTTGCCACCGCGCGAAAGGAACTCTTCCATCGCCTTGGCCAGGGCATCACGCTCTTTCTGCTTGGCTTCCATGCTCGGCATCTCGTCTACCGAGACCGCCGCCTTGGATTTGCCCTTGGCAGCGGGTGCCGGGCTGCTGTCGTCGTCGCCGGAATCTTCGGCGCCGTCGTCAGCCGCAGCCTCCATGCCCTCATCACCCTCGTCTTCGTCACCTACTTCGAGGTCGTCGTTTTCCAGATCATCGTCGCTCATGTTCTACCTCATGACTTGCGAAAAGCAGGTTAGTTATAGACCGGTGCAGCCGTAGACCGGCTGCTACCGGTGAAAATTCAACTGGCCGTGGGTTGGCCACTGCCTCCAGTGCCCGCCTCCTGATGGGAGCCCGGCACCCAACAGGCCCTGCTCGAAGCAGAGCCTTACCAAAATGCTTGAACCCTTGCTGGCAACAGGCTACTGCAAGCCTAGCAAAGGGTAGCGAAGTGTGCGGACAACCTGTGCAGCACCCTTCGGCGCGCATTCTAGCGCGCTCGCAGAAAAAGCAAAGCACCAGAAATGCCCGATACATTGTAAGTTTTGTGCCCGCGTCGCGAACAGGCCATAGAAACCGTTTGCCCCAGGCAAAACGGCAAATTACGGGCAAAAAAATGCCCGGCGAACCGGGCAAGTTTTCCAGCGTGGCGGTTACAGGTTGTAGCCGCGCTCGTTGTGCTGAGCCAGGTCGAGGCCGACCGACTCTTCTTCTTCGTTGACCCGCAGGCCCATCAGCACATCCAGCACCTTGAGGATGATGTAGGTGACGATGGCGGTGTAGACCACGGTGAAGATCACGCCCTTGGCCTGGATCCAGAACTGCGCACCGATGTCGGTGACCGCGCCGAAGCCGCCCAGGGCAGGTGCCGCGAACACGCCGGTGAGCAGGGCGCCGACGATACCGCCGATGCCGTGCACGCCGAAGGCGTCGAGGGAGTCGTCATAGCCCAGCTTGCGCTTGAGGCTGGTGGCGCAGAAGTAGCACACCACACCCGACACCAGGCCGATCACCAGGGCGCCCATCGGGCCCACGGTACCGGCAGCCGGAGTGATCGCCACCAGGCCTGCGACCACACCCGAAGCGATGCCCAGTGCGCTGGGTTTGCCGTGGCCGATCCACTCGGCGAACATCCAGCCCAGGGCAGCGGCGGCGGTGGCGATCTGGGTCACCAGCATGGCCATGCCGGCGGTGCCGTTGGCGGCAGCGGCGGAGCCTGCGTTGAAGCCGAACCAGCCGATCCACAGCATGGCCGCGCCGATCAGGGTGTAGCCCAGGTTGTGCGGGGCCATCGGGGTGGTCGGGTAGCCCTTGCGCTTGCCCAGTACCAGGCAGCAGACCAGGCCTGCGATACCGGCGTTGATGTGCACCACGGTGCCGCCGGCGAAGTCCAGCACGCCCCAGTCCCACATCAGCGCGCCGTCACCGCTCCAGACCATGTGCGCGATCGGTGCGTAGACCAGCACGAACCAGATGGCCATGAAGATCAGCATGGCCGAGAACTTCATGCGCTCGGCGAAGGCACCGACGATCAGCGCCGGGGTGATGATGGCGAAGGTCATCTGGAAGGTGATGAACACCGCTTCCGGGAACAACGCGGAGGCCGATGTCAGGCTGTCAGGCGTGACGCCGCTGAGAAACGCCTTGTTCAGGCCGCCGACGAAGGAATTGAAGTTGAGTACGCCCTTTTCCATACCGGTGGTATCGAAGGCCAGGCTGTAGCCGAAGATCACCCACAGGAGGCTCATCAGGCCAGTGATGGCGAAGCACTGCATCATCACCGACAGCACGTTCTTCGAACGCACCATGCCGCCATAGAACAGGGCCAGGCCCGGGATGGTCATGAACAGCACCAGCGCCGTGGCGGTGAGCATCCAGGCGGTATCACCGGAGTTCAGCGCCGGGGCAGCTTCCTCGGCCAGGGCCAGCCCTGGCATTACGAGGGACAATAGGGCTCCTAGCCCTGCGATCTTGCGCAGAGTCATGTTGTTTTCTCCTGGGGCGTTGGGTTTGGTGAGGCTTTTTTTGTAGCGCTTAGATCGCGTCGGTATCGGTTTCGCCGGTACGGATGCGGATCGCCTGCTCCAGATTGACCACGAAGATTTTGCCGTCACCGATCTTGCCGGTGTTGGCCGCCTTGGTGATGGCTTCGATTACCCGATCAAGGTCCTTGTCGTCGATGGCGACATCGATCTTTACCTTGGGCAGGAAATCGACCACGTATTCGGCGCCGCGATACAGCTCGGTGTGACCCTTCTGACGGCCGAAGCCCTTGACCTCGGTCACGGTGATGCCCTGCACGCCGATTTCCGACAGCGACTCGCGCACGTCGTCCAGCTTGAACGGCTTGATGATGGCAGTGACTAGCTTCATGAAACTCTCTCCCGATTTGGTGGACTTGCCCCAGGAAAACAAACCCGTCTCAAGTCTAAGCGCAGCGCCTGGCTTTGTAACGCATCGTCGGCTCCATCCTCCCCGCCACGACACGATGCGGCTGTAACGGTGGGCCTCGCGGCTCGGCCTGCGCACTGCTTGCTGTCGATGGACTGCATCAGTGCACGGCTTGAACAGGTCTTTGCAGAAACCTTGCCAGGTACTGGAAAACGCCAAAAAACAGGTAGTTGCGTGAAACACTCGGGATTGGCCAGTCGCCAGCAAGGCAAAGCTGCACAACTTCGGTGCGCGACCTTTGGCCACGCTGCGCAAAAAGTGTGCAGGCACGGTGCAAAAAGGCTGCGTGCTACACTGCTGCCCTTTCACAGATCAGCGGATAGCCACACATGCTCGCGCCCAAAGCCTTTCTCGATGCCCTGAGCGACCAGGCGTCGCGCCTGTTCAGCGGTGACACCGCACAGCCTCGCGCCGAACTGGAAAGCCAGTTCAAGGTGTTGATGCAGGGCGCTTTCAGCAAGCTCGACCTGGTCAGCCGCGACGAATTCGACAGCCAGATGGTAGTGCTGGCCCGCACCCGCGCCCGCCTGGAGGCGCTGGAGCAGCAATTTGCCGAGCTGGAAGCCCGGCTGGCGCCGCCACCCGCGGAATAACAACCGATACACAAGGCACCCTGGGTGGTAGTGATGACCGATGCCGACGGTTATCGCCTGTCGGCGCGCAACGCACTGGACGGTGAGGTGGTGCGTGTAGGCGACGGTGCAGTCAACGCCGAAGTGGTACTGAAGCTGGCCGGTGGCACCGAAGTGTTCGCCATCGTCACCCGCGAGGCGGTACAAGAGCTCGGCCTGGCATCAGGTGTGAAGGCCACCGCGCTGATCAAGGCCTCGCACATCATTCTGGGTGCAAAGCCCTGATTTGATGCGTTTACCTGCCCCGGCTCCTGCAAAACGGCCCACCGCCCTTGTAGGGGCCGGCTTGCCGGCGATGATGCCCGCAAATGAAGTATGAAATTTCCTACATATATATCCCCCGCACACACAAGATGAAACTTCTTTAAATTACAACTTGCCTGTTGACTCACCCGCTATGCTTTGCATAAAGTTCCACCGCCCTTGAAACGGGCCTTTATTTCAACTCACGAAGAATTCAATGGACACAGTATCTAGTCGCTGCCTGGCCGCCCCCGGCTGCCAGGCACCTGAACCGCAATACCGGGCCCGCCCCCAAGGTCGGGCAAGCCGCGCCAGAGCCTGATGCTCCGCCGTAGCTTGCCGCCCCGGGTGCCAGCCCGGACGGAGGCAAGCTCATGAACTTCAACACCTGCATACATCGCCGGCCCCGCGCGCCTCTTGCGCCGCGCCATGCCACGCCGTCCGACTACCTGCCCTCTGCGCGCGGCCCACGGCTGCACGTCGCATGGCGGTGCCACGCCGACGACAACCCGGAACCTCCAAATCGATAAGCCGCGCTCATAGCGTAATCGGCTACGCGCGCGGTGCCCGATAAAAACTGAACAAGCCATATATAAGCCCGAACTTTTTATTTTGTAAGTTCGCAGGAAACTTATTGCCTGAAACTTTTAAAAGGAACCCGAAACACCATGGACTCAGCCAGTAGAAAGTTCGCTGCCGACAACAAACCCGGCCTTCGCCAGCGAACCCGAAAACGCCGGACAAAAAACCGATCGAACGATCGCGGCCCGACCCACGCCATCTCACAGCAGTGAGCCCGCTGTGTGTCGTGCCGCCTCCTGCGGCAGGAGCACAGCCAAATGACCGTAAAAGACCGCAACACCAAAGCCTGCGAAGTCCACGCCGCCCGCGAAGCCCGCAACGGCCTGGGCGTGACCTTCGCCAACCTCGATACCAGCGAGTTCGGCCTGACCGAACACGAAGCCGCCAAGCGCCTGCTGCGCGACGGCGCCAACGAAGTCGCCCACGACAAACCCCAACCTGCCCTGGTGCAACTGCTCAAGGCGCTGCACAACCCCTTCATCTATGTACTGCTGACCCTGGCCGCCATCAGCTTCGTCACCGACTACTGGCTGCCCCTGCAGGCCGGCGACACCGACGACCTCGACCTGACCAAGGTGATCATCATCCTGACCATGGTCAGCCTCAGCGGCCTGCTGCGCTTCTGGCAGGAGTACCGTTCGGGCAAGGCCGCCGAAGCCCTGAAGGCGATGGTCCGCACCACCGCCACAGTGCTGCGCCGCGAACGCATCGACCGCCCTGCCCACTTGCGCGAAGTGCCCATGAACGAACTGGTGGCCGGTGACATCGTGCAGTTGGCCGCCGGCGACATGATCCCCGCCGACATCCGCCTGATCGAGTCCCGCGACCTGTTCATCAGCCAGGCCGTGCTCACCGGCGAGGCGCTGCCGGTCGAGAAGTACGACACCCTCGGCCATGTGGCGCAGAAGTCCGCTGAAGGCAGCAGCAGCGGCGACGGCAACCTGCTCGAACTGCCCAACGTCGGCTTCATGGGCACCAACGTGGTCAGCGGCCGTGCCCGCGCCGTGGTGGTGGCTACCGGCAAACGCACCTACTTCGGCTCGCTGGCCAAGGCCATCGCCGGCTCACGCAGCCAGACCGCCTTCGACCGCGGGGTGAACAGCGTCAGCGCCCTGTTGATCCGCTTCATGCTGGTGATGGTGCCGGTGGTATTCGTGCTCAACGGGGTGGTCAAGGGCGACTGGAGCGATGCCTTCCTGTTCGCCCTGGCCGTGGCCGTGGGCCTGACCCCGGAAATGCTGCCGATGATCGTCAGCGCCAACCTGGCCAAGGGCGCCGTGGCCATGGCCCGGCGCAAAGTGGTGGTCAAACGCCTGAACGCCATCCAGAACTTCGGCTCGATGGACGTGCTGTGCACCGACAAGACCGGCACCCTGACCCAGGACCGCATCATCCTCGAACACCACGTCGGCCTCGACGGCCAAAGCAACCCGCACCTGCTGGAACTGGCCTGGCTCAACAGCCACCACCAGAGCGGCGTGAAAAACCTGATGGACCAGGCCGTGCTGCACTTTGCCGGCGAAAACAGCCAGTTCCAACCACCCTTCGCCTACGCCAAGGTCGATGAGCTGCCGTTCGACTTCATCCGCCGGCGCCTGTCGGTGATCGTCAAGGATGCCCTGGGCGAGCACTTGCTGGTGAGCAAGGGTGCAGTGGAAGAGATGCTCGCCATCGCGACCCACGTGGAGGATGACGGCCTGCACCTGCCCCTGGATGCTGCGCGCCGCGAACAGCTGCTGGCCAGCGCCAGCCGTTACAACCAGAACGGTTTTCGCGTGCTGCTGGTGGGCACACGCAAGATCCCGGCTGGCGAGCGCAAGGCGCAGTATCACGCCGACGACGAGCGCGAGCTGGTGATCCGTGGCCTGCTGACCTTCCTCGACCCGCCAAAGGAAACCGCAGGCCCCGCCATCGCTGCCCTGCGCGAGATGGGTGTAAGGGTGAAAGTGCTCACCGGCGACAATCCGGTGGTCACCACCAAGGTGTGCCGCGAAGTGGGCCTGGAGCCCGGCCAGCCGCTGCTCGGCCAGGACATCGAACAACTGGATGACAGCCAGCTGCAGGTGCTAGCGGAAGAACGCACAGTGTTCGCCAAGCTCACCCCGCTGCAGAAGTCGCGGGTACTCAAAGCACTGCAAGCCAACGGCCACACCGTCGGTTTTCTCGGTGACGGCATCAACGACGCCCCGGCCTTGCGTGACGCCGACGTAGGTATTTCGGTGGACAGCGGCACCGATATCGCCAAGGAATCAGCCGATATCATCCTGCTGGAAAAGAGCCTGATGGTGCTCGAAGAAGGCGTGCTCAAAGGCCGCGAAACCTTCGGCAACATCATGAAGTACCTGTGCATGACCGCCAGCTCCAACTTCGGCAACGTGTTCTCGGTGCTGGTGGCCAGCGCGTTCATCCCGTTCATGCCGATGCTGGCGATTCACCTGCTGCTGCAAAACCTGCTGTACGACTTCTCGCAGCTGTCGCTGCCCTGGGACCGCATGGACAAGGAATTCCTGCGCCAGCCCCGCAAGTGGGATGCCGGCAACATCGGCCGCTTCATGCTGTGGATCGGGCCTACCTCGTCGATTTTCGACATCACCACCTTCGCCCTGATGTGGTACGTGTTCGCCGCCAACAGCGTGGAAATGCAGGCACTGTTCCAGTCGGGCTGGTTCGTCGAGGGGCTGCTGTCGCAAACCCTGGTGGTACACATGCTGCGCACCCGCAAGGTGCCGTTCTTCCAGAGCACCGCAGCGCTGCCGGTGATCCTCGCCACCGGGCTGGTGATTGCCCTGGGGCTGTACATCCCGTTCTCGCCGCTGGGGGCGATGGTCGGGCTGGTGCCGCTGCCGTGGGAATACTTCCCTTGGCTGGTGGCCACCCTGCTGGGCTACTGCCTGGTGGCCCAGGGCATGAAGACCCTGTACATCCGTCGCTTCGGCCAGTGGTTCTGAGCTGACCCCGAGGGCATTGTGAAAACCCTTAGCCCGCGCCGTGCATGCTTTACGCACCGCGCGGGCTTCTGCGTGAACTGGCGCAAGCCCGCGCATTCAACTAACTCACCGTGTTCTGCGAAGACCTCGAAAACCAATTGCCGATGCGTATACGGACGACTTCGGTGTGGGCCCTGGTTCCTCCTGGCATTTTGTAGCTACAACGTGGCTACGTTTTGGCCCAGCCCACGCGTTTGTCTAGGCCGGCATAGTCAGAATTCATGCAACCACTCATCTGTTTACCCGCCAGCAAAACCTCGAAGCACTCTTTCCGGCTTGCCGCCCCCCAGCAGCACTAAGCTTTGCCAGCCGCAGGAAGCGGCCCCTTCTGGCAAACCACGGAGTGCCCATGTCCCTCGCCCTCGTCCACAGCCGCGCCCAGGTCGGCGTGCTGGCGCCTGCTGTCAGCGTCGAAACCCACCTGGCCAACGGCCTGCCCGCACTCACCCTGGTCGGCCTGCCGGAGGCCACGGTCAAGGAATCGAAGGACCGGGTGCGCAGCGCCATCGTCAACTCGGGGCTGGACTACCCGGCCCGGCGCATCACCCAGAACCTCGCCCCCGCCGACCTGCCCAAGGACGGCGGGCGCTACGACCTGGCCATCGCCCTGGGGATACTCGCCGCCAACGGCCAGGTGCCGCTGGCCACCCTCGAAGACATCGAATGCCTGGGCGAGCTGGCGCTGTCTGGCGCC
This sequence comes from Pseudomonas xanthosomatis, assembly GCF_019139835.1. Classification (NCBI taxonomy): domain Bacteria; kingdom Pseudomonadati; phylum Pseudomonadota; class Gammaproteobacteria; order Pseudomonadales; family Pseudomonadaceae; genus Pseudomonas; species Pseudomonas xanthosomatis. The sequence continues at coordinate 646,399 of NZ_CP077075.1, read as the reverse complement.
CTGCGCCCGGTGCAGGGGGTGCTGCCCGCCGCGCTGGCCGCGCGGGATGCCGGGCGGGCGCTGGTGGTGCCGCGGGAGAATGCCGAAGAGGCCAGCCTGGCGGGCGGGCTGGTGGTGTATGCCGTGGGGCACCTGCAGGAACTGGTGGCTCACCTGAGCGGACAGCTGCCGTTGCCGCCCTATGCTGCCAACGGCCTGCTGCTGGAGCATCGCCCCTACCCCGACCTGTGCGAAGTGCAGGGCCAGGCCGCCGCCAAACGCGCGCTGCTGGTGGCCGCCGCTGGCGCGCACAACCTGTTGTTCACCGGCCCCCCAGGTACCGGCAAGACGCTACTGGCCAGCCGCTTGCCCGGCCTGCTGCCACCGCTGGACGAGCGCGAGGCACTGGAAGTGGCGGCGATCCGCTCGGTCAGCGGCCACGCCCCGCTCGACAGCTGGCCGCAGCGGCCGTTTCGCCATCCGCACCACTCCGCCTCGGGCCCGGCGCTGGTCGGCGGCGGCAGCCGCCCGCAACCGGGCGAAATCACGCTGGCGCACCACGGGGTGCTGTTTCTCGATGAGTTGCCGGAGTTCGAGCGGCGGGTACTTGAAGTACTGCGCGAGCCGCTGGAGTCGGGCGAAATCGTGGTGGCCAGGGCCCGCGACCGGGTGCGCTTCCCGGCCCGCTTCCAGCTGGTGGCGGCGATGAACCCCTGCCCCTGCGGCTACTTCGGCGACCCAACCGGCCGCTGCCGGTGCAGCCCGGAGCAGATCCAGCGCTACCGCAACAAACTGTCCGGGCCACTGCTCGACCGCATCGACCTGCACCTGACCGTGGCCCGGGAGAACACCGTGCTGGGCAACCAGCCCAGCGGCGAAACCAGCGCCAGCGTCGCCAAAGTGGTAGCTGCGGCCCGCGAGCTGCAGCAACGCCGCCAAGGCTGCGCCAATGCCTTTCTGGCACTCGATGGCCTGCGCCGACACTGCGCCCTGGCGCCCACCGACCAGGCCTGGCTGGAGACTGCGTGCGAGCGCCTGACCCTGTCGCTGCGGGCGGCGCACCGGTTGCTGAAGGTGGCGCGCACGCTGGCAGACCTTGAAGGGGTCGAGGGCATTACCCGGGCTCATCTGGCAGAGGCGTTGCAGTACCGCCCCGGATCCTAGGCCCGCACAACCCAAACTGCTGCCAAGCCTGGCACCGCCGTTGGCGGTGGTCGCCGGCAAGCCGGCGCCTACAGGGGGCTCTATGGGGCTGATAGTTGAAATATATTTTGCGCACTAACTATTTGCGCGCAATATTCAACTCACGCAGCAAGCAGTCGCCAAACCTACTCAGCACCTTCTGGAGAACCATCATGACCTTCAACAAAATCCTCGCCGCCGCCACCCTGACCCTCGCCACCAGCGCCAGTGCCTTCGCCATCGAAGCCACGCCGTACCACTACGGCATGGACCTGGACATCGCCCAGGTGATCGCCGTCGACACCCCGGCCACCAGCCAAGGCCACGCCAGCCGCGCCACCCTTACCTACCGCGACAGCAGCGGCCAGCTGCGCACCGTGAGCTACAGCCAACCCACCACCGCCAGCAACCAGAACTGAGCCGCCGGCTCACAAGCAAAGGAGCAAGAACATGAACCTGTCCCGCACCCTGACCGCCGGCCTGCTGGCCCTGGCCGTGAACAGCGCCTTCGCCGCCGGCAGCCCCGGTGTCGAGCCCACCACCCAGGGCTTCCTCGAGGCCCTCGCCGCCGGTGGCGGCAAGCCGCTGGAAACCCTGGCACCAAAAGACGCCCGGGCCGTGCTCAGCGGCGCCCAGGCCGGGGTCAAGGTTGACCTGGCAGGCATTCAGGTAGAACGCCGCACCATCCAGGCCGATGGCCAGCCGCTGGAAATCCGCGTGGTGCGGCCACAGGGGGCCAAGGGCGAGCTGCCGGTGTTCATGTTCTTCCACGGCGGCGGCTGGGTGCTGGGCGACTACCCCACCCACGAGCGGCTGATCCACGACCTGGTGGTGGGCTCTGGTGCGGCGGCGGTGTACGTCGATTACACGCCATCGCCAGAGGCGAAATTCCCCACCGCCATCAACCAGGCCTACGCCGCCACCCGCTGGGTTGCCGAGCACGGCCAGCAGATCGGCGTGGACGGCAGCCGCCTGGCGGTGGCCGGCAACAGCGTCGGCGGCAACATGGCTGCGGTAGTGGCAATCAAGGCGAAAGAAGCCGGTACACCGAAGCTGCGCTTCCAGGCCCTGCTGTGGCCGGTCACCGACGCCAACTTCAACAATGGCTCGTACAACCAGTTTGCCGAGGGGCACTTCCTCACCCGCAACATGATGCAGTGGTTCTGGAACAGCTACACCACCGACCCGCGCCAGCGTGATGACATCCATGCTTCGCCGCTGCGGGCCACCCTGGAGCAGTTGCAAGGCCTGCCGCCGGCGCTGGTGCAAACGGCCGAAATGGACGTGCTGCGCGACGAAGGCGAAGCCTATGCCCGCAAGCTCGGCGCTGCCGGGGTACCGGTGACGGCAGTGCGCTACAACGGGATGATCCATGACTTTGGCTTGCTCAATGTGCTGAGCGAGGTGCCGGGCACGCGCAGTGCGATGGACCAGGCAGCGCAGGCGCTGAAAAAACACCTTCAATAGCCCGCCATATTGGGGCCGCCCTGCGGCCCTTCGCGGGTAAACCCGCTCCCACAGGTACTGCGATATCCCTGTGGGAGCGGGTTTACCCGCGAAGGGCTGCAGAGCAGCCCCAGCTAGGTGGATCAACGCCGCGCCAGCACCCCGCCCACCGACCACGCCCCCGGCCCGGTCAACGCCAACCCGCCAAACAACACCAGCAGCAACCAGGCGAACTGCCCCTGCTCCAGGCTCCAGTCCGGGTGCACCACCACCAGCGCCACCAGCAGCACGGCAAGCACCGGCAGGCAGGCCAGCCGGGCGAACACGCCCAGGATCAGCAGGATCGGGCACAGCACCTCGGCGAATACCGCAAGGCTCAAGGTGAGGGTGGCGCCCAAGCCGAACGGGTCTTCGATGTGCTGCAGCTCGGTGGACCAGTTGAGCAGCTTGGGCAGGCCATGGATCAACAGCAGCAACACCGCTGCAGCGGTGCGCATGAACAGCAGGCCAAAGGCGGTGAGCCTGGGGGAGTCAAAGGTGGGCATGGCGGTGGGCTCGGCAGTCGAAACGACCGACTGTGCCCGCAAGGCAGGATGAAGGCTTGAGCAGATGTGCTCAAGTTGCACAAGGCCGCTCCTACAGGGGACCGCGTCAAACCAACGAACCTTGGCTTGACCTTACTGCTGCAACGCCAACTCCACCGCGCGCAACAACGCCTCTTCACTGAACGGCTTGCCCAGGCACACCACCGCCCCCTGCCTCATCGTCAGCTCCCGCGCCGCCGGGTCCCAGTGCGCCGACATGCCGATCACCGGCAGCCGGTAACCGCGCCGGGCCAACTCGCGCTGCACCTGCTGGCCGCTGCGCCCGGGCATCTTCAGGTCCACCAGTGCACAATCGGCCTCGCCCGCCAGGGGCGAGGCCAGAAACGCCTCGCCATCGGCGAACGGGTATGCCTCGAAGCCCAGCGAGCGCAGCAGGTTGCACAGGCTTTTGCGCACCGAGGCGTCATCGTCGACGATGCACACCCGCAGCTTGGCGCCCGCTGTGTTCATGCCGCGCCCTGGTCGGCAGCCTGGTCATCACCCGCGACGACCTGGTGCATGGCCACCAGCTCCACCAGCGAGCGGGACTGCATCTTGTTCATGATGTTCTTCTTGTGCACCTTGGTGGTCACTTCGCTGGTGCCGATCTGCCGGGCGATCTGCTTGTGCGACAGCCCCTCCACCACCAGTGCGAACACCTCGCGCTCACGGGGGGTCAGGCGCTGGTACTTGACGCGCACCTGGCGGGCCTGGCGCCAGTCACGCCCGGCAAGCACCGCCCGGGCGCGCACGCTGTCCAGCAACGCCAGCAACTGATGCTCGTCGAAAGGCTTGGTCAGAAACTCGAACGCCCCGGCGCGCATGGCCTGCACGGTGAGCGGGATGGTGCCGTAGCCGGTCATGAACACGATCGGCCAGGGCAGGTCGAGGCGGCGCAGCGCGTGCTGCAGCTCCAAGCCCGAGGCGGCCGGCAGGTTGATGTCCAGCAACAGGCAGGCGTACGGGTTGTCCCACTGTTGCTCCAGCAGCTCTTCGGCCGAGGCATACAGGCGATGCGGGATATTTTCGGCGCGCAGCAGGCGGCCCAGGGCGGTACGCACCGACACGTCATCGTCCACCACCAGCACGTGCACGGCTGCGCCGTCGGGCTCCGGCGCCTCGCAGTCGAGGCTGTAGCCGCTGCGGCCCGAGGCCAGCATCGAGGCATCCGGCGCCAGGTCGGCCAGCAGCCGGTAACCGCGCCGCGGCACGGTCTGGATCACCTTCTTGTCGCCCAGCCATTTGCGCAGCAGCGACACCTGCACCTGCAGGTTGTTGTCCTCGACCACCGTACCCGCCCACACCTGGCTGAACAGCTCGTCCTTGCTCACCACCCGGCCATTGGCCCGGACCAAAGTGGCCAGCACCTCGAAGGCACGGCCGCCCAACGGGATCGGCTGGCCGTCACGGAAGGCTTCGCGCCGCTCCAGCGACACCATGGCTTTGCCTATTCGGATCATCGCGTCCTCGACTCTCGCGGGCTGGGCGGTTGTGTGGCCCGGGGCACTCTAGTGCCGACAGGCGCGCAGGCACAATTATCCCGAGGGATAACAGGGTCATTGGACTATACACAGCCCCGCGCACCATGCCGGCGCACGAGGGGGCGATAACAGTCAGAATGGTTCCCGTTCCTGCCAAGCCTCCCTGCGCCGCATTTCGTCGCCCGAGCGCTCCGTATACTCGCGGCCAGGATGTCGGTTGCAAAGGGGTGCCATGATGCTCGATGAACGCCTCGTTCACGTGTCCATCGATAACGATCCGTCGATAGACGAACACTGGCTGAGCCGCTGCACCCCGGTGCCATTGCGCCAGGACGGTGAGCTCTGCCACTTTCACCTGCTCGACGCCACGGCCGGCCAGGCCTGGCTGGCGATCCGCGCGCCGGTGGAGTCCCCGGCCGCCTGCCAGCGCCTGGAGCGCGACTACCGGCTGGCGCTGGACCCGGCCTGGGCCGTGCTCCCCGCAGCCTTTGTGCGCTCACCAGAAGGCCCCCTGCTGGTATACCCGGCAGGCCAGTCACTGGCCGACCTGATCGCCCAGGGCCGTGCAGGCCTTGAACGGTTTTTGCCGCTGGCGGTGAACGCCGCCCGCACCCTGGCTCTGGCCCATCAGGGCAATGCCCTGCACGGCGCCTTGCAACCGCGCCACCTGTTGCTCGACGACAACGGCCAGGTGCGCATCGGCGGTTTTCGCGCCGACCCCAGCGAAATCGGCAGCGCCCAGGCTGACGGCTGGGCATACCTGGCCCCGGAGCAGATCTGCCCCCACGGCACCAGCACCGACCGGCGCAGCGACATCTATGCCCTGGCGGCAATCCTCTATCAGCTATTGCTCGGCGAATTGCCACTGGCCGGGCGCGACACCCAGCACTGGCGCCAGTTGCACGCCGGCGTGCAGCCAAAGCCGGCCTGCGACATCGACCCGACACTGCCCGCGCCCATCAGCCAGATCCTCGCCAAGGCCCTGGCCAAAGAGCCCGATGCCCGCTACCAAAGCGCCGAAGCGCTGGCCATCGACCTGGCGCACTGCCAGCGGCAATGGGCCGCCAACGCCGCTATCGCGCCCTTCACCCCAGGCTGCGCCGACCTGGTGCCGGCCACCGGCGAGCGCTTGTACGGGCGCGCCGACGAACAACGCCTCATTGCCCGCCTGCTCGACGAGCTGCGCCGCGAACGCAGCGCCCGCGGCCTGCTGGTCAGCGGCGCCGCCGGCATGGGCAAGTCGAGCCTGGTGCTGGCCGCACTGAAAGCCCACGCCAACGGCCACTGGGCCAGCGGCAAGTGCAACAGCCTGGAACAGGCCGTGCCCTATGCGCCGTGGATCGAGATCCTCGGCACCCTGACCACCCAACTGCTGGCGCAAGGCAGCCAGCAGTTGGACGCCATTGGCCGGGACATCCGCCAGCGGGTCAAAGGCTCTGGCCAGTTGTTGAATACCTTGGCCCCGGACCTGCAACTGATCATCGGCCCGAGCAGCGGCCTGCCGGAAAAACCCTCGCGCCTGGCCCTGGAAAAACAACACCGCGCCATCGTCGACTTCCTCGAAGTGTTCAGCAGCCCGGGGCGGCCGCTGGCGATCTTCCTCGACGACCTGCAATGGGCCGACGATGCCAGCCGCCACTTGCTGCACGCGCTGCTAGCCCGGCCCCCACGCGGCCTGCTGCTGATCCTGGCCAGCCGCCGCGAAGCAGATGATGCCGCTGCGCCTTTCGCCGAGCTGCCCGCCACCCCCACGGCGCTGCGCTGCCAGAGCCTGAACCTGCAGCCACTGCCGGTTACCGCCATCGTCGAGCTGATTGCCACGCGCTACCACGTCAGCGCCAGCGAGGCGCAGCAGGTGGCCGAGCTGGTGCACGCCAAGACCGCCGGCAACCCGTTCTTCGTCCGCCAGATACTGCGGGCGATGGTCGAGGACCGCCTGTTCGCCTTCGACACCCAGGCCATGCGCTGGTGCTGGTCGCTGGAAGCGGTGGCCCGCCACCGCTACGCCGATAACGTCGCCGACTTGATGGTCCAGCGCCTGGCCCGCTTGCCGTCAGGCCAGCGCGAGCTGCTGCGCGTGGCCGGAGCGGCAGGCGGGCGCTTCGACACGCAACTGTTGCGCCGGCTGATCGCCCACCCGTTGGAACGCCTGGACGGCCGGCTCAAAGCCTTGCTGGATGCAGGCTTTCTGTCATCCAGCGCCCAGGGCCTGGGCTTTGCCCACGACCGCGTGCAGGAAGCCGCCTACCAGCTCACCCCGGCCCATGAGCGCGCAGCGCAACATGCGCGCATCGCCCGGGCCATGTGGCAGGCCTGGGGCGATACCCCGCACGATGGCCTGTTCGAGCTGGCCAACCAGCTGCAACGCGCCGCCCCCGACAGTTTCAGCCGCGCAGAATGCGCAGCCTTGCTGCCGCTGCTGCTGAGCGCCGCCACCCGCGCCCGCGATGCGGTGTCCCACGAGCAGGCCGCCGGCTACCTGCAAACCGCACAAGCCCTGCAGCAGCGCTGCCCGCCAACTGCGCCCCACGCCTTCGCCCTCGCCCGCATGGCCGCCGAATGCAACATGCTGCGCTCGCGCATGGCCGAGGCCGAGGCCGGTATCGGCCAATGCCACCAGTGCGCCCGCACGCCGCTGGAACGCGCCAACGCCTACCAGCTACAGGCCCGCTTCAAGACCCTGCGCTCGGATTACCAGGGCGCCATCGACGACGCCCTCAGAGGCCTGCGCCTGCTGGGCCTGGACCTGCCCCGCGGTGACCAGCCGCAGCAGGTCGAGGCCCGCTACACGCAGGTGCGCGCACAGATCGAGCAACGGGGCCGCCACTGCCTGGAGGCACTGCCCCACGCGCAGGACGAAGAAGTGGAAGTGGCCATCGCCCTGCTCGCCACCCTGTCGTCGTCGTTCTTCGTGCCCGACGACATCCGCTTCCTGCACCTGGCGCACATCCTCGAACTGACCCTGACCCACGGCGTGGCACCTGGCAGTACCTACGGCCTGGCCTGGTTCGGGGTGATGTGCGCCGAGCGCTTCGGCGCCTACCACGACGGCCACGCCTATTGCCTGGCAGCGCTGCGGCTGATTGAGCGGCATGGTTTCGAATGCGACCTGACCAGCAGCCTGCTGGCCCTGGACCAGGTCAGTGCCTGGACCTCACCCATGGCCTTTGCCCGGCGCACGGCACTGGAGGCCATCGATTCGGCGGGCCTTTCCGGCGACCTGGCCATGGCCTGCTACGCCTGCAACCACGCGGTGTCCGACGCCTTGGTGATGGGCCAGCACCTGGGCGAGGTGGGCCAGGAGATCGAGCGCGGCCTGGCCACCGTGCGCGGTTATGGCTACCGCGATATCGAGCACATTTTGCTGGCCCAGCAAGCCTTCGTCGCCGACCTGTGCGACGCGCCCGGCGCCCGCTCGCGGGCCGAGCGCGACAGCAGCGAGGCGTTACTGCACCAGGCGCTGGCCGTTGCCGTCAGCTCGTCTACCACGCGCTTCTTCCAGTGCCTGTTCGCCGGCATGGCGGCGTTCTACCTGGGTGATATCCGCCAGGCCGGCGCCCAGCTGGCCCAGGCTGGCGAGCATGCCTGGGCGGCCCCGGCACACATCAACCTGGCCGACTTCCACTTGTTCCAGGCCCTCACCCTCGGCAGCCCGGAGGCCCCCGGCACGCTGGACGATAAGCTCGAACGGCTGGGCCAGTTGCACCAGCTGTTCAGCCGCTGGGCGCAGTTCAACCCGGTCACCTTCCGCAACAAGGTGCTGTTGATCGAAGGGCTGGTGGCGCGCTTGCAAGGCGACGGGCTGTCGGCCATCCGCTGCTTCGACCAGGCGCAGATCGCCGCCACCGCCGCAGGCTTCATCCACGAGCAGGCCATCGCCCACGAGCAGTTGGCCGAGGTGTGCATCCCCAGCGGGCTGATATCGGGCGCCAACCTGCACCTGCGCATCGCCCGCGACTGCTTCCACATCTGGGGCGCGGCCGGCAAGGTGCGTCAGCTTGAAACCTTGCACCCGTTCCTGCGTACCCTGCCGATCCAGGAGACCTTCCGCGCCAGCTCCCAGGCCAGCCTCGACCTTGAAGCCGGCATCGAGGCCGCGCGCGCGCTGTCTGAGGAAACCCTGCTCGAAGGCCTGATCGAAACCCTGATGGGCCAGCTCACCCAGCACGCCGGCGCCGACCATGGCGCGCTGCTGATCGTCAGTGGTGCGGAGTTCCAGATGGCGGCCCTGGCCGACATCGACGACAACGGCCTGCGGGTGAGCATGGAGCAGTGCCAGAAGTTCATGACCCAAGCGCCGCGCTCGATCGTCAACGCCACACTGCGCACCAAGAAGCCGCTGCTGCTGCACGATGCCCAGGCCGAGTGCCCGGAGGCTTTCCGCCACGACCTGCAGGCCCGCGGCGCACGCTCGGTGCTGTGCCTGCCGCTGGTGATCCAGGGGGTGCTGATTGGCCTGGTGTATCTGGAAAACCGCCTGGTACCCAACCTGTTCGGCGGCCAACGCCTGGCCATGCTGGAAATTCTTGCCGCCCAGGCGGCGGTGTCGTTGCAAACCGCCAAGTTTTATACGCGCCTGGCCGAAGACCACCAGACCCGCGCGCAGATGGAAGCCGAGCTGCGCCGTTCGCGCAGCGAGCTTGCGCGCAGCGCGCATTTGCAGGTGATGAACGAGCTGTCGGCGTCCATCGCCCACGAAATCAGCCAGCCGCTGCTGGGCATTGCTTCCAACGCTGCGGCCAGCCTGCGCTGGCTCAAGCGCGAGCAGCCCGATTTGAACGAGGCCATCGCCGGGCTGCAAGACATCCGCGCCGACAGCGAACGCGCAGCCAACATCGTCCGCGCCCTGCGCTCGCTGGCAAGACAGGCGCCGATGCAGCTCAAACCGTTGAAGCTGGACGAGGTGATCCTGCAGGTGATCCGCCTGGCCTCGGCCGATGCGCAAAAGAGTGCGGTGAAGGTGCAGGCACAGCTGGACGCCAACGCCTGCGTGCAGGCCGACCCGGTGCAGATCCAGCAGCTGGTGTTCAACCTGATCACCAACGCGCTGGAGGCGCTGGCAGGTTTTCGCGGCGACGGCGTGGTGCGCATCAGCTCGACGGTGGCCGCTGGTGAGGTGCAGGTGCGGGTGGACGACAACGGCCCGGGAATCCCGGCCGAGGCCCGCGAGCAGGTTTTCGAGGCGTTCCACAGCACCAAGAGCAGCGGGCTGGGCATGGGTTTGGCGATTTGCCGTTCGGTGGTGCAGGCCCATGGCGGGCAGTTGCAGGCGCTGGGGTCGGAGCTGGGCGGGTGTTGCATCCGCTTCAGCATCCCGATTGCTGCCACTCTGTAGGAGCCGGCTGCCGGCGCTCATGGAACACACTACAACGTATTGATTTAACACGGTCCCTGTGGGAAGCGGCCTTGCCGGGGCGCCGTCCGGTCGAGATGGGCTGCGAAGCAGCCCCGGCAATTTTGCATGAAGCCGAGACCTTGGGGCCGCTTCGCAGCCCAACGCGACACAAGGCCGCTTCCCACAGAGATCGTGGCGCATCTACGAGACCAGCTCTCTGCGCGAAAGCGCAGATCTCCTACAGGAAGCCGCGCTCCGCGGCCGGAACGCGGCTTGCCTGCTTGCGATCAGCGCGCGGTCAACGCCGCGTAGCTGTTCATCAGGTTGCGGTAGTTGGGAATGCGCTGGGACAGCAGGTTGCCCAGGCCTTCGATGTCGTTGCGCCAGTCGCGGTGCAGCTCACAGGCCACCGAGAACCAGTTCATCATCTGCGCGCCGGCCTGGGTCATGCGCACCCAGGCAGCTTGCTGCACGGTCTGGTTGAAGGTGCCCGAAGCGTCGGTGACGACGAACACTTCAAAGCCTTCGGCCAGCGCCGACAGGGTCGGGAAGGCCACGCACACATCGGTCACCACGCCAGCAATGATCAGTTGCTTGCGGCCGGTGGCCTTGATCGCCTTGACGAAGTCTTCGTTGTCCCAGGCGTTGATCTGGCCTGGGCGGGCGATGTACGGCGCGTCCGGGAACATCTCCTTGAGCTCCGGCACCAGCGGGCCGTTGGGGCCTTGCTCGAAGCTGGTGGTGAGGATGGTCGGCAGGCCGAAGAACTTGGCCAGGTCGCCCAGGGCCAGCACGTTGTTCTTGAACTCGTTGGGCGAGAAGTCCTGTACCAGCGAGATCAGGCCGGTCTGGTGGTCCACCAGCAACACAACGGCATCGTCTTTGTTCAAGCGCTTGTAGTCAGGTTGGCTCACGAGAGTGACTCCTTGGGTGGGGATGGGGCGGCATTGGCCTTTGGGCCTATACCAGGGGATGACATCGCGTTAAGGGTGCCGCACCGCCTGGCGCCAGGCCTTGGGCGGCTGGCCGACCATGCGGCTGAAGGCGCGGGTGAAATGCGACTGGTCGCAAAAGCCGCACTCCAGGCTAACGTGGGTGATCGGTACTTCGGTGGCCAGCAGACGCTTGGCCTTTTCCATGCGTGCCAGCAGGCGCCAGGCCTGGGGCGACAGGCCGGTGGCCACCTTGAACGCGCGCGAGAAGTGGCTGCGGGTGAGGTGGCACAGGCCGGCGATCTCGATGATCGACAGCGGGCTGTGCAACATCAGCTCCTTGGCCTGGCGCAGGCGCTGCGCGGTCAGCGCGCCAGGGGTGTTGTGGCGGTGGTCGAGGGCGGGGTCACGGACCATGTCGACTCTCCTGTTTCGATGGGGAAAGTCTGGCTGGCCAGCCATGACAAAGTCCTGAGCCGAACCTTAATAGTTATTAATCCTGCTTCGCCCCGACGCCACGGGGGTTTGCCCGGGGCCGCCCGGCATTTCGCGAATTTGCTGGCCCTGCACGCTATACCGATACCTTAAGATGCCTGCCATGATCGGTTTCGGGCCGCCCTTGAGCGGCGGCCACCAGGGTGAGTGGGTATGCAGAAAACAGTGGCGATGGTGCTTTTCAATGATGTGCTGATGCTGGACGTCACCGGCCCCCTGGACGCGTTTGCCATCGCCAACCGCTTCCTGCCGACCGAGCAGCGCTATCACCTGGTCACCCTCGCCGAAGGCGACGCGCCGGTACGTGGCTCCTGCGGCCTGAGGGTGCTGGCCGACGGGCGCCTGGAGGACCTGCCGCCGGCAGTCGACCTGCTGCTGGTGCCCGGCGGCCCCGGCGCCTACGACCTGTCGCTGCCGGTTCTGGAACGCTGGCTGCCCCAGGCTGCGCGCAATGCAAAGCGCTTCGGCGCGATCTGCACCGGGGTGTTTCTGCTCGGCCGGGCCGGGCTGCTGGGTGGCTACCGCTGCACGACCCACTGGAACTACGTAGAGCGCCTGGCCCGGCAATTCCCCGAGGCCAAGGTTGAAACCGAGCAGATCTACGTGGTCGACCGCGACCTGATCACCTCGGGCGGCATCACCGCCGGCATCGACTTGGCGTTGGCGGTGGTGGCCGAAGACCACGGCAAGGACCTGGCGCTGGAAGTGGCCAAGGTGCTGCTGGTGGCCCGCCACCGCCAGGGCGGGCAGTTGCCCTACGGCCCGCTGCTGGCCGCGGTACCGCGGGACGGCAGCCCGGTGGCGCGGGTGCAGGCGTACATCGTCGACCATATCGACGAGGCCTTCACCGTGCAGAAGATGGCCGAGCTGGTGGCCATGAGCGCGCGCAACTTCGCCCGGGCGTTCCAGCGCGATGTCGGCGTCACGCCGTTGCAGTACCTGCAGAACGCTCGCATCGACCATGCGCGCAAGCTGCTGGAAGGGTCTGATTTACCCTTGAAAGTGGTGGCGGCGCGCAGCGGGTTCGGCAGCGACCGGCACATGCGCAAGGTGTTCTGCGAGCGTATCGGCATGACGCCGAACCAGTACCGGGCGCAGTTTGGTGGGGGCTGATGGGGCCCCATCGCGGGGCAAGCCCGCTCCCACGCCCCTCTAGGGTCATGAAACTGTCGCCCAAGAGGAGACAATGTGTCGCCCATAAAGCGGATTGTCCCGGCATGCCCCATTGCCGAAAATGGCCGACCCAAATGACATAACCGCTGCCCCGGCAGTTCACGGAGCCAGAACCCATGCCACACGAAGGCAGCCTTCTTCAAACCGCGGTGATCTTCCTGCTCGCCGCCGTCATCGCCGTCCCTCTCGCCAAACGCCTGCAACTGGGGGCCGTGATTGGCTACCTGCTGGCTGGCGTTGCCATCGGCCCGCAGGCCCTGGGGCTGATTCGCGACACCGAAAGCGTCGCGCACATCTCCGAGCTGGGCGTGGTTCTGCTGCTGTTCATCATCGGCCTTGAACTGTCGCCACGCCGGCTGTGGCTGATGCGCAAGTCGGTGTTCGGCGTGGGCACCGCGCAGGTGCTGCTGACTGGCGCGGTGATCGGCGCCATCGCCCTGTTCGGCTTCAGCCAGACGCTGCCGGCGGCCATCGTGCTGGGCCTGGGCCTGGCGCTTTCGTCCACCGCCCTGGGCCTGCAGAGCCTGGCCGAAAGCAAACAGCTCAACGCGCCCCATGGGCGCCTGGCCTTCGCCATCTTGCTGTTCCAGGACATCGCCGCCATTCCGCTGATCGCCCTGGTGCCGCTGCTTGCCGCCAGCGGCCCGGACACAAGCCACAGCGACAGCCTGGAACACGGCCTGAAGGTGTTCGCCAGCATTGCCGTGGTGATCGTCGGCGGCCGTTACCTGCTGCGCCCGCTGTTCCGTACCGTGGCCCGCACCGGCCTGCCCGAGGTGTCCACCGCCACCGCGCTGCTGGTGGTGATCGGCACCGCCTGGCTGATGGAAGAAGCCGGTATCTCCATGGCACTGGGCGCCTTCCTGGCCGGCCTGCTGCTGGCCGACTCGGAGTACCGCCACGAGCTGGAATCGCAGATCGAGCCGTTCAAGGGCCTGCTGCTGGGGCTGTTCTTCATCAGCGTGGGCATGGGCGCCAACCTCAGCCTGCTGCTGGAAATGCCGCTGGTACTGCTGGGCCTGACCCTGCTGCTGATTGCCGTGAAACTGGTGCTGCTGATCGGCGTCGGCCGCCTGGCCGGCGGGCTGAACAGCGCCAGCGCGCTGCGCTTGGGGATGGTGCTGGCCGCCGGTGGCGAGTTCGCCTTCGTGGTGTTCAAGCTGGGCAAGGACCAGGGCCTGTTCGACACCCACACCTACGACTTGCTGCTGATGACCATCACCCTGTCGATGGCCGTCACCCCGCTGCTGATGCTTGGCTGCGCCCGCGCCCTGAAGCGCCCGCAACCTGCGCGCGAGGTGCCCGAGCAGTACAAGACCATCGACGCCGGCACGCCACGGGCGGTGATCGTCGGCATGGGCCGCATGGGCCAGATCGTCGCGCGCATTCTGCGGGCTCAGAAGATCCCCTTCGTCGCCCTGGAAACCTCGGTGGACACCATCGAGATGACCCGCATGTTCGAGCAGGTGCCGGTGTTCTACGGCGACCCGCTGCGCCCCGAGGTGCTGCATGCGGCAAAGGTCGGTGAGGCCGAGTACTTCATCATCACCATCGACGACCCGGAAGTCGCCACCCGCACGGCCGAACGGGTCAAGCGCCAGTACCCGCACCTGAAGGTCATCGCCCGGGCGCGCAACCGCCAGCATGTGCACAAGTTGATGGACGTGGGCGCCGAGCCGATTCGCGAGACGTTCTACTCAAGCCTTGAGATGAGCCGCCGGGCGCTGGTGGGGTTGGGCTTGAGCGACGAGCAGGCAGCCGACCGGATTGCGCGCTTTACCGAGCACGACGAGCAGGTGCTCGAGGCCCAGGGGCAGGTGCGCGATGACCGGGCCAAGGTGATGCAGACGGCCAAGGAGGCGCGGGTGGAGCTGGAGCGGTTGTTTGAGTCGGATGCCGATTGAGGTGAGAGGTTCCGACCATCGCACCATTGTTCAGGACAGTGTGTGTTTCAGGGCACATCACCGCATACCCCGCATAGATGCATAAAGGACATTGCCAACCTCAAGCTCCAGCTAAAGGTTACACATGACCAATTAGAGGCCAAAGTGCTTCACAAAGGGTCCTATACGGCCATTTTGGTAAATAGATATCAAACTGAATCTCAATGGTAGTGAAGGCTGTGGCCGATAACGAATGCTTTCAGCCTTCTGGTGATAGTCCGATCAGTCGAACGGCTGGCATTCATTTTTAGATTTTGGGGCTGCTGCGCAGCCCATCGCGACACAAGGCCGCTCACCACAGGAAAACGTGCATGGCGACCTGCTGCGCCGTACCTGTGGGAGCGGCCTTGTGTCGCGATGGGCCGCAAAGCGGCCCCAAAAATCGCCGCCGTTACTCAAGTGCAAGCCTTACAAGAGCGCCGATCCGGCGCAATTGTCGCGCTTCCGAAAAACTGGAAAGAAACGGCTTTCTATCCGACCGAAGCCACCAGACCTAGCAAAGTCCCACAGCATCCTCAGACCTTTCTCACTGGGCATCCTACAACTCGGTAAATATCCTACGAACCCTGTCGACTCCCTTCTGATTGTCCCGGGAAACCATGCCCCCTAGGCTCTCCCGGTCGCTGTCAATTCAGCGATCGGACGTGGAAATCCGGTTAGGGTTGTTGCCTTCAATGGCAGTTGTGCGCGGGAGGCCGTCTGGCCTGCCGGGTTGACCTCTAACCGGTTTCCACCCCGCGTACGGCTGCCACCCTCTGCGTGGAAACGGGCGGTTGCAGTTCAACTCCTAGAGGAATCTGCAATGAAAAAGATTGTCCCCGACCCACCCCTCCCCGACACCAAACATCGCCCCTTCGGCAAATGCGACGCCGGCCACCCGCCGCTGTTCTCGGTAAACCCCGATATCAACGCCCATGACGCCCTGGTGCACGTCATCGAGTACCTGCGCAGTGCCTACAACGTCGGATACAAGGCGCTCGACCATATGGACGAAGTCGGCAGAAGCCTGCTGTGGGCCAACCTGCATGCCGTCGAAATGGCCGAAGGGCTGGCCGAGGCGATGCTGGATGGGATCGAGGATGGCGCCACCACCTCATAAGCAAAGCTTCTGTGGATGGCCGCAATCCACATTTGGATTACGGCCATCCACCTGTTACCGCGCCCTCTACGCATGAACGCTCCCAATATTCTGTAGGACCTTTCCCAACCCCACTTTGACCACCCAATTTCCGGCTTCACAGAGGTAGTTTCCTGGGTTTTATAGGGAGCAACCTGCATGCAACGAGTCGATCTTGCTGGCAAAGGACAAGCGCTGGACGGCGACCTCACCACAACCGGTGCAACCTGCATTGCATCATCGCCGAAGGTTGGCATGAGCGCGGGCGAGACCCTTGGCGAAATCGTCTACGAGCACATCGCCCCATGAACAACTCCTGGCAATTGGCATGGGAAATTACACTAAGAATCCTTCCATTTTTGATTGGGCTTTCAGGTGTAGCCCTACAGGTTCAACTTGCCTGCTCACGCCACTACCCGACAATCATAAAATCACTAGAAAGGAGCCTCGCCCTTGAACGCCTCAAATTTATGTGGGGTGAACATGGCTTCTACTCTCGGCTCTCGCTAGTCAGCAGTATTGCCGCACTCGCCTTTTGCCCTCAGCACTTTATCAAACGAAAGCTACTTCACCCTGACGATATAAAACAACTTCCCCTCCCCATAAAAAAGCGCCTTTGCATCTCGATCTGGCTGCTTTTGATGGGCGCTCTGGGTCTAACAGCCTCCCATTTCACCAACTCATAGGCTGCCACGTAAAACACACCCTCTTTTCATGAAAAAAATATTTGCGGTGCTACCTATGAAAACCCACAACCCTTTCACTCCAAAGCGGCAAAAGCCATGACGTTGACTCCAAGCGCGCTCAAGTTAATTTTCTTATGCACACCTTGGTTGATTATCCTCTCGGCATTATGTGTCTACGGTTGGGTTGCTGCTTCCGAACACTTCGAATCCATGGTCATAGCATTACCCAGTAGCTACTGGCTGGGAATAAGCTACTTAATGCACAACGATATAACCCTCTGGGGCAGACTTAACATAACCATCATGATGAGTAGCGTTGTCTTCTGGCCAATTAAGAACCTCCACATCCGCAAGAAAAAACTGGATCCAGCAGACGTAGAAAATTTCCCCAAAAACCTGAAAAGAATATTCTTGCTCGGCAACACACTCCTGTACTCAGGAATTGCTTCGCTTCCGCTGATTTACTTCATATAGTCAGAAGACGTAGAACAAACGTCAAAAAGCCAGAAGCCCTACCCATTTCGAATGGGTAGGACTTCTGGCTTTTGCAACTGCTATTACTTGCCAGCAGTCAGCGCGTTATAGCTGGTCATCAGGTTGCGGTAATCCGGGATGTGGTTGGAGCACAGCGCGGCCAGGCCTTCGATGTCGTTGCGCCAGTCGCGGTGCAGCTCGCAGGCCACGCCGAACCAGGTCATCAGTTGCGCACCGGCGCGGCTCATGCGGTCGTGGGCAGCGTCGCGGGTCATTTCGTTGAAAGTGCCGGAGGCATCGGTGACCACGAACACCTCGAACTCTTCTTCAAGCGCGGCCAGGGCCGGGAAGGCGACGCACACTTCGGTGACCACGCCGGCGATGATCAGCTGCTTCTTGCCGGTGGCCTTCACTGCCTTGACGAAGTCTTCGTTGTCCCAGGCGTTGATCTGGCCTGGGCGGGCGATGTACGGGGCGTCCGGGAACAGCTCTTTCAGCTCCGGTACCAGCGGGCCGTTGGGGCCTTGCTCGAAGCTGGTGGTGAGGATGGTCGGCAGGTTGAAGAACTTGGCCAGGTCCGCCAGGGCCAGCACGTTGTTCTTGAAGCGGTCCGGTTCGATGTCGCGGACCAGGGACAGCAGGCCGGCCTGGTGGTCAACCAGCAGTACGGCGGCGTCGTCTTTGTTCAGGCGGTTGTATTTGAAGTTGGTCATGGTTGTTGCTCCTAAAGGTTTTGAGTTTGTTCGGTGCGTTGGGTGTTTCGCGTTGATGAGCAAAGATTAGATTCATCACCTTTGAAGCGGTAGACTGCGAAAATTGGCCTTAGCGTTCCGTTTTTGGAACGATAGATTTGCGTTGGATTCTTCGCGGGTAAACCCGCTCCCACAGGTTTGGCGCCGTTGCCGAGACAAGCGCGCTCCCTGTGGGAGCGGGTTTACCCGCGAAAGGGCCCGTACAGGTCGGCACAAAGCTCGGAGAGCACCCTTTTGGAAGACCTCAACTCCCTCTACTTCTTCACCCAGGTGGTGGAGCACGGCGGCTTCGCCCCGGCCGGGCGGGCGCTGGACATGCCCAAGTCCAAGCTCAGCCGGCGCATCGCCGACCTTGAAGACCGCCTGGGCGTGCGCCTGCTGCACCGCACCAGCCGGCACTGCTCGTTGACCGAAATCGGCCAGGCCTACTACAACCGTTGCCTGGCCATGCGCGTGGAGGCCGAGGGCGCCGCCGAGATCATCGAGCGCAACCGCAGCGAGCCGCGCGGGCTGGTGCGCATCAGCTGCCCGACCACCCTGCTCAACTCCTGGGTGGGGCCGATGCTGACCCGCTACATGCTCAAGTACCCGCAGGTGGAGCTGTTCATCGAGAGCACCAACCGCCGCGTCGACCTGCTGCACGAGGGCTTCGACGTGGCGCTGCGGGTGCGCTTCCCGCCGCTGGAGAACACCGACATGGTGATGAAGGTGCTGAGCAACAGCACCCAGTGCCTGGTGGGCCACCCCTCCTACCTCGACCAATTGCCCCCAGGCTTCGACCCGCAACAGCTGAGCCAACTGCCCAGCCTGCACTGGGGCAGCGCCCAGCGTGAGTACCAGTGGGAGCTGTTCCAGGGCGAGGACACCAGCCGCAGCATCGTCATCGCGCACAAGCCGCGCATGGTCACCGACGACCTGTTCGCCCTGCGCCACTTCGTGGTGGCCGGCGTGGGCATCGCCCACCTGCCGCGGGTGGCGGTGCGTGAAGACCTGGCCGAAGGCCGCCTGGTGGAGCTGATCCCGGACTGGCATCCGCGCTGCGGCATCGTGCATGCGATCTTCCCGTCGCGCCGCGGCCTGCTGCCGTCGGTGCGTTCGCTGATCGATCACCTTGCCGAAGAGTTCGCCAGCAGCGACATGGCTTGATCACAATCCCTGTAGGAGATCGCCCAGCCCTTGGGGCTGCGCTGTCGCGCAGTGAACTAGTCTCGCAGATGCACAGCGCCCCTGTGGGAAGCGGCCTTGTGTCGCGATGGGACGCGAAGCGCCCCCAAGGTCTCGGCTTCATGCAAAATTGCCGGGGCTGCTGCGCAGCCCATCTCGACCGGACGGCGCCCCGGCAAGGCCGCTTCCCACAGGGACCGCTTTAAATCAATAGTTTGTAGTTTGTTCTATGAGGAGCCGACTTCCCGGCTCCTACAGGGGATCGTGCGCAGCCAGGTTGCGCACACCCTTACAAGACCCTTGCACACCAGATGGCGCACAGTCCCGGCTCATGCACACCGGAGCGCCCATGCCTTATTCCCCTCGCGCCCTGCTGGCCACCTTGTTCGCCCTCGGCCCTGCGCTTGCGCTGGCCGACGAGCCGGGCTGGTCGCTGCTCAGCCGCAACTACTTCCTGCACAACGACTACCGCACCCCGTCCGGCAACGGCCAGAGCTACCGCCAGGAATGGGCCCAGGGTTTCATCGGCGAAATCCGCTCGGGCTTCACCGAGGGCACAGTGGGCGTGGGCATCGACGCCCACGGTTTCGTCGGCCTGAAGCTCGACGGTGGCCGTGGCCACGCCGGCACCGGCCTGCTACCGCGCGACAGCGACGGGCGCGCCGAGCCCGACTACTCCAGCGCGGGCGCCGTGCTGAAGCTGCGCCTGGGCAACACCCAGTTGCGCTATGGCGAGATGATGGTGGAAACCCCGGTGTTCGACACCGGCGACAAGCGCCTGCACTCCGAATACGCCACCGGCTGGCTGCTGGACAACACCAGCCTGCCCGACTGGCACCTGCAGGCCGGGCGCTTCACCGCGTTCAACAACCAGGACAACAGCTCCACCCACGACGACTTCGCCGGCTACGGCGCCAGCACCCAAGGCCACGCCATCAGCCTGGCCGGTGCCAGCTTCGCCCCGGCCGGGCCCTTGGGCGGCGCGCTGTATGTATCGCAGCTGGAAGACACCTGGGGCCAGGCCTACCTGAACCTCAACCTGGCCCAGGGCAACTGGCGCCTGGACGGCAACCTGTACCGCACCCGCGACAGCGGCAAGGCCAGTGCTGGCGACATCGACACCCTGGCCTACAGCCTGGCGGCCAAATACGCCTTCGGTGCCCAGGCTGTGACCCTGGCCTACCAGAAGGTGCGCGGCGACACCCCGTTCGACTTCGCCGGCGGCGACTCCATCTACCTGGCCAACTCGATCAAGTTCGCCGACTTCAACGGCCCTGGCGAGCGCTCCTGGCAGCTGCGCTACGACCTCAATTTCGCCACCCTCGGCGTGCCCGGCCTGAGCCTGATGGGCCGCTACGTCAGCGGCCGTGGCATCGATGGCAGCCACGCCCCGGCAAACGGCGCCTACGCCGGGCAGTACGGCGATGGCGGCAAGCACTGGGAGCGGGATATCGACCTTAAGTACGTGGTGCAGTCAGGCAAGGCCAAGGACCTCACCCTGTCGCTGTCCCACGTCAGCCACCGGGGCAACGACGCCCAGGCGGGCGATGATATCGACCGTATCTACGTGATCCTCGAGTACCCTCTCAAAGGCAGCTTCTGACATGAGCACCGCAAGCACCTCCGGCGCCTGGAGCCCCCGACAGCAGCGACCCGTGCCTGTGGCTGGAGTTCTTCTTTGAGGAATCGTGGCTGGAGCATCTGCGCCATCACCACCGGGTGACCCGTGGCGAACTGAAGATCGAGGCGCGGGTGCGGATGCTGCAGAGCGAGGGGGTCGAGGTGAAGATTCGGCATCTGTTGGACGGCAAGCAACACTGATTTGTAGGAGCGGCCTTGTGCCGCGAAAGGGCTGCAAAGCAGCCCCGGCAATGTTGCATGTTGCCGAGACCCTTGGGGCCGCTGGCGCGCCCCATCGCGGCACAAGGCCGCTCCTACAGGGAATTGCGTAAGGCTGGAACACAAAAAAGGGGCCATCACTGGCCCCTTCTTCACATCAGCTCAGCTTAGAAAGCAAAGCACGAACAACCCAACGCCCCCCAGAACCCTTGGAAGTCGCTGACCGGCACCTTGGACTGGCGCGCCTTGTCGTGACTATGGGCATGCACCCCGCACGGCCCCGAACACTGGTGCACGGCGGCGGCCAGCGACGGCGTACCCACGCGCCAGTGCCCCGGCACCTTGGCCACCGGCGACCATTCCGGCAGCACCGGCACCTGCGGCGGGCCAAAGCGGTCGAACTCGCCAGCGCCGTACACCACCTTGCCGTCGACGATGGTCAGCACCGACTCGATGCCCTTGATCGCTTCTTCTTCAACACTGAAGAAGTCCAGCGACAGCGCCGCCAGGTCGGCCAGCTGGCCGACCTTGAGCTGGCCCTTCTTGCCCTGCTCGCTGGAGAACCAGGCGCTGCCCTGGGTGAACAGCTGCAGCGCGGTATCGCGGTCCAGGCCTTCGCGGTACAGCTCCATGCCGCCAACGGTCTTGCCGCTGACCAGCCAGTACAGCGAGGTCCACGGGTTGTAGCTGGACACCCGGGTGGCGTCGGTACCGGCACCTACCGGCACGCCCATCTCGAGCATGCGCTTGATCGGCGGGGTCTGCTCGGCAGCCTTGGCGCCGTAGCGGTCGACGAAGTACTCACCCTGGAAGGCCATGCGGTCCTGGATGGCGATACCGCCGCCCAGGGCACGCACGCGTTCGATGTTCTGCGGGGTGATGGTTTCGGCATGGTCGAAGAACCACGGCAGGCCATTGAACGGGATGTCGCGGTTGACCTTCTCGAACACATCGAGCATGCGCGTGATCGATTCGTTGTAGGTGGCGTGCAGGCGGAACGGCCAGCGCTGTTCCACCAGGTGGCGCACCACCGGCTCCAGCTCTTCTTCCATGGTTTGCGGCAGGTCCGGGCGCGGCTCGAGGAAGTCCTCGAAGTCGGCAGCGGAGAACACCAGCATTTCGCCGGCGCCGTTGTGGCGCAAAAAGTCCGTGCCGCTGTGCAGCTTTACGCTGGAGGTCCACTTGCGGAAGTCGTCCAGCTCTTCCTTGGGCTTCTGGGTGAACAGGTTGTAGGCGATGCGCACGGTCAGCTGGTTGTTGTCGGCCAGCTCCTGGATCACCGAGTAGTCGTCGGGGAAGTTCTGGTAGCCGCCGCCGGCGTCGATGGCGCTGGTCAGGCCCAGGCGGTTGAGTTCACGCATGAACTGGCGGGTGGAGTTGACCTGGTACTCCAGCGGCAGCTTCGGCCCCTTGGCCAGGGTGGCGTAGAGGATCATCGCGTTGGGGCGGGCGATCAGCATGCCGGTGGGGTTGCCGAACTTGTCGCGCTGGATCTCGCCACCCGGCGGGTTCGGCGTGCTCTTGTCGTAGCCCACGGCCTTGAGCGCGGCGCGGTTGAGCAGTGCGCGGTCGTACAGGTGCAGCAGGAACACCGGGGTGTCCGGGGCGGCCTGGTTGATCTCTTCAAGGGTTGGCATGCGTTTTTCGGCGAACTGGAATTCGTTCCAGCCACCGACCACACGTACCCACTGCGGGGTCGGGGTGCGCGCGGCCTGGTCCTTGAGCATGCGCAGGGCGTCGGCCACCGACGGCACGCCTTCCCAGCGCAGCTCCAGGTTGTAGTTCAGGCCTCCGCGGATCAGGTGCAGGTGCGAGTCGTTCAGGCCCGGGATCACCGTGCGCTGCTTGAGGTCGATGATCTGCGTGGCGCTGCCCTTGTGGGCCATGGCTTCGGCGTCGTTGCCCACGGCGATGAAACGGCCGTCCTTGATGGCGACGGCAGTGGCGGTGGGGTTTTCGCGGTCAACGGTGTGCAGCTTGCCGTTGAACAGGATCAGATCGGCGGTCATGGAGCCTCCTTGGGTGGATGCATGGGCGGAACCGGCGTCGCCGGTGAAGGGCAGTGCCGCCCACAACGCCCCGGCGGCACCGAGCACGGTGCTGGTGGCGAGGAACTGGCGACGGCTCTTGTCGTTCGGGTCCTGGGACATGGTGTTCTCCATCGGGGGGCGGCAGGCGCAACGGCGCAGCATGCCGGTTGACCCTGGCTCAGGGCTTGGATGGATGTGCGGTGGGGCTACAGAAGGTCAGCCCTGTCGAACAGCTGTGTTGCCTGGACGGGCCTCTTCGCGGGCAAGCCCGCTCCCACAGGTACTGTGCCTGCCCTGTGGGAGCGGGCTTGCCCGCGAATGCCTCACACCGTCATTTCTGCAGGAACGCCAGCAGGTCCTCGTTCAGCTGCTGCGCATGGGTCACGGCGAAGCCGTGGGGCGCGCCTTTGTATACCTTCAGCTCAGCCCCGCTAATCAGCTCGGCGGCTTTTTTGCCGGTGGTCTCGAACGGCACGATCTGGTCGTCGTCGCCGTGGATCACCAGGGTGGGCACGTCGATCTTGGCCATGTCCGGGCGGAAGTCGGTCTGGCTGAACGCCGTGACGCAATCCAGGGTGCCCTTGATCGAGGCCATCAGGGCGATGTTCAGGGTTTGTGCCTGTACGCCTTGCGAGACCTTTTGCCCGTGGTTGATGCCGTAGAACGGCGCAGCGAAGTCGGCGATGAACTGCGCACGATCAGCGCGCAGGCCGGCCTGGATGCCTTCGAACACCGACAGCTCGACGCCCTCGGGGTTGTCATCACGCTTGCCGAACACCGGAGTTACCGCGCCCAGCAGCACCAGCCCGGCAACCCGCTCGCTGCCATGTCTGGCGATGTAGCGGCTGACGTCGCCGCCACCCATCGAGAAGCCCACCAGGGTGACGTCGCGCAGGTCGAGGTGTTCGATCAGCTGGGCGATGTCATCGGCGAAGGTGTCGTAGTCGTAACCGGTCCACGGCTGGTCCGAGCGGCCGAAACCGCGACGGTCGAAGGCGATGGTGCGATAGCCGCGGCTGGCCAGGTACTCCATCTGCGAGTCCCACATGTCGGCGTCCAGCGGCCAGCCGTGGCTGAACAGCACGGGTTTGCCGCTGCCCCAGTCCTTGAAGTAGATCGAGGTGCCATCGCGGGTGACGAGCGTGCTCATATCGGTATCTCCTGAAAAGTGACGAGTGAGTGGTGCAGCGGTCAGCCGCGCAGCCAGTTGGCGCAGCGGCGGGTTACCCAAGGCATGATGTAGAACACCACGGGCAGAATGACGAACAGGTTGACGATCAGGTTGCCGGTGATCGGGCCGCCCAACTGAGGGTAGCGGACGAACAACGGCGCCAGCAGTTGCGGGATGACCATGGTCATCGGGCAGATCACCAGGTAGGTCAGCAATGCCTGCTTCCAGCGGGGCGGTTGCGCAGCGCTGGTGCTTGGCGGGGTGAACCAGAATTCCGGGTCGTCGTGCACCTGGGTGTGGTCGCCGTCCTCGAGCAGTGGCAGCACCTGGCTGACCAGCGCCTGGCGTTCGGCGGAGTTGACCCAGGCCTGCAGCAAGCTTGCGTCGGCGAAGCGCACCACGGTGGTGAAATGGCGGCCACCGTCGTCGGGGCGGATCACGTTGACGTCCAGGTGGCCGGGCTGGTGGCGCGCAGCGCTGACGGTGCGCTTGAGCCAGCTTTCGTACTCGGCCAGAGCCTGGGCGCGGACCTTGTGCTGGATCACCAGCGTCACGACGTTGCGGTTGGCTTGGGTTGCGGTGTTCATCGGCGTTCCTTGGGATGAGCTTGCCCGCATCCACTGTGCAACGGCGAACGGGCTGGGGATTGAACGGGTGTGCTGCGCGGTGGCGGGCACCGACTGGCGGTGCCCGGGCGCTGTCGCTTACTTGGCGGCGGTCAGGGCGTTGTAGCTGGTCATCAGGTTGCGGTAGTCCGGGATGTGGTTGGAGCACAGCGCGGCCAGGCCTTCGATGTCGTTGCGCCAGTCGCGGTGCAGCTCGCAGGCCACGCCGAACCAGGTCATCAGTTGCGCGCCGGCGCGGCTCATGCGGTCGTGGGCGGCGTCGCGGGTCATTTCGTTGAAGGTGCCGGAGGCGTCGGTGACCACGAACACCTCGAACTCTTCTTCAAGGGCGGCCAGGGCCGGGAAGGCGACGCAGACCTCGGTGACCACGCCGGCGATGATCAGCTGCTTCTTGCCGGTGGCCTTCACTGCCTTGACGAAGTCTTCGTTGTCCCAGGCGTTGATCTGGCCTGGGCGGGCGATGTACGGGGCGTCCGGGAACAGCTCTTTCAGCTCTGGCACCAGCGGGCCGTTGGGGCCTTGCTCGAAGCTGGTGGTGAGGATGGTCGGCAGGTTGAAGAACTTGGCCAGGTCCGCCAGGGCCAGCACGTTGTTCTTGAAGCGGTCCGGCTCGATGTCGCGTACCAGGGACAGCAGGCCGGCCTGGTGGTCAACCAGCAGTACGGCGGCGTCGTCTTTGTTCAGGCGGTTGTATTTGAAGTTGGTCATGGTCGTAGCTCCTAAGGGTTATGAATTCGTTCAGTGCGTTGGGTGTTTCGCGTTGATGGGAGAAGATTAAAACCAAGACCTTTGGTGCGGTAGATAGCAAAAATTGGCTTTAGCGTTCCATTTTATGAACGATAGATTTGCGTTGGATTCTTCGCGGGTAAACCCGCTCCCACAGGTTTGGCGCCGTTGCCAAAACAGGCGCGATCCCTGTGGGAGCGGGTTTACCCGCGAAGAGGCCATCGGCAAAAACAAAACATCCGAACTGATTGCCTGCCCCCGCAACCTGCTCTATTACTACCCTCCAGCCCTCCAGCCCTCCCCCTCGCACCGAGACCTCCATGCTGGCCCTCATCCAGTCCTACCCTTTGCTGCTCGGCTTCTTCCTGATCTTCCTCGACCTGCTGCTGTGGCAGCTGATCCCGCTCGAACGCCGGGCCTGGCGCATCGCCTCGCGGCTGGGGATCTTCCTGCTGTTCAGCGCCCTGCTGCTGGCCGCAGGCTTGAGCCCGCTGCAGCCGCCGCCGTGGGCCGACGATGCGGCGCGCAACCTGATGGCCACGGTGCTGTCGATCGCCTGGTGGCTGTTCGGCGCGCGCACGGTCACGGTGGTGTTCGGCCTGCTGCTGGTGGCCCGTGGCAGCCACGGCGGGCGCCTGCTGCAGGATGTGATCGGCGCGTTGATCTTCCTCGCCGCGGTGGTGGCGGCGGCGGCCTATGTGATGCAACTGCCGGTCAAGGGCCTGCTGGCCACCTCGGGGGTGATGGCCATCGTCATCGGCCTGGCGCTGCAGAGCACCCTCAGCGACGTGTTCAGCGGCATCGTGCTGAACACCACGCGGCCCTACCAGATCGGCGATTCCATCTCCATCGACGGCACCGAAGGCAAGGTGGTGGACATCGACTGGCGCGCCACCCGGCTGATTACCGGCACCGGCAGCCTGGCGGTGATCCCCAACTCGGTGGCGGCCAAGGCGCGACTGCTCAACCACAGCCGCCCGGCCGACCGCCACGGCCTGGCAATCAGCGTCGTGGTGCCGGCCAAGGTGCGGCCCAAGCGGGTGTTCGACGCCCTGGAAAAGGCACTGCAAGGCACCAGCGCCCTGCTCGCCTCACCCGCGCCCAAGGTCACGGTCAAGGCCTCCACACTCGAATCGGTGGAGTACGAGGCCAGTGGCTTTGTCGCCGACGCGGCAATCAAGACCGAGGTGCGCAACCAGCTGTTCGACCTGGCCCACCGCCACCTCGAGGCCAGCGGCGTGATGTGGAACGTCGACCTGGCGCTGGCCCCGCGCAGCCGTCAGCGCGAACTGCTGGATGAGGTGCGGGTGTTCCGTTCGCTCAGCAGCGAGGAGCGTGATGCGCTGAGCCAGCGCATGACGGCGGTGGAGTACCTGGCCGACCAGGTGATCCTCGAGATCGGCGACAACTCCGACCACCTGCTGGTGATTGGCAGCGGTGTGATTCAGGCCTCGGTGCGCAATGGCGACAAGCTGCTTGAGGCCGGGCGCATGGGGCCGGGCGAGGTGCTGGGGATCGAGGGGCTGGTGGATGAGGACGACTCGCAGGCCGAGTTCCGCACCCTGACCAGTTGCCTGTTGTACCGCATCGACAAGGAGCAGGTGCGCAGTTGCCTGGAGCAGCGTGGCGATGTGCAGACGGCGTTGGTGAAGTTGCAGCGTTTCCGCCAGCAGAACCGCGAGTCGCTGTTGCTGCAAAGGCCGGTCGCGGTGAAGAAGGGTGGGTTCTTGAGCTGGTTGCACAAGTAGCCCGCCAGCAATGCGCCCCCTGTAGGAGCGGCCTTGTGCCGCGAAAGGGCTGCGCAGCAGCCCCAGGATCTCGATCTCATGCACATCGCCGGGGCGCTGCGCACCCCTTTCGCGGCACAAGGCCGCTCTCATAGAACAAACTGCAACTCATTGATTTAACACGGTCCCTGTGGGAAGCGGCCTTGTGTCGCGATGGGCTGCGCAGCAGCCCCGGCAATCTTGCATGAGGCCGAGACCTTGGGGCCGCTTCGCGCCCCATCGCGACACAAGGCCGCTTCCCACAGAGACCGTGGCGCATCTGCGAGACCAGTTCTCTGCGCGACAGCGCAACCCGCAGGGCTGGGTAATCTCCTGCAGGGAACGTGTCGGCGCTGACTAAAGGACCACGCGCAAACACTGCCCGGCGTGGTACAGCGAGAACCCCGACTCATAGAACGCCGTACGCAACGATGGCGCACTCACCGGCTTCATCGGCGAGAACGGCAGCGGCAGGCTGTCCGGCTCGTCCTTGAGCAGAAACTCGGCAAACGCCCGGCCGATCACCGTGCCGGTGGTGTTGCCGCGGCCGTTGTAACCGGTCACCGCAACCAGCCCCGGCGCCGGTTCGAACAGGCGCATCAGGTGGTCGGGGGTGAAGTCGATGCAGCCGGTCCAGTGCATCTCCCACTCCACCTTGCCAAGCTCGGGGTAGTAATGGCTCTGGATGCGGTCGGCCCAACTGCGCACGAACCACGCAGGCTTGTTGTCGACCCGGCCCAGGCTACCCAGCAGCAGGCGGCCCTGGTCGTCGCGGCGGATGCTGCTGAGCACGGTGCGGGTGTCCCACGAGCCCTGGCCATGGGGCAGCACCTTGTCGGCTGCTGCGCCGTGCAGCGGCTTGGAGGCCACCTGGTAGTAGTAACCCCGGAAGAAGTGCTTTTGCAGGCTGCTCCAGTCGCCTTCGGTGTAAGCGCCAGTGGAGATCACCACCTTGTCGGCACGTACCGTGCCGCGCGCAGTCTTCACCTGCCAGGCA
Source organism: Pseudomonas xanthosomatis (assembly GCF_019139835.1). Taxonomy (NCBI): domain Bacteria; kingdom Pseudomonadati; phylum Pseudomonadota; class Gammaproteobacteria; order Pseudomonadales; family Pseudomonadaceae; genus Pseudomonas; species Pseudomonas xanthosomatis. Next base: position 618,501 of record NZ_CP077075.1, on the reverse strand, counting down.
TCGCCGTCACGCTGCAGCCCTTCGACGGCGGACTGCTGGAACAGCTTGCCGCCCAGCCGGGTTACCGCAGCGGCCAGGCCCTGGGTGTAACCCATGGGGTTGATGGTGCCGGCGCGGCGGTCGAGCAGTGCGGCAGAAATCTTGTCGGTACCGCAGTATTCCTGGCACTGCGCGCCGGTCAGCAGCTCGACATCGGCACCCCGGCGCGACCATTGCTGGTGGCGGGCTTCAAGGTCGGCGATGCCGGTGGCGTTGTGCGCCATGTGCAGGGTGCCCTTGTGCTGCGCCTGGCAGTCGATGCCTAAGCGCTGAATCATCGCGAACACCTCGCCCGGGGCTTCGCCGAGCACCTGGTTCAAGCGGCTGCCCTGCTTGTGGCCCAGGGTGGCTTCAACGTCGTCGGGGCGGATCCAGGTGCCGGCGTTGACCAGCCCGACGTTGCGCCCGGAGCCGCCGTGGCCGATCTTCCAGGCCTCCAGCACAATCACCGACTTGCCCTGTTCGAGCAGGTGGATGGCCGCCGACAGCCCGGTGATGCCGCCGCCGATCACACAGACATCGGCCTTGTGCTCACCAGCCAGGGCCTGGGCGGCGACGGCCGGTTGGGTGACGTGTTCCCACAGACATTCTTGACGCAGTTCGGACATGGCCCGGCTCCAGCTATTGTTCTTATTGCCTATGGGGCCGCTGCGCGGCCCTTTCGCGGCGCAAGGCCGCTCCTACAGAAGCGACGCAATTCCCTGTAGGAGCGGCCTTGTGCCGCGAAACGGGGGCAAAGCCCCCGCCTGCGTTCATCAGTCGAACACAATTCCCTGCGCCAGCGGCAGCTCGCGCGAGTAGTTCACGGTGTTGGTCTGCCGACGCATGTAGCCCTTCCAGGCATCCGACCCCGACTCACGGCCACCGCCGGTCTCTTTCTCGCCACCGAACGCCCCGCCGATCTCGGCGCCGCTGGTGCCGATGTTGACGTTGGCGATGCCGCAGTCGCTGCCCGAGGCGCTCTGGAAGCGCTCGGCCTCACGAATGTCGGTGGTGAAGATGCACGACGACAGGCCTTGCGGCACTTCGTTGTTCAAGCGCAGGGCCTCTTCGAAGTCATCGTAAGCCAGCACGTAGAGGATCGGCGCGAAGGTTTCGTGGCGCACCACGTCGCTTTGCGCCGGCATTTCGGCGATGGCCGGGGTCACGTAGTAGGCGTTGGGGTATTGGCCTGCCAGCTGGCGTTCGCCGCCGAATACCTGGCCGCCTTCGTCGCGGGCCTTGGCCAGCGCGCCCTGCATGGCGTCGAACGACAGCTTGTCGATCAGCGGGCCGACCAGGTTGTCCTTGCGCGGGTCGCCGATGCGCACCTTGGCGTAGGCAGCTTTGACCCGGGCCACTACTTCGTCCTTGATCGAACGGTGCACGATCAGCCGGCGCAGGGTGGTGCAGCGCTGGCCGGCGGTGCCGACGGCGGAGAACAGGATGCCGCGCACGGCCAGGTCGAGGTCGGCGCTGGGGGCCAGGATCATCGCGTTGTTGCCGCCCAGCTCGAGGATGCTGCGGCCAAAACGCGCCGCCACACGCGGGCCCACTTCACGGCCCATGCGGGTACTGCCGGTGGCGCTGACCAGCGGCACGCGCGGGTCATCGACCAGGGCTTCGCCGGCTTCGCGGCCACCGATCACCAGCTGGCTGAGGCCGGCCGGGGCATCACCGAAGGCCTTCAGGGCCTTTTCGAACAGGGCCTGGCAGGCCAGGGCGGTGAGCGGGGTTTTCTCCGACGGCTTCCACACCACCGAGTTGCCGGCCACCAGGGCCAGTGCGGTGTTCCAGGCCCACACGGCAACCGGGAAGTTAAAGGCGCTGATTACCCCTACCACGCCCAGCGGGTGCCAGCTTTCACGCATGTGGTGGCCGGGGCGCTCGGAGGCGATGGTCAGGCCGTACAGCTGGCGCGACAGGCCCACGGCGAAGTCGCAGATGTCGATCATTTCCTGCACTTCGCCCAGGCCTTCCTGGGTGATCTTGCCGGCTTCGATGGACACCAGCTCGCCGAGGTCGGCCTTGTGCTCGCGCAACACTTCGCCGAACAGGCGCACCAGCTCGCCGCGGCGCGGGGCCGGCACGCTGCGCCAGGCTTCGAAGGCCTGCTGCGCCTGGTCGATGCGGGCAATGGTCTCGGCCTTGCCGAGCAGTTTCACCGAGGCGATCTGGCTGCCGTCGATCGGGGTGTGGACAGGGTAGTCGCCCTGGGTGTGAGCCGCGGCGGCAACGCCAAGACGCTCGAGCAATGCAGCAACCATTGTGCTTCTCCTTTCATCGGTGAAGGGTTGGAAAATGACGTGGGTCAGTATTAATCCGATTACACAGGTGCAACAAACGACCTTTATTCCGCATATCATTCCGCCAGGTAATGATTCGAACCGCAGAGACCGCCATGTCCAAACGCCTGGTACCTTCCATGACCGCCCTGCAGTGCTTCGAGGCTGCAGCGCGCCACTTGAGCTTCACCCGCGCCGCCGAAGAGCTGCACCTGACCCAGAGCGCAGTGAGCAAGCAGGTGGCGCAGCTTGAAGAGATGCTGCGCCATCACCTGTTCCTGCGCATTCGCCGGCGCCTGCAACTGACGCCGGCAGGCGCCTTGTACCTGGCCGAGGTGAACAAGATCCTCACCCAGGTCGACATGTCGAGCCGCTACGTGCAGACCTACGGCACGCAGACCGAAGTATTGAAGGTAGCCACTCAACCGAGTTTCGGCGTGCGCTGGTTGATCCCGCACCTGAAAGGCTTCGGCAAGCGTCACCCGAACATCCACCTCGACATCCGCAACGAAATGGAGCCGTTCGCCCTGCTGCAGGGCTCGGCCGACGTGGTGTTTTTCTATGGCCAGGGCACCTGGCCGGGGGCCACCTGTGTGGAGCTGTTCGGTGAGGAGGTGGTGCCGGTATGCGCACCGGAGCTGTTGCAGGAGCGCAGCCTTTCAGGGGCTGCGGAGGTGGCGCAGCTGGTGTTGCTGCAAAGCACCTCGCGGCCAGAGGCCTGGCACGAGTGGTTCCTCGATCAAGGGCTGCACACCGACAACAGCTACCACGGGCCGCGTTTCGATACCTTCTATATGGCCTTGAGCGCGGCGCAGTCGGGCTGTGGGGTGGCATTGGTGCCGCGTTACCTGGTAGCCAAGGAGCTGGCCGAAGGCAGCCTGGTGGTGGCCTGGGACCATGCGATGCGCAGCAGTGGCGCGCATTACCTGGCGTATGCCGAGCATGCGGCGGAGGTGCCAAAGGTGCGGGCGTTGGTGGAGTGGGTGCGCGAACAATTGCCCATGTGAGGGCCTCTTCGCGGGTAAACCCGCTCCCACAGGTTATGCGACAGCCCCGTGGGAGCGGGTTTACCCGCGAAAGGGCCCTACAGGTCGATCAAAAAAGGAATGAATGGCCCACTTTTTTTCGCTTGTACGGCAACTCCATTCCCAGCTTTCATGTAGTGGTCCGAACCCAACCAGGAAGCTTGCGATGCCCGCCCTCGATTTCGTCAGCCCCGACAGCATCCGCGCGCAGTTCTCTGCCGCCATGTCGCTCATGTACAAACAGGAAGTGCCCCTGTACGGCACGCTGCTTGAGCTGGTGAGCGAGATCAACCAGCAGGTCATGGCCGAGCAGCCCAAGGTGGCCGAGGCCCTGCGCTGGACCGGCGAGGTCGAGCGCCTGGACCAGGAGCGCCACGGCGCCATCCGCGTCGGCACGGCCGAGGAGCTGGCCACCATCGCCCGGCTGTTCGCGGTGATGGGCATGCAGCCGGTGGGTTACTACGACTTGAGCTCGGCCGGGGTGCCTGTGCATTCCACGGCGTTTCGCGCGGTGCATGAACAGTCGCTGCACATCAGCCCGTTCCGCGTGTTCACCTCGCTGCTGCGCCTGGAACTGATCGACAACCCGCAGCTGCGTGAACTGGCCCAGAGCATCCTGAGCCAGCGGCAGATCTTCACCCCGCGGGCACTGGCACTGATCGCCCAATGCGAGCGCGACGGCGGCCTGAATGCCAGCGACGCCGAAACCTTCGTGCAGGAGGCCCTGCACACCTTCCGCTGGCACCAGCAGGCCACAGTCAGCGCCGAGCAGTACCAGCAGTTGCACGACCAGCACCGGCTGATCGCCGACGTGGTGGCGTTCAAGGGTCCGCACATCAACCACCTGACCCCGCGCACCCTGGATATCGACGCCATCCAGCTGGGCATGCCGGCCAAGGGCATCCCGCCCAAGGCCGTGGTCGAGGGGCCACCCACCCGCCGGCATGCGATTCTGCTGCGCCAGACCAGCTTCAAGGCCTTGCAGGAGAAGGTTGCCTTCAGCGACGCGCAAGGCAGCCACACTGCGCGCTTTGGCGAGATCGAACAACGCGGCGCGGCGCTGACGCCCAAGGGCCGCCAGCTGTACGACCGCTTGCTGGATGCAACCCGTGCAGCCCTGGGCGGTGTACCGGCAGAGGCCAATGCCGAGCGCTACAACGCGCTGCTGGCGCAAATCTTCAGCGAGTTCCCGGATGACCTGGCGCAGATGCGTGAGCAGGGGTTGGCGTACTTCCGCTATTTCGCCACTGACAAGGGCCTGGCAGCCCGTGGGCAGCAGGGTCGGCCGAGCACTCTGCAGGGGCTGATCGACGCCGGGCACGTGCATTACGAGGCGCTGGTGTACGAGGACTTCTTGCCGGTGAGTGCGGCGGGGATCTTCCAGTCCAACCTGGGTGATGAAAGCCAGGCGCAGTACGGCAGCAATGCCAACCGCGAGGCGTTCGAGGCGGCGCTGGGGCTCAAGGTGCAGGATGAGCTGGCGCTGTATGCGCAGAGCGAGCAACGGTCGTTGCAGGCGTGTGCGCAGGCGTTGGGGTTAGCAGGTTTATAAAGTGATGTCCGCTTCGCGGGCAAGCCCGCTCCCACAGGGATAGGGACGACCGAGAGGTCTGCACAAATCCTGTGGGAGCGGGCTTGCCCGCGAAAGGGCCAGAACAGGCTGAACCGCGCTTACCTGACCCGGAACCGGTCCACTTCCTGGCGCAACTGCCCGGCCAAACCTTCCAGCTCACGGGCGGTATTGGCCAGCTCATTGGCCACATCACGCTGCTCGCTGTTGGCCTGGGCGATGCTTTGCAGGTTGCGGCTAAGCACCGTGGCGGTGCTGCTCTGCTCCTGGGTGGCGGTGCTGATGGCGGTGAACTGCTCGCCGGCGGCGCGGCTCTGCTCGTCGATGCGCGCCAGCGCCTCGGCCACCTTGTCGTTGCGCGTCAGCCCCTCCTGCATCAGCTTGTTGCCCTGCTCCAGCGTGCTGATGGCGTGGCCGGTCTGCTGCTGGATGCTGGCGATCATGCCAGAGATCTCGTCGGTGGCCTGGCGAGTACGCGCAGCCAGGCCACGCACCTCGTCGGCCACCACGGCAAAGCCACGGCCCTGCTCGCCGGCACGCGCGGCCTCGATGGCGGCGTTGAGCGCCAGCAGGTTGGTTTGCTCGGCAATCGCGGTAATGGTACCGACGATGCCGCCGATCTCCTGCGAGCGGGCACCCAGGGTGTCCATCACCGTGGCGGTGCCACCGAGGGACTCGGCGATCTGCTTGAGCGAGGCCGAGGCTTCGTCCATGGCGCTGCGGCCGATGCGGGTCTGCTGGGCGTTGTCGCGGGCCATGCGCTCGGTGCCGGCCATGTTGTCGGCGATGTTCGACGAGGTGGCGCTGAACTCCTCCACCGCACCGGCCATGCTGGTGATCTCGCCGGACTGCTGCTCCATGCCTTCGCAGGCGCCGGACGACAGACCCGACAGCGAACGGGCGCGGCTGGCCACCTGCTCGGAGGCGCTGCGAATGTGCTCGACCATGGTCGCCAGGGCGTCGCCCATCTTGTTGAAGCTGCGCGCCAGCTGGCCGATCTCGTCGTGGCTGGTGACGTTCAGGCGCGCGTTCAGGTCGCCGGCGCCCAGAGCTTCGGCCTGGCGCACCAGGTCGTCCAGCGGGCGCAGCTTGCGGCGCAGCAGCCACAGTGTGGCGGCCACGGCCAGCAGCATGGCCAGCAGGCTGCCGATGGCCAGGCGCGTACCGACGCTCCAGGTCACTTCGCGGATCTCTGCCTTGGGCATGCTGGCCACCACGGTCCAGGGGCCTTCGGCGAACGGCGCGCTGACACTGAACAAGTCCTGCTCGGCGTTGGCCGGCGGCACCAGCCACTGGCCCTGGTCGTCACGAATGGCCAGCGAGCCGGTTTCGCCGATACGGAAGCGCTTGAGGTTGGCGAACTGGGCGTTCTGCGCGTCGGTGTAGTCGAAACCGACGAACAATACCGCGATCACCCGCCCGCTGCTGTCGCTCACTGGCACGTAACGGGTCATGTAGTTGCGCTCGAACAGTACCGCACGGCCAACGTACATCTGCCCGGCCAGCAGCTTGGTGTAGGCCGGGTGCTGGCGGTCCAGCTGGGTGCCGATGGCACGGCTGCCGTCCTGCTTCTTCAGGTTGGTGCTGATGCGCACGAAGTCATCGCCGCTGCGCACGAACAGCGTGGCGATGCCCGCGGTCATCTGCTGGAATTCGTCGACCACCTGGAAGTCGTTGTTCAAGAGCTTGTCGCCCAGGTACAGCGCCGGGGTGGCGGCGCCGGCCACGTTGACCGTCTCGCCCGCGTGCAGGTTAAGGCCGGTGGCGAAACGTCGCTCGAACAGGCCGCTCAGGCGCTGGGTGTTGTCCTTGAGCGAACCGTGGAAGGTGTCGAGCTGGTCGGCCAACAGGCGCGCTTCACTGCCAAGGTGCTGCTGGCGGGTGGCGAGGTTGGCATCGTCCAGCGAACGCAGGGCGAACAGGGTACTGCCGGTGATCACCAGCGCCAGCACGATGGCGAGGGCGACACCCAGCTGCGAGGCGATTCGGACACGCGGTTGAGACATTGAAAGGCTCCTGGCAAGAGGCCGGGATCATCCTGATCACGCTGACCGCCCGCTTCATATGAACGGGTAATCGCGTCCTCTTCCGGGACGCTGGTGCCAGTGGATCGGCGGCGCTTGCGAATACTTGAGTGTCGGAGGGGGGTATTCGCAAACCTTTGCGATGTGAATTTGGGTTGAGGGCCCTATCGCCGGCAAGCCGGCTTATAGAACAAACTGCAACTCATTGATTTACACGGTCCCTGTGGGAAGGGGCCTTGCCGGGGCGCCGTCCGGTCGAGATGGGGCGCGAAGCGGCCCCAAGGCCTCGACCTCATGCAAAATTGCCGGGGCTGCTGCGCAGCCCATCTCGACCGGACGGCGCCCCGGCAAGGCCGCTTCCCACAGGGGCCATGGCGCATCTGCGAGACCAGTTCTCTGCGCGACAGCGCAGCCCGCAGGGCTGGGTGATCTCCTACAGGGCGACCCTCAACCCTGTGCCGACAGAATCTGCACATCCGGCAAATCCATCGCCGCCGCCTCGTCCTGCAAGAACAGGCTCAAGCGCCGCAAGCGCTCGCCGCCCGGCCGGGTGCGCGGCCACACCAGGTAGTAGTCCATGCCGCTGGCCACCGCCGTTGGCCAGGGCAGGCTCAGGCGGCGCTGGGCGACGTCCTCGGCGACCATCAGCAGGTCGCCCATGGAGATGCCATACCCCCGTGCGGCGGCAATCATGCCCAGCTCCAGGGTGTCGAACACCTGCCCGCCCTTGAGCGATACCGCATCGCCAAGCCCCATGCGCGCAAGCCAGGCGCGCCAGTCGCGCTTGTCGGGGGTGGGGTGCAGCAGTTCGATGCCGGCCAGGCGCCGTTCGTCCCAGGGCGCGTCGTCCAGCAGGTCCGGCGCCCCCACCGGGATCAGCAGCTCACTGAACAGCCGGCGCACCTCCCAGTCCGCCGGGAACACCCCGTCACTGAGCAACACCGCGCAGTCGAACGGCTCCTGGTTGAAGTCCACATGGTCGACGTCCATCCAGGCGCTGGTCAGCTGTACCTCGTTGCCCGGTTGCAAGTGGCGAAAGCGGCTCAACCGGGCCAGCAGCCAGCGCATGGTCAGGGTCGAGGGCGCCTTCATGCGCAGGATGTCATCTTCACCGCGCAAGGTATCGCAGGCCCGCTCCAGCGCGGCGAAGCCGTCACGCACGCCAGGCAGCAGCATGCGCGCGGCTTCGGTGAGCTGCAGGGTGCGGCCGTTGCGCACGAACAAGCGGCAGGCGAAGTGCTGCTCCAGCGTGCGGATATGCCGGCTGACCGCGCTCTGGGTGATCGACAGCTCGTCACCGGCGCGGGTGAAGGAACTCAGCCTGGCGGCAGCTTCGAATGCGCGCAGCGCATACAGCGGGGGCAGTTTTCGGGACATGGCGCACCTGTCATAGGGGGCCGTGGCGGCCTTTGGCAGAATCATACCGGCATGAGTCAAACTCATGGCAAGGATCGCTTTTATCCTTTTGTGCAAAGTTGACCCAGGCTTCAGAATCGACCGCTCGCCCACACCCGGAACAAGGACCACCCCATGCATGTCGCGCCCACCACCGAACTCAAGGCTCTGCTGCGCCTGGCCGGGCCGCTGATCGCCTCGCAACTGGCGCACATGCTGATGGTGCTGACCGACACCTTGATGATGGCCCGCATCAGCCCCCAGGCCCTGGCCGGCGGCGGCCTGGGGGCTGCGAGCTATTCGTTCGTGTCGATTTTCTGCTTAGGCATAATCGCGGCCGTGGGCACCCTGGTGGCGATCCGCAAGGGCGCCAACGACACCGAGGGCGCTACGCGCCTGGCGCAGAACGGCCTGTGGCTGGCCTGGGGCCTGGCCCTGGCGGCGGCGCTGGTGCTGTGGAACCTCAAGCCTGCGCTGCTGCTGTTCGGCCAGCAGCCGGACAACGTCGAGGCGGCCATGCAGTTCCTTACCCTGCTGCCGCTGGCCCTGCCCGGCTACCTGACGTTCATGGCCCTGCGCGGTTTCACCAGCGCCCTGGGGCGTTCGACCCCGGTGATGGTCATCAGCCTGGTGGGCACGGTGCTCAACTATCTGTTCAACCACGCGCTGATCGAGGGCATCTTCGGCCTGCCCAAGCTGGGGCTGATGGGTATCGGCCTGGTGACGGCGGTGGTGTCGCTGGGCATGGCGGTGTCGCTGGCACTGTATATCCGCTGGCACAAGGCCTATGCCGACTACCCGCTGCGCAAGGGCCTGTCGCGGCCTTCGCTGGCGGCGCTGCGCGAGCTGTGGCGGCTGGGGCTGCCGATCGGTGGCACCTACATGGTCGAGGTCGGCCTGTTCGCCTTCGCCGCACTGTGCATGGGCGTGCTGGGCAGTACCGAGCTTGCGGCGCACCAGATCGCCCTGCAGATCGTCTCTACCGCGTTCATGGTGCCGACCGGGCTTTCGTATGCGGTAACCATGCGCGTGGGCCTTTACTACGGCGCCGGCAACCTGCTGGCGGCACGCAGCGCCGGGCGCGTGGGCATCAGCTTTGGCGCGGTGCTGATGCTGGTGTTCGCCGGGTTGTTCCTGGTACTGCCGGACAACCTGGTGGGCCTGCTGGTGAACCGCGACGACCCGGCCTTTGCGGCGATCTTCCAGTTGGCGGTGCAACTGGTGATGGTGGCGGCGTGGTTCGAGCTGTTCGATGGCGTGCAGACCATCGCCATGGGCTCGATCCGCGGGCTCAAGGATGCGCGCACCACCTTCCTGATCGGTGCGGTGTGCTACTGGCTGGTGGGCGCGCCGGCGGCCTGGCTGTTCGCCTTTACCCTGGGGGGCGGGGCGCCGGGGATCTGGTGGGGGCTGGCGTTGGGGCTGGCCTGTGCTTCGGTTGCGCTGACCTTTGCCTTCGAATGGCGGATGAAGCGGATGATTGGCCGCGCCCAAGCCATGAAGACCGCCGCCGCTCCTACAGGCTCTCTACCAGGCGGGGCTTTGCGGCCTGCTGCAGGTACTCGATCAACTCGGCCACCGGCAGCGGGCGGCTGACCAGAAAGCCCTGCACCTGATCGCAACCGAACCCGCGCAGCAGCGCCATCTGCTCGTCGCTCTCGACCCCTTCGGCGACCACTTCGAGGTTGAGGTTGTGGGCCAGGTTGATCATCGCGTGCACCAGCTTGCGGTTCTCTTCACGCTGCTCCATGCCGCCGACGAAGCTGCGGTCGACCTTGAGCAGGGTGATCGGCAGGCTGTTCAGGTGCACGAACGATGAGAACCCGGTACCGAAGTCATCCAGCGAAAAACGCACGCCCAGGCGACCCAGTGCGTCCATGGTCTGGCGCACCAGCTCGTTGCGGCGCATCACTGCGGTTTCGGTCAGCTCGAACTCCAGCCAGCGCGCATCCACGCCGTGCTCGACGATCAAGCGGCTCAGGGTGGCCAGCAGCTGGCTGTCCTGGAACTGCCGGAAGCTCAGGTTCACCGCCATGTGCAGCGGCGCCAGGCCGCTTTCGCGCAGGGCCTGCATGGCTTTCAAGGCGCGCGCGATCACCCAGTAGCCCAGCGGCACGATCAGCCCGCTCTGCTCGGCCAGCGGCACGAACTCGCTGGGCGGCAGCAGGCCGCGTTCGGGGTGGTTCCAGCGCACCAGGGCTTCGAGGCCGACGATGCGGCCATCGGCCAGGTTCAAACGTGGCTGGTAATGCAGCTCCAGCTCGTCACGGCGCAGGGCGCGGCGCAGCTCGCTTTCCAGGTCGGCGAGGCTGCGCGCGTTGCGGTTGATGCGCTCGTTGAACACGTGGAAGGTGCAGCCCTGGCTGCCCTTGGCCTGGCGCATGGCGATGTGCGCATGCCACATCAACGGGTCGGCGCCGGCCTGGGCGCGGGCGTGGGCCAGGCCCAGGCTGCAGCCCAGCAGCAGGCTTTCGCCGTCGATCCAGTAGGCTTCGGCCAGGGCCTCGACGATGCGCTCGGCCAGCCACTCGGCGCGGTTGGCGTCGCGGCGGGTGTCGATCAGCAGGGCGAACTCGTCACTGCCCAGGCGCGCCAGCTGGTCGCCGGCCTCCAGCTGCTTCTGCAGCCGTGCCACCACCTGCAGGATCAGGCGGTCGCCGCCCTGGTGGCCGAGGGCGTCGTTGACGTGGCGGAAGTTGTCCAGGTCCAGGTGGCCCAGGGCCACGCCACGGCCGTCGTTCTCGGCCAGGCGTGCGCTCAGCAGGGCCTGGAAGCCCTGGCGGTTGGCGATGCCGGTGAGTGGGTCCTGTTCGGCCAGACGCTGCAGGGTTGCCACCAGCACGCCGCGTTCGCGTACGTGGCGCAGCGAGCGGCGCAGGGTGTCGCTGGTCAGTTGCGCCAGCACCAGCCAGTCGCTGACCCCCACCGGGGCGCTGGCCGGTTCCTGCTCCAGCAGCAGGATGGTCGGCAGCTCGCAGCGCCCGGGCGCCGGCTGCAAGGCCGGGGTTGCCAGCACCACGGCCTGGCGGTCGTTGGCGAACAGGCTGTCGACCGCCGCCCAGTCCGGCGCGGTCAACAGCACCGCGCTGCCCGCCAGCGGCTGCAAACACTCGCGCAGACGCGCGGCCCACTCGGGCTCATCGGCCAACAGCAGCAGACGCAGGGGTTCGGCGGGCGTGGACAAGCGGGCTCCTTAGGCGTGGGCGGTGTATCGAAGGGCACGGGCTATCCTACCGCAACAAATAAAAATGATTTTCACTTTTAGTCGCAAACCTTCCGTGGTGGCTACCCGACGCATTTTGACGTGCATCCTGCTCGAAAGCGGCGCGGGCAGCAAACGGGATTTCGGCGATCTGCACGGACATTGCCTGCAAGCCATGGCAATCGGGCAAAAACCTTGACTCTCGCGTCAGACGGTCACGCCACAAGCCCCTCATGCCTGCTAGAATGCGCGGCTATTTTCTGGCGACCCCCGGTTTCTAGCATGTCCCGACTCAACCCCCGGCAACAGGAAGCCCGTGACTACGTCGGCGGCCCTCTTTTGGTGCTCGCTGGTGCAGGCTCCGGCAAGACCAGCGTGATCACGCGCAAGATTGCCCACCTGATCCAGAACTGCGGCATCCGTGCCCAGTACATCGTCGCGATGACCTTCACCAACAAGGCCGCGCGCGAGATGAAGGAACGGGTCGCCACCCTGCTGCGCCCGGGCGAGGGCCGGGGCCTGACGGTGTGCACCTTCCACAACCTGGGGTTGAACATCATCCGCAAGGAGCACGAGCGCCTGGGCTACAAGCCGGGCTTCTCGATCTTCGACGAGTCCGACATCAAGGCGCTGCTGTCGGACATCATGCAGAAGGAATACTCCGGCGACGACGGCATCGACGAGATCAAGAACATGATCGGTGCCTGGAAGAACGACCTGATCCTGCCGCCCGAGGCGCTTGAAAAAGCACGCAACCCGCGCGAACAGACCGCCGCCATCGTCTACACCCACTACCAGCGCACGCTCAAGGCGTTCAACGCAGTGGACTTCGACGATTTGATCCTGCAGCCGGTCAAACTGTTCCAGGAACACCCCGACGTGCTGGAGCGCTGGCAGAACCGCGTGCGCTACCTGCTGGTGGACGAATACCAGGACACCAACGCCAGCCAGTACCTGCTGGTGAAGATGCTGATCGGCATGCGCAACCAGTTCACCGTGGTGGGCGACGACGACCAGTCGATCTACGCTTGGCGTGGTGCGCGCCCCGAGAACCTGATGCTGCTCAAGGAGGACTACCCCTCCCTGAAGATCGTCATGCTGGAGCAGAACTACCGCTCCACCAGCCGCATCCTGCGCTGCGCCAACGTGCTGATCGCCAACAACCCGCACGCCTTCGAAAAGCAGCTGTGGAGCGAGATGGGCGTGGGCGACGAGATCCGCGTGATCCGTTGCAAGAACGAGGAAGCCGAGGCCGAGCGCGTGGCCATGGAAATCCTCACCCTGCACCTGCGCACCAACCGCCCGTACAGCGACTTCGCCATCCTTTACCGGGGCAACTACCAGGCCAAGCTGATCGAACTGAAGCTGCAGCACCACCAAGTGCCGTATCGTCTGTCGGGCGGCAACAGCTTCTTCGGCCGCCAGGAAGTGAAGGACCTGATGGCCTACCTGCGCCTGCTGGTGAACCCGGACGACGACAACGCGTACCTGCGGGTAATCAACGTGCCGCGCCGGGAAATCGGCTCGACCACCTTGGAAAAACTCGGCAACTACTCCACCGAGCGCGGCATTTCGATGTACGCCGCCAGCGACGAGATGGGCCTTGGCGAGCACCTGGACGCCCGCTACACCGAGCGCCTGCAGCGCTTCAAGCACTGGCTGGACGGAGTGCGCCACAAAGTGGCGCTGGAAGACCCGATCGCCGCGCTGCACGAAATGATCCGCGACATCGACTACGAAAACTGGATTCGCCAGCAGACCGCCAGCGACAAGGCGGCCGAGTTCCGCATCAGCAACGTCTGGTTCCTGGTCGAAGCGCTGAAGAACACCCTCGAGAAGGACGAAGAGGGTGAGATGACCATCGAGGATGCCATCGGCAAGCTGGTGCTGCGCGACATGCTCGAGCGCCAGCAGGAAGAGGAAGAGAACGCCGAGGGTGTGCAGATGATGACCCTGCATGCCTCCAAGGGCCTGGAATTCCCTTACGTGTTCATCATGGGCATGGAGGAGGAGATCCTCCCGCACCGCTCGAGCATCGAGGCCGACACCATCGAAGAGGAACGCCGCCTGGCCTACGTGGGCATCACCCGCGCGCGCCAGACCCTGGCCTTCACCTTTGCCGCCAAGCGCAAGCAGTACGGTGAAATCATCGACTGCACGCCAAGCCGCTTCCTCGACGAGCTGCCGCCGGACGACCTGGCCTGGGAAGGCCTGGACGATGCGCCCGTGGAAGTGAAAGCCGCCCGGGGCAACAACGCCCTGGCCGATATTCGGGCAATGCTCAAACGCTGATCAACCCTTACTCTTAACGTTGCCGCTTTGATGCGGCCACCTTTGTTACATCGGAGATACACAGTGGAAGCACTGCAGCAGAAAATTCGCGAAGAAGGCATCGTGCTTTCCGATCAGGTTCTGAAAGTCGACGCGTTTCTCAACCACCAGATCGACCCTGCGCTGATGCAACTGATCGGTGACGAATTCGCCCGCCTGTTCGCCGACTCCGGTGTGACCAAGATCGTCACCATCGAAGCCTCGGGGATTGCCCCGGCGGTGATGGCGGGCCTGAAGCTGGGCGTGCCGGTGATCTTCGCGCGCAAGCACCAGTCGCTGACCCTGACCGAGAACCTGCTGACCGCCAAGGTGTACTCCTTCACCAAGCAGACCGAAAACACCGTGGCCATTTCGCCGCGCCACCTCAACAGCAGCGACCGCGTGCTGGTGATCGACGACTTCCTGGCCAACGGCAAGGCGTCGCAGGCGCTGATCTCGATCATCAAGCAGGCCGGCGCCACCGTGGCGGGCCTGGGCATCGTCATCGAGAAGTCGTTCCAGGGCGGCCGCGCCGAGCTGGACAGCCAGGGTTATCGCGTTGAATCGCTGGCCCGGGTCAAGTCGCTGGAAGGTGGTGTGGTGACCTTCATCGAGTGATGGCCATTGGGGCCGCTTTGCGGCCCCGGCTTTCATCAGGTCGCCGCCAACCCCGCCAGCAACAACCGCTGGTACAGCTCCTCCTTCAGCCCCTTCGGCCGGTCCAGCTGCATGCGCGCCAGGTGCGCCTCATACCCTTCAGGGCCGGGCGCCTCGAATGCCGCCTTGCCCAGCTCCAGCACCTCGCTCAGCTTGAACTTGCTCTTGAGCCAGTTCAGCGCCCGCAACAGGTCGCGCTCCTCAACGGTGAAATCACTGCCCAGCGGGTACTCGGGGAACAGCCGCGCATGCCGCGTGCGGACGGCCTCCAGGCGCTCGGCGGTGTTGTCGCAGTAGCGCTCATCCAACTCGAAATCCTTCGCCAGCTTGCCGGCCGCCTTGGCTTGCGCCATCAGCTCACCCTGAAAACGTGAATCACTGATCGCCAGCAGCCGGGCGATGCATTCGCTGTCGGTCTGCCCGCGCAGGTCGGCGATGCCGTATTCGGTGATGACGATGTCGCGCAAATGCCGCGGGATGGTGCAGTGGCCGTAGGCCCAGTACAGGTTGGAGCTGACCTCCCCGCCCGCCTCGCGCCAGCTGCGCAGCAGCAGGATCGACCTCGCCCCGTCCAAGGCATGGCCCTGGGCGACGAAGTTGTACTGCCCGCCCACACCGCTAAGCACGCGACCGTCTTCCAACTGGTCGGCAACACCGGCGCCGAGCAGGGTCATGCCGAACACCGTGTTGACGAAGCGCGCATCACGGCGCTGGCGGCGTTTCAGGTCCTCCTGCCCGTACAGCTCGTTGATGAAGCTGATGCGGGTCATGGCGAACTGCGCGCGCTGCGCCAGCGGCATGTCGCGCAGGCGCTGGTAGAACGCCTGCGGGCCGAGGAAGAAGCCGCCATGCACCAACACGCCCTGCTCGTTTGCCGGGCGCCGCACCACGCCGGCCTCGGCCAGGGCCAAGAGGCCGTTGACGAACATCTCGCTGCAGCCGTACAGGCCTTGGGCAAAGGCATCCAGGCCGCCTTCGCGCTCGATCAGCGTTTGCCACGGGGCGTAATCCAGCTCGGCGAGCAGCGCCCGGTAACCCTCGTTGTCGCCCTGGCGCGCCAGCAACGCGGCTGCCACGGCGTCACCCATGGCACCGATGCCGATCTGCAAGGTGCCGCCGTCGCGCACCAGGGTGCTGGCGTGCAGGCCGATGCAGTGGTCCTGGGTGGACACCGGCATGTTCGGGGTGCTGAACAACCGGCGCTGCTCGGGGCTGTCGATCAACAGGTCGAAGTCGTCGATGGCCAGCTCTGAATCACCCGGCATGTAGGGCAGCTCGCTGTGCACCTGGCCGAGCAGCAGGATGGTTTCACCGGCTGCGCGGCGCTTTTCGATCATCGGCAGCAAGTCTAGGGTGATGTCGGGGTTGCAGGCCAGGCTCAGGTGGCCGGGGCGCTCGGGGCTGGCCGCAACCAGCTGCGCCACCAGGTTCAGGCCCTTGGCGTTGATGTCGCGGGCGGCGTGGCTGTAGTTGCTGCTGACGTAGCCTTGCTGCGCGGCCTCGCTGTGCAGCAGGCTGCCGGGCTGCATGAAGAACTGCTCGATGCGGATGTTGGCCGGCAGCCTGTCGGCACGCAGGTCGGCGAGGTAGGTGAGTTCTTCGTAGTCGGCGAACACGCGCTCGACGAAGGGCTCGAGGAAGCGCCGTTGCAGGCCATCGCCCAGTGGCGGGCGGCCTAGGGACAGGGCGGTGTAGATGGTCAGCCGGCGCTCGGGCAGCTCGCGGATGCGCGCGTACAGCGCGTTGACGAAGGCATTGGGCTTACCCAGGCCCAGGGGCAGGCCCATGTGGATATGGGCGGGCAGGCGCGCCAGGGCCTGTTCGACAGCCAGGTCGATGGAGCAGAGGTGCATGCGGGGGCCTCCTGAGTCGTCCTTGGGTTCAGAGGTTGGACATGAACTTGGGTGGTTTGGTTGCCTGTTCGGGCCCCTTCGCGGGCAAGCCCGCTCCCACAGGTGACGGCGCTGAATTCGGACCTTGCGCGGTCCTGTGGGAGCGGGCTTGCCCGCGATAGGGCCGGAACTGACAACACAAAAACAAAGCCCGCCATCAAAGGCGGGCCCTGTGCAATTCAACTGCGGCTCACAGCCCCGACATTTTCTTGATTGCACCCTTCAGGTCATCATCCGAGCAGTCCGCGCAGGTGCCTTTGGGAGGCATGGCGTTCAGGCCGGTAATGGCCTTGGCCAGAATGCCGTCCAGGCCGCCCTGGTGGTCGGCGCGTTCTTTCCAGGCCGCGGTGTCGCCGATCTTCGGCGCGCCCAGAAGGCCGCTGCCATGGCAGGCGTTGCAGTGCTTGGCGATGATCTCGTCAGGGGTCTTGGCGCCGCCGCCGCCGGCCGAGGCCGCCACTTCCATGCCCTTGCACTCCTGGCCCTGCACGCACACCTGGCCGACTGGCTCGAGGCGCTTGGCGAGGTCGTCGTTGGTCGCAGCGGTTGCGCTGATTGCCCATAGGGCGAATACGGCTGCTGGTACGGCCAGCATCTTCTTGATTTGGTTCACGCGAACACCCTCATGGTGGCTAATCACGCCCGCGGCCACGGAATTGCGAGCGTTGAAAAGTATAGCGGGAACCCGGAAGGCGTGAAACGACCCTACTTGGCGAAAGGGTATTGGCGAATCAATGCACTGCGCTGGATCAAAAGTTCGACGGGGTAGCCGCGCTGATCAGGCGTGCCGGCTCGTCGAACGGGTTGCGAAAACGGTGCGGGCGGGTGCTTTCGAAGTAGTAGCTGTCGCCGGCTTCGAGCAGGAAGGTCTCGGTGCCGACCACCAGCTCCAGGCGGCCTTCAAGCAGGATGCCGGTCTCTTCGCCGTCGTGGGTGAGCATTTCTTCACCGGTGTCGGCGCCTGGCGGATAGACCTCGTTGAGAAAAGCGATGGCGCGGTTGGGGTGCGACTTGCCGACCAGCTTCATGGTCACGGCACCATCGGAGATGTCGATCAGCTCGTGGGCCTTGTAGACGATCTGCGTGGGGCTTTCCGGCGCCAGTTCCACCGAGAAGAACTCGACCATGGACATGGGGATGCCGCTGAGCACCTTGCGCAGGGAGCTGATGGACGGGCTCACGCTGTTCTTCTCGATCATCGAGATGGTGCTGTTGGTCACC
Source organism: Pseudomonas xanthosomatis (assembly GCF_019139835.1). Classification (NCBI taxonomy): domain Bacteria; kingdom Pseudomonadati; phylum Pseudomonadota; class Gammaproteobacteria; order Pseudomonadales; family Pseudomonadaceae; genus Pseudomonas; species Pseudomonas xanthosomatis. The sequence continues at coordinate 600,902 of NZ_CP077075.1, read as the reverse complement.
CCGGCGCGTTTGGCGAGTTCGCGCTGGGACAGGCCCTTGAGCTTGCGGATGGCTTGCAGTCGTTCACCGACGTCCAAAGCGTGCGCCTCCAGAAACGGTCGAGGTGGGGGGAAAGTGTGAACGATATGATGGCAATGCCGTTCAGTATTTACAACACACCGCCCCACAGCCTGTCCGCTTCACGGCGTTATTCGCCGATATAGTCCCGCGGCACGCGCTTAAGGTTGCAGAAGATCTGGTAGGGAATGGTCCCGGCCTGCTGCGCCACATCGCTGGCCAGCACCTGCTTGCCCCACAGCTCCACCGGGCTGCCGACGGTGGCTTCGGGCACCTCGGTGAGGTCGATGCAGAGCATGTCCATCGACACCCGGCCGATCAGTTGGGCGCGCTTGCCGGCCACCACCACCGGGGTGCCGGTGGGCGCCTGGCGCGGGTAGCCGTCGGCGTAGCCCATGGCAACCACGCCCACCCGGGTGGGGCGCGGGCTGATGAACTTGGCGCCGTAACCCACCGGCTCGCCGGCAGGCAGCTCGCGCACGCTGATGACCCGCGATTGCAGGGTCATTACCGGTTGCAGGCGGCTGGCCTGGGCCTGCTCGGCCTCGAAAGGGGTGGCACCGTAGAGCATGATGCCCGGGCGCACCCAGTCACTCTGAATGCTCGGCCAGCCCAGTACCGCCGGCGAGTTGCGCAGGCTGCATTCGGCCTTCAGGCCCTCGCGGGCAGCCTCGAACACGGCCACCTGCTGCTCGGTGGCGGCGGCGTCCAACTCGTCGGCGCGGGCGAAGTGGCTCATCAGCACGATGCGCGACACCTTGCCGCTGGCCAGCAGGCGCTGGTAGGCGTCGTGGTAGTCCCTGGGGTGGATGCCGACGCGGTGCATGCCGGTGTCCATCTTCAGCCACAGGGTCAGCGGCTTGCGCACAGGGGTCTTTTCGATGGCTTCGAGCTGCCACGGCGAATGCACCACGCACCACAGGTCGTGCTCGGCGATCAGCGCCAGCTCGCTGGCCTCGAAAAAGCCTTCGAGCAGCAGCACCGGGGCCTTGATGCCGGCTGCACGCAACTCCAGCGCCTCTTCGATGCAGGCCACGGCAAAGCCGTCGGCTTCGGGCTCCAGGGCCAGGGCACAGCGCACCGCGCCATGGCCGTAGGCGTCGGCCTTGACCACGGCGAGGGCCTTGGCGCCAGTCAGTTCACGGGCAAGGCGGTAATTGTGGCGCAGGGCCTGGAGATCGATCAGGGCGCGGGCGGGGCGCATGGCGGCTTTGCCTTATGGTGGTTCAGGTTGAAAACGCTGTTTGCTTCTTCGCGGCTAAAGCCGCTCCCACAGGGGTCGCGCTTGCTGTGGGAGCGGCTTTAGCCGCGAAAGGGCCGGTACAGGTGCCTGCTTACTGGTGAGCAGGCGCCGTATGACCCTGCTTGGCCACTTCCGGTTCGTTGCCGTAGCGGGAAATATCCAGGCCTGCGGCGCTGATCTGCGGCTTCTTGCGTGCGATCAGGTCCGCCAGCAGGCGGCCGGAGCCGCAGGCCATGGTCCAGCCCAGGGTGCCGTGGCCGGTGTTGAGGAACAGGTTGCGGTACCGGGTGGCGCCGACGATCGGGGTGCCGTCGGGGGTGGCCGGGCGCAAGCCGGTCCAGAAATCGGCCTGGCTCAGGTCGCCGCCGCGAGGATAAAGGTCGTTGACGATCATCTCCAGCGTTTCACGCCGGCGCGGGTTCAGCGACAGGTCGAAACCTGCGATTTCGGCCATGCCGCCGACGCGGATGCGGTTGTCGAAACGGGTAATGGCGACCTTGTAGGTTTCGTCGAGAATGGTCGAGGTCGGTGCCATGGCGGCATCGGTGATCGGTACGGTCAGCGAATAGCCTTTGAGCGGGTACACCGGCGCCTTGATGCCCAGCGGCTTGAGCATCTGCGGCGAGTAGCTGCCCAGGGCCAGCACGTAGCGGTCGGCGGTTTCCAGCTTGCCGTCGACCCACACACCGTTGATGCGGTCGCCGGCAAAGTCCAGGCGCTGGATGTCCTGGCCAAAGCGGAACTCGACGCCTTCCTTGATCGCCAGCTCCGCCAGCTTGGTGGTGAACAGCTGGCAGTCGCCGGTCTGGTCGTTGGGCAAGCGCAGGGCGCCGGCGAGGATGCCTTTGACACTGGCCAGGGCCGGCTCCACACGGGCAATGCCGTCGCGGTCGAGCAGCTCGTAAGGCACGCCGGACTGCTCCAGCACGGCGATATCCTTGGCGGCGGCGTCCACCTGGGCCTGGGTGCGGAACAGCTGGGTGGTGCCCAGGGTACGGGCTTCGTAAGCGATGCCGGTTTCGGCGCGCAGCTCGTCGAGGCAGTCGCGGCTGTACTCGGACAGGCGCACCATGCGCTCCTTGTTCACCGCATAGCGACTGGCGGTGCAGTTGCGCAGCATCTGCGCCATCCACAGGTACTGGTCGATGTCGCCGGTCAGCTTGATGGCCAAAGGCGCGTGGCGCTCCAGCAGCCACTTGATGGCTTTGAGCGGCACGCCCGGGGCGGCCCAGGGCGAGGCATAGCCCGGCGAGATCTGGCCGGCGTTGGCAAAACTGGTTTCCATGGCCACCGCCGGCTGGCGGTCGACCACCGTCACTTCGAAACCTTGCCGGGCCAGGTAATAGGCACTGGCGGTTCCGATCACACCGCTACCAAGTACCAGAACTCGCATTGTTTATCCCTCGCACGCGGCGCACCGCAGTCTTTTGTTGAAATGGCATGGATGCGCGCAGTATATGAATCCGAGCCCAGTGCAATTCACTATATAAATGCCTATATTTGGCGAGAATTCTCGGCAAAAACGCCTTTGACGGAGCGGCATCCCCTATGAGAACCCAGCACCAGAGCAAGCGTGAACTGGACAAGATCGACCGCAACATCCTGCGGATCCTGCAGAATGACGGCCGTATCTCGTTCACCGAACTGGGCGAGAAAGTCGGGCTGTCGACCACCCCGTGTACCGAGCGCGTGCGCCGCCTGGAGCGCGAGGGGATCATCATGGGCTACAACGCCCGACTGAACCCGCAGCACCTCAAGGGCAGCCTGCTGGTGTTCGTCGAAATCAGCCTGGACTACAAGTCGGGCGACACCTTCGAGGAGTTCCGCCGCGCGGTGCTCAAGCTGCCCCACGTGCTGGAGTGCCACCTGGTGTCGGGTGACTTCGACTACCTGGTGAAGGCACGTATTTCGGAGATGGCCTCGTACCGCAAGCTGCTCGGCGACATCCTGCTGAAGCTGCCGCACGTGCGCGAGTCGAAGAGCTACATCGTGATGGAAGAGGTGAAAGAGAGCCTTTGCCTGCCGATTCCGGATTGATGGCCCTTTCGCGGCGCAAGGCCGCTCCTACAGGCGACCGCGGTTTCCTGTAGGAGCGGCCTTGTGCCGCGAATGGGGCGCGAAGCGGCCCCGGCAATTGCGAATGGGTACGGCGGGTTCAGACCAGCACTTGGCGGGTGGTGGCGATGAACTGATGCACCAGTTGCTCGGCGCCCGGGTCGATCGGCTGCGCCGGGCCGCGGCCCCGGGGGCAGGCCAGGCGCGGGGTGGTGCCGAACAGGCGGCAGATCATCGGGCGTTCTTCGTAGACGGTGCAGCCGTTGGGGCCCAGGTGTACGCAGTTCAGGTGTTCCAGCGCCGCGTCCTGTTCGGCCTGGCTCTTGCGCGGCAGGCGGGCCATCTCTTCGGACGAGGTGGTGACCGGGCCGCAGCAGTCGTGGCAGCCGGGCTCGCACTCGAACGAGGGGATGAGTTCACGCAGGAAGTGGATCTTGTGGCGGTTGCAGGGCATGGGCGGTGCATCTGGAATTTTGATGCTGGATTATAGGCCCAATCGCGGGGCAAGCCCGCTCCCACGCAAGACTGGTCGTGGGAGCGGGCTTGCCCCGCGATTGGCCTGATGCCTATCCTCCCCTTCCTCGCCCCACACCCAGGAATCGCCCCATGGTCCACAGCGCGCAGCACGCCGCCTCCTATTACGCCGCCAGCAGCGCGCCACACCCCGACCACGCCTTCCTGCAGGGCGAGCACAGCGCCGATGTGTGCATCGTCGGCGGCGGCTATTCGGGCCTGAACACCGCCATCGAGCTGGCCGAGCGCGGCCTGTCAGTGATTTTGCTGGAGGCGCGCAAGCTTGGCTGGGGCGCCAGCGGGCGCAACGGCGGGCAACTGATTCGCGGCGTCGGCCATGGCCTTGAGCAGTTTTTGCCGGTGATCGGCGAGGACGGTGTGCGGGCCATGAAACTCATGGGCCTGGAAGCGGTGGAGATCGTCCGCGAACGCATCGAACGCCACGCCATCGCCTGCGACCTGACCTGGGGCTACTGCGACCTGGCCAACAAGCCCGACGAACTCAACGGCTTCGCCGAAGAGGCCGACGCCCTGCGCAGCCTGGGCTACCGCCACGAGCTGCGCCTGGTGGCCAAGGACGCTATCCACAGCGTGGTCGGCTCTGACCAGTACGTCGGCGGCCTGGTCGACATGGGCTCGGGCCACCTGCACCCGCTCAACCTGGCCCTCGGCGAAGCCGCTGCCGCCGCCCGCCTGGGGGTGCGCCTGTTCGAGCAGTCCGAGGTCACCCGCATCGACTACGGCGCGCAGGTGAAGGTGCACACCGCCCAGGGCCAGGTGCGCGCCAACACCCTGGTGCTGTGCTGCAACGCCTACCACAACGACCTCAACCGCGAGCTGGGCGGCAAGGTGCTGCCCGCCGGCAGCTACATCATCGCCACCGAGCCGCTGGGCGAGGAACGCGCGCGCCAGTTGCTGCCACAGAACATGGCGGTATGCGACCAGCGCGTGGCGCTGGACTACTACCGGCTGTCGGCCGACGGTCGCCTGCTGTTCGGCGGTGCCTGTCATTACTCCGGGCGCGACCCCAAGGATATCGCCGCGTACATGCGCCCGAAGATGCTCAAGGTGTTCCCGCAACTGGCCGATGTGCGCATCGACTACCAGTGGGGCGGCATGATCGGCATCGGCGCCAACCGCCTGCCGCAGATCGGCCGGCTAGCCAGCCAGCCGAACGTGTATTACGCCCAGGCCTATTCCGGGCATGGGCTGAACGCCACCCACCTGGCCGGGCGGCTGCTGGGCGAGGCGATTTGCGGGCAGCAGGGTGGGCGCTTCGACCTGTTCGCCAAGGTGCCGCACCCGACCTTCCCGGGCGGCAAGCTGCTGCGCTCGCCGGTGCTGGCGTTGGGGATGTTGTGGTATCGGCTCAAGGAATTGATGTGAGGCACCTGTAGGAGATTACCCAGTTCTTTCGGGCTGCGCTGTCGCACAGAGAACTGATCTCACAGATGCACTGCGGCCGCTTCCCACGAGGACCGTGTTAAATCAATGAGTCGTAGTTTGTTCCATAAGACCCCGTCACTCGCGCCAGAACGGCTTGCACCCCTCCTCCCGCGCCTGCTCCCAGCTCAGGCCGATATCGCGCAGCTGGCGTGCATCCAGCTCCAGCAACGCCTTGCGGGTGCGCCAGCGATGCAGCATGAGGCCCCAGCGGCTGAGGTTGGCCAGCGGGTCGTAGATTCTGGTTCGTTGCCCGGCCTCCAGTTCCTTGGCCAACAGTTGCACACGCACATCGGTCAAGCTGCCCATCACTGCGTACTCCCACTCGGTTGATACTGTGGGGACAGCTTGCGCTTTGCAGCCTTCTGCAATACAGATTCAACCGCTGTTTATTATTTCCATACAGAATTGGCGAAAAGTGGGCTGAATGGAGTATTTTCCTACGATCTGTATTGGTCGCTTCCTACAAAACCCCCGGAGTATGCCGTGACTCTCTACCTCAACCTGGCAGAACTGCTCGGCTCGCGCATCGAGCAGGGCCTGTACCGCCCCGGGCAACGCCTGCCGTCGGTGCGGGCACTGAGCGTGGAGCACGGCGTCAGCCTGAGCACCGTGCAGCAGGCCTACCGCATGCTGGAGGACAACGGCCTGGTCTCGCCCAGGCCCAAGTCTGGCTACTTCGTCGCCGAAGACCGCCAGTTGCCGGCGCTGCCCGACATCAGCCGGCCGGCCCAGCGGCCTGTGGATATCTCCCAGTGGGAGCAGGTGCTGGAGCTGGTGCGCAGCACCCCGCAGCGCGATGTGATACAGCTCGGACGCGGCATGCCCGACGTCGACAGCCCGACCCTCAAGCCGCTTTTGCGCAGCCTGGCGCAGATCAGCCGGCGCATGGACATGCCCGGGCTGTATTACGACAACATCCACGGAAACCTACAGTTGCGCGAACAGATCGCCCGGCTGATGCTCGACTCCGGCTGCCGCCTGGGCCCGGCCAACCTGGTGGTGACCACCGGCTGCCACGAGGCGCTGTCGTGCAGCATCCGCGCGGTGTGCCAGCCCGGCGATATCGTCGCGGTGGACTCGCCGAGCTTCCACGGCGCCATGCAGACCCTCAAGGGCTTGGGTATGAAGGCCCTGGAGATCCCCACCGACCCGATCACCGGCATCAGCCTCGAAGCCCTGGAGCTGGCCCTGGAACAGTGGCCGATCAAGCTCATCCAGATCACCCCCAACTGCAACAACCCGCTCGGCTACATCATGCCCGAGGCGCGCAAGAAGGCCCTGCTGACCCTGGCCCAGCGCTACGACGTGGCGATTCTGGAAGACGATGTGTACGGCGACCTGGCCTACACCTACCCGCGCCCAAGCACGGTGAAGTCGTTCGACGACGATGGCCGCGTGTTGCTGTGCAGCTCGTTCTCCAAAACCCTGGCCCCGGGCCTGCGGGTCGGCTGGGTGGCGCCGGGGCGCTACCTGGAACGGGTGCTGCACATGAAGTACATCAGCACCGGCAGCACCGCCTGCCAGCCGCAACTGGCGATTGCCGACTTCATCGCCGACGGCCATTACCAACCGCACCTGCGGCGCATGCGCAGCCAGTACCAGCGCGGCCGCGACCAGATGTGCGACTGGGTGACCCAGTACTTTCCGCCGGGCACCCGTGCCAGCCGGCCCCAGGGCGGCTTCATGCTGTGGGTGGAACTGCCGGAAAGTTTCGATACGCTGCGCCTGAACCGGGCTTTACTGGAGCAGGGCGTGCAGATTGCCGTGGGCAGCATCTTTTCGGCCTCGGGCAAGTACCGCAACTGCCTGCGCATGAACTTCGCCGCGCGGCCGACGCCGCAAATCGAGGAGGCCGTGCGCAAGGTGGGGCAAACCGCCGTTCGTCTACTGGATCAGGAACAGCCCGCCGCGTAACTTTGCCCCGCCTGCCACGGTCCAACCCCATAAGCCCTTGCCGCACAGGACGCTCCACCCTTGAGACTCCAGCGCACTCTGCCCCTGCTGCTGGCGCTGCTGCTTGGCCTTTCGGGCTGCGCCAGCGTCAACACGCCCCGCGACGTGAGCCAGGCCTTGCCGGCAAGCGACTCGGCGTTCGGCCGCTCGGTGCAGCGCCAGGCCGCGCCCTACGAGGGCCGCTCGGGCTTTCGCCTGCTGCCCAACAGCAACGAGGCGTTCCGCGCCCGCGCCGAACTGATCCGCAACGCCCAGGCCAGCATCGATGTGCAGTACTACATTGTCCACGATGGCCTGAGCACCCGCGCCCTGGTGCATGAACTGCTGCGCGCCGCCGACCGCGGGGTACGCGTGCGGGTGCTGCTGGACGACACCGCCAGCGACGGCCTGGACAGCCTGATCGGCACCCTCGCCGCCCACCCGAACATCCAGATCCGCGTGTTCAACCCGCTGCACCTGGGCCGCAGCACCGGCTTCACCCGCGCGGCCGGGCGGCTGTTCAACCTGTCGCGCCAGCACCGGCGCATGCACAACAAGCTGTTTTTGGTGGACAACAGCATGGCCATCGTCGGCGGGCGCAACCTGGGCGACGAGTACTTCGATGCCGAGCCCAACCTGAACTTCACCGACATCGACCTGCTGGGGGTGGGGCCGGTGGCCGAGCAGCTGGGGCACAGCTTCGACCAGTACTGGAACAGCGCCCTGAGCCGGCCGATCAGCGACTACCTGTGGTGGCAACCCGATGCGGCCGACCTGCACGCCAGCCGCCAGCGCCTGGAAACCTGGCTGGCCCGGGCGCGCACCGAGCGCAAGGCGGCCTACGAGCGGCTGATGGCCTACCAGACCCAGCCGCGCCTGGACGTGTGGCGCAACGAGCTGATCTGGGCCCACAGCCAGGCGCTGTGGGATGCACCGAGCAAGGTGCTGGCGGACGACGAGCCCGACCCGCAGTTGCTGATGAGCCACCAGTTGGCACCGGAGCTGAACGGCGTGCACCGCGAGCTGATTCTGGTATCGGCCTATTTCGTGCCGGGCCAGCCGGGCTTGCTGTACCTGACCAGCCGCGCCGACGCCGGCACTTCGGTGAAGCTTTTGACCAACTCGCTGGAGGCCACTGACGTGCCGGCAGTGCATGGCGGCTACGCACCCTACCGGCGCGCCTTGCTGGAGCATGGCGTGCAGCTGTACGAGTTGCGTCGCCAGCCGGGCGATGCGATTACCCGGCGCGGCCTGACCTTCCACGGCAGCTCCGACTCCAGCCTGCACAGCAAGGCGATGGTGTTCGACCGCCACAAGACCTTCATCGGCTCGTTCAACTTCGACCCGCGCTCGGTGCTGTGGAACACCGAGGTGGGGGTGCTGGTGGACAGCCCGGAGCTGGCCGAGTACACCCGCGAGCTGGCGCTGCAGGGCATGGCCCCGGCGCTGAGCTACCAGCCGCAACTGGTGGACGGCAAGATGGTGTGGGTGACCGAGGACAACGGTCAGCGGCATGTGCTGCTGACCGAGCCAGGCGGCTGGTGGCGGCGCTTCAATGCCTGGGTGAGCAAGGCGGTGGGCCTGGAGAAAATGTTGTAGACCTATCGCGGCCCCTGTGGGAGCGGGCTTGCCCGCGAAGCAGGCGACGCGGAGGCTGGCACCGGCTTCGCCGGTGTTCGCGGGCAAGCCCGCTCCCACAGGCCCCTGCTAAATCAATGAGTTATGTGCAGTTCTATGAGAGCCGGCAAGCCGGCTCCTACAGGGCTCAGGCCGGTTCCGGCTCGAAAGCACCCTTGCGCCGGGTCAGCAGCACCAGCCCCGCAGCCCCCGCCGCCATCAGCAGCGGCAAGGCATGCCCGCTGATCCACTGGCTGCCGGCACCGGCCAGCAGCGGCCCGATCAGGCAGCCAATGCCCCACAGTTGCGCCACATGGGCATTGGCCCGTACCAGCGCATCATCCCGATAACGCTCGCCGATCAATACCAGCGACAGGGTGAAAAGCCCGCCGGCACTGGCGCCGAACAGCACCCACAACGGCCAGATCACCGGCGTGTGCAGTAACAGCGGAATGGCCAGGCTGGACACCATCAAGGTCAAGGCACAGCCGCTGAACAGCGTGCGCCGCGACATGCGGTCGGCCAACGCACCGATGGGCAACTGCAGCACCGCATCGCCCACCACCACGGTGCTGACCATGAACAGCGCAAGCTCGGTGGTAAAACCTTGCTGCAGGCAGTACACCGGCAGCAGGGTGAGAATCATCGCCTCGAAGGCAGCGAACAGGGCGATGGCCCAGGCGATCACCGGCAGGCGTCGGCAAAAGCCCACCAGGTCGCTAAGGGTGACGCTGCAGGCCTCGGTGGTCGGCGCGCCGCCGCGGCCCAGCAGTATCAGGGGCGCCAGCAGCAAAAGGCCGGTGGCGGCCCAGAAGCCGAAGTCGTCGTCCGACCCGAGAAAACCCAGCACCAACGGCCCGGCCAGCTGGCTCAGCGCATAGCTGCTGCCGTACAAGGCCACCAGGCGGCCGCGCCAGTGCTCGACCACCAACTGGTTGATCCAGCTTTCGCCAAGGATGAACACCACCGTCAGCGACATGCCGATCAGCAGGCGCAACGCCAGCCACAACGGGTAACTGGGCAACAGCGCCACCAAGCCGATCGACAATGCCCCGCCCCACAGGCACAGGCGCATGGCCATGGGCACCCCGACCCAGCCGGCCAGGCGGCTGGCCAGGCTGGCACCGATCAGCACGCCGACCGCCGGCATCGCAGCCATGACGCCGATGGCGAACCCGCCGTAGCCCCAGCCCTCCAGGCGCAGGGACACCAGCGGCATGCTCACGCCGAGCGCGAGCCCGACACTGAGCACCGACGCCAGTACGGCAAAGTAGGTTCCCCAACGCATGAAAGCCTCCCAGGCAGAATGCTTGAACAGCAGAAACAACAAAGCCGGGGCAGCATGGCCGACCCGGCTATGGCTGGGGCTGCTGTGCAGCCCATTCGCGGGCAAGCCCGCTCCCACAGGGCCGCCGCTGGCCTAGAAAGCAGCGCAGAACCTGTGGGAGCGGGCTTGCCCGCGAATGGGCCGCAGAGCGGCCCTCTGGATTACAGCTTGATCCAGGTCGCCTTCAGCTCGGTGTACTTCTCCAGGGCGTGCAGCGACTTGTCACGGCCGTTGCCCGACTGCTTGAAGCCACCGAACGGCGCGGTCATGTCGCCGCCGTCGTACTGGTTGACCCAGACGCTGCCGGCACGCACGGCGCGGGCAGTCTTGTGGGCCTTGGAGATGTCCGAGGTCCAGATGCCGGCGGCCAGGCCGTACGGGGTGTCGTTGGCAATGGCCACGGCTTCTTCGGCGGTATCGAAGGTGATCACCGACAGCACCGGGCCGAAGATCTCTTCCTTGGCGATGCGCATGGCGTTGGTCACGCCGTCGAAGATGGTCGGCTCGACATAGGTGCCGCCGGTCTCTTCGAGGGTGCGCTTGCCACCGGCCAGCAGCTTGGCGCCGTCCTGGTGGCCGGCGTCGATGTACGACAGCACGGTGTTCATCTGCTGGGTGTCGACCAGCGCGCCGACGGTGGTCTGCGGGTCCAGCGGGTTGCCTGGCTTCCAGCCCTTGAGGGCCTCGACCACCATGGGCAGGAACTTGTCCTTGATCGAACGCTCCACCAGCAGGCGCGAACCTGCGGTGCAGACCTCGCCCTGGTTGAAGGCAATGGCGCTGGCAGCCGCTTCGGCGGCAGCTTGCAGGTCCGGGGCGTCGGCAAACACGATGTTCGGGCTCTTGCCGCCGGCTTCCAGCCACACGCGCTTCATGTTCGATTCGCCCGCGTACACCATCAGCTGCTTGGCGATCTTGGTGGAGCCGGTGAACACCAGGGTGTCGACATCCATATGCAGGGCCAGGGCCTTGCCCACGGTGTGGCCGTAGCCTGGCAGCACGTTCAGCACGCCTTTCGGGATGCCGGCCTCAATGGCCAGCTGGGCGATGCGGATGGCAGTCAGCGGGGACTTTTCTGACGGTTTGAGGACGATGGAGTTACCGGTGGCCAGGGCCGGGCCCAGCTTCCAGCAAGCCATCAGCAGCGGGAAGTTCCAAGGTACGATGGCACCGACCACACCCACCGGCTCGCGGGTAACCAGGCCGAGCTGGTCGTGCGGGGTGGGGGCAACTTCGTCGTAGACCTTGTCGATGGCTTCGGCGGTCCAGTGAATGGCGTTGGCAGCACCCGGGATGTCGATGGTCGACGAGTCGCCGATCGGCTTGCCCATGTCGAGGGTTTCCAGCAGGGCCAGCTCTTCGACGTTCTTGCGCAAGAGGTCTGCGAAGCGAATCAGGGTAGCCTTGCGCTTGGCCGGGGCCAGGCGCGACCAGACGCCGGAGTCGAACACGGCACGGGCGTTGTCGACGGCGTGGTTGGCATCGGCCAGGTCACAGCTGGCAACCTTGGCCAGGAAGCGTCCGTCCACCGGGCTCAGGCAGTCGAAGGTTTCACCGGATGCGGCATCGGTGTATTCGCCGTTGATGAAGGCGCGGCCTTCGATCTTCAGTTGCTGGGCACGCTGTTCCCAGTCCGCACGAGTCAGGGTGGTCATAGGAAACTCCTCTCTTGTCAAAGTGCAGCACCGCACTGAGGATTCACGGGCGCTGTCAGAAATTCTGGCCGGGCGACGCACGTACACCGGCATCCGACACCCTAAACCAGGCCAGCCAAACTATCAATATATTTGACACTCAAGGCCCAAACGCCTACTGATGTTCATTTTATTAAACAATCACAGGGTATCCAGCATGAGCATTGCCAGCATCGTCGACTTCGCCCAGGTGCTTACCGAGGCCGAACGCTACCGCCCGGCCGCCGAGAAAATCCTCAAGGGCGAGCCGGACCAGGCCGTCTACAACCATTACTCCAGCCCCTGCGGGCAGTTTGCCGCGGGTGTGTGGGAAGGTGAGGTGGGGCAGTGGACGGTGAACTACACCGAGCATGAGTACTGCGAGATCGTGCAGGGTGTTTCGGTGCTGCGCGACCAGGACGGCAATGCCAAGACCCTGCGCGTTGGCGACCGCTTCGTCATCCCCGCAGGCTTCAAGGGCACCTGGGAAGTGCTGGAGCCGTGCCGCAAGATCTATGTGCTGTTCGAGCAGAAGTAGCTATGTAACGCACGGGTCATGGAGCTGCGCGCAAGGATGGCGCGGCCCAATGTCGGGCCATTCCTGAAAAGGTGGACACCATGACCAACGACCAGATCATCGATGAACTGAAACACCTCAACGGCACTCGCTACGTTCCAAGCGTGCGGGCCTACATCCAGGAAATGAGCGGCCGTGCGCTGGTGCTGGGCCCAGGGGATATGCACACCCACGACTTCAACGCGCAGCGTATCCACATCATCGTCGATGAGCAGCGCATCCTTGGCCTGCACTTCAGCTGAAGCCAACCGTCGACTTCAGGCATAAAAAAACCCGCGACCTTTCGGTTGCGGGTTTTTTTCAGGTTGCCGATCAATTACTTGATCTTGGCTTCCTTGTACACCACGTGCTTGCGAACAACCGGATCGTACTTCTTGATCTCGATCTTGTCCGGGGTGGTGCGCTTGTTCTTGTCGGTGGTGTAGAAGTGGCCGGTACCGGCACTCGAAACCAGACGGATCAATTCACGCATGATGTTCTCCCTTAAACCTTGGCGCCAGCTTTGCGGATGTCAACCAGAACGGCATCGATGCCGCGCTTGTCGATGATACGCATGCCTTTGGCGGATACACGCAGACGCACGAAACGGTTCTCGGATTCAACCCAGAAACGGTGGTGCTGCAGGTTCGGCAGGAAACGACGACGGGTTTTGTTGTTTGCGTGGGAAATGTTGTTCCCGGTTACTGGACCCTTACCAGTAACTTGACAGACTCTCGACATGACTCAGCCCTCTAAAACCACATGCCCAACCCGGCATGGGTTGGCCGCTTAATCTCTCAGTCTTTGGCGCCAGGCGCCGTGATTCTGGAGGTCTTATCGACCGGATCCGCTGATGCGACAGGCCGAGCCCCTAGAAAAGAGCGCTGCTTTATACCAGAAAGACTACGCCGCAACAACAGAAAGTGAGCATCCACGTACTGCCAATCGCGGCCGAGCAGCATAGCGACTCGCTCGCCGCACTGTCGACCGCTCGTCGCCAAGCGTCTGAAAAAGAGGGTGGTCATTTGCTGTTACGCACACTAGGGTAGGGCCATTTCCAGACTGCACCGGCAGATGGGCCATCTGACCAGCCAAGGAGCCACCATGCGTGCCGCCGCCCTTTCCTTGTTATTCACCGCGTTGTGCGCCACCGGCCTGGCTCAGGCTGCGCCGCTGTCGGTGTGCACCGAAGCCAGCCCTGAAGGCTTCGACGTGGTGCAGTACAACTCGCTGACCACCACCAACGCCTCGGCCGACGTGCTGATGAACCGCCTGGTCGAGTTCGATGCCCAGCAGGGCAAGGTGGTACCGAGCCTGGCCGAGCGCTGGAGCGTGTCGCCTGACGGGCTGATCTACGACTTCCAGCTGCGTAAAGACGTGAAATTCCACAGCACGGCGTACTTCAAGCCCAGCCGCGAGCTGGACGCCGATGACGTGCTGTTCAGCTTCCAGCGCATGCTTTACCCCGCCCATGCCTGGCACAAGACCGCCCCTGGCGGCTACCCGCACGCCCAGTCGCTGCAACTGGGCAGCCTGATCAAGTCGATCGACGCCCCCGAGCCGCACACCGTGCGCTTCACCCTCACTCACCCGGACGCCACCTTCCTGGCCACCCTGAGCATGGGCTTTGCCTCGATTTATTCGGCCGAATACGCCGACAAGCTGCTCAAGGCCGGCACCCCGGAGAAGCTCAACAGCCAGCCGATCGGTACTGGCCCGTTCGTGTTCCAGCGTTTCCAGAAGGACGCCGTGGTGCGCTACCGCGCCAACCCCGACTACTTCGCCGGTAAGCCCGCGGTCGACCCGCTGATCTTCGCCATCACCACCGACGCCAACGTGCGCCTGCAAAAGCTCAAGCGCGGCGAGTGCCAGGTGGCGCTGTCGCCCAAGCCGCTGGATGTGGCCGAAGCCGGCAAGGACGGCAACCTCAAGGTGGCAACAACGCCTGCGTTCATGACCGCGTTCGTGGCCATCAACAGCCAGCACCCGCCGCTGGACAAGCCAGAGGTGCGCCAGGCAATCAACCTGGCCTTCGACAAGCAGGCCTACATCAAGGCCGTGTTCGAAGACACCGCCACTGCCGCCAATGGCCCCTACCCGCCGAACACCTGGAGCTACGCCAAGGACCTGCCGGGCTACGCCATGGACCAGAAGAAGGCCAAGGCGCTGCTGAACAAGGCCGGCCTTGCCAAAGGCTTCGAAACGACCATCTGGACCCGCCCGTCGGGCAGCCTGCTCAACCCCAACCCGGCGCTGGGCGCACAGATGCTGCAGGCAGACCTTGCCAAGGTCGGCATCAAGGCCGAGATCCGCACCATCGAATGGGGCGAACTGATCCGCCGGGCCAAAGCGGGCGAGCATGATTTGCTGTTCATGGGCTGGGCCGGCGACAACGGCGACCCGGACAACTTCCTCAGCCCGCAGTTTTCCTGCGCGGCGGTACAGTCCGGGACCAACTTCGCGCGGTTCTGCGACAACCGCCTGGACCAGCTGATCAACGCCGGGCGTACCACCAACGACCAGAGCGTGCGCAGCCGGCTGTACCAGCAAGCGCAGACGCTGATCCAGCAACAGGCGCTGTGGGTGCCGCTGGCGCACCCGACCGCAGCGACGCTGTTGCGCCAGGACGTGCAGGGGTACCAGGCCAGCCCGTTCGGGCGGTTGGATTTCAGCAAGGTTTCAGTGGGGCGCTGATTATCTGCAACCTGCAGCGGCCTCTTCGCGGTGGTTCGGCATTCCGACAAGCCCGCGAAGAGGCCGGCACAACCTGTACAGCCCTACCCTGCCAACCACCCCCGCTCGACCATCGACAGCGGCTCGCCGTCGCCGACGATCACATGGTCCATCACCCGCACATCGATCAGCGCCAGTGAACGCTTGAGCACCTGGGTCAGGTGCACGTCATCCTGGCTCGGTTCGCAGTTGCCTGACGGGTGGTTGTGGCACAGGATCAGCGCCGCCGCGTTGTGCAGCAAGGCTCGGCGCACCACTTCACGCGGGTAGATGCTGGCCCGGTCGATGGTGCCGCGGAACAAGATCTCGAACGCCAGCGGCCGGTGTTTGGTGTCGAGGAACAGGCAGCCGAATACCTCACTGACCTCGTGCCGCAACATGGCTTTCAGGTAACGGCGCACGGCCTGCGGGCTGTCCAGGGCCGACTCGCGCTCGATGGACATGGCCAGGTGCCGACGGCCGATTTCCAGCAAAGCCTGCAGCTGGCTATAGCGCACCGGCCCCAACCCCAGCTCGCTGACGAAAGCCTGCCGGTCGGCCTCGAGCACCTGGCGCAAGCCACCGAACTTCATCAGCAGCCCGCGCGCCAGGTCCAGCACGTTACGGCCTTTCACCCCCGAACCAAGAAACACCGCCAGCAGCTCGGCATCCGACAAGCTGCCCGCGCCACGCTGCAACAGTTTCTCCCTCGGCCGCTCCTCGAGCGGCCACTCCCTGATGTTCATCCCCCCTCCTTGCGTGGTACTGCGGCGAATTTGACCGCTGTGTTAATCTAGTTCGCTTCGAAAATGCGACGTTCTGCCGCAGGCAGTTGTGAACGTCGCCGCCCGCTTTCACTGGATAAAGGCAAGCCTATGCAGCGGCTGTATCGCAAGCGCATCGTTCTCGGCGTGGGTGGCGGCATTGCCGCCTACAAGAGCGCCGAGCTGATTCGCCGACTCCTGGAACATGGCGCACAGGTGCGCGTGGTCATGACCCGCGGCGGTGCCGAATTCATCACCCCGCTCACCCTGCAGGCGCTGTCCGGCCACCCGGTACACATGGACTTGCTCGACCCCGCCGCCGAAGCGGCCATGGGCCACATCGAACTGGCCAAGTGGGCCGACCTGGTGCTGATCGCCCCGGCCACCGCCGACCTGATGGCGCGCCTGGCCCAAGGCATGGCCGACGACCTGCTGACCACCCTGGTACTGGCCACCGACGCCACCGTGGCCGTGGCCCCGGCGATGAACCAGGCCATGTGGCGCGACCCGGCCACCCAGGACAACCTCGACCTGCTCAAGCGCCGCGGCATCCAGGTGTTCGGCCCGGCTTCGGGCAGCCAGGCCTGTGGCGACGTGGGCCTGGGCCGCATGCTCGAGGCCACCGACCTTGCCTGGTGCGCCGCCGAAAGCTTCAAGCGCGAGGCCCTCACCGGCAAGCACGTGCTGATCACCGCCGGCCCTACGCAAGAAAACATCGACCCGGTGCGCTACATCACCAACCATAGTTCAGGGAAGATGGGCTTCGCCCTGGCAGAGGCCGCCGCCGAAGCCGGGGCCCGGGTGACCCTGGTCACCGGCCCGGTGCACCTGCCCACCCCTGACCGGGTCAGCCGCATCGACGTGGTCAGCGCGCGGGACATGCTCGCGGCCTGCGAAGCGGCCATGGGCTGCGACTTGTTCATTGCCTCGGCTGCAGTCGCAGACTACCGCCCGGAGGTCGTCGCCCCGCAAAAATTGAAGAAAGATCCCACCACCGGCGACGGCATGCTGCTGCAGATGGTGCGCAATCCCGATATCCTTGCGACCATTGCCGGCCGGCCCGACCGCCCGTTCAGCGTAGGCTTCGCCGCCGAGACCGAGCACCTGCTCGACTACGCCACGCGCAAGCTCAAGGACAAGAACCTCGACCTGATCGTCGCCAATGATGTGGCCAACCCCAGCATCGGCTTCAACAGCGAGGAAAACGCCCTGACCGTGATCGACCGCCAGCAGCACCAGACCCTCTTTGCGCAGACCAGCAAGGGCAAGATCGCCCGCCAGCTGGTTGCCTTCATCGCCGAACGGCTCAATCAGGTTCAATAAGTTACATGCACGCTCTTCAAGCCAAGATCCTCGACCCCCGCCTGGGTAGCGAATTCCCGCTGCCGCAATACGCCACCCCAGG
Organism: Pseudomonas xanthosomatis; assembly: GCF_019139835.1. Classification (NCBI taxonomy): domain Bacteria; kingdom Pseudomonadati; phylum Pseudomonadota; class Gammaproteobacteria; order Pseudomonadales; family Pseudomonadaceae; genus Pseudomonas; species Pseudomonas xanthosomatis. The sequence continues at coordinate 583,602 of NZ_CP077075.1, read as the reverse complement.
CTCCGCCGGCCTTGACCTGCGCGCCCTGCTCAAAGAGGACACCGTCCTCGAGCCGGGCCAGACCCTGCTGATCCCTACCGGCCTGTCGGTGTACATCGGCGACCCGGGCCTGGCGGCGATGATCCTGCCGCGCTCGGGCCTGGGCCACAAGCACGGCATCGTGCTGGGCAACCTGGTCGGCCTGATCGACTCGGACTACCAGGGCGAGCTGATGGTCAGCTGCTGGAACCGCGGCAACACGCCCTTCACCATCACCGTCGGCGAGCGCATCGCGCAGCTGATTCTGGTGCCGGTGGTGCAGGCGCATTTCGAGCTGGTCGAGCAGTTCGACGAGACCCAGCGCGGTGCTGGCGGCTTCGGCCACTCCGGCACCCGCTGAGCCGAACACCGACCATTCGGGCCATGGATGGCGAACTCTCGGGGCATTCCACCGTCCAAGCGTTCAGTTTGTGCCTGCCCAGAAGCCTTTGAATACTTGGAGTCCCAGAGATGAACGACATGGCCCAGCTGGTCCCCGCACTGCCCGACAGCATCTTCCGCGCCTATGACATCCGCGGCGTGGTGGGCAAGACCCTGCACGGCGAAACCGCCTACTGGATCGGCCGCGCCATCGGCGCACAGACCCTCGCCCAGGGCGAACCGCAGATCTCGGTGGGCCGTGACGGCCGCCTGTCCGGCCCAATGCTGGTCGAGCAACTGATCAAAGGCCTGGTCGAGGCCGGCTGCGAGGTGACCGACGTCGGCCTGGTGCCCACGCCTGCGCTGTACTACGCAGCCAACGTGCTGGCCGGCAAGTCGGGGGTGATGCTCACCGGCAGCCACAACCCGTCGGACTACAACGGTTTCAAGATCGTCATCGCCGGCGACACCTTGGCCAACGAACAGATCCAGGCCCTGCTGACCCGCCTGAAGACCAACGACCTCACTCGCGCTGAAGGCAGCGTGCAAAAAGTCGAGATCCTCGAGCGCTACTTCCAGCAGATCACCGGCGACGTGAAGCTGGCCAAGCCGCTGAAAGTGGTGGTGGACTGCGGCAACGGCGCCGCCGGCGTGATCGCCCCGCAACTGATCGAAGCCCTGGGCTGCGAGGTGACCCCGCTGTTCTGCGAGGTCGACGGCAACTTCCCCAACCACCACCCGGACCCGGGCAAGCCTGAAAACCTTGAAGACCTGATCGCCAAGGTGAAGGAAATCGGCGCCGACATCGGCCTGGCCTTCGACGGCGACGGCGACCGTGTGGGCGTTGTGACCAACACCGGCAACATCGTCTACCCCGACCGCCTGCTGATGCTGTTTGCCCAGGACGTGCTGTCGCGCAACCCGGGCGCCGAGATCATCTTCGACGTCAAATGCACCCGCCGCCTCACCCCGCTGATCGAACAGGACGGCGGCCGCGCGCTAATGTGGAAGACCGGCCACTCGTTGATCAAGAAGAAGATGAAACAGACCGGCTCCCTGCTGGCCGGCGAGATGAGCGGTCACATCTTCATCAAGGAGCGCTGGTACGGTTTCGATGACGGTATCTACAGCGCCGCACGCCTGCTGGAGATCCTCAGCAAGGCCGACCAGGATGCCGAAAGTCTGTTCGCTGCCTTCCCCAATGATATTTCCACGCCGGAAATCAACATTGATGTGACCGACGAGGGTAAATTCAGCATCATTGATGCTCTGCAACGCGACGCCGACTGGGGCCAGGCCAACCTCACCACCATCGACGGTGTGCGGGTGGACTACCCGCACGGCTGGGGCCTGGTCCGCGCCTCCAACACCACACCGGTGCTGGTGCTGCGTTTCGAAGCCGACAGCGCTGCCGAACTCGACCGTATCAAGGCTGTATTCCGCGCGCAGCTGCTGCGGGTCCAACCCGGCCTGCAACTGCCGTTCTGACGACTATCCGTTCCTTACCTGGAGCCCTGCATGACCCTCGATCGCGATGCCGCTTCCCATGTAGCCGAGGTTTTGTCCGAAGCACTGCCCTACATCCGCCGTTTCGTCGGCAAGACCCTGGTGATCAAGTACGGCGGCAACGCGATGGAGAGCGAAGAGCTCAAAACCGGCTTCGCCCGTGACATCGTGCTGATGAAGGCCGTGGGCATCAACCCGGTGGTCGTGCACGGCGGCGGCCCGCAGATCGGCGACCTGCTCAAGCGCCTGTCGATCGAGAGCCACTTCATCGACGGCATGCGCGTCACCGACTCGGCGACCATGGACGTGGTGGAGATGGTGCTGGGCGGCCAGGTGAACAAGGATATCGTCAACCTGATCAACCGCCACGGCGGCAGCGCCATCGGCCTGACCGGCAAGGACGCCGAGCTGATCCGCGCGAAAAAGCTCACCGTCAGCCGCCAGACCCCGGAGATGACCCAGCCGGAAATCATCGACATCGGCCACGTCGGCGAGGTGGTCAGCGTCAATACCGACCTGCTGAACATGCTGGTGAAGGGCGACTTCATCCCGGTGATCGCGCCGATCGGCGTGGGCGCCAACGGTGAGTCGTACAACATCAACGCCGACCTGGTGGCCGGCAAGGTGGCCGAGGCGCTGAAAGCCGAGAAGCTGATGCTGCTGACCAACATCGCCGGCCTGATGGACAAGCAGGGCCAGGTACTGACCGGCCTGACCACCGAGCAGGTCAACGCGCTGATCGCCGACGGCACCATCTACGGCGGCATGCTGCCGAAGATCAAGTGCGCGCTGGATGCAGTGCAAGGTGGCGTCAACAGCTCGCACATCATCGACGGCCGCGTGCCGAACGCTGTGCTGCTGGAGATCTTCACCGACAGCGGCGTGGGCACTCTGATCACCAACCGCAAGCGCTCCTGATCAGTTTTTGACCTCATCGCGGGGCTCGCCCCGCGATACTTACACTGGCATCACACCCCCTCAGCCAGTATTCTCCGGCACTGAAAAGTTTCAGTTACCTGGAGAACGCGCGTGAAATACGCATCACATGGACTCGTGCTGGCAGCCGCCCTGGCTGTCGGGTCCCTTGCCGGCTGTGCCACAGAAACCTCCACCGCTGTCGCCGTGCAGCAAGTCGAAAGCGTCAACCGCCCCTACAGCGGCCTGCGTACCCCTATTGCCGTAGGCAAGTTCGACAACCGCTCCAGCTACATGCGCGGGATCTTCTCCGACGGCGTCGACCGCCTCGGCGGCCAGGCCAAGACCATCCTCATCACCCACCTGCAGCAGACCAACCGGTTCAACGTGCTGGACCGCGACAACATGGGCGAGATCCAGCAGGAAGCGGCAATCAAGGGCCAGGCCCAGCGCCTGAAAGGCGCCGATTACGTGGTGACCGGCGATGTCACCGAGTTCGGCCGCAAAGAGGTGGGCGACCACCAGCTGTTCGGCATTCTCGGCCGCGGCAAGACCCAGATCGCCTACGCCAAGGTGGCGCTGAACATCGTCAACATCAGCACCTCGGAAGTGGTCTATTCCAGCCAGGGCGCGGGTGAGTACGCGCTGTCCAACCGCGAGATCATCGGCTTCGGCGGCACCGCCAGCTATGACTCGACGCTTAACGGCAAGGTCCTCGACCTGGCCATGCGTGAAGCGGTGAACAAGCTGGTGGGCGCTGTCGAGAGCGGCCAGTGGAAACCACAGGCGCAGTAACCCACCCCATACGACAAGGATGCTCGCACCATGAATACCCGCATTTCGGCCTGGCGCACCGGCGCCGGCCTGCTGCTGGCCGGCGCACTGCTCGCCGGCTGCTCCGGCCCCAAGACCCTGTACCAGTGGGAAAGCTACCAACCCCAGGTGTATGGCTACCTCAAGGGCGATTCGAAGGAAGAACAGGCCGCTGCCCTTGAGCGCGACCTGGAGAAAATCAAGGCCAAGAATGGCGCCGTACCGCCGGGCTATCACGCCCAGTTGGGGCTGCTGTACTCGGGCCTGGGCAAGGATGACCAGATGATCCAGCAGTTTCGCACCGAAAAAGCGCTGTTCCCCGAGTCGGCGGCGTACATGGACTTTCTGATGAGCAACGCCAGCAAGGGGGCCAAGCAATGATCAAGCGCATCACCCAATTGCTGGTCGGCGCCTGCGTGCTGGCCCTGTTCGCCGGCTGTGCCGAGCGCAAGACCATCGACTACTCGGCCTACAAGCAAAGCCGGCCGAAGTCGATCCTGATCTTGCCGCCGCTGAACGAGTCGCCGGATGTGAAGGCCACCTACAGCATGCTGTCGCAGGTCACCTACCCGCTGGCCGAAGCCGGCTACTACGTGATGCCGGTGGCGCTGGTGGACGAGACCTTCCGCCAGAACGGCATGACCACCCCGGCCGACATCCATCAGTTGCCGCCGGCCAAGCTGCAGGAAATCTTCGGCGCCGATGCCGGGCTGTACGTGACCGTCAGCGACTACGGCACCCGCTACATGATCCTGAGCAGCGCCACCATCGTCACCGCCAACGCCAAGCTGGTCGACCTGAAAACCGGCACCACCCTGTGGACCGGCAGCGCCACCGCCTCTAGCGAAGAAGGCCGGCAGAACCAGGGCGGGCTGATCGGCATGCTGGTGTCGGCGGCAATCAACCAGATCATCAGCAGTGTGCAGGACGATGCCGGCTACCCGATTGCCGGCATGACCAGTGCCAGGTTGCTGTCGCCTTACCCCAACGGCGGCATTCTGTATGGGCCGCGTTCGCCGAAGTACGGTACGGACTGAGGCCGGCACAGACAGAAAAAAGGCGACCTTCTCTCGAAGGCCGCCTTTTTCGTTACCGGGCCGGGGTCAGATCCCGTACTGCGCCCGATAAGCTTCAACCGCCGGCAAATGCTGCTTGAGCTGCGGGTCGTCCGCCAGGAACTCCAGCACTTGCGTGAGCGAGACGATGCTGACTACCGGGATGTTGAAGTCGCGCTCGACTTCCTGGATCGCCGACAGCTCGCCATTGCCACGCTCTTCGCGGTTCAGCGCAATCAGCACGCCGGCGGCCTTGGCCTGCTGGGCGTTGATGATCTGCATCACTTCGCGGATGGCGGTACCGGCGGTGATCACGTCGTCGATGATCAGCACGTCACCGGCCAGCGGTGCGCCGACCAGGCTGCCACCCTCGCCGTGGTCCTTGGCCTCTTTGCGGTTGAAGCACCACGGCACGTCGAGCTGATGCTGCTCGGCCAGTTGCACCGCGGTGGCCGCGGCCAGCGGGATGCCCTTGTAGGCCGGGCCGAACAGCACGTCGAACGGGATCTTGCTGTCGACGATGGCCGCCGCATAGCAACGCCCCAGCTGGGCCAGGGCCGATGCCGTGTTGAACAGGCCGGCATTGAAGAAGTACGGGCTGGTACGCCCTGATTTCAGGGTGAACTCACCGAAGCGCAGAACGCCGCGATCGATGGCAAAACGGATGAAGTCGCGCTGATACGGCTGCATGAAAGGTCCCGGACACCACGGATTTAGCTAAATGTGTTGAGCTCGGGTATCATACACGCACGAGATTTTTGGGGCCATTTATGCGGATCATCAGTGTGAACGTTAATGGCATTCAGGCTGCGGCCGAGCGTGGTTTGCTCAGCTGGCTACAAGCCCAGAATGCCGACGTCATCTGCCTTCAGGATACCCGCGCCTCGGCCTTTGAACTCGACGACCCAGCTTTCCAGCTCGATGGCTATTTCCTTTACGCCTGCGACGCGGAGGTGCCCACCCAAGGTGGCGTGGCACTGTACTCGCGCATGCAGCCCAAGGCAGTCATCACCGGCCTGGGCTTCGAGACAGCCGACCGTTACGGGCGCTACCTGCAGGCAGATTTCGACAAAGTCAGTATCGCTACCCTGCTGCTGCCCTCGGGCATGAACGGCGACGAAGACTTGAACCAGAAATTCAAGTTGATGGACGACTTCGCCAAGTACCTGGACAAGCAGCGTCGCAAGCGTCGCGAATACATCTACTGCGGCTCGTTCTACGTGGCGCAGCAGAAGCTCGACATCAAGAACTGGCGCGACAGCCAGCAGTCGGTGGGCTTCCTGCCGCCGGAACGTGCCTGGATGGACGCCATCACCGGCGAAATGGGCTACGTCGATGCGCTGCGTGAAGTCAGCCGTGAAGGCGACCAGTACAGCTGGTGGCCAGACAACGAGCAGGCCGAGATGCTCAACCTGGGCTTCCGGTTCGACTACCAGATCCTCACCCCAGGCCTGCGCCGCTTCGTACGCAACGCCCGCCTGCCGCGCCAGCCGCGCTTCTCGCGCCACGCGCCGCTGATCGTCGATTACGACTGGACGCTGACCATCTGAGCATGAAATCGGGGCTGCTTCGCAGCCCTTTCGCGGCACAAGGCCGCTCCTACAGTAAATCGCATGATCGTGTAGGAGCGGCCTTGTGCCGCGAAAGGGCCGCAAAGCGGCCCCGAATTTATTTGATCGGCCGCCAGATCAGCGGATAGCGATACGCCTTGCCCTCGTTGGCCCTGACCGCCGCCAGGATGATCAGGATCAGCACCGCCACCATCAGCATGGCGAACAGCACGATGCCGATGAACACGAACATCAGCACAAAGCAAGCAAAGCTGGCCAGGGTGACGCTGATCTGAAAGTTCAGCGCCTCCTTGCCCTGGGCGTCGATAAAGCCGTCCTGCTCGCGCTTGAGGTGCCAAAGCACCAGCGGCCCGAGCAGATGGCCCAGCGGGATCAACAGCCCGAGCAGCGCGCTGAGGTGGCAGAACATCGCCCATTGCCGTACATCGGCGCTGGGCAGGTTGACCGGGTCGAGCTCGTTCATGTCCTGCACCTCCCTGGCGAAGCGGATCAGTCGGCCAGTGCGGCCTGTTGCAGCTCGAAGATTTCGTTCATGCCTTTTTGCGCCAGCGCCAGCATGGCGTTGAAGTCTTCAGGCTGGAACGGCGCGCCTTCGGCGGTGCCCTGCACTTCGATGAAACCACCGGCACTGGTCATGACCACGTTCAGGTCGGTTTCGGCAGCGGAGTCCTCGAGGTAGTCGAGGTCCAGTACCGCTTCGCCCTGGTACATGCCCACCGACACGGCGGCGATCATGTGTTTGAGCGGGTTGCCGCCCTTCAGGCCGCCGCGTTTCTTGATCACTGCCAGGGCGTCGCACAGGGCGACCATGGAACCGGTGATGGACGCGGTGCGGGTGCCGCCATCGGCCTGGATCACGTCACAGTCGACGTACAGGGTGATGTCGCCGAGCTTGCTCATGTCCAGCGCGGCGCGCAGCGAGCGGCCGATCAGGCGCTGGATTTCGAGGGTGCGGCCACCTTGCTTGCCACGGCTGGCTTCGCGCTGGTTACGCTCGCCGGTGGAGCGCGGCAGCATGCCGTATTCGGCGGTCAGCCAGCCTTGGCCCTGGCCTTTGAGGAAGCGGGGAACACCATTTTCGACGCTGACCGTGCAGATGACCTTGGTGTCACCGAACTCGACCAGTACCGACCCCTCGGCGTGCTTGGTGTAGTTGCGGGTAATGCGGATCGAGCGGAGCTGATCGGCGGCGCGACCACTTGGACGTTTCATCTGGGATACCTGTACCGGGATTTTGAATCTGCCGAGCATTATAGAGCCCGTGGCCCGGCGAGGACATGCCTATCGTCGTGCCCGGCGCAGCCTGTCGACTTTTCCCAAGCGCCACCTCTGCGCCTGTAGCATGGGCGGATTGGGCGCCCGGGCCGCACTGCGCTACAATCCTGCGCCTTGCAGCCGAAAGGCTCCCCGTCCAACCGATTACGCGAGGTACTCCCCATGGTGCACAGCATGACCGCCTTCGCCCGCGCCGAGCGCGCCGGCAGCCAAGGCACCCTGGTCTGGGAGCTGCGCTCGGTCAACCATCGCTACCTCGAACCCCACCTGCGCCTGCCCGAGGCCCTGCGCGACCTCGAAGGCGCGGTGCGCGAGGGCCTGCGCCAAGGCCTGTCGCGAGGCAAGGTTGAATGCACCCTGCGCCTGTCCGAGGACAGCACCGGCAAACCGTTGCAGGTCGACCGCGAGCGCGCCGCGCAGCTGGTGGCCGCCGCCGAGACCGTGGCCAGCCTGATCAAGCAGCCGGCGCCGCTCAACCCCCTTGAAGTGTTGGCCTGGCCCGGCGTGCTGGTGGCCGACGCCAGCGACCCGCAAGCGCTCAACGCCGAAGCCGTCGCGCTGTTCGACGAGGCCCTGGCCGAGCTCAAGGCTGGCCGGCAGCGCGAAGGCGCGGAACTGGCGCGGTTGATCAACGAGCGCCTGGACAGCATGGCCGGCGAGGTCACTACCCTGCGCGCACTGGTGCCGCAGATGCTGGCAGTGCAGCGCCAGAAAATCCTCGACCGCTTCGCCGACATGAAGGCCGAGCTGGACCCGCAGCGCCTGGAGCAGGAGATGGTGCTGCTGGCCCAGAAAAGCGACGTAGCCGAAGAGCTCGACCGCCTCAGCACCCACGTCAACGAGGTGCGCCGGGTGCTCAAGTCCGGCGGCGCTGCAGGCCGGCGCCTGGATTTCCTGATGCAGGAACTCAACCGCGAAGCCAATACCCTGGGCTCCAAGGCCTTCGACCCGCGCAGCACGCAAGCGGCGGTCAACCTGAAGGTGCTGATCGAGCAGATGCGTGAACAAGTACAGAACATCGAGTAAGGCCACCCCCACCATGAACCACAGCAGCGGCACCCTCTACATCGTTTCGGCCCCCTCCGGCGCCGGCAAGACCAGCCTGGTCACCGCCCTGATCAAGGACGACCCGAAGGTCAGCGTCTCGGTATCGCACACCACGCGCAACATGCGCCCGGGCGAAGAACACGGGGTGAACTACCACTTCGTCAGCCATGAAGACTTCAAGGCGCTGATCGCCCAGGACGACTTCCTCGAGCACGCCGAGGTGTTCGGCAACTTCTACGGCACCTCGCGCAGCGCGCTGCAGCAAGTGCTGGACCAGGGCAACGACTTGATCCTCGAGATCGACTGGCAAGGCGCCCAGCAGGTGCGCAAGCTGATGCCCGAGGCGCGTTCGATCTTCATCCTGCCGCCAAGCCAGCAGGCCCTGCGCCAGCGCCTGGACGGCCGTGGCCAGGACAGCGAAGAGATCATCGCCGGGCGCATGAAGGAAGCGGTCAGCGAGATGGTGCATTACGACGAGTACGAGTACGTCATCATCAATGACGACTTCGCCGTGGCGCTGGAAGAGATGAAAGCCGTGTTCACCTCGAACCGGTTGTTGCTGGGCAAGCAGCAGCAGCGCCATGGCAGCCTGCTGAAAGAACTGCTGGCCTAATAGACCGAGGGGCCGCTCTGCGGCCCCAGCTTTTATTCCTGCAACTGAATGGTCGCCTGCTGACGCAGCGTCGCCCCCAGGAAGTACGCCGGCAGGCGCAGCCGCGAGAGCATCATCAGCACGATGCCCAGCGCCGAGATGATCGCCGCAATCACGAATACCAGCCCCAGCCCCCCTACATGCGAGCCACTGCCGAAGTCTGGCGAGGCGCTGTCGATGGCGGTGCGCACGAAGATCACCGACAAGATCACCCCACCCACCAGCGGGCACAGGCCGCGCATGAACAAGTGGCGCAGGCTGGTGAACAGGCTGTGGCGGAAGTACCACACGCAGGCAAACGCGGTCAGCGAATAGTAGAAGCAGATCATCATGCCCAGGGCGGTGATGGTGTCGGCCAGCACGTTCTCGCTCAGGGTACGCATGGTCACGTAGAACAACGCAGCAGCAACGCCTGCGCAGATGGTCGCGTAACGCGGGGTTTGCGAGCGCGGGCAAACCTCGGCAAAACGCTGCGGCACCGCGCCGTAGTAACCCATGGCAAGCAGGGTGCGCGCCGGCGAAACGAAGGTCGACTGCAGCGACGCCGCAGTGCTGGCCAGCACGGCGATGGACATCAGGATCGCCAGCGGCCCCATCACCGGGCCGGCCAGGTGGGCGAAGACGTTCTCCTGAATACGCGGGTTGTTCAGGCCCAGGCCCTCGTCGCTGATACCGGCGAACTGCAGGGTGGCGATGGCGGTGACCAGGTACAGGCCGAGAATCAGCAGCACGGTCCAGGTGGCGGCCTTGCCCGGCACCTCTTCACTGCCGACCGACTCTTCGCTGACGGTCAGGCACACATCCCAGCCCCAAAAGATGAAGATCGACAGCGACAGGCCAGCGGCGAACGCCGAGAACGACTCGACGCCGAACGGGTTGAACCAGGCCAGGTCGAACGCCAGCGGCGGCGGTGCGGTGGTTTCGCTGAAGGCAGCAAAGGCAAAGCCGATCAGCACCAGCAGCTGCAACGCCACCAACCCGTACTGCACGGTCATGGTGGTGGCCATGCCGCGACAGCAGATCCACACCGCCAGGGCGATGAACACGCAGCAGGTGCTGATGTTCACCAGCAGGTTGTCGGCCAGTGCCGCCAACTGCTGCTCACCGGTGATCTGTGCCAGGAACAGGTAGAAGAAATCCACCGCCACACCGGCCAGGTTGGACAGCACGATGGTGGTGGCGACCACCAGCCCCCAGCCGCCGATCCAGCCGATCATCGGCCCGAATGCCCGCGCCGACCAGGTGAACGAGGTGCCGCTGTCGGGCTCGGCAGAGTTCAGCTCGCGGTAACCCAGGGCCACCAGCAGCATCGGCAGAAAGCCGACGATGAACACCGCCGGCAGGTGGGCGCCGACCTCGCGCACGGTCGGGCCGAGGGCGCCGGTCAGGGTGTAGACCGGGGCGATGGTGGAAATGCCCAGCACCACGCTGGCCAGCAGGCCCAGGCGGCCCTTGGCCAACCCTTTGCTGCGCGAAGTAGTGCCCGAGTCGGCCGCATCGGGTGGGCGGCCGGCGTCTGTGTAATCGTTCATGAGTTTGTGCCGTAACTATTGGAATTGTTCTAACAGGCCCGCCGTAGAGGGCCCGCTTTCACTCATTGAAAGCTCGCGGTAGGGCACGGTCATCCCAGACCTTCGGCTTACGTCGGTTTTTGGCGACGTTCACCTTCCCGTGCAGCATGGGCAATGCAGGCCTCGCGAAACGCCTCGAACAGGCGCAGCGAGACCGGGTTTTCAGCGAAACGCCATTCCGGGTGCCATTGCACGCCAAGCACCAGGCCCGGCGCATCCGGCATCGATACGGCTTCGATCAGGCCATCCGGGGCCCGTGCCTCGACCCGCAGGCCCGGGGCCAGGCGGTCGATGCCCTGGCTGTGCAGCGAGTTGACCTCGAACTGCGCAGCCAGGCCCAACTGCTCGAACAGCCCGCCAGGCACGATGCTGACCGGGTGACGCGGGCTGTACTGCACCTCAAGCGGTGCATCCTGCGGTTCGCGGTGGTCAAGGTAGCCGGGCACCTCGTGCACCCGCTGGTGCAGGCTGCCACCCAAGGCCACGTTGAGCTCCTGGAAGCCACGGCAAATGCACAACACCGGCACCCCGGCCGCAATCGCCGCCTGCAGCAATGGCAAGGTCAGGCGGTCGCGGGCCAGGTCGTGGCGGGTGCCTTCGGCGCTGGGGGCGCCATTGTAATGATGCGGCTCGACATTGGAAGGCGAGCCGGTGAACAGGATGCCATCGAGTTGCGCCAGCAACGCCTGGGTATCGCTGCCGCCGTCACGGGCCGGCAGGATCAGCGGCAGCCCGGCAAAGCCTGCGGCCTCGACATACTTGTCGCCCACCGTGTGCGACGAGTTCTTCCCCACCTGCTGGCGGCAGGCGCTGACACCGATCAAGGGGACCGCAATTGCGCTCATGGGCTTACACCGTGTGCAGGTACCAGTTGTACTCGAGGTCGGAGATCGACACTTCGAACTCGGCCAGCTCGCTTTCCTTGCAGGCCACGAAGATATCGATGTAGTCCGGGCTGATGTATTGGTTGAGCACTTCGCTGTCATCCAGCGCGCGCAGTGCGTCGCGCAGGTTGTTCGGCAGGCTCTGTTCCAGCTGCTCGTAGGAGTTGCCTTCGATCGGCGCACCCGGCTCGACCTGATTGGTCAGGCCGTGGTGGATGCCGGCGAGGATTGCCGCAAGCATCAGGTAGGGGTTGGCGTCGGCGCCGGCCACACGGTGCTCGATGCGCACGTTGTCGCTGCTGTCGGTGGGCACGCGCAGGGCCACGGTGCGGTTGTCCAGGCCCCAGCTTGGCGCGTTGGGCACGTAGAACTGCGCACCGAAGCGCCGGTACGAGTTGATGTTCGGGCACAGGAAGGCCATCGATGCCGGCATGGTCTGCAGCACGCCACCGATGGCGTGGCGCAGGGTGTCGCTTTCAAGCGGGTCATCGCTTGCGAAGATGTTCTTGCCGGTTTTCTTGTCCAGCAGCGAAATGTGCACGTGCAGGCCGTTGCCGGCCTGGCCCGGGTAGGGCTTGGCCATGAAGGTGGTGTCCATTTCATGGTCGTAGGCGATGTTCTTGATCAGGCGCTTGAGCAGGATCGCGTAGTCGCAGGCCTTGAGCGGGTCGGCGACGTGGTGCAGGTTCACCTCGAACTGCGCCGGGGCGCTCTCCTTGACGATGGCGTCGGCCGGCAGGCCCTGCTCCTTGGCCGCTTCGAGCATGTCCTGCAGGCAGTCGGCGTATTCGTCGAGGTCGTCGATCAGGTACACCTGGGTCGACTGCGGGCGCTTGCCCGAAATCGGCGAGCGCGGCGGCTGCGGGCGGCCGTTGAGGTTGTCCTGGTCGATCAGGTAGAACTCAAGCTCGAACGCGGCGCAGATATCCAGGCCCAGGGCGTCGAACTTGCTCACCACCTGGCGCAGCACCTCGCGCGGGTCGGCGAAAAACGGCTCGCCTTCAAGCTCGTGCATGGTCATCAGCAACTGCGCGGTGGGGCGCTTCTGCCACGGCTCGTCGGCCAGGCTGCCGGGGATCGGGTAGCAGATGCGGTCGGCGTCGCCGATGTCCAGGCCGAGCCCGGTGCTTTCGACGGTGGAGCCGTTGATGTCCAGGGCGAACAGCGAGGCCGGCAGGTTGATGCCCTTCTCGTACACCTTGTGCAGGCTGGCGCGCTCGATGCGCTTGCCACGCACCACCCCGTTCATGTCGGAGATCAGCAGGTCAACGTACTGGGTGTCCGGGTGGGCTTCGAGGAATTCGTTCATTTCGCGGGAAGAACGGGCGCACGGGGAGACCGACGTCATGGCTGTACATCCTTTGATTCGGAGCGGCGATGTGGAGCTGCGGATGACGCCTCGGGAGGCGACGATGGTGCTGCTGTTGTTCTTTTCACTGGCCCATCGTGGGGGGCAAGGCTTGCGACGGAGTGCATTGATTCCCCCGGGCCGTTTCACTATAAAATGGCCCCAACGCAACAGACATTGGCAATTCAGCAAGCAGAGCGTGCACCAATGCAATATCAGATCACCCATGCGGACCTGTCTCTGGTCCTGGCCCTGGAACGCGGCCGGTCACTGGCAAAGGCTGCCGAACTGCTCAAGGTGGACGTTTCCACGGTGTTTCGCTCGATCCGCCGGCTGGAGTCGGCGCTAGGCACCGCGCTGTTCGTCAAGAGCCGCAAGGGCTACCTGCCCACCGACACCGCCCAGGCCCTGGCCGAGCAGGCCGAGCGCGCCGAGCAGGCGCTGGACGCCGCGCGCATCGCCCTGACCTGCGGCGAGCAGGTGGTCAGCGGCACCGTGCGCCTGACCTGCACCGAAGCCGTTTTGCACAGCCTGCTGCTGCCGGCGCTGGCCGAGTTCATGCCCAACTACCCGGCGCTGTCGCTGGAGATGGGCACCTCCAACACCTTCGCCAACCTCAGCCGGCGTGACGCCGACATTGCCCTGCGCCTGACCAACACACCGCCGGAACACCTGGTGGGCCGCTGCCTGGGCTCCACCAGCTACGTGATCTGCGGCCGCCCCGAGCTGCGCGAACGGCTGGACGCCGCAGCCACCAGCGTGCCGTGGATCGCCCCCGACGACTCCATGCAGGACCACGCCACGGTGGTCTGGCGCAACCAGCAGCACCCTGGGCTGACCCCGCGCTACCAGTGCAGCGGCATGTCGACCATCGCCCAACTGGTGACCACCGGCCTGGGCGTGGCGGCGCTGCCGGACTACATGGTGCATGCCCTGCCGGGCGTCGAGGCGTTGAGCGGGCCACTGCCGGGCTGCGACACCCAGCTGTGGCTGCTGACCCGGCCCGATTGCCGGGCGCTGCGTTCGGTGCAGACGTTGTTCGAGGAGCTGACGCCGCGGTTGCGTGACGCGATGCTGTGAGGTGGTTGTGTTCGCCACATTGGAAGCGGTATGTTCAAGCCCAAGCGTGAAGGTTTCTGTTACGGCCCTTTCGCGGGCAAGCCCGCTCCCACAGGAGGGGCGTTGCTTTCGGGAATGATGCAAACCTTGTGGGAGCGGGCTTGCCCGCGAACAGGCCGGCAGCGGTGCAAAGGCTGCCACTGGGCAAAACAGTCCTTCCCTATTGGCTGGTGATTTTTTAAACTATCGAGTCCGCCTGCCCATATAGGGCTGCACGCCCACCGCATTTGCTACTGAGGAAGACCATGGCCCGCGTAACTGTTGAAGACTGCCTGGAACACGTGGATAACCGCTTCGAGCTGGTCATGCTCTCGACCAAGCGCGCTCGCCAGCTGGCGACCGGCGGCAAAGAGCCGCGCGTTGCATGGGAAAACGACAAGCCAACCGTCGTTGCCCTGCGCGAAATCGCCGAAGGTATCGTCACCCCTGAATTCATCGCCGCCGAAGAGATCGTCACCGAAGATCCGGTGTTCGCCGCATTCGAGGACGAGAACAACGAGGCGGTCTGATTCATGCCCGGTCGACGTCGCGCGGCGCAAGGCCCTCTTCTTCTGCAAGGGGTGAACCCATGGCTGGTATAGAAGCCCTCGCCGAACGGCTGTCGACCTATCTGGGCCCGGAACAGGTCAACCTGGTCCGTCGCGCCTACTTCTACGCAGAACAAGCCCACGACGGCCAGCGCCGGCGCAGCGGCGAACCCTACGTGACGCACCCGCTGGCGGTCGCCAGCATCCTTGCCGACATGCACATGGACCATCAGAGCCTGATGGCGGCCATGCTGCACGACGTGATCGAAGACACCGGCATCGCCAAGGAAGCCTTGAGCCAGCAGTTCGGCGAAACCGTCGCCGAGCTGGTGGACGGGGTCAGCAAGCTGACCCAGATGAACTTCGAGACCAAGGCCGAGGCGCAGGCGGAAAACTTCCAGAAAATGGCCATGGCCATGGCCCGCGACATCCGCGTGATCCTGGTCAAGCTGGCCGACCGCCTGCACAACATGCGCACCCTGGAAGTACTGTCCGGCGAGAAACGCCGGCGCATCGCCAAGGAAACCCTCGAAATCTACGCCCCCATCGCCAACCGGCTGGGCATGCACAACGTGCGCGTGGAATTCGAGGACCTGGGCTTCAAGGCCATGCACCCGATGCGCTCGTCGCTGATCCACCGGGCAGTCAAGGCCGCCCGCGGCAACCGCAAGGAGCTGGTGGCCAAGATCGAGACCTCGCTGGCCAACTGCCTGGCCGCCGACGGCATCGAAGGCGAAGTCAGCGGCCGGCAAAAGCACCTCTATGGCATCTACAAGAAGATGCGCGGCAAGCGCCGCGCCTTCACCGAGATCATGGACGTGTACGCCTTCCGCATCGTGGTCGACAAGGTCGACACCTGCTACCGCGTGCTGGGCGCCGTGCACAATCTGTACAAGCCACTGCCGGGCCGCTTCAAGGATTACATCGCGATCCCCAAGGCCAACGGCTACCAGTCGTTGCACACCACGCTGTTCGGCATGCACGGCGTGCCGATCGAAATCCAGATCCGCACCCGCGAGATGGAAGAGCTGGCCAACAACGGCATCGCCGCGCACTGGCTGTACAAGTCCAACGAAGAGGAGCAGCCCAAGGGCAGCCACGCCCGCGCCCGCCAATGGGTCAAGGGCATCCTCGAGCTGCAGCAGCGTGCCGGCAACTCGCTGGAGTTCATCGAGAGCGTGAAGATCGACCTGTTCCCCGACGAGGTCTACGTCTTCACCCCCAAAGGCCGCATCATGGAGCTGCCCAAAGGCTCCACCGCAGTCGACTTCGCCTACGCGGTGCACACCGATGTGGGCAACAGCTGCATCGCCTGCCGCATCAACCGCCGCCTGGCGCCGCTGTCCGAGCCGCTGCAAAGCGGCTCCACGGTGGAGATCGTCAGCGCCCCGGGCGCCCGCCCCAACCCGGCGTGGCTCAACTTCGTAGTCACCGGCAAGGCGCGCACGCACATCCGCCACGCCCTCAAGCAGCAGCGCCGCTCCGAGTCCATCAGCCTGGGCGAACGCCTGCTGAACAAGGTGCTCACCGGCTTTGACAGCAGCCTGGAGAAAATTCCCCAGGAGCGCATTCAGCCGATCCTCGCCGAGTACCGCCTGGAGCTGATCGAAGACCTGCTCGAGGACATCGGCCTGGGCAACCGCATGGCCTATGTGGTTGCCCGCCGCCTGCTGTCCGCCGAAGGCGAGCAGTTGCCGGCGCCGGAAGGCCCGCTGGCGATCCGCGGCACCGAAGGCCTGGTCATGAGCTACGCCAAGTGCTGCACGCCGATCCCGGGCGACCCGATCGTCGGCCATCTGTCGGCGGGCAAGGGCATGGTCGTGCACCTGGAAGACTGCCGCAACATCAGTGAAATCCGCCACAACCCTGAAAAGTGCCTGCAGCTTTCCTGGGCCAAGGATGTCACCGGCGAGTTCAACGTCGAACTGCGCGTTGAGCTTGAGCACCAGCGCGGCCTGATCGCTCTGCTGGCCAGCAGCGTCAACGCCGCCGACGGCAACATCGAGAAAATCAGCATGGACGAACGCGACGGCCGTATCAGCGTGGTCCAACTGGTGGTCAGCGTGCACGACCGCGTGCACCTGGCCCGCGTGATCAAGAAGCTGCGCACCTTGACCGGCGTGGTCCGCATCACCCGCATGCGTGCGTAGTCCGCCCACCGCAAGGAGTCACTCATGAGCAAGACCGTCATCAACAGCGACAAGGCCCCTGCCGCTATCGGCACCTACTCGCAAGCGATCAAGGCCGGCAACACCGTGTACATGTCGGGCCAGATCCCGCTGGACCCGAAAACCATGGAACTGGTCGAAGGCTTCGAAGCCCAGACCGTGCAGGTGTTCGAGAACCTCAAGTCGGTGGCCGAGGCGGCCGGTGGTTCGTTCAAGGACATCGTCAAGCTGAACATCTTCCTCACCGACCTGAGCCACTTCGCCAAGGTCAACGAAGTGATGGGCCGCTACTTCGAGCAGCCATACCCGGCCCGAGCCGCCATTGGCGTAGCCGCGCTGCCCAAGGGCGCCCAGGTCGAGATGGACGCCATCCTGGTCCTCGAGTGATGCCCCGGTGACGGGCCCTGCGCCCGTCACCACCCCCTCCCTGCCCCAAGGTTTTCCCCATGCGCCATGCATTGCCCCTCGTGCTGGCAGCCCTGCTTTTGGGCGGCTGCGCCAGCCACAAACCCGAAGATTTCAACGGCACCTGGATCAACCAGGAGGCCATCGACGCTGCCGCCAAAGGCACCAGCCTGCGCCAGGCCCTGGCCGATCACGGCCCGGTGTTCGAGTGGAAAGTCGACGTCAAGAACCAGCAAGCCAGCTTCAGCAACGGCTTTGAAGCCGCTGACGGGCGCCTGAGCGCCAACCAGAACAACTGGCAGGTGGACTTCGAAGGCGGCCAGAGCGAGCAACTCACGCTCGACGGCGACGAGCTGCAGGCCCGCGACCCGTCCGGCCACCAGCAGACCTTCGCCCGCGCCAGGGCCGCCGGCACCGCGCCGCTGGGCAGCAGTTTCGAGAAAGCGCTGTACCAGGCCTACCTGGGTGGCGACTGGAAGATCACCGAAGGCCAGGGCAAAGGTGCCACGGTGCATTTCAGCGACACCGGCAGCGTCACCGGCCTGCCCGGCCCGGACCGCTTCGCCCTGTGCCTGGCAGGCGACTGCGCCAGCATGGGCGGCGGCAACGACAGCCTGTGGCTGGAGCGCGACCAGCGCGGTGCGCCGTTCATCTTCAAGCGTGATGGCGACAAGCTGACCATCTTCAAGGCCGTGAATACCGCGCAGCCGGATGAAGTTCCGCAGCTGGCGGCCGGTGCCCAGCAGTGGGTGCTGGAAAAGAATTGAAGCTCATCGCGGGGCAAGCCCGCTCCCACGCCAGACCGTGGGAGCGGGCTTGCCCCGCGATAGGGCCGCACGGTTATCCGCGGCCCTGCAGTATCGCCGCATACCCCTCTTTGTAACTCGGATACACCGGCGCCCAGCCCAATGCCCGCGCCCGCGCATTGCTGCAGCGCTTGCTGCCGGTGCGCCGCACCCGCTGCTCGTCCGACCACTCGGTAACCCCAAGGTACTCGCGCAACCAGGCCACCACATCGGCCAGCGGCGCCGGGTCGTCATCAACGCCGATATAGCAGTCATCCAGCGCCACGCCACGCGCATCGGCCTGCAGCAGGAACGCCAGCAGGCTGGCGGCATCCTCGGCATGAATACGGTTGCCGTACAGCGGCGGCTGCTCGGCCACCCGGTAACCCTGGCGCACCTGGCTCAACAGCCACTCGCGCCCGGGGCCATAGATGCCGGTCAGGCGCACGATGCTGGCCGGGATGCCGCTGTGCAGCGCCAGCTGCTCGGCTTCGAGCATCAACTTGCCGGAATAGCCTTCAGGCGTGGTGGCGGCGGTTTCGTCGATCCACTCGCCATCCTTCTGCGCGAACACGCTGCTGCTGGAAACGAACAGAAGCCGGCGCGGGCGCTGGCCACTGCGCTCGAGCCACCCCAGCACATGCCGCAGGCCATCGACGTAGGCGGCCTGGTAACCGGCCTCATCGTGCTGGCTGGCAGCAACGCAATACACCAGGTAATCGGGCGCCCGCTCGGGCCAGTCGGCCGGGATGCGCCGATCGGCAAGGTCGGCGGCAACCGGCTGCACACCCTCGGGCAAGTGCTGCACCGAGCGCCGCAGGCCACTCACCTGCCAGCCCAGGCCCAGCAACTGGCGGGCCAGACGCCCGCCCACATCCCCACAACCCACGATCAAAGCAGAAACGCCTGACATGCAAATTCTCCTCATTCTGTAGGGGCAGGCTATAGGTTCCAGGCGATCAACGGCTATACCAAGGTCAAAAAAAGCAATGACATTACTTTTGTTAACAAGAATTACTTGCAATAATGGCGGTCTTGTCTGTTCTCGGCCTGTTTCGAGGCCCTGGAGAACTCAACCCATTCTTCTTCATCAGGTCCGGCCAGCATGACACGTATTCAACCTTCCGCTTCGCCAACCCCGTCGCGCGCCTGGCGCGCCATCGCCGCGCTGATGTTCAGCCTGGTGCTGGCCCCCCTGGCCATGGCCGATGAGCCGGCCGCCAACGCCGCAGCCACCCCGGCCGCCGCCAGCGCTCCGGCAGCTCCGGCTGCTGAAGGCCAGACCCCGGCTACCGCACCGGCCGAAGCCGCCGCAGGCGCTCAGGCCCCGGCTGGCGAAGACGTGCAGGCGCTGGTCGAAGACACCTCGCTCGGCATGGCCCACGACCTGTCCCCATGGGGCATGTACAAGAACGCCGACATCGTCGTCAAAGCCGTAATGATTGGCCTGGCCATCGCCTCGATCATCACCTGGACCATCTGGATCGCCAAAGGCTTCGAGCTGATGGGCGCCAAGCGTCGCCTGCGTGGTGAAATCGCCGCCCTGAAGAAGTCGGTCACCCTCAAGGAAGCCAGCGAAGTCTCCAACAAGGAAGGCACCCTGGCCCACACCCTGGTGCACGACGCCCTCGAAGAAATGCGCCTGTCGGCCAACGCCCGCGAGAAGGAAGGCATCAAGGAGCGTGTGAGCTTCCGCCTGGAGCGCCTGGTACACGCCAGCGGCCGTAACATGAGCAGCGGCACCGGCGTACTCGCCACCATCGGTTCCACCGCGCCTTTCGTCGGTTTGTTTGGCACCGTGTGGGGCATCATGAACAGCTTCATCGGCATCGCCAAAACCCAGACCACCAACCTGGCCGTAGTCGCCCCAGGCATCGCCGAAGCCCTGCTGGCCACCGCCCTGGGCCTGGTCGCGGCGATCCCTGCCGTGGTCATCTACAACGTCTTCGCCCGCTCCATCGCCGGCTACAAGGCGCAGGTCTCCGACGCCTCCGCCCAGGTGCTGCTGCTGGTCAGCCGTGACCTGGACCATCAAGGTGGCGAGCGCGCTGCCCCGCACATGGTGAAAGTGGGGTAAGCCATGGGCCTGCATCTCAACGAAGGTGGCGACGACCTCGCCGAAAACCACGAAATCAACGTCACGCCCTTCATCGACGTGATGCTGGTGCTGCTGATCATCTTCATGGTCGCAGCGCCGCTGGCCACGGTCGACATCAAGGTCGACCTGCCCGCCTCCACCGCAAAACCTGCGCCGAGGCCGGAAAAACCAGTGTTCGTCAGCGTCAAGGCCGACAAAAAGCTGTACGTCGGCGACGATGAAGTGGCCCAACCCGACCAGCTCGGCGCCCTGCTGGACGCCAAGACCAAGGGTGACAAGGAAACCACCATCTTCTTCCAGGCTGACAAGGGCGTCGACTACGGCGACCTGATGGAAGTGATGAACACCATGCGCGCCGCCGGTTACCTCAAGGTCGGCCTGGTCGGGCTAGAGACGGCAGCCAAGAAATGACGAAAACGCGCTCTAACATGGCGCGCTACGGCACCGCCCTGGCCATCGTGCTGGGCGTGCACGTGGTCGCCGTGGTGCTGACGCTCAACTGGTCGGTGCCCCAGGCCATCGAGCTGCCGCCGGCAGCCATGATGGTCGAGTTGGCACCGCTGCCGGAGCCGGCGCCGCCACCACCGCCGAAAGTCGCGCCAAAACCGCCGACGCCGATCGAGGAACCGCCGCTGCCCAAGCTGGTAGAGGCGCCGAAGCCGAAGATCGCCATCCCCAAGCCGCCCAAGCCAAAGGCCAAGCCGCAGCCGCCCAAGCCTGAGAAAAAGCCTGAGCCGCCGAAGGATGAACCGCCGGTCGACCAGGACGTGGCCGATACGCCGCCGAGCAACGCACCAGCGCAAAAATCTGCGGCGCCGGCGCCAAGCATCGCCTCCAACAGCAATGCGCTGCCCAGCTGGCAGAGCGACCTGCTGCGCCATTTGGCGAAGTACAAGAAGTACCCCGAGGACGCTCGCCGTCGCGGGCTGCAGGGCATCAACCGCCTGCGCTTCGTGGTCGACGCCGAAGGCAAGGTGGTCTCGTACTCGCTGGCCGGCGGTTCAGGCAGCGCTGCGCTGGACCGCGCCACGCTGGAGATGATCCGCCGCGCAGGCACGGTGCCCAAGCCACCGGCCGAGCTGCTGAACAACGGCACCATCGAAGTGGTGGCACCGTTCGTGTACTCGCTGGACCGACGTTGACGTTTTTGTTTCTGTCACAAAACGGCAAGTCTGATAACGTGCGTCTATCGATTGCAGCCGCTATGCTGGGGCCGCAACTTCATGGACGCACGTTATGACCCTCACCGAACTTCGCTACATCGTCACCCTCGCCCAGGAGCAGCACTTCGGCCACGCCGCCGAACGCTGCCACGTCAGCCAGCCCACGCTGTCGGTCGGCGTGAAGAAGCTCGAGGACGAGCTTGGCGTGCTGATCTTCGAACGCAGCAAGAGCGCCGTTCGTCTGACGCCGGTGGGTGAAAGCATCGTCGCCCAGGCACAAAAGGTGCTCGAGCAGGCCCAGGGCATCCGCGAACTGGCCCAGGCCGGCAAGAACCAGCTCACCGCCCCGCTCAAGGTCGGCGCCATCTATACCGTCGGCCCGTACCTGTTCCCGCACCTCATTCCGCAACTGCACCGCGTTGCCCCGCAGATGCCGCTGTACATCGAAGAAAACTTCACCCACGTGCTGCGCGAAAAACTGCGCAACGGCGAACTGGACGCGGTGATCATCGCCCTGCCCTTCAACGAAGCCGATGTACTCACCCTGCCGCTGTATGACGAGCCGTTCTGCGCACTGATGCCGGCCGACCACCCGTGGACCGCGAAAAAGACCATCGACACCGCCCTGCTCAACGACAAGAGCCTGCTGCTGCTCGGTGAGGGCCACTGCTTCCGCGACCAGGTGCTCGAGGCCTGCCCCACGCTGAACAAGGGCGGCGAAGGTGCCAAGCACACTACGGTGGAGTCCAGCTCGCTGGAAACCATCCGCCACATGGTCGCCTCGGGCCTGGGCGTGTCGATCCTGCCGCTGTCGGCGGTGCACAGCCACCACTACGCCCCGGGCGTGATCGAAGTGCGCCCGCTCACCGCGCCAGCGCCGTTCCGCACCGTGGCCATTGCCTGGCGCGCCAGCTTCCCGCGGCCCAAGGCGATCGAAATCCTCGCCGACTCGATCCGCCTGTGCTCGGTGGCCAAGGCACCCACGGAAGAACCGGCCTGAGCCATGACTGAGCTGTCGAACGTCTCGGTCACCGCGCTCAAGGGCGTTGGCGAAGCCATGGCAGAGAAGCTCGCCAAGGTCGGCCTGGAAAACCTGCAGGACGTACTGTTCCACCTGCCCCTGCGCTACCAGGACCGCACCCGCGTGGTGCCCATCGGCCAGTTGCGCCCGGGGCAGGATGCGGTGATCGAGGGCGTGGTCAGCGGCGCCGACGTGACCATGGGCAAGCGCCGCAGTTTGGTCGTGCGCCTGGGTGACGGCACCGGCGTGCTGAGCCTGCGCTTCTACCATTTCAGCAATGCGCAAAAAGAAGGCCTCAAGCGCGGCACCCACCTGCGCTGCTACGGCGAGGCCCGCCCCGGCGCCTCGGGGCTTGAGATCTACCACCCCGAATACCGCGCGCTCAACGGCGACGAGCCGGCGCCGCCAGTGGAACAGACCCTCACGCCCATCTACCCCAGCACCGAAGGCCTGACGCAACAGCGCCTGCGCCTTTTGTGCCAGCAGAGCCTGGGCATGCTTGGCCCGCGCAGCCTGCCCGACTGGCTGCCCGACGAACTGGCCCGCGATTATCAATTGGCGCCGCTGGACGACGCCATCCGCTACCTGCACAACCCGCCGGCCGACGCCGATGTGGACGAACTTGCCGAAGGCCACCACTGGGCCCAGCACCGCCTGGCCTTCGAAGAGCTGCTGACCCACCAGCTGTCGCAGCAGCGCCTGCGCGAAAGCCAGCGCGCCCTGCGTGCGCCGGTGTTGCCCAAAGCCAGCCGCCTGCCGGCACAGTACCTGGCCAACCTCGGCTTCAACCCCACCGGCGCCCAACAGCGGGTGGGCAACGAGATCGCCTACGACCTCGCCCAGCACGAGCCGATGATGCGCCTGGTGCAGGGTGACGTGGGCGCCGGCAAGACCGTGGTCGCCGCCCTGGCCGCGCTGCAGGCGCTGGAAGCCGGCTACCAGGTGGCGCTGATGGCGCCCACCGAGATCCTCGCCGAACAGCACTACATCACCTTCAAGCGCTGGCTGGAGCCGCTGGGCATCGAAGTGGCCTGGCTGGCCGGCAAGCTCAAGGGCAAGGCCCGCGCCAGCGCGCTGGAACAGATCGCCGGCGGTACGCCGATGGTGGTCGGCACCCACGCGCTGTTCCAGGACGAGGTGCAGTTCAAGCACCTGGCCCTGGCGATCATCGACGAGCAGCACCGCTTCGGCGTGCAGCAGCGCCTGGCCCTGCGCAAGAAGGGCGTGATGGGCCAACTGTGCCCGCACCAGCTGATCATGACCGCCACCCCCATCCCGCGCACCCTCGCCATGAGCGCCTACGCCGACCTGGACACCTCGATCCTCGACGAACTGCCCCCCGGGCGCACCCCGGTGAACACCGTGCTGGTGGCCGACAGCCGCCGCTTCGAGGTGGTCGAACGGGTACGCGCCGCCTGCGCCGAGGGGCGCCAGGCCTACTGGGTGTGCACGCTGATCGAGGAATCCGAAGAACTTACCTGCCAGGCCGCCGAAAGCACCTTCGAAGAGCTTGGCAGCGCCCTGGGCGAACTGCGCGTGGGGCTGATCCACGGGCGCATGAAGCCTGTTGAAAAAGCGGCGGTGATGGCCGAGTTCAAGGCCGGCAACCTGCAGTTGCTGGTGGCCACCACGGTGATCGAGGTTGGCGTGGACGTACCCAATGCCAGCCTGATGATCATCGAAAACCCCGAGCGCCTGGGCCTGGCCCAGCTGCACCAGCTGCGCGGCCGGGTTGGCCGGGGCAGCGCGGCCAGCCATTGCGTATTGCTGTACCACCCGCCGCTGTCGCAGATCGGCCGCGAACGGCTGGGCATCATGCGGGAAACCAACGACGGCTTCGTCATCGCCGAAAAGGACCTGGAGCTGCGCGGCCCCGGCGAGATGCTCGGGACCCGCCAGACCGGCCTGCTGCAGTTCAAGGTCGCCGACCTGATGCGCGACGCCGACCTGCTGCCGGCCGTGCGCGACGCCGCCCAGGCCCTGCTGGCACGCTGGCCGGACCACGTCAGCCCGCTGCTCGACCGCTGGCTGCGCCACGGCCAGCAATATGGCCAGGTGTGACGCTCGTCCCATTATGGATCCAGCTTGCCGGTCAGGCTGGTTATACTTCGCGTTCAAAAGAATTAGTGGATACAGACCATGACTGAAGTTGCCCTCGACACTGCAACCCCACACGCACCGTCTGTCATCCGGCTGTTGCTAGAAAAACTCGGCGTGGCGTTCGTCGAGGTGCCGGAACACCCCGAGCTGCCAGCCGCCTCGCGAGTGCAGGCGATCCTGCTCGATGACGAGATCGGCGCCCTGATGGTGCTGTTCCCCTACAGCAAGCTGCTGGACCTGAACCGCCTCGAAGAGCTGACCGGGCGTAAGCTCAAGGCGGTGCCCTTGCCGCGTCTCAAGCAGATGCTCGACAAGCACCAGCTCAAGGCCCTGCCGGCCATTCCCGCACTGACCAGCTCGCCGTGCCTGTACGAAGGCAAGCTGCTCGAGGCCGAGTACCTGCTGATCCAGTCCGGTGAAGCCGGGCTGCTGCTGAAGATCCAGCGTGACGACTTCAAGCGCATGCTCGCCAAGGCCAGCGCCGGCGCGTTCGGCCAGCCCGTGCGCGACATCCGCCCCAACCTCGACCGGCCAGGCGACGACTCCCACGAAATCACCCTGGCGGTGGAAGCCTTTACCGCCCGGCGCATCCAGAAGCGCCTTGAAGAAACCATCGAAATCCCGCCGCTGGCCGACACCGCGCAAAAGATCATCAAGCTGCGCGTCGACCCCAACGCCAGCATCGACGACATCACCGGTGTGGTCGAAACCGACCCGGCCCTGGCCGCGCAGGTGGTCAGCTGGGCGGCCTCGCCCTACTACGCCTCCCCCGGCAAGATCCGCTCGGTGGAAGACGCCATCGTGCGTGTGCTGGGCTTTGACCTGGTGATCAACCTGGCCCTGGGCCTGGCCCTGGGCAAGACCCTGAGCCTGCCCAAGGACCACCCGCAACAGGCAACGCCCTACTGGCAGCAGTCGATCTATACCGCTGCGGTGATCGAGGGCCTGACCCGCGCCATGCCGCGTGCCGAACGCCCTGAAGCCGGCCTGACCTACCTCGCAGGCCTCTTGCACAACTTCGGCTACCTGTTGCTGGCCCACGTGTTCCCGCCGCACTTCTCGCTGATCTGCCGCCACCTGGAGGTCAACCCGCACCTGTGCCACAGCTACGTGGAGCAACACCTGCTGGGCATCAGCCGCGAGCAGATCGGCGCCTGGCTGATGAAACTGTGGGACATGCCGGACGAGCTGTCCGCTGCGCTGCGCTTCCAGCATGACCCGCATTACGACGGCGAGTTCTCGCAGTTCCCCAACCTGGTGTGCCTGGCCGTGCGCCTGCTGCGCTCGCGCGGCATCGGCTCCGGCCCGCAGGATGAAATCCCGGACGAGCTGCTCGAGCGCCTGGGGCTGACCCGGGACAAGGCCGAAGAGGTGGTGAACAAGGTGCTGGAAGCCGAAGCGCTGCTGCGCGAGCTGGCTTCGCAGTTCCAGGCGCCGCATTGACCTGACGGACCGCCGCGCCCCCTGTAGGAGCGGCCTTGTGCCGCGAAAGGGCTGCGTAGCAGCCCCGGCAATTTATGCGGCGAATTATGCGGCGAAGCTGAGATCGTGGGGCTGCTTCGCAGCCCATCGCGACACAAGGCCGCTCCTACAGCGAGGGTGTTTCCCTGATCAAGTGCGGTATCAGGCTTTCTTCTTCGGCTTCAGGTACTTCATCAAACCCTGGAACCAGATCACCAGCGCCGGGTTGCCCTTGATCTGGATGCTCTTTTCCTGAATACCCTGCATGAACGCCAGCTGCTTGTTGCCCGCCTGCAGGGTGGCGAAGCCGTAGGCGGCATCCTTGAACGCGATGGCGAAAGCCGGCTGGGGGTGCAGGCCGCCTTTGCTGCTGATGCGCTGATCCTTCACCGTGAAGTGCCGGGCAACCTTGCCGTCGAGGGTCTGCATCTGGAACACCAGGTCTTTGCCCTGCAACTGCTGCTGGAAGGCCGGGTTCTTGCGGCTGGCCCTGGCCATCAGCAGGCCCATGGCCCAGAGAAGAAAGCGAAACTTCATCAACGCGCCTCGATTGAAAAATGACTGAGGCGCGCAGTTTATCCGTTTATTGGTTTATTTACGCAAGTTCGCCACATTTTCCCGCCACAAACGCAACGGGCGCCTTCAGGCGCCCGTTTGATCAACCGCTAAGGTTGCCGCGTTACTTCTTCTTGGCTGGCTTGGCCGGGGTGTTGACGCTGTCACGCAGGTTCTTGCCGGGCTTGAAGGCAACGGTATTGCTGGCCTTGATCTTCACTGGCTGACCGGTTTGCGGGTTCTTGCCGGTGCGCGCGCCGCGGTGGCGTTTTTCGAAGGTGCCGAAACCGACCAGGGTGACGGTGTCCTTGTCGAGCGCGCCGGTGATGCTGTCGAGAATCGCGTTGAGGACCTGGTTGGCCTTTTCCTTGGTCAGATCGGCCTTTTCGGCAATGACTGCGGCGAGTTCTGGTTTACGCATAGTGAAGCCTCTTTGACGGGGATTTTTTGTTGTTATGCCGTGCTGCCGGGGGCAGCGTTCAAGGCACCGCAGGCTCTAGGCTGCGGTAGACGCAAGTGAGAATGGCACGCCGTAGGGGGCCGCGCCAGTACCTGGGCGGCCATTGTCGCGGCAAGAACAGGATAAATCCGACAGAACGCCGTCTATTTACGCCATCAGCGGAGGCAACTGGCGATTCAGCGCCAGTTTCTCCATCACTGCCGCGCCGGTCAGCGCGTAGCCCAGCAGTTGGCCGTCTGCCCCATGGCACAGCACTTTCAGGTCGGCGCCAACGCCCTCCACCTGCCAGGTGCCTTCAAGCCCTTGCGGCGGTGGCGACACCACCAGCGGGCAGGCCGGGGTTTTTACCGTCACCGGCATCGGCCCGTAGCTGACCGTGGTCGGGTTGCCGGCCAAGGTCTGCGCCAGGGCACGGGCGCAGGTCATCAGCGGCATCACGTACAGCAGGTTGATGCCCTGCACCTCGGCGCAGTCGCCCAGGGCGAAGATATTGGCGTGGGAGGTACGCAACTGGCGGTCGACCACCACCCCACGGTTGATCTGCAGGCCGGCAGCAGCAGCCAGGTCAGTGCGCGGGCGCAGGCCGATGGCCGAAACCACCAGGTCGCAGGCAATCACACTGCCATCGGACAGGTGCGCCTGCAGTGCATCACCTGCCCGTTGCAGGCGGGTCAGCACCGGCCCCAGGTGAAAGCGCACGCCCAGGCCCTGCAGGCCGGCCTGCACGGCGGCGGCCGCCGCCGGGTGCAACAGGGTCGGCATGACCTGTTCGCAGGGTGCCACCACATCGCATTGGAACCCGCCCAAGGTCATGTCGTTGGCGAATTCGCAGCCGATCAGGCCGGCGCCGAGGATCAGCACACGCTGCTTGCCCGCGGCGGCAGCGCGAAAGCGCGCGTAGTCTTCAAGGTCGTTGATCGGGAACACCCGGTCGCCGGCATCGCCCTCGATGGGCACCTGCACGGTCTGCGCGCCCCAGGCCAGCACCAGGTCGCGGTACTCGAGCGCCTCCTCGCCGATCCACAGGCGTTTGTGGCCCGGGTCGATGCCGCTGATACGGGTGTGGGTGCGGATTTCGGCATTCAGTTGCTCGGCCATGGCGCCGGGCTCGGCCATGCACAGGCCGTCGGCGTCCTTGTGCTTGGCAAAGCCGGTCGACAGCATGGGCTTGGAGTACGAGCGGCCGTCGTCGGCAGTAATCAGCAGCAGCGGCGTTTCGCTGTCGAGCTTGCGAAACTCGCGGGCCAGGTTGTAGCCGGCAAGGCCGGTACCGATGATCACCACAGGGGACGTCATGTCGTGCTTCCTTCAAGTCAGTACAGGTTGCGATCAGCCGATGGCGATCATTTCGAAGTCGCTCTTGCCCACGCCGCAGTCCGGGCACAGCCAGTCTTCAGGTACATCTTCCCAGCGGGTGCCGGGTGCGATGCCGTCGTCCGGCCAGCCTTCGGCTTCGTCGTAGATCAGGCCACAGACAATGCATTGCCATTTTTTCATCGGGGGGTCCTCGGTCAGGTGTCTTGTCGCAACTGGTGGTCACCGTCCTGTAGGAGCAGGCGCACCGCGCAATCTCGTTGAGGCTTTGTACGGCATGCTGGCCGCCGGGGCAATCGTGCTAAGCTCGCCGCCTCTCTGGCTGTCACAAGCATACCGACGTGTCGTACGAAACCCCGCAAGCAGCCGCTGTCGCGTGGCTGGCGTATCCACAGCTGGCGAACACACTCGACCAGCGCACCCTCGACTGGCTGTTCGACGAAGGCTCCCTCACCCGTCGCCTGACCCGCCTCTCTGGCGGCAACTTCAGCGTCACACCGCTGCTCGAAGGCTGGCAAACCCTGCGCGACGACGAATGCGCGGCCCTGGGCCTGGCGCCTGGCGCCGAGGGCTGGGTGCGCGAGGTGTACCTGCGCGGCCATGGCCAACCCTGGGTGTTCGCCCGCAGCGTGGCCGGGCGCAGCGTGCTGCAGCGTGGCGGACTGGACCTCGAGGCTCTCGGCAGCCGCTCGCTGGGCGAGTTGCTGTTCTGCGACCAGGCGTTCATCCGCCACCCCATCGAGGTGTGCAGTTATCCACAGCCCTGGCTGCCCGCCGATGCAGCCCATGCCGGGCTATGGGGGCGCCGCTCGCGGTTCGAGCGCGCCGGGCTCGACCTGCTGGTGGCCGAGGTGTTTCTGCCGGCACTGTGGCAGGCAGACAAGGAGGCCAACCGCTGATGTACCTGCAACTGCTCAAGTCGCTCAACCGCCTGCACCCACGGGCCTGGGACTTCGTCCAGCTAAGCCGCATGGACCGCCCGATCGGCATCTACCTGCTGCTGTGGCCGACGCTGACGGCGGTGTGGGTCGCCGGCAACGGCTCGCCGACCTTGGCCAACGTGCTGATCTTCGGCCTGGGCGTGGTGCTGATGCGCGCTGCCGGCTGCTGCATCAATGATTTTGCCGACCGCAAGGTCGACGGCCACGTAAAGCGCACCGCCGACCGGCCGCTGGCCAGCGGCCGGGTCAAGCCGCGCGAGGCGCTGGCGCTGTTCGCCGTGCTGGTGGCGGTGAGTTTCGTGCTGGTGCTGTGCACCAACGCCGCCACGGTGTGGCTGTCGTTCGGCGCCGTGGCCCTGGCCGCCTGCTACCCGTTCATGAAGCGCTACACCTACTACCCGCAGGTGGTACTGGGCGCGGCATACTCCTGGGGCATCCCCATGGCCTTCACCGCCGCCGGCGGCGAGCTGCCGGCCAGCGCCTGGCTGCTGTACATCGCCAACCTGCTGTGGACCGTGGGCTACGACACCTACTACGCCATGGTCGACCGTGACGACGACCTGAAAATCGGGGTGAAATCCACCGCCATCCTGTTCGGCGAAGCCGACCGGGTGATCATCCTGACCCTGCAACTGCTGTCGCTGGGCTGCCTGCTGCTGGCCGGCAGCCGCTTCGAGCTGGGTGGCTGGTTCCACTTAGGGCTTCTGGGGGCGGCGGCGTGCTTTGCCTGGGAGTTCTGGTCGACCCGCAAGCTGGACCGCGAATCGTGCTTCAAGGCGTTCCTGCACAACCATTGGGCGGGGATGCTGGTGTTCGTGGGCGTGGTGCTGGATTACGCGCTGCGTTGAAAGCTAACCGCCCCTGGGAGCAACTGTCTTGTGCTGCCTGAACCGGCCTCATCGCCGGCAAGCCGGCTCCTACAGGTACGGCACTGGTCTGAAGCTCATGCAATTGCTGTGGGAGCGGGTTTACCCGCGAATGCAATTTCTGCTGCAACATCGCATTCGCGGGTAAACCTGCTCCCACAGGGAACCTCTCACCTATTGAGCTGCAGTCTCAGGGCTTGGCCACGTGCCATACGTCCTTCATGCCGTCGCCGGTCATGTCCCCGGCTTTCTTGTCCTTGACGAAGGTGTACAGCGGCTTGCCGTCATAGGCCCACTGCATCTTGCCGTCGTCGCGCTTGATCTGCGTCCACTTGCCTTCGGCCTTTTCGCCGTCACTGACCATCAGCGGCGGCCAGTTGGCGGCGCACTCGCCATTGCACATGGACTTGCCGCCGGCGTCCTTGTCGAAGGTGTACAGGGTCATGCCTTGATGGTCGACCCACATGCCGTCCTTCTCCATGGCGTGATGGGCCAACGCCACCCCCGGCAAGGCCAATGCAGCGAAAAGGGCCATCCAGCTCAGCGTATGTCGTGTCATTGGATTCACCATTGTTTCGGGGGGTGAAAGGGTCCTGGTTGCCGCCACGGCGGCCTCTTGAAGCCTAGTCCAGTCATGGAATGTCGCCAGAACAGCCAATCAGCTGTCACACAGCTGCAATAATTCCGTTATCTAATGCGGGCCAAGACACCGTTCCCGGGAGAGGTAATTGAGCATGGTTGGCAGAAACATTCTGATCGTCGACGACGAAGCGCCTATCCGCGAGATGATCGCCGTTGCATTGGAAATGGCCGGCTATGACTGCCTGGAGGCCGAAAATTCGCAACAGGCCCACGCCATCATCGTCGACCGCAAGCCAGACCTGATCCTGCTCGACTGGATGCTGCCAGGCACCTCGGGCATCGAACTGGCCCGGCGCCTGAAGCGCGATGAGCTGACCGGGGACATCCCGATCATCATGCTCACCGCCAAGGGCGAAGAGGACAACAAGATCCAAGGGCTCGAGGTGGGCGCCGACGACTACATCACCAAGCCGTTCTCGCCACGCGAGCTGGTGGCGCGCCTGAAGGCCGTGCTGCGCCGCACCGGCCCGAGCGACAGCGAAGCGCCGATCGAAGTGGGCGGCCTGCTGCTCGACCCGATCAGCCACCGCGTCACCATCGACGGCAAGCCGGCCGAGATGGGCCCCACCGAATACCGCCTGCTGCAGTTCTTCATGACCCACCAGGAGCGCGCCTACACCCGTGGCCAACTGCTCGACCAGGTGTGGGGCGGCAACGTGTACGTGGAGGAGCGCACGGTGGACGTGCACATCCGCCGCCTGCGCAAGGCACTGGGTGAAGCTTACGAAAATCTGGTACAAACCGTCCGCGGCACTGGCTATCGCTTCTCGACCAAGAGCTGATCGAAGCCCCTGGCGCCCGTAGTACAAGGACTGTCAATTGAACCAGAACTGGCACGCGACCCTGATTCGCCACATGCTGCTGCTGATCACCGTCTGCCTGATCGGCGGCCTGGTCAGCGGTTACTACGGCTGGAGCCTGGCCGTCGGCCTGGCGTTCTACCTGGGCTGGACGCTCAAGCAACTGCTGCGCCTGCACGACTGGCTGCGCAACCACCAGCCCGACGAAGCCCCGCCCGACGGCTACGGCCTGTGGGGCGAGGTGTTCGACAGCATCTACCACCTGCAACGCCGCGACCAGCGCGTGCGCGGGCGCCTGCAGGCGGTGATCGACCGGGTGCAGGAGTCCACCGCCGCCCTGCGCGATGCGGTGATCATGCTCGACAGCGAAGGCAACCTTGAGTGGTGGAACCGCGCCGCCGAAACCCTGCTGGGCCTCAAGACCCCGCAGGACGGCGGCCAGCCGGTGACCAACCTGGTGCGCCACCCGCGCTTCAAGGAATACTTCGAAGCGGAAAACTATGCCGAACCGCTCGAGATCCCCTCACCGATCAATGACCGCCTGCGGGTGCAGTTGCAACTCACCCGCTACGGCAACAACGAGCACCTGATGCTGGTGCGCGACGTCACCCGCATTCACCAGCTCGAACAGATGCGCAAGGACTTCGTCGCCAACGTCTCCCACGAGCTGCGCACGCCGCTGACGGTGATCACCGGCTACCTGGAAACCCTGCTGGACAACGTCGAAGGCGTGAACCCGCGCTGGGGCCGTGCGTTGCAACAGATGAGCGCCCAGGGTTCGCGCATGCAGACCCTGCTCAACGACCTGCTGCTGCTGGCCAAGCTCGAAGCCACCGACTACCCCTCGGACAACCAGCCAGTGGCAGTGGATGGCCTGCTGACTGCCATCAAGAACGACGCCCAGGCGCTGTCTGGCCCGCGCAACCAGCGCATCAGCCTGGAAGCGGCGCCGGGCATTCGCCTCAAGGGCAGCGAGTCGGAGCTGCGCAGCGCGTTTTCCAACCTGGTGTTCAACGCCGTCAAGTACACCCAGGACGAAGGCAATATCCGCATTCGCTGGTGGGCCGACGAGCAGGGGGCGCATTTGAGCGTGCAGGATTCGGGGGTGGGCATCGAGGCCAAGCACCTGCCGCGCCTGACCGAGCGCTTCTACCGGGTCGATTCCAGCCGCGCCTCCAACACAGGCGGTACCGGGCTGGGCCTGGCGATCGTCAAGCACGTGCTGATGCGCCACCGCGGCAAGCTGGAGATCAGCAGCGTGCCGGGGCACGGCAGTACCTTCACCTGTCATTTCGCGCCGGCACAATTGGCCTTGAACAAGGGATAAGCCTGCGGGCTTGCCCTGCGATGGTAGTGCGCCCCTTTGCTTTTGCCGCCCCAGCCGCTACATTGGATCCCCTGTGCCAGCAATCGCTGGCACTTTTTTTCCCCTAATTTCACCGACGGACCCTGTAAAAACCCCATCATGGACCCTTCCCCTGGTATCAGCCTCACCTCGTTGTTCGCCGATTTCGGCATGATTCTCTTCGCCTTGTTCCTGGTGCTGCTCAACGGCTTCTTCGTTGCCGCCGAGTTCGCCATGGTCAAGCTGCGCGCCACCCGCGTCGAGTCCATCGCCGAGCTGCATGGCTGGCGCGGCAGCATCCTGCGCAAGGTGCACAACCAGCTCGACGCCTACCTGTCGGCGTGCCAGCTGGGCATCACCCTGGCCTCGCTGGGCCTGGGCTGGGTCGGCGAGCCGGCCTTCGCCCACCTGCTCGAGCCGCTGCTGGCCTACTTCGGCGTCGACTCGCCCGAGCTGATCAAGGGCATCTCGTTCTTCGTCGCGTTCTTCGTCATTTCCTACCTGCACATCGTGGTCGGCGAGCTGGCGCCCAAGTCCTGGGCGATCCGCAAGCCCGAGCTGCTGTCGCTGTGGACGGCGGTGCCGCTGTACCTGTTCTACTGGGCGATGTACCCGGCCATCTACCTGCTCAACGCCAGCGCCAACACCATCCTGCGCATCGCCGGGCAAGGCGAGCCCGGCCCGCACCACGAGCACCACTACAGCCGTGAGGAGCTCAAGCTGATCCTGCACTCCAGCCGTGGCCAGGACCCGAGCGACCAGGGCATGCGCGTGCTGGCATCGGCCGTGGAGATGGGCGAGCTGGAGGTGGTCGACTGGGCCAACTCCCGCGAGGATATGGTCAGCATCGATGCCAACGCGCCGCTCAAGCAGATCCTCGCGTTGTTCCGCCGCCACAAGTTCAGCCGCTACCCGGTGTACGACGCCGAGCGCGAGGAATTCACCGGCCTGCTGCACATCAAGGACCTGCTGCTGGAGCTGGCCGAGCTGGACCAGATGCCCGAAACCATCGACCTGGAAGACCTGGCCCGCCCGCTGGAGCGTGTGTCGCGGCACATGCCGCTGTCGCAGTTGCTGGAGCAGTTCCGCAAGGGTGGCGCGCACTTTGTGCTGGTCGAAGAGGCCGACGGCAAGGTGATCGGCTACCTGACCATGGAAGACGTGCTGGAAGTGCTGGTGGGCGACATCCAGGACGAGCACCGCAAGACCGAACGCGGCATCCTCGCCTACCAGCCGGGCAAGCTGCTGGTACGCGGTGACACGCCGCTGTTCAAGGTGGAGCGCCTGCTGGGCATCGACCTGGACCACATCGAAGCCGAAACCCTCGCCGGGCTGGTATACGAAAGCCTCAAGCGCGTGCCCGAGGAAGAGGAAGTGATGGAGGTCGAAGGCCTGCGCATCATCATCAAGAAGATGAAAGGGCCGAAGATCGTGCTGGCCAAGGTGCTCAAGCTGGATTGAGCCCGGCCTCTACGCGATCCTATGTGGCGGCTTTAGCCGCCAAGCAAGCGACGCGGTGCATGGCACCGGCTTTGCCGGTGTTCGCGGCTAAAGCCGCTCTCATAGAACTGCACATAGCTCATTGATTTAGCAGGGACCTGTGGGAGCGGGCTTGCCCGCGAAGCAGGCGACGCGGTGTCTGGCACCGGCTTCGCCGGTGTTCGCGGGCAAGCCCGCTCCCACAGGGGCCGCGGCGGGTTCGTGCCCAGTTCTCTGCGCGACAGCGCAGCCCGAAGGGCTGGGTGATCTCCTACAGGGGGCGCATAGCCTTCAAACCTGCGCTGAACCTGTAGGAGCCGGCTTGCCGGCGATGAGGTCGGTTAAGGTAAACCCTCTCAAGGGTTCCCCGCAGTAAAGTCCGGCATCCCGCCAATCGGCCGGTCGAACTGGTAGGGGATCGACTCGAGCGCCAGCCCCACATTGCGCTGCACCACAAAATGCAGGTGCGGCCCGCTGCTGTTGCCGGTGTTGCCCGACTTGGCCAGCGCCTGGCCCACCACCACCTGCTGCCCCTCCTTCACCACCACCGACCCGCGCATCAGGTGCAGGTACACGCCCATGGTGCCGTCCGGGTGCAGAATGCGCACGAAGTTGCCCGCCGGGTTGGTGCCGCGGCCGGTCTGCAGGTTCTCGATCTTCACCACCACCCCGCCGCGGGCGGCGATGATCGGCGTGCCTTCGGGCATGGCGATGTCGATGGCATAGCGGCCCTTGGGCCCGAAGTGGCTGAAGCGCCCGTTGGGGCCCTGGCTGATGCGAAACGGCCCGCCCTTCCACGGGAACGGGTAACGATAAGCCTGCGAACGCTGCACCGGGTCGCCCATGGCGTACTGGAAGTTGCTCTTGTACTTAAGCGGCCCGCCCGGGGCCGCGAGCACGGCGCTGAGCAGCAAGGTCGAGCGCGGTGCCACCACCCGCCGCACGATGCGCGGTGCGTTACCGCCGAAGGCGTTGGCCAGCCCGTCCAGGCGCAGCTCTACCTCCATCGGCACATACAACTCGTTACGCGCCAGAAAGCGCACCCCGCCGGGGAACGACTCGGTCTGCAGGCGCACCTTGCCATCCACCCGCTCGAGCATCTGCTCGCGGAACACGAAAGCCTTGGCGCCAGGGCTGGGGCGGTCGGAATAGGACACCACGCCGTAGTTGTCGGTGGTCTTGTAGATGGTCATGCCCAGGCTCGACGCCGAGGCCGTGAACAACACGCAGAACAGCAGCAGGCGGGCGGCGGGCATGATAGTGGCCATTTGACAGATAACGTCCATCGAAGCCTAGCAGCCGGTTTTGAGAGGGGTATGACAGTTGGTCGGGAGGTGCTGGCGGATGGTATTCACGTGGGAGCGGGCTTGCCCCGCGATTGCGATGAAAAGCCACCATCGCAATCGCGGGGCAAGCCCGCTCCCACGCCTAACCTGCGAAGGCTCAGGCCCCGGGCGTGAAGTGCTTCTGGGTCGTGCCGCGAGCGATCAGGCGCGACAGGTAGTCGAGCTTCTGCGCATCCTGGTCGACGAACTTGAAGGTCAGTTGCAGCCAGTCGCTTTCAGGCTTTGGCTCCAGCGCGGCGATGGCATGCAGGTAGCCGTTCAGGCGCGCCACCTCGGCGTTATCGCCCTGCTCCAGGTCCAGTACCGCGCCTTCGAGCACCTGCGGCAGGTTGGCGCTGCGGCGCACCACCAGCAGGGCCTCTTTCAGGCTCAGGGCCTTGATGACGCAAGCCTGCGGGCCACTGGCCAGGCGCAGTTGGCCCTGGCCACGGCCCGCCGGGCCGGCGGCAGGGCTTCTGGGCGTCGGCGCGTTGATCAGCGGCTTGGCGGCTGCGGTAACCGGGGCAGCGGCAGGCGCAGCCACCTTGGCGGCCTCCGGGCGCCCGCCGGTCAGGGCGCTGAGCGAGTCGTTGGCAAAGGCCGAGTTGGCACGGGCCTGGGCACCGGCCATCAGGCTGTCGAGCTTGCCGATCTTGGTCAGGGACTTTTTCACCTTGGTCAGCAGCTGTTCGTTGGTGAACGGCTTGCCGACAAAGTCGGAGACGCCGGCCTGGATGGCCTGGATCACGTTCTCCTTGTCACCACGGCTGGTCACCATGATGAACTGCATGGCTTTCATTTCTTCCTGCTGGCGGCACCAGGTCAGCAGTTCGAGGCCGGACATTTCCGGCATCTCCCAGTCGCACAGGACCAGGTCGAAACGCTCTTTGGCGAGCATGGCCATGGCCTTGCGGCCGTTGACCGCATCTTCGATCACCATGCCCGGGAAGGCATTACGCAGGCACTTCCTTACCAGATCGCGGATGAACGGGGCATCGTCCACGACCAGCACATTGACTTTACTCATCGATACTCCTCTTGAATCCCGACTAGCATACCGCCGACTGATGGCAATTTGCCAAACCACTGGTCACGCCGGGACTTCTCTGATCGTTCGCGGGTGCCTGCTGGTGCTCGACCACAAACGAAAACGCCCGGCACAAGCCGGGCGTGATGCTCGGGAGCAATCTTATTTATCGTCCGGTTCAGCCGGAACATTAGCGCTTTCGCCCTCGTTGGAGGCAGTGCCTTCAACTTCGGCCTTCATGCGCTTGAGGCCCATGTGGCGCACGTCGGTGCCGCGCACCAGATAGATCACCAGCTCCGAGATGTTGCGCGCGTGGTCGCCGATACGCTCCAGCGAACGCAGCGCCCAGATCACGCTCAACACGCGGGAGATCGAGCGCGGGTCTTCCATCATGTAGGTGACCAGTTCGCGCAGCGCGGTCTTGTACTCGCGGTCGATGGTCTTGTCGTACTGGGCCACCGACAGCGCAAGGTCGGCGTCGAAGCGGGCGAAGGCATCCAGGGCATCGCGCACCATGTTGCGCACCTGGTCGCCGATGTGGCGCACCTCCACATAACCGCGTGGCGACTCGCCTTCCTCGCACAGCTGGATGGCGCGGCGGGCGATCTTGGTCGACTCGTCACCGATGCGCTCCAGGTCGATCACCGACTTGGAAATGCTGATGATCAGGCGCAGGTCGGAGGCCGCCGGCTGGCGACGGGCGAGGATGCGCACGCACTCCTCGTCGATGTTGCGCTCCATCTGGTTGATCTGCTCGTCGACCTCGCGCACCTGCTGGGCCAGGCCCGAGTCGGCCTCGATCAGCGCGGTGACCGCGTCGTTGACCTGCTTCTCGACCAGGCCGCCCATCGCCAGAAGGTGGCTGCGCACCTCTTCGAGCTCGGCGTTGAACTGCTGGGAGATGTGATGGGTAAGGCTTTCTTTGTTGATCATCGTTTCGCTCCGCGAAGAAGCTGCAAGCTTCAAGTAGTTCGTATCGTTCCCTGGCTTTCTGGCATTACCGGACCGTGTGGGAGCGGGCTTGCCCGCGAATCAGGCGCCGCGGTGGCTGGCACCGGCTTCGCCGGTGTTCGCGGCGGTGCGGCGGTCCGACGAGCCCGCTCCCACAGGGTCACCTGCCCCCACGCAGCCAGCTGCTAGCCGTAACGACCGGTGATGTAGTCTTCGGTCTGCTTCTTCGCCGGGTTGGTGAACAGGGTGTCGGTATCACCGAATTCCACCAGTTTGCCCATGTACATGAATGCGGTGTAGTCCGAAACACGGGCTGCCTGCTGCATGTTGTGGGTCACGATGACGATGGTGTACTTGGATTTCAGTTCGTAGATCAGCTCTTCGACCTTCAGCGTGGAGATCGGGTCCAGTGCCGAGCAGGGTTCGTCGAGCAGCAGTACTTCAGGCTCCACGGCGATGGTACGGGCGATCACCAGACGCTGCTGCTGGCCACCGGACAGGCCCAGTGCCGAATCGTGCAGGCGGTCCTTGACCTCGTCCCACAAAGCCGCGCCCTTGAGGGCCCACTCGACGGCTTCGTCGAGGGTGCGCTTCTTGTTGATGCCCTGGATGCGCAGGCCGTAGACCACGTTTTCGTAGATGGTCTTGGGGAACGGGTTGGGCTTCTGGAACACCATGCCCACCCGGCGGCGCAATTCGGCCACGTCCTCGCCCTTGCGGTAGATGTTGTTGCCGTACAGGTTGATGGCGCCCTCGACGCGGCAGCCGTCAACCAGGTCGTTCATGCGGTTGAAGGTACGCAGCAGCGTGG
Organism: Pseudomonas xanthosomatis; assembly: GCF_019139835.1. Lineage (NCBI taxonomy): Bacteria > Pseudomonadati > Pseudomonadota > Gammaproteobacteria > Pseudomonadales > Pseudomonadaceae > Pseudomonas > Pseudomonas xanthosomatis. The sequence continues at coordinate 545,203 of NZ_CP077075.1, read as the reverse complement.
ACTTGCCGCAGCCGGACGGGCCGATGAAGGCGGTCACGCGCTGCTTGGGGATGTTCATCTGCACGTCGAACAGCGCTTGCTTGTCGCCGTAGAACAGCGACAGGCCAGGCACTTCGATGGCCACGGTCTCTTCGGCCAGGCGCAGGCTCTGCTTGTCGCGGCCCAGGGCCGACATGTCGATGCCGTGGGTATGAGTTTCGTGTTGCATGTTCTTACTCCATTTGAAGCTGCAAGCTTCAAGCTGCTAGCTGCAAGTTTGGACGAAGCGGCAATCTGCTTGGAGCTTGCCGCTTGTGGCTTAAAGCTGAAGTTAACTGTCGAGGGCCTTGTACTTCTCGCGCAGGTGGTTACGAATCCACACCGCCGAGAGGTTCAGGGTGGCAATCACCATCACCAGCAGCAGCGCGGTGGCGTACACCAGCGGCCGCGCGGCCTCGACGTTGGGGCTCTGGAAGCCGACGTCGTAGATATGGAAGCCCAGGTGCATGATCTTCTGGTCCAGGTGCAGGTACGGGTAGTTGCCGTCCAGCGGCAGCGACGGCGCCAGCTTCACCACACCCACCAGCATCAGCGGGGCCACTTCGCCGGCGGCGCGGGCCACGGCGAGGATCATGCCGGTCATCATGGCCGGGCTGGCCATCGGCAGGACGATCTTCCACAGGGTCTCGGCCTTGGTCGCGCCCAGGGCCAGGGAGCCTTCACGTACGGTCCGCGGGATGCGCGCCAGGCCTTCCTCGGTGGCCACGATCACCACCGGTACCGCCAGCAGCGCCAGGGTCAAGGATGCCCACAGCAGGCCCGGGGTACCCAGCGTGGGTGCCGGCAGCGACTCGGGGAAGAACAACCGGTCGATGGAGCCACCCAGCACGTAGACGAAGAAGCCCAGGCCGAACACGCCGTAGACGATCGCCGGAACGCCCGCCAGGTTGTTCACCGCGATGCGGATCAGGCGGGTCACCGGGCCCTGGCGTGCATATTCGCGCAGGTACACCGCCGCCAGCACGCCGAACGGGGTGACGATCACGGCCATGATCAGGGTCATCATCACGGTGCCGAAGATGGCCGGGAAAATACCGCCTTCGGTGTTGGCTTCACGCGGGTCGTCGCTGAGGAATTCCCACACCTTGGCGAAGTAGGTGCCCATCTTGGTCATGCCGGACATGGCGTTCGGCTGGATCGCGTGGACCACCTTGCTGAGGTTGATCTCCACTTCGCGGCCGTTGCCGTCGCGGGCTACCAGGCTGTCGCGGGCGAACGCCTGGTGCAGGCCGGTGAGGCGCTCCTCGATGGCCTTGTAGCGGTTGTTCAGCTCGGCACGCTCGGCGTCCATGTCGGCCTGGGCGGCAGCGTCCAGCTTGCCGTCCAGCTCCAGCTTGCGGCTGTGCAGGCGCAGGCGCTCCAGGCCATGGTTGATGGCACCGATGTCCTTTTTCTCCAGCTTGACCAACTGGTCGTTGAGGTCGCTGGCGCGCTTGAGGCGGGTTTGCAGCTCGTTCCAGGCCTCAGGGCCCTGGGCGACCACACGGCCTTCTTCCTTGACGCTGACCAGGAAGCCGTAGAAGTTGCCCCACTCGCGGCGCTCCAGGGCGATCAGCTCGGCGGGCTTTTGCTCGTCCACCAGCCAGTCGCCGACCAGCCAGGTGAAGTCGCTGCCGTTGAGGTCGCGGTTACCGATCTTGACCAGCTCGCGGGTCATGAACTCCGGGCCCTGGTCAGGCACCGGCAAGCCGGCGCTCTTCAGGCGTTCGCGCGGTACTTCTTCCTTCTGTACCACTTCACCGATGATCACATGGTCGGCCTGGCCAGGCACCTTGTAGGTGGCCTGGATCAGGTCGGCCGGCCAGAAGTGGCCCAAACCGCGTACGGCGATCACGGACAGCAGACCAATGGTCATGATGACCGCCATGGCCACCGCGCCACCGCTGATCCAGACGCCGGGGGCGCCGCTCTTGAACCAGCCTTTGAGGGAATCCTTTTTCACGGATCTCTACCTTTCTATCAAAGCGACGAGTATTTCTTGCGCAGGCGCTGGCGAATCAGCTCGGCCAAGGTGTTCATGATGAACGTGAACATCAGCAGCACGAGGGCGGCGAGGAACAGCACACGATAGTGGCTGCCGCCGACTTCCGATTCAGGCATTTCCACGGCCACGTTGGCGGCCAGGGTGCGCATGCCCTCGAACAGGTTCAGTTCCATCACCGGGGTGTTGCCGGTGGCCATCAACACGATCATGGTCTCGCCCACCGCACGGCCCATGCCGATCATCAGCGCCGAGAAGATACCCGGGCTGGCGGTGAGGATGACCACGCGGGTCAGGGTCTGCCACGGCGTAGCGCCGAGTGCCAACGAGCCCAGGGTCAGGCTGCGCGGCACGCTGAACACAGCGTCTTCGGCGATCGAGTAGATGTTCGGGATGACCGCAAAGCCCATGGCGATGCCCACTACCAGGGCGTTGCGCTGGTCGTAGGTGATGCCCAGATCGTTGGTGATCCACAGGCGCATGTCGCCGCCGAAGAACCAGCTCTCCAGGAACGGGCTCATGGACAGAGCGAACCAGCCGATGGCCAGGATCACCGGGATCAGGATCGCCGCTTCCCAGCCGTCCGGGATACGCAGGCGGATCGACTCCGGCAGGCGGCTCCAGGCAAAACCCGCCACCAGGATGCCCACCGGCAGGATCAGCAGCAGGCTGAACACGCCCGGCAGGTGGCCCTCAAGATACGGTGCCAGGAACAGGCCGGCGAAGAAACCGAGGATCACCGTCGGCATCGCTTCCATCAGCTCGATCACCGGCTTGACCTTGCGGCGCATGCCCGGGGCCATGAAGTAGGCGGTGTAGATGGCGGCGGCAATCGCCAGCGGGGCGGCCAGAATCATCGCGTAGAACGCGGCCTTGAGCGTACCGAAGGTCAGCGGCGACAGGCTCAGCTTGGGTTCGAAGTCGGTGTTCGAGGCGGTCGACTGCCAAACGTACTTGGGCTCATCGTAGTTCTCGTACCAAACCTTGCCCCACAGCGCGCTGAAGGAGATTTCCGGGTGCGGGTTGCGCAGGCTCAGGGGCAGCAGCTTGCCACCCTCTTCGACGATGATGCGGTTGGCACGCGGCGACAGTGCCAGAATGCCTGCGCCTTCGGCGACCGGCTCTACCAGCAGGGTGCGGTGCGCGGTGCTGTGGAACACACCCAGCTTGCCTTCGCTGTCCAGGGCGATGAAGCCCTTGCGGCGCTCTTCGGCGTCGATCTGCACCACCGGAGCCTTGCCCAGCTGGAAGCTGCGGATCAGTTTCAGGCGTTGCTCGCCGTCCGGGTCACGGGCCATGAACCACTGGCTCAGGCCACCCTTGGAGTCACCGAAGATCAGCGAGATGCCGCCCACCAGCTGACCGCTGGCGGTGATTTCGGCGTTGCCGTCTTCGAGCAGCTTGTAGCGGCCGTTGAGGCTTTTTTCGCGCAGGCTGAACACGTCGGCGGTGGCGCGGCCGTTGACCACATACAGCCACTGCTGACGCGGGTCGATGAAGATGTTTTTTACCGTCTCGGTCATTTGCGGCAGGACGATGCGGTTCTGCTCGGTGGTCACCTCACCGGTCATCATGTTCTCGGTGCGCGACAGCTCGACCACCTGCAGTTGCGCGCCAGTGGAGCCGGCCAGCAGCAGGGTTTCTCCGTTGACGTTGACGCTGACGTGCTCCAGCGCGCGGCCTTCGTCACTCAGGGTGAACGGCGCCTGACCATAGGGGTAGTCGATACCCGCCTCGATGGTCTTCTTGTTGTCCGGGTAGGTGATCTTGTAGGTGTGGTGGAACACGATCGCCTGGCCGTTGGACAGGCCCAGCACCACCAGCGGGCTGCCCGGCTGGTCGCTGCCGATCGAGCTGACCTGGGTGCCGGCGGGCAGCGGCAGGTCGACGCGCTTGAGTTCGTTACCGGTCTTGGTATCGAAGAACAGGGCCTGGCCCTTGTCGGAAACACGCATGCCCACGAGGTTCTGCTCCTCGAGGGCGATCATCAGCGGCTTGCCGGCATCCTGCTGCAGCCAGGTCGGCTCCAGGGCCTTCTTGCTGGTGAGCGTGGCGCCCTGGAACAGCGGCAGCACCACATAGGCCAGGTAGAAGAAGATCAGCGTGATCGCTGCCAGCACGGCAAGCCCGCCCACCAGTACATACCAGCGGGTCAGGCGATCCTTGAGGGCGCGCATGCGGCGCTTGCGTTGCAACTCGGGCGTATTGAAATCAATGCGCACCGGAGGAGAATTTTGGGTCATGGTGGAGTTGGCCAGATCATTCATGCGCACACCCTAGCGGTCCCGTATGACAAAAACATGACAGTGCAGTGACGCAACAAAGCCCGACGCGCAGGTACCCTGGCCTCGGACTGACGAATTCGTGGAGAGGGGCCGGCGCATTGGCTGCCAGCCCCTTCCGGTTACTGCCTAATTACTTCTTTGCAACGTTGCCGGCGTGGGACAGGCCCAGGTCAGCCAGGGTCTTGTCGACCACTTTGGCAGGCAGCGGGATGTAGCCGTCTTTCACGACAACTTGCTGGCCGGCTTGCGACAGCACCAGCTTGACGAACTCGGCTTCCAGCGGGGCCAGAGGCTTGTTCGGCGCCTTGTTGACGTAGACGTACAGGAAGCGCGACAGCGGGTAGGTGCCGTTCAGGGCGTTGGCTTCGTTGTCTTCGATGAACTCGCCGCCTTCTTTCTTGGCCAGGGCGACGGTCTTGACCGAAGCGGTCTTGTAGCCGATGCCCGAGTAGCCGATGCCGTTCAGCGAGGAGCTGATCGACTGCACGACCGAAGCCGAGCCAGGCTGTTCGTTGACGTTAGGCTTGAAGTCGCCTTTGCACAGGGCTTCTTCCTTGAAGTAGCCGTAGGTGCCCGATACCGAGTTGCGGCCGAACAGCTGGATTGGCTTGTTGGCCAGGTCGCCCTTCACGCCAACGTCGCCCCAGGTCTTGATTTCAGCCCTGCCACCGCACAGGCGGGTGGAGGAGAAGATCGCGTCGACCTGAGCCATGGTCAGGCCTTTGATCGGGTTATCCTTGTGCACGAAGACAGCCAGGGCGTCAACGGCAACCGGGATGGCGGTAGGCTTGTAGCCGTACTTCTGCTCGAAGGCCTGCAGCTCGACGTCCTTCATCTTGCGGCTCATCGGGCCTAGGTTGGCGGTGCCTTCGGTCAGGGCGGGTGGCGCGGTGGACGAGCCGGCAGCCTGGATCTGGATGTTTACGTTCGGATATTCCTTCTTGTAGGCCTCGGCCCACAGGGTCATCAGGTTCGCGAGGGTGTCGGAACCGACGCTGGAGAGGTTACCCGATACACCGGTGGTCTTGGTGTAGGTCGGGATTGCTGGGTCGACAGCGGCGACCGCATTGGCGGTGGCAACGCCAGCGGCGGCAAAGGTCAGGGCCGCCATCAAACGCTTCAGTTTCATGCCTTGCTCCTAGCAGGAATATCGTAGGGGTTGTGATGGAACGGGCCCAAGTATCAGCAGGCCGCATGAACACGATATGACTCGAATGTGACAATTGGATGAAAGGCCATCACCGGTAGTCGGGGATGGCCTTTGCAGGATGTTTCAGGAGGGACGCACCGCCTCACGGGGAAACGGTTGCGTGGGCTTCTAGCGCTTTTTCGCCAGCAGATAGACCCCCACCAACAACCCCAGCGCGCACAGGCACGCCACGTAATACGCCGGCGCCATCGGGCTGACCTTGAGCAGCCCGGTAACCACCATCGGGGTCAGGCCGCCGAAGATGGCGTAGGCCAGGTTGTAGGAGAACGACAGGCCGCTGAAGCGCACCACCGCCGGGAACGCCTTGACCATCACGTAGGGCACCGCGCCGATCACGCCCACGCACAGGCCGGTCACGGCGTACAGCGGGAACAGCAGGTCCGGGCGGGTCGGCAGGCTGTGGTAGAAGCTCCACGAGCTTGCCAGCAGCAGCAAGCTGCCAACCACAAACACCCGGCCAGCGCCAAAGCGGTCGGCCAGGCTGCCAGCGGTGATGCAACCGACGCTCAGCAGCACGATGGCCAGGCTGTTGGCCTTGAGCGAGTCGGTGGGGCTGATGTGGTAGAGGCTCTGCAGCAACGCCGGGGTCATCAGGATCACTACCACGATGCCGGCCGACAGCAGCCAGGTCAGCAGCATCGACAGGATCACCGCGCCGCGGTGGTCACGCAGCACCGCACGCAGCGGCAGCTCTTCGGCCAGGGCCTTGCGCTGCTGCATTTCGGCGAACACCGGGGTTTCGTGCAGCCAGCGGCGCAGGTACACCGAGAACAAACCGAACACCCCGCCCATCAGGAACGGGATACGCCAGGCATAGTCGGCCACTTCTTCGGGGGTGTAGACCGTGTTGATCAGCGTGGCCACCATCGAGCCCAGCAAAATGCCCGAGGTCAGGCCGGCGGTCAGGGTGCCGCAGGCGTAACCGGTGTTGCGCGCCGGCACGTGCTCGGAGACGAACACCCAGGCGCCCGGCACCTCGCCGCCAATGGCCGCGCCCTGGATGACGCGCATCAGCAGCAGCAGAATCGGCGCCCACAGGCCGATCTGTGCATAAGTCGGCAGCAGGCCCATCACCAGGGTCGGCAGGGCCATCATGAAGATGCTCAGAGTGAACATCTTCTTGCGCCCCAGCAGGTCGCCGAAGTGGGCCATGACGATGCCGCCCAGTGGCCGCGCCAGGTAGCCGGCGGCGAAGATGCCGAAGGTCTGCATCAGGCGCAGCCACTCGGGCATGTCGGCGGGGAAGAACAGTTTGCCGACTACCGTTGCGAAGAACACGAAGATGATGAAGTCGTAGAACTCCAGCGCACCGCCCAGGGCAGACAGCGAAAGGGTCTTGTAGTCACTGCGGGTCAGCGGCCGGGAAGGCTGCTCGATACTGCTGGGCACGGAGGTCATCGACGTTCTCTTGTTGGAGTGCAGGCCGCTTGGGGTGCGGCTTCTGGAATGTTCAGGCGGTGAAGATAACAAATTGCAAAGTGCAGCCGATAGCATACAAAGTCCGTACAGATATTCACCAATGCACGGTCGTCGCTGGCTGTGATGGTCTATATACTGGCCGTTCGTAGAAAAAGGTTGCGTTTATCACGGGATGTTGTGCGAAAACGTAAGTCAGTACTGTCAGACTGTTTCGCAGAGTCTCCCTTTGGCCGCCCCCGAAGCGACGTCAGTGTTCGGCTGAAGCGTTTTCACGGCGTCCTCCACTGCGCCACCAACGAAGCGTCACGGGTCAGAGGCCCCACGGCATGATTGAGCTCGAACAAGAAGATCCTATCCCGCAGGGCGACCTGGCCCTGCAGATCACCGCGCTGCCGCGCGAGACCAACGGCTTCGGCGATATCTTCGGCGGCTGGCTGGTCGCCCAGATGGACCTGGCCGGCACCGCCATGGCCAGCCGCGTCGCCGGTGGCCGGGTGGCCACGGTGGCCATCGACCGCATGGCCTTTTTGGTACCGGTGGCGGTGGGCGCGCAGCTTTCGTTCTATACCCAGACCCTGGAAATCGGCCGCAGCTCGATCCAGATGATGGTCGAGGTGTGGAGCGACGACCCGCTGTCCAGCGAATGGCGCAAGGTCACCGAGGCGGTGTTCGTGTTCGTCGCCATCGACGGCAGTGGCCGCACCCGTTCGGTGCCTCGTCGCTGAGAAAGCCGCGCGGTAAACTCGTTGCCTGGCATGGGGTCCAACGCCTCACTGCAACCTTTGAGACGAGCGCATGGTTATCCCACGGATCGAAACCGAACAACACGGCGAGCTGAACTGCTGGCGCCTGACCACCGCCCACGCCGAGCTGCTGATCGCCCAGCAGGGCGCGCAGATTCTCAGTTATCAGCGCGTGGGCGAGCCACCGCTGCTGTGGCTGAGCGAAGACGCCATCTTCCGCCAGGGCAAGTCGGTACGTGCCGGCGTGCCGGTGTGCTGGCCCTGGTTCGGCAACCTGCAACGCAACCCTGAGCCGGTACAGGCCATGTACAGCGGCAGCGAAGCGCCGGCGCATGGCCTGGCCCGTACCCGCGACTGGCAACTGTTGGCTGCCGACCAGCAAGGCGAGAGCCTGAGCGTGACCTTCACCCTGCCCCAGGCACAGGGCCAACTGCCGGACTGGGCCCACAACGTGGCCCTGACCCTGCAGGTAGAGCTGGCAAGCGACCTGAAGCTGACCCTCACCAGCCACAACCAGGGCGACAGCCCGGTGACCATCAGCCAGGCCCTGCACAGCTACTTTGCCGTCAGCGACGTGCGCCAGGTGCAGGTGGAAGGGGTCGAGGGGCTCAGCTACATCGAGACCCTGGCCGACTGGCAGCAGCGCCAGCAGCAAGGCGCGCTGGGCTTTGCCGGCGAGACCGACCGGATCTACCTCGATACCCCGCAAACCTTGAGCATCGATGACCCGCACTGGCAGCGGCGCATCACCCTGACCAGCAGCGGTTCGCGCTCGGCGGTGATCTGGAACCCCTGGACCGAACGGGCCAGGGAACTGGCCGACATGGCCGACGACGGCTGGCAGCGCATGCTGTGCATCGAGACGGCGAATGTGTGGGATGACGTGGTGGAGCTCAAGCCTGGGGCCAGCCACGCCTTGGGGCTCAGCATTGGCAGTGAAATGCTCTAAGCCATGGTTTGCTGCACCGGCCTCTTCGCGGGCAAGCCCGCTCCCACAGGTTGATCACTGCCTTCGGGCCTGTGCATAACCTGTGGGAGCGGGCTTGCCCGCTAAGAGGTCGGTAAAGCATCACAGGTCGGCGTCTTCCACCACCCTCACCTTCCCGGCATCCAGCGCGTACGCTGCATCGGCCAAATCATTGCTGACCTTCTCCACCTTCAACTGCCCGGTAACCCACAGCGGCGTGTAGATGTCGTCGATCTTCAGCCCCTTGGGGTAGCGCACCAGCACCAGCTGGTTCGGCGGCGGCGGCGGCACGTGGATGCACGCCCCCGGGTAGGGCACCAGGAAGAACAGCGTGCTGTTGCCCTTGGCGTCGCTTTCCAGCGGCACCGGGTAACCGCCCAGGCGGATCTGCTTGCCGTTCATGGCAGCCACGGTCTTGGTCGAGTACATCACCGCCGGCAAGCCCTTGCTCTGCTTCAAGCCACCCTTGTCGGTGAACGTACCCATGGCTTCCGGGGAGTTGTGGTCGATTTCGGGCATCTGCTCGAGGGCCTTCTGGTCCGACTTGGGCATCAGCTCCAGCCAGTCGGTTTCGGGCAGTTCGGCATGGGCAAGGGTGCTGGCCAGCAGCAGGGGAATGAGAAATAACGCTCGCATGAAAAATGCTCGGCAACTCAGGATTGAATTGCCGGGCATTCTAGCCTGTGTTCAGTTCTTCTTGATGAAGCCGTAGATCACCAACAGCAGGATGGCGCCCACCAGGGCCCCGAAGAAGCCCGCGGCCTGCCCCGCCTGGTAGATGCCCAGCGCCTGCCCGCCATAGGTGGCGACCAAAGAGCCTGCGATACCGAGCAGGATGGTCATGATCCAGCCCATGCTGTCGTCGCCCGGTTTCAGGAAACGCGCCAGCAGGCCGACGATCAGGCCGATGAAGATGGTTCCAATGATGCCCATGGCAATCCCTCGATAATTGAAGATGGAACACGCCAAAGCCTAGACAGCGCTTTGGCGAGTTGCCATTTCAGAGGGCTACAGACCGACAGAAGTTCGATCAGCCGGCGATCAACGCCTCTACTTCGGCGATCTTGGCCTTGAGGGTGGCCATATCCTGGCAACGCAGGGTGGCGTGGCCAACCTTGCGCCCAAGCTTGAACGCCTTGCCGTAGTGGTGCAGGTGGCAGCCGTCGATGGCCACGACCTTGTCCACCGCCGGCACTTCGCCGATGAAGTTGAGCATGGCGCTCTCGCCGACCTTGGCGGTCGAGCCCAGCGGCAGGCCGGCAACGGCGCGCAGGTGGTTCTCGAACTGGCTGCACTCGGCGCCTTCGATGGTCCAGTGCCCGGAGTTGTGCACCCGCGGGGCGATCTCGTTGGCCTTCAGGCCACCGTCCACCTCGAAGAACTCGAAGGCCATCACGCCAACGTAGTCCAGTTGCTTGAGCACACGGCCGACGTAGTCTTCGGCCAGGGCCTGCAGCGGGTGCGCGTCGCTTGCCACCGACAGCTTGAGAATGCCGCTGTCGTGGGTGTTGTGCACCAGCGGGTAGAAGCGGGTTTCGCCATCGCGGGCACGCACGGCCACCAGCGACACTTCGCCGGTGAACGGCACGAAGCCTTCAAGCAGGCACGGCACGCTGCCCAGCTCGGCGAAGGTGTCGACCACATCTTCCGGCTTGCGCAACACCTTCTGGCCCTTGCCGTCGTAACCCAGGGTGCGGGTTTTCAGCACGGCCGGCAGGCCGATGCTGGCCACTGCGGCGTCCAGGTCGGCTTGCGAGAGGATGTCGGCAAAGGCCGGGGTGGGGATGCCCAGGTCGCGGAACATGCTCTTTTCGAACAAGCGGTCGCGGGCGATGCGCAGGGCTTCGGCGCTGGGGTACACCGGCACGAACTGCGAAAGGAAGGCGACGGTCTCGGCCGGCACGCTTTCGAACTCGAAGGTTACCAGGTCGACTTCGTCGGCCAGCTGGCGCAGGTGGCCCTGGTCACCGTAGTCGGCGCGCAGGTGCTCGCCCAAGGGCGCTGCGCAGGCGTCCGGCGCCGGGTCGAGGAAGGCGAAGTTCATGCCCAGCGGGGTGCCCGCCAAGGCCAGCATGCGGCCCAGCTGGCCACCACCGATTACACCGATCTTCATAAAGTCAGCCTCAAGCCTGGCGCGGGTCTGGATTGTCCAGCACGGTGTCGGTCTGCTCGGTGCGGAACTGCTTGAGCGCCGCGTGATACTGCGGGTACTTGGCACCGAGGATGCTCGCCGACAGCAAGGCGGCGTTGATCGCACCGGCCCGGCCGATGGCCAGGGTGGCGACCGGTACGCCGGCCGGCATCTGCACGATCGACAGCAGCGAATCGACGCCCGACAGCATCGACGACTGCACCGGTACGCCCAGCACCGGCAGGTGGGTCTTGGCGGCGCACATGCCAGGCAGATGGGCGGCGCCACCGGCACCGGCGATGATCACCTCGATGCCGCGGCCTTCGGCCTCTTCGGCGTACTGGAACAGCAGGTCCGGGGTGCGGTGGGCGGAAACCACCTTCACTTCGTAGGGAATGCCGAGTTTTTCCAGCATATCGGCGGTGTGGCTAAGGGTGGACCAATCGGACTTGGAGCCCATGATCACGCCAACCAGTGCACTCATCGTCGAGCCTCTTCGCTTGTGCGCCCGCAGGCGCGTCAAAAAACAACAAGCCACGCGGGACGACCGGCGTGGCTTGTTTGCTGATCCGGACCGGAGCAGTCCGGTCGAAAGGCCGCGCAGTATAGCGTAACGCGACGCCGTCACGGCACCCCCGGCGACCAACTGTCGGCCTTATTTTTCGGGGGTTTGGCTGACTTTGGAGTCAACTGCCGCCGGCCCGCCTTCGAGCTTGCGCCACAACAGCCGCACATTGGCCTTGCGCACCAGCGCGCAGCGGTACAGGCGGATTTCCAGCGGCACATGCCACTGGCTACCACCGCAGATCACCAGCTCGCCGCGCTCCAGCTCGCCGCGCATCGACAACCGCGGCACCCAGGCGATGCCCATGCCTTCGAGCGCCATGCTCTTGAGGCTGTCGGCCATGGCTGTTTCATACACAGTGGTATAGCGCAGGTTGCGCTGGCGCAGCAGCAGGTTGACCGAGCGCCCGAGGAAGGCCCCGGCGCTGTAGGCCAGCAGCGGCACGCTGCCCTCGCCTTCCAGGTCGAACATCGGCTTGCCGTCGGCACCCACCGCGCACACCGGCAGCATCTCGGTGGTGCCCATGTGCAGCGACGGGAAGATCTCGGCGTCCATCTGCAGCGCCGCGTCCGGGTCATAGAACGCCAGCATCAGGTCGCAGCCACCCTCACGCAGGGCGTGCACGGCATCCCCTACGTTAGTCGCAACCAGGCGCGTGGCGATGTTCAAACCGTCGTTGCGCAACTGCGCCACCCACCGCGGGAAAAACCCCGATGCCAGCGAGTGCGCCGCCGCCACCTGGATAACTTCGCCCTGGCCGCCTTCAAGATGATGCAAATGGCGGAGAACTTCGCTCAACTGGTCGACAACGGTGCGCGCGGTGACGAGAAACAGCTGCCCGGCCTCGGTCAGTTCGATCGGTGTGCGCGAGCGGTTGACCAGGGTCAGCCCCAACGCTGCCTCAAGGCTGCGAATACGCCGGCTGAAGGCCGGCTGGGTGACGAAACGACGCTCCGCAGCCTGCGAAAAACTGCGCGTGGAAGCCAAGGCACTGAAGTCCTCCAGCCATTTGCTTTCGAGGTTCATCGACTACTCCGCAACGCGTGCACCAAAATGGAACACGCTCGATTGTCAATCGGCGTCACACCAAACCGTATGCCGTTTGTGCATAGGTTAGCGTGCAACAGCATTGGCCGCAAAATCGGCTTAAGGCCTAGGATTGGCGCCATTCCGGCATGTGCCGGGTCAAAATCGAGATGATATCCATCATGTCCTCCGCTGCATCGTTCCGCGTCGAAAAAGATCTGCTTGGCACCCTTGAAGTCCCTGCCGATGCCTACTACGGCATCCAGACCCTGCGCGCTGCCAACAACTTCCACCTCTCCGGCGTTCCGCTGTCGCACTACCCGAAACTGGTAGTGGGCCTGGCGATGGTCAAGCAGGCTGCTGCTGACGCCAACCGTGAGCTGGGGCACCTGAGCGATGCCAAGCATGCTGCCATCAGCGCAGCCTGCGGGCGCCTGATCAAAGGCGACTACCACGAGCAGTTCGTCGTGGACATGATTCAAGGCGGTGCTGGTACTTCCACCAACATGAACGCCAACGAAGTCATTGCCAACATCGCGCTGGAGGCCATGGGCCACCAGAAGGGTGAGTACCAGTACCTGCACCCGAACAACGACGTGAACATGGCGCAGTCGACCAACGACGCCTACCCGACCGCCATCCGCCTGGGCCTGCTGCTGGGCCACGACGCCCTGCTGGCCAGCCTCGAAAGCCTGATCCAGGCCTTCGCTGCCAAAGGTAAAGAGTTCGACCACGTTCTGAAGATGGGCCGCACCCAGCTGCAGGACGCCGTGCCGATGACCCTGGGCCAGGAATTCCGCGCCTTCGCCACCACCATGACCGAAGACCTGCAGCGCCTGCGCTCGCTGGCCCCGGAACTTTTGACCGAAATCAACCTGGGCGGCACCGCCATCGGTACCGGCATCAACGCAGACCCGGGCTACCAGGCCCTGGCCGTGCAGCGCCTGGCCACCATCAGCGGCCAGCCGCTGGTCCCGGCTGCCGACCTGATCGAAGCCACCTCCGACATGGGCGCCTTCGTGCTGTTCTCCGGCATGCTCAAGCGTACCGCGGTCAAGCTGTCGAAGATCTGCAACGACCTGCGTTTGCTGTCCAGCGGCCCGCGCACCGGCATCAACGAGATCAACCTGCCGGCGCGCCAGCCAGGCAGCTCGATCATGCCAGGCAAGGTCAACCCGGTTATCCCTGAGGCCGTCAACCAGGTGGCCTTCGCCATCATGGGCAACGACCTGGCCCTGACCGTCGCCGCCGAAGGTGGCCAACTGCAGCTGAACGTGATGGAGCCGCTGATCGCCTACAAGATCTTCGACTCGATCCGCCTGCTGCAACGCGCCATGGACATGCTGCGCGAGCACTGCATCGTCGGCATCACTGCCAACGAACAGCGCTGCCGTGAACTGGTCGAGCACTCGATCGGCCTGGTCACCGCCCTGAACCCTTACATCGGCTACGAAAACGCCACCCGTATCGCCCGCGTCGCCCTGGAAACCGGCCGCGGCGTGCTGGAACTGGTGCGCGAGGAGAAGCTGCTGGACGAAGCGATGCTCAACGACATCCTGCGCCCGGAAAACATGATCGCTCCACGTCTGGTTCCGCTGAAGGCGTAACCCGGCCGCTGCAAACAGTCTCACCAGGTCGAGGGACTAGACACCTCTCAGCCTTTCAAGGGCCCGAGCGCACGCTACGGGCCCTTTTTTTATGCCTGCCAGCACCGGCCTGGAGGTCACGCGCCCCCTGCAGGAGCCGGCTTGCCGGCGACAGGGCCGGTACACCCGGCACAAAGCCTTGACTCCCCCGCCCGGCACACAACTTGCTCCATAATGCCCCTCAGCCCAACGGGACACCGAGCATGCTGCACAGCCACCTCACCACCCTCAACGCGGTATCGCTGATCCTCAAGGTGTTCCAGGAGGACGGCGTGGCCGCGCAGCAGATGCTCGCCGGCAGCGGCATAGGCCCGGCCGACCTGGGCCACAGCGATGCCCGCATCACCACCCAGCAGGAGCTGCAGGTGTGCGCCAACGCCGTGGCCCGGCGCGAGGACATCGGCCTGGAACTGGGCCGGCGCATGCATGTGTCGTGCTACGGCATGCTCGGTTACGCGCTGCTTTCCAGTGCCACTTTGGGTGACGCCCTGCGCCTGGCGCTGCAGTTTCCGGCACTGCTGGGAACAGTCTTTCAGCTGCGCCTGGTGGATGACGGCCAGCGGGTCTGGCTCAGCGCCAGCGAGCATTACGACGCACCGGCGCTGGCGGCCTTCAATGCCGAGTTCTGCCTGGTGTCGCTGAAAGTCATATGCGACGACCTGCTCGGCCGCCCGCTGCCCCTGCTGGCAGCGCGCTTCGAACATGCCCGCCCGGGCTACCACGCGCTCTACGCCGGTGCATTCCAGTGCCCGCTGGGCTTTGAGGCAGGTGACAACGCCTTTGCCTTCGAACGGCGCTGGCTGGACATGCCGCTGCCGCTGGCCGACCCCATCACCCACAAAGCCATGAGCGAACGCTGCCGGCGCCTGAACCTGGAGTTCACCGGGCGCCAGGCGTGGCTTGGGCGCATTCGCCAGTTGCTGCTGCAGCAGCTGGATGCCGCGCCCGGGCTTGAGGGGCTGGCGCGGCAGATGAACTGCTCGTCACGCACCTTGCGCCGGCATTTGCAGGCGCTGGGCAGCAGTTATCAACAGCTGCTGGACGAGCTGCGCTTCGAGCGGGCCAAGCAGCTGCTGGCCGAGGACCAGATGCCGATCTACCGGATTGCCGAAACCCTGGGGTTCAGCGAGACGGCAAGCTTCAGGCATGCCTTCCAGCGGTGGAGTGGCGTGGCGCCGAGCCATTTTCGCGGTTGACCTGTTCCGGCCCTATCGCGGGCAAGCCCGCTCCCGCAGGTTCTGCGCAGCAATGAAGGCTGAGGTAATCCTGTGGGAGCGGGCTTGCCCGCGAAGAGGCCGGAACAGGATGTACTTGGCCATATTTATCCCCTTTTGGCCGTTTGCAACGTCCCCCGGTAGTCCGGCCGCCCAGCAGAATGGGCCCACGCCAGTGATTACCCGGAGAACAACAAATGCTGACGATCTATTCCGATGACCACCGCCTGCACCACGGCCGCTGCGAGCTGATCGACGGCCAGCTGATGCCTTGCTTCGAGATGCCCTCGCGCGCCGATCATGTGCTCGAGCAGGTGAAAAAGCGCAACCTCGGCGAAGTCCAGGGCCCCACCGACTTTGGCCGCGCCCCGCTGCAGCGCATCCACAGCGCCGACTACCTGAACTTCTTCGAAGGCGCCTGGGCGCGCTGGGCCGCACTGGGCCATGACGGCGACCTGCTGCCCTTCACCTGGCCGGCGCGCACCCTGCGCCAGGTCAAGCCCACCGGCCTGCATGGCGAGCTGGGCTACTACAGCTTCGACGCCGGCGCACCGATCACCGCCGGCACCTGGCAGGCCGCCTACAGCGCGGCGCAAGTGGCGCTGACCGCCCAGGCCGCCATCCAGCAAGGCGCCCATTCGGCCTTCGCCCTGTGCCGCCCGCCGGGGCACCATGCCGCCGCCGAAGTGATGGGCGGCTACTGCTACCTGAACAACGCCGCCATCGCCGCCCAGGCCTTCCTCGACCAGGGCAGACGCAAGGTGGCCATCCTCGATGTCGACTACCACCACGGCAACGGCACCCAGGACATCTTCTATACCCGCAACGATGTGTTCTTCGCCTCGATCCACGGCGACCCGCAGGACGAGTTCCCGTTCTTCCTCGGTTACGCCGATGAGCTCGGCGAGGGCGCAGGCGCTGGCTACAACATCAACTACCCGCTGCCGGCCGGCAGCGACTGGGCTGCCTGGAGCAACGCACTGGAACAGGCCTGCCAGCGCATCGACGCCTATGACGCCGAGGTGCTGGTGGTGTCCCTGGGCGTGGACACCTTCAAAGACGACCCCATCTCGCAATTCAAGCTCGACAGCCCCGACTACCTGGAGATGGGCAAACGCATCGCCCAGCTCGGCAAGCCGACCCTGTTCGTGATGGAAGGCGGCTACGCTGTGGAAGAAATCGGCATCAACGCGGTCAATGTGCTGGAAGGCTTCCAGCGCGCCCAGCCAGGAGCCTGAACATGGTCCGCATCAAACGTCTGCTCGCCCCGCTCGTCGCCGCCAGCCTGCTGGCCGGCGCCCTCAACGCCCATGCCGAACAGCGCACCCTGCGGGTGTACAACTGGTTCGACTACATCACCCCGCAAACCCTCACCGCCTTCCAGAAGGACAGCGGGGTCAAGCTGGTATACGACATCTTCGACACCAACGAGGCGCTGGAGGCCAAGCTTTTGACCGGCAATTCCGGCTACGACGTGGTGGTGCCGTCCAATGTGTTCCTCGCCAAGCAGATCGAGGCCGGGGTATTCCAGCCGCTGGACCGCAGCAAGCTGCCCAACTGGCAGCACCTGGACCCGGCGCTGATGAAGCTGATCGAGGCCAACGACCCGGGCAACAAGTTTGCCGTGCCGTACATGTACGGTACCGTGCTGATCGGCTTCAACCCGGCCAAGGTAAAGGCGGCCCTGGGCGAAAATGCGCCGGTGGACAGCTGGGACCTGATCTTCAAGGAAGAGAACATCGCCAAGCTCAAGCAGTGCGGCGTGGCCCTGCTCGACTCGCCGTCGGAGATTTTGCCGCTGGCGCTTTCATACCTGGGCCTGGACCCCAACAGCGGTAAACCGGCGGACTACCAGAAAGCCCAGGACCTGCTGCTGAAGATTCGCCCGCACGTCACCTACTTCCACTCCTCCAAGTACATGGCCGACATCGCCAACGGCGACATCTGCGTGGCGGTGGGCTACTCGGGCAGCTTCTCCCAGGCCGCCAACCGGGCCAAGGAGGCGAACAACGGCGTGGTAGTGGACATGCGCCTGCCCAAGGAAGGCGCGCCGATCTGGTTCGACATGCTGGCAATCCCGAAAAACGCCGCCAACCCCGAGGATGCGCATACCTTCATCAACTACCTGCTGCGCCCTGAAGTGATCGCGCCGATCAGCGACTTCGTCGGCTACCCGAACCCGAACAAGGACGCCACCGACAAGGTCAGCCCGGCGATCCGCAACAACCCCAACCTGTACCCGACTGCCGAGGCGATGGCCAAGCTGTACACCCTCAAGCCGCTGCCGCGGGATGCCGAGCGGGCGCGCACCCGGGCCTGGACCAAGATCAAGTCCGGGACCTGAGGCGCCTTCTTCGCGGTGGTCCGGCACTCCGGCAAGCCCGCTCCCACAGGATTGCGCAAACCTGAAGCAGGCATTGCACCTGTGGGAGCAACTGTCTTGCTCAATTTCTAAAAGCTGGCGCGATCCCTGTGGGAGCGGGCTTGCCCGCGAAGAAGCCGGCAGCCCTACCCTTTGCGCCAAGCCTTGCGCAATTTCATCAACGCCTCGGCAATCTGCCCCTCCGGCACTGCCGCAAACCCCAACACCAGCCCCGCCCTTTCATCCACAGGCACCTCGCCTTCCGGCAACCAGTAACCGCTCAACGGGTTGACCTCCACCCCCACTGCCTCGGCCCGCGCCACCAACTCCTGCTCCCGCGCAAAGTTATCCACAGCCACCTTCACATGCAGCCCCGCCGCTACCTCCGGCATTGCCCCCAGCCCGGCAACCTCTGCAGGCCACCCGGCCTTGAGCACATTGCGCCGGCTCAGCGCGGCCTTGCGCATGCGCCGGATATGCCGCTGGAAGTGCCCCTGGGCCATGAACTCGGCCATCACGCACTGGGTGCTCACCTCCGAATGCCGTACCGACAGCGCACGGCCCTGGCTGAAGGCCTGCACCAGGCGCCGCGGCAACACCAGGTAGCCCAGGCGTAATGCGGGAAAGGCAACCTTGCTGAAGGTGCCGACGTACAGCACCCGACCCTGGCGATCCAGCGCCGCCAGCGGCGCCAGTGGGGCGCCGCTGTAGCGGTACTCGCCGTCGTAGTCGTCCTCAATCACCCAGCCCTCCTGGCGCTCGGCCCAGGCCAGCAGCGCCAGGCGCCGGGCCAGGCTCATGGTCACCCCGGTGGGGTACTGGTGCGCAGGGGTTACATAAGCCACCCGGCAATCGCTCAACCCGGCCAGCCGCGCGCAATCCATGCCCTCGTCGTCCACCGGCACGCCGCGCAACTGGGCACCGCCCATGGCGAAAGCATTGCCGGCTGCGCGGTAGCCAGGGTTTTCCACAGCCACACCGTCACCTGGCTGCAAGAGCAGTTGTGCACAAAGGCTGATGGCCTGCTGTGCGCCACTGGTGATCACAATTTGTTCAGCGCTGCAAGTCAGGCCGCGGGAGCGGCGCAGGTAGGTGGCGATCAGTTCACGCAGTGGCAACTCCCCTGCCGGGTCACCGTAGCCGAGCAGCGCGGCATCGGGTTTTCGCCAGAAACCCGCTTGCAGCTTGGCCCACACGTCGAACGGGAACAGATCGAAGGCCGGTACCCCCACTCGAAATGCCCGTGGCGCGCCGGTGCGAGGCAACGGTAGATGATGGTTTTTCAGGCGCTGCACAGGCTCACAAAAAGCCTCTGAACTGGATGAATCCTCAGTATAAGAAGTGCGAAATGTGGATAACTCTGTTGATAACCCACGGGATAACCCTGTGGATAGTTGTGTGGATAGTTTTGGTAGCTGGCTTACATAAGTGCCGTCGCCCACCCGGCTTTCAATGAAGCCTTCGGCGTACAGCTGGTCGTAGGCACGCACCACGCTGTTGCGCGACAAACCCAGCACCAACGCCAGGTCACGGGTGGCCGGCAGCCGCGTGCCGCTGCCCAGGCGGCCATCCAGCACCCGTGCGCGCAACGCCTGGTACAGCTGCTGGCTGAGGCCACGGCGGCGATCGAGGGTGATACCGGCCGGGTCGAAGGGCAACGCGTGGGTGTGCTCGCTCATGGCATTGGCCCTATGAAAACAGTCATGAATGGCTCTTACACAGAGCCAATAGCCTGCCTAGGATGGCGCCACAGCACAAGGAACACCGGCATGTACAACAGCAAACCCCACCAGGAACACAACGTTGAAGCGTTGCACCGGCACATGCTCGACACGCGCCTGGCCATGTTGGTCAGCCATGGCGAGCAGGGCCTGCTGGCCACCCACCTGCCGGTGCTGGTAGCCACCGACGAAGGCGAGTTCGGCACCATTTACGCCCACCTGGCCCGGGCCAACCGCCAATGGCAGGACCTGCAGCACGGCGCCGAGGCGCTGCTGGTATTCCCCGGCGCCGACGCCTACGTAAGCCCAGGCTTCTACCCGAGCAAGGACGACAACCCCAAGGTGGTGCCCACCTGGAACTACACCGCCGTGCACGCCTACGGGCCGGCCGAGGTCATCCAAGAAGCGTCGCCGCTTCTGGACATCGTCAGCCGCCTGACCGAACGCCACGAACAGGGCCGCGACAAACCCTGGCAAGTCGCCGACGCGCCAGCGGATTACCTCGAAGGCATGCTGCGCGCCATCGTTGGCATTCGCCTGCCCATCGCCCGCCTGCAAGGCGCGCGCAAGCTCAGCCAGAACCGCGCGGCGCAGGATATTGCCGGCGTGCGTGAGGGCCTGGCCGCCAGCCCCGATTACCTGGACAACCAACTGGCGGCGCAAATGCGCCACCTCTGAAGGAACAAGCCCATGCCCAACATCACCCTGCGCCCCGTCAACGCCGAAGACCACGCCGCCTGGCTGGCCCTGTGGCAGGCCTACCTGCGCTTCTACCAGACCGAACTGGCCGAGGCCGTCAGCCTCAGCACCTGGCAACGCCTGCTCGACCCGAACGAACCCACCCACTCGACCCTGGCCTGGGTCGATGGCAAGGCGGTTGGCATGGTCAACTTCATCTACCATCGTTCCAACTGGAGCATCGAGAATTCCTGCTACCTGCAGGACCTGTACGTGAACAGCGAGGTGCGCGGCCTGGGCATCGGCCGCCAGTTGATCGAGCACGTGTACGCCACCGCCAAGACTGACGGCTGCATCAAGGTGCACTGGCTGACCCACGAGACCAACGCCACCGCCATCAGCCTGTATGAGCAGGTTGCCGAGCGCCCGGGCTTCATTCAATTTCGCAAAGGGTTGTAGGCCACATGACTGATGCACTGAACTGGAAACCAGCCGGCACGCCCAATGCCGAGCCCCTCGACGGGCGTTTCATCCGCCTGGAAAAACTCGACCCGGCGCGCCACGGCGATGACCTCTGGGAGGTGTTGCAAGGCCCGGGCTGCGACCCGGTGCTGTGGGACTACCTGCCCTATGGCCCGTTCAGCGAGCGCGCAAGCTTCGACCGCTGGCTCGAAGGCAACGCGGCCGGGCGCGACCCGCTGTTCTACAGCGTCATCGACCGCGCCAGTGGCCAGGTGCAGGGCATTCTCAGCTACATGTCGATCGTGCCCGAGCAGGGCCGCTTCGAAATCGGCCACATCGCCTTTGGCGCGGCCATGCAGCGCACCCCGAAAGGCACCGAGGCGGTGTACCTGCTGGGCAAGCTGGGCTTCGAGCTGGGCAACCGCCGCCTGGAGTGGAAGTGCAACGACGCCAACGCCCGCTCCAAACGCGCTGCCGAACGCTTTGGTTTCGCCTTCGAAGGGGTGTTCCGCCAGCACATGGTGGTGAAGGACCGTAACCGCGATACCGCCTGGTATTCGATCACCGATGGCGAGTGGCCGGCGGTGGCGGCGGGGTTCGAGCGGTGGTTGAGCGATGAAAACCAGCAGCCGCAAGGCCAACTGCAAACCCTTGAAGCCTGCCGCAAACCACTGTAGGAGATCACCCAGCCCTTTCGGGCTGCGCTGTCGCGCAGAGAACTGGGCACGAGCCCGCCGCGGACTCTGTGGGAGCGGGCTTGCCCGCGAACACCGGCGAAGCCGGTGCCCGACACCGCGTCGCCTGCTTCGCGGGCAAGCCCGCTCCCACAGGACCCTGCTAAATCAATAAGTTATGTGTTGTTCTATGAGAGCCGGCTTGCCGGCGATGAGGCCCTCAAACCCGACACATGGCACCCGCTACGCGGGTGATCGCCGACAAGCCGGCGCCTACAGGGGCCTCATCGAATTTTGCGCGGGCGGTTGACCAGGCCCATCTGCAAGCCGAACGGCTTGAACACGGCGTTCAGCGACTTCAGCGTGGGGTTACCCTCGCCCTGCTCTATCTGGATCAGCGTACGTACCGAAATCTTGCACATCTGCGCGAACTGGGTCTGCTGCATCTTCGCAACCTCCGTGCGCAGCCGCCTGACCGCAGCACCCAGCTCCAGGCTGCCATCGGCAATGGCATCACGCACGCTGTCGATCAACAAGCCGCGGGCATCGATGGAAACCGTCATGCCAACCCCCATTCGGCCATGCGCCGCTCAAGCTTGCCCAGGGCAATCGCCGGGTGATCCATGACCCTGGTCGCCAAACCCAGCTCACTGAGGATATCGGGCAAGGCCAGCAATTGCCTGGCATCCTCGCGCAACCGCTGGTAGGCCTGCTCCGGGTCGATGAAACGCGCCAAGGCGTTGCATGCCGCCAGCCAGTCGATTTCACCGGCCCGCTCGATCGGCACCGGCCATTTGGTGGTGCGGGTGATCCCCTCCTGGTCCATCACCATCGGTGCCAGATCGTAGATCGGCGCCAGGCGCAATGCGTCAGCGCTGCGGATGATCGCGGTATTGCGCCCGTGGTTGTCGGCGTTGCCCAGGATCTTGTTGATCAGGTCACGGCGAAGGTAGTCCGCGATCAGCCCGGGCACTTCGTCGGACTGCCCGGCTTCGTCCCACAACTCGACCAGGCTCTCGACCACCTCCAGGTGCCCCATGCGGCTGCCAGGCTCGGTCACGCCACACAACGAGTACACCGATTCCACGGCAAGGCGCTGCACGCCTTGTGCAGAAACCCGGCGGTCGAAGCGCTCCATCCACAGGCTGGGTTTGTGCCCCTCCTCCAATGCCATATGGGCGGTTGCCACCGTGTCTAGACCTAGCCGTTGCAAGGCTTTGTAGTAGAGGTGTTCGGCGCGCAGGATCTCCTGGTCGTCGAGCAGTGCCTGGTTCCTGGCGAATTTGATGAACCAGTGCCGGCGGGCGTGTTCATCGACAAGCACCGCGTCCGGGTAGAGTTGCCCACTTTCGTCCTCGGTCATCAGCAACTTCGGCGCCTCTCCGCCCGCACCGGTCGCGCCACCGATGGCGGCCCCTTGCTCGTAGGCATATTCGAGAAAGCGCTGGTCCCGGGAAACGACGTCCTGGCGGGTGAAACCGATGGGATTGGCCAGATCCAGCTGCTCGCAAGACTCCTTGATGCGCAGGTTGCCGACTGGCGCTGGGGTAGAGCGCCCCAACAGAAACAGGTCATCACCCATGCCTGCCGGTTTCTCTCGGCCGATGTGTTTGAGCAAAAAGCGTTTGGCGGCACCTGCCGGCGCAATGTCGTAAAGAAACGCAGGCGCCTGACCCAACCGGTGACTGCCAAAGTCCACCGGCAGTCTTGCGCTGACGGCCTGGCAGAAGAGGCTGTCATAGCTCTGCGGATTTGCCCTGACGTAATCGGACAGATAAGCAAATTCACATGGGCTGGCGAGGTTTTGTTCCGGCTGTGTAAAGGCCAGCGCCACGGCGTCTTGCCACGTTCCCTGGTTGTGGATCTGGAGGGTGAGTCGGTACATAGGCAACCTGCAATTTACTGCATGTTATTGATCGGAAACGCCTTCACTTCTGCAGCATAGTGCAGATTTTCTCGTAACCGTAAAATGTTTACGCATTTAAATGCAGATGCGGCCAGTTTAGAAAAGGGAAATCTGCAGAATATTGCACACTCACAGAACAAAAAAAGGGGAGCATTCGCTCCCCAGAGGTTAACCGCTTGCAGATGAGGGCCTGCTAATCAGCCCTCGATCTCGATCAGGATCTCGCCCGGGGTGACCCGGTCGCCCTTGGCCACGTGGATGGCCACGACCTTGCCGGCGATGGCCGCCTGCACCTCGGTCTCCATCTTCATGGCCTCGGTGATCAGCACCGCCTGGCCGGCCTTGACCACATCGCCTTCCTTGACCAGCACATCGACGATGTTGCCCGGCATGCTGGTGCTGACGTGGCCCGGCGCGCTGGCTTGCTTGCGCTTGCTGCTGCCGCCGCCGACGAACTCGTTGAGCGGCTCGAACACCACTTCTTCCGGCATGCCGTCGATGGACAGGTAGAAGTGGCGCTTGCCTTCGGCCTTGACGCCCACGCCGGTGATGTCGACGCGGTAGGTTTCGCCGTGCACGTCGATGACGAACTCGGTCGGTACACCTTCACCGCCGGCCGAGGCCACGGCGCCGGCTTCCGGGATCGGCAGCAGGGTTTCGGGGGTCAGGGTGCCGGCTTCACGCTCTTCAAGGAACTTGCGCCCGATGTCCGGGAACATGGCGAAGGTCAGCACGTCTTCTTCACTGCGCGCCAGGGCGCCGATGTCGGCACGCAGCTTGGCCATTTCCGGCTTGAGCAGGTCGGCCGGGCGCACGTCGATCAGCTCTTCGCTGCCGATGGCCTGGCGGCGCAGTTGCTCGTTGACCACACCCGGAGCCTTGCCGTAGCCGCCTTGCAGGTACAGCTTCACCTCGTTGGTGATGGTCTTGTAGCGCTCGCCGGCCAGCACGTTGAAGAACGCCTGGGTGCCGACGATCTGCGAGGTGGGGGTTACCAGCGGCGGGAAGCCGAGGTCTTCACGCACCCGCGGGATCTCCGCCAGCACTTCGTTCATGCGGCTGAGCGCGCCCTGCTCCTTGAGCTGGTTGGCCAGGTTGGAAATCATCCCGCCCGGCACCTGGTTGACCTGCACGCGGGTATCCACGGCGGTGAATTCGCTCTCGAACTGGTGGTACTTCTTGCGCACGGCGTAGAAGTACAGGCCGATTTCCTGCAGCAGTTGCAGGTCCAGGCCGGTGTCGAACTCGCTGCCCTTGAGCGCGGCGACCATCGACTCGGTGCCCGGGTGGCTGGTGCCCCAGGCAAAGCTGGAGATGGCGGTGTCGATGTGGTCGGCACCGTTTTCAACAGCCTTGAGCTGGCACATGGCAGCCAGGCCGGCGGTGTCGTGGGAGTGGATGAACACCGGCAGCGACTGCTCGGCCTTCAGCGCCCGCACCAGCTCGCCGGTGGCGAACGGGGTCAGCAGGCCGGCCATGTCCTTGATCGCGACCGAGTCGCAACCCATGGCTTCCATCTGCTTGGCCTGGGCGACGAAGGCGTCGATGGTGTGCACCGGGCTCACGGTGTAGGCGATGGTGCCCTGGGCATGCTTGCCGGCGGCTTTCACCGCTTCGATGGCCACGCGCAGGTTACGCACGTCGTTCATGGCATCGAAGATGCGGAACACATCGATACCGTTGACCGCAGCCTTGGCGACGAAGGCCTTGACCACATCGTCGCTGTAGTGGCGGTAGCCCAGCAGGTTCTGGCCGCGCAGGAGCATCTGCAGGCGGGTGTTGGGCAGTGCGTTGCGCAGTTTGCGCAGGCGCTCCCACGGGTCTTCCTTCAAGAAGCGCACGCAGGCATCGAAGGTGGCGCCGCCCCAGACTTCCAGCGACCAGTAACCCACCTGGTCGAGCTTGTCGCAGATCGGCAGCATGTCTTCGGTGCGCATGCGGGTGGCCAGCAGGGACTGGTGGGCGTCGCGCAGGATCGTGTCGGTAACAAAGATTTTCTTGGACATTATTCGGTTCCTCACAGGCCTGCGTGGGCGGCGATGGCGGCGGCGATGGCCAGGGCCAGCTCTTCGGGTTTGCGCTTGATCGAGTAGTTGGTCAGTTCGGGGTGGCTTTCGACGAAGCTGGTATTGAACTGGCCGCTACGGAATTCCGGATTGCGCAGGATTTCCTGGTAGTACGCGGCGGTGGTCTTCACCCCCTGCACGCGCATGTCGTCCAGGGCCCGCAGGCCGCGGTCCATGGCTTCTTCCCAGGTCAGCGCCCAGACCACCAGCTTCAGGCACATGGAGTCGTAGAACGGTGGAATGGTGTAGCCGGTGTAGATCGCCGTGTCGGTGCGCACGCCCGGGCCGCCCGGGGCGTAGTAACGGGTGATCTTGCCGAAGCTGGGCAAAAAGTTGTTTTTCGGGTCTTCGGCGTTGATACGAAACTGCAAGGCGAAGCCGCGGTGCTGGATGTCTTCCTGCTTGATCGACAGCGGCAGGCCGGAGGCGATGCGGATCTGCTCGCGGACGATATCGATGCCGGTGATCTCTTCGGTGATGGTGTGTTCCACCTGCACCCGGGTGTTCATCTCCATGAAGTACACCTCGCCATCGGCGAGCAGAAACTCCACGGTACCGGCGTTCTCGTAGTCCACCGCCTTGGCTGCGCGCACGGCCAGGTCGCCGATGTAGGCGCGCTGCTCGGGGGTCAGTTGCGGGCTTGGGGCGATCTCGATGAGCTTCTGGTTGCGGCGCTGGATCGAACAGTCGCGCTCGAACAGGTGCACCACGTTGCCAAAGCTGTCACCGAGGATCTGCGCCTCGATGTGCTTGGGGTTGACGATGCACTTTTCCAGAAACACTTCGGCCGAACCGAAGGCCTTGGTGGCCTCGGAGATGACCCGCGGGAAGTTCTGTTCCAGTTCCTCACGGCTGTTGCAGCGGCGGATACCACGCCCGCCACCACCGGAGGTGGCCTTGAGCATCACCGGGTAACCGATGCGCTCGCCCTCGCTCAGGGCTTCGTGAATGTCGGCAACGTTGCCTTCGGTGCCGGGGGTAACCGGTACACCGGCCGCGATCATGGTGCGGCGGGCCTCGGTCTTGTCGCCCATGCGGCGAATCACGTCGGCGGCCGGGCCGATGAACTTGATCCCGCGCTCGGCGCAGATTTCTGCCAGTTCAGCGTTTTCCGACAGGAAACCGTAACCCGGGTGCAGGGCGTCACAGCCGGTTTCCACAGCCAGGTTCACCAGCTTGCGCGGGTTCAGGTAGCCGGCCAGGGGCTCGGCACCGATGCTGTAGGCCTCGTCGGCGCGCTTGACGTGCAAGGCGTGACGGTCGGCGTCGGAATAGATCGCAACAGAGCGAATGCCCATCTCGGCGCAGGCCCGCACAATGCGAACTGCGATTTCACCCCGGTTGGCGATCAGGATTTTTTTTATCACTGGATTCTTCCCAAAGCCGTAGGAACAGACGATCCGGTTCTACCGGTCGGCGCGTGACCAGACGTTGCTGGCCAGTCGCACAATCACCCTAGCGCTGAAGGTCGATAAACAAAAATCAATATTTGTTAGAGGCTGCATAAGCAAAAGCTTATAGTTGAGTAACAAGGTATTGCCGATGGTGGGATAAAAATGCGTAAGTCATTGATGCGTATGACTTTGCGTCAACTGCAGGTGTTCAACGAAGTGTGCGATCTGCGCTCCTACAGCCGTGCAGCCGAAGAGATGGCACTGACGCAACCCGCCGTAAGTCTACAAATCCGCCAGCTCGAGGAGCTGGTGGGGCAGCCGCTGTTCGAGTACGTCGGCAAGAAGCTCTACCTGACCGAAGCCGCCGAAGCGCTGCAGCGTGCCAGCCGGGATATCTTCGGGCGCCTGGAGAACCTCGACATGCAGCTGTCGGACATGCAGGGCTCACTGCAGGGGCAGCTGAAACTGGCGATCGAGTCCAGCGCCAAGTACTTCGTGCCACACCTGTTCGCCGCCTTCAAGCAACGTCACCCGGAGGTCAACCTCACCCTCACCGTGGTCAACCGCGCCCAGGCGATCCGGCGCCTTTCCGACAACCGCGACGACCTCACGGTGATGTCGATGGTGCCCCAGGACATGGGCCTGGAGTTTCTGCCGTTTCTGAACAACCCGATCATCGCCGTGGCGCCGCCCGACCACCCGCTGTGCAAGCTTGCGCAGTTGCGCCTGCAGGATCTGGAACCTCATACGCTGCTGGTACGCGAGCAGGGTTCGGGCACGCGCAAGGCCTGCGAGGAGTTCTTCAAGGAAAAGCGCGTGCACTTCACCCAGACGCTGGAAGTGGCCTCCACCGACTCGCAGCGCGAGTGCGTGGTGGCGGGCCTTGGCATCGCCCTGCTGACCCGCCACGCGGTCAACCTGGAGCTGGCCACCGGCGTGCTCAAAGAGCTGCCGGTGGAGGAGCTGCCGCTGTACCGCAGCTGGTGCCTGGTGCAGTCCAGGAGCAAGCGCCAGTCACCGGTGGCCTTGGCCTTCCAGGCGTTCATCCGCGGCGAACGTGCGCAGATCAGCGGGCTTGGGGAGCGTTTCTCGGGGAAGTTGCCGCCGACACCTGCCACACCGTGACCGCTTGCAGGTCGGGGTAGTCGGCAATTTCGCGCAGCAGTTGGCGCTGGTCGCAGTAGCTTTCGATGGCGCGGCGGAATTCCATGCGGCGCTGGTCCTTTTCCTGCTGCTTGCGAGCCTTGGCGTTGGGTTGGTACGAACCGTCGTGATCGTGAGCCATTGCCTGTCTCCCAGATAGGATGCGGGAGTTTCAGGGTGGGCCTGGGGGTTTACGGTTTGGTGGTGATTGGGTGACAAAACCGTGAAGTTTGAGGGAGCGGCAAGCCCGCTCCCACGTTCGACGATGCATGAAAAACATGCAGGTCAGTCGTCGGTAGCCTTGATCGACTTGGGCGACAAACGCAGGCTGCGCAAGCTGCGCTTCACGCTCTTCAAGTGGTTGACCAGGCTCGGCCCACGGGCCATGGCAACGCCCATGGCCAGCACGTCGATCACCACCAGGTGGGCGATACGCGAGGTCAGCGGGGTGTAGATCTCGGTGTCCTCGTGCACGTCGATGGCGAGGTTCACCGTCGACAGCTCCGCCAGTGGGGTTTGGCTGGGGCACAGGGTGATCAGGTTGGCGCCGCTTTCACGCACCAGGTTGGCGGTGATCAGCAGGTCTTTGGAGCGCCCCGACTGCGAAATGCACACCGCCACATCGCCAGGCTTCAAGGTGACCGCCGACATGGCCTGCATGTGCGGGTCGGAGTACGCCGCCGCGCTGAGCAGCAGGCGGAAGAACTTGTGCTGGGCGTCAGCCGCTACCGCACCTGAGGCACCAAAGCCGTAGAACTCCACGCGTTGGGCCTGGGACATGGCGCTCACCGCCTGCTGCAACGCCAGCGGGTCGAGGTGCTCGCGCACCTCCATCAGGGTGTGCAGGGTGGTATCGAAGATCTTCAGGCTGTAGTCGGCTACCGAGTCGTCTTCATGGATGGCGAACTGGCCGAAACTGGCGCCTGCGGCCAGGCTCTGCGCCAGCTTGAGCTTGAGGTCCTGAAAGCCCGAACAGCCGATCGCCCGGCAAAAACGCACGATGGTCGGCTCGCTGATACCGACGTTGTGCGCAAGGTCCGCCATGGAACTGTGCATGACCGCAGCCGGGTCCAGCAGCACATGGTCGGCTACTTTCAGTTCCGATTTGCGCAGCAGGTGGCGCGATTGGGCGATATGTTGCAACAGATTCACGGGCTGGACTCGGTTATGAT
Organism: Pseudomonas xanthosomatis; assembly: GCF_019139835.1. NCBI lineage: Bacteria > Pseudomonadati > Pseudomonadota > Gammaproteobacteria > Pseudomonadales > Pseudomonadaceae > Pseudomonas > Pseudomonas xanthosomatis. The sequence continues at coordinate 516,399 of NZ_CP077075.1, read as the reverse complement.
CGGCTGGCCGGGATGTAGCTTTCTTGTAGTTATACTACATGCTTGCCAACCCGCCCAGTTAAACGAACGTGGAGAGTGGTGGTTTGACTATTCCTTGCGACATTCTGGTCTTCGGCGGCACGGGCGACCTGGCCCTGCACAAGCTGCTGCCGGCGCTGTACCACCTGTATCGCGAGGACCGCCTGCACAACGCCGTGCGCATCATCTCCCTGGCCCGCCGGGCGTTACCGCGCAACGACTACGTCAGGCTTGCCGAACGCCACTGCCGGGCGCAAATCGCCCGCCAGGACTTCGACGAAGAAGTGTGGCAACGCTTTTCGGCGCGGCTCGACTACTTCCCCATGGACGCCTCGCAAAGTGGCGATTTCGGCCGCCTGGCGCGCTATCTGGGCGAGCCTGGAGGGCTGACGCGCATCTACTACCTCGCCACCGCGCCTACGCTTTTCGTGCCCATCGCCAACCACCTGCGCATCGCCGGGCTGGTCGATAGCGAAGCGCGTATCGTGCTTGAAAAGCCCATCGGCCATTCGCTGGAGTCGGCCACCGCCATCAACGAGGCGATTGGCGCGGTGTTCGATGAGCCCCAGGTGTTTCGCATCGACCATTACCTAGGCAAGGAGACCGTGCAGAATCTCATGGCCCTGCGCTTCGCCAACGCTTTGCTCGAGCCGGTATGGCGCAACAGCCAGGTAGACCACGTGCAGATCAGCGTCTGCGAGACCCTGGGCGTGGAGAACCGCGGCGGCTACTACGACCGCGCCGGCGCCACCCGCGACATGCTGCAAAACCACCTGCTGCAGCTGCTGTGCCTGGTGGCCATGGAGCCGCCGGCGCAGTTCGAGGCCGAAGCGGTGCGTGATGAAAAGGTCAAGATATTGCGCGCGCTCAAACCGATCACCGGCCAGGACGTGCAGGACAAGATCGTGCGCGGCCAGTACCACGCAGGCAAGATCGGCGGCCAGGAAGTGCCGGCCTACTACTTCGAAAAAGACGTCGACAACGACAGCGACACCGAGACCTTCGTCGCCGTGCAGGCGCACATCGACAACTGGCGCTGGGCCGGCGTGCCGTTTTACCTGCGCACCGGCAAGCGCATGGCGCGGCGCACCTCGCAGATCGTCATCCAGTTCAAGCCGGTGCCCCATGAGCTGTTCAACGGCGGCCAGGTCAACCAGTTGCTGATCCAGTTGCAGCCGGACGAGCACATCAGCCTGCGCATGATGACCAAGAGCCCCGGCAAAGGCATGCGCCTGGCCCCCGTGGAACTGGACCTGAACCTGGCCCAGGCATTCGCCCAGACCCGCCGCTGGGAGGCCTACGAGCGCCTGTTGCTGGATGTGCTGGAGGGCGACTCGACCCTGTTCATGCGCCGCGACGAGGTCGAGGCGGCCTGGGCCTGGATCGACCCGATCGTGCAGGGCTGGGAGGAGCACTTCCAGGCACCACGCCCGTACCCCGCCGGCAGCAACGGGCCCGAGCAAGCCAACAGCCTGCTCGCCCACCAAGGTAGAAAGTGGCATGGCTGAAAGGCTTCATGCTGCCTTGGCTTGTGCCAGAAGCTGAAGCTGGCCCCTGTAGCGGTGCATTTCGCGCCGCACTCAGGAGGCTTTCAACATGACCATCGAAACCAAAGGCTGGGTCGCCCAGAACGACAAGATGCCGGGCAACGCCTGTTTTCGCGTATACGGCACGGTGTGCGTTGCCCACCCGGGCATTGAACCTGTGCTGAGCATGCCCGGCCTGCAGGACCGGTCTTTCAACCTGCGACTGGAACTCAAGCTGCAAGAGCAGGACGGCATCTACCCGCAGGTGGTAACCGAAAAAGTGGTGGCGTTCCAGATGCCGGGCGATCACAGCAATATCCCCAAGGTGGAGATCATCCACGACCGTAAGCTGATCACCAGCATCACCGACATCATCGACACCTACTGACCGCCCTGAAGCGTCGGTCGCTCAGCCGTTCAGGTAGCTCGGCGGCCGCTGCAACAAGGCCTCAAAGGCGGCAGGGTCTACCGGCCGGCTGATCAGGTAGCCCTGCACCTCATCGCAGCCATGCTCACGCAAAAACGCCAGTTGTTCCGGGGTTTCCACCCCTTCGGCCACCACCTGCAGGCGCAGGCTCTTGGCCATGGCGATGATCGCCCGGGTGATCGCCGCGTCCTGGCTGCCCTCGAGCAGGCCACGGATGAACGCCTGGTCGATCTTCACGTAGTCCACCGGGAAGCGCTTGAGGTAGCTGAGCGAGGAATAGCCGGTACCGAAATCGTCGATGGCCAGCTTCACCCCCAGCGCATGCAGCTGCTCGAAGGTGGCGATGATGTGCTCGACGCTGTCGAGCAACTGGCTCTCGGTCAGCTCCAGCTCCAGCAGGTGCGCCGGCAGGCCGGACTCCCCCAGCACCTGGCGCACCAGGCTGACCAGCTTGCCCTGGCGCAACTGGTACACCGAGAGGTTGACCGACACGCGAATCTCCAGCCCCTGACGCCGCCACTGGCAGGCCTGCCAGCACGCCTGGCGCAACACGAACTCGCCCATGGGCGCGATCAGCCCGGTTTCTTCCGCCAGCCCGATGAACTCCCCCGGCGGCACCATGCCCAGTTCCGGGTGCTGCCAACGCACCAGCGCCTCGGCGGCATGCAGTTGGCCGGTACGCAAGCACAGCTTGGGCTGGTAGTAGACCAGCAACTGCCCCTCGTCGATGGCCTTGCGCAACTCGTTCTCCAGTTGCAGCCGCTCCAGGGTGCTGGCGCGCAGGCTCTCGGTGTAGAACTGGAAATTGTCGCCGCCCAGGTGCTTGGCGTGCTGCTTGGCCATGTCGGCCTGGCTGACCAGCGCGTTCAGGTCGAAATTGCCGTCGGCCAGCAGGCTGATGCCCACCGAGGCGCTGATCACCACTTCGTGGCTACCAAGGCGCTGCGGCACCCGCAGCTTGTCGAGCAGGCGCGTGGTGACCCGCACCAGGCTGGACAGGTTGGTATAGCCGTCGAACAAGATGGCGAACTCGTCGCCCGACAGCCGCGCCACGGTGTCGGCCTCGGGCACGGCATTGGCGATGCGCTGGGCCATCTTCTTCAGCAACTGGTCGGCCAATTCGTGGCCAAGGCTTTCGTTGAGCAGCTTGAAACGGTCCAGGTCGACATGCAGCAAGGCCAGGCTACGCCCGTTCAGGCGCATGCGTTGGGCGCCTTCGTGCAGGCGCAGGCGAAACAGCGCGCGGTTGGCCAGCCCGGTGAGGTCGTCGTAATGGGCCAGGTAGCGCAAACGCTCCTCCGACTCGCGGCGGGCCGACAGGTCGGTATAGAAGCCGACAATGCTGGCGGTGCGGCCACGGGCGTCACGCACACTGTTCAGTTGCAGCCACTGCGGGTAGAGCTCGCCGTTCTTGCGCGCCTCGACCAGCTCGCCCTGCCAGCGGCCTTGCTGCTCCAGGGCCAGGTCGATGGCCTGGCTGTGGCGGCGGGCGTCGCGGCTGCACGAAAGCTCCAGGGCATTGCGCCCGATCAGCTCGGCGCGGCCGTAGCCGGTGACATCGCAGAAGGTCTGGTTGACCGCCAGCAGTTCGTAGTCGGCATCCAGAATGGCAATGCCTTCGCTGGCGGCCTCGAATACCGTGGCGGCCAGGCGCTGCTGCTCTTCCTGCAGCTTGCGCGCGGTGATGTCGCGGCGGGTGCCGAGCATGCGCAGCACCTTGCCTTCGGCGTCGCGCTCCACGGCCCGGCCGCGGTCCTCGATCCAGCACCAGTGACCCTGAGCATGGCGCACCCGGTATTCCACCCGGTAATCCTCGGTGCGGCCCTTGAGGTGCTCGACCAAGGTGCGGCGCAGCAAGGGCAGGTCGTCGGGGTGCAGGCGCGGCTTGAGGTCGCCGCGCACCGAGCGGACCTGCTCGGCATCCAGGCCGAACAGCGCGTGCAGTTGGGTGTGGTGGACCTCGTCGCTGGCCAGGTTCCAGTCCCATAGCCCCAGCTCACTGGCTTCCAGGGCCAAGGCCAGGCGCTGTTCGCTCTTGCTCAGGGCCTGGTTGGCCAGGTCCAGCTCGTGGCTGCGCTGGGCCACGCGCTGTTCGAGCCCGGCATGGGCCTTGCGCAGCTCTTCTTCGGCCTGGCGGCGCTGGCGCACTTCACCGCTGAGCTGGTGGTTGAGGTCTTCGCCGTGGCGCTGGGCAGTTTGCAGGTGCTCGATCAGCGCCTGGTTCTGGAAGCGCCGCAGCAGGCCACGTTCGATCAGGCGGTTGACCTGCCAGGCCACCACCATCAGCGCCCCCAGCAGAATCAGCCCAAGCCAGCCCCAGCCACGCTGCTGGCCGGCGTCGTAGACGAACAGGAACAGGGTCGGCGGCAGCAGGCAGGGCAAGGCAAAGCTCAGGAAGGCCGGCAGGCTGACCGCATAGGCGACACTGGCCGAGAGCGCCGCCGCCCCCAGCAAGCCGAACACCCACGCCTGCTGTACGAAGTTATCCACAGGCACCAGGGCAATTGCCGCGCTGGCCAATGTCAGCCCGCTGAACCCCGAGCCGAGCAGGAACATGCGCCGCCAACCGGGCATGGCCTGGCGCGCCGGGGTGGCGGCCTCGAACGCAGCCACCTGGATCACCCGCAGCGCCACCAGCGCCAGCAACCAGACCATCCACACGCTCACCAGCAAATAGCGCGCAGGGCTCCACAACAGCCAGGCGCAGAGCAGGCCGTTGAGCAGCATGAACAGTGTGGGCAGCAGCGAGCCCTGATAAAGCAGGCGGGTGCGCTCGATCGACAGTTCCGTGGCAAATTGCCTGCGAACGCTGCGTAACGCCTGCGGCGATGCCTCGATCGCCCTGCATTCCTGGGTCATATGGCTGGTTTCTTGTTGTGTTCTTGTTATGGCTGACCGCAAATGTGCTGGGAGGATACACAAGCGTTGCCCCGGACCAAACTGCTCTGCGTCATGATTTCGAAAATGTCTTGTGCGTCGTACTGCGACCGCTCAACCACGCGGCAGCGCCGTGCTTGCCGATGAACGGTCAACATGCCCGACGGCGATTTGCACGGCGGGCGTTTGCCCCTGCCCCCCGCGCGGCCATAGAATGCGCGGATGCATACCGATGACCTCTCCCTCCTGCTGAACTCCCTCAACGACGCCCAACGCCAGGCCGTAGCGGCCACGCTGGGGCGCCAACTGGTGCTGGCCGGCGCCGGCTCCGGCAAGACCCGCGTGCTGGTGCACCGCATCGCCTGGCTGATTCAGGTCGAAGGGGCCTCGCCGCACTCGATCCTGTCGGTGACCTTTACCAACAAAGCCGCCGCCGAAATGCGCCAGCGTATCGAGCAACTGCTGGGCATCAACCCCGCCGGTATGTGGGTGGGCACCTTCCACGGCCTGGCCCACCGCCTGCTGCGCGCGCACTGGCAGGAAGCCGGGCTGGTGCAGAACTTCCAGATTCTCGACAGCGACGACCAGCAGCGCCTGATCAAGCGGGTCATGCGTGAAATGGGCCTGGATGAGCAAAAGTGGCCTGCCCGCCAGGCCCAGTGGTTCATCAACGGGCAGAAGGACGAAGGCCTGCGCCCGCGCCATATCCAGGCCGGCGGCGACCTGTTCCTGGGCACCATGCGCGACATCTACGCCAACTACGAGCAGGCCTGCGAGCGCGCCGGGGTCATCGACTTCTCCGAACTGCTGCTGCGTGCCCTGGACCTGTGGCGCGACCAGCCCGGTTTGCTGGAGCACTACCAGCGCCGCTTCCAGCACATTCTGGTGGACGAATTCCAGGATACCAACGCCGTTCAGTACGCCTGGTTGCGCCTGCTCGGTGCCGGCGGGCGGAGCCTGATGGCGGTGGGCGACGACGACCAGTCGATCTACGGCTGGCGCGGCGCCAAGATCGAGAACATTCACCAGTACACGGCCGACTTCCCCGACGCCGAGATGATCCGCCTGGAGCAGAACTACCGCTCCACCGGCGGCATCCTCAAGGCCGCCAACGCCTTGATCGCCAACAACAGCGGGCGCCTGGGCAAGGAGCTGTGGACCGACATGGGCGAAGGCGAGCCGCTGACGCTGTACGCCGCCTACAACGAGCACGACGAAGCGCGCTACGTGGTCGAAACCATCGAAAGCCTGGTCAAGCAGGGCAATGCGCGCAACGAAATCGCCATCCTGTACCGCTCCAACGCCCAGTCGCGGGTGCTTGAAGAGGCGCTGCTGCGCGAACGCATCCCGTACCGCATCTATGGCGGCCAGCGCTTCTTCGAGCGCGCCGAAATCAAGAACGCCATGGCCTACCTGCGCCTGCTCGAGGGCCGTGGCAACGACGCGGCACTGGAGCGGGTGATCAACGTGCCGCCACGCGGCATCGGCGAAAAAACCGTCGAAGCCATCCGCGACCACGCCCGCCACGCGCAGCTGTCGATGTGGCAAGCCATGTGCCAGCTGCTGGCCGCCAAGGCCCTCAAAGGCCGCGCCGCCAGCGCCCTGGGTGCGTTCATCGAGCTGATCGAGAACCTCGCCAGCAAGGTCGCCGACATGCCGCTGCACCTGATGACCCAGACAGTCATCGAGCAGTCCGGGCTGATCATCTACCACCAGGAAGAAAAGGGCGAAAAAGGCCAGGCCCGGGTAGAAAACCTTGAGGAACTGGTCAGTGCCGCGCGCAACTTCGAAACCAGCGAAGAAGACGCCGACCTGTCGCCGCTGTCGGCGTTCCTCGGCCACGCCTCGCTCGAGGCCGGCGACACCCAGGCCGACGAGCACGAAGACAGCATCCAGCTGATGACCCTGCACAGCGCCAAGGGCCTGGAATTCCCCTACGTGTTCCTGGTGGGCATGGAAGAGGGGCTGTTCCCGCACAAGATGAGCCTGGAAGAGCCAGGCCGCCTTGAAGAGGAACGCCGCCTGGCCTACGTCGGCATCACCCGGGCCATGCGCCAGCTGATCATGACCTACGCCGAGACCCGCCGGCTGTATGGCAGCGAAACCTACAACAAGGTGTCGCGCTTCGTACGCGAGATTCCGGCCGGGCTGGTACAGGAAGTGCGCCTGTCCAACACCGTCAGCCGCCCGTTCGGCGGCGCCAAGGCGCCGGCCAGCAGCCTGTTCGCCAACGCCAACATTCCGCAGACCGCCTTCAACCTTGGCCAGCGCGTGCAGCATGCGGTGTTCGGCGAGGGCGTGATCCTCAACTTCGAAGGCTCCGGCGCCCAGGCCCGGGTGCAGGTGAACTTCGACGAAGGCAGCAAGTGGCTGATGCTTGGCTACGCAAAACTCGAGGCCCTGTAGGAGCAACTGTCTTGTGCTGGCTGTGCCGGCCTCATCACCGGCAAGCCGGCTCTTACAGATACAGCGCAGATTTGAAGGCTGCGCGATCTCTGTAGGAGCCGGCTTGCTGACGATAGGGCACTTACCCACAACACAAGTCGCCTTTTCCTTCACCAATCAGGCAAAAGCTCGAAACATCTTGTCGCTGGTCATGTCTGCTGCTTCATGTGCACCATGACGCGCGTGCAATCCACAAAATGGGAACCCCCAACTTATGCAACGTTTTCTTAGCATCGCTCTGGCGCTCTGCGTCGGCCTGACGCTGAGCCTCGACGCCAACGCCAAGCGCTTCGGTGGCGGCAAGAGCTCGGGCGCCGCACCTATGCACCAGACTCGCCAGGCATCCCCGACTACCCCTGCTGCCGCCCCGACCGCACCTGGCCGCGCCCCGGCCGCCGCTGGCGGTGCTTCGCGCTGGCTGGGCCCGCTGGCCGGCATCGCCGCCGGTGGCCTGCTGGCCTCCATGTTCATGGGCGACGGCTTCCAGGGCATGCAGATCCTCGACTTCCTGATCATGGGCCTGATCGCCTTCCTGGTGTTCCGCTTCATCGCCGCGCGCCGTCGCCAGCAGCAGCCGCAGCACGCTGCCGCCGGCCACGCCCCGTACCAGCGTGAAGCCCAGCCGCAGGCTGCCCCACAGTCGGTGTTCGGTGGCTCCGCCGCTGCTGCCCCTTCGCCAACGGTCAACGCACCGGCCTGGTTCAACGAAGCCAACTTCCTGGCGGCCGCCCGTTCGCACTTCCAGACCCTGCAGCAGCACTGGGACGCCAACGAGATGGACAAGATCTCCGAGTTCGTCACCCCGCAAATGCTCGAGTTCCTCAAGCGTGAGCGCGCCGAGCTGGGCGATGGCTTCCAGTCCACCTACATCGACAACCTCGACGTACAGCTGGACGGCGTAGAAGATCGCGCCAACCACACCGACGCCACCCTGACCTTCCGTGGCGTGTCGAAGACCTCGCGCTTCGACCAGGGCGAAGCCTTCAGCGAAAGCTGGCACATGGTTCGCGCCCAGGGCGAAAACCAGCCTTGGCTGGTGGCCGGTATCCGTCAAAACGACTGATAACCGCACGCTGTACACAAAACCCCGGGCCCTGGCCCGGGGTTTTTGCTTTTGCCACAGTCGGCTACTAGGGTATAACGCGCAGCGTTGTCATCAAGGCTAGAGGATGTGAACCGTGGAAGAAGTGATCGAGCAACTCCGTGAAGCAAACGAGCCGGTACCAGTGCCGCTGGAGCTTCCCGATGAAGATCAGTTGGTGGAGATCGAGGAACAGCTGTTCATCAACATTCCATTTGTGTTCAAGGAATACCTGCTCACCGTCAGCGACGTGATCTACGGCTCGCTGGAGCCGGTGACCGTCACCGACCCGCAATCGCATACCTACCTGCCGGACGTGGCGGCCAACGCCTGGGATGCCGGCGTGCCCCGCGACCTGATCCCGATCTGCCAGGACGGCGACGACTACTACTGCGTCGAAGAAGACGGCACCGTTGTGCTGTGGTCCGGCGAGGAAGAGATCGTCACCGAAGAAAGCTGGGAATCGGTGTGGCACTGGGTGCGGGACGTCTGGCTGGAAAGCTGAGCCCGTTTTCATATCCCTTGTAGAAGCCGGCTTGCCGGCGATGGGGCCATGCGCTCTATCAACAGGCCCGGCCAGATCGCCGGCAAGCCGGCTCTCATAGAACAAACTGCAACTCAACTCATTGATTTAGCAAGGACCTGTGGGAAGCGGCCTTGTGTCGCGATGGGCTGCGCAGCAGCCCCGGCAATTTTGCATAAGGCCGAGACCTTGGGGCCGCTTCGCGCCCCATCTCGACCGGACGGCGCCCCGGCAAGGCCGCTTCCCACCGAGATCGTGGCGCATCTGCCAGACCAGTTCTCTGCGCGACAGCGCAGCCCAAAGGGCTGGATGATCTCCTACAAACAATCGGGCGCAGAAGACGCCTCTTCAGTGCGAATGATCGCGGCTGTTCTCCAGCGTCTCCAACAGCGCCACCTGCATGCGGGTATGCACGCGGATCAGCCAGCGCCAAAGCAATGCCACCACCACCGCCGCCACCACTACGATCACCAGCAACAGCTCGCTGGTGGGCAGGATGCTGGCCGACAACGCCGACAGCAGCAGGAAGATCACCAGCAGCGACAGCAGCGGGATCACCTCGGCAATCACCCGCCGTACACGCTGGGTATGCCGCCCGGCCATCTCTGGTTTGACCCCCATCTCCGCCAGCAGCATCGACAGCGCCTTGAGCTTGCGGTACGCGGCAATCAGGAAGGGCAGCGACAACAGCAATGCCGCGCCCCAGATCAACGCCTTCTGCTGGCCACCATCGGCCACCCACTCACTGAGCCATTCACCGATGCGCCCGGCAAAATAACCACCGCTGAAGAAGATCGCGATCACCAGCGCAAGGTTTACCCCCACCTGTAACAGGATGCGCCGGATCATCGCCGCCAGCATCGCCCCTTCACCCTGGGGCTGGATGCTGCGCAGCCATTCGCCATACAGCGACAGCACCCGCGACAGGCGGCTGGGCACCACCTTGCCCAGCTTGATCGACAGCGGGTCGGCAGCGCGGATCAGGTAGGGCGTCAGCAGCGTGGTGATGGCTGATACCGCCACGGCCACCGGGTATAGGAAGTCGCTGGTCACCTGCAGGGTCATGCCCAGCGCGGCGATGATGAACGAGAACTCGCCGATCTGCGAAAGCCCCATGCCCACCCGCAGCGAGGTGCGCCCGTCGTTGCCGGCAATGAACGCCCCCATGCCGCAGGAGAGCATCTTGCCCAGCACCACAGCCAGGGTGATGACCACGATCGGCCAGGCGTATTCGACCAGGATGCTGGGGTCGATCATCAGGCCAATGGCGACGAAGAAGATGGCGCTGAACAGGTCACGAACCGGCTCGATCAGGCGCTCGATCTTCAGCAACTGGCGCGATTCGGCCATGATCGCGCCGATCAGGAAGGCCCCCAGCACCATGCTGTACTCAAGCTTGACCACCAGCAGGCAGAAGCCGAAGCACAGCCCCAGCACGGTAATCAGCAGCATCTCGTTGCTTTCGAACTTGGCCACGTAGGCCAGCAGCCGCGGCACCAGCAGGATGCCGATGACCAGCGCGACGATCATGAACAGCGACAGCTTGCCCACCGTGGAGAACACCTCGCCCGAGCTCACCGTGCCGCTGACGGCGATGCCCGACAGCAGGGCGATGATGCCGATGCCAAGAATGTCCTCGACGATCAGCACGCCGAAAATCAGTTGCGCGAAGCGCTCGTTCTTCATCTTCAGGTCGTTGAGCGCCTTGACGATGATGGTGGTCGAGCTGATGGCCAGGATGGCGCCGAGGAACAGCGAGTCCATGGTGTTCCAGCCGAACCAGCGGCCGATCTCGAAACCGATCCAGATCATCAGGACGATTTCCAGGAACGCCGCGATGAACGCCGTGGCCCCCACCTTGAACAGTTTGCGCAGGCTGAACTCCAGGCCCAGGCAGAACATCAGGAAGATTACCCCGAGCTCGGCCAGGGTCTTGATGGTGTCTTCGTCGTGAATCAGGCCGAACGGCGGGGTGTGCGGGCCGATGATGAAGCCGGCGACGATGTAGCCCAGCACCACTGGCTGCTTGAGACGATGAAAGAGGATGGTCACCACACCGGCGACCAGCATGATCACGGCCAGGTCCTGGATGAAGCTGATGGCATGCATGGCGTGATACTCCTTGTCTCGATGCACGGGGCGAACCGCTCCTCTGTCAGAAAACGCTGACAACCGAAGCAGGCACATACTGTAGTGATAGGTTGAAAAGCCCACGTTGCATGGGCGCTGTCAGGTTAACATCGCGCCTTGCCGCACATCGTCCGTGCAATATATGGAAACAGATCGGCAACGCCAGCGCCGCCGATGGCAGAATCGGCGTGACGATGGAGCGTCAGGCGACGTCCCGTACCAGGATGGGAAACCTCAAAGAGGGGAACAGAAGTGTCAGCAGATACCCGCCCCGTTTCAGCGCAACCACACCGTGAGCTCACTATGGAACCTGGAAACGCCCAGTTGTCGATGACCGTCCTGATGACACCGGACATGGCCAACTTCTCTGGCAACGTACACGGCGGCACGCTGCTCAAATACCTTGACGAAGTCGCCTATGCCTGCGCCAGCCGCTATGCCGGCAGCTATTGCGTGACACTGTCGGTGGACCAGGTGATTTTCCGCGAGCCGGTGCACGTGGGTGAGCTGGTGACCTTCCTGGCCTCGGTCAACTACACCGGCAACACCTCGATGGAGGTGGGCATCAAGGTGGTGACCGAAAACATCCGTGAGCGCTCGGTACGCCATTCCAACAGTTGCTTCTTCACCATGGTGGCCGTGGACGAAAATCGCCGCCCGGTGCCGGTACCGCCGCGCCAACCGCAAAGCAGCGAGGAGAAACGCCGCTTCCTGCAGGGCCAGCAGCGCCGGCAGATCCGCCAGGAGCTCGAAGAGCGCTACCAGAACCTCAAGACCGATTCGATCTGAAGCCGGCTGCTGATCCCGCGCGACCTCTGTTGGAGCCGGCTTGCCGGCTCCAACAGGGGTTACAAACGCTGCGCCTCGAACCGCACCCGCGGGTGGGCGATGCGGTCCTGGGCCCGCACCAGCTGCAGCTCGTAGCTGGCACTGGCCTGGGTTTCCAGCAGCACTTCATGCACCGCAGCTGCGGTGAACTCGAACGCCTGCAACCAGTTGTCCCCCAACAGCACACGGGCCAGGAACAGCCCCGAGGTCAGGTCGCCCACCCCCACCGGCTGGCGCGGGAAGGCCAGCAGTGGCCGGCGCAGGTGCCAGCTGCCCTCGGCAGTCACCAATAACATCTCGAAGGTGTCGTCGGCGCGGCCGGGGTAGCTCAGGTGCTTGACCTGCACCACCTTCGGCCCGCGCTCAAGCAGGCTGCGGGCCATGGCCACACAGTCTTCAAGCGACTGCGCGCGACGCCCGCAGAAGCTGTCCAGCTCCAGCTGGTTGGGGCAGAGGATGTCGGCCCGCGCCGCCGCCTCGTCGAGCAAAAACTCCCCCACCTCGGCTGGCACGATGCAGCCCTTCTCGGCATGCCCCATGACCGGGTCGCACAGGTACAGCGCCCGTGGGTTGGCAGCTTTGATGCGCGCCACGCCGGCAAGAATCGCCCGGCCCTGCTCGGCGCTGCCCAGGTAGCCCGACAACACCGCATCGCAGTGGCCCAGTTCACCGATATTGGAAATGCCTTCCACCAACGCAGGAATTTGCGCCGGAGCAAGCACTTCGCCTGCCCACTGTCCATACTGAGTGTGGTTGGAGAACTGCACGGTATTGAGCGGCCAGACGTTCACCCCTACCCGCTGCATGGGAAACACCGCGGCACTGTTGCCGGCGTGTCCGAAGACGACGTGGGACTGGATGGCGAGCAAGTGCGGCGTGCGTTTCATGCAGGAAAATTCCGAAACCATTGAACGAATGTGCGGCGCGCAGTATGAACCCGAATGCCATCTGTACGACAGGCCAGAGACGCAGTTAAGCTGGATCGACCTGTCTGGAGCTAAGCCAAATGTTGACCCTGGAAAACCTCTTCGTCCTGATGCTGGTGGCGACCGCAGGCGCCTGGCTGTGGCACAACCATGGGCTGCGCGAAAAAGCCCTGGCGCGGGTCAAGCAGCATTGCGCCAAGCTCGACCTGGAACTGCTCGACGATGCCGTGGCGCTCAAGCGCATCGGTTTCGTGCGCGATGCCAACGGCAAGAAGCGCCTGGCACGCATCTACAACTTCGAGTTCACCGTGACCGGTGAACAGCGCCACCCCGGCACCGTCACCCAGTTCGGCGCCCACACCATGCAAATTGAACTGGCGCCCTACCCGTTCGAGATCAAGACCCCGCCCCGCGCCGACAACGTGATCGAGATGCAGCAGTGGCGCCAGGAGCACAACCGCTGGGGTAACTGATCAGCCTTGCAGGCGGCAGGCGGCCAAGGCGGCCTGCAGCGCTGGCAAGGGTTGCGCAGTGCCGAAGATGAACTCCAGGCGTGAGTCCTTGCGCCATTCGCTTGGCTGCCACTGAAGGTCACCGTCAAGGCCATTGAACGACTGCCAGCCTTGCGCGCTGTGGATAACGCCTTTGGCCCGGCGCCATGGCCAGGCCTGCAGAAATACGGCCAACCGTTCGCGATCAAAGCACTGGCTGGGGTGCCAGCGCCAGCCCACGCTCCAGCCACCTTCACCTTGCTGAGCCTGGCAGATCGGCTGTGTGGTATCTGTCCACAAGGCCTCGATGGCGGCAGGTGTTTTGTCCACAGGCCGCCTCGAAACGGCCGCCTCGGCGTTACCGGTTGTGGAAAAACCTGGCAACTGAGGCAGCGGCAAAGCACCTTGCTCCGTCCAAAACACCGAAACCGTTGGAAGCTTCGCGGTTATCAACAGGCGCGATGCGCTGTCCACAGCCGCCGATTTGTTGATAACCAGCAATTCACAGGCGGGCAACGCCGCCTGCTGCGCTTCGGGCAGCGGCTCGCCACGCGCCAGGGCCTTGGCATCCAGCACCATCAGCAAGGGCTGTACCGCCAGCACGCCCGTCCACGGCGCCTGTTGCAGTTGCTCCAGCAACTGTCGGGGGTGGCCGAGGCCGGACGGCTCGATGAACACCCGGTCCGGCTTCGCCTTGCGCAAAAGGCGCCCCAGCCCCACCTGGAACGGCATGCCGTTGACGCAGCACAGGCAGCCACCGGCGACCTCACCGATGGCGATGCCGTCCTCATCACGCGCCAGCAGTGCGGCGTCCAGGCCGATCTGGCCGAACTCGTTGACCAGCACCGCCCAGCGCTCGTTGGCCGGGCGCTGGGCCAGCAGCTGGCGAATCAGGCTGGTCTTGCCGGCGCCCAGGGGGCCGGCGACAAGGTGGGTGGGGATGTTATGGAGCATGGTTTGCGCATCGTCGAAGAGGTGTTCGCCAGTCTACATCGCTAGAGCGTGGGAGCGGGCTATGCGGTGGATGGCACCGGCTGCGCCGGTGTTCGCGGCTGAAGCCGCTCCTACAGGTACAGCGTTCGGTTCAGGCCAGCCAATCCAGGCTCAGCAGCAACCGCCGCTCACCCACAGGGGTCAACGGCGACCTGTGGATAAGCCCATACCCCTCGTTACCTTGCCACTTCTCACCCTTGAGCAACGCAACGTCACCGACTGCCAGGTGTTGAATTTTATCCACAGGCGGTTGATCGTGCTGCAAGCGCTGCCGGTCGATCACCCCCTCTTCCAGCCATTCACTGCCCACCCCGCCATAGGTACTCAACAGCCGCAGCGGTACATGGTCCACGTGAAACCGCGGGCACATGGCACCGTCCAGCACCCGCAGGCGCAAACCGATGCGCCGCGCCCCAAGCAGGCAGGTATAGGCGTCTACCAGCCATGCCACATCCGCCACGAAACCTTCGTAGCCGTGCAGGTCGGCCGCCTCGCGCAGAAGCTGTGGCAATTGCACCGGTTGCCCCTCGTCGACATCGACTACCCGCTCATCGGCAAACGTCTGGCCCAGGCTTAGCACCAGCGTGGCGAAGTCCTGCACCTGCGGCGGCAACTGCCGCTGCCACACCGCCAGGTTGACGCCGTCGCGCAGGATATCGGTCATCACCTGCGGCGACGGGCTATGCACCTGGCAGATATCCACAGCCTGGCGCGCCAGCATCATGCCGCCGCCTCCTCGACCCAAGGGCCGAACGGGTCGGGCAGGCGCAGCCAGGCCATTGGCTCCAGCTCCATTTCTTCATCGCTGAGCAGGCAGGCATCCAGCTCTGTGGATAACTGCGCAAAGTCGATGTTCTGCCCGATAAATACCAGCTCCTGCCGGCAATCACCGGTTTCCACCGACCATTGCTTGAGAATCGCTGCAGTGTTTTCTTCATCCTGGGGCCACTGCTCACGGGGCACGAAGCGCCACCAGCGCCCGGCCAGGCCATGGCGCATCATGCCGCCGGCCTGGGACCAGCTGCCGGCCTCCTGGTATTTGCTGGCCAGCCAGAAGAAACCCTTGGAGCGCAGCAGGCGGCCATTGCTCCATGGCCTGTTGATAAAGTCGAAGAAGCGCTGCGGGTGGAACGGTCGGCGCGCCTGCCAGGTGGTGGCGGCAATGCCGTATTCCTCGGTTTCCGGCACGTGCTCGCCACGCAGCTCCTGCAGCCAACCCGGTGCCTGGGCCGCCTGGTCGAAGTCGAACAGCCCGGTGTCGAGGATGCGCGACAGCGCCACCTCGCCCATCACCATCGGCACGATCTGCGCCCGGGCGTTGAGGCTACGCAGTATGGCGGTCAGCTCTTCGCGTTCGTGCTGGCTGATCAGGTCAATCTTGCTCAACAGCAGCACGTCGGCGAACTCCACCTGTTCGATCAACAGGTCGCTGATGGAGCGCTCGTCCTCCTCACCCAGGGTTTCGCCGCGGCTGGCCAGGCTGTCGGCGGCCTGGTAGTCGCGCAAGAAGTTCAGGCCATCGACCACCGTGACCATGGTGTCCAGGCGCGCCATGTCCGACAGGCTGCGGCCCTGCTCGTCGCGGAAGGTGAAAGTCTCGGCCACCGGCAGCGGTTCGGAAATGCCGGTGGACTCGATCAGCAGGTAGTCAAAGCGGCCCTCGTGGGCCAGCCGCGCCACTTCTTCGAGCAGGTCTTCGCGCAGGGTGCAGCAGATGCAACCGTTGCTCATCTCCACCAGTTTTTCTTCGGCGCGGTTCAGG
Organism: Pseudomonas xanthosomatis; assembly: GCF_019139835.1. NCBI lineage: Bacteria > Pseudomonadati > Pseudomonadota > Gammaproteobacteria > Pseudomonadales > Pseudomonadaceae > Pseudomonas > Pseudomonas xanthosomatis. Next base: position 500,372 of record NZ_CP077075.1, on the reverse strand, counting down.
CTGACGTTGCGCTGCACCTCACTGGCATCGATGTTGATTTCGCTCATGTCGTTGACGATCACCGCGACGCGCAAGTCGTCGCGGTTGCGCAGCACATGGTTGAGCAGCGTGCTCTTGCCGGCGCCGAGAAAGCCGGACAGCACGGTGACAGGAAGACGGTTGGGCATGACGGACCTCATCGGGCGGGCGCATTCGAAGCGATGCATTGCACAATGTTATATTATAACACTACAATTTCGCCAAGCCGTCCTGACCGAACGGTCGCCCGGAGAGCGTCATTCATGAAATTGTTCTGCGCATTGGCGCTGCTGTCGATCACCTTGCCCCTGCCGGCGTTGGCAATGCCGCGCACCGACCTGGCGCTGTGCACCCGCAGCGCCACCCTGCTGGCCTGCCAAGACAGCAAGGGCAACTACTACAGCGTGCGCACCGAAGGCAGCACCTTTTACCTGCGCGGCTACGAAAGTGCCGGCAAGCGGCTTTGGGCGCAAACCAACAGCCGCTACGGCGCACTGACCTTCTTCACTGGTTTGGCCAGCGACGGCGAAGCCTGGGTCGGCTACAGCCGGCGCATTGGCTGGACCACCCTCAACCGCGTCTCCAGTTCCAGCGGCCAGCGCTTCGACCTGCACTGCAGCCTCGTCGGCGGTTGCCGCTAAGCCCTCCATTTCAGGACCCTTGCCATGACCAGCCTCACCCTCCCCGACATCGCCGCACAAAGCAGCGAGCAATCCCTGCCACTGGACTGGGTGGGCATGTGCGGTATCGCCCTGCCGCTGCTGCTGGATGGGCGCAGCCTGAGCGCCTGGGCCGATGCCGGCGTCAGCCTGGACGATGGCACCGCCCGCGGCATCCATATGTCGCGCCTGTACCTGGCGCTGGAAATGCTGGAACAACAGCCCCTGAGCACCGCGCTGATTCGCCAGGTGCTGGAGCGCTTTCTCGATAGCCACCAAGGCATGTCCCGCCGCGCCTACCTGCGCCTGGCGTTTGATCATTTGCTCAAACGCCCCGCCCTGGTCAGCCCGTTGGCCGGCTGGAAGCACTACCCGGTCAGCATCGATGCACACCTGGAAGAAGAAATGTTCCACGTGGAACTATCGGTGGATATTCCCTACTCCTCCACCTGCCCGTGCTCGGCAGCACTGGCGCGACAACTGATTCAGGAGCAGTTCGACCGGGACTTTGCCGGCCCATCGCTGAGCCGCGACAGCGTGCGCCAATGGCTGGGCAGCAGCAAAGGCATCGTCGCCACGCCCCACAGCCAGCGCAGCAATGCCAGGCTGCAGGTACGCCTGGCACACGGCGAACTGCACCTGACCGAGCTGATCGACCGCGCCGAAGGCGCCCTGGGCACTGCGGTACAGACCGCTGTGAAGCGCGCCGACGAGCAGGCCTTCGCCCTGGCCAACGGCCAGAACCTGATGTTCTGCGAGGATGCTGCCCGCCGCCTGCACCAGGCCTTGCGCCAAGCGCAGGGGGTGACGGGCTTCAAGTTGCGCGTGGAACATGCAGAAAGCCTGCATGCCCACGACGCGGTAGCCGCCAGCCGCTGGCAGTGGTAGTCAGCTGCGCGGCTTCACCGTGCCACAGTCACTGCCCAGCCACACCGCACGGGTGTCCATGCTGCCTTGTTGCTGAACGCCCGAGGCGTTGAAGGTGCCGTTGACCTTGGTGAGGAACTCGCGGTCGCTGAGGAAGGTGGCCTGACCCTGGCCTTGGGCTTTCGGGCAACTGAACTGGAACTTCCACACATTGCCGTTGCGCTCGGTGATCTTCTGGGTGCAGCCGGACTGCGGGTCCTGCAGCGGGATGTCATCGGTCTTGACCTGCTCCGGGGTCAGGCACGAGCGCACGCCCTTGCCGCCGACGGTGATGCCTTGCTTGGCCAGCGCGGCCTCCATCATCGCCCGTTGCTCGGGCGCGAGGTTCTTAAGCTGACCAAGCATGAACTCCATGTCCGGCAGCGGCTTGCCATCGACCTGCATGTTGCTGGTGGTCAGCTCCCACAAGCCGGGTTGCAGCATCTGCGCATGGACCAGCGGGCTGCCCAAGGCCAAGGTCAGGGCAAGCAGTGGCAGACGATTCTTCATGGATCAACGCTCCTGGAAATACCGGCTCAAGCCGGACTGTGCCGTTAGACGTCATTTTAGCCGCCGGGTTGCAGAGCCCCCCACGAACATGCTCTGTTAGGCGCCAGTGCTCTCGGCAAGCAGGATGCATATGGATTTCCACAGCCCCTACTTTTTCGGTTACGTGCTCGGCCTGATTCACCTGCTCGGCATCATCGCCGCGCTGCATGCGGTGTTCACCGTGCGTACCGCCCAGGGCGCCATCGCCTGGGCCATGCCGCTGTTCTTCATCCCTTACCTGGCGCTGATCCCCTACCTGGTGTTCGGCGCCCGCTCGTTCTATGCCTACATCCAGGCCCGGCGCCAGGCCAACCAGGAAATGCACGTGGCCATGGCCAACCTGAACTGGCGGCCCTGGGTGGAGGAGGCGCTGACCGCCCGCGAGTCGGACAGCTACGCCGCCCTGCGCGCCATGCCCAAGCTCGGGCGCATGCCGTGCCTGGCCAACAACGAGGTGAAGTTGCTGATCAACGGCCAGGCCACCTTCGAGGCGATCTTCGCCGCCATCGAGCAGGCCCGCGACACGGTGCTGGTGCAGTTCTTCATCATCCACGACGACGCCCTGGGCCGGCAGTTGCAGCAACTGCTGCTGCGCAAGGCCGCCGAGGGGGTGCGGGTGTTCGTGCTGTACGACCGGGTCGGCAGCCACGCCCTGCCGGCCCGCTACAGCCAGGTGCTGCGCGACGGCGGTGTGCAGATTCAAGCCTTCGCCACCCGCCGCGGCCTGTTCAACCGCTTCCAGGTGAACTTCCGCAACCACCGCAAGATCGTGGTGGTCGATGGCCTGACGGGTTTCCTCGGCGGGCACAATGTAGGGGACGAGTATGTCGGCGGGCACCCGCAACTTTCGCCCTGGCGCGACACCCATGTGCAGGTCAGCGGCCCGGTGCTGGCCTGCCTGCAGGAGTCGTTCGCCGAGGACTGGTACTGGGCCACCCGCGAGCTGCCGCCGCTGATATTGCCCGACACCTACCCCGAGGACGGCGTGCTGTGCCAGGCCCTGGCCACCGGCCCCGCCGACCCGCAGGAAACCTGCTCGCTGTTCTTCGTCGAAGCCATCCACTCGGCCAGCCATCGGGTGTGGATCACCAGCCCGTATTTCATCCCGGACGAGGCGGTGTTAGCGGCCCTGCGCCTGGCGGTATTGAGGGGTGTGGACGTGCGCATTCTGATCCCGTCGCGCCCCGACCACCGCATCGTCTATGCCGCCTCCAGCCTGTTCGCTTTCGAGGCGGTACGCGCGGGGGTGCGCATGTTCAGGTATCAGCCGGGTTTTCTGCACCAGAAGGTGGTGCTGGTGGACGACGAAGTCAGCGCCATCGGCAGCGCCAACCTGGACAACCGCTCCTTCCGCCTGAACTTCGAGATCACCCTGCTGACCGTCGACCGCGCCTTCGCCGACCAGGTCGAGCAGATGCTGCTGCAGGACTTCGAGCAGGCCCGGGAGATCACCGCCGAAGACAGCCGCGACACCCACCGCCTGCAGCAACTGGGCATGCGTATCGCGCGGCTGATTTCACCGATCCTGTAGCCAACACGCCGGTGCGTCTACCTGGACACACCGGCGGGCAGGTTTCAGCGATACAGGTCCTCACGGGTCCATGGCAACTCGTGACGGCCATCGGCGTAAGGTTTGACGGCGAGGATCTGGTGCAGGTTGATCCAGCCCTTGGTGAAGGCATAGGCGCAGCCGGCCAGATACAGCCGCCAGATACGCAGGGTCTTCTCCGGCACCAGCGCGGCGGCGCGGTGCAGCTGGTTTTCCAGGTTCTCGCTCCAGTGGTTGAGGGTCTTGGCGTAATGCAGGCGCAGGCTTTCCACGTCCACCACCTCCAACCCGGTTTCACAGATGCTCGCAGTGATCATCGACAGGTGCGGCAGCTCGCCATGGGGGAACACGTAGCGGTCGATGAACTCGCCCGCACCGCGGCCCACGGGGCGGCCATCGACATGCTTGGCGGTGATGCCGTGGTTCATCACCAAGCCACCCTCCCGTACCGCACCGAACAGGTGCTGGCAGTACAGCGCCAGGTTGGCGTGGCCGACGTGCTCGAACATGCCGACGCTGACCACCTTGTCGAAGCGGCCATCCTGGGGCAGGTCGCGGTAGTCGAGGATCTGCAGGTCGACCTTGTCGGCCAGGCCCTCCTCCTTCACCCGCTTACGGCCGAGCTTCAACTGCTCCTTGCTCAGGGTGATGCCGAATACCTTGGCGCCATACTCGCGGGCAGCAAAGCGGGACAGCCCGCCCCAGCCACAGCCCACATCCAGCAGGTAGTCACCGGCCTGCAGACGCAGCTTGCGGCACAGGTGATCGAACTTGTCCTGCTGGGCCTGGGCCAGCGTGTTGTCCGGCTCCTTGAAGTAGGCGCAGGAATAGGCCATGTCCGGGTCCAGCCACAGCTGGTAAAAATCGTTGGACAGGTCGTAGTGGTAGGAAATCGCCTCGGCGTCGGTGCGCTTGTCATGGGCCATGCGGGCCGGCAGCACCTCGTCTTCATCCTTGAGCAACGCCTCGCTCAGCTCGTCGCAGACGCGAATGACCTCGCCGATATCGCCCTCCAGCTCCAGCTTGCCTTCGACGAAGGCCGAGCCGAGTTCATCCAGGTTAGGGTGGGTGAGCTGGGTGATCAGCTGGGGCTCCTTGACCAGAATCGTCACCTGCGGGCTGGGCCCGAGGTCGAACTGGTTGCCGTCCCACAGCTTGACGCGCAAAGGCAAGTGCAAGCTCTGCAACGCGGGTGGAAGTTGCGCAAGCATTCATGACCCTCCCATTCAATCAGACGGGGCGTCTGGCCTTACATGTGCGACGCCACCGGATGAGGGTAGTTCATTCGTACGAAGTTTCCGGTAATCACGACCTTGGTCTAGGGGTGTTGCCACCGACAGCGCAGCAGATTGTATACAATTTGCTGCGCCGGGATTAACCTTATGCCCTCCTCGCTTTCTCACATCCCTGGAGTGACAACCCCCATGAAATCCTATGACGTGGTGATCATCGGCGCCGGCCCTGGCGGTTACAACGCCGCGATCCGCGCCGGCCAGCTGGGCCTGAGCGTGGCCTGTGTCGAAGGCCGCTCGACCCTCGGCGGCACCTGCCTGAACGTCGGTTGCATGCCCTCCAAGGCGCTGCTGCACGCCTCCGAGCTGTATGAGGCCGCCAGCGGTGAGGAATTTGCGCACCTGGGCATCGAGGTCAAGCCGACCCTGAACCTTGCGCAGATGATGAAGCAGAAAGACCAAAGCGTGACCGGCCTGACCAAGGGCATCGAGTACCTGTTCAAGAAGAACAAGGTCGACTGGGTCAAGGGCTGGGGCCGCCTGGACGGTGTCGGCAAGGTGATCGTCAAGGCCGAGGACGGCAGCGAGACCACCCTGCAGGCCAAGGACATCGTCATCGCCACCGGCTCCGAACCCACACCGCTGCCGGGCGTGACCATCGACAACCAGCGCATCATCGACTCCACCGGCGCCCTGGCGTTGCCCCAGGTGCCCAAGCACCTGATTGTCATCGGCGCCGGGGTGATCGGCCTGGAGTTGGGCTCGGTATGGCGCCGCCTGGGTGCTCAGGTGACGGTCATCGAGTACCTCGACCGCATCTGCCCGGGTACCGATGACGAAACCGCCAAGACCCTGCAAAAGGCCCTGGCCAAGCAAGGCATGGCGTTCAAGCTGGGTAGCAAGGTGACCCAGGCTACAGCTTCGGCCGACAGCGTCAGCCTGACCGTCGAGCCGGCCGCCGGCGGCGCCGCCGAAACCCTGCAGGCCGACTATGTGCTGGTAGCCATCGGCCGCCGCCCGTACACCAAGGGCTTGAACCTGGAGAGCGTGGGCCTTGAAACCGACAAGCGCGGCATGCTGGTCAACGACCATCACCGCAGCCAGGTGCCGGGCATCTGGGTGATCGGCGACGTCACCAGTGGCCCGATGCTGGCGCACAAGGCCGAGGACGAAGCGGTAGCCTGCATCGAGCGCATCCACGGCAAGCCCCATGAGGTGAACTACAACCTGATCCCGGGCGTCATCTACACCCGCCCGGAACTGGCCAGCGTGGGCAAGACCGAAGAGCAGCTCAAGGCCGAGGGCCGCGCCTACAAAGTCGGCAAGTTCCCCTTCACCGCCAACAGCCGCGCCAAGATCAACCACGAGACCGAAGGCTTCGCCAAGGTGCTCGCCGACGCCAAAACCGACGAGGTGCTGGGCGTGCACCTGGTGGGCCCGAGCGTCAGCGAGATGATCGGCGAGTTCTGCGTGGCCATGGAGTTCTCGGCCTCGGCCGAAGATATCGCCCTCACCTGCCACCCGCACCCGACCCGCTCCGAAGCCCTGCGCCAGGCGGCGATGAATGTGGACGGGATGGCGATGCAGATCTGACGTTCTGCTGTACACATTAAACCGTGGGAGCGGGCTTGCCCTCGATAGCGTCAGTTCAGACAACACCGTTGAATCTGCTGACGTAATCGCGGGGCAAGCCCGCTCCCACGGGTGCTACAAGCCGCTCGCCAGCTTTTTATCCACAGCCGCGAAGCGCGACGCCAGGAACGGCGTGATATCCAGCGGCAACGCCTCGCTGTGGACAACTTTATCCAGCAATACTCCGGTAATCGCCGAGGTGAGAATGCCGGTGCGGAAATGCCCGCAGGCATTGAAGTACCCTTCGACGTTATCCACAGGCCCGAGAATCGGCAGCTCGTCCGGCGACCCCGGGCGCAGCCCGGCCCAGGTGCGCTTGAGGTTCACCTGCGCCAGCTGCGGCACGCAGCGGATCGCCCCCTGCACCAATCCGCTGATCTCCGGGAAGGTATTGCTTACATCAAAACCCTTCTCCTCGGTGGTGCTGCCGATCAGGATCTCGCCGTTGTCCTTTTGCGCCATGTAGCAGTCACTGGTGGTGATGCAGCCATCCAGCAGCTTGGGCAGGCGCTCGGTCAGCACGATCTGGCCCTTCACCGGCTTGACCGGGATGCTCTGCCCGGTGGCCCACTCGCTCAACTCGGCAGCCCAGGCGCCCGCGGCATTGATCAGCGTGGCGCAATGGAACTCGCCGGCCTGCGCGGTGCGCACGCCCTTGATCCGCGAGCCCTGGTGCAACACACCGGTGACATCGACGTTGGGGTACAGGTGTACGCCGTTCTGCCGCGCCGCCTCCATGAACGCATCGCCCAGGCGGAACGGGCTGACCTGGTGATCGCAGAGAAATTCCAGCGCGCCGGTGGCCTGCGGCGTCACCGCCGGCTCCGCAGCACGCAGCGCGGCGCGGTCGAGCCAGCGCACCTGGTCGGCCAGGTGCGGGATGTGCCGCACGATATGCTCGGCGTACAACTGGTCCTCTTCGTCCTGAATGACGTACTTGAGCCCGGTGCGCTCGAACTTGAAGTCCATGCCATGGCGCTCGATCAGCTCCTGGTGCAGCTGTGGATAAAGTGCGTTGGACTGCAACGCGAAGTCGAAGAAACACTGCGGCAGGATGTGCGGTGTGCTGGAGTCCACCACCACCGCCGCGCCGTTGGCCTCGCGCTTGCTGCGTGAGGACATCATGCGAAAGAAGATCACCCCGCAGCCCAGCCCCACCGACTCGCCGATGGCCCACAGGCCGCCGGCCGAGGCGCGGGTGGCGTTGCCCGGGCGCTTGTTGTCGATCAGCGCGATGCGCAGGTTCTTGCGCTTGGACAGCTGGTAGGCGCAAGAGGCGCCGATCACACCGCCACCGGCGATGACGATGTCGTAGTGCTTGGTCATGTTCAGGCCTCCGTGGCCAGCTGGGTAAATGCAGAGAACGGGATCGGGTCGACCGGGAAGCGCGGGCGCAGCCAGCCCACGTCCTGGCGCCCGGTGGCGCTGCGCAGGCGGTCGCTGCAATAGCCGACGCACATGCGCCCCTGGCAGTCGCCCATGCTCACCCGGGTGCGCATCTTCAGGCTGGCCATGTCTTGCACGCCCTGCTCCAGGGCCAGGTCGATCTGCTCGCGGGTCACGTGCTCGCAGCGGCAGATCACCGTGTCGGCCTGGGGCAGGCCTATCTGCGCGGCGCCACGGGCGGTGTAGCGCTCCACCCCGGAGCGGAAGCGCTTGATCGCGGCAAGCTTGCCCAGGTAGCGCTCGCGGTGCTCGATGGCCTGTTCGGCATCCAGCTTGCCCATCTGCAGCAGTATCGACACCGCCGCGATGCGCCCGGTCAGCATGGCCGCCTCGCCACCGCGAATGCCAGCCATGTCGCCAGCCAGATGCACGTTGGGCCGGCTGCTTTGCTGCCATACGTTGCATTCGGCGCGCAGATAGCCGTCCTCGCTGAAGCCGTGGGCCAGGCCCAGTTGCTGGCTAAGCTGGGTGCGCGGGATAAAGCCATAGCCCACCGCCAGGGTTTGCACGGTTTCGCGCTGCACCCGGGTCATGTCCGGCTGCCAGTCCTTGGTGTAGGGAGCCACGCTGACTTCGCGCAGTTCAGCGTCGCCGCTGGCGCCGACCACGCCCCAGCCGTAATGCATGGGGATGCCGTTGAGCTTCATGTAGGCCAGCATGCTCAAGCCGTCGAGGAACAGCTGCGGCTTGTTCATCAGCGCCAGGCTCTCCCGGGCAATGCGGTTGAACGCGCAGGCCTCGAACACGCCGGCCACCTTGGCGCCAGCGGCATGCAGCTGGCAGGCCACCAGCGGTAGCAGCGGGCCGGTGCCGGCGATCAGCGTGCTGCCCAGGGGTTTGACCACACCGCTCTTGATCTGCAGTTGCAGGCCGCCCAGCAGCATCACCCCCGGCAGGGTCCAGCCGGGGAATGGCACGTTGCGTTCATGGCAACCGGCAGCCAGCAGCAGGTGGCTGTAGTCGATTTCGTGCAGCTGTTCGTCGGCGTCGAGCACCATAAGGCGTTGCTCGTCGCCGCCCACCACGCGGTGGTTCAGGCGCAGGTCGATGTGCTCGGCGCTGGCGGCAAAATCCTCCTGCAGCGCGCTCAAGGCCTTGGCATAGCGCGGGCCCAGGTAGCCCAGGTCTACGCCTGCGCGCAGCGGGCCACGGTACACCACGCCACCCGGGCGCGAGGCTTCATCGAACAACAGGCTGTCGACGCCGTGCTCGGCCAGTTCGATGGCAGCGCCCATGCCGGCCGAGCCGCCACCGACGATCACAGGGCGCAGGCTCATGGGCGGCCCTCCCCGTGTACCGGGTTTACCTGGGTCACCACCTGCATGCCCGGCCGTACCACGGTCTGGCAGGCGCGGCGCTTGGCTCGGCCGTCGATCTGCACCAGGCAGCAGTGGCACACGCCCATGCCGCAGAAGGCGCCGCTGGCCTGGCCGTGGTCGTTGCGCGCCACCTGGCGCAGGCCCACCGCGTTGAGCACGCTGAGTACCGTTTCGCCTGCTGCGGCAACCACTGGTTGGCCGTTGAGCTGCAGGGTGACGTCGGGGTGTTCGAGGGGTTGGATGTCGCGGATACGTTTCATTGTCTTCATGACTTTCTCCTCCTTGGTGATACAGAGGCTTGGCAAAGTACGACAAATGCAGCGGCGGTCCATTGACCTGTGACGTGATGGCACGCGCGAAATTTTCACTGGCGCAGAAGCAGATCAAGCGTTGACAGCCCCATCAGCGCTTGATAATAATCCGCCACGTTGTACGACAACCGATAACAAAAATAACAACGAGTGACCCACCATGTCGACATCCGCCACGCGACACATCCGTCTCCTGCACCCGCTTCTGTCCCCGGCAAGCCCCTTCGGCTCGTTGCGCCCACTCCTGGGCAGCTGACGCCGGCACCCCACGCATTCATCGGCTGGCCCACCCCGGGCCGGACACCCACCGCCTCAACCTCCGGTGCCAACGCGCGCACGGGGGACGGGCTGCTACACCCTCAGGGAGCACAACAATAATGAAAATCGGCCAGACCCTTCCCTTCGCCCTGCTTGGCGTCAGCGTTCTAGGTGGCCTGCCAGCCACCAGCCAGGCAGAGGGCTTCGTCGAGGACGCCAAAGCCACGCTCGGGCTGCGCAACTTCTACATCAACCGCAACTTCACCAACCCCGCCAACCCGCAGAGCAAGGCCGAGGAGTGGACCCAGAGCTTCATCCTCGACGCCCGCTCCGGGTTCACCGAAGGGCCGGTCGGCTTTGGCGTGGACGTGCTCGGGCTGTGGTCGGTGAAGCTCGATGGCGGTGGCGGCACCTACGGCACGGCGCTGCTGCCGCGCCATGACGATGGCCGCCCGGCCGATGACTACGGTCGCCTGGCGGTGGCGGGCAAGGCGCGGATCTCCAAGACCGAGCTGAAGATCGGCGAATGGATGCCGGTGCTGCCGATATTGCGTTCGGACGATGGCCGTTCGCTGCCGCAGACCTTCCGCGGCGGGCAGATCACCTCAAGCGAGCTGGCCGGGCTGACCCTGTACGGCGGGCAGTTCCGCGGCAACAGCCCGCGCAACGACGCGAGCATGGAAGACATGAGCTACGGCGGCGGGGTGTCCGACCGCTTCAACTTCGTCGGTGGCGAATACACCTTCAACCAGAAGCGCACCATGCTCGGCCTGTGGAATGCCGAGCTTAAAGACGTCTACCAGCAGCAGTACGTGCAGTTAACCCACAGCCAGCCCCTGGGCGACTGGACCCTGGGCGCCAACCTGGGTTACTTCCACGGTGATGACGACGGCGCCGCGCGGGCCGGGCAACTGGACAACAAGACCTGGTCGGGGATGTTCTCGGCCAAGTACGCGGGGCATACGTTCTGGGTGGGCCTGCAGCGGGTCGACGGCGATACCTGGATGCGGGTCAACGGCACCAGCGGCGGCACCCTGGCCAACGACAGCTACAACTCAAGCTTCGACAACGCAGAAGAGCGCTCGTGGCAGGTGCGCCATGACTTCAACTTCGTCACCGTCGGGGTGCCGGGGCTGACCCTGATGAACCGCTACATCAGCGGCGACAACGTGCACACCGGCACGGTGACCGACGGCAAGGAATGGGTGCGCGAAACCGAGCTGGCCTACGTGATCCAGAGCGGGCCGTTCAAGGACTTGAGCGTGAAGTGGCGCAACTCGTCGATTCGCCGGGACTACAGCAACAACGAGTTCGACGAGAACCGGTTGATCTTCAACTACCCGTTGTCGTTGTTGTAAGGGCCACTCCCATAGGGTCGGCGCGACACGTGAAGCCTGCGCGGTACCTGTGGGAAGCGGCCCCGTGTCGCGATGGGCTGCGTAGCAGCCCCGGCGATTTTGCATGTGTTGGGATTTTGGGGGCCGCTACGCAGCCCATCGCGACACAAGGCCGCTTCCCACAAGATTGCGCGAGGCCAGAATCAAGCGCTGTACCGGTAGGAGCCAGCTTGCCGGCGATGAAGCCGGTTCAGGCAGCACAAGACAGTTGCTCCCACAGGTACCGCGCAGGCTTCGGGTTTTGCGCGATCCTGCAGCTGAGCGCATAACCACCAAGGCAGCATTGACAACAGCCAAAACCCCTGCCGATAATCTTCGCAGTCATACGACAACTTACAACAATTAACAACAAGAGCCGGCCATGACCACTACCCCCCTCAAGCGCCTGCTGCTCACCGGAGCCGCAGGCGGCCTGGGCAAGGTCCTTCGCGAACGCCTGCAAGGCTACGCCGAGGTCCTGCGCCTTTCCGACATCAGCCCCATGGAACCCAGCCGCGGCCCCCACGAAGAAGTGGTGACCTGCGATCTGGCCGACAAGGCAGCCGTGCACGCCCTGGTCGAAGGCGTGGACGCCATCATCCATTTCGGCGGCGTGTCCACCGAGCACTCCTTCGAAGCCATCCTCGGCCCCAACATCTGCGGCGTGTTCCACGTGTACGAGGCAGCGCGCAAGCACGGGGTCAAGCGCATCATCTTCGCCAGCTCCAACCACACCATCGGCTTCTACCGCCAGGACGAGCGCATCGACGCCCACTCCCCGCGCCGCCCCGACAGCTACTACGGGCTGTCCAAGTGTTACGGCGAGGACATGGCCAGCTTCTACTTCGACCGCTACGGCATCGAGACCGTGAGCATCCGCATCGGCTCGTCGTTCCCGCAGCCGCAGAACCCGCGCATGCTCTGCACCTGGCTCAGCTATGACGACCTGGTGCAACTGATCGAGCGCGGCCTGTTCACTCCGGACGTTGGCCACACCATCGTCTACGGCGCCTCGAACAACCGCACCGTGTGGTGGGACAACCGCTACGCCGAGCACCTGGGCTACGCGCCCAAGGACAGCTCCGAGCCGTTCCGCGCAGCGGTCGAGGCCCAGCCGGCACCCGCCGCCGATGACCCGAGCATGGTCTACCAGGGCGGCGCCTTCGCCGTGGCCGGCCCCTTCAACTGATCCTGCGTCAAAGGGCCTGCCCATGAGCTGCGAACTGATCATCGACGCCCGCAACGGCACCGGCGAGAGCCCGGTGTGGCACCCCGGCGAACAGGCCCTTTATTGGGTCGATATCCCCGCCCGCCAGTTGCACCGCTGGCGCCCGGCCGACGCCGCGCACCAGGTGTGGCAAGGCGACGAAATGCTCGCCTGCATCGCCCGCGCCCCGCAGGGTTGGGTGGCGGGGATGCAAAGCGGCATCTTCGAACTGCAACCCCAGGCCGACGGCAGCCTCGCCAGCCGCCTGCTGAGCGGCGTCGAGCACGCCCGGGGCGGCATGCGTTTCAACGATGGCCGCTGCGACCGCCAGGGCCGCTTCTGGGCCGGCACCATGCTGATGGACATGCAGCAAGGCGCAAGCGTCGGCGCGCTGTACCGCTTTGAGGGCGAAGGCCGCCTGCACCTGCAACAGGCCGGCATGATCGTGCCCAACGGCCTGGCCTTCAGCCCCGACGGCAGGCGCATGTACCTGTCCGACTCGCACCCCCAGGTGCAGAAGATCTGGGCCTTCGACTACGACATCGACAGCGCCACGCCGCACAACCAGCGGTTGTTCGTCGACATGCGCGAGCACCCCGGCCGCCCCGATGGCGCCGCCGTCGACCAGGACGGCTGCTACTGGATCTGCGGCAACGATGCAGGCCTCATCCACCGCTTCACCCCCGACGGGCGCCTCGACCGCTCCCTCGAAGTACCGGTGAAAAAGCCGGCGATGTGCGCCTTCGGCGGCGCCAGCCTGGACACCCTGTACGTCACCTCGATCCGCCCTGCCGACACCGACCTTGGCGACCAGCCGCTGGCCGGCGGGGTGTTTGCCCTCAACCCTGGCACCAAGGGCCTGGAGGAGCCTGCCTGGCACGGCTGAACCACCCCGGCACCCCAAACACTTGCACAAACGAAACCGGATAATAAAAAACACGGAGTTTCACCATGACCTTCAAACGCAAGCTGCTTCTTGCCGTACTCCCCCTCACCTTCAGCCTGGCCATGCCGGCCTCGGCGCTGGACATCAAGTTCGCCGAGATTCACCCGGCCGGCTACCCGACCGTGGTAGCCGAGCAGAACATGGGCAAGAAGCTCGAACAGGCCAGCAATGGCGATATCACCTTCAAGATGTTCGCCGGCGGCGTGCTGGGTTCGGAGAAGGAAGTGATCGAGCAGACCCAGATCGGCGCCGTGCAGATGACCCGCGTGAGCCTGGGCATCGTCGGCCCGGTGGTGCCGGATGTGAACGTGTTCAACATGCCGTTCGTGTTCCGCGACCACGCCCACATGCGCAAAGTCATTGACGGTGACATCGGCCAGGAGATCCTCGACAAGATCACCAATTCCGAATTCAACCTGGTGGCCCTGGCCTGGATGGATGGCGGCTCGCGCAGCCTCTACACGAAAAAGCCGGTGCGCAGCCTGGCAGACCTCAAGGGCATGAAGATCCGCGTGCAAGGCAACCCGCTGTTCATCGACATGATGAACGCCATGGGCGGCAACGGCATCGCCATGGACACCGGCGAAATCTTCAGCGCCCTGCAGACCGGGGTGATCGACGGCGCCGAGAACAACCCGCCAACCCTGCTCGAGCACAACCACTACCAGAGCGCCAAGTACTTCACCCTGACCAACCACCTGATCCTGCCGGAGCCGGTGGTGATGTCCAAGACCACCTGGAACAAGCTCACCCCCGACCAGCAGGCGCTGGTGAAGAAGGTCGCCCGCGAGGCGCAGATGGAAGAGCGTGCGCTGTGGGACGCCAAGTCTGCCGCCAGCGAAGAGAAGCTCAAGGCCGCCGGCGTCGAGTTCATCACAGTCGATACCAAGCCGTTCTACGACGCCACCGCCCCGGTACGCGAGAAGTACGGCGCGCAGTACGCCGACCTGATGAAGCGTATCGACGCGGTCCAGTAACCCCGGCCCCTTCCCAGACGACCCCGGCAGTGCAGCGCCCGCCGCCCTGCCGCTTTGGTGACGCCTATGAAATCGCTTTTTCTCAGCGTGAACGACACGCTGTACCGCAGCTGCATCTGGATCGCCGGCCTGTCGATCCTGACCATGTCGCTGATCATCCCCTGGGGCATCTTCGCCCGCTACGTGCTGGGCACCGGCTCCAGCTGGCCGGAGCCGGTGGCCATCCTGTTGATGGTGGTGTTCACCTTCGTCGGCGCCGCCGCCAGCTACCGCGCCGGCGCGCACATGGCGGTGGCGATGATCACCGACCGCCTGCCACCGCTGCAGCGCAGGCTGGTGTCGGTGCTGGTGCAACTGCTGATGGTGCTGGTATGCGTGTTCATGGCCTGGTACGGCGCCAAGTTGTGCATCACCACCTGGAACCAGTCGCTGGCCTCGCTGCCAGGGGTGCGGGTGGGCATGACCTACGCGCCGATCCCCATCGGCGGCGTGCTGACGCTGATTTTTGTGCTGGAAAAACTCCTGCTGGGCGACCAGAGCCACCGCAAGGTGGTGCGCTTCGACCAGCTCGAAGAAAACGAAGGAGCCGCATAAATGGATGCACTCATTCTGTTGGGCAGCTTCATCGTGCTGATTCTGCTGGGCATGCCGGTGGCCTATGCCCTGGGCCTGTCGGCGCTGATCGGCGCCTGGTACATCGACATCCCGCTGCAGGCGATGATGATTCAGGTGGCCGGCGGGGTTAACAAGTTCTCGCTGCTGGCCATTCCGTTCTTCGTGCTGGCCGGCGCGATCATGGCCGAAGGCGGCATGTCACGCCGGCTGGTGGCCTTCGCCGGCGTGCTGGTGGGCTTCGTGCGCGGCGGGCTGTCGCTGGTCAACATCATGGCCTCGACTTTCTTTGGGGCCATCTCCGGCTCGTCGGTGGCCGACACCGCCTCGGTAGGCTCGGTGCTGATCCCGGAAATGGAGCGCAAGGGCTACCCGCGCGAGTTCTCCACCGCAGTGACGGTCAGCGGCTCGGTGCAGGCGCTGCTGACCCCGCCCAGCCACAACTCGGTGCTGTACTCGCTGGCCGCCGGCGGCACGGTGTCGATCGCCTCGCTGTTCATGGCCGGGGTGATGCCCGGGCTGCTACTGAGCGCGGTGATGATGGGCCTGTGCCTGGTGTTCGCGAAGAAGCGCAACTACCCCAAGGGCGAGGTGATCCCGCTGCGCCAGGCGCTGAAGATCGCCGGCGAAGCGCTGTGGGGCCTGATGGCCATGGTGATCATCCTCGGCGGCATTCTGTCGGGGGTGTTCACCGCCACCGAGTCGGCGGCCGTGGCGGTGGTGTGGTCGTTCTTCGTGACCATGTTCATCTACCGCGACTACAAGTGGCGCGACCTGCCCAAGCTGATGCACCGCACGGTACGTACCATCAGCATCGTGATGATCCTGATCGGCTTTGCCGCAAGCTTTGGCTACGTGATGACGCTGATGCAGATCCCGTCGAAGATCACCACGGCGTTCCTGACCCTGTCGGACAACCGCTACGTGATCCTGATGTGCATCAACTTCATGTTGCTGCTGCTGGGCACGGTCATGGACATGGCGCCGCTGATTCTGATCCTCACGCCGATTCTGTTGCCGGTGATCACCGGCATCGGGGTAGACCCGGTGCATTTCGGCATGATCATGCTGGTGAACCTGGGGATCGGGCTGATCACCCCGCCGGTGGGCGCGGTGTTGTTCGTGGGTTCCGCCATCGGCAAGGTGAGTATCGAGTCGACGGTGAAGGCGCTGCTGCCATTCTACCTGGCGCTGTTCCTGGTGCTGATGGCGGTGACCTACATTCCGGCCATCTCGCTGTGGTTGCCTAGCGTGGTGCTGTAACACGCCGACTGGGGACCGCGCCGCGGTCCATCGCGGGCAAGCCCGCTCCCACAGGTACAGCGCAGGTTCTGAATTCAGCGCGGTCCTGTGGGAGCGGGCTTGCCCGCGAAGGGCTGCAAAGCAGCCCCAACGCTCAAAAGAACGGCACTGCCTGCAACAGCGAGCCTCTTTCTGCAAATGGACCCTGCACATGGCTGTAACCTCATCTGCCCCACCCCTCTTCCCGCGCAAGCTGGCCATCGCCCTGCTGGCGCTGCTGGCCTGCTCGTTCGCCGCCAACCACGTCGCCGCCCGCATCGCCTTCGATGACGGCACCGGCGTGCTGCTGGCGATTCTCTGCCGCTCGGGCATCACCTTCCTGGTGCTGGCCTGCCTGTTGCTGTGGCAACGCCAGGCCCTGGGCCTACCCAGCGGCACACGGCGCTGGCAACTGCTGCTGGGCCTGTTGATCGCCACCCAGAGCCTGTGCCTGTACTCGGCGGTGGCGCGCATTCCAGTGGCCCTGGCATTGCTGGTGGGCAACACCTTCCCGATGCTGCTGGCGCTGCTCACCTGGGCCTTGGGCGGCGCACGCCCCACCGGCCGCACCGTGCTGTTCATGGGGTTGATCCTCTGCGGCCTGGTGCTGGCGCTGGATGTGCCGGCGCGCCTGGCCGACGGCGGCGAGGCCAACCCGCACTGGGCGCTGGGCGTCAGCCTGGCCTTCGGCGCCGCCTGCGCATTTGCCTGCGGCCTGTGGGTAACCGACCACAAGCTGGCCGAGGTACGCGGCCCGGTGCGCAGCCTGCTGACCTTGCTGGTGGTGTTTAGCAGCATGCTGGTGGCCGGCGCCAGCGGGGTGATGCCGGCCGGGCTGTCGCCGCCTTCGAGCCCCGGCGGCTGGGCCGCATTGGCCTGCCTGGTGGTGCTGTACGGCGTGGCCTTCACCTTGTTGTTCGTCTGCGTACCGCGGCTGAACATGGCGCAAAACGCGCCGGTGATGAACGTCGAACCCATTGCCACCTTGCTGCTGGGCTGGGCCCTGCTCGACCAGCAGTTGGGTGGCCTGCAATTGCTCGGCGGCGCCGTGGTGGTGTGCGGCATCGTGCTGCTGACCTACCGCCGCGCCAGCTGACCCGCTTGTGACAAGGAGCCTTCGATGGCCGTGACCCTGCTGCACCTGCAAGACCACCTGACCCGCCTGAGCCTGGCCCCCGAGGTGGGCGCCAGCCTGGTCAACTGGACGGTGAAGGCCACCGGCCAGGCGCTGCTGCGCCACAGCGATGCACCAGCGCTGGCCGCCGGCACGCCGCGCCGGCTGGGCTGCTACCCGCTGGTGCCGTGGTCCAACCGTATTGCCGAGGGTGGCTTTGCCCGCCCCGAGGGCTGGCAGGCGCTGGCGCCAAACACCGACCATGACCCCTACCCCATCCACGGCAGCGCCTGGCAACAGGCCTGGCAGGTGGAACACCACACCGACCGACGCGCACGGCTGACCCTCGACAGTGACCTGCCGTTCGCCTATCGGGCGACGCTGGATATAGAGCTGCATGAGGGCTGCCTGAGCCTGGAGTTGCAGGTGAGCAACCAGGGCGAGGTGGCAAACTGGTTCGGCTTGGGGCTGCACCCGTACTTTCCGCGCCATGCCGAGACCCGGTTGCAGGCGGCGGCGCAGCATGTGTGGTTGGCGGATGACGGGCAGTTGCCGTCGCGCCAGGCAGCTTTGCCTGAAGATTGGCAGTTCGAGCGGATGGGGCCGTTGCCCAGCCGGCAGGTCGATCATGGGTTCGGTGGCTGGCCGGGCAGTTGCCTCATCGAACAGCCTGGTTATCGGCTGGCGTGCAGTGCCAGCGGCACCGAGCACTTTTTGCTGTTCTGCCCGGAGGGCAAGGACTTCTTCTGCTTCGAGCCGGTCAGCCACCCGGTCAATGCCCATCACCTGCCGGGGAGGCCGGGGTTGCGGTTGTTGCAGCCGGGGGAAGGGATGAGTTTGGGGTTCAAGGTTCAGTATCAGCCGATGTAACCGGGGCTGCTTTGCAGCCCATCGCGGGCAAGCCCGCTCCTACAGGGGCAGCGCAGGCCAGACGGCCATGCGATCCCTGTAGGAGCGGGCTTGCCCGCGATGGGGCCGGCACAGGCCACACAAGGCAGTTGCGCGAAACGCTCTGCGCTATGCCAGCACCTCGGAATTCACCGACACAGCCTGCTTGGCAGGCTCAGCCAACACCTCCCGCGCCACCTTCCACACCAGCACCGCAGCCACCACATCGAACACCGCCAGCACCACGAACAGCGGGCTGTAGCCGATTTGCGTCACCAGCACGCCAAACACCAGGGTGAACACCGCCGCCCCCAGGTAACCGCACATCCCGCCCATGCCGGTGGCTGTGGCCACCTGGTCCTTGCTGAACGAGTCCGAGGTGATCGAGTACAGCGCCCCCGACAGCGTCTGGTGGGCAAAGCCGCCGATGCACAGCAGCAAAATGGCGGTATAGGGGCTTTGCACCAGGCCGATGCAGGCAGGCCCGATCATGCAGCTGGCGCCGAACACCAGCACCATCTTGCGCGAGGTGAACAGCGACACCTTGAAGTAGCGGTGGAACAGCGGGCTCAGGTAGCCGCCCAGCACACAGCCGATGTCAGCGGCCAGGAACGGCAGCCAGGCGAACATCGCCACTTCCTTGATGTTCATGTGCCGCTCGGTCATCAGGTACAACGGTATCCAGGCATTGAAGGTCTGCCAGGCCGGCTCGGACAGAATCCGCGCCGAGGCGATGGCGTAGAAGTTGCGGGTCTTGAAGATACGCTTCCAGGCGCCCTTCTCGCGGGCCTGCTGCTTGAAGTGCGCTTCCTGGCCGGCAAGGATGTAGTCGCGCTCTTCATGGCTCAGGCGCTTCTGGTCCCGCGGGTGCTTGTACAGCAGCATCCACAGCAGGGTCCAGACAATGCCCGAAACGCCCACCAGCACGAACGCCAGCTGCCAGCCGCTGTGCAGGATCGCCCACACCACCAGCGGCGGCGCCAGCAAGGCACCGAGCGATGAGCCGATGTTGAACCAGCCGATAGCCACCGAACGTTCTTTGGCCGGGAACCATTCGGTGGTGGCCTTGACCCCGGCCGGCAGCCCCGCCGCCTCGGTCATGCCCAACAACCCGCGCACGAACGCCATGCTCTGCCAGCCTGTAGCCAGCGCCGCACCGGCACAGGCCACCGACCAGGCCATGGCAAACACCGCAAAGCCCAGCTTGGTGCCGATGAAGTCGATGAACCAGCCGGCAATCGGCTGCATCAGCGCGTAGCACACCTGCCAGGCGGCGACGATCTTGGCGTATTGCTCGGTACTGATGGAGAGGTCGCTCATCAAGGTGGGCGCGGCCACCGACAGCGTGTTGCGGGCGAGGTAGTTGACGACGAGCCCAGCCGTGACAAGGCTGACCATCCACCAACGGATGCCTTTGATCTTCATGGTTCACCTGGCTTTTGTTTTTAGAGGTGTGGTGATTGGCTCAAGGGCCGGCAGGGCCATTTGAGACAAATTGTTTCAAGCCAGAGAGTGCCATGTCATAGGTCGTCGTACAACTAAATCTTGCTTATCGGTTCGTTACAGCACTTCCAAGCCGTCCATACCAAGGTTGTACGATCACAACCTCTGTAGGAGCCGGCTCCTACAGAGTGGTTGGCATTCGATTAAACAAAAAAGCCCTCGGCAAGGCCGAGGGCTTGGGTGAACAGCGACAGGATTATTCGACCGTCACCGACTTCGCCAGGTTACGCGGCTGGTCCACGTCAGTGCCCTTGAGCACCGCCACGTAGTACGAAAGCAGCTGCAGCGGAATGGTGTACAGAATCGGCGTCAGGGCGTCGATGATGTGCGGCACCTTGATCACGTGGGTGCCTTCGCCATTGCTCATGCCAGCCTGTTCGTCGGCGAACACCACCAGCTCACCGCCACGGGCACGCACTTCCTGCAGGTTGGACTTGAGCTTTTCCAGCAGCTCGTTGTTCGGCGCCACGGTGACCACCGGCATGTCGCTGTCCACCAGGGCCAACGGGCCGTGCTTGAGCTCGCCGGCCGGGTAGGCTTCGGCGTGGATGTAGGAGATCTCCTTGAGCTTCAGCGCGCCTTCCATCGCCACCGGGTACTGGGCGCCACGGCCGAGGAACAGGGTGTGGTGCTTGTCGGCGAACAGCTCGGCGGTTTTCTCCACCACCTGGTCCATGGCCAGGGCTTCGCCCAGACGCGCTGGCAGGCGGCGCAGCTCTTCTACCAGCTCGGCCTCGACACCGGCTTCGAGGGTGCCACGCACCTGGCCCAAGGCCAGGGTCAGCAGCATCAGCGATACCAGCTGGGTGGTGAAGGCCTTGGTCGAAGCCACGCCGATTTCCGGGCCGGCCAGGGTCAGCAGGGTCAGGTCGGACTCGCGCACCAGCGAGCTGATGCCGACGTTGCAGATCGCCAGGCTGCCGAGGAAGCCCAGCTCCTTGGCGTTGCGCAGGGCGGCCAGGGTGTCGGCGGTTTCACCGGACTGCGAGATGGACACGAACAGGGTGTCTGGCTGCACCACCACCTTGCGGTAGCGGAACTCGCTGGCCACTTCGACCTGGCAAGGGATGCCGGCCAGGCTTTCCAGCCAGTAACGGGCAACCATGCCGGCGTGGTAGCTGGTACCACAGGCGACGATCTGCACGTTGCGCACCTTGGCGAACAACTCTGCAGCCTGCGGGCCGAAGGCCTGGACCATCACGTGGTCCTTGCCCAGGCGGCCTTCCAGGGTGCGCTGCACCACCGAGGGCTGCTCGTGGATTTCCTTGAGCATGAAGTGGCGGTACTGGCCCTTGTCGGCGGCTTCGGCGCCTTCGCTGTGCTGCACGGTCTCGCGCTGCACCGGCTTGCCGGCCTGGTCCCAGACCTGCACCTGGTCACGGCGGATTTCGGCGATATCGCCTTCTTCGAGGTACATGAAGCGGTCGGTGACCTGGCGCAGGGCCAGTTGGTCAGAGGCCAGGAAGTTCTCGCCCAGGCCCAGGCCGATCACCAGCGGGCTGCCACTGCGGGCTGCGACCAGGCGGTCGGGCTGGTTGGCGTTGATCACCGCCAGGCCGTAGGCGCCGTGCAGGCGCTTGACTGCGGCCTTGAGGGCTTCGGCCAGGTCCGGGGTGGTTTTGAGCAGGTGGTGCAGCAGGTGCACGATCACCTCGGTGTCGGTCTGCGAGGCGAACACGTAGCCCAGGCCCTTGAGCTCGTCACGCAGCTCTTCGTGGTTCTCGATGATGCCGTTGTGCACCACCGCCACTTCATGGCCAGAGAAATGCGGATGGGCGTTGCCTTCGGTCGGCGCACCGTGGGTGGCCCAACGGGTGTGGGCGATGCCCAGCTGGCCCACCAACGGGTCGGCGGTGACTGCGGCCTGCAGCTCGGCGACCTTGCCGATACGGCGGCGGCGTTCCAGGCCCTGCTGCGTCAGCACGGCCAGGCCGGCGCTGTCGTAGCCGCGGTATTCCAGGCGCTTGAGGCCTTCGATCAGAATGGCTGTGATGTTGCGTTCGGCAACGGCACCCACGATTCCACACATAAGATGTTGCTCCTAGCTGATAGCGGCGCAGATCAGGTTGATGCCGCGGGCTTGAATGCGGTCGCGTGCCTCCGTGGGCAGGCGATCATCGGTAATAAGGGTATTGACGCTGCCCCAGGGCAGCTCGAGGTTGGGGATCTTGCGCCCGACCTTGTCGGACTCGACCATCACGACCACCTCGCGGGCCACTTCGGCCATGACCCGGCTCAGGCCCAGCAGCTCGTTGAAAGTGGTGGTGCCACGCTCCAGGTCGATGCCGTCGGCACCGATGAACAGCTGGTCGAAATCATAAGAGCGCAGCACCTGCTCGGCCACTTGGCCCTGGAACGACTCCGAATGCGGGTCCCAAGTGCCGCCGGTCATCAACAGCACCGGCTCGTGCTCCTGCTCGCTGATGGCGCGGGCCACGTTGAGCGAGTTGGTCATCACCACCAGGCCAGGCTGGCGCCCCAGTTGCGGGATCATTGCCGCGGTGGTGCTGCCGCTGTCGATGATGATCCGGGCGTGCTCGCGTATGCGCTCAACGGCGGCCTTGGCGATGGCCTGCTTGTACAGCGACACCGGCTGCACGGCCTCGGCCAGCAGCTCCTGGGGCATGGTCACCGCGCCGCCGTAGCGACGCAGCAGCAGGCCGTTGGCCTCCAGGGCGGCGAGATCCTTGCGAATGGTCACTTCGGAAGTTTCGAAACGCTTGGCCAGGGCGTCGACGCTCACCTCGCCCTGTTCGTTGAGCAGGGTGAGAATATTGTGGCGGCGCTGGGGCGTGTTTCGTTTCGACATTTCGGCTTTAAGTTTCGATTCGAAAGATAAGTGGTGCAATCAAAACCTAAGGCCGCTGTTTAGTCAAGTGCTTGCCCTGTAGGGGCTGCGCTTTCGTGCAGGGAACTACTCTCGCAGATGCACCACGGTCCCTGTGGGAAGCGGCCTTGTGTCGCGATGGGGCGCGAAACGACCCCAAGGCCTCGGCCTCATGCAAAATTGCCGGGGCTGCTGCGCAGCCCATCGCGACACAAGGCCGGTTCCCACAGAGACCGTGTTAAATCAATGAGTTGTAGTTTGTTATATGAGAGCCGGCTTACCGGTGATTGGCGCCTGTGGACAAATAAAAAGGCCGGCTTATTCACATCAGCCGGCCTGTGCAAAAAGCGCTGTGGATAACTCAGCTCTTTTTGATTTTCTCTGGCCGCCTCCAGCCTTCGATGTTGCGCTGGCGGGCGCGAGCCACGCCCAACTGCCCGGCCGGCACCGCCTGGGTGATGGTCGAGCCCGCGGCAGTGGTGGCCCCGGCCTGGATTTCCACAGGCGCCACCAGCGAGTTGTTGGAGCCGATGAACACGTCCTCGCCCATGACGGTCTTGAACTTGTTGGCGCCATCGTAGTTGCAGGTGATGGTGCCGGCGCCGATGTTGCTGCGCGCGCCGATTTCGGCATCGCCCAGGTAGGTCAGGTGGCCGGCCTTGGCGCCTTCACCCAGGCGGGCGTTCTTCAGCTCGACGAAGTTACCCACATGGGCCTTGGCCTCCAGCACGCTGCCCGGGCGCAGGCGGGCAAACGGGCCGGCATCGCTGCCCTCGCCCATCACCGCGCCATCCAGGTGAGTGTTGGCCTTGATGATCGCGCCCTTGCGCAGGGTGCTGTCCTTGATCACGCAGTTCGGGCCGATCTGCACGTCGTCCTCGATGACCACCTTGCCTTCGAGAATCACGTTGATGTCGATCAGCACGTCGCGGCCAACGCTCACCTCGCCGCGCACATCGAAGCGTGCCGGGTCGCGCAGGGTGACGCCCTGGGCCATCAGGCGGCGGCCTTCGCGCAGCTGGTAGTGGCGTTCAAGCTCTGCCAGCTGGCGGCGGTCGTTGGCGCCCTGCACTTCCATGGCGTCATGGGGTTGCTCGGTGGCCACCACCAGGCCATCGGCCACGGCCATGGCGATCACGTCGGTGAGGTAGTACTCGCCCTGGGCATTGTTGTTGGACAGCCGGCCCATCCAGTCGGCCAGGCGCGCAGCGGGCATGGCGAGGATGCCGGTGTTGCCTTCCTTGATTGCCTTCTGCGCATCGTTGGCGTCTTTGTGCTCGACGATCGCCTGCACCTGGCCCTGGGCGTCACGCACAATACGGCCGTAGCCGGTCGGGTCATCAAGGTTCACCGTCAGCAGGCCGAGCTGGCTGGCGCTGACCTTGGTCAGCAGGCGCTGCAGGGTGTCCACCTCGATCAGCGGTACATCGCCATACAGCACCAGCACGGTGTCGGCGCTGATGGCCGGCAGGGCCTGGGCCACGGCGTGGCCGGTACCCAGTTGCTTGTCCTGCAGGACGAAGTTCAGGTCATCGGCAGCCAGGCGCTCGCGCACCAGCTCCGCGCCGTGGCCGATGACCACGTGGATACCCTTGGGCTGCAGCTGGCGGGCGCTGTGGATAACATGGCCAAGCATGGAATTGCCGGCCACCGGGTGCAGCACCTTGGGCAGCGCAGAACGCATGCGGGTGCCTTGGCCTGCGGCGAGAATGACGATATCGAGGGACATTGGCTGGCTACCGATCCTGGGCGGTCAGAGGTGACCGAAGAGGGGAAATTCAGAAAAAGAAAAAGGGTAGCCGAGGCTACCCTTTAACTCAATCGCAACGCAGGTGACCGGCCGTGGCCAGTTACTTGCCTCTGCGCATTTGCTGGACAGTACGCAGCTGAGCTGCGGCCTCGGCCAGACGTGCAGCAGCAGCGCTGTAGTCGAAGTCCGAGCCCTTGGTGTTCAGCGCGTTCTCAGCAGCCTTGAGGGCTTCCTGAGCTTGTGCTTCGTCCAGGTCGGCAGCACGTTGCACGGTGTCGGCAAGAACCTTGACCATGTTCGGCTGCACTTCGAGGAAGCCACCGGAGATGTAGAACACCTCTTGAGTGCCACCCTGCTTGGTCAGCGTGATCGGACCAGGCTTGAGATTGGTGATCAGTGGCGCGTGGCCCGGAGCGATACCAAGATCACCCAGGTTACCGTGCGCTACTACCATCTCGACCAGGCCGGAGAAGATCTCTCCTTCCGCGCTGACGATGTCGCAATGGACTGTCATAGCCATCTGCTTGCCTCAACCTGATTAGCGCCCCTTGCGGGGCGCCGGGATTACAGTTTCTTGGCTTTCTCGATCGCTTCGTCGATGCTGCCGACCATGTAGAACGCTTGTTCTGGCAGGTGGTCGTAGTCACCTTTGAGGATGCCGCTGAAGCCTGCGATGGTGTCCTTGAGCGAAACGTACTTGCCTGGCGAACCGGTGAAGACTTCGGCCACGAAGAACGGCTGCGACAGGAAGCGCTGGATCTTACGAGCGCGGGCTACCAGTTGCTTGTCGGTCTCGGACAGTTCGTCCATACCCAGGATGGCGATGATGTCTTTCAGCTCTTTGTAGCGCTGCAGAACATACTGAACGCCACGCGCGGTGTCGTAGTGCTCGTTGCCGATCACGTTCGGGTCCAGCTGGCGCGAAGTCGAGTCCAGTGGGTCGACCGCTGGGTAGATACCCAGGGAGGCGATGTCACGGGACAGAACGACGGTGGCGTCCAGGTGGGCGAAGGTAGTGGCTGGCGACGGGTCGGTCAGGTCGTCCGCAGGTACGTATACGGCCTGCACGGAGGTGATCGAGCCTTCTTTGGTCGAAGTGATGCGCTCTTGCAGAACGCCCATCTCTTCGGCCAGGGTCGGCTGGTAACCTACTGCCGAAGGCATACGGCCCAGCAGTGCGGATACTTCGGTACCGGCCAGGGTGTAACGATAGATGTTGTCGACGAACAGCAGAACGTCGTTACCTTCGTCACGGAACTTCTCAGCCATGGTCAGGCCGGTCAGCGCTACGCGCAGACGGTTTCCTGGTGGCTCGTTCATCTGACCGTAGACCAGCGCTACCTTGTCGAGAACGTTGGAGTCCTTCATCTCGTGGTAGAAGTCGTTACCCTCACGAGTACGCTCACCCACACCAGCGAACACGGAGTAACCGCTGTGTTCCATGGCGATGTTACGGATCAGTTCCATCATGTTTACGGTCTTGCCGACACCGGCACCACCGAACAGACCAACCTTACCACCCTTGGCGAACGGGCAAACCAGGTCGATAACCTTGATGCCGGTTTCCAGCAGGTCGTTGCCGCCTGCCTGGTCAGCGAACGAAGGCGCTGGCTGGTGGATACCGCGACGCTCTTCTTCGCCGATCGGGCCGGCTTCGTCGATCGGGTTGCCCAGTACGTCCATGATACGGCCGAGGGTGGCCTTACCAACAGGAACGGAAATGGCAGCGCCGGTATCGACGACATCCAGACCACGCTTCAGGCCTTCGGTCGAGCCCATCGCAATGGTACGAACCACGCCGTCGCCCAGCTGCTGCTGAACTTCCAGGGTGGTTTCCGCGCCTTGTACTTTCAGCGCGTTGTAAACACTCGGCACGACGTCACGTGGGAATTCCACGTCGATGACGGCGCCGATGATTTGAACGATACGTCCGCTACTCATAGCTGGATCCTCTGAATTTTTGAACCGTTAAACCGCGGCAGCGCCGCCGACGATTTCCGAGATCTCCTGGGTGATCGCAGCCTGACGCGCCTTGTTGTAGATCAATTGCAGCTCTTTGATCAAATCACCGGCGTTGTCTGTGGCGTTCTTCATGGCGATCATCCGGGCCGCTTGTTCAGCAGCGTTGTTCTCGACCACCGCCTGGTACACCTGCGACTCCACGTAACGCACCATCAAGCCGTCCAGCAGCTCTTTTGCGTCGGGTTCGTACAGGTAATCCCAGTGATGCTTGAGATCCTGATCCGGGGTTGCCACCAACGGTACCAATTGCTCTACCGTCGGTTTTTGGGTCATGGTGTTGATGAACTTGTTCGAAACCACCGAAAGGCGATCGATACGGCCGTCCAGGTAGGCGTCCAGCATCACTTTGACGGAGCCGATCAGATCGTTGATCGATGGCTCTTCGCCCAGGTGGCTGATCGCGGCTACGACGTTGCCGCCAAAGATGCGGAAGAAAGTCGCACCCTTGCTGCCGATCACGCACAGGTCGATTTCCACGCCCTGTTCGCGGTTTGCGCTCATGTCCTTGACCAGGGCCTTGAACAGGTTGGTATTCAAGCCACCGCACAGACCACGGTCACTGCTCACCACGATATAACCGGCGCGCTTTACAGGGCGCTCGATCATGAACGGGTGGCGGTATTCGGGGTTGGCGTTGGCCAGATGACCGATCACCTGGCGGATACGCTCCGCGTAAGGACGGCTAGCAGCCATGCGCATTTGTGCCTTGCGCATTTTGCTGACCGCCACTTTCTCCATGGCGCTGGTAATTTTTTGCGTGCTTTTGATGCTCGCAATCTTACTGCGAATCTCTTTTGCGCCTGCCATGTATCACCTATCAGGTTAGCAAGCGGGGGCCGGAGCCCCCGCTGCGGCTTACCAGGTCTGGGTGGCCTTGAACTTCTCGATACCGGCTTTCATGCCAGCGTCGATTTCGTCGTTGAAGTCACCCTTCACGTTGATCTTGGCCATCAGTTCGGCGTGATCACGGTTGAAGAAGGCGATCAGCGCTTGCTCGAAGCTGCCGACCTTGGAGACTTCTACGTCAGTCAGGAAACCACGCTCAGCGGCGTACAGCGACAGGGCCATGTCGGCGATCGACATTGGCGCGTACTGCTTCTGCTTCATCAGCTCGGTTACGCGCTGACCATGCTCCAGCTGCTTGCGGGTCGCTTCGTCCAGATCGGAAGCGAACTGGGCGAATGCTGCCAGTTCACGGTACTGAGCCAGAGCGGTACGGATACCACCGGACAGTTTCTTGATGATCTTGGTCTGAGCGGCACCACCAACGCGGGATACCGAAACACCGGCGTTCACTGCAGGGCGGATGCCCGAGTTGAACATGGCCGATTCCAGGAAGATCTGACCGTCGGTGATCGAGATCACGTTGGTCGGAACGAACGCGGAAACGTCGCCAGCCTGGGTTTCGATGATCGGCAGAGCGGTCAGGGAACCGGTTTTGCCGGTGACTGCGCCGTTGGTGAACTTCTCGACGTACTCTTCCGAAACGCGCGATGCACGCTCCAGCAGACGGGAGTGGAGATAGAACACGTCGCCTGGGTACGCTTCACGTCCTGGTGGACGGCGCAGCAGCAGGGAGATCTGACGGTAGGCAACGGCCTGCTTGGACAGGTCATCGTAAACGATCAGCGCGTCTTCACCGCGGTCACGGAAGAACTCGCCCATGGTGCAGCCGGCGTATGGCGCCAGGAACTGCAGTGCGGCGGATTCCGAAGCACTGGCAACGACCACGATGGTGTTGGCCAGGGCGCCGGCTTCTTCCAGCTTGCGAACGATGTTGGCAACGGTGGAACGCTTCTGGCCGACAGCAACATAAACACAGAAAATACCGGAGTCTTTCTGGTTGATGATGGCGTCGATGGCCATGGCGGTCTTGCCGATCTGACGGTCACCGATGATCAGCTCGCGCTGGCCACGGCCGACTGGGATCATGGCGTCGACGGACTTGTAGCCAGTCTGTACAGGCTGGTCTACCGACTTACGCCAGATCACGCCCGGGGCTACTTTTTCGACCGCGTCGGTCTGGGTGTTGCCCAGAGGACCTTTGCCGTCAATCGGGTTGCCCAGTGCGTCAACGACGCGACCCAGCAGTTCCTTACCAACCGGAACTTCCAGGATGCGGCCGGTGCACTTGGCGCTCATGCCTTCGGCGAGGGTGTCATAGGCACCCAGGATCACTGCACCTACGGAGTCTTGCTCCAGGTTCAGTGCCATGCCGAACACGCTGCCAGGGAACTCGATCATTTCGCCGTACATGACGTCGGCCAGACCGTGGATCCGCACGATACCGTCGGATACCGAAACAACGGTACCTTCGTTACGGGCTTGGGAGCCGACATCGAGGTTGTCGATGCGGCCCTTGATGATTTCACTAATTTCGGAAGGATTGAGTTGCTGCATTGCTCTGCTGCCCCTTCAAACTCAAGATTTCAATGCTTCGGCCAGTTTCGCGATCTTGCCGCGAACCGAGCCATCGATTACCAGGTCGCCGGCGCGGATGACGACGCCGCCGATCAGGCTGGCATCCTCCGACGCGTGCAGGCGCACTTCCTGGCCTAACCGTGCACTGAGAACCTTGGCGAGTTTGTCTTGCTGTTCTTGGTTCAACGCAAAAGCACTGGTGACTTCCACGTCCACGGATTTCTCTTGCTCGGCCTTGTACAGGTCGAACAGAGCGGCAATCTCCGGCAACAGCAGGAGACGGTCGTTTTCCGCGGCAACATGAATGAAATTCTGTGCCTGTGCATTGAACTTGTCACCGCACACTTCAATGAATGCGGCGGCCTTGTTTGCGCTAGTCAGTTGCGGGGCCTTGAGCAGGCGCTGCATGGTGTCGTCTTGCGACACCGCAGCAGCCAGGCCGAGCATGGCTGACCAATTGGCCAGTTGCTGATGGGCCTGGGCGTGCTCGAAGGCAGCCTTAGCGTAAGGTCGGGCCAACGTGGTCAGTTCTGCCATGATCGCCCTCGCTTAAATTTCAGCGGCCAGTTTGTTAACCAGCTCCGCATGCGCGTTTTGATCGATTGTGGCGCCAAGGATCTTTTCAGCACCGCCAACGGCCAGGGCACCCACTTGGGCACGCAGGGCGTCTTTGACGCTGTTCAGTTCCTGTTCGATCTCGGCTTGAGCCTGAGCCTTCACACGGTCAGCTTCGACGCGAGCCTGTTCACGGGCCTCGTCTACAAGCTGAGCAGCGCGCTTCTTGCTTTGCTCAATGATTTCGGCTGCCTGTGCTTTCGCTTCACGCAGTTGCTGACCCGCTTTCTCTTGGGCCAGCTCCAGGTCGCGAGCTGCGCGGTTGGCAGCGTCCAAGCCGTCTGCAATCTTCTTTTGGCGCTCTTGCAGGGCAGTGATGACCGGAGGCCATACATACTTCATGCAGAAGAGTACAAAAATCAGGAAGGCAACGGATTGGCCAATCAGGGTTGCATTAATGTTCACGCCAACACCTCGCTCGGTCTTTGGTTCATCACAGCTATCAACTCGTGGTTAACGAGTGATTAGCCGGCGATTTGACCAACGAACGGATTCGCGAAGGTGAAGAACAGAGCGATACCAACACCGATCATGGTTACGGCGTCGAGCAGACCGGCAACGATGAACATTTTAACCTGCAGCATTGGAACCATTTCTGGCTGGCGAGCAGCGCCTTCCAGGAACTTGCCGCCCAGCAGGCCGAAACCAATGGCGGTACCCAGAGCACCCAGGCCGATCAGCAGAGCAACAGCGATAGCGGTCAGACCAACTACAGTTTCCATCTTTCCTCCCGACTTTTACGTCGTATTGGTTAGGTTTTTAGTTTGAAGCGGTAAAACAAATCGTTTGGTACAGCATGCCCTTGCGGACTTTTTAAGCCCTCCCCCCGAGCAGGCGGGGAAGGCTATCAGACACGCCAGGCGGTCTTAATGGTTATCTTCGTGGGCCATCGACAGGTAGACGATGGTCAGCATCATGAAGATGAAAGCTTGCAGGGTGATGATCAGGATGTGGAACACAGCCCACGCCCACTGCAGCACCACACCCAGGCCGCTGAGCCAGAGGATGCCGGTACCGAACATCACGGCGATCAGGATGAACACCAGCTCGCCGGCGTACATGTTGCCGAACAGACGCAGTGCCAGCGAGATCGGCTTGGCGATCAGGGTGACGAATTCGAGCAGGAAGTTCACCGGGATCAGCAGGATCTGAACGAAGATGTTCTTGCTGCCGAACGGGTGCAGGGTCAGCTCGCCGATGAAGCCGCCGATGCCCTTGACCTTGATGCTGTAGAAGATGATCAGCGCGAACACGCTAAGGGCCATGCCCAGGGTGGCGTTCGGGTCGGTGGTCGATACCGCGCGGAACGGAATGTGCGGGTCACCGGAGATCAGGATGGCCAGCTGAGGAATCCAGTCGACCGGAACCAGGTCGATGGCGTTCATCAGGAAGACCCAGACGAAGATGGTCAGCGCCAGTGGGGCGATCACCGGGCTGCGGCCGTGGAAGGAGTCCTTCACGCTGCCGTGGACGAAGTCCACCAGCACTTCGACGAAGTTCTGCAGGGCACCGGGCTGGCCGGAAGTCGCCTTCTTGGCCGCCATGCGGAAGATGAACAGGAAGATCAGACCCAGCGCAACGGACCAGCCCAGGGTGTCCAGGTGGAACGCCCAGAAGCCCATTGCCTTGGCTTCTGCAGCCGAATGGGCCAAGCCCCAGCTGCCGTCTGGTAGTTGACCGTAGGTCAGGTTCTGCAAGTGGTGCTGGATATAACCCGAAGCGGTTTCTTCTGCCATGGTTGCCTCAAACGCCCTAAGGTCTCGAAAGTCTTTTATTCATCAGCAGGGGCGCGAACCAGCTGACCAAAAGGGTCAGCACGAAGACGCCGAATACTGCCAGCGGCGCCAGTGGCTTCACTCCTGCGAAGGTCAGTGCAAACAGCACTGCCGTCAAAATCATCTTGCCTGCCTCGCCTGCGTAGAACGACTTGACGATGGCCTGCGCCGCCCGGGCTCCGCTGAAGCGAAAAGCCTTCCAGGCGAAATACACATTGGGCAGCCAGCCGATCAGCCCTCCGCAGAGGCCTGAATATCCGCTGACCGCCCCTTTCCACTGCCACAACACCAAGGTTGCCAGCAGCAAAACAACAAATTGAGCCAGCAGTACCGGAAAAACCGCCCAGCGATGGAAAGGCAGGCGGTTTGGCGTGCGGATTTCCATCAAAACTGCTCCTCGAAAGTCGACCGCCTAGTCAGTTATGACTTGGCATAATTTGTGCCGACAAAATGCGCGCAGAGTATAGGGGTGGATTAACCCCTATTCAACTATCGGGTAGTGATTTCCGACTGCGCGCTACAACGGGAATTGTTTCAGCGGATGTGAGCAAGCACGCCTTGCAGCTCATCGAGGGAGTTGTAACGGATCACCAACTGGCCCTTGCCCTTGTTGCCATGGCGAATCTGTACTGCAGAGCCCAGGCGCTCTGCCAGCCGCTGTTCAAGGCGGGCGATGTCCGGATCAGGTTTGCTCGCTTCGACCGGCTCAGGTTTGCCGCTCAGCCACTGGCGCACCAGTGCCTCGGTTTGGCGCACGGTGAGGCCGCGTGCGACAACATGACGCGCCCCTTCCTCCTGCCGATCTTCCTCGAGGCCGAGCAAGGCACGGGCGTGGCCCATCTCCAGATCGCCGTGGGCGAGCATGGTCTTGATCGCCTCGGGCAGCGAGATCAGGCGCAGCAGGTTGGCCACGGTCACCCGCGACTTGCCGACGGCATCGGCCACTTGCTGCTGGGTAAGTTCGAACTCCTGCTGCAGGCGCTGCAGGGCCAGGGCCTCTTCCAGCGGGTTGAGGTCCTCGCGCTGGATGTTCTCGATCAGCGCCATGGCGATGGCCGCTTCGTCGGGCACCTCGCGGACCATGGCCGGGACGGTGTCCAGGCCGGCCTGCTGGGTGGCGCGCCAACGGCGTTCACCGGCGATGATCTCGTAGCGGTTGTCGCCGATCGGGCGCACGACGATCGGTTGCATGACGCCGTGGGTGCGGATCGAGTGCGCCAGTTCTTCGAGCGCCTGCGGGTCCATGTCGCGGCGTGGCTGGTACTTGCCGCGCTGGATCAGCTCCACCGGCAGCTGTTGCAGTTCTTTCTGGTCGATCTTGACCGCCTGCTCTTCGAGCGCGCTGACGGAAGGACCACTGAGCAGAGCATCCAACCCACGTCCGAGACCGCGTTTCTTGATGGCCATGCGGATTCCTTAAGTTGTTTGTGCAGTGCGTGATGGACGGCGCTGGCGACGCACCAGTTCCCCGGCCAGGGCCAGATAGGCCAGTGCACCGCGGGACTGCTTGTCGTAGGCCAGGGCCGGCATGCCGAAACTCGGCGCCTCGGCCAGGCGGATGTTGCGCGGGATCACCGTGTCGTACAGCTGCTCGCCGAAGTGCTCCTTGAGCTGCGCCGAAACATCGTTGTTCAGGCTCAGGCGCGGGTCGTACATGGTGCGCAGCAGGCCTTCGATCTTCAGCTCCGGGTTAAGCCGGGCAGCGATGCGCTTGATGTTATCCACAAGGTCGCTCAAACCCTCGAGTGCGTAGTACTCGCACTGCATGGGGATGATCACGCCATCGGAGGCGACCAGGGCGTTGAGCGTCAGCATCGACAGCGACGGCGGGCAGTCGATGAGGATGTAGTCGTAGTTCTCGCGGATCGGCGCCAGTGCGTTGCGCAGGCGGCTCTCCTTCATCTGCATTTCCAGCAGCACCACTTCGGCGGCGGTCAGGTCGCGGTTGGCCGGCAGCAGCTGGAAGTTGCCGTGTTCGGAGTACTGCATGGCCTGGGCCAGGTCGCATTCCCCGATCAACAGGTCGTACACCGAGTGCTCGAGCTCGTGTTTATCCACACCGCTGCCCATGGTGGCGTTGCCCTGTGGATCGAGGTCGATCAGCAGCACGCGACGCTTGGTCGCGGCCAGCGATGCGGCGAGATTGATACAGGTGGTGGTCTTGCCCACACCACCTTTCTGGTTCGCGATTGCGAATACCTTAGCCATTGTTGCGTGTGTTCCCAGTCATGCCTTGCGGCGCAGTATCAGCAGATGGCGCTGGCCCTGGCAACCTGGAACGGTCAGGGCCTGCTCGCTTTCCACTGTGAAGTCTGCGGGCAATGCTACCAGTTCGTCGGCAGGATGCAGCCCCTTCATTGCAAGCCATTGCGTACGGGCGTCACCCAGGTGGCGGGTCCAGTTGGTGAAATTCTCCATGCTGCTGAAGGCGCGGGAGATGATCCCGCAGAACGGCTGCTCGGGCTGCACCTCTTCGACCCGGCTGTGGATAACCGTGAGGTTGTCCAGTTTCAGCTCCATCTTCACCTGGGTCAGGAAGCGGGTCTTCTTGCCGTTGCTGTCGAGCACGGTCACTTGCTTGTGCGGGTGCAGGATGGCCAGGGGGATGCCCGGCATGCCGCCGCCGCTGCCGACATCCAGCCAACGCTGGGTGTCGCTGTGGATAAACGGCATGACGCTGAGGCTGTCGAGCAGGTGGCGCGAGACCATCTCGTCAGGGTCGCGCACGGCAGTCAGGTTGTAGGCCTTGTTCCATTTGATCAGCAGGGCCAGGTATCCCAGCAGCAGCTCGTGCTGCTGCGCGCTCAGCTCGACACCGAGCTGGCGCGCACCTGTGGACAACTCTTCGGCGTGTTGCGGGGTGACACTCAAGCGCTTTGCTCCAATTCGCGGCCTGCGCCGCGTTTTTTCAAGTGAATCAGCAGCAGCGAGATCGCCGCTGGCGTTACGCCGGGAATACGCGAAGCCTGGCCGAGGGTCTCGGGGCGGGTTTGCTCGAGCTTGCCCTGGATCTCCTTGGACAGCCCGGAAATCGTCGTGTAGTCGATATCCACAGGCAGGCGGGTGTCTTCGCTGGCGCGCAAGCGGGCGATTTCTTCCTGCTGGCGGTCGATGTAGCCGGCGTACTTGGTCTTGATCTCGACCTGTTCGGCCACTTGCGGGTCGATCACTTCGCCGCCGGTCGCCTCGATCAGCCCAGCGTAGTCGACTTCCGGGCGGGCCAGCAGGTTGAGCAGGCTGTATTCGTGGGCCAGCGGCGTGCCGAACTTATCCACAATGGCCTGGCCTTGCGCGGTGTTCGGGCGCACCCAGGTGCTTTTCAGGCGCTGCTCTTCGCGCTCGATGCCCTCGCGCTTGGTGCAAAACGCCGCCCAGCGCTCGTCGTCGATCAGGCCCAGCTCGCGGCCCTTCTCAGTCAGGCGCAGGTCGGCGTTGTCCTCGCGCAGGATCAGCCGGTATTCGGCGCGCGAGGTGAACATGCGGTACGGCTCCTGGGTGCCCAGGGTGATCAGGTCGTCCACCAGCACGCCGATGTACGCCTCGTCGCGGCGCGGGCACCAGCTTTCGCGGCCCTGGGCGCGCAATGCTGCGTTGGTGCCGGCCAAAAGGCCCTGTGCGCCGGCTTCTTCGTAGCCGGTGGTGCCGTTGATCTGGCCGGCGAAGAACAGGCCGCCGATGACCTTGGTCTCGAGGCTGTACTTAAGGTCGCGCGGGTCGAAGTAGTCGTATTCGATGGCGTAACCCGGGCGCACGATGTGGGCGTTTTCCAGGCCGCGCATCGAGCGCACGATCTCAAGCTGCACGTCGAACGGCAGCGAGGTCGAGATACCGTTGGGGTATAGCTCGTGGGTGGTCAGGCCTTCCGGCTCGATGAACACCTGATGGCTTTCCTTGTCGGCAAAGCGGTGGATCTTGTCTTCGATCGACGGGCAGTAACGCGGGCCAACGCCTTCGATCACGCCCGAGTACATCGGCGAGCGGTCCAGGTTCGAGGCAATGATTTCGTGGGTGCGCGCGTTGGTGTGGGTGATCCAGCAGCTCACCTGGCGCGGGTGCATCTGGGCGTTGCCCATGAACGACATCACCGGGATCGGCGTGTCACCCGGTTGCTCGCTCATCACCGAGAAGTCTACCGAGCGGCCATCGATACGCGGCGGGGTGCCGGTTTTCAGCCGACCGACGCGCAGCGGCAGTTCACGCATGCGGTTGGCCAGGGCATTGGCGGGCGGGTCGCCGGCGCGGCCACCGGAGTAGTTCTGCAGGCCGATGTGGATAAGCCCGCCGAGGAAGGTGCCGCTGGTCAGTACCACCGAGTCGGCGAGAAAGCGCAGGCCCATTTGCGTGACCACGCCCTTGACCTGGTCCTGCTCGACGATCAGGTCGTCGCAGGACTGCTGGAATATCCACAGGTTCGGCTGGTTTTCCAGGATTTCACGCACTACTGCCTTGTAGATGGCGCGGTCGGCCTGTGCGCGGGTGGCGCGCACTGCCGGGCCCTTGCGGTTGTTAAGAATGCGGAACTGGATGCCGCTCTTGTCGGTGGCCAGCGCCATGGCGCCACCGAGCGCATCGATTTCCTTGACCAGGTGGCTCTTGCCGATGCCACCGATGGCCGGGTTGCAGCTCATGTGACCGAGGGTTTCCACGTTATGGGTCAGCAGCAGGGTTTTCGCACCCATGCGTGCAGACGCAAGCGCAGCCTCGGTACCGGCATGGCCGCCGCCGATGACGATCACTTCAAAACGGGAAGGGAAATCCACCACGCACCTCGTGCCTGTTTTTGCGAATAGAGAAGGTAAGCGGACAAGTATAGGGACTTAGCCCCCTTCAAAGAAACCTTCTGAGCAAAATTTGACCAGTCTGTGGATGAATGGCCGGCAAAAGTAAACAAAGAGAAAAAATACATAAAAGCTTTGTTTTTATGTTTATGTTTAAGGACCTATCCACATGTGGATAAGTACCTTTAGCCCAGTATTGGCAATGCCTACAGGATTTCATAACCCTGTGCCGTAAGGGGGTTGAGGGGTATGGATAACAGCGTTTAACCTGTGGATGAAAGTACCTGTTACCCACAGGCGAGGTTCTCCTCAGAAAAAAAGCCCGGTTATCAACGGAGCTGATGGCTAGTTTTCCACAGAGCTCACGCGCCCGTGCTCCAGCCTGTGGATGAAGCTGCAGGCTTGCCTGCGATAGGGCCAGCACAGGCAAACTTTTCTGCAGACGAAAAAAAACCGCCCCATCAGGAGCGGTTCCGTTCAGAACTGCTTTGCCGTCACTTGCCGATACAGAAGCTCGAGAAAATCCGCCCCAGCAGGTCATCCGAGCTGAATGCCCCGGTGATTTCCCCCAACGCCTGCTGCGCCTGGCGCAAATCCTCAGCCAGCAGCTCCCCAGCCCCTGCCAAGGTCAACTGCGCCCGCCCGTGCTCCAGGTGCTCACTGGCATGGCGCAACGCCTCCAAGTGCCGCCGGCGCGCACTGAAACTGCTCTCGGCGGTCTGTCCATAACCCATGCAGGCCTTCAGGTGATCGCGCAACAGGTCCAGGCCCT
The DNA here is from genome assembly GCF_019139835.1 of Pseudomonas xanthosomatis. Taxonomy (NCBI): domain Bacteria; kingdom Pseudomonadati; phylum Pseudomonadota; class Gammaproteobacteria; order Pseudomonadales; family Pseudomonadaceae; genus Pseudomonas; species Pseudomonas xanthosomatis. Next base: position 463,629 of record NZ_CP077075.1, on the reverse strand, counting down.
GGTCGCTGTCGCGGGCACTTAAGGTGATGGTCACATGACCGTCTTCGCTCTCCTGCAACCCGACCACCTCGCCACTGAGGTCTGCCTTGTTGCGGATCAGCGTGACTTTGGCAGGATCCGGCCGTTGGTCGAGAAATTCCGGCCACAGGGCAAACGGGTCACTGGCTTCAGGCGCGGTGGAGTCCACCACCAGCAACACCCGGTCAGCCTCGCCGATGGCCTTCAGCGCGCGTTCCACACCGATCTTTTCCACATGGTCGTCGGTATCGCGCAGGCCGGCGGTATCCACCACGTGCAGCGGCATGCCGTCGATGTGGATATGTTCACGCAGGATGTCCCGGGTGGTACCGGCGATATCGGTAACGATCGCCGCCTCACGGCCGGCCAGCTGGTTGAGCAGGCTGGATTTGCCGGCATTCGGACGGCCGGCAATCACCACAGTCATGCCATCGCGCAGCAAGGCGCCCTGCCCGGCTTCACGTTGCACTGTGGACAAGTCCTCACGCACCGCATCGAGCATGCCCAGCACATGGCCGTCGGCAAGGAAGTCGATCTCTTCTTCCGGGAAGTCGATGGCCGCCTCGACGTAGATGCGCAGTGCAATCAACGCTTCGGTAAGGTTATGCACACGCTTGGAGAACGCCCCCTGCAGCGAGCGCAGGGCGTTGCGTGCGGCTTGTGTGGAGCTGGCTTCGATCAGGTCGGCGATGGCTTCGGCCTGGGCCAGGTCGAGCTTGTCGTTGAGGAACGCGCGTTCGCTGAACTCCCCAGGGCGTGCCAGGCGGCAACCCAGCTGCAGGCAACGCTGCAGCAGCATGTCCATCACCACCGGGCCACCGTGGCCCTGCAGTTCCAGCACATCTTCGCCGGTGAACGAGTTCGGCCCGGGGAAGAACAGCGCGATGCCTTCGTCCAGCACCAGGCCTTCGGCGTCGCGGAATGGGCCGTAGTGGGCGTGGCGCGGGGTCAGGTTGCGGCCGGTGATGGCAAGGCCGGCCTGGTTGGCCAGCGCCCCCGACAAACGGACGATACCCACACCGCCGCGGCCCTGGGCGGTGGCGATGGCGGCGATGGTTTCACGCACAGTGTTCATGCTCGAAGCCTCTAAACAAATACGACAGATAGCAAAAACGCCCCACGAGGGGGCGTTTTATTCACAGGCTAGACGATCAGCCCGTCAAGCAGCAGCGTTCTTGCTGGCCGCTTCGATGCGACGGGTGATGAACCACTGCTGCGAAATCGACAGGCAGTTGTTCACAACCCAGTACAGCACCAGGCCGGCCGGGAACCACAGGAAGAAGAAGGTGAAGATGATCGGCATCATTTTCATGACCTTCGCCTGCATCGGGTCCGGCGGCGTCGGGTTCAGGCGCTGCTGGATGAACATGGTGGCGCCCATGATGATCGGCAGGATGAAGAACGGATCCTTGATCGACAGGTCGGTGATCCACAGCATCCACGGGGCCTGGCGCATTTCCACGCTTTCCAGCAGTACCCAGTACAGGGCCAGGAATACCGGCATCTGCACCAGGATCGGCAGGCAGCCGCCCAGCGGGTTGATCTTCTCTTTCTTGTACAGCTCCATCATCGCCTGGGACAGCTTCTGGCGATCGTCACCGAAGCGTTCCTTGAGCTGGGCGAGCTTCGGCGCCACGGCACGCATGCGCGCCATCGAGCGGTAGCTGGCAGCCGACAGCGGGAAGAACAGGCCCTTGATGAGCATGGTCAGCACGATGATCGACCAGCCCCAGTTACCCAGCAGGCTGTGGATATGTTGCAGCAGCCAGAAGATCGGCTGGGCGATGAACCACAGGAAGCCGTAGTCGACGGTCAGTTCCAGGCCTGGGGACAACTCCTTGAGCTTGGACTGGATCTTCGGGCCGGCGTACAGCATGGCGCTGGTTTCGGCCTTGGCGCCGGCAGGCACGCTGATGGCCGGGCCGGTGTAGCCGATGATGTAGTTGCCCTGGCTGTCCTTGCGGGTCTGCACGGCGTTGTTGTCCGACTTGGCCGGAATCCATGCAGTCACGAAGTAGTGTTGCAGCCAGGCGACCCAACCGCCGGACACATTTTCTTTCAAACCGCCCTTGTCCATGTCTTTCATCGACACTTTCTTGTACGGCTCGGAAGCTGTCCACAGGGCAGCGCCCAGGTAGGTAGCGGTACCGGTAGCGGTGCTCGAGGACGGATCGGAGCTGGCGTCACGCTTGAGCTGGGCAAACAGGTTGCCGTTCCAGGCCTGGCCGCTCTGGTTGTCGATCAGGTAGCTGACGTTCAGGTCGTACTCGCCGCGCTTGAAGCTGAAGCGCTTGATGTAGTTGACGCCGTTGTCGCTGAACTTCAGGTCGACGACCAGTTGTTCCTGGCCGTCGGCCAGCTGGAAGCTCTTGGCCTCGGCGGCATACAGCGGGCGACCGCTGCTGCGGGCATCCGGGCCGTTGGCGCCGGTCAGGCCGGACTGGGCCAGGTAGACACGCTCGCCGCCGTTATCGAACAGCTGGAACGGAATCTCCGGGTGGTCCTGGCGACGCGGGTACTTGGGCAGGGTCAGCTGGACGATGTCACCACCGACCGGGTCGATAGCCAGTTCCAGGACGTCGGTCTTGACCCGGATCAGGTCCTTGCTGACCGCGACCGGGGCGAGTTCCGCCGGGGTGGATTCAGCATTGGCGCTCGGCACATCGGCGCTGGCGCCGGCGTTGCCGGCCGGGACGGTGTCCGGCAGGGCCGGGGCAGCAGTGCTGGCAGCAGTATTCTGAGTCGGCAGGGCAGCCTGGCCGTAGTCCTGGTTCCACTTGAGGACCATGACGTAGGACACGATTGCCAGGGCGACGATCAGGATCGTGCGTTTAATATCCATGATTACTCGGCTATCGAAGAAGTTCGGGAGGAAGGAGCTGGTGGAACAGGGTCGAAACCGCCGTCGTTCCACGGATGACAACGCCCCAGGCGACGAACGGCCAGCCACCCACCACGCAACAAGCCATGGTTTTCGATGGCTTCGTATGCGTAACAGGAACAGCTGGGATAGAAACGACAGTGACTGGCCATCAGAGGACTGATGGCGTAACGGTAGAACTGGATCGGAACGAGGGCCAGTTTACGCATCGTGACTGTCTACCCCTGCAGGATCGGCATTCGCCGCTGGAGAGGGTCGACTGCGGACCAGTCGCTTCCAGAGCTTGCCAAAGTGTTGGTGCAATTCTGGGTTTTCCACTTCGCCCAACCCCTTGCGTGCAACGATCACGATATCCAGACCCGCCAACGACTGCTGGTTCAGGCGGAATGAATCGCGCATCAGGCGTTTCAGGCGATTGCGTTGAACGGCGAGCTTGACGCTCTTCTTGCCGATCACCAAGCCGAGGCGTGGGTGATCAAGGCCGTTCTCGCGGGCAAGGATAAGCAGGTTTTTCCCTGGAACCTTGCCGGTTGGGGAGTCGAAGACCGCTTTGAAGTGTCGGGGTGTAAGCAGTCGCTTTTCCCGACTGAAGTCCTGACTCACCACCAGTGCCGAAAAATCAAACGGCCAGACGCTTACGGCCTTTGGCACGACGACGCGACAGAACGGCACGGCCGTTCTTGGTAGCCATACGGGCACGGAAACCGTGGGTGCGGGCGCGCTTGATGGTGCTTGGTTGGAAAGTACGTTTCATGGCGTGTTACCTGGGTTAGTCGACAACGGGCCGGAAGGGCCCCCTTTTTAAGAGATCGGCGATTCTAGAGAAAGCAAGCCAATAGGTCAATTTCCAACCAGCCTTTCCTTAAGAAGACGTTCGACGGTGACGGAAAGGTTTCGCTTGCCTGGCAGACGAGACGCAGCTCAACATGAAAAAAATAAAGAGGCATATAAAAAGCTTTTCTGAAGAACTTATAAAGCTTAAGTGGATAACCTTCTGTGGATAACCACCTTCAGCCCAATATTCTCGCCATGTACAGAGATTCAAAACCTTGTCGGTAACAGGTGCGGCCGCTGTGCTGGACATGCGCACAAGCTGTGCAGGAAATGCCTGTTTATCCACAGGTGATTTATCCACAGGGCTGAGCCCAGGGTTGTGCATAGCCCTCATGTAGCGTTATCCACAGGGCTTATTCACATGGGTTGGCGCCATATTCGTCAATTTTTGGCGGGTATGTCGGTGTTGCATCGGCCCTGATATGTGGATAACTGACCTCTTGCCCGGTACAATGGCGGTTTGTTTTTGCCTCATCCGGCTTTCAACTCAGGGGATATCCGTGTCAGTGGAACTTTGGCAGCAGTGCGTGGAGCTTCTGCGCGATGAACTGCCTGCCCAGCAATTCAACACCTGGATCCGTCCGCTACAGGTCGAAGCCGAAGGCGACGAGTTGCGCGTCTACGCGCCCAACCGGTTCGTGCTCGACTGGGTCAATGAAAAGTACCTGGGTCGTCTGCTCGAGCTGCTGGGTGAACACGGCAACGGCATCGCGCCCGCGCTTTCCTTATTAATAGGTAGCCGCCGCAGCTCCGCCCCGCGCGCCGCCCCCAACGCGCCGGTCAGTGCAGCAGTGGCCGCGTCCATGGCCCAGCAGGTTCCAGCCCAGCCAGCCCCGCAAGTGCAGGTGGCGAGCGAACCGGTGGCAGCACCGGTCGCGCAGCTGGTGCTGGAGGCCGAAGAGCCATCCAGCCGTGACAGCTTCGACAGCATGGCCGAGGTGGCCACACCACCTGCCGCCAGCACGCGTACCGAGCAGCGCACGGTGCAGGTTGAAGGCGCGCTCAAGCACACCAGCTACCTCAACCGCACCTTCACCTTCGAAACTTTCGTCGAAGGCAAGTCGAACCAGTTGGCGCGCGCTGCTGCCTGGCAGGTGGCCGACAACCCAAAGCACGGTTACAACCCGCTGTTCCTGTATGGCGGCGTCGGCTTGGGCAAGACTCACTTGATGCACGCTGTGGGTAACCACCTGCTGAAGAAGAACCCGAACGCCAAGGTGGTCTACCTGCATTCGGAGCGCTTCGTCGCCGACATGGTCAAGGCGCTGCAGCTGAACGCCATCAACGAATTCAAACGCTTCTACCGCTCGGTGGACGCGCTGCTGATCGACGATATCCAGTTCTTCGCCCGCAAGGAGCGTTCCCAGGAAGAGTTTTTCCACACCTTCAACGCCCTGCTCGAGGGCGGCCAGCAGGTGATTCTCACCAGTGACCGCTACCCGAAGGAAATCGAAGGCCTGGAAGAGCGCCTGAAGTCGCGCTTTGGCTGGGGCCTGACGGTGGCCGTGGAGCCACCAGAGCTGGAAACCCGCGTAGCCATCCTGATGAAGAAGGCCGACCAGGCCAAGGTCGAGCTGCCGCACGACGCTGCGTTTTTCATCGCCCAGCGCATCCGCTCCAACGTACGCGAACTGGAAGGCGCCCTGAAGCGGGTTATCGCCCACTCGCACTTCATGGGTCGCGACATCACCATCGAGCTGATCCGCGAGTCGCTGAAGGACCTGCTGGCGCTGCAAGACAAGCTGGTCAGTGTGGATAACATCCAGCGCACCGTGGCCGAGTACTACAAGATCAAGATCGCCGACCTGTTGTCCAAGCGCCGTTCGCGCTCGGTGGCGCGCCCGCGCCAGGTAGCCATGGCGTTGTCCAAAGAGCTGACCAACCACAGCCTGCCGGAAATCGGCGACATGTTTGGCGGCCGCGACCACACCACCGTGCTGCACGCCTGCCGCAAGATCAACGAATTGAAGGAATCCGACGCGGACATCCGCGAGGACTACAAGAACCTGCTGCGTACGCTGACGACCTGATGGCCGTCGGCGCAGCTAATTGAAGGCAAGGGACTAGACCATGCATTTCACCATTCAACGCGAAGCCCTGTTGAAACCCCTGCAACTGGTCGCAGGCGTCGTCGAGCGCCGCCAGACCTTGCCGGTCCTGTCCAACGTCCTGCTGGTCGTGCAAGGCCAGCAACTGTCGTTGACCGGTACCGACCTGGAAGTTGAACTGGTTGGCCGCGTGCAACTGGAAGAGCCCGCCGAGCCGGGCGAGATCACCGTCCCTGCGCGCAAGCTGATGGACATCTGCAAGAGCCTGCCCAGCGACGTGCTGATCGACATCAAGGTCGACGAGCAAAAACTGTTGGTCAAGGCCGGCCGTAGCCGCTTCACCCTGTCGACCCTGCCGGCCAACGACTTCCCCACCGTGGAAGAAGGCCCGGGCTCGCTGACCTGTAACCTGGAGCAAAGCAAGCTGCGCCGCCTGATCGAGCGCACCAGCTTCGCCATGGCCCAGCAGGATGTGCGCTACTACCTCAACGGCATGCTGCTGGAAGTGTCCACCGACACTCTGCGCGCCGTGTCCACCGACGGTCACCGCCTGGCGCTGTGCGCCATGCAGGCACCGATTGGCCAGGCCGACCGCCACCAGGTGATCGTGCCGCGCAAAGGTATCCTCGAGCTGGCGCGCCTGCTCACCGACCCGGAAGGCATGGTCAGCATCGTACTGGGCCAGCATCACATTCGCGCGACCACCGGCGAGTTCACCTTCACCTCCAAGCTGGTCGACGGCAAGTTCCCGGACTACGAGCGCGTGCTGCCCAAGGGTGGCGACAAGCTGGTGGTCGGCGACCGCCAGGCCCTGCGTGAAGCGTTCAGCCGTACCGCCATTCTGTCCAACGAGAAGTACCGCGGTATCCGCCTGCAACTGGCCGCCGGCCAGCTGAAAATCCAGGCCAATAACCCGGAGCAGGAAGAAGCGGAAGAAGAGATCAGCGTCGACTACGAAGGCAGCTCGCTGGAGATCGGCTTCAACGTCAGCTACCTGCTGGACGTGTTGGGTGTAATGACCACTGAACAGGTTCGCCTGATTCTGTCGGACTCCAACAGCAGCGCCCTGTTGCAGGAAGCCGGCAATGACGACTCTTCCTACGTTGTCATGCCGATGCGTCTGTAATTCGTAGCAGGCCCAATGTCCCTTCTACGCCTTTCGGTCACCGCGGTGCGCAACCTGCACCCGGTGACCCTCTCTCCCTCCCCCCGCATCAACATCCTCTACGGCGACAACGGCAGCGGCAAGACCAGCGTGCTTGAGGCGGTACACCTGCTCGGGCTGGCGCGCTCGTTCCGCAGCACCCGGCTCAACCCGGTAATCCAGTACGAACAGCCTACCTGCACGGTGTTTGGCCAGGTCGAATTGGCTGAGGGTGGCACCAGCAACCTGGGTGTTTCCCGGGAGCGGCAAGGGGATTTCACCATTCGGATTGACGGGCAAAACGCCCGCAGCGCGGCTCAGCTGGCCGAGATGCTGCCGCTGCAACTGATCAACCCGGACAGTTTTCGCTTGCTCGAAGGTGCGCCGAAGGTTCGCCGGCAGTTCCTCGACTGGGGTGTGTTCCACGTGGAACCTCGCTTCATGGCCACCTGGCAAAGGCTGCAGAAGGCCCTGCGGCAGCGGAACTCATGGCTGCGGCATGGTACACTTGACGCCGTTTCGCAAGCCGCCTGGGATCGGGAGTTGTGTCTGGCCAGTGCGGAAATAGATGAATACCGTCGCAATTACATCAAGGCCTTGAAGCCCGTCTTCGAGCGAACCCTGAGCGAGCTGGTCGAACTGGACGGGCTGACCCTGAGCTACTACCGCGGCTGGGACAAGGACCGGGAACTCAACGAAGTCCTCGCAACTTCCCTTCTTCGCGACCAGCAAATGGGCCACACCCAGGCCGGGCCACAGCGTGCCGATTTGCGCCTGCGACTGGGCGCCAACAACGCCGCTGATATCCTCTCGCGGGGCCAGCAGAAGCTGGTGGTGTGTGCGCTGCGGATTGCCCAAGGGCACCTGGTGAGCCAGGTCCGTCGCGGTCAGTGTATTTATCTGGTGGATGACTTGCCGTCCGAGCTGGACGAACAGCACCGCCGCGCCCTGTGCCGCTTGCTTGAAGAATTGAACTGCCAGGTGTTCATCACCTGTGTAGACCACGAATTTCTGAGGGAAGGCTGGCAAACGGAAACGCCAGTCGCTTTGTTCCACGTGGAACAGGGCCGTATCACCCAGACCCACGACCATCGGGAGTGAAGGCATGAGCGAAAATCAAACGTACGACTCCTCCAGCATCAAGGTGCTGAAAGGGCTTGATGCCGTACGCAAACGTCCCGGCATGTACATTGGCGACACCGATGACGGCAGCGGCCTGCACCACATGGTCTTCGAAGTGGTCGACAACTCGATCGACGAAGCCCTGGCCGGGCACTGCGATGACATCACCGTCATCATCCACCCGGACGAGTCCATCAGCGTCCGCGACAACGGCCGGGGTATCCCGGTCGACGTGCACAAAGAGGAAGGCGTATCCGCAGCCGAGGTCATCATGACCGTGCTGCACGCCGGCGGTAAGTTCGACGACAACTCCTACAAGGTTTCCGGCGGCCTGCACGGTGTAGGTGTTTCGGTGGTGAACGCCCTGTCCGAACAGCTGGTGCTGACCGTGCGTCGCAGCGGCAAGATCTGGGAACAGACCTACGTCCACGGTGTTCCACAGGCGCCCATGGCTGTGGTCGGCGAAAGCGAAACCACCGGTACTCACATCCACTTCAAGCCTTCGGCTGAAACTTTCAAGAACATTCACTTCAGCTGGGACATCCTCGCCAAGCGTATTCGCGAGCTGTCGTTCCTGAACTCCGGTGTCGGCATCCTGCTGAAGGACGAGCGCAGCGGCAAGGAAGAGTTCTTCAAGTACGAAGGTGGCCTGCGCGCATTCGTTGAATACCTGAACACCAACAAGACCCCGGTCAACTCCCAGGTGTTCCACTTCAACGTCCAGCGTGACGACGGCGTGGGTGTCGAAGTTGCCCTGCAGTGGAACGACAGCTTCAACGAAAACCTGCTGTGCTTCACCAACAACATTCCCCAGCGCGACGGTGGTACCCACCTGGTCGGCTTCCGCTCCTCGCTTACCCGTAGCCTGAACAGCTACATCGAGCAGGAAGGCCTGGCGAAGAAGAACAAGGTCGCCACCACCGGCGACGACGCCCGTGAAGGCCTGACCGCGATCATCTCGGTCAAGGTGCCGGACCCTAAGTTCAGCTCGCAGACCAAAGACAAGCTGGTTTCCTCGGAGGTGAAGACCGCCGTGGAACAGGAGATGAACAAATACTTCGCCGACTTCTTGTTGGAAAACCCCAACGAAGCCAAGGCCGTGGTCGGCAAGATGATCGACGCTGCCCGTGCCCGTGAAGCGGCGCGCAAGGCCCGTGAGATGACTCGCCGCAAAGGTGCGCTGGACATCGCCGGCCTGCCAGGCAAACTGGCCGACTGCCAGGAGAAGGACCCTGCCCTCTCCGAACTGTACCTGGTGGAGGGTGACTCCGCAGGTGGTTCGGCCAAGCAAGGCCGTAACCGTCGCACCCAGGCAATCCTGCCGTTGAAGGGCAAGATCCTCAACGTCGAGAAGGCCCGCTTCGACAAGATGATCTCCTCGCAGGAGGTCGGCACGCTGATCACCGCCCTGGGCTGTGGCATCGGCCGCGAAGAGTACAACATCGACAAGCTGCGCTATCACAACATCATCATCATGACCGATGCTGACGTCGACGGTTCGCACATCCGTACCCTGCTGCTGACCTTCTTCTTCCGTCAGCTGCCGGAGCTGGTCGAGCGCGGCTACATCTATATCGCCCAGCCGCCGCTGTACAAGGTGAAAAAGGGCAAGCAGGAGCAGTACATCAAGGACGACGAGGCCATGGAAGAATACATGACCCAGTCGGCCCTCGAAGATGCCAGCCTGCACCTGGACGAGTCGGCGCCAGCCGTTTCGGGTGTACAGCTCGAAGCCCTGGTGAACGAGTTCCGTGCGGTCATGAAGATCCTCAAGCGCCTGTCGCGCCTGTACCCCGAAGAGCTGACCGAGCACTTCATCTACCTGCCGGAAATCACCCAGGAGCAACTGGCCGACAAGGGCAAGATGGACGCCTGGCTGGCTGCCTTCCAGGCACGCCTGGGCAACAGCCAGCGCTCGGGCCTGACCTACAAGGCAGACCTGCGCGAAGACAAGGAACGTAATATCTGGCTGCCAGTGGTAGAAACCACCTCCCACGGCCTGGCCAGCTACGTCACCTTCAACCGCGAGTTCTTCGGCAGCAACGACTACCGTTCGGTGGTCGCCCTGGGCGCCAAGCTCGGTACCCTGCTGGGCGAAGGTGCCTACGTGCAGCGTGGCGAACGCCGCAAGGCCGTCACCGAGTTCAAGGAAGGCCTGGACTGGCTGATGAACGAAAGCACCAAGCGCCACACCATCCAGCGATACAAAGGGCTGGGTGAGATGAACCCGGACCAGCTGTGGGAAACCACCATGGACCCGACCGTGCGCCGCATGCTCAAGGTAACCATCGAAGACGCCATCGCCGCCGACCAACTGTTCAACACCCTGATGGGTGATGCCGTTGAACCGCGTCGTGACTTCATCGAAAGCAACGCCCTGTCGGTGGCCAACCTGGACTTCTGATCCAGCGTCGCTCCACCAGCGTTGAAAAGGCCAACCTCCGGGTTGGCCTTTTTTTGTTTGTAAAAAGGCTTGCCGGCGCTAGCGACTTTGAATGTTCCACGTGGAACGTCCTTATATCGCCCGGTGAAATTGCCGTTATTCACTCTGTTGCAACGCAAAAATATAGCGTTGGATGACCTTGCCCAGCCCTGGCAAACGCTGAAAAGCGAACTAGGCTGAGCACACCTGAAATGGAAGTCATCATCATGCCATCACTCGCGCAGGATCGCGCTCTATCTCGCCGTCCCTCCGACGTGGCCAAGCCGTGTCGATGACCTCCTGCAAGCGTATTCCCACCGGCTTTGTGTCTTGCCGGGCAGCCCTTCGGCTGCCCGGCAGGGTTCTGTTGTTCCACTCGCATCAACGAGGAGCAGTAGCAATGTGCACTATCGGAGCCGTGTTCAACGGCGGCAGCATCACCACCTTCAAGCAGTGTGACCTGATCCCGGTTACTCACTTCAATGAGCCACAGGTACGCCCCGGCAGCTTCGATGGCGCTTACCTGGCAATGACCCGGGAAGGCAGTGACGGCATCTGGGCCGGGTTCAACAGCCGTGGCGTGGCCTTCGTTGCGGCTGACGCCTATACCACCACCGCGGCCAATTACTACGCCAGCGGCGAACAGGTCTCGGCGTTGTTCCAGGCCTATGAAGGCACGCTTAAAAACCACATCACCGCCACCGAGGCCGCCAACAGCCTGGTGAAGTTCTACCAGGACATGGGCAACGGCAGGCCCTTCCCCGCTCCGGACATTGCCTTGATCAGCGGTTGGGCCGACCCGCAGCAAACCCGCCAGGTCGCCATCTTCATCGAGTACATGCCCAACCCGTTCAACCAGGTATCGGTACGCCAGATCGTGCGCACCGATGGTTTCTTCGCCTCCACCAACAACTTCCGCCTGCAACCGGACTCGGTGAACTACCCGGCCAACCACAGCACCTACCTGCGCCTGGACCGGGCGGAAAAGATCCTGCAGGCCGACCCGACGGGTAACGGTGTGAAAACGTTGCTCAAGGACCAGTACTACGGCCGCACCGAACTGTCGATCTGCCGCGAGACGGATTACCTCGGCACCGAGTTCCACACCCAGGCGACAGCGGTGTTCACCGTCAGCGCAAATGAGGCGGTGTGCGAATACCAGGTCAACGGCAACCCACGCACCAACCCACTGCGCATGTTCGGAGGCCGGCTATGAGCATCGATGTGATCTTCGCCCTCAACGACAACCCTTCGGTGCTGCCACCCAGCGACGGCTTCGACTATGTCGACCAGGGCAACTACCAGACCTTCGAACTGAACCAGGGCCAGCCGCTGGTCTGCTACTCCGACAGCGCCACCTCGTGCATCATCACTGCAGTGGTCGCCACCCATGGTGATCGCACCACGGTCACCCTCGCCCACCTCGACAGCCCGTCGTGCATCAGCAGCTTCTTCGATATCGTCGCGGCCCAGGCCGCCGACAGCTATCGCATCTACGCCCAGGGCGCCAACCCGCCAGACAACGAAACCTCGAAACAGAACGCCGCGCAGCTGCTGCTATGTGTGGAGAACCTCGGCCTCAAGGTCACTACCGCAGAGCTTTCGCTGTTGCAGGGTGACCCCCGCGAGCACAACCGCGGGGGTTTTGGCCTGAGCTATGATGGCGCCAACCTCGCTGTGGCCGGCAACCAGCCGTTCACCCTGCAGCTGTACCAGCGCGACCCCAGCTGCGGTGGCCAGACCGTCTACTGCATCATGCGCCGCCAGGAGCAGCCACCGCGGCAAATCCGCGATGCCGGCCTGCCCTTCACCCATCAGGAACTGGTCGAGCTGGCCTCGATCGCCATCCAGTTCCGCAAGGATGCCAGTGACCCCGGCACAGCGTTCACCAACATCGTCAACCTGGAAAGCGAAGAGATTCGCCAGAACTGGTCGACCACCCCGGCTTATGAGGCTCCGTGGTTTTCTGACCAGCTCAAGCTGGGCGCTGCCTTTGCCATTGCCATGGCACCGGTGGTGAGCCTCAGCGAACTGCACCTGCGCAAGACCACGCCACCTTCCTTCACCCGTTTGCGCAAGGTGTTGTTAAGCCGTTGAGCCGAGCAGAGGACGCACGCTCATGAAAATTGCAGTCATCAATACCGGCGGTACTATCAGTTGTGTCGGCAGCCCGTTGGCGCCCATGACCGCCCAGCGTTTTGCCAGCGCCAGCCAGCAACTGATCGACCCGATCCTGCGCCAGCAGTTTCCCCAACTGCAGGTGGACTACCTGACGTCGGTGACCTTCCCCGAGTCCAGCACCCAAACTCTCGACAGCACCAACCTGCAACCCAGTGACTGGTGCATCATGGCCAAGGGCATCCTCGACCACTATGCCGCCTACGATGGTTTCGTCGTGTTGCACGGCACCGACAGCATGGACTTCACCGGTACGGCGCTGGCGTTCCTGCTTAACGGTTTCGACAGTCGTGGCGTGGGCACGGCAGTGTTGAGCAAACCGGTGATCCTCACCGGCTCGCAGATGCCGCTGTATTACCAGGCCAGTGCCGACAGCGACGACCTGGCGCTGAACTACAACACCGACGCCTTCCAGAACGTGTGTGGTGCGGTGGCCCTGGCGCAGAGCGGCATCCCGGAAGTCGGGGTGTACTTCCAGAACCATCTGTACCGTGGCAACCGCGCGGTGAAGACCAACGCCAGCGAATTCGACGCCTTCCACTCACCCAACTACCCGGCCTTGGCCGAGTACGGGGTGGAGCTGTCGCTGTTCAACGCGCAGTGGTTGCCGGGGCCGGTGCACAGCTCGGTCAGCCTCGACAGCCCCGAGGTACTGGCGGGCCAGCAAGCTGCCCTGGCCAAAGTCAGTGCTGCAATCGACCACTACCCGGTGATGCAACTCAACGCTTTCCCTGCACGCTACAGCCAGTCGCCGGCCACCTCGTTCATGGCCGACCTGATCAAGGCAGTGGTGGGCGCTGGCGCCAAAGGGGTGATTCTGGAGTCCTACGGCGAGGGCAACTTCCCCTCAGGCAACCCGGACCAGCCGCAGCAAGGTGCGATCTACCAGGCATTGGCCATGGCCAACGAGCAAGGGGTGAACATCGTCGACTGCACCCAGGTGCTCGCCGGCACCGTGAACAACAGTGCCTATGCCGCCGGGGCCTGGCTGCCTGAAGTCGGCGCGCTGGCTCCGGCAGACATGACACCCATGGCCGCCCTGGCCAAGCTGATGATCCTCATGGCCCAAGGCTGGAACCGCGACCAGGTGCAGACCCTGTTCCAGACCAACCTGGCCGGCGAGATGCAGAGCGTCAACCAGCTCGACAGCCGCAGCAACACCACCCTGCTGCCCGGCCAGTCGCTCAGCGCCCTGGACGGCAGCGCCCGCCTGCTCAACGACCCGCAGCGCGGCCCGTTGCTGATCGGCGCCAGCACCACCGGCGCGCTATGGCAACTGCCGACCCCACCTGCCGCCAGCGCCCTGCCCGGCCGCCTGGTCATGCAGGACGATGGCAACCTGGTGTTCTACGGTCGCGACAACCAGCCGTTGTGGGCGACCAACACCGGCAACCCCGCCGGGGCTTCTTCACGGCTGCTGCTCAGTGGCCGCTACAACGCCGAAACACCATCGGCGAGCACCTTGAAGTTGCAGGTGCTGAACTACTCGGCGAACCGCATCGCCGCCACGCTGTACCCCGCTGCCTGACACCATCACACCTTACGAGAGGATCGAGCGATGTCTGCATTCAACCGGCAATTCAAGCTCAGTGGCATGGTCGCCCCCCAGGATCAGTTTCACCAGCTCATCGGCAGCACAGCGGCCCTGGCCGCAGCCCCCGATGTGCACTTCATCGCCCCGACGGTGTTGGACGTGAACATTGTCCATCCAACGCAGAAGGTCATCCACATTCCGCAGTACGCCGACACGGTGGTGGGTGAGGCCGCAGGGCGCTACGACCCGGCGGGCGACTGCCAGGGCTATTTCATGTCGTACAAATTCCAGCCCAACAACAACTGCTACGCCTATGGCTGCAACATCACCCCCAACACCTTCCCGCAGCCGGGCCGGCGCAGTGGCTACCAACTGGTGGGTGACGACTTCAAGAAGCCCTTCGACGAGATCGGCAAGCTGGTCAGCGACTATGCGGTGAAGGACGGCTTGCAACTGGCCGGGCGTACATTCGAGGAACTGATGCAGTTCAAGTCGAGCAAGCAGGGTACCAACCCTGGCGGTCTCGGTGCCGGTTACCTCGGTGGCCACTTCGTGGCGTTGATGATTTCCCCGGCAGGTGATGGCGGCTGGCCGGGCGACTATCACTGGGCGCGCTGCGACAACTCATCCGCTGCCTGTAATTCGTGGTCGCAGAAAGATGGTGGTGACCAGGTCACCAACTTCGACTTTGCCGGCAAACCGATCAGCAACCCGATGGAGGCCAACTGGACCGTCAACCAGGGCCCGGTGTCGAAAACCGATGACCGTGCGCTGATCGCCGAGTACGACTTCTACTGCTTCATGTTCGTGCCTGAGCAAGGTGTGAACATCATCTGACCACGCCCTTGGCGCCGGGTATTCAGGGCTCCTGGATACCCAGCGCCTTCAGCCGCCGGTACAGGGTGCGTTCGCTCATGCCCAGGTGCTGCGCCAGCTCGCTGCGTGAACCTTCAAAACGCTCCAGCGCCCCGGCCAGTTCGCCCAGCTGCCGGCGCGCCCGTGGCCGGCGTTCGGCGGGTGCTGCCGCTGCAGCTTCATGCATGTCGTCGGGCAGGTGCTCAAGGCGAATCACGCCGTCATCGGCGAATAGCCGGGCGCGCTCGAGGATGTTGCGCAGTTCGCGAATGTTCCCCGGGAAGCCATACAACGCCAGGCGTTGCAGTGCCTGATCATCGATGCACGGCGCAGTGTTGCCGGCCATGCGCCGCAACAGGCTTTCGACCAGCAATGGCAGGTCATCGATACGTTCGCGCAAGGCAGGCAGGCGGATAGGGAAACCACTGATGCGGTAGTACAGGTCTTCGCGGAAGGTGCCGGCACTGGCCATGGCCTTCAACGGTTTGTGGGTTGCCGAGACCAGGCGAAAGTCCGAGTGCACGGTGCGCGTGCTGCCCACCGGGCGAAAGCTGCCCGACTCGATCAGGCGCAGCAGCTTCACCTGCATCGCCAGCGGCACTTCGCCGATTTCGTCGAGGAACAGCGTGCCGCCATGGGCGGCTTCGGCCAGGCCGATCTTGCGTTGGCTGGCGCCGGTGAAGGCGCCCTTCTCGTAGCCGAACAGCTCGCTTTCGAACAGCGATTCGGTCAACCCGGTGCAGTCCACCACCACCAGCGGGCCGTTGGCCCGAGGGCTACCCAGGTGCAGGGCGCGGGCGAACAGTTCCTTGCCGGTACCCGACTCGCCCTGCAGCAACACCGGAATCTGTGCCGGTGCCGCACGTTGCAGGCTGGCAACCGCCTGCTTGAACGCCGGTGCCCGGCCCACCAGGCCGTTCTGTTGTGGCTGCGCCGAAGCCAGGGTGACGCTGGCCAGGCGTTCGACGAAGGCCACCACCCTGCCCTGTTCGTCGAGGATCGGGCGCAGCTCAACATCCACATGCTCCGGCCCGCGCGGGGTGTGGTGAATGTGCAGCACGCGCTCGGGCACCTTGCTGGCCAGTGACTTGCGCAGCGGGCAGTGTTCGCCGGCCTGGTCGCAGGGCACGGCATAGTGGTGCGAGACGCGGTGGCATTTTTCGCCCAGCGGCGCCTGCTCGCCGGTTGCGAACTGGCGGCGGTACGCGGCGTTGGCGGCAAGGATGTTGTAGTCGGTATCCAGCACGATGCTCGGCAGGGCATCGTGTTCGAGGTAGGACACCAGCGCGAGGATCGCGGGGTGGGCAGCGGTGAGCATGGCAGTACCAGGTGGGTGACCGGCCGAGGGTAGCAAGGACTGCCAAACACTGCCATTGGCTGACAGTCGACTGCCAGAATGTGTCACTTATGCTGACACACATACAGGCTCAGGCCTTCAGAGCCCAGGGGCTGCTTTGCGCCCCTTCGCGGGCAAGCCCGCTCCCACAGGACCGCGCAAAGCCTTGGTTAGCGCAGGCCCCTGTGGGAGCGGGCTTGCCCGCGAAGGGCTGCAAAGCAGCCGCAAAAAAGGCGATGAAATATCCAGCGCCAGGCACGATTGCTCATCCGAAACGCTGGCATGCATCTTGATAAAGCTGTGTTCACTGCCTAAGCCTGAACAAGGCCCGGTGGATAACTGGAGAGTGCAATGATCATCGGCAACAACCTTCACGTCGAAGCCCTGTTCGACCAGGCGACTTCGACCCTCAGCTACCTGGTGATGGATGGCCAGACGCGCCAGTGTGCGCTGATCGACAGCGTGCTGGACTACGACCCAAAGTCGGGGCGCACCTGCACGGCCTCGGCCGATCGGCTGATTGCCCTGGTCGAGCAGCTGGATGCCAAGGTGCAGTGGATTCTGGAAACCCACGTGCATGCCGATCACCTGTCGGCGGCGGCTTATCTGAAGAGCAAGCTGGGCGGCCATATCGGCATCGGCGCTCAGATCACCCAGGTGCAGAAGACCTTCGCCAGCCTGTTCAATGAAGCGCCAGGCTTTGCCCGGGATGGCAGCCAGTTCGACGTCTTGTTCGAAGACGAGGAAGGCTTTCGTATCGGCAACCTGCACGCTCGCGCCTTGCACACCCCCGGCCACACGCCAGCCTGCATGAGCTACCTGGTGGAGGACGCAGGCGAAAAGGCCGTGTTCGTCGGCGACACCTTGTTTTCGCCAGACTACGGCACCGCCCGCTGCGACTTCCCCGGCGCCAGCGCCCGCACCCTGTACCGTTCGATCCGTCGCCTGCTGGCCTTCCCCGACCCTACCCGCCTGTTCCTGTGCCACGACTACCTGCCCGGCGGGCGTGAGCTGCAGTACCACACCACCGTGGCCGAGCAGCGCGCCAGCAACGTGCACATTCACCAGGGGGTCAGCGAAGACAGCTTCGTGGCCATGCGCGAAGCCCGCGACGCGACCCTCGACATGCCGTTGCTGATATTGCCATCGGTGCAGGTCAACATGCGCAGCGGGCAGTTGCCGGAACCTGAAGCGAACGGCGTCAGCTACCTGAAGATTCCATTGAACAAGCTGTAGAGCGTTATTAGCCGGGAAAGAAACCGGTACTCAATGGCCTGTAGTAGCGGCTTTAGCCGCGAAGCAGGCGACGCGCTGGATGGCACCGGCTTTGCCGGTGTTCGCGGCTGAAGCCGCTCCTACAGGTTCATGCCAGCATCCGCACATAACGAGATCCACCAAGGAACACCGCCATGCCTGCCCCGCTGTCCCCCACCTCACCCACCACCGGCCACCACAAGGTCTTGATCGTCGGTGCCGGTGCCGCCGGTATCGCCACCGCCGCGAGCCTTCGGGCGCGCGACCCGTCGCTGGATATCGCCCTGATCGACCCCGCCGAGGTGCACTACTACCAGCCCGGCTGGACCATGGTCGGCGCCGGTGTATTCAACGCTCCGAGCACCGCCCGTGCCATGGCTGCCACCCTGCCCCGCGGCGTGCACTGGATCAAGGCCCGGGTCGAAAGCTTCGACCCGCAAGGGCATAAGGTCCTGCTCGAAGGTGGCCGCGCTGTGGGTTACGAGCAACTGGTGGTATGCCCCGGCTTGAAGCTGGACTGGGATGCCATCGAAGGCCTGGACGAAACCCTCGGGCGCAACGGCGTCACCTCCAACTACCGCTACGACCTGGCGCCTTACACCTGGCAACTGGTGCAAAACCTGAAACAGGGCCGTGCCCTGTTCACCCAACCGCCGATGCCGATCAAATGCGCCGGCGCACCGCAGAAAGCCCTGTACCTGTCGTGCGACCACTGGCTGCGCAGCGGCCTGCTGGGCGATGTACGCGCCAGCTTCTTCAACGCAGGTAACGTGCTGTTCGGTGTGCCCGACTACGTGCCGGCGCTGATGAGCTACATCGACAAGTACGCCATCGACCTCAATTACCAGCACCGCCTTGCTGCGGTGGATGGCCCGAACCAGCGCGCCACCTTCGTTCGTACCCTGCCCGATGGCAGCAGCGAAACCCGTGTCGAGTCCTTCGACATGCTGCATGTGGTGCCGCCACAAGTGGCGCCGGAGTTCATCCGCCACAGCCCGCTGGCCGATGCCGCCGGTTGGGTCGATGTCGACCCGCATACCCTGCGCCACCGCAGCTTCGGCAATATTCACGCGCTGGGCGATGTGGCCAACACCAGTAACGCCAAGACCGCCGCCGCGGCGCGCAAGCAGGCGCCGGTAGTGGCCAACAATGTGCTGCAGGCCCTTGGCCGGCTGCCTACCCTGGCGCATTACGATGGCTACGGTTCGTGCCCGTTGACGGTGGAGCGCGGCAAGATCGTGCTGGCCGAGTTCACCTATGGCGGCAAGCTGGCACCAAGCTTCCCGCGCTGGCTGCTCGATGGCCGCAAGCCGACCCGCCTGGCCTGGCTGCTCAAGGCCCAAGTGCTGCCGCCGTTGTACTGGCAGGCCATGCTCAAGGGGCGTGAGTGGCTGGCGCGGCCACAACCGATGGCCGAGGCCAAGCCGTGATCGAACAGCAACTGCTGGGCGCCGGGCTGGGCGCGATCATTGGCACGGTGCTGGCGCTGACCGGCGCCGGTGGTGGAATTCTTGCGGTGCCGCTGCTGGTGTTCGGGCTGGGCCTGAGCATGGTCGAGGCGGCCCCGGTCGGCCTGCTGGCCGTGGGCATGGCGGCGATGGTGGGTGCCGTACTCGGGTTGCGTGAAGGGTTGGTACGCTACCGCGCCGCGCTGTTCATTGCGCTGATCGGCATCGCTGCCGCGCCCTTCGGCCTGATGCTGGCGCACCGGCTGCCCAACACACCGTTGGCGCTGGTGTTCGCCGGGGTGCTGGTGTACGCCTGCCTGCGCATCTGGCGCAAGGCGGCCAGGGAGTTGCGCGGTGAAGCCAATGATGCCCACCGCTTCATCGAACCCTGCGTACTCAACCCGTTGCAGGGCCGCTTGCGCTGGACCCTGCCCTGCGCCCGGGCGCTGGCGTTTACCGGGCTGATGTCCGGGCTGTTGTCGGGCCTGCTGGGGGTGGGCGGTGGTTTCGTGATCATTCCGGCGTTGAACCGCTACACCAACCTGCGCATGAAGAGCATCGTCTCCACGTCGCTGGCGGTGATCGCCCTGGTGTCCACCGGCAGCGTGGTCAGCGCCAGCTTGGCCGGGGTGATGCACTGGCAGGTGGGCGCGCCCTTTGCCGTGGGCGCGGTCATCGGATTGTTGCTGGCCCGCCCACTGGCCGCACGCATCGCCGGCCCGCGCCTGCAGCAGTTGTTCGCCGTGGCGGGCTGGGCGGCGGCGCTGCTGCTGGCTGGCAAGGCGCTATTCGGCTAGCAGCTCGTCCTGCTCGGCGGCGCACAGCGCCAGCAGGTAGTCCCATACCACCCGCAGGCGCACCGACTTGTGCAGCTCGCGCCGGGTACAGATCCAGTAGCTGCGCTGGATGGTCTCGCTGGGCAGCACCCGCACCAGCCTGGGATCGTGGCGGGCCATGTAGTTGGGCAGCACGGCGATGCCCAGCCCGGCCTGGGCGGCATGCTGCTGGGCGATCACGCTGGTGCTGCGAAACACCACGTTGGGTGCCCGGCAGAAACTGTTGAGAAACAGCAGCTCCTGGCTGAACAGCAGGTCGTCGACGTAGCCGATCCAGCTGTGCCGGGCCAGGTCTTCGCGGGTGTTCAGCGGTGGGGCGCGGTCCAGGTAATCCTGGCTTGCATACAGCGCCAGGCGGTAGTCGGTGAGCTTGCGGGTGATCAACAGGTCGGCGCCGGGGCGTTCCAGGTGGATGCTGATTTCGGCTTCGCGGTTGAGAATGCTGACGAAGCGCGGCACCGCCACCAGCTCCACCTCCAGCCCCGGGTAACGCTGAAACAGCGCCTTCATGCGCGGGGTGAAGAACATGATGCCAATGCCTTCGGTCACCCCCAGGCGGATCTTGCCCAGCGGGGTGATGGCCTGGGTGATTTCTTCCTGCGCCAGCAGGGCGACGTTTTCCATGGCTTCTGCGTGCTTGAGCAGGGCCTGGCCCGAAGGGGTCAGCTCGTAGCCCTGGGCATGCTGGACGAACAGCGCGGTGCCCAGGCTCTGCTCGATGCTTTCGATATGCCGGGCCACGGTGCTGTGGGTGGTGTTGAGGCGCTTGGCTGCGCTGAGCAGGCGGCCGCTGCGCTGCAACTCGAGGAAAAACCGCAGATCGTTCCAGTCGAACATGCTGATCCTTGTGGCTGTTCGTTCAGGCCCTATCGCCGGCAAGCCGGCTCCTACAGGTGCGTCGCTATTCCCGAAGGCTGTGCGGTCCCTGTGGGAGCGGGCTTGCCCGCGAAGAGGCCGGTACAGGTTCACCACTGTGCTAAAACGCACAACGGCTGCGCGAAATCTCGTGTTTCCTCCGCGAAATTAATCAATAAGATGGATCGGGACAAGAATAATAATCAGGCGCGAGGTTGCACATGCCATCAGCCGATTCTGTCTACGACTACGTGGTCGTGGGTGCCGGGCCAGCCGGTTGCCTGCTGGCCAACCGTTTGTCCGCCGACCCCTCCTGCCGCGTACTGCTGCTCGAAGCGGGCGGTCGCGACAACTATCCCTGGATTCACATCCCCGTCGGTTACCTCTACTGCATCGGCAACCCCCGTACCGACTGGTGCTTCAAGACCGAGCCACAAGCCGGCCTGAACGGACGCGCCCTGGGCTACCCACGGGGCAAGGTGCTCGGTGGCTGTTCCTCGATCAACGGCATGATCTACATGCGCGGCCAGGCCGCCGACTACGACCGCTGGGCCGAGTTAGGCAACGACGGCTGGGCGTGGAAGGACGTACTGCCGCTGTTCAAGGCCAGCGAGAACCACTTCGCCGGCGCCAGCGACAGCCACGGCGCCGACGGCGAGTGGCGGGTCGAGCGCCAGCGCTACAGCTGGCCGATCCTCGATGCCTTCCGTGATGCCGCCGAGCAGAGCGGCATCGGCAAGGTCGATGACTTCAATACCGGCGACAACGCAGGCTGTGGATACTTTCAGGTCAACCAGCGCAGCGGTGTGCGCTGGAACTCGGCCAAGGCCTTCCTCAAACCCATCCTCCAACGCCCCAACCTGACCATCCTCACCGGTGTGCAGGTGGACCAGGTATTGCTGAACAACACCCGCGCCCGGGCGGTGAAGGCCTTTTGGCAAGGTGCCTGGCACGAGTTCGGCGCGCGCCGCGAGATCATCCTCTGCGCAGGTTCTGTCGGCTCGCCCGGCATCCTGCAGCGCTCCGGCATCGGCCCGCGCAAGCTGCTCGAAGGCTTGGGCATTGGCGTGCGCCACGACATGCCCGGGGTCGGCGGCAACCTGCAGGACCACCTGCAACTGCGCCTGATCTACCAGATCCGCAACACCCGCACCCTCAACCAGATGGCCAACAGCCTGTGGGGCAAGCTGGGCATGGGCCTGCGCTATGCCTTCGACCGCAGCGGCCCGCTGGCCATGGCGCCAAGCCAGCTGGGCGCGTTCGTGCGCTCGGGCCCCGAGCAGGCCAGCGCCAACCTGCAGTACCACGTGCAGCCGCTGTCGCTGGAACGCTTTGGTGAACCGCTGCACCGCTTCCCGGCGTTCACCGCCTCGGTGTGCAACCTGCGCCCGGCCAGCCGCGGGCGTATCGACATCCGCTCGGCCGACATGCACGCCGCGCCGCTGATCGACCCCAATTACCTCAGCGACCCCGCCGACCTGCGCGTGGCCGCCGACGCCATCCGCATCACCCGGCGCATCGTCCAGGCCCCGGCGCTGGCCGCGTTCGACCCGCGCGAATACCTGCCAGGCCCTGCCCTGCAGAGCGAAGAAGACCTGCACCAGGCTGCCGGGCAAATCGGCACCACCATCTTCCACCCGGTGGGCACCTGCCGCATGGGCAGTGGCGCACTGGATGTTGTGGATAACCAGCTGCGCGTGCACGGCATCCCCGGGCTGCGCGTGGCCGATGCTTCGATCATGCCGCAGATCGTCTCCGGCAATACCTGTTCACCGACATTGATGATCGCCGAAAAGGCGGCGCAGTTGATTCTCAAGGGGGCGCAAACCCAGACCAACCTCAGCGACACCAGCGCGATACCGACGCCCTGACCCAGGGTGCGTGCAACACCGGTGGCCCGCGGTCAGAGCCGCCGACAGTGGAACAACAAGAATAATCACTGTGGCCCACGGGCCGAGGACAGCAACGATGTCGGATTACATTCAAGAGCAAGGCGCGGCTGCCACCAGCGGCAGCCGTCGTGAGGAACGCAAGATCATTTTCGCGTCATCCCTCGGGACAGTGTTCGAGTGGTATGACTTTTTTCTCTATGGCGCCCTGGCTGCGGTCATCAGCAAGCAGTTCTTCGCCGGGGTCAACGACACCACCGCCTTCATCTTCGCCCTGATGGCCTTTGCCGCCGGTTTTCTGGTGCGCCCGTTCGGCGCCCTGGTGTTCGGCCGGCTGGGTGACATGATCGGGCGCAAGTACACCTTCCTGGTGACCATCGTGCTGATGGGCCTGTCGACCTTCGCGGTCGGCCTGCTGCCCACCTACGCCAGCATCGGCATCGCCGCGCCGATCATCCTGGTGGTGCTGCGCATGCTCCAGGGCCTGGCCCTGGGCGGCGAGTACGGCGGCGCTGCCACCTACGTGGCCGAGCATGCCCCCCACGGCAAGCGCGGTTTTCATACCGGCTTCATCCAGTCCACCGCCACCCTTGGCTTGCTGCTGTCGCTGATCGTGGTATTGGCCAGCCGTTACATCAGTGGCGACCAGTTCGAAACCTGGGGCTGGCGCCTGCCGTTCCTGCTGTCGATTTTCCTGCTGGCGATTTCCACCTGGATTCGCATGAGCATGCACGAGTCGCCGGCCTTCGTGAAAATGAAGGCCCAGGGCAAGGTCAGCAAGTCGCCGATCCGTGAGTCGTTCACCTCGTGGCCCAACCTCAAGGTGGTGCTCACCGCGCTGTTCAGCATCAACGCAGGCCAGGCGGTGACCTTCTACACCGCGCAGTTCTACGTGCTGTTCTTCATGACCCAGATGCTCAAGATGGACCCGGCGCAGGCCAACACCCTGCTGATCATCAGCGTGGTGATCGGCGCGCCGTTCTTCGTGTTCTTTGGCTGGCTGTCGGACCGTGTGGGGCGCAAGCCGATCCTGATGCTTGGCCTGCTGCTGGCGACCGTGTGCTACTTCCCGATGTTCAAGGCCCTGAGCCACTACGCCAACCCGCAGATCGACGCCGCCAGCCGCCAGGCGCCGATCGTGGTCAACGCCAACCCGCAGGGCTGCACCTTCCAGTTCGACCCGGTGGGCAAGGCGCGCTTCGATAGCCCGTGCGACAAGGTCAAGACCTTCCTGGTCAAGCAGGGCCTGCCGTACAGCTCGGTGAGCGTGGCTGGCAGCGATGTTTCGGTGAGCATCGGCGACAAGACCATCAATGGCTTTGACGAAGCCGCCATGCGCAGCGCCATCGAGGCGGCCGGCTACCCGGCCAAGGCAGACCCGGCCAACGTCAACGAATTCATGGTGGTGGTGCTGATCGTCGCGATGATCCTGATCGCCACCATGACCTACGGGCCATTGGCGGCGGTGATGGTCGAGCTATTCCCCACGCGCATCCGCTACACCTCGATGTCCCTGCCCTACCACATCGGCAACGGCTGGTTCGGCGGCTTCCTGCCGACGGTGTCGTTCGCGCTGGTGGTGTACACCGGGGATATCTTCTACGGGCTGTGGTACCCGGTGCTGATTACCGGGGTGAGCCTGGTGGTGGGGATCTTCTGCCTGAAGGAAACCAAGGATGTGGATATCGACAAGGTCTGACAGCGTGGGAGCGGGGCAAGCCCGCTCCCACGATTCCCTCACCTGCACAGGCACAAAAAAACCGGCGTAAAAGCCGGTTTTTTTATCGCGCGAAAAAACTTATGCACGATTTTCAGAAAAACGTCATACACAGAAATAAATAGCAAATTCAATTACTTAGCTATGGTTTGAGACGTTTAATCCAAAAATTGTCAACAAGTTATCCACAGATGTTCAGGCGCTCTGCTGCTCGGGGTTTTGCGCCACCGGCGGCAGCGAACCCATGGCCCGCTGGGTGGCCTCGTTCCACGCCTGGGCGCGGTCGTTGAGCTCGGCAATGGCTCGCGGCCCGCTGCCTTCGGCGTACATCGGCTCGCCGATGACGATCTCGATGGTGCCCGGGCGCTTGCCCCAACCCTCACGGGGCCAGAACTTGCCGGCATTGTGGGCAATCGGCAGCACCGGCAGGCCGGCGTTCACCGCCAAGGCAGTACCGCCGCGGGAGAACTTGCCGATCTGGCCGTGGGGTACACGGGTCCCTTCGGGGAAGATCAGCACCCAGGTGCCCTGCTTGAGCAGCTCGTCGCCCTGGCTGGCGACCTGGCGCAGCGCTTCTTTAGGGTTTTTCCGGTCGATGGCGATCGGCCGCAGCATGGCCATGGCCCAGCCGAAGAACGGCATGTACAGCAGCTCGCGCTTGAGCACCTGGCTCAGCGGCGAGAAGTACGCCGACAGGAAGAACGTCTCCCAGGTGCTCTGGTGGTTCGACAGGATCACACAGGGCACTTGCGGCACGTTCTCGGCACCGGTGACCTTGTAGTTGATGCCAAGGATGGTGCGCGCCAGGAACAGCGCACAGCGGCACCAGTACACGTTGATGAACCGGTAGCGCTTGGCGAACGGCAAGAACGGCGCGATGAAGAAGCTCAGCGAGCACCAGAGTACCGAGCTGGTACCCAACAGCAGGTAAAAAAGAAAGATTCTGATCGCCTGCAGGATCGACATAGTGGCAAGTACCGTTGCGGGGCAAAGCCCGCCCAATGAAAAGTGCGCCGCCTGGGCGCACTCTTTTAAATAAGTTCTCTGGCGATAGCCGCCAGATCGTCGAAAATCAGTGTAGATTCCGGGACACCTTTTTCCAGGGTCCTCTGGCCCTTGCCGGTTTTAACCAACACGGGTTGTGCATCGACGGCCAGCGCCGCCTCCAGGTCACCTTTGCTGTCACCGACAAACCACACGCCGGCCAGGGGTACCTGGTAGTGCTCGGCGATTGTCCGCAGCATGCCGGGCTTGGGTTTGCGGCAATCGCAACCCTCGTCCGGGCCGTGCGGGCAATGCACGATCAAGCCGACTTCACCGCCCTGCTCGGCCACCAGCGCGCGCAAACGCGCATGCATGGCCTCGAGGGTTTGCAGCGGGTAGTAGCCGCGGGCAATGCCGGACTGGTTGGTGGCCACGGCCACCGTCCAGCCGGCCTTGCTCAACTGCGCGATGGCCTCGATCGAGCCGGGAATGGGCAGCCATTCTTCCAGCGACTTGATGTAGGCGTCGGAGTCGAAGTTGATCACCCCGTCCCGGTCGAGAATCAGCAGTTTCAAGGCTTACCCCAGCAGCGAAATGTCGGCCACGCCCAGGAACAGGCCACGCAGGCGGCTGAGCAGGGCATAACGGTTGGCACGTACCTTGGCGTCCTCGGCATTGACCAGCACCGCCTCGAAGAAGGCGTCGACCGGGTCGCGCAGGGCCGCCAGGCGGGCCAGGGCTTCGTTGTACTGGCGCGCAGCGGCCATCGGTTGCACGGCCTGGTCGGCCTGCTGGATGGCCGAGTACAGCGAGAACTCGTTGGCGTTGTCGAAGTACTTCGGCTCGACCTGCTCGGAAATCGCGCCCTCGGCCTTGCTCAGCAGGTTCGACACGCGCTTGTTGGCTGCGGCCAGGGCCTCGGCTTCGGGCAGCTTGCGGAACGCCTGCACCGCCTGCACGCGCTGGTCGAAGTCCAGGGCGGAGCCCGGCTTCAGGGCACGCACCGACAGGTAGGTGGCAACGTCGATGCCTTCGTCTTCGTAGCGCGCACGCAGGCGGTCGAAGATGAATTCCAGCACCTGCTCGGCCAGGCCTGCGGCCTTGACCTTGGCACCGAACTGCTTGACCGCGAAATCGACGGCGGCGGTCAGGTCCAGGTCCAGCTGCTTCTCGATCAGGATGCGCAGCACGCCCAGGGCGGCGCGGCGCAGGGCGTACGGGTCCTTGCTGCCGGTGGGCAGCATGCCGATGCCGAAGATGCCGACCAGGGTGTCGAGCTTGTCGGCGATGGCCACGGCAGCACCGGTCAGGGTGTGCGGCAGCTCGGCGCCGGCACCGCGCGGCATGTACTGCTCGTTCAGGGCCAGGGCGACGTCTTCCGGCTCGCCGTCATTGAGGGCGTAGTAGTAGCCGGCGATGCCCTGCATTTCAGGGAATTCACCGACCATTTCCGAGGCCAGGTCGCACTTGGACAGCAGGCCGGCACGGCCGGCGTTGGCAGCGCTGCCGCCGATGTACGGGGCAATGAAGGCGGCCAGCTTGGAGACGCGCTCGGCCTTGTCGAACACCGTGCCCAGCTGGGCCTGGAACACCACGTTCTTCAGGCGCTCGTTGAAGGTCTCGAGCGGCTGCTTCTTGTCCTGCTTGAAGAAGAACTCGGCGTCGGTCAGGCGCGGGCGCACGACCTTCTCGTTACCCAGCACGATCTGCTTGGGGTCACGGCTCTCGACGTTGGCCACGGTGATGAAGCGCGGCAGCAGCTTGCCTTCGCTGTCCAGCAGGCAGAAGTACTTCTGGTT
Source organism: Pseudomonas xanthosomatis (assembly GCF_019139835.1). NCBI lineage: Bacteria > Pseudomonadati > Pseudomonadota > Gammaproteobacteria > Pseudomonadales > Pseudomonadaceae > Pseudomonas > Pseudomonas xanthosomatis. Next base: position 436,475 of record NZ_CP077075.1, on the reverse strand, counting down.
GTCCTGCATGGTGGTGATCAGGGCTTCTTGCGGCACTTCGAGGAAACGCTCCTCGAACGAGCACACCAGCGGCACTGGCCACTCGACCAGCGCGGTCACTTCGTCCAGCAGTGCCGGCGGCACGATGGCGCTGCCTTCTTGCTGCATGGCGAGCTCTGCAGTGCGCTTGCTGATCAGCTCGCGGCGCTCGGCGAAGTCGGCCAGCACGTAGGCCTTGCGCAGGTCTTCGCAGTAGTTGGCAGGCGCCGTGATGGCGACGTTTTGCGGGTGGTGGAAGCGGTGGCCACGGGACTCGCGGCCGGCTTTTTGCGAGAGGATGGTGCAATCCACCACCTGCTCGCCCAGCAGCATCACCAGCCATTGCGTGGGGCGCACGAACTCTTCACGGCTGGCGGCCCAGCGCATGCGCTTGGGAATCGGCAGGTCGTTCAGCGAGTCTTCGACGATGGTTGGCAGCAGGCTGGCGGTAGCCTTGCCCGGGATGTGCTGGGAGAAACGCAGCTTCGGGCCGCTCTGGTCTATATCCGAAAGCTCCACGCCGCACTTCTTGGCAAAGCCCAGGGCAGCCTGGGTCGGTTGCCCTTCGGCGTTGAAGGCGGCCTGCAGGGGCGGGCCGTCGATGTTGATGCTGCGGTCCGGCTGCTGCACGTCCAGCTGGCGGATCAGCACGGCCAGGCGGCGCGGTGCGGCGTACACCTGCTTGCCGGTGTAGTTCAGGCCAGCGGCCTGCAGGCCTTTTTCGATGCCGGCCAGGAAGGCGTCGCCCAGGGTTGCCAGGGCTTTGGGTGGCAGCTCTTCGGTGCCCAGTTCAACCAGGAAATCTTGAGCACTCATTGTGCAGCCTCCAGCTTAGCCAACACTTCATCACGCAGTTCGGGGGTGGCCATCGGGAAGCCCAGGCGGGCACGGGCTTGCAGATAGCTTTGGGCGACGTCACGGGCGAGCGTGCGCACGCGCAGGATGTAACGCTGGCGCTCGGTCACCGAGATGGCGCGGCGGGCATCCAGCAGGTTGAAGGTGTGCGAGGCCTTCAGGACCATTTCGTAGGTCGGCAGCGGCAGCTCCAGCTTGATCAGGCGGTTGGCTTCGCTTTCGTAGAAGTCGAACAGTTCGAACAGCTTCTCGACGTTGGCGTGCTCGAAGTTGTAGGTGGACTGCTCCACTTCGTTCTGGTGGAACACGTCACCGTAGGTGACCTTGCCGAACGGGCCGTCGGCCCACACCAGGTCGTACACCGAGTCGACGCCCTGGATGTACATGGCCAGGCGCTCCAGGCCGTAGGTGATTTCACCGGTGACCGGGTAGCACTCGATGCCGCCGACCTGCTGGAAGTAGGTGAACTGGGTCACCTCCATGCCGTTCAGCCAGATCTCCCAGCCCAGGCCCCAGGCGCCGAGGGTCGGCGATTCCCAGTTGTCTTCGACGAAGCGGATGTCGTGAACCAGCGGGTCCAGGCCGATGGCTTTCAGCGAGCCGAGGTACAGCTCCTGGAAGTTGGCCGGGTTGGGCTTCAGAACCACCTGGAACTGGTAGTAATGCTGCAGGCGGTTGGGGTTTTCGCCATAGCGACCGTCACCCGGGCGACGGCTGGGCTGCACGTAGGCGGCGTTCCAGGTTTCCGGGCCGACGGCGCGCAGGAAGGTCGCGGTATGGAAAGTGCCGGCGCCTACTTCCATATCGTAGGGCTGAAGCACCACACAACCTTGAGCTGCCCAGTAGTTCTGCAGGGCGAGGATCAGGTCTTGGAAGGTACGCACGGCTGGCGTAGGCTGGCTCACGAAATTCACCTGTATCTGGGGATGCGGATGTAAAGAGCGGGAGTATAACCCGATTCGCCTCGCCCTCTACGTATTGGAGCCTTATGCCACGCTGCTTTTGGTGTTCCGACGACCCGTTGTACCAGGCCTACCACGACCATGAGTGGGGAACGCCGCAGCGTGACCCGGCGTTGCTGTTCGAGATGCTTTTGCTCGAAGGGTTCCAGGCGGGCCTGTCGTGGATCACGGTTTTACGCAAGCGCGAGCGCTACCGTGAGGTGCTGCACGGCTTCGACCCGGTCAAGCTGGCGGCTTTGAGCGACGAGTACATCGAGGAGCTGATGCACGACCCCGGCATCATCCGCAACCGCCTCAAGCTCAAGGCCGTGCGGCGCAACGCCCAGGCCTGGCTGGCTGTGGATAACCCCGGGCAGTGGCTGTGGTCGTTCGTCGGCGGGGCGCCAAAGATCAACCACTTCACTGGCCGCAGCGACGTGCCGGCGGTCACCGACGAGGCCAAGGCCATGAGCAAGGCGCTGCAGAAAGCCGGCTTCACCTTCGTCGGGCCGACCATCTGCTACGCCTTCATGCAGGCCACCGGCATGGTCATGGACCACACCACCGACTGCGATCGCTACGCCGCGCTGCTGCGCTGACGCGGTACAATGCGCGCCTTGCTGAAATAAGGAATTCGCCTGTGGAAAAGTTCAAGGGCGCCCTGATGGTCGGGGTGCTGCGCCTGTTCGCCAAGCTGCCCTGGGGTGCTGTGCAGCGCGTTGGCGCCGGTATCGGCTGGCTGATGTGGAAAGTGCCCAACAGTTCGCGCAACGTGGTGCGCATCAACCTGGCCAAGTGTTTCCCCCAGATGGACCCTGCCGAGCGTGAGCAACTGGTCGGCCGTGCGCTGCGCGACATCGGCAAGTCGTTCGTCGAGAGCGCCTGCGCCTGGATCTGGCCGCCGCAGCGTTCGCTGGAGCTGGTCAAGGAAGTGCACGGGCTGGAGGTGCTGGAGCAGGCCCTGGCCTCGGGCAAGGGTGTGGTGGGTATCACCAGCCACCTGGGCAACTGGGAGGTGCTCAACCACTTCTATTGCAACCAGTGCAAACCGATCATCTTCTACCGCCCGCCCAAGCTCAAGGCGGTGGATGACCTGCTGCGCGAGCAGCGGGTGCAGATGGGCAACCGCGTGGCGCCTTCGACCAAAGAAGGCATTCTCAGCGTGATCAAGGAAGTGCGCCGCGGCGGCCAGGTGGGCATTCCGGCCGACCCGGAGCCGGCCGAGTCGGCGGGTGTGTTCGTGCCGTTTCTGGGTACCCAGGCGCTGACCAGCAAGTTCGTGCCGAACATGCTGGCCGGCGGCAAGGCGGTGGGGGTGTTCCTGCACGCGCTGCGCCTGCCGGATGGTTCGGGCTTCAAGGTGTTCCTCGAAGCGGCGCCGGAAGAGATGTACAGCACCGACGTGAACGTATCGGCAGCGGCGATGAGCCAGGTGGTCGAGCGCTATGTGCGCGAGTACCCGAGCCAGTACATGTGGAGCATGAAGCGCTTCAAGAAGCGCCCGGCTGGCGAGGCGCGCTGGTATTGAGCCTCTGCCTGCTGGAGCAGGTAACCTTGTGGGAGCGGGCTTGCCCGCGAAGCAGGCACCGCGGTGCATGGCACCGGCTTCGCCGGTGTTCGCGGTGGTCCGGCACCCCGGCAAGCCCGCTCCCACAGGGATTGCGGTGTCTTGAGGGGGAGCGTCAGCTTGAGGTCTTGTTGAGCTTCTTCAGAAAAACAGTCATCTCTTTCTCGGCCTGCTTGTCCCCATGGGCGTGCGCCGCCACGATCCCGTCTTCCCAGGCCTTGCGCGCCGCCGCCAGGTCACCGATCAGCTGATACGCCTTGCCCAGCAGCTTCCACGCCGCCGAATACTTCGGGTCCTGCTCCACACAGCGCGCCAGGTGCGCAGCCGCTTCAGCGCCATTGCCCTCGTCCAGCCAGGCCTTGCCCAGGCCAAAGCGCAGCAGCGGGTTATCCACACCCTTGGCCAGCATCTTTTCCAACGATTCGCGCATCCTGCCGCCCTCTAGAAGAAACTCAAGCCGACGTGGAACAGCTTCTCCACATCGCGAATATGCTTTTTATCCACAACGAACAGGATCACATGGTCGCCCGACTCGATCAGCGTGTCGTCGTGGGCGATCAGCACCTCGTCCTCGCGGATGATCGCGCCGATGGTGGTGCCCGGCGGCAGGGCGATATCTTCGATGGCCTTGCCCACCACCTTGCTCGACTTCGCATCACCGTGCGCCACCGCCTCGATGGCTTCGGCCGCACCGCGGCGCAGCGAGTGCACGCTGACGATATCGCCACGGCGCACGTGGGCCAGCAGGGTGCCGATGGTGGCCAGCTGCGGGCTGATGGCGATGTCAATCTCGCCGCCCTGCACCAGGTCGACGTAGGCCGGGTTATTGATGATGGTCATCACTTTGCGCGCGCCCAGGCGTTTGGCCAGCAGCGAGGACATGATGTTGGCCTCGTCGTCGTTGGTCAGGGCCAGGAAGATGTCGGCGTCGGCGATGTTCTCTTCGAGCATCAGGTCCTTGTCCGAGGCGCTGCCCTGCAGCACCACGGTGCTTTCCAGGGTGTCGGAGAGCTGGCGGCAGCGGGCCGGGTTCATCTCGATGATCTTCACCTGGTAGCGGCTTTCGATGGCCTCGGCCAGGCGCTCGCCGATCTGCCCGCCACCGGCGATGACCACGCGCTTGTTGGTCTCGTCGATGCGCCTCAGCTCGCCCATCACCGCGCGGATGTCCTTCTTCGCGGCAATGAAGAACACCTCGTCGTCGGCTTCGATCACCGTGTCGCCACGCGGTGTGATCGGCCGGTCGCGGCGGAAGATCGCCGCCACGCGGGTGTCGACGTTGGGCATGTGGGCGCGGATCTGGCGCAGTTGCTGGCCTACCAGCGGGCCGCCGTAGTAGGCCTTGACCGCCACCAGCTGGGCCTTGCCCTCGGCGAAGTCGATCACCTGCAGCGAGCCTGGGTGCTCGATCAGGCGCTTGATGTAGTTGGTCACCACTTGCTCGGGGCTGATCAGCACATCGACCGGGATATGGTCGTTGTCGAACAGCTCCTCGCGGCTGAGGTAGGACGATTCGCGCACCCGGGCGATCTTGGTCGGGGTGTGGAACAGCGAATAGGCCACCTGGCAGGCGACCATGTTGGTTTCATCGCTGTTGGTCACTGCCACCAGCATGTCGGCATCGTCGGCGCCGGCCTGGCGCAGCACCGTCGGCAGCGAACCGCGGCCTTGCACGGTGCGGATGTCCAGGCGGTCGCCGAGGTCGCGCAGGCGGTCGCCGTCGGTGTCGACCACGGTGATGTCGTTGGCTTCGCTGGCCAGGTGCTCGGCCAGCGTGCCGCCGACCTGCCCTGCACCCAGGATGATGATCTTCATCCGCTACTCCCTACCCTTTCTTGTTCTTACCCGCGCGAGGCGGCGATCTTGATCAGCTTGGCATAGTAGAAGCCGTCGTGGCCGCCTTCGCGGGCCAGCAACTGGCGGCCGTGGGGCTGGCGCAGGCCGGCTTCGGTGGCCAGGTCCAGCTCGCGGGCACCGGGGGTGCGGGCAAGGAAGGCGTTGATCACTTCGGTGTTCTCGGTGGGCAGGCTGGAGCAGGTGGCATACAGCAGCATGCCGCCCACCTCGAGCGTTGGCCACAGGGCATCGAGCAGCTCGCCTTGCAGCGCGGCCAGGGCCGGGATGTCCTCGGCCTGGCGGGTCAGCTTGATGTCCGGGTGGCGGCGGATCACCCCGGTGGCCGAGCACGGCGCGTCGAGCAGGATGCGCTGGAAGGCTTTGCCGTCCCACCAGCTGGCGGTGTCGCGGGCGTCGCAGGCGATCAGCTCGGCATCCAGCTTGAGGCGGTCGAGGTTTTCTCGCACGCGGGCCAGGCGCTTGGCTTCGAGGTCGATGGCGACCATGTGGGCAAGGCCCGGCTCTGCTTCAAGCAGGTGGCAGGTTTTGCCGCCCGGGGCGCAGCAGGCGTCCAGCACGCGCTGGCCGGGGGCCAGTTCCAGCAGGTCGGCCGACAGCTGCGCGGCTTCGTCCTGCACGCTAACCCAGCCTTCGGCGAAGCCCGGCAGGCCGCGCACGTCGCAGGCTTCGGCCAGCACGATGCCGTCACGGCTGAATTCGCAGGCGTTGGCCTGGAAGCCGGCCTCGGCCAGCAGCGCCAGGTAGGCATCGCGGCTGTGGTGGCGGCGGTTAACCCGCAGGATCATCGGCGGGTGGGCGTTGTTGGCGGCGCAGATGGCTTCCCACTGCTCCGGCCAGAAGGCCTTGAGCGACTTCTGCAGCCAGCGCGGGTGGGCGGTGCGCACCACCGGGTCACGCTCCATGCCGGCCAGCAGCGCTTCGCCTTCGCGCTGGGCGCGGCGCAGCACGGCGTTGAGCAGGCCCTTGGCCCAGGGCTTTTTCAGCTTGTCGGCGCAGCCCACGGTTTCGCCGATGGCGGCATGCGCCGGAATGCGCGTGTAGAACAGCTGGTACAGGCCTACCAGCAGCAGCGCCTGTACGTCGGCGTCGGCGGCCTTGAACGGCTTTTGCAGCAACTGTGCGGCCAGCAGGTCCAGGCGCGGTTGCCAGCGGGCGGTGCCGAAGGCCAGGTCCTGGGTGAGGCCGCGGTCGCGCTCCTCGACCTTGTCCAGTTGCGCCGGCAACGAACTGTTCAGCGAGGCCTTGCCGCTGAGCACGGCGGCAAGGGCGCGGGCGGCGGCCAGGCGTGGGTTCATTGGCCAAGTACCTTGCCGCAGGCGAACTTCTCGCGGCGGCTGTTGAACAGGTCGCTGAAGTTAAGCGCCTTGCCGCCGGGCAGTTGCAGGCGGGTGAGGCTCAGCGCGCCTTCACCACAGGCGACCACCAGGCCGTCCTTGCTGGCGGACAGAATTTCACCGGGCGCGCCCTGGCCTGTGGACAAGTTGGCGGCCAGCACCTTCACGGTTTCGCCGTCCAGGGTGCTGTGGCACACCGGCCACGGGTTGAAGGCACGCATCAGGCGCTCCAGCTCCACAGCCGGACGGCTCCAGTCGATGCGCGCCTCGTCCTTGTTCAGCTTGTGGGCATAGGTGGCCAGGGCATCGTCCTGCACTTCACCTTGCAGCGAACCGTCGGCCAGGCCGGCGATGGCCTGCACCACGGCCGGCGGGCCCATTTCGGCGAGGCGGTCATGCAGGCTGCCGCCGGTGTCGTCGGCGCTGATCGGGGTGACCACCTTGAGCAGCATGGGGCCGGTGTCCAGGCCCGCTTCCATGCGCATCACGGTCACGCCGCTTTCGGCATCACCGGCCTCGACGGCGCGCTGGATCGGCGCCGCACCGCGCCAGCGCGGCAGCAGGGAGGCGTGGCTGTTGATACAACCCAGGCGCGGGATATCCAGCACCACCTGCGGCAGGATCAGGCCGTAGGCGACCACTACCATCAGGTCGGGCTTGAGCGCAGCGAGCTCGGCCTGGGCGTCGGCGTTGCGCAGGGTCTGCGGCTGGTACACCGGGATGTCGTGGGCCACGGCCAGCGCCTTGACCGCGCTGGGCATGAGCTTCTGGCCACGGCCGGCGGGGCGGTCGGGCTGGGTGTAGACGGCCACGATCTCGTACGGGCTGTCGAGCAGGGCCTTGAGGTGTTCGGCGGCAAACTCTGGAGTGCCTGCAAAGACGATGCGCATGGAGTTCTCGCTGCAAAAAAGAAAAAGGCTTGCCGGAGCAAGCCTTTGGGAGGTGGCGATCAGGCTTGCTGGCGGTGCTGCTTTTCCAGCTTTTTCTTGATCCGGTCGCGTTTGAGCTGGGACAGGTAGTCGACGAACAGCTTGCCGTTCAGGTGATCGAACTCGTGCTGCACGCACACCGCCAGCAGGCCTTCGCATTCCAGCTCGTAGGGCTTGCCGTCGCGGTCCTGGGCCTTGACCCGCACACGCAGCGGGCGGTCGACGTTCTCGTAGAAGCCGGGTACCGACAGGCAGCCTTCCTGGTACTGGCCCATGTCGTGGGTCAGCTCTTCGACGCTGGGGTTGATGAAGACCCGCGGCTCGCTGCGGTCTTCGCTCAGGTCCATTACCACCACCTGCTGGTGCACGTTCACCTGGGTGGCGGCAAGGCCGATGCCCGGGGCCTCGTACATGGTCTCGAACATGTCGTCGATCAGTTGGCGCAGGGCGTCGTCAAAGACCGTTACCGGTTTGGCAATGGTGCGCAGGCGCGGGTCTGGGAATTCGAGGATGTTCAAGATGGCCATAGGGGTCAGGCAGTCACTGTGCGGTCGGTTGAAAACTGAGCACACATAATAAAGGGAAAAGGTTGGCAAGGCACCTGCGAAAGCTCGGCTAGGGTGTGAAAGGGCGCTTTATAGCGCAATTGATGGACAGCTTTTCAAAGCGTTATCAACACAGTTATCCACAGGTTGTGCCACGCCGATGGCCCCCTTCTGATCAAGGATGATCCCTATGAGTATTTTCCATTCGTCGCCTTGCTCGCCCGCCGAACTGGAAGCGCGATTGCGTCTGCATCGCCTTCCGGACACCGGCCTGAGGCGCTTTCACACCCTTATCGAAGCCTTCGGCAGCGCCTCTTCGGCGCTCAGCGCGCCAGCCAGTGCGTGGCGTGCGCTGGGTATACCGGCAGCCAGTATAGACGCCCGGCGCAGCCCGCAAGTGCGTGACGGTGCAGCGGCTGCAATGGCCTGGCTAGAGGGGCCGGGCCAGCATTTACTGATGTGGGACAGCCCTGGCTACCCGGCGCTGCTGGCAGAAATCGACGACCCGCCGCCGCTGCTGTTCGTCGCCGGCGACCCCGCCCTGCTAGACCAGCCGCAGCTGGCCATCGTGGGTAGCAGGCGTGCTTCACCCCCGGCACTGGATACTGCCGGCGGGTTCGCCCGCAGTCTTTCGCAGGCAGGTTTCACCATCACCAGCGGGCTGGCTTTAGGCGTTGACGGTGCCGCTCATCGGGCTGCACTGAAGGCTGGCGGGCAGACCATCGGGGTGCTCGGCACGGGCCTGCAAAAACTTTATCCACAGCGCCACCGCGAGCTCGCCAGGCAGATGCTCGACAGCGGCAGCGCGCTGGTCTCTGAGTACCCGCTCGATGCTGGCCCCCTGCCCGGCAACTTTCCGCGGCGCAACCGCATCATCAGCGGCATGTCGCTGTGTGTGCTGGTGGTCGAGGCGAGCCTGGCCAGCGGTTCGTTGATCACCGCCCGCCTGGCCGCCGAGCAGGGGCGTGAGGTTTACGCGATCCCGGGCTCGATCCACCACCCCGGGGCCAAGGGCTGTCACCAGCTGATTCGTGATGGTGCGCTGCTGGTGGAAAGCGTCGGGCAGATTCTCGAAACCCTGCGCGGCTGGCAAAACCTGCCGCCTGCCGCTGTGGATAAACCCGCCCATCCGTTGCTCGCCCTGCTGCATGCTGCGCCGCAAACCAGCGAGGGCCTGGCCCACAGCAGCGGCCAGCCGCTGGCCCAGGTGCTGGCCAGCCTCACCGAACTGGAGCTCGAAGGCCGGGTCAGCAGTGAAGGCGGGCGTTGGTTTGCCCGGGCGGGCTAAGTACACTGCGCGCACGGTGTTTAGATGCGGAGAGACGCAAAATGGTGAGCAGTTTTCGTGTGCAACAAGCCGCACGTGAGATCCGGGCGGGCGCGGTCATCGCCTACCCGACGGAAGCGGTCTGGGGCCTGGGCTGCGACCCGTGGAACGAGGACGCGGTGTACCGCCTGCTGGCGCTCAAGTCGCGGCCTGTGGATAAAGGCCTGATCCTGATCGCCGACAACATTCGCCAGTTCGATTTTTTGTTCGAGGATTTCCCCCAGGACTGGATCGACCGCATGAGCGCCACCTGGCCAGGCCCCAACACCTGGCTGGTGCCGCATCAGGACCTGCTGCCCGAGTGGGTGACCGGCCAGCACGACACCGTGGCGCTGCGGGTCAGCGATCACCCGCAGGTGCGCGAGCTGTGCGCGCTGGTGGGGCCGCTGATCTCAACCTCGTGCAACCCGGGCGGGCGCCCGGCGGCCAAGAGCCGGTTGCGGGTGGAGCAGTATTTTCATGGTGAGTTGGACATGGTGCTGGGCGGGGCACTGGGGGGGCGCAAGAACCCTAGCTTGATCCGCAACCTGGCCACGGGTGAGATCGTTCGGCCGGGATAGTTATTGCTGTTCACTAAGAGCCCCTTCAACCTTCCTGAGGGGCTTTTGTGTTGATCTACGCCCCCAAAGCCTTATCCGGCATGTTCATGCGAAATGCCCTACCTGGCTTGATGAATGCATCACGTTTTCCTTCAGGTTCCTCTTATTTACCCTTTTCGGGCTTGGTGCAGTGCTCCATGCGGGCCGGTATCAAGTACACCGACAGCGGGTCATTGAGGTTTGTACGTGACTTTGTACAATGTTCGCATAGCTCTCCTTTGTAATCCTGGAAGGATTGAACCAATGCATGTACTGACTTTCAGCCAGGCCCGCGCCGATCTGAAGCAAACGATGGATGACGTATGCCGGGATCACGAGCCGGCCATCATCACCCGCCAGCGAGGTGAACCCGTGGTCATGCTGTCCCTCGAGGACTACAACGGGATGCAGGAGACTCTCTATCTGCTGGGGTCCTCCGCTAACGCCAAGCGCTTGCGTGCGTCTATCGAACAGCTGCGGTCGGGTAAGCCTGCTACCCATGAGCTGAAAATCGATGAACATGAAGTCAAAGCAACGCAACAAGACTGAGGCCCGGGGTTCAGTGCGTGTTGCGTTCACCACGCAGGGGTGGGAGGACTACCATCATTGGCGGGAAAGTGATCCGCCGATCTTCGAGGCAATTAACCTGCTCATTTGCGAATGTTGCCGTACGCCCTTCAGAGGCATTGGCAAGCCTGAGCCTCTGAAGGGAGATTTATCGGGGTTCTGGTCGCGTCGCATTACCAGGGAGCATCGATTGGTTTATTTCTATGAAGGCGGGCAACTGACTGTCCTTCAGTGCCGCTTCCACTACGACTGAGTAACGCTCAAGGCAAAAGCACGGTAGACCCCACGGTCCGCCGCGCCGAAAGCTCACTTTGCGCCTTGGCCGCCTCGCTCAGCGGGTAGCGCTGCTGGATATCCACCACCAGCTTGCCGCTGGCGATCATGGCGAACAGGTCATCAGCCATGGCCTGGGTGTTCTCGGCATTGTTGGCGTAGGTCGCAAGGGTTGGCCGGGTGACGTACAGCGAGCCCTTCTGCGCCAGGATGCCCAGGTTCACCCCGCTCACAGCTCCCGAGGCATTGCCGAAGCTCACCATCAATCCGCGCGGTTTGAGGCAATCCAGCGAAGTCAGCCAGGTATCGGCGCCGACGCCGTCATACACCACCGGGCATTTCTGACCGTCGGTCAGTTCCAGCACGCGCTTGGCCACATCTTCATGGCTGTAGTCGATGGTCGCCCAGGCGCCGAGGGCTTTGGCCCGCTCGGCCTTATCGGCAGAGCTGACCGTGCCGATCAGCTTGGCGCCCAAGGCTTTGGCCCATTGGCAGGCCAGCGAGCCCACGCCACCGGCGGCAGCATGGAACAGGATGAAGTCGCCTGGCTGCACGGCGTAGGTCTGCTTGAGCAGGTACTGGGTGGTCAGGCCCTTGAGCATCACGGCTGCCGCCTGTTCGAAGCTGATGCTGTCGGGCAGCTTGACCAGGTTGGCCTCGGGCAGCGTGTGCACTTCGCTGTAGGCACCCAGCGGGCCGCCGGCGTGGGCCACGCGGTCGCCGACCTTCAGCCGGGTGACGCCCTCGCCCACCGCCTCGACCACGCCGGCCGCCTCGGTGCCTAGCCCGGAAGGCAGCGCAGGCGGTGCATACAGCCCGCTGCGAAAGTAGGTGTCGATGAAATTCAGGCCGATCGCATGGTTGCGCACGCGCACCTGCTGCGGGCCGGGCGGGGCCGGGTCGAACTCGACTAGTTGCAGGACTTCCGGGCCGCCATGCTGGCTGAACTGGATACGCTTGGCCATCACACACTCCTGTCGTCGTGGATGCAAAGGGCCTTCTATCGGACGCCTTTGCTTGATCGCCGTCAACTGCGGCGCGGGGTTTGCCGGTGGTATGCTACGCGGCGAATTTTACCCGCTCCTTCCAGGTGACCCGATGACCAGCCGCACCGAGGCCGTGAAAGCCTACCTGCTCGACCTGCAAGACCGCATCTGCACTGCCCTCGAGAACGAAGACGGCGGCGCCCGCTTCGTCGAGGATGCCTGGGTGCGCGAAGCCGGTGGCGGGGGCCGCACGCGGGTGATCGGTGAAGGCAAGGTGATCGAGAAGGGCGGCGTCAACTTCAGCCACGTGTTCGGCAGCGGGCTGCCACCTTCGGCCAGTGCCCACCGCCCGGAGCTGGCGGGCCGTGGCTTCGAGGCCCTGGGCGTGTCGCTGGTGATCCACCCGCACAACCCGCATGTGCCCACCTCCCACGCCAACGTGCGGTTTTTCATCGCCGAAAAAGAAGGCGAAGAGGCGGTGTGGTGGTTCGGCGGCGGTTTCGACCTGACCCCCTACTACGGCGTTGAAGAAGACTGCGTGCACTGGCACCGGGTGGCCGAGCAGGCCTGCGCGCCGTTCGGCGCCGACGTGTACCCGCGCTACAAGGCCTGGTGCGACCGCTACTTCCACCTCAAGCACCGTGGCGAGCCGCGTGGCATCGGCGGTTTGTTCTTCGACGACTTGAACGAGTGGGACTTCGACACCTGCTTTGCCTTCATTCGCGCCATCGGCGATGCCTATGTCAACGCCTACCTGCCGATCATCCAGCGCCGCAAGAACACCCCGTACACCGCCCAGCAGCGCGAATTCCAGGAATACCGCCGTGGCCGTTACGTGGAGTTCAACCTGGTCTACGACCGTGGGACCCTGTTCGGCCTGCAATCGGGCGGGCGCACCGAGTCGATCCTCATGTCGCTGCCGCCGCAGGTGCGTTGGGGCTATGACTGGAAGGCAGCGCCCGGCAGCGAGGAAGCACGCCTGACCGAGTACTTCCTGCAGGACCGCGACTGGCTCGGCCAGTAAGCCTGTGGATAAACAAGGAGCCGCCATGGACCAGTACGTCGTTTTCGGTAACCCCATCGGCCACAGCAAGTCGCCGCTGATTCACCGCCTGTTCGCCGACCAGACCGGCCAGAGCCTGGAGTACGCCACCCTGCTGGCGCCGCTGGATGACTTCAGCGACTGCGCCCGGGGTTTCTTCAAGCAAGGCAGCGGTGCCAACGTTACCGTGCCGTTCAAGGAAGAGGCCTACCGCCTGTGCGACAGCCTCACCCCGCGGGCGCAACGGGCGGGCGCGGTGAACACCCTGAGCAAGCTGGCCGATGGCACGCTGCAGGGCGACAACACCGACGGTGCCGGGTTGGTGCGTGACCTCACGGTGAACGCCGGGGTAACCCTTGCCGGCAAGCGCATCCTTGTTTTAGGCGCCGGTGGCGCGGTGCGCGGTGTGCTGGAGCCGATCCTGGCGCACCGCCCGCAATCGCTGGTGATCGCCAACCGCACGGTGGAAAAGGCCGAGCAGCTGGCCCGCGAATTCGATGAACTGGGCCCGGTGGTGGCCAGCGGTTTTGCCTGGTTGCAGGAGCCGGTGGACGTGATCATCAACGCCACCTCGGCGAGCCTGTCGGGCGAGCTGCCGCCGATTGCCGACAGCCTGGTCGAGGCCGGGCGCACGGTGTGCTACGACATGATGTATGGCAAGGAGCCGACGCCGTTCTGCCAGTGGGCAAGCAAGCTGGGCGCGGCCAAGGTGCTGGATGGGTTGGGGATGCTGGCCGAGCAGGCGGCGGAAGCCTTCTTCATCTGGCGTGGGGTACGGCCTGAGACCGGGCCGGTGCTGGACGAGCTGCGCCGGCAACTTGCTAGGGGCTGATATCGACGGGGCCGCTTTTGCGGCCTTTCGCGGCACAAGGCCGCTCCTACAGAGGACCGCGTCAGCAGGTATTACGCGCTCTCTGTAGGAGCGGCCTTGTGCCGCGAAAGGGCTGCGAAGCAGCCCCAGGATCCCGACCTCACTCCTCAAACCGGATCGGGCACCCCTGCACCCCCTCCAGCTTCTGCAACTCCTCCACCACCTGGGGCCTGGCCCGCTGCAACGTCAGGCTGCCGCCCGCTCGCAGCAACCGCCGCGCCTCACGGTGCAACATATCCACACCCGAATAATCGATGAAGTTCACCTGCCGCGCATCGATCACTACATGCGGCCCCTGGCAGCGCTGCAAACGCACCTGCAGGTAGTGCGCCGCCCCGAAGAAGATCGACCCGCCCACCCGCAGCACGTCCGCCTGCCCTTCCCGGCTTTGCTGCACTCGCGGGCGCGACGTGCGCTTGAGGTAGAAGAACAGCGACGCCAGCACCCCGGCGTAGATTGCGGTTTGCAACTCCAGCAGCAGCGTCGCGGCGGCGGTCAGCGCCATCACCAGGAACTCCGAACGGCTGACCCGGAACAGCGCGCGGATGCCGCGGTGGTCCACCAGCCCCCAGCAGATCAGCAAAATGCTGCCAGCCATGGCCGGGATCGGCAGCTGTGCGATCAGCCCGGCACCGGTCACGGCGAACAGCGCCACCCACAGCGCCGAAAACACCCCGGCCATGGGCGAACGCGCGCCGGCCTCGAAGCTCAGGCCCGAGCGGGTGAAGGACCCGGCTGACAGGTAGCCGGAGAAAAACGCCCCGCCGATGTTCGACAGGCCCTGGGCGCGGATCTCCTGGTCAGGGTCGATCAACTGCTCCGAACGTGCCGACAACGAGCGGGCAATCGACAGGCTGGTCACCAGCCCCAGCATGCCCACCGCCACGGCGCTGGGCAGCAGGCGCAGTATCAGTTCCACATCCAGCAACGGCAGCGGGCTGAAGGGCGGCAGTTGCCCGCTGAACGCAGCCACCCGGGGCACATGGCCGAAGTAGCCCGGCAGCAGCCAGGCCACCAGGCTGACCAACAGCAGGCTTGTCAACAGGCTTGGCCAGCGGGGGCGCACAAGCTTGAGGGCCACGCCGAGCATGACGGTGGCCAGGCCCAGGGCCAGCGACGGCAGGTCCAGTTCACCTGCATGCCCGGCCAGGTCTTGCACGGTCTTCAATGCTGTAGCCTGGCTCGGCAAGTCCAGCCCCATGAGGTTGGGCAACTGGCCCAGGGCGATGACGATGGCGGCGCCGAGGGTGAAGCCCAGCACCACCGAATGGGAGACGAAATTCACCAGCGCGCCGAAGCGCAGCAGCCCGAGCAACAGCTGGAAGATGCCGCCAAGGAAGGTCAGCAGCAGCACCAGGGTTACGTAGTCGGCGCTGCCGGCCACCGCCAGCGGGCTGATGCTGGCGTAGAGCACGATGGAAATGGCTGCGGTGGGCCCGCAGATCAGGTGCCAGGACGAGCCCCACAGGCAGGCGATGAGCACTGGCACGACGGCGGCGTACAGGCCGTACTCGGCGGGCAGGCCGGCGATCAGGGCGTAGGCGATGGATTGCGGCAAGGCCAGGATGGCGCCGCTCAGGCCCACCAGTAGGTCTTGGCGCAGGCTGCGGCCCGATTGGCGCGGTAGCCAGGCCAGGAAGGGCAGCAGGTGGTGAAGAGGGGGCATGCATCGTTCCTGTTCAGTATCGCAGGCGAGGGCTTTGCCCTCGTTTCGCGGCACGAGGCCGCTCCTACAGGGTAACGCGCACTCTTGTAGGAGCGGCCTTGTGCCGCGAAAGGGCCGCCAAGCGGCCCCAGCAGCCTATCAGACGGAACTCATAGCTTGGATTTGACCGCGTCGGCAGCATCGCCACCTGCTTTGGTCGTCACCCCCGCCAACCAGCCATCCAGCAGTTCAGGGTGGGTCTTCACCCACGCCTTGGCCGCATCATCGAAGCTCACCTTCTTATCCACAACCTCGGCCATGATGCTGTTCTCCATCTCCAGCGAGAACTCAAGGTTGCTCAAAAGCTTCGCCGCATTCGGGCAGGCCTGTGCATAACCCTTGCGGGTCAGCGTAAACACGTCACCCTTGCTGCCGAACCATTTCTCGCCGCCGGTGAGGTAATGCATCTTCAGCTTCACGTTCATCGGGTGCGGGGTCCAGCCGAGGAAGGTGATGAACTGCTGTTTCTTCACCGCCCGGTCCACCTGGGCCAGCATCGCCTGCTCGCTGGACTCGACCAGCTTCCATTGGCCGAGTTCGAATTCGTTCTTGTCGATGATCTCTTTCAGCGACAGGTTGGCCGGCGCGCCGGAGCCGATGCCATAGAGCTTTTTGTCGAACTGGTCGGCATGCTTTTGCAAATCGGCGAAGTCTTTTACCCCTGCGTTCCAAACATAGTCGGGCACTGCCAGGGTGAACTCGGTGCCTTCGAGGTTGCGTGCCAGCTGCTGTACATCGCCGTTGGCGATGAACTTGTCATGGAAGCCCTGCTGCGCTGGCATCCAGTTGCCGAGGAAGGCATCCACCCGGCCGTCCTTCAGGCCCCCGAAGATGATCGGCACGGCCAGGTTGTCGATCTTCACCTGGTAACCCAGGCTTTCCAGCAGCAGCCGGGCCACGGCGTTGGTACTGGCGATATCGCTCCAGCCGGGGTCGGCCATCTTCACGGTGCTGCATTGCGCGTCGCTGTCGGCGGCGTGTGCCGTGCCCAGGCTCAGGGCCAGGGCGAACACGGCGGTGGAGAACTTCTGCATGGCGGCCTCTCTTCTCAATCCATGGGTGCGGGCTGTGGATAACGTGCCTTGCGCTCGAGGTCATCGAGATCGATATGGTTGCGCATGTACTGTTGGCTGGCGTCCACCAGCGGTTGGTGGTCCCAGCTTTTCAGCTTGCCGATGGCCAGTGCCTCGGCCACCAGGCGGCGCCGACGCTGGCTGGCCAGCACCTGCTGGCGCAGCGCAGGGATGTCCCAGCGTTGCCTGGCCTCATCGACAAATGCCTGCAGCAGCGCCTGGTGGTCCGGGCTGCCGGTGAGGTTCTCCCGCTCGTGCGGGTCGCGGCTCAGGTCGAAGAGTAGCCATGGGTCGTCCTCGCTGTACACGAACTTGTACGGGCCACGGCGAATCATCATCAGCGGGCCGACCGTGCCTTCGGCCAGGTACTCGCCGATCACCTCGTCATGCCCGCCCTGCCCTTGCAGGTGGCCAAGCAGCGAGCGGCCGTCCAGATGCAGCTGGTTATCCACAGCCCCGCCGGCCAGCTCGACCAGGGTGGGCAGCAGGTCGCAGGTGGACACGCAGGCTTGAACCCGCGCGGCCTTGAAGCGTTTGGGCGCATGCACCAGCAGCGGCACCCGGGCCGACATCTCGAACCAGTGCATCTTGTACCAGAGCCCGCGCTCGCCAAGCATGTCGCCGTGGTCGCCGGAGAACACGATCAGCGTATCGTCGGCCAGGCCGCACTCTTCCAGCGTTTGCAGCAGCTGGCCGATGTTGTCGTCGATGTAGCTGCAGGCGCCGAAGTAGGCGCGGCGGGCGTCGCGAATCTTGTCCACAGGCAGCGGTTTGTCCCACAGGTCGTAGACCTTGAGCAGGCGTTGCGAGTGCGGGTCGAGTTCGTGCTGGGCGTACTCGGCGCGGGGCATGGGGATATCCACAGCCTCGTAACGGTCCCAGTAGCGCTTGGGGATGGTGTAGGGGTCGTGGGGGTGGGTCATCGACACGGTCAGGCAGAACGGCCGGCCATCGCCTTCGCGCACATGGTCGTAGAGGTACTGGCGGGCCTTGAACACCACTTCCTCGTCGAAATCCAGCTGGTTGGTGCGCACGCAGGGCCCGGCCTGCAGCACCGAGGACATGTTGTGGTACCAGCTCGGGCGCACATCCGGTTCATCCCAGTTCACCGCCCAGCCGTAATCGGCCGGGTAGATGTCGCTGGTCAGGCGTTCTTCATAGCCGTGCAACTGGTCCGGGCCGCAGAAGTGCATCTTGCCCGACAGCGCCGTGCGGTAGCCGAGGCGGCGCAGGTAGTGGGCGTAGGTGGGCACGTCGGCGGGGAAGTCCGCCGCGTTGTCAAAGGCACCGATGCGGCTGGGCAGTTGGCCGCTGACCAGGGTGAAGCGCGACGGCGCACACAGCGGGCTGTTGCAGTAGGCCGCGTCGAACACCACGGCCTGCTCGGCCAGGCGGCTCAGGTGGGTCATGAGGATCGGCGAGGGGCCGTAGATCGGCAGCAGGGGCGCGGCCATCTGGTCGGCCATGATGAACAGGATATTCGGACGAGGCATGCTGGCTTCCATCTTGTAGGGTTATGCGAACCGCTTGCCTATCAAGATGCGACTGTGGATAACATGGGTAAAGCCCATGCCGGGCAATGACTGGGATTAGCCAAGCTTATGTTTGAACACCTTGCCGCGCTGTCGCTGGATACCCTACGGGTGTTCGAGGCCGCCGCCCGCCTGCGCAGCTTTACCGCCGCTGCCGTGGAGCTGGGCACCACCCAGCCTGCGGTGAGCCAGCAGGTCAAGCGCCTGGAGGCGCAGCTGGGCACGCGGTTGTTCGACCGCATCTACCGCGGTATCGAGCTGACCGAGGCTGGCCAGCTGTTGTTCGAGCAAGTGCACCAGGGGCTGCAGGCCATGGAAGACGGTATTGCCCAAGCCAGCGGCCGCGGCCAGCGCGAGGTGCTGCAGGTGGCCACCGACTTTGCCTTTGCCGCGTTCTGGCTGATGCCGCGCTTGCAGCGTTTTCATGAAGCTTATCCACAGGTGGACGTGAGCCTGGTGACCGGTGAGCGCAGCCAGGCCATGTTGCGCCCGGACATCGATGTGGCGGTGCTGTTCGGTGACGGGCGCTTTCACCAGGGTGAGAGCCGCTGGCTGTTCGACGAGGAAGTGTTTCCGGTGTGCAGCCCACGGCTGACCCATGGCAAACCCTTGTCAGCCGTGGCTTTGCAACGTTTGCCGTTGCTTCATTTGCGCGGTGAGCAGGCCAGCCGCTGGTTCGACTGGGCGGGGGTATTTCGTGGCTTCGGCGTGGACAGCCCGCCGCCGGCCGGGCAGCTGCGTTTTGACAACTACACCCTGCTGATTCAAGCGGCGATTGCCGGGCAAGGAGTGGCGATCGGCTGGGGGCACCTGGTGGACGGGCTGGTGGAGCAAGGGTTGTTGTGCCGGCCGCTGGAAGGGAGTTTGCGTTCCAAGCGCGGGTATTACGCGGTGCTGCCGCCGCGCAAACGGCGTGGGGCGCTGATCGAGCGGTTCGTCGATTGGCTGGAGCAGGAGCGTAGCCTGTGACCCCGCGATGGCGCCCTAGGATACGAAGTTCACATGCTCGCCCTTGTGCAGCCCCAGCTCCAGCATATCGACCATCCCCGCCGCCACCCGCGCCAGGTGCCGCAACGGCCCGGCCAGCCCTGGCTCCTGTGTGCCTTCGATACTGCGAAAGTGCTCAATGCTCAACCCCGCCACCTCGTCCGGCGCGTTGATCACCGTCCACTGCAACCCGCTGCGCTGCAACCCATCGACGATGTGCTCCATGCACTCGCGCTGTTCACAGGCTGAGCCTTCGAGCCGCGCAAAATCCCCCACCAGCAACAGCCGGCGTATAGTCGTGCGCGCAAGCCCGGCCAGCAGCGCCTCGCTCATGCGCCGCTGCGCGGGCGGATCGCCCGGTGGCAGCAAGGCGATCACCGCCGAGCCACCGGCCACGCTCTGTTCGGCCTGGTCGGCGCTGCCCAGCCCGCCTATCTTCAAATGCAGGCCCGGGCGCGGGGCGTGGCGGTTGAGGTCGTCGACTATGGCCGTCACCTCGTGCTGGCGTGCCAGCAACTCGACGGTCAGGGCATTGCCCAGGCACCTTTCGGCACCGAGCAGGACCAGTTTCAACACTGGGGTTTCGGCATTTTTCACCGCATCACTCCCTTTGCAGGTGGGTGATGGTTGGACCGCATTCAGGAGTTATCGTGCAAAGGATCAAGGCTTACCACGCCCACGTGTACTACGACGCAAGCACCCTGGAACAGGCCAGGGCATTGTGCGAGGAAGCCACCCGGCTGTTTGGCGTGAGCATGGGGCGCATGCACCAGAAGCCTGTGGGGCCGCACCCGGACTGGAGCTGCCAGTTGGCCTTCGGGCCGGAACTGGTGGGGGTGGTGCTGCCGTGGCTGGCGCTGTATCGCAAGGGGCTGGTGGTGTTTTTGCACCCGCTGACCGGGGATGAGCTGGCCGATCACCGCGAACATGCGATCTGGATGGGGGCGGTGCGGCCGTTGGATCTGTCTGTGTTCTGCGAGTGAAACCGTAGGAGCGGGCCTGCCCCGCGATGGCGTCATTGAAACCATCGCGGGGCAAGCCCGCTCCCACAGGTCAGCCGCGGGCGCCGCGTACGCCTTCGGCCAGGGCCGAGCACAGGCTCAGTACGTCGTTCACGGCCTGGTCGGCATCTTTGGCCTGGGCGATCTTGTCGACCAGCGCCGAACCTACCACCACGCCATCGGCCAGGCGGGCGATGGCTGCGGCCTGCTCCGGGGTGCGGATGCCGAAGCCGACGCTGACCGGCAGGTCGGTGTGGCGGCGCAGGCGGGCGATAGCCTCGGTGACGTGTTCGGTGGTGGCCGAGCCGGCACCGGTCACACCGGCCACCGACACGTAGTAGACGAACCCGGAGCTGCGCTCCAGCACCCGCGGCAGGCGGGCGTCGTCGGTGGTCGGGGTGGTCAGGCGGATGAAGTCGATGCCAGCAGCCTGGGCCGGGGTGGCCAGCTCGGCGTCGTGCTCTGGCGGCAGGTCGACGATGATCAGGCCATCGACGCCGGCTTGCTGCGCTTCGGCGACGAACTTTTCCACGCCGAAACGGTGAATCGGGTTGTAGTAACCCATCAGCACGATCGGCGTGGTGTGGTTGTCCACCCGGAATTCGCGCACCATTTGCAGGGTTTTGGCCAGGGTCTGGCCGGCTTCCAGGGCGCGCAGGGTAGCCAGCTGGATGGCCACGCCGTCGGCCATCGGGTCGGTGAACGGCATGCCCAGCTCGATCACGTCGGCACCGGCGGCGGGCAGGCCCTTGAGCACGCGCAAGGAGGCGTCATAGCCAGGGTCGCCGGCGGTGACGAAGGTGACCAGGGCAGCGCGGCCTTCGGCTTTCAGTTCGGCGAAGCGTTGTTCGAGACGGCTCATGCCTGTTTCTCCTGGGCGGCCATGTGGTTCATCACGGTTTGCATGTCCTTGTCGCCTCGACCGGACAGGCAGATCACCATCAGGTGGTCCTTGGGCAGGGTCGGGGCGCGCTTGATCGCCTCGGCAAGGGCGTGGGAGCTTTCCAGCGCCGGGATGATGCCTTCGAGACGGCAGGTGGCGTGGAAGGCATCCAGCGCCTCGTCGTCGGTGATGCTGACGTATTCGACGCGCTTCACTTCGTGCAGGTAGGCGTGCTCCGGGCCGATGCCGGGGTAGTCCAGGCCTGCGGAAATCGAGTGGGCATCGGTGATCTGGCCGTCGTCGTCCTGCAGCAGGTAGGTGCGGTTGCCGTGCAGCACGCCCGGTACGCCGCCGTTCAGGCTGGCGGCGTGCTTGTCGGTGTGCACGCCGTGGCCGCCGGCTTCGACGCCGATGATCTGCACGCTCGGCTCTTCAAGGAACTCATGGAACAGGCCCATGGCGTTGGAGCCGCCGCCGACGCAGGCGATCAGGCTGTCGGGCAGGCGCCCTTCCTTCTCCTGCAACTGGGCGCGGGTTTCCTTGCCGATGATCGACTGGAAGTCGCGGACCATGGCCGGGTACGGGTGCGGGCCGGCCACGGTACCGATCAGGTAGAAGGTGTCGTCGACGTTGGTGACCCAGTCGCGTAGCGCCTCGTTCATGGCGTCCTTCAGGGTGCCGGTGCCGGCAGTCACCGGGACGATCTCGGCGCCCAAGAGCTTCATGCGGAACACGTTGGCCTGTTGGCGCTCGATGTCGGTGGCGCCCATGTAGATCACACACGGCAGGCCGAAGCGCGCGGCCACGGTGGCGGTGGCCACGCCGTGCATGCCGGCGCCGGTTTCGGCGATCAGGCGCTTTTTGCCCATGCGCTTGGCCAGCAGCACCTGGCCGATACAGTTGTTCACCTTGTGCGCGCCGGTGTGGTTGAGCTCTTCACGCTTGAAGAAGATCTTCGCGCCGCCGCAGTGTTCGGTCAGGCGTTCGGCGAAGTACAGCGGGTTGGGGCGGCCGATGTAGTCGCGTTGGAAGTACGCCAGTTGCTCGAGGAACTCTGGGTCGGCCTTGGCGGCTTCGTATTCGCGGGCAAGGTCGAGCACCAGCGGCATCAAGGTTTCGGCCACGTAGCGGCCGCCGAACGAGCCGAACAGGCCGTTGGCGTCGGGGCCGGGGCGGTATTGGGACTGGGTCATGGGGCGCTCCATAGGCGGTTTAAGAGATTGGGACCGTGTTGGATTCTTCGCGGGCAAGCCCGCTCCCACAGGAGAGGTGGGATGCCGGTGCTGTAACCGAACCTGTGGGAGCGGGCTTGCCCGCGAAGAATCCAACACCGTCGATGCGCTTTACTCTAACTACCCAACGCCCTGCTGAAAACCGATAAGATTGCGCAAACCTGTCAGGAAAACTCACAAGTAAAATGGCCCAGGATCTCCCCCCGCTCAACGCCCTGCGCGCCTTCGAGGCCACCGCCCGGCTTAACAGCGTCAGCCAGGCGGCCGAAGCGCTGCACGTAACCCATGGCGCCGTCAGCCGGCAGATCAAGGTGCTTGAAGAACACCTGGGGGTGGCGCTGTTCGCCAAGGAGGGGCGTGGCGTCAAACTCACAGATGCCGGCGTGCGCCTGCGCGATGCCAGTTTCGAGGCCTTCGACCGCTTGCGCAGTGTCTGCGCCGAGCTTTCCCGCGATGCCGACGAGGCGCCGTTCGTGCTCGGCTGCTCCGGCAGCCTGCTGGCGCGCTGGTTCATTCCACGGCTCGGGCGCCTGAAGGCCGACCTGCCACAGTTGCGCCTGCACCTGTCTGCCGGTGAGGGCGACCTTGACCCGCGTCGCCCGGGGCTGGATGCGCTGTTGGTGTATGCAGAGCCCCCTTGGCCTGCAGACATGCAGGTGCATGTGCTTGCCGAAGAGCACATCGGCCCGGTAATGAGCCCGCTGTTCGAGGGGTACGATCGTTTGAAAGCCTCGCCAGCCGTGGCTTTGCTACGAGAGGCGGTGCTTCATACCACCTCGCGGCCACAGGCCTGGCCGACCTGGGCGCAGCAGCATGGGCTGGCGCCGCAAGCGCTGCAGTACGGGCAGGCGTTCGAGCACCTGTACTACCTGCTGGAAGCGGCGGTGGCGGGTTTGGGGGTCGCCATCGCGCCACAGCCTTTGGTGGCGGATGACCTGAAGGCCGGGCGGCTGGCCGCGCCGTGGGGCTTTTCCCCCACCCGCGCGGCCTTGGCCTTGTGGGTGCCGCGGCGCGCCGCCGACGGGCGCGCCGAGCAGCTGGCGCAGTGGCTGCGCCAAGAGCTGCAACAGCAGGCGGGTTAGTTGCGGCGGCACATCAGGTAGGCGGCCAACAGGCCCAGCGCGCCAACGGCAACGCCAGCAGTGGTCCACGGGTGTTCCTGGGCATAGTCGCGGGTGGCGATGCCGGTTTCGCGGGTGCGGGTCTTCACTTCCTCATAAGCATCGCTAAGCAGGCTGCGCGAGTGCTTGAGGGCGTTTTCGGCATTGCCGCGCAGCGCCTTCATGGTCTTGTGGGTTTCTTCCGAGGCATCGTGTTTGAGGTGTTCGAGGGTCTTGAGCAGGCTCTCGATCTCGGCTTCCATGCTTTCAAGCGACGCTTTGCGCAGCGAGTTGTGGGCCATGGTGACTCTCCTTCGCAGTGGGTTGGCTGTAAAAGGTGCGACTGCGCGGTGCGGCGAAAGTGCGATCGAACTTTCGCCCCAGGTGCCGGCTCGCAGGTAAACCAGGCCTGCGCTGCTAGGCTCAACGGACACTTCACGGTAAGGAGAGCACCCATGACTGACCATCACACCTACAAGAAGATCGAGCTGGTAGGGTCCTCGCCGACCAGCATCGAAGAGGCGATCAACAATGCCCTGGCCGAGGCCGGCAAGAGCATCAAGCACCTGGAATGGTTCGAAGTGGTCGATACCCGCGGGCATATCCGCGACAACAAGGCCGCGCATTTTCAGGTGACGCTGAAGGTGGGCTTCCGGATCGCCAACAGCTGATACCCGCCCGGGCTGGCTTTGCCCGTTGTGATGGGGTAGATAGATGCACAGGGCGCTACGGTTGCGCCCTTTTCGACTTTGATCTGTACAAGGAATGCGCTAGATGAAGAAGTTGATCGTTGCGACGGGGCTGATGCTGCTGGCCGGTGGGGCGATGGCGGCGGGCAAGCCCTGTGAAGAGCTCAAGGCGGAAATCGCCGCCAAGCTGGATGCCAAGGGCGTGCAGGGTTACACCCTGGAGATCGTCGAGAAGGGCTCGCCGGCGGGCAAGGTGATCGGCAGCTGTGAGGCCGGGACCAAAGAGATTGTCTACAACCGCAAGTGATGCGTTGGGCTCTTCGCGGGTAAACCCGCTCCCACATGGCCATGCATCGCCTGTGGGAGCGTGTTTACCCGCGAAGACGTTCACTCGGCCTTGAGGGCCTGCGCCATCAGCTCATAGGACCGGATACGGTCCGCATGCTCGTACAGGTCGCTGGTGAAGATCAGTTCATCGGCGCCGGTCTGCTCCAGCAACACCTCCACCTTGGCCCGTACCTTCTGCGGGCTGCCAATCATCGCAAGGCCCAGAAAATCGCCCACTGCCTGACGCTCATGGGGCAGCCACAGGCCGTTCATGCTTTCTACCGGCGGGCGCTGCATCAGGCTCTGGCCGCGCATCAGCGCGAGGATGCGCTGGTACACCGAGGTGGCCAGGTACTCGGCCTTTTCGTCGGTGTCGGCCACCACCATCGGCACGCCGAGCATCACGTAGGGTTTGGCCAGGGTGGTGGACGGCTTGAAGTGGTCGCGGTAGATGCGAATGGCCTCGTGCATGTAGCGCGGCGCAAAGTGCGAGGCGAAGGCGTAGGGCATGCCGCGCATGCCGGCCAGCTGGGCGCTGAACAGGCTGGAGCCGAGCAGCCACATAGGCACCTCGGTGTCGTGGCCGGGCACGGCGATCACTTTTTGATCATCGGTGCGCGGGCCCAGGTAGCGCGACAGCTCCTCGACATCATCGGGGAAGTCGTCGGCGCTGCCGGAGCGCTCGCGGCGCAGGGCGTGGGCGGTCATCTGGTCGGAGCCCGGGGCGCGGCCCAGGCCCAGGTCGATGCGGCCCGGGTACAGGCTGGCCAGGGTACCGAACTGCTCGGCGACCACCAATGGCGCATGGTTGGGCAGCATCACCCCGCCGGAGCCGACGCGGATGCTCGAGGTACCGCCGGCCAGGTAGCCGATCAGCACCGCAGTTGCGGAGCTGGCGATACCGTCCATGTTGTGGTGCTCGGCCACCCAGAAACGGTGGTAACCGAAGCGTTCGGCATGTTGCGCCAGGTCCAGCGAGTTGCGCAGCGACTGCGCCGGGCCGCTGTCGGCGCGCACGGGCACCAGGTCGAGGGTGGAAATTTTCAGGTCTCGCAGGTGCGTCATCGGAGCCTCCGCAATGAATGGTTGGCCCGCAGGCCCTACGAACTCTGTATGGGCGCATTCGGCTTATTCAATGCCTGCTGGCAGATTGATCTGAACTTGGCGTAGGCGCTGGCCTCACAACTTGAGGTATTCAACCTGCGATCAGGAGGCAACATGAAGAAGACAGCATCGGCAGTCTGGCAAGGCGGCCTGAAGGAAGGCAAGGGCCATATCTCCACCGAAAGCGGCGCGCTCAAGGACGCACCCTACGGCTTCAACACCCGTTTCGAGGGCTCCCCGGGCACCAACCCGGAAGAGCTGATCGGCGCTGCCCACGCCGGGTGTTTCTCCATGGCGCTGTCGATGATGCTGGGCGAGGCCGGGCTCACCCCCGAGCGCATCGACACCCACGCCGAAGTTAGCCTGGACAAGCAGGCCGACGGCTTTGCCATCACCGCGGTGCACCTGACCCTCAAGGCCAAGGTGCCGGGTGCCAGCGAGGCGCAGTTTCAGGAGATCGCCAACAAGGCCAAGGCCGGCTGCCCGGTGTCCAAGGTGCTGAATGCGACCATCAGCCTGGATGCCAGCTTGCTGCAGTAGCGGCGCAACGGCGGTGCTGTGCGGTAGTCTAAACAGCGTCGGCAGCGCCGCCTGCCCATTGAGGAAGCGTCCCATGATTCGCGTAGCATTTGCCGTGCTGGCCTCGTTGCTGGCCACGGCTGCACTGGCTGCACCCAAGCCGTGCGAGGAACTCAAGGCCGAGATCGAAGCGAAGATCCAGGCGCGCGGGGTGACCTCCTACACCTTGGAGATCGTGCCCAACGCCGAGGTCAGCGACCCGAACATGATCGTTGGCAGCTGTGAGGGCGGGACCAAGAAGATCGTTTACCAGAAGAACGATCGGTAAAGCGTTCGCGGGCCTCATCGCCGGCAAGCCGGCTCCTGCAGGGGCTGTGCCGGCCTGCAGGCGATTGTTTTCAGGGAATGCAGAACACCTCGCTCGGCTCGTCCACCACCACCTTGCGGCTGGCGTCGTACATAAGCAGCTGAGGCTGCATCACCGGGGCGCGGGCTTCGAGGCGGTAGCGCTCGCCGGCCTTGAAGTCGTTGTAGCGCACGGTGAGGTAGCAGATGCGCTCGGTGGGGTCGGTGGTGAAACCACCGGAATACACCTCGAAATCGAAGCGCACCACCAGCTCGTGCTTGCCCGGGGTCACCTGGAAGTAGCGGCCATCGTTCAGGCGCTTGCCGTCCAGGCGGTCGGCCATGATGGTGCGGCCGGGGGTGATGGTGTAGAGGTCGACCCAGGCCTTGCCGGGGTCGACGGGGGGCAAGGGGCTTGCGCAAGCCCCCAGGGTACTGAGGGCGATCAGCATCATTGGCTGGCGCATGGTGAAACTCCCGCTCGCGGTTCACAGGCCATAAGCATAGCGCCGTTCACGGGGTTCAGGTGCGCTGGCAGCCTGCCGGCTCGCCCTGGCCGATCAGCTTGCGCTGCTGGTCGTACAGCTTCACCCAGGGCCTGAAACCGATGCTGCCGGCCTGCATCTGGTAGCGCTGGCCGGCGTCGAAGCCCTTGAAGGTGAGGTTGAGCTGGCAGTCGCGCCACAGCGGCTCGTCGACCGGGCCGATATTGCCGGGCGCCACGGCGAACTGGTAGCGCACGGTCAGCTCGTGGCTGCCGGGCTGAACCTGGAAATAACGGTTGTCGGCCCAGTCGCGCTCGTCCACCTGCACCGCGTGCAGCGAAGTGTTGTCGTGCGCGGCCAGGTCAACCCAGGCCTGGTTCGGGTCCGGGTCGGGCAAGGTGGTACAACCGGACAGCAGCATCAGTGTGCCCACGGCAAACCGGGTACGCATGGCGAAGCTCCCCCTTGGCGAGATAGTCTTGGTGGCATTCGGCCGACAAGCGAGACAGACAGCCTCGATGCATGGACTTTTTCTTTTCAGGCGTACCGGCCGCCCGGCACTCGACCGCGTTTTCACCCGCTTGGTTCCCGTTGCCCTCGGCGCCCTGCTGAGCGGTTGTTCCAGCCTGGGCTATTACGGCCAGCTGGCCGACGGGCAGTGGCAGCTGTTGCGGGCCCGCCAGCCGGTGCAACAGGTGATCGACAACCCCGCCACCACCCCGGTACTGCGCCAGCGCCTGCTGTTCGCCGAGCAGGCGCGGGTATTTGCGAGCGAACACCTGAAATTGCCGGATAACGGCAGCTACCGGGTGTATGCCGAACTGGGCCGCCCTTATGTGGTGTGGAACGTGTTCGCCACCCCGGAGCTGTCGCTGCAGCCAGTGACCCACTGCTTCCCCATCGCCGGCTGCGTGGCCTATCGCGGCTATTACCAGCCAGGCGCGGCCCGGGGTGCGGCGGCGCTGATGCGCCAGCAGGGGCTGGATGTCTATGTGGGTGGTGTGGAGGCCTACTCGACCCTGGGCTGGTTCGACGACCCGATCCTCTCGAGCATGGTCGGCTGGGGTGACGAGCGTCTGGCCACGGTGATCTTCCACGAGCTTGCGCACCAGCGCTTTTATGTGAAGGACGATACCGAGTTCAACGAGTCGTTCGCCTCGTTCGTCGAGCAGGAAGGCACCCGCCAATGGCGCGCGGCCCGTGGCCTGCCGGCGGCGGTAGATGGCGGCTCGGCGCAGCGTGACCAGTTCATCCGGCTGGTGCTGGGCAGCCGTGAGCGGTTGCAGGCGATCTATGCCGGGCCTCTGGATGAGGCCGGCAAGCGGGCGGCCAAGCAGGCTGAGTTCGAGCGTTTGCGCAGTGAATACCGTGAGGTGCGGGACCGCGACTGGCAGGGTGACCGGCGTTTCGATGCCTGGGTGTATGCGCCGATGAACAACGCCAAGTTGCTGCCGTTCGGGCTGTATGACCAGTGGGTGCCGGCGTTTTCGCAGTTGTTTGCTGAGGTGGGTGGGGATTGGGAGGGGTTTTACCGGCGGGTTGAGGCGTTGGGTGGGATGCCGATCGACGAGAGGAAAGCCGTGCTAGGCAAGCTGATGGCAAGCCCATGAGCGGTTGGGGCTGCGTTGCAGCCCTTCGCGGGCAAGCCCGCTCCCACAGGTAATGCGCCGACTTCAGCAGCGCCACCAACCCTGTGGGAGCGGGCTTGCCCGCGAATGGCCGCAAAGCGGCCCCGAATATTCAGCCCACGAACGCCTGGTGCATCTCGGCCAGGGTCTGGAAATGGAACGCCGGCGCCTCGGCCTCCAGCTCCTCGCGGCTACCGAAGCCATAGCCCACCGCCACCGCCTGCAAGCCATTGCTGCGAGCGCCGATCAGGTCGTGCTTGCGGTCGCCGATCATCAGGGTTTGCGCCGGGTCCAGCCCTTGTTCATCCAGCAGGTGGCGAATCAGCTCGACCTTGTTGGTGCGGGTGCCGTCCAGCTCGCTGCCATAGATCACCTTGAAGTGCTGGTCGAAGGCGAAGTGGCGGGCGATTTCGCGGGCGAACTCCCAGGGTTTGGAGGTGGCGATATACAAGGTGCGGCCCTGGCCGTTGAGGGCCTGCAGCAGCTGCGGTACGCCGTCGAACACCTGGTTTTCGTATAGGCCGGTAACCTTGAAACGCTCACGGTAGAAGTTCACCGCCTCCCAGGCCTTGGCCTCGTCGAAACCGTAGAACTGCATGAACGCCTGCAACAGGGGCGGGCCGATGAAGTGCTCCAGGCGCGTAAGGTCCGGCTCGTCGATGCCAAGCTTGGCCAGGGCGTACTGGATCGAGCGGGTGATGCCCAGGCGCGGGTCGGTCAGGGTGCCGTCGAGGTCGAAGAGGATGTTTTGCTGGTGCATGTAAAGGGTCCCACCTGAAGTCGTGTGTTGCCTGCTTCGCGGGTAAACCCGCTCCCACAGGGTTTCGTGGAGCCTGTGGGAGCGGGTTTACCCGCGAATGCGGTCATTGCGGTTGGTCGTAGCCTTCGGCCAGGTGCTGGTCCTTGAGCTTGACGTAGTTGCCGGCGGTGTAAGGGAAGAACTTGTGTTCCTGCTCGCTCAGCGGGCGGATCTGCTTCACCGGGCTGCCCATGTACAGGTAGCCGCTGACCAGGCGCTTGCCCGGCGGCACCAGGCTGCCGGCGCCGATGATGACCTCGTCCTCGACGATGGCGCCGTCCATGATGGTGCTGCCCATACCCACCAGAATGCGGTTGCCCAGGGTGCAGCCATGCAGCATCACCTTGTGGCCGATGGTCACCTCGTCGCCGATGATCAGCGGGAAGCCGTCGGGGTTGAAGGGGCCGGCGTGGGTGATGTGCAGCACGCTGGCATCCTGCACGCTGGTGCGCGCGCCGATACGGATGCGGTGCATGTCGCCGCGGACCACCGTCAGTGGCCAGATCGAGCTGTCTTCGCCGATCTCGACATCGCCGATGACCACCGCCGAACGGTCGACGAAGGCGCGCGGTCCAACTTTCGGCGTGTGTTCCCGGAACGTCCGAAGGGCCATGATAGTGTTCCTCTGCAATGCCGATAGGCAGGCTGCCTGCTGCGGTCGGCGTCGATTGTAATTAAGATGGTCCCGTGTTTCTCCTGCCAAGGTACCCGAACCGTGAGTGCGAACAACCCGCTGCTGCAGCCCCATGATCTGCCGCCCTTCTCGGCGATCCGCGCCGAGCACGTGCTGCCGGCAATCGAGCAGATCCTTGCCGACAACCGCAAGGCCATCGCCGACATCCTCGAACAGCAGGGCAACAACCCCACCTGGGCCGGCCTGGTGCTGGCCATGGACGAACTCAACGACCGCCTGGGCGCTGCCTGGAGCCCGGTCAGCCACCTCAATGCGGTGTGCAACAGCCAGGAGCTGCGCGAGGCTTACGAATCGTGCCTGCCGGCCCTGAGCGCCTACTCCACCGAGCTTGGGCAAAACCGTGCGCTGTTCGCAGCCTATGAGGCCCTGGCCGCCAGCCCCGAAGCCGCAGGCTTCGACGTGGCGCAAAAAACCATCATCGACCATGCGCTGCGCGACTTCCGCCTGTCGGGTATCGACCTGCCGGCCGACAAGCAGCAGCGTTACGCCGAGGTGCAGAGCACGCTCAGCGAGCTGGGCAGCCGCTTCTCCAACCAGCTGCTGGATGCCACCCAGGCCTGGACCAAGCACGTCACCGACGAAGCGCAACTGGCCGGCCTGACCGACTCGGCCAAGGCGCAGATGGCCGCCGCCGCCCAGGCCAAGGGCCTCGACGGCTGGCTGATCACCCTGGAATTCCCCAGCTACTACGCGGTGATGACCTACGCCAGCGACCGCGCCCTGCGCGAAGAGCTGTACGCCGCCTACTGCACCCGCGCCTCCGACCAGGGCCCGAACGCCGGCCAGTTCGACAACGGCCCGGTGATGGAGCAGATCCTCGACCTGCGCCAGGAACTGGCAGCCCTGCTGGGTTACCCGAACTTCGCCGAGCTGAGCCTGGCCACCAAGATGGCCGAGTCCAGCGACCAAGTGCTGAGCTTCCTGCGCGACCTGGCCAAGCGCAGCAAGCCGTTCGCCGCCCAAGACCTGGAGCAGCTCAAGGCCTATGCCGCCGAGCAAGGCACCCCCGAGCTTGCCAGCTGGGACGCCGGCTACTTCGGCGAGAAGCTGCGCGAGCAGCGCTACAGCGTGTCGCAGGAAGCCCTGCGCGCCTACTTCCCGATCGACAAGGTACTGGGCGGGCTGTTCAGCATCGTGCAGCGCCTGTACGGCATCGAAATCACCGAACTGAAGGGCTTCGACGCCTGGCACCCGGATGTACGCCTGTTCGAAATCAAAGAGCACGGCCAGCACGTCGGGCGCTTCTTCTTCGACCTGTACGCCCGCGCCAACAAGCGTGGCGGTGCCTGGATGGACGGCGCCCGCGACCGTCGCCGCACTGCGGCCGGCGCGCTGCAAAGCCCTGTGGCCAACCTTGTGTGCAACTTCACCCCGGCCGCGCCCGGCAAGCCGGCGCTGCTGACCCACGATGAAGTCACCACGCTGTTCCACGAGTTCGGCCATGGCCTGCACCACCTGCTGACCCGCATCGAGCATGCCGGCGTGTCCGGCATCAACGGTGTGGCGTGGGATGCGGTGGAGCTGCCGAGCCAGTTCATGGAGAACTGGTGCTGGGAGCCCGAGGGCCTGGCGCTGATCTCTGGCCACTTTGAGACCGGCGAGCCGCTGCCCCAGGACCTGCTGGACAAGATGTTGGCGGCGAAGAACTTCCAGTCCGGCATGATGATGGTGCGCCAGCTGGAGTTCTCGCTGTTCGACTTCGAACTGCACGCCACCCACGGCGATGGCCGTGGCGTTCTTCAGGTGCTCGAAGGCGTGCGCGACGAGGTGTCGGTGATGCGCCCGCCGGCGTACAACCGCTTCCCCAACAGCTTTGCGCACATCTTCGCCGGCGGCTATGCGGCCGGTTACTACAGCTACAAGTGGGCCGAAGTGCTGTCGGCTGATGCCTTCTCGCGCTTCGAAGAAGAAGGCGTGCTGAATGCCGAAACCGGCCGCGCGTTCCGCGAGGCGATTCTGGCCCGTGGCGGCTCCCGCGAGCCGATGGTGCTGTTCGTCGACTTCCGTGGCCGTGAGCCGTCCATCGATGCACTGTTGCGCCACTGCGGCCTGAGCGAGGGCGCGGCGGCATGAGCGACAAGACCAAGCGCCGCTTCATTGCCGGGGCCGTGTGCCCGGCCTGCAGCGAGATGGACAAGCTGATGATGTGGAACGAGGACGGCGTGCCGCACCGCGAGTGCGTGGCCTGCGGGTTCACCGACACCCTGAACGAGCAGGGCCTGTCGGTACCCAAGGAGATCGGCACCCGGGTCAACCAGCTGGCGCCCAAGGCCACCCCGGTCAAGGCGCAGACCGTGCAGACGGTGCAGTTCTTCCCCAACCCGAAGCTCAAGAAACCGAGCGAGTAAGCTCATCGCGCCATCGGCAGCCGCAGCTTGCCGATGGCGCGCTTCCACCTGCAACGGGTGGGGGTTTTTCTGTGTCATGCCTGCACCGGGCACCTCTACCGGGTGCTCACGTTTCCTGCAGGCTTGCCTACCTATGAGCATCGTCGAGATCGGCCCAGACCAGCTTCTGGACTATACGAACATCACCCCAGAACAGGCTCATGCGACCATCGAGCGCGCGGTCAGCGATTACCAGCATGGTATCGAGCGAGTGATCGTGCATCAGCAGTCATTGCCGACCTGGGATGATCTGGTGCTGGCGGTGGACGCGCTGGATGCCCGATTACAGGGTGTGATCTTTTCCTTCATTCCGTTGATGGGCCGCAGCGAGCAATGGCGCGCAGTGATCCAGACGTGGCGGGGCCCGGTCGATGCCTGTTTCAAGGGCAAGCTGCGCAATGTGTCGTTGTTGCGGCTATATCAGGACTTGGCCGACAGCGACATTGGCAGGCAACTGGGTCAGCACAAAAAAACCACACTGCGGTTGATTCTTGAAGAGTACCGGCTGGGCGGCGCGTTGCTCGACGACGCGGGCAAGTTGCTTCTGGAAAGTTACGAGAAGCGTATCCGTGAACTTGAAGGGCAGTTTTTCGCCAACCTTGGTTTCTCGGTGGAGGCGGCGGTTATCGTTGTGGATGACGAGCAGCGGCTGGCGGGCCTGTCTGCACAGACGTGCGCCGAGTTTCGCGACAAGGCCATTGCTGCCTCGCTGCCTGGTTGGCTGATTCCTTGTGATCAGGGCACCTACGAGACCGTCATGGCGCATGCGCAGGTGCGCAGCCTGCGTGAGCAGGTCTATCGCGCTTATATGACGCGCGGTGCCAGTGACGACCCGACCGCTGACAACGGCCCGGTGATGCAGGCACTGGCCCAGGTGCGCGAGGACCAGGCACAGTTGCTGGGCTTCGATAATTACCCGCAGATGAGCATGCAGCGCAAAAGCAGCAGGATAATGGAGCGGGTACTGGCTTTTCTCGATGATTTGCAGGTGCGCATACAGCCACGGATGCTGGCGGCCAATGACCGGCTTCGTGCGTTCGCCGCAACTCAGGGGCTCGACGATCCGCAGCCTTGGGACCTTGAGTACCTGCGCCGGGTGCAACGCGGGGAGGCTGCAGGCTTGTCCGAGCAGCGAATGCGTGAATTCTTTGCTCTGGGCAAGGTGATCGATGCACTGAGCGAGCTGGCCCGGACATTGTTCGGCCTGCATCTGCAAGCCTTGCCACAGGCGTCGGTATGGCACCCGTCGGTAATCACCTTCGAGGTCCAGCGCGATCATGCCTCGATAGGTTTTTTATATCTGGATGTGGTTCAGCATGAGGGCAAGACCCCTGACATGGTGATGACAGTCAGTCCGTGGAACCGGCGCACCGATGCCGAGGGGATTTTCCAGCGTGCGGTGTCGATAATATTCAGCGATGTTCCGCCGGGTGTGGACGGGCAGCAGCCACTGCTCGATCACTTGGCGTTGAAGAAGCTCTTCCACGAATTCGGCCACGCCCTGCAGCACCTGCTGGCGCAGACAGGCAATCATCTGCTGTCGGATGCGCGGCGCCTTGGCAGTGATGGCGTCGAGGTGGCGGGCAAGCTGCTCGAGTGCTGGGTGTGGAATGCCGACTACCTTGCCAGTATCTCTTCGCACTATCTGGACGGTGGCTCCTTGCAGGCCGAGGAGATTGCCGATTTGCTCGAGCACATGCAGGCAAGCGATGGCAGCCGTTGTGCCACGTTGCTCAGTCATGCCCTGCTCGATCTGGATATCCACCACACCCCCAGGGACGGGCGCTCTGTCGAGCAGCGTGTGCTGCACAGCCATGCACAGGCGGGGCTCTGGCCGATGGCCGGTTTTGAAAAACCGCTACAGGGTTTCGACTATCTGGCAAGCGGTTACGACGCAGGCTATTACGCCTATCTCTGGGCAGAGTTGCATGCCTGGGACCTGTTCACCCGCTTCGAAGCCGCAGGGCTGCTCGACCCGGCCACCGGGAGGGCGTTGTTTGAGCAAATCTTTGCTCCTGGCGTCTCGCGGCCACTGCTCGAGGGTATTGAAGCGTTTCTGGAGCGGCCGGTGAGTGCCGAGCGGTTCATGCGTTTTCATGGGTTGGATTGAGCGGATCGGGTGACCGATGGCGCTGGAACGCAGGTGCCGCCTCGATTACTGTATGTAAATACAGTATCCAGAGGTGGCACATGTTTCCTCCAGCGTCACTCAAAGGCCGTGGCACTGCCAACAACCCGCACAATCGCTTTGCCTCCACCCAGTCTGTTGCAGAGGATGATGGCTGGTATCAGGAAGTGCCCCTCACTCAAGGCACCGAGGTGCGGATCGAGACGGCAAAGACCATCATCAGCCGCAATACCTCGCCTGACCTGCCCTTCGACCGCTCGATCAACCCCTACCGCGGCTGCGAGCATGGCTGTATCTACTGCTATGCCCGCCCCAGCCACGCCTACTGGGACCTCTCCCCGGGCCTTGATTTCGAAACCAGGCTGATCGCCAAGACCAACGCTGCCGAGGTGCTCGCCCAGCAACTGAGCAAGCCCGGCTACGTGTGCGCGCCGATCAACCTGGGCTCCAATACCGACCCTTATCAACCCATCGAGCGCGAACAGCAGCTCACCCGGCGCCTGCTGGAGGTGCTGCTGCGTTTTCGCCACCCGGTCACCGTCGTCACCAAGGGTGCGCTGATACTGCGCGACCTCGACCTGCTGGCCGAACTTGCCAGCCAGCGCCTGGTGCGGGTGATGATCAGCCTGACCACCCTGGATGACGAGCTCAAGCGCGTGCTCGAACCCCGGGCGGCGGCGCCCAAGGCGCGCTTGCGGGTGATACGGGTGCTGCGTGAGGCCGGGGTGCCGGTGGGCGTGCTGTGTTCGCCGATGATTCCGATGATCAATGACAGCGAGCTGGAGCGCCTGCTGCAGGCCGCCAAGGGCGCCGGCGCGCAGAGCGCGGCCTACATGATGCTGCGCCTTCCGCTGGAGGTGGCGCCGCTGTTCGAGCAGTGGCTGCACGATCACTACCCGCAGCGCGCCGCCCATGTGCTCAGCCTGGTGCGCCAGAGCCGTGGCGGCGAGCTGTACGACAGCCGCTTTGGCGCGCGCATGCGCGGTGAAGGGGTGTTCGCCGAGTTGCTGGCGCAACGTTTTGCCAAGGCCTCGCGGCAGCTGGGGTTCGAAGGGCGTGAAGCGCTGGCGCTGGATTGCACGGCGTTCTGCCCGCCGGGTGGGCAGATGGCGTTGTTTTGATGTTTGAGCCCAGCACAAAAACCTGTAGGAGCAACTGTCTTGCTCAGTTTCTAAAAGCTGGTGCGATCCCTGTGGGAGCGGGCTTGCCCGCGAACACCGGCGCAGCCGGTGCCATGCACTGCGTTGCCTGCTTCGCGGGCAAGCCCGCTCCCACAGGATCGCGCAGGGCCTGAATCAGGCGCTGCACCTGTAGGAGCCCGCTTGCCAGCCAGCACAAAAACAATTACCCCCGAACACCACTAATGCCACCCAATAAAACCACTACTGGGTATTGGCACTTGATGCTTTTTTGCTATTATCCAATTCCCGCCTTATTCATCTAGAACGCCCGTTCTAGAGCCTGCGCAATTAAGTTTCAGTTAAGTTTTCTTCGCTAGCGTAGGAAATCAGTCCACCGCGGCTGTGATTAATTACCTGTGCGTGTCATCTAAATCCTCGCATAGCCATAATCTTTCCCCGGTAACATGGAACGTACCAACAAACCGCCAAGAGGATGAATCATGCCCGTCAAGGACCCTACCAAGGCCGTCCCGGCTGCACCCGCCGAAAGCGCCGATGCTGCCATGAAGCATATCGTCGACGGCTTCCTGCGGTTCCACACCGAAGTCTTCCCCGAGCAGCAAGAGCTGTTCAAGAAGCTGGCCACTGCGCAAAAGCCCCGCGCGATGTTCATCACCTGTGCCGACTCGCGCATCGTCCCCGAGCTGATCACCCAAAGCTCGCCGGGCGACCTGTTCGTTACCCGTAACGTGGGTAACGTGGTACCGCCTTACGGCCAGATGAACGGCGGTGTTTCCAGCGCCATCGAATACGCGGTGCTGGCCCTGGGCGTTCACCACATCATCATTTGCGGCCACTCCGACTGTGGCGCCATGCGCGCGGTGCTCAACCCGCATTCGCTGGACAAGATGCCGACCGTTTCGGCCTGGCTGCGCCACGCCGAAGTGGCCCGTACCGTGGTCGAGGACAACTGCTCCTGCGGCAGCGAGCACGAAAGCATGCAGCTGGTGACCAAGGAAAACGTCATCGCCCAGTTGCACCACCTGCGCACCCACCCGTCGGTGGCTTCGCGCCTGGCCGCAGGCCAACTGCATATCCATGGCTGGCTGTACGACATCGAAACCAGCCAGATCGAAGCCTACGACGCCGCCAGCGACAGCTTCATGCCGCTGGTCGCAGGCCAGCCGATCCCCAGCGCCACTCCGAGAGGCCGCTACTAAGCGACCCGTCCAGCTTTAGTAAAACCTTGATAGCCGGCTGCACCCACAGGGTGCGGCGCGGCCTTCGCCTGCCTTGAATTTCCCTGAATGCCTTGCCGGCAAAACCGCTGGCGGCCCGCCCGTGGGCGCAATTCAGGGTTCCCCGTGCCAGCGGCCAGCAGGATGGCCGCGTTTGAGAAAGGAGCTTCATGGTGAACAAGACACAGATCAAAGCGGCACTGCCGCGTGAGTTGCTGGCCTCAGTGGTGGTTTTTCTGGTTGCCCTGCCCTTGTGCATGGGTATCGCCATCGCCTCGGGTATGCCGCCGGCCAAGGGCCTGATCACCGGCATCATCGGCGGCCTGGTGGTGGGTTTCATGGCCGGCTCGCCGCTGCAGGTCAGCGGCCCGGCGGCAGGCCTTGCGGTGCTGGTGTTCGAGCTGGTGCGCCAGCACGGCATGGCCATGCTCGGGCCGATTTTGCTGCTGGCGGGGTTGCTGCAACTGCTGGCCGGGCGCTTGCGCCTGGGCTGCTGGTTCCGCGTCACTGCGCCGGCTGTGGTGTATGGCATGCTCGCGGGTATTGGCGTGCTGATCGTGCTGTCCCAGGTGCATGTGATGTTCGACACCGCGCCGCAGCCTTCGGGTGTGGATAACCTGCTGGGCTTCCCCGCCACCCTGGCGGCGGCGCTGCCCATCGAGACCCCGGGGGTCGGCTGGCAGGCTGGCGCGCTGGGGCTGGGCACCATCGCCATCATGTGGGGCTGGGAGCGCTTGCGCCCGCAGCGCTTGAGGTTCATCCCCGGCGCCTTGCTGGGGGTAGCGGCGATGACAGCTGTCAGCCTGTGGCTGGCGCTGCCGGTGAACCGGGTGCAGGTGCCGGCGGACCTGTCCGAGGCCATCGACTGGTTGCGCCCGGACGACCTGCTCAAGCTGGCCGACCCGACCCTGCTGGTGGCGGCCTTCGCCCTGGCCTTCATCGCCAGTGCCGAAACCCTGCTGTCGGCCGCTGCCGTGGACCGCATGCACAGCGGCCAGCGCTCGGACTTCGACCGTGAACTGTCGGCCCAGGGTATCGGCAACATGCTCTGCGGCGTGCTCGGTGCATTGCCCATGACCGGGGTGATCGTGCGCAGCTCGGCCAACGTGCAGGCCGGCGCGCAAACCCGCGCCTCGGCGATTCTGCACGGTGTGTGGCTGCTGGCGTTCGTGGTGGTGCTCAGCAGCGTGCTGCAGCAGATCCCGGTGGCGAGCCTGGCCGGGGTGCTGGTGTACACCGGGGTGAAGCTGGTGGACTTCAAGGCGTTCCGCGGCCTGGGCCGCTATGGGCGCATGCCGATGTTCACCTATGCGGCGACAGCGCTGGCGATCATCTTCACCGACCTGCTGACCGGCGTGTTGCTGGGCTTTGCCCTGACCTTGCTGAAGCTTGCGCTGAAGGCGGCGCGGCTGAAGATCAACCTGGTCGAGCTGGCCAAGCCGGGGCACATGGAACTGCGCCTGAGCGGTGCGGCGACTTTCCTCAAGGTACCGGCGCTGACCCAGGTGCTGGGCACCGTGCCGGCGGGGACCACGCTGCATGTGCCGCTGAGTAACCTGAGCTACATCGATCATTCCTGCCTGGAGCTGCTGGAAGACTGGGGGCGCAGCGGTGCGGCCAATGGCTCGCGGCTGGTGCTTGAGCAGCGGCGGTTGAAGCGCCGGGTCGAGGGAAGGTTGCGCACCACGGCGGGGGTTGGGGCTTGAAACCAGGCAGCTCGGTTGCCTGAAAGGGCCCCATCGCGGGCAAGCCCGCTCCCACAGGTAATGCGCAACCTTCAAGGGCAGCGCTGAACCTGTGGGAGCGGGCTTGCCCGCGAAGAGGCCGGGACAGATGACTTCAAGTTCAGGCCGACTGGCCCAACTCCACACCCAGCTGGCGCGACAGGCACGGCCAGCGTTTCCAGGCGGCGCCGGTTTGCGGGCTGCTGAGCTTGTCGCGGTAGGTTTCCACCGACTCCACGGCAAAGCTTTCGTCATCGAGCATCTCGTCCACCGAGTGGTGCACCACTTCATCGAGCTGGTTGGCGAAGCTTTCGCCGATCAGCTGGTGGGCGATCAGGTTGGCCACGGTGGTGTCCACCGGGATCAGCGGCTGCTGGAAGTGGCGGATGTACAGGTCGTTGACTTCTTCCACCAGGCGGTGCGCCAGGTAGGCCTCGTCCAGCAGGCAATCCAGGCCGACATGCCCGGCCATCACGCTGGGCGGCTGCAGGAAGTAAGCTTCGGCGATTTTCAGCACCGGCTTGATCTGCGATTCGATGCCGGCTTCCAGCGCAACGTTGTGTGCGGCTTCGAGCAACTCGGGTACTTCGTTGATGTAGGCGCTGACGAAGCGTTCCAAGGTTCCCTGGGCGTCCTGCTGGGGGAGTTGAATGGAAGGGTGCAGGTGCGGCAATTGTTGTGCGAGGCGTGTTTTCAGTTGGTCTGTTTGTTTTTCGTGTTTTTCGGCTTGGCTAATCTGCTCGCGTACAGCAGCGATGTTCATGACAACTCCAGGGACAAGGCGTTACAAACGGAAGACACTAAGTTAGCTCGGTATACGGAATACCTAAGACGCATTTGTTATAAACCGGTCACAGCGGTAGGAAATCGGTTATATCAATGTGCCATTACTGCGCCACAGCCCAGCTAGCACGAGGGTTCCAGAGCGAACGTGTGGTTTGGTTAAGATGATTTCATACCCCGCGTTGCGCGCCATTGGTCGGTGTCTATACTCCGCTTGAAACGTGATTCGTTGATGAGGCCCGACTGCCTTAAGCAGGGGGCTCGGTCGTCGAAGCCAGGCAGTCTTGGCCACCGTTCCCCCTTTGTCGTCGTAGCAGGTCGTCCACGCCTCCGGGACAACAAGAACGATAAGGGGAACCCGCAATGATGCGACATCCACATGTCTGGATGGGCCTCCTGCTGTGGTCGGTGTTCGGTCAGGCACATGCCGCATGGACCGTGAACATGGCACCCGGGGCGACGGACGTCTCCCACGCCGTGTTCGACCTGCACATGACCATCTTCTGGATCTGCGTGATCATCGGCGTCGTGGTGTTCGGCGCGATGTTCTGGTCGATGGTGGTACACCGCCGCTCCACCGGCCAGCAGCCTGCGCATTTCCACGAGCACACCTGGGTGGAAATCCTCTGGACGGTGGTGCCCTTCCTGATCCTGGTGGTCATGGCCATCCCGGCGACGAAAACCCTGATCGACATCTACGACGCCAGCGAGTCGGACATCGATATCCAGGTCACCGGCTACCAGTGGAAGTGGCACTACAAGTATCTGGGCCAGGACGTGGAGTTTTTCAGCAACCTCGCCACCCCCGCCGAGCAGATCCACAACAAGGCGCCGAAGGATGAGCACTACCTGCTGGAGGTCGACCAGCCGCTGGTGCTGCCGGTAGGTGCCAAGGTGCGCTTTCTGGTGACCGCTGCCGACGTGATCCATTCCTGGTGGGTGCCGGCCTTTGCGGTCAAGCGCGACGCCATCCCGGGCTTTGTCAACGAAGCCTGGACCCGCATCGAGAAGCCCGGCATCTACCGCGGCCAGTGCACCGAGCTGTGCGGCAAGGACCACGGCTTCATGCCGGTGGTGGTCGAGGTCAAGAGCAAGGCCGACTACGACACCTGGCTGGCCGAGCGCAAGGCCGATGCCGCCAAGCTCAAGGAGCTGACCAGCAAGGAGTGGACCCTCGAAGAGCTGGTCGAGCGTGGCGACAAGGTCTACCACACCACCTGCGTGGCCTGTCACCAGGCCGAAGGCCAGGGCCTGCCGCCGATGTTCCCGGCGCTCAAGGGCTCGAAGATCGCCACCGGGCCGAAGGAAGGCCACTTGAGCATCGTCTTCCACGGCAAGCCCGGCACCGCCATGGCCGCGTTCGGCAAGCAGCTCTCGGAAGTCGATATCGCCGCGGTGGTGACCTACGAGCGCAACGCCTGGGGCAACAACAAGGGCGACATGGTCACGCCGAAAGACGTGCTCGCGCTCAAGCAGGCAGAAGCGCAATGAACCGCGGCCAGAGTGCAGGAGACAGGACATGAGTGCAGTGATCGACGACCACAGCCATGACCACGCCCACGGCCCGGCCAAGGGCCTGATGCGCTGGGTGCTGACCACCAACCACAAGGACATCGGCACCATGTACCTGTGGTTTGCCTTCAGCATGTTCCTGCTGGGCGGCTCGTTCGCCATGGTGATCCGCGCCGAGTTGTTCCAGCCGGGGCTGCAGATCGTGGAGCCGGCGTTCTTCAACCAGATGACCACCATGCACGGGCTGATCATGGTGTTCGGCGCGGTGATGCCGGCCTTCGTCGGGCTGGCCAACTGGATGATCCCGCTGATGATCGGCGCGCCGGACATGGCCCTGCCGCGGATGAACAACTTCAGCTTCTGGCTGCTGCCGGCGGCCTTCCTGCTGCTGGTCTCGACCCTGTTCAGCCCGGGCGGCGGGCCGAACTTCGGCTGGACCTTCTACGCGCCGCTGTCGACCACCTATGCCCCGGCCAGCGTGACCTTCTTCATCTTTGCCATTCACCTGATGGGCATCAGCTCGATCATGGGCGCGATCAATGTGATCGCCACCATTCTCAACCTGCGCGCCCCTGGCATGACCCTGATGAAAATGCCGCTGTTCGTCTGGACCTGGCTGATCACCGCGTTCCTGCTGATTGCGGTGATGCCGGTGCTGGCCGGCGTGGTGACCATGATGCTGATGGACATCCACTTCGGCACCAGCTTCTTCAGCGCCGCAGGTGGCGGTGACCCGGTGTTGTTCCAGCACGTGTTCTGGTTCTTCGGCCACCCCGAGGTGTACATCATGATCCTGCCGGCCTTCGGCGCGGTCAGCTCGATCATCCCGGCGTTCTCGCGCAAGCCGCTGTTCGGCTACACCTCGATGGTGTACGCCACCGGGGCCATTGCGTTTTTGTCGTTCATCGTCTGGGCCCACCACATGTTCGTGGTCGGCATCCCGGTGGTGGGCGAGCTGTTCTTCATGTACGCCACCATGCTGATCGCCGTGCCCACCGGGGTGAAGGTGTTCAACTGGGTGAGCACCATGTGGGAGGGCTCGCTGACCTTCGAGGCGCCGATGCTGTTCGCCATCGCCTTCGTCATCCTGTTCACCATCGGCGGCTTCTCCGGGCTGATGCTGGCCATCGCCCCGGCCGACTTCCAGTACCACGACACCTACTTCGTGGTGGCGCACTTCCACTACGTACTGGTGCCCGGGGCGATCTTCGGCATCTTCGCCTCGGCCTACTACTGGCTGCCCAAGTGGACCGGGCACATGTACGACGAAACCCTGGCCAAGCTGCACTTCTGGCTGTCGTTCATCGGCATGAACCTGGCCTTCTTCCCCATGCACTTCGTCGGCCTGGCCGGCATGCCGCGGCGCATCCCCGACTACAACCTGCAGTTTGCCGACTTCAACATGGTTTCCTCGATCGGCGCCTTCCTGTTCGGCGCTACCCAGGTGTTCTTCCTGTTCATCGTCATCAAGTGCATCCGCGGCGGCGCGCCGGCCCCGGCCAAGCCCTGGGATGGCGCCGACGGGCTGGAGTGGACGGTGCCGTCGCCAGCGCCGTACCACACCTTCCAGACCCCGCCGGACGTGAAGTAGGAGGTTGCCGATGTCGTTGAACCGCCTGGTCACCCGCCTGCTGCTGCTGACGGTGGTGATGTTCGCATTCGGCTTTGCCCTGGTCCCGATCTACGACGTGATGTGCCGTGCCTTCGGCATCAACGGCAAGACTGGCGGGCAGTACGAGGGCAGCCAGGTCAGCGACCCGAGCCGCGCGGTGCGGGTGCAGTTCATGTCGACCAACGCCGGCGACATGAGCTGGGAGTTCCACTCCACCGCCGACCAGATCGAGGTCAACCCGGGGGCGGTGAACCAGATGATCTTCATCGCCCGCAACCCGACCAAACACCCCATGAGCGCCCAGGCCATCCCCAGCATTACCCCGGCCGAGGCGGCGGCGTACTTTCACAAGACCGAATGCTTCTGCTTCACCCAGCAGGTGCTGCAGCCCGGCGAGCGCATCGAGATGCCGGTGCGCTTCATCGTCGACCGCGACCTGCCGGCCTCGGTGAAACACCTGACCCTGGCCTACACCCTGTTCGACATCACCGCTCGCCACCCGCCAGTCGCCCCTGCCGCGACCCAGGCCGCCCGTTGAGGGAAGGAGAACCGCCATGGCAAGCCACGAGCACTACTACGTCCCGGCGCAGAGCAAGTGGCCGATCATTGCCACGATCGGCCTGTTCATCACCGTGTTCGGCCTGGGCACCTGGTTCAACGACCTCAAGGCCGGCCACCCCGAATCCCACGGGCCGCTGATCTTCTTCGTCGGCGGGCTGTTTTTGGCGTACATGCTGTTCGGCTGGTTCGGCGCGGTGGTCAAGGAGAGCGACGCCGGGCTGTACAGCGCGCAGATGGACCGCTCGTTCCGCTGGGGCATGAGCTGGTTCATCTTCTCCGAGGTGATGTTCTTCATGGCCTTCTTCGGCGCGCTGTTCTACGTGCGGGTGCTGGCCGGGCCGTGGTTGGGCGGTGAAGGGCACAAGGGCGTGGCGCACATGCTGTGGCCGAACTTCGAGTTCGTCTGGCCGCTGCTGCACACCCCCGACCCGAAATTGTTCCCGCCGCCCAAGGAGGTGATCAACCCGTGGCACCTGCCGCTGATCAACACCATCCTGCTGGTGAGCTCCAGCGTCACCGTGACCATCGCCCACCACGCCCTGCGCAAGGGCCACCGCGGGGCGCTGAAGCTGTGGCTGGGGCTGACCATCCTGCTGGCGCTGGGCTTTTTGGCGCTGCAGGCCTACGAGTACCACGAGGCCTACACCCAGCTCGGGCTGACCTTGGGGTCGGGCATCTATGGCGCGACCTTCTTCATGCTCACGGGCTTCCATGGCGCGCACGTGACCCTGGGTACGGTGATCCTGATCGTGATGCTGTGCCGGGTGTTGCGCGGGCATTTCCAGCCAGA
The DNA here is from genome assembly GCF_019139835.1 of Pseudomonas xanthosomatis. Taxonomy (NCBI): domain Bacteria; kingdom Pseudomonadati; phylum Pseudomonadota; class Gammaproteobacteria; order Pseudomonadales; family Pseudomonadaceae; genus Pseudomonas; species Pseudomonas xanthosomatis. The sequence goes on along the minus strand of NZ_CP077075.1, from coordinate 392,826 downwards.
CAAGCACTTTGGTTTTGAAGCGGCCACCTGGTACTGGCACTTCGTCGATGTGGTGTGGGTGGGGCTCTTTATCTTCGTGTACGTGCTTTGAAGCGCAGCACGGTACGTGTAGGAGCGGCCTTGTGCCGCGATGGGCTGCGCAGCAGCCCGGGCAATCTTTGCGGCGAAGCTGAGATCCTGGTGCCGCTGCGCAGCCCATCGCGGCGCAAGGCCGCTCCTACAGAGGGAGTGCAACGCTTCAGAACGGCGCGTGGGACACCAGCTGCCCGCTGATGAACCCCCAGGCCACCAGCCCGACGGTCAGGACCGCCAGGGTTACACGCACGGTGAGGGCTTTGAGCAGCCGGGTCGACTGGTCGTCATCCTTGACCAGAAACACCAGGCCACTGAACAGGCTGGCGATGGTGGCCAGCAGCATCAGGACGATCGCGGCCTTGAGCATGGCCAAACTCCGGGGGGATGCGGGGATGAACACAAGTATAGCGGTGCCACTGTGAGGCCGTTCCGCCCGGGGTTGGTACCCACGCTGGTGCTGCTCGCGCTGCTGCCGGGGCTGATCGCCCTTGGCTGCTGGCAGCTCGGCCGCGCCGATGAAAAGCGCGCGCTGATGGACGCCTACACCGAACGCCAGCTGCAGGCGCCGGTGGCGGCGGCGCAGCTTGGGCAATTGCCCGACCCCGCTTTTTACCCCGTGCACCTGTACGGCCGTTTCGACAGCGAACACAGCCTGCTGCTGGACAACCAGATGCGCGACGGCAAGGCCGGTGTAGAGCTGCTGCAACCCTTCCATGACCAGGCCAGCGGCCAGTGGCTGCTGGTCAACCGCGGCTGGCTGCCCTGGCCCGACCGGCGCATCCCGGTGCGCTTCGACACCCCTGCCCGGCCGCTGGCGCTGGACGCCACGGTGTACGTCGCCCCCGGCAAGACCTTCCAGCTGCACCCCGACCCCGAAGGCGGCCAGTGGCCACACCTGCTGACCGCCATCGACCCGGCCGGCCTGTGGCAGCAGTTGGGCCGCGAGGGTTTTGCCTTCGAGCTGCGCCTGCAAGCGGGCCCGGCCAGCTACCGGCTGGACTGGCCGGTGGTCGCCATGGGCCCGGAAAAGCACCTGGGCTACGCCACCCAGTGGTTCGCCCTGGCCACCACGCTGGTGCTGCTTTACCTGTACTTCGGTTGGCACCGTCACAACAAGGAGAACCGCCATGGCCGCCGCCACCACCCCGCTGAACGTGCCTGAGGGCCGCAGGGCCCGCGGGCGCCTGCAACTGCTGCTGATTCTGCTGGTGGTGCTGGGGCCGATGGTCCTCGCCACCTGCATGTACAAGCTCAATTTCTGGGTGCCCGACGGGCGCAGCTACCACGGCGAGATGATCGGCACCGGCCAGGGCCGGGCGGATATCGGCATCGACGGCCACGATCAGCGCTGGCAACTGCTGGTCAGCGCCCCGGAGGCCTGCGCCGCGGACTGCCAGCAACTGGTGTACCTGGCCCGGCAGATCCAGATTGGCCTGGGCCGCGATGCCAGCCGTGCCAGCCATGCCCTGGCCGCCGCGCAGCCGCTGGATGCCGACTACCAGGCGCTGCTGGGCCGCGAATACCCGCAGCTGCAGCGCTATGGCCTGGACACCCAGCGCTACCGCCAGGGCGTCAGCGCGCCCGGCCCGCAGCTGTGGATCGTCGACCCCCACGGCAACCTGGTGCTGCGCTACGACGCCAAGGCCAACGGCAAGCAGGTGCTGGACGACCTGCGCCACCTGCTCAAGCTGTCCAACATCGGCTAGCCAAGCGCGCTTCGCCCCCTGTGGGAGCGGGCTTGCCCGCGAATCAGCCGACGCGGTGTTCGCTGAATAAAAGAGCTGTGAGTTGTTGCATAGGAGCCTGCCATGCCCAGACCTGGATACCGACTCGCTGTGTGCGCCACCCTGCTGGCGCTGGTGGTGGTGCTGCTCGGCGCCTACACCCGCCTGACCCACGCCGGCCTCGGTTGCCCCGACTGGCCCGGCTGCTACGGCTTCATCAGCGTGCCCAAGACCGACGCACAGCTCGCCCATGCCGAGCTGCACTTCCCCGAGCACCCGGTGGAAGCCGCCAAGGGCTGGGCCGAGATGGTGCACCGCTACTTTGCCGGCACCCTGGCCTTGGTGATCGCCCTGTTGGCCTGGCAGGCGCTGCGCCGGCATGCCCGTGACGGCCAGCCCTACCGCCTGCCGCTATTGCTGCTGGGCGTGGTGCTGGCCCAGGCGGCCTTTGGCATGTGGACGGTGACCCTGAAGCTGTGGCCGCAGGTGGTCACCGCGCACCTGCTCGGCGGGTTCACCACGCTGAGCCTGCTGTTCCTGCTATCACTGCGTCTATCCCGGGCCTTTGCGCCGTTGCCCAAGCTGCCGTTGAGCCTGCGCCGGGTCGCCGCGCTGGCACTGCTGGTGGTGATCGGGCAGATCGCCCTGGGCGGCTGGGTCAGTGCCAACTATGCGGCGGTGGCCTGTATCGACCTGCCCACCTGCCACGGCCAGTGGTGGCCTGCGGCGGACTTCAGCAACGGCTTCCACCTCACCCAGCATGTCGGCCCCAACTACCTGGGCGGGCAACTGGACAGCGATGCGCGCACGGCCATCCATATCAGCCACCGGCTCGGCGCGCTGGCGGTCACGGCGGTGTTACTGCTGCTCAGCTTCAAGCTGCACCGCCATGGCCTGCCCGGCCTGGGGCGGCTGGTGCTGCTGGCGCTGGGCGTGCAACTGAGCCTGGGCGTCAGCAATGTGCTGCTGCACCTGCCACTGGCCGTGGCGGTGGCGCACAACGCCGGCGGCGCCCTGCTGCTGCTGAGCATGGTGCTGGTGAACTACCGCATCCGCGTGGTCGACAAGGTGCGCGTGGGCCTGGGCTGGCGCCTGCGGCCGATCACCCCCGTGGGCATTTCCCATCACATGAGGAACGATTCGTGGCGACGCTTCTGAGCACCCAGAGCCAGCGCGCCGGCTGGCGCGACTATGTGGAGCTGACCAAACCCAAGGTGGTGCTGCTGATGCTGATCACCTCGCTGGTGGGCATGTTCCTCGCCACCCGCGCGGGGGTGGCCTGGAGCGTGCTGCTGTTCGGCAACCTGGGCATTGGCCTGTGCGCCGGTGCGGCGGCGGCGGTCAACCACGTGGTGGACCGGCGCATCGATGCGTTGATGGCCCGCACCCACAAGCGCCCGCTGGCTCAAGGCCGGGTGGCACCCTTGCCGGCGCTGGCTTTCGCCCTGCTGCTGGCGCTGGTCGGCATGGCCCTGCTGCTGGCCTTCACCAACCCTCTTGCCGCCTGGCTGACCCTGGCGTCCTTGCTGGGTTATGCGGTGCTCTACACCGGTTATCTCAAGCGGGCCACGCCGCAGAACATCGTGATCGGCGGCCTGGCCGGCGCCGCGCCGCCGCTGCTGGGCTGGGTGGCGGTGAGCGGGCATGTGAGCGCCGAGCCCTTGCTGCTGGTGCTGATCATCTTCGCCTGGACCCCGCCGCACTTCTGGGCGTTGGCCATCCACCGCAAGGCCGAGTACGCCAAGGCCGATATTCCGATGCTGCCGGTGACCCACGGCGAGCGCTACACGGCCCTGCACATTCTGCTGTACACCCTGATATTGCTGGCGGTGAGCCTGCTGCCGTACGCCATCCACATGAGCGGGCCGCTGTACCTGGCCTGCGCCCTGGGGTTGGGGCTGCGCTTCCTGCACTGGGCCTGGGTGTTGTACCGTGGCAGCCGGCCGCACGCGGCGATCGGCACGTTCAAGTACTCTATCGGCTACCTGTTCGCCCTGTTCATCGCCCTGCTCGTTGACCACTACCTGTTGCTGAACCTATGACCCGAACCCAGAAAACCGTATTCATCCTCGTTGCCCTGGTCGCGCTGATCATGGGCCTTACCGTCAACAAGGTGCTCAATGACCGCGGGCAGCTCAACCCTACCGAGCTGATCGACGCCGGCATCATCCTGCTGCCGCAAAGCCGTACCGTGCCGGATGTGAAGATGACCGACCAGAACGGCCAGCCGCTTGAGCTGGACCAGCTCAAGGGCAAGTGGTCGTTATTGTTCTTCGGTTACACCTACTGCCCGGACATCTGCCCCACCACCCTCGCCCAGCTGCGCCAGGTGAAGAGCGAGCTGCCCAAGGAGGCCATCGAGCGCCTGCAGGTGGTGCTGGTGAGCGTGGACCCGAACCGTGACACGCCGAGCCAGCTCAAGCAGTACCTGGGCTATTTCGACAAGGATTTCGTCGGGGTGGCGGGGACTATCGAAGACACCCAGAAGCTGGCCAACGGCCTGAGCATTCCGTTCATTCCGGCCGATACCAGCAAGCCGGGCTACACCGTGGACCACAGCGGCAACCTGGCCATCGTCGGCCCGGACGGGCGCCAGCGCGGGTTCATCCGTGCGCCGTTCAACAACCAGAAGCTGGTGGCGCAGTTGCCGGGGCTGGTCAAGCGCGATTGAGCAGGCCGTAAAAGCTTCGCGGGCAAGCCCGCTCCCACAGGCTATGCGCATAACCTGCGGGAGCGGGCTTGCCCGCGAAGAATCCAGCGCGATTCAGTGGCTTAGAACGCCGGCACTACAGCACCTTTGTACTTCTCGTTGATGAACTGCTTCACCTCAGGCGAATGCAGCGCAGCGGCGAGCTTTTGCATGGCGTCGGAGTCCTTGTTGTCCGGGCGGGCAACAAGGATGTTCACGTAAGGCGAATCGCTGCCTTCGATGGCCAGGGCGTCCTTTTCAGGGTTCAGCTTGGCTTCCAGCGCGTAGTTGGTGTTGATCAGGGCGGCATCGACCTGGGTCAGCACGCGCGGGATGGTGGCCGCTTCCAGCTCACGGAACTTCACGCCTTTGGGGTTCTCGGCAACATCCTTCACGGTGGACAGGATGTTCTTGTTGTCCTTGAGCTTGATCACGCCAGACTTGTCCAGCAGCAACAGCGCGCGGCCGCCGTTGGTGGCGTCGTTGGGGATGACCACGGTGGCGCCGGAAGGCAGCTCGTCGAGCTTCTTGACCTTGGCCGAGTACACGCCCAGCGGCTCGATGTGCACGCCGGCAACGCTCACCAGCTGGGTGCCCTTGGCCTTGTTGAACTCATCCAGGTACGGCTGGTGCTGGAAGAAGTTGGCGTCCAGGCGCTTTTCGGCAACCTGCACGTTGGGCTGGATGTAGTCGGTGAATTCCTTGACCTTAAGCTCCACACCTTGTTTGGCCAGCTGTGGTTTGACGAAGTTGAGGATTTCGGCGTGCGGCACCGGGGTGGCGGCCACGGTCAGGGTTTCGGCGTGGGCCGAGAAGGCCGCGACAGCGGCGACGACAGCAAGCAGCTTCTTCATTGATCACTCCTTGTGAGGGCCGCGACGGCCCCCGAACGGGTCGGCCGGGCCGACCCCATTGGGGTTACTTACGGGAATAGTGCACGACCAGTTTGTCGCCGACGCTTTGCAGCACCTGAACCAGCAGCAGCAACAGCACCACGGTGACCACCATCACGTCGGTCTGGAAGCGCTGGTAACCAAAGCGAATGGCCAGGTCGCCCAGGCCGCCCGCGCCCACCACACCGGCCATGGCGGTGTAGGACACCAGGGTGATGGCGGTGACGGTAATGGCGGCGAAGATGCCCGGGCGTGCCTCGGGCAGCAGCGCGTTGGTGATGATCTGGCGGGTGGTGGCGCCCATCGACTGGGTGGCTTCGATGATGCCGCGGTCCACTTCACGCAGGGCGGTTTCGACCAGGCGCGCGAAGAACGGCGTGGCGCCCACCACCAGCGGCGGGATGGCACCGGCCACGCCCAGCGAGGTGCCGGTGATCAGCACGGTGACCGGGATCATCACGATCAGCAGGATGATGAACGGCAGCGAGCGCAGGATGTTCACCACCAGCGACAGCAGCGCGTACACGCCCTTTTGTTCGAACATCTGCCGCGGCCCGCAGAGGAACAGCAGCACGCCCAGCGGCAGGCCCAGCAGCACAGTGAAGAACAGCGAGCCGAACAGCATGATCATGGTGTCGATGGTGGCCAGCCAGATTTCGGCCCAGTCGACGTTGGCGAAGAAATTCAGGGCGTCCATCAACGCAGTACCTCCATATGTACGTCAGCTGCCTTGAAGCGGGCGAACGCCGCTTCCATGTCCCCGCCGATCAGGGCGAGGGTGAGCTGGCCATAGGGGACATCCTTGATGCGGTCGATACGCCCGGCGAGGATGCTGTAGTCGACGCCGGTTTCGCGGGCCACGGTGCCCAGCAGCGGCGCGTAGGTGGCGTCGCCCTGGAAGGTCAGGCGCACGATGCGCCCTGGCACGTGGGCGAAGTCGTCACGTTGTTCGCCTTCGTCGACTTGTTCGTCTTCCTGCACGAAGCGCTTGGTGGTGGGGTGCTGCGGGTGCAAAAACACCTCGGCCACCGGGCCTTGCTCGACGATGCGGCCGGCGTCCATCACCGCCACGCGGTCGCAGACCCGGCGGATCACGTCCATCTCGTGGGTGATCAGCACGATGGTCAGCTTCAGCTCGCGGTTGATCTCGGCCAGCAGTTGCAGCACCGAGGCGGTGGTTTGCGGGTCGAGGGCACTGGTGGCCTCGTCGCACAGCAGGATTTTCGGGTTGGTAGCCAGGGCACGGGCGATGCCCACGCGCTGTTTTTGCCCGCCCGAGAGCTGCGCCGGGTATTTTTTGGCGTGGTCGTGCAGGCCCACACGTTTGAGCAACTGCATGACGCGGTCGTCGATTTGCGCGCGGGACAGCTCGCCGGCCAGTACCAGCGGCAGCGCGACGTTGTCGGCGACGGTCTTGGAGGCCAGCAGGTTGAAGTGCTGGAAGATCATCCCGACCTGCTGGCGGAAGCTGCGCAGCTGATTGGCGTCGAAGCCGGTGACGTCTTCGCCGTCGACGATGATCTTGCCCCCGGTGGGGTTCTCGAGGCGGTTGATCAGGCGCAGCAAGGTGCTCTTGCCGGCGCCGGAGTGGCCGATCAGGCCGAACACCTGGCCATCTTCGATGGCAAGGCTGGTCGGGTTCAGGGCCGGGATGTCCCTACCGGCGACGCGGTAGGTCTTGTGGACGTTTTGAAACTCGATCACTGAGCGAACCTTGTGGGGCGCATGGAATGTGGGCCAGCGGTTAGCCGGGGTCGCGCATTTTAGCCTTTTCCAATAGCTGTTCTTAGCATTTATTTCGTAACCGTCCAATCCGTTGGGCATAACGCGACAACTGGTAATCCTGATTGAACGCTCGCCAGCGCCTCCCAGTCACTACTTGAACAAGCCCGTTCACGGGCAGCCTGAAGACTGATGAGGAGAACCGAACATGGCCAGCAAGAAAGCGCCCGAGCCACGCCAGAGCCAGGCCGCCGGCACCGACACCCCCGACCGGGCCAACACCAACGCCAAGCTGCAAAGCCTGGAGCCCTTTCGCAGCGACGCCACCGGCCAGGCCCTGCGCACCAACCAGGGCGTTAAGGTGGCCGACAACCAGAACTCGCTCAAGGCTGGAGCCCGCGGCCCGTCGCTGCTCGAAGACTTCATCATGCGCGAGAAGATCACCCACTTCGACCACGAGCGCATCCCCGAACGTATCGTCCATGCCCGCGGTACTGGCGCGCATGGCTACTTCCAGAGCTATGGCTGCCACGCCGAGCTGAGCAAAGCCGGCTTTTTGCAGGACCCGGAGAAGATCACCCCGGTATTCGTGCGCTTTTCCACCGTGCAGGGCCCGCGTGGCTCGGGCGATACGGTGCGTGACGTGCGCGGTTTTGCGGTGAAGTTCTACACCGACGAGGGCAACTTCGACCTGGTGGGCAACAACATGCCGGTGTTCTTCATTCAGGATGCGATCAAGTTCCCCGACTTCGTGCATGCGGTGAAGCCCGAGCCGCACAACGAGATGCCCACCGGTGGCTCGGCCCATGACACCTTCTGGGACTTCGTTTCCCTGGTGCCGGAGTCGGCGCACATGGTTATCTGGGCCATGTCCGACCGTGCCATCCCGCGCAGCCTGCGCATGATGGAAGGCTTTGGCGTGCATACCTTCCGCCTGGTCAACGCCCAAGGGGTGGCCAGCTTCGTCAAGTTCCACTGGAAGCCGCGCCAGGGCGTGCATTCGGTGCTGTGGGACGAGGCGCAGAAACTGGCCGGCAAAGACACCGACTACCACCGCCGCGACCTGTGGGAGGCGATCGAGACCGGGCATTACCCGGAATGGGAGCTGGGCGTGCAGGTGGTGCCCGAGGCCGACGAGCACAAGTTCGACTTCGACCTGCTCGACCCCACCAAGCTGATCCCCGAGGAGCTGGTGCCGGTGACGCCGCTGGGCAAGATGGTGCTCAACCGCAACCCGGACAACTTCTTCGCCGAGGTGGAGCAGGTGGCGTTCTGCCCCGGGCATATCGTGCCGGGTATCGATTTCAGCAATGACCCTCTGCTGCAGGGCCGGCTGTTCTCCTACACCGATACGCAGATCAGCCGCCTGGGCGGGCCGAACTTCCACGAAATCCCGATCAACCGCCCGGTGGCGCCCAACCACAGCGGCCAGCGCGATGCCATGCACCGCATGACCATCGACAAGGGCCGCGCCTCGTACGAGCCCAACTCCATCGACGGCGGCTGGCCGCAGGAAACCCCGCCGGCGGCGCAGGATGGCGGCTTCGAGAGCTACCAGGAGCGCATCGACGCGCACAAGATCCGCCAGCGCAGCGAGTCGTTCGGCGACCACTTCTCCCAGGCGCGGCTGTTCTTCCAGAGCATGAGCGCGCACGAGCAGCAGCACATCATCAAGGCCTACAGCTTCGAGCTGGGCAAGGTGGAGCGCGAGGCGATCCGGGCGCGGCAGGTGAACGAGATCCTGGCCAACATCGACCTCAAGCTGGCGGCGGCGGTGGCGGCCAACCTGGGCTTGCCGGCACCCAAGGCCGGCACGGTCAAGGTAAACGACAGCAAGCCCGCGCAGTCAAAGGCCTTGAGCCAGGTGAGCCACCCCGGCGACATCGGCATCAGCGGGCGCAAGATCGCGGTGCTGGTGGCCGATGGGGTGGATGCGGCGAGCGTCGACAAGGTGGTCAAGGCGCTTGAAGCGCAAAGCGCCCGGCCTATGCTGCTGGGGCCGACTTCGGCGCCGGTGAAGGCTGCCGGTGGCAAGGCGTTGGCGGTGGATGCCTCGATCGAGGGCATGCCTTCGGTGATGTTCGACGCGGTGTGGGTGCCGGCGGGCAAGGCGTCGCTCGAGGCGCTGGAGGCTAGCGGTGTGGCCAAGCACTTCCTGCTGGAGGCCTACAAGCACCTCAAACCCATGGGCTTGAGCCTGGAGGGCAAGTTGTTGCTGAACAAGCTGGGGCTCAAGGAGGATGCGGGCTTGCTGCTGGGCGATGAGCAGAAGGCCTTCGATGGGTTCTTCAAGGCGATCGAGGGGCACCGGGTGTGGGCGCGGGAGGCGTTGGCCGAGTCGGTGCCGGCCTGAAAAAGAATCGCGGGGCAATCCCGCTCCCACCTCTGTAGCGTGGGAGCTGGCTTGCCCCGTGAATGCGCGTTATCAGGGCTGATGCGGTACCAACACCACCTGCGCCGGCAACGAGCGCTGGATCTGGTGTTTTTGCTTGAGCTCAAAGCCGCTGTCGAGCTTGTGCACGCGCTTGTGCAGCAGCGTCTTCAACCAGGGCGCATCCTGCGTGCGCGGCACCTGGAACACCACCTCGCAACGGTAATTCACCACATCGGCGGCGATGTCATCGAGCTGGCGGCGCAGCGCGCGGCTGTCGGTGGTCTTCAGTGCGATCACGGTGCTGGGGGCGCTGGGGTCGATCACCCGGGCCTGTGGCTTGGCTTCGGCGGCCTTCAGTGCAGCCTCGGCCTTTTCCAGCTCGGCCTTGCGCGCGTGGGCCATGGTGTCACCACCGGTTACTGCAGGGGCTTGCGGCATGAGCGCGCGGGCGCGCGACAGCGCGGTGGCGGCAGCGTTGACGTCGCCCTTTTGCAGCACGATCTGGCTGCGTTGCAGGTAGGCTTCGGCCAGCTGGCGCTGGTGGGGCTCCAGGCGCGGGTCATTCGGTGCCTGGGCCTGCAGCGTGGCCAGCTGGTCCTCGGCGGTGGCCAGCTCGTTGCTGGCGATGCTTTGCTCCAGCTGCTGCCAGGCATCCGGCTGGGCAGGCGCCACTGCCTGCTCGGGCGGGGTGCTGGAGCACGCAGCCAGGAACAGGGAAAATGCGGCAACAAGCAGATAACGGGAGGCGAACAGCTTCATTCCTGCGACTCTCTATTTGCGCAAAAAGCGAGCAAGTCTACACCCAGGTGCGCACGCTCGAAAACAGGTCTTACAGACCCTTTACCCGCTAAAAGGTTGCGTGCGGTCCCGATTATTCAGCGTTTTGGCAACGCCAGGCTCAGCAAGAATAGCACTGCCGCGCAGACCACGATCGATGGCCCGGCCGGTGTGTCCTTGAACCACGACATGGCCAGCCCTGCACACACCGCGGTGATGCCCAGCAGGCTGGCGCCCAGGGCCATCTGCTCGGGTGAGCGGGCGTGACGCTGCGCCGCAGCTGCCGGGATGATCAACAGCGAGGTGATCAGCAGCACGCCGACGATCTTCATCGCCACCGCAATCACCACCGCGATCAAAAGCATCAGCGCCAGGCGCAGGCCGGCTACCGGCAGGCCTTCTACCCGGGCCAGCTCCTCGTGCACGGTGACCGCCAGCAGCGGGCGCCAGAACACCGCCAGCAGCACCAGCACCAGCGCGCTGCCGCCGAGGATCCAGGCAAGGTCGGTGGTGCTGATGGCCAGCAGGTCGCCGAACAGGTAGGCCATGAGATCAATGCGCACATCATGCATGAAGCTCAGTACCACCAGGCCCAGCGACAGGGTGCTGGGGGCGAGGATGCCGAGCAGGGTGTCCGAGGCCAGCGGCTGGCGTTGCTGCAGGGTCACCAGCAGGATCGCCAGCAGCAGGCAGCCGATGGTCACCGCCAGCGCGGGGCTGACGTCCAGGGCAAAGCCCAGGGCCACGCCCAGCAGCGCGGCGTGGGACAGGGTATCGCCGAAATAGGCCATGCGCCGCCACACCACGAACGAGCCCAGCGGGCCGGCTACCAGCGCCAGCGACAGGCCGGCAAGCAAGGCGTACAGAAGAAAATCAGCCATGCTTGCAGTGCTCTCCGTGAACATGGGTGCCGGGGGCGACGACCGAGCCGTGCAGGTCGTGGCTGTGGTCGTGGTGGTGGTGGTAGACGGCCAGGCTCGGGGCGTTCTGGCCGAACAGCTCGACGAAGGCCGGGTCGTTGCTGACCTGCTCGGGGTGGCCCGAGCAGCATACGTGGCGGTTCAGGCACACCACCTGGTCGGTGGCGCTCATCACCAGGTGCAGATCGTGGCTGACCATCAGCACGCCGCAGCCATGGCGGTCGCGCAGGCGGGTGATCAGGTTGTACAGCTCGGTCTGGCCAACCACATCGACGCCCTGCACGGGTTCGTCGAGCACCAGCAGTTCCGGTTCGCGCAGCAGCGCCCGGGCCAGCAGCACGCGCTGCATCTCACCGCCGGAAATGCTCTGGATGGGGTTATCGATCACCTGTTCGGCGCCCACCTCCTGCAACGCCGACAAGGCTGCCGCGCGATCTACTCCGGGCACCAGGCGCAAGAAGCGCAGCACCGAGAGCGGCAGCGTGGCGTCCACCTGGATTTTTTGCGGCATGTAGCCGATGCGCAGCTTCGGTTTGCGCCATACCGTGCCGCGGTGGGGCTTGAGCAGGCCCAGTACGGCGCGTACCAGGGTGGTCTTGCCGGCGCCGTTGGGGCCGATCAGGGTGACGATCTGGCCAGGCGCCACGGCCAGGTCGATGCTGTCGAGCACCGCTTCGCCCTGGAAACTGACGCCCACCTGCTGCAGGCGGATCAGCGCGTCGCTCATGCCTGGCCCCGGCAGTTGCCGCACAGGCCGACCACTTCGACAGTTTGCGTCTCGACCGCGAAGCCCACGGCCTTGGCGCTGTTTTCGATGGCGTTGCTGATGCTGTCCTGCTCAAGCTCAATGGCCACGTGGCATGCGCGGCAGATCAGGAACTGGCCCTGATGCGCGTGCTCGGGGTGGCTGCAGCCGATGAAGGCGTTGAGCGAGGCGATGCGGTGCACCAGGCCGTTGTCCAGCAAGAAGTCCAGGGCGCGGTACACGGTGGGCGGGGCAGCGCGGCGGCCGTCCTGCTCGCTGAGCACGGCGAGGATGTCGTAGGCGCCCAGTGGTTTGTGGCTTTGCCACACCAGCTCCAGCACGCGGCGGCGCAGGGCGGTCAGGCGCAGGCCTTGCCGGTTGCACAGCGCGTCGGCCTCGGCCAGCGCGCTGTGCACGCAATGGGAATGATCGTGGGGACGGTGGGCCAGCGGCGTGATGGACATGGGCAGCGACGGTTCTGGATGGAGACGTTATTATGTTACCTGTTTCTGACCAGCCGAGTACCCACCGTGTCCCGATTCCTTGCGCTCTTTGTCGCTTTCATCGCCTTCTCGGCCCATGCCGAGGTGCGCGTGCTGACCAGCATCAAGCCCCTGCAGCAGATTGCCGCTGCGGTGCAGGACGGCGTCGGCAGCCCCGACGTGCTGCTGCCGCCAGGCGCCTCGCCGCACCACTACGCGCTGCGCCCCTCCGACGTGCGCAAGGTAGGCGACGCGGACTTGCTGTACTGGATCGGCCCGGACATGGAGAACTTCCTGCCCCGCGTGCTGGCCGCGCGCAGCAAGCCGACGGTGGCGGTGCAGTCGCTTTCCGGCATGCAGCTGCGTCACTTTGGCGAGGACAGCCATTCCCATGACGAGGCCGACGACCACGACGACCACGATCATGACCACCGCCCGGGCAGCCTTGACGCCCACCTGTGGCTGTCGTCGGTCAATGCGCGGGTGATTGCGGCGAAAATGGCAACTGACCTTGCCGGAGCCGACCCGGCCAACGCCGCGCGCTACCAGGCCAACCTGAAAACCTTCGTCGAGCGCATGGATGCCCTGGATGCGCGCATCAAGCAGCGCGTGGCGGGCATTGCCGGCAAGCCGTACTTCGTGTTTCACGAGGCGTTCGATTACTTCGAGGCCGCCTATGGCCTGAAGCACACCGGGGTGTTCAGCGTAGCGTCGGAAGTGCAGCCGGGGGCCCAGCATGTGGCTGCAATGCGCAAGCGCCTGCAGGAAGTGGGCAAGACCTGCGTGTTCAGCGAGCCACCCCTGCGCCCGCGCCTGGCCGAGACGCTGACCGCCGGGCTGCCGGTGCGGCTGGCCGAGCTGGATGCCCTGGGCGGTACCGACCCTGTGGACGGCAAGGGCTATGAGCGTTTGCTGGAGAAGCTGGGTGGTGACCTGGCCGGGTGCCTGGAACAGCTGTAACGCCTGTTACGGCCCTTTCGCGGGCAAGCCCGCTCCCACAGGTTGTGCATAACCCTGTGGGAGCGGGCTTGCCCGCGAAGAGGCCGGCGTGTTTTACAGGGCGAACGGCAGTTTCAGGGCCACCTGCTGACGCTGCGCCAAGCGCACTTCGAACTCACGCGGGTCATGGATGGTCACGTCCATGCCGGCAAACTCGCGGGCGGCAATCAGGCGCGACAGCCAGAAGCGCACGCAACCGACCCGCAGCATCACCGGCCACAGCTCGGCTTCGGCGGCGCTGAACGGGCGCAGCGCAGCATAGGCGCCCAGCAGCGCCTGGGCGCGGGGCACATCGATGCCGCCCTGCTCGTCCAGGCACCAGTCGTTCACGGTGATGGCGATGTCATACAGCATCGGCCCGGAGCAGGCGTTGTAGAAGTCGATCACCCCGGTCAGGTGGGTGCCTTCGAACATCACGTTGTCGCGGAACAGGTCGGCGTGCAGGTTGGCCTTGGGCAAGGCCAAGATCCGCGCCTTGTGCGCGGCGATCTCGTCCAGCGCCGGGGTCAGCAGCGCGGCTTGTTCGGCGCTCAGGCCCGCCAGCAGCTCGGCGCCGGACTGCAGCATCCAGTCGATGCCACGGTCGGTGCGGCGCTCGATGATGCGCTCGCGGGTGGCCATGTGAATGTGCGCCAGCAATTCACCCACCTGGGCGCAGTGCTGGTTGTTCGGCGCCTTGATATGCTTGCCCGACAGCCGTGGCTGCAGCAGCGCCGGCTTGCCGCACAGCTCGCGCAGGCCCTGGCCGTCGTTGCCGCGCAGGGCGTAGGGCACCGGCATGTCGGCGTCGTGCAGCACGTCGAGCAGTTCGATGAAGAACGGCATGTCTTCGACCGGCCCGCGCTCGACCAGTGTCAGGACGTACTCCCCCTGTTCCAGGCTGACGAAGAAGTTGCTGTTTTCGGTACCGGCGGCAATGCCCTGGAAGTCGAGCAGGCGGCCCAGCCCGTAGGGCGCCAGAAAGGTTTCCAGCTCAGGCCGGGTCACAGGGGTGAAGACTGACATGTCGAAAAATTGCCCATACGGGCACTTGCGCCGGCAAGTGCCTGGTTGATATGAACGGTACCCGCCGCTACTTCCACTCGAAGATTTTCCAGGACGGAATCAACATGTCCGGCTGGTCGGAGCGAATGAAGTTGGCATCGGTGCCATCGGCGCGTACCAGGAAATAAGGCTTGCCGCCCTTGGGCGTGACCTTGATCGCATACAGGAAGCCGTTCTGGCGGTATTCCTGGATGGTTTTATCGCCTTCCGTGCGAATGGTGACATCGGGATCGGCCGATGGCGCGTCGTCCGCCGCCAGGGTGACGGCTGGCATGGTGGCCAGCAGACCGAGCAGTAACAGGCGATTGAGTGTACGCATGATAACCTAGTCCTTTTGTCGTCATTGATCCGGCTATTCTAGCGCCGGACCCGCCGAAAAGGTTGATTCTCCTCATGAGCCAAGCGCCCCTCGTCCTGGTGGACGGTTCGTCCTACCTCTACCGCGCCTTCCACGCGCTGCCGCCGCTGACCACCTCCAAGGGCATGCCCACCGGTGCGGTCAAGGGCGTGCTGAACATGCTCAAGAGCCTGCGCCGCCAATACCCGGACAGCCTGTTCGCGGTGGTCTTCGACGCCAAGGGCGGCACCTTCCGCGATGCCATGTTCGCCGAATACAAGGCCAACCGCCCGAGTATGCCCGACGACTTGCGGGTGCAGGTCGAGCCGCTGCACGCCAGCGTGCGCGCGCTGGGCTACCCGCTTTTGTGCGTTGAAGGGGTCGAGGCGGATGACGTGATCGGCACCCTGGCGCGTAGCAGCGCCACCGCCGGGCGCCCGGTGATCATCTCGACCGGCGACAAGGATATGGCCCAGTTGGTGGACGGCCACGTTACCCTGGTCAACACCATGACCGGCAGCGTGATGGACGTTGCCGGCGTGCACGAAAAGTTCGGCGTTGGCCCCGAGCACATCATCGACTTCCTGGCGCTGATGGGGGACAAGGTCGACAACATTCCCGGCGTGCCGGGTGTGGGCGAAAAAACTGCCGTTGGCCTGCTGACCGGCATCGGTGGCGGCCTGCGCGACTTGTACGAAAACCTCGACAAGGTGCCGGGGCTGGCCATTCGCGGGGCCAAGACCCTTCCGGCCAAGCTCGAAGAGCACCGTGACTCGGCGTTCTTGTCCTACGAGCTGGCCACCATCAAGTGCGATGTGCCGCTGGAGGTCGAGGTCGATGCGCTGGTGTGCGGCGAGCCGGACCGTGAAGCCTTGCTGGCGCTTTACACCGAGATGGAGTTCAAGAGCTGGGTCGCCGAGGTGCAGCGTGAAGCACCGCGCGCCAGTGCGCCTGCGGCCGCCGGCACAGCTGACGTGGCAGGCGTTGCGCTTGCCCCGGCCGCCAAGGTTGAGCCGAAGTACCAGACCATCCTCGAGCAGGCAGACTTCGACCTTTGGCTGGAAAAACTGCGCAACGCCCCGCTGATCGCCTTCGACACCGAAACCACCGGCCTGGATGCGCAGAAAGCCCAGTTGGTGGGTGTGTCGTTCGCGGTGGCTCCCTTCGAGGCCGCCTACGTGCCGCTGGCCCATGACTACGAAGGCGCCCCGGCCCAGCTGGACCGCGAAGCGGTGCTGCTGGCGCTCAAGCCGCTGCTGGAAGACCCGGCCAAGGTCAAGGTCGGGCAGAACGCCAAGTACGACATCAACATCCTGGCCAACGCCAGCCCGGCCATCGAACTGCGCGGCGTGCGTTACGACACCATGCTTGAGTCGTACGTGTTCAACTCCACCGCCACCCGCCACGACATGGACAGCCTGGCGCAGCGCTACCTGGACCACAGCACCATCACCTTCGAAGAGATCGCCGGCAAGGGCGCCAAGCAGCTGACCTTCAACCAGATCCACCTGGACAAGGCCGGCCCGTATGCTGCCGAAGACGCCGACATCACCCTGCGCCTGCACCACGCGCTGCAGGCGCGCCTGGCCGAGACGCCAAGCGTGCAGCCGGTACTGATGGACATCGAGATGCCGCTGGTGCCGGTACTGGCGCGCATCGAGCGCCAGGGCGCGCTGGTCGATGCCGATTTGTTGGGCGTGCAGAGCGGTGAATTGGGGGCGAAGATGCTCGAGCTTGAGCGCGAGGCGATCGAGCTGGCCGGCGAGCCGTTCAACCTCGGTTCGCCCAAGCAGCTGGGGGTGATCCTGTACGACAAGCTGGGCATGCCGGTGCTGAGCAAGACCGCCAAGGGCCAGCCGTCCACCGCCGAAGCCGTGCTCGACGAGCTGGCCGAGCAGGGCTACCCGCTGCCCAAGGTGCTGATGCAGTACCGCACCTTGAGCAAGCTCAAGAGCACCTACACCGACAAGCTGCCGGGGCAGATCAACCCGCGCACCGGGCGCGTGCACACCTCTTACCAGCAGGCCGTGGCCGCTACCGGGCGCTTGTCGTCCAGCGACCCGAACCTGCAGAACATCCCGATCCGCACCGCCGAAGGCCGGCGCATTCGCCAGGCTTTCATCGCCAGCCCCGGCTACAAGCTGCTGGCGGCGGACTACTCGCAGATCGAGCTGCGCATCATGGCCCACCTGGCGAAGGACGAAGGCTTGCTGCATGCCTTCCGTAACGACCTGGACGTGCACCGCGCCACTGCTGCCGAGGTGTTCGGCGTGGCGCTGGAAGCGGTCACCACCGACCAGCGGCGCAGCGCCAAGGCGATCAACTTCGGTTTGATCTACGGCATGAGCGCGTTCGGCCTGGCCAAGCAGATCGGCGTCGATCGCAAGCAGTCCCAGGACTATATCGACCGCTACTTCGCCCGTTACCCAGGCGTGCTGGCCTACATGGAGCGCACCCGCGCCCAGGCTGCCGAGCAGGGCTTCGTCGAAACCCTGTTCGGCCGGCGCCTGTACCTGCCCGACATCAACGCCAAGAACCCTGCGCTGCGCAAGGGCGCCGAACGCACGGCGATCAACGCGCCGATGCAGGGCACTGCGGCAGACATCATCAAGCGCGCCATGGTGGCGGTGGACAACTGGCTGAGCGACAGCGGGCTGGATGCGCGGGTGATCCTGCAGGTGCACGACGAACTGGTGCTTGAGGTGCGCGAGGACCTGGTTCAACAGGTCAAAGATGAAATTCGCGGCCACATGAGCGGCGCGGCGCAGTTGGATGTACCGCTGCTGGTGGAAGTGGGAATCGGCTCGAATTGGGACGAAGCTCACTGAATTCGCGGGCTGGGCTGTGTAGGATCTGCGGCGTGGTGTCGCGGATCCGCGCCGTTGGATTCGAAGTTTCATGAAACTATCGCAAATAGTTTCGAGGGCTTCGGAACTAAACCGGTGAAGCCTCACTCAGATGCACTGAATGGCTGGTGAAGCCTTTCGATGCTCCTATGTTGTGTTAAGTGTTGGCAGATACCTGGACTCGCCTCTGGCGGTCCGGACTTGAACCCCGAACTTCCCCCTCCCCATATGAAGTCCGGGGTTTTTTTTGCCTGAAATTTGGTCCTCAGCGCCCTGCGCAACTTGTGCTGTGCGGCTGATTTCCTGGGGGCGCTACACGGCCCATCGCGGCACAAGGCCGCTCCTACAGGGCCGGGTGTCGCCTCAGGCCGGCTTGTCTTCCAGTTCCATCCAGTCCGCCAGCACCCGGTAGGCCTCTTCCAGGCCTTGGCGCTTGGGCGCCGAGAACAGCTGGATGGTCGCGGCATCGCCCCAGCCCTTGCGAATTTCGGCCTGTACCTTGAGCAGGGTGTTCTTGCCGGCGCCGTGGGTGAGTTTGTCGGCCTTGGTCAGCAGGATGTGCATGGGCATGCCGCTGGCCTTGGCCCAGTCGAGCATCATCTTGTCGAAGTCGGTCATCGGGTGGCGCACGTCCATCATCAGGATCACCCCGCGCAGGCACTCACGGCTGCCGAGGTACGCCTCCAGGTGCTTCTGCCAGTGCTGCTTGAGCGGAATCGGCACTTTTGCATAACCGTAGCCCGGCAGGTCGACCAAACGCCGTTCATCGTCCAGACTGAAGAAATTCAACAGCTGGGTGCGGCCCGGGGTCTTGGAAGTCCGCGCCAGGCTGGCATGGGTCAGGGTATTGAGGGCGCTGGATTTGCCGGCGTTGGAGCGGCCGGCGAAGGCCACCTCGTAACCCTGGTCGTCCGGGCATTGTTCGACCTTGGCAGCGCTGAGGGCGAATTTGGCTTTCTGGCAGAGGCCGAGGATGGGGTTCTTGACTTGCATGGGATATCCGATGTGGGTGTTGCCAAGGCCTGGGCCGGCAAGCGGTGTCGTTTCCGTTTGGATGGCGGAAGTATATAATGCCCCAGTTTTTGTGTGCTCATTCTCCCAGCGAAGGAGAACGGGCATGGGGTGTCGAACAATAGCTCGCGCATCAGAACGCAGCGCGTCCCCCAACCCTGTCAGGTCGTTCCGCTTGGCGAAATGGCTGCTAGCTGTCGGTGTGTTCCTGCCGATTTTCAGCGCACAGGCTACACAGGATCCCGAGGCGTTGTACAACCGCACGTGCGCGGCTTGTCACGCCGGTCAGCTGCCACAGGCCCCCATGCGGGGTGACCGGGCAGCCTGGGAGCCCAGGCTGGCGCAAGGCATGGCGCAACTGGTGGTGCATGTTACACAGGGTTTCAAGGCTATGCCGCCGCGTGGATTGTGCATGGACTGCAGTGCCGAGGACTACCGATTGGTCATCCTTTGGATGAGTGGCAGTCCCGATACATAACATTTCACCCTTAGCCGTGTTGGATTAGCTGATGAACAAACTATTCGTGAGTCTGCTGTTGACCATGGGGGTCGCAGGTGCGGCAAGTGCTGCGGAACCCATCAAAGGCGATGCCGCCGCGGGCCAGGCAAAAACAGCGGTGTGTGGGGCCTGCCACAACCCTGACGGCAACAGCCTGGCGCCGAACTTCCCCAAACTCGCCGGCCAAGGCCAGCGCTACCTGGAAAAGCAACTGCACGACATCAAGTCCGGCAAGCGCACCGTGCTGGAGATGACCGGCATGCTGGCCAACTTCAATGACCAGGACCTGGCCGATATCGCGGCGTATTTCTCAAGCCAAAAAGGCAGCGTGGGCGCCGCCGACCCGAAACTGGTCGAGCGTGGCCGTGCGCTGTTCAATGGCGGCGACCTTGAAAAAGGCATGCCGGCCTGCACCGGTTGCCACTCGCCGAACGGCGCCGGCATCGCCCTGGCCGGCTTCCCGCACCTGGGCGGCCAGCATGCGCAGTACGTCAGCAAGCAGTTGACCGACTTCCGCGAAGGCAACCGCACCAACGACGGCGACGCCATGACCATGCGCACCATCGCCGGCAAGCTCAGCAACCATGATATCGAGGCCATCGCCAGTTATATCCAGGGGCTGCACTGAGTTCGGCGGCCTCATCGCCGGCAAGCCGGCTCCTGCAGGTACGCACCGGCCTGAGGGAACAGGCGTTAACAATCGGTTAATGATGTGCGGCAAAGATGAAAGGGCAGCCCGCGCTGCCCTTTTTTTCGTTCAGGGTCGTACACTACAGAACTCACGCCCTTCCCGGCCTGTCACACAACAGGCCGCGTCGAGGCGACCAAAGACTGCTCAGGAGTAAAGCATGCGTAAACTGATTCTCAGCGCTGCGTTGGTCGCCGCCAGCGCCTTCGGTATGGCTGCCGTGCAGGCCGCAGAGCCCGCCACCGCCGGCAAGGAATATATCGAGCTGAGCAACCCGGTGCCGGTGTCGGTGCCTGGCAAGATCGAAGTCGTCGAGCTGTTCTGGTACGGCTGCCCGCACTGCTACCACTTCGAACCGGTGATCAACCCTTGGGTCGACAAGCTGCCCAAGGACGTCAACTTCAAGCGCATACCGGCCATGTTCGGCGGCGCATGGGATGCCCACGGCCAGATGTTCCTGACCCTCGAAGCCATGGGTGTGGAGCACAAGGTGCACGCTGCGGTCTTCGATGCCATCCAGAACCAGCGCAAGCGCCTGACCGACCCGCAAGACATGGCCGACTTCCTCGCCACCCAGGGCGTGGACAAGGACAAGTTCCTGGCCACCTTCAACTCGTTCGCCATCAAGGGCCAGGTCAACCAGGCCAAGGAACTGGCGAAGAAGTACGAAATCACCGGCGTACCGAGCATGGTGGTCAACGGCAAGTACCGCTTCGACCTGGGCACTGCCCAAGGGCCGGAAGGCGTGCTCAACGTCGCCGACCAGCTGATCGCCAAGGAGCGCGCCGCTAAGTAAGCGGCGCCAGCATGGGCCGCTTTCGCACTTCGCGCATCGTCGGCCTGCACCAGCCGCAGGTCAACGAACATCACCTGCAGGCCCCTGGCCTGCCGGAAGATGGTCGCCTGCGGCTGCTCAGTTTCAATATTCAGGTCGGCATCAGCACCGAGCGCTATCGCCACTACCTGACCCGCAGCTGGCAGCACTTGCTGCCGCACACCGGGCGGGCCGGCAACCTGCAGAAAATCGGCGAGCTGCTTGGCGACTTCGACCTGGTGGCCCTGCAGGAAGCCGACGGCGGCAGCCTGCGTTCGGGCTACGTCAACCAGGTCGAGCACCTGGCCCAGCTTGGGTCCTTCCCTTACTGGTATCAGCAGCTCAACCGCAACCTCGGGCGCTTCGCCCAGCACAGCAATGGCGTGCTCAGCCGCTTGAAACCCCAGCACCTGGAAGACCATCCGCTGCCCGGGCCTGCCGGTCGCGGGGCGATTCTGGTGCGTTTCGGCGAGGGCGAGGACGCGCTGATCGTGGTGGTGATGCACCTGGCGCTGGGTGCCAAGACCCGTTCCCGGCAACTGGCCTACATCCGTGAACTGATCGGCGGCTATCGCCACCAGGTGCTGATGGGCGACATGAACACCCATGCCACCGACCTGATCGAGCACTCGCCGTTGCGTGACCTGGGTCTGATCGCGCCCCAGGTCGAGGCCACCTTCCCCAGCTGGCGGCCGCAGCGCTGCCTCGACCACATTCTGCTTAGCCCCAGCCTTACGCTTGAGCGCGTCGAGGTGCTGGCGCAGCCGATTTCGGACCACCTTCCGGTTGCCGTCGAGATCCGATTGCCTGACGCACTGACTACCGATACGCTGCCGGTCCCTACCTAGCCTCTACAGCACTCAAGTGTTCGGTTTTCGCGCCGAAATGGAGTCATCAGAGGGCTAGTCGCCCTCACCGGATGCGGATCCAGGCATGACCGAAGAAGCCGAGCGCTGGAAAGAAAAATACCTTAAGAGCATCGAGCAGCAGGAAAAGCTCGAGCGGCGCTGGGAAGCCCGCCTCGATTTGCTGCGCCGTGGCCTGGTGCGCAGCACCCTGGCGGCCGAGGGTAGCGACAAGATCGTCGACCAGTGCATGAAAGAAATGCGCGAGGTGATCCGCAGCGACAATATGGACGCCGGCCTTGCCGGGTTGATTCCGCGCCTGGAAAAGGCCGTGCTCGATTCTGAGCAGCGCCGCGAAACCCGCATGAACCAGGTTGGCGATGCGTTGACTGCGTTGGTGACCCAGCTGCAAGCCCTGCCCCTGCCCGGCGAGGTCTCACGCCCGCTGAAAAAGCTGGCGAAGAAGCTCGACGGCGGCGTCGCCCAGTCCCGCGACCTGCCGCCGTTGCTGGGCGAGCTCAGCGGCCTGCAGGGCAAGGCGCTGAATGCCGTGCAAAAGCCCGGCGAAGAAGCCCGCCCCGGCCTGCTGCAGCGCCTGTTCGGTGGCCGCGACGAGGCCCACGACGAAGCGCACCCTGCCCACGAGCCCACGGCACCTGCCCCAGCGGCCCCGGCGAAAACGCAAAATACCCACGAAGAAGCGTCCGAGCCCGTGGAAGCGGGCTTGCCCCGCGATGAGGCCGCCAAACCTGCCCCACAGGAACCAGCCCCCAAACAGCAGGACGTCGACGAGCTTCACCCCTTGCCCGCTGCTGTGGCTCAACCTGCCCCCCAACCTGAGCCCGTAGCCCAGGAGCCTGATCACGCCCCATTGCCCGAGCCTGAGGCAGACGTGCCTGCGCCGGCGTTGATCGACGCCGAGCCAGTAACCGAACCGGCCGTAGTAGAAGCTGCGCTCGAGGTGCCTGCAGAAGAGCCTGCAGAAGAGCCCATCGAGCCCACCGAGCCTTCCGAACTGCTCGAAGGCGAAGACGGCCCCTACGCCCTCCCCGACGCGGTCGAGCCGCCGTACAGCCAGGTCGCCGCCCACATCGAGCAAACCCTGATCGGCCTGCTCGACGACCTCAGCCTGCCCGAGCGCCACAAGGCCCAGGCCCTTCAGATGCGCGAGCGGGTGGCCCGCGGCCTGAACTGGTACGAACTGATCCCGGTGCTGGATGACCTGGCGGTGCTCATGCTGGCGATCACCGACAGCGGCCAGCACGAGTTTGAGGCTTACCTGCAGCAACTCAACGAGCGCCTCGAAACCTTCCAGAGCCACCTGCACGAGGCCAGTACCGGCCATGCCGACAACAGCTCTGCCGCCCGCCAGCTGGACAGCCAGCTGCGCGAGCAGGTCGACGGCCTGCAAAGCAGCGTGCAGGGCGCGGCCGATGTAGATAGCCTCAAGCACATCCTGGAGAACCGCCTCGAAGGCCTGCTGGTGACCATGGACGATCACCAGCTTGAGCGCGACCGCCGCGAGCAGGAGCTTGCCGGGCGCCTGCAAGGGCTGGCCGAGCGTGTGGCGAGCATGGAGCAGGAAGCCCTCGGCTACCGCGAGCACCTCGAGGAGCAACGCCAGAAGGCGATGATCGACCCGCTGACCGGGCTGCCCAACCGCGCCGCCTGGTCCGAGCAGGTCGAGCGCGAAGTGCTCGAATGGCAAGAGAGCGGCGGCCACCTGGCCATGGCTATCCTCGATCTCGACCACTTCAAGCGCATCAACGACGGCTACGGTCACCTGGCCGGTGACAAGGTGCTGAAGATCGTCGCCGACCAGTTGCGCAAGCGCCTGCGCGGGCGTGATTTCATCGCCCGCTTTGGTGGCGAGGAGTTCGTGCTGTTGCTGCCGCAAACCTCGCCCCCCGCTGCCGTGCAGGTGGCTGAAGCCCTGCGCGCAGCCATCGAGGCCTGCCCGTTTCACTTCAAGGGTGAGCGCGTGGTCATCACCACGTCGATCGGCATCAGCGCGTTCCGTTCCGGCGAGCGCGGTGACCAGGTACTCAAGCGCGCCGACGAAGCGCTGTACCGCGCCAAGGACCAAGGCCGCAACCGCGTCGAGCAAGGTTAAGTAGCAAAAGGCCCACGATGCCTGGAGTGGAGCACGTTATACTGTAGCGCTGTTGTCGGCTCATCATGACGTGCTCCTCTCAATGAAAACATTCCTCACTGCCCTGCTGTTGCTCGCCCTGGCCGGCTGCTCCAGCGGCCTGCGCATCGACCGCAGCCACCCTTCGGCCAACCAGGACAACCGCATCCAGTTCGTCGTGGTGCATTACACCAACGCCTCCCTGGAGCGCTCGCTGGCGCTGCTCACCCATGGCGAGGTGAGCAGCCACTACCTGATCGGCGACGGGCCGGCCACGGTCTACCAGCTGGTGGACGAGAACCGCCGTGCCTGGCACGCCGGCGACAGCCAGTGGGAGGGCCGCACCTGGCTCAACTCCACCTCCATCGGCATCGAGATCGTCAACCCGGGTTACACCGATACCCCGGGCGGTCGGGTCTGGCACCCGTACAGCGAGGCCCAGGTGCAGGCGCTGATCGCCTTGCTGAAGGACATCGTCAAGCGCAACGGGATCGCCCCGCGGCACATCATCGGCCACAGCGACATCGCCCCGCTGCGCAAGCTCGACCCAGGCCCGCTGTTCCCGTGGAAGCGCCTGGCCGACGCCGGGCTGAGCATCTGGCCAGATGCCGCTGCAGTGGCGCGCCAGCAGGTGTATTTCGAGGCCAACCCGCCGGCGGTGGGCTGGTACCAGCAGCAACTGGCGCGCTTTGGCTATGCCATCGACCAGACCGGCGAGCTGGATGTGGCCACCCGCCACGTGATCGCCGCGTTCCAGATGCGCTTCCGCCCCCAGCGTTTCGACGGCATGCCTGATGCGCAGACCGCCGCCATGCTGCAGGTGCTCAACAGCATGCGCTAAGGGCGTAAGCCCCTGTAGGCCCGGCCCCATCGCCGGCAAGCCGGTTCCTACAAGTTTCGCGCCAACGCCTGGCGCGTGCGCCGCCCAACGGCGAAGCCGGGCGGCCGTTCCGTTGCTATACCTTTGAGTATTCAACCGGATGCCGCGCATGCTCGCCCTCATCGCCACAGTGCGCCAATATTTCCACCACCCCTGGCTGCTGGCTGTGCTCGCGGCCCTGGGCAGTGCCGCGCTGCTGCTGGCCGGCAGCGTGGGGGTGACGTTGCAGCAGATGAGGCAGAGCGAAAGCGCGCAGATGAACGCCCGGGGCGAGCGCTTTCTCGACCGCCTGGAGCAGGTATTCGGCCAGCTTCGCGAAGGCGTCGACCAGTTGCAGGCCCAGCCGCTGCGCGGTTGCAGCCAGGCGATGCAGGTACAGTTGCAGCAAGTGGCGCTGGCCTCGCGGTTCATCTACGAGGCGGCCTACGTCGACAGCCAGGTGGCCTGCTCCAACCGTGGCGAGCGGGTCGTTGCGCCGCTGCGTGGCCCGGATATCCAGGGCCCCACCTACAGCTACTGGTTGAACACCACCACCGAACCCAACGAGAACCTCGCGGCGCTGATGCTGGGGCGGGGCAACTTTCTGGTGTCCACCTCGCGCGGGCACCTGAGCGATGTGGTCGACCTGCCCCCAGGCGGCAGCCTGCTGGTGGTGCTCGACCGTGGCGCCCGGGCGATACCGGTGCTGGGCCCGGCCCAGGCCTGGCCGCCCACCGACGACTGGCCGCCCCCGTCGCACAAATCGTTGCTCGAGCTGCGCGACAAGCTGGTCTATCGCATGGCCACCAAGTCGCCGGACTACCAGCTGGTGCTAATCGCCCCGCGGGCCAGCCTGCCAATGCGCCTCAATGGCCTGCTGTGGTTGCTGTATCCCGGCAGCCTGCTGCTGGCCTGCTGTATCGGCTGGCTGGCGTTGCAAATGATCCAGCAGCGCCGCTCGATGAGTTCCGAGCTGCAACAGGCGCTGCGCCGTGGCGAGTTGCAGGTGCTGTACCAGCCGATCTTCGAGCTGGACAGCCGGCGCTGTGTCGGCGCCGAGGCGCTGGTGCGCTGGCGCCGCCCGGACGGTACGCTGACCAGCCCGGACCTGTTCATCCCGCTGGCGGAGAACACCGGGCAGATTCGCCCGATCACCGATTTCGTCCTGCAGCGGGTGCTCGAGCAACTGGGGCAGTTGCTGCGGGCCAACCCGAAGTTGTACATCTCGGTCAACCTGGCGGCCTGTGATGTGACTGCGCCGCGCATCGGCCAGGTGGCCGCAAAGTTGTTGGCCCAGCACCGGGTTGCCGCCCGCCAGATCGCCTTCGAGGTGACCGAGCGCGGGTTGATCGATGTGGTGGTGGCGCGGGACAACCTGCAGGCGTTGCGCGCATCCGGGCACCAGGTGCTGATCGACGACTTTGGCACCGGCTACTGCAGCCTGGCCTACCTGCAGACCCTGCCGGTGGACTGCCTGAAGATCGACAAGGCGTTCATCGATGCCCTGGGCCACGATGCTGCCAGCAGCGGTGTGGCGCCGCATATCATCCGCATGGCCCATGACCTGAACTTGCGGGTGATCGCCGAGGGTATCGAGAGCGAGGACCAGGCCGGGCTGCTCAGTAGCGAGGGGGTGAACTACGGGCAGGGCTGGCTGTTCGCCCACCCGCTCAGCGCGCGGCAGTTCGCCGAGCTGATCACCCGCGGCCGGCGGGTGGCGGGGCGGCGTATCGATGATGAACTGTGAGCTGGTGCGATCCCTGTAGGAGCCAGGATAGCGATGGCATATGCCTGTGCTGGCCCAATCGCCGGCAAGCCGGCTCCTGCACGGAGCCAGGTCAGGGCTGCAATGGCTGTTACACCGGCAATGCCATATAGAACTGCGTGCCCTGCCCGGGGCGTGAGAATACCCCCATGCGCCCGCCGTGCAGTTGCACGATCTCCTTGCACAGCGCCAGCCCAAGCCCGGCGCCGCCTTTCTTGCGGCCCACCTGCACGAACGGCTCGAAAATTCGCCCCTGCTGGCCGTAGGCAATGCCTTCGCCATTGTCCTCGACGCTGATGATCACCCGTTCGGCATGCCGGCGCGCATGCAGGCGGATGTGCCCGCCGCTGGCGGTGTGGCGGATGGCGTTGTGCAGCAGGTTGTCCAGCACCCGGTCGAGCTGGGCGATGTCGGCCTGGATGCGCGGCAGTGGCGGCTCCAGCTCACGCACCAGCTTGATGTGCTTGTCTGCCACCAAGCCGGCAACGCGCTGTTCGGCGCGCTGGAACAGCTCGTCGAGGTTGCACGGGCCCAGCTCCAGCTTTTGCAGGCCGCTCTGGTAGCGGGAGAAGTTGAGCAGATCGTTGATCAGCTGGGTCAGGCGCTGCATCTCTTCGCCAATGGTTTCCAGCAGGTCGTGCTCGCGGGCCTCGGGCGGAAACTTCAGGCGCTCGCGCAACAGGCCGAAGGCCATGTGCATGCCGGTGACCGGGGTGCGCAGTTCGTGGGAGGCGCGCAGCACGAATTCGCTGCGTACCCGCTCGAAGGCACGCTGTTCGGTCACGTCGTGCAGCACCATCACCGCGCCGAGGATCGGCCCCTGGGGGTGGCTGACCGGGGTCAGGCTGTAGGTCAGCAGGCGGCTTTCGTCGTCCACCTCAAGGCTGAGGTCTTCTGGCGGGCGGTCCAGGCTGCCGCCGCGCAGCACCTGGCGCATCTGCTGCTCCAGCTCCGGGCGCTGCAAGGCTTCGGCCAGGCTCACCCCCAGGCGGCTCGGGTCCCAACCCAATTGGCGCTGGGCTACCGGGTTGAGGTGTTCCAGGCGGCCCTGGCGGTCGATGATCAACAGGCCGTCGTCGATGCTGTCGAGCACGGCTTGCAGGCGCTGCTGGCCGGCCAGCAGTTCGTCGACGTTGGTGGCCTGGTGCTTGCGCAGGGCATCGGCCATCAGGCCGAAGCGGCGGGTCAACTGGTTCAGCTCGGTGGCCTGGGTAACCGGCAGGGTGACGTCGAAGTTGCCCTGCCCAACCTGGTCGGCAGCCTTGGCCAGCGCCTCGATCGGCTGGCCGAAGCGCCGCGCGATGTTGTGCGCGGTGATAAAGCCCAGCACTAGCACGGTCAGGCCCATCATGCCCAGCAGGCCGCTGATCAAGAGGGCGCGGTCGCGGGATTTCTCTTCGGCGCGGGTGATGTGCTCGAGGGTTTGCTTGTGCGAGTCGATCAGGTCGGTGCGTACCTGGTTGAAGGCGGCCCCCAGCGGTTGTTCAACGCCCATGCTGCGGGCCGGCGCCTTGCTTTCGCGCCAGGCCTGGAGAAACGCCTGGTAGTTGCTGCTGGCCTTGCTGAAGCCGGTGCGCTCGCTGCCCTGCTCCAGGCCCTGGTTGAGCAGGCCCTGGAACTGGCTTTGCAGGGCCATCAGGTTGTTCGGGTCGCTGTCCTCGTCAAGGATCAGGTTCAGCTGCTCACCCAGGTTTTGCCGCAGCCGCAGGCCCAGGGCCAGGGTGTGGGTAGTGTCCTGCACCAGGCGCTGCTGCATGGTCGCCATCTGCAGCACGCTGACCAGCCCCAGCAGCAGCCCCAGCAGGGCCACCGTGACCAGCGCCGAGATGCTGAGGAACAGCCGCGTGCGCAGCTTCATCGGCCATTTCACAGGTTGTACTGCTTGCGTTTGCGGTACAGGGTGGAGGCGTCGATGCCGAGGGTCTTGGCAGCCTGGTCGAGGGTATCGCTGGCGGCCAGCACCGCGCCGATATGGGCGCGCTCCAGCTCGTCCAGGCTCAGCGCCGCGCCCACCCGCGGGGCGTTGCTGGCAGGCTGCTCGCCCATGCCCAGGTGGCTGACCTCGACCCGCTCCTGCGGGCAGATGATGCTGGCGCGTTCGATCACGTTGCGCAGTTCACGGATGTTGCCCGGCCAGCGGTAATTGAGCAGTGCGGCGCGGGCTTCGTCGCTGAAGCCGCGGGCCGGGCGTGAGTAGTCTTTGACAAAGCGCGCCAGGAATCGGTCGGCCAGGGTGAGGATGTCCTCGCTGCGCTCGCGCAGCGGCGGCAGGTGCAGGGTGATGACGTTCAGGCGGTACAAAAGGTCTTCACGGAAACGGCTCTCGCGGACCATCTCCTCGAGGTTGAGGTTGGTGGCCGCCAGAATGCGCACATCGGCGCGGCGGGTGACCGGGTCGCCGACCCGCTCGTATTCCTTGTCCTGAATGAAACGCAGCAGTTTGGGTTGCAGCGTGAGGGGAAAGTCGCCGATCTCGTCGAGAAACAGCGTGCCGCCGTCGGCCTGGCTGACCCGCCCCAGGGTGCTTTCGCTGGCCCCGGTGAAGGCGCCGCGGGTATGGCCGAACAGCTCGCTTTCCATCAGCTCGGCGTTCAGCGACGGGCAGTTGATGGTGACGCAGGCCTTGCGCGCACGTTTGCTCCAGCCGTGGATGGCGCGGGCCAGCTCGCCCTTGCCGGTGCCCGACTCGCCGAGGATCAGGATGTTGGCGTCGGTGGTGGCCACCTGCCGTGCGGTTTCCAGCACCACCATCATGGCCGGGCTGTGGGAGTCCAGGCCGTCCTTGGGCTTGCGCACCTCGCCTTCGAGGGCTTCCAGGCGTGCCGACAGCTGGCGCACCTCCAACTGCTTGGCGGTGGCCAGGCGCAGCTGGTCGGGGCTGCAGGGCTTGACCAGGTAGTCGGCAGCGCCGGCCTGGATGGCGTCTACGGCGGTGTCGATGGCCGAGTGGGCGGTGACGATCACCACGCGCATCCACGGCGCCTGGATGCGCATCTGTGCCAGCACGTCCAGGCCGTTGTCCTCACCCAGGCGCAAATCCAAAAAGCACAGGTCGAACACCTGGCGCTGCAACAGGGTCTCAGCCTGGGTGGCGCTGTTGGCGGTGGCCACGCTGTAGCCTTCGTCTTCCAGGCAGTAGCGGAAAGTGCGCAGGATCGCGGACTCGTCATCCACCAGCAGAATGCGGCCTTGGTTGTCCTGGGCTGACTCCATTTCCTACGCTCCTTTGGGATTAGTCTCAATTAGTGTCGGAAAAATCGGGCAAGTTGCATGGTCAATTCTGATTGATTCCGTGCCATGCATGCTAGCTGCATGCCTTCATGATGGCTAACTGACTGATAACAATGAAGTTATTTGTGCTCCGATAGCTGGCATGCAGGTTGCGAAGACCCAGGGTTGAAGTATTCGTCAGGAGGTAGACCCATGCGCTTTTCCCCCCGAATGGTTGTGCTCAGCTTTTGCCTGGTGCCGCTGCTGGCAGCGGCCGACCCGGCCCAGGATGCCCGTCTGGAAGGTTCACTGCAGACGGCGTTGGCGCTCAACCGCATTCTCAACCCCTTCCCGATCAAGGTGCAGGTCGACGGCGCCCGGGCCCGGCTCAGCGGTGAAGTGGAAAACCCCGTCGAGCGTGACCTGGCCGAGCGGGTGGCGCTGGCTACCCGCGGCATCGACACGGTCGACAACCAGTTGCAGGTCAACCCGGCGCTGATCGAGCGGCCGCTGGAGCCGCGCGCCTACGCCCAGCGCCTGGACGACGCCACCTTGGGCGCGGTGATTCGCGCGCGTTTGCTGTGGAGCCGGGTGACCGAGCAGGCGCCCATCGAGGTGCAGAGCAGCGACGGCGTGGTCACCTTGCGCGGCAAGGTCGACAGCCCCGAGGCCAAGGAGCTGGCCGGCGTGCTGGCGCGCACCACCGAGGGCGTGCACCTGGTCAACAACCTGGTCAGCCTCGACAGCACGGCCCTGGCCAAGGCCCGGGAAAAGCCGGTGGACGCACCCAGCGGGCCGCAGCCCGGTGACAGCTGGATCATCGACAAGATCCAGACCAGCTACCGCTTCAGCCGCAACCTGGACGGCCTGAACATCAAGGTCGCCAGTGAGCAAGGCATGGTGCGGTTATCGGGTGAAGTGGTCAGCAGCGAGCAGCGCACCATCGCCATCGACGTGGCCCGGCAGATCGTCGGCGTGCGCGGCGTGGATGCCGACCTGCTCAAGGTGGCCAGCAAGGTGGAAGGCTGATCGTGCAAAAAGCACGGTGCCCGAAGGGGGCATCGTGCAGGATACGACCTGGCTTATTTTCATAATGTGCGTAACTGGTTGATTTGTAAGGATTTTATTTTGCTTCAAAGGCTGGCATGCAGGCTGCAATGACTTGTTCAGGTCTAGATAACAAGTACAGCAGGAGCCACCGGCATGAACCGCCCAACCGTCAACCGCATGCAGTCCGCCGTTTTGCCGCTTCGCCAGGTGTTGTTCCTGGGCATGGCCGTGCTGCTCACGCTGGCAGCCGGGCAGTTCTACTACAGCTTGCAGACCGCCAAGCTGGCCGACCAGGTGGCGGCGCAAACGGCGCTGTTGACGCAGATGAAGGCCAGCCGTGCCAGTACCTTGGTGCGCGCTGCCGAGCCGCTGCCGACCCAGGCCAATGCCACCACCCCTGCCGTACTGGAAACCGTCACGCCGCAGGAGCGCTGGGTGTTCTGAGCCCTCCTGCGCCGGTCACCGATTACGTACAAGAAAGGAGTAACACCATGCTGAGCTGGGCTATCACATTCCTGATCATCGCCATCGTCGCAGCCGTACTGGGCTTCGGTGGTATCGCCGGCGCCGCAACCGGTATCGCGAAGATTCTGTTCATCGTCTTCCTGGTGCTGTTCGTGGCTTCCTTCTTCTTCGGACGCGGCAGGGGCTGACCCATGAACAGGATCCTGGCCGGCGCCCTGCTGCTGGGCGCCGTTACCACGGCCATGGCGGCCAATGACGGCCAGGTCCGTGCCAACCAGCTGCTTGGCACGGACCCCGAATACCGCGAGACCTGGCAAGACACGATCAAGGGCGAAGAGCGCCTGCCGGAGTGGGTGATCAACCTGACCGGCAGCGCGCCGCTGCAGATGTCGGCGGTCACCGAGGACGGTGACCAGTACCTGGTCGGCCCGCTGTGCGAGTCGCAGGGTAACTGCACCCACAAGCGCCTGATCGTGGCGTTCAGCTGGGACAAGGACGATGCCTACGGGATGCTGGTCGAGGTGCCCGAGGGCCTGCCCTCGGACAAATCGCCCACCCGCCATGCGGACTACCGCTGGCTGGGCAAGCCCGACGACGGCATGAAGGCATTGCTGCAGGAGCAGCTCAAGCGTGACCCCAACTGGTACTGAGTTTTTTACCGGGCGGGCACGCACTGTAATGAAATGGAAGCTGAACCTTTCTATCGTTCTGGCTTCTATGATGCGCCGCCTCGAGGAGAGGCAGCACATGACCAGGGGGCCGGGCTGTTCTGATTGTTGCAGGATCGGAGTGGCCTAGGGGTACAGGGAGTACCTCCTTCGTGGGCCGGGTCAGAAGAGGGTGGCATCGGAAGTTGCAGGTCGGCCAGGTGCCGGTCTGGCTTCCGAAGCGCCTGTTCAAGCATCCCCTTCCTATATATGTGCGCGACTTTTCCTGAAGACACATTTTGTAGTGACCGTATATCGATTTTTTTTCGATTGTCCGGCCGGTCAGGACAAGTGGCATTTCAGCCATTCGGATTGTCGAACACGCCATCAAAACCCCCGCACGCATACCGTCAAATCTGCCGAAACATGGCGGTTTGGTCTTGTTCGGAAAACCGAACGTTTAAAATCAAGCACTTGGCGATGCCCGATTTCAGCGAGGAGTCTCATGCCGATTCGGCATGGGGTAGTCGTTTCCGGCATTAGACTGGTCCCTTCCCCATCGCAATAGTTGCCGCCTTTTTCCCTGGCCCGAGCCCCCCTCAAGGTGCGCTCGCGGTGACCTTACATGGGGTCGTCGAGTGGAAACGATGCGTTACCGGCAGGCTGTAAACAGCTCTGGGACGCGGTTTTCCGGTTGATGCCCGTGACCACTACAACAAAGGGTAATGACATGAAGAAGGCAAAACTGAGCCTCGCCTGGCAGATCGTCATCGGTCTGTTGCTGGGCGTTGCAGTCGGCGCGCTACTGAATCATTTCAGTGCAGAAAAGGCATGGTGGATCAGCAACGTCCTCCAGCCCGCTGGCGACATCTTCATTCGCCTGATCAAGATGATCGTTGTCCCGATCGTGATTTCGTCGCTGATCGTGGGTATCGCCGGGGTAGGCGACGCGAAGAAACTGGGCAGCATTGGCCTCAAGACCATTCTCTACTTCGAGGTGGTGACCACCATCGCCATCGTCGTCGGCCTGGTGCTGGCCAACGTGTTCCACCCGGGCGCCGGCATCGACATGAGCACACTGGGCACCGTCGACATCTCCAAGTACCAGGCCACTGCGGCCGAGGTGCAGCATGAGCACGCGTTCATCGAGACCCTGCTCAACCTGATCCCGTCGAACATCTTCGCAGCGCTGATGCGTGGCGAAATGCTGCCGATCATCTTCTTCTCGGTGATGTTCGGCATGGGCCTTTCGAGCCTCAACGCCGAACTGCGCGAGCCGCTGGTGCGTACCTTCCAGGGCGTGTCGGAGACCATGTTCAAGGTCACCCACATGATCATGAACTACGCCCCGATCGGCGTGTTCGCCCTGATCGCCGCCACCGTCGCCAACTTTGGCTTCGCCTCGCTGCTGCCGCTGGCCAAGCTGGTGCTGCTGGTGTACTTCGCCATCGCCTTCTTCGCCTTCATGGTGCTGGGCCTGGTGGCGCGCGTGTTCGGCTTCTCGATCATCAAGATCATGCGCATCATGAAGGACGAGCTGATCCTCGCCTACTCGACTTCCAGCTCCGAGACCGTGCTGCCGCGGGTGATCGAGAAGATGGAAAAGTACGGCGCGCCGAAGTCGATCTGCTCGTTCGTGGTGCCGACCGGCTACTCGTTCAACCTTGACGGCTCGACCCTGTACCAGAGCATCGCGGCGATCTTCATCGCCCAGCTGTACGGCATCGATCTTTCGATCGGCCAGCAGTTGATGCTGGTGCTGACCCTGATGGTCACCTCCAAGGGCATCGCCGGCGTGCCGGGCGTGTCGTTCGTGGTGCTGCTGGCCACCCTGGGCAGCGTGGGCATTCCGCTGGAAGGCCTGGCATTCATTGCCGGTGTCGACCGCATCATGGACATGGCCCGCACCGCGCTGAACGTGGTGGGCAACGCCCTGGCTGCGGTGGTCATCGCCAAGTGGCAGGGCATGTACGACGCCGAAAAAGGCGAGGCGTACTACAAGTCGCTGGTGCTGGACAAAGGCAAGACCGAGCCAGTGGTGACGGGCAAGACCGTCAGCCAGTAAGGCCTTGAGCTGAACCAGAAAGCCCCGACTTGTCGGGGCTTTTTTGCATTCCTTTGGGGAGTTATCAGGTCCTGTGGGAGCGGGTTTACCCGCGAAGCAAGCAACTCGGTGGTTGGCACCGGCTCTGCCGTTGTTCGCGGGTGAACCCGCTCCCACAGAGGGCGCGGGGTTTGCGCTATCATTCGGGCATTTTTCACAGGGGAATTCAGGATGCTCAACGGCCTCTGGCTCGGCTTTTTCGTGGTGGCGGCCATCTCCGCCCTGGCGCAATGGCTGGTGGGCGGCAACGCCGCTATCTTCGCCGCCATGGTCGAGAGCATCTTCGCCATGGCCAAGCTGTCGGTGGAGGTCATGGTGCTGCTGTTCGGCACCCTGACCCTGTGGCTGGGCTTTCTCAAAATCGCCGAGAAGGCCGGCATCGTCGAATGGCTGGCCAAGGTGCTCGGCCCGCTGTTCGCCCGCCTGATGCCTGAAGTGCCGCGCGGCCACCCTGCCCTGGGTTTGATCACCATGAACTTCGCCGCCAACGGCCTGGGCCTGGACAACGCCGCCACGCCGATCGGGCTGAAGGCCATGCGCGCCCTGCAGGAGCTCAACCCCAGCAGCACCACGGCGAGCAACGCGCAAATCCTCTTTCTGGTGCTCAACGCCTCGTCGCTGACCCTGCTGCCGGTGACCATCTTCATGTACCGCGCCCAGCAGGGCGCTGCCGACCCGACCCTGGTGTTCCTGCCCATTCTGCTGGCCACCAGCGTGTCGACCCTGGTCGGCCTGCTATCGGTGGCGGTGATGCAGCGCCTGCGCCTGTGGGACCCGGTGGTGCTGGCCTACATGATCCCCGGCGCCTTGCTGCTGGGTGGCTTCATGGCGTTTCTCGGCACCCTGTCGGCGGCGGCCCTGGCCAGCCTGTCGTCGATCCTCGGCAACCTCACGCTGTTCGGCGTGATCATGCTGTTTTTGCTGATTGGCGCGCTGAAGCGGGTGAAGGTGTACGAAGCCTTCATCGAAGGCGCCAAAGAGGGCTTCGACGTGGCCAAGGGGCTGCTGCCGTATCTGGTGGCCATGCTGGTGGCGGTGGGCGTGCTGCGCGCCTCGGGCGCCCTGGAAGTGGCCCTGGACGGCATTCGCCACGCGGTGAACTGGCTGGGCCTGGATACCCGCTTCGTCGAGGGCCTGCCCACCGCGCTGGTCAAGCCGTTCTCCGGCAGCGCCGCGCGGGCCATGCTGATTGAAACCATGCAGGTGCATGGCGTGGACAGCTTCCCGGCGCTGGTGGCGGCGACCATCCAGGGCAGCACCGAAACCACCTTCTACGTGCTGGCGGTGTACTTCGGCGCGGTGGGTATCCAGCGGGTGCGCCACGCCGTGGGCTGCGCCCTGCTGGCAGAACTCTCCGGCGTGGTGGCGGCGATCTTCGTCTGCTACTGGTTCTTTGCCTGAGCCTGGCTGGCCTGAGTAACGCTCCAGTCGATCACCTGACGGGTCAGCTGATCGCTGGCTGCGCCGAAGCCGCTGACCACCGCTGGCACCTGGGTGCCTGACAGCGGCTGGCGCACCTCGAAGCGCTTGCTGGCCAGAATGCGCTGGCTGCGCCCCTGCACCAGCCGGGCATCGTAGCGGATCACCACCTCCACCTGCTGGCCCGAGCGGTATTCGCTCTGGAATGCCTGCAACTCCCCGCCCAGCTCGTAGTCGGCCTGCAGGTTGCTGTCGTCGGCGCTGAGGCGCTGCACCCGGCCGTCACGCTGGAAGCCATCGAGCAGGCGGTTACGCAGCAATTGCGGCGCCGGGTCGCTCCAGCGTGCGCCCTGGTAGCTGCTGATTACGTCGCCCTGGGGGATCACCGCAATGCGCGGCCCGGCCAGGGCTTCGCTGGCCAGCGGTTTGTTCAGGCGTAGCGACCAGCTCACCGGTGCCGCGTTGCCTGTGGCCTGGCTTGCTGGCAGGCGGTAGATATCCACCGGCGCGCTCTGCGGCAGGATCGAGCAGGCCGAGGCCAGGCTCAGGGTGGCGGCGAGTGCGGCCAAGCGCAGCGAGCGGGTCATGGCTGGAACTCCTTGTTGTTGTCGCGGCCCAGCAGGTAGCCGCTGGGGTCGGCCTCCAGGCGCCGGGAGATGCCCTTGAGCGAATTGAGGGTTTCACGCAGCTCGCGGATGGCCGGGGCCACCTGGTTCAGGCCCTGGGCGCCGTCATCGATGGACTGGCGGTTGTCCTGCAGCAGGCTGTTCAGGGTGGCTGCGCTTTGTGCCAGCGACTGCATGGCCTGCTCGGCGCTGCCGATGGCCTGCTTGCCCTGGCTGCCCAGCAGGCCGTTGGCGTTTTTCATCAGGGCCTGGGTTTCGGCCAGGGTGGCGTTGGCCTGGCGGCCGACTTCCGACAACTGCGCCAGGGCATCGGCGATGCCGCCCTTCTTGCTGGCGAAGGCGCCGGTGGTCTGGTCGAGGTTGGCCAGGGTGTTGCTCAGGTGCTCGACGTTGCTTTCGGAGAACATCTGGTTGGCGTTGTGCAGCAGCAGGTTGATGTTGGTCACCAGGTCGCTGCTGTCGTTGAGCAGGCGCGAAATCGGCGAGGGCGAGGCGATGATGATCGGCAGTTTGCCGTCCTTGCCCTTGAGCTCGGGGCTTTGCGGCGTGCCGCCGCTGAGCTGGATGAACGAGTTGCCGGTGACCCCGGCCAGGGTCAGCTTGGCCTGGGTGTCTTCTTTAACCGGCGTGTCGCCACTCAGGCGCACCCGGGCCAACACCCGGCGCGGGTCCTGCGGGTCGAGGCGCAGGCTGCTGACATCACCCACCTTGATGCCGTTGTACTGCACCGGGCTGCCCCGGGACAGGCCCGACACCGCCTCGTTGAACACCACTTCGTAATCCTTGAACGCATCGTCGACGCTGGACTTGGTCAGCCACAGGCCGAACAGCATGGCGCCGGCCACCACCAGCACGGTGACCAGGCCGATCAATACATGGTGAGCTCGGGTTTCCATCGTTCAGCGCTCCTGGCGGGCGCGCAGGGCGGCGCTTTCGGCCGCCCGGCCGCGCGGGCCGTGAAAGTATTCGTGAATCCAGGCGTCATCGGTTTGCTCGACTTCGCTCAAGGGGCCGGCCACCAGCACCTTCTTCTGCGACAGCACCGCCACCCGGTCGGTGATGGTGTAGAGGGTGTCCAGGTCGTGGGTGATCAGGAACACCGACAGGCCCAGGGCGTCGCGCAGGGTGAGGATGAGCTGGTCGAAGGCGGCGGCGCCGATCGGGTCCAGGCCTGCGGTGGGCTCGTCGAGGAACAGGATGTCCGGGTCCAGCGCCAGGGCGCGGGCCAGGGCGGCGCGCTTGATCATGCCGCCGGACAGCGAGGCGGGGTACTTGTCGGCGGCGCTGATCGGCAGCCCGGCCAGGGCCAGCTTTACCCCGGCCAGGTGCTCGGCGTCGGCACGCGACAGGCCGGCGTGCTCGATCAGCGGCAGGGCGACGTTTTCGGTGACGGTCAGCGACGAGAACAGCGCGCCCTTCTGAAACAGTACGCCGAAGCGCCGCTCGATCAGCGAACGTTGCTGCTCGCTGGCCGCGGCCAGGTCCTGGCCGAACACCTTCACCTGGCCCTCGTTGGGCTGGCGCAGGCCGATGATGCTGCGCAGCAGCACCGACTTGCCGCTGCCCGAGCCGCCGACCACGGCGAGGATTTCGCCGCGGTACAGGTCCAGGTCGAGGTTTTCGTGCACGCTCTGGCTGCCGAAACGGTTGCACAGGCCGCGGGCCTCGATCACGGCTTCGCTCACCAGCCCATCTCCATGAAGAACAGCGCCGCTACTGCGTCCAGCACGATGACCACGAAGATCGACTGGACCACGGCAGAGGTGGTGTGGGCGCCGACCGATTCGGCGCTGCCACTGACCTTGAAACCCTCCAGGCAGCCGATGGCGGCGATCAGGAAGGCGAAGAACGGCGCCTTGGCCAGGCCGACCAGAAAGTGCTGCACGCCGATGTCGCTTTGCAGCAGCGACAGGAACATGGCCGGGGTGATGCCCAGCGACAGCGCGCATACCACGGCGCCGCCGACGATGCCGCAGATCATCGCGACGAAGGTCAGCAGCGGCAGGGCGATCAGCAGCGCCAGCACCCGTGGTACCACCAGCAGCTCGATGGGGTTCAGGCCCAGGGTGCGGATGGCGTCGATTTCTTCGTTGGCCTTCATCGAGCCGATTTGCGCGGTGAAGGCACTGGCGGTGCGCCCGGCCATGAGGATGGCGGTCAGCAGCACGGCGAATTCGCGCAGGAACGAGAACGCCACCAGGTCGACGGTGAAAATGGTCGCACCGAAGGCGGCCAGCACCGTGGCACCGAGGAAGGCCACCACAGCGCCCACCAGGAAGGTCAGCAGGGCGACGATGGGGGCGGCGTCCAGGCCGGTCTGTTCAAGGTGGGCGACCACAGGGGTGAGCCGCCAGCGGCTGGGCTGGAAGGCGCGCACGAACAGGGTTTGCAGGATCAGGCCGATGAAACCCAATACCTGTTTGGTGTCCTGCCACAGGGTGTCGACGGCGCAGCCGATGCGTGCCAGCAGTTGGATCAGCACCGGGCGTTCGGGTTGTTTGACCGGGATGCAGTAGTTCTGCACCGAGCTGTAGACGTTGTGCAGCAGCGCGCGGCTGGCTTCGGGCAGGTCGCTGGTGCAGCGCGACAGGCGCTCGGCCCCGAGCAGTTCGGCCAGCAGCGAGGCGCCGGCGGTGTCGAGGCGGCCGAGCTGGCTGAGGTCGACCTGGGTGTCGGCCTGGTACTTAAGGCGCTCGCATTCGCGCTTGAGGCTGGCGTAGTGGGCCAGGGTCCAGTCACCGGCGATGCGCAGGCGGGTGGGCTGCTGCTGGTGGTCCAGGGTGGCGCTCGGGGCGGTCATAGGCTCCCTGCATCTGACGAATGGCACAGAGGCAGATCATAGCGCAGCGGGGTGGCCGGGGTTTGTTGAAAATGTGCTGGCCTCATCGCCGGCAAGCCGGCTCTCATAGAACTGCACATAACTCATTGATTTAGCGGGGACCTGTGGGAGCGGGCTTGTCGGGGTGCCGAACCACCGCGAAGCAGGCGACGCGGTGTCTGGCACCGGCTTCGCCGGTGTTCGCGGGCAAGCCCGCTCCCACAGGGGCCGCGGCGGGTTCGTGCCCAGTTCTCTGCGCGACAGCGCAGCCCGCAGGGCTGGGTAATCTCCTACATGGATCACGCCAGCTTCTGGATCATCAAGGGGCGCTGAATCAACCGGCCGGCACGTCCTCGACCACCTTGAAGCGCAGCACGCCGATCACCTGGCCATCTTCGGTCAGCACCCGCACCTGCCACTTGCCCACCGGGTTGGGCGGAAAGTTCTGCTTGTGGGTCCAGGCCCGGTAGCCCTCTTTACGCCCACCGTGGATGTCCAGAGCGATGCGGTCGACTTCTTTGCCGTCCAGCTGCCACACGTGGTAGATGCGCTCGTCCAGGCCGCGCGGCGCGTTGATCGCGGTATAGGCGTAAAGCCCGCCGTTGCGGATGCGGCTGGCGGGCACCTCGTCCAGCGATTCACCCGGCTGGCGGTTGATCACTTCGGTGCTCACTGCCACATCGGTTAGCCACAGGGTGGCCGGCGGAACCCAGGAACGCAGCAGCCAGCCGCCGCCGCCCACCGCCAGGGTTACCAGCACCAGCGCCACGCCGCGCCGCCAGGTGCGGATCGGGAAGCTGCTGGCAAGGCTTGGGAACGACAGCACCATGGCCGCAATCAGCGCCAGCTTGAAGCTTTGCGCTGTGGTCAGGTGCAGGATGATCGGCAGCGCGGTGAGCATCGCCGCGAACAGGGTCAGGGTGTGCAGCGCCAGGAACAGCCAGCGCCGCGGGGCCAGCCACTTGTAGTACAGCGGGTCGATGATCGACACCAGCCCGGCGCCGGCCAACAGGCCTGTGAAAATCAGCTGGCCGCTGTTCCAGGTGGTGGTGATGAAGAAGAACGGCAGGACGAAGAACAGGCTTTCCTGGTGGATCATCTGCGTGGCGTAGCGCAGCAGCGGCTGCGGGATCTCGCGCTTGAAGGTGCGGGCGAACAGGCCGGTGAGGGTGTTCTCCAGCATCAGCCAGACCCAGCTGACCAGCATGAGGATGGCGATCCAGCTGGCAAGGCCGGCCTGGCGGTCGACCAGGATGAAGCTGCCGATACCGGAAAGAAAGCCGCCGAGCGCGATGATGCCGGGGTAGCGCTTGAGCAGTTCGATCAGGCGCAGGACGAAATTGGGGATTGGGGGCATGGGTCTGCAACAGAATATATTGGGGGCTGTGCCGGCCCTATCGCGGGCAAGCCCGCTCCCACAGGGTGTAGGAGCGGGCTTGGCCGCGATGAGGTCCTTTAATGGATAAAGGATACCGCCGAATCAGTGCTGACGTGTAGCGCGGCGCCAGCGGATCAGCCCGGCGGCGGCGAGCAGCCCCAGCAGCAGCGCTACCAGCCCGTACAGCTCGTCATACCCCAGCAGCGGCTTTTCAATGCGCAGGTAGCCCGGCTCTTTCAGCAGTTGCTGCAGCGCCGCGTCGGCCTGCTTGAGGCTGACCTGGCGCAGCTGGCGCACCGGGTCGGTGAAGCGGCCGTTTTCATAGGCGTTGAGCGCCCCCCAGTAGTAGTCGGCCAGCGCCGTGTTGCCCTGGGTGGTCCAGCTCTCCCGGGCGATGGCGGCTTCCTTGATGCGGGCGAAGGTGTCCGGGTCCAGGCCGTGCTTGCGCAGGTGCTCGAACAGCTGTTCGAGCACCTTCACCGCAGCGTCGAGGTCGTCACGCTCAAGGTCGGCGTTGAGGCTGAGCAGGCCGCTGTCGCCGAAGCTCTCGCGCTGCGCCGAGGGGCCGTAGGACAGGCCGTGGCGCAGGCGCAGCTGGTCGTACAGGGCCCAGTCCAGGTAGCGCGACAGCAGCTCCAGGGTTTGGTCGTGGCCGTCTTCGAGTGTCGGCTCGACGAACAGCCAGTGCAGCTTGACGTTGTCGCCCAGCCAGCCGCGGATCAGGTCGCGGCGCTGCTCGGCCTGGCGGCTGATGCTCTCGAGGTTGCGCCGTTCTTCGGGTTCGCTGGCCGGCAGCTCGGCAAAGGTGCGTTCCAGATAGGCCGGCAGCAGGCGGTCGAGGCCGCCGACCACGATCAACGTCATGTTGTTGGCGGCGTACCAGTGCTCGCGCAGCTGCTGCACCTGTTCCAGGGTCATGTCTTCCAGGTCGGAGCGCTCTTCGCATTTGAGGCCCAGCTCGGTGGCCAGCTGGTCGCTGGCCGGGTGGCCGACCTGCTGGCGGTCGAGCCAGCGCTGCAGGTGGCCGTAGTGGCCGCCGTCCTCGCGCTCGATGATGCGCTTGGCGGTGGCCAGGGCCTTGGCGTCGATGCGCGTGTCGCGCAGCAGGGCCAGCAGCAGGTCGAGGACCTTGCGCTGGTTGCGCGCCGGGGCTTCGATCACGAAGGTGGTGTCGGCGCTGCTGGTGAAGGCGTTCCACTCCCCGCCCAGGGCCTGCAGGCGCTCTTCCAGGCCGCCCTCGCCGGTTTCGTCGATGCCGCTGAACAGCAGGTGCTCCAGCAGGTGCGGCAGCTCGCGCTGGTTGCAGTCGAAGTCATCCAGGCCCACCCCGACCACCAGGCGGATCGACACATGGTCGCGTTCATAGCCGGACTTGAGGATCACCTGCAGGCCGTTGGGCAGCAGGTAGCCCTCCACCCGCGAACGGTCGAGGGCAAGGCTGGGCAGGCTCAGGATCAGCAGGCAAACGAACATCAGGCAACGCATGGGCGAGCTTCGGTCTCCGGGTGCGTGTGTTTACGGCTGGCGGGCTTCGTCCGGCACGCTGTCGAGCATCAGCCCGCCGGTGTCGGTACCGCCCAGTACCACATAGGCACTGCTGCAGAACAAAGAGTTCAACCGCTTCATGTCGGCGATGAGCTCCAAGTGTAGCGAACTGGTCTCGATACTCTGCACCACTTTACGTTGCAAGCGGCTGACATGGGCGTGGGCCAGGCGCCGTTCCTGGGCGCGGAAGCGGCGTTTTTCGCGCAGCAGCAACTGCGCGCTTTCGGGGTCGGCGCTGAGGAACACCGAAAGCCCCAGGCGCAGGTTGGACAGCAACTGCTCCTGCAGGCCGGTGAGCTCTTCGAGCCCTACCTGGGAGAACTCGCGGCGCTGCGCGGTCTTTTGCTGCTGCACCTTGCGCAGCATGCGCTCGATCAGGTCGCAGGCCAGCTTGAGGTTGATGGCAAGCTCGATGGTTTCGGCCCAGCGGCGGTTTTCCGCTTCGCTCAAGTCTTCGCGGGGCATTTGCGCCAGGTACAGCTTGATGGCGCTGTACAGCGCTTCGGCGTCCTCGGCCAGGGCGCGCACCTGCTGCGGCATGGCGGTGTGGCTGCCACGCAGGGCGCCGAGCATGGCTTCGAGCAGGCTGTCGACCAGATCGCCCAGGCGCAGGGTTTCGCGAGCGGCGTTGGCCAGGGCCAGGCTGGGGGTGGCCAGCGCCGAGGCGTCGAGGTGGCGCGGTTTGACCTGGCCGTTGCTGTGCTCGCGGTCGGGCAGCAGGGTGTCGCACAGGCGGCCCATGAAGGTGACGGTGGGCAGCATGATCAGGCAGCGCAGGGTGTTGTAGAGCAGGTGGAAGCCGATCACCAGCTCCTGCGGGCTGAAGCTCAGGCTGTCCATCCACTCCACCAGCGGGTGCAGCACCGGGATGATCAGCAGCAGGCCGATCAGCTTGTACAACAGGCTGCCCAGGGCCACGCGGCGCCCGGCGGTGTTCTGCATGCTGGTGCTGATGAAGGCCAAAAGACCACTGCCGATGTTGGCGCCGACCACCAGGCCGATGGCCACCGGCAGGCTGATCACCTCGGCCCCGGCCAGGGTGGCGGTAAGCAGCACGGCGGCAAGGCTTGAGTACGAAATCATGGCGAACAGCGCGCCGAACAGGGCGTCCAGCAGGATATCGCCGGTCAGCGAGGCAAACAGCACCTTCACCCCTTGGGCGTGGGTGATCGGCGCCGCCGCCTGCACGATCAATTGCAAGGCCAGGATGATCAGCCCCAGGCCGATGGCCACCCGGCCCATCTGGCCGATGCGCGTCTGCTTGCGCGAGAGGAAGAAGATCACCCCGATGAACAGCAGCAGCGGCGACAGCCAGGACAGGTCGAAGGTCAGCACCCGGGCCATCAGTGCGGTACCCACGTCGGCGCCGAGCATGATCGCCAGGGCCGGGGTCATGACCATCAGCCCCTGGCCAACGAACGAGGTGACCAGCATGGCTGTGGCGTTGCTGCTTTGCACCACGGCGGTGACGACGATGCCGGCGATGAACGCCAGCGGGCGCTTGTTCATGTTCTGGCTGAGCACCCGGCGCAGGTTCGAGCCGTATACCCGCAGGATGCCGGTGCGCACGATGTGCGTGCCCCACACCAGCAGGGCCACGGCGGAGAGCAGGTTGAGCAAGGTCAGCATGGTCAGGCCCCCTGTTGTTCTATGCCCCTGCGCGGGGCCAATGGGTGACGCGGTGAGCCTGGCCCGGGGGTGGGCGTTGGTTTTTTGCAGGGCTCACTGAAGCTTTAGTTGGTTTGCGTGGTGGCTGCCAGCTTGGCATGGCTGAAATACTTTTGAAACATTTGCCGTCCCTGTCGCCAGTAATGAGCCGTTCAGCCCTGTAGGAGCCGGCTTGCCGGCGATAGGGCCGGAGCAGGCAAAAACCAAAAAGGGCCCCGAAGGGCCCTTTGTTTACCGCGCTCCAGGGTTTATTGACCCGGAACGTCCTTGCGCAGTTTCACCGGGTCGTGTTCCAGGCCCTCTTTTCGCGCCTTGGCAGTGCGCATGCGGATGTTGATCGCCTCCACCGCCAGCGAGAAGGCCATGGCGAAGTAGACGTAGCCTTTGGGTACATGCACGTCGAAAGATTCGGCGATCAGCACGGTACCGACGACGATCAGGAACGAAAGCGCGAGCATCTTCAGCGACGGGTGCTTGTCGATGAAGTCGCTGATGGTGCCGGCGCAGAGCATCATCACCAGCACCGCGACGATGATCGCGGCGATCATCACCGGTACATGGGACACCATGCCCACTGCGGTGATCACCGAGTCCAGCGAGAACACGATGTCGATGATGGCGATCTGGATGATGGTGTAGAAGAACTTGCCGCCGGCGCCCTTGGGCTCGTCGCTGCTTTCGTCCTCGCCTTCCAGGCCGTGGTAGATCTCTTGCGAGCTTTTCCACAGCAGGAACAGGCCGCCGAAGAACAGAATCAGGTCGCGCCCGGAGATACCTTGGCCGAGCACCTGGAACAAATCGTCGGTGAGGCGCATGACCCAGGTGATCGACAGCAGCAGCAGGATGCGCGTGACCATGGCCAGGGCCAGGCCGAAGATCCGTGTACGTGGCTGCATGTGCTTGGGCATGCG
The DNA here is from genome assembly GCF_019139835.1 of Pseudomonas xanthosomatis. NCBI lineage: Bacteria > Pseudomonadati > Pseudomonadota > Gammaproteobacteria > Pseudomonadales > Pseudomonadaceae > Pseudomonas > Pseudomonas xanthosomatis. The sequence continues at coordinate 348,746 of NZ_CP077075.1, read as the reverse complement.
GCTGACCAGGATCGAGATCATGATGATGTTGTCGATCCCGAGCACGATCTCAAGGGCCGTGAGGGTAAAAAAGGCAACCCAGATTTCCGGGCTGGTCAGCCATTCCATGTGTATTCCTTCGAGCGGTGAAGGCCAGGCACCTTGAGTGTAGGCGCCTGGCGGTTTGCGTGAGCGTTTGTATCAGAGACTGCTGAACAGCGGGAAAGTCCCAAGAACCAGCGCGGCGAGCATTATGCACAGGCACACCAGCACTGCCCACTTGAGCGTGAAGCGTTGGTGGTCGCCGAACTCGATGCCGGCCAGCGCCACCAACAGGTAGGTGGAGGGTACCAGCGGGCTGAGCAGGTGCACCGGCTGGCCGACGATCGAGGCACGGGCCATCTCTACGGGGGTGACGCCGTAGTGGCTGGCAAAGTCGGCCAGCACCGGCAGCACGCCGTAGTAGAAGGCGTCGTTGGACATGAAGAAGGTGAACGGCATGCTGACGATGGCGGTGATCACGGCCATGTACGGGCCGAACGCCTCGGGAATCACTGCCAGCAGGCTCTTGGACATGGCCTCGACCATGCCGGTGCCCGACAGGATGCCGGTGAAGATACCGGCCGCGAAGATCAGCCCGCTGACTGCCAGTACGCTGGAGGCGTGGGCGGCGATGCGGTCTTTTTGCTGCTGCAGGCACGGGTAGTTGACGATCATGGCAATGCTGAAGGCGATCATGAACAGCACCGGCAGCGGCAGGACGCCGGCGATCAGCGCCACCATCAGCGCGGCGGTCAGGGCGCCGTTGAACCAGATCAGCTTGGGGCGACGCGCTTCAGGGAACTGCGACACGCTGATTTCGCTGTGGTCGATGTCGTCGGTGGGCAGGTGCAGCTCGCCCAGCCGGGCGCGTTCACGCAGGCCGTACCAGTAGGCGATGGCGAGGATTGCCAGCACGCCGAAGGCCATGGCCGGGATCATCGGCACGAAGATGTCCGACGGGTCGACGTGCAGGGCGCTGGCGGCGCGGGCGGTGGGGCCGCCCCAGGGGGTCATGTTCATCACCCCGCCGGCGAGGATGATCAGGCCGGCCATGATCCGCGGGCTCATGCCTAAGCGGCTGTACAGCGGCAGCATGGCGGCGCAGCAGATCATGTAGGTGGTGGCGCCGTCACCGTCGAGGGACACCACCAGGGCAAGCGCCGCGGTGCCGACCGAGACTTTCAGCGGGTCGCCCTTGACCAGCTTGAGGATCTTGCGCACGGCCGGGTCGAACAGGCCGGAGTCGATCATCAGGGCGAAGTACAAGATGGCGAACATCAGCATCACGCCGGTGGGTGCGAGCTTGCTGATGCCTTGCAGCATCATCGGGCCGATGTCGCTGTAGAAGCCGCCGAACAGGGCGAACAGGATCGGTACCAGAATCAGCGCGATCAAGGCCGACAGGCGCTTGGTCATGATCAGGTACATGAAGGTGATGACCATGGCAAAGCCGAGGAAGGTCAGCATGGCGGTACTCCAGGCGTGGCGCGAAAGGGAAGACGATTCGGGCGGATCAGCGCGTCAGGCGCTGCGCGGGGAGTAACGGGAGAGGGCTTGCAGACATGCGGGCACGGGAAAACATCAGTATCACCATTGTTGTTGTTGGATGGGCCGGGCGCGGAAGGTTCCGGGTGCCCTGGCTGACCGGTCTGACGCCGGTAGTGGCGCTATCCTATGCGGGCAAGCTTTCAGCCAGCTTTCGCCTGTGGCGAGGCGACAAGAGGTCGTGCGGATGACGGATGAAGTGACGGGCGGGTGCCATTGCGGCGCTCTACGGTACCGGTTGCGGGGCGATTTGAGCGATGTCGCGCATTGCCATTGTTCGATTTGCCGGCGGGTCAGCGGCGGGACGTTGGTGACCTGGGTGAGCGTGGCACTGAAAGACTTCGAGTGGCTGGCGGGGTCGCCACAGCGCTATGTGGCACCCGACAGTTGCAGCCGGTATTTCTGTGGCGGCTGCGGGGCGCATGTGGCGCTGGTGACTACCCACAGCCCGGATACCGTGGATGTGACGGTGGCGACCCTGGACCACCCCGAGCGGGTGCCGGCCAACCGGCATATCTGGGTGGGTAGCCGTTTGCCGTGGATGCGGGTGGATGAGGGGTTGCCGGAGGAGGATGAGGAACGGCTTTAGCAACCGGGCCGTTGGCGCGACACGATCACTGTAGGAGCGGCCTTGTGTCGCGAAAGGCTCGCGCAGCGGGCCCAGGATCTGCGCACCATTCAATATCGTCGGGCCCGCTAGGCGGGCCTTTCGCGGCACAAGGCCGCTCCTACATCGAGCGATGGGGCCCTCAGGGCAACTGCAACCCGCCTGCGGCCTTGTGCAGTTTGCGCAGGTGCTCACCCACCTGCTTGATGTTGGCTTCCACGGCCTTGATCTGCCTGCCCCGCTCCGGCCCCAGCAGCGCCCTCACCTGCTGGTCCAGCGTGGTGCTAAGGCTCAGCAGTTGCGCCTGGCGCTCGCTGCTCACCTGCTCCAGCTGCTTGCGCTCTTCGGGCTGCGGCAGACCGTAGCCCCCTGCCCCCAGCAGCTCTGCCGGGCGGCTGAGGAAGCCGCTGTTGGCCAGCATCGCCTGCAGCGTCTCGTTGGCCTTGTCGAAACTGCCGTCTTTGATTGCCCGCTCGTTGAGGTAACGCTGCTTCACCTCGTCCTGGGCCAGCAGCAACTGGCGGCGCAGGCCGGCCTGCTCGAGCAGCAGCAACGCCGCGCTGGTGCGCAAATCGGCGCGTTCGAACCACGGGCGGCGCTGTTCGGCGTCCAGAGCCAGCCAGTCTTCGACGTTGGTCTGTTTTACCGGCAGCTGCTTTTTCAGCACATCGAACATGGCCTGGTAGCGGTCGCGGTAGGAGTCGAAGCGGTAGCCCAGGCGCAGCGCCTCGCGCGGGTCGTCGAGCACGCTGGTGTCGGCCAGGCCGCGGCCCCTGAGTACTTCCAGCAGGCCGTTGGGCATGATTGCGTCGAGGTCGGCCAGGCGCGCATTGCCGGTGCCGCTGCGCAGCAGCTTGAGCGACTCCACGGCGCAGTTGTTGGACAGGAAGTAGTAATTGCCGTCGTAGCTCCAGTGCATCTCGGCGGCCTGGCGCACCAGGTTTTCGATTTCGTCGCGGCTGAGCTTGAGCGGTACCGAGGCCAGGCTGCGCAGCTCGGTCTTGGTGTATTCGTCGATCACCTGGCCCAGCGGCAGCACGAACAGCCGCGACGGGTAGGCGCCGGTCAGGCCGTCCCAGCTGGACAACTGCACGTCGTTGACGAAAGCGCGGTACGACAGCACCAGGCTCTGGTCGAGGTCCAGGCGGCAGTCGGGGCCGCGCGGCCGGCCGGGGGCGCAGATCACCAGGCGCAGCATGCTGTGGCCCCAGCGGCTGACCCAGTTCTGGTTGGCTTCGGCGAGCAGGTAGTCCACTTCGTAGACCCGCTCGGGGTCGATTTCGCCCAGTGGCTGGCGGGCGAAGTCGTTGCCGGCGTTGAGGAACGGCAGGCTCTTTTCACAGGCGCTTTGCTGTGGCGCCCAGCCGAAATGCTCGCGCAGGTAGTGGTTCAGGGCCGGGCGGCGGCAGGCATAGCTGGGGTCGAGGAGGAAGTACTCCATGTTGACCGCGATGAATTCTTTCGGGCTGCTCAGCTCGTAGGGGTCGGGGCTGCGTACCAGCTGGCCGTTGTGCTGTTCGCGCTCGCCGCGCCGGCCGACGTACTGCGGCCAACCGGCGAGGTCGAGCAGGCGCGGGTCGTCGCTCAGGGTGAAGCGGCGTTCGGCCTGGCCACGGCAGTCACCGGGCAGGCCGACCTTGCCCAGGGCACCCTGCTGGCGCTTGCAGCGGTTGATCAGCTGGCGCTCGGCGGTAGGCCACAGGCGGGCACGGTCGTAAATGTGGGTGAGCTCATGCAGCACGGTGGCCAGCAGCTCTTCGTGCACGGTGCCGTGGGGGCGGTTGGTCTTCTCATTGCGGTCGCTGCCATCCACCAGCCCCGGCAACAGGCGCCGGTTGAGGTCGAGGGTGGATACCGGGCTGGCCTGGCCGTAGGCGTCGTCGGGCATACGCTCGGTCCAGCTGACCAGCACCTGGCGGTCGAGTTGCTGCCTGAAGCGTGGCGGCAGTTTGGCCATGGCTTCGTCGAGCAACTGTTGGGTGGCGTGTTGCTGGGCTTGGTTCAGGCCGTCAGCCTGCAGCACCAGCTGCAGGTCGGCCAGGGCGGGCGTGCCGAGCAGCGTCAGGGCGCAGCCGAGCAGCCAGGCACGCGCGCGCTTCACAGCGAAAGGATGGCTTCGGCCAGTACCTGGTCGCTGGCATCGCGCGCTTCAGGCAGCTGCGTGCGCAGGGCCTTGAACGCGGCCTCAAGCTGGGCGCCACGGATGTCGCCGTTGCTGGCGACGAAGCTGGCTGCGTCGTCGTGGGCATCGCGGACCACTTTCGAATCGCGAATCGAAGTAGTGGTGTCGGAGGTGAAGTCGATCGAGCGGCCAGAGGCACGGACGATGATGTTGCTGGTGGCCACCAGGGTGTGGGCCTGGGCCATGTCGGCCAGTACAAGCATGCCGAGGGCAGCGGCGATCAGCGGTTTACGCATGGAGCATCTCCAGAAGATACAAAGGAGTCAGGGGGTGTTCATTGGACGAGAATTGCCTCGGCCAGTTCAAGGTCGCCGACAGAGTGACAGCTGTGCTGTGCACGCAGCGAAACCAGCGCCGCCTGCAGGCGGGCGCCGCGAATGAGGCCGTCAGTGGCAACGAAAGCTGCAGCGTCGTCACGGGCGGCGGCGACGATCTTGCGATCGAACGGCGCGGTGGTCACTTGGCTTGTGACATAACCGGTACCGACGAGGCTTTGGGTGGTGACATCCATGGCATGGGCGCTTCCCACACCGGCGAGGGCGAACAGCAAGGGCAAGTAACGCATGGGCTCTCGGGTGGCAGTGGTTTCGGGCAACGAAGGCTACCCCGGATGCGCTGGGCAGGGCCAGTGAATCCGGGGTCTAAGGCTTGAGTCAGAGGGCCAGGATTGCGCGGGCCAGTTGCGCGTCGCTGGCTTGCAGCTCGGGCATTTGCTGGCGGATGTGCAGGAACGCGCTTTCCAGCGAGGCACCGCGGATGGCGCCTTCGCTGCCGACGAAGCTGGCGGCGTCGTCACGGGCGGCCTTGACGATCTTGTCGTCACGCAGCGACGAGGTGACGTCGGAGGTGGCATCGGTGGTGCCGGCACCGGCGCGCACGATGGCGTCGGTGGTCACCACAAAGCTTGTGGCTTGTGCGGCACCGGCAAGCGACAGCAGCAAGGCGGCGCCAATCAGATGATAACGGGACATTTTGCTGGACTCCTGTACAGGGTCGGGAGGGTTCTGGTTATCGGACGCTCGCTTGGCTCGTCACGGTACTTTACTGCCAGGCGTGTAGGACAAGCGTAACACGCCTCGGTTCGCTTGCCCGGAAGCGCTAAACATCACAATTCGTAACTGTACTTGTTGTTTTTGTTTTTTATATAACTGTGCAGGTGTGTGCTGTAAGCCGCTCTGGCCCGGGCATCACAAACAAAAAACCCGTCGCAGTCACCTGCGACGGGTTCTTGAGAATTCGCGGTGCCGGCCGGGGCCGGCTACCGAAGCTTAGCGCCAGAACGGCTTGCTGAGCTCTTCGTAACGCTGCGATTCGCTGATACCGGCGTCGGCCAGCAGGCGGGCGTCCAGGCGAGCCAGTTGACGGCGGCTGGCCATGCGGCGCTGCCACAGCAGCAGGGTGGACAGTGCGCGCAGCGGCAGCGAAGTGCTGGAGGCTTGGGCGTTGCTTTCGAAGACCAGACCGGAACTGAGGGTACGTTCCATGATTTACGTCCTTCCGCTTATGGCGGGATTAGATAGTGATTTAACTGGTGCCCATCTTCCTCCTCCGTTGTCCATAACAGTAGATACAGTTCAGTAGTAATGTGCTCACTCAGTTAACTGTGTAATGCGACTGTTGCACCCGAAATTGGCGATACTGTACTGGTCTGCACTAGCATGGTGCAAAAACGCCTGCTAGGTAGGATGGGTGGCGCGGAGTTGTAGGAATTTACCGGTACAGTAAAACAGTTTTTGGCTGTCAGTTGTGCGGGCGCTGAATCTGTTGTGGTGTTTCAGGACGCAATCGCCGGCAAGCCGGCTTCTACAGGGATGCGTGGTCACTGTAGGAGCCGGCTTGCCGGCGAGTGCGTTATCGAGGTGTAACGGGATCAGCTAGCCAGCATGCGCCCGGTTTCTTCCAGGTTTTCGTGCCAGCTCAGCGCTTCGCGCAGAATGTGCGGGGTGTGGCCGCCGCGTTGGCAGGCGCGCTCGAAGTAGTCGTTGAGCGCCGCGCGGAAGTCCGGGTGTACGCAGTTGTCGATGATCGCCCGGGCGCGCTCGCGTGGCGCCAGGCCACGCAGGTCGGCCAGGCCCACTTCGGTAACCAGGATGTCGACGTCGTGCTCGGTGTGGTCGACGTGGCTGACCATCGGCACCACGCTGGAAATCGCGCCGCCCTTGGCGATCGACTTGGTGACGAAGATCGCCAGGTGGGCGTTGCGGGCGAAGTCGCCCGAGCCGCCGATGCCGTTCATCATGCGGGTGCCGCACACGTGGGTGGAGTTGACGTTGCCGTAGATGTCGAACTCAAGCGCGGTGTTGATGCCGATGATGCCTAAGCGCCGCACCACTTCAGGGTGGTTGGAGATTTCCTGCGGACGCAGCACCAGCTTGTCTTTGTAGCGCTCGAGGTTACCGAACACGTCGGCGTTGCGCCGGCTCGACAGGGTGATCGAGCTGCCCGAGGCAAAGCGCAGCTTGCCGGCGTCGATCAGGTCGAAGGTCGAGTCCTGCAGCACTTCGGAGTACATGGTCAGGTCTTCGAACGGCGAGTCGATCAGGCCGCACATCACCGCGTTGGCGATGCTGCCGATGCCGGCTTGCAGCGGGCCGAGGTTGTTGCTCATGCGCCCGGCGTCCACTTCGCCTTTGAGGAAGGCGATCAGGTGGTCGGCGATGCCTTGGGTTTCGTGGTCCGGTGGCAGCACGGTGGACGGCGAGTCTGGCTGGTCGCTGATGACGATGCCGACGATCTTGGCCGGGTCGATCGGAATGGCGGTGCTGCCGATGCGGTCATCGACCTTCACCAGCGGGATCGGCGTGCGGGTTGGGCGATAGGTCGGGATATAGATGTCGTGCAGGCCTTCGAGGTTGGCGTTGTGCGACAGGTTGATCTCGACGATGACCTGCTTGGCGAAGATGGCGAAGCTGGCCGAGTTACCGACGGAGGTGGTCGGCACGATGTGGCCCTGTTCGGTGATCGCCACCGCTTCGATGACCGCGATGTCCGGCAGGGTCAGTTGCTTGTTGCGCAGTTGCTCGACGGTTTCCGACAGGTGCTGGTCGATGAACATCACCTGGCCGTCGTTGATGGCCTTGCGCAGGGTGCTGTCGACCTGGAACGGCATGCGCCGGGCCAGCACGCCGGCCTCGGTCAGCTGTTTGTCGAGGTCGTTGCCCAGGCTTGCGCCGGTCATCAGGCTGATCTTCAGCGGCGACTGTTTTGCGCGCTCGGCCAGTGCGTGGGGCACCGCCTTGGCTTCGCCGGCGCGGGTGAAACCGCTCATGCCGACGGTCATGCCGTTCTGGATCAGGCCAGCGGCATCAGCCGCACTCATTACCTTGCTGTGCAGGGAGGACAAGCGGATACGATCACGGTACATGGATTGTTATCTCAGGCTACTGAAGCTACTGGGAGCGCAGTCTAGAGATTTAGCCCAGTGCCGTCCCGCGACCATGGTCGTATGCCAGGCCGCGAAACAGAGCCGTTGATCTGGATCAGGCAAATGCAAAGGCCCCCGGGAATAACTCCCGGGGGGCTTATGCGCTTCTATATATAGAGGCGCGTTTACTCGACGGCCTTGACCATGTCTTCGATGACCTTCTTGGCGTCACCGAACACCATCATGGTCTTGTCCAAGTAGAACAGTTCGTTGTCCAGGCCCGCGTAGCCGCTGGCCATGGAGCGCTTGTTGACGATGATGGTCTTGGCCTTGAACGCCTCGAGGATCGGCATGCCGGCAATCGGCGATTTCGGGTCGTTCTTCGCCGCCGGGTTGACCACGTCGTTGGCGCCCAGCACCAGCACCACGTCGGCCTGGCCGAACTCGGCGTTGATGTCTTCCATCTCGAATACCTGGTCGTAGGGCACTTCGGCCTCGGCCAGCAGCACGTTCATGTGCCCGGGCATGCGCCCCGCCACCGGGTGGATCGCGTACTTCACGGTCACGCCGTTGTGGGTCAGCTTTTCGGTCAGCTCCTTGAGCGCGTGCTGGGCACGGGCCACCGCCAGGCCGTAGCCGGGGACGATGATCACGCTGTCGGCGTTGCTCAGCAGGAAGGTGGCGTCGTCGGCCGAACCGGACTTCACCGGGCGCTGCTCCTTCGAGCCCTGTGCGGCGCCGGCGTCGGTATCGCCACCGAAACCGCCGAGGATCACGTTGAAGAACGAGCGGTTCATCGCCTTGCACATGATGTACGAGAGGATGGCACCGGACGAACCCACCAGGGAGCCAGCGATGATCAGCATCGAGTTGTTCAGCGAAAAGCCGATACCGGCCGCCGCCCAGCCCGAGTAGCTGTTGAGCATCGACACCACCACCGGCATGTCGGCGCCGCCGATGGGGATGATTATCAGCACGCCCATGATGAAGGCCAGGGCCAGCATCAGGGTGAAGGCGCTGTAATGGCCGGTGAAGGTGAACAGCAGGCCCAGGGCGATGGTGGCCAGGCCCAGGATCAGGTTCAGCTTGTGCTGGCCGGCAAACTGTACCGGTGCGCCCTGGAACAGGCGGAACTTGTACTTGCCCGACAGTTTGCCGAAGGCGATCACGGAACCGGAGAAGGTAATGGCACCGATGGCCGCACCGAGGAACAGCTCCAGGCGGTTGCCGGTGGGGATCGGGTCGCTGATGGCGGCGACGATACCCATCGATTGCGGCTCCAGCACGGCCGCGATGGCTATGAACACTGCCGCCAGGCCGATCATGCTGTGCATGAAGGCGACCAGCTCGGGCATCTTGGTCATCTCGACGCGCTTGGCCATGATCGAGCCGGCGGTGCCGCCGACCAGCAGGCCGACGATCACGTAGCCGATGCCGGCTGTGGCTAGCTCAGCCCCGAGCTTGTAGATCAGCCCGACGGTAGTGACGATCGCGATACCCATGCCGAGCATGCCGAACAGGTTGCCGCGCCGCGAGGTGGTGGGGTGCGAGAGGCCCTTGAGCGCCTGGATGAAGCAAACCGAGGCGACCAGGTACAGAAGCGTTACCAGATTCATGCTCATGTTTACTTCTGCGCCTCGTTCTTGGTTTTCTTCTTGAACATTTCCAGCATGCGGCGGGTGACCAGGAAGCCACCGAACACGTTGACTGCGGCCAGCGCCACGGCCAGGGTGCCCATGACTTTGCCGGCGGGGGTCACGGTCAGCGCGGCGGCCAGCATGGCGCCGACGATGACGATGGCGGAAATGGCGTTGGTCACGGCCATCAGCGGGGTGTGCAGGGCCGGGGTGACGTTCCACACCACGTGGTAGCCCACATAGATGGCCAGCACGAAGATGATCAGGTTGTAGATGCCGTGGGAAATCAGCATGTCTTCCATTGTCGTGCTCCTCAGCCGTTGTTGCGCACGACCTGGCCGTCGCGGCACATCAGGCACGCGGCGACGATGTCGTCTTCAAGGTTGATGACCAGGTTGCCGTCCTTGTCGAACAGCAGCTTCGTGAAGTCCAGAAGGTTGCGGGCGTACAGCGCCGAGGCATCGGCACCCACCTGCGCGGGCAGGTTGGTGGGGCCGGCGATGGTCACGCCGTTGTGCTGCACCACCTGGTCGGCGACGGTCAGCGGGCAGTTGCCGCCTTGGGCTGCAGCCAGGTCGATGACCACCGAGCCGGGTTTCATCTGCGCCACGGTCTCGGCGCTGAGCAGGGTCGGTGCCTTGCGGCCGGGGATCAATGCCGTGGTGATGACGATGTCGGCCTGCTTGGCGCGCTCGTGCACGGCCTGGGCCTGGCGCTGCATCCAGCTGGCCGGCATTGGCCGGGCATAGCCGCCCACACCTTGGGCGCACTCGCGCTCCTCGTCGGTATCAAAGGGCACGTCGATGAACTTGGCCCCCAGCGACTCGATCTGCTCCTTCACTGCCGGGCGCACGTCGGACGCCTCGATCACCGCCCCCAGGCGTTTGGCCGTGGCGATGGCCTGCAGGCCGGCCACACCGGCGCCGAGGATGAGCACGCGTGCGGCCTTCACTGTGCCGGCAGCAGTCATCAGCATGGGCATGAAGCGCGGGTAGTGGTGGGCGGCCAGCAACACGGCCTTGTAGCCGGCGATGTTGGCCTGGGACGACAGCACGTCGAGGCTCTGCGCCCGCGAGGTGCGTGGCGCAGCTTCCAGCGCGAAGGCGGTGATGCCGCGTTCGGCCATCTTGGCGATCAGTTCGCTGTTGAACGGGTTGAGCATGCCTGCCAGCAGGCTCCCGCTGTTGATCAGCGCAAGCTCCTGGTCATTGGGCGCGACCACCTTGAGCACCAGTTGCGCGGCAAAGGCATCGGCAGCTTCGCCCAGCTTGGCGCCCACGGCTTCATAGGCGGCATCGGGAATGCTGGCTTTGAGCCCTGCGCCCCGTTGCACGGTGACCTGATGGCCTTGGCCGATCAGTTTCTTGATGGTTTCCGGGGTCGCAGCGACCCTTGTCTCACCGGTCTGCGTCTCGAGAGGAACACCAATGTGCACGACTTTTCTCCTGCGGTGACCTTTTGTCTTTGTAGAAACCAGCGCACTTCGTATGGCGCAGCTGGGCGGTCGTAGAGCACGACCCCGCCGGATCCCGGGCGGGGGAGGCATTTTGCAGACGAACCCGGGGGCCTTCAACCGGTTCTGGAGCGATACGAACTTAAAACTACAAGTCACCCTGTGACCGTATGTCGCAACGAACTGGTTCAAACCCTTCAAGCACGCGCTATCTGGAGGTTAGGAGAAATTCTGAAAAATTTTGCTGATATTCGCCCACGGCTCGGTGAATGTCGCAAAATAAGCCGCAAACCCGCGCGCTTACTAGGGTTGATGGGGTTTTTCACAGACAACGGAACAGATTACGGATATGCGACAAATCCATATATCTGTAGGTGTTCAAAATTATTGACTACGGGGTCAGTTTCGCCGTTTTGCGCTTATTGCGTGCCGGTATACTGCCGGGCCTGGGCCACCAGCCAGTCGCGAAACGCCCGTAGTGAAGCGGATTCCACCTTTCGCTCCGGGATCATCAGATGGTAGGCCTTGTCGCTGGCCAGGGCATGCCTGTTTGCGACCACCAACCTGCCCTCCTGCAACTCGCGCTGGATCAGGAACGGCGGGATCAGCGCGACGCCCATCTCGTGCATGGCTGCCTGGGCGAGCATGGAAAACAGCTCGTAGCGCGGGCCGGTCATGTCGCGTTCCACGCTCATGCCCAGGCCGTCGAACCACTGCCGCCAGGCGTAAGGGCGGGTGGTCTGCTGCAGCAGCGGCAGCTCGGCGATGCGCAGTGCATCGAGGCTGCCCTGCCCGCCCAGTACTGCCGGGCTGCACACCGGCACGGGGTTCTCGCCCATCAGGCGGTGGGCCTGGGTGCCGGACCAGTCGGCGTCGCCAAAGTAGATGGCGGCATCGAACGGGGTATCGGCAAACAGGAATGGCCGGGTGCGGTTGGTGAGGTTGACGGTGACTTCGGGGTGGCGTTGCTGGAAGTCCTTGAGCCGGGGCAGCAACCACTGGGTGCCGAAGGTGGGCACCACCGCCAGCTCGATCACGTTGGCGCCTTGTTGGCGCATTACCGACAGGGTGTCGCGTTCCACCGCGTCCAGCTGCGCGGATACCTGGCGACTGTAGGACAGGCCGGCCTCGGTCAGCTTCACGCCGCGGCGCGAGCGGCGGAACAGTTCAACGTTGAGGAAGGCCTCCAGCCCACCGATTTGTCGACAGACGGCGCCCTGGGTCAGGGCCAGCTCCTGGGCGGCCTTGGTGAAGCTCTCGTGGCGTGCGGCCGCTTCGAAGCAGACCAGTGCGGTGGTGCTGGGGATCTTGCGGCGCATGTACGTTAACCTCACTTGTCGGCGGGTTGGGGCTGCTTTCGGTGCGTTACGAAGTGAGAAAATATCACTAAAGCGTGCGCAATCCTCGTTTGTCGCACGGGTGGTTCGGGCCTAGGATCAATGCAACGCAATTTTTACCTCCCCCGTATTCGAGGAACCCGCACATGGCCGGTAAAGCAAGCTTCAACTGGATCGACCCGCTGCTGCTCGACCAGCAGCTCACCGAAGAAGAACGCATGGTGCGTGACAGCGCCTACAGCTTCGCCCAGGACAAGCTGGCCCCGCGCGTGCTGGAAGCCTTCCGCCACGAGCAGACTGACCCGGCGATTTTCCGCGAGATGGGCGAAGTGGGCCTGTTGGGTGCGACCATCCCCGAGCAGTACGGCGGCAGTGGGCTGAACTATGTGTGCTACGGCCTGATTGCCCGCGAGGTGGAATGTATCGACTCGGGCTACCGCTCGATGATGAGCGTGCAGTCGTCGCTGGTGATGGTGCCGATCAATGAATTCGGCACCGAGGCGCAGAAGCAGAAGTACCTGCCCAAACTCGCCAGTGGTGAGTGGATCGGCTGCTTCGGCCTGACCGAGCCCAACCACGGCTCCGACCCGGGCTCGATGATCACCCGGGCGCGCAAGGTCGACGGCGGTTACCGCCTGAGCGGCGCCAAGATGTGGATCACCAACAGCCCGATTGCCGATGTGTTCGTGGTCTGGGCCAAGGACGATGCCGGCGACATCCGCGGCTTTGTGCTGGAAAAGGGCTGGGAAGGCCTGAGCGCCCCGGCGATTCACGGCAAGGTCGGGCTGCGCGCCTCGATCACTGGCGAAATCGTCATGGACAACGTGTTTGTGCCCGAAGAGAACATCTTCCCGGATGTGCGCGGCCTGAAGGGCCCGTTCACCTGCTTGAACTCGGCTCGCTATGGCATCTCGTGGGGTGCGCTGGGCGCCGCCGAAGCCTGCTGGCACACCGCGCGCCAGTACACCCTGGACCGCCAGCAGTTCGGCCGCCCGTTGGCCGCCAACCAATTGATCCAGAAAAAACTGGCTGACATGCAGACCGAGATCACCCTGGGCCTGCAGGGTTGCCTGCGCCTGGGGCGGATGAAGGACGAAGGCACTGCGGCGGTGGAAATCACCTCGATCATGAAGCGCAATTCCTGCGGCAAGGCCTTGGATATCGCCCGTATGGCCCGTGACATGCTCGGCGGCAATGGCATCTCCGATGAGTTCGGTGTGGCCCGCCACCTGGTCAACCTTGAGGTGGTCAACACCTATGAAGGCACCCATGACGTGCATGCGCTGATCCTGGGGCGTGCGCAAACTGGTATCCAGGCGTTCTATTGATAGAGGAGCCAGGCCATGGGCGCGCTTTCCCATCTGCGGGTGCTGGATCTTTCTCGGGTGCTGGCAGGCCCGTGGTCAGGGCAGATTCTCGCCGACCTTGGGGCGGATGTGATCAAGGTCGAGCGGCCGGGCGCCGGTGACGATACCCGCGCCTGGGGGCCGCCCTTCCTCAAGGACGCTTTCGGTGAGAACACCAGTGAGGCGGCCTATTACCTGTCGGCCAATCGCAACAAGCGTTCGGTGACCATCGACTTCACCCAGCCGGAAGGCCA
>NZ_CP077075.1:0-330000 GCF_019139835.1 Pseudomonas xanthosomatis | reverse complement strand
CGGAGAAGGCTAGGCCAGCTTGGCGTTGGTTGTCCAAGTTTAAGGTGGTAGGCTGAAATCTTAGGCAAATCCGGGATTTCAAGGCCGAGAGCTGATGACGAGTGCTCATTAGAGCGCGAAGTGGTTGATGCCATGCTTCCAAGAAAAGCTCCTAAGCTTCAGATAACTAGGAACCGTACCCCAAACCGACACAGGTGGTTAGGTAGAGAATACCAAGGCGCTTGAGAGAACTCGGGTGAAGGAACTAGGCAAAATGGCACCGTAACTTCGGGAGAAGGTGCGCCGGCGAGGGTTAAGGACTTGCTCCGTAAGCCCATGCCGGTCGAAGATACCAGGCCGCTGCGACTGTTTATTAAAAACACAGCACTCTGCAAACACGAAAGTGGACGTATAGGGTGTGACGCCTGCCCGGTGCCGGAAGGTTAATTGATGGGGTTAGCGCAAGCGAAGCTCTTGATCGAAGCCCCGGTAAACGGCGGCCGTAACTATAACGGTCCTAAGGTAGCGAAATTCCTTGTCGGGTAAGTTCCGACCTGCACGAATGGCGTAACGATGGCGGCGCTGTCTCCACCCGAGACTCAGTGAAATTGAAATCGCTGTGAAGATGCAGTGTATCCGCGGCTAGACGGAAAGACCCCGTGAACCTTTACTATAGCTTTGCACTGGACTTTGAGCTTGCTTGTGTAGGATAGGTGGGAGGCTTTGAAGTGGGGACGCCAGTTCTCATGGAGCCATCCTTGAAATACCACCCTGGCAACCTTGAGGTTCTAACTCAGGTCCGTTATCCGGATCGAGGACAGTGTATGGTGGGTAGTTTGACTGGGGCGGTCTCCTCCCAAAGAGTAACGGAGGAGTACGAAGGTGCGCTCAGACCGGTCGGAAATCGGTCGTAGAGTATAAAGGCAAAAGCGCGCTTGACTGCGAGACACACACGTCGAGCAGGTACGAAAGTAGGTCTTAGTGATCCGGTGGTTCTGTATGGAAGGGCCATCGCTCAACGGATAAAAGGTACTCCGGGGATAACAGGCTGATACCGCCCAAGAGTTCATATCGACGGCGGTGTTTGGCACCTCGATGTCGGCTCATCACATCCTGGGGCTGAAGCCGGTCCCAAGGGTATGGCTGTTCGCCATTTAAAGTGGTACGCGAGCTGGGTTTAGAACGTCGTGAGACAGTTCGGTCCCTATCTGCCGTGGACGTTTGAGATTTGAGAGGGGCTGCTCCTAGTACGAGAGGACCGGAGTGGACGAACCTCTGGTGTTCCGGTTGTCACGCCAGTGGCATTGCCGGGTAGCTATGTTCGGAAGAGATAACCGCTGAAAGCATCTAAGCGGGAAACTTGCCTCAAGATGAGATCTCACTGGGATCTTGAATCCCCTGAAGGGCCGTCGAAGACTACGACGTTGATAGGTTGGGTGTGTAAGCGCTGTGAGGCGTTGAGCTAACCAATACTAATTGCCCGTGAGGCTTGACCATATAACACCCAAGCAATTTGTGCGTGAGCCGAATTGTGGTGGTGAAGACGAAAGAACCGAAAGTTCACAACGTCAGCAAGAACCACAAATATCGCATATCCGAATTCGCTGGGCTGTTCATCTGAACGGGCTGGCTACCGAATTTCTTGACGACCATAGAGCATTGGAACCACCTGATCCCATCCCGAACTCAGCAGTGAAACGATGCATCGCCGATGGTAGTGTGGGGTTTCCCCATGTGAGAGTAGGTCATCGTCAAGATTCATTTCGCAAAACCCCTATCTGCGCACGCAGGTAGGGGTTTTGTCTTTAAGTAGAGAGTACAGAGATTCGCTGGCACGTCCCTTGACGGTCCGGCACACAGAATTTCTTGACGACCATAGAGCATTGGAACCACCTGATCCCATCCCGAACTCAGCAGTGAAACGATGCATCGCCGATGGTAGTGTGGGGTTTCCCCATGTGAGAGTAGGTCATCGTCAAGATTCAATTCCGAAACCCCTGATCGCCATGCGGTCAGGGGTTTTGTCTTTCTGGCGCATGCGAAAACCTGCACCGGCCTCATCGCCGGCAAGCCGGCTCCTACAGAGAACCATGACCACTGCGCTGCCGCGTCCCCTGTAGGAGTCGGCTTGCCGGCAATAGGGCCCAAACAGGCACAAAAAAAGGCCGCCCCCAACGGGAGCGGCCTTTCAATACAGCTCAGCCCTGTCAGCTGAGCAGGTTCTTCACATTCCCCATCGCCTCATCGGCAAACCCCTGCAGGAACGCCTGGAAGCCCGGCAACGCCTCCGGGCCACCTTCCCAAGGCTCGGCCTGGATGGTCCAGGTCGCACGGCTGCGCTGGCCATCGATCGCAACCACCTCCATCGCCGCCCACAGGTTGCCGATATTCAGGCTGGTGTAGATCAGGCTCCAGGTCATGTTCATGGCCTGGTCATCGCGCGAATTGAGCTGCTCGATCACCACGTTGCCATCCTTGAACAGCTTCTTGCGCACCGAGCGCACACCGCTACCGGTCATGTCGATATGCGCCAGTGCCGGGATGAACACCGGGAAGCCGGCAAAGTTACCGACAATGTTCCAGACGCTGGCCGCAGGCGCGGCAATTTCCACACTGGACACCACCAGGCAGCCTTGCGGGTTGCGGATCAGGGTATCGGGCTTGAGTGCTTGCATGTCGTGTTACTCCTGTTGTGTAAAAAACGATCAGATAAAGCCGATGTCGGTCAGGTAACGGCAGCCGCGGCGCAACAGGTCCGGGCTCTTGCTCGGGTAATGGCTGCCCATGCGCTGCACGCCGGCGCGCGCGTTGTCATGGGCGATGCCGGAGATATCCCCGATGTCTTCTTCGAAACCGTCCAGGTAGAAGCCCAGGACGTCATACAGCGCGTTGTCACGGTCGACCCGACGTAACTGCTGCTGCCATTGCTCGACGCTCACCAGCTCAAAGGCATGGCCCTGTTCGTGGAATGACGCCAGGTAGTCGCGCCAACGCAGCGGCTCGGGGTTGTGCAGGTTGAACACGCATTGCCCGGCCTGGTGACGGCTGCTGTGGAAGGCGATGAAGCGCGCCAGGAAGTCCACCGGCATCAGGTCAAAGTCGATCTCCAGCCCCGGCACCTGGCCCAGTTGCAGCGACCCCTTGAGCATCAGCATCAAGCGGTTGCGCTGCGGTTGGCAGGCCCCTGTGCGGCTGTCGAAGGTGATGTTGCCGGGGCGGAACAGGTTGACCCACACCCCCTGCGCCCGCGCCCGCTGCAATATCCGCTCGCCCACCCACTTGCTCAGGTTGTAGCCATTGCGGATGTAGATCGGCGGCGTCTGCGCCGGGTCGTCCTCCAGCACCCGGCCGCTGCTGTCCACGGCGCTGCAGGCCGACAGTGTGGAAACGAAGTTGAAGATCTTCTTGCGCCGTCCCTCGCACAGCCGCAGGCACTCGAACAACGGCTCGATGTTGTCCGCCGCCAGCACTTGGTAATCGAGTACATGGTTCACCTGCGCAGCGTTATGCAGTAGCGCGCCGTAGCCGGTATCCAGGTAGTCGTAGTCGGCCTGGCTCAGCCCCAGCCGCGGCTTGCGCAAATCGGCCTCGAACACCCGCACACGGGCCAGGTCCAGCTGCACCTGGTTGTCAGCCAGTGCCTGGGTGAAACGTTCGTCGGCACTTTGCCCGCCACCACTGCGCACCAGGCAGGCCACCTCGGTGGCGCCCCAGTCCAGCAGCGCCTCCACCAGGTGCACACCGAGGAAGCTGTTGGCCCCGGTGACGATCACCTTGTGCACATCACCCAGGCGCTCCACCGGCAGTACCTGCAGCCCCAGTTCGCGGTTGGCATCCTGCTCCAGCCCCGCCAGCGCCTCCTGTTGCTGCCCCTGCTCGCCATCGAGCAGCGCCCCCAGGCGCTGCAGTGTCGGCAGCTCGATGAAGCGGTTGATCGCCACGCCCCGCCCGAAGCGCTCGCGCACCTCCAGCAGCAGCCGCGACAGCAGGATCGAATGCCCACCCAGGTTGAAGAAGCTGTCGTCGGCTGAAATGTCCGCCTCCGGCAGCTCCAGCAGCTCGCTCCACAGGCCGAGCAACTGTTGTTCAGTCGCAGTACCCGGTTGCAGCCGCTCGCTCGCAGGCAGCGCCAACGGGCGCAGTAGCAGCGCCTGGCGGTCCACCTTGCCATTGGCGGTGTAGGGCATCTGCTCCAACACTTGGTAGAACGCCGGGCGCATGTAGTCGGGCAGGGCACGTTCGGCATGTTCACGCAGCCGTACTTCAGCTTCCTCACCCTCAGGCTGGGCGAGAAACGCCAGCACCCGGCGCTGCCCATCGATTACCACCGCCACCTGGCCGAACAGGCGGCTGTCGCGCAGGCAGTGCTCGATCTCCTCGGGCTCCACACGGTAACCACGGATCTTCACCTGATTGTCCCGCCGCCCGCACAACTCGATACCCTGCGCCGTCCACTTGCCGATATCGCCCGTGCGGTAAGCGCGCAGCGAGCGCCCCTCCGGCAGGCCCAACTCGACAAAGCGCTCCGCGCTCAGTATGGGATTGTTCAGGTAACCCAGCCCGACGCCGGGCCCGGCGATATACAGCTCCCCGGGGGTCTGCTCTGCTACAGGCTGCAATTGCTCGTCGAGAATCAACACTTGCGTGTTGGCGATCGGCCGCCCGAGGTTGCGGTTGCCATCCCCGGCAGCGAACACCCGGGTGGTGGCCAGCACCGTGGTTTCCGTCGGCCCGTAGATGTTGTGCAAGTGGCACTGCCCGGCCAGCCGGGCGATCACCTCCGGCTCGCACACATCGCCGCCGGTTATCAGGTGCCGCAGCCCCAGGTGCGCATCGCGGGGCAAAATGCTCAGCAGCGCCGGTGGCAGGAAGGCATGGCTGACTTCCTGGCTGTGGATAAGCCCCAGCAACGCCTGCGGGTCGCGGCGCTGGTCCTCATCGGGCAACACCAGTTCGGCCCCGCAGGCGAAGGTCGGCAGAATATCCAGCAGCGAAGCATCAAAGCCGATGGTGGAGAACTGCAGCACCCGGCAGCCGGCATCCAGCGCCACATGCTCGCGGTACCAGGTCATGAAATGCGTCAGGTTGCGCTGGCTGAGCAGCACGCCCTTGGGCAGCCCGGTGGTACCCGAGGTGTAGATCGCCACGCAGGCCCGCCCGGGCGTTGCCTCACGCACGGCCAGGCTCGGCAGCGGAGCATCTACCGCCCGCGCGATATCACGCACATCCAGGCCGAAGACATCCAAAGGCGCCTGCCCGTCATGCAGCAGCACGCAGGCACCGGCATCCGCGAGGATGCGCTGGCGGCGCTCCACCGGCGTAGCCGGGTCCAACGGCAGGTAGATGGCCGCACACCCGATAATTGCCAGCAGGCTGGCATAAAGCTCGGCTGATTTGGCCATGCACACCGCCACCACTGGTGGCTGCACACCCTCGGCAGGCAACAGTGGCAGCAGGGCCCGCTGAATGCCCACCGTGCGCGCGTGCAGCTGTGCATAACTTTCACGCAGGCCCTTACGGTTCAGCGCCGGGCGCCCGGCATTTCGCCGCAGGCTCTGCTCCAGCCGCTCGATCAGCCCGCCTTCGGCCTGCTCCAGCAGGTCGGCGCGCAGCGTGCGGTTGAATGGGTGCCGGTAGGCCAGGGCCTCCAGCCAGTCCAGGCCGTGCTCGCGCTCATGCACACCGGGGCTGACCGCCGGCGCTTCATGCAGGTATTGCGGGTTGCGGGCAAACCGGTTGACCTGCAGCGCCAGCAGGTCGCCCAGCGCCTGCAGGGCATCTTCACGCAACTGTCGGCCATTGCCCGAAGCCGGTGTCGGAACCAGCTGGCGTTCGATCAACCGTTGCGCGCTGGCACTGCCACACCAGCACAGGGTTTCCAGGCGCGGCAAGGTTTCCGCGAAGCTTGCGCCCAGGCGCAGCCGTAGCAGTGGCGTGGCCCCCAAGGGCTGCCAGTCGCCGCTGGCCAGGGCCAGGCTGCCGTCTTCCACCACCAGGTCAGGGTGGCTTGCCAACTGTTCGCGCAGGGCTTGCGCGCTGCCAGCCGTGGCCGCGCCGTGGCCTTGGGCGTCGAGCTGGCAGGCCAGTTCCCCCAGGGCGGGGCTGGTGCCCGCCAGGAGTATGTCGAGGCGTCTCATGATGTGCTCCTCAGGGCAGGTAGTCGCGCAACGCGTCCTGCACGCAGCCGGCGTCGAGCATCGAGCTGCTGCGCAGAAAGCGCAGGATGTTGCCCAGCAGCGGGTGCTGGTGATTGATCGGGAAAGCCAGCCCCTGTACTTCCTCGCGCAGGGCCTGGCGCACCGCCTCGCCTACCGGCAGCGCAGCGATCAGGGCAAAGTCGAAGCCCTGCTGGATGTCGTTGGTCAGGTACTCGCGCAAGAACACCGGCAACACCTCGGCCAACGCCCGGCGGTCCGCCTCCGGGGCGGCCTGCCAATAAATCCGCGTCAGCCGCGCCCAAAAGCTCGAATGGCGCCCCTCGTCGAGCAGGTGGTCGGCCATCAGCCCCTTCACCGACGGCTTGACCGTGTCATCGCGGGCAAAGGCCGCCACATCGTCGGTCAAGGTGTTCTCGGCGATACCCACGCAGATCAGCTCCATGGCATCGCGCAGCGCCTCCGGCACCCGCTCCAGCGCCGCCGGTATCGCCCGGCTGAGCTCGATCTCCTGGGGCAGGGCGATAGGCTCGATGCCGGTCAGGGCAATGGTCTGCTGCAGGAAGTCCATCGCCACCAGGGCGTGGTAGTCCTCGTCCACCACCACGGTCATGGCGTCGTAGCGGCAGGCGAACGGAAAGCGCACGGCAAAACGGTCCTTGGCGATGCGCCGCGCGGTGCGATCGACAATCTCGGTCTCGAAGATCACCACGTCATTGATGAACTTGTAGAGGCTCTGCACCAGCACGAAATCGCGCAGCTGCGGGCATTCGCGCTGGAAGGCCGCGCCCAGCACCAGTGGCTGGCGGCTGAGCGGGTAGATCAGCCGCTGGTCATCCTCCACCCGGCGCCGTGGCCGGGTGCGGATGGTCGCGCGCTCTTCCCAGGCATCGGCGAAGGAGCGGTACTCGGCGGCATTCATGGCGTAACCTCGGCCAGCGGCGCCTTGATCGACGCACGCAGGCGGTCCCACAGCGCCATGCGGCTGTCCACTGCGGCAATGGCCGCCACGTAGACATCCTCCTCGCGCACCGGGTCATGCTCGACCAGGCGCGCCAGCAACTGCTCGGCGGCCGGGCCATGGTCTTCGGAGTCCACCTCGATATGGCGTTGCAGGTAGTAACGGAAGGTCGGCGCCTGCTCGATGCCGATACCCCACTCATCGAGAATCTGCTGGAACATGCTCGGGATGACGCTTTCGCGGCCATGCAGGAAGGCCGCGGCCACCTGGTGCGCCGGTGCGTCCAGGGCAACCTCCAGGGTGTCGCGCACGAAGCGCTGCGCCGCCTCGCTGGCCCCGGCGCGCTGCAGCGCCTCGGGGTGGCTGACGCCCTGCTGCATCAGGCTGACGAAACGCTCGATCGCCTGGGTGCTGGCACCCACTTCGCGCATGGCATCCAGGTACAGCTCGAAGTGGCTGTAGTGGCCGTGGTCCAGGCGGTCATCGGACTCCTCGCCCAGCACGATTTCGTTGATCAGACGCGCCGCCGCAGGGTCGGCAGGCGGTAGCCAGGGCAGGCTGACGCAGGTCAGTTCCTGTTGCAGGCGCTTGGTCAGCGACATGAAGTCCCACACGGCAAATACATGGGTTTCCATGAACCGGCGCAGGGTATCCAGCGAATCGATTTCAGAAAACAACGGGTGCTGGGAAAGTGTCTGTTTCTTGTCGGTAAGTGTGCGTTTCAATGGGCTCATGTTTAGTTCCGTCTTGGCATGTTTTCAGGTCGGTTGATGCCAGGCAGTTGCAGAACTTCAAAACGTCGGGCGAGCGGGTGCCTCGAACGAAGTTTCGATGTCGAACAAGCGTGCATGGGCCGTGCAGGGCTCTATGGGCCTGGGCTCACGGGGAAACAGGTCCCCCTGTATCGGCGCTATAAAAGCTAGAGCAACTTCCAAAGTACTTGCAATTGTTTTTTGAAGTATTTGCAAGTTGCAACTTTTTGAAGCTGATAGTTGCCCGATCAAAACAATCAAGTTGTTTTGATTTGGGCAATAAGTACCCCTTCCGATCATTAATGATCAGAAAAAAGATGCAGAGTGAATGCCTCACTCGGAGCACTGATGAGCGGGTGTCGAGGGTCGGGATTATTTAGGGGCGGCTGATCGGCTGGCGGTCCTGGCCCCGGTGGCAGGCTCCTTCTGCTGGTGGATGTGGGCGCAGGCGGCCAGGTCCGCTACTGACGATCAGCGGCCGCTGCGGGGACTAGAGTGTGCCCAAAATGCTGGCACTGCCATGGCCGGCAGCGCACGCCGCGCAATTGCCGCAGCGCAGTCAGGCAGGGCAGGGGGGCTTAGAAACTGAGCAGGCCGAGGTGGGTATGGAAGATGCGCACGATGCGCTGGTTGAACGGTGCGCCATCCACTGCGTGGGCCGGCAGCTCGATCAGCTCCAGGCCGCCGTATGCCAGCGGGTTCCAGCCCAGCATCGCCGGCAGCGAGCCCGGCGGGTAGAGCACCGTCATCGGCACCTGCAAGGGCGTGCTGTCACGGCCGCTGGCAACGCTCGGGCTGTCACAGCTGGCAACAAATAAGTGGCGGGTCTGCCCCGGCCAGTGGCGCTGCGCCCATTGCGCCAATGCCAGCGCCGCATGGGCGCCCAGGCTCTGGCCGAAGATCGCATGGGGGTGCTGCAGAAGCGGCTGCAGCCGCTCGCCCAGGGCACTGGCCAGGGCATGGCTGGACTCGTCGGGGTCGACACTGTCGAGGCAGGCGGTGGCTGGCAGGTCGACAGCGATCACCTCCACCGGCTCGCTCAACGCTTCGGCCCACTGGCGGTACTGCTCGAGCTGCTGGCGGCTGCAGGCCAGGCAAATCAGGCGAATCCTGGTGGGCTGTTCGTGGGGTGCTTGGGTCTGCACGTGCACTGCCGTTCCTTATGCCTGGTCACGCCGTTGGCGTGGGGTCAGGTGGCCGATTGCCTGTCGAGGTAGTTGCGGATGGTGCGTGCCGCGTTGTTCAGGTGCGCTTCGAGCATCTTCACGGCCTCGTCTACCAGCTTGTCGCTGGCTGCATCCACCAGGGCGATGTGGTCGTCCTGGGTCAGCTTGCCAAGGCCCATCGACGAAAGGTGGAAGCGCAGAAAGCGTTCCTCCTCGTTGAGCTCGATCTCGATCAGGCGCAGCAGTTTCTGGTTGCCGGCCTTGCTGTACAACGCCATGTGGAACAGGCGGTTCAGGCGGCCGATCTCGGCGTGGCGGGTTTCGGTCTCCAGCTGGCGAATGTAGCCGCGGGCCAGGGCGATGTCGTCGGCATCGAGCCGCGGGATCGACTGGCGCAGTGCTTCGGTTTCCAGCAGCACGCGCAGGCCGTAGGTATCGACAGCGTCCTCACCGATCAGCGGTGCGACCACCGCGCCCTTGTGCATCACCACCTGCAGCAGCGATTGCGCCTCGAGCTGGCGCAACGCCTCGCGCACCGGCATGCGGCTGACGCCGAACAGCGTGGCCAGCTCCTGCTGGCGCACGGCCGTACCCGGCGGCAAGCGGCCGTCGAGGATGGCGCTGCGCAGGCGTTCTTCGATGACACCGCGGGCCAGGTGTGCAGGAACCTGTTCGCTACCCAGGACGGTGCTCAGGAGTTTGGGTTTCTCAGCCACGCAGGGGTCGCCTCGGCAAAATTGGATCCAATAACACTAGAGAGGGTGGGGGGCGCTTGTCAAACACTGTGTTTGCCCCAGGCAACACAGCCCCGTGTGCAAACGCGGCTATCGTGAATGAAGTCGCAGGCATTGGGAAGACAGCCAAGGGCGCCAGCCCTTGTGGCAAGCGGGTTTGCCGACAGCTGGCAGTGTGCCGTTGTGTTTTGTTTCCCCAGCTTGCACCATCGCACCTTCCAACGGACCTGAACGGGTGTTCGCAGTGGCGATACCTTGGGCGCTCAGCACCATCCTACGCCGCCTCGGCCTGGCCGTGCTGTTCGGCTGCCTGCTGCTGGGCGGCGTCCAGGCCGATTGGGACTTCTCGCAAATAAGCCGCCGCGCCCAGGCGCTCTACGGCCCGCTCGGGGCAGGGCAGGGGCGCATCGACGCCTGGCAGAACCTGATGGCCGCGCAGCGGCAGGCCAGCGAGCTGGAGCAGCTCAAACAGGTCAACCTGTTCTTCAACAAGCAACTGCGCTACGTCGAAGACATCGACCTGTGGCACGAGGTGGACTACTGGGCAACGCCGGTGCAGTCGCTGATCAAGGGCGCCGGCGACTGCGAGGACTACGCCATTGCCAAGTACTTCAGCCTGCGGCGCATGGGCATCCCCGCCGAAAAACTGCGCATCACCTACGTCAAGGCCCTGCGCCAGAACCGGGCGCACATGGTCCTGACCTATTATTCAAGCCCACAGGCCCAGCCCCTGGTGCTCGACAGCCTGATGGACGCGATCAAGCCCGCCAGCCAGCGCAGCGACCTGCTGCCGGTCTATGCCTTCAATGGTGAAGGCCTGTGGTTGACGGGCGCGGCGGGCAACAAGAAGGTCGGCGACACCAAGCGCCTGTCACGCTGGCAGGATTTGCTGAAGAAAATGCAGGCCGAAGGATTCCCGGCCGAACCGGTTTACTGAGGGAGCACAGATGTCACTGTTCAAACAATTGCTGCTTGCCATTTGCCTGTTCCTGGTGGTCGCCTTCAGCGGCAGTTTCATGGTCAGCCTGGAGAGTTCGCGCAGCCAGTACGTCAACCAGCTGCGCTCCCACGCCCAGGACGCCGCCACCGCGTTGGCGCTGTCGCTGACGCCGAGCATCGACGACCCGGCGATGGTCGAGCTGATGGTCAGCTCGATCTTCGATAGCGGCTACTACTCCAGCATCAAGGTCATCGACATCCAGTCCAATGCCGTGCTGGTCGAGCGCCACGCCGAACCCGACAGCGGCGAGGTGCCCGGCTGGTTCATCCGGCTGATCGGCCTGGAGCCGGCCGGCGGCGACGCCATCGTCAGCCGTGGCTGGCAGCAGGCGGCGCGGGTCGAGGTGATCAGCCACCCGATGTTCGCCCTGGCAAAACTGTGGCAGAGCGCCCTGGGCAGCCTCGGCTGGTTGCTGCTGTGCGGCGCGGTCAGCGCGGTGCTCGGCGCCCTGCTGCTGCGCCGCCAGTTGCGCCCGCTGGACTACATGGTGGCGCAGTCTCACGCCATCGCCCGGCGCGAATTCCTCAGCCTGCCGGATTTGCCGCGCACCCCCGAGCTGCGCCGGGTGGTGCAGGCGATGAACCAGATGGTCGAGAAGCTCAAGGCGCTGTTCAGCGAGCAGGCCGAGCGCAGTGAGCAACTGCGCAACGAGTCCTACCAGGACAGCCTCACCGGCCTTGCCAACCGGCGTTACTTCGAGATGCAGCTCAACGCCCGGGTCAGCAATGCCGAAGACGCCCGCGCCGGTTACCTGATGCTGGTGCGCGTACAGGACCTGGCCGGTCTCAATGCCCGCCTGGGCGGGCAGCGCACCGACCAGTTGCTGCAGGCGGTGGGCGAGCAGTTGCGCCGCACCTGTGCGCAATACCCCGAAACCAACGACCTGATCACCCGCAGCCGCGGCGGCGAATTCGCCGTGCTGGCGCCGGGCATGGTGCATGACGAGGCGACCCAGCTGGCCCAGGCCCTGGCCGTCACCCTGCAAAGCCTGCACAGCACCGGTGCCAGCGATGTCGACCCGGTGGCCTGCATAGGCCTTGCGCCCTACACCCCAGGCGATGCCCCGCAGGCGTTGCTCAAGCTCGCCGACGAGGCCCTGGCCCGCGCCGAGGCGCAGCCGCAGCCCGGCTGGGTATGCCTGGAGCAAGGCCTTGCCGCCAGCGCCGGCGACGGCCACCACGACTGGCACCAGCGGCTGGACCAAGCCCTTGAAGAAGGCCGCTTCGAGCTGTTCTTCCAGCCGGTGGTCGACAGCCACATGCCCGCACGCGTGTTGCACTACAAGGTCATTTCACGCTTGCTCGACCAGCAGGGCGAGGCCGTGGCGGCCGGCCGCTACCTGCCCTGGCTGGAGCGCTTCGGCTGGATGCCACGGCTGGACCTCTTGATGCTTAAAAAAGTGCTGGCGCACCTGCCGGCCCATGCCGAGTCGCTGGCGCTGAACCTGTCCGGTGCAACACTCGCCGAGCCCAAGGTGTTGCAGCAAGTGTTCGACCTGCTCGGCCAGCACCGCAACGCGGGCCCGCGCCTGACCTTCGAGATCGGCGAGGAGCAGTTGCCCGAGCAAGCCGCGCTGGAAAAGCTCACCCGGCGCCTGCGCGGGCTGGGTTTTGGCCTGGCGTTGCAGCGTTTTGGCGGGCGTTTCAGCATGATCGGCAACCTGGCGCACCTGGGCCTGGCGTACCTGAAGATCGATGGCAGCTACATCCGCCATATCGACCAGGAGCAGCACAAGCGCCTGTTCATCGAGGCCATCCAGCGCGCCTCGCACAGCATCGACCTGCCGCTGATCGCCGAGCGGGTCGAGACCGACGGGGAGCTGCAGGTGCTGCGCAAGATGGGCGTGCAAGGCATCCAGGGCCAGCTGGTGGGCGAACCCGCACCCTGGCGTTGAGCCCGCGTTTACAGACGACGCGGTGGTTGGCACCGGCTGCGCCGGTGTTCGCGGCTAAAGCCGCTCCTACAGGTGCAGCGCCAGATCCAGGCTCTGTGCAATCCTGTGGGAAGCGGCCTTGTGTCGCGATGGGGCGCGTAGCGGCCCCAGAATATCGGCGCTCTGCAAAATCGCCGCCCTCAGATCAACCCACCCCCCTCATCATCTTCGATCAGGTTGTTCAAACTACCCAGCGCCCGCCGCGCCGTAGAGCGGTTGAGCAGCTTGGCCTGGGCTCCCGCCGGCAGGTCAGTGATGCTGATCACGCCCTTCTCGGTCAGCACCTCGATCAAGTCCTCTAGCACCCGAATCATGTCCAGGTCGCTCTGCTTGAGCTGCTTGAGGCTGTTTTCCACCAGGTCGTCGGCAAACCAGTCCTGGATCTCGGCATGGTCGGCCGGCAGCAGTTCGTTGTGCTCGGCGAAGGGGGCGGCTTCTACCCGCTGCAACTGGCCGAACTCGTCGCGTTGCACGTAGAACATGGCTTCCATCCTCGTCACGTTGGTTCCTTGCTGGTTGGGTTATGCGCAGCTTAGGCAAAATTGCCAGGCTGCGCCTTGCGGTCAACTGTTGGAATTGTCGATCTTGATGGTCGGGTCGGCACCACTGATCAGCGAGTTGATCGAAGTGTTCGACCAGTTCACACCCTCGAGCTTGATCGACACATCCACATTGGCCAGCCCGCCTGCGGCGTTGAGCTTGCCCTCAGTGCTGATCTGCAAGGTCGACTCGCCGCCCACCGTGGTGATCTTCAGGTAATTGTCGATGGTGGTGCCACGCTCGCCCTGCAGCAGGTCGCTGAGGTCCAGGCGGTCACCTTCGCTGACCTTGAAGTCCTTGATCACATCCTGGCCGGTATCGCCGGCCTTCCACACGAAGGTGTCGGCCCCGGCTCCGCCGGTCATGATGTCGTTGCCCTTGCCACCGATCAGGGTGTCGTTGCCGGCCCCGCCAAACAGCAGGTCGTTGCCTTCCCCGCCCAGCAAGGTGTCGTTGCCGGTACCACCCAGCAGGATGTCGTTGCCCTTGCCGCCATCGAGGTAGTCGTTGCCGCCCTGGCCGAAGATGATGTCGTTGCCGGCCCCGCCCAACAGCGTGTCGTTGCCGTCGTTGCTGCGCGACACGTCGAACTCGGTGTAATGCTCCGACACGTACTGGTGCATCATCCGCGCATCCACGTCGCCCGCATCCACCCCCAGCTTGGTGGCGACGAACGCCTGGATCGCCTCCACCCCGGTGCCCGGGATCGAATCGAAGGTCACCAGGTCGCCGAAGATGATGTCGTGGCCATCGCCGCCGTCCACCTTGTCCGAGCCGGGCACGGTGGCCTCGGTGTGGCCGAGGATGGCATCGGCCAGCTTGGTCGGGTCGATGTTGGTCTGCGGCGTGCTGTCCGAATCGTAGGGCTTGAGGTCGTTGGTATTCACCCCGCTGTTCAGGCCGATGGCCTCCACCGTCGACAGCGCCGCGAGGATCTTGTAGCTGTCGGTGGAGTTGGTCAGGGTCGCGTCGGTGGTGGTGTTGCCGGTACCGGCGCGGGTCGACAGCTCATAACCGCCGTTGCCCTCGGCGCGAATGCTGCCGCTGGTCACGGTGTTCCACTTGTAGCTCCAGCTCAGCAGGTCGAAGTTGCCGCGGGTTTCGGCGGTCAGCTTGCCGCTGCTGTCGATCGACACCCGGTTGGTGGCATCCAGCTGGTAGTTGGTGACCGTGTCGCCCACCTTGTAGTTGATGGTGCTGAGGAAGGTGTCCAGCTTGGTCGAGCTGTTGGCCAG
Source organism: Pseudomonas xanthosomatis (assembly GCF_019139835.1). NCBI lineage: Bacteria > Pseudomonadati > Pseudomonadota > Gammaproteobacteria > Pseudomonadales > Pseudomonadaceae > Pseudomonas > Pseudomonas xanthosomatis. The sequence goes on along the minus strand of NZ_CP077075.1, from coordinate 315,545 downwards.
CGTCGGGTTGCCCTGTTCGCCGGTCTGGTAGTAGGTGGGCTGGCCGTCGGTGATGAAGAAGGTCTGGTTGCTGCCGGTGTTGCCGGCGTTCTTCAGGGTCTGGAACCAGTTGGCGGTGGTCTTGAAGGCATCTTCGTAGTTGGTGCCGCCATCGGCGCTCAGGGTGCCGAGCGCGTTGAGCAGGGTCTTGAGCCCGGCATCGTTGAGTGTCACCGACACCGTGCTCTTGACCTGGGTGGCGAAGTCCACCAGCAGGATGTTGACCGTCCCCGAGAGCGAACCCTTGACGCTTGCGGCCAGCGTCCTGAACACCGACTCCAGCGACGCCTTGGCCCCGTCCACGCCGGACTGCCCCATGCTGCCCGAGGTGTCGACGATGAAGGCGATGTTGTAGTCCTTGCCGGCAACCACATGCAGGCCGGTCACGTCGGCGATGATGATGTCGTTGTTGACCGTGCCGGTGCTGGTGTCGCTGTCGGTGCCCAGGTTGGTGGAGGTATAGGTTTCCGGGTACACCGTGACCTTCAGCGTGCCCTCGGTGGTGGCCTGGCTGCCGCCGACGCTCTCGCTGGAGGTGGAGGTCACCTTCACGTCGAACTGGCCGTAGTAGTAGGCCGGTGGCTTGATCGCCAGGCTGCCCAGGTTCCAGCCGGTGACATCCACCGCCGTGGTGCCCACGGTAATGCTGTGGCCGGCGTTGTCGGTCACCACCGAGCCCGCCGGGATGCCTCCCAGCTTCACGCTCAGGCTCTCCGAGCCGTCGGTGTCGGTCAGGCTGCTGGTGATGCCCACCAGCTTGACGCTGCCGTTCTCCGGCCCTTCGTTGAGCTTGTAGCCGTCGTAATAGCCCTGGCCGCTGCTGCCATGCAGGTCCGACACCGTCACTCCGGCGTTGCCCAGCTCGGTGACGCTCGGGTACATCGGAATGTTGGTGCTGTTCAGGTCGGTGACCAGCCCGTTGCCCACCTTCACATTGATGTCGTAGCTGCCCGGGCCGGCCTGGTTGGCGTGGTAGATCTCCAGGGTGTAGTAGCCGCTGGTGGTCGGCGTGTAGCTGCCCGCCACCGTGCCGCCGCCCCCCCAGGTGGCGGTGACCACGTTCTTGCCGCCGATGTTCACCAGCAGGCTGTCATCGGCGGTGCCGCTGAAGGTGTAGGTCTTGCCGGCTTCCAGGTAGATCAGGCCGGAAGTCTTCGAGCCGCTCTGCGCCGCCACGCTGGCATCGGACTGCACGTTGGTGGTGGTTTCGCTCTTGCTGGCGTTGCCAGAATTGGCGAACACCGTCTTCAACGCATCGCCGGTGATGCCGTTGCCGTTGGTGCCAAGGCCGGTAAGGCTGGTCCAGGTCTCCTTGGTCAGGCCCAGGGAGTTGACGTTGTTGCTGGCGATGCTCAGGTTCGGCTTGTCGGCCACCGGGGTGATGTCCACCTTCAGCGTGGCCTCGCTGCCCGGGGTGACGCCGTCGGTGGGCTTGTACTTCACCTGCGCGTAGTCAGCCTGCTTGTTGCCAACGCCGCTGCCACCGTAGCCGTCGACGCCGGACTGGTTGGCCAGCGGCACGAACTTGAGCTTGCCGGCGCTGATGTCGGCCTGGCTCACGGTCTGGTTGAGGGTAACGTCCACCCAGGCAGTGCCGTTGAAGAACTTGAGGCTGCCAAGGTCCGGCAGCTTGGTGAAGGTCACCCCCAGGCTTGCGGCCGGGCTGTCAACGTCGGTGACGTTGAAGTTGCTCCAGTTCAGCACCAGCTCGGTGTCTTCCACCCCGGTCACCGCGCCGCCGGTGGTAACCGGCGCGTCGTTGACGGCCACCACGTTGACCGTGGTGGTGGCGGTGTTGGACACATTGACCCCGTCGGTCACCGTCACGGTAATGACCCGCGGCGTGGTGCTCGGGTCCTCGCTGGTGCTGGCAAAGGTGATGTTCTTGATCGCCTGCATGTAGTCGGCCAGCGAGGCCGTGCCGCTCAAGGTCAGCACCACCTGGCCGCCCGTCACCGTCGAGGTGATGGTGATGCCGTTGACGCTGTTGCCCAGGTTCAGCACATCGCCCGGCTGGCGGTTGGTCAGGGTGACCGTGGCGCCGGCCAGCTGGCTGCTGTCGAAGTCGGTGATGGAGATATCCAGGTCACTGATCGAATTGCCGGCGCCGTTCTCGGTGTAGGTGGTCTGGTAGTCGGCGCCGTTCTTGCCGCTCGAGTCGTTGGCGTCCAGGTCCAGCACCGGCGCCGGCTCGAACAGCTGGGTGGTGACGCTGGCCGCGCTGCCATTGACCACCAGCCCCTCGAAGTTGCCGCCGGTGGCCGAGTCGATCTTCACGTTGAACTGCTCGGTGCCCTCGGTGATGTTGTCCTTGAGCGTGGGGATGGTGAAGGTGGCCGAGGTGCTGTTGGCCTTGATCACCACGCTGGCCACGCCGGTGTAGTCAACGCCGTTGGTGGCGGTGCCGCTGTAGCTCAGTTTGACCACCACGTCGGTTTGCGGCGCGTTGCTCAGGGTCAGGGTGTAGGTGGCGTTGCTGCCCTCGGCCACCGTCGCGCTGCCGGTGATGCCCACCGTGGTGTTGTTGATCGTGTCGGTCACCGCGGTGACTGCAGGCGTGCTGTTGATCGCCAGGTTTTCGAAGTTGCCGCCGCTGGCGCCGGTGATGGTCGCGCTGACCGGGCCTGCGTCGATGTACACATCGTCGGCCGGGGCCGCCACGGTGACGCTGCCCGACGACTGGTTGGCGCCGATGGTGATGCTCTGGCCGTTGCTCAGGGTCACCGTCACGGCGGTCTGCGCCGGGTTGGTCAGGGTTGCGGTGTAGACGATCTGGCCGCCTTCGGCCACGGTCGGCGTGGCGGTCAGGGTCACTGTGGTGGTGTCCTGCACGTCGGTGACCGTGGTGCTGAGCACGCCCTTGTTGGCCACCAGGTTCTCGTAGTTGCCGCCGCTGACGCTGCTGATGCTGTTGGTCACCGGCGCATGGCCTTGGTACACGTCGTTGGTGACCGTGCCGGTGGCGGTGCCGGAGCTCTGGCCCACCGGGATGGTAATCGTCTGGCCGTTGGTCAGGGTCACCACCACCGGCGTGCCGGTGACCGGGGCGCCTACGGTCGCGGTGTAGATGATGGTGCCGCCCTCGGCCACGCTCGGCGTGGCAGTCAGGGTCACCGTGGTGGTGTCCTGTACATCGGTCACTGTTGTGCTGACCGGGTTCTGGTTGGCCACCAGGTTCTCGTAGTTGCCGCCGCTGACCCCGGTGATGTTGTTGGTGACCGGGGCGTGGCCCAGGTAAACGTCGTTGGTGACGCTACCGGTGGCCGTGCCGGAGCTCTGGCCCACCGGGATGGTGATGGTCTGGCCGCCTGCCAGCGTCACCACTACCGGGCTGCCGGTGACCGGCGCACCGACGGTGGCGGTGTATATGATGGTGCCGCCCTCGGCCACGCTTGGCGTGGCAGTCAGGGTCACGGTGGTGGTGTCCTGCACATCGGTCACGGTGGTGCTGACTGGTGTCTGGTTGGCCACCAGGTTTTCGTAGTTGCCGCCGGACACGCCGGTGATGTTGTTGGTGACCGGAGCATGGCCCTGGTACACGTCGTTGGTCACGGCGCCCGTTGCCGTGCCGGAGCTTTGCCCGACCGGGATGGTGATGGTCTGGCCGTTGGCCAGTGTCACCAACACGGCACTGCCGGTCACCGGCGCACCCACGCTTGCGGTGTACACGATGGTGCCGCCCTCGGCCACGCTTGGCGTGGCGGTCAGGGTCACGGTAGTGGTGTCCTGAACATCGGTGACGGTGGTGCTGACCGGAGTCTTGTTGGCCACCAGGTTTTCGTAGTTGCCGCCGCTGACATTGGAGATGCCATTGGTGACCGGCGCATGCCCCTGGTACACGTCATTGGTCACGCTGCCGGTCGCCGTGCCCGAGCTTTGGCCGACGGGAATGGTGATGGTCTGGCCATTGGTCAGCGTCACCGTGACCGGGCTGCCGGTGACCGGTGCCCCGACCGTGGCGGTGTAGACGATGGTGCCACCCTCGGCAACCGAATTGGTGGCGGTAAGCGTCACGGTCGTCGTGTCGATGGTATCGGTGACGTTGGTCACCGCTGGCGTGCTGTTGACCGCCAGGTTCTCGAAGTTGCCGCCGCTGGCGCCGGTGATGCGCGCACTGACCTGGCCCGCATCCACGTAAGGGTCATCACCCGGTGCGGCCACCGTGACGCTGCCCGAGGTCTGGTTGGCGCCGATGGTGATGCTCTGGCCATTGCTCAGGGTGACGGTGACGGCGGTCTGCGCCGCATTGGTCAGGGTGGCGGTGTAGGTGATCTGGCCACCCTCCGCAACACTCGGCGTGGCCGACAGCGATACCGTCGTGGTGTCGGTCACATCCGTGACAGTGGTGCTGACCGGGTTCTGGTTGGCGACCAGATTCTCGTAGTTGCCGCCGCTGACCCCGGTGATGTTGTTGGTGACCGCTGCATGGCCTTGGTAGACGTCGTTGGTCACCGCACCGGTTGCGGTGCCGGAGCTTTGGCCAACTGGGATGGTGATGGTCTGCCCGTTGGCCAGGCTGACTACGACCGGGCTGCCGGTAACCGGCGCCCCGACGGTCGCGGTGTAAATGATCGTGCCGCCTTCGGCCACGCTCGGTGTGGCGGTCAGGGTGACGGTGGTGGTGTCCTGCACATCGGTGACGCTGGTGCTGACCGGGTTCTGGTTGGCCACCAGGTTTTCGTAGTTGCCGCCGCTGACGCTGGTGATGTTGTTGGTGACCGGGGCGTGGCCTTGATAGACGTCATTGGTCACCGCGCCAGTGGCAGTACCGGAGCTCTGACCGACCGCAATGGTGATGGACTGGCCGTTGGCAAGGTTGACCACGACCGGGCTGCCGGTGACCGGAGCGCCGACCGTTGCGGTGTAGATTATGGTGCCGCCCTCGGCCACGCTCGGCGTGGCGGTGAGGGTCACCGTGGTGGTGTCCTGCACATCAGTGACGGTGGTGTTGACCGGTGTCTGGTTGGCTACGAGGTTTTCGTAGTTGCCGCCGCTGACCCCGGTGATGTTGTTAGTGACCGGTGCATGCCCTTGATAGACGTCGTTGGTCACGGCACCCGTGGCAGTGCCGGAGCTCTGGCCCACCGGGATGGTGATGGTCTGCCCGTTGGCCAGGGTTACCACGACCGGGCTGCCGGTAACCGGTGCACCCACCGTGGCGGTGTAGGTGATGGTGCCGCCTTCGGCCACGCTTGGCGTGGCGGTCAGAGTCACGGTAGTGGTGTCCTGAACGTCAGTGACGGTGGTGCTGACTGGGTTCTGGTTGGCTACGAGGTTTTCGTAGTTGCCACCGCTGACTCCGGTGATGTTGTTCGTAACCGGTGCGTGGCCTTGATACACGTCATTGGTCACGGCGCCGGTGGCCGTGCCGGAGCTTTGGCCGACGGGGATGGTGATGGTCTGGCCATTGGCCAAGCTGACTACAACCGGGCTGCCGGTAACCGGTGCGCCGACCGTGGCGGTGTAGATGATGGTCCCACCCTCGGCCACGCTTGGCGTGGCGGTCAGGGTCACGGTAGTGGTGTCCTGAACATCGGTGACGGTGGTGCTGACCGGAGTCTTGTTGGCCACCAGGTTTTCGTAGTTGCCGCCGCTGACGTTGGAGATGCCGTTGGTGACCGGGGCATGGCCCTGATACACGTCATTGGTCACGCTGCCGGTCGCCGTGCCCGAGCTTTGGCCCACGGGAATGGTGATGGTCTGGCCGTTGGTCAAGGTCACCACCACCGCACTGCCGGTGACCGGTGCCCCGACCGTGGCGGTGTAGACGATGGTGCCGCCCTCGGCAACCGAGTTGGTGGCGGTGAGCGTCACGGTCGTCGTATCGATGGTATCGGTGACGTTGGTCACCGCTGGCGTGCTGTTGACCGCCAGGTTCTCGAAGTTGCCGCCGCTGGCGCCGGTGATGCGCGCACTCACCTGGCCGGCATCCACGTAAGGGTCATCGCCCGGCGCAGCCACCGTGACGCTGCCCGAAGTCTGGTTGGCGCCGATGGTGATGCTCTGGCCGTTGCTCAGGGTGACGGTGACGGCGGTCTGGGCCGCATTGGTCAGGGTCGCGGTGTAGGTGATCTGGCCACCCTCCACAACACTTGGCGTGGCCGAAAGCGATACCGTCGTGGTGTCCTGAACATCCGTGACGGAGGTGCTGACCGGGTTCTGGTTGGCGACCAGGTTCTCGTAGTTGCCACCGCTGACCCCGGTGATGTTGTTGGTGACTGCGGCATGGCCTTGATAGACGTCGTTGGTCACTGCGCCCGTGGCAGTGCCGGAGCTCTGGCCGACCGGAATGGTGATGGTCTGGCCGTTGGCCAGGCTGACCACGACCGGGCTGCCGGTGACCGGAGCCCCAACTGTAGCGGTGTAGATGATGGTGCCACCCTCGGCGACACTTGGCGTGGCAGTCAGGGTCACCGTGGTGGTGTCCTGTACATCTGTCACGGTGGTACTCACCGGGTTCTGGTTGGCTACGAGGTTCTCGTAGTTGCCACCGCTGACGCCGGTGATGTTGTTGGTGACCGGTGCATGGCCTTGGTAAACGTCGTTGGTCACGGCGCCGGTTGCAGTGCCTGAGCTTTGACCAACCCCAATGGTGATGGTTTGCCCGTTGGCGAGGCTGACCACGACCGGGCTTCCAGTGACCGGAGCCCCGACGGTCGCGGTGTAAATGATCGTGCCGCCTTCGGCGACGCTCGGCGTGGCGGTCAGGATGACGGTGGTGGTGTCCTGTACGTCGGTGACCGTGGTGCTGACCGGGTTCTGGTTGGCGACCAGATTTTCGTAGTTGCCGCCGGACACACCGGTGATGTTGTTGGTTACTGGCGCGTGGCCTTGGTAGACGTCATTGGTCACCGTACCCGTGGCTGTGCCTGAGCTTTGCCCGACCGGGATGGTGATGGTCTGTCCATTGGCCAGCGAAACCACGACCGGTGAGCCAGTCACCGGTGCCCCGACCGAAGCGGTGTAAATGATCGTGCCGCCTTCGGACACGCTTGGCGTGGCGCTCAGGGTGACCGTGGTGGTGTCCTGTACGTCGGTGACCGTCGTGCTGACCGGGTTCTGGTTGGCGACGAGGTATTCGTAGTTGCCGCCGGACACCCCGGTGATGTTGTTGGTAACCGGCGCATGGCCTTGGTAGACGTCATTGGTCACGGCGCCGGTGGCCGTGCCGGAGCTTTGGCCCACCGGGATGGTGATGGTTTGCCCGTTGGCGAGGCTCACTACGACCGGGCTTCCCGTCACCGGAGCACCGACCGAGGCGGTGTAGATGATCGTCCCGCCCTCGGCGACGCTCGGCGTGGCGGTCAGGGTCACCGTGGTGGTGTCCTGCACATCGGTCACTGTAGTGCTGACCGGATTCTGGTTAGCTACGAGGTTCTCGTAGTTGCCACCGCTGACACCGGTGATGTTGTTGGTAACTGGCGCGTGGCCTTGATAGACGTCGTTGGTCACCGCACCCGTGGCAGTGCCGGAGCTCTGACCTATCGGGATGGTGATGGTCTGCCCGTTGGCCAGGCTGACTACAACCGGGCTGCCGGTGACCGGCGCGCCGACCGTGGCGGTGTAAATGATGGTGCCGCCCTCGGCCACGCTTGGCGTGGCGGTCAGGGTTACCGTGGTGGTGTCCTGCACGTCGGTTACGTTGGTGCTGACCGGGTTCTGATTGGCGACCAGGTGTTCGTAGTTGCCACCGCTGACGCCGGTGATGCTGTTGGTAACGGGCGCATGGCCTTGGTAGACATCGTTGGTCACGGCGCCCGTGGCGGTGCCGGAACTCTGGCCGACCGGGATGGTGATGGTTTGCCCGTTGGCCAGGGTTACCACGACAGGCGAACCTGTCACCGGTGCGCCGACGCTGGCGGTATAGATGATCGTCCCACCTTCGGCCACGCTAGGCGTAGCGGTCAGGGTGACTGTGGTGGTGTCGATGGTATCGGTGACGTTGGTCACCGCAGGCGTGCTGTTGACCGCCAGGTTCTCGAAGTTGCCGCCATTGGCGCCGGTGATGCGCGCACTCACCTGGCCGGCATCCACATACGGGTCATCCCCTGGCGCAGCCACGGTTACGCTGCCCGAGGTCTGGTTGGCGCCGATGGTGATGGTTTGGCCGTTGCTCAAGGTAACGGTGACTGCAGACTGGGCTGCGTTGGTCAGGGTCGCGGTGTAGACGATCTGGCCACCTTCCGCGACGCTCGGTGTTGCCGACAGGGAAACCGTGGTGGTGTCCTGGGTGTCGGTGACCGTGGTGCTGACCGGATTCTGGTTAGCGACCAGATTTTCGTAATTACCGCCGCTGACGGCGGTGATGTTGTTGCTGACCGGCGCGTGGCCTTGGTAGACGTCATTGGTCACGGCGCCGGTGGCCGTGCCGGAACTCTGCCCGACCGGAATGGTGATGGTCTGCCCGTTGGCCAGCGAAACCACAACCGGCGAACCAGTCACCGGAGCACCGACCGAGGCGGTGTAGATGATGGTGCCGCCCTCGGCCACGCTTGGCGTGGCGGTCAAGGTCACCGTGGTGGTGTCCTGCACATCGGTGACGGTTGTGCTGACCGGGTCCTGGTTGGCGACCAGATTTTCGTAGTTACCGCCGGATACGCCAGTGATGTTGTTGCTGACCGGCGCGTGGCCTTGATAGACGTCGTTGGTCACGGCGCCGGTGGCCGTGCCGGAGCTTTGGCCGACGGGGATGGTGATGGTCTGGCCATTGGCCAAGCTGACTACAACCGGGCTGCCGGTAACCGGTGCGCCGACCGTGGCGGTGTAGATGATCGTGCCGCCCTCGGCCACGCTCGGCGTGGCGGTCAGGGTAACGGTGGTGGTGTCCTGCACATCGGTGACAGTAGTACTGACCGGGTTCTGGTTTGCGACCAGATTCTCGTAATTGCCGCCAGATACGCCGGTGATGTTGTTGGTAACTGCAGCATGGCCCTGGTAGACATCGTTGGTCACGGCGCCCGTGGCGGTGCCTGAGCTTTGGCCAACCGGGATGGTAATGGTCTGCCCGTTGGCCAGCGAAACCACGACCGGCGAGCCAGTCACTGGTGCACCTACGCTGGCGGTGTAAATGATCGTGCCGCCTTCAGCCACGTTCGGCGTGGCGGTAAGGGTTACCGTCGTGGTGTCCTGAACATCGGTCACTGTGGTGCTTACGGGCTCCTGGTTAGCGACCAGGTTCTCGTAGTTGCCGCCGGACACCCCGGTGATGTTGTTGCTGACCGGCGCATGACCTTGGTAGACGTCGTTGGTCACAGCACCCGTGGCAGTACCAGAGCTCTGGCCCACGGGAATGGTGATGGTCTGCCCGTTGGCCAAAGAAACCACGACCGGCGAGCCAGTCACTGGCGCCCCGACCGAAGCGGTGTAAATGATAGTCCCGCCCTCGGCCACGCTCGGCGTAGCCGTCAGGGTGACTGTGGTGGTGTCCTGAACATCGGTGACGCTGGTGCTGACCGGGTCCTGATTGGCGACCAGGTTCTCGTAATTGCCGCCAGACACCCCGGTGATGTTGTTGGTTACTGCCGCGTGACCTTGATAGACGTCGTTGGTCACAGCGCCCGTGGCCGTACCGGAGCTCTGCCCGACCGGGATGGTGATGGTTTGCCCGTTGACCAGCGAAACCACGACCGCAGAGCCAGTCACCGGTGCCCCCACGCTGGCGGTATAGATGATCGTCCCGCCCTCGGCCACGCTCGGCGTGGCAGTCAGGGTCACCGTGGTGGTGTCTTGCACATCGGTCACGGTGGTGCTGACTGGGTTCTGGTTGGCAACGAGGTTCTCGTAGTTGCCACCGCTGACACCGGTGATGTTGTTGGTAACTGGCGCGTGGCCTTGATATACGTCGTTGGTCACGGCGCCTGTGGCCGTGCCGGAGCTTTGCCCTACTGGGATGGTGATGGTTTGCCCGTTGGCCAGCGATACCACGACCGGCGAGCCAGTCACTGGTGCCCCGACCGAAGCGGTGTAAATAATCGTGCCGTCTTCGGCCACGCTCGGCGTGGCGGTGAGCGTCACGGTGGTGGTGTCCTGAACATCAGTGACGGTAGTGCTGACCGGATCCTGATTGGCGACCAGGTTCTCGTAGTTGCCGCCGGATACGCCGGTGATGTTGTTGGTGACCGGCGCATGGCCTTGGTAGACGTCATTGGTCACGGCGCCTGTGGCCGTGCCGGAGCTTTGCCCTACTGGGATGGTGATGGTTTGCCCGTTGGCCAGCGATACCACGACCGGCGAGCCAGTCACTGGTGCCCCGACCGAAGCGGTGTAAATAATCGTGCCGTCTTCGGCCACGCTCGGCGTGGCGGTGAGCGTCACGGTGGTGGTGTCCTGAACATCAGTGACGGTAGTGCTGACCGGATCCTGATTGGCGACCAGGTTCTCGTAGTTGCCGCCGGATACGCCGGTGATGTTGTTGGTGACCGGCGCATGGCCTTGGTAGACGTCATTGGTCACGGCGCCTGTGGCCGTGCCGGAGCTTTGCCCTACTGGGATGGTGATGGTTTGCCCATTGGCCAGCGAAACCACGACTGGTGAGCCAGTCACCGGTGCCCCGACCGAAGCGGTGTAAATGATCGTGCCGCCCTCGGCCACGCTTGGCGTGGCGGTGAGGGTGACCGTGGTGGTGTCCTGAACATCAGTGACGGTGGTGCTGACCGGATTCTGGTTAGCGACGAGGTTTTCGTAGTTGCCGCCGGATACGCCAGTGATGTTGTTGGTTACCGGAGCATGGCCCTGGTAGACGTCGTTGGTCACCGCACCCGTGGCCGTGCCTGAACTCTGCCCGACCGGAATAGTGATGGTCTGCCCGTTTGCCAACGAAACCACGACCGGCGAACCGGTCACCGGAGCACCAACGCTGGCTGTATAGATGATTGTCCCGCCTTCAGCCACGCTCGGCGTGGCGGTCAGGGTGACCGTGGTGGTGTCCTGAACATCTGTGACGGTAGTGCTGACCGGATCCTGATTGGCGACCAGATTCTCGTAATTGCCGCCGGATACGCCGGTGATGTTGTTGGTAACGGCAGCATGGCCCTGGTAGACATCGTTGGTCACGGCACCCGTGGCGGTCCCGGAACTCTGCCCGACCGGGATAGTGATGGTCTGCCCGCTGGCCAGTGAAACCACGACCGGCGAACCGGTCACCGGTGCCCCCACGCTGGCGGTATAGATGATCGTCCCACCCTCGGCCACGCTAGGCGTAGCGGTCAGGGTGACCGTGGTGGTGTCGGTGGTATCGGTAACCTGTGTCACCGCCGCCGTACTGTTCACCGCAAGGTTCTCGAAGTTGCCACCAGAAGCCCCGGTAATGTGCGCGCTGACCTGCCCGGCATCGACATACGGGTCGTCGCCCGGCGCAGCCACGGTGACGCTGCCCGAGGTCTGGTTGGCCGCGATGGTGATGCTCTGGCCGTTGCTCAGGGTCACGGTAACGTCGGACTGGGCGGCGCTGGTCAAGGTGGCGGTGTAGGTGATCTGGCCACCTTCATCCACGCTTGGCGTTGCCGACAGCGACACCGTGGTGGTGTCCTGGGTATCGGTCACGCTGGTGCTGACCGGGTTCGGGTTGGCCACCAGATGCTCGTAGTTACCGCCGGAAACCCCGGAAATGCTGTTGCTCACAGGGGCATGGCCCTGGTAGACGTCGTTGCTGACCGCGCCCGTGGCGGTGCCCGAGCTCTCACCCACCGGGATGGTGATGGTCTGGCCGTTGGTCAATGTCACCGTGACCGGGCTGCCAGTGACCGGTGCATCGACCGTGGCGGTGTAGGTGATGGTGCCGCCCTCGGCAACGCTCGGGGTGGCGGTCAGGGTGACCGTGGTGGTGCTTTGTACATCGGTGACCGTGGTGCTGACTGGCGTCTGGTCCGCCACCAGGCTCTCGTAGTTGCCGCCGGTGACGCTGGTGATGCTGTTGCTGACCGGTGCATGGCCTTGGTAGACGTCATCGGTCACGGTGCCGGTGGCGGTACCGGAGCTCTGGCCCACGGGGATGGTGATGGTTTGCCCGTTGCTCAGCGCGACCACCACCGGGGAGTCTGTGACCGGCGCCGCCACACTGGCGGTGTAAACGATGGTACCGCCTTCGGCCACGCTGGGCGTGGCGGTCAGGGTCACGGTGGTGGTGTCCTGCACATCAGTGACGGTGGTGCTGACCGGGTTCTGGTTAGCGACCAGGTTTTCGTAATTGCCGCCGCTGACCCCGGTGATGTTGTTGCTGACCGGCGCATGGCCTTGGTAAACATCGTTGGTCACGGTACCGGTGGCGGTGCCGGAGCTCTGGCCGACCGGGATGGTGATGGTCTGGCCGTTAGCCAGCGAGATCACGACCGGCGAGCCAGTCACCGGTGCTCCCACGCTGGCGGTATAGATGATGGTGCCACCCTCGGCCACGCTTGGCGTCGCCGTCAGTGTGACGGTGGTGGTGTCCTGTACATCGGTGACGCTAGTGCTTACAGGGCTCTGGTCAGCCACCAACTGCTCGTAGTTTCCGCCGCTGACGCCGGTGATGTTGTTGGTGACCGGAGCATGGCCTTGGTAGACGTCATTGGTCACGGCCCCGGTGGCCGTGCCGGAGCTCTGCCCAACCGGGATGGTGATGGTCTGGCCATTGGCGAGCGATACCAACACCGGCGAGCCGGTCACCGGCACGTTGACGGTCGCGGTGTAGACGATGGTGCCGCCTTCGGCCACCGAAGGGGTGGCGGTCAGGGTCACCGTGGTCGTGGTTTGTACATCGGTGACTGTGGTGCTCACCGGGTTCTGGTCAGCGACCAGGCTCTCGTAATTGCCGCCAGAAACCCCGGAAATGCTGTTGCTGACCGGTGCGTGACCTTGGTAGGCGTCATCGGTCACGGCCCCGGTTGCGGTGCCGCTGCTCTGGCCCACCGGGATGGTGATGGTCTGGCCATTGGTCAGGCTCACCACCACGGGGGCGCCGGTTACCGGCGCGTTGACGGTTGCGGTGTAGACGATGGTGCCGCCCTCGGCGACCGAAGGTGTAGCGGTCAGAGTGACGGTGGTGGTGTCTTGCACATCGGTGACGGTGGTGCTGACCGGGTCCTGGTTGGCAGCCAGGTGTTCGTAGTTGCCGCCGGACACACCGGTGATGTTATTGGTGACCGGCGCGTGGCCCTGATAGACGTCATTGGTCACCGCCCCGGTGGCGGTCCCCGAGCTCTGCCCGACCGGGATGGTGATGCTCTGGCCGTTTGCCAGGGTCACCACCACAGGCGAACCAGTCACCGGTGCATTGACGGTCGCGGTGTAAACGATGGTGCCCCCTTCAGCCACGCTTGGCGTGGCGGTGAGGGTGACGGTGGTGGTGTCCTGCACATCGGTGACGGTGGTGTTCACCGGGTCCTGGTTGGCCACCAGGTTTTCGTAGTTGCCGCCGCTCACGTCAGTGATGTTGTTGGTGACCGGTGCGTGGCCTTGATACACATCGTTGGTCACCGCCCCGGTTGCGCTGCCGGAGCTCTGGCCAACCGGGATGGTGATGGTCTGGCCGCCTGCCAGGGTCACCACCACAGGCGATCCGGTGACCGGCGCCCCGACCGAGGCGGTGTAGATGATGGTGCCGCCCTCGGCCACGCTTGGTGTCGCCGTCAGGGTGATGGTGGTGGTGTCCTGCACGTCGGTGACGGTGGTGCTGACCGGGTTCTGGTCGGCGACCAGGTGCTCGTAGTTGCCGCCGCTGACGCCAGTGATGCTGTTACTGACCGGCGCATGCCCTTGATACACGTCGTTGGTCACCGCGCCGGTGGCGGTGCCGGAGCTCTGGCCGACCGGGATGCTGATGGTCTGGCCATTGGCGAGGGTTACCACTACCGGCGAGCCGGTCACCGGTGAGTTGACGGTCGCGGTGTAAACGATGGTGCCGCCTTCGGCCACGCTTGGCGTGGCGGTCAGGGTTACCGTGGTGGTGTCCTGAACATCGGTGACGGTGGTGCTGACCGGGTTCTGGTCGGCGACCAGGTGCTCGTAGCTGCCGCCGGATACGCCGGTGATGTTGTTGCTGACCGGCGCATGGCCCTGATAGACGTCGTTGGTCACCGCCCCGGTGGCGGTGCCTGAGCTCTGCCCGACCGGGATGGTGATGCTCTGGCCGCCCGCCAGGGTCACCACCACCGGCGAGCCGGTCACCGGCGCCCCGACCGATGCGGTGTAGATGATCGTCCCGCCCTCGGCCACGCTTGGTGTTGCCGTCAGCGTAACGGTGGTGGTGGTTTGCACATCGCTGACGGTGGTGCTGACCGGCGTCTGGTTGGCCACCAGGCTCTCGTAATTGCCGCCAGAAACACCGGTGATGCTGTTGCTCACCGCGGCATGCCCTTGATACGCGTCGTCGGTCACCGCTTCAGTGGCGGTGCCGGTGCTTTGCCCAACCGGGATGGTGATGGTCTGCCCGCCCGCGAGGGTCACCACCACGGGGGAGCCTGTGACCGGTGCATTGACGGTTGCCGTGTAAACAATGGTGCCGCCCTCGGCCACGCTGGGTGTGGCGGTGAGGGTGACGGTGGTGGTGTCCTGTACATCGGTGACGGTGGTGCTGACCGGGTTCTGGTCGGCGACCATGTGCTCGTAGCTGCCGCCGGATACGCCGGTGATGTTGTTACTGACCGGCGCGTGGCCCTGATACACGTCGTTGGTTACGGCGCCGGTGGCGGTCCCCGAGCTTTGCCCAACCGGGATGGTGATGGTTTGGCCATTGGCCAGGCTTACCACCACAGGCGCACCTGTGACCGGTGCATTCACGCTCGCCGTGTAAACAATGGTGCCGCCTTCGGCCACGCTGGGTGTGGCGGTCAGGGTGACGGTAGTGGTGTCCTGCACGTCGGTGACCGTGGTGCTGACCGGTGTCTGGTCGGCCGCCAGGTGCTCGTAGTTGCCGCCGCTGACGCCAGTGATGTTGTTGCTGACCGGCGCGTGGCCTTGGTACACGTCATTGGTCACGGCCCCCGTGGCTGTGCCAGAGCTCTGGCCGACCGGGATGGTGATGGTCTGGCCGTTCGCCAGGGTCACCACCACAGGCGAGCCAGTCACCGGTGCGCTGACCGTGGCGGTGTAGACGATAGTGCCGCCCTCGGCCACCGAAGGGGTGGCGGTAAGGGTCACGCTGCTGGTGCTCTGCACGTCGGTCACGCTCGTGCTGACCGGCGTCTGGTTGGCCACCAGGTTTTCGAAGTTGCCACCGGACGCACCGGTGATGCTGTTGGTGACGGCGGCATGCCCCTGATAGACATCATCGCTCACAGCTTCGGTGGCGGTGCCCGAACTTTGCCCGACCGGGATGTTGATGCTCTGCCCGTTGGCGAGGGTGACCACCACCGGCGAGCCCGTCACCGGCGCGCCTACCGAAGCGGTGTAGATGATGGTGCCGCCCTCTGCGACCGAAGGTGTAGCGGTCAGGGTGACGGTGGTGGTGTCCTGCACGTCGGTCACGGTGGTGCTGACCGGGTTCTGGTCGGCGACCAGGTGCTCGTAGCTGCCGCCAGACACACCCGTGATGTTGTTGCTGACTGGCGCATGCCCTTGGTACACGTCATTGGTCACGGCGCCAGTGGCGGTGCCGGAACTCTGGCCGACGGGGATGGTGATGGTCTGCCCGCCCGCCAGCGAAACCACGACAGGCGAGCCCGTCACCGGTGCGCCGACACTCGCGGTGTAGACGATGGTGCCGCCTTCGGCCACCGAGGGGGTGGCGGTCAGGGTGACGGTGGTGGTGTCCTGCACATCGGTCACGGTGGTGCTGACCGGGTTCTGGTCGGCGACCAGGTGCTCGTAGCTACCCCCGCTCACCCCGCTGATGCTGTTACTGACCGCGGCATGGCCCTGGTACACGTCGTTGGTGACCGCCCCCGTGGCGGTGCCGGAGCTTGCGCCCACCGGGATGGTGATGGTCTGCCCATTGGCCAGGTTGACCACCACGGGTGAGCCGGTGACCGGTGCGCTGAGCGTGGCGGTGTAAACGATGGTGCCACCCTCGGCGACCGACGGCGTGGCGGTGAGGGTCACCGTGCTGCTGGTCTGCACGTCGGTGACCGTGGTGTTCACCGGGTCCTGGTTTGCGACCAGATTCTCGTAATTGCCGCCGGACACACCGGTGATGTTGTTGCTGACTGGCGCGTGCCCTTGATACACGTCGTCGCTGGCGGTTCCGGTGGCAGTGCCGGCGCTCTGGCCGACCGGGATGGTGATGGTCTGGCCGTTGGCCAGGGTCACGACCACCGGCGAACCGGTCACCGGGGCGTTGAGCGTGGCGGTGTAGACGATGGTGCCGCCTTCGGCCACCGAAGGGGTGGCAGTCAGCGTCACGGTGGTAGTGGTTTGCACATCGGTGACCGTGGTGCTGACCGGCGTCTGGTTACCCACCAGGCTTTCGAAGTTGCCGCCAGCCACCCCGGAGATGCTGTTGCTGATCGGCGCATGCCCTTGGTAGGCGTCATCGCTGACCACTGCGGTAGCGGTGCCCGAGCTTTGCCCGACCGGGATGGTGATGGTCTGGCCATTGGTCAGGGTCACCACCACGGGTGAGCCTGCAACAGGCGCGTCAACGCTCGCGGTGTAAACGATGGTGCCGCCTTCGGCGACCGAAGAGGTGGCGGTGAGGGTCACCGTGGTGGTGTCCTGCACATCGGTGACGGTGGTGCTGACCGGGTTCTGGTTCGCTACCAGGTTCTCGAAGTTACCCCCGGAAACGCCGGAGATGCTGTTGGTAACCGGCGCATGCCCCTGATACACATCGTTGCTGGCGGCACCGGTTGCCGTGCCTGTGCTCTGGCCGACGGCGATGGTGATGCTCTGCCCGTTGGCCAGCGTGACCACCACCGGCGAGCCTGTCACAGGTGCATTGACCGTGGCGGTGTAGACGATGGTGCCGCCCTCGGCGACCGAAGGCGTGGCGGTGAGGGTCACCGTGGTGGTGCTCTGCACATCGGTGACGGTGGTGCTGACACCCGTCGGGTCGGCGACCAGGTGCTCGTAATTGCCGCCAGACACCCCGGTGATACTGTTGGTCACCGGCGCATGCCCCTGGTACACGTCATCGCTGACGCTACCGGTTGCCGTGCCTGTGCTCTGGCCGACGGGGATGGTGATGCTCTGGCCATTGGCGAGCGTGACCACCACCGGTGAGCCGGTCACTGGCGCATTCACGGTCGCGGTGTAGACGATGGTGCCGCCCTCGGCCACCGAAGGGGTGGCCGTCAGCGTCACGGTGGAGGTGTCCGGGGTGTCGCTCACCTGGGTCACCGCCGGCGTGGCATTGATCGCCAGGTTTTCGAAGTTGCCGCCGCTGGCGCCGGTGATACGCGCGCTGACCAGCGTGGCATCGGCATAGGGGGTGTCCGCCGGGGCCGGCAGGCTGATGCTGGCGCTGGTCTGGTTGGCGGCGATGAGGATGCTCTGGCCGTTGCTCAAAGTGACGGTCACGTCCGTCTGGCCTGGGTGATCAAGGGTCGCGGTGTAGACGATCTGCCCGCCCTCGGCCACGCTCGGCGTGGCGCTCAGCGTCACCGTGGTGTTGTCGCGTACATCGGTGACCGTGGTGCTGGCCGGGGCCGGGTTGGCCACCAGGTTTTCGTAGTTGCCGCCGGCCACCCCGCTGATGCTGGTGCTCACCTGGCCCTGTTGCTGGTACACATCGTTGCCCACCGGCACGCTCACGCTGCCGGAGCTCTGGCCCACACCAATGGTGATGCTCTGCCCGTTGGCCAGGCTCACCACCAGCGGCGTGCCGGTAACGGGTGCATTGACGCTGGCGGTGTAGACGATAGTGCCGTTTTCGCTCACCGACGGGGTTGCCGTCAGGCTCACCGTGGTGGTGTCGAGGCTGTCGCTGACCTGGGTGGCGGCCGGGGTGGTGTCGGCCTGCAGGTGTTCGAAGTTGCCGCCGTTGGCCGAGGTAATGCTGGCGCTCAGGTTGCTGGCGCCCTTGTAGGCGTCGTTGGGCGTCTGCACGGTAACGCTGGCGCTGCTCTGGCCGGCAGCGATGGTCAGGGTCTGGCCATTGGACAGGGCAACGGTCACCGGCGTTTGCGCAGGGTTGCTCAGGGTCACGGTGTAGGTGACCACGCCGCCCTCGGTCACGGCCGGCGTGGCGCTGAGGGTCGCGGTGGTGATGTCGACGGTGTCGACCACGCGGGTGGTGGCCGGAGTGTGGTCGATGCTCACGCTCAGCCCGCCGCCGCTGGTGGCGGTGATGTTGGCCGACAGGTCATGGGCGTCGAGGTACACCGTGTTGTTGGGGGCTACCGTCACGCTTACCGAGCCGCTGGTCTGCCCGGCGGCGATGACGATCACTGCGCCATTGGACAGCGTCACGGTCAGGTCGCTCAGCGGCGCCTGGCCCACCGTGGCCACGTACACAATGGTGCCGCCAGCCTCGCTGATCGACGGTGTGGCGCTCAGCACCACGGCGGTGCCGGTTTGCGCGGTGCTGGCCGCCGTCGTTTGCCCGGTGCTGTCGAGGCTGGTGAACTGTGCCGGGCTCAGCCCGTCGCTGAACCCCAAGGGCACGGTGGGGTAGCCCACGTTGGGGGCGACCACCCCGGCGGTCTCCTCGAGGATGACGAAGCTGTGGCCGCCGCCCAGGGCGCCACTGCCGCTGCCCGCGTTTCCGGGGCCGGCTGCGGTGGCCTCGAATGCGGTGGTCGGGTCGAGGCCCGCCTCGATCGCCTGTTGCAGCTGCTCCACCGACGGCGCGTTCTGCGCCGTGGCCATGCACATGTCGGTGCTGTGGTCGGGCTCGCCGGCGCTCCATTGGCTGTCGCGGCCAAGGTCCAGGTGGCGGCCGTCGGGCAGCTGCAGGGTCACCGCGCCGCCCGGCCCGGTCAGCAGCTGTTCGCCCACGTACAGGCGGTCACCTTCCACGAGTACCCGTCGCACGCCTTCCGGCGACACTGCAACGACCTGGCCAACAATGCGTTCTACGATGGCAACAACAGTACTCATTGAACTCTCCAGAAGACCCGACCTGTACCTTCCCTGGCCTGCCGGTGGGGTTTCCGGCGCTGGCTGGAATGATTTTAAAGTGCCGCTATTTGGTGGCTGTCAAACTTTCGCTATTACTCTTCTCGGCTGGTTAAACATGCCGAAATATTGACATTTATCCGTGTGTAGCAGGCGCGCGACAATCTAAAGTCATATCGTGATTTCACCGCTTGCCAACTCTTACTTTCGTATTAGTCATATAGCCGATGGCTTGGCTCATAAGCGTCGCTGCACTCGGCGTTGAGCTTCACCCTAGACGCGTTCACGGTTTTATGCGTGCGCAAGCCGCGTAGTACGTGGCTTGCGCGCAGCATGGCAAGCCCCGCAAGCGTTACTGCTGCAACTTCCACTTGCATCGGCGCCATCAAGCGTTAGTCTTTTGAACGTGCTGTGGCCTGAATGAAACTTGTGTTCAGGCTTATAACCAAGGATGGCTGATAGCTTGCGAAGTGCTGGTGACAAAGATGAACCTTCGTGTTGGCCCACCGTCTGCAATGAAGAACATCGGGTGACGGTTGATGGCATGTTGCCCGCAACTTGCGCAATGAAGAGAGTGCCACGTGGAATCCGAAGTCAGTCGAGTCCTGCTCAGTCACGATCCGCGTAGTCAGCACGACGATCCGCTGCTGGACTGCCTGCTGACCCTTTGCGTCCTGCATCAGAAACCCGCCAGCCGGGTGATGCTGACCACCGGGTTGCCCTTGCCCTCCCAGCGCCTCACCCCCGAGCTGCTGCCCCGTGCCGCCGCCCGCGCCGGCCTGCAGGGGCGCATGCTGCAGCGCAAGCTGGAGCAGATCCCCAGCATCGCCATGCCGGCCATGCTGCTGCTCAAGGAAGGCCGCGCCGCCGTGCTGCTGGGCTGGGAAAACGCCGACACCGCACGCCTGCTGCTCAGCGAAAGCGACGGCGGCGAGGTGCTGGTCAGCCGCGAGGCGCTGGTAAGTGACTACAGCGGCCGGGTGTTCTTCGCCCAGCCGCAGCACAAGTACGACGTCAACCACGGCAACCTCATCCCGCGTACGCGCTCTTGGTTCCGCGACACGCTGCTGCGCAGCAAATGGCTGTACATCGACGCCATCGCCGCCAGCCTTGTGATCAACCTCATTGCCCTGGCCGCGCCGTTGTTCGTGATGAACGTCTACGACCGCGTTGTGCCCAACCAGGCCACCTCCACCCTGTGGGTGCTGGCGGTGGGCATTACCGGCGCCTACATCTTCGACCTCATTCTCAAAGGCTTGCGCAGCCTGTGCCTGGACCTTGCCGGCAAAAAGACCGACCTGATCATCTCCGCCACGCTGTTCGAACGCATCGTCGGCATGGCCATGAAGTACCGCCCGGCGCGGGTCGGCAGCTACGCGCAGAACATCCACGAGTTCCAGGGCTTGCGCGACTTTCTCGCCTCGCTCACCCTCACCAGCCTGATCGACCTGCCGTTCACCCTGATCATCCTGGTGGTCATCGCCATCATCGGCGGGCACCTGGTGTGGATCCCGGTGCTGGCCTTCCCGCTGGCCCTGGGTATCGGCTACGCCCTGCAAAAACCACTGATGGCGACCATGGAGCGGACCATGGCGCTGGCCTCCGAGCGCCAGTCCAGCCTGATCGAGACCCTCGCCGGGCTGGATGCGGTCAAGGTCAACAACGCCGAGAGCGAGCGCCAGTACATGTGGGAGCAGACCCTCGGCACCCTCAGCCGCCTGGAGCTGCGGGTCAAGGTGCTGTCGGGCCTGGCCATGAACATCACCCTGCTGATCCAGCAACTGGCCGGCGTGGCGATGATCTGCGTCGGGGTGTACCTGATCATCGACGGCAACCTCAGCATGGGCGGCCTGGTGGCCTGCTACATGCTCAGCGGCCGCGCCCTCGGGCCGCTGGGCCAGCTCAACGGGCTGCTGGCGCGCTATCAGCAGGCCAAGGTGACCATGACCGCCACCAACCAGATGATGGACCTGCCCCAGGAGCGCAACTTCGAAGAGCGCCCGCTCAGCCGCCAGGTGCTGCAGGGCGCCATCGAGTTCCGCGGGCTCGACTTCACCTACCCCAACCAGCAGAACATGGCGCTGAAGAAC
Organism: Pseudomonas xanthosomatis; assembly: GCF_019139835.1. Classification (NCBI taxonomy): domain Bacteria; kingdom Pseudomonadati; phylum Pseudomonadota; class Gammaproteobacteria; order Pseudomonadales; family Pseudomonadaceae; genus Pseudomonas; species Pseudomonas xanthosomatis. The sequence continues at coordinate 294,447 of NZ_CP077075.1, read as the reverse complement.
ATCAGCCTGACCATCCGCCCCGGCGAGAAGGTCGGCATCATCGGCCGCAGCGGCTCGGGCAAGAGCTCCCTGGCCAAGCTCATCGTCGGCCTGTACGAGGCCGACAACGGCGCGCTGCTGGTGGACGGCGTGGACATCCGCCAGATCGACGTCAGCGAGCTGCGCCACAACATCGGCTACGTGCCCCAGGATATCCAGCTGCTGGCCGGCACCCTGCGCGACAACCTGGTCAGCGGCGCCCGCTACATTGAGGACGAGCTGATTCTGCAGGCCGCCGAGCTTGCCGGGGTGCACGAGTTCGCAAGGCTGCACCCGGACGGCTACGAGCTGCAGGTCGGCGAGCGCGGGCAGAACCTGTCCGGCGGCCAGCGGCAGAACGTCGCCCTGGGCCGGGCGCTGCTGCTCAACCCGCAGATCCTGCTGCTCGACGAACCCACCGCGGCCATGGACAACACCGGCGAGGAACGCCTCAAGCAGCGCCTGCAGGCGGTGGTCGAAAACAAGACCGTGCTGCTGGTCACCCACCGCGCCTCGTTGCTGTCGCTGGTCGACCGGCTGATCGTCATCGACCGCGGCCAGGTGGTTGCCGATGGCCCGAAAGCTTCTGTCATGGATGCGCTGAAGAAGGGGCAGATCAGTGTTGCCTAAACTCGATGTCGGTCACTTCAAGGACCAGCTGCGCCGCTACTTCAAAGGCTCGGAGTCGCTCCACGGGCAACCCCTGCCCGAGGTCAACAAGGCGCTGATCGAAGACGCCCCGCGGGTGGTGCGCCTGACCATCTGGGGGGTGATCGCGTTCTTCCTGTTCCTGGTTGTCTGGGCCAGCTTCGCCCCCATCGACGAGGTCACCCGCGGCGAGGGCAAGGCCATCCCCTCGTCCAAGGTGCAGAAAATCCAGAACCTCGAGGGCGGCATCGTCGCCGAAATTTTCGCCAAGGAGGGCGAGGTGGTGGAGGTGGGCCAGCCGCTGCTGCGCCTGGACGAAACCCGCTTTGCCTCGAACAAGGGCGAAACCGAGGCCGACCGCGTGGCCATGGCCCTGCGCGTCGAGCGCCTGAGTGCCGAGGTCGATGACCGGCCGCTGAACATCGACAGCACGCTGCGCGAGTCGGCGCCGAGCCAAGCCGCCAGCGAAGAGTCGCTGTACAACAGCCGCCGCCAGCAACTGGCCAACGAAATCGACGGCCTGCAGCAGCAACTGGTGCAAAAACAGCAGGAGCTGCGCGAGTTCAACTCCAAGCGTGCCCAGTACAGCAACCAGTTGGGGCTGTTGCGCCAGGAAATCGGCATGTCCGAGCCGCTGGTGGCCAAGGGCGCCATCTCCCAGGTGGAGATCCTGCGCCTGCGCCGCGCCGAGGTGGAAATGCGCGGCGAGCTGGACGCCACCGGCCTGGCCATCCCCCGGGCCGAGGCCGCGGTGAAGGAGGTGCAGAGCAAGATCGAAGAGACCCGCGGCAAGTTCCGCAGCGACGCCCTCACCCAGCTCAACGAGGCCCGCGCCGACCTCAACAAGACCACCGCCACCAGCAAGGCCCTGGACGACCGGGTCAACCGAACCCTGGTCACCTCGCCGGTGCGCGGCATCGTCAAGCAGTTGCTGGTCAACACCATCGGCGGGGTGATCCAGCCCGGCAGCGACATCGTCGAAGTGGTGCCGCTGGACGATTCGCTGGTCATCGAGGCGAAGATCCTGCCCAAGGATATCGCCTTCCTGCACCCCGGCCAGGAAGCCATGGTCAAGTTCACCGCCTACGACTACACCATCTACGGCGGGCTCGAAGCCAAGCTCGAACAGATCGGCGCCGACACCGTCACCGACGAAGACAAAAAGACCACCTACTACCCGATCCGCCTGCGCACCGAAAAAAGCCACCTGGGCACCGACGACAAGCCGCTGCTGATCATCCCCGGCATGGTCGCCACGGTGGATATCAAGACCGGCAAGAAGACCATCATGAGCTACCTGCTCAAGCCGATCATCAAGGCCAAGGCCGAGGCATTGCGTGAGCGTTGAGCGCTGGAGCTGCTGAGCAACATCTGCAGCAGCAATGTCATGATCAACTTCCAAAATCCAGCGCGCCCCCTGTAGGAGCCGGCTCTCTTAGAGCAAACTACAACTTATTGATTTAACACAGTCTCCGTGGGAAGCGGCCTCGTGTCGCGATGGGGCGCGAAGCGGCCCCAAGATCCCGGCGTCATGCAAAATTGCCGGGGCTGCTGCGCAGCCCGTCGCGACACAAGGCCGCTTCCCACAGGTCGCGGTGCATCTGCGAGACCAGTTTTCTGCGCGACAGCGCAGCCCATGGGGCTGGCAGAGCCTCAAGCACGCGGCTTGATAGACGCGGCTCAACTTTTTCCCGCCAAGCCAGATACAGAATGTGACCGCTGACTGGGCAGTCGCGCGTCATGCAGCTGCCTGCTCGACGTTGAGCGCGGTGGCAGTTGGACATTCCACACCGTCGATCACCTGCTGGCAATGTCATGTTGACATCGTTTGCTGTGTGCGTTGTAAAATTGACAGATAGACTTGGTATACCTAAAAAGCGCTTTTTTTTTGACATAAGGCCGTCATTCAAACGCCTGAACTTTGACTAACCTATTAAGTGCGCAGTACACATGAGTGCCTCGAACGATATTCGTAGTTTGTTCAAGCAGTTTGGCGGTGAGCCCGAGCTATACCAGGAATTCACCCGTGACGAACACGGCCGTGGCGGCTCGCCGCGCTGGCCGCTGCTGCCCGGCTCCCCGGTGCCGGAGCTGGCGCCGCTGAGCGCGCTGGCCCCTGAGCCGAGCCCGGCGCCGTTCGGTGGCGCCGAACAGCAGGCCCCCGCAGCGCAGGCCGAAGCCCACGACTGGTCCGCAGCCGGGCTTCGCAACCTGCTGGCCAAGATGGCCGAAAACCCCACCCCCGCCTCCGTCGGTACGCCGCGGGTGGCCCAGCTGCGCCCGGCGCTGGAGCATATCCGCGTCATCAGCGTGATCTCCGCCAAAGGTGGCGTCGGCAAGACCACCCTGGCGGCAAGCCTGGCCAGCGCCCTGCGCCGGGCCGGGCGTCAGGTGGTGGCCATCGACCTCGACCCGCAGAACGCCTTGCACCACCACTTCCAGGCGGCCGAGGCCTCTGGGTCGGTCATGGAAGATGCCGGCGTGGTGCAGGCCGGGCAGCCTTGGCAGGAACTGGGCAAGCTCAGCGATGACGGCGTTTTCGTCGTCGCTCACGGCATGATCGACGAAAATCACCGTCAAGAATTCGAGCAAGGCCTGCACCATGACCCGCTGTGGTTGGCCCGTCACCTGGCCGACATGCAGCTGGCCGAAGGCACCATCGTGGTCGTAGACACGCCCCCTGGCCCTTCGGTCTACCTGCGTCAGGCCCTGTCGGTGGCCAACCTGGCCGTGGTGGTGAGCCTGGCCGACCCGGCCTCGTACACCTCGCTGCCCCAGGTCGACAAGCTGATTGCCGCCTACACCCAGGAGCGCACCGATTTTGCCGGCGCGGCGTACGTCATCAACCAGGTCGACCATTCGCGCCAGATGAACAAAAACATCACCCAGATCCTGCGCGGCCTGTTGGGCAAGCAGATGATCGGCCTGGTGCACCGCGACCAGTCGATCAGCGATGCGCTTGCCTACAACCGCAATGTGTTGGGCTACGACCCCCATGGCCGTGGCTGCCATGACATCCTCGATTGCGCCCAGGCGCTGATCGGGCGCCTGGCCATCGCTGCTCCAACCGCGCAATGAACCGCCTCAAGGCTTACCTGCGCAGCGCAGGTGACGGAGTGCGGGCGCATCGCAGCTGGGACCTGCTGCTGGGGCTGATGGCCCTGGCGATGCTGCTGGTGGTGGTCACCGTACCGTTCGAGCTCGAGGAGCAGATGCTGTTCTGCGGCGCCTGCCTGGGCGCCACCTTGCTGCTGCGCCGGCGCGCCAGCCGCCTGGCGGTGCTGGCAATGACCGTGATGTCGGTGATCGCCTCGCTGCGCTACCTGTACTGGCGGGTCACCTCGTCGCTGGGTTTCGAGAGCCCGTTGGACATGTTCTTCGGCTATGGCCTGGTGGCCGCCGAGCTCTACGCGCTGCTGGTGTTGCTGCTCGGCTACGTGCAGACCGCCTGGCCGTTGCAGCGCAAGCCGCACCCGCTGCCGGCCGACAGCAGGCTGTGGCCCAGCGTCGACGTGTTCATCCCCACCTATAACGAGCCGCTGGAAATCATCCGCCGCACCACCCTGGCCGCGCTGGCCATCGACTGGCCCCGCGACCGGCTCAACGTGTACGTGCTCGATGACGGGCGCCGCGACGAGTTCCGCCAGTTCTGCGCAAGCGCAGGGGTTGGCTACATCACCCGCGACAACAACCTGCACGCCAAGGCCGGCAACCTCAACAACGCCCTGCGCCACACCAGCGGCGAATACATCGCCATGTTCGACGCCGACCACGTGCCGACCCGCTCGTTCCTGCAGGTGTGCATGGGCTGGTTTCTCAAGGACCCGAAGCTTGCCTTGCTGCAAACCCCGCACTTCTTCTTCTCGCCCGACCCGTTCGAGAAGAACCTCGAAACCTTCCGCAGCGTGCCCAACGAGGGCGAGCTGTTCTACGGGCTGATCCAGGACGGCAACGACCTGTGGAACGCCACGTTCTTCTGCGGCTCCTGCGCGGTGATCAAGCGCGGGCCGCTGGAGGAAATCGAAGGCATCGCCGTCGAGACCGTCACCGAGGACGCCCACACCGCGCTCAAGCTCAACCGCCGCGGCTACAACACCGCCTACCTGCCGCTGCCCCAGGCGGCGGGCCTGGCCACCGAGAGCCTGTCCGGCCACATCGGCCAGCGCATCCGCTGGGCACGGGGCATGGCGCAGATCTTCCGTACCGACAACCCGTTGCTGGGCAAAGGCCTGTCCCTGGGCCAGCGCCTGTGCTACCTCAACGCCATGCTGCACTTTTTCTACGGCCTGCCGCGGCTGGTGTTCCTGACCGCACCGCTGGCCTACCTGATGTTCGAGGCCCAGGTGTTCCAGGCTCCGGCGCTGCTGATCCTGGCCTATGCGCTGCCGCACATCATGATCGCCAGCGTGACCAACTCGACCATCCAGGGGCGCTTCCGGCATTCGTTCTGGAACGAGGTCTACGAGACCGTGCTGGCCTGGTACATCATGCGCCCGGTGCTGCTGGCGATGATCAACCCCAAGGCCGGTGGCTTCAACGTGACCGCCAAGGGCGGCATGATCGAGCAGGGCTACTTCGACTGGAAGCTGGCGCGCCCGTATATCGCCGTGCTGCTGCTCAACCTGGCCGGCGCGGCGATCGGCCTGTACAAGCTGGCTTTCGACGCCGACGCCAGCGCCACCACCCTGCTGATCAACATGGGCTGGACGCTTTACAACATCATCATCAGTGCCGCCGCCGTGGCCGTGGCCAGTGAAACCCGGCAGATCCGTGCCGAACCGCGGGTGTTCGCCCAACTGCCGGCGACCATCGGCCTGGCGGACGGCAAGACCGTGGTCTGCACCACCAACGACTTTTCCCAGCGCGGTGTCGGCCTGACCTTGCCCGAAGGCGTCACGGTTGCCCGTGGCGAGCAGGTGCAGGTGTCGCTGTTCCTCGACAGCCAGGAATGCGTGCTGCCCGCCCAGGTGGTGTTCAGCCGCGGCGCAACCCTGGGCCTGACCTTCCACGAGCTGAGCCTGCAACAGCAGTACGACCTGACCCGCCTGACATTTTCGCGCGCCGACACCTGGGCCAACGCCTGGGGGCAGGGCGCCGATACCCCGCTGTCGGCGCTGCGCGAAGTCTCGCGCATCGGTTGGCGCGGTGTGCGTCAGCTGTCCCGGGCGACGCTCACCGAGGTGGTCACCCGCGTTCGCCCGTCTTCCCTTTCGTCCGGCTCCAACCCTTCGAGGCATCCATGAGCTTCTTTCTTACCGGCAAGCCGAAATGCCGGCTCGCATTAGCGCTGCCGCTGTCCCTGCTGTTTCTGGCGATGTCTCCTGCCGGTGCCGAAGAACCAAGTGCCAGCGAACCGCTGAGCCAGGCCGTGGTGCCCGGCCAGAACGCCACGCTCAAGCAGCTGGGCGCGAGCTACACCCTCAACCTGCGCGGTATCGAGGGCAGTGACAGCGTCAACTTCGACGTGCGCACCGACCGCGTGGTGACCGGCGCACGGCTGAACCTCGAGTACAGCTACTCGCCGGCGCTGATCGCCGAGATGTCGCAGCTCAACGTGCTGGTCAACGACCAGGTGGCAGCGAGCATCGCGCTGCCCAAGGAAACCGCCGGCAGCCCGCAAAAGCAGGTGGTGCAGATCCCGCCGCACCTGATCACCGATTTCAACCGCCTCACGCTGCAGCTGATCGGCCACTACACCATGCAGTGCGAAGACCCTCAGCACTCCAGCCTGTGGGCCAAGGTCAGCAACGCCAGCGAGCTGCAGCTGGACCTCGCGCCACTGGTGCTGCCCAACGACCTGGCCCTGCTGCCGGCGCCGTTCTTCGACCGCCGCGATGCCCAGCGCCTGGAACTGCCGTTCGTCTTCGCCGATACCCCCGACAGCGCCAAGCTGGAGGCAGCCAGTGCCGTGGCTTCGTGGTTCGGCGCCCAGGCCAGTTACCGCGGTGCGCACTTCCCGGTGCTGTTAGGCGAGCTGCCCGCGCAAGGCAATGCCATCGTGCTGGTCACCGGCGACCAGGCCCCCGGCGGCCTGGCACTGGAGGCCCCGGCCAAGCCCGGTTTGCGCGTGCTGACCAACCCCAACGACCCCAACGGCAAGCTGCTGGTGATCTCTGGGCGCGACGAGCAGCAGCTCAAGCAGGCCGCCGTGGCCCTGGTCAGCGGCAGCCGGGTGATGAAGGGCGAGCAGGCGAGCATCGATGGCGTCAGCCAGCTGCGCCCGCGCAAGCCCTACGACGCCCCCAACTGGCTGCCCAGCGACCGCCCGGTGCAGCTCGGCGAGCTGATCGAGGCCAAGCGCCTGAGCGTGGCCGGCTACGACCCTGGCACCATCAGCCTGCCCATGCGCCTGCCGCCAGACCTGTTCACCTGGCGTGAGCCGGGCGTGCCGCTGCACCTGAAATACCGCTATACCCCGCAGCCGGTGTCGACCAACTCGTCGCTGCTGGTCAGTGTCAGCGGCAAGTTCCTCAAGTCGCTGCCGCTGCCCTCGCAGGAGCACCTGAAGGACGAGCAGGGCCTGCTGGCCCGCCTCAAGCAGGACGAAACCCTGCTGCGCGAGGCCCAGCTGAACGTGCCGCTGGCCAGCTTCCCGCTGCAGTCGTCGCTGCAACTGCGCTTCATGTACGACTACATCAAGCAGGGTGAATGCCGCGACATCATCATCGACAACATGCGCGGCACCATCGAACCGACCTCGACCCTCGACCTGAGCGGTTACCGCCACTTCATCGCGCTGCCCAACCTGGGTGTGTTCCGCGACAGCGGCTTCCCGTTCACGCGCATGGCCGACCTGTCCGAAACGGCGGTGGTCATGCCCGATGGCTACGGCGCCGCCGACGTGTCGGCGCTGCTCGATGTGCTCGGCCGTTTCGGTGACTCCACCGGCCTGCCGGCCACCGCCGTCAGCGTAGTGCAGGCAAGCGACGAAGCCCGCCTGCGCGGCAAGGACCTGCTGGTGATCGCCTCCGGCGGCAACCAGCCCCTGCTGCAGCGCTGGGCCGGGCAACTGCCGGTGAGCCTGGACGGCCAGGCGCAGTTCCAGCTGTCCGACCTGGTCTACCGGGTGCGTGACTGGGTCAGCGGCGTCGAGCACATCGACCAGCGCCCGTCGCGCAGCAGCATTGCCCTGGGCAACGGCGCCGTCGACAACTACCTGACCGGCTTCGAATCGCCGCTCGATAGCGGGCGCAGCGTGGTGGTGATCGCCGGCGCCAGCCCCCAGGGGCTCGCCGAGGTGACCAGCGCCCTGGCCGCAGTACAGGATGAAGACAACTCCATCCAGGGCAGCCTGGCGGTGGTCAATGGCGAGCGGGTCAGCTCGCTGGTGGCCGACGAGCAGTATCACGTCGGTGACCTCGGTTGGTTCCGCCATGTGCAATGGTGGCTGTCGCAGCACCTTGGCGGCACCCTGGTGCTGACCGCAGCCGGCGTCGGCCTGGCCAGCGTGCTGCTGTTCCTCAGCCTGCGTGCTCGCGCCCGCAAGCGGTTGCAGGGTTGAGCATGGCCAGCCTGCTGTCACGCGGCCTGTTGGCCTTGCTGCTGTTGAGCGGCCTGCCGGTGCAGGCGGCCACGCCTGCCTGCGATGCACCCTGGGCGATGTGGAACACCTTTGCTGCGCGCTGGGTGCAGGCCGACGGGCGGGTGCTGGAGTCCAGCCTCAAGGCCAACCACAGCACCTCCGAAGGGCAGGCCTATGCGCTGTTCTTCGCCCTGGTGGCCAATGACCGCGAGCGCTTCGCGCAGATCTGGCGCTGGAGCCGCGAAAACCTCGCCGGCAACCAGCCAGGCAAGATGCTGCCCGGCTGGCTGTGGGGGCAGGGCACCGATGGCAGCTGGCAGGTGCAGGACCGCAACTCGGCCTCCGATGCCGACCTGTGGTTCGCCTACGCCCTGCTCGAGGCCGACCGCCTGTGGAAAAACCCCGGCTATCGCGCCGACGCGCAGGCCTTGCTCGGCCAGGTCAAGGCGCAGGAAGTCGCCGAACTGCCAGGCCTGGGCCCGACCTTGCTGCCCGGCCCGGTGGGCTACGTGCAGCCCGACCACCTGTGGCGCCTGAACCCAAGCTACGTGCCGCTGCCGCTGCTGCGCCGGCTGGCCGCCGCCGACCCGCAAGGCCCGTGGAAGGGCGTGCTGCAAAGCAGCCTGCGCTTGCTGCGCGAAGGCGCAGGCAATGGCCTGGCCGCCGACTGGGTGGGCTACCGCGGCACCTCGGCCAAGGCCGGGGTGTTCACCCGCGATGCCAGCACGGGCGATCTGGGCAGCTACGATGCCATCCGCGTCTACCTGTGGGCCGGCATGACCGACCCGGGCGACCCGCAGGCCGCCGCCGTGCTGTCGGCATTGCAGGGCATGACGCGCCTGACCGCGCCCAGCGGCGTGCCGCCGGAAAAAGTCGCCCCGGGCACTGGCGCAGGCCAGGGCAGCGGGCCGTTCGGCTTTTCTGCCGCGCTGGTGCCGTATTTCATGGCCAACGGCCAACCCTGGCTGGCCGAGTTGCAGGAGCGCCGCGCCCGCCGTGAGCTGGACGCCGCCGTGCAAGGCTCGCGCGACCCCGCCCTGCCGTCGGTCTACTACGACTACATGCTCAGCCTGTTCGGCCTTGGCTGGCACGATCAACGCTACCGCTTCGCCGCCAACGGCCAATTGAAGCCCTCCTGGGAGTCCGAATGTTCCGCAAAAGCCCCCTGACCCTGGGCCTGCTGGCCGTGCTCATTCAGGGCGCCGCCCTGGCCGAGACCACCGACCCGACGCGTCTTCTGGTCGACCAGGGGCTGTTCTGGCAGGCCCAGGACAAGCCCAAGCGCGCCGCCGAAGTGTGGAACAAGCTGTTGCTGCTCGACGCCCGCCAGCCCGACGCCCTGTACGGGCTTGGCCTGATCGCGGTCGCGGACAAGCAGCTGGCCCGGGCCGGCGAGTACCTGACGCGCCTGCAGGCACTCAGCCCGGCGCCGCGGCAGGCCCGCCAGCTGGCGCAGGATATCCGCCTGGCCCAACCGGCCAACGCCAAGCTGCTGGAGCAGGCGCGCCTGGCGGTCGACAACGACGACCGTGCCGGTGCCGACCAGCTGTACCGCCAGGCGCTGGGCAACCAGCCGGCGCAGGGCCGCGTGGGCCGTGAGTTCTACAACAACCTGGGCTTCCTCGACGGCCACTGGGCCGAGGCGCGCCAGGGCTTCGAGCGCCTGCGCCAGGAGCAACCGGACGACCCCTACGTGACGCTGTTTCTGGCCAAGCACCTGGTGCGCCGCCAAGACACCCGCGAGGAGGGCATCGCGGCGCTGCAGCGCCTGGCCAAACGCGAGGACATCGGTGGCGACGCCGACGAGACCTGGCGCCTGGCGCTGACCTGGCTGGGCGCCCCGAATGCCCGCCAGCAGCCGCTGTTCGAGGCGTTTCTGGCCAGCCACCCGGATGACCAGGAAATTCGCGACCTGCTCGGCAAGGGCCGCGCCGGCGGCGGCGCTGGCAGTGCCGGCTGGCAGCGCGACCCGCAGGTCCAGCGTGGCCTGAAGGCGCTGGATGCCGGCGACCAGGCCAGCGCCGAGCGCGAACTCGGCGCACGCCTGAAGACCGCACCGAACGACGCCGATGCCCTGGGTGGTATGGGTGTGCTGCGCCAGCAACAGAACCGTTTCGAGGATGCCGAGCTGCTGCTCGCCCGCGCGGTCAAGGCCGGCGGGCGCTCGTGGCAGAAGGCGCTCGACGAGGTGCGCTACTGGTCGCTGCTCGACCAGGCCAGGCAAAGCCAGGCCCAGGGCCGCACAGCCGATGCCCGGGCTCAGCTCGAGCAGGCCCGGCGCATGCGCCCGCAGGCGCCGGAGGCCGCCCTGGCCCTGGCCGATGTACAGGCAAGCGCAGGCAACCCGGCCGCCGCCGAAGCCCTGTACCGGCAGGTGCTGGCGCGCCAACCCGACGACCAGCAGGCGCGTCGCGGCCTGATTGGCGCACTGGTGCAGCAGGGCAAGCAAGACCTGGCCCTGCGCGAGGTGCAGCAGCTGTCTGCCGAAGAACAGGCCAAGCTCGGCGGCCTGGGCCGTATGCGCGCCGACGTGGCGCTGCAGCAGGCGCAGCTGGCCGAACAGCGCGGCGACACCGCCGCCCAGCGCGCCGCCCTTGAAGAAGCCCTGCGCAACGACCCCGACAACGCCTGGGCACGCTACGGCCTGGCCAGGCTGTACCTGGGCATGGGCGCCGGCAACGAAGCTCGCAGCCTGATGGATGGCCTGTTGCGCGCCCAGCCCGATGACCCCGACGCGCTGTACACCTCGGCGCTGTTCGCGATGCAGCAGGGTGAGTGGGGCAACGCCCGCGAGCGCCTGTCGAGTATCCCGGCCAGCGCGCGCAGCGAGCAAGTCAGCCAGTTGCTCGGCGATGTGGAATTCCGCCAGCGCCTGCAGGAGGCCGACGGCCTCACCCGGCGCGGCAGTTACCAGGAGGCGAGGGTGCTGCTGTCGCGCCTCGAGCCGTTGACCGGCGGCCTGCCCAAGCGCCAGGCGCAATTGGCCTCGGCCTACGCCGACGCCAAGGACGACCAGCGCGCCCTGACCATGCTGCGCGGCCTGATGGCCGGCAGCACCCGCAACGAGCCCGGCCTGACCCTGCGGTATGCCGGCATCCTGCTGCAGGCCGGCCAGGAGAGTGAAGTGGCCGGTATCCTGCGCGACCTGCAGGGCCAGCCACTGGACGCCCAGCAGCGCCGCCAGTACGACGACCTGCTGTACCTCTACCGCGTGCGCAAGGCCGACAAACAGCGTGAGCAGGGCGACCTGGCCGGTGCCTACGACACCCTGTCGCCGGCCTTGGTGCAACGCCCGCAAGACCCGCTGGCCGGCGCTGCGCTGGCGCGCATGTACGCCGCCAACGGCGACACCGCCAAGGCGCTTGAGATTTATCAGCCGCTGGTCGAGCGTAACCCCGACGACGCCCGCCTGCTGGTCGGCGCTGCCGACGTGGCCGCGCAGCTGCGCGAGGACGACTACGCCAACAAGGCCCTGGAACAGGCCCTGAAAGTCGCCCCGGACGACCCCGACGTGCTCGGCGTCGCCGCACGCATCTACCGCTTCCAGGGCCACACCAGCAAGGCTGCCGAGCTGCTGACCAGGGTGGTCAACCAGCAGAGCCGCCAGCAGCACAACAGCACCTACGCCGCCGCGACGCCGGCCAGCGTGCCGGGCAACCCGTTCGCCCGCCAGGACCGTGCGCGCAGCGCGCAATCGGTGGACGAGCTGCTGGCGCCGACCTTGGCGCAGGCACCGGCGACGCGCCTGCCGGACACCGCACAGCCCGCCGCAGGCAACCCGTTCGCGCCAGCGGCCAAGGGCAGCCGCCCTGACCCGCGGGCCGGCATGAGCGAAGCGGCCAGGGCGCTCAGCGACATCCAGCAGGAGCGCAGCGCCTACGTCGCCCAGGGCCTGGAGGTCAGCGGCAACGACAGCGAGTCCGGCCTTGGCCGGATGGTCAGCGTGCAGGCCCCGTTCGAAGCCAGCGCCCCGCTGGGCGACAGCCGCGTAGCCTTGCGGGTGACCCCGGTTACGCTCAACGCCGGCAGCCCCAGCGGCGAGGCGGCAACCCGCTTCGGCGGCGGTGGTGACGGCACGGTCGGCTCGCAAAAGGCCTCGGGCGTGGGCGTGGCCCTGGCGTTCGAGAACCAGCCCAGCGGGGTCAAGGCCGACATCGGCACCACGCCGCAGGGCTTTCTCTACAGCACCTTGGTCGGCGGTGTTTCCATCGAACGGCCAGTGGCCGGCAACCCCGACCTGCACTGGAGCGCCAAGGCCTCGCGGCGCGCGGTGACCGACAGCGTCACTTCGTTCGCCGGCAGCGAAGACAAGCGCACCGGGCAGAAGTGGGGCGGCGTCACCGCCACCGGCGGGCGTCTGGAACTGGGCTATGACGACCGCCAGGTCGGTGCCTACGTATACGGCTCGCTGCACAGCCTCGATGGCCACCACGTCGAGAACAACACCCGCGCCGAGCTGGGCAGCGGCGTGTACTGGTACCTGCAAAACAGCGAGGACACCCAGCTCACTGCCGGCCTGAGCCTCATGGCCATGGGCTACGACAAGAACCAGGGTTACTACACCTACGGCCACGGCGGCTATTTCAGCCCGCAAAGCTTCTTCGCCCTGGGCGTACCGGTCAGCTGGGCGCGCCGTTTCGAGCGCCTGACCGTGTCGCTCAAAGGCTCGGTGGGGGTGCAGTTCTTCAACCAGGACGCAGTGGACTACTACCCCGGCGACAAGGCGCGCCAGGCACTGGCCGAGGCCGACCCGGACCTGCAATCGGAGTATTCCAGCAACAGCAAGACCGGCGTCGGCTACAACCTGGCCGCCGCTGCCGAGTACCAGCTTGGGCGCAATTTCTTCCTGGGCGGCCACATGGGCCTGAACAACTCCCAGGACTATCGCGAATTCAACGGTGGCATGTACGTACGCTACATGTTCGAGGACCAGTACCGGCCCATGGCCTTGCCGGTCAGCCCTTACCGCTCCCCGTATTCCCATTGAACCGTTTCTAGGAGACACACCATGCCTGCTTCTGCAATTGCCGGCCTGACCATGCTGGTGCTGGGCGAAAGCCACATGAGCCTGGCCAACCACCTCACCGAGCCACTCAACGCTGCCGTGGTGGCCAAGGGCGGCCATGCCTATTCGATCGGTGCCTGCGGCGCCAGCGCCGGCGACTGGCTGATCACCAAGAAAGTCGACTGCGGTGCCGAGCAACAAGACAACGGCAAGCTGCAGATCAAGGGCCGCGAGGCCAGCACCACGCCGATCAAGCAACTGATCGCCACCCACAAGCCTGACGTGGTGGTGCTGGTGATCGGCGACACCATGGCCAGCTACGACAAGCCGGCCTTCCCCAAGGCCTGGGCCTGGCAGAGCGTTACCAGCCTGACCAAGGCGATCAGCGAGACCGGCACCAAGTGCGTCTGGGTCGGGCCGGCCTGGGGCAAGGTTGGCGGCATGTACAAGAAGAACGACCAGCGCACCCAGCTGATGTCGCAGTTCCTCGCCGCCAACGTGGCGCCGTGCAGCTACGTCGATTCGCTGACCCTGTCCAAGCCGGGGCAATGGGTCACCACCGACGGCCAGCACTTCACCGTGGCCGGCTACAAGGCCTGGGCCGGCGCCATCGTCGAAGCCATCGACAAGCTGCCGGCCAGCAGCCTGAAGGGGGGCAAATGATGCGCCGCGTCGCTGGCGGCCTGGCCGCGCTGCTGTGCCTGGGCAACGCCCTGGCTGCCGAAATCCCGTTGTACCCCACCGGGCCCAGTGAAGACTCGGCCTTTCTGCGCTTTTTCAACGCCGGTGCCGCTGAACTGCGCCTGAGCGCCGCCAACGGCGCCAGCCTGAGCCTGGCCCCGGGCCAGGCGTCGAACTTCCTCACCGTGCCGGCCGGCAAGCCGATCGAAGGCAAGCTGGCGCTGGGCAGCCAGCAGCAGGCGCTGAAAGTCAGTGTCGAGCCCGGCGAGTTCGCCACGGTGGTCGGTGTGCCCGGCGCCAGCGACCTGCGCCTGGTGACGGTGCGCGAGCAGCCGGACGACTTCAACGCGCTGAAGGCCTCGCTGGCCTTCTATAGCCTCGATGCCAGCTGTGCCCAGGCCGGGCTGCGTTCGGCCGGCGGCAATGTCGACATCTTCAAGGCCGTGGCTGACGGCAGCGCCCAACGCCGCTCGATCAACCCGCTGAAGCTGGCGGTGCAACTGACCTGCGCCGGTGCCCCGCGCGGTGAACCGCTGGACCTCGGCCAACTGGCCGCCGGGCAGCGCTACACCGTGTTGCTGGCCCCGGGGGCCGATGGCCCGCGCCTGTTCCAGGCCCAGGACACCCTCGCCAACTGAGCCCGCCCACCGGCAAACACTGACGGACGATCATGGTCTTCGCCTCGCTCGAGTTTCTGCTGCTGTTCCTTCCGGCATTCATGCTGGTGTATGCCCTGGTGCGGCCTGCGGGGCGAAACCACGTCCTGTTGGTCGGCAGCTGGTTCTTCTACGGCTGGCTAAGCCCGACCTTCCTGCTGCTGCACGTGGTGCTGACCGTGTTCGGCTGGCTGGGCGGGCTGTGGGTGGCCGGCACTGGCGATGCTTCGCGCAGGCGCCTGCAGCTGCTGGCCGGGCTGATCGTGGCCAACACCCTGGTGCTGTGCTGGTACAAGTACGCCAACATCGTCGCCGCCAGCTTCAACGAGCTGCTCAGCGCCCACGGCGCAATGCCGTTCGAGTGGCAGAAGGTGGCGCTGCCGGCGGGCCTGTCGTTCATTGTTCTGCAGGTGATTTCTTACCTGGTCGACGTGCACCGCAAGGTGGTGCCGGTGGAGCGCAACTTCGCCAACTTCGCCACCTACCTGGCGATGTTCGGCCACTCCATCGCCGGCCCGATCATCCGCTACGACTGGGTGCGCCAGGAGCTGCGTCAGCGCTACTTCAACCCGCTGAACTTCGCCCTGGGCGCGCGGCGCTTCATGATCGGCATGAGCATGAAGGTGCTGGTGGCCGACAGCCTGTCGCCACTGGTGGGGGTGGTGTTCGCCCAGCAGGATCCTTCGTTCGTCGATGCCTGGCTGGGCTGCCTGGCCTACTCGCTGCAGCTGTTCTTCGACTTTGCCGGGTACAGCGCCATGGCCATCGGCCTGGGGCTGATGCTGGGCTTTCACTTCCCGGAAAACTTCAACCACCCGTACTGGGCGCGCAACATCCAGGACTTCTGGCGGCGCTGGCACATCTCGCTGTCGAGCTGGCTGCGCGACTACCTGTACATCGGCCTGGGCGGCAACCGCCGCGGGGCCTGGAAGACCTACCGCAACCTGTTCCTGATCATGGCCATCGGTGGCCTGTGGCACGGTGGCGACAGCTGGAACTACCTGCTGTGGGGTTGTGCCCATGGCATCGCCCTGTGCCTGGACCGGGCCTGGACCCGCGCCGGCCTGCCCGACCTGCCGGCCTGGCTGGCCCACAGCCTGACGCTGTTGTTCGTGTGCCTGGCCTGGACGCTGTTCCGCGCGCCGGACTTCGCCACCGCGCTGGGCATGTATGCCGGGCAGTTCGGCCTGCACGGCTTCGCCCTTGGCGATGCACTGGCCGCCACCCTGCGGCCGGTGCACGCGCTGGCCGCAGGGCTGGGCGTGGCGTGTCTGTTGCTGCCGCTGCTGCAGGCGCGGGCAGAGCAGCGCTACGGCCAGGCCTGGGCGTTCCGCGCGGTGGGGGCAGTGTGGCCGATACTGGGCTTTGCCCTGTCGTTCGCGCTGATCGCCAGCCGTGAAACCGTACCGTTTCTGTACTTCCAGTTCTGAGGCGCGCGCATGTCGAAGAAAGATCCATCCCTGGCACCGGTGCCACCCAGCCCGATGATGCAGCGCCTGAGCCCGCCGGCGGGGCTGGTGATGTTCGGCTTCATGCTGCTGGGGCTGGTGGCCTGCCTGTGGGCCATGCTGACCGGCAAGGTCGACCTGTGGCCGGAGCACCTGGGCTGGGACGGGGTACGCAACGGCGAAATTACCCACCACATCGCCCATGAACTGGCCAACGTGCCGGTGGCCAAGGGCGCGGCAGACCTGGAGCGTGCCTTCAGCTGGCTGACCGTCGGCGATACCGGCCCACGGGTGCGCAGCGGTTGCCCGGGTTGGCTGTTTTTGGCCGACGAGATCCGCATCCATCCCCACGCCCAGGCCAACGCCGAGGCGCGGGCCGCCAAGGTGGTGGCCGTGCGCGACTGGCTGGCGGCGCGCAACATGCGCCTGGTGGTGCTGCTGGTGCCGGACAAGAGCCGCATCGCCGCCCAACAGCTGTGCGGCCTGCAGCGCGCACCGCAGCTCGCCGGGCGCCTGCAGCACTGGAAGGCCAGGTTGGAGCAGGCCGGCATCGCCACCGTGGACCCGACTGCCGCGCTGCAGGCGCTGGGCAGTGCGGCGTTTCTGCGTACCGATACCCACTGGAGCGAGCAGGGCGCGCAAGCGGCGGCCACGCAGCTGGCGGCGGCGGTATTGGCCAGCGGCGTGGCCCCTACGCCTGCGCAAAGCCTGGTTCGCACGCTGTTGCCCGAAGCCCGTCGCCCGGGCGACCTGGTGCGCCTGGCCGGGCTCGACTGGCTGCCAGAGCGCCTGCAGCCGGCCGGTGAAGTGCTGGCCGCTTCGCGTTTCGAGGTGCGCAGCGAGGCTTCCTCGGGCAGCGAGGATGACCTGTTCGGCGACAGCCAACTGCCCAATGTGGCTTTGATCGGTACCTCGTTCTCGCGCAACAGCAACTTCGTGCCGTTTCTGGAGCAGGGCGTGGGCGCCAGTGTGGGCAACTTCGCCAAGGACGGCGGCGAGTTCACTGGCGCCGCCAAGGATTACTTCAGCAGCGAGGCGTTCAAGCAAACCCCGGCGCAGTTGCTGATCTGGGAGATCAACGAGCGCGACCTGCAAAAGCCCTGGGTCGATGACCTGCCGTTGCCCTGAAGGGCGGTGCCGTACCTGCAGAATGCGCAAGCGCGCCGCGTACCCTGTGGGAGCGGGCTTGCCCGCGAACACCGGCGAAGCCGGTGCCAGACATCGCGTCGGCTGCTTCGCGGGCTTGCCGGCGATGACGCCGGCACAGGTAGCACGATACCGTCGCCCTCGCTGCGGGGCTCGGCAAGCGCTACTATCGTTATTCTTTAAAGATATTTAAATTATTTTTCTTATTCCTTTATAGTCGCCCCACTGCGTACCCGCCGACCAATCGGCGCGCCGCACGACTCGAACCCACACGGGTAAACCCCGTGCGTTTCTGAATCGTTGCGCGCCCTGAACGTCGCGCACTGCGTGGGAGTGAACAATGCCAGCCGCCTCGAACGCCTTGTCGATCAACGACAGCGCCCTGCCGCAAAATTTCGAAATCCGCCCTTTCAGCGGCGCCGTCGGTGCCGAGATCGTCGGCCTGGACCTGGCCAAGCCGGTCAATGCCGAGGATTTCAGCCGTATCCACCGCGCCCACCTGGACCACCACGTGCTGGTGTTCCGCGACCAACGCATCAGCCCCGAACAGCAGATCGCCTTCAGCCGCCGCTTCGGCGAGCTGCAGATCCACGTGCTCAAGCAGTTCCTGCTGGCCGGCCACCCCGAGATCCTGATCGTTTCCAACATCATCGAGGACGGTCGCAACCTTGGCCTGGGCGATGCCGGCAAGTTCTGGCATTCGGACCTTTCGTATAAAGAGCTGCCAAGCCTGGGCTCGATGCTGCACGCCCAGGAGCTGCCCAGCGAGGGCGGCGACACCCTGTTTGCCGACATGCACAAGGCCTGGGACGCGGTGCCCGAAGCGCTGCGCAAGGTGGTCGAAGGCCGCGACGCCGCCCACTCGTATACCGCCCGCTACGCCGAGACCAAGTTCGAAGGCAGCTGGCGCCCGACCCTCACCGCCGAGCAACTGGCCCAGGTACAGGAAGTCATCCACCCGGTGGTGCGCACCCACCCGGAAAACGGCCGCAAGGCGCTGTTCGTCAGCGAAGGCTTCACCACCCGCATCGTCGGCCTGCCCGAAGACGAAAGCCGCGACGTGCTCAAGCAGCTGTACGCCCTGAGCGTGCTGGAGCAGAACATCTACCGCCACCAGTGGCAGCCCCATGACCTGGTGTTCTGGGACAACCGCTCGCTGATTCACCTGGCCACCGGCTGCCCCGCGCACCTGCGGCGCAAGCTGTACCGCACCACCATCCAGGGCGATGCCCCGTTCTGACGACTGAGGAAATAATCATGCGTAAATCCATCAGCCGCCTGGCGGCAAGCATCGGCCTGGGCGCAAGCCTGGTGGTCGGTAGCCTCGCGGCACCCACCCTGGCCCACGCCGAGGGCAAGATCCGCATCGCCGAACAGTTCGGCATCGTCTACCTGCTGCTCAATGTGGTGCGCGACCAGCAACTGATCGAAAAGCACGGTAAGGAGCAGGGCATCGACATCCAGGTGGACTGGGCGCAGTTGTCCGGTGGCGCGGCGATCAACGACGCACTGCTGTCGGGCTCGGTGGATATCGCCGGTGCCGGCGTCGGCCCGCTGCTCACCGTGTGGGACCGCACGAAGGGCCGGCAGAACGTCAAGGCCGTGGCTTCGCTGGGCAACTTCCCGTACTACCTGGTCAGCAGCAACCCCAACGTGAAGACCATCGCCGATATCAGCGACAAGGACCGCATCGCCCTGCCGGCGGTGGGTGTGTCGGTGCAGTCGCGCTTCTTGCAGTACGCCGCCGCCCAGCAGTGGGGCGACAAGGAGTACAACCGCCTCGACAAGTACACCCTGGCCGTCCCCCACCCGGACGCCACCGCGGCCCTGCTGGCCGGTGGCACCGAGCTTAACGGGCACTTCTCCAACCCGCCGTTCCAGGACCAGGCGCTGGCCAACAAGAACGTGCACATCGTGCTCAACAGCTATGACCTGCTCGGCCCCAACTCGCCGACCCTGCTGTTCGCCACCGAGAAATTCCGCAAGGACAACCCGAAAACCTACAAAGCCTTCGTCGATGCCCTCGCCGAGGCCGCCGACTTTGCCCAGCACGACAAGGCTGCAGCCGCCGACACTTACATTCGCGTGACCAAGGCCAAGATCGACCGCAACGAGCTGATCAAGCTGATCGACAACCCGCAATACGAATTCACCGTCACCCCGAAGAACACTTACAAGCTGGCCGACTTCCTGTACCGGGTCGGCGCCATCAAGCACAAGCCTGAATCGTGGAAGGACTACTTCTTCCAGGATGAACGCCCGTTGCAGGGGAGCTGATCGCACATGAGCGCCCCATTGCCAGGCCACACGGCCAGCAACCTGAGCCGTGTCGCCACCCCACCGCTGCTGGCGGTGGACAACCTGAGCCTTGAATACCGCACCGCCCAGCGCGTGGTGCGGGCCACCCACCAGGTCAGCTTTGAAGTCGACCGCGCCGACCGGTTCGTGCTGCTGGGGCCCTCGGGCTGCGGCAAGTCGACCCTGCTCAAAGCGGTGGCCGGCTTCATCGAACCCAGCGAAGGGCAGATTCTGCTGCAAGGCCAGCCGGTGCGCGGCCCGGGGCCGGACCGCATCGTGGTGTTTCAGGAGTTCGACCAGCTGCCGCCGTGGAAGACGGTGAAGCACAACGTGATGTTCCCGCTGCTGGTATCTGGCCAGCTCAAGCGTGCCGAGGCCGAGGAGCGTGCCCTGCATTACCTCGACAAGGTCGGTTTGGCGGCGTTTGCCGATGCCTACCCGCACACCCTGTCGGGCGGCATGAAGGCGCGGGTGGCCATCGCCCGCGCTCTGGCCACCCAGCCGAAGATCCTGCTGATGGACGAGCCCTTCGCCGCCCTCGACGCCCTTACCCGGCGCAAGATGCAGGAAGAGCTGCTGCTGTTGTGGGAGGAGGTGCGCTTCACCTTGCTGTTCGTCACCCATTCCATCGAAGAGGCGCTGGTGGTGGGCAACCGCATCCTGCTGCTGTCGCCGCACCCGGGCCGGGTGCGCGCCGAGGTGCACAGCCACCAGTACGACCTGGGCAGCCTGGGCGCCAGTGACTTCCAGGCCAGTGCGCGGCGCATCCACCGCTTGCTGTTCGATGAAGCCGAGGCGCCTGAGCAAAGCGCCGAGCTTGGCTTCAACGACATCCGCATCGCCTACTGACAGGAGCACGCACATGAGTACGACACCTGCTCGCCAGGAATACGAAGTGCAGCTGCAGCCCCTGCCGGGGGTGCCGCTGGAACGCCAGCTGCCGGTGCTGCAGCGCTTGTGGCAACTGGGCTGGTTGCGCAAGGGGCTGATTTTGGCGCTGCTGGCGATCGTTTGGGAGGCGGTGGCCCGCTACACCGACAACGACCTGCTGCTGCCGAGCTTCTTGCAGACGGCTGCAGCGTTCGGCGAGGGCATGCTCAGTGGTGAACTGCCGGCCAAGGTCGGCGTGTCGCTGGTGGTGCTGCTCAAGGGCTACGTGCTGGGCATCGTGCTGGCGTTCGGGCTGACCAGCCTGGCCGTATCGACCCAGTTCGGCCGCGACCTGCTCGGTACCCTGACCTCGATGTTCAACCCGCTGCCGGCCATCGCCCTGCTGCCCTTGGCGCTGTTGTGGTTTGGCCTGGGCGACAACAGCTTGATCTTCGTGCTGGTGCATTCGGTGCTGTGGGCCTTGGCGCTGAACACTTACCAAGGCTTCCAGGGGGTGTCAGAGACCCTGCGCATGGCCGGGCGCAACTATGGCCTGCGCGGCCTGCGCCTGGTGCTTTACGTGCTGGTGCCGGCGGCGCTGCCGTCGATTCTGTCGGGGCTGAAGATCGGCTGGGCCTTCGCCTGGCGCACGCTGATTGCGGCAGAATTGGTGTTCGGCGCCAGCAGCGGCAAGGGCGGGCTGGGCTGGTACATCTTCCAGAACCGCAACGAGCTGTACACCGACAAGGTGTTCGCCGGGCTGGCGGTGGTGATTCTGATCGGGTTGCTGGTGGAGGGGCTGGTGTTCAATACCCTGGAGCGGCTGACGGTGAAGCGTTGGGGGATGCAGCGCTAGGTGCCCTGACCCAAACCTGTAGGAGCCGGCTCTTACAGGTACAGCGCAGTTTTGAAGGTCACGCGGTCCATGTGGGAAGCGGCCTTGTGTCGCGATGGGGCGCAAAGCGGCCCCAGGATCCTGGCATCATGCAAAATTGTTGGGGCCGCTACGCGCCCCATCGCGACACAAGGCCGCTTCCCACAGGTCCGCGCCAAGGTACAGATTCTCAGCCCTGGTACTGCGCCGCAGCATTGGCCAGGGTTTTGCCGATCTCATCGCGCAAGGCTGCCGGCTGCTCCACCACCAAGCCTTCCCCTTGCCCCAACAGCCACCAGCGCAGCGGCCAGCCATCCACCACCGTGGCGCGTAGCCGGTGGCCCTGCTCCAGCGCGGTCAACTGCATGTCGGCGGTCAGCGGCGCCTCGCGCAGCTGGCGGGCCAGCTGGTCGCTTACCCAGGCCTGCAGCTCGATGCCCTGTTCCTGCACCGGCTGCAGCGAGTCCCCACGCAGGTACGCCTGCAAATCGAAATTGCCGCGCAGCTCGCCGCCGGCACTGGACGACCAGTGCCAGCCGAACGGGATGCTCTTGTCGTTGCGCTCCAGCGGGAAAATCAGCGACAGCTCGTTGAGGTCGCGCTCGACCGTGCGTTTGCTCACGGTAAAGCCCACGTCACGCAGGCGCCAGACAAGCTCGGCGCTGGTGATGCCGGGGGAGCGGCCGGGCAGTTGGCGCAGCAAGGCCCATTGGCGGCTGAGGGTGGCGCGGGTGGTGGCGAACGGCAAAAGGGAACGTCCTTGTCTAGGCTTGCCGCCTAGGATGGCGGCATGGGCGGGTCATGGCAATTGGCCACAGCCCGTTCAGATCAAGGAAGAGGCAATTGGTTGCCGAACGGTAGTTCGTTCGCGACAGGTTTTGTCGTGCCGTCGCGCAGAATCACGCCTCAGCGCAGTCGAGGTCGGGCTGTGAGGTTCAATGAGGATGAACATGCCTGCTGCCAGCAATATCCATTCAATGCTCGCGCGGCTGCTGCCCGAGCGCATCGCCCCGGCGCCGTCGCGCCCGGGGCAGCGCCATCGCCTGTTCGCCGGTATCGGCCTGCCCAGCCAGCCAGCGCTGGCCGGCGAGCGCTTTAGCCTGATCCACCGTCTGGACGAAGCGGTGGACATGCATGCGGTGTACGCCGACCTGTGCCGCCAGGCGCTTCTGGGTAACGTGGCGGTGCTCAACGACCTGGGCTGGATCTGGCTCAACGGCAAGTATTGGCGCGGCGATACCGTGCTGGCCGGGCACCTGCTGCGCATGGCCGCACTGCAGGGCAATGCCGCTGCCTGGTTCAACCTGGGGCAGCAGCATTACTTCGGCAAGGGTGTGGATATCAGCTACGCCAATGCCGCCGAGTATTACCGCCACGCGTTCGAGCGCGGCCTGCTGCATGCCGCAGCGGCGCTGGGCGACCTGTACGAAGAAGAGGTATGCGACGGCGACCAGGACTGGCAGGTGGACCCGCCGCAGGCCTACCAGTGGTTTTTGCGCGGCGCCCAGCGCGGCGAGACGCGCTGCCGCTTCGAGGTGGGCTACCGGTTGCTGCACGGGCTGTATGTGGAGCCCGACACCAAGGCGGCGCTGTACTGGCTGGAGCTGGCGGCGGCCACTGGGGTGATGCAGGCTGCCGAAGAGCTGGCGGTGCATTTCAGCCGGCGTGATGAGGCGCGCTACATGGGCTGGCGCGACCAGGCGATCCAGCTGGGCAGCACCCTGGCGTTGACCATGAAGCTGGAAGACCAGATACAGCCGTGACCTGGTTGTGATTTCTAAAAGCTGGCGCGCTCTCTGTGGGAAGCGGCCTTGTGTCGCGATGGGCTGCTTCCCACAGGGGCGTGGCGTATCTGCCAGACCAGTTCTCTGCGCGGGCTTGATGAACAACCTTTCATCCACCCCTGCGGTCACCTGCGGTTGACGACAGGGGGAGGGCGCGGCGTATATTGATAGTTAGCAAACTATGAATATATTCGGTTCCCCAATGTCCCTCGAAGCACTGCAACTGAAAATCAGCAGCGGCCTGGTAGTGGCGGCCCGGCACTGGCGTCGCCTGTGCCAGGGCGCCCTGACCGGCTATGGCATTTCCGAGGCTTGCGCGGTGCCGTTGCTGATGATCGTGCGCCTGGGCGATGGCGTGCACCAGGTGGCTGTGGCCCAGGCCGCGGGCCTGGAAAGCCCGTCGCTGGTGCGCCTGCTCGACCAGCTGTGCAAGGCCGGCCTGGTAAAGCGCTGTGAAGACCCGCTGGACCGCCGCGCCAAGGCCCTGAGCCTGACCGCCGAAGGCCGCGCCCTGGCCGAGTCCATCGAGGGCGAACTGGTGCGCCTGCGCCGTGAGGTGCTGCTGGGCATCGAGCCGGCCGACCTTCAAGCCACCCTGCGGGTGATCCAGGCCTTCGAAGCCGCCGGAATGCAACCGTGAGCGGCTTTTTCAGCTCGGTGCCACCGGCCCGCGACTGGTTCTACGGCGTGCGTACCTTCGCAGCGTCCATGATCGCCCTGTACATCGCCTTGCTGCTGCAACTGCCGCGCCCCTACTGGGCCATGGCCACGGTGTACATCGTCTCCAGCCCGTTCGTCGGCCCGACCAGCTCCAAGGCCCTGTACCGCGCCCTGGGTACGCTGCTGGGTGCCGGCGGGGCGATCTTCCTGGTGCCGCCGCTGGTGCAGTCGCCGCTGTTGCTGAGCATCGCCATTGCGCTGTGGACCGGTACCTTGCTGTTCCTCTCGCTGAACCTGCGCACCGCCAACAACTATGTGCTGATGCTGGCCGGCTACACCCTGCCGATGATCGCCCTGGCGGTGGTCGACAACCCGCTGGCGGTGTTCGATGTGGCCTCTTCCCGGGCCCAGGAAATCTGCCTGGGTATCGTCTGCGCGGCGGTGGTCGGGGCGATTTTCTGGCCACGCCGGCTGGCGCCGGTGGTGGTCGGGGCCACCGGCAACTGGTTCAGCGAAGCGATCCGCTACAACGACACCTACCTTGCCCGCGAGGTCAGCGCCGACAAGGTCGGCGGCATGCGCGGGGCGATGGTTGCCACCTTCAACTCGCTTGAGCTGATGATCGGCCAGCTCGGCCACGAAGGCGCCGGCCCGCACACCCTGAAAAACGCCCGTGAGCTGCGCGGGCGGATGATTCACCTGCTGCCGGTAGTCGACGCCCTGGACGACGCCCTGGTGGCGTTGGAAGGCCGCGCCCCGGCGCAGTTTGCGCAACTTCAGCCGGTACTTCAGGCCGCCCGCGAATGGCTCAAGGGCACCGCCGACAGCGCCTCGGTCGCCCGCTGGGCCGCCCTGCACGAGCAGATCGACCGCCTGCAGCCCGGCGCTGCGGCGCTGGACCAGCGCGCCGAGCTGCTGCTGTCCAACGCCCTGTACCGCCTGACCGAATGGGCCGACCTGTGGCAGGACTGCTGCACCTTGCAGCACGCCTTGCGCCTCGACGACCCCACGCCCTGGCGCGCGGTGTACCGGCACTGGCGCCTGGGCCGCCTGACGGCGTTCTTCGACCGTGGGCTGATGCTGTACTCGGTGGTGTCCACGGTGCTGGCGATCATCGTCGCCTGCGGCCTGTGGATAGGTTTGGGCTGGAACGACGGCGCCAGCGCGGTCATCCTGGCGGCGGTGTCGTGCAGCTTCTTCGCTGCCATGGACGACCCGGCGCCGCAGATCTACCGGTTCTTCTTCTGGACCTTGATGTCGGTGATCTTCTCAAGCCTGTACCTGTTTCTGGTGCTGCCCAACCTGCACGACTTCCCGATGCTGGTGCTGGCCTTCGCCGTGCCGTTCATCTGTGTCGGCACCCTGACCGTGCAGCCGCGCTTTTACCTGGGCACCTTGCTGACCATCGTCAACACTTCGACCTTCATCAGCATCCAGGGCGCCTACGACGCGGACTTTTTCGCCTTCATCAACGCCAACTTGGCCGGCCCCGTGGGCCTGCTGTTCGCCTTTATCTGGACCCTGGTGATGCGCCCGTTCGGCGTGGAGCTGGCGGCCAAGCGCATGACCCGCTTTGCCTGGCGCGACATCGTCGAAATGACCGAGCCGGCCACCCTGGCCGAGCACCGCCAGGTTGGCGTGCAGATGCTCGACCGGCTGATGCAGCACCTGCCGCGGCTGTCGCAAACCGGCCAGGACAGCGGCGTGGCGCTGCGCGATTTGCGCGTGGGGCTGAACCTGCTGGACCTGCTGGCCTACCTGCCGCGCGCCGGGGTACAGGCCCGCGAGCGCCTGACCACGGTGATCGAAGAAGTGGGCGCGCACTACGCCGCCTGCCTGCGCGCCGGCGAGCGCCTGCACGCCCCGGCTGCGCTGCTGCGCAACATGGAGCGCGCGCGCCTGGCGCTGAACCTGGATGAACTCTACGAACGCGGCGATGCCCGCACCCACCTGCTGCATGCCCTGGCGGGCCTGCGCCTGGCGCTGCTGCCGGGGGTGGAGGTGATGCTCGAGCCTGCCGAACAAACGCAACTGCCCCCCGGCCTGGACGGAGCGCCCCTGTGATCGGTGAACTGGATATCAGCGGGGTGTTCCTGCCCACGCTGCTGGTGATGATGTTTGGCACCTACCTGTTGTTCCTGGGGGTGCACGCGGTGCTGGTGCGCCTGCATTTCTACCGCCTGGTCTGGCACCGGGCGCTGTTCAACGTTGCCCTGTATGCCGTGCTGCTGGGCGCGGTCGACCACTTTTGCCGAAGCCTGATGCTGCCATGAAAAAACCTTTGCTGACCTTGGGCCGCGCGGTCCTGACCTTGCTGGTAGTGACCCTGGCCACCGTGCTCGTGTGGCAGATGGTGGTGTACTACATGTTCGCCCCCTGGACCCGCGACGGCCACATTCGCGCCGACGTGATCCAGATTGCCCCGGATGTGTCCGGGCTGATCCAGCAGGTCGAGGTGCGCGACAACCAGACCGTCAAGCGCGGCGACGTGCTGTTCACCATCGACCAGGACCGCTTCACCTTGGCCCTGCGCCAGGCCAAGGCGACCCTCGGCGAGCGCCAGGAAACCCTGGCCCAGGCCAGCCGCGAGGCGCAGCGCAACCGCAAGCTGGGCAACCTGGTGGCAGCCGAACAGCTGGAAGAGAGCCAGTCCCGCGAGGCTCGCGCGCGCTCGGCGGTCAGTGAGGCCCAGGTGGCGGTGGATACCGCGCAGCTGAACCTCGACCGCTCGGTGGTGCGCAGCCCGGTGGACGGCTACCTCAACGACCGCGCACCGCGTAACCACGAATTCGTCACCGCCGGCCGGCCGGTGTTGTCGGTGGTCGACAGCGCCTCGTACCACGTCGATGGCTACTTCGAAGAGACCAAGCTGGGCGGCATCAACGTCGGCGACGCCGTGGACATTCGCGTGATGGGCGACAACACCCGCCTGCGCGGCCATGTGCAGAGCCTGGCCGCCGGCATCGAAGACCGCGACCGCAGCAGCGGCGCCAACCTGCTGCCCAACGTCAACCCGGCGTTCAGCTGGGTGCGCCTGGCCCAGCGTATTCCGGTGCGCATCGCCTTCGACGAGGTGCCGCAGGACTTTCGCATGATCGCCGGGCGCACTGCGACGGTGTCGATCATCGAGGGCCAGCGCCCATGAAACAGCTGATCCTGGCCGGGCTGTGCCTGTCTTTAGGGGCCTGCATGATGGTCGGCCCCGACTATGAGGTGCCCAAGGATGCGGCGCTGCAACGCAGCGACCTCAACGGCCCGCTGCGCCAGGATGCAGGCAGCGTGGTGTCGGCGCCGGTGCCCGAGGACTGGTGGCAGCTGTATCAGGATCAACGGCTCAACGCATTGGTACGCCAGGCCTTGAGCGCCAACACCGAGCTGCGCGTGGCCGCCGCCAACATCGCCCGGGCCCGTGCCCAAGTGGAAGTGGCCGAGTCCCAGGGCGGCTTCAACGGTGGCTTCAAGGCCGGTGCCCAGCGTTTGCAGGAGTCCGGCGAAGCCTTCCTGCTGCCGGAGAAAGTGCCGGTGGCCAATATCGGCGAGGCGATTTTCAGCGCTTCGTACCAGTTCGACCTGTGGGGCACCTTCAAGCGCGGCACCGAGGCCGCCAAGGCCAACGCCGATGCGGTGCAGGCGGCGGCCGATACGGCGCGCATCACCCTGGTGGCGGATGTGGTCAAGGCCTACACCCAGGTGTGCTCGGCCAACGAGGAGTACCACATTGCCCGCGAGTCGCTCGGCCTGCAGCAGCAGAGCGTGCAACTGACCCAGCGCCTGCGCGATGCCGGGCGCGGTGATGACACCCAGGTGACCCGTTCGCAGACCCAGTTCAAGTCGTTGCGCGCCGAGCTGCCGCGTTTCAAGGCCGAGCGTGAGGCCGGGCTGTACACCCTGGCGGCGTTGCTGGCCAAGCCTGTGGAGCAACTGCCTGCCGGCACCGCCGACTGCGCCGAGCTGCCCCAGCTTGCGCAACTGGTGCCAGTTGGTGACGGCGCAGCGCTGCTCAAGCGCCGCCCCGACGTGCGCCAGGCCGAGCGCCAGCTGGCGGCGGCGACCGCCGAAATTGGCGTGGCCACCGGCGCGCTGTACCCGGACATCAGCATCGGCGCCCAGGTGGGCACCATCGGTATTCTGGAGAACCTTGGCGAGGCCTCGACCAACCGTTGGGGCATCGGCCCGCAGATCAGTTGGAGCATCCCCACCAACGGCACCCGGGCGCGCATCCGCATGGCCGAGGCGTCCACCCAGGCGGCGCTGGCGCACTTTGACGGGGTGGTGTTGAACGCCATTCGCGAGACCCAGACGCGGCTGGCGCAGTACAGCGCGTTGCTGGACCGGCGCGATGCCTTGGCCGAAGCGGAGCGCTCGGCGAAGGAGTCGGCAGACCAGACGCATTTGCGCTATCAGGTGGGGCGTGAGTCGTTTTTGGCGGATTTACAGGCGACGCGCACCTATACCGATGTGCGGGCGCAGCTGGCGGCGGCGAACAGCCAGGTGGCCATGGGGCAGATCGGGGTGTTTCTGGCGTTGGGTGGGGGGTGGAAGGGTGGTGGCAAGCCACTTGAGAAAGCATCGATCCACTGATGTGGTCAGGCTGCGTGGGAGCGGCGATGCGCCGATGCGACTTGCCCCGCGATCACTGGTAGAGCCCCCGCCGGCTAACGGTCATGGGACCGAGCGGCCGCTGATGCCCCAATATTCTATTGGGCGGTACGATGGGCTAGTGTCCCGTCTCAGATAAAACGTTCTTTTTCATCGCGCCTGCCATCGCGTCTCGGGCACTCTGGATCTTGCGCAAGATGTCTTCACCTTTCGCGTTCCAGACGTACCGGCAGGGCTGAGCGTTGTGCAGCGCCAAGAACGCGGTGATGGAGCTAGCCAGTTCGCGTGTCGAACTAAAGCTGCCATCGCGCAGGTAGACGGTGATGTCCCGGAAAAAGCGTTCAACCATGTTCATCCAGGAGCTTGAGGTCGGGGTGAAGTGCAGATGAAATCGTGGATGGCGTTTGAGCCATTCCTTGACGACCGGATGCTTGTGCGTGGCGTAGTTATCCACGATCAAGTGCAATTGCAGGTTCTTGGGTGTTTCCCGGTTGATCTTTTTCAGGAAAGCCAGCCACTCCTGATGCCGGTGCTGTGTTTCGATGCTGCTGATCAGCCGACCCTGGAGGTAATCCATGGCCGCGAACAGCGTTAGCGTGCCGTGACGAACGTAGTCATGGGTCTGTGTGCGGATGTGGCCAATGCCCAATGGCAAGCCTGGTTGCGTGCGTTGCAAGGCTTGAACCTGGCTCTTTTCATCGCAGCAGAGCACCAGCGCTTTATCCGGTGGCGCCAGATACAGTCCAATGACGTCCCAGAATCTCTCTTCGAAATGCGGGTCATTGGACAGTTTGAAGGTGCGAGTCAGGTGCGGTTTGATGTCGTTCGCGGCCCAAATTCGTTGGACGCTGGCAGGCGAAATACCGGCGACTCGCGCCATGCTGCGGCAGCTCCAACGAGGTTGGCCAATGCGTGGTTGAGTGACCTGCTCAAGCGTTCGTTTCAAAGCTTCGGCAGGTAAGGAAGTTTTGCGTCCTCGCCCAGGCAAATCCACTAAGCCTTGTAGGCGCTGGGCTTGAAAACGCTTGCACCAGCGGGTGATCGAAACAACGGAGAGGCCGGTCAATTCAGCGATTTCGTTACGTGAATGACCTTGAGCAGCCAGCAAGATTACACGCGCTCGGCGACCGTCGCGCTGGCTGATGGTCGCCGAGCGAACCCGCCGGCTCAACTCAACCTGCTCATCGTCACTGAGCACAATGGCTTGAGAGTTCACGGCTCCACTCCTCTTTGTGGCTGACCAACGAAGCGTAGCTCAAGTGGGTTAAGTTATTTCCGAGACAGGACACTAGCACTTTATCAGCCATGTCCAAGACGGAGCTGGTTGAAGTATCTCCCAAACGCCCGGCTTCAAGGGCAATAAGCTGATATTCACGACTACTTGGCTTGTAGGGAATATTACTTCTCACCATGCGCCCAGATAATTTCAAGAACTGGCTCTGCGCAGTTAACAAAGCCTTCTGCTGTTGGGGCGAAACGGGAGATTTTTTCAAATGCTGGACAGCATTGGCGACAGCTGCGAGTTCTTTTTCCAGGTCACTTCTGGGTGGCGGCATCAGTAGTCGTGGATTTGTCGCATTGGAGCCTCGATCTTGTCGGGCAATTGAGTGTGAGGCACTTGAGACGGAGTTCAACTCGTTATTTGCGCGCGATCGCTTTGGCGCAGCGACTATTACTGAGCCGCTTTGCTGCGGCGGCTGCGGGCTGATAAGTCCGGCAGAAGGAGGCGGTGCGGATATAGGCCTTTGCGTGCTGGTGATGAGTCTGTATTTGTTTACTAGCGCGGCGCTGATATGCCCGGTCGGGTCGGTCTTATTGATCGGATCACCTGTACAGTAGGCATATGTGTTAATGCCCCCTCCCCGAAGGGGCATAGGCTATCCGGCGATTGAAAACGCATCAAGCCTGGGCTAAATAGTCGATAGCCATTACCCAAGTGATAGCAACCCGTTAGCGATTCACGCCATTCACCGTTGAACATTAATGTTTGCAAGGCCGGCAGGGCTACCGGAACGGCGCCATATACGGTGTAGATCAATGGCTGGGGCTGGCCACTGCTTGCGCAGGCTTGCAGTACGGAGCCTGGCTCGTTGGTAGCCAAGAGCAACGATTGAGCCCCCGAACCTGTTGTCCTGCGCTCGGCATGTGCATGGGCTGCTGTGCGCAGCAGCGATATGTTGGTTTCGCCGCTTATCAACGAGTGAAGCTTTTTGTCTTGGTAGAAGAATCGAGTGGCCATGGCGTCGGAGATCTCGGAGGGAGCGGCATTGGCCTGACTGTGGATAAGTTGCGGTGGAGCGGCAACTGGCAGAATTGTCAGGTGCTTATCAATGCCGAAGCCCTGTGCAGGTATTCGAGGGCCAATCGCCGGCAAGCCGGCTCCTACAGGTACAGAGCAGGTCTGAAGCTTATGCGCTCCCACGAATAGAGGCCTGGCTTAGGGTTGAATCAAGGCATGCAGGTGCTCGCCACAAACCTTGCAGCGCCTGTGAGATCGAGCGCCGCCCGCGCGACGTTTCTGATAATTAGTGCCCTCCCCTTATTTCGAACATTTCATTAAACACCAGAAGTCCAGGCCGAGCACCAGATTTAGCAGATAACCTCTGAAGACGGTTATACAACGTGCTCCCAGCGGAAATGTTCAAAAGCTTGGTCGCCTGCAGATTCCTCGTCGCTCTAGTGAGCGCGAATACATGTGTAATGATCTTTTCCACAACCGCCGGATTATCTGAAAAGTCACTGAGTATATCCATAAAGAACAGTGCTTCGTCCTCTGCCTGTCTAGCAGTGCGCGAAATTGTATTCATCCAAGATGGTTGCTCGCGCTGCAGTCTTAGCTGCAAATTCTCTTGTATTGTGCGCCCCACAGGAGCACTGGATGGCTGAGCGGGATCTCTTGGTACAGGTTGAGCAGCCGCTGGTGAGGGCGCGCGCGGCTGACGCTGGGCTTGATCTCTGGTAATAGTTCTGCTGTTCGGATTTATCGAATTGAAGCCGCTCGCCTCATCTCTCGCGGCCCTGCCCGGCAAGGTTTTCAGCTTTCCATGGCCTTGCGGATCGGTGTAATTCACTGGATCACCCTCGCAATAGGCATATGTATTGAGACCCCCGGAACCGAACGGACTCCTATCGTCAGGTGAATGAAAACGCATGAGCTTTGGACTGAACAAACGATAGCCATTTCCCAAGGGATAACAACCGGTCAGCGGCTCGCGCCATTCGCCGTTGAACAGCAATGTCTGCGCCTTTGTCAGTTCTGTTTGAATTGCGCCATAAGCGGAGTAACTCAATAGCTGGTCCTGGCCATGGCTCGTGTGGGTTTGCACGACGGAGCCTGTCTCGTTCGTGGCCAATATCGATGTTTCGACTCCCTGCGTCGTCGCCTTGTGTTCGGCATGTGCGGTACCCGCTGTGCGAAACAGTGACGAAGTGACGCCGCCGTTTATCAACGAATGAAGTTTTTTGTCTTGGTAGAAGAGCCGAGTGGCCATGGCGTCGTTGATCTCGGAGAGGGCGGCATTGGCCTGACTGTGGATTAAGTTGCGGTGGGGCGGCAACTGGCAGAATTGTCAGGTACTCATCAATGCCGAAGCCCTGTGCAGGTATTCGAGGGCCAATCGCCGGCTCCTACAGGTACAGAGCAGGCCTGAGGCTTATGTGATCCATATGGGAGCCTGGCTTAGGGGTGCATCAAGGCATGCAGGTGCTCGCCACAAACCTTGCAGCGCCTGTGAGATCGAGCGCCGCCCGCGCGGCGCTTCGCGGGCAAGCCCGCTCCCACAGTTTGTTTCGGGCCAGTCTGTCCTGTGCCATCACCTGGTCCGCCCTGTTGGTTCGACGCGGTTTCAGCGTGGGCGTTGCCGCCGCTCCACATGCCTCAAGACATACACCAAGGCAGGCGCCGGTACCTGCACAGGAAAAATTGGCCCGAACAAACTGTGGGAGCGGGTTCACCCGCGAAGCGCCGCGCGGGCGGCGCTCGGTCTCACAGGCGCTGAAGAATCTTCGGCGAGCATATGGCAGCTGTGATGCGGTCCAACGCCAGGCCCTCCTGGGCAGCCCTTGTTCAAAGAGCTGCTCGAATTGCGGCCGTAATGAGATTCCAAACCTGGGTGCTATTGAGACCTGACATCTTCTTGGAATGATAATTGAGGCGTCTGTATATGGGATTATTTGACCTTAGCTTAAATAAGCTAGTTGCTGTTAAGCTATCACTTAATTTGGTTAGGTTAAGCGCATGTGCTCCTGCAATTAATCTCGTCTCAGGGGTTGGTAAGCTGCGATATAGAGAGCTGAAATAAAATGCTTCATAATTTATCTGCTGCTGAGTTCGTGGGACCTCACTAATCATAGTGGGCTGAGCTATCTGCATCGGCTTAGCAGGCGGCGCGGATGCTCGGTTAGAGCTCAAAGGCCCCGTATTCTTTGCGCGGTTGACCAGAGATGACACCGATTCTGTAGCGGTTACCGCATGCGGTGGCTCAACTATCACTCTCCCCTGTTGTGGGGCGCCCACTGCGGTCAGGCGTGTGCCTGGTACTGGGGGTCGAGAGTGGGGGGCGATTTTGCGCCGCGGATCCAGATGCCTCGGCACAGTTTTAACCCGTACATGTCCGAGAGGGTCAGTATGATTTATAGGGTCGCCCTCACAATAGGCATATGCATTGATGCCGCCCGAACTGAAAGGACTCAAACTGTCTGGTGAATGAAAGCGCATCAGTTGCGGACTGAAAATTCGATAGCCATTGCCTAATGGGTAGCCGCCTGTCAGCGGCTCAGGCCATTCGCCGTTGAACAACAATGTCTGCGCCTTTGTCAGTTCTGTTTGAATTGCGCCATAAGCGGAGTAACTCAATAGCTGGTCCTGGCCATGGCTCGTGTGGGTTTGCACTACGGAGCCTGGCTCGTTCGTGGCCAATATCGATGTTTCGACTCCCTGCGTCGTCGCCTTGTGTTCGGCATGTGCGGTACCCGCTGTGCGAAACAGTGACGAAGTGACGCCGCCGTTTATCAACGAATGAAGTTTTTTGTCTTGGTAGAAGAGCCGAGTGGCCATGGCGTCGTTGATCTCGGAGAGGGCGGCATTGGCCTGACTGTGGATTAAGTTGCGGTGGGGCGGCAACTGGCAGAATTGTCAGGTGCTCATCAATGCCGAAGCCCTGTGCAGGTATTCGAGGGCCAATCGCCGGCTCCTACAGGTACAGAGCAGGCCTGAGGCTTATGTGATCCATGTGGGAGCCTGGCTTAGGGGGGGCATCAAGGCATGCAGGTGCCTGGCTTGGGGTTGCATCAAGGCATACAGGTGCTCGCCACAAACCTTGCAGCGCCTTTGAGATCGAGCGCCGCCCGCGCGGCGCTTCGCGGGCAAGCCCGCTCCCACAGTTTGTTTCGGGCCAGTCTGTCCTGTGCCATCACCTGGTCCGCCCTGTTGGTTCGACGCGGTTTCAGCGTGGGCGTTGCCGCCGCTCCACATGCCTCAAGACATACACCAAGGCAGGCGCCGGTACCTGCACAGGAAAAATTGGCCCGAAACAAACTGTGGGAGCGGGCTTGCCCGCGAAGCGCCGCGCGGGCGGCGCTCGATCTCATAGGCGCCGGAGAATCCTCGGCGAACACCTGGTGGCTGTGATGCGGTCCAGCGACAGGCCCTTCCAGCCTCACAAATTTCGTCGATCTCCCCGAAAACCGTACGAAAATTCCGAGTTTGAAACCAAATCCTACAGATCCTAATGGTTTAGGACCTATCCTACGCACCTTGCGGAAGTTTCGATGTTGTCGGGGAAATGCCTCAGGAATAACGTCCTCGGGTCGCTTTTGGCGATCGGGATTGAGACCCCCGGCAACATGAGAATTACACCGCTTATGGCGGTCGTACGCGGGCAGGCTTCGGCCTGATCGGGTTTCTCATGTGGCCCGGGTCTCACACCTGCGTACGACTGCCACCCAACTCAGTGAGACGAGGAGGAAGGTAGTTCCTTAAGGTCCACGTGAGGCTTCATCAATGAAAAAACTCGTCCCTGACCCACCCCCCACCCCCTTCTTCTCCATCCAAAGCCACCTCCTGCCCGCCGACGCCCTGGCCCACGCCAGCGAGCTGCTGCGCGGCATCAGCGAAACCCTCGACGAACACTGCCGCCTGCACGCCGGCGAGCCCGGGCTGAACATGCTGGCCAACGCCACCCACAGCACCGACATGGCCCGGGCCCTGGTGGAACATGCACTGGCGCGCCTGGACGCGGCGCAGGGGGGGGGCGCATGAGCGAGCTAACCAACACCTTCACCACCGTCGGCAGCGAGACCTGCCTGGAGATGTTCCGGGTGCAGCCGGGTATCCCCATGGAGCGGGTACTGGGCGAAATCGCGGTATTGCTGGGGTGCATCCGCCACCTGTCCACCGAGGCGGAGATGGAAGGCGACTTGCTGGCGGGGAGTGCGGCGCGGATCTTGAGCGACATGGCCAAGGCGCTGGCCAATGACCTGGAGCGGGGGATGAATCGGGCGGGGCGGTAGCCTTTGCAGGCAGTGCTGTAACTGTGGTCAGTAGCCTTTGCAGGCAGCGTTGTACCTGTGGGAAGCGGCCTTGTGTCGCGATGGGGCGCGCAGCGGCCCCAGGATTTGTGCATCATGCAAGATCGTCGGGGCTGCTTCGCAGCCCATCGCGACACAAGGCCGCTTCCCACGGGACCGCGTAGCCTGCAGGCCTTTACCTGTAGACCTGCAGGAGCGGGGGCCTTAGTTCAACACCCGCGCCGGCTCATCCGGCGGCAGGTTGTTCTGCCCGCGCGGGCGGCCTGGCTTGCCGGCCACCGCGCCACCCAACTGCTCGGCCAGCTGCTGCGCCACATCTTCACCCAGCGCCTTGGACACATCACGCACCACCCGTGGGCGGTTCAGCGTCACCCGGCGATCGCGGCCGTTCACCAGCTTGGTGTCCTGCCCCTCACCCATGGCGGTGAACGCCGAGGTGATCTGGTAGGTGCGGGTGTCGATCAGGCTGAAGTCGGCCACCACGGTCAGGCCCAGCACCGCCGAATAACTGTCGGTGTGGTCCAGGGCGTTGGTGTCCTGCTGGAAGTCGATGTCCGACAGGGTGCCGAACAGCACGTAGTCGGCCCCCGGGAACGCACCGCCCTTGATGCGGCGGATCACGTCGTACACGTCTTCCTTGGCGCCGGCGGTATACGGGTGGCCCTGCACCAGCTCGAACACGCCGGTCTTGAGGATCTCGCCCTTGATGGCGCCACCGAACTTGCGCAGCTCGGTCTGCTCGATGTAGCTGTTCAGGCTCTCGTACTCGCTGTAGCTCGCCTGGCTGTTGGCGTGGTACATGCCCGACTGCGCGCTGTTCTGCGCGTTGACGCTGTGGATGTACTCCTGCACCTGGGCCTCGTAGGCCAGGTCGGTCACCGCCACCTTGGGGGCCGCCTGGGCGCCGAACGCGCAGGCCAGGCCGATCACTGCCATCCATGCACGCATCGGTCAGCGCTCCGTGGTCTTGCGGATTTCTTTTTCGTCCATCCACTCGGCCAGGCCGCTTTCGACGTCGACCAGCTGCAGGCTGAACTTGTAGAACACGTCCTTGTAGTCGCTGCTGCGCTTGACGATCGAGCTGATCGAGCCTTCCAGGCGGTACTTGGCGGCGATCATGTTGCCGGTCTTGGCCACGGTGCTCTTTTTGTACAGGCCGCTCTGGTTCTGCAGCTTCAGCTGGTCGACCTGGCTTTGCATGGCGTTGTTGTCGCTGGCAAAGCGCGCTACGCCGCTTTTCATCAGCTGGGTCTTGATCGAGGTGGTGATTTCGCGGGTATCGATGTACTCGCTGGTCTTGTTCTTCACGTCGTACACCTGCACCACCGGGCGGCCGCTGAGCACGCCGGACTGGGCCAGGGAGCGGGTCATGCTCTCGGCGATCATCTGCAGGTCGGTGGAGCCGAACTCGTTGGTCACAAGCTCAACGGCCTTGCTGTCGCCGTAGCTGATGTTCTTGCCGCCGAGAACCGGCGAAGGGGTGCTGCAGCCGCTGACCAGGGCGATGGTGATGGCGGCGAGGGAAAGGCGTGCAAACATGCAAAGTGCTCCTGAAAAGTTTTACCGGGTGTGGACTTCGAGGCGGAAGTCGGTGGCTTGCGGCGTTGGCGCAATGGCCGGCAGGAACTTGGCCTGCTTGCCGTACAGCGGCAGGGCCTTCCAGCCTTCTTCATCACCCACCGGGAAACCGTCGTCGCCCAGCCAGGCGAAGCGATAGAACAGGGTCTGGTTGCTGCGGCTGCTGTTGTTCAGCGCCACGTTGACGGTGAGAAAGCCGTTTTCGCGGGCGACCCGCATCTGGCCGATCTCGATGTCGTCCAGCTGGCCCATGGTCACCACCTTGCTGGCGGCGCTGCCCGGGGCTGGGGGCGGGGTGGCGCAGCCGGCCAGAAGGGCGGCGGCAGCCAGGGCGAGGCATGTTCTGCGCATGTTCAGTCCTTGAAAGTCATTTGAGAGCGGCAACGGCCTGGGCCGGGGCCGGTGGAGCGATTACCTGCACGGCCGGGCCGCCGGCGAACACCTGGTTGCCGAGCACCCGCAGGCTGACCACCTGGTAGGGGCGGTCGATCTTCACCTTGACCTGGGTGCCACCCAGGGCCGACGCCACGCTCAGCTGGTGCTCGCCGGGCGCCAGGCGCAGGCGTGCGACCAGGGTCTGGTCGGGCAGGGTGCGCCAGGTGCGGGTGTCGGCGCCTTCGACCACCGCCGAGGCCAGGCCTACCAGCAGGCCGGCCATGGGGTTGGTCTTGTTCAGGTTCTTCTGCGCCACGCCACGGGTGATGCCACGCACGCTGGTGCGCAGGATGATGCCCGGCATGTCGTCGCGCAGCGCCCGGCGCGACATGGCGCTGGTGCTGTTGAGCGCGGTCAGGGCCAGGGCCTTGTCGTCCAGGCGCACCTGGCCCACCGGCGCGGCCAAGGTGTCGTCACGCATGATCGGGAACGACAGCGGCACGATCACCAGTTCGTTGTCGATCGGCAGCGGCAGGGGAATGCTGATGGAGTCGCGGGCCGGCGCCAGGCCGCTTTGCACCACCACCAGCACGTCGCTTTCGCCGGGCCTTGCGCTGTTTTTGTCGAGGTTCAGCAGGGCCTGGTCGAGCAGCGGGGTGTTCGGGCGCAGCTCGGCGGCCTTGCGGTAGCCCGGTGCGGCCAGGCCTTTTTCGCCCAGGGCTTCGTAGACGAAGCCTGCCAGGTAGTGGCTGAAGGCGCTCTGGTAGCTGTTTTTCAGGTTGACCACGTCAGGGGCGTCAAGGCTGGCGACCGGGTAACCTTGCAGGTCCTTGTATTCGGTCTTGATGCCTTCTTGCTCGGCCTCTTCCTCGCGCTTGAGGTATTGCTTGTCGCGCAGCTCGGCGATCAGCGCCTCGCGCTCGTGGGTTTTCTTGATTTCAGTGCGGGCACCGTCGAAGTCGTTCTGCGCCAGCAGGTTCAGGGCCATCTGCGTGCTCAGCATGACCTTTTCGTAGTCATAGCCTTCGTAGCGGCGCACCTTGTCGTTGACCAGGTAGCTGCCGAACTGGCTGAGGTACTTGGCGGTGTCGAGCTTGACCGAGTCCTCCCACTGCAGCACCACGCCGTCGGCCGAGCGCCAGGCGTCCTGGCTGCCCTGCAGGTCGCCCTTGGAGCGCAGCAGCTCGCCTTTTTCGAAGTAGTAGAGCAGGTCTTTGTGCTCGCCCTTGTTGTTGCTTTCGAGCACGGCCAGGGCGGCGTCGACATTGCCGGCGGCCAGTTGCTGGTTGGTTTCCTGCATTTCACTGTCGTAGCTACGGAACACCGAGCAGCCGGTCAGTTGCACGGCGGCGACCAGAGTCGCCAAGGTGAGGGCACGGGATACCATCGGACTTCTTCAATCCCTGATTCGGTGGAGGCCACGGGGCGGGTGCGGCGGTCCCTCTGGTTAGGTACCAGAGTCTCTGGACAGAGGCGCTTTGATTGCAAATGGCTATTTCGACGGCGCGCAGTATAACTAAAGTGATACCAACAAGATGGCCAGTTGCTTCTGATTTGCTTGTGGGAGCAATCGCAGTCCAGAGGGGCGAATTTGTTGCAGGATTTTTCATGAAATCGGCTGAGTGAAGCTTGAGCGGCAATGAGTGGAAGTGAACAATGTTCTCTTTCGTATTCCCAACGAGACTGGCCATGAATTCCCGTTCCCGTCTGCTCGCCTGGCTGCCTGCCGTTGTGCTGGGCCCGGTGCTGGCACTGTGCAGCACCCTGGCCCTGGCCGAAGCGCCCGCCGAGGCCACCAAGGCCCTGCATCTGCTGGACTACATCGGTGCCGATTACCCGCCAACGGTACAGGCCGGCAAGGTGCTGGATGACGGCGAATACCGTGAGCAACTGGAGTTCAGCGGCGTGCTGGCCGAGCTGGTCAAGGGCCTGCCCGCCCACCCCGAGCAGCCGGCGCTGGCGCAAGAAGTGCAGCGCCTGCACCAGGCCATCGAACAGCGCCACGACGGTGCCGCGGTAGCCCGCCAGGCCCGGCAGCTGGGGGCTCGCCTGGCGGTGGCCTACGAGGTCAGCCAGGCCCCGGTGATTACCCCGGACCCGGCCCGTGGCGCGTCGCTGTATGCGCAAAACTGCTCGATCTGCCACGGCGATACCGGCCTTGGCGACGGCCCGGCGGGCGTCGGCCTGGAGCCGGCACCGGCCAACCTGCGCGATGCCGCGCGGCTCGACCAGCTGAGCCTGTACGACCTGTACAACACCCTGGGCCTGGGCATCGACGGCACCGAGATGCCGTCGTTCGCCGACCAGCTCGACGAGCGTCAGCGCTGGGACGTGGCGGCTTATATAGCAAGCTTCACTGCCGACCCGCAGGCGGCAAAGGGCGACAAGGCCTGGAACATTGCCGAC
Organism: Pseudomonas xanthosomatis; assembly: GCF_019139835.1. Classification (NCBI taxonomy): domain Bacteria; kingdom Pseudomonadati; phylum Pseudomonadota; class Gammaproteobacteria; order Pseudomonadales; family Pseudomonadaceae; genus Pseudomonas; species Pseudomonas xanthosomatis. The sequence goes on along the minus strand of NZ_CP077075.1, from coordinate 255,351 downwards.
CTGGCCCGCCAGACCCCGGCGGAAATCGCCGCCAGCGAAGGCGCCGCTGCCGTGCCGGTGTTCCGTGCCCAGCGCGCGCAGCCGCCGCAGGCCAAGCGCGGCCCGGCGCAGTTGCTGGAGTACACCTCCAGCACCCTGGACAAGAGCCTTGCCGCCTACCGCGCCGGTGACCACGACCAGGCTTACGACCTGTCGGTGGCGGCTTATCTGGAAGGCTTCGAGCTGGTGGAAAGCTCGCTGGACAACATCGACACCCAGGCCCGCAAGGACACCGAAAAGTCGCTGATGGCCTACCGTCAGTCGCTGCAGGATGGCCTGCCGGTGGCACAAGCCGAACAGCGCCTGGCCGAGGCCAAGAGCAAGTTGGAGCAAGCCGCCAAGCTGCTGGGCAGCGATGGTCTGAGCTGGTCGCTGAGCTACATCTCCGGCCTGTTGATCCTGCTGCGCGAGGGGCTTGAGGCGATTCTGGTGCTGGCGGCGATCCTGGCCTTCTTGCGCAACACTGGCCAGCAGTCGGCGGTGCGCAGTGTGAACATCGGCTGGGGCCTGGCGCTGGTGGCCGGCTTTGCCACCTGGGCCGTGGCGGCCTACGTGATCGACGTGGGCGGCGCCCAGCGCGAACTGCTCGAGGGCTGCACGGCGCTGTTCGCGGCGGTAATGGTGTTGTGGCTGGGGGTGTGGATGCACGACCGCCGCCACGCCGCCGCCTGGCAGGACTACATCAAGAGCAGCCTGGTCAGCGGTGGCGGGCGCTTCGGCTTTGCCATGCTGGCGTTCTTCTCGGTGTACCGCGAGCTGTTCGAGGTGATCCTGTTTTACGAAACCCTGTGGCTGCAGGCAGGCCCAGCCGGGCACCAGGCGGTGCTGGCCGGTGGCGCCACGGCGTTGGTGCTGCTGGTGGGGCTGGCCTGGGTGATCCTGCGCGGTTCGGCCAAGTTGCCGCTGTCGCTGTTCTTCAGCATCAACGCCGCCTTGCTGTGTACGCTGTCGGTGGTGTTCGCCGGGCATGGTGTGAAGGCGCTGCAAGAGGCCGGCGTGCTGGGCACGCGGCCGGTGGCGTTCTTCGAGTTCGACTGGCTGGGCATTCATGCCGACGCTTACTCGCTGAGCGCGCAGGCGGTGGCGTTGCTGGCCATCGTGTTCCTGTATGGGCGTAGCTGGCTGGCCGGGAAGCGCCGGGTGGCGGCGGGCTGACCAACGGGGCCGCTGCGCGGCCCATCGCAGGCAAGCCTGCTCCTGCAGGTAAAGCGCAGGCCATAAAACTTGCGCACAACCTGTGGGAGCGGGCTTGCCCGCGAAGAGGCCAGGCCAGACACTAGCGGTCTGTGATCTGCAAATCGGAACAATCTAAATGCGTGTATGGATCGATGCCGACGCCTGCCCCAAGGCGGCCAAGGACCTGATCGTCAAGTTCGCCCTCAAGCGCAAGCTGGAGGTGGTGATGGTGGCCGGCCAGGCGCAGGTCAAGCCGGCCTTTGCCTGTGTGCGGCTGGTCGTGGTGCCCAGCGGAATGGACGCGGCCGATGATTACCTGGTGGACAACGCCGTGCCTGGCGAGCTGGTGATCTGCAGCGATGTGCCGCTGGCCGACCGTTTGATCAAGAAGGGCGTGGCGGCGCTCGACCCGCGCGGGCGCGAGTTCGACGAGCGCAACATGGGTGACCGCCTGGCAGTGCGTAACCTGTTCACCGAGCTGCGCGAGCAGGGCCAGGTGGGCGGCGGGCAGGCGCCTTATGGCGAGCGCGAGAAGCAGGCGTTCGCCAATTCGCTGGACCGTATTCTTACCCGGCTGTCGAAAGCCTGACGCGATCCTTGTAGGAGCGGCCTTGCCGGGGCGCCGTCCGGTCGAGATGGGCTGCGTAGCAGCCCCAGGGTCTCGGCATCATGCAAGATTGTCGGGGCTGCTGCGCAGCCCATCTCGACCGGACGGCGCCCCGGCAAGGCCGCTTCCCACATGGACCGCGGGAGCTACAAACCGCTGCTCCTACAGGGTTCGTTGAGACCTTACTGATCGCTCTCGTGGGTCAGCTCCAGCACCCGGTCCACCAGCTTGTAGATACCGCCGGCGGCCTCGCTGATCGACTTGGCTTCCATGTACGCCGGCGTGGTCACCAGCTTGCGCTGCGCATCTTCGACGATGTCTTTCACATCGCACTCTTCATGGGTGCCGCCCATCTTCACCACCGCTGCGGCAGTGTCGGCATCCTTGCCAATGGTGCAGACTACCCCCGGCCCGTAGATCTTCGCCGCCAGCGCCGGCGAGATACAGATCAGCCCGACCGGCTTGCAGGCTTCGGCAAAGGCCTCGGCCAGGGCCAGCAGGTCGGGGTTCACGCTGCACTCGGCGCCTTCGACGGCAAAGTTGGAGAGGTTCTTCGCCGCGCCAAAACCACCTGGCACGATCAGCGCGTCGAAGTCCTCGGCCTTGGCTTCGCGGATGTCCTTCACCTCGCCCCGGGCAATGCGCGCCGACTCAACCAGCACGTTGCGCGATTCGGGCATTTCTTTACCTGTAAGGTGGTCGATCACGTGCAATTGCGCGATGTTCGGCGCAAAGCACTGCACCTGGGCGCCGCGCTGGTCGAGGCGCAGCAGGGTGATCACGCTTTCGTGAATTTCGGCGCCGTCGTAAACACCGCAACCGGACAGGATCACCGCAACTTTTTTTGTCATGCTCATTACTCCAGGGGCGAGGCACTAAATGTCCTCTAGTTTGGCAGATGTCGCCATAGGGTTTGCTGCGGGCCGCGCCTACGCTCTGTGGATAACTCCCGAGACCGCTGCCCATGGACCTGATTCTGCTGGCCGTGCCGTTCTTCTTCGTACTGATTGCCGTGGAGCTGGTGGCCGACCGTGTGCGCGGCCAGCGCAACTACCAGCTGGCCGACTCGATCAACAGCCTCAGCACCGGGATGCTGTCGACCACCACCGGCCTTTTGACCAAGGGCGTGGGGCTGGTCAGCTACGCCATCGCCTGGGAGCACCTGGCGCTGCTGCGCCTGCCGGGCGATGCCTGGTGGGTGTGGGCGCTGGCGTTCGTGCTCTACGACTTCTGCTACTACTGGCTGCACCGCCTGGGCCACGAACGCAACGTGCTGTGGGCAGCGCATTCGGTGCACCACCAGAGCGAGGAGTACAACCTCACCACGGCCCTGCGCCAGACCAGCAGCGGTTTCATTTTTTCGTGGCTGTTCTACCTGCCGCTGGCGCTGCTGGGCGTGCCGCCGCTGGTGTTCGTCACCGTGGCTGCGTTGAACCTGCTGTACCAGTTCTGGGTGCACACCCGCCATGTACCGAAGCTTGGCGCCTTCGAGTGGCTGTTCATCACACCGTCCAACCATCGCGTTCACCATGCGCAGAATCCTTTGTACTTGGATCGCAACTACGGCGGGGTGTTCATAATCTGGGACCGCCTGTTCGGCACCTTTCAGGAAGAAGACCCGCGCGAGCCGGTGGTGTTCGGCGTGACCACGCCGCTGGCCAGCTGGAACCCGTTGTGGGCCAACCTGCAGTTCTATGCGCAGTTGTTCAGTGACGCCCGGCGTACGGCGCGTTGGCGCGACAAGCTGCGTATCTGGTTCATGCCCACCGGCTGGCGCCCGGCGGATGTGCTGGCGGGTTATCCACAGCAAAAACATGAGCTGGCGGGGTTTCGCAAGTTCGCCATCCCGCTGGGGCGCGCGCAGCAGCTGTACGTGGTGGCGCAGTTCGCGGTGTATGTGGCGCTGGGCAGCTACCTGATGGACCGGGCCGGGCAACTGCCGCCCATGGCCCTGGTGCTGGGCTGGGCGCTGATGGCGTGGGGGTTGTTCGTGCTGGGGGCGGCGCTGGAAGACCGGCCCTGGGCGCCGCGCCTGGAGCTGGCGCGGCTGCTGTCAGCGGTGCCGGCCCTGTACTTGGCTGGCACCTGGGGGCTAGTGGTGGTTACGCCCCTGGCCTGGGTCCTGCTCCTGGCTTACGGCCTGCTCAGCGTCATCGGCCTGGCCCTGTGCCGCCGCGCGGCGCTCGGCACGGCTGTTGCGAAAACGCCGGCGCAGCCACAGGCCCAGGCCCAGCACCAGCAGGCCGCCAAGCACCCATAGCTCGTATTTCTTGATACTGCCCAGCATGCCTTCGAGAATGGCCCCGAAGTGGTAGGCGGCAAGGCCCAGGGCCAGGGCCCAGACCGCAGCGCCGATGCCGTTGAGCAGCAGGTAGCGGCGCGGCGGGTAACCGGACAGGCCGATGGCCACCGGCATTACCGTGCGTAAACCGTAAACGAAGCGGAAGCTCAGCACCCAGATGTCCGGGTGGCGGCGAATGTGCTCCAGCGCGCGGTCGCCCATGGCCTGCCAGCGTGGCTTGCGGGCGAGGATCTTGCGCCCGTGGCGGCGGCCCATGAAGTACCACAGCTGGTCACCGGCATAGCTGCCGCAGAAGGCCACCAGCACCACCAGCTTGATATCCATGTATTCGCGGAACGCAAGAAAACCTGCCAGAACCAGGATGGTCTCGCCTTCGAAGAACGTGCCGAGAAAAAGGGCAAAGTAGCCGAAATCGTTCAGGAAATTTTGAAGCATTTTCAGGCGTGCTGGCGAAATGAACGCGCAGCCTACCCCTTCGCGGGCGCGGGGGAAAGTGTCCAAATGTGTCTCGACGTGAACATTTCCTACAAGGACAATGGCTGCGGCTACAAGTCGCAGGGTTGCCTCAGGGTGTAACACAGGCGTCATAATGGCCGCTTATAACTGTCGCGCTAGCCCGCCTGCGCGGGCTCAGGAGTCTGCCGTGAGCTTTACCCCCGCCAATCGCCTGTTCCCTGCTACTCGCCTGCGTCGCAACCGCCGGGACGAATTTTCCCGTCGTCTGGTTCGCGAGAACACCCTGACCGTCGATGACCTGATCCTGCCGGTATTCGTGCTGGACGGTGAAAACCGCCGCGAAGAAGTGCCGTCCATGCCGGGCGTCGAGCGCTTGTCGATCGACCTGCTGCTGGAAGCTGCGCAGGGCTGGGTTGAGCTGGGCATTCCGGCGCTGGCGTTGTTCCCGGTGACCCCGACCGAAAAGAAAACCCTCGATGGCGCCGAAGCCTGGAACCCGGACGGCATCGCCCAGCGCGCCACCCGCGCCCTGCGCGCAGCCTTCCCGGAGCTTGGGGTGATCACCGACGTGGCCCTCGACCCGTTCACCACCCATGGCCAGGACGGCATCCTCGATGAAGAGGGTTACGTACAGAACGACATCACCGTCGACGCTCTGGTGCGCCAGGCGCTGTCCCACGCCGAGGCCGGGGCCCAGGTAGTTGCGCCGTCGGACATGATGGACGGGCGGCTTGGCGCCATCCGCGAAGCCCTGGAAGTGGCCGGCCATGTCAACGTGCGCATCATGGCCTACTCGGCCAAGTACGCCAGCGCCTACTACGGCCCGTTCCGCGACGCAGTGGGCTCGGCCCTGAACCTGGGCAAGGCCAACAAGGCCTCCTACCAGATGGACCCGGCCAACAGCGACGAGGCCCTGCACGAAGTGGCCCTGGACCTCGCCGAAGGCGCCGACATGGTCATGGTCAAGCCGGGTATGCCGTATCTGGACATCGTCCAGCGGGTCAAGGCCGAGTTCAAGGTGCCGACCTTCGCCTACCAGGTCAGCGGCGAGTACGCCATGCACATGGCCGCCATCCAGAACGGCTGGCTCAGCGAAGCCGTGATCCTCGAATCCCTCACCGCATTCAAACGGGCAGGCGCCGATGGCATCCTGACCTATTTCGCCGTGCGTGCCGCTCAATTGATGAGAGGGCAGTAACGCCCTCACAGGAACGTCAGATGAATAACGAAGTGCTCACCCCTGTCGCGATCAAGGATGCCCAGGCCGTGCCCGAAGAGATGGTGCAGACCCCGCCGGACCTGCCGCCGGCCGCCGAGCCTGCGCCGGAGCCTGTGGTCGAGGCCCCGGCACCGGCCCCAGCGCCGGTGCCGGCAATCGCCGTGCCGGGCCTGGACGACAGCAGCCTGTACATTCATCGCGAGCTCTCGCAGTTGCAGTTCAACATCCGCGTGCTGGAACAGGCGCTGGATGAGTCGTACCCGCTGCTCGAGCGCCTGAAGTTCCTGCTGATCTTCTCCAGCAACCTGGACGAGTTTTTCGAAATCCGCGTGGCGGGCCTGAAGAAACAGATCAACTTTGCCCGTGAACAGGCCGGCGCCGACGGCCTGCAGCCGCACCAGGCGCTGGCGCGCATCAGCGAACTGGTGCACTTCGAGGTGGAGCGCCAGTACGCGATCCTCAACGACGTGCTGCTGCCTGAGCTTGAAAAGCACCAGATCCGCTTCATCCGCCGCCGCTACTGGACGACCAAGCTCAAGACCTGGGTACGCCGTTACTTTCGCGACGAGATCGCGCCGATCATCACCCCGATCGGCCTCGACCCGACCCACCCGTTCCCGCTGCTGGTGAACAAGAGCCTGAACTTCATCGTCGAGCTCGAGGGTGTCGATGCCTTCGGCCGCGACTCGGGCCTGGCGATCATCCCGGCACCGCGCCTGCTGCCGCGGGTGATCCGCGTGCCGGAAGAAGTCGGCGGCCCCGGCGACAACTATGTGTTCCTGTCGTCGATGATCCACGCCCACGCCGATGACCTGTTCCAGGGCATGAAGGTCAAGGGCTGCTACCAGTTCCGTCTGACCCGCAACGCCGACCTGGCACTGGACTCCGAAGAGGTCGACGACCTTGCCCGCGCCCTGCGTGGCGAGCTGTTCTCGCGTCGCTACGGCGACGCGGTGCGCCTGGAAGTGGCCGACACCTGCCCGAAACACCTGTCGGACTACCTGCTCAAGCAGTTCAGCCTGAGCGAGAGCGAGCTGTATCAGGTCAACGGCCCGGTCAACCTGACCCGCCTGTTCAGCATCACCGGGCTGGACAGCCACCCGGAGCTGCAGTACACCCCGTTCACCCCGACCATTCCCAAGCTGCTGGTGAACGCCGACAACATCTTCAGCGTGATTGGCAAGCAGGACATCCTGCTGATGCACCCGTTCGAGTCGTTCACCCCGGTGATCGACCTGCTGCGCCAGGCCGCCAAGGACCCGCACGTGCTTGCCGTGCGCCAGACCCTGTACCGCTCGGGGGCCAACTCCGAGATCGTCGACGCCCTGGTGGATGCGGCGCGCAACGGCAAGGAGGTCACTGCGGTGATCGAGCTGCGTGCACGCTTTGACGAAGAGTCCAACCTGCAGATGGCCAGCCGCCTGCAGGCGGCCGGTGCGGTAGTGATCTACGGCGTGGTGGGCTTCAAGACCCACGCCAAGATGATGCTGATCCTGCGCCGCGAGCAGGGCGAGATCGTGCGTTATGCGCACCTGGGTACCGGCAACTACCACGCCGGCAATGCCCGCCTGTACACCGACTACAGCCTGCTGACCAGCGACGATGCCCTCACCGAGGACGTCGGCAAGCTGTTCAGCCAGCTGATCGGCATGGGCAAGACCCTGCGCATGAAAAAGCTGCTGCACGCGCCGTTCACCCTGAAGAAGGGCATGCTCGACATGATCGCCCGGGAGACCCAGTTCGCCCTGGACGGCAAGCCGGCGCACATCATCGCCAAGTTCAACTCGCTGACCGACGCCAAGGTGATCAAGGCCTTGTACAAGGCCAGCCAGTCGGGCGTGCGCATCGATCTGGTGGTGCGTGGCATGTGCTGCCTGCGCCCGGGCATCCCGGGGGTGTCGCACAACATCAACGTGCGCTCGATCATCGGCCGCTTCCTCGAGCACACCCGGGTGTTCTACTTCCTCAACGGCGGCGACGAGCAGATCTACCTGTCCAGTGCCGACTGGATGGAGCGTAACCTCGACAAGCGCGTCGAGACCTGCTTCCCGGTAGAAGGCAAGAAGTTGCTTCTGCGGGTGAAGAAGGAGCTGGAGGGTTACCTCACCGACAACACCCAGGCCTGGACGCTGCAGCCGGACGGGCGTTATGTGCGCAGCACGCCGACCGGCAACCAGAACGCCCGCAGCGCCCAAGCGACGCTGCTGGAGCGGCTGAGCAACCCGGTTTTGAACGTACGCTAAGGCTGATGGCGAGCCGCGGACCCAGTGGGAGCGGGCTTGCCCGCGAAGCAGGCGCTGCGGTGGATGGCACCGGCTTTGCCGGTGATCGCGGGCAAGCCCGCTCCTACAGGTACAGCGTTGAGCTTGGGTTGTGCGCAACCCTGTGGGAGCGGGTTCACCCGCGAAGCAGACGACGCGGTGGATGGCACCGGCTTGGCCGGTGTTCGCGGCTGAAGCCGCTCCCACAGGACCGCGCAGAGCTTAGGCCCGGCGCGGTAACTGTGAGGCCTAAGCCTTAACGCACGCTCAAAACAAACCCAACCCGCGCCAGCCATTCCGCCTCGTTGGCGAAGTCGGCCTGGGTCAGCTGGTTCTGCTCCAGCCAGCCCTCGGGGAACACCACTTCCAGGCTGTCCTTACCGGCCTGCAGCACCACCTTGGGCATCTGCTGGGTGCCACGGATGTGGTGGAACAGGATGGCAAAGCGCAGCAGCACGCACAGGCGAATCAGCTGCACGCTCTCGTCGCCTAATTCGGCGAACTTGTCCTTGGGGATGTTGCGGCGGTGGCCGCGCACCAGCAGGGCCATCATCTGCTGCTCTTCGCGGGAGAAGCCGGCCAGGTCGGAATGCTCGAGCAGGTAGGCGCCGTGCTTGTGGTAGTGATAGTGGGCGATATCCAGCCCGACTTCGTGCACTTTCGCCGCCCAGCCCAGAAGATCGCGCCAGTTTCCGTTTTCCAGCCCCCACGCCTCGGCCACTTGGTCGAAGGCATGCAACGCCTTGCGCTCCACGCGTGCGGCCTGGCCCTGGTCGACGTGGTAGCGCTCCATCAGCGAGTTGAGGGTGCGTTCGCGCACGTCTTCATGGTGGTGGCGGCCCAGCAGGTCGAACAGCACGCCTTCACGCAGCGCACCGTCGCAGTGGTCCATGCGCGCAAGCTCCAGGGCATCGAAGATGGCTTCGAGAATCGCCAGGCCCGCCGGGAAGATCGCCCGGCGGTCGGGCTTGACCCCTTCGAAGTCGATCTTGTCGGTCTCGCCCAGCTTGAACAGCTTGCGTTTGACCCAAGCCAGGCCCTCGGCGTTGACCTCGCCGTTGCCCAGGCCACCGGCCTTGATGGCCGCGCCGATGGCGCGGATGGTGCCCGAGGAGCCGATGGCTTCGTCCCAGGTCAGGCGGTGCAGGGCGTTCTCGATGCTCATCAGCTCCAGGCGCGCGGCGGTGTAGGCCTGGGCGTAGCGCGCCGGGGTGACCTTGCCGTCGCGGAAGTAGCGCTGGGTGAAGCTCACGCAGCCCATCTGCAGGCTTTCGCGCAGCAGCGGCTCGAAGCGCTGGCCGATGATGAACTCGGTGCTGCCGCCGCCGATGTCGGCCACCAGGCGCTTGCCGGCGGTGTCGGCCAGGGTGTGCGACACCCCCAGGTAGATCAGGCGGGCTTCTTCACGGCCGGAGATGACCTCGACCGGGTGGCCGAGAATGGCCTCGGCACGCTGGATGAATTCGTTGCGGTTGCGCGCTTCGCGCAGGGCGTTGGTGCCGACGATGCGCACCGCGCCTGCCGGCATGCCGTTGATCAGCTGGGCGAAACGCTTGAGGCACTCAAGGCCCCGCTGCATGGCTTCTTCGCTGAGCTGGCGGTCATCGTTGATGCCGGCGGCCAGCTGAACCTTCTCCCCCAGCCGCTCGAGAATCCGGATCTCGGTATGGTGGGCCTTGGCCACGACCATGTGGAAACTGTTGGAGCCTAGGTCGATGGCGGCGATCAGGGACAGGTTCTTCGCGGTGGTTTGCGGCATGGTCTGGAGATTCTCGGTCGTTAACCCGGCAATCGTGCCACGATCGTGGCCCTTAGCCAACGCGCGGCATCGCCGGGCTTGATGCATGGCAATGTCATAGCAATCCTATGACAGCGACATGACACTTTCGATTCGTGGCGTCTTGCACAACTATAGATACAGTCAATCGCCTGCGGCTTCCTGTAGCGACGGGGTGCAGCTATGATGGGCAACGTTTTTTTGCTTACGACCTGGAGATATCCATGAGCAGCGATCTGATCAAACACGTCACTGACGCCACCTTCGAGGCCGAAGTACTGCAGGCCCAAGGCCCGGTGCTGGTCGACTACTGGGCTGAGTGGTGCGGCCCATGCAAGATGATCGCTCCGGTACTGGACGACATCGCCTCCACCTACGAAGGCAAGCTGACCGTCGCCAAGCTGAACATCGACGAGAACCAGGAAACCCCTGCCAAGCACGGCGTGCGTGGCATCCCGACGCTGATGCTGTTCAAGAACGGCAACGTAGAGGCGACCAAGGTTGGCGCCCTGTCCAAATCGCAGCTGGCCGCGTTCCTCGACGCCCACCTGTGATGTGAAAAAGCCCCGCAAATGCGGGGCTTTTCTTTGGTTGCTGTAGGGTATTTCTTGCCTGGCTCAGGCTGCTCACTACCTTGTGCAAGCGGGTTCACCCGCGAACACCGGCAAAGCCGGTGCCCTGTCACGCTGTTGCCTGTTTCGCGGGTGAACCCGCTCCCACAATGTGGAGTGAGGCGCCAAATCGGTAGGTCAAAACCACTAGACGTCGAAAAAAGCAAGTGTTACATTCGGCCTCGCACTGCTTCTCCAGTGCCCTCTGCACGCCGTCGCCGAAGCATCCCTAATTCGAATCAGTACGCGATCTTGTCGCCATCTAGCGGCGCGGCCTCATTAAGCCACATGCTTAATTCCTCCCTTCTTACATGATTACGTCATTCCCCTTATGAACCTGACTGAACTCAAGCAAAAGCCGATTACCGATCTTTTGGAAATGGCCGAACAGATGGGCATCGAAAACATGGCCCGTTCGCGCAAACAGGACGTGATTTTCGCCCTGCTGAAAAAGCACGCGAAAAGCGGCGAAGAGATCTCGGGTGACGGCGTGCTGGAGATTCTCCAGGATGGTTTCGGTTTCCTGCGTTCGGCGGATGCCTCTTACCTGGCCGGCCCTGACGATATCTACGTCTCGCCCAGCCAGATCCGCCGTTTCAACCTGCGTACCGGTGACACCATCGTCGGCAAGATCCGCCCGCCGAAGGAAGGGGAGCGTTACTTCGCCCTGCTGAAAGTCGATACCATCAACTTCGACCGTCCGGAAAACGCGAAGAACAAGATCCTGTTCGAAAACCTGACGCCGCTGTTCCCCAACAAGCGCCTGAAGATGGAAGCCGGTAACGGCTCCACCGAAGACCTCACCGGCCGTGTCATCGACCTGTGCGCGCCAATCGGCAAGGGCCAACGTGGCCTGATCGTAGCCCCGCCAAAAGCCGGTAAGACGATCATGCTGCAGAACATCGCGGCCAACATCACCCGCAACAACCCCGAGTGCCACCTGATCGTCCTGCTGATCGACGAGCGCCCGGAAGAAGTGACCGAAATGCAGCGCACCGTGCGCGGCGAAGTGGTCGCCTCGACCTTCGACGAGCCACCGACCCGCCACGTGCAGGTTGCCGAGATGGTCATCGAAAAGGCCAAGCGCCTGGTCGAGCACAAAAAAGACGTGGTCATCCTGCTGGACTCCATCACCCGTCTGGCCCGCGCCTATAACACCGTGATCCCGAGCTCCGGCAAGGTACTCACCGGTGGTGTCGACGCCCACGCCCTCGAGAAGCCCAAGCGCTTCTTCGGTGCTGCCCGTAACATCGAAGAAGGTGGCTCGCTGACCATCATCGCCACCGCGCTGGTCGAGACCGGCTCGAAGATGGACGAGGTCATCTACGAAGAGTTCAAGGGTACCGGCAACATGGAGCTGCCGCTGGACCGCCGCATCGCCGAGAAGCGTGTGTTCCCGGCCATCAACATCAACAAGTCCGGTACCCGTCGCGAAGAGCTGCTGACCGCCGACGACGAACTGCAGCGCATGTGGATCCTGCGCAAGCTGCTGCACCCGATGGACGAAATCGCCGCCATCGAGTTCCTGGTCGACAAGCTCAAGCAGACCAAGACCAACGACGAGTTCTTCCTGTCGATGAAGCGCAAGTAAGCGCAGGATTTCAGGAAGCAATTGGGGCCGCTTCGCGCCCCTTCGCGGGTAAACCCGCTTCCACAGGTTTCGCACGATCCCTGTGGGAGCGGGTTTACCCGCGAAGGGCTGCGAAGCGGCCCCAACGCATTTTTGCCCCCCAAAAAACGCCGAACGGCGCTACACTCTGCCCCCCGACCGACACGCCCCCACACGAGGCCCTTGCATGCAGTATCGCGACTTGCGCGACTTCATCCGTGGCCTGGAACAGCGCGGTGAACTCAAGCGCATCCAGGTTCCCATCTCCCCTGTACTGGAAATGACCGAAGTCTGCGACCGCACCCTGCGCGCCAAGGGCCCGGCGTTGCTGTTCGAGAACCCCACCGGTTTCGACATGCCGGTGCTCGGCAACCTGTTCGGCACCCCCGAGCGCGTGGCCATGGGCATGGGCGCCGAGTCGGTCGCCGAACTGCGTGAAATCGGCAAGCTGCTGGCCTTCCTCAAGGAGCCCGAGCCGCCGAAGGGGCTCAAAGACGCCTGGTCGAAACTGCCGATCTTCAAGAAGGTCGTGTCCATGGCGCCCAAAGTGGTCAAGGACGCGGTGTGCCAGGAAGTGGTGGTGGAGGGCGACGACGTCGACCTCGGTGCCTTGCCGATCCAGCACTGCTGGCCGGGCGATGTGGCGCCGCTGATTACCTGGGGCCTGACCGTCACCCGCGGGCCGAACAAGGAACGCCAGAACCTGGGCATTTACCGCCAGCAGGTGATCGGCCGCAACAAGGTGATCATGCGCTGGCTCAGCCACCGTGGCGGCGCTCTGGACTACCGCGAATGGTGCGAGAAGCACCCCGGCCAGCCATTCCCGGTGGCCGTGGCCCTGGGCGCGGACCCGGCGACCATCCTTGGCGCCGTCACCCCGGTGCCGGACACCCTCTCCGAGTACGCCTTCGCCGGCCTGCTGCGCGGCAACCGCACCGAGCTGGTCAAGTGCCGCGGCAGTGACCTGCAGGTGCCGGCCACCGCCGAGATCATCCTCGAAGGGGTGATCCACCCCGGCGAAATGGCCCCTGAAGGCCCGTATGGCGACCACACCGGCTATTACAACGAGGTGGACAGCTTCCCGGTGTTCACCGTCGAGCGCATCACCCACCGGCAAAAGCCCATCTACCACAGCACCTACACCGGCCGCCCGCCAGATGAGCCGGCGATTCTCGGCGTGGCGCTGAACGAAGTGTTCGTGCCGATTCTGCAAAAGCAGTTCCCCGAGATCGTCGACTTCTACCTGCCGCCCGAGGGCTGCTCGTACCGCATGGCCGTGGTTACCATGAAAAAACAGTACCCGGGCCACGCCAAGCGCGTGATGCTGGGTGTGTGGTCGTTCCTGCGACAGTTCATGTACACCAAATTCGTTATCGTCACCGACGACGATATCAATGCCCGTGACTGGAACGACGTGATCTGGGCCATCACCACGCGCATGGACCCCAAGCGTGATACGGTGATGATCGACAACACCCCCATCGACTACCTCGACTTCGCGTCGCCGGTGTCGGGCCTGGGGTCGAAGATGGGCCTGGACGCCACGCACAAATGGCCGGGCGAGACTACACGCGAATGGGGCCGGGTCATCGTCAAGGACGAGGCCGTCACCCGCCGTATCGATGAGCTGTGGGACCAGTTGGGAATAGATTGATGCAGGTAACGTTGCAGCCGTCCGGGGCGGTGCTGGCGGTCGAACCGGGCGAAAGAATTCTGGATGCGGCGCGGCGCCTGGGCTACGACTGCCCGAACAGCTGCCGCAATGGCAATTGCCATGTGTGTGCCGCGCTGCTGGTCGAAGGCAGCGTGCGCCAGGAAGGCCAGGTGCGTGACCACGGCGAGCTGTTCACCTGCATCGCCGAGCCCCTGGAAGACTGCGTATTGCTGTGGGATGGCGTGCTGGCCCTGGGCGAGCTGCCGGTGCGCACGCTGGCCTGCACCGTCAGCGAGTGCGTCGAGGTGGGCGGCGATGTCTGGCGCATCCGCCTGCGCGCACCTGCCGGCAAGCCGCCGCGCTACCACGCCGGGCAGTACCTGATGATCGAGCGCGCCGGCGCCGGCAAGGCGGCGTTTTCGCTGGCATCGGCTCCCCATGGCGGGCGCGACCTCGAGCTGCATGTGCTGGCCCGCGAGAGCAGCGCCGTGCAACTGGTCGAACAGTTGCAGCGCAATGGCCTGGCGCGCATCGAACTGCCGTTCGGTGACACCCACCTGGCCGAGCTGCCGGATGCCCCGCTGGTGCTGATTGCCGCCGGCACCGGCATGGGCCAGATGCACAGCCTGGTCGAGCACTGCCGCGCCCAGGGCTTCAAGCACCCGGTGCACCTGTACTGGGGCGTGCGCCGGCCCGAAGACTTCTACACCATCGAGCACTGGCACGAGTGGGAGCAACTGCCCAACCTGTTCCTGCACAAGGTGGTCAGCGACCAGTGCGTCTGGGAAGGGCGCTGCGGCCTGTTGCACGAGGCGGTCTGCGAAGACATCGGCGACCTCAACCAGGTGCATGTGTACGCCAGTGGTTCACCGAACATGGTGTACGCCACCCTCGACGCCCTGGTCGAGGCCGGCATGGATGCACACCGCATGCGCGCCGATGTGTTCGCCTACGCGCCGCGCGGCTGACCTGCAACCCCGGTGCGCTGCAAGGGCGGGCCGGGGTTTATATATCCTTCCCTTTTGCTCTGGATATATAGCCTTAACTTTTACCGGGTCGGTTAATAACTTTAGCGTTATTTGAAACAGTCGTTGCCGTTCGGCGCAAGCCTGGGTGAAATTTGCAACCCGGGGTTGAGTGTTGCGCGTGTTCTGTCTTAAGTTAGTGTCAAGGCCTTCGCGGGCAAGCCCGCTCCCACAAGGCCTGCGTGACCCTGTAGTGGCGGGCTTGCCCGCAGTGGCCTAACTGCAGGCGCTACAAAACTTGCACTTGGCAATACACAGGAATTAATGGCGGCAGCCCATGTCGACACTTGAAAGTTCATCCTGGCAAATCGCTTACCCGCCTTCGCTGGACTTCGGCCAGCAACTCACCCGCGAACAACTGCAGCGCTCGATGCAGCAAACCATGGCGCAACACAGTGGTGGCCCGGTGTGGCTGTTCGCCTATGGCTCGTTGATCTGGCGCCCGGAATGCAGCTCGGTGGAGCGCCAGCGGGCGCGGGTGCACGGTTACCACCGCGGCCTGTATTTGTGGTCCCACGAGCACCGCGGCACCCCGGAATGCCCAGGCCTGGTGTTCGGCCTGGACCGAGGCGGCTCCTGCAGCGGTTTTGCCTACCGCCTGGACGAAAGCAACCTGGACGATGCCCTGATGGCCCTGTGGCAGCGGGAGATGCCGTACCCGGCCTACCGCCCGCACTGGCTCAGTTGCCGGCTGAACGATGGCAGCAAGGTGCAGGCCCTGGGCTTCGTGCTGGAGCGGCACCTGCCGTGCTATGCCGGCAACCTGCCGGACGGCTTGCTCAGCCTGATCCTGGCCAGCGCCAAGGGGCGCTACGGCAGCACCCGTGATTATGTCGAGCAGACCCTCAACGCCCTGCGCAGCCACCAGATGCCCGACCGCAACCTGGAGGCGCGCTTCAGGCGCTGCCATAACCTGCGGGAGGTCTGAGCCGGCTCTCATAGAGCAAACTACAACTCATTGATTTAACACGGTCTTTGTGGGAAGCGGCCTCGTGTCGCGATGGGGCGCGAAGCGGCCCCCAGGCCTCATGCAAAATTGCCGGGGCTGCTGCGCAGCCCATCGCGGCACAAGGCCGCTTCCCACTAGGGCCGCGGTGCATCTGCGAGACTTGTTCCCTGCGCGGCAGCGCAGCCCGAAGGGCTGGGTGATCTCCTGCAGGGGCGTGCGCGATACCCTACCGCGCCACCACCACCAACTTGCCCACAGCCTTGCGCTGACCCAACTGCTCGATGGCCGCGCCGCCCTCGGCCAGTGGATAAGTCTGCGACACCAGCGGCTTGAGCTTGCCCTCGGCAAACCAGGCAAACAGCTGGCGGAAGTTGGCCGCGTTATCCTCGGGCTGGCGCTGGGCAAAGGCCCCCCAGAACACCCCGATCACCGCCGCGCCCTTGAGCAGCGCAAGGTTTACCGGCAACTGCGGGATCGTGCCGCTGGCAAAACCCACCACCAGCAGCCGGCCATTCCAGGCCAGCCCGCGCACCGCCTGGTCGAACAGCTCGCCGCCCACCGGATCGTAGATCACGTCCACACCCTGGCCGCCGGTGATTCGCTTGATCTCATCCTTCAGGCTGGCCTGGCTGTAGTCGATCAACTCGTCAGCCCCGGCGGCCTTGGCCACCGCCAGTTTTTCCGCGCTGCTGGCGGCGGCAATCACCTTGGCGCCCATGGCCTTGCCGATCTCCACTGCCGCCAGGCCCACGCCACCCGAGGCGCCCAGCACCAGCAGGGTTTCACCGGCCTTGAGCTGGCCGCGCTGGGCCAGCGCGTGCATCGAGGTGCCATAGGTCATGCCGAAGGCCGCTGCGGTGGTGAAGCCCATGCCGGCGGGTATCGGCAGCACGTTGTAGTGCGGTACCGCCACTTGTTCGGCAAAGGCGCCCCAGCCGGTCAGGGCCATGACCCGGTCGCCGGGCTTGAACGCGCCGGCCTTCTCGCCCACCGCCGCGACCACCCCTGCCGCCTCGCCACCGGGCGAGAATGGCAATGGCGGTTGGAACTGGTACTTGCCTTCGATGATCAGGGTGTCGGGGAAGTTGACCCCGGCAGCGTGTACCTCGAGCAGGATCTCGTTCTTCTTCGGTGTAGGGCTTTGGACCTCTTCCAGGACCAGGTCCTGCGCCGGGCCCAGGGCTTTGCACAACAAGGCTTTCATCAGGGCTATTCCTTTGCGGGTGATGGCCGATAAGTACAGCAGGGCCGGAACCTGGGTCAACGAGCATGGCCTGCCCTGATAGGCCTGCATAAACCCGGGCTTGGGTTTGGCCGGCGTGCTGGGTAAGCTGGCGCCAATTGTTTTGAGGAGCGAATTCGTGAAAGCGTGGATCTTGATGGTACTGGCCCTGATGCTGCCAGCAGCGGCAATGGCCGAAGAAGCCAGTGAAGGCGCGCCGAAGGTGGCGTACATCACCTTGAGCCCGCCCTTCGTCGGCAACTATGCCCTGGACGGCAGCCCGAAGCTGCGCGTGTACAAGGCCGACGTCGCCCTGCGGGTGACCGGCGATGCCGCCGCTGCCGCGGTAAAACACCAGGAGCCGCTGATCCGCAACCAGCTGGTGGCACTGTTCGCCCAGCAGGGCGTGGACGACATGAGCAATGTCGAGGCCAAGGAAAAACTGCGCCAGGAAGCCCTGAAGCAGGTACAGCAGGTGATGGAGTCCGAAGAGGGCAAGCCGATCGTCGAGGACCTGCTGTTCAACAACCTGATCGTGCAGTGATCAACGGGCCAGTGCGATAATCGCTGCCCACTGGGCTGCGGTCACTGGCATCACCGACAGGCGGCTGCCTTTTTGCACCAGTGGCAATTCCTCCAGCGCCGCCTGCTGCTTGAGCAGGCCCAGGCCAAGCACCTGGCCGAAGGTGCGCACATGCTCCACGTCCACCGCGCTCCAGGGGTTCTTGTCGCTGCTGGCCTTGGCGTCGAAGTAGTGGCTCTGCGGGTCCAGCGCGGTGGGGTCGGGGTAGGCTGCGGCGCTGATGCGGGCGATGCCGGCAATGCCCGGTTGCGGGCAGCTGGAATGGTAGAAGAAGAACTCGTCACCTACGCTCATGGCCCGCAGGAAGTTGCGCGCCTGGTAGTTGCGCACCCCGTCCCAGCGCGTGCTGCCCAGGCGTGCCAAGGCTTCGACAGAGAGCTCGTCGGGCTCGGATTTCATTAGCCAGTAGGCCATGGGTGCTGCTCCTGAAAGAGTTTGAAATAACTCGTTGCATGAAACCGACAGTCGGTTGGCGTCAACGTTTGCGTGTTGCGTCACGTTGTCGGAAAATGCGCCGATTTTAAAGCTAGACGCTCCGGCAGCCATCAAGAAAGCCGCCGAGCATGGACACGTTGCCTAGGGGGGCAATTCCATGAAACAACGCAAACCGGACCTGCTCTGGATCCTCGCTTTCATTTTCGGTCTGGGCGTGGTCACCACCGGTTATGCGCAAGGTTTCTGGGAACGCAAGGCCGACGCCGCCTACCAGCAGGCCCCGGTCGACCCGGCCCAACAGCAGCGCCGCTAACCTTAAGCCGCGCGCCCGTTCATTTCGGCGCCAGGTACCAGCCACGGTCCGAGACCGTCCCGCGCAGCGGTACATCCCAACTGGCCTGCGCCAACCGCTCCACCTTCTGGCATTCATGGGCCAGCCCCAGCAGCAGGGGTTTCTTCCAGGCCTTGCGCCGGCTTTGGTAAGCCAGGCTGCGGTCATAGAAGCCGCCGCCCATGCCCAGCCTTCCCCCCACTTCATCGAAACCGACCAACGGCAGCAGGATCAGGTCCAGCGCCCAGATGGGCCGTTGCCGCTTGCGCTCGATCAGCGGTTCGGGGATGCGAAAGCGGTTTGGCCGCAGCCGCTCACCCTGCTCGAAACGCTGGAACACCATGCGCGTGCGCGGCCAGGCATGCAGCACCGGCAGGTACACGCGCTTGCCGCGCTTGTGCGCCTCGCGCAGCAGCAGGCGCGGGTCGATTTCACCGTCGTTGGGCAGGTACAGCGCGATGTGCCGCGCGCGGCGGAACAGCGGGTCTTGCGCCAGCTGGCGATACAAACCAACGGCTGCGCGGTTTTGCTGGGCGGGGCTGAGGGCGCGGCGGGCGTTGCGCAACAGGCGGCGCAGTTGGGGGCGGGTGAGCGGCGCGGTGTCGGTCATGGCACGGGCGATCCCTGGGTTGGCAGCTGCCAGAAACGAAAAACCCGCCATGAAGGCGGGCAGTTCTGAAGAAGGCTCCCCGACAAGACCGCTATCGGTGTAGCCCTTGAACCCGAAAGTTCAAGGTGGAGATTGCAGGGGGCGTTAAGGCTTTCCGTCGGGCGGACATGCACACCGGCCCCAGCGTGCAACCCCCGTGGTTGTGCGTATCGGCTCAGGGACATAACCGACTGGCGCATCCCCCAGGGAGTGGCGCCAGTATACCAATCTCAATCGTTTTTGCTAACCGGGTCGTCGGACAATGCCTGGTCGACCCGCTCCAGCAGGTCGCGCACCTGCTCGCGGGTGGCGCCGGTGCCGGCGGCAGCTTCAGGGCGGTCCTGGCGGTGCAGCAGTTCGTGGGTGATGTTCAGCGCGGCCATGACGGCGATGCGGTCGGCGCCGATCACCTTGCCGCTGCTGCGGATCTCGCGCATCTTGCCGTCGAGGTAACGGGCGGCACCGACCAGGTTGTTGCGCTCCTCGGGCGGGCAGATGATGGAGTATTCCTTGTCGAGGATCTGGACGGTGACGCTATTGCTTGAACTCATGAGTCTTGCTCCAGGGCCTTGAGGCGCAAGATCATCGATTCGATCTTGCGTTTGGCGATCTCGTTCTTTTCGATGAGGTGTGCGCGCTCCTCGCGCCAGGATTTTTCCTGAGCAACTAAGAGTGCGTTTTGCCGTTTTAGTTGCTCGACGCGCTCGATCAGCAACTCGAACCGGCTCATCAGCGCTTGCAGGTCGTTCTCTTGCATGGGTTGCACTCGATTCGCTCCGTCGTCGACTCACCTGGCGATCATGCCTGCACAAGGGGCCAAGCGGCCAGTGCTGATGGTCTTGGCGCGCCTGCCGGTGCTAGGATACAAGGCCTTCATTCTAGTCATTGCGCCGTCTGGCGCCTAGCTGCCATGCCCAATACCCAATCGCCCTACGTTGCCTTCGCCATGCTGCTTTCCAGCAATGGCCACCCTGTCACCCCTGCCGAGCTGCACGGCCTGCTGATCGGCCGCAGTTGCGCCGGCGCAGGCTTCGACGCCGACGCCTGGCTGGCCGATGCCGCTCAACTGCTCGAGACCGAGCCTGGCGATAACGTGCGCAACGCCCTGGTTGGCCTGCAAGAGATGGTCAAGGCCGAGCTCACCGGCGAAGACGTTGCCATCGTCCTTCTGCTGCCCAGCGATGACGCCGCGCTGGCTGACCGCGCCGCGGCGCTGGGCCAGTGGTGCCAGGGCTTCATCGCAGGCTTTGGCCTGAACGCCGGCGGCAAGGACCTGTCCACCGATGCCAAAGAAGTGCTCCAGGACCTGGTAGCCATCTCGCAAGTCCAGGAAGCGCTGGAAGAGTCCGAGGACGGCGAAAGCGACTACATGGAAGTCATGGAGTACCTGCGCGTCGCCCCGCTGCTGCTGTACACCGAGCTCGCCGCGCCCGCCGCACCTGCGCCCAAGCCATCGCTGCACTGATCGATACGGGGTCGTTTGCCCATGAGCCACATACCCAAGGCCGAATACGCCCGCAGGCGCAAGGCGCTGATGGCGCAGATGGTCCCCAACAGCATTGCCATCCTGCCCGCTGCCGCGGTTGCCATCCGTAACCGTGACGTCGAGCACGTGTACCGCCAGGACAGCGATTTCCAGTACCTCAGCGGCTTCCCCGAGCCCGAGGCGGTGATTGCCCTGATTCCCGGGCGCGAGCACGGCGAGTACGTGCTGTTCTGCCGTGAACGCAACCCCGAGCGCGAGCAGTGGGACGGCCTGCGGGCCGGCCAGGAAGGTGCGATTCGCGACTTCGGCGCCGATGATGCGTTCCCCATCAGCGACATCGACGAGATCCTCCCCGGGCTGATCGAGGGCCGTGAGCGGGTCTACAGCGCCATGGGCAGCAACCCCGAGTTCGACCGCCGGCTGATGGACTGGATCAACGTGATCCGCTCCAAGGCGCGCCTGGGCGCGCAACCGCCGAACGAGTTCGTTGCCCTGGATCATCTGCTGCACGACATGCGCCTGTATAAATCGGCGGCAGAAGTGAAAGTGATGCGCGAGGCTGCAGTAATTTCCGCACGCGCCCACGTGCGGGCCATGCAGGCCTGCCGCGCCGGGCTGCACGAATACAGCCTGGAAGCCGAGCTGGACTACGAATTCCGCAAGGGCGGGGCGAAGATGCCGGCCTACGGCTCGATCGTCGCCGCCGGGCGCAATGGCTGCATCCTGCACTACCAGCAGAACGACGCGCCGCTCAAGGACGGAGACCTGGTGCTGATCGACGCCGGTTGCGAAATCGACTGCTACGCCAGCGACATCACCCGCACCTTCCCGGTCAGCGGGCGTTTTTCGCCCGAGCAAAAGGCCATCTACGAGCTGGTGCTTGCGGCCCAGGAAGCGGCGTTCGCCGAAATCGCCCCGGGCAAGCACTGGAACCACGCCCACGAGGCCACCGTGCGGGTGATCACCGCGGGCCTGGTGGAACTGGGGCTGCTCAAGGGCGAGGTGCAGGCGCTGATCGACAGCGAAGCCTACCGCGCCTTCTACATGCACCGCGCCGGGCACTGGCTGGGCATGGACGTGCACGACGTGGGCGAATACAAGGTCGGCGGCCAGTGGCGGGTGCTCGAGCCCGGCATGGCACTGACCGTGGAACCCGGCATCTACATTGCCGCCGACAACCCGAACGTCGCGAAAAAATGGCGCGGCATCGGTATCCGCATCGAGGACGACGTGGTGGTGACCAGGCAAGGCTGTGAAATCCTGACGACGGGCGTACCCAAGACCGTCGCCGAAATCGAGGCGCTGATGCTCGCCGCGCGCAAGGACGTGGCATGAGCCGGGTCAACCTGGCGATCATCGGCGGCGGCCTGGTCGGCGCCAGCCTGGCCCTGACCCTGCAGGCCGGGGCCAAGGCGCGCGGCTGGAAGATCATGCTGATCGAGCCGTTCGCCCCGGGCGACAGCTTCCAGCCCAGCTACGATGCGCGTTCTTCGGCGCTGTCCTACGGCACCCGGCAAATTTACGACCAGCTCGGTCTGTGGCAGGCCATCAGCCGCCGCGCCGAGCCGATCAGCCAGATCCAGGTATCCGACCGTGGCCGCTTCGGCGCCACCCGCCTGGATGCCCGCGACGAAGGCGTGCCGGCGCTTGGCTACGTGGTCGAGAACGCCTGGCTCGGCCAGTGCCTGTGGCAGGCTCTGGACAGCGAGGTGGTGACCTGGCGCTGCCCGGCCGAAGTGAAAGCCCTGCAGCCGATCGCCGGCGGCTACCGCCTGCAACTGGACGACGACACCACGCTGGAATGCGACCTGGCGGTGCTGGCCGACGGCGGCCGCTCCGGCCTGCGCGAGCAACTGGGCATCCATGTGCGCAGCACGCCCTACGACCAGAGCGCGCTGATCGCCAACATCACCCCGGGCGAGGCCCACCGCGGCCAGGCCTTCGAGCGCTTCACCGAGCAAGGCCCGATGGCCCTGCTGCCCCTGCCGGAAAACCGCTGTGCGCTGGTCTGGACCCGCCAGGGGATGGACGCCCGGCGCCTGGCCGAGCTCGACGAGCGCAGCTTCCTGCGCGAGCTGCAGGACGCCTTCGGCTACCGCCTTGGCGCCCTGCGCCAGGTCGGCGCGCGGCATCTGTACCCGCTGGCGCTGGTCGAGGCTCAGGAGCAGGTACGCCCGCATCTGGTGGTGCTGGGTAACGCCGCCCACAGCCTGCACCCGATTGCCGGCCAAGGCTTCAACCTGTCGCTGCGCGACGTGCAGTCGCTGGCCGAAGCGCTGCTGGCCGGCCCGCAGCACGCGGGCGACCTGGCTACCCTGCAGGGCTACCAGCAGCGCCAGCGCCTCGACCAGGCCATGACCATCGGCTTCTCCGACCAGGTCACCCGCCTGTTCGGCAGCAACCAGCCGTTGATGGTGGCCGGGCGCAACATCGGCCTGCTCGGCCTCGACTTGCTGCCGCCGGCAAAAAGCTGGTTCGCCCGCCAGGCCATGGGCCTGGGTACCCGCCCCGACCCGCGGGGCCTTTCATGAGCGACACGCGCAAGCTGGCGCGTCGGGCGCGCATGCTGCGCTGGCTGCTGAACCTTTACCCGCCGTACCTGGGCGCCGGTATCCGCATCCAGTCGATCAGCCCGGACATGCGCAGCGCCAAGGTGCGCATGAAGCTCACCCGCTGGAACCGCAACTACGTCGGCACCCAGTTTGGCGGCAGCCTGTATTCGATGGTCGACCCGTTCTACATGCTGTTGCTGATCGAGCAGCTGGGGCGCGAATACATCGTCTGGGACAAGGCCGCCAGCATCGATTTCGTCTCGCCGGGCAAAGGCCCGGTGTACGCCGAATTCCACGTCGACGACGCGCTGCTGGACGAAATTCGCCAGCAGACCGCCAGCGGCAAGAAGTACCTGCCCCGGTTGCAGGTGGATATTCGCGACGGCGCCGGCGAGCTGGTGGCGCGGGTCGACAAAACCCTATACGTGCGGCTCAAGCCGCAAGCGAGGCAGGCGTAAGGCATGGAAATGCGCGCAGATGTACTGATCGTCGGTGCCGGTATGGTCGGCAGCACCCTGGCCCTGGCGCTGCGCCACAGTGGCCTGGAAATCCTCCTGCTCGATGGCGGCCCGCTGTCGGTCAAGCCGTTCGACGCCCAGGCGCCGTTCGAGCCGCGGGTCAGCGCCCTGTCGGCGGCCAGCCAGCGCATCCTCGAACGCCTGGGGGCCTGGGACGGCATTGCTGCCCGCCGCGTGTCGCCGTATTCGGACATGCACGTGTGGGACGGCACCGGCACCGGTGAAATCCATTTCTCGGCAGCCAGCGTGCACGCCCAGGTGCTCGGCCATATCGTCGAAAACCGCGTGGTGCAGGACGGTTTGCTGGAGCGCCTGCACGACAGCGACCTGGGCCTGTTGCCCAACGCGCGGCTGGAACAACTGCGCCGCTCTGGTGATGAGTGGCTGCTGACCCTGGCCGACGGCCGCCAGCTGCGTGCGCCGTTGGTGATTGCCGCCGACGGCGCCAACTCCGCCGTGCGCCGCCTGGCCGGCTGCGAGACCCGCGAGTGGGACTACCTGCACCACGCCATCGTTACCAGCGTGCGCTGCAGCGAGGTGCACCGCAGCACCGCCTGGCAGCGTTTTACCGACGAAGGCCCGCTGGCGTTCCTTCCGCTTGAGCGGGGCGGCGAGCAGGGCTGGTGCTCGATCGTCTGGTCGACCACCCCGGAGCAGGCCGAGCAGGCCATGGCAATGGATGACGCGGCGTTCTGCCAGGCCTTGGAGCGCGCCTTCGAAGGCCGCCTGGGGCAGGTGCTCGAGGCCGACCCGCGGGTTTGTGTACCGCTGCGCCAGCGCCACGCCAAACGCTATGTGCAGGAAGGGCTGGCGCTGATCGGCGATGCGGCGCACACCATCCACCCGCTGGCCGGGCAGGGGGTCAACCTGGGCTTTCTCGATGCTGCGGTGCTGGCCGAGGAGCTGGTGCGCGCCTGCGAGCGCGGCGAGCGTCTGGCGGATGTGAAGGTACTGAGCCGCTTCGAGCGCCGGCGCATGCCGCACAACCTGGCGCTGATGGCGGCCATGGAAGGCTTCGAGCGCCTGTTCCAGGCCGACCCGCTGCCGCTGCGCTGGCTGCGTAACAGCGGCTTGAAGCTGGTGCAGCAGATGCCCGAGGCCAAGGCACTGTTCGTGCGCCAGGCGCTGGGGCTTAGCGGAGACCTGCCGGAACTGGCTCGGGCTTGAGATGGCCGGGGCTGCTTTGCAGCCCTTTCGCAGCACAAGGGCCGCAACGCGGCGCCCGCTTGCAACATCCAGTAACTGCTGGGTGGATGAGCCACAAAATGGGATTCACTACCATTCGCACCTCTCATATCAGCGAGGAGTGCCCCCATGTTGCCCCGCAAGCCCCTACTGGCCGCCCTGGCCCTCACCCTGTTCGGTGGCACCGCCCAGGCGGCGGACGAAGTGGTGGTCTACTCCTCGCGCATCGACGAACTGATCAAGCCGGTGTTCGACGCCTACACCGCCAAGACCGGGGTGAAGATCAAGTTCATCACCGACAAGGAAGCGCCGCTGATGCAGCGCATCAAGGCCGAGGGCCAGAACGGCGTGGCCGACCTGCTGCTAACCGTCGATGCCGGCAACCTCTGGCAGGCCGAGCAGATGGGCATCCTGCAGCCGATCAAGTCGAGCATCATCGACCAGAACATCCCGCCACAGTACCGCGCCTCGTCCCATGACTGGACCGGCCTGAGCCTGCGCGCGCGGACCATCATCTACTCGACCGACAGGGTCAAGCCGGCAGAGCTCAGCACCTACGAAGCCCTGGCCGACAAGCAGTGGGAAGGCCGCCTGTGCCTGCGTACGGCGAAGAAGGTGTACAACCAGTCGCTGACCGCCACCATGATCGAAAACCACGGCGAGGCCGAAACCGAGAAACTGGTCAAAGGCTGGGTCAACAACCTGTCCACCGACGTGTTCTCCGACGACAACGCGGTGATCCAGGCCATCGAGGCCGGCCAGTGTGATGTGGGTATCGTCAACACCTACTACTACGGCCGCCTGCACCAGCAAAACCCCAAGCTGCCGGTGAAGATTTTCTGGCCCAACCAGGCTGACCGCGGCGTGCACGTCAACCTGTCGGGCATCGGCCTGACCAAGCATGCCCCGCACCCGGAAGCTGCGAAAAAACTGGTGGAATGGATGACCGGTGAAGAGGCGCAAAAGCTGTTCGCCGACATCAACCAGGAATTCCCGGCCAACCCGAAGGTCAAGCCGTCGGCAGAAGTGGCGGCCTGGGGCAGCTTCAAGGCTGACAGCATTCCGGTGGAAGTGGCCGGCAAACGCCAGGCCGAGGCCATCCGGCTGATGGATCGGGCTGGCTGGAACTAAGCACCAGGCTATATCCTTCCTGGGCCTTCAACGGCCCTATCGCGGGCAAGCCCGCTCCTACAGGCATGCGCAGGCCCCTGTAGGAGCGGGCTTGCCCGCGATGCGATTGCACAGCCACCGAGATCTCTGCCCTTGCCCCACACCCCCCAACGCCGCTGGTACCTCCCGGTCTTTCTCACCGCCGCCCTGGTGCTGCTGCCGCTGAGCGTGCTGCTGCTGTCCTGGCAGTCGGTCGATATGCAGATCTGGTCGCACCTGCTCGATATGCAGATGAGTCGGCTGCTGGGCAACACCCTGACCCTGGTGCTCGGCGTGGGGGTAGGCGTTACCGTGCTGGGCGTGAGCCTGGCCTGGCTCACCAGCCTCTGCGAATTCCCCGGCCGGCGCTGGCTGGACTGGGCGCTGATGCTACCGTTCGCCATCCCCGCCTACGTGCTGGCGTTCGTCTTCGTCGGCTTGCTGGACTTCGCCGGCCCCGTGCAATCCGCCCTGCGCGAGGTGTTCGGGCCCATGCGCCTGCCCCGGGTGCGCTCCACTGGCGGGGTGATCACCGTGCTGGTGCTGGTGTTCTACCCCTACGTATACCTGCTGGCGCGCACCGCCTTCCTGGCCCAGGGCAAGGGCCTGATGGAGGCCGCGCGGGTGCTCGGGCTGTCGCCGTTGCAGGCGTTCTGGCGGGTGGCGCTGCCCATGGCGCGCCCGGCCATCGGCGCCGGCATCGCCCTGGCACTGATGGAAACCCTGGCCGATTTCGGCGCGGTGGCGGTGTTCAACTTCGACACCTTCACCACCGCCATCTACAAGACCTGGTACGGCTTCTTCAGCCTGTCCAGCGCTGCGCAACTGGCCAGCCTGCTGCTGCTGGCGGTAATGCTGGTGTTGTACGGCGAACGCCGCGCCCGTGGTGCCAGCCGCAGCGCCAACGAACGCCCGCGCGGGCAGGCGCTGTACCACCTGCGCGGGCTCAAGGCGTTCGCCGCCAGCGCCTGGTGCCTGCTGGTGTTCGCCTGCGCCTTCGTGATCCCGCTGTTGCAGCTGCTGGTGTGGTGCTGGCAGCGCGGCCGGCATGACCTGGACGAGCGTTATGTCGGGCTGGTGCTGCACACCCTCTACCTGGGGGCCATGGCGGCGTTGGTCACGGTGTGTGTGGCCCTGCTGCTGGCCTTCGCCCGGCGCCAGGCACCAACCACTGGTATTCGCGCCGGCGTCGGCCTGGCCAACCTGGGCTATGCGCTGCCGGGCTCGGTGCTGGCGGTGTCGATCATGCTGGCGTTCAGTTACCTCGACAACCAGCTGGTGATCCCGCTGTCGCAGTGGCTGGGTGGTGCTGGCAAGCCGCTGTTGCTGGGCAGCCTGTCGGCGTTGCTGCTGGCGTATCTGGTGCGTTTCATCGCCGTGGCCTACGGCCCGCTGGAAAGCAGCCTGGGGCGCATCCGCCCGTCGCTGCCAGAGGCATCGCGCAGCCTTGGGGTGGCTGGGCCGGGATTGTTTTTCAAGGTGTATCTGCCGCTGCTGGTGCCCGGCGCGTTGAGCGCCGCGCTGCTGGTGTTCGTCGACGTGCTCAAGGAAATGCCCGCCACCTTGCTGATGCGCCCGTTCGGCTGGGACACGCTGGCCGTGCGGGTGTTCGAGATGACCAGCGAAGGCGAGTGGGCACGGGCCTCGCTGCCGGCGTTGACCCTGGTGCTGGTGGGCCTGTTGCCGGTGATCGGCTTGATCCGCCGTTCGGCCCAGCGCCCCGGGCATCCGCGCTGAGGGTGCCACGTCGCGTCCTTGCGGCTACAATGCGCGGCATTCGCGCGGCGGGTCCTACAAGAAGAGCTGACGATTAAACGTCATCGACCGCCGCCGCTTCGCCACGCCCGGAAGGAGAAACCCATGGGACAGCGCACGCTTTTGTTCGACTTGCACCTGGCGCTTGGCGCCAAGACGGTCGATTTCGGTGGCTGGGACATGCCGCTGCACTATGGCTCGCAGGTCGAGGAGCACCACCAGGTGCGCAGTGACTGCGGCGTCTTCGATGTTTCCCACATGACGGTGATCGACGTCACCGGCAGCCAGGCCACGCCCTGGCTGCAACGCCTGCTGGCCAACGACGTGGCCCGCCTCGACGGCATCGGCAAGGCCCTCTACAGCCCGCTGCTCAGTGATGACGGCGGCGTGATCGACGATTTGATCGCCTACCGCACCGACTGGGGCTACCGCCTGGTCACCAACGCCGCTACCCGCGCCAAGGTGCTCGACTGGCTGCGCGTGCAGGGCGCAGGTTTCGAGGTAACTTTCGACGTACGCCCGGACTTGGCCATCCTCGCCATCCAGGGCCCGCGTGCCCGCGACAAGGTCGCGCCCTTGCTCAGCCCGGCGCGCGCTGCAGTCATCCGCGAACTGCGCCCCTTCGAAGGCGTGGCTGAAGGCGACTGGTTCATCGCCCGCACCGGCTACACCGGTGAAGACGGCCTGGAGATCATTCTGCCCGGCGATCAGGCCGTGGCCTTCTTCAACGACCTGGTCGGCGCCGGCATCGCCCCCAGCGGCCTGGGCGCCCGCGACACCCTGCGCCTTGAGGCCGGCATGAACCTGTACGGCCAGGACATCGACGAAAGCCACACTCCGCTGACCTCCAACCTGGGCTGGTGCATTGCCTGGGAACCGGCGGGCCGCGAGTTCATCGGGCGGGCGGGTCTGCTGGCAGAAATCGAACGCGGCGTGCAGGAGAAACTGGTCGGGCTGGTGCTCGAGGAGCGCGGTGTATTGCGTGCCCACCAGGTGGTCCGTGTATCCGGCATTGGCGAAGGGGAGATCACCAGTGGTAGTTTCTCGCCTACGCTGAGCAAGTCCATTGCCCTGGCCCGCGTACCCATGGCCACCGGCGACCGCGCCGAGGTCGAGATTCGCGGCAAGTGGTACCCGGTGCGGGTGGTCAAGCCGACCTTCGTGCGCCACGGCAAAGTCCTGATCTGAACATTCAACGGCGGGCCGACCGCTGACCCAAACGAGGAAGACAACACATGAGCAATATCCCCGCCGACCTGCGTTTCGCCGAGAGCCACGAGTGGGCCCGCCTGGAAGCCGACGGCAGCGTTACCGTAGGCATCAGCGACCACGCGCAGCAGGCGCTGGGTGACGTGGTGTTCGTCGAGCTGGCCGAAGTCGGCAAGGTGTTCGCCGCCGGCGACGCCGCTGGCGTGGTCGAGTCGGTCAAGGCCGCCTCCGACATCTACGCCCCGGTGGCCGGCGAAGTGATCGCGGTCAACGAAGAGCTGGCCGACAGCCCCGAGCTGCTCAACGAAGAGCCCTACGAATCGTGGATCTTCAAGCTCAAGCCAAGCGACAAGTCGCAACTGGACAAGCTGCTGGACGCCGCCGCCTACAAGGCCGCCATCGGCGAATAATCCTGTTGCCGGCCCGCCGCCTCCTGTAGGAGCCGGCTTGCCGGCCATAGGGCCAGCCCTGGCAACAACTTTCCCCCGCACATCCGGCAATCCTTCCTAGACTTGTAAGTCTCCAAGAGAACTGGTCCAGGAAGAGATCTCGCCATGTCCCAGTCGCCATCCCTGCGTCAACTGCACCTCCCCAACCCGTTCCTGCAGCGCCACCTGGGGCCCGATGCCCAGGAGCAGCAGGCCATGCTGGCCGCCCTCGGCGTCACCAGCCGCAGCGAGCTGATCGAGCAGACCGTGCCGCCGGACATCCGCTTCAACCGCCCGCTCGATCTGCCCCCGGCCCTGGACGAGCAGGCCGCCCTGGCCAAGCTGGCCGGTTACGCCACACAAAACCAGCTGTGGACCAGCCTGATCGGCATGGGCTACCACGCCACCGTCACCCCCACGGTGATTCTGCGCAACGTGCTGGAAAACCCCGGCTGGTACACCGCCTACACGCCCTATCAGCCGGAGATCGCCCAGGGCCGGCTGGAAGCGCTGCTGAACTATCAGCAGATGGTCATCGACCTCACCGGCCTGCCGCTGGCCAATGCCTCGCTGCTCGATGAAGCCACCGCCGCTGCCGAGGCCATGGCCCTGGCCAAGCGCGTGGCGCGCAGCAAAAGCAATGCGTTCTTCGCCGATGAGCACTGTCACCCGCAGACCTTGTCGGTGCTCAAGACCCGCGCCGAGGGCTTTGGCTTCGAATTGATCGTCGATGCTGTGGATAACCTCGGCAAGCACGCAGTGTTCGGCGCCTTGCTGCAGTACCCCGACACCCATGGCGAGGTGCGCGACCTGCGCCCGATGATCGACCAGTTGCATGGCCAGCAGGCCGTGGCCTGCGTGGCCGCCGACATTCTCAGCCTGGTGGTGCTGACCCCGCCGGGCGAGCTGGGCGCCGACGTGGTGCTCGGCTCAACCCAGCGCTTTGGCGTACCCATGGGCTACGGCGGGCCCCACGCGGCCTACTTCGCCTGCCGCGACGACTACAAGCGGGCCATGCCCGGGCGCATCATCGGCGTGTCCCGCGATGCCCGCGGCAACACCGCGCTGCGCATGGCCCTGCAAACCCGCGAGCAGCACATCCGCCGCGAGAAGGCCAATTCGAACATCTGCACGGCGCAGGTGCTGCTGGCCAATATCGCCGGCTTTTACGCCGTGTACCACGGCCCCGAGGGCCTGCGGCGCATCGCCCAGCGCGTGCACCGGCTGACCTTCATCCTGGCGGCGGGGCTCGAGAGCAAGGGCATCAAGCGCCTCAACCAGCACTTCTTCGACACCCTCACCCTCGACGTCGGCGGCACCCAGGCGGCGATCATCGAAAGCGCCGAAGACGCGCGCATCAACCTGCGCATTCTTGGCCGCGGGCACCTGGGGGTGAGCCTGGACGAAACCTGCGACGAAGCCACCGTGCTCAAGCTGCTGGATATCTTCCTCGGCGTAGACCACGGCCTGGACATCGCCACCCTCGACCAGCAGGCGCTGCCAGAGGGCATCCCTAGTGCGCTGGTGCGGCGCACGCCGATCCTCGAACACCCGGTGTTCAACCTGCACCACAGCGAAACCGAGATGCTGCGCTACCTCAAGCAGCTGGAAAACAAGGACCTGGCGCTGAACCAGTCGATGATCCCGCTGGGCTCCTGCACCATGAAGCTCAACGCCAGCAGCGAGATGATCCCGATCACCTGGCCCGAGTTCGCCCAGCCTCACCCCTTCGCCCCAGCGGCGCAGGTGCAGGGCTACAAGGCGATGATCGACGAGCTGGAAAGCTGGTTGTGCGCCATCACCGGCTTCGATGCCATCTGCATGCAGCCCAACTCCGGCGCCCAGGGCGAGTACGCAGGCCTGATGGCCATCACCCGCTACCACCAGAGCCGCCACCAGCCCGGGCGCACTCTGTGCCTGATCCCGTCATCGGCCCATGGCACCAACCCGGCCTCGGCGCAGATGGCCGGCATGCAGGTGGTGATCGTCGAGTGCGACGAGGACGGCAACGTCGACCTTGCCGACCTCAAGGCCAAGGCCCAGGCGGCGGGTGAGCGGCTGGCGTGCCTGATGGTCACCTACCCTTCGACCCACGGCGTGTACGAGGAGGGCATACGCGAAATCTGCGAGGTGGTGCACCAGCATGGCGGCCAGGTGTACATGGACGGCGCCAACCTCAACGCCCAGGTGGGCCTGGCGCGGCCGGCCGACATCGGCGCCGACGTGTCGCACATGAACCTGCACAAGACCTTCTGCATCCCCCATGGCGGTGGCGGCCCGGGCATGGGCCCGATCGGCATCCGCGCCCACCTCAAGCCGTTCGTCGCCAGCCACCCGGTGGTGCCGGTGCCCGGGCTGGACCCGAACAACAGCGCGGTCAGCGCCGCACCCTGGGGCAGCGCGAGCATCTTGCCGATCAGCTGGATGTACATCGCCATGATGGGGGCGCAATTGGCCGACGCCAGCGAAGTGGCGATCCTTTCGGCCAACTACCTGGCCAGCCAGCTACGTGATGCCTTCCCGGTGCTGTACCGCGGGCGCAACCAGCGCGTGGCCCACGAGTGCATCCTCGACCTGCGCCCGCTCAAGGCGCTGACCGGCATTACCGAGGAGGACGTGGCCAAACGCCTGATGGATTACGGCTTCCATGCCCCGACCATGTCGTTCCCGGTGCCGGGTACGCTGATGGTCGAGCCCACCGAGAGCGAATCCAAGGCTGAGCTGGACCGCTTCGTCGAGGCGATGCTGGCGATTCGCGCAGAAATCGACCTGGTGCAGCAGGGTAACTGGCCGCTGGAGGACAACCCGCTCAGGCATGCCCCGCACACCCTGGCCGATGTACTGGCGCCGTGGGCGCGGCCCTACAGCATCGAGCAGGGCATCGCCCCCAGCGCTCACGCACGCCAGCACAAGTACTGGCCGGCGGTGAACCGGGTAGATAACGTGTATGGGGACAGGAACCTGTTTTGTGCTTGTGTGCCGGTGGAGGCTTATCGCTGAGGGGCGGACGCATCGCGGGGCACGCCCGCCCCCACGAAGCGAACCTGCGTGGGAGCGGGCTTGCCCCGCGATTGCGGTTTACTCGGCGACGGCGTTCTTGGCCAGGATCGCGTTGGCCAGTTCCATGTCGCTGGCCTGCACGCCCGGGTTGTCGGCGCGCACCTGGCGCATCGCGGCCTCCAGGAACGGCCCGCGAATGGCGCCGTCGCTGGCGACGAAGCTGCCGGCATCATCCTGGGCGGCAACGATCAGCTTGTGGTCCTTGAACGTCAGGTAGGTCGAGGCGGTGGTGGCGCCCGACGAAATGATGTTGCGCCAGAAACCGTCGGCCATGGCGGCGCCAACGGGCAGCGACAACAGGACAGCGGCTGCGATGGCTTGCTTGAAACGCATGATGAAGCTCCTCGGAGAGTGAGGGTTGTGAGGATGCAACTTGGATCTTGCCCCCTGTGGGCAAGTTCCCGGCGCCACGGGCTATTTGTCGGTTATCCACAGACCCGCAGCACCTCTTCGAGCGAGGTCACACCCTGGCCGATGCGCGCCTGGCCGCAGCTGCGCAAATCAAGCATGCCGTCGGCCTGCGCCTGCTGGCGCAAGGCGGCCAGGTCGGTGTCGGCGGTGATGCGTTCGCGCAGGCCGTGGCTGACGCAGAGCAGCTCGAACAGCCCGGTACGCCCATGAAAACCGGTGCCCCGGCACTGGTAGCACACAGTGCCCGCACCGCGGCACAGCGTACACAGGGTGCGCACCAGGCGCTGGGCCATGACCCCGAGCAGCGTGGCCCGCACCAGGTAGCTGGCCACCCCCAGCTCCAGCAGGCGGGTCACGGCGCTGCAGGCATCGTTGGTGTGCAGGGTCGACAGCACCAGGTGCCCGGTGAGCGCCGCCTGCACGGCCACCTGGGCGGTTTCGCGGTCGCGGATCTCGCCGATCATGATCACGTCGGGGTCCTGGCGCAGCAAGGCGCGCACGCCGTCGGCAAAGCCCAGGTCCAGCGCCGGCTGCACCTGCAACTGGTTGATCGCAGGCTCCAGGCGCTCGATGGGGTCTTCGATGCTGCACAGGTTCACCTGGGGCGTGGCCAGCAAGCGCAGGCTGGCGTAAAGGGTGCTGGTCTTGCCCGAACCTGTGGGGCCGGTGACCAGCACAATGCCCTGGCGTTGCTTGAGCAGCGCCTGCCAGTGCTCCAGTAACTGGCCTTGCAGGCCGAGGCTTTGTAGCGTTTCGTGCTGCTGGCGGGCGTCGAACAGGCGCAGCACCAGCTTTTCGCCGAAGGGCGTGGGTAGTGTCGACAGGCGCATTTCCACCTCGAGCCCGCCAGGCAGGCGGCTTTTCAGGCGGCCGTCCTGCGGGCGGCGCTTTTCGGCCACGTCCATGCGCCCCAGGTGCTTGAGGCGGCTGACCATGGCCAGGGCGACACCCGCCGGAAAGGCGTACACGCTGTGCAGCAAACCGTCGATGCGCAGGCGCAGGTGGCCTTGTTCGCGGCGTGGTTCCAGGTGGATATCGCTGGCGCGCTGTTCGATGGCGTACTGCAGCATCCAGTCCACCAGGTGCACGATAGGCACATCGTCGGCGCTGGCCTGGCCGAGGCCTGCGCCCAGCTCCAGCAGTTGCTCCAGCTCGCCGAGGCGCGCCGGCTGCTGCTGGTCGGCGCCCTGTACTGAATGGGCCAGGCCGAAAAAGGTCGGGGCTAGCTGGCGAATTTGCGCGGGGCTGGCCAGTACCCGGTGCACGGGTTTGCCCAGGCTGCGGCACAGGTCGGCCTCCCATTCGCGCTGGTAGGGCTGGGCGCTGGCCACGGTGACGCCGCTGGCATCGGCCGCGACCAGCAGAATCTGATGACGCTGGGCAAAGGCCGCAGACACCAACCCGCCGACCTGAGCCAGGTCGACCTGCAACGGGTCGATGTGCAGAAAGGGCTGGCCAACCTGCTCGGCCAGCCACTGGCACAAGGTGTTCAGGCTCAGCAGCTGGCCGGGGCGGCAAGGGTCGGCCAGGCCCAGGCCGGCGATCAGTTCGAGCGGGTGTTCGGTGGGTTTGGCCTTGGCCTGGGCGAGGGCTTCGAGGGCGGCCTTGGGTGTGATGCGTTGCCCGGCCAGCAAGGCATCGAGCAGGCGGCGCAGGTCGAGGTCGAGGGTTTGGTTGGCGAACATGGCGGCAGTCCTTGCCAGGGGAACGGACCTGGAAGGCTACCCGGATGGCTTTGCCTGCGTGCGGGCAAAGGGTTTCGGGACTTTGCCGGGCGCCGCCTCAACCGGCCGCGACTTCGGCCAGCGGCGGCATGTTCTCAAGGCTCACGTCAGCCACGCAGACCAGGTTGCGCAGTTTTTGCGCAATCACCTCGGCGCGGTGCCAGCTCAGGCCGCCGATGCCGATGTGCACGTCAAGCCAGTCATCCTGCTGGCTTACCTGCACGCTGTGGGGGGTGAGGAACTGCAGGGCGAACAGGTTCAGCACCCGGCACAGGCTGTCTGGCTCGGCCTCGGCCTGCAGGCGGTAGTGCACGGTGCTGTGGGCGGTGCTGGCAGCCCAGGCGTCGAGGCGGGGGGAGGCGAGGGGCCGTTCGAGTGCGTTCATGCTGGGTCTCCGCGAAAGTGGGGAAATTCTTGCACGCTGAACGGGGTATTGTTTCGCTATGATTCGGTCGATTTGGCTGCTGTGCGAATTATGTGATTCGCAAAAACGTATTTTCAGGAATCAATCATGCAAAGCGAACTGGATGCCTTTGATCGTCGAATCCTCGAGCTGCTGCAGGAGGACGCGTCGCTTTCCAGCGCGCAGATCGCCGAGCGTGTGGGGCTTTCGCAGTCGCCATGCTGGCGGCGCATTCAGCGCTTGCGCGAGGAAGGGGTGATTCGCGGGCAGGTGACCCTGCTGGACCGCAAGAAGGTGGGCCTGAACACGCAGATCTTCGCCGAAGTGAAACTCAACGCCCACGGGCGTTCGAACTTTGCCGAATTCACCGAGGCGATCCGCGGTTTCCCGGAAGTGCTGGAGTGTTATGTGCTGATGGGCTCGGTGGACTTCTTGCTGCGCATCGTTACCTCGGATATCGAGGCCTATGAGCGCTTCTTCTTCGAAAAGCTGTCGAACGTGCCGGGTATTCAGGAAGTGAATTCGATCGTGGCGCTTTCCGAGATCAAGAGTACGACGAGTTTGCCCTTGGGGCGCTAACGGCCCCATCGCGGGCAAGCCCGCTCCCACAGGGATCGCATGCCTTGGGGCCTGCGCTGAACCTGTAGGAGCCGGCTGGCCGGCAATGAGGCCGGCCCATGCAGTGCACTACCCGTGGGAGCGGGCTTGAACTGCGATGTGCGGCCTCAAGCCTTGAGCAAATGCTTCCACGCGCGGTTCTGCTCGATGGCGCGGGCCTGCTCGATGCGCGCTTCCAGCAGCTCGCTCTTGTCGTCCTCGCCCAGCGGTTGCTCGGCCAGCTCGTGCAGCTTGTTCAGCTCGCCATACAGGCGGTCTTGTTGCGGCACGTCGAGCACTTGGCGGGCGTGGTGCAGCCAGGCCAGGATGCCTTCGATGCGCGGCAGCTGCTCGCCCAGGTCCTCCGGGCGCTGCACGTACAGCGGCAGCTTCAGGGCGCGGGCTTCTTCACCCAGCTGATGGTGCAGCCAGCTGGCCAGCTGCGCCTTGCCCTGGCGCTCGCCACGACCCTTGCGTTCCACGGTCCAGGCGCGGGCGGTCAGCCAGCGTGCGGTTTCCAGCGAGAACTGGCCCCAGCGCGGGTCTTCCAGCTCTTCGGCGAACTGCTCGGGGGCGGCGCGGCGGATGTCTTCGTCGTCATTGCCGGCCTGTACCAGCGGGCGCCAGTCTTCCAGCAGCGCGTCGAGGCTGGCGCGCAGAGCCTTGGTGACCGGGCGCGGTGCCGCCTGGCCAAGGCTTGCGGTGAGGGCGCGCAGTTCGGCAAGGCAGCGTACCCAGTCCTGCAGCAGGCGCCAGTGGCCGTTGTGGCGGTACTGCTCGGCCAGGCGCTGGCTGCTGCCCAGCAGTTGCCAGGCCAGGGCGGCGTAGGCGTCGTCCAGTGGCATCTCGGCGTGCAGCTCGCTGGCCGGCAGGTCCAGCTCGTAGCTGGCTTCGTCGAGCAGGCGGTAGCCGCGTTCGGCCTTGCTGATGTCGCACGGCATCAGGGCTACGCTCGCTGCCAGTTCGGCGGCCAGCTCCAGCAGGGCTGCCGGGTCGCCTTCGCGCAGTTCAAGCTCCAGCTCGCTGATTTCTTCCTTGCGCTTGCCGACCACCACGAAGCCCTGGTCCAGGGCGGCTTCGATCACCACCTTGGCCTTGCCGCGGCCCCAGGAGATTTCGGCGTACTCGCGGGTGAAGTCGGTGGTGAACAGCGGCTTGATGGTCTTTTTGTCGAGCTCGGCCAGTTGCTCGGGCCAGCAGCTGGCGTCGAGTTTTTTCAGGTCCAGCTTGACCTTGTCCAGCTGCCACTCGTACTCGTTGCGCTCGGACAAGCCTGCCACGCTTTGGCCGCGGCACTTGAGGGTCTGGATGATGACCTCGCCGTCGCGGCGCAGGCGCAGCGCCACACGGGCGGCCGACAGGTCGCGCTCCGGTGTGTCGAAGTACTGGTTGAGCAGTTCGCGGGTCTGCCAGCCGGACTTGTTGCGCTTTTTCAGCAGGGGGTGCTCGCGTAGGGCGGCGAGGGTCTCGCGGCTGGCGCGGAGTTTGAGTTCGGTTTCTTTGTGCATCGCGGGCTCGGAAGGAGGGGCATCGTGGGATGTGAGTCTACAGGAGTCGGGTGTCGCCTGCCGGATTTGGGGCTGCTGCGCAGCCCTTCGCGGGTAAACCCGCTCCTACAGGATGGCGATAACCCTGTAGGAGCGGGTTTACCCGCGAAGGGCCGCACAGCGGCCCCAGGAATGGCTTGCCCTGCGCAGGGAATGGGTTGTTATGATGCCCCCCATGCTTTTGAGGAGTCCGCGCATGCCGTTGCCGTCGCTGAAAGACCAGTTCGCCGCCCTGATCGCCGCACCGTCGGTCAGTTGCACCCAGCCGGCCCTCGACCAGTCCAACCGCGCGGTCATCGACCTGCTGGCCGGCTGGCTGGGCGACCTGGGTTTTTCCTGCGAGATCCAGCAGGTCACCCCGGGCAAGTTCAACCTGCTGGCCAGCCGCGGCACCGGCCCCGGCGGCCTGGTGCTGGCCGGGCACAGCGACACCGTGCCGTTTGACCCGCAACTGTGGCAAAGCGACCCGCTCAAGCTCACCGAGGTCGACGGCCGCTGGGTGGGCCTGGGCAGCTGCGACATGAAGGGCTTCTTCGCCCTGGTGATCGAGGCGGTCACGCCGCTGCTTGAGCACGACTTCAAGCAGCCGCTGCTGATTCTGGCCACCTGCGACGAAGAGAGCTCGATGTCCGGCGCCCGCGCCCTGGCCGAGGCCGGCCAGCCCCTCGGGCGTGCGGCGGTGATCGGCGAGCCCACCGGGCTCAAGCCGATCCGCATGCACAAGGGCATCCTCATGGACCGCATCGACATTCTCGGGCGCAGCGGCCATTCGTCGGACCCGAATCTGGGCCGCAGCGCCCTGGAGGCCATGCACGCGGCCATGGGCGAGCTGATGGACCTGCGCCGCGGCTGGCAGGAAAAATACCGCAACCCGCAGTTCACCGTACCCACCCCGACCCTGAATTTCGGCTGCATCCACGGCGGCGACAATCCCAACCGCATCTGCGGCCAGTGCGCCCTGGAGTTCGACCTGCGCCCGTTGCCGGGCATGGATGTCGAGCAACTGCGCGCGGCCATCCGCAGCAAGCTGGTACCGCTGGCCGAGCGCTTTGAAGTGCAGATCGACTACGCGCCGCTGTTCCCCGAGGTGCCGCCGTTCGAGCAGGCTGCCGACGCGGAGCTGGTGCAACTGGCCGAACGGCTGACCGGCCACCGCGCCGAAGCGGTGGCCTTTGGTACCGAAGCGCCTTATCTTCAGCAGCTGGGCTGCCAGACCATCGTGCTCGGCCCCGGCGACATCGCCTGCGCCCACCAGCCCGGCGAATACCTTGAAATGTCACGTATCGAGCCTACCGTGCGTCTATTGCGTGACCTGGTGCGGCACTATTGCCTGAGCTAAACGTCCACTGACTTCATTCGTCACTGCCTAGAGGAGACCGCGCGTGACCGCAAGCCTGTTCCGACGATGACTTTCGAACGTTGTGCGCCTTTTCGTCTCCGTTCACTTATCCACAGGCCTTGTCATGCCCGATTACGTCAACTGGCTGCGCCATGCTTCTCCCTACATCAACGCCCACCGCGACTGCACTTTCGTGGTCATGCTCCCCGGTGACGGCGTCGAACACCCGAATTTCGGCAATATCGTCCACGACCTGGTGCTGCTGCACAGCCTGGGTGTGCGCCTGGTGCTGGTGCACGGTTCGCGCCCGCAGATCGAAAGCCGCCTGGCTGCCCGCGGCCTGACCCCGCACTACCACCGTGGCCTGCGCATCACCGATGCGGCCACCCTGGACTGCGTGATCGACGCCGTCGGCGCCCTGCGCCTGGCCATCGAGGCGCGCCTGTCGATGGACATCGCCGCCTCGCCGATGCAGGGTTCGCGCCTGCGGGTGGCCTCGGGCAACCTGGTCACCGCACGGCCGATCGGCGTGCTCGAAGGGGTGGACTACCACCACACCGGCGAAGTGCGCCGGGTCGATCGCAAGGGCATCAGCCGGCTGCTCGACGAACGCTCCATCGTGCTGCTGTCGCCGCTGGGCTATTCGCCCACCGGGGAGATCTTCAACCTGGCCTGCGAAGATGTCGCCACCCGCGCCGCCATCGAGCTGGGCGCCGACAAGCTGCTGCTGTTCGGCGCAGAACCCGGCTTGTTGGACGACCAGGGCCGCCTGGTGCGCGAGCTGCGCCCGCAACAGGTGGCACCGCACCTGCAACGCCTGGGCAGCGACTACCAGGGCGAGCTGCTGGACGCCGCCGCCGAGGCCTGCAAGGGCGGCGTGGCGCGCAGCCATATCGTCAGCTATGTCGAGGACGGTGCGCTGCTCAACGAGCTGTTCACCCGGGCCGGGGCCGGAACGCTGGTGTCCCAGGAGCAGTTCGAGGTGGTGCGCGAGGCGACCATCGAAGACGTTGGCGGCCTGCTCGAGCTGATCAGCCCGCTGGAAGAGCAGGGCATTCTGGTGCGCCGTTCGCGGGAGGTGCTGGAGCGTGAGATCGAGCAGTTCAGCGTGGTCGAGCGCGAGGGCATGATCATCGCCTGTGCGGCGCTGTACCCGATTGCCGATTCCGAGGCCGGCGAGCTGGCGTGCCTGGCGGTGAACCCGGAGTACCGCCATGGCGGGCGCGGTGACGAGTTGCTCGAACGCATCGAAACGCGGGCGCGGGCGTTGGGGTTGAACACCTTGTTCGTGCTTACCACCCGTACTGCGCACTGGTTCCGTGAGCGGGGGTTTGCGCCCAGTGGTGTGGAGCGCCTGCCGGCGGCGCGGGCATCGCTGTACAACTACCAGCGTAATTCGAAGATTTTCGAGAAGTCGTTGTAAGTGATCTGCAGGCTGCGCGGGCTTTTGTAGGAGCGGCCCCGGCGATCTCTGCTTGATACACAAATCCTGGGGGTGCCTCGCAC
Source organism: Pseudomonas xanthosomatis (assembly GCF_019139835.1). Lineage (NCBI taxonomy): Bacteria > Pseudomonadati > Pseudomonadota > Gammaproteobacteria > Pseudomonadales > Pseudomonadaceae > Pseudomonas > Pseudomonas xanthosomatis. The sequence continues at coordinate 215,577 of NZ_CP077075.1, read as the reverse complement.
CCCTTTCCGACCGGTCCGGCGTCCCGGCAAGGCCGCTCCTACATAGAGAGATCTGTGGGCTGGGGTCAATGAAAAACGCCGCCCTTGTGGGCGGCGTTTTTGTTTACACGGTGTGCAGGTACCAGTTGTACTCAAGGTCGGAGATCGAATGCTCGAACTCCTCCAGCTCGCTCTCCTTGCACGCGACAAAGATGTCGATGTACTTCGGATCGATGTACTTGTTGAGGATTTCGCTGTCGTCCAGCTCGCGCAGGGCATCGCGCAGGTTGTTCGGCAGGCTCTGCTCCAGCTGCTCGTACGAGTTGCCTTCGATCGGCTCACCCGGCTCGATCTGGTTGGTCAGGCCATGGTGAACACCGGCCAGGACCGCAGCCATCATCAGGTACGGGTTGGCGTCGGCGCCGGCCACGCGGTGCTCGATGCGCACGGCGTCCGGCGAGCCGGTCGGTACGCGCAGGGCCACGGTGCGGTTGTCCAGGCCCCAGCTCGGCGCGTTGGGTACGTAGAACTGCGCGCCGAAGCGGCGGTACGAGTTGACGTTGGGGCACAGGAACGCCATGGAGGCGGGCAGGGTCTCGAGCACACCGCCGACAGCGTGACGTAGCGCGGCGTTCTGCTCGGGATCCTCGCTGGTGAAGATGTTGTTGCCATCTTTGTCCAGCACGGAAATGTGTACATGCAGGCCGTTGCCTGCCTGGCCCGGGTAGGGCTTGGCCATGAAGGTGGTGTCCATTTCATGGTCGTAGGCGATGTTCTTGATCAGGCGCTTGAGCAGCACTGCATAGTCACAGGCCTTGAGCGGGTCGGCGACGTGGTGCAGGTTGACTTCGAACTGCGCCGGGGCGCTTTCCTTGACGATGGCGTCGGCCGGGATGCCTTGTTCCTTGGCGCCTTCAAGGATGTCCTGCAGGCAGTCGGCATATTCGTCGAGGTCGTCGATGAGATAGACCTGAGTGGACTGCGGGCGCTTGCCCGAAATCGGCGAGCGTGGCGGCTGCGGGCGGCCGTTCACGTTCTCCTGGTCGATCAGGTAGAACTCCAGCTCGAACGCGGCGCAAATGGTCAGGCCCATGTCGGTGAACTTGCTCACCACCTGGCGCAGCACTTCACGCGGGTCGGCGAAGAAGGGTTCGCCTTCGATCTCGTGCATGGTCATCAGCAGCTGCGCGGTAGGGCGCTTCTGCCAGGGCTCGTTGGAGAGGGTGCCGGGGATCGGGTAGCAGATGCGGTCGGCATCGCCGATGTCCAGGCCAAGGCCTGTGCTTTCGACGGTGGAACCGTTGATGTCCAGGGCGAAGAGGGAGGCCGGCAGGTTGATGCCTTTTTCGTAAACCTTGTGCAGGCTCGTGCGCTCGATGCGCTTGCCACGAACCACACCATTCATATCTGCAATCAGAAGGTCAACGTAGAGAACCTCAGGATGTTCCTTAAGGAACGCGTTCGCTTCGTTAAGCTGAACGGCACGCGGGGGTACCGACATGATGCAACACCTTTGTTGTTAAAAATATCAATCAAGGGGGGCTTGCAACCCCAGTCAATCGGAAAGACCAGGTGAAGTCAAGCCAGCCCCATGATGCCCTTAAATGGCACATCTACGGCAGATTTGCTGCATATCGGGGCGTGCCATTATCCGCTATTTTCGTGTTGAAGGGTTATCCCGGGCAGGGCGTGTTTTATTTTTTACGGAACGGTTGTGTAAAAAAATGAACAAGGCTAAGCTCGGACACAACCCAAAACACAATAATACGAGGGTCACATGGTCCGCCTGTCGAGACCTGAAAACACCGCCTGCACGGTGCGCTCAGGCATATCTCCCGGTTGCCGCCCAGTCATTGCACGTTTGCAACACTGCCGTGTTGTACTGGCCGCAATAATTGACGGTTTGCACAAAAAGGCCATGCCGCGTAACGCTTTAGCACCACTCTTCCTTTCTATCTGCCCTCGGTTTCCAGCCCGGACACACTTTTATCGAGTGTATCCACTGTCGTCCTGCGCGGGGGTTTTTGCTTTAGCCATGCACTCCATACAGAATCAAGGCGTGGGCCATTCAAGGCCCCTCGGTGCCCCGTGCGCCGACCCTGAACGACGCCAGGCGTCAACGGCCGCAGGTTGCCGTCAACCGGGCCACATTACCTCCTGAGGTATTTATGAGTAACAACCTCGACCAGCTCACCGATTGGTTGAAAGAGCACAAGATCACCGAAGTGGAATGCCTGATCAGCGACCTGACCGGCATCACCCGCGGCAAGATCTCGCCGACCAACAAGTTCATCGCCGAAAAAGGCATGCGCCTGCCCGAGAGCGTGCTGCTGCAGACCGTGACCGGCGACTACGTCGACGATGACATCTATTACGAACTGCTCGACCCGGCCGACATCGACATGATCTGCCGCCCTGACGAGAACGCGGTGTTTCTCGTGCCATGGGCCATCGAGCCGACCGCCCAGGTGATCCACGACACCTACGACAAGAAGGGCAACCCGGTCGAGCTGTCGCCGCGCAACGTGCTCAAGAAAGTGCTCAAGCTCTACGCCGACAAAGGCTGGCAGCCGATCGTCGCGCCCGAGATGGAGTTCTACCTGACCAAGCGCAGCGAAGACCCGGACTTCCCGCTGCAGCCGCCGGTGGGCCGCTCCGGCCGCCCTGAGACCGGCCGCCAGTCGTTCTCCATCGAGGCCGCCAACGAATTCGACCCGCTGTTCGAGGACGTCTACGACTGGTGCGAACTGCAGCAGCTGGACCTCGACACGCTGATTCACGAAGACGGCACCGCGCAGATGGAGATCAACTTCCGTCACGGCGACGCCCTGCACCTGGCCGACCAGATCCTGGTGTTCAAGCGCACCATGCGTGAGGCCGCGCTCAAGCACAACGTGGCCGCCACCTTCATGGCCAAGCCGATGACCGGCGAGCCGGGCAGCGCCATGCACCTGCACCAGAGCGTGGTCGATGCGGCCACCGGCAAGAACATCTTCAGCAACGAAGACGGCAGCATGAGCGAGCTGTTCCTCAACCATATCGGCGGCCTGCAGAAGCTCATCCCCGAAGCGCTGCCGCTGTTCGCCCCCAACGTCAACTCGTTCCGCCGCTTCCTGCCGGATACGTCTGCGCCGGTGAACGTCGAGTGGGGCGAAGAAAACCGCACCGTCGGCCTGCGCGTGCCGGATGCCGGCCCGCAAAACCGCCGGGTCGAGAACCGCCTGCCGGGCGCCGACGCCAACCCCTACCTGGCCATCGCCGCCAGCCTGCTGTGCGGCTATATCGGCATGGTCGAAGGTATCCAGGCCAGCGCACCGGTGCAGGGCCGTGGCTACGAGCGGCGCAACCTGCGCCTGCCGTTGACCATCGAAGATGCCCTGGAACGCATGGAAAACAGCCGCGCACTGGAGCAGTACCTGGGGGAGAAATTCATCGCCGGCTACGTCGCCACCAAGCGCGCCGAGCACGAGAACTTCAAGCGCGTCATCAGCTCCTGGGAGCGAGAGTTCCTGCTGTTCGCTGTCTGATCAACCCTGAGGCCGCCTGCGGGCGGCTGCCGGAAAATGGAGAGGCACATGAGCGTCAACAACCCGCAAACCCGTGAATGGCAAGCCCTGAGCGGCGAACACCACCTGGCACCTTTCAGCGACTACAAGCAGCTGAAGGCCAAGGGGCCGCGCATCATCACCAAGGCGCAGGGCGTTCATTTGTGGGACAGCGAGGGGCACAAGATCCTCGACGGCATGGCCGGCCTGTGGTGTGTGGCGGTGGGCTATGGCCGCGAAGAACTGGTACAGGCGGCAGAGAAGCAGATGCGCGAGTTGCCGTACTACAACCTGTTCTTCCAGACCGCCCACCCGCCAGCGCTGGAGCTGGCCAAGGCGATCACCGAGGTGGCCCCCGAGGGCATGACCCATGTGTTCTTCACCGGCTCCGGCTCCGAAGGCAACGACACCGTGCTGCGCATGGTCCGCCATTACTGGGCGCTGAAGGGCAAGCCGCACAAGCAGACCATCATCGGCCGCATCAATGGCTACCACGGCTCCACCGTGGCCGGTGCCAGCCTGGGCGGCATGAGCGGCATGCACGAGCAGGGCGGCCTGCCGATCCCGGGCATCGTGCACATCCCGCAGCCGTACTGGTTCGGTGAAGGCGGCGAGATGACCCCGGACGCGTTCGGTGTATGGGCCGCCGAGCAACTGGAACAGAAAATTCTCGAAGTCGGCGAAGACAACGTTGCCGCCTTCATCGCCGAGCCGATCCAGGGCGCCGGCGGGGTGATCATCCCGCCCGAAACCTACTGGCCCAAGGTCAAGGAGATCCTCGCCAAGTACGACATCCTGTTCGTCGCCGATGAGGTGATCTGCGGGTTCGGCCGCACCGGCGAGTGGTTCGGTTCTGACTACTACGACCTGAAGCCCGACCTGATGACCATCGCCAAGGGCCTGACCTCCGGTTACATCCCCATGGGCGGTGTGATCGTGCGTGACAAGGTGGCCCAGGTGCTCAGCGAAGGCGGCGACTTCAACCACGGCTTCACCTACTCCGGCCACCCGGTGGCGGCGGCGGTGGGCCTGGAAAACCTGCGCATCCTGCGCGACGAGCACATCGTCGAGAAGGCCCGCACACAAGTGGCACCCTACTTGCAAAAACGTCTGCGTGAGCTGCAGGACCACCCACTGGTGGGCGAAGTGCGCGGCCTGGGCCTGCTCGGCGCAATCGAGCTGGTCAAGGACAAGGCCACCCGCAGCCGTTACGAGGGTAAAGGGGTGGGCATGGTGTGCCGCAACTTCTGCTTCGACAACGGCCTGATCATGCGCGCGGTGGGCGACACCATGATCATCGCCCCGCCGCTGGTGATCAGCCACGCCGAGGTGGACGAACTGGTGGAGAAGGCGCGCAAGTGCCTGGATTTGACCCTGGAAGCGATCAACTGACGGTCTGCTAGGCTGGCGAGGTGACATTAAGTTGCGACAAGGGGCTGCTTTTGTTGAAACAGCGCCTTGTAACTTGCCAGACTAACGGCTGTTTCAGTCGCCCAGCGCGTGAACCGTGGGGCCTGGCTGCTGAACAGAAGGCTTTGATAATAAATTCTGGAGCAATACGCATGAATAAAATGGGCAAGACGTTGCTGGCCGCCGCCCTGATGGGTGCCATGGCTACCGCTGTTCAGGCTGAAGACAAGGTGTTGAACGTCTACAACTGGTCGGACTACATCGCTCCGGACACCATCGCCAAGTTCGAGAAACAGAGCGGTATCAAGGTCAAGTACGACGTCTTCGACAGCAACGAAACCCTCGAAGCCAAGCTGCTGGCCGGCAAGTCCGGTTACGACATCGTGGTGCCGTCCAACAACTTCCTGGCCAAGCAGATCAAGGCTGGCGTCTACCAGGAACTGGACCGCTCCAAGCTGCCCAACTGGAAGAACCTCGACGAAGACCTGCTCAAGGCCGTGGGTGATGCCAGCGACCCGGGCAACAAGTACGCCTTCCCCTACATGTGGGGCTCCATCGGCATCGGCTACAACCCGGAAAAGGTCAAGGCTGCGCTGGGCGTAGACAAGATCGACTCGTGGGATGCCGTGTTCAAGCCCGAGAACATCGCCAAGCTCAAGAGCTGCGGCGTGAGCTTCCTCGACGCCCCGACCGAAATGCTGCCGGCCGCGCTGCACTACCTGGGCCTGCCAAGCAACAGCACCAAGACCGAAGACCTGAAGAAGGCCGAGGCACTGTTCCTCAGCGTTCGCCCGTCGATCACCTACTTCCACTCGTCCAAGTACATCGGCGACCTGGCCAACGGCAACATCTGCGTGGCCGTCGGCTACTCGGGTGACCTGGAGCAATCCAAGGCCCGTGCCCACGAAGCCGGCGACAAGGTCAAGCTGGACTACATCATTCCGAAAGAAGGCGCCGGTACCTTCTACGACATGGTCGCCATCCCGAAAGATGCCGAGCATAAAGACGCTGCCTATCAGTTCATGAACTTCCTGCTGCAACCAGAAGTCATGGCCGAGATCACCAACGCCGTACGCTTCCCCAACGGCAACAAGGCCGCGACCCAGTTCGTCGACAAGGACATCACCAGCGACCCAAGCATCTACCCGCCTGCTGAAGTGAAGAAGCAGCTGTACGCGATCGCAGCCCCCGAAGCTGCCGCCCAGCGCGTCATCACCCGCAGCTGGACCAAGATCAAGTCGGGCAAGTAAGCCTGATGCGAAGCCCTCTGGGCCGGGGTTTCCCGGCCTGGAGGCCTGAAGAGGCAAATAAGATTGCGGCATCCGTGCCGTGAAGGTAAGTTGCGCGCCGGTTTTGCGTGAGCGGCCAGGAGTTTTCGCCCGCAAAGGCACTGATTGTGAGGACCACCCACTTGTCTATTTCCGTATTTCGCAAGGCCTTGATGGCTGGAGCGGGTCTGACGCTGGCATGCAGCGTCCAAGCGGCGCCCACGGTGCACATCTACAACTGGTCCGACTATGTCGGCCCGAACACCCTTGCCGAGTTCCAGAAGCAAACCGGCATCGAGCCCAAGTACGACGTCTTCGACAGCAACGAAACCCTCGAAGGCAAGCTGTTGGCCGGGCGCACCGGCTATGACGTGGTCGTGCCGTCCAACCATTTCCTCGGCAAGCAGATCAAGGCGGGCGCGTTCCAGAAGCTCGACAAGAGCCTTCTGCCCAACTATGCCAACCTCGACCCTGCGCTGATGAAGCGCCTCGAGAAGAACGACCCGGGCAACCAGTACGCGGTCCCCTACCTGTGGGGCACCAACGGCATCGGCTACAACGTCGAGAAGGTCAAGGCCGCGCTGGGTACCGACAAGATCGATTCGTGGGCCGTGCTGTTCGAGCCCGAGAACATGAAAAAGCTCAGCAAGTGCGGGGTGGCCTTCCTCGACTCGGCTGACGAGATGCTGCCGGCAGTGCTCAACTACCTGGGCCTGGACCCGAACAGCAGCAACCCCAAGGACTACGCCAAGGCAGAAGAAAAACTGCTGGCCGTGCGCCCTTACGTGACCTACTTCCACTCCTCCAAATACATCACCGATCTCGCCAACGGCGATATCTGCGTGGCCGCCGGCTTCTCCGGCGACGTGTTCCAGGCCAAGGCCCGTGCTGAAGAAGCCAAGAAGGGCGTGAAGCTGGCCTACGCCATCCCCAAGGAAGGCGGCAACCTCTGGTTCGATGTGCTGGCGATTCCCAAGGACGCCAGCAACGTCAAGGAGGCCCATGCCTTCATCAACTATTTGCTGAAGCCTGAGGTTATTGCCCAGGTCAGTGATTACGTCGGTTACGCCAACCCGAACCCCAAGGCTGGCGACCTGATGGACCAGGCCGTGAGGACTGACGCCGCGGTTTACCCACCGCAGGAAGTGCTGGACAAGATGTTCGTCAACTCGGAGCTGCCACCGAAGGTGCAGCGCCTGATGACCCGCAGCTGGACCAAGGTCAAGTCGGGCAAGTAAATATCCAGGCCCGCCGCGGCGCCTTTAAAGCAGGCCGCGCGGGCACAAAAAATCTTGTTGGGAGTTTCACTCATGGCAGTTGCCTCCGGTGCCTATAAAAAAGCCCTCGAGGGTGGCCAGCAACCCAAGCAGGTGCTGGTCAAGATCGACCGGGTCACGAAAAAATTCGACGAAACCGTCGCCGTGGACGATGTGTCCCTGGAAATCCGCAAGGGCGAGATTTTCGCCCTGCTGGGCGGTTCCGGCTCCGGCAAGTCCACCTTGCTGCGCATGCTGGCCGGTTTCGAGCGCCCCACCGAAGGGCGGATCTTCCTCGATGGCGTCGACATCACCGATATGCCGCCCTACGAGCGGCCGATCAACATGATGTTCCAGTCCTATGCGTTGTTCCCGCACATGACCGTGGCGCAGAACATCGCCTTCGGCCTGCAGCAGGACAAGATGCCCAAGGCCGAGATCGACGCCCGGGTTGGCGAGATGCTCAAGCTGGTGCACATGACCCAGTACGCCAAGCGCAAGCCGCACCAGCTGTCCGGTGGCCAGCGCCAGCGCGTGGCCCTGGCCCGTTCGCTGGCCAAGCGCCCCAAGCTGCTGCTGCTCGACGAACCCATGGGCGCGCTGGACAAGAAACTGCGCTCGCAGATGCAACTGGAGCTGGTGGAGATCATCGAGCGCGTGGGCGTGACCTGCGTGATGGTGACCCACGACCAGGAAGAGGCCATGACCATGGCCCAGCGCATCGCCATCATGCACCTGGGCTGGATCGCCCAGATCGGCTCGCCGGTGGACATCTACGAGACCCCTACCAGCCGCCTGGTGTGCGAGTTCATCGGCAACGTCAACCTGTTCGAAGGTGAAGTGGTCGACGACGCCGAAGGCCACGCGATCATTGCCAGCCCGGAGCTGGAGCGCAAGATCTACGTCGGCCACGGCATCACCACCTCGGTCGAGGACAAGCACATCACCTACGCGCTGCGCCCGGAAAAACTGCTGGTGACCACCACCCAGCCTGAGTTCGAGCACAACTGGTCACGCGGCAAGATCCACGACATCGCCTACCTGGGCGGGCACTCGGTGTTCCACGTCGAGCTGCCCAGCGGCAAGATCGTCCAGTCGTTCGTGGCCAACGCCGAGCGCCAGGGCACCCGCCCGACCTGGGACGATGAAGTGTTCGTGTGGTGGGAAGACGACAGCGGCGTGGTACTGCGGTCATGAAACTTCGCAAGCTCAAGCGAGCCTTCCAGCGCATTACCCCGCAGGGGCGGCACCTGGTGATCGGCGTGCCGTTCATCTGGCTGTTCCTGTTCTTCATGCTGCCGTTCTTCATCGTGTTGAAGATTAGCTTCGCCGAGGCCGACGTTGCGATCCCGCCGTACACCGAGATCTACACCTACGTCGAGAGCAAGATCCAGCTGGTGCTGAACCTGGCCAACTACGGCCTGCTGACTGAAGACGAGCTGTATCTGTCGGCCTACCTCGGCTCGCTGAAGATGGCCTTCTTCAGCACCCTGCTGTGCCTGCTGATCGGCTACCCGATGGCCTACGCCATCGCCAACGCCAAGAAAGAAACCCAGACGGTACTGCTGCTGCTGATCATGATGCCGACCTGGACCGCGATCCTGATCCGCGTCTATGCCTGGATGGGGATCCTCAGCAACAACGGCCTGCTCAACAGCTTCCTGTTGTGGCTGGGGCTGATCGATCAGCCGCTGCAGATTCTCAACACCAACCTTGCGGTGTACATCGGCGTGGTCTATTCGTACCTGCCGTTCATGATCCTGCCGCTGTTCGCCAACCTGGTGAAGCACGACCAGAGCCTGCTCGAAGCCGCATCCGACCTGGGTTCGAGCACCTTCAACAGCTTCTGGAAGATCACCGTGCCGCTGTCGAAAAACGGCATCATCGCCGGCTGCATGTTGGTGTTCATCCCGGTGGTGGGCGAGTTCGTCATCCCTGAACTGCTCGGTGGCCCGGAAACCCTGATGATCGGTAAAGTGCTGTGGCAGGAGTTCTTCAACAACCGCGACTGGCCGGTGGCGTCTGCCCTGGCGGTGGTGATGCTGGCGATCCTGATCGTGCCGATTCTGCTGTTCAACCGCAGCCAGGCCAAAGAAATGGAGGGCCGCGCATGAAACGCTTCAGTTTCTCCAAGCTGATGCTGGTGCTCGGCTTGCTGTTCATCTACCTGCCGATGCTGATCCTGGTGATCTACTCGTTCAACGCCTCCAAGCTTGTGACGGTGTGGGGCGGCTGGTCGGTGAAGTGGTACGTCGGCCTGCTCGACAACAGCCAGCTGATGGGTTCGGTGATGCGCTCGCTGGAGATCGCCTGCTACACCGCGGTGGCCGCCGTGGCGCTGGGTACCCTGGCGGCCTTCGTGCTGACCCGGGTCACCCGCTTCAAGGGCCGCACGCTGTTCGGTGGCCTGGTCACCGCGCCGCTGGTGATGCCCGAGGTGATCACCGGTCTTTCGCTGTTGCTGCTGTTCGTGGCCATGGCGCAGATGATCGGCTGGCCCCAGGAGCGTGGCATCGTCACCATCTGGATCGCCCACACCACCTTCTGCGCAGCCTATGTAGCGGTGGTGGTCTCGGCACGCCTGCGTGAGCTGGACCTGTCCATCGAAGAGGCGGCCATGGACCTGGGCGCCAAACCCTGGAAAGTGTTCTTTTTGATCACCATCCCGATGATCGCGCCATCGCTGGCAGCGGGCGGCATGATGTCGTTCGCCCTGTCGCTGGATGACCTGGTGCTGGCAAGCTTCGTCTCCGGCCCAGGCTCCACGACCTTGCCGATGGAAGTGTTCTCGGCCGTGCGCCTTGGCGTGAAGCCCGAGATCAACGCCGTGGCCAGCCTGATCCTGCTGTCGGTGTCGCTGGTTACCTTCCTGGTGTGGTACTTCAGCCGCCAGGCCGAAGAACGCCGCCGCAAGGCGATCCAGCAAGCCATCGAAGAAGGTGCTGCAGCCAACGCAGGCCAGGCCCAGGTACGCCGCCCGGCTCAGGCCACTGCCCAGGCCTGAGGCAGTGCCCCCCCCCACAGGTACTGTGCATGTCTCGAAGGCAGCACAGGCCCTGTGGGAGCGGGCTTGCCCGCGAAGCAGGCTACACCGGCTCAGAGCCAAACCGCATCCCAATGCGGGTACAGCCGCACACTGCTCGCAAGCCCGGTCCGCAAAGGGTTGGCAACGATGTAGCGTGCTACCTTCCTGACATCTTCTTCTCGCCGCAAGGCCCTGTCTTGATATCCCGGCTGCCAGATGGGCTCATCTCGAACCCCGGCCCTGCGCAGGGCAATACCAGTACGTGATTTCAACCGCCTCATCAACGTGGCGAGAGTGACCTCCTGCAACTCGATGAGCCAATGCAAGTGATCTGGCATGACGACCCAAGCCAGGCTCTTGCAGGTTTGCTCTATATCCGACTGACGCAACTGCTGGATAACCAGCCTTGCATACCTCAGATCGCTGAACAGTGGCCTGCGCTGATGGGTGATGGTGGTGAGCAGGTAGATTCTGCCCGGTTCAGAAAAGCGGCCACGACGCAGCAGGTGTGATTGGGCTGGAGGCATTTGATTGATCTCTTATCAAATAATCGACGCCTGAAATTTAGTGACTGTGGTGTAGGTAATGGACTGCATATGGTTTCTGGATATGGCAGGAGAGAGGTTTTGGGCTTTACCGGCCTATTCGCGGGCAAGCCCGCTCCCACAGGTACGGCGCTTTATCTCAGACAGCGCAAACCCTGTGGGAGCGGGCTTGCCCGCGAACACAGGCGCAGCCGGTGCCATCTACCAACCCGCCTCGCTTTCTTGAACTCACATCAATGCCGTGTGTCGATCCCTGATCTACGCTTTCATCGCGTCCTGTAAACCATTCGTCGATGCAAGGAGCCGGCATGACGCCAATGCGCGCGCTGAGGGGTGTTTGCCTGGGGTTGCTGGCACTGCTGGCAGGCTGTGGCGAGGAGAAGGTCAGCGAAGAACTGCCCCGGGTGGTGGTGCAGCAGGTGCAGCCCACCGACTTTGCCGCGCGGGTCACCCTGACCGGCGATGTGCAGGCGCGGGTGCAGACCGACCTGTCGTTCCGCGTAGGCGGCAAGATCGTCTCGCGCAGCGTCGATGTGGGCGACCACGTCAAGGCCAACCAGGTGCTGGCGCGCCTGGACCCGAAAGACCTGCAAAACAACGTCGATTCGGCCAAGGCCGAAGTGTTCGCCGAACAGGCCCGGGTTACCCAAACCAGCGCAGCCTTTGTCCGCCAGCAAAAACTGCTGCCCAAGGGCTATACCAGCCAGAGCGAATACGACTCGGCGCAAGCCGCCCTGCGCAGCAGCCAGAGCGCGCTCAAGGCCGCCCAGGCGCAACTGGCCAACGCCAACGAACAACTCGGCTACACCGCCCTGGTGTCCGAGGCCGACGGGGTGATCACCGCGCGCCAGGCCGAGGTCGGCCAGGTGGTGCAGGCGACCATGCCGATCTTCAGCCTGGCGGTGGACGGCGACCGCGACGCGGTGTTCAACGTCTATGAATCCCTGCTGGTCAGCCCGCCGAGCGATGCCGGGGTGGTGGTCAGCCTGCTCGACAACCCGAAAATCCAGGCCCACGGCCATGTGCGCGAGGTCACCCCGACGGTGTCGGCGCAAAGCGGCACGGTGCAGGTGAAGGTGGCCCTGCGCGACGTGCCGGCGGGCATGCAGTTGGGCTCGCCGGTGACCGCCGCCACCAATGCCCAGAGCCGGCCGAGCATCGAGCTGCCCTGGGCGGCGCTGACCAAGGCTTTGCACGAGCCTGCGGTGTGGGTGGTGGGCGAGGGCGACAAGGTCGAGCTGCGCAAGGTGCAGGTGGCGCGCTATCTCACCGGCAAGGTGGTGATCGCCCAAGGCATCAAGGGCGGTGAAACCGTGGTGGTGGGCGGTGCGCAACTGCTGCACCCGGGCATGCAGGTACAGAAAGTCGCCGCCCAGGATACGGGAGCCAAGCCATGAAGCGCCTGATCATCGCCTTGCCGGCGGCCTTGCTGCTGGCTGCCTGCGGCAGCGACAAGGAGCAGGCCGAGCCGGTGCGCCCGGTGCTGTCAACGGTGGTACAGCCGCAGGTGCAGTCACAGTTGGGGCGTTTCGCCGGCAGTATCCAGGCGCGCTTCGAGAGCACCCTGGGTTTTCGTGTGTCCGGGCGCATCGCCCGGCGCTGGCTGGATGTCGGCGCCCAGGTCAAACCCGGCGACACCCTGGCCACCCTCGACCCCACCGACCAGCAGAACCAGCTGCGCGCCGCCGAAGGTGACCTGGCCAAGGTCCAGGCGCAGTGGATCAACGCCCAGGCCGATGCCCGCCGCCAGCAGCAGCTGTACGACCGGGGCGTGGGTGCCCAGGCCCAGTTGGATATCGCCAACACCAACCTCAAAACCACTGGCGCTTCGCTGGAGCAGGCACGTTCAGCGGTGAGCCAGGCCCGCGACCAGCTCGACTACAGCACCCTGCGCACCGACCACGCGGCCGTCGTCACCGCCTGGCAGGCCGAGGCCGGGCAGACCGTCAGTGCAGGCCAGGCGGTGGTCACCCTGGCCCGCCCGGATGTGAAGGAGGCGGTGATCGACCTGCCCACCAACCTTGCCGAACAGCTCACCCCGGGCCTGACCTTCACCGTCGCCTTGCAGCTGGAGCCGAGTATCAACACTACCGCCACCCTGCGTGAGCTGGAGCCCCAGGCCGACGCCACCACCCGCACCCGGCGTGCACGGCTGACCCTGGCCAGCACCCCCGACAGCTTCCACCTGGGTACCGCCGTCAGCGTCACCTTGAGCTCCGCCGTCACCCCGCGCAGCGAGCTGCCACGCACAGCCTTGCTGGAGCGTGACGGCAAAACCCAGGTGTGGGTCGTGGACCCGCAGCAAAAGACCGTCGCCACCCGCGACGTGCAGGTGATCGAACGCAACGACGAACGCATCGTCCTGGCCTCGGGCGTGCAGCCCGGTGAGCGCGTGGTCACGGCCGGCGTCAACATCCTCAAGCCCGGCCAGAAGGTCACCTTCGACGAGGACGCACGATGAAAGGAAGCTTCAACCTCTCCGAATGGGCCCTGCGCCACCAGTCGTTCGTCTGGTACCTGATGGCCGTGAGCCTGCTGATGGGGGTGTTCTCCTACCTCAACCTGGGCCGCGAGGAAGACCCCTCGTTCACCATCAAGACCATGGTGATCCAGAGCCGCTGGCCCGGCGCCACCCAGGAAGAAACCCTGCTGCAGGTCACCGACCGCATCGAGAAAAAGCTCGAGGAGCTGGACTCGCTCGACTACGTGAAAAGCTACACCCGCCCAGGTGAATCCACGGTCTACGTGTACCTGCGCGACACCACCAAGGCCAAGGACATCCCCGAGATCTGGTACCAGGTGCGCAAGAAGATCCAGGACATCAGCGGCCAGTTCCCCAAGGGCCTGCAGGGCCCGGCGTTCAACGACGAGTTCGGCGACGTGTACGGCTCGATCTACGGCTTTACTGCCGACGGCCTGACCCTGCGCCAGTTGCGCGATTATGTGGAGCAGGTGCGCGCCGAGGTGCGCGATGTACCCAACATCGGCAAGATCGAGCTGGTCGGCACCCAGGACGAGGTGCTGTACCTGAACTTCTCGACCCGCAAGCTGGCCTCGTTCGGCATCGACCAGAGCCAGGTGATGCAGGCCTTGCAGGCACAGAACGCGGTGACCCCGGCCGGGGTGATCGAGGCCGGCCCCGAGCGTATTTCGGTGCGCACCACCGGCCAGTTCGCCTCCGAAAAAGACCTCGAGTCGGTCAACCTGCGCATCAACGACCGCTTCTTCCGCCTGGCCGATATCGCCGACATCGAGCGCGGCTACGTCGACCCGCCGTCACCGATGTTCCGCTACAACGGCCAGACCGCCATTGGCCTGGCCATCGGCATGAAGGCCGGCGGCAACATGCAGGTGTTCGGCCAGCTGCTGCGCGAGCGCATGGACAAGGTCACCGCCGACCTGCCGGTGGGGGTCGAGGTGCACACCGTGTCCGACCAGGCGGTGGTGGTCAAGCAGGCGGTCGGCGGCTTTACCAGCGCGCTGTTCGAGGCGGTGGTGATCGTGCTGGTGGTGAGCTTCGTCAGCCTTGGGGTGCGCGCCGGGCTGGTGGTGGCCTGCTCGATACCGCTGGTGCTGGCCATGGTGTTCGTGTTCATGGAGTACACCGACATCACCATGCAGCGTATCTCGCTGGGGGCGCTGATCATCGCCCTGGGGCTGCTGGTGGATGACGCGATGATTACCGTGGAGGTGATGGTCACGCGGCTGGAGATGGGCGAAACCAAAGAGCAAGCGGCCACCTTTGCCTACACCTCCACGGCCTTCCCGATGCTCACCGGCACCTTGGTGACCGTGGCCGGCTTCGTGCCCATCGGCCTGAACGCCAGCTCCGCCGGCGAATACACCTTCACCCTGTTCGCGGTGATTGCCGTGGCGCTGATCGTGTCGTGGATCGTTGCGGTGTTCTTCGCCCCGGTGCTCGGCGTGCACATTCTCGACGCCAAGAAGCTCAAGGCCCATGAAGCCGAGCCGGGCCGGGTAGGGCGCGCCTTCGAGCACGGCCTGCTGTGGTGCCTGCGCCACCGCTGGGTGACGGTGATCGGCACCATCGTGCTGTTCGTGCTGTCGGTAGTGGGCATGCGCTTTGTGCAGAACCAGTTTTTCCCGTCTTCGGACCGCCCGGAGATCCTCGTCGACCTTAACTTGCCGCAAAACGCCTCCATCGAGGAGACACGCAAGGTGGTCGACCGCTTCGAAGCCACCTTCAAGGACGACCCCGATATCGTCAGCTGGAGCACCTACATCGGCCAGGGTGCGATTCGCTTCTACCTGCCTCTGGACCAACAACTGCAAAACCCCTACTACGCCCAGTTCGTCATCGTCAGCAAGGGCCTGGAGGTGCGCGGCGAGCTGATGGCGCGGCTCAAGGAGCGCCTGCGTACCGACTTCGTCGGCATCGGCACCAACATCCAGTCGCTGGAGATGGGCCCGCCGGTGGGCCGGCCGATCCAGTACCGGGTCAGCGGCAAGGATATCGACCAGGTGCGCAGCCATGCCATCGAGCTGGCCACGCTGCTCGACAGCAACCCGCACATCGGCGAGATGATTTATGACTGGAACGAGCCCGGCAAGGTGCTGCGGGTCGAGATCGCCCAGGACAAGGCGCGCCAGCTGGGGCTGTCGTCCGAAGACGTGGCCAACGTGATGAACAGCATCGTCAGCGGCGTGCCGATCACCCAGGTCAACGACAACATCTATCTTATCAACGTGGTCGCCCGCGCCGAGGACAGCGAGCGCGGCTCCCCCGACACCCTGCAGAACCTGCAGATCGTCAGCCCCAACGGCACCTCGATCCCGCTGCTGGCGTTCGCCACCGTGCGCTATGAGCTGGAGCAGCCGCTGGTGTGGCGCCGCGACCGCAAGCCGACCATCACCATCAAGGCCTCGGTCAACGGCGAGATCCAGCCCACCGACCTGGTGGCCCAGCTCAAGCCTTCCATTGACCAGTTCGCCAGCAAGCTGCCGGCCGGCTACGAGGTGGCCACCGGCGGTACGGTGGAGGAGAGCGCAAAGGCCCAGGGCCCGATCCGCCAGGTGGTGCCGCTGATGCTGTTCCTGATGGCGACCTTCCTGATGATCCAGCTGCACAGCGTGCAGAAGCTGTTTCTGGTGGTCAGCGTGGCGCCGCTGGGCTTGATTGGTGTGGTGCTGGCGTTGGTGCCCACCGGCACGCCTATGGGCTTCGTGGCGATTCTCGGCATTTTGGCGCTGATCGGCATCATCATCCGCAACTCGGTGATTCTGGTAACCCAGATCGACGAGTTCGAAGCCCAGGGTTTCGCCCCCTGGGATGCGGTGGTGGAAGCCACCAACCACCGCCGTCGGCCGATCCTGCTGACCGCCGCGGCGGCCAGCCTGGGCATGATCCCCATCGCCCGGGAGGTGTTCTGGGGGCCGATGGCCTACGCGATGATCGGCGGCATCATCAGTGCAACGCTGCTGACGCTGTTGTTCCTGCCGGCGCTGTATGTGGCCTGGTACAAGATTCGCGAGCCGCAGAAACAATCCTGAAAGCTGATGTAGAACCCTGTGGGAGCGGGCTTGCCCGCGAATGCGATGGTGAATCTACCGCCGCATTCGCGGGCAAGCCCGCTCCCACAGGCACGGCGTTTGTTGCTGATTTTTCGGTTATATAAACATTCTTAAACAGTATTTTTAAGAATATCCGCGCCTCACTACTATTGCCCTCAAGCCAGGCGCAAATCCCCTTCGAACCTCTGCCCGGCACCCTAACTCACAGGAGAACGAGCATGAGCGCATCGCTGCGTAGCATCGACGGTCAGGACGAAGCCACCATTCTGCGTGAGATCCAGAGCGCCCTGCGCGACCTGCGCTTTGGCGCGGTGGAAATCACCGTGCACAACGCCCAGGTGGTGCAGATCGAGCGCAAGGAGAAGTTCCGCCTGCAGCAGCCCGGCAACAAGGCCGGCTGACCCCGCACCACCCATAAATTAGAAAAATGCCAATCGGGAGCTTCACCATGTCCATCCGCCGTTATGCGCTCGCCGCCCTGGCCAGTGCCGTTTTTGCCGGTTCCGCCATCGCCAAGGACTACGAACTGCTGAACGTGTCCTACGACCCCACCCGTGAGCTGTACCAGCAGTACAACGCCGAGTTCATCAAGCACTGGCAGCAAGCCCACCCGGGCGACAAGGTGAAGATCCAGCAATCCCACGGCGGCTCGGGCAAGCAGGGCCGTGCGGTGATCGACGGCCTGCGCGCCGACGTGGTGACCCTGGCCCTGGCCGGCGACATCGACGAAATCGCCAAGCTCGGCAAGACCCTGCCAGAGGACTGGCAGAAGCGCCTGCCGGACGCCAGCACCCCGTACACCTCGACCATCGTGTTCCTGGTGCGCAAGGGCAACCCGAAAGGCATCAAGGACTGGGGCGACCTGATCAAGAAGGACGTCTCGGTGATCACCCCCAACCCGAAAACCTCCGGCGGCGCCCGCTGGAACTTCCTCGCCGCCTGGGCCTATGGCCTGAAGGCCGGCGGCAGCGAAGCCAAGGCCAAAGAGTACGTGCAGGAGCTGTTCAAGCACGTGCCGGTGCTCGATACCGGCGCCCGTGGCTCGACCATCACCTTCGTCAACAACGGCCAGGGCGACGTGCTGCTGGCCTGGGAAAACGAAGCCTTCCTGGCGCTTAAAGAAGACGGCGGCGCCGACAAGTTCGATATCGTCGTGCCTTCGCTGTCGATCCTGGCCGAGCCGCCGGTGGCCGTGGTGGACAAGAACGCCGAGAAGAAAGGCAACACCGAGATCGCTACCGAATACCTCAAGCACCTGTACAGCCCGGCCGGGCAGAAGATTGCCGCCGAGAACTTCTACCGCCCGCGTGACGAAAAAGTCGCCGCCGAATTTGGCAAGCAGTTCCCGAAACTGGACCTGGTGACCATCGACAAGGACTTCGGCGGCTGGAAGACTGCACAGCCCAAGTTCTTCAATGACGGCGGTGTGTTCGACCAGATTTACCAGGCGCAGTGATCGGCCATGAAAACAGCGGGGGCCGCTCTGCGGCCCTTCGCGGCGCAAGGCCGCTCCTACAACGGAAACGCGATCGTCTGTAGGAGCGGCCTTGTGCCGCGAAAGGGCTGCAAGGCAGCCCCAGGATTCAGAACCCTGCACCGCCCCGACAGCCATCGGGGCTTCGTGCGTTCAACCAGGGACCTTTATGTCACGTCGTATTTCCCCCGTCATACCCGGCTTCGGGCTGACGCTGGGCTACACCTTGGTGTACCTCAGCCTGATCGTGCTGATACCGCTGGCGGCCATGTTCATCCATGCCTCGCAGCTGACCTGGGAGCAGTTCTGGACCATCATCAGCGCACCGCGGGTGATCGCCGCGCTGAAGCTGAGTTTCGGCACCGCCCTGTTCGCCGCCATCATCAACGGCGTGATCGGCACCCTGCTGGCCTGGGTGCTGGTGCGCTACACCTTCCCCGGGCGCAAGGTCATCGACGCGATGATCGACCTGCCGTTCGCCCTGCCCACCGCGGTGGCCGGCATCGCCCTGACCGCCTTGTACGCCCCCTCGGGCTGGGTCGGCCAGTTCGCCACCGATCTTGGCTTCAAGATCGCTTACACCCCATTGGGCATTACCCTGGCGCTGACCTTCGTCACCCTGCCGTTCGTGGTGCGCACGGTGCAGCCGGTGCTGGCGGACATCCCGCGCGAGGTCGAGGAGGCCGCCGCCTGCCTGGGCGCCAAACCCTTGCAGGTGTTCCGCCATGTGCTGGCGCCGGCGCTGCTGCCGGCCTGGCTGACCGGTTTCGCCCTGGCGTTTGCCCGCGGCGTGGGTGAATACGGCTCGGTGATTTTCATCGCCGGCAACATGCCGATGAAAACCGAGATTCTGCCGCTGCTGATCATGGTCAAGCTCGACCAGTACGACTACACCGGCGCCACCGCCATCGGCGTGCTGATGCTGGTGGTTTCCTTCATCCTGCTGCTGCTGATCAACCTGCTGCAGCGGCGCATCGAAACCCCTTGAAGGAGGCCCGGTAATGTCTTCATCCACTATTGGCGCGACCGCCGCCGCCAACGCCGCCCGGCGTGGCAGCGCCACCTCGCGCCGCGTGCTGATCACCCTTGGCTGGATCGTCTTCGCGCTGTTTCTGCTGCTGCCGCTGGTGATCGTGGTGTCCCAGGCGTTGAAAAACGGCTTTGGCACCTTCTTCGAGGCGATCTTCGAAGCCGATGCCTTGTCGGCACTCAAGCTGACCCTGCTGGCGGTGGTCATCTCGGTGCCGCTGAACCTGGTGTTCGGCGTGTCCGCTGCCTGGTGCGTCAGCAAGTACAGCTTTCGCGGCAAGAGCATCCTGGTGACCCTGATCGACCTGCCGTTCTCGGTGTCGCCAGTGATCGCCGGCCTGGTCTACGTGCTGATGTTCGGCGCCCAGGGCCTGTTCGGCCCATGGCTGCAGGACCACGACATCCAGATCGTCTTCGCCCTGCCGGGCATCGTGCTGGCGACCATCTTCGTCACCGTGCCGTTCGTCGCCCGTGAACTGATCCCGCTGATGCAGGAGCAGGGCACGCAAGAGGAGGAGGCCGCGCGCCTGCTCGGCGCCAACGGCTGGCAGATGTTCTGGCACGTGACCCTGCCCAACATCAAGTGGGGCCTGATCTACGGCGTGGTGCTGTGCACCGCCCGGGCCATGGGCGAGTTCGGCGCGGTGTCGGTGGTGTCCGGGCACATTCGCGGCGTCACCAACACCTTGCCGCTGCACGTGGAGATCCTCTACAACGAGTACAACCATGTCGCGGCCTTCAGCGTGGCCAGCCTGCTGCTGATCCTGGCGCTCTTCATCCTGCTGCTCAAGCAGTGGAGCGAGAACCGTATTAACCGCCTGCGCCATAGCGCCGCGGAGGAATGATTCATGTCGATCGAAGTCCGTAACGTCAGCAAGCGCTTCAACAGCTTCCAGGCCCTGAACAACATCAACCTGGATATCCACAGCGGCGAGCTGGTGGCCCTGCTCGGCCCGTCCGGCTGCGGCAAGACCACCCTTTTGCGCATCATCGCCGGGCTGGAAACCCCGGATGACGGCAACATCGTGTTCCACGGCGAGGATGTGTCCGGCCACGATGTGCGCGACCGCAACGTCGGGTTCGTGTTCCAGCACTACGCGCTGTTCCGCCACATGAGCGTGTTCGACAACGTCGCCTTTGGCCTGCGCATGAAGCCCAAGGGCGAGCGCCCGAGCGAGAGCAAGATCGCCGAAAAGGTCCATGAGCTGCTGAACATGGTGCAGCTTGACTGGCTGTCCGACCGCTACCCCGAGCAGTTGTCTGGTGGCCAGCGCCAGCGTATCGCCCTGGCCCGGGCTCTTGCGGTGGAGCCCAAGGTGTTGCTGCTGGACGAGCCGTTCGGTGCGCTGGATGCCAAGGTGCGCAAAGAGCTGCGCCGCTGGCTGGCGCGCCTGCACGAAGACATCAACCTGACTTCGGTGTTCGTCACCCACGACCAGGAAGAAGCCATGGAAGTGGCCGACCGCATCGTGGTGATGAACAAGGGCGTGATCGAGCAGATCGGCTCGCCGGGCGAGGTGTACGAGCAGCCGGCCAACGACTTCGTCTACCACTTCCTGGGGGATTCCAACCGCCTGGCCCTGAGCGAAGGCCACCACGTGCTGTTCCGCCCGCACGAGGTGTCGCTGTCGCGCCACGAAACCGAAGGCCACCACGCCGCCGAAGTGCGCGACATCCGCCCGTTGGGCGCCACCACCCGGGTGACGCTGAAGGTGGAAGGGCAGAGCGAGCTGATCGAGGCCGAGGTGGTCAAGGACCACGACAGCCTGACAGGCCTGGCGCGGGGCGAGACGTTGTTCTTCCGGCCAAAGGTGTGGCAGAAGGTGGCAGACATCTGAGCCGCCGCTTGATGCATGAAAAACCCGGGCATGGTCCCGGGTTTTTTATTGATGAATTGCCGGGGCTGCTTTGCAGCCCTTTCGCGGCACAAGGCCGCTCCTACAGGGTTACGCGATCCCTTGTGGGAAGCGGCCTTGTGTCGCGATCGAGGGGGCAGCCCTCGCAACAATCCGATGCCTTGCACGAATATTTCATATGCCCACAAGGCATCGACGAGCGCGCTCCGCTTCGAATCCCCCGAAATACGCGGCCTTGAGCCTTCCAGCCAAAAACAATATGCACAAAAGATCTAACTTTAACTTCAAACATTACTTCATAGCATAAGCCTCGACCCCCGATGATTCAGCCACACACCTGAATCCAGCCCACAGGGAGTTCGAGCAAATGGGTAATGTCCAGACGGCCGCCAGAGCCTTCGACCAGCCATGGCACCCGGCAGCGGGTGACCTGGTCGAGCTTGGGCGCACGTTGCGCCTGCCACTGGGCCAGTTGCGCCTGCAGCGCACCCCGGCCAGCGGCCTCAAGCGCCGCGACAAGCTGGCGCTGGGCCTGCTGGTGCTGGCCCTGCACGGCGCCGCCGCCTACTGGATCAGCCAGTCGCCCACCCCGGCGCTGCCGATCGTACCGCCACAAGTGCCGCCAATGACCATCGAGTTCGCCGCCCCCGCGCCGCCAGTGGTCGAGCCACCACCACCGGCCCCGGCGCCACCTGTGGTCGAGCCGCCGCCTCCGGTGGTCGACGAACTGGCTGCCAAGCCCAAAATCAAGCCCAAGCCTGCCCCCAAGCCGGTGGTCAAGGCCAAGCCCGAGCCCAAGCCAGCACCCAAGCCGGTCGAAGCGCCGCCGCCAGCCCCCGTGGCCGCCCCGGCCCCGCCCGCGCCCCCTGCGCCGGCCC
Organism: Pseudomonas xanthosomatis; assembly: GCF_019139835.1. NCBI lineage: Bacteria > Pseudomonadati > Pseudomonadota > Gammaproteobacteria > Pseudomonadales > Pseudomonadaceae > Pseudomonas > Pseudomonas xanthosomatis. Next base: position 193,780 of record NZ_CP077075.1, on the reverse strand, counting down.
CGGTAACGCCACCCTCGGCCAACGCCGCGTACTTGAAGAACCCGGCCCCGGAATACCCGCAGATGGCCCAGCGCCGTGGCTGGGAAGGCACCGTGCTGCTGCGCGTGGAGGTGCTGCCCAGCGGCAAGCCCGGGCAGATCCAGGTGCAGAAAAGCAGTGGCCGCGACGCCCTCGACGCCGCCGCGCTGGCTGCGGTCAAGCGCTGGAGCTTCGTGCCGGCCAAGCAGGGCGACGTGGCCCTGGCCGGCTGGGTCAGCGTACCGATCGATTTCAAGCTTCGTTAATTTGCCCCCCGCTTAAGGAAGGACTACATCATGAGCCTGCTGGCATCCCCCCTCGAATCCGTTGAAAGCGCCGTCATCTGGCTGTTGGTCGGCTTCTCTGTCGCTACCTGGGCGCTGGCCCTGGTGAAGGTGGTGCAGTTCGTGCGCCTGAAGAACCAGGACAAACGCTTCCATCAGCAGTTTTGGGCGGCCTCCAGCCTGGACTCGGCGGCCGGCATCAGCGACGAGCAACCAGGCCCCGCTGCCCGCGTGGCCCAGGCCGGCTACGCCGCGATTGCCGTGGGCGAGCCCGGCCAGGCCAGTGACCTGAGCCACGCCATCAACCACCAGGACCGCCTCGAACGTGCCCTGCGCCAGCAGATCGTGCGTGAGCGCCGCTCGCTGGAAACCGGCCTGGCGGTAGTGGCCAGTATCGGTAGCACCTCGCCCTTCATCGGCCTGTTCGGCACCGTGTGGGGCATCATGGAGGCGCTCAAGGGTATCAGCGCGGCCGGCTCCGCGAGCCTTGAAACCGTCGCCGGCCCCATCGGCGCGGCACTGGTGGCCACCGGCGTGGGCATTGCCGTCGCGGTGCCGGCGGTGCTGGTTTACAACTACTTCCTGCGCCGCCTCAAGCTCACCGCGGCCGACCTTGATGATTTTGCCCACGACTTCTACAGCCTGGCGCAGAAGAGTGCCTTCCGCGTGCTGGTGCACCCGGCGGCCCAGCGCCAGGCGGCCGGGTTCACCCAGCCGGTGAAGGAGGCCTCCTGACATGGCCTTCTCGACCCAGGACAGCGATGAAGTGTTGAGTGAAATCAACGTCACCCCGTTGGTGGACGTCATGCTGGTGCTGCTGGTGGTGTTCATCGTCACCGCGCCGCTTTTGACCAACGCCATCCCCATCAACCTGCCCAAGACCGAGGCCGTGGCCCCGGTGGAGCAGAAGGACCCGTTGGTGGTGAGCATCGATGGCAGCGGCAAGCTGTTCATCAACAAGGACGAGATCCAGCCCGATTTGCTGGAAACCAGCCTCAAGGCCGCCAAGAGCAAGGACGCCGAGTTGCGTGTGCAGCTGCAGGCCGACGATGGCGTGAACTACGGCGAAGTCGCCCGGGCGATGGCGGCCATCGAACGCGCCGGTATCAGCAAGCTGGCGGTGATCACAGCCCGCTGACCGGAAACACCCCCTTCAGGCAAGTGCTTATGGGCCATTTTCCTTGGCAGGGGATGGCCCTTTTTTTACGCCTGAGTGAAGGGCCATTTGCGTGTGGGCGTGGGAGCGGGCTTGCCCCGCGATGGCGATACTGGCCTCACCAACGCCATCGCGGGGCAAGCCCGCTCCCACGTTGATGGATTCTATATTTTGGTTATTAATAAATAGCTTCTTATTCCTTTACGAATATAACCCCCTCCCTATACTTGCACCCCAAGCACGCAAACTTTCGGAGGCGTCCCCATGCGCAATGAGTCGATTCGTTACCTGATTGTGCCGGGCTGGCAAGGATCGCCAGACAACCATTGGCAGAGTCACTGGCAGCGCAGCCTGCCCAACAGCGCCCGGGTCGAGCAGCACGACTGGCTCACCCCGCAGCGCCGCGACTGGGTGCAGGCGCTGGAACAGGCGATTGCCGCCGACGCCTCGCCAGTGATCCTGATCGCCCACAGCCTGGGCTGCATCACTGTCGCCCACTGGGCCGCCCAGGCCAGCCCCGGCTTGCTGCGGCGGGTGCGCGGCGCCTTGCTGGTGGCCCCGGCCGATGTCGAGCGGCCTGCCTGTGCGCCGGCCCTGCGCAACTTTGCGCCGATCCCGCAGCAGCCGCTGCCGTTCGCAAGCCAGGTGGTCAGCTCGGACAACGACCCGGCGGTGAGCGTGCCCCGCGCCCTGCACCTGGCCCGCGCCTGGGGCGCCGAGGCCGGGCTGCTGGCCAATGCCGGGCACATCAACGTCAAGTCCGGCCATGAACGCTGGGAGCAGGGCTTCGCCTACCTGTTCCGCCTGCAGGCCCGTATTGACCAGCGCGCGCTGCGCCGCGCCTGAGCCACCGGCCTTTCACTGTGTTGCCTTGAGCCCCGGCCGGCTGGCCGGGGCGGGAGTATTGCATGACCTTTCACGCCCCCTTCGGCCAGCCGCTGCTGACCTTTCCCGAGCTGGACAAGAGCCCGCTGAGTATTCGCGCCAAGGCCCTGGTGTTCGTCGACCCGCGTTCCCAGGCGCTGCGCCAGGCCCTCGAACGCCTGGCGCCGCAACCCTTGCCGGTGCTGATCCGCGGCGAGACCGGCACCGGCAAGGAGCTGCTGGCCCGGCAGATCCACCGCGCCAGTGACCGCGGCGGGCTGTTCGTGTCGGTCAACTGCGCGGCCATCAGCCCCACCTATGCCGATGCCGAGCTGTTCGGCTACAGCGCCGGTAGCCAGGGCGGTACCGCCAGCAGCCGCGCCGGCTGGTTCGGCTCGGCCAACGGCGGCACCTTGTACCTGGACGAAATCGCCGACCTGCCCCTGGCGATCCAGGGCAAGTTGCTGGCCGCACTGGAAAACCGCGAAGTGACCCGGGTCGGCGCCAGCCACCCGCAGCCGGTGGACGTGCGCCTGGTGGCGGCCTCGAGCATCGACCTGGCCCTGGCGGTGAAGGCGGGGCGCTTCAACGAGCGGCTGTACCACTACCTGCACGAGGGCGAGTTGGAACTGCCAGCGCTGCGCGATCGGGTTGGCGACATTTTGCCTTTGGCCGAGTACTTCGTCGGTATCTACAGCGTGCGCCTGGACCGGCCGCTGGCGCTGATCAGCGAGGCCGCCCAGCAGGCGCTGGAGGCCCACGCCTGGCCGGGCAATACCCGGGAGCTGGAGAACGTCATTCACTTTGCGCTGTTGGTCAGCGAGGGCGAGGAAATTTTGCCGGAACACCTCGACCTGCCGGAGCGCGCGCCTTTGGATGCGCTGGCCCGGCAGCTTGGGCAACTGGCGCAAAGCCGTGAGGCCCGGACGCTGGCCGAGTTGCGGAGTGTATTGCTCGGGGCGCTGGCAAAACTGGACCTGTAGGAGCGGCCTTGTGCCGCGAAAGGGGCGCGCAGCGGCCCCAGGATATTGGCACCACTCAAAAATGCCGGGGCCGCTACGCAGCCCTTTCGCGGCACAAGGCCGCTCCTACAAGGCTCATAAACAAACGCCATGGTGGCAATTTGTTTTTGGAATAAGCAGCTAAATAAAAGATATTGTTACGGAATAAAAATTCCCGGTATCGTCCGCTTCACGCCCACCTGAACGGATGGGCACCCGACATTGCCGCCATCAGCGATGGCCCAGCTCCATAACAAGGATCACCATGAAAAAGACCCTGCTGACCACCGCCCTGGCCGCTGCCCTGTCCTTCGCCGGCCTGGCATCCGCCGCCGAAAAACTGGTGGTTGCCGCAACCCCGGTGCCGCACGCTGAAATTCTCGAGCTGATCAAGCCGACCCTGGCCAAAGAAGGCGTCGACCTGCAGATCAAGGTGTTCACCGACTACGTGCAGCCCAACGTGCAGGTAGACCAGAAGCGCCTGGACGCCAACTACTTCCAGACCCTGCCGTACCTGCAGAACTTCAACGAAGGCAAGGGCACCCACCTGGAAACCGTGATCGGCGTGCACGTCGAGCCGTTCGGTGGTTACTCGAAGAAGGTCAAGACCCTGGCCGAGCTGAAAGAAGGCGCCACCGTTGCCATCCCCAACGAGGGTAGCAACAGCGGCCGTGCCCTGCTGCTGCTGCAGAAGGCTGGCCTGATCACCCTGAAAGACCCGAAAAACGCCCTGGCCACCCCGAAAGACATCGCCGAGAACCCGAAAAAGCTCAAGTTCCGTGAGCTGGAATCGGCCATGCTGCCGCGCGTGCTGGACCAGGTCGACCTGGACATGATCAACACCAACTACGCCCTGGAAGCCGGCCTGAACCCGGCCAAGGACGCCCTGGTGATCGAGGGTAGCGACTCGCCGTACGTGAACTTCCTGGTTGCCCGCCCGGACAACAAAAACAGCGAAGCCATGCAGAAGCTGGCCAAGGCCCTGACCAGCCCTGAGGTGAAAGCCTTCATCGCCGAGAAGTACAAAGGCGCGGTGCTGCCAGCGTTCTGATACGCGGCCCGCAACGAAAAACGCCGACGCATTTGCGTCGGCGTTTTTGTTTGTGCGGCGTTCACCCAGGCTGGCTCTCATAGAACTAACTACAACCCGTTGATTTAACACGGTCCCTGTGGGAAGCGGCCTTGTGTCGCGATGGGGCGCGAAGCGGCCCCAAGGCCTCATGCAAAATTGCCGGGGCTGCTGCGCAGCCCATCGCGACACAAGGCCGCTTCCCACAGGGACCGCAGTACATCTGCGAGGCTAGTTCTCTGCGCGACAGCGCAGCCCAAAGGGCTGGGTGATCTTCTACAGAGGATCACGCCGGGCGCTTGTCACCCAGCGCCCGGCGCAAGGCCATGAGCCACAGCAGTTGTTCGTTCGAAGCAGGCGAGCAGGGGCTGTTCATCGTTATCGTCCTTGTAGGTTTGATGGGCCGCGCAAGTCACAGTTTGAAACCGGTTGGAAAGGGCATTCGCCAGAAAGGTCCCAAAATTTCGTAGGAAATTTCCGAAACGTGAACTGAGTGATATGAATATGCAATAAAGATATTTAGAAAAATATTTTTATACCTTTAAAGTCTATTCAAGGTGCCTACCGGCACATCGCCAGCCACTGTGAAACGACGCCGAGCGACCCTCGCGCCGACCTGGAAATAACCCATGCCGTACTGCCAAACGCCGGTGTCGAGGCGACGTCCATGAACTTCGACACCGCTTTCATGCTTAGCACATTGCCGGCATTCCTCAAGGCCGTCGGCGTCACCCTGCAGGTCGGCCTGATCGCCATCGCCACCTCGCTGCTGGTGGCCGTGCTCAATGCAGCCATTCTGGTGCTGCGCACGCCGTACCTGCAGCGCCTGGTCAAGGGTTACGTGGAGCTGGCGCGCAACACCCCGCTGCTGATCCAGCTGTTCTTCGTCTACTTCGCCCTGCCAAGCCTTGGGGTGAAGGTGTCCAGTTTCGCCGCGGCGATCATCACCATGACCTTCATGGGCGGCGCCTACCTCACCGAAGTGCTGCGCGCAGGCGTCGAGGCGGTGCCGCGGGCGCAACTGGAGTCGGGGCGCTCCATCGGGTTGTCCGAGGGCCAGTTGCTGCGCCACGTGATCCTGCCCCAGGCCGGCATCGCCAGCCTGCCGGCGCTGTTCGCCAACTTCGTGTTCCTGCTCAAGGAAACCACCGTGGTGTCGGCGGTGGCGGTGCCCGAGATCCTCTACACCACCAAGAACTACATCGCCCTGTACTACAAAACCTACGAGATGCTCGCCGTGCTGACGCTGCTGTGTGTGCTGATCTTCCTGCCGCTGTCGCTGCTGCTGCGCTATCTGGAAAGGAGGCTGCAACATGGCCAGTACGGGGTTTGAACTGCTGCAGGTGTCCTGGCCGCAACTGGCGGCCGGCGCCGGGCAAACCCTGGCCATCTCGGCCCTGGGCATTCTCTTCGCCACCTTGGGGGGCGTGCTCTACGGGGTGCTGGCGAGCCTCGGCAACCGCCTGCTGAACATCGGGCTGCAGGTGTATCTGGAGCTGTTCCGGGCCATTCCGGTGCTGGTCTGGCTGTACCTGGTGTTCTTCGGCCTGCCGATTTTCTTCGGGCTGAGCATCCCGAGCTTCTGGTGCGCGGTGCTGGTGCTGGGCCTGTGGGGCGCAAGCGAGGTGGGCGAGGTGGTGCGCGGTGCGCTGCGCTCGTTGCCACGCGGCCAGCGCGAAGCGGGGCTGTCGATCGGCCTGGCCGGCTGGCAGCTGTATGGCTACGTGCTGCTGCCCCAGGCGCTCAAGCGCATGACCCCGCCGACCATCAACATCTACACGCGGATCATCAAGACCAGCTCGCTGGCGGTGCTGATCGGCGTGGTCGAGGTGATCAAGGCCGGCCAGCAGATCATCGAGCGCACCTACGAATCGGTGCTGATCTACGGCGTGCTGCTGCTGTTCTTCCTTTTTGTCTGCTACCCGCTTTCGGCCGCCTCGCGCGTGCTGGAACGCCGCTGGGCCCACACATGAGCGCATTGATCGAGTTTCAGGGTTTCAACAAGTTCTTCGGCGAGCAGCAGGTGTTGGCCGGTATCGACCTGCAGGTGCAGGCCGGCGAAGTGGTGGTGATCCTCGGCCCCAGCGGCTGCGGCAAAAGCACCTTGCTGCGCTGCCTGAACGGCCTGGAAGAGGCCCACGGCGGCAGTCTGCGCCTTGGCGGCCAGGAGCTGCTGGCGCCGGGTACCGACTGGCGCCAGGTGCGCCAGCGAGTGGGCATGGTGTTCCAGAGTTACCACCTGTTCGGCCACATGAGCGTGCTCGACAACCTGCTGCTCGGCCCGCTCAAGGTGCAAAAGCGCCAGCGCGGCGAAGCCCAGGCCCAGGCCGAGGCGTTGCTGGCCCGGGTGGGCCTGCTGGACAAGCGCGACGCCTACCCGCGCCAGCTTTCCGGTGGCCAGCAGCAGCGTATCGCCATCGTGCGCTCGCTGTGCATGAACCCCGAGGTGATGCTGTTCGACGAGGTCACCGCCGCCCTGGACCCGGAAATGGTCAAGGAAGTGCTGCAGGTGATCCAGGGCCTGGCCCGCGATGGCATGACCTTGCTCATCGTCACCCACGAAATGGCCTTCGCCCGTGCGGTGGCCGACCGAATCGTGTTCATGGAGGCCGGCAGGGTCCTTGAACAGAACCACCCCGAGCGCTTCTTCACCCAACCGCAAACCGCACGCGCGCAGCAGTTCCTGGAGAAATTCTCTTTCGTCGAAAGCCTGCCCAAGACACTGCACAAGGAACTGTCATGAAAACCGCACCCTTTGCCAAACTGCTCGCCCCGCTGCTCGGCCTGGCCCTGCTGGCCGGTTGCAACAAGTCCGAGGAGCCGGCCAAGCCCGCCGCCGCTTCACCGGCCAGCAGCTACCTGGAAACCATCAAGGCCCGCGACAAGCTGATCGTCGGCGTGTTCACCGACAAGCCGCCGTTCGGTTTCGTCGATGAAAGCGGGCGCTACGTGGGCTTTGACACCGACATCGGCCGGCGCTTTGCCAAGGAGCTGCTGGGCGATGAAAACAAGGTCGAGTTCGTCGCCGTCGAGCCGGCCAGCCGCATCCCATTCCTGCAAAGCGACAAGGTCGACCTGATTCTCGCCAACATGACCGTCACCCCCGAGCGCAAGGAGGCGGTGGACTTCACCAACCCCAACCTGCGCGTGGCGGTGCAGGCCATCGTTGCCGACGGCAGCCCGGTGCAAAAACTCGACGACCTGGCCGACAAGACCATCATCGTCACCACCGGCACCACGGCGGATGTCTGGCTGACCAAGAACCACCCGGACTGGAAGCTGCTCAAGTTCGAGAAGAACAGCGAGTCGCTGGCGGCCCTGGCCAATGGCCGGGGTGACGCCTACGCCCAGGACAACCTGATCTTGTTCAGCTGGGCCAAGCAGAACCCGGGCTACCGCGTGCTGCCGCAGTTGCTGGGTGACGAGGCGCCGATTGCCCCGGCAGTGAAGAAGGGCAATACCGAGCTGCGTGACTGGGTCAACGCCGAGCTTGCCAAGCTGGGCGAGGAGAAATTTCTGCTCAAGCTGTATGACCAGTACGTGCGCAAAGAGCTGAGCGACGACACCAAGCCTGAGAGCGTGATCGTCGAAGGCGGCAAGTGGCAGGGGTGATGAAGCCATTGGGGCCGCTTTGCGGCCCTTTCGCGGCACGAGGCCGCTCTCATAGAACAAACTACAACTCATTGATTTAACGCGATTCCCGTGGGGAGCGGCCTTGTGTCGCGATGGGGCGCAAAGCGGCCCCAAGGCCTCGGCCTCATGCAAAATTGCCGGGGCTGCTGCGCAGCCCATCGCGACACGAGGCCGCTTCCCACAGGGGGGGGCGTGGCGCATCTGCGGGACCTGTTCTCTGCGCGACAGCGCAGCCCGCAGGGCTGGGTAATCTCCACAAGGAGATGCGTTACCTGTGATCGGCCTCGTGCCGCGAAAGGGCTGCAAGGCAGCCCCTGCAAGCTCAAATTTTGTGCGGCAACCAGTTCAGCAGGAAATCGTTCACCACCTGCGGGTTCTCCAGGCTGCTGATATGCCCGGCAAACGGAATCTGCGCCGCCAGGCAGCCGATGATCCGCGCCATCTCGTTGGACTCCTCGGGCGGGCGCGGGATGTCTTGGTCACCACAGACCACGATGGTCTTGGCGCCCTGCAGTTCACCCAGCCGCCCGAGCAGGTCGGGCCGGCCGAAGATCACCCGGCCCATGGGGTCGAGGCTTTCACGAATGGTCTGCGCGCTGCTGGCCTTCAAATCGGCGCGGAACTGCTCGCGCACTTCGGGCACCGTCTGCCCGCCGGCATGGAAGAAGATCGGCACCACGATATCCAGCAGCGGGTCGGTGAAAGCGCCGGCGGCGCTGGCCGCATCCAGCAAGCCGAAGTACTTCAGCCGCGTCGCCTCAGGTTCGGCGCCCAGGTAAGTGTCCATCAGCACCAGGCGGTCGACGCGCTCAGGGTGTTCGATAGCCAGTTGCGCGCCCCACATGCCGCCGACCGACAGGCCGACCAGGTGGCATTGCGTGATATCCAGCGCATCCAGCAATGCCAGGTGCTGGCGGGCAAGCGCGGTCATGTCGGTGGTGCTGGCCGGCGGCGCGTCGGAATCACCATGGCCCCACAGCTCGGGCACGATCACCCGAAAGTGCTGCGACAGCGCTTCGATTTGCGGCTGCCACATGGCCGCCGACCACAGGTAGCTGTGGCCCAGCAGCACCGGGAAGCCCTGGCCTTGCTCGACGTAGCTCATGCGCGCACCGTCGATTTCGATGAAGTGTTTTTGCATGGGGTTTATCTCTTGATGGATAGAGTTGGGCCAATCGCCGGCAAGCCGGCGATTGGCCCAGGCAGGGAAATTCATTTGCCCGGCACCAACCGCAACGTGCTCTGCGCCGGGATCACCCCCATGCGCGCCTTGTGGTAGCGCCCCTGGATGTAGTCCTCGGCCTGGTCGGCATAGTGCGCATCGAACGGTACGCCGCTCTGCCCCACCGGGTTGATGGTCAGCGCAGCGCCGGCATCGGCAAAGTCGATCAGGCGGCGGGTCGAAGGCCCGTAGGTCACCGGCCACGGCGCCGGGCCGATTTTCGCCGAGAGGTTGTTGGGCACCTCGTGGCTGCCGGGGGCGGCGAACGGGCCGACATTGAACAGCAGGTTCAGCGGCTTCTGCACCCCCAGCGGGTGGTTGTGGGTGAGGGTATGGGCCTTGCCCCACTGCCAGCTGGCCGGGTCCTTGCCGAAGGTCTTGCGCAGGTGCGCGAGGCTGCGCTGCCAGGCCTGGCGCACGATGGCGGTACGGTCAGTTTGTTCGTTGCTGCCGCGCTGGCGCCACCAGGGCGAGGCGGGGTCGGCGGCCAGGCGCGGCAGCGCGGCGTCGATGGCGCGGGTGCTGAGCAGCACCGGGAACCAGGTGTCGCCCAGCTCGTCGTGCAAGGCGGCGTAGGCCAGCTCATAAAGGAACTGGTTGAACAGCGTGGCGCTGGTGGAATCCACCGGGTAATCGCCGCGCCAGGCGGCCAGTTGCTCCACCAGCTCTTTCTCTTCATCGCCCTGGGCCACGTTGCGCAGGGTGCCCAGCAGTGGCGCCAGGGTGCGCGGCCCATAGTCGTTGCTGGTGTCCAGCTGCAGGGCCTGGCTGTTCTGGGTGTCCCACTTGATGTCCGGGTTGCTCAGGTGGCGGTCGAGCTGGCGGCCGCGGTCGGCCAGGTTGTAGTAGCCGGGCACCGGCACCACGGCAGGCGGCTGGTAGTTGGCCGAGACGATGTAGCCGCTGGCCGGGTTCTCCTGCTGCGGGTTGACGCTGAACGGGTAGAAGCCGGGCTTGGCGGCCTGGCCGGTGCTGCCATCGAGGATGAACGCCGGGTTTACCCCGTCAGGGCGGATCGGCAGGCGCGCCGCCGCCCACCAGCCGATATCGCCACGGGCGTTGGCCCACACCAGGTTAAGCCCGGGCGCCTGCACCTTGGCGGCGGCGTCACGCATCTTGTCCAGTGTGTCGGCGCGGTTGATCTGGTAGAAGCCTTCGAGGATCGGGTTGTCGGTTTCGAGGAACGCCCACCACATGGCGATCGGCGTGGGGCCTGCAGTATCGCCCAGCACCTTGTTGACGATGGGCCCGTGGGGCGAGCGCTGCAGGGTGATGGTGGCGGGTTTTTCACCCTTGATGGCGATGGTCTGCTCGGTCTTTTCCAATGTTTGCCAGCGGCCATCGACCATCACCTGTTCGGGGTTGGCCGGGTTGGACTTTTCGGCGATCAGGTCCAGGTCGTCGTTCTGGAACATGGTCAGGCTCCAGCCGAAGTCGCGGTTGTGCCCCAGCAGCGCGAACGGGTTGAGCCCCTGGAAGTAGCCATACAGGTTGAAACCCGGCGCCGACAGTTCGGCCTCGTACCACACCGCCGGCACGGCAAAGCCGATATGCGGGTCGCCTGCCAGCAGCGGGCGGCCGCTGCGGGTGCGGCTGCCGGCCACGGCCCAGGCGTTGCTGCCCTCGAACTGCGGGATGCCGGCATCGCCCAGGGCGTCTTGGCTCAGCTTGGCCAACTGTTCCAGGCTGCGCCAGTCGGCGGCGGCCAGGGGCGTGGCCAGGGCGCCGCCTGGCTGCCAGTCGAGGTCGAAGATTTTCAGGTACTCGGGCCCGAGCTGGTCGCGAATGTAGGTGAGTGCAGGCTCGGTACGGAACGCCGCTGCGAAGCTGTAGGCCAGGTAGCCGGCGATGCTCAGGGTGTCTTCGGCGCTGAACGGGCGTGGGGTGATGCCCAGCAGGTCGAATTCCATCGGTTTGGGGTGGCCGGCCTGCCATTGGTTGACGCCGTCCAGGTAGGCCTGCAGGGCCTGCCAGGCCGGGGACTGGTGGTCGATGCGCTTGACCATCAGCGCGGCCTGCTCGCGAATGCGCAGGCTGCGGAACAGGGTATCGGTGGGCAGCAGCTTTTCACCGAGCACCTCGGCCAGCTCGCCGCGGGCCAGGCGGCGCATGATCTCCATCTGGAACAGGCGGTCCTGGGCGTGCACGTAACCCAGGGCGCGGTACAGGTCGGGCTCGTTCTGCGCTTGCAGGTGCGGTACGCCGCGGGCATCGAAGCGTGCGCTGACCGGCGCCTGCAGCCCGGCCAGGGCCACCTCGCCGTCACGCACCGGCTGCTTGCCCTGTACGTACCAGTAACCGGTGCCGGCGGCGCCAACGGCAATCACCACGGCCAGCAGGGTCAGGCTGCGCTTCATCGAGACTCCTTGTGCACTCGAGCGAAATTTTGTGGTCCGATCATCGGTGTATTCGCGCACTGAGCATAGCCCCCAACAAGGAGTTTCCATGGCCCTCAGCGAAAAACAGAAAATGCTGGCCGGCCAGCTCTACCACGCCGGCTGCCCGGAGCTGCAGGTGGAGCAGGTCGCCAACAAGCACTGGATGCATCGCTACAACACCAGCGTCGAGCTGCTCAACCAGGCGCGCCATGGCCTTTTGGCCGAGCACTTCGCCTGTGTTGGCGACGGCGTGGTGATTCGCCCGCCGTTTTATTGCGATTACGGCTACAACATCAGCGTGGGCGCCAACACCTTCATGAACTTCAACTGCGTGATCCTCGACGTGCTGCCGGTGCGCATCGGCGCCGACTGCCAGATCGGGCCTGCGGTGCAGATCTACACCGCCGACCACCCGCTGGACCCTGAACTGCGCCTCAGCGGGCTGGAAAGCGGGCGGCCGGTGAGCATCGGTGACAACGTATGGATTGGCGGCGGGGCGATCATTCTGCCGGGGGTGAGCATCGGCGACGACGCAGTGGTTGGCGCCGGCAGCGTGGTCACCCGCGACGTTCCGGCGGGGGCGGTGGTGGTGGGCAACCCGGCGCGGGTGCGTCAGCCGGCCCAGGGGCAGTAGCAGCCCACCGCCAGGGTGTTGGAGGCCTGCACCCGGCGGCCTTGTTGCAAGGCTTTGAGGATAGGTTCGATGAAGCTGTTGCTCGAATTGCACATCGCCCCTTCGCTGTAGGGGCCGAAGTAGGCCAGTTGGCCGTCGTGGTCCCAGATCGCCACGGCGGGGGTGGCAGGCAGGTGCTCGCTGCCGGGCAGGCTGGCCAGGGGCTTGAGGGCATCGAGGTTGGCGGGCAGTTGGCCGTGGCTGCCGGGCTTTTGCAGCACATGGAAGCTCACCCCCAGCGGGGCGAACTGCGCCACCAGCTCGCCCAGGTGCTGCTGGTTGCCGACGTTGCACGGGCAGGCCGGGTCCCAGAAGTGCACCACGCGGATCGGCCCGGGGCCGGCCAGCTGCGGCGGCAGGCGCAGTTGGCTGCCGTCGAACAAGGTGGTTTGGTTATCGAAGGGGCGCAGGTAGCGGGCCTGGAAGCTGTCGTAGGCCCACCACAGGGCGGCGGCGCAGAGCAGGGTGGCTATGGCGGTGATGAGTGTTCGGGTTGGCATGGTCGATCCGCAGGACCTCTGTGGGAGCGGGCTTGCCCGCGAATGCGTCAGCTCAGGCAACCTATTTGTTGCGGCTGACGCTTTCGCGGGCAAGCCCGCTCCCACAGTGATCAATGGTGCTCAATTAAAGGGGTCAAGCTTGCCACGGCATCGCCCAGACCTGAATATCCCAGGTCAATACCCGCTGCGTTTCTGGATCTACCCGATGCCTGCCACCTTCCACCCCGACCTGCTGCGCGCCAGCCTTTCACCCCTTGTCGAGCGCCAGCCGTTGCCTGCCCAGGGCCACGACTACCAGCGCTTCTACGGCCTCGACCTGCCGGCGCACAGCTGGCTGGGCGGCTTTCAGGCAGCGGGGTTCGACCTGGTGGGGCAGGTGTGGCTGCCCGAGCAGCCGGTGGCGACGCTGTTTTTGCTGCATGGCTATTACGACCACATGGGCCTGTATCGCCACGTGATCGAGTGGGCGCTGGCCAGGGGCTATGCGGTGATCAGCTGCGACCTGCCCGGGCACGGGCTGTCCAGCGGCGAGCGGGCCAGCATCGATGACTTCGGCCTGTATCAGCAGACCCTCGACGCCTTGTTCAACCAGGCGCGGCTGCTCGATTTACCGCGCCCCTGGCACCTGTTTGGCCAGAGCACTGGCGGGGCGATCGTCATCGACCACCTGCTGCACTGTGGCGGGCAAAGCCCGGCCGATGGCCAGGTGATTCTGCTGGCGCCGCTGGTACGCCCGCGGGCCTGGCACTGGTCGAAGCTCAGCTATCGCGTGTTGCGCCACTTCGTCAACGGCATCGAGCGGCGCTTTAGCGAGAACACCAACGATCCGGCGTTTCTGGCGTTTCTCCAAACCGACCCGCTGCAACCACGGCGCCTGCCCACCGCCTGGGTGGGGGCGCTGCTGAAGTGGGTGCGGCGTATCGAGGCGGCGCCGCGCAGTACGCGGCCATTGCTGATTGTGCAGGGCGAGGCGGACGGCACGGTGGACTGGCCATACAACCTGCAGGTACTCAAGGCCAAGTTCGCTGAGCCGCAGGTCCTGATGCTGCCCGAAGCCCGGCACCACCTGGCCAATGAGCTGCCGGGCATCCGCCAGCGCTATTTCGACTTCATTGGCCAGCGCCTGGGCTGATCAGTTCAGGTCCGACGCCTGCTGGCCCACGGCAAGGGCTGCGCGCACGGCGGCCACGGCGGCCTTGTAGTAGGCCTGGCCTTCGGGTGATTCGGCGAAGGTCGAGAACTCTTCCAGCTCGGCGTCCGACAGATCGCGGTAGACATACAGCAGGGTGTTGTTCAGGTCTTCGCCCACCTGGTTCATCAGGCGCTGGCGCTGGCCGTCGAGCAGGCCCTGGGCCTGGCCGCCACCGAACAGGCCGGGGATCATCGAGCTGAGGCTGTCGGCGGCAACGCCAGCGATGGCCAGGCTGACCTCGGCACCGGCCTCGCGGGCCGGCAGGGCCTGGGCCAGGTGGCCGATGATCAGCAGGCGGTTGTCGCTGGCCTGCATCTTCGGCAGGCCCTTGGCGTTCTTGGCCAGTTGGTCTTTACGTGTGGCCAGCAGCTCGGCGGCCACCACCTTGCGGCCCAAGGGCGACTGGAAAAACGCCAGTGCCGGAGCGGGGTTTTGCAAGGTGCTGCGCAGCTGCGCCTGGGCGCGCTTGTCCATGGCCTGGGCCTGGAAGCGCTGGTTGCTGTTGTTGACCAGCGCCTGGTAAACCGCAGGCGGCAGGCTGTTGCGGTAGCGCTGCTGGGCGGCGCTCACGGCATCGTTGAAATGGGCGCGCTGGTCGGGCCAGCCGGCGGCCTTGTACAGCTGATCGAGGTTGTCTGCCCAGACAGGCATGGTGCAGATCATCAGCAGAAGCAGGGAAAACAGACGGCGCATTCAGGACTCCTGTCGGCAGGCCGCTATTGTCCGTGGCGTGGCGGGGCTTTGTCGAGACGCACGCGGCGCTTCCTGACCAAGTGGCGCTGTGCGCGCGCAGGCCGAATGGCTATGATGCGCCATGCACACTCCTCTCGAACATTCACTGCTGTCGGCGATCGTCGACGACCTGGCCACCCGTGGCTGGTCGCAGCAAACCCTGTTTTTGCCCGACGCACTGTCGCGGGCACTCGCGGCCGAGTGCCGGCGCCGCTACGCCGAAGGCGAGCTGAACCCTGCCGGGGTGGGCCGTGGCGCCGCGCAAGAAGTGCGCGAGGCTATTCGTGGCGACCAGATCCAGTGGCTCGACCCTGGCGAGTCCGCGCCGTGCGACCAGTACCTGGGTGCCATGGACAGCCTGCGCCAGGCGATCAACCAGGGCTTGTTCCTGGGCCTTGAGGATTTCGAGTGCCACTTCGCCCTGTACCCGCCGGGGGCCTTCTACCGCCGCCACCTTGACCGCTTTCGCGATGACGACCGGCGCATGGTCTCGGCGGTGTACTACCTGAACGAAAACTGGAAGCCTGCGGACGGCGGCCAGTTGCGCATGTTCCTCGCGGGCGAGCAGGTGCATGACGTACAGCCTGTGGCCGGCACCTTGGTGGTGTTCTTGTCTGGTGACGTCCCCCACGAAGTGCTGGCGGCCGGGCGTGAGCGGCTGTCCTTGACGGGCTGGTTCCGCCGGCGTGGCAATGACCCGTTCTGAGTTGCCCAAGGTCCTCGTCAGCGCCTGCCTGCTGGGGCAGCCGGTGCGCTACGACGGGCGCGCCAGTGGCCACCCCGACCTGCTGCAGCGCTGGCAGGCCGAGGGCCGGGTGGTACCGTTGTGCCCCGAGGTGGCCGGCGGCTTGCCGACGCCCCGGCCCCCGGCGGAAATCCCCGGCGGGCAGGGCGGCCAGGTGCTGGACGGGCAGGCGCAGGTGATCACGGTCGGTGGAGAGGATGTCAGCGATGCTTTTTTGAGCGGTGCGCAGCAGGCGTTGGCGCTGGTGCGTCGGCATGGCATTCGCGTGGCAGTGCTCAAGTCCGGCAGCCCTTCGTGCGGCAACCGGCTCACCTATGACGGCAGCTTCAGCGGTGTGAAGGTGGCCGGTGAAGGGGTGACTGCCGCGTTGCTGCGCCGTGAGGGGGTGCTGGTGTTCAGTGAACTGGAGCTGGAAGAGGCTTCGCTGGCGTTGCTTGGCGCTTGAGACTGGGCCGGCCCTGTCGATCGACTGTAGGAGCCGGCGATGGGGCAGGCTCGGTTTCAGTGCTCTTCTGCAGCCTGCTGCGCCGCACCCTTGAACCACTTCTGCTCCAGCGCCCCCAGCCGGCCATCGTCCTTGATCCGCTGCAGCGCATTGTTCAGCGCGCTTTCAAAGGCCGGGTTGTCCTTCTGGAACGGGATCACCAGCTTCTCGTTGCCAAAAGGCTTGCTGGTGGTCAGCGGTGAATCGGCCGTCTGTTCGTTGCCGCGTTTGTCGACGGTGATGTCGTAAGTGCCACTTTCAACACCGGTCAGCACTTCGGCGGCTGCGGTTTCGATGAACTCGGCGCGCAAGTCCAGCTCTTTGGCCAGGGCTTGGCCCAGTTCGATATCGAACCCGGTCAGTTGCTCGTTCTCTTTGAACGAATACGGCGAGTTGTCGGTTTGCACGGCAATGCGCAATTCCCCGCGGTCGTTGATTTCGTCGATCAGTTCGGCCTGGGCCAGCGGGCTGACGAGTACGGCCAGCAGTACGCCAATGGTCAAACGCATGGGTGCCCCTTTTCTTTTTTGGCAGATGAATTTCATTCCCCGGGGGTTTCTCCCCGCCCCGGTCGAACGCAGCCTATGACCCTGCTAGGCCGTTTATGTTTAACCGAAACGCAAATATTTCTGCACCGGCTTTTGAACCTCTGGTGCTGTGGCTGGACTATGGTGAACTACCGTGCGACCTCGTTTAAGTCATAGCGGTCTATTGAAGTGAATCACAGGAGAAGTGAATGAAAAGCCTATTTTCGCGTGCTGCCGTCGCCGGTGTGTTGATGGGAGCCTCGGTATTGGCCAGTGCAGCGGATGCATTGAAGAGCCAGGAACCCCCGAAAGACGCCAAGGTGTTCATCGTTTCCCCCGCCGATGGCGCAACGGTCGACAAGACCTTCACCGTCAAGTTCGGCATCGAGGGCATGGGCTTGAAGCCTGCCGGTGACCAAACCCCGCACACCGGCCACCACCACCTGCTGGTGGATGTGGACAAAGCCCCGGTGGCCGACATGCCGCTGCCCACCAGCCTGATGCCCGAGAGCGGCGTGGCCCTGCCGGCCGGCCCGCAGGTGCTGCACTTTGGCAAGGCGCAGACCGAAACCAGCATCACCCTGACGCCGGGCAAGCACACCCTGCAGCTGGTGCTGGGTGACCAGTACCACGTGCCGTTCAAGCCGAGCGTCGAGTCGAAGAAGATCACTGTCGAGGTGAAGTAAGCGTTGGGTTCTTCGCGGGTTTACCCGCGAATCAGGCGACACCAATCTTGCAGGCAAAAAAAGGGAGGCCACCAGGGCCTCCCTTTTCCATGCCGCAATCAAGCTCAGAACAGTACGCGCGAGCGGATGGTGCCCTTGACGTGCTGCAGCTTCTCTTGCGCCAGGTCCGAGTACTCGGCATCCACGTCGATCACCACGTAACCGACTTTCTCGTCGGTCTGCAGGAACTGGCCGGAGATGTTGATGCCGTTTTCGGCGAAGACCTTGTTGATCTCGCTGAGCACGCCCGGGATGTTTTGGTGGATGTGCAGCAGGCGGTGCTTGCCCGGGTGCGCCGGCAGGGCCACTTCAGGGAAGTTGACCGACGACACGGAGGTACCGTTGTCGCTGTACTTGACCAGCTTCTCGGCCACTTCCAGGCCGATGTTGGCCTGGGCTTCGGCGGTGGAACCACCGATGTGCGGGGTCAGGATCACATTGTCCAGGCCACGCAGCGGGCTTTCGAACTCTTCGTCGTTGGAGCGCGGCTCCACCGGGAACACGTCGATGGCGGCGCCGATCAGGTGCTTGTCTTTGATCGCGGCGGCCAGGTGGTCCAGCTCGACCACGGTGCCACGGGCGGCGTTGATCAGGATCGAGCCCTTCTTCATCGCGCGGATTTCCTTCTCGCCGATCATCCACTGGGTGGATGGCAGCTCGGGAACGTGCAGCGACACGATGTCAGCCAGGCCCAGCAGCTCGTTCAGGTTGGTAACCTGAGTGGCGTTGCCCAGCGGCAGCTTGGTCAGCGGGTCGTAGAAGTACACCTGCATGCCCACGCTTTCAGCCAGTACCGACAGCTGGGTGCCGATCGAGCCGTAGCCGACGATGCCCAGTTTCTTGCCACGGATCTCGAACGAGTTGGCCGCGCTCTTGATCCAGCCGCCACGGTGGCAGGAAGCGTTTTTCTCGGGGATGCCGCGCAGCAGCAGGATGGCCTCGGCCAGCACCAGTTCGGCCACCGAACGGGTGTTGGAGTACGGGGCGTTGAACACGGCGATGCCGCGCTCGCGGGCCGCGCCCAGGTCGACCTGGTTGGTGCCGATGCAGAAACAGCCCACCGCGACCAGTTTCTTCGCGCAGTCAAAGACCTCTTCGGTCAGTTGGGTGCGCGAGCGGATGCCGATGAAGTGGGCATCTGCGATCTTTTCCTTCAGTTCGGCGTCTGGCAGCGAGCCCGTGAGGTACTCGATGTTGGTGTAGCCGGCAGCCTTGAGGGTGTCCACGGCATTTTGGTGGACGCCTTCGAGAAGAAGGAACCTGATCTTGCTCTTGTCGAGAGAAGTCTTGCTCATCTGCTTAAACCTGTATCCCGGAGAAAAATGGCGAGGGGTGAAGCGGCGCGGCATCGGCATTAGCACGAACAGCGGGGGTGCCATGCTACCATACGCGACACTTGCTGAGCTGTTTCAGACAGTGAGACGAATTCAGGCTCACTATGAATTAGTTGAGAGTTCCCGCGATGACCGAGCGTGCATTACTGGATGAACTGAGCGCCCTTGTCGACCCCGGCAAGCTGCTGACCGACCCGGCTTCGCTCGAGGCCTACGGCAAGGACTGGACCAAGCACTACCCGCCGGCGCCCAGCGCCATCGTGCTGCCCAAGACCGTCGAGCAGGTGCAGGCCATCGTCCGCTGGGCCAACACTCACAACGTTGCCCTGGTGCCCTCCGGCGGGCGTACCGGGCTTTCCGGCGCAGCGGTGGCGGCCAATGGTGAAGTGGTCGTGGCCTTCGACTACATGAACCAGATTCTCGATTTCAACGAATTCGACCGCACGGTGGTCTGCCAGCCCGGGGTCATCACCCGCCAGTTGCAGCAGTTTGCCGAAGACCACGGCCTTTATTACCCGGTGGACTTCGCTTCCAGCGGCTCCAGCCAGGTCGGCGGCAACATCGGCACCAATGCCGGCGGCATCAAGGTGATCCGCTATGGCATGACGCGCAATTGGGTGGCCGGGCTCAAGGTGGTCACCGGCAAGGGTGAGCTGCTGGAGCTGAACAAGGACCTGATCAAGAACGCCACCGGCTACGACCTGCGCCAGCTGTTCATCGGCGCCGAAGGTACGCTGGGTTTTGTGGTCGAGGCCACCATGCGCCTGGACCGCACGCCGCGCAACCTTACCGCCATGGTGCTCGGTACCCCGGACTTCGATGCGATCATGCCGGTGTTGCACGCCTTCCAGGGCAAGCTCGACCTCACGGCTTTCGAGTTTTTCTCCGACAAGGGCCTGGCCAAGATCATGGCCCGGGGCGATGTGCCCGCGCCGTTTGCCACCGACTGCCCGTTCTATGCGCTGCTGGAGTTCGAAGCCAGTACAGAAGAGGTCGCCGAGCAGGCCCTGGCCACCTTCGAGCACTGTGTGGCGCAGGGCTGGGTGCTGGACGGGGTGATGAGCCAGAGCGAGACGCAGCTGAAAAACCTGTGGAAGCTGCGCGAGTACTTGTCTGAAACCATCTCCCACTGGACCCCGTACAAAAACGACATTTCGGTCACCGTATCGAAAGTGCCGGCCTTTCTACGCGATATCGACGCCATCGTCGGCGAACATTACCCCGACTACGAAGTGGTCTGGTACGGCCACATCGGCGACGGCAACCTGCACTTGAACATCCTCAAGCCCGAGCATATGGGCAAGGATGAGTTCTTCGCCTCGTGCGCGAAGGTCAACAAGTGGGTATTCGAGATCGTCCAGCGCTACAACGGCTCGATCTCTGCCGAGCATGGCGTGGGCATGACCAAGCGCGACTACCTGGGTTACAGCCGTTCGCCTGAAGAAATCGCCTGCATGAAGGCGATAAAGGCCGTCTTCGACCCTAACGGCATCATGAATCCGGGTAAGATCTTCGCTCCCGAATAAAAGCAGTATTCACAGGAGTCGGCCATGAGTTACCAGCACCAGTACGTAGACGGTACCCGCATCCACTTCCCGCTGGGCAAGGTGGTGTGCATCGGCCGCAACTATGCCGAACATGCCAAGGAACTGAACAACCCGATCCCCGCCGAGCCGCTGCTGTTCATCAAGCCCGGCAGCTGCGTGGTGCCGCTTGAAGGCGGCTTCAAGATCCCGACCGACCGTGGCTCGGTGCATTACGAAGCCGAAATCGCCGTGCTGCTGGGCAAGCCGCTTTCGACCAAACCCACCGAAGAAGAAGTGCTGGACGCCATTTCCGGCTACGCCCCGGCGCTGGACCTGACCCTGCGCGATCTGCAGAGCAAATTGAAGGAAAAGGGCCTGCCGTGGGAGCTGTGCAAAAGCTTCGACGGTGCCTGCGTGCTGCCGCCGTTCGTGTCGGCCGCCTCGTTCGAAGATGTCACCGACATTCCGGTGCGCCTGAGCATCAACGGCGAAGTGCGCCAGGACGGCAACAGCGCGATGATGCTCAATCCCATCGTGCCGATCATCCAGTACATGGCGGCGTGCTTCTCGCTGCAGGCGGGCGATGTGATCCTCACCGGCACCCCGGCCGGCGTGGGCCCGTTCAACGTGGGTGACGAGCTGGTGCTGGAACTTCCGGGCGTCTGCCGGTTCGAAAGCCGCGTGCTCTGATCCTGAAGCGGCGATGGCCTTGCAGCCATCGCCGTGCCGCCGCGCCGGCGGCATTTGCCGTTTTTTTCACAAATGATTCGGATAATGCGCAGCTCTGTGCCCATTCGCCGACGTTAGGAAGACATCACGGCAAACTGACAGGATTCCCTTGATGGTCATCCCCTCTGCTGCGTCCCGTTCATCTGCTCCCAAACGCAAGCTGTGGCTGCGCTGGCCTGTCTGGCTGGGCGCCTTGGCAGTGATCGCCTACTGCGCGGCCATGGCCATGCATTGGGACGACCGCGGGTTGCTGTGGCTCAAGGAGCGCTTTCAAAGCTCTGCCGTGCGCCAGGAAAGCATCTGGCTGCCGGATTACGTGGTGGACATCGATGCCAAGCCGCTGCCGGGCATGGAGCGGGACGAAGCCTCGGACCTGTCGTTCAACCCGCATACCCGCACCCTGTTCGCGGTGATGGGCAAACACCCCTTCCTTACCGAGCTCGACCTCGACGGTAACGTGCTGCGCAAGATCCCGCTGGAGGGCTGGGCCAACCCGGAAGCCGTGGCGGTGATGGAAGACGGCCTGATCGGTATTGTCGATGAACGTCAGCATGATCTGGTGATGGTCAAGGTCGATGCCAGCACCACTTCGCTCAAGCGCAGCGACTACCCAGGGTTCGAGCTTGGCGATGCCGGCGAGGGTAACAAGGGCTTCGAAGGCCTTGCCTGGGATGCCATGCGCCAACGCCTGCTGATAGGCGAAGAGCGCCCGCCCAAGCTGTACGCCTGGAGCAGCGACGGGCGCAGCCCGCTCAAGGGCGAAAAACACGCTCTGCCTAGCGACCAGCTGGACCTGCGCAACCTGTCGGCACTGGCCGTTGACCCGCGCACCGGGCACCTGCTGGCGCTGTCGGCCGACTCCAACATGCTGCTTGAGCTGGATGAAAAGGGCGACCAGGTCAGCTTCATGGCCCTGCTGGGTGGCTTCAATGGCCTCAAGGCCGGTATCCCGCGTGCCGAAGGCGTGACCATGGATGAGCAGGGCAATCTGTATTTCGTCAGTGAGCCCAATCTGTTCTATCGCTTCAGAAAAAACTGATAAAACTGCCAGTTGTTTCCCACACCGACTTTAAGCTTTGCTTCAGTTGTTAATGGTTAGATTCGCACCTTTCCAAGTCCGAGCCTGCCCTGATGCGCCGAAGCTACCGCCTGACCATTGCTGCCCTGCTGTTTTCAACCCTGACCCTGCTGGGTGTGGCGGCGCATGAATTTCGTCTGTTCGAGCGTGGCTGGTTCAACCTCAAGACCTGGTGGCAGCCGAGCGAGCAGGGCATCGGCCTGGACCGCTATCGGGTAACGCTCGAGGCGCTGCCCATCGACGGGCTGCATGACGATGTTTCGGCGCTGACCTACGATCCCGACCGCAAGACCCTGTTCACCGTGACCAACTCCAGCCCCGAACTGATCGAGCTGTCGCTGGACGGGCGTATTCTGCGGCGCGTGCCGCTGACCGGCTTCGGCGACCCCGAGGCGGTGGAGTACGTGGGGCCGAACAATTTCGTGATCACCGATGAGCGCCAGCAGCGGCTGATTCGTGTGCGCCTGGACGACAACACCCTGTTCCTCGATGCCGCCGACGCCGAGCAGCTTACCCTGGGCATCGGCCTGAACGGCAACAAGGGCTTCGAGGGGCTGGCCTACGACTCGGCAGGCCAGCGCCTGTTCGTGGCCAAGGAGCGCGACCCGATGCTGATCTACGAGGTGCATGGGTTCCCCCACACCAACCCCGAGCAGCCGTATGCCGTGCATGTAGTGCAGGACCGCAAGCGTGATGGGCGGCTATTCGTGCGCGACTTGTCGAGCCTGCAGTACGACGAGCGCAGCGGGCACCTGCTGGCCTTGTCGGATGAATCGCGCCTGGTGCTGGAGCTGGATGTGGAGGGCAGGCCGCTGAGCACCTTGTCGTTGCGCAAGGGCTTCCAGGGCCTGAAGAAAACCGTGCCGCAGGCCGAGGGCATGGCCATGGACGAGGCGGGCAGGCTGTACCTGGTGAGCGAGCCGAACCTGTTCTATGTGTTCGAAAAGCCGGCGGATTGAGCGCCTGCAACAACACAATCGCGGGGCAAGCCCGCTCCCACGCAGGTCATGAGACCCCTGTGGGAGCGGGCTTGCCCCGCGATGGGATCACTCGGCCTTGACCGTCTTCACGCCTTCGGCGGTACCCAGCAGCAGCACATCGGCCGGGCGGGCGGCGAACAGGCCATTGGTGACCACGCCGACGATGGCGTTGATCTGCGCCTCGAGCTCCACCGGGTTGGTGATCTGCAGGTTGTGCACGTCCAGGATCACGTTGCCGTTGTCGGTCAGCACGCCTTCGCGGTAAACCGGGTCGCCGCCCAGCTTGACCAGCTGGCGCGCCACGTGGCTGCGGGCCATGGGGATCACCTCGACCGGCAGCGCGAAGGCGCCCAGCACCGGCACCAGCTTGCTGGCGTCGGCGATGCAGATGAAGGTCTTGGCCACTGCCGCGACGATCTTCTCGCGGGTCAGGGCCGCGCCGCCGCCCTTGATCAGGTTCAGGTGCGCATCGCTCTCGTCGGCGCCGTCCACGTAGAACTCCAGCTCGCTGACGCTGTTCAGCTCGTACACCGGGATGCCATGGCCTTTCAGGCGCTGGGCGGTGGCCTCGGAGCTGGCTACGGCGCCGTCGAAGGCGGTCTTGTGCTGGGCCAGGGCGTCGATGAAGAAGTTGGCGGTGGAGCCTGTGCCGACGCCGACGACGCTTTTCTCATCCAGCTTGGGGAGGATGAGGTCGACAGCGGCCTGGGCGACGGCCTGTTTCAGTTGGTCCTGGGTCATGCGGGCTCCGGGAAGGGGCAGGGCGGATTTCAAAGTCGCCTAGTATAACGGCTCGCGCGGCTTTGCTGTGGTCGCCCGACAGCCCGCTGCGGTAGACTCCCAGCCCTTGTCCCGCGGCCCAGTGATGCTTTCCCGATGCTCGAACAGTACGTCAAGAAGATCCTCACCTCGCGCGTCTACGACGTTGCCGTCGAAACCCCGCTGCACAGCGCCGGGCAGCTGAGCAAGCGCTTGGGCAACAGCGTGCTGCTCAAGCGCGAAGACCTGCAGCCGGTGTTCTCGTTCAAGATCCGCGGGGCGTACAACAAGCTGGCGCAGCTCAGCGCCGAGGAACTGGCCCGCGGCGTGGTCACGGCTTCTGCCGGCAACCACGCCCAGGGCCTGGCCCTGGCGGCGCGGGAACTGGGCATCAAGGCTACCATCGTGATGCCCAAGACCACCCCCGAGATCAAGATCGAAGGCGTGCGCTCGCGCGGCGGCAAGGTGGTGCTGCACGGCGACTCGTTCCCCGAGGCGCTGGCCTATTCGCTGAAGCTGGTCGACGAAAAGGGCCTGGTCTACATCCACCCCTACGACGACCCGCACACCATCGCCGGCCAAGGCACCGTGGCCATGGAGATCCTGCGCCAGCACCCGGGCCGGCTGGACGCGATCTTCGTGCCGGTGGGCGGCGGCGGGTTGATTGCCGGTATTGCCGCCTACGTGAAGTACCTGCGCCCGGAAATCAAGGTGATCGGCGTCGAGCCGGACGATTCCAACTGCCTGCAGGCCGCCCTGGCTGCCGGCGAGCGGGTGGTGCTGCCGCAGGTCGGGCTGTTCGCCGACGGCGTGGCGGTGGCGCAGATCGGCCAGCATACCTTCGATATCTGCCGCCACCATGTGGATGAGGTGATCACCGTCAGCACTGACGAGATCTGCGCGGCCATCAAGGATATCTACGACGATACCCGCTCGATCACCGAGCCTGCCGGCGCACTGGGCGTGGCGGGCATCAAGAAGTACGTCGAGCTCAAGGGCGTGGCCGGGCAAACCCTGGTGGCCATCGATTCGGGTGCCAACGTCAATTTCGACCGCCTGCGCCACGTGGCCGAGCGCGCCGAACTGGGTGAGAAGCGCGAAGCCATCATCGCCGTGACCATCCCCGAGCGGCCAGGCAGCTTCAAGGCGTTCTGCGAGGCCATCGGCAAGCGCCAGATCACCGAATTCAACTACCGCAAGCACACCTCGGACGAAGCGCACATTTTCGTCGGCGTGCAGACCCATCCGGAAAACGACCCGCGTGCGTTGCTGGTGCAGCAACTGACCGAGCAGGGCTTCCCGGTAACCGACCTGACCGACAACGAACTGGCCAAGCTGCACATCCGTCACATGGTCGGCGGCCATTCGGCCGGGGCCAGCGACGAGATGGTACTGCGCTTCGAGTTCCCCGAGCGCCCCGGGGCATTGTTCAACTTCCTCAACAAGCTGGGTGGGCGCTGGAACATCTCGATGTTCCACTACCGCAACCATGGCGCGGCTGACGGGCGCGTGGTGGCGGGGCTGCAGGTGCCGGAGGAGGAGCGCCACCTGGTGCCGGCGGCGCTGGCCAAGATCGGCTACCCGTATTGGGACGAGACCGAGAACCCGGCTTACAAGCTATTCTTGGGCTGATGGCGCCATCGCCGGCAAGCCGGCTCCTACAGGTTATTCGCGGGCACCAGGGCCTGTGCGGTACCTGTGGGAGCGGGCTTGCCCGCGAAGAAGCTGCTGCAAAATGGCCTGCTTAAGGACAACCAAGACATGGAACACCTGACCACCCTCAAGACCCTGCACATCGCCGCCACCGCCATCCTGCTGCTCAGCGCCCTGGGCCTGGCCATCTGGACCGTGCTGGCCAAGCGCAAGGGCGACAGCGAGGCCTATGCCAAGCTGCTGCGCCGGCCGCTGGTGTTCGTCTGGTTGCTGATGGGGCTGTGCCTGGTGAGCATGCCGTTCACCGGTTGGTGGCTGGTGCACCTGGTGGGCTGGCCGCTGGGGCAGACCTGGGTGTTGGCCTCCAGCGTCATCTATACCTTCGGTGCCTTCGCCGTGTGGTGGCTGCTGGTGCGCCTGAACCGGCTGCGCAAGGCCGAGCTGGTGGGGCTGAAGTTCACCCTGGCGCTGGCGGTGTTCAGCGGGGTGTGCTTTTTGTCGATTGCCGGGCTGATGGGCGCCAAGCCGGTCTGACAGTATTGGGCTGCCCATACCGGCCTCTTCGCGGGCAAGCCCGCTCCTACAGGGATCTCACTGGCTTGAAGGCCTGCGCAGTACCTGTGGGAGCGGGCTTGCCCGCGAAAGGGCAGGGTCAGGAATACATCAATCGCGCAACGAAATCACCGGCCACCCCCGCGCCTCGGCTTCGGCGCGCAGCTTCGGGTCCGGGTCCACGGCCACTGCGTGAGTGACCTGCTCCAATAAAGGCAGGTCGTTCAGCGAGTCGCTATAGAAGTAGCTGTCCTGCAGGTCGAAGCCGTTCTCCAGCATCCAGCGGTTCAGCCGCGTCACCTTGCCTTCACGGAAACAGGGTATATCGGTACTGCGCCCGGTATAGCGCCCGTCGTGCATCTCGCATTCGGTGGCCAGCAGCACGCGCACGCCCAGGCGGCGGGCGATGGGCGCGGTGACGAAGCGGTTGGTGGCGGTGATGATCACCAGTTGGTCGCCCGCCTCGCGGTGCTGCTGCAGCAACGCCAGGGCCTTGGGCAGGATGATCGGCTCGATGCAGTCGCGCATGAACTCGCGGTGCCACTGCTCCAGTTGTGCAGGTTCGGTGGCGGCGAAAATTTCCATGGAGAAGGCCAGGTAGGCTTGTAGGTCCAGGGTGCCGTTGAGGTAGTCCTGGTAGAAGGCATCGTTGCGTGCCTTGTACGCGACCGGGTCGAGAATGCCCCGTTCGCACAGGTAGTCACCCCAGGCATGGTCGCTGTCGCCGCCGAGGAGGGTATTGTCCAGATCGAATAAAGCCAGGCGCATGTGCAAGTCTCGCGCAAATCTTCGGGAGGCCCCGCAGAATACGGCGTTTTCACCGTGCTGCACATAAGCTTGCGGGTGCGTTGCTGCGCTCGCAGGCTTTGTGGAACAATGCGGTGACATGCGTTTGCGAGGTTGCTGCCGTGATCGACCCGGATGGTTTTCGCCCCAATGTCGGGATCATTCTTACGAATGATGCCGGGCAGGTGCTATGGGCTCGCCGGATCAACCAGGATGCCTGGCAGTTCCCCCAGGGTGGCATCAACCCTGACGAGACCCCAGAAGACGCCCTGTACCGCGAGCTGAACGAAGAAGTGGGCCTGGAACGCCAGGACGTGGAAATTCTTGCCTGCACCCGTGGCTGGTTGCGTTATCGTTTACCGCAGCGCCTGGTGCGTACCCACAGCCAGCCGCTGTGTATCGGCCAGAAACAGAAGTGGTTTTTGCTGCGCCTTGTTAGCAATGAGCAACGGGTGCGCATGGACCTCACCGGCAAACCGGAATTCGACGGCTGGCGCTGGGTCAGCTACTGGTATCCGTTGGGCCAGGTGGTGACATTCAAGCGCGAGGTGTACCGGCGCGCCCTGAAAGAGCTAGCCCCGCGCCTGCTGACGCGCGACTGACGACGGAGTCCGACCCCGAGCCATGCTCAATACGCTGCGCAAGATCGTCCAGGAAGTGAACTCCGCCAAAGATCTCAAGACGGCGTTGGGTATCATTGTCTTGCGCGTCAAGGAGGCCATGGGCAGCCAGGTCTGCTCGGTTTACCTGCTCGACCCGGAAACCAACCGCTTCGTGCTGATGGCCACCGAAGGCCTGAACAAGCGCTCGATCGGCAAGGTCAGCATGGCCCCCAACGAAGGCCTGGTGGGCCTGGTTGGCACCCGCGAGGAGCCGCTGAACCTCGAAAACGCCGCCGACCACCCGCGTTACCGCTACTTCGCCGAAACCGGCGAGGAACGCTTCGCCTCCTTCCTCGGCGCACCGATCATCCACCACCGCCGCGTGGTCGGGGTGCTGGTCATCCAGCAGAAGGAGCGCCGCCAGTTCGACGAAGGCGAAGAAGCCTTCCTGGTCACCATGAGCGCTCAGCTCGCCGGGGTTATCGCCCACGCCGAGGCCACCGGGTCCATCCGTGGCCTGGGGCGCCAGGGCAAGGGCATCCAGGAGGCGCGCTTCGTCGGCGTGCCGGGCTCGCCGGGCGCTGCCGTGGGCCGCGCCGTGGTGATGCTGCCACCGGCCGACCTCGAGGTGGTGCCGGACAAGACCGTCGAAGACATCGACACCGAACTCAAGCTGTTCAACAACGCCCTCGAAGGCGTGCGCGAAGACATGCGCAAGCTGTCGGCCAAGCTCGCCACCCAGCTGCGCCCCGAAGAGCGTGCGCTGTTCGACGTGTACCTGATGATGCTCGAAGACGCCGCCCTCGGTGGCGAGGTGGTCGCCGTCATCAAGACCGGCCAGTGGGCCCAGGGCGCCCTGCGCCAGGTGGTCGGCGAGCACGTCAACCGCTTCGAACTGATGGACGACGACTACCTGCGCGAGCGCGCCTCCGACGTCAAGGACCTGGGCCGGCGCCTGCTGGCCTACCTGCAAGAGGCCCGCTCGCAGGCGATGGTGTACCAGGACAATACCATCCTGGTCAGCGAAGAACTCACCCCGGCCATGCTCGGCGAAGTGCCTGAAGGCAAGCTGGTGGGCCTGGTTTCGGTACTGGGCTCGGGCAACTCCCACGTGGCGATTCTCGCCCGGGCGATGGGCATCCCCACCGTCATGGGCCTGGTCGACTTGCCGTATTCGAAGGTCGACGGCATCGAGCTGATCGTCGACGGCTACAAGGGCGAGGTATTCACCAACCCCGGCGAAGTATTGCGCAAGCAGTACAGCGAAGTGGTCGAGGAAGAACGCCAGCTCGCTCAAGGCCTGGACGCACTGCGCGAGCTGCCATGCATCACCCCTGACGGCCACCGCATGCCGCTGTGGGTCAACACCGGCCTGCTCGCCGACGTCGCTCGCGCCCAGCAGCGCGGCGCCGAGGGCGTGGGCCTGTACCGCACCGAAGTGCCGTTCATGATCAACCAGCGCTTCCCCAGCGAGAAGGAACAGCTGGCGATCTACCGCGAGCAACTGCAGGCCTTCCACCCGCTGCCGGTGACCATGCGTACCCTCGACATCGGCGGTGACAAGGCGCTGTCGTACTTCCCGATCAAGGAAGAAAACCCGTTCCTCGGCTGGCGCGGCATCCGCGTCACCCTCGATCACCCGGAAATCTTCCTGGTGCAGACCCGCGCCATGCTCAAGGCCAGCGAGGGCCTGAACAACCTGCGTATTCTGCTGCCGATGATCTCCGGCATTCACGAGCTGGAAGAAGCCCTGCATCTTATCCATCGCGCCTGGGGCGAGGTGCGTGACGAAGGCACCGACGTGCCGATGCCGCCGGTGGGGGTGATGGTGGAAATCCCCGCTGCGGTGTACCAGACCAAGGAACTGGCGCGCCAGGTGGACTTCCTTTCGGTGGGCTCCAACGACCTGACCCAGTACCTGCTGGCGGTGGACCGCAACAACCCGCGGGTCGCCGACCTGTACGACTACCTGCACCCGGCGGTGCTGCAGGCGCTCAACACCGTGGTGCGCGATGCCCATGGCGAAGGCAAGCCGGTGAGCATCTGCGGCGAGATGGCCGGTGACCCGGCGGCGGCGATTTTGCTGATGGCCATGGGTTTTGACAGCCTGTCGATGAACGCCACCAACCTGCCGAAGGTGAAGTGGATGCTGCGCCAGGTGA
Organism: Pseudomonas xanthosomatis; assembly: GCF_019139835.1. NCBI lineage: Bacteria > Pseudomonadati > Pseudomonadota > Gammaproteobacteria > Pseudomonadales > Pseudomonadaceae > Pseudomonas > Pseudomonas xanthosomatis. The sequence goes on along the minus strand of NZ_CP077075.1, from coordinate 164,416 downwards.
ACATGAGCAAGGCCAAGGAACTGCTGGCCGATGCCTTGAGCCACGACAACCCGCAACTCACCCATAGCGCGCTGCAGCTGGCCCTGAAGAACCTGGGCCTGGCGCGGATGATCGGGCCAGGGGCCAACAAAAGCCTCTGAGGCCTGCACCGGCCCTATCGCGGGGCAAGCCCGCTCCCACCCTCTGGCACATGGCGTGGGAGCGGGCTTGCCCCGCGATCAGATTTCCAGGCTGACCTCGCCCAAATGCCCGCCAAACGGCCCAAAACTGCGCTCTACCATGTGCCGCCGGCCAGACTTATCCACAATCAAAACCGTACTCGCCCGCGTGCCATAGTTGTGGCTGGCAATGAACACACTCGACAGCAGCTTCTCGGTAGCCAGCCCCACGCCGGTTTCCGGCAGTTCGGCATCCGCCGCCGGCTCGCCATCGGCCAGCAATTCCAGCAAGCGCTGCGGCTCGGCCGATTCAAGCAGCCCCTCCAGCCCCCTGCGCGCCTTCACAAGCTTCGGCCACGGCGTATCCAGCCCCGCATTGGACAACCCGTATACGCCCGCTGGCAGCAAACGCGGCGCGGCTTCGCGGGCATGCAGGTAACCTAGCCGCTGGCCATCCCCCACCAGCAGGTTGAACCCGGAATATTGCCCGGCGCGGCTGGCCACTTGGTCCAGGTAAGCCTCGACGCCCAGCTCGCCGCTCAGAAAGTTGGCCACCAACTCGCCCCGCGAACGCGGCCCCGGCGCTTTGCCGGGGTCGCGGATATTGGTCAGCGCCGCAAAGCGCCCCTGCGGCCCGACCCCAAGCCAAGTGCCGCCGGCCTCCAGGTCGCGCCCGGCGTGCACCCCCGGCGCGTCTTCCCAGGCCGCCAGGGCCTGGGTGGGGCGGGCGTAGAACTCGTCACGGTTGGCCGCAACGATCAGCGGCCGGGCGGCTCCGGGCTGCCAGGCGAAGACGATCAGGCACATAGGTTGCCCCTTGTGTTTTTCGCCACTCTACCCGCGCCCCCGGCCCCAGGCCATCACCTGACACAGAGTTCACTAGAGCCACAGGCGCGGCTTCCGTTACCATGCCGCATCGTTTTCACTGGGGCGGCGAATGGAATTCGTACTCTACCTGCTGTTGGGAGCCTGTGCCGGCGTGCTGGCCGGGCTGTTCGGCGTGGGCGGCGGCATCATCATCGTCCCGGTGCTGGTGTTCAGCTTCACCCTGCAAGGCTTCGACCCTGCGGTGCTCACCCACCTGGCGGTCGGCACGTCGCTTGCGACCATCGTCTTCACCTCGATCAATGCGGTGCTCGAGCACCAGCGCAAGGGCGCGGTGCAGTGGCCGATCTTTGCCTGGATGACCCTCGGCATCCTGCTCGGCGCGCTGGTCGGGGCCAAGACCGCCTCGCTGATCCAGGGCCCGATGCTGCAGAAGATCATCGGTGTGTTCGCCCTGGTGATCGCCGTGCAGATGGCCCTGGACGTCAAGCCCAAAGCCAGCCGCAGCATCCCCGGCAAGCCGGCGCTGACTGCCGCAGGCGGGGTGATCGGTTGGGCCTCGGCGATTTTCGGTATCGGCGGCGGCTCGCTGACCGTACCGTTTTTGACCTGGCGCAGCTTGCCGATGCAGCAGGCAGTGGCCACCTCGTCGGCCTGCGGGCTGCCCATTGCCGTGGCCAGCGCCCTGAGCTTCATGTGGCTGGGCTGGCACGAGCAGCATTTACCGGCCCACAGCCTGGGTTACGTGTACCTGCCCGCGCTGGTCGGCATTGCCGTCACCAGCATGTTCTTCGCCCGCTTTGGCGCGCGCCTGGCACACAAGCTGTCGCCGCGCCTGCTCAAGCGCCTGTTCGCCGCGCTGCTGTTCTGCGTCGGCGCAAGCTTTCTGATTTGAACCAAGAGGACTAACCATGCTGCCTTACCCGCAGATCGACCCCGTGGCCGTGGCCCTCGGGCCGCTGAAAATCCACTGGTACGGCCTGATGTACCTGATCGGCATCGGCGGCGCGTGGCTGCTGGCTTCGCGTCGGCTCAACCGCTTCGACCCCACCTGGAGCCGCGAGAAACTCTCCGACCTGGTGTTCTGGCTGTCGATGGGGGTGATCGTCGGGGGCCGCCTGGGCTACGTGCTGTTCTACGACCTGCACCAGTACCTGGCCAACCCGACCCTGATCTTCGAGGTGTGGAAAGGCGGCATGTCGTTCCATGGCGGCTTCATCGGCGTGATGCTGGCGGCGCTGTGGTTCGGCAAGCGCAACAACAAGTCGTTCTTCGAACTGATGGACTTCGTCGCCCCGCTGGTGCCGATCGGCCTGGGCGCCGGGCGTATCGGCAACTTCATCAACGCCGAGCTGTGGGGCAAGCCCACCGACGTGCCATGGGCGATGATCTTCCCGCCGTTCAGTGACCCTGCCCAGTTGCCGCGCCACCCTTCACAGCTGTACCAGTTCGCCCTGGAAGGCGTGGCGCTGTTCGTCATCCTCTGGCTGTTTTCGCGCAAGCCGCGCCCGACCATGGCGGTTTCCGGCATGTTCGCGCTGTTCTACGGCATCTTCCGTTTCATCGTCGAGTTCGTCCGCGTACCGGACGCCCAACTGGGTTACATCGCCTGGGGCTGGCTGACCATGGGTCAGATTCTCTGCGTGCCGATGATCCTGGCTGGCCTCGGCCTGATCTGGTGGGCTTATAATCGCAAGCCAACGGCGACACCCGCCCAATGAACCCACCACGGCAGGGGCGATCCCCCTGCCGTGTTCGCTACAGGTAAGCCATGAAACAGTATCTGGACCTGGTCCGTGACGTCATCGAAAACGGCACGCTGCAGGCAAACCGCACCGGTATCCGCACCATCAGCCTGCCGGGCGCCATGCTGCGTTTCGACCTGCAAAAGGGCTTCCCGGCCGTCACCACGCGCAAGCTGGCGTTCAAGTCGGCGATCGGCGAAATGGTGGGCTTCTTGCGCGGCGTGAAAAACGCCGGCCAATTCCGCGAACTGGGCTGCAAGGTCTGGGACCAGAACGCCAACGAGAACGCCCAGTGGCTGGCCAACCCGTTCCGCCAGGGGCATGACGACCTCGGCGAGATCTACGGCGTGCAATGGCGCCAGTGGCCGGGTTACAAGCGCATCCCGCTGAGCAACCCGGCGGCCATCGAAATGGCCGAAAAGGCCGGTTTCCGCCAGATCGCCAAGGACGAAGAAGACGGCCAGGCGTTCGTCATCCTGTACAAGGCCATCGACCAGGTGCGCCAGTGCCTGGACACCATCGCCAACGACCCGGGCAGCCGGCGCATCCTGTTCCACGGCTGGAACTGCGCCCAGCTGGACGAAATGGCCCTGCCGCCGTGCCACCTGCTGTACCAGTTCCACCCGAATGTAGAGACCAAAGAGATCTCCCTGACCCTCTACATCCGCTCCAACGACCTGGGCCTGGGCACGCCGTTCAACCTCACCGAAGGCGCCGCGCTGCTGTCGCTGTTCGGCCGCCTGACCGGCTACACCCCGCGCTGGTTCACCTACTTCATCGGCGATGCCCATGTGTACGAGAACCACCTGGACATGCTGAACGAGCAGATGAAGCGCGAGCCGCTGGCCGCGCCCAAGCTGGTGATCAGCGACCGCGTGCCGGCGTTTGTCGATACCGGCAAGTACGAGCCTGAGTGGCTGGAGAAGATCGAGCCGAGCGACTTCTGGCTGGAAGGCTATGAGCACCATGCGCCGCTGACGGCGCCGATGGCGGTCTGACCCCTTAGATAGCTGGGGGCTGCTGCGCAGCCCAATCGCGGCACAAGGCCGCTCCTACAGGGGCGCGCGTTCGTCTGTAGGAGCGGCCTTGTGCCGCGAAAGGGGCGCTCAGCGCCCCCAGCATTCTCAATGCCCATGACTGCGCCCCACATGGGAATGCTCCACCTCCGGCACCGTCACCGCCCCGTTGGTCTCCAACTGCTGCAAGATCGCGCACTCCGCCCCCTGCGCATTGCACTGCCTGCGCAACTCCACCAGTTGCGCCTGCAACGCCATCAACCCGTCGATCCGCGCCTGCACATGCTCGATATGCTCGTCGATCAGCGCATTGACGCTGCCGCACGAGCCATCCGGGCTGTCGCGCAGGCGCAGCAGGCTGCGGATTTCATCCAGGGTCATGTCCAGGGTGCGGCAGTTGCGGATGAACGTCAGCCGTTCCACGTGGGCCTGGGTGTAAAGCCGGTAGTTGCCCTCGGTGCGGGCCGGCTCCGGCAGCAATTGCTCGCGTTCGTAGTAGCGGATGGTTTCCACCGCACAGTCGGTGGCCTTGGCCAGTTCGCCGATCTTCATGGCACGCCTCTCCAAAACAGGGCTTGACCCTATAGTGGCTACAGGGTGTTCACTTGGCAACAGATACCCCTGCGGGCCCCGGCAAACCAGTCCCGCCAGGCCCGTGCCCAGTTAAGGATGATTCCATGAACCAGCCTGTCAGCCACGATCACAAGCATGACCATGCCGAGCACCCTCATGGCGAGCACCCGCACGCCCACAGCTGCTGCGCCAGCAAGGCTGCACCCGCCAAGGTGCAACTGACCGCCAAGGCCAGCGCCGGTGCGCGCCTCAGCCGCTTTCGCATCCAGGCCATGGACTGCCCCACCGAGCAGACTCTGATCCAGGACAAGCTCGGCAAGCTGCCGGGCGTCGAGCAGCTGGAATTCAACCTGATCAACCGCGTGCTGGGCGTGCACCACACCCTCGATGGCACGGTCGCGATCGAGCAGGCCATCGACAGCCTGGGCATGAAGGCCGAGCCCATGGCTGCCGCAGACGACAGCGCCCCACAGGCGGTGAAGAAAAGTGTCTGGCCGCTGGCGCTGTCGGGTATTGCCGCGATTGCCGCCGAAATTGTGCACTTCTCAGGAAAAGCACCGGAGTGGGTGGTCGCCTTGCTGGCCCTGGCGGCCATCCTCGGCTGCGGTCTGGGCACCTACAAAAAGGGCTGGATCGCCCTGAAAAACCGCAACCTCAACATCAACGCGCTGATGAGCATTGCCGTGACCGGCGCCGTGCTGATCGGCCAATGGCCCGAGGCAGCCATGGTGATGGTGCTGTTCACCATCGCCGAGCTGATCGAAGCCCGCTCCCTGGACCGTGCGCGCAATGCCATCGGCGGCCTGATGCAGCTGGCGCCGGACATGGCCACCGTGCAGAAGGCCGACGGCCAGTGGCACGAAGTGCAGGTGCGCGAGGTGGCCATCGGCGCGCTGGTGCGGGTACGCCCCGGCGAGCGCATCGGGCTGGACGGCGAAGTGCTCAGCGGCCAATCCAGCGTCGATCAGGCACCGATCACCGGCGAAAGCCTGCCGGTAGAGAAGGCAGCCGGCGACAAGCTGTTCGCCGGCACCATCAACCAGGCCGGCTCGCTTGAATACCGCGTGACCGCCGCTGCTGGCCAATCGACCCTGGCGCGCATCATCAAGGCCGTGGAAGAAGCGCAAGGCGCCCGTGCCCCGACCCAGCGCTTTGTCGACCAGTTTTCGCGCATCTACACCCCTGCAGTGTTCGCCGTGGCTCTGGCCGTGGCGCTGGTGCCGCCGCTGTTCATGGCCGGCGCCTGGTTCGACTGGGTGTACCGCGCCCTGGTGCTGCTGGTCGTCGCCTGCCCGTGCGCCCTGGTGATCTCCACCCCGGTGACCATCGTCAGCGGCCTGGCTGCCGCTGCACGCAAGGGCATCCTGATCAAGGGCGGGGTGTACCTGGAGGGCGGCCGCAAGCTGGACTTCCTGGCCCTGGACAAGACCGGCACCATCACCCACGGCAAGCCGGTGCAAACCGACAGCCAGGTGCTCGACCCGTTGTTCGACGGCCGCGCCCAGGCCCTGGCTGCCAGCCTTGCGGCCCGTTCCGACCACCCGGTGTCCGGCGCCATCGCCCAGTTCGCCAAGGCACAGAACATTGCCCTGAGCGACGTTACCGAGTTCGCCGCCCTGGCCGGTCGCGGTGTGCGTGGGGATATCAACGGGCAAACCTACCACCTGGGCAACCATCGCCTGGTGGAAGAACTGGGCCTGTGCTCCGCGGAACTTGAAGCGCAACTGGACGTGCTGGAACGCCAAGGCAAGACCGTGGTGCTGCTGCTCGACCGTTCCGGCCCGCTGGCCCTGTTCGCCGTGGCCGACACGGTCAAGGACAGCAGCCGCCAGGCCATCGCCGAGTTGCACGCACTGGGCATCAAGACCGTCATGCTCACCGGCGACAACCCGCACACCGCCCAGGCCATCGCCGCCCAGGTGGGCATCGACCGCGCCGAGGGCAACCTGCTGCCGGCCGACAAGCTCGCCAGCATCGAGGCGCTGTATGCCCAGGGCCACCGCGTGGGCATGGTCGGCGACGGCATCAACGACGCACCGGCCCTGGCCCGCGCCGAAATCGGCTTCGCCATGGCCGCCGCCGGCACCGACACCGCCATCGAGACCGCCGACGTGGCGCTGATGGACGACGACTTGCGCAAAATCCCGGCCTTCGTCAGGCTGTCGCGGCAAAGTGCGGCGATCCTGGTGCAGAACATCGTGCTGGCGCTTGGGGTGAAGGCGATCTTTTTGGCAATCACCTTCGCCGGCATGGCCACCCTGTGGATGGCAGTGTTCGCCGACATGGGGGTGAGTTTGCTGGTGGTGTTCAACGGCCTGCGCTTGCTACGTAAATAAACCCAAACGCCCCCCTGTAGAAGCGCAGCAGGTCTGTTCAACTAGAGGTTATCCACAATGCTCAGCGCCGAGCTCAAAGCCTTCTACATGGTGGCCCGCCAGGGCAGCATCACCCTGGCGGCAAAAAAGCTCGGCCTCAGCCAGCCCACGGTGACCACACAGATCCGCAACCTCGAAAGCCAGTACAACGTCGAGCTGTTCTACCGCGGCGGCCGGCGCCTGGTGCTCAGCGAGGAGGGCGTGCGCCTGCTGCCGATGGTCAAGACGCTGCTGCAGCAGGAGGCCGATATCGAGTTCGAGCTGCGCAACAGCGGCCAGGCCCAGGGCAGCCTGCGCATTGCCGCCACCGCGCCGTACTACATCCTGGACCTGGTGAAGATCTTTCGCGAACGTCTGCCCCAGGTGGAAGTGGCGGTGGAAATCGGCAACTCGCAGCAGGTGCTGGAAATGCTCGAGGACTACCGGGTGGACATCGCCGCCTCCTCGCAACTGCTGGAGGACGCCCGCCTGGTGCGCCGGGTGCTGGGCACCGACCCGCTGGTGCTGGCGGTGCACCGCAACCACCCGCTGGCCCAGCGCCAGGCGGTGTCCATCGAGGTGGTGGCCGGGCATTGCCTGCTGATGCGCGAAAAAGGCTCGACCACCCGCAAACTCACCGAGCAGATGATGCAGGACGCCGGGGTGAAGGCCGGGGCGCTGCTGGAAATCGGCAGCCGCGAGTCGATCCGCGAGGCGGTGCTGCGCAATATCGGCATCAGCATCATCGCCCGCCACGAAGTGCCGCATAACCCCGAGCTGCGGGTGCTGGCACTGGACAATGCACCGGTGATGCACGAGTACCTGTACTGCCTGAAGGAGCGGCGCCAGGCCAGGTTGCCGGCGGCCTTCCTCGGGGTGGCGCAGGAAGTGGTGGGTTCGCAGTTCTAGAGCGGTGCTGGATTCTTCGCGGGCAAGCCCGCTCCCACAGGTAATGTGACGACCCTGTGGGAGCGGGCTTGCCCGCGAAGAGGCCCTCAAGGCCACTACAAAATCCGCCAATACCACTATCACCGGCTTTTGCCCAAACGCCACAGAACCTTCGCACTGCCTTCCTAGCATGGGCCCCATCTCTTCGATGAGGCCCTGCCATGAACCACGCAACCCCTGGCGCGCACATGAAAGTGCGTGGCATCCACAAGCGTTTCGGCGCCTTCACCGCGCTCAACGACGTGTCCCTGGACATCGCCGCCGGCGAGCTGGTGTGCCTGCTGGGCCCCTCGGGCTGCGGCAAGACCACCCTGCTGCGCTGCATTGCCGGTCTGGAGCGCCAGGACCGTGGCGAGCTGTACATCGGCGAGCGCGACATCTCCAAGCTGCCACCCCAGGCCCGTGACTACGGCATCCTGTTCCAGTCCTACGCGCTGTTCCCCAACCTCAGCGTCGAAGCCAACATCGCCTACGGCCTGACCGGCAGCAGCCGTGACGAGGCGCGCCAGCGGGTGCGCGACATGCTCGAGCTGGTGGGCCTTTTGGGTAGCGAAAAGAAGTACCCCGGCCAGCTGTCCGGCGGCCAGCAACAGCGGGTGGCCCTGGCCCGGGCGCTGGCGCCGTCGCCTTCGCTGCTGCTGCTCGATGAGCCGATGTCGGCCCTCGATGCCCGGGTGCGCGAGCACCTGTGCACCGAGCTGCGCCAGCTGCAACGCCAGTTGGGTATCACCACGCTGATGGTCACCCACAACCAGGACGAGGCCATGCTGATGGCCGACCGCATCGCCGTGATGAGCAACGGCCAGGTCGAGCAGTACGCCACGCCCCAGCAAATCTACGATCAGCCGGCCACGCCGTTTGTCGCCGAGTTCGTCGGCCAGGGCAACTGGCTGCCGTTCCAGCGCAGCAGCGCCAGCCACGCCCAGGTGGGCGGCATGCACATGCGCCTGGGCAGCAACGCCGGCAGCGCCAGCAGTGGCCGGCTGTTCTGCCGCCCCGAGGCGATCACCGTCAACCCGATCGTGCATGAAGAAAACCTGTTCCCGGCCAAGGTCCGCGAGATCACCTTCCTTGGCAACCGCTGCCGCATGAGCTTCGAACTCAAGGCCCTGCCGGGCCACGCGCTGCTCGCCGAGCTTGCGCCAGAAGCCATGCCGCGTCTGGGCTCGCAGGACATCTGGGTGGCCTTGCCGCCGCAGAGCCTGCAGGTGTTTGCCTGAGATGGCCGCGCCCATGACCCTGCCGCTCAGCGCTGCCAAGCCCGCGCCGCGCAATGGCGCCGCCCTGGGGGACCGCCTGTTCGTGGTCGGCGGCAAGAGCCTGCTGCTGCTGTTGCTGGTGCTGGCGGTGCTGCTGCCGTTGCTGGCGATCTTCTGGAAAGGCTTCAGTGGTGAGGCCGGCCAGGGTGGTGGCCTGCTGGCCGCGCGCGAACTGTTCGCCAGCGCGAACTTCCACTGGCTGCTGGGCAACAGCCTGTCGGTGGCCTTCACCGTGGCCGCCATCGTGGTGCCGCTGGCCTACCTGTTCGCCTACGCCCTGCAACGCACGCTGATCCCGGCCAAGGGCCTGTGGCGCGGCATCTCGCTGCTGCCGCTGCTGGCGCCGTCGATGCTGCCGGCCATCGCCCTGGTGTACCTGTTCGGCAATCAGGGGCTGCTGCGCGGGCTGCTCAGCGACAACATCTACGGTTTCTGGGGCATCGTTGTCGGCGAGGCCATCTACACCTTCCCCCACGCGCTGATGATTCTGCTGTCGGCCCTGTCGCTGGCCGATGCGCGGCTGTTCGATGCCGCCTCCAGCATGGGCGCCGGCCCCGCCCGGGCGTTCTGCAGCATCACCTGGCCGGCCACGCGCCAGGCGGTGTTCGCGGCGTTTTGCCTGGTGTTCACCCTGACCATCACCGATTTCGGCGTGCCGGTGGTGGTGGGCGGCGACTATCAGGTGCTGGCGCTGGAAGCCTACAAGGCGGTGGTCGGCCAGCAGCAGTTCGGCCGCGGCGCGCTGATCGGCATGGTGCTGCTGGTGCCGGCGCTGCTCAGCTTTGCGGTGGATGCCTGGCTGCGCCGGCGCCAGGGCGAGGCCATGAGTGGCCGTGCCCAGGTGTTCGAGCCCAAGCCGTGCAAGCTGCGCGACGGCTGCTACCTGGCGCTGGTGCTGCTGGTATGCGCCGCATTGCTGGCGGTGATCGGCATGGCGGTGTACTCGTCCCTGGTCAAATTCTGGCCGTACAACCTGTCGCTGTCGCTCAAGCACTACATGTTCGACGACACCGCCGGCGGCGGCTGGCTGGCCTACCGCAACAGCGTGACCATGGCCCTGTGCACCGCGCTGATCGGCAGCGTGGTGATTTTCACCGGCGCCTACCTGATGGAGAAAACCTCCGGCCAGCGCCTGCTCAACCAAAGCCTGCGCCTGCTCAGCTTCATTCCCATGGCAGTGCCCGGGCTGGTGCTGGGCCTGGGCTACGTGTTCTTTTTCAACCTCGCCGGCAACCCGCTGCATGTGCTGTACGCCAGCATGGCGCTGCTGGTGCTGTGCACCATCGCCCACTACCTGACCACCGCGCAGATGACCGCCACCACCGCCCTGCGCCAGCTCGACGGCGAGTTCGAGGCTGCCGCGCTGTCGCTCAAGGCGCCGCTGTACAGGCACTTTCTGCGGGTCACCGTGCCGATCTGCCTGCCGGCGCTGCTGGACATCATCCGCTACCTGTTCGTCTCGGCCATGACCACGGTGTCGGCGGCGATCTTCCTGTACAGCCCTGACACCATCCTTGCCGCCGTCGCCGTGCTGAACATGGACGATGCCGGCAACGTCGGCGGCGCCGCCGCCATGTCCACCTTGATTCTGCTCACCAGTGCCGGCGCCTCGCTGCTGCTGGCCGCAGCTTCCCGCGGCCTGTTGCGCCGCTCCCAGGCCTGGCGCCAGCGCGCCCCCGGCCATTGACCGACTGCCCAACCCATAGGAAACGCATCATGTTCAAGCCGTTTGCACTTGCCGCTGCCGTATCCGCCGTGTTCAGCCTGCAGGCCTCGGCCGCTACCCAGCTGACCGTCTACACCGCCCTGGAGGCCGAGCAGCTCAAGAGCTACAAGCAGGCCTTCGAAAAGGCCAACCCGGACATCGAGATCAAGTGGGTGCGCGACTCCACCGGCATCATCACTGCCAAGCTGCTGGCCGAGAAAGACCGCCCGCAAGCCGATGCAGTGTGGGGCCTGGCCGCCTCCAGCCTGGCCATCCTCGACCAGAACGGCATGCTCGAAGCCTACGCGCCGAAGGATCTGGGCAAGATCTCCGGCAACTATCGCGACGCCGCCAACCCGCCGGCCTGGGTAGGCATGGACGTGTGGGCCGCAACCATTTGCTTCAACACCGTCGAAGCCGAAAAGCAGGGCCTGAGCAAGCCGGTAAGCTGGCAGGACCTGACCAAGCCTGAGTACAAGGGCAAGATCGTCATGCCCAACCCGGCCTCGTCGGGCACCGGTTTTCTGGATGTAAGCGCCTGGCTGCAGACCTTCGGCGAGCCCCAGGGCTGGGCCTACATGGACGCCCTGCACCAGAACATCGGCCAGTACGTTCATTCCGGCTCCAAGCCGTGCAAGCTGGCCGCCGCCGGCGAGTTCCCGATCGGCATCTCGTTCGAGTACCCGGCCGTGCAGCTCAAGCGCCAAGGCGCGCCGCTGGATATCGTACTGCCCAAGGAAGGCCTGGGCTGGGAGATCGAGGCCACTGCGGTGATCAAGGGCTCGCCCAAGGCCGATGCGGCCAAGCGCCTGGCTGATTTTTCGGCAAGCCCGGCCGCCATGGAGCTGTACAAGGAGAACTTCGCCGTATTGGCCGCCCCGGGCATCGCCAAGCCGCAGACCGAACTGCCGGCGGACTACGAACAGCGCCTGATCAAGAACGACTTCGCCTGGGCCTCGAAGAACCGCGACCAGATCTTGAGCGAGTGGCGCAAGCGTTATGACGGCAAGTCGGAGAAAGTCGCCCAGCAGTAAGGGCCCCATCGCCGGCAAGCCGGCTCCTACAGCAATCGCGCTGCCTTTGGCGCTGCGCTACACCTGTGGGAGCGGGCTTGCCCGCGAATGCTTACTGACAGGCAACATTGAATTCAGCCTCGAGCAAAGCCAGATGCCCACCATGGACCAGATTTTCGCCCTCTACCAGCACCACGGCAGCACCGACTACATCGGCGAAGCCATCACCCAGCTCGAGCACATGTCCCAGGCCGCCCAGCTGGCCATGGCCGAGGGCTATGACGACGAGGTGGTGCTGGCGGCGTTCTTCCACGACATCGGCCACCTGTGCGAAGGCGAGCAGATGGGCGGCTTTGGCGTTGCCAGCCACGAGCGCATCGGCGCCGAGTACCTGCGCCGGGCGGGCTTCAGCGAGCGCCTGGCGCGGCTGGTGCAATACCACGTCGAGGCCAAGCGCTACCTGACCTTGCGCCAGCCCGGCTACTACCAGCGCTTGAGCGAGGCCAGCCGGCGCACGCTGGCGTATCAGGGCGGGGTGATGAACGACGCCGAGGCCGATGCGTTCGAACGTGACCCGCTGTTTGCCGTGAGCCTGCGCATGCGTGAGTGGGATGAAATGGCCAAGGAGGTGGGGGTGGCGTTGGTGGACATTGAGGTGCTGAAGGCCATGGCCCGGGCGCTGCTTTGAGGCCCTATCGCGGGGCAAGCCCGCTCCCACGCCGAGACCTCCGTGGGAGCGGGCTTGCCCCGCGATAAGGCCGGAACTGCCGAATCAGATCTGCAAAACCAACGCCTCCAACTGCTCCTGGCGCTCTGCCTGGTTGACCTTGCTCCCCGGGTTCAAGGTCGACCACTGCGGATGCGCCCGGGCCTTGCCCAGCGCCTCGGGCAACTTGCCTTCGCGCCAGGCCTTTTCGTCCAGGGCCCCCAGCCGAATGCTGTCCTGCGCTGCATGCCCACGCCCCTCCAGTGCCACCATCAACTGCTGCTGACGCAACGCCAGCAAGCGCAGCACCGTGTCGTCCACGGTCAGCTCGCGCTTGCCCTTGAGCTTGCCCAGCAGCCGCGAGCCATAGTTGCGCGCCGTTTGCACCGCGCCCCCGGCAATTGCCCCGGCCAAGGCCGCGGCGCCCAGCGTCAGGCCACCCACCAGCAGGTCCACCCCGGCGCCCGCCGCCGCACCGGCCGCCACCCCGCTGCCCAGGCGCACGCCCAGCAGCTTGAGGGTTTCCGGGTTGAACAAGTCATCGCCCCAGCGCCCGTCGAGCAACGGCAGGTCGCCAGCATTGGCGTCCTCGCGGCGGAATTCATACAGCTTGAGCAATGCCTCCACGCAGCGTTGCTCACGCTGGCGCACGTCCTGGCGCAGCGCCTCGACGGCGCGGGCTTCGGCGGCAGGCTCGGCCTCGACACTGCGCCGGCAGGCAGCGCAGTCCAGCAGCAGTTCGGCAATCAGCCGCTTGCCGCTGTGCCGGCGCGCCTCGCGCTGGGCCTGCTGGTCGTCGATCAGCCGTTGCAGGGCCGGGCGGGCGTCTTCCAGCAGCAGCGCCAGGCTTTCGTACAGGCGCCGTTCGCCATCCTCAGGCGGGGCCACGCTGTCGAAGCGCACCAGCGCATGCAGGCCCAGGCGTGCCAGGGCTTCGCGCCACTGTGGCTCGCGGTGCGAATCGCTGGCGACGAAGTTGAGCACTGGCAGCAACGGCTTGCCGCAACTGGCCAGCACCTCCAGTTCGTCGCGGTACTTGGCCAGCACCGGCTCGCGGGCGTCGATCACGTACAGCCCGGCATTGCTGGCCAGCAACTGGCGCAGCACCCTGGCCTCCTGCTCGAAGCGCTGGCGCGCCTCGCTACCCTGCAGAAAGCGCTCAAGCCGGGCCGGGCCATCCAGCCGCTCGCCGGGGCGCTCCAGGCGCTCCAGATAGTCGAGCAGGGCGATGGCGTCTTCCAGGCCCGGGGTGTCGTACAGCTCCAGCAGCGGCTCGCCGTCCACCGACAGCCGGGCCCCCTCGACATGCCGGGTGGTGCTGGGGCGGTGCGACACTTCGCCAAAGCCGACGTCGCGGGTGAGGGTGCGCAGCAGCGAGGTCTTGCCAACGTTGGTGTGGCCGACCACGGCCAGTTTCAGCGGCTCAGTCATGGCCATGCTCCAGCCAGGTCAAAGGCGAGGTGTCGGCGTGGGGCAGGCCGAGGCGGTCGAGGGCCTCGTGCCAGTCACCCAGGCGCGCGGCATCGATGGCCTGGCCGGGCTCGGCCTGCAGCAGCCAGATACGCGTGGCGCCGGCATTGCGCGCCAGCTCCGCCAGCAGCGCCAGGCTGCCACGGTCGGGCGAGCGGCGCGGGTCGCAGGCAATCGCCAGGCGCGCCGGCGGGAAGCGGCTGAGCTGTTCCAGCAGCTTGTTGCGCGACTCGCGGCTGTCGAGCACCCCGGCGTTGGTGATGCCATGGGGCAGGGCGGGCGGCCAGGGGCGCTGTTCGTCCAGCTCCAGGCCCACCAGCAGGGCGCCAGTGCTGGCGCTTTCCAGCTGGCCGGCGGCGAAATGCGGCAGGCTGTCGGGGGCGGCGTCCTGCACGCCAATCCGTTCGCTGCGCGGCATCAGCGCCTCACGCAGTTGCGCGTAGCCGGGCAGGCTCAGGTCCAGCGTCAGGCGCTCACGGCCCTGGCGCCAGCGCCACAGGCACAGCGCCGCCAGCACCAGGCGCGGCAGCAGGCCGTACACCAGCACCACGCCGAGCAACCAGCTGGCCCAGGCCTGGCGGGCGATATCCAGTGCCGGCAGGCTGGCGCCGCTGGCGCGGATCATTGCCTCGTCCGGCACGGCAAAACCCAGCAGCGAGGGCAGTGCGCCGAGGGCCTGGGTCAGGGTGATGAAGGGGTCGGCAGCCAGCAGCGTGGTTTCCCAGACGAAGCCATAGCGCCGCGTGGCCAGCAGCGCCAGCAACATGCCCAGGGCTGCCAACATCGCCAACAGCCACAGGCTGTGTACCAGCAAGCCCAGCAGCCAGCGGTTCAGGCGCTGGCGCTGCAGCAGCACCAGCAATGCCGGCGCCAGTTGCGCGGCCTTGGCATCGCGGGCCAGGCGTTCGCTCAGCCACAGCCACACTCGGCCCAATGCCGCGCCCTGTTCGCCTGCGAAGAAAAACCCCAGGGCCCAGCCGATCAGCAACAGCAGGTTGAGCCCCAGCAGGCTACCCAGGGCCCAGAACACATTGACCGGCCGCTGCCCGTCGCCCAGCGCCGCCAGGCCCAGGCCGGCGCCGCTGAGCACGGCGGCGATGATCAGCGCCAGCAGTGCCAGGCGCGCGCCCTGCTTCCAGTGGCGCAGGGCCTCGGCCATGCCGTCGCGTTCGGCCAGCCACAGCGCGCGGGCCTCGACGCGCGCCGCCAGGTCGCCGCCCTGCTGGCGGGCGCGGCGGTTGGCCTCCTGGTCTTCCAAGGGGCCGGCGTGTTCCTCGCGCAGGCGCACCGCTTCGGTGAGCCAGCGTTTGTCCAGTGGTGTCGGTGCAGTCACAAGGTCTTCCAGTGCACAGGTCAGGGGGCAAGCATAACCCACGTGCCCGGTGCTATCCTCGCCGCCATGACTACCTCACTCCCCCTCAGCCTGATCGCGGCGCTCGCCGAGAACCGCGTGATCGGCATCGACAATTCCATGCCCTGGCACCTGCCGGGGGACTTCAAGTACTTCAAGGCCACCACCCTGGGCAAGCCGATCATCATGGGCCGCAAGACCTGGGACTCGCTGGGCAGGCCATTGCCCGGGCGTTTGAATATCGTGGTCAGCCGCCAGGCCGGGCTGCAGTTGCAAGGGGCAGAGGTATTTGCCTCGCTGGAAGCCGCTCTGGTGCGGGCCGAGCAGTGGGCGCGCGAGCAAGGCGTCGACGAGCTGATGCTGATCGGCGGGGCGCAGCTTTATGCACAGGCGCTGGAGAAGGGGCTGGTGAGCCGTATGTACCTGACCCGGGTGGAGCTGTCGCCCGCGGGGGATGCGTGGTTCCCCGAGTTCGACAAGGCGCAGTGGACGCTGGCTTCGAGCGAGGCGCAGGCTGAGGAAGGCAAGCCTGCATATCACTTCGAGGTGTGGGACAAAATCTAGATCGCATCGCGGGGCAAGCCCGCTCCCACGGATCTGCGTGGGAGCGGGCTTGCCCCGCGATGGTTTTCAGCTGTGGCTCAGCTGCGCATGCTCATCGCCGCCCAGCACCTGCTGGTCGGTCTGCTTGAGCAACTGGCTGGTCACCACGCCCGCGGTCATCGAACCGTTCACGTTCAACGCGGTGCGGCCCATGTCGATCAGCGGCTCCACCGAAATCAGCAGCGCCACCAGCTCAACCGGCAGCCCCATGGCCGGCAGCACGATCAGCGCGGCGAAGGTCGCACCGCCGCCAACGCCGGCAACACCCGCCGAGCTCAGGGTGACGATGGCCACCAGGGTGGCGATCCACAGCGGGTCGAAGGTATTGATGCCCATTGCCGCCGCCACCATCACCGCCAGCATGGCCGGGTACAGGCCGGCGCAGCCGTTCTGGCCGATGGTGGTACCGAACGAGGCGCTGAAGCTGGCAATTGACTGCGGCACACCCAGGCGCTGGGTTTGCGCCTCGATGTTCAGCGGGATGCTGGCCGCGCTGGAGCGGCTGGTGAAGGCGAAGGTCAGCACCGGCCACACCTTGCGCAAGAAGCGCAGCGGGTTGACCCCGGTCATGGCCTGGATCACCCCGTGCACCACGAACATCAGGCCCAGGCCGATGTACGACACCAGCACGAAGCTGCCCAGCTTGAGGATGTCTTCAAGGTTGGAGCTGGCCACCACCTTGGTCATCAGCGCCAGTACGCCGTAGGGGGTGAGCTTCATCACCAGGCGCACCAGGCGCATCACCCAGGCTTGCAGCACGTCGATGGCCGACAGCGCACGCTCGCCCTTGTCCTTGTCATCCTTGAGCAACTGCAACGCGGCCAGGCCCAGGAACACCGCGAAAATCACCACGCTGATGATCGAGGTCGGCTTGGCCCGGGCCAGGTCGCCCACCGGGTTGCTCGGGATGAACGACAGCAGCAGCTGCGGGATGTTGAGGTCGGCAACCTTGCCTGCGTAGTCGCTGTGAATGGCCTGCAGGCGTGCGCTTTCCTGCGCGCCGGCCACCAGGCCCTCGGCGCTCAGGCCGAACAGGTTGCTCAGCACAATGCCCAGCAGCGCGGCGATGGCGGTGGTCAGCAGCAGCGTGCCGATGCTCAGCACGCTGATGCGGCCCAGGCTCGATGCGTTGTGCAGGCGGGCCACGGCGCTGAGGATCGAGGCGAAGATCAGCGGCATGACGATCATCTGCAGCAGGCCGACGTAGCCGTTGCCGACCAGGTCGAGCCAGCCGATGGTGGCCTTGAGTACCGGGTGGCCGGCACCATAGATGCTGTGCAGCACCAGGCCGAAGCCGACGCCCAGGGCCAGGCCCAGCAGCACTTTCTTGGCCAGGCTCCAGTGGGTGCGGCCGGTTTGCGACAGGCCCAGCAACAGCGCCAGAAACGCCAGCAGGTTTAGAAACAGGGGCAGGTTCATTGCAGCTCCAGAATTCAAAAAAGGCATCGCTTCTGTGAGCGATTGCGAACGCAAATGCTAACAGCCTGAAAACAAACGAATTTATACCCAAAAGTAATGGGCATAGTCGTTTTTGGCATAACGCGATGTCGCTATTGAATATGCCGGGGGCGCTGAGGGCTTTTTCAGCGTCGGTCACAAGCGACCGTTTGTCACCAAAGGCGTCTAGGGTTGAACGGCCACGTCTTTGGAGAATTGCCCATGAAGTCTGTTCCAAGCCTCGTTGCCGGCGGCCTGGCCCTGTTGCTGAGTGCCAGCAGCTGGGCGGCCACCGAGCTCAAGCACTGGCCGGCCGAAGCCGCCAGGCAGTTGGACGCGATGATTGCCGCCAATGCCAACAAGGGCAACTACGCGGTGTTCGACATGGACAACACCAGCTATCGCTACGACCTCGAAGAAGCGCTGCTGCCGTTCATGGAGAACAAGGGCCTGCTGAGCCGCGACAAGCTCGACCCTTCGCTCAAGCTGATCCCGTTCAAGGACACCGCCGGGCACAAGGAAAGCCTGTTCAGCTACTACTACCGCCTGTGCGAACTCGACGACATGGTCTGCTACCCCTGGGTGGCCCAGGTGTTCTCGGGCTTCACCCTCAAGGAGTTGAAGGTGCAGGTGGACGAGCTGATGGCCTCGGGCAAGCCGGTGCCGGCCACCTACTTCGAGGGTGACCAGCTCAAGAGCACCGAGGTGCAGCCGCCGAAGGTCTTCGCAGGCCAGGCCGAGCTGTACAACAAGCTGATGGAGAACGGCATCGAGGTGTACGTGATCTCCGCCGCCTCCGAGGAGCTGGTGCGCATGGTCGCCTCTGACCCCAAGTACGGCTACAACGTCAAACCACAGAACGTGATCGGCGTCAGCCTGCTGCTCAAGGACCGCCAGAGCGGCCAGCTGACCACCGCGCGCAAGCAGATCAGCGCCGGGCACTATGACGCCAAGGCCAACGAAAACCTCGAGCTGACCCCCTACCTGTGGACCCCGGCCACCTGGATGGCCGGCAAGCAGGCGGCCATCCTCACCTACATCGATGAATGGAAGAAGCCGGTGCTGGTGGGCGGCGACACGCCTACCAGTGATGGCTACATGCAGTTCCATGGTGTGGATGTGAACAAGGGCGGCATCCACCTGTGGATAAACCGCAAGGCCAAGTACATTGACCAGTTGAACGGGATGATCAGCAAAAATGCCGCGGCCCAGGCCAGGGAAGGGTTGCCGGTGACGGCGGACAAGAACTGGGTGGTCGTGACGCCGGAGCAGATTCAGTAAACCTGTATCGGCCTCTTCGCGGGTAAACCCGCTCCCACAGGATTGTCACTGCCTTCAAGGGTTGTGCGGTACCTGTGGGAGCGGGTTTACCCGCGAAAGGGCCCGGACAGGCTGCAAAAAAAACCGGCGCACCAGGCGCCGGTTTTTATCCACTCAAAGCCTCACAGCCCTTCGAGCATCGCCTTGTTACGCACCGCACCCTTGTCGGCACTGGTGGCCAGCAGGGCGTAGGCCTTCAGCGCAGTGGTCACCTTGCGTGGGCGTACTTCGGCCGGCTTCCAGCCCTTCTTGTCCTGTTCGACGCGGCGCGCTGCCAGCTCCTCGTCGCTGACCAGCAGGTTGATCGAACGGTTGGGGATGTCGATCAGTACCTTGTCGCCGTCCTGCACCAGGCCGATGGCGCCGCCTGCGGCGGCTTCCGGCGAGGCGTGGCCGATGGACAGGCCCGAGGTGCCGCCCGAGAAACGGCCGTCGGTGAGCAGGGCGCACGCCTTGCCCAGGCCCTTGGACTTCAGGTACGAGGTCGGGTAGAGCATCTCTTGCATGCCCGGGCCGCCTTTCGGGCCTTCGTAGCGAATGATCACGATGTCACCGGCCTTCACTTCATCGGCGAGGATGCCGCGCACGGCGCTGTCCTGGCTCTCGAAGATCTTCGCGGTGCCCTCGAACACATGGATCGACTCGTCCACGCCGGCGGTCTTCACCACGCAGCCATCCAGCGCGATGTTGCCGTACAGCACGGCCAGGCCGCCTTCTTGCGAGTAGGCGTGCTCGAAGCTGCGGATGCAGCCGTTTTCGCGGTCGTCGTCGAGGGTTTCCCAACGGGTCGACTGGCTGAACGCGGTTTGCGTCGGGATGCCGGCCGGGCCTGCCTTGAAGAAGGTGTGCACGGCTTCATCATCGGTCTGGGTGATGTCCCACTTGGCGATGGCCTCCTCCATGCTGCGGCTGTGCACGGTCGGCAGGTCGGTGTGCAGCAGGCCGCCACGGGCCAGCGAGCCGAGGATGCTGAAAATGCCGCCAGCGCGGTGCACATCCTCCATGTGGTACTTCTGGATGTTCGGCGCCACCTTGCACAGCTGCGGCACTTTGCGCGACAGGCGGTCGATGTCACGCAGGTCGAACGCCACCTCGCCTTCCTGGGCCGCGGCCAGCAGGTGCAGGATGGTGTTGGTCGAGCCGCCCATGGCGATGTCCAGCATCATTGCGTTCTCGAACGCCTTGAAGTTGGCGATGCTGCGCGGCAGCACCGACTCGTCGTTTTCCTGGTAGTAACGTTTGCACAGCTCCACGATGGTACGCCCGGCGGTGAGGAACAGCTGCTCGCGGTCGGAGTGGGTGGCCAGGGTCGAACCGTTGCCCGGCAGGGCCAGGCCCAGCGCTTCGGTCAGGCAGTTCATCGAGTTGGCGGTGAACATGCCGGAGCACGAACCGCAGGTCGGGCAGGCGCTGCGCTCGTACTCGGCGACTTTCTCGTCACTGGCGCTGGTGTCGGCGGCGATCACCATGGCATCGACCAGGTCCAGGCCGTGGCTGGCCAGCTTGGTCTTGCCGGCTTCCATCGGGCCGCCGGAGACGAAGATCACCGGAATGTTCAGGCGCAGGGCAGCCATCAGCATGCCGGGGGTGATCTTGTCGCAGTTGGAGATGCACACGATGGCGTCGGCGCAGTGGGCATTGACCATGTACTCGACGGCGTCGGCGATGATCTCGCGGCTGGGCAGCGAGTACAGCATGCCGTCGTGGCCCATGGCGATGCCGTCATCCACGGCGATGGTGTTGAATTCCTTGGCCACGCCACCGGCGCGTTCGATCTCGCGGGCGACCAGTTGGCCCAGGTCCTTCAGGTGCACGTGGCCCGGGACGAACTGGGTGAACGAGTTGGCGATGGCGATGATCGGCTTTTTGAAGTCTTCGTCCTTCATCCCGGTGGCGCGCCACAGGGCACGGGCGCCGGCCATGTTGCGGCCGTGGGTGGAGGTCTTGGAACGATAATCAGGCATTGGCTGCTCCGGGCGGCTTAATCAGGTCACTAGTAGGAGAGTGAGCTTCTCTTGTCCTGAAACGCCGTGGCCGGTTGCCAGCGGCAAGGATGGGGGCCGATGTCCGCGCGGGATCGCCGCAGGCTCGACCAGAGCTCATAAACCCGCCGGGGATGACTGGCGATGAATAGGCCGATTCTACACCGCTGGGGCGCAGAGGGAATGGTCAAGCGCAAGCGAGCCGAGAATCGGTCATGCCTGCGCAAGCTTCCCGGGCAGGCAGGGTAACTATCTAACGCCTTGCGGCTCGCCAGCCGCCTAGGGTGGCCGTAGTTCCCGTTGTCCAGGAGGACACCCCATGCAACTGCTCCACCCTGTGCTCGGCATGCTCGGGCTTTTCTACGCGCTTGCCAGCCCGGCTTTCGCCCACTCTGACGATGCCTATTCCCACGACGCCAAGGATGCGTTCACCGACAAGAGCGCCTGGATGAGTGCAATTCGCGACAACGTGCGGTTGAGCGAGCTGGCCCTTGCCGGCACCCATGATTCGGCCACTTTCGATACCAGTGTGTTTCCAATCGTCGACGACATCGTGCGCACCCAGACACTCAATTTCGATGAGCAGCTCAAATATGGCATCCGCGTGCTTGACCTGCGCATCCGACGTACGGGCGACGCGTTCGCGCTGCACCATGGCCCGGTTTATCTGGACAAGATGTTCGGCAACGCACTGCAGTCGATTGAGCGCTTTCTCAAGGCGAACCCCAGCGAAACCGTGCTGTTTCGCATCAAGGAAGAGCACACCGCCGCCAGCGACGCGACCATAGCCTGGCGCAGGTCTTCAACCGTTACATGGAGCAGTTCTCGGGCGTGTTCCTCAAGTCGCCCGCAAGCGACGTCACACTCGGCCAGGCGCGCGGGAAGTTCGTGCTGCTGTCCAATATCGCCGAACTCAACACCCTGGGGCTGAACTATTCACGCTTCGATATCCAGGACGACTCGACCCTTAAAACCAACTGGGACCTGCACGAAAAGTACCTCAAAGTCCGGCGTCATCTGCACCGCGCCGCGGGGGGCGACCCAGGTACGTTCTATGTGAACTACCTGTCCGGCAGTGTCGGGTCATTTCCTTATTTTGTCGCCAGCGGGCATGTCAGCTCCGCAACGGATGCGGCCCGGCTGTCCACCGGGCTGCTGGCCCTGGGTGATGTCGACTGGTACCCGTTCTTTCCACGGACAACTTGCCTGGTGCGGGTCTGCTCGATTTCCTTCGAGGGCACCAACACCCTTGCCCGCGACGATATCAAGGACCTGAACGGCCCTGCACCGCTTCAACGGACCGTAGGCATCATCATGGCGGACTTTCCCGGTGAGTCGTTGATCGCCAACATCATCGCCAACAACCATCACCCCACCCATGATCTTGGGCGTTGAACGGGCGCACGGCACAGCCGGCTCCTACAGGTCCAGCGCAGGGTTCAGGCGCGGCGCAATCCTGTAAGCGGCTTTAGCCGCGAACACCGGCGAAGCCGGTGCCATCTGGCGCGGTGCCTGCTTCGCGGCTAAGGCAGCACAGGGGCCGCAGAGTGGCCCCTGTGCTGCCGATCAGCTGTTGGGCAGCAGGCGGCAGGTGATGCTCTTGATGTAGCGGGTTTCGCTGATGGCCGGGTGCACCGGGTGGTCCGGGCCCTGGCCGCCGCGCTCGAGCAGCTGCAGGTTGCGGTCCAGGTGGCGGGCGCTGGTCAGCAGGATGTTGTGCAGGTCATCCTCGGGCAGGTGCATCGAGCACGAGGCGCTGACCAGGATGCCGTCCTTGCTCAGCATGCGCATGGCCTGTTCGTTGAGGCGGCGGTACGCGGCCTCGCCGTTTTTCAGGTCTTTTTTGCGCTTGATGAAGGCGGGCGGGTCGGCAACGATCACGTCAAAGCGCTCTTCGGCGGCTTTGAGCTCGCGCAGGGCCTCGAACACATCACCTTCGATGCAGGTCAGCTTGTCGCCGATGCCGTTCAGCTGGGCGTTACGCTCGACGCCGTCCAGGGCAAAGCCCGAGGCATCCACGCAGAACACTTCGCTGGCGCCGAACGCGCCGGCCTGCACGCCCCAGCCACCGATGTAGCTGAACAGGTCCAGCACCCGCTTGCCTTTCACGTAGGGTGCCAGGCGCGCACGGTTCATGCGGTGGTCGTAGAACCAGCCGGTCTTCTGCCCTTCACGCACCGGGGCTTCGAACTTCACGCCGTTCTCTTCCAGGGCGACCCAGTCCGGTACTTCGCCGTAGACGGTTTCTACGTAACGCTCCAGGCCTTCGGCGTCACGCGCGGCGGAGTCGTTCTTGAACAGGATGCCGCTGGGCTTGAGTACCTGCACCAGGGCGGCGATCACGTCATGCTTGTGCGCTTCCATGGTGGCCGAGGCCAGCTGTACCACCAGAATGTCGAAGAAGCGGTCAACGACCAGGCCCGGCAGCAGGTCGGAATCGCCGTACACCAGGCGGTAGCACGGCTTGTCGAACAGGCGCTCGCGCAGCGACAGGGCCACGTTCAGGCGGTGCACCAGCAGCGACTTGTCCAGCGCCAGCTTGATGTCGCGCGACAAAAGGCGTGCGCAGATCAGGTTGTTCGGGCTCAGGGCCACAACGCCCAGGGGCTTGCCGTTGGCCGCTTCGAGGATGGCCTGCTGGCCGGCCTTCAGGCCCTGCAGCGGGGTCGCGGCAACGTCGACTTCATTGCTGTAGACCCACAGGTGGCCGGCGCGCAGGCGGCGGTCGGCGTTGGCTTTGAGGCGAAGGCTGGGCAGGGACATGACGTCGCTCCGGGAAAAAAGAGCGGGAGTATAGCCTGTTGGCCCCACCTTCGGCGCGCATGCGCGACCAAGTGGGGGTTGGGTGGTCGGCTCTAAAGAAAAAACTGGAACGAACGATCCACTGATTGGTGCCCTGGCGGACTGCAGGGTTAGAATTCGCCCGTCCCCATGGAGTAAGTGCTCATGTCCCAGGAACTCACCGCCGAACAGATCCAGCAGGCCCTGCAAGGCATCACCATCCCGCCGCAGCCGCAGATCATGGTCGATCTGCAGTTCGAGCAGTACATGCCCGACCCGGACCTGGAGACCATCGCCAAGCTGATCTCGCAAGACCCAGGCCTTGCCGGTGCGCTGCTCAAGCTGGTCAACTCGTCGCAGTTCGGCCTTTCCAACAAGATCGGCTCGATCCAGCGCGCGGTGAACCTGCTGGGTAGCCGCTCGATCATCAACCTGATCAACGCCCAGTCGATCCGTGGCGAGATGAGCGACGAGACCATCGTCACCCTCAACCGCTTCTGGGACACCGCCCAGGACGTGGCCATGACCTGCCTGACCCTGGCCAAGCGCACCGGCATCCAGGCTGTGGACGAGGCTTACACCCTGGGCCTGTTCCACGACTGCGGCGTGCCACTGATGCACAAGCGCTTCCCCAACTACATGGAAGTGCTGGAGCAGTCCTACGCCGCTGCCAGTGAAGAAGTGCGCGTGGTCGACACCGAAAACCGCGCCTTCAACACCAACCACTCGGTGGTCGGTTACTTCACCGCCAAGTCCTGGCGCCTGCCGGAGCACATCAGCGCGGCCATCGCCAACCACCACAACGCCCTGGCGGTGTTCCGCGACGAGTCCTCGCGCAACACCCAGACCCAGCTGAAAAACCTGCTGGCGGTGCTGAAGATGGCCGAGCACATCTGCGCCTCGTACCGGGTGCTGGGCAACCAGAGCGTGGACCACGAGTGGAACGTGGTGGGCCCGCTGGTGCTCGACTACATCGGCCTGACCGAGTACGACTTCGAGCAGCTCAAGCAGAACATCCGCGAACTGGGCGGGCACTGACCGATGCCGGAATTGCCAGAGGTCGAGACCACCCGCCGGGGCATCGCCCCGCACCTGGAAGGCCAGCGCGTCAGCCGCGTGGTGGTGCGCGACCGGCGCCTGCGCTGGCCGATCCCCGAAGACCTCGACGTGCGTTTGTCGGGGCAGCGCATCGTCAGCGTCGAGCGGCGCGCCAAGTACCTGCTGATCAATGCCGAGGTGGGCACGCTGATCAGCCACCTGGGCATGTCGGGCAATTTGCGCCTGGTCGAGCTGGGCTTGCCGGCGGGCAAGCACGAGCATGTGGACATCGAGCTTGAGTCGGGGCTGATGCTGCGCTACACCGACCCACGACGCTTCGGCGCCATGCTCTGGAGCCTCGATGCGCTCAACCACGAGCTGCTGCTGCGCCTGGGGCCGGAGCCTTTGACCGACCTGTTCGACGGCGAGCGTTTGTTCCAGCTGTCCCGCGGGCGGGCGATGGCGGTCAAGCCGTTCATCATGGACAACGCCGTAGTGGTGGGGGTGGGCAACATCTACGCCACCGAGGCGCTGTTTGCTGCCGGCATCGACCCACGGCGCCCGGCGGGTGGCATTTCCCGGGCGCGGTACCTGAAGCTTGCGATCGAAATCAAGCGGGTGCTGGCCGCAGCCATCGAGCAGGGCGGCACCACGTTGCGTGATTTTATCGGCGGGGACGGGCAGCCGGGGTATTTCCAGCAGACGCTGTTCGCGTACGGGCGTGGCGGCCAGCCGTGCAAGGTGTGCGGCACCGAGCTGCGCACGGTGACCCTGGGCCAGCGCGCCAGCGCATTCTGCCCGCGCTGCCAGCGCTGAACTGCATTTAACAGGTACGGCACTGGGGCTGGCCTTAGCGCAATCCTGTAGGAGATCACCCAGCCCTTTTGCGCTGCGCTGTCGCGCCGAGCACTGGGCACGAGCCCGCCGCGGACCCTGTGGGAGCGGGCTTGCCCGCGAACACCGGCGAAGCCGGTGCCATACACCGCGTCGCCTGTTTCGCGGGCAAGCCCGCTCCCACAGGTACGGCGCTGTAGCCAGGTTTTGCACAATTCTGTAGGAGCGGGTTTACCGGAGTGCCGGACCACCACGAACACCGGTAGAGCCGGTGCCATCCACCGCGCCTTACTTCTTGAACACCTTGTCCACCCGCTCGCTGATCTCGGTCTTGTCCCCTTGCCCCGAGATCTTGGCCTCCGGCCCGCCGCCAAGGTTCAAATCGAGCTGCCCGCCGGTGTTGATGATGCCGTTCTCGCCGGCATGGATATTGAAATTCTTGCAGCTGATGTTGATGTTGCCGTCGGCCAGCAGCTCGATCACGCTCTCGCCGCACACCAGGCGGATCTTGTCGCCGGCGTCCATCACGTAGTTGGCGCCGACGCTGTCGCGCTTGTTGCCGCCCACCTGCAGGGTGTCGTGCTGGCGCACCGAGCGGATGCGGTCCTGGCCGATGGTGGCGACTTCCACCAGGCCCACGGTCTTGATCCGGCTGATGCCCACCGACAGCGTCTGGTTTTGCTCCACCACGCTGTCCATGTTGCGTTCGGCATGCACGTACAACTGCTCGGCGCCCTTCTTGTCCTCCATGCGGATTTCATTGAAGTTGGCCGGCGTGCCGCCCTTGCTCGAACGGCTCTTCATGCCGCTTTGTGTGGCGCTGCCGGGCAGGTCGTAGGGCACCGTCTGCTCGGCGTTGTACACCCGCCCGGTGATGATCGGCCGATCGGGGTCGCCTTCGAGGAAGCTGACGATCACCTCCTGGCCGATGCGCGGCACCTGGATCGAACCCCAGTTCTTGCCTGCGGTAGCCTGGGACACGCGAATCCAGCACGAGCTGTTCTCGTTGGACTGGTCATGCCGGTCCCAGTGGAAGTGCACCTTCACCCGGCCATACTGGTCGGTCCAGATTTCCTCGCCGGCCGGGCCCACCACCACGGCGGTCTGCGGCCCTTTGACGATCGGGCGCAGGGTGCTGCTGACCGGGCGGTAGCTCTGCTGTGCGTCGAGGCAGCTGAGGTTGCTCTCGAATTGCGCCGCGCCGCTGCCGCCGCCGCTTTCCAGGCGCTCCTGATGCACGTAGTAGCGGGCAGCGACGATCAGGTATTCGCGGTTCTGGTCCTGGCGGGTAAAGCCTTCGAGGCTGAACAGGTGGCCGCTGCCCAGGCCCCGGGCGTTGCCGCGCAGTTCGATGCGCTCGTGCAGGCTTTGCAGCGACTCGAGCCGGGTGCGCGCGTAGTGCTCGCCGTCCTGGGTCTGCTCGTAGGCGCCGGGGTAGTCGTACAGCGGGTAGTCGCCAGCCTGGTGCGGGCGCGGCATGGCCGAGCGCACGTCGATGCGCGCGCTGGGGCGCTGGAAGTCGTAGTCGTTGAGCTCCATCGACCCCGGCTGCACCTCCTGGGCCAGGTGCCAGTCGTTGATATGGTCGCGCTCGCGGTGCTGGCCGTCAGGCGGGTAGTAGGGCACGCTCTCGTACCCCGGGGCCTTCTGGTGCGCACCATAGGCGTCGGCCAGCACCAGCACGTGGCGCTCCTGCTCGTGGCGGAAGAAGTAATAGATGCCTTCTTCTTCCATCAACCGGCTGACGAAGTCGAAGCTGGTTTCGCGGTACTGCACGCAGTACTCGCGTTCGCGGTAGTTGCGGCTCAGGGCGTCCTCGAAGTCCGAGAAGCCCAGGTCGCGGAATACCTGCTTGATGATCTGCGGCACGCTCTGGTGCTGGAAGATCCGGCAGTCGCTGGTGCGGCTGAGCAGCCACAGCCACGGGCGCAGGGTTACCCGGTAGGCGGCGAACTGGCCCTGGTCCACCGACTGGCTGCAACGGGCGACGATGCCATGAAAGTGCCGCGAACTGCCCACACCCATCTGCACGCTCAGGCTCATGGGCTTGCCCAGCAGCTGGTTGAGGTCGATGTTAGGGTCGTCGCTGGTCAGCTGCAGCTCGTAGTCGAACAGGCGGCCGAGCTCTTCGCTGCCGCCCATTTCGGCCAAAATCAGCTTGTCCGGCCCCAGCGGGCTGTTGATCTGCGCCAGGCGCGTGAACTGCTTGAACAGCATCGTCGGCCCCGTCAGTCGGCAGTGCCGAAGTCATAGTGCAGGTCGTTGTCGCGCCCGCTGATGCGCACGCTGGCCAGCGGCTTGCCCTCGAGCATGCGGGTCAGGAACTCGCGGCTCATGTCTGGCAGCAGGCCGTTGGTGAGAATGGCGTCGATCATGCGGCCACCGCTTTCGGTCTCGCTGCAACGCGAGACGATCACATCCACCACGCCGTCGTCGTAGGCAAAACCGACTTTGTGGGTGCCCTCCACGCGCTTGCGAATGCGCTCCAGCTGCAGGCGGGTGATGGCCTTGAGCATGGCGTCGCTGAGCGGGTAGTAGGGGATGGTCACCAGGCGCCCGAGCAGCGCCGGCGGGAAAATCTCCAGCAGCGGCTGGCGCAGCGAGGTGGCCACGGCCTCCGGGTCGGGCAGCGCCTGCGGGTCGCTGCAGGTGCGCGCGATCAGCTCGGTGCCGGCGTTGGTGGTCAGCAGGATCAGGGTGTTACGAAAATCGATCTGGCGGCCTTCGCCATCTTCCATCACGCCCTTGTCGAACACCTGGAAGAAGATCTCGTGCACATCGGGGTGGGCCTTTTCCACCTCGTCCAGCAGCACCACGCTGTACGGCCGGCGGCGCACCGCCTCGGTCAGCACGCCGCCTTCGCCGTAGCCCACGTAGCCGGGCGGGGCGCCCTTGAGGGTGGACACCGTGTGGGCTTCCTGGAACTCGCTCATGTTGATGGTGATCAGGTTCTGCTCACCGCCGTACATGGCCTCGGCCAGGGCCAGCGCGGTTTCGGTCTTGCCTACCCCGGAGGTGCCGGCGAGCATGAACACGCCGATCGGCTTGTTGGGGTTGTCCAGGCCTGCGCGGGAGGTCTGGATGCGCTTGGCGATCATCTTCAGCGCGTGGTCCTGGCCGATGATGCGCTTGGCCAGGTGGCTGTCGAGGTTGAGCACGGTCTCGATCTCGTTGCGCGCCATGCGCCCCACCGGGATACCGGTCCAGTCGGCCACCACCGAGGCCACGGCCTGGTAGTCGACGGTTGGCAGAATCAGCGGGCTCTCGCCTTGCAAGGCGCTCAGGCGTTGCTGCAGGTCGATGAGTTTTTCGCGCAGCTCGTGGCTGCCTTGCACCTCGACTTCACGGTCCACCACGCCCACCTGTTCGCGCAGTTGTGCGC
This sequence comes from Pseudomonas xanthosomatis, assembly GCF_019139835.1. Classification (NCBI taxonomy): domain Bacteria; kingdom Pseudomonadati; phylum Pseudomonadota; class Gammaproteobacteria; order Pseudomonadales; family Pseudomonadaceae; genus Pseudomonas; species Pseudomonas xanthosomatis. The sequence goes on along the minus strand of NZ_CP077075.1, from coordinate 135,916 downwards.
GGGTCGCCAGCAGCTCGTCCACCAAGGCTTTCTCTTCGGCCCAGCGGCTTTCCAGCTGGGCCAGGCGCTCGCGTTCCTCGCCCAGCAGGGTTTCGGCCTGTGCCTGGCGCTGCTTGGTGTCCACACCAATGGCCGCTTCGCGGGCGATGATTTGCAGCTCCACCTCCAGCGCCTCGATGCGCCGGCGGCTGTCGTCCACCTCGGCCGGCACCGCGTGCAGGCTGATGGCCACGCGGGCGCAGGCGGTGTCCAGCAGGCTCACCGACTTGTCCGGCAGCTGGCGCGCCGGAATGTACCGGTGCGACAGCTTCACCGCCGCTTCCAGCGCTTCGTCGAGGATCTGCACCTGGTGGTGCTTTTCCATGGTCGAGGCCACGCCGCGCATCATCAACAGGGCTTTCGGCTCGCTCGGCTCGTCCACCTGCACCACCTGGAAGCGGCGGGTCAGGGCCGGGTCTTTCTCGATGTGCTTCTTGTATTCGGCCCAGGTGGTGGCCGCCACGGTGCGCAGGCTGCCGCGGGCCAGGGCCGGCTTGAGCAGGTTGGCGGCGTCACCGGTGCCGGCTGCGCCACCGGCGCCGACCAGGGTGTGGGCTTCGTCGATGAACAGGATGATCGGCTTGGGCGAGGCCTGTACGTCCTCGATCACCTGGCGCAGGCGCTGTTCGAACTCGCCCTTCATGCTGGCGCCGGCCTGCAGCAGGCCGACGTCCAGGCTGCGCAGCTCGACATCCTTGAGTGCCGGCGGCACGTCACCGGCGACGATGCGCAGGGCAAAGCCTTCGACCACCGCGGTTTTGCCCACACCGGCCTCGCCGGTGAGGATCGGGTTGTTCTGCCGGCGGCGCATGAGGATGTCCACCAGTTGGCGGATCTCTTCGTCACGGCCGACGATGGGGTCGAGCTTGCCGCTGCGGGCCTGTTCGGTGAGGTCGACGGTAAAGCGCTTGAGCGCCTCCTGCTTGCCCATGGCCGCTGGCGCTACGGCGCCACTGGCCTCGCCGGGCACGCCGGCGCTGAAGCCGTCGCTGGCGGCCAGGTTGTTTTCGGGCGAGTCGCCCACGTACTCGTCGAAGCGCTCGGTCAGGGTTTCGGCCTTGAGCTTGGCGAACTCGCTGGACAGCCCCAGCAGCGCATTGCGCAGGCTTGGGGTCTTGAGGATGCCCACCAGCAGGTAGCCGGTGCGCACCTGGCTTTCGCCGAACAGCAGGCTGCCGTACACCCAGCCGCGCTCCACCGACTCCTCCACCTGCGAAGACAGGTCGGTGATCGAGGTCGAGCCACGCGGCAGGCGGTCCAGGGCGTCGGTCAGGTCGCGGGCCAGGCGCGCCGGCTCCACGTTGAACTGGCGGATGATGCGGTGCAGGTCGCTGTCTTGCAGCTGCAGCAACTGGTGCAGCCAGTGCGCCAGCTCCACGTAGGGGTTGCCGCGCAGCTTGCAGAACACGGTGGCGGCCTCGATGGCCTTGTAGGCGACGCTGTTGAGCTTGCCGAACAGCGCGGCGCGGCTGATTTCACCCATGGTCCTGGCTCCTTGTGTGGGGGGCGGCGACCGGCTGCTCGGCGTAGTACCGGGCAAGCTTCAGGTCGTTTGCATCGTGCGACGGGCGGCCGACCCAGGTATCGAACCCCAGGCGTTGGCCGGCATTGAGTTGCAGCGCCGGCACTTCGGCCTGCGCGAGGATGAGGTTGAGGTCCCAGTCCAGCTCCTGGCCCAGGTACTCGGCGACCCAGGCCGCCAGCTCGACGAACGCCTGGCCGCCGGGCAGCAGGGCGTGGTACTGGTCGAGGCTGAGCGGGCCCAGGCACAGGCGGAACTTGTGCTGGCGGTCCCATACATAGCGGCCCAGGCACAAATCGACGCCAACCCGGTTGGCGCGCACGCCCAGCTGGCTGCGCTCGGGCAGCTCAAGCCACTGGCCGACGTACTCTTCGAGCTTTACCGGCACGCCGAAGTAACCGGCCAAAATGCTGCACAGCCCGTCCGGGTAGCGGGTTTGCGCGGCCAGGTGGCCGGACCAGTGCAGCTTGGCGGTGTCGGCCAGCGGCCCCTGCTGTTGCAGCTCCGGCTGGCCACGGCCGCTCAGCGCCGCCAGGCGCGCGGCCCAGTAGTCATCGCCCGGGCGGTCGTGGCTGACCGTTGGCCGGGCCTCGGCCCAGGCGCGGTAGAACAGGCTCAGCAACCGGTGGTGGAACACATCGAGAAAGCGCTTGCTGGTGGGGTCGGCGTGATTGCGCTGGCGCTCGCGCATGTACTCGGTCAGGTGCAGCGGCAGCGGGCCGTTGGGCCCGCCCAGGCCGAAGAAAAACTGCTCCAGGCGCGCCGGGCCTTCCTCGCTTGCCGACACCGAGGCCAGGGTGGCCGGGGCAAAGCCGCAGTCCAGGCGCTGGCCCAGGCGCACCGGCTCGTCGCTCAGGCGCAGCGAGTGGCCGAAGCGCGGCAGCTCGGGGTTTTCTGCCTCAAGGCGGCGCAGTGCCTGGAAGAAGTCGTACTCCCAGGGCTCGGCCTGCATGGCCTGTAAGGTACTCACAGGGTTGGCCTGCGCCCGGGCTTGGCTTTGAAGCGCATGATCTCGCCCCGTTCACTGGTGCGCAGCACGGTTTCGGTGAAGCTGTTGATCGACACGTAGCGGGTCAAGAAGCGCTCGAACACCGCCCCCAGCAGAAACACCCCGGTGCCGCGGAAGGCGTTCTCGTCGAAGGTCAGGGTGATCTCCAGGCCCCGGCCAAAGACAATCGGCCCGGGCATCGGCAAACGCCGGGTGCAAGGCTTGCTGCTGACTTCGCGCAGGCCGTCGATCTGCAGCTGCAGGGCGCTGTCGTGCGGGTCGCCGTACAGGCGCAGCAACTCGCGCAGGGCCGCTGCGCCCTGGCCTTGTTCGGCCAGCGACAGGTAGTTCAGCGACAGCTGGCTGATCAGGCGCCAAGCACGGTTGTCGTGGGCGTGGCTGGCCTTGGGCCGGCTGGGGCCGGCCAGGCAGCGCACGGCGGCCACCGGGGCGCTGTCGGCCAGGCTGAAGTCGCTGCGCCCGTCGCCCACGTTCATGAACAGCGGCAGGTCGCGGTTGCTGCACAGGGCGCTGATGCCCAGCTGGCGCAGGTCGTGGCGGTACGGCGCCTGCTGGCCATCGACCAGGCTGACGAAGGTCTCGCTGCCCATGTAGCTGGAGCGCGTGCCGTTGCGCCGCTGCTCGCTGGACAGCACCCGCGGCTCGCGGCGCACGATGTAATAGGCCTGGTCGCGGCCATAGCGCGACGGGTCACGCACGGCGTAGAACGGCAGAAACGGCTGGTCCGGCCCGGTGCCGTGGCCGGTCACCTGTTGCAGCGAGTGGATCTCGAAATCGGTGGGCCGGGTGCGGTCGGCGATCACATGGTGCTCGTTGACCCGGTCTGTGAGGTGAATGCGGTCGACCCGGCGCGGGAATAGGTTGATCGCCGGGGTGCAGAACGGCACCAGCTGGCTGGCGCCGACGCTGCTTTCCAGCGCCTGGTCGAAGCGCTCGAACAGCACCAGAATTTCCAGCTCCTGGCCGTCGCAGCGCTTGACCGCACGTTCCAGCCCGGCGAAGTCGACGAACAGAAAACGCTGCGGCAGGGCGAAGTATTCCTGCATCAGGCGGTAGCCCTGGAACGCCTGGGGCACCACCGGCAGCGCGGCTTCGGCGTCGTCGAAGCCGCAAGGCTGCAGGGCCTCTTCCACCGGAATGCGTTCGACCCAGTCGGCGCCAGGTTGGCGCACGAACACCGCGCAGGCGGCGCCCAGCAGTTGCTCGTACAGGCGGAACGGGGTTTCGTCGGCGCCGTTCAGGTACAGCGGCAGGTGCGTCAACGGCAGGCTGCTGAACGGAATTTCGGCGCCGCTGCGCAGGGTCAGGCGCAGGCCGGCGCGGGCCTTGGGCTCGCTGGCGGCCAGGCGGCCGAGCACGGCGCCGGGGTTGCCGAAGTATTCGGCGCGGGCCACCTGCAGTGGCCACAGGGTTACATCCTGGGTGCTGCGAAACTCGCACGGGGTTTGCGAGTTGCGGCCCAGGTTGGCGCGCAGCACGCTGGCGCGCGGCAGCTGGAAACCTGCCGCCAACGAGCCTTCGTCGGGGTCGGTCTGCAGCTGTACCACGGTCATCGACGGGGTTGGCGCCAGGTAGTGCGGGTAGGCGATTTCCAGGAGGTTGTGGGTGAAGGTCGGGTACTCGGCGTCGAGTTTGAGCTGCACCCGAGCAGTCAGGTAGGCAAAGCCTTCGAGCAGGCGCTCCACATACGGGTCGGCGCACTCGATGCCCGACAGCGTCAGGCGCCCGGCGATCTTCGGGTATTCCTTGGCAAATTCCGCAGCACCCTCGCGGATGTGCTGCAGCTCCTGGTTGTACAGCTCGAGCAGGCGCGGGTTCATGCACGCCTCCGGCGCTCGGCGGGGGCCACGCGCACATGGCCGGACTCAAGGTCGACGTCGGTCTGTAGCAGCAGCGGCAGTGCCGCCGGCTGCGCCCACAGGTCGCCTTCGATCTCGAAGCTCAGGGCGTTGGCGTTCATCTCGCCAGGCGCTGCCTGGGCGCGCACCTTGAGGGTGTGGGCGAGAATGCGTGGTTCGTAGGTGGCGATGGCCTGGTGGATGATGCGCTCCAGGGCCGTGAGGTCGATGTTCGAGGCGCTGTTGCCGGCCAATGCCGGCAGGCCGTAGTTGACCACCGAGGCACCTGCGTGGGTGTTCAGGGTGGCGGCGCTGTCCAGCAATGATGTGGTGTTCAGCAGCCAGGCCAGGTCGCGCAGCACCGAGGCCTTGAGTTGCTGCAGGCTGAGCACGCGCTTGTCGGGGGCTTCCTGCGGGTTGCCCGGGTCGTCGTCGGTGAGGCGATCGAGCAGCGAGGGCTGCAGGCGGTCGCGGGTGGCGATTTCGGCTACCACTTCAGGAAGTCTCTCGTCAGGTCGCTGGACCTGTGGGAGCGGGCTTGCCCGCGAACACCGGCATAGCCGGTGCCATCCACCGTGTTGCCTGCTTCGCGGGCAAGCCCGCTCTCACAGGAACCGCAGTTGGCCAGGGATATCCCACAGATGTTGGCCAGGTCAGATCTTGACGTTGGAGCGGATGTTCCAGCCGTACTTGACCGGGCCGCCTTCCTTGCTGCCGTCGGCTTTCTGCGGCTGGTAGTCGACGGTGACCTTGGCGAAGTTCAGGGTCACGTTTTCGGTCAGGCGGTCGTCGCTGCCCGAACCGCCGGTGCTCAGCGAGCTGATCAGCACCTCTTCGAGGTTGAGGATCAGGTATTCCACCTGGCTTTCACCACCGGCCTTGCGCACGGTCAGCTTGACCTTGTCGATGTGCTTGCCGCTGGAGCAGTGGGCCATCAGGTTGGGGCTGGACTTGTCGATGTACTTGGTGATCGACAGGTCCTGGATGTTGACCTTGCCCGAACCGCCGCCGCTGCCCATGTGCATGTTGCCGGACTGGGACATGCCCCAGCTCCAGTTCAGCACGTCGATTTCGTCCTTGTGGGCCTTGTCCTGGGACTCGCCCTTGATGTCGCCGATCTTGATGAAAATATCTACAGCCATGATGTCCTCGGGATTCCATGTCGGTTGACGGTACGGGGGCGGCTACGCCGCCCATCGCGGGCAAGCCCGCTCCCACAGGGAACGGGCTTGCCCGGGGTATCTCAGGCCCCTTTGGCCGAAGGCAGCTTCGACACCAGGCGCAGCGACACGGTCAGCCCTTCGAGCTGATAGTGCGGGCGCAGGTAGAAGCGCGAGTTGTAGTAACCCGGGTTGCCTTCGACGTCCTCGACCACCACTTCGGCGGCCGCCAGCGGGTGCTGGGCCTTGGTGGTCTCGGTGGAGTGCGCCGGGTCGCCGTCGACGTAGTTGAGGATCCAGTCCTGCAGCCAGCGCTGCATCTCGTCCTTTTCCTTGAACGAGCCGATCTTGTCGCGAACGATGCACTTCAGGTAATGGGCGAAGCGGCAGGTGGCGAACAGGTACGGAAGGCGCGCAGCCAGGTTGGCGTTGGCGGTGGCGTCCGGGTCGTCGTATTCGGCCGGCTTCTGCAACGACTGGGCGCCGATGAAGGCGGCAAAGTCGGTGTTCTTCTTGTGCAGCAGGGGCATGAAGCCGTTCTTCGCCAGCTCCGCCTCGCGGCGGTCGGAAATGGCGATCTCGGTCGGGCACTTCATGTCCACGCCGCCGTCGTCGGTGGGGAAGGTGTGGGCCGGCAGGCCCTGCACTTCGCCGCCCGACTCCACGCCGCGGATGCGCGAGCACCAGCCGTAGTACTTGAACGAACGGTTGATGTTCACCGCCATGGCGTAGGCAGCGTTGGCCCAGGTGTACTTGCTGCTGTCGGCGCCGTCGGTGTCTTCTTCGAAGGCGAAGGCTTCCACCGGGTCGGTCTTGGCGCCATAGGGCAGGCGGGCCAAGAAGCGCGGCATGGTCAGGCCGATGTAGCGCGAGTCTTCCGACTCACGCAGCGAACGCCAGCCGGCGTATTCCGGGGTGGTGAAGATCTTGGTCAGGTCGCGCGGGTTGGACAGCTCCTGCCACGAACCCATGCCCATCACCGTCGGCGACGCGGCGCTGATGAACGGCGCGTGCATCGAGGCGCAAACCTTGGACATCTCGCCCAGCAGTTCCACGTCGGGCGGCGACTGGTCGAAGTAGTAGTCGCCCACCAGGCAGCCGTAAGGCTCGCCGCCGAACTGGCCGTATTCTTCTTCGTAGAGCTTCTTGAACACCGGGCTCTGGTCCCAGGCGGTGCCCTTGAACTTCTTCAGGGTGCGGTGCAGGTCGTTCTTCGAGATGTTGAGCACGCGGATTTTCAGCTGCTCGTCGCTCTCGGTGTTGTTGACCAGGTAGTGCAGGCCACGCCAGGCGCTTTCCAGCTGCTGGAAGTCGTCGTGGTGGATGATCTGGTTCACCTGCGCGGTGAGCTTCTGGTCGATGGCGGCGATGATCTGCTCGATCGAGCCGATGGCATCGTTGGACACCAGGTTGGTCTGCGCCAGGGCCTGCTCGGCGAGGGTGCGCACGGCGCTCTCGACGGCTTCCTTGGCGCGTTCGGTCTTGGGCTTGAACTCCTGCAGCAGCAGGTTTGCGAACTCGCTTGGGTCCTGGGTGGCCGTTTGCTGGGCCTGGGTTTCGCGCAATGGGTCGTTCATGGGCTGGCTCCTCAGGCGCTCGGCTCGGAATCGGCGGGTTTCGGGGCGCTGGCCAGGGCCTGCAGCAGGGCCGGGTCCTTGATGGCCTTGAGGATGATGTCCTCGGCGCCGGTCTTGCCGTCCATGTAGGTCAGCAGGTTGGCCAGCTGGGTGCGGGCCTCGAGCAGCTGGTTCAGGGCATCGACCTTGCGCGCCACGGCGGCCGGGCTGAAGTCGTCCATGCTCTCGAAGGTGATGTCCAGGCTCAGGTTGCCTTCACCGGTCAGCTCGTTGGGCACGTTGAACGCCACCCGTGGCTTCATGGCTTTGAGGCGCGAGTCGAAGTTGTCAACGTCGATTTCCAGGAACTTGCGGTCGGCCACCGCCGGCAGCGGCTCGGCCGGCTTGCCGGCGAGGTCCGACAGCACGCCCATGACGAACGGCAGCTGGACCTTCTTCTCGGCGCCGTACAGTTCGACGTCGTACTCGATCTGCACGCGCGGCGCGCGGTTGCGCGCGATGAATTTCTGGGAGCTGTCTTTCGCCACGTTGTTCCTCCTGGGCGCCGCTGCGGCGGCTCTGTTCGTTGCGGGCGTTCGGTTTTATGCGGCCTTGGGCGTTCAGTAGTCGCCGTCGGGGCCGCGCAGGTTCTCGAATTGCGACATGCCATCGGGGATCAGGTCGCGCACGATGGTCGCGAAATCGGCGTTGACCAGGTTTTTCGCCCGGCGCAGCAGCACCGGCAGCGGGCTCGAAGGCTCGTGGCGGGCGTAGTACTGCAGCAGGCGTTCGAGGCTTTGCAGCACGTCCTCGCGGCTGTTCACTTCGCCTGGGCGTGCGGTCGGGCGCGGCGCTGCGGCGGCGGCGGGGGCTTGCGCGCTATCGTGGTTGGCGCTGTCGGCCGTCGCCTGCTCATCGCTGCCCAGTGGCGCTGCACCCTCCGGGCTGTAGTCGGCCAGCACCTGCTGCACCTGGCGCAGCGGCTGGCGCAGGGCCGAAAGGTCGATGCCGCTGGCCGAACCGACCTGGTCGTTGACCCGGTGCTCGATGGCGTCCAGGGCCTCGCGGGCCACTTGCAGGGCTTGCAGGCACTGCTGCAGTTGCTCGGGGTCGGCGTCGCGCAGGGCGGCGGCGAGTTCTTCGGCGCTCAGCTGCTCGCTGGCAAAGTGCTGCACGCCAGCGGCATGCAGGGCGGCGCGCAGGCTCACCGGGCCGAAGGCGCGCGAACGCACCAGCACGGCGTCGCGCAGCAGGGCGATGTTGGTGTCGCAGACAAGGCCGGCCAGGGCGTTGACCCGCACCGTGGGGTCGTTGTCGTCGGCGGCGTCCAGTTGCGGGTGCAGGTACAGCCAGTACTCACCCAGCAGGTCGCGGATCAGCTCGAGGCTCGCCGCCAGGCCCGGCAGGCCGTGCAGGGCCAGGTTCGACTGCACCAGAAAGTGGGTGATGCGCAAATCCTTGCTGCGTTGCAGCAGGCCGGTGCAAGCCTGTTCGATATCGCGCCACTGGGGTGGCTCGGCCGGTTGCACGGCATCGCCCATCACGCGCTCGGGGCGGCCCTGGGCATCACGCTCCAGTTGCAGAAAATCGGCGTCGTATTCGAGGTCTTCGCCGCAGGGGAAGTCGGCGGAAACAGCGGCGAGCAACTGCGGCGAGTTCACCAGAATTCGATCTCCATATCGGCCCGTGGTGGGGCAGTTGGTGGCGCTAAGTTGCTTTTGTGAACAAGCGCACAAACTTGTCAAAGAATGCGAAGTTGATATCAAGGTGATATCACTATGGCACTCTGAAGTTGCGCATTTATGGTTTATTTGTAAACAAGTGTCAAGGTAAGCTACGCGCCGCGAGTGAGGGCTGTGAACTACTTGGCAGCCTGCGTTGTCCATGCGTCGGGTGCCATCAAAGTGCCTCGATTCTAGGATTAAATACGCCCTCCCAAACACCCTTTTCCGGTGTAATCCCCAATGTTTGCTGGGGTTGCTGCCGTTGGGCGGGGCGGGCTCGCAAAACCATTCAAATGAATGGGTGCGTGTTTTACATATATGCATGGAGGCATGATGGCACTTTGCCTAACTATCACCAGTTACCACAAGATCACGCCCGGGCAATGCCCGGAGAAGTTGCTGGAAACCGGTGCCATCACTGTTGGCCGTGCCGCGGATAATGACTGGGTACTTCCCGACCCAGAGCGCCTGGTGTCGTCGAAACATTGTGTGATCCAGTTCAAAGATGGGCGTTACTACCTAACCGATAACAGTACCAACGGTGTGGAATTGCTCAATGCCGGTATTCGCCTGCGCCGGGGTAACAGCGAGCCGTTGATGGACGGCGAAGTTATCCGTATTGGCGAGTATGAAATCCAGGCGCGCATCGACGCCGGCCACGCCATCACCACCGGCGCCCAGCCCGATGGCAACAGCTTCGAAGCGCTGATGGCCAACCAGGTGGCTGCACCGGCCATCCCCGCTGCACCCATTTCCGGCGCGCCGGCGGCCTTTTTGCAAGGGGCGTCGAGCCACGACACGCTGCCCGATCTGTTCGATTTTCTCGGCCCGGCCAGCGTGCCGCCAGCCAGCCAGCCGGACCACGTGCCGGCCCAGCAGCATGATTTTCGCCCGCCCACCCCGGTGGCGCCGCCAGCACCCGTGGCGCCGCCTGCCGCGCCGGGCGTGATCCCGGCGGACTGGGACCTGCTCGACAGCACGCCGGCGCCCGCACCGATTGCGCCGCCAGTGCCAATGCCCGAGCCGGTGCGCGCCGCCGAACCTGTTGCCGCCCCTGCGCCGATTCCAGCCCCTGCACCCGCTCCGGCGGCCAGCAGCGATGCCCTGCTGCAAGCCTTCCTGCGCGGCGCCGGTATCGATCACCTGCGTATCGACGCCCAGGACGCCGCCGCGCAGATGGAGTCCATCGGCCGCAGCTACCGGCTGATGGTCGAGGGGCTGATCGACGTGTTGCGCGCGCGCAGCAGCCTGAAGGGCGAGTTCCGCATGCAGCAAACCAGCATCGCCCCGGTACAGAACAACCCGCTCAAGTTTGCCCCCAATGCCGAAGAGGCGCTGCTGTTGCTGCTGCGCCCCGGCAACCAGGCGTTCATGCCCCCCGATCAGGCGCTGCGCGACAGTTTCGACGACCTGCGCGCCCACCAGCTGGCGGTGATGGCCGGCGTGGAGGCGGCCATCAAGCACCTGCTGACGCGCTTCGAACCGGCCCGCCTGGAGCAGCGCCTGGCCCCGGCCGCGGGGCTGGCCAAGCTGTTCGGCGGTTCGCGCCAGGCCCATTGCTGGCAGCAGTTCACCGAGCTTTACGGGCAGATTTCCCGCGAGGCCGAAGACGACTTCCAGGACCTGTTCGGCCGCGAATTCAGCCGTGCCTACGAGGCCCACGGCAGCCGCCTGCAACGCAACTGAAGCCCTGCCTACAGGAAGAACACGACACGTCATGAGGACGAGGATGAACGCAACACGACTGATCGCCGCCCTGGCCCTGGTGCTGCTTGGCGCCTGCAGCAAGGACGCGCCGGTCGAGCCCGCCGCCGACCCTGCCAGCGGCATCACCCTGTATTTCAGCGCCGCCGCCGGCCTGAACCCTGGCGCCACCGGCACCCCGGCGCCGGTGCGGGTGCGCCTGTACGAGCTGAAAAACAGCGCAGCCTTTGCCCGCGCCGATTATTTCGCCCTGGCCGAACGGGCCCAGGCCACCCTGGGCGCCGACTTGATCGACCAGGACGAAGTGCTGCTGCAGCCCGGTGAACAACTGCGCCTGGAGCGCCCGCTGAACCCGGCCACCCGCCAGCTCGGCCTGGTGGTCGGCTACCGCGAGATCGACCAGGCCCAGTGGCGCAGCGTGCTGCCGGTGCCGCCCCGTGATTATCAGATCAGCCTCGATGTGCGTGCCGTGCGCAGCGCCGTGGCCACCCCACAACCTGAGCCTGCCCGCTAGGCAATCGGAGTCCCCATGTCCTGGAACAATCGCGTGGTCTGGTCGGAAGGCATGTTCATCACGACCCAGCACTTCCAGCAGCACGACCGCTACCTGGAAAACTTCGTCGACGCCCGCAGCCGCCCGCTCAGCGCCGCCGCCTGGGGCTTTTCCGAGCTGCTCATCGACCAGGGCCTGCTGGCCCAGGGCAAGCTGTCGATCCTCAGCGCCCGCGGCCTTTTGCCTGACGGCACGCCGTTCGACATCCCCCGTGACGACCTGCCGCCGGCGCCGCTGGAGGTGCCGGACGAGCTGCGCGACGGGGTGATCTACCTGGGCTTGGCGCTCAAGCGTGCCGGTGCCCGCGATACCGTCGACGACGGCGAGGCCGCCGATGGTGCGCGCTATGTCAGCCGTATCAGCGAAGTGCGCGACGACAACGCCCCGTTCGAAAACCGCGCACCGCTGGCCCTGGGCAGCCGCGCCCTGCGCCTGCTGCGCGCCGAGGACGGCCTGAGCGATTACGCCGCGTTAGGTGTGGTGCGCATTCGCGAAAAGCGTGCCGACCGCGCCCTGGTGCTGGACGAGCGCTATATTCCGCCGCTGCTGGACGTAACGGCCAATACCCAGCTGTCGGGGTTCCGTGGCGAGCTGCTGGGCCTGTTGCACCAGCGTGGCGAGGCCCTGGCCGGGCGCGTGGTGGCTTCGGCCAACGGCGGCGCCTCGGAGATTGCCGATTTCATGCTGCTGCAACTGGTCAACCGCGCCCAGCCGCTGGTGGAGCACCTCAACCAGCTGACCCCGCTGCACCCCGAGCGGCTGTACAGCGAGCTGGTGGCCCTGGCCGGCGAGTTCGCCACCTTCACCCGTGATGGCCGGCGCCCGGAAGGCTACCCTGTGTACCAGCACGACGACCTGGCCGCCACCTTCACCCCGGTGATGGCGGCGCTGCGCGAGGCGTTGTCGATGCTGATCGACAGCAAGGCGGTGGCCATCCCGCTGGTGGAGAAAGCCTACGGCATCCACGTCGGCATGCTCGCCGACCGCAGCCTGCTGGACAGCGCCAGCTTTATCCTGGTGGTGCGCGCCGACGTGCCCAGCGAAACCCTGCGCGCGCGCTTTGGCCAGCAGAGCAAGATCGGTTCGGTGGAGCACATTCGCGACCTGGTCAACCTGCAACTGCCCGGCATCGGCTTGCTGCCGCTGCCGGTGGCACCACGGCAGATCCCGTTCCATGCAGGCTCCACCTACTTCGAGCTGGACCGCGGCAGCGAGCACTGGAAGCAGCTGCAGCAGTCGGGCGGCTTTGCCTTCTACATGGCCGGCGAGTTCCCCGGGTTGAACCTGGCCTTCTGGGCGATTCGGGGGTAAGCCGTGGAGTTCGTTGCACTACTCGACCCAGCCGGGACCCTGTGGGAGCGGGCTTGCCCGCGATTACCGGCGCAGCCGGTGCCATACACCGAGTCGCCTGCTTCGCGGGCAAGCCCGCTCCCACAGGGTTCTCTGACCCCTGATGCCACTGCACTTCCACGGACCGGAGACTAAGCCGCGATGCATTCGGATGACCGCACCCAGTTCATGCCGCGCCCCGGTGGCCGTGGCCCGCAGCCGGCCGCCGCGCAGCCGCAGGCGGCGCCTGCGCCGCTGAACGTCCCCGCCGAACCCCTGGCCCCCGGCCAGGCGGTCGGCCTGAACCCCCTGGAGCAAGCCGCCGGCCCCCTGCTGGCGCTGCTCACCCGCCTGCGCAACACCATCGCCCACCCGGCGCCGGCCAGCCTGCGCGCGCAACTGCTGGCCTACCTGCGCCAGTTCGAGGAACGCGCCGAAGCCGGCGGCGTGCCGCGCAACGAGGTGTTGCTGGCCCGCTACGCACTGTGCACCGCCCTCGACGAAGCGGTGCTCAGCACCCCCTGGGGCAGCGCCAGCGACTGGGGCAAGCAAAGCCTGTTGATCACCGTGCACAACGAGGCCTGGGGCGGCGAAAAAGTGTTCCAGCTGATGGAGCACTGCCTGCAAAGCCCACGTGAGCGCATCAACCTGCTGGAGCTCTTGTACCTGTGCACCAGCCTGGGTTTCGAAGGCCGCTACCGGGTAATGAACGGTGGCCGCGCCCAGCTCGAAGCCTTGCGCGAACGCACTGCGGCGGCCATTCGCAGTGCCCGTGGCGATGTGGAACGTGAGCTGTCGCCGCACTGGCGCGGCGTGACCGTGGCCCGCGACCGCCTGGCGCAGTTCGTGCCGCCGTGGGTTGGCCTGGCCATCGCCCTGGCGCTGCTGTTGCTGGTGCTGTTCGGCCTGCGCCTGAAGCTGGCCTCGGACGCGGAGCCGGTGTTCCGCGGCATCCACGCCCTGGGCGAAATCCCGGTGCAGGCCATGGACCGCCCGGTGGTGCAGCCAAAACCTGTCGAACGCCCGCGCCTGGCAGGCTTTTTGGCCGACGAAATCAAGGCCGGGCGGGTTGCCGTGGAAGATGCGGTGGACCGTTCGGTGGTGACCATCCGTGGCGACGAGCTGTTCGCCAGCGGCAGCGCCAGCATCAAGGGCGATTTCGAGCCGCTGATGCTGCGAATTGCCGAGGCGGTGGGCAAGGTCAAGGGCAACGTCAAGATCACCGGCCACAGCGACAACCAACGCATCGCCACCATTCGCTTCCCGTCCAACTGGGCGTTGTCCCAGGCCCGTGCCGAAGAGGTGCGCGACATCCTCGCCGCCCGCACCGGGCAGGCGCAGCGCTTCACCGCGCAAGGGCTGAGCGACACCGAGCCGCTGGCGTCCAACGACAGCGCCCAGGGCCGGGCGAAGAATCGCCGGGTTGAAATCACCGTTCTAGCGGAGGGCGTCGAGTGAAGGCGTTTTTCAGTTTTGTCATTCGCTGGGTGATCCCGGTACTGGGCCTGCTGGCCCTGAGCCTGATCATCTGGTTCGTCGGCCCGCTGCTGGACGCGCTGGTGCCGGCCACCCCACGGGTGGTGCTGATCGTGTTGCTGTTCGCGGTGTGGGTCAGCTATCGCGTGTGGCGGGTGATCCAGGCCCGCCGCCAGGCCGCCAAGGTGATGGAGAGCCTGGCTGCCGAAACCGCGCCCGACCCTGCCAGCGTGGCCACCGCCGAAGAGCTCGCCACCCTGCGCCAGCGCATGGACGAAGCCCTGGTGCTGCTGAAAAAGGCGCGCCTGGGCGGTGACGAGCGGCGCAACCTGTACGAGCTGCCGTGGTACGTGATCATCGGCCCGCCCGGCTCGGGCAAGACCACCGCGCTGGTGAATTCCGGCCTGCACTTCCCGCTGGCCGCGCAACTGGGCGAGGGCGCCATCCGTGGCGTGGGCGGCACGCGCAACTGCGACTGGTGGTTCACCGACCAGGCCGTGCTGCTGGACACCGCCGGGCGCTACACCACCCAGGACAGCCACGCGCAAGTGGACAAGGCCGCCTGGCTGGGCTTTCTCGACCTGCTCAAGAGCCAGCGCTCGCGCCGGCCCATTGATGGCGCGTTCATCGCCATCAGCCTGTCCGACCTGCTGCTGGGCAGCGACGCCGAGCGTGCCGCCCATGCCGCGGCCATTCGCACGCGTATCCAGGAGCTGTACAGCCAGCTGGGAGTGCGCTTCCCGATCTACCTGATGCTGACCAAGCTCGACCTGGTGCCGGGCTTCATGGAGTTTTTCGACAACCTGGGCAAGGAAGAGCGCGCCCAGGTGTGGGGCATGACCTTCGCCCTGGACGACGGCCAGCACGGCGACGGCCCGCTGGCGCAGTTCAGCAATGAGTTCGGCCTGCTCGAACAGCGCCTGAACCAGCGCTTGGTCGAACGCCTGCAACAAGAGCGCGACCCGGCGCGGCGCGATTTGGTGTACGGCTTCGTGCAGCAGTTCGCGGCCCTGCGCGGCAACCTGAAAAGCTTCCTCGACGGCGTGTTCAAGCCCAACGCCTTCGAAGAGCGCGCCCTGCTGCGCGGGGTGTACCTGACCAGCGGCACCCAGGAAGGCAGCCCCATCGACCGCCTGATCGGCAGCATGGCCCAGAGCATGGGCCTGGACCGCGCGCACCTGGCGCGGCAGAACGGCACCGGGCGCAGCTACTTCATCGAGAAGCTGTTCAGCGCCGTGGCCTTCGCCGAGCGCGGTTTGGTGGGCAGCAACCCGAAAGTCGAGCAGCGGCGCAAGTGGCTGGCCCGTGGCGCCCTGGCCCTGAGCGTGGCCCTGGTGCTGGTGGTCGGCAGCCTGTGGGCGGTGAGCTACCGCGCCAACCAGCAGTACATCGCCGAGGTGGACAGCCGCCTCAAGCCGGTGGGCAAGAGCGTGCAGGAGCTGAGCCCGGCGCAGCGCAACGTGCTCGAGGTGCTGCCGCTGCTCAACGCCGTGCGCCGCCTGGCCGACGACCCGCCCGGCTGGGCCGAGGGCCTGGGCCTGTACCAGGGCGACATGCTCGAAGGCGAATCGCAAAGCGTGTACCGCAAGCTGCTGATCGCCATCTTCGCCCCGCGCCTGGTCACCCGCATCGAGGAGCAGCTGTACGCCGGCGGCCCCTCCGACTACCTGTACGAGGGCCTCAAGGCCTACCTGATGCTGGCCGACGGCGAGCACTACGACCCCGAGTTCATCAAAGCCTGGGTCACCCTGGACTGGGAACGCAGCCTGCCCCGCGACCTGGCCCCGGACATGCGCCAGGCCCTGGAGCAGCACCTGGCGGCGCTGTTCGACAAGCGCCCGCCCAACGCCCGCCTGGACCAGCGCCTGATCGACGACACCCGCCGCCAGCTGCAGCAACTGCCGGTGGCGCAGCGCGTGTACGACCGGGTCAAACGCCAGAAGCTGCCCGCCGGCGTGAGCGATTTTCGCGTCAGCGATGCCGCCGGGCGCGATGCTGCGCTGGTGTTCCGCTTCAAGAGCGGCAAGCCGTTGAGCGAGCCGCTGCCGGGCATCTTCAGCGTCGAGGGCTATCGCAAGGCATTCCTGGCTGCCAGCCTTGCGCAGGCCACCACCCTGGCCGAAGAGCGCTGGGTGTTGGGCCGCGAGCCGGGCGAGGCGGGGGATGCCAAACGCCTGGCGGATGACGTGCTGCAGCTGTATTACCAGGACTACATCCGCCACTGGGATGCCCTGCTGGCTGACCTGGACTTTGTGCCCATCACCAGCGTCGGCCAGGCCGCCGATGTGCTGCGGGTGCTGTCCGGGCCGACTTCGCCGATGAAAAAACTGCTGCAGGCGGTGGCCCATGAAACCGACCTGTCCCAGCCCACCACCCTCGACAAGGTCAAGGACAAGGCCGAGCAGGCCGGCGTCGACCAGTTGCGCCAGCGTTTGGGCGGCCTGCTGGGCGATACGCCACTGGCCAGCGACAACCCCGCTGCGCGCCAGCTGGACCCGGTAACCGAGCACTTCGCCGAAGTGGCTGCGCTGGTTGCAACCGGCGAAGGCCAGCCCGCGGCCATCGACGGCTTGCTCACCGACCTGAACACGCTGTACGTGCAGGTGAGCGCCATGGTCGGGGCCAGTGGCGATGCGCTGCTGGGCGAGGCCAAGAACCAGGCCCAGGCCGCCGCGCAGCGGGTGGCCCTGGGTGCGGCGCGCCAGCCCAAGGTGGTGCAGAACCTGGTCAGCTCGGTGCTGGGCTCGACCCACAACATCGTCATGGGCGGGGTGCGCAGCCAGCTCAACGCCGCCTGGACCAGCGAGGTGGTCAACGTCTACCGCCAGTCCCTGAGCGGCCGCTACCCGTTGGTGGCCGGCAGCTCGCGGGACGCCACCCTCGAAGACTTCGGCCAGTTCTTTGGCGTTGGCGGGGTGATGGACAACTACTTCCGCAAGTACCTGCAACCCTACGTCAACACCTCCAGCAGCCCCTGGAGCTGGCAGCCGGGGGCTGCGCAAAAGCTCGGCATCAACAGCAACGTGCTGGCCACCTTCCAGCGTGCGGCGAGCATCCGCGATGCGTTCTTCCGCAACACCAGCGGCCTGCAACCGGGGGTGCGCTTCGAGCTCAAGCCGGTGGCGATGGACGCCAGCATCACCCAGTTCCTGCTCGACCTCGACGGCCAGCAGGTCAGCTACGACCACGGCCCGAGCCGCCCGGTGGCGCTGCAGTGGCCCAACCCCAACAGCATCGGCGTGGTGCGCCTGTCGGTAACCCCGCCTCTGGCCAGCGGCCGTTCCGGGCTGACCGTGGAAGGGCCGTGGGCGTGGTTCCGCCTGCTCGACCAGTCGGACCTGGTGGCCGGCAACTCGCCCGAACGCTTCAACCTGCGCCTGCGCGTCGATGGCGCCAGCGTGTCTTACGAGCTGCGTGCCAGCAGCGCCTTCAACCCGTTCCGCAGCCGAGTGGTCAGCGGTTTCAGCCTGCCGGAGCGCCTGTGAACGAGCTTGGCTTCTACGGAAAACTGGCCTGCCGTGGCGACTTCGTCAGCCGTGGCCTGCCGCAGACGTTCATCCAGCCCTGGGACCAGTGGCTGGCGGCGGGGCTTCAAGCCAGCCAGCAGGGCCTGGGGGAGCGTTGGCTCGAGGCGTATCTGGTCAGTCCGTTGTGGCGCTTTGCGTTGGCGCCGGGTGTGTGTGGGCCGGACGCCGTGGTGGGCGTGCTGATGCCGAGCATCGACCGGGTGGGGCGGTATTTCCCGTTGACCGTGGCCCAGGTGTTGGGGGCGGGGGAGTCGTTGGCCAGTGTCGTGGCGGGTGGGGATGAGTGGTTTGAGGGCGTCGAGCAGGTGTTGTTGGCGACGCTTGAGCCGGATGCTGCCTTCGAGAGCTTTGAGGCTGCTTTGCAGCCTTTTCGCGGCGCGAGGCCGCTCCTACAGGGGCCGCGTAACACCTTTGGCGGCTTGCAGCGGCTGGACGCGACTTCGCCTGAGGGGCGAGCGCTGGCGTTGGCCGAGTGCGCCTGCGAGGGCATGAGCTTGTGGTGGGGCCGGGGTTCGGAACGCATTGCCCCGGGGCTGATGCGCTGCGCGGGCTTGCCGCGCAGTGCGGATTTCGCCGGGTTTTTATTGGGTAGCGAGGCTGCGATCGGATGACCGGCATGCAATACAGCGCCGCCAGCTACAGCCATGTCGGCATGGTGCGCAAGATCAACGAAGACGCCTGCCTGGACCTGACCTGGGCCGGCCTGTGGGCGGTGGCCGACGGTATGGGCGGGCATGCCGCCGGCGACTACGTGGCAAGCCTTGCCGTGGACAGCCTGCGCAGCCTGCCGATGCTCGACTCGCTGAAAGAATTCGCCGACGAGGTGCGTGATGGCCTGGCCTGGGTCAACCGCACCGTGCGTGAAGAAACCGCCCGCCGCGGCGTGGCGATGATGGGCAGCACCGTGGTGGTGCTGGCTGCGCGCGGCGAGCTGGCCATCGGCCTGTGGGCCGGCGACAGCCGCCTGTACCGCCTGCGCGATGGCTGCATCGAGCGCCTGTCCCACGACCACAGCTACGTGCAGGAGCTGCAGGACAGCGGCCTGCTCAGCGAAGCCGAGGCGCGGGTGCACCCGCGCGGCAACATCGTCACCCGCGCCCTGGGCGTGGAGGAGCATTTCGAATTGCAGTCGGTGGCTTTGCAGGTGCAGCCCGGCGACACCTACCTGCTGTGCAGCGACGGCCTGAACAAGACCGCCGAAGACCATGAAATCGCCGATGTGCTCGGCCACGCCGACCCCTACCAGGTGGTGCGCAGCCTGGTGCACCTGGGCCTGACCCGCGGCGCGCCCGACAACATCACAGCCGTGGTGGTGAAGGCCAACTGATGAACATGAACATGCAGATCCCAGGTTTTGACATCGACGGCGAGATTGGCCAGGGCGCCATGGCCAGCGTGTACCTGGCCACCCAGCGCTCGCTGGAGCGCAAGGTGGCGCTGAAGGTGATGGCGGCCAGCCTTGCCGCCGACCCGACCTTTTGCGAGCGCTTCTTGCGCGAGGGCCGCACCCTGGCGCGCCTGGCGCACCCGAACATCGCCACCATCCACGACATCGGCAATGTCGGCGAGCTGTACTACATGGCCATGGAGTTCTTGCCCAGCGGCACGCTGAAGGAGCGCATCGCCGCGGGCCTGACGCCCGAGCAGGGCCTGGTTTACGTGCGCCAGATGGCCCAGGCGCTGGGCTATGCCCACGCCCAGGGCCTGGTGCACCGCGACGTCAAACCCGCCAACATCCTGTTCCGCGCCGACGGCACCGCGGTGCTGTCGGACTTCGGCATCGCCAAGTCGCTGGATGACCGCACCCAGTTCACCCAGGCCGGCTTTGCCGTGGGCACCCCCAGCTACATGAGCCCCGAGCAGGCGCGCGGCCTTGAGATCGACGGGCGCGCCGACCTGTATGCGTTGGGCGTGGTGCTGTATGAAATCCTCGTCGGCAAGCTGCCGTACAACGGCACCGACGCGCTGTCCACGGCGCTGGCGCACCTCACCGAGCCGCTGCCGGAGCTGCCCATCGAGCATGGCCGCTACCAGGACATCCTGCGCGGGCTGCTGGCCAAGGACCCCAACGAGCGCTACGCCGACGCCGCCGCGCTGCTGGCCGCGCTGGACCGGCTGCCGGCCGAGGACACCCTGAGCACGCTGATCCAGCCGTTGCCGCTGGTCGCGCCCGTGGCGCCTGCGGTGCCGGACCTGGGCGGGCTGACCCCGGTCTCCATCGACATTCCCCAGGCCGAACCCGCGCCAACCCCCGAGCCGGTCAAGCAGCCCGCGCCCAAGCCCAGCGCGCCGGTAAAGTCCGGCTCCAGCAAACCGGCCAAGGCCGTGCTGGCCGTGGCCATCGCCGCTGCGTTGGGCCTGGGCGGGGCGTTCTTCTGGTTGCTGAGCGGCAGCGACACCCCCGAGCCGCAAACCCCTGTGGTACAGGCCCCGGTCGAGCCGGTTGCGCCGCCGCCGGTTGCAGCCAGCGAAGACGGCCGCCCGCTGCTGATGCCCGGCAAGAAAACCCTGTTCCAGCGTGTGCTGAGCAAGCCCGAAGCGCAGCTGGTGGCCCAGCCCAGCGATGCCTCGGGCGAACCGCTGCCGGCGTTTTCGGTGCTGTACGTGTACCAGCGCAAGGACGTCGACGGCCAGGCCTGGGTGCAGGTGGGCGCCGCTAGCGACGGCCAGCGTGACGGCTGGCTGAAGGCCGGGCAAACCAGCGACTGGAAGCAGAGCCTGGTGCTCAAGTTCACCGAACGCTCCGGCCGCTCGCCGGTGATGTTCCTGCGCCAGGCCGACGACGTGCAGCGCCTGCTGGATAACGTGAGCGATGCCCGCGACAGCCTGCTCAAGGCGCAGAACAACCCCGACCAGGTGCCCCAGGTGATGGCCCTGGAGCCGGCTGCCAGCGCCGTGCCGCAGAACCAGTTCTACCTGATGCCGATCTTCGACTACCGCGAAAGCTTCGACGCCGACGGCCAGCCGGTACAGTTGCTCAACATCGCCTCCATCGACCCCGGCAGCAGCGCCCGCGACAGCGCGCCGAAGGCCGCAGGCGTGGTGGCGGCCAGCGACAACAGCTTCCGCACCGGCATCGTGCTGGTGGTGGACACCTCGGTGTCGATGCAGCCGTACATCGACCGGGTGCGCGACGTGGTCAGCGAGTTGCAGCAGCAACTGGCCGCCCGTGGCGAGCTGGGCAGCGTCAGCTTTGGCCTGGTGGGTTTTCGTAACAACGTCAAGCGCACCCCGGGCCTTGAGTACCTGAGCAAGACCCTGGTGAGCCTGGAGCAGGGCAGCGACCCGGCGCGCTTCCTCAAGGCCGCGAGCCAGGTGAAAGCCACCACCGTCTCCAGCCACTCGTTCAACGAAGATGCCTTTGCCGGTGTGATGCAGGCGGTAGAGGGCATGGACTGGTCCGGCTACGGCGGGCGCATCATCCTGCTGGTCAGCGATGCCGGCGCCTTGCGCAAGAACGACCCGTTCAGCAGCACCCAGATGAACGAGGCCGAGGTACGCCAGGCTGCGCTGAGCAAGCAGATCAAGATCTATGCCCTGCACCTGCGCACCCCGGCCGGGGTGAAGAACCACGGCGCCGCCGAAAGCCAGTACCGCGTGCTCACCGCCGACAGCAACCCGAAAATCGGCGACCTGTACGTGGGTGTGCCGGGCGGCGAGGTGGGCACGTTCGGCGAGCGGGTGCGCGAGATCGGCTCGACCTTCGCAGAGCTTGTGCACCAGGTGCGCAACCAGCAGCCGCAACCGGTGCCGCTGCTGGCCAGCGGGGCAACCCTTGCGGCCAAGTCGCAGGCGGTGGGTTATGCCATGCACATGGACTTCCTTGGCCGCCACGGCGCCAGCCAGGCGCCGCAGCTGGTCAGCGCCTGGACCGCCGACCGCGACCTGACCAACCCGGCGCTGCCCACCCTGCAGGTGTGCGTGATGCTGACCAAGCTGCAGCTCAACGACCTGCAGCAGTCGCTGAAGCTGATCGTCGATGCCGCGCGCAAGACCCGCAGTTCGCCGGGCGACTTCTTCAACGAAATCGCCAGCGCCAGTGCCTACATGAGCCGCGACCCGGCCGCCTTGAGCAAAGGCGCCAACCTGGCCCAGGGCGGGGTGCTGGGCGAGTACCTGGAAGGCCTGCCGTACCGCAGCAAGTCGCTGGCCATGACCCAGGACTTGTGGCTGTCGCTGTCGGTGGCCGAGCAGGAGGACTTCATTGACGAGCTGGACTCGAAGATCCGCCTGTACGAAACCTTCCACAACGACATGGCCAACTGGGTGCGCTTCGGCAAGGCCGAGCCGGGCGACGCCTTGTACCGTGTACCGCTGTCGACGCTGCCGTGATGATCAACCTGAGCGGTGTGCACAAGACGCGCGGGCAGGGTGCCCAGCGTTACAGCCTGCAAGTGGAGCGCTTGCACATGGCGGCCGGCGAGCGGGTGGCACTGGTGGGGCCGAGCGGCTGCGGCAAGAGCACGCTGCTGGATTTGCTGGCGCTGGTGCTGGCACCGGACGGCGCCGAGGGCTTTGCCCTGGGCGGTGAGGATATCGCCGGGCTGTGGCGCCAGCGCGCCCTCGACCGCCTGGCCGCGCTGCGCAGCCGCCAGCTGGGTTATGTGCTGCAAGCCGGCGGGTTGCTGGGCTTTCTGGATGTGCGCGGCAATATCCGCCTGCCGCGCCAGTTGCTGGGGTTGAGTGACGACGGCAGTGTCGAGCGCTTGGCCCAGGCGCTGGATGTGCACGACCAGCTGGGTAAAAAACCTGCGGCGTTATCGCTTGGCCAGCGCCAGCGGGTCAGCTGCGCCCGCGCCCTGGCCCACGCCCCGGCGTTGCTGCTGGCTGATGAGCCGACGGCGGCGCTGGACCCGGTGAACGCCGGGCGGGTGATGCAGTTGCTGCTGCACGAAGCCGGGCAGCGCCAGGTGACCTGCGTGATCGCCACCCACGATGAACAACTGGCCCGCGCCGCCGGGCTGCGGGTGTTGCGCATGGCCTGCCGGCGCGATGCCGACGGCGGCGTTACCGCCACTGTGGAGCAGGCCGCCTGATGCGCCCGCTGCTGATCGCCAGCCTGGCCTGGCAGGACTACCGCAACGAAGCGCGGCTGTCGGCCTGTGGCGTGCTGGCGCTGGTGGCGGTGATCGCGCCGCTGCTGGTGCTGTTCGGGTTGAAGTTCGGCCTGGTGGGCAGCCTGACCGAGCGCTTGCAGCGCGACCCGGGCGTGCGCGAGATCATCCCGCTGGGTGGTGGGCGTTTCAGTGCTGGCTTTATCGAAGAACTGGCGCAGCGCCCGGGCGTGGCCTTTGCCATACCGCGCACCCGGCAGATTGCCGCCACCGCCGAGCTGCTGATGCCGGCCTTGGGCCGTGGCGTAACGGTTGAGATGCTGCCGACCGCCAAGGGCGACCCGTTGCTGCAACAGGTGGCGCCGCCCGAGGGCGTGCAACAGGTGGTGCTGAGTTTTACCGCCGCCGAAAAACTCGGCGCCAAGGCTGGCGACGAGGTGCAGGCCAGCTTCAGCCGCCAGCAGGCCGGCCAGGTGCAGTGGCGCCAGACCCGCTTGCAGGTGAGCGCCGTGCTGCCCCTGGCCGCCTTCGAGCGTGATGGGCTGTTCGCCCCGCTGGCGCTGCTGGAGGCGGTGGAAGACTACCGCGATGGCCGCGCGGTGCCGGCGCTGGGCTGGCCGGGTGATGAGGTGGCCGCTGAAACCCGGCGCGTGTACCCGGCGTTTCGCCTGTACGCCCGCGAGCTCACCGACGTGGAGCCGCTGCGCAGGTTTTTTGCCGAACGCAAGTTGCTGGTATCGACCCAGGCCGCGCAGATCGCCCAGGTGCAGTCGCTGAGCCGCAACCTCGATTTGGTGTTCTGGATTATCGCCGCGCTGGCCGTGGCGGGCGCCGTGGCGGCCACCGCCGCCGGTGCGGTGGCGGCGGTGGAGCGCAAGCAGCGTGAGCTTGCGGTGCTGCGCCTGCTGGGGTTTGGCAGCGCCGCGCTGCTGCTGTTCGTGATGGTGCAGGCGCTGTACAGCGGCCTGCTGGCCGCCGCCGTGGCGGGGCTGTTGTACCTGCTGGCCGAACACGGCCTTAACCGGCTTTTCATGCAGGTGCCCGGCGAGTTCGCCAGCCGCCTGCTGCCCGTGCATTACCTCGTTGCGTTGGGTGCCGTGCTGCTGGCCAGCACCACCGCCGCCGCCCTGGGTGGCTGGCGGGTTTCGCGCATCGATGCCGCCCAAGGAATTCGTGATGTCTGATAACCGCCTCAAGGCTGCGGCCTTGCTTTTGACTGCTCTGGGCCTGGCGGCCTGTTCGCCGGCCGATGGCGACGACAAGCCCAAGCCCGAAGCCCAGGCCGCCGCACAGCCGGTCGATGTCGGCAAGCTGGACAACCCCAAGCCCCTGCCGGGCGATGTCAGCCTGCCGCTGCCGTGCGGCGGCGAACTGGTGCTGCGCAGCGTCTACGTGCTGGCCCAGGGCAGCCTGGACGACCGCGAGGTGAACCTTGGCTACCCGTTCAGCGAAGGCGAGGCGGGCTACAAGCAGTCGTTCATCTCCGGCTACCGGCGCGATTTCATCAACGGCCAGTTCAGCCTGCAGGATTTGCCGGCGCAGTGGCAGCAGGCCGTTGGCCCGACGCTGCCCAAGCTCGACAAGGGCGCGCCACTGAAACCGATGATGTACTTCATCGGCAAGTACGAGGTGACCGCGCGCCAGTACGCCCAGGTGATGGCCCAGGCGCAGTCGCTGGCCAGTGGTGAGGCGGAGCCTGCCTGCCAGGCTGAAACCAGCGCCGCCGGGCGCCTGCCCAAGGTCAAGCTGTCGCGTTTTGAGGCCGAGCGCTTTGCTGCCGTGTACAGCGCCTGGCTGATGAAGCACCACCGCGACCTGCTGCCGGTCAGTGGCCGGGGCAGCAAGGCCGAGGATGGCGGCGTTGGCTTTGTGCGCCTGCCCACCGAGGTGGAATGGGAGTTCGCCGCCCGTGGCGGCTCGCAGGTCACTCGCCAGGAGCTGGAAGGCCGGCTGTTCCCGCGCAAGGTCGAGGGTAGCGACAGTGATGGGCCGCTGGCGGACTGGGCAGTGTTCAACCAGGTGGCCGGTGGCACCGGGCAGGCGGCGCGCCTGATGCCGATCGGTACCAAGCAGCCCAACCCGCTGGGGCTGTTCGATGTGATCGGCAACGCCGCCGAGATGGTCCAGGAGTCGTTCCAGCTGGTGAACGCCGGGCGCCTGCAAGGCGCCTACGGCGGCTTTGTGGTCAAGGGCGGCAACTACCTCGAAGGCGAGGGCACGCTGTTCACCGGCATGCGCCGCGAATACCCGCTGTTTGGCGGCGATGGCACCGAGCAGCGCAACGAAACCACCGGTTTTCGCATTGCCATCGGCGCCCTGTCGGCGCCGCGCTCGCGCTACCAGGAGCTGTTCGAGCAGTGGCAGAAGGAGGGCCGCCTGGCCGGGCTGACCGATGATATCGACGCAGCAGCAGACCCGACCAAGCGCCTGGACAGCATCATTGCCGCCACCAGCGACCCGCGCCAGCAGGCCGAGCTTGGGGTGGTGAACGAAGAGCTCAAGCGCAACGTGTCGCTGATCGCCCGCCAGCGTGAAGAGGCCGCCGGCAACCTGATCCAGTCGGCGGCCTTGGTGGCCGAGACCATCAACAACTACAACATCCGCCTGACCAACCTGAAGAACACCCAGGCCAAGGCCGAGGCTTCGGGCGACCAGACCAGCGCACGCATGTACGGCGCCGCCATCGCCAATGGCCGCGCCGCGCTGGATGGCGCCGTGGCGATTTACATCGACAACCTGGCCAGCGGCACGCGCTACACCGATGCGGTGATCCAGGCGCAGTTCCAGCGCGTGCGTGAAGAACTCAACCGCAAGCCGGTACTGGGCAACAGCCTGGTAACCCGCGCCACCCTGTTCGTACGCCATGTCGGGGAGTACCGCCAAAGCCGGCGGGCCGACCCGGCGACGATCCTCAAGGAGCTGCTGGCATCGGCCGCCCCGCGCCCCTAGGCACATTTTCAACTGAAAGGAACACCGGGCGGTCTTTTGCCCCCGGCCATCGACAAACCCAAGAGAGAACCTGACCATGTTCACCCGCAAACCCCTGATCAATGCCTCCCAGGCCCGTACTGCACTGCTGCTGGCCGCAGGTTTCAGCACTGTGCTGCTGACCGGCTGCGCCAGCTCGCCGGCCTCCAAGGTAGGCGCCACCACCAAGGTCGAGTACTACCCCAACTGCTACGAGCCGGTGCAGCACCTGCGCAGCACCGACGGCGACATGACCCGCTCGGTGGCCACCGGTGCGGTGATCGGTGCCCTCGGCGGCGCCCTGGCCGGTGCCCTGGTGGATGACGAAAAACGCGGTCGCAACGCCGCCATCGGCGCGGCGGGCGGCGCCCTGGTGGGCGGTGCTGCCGGCTACTACACCGAGCGCCAGAAGCAGATCACCGACGACAAGCAGCGCATCGCCTCGTATGCCACCGACATCAACAAAAGCGCCTCCGACATGGACCGCACCACCGCCTACGCCAAGTCGTCCCAGGCCTGCTACCAGCGTGAGTTCACCAGCCTGATCGATGGCCGCAAATCGGGCCGTATCAACGACGCCGAGGGCCGCAAGCGCCTGGCCGAGATCGTCTCGGGCCTGCAGGAGTCGAACAAGCTGCTGACCGCGGTCAATGGCCGTTTGGGTGAGAACCTGAACAACTACACCCAGGCCTACGAGCAGGACCTCAAGCAGGTGGGCGTGCAGCGCACCGAAGTGGTGGCCGTGGCCGAGCCGCCGAAAGTCGCCACCACCGGCAAGAAGAAAACCCAGAAAGTGCAGCCGGCCAAGGTCAACAAGAACGTGCCGCAAGAGGCGGTAGCCACCGAGAAGACCCTGCAGAACGCCACCACCAAGCAGGCTGAGGCGCAGCAGGTAGCCAAGGCCGGTAACGACCAGGTGAACGGCATGTGCCGCAACCCGGACATGGGCGACTGGGCACCGGTGCCTTGCCCGAACGTTTGATGCTTCAGGGCCTCATGGGGCTTTCTGTAGGGGCGGCGCAGCGCCGCTCCCACATGAATCTCATAACCCGCAGGCCAGCGCTGTACCTGTAGGAGCCGGCTTGCCGGCGATGAGGCCGTCACAGGCCGCACAAGGCAGAGCGCCTTGTGCGGCCGTGGATTGTATGAGGATTTGCTTGTGACAGACCTTCTGGTCAATTCCCTGGCCAACAGTTCCCAGTTCCTGGCCCGCCAGCGCATCCAGGCCCGGATCAACCTGCCGCAGATGTTCGCCGCCATCGACGCCGACCCGCGTATCGTCGGCGCCGGGGTGGTGTACATCGACGCCGAATACAACGTGATCACCCTGCGCGAATTCCAGCCGATCTGCAGCATTCGCCCCAAGCGGGTGATCCTGCGCGAGATCAAGAAGTACCAGACCCCGGCCCAGTACACCGAGCAGTTGCAGACCAACCCGCGTGAGTCGCGGGTGGTGAAGGAGGCGGTGAACACCACGCTGTCCTGTGCCGGTGCGGTGATTGGCTGGTTCGTGGTGTTCAGCGGCACCATCGCCGCGCCTTTTTCTGCGGGTACCAGCCTGGTGCTGACCTACGTCGGTGGCGCCGCAGCGACCGCCAGCAGCATCCAGTGCGGCATCGGCATCATGCGCACAGTGCGCGAAGTGACCAACCCGGCGGCCAACGACGCGCTGGACAACAGCCAGTGGTACCAGACCGCATCCCTGGTGCTCGATGGCGTATCGCTATTGGGCGTCGGCGCTTCGGGCCTGACCACCCTCAAGTACCTGCAGGTGCACAAAGCCTCGACCGGCCGTAGTTGGCTGGAGCTGACCAAGAGCCTCAGCCGCCAGCAGCGCAAGGCGCTGACCGACGAGTTGCTGTCGATCAAGCACCCGAGCCTGACCGCCAAGCAGCTCAAGCTGGAGCAGGCCGCAGGTAACCTGACCAAGCGCTACACCCCGGCGCAGATCAACCATGCCACGCAAACCCTGCTGCGCGACTCGCTCGGCGCGACGCTGGGCTTTGCCGGGAGTGGTTCGGTGCAGAGCATTGCCGTGGGGCTGTACGAGGAATTCGAATGATGAAGCCCGGCGAGTTTCAAGGGTTCATGCGCCAGTACTTCCCGACCTTTGTGTTGGGCTTTTTCATGTGTGTAGTGGCGGCTGCGTTATCGCTGGTGTTGTGGGTGGATGAGCACTGGTTCAATCACCCCGACAACCCGCTATACACCATGGTTTTCAGCGCCGTGCTGATCGTGCCGCTGTGTATCGGGCACTTCGCGATGATTCGTGGCCATGCATGGGCGATGTGGGCGGTGTTGCCGGTGCCGGTTGTGGCGCTGGTGCTGGTGCTGAGCCTGTTCGGCAGCGGCTTGCCTGCGGTGTTGTTGGCAATCGTTGTGGCGCTGGCGTTGCTGGCACTGCTGGTGTTCAACAGCGCGCGGCATCGCGAGATGCGTCGGCGGTTGGTGGAGTTGCGTCGGCAGCGCGGGCGCTGATGCGAGGAGCTTGTTGGCGGAGCATGGGGCGCACGGGTGATGCAGTACCCTGTAGGAGCGGCCTTGTGCCGCGAAAGGCGCGCGTAGCGGGCCCGGAATTTGCGCACCATGCAAGATTGCCGGGCCTGCTGCGCAGGCTATTCGCGGCACAAGGCCGCTCCTACAGGATTGCGCCAGCCTGAATGCTGCGCTGTACCCGTGGGAGCGGGCTTGCCCCGCGATGGGGTTGGCGCTTAATGACGCCGGTTGCGGGCGATCTCGATATCGTTCATCAGCGCCTTGGCCAGCGCGCTGAGGTAGTCTGCGGCGCCCAGCAGTTTGTGGTCATCCTCGGCATCGCCCTCGCGGATCAGGTGCTTGATGTAGCCCAGCAAGATCGACACCTGTTCGTAGGCATCGTCGATGGGGATGCCGGGCATCACCCGTAGCAGCGGCAGCGGTGGGCTGCCGGCCTCCAGCAGGGTTTCGACGCCTGCGGTTACGGCGGTGGGCTCGGCCATGTCATGCCTCGCTCCTGAACATGCTCATGTCCAGCCTGCCCAGCACATGCTCGCCCAAAGCGCGGGCGATATCGGTGGCGTGGGCGGCGTTGGCGAGCATGCTCAAGCCCGGCTCGCCTGCGTGGTTGCGGCAGTGTTCGTCGATGGTTTCCGAGACACCGCGCAGCAGCTCGTTGAGGTGCATGAGGGCATCGGGCGGGTACATGTCGGTGCGGACGGTGAAGAAGGGGGTGAGGGGGAGTTTGCCCAGGGGTGGGTCGGGGACGATTTTTTTCATGATGCAGCTCCAAGGTTCGCTTCAAGGAGCTGCCACGTCGACCTTCTCACGGGTAGAGGGTGGCAGCCGTGCGTGGGGTGAGAAACCGAGGGAACCTTGGAAAACTCGGCCAGGCAAAGCCTGCCCGCGCACGGCTGCCATGACGACTCAGCCGCTGAAGGATTCCCGACGGGTTCTCACACCCGGTCACCTGATGGCGACCCGAGGACGTTATTCCCGAGGTGAAAGACCGGCAACGGTGAAGCTTCTGAGTCGGGCGTAGGATAGGTCCGAAGCTGCTTGATCTCGAAGCATTTGGTAGCAGGTTCGGAAATGTCGTACAGATCCGAGGCTCGCGCCCCAGCGGTTTCAGGCCATGCACCTGGATGCCCCTATGCGATCTGAAGGCATGCACCAAGGCGGACACCTGTACTTTCGCAGGAGTAACTGGCCCGAAATAAACTGTGGGAGCGGGCTTGCCCGCGAAGCGCCGCGCGGGCGGCGCTCGATCTTGAGGGCGCTGCAAGGCTTTCGCCGGGCACTTGTATGCCTTGATGCAACCTCAAGACATGCCCATCCAAACCTGCTGCATTTTCAAAGCATGCAGCTACATGCCTCGGTACAGCTTGGATACAGGAGCAAGCCCACCCCTGAGATTGTCTGAACCATGTCTACCTAGACCGCATGAGGGCTGCAAGGTGTCCGCCGAAAGCCTTGCAGCGCTTTCAAGATCGAGCGCCGCCCGCGCGGCGCTTCGCGGGCAAGCCCGCTCCCACAGTTTATTTCGGGCCAGTCACCCCTGTGAAAGTACCGGTGCCCGCCCTAGTGCATGCCTTGAGGGGGTATCAGGGCTTGCAGGCGCATGACTGAGGTTCAGTGCCATCCGGCCCCATTCGTCAGCTCGGTAGGTATAGTGTTGATTGGTGATAATTGGTGGTTATACTACCCACCAATTCGGCGCATCGGTTACGCCAGCTGACCAGGAGAACCACTGCCATGTTGTTTCCCATCGCCATCCTTGCCGGCGACGACCAGCACGCCTGGGGCGTTGAAGTACCGGACATTCCCGGCTGCTTCTCCGCCGGTGAAGACCTCGACCACGCCATCGCCATGGCCCGCGAGGCCATCGAGGGCCACCTCGAACTGCTGGCGCAAGACCAGCAGGAGATCCCCAAGGCCAGCACCGTGACCGTGCATGCGGCAAATCCCGAATATGCCGGCTGCACCTGGGCGTTGATCGATATCGACATCACCCGCTACCTGGGCAAGGCCGAGAAGCTCAACATCACCTTGCCGGCTTATCTGCTGACCCGTATCGACAGCTATGTGCAGAACCACCCCGAGCACAAGAGCCGGTCGGGGTTTTTGGCCGAGGCGGCGTTGCGGATTTTGCAGGGGGATTGCAAGTAGGCGCGTTGAGCGGCGTTCAGGCAGCTGGATGGTGCTGCCTGGGGTGGCCTCATCGCCGGCAAGCCGGCTACAGGTATGGCGCCGGGCTGAAGGATATTCAACCGGCGGGGCCGCCCTTGGGCAACAGCACACTGGCCCGCAGGCCGCCGCCTTCACGGTTACGCAGCAACAGTTCACCGCCATGGCTGGCAGCGATGCGCTGGGCGATGCTCAGGCCCAGGCCGTAGCCGCCGGAGGACTGGTTGCGCGAACCTTCGCCGCGCACGAACGGGTCGGTGATGGTGGCCAGCAAGGCTGGCGCGATGCCGGGGCCACGGTCGTCGATGTGGATGTAAACACCGGTGATTGCCGCCTCCAGCGTGACCGACACCTCGCGGCCATAGCGCAGGGCGTTGACCAGCAGGTTCTGCAGGCAACGCTGCATCAACAAGGCATCCACCCGCACCTTGCCGGCGTGGCCGTGCACCGGCAGCGGCTCATCGTTGCTGGCAAGGTCGGCGCACAGGCGAGCCACCAGGCGGTCGAGGTCCACTTCCTGCAAATTTTGCTGCTCGCCGGCGCGCAGGTAGTCCAGCACCTGGCCGATCATGCCGTCCATCTGCGCGATGTTCTGGCGTAGCCGCTCCTTGTGTTCGCCATCCTCCAGCCGCTCCAGGCGCAGGCGCATGCGCGTCAGCGGGGTGCGCAGGTCGTGGGACACGGCGG
This sequence comes from Pseudomonas xanthosomatis, assembly GCF_019139835.1. Classification (NCBI taxonomy): domain Bacteria; kingdom Pseudomonadati; phylum Pseudomonadota; class Gammaproteobacteria; order Pseudomonadales; family Pseudomonadaceae; genus Pseudomonas; species Pseudomonas xanthosomatis. Next base: position 105,109 of record NZ_CP077075.1, on the reverse strand, counting down.
CGAGGAAGTAGGCCTTGTCGTTGACCATGGCGATCAGCCGCTGCTGCATGGCATTGAAGGCCAGGGCGGCGTGGCGCACCTCCTCGGGGCCGTCCAGCGGCAGCGGCGCCTGCTCGAGGTTGCGGCCAAGGCCACGGGCGGCTTCGGCCAAGCGGCGCACCGGGCGCAGGCACAGGCGTACCGCCACCAGGCACACCAGCAGCACGGCGACGATGCGCAGGGCGTATACCCGCAACAAATAATCGCTGATCAGCACCCAGGCCGATTCGCCGCTCCAGCCTTGCAGCTCTTGCCCGTCGATGGCCAGCCAGTGGCCGTCGGCCAGGGGCACGGCGAACTCGATATGGGCCTGGGCGGTGCGCAGGCCGAACAGGCTGCGCCAGACGATGGGCTGGCCCAACTCGTCGGTGAGCTGCACCTTGAGCAGGCGCACCTGCGGGTCGCGGCCCAATTCATAGGCCAGCGCCTGGTGCAGCAGCAGCTCGATGCGCCGCCGGCCACGGCGCTCGTCGTGCTGCGCCTCGGGCAGCGACTCGGCGCAGCGCAGCTGGTAGTGGCGCGGCACCTGCAAGGTGCCGGCGTGGCATTGCGCCTGGGCGATCAGCGGGGCGCTGCGGGCGGCGATCAGGCGCACCGGTGCCTCCAGCACCTGGGCAAAGCGCACATCGAACCAGATGCTGCTGGACATCAGCTGGATCACCAGGGTGCCACTGACCATGATCAGCAGCAGCTGGCCGAACAGCGTGCGTGGCCACAACCGGCGCAGCAGGCGCACCTCAGGCCCCCGACGCTTCGCGGCTGAGGCTCAGCAGGTAGCCCTCGTTGCGAATGGTGAGAATTTGCGCGGCGTTGCCCGGTGCGCGGCGCAGTTGCTGGCGCAGGCGGCTGATGCACATGTCTACCGAGCGGTCGTCGGGCAGGTGGTCGCGGCCGAACGCGCTGCGCGTGAGGTGGTCGCGGGACACCACGCGGTTGTTGGCCTCCAGCAGCTCGCGCAGCACCCGGTAGTCGGAGCGCGGCAGGGTCAGGGCCTGGCCGTCGGGGTGGGTGAGCAGGCGCTTGACCGGGTCCAGGCGAAAACCTGCGAACAGGTGGGGTTCGGTGTCGCTCTCTTCGGCCTGGGCCTCCAGTCGCTGCGGGCGGCGCAGCACGGCCTTGATCCGGGCGATCAGCTCGCGCGGCTCGAAGGGCTTGGCCAGGTAGTCGTCGGCGCCCACCTCCAGGCCGATGATGCGGTCCAGGGTGCTGCCCTTGGCCGACAGCATGATCACCGCAAGCCCCGGCACTGCCTGCAACTGGCGGCACAGGCTCAGGCCGTCTTCGCCGGGCAGCATCAGGTCGAGCACCACCAGGTCGACCTTGCAGCGCGCCAGTTGCTCGCGCATCTGCTCGCCGTCGGCGGCCGCCAGCACGTTGTAACCGGCTTCGGTGAGGTATTCACAAAGAAGTTCGCGGATCTCGTCGTCATCGTCGACGACCAGCAGGGTCATGCTCATCACTGATGTACCTGTAGAGGAGGGCTTGTGCGCTGTTACGTCCTATTACATGCCCGTACATGCCGGGCATGGAGCGCAGAAGGCGGATGCCTAGAATCGTAACAAAAAATCATCTGCAAATACGAAGCCTTCCCAAACGGTACGCCAGCACACCATGAACGACGCATTCTGCATGACCCGAGGCGGCAGCCGCCTCACCCCGCTTGCCTTCTTCGTCGCCTTCGGGCTTTCCGGTACTGCAATGGCCGCCGATGGCCAGGCGTTGGTGCTGGACGCGACCAACATCGACAGCAGCGCGCTGCCGGTGGCCGATGATACCGGGCAAATCGGCTACACCGTCGAGAGCACCCGCAGTTCCACCGGCCTGAACCTGACCCCGCGGCAGACCCCGCAGTCGGTGACCACCATCACCCGCCAGCAAATGGACGACCGCGGCGTACAGAACATCGAGCAGGCGCTGGAAACCACCCCCGGCGTCAGCGTCAGCAAAAGCGAAGTGGGCGGGCGCACCGACTTCCGCGCCCGTGGCTACTCGATCAGCAACTGGAAGGTTGACGGCCTGCAGTTCCAGGGTGGTTCGGACTTCAGCAATGGCGGCAGCGCGTTGAACATGGACCTGTACGAGCGCATCGACATCGTGCGCGGCGCCAACGGCCTGCTGGGCGGCACCGGCGACCCGTCGGCCACGGTCAACCTGATCCGCAAGGCGCCCACCCGCACCTTCGGCGGTAGCGCCTACGCCACCTACGGCAGCTGGGACAAGCGCCGCCTGGGCGCCGACCTGAACCTGCCGCTGTCCGAAGACGGCCGCCTGCGCTCGCGCTTCGTGATGACCCAGCAGGACGCCAACTCGTTCCGCGACAACCAGTCCGAGCGCTCGCGCGCCGCCCTGGCCAACTTCGAATTCGACCTGGACGACGCCACCACCCTGGGCGCCGGTTACCAGTACGAATACAGCAAGGTGATCGGTGCCGGCTGGGGTGCCAACATCCCGATCTGGTTCGGTGACGGCAGCACCACCAACCTGCCGCGCAGCACCAACGTGGCGCCGAGCTGGAGCTTTGGCGAAACCGTCACCCGCACCACCTTCGGCTCGCTGGCGCACCGCTTCGACAACGACTGGAGCCTGGACCTGAAGCTGGCCCAGAGCGAAACCGAAGCGCTCAACCACCGTGGCCTGGCCAAGGTCAACTCGACCACCGGCGGCTATGGGGGTTATTGGGACCAGGACGGCAGCGGTGCGGTGCTCAACGGCCTGCACAGCTCCTCCGACACCACCCAGCAGTCGGCGCAGATCGACCTGTCGGGGCCGTTCCAGATGTTCGGCCGTACTCACCAGGCGATGCTCGGCTACAACGACAGCCGCACCGTGGCCTGGGCGCCGGAATACACCTGCACCATGGTCGGTGACGGTATCAGCCGCGCAGGCTCCCGGGGCTGCCAGTTCCGCGCCAACAACGGCCTGCCGATCAGCAACTGGGGCAACGGCGTGGATGCCGACTACCAGCTGCTGGCCTCCAAGACCGGCCGCCACACCAAGACCACCACGCGCCTGCAGGGCATGTATGCCGCCACCCGCCTGAGCATCACCGACCCGCTGTCGGTGATCGCCGGCGCCCGGGTTACCGACTATTCGGCGACCACCCTGGCGCTCACCGGCGCGCGCAGCAACCAGCAGAACAACGGCATCGTCACGCCTTACCTGGGCGCGGTGTATGACCTCAACGACACCTATTCGGCGTATGTCAGCTACACCGACATCTTCAACCCGCAAACCCAGGAAACCGTCAACGGCACCAAGGTGGCGCCGATTCGCGGCAAGAGCTACGAAACCGGTATCAAGGGCGCCTGGTTCGATGGCCGCCTGAACGCCTCGGCGGCGTACTTCCTGACCAAACAGGCCGGTAAAGCGGTGATGGACGGCAGCCAGTCCACCCCGACCGGCGCCCAGGCCTACACCGCCGGCACCGGCCAGGAAACCGACGGTATCGACCTGGAAGTAGCAGGCGCGCTGACGCCGAACTGGAATGTGTATGCCGGCTACACCTACTTGCACTTCCGCCGTGTGGACAGCGATGGCCGCAGCGACCCGTCGCACCTGTTCAAGGCGTCCACCACCTACCGGTTGTCTGGCCCGCTGGACCGCCTGACCCTGGGCGCCGGGGTGACTGCGCAAAGCAACATCCGCGCGATTTCCAGCCCGGCCGGCCAGCCGACCAATGGCTTGAGCACCGGCGCCACCGACGTCAACTGGTCGGGCTATGCCATCTGGAATGCCATGGCCAAGTACCAGCTGACCGACGACACCGACGTCAGCCTCAGGGCCAACAACCTGTTCGACAAGCACTACTACAGCCAGTACGGGTTTTATGCGGGGGCGATTTATGGTGACCCGCGTAATCTGGAGTTGACGGTGAGTACGTCGTTCTAAGCAGCAAAAGCCCGCTCCCACAGGGGACGCGCAAGGCTTCAAGCCGGCGCTGTACCTGTAGGAGATTACCCAGCCCCTCGGGCTGCGCTGTCGCACAGAGAACTGGTCTCGCAGATGCGCCACGGTCTCTGTGGGAAGCGGCCTTGTGTCGCGATGGGGCGCGAAGCGGCCCCAAGGTCTCGGCCTCATGCAGATTGTCGGGGCTGCTGCGCAGCCCATCGCGACACAAGGCCGCTTCCCACAGGACCCTGTAAATCAATAAGTTATGTGTTGTTCTATGAGAGCGGGCTTGCCCGCGAAGGGCTGCAAAGCAGCCCATTTATGACGCTAACTGTCTGGCATCAGGCTGATGCGGCTTTTTTATGAGGTTGGTTGATTTTTGATCAGGTCGCGTATACGTTACATAGCAACTGATTTGTAACGTATACGGAACATGGACTCTTCACTGATCACCGATCGCCTGGGGGCGCTTATTCGAACTCGCCGCCTCAATCGCGGGCTGACCCAGCAACAGGTCGCTGCTTTGGCGGGGCTCACCCGGCAGAAAGTCATCGCCATAGAGCAGGGCAGCTTTTCCGTTGCCATGGGCGCTTACGCCAAGGTGCTGGCTGCGCTTGATTGTGAGCTGCAGGTGGTGCCAGCAGTGATGCCGACGCTTGACGAAATTCAGGGGTTGTTCGAATGAACGGATCGCTCACTGTCAGCACACCGGAGGGTGGCAGCGGGGCACTGCTGCAAAGCGCAGGTGACTTTCTTTTTCGCTATGCGCCTGACGCGGACCGGCGCGCGGCACTCAGCTTGCTGATGCCGGTACGTGCAGAGGAGTATCGCCACCGCGAGTTGCACCCGGTGTTCCAGATGAACCTGCCGGAAGGTTACGTGCTGGAGCAACTGCGCAACCGGCTGGCCAAGGTCGTGCAAGTTGACCCTATGCTTCTGCTGGCGTTGTCCGGCAGCAGTTCGCCGATCGGGCGTGTCCATGTCAGTTCTCGATCAGTCGATGCTTTGTTGCAGCGTCAGCAGTTTCCCGGCGAAAAACTGCGAGACATCCTCGCCTGGGATGGCTCGGAAGATATCTTCGCTGACCTTGTCGACCGCTACATCCTGCGTGCAGGGGTGTCCGGGGTACAGCCCAAGGTGCTGGTCCCGGAGCAGTTCGACCCGCTGGCGCAGCGGTTCACCTCAAAAACGTCCGAGTTGATCATCAAAAGCGGGCGCGACGAGTACCCGGGGTTGGCGATCAACGAGTACCTGTGCATGTCCATTGCACAGGCGGCCGGAGTCCCGGTACCGCAGTTCTTCCTTTCGGATAACGCCCGGTTATTCGTGATGCGCCGCTTCGACCGTGACGAGCGTAACAACCCGATCGGCTTCGAAGACATGGCCGCACTTATGGGGCTTGCCGCAGACCAGAAGTACAGCAAGAGCTATGCGGCTATCGCCAAGGCCATTCGGCTTTTTTGCGCGCCTGAGCATGTTCAGGCGTCTTTGCAACAGCTGTTCGCGATGGTTGCCTTGAGTTGCATCGTCGGTAATGGCGACGGGCACTTGAAGAACTTCGGGTTGCTGTACTCCGACCCATTCCAGCGCGATGCGCGCCTGGCGCCTGCCTACGATATCGTCAATACCACGGCCTACATTCCAGAGGATGTGTTGGCGCTATCGTTATCGGGAAACAAGTCCTTGTTCGCATCACGCCAGGGTTTGTTGGACTTCGCCCAATCGTGCGATGTGAGCAACCCTGCGCAGGTCATCCTTCATCAGCTCGAGGCGATGGAGCGGGTGTTCAAGGCAGAAGCGGACCTGTGCGAGCAAGCGCAGCACGTGGTGCTGGCTATCAAGGCGAGTGCATTACCGTTTATCCAGACCTTTGGCTGAGGAGCCAGCCCTGCTGGCTGCGCTGTAGGGCAGGCAACTGAAGCGTGGGAGCGGGCATCGCATGGCCTTCAGGCATTTGCTGTACCTGTAGGAGATCACCCAGCCCTTTCGGGCTGCGCTGTCGCGCAGAGAACTGGTCTCGCAGATGCGCCACGGTCTCTGTGGGAAGCGGCCTTGTGTCGCGATGGGGCGCGAAGCGGCCCCAAGGTCTGCCTCATGCAAAATTGCCGGGGCTGCTGCGCAGCCCATCGCGACACAAGGCCGTTTCCCACAGTGACCGTGTTAAATCAATGAGTTGCAGTTTGTTCTATGAGAGCCGGCTTGCCGGCGATCACCGGCACAGCCGGTGCCAGCATTCGCCTGTGCCGGCCCTATCGCCGGCAAGCCTGCTCCTATAGGGGGCGCGCCAGATTTTAGAAATTGAACAAGTCAGTTGCCCCCACGTACTTCAGTGAGGCGCTTCAGACCACGCTCTCCCGCTTGAGCTTGCTCACATGCCCATGCCCCGCCGCCTGCAGGCGCTGCACCAGGTCATTGCGCGCCTGCCCGCCGCCTGCGCGCACGTAATCGAGCTCGGCTGCGGTAATCAGCACCACCGGCACCAGGGTCACCGGCGACAGCGGCATGTCCGCCAGGTGCGTGGCAAAGTCCGGCGCCGGGCCGCCTACCAGCACGCCCAGGCAGTCGTCCTCGCTGATGAAGTGCGCCGGGATTTCATCGCCCATGCAGGGCGACTGGCTTACCCCGGGCAGCTCCAGCGACAGCACGCCATAGCGCTCCAACTGATGAGTGATGCCGCCAGCGTCGGCCACCGTGGAGGCGACGGTACGCACCACATCAAAAGCCCAGGTGCGCATGAACGGGCTGACATCGCCCGGGGTGCGGGCTGCTTCAGGGAAGTCGGGCGATTCGATGAACAGCTCAAGCTCAAAGCCGTTGCCGCCGCCTTCGACATCGTCGAACGGGTCGCTCAGCCCGTCAGTGGCCAGCGCAATGCTGTTGGCCCGGCGCACCACGCGGTAGGCCTGGCGGGTGGAGGGCCAGTGCGGGCCGCCCATCAGGCTGGGGCTGATCATGTAGCCGAGCACGTCCTGCTCGACTTCGCCGACGCTTTGCCAGTGGCGGTCCAGGCGTGCGCAGCCGGCTTCGCGGGCGGCCTGGTTGGCGGCTTCGGCGGCGGTCATGGCGGGTTCTGGCGCTGGCGCGGTTGGTTGTTCAGCTGCTTTCGGGCGCGACAGGCCGAACAGTTTCTTGAAGAAGTCCATGGGCGGTCCTTGCGGGTAAATGGGCGACCGCCATGGTGCCGTGCGCCGCCCAGGTGCTCAACCGCTGCCTGGCTGCAGCGTGACCGGCTTGGCGTCCAGCGGCGTTTCCAGGCCGTTGTCGAAGCTGTCCCAGTCCTCGCCGAACAGCTCGACCGGGTGCATGGTGCGGCTGGCGCCGTTGCCGCAGGCCAGCGCATTGGCTGCGCAATACAGGTCGCAACCCCAGCAGATGCGCTCGGGGTGGCTGGGGTTGGCGGGGAATTTCTTGGCCATGGTCTCCCTCCATGAAGTGGGTACCTGAACCACAGGCTATGCCGCCCATGGCCAATCGGCGTGACCTGGGTCAACGCCTCAGCGGATCGGGCCGGGCGCCTCCAGCTGGCTCATCAGTTCGTCGTCCCATTGCCCCTGCACCTGCACATGGGCCGCAGCCCCCAGCATCACCGCCTCGATCAGGTTGTGGTTGAGGTAGGTATACAGGCCGGGCTGGCGGAAGGTGTACAACGCCGCACCCGCTGCGCCGCCGGGGATGAACCAGGTTTCCAGGTTGCGCTGCGGCGGGTTGGCGAACTTGCCCGAGGCCCACACGTAGTCGCCATGGCCGCCGATCAGGTGCGGGCGGGTGTCGCGGTTGGCCTGGGAGTGGACGATCAGCACCGTCTCGCCCACCTCGGCGCTGAGGGCGTGTTCGCCGGTCAACGCACCCACGCTGCCGTTGAACACGATGTGCGACGGCACCAGCCCCTTCATCAGTTGCTGCATGTCGCCGAAGCTGGCGATGGGCGTGGGGTAGCGCTTGAACTTGCCGCTGCTGTCGCGGGGGATGTAGTAGTCCTGCTCGCCGATGTACCACACCTTGTCGTAGTGCAGCGGCCGGCCCTCGGGGTCTTTCAGGCCATCACGCGGCAGCACCATGATTGCGCCGTTCATGCCGCACACCACATGCCAGGGGATCATCACCCCGCCCGGCGCGCAGTGGTACACGAACACCCCGGCGCGGTCGGCCTTGAAGCGCAGCTTCACCTGCTGGCCCGGCTGCACGTGAGTCAGCTCACCGCCGCCCAGGGCGCCGGTTGCGGCGTGAAAGTCGATGTTGTGCATCATGCTGTTGCTGGCCGGGTTGACCAGGGTGAGCTCGACCTGGTCGCCCTCGTGCACCACCAGCAGCGGGCCTGGCACCGAGCCGTTGAAGGTCATGGCGTGGATGAAGGCGCCCTGGTTGTCGACCGCCAGCTCCTTCTCCTCGATGACCATGCGGAACTCGACGATGCGCGGTTGGCCAGGCGCTTGCTGGGTGTGGGCGTGCACCTGGGGTGGGGCTACCAGCTCGGCCTTGACGCGCTCCATTTTGGCCAGGGCCGTTGCCGGTTTTTGCTGTGCTGGCGTTGCTGCCCGCGCCTGGTTACTGGCCAACAGGCTGGCACCAACGCCCAGCAACACGCCGCCGGCAAGGATGCCACGCCGGGTCAGGGCTACTCCTTCTTGCTCGCTCATGGGACTTCTCCGTAAGTCGACGAAAGCCGTCGCGCTTATGGATAACCGTATTTTGTGTGCGGGTTATTGAGCGAAAACAACAAGTGGGGTAGTGGCGGGGTGATGGCGTTGCTTGGGCAAGCTACGCTCACAGGCATGGGTTGCCAGCGTGCAGCGGCTTCAGGGGAGCGCAGGGAGTGAGCCGGTTTGTCTGTTTTGAAGGGGTTAACCATCGGCAGTATGTGGTCAGTGTGGACCACATCATTGCGCTGTATCCGTTGGCGCAGGAACGTAATTTTGTTAAGGGTGGGGTGGTGTTGGTGAGTGGGTTGGGGAAGGAAGGGCGGAATGTGGCGTTGGAGGTGGGGGGAGGGGAGATTCGGCGGTTGCAGAAGGTTTTGATGCAGGGGTGAGGGGGGGCGAAAAAGTGGGCCACTTTCCGGTGAGATTATTTAAAGGCACCAGGAGTCGAATAAATACATATCTTATTGATAGTGTTGTTATTTATTTATGTTGAATAAGCAGTCTATCTCTAAAACTACCTTTATGGTCTAAAATAGATTAGTTAAAAATCATCGAGGTATCTGTACGTCTATCTCCAGATCCAGTGAGCTCCGGATGTGGCCAGATCAATCCAGTAAAAACCTGGGGCCTTTAACCAACCCGTAAGGAACTCTCAAGAAATTTTGTACCAATCCACAGCTTTACTAGCTATGGTTTTTCATGGAATTGGCTTAATGAAGCCTTGCCTTGAATCTGATTTTGAAAATGCTCAGACATCGCTTCTGAAAAAATATTTATTACTCGATCTACGTCGTAGTCTGCGGAATGCTCCAGCAAAACAGCGTCGTGCATTGGCAGTTTTAGTTTTACCTCAGATATTGAACTCAAGCATAGCAGTGCTTTCTTGAATATTAATGAGGCAGTTCCTTGTACAACTTGACTGATAGCAGATCTTTTTTCTTTGCTTGTTAGTTCTCCTTTTCGATCGCGTTGCATATAATTGCCAAACGCAGTGCCAATTCTTCCCGTGCGTTGAAATTCTTCGTGGACTAAGACTTTCCAAGCTTCGAATGTTTTGAATTGGTCAAAAAATTTCTTAGCGTTTTGGCGATCTGCACCAAAACCCTGCGCTGCAGCAAGGATGTGTTGCCGCTTCATTCCATAGGCATAAGAAAGAAATAACCTCTTGGCTTGTTTTCTCTTTCTCTTATCGTCAAATATTTCTTCTGCAGCAATTTCATATACATCACTACTATTGTATAACGCTAATAATTTCTCGTCGCCGGAGAGTGCGGCCATTACGCCTGCTTCAAATTGATCGTAGTCTATGTATGACAACTGCTTATTCGTGTCTGGAATTAAAATGTCTCGATGGTGTTTTGCAAGATTTTGCAACGACGGGTCTTTGAAGTAGATTCTTGAGGTGATAGATCCAAAGCTATCGACGATCGGATAAATTCGATTTTGGCTCAATGGAATGGCTGCTAATACTCTACGTGAATTTTGAATTTTTCTTAAGCTAATTAGGTCCACTGCAAAGTTTGATTGCATAGGGACAAAATTTAAAATGTAATCCACGTCTAGACCGGTAAAATCAAACCCTTGGGGCTCTAGGTATTCGATAACGGCTTGGTCGGAAGGAACCTCTAGAGGCATATCGTAGTCGGAAGAGAAATTCTTCAATGCCATATAGAATTCAAATTCTATTTTGTTTTTATGGTGCCTAAGTTTTTCTTCAGAGATAGAAATGCCTTCGGACGCTGATTTTATTAGGTAGTCGTTTACGGGACGTTCGACTGCCATGAATCTATCCCATTCACCGGCAGTTTCTGCATCTTTTTTTACAACTTCGAAGCATTTCAATAATGCTTCGCCAATTGAAGAGAAAATGGCTTCATCTAGAGGTGCCTTGCGGTTAAAAATTTCTTTATATTTTGCAATAATTTCGTCGGAAACAAATGCGGATAGTAGCTGGGATATGTCTTTCTTGTCTCTTGATTCTCTTTCTTTTTTCTTTCCGGAGGTGAGGATTCGAAGTTCTTCAATGTCTGTAATGTTAGATGGTAATTTGTTTGTCGCCCGATAGAGCGATGGGGCAATTAACCATAAGTCATGGCAGACAAGCTCATGTTTTTGATCTACTAAGTCAGATATGGTGACTTCACCTAAAGTACCATCGGACCATAGGAAGGTTCTGTCTTGCCCTTGGTCTGTATAGTCAGCTATAAACAGTAAGGCTTTTTTTGATTCAGTCATATGGTGTGATCTCATCATAAAGATCGAGCATGGCTATTTTTTCTCGTTCGACCATAGGAATACCATTCGTAAAATATGGCTTGGCTCTGCTGCCGGTCCTTTTAAGTTTAGGGCCTAGCTTAGAAATCAAAGGTTTCAGTTGACTTTGATCAAAGTCACTACAAGCTAATAGGAAATTTCGTTGATGATAATATGGCCAGGTAGACTCAAATTTGGAAATGACATCAATTAAAATTTGTGTCTCATCAACACACTTTAGATAAATAAAAATTGCCGCTACTTCTGGTTGAAGTACGTCAGAATTTATTCTTGTGGTTGCTAGCGATATTAAGTTGATATTTTTGTACTTGCGATTTGCTAGAAGTAACCATAGATGAAAATTTTGCCAAGAGTGAACCGAGCGCTCATGGTCACTAAGATGGTTGTAGATATCACTGAGCTCTTGCTCGTTGAGGTCTAGAATCCCTAGAAGTCTACAGTACTGATCGGTCGAGGCCGCATGGTCCTCAAGTGAGCTAATTAAGAGTGCTTTTAAATCTGTTGCAATGGCTGCATGAATATCAAAAATGCCTGCATCAGTCAGTTTTATCAGTCGGTTTACCGCGAATCGAAACTGCCTGGACTGTGTTTGTTTATCTTCGATGCACTCTTTCAATATTTGATATATGTACTTTGCTGAACGCGCAATAACCCTTCTGCTTCTTGATCTCCACATGTTGTCGATAGTGATGCTTCGATCGTCAGATGTTGGGAAAAACTCATCAATTTCACTAGAGGTAGAGTCTTGGGTTAAGATTTTTGTTTTCCCAGAGTTTATATTCATTCCAACCTTTCTGAGCTGATTTATAAGCTCAGTCAACGCTTTCTTTGCGACTCTCGTGTTTGGACAAATTACCCTGATGTCGTCCACGTAGCGATAATAATCGTAACCTAATCGCACCATTTCATGGTCAATATCATTTAAGACGACGTTTGCGATGAATGACGATGCGTCGCGGTTTTGAGGTAGTCCGTGACGTTCACTGTATCCCCACCGCGACAAAAGGTTGCAGAGGGTTTGCACTGCATTCCTAATTAATACTTTGTTTGGGCCGGAAGTTTTTATGTTTTCAATTGATCGCTCAAAAGCTGTGCGAATTGTTTCAATTGTAATATTTTCATAGCAATTTATTAGATCGGTTGCTAGTAGTGATTGATTGTTGTTTAGAGCCGTTCTGGTCACACCTTCGAAAGTTTGCCATAAATCAATTCGGCTTTTAAATATATACTTTTCTGTTTTTCTTTCTTTGTTGAATCTGTGGCTTAGTACTCGATGAGATAAAAGTGGATCATAAAACTGTATCAGGAAGGTACAGATTGATTGATATATAAATCTGTCATAGAAGTCAGTTTCTAACGAGTACCTAATTCCTAGCCCTTTTTTAGGTATGTTGTAAACATTCCGGAAAGAGCCAATATATTGTCCATTCCCTTCACTTAACAACTCATGAAGCACTTCATGAAGTGATTGTTTATTTGAGAGAAGGTCTTTGTGTTGAAGTGTGTCAGTAAACCAGTCATCCCTCATGTCTTGGTTTAAATGTTGTAGGACACTGTCGACGTCGATTGGAAATGCTAAAACTTCTTTTCCATCTTGAGATAAGTCTGCTAAAGCGCCGCCTTTTTTTAGTAGCGGGGAAAGAATTGATCGAAGTTCTTGGAGCTTCTTTCGGTCGCGGGAGTTCAGATTGTCTGTATTGAAGGATTCAACCAATAGTTTCAGGTTTTTAAGACTATCGTCCTGCTCTGCCAGATGCGGAGTTCCTGCCGCGTCGGACACGAATTGTTCACTCATGTCTCATTCCTCGATCTATCCGGAGTTCAATAGTTTTTATCTATCTCTGTCTCAAATACCATTTTGGTGTGTGCCGACTCCCAAAGCTGCCCTTGGAAGCTAGGCTATCAAAATGCCATCAAGCGTACTATAGCCGTATCGTCAAAGACAGGCACAGAAATATTTTTTGACGAAACAGCATGCATCTAGGTGGTCAATTGCAGCCCAATTTGCATATGCGAGCCAAGATATTCTGCGATAGACCTGTACTGATTAAATAGGCGGATGTATGAGTTCTATTGAGATCTCATACATCCGCAACAGATATCATTGGAATAACTTGATTATTTGACTAATAAGTCTTACGGTTTCGATGGCTAATATCATAAGTAATTTTATGTTTTCCATTATTTCTTTTCCTTGTTTGGCTTATCTATGAGGTCACCATCTGCACCTATCTCAATCGCACGTTGCAAGAGCAGCTGATAATAGGGTGCAGGTATCTGTGACTTAAGTTTTTTCAGTACCAAATATGGGTTATATATGAGGACGAAATTGTAGGGGCCATAAGCACCTTCTTTCGTATCGATAAAGCCCAGCTCTTGAAGGACCTTCATATGCTGCCGCCAGGTCGTCACGTTCCGCTCCCCGGAATATCCCGACTCAATGGCATAAACAGATTCATTCTCAATAGTTAGCATGTTTTCATCCCACACCCTACACCACAGAGCAAAATACGTTTTTCCAGCGGCGACAGACTTTCCGGTATGCTTTTTTGCGAGATCGTCAATCATGTTGGTTATGAGTGAAAGAGTTCTAGGGATCGATGAATATCCATCATTGACTGTTCGATCCCATAGAAGGCTGGTATCTAGCTCTGGCCATAACTCTCCACGCATTTTCATTGCATTAAGATGGGCTTTACTTTTTCTCTTTTTTTTCTGAGTGGTATTCAAAGCTAGTAGAGCAGCAAGATTCTGGTCTAATACACCCGCAGACGTCTGATTGACGACAGTTGAGGGTTGGGCAGCGGCAGGTAGCGCTGGGGTTGGGAGTGAGGGGATAGGGGTATCAGTCATGATGCAATCTCCGAGTTAGTAATCTCAGCTGAAAGCCCGACCGTTCGGGAATCATTCGCTGAAACCAAGAGTCGACTAAAAAGCGTTATTTATCAAAGACTTAGAACGTGCAATCTGAACCCGATATTGCAGGTATATTCCAATCTGAGTATTGAGTAAGAGTAAGAAAATAGCCACTCAGATTTGAGTTGAAAATTTTTTGTCAACCAAACTGTTAAGAAACATGCATTTGCAAGCGTTTCGGTGCTCGCTGGGCTGTGCGTGCTCACCGTGCTGAGTGTGCTCCCGGTGATCGCGGGTTGTAGGGGGTTTGTAGACGTCCGATTCAGTGCTCCGAAAAAAAAACAATGGACGTTTCGGTGCTGGGGATACTCTGTTGAGAGGGCAAGAAGCGGGGGAGGAGGAGGAAAAATCCATGTGGTGGCGTTACTAGTAGCTGGCGATGTTGCGAAAAGCTGGCGAAGAAACCAATTCCTATCGCCCGTCTCTGGTCGGTTGCTGATCCTCGACTGTCATTTGAACTGCCATACCTTTCCTAAGCGAATAGTGAGCAATTTTACGGTCAACAGATAGTAGTAGCGCGTCGACTCAGCGCGCCGGTTCACGTGCGTATCGAGAAACCACGCCAGATGCTTTCGTTGCCAGGTCCATGGGTTATCTCGGTGCCAGCGTTCAGAAATGGCTGCTTGAATAGTCCTGGCTTGGCGGGTGTGACGTTCTCGTGTGGCATGCGCTCCAGTCAGCACTCCAGCCAGGAAAAGCTCCATGTCGTAGGGCTTACTCATGCTCGACCACCGATGTACGCCGATACCACGTCGATTCGACCGTGTCCCAGCTCATAGCTGATTTGTATACGTGCCTCTCGATCAAGGCCTGGATCGAGGCGCCTGCACCTGCCGCCATTGATGGGCGCTAGGTGATGTGTGATCTGCTCATAGCGTTCGCACGCATAAGCCGCGCGCAGTTCGTGGAAGCCTTTGAGGTTGTGTGTATGGAGGATATCTCGGGCGGGGCGGACGATTTCCAGTTGGAAATCGAGGTAGCTCTCGTTCGGTGCCAGCAGCTTGCGGCTACCGACGGGAGAGACCTGTTCGGCGTACCTGAGCGCTTCGCGAATATGGTCATCCACCGTGATCCAACGAGGCGCGGTTACGCCGCCGCGGCCACCTTTGGTGCCGTCCTGGATGTTGATCTTGTAGTAGTATTCGGCTTCACGCTTGAGTCGCGGTAGGTCGGCCAAAATCGCTTCGCGCAGACGCATGCCAGTGGCGCGTGCCAATTGTGCGATGGCGGCGGCACGCGGATGCTTTTCGCGGAGCGCCTCGATGACGCGTATCACGTGTTTGTGATCTTGACCTTGAGGATTTGTCGTGCGCACGGTGATGCGCTGCATTCCCAATGCCTTGCTCGGACTTGGCACTTTCACATAGTGATCACCGCGGAGCGCGCCCATGGTCCGGTTGACGCTGGACAATCGGTTTTGTGCAGTGGCGATGCTGAGTTCACCTTGGTCAACTTGCAGGCGCAAATGCCGGGCGTAGTCCAGTAATGTCTGCCGATCAATCTGCCGAGCGTCATTGAATCCTGGACCACCCTCAGATCGACACCACCGTACAAATGCCTGCCACCGATCACTGTGCGCTTTGACCGTCCCGTAATGCCCGCCGCCAAAGAGATCGCGTAAAGCCTGTGGCCCGGCGTAACTCAGTTGTCGGCCATAGCCAAAATTGCGTCCATCCCGTCTACATACTAATGCCATGATCTAACTCCTCTCGACCCCAAAACCCTTGAAACTTTCCCCACGTCATCCCGCCATGGATGTTGAGTGTTATCAGGGATCAAGGCCCCTGCGACCTGTGGGGATGTCCTCTAACGCGGGACTGGCGGCTCCTTACGACCGGGAGCAAGGGCATCTCATGATCTGGCCTCCTGAGCACCGTTACCGGTGGGCGGGTGGAGGCCGCGCTGGCTGACGAGACCAGCGCCTGAGAGATCCTGAGCCGGGTGAACGCAGCAATGCGATGACCGGGGCATGCCTGACTGTCAGTCAGGTGCAGTCCATTCCCTGGTCTGCGGCACCATCATCTGCATGGCTGTTGCTGGTGACATCGGCGTTTGTCACGCCAATTGTCACGAGGGGAATTGCCGCTGAGCCATGTGCGATCAGGGCTGCAGCAGTGTCAGGAGCGCCCGTCTCTTTCCAGTGAAAGAGACGGGCGCAGGTTGGCGCACGCGAAATGGCCAAGCGGATAGGTTGCTGCTGAGCAGATGGGTAGGGTGGTTGCCGCAGGGGCAACGATATTGAGTTGGCATCCATCACATGGGTAGTGACCGTACGAGCTGCCGGACGCGAATCGTACTTGCGGGTGAACCACCGCGGGGGCGGGGTGACCGTTAAGGCTCGGGTCACCTGGGATGCTGTCATCGACAGCGCTTGCGACTCCCGGTCTACGTCTGTGGACAATATTCGTCAAGCAGCGCGATATCAGAGATTTAGCGCCTGTGGATAAAACTGTCCCCCGGTGGACATCAGTGGTTTTCCACAGACGTAAGCTGTGCCAGCATTTTTTTCTTACGTATGGTCGTTTCAAACGGGGCGGCTTTGCAGCCACGTTTGAAAGGACCCGCGCGGAGGAGCTTCATGCGGTGCTGTGGGTAACTTCATAGCGAGTTGAGATGGTGGTGCGGCGGGTTACTCGTTCCTCTTGGCACTGCGTAGGCGCGTGACGTTCTCGCCCGTTCGCTTGGCAAACTCATGCGGCGTCATATGGTCCTCGCGGTTCGCCTCTAGAAACCGACTCCACCAGGTCATGATCATCCGGCGCCCTTCAAGGAACTCTGCATTATGGGTATAGGCGGCGCGCACGTTGTTGCGTTTCTTGCGGCTCATCTGCCGTTCGATGGCCGTCTCTGACCATAGGCCAGACTCGACCAGCGCACTGCACGCCATGGCGCGGAACCCGTGGCCGCAGATATCCCAGCCGTGGAGCGTTAATACCAAGGCTTACCCCAGGACGTTCAGGACGATTTCGGCAAAGGCTGCGACGTATCCAGTATGACCAGCACCCAGATCGGCCCATCAAGTCGTTGGCGGAATCAGTAGGGGCCGGTGCGATCGAGCTGATCATAAACGGCAGCCCGGTATTCCGATGCGAGGATGTGTCTGCTTTTGGGGTGCGCTGGTGGGCAGATAATTGCGTCGCCCCTTGGGTTGTTGGGGCTGCTTCGCAGCCCATCGCAGGCAAGCCAGCTCCTACACGGAGCGCATCGAACTCACGCTTTGTACAGTGCCTGTGGGGGCCGGCTTGCCGGCGGCGAGGCGGGGGTGATTTGTGGTTTACCACGGCGGAAACAAAAAAGGCCCACCTTTCGGTGAGCCTTTTGCGTACTGCGTATGGTGCCGGCACCAGGAATCGAACCCGGGACCTACTGATTACAAGTCAGTTGCTCTACCATCTGAGCTATACCGGCACAGGGGCGTCATTATAGCGACGGAATCGAGCCTGTAAACCACTTCCTCGCAATCTGCCTGCGATAGCCTAAGTCACCGAGGCAAAAGGAGAAATTTCTTACCAGCCGCGGTGGATGGTGTTCACGCTTGGCTCGGTTTTGCCGGGGTTGAAGAACAGCTTGTCGTTGTCGCAGCCGCGCTTGCGGCACGGGCTTTCGGTGGCGTGCAGGGGCAGGCCGCGGTCGCCGCCGAGCTGCATGCCGGGGGTGTTCCAGTCCAGCGTGGTGGGCTTGGCGGTCGGGGCGGGGCTGGCGCAGCCGGCCATGGCCAGGGCGACGGTCAGCAGGGCGAAAGATTTGGCGTGTTTCACGATGTTCGGTCCGTTCCAGATCGGTCTGTAGTAGGAGGCGCTTGAGGGTACCGCAGAGTGGCCGACGATTTTACCGGCGTTAACTCAGAGCTGGTAGCACAAGGGCTAGCAGCTGTGACGCGCTTCCGTTTTGCTGTCAGGTGGCTGTGCCGCTAAATGGGCTGGAAGAGTATCCAGCGTCTCCGACGCGCTCGGTTGTAGGACGGTGCTTTTCCTTATGTAAGAAAAGCCTGCCCCGGATAGCCGGCTGTCTCGAGTGAGTCCTTGGAGGGCGCATATCATACAGGTTTGCTGCGATATTGTCCCGGCTGGTGGCGATTTGATGGCGCTTTTATTCTGGCGCCTTGATGATTAATATATTTTACGTTTTCGTCTTGTTTGACTTTTATACGGCGGATAGCTAGGCTTTTGTTCATTATGTTGAACATCAAAGCTTTCAAGCTCCTCTCTACCTCCTGCCTTGTCTCCCGTGAACGTCACTGGACGGGCGACCTCTAGTGCCACCCTCCCTTCACAGCCTTAAACGTCTTTGCCTGGCGCCGATGCCTGCGCACTCGGCTGCTGTCGCCCATGGGAGGGCACCATGCGTTCCTGGATCTATCTGGTCGTTGCCATCACCGCCGAGGTGATCGGCACGGCGTCGATGAAACTCGCCGCCACTTCGTCCCCATTCATCGGGCATGCCGTCATGTACGTGATGATCTGCCTGTCGTATTTCTTCCTGGCCCTGGCGGTCAAGCGGGTGCCGGTGGGCGTCGCTTATGCGCTGTGGGAAGGCATCGGCATCGTGCTGATTACCCTGGTCAGCGTGCTCTGGCTGGGTGAAAGCCTGGGCTGGGCCAAGGCCGTGGGCCTGGCGGTGATGATTGCCGGCATCTTGCTGGTCAAGGCCGGTACCCGCAGCACACCTGCCAAAGCTGAAGGGGAGGCGCTGCCATGCTGATTCCGTTCTTGTGGCTGGGCTTGGCCATTGCCCTTGAAGTGCTGGCCAACCTGTTGCTCAAGTACTCCGACGGTTTCCGTCGCAAGGGGCTGGGCTTGGCCTCGATTGTTTGCGTGCTGGCGGCTTTTACCGCATTGGCGCAGGCGGTGCAGGACATCGAGTTGTCCTTGGCCTACGCCATCTGGGGTGGCTTCGGGATTCTGGCTACCGTGGCCATGGGCTGGGCGTTGTTTGGGCAGCGGCTGGTCGGGCGGGGGTGGTTGGGGTTGCTGTTGTTGCTGGTGGGGATGGGGTTGTTGAAGCTGGCTTGAGGGGCATTTTTTGCGAGGTGTTGGAGTTCTGCGTTTGGCTTGGGTCTGTTGGGGCTGCTTTGCAGCCCTTCGCGACACAAGGCCGCTCCTACGGTTTGCGGTCTCCTGCAGGTGTGATCTCAAGCACACTCGAAGGCTTATGCACAAGCGGCATTGGCCGCTTGCGCGAAAGGCATGCCGAAGGGCGTTACCACCGGTCTTTGCGCAAAGGCCTGTTTTTACTGGTTTTCAGAAGCTGTGTGGAATAAGCGAGGCGGTCTAAATAGCGATTGGATCCACTAAATCGCGATTTTCATCAAAAGCTTGTTCACAGAGTTATCCACAGGCTGTCAACTGCGTTCAGCCAGCACCAGCAGGTTGCGCGGGGTGAGGGGGTAGTCGCAGAACGTGCCGACTTTTACCTCGTAGCCTTGCTCGGCCAAAAACAGCGCGCGGTCGAGCACCAGCCACATCTCCAGCGGCCGGCGGAACAGCTTGCGCACCAGCTCAAGGTTGCGCACCTCGGCCAGGCGTTGCCAGCCGGCGGCTTCCAGGGCCTGCCAGTCGGGGCTGCCGGCCAGCTCCACATGCCGTAGCTCGGCCAGGTCGCGGCAGTATTGCTCGAAGGGTTTGGCCAGCCAGTCAACGGCAAGCGAGGGGGTCGGCAGGTACTGGTCGATGCCGCGTTGTTCGCGCTGCAGCAAATCGAAACCCAGGCGGCGGGCCATCGAGGTGTCGCGCTGGCGCCGTACCCGGGCGCTGGAAGTAACGGCCTCGCTCAGGGGCAGGCCCAGGTCTTCCCGTGACAACTGCAATAACGAACCCTTGGCGGCTGTGGATAACGGCTGGTAGGCCTCGGCCTGGGTACGGTTGTAGCAGCACGGGGCCACGGCCAGCTGACGGCAGCCGTGCTGGCTGGCCAGTTGCAGCAGGCGTACGTGCAGGTCGCCGCAGGCGTGCAGGGCGACCGCGCTGGTGTCGCGGGCCAGGTGCCGGGCGCTGTCGCTGGCCATCACATCCTGATGCACATGGGTGGCGGGCAGGTGGTGGTGTTCGCTCAGGGCCTGGCCGGCCTGCACCAGCTCGGCGTCGTATTCCAGGCAGGTCAGTTGCTGGCCGGGCTGCAGCAGGCGGCGGCCCAGGTGGCCCTTGCCCGAGCACCAGTCCAGCCAGTGGCGTGGCGCTTGCGCGAAGGCCAGGCGGCGGGTGAAGGCTTCGATCTGTTGCCATTTGCGCCCGGGCACGGCGACGTCCAGGCGGTGGCCGGCAGGGTGCAGGCCGGCGTCGGGCAGCTCGCCTGCGGCCGACAGTTGCAGGGATTGGGCGGCCAGCTGCGGGAAGGGTGCCGGGGCTGGCAACTGCTCGGGGTGGCGTGCGGCTTCGGCCTGTTCCAGGGTGCGTTGGCGCAGCCAGGTGGACAGCTCGGGGTGTTCGGCTTCCCAGCCCAGGTGCGGCAGGGTGAAGGGGCGCGGGCGCCACAGGTGCTGGTGCCGGGTGATGAAGTGGTCGAGTGCCTGGAAGCGCTCGAGCAGGTGGGGGGTGTGCAGGTAGGAGGGTGTGTTCATGCAGGCACCGGGGGCGCGGTCTGGAAGGGGGCGCCATGTGCCCCCATCGCCGGCAAGCCGGCTTCTACAGGTGCGGCGCATGGCTGTAGAAGCTGGCTTGCAGTGGGTTGAGGCTCAGCGGCCTTGGCTGGCGTCCACGCGCAACCAGCGTTCCAGCAGCTTGAAGCCTTGCACCAGCACGAACGAGATCAGCAGGTAGAACACCCCGGCGGCGAAGAAGATCTCCACCGGCAGGTAGGTGCGGGCGATGATGGTGCGCGCCATGCCGGTCAGCTCCAGCAGCGTCACGGTACTGGCCAGGGCGCTGGCCTTGAGCATCAGGATCACTTCGTTGCTGTAGGCCGGCAGGCCGATGCGCGCGGCGCGCGGCAGCATGATGTAGAAAAGCGTCTTGCCACGCGACATGCCCAGCGCCCGGGCGGCTTCGATCTCGCCCTTGGGGATGGCTTGCAACGCGCCACGCAAAATTTCGGCGATATAGGCGGCGGTGTGCAGGGTCATGGTCAGCACGGTGCACCAGAACGGGTCGCGCAGGTACGGCCACAGCGCGCTTGAGCGCACCACGTCGAACTGCGCCAGGCCGTAGTACACCAGAAACAGCTGCACCAGCAGCGGCGTGCCGCGGAAGAAGAAGATGTAGCTGAAGGGCACGGCGCGCACGTACCAGTGGCGCGAGGAGCGGGCGATACCCAGCGGGATGGCCAGGATCAGCCCGGCAACCACGGCGATGGCTACCAGCTCCAAGGTCAGGGTGGCGCCCTGGGCCAGGCGTGGCAGCCACTTGATGATGACTTCCCAGTTCATTTATTCGGCCCTCATGAAGCCGCGAGCGGCGCGCTTTTCCAGGAAGTGCATGCCGGTCATGGCAATGATGGTCAGGCCCAGGTAAATGCAGGCGGCCACCGCGTAGAAGGTGAACGGCTCCTTGGTCACGGTCACGCCGATTTGCGCGTGGCGCATGATTTCTTCAAGGCCGATCACCGACACCAGCGCGGTGTCTTTCATCAAAATCATGAACAGGTTGCCCAGGCCCGGCAGGGCCATGCGCCACATCTGCGGCAGGATGATCCGCGCCAGAATGCGCCCGCCCGACAGGCCCAGGGCCAGGCCCGCTTCGCGGTGGCCCTTGGGGATGGCCAGAATGGCGCCGCGGAACACTTCGGTGGCGTAGGCACCGAAGCACAGCCCCAGGGCGATTACCCCGGCGGCGAAGGCGCTGAGCTCAAGGCCCGGCATGTTCAGGGCTTCGCCGAGGCTGTTCATCAGCCCGACGGTGCCGAAATAGATCAGCAGTACCCAAAGCAGTTCAGGTACGCCGCGCACCAGCGTGGAATAGGTGCCGCCAAGCCATTGCAATGGTTTGATCGAGGAGGTCTTGGCCAGGGCGCCGAGCAGCCCCAGGACCAGCCCCAGCAGCAGGGCGCAAAGCGCCAGTTTTACGGTCATCAGGGTGCCGGCCATCATGGCCGGACCGAATCCGTGCAGGTCGATATTCATGGGTCGCTGCGTTCAAGGGACCGGCACCGCGCAAGGCGGTACCGGTCGAGGTGAATCATTCGATGCTGAACGGGAAGTACTTGTCGTTGATCTTCTTGTACGTGCCGTCGGCCTTGATTTCGGCCAGGGCCTTGTTCAGGTCGTCGCGCAGCTTGGTGTCACCCTTGCGCACGGCGATGCCGATCTTGTCGCTGTCCAGCACCGGCTCGCCCTTGAACTCGTAGTTCATGCCGTCCTTGCTCTTGAGCCACTCGTACTGCACGTACTTGTCGGCCAGGATGCCGTCGATGCGCCCGGACAGCAGGTCGAGGTAGGCGTTTTCCTGAGTGTCGTACAGCTTGATGTCGACGCCGCTGTAGTTGTCTTCAAGGTAGGTGCCGGCCAGGGTGGCGCGCTGGGTGCCGATGGTCTTGCCCTTGAGCGAGGCCTTGTCGGTTTTGAAGTCGACGTTCTTCGGCGCGATGAACTGCAGCTTGTTGGAGTAGTAGGGGTCGGTGAAGTCGACCGCCTGCTTGCGCTCGTCGGTGATCGACAGCGACGACACCAGGAAATCGAACTTCTTGGCGTTCAGGGCCGGGATGATGCCGTCCCAGTCGGAGGTCACCACCGAGCACTCGACCTTCATCTTGGCGCACAGGGCGTCGCCGATGTCCTTGTCGAAGCCGACGACGTTACCGCTGGCATCCTTGTTGTTGAACGGTGGGTAGGCGGCTTCGATGCCCATGCGCAGTTTTTCTGCGGCCATGGCGTTGGCCGACATCACCAGGGTGGCAGCGGCTGCCAGGAGGAACTTCTTGTAAGTGTGCATGTATTGCTCCGTTAGCGGTGGCTGGACATGAATTGCTTGCAACGCGCCGAGTTCGGGTTTTCGAAGACCTGCTGCGGCGATCCCTGCTCTTCGACCAGGCCCTGGTGCAGGAACACCACTTCACTGGACACCTGGCGGGCAAAGTTCATCTCGTGCGTCACCAGCAGCATGGTACGGCCTTCTTCGGCGAGGGCGCGGATGACGTTAAGCACTTCCTGGACCATTTCCGGGTCGAGGGCCGAAGTCGGCTCGTCGAACAGGATCACCTTTGGCTGCATGGCCAGGGTGCGGGCGATGGCGGCGCGTTGCTGCTGGCCACCGGAAAGCTGGGCGGGGTAGGCGTGGCGGCGCTCATAAATGCCGACCTTGTTCAGCAGCGCTTCGGCGGCTTCGATGGCCTCGGCCTTGCTTTGGCCGAGCACGCGGCGCGGTGCCTCGATGATGTTGTCGAGCACCGACATGTGCGGCCACAGGTTGAAATTCTGGAAGACGAAGCCGATTTCGCTGCGCAGGCGGTTGATCTGGCGGCTGTCGGCGGCAATCAGGTCGCCGTTTTTCTGCGCCTTGAGCTTGAGGGCTTCACCGGCCACCAGGATTTCCCCTTGGTGCGGGTTCTCGAGCAGGTTGATGCAGCGCAGCAGGGTGGACTTGCCCGAGCCGGACGAGCCGAGGATGGAGATCACGTCACCGTCGCGCGCGGTCAGCGAAATGCCCTTGAGAATTTCCTGCTCGCCGTAGCGTTTGTGCAGGTTGCGGATTTCCAGCGCGGGCGTGGCCTGGGCCATGTGCGGTCCTCATGTGTTCGGGTGCGTTCCCAGCTGTTGGCGGCCTTCCTGGCGAGCGCCACGCTAGCATAGCGGCGCAACGTGGGCCAACGGGGTCGCAAGGGGCTTCGGTTGTTGGTGGGGCAGTTTGTCGCATCGTTGCAGTGGACTGTCGCGAGGATGTCCGCAATAGCACTTTGCCCGGCACCGGAGCCTTGATGAAAAAAGGCGCGATGGTGCCAGCTTTGGCCCGTTGTTGGAAGCGCTTTAGACCATTTCCTCCCTGTGGCAGCCGGCTTGCCGGCTACAGAAGTAGATCAAGCGGGTTGTACCTTCGGGTTGCACTTTTTTGCCTTGCACTGGTGCAAAGGTGTTACCGAGGGGCACCATTGGTGCGTTTGTAAGTGAGTATTTCAGTAATCCGGACTTGGCACGGGGGTTTGGCGGCCTTTCGGTCAAGACCTGGCCAAAAGCCCTGCAGGGCGCGTCGTTATTGAGTTTTCAGAAACGCCCGACCAATGTATTCAGCAAGTGGCGCGCTTATTGCCAGCAAGAAAGCGCCGATTGCAGCGACGCCTAAATCAACCCCGGGCGCGCTTCGTATAGCAGTCGGAGTGGTCCACTCCTTACAAAGGTAGTTTTATGAGCGGTAACAATTCCAATGACCTCGCTCAGGGGCTCAAGCAACGGCATGTGACCATGCTGTCCATCGCAGGCGTGATCGGCGCCGGCCTGTTCGTCGGCTCCGGCCACGCTATCGCGGCTGCCGGCCCTGCCGTGCTGCTGGCCTATGCCGCCGCCGGTACGCTGGTGGTGCTGGTGATGCGCATGCTCGGTGAAATGGCGGTCGCCTCGCCCGACACCGGTTCGTTCTCCACCTACGCCGACCGCGCCATCGGGCGCTGGGCCGGCTTCACCATTGGCTGGCTGTACTGGTGGTTCTGGGTGCTGGTGATCCCGCTGGAGGCAAACGCTGCGGCGGCCATTCTGCACGCCTGGTTCCCGTCCGTGGACCTGTGGGCGTTCTCGCTGATCATCACCCTGGCACTGACCATCACCAACCTGTTCAGCGTTAAAAACTACGGTGAGTTCGAGTTCTGGTTCGCCCTGCTCAAGGTGCTGGCGATCATCGGCTTTATCGTGGTCGGTTGCGCCGCCATGTTCGGCATGGTGCCGGGCAGCCAGGTCAGCGGCGTCAGCCACCTGTTCGACACCCAAGGCTTCATGCCCAATGGCCTGGGCGCAGTGCTGGCGGCCATGCTGACCACCATGTTCTCGTTCATGGGTACCGAAATCGTCACCATCGCTGCTGCCGAATCGAAAGACCCGGGCAAGCAGATCAGCCGCGCCACCAACTCGGTGATCTGGCGTATCTGCCTGTTCTACCTGGTGTCGATCTTCCTGGTGGTGGCCATGGTGCCGTGGAACGACCCGACCCTGGCCGAGAAGGGCTCGTACCAGACCGTGCTCAGCCTGATCGGCGTACCGAATGCCAAGCTGATCGTCGACATCGTCGTGCTGATTGCCGTTACCAGCTGCCTGAACTCGGCGCTGTACACCTCCTCGCGCATGCTGTTCTCGCTGAGCAAGCGTGGCGACGCCCCGGCCATTGCCCAGCGCACCACCAAGGCCGGCACCCCGCACTGGGCAGTGCTGCTGTCTACGGCTGCAGCCTTCCTGTGCGTGTTTGCCAACTTCCTGGCCCCGGCCGAGGTGTTCGAGTTCCTGCTGGCCAGCTCCGGCGCCATCGCCCTGCTGGTGTACCTGGTGATCGCCGTGTCGCAACTGCGCATGCGCGCCCAGCGTGAAGCCAGCGGCGAGAAGATCTCGTTCAAGATGTGGATGTTCCCGGGCCTGACCTGGGCGACCATCGCGTTCATCGTCGCCGTGCTGGTGGTGATGGCCCTGCGTGAAGACCACCGTGCCGAGATCATCGCCACGGCGCTGCTCAGCATTGGTGTGGTTGCTGCGGGCCTGCTGGTACACCGCAAGCGTGCGGCTGCCGGGCGCGTGGCGCTGGATAGCTGATTCGCGCTGGCTGCAATGAACAAAGGCCGCACCCTCTGCAGGGTGCGGCCTTTTTTTTGCCTGTGCGGGCCTCTTCGCGGGCAAGCCCGCTCCCACAGGGTTCAGCGCAGGCCCGGGAAGGCGCGCCCCTGTGGGAGCGGGCTTGCCCGCGAAAGGGCCGGAACAGGCCAAGCGCTGTCAGCCAAACTGCTTCTGCTGTTGCTGCTGCTTGGCCACCAGCTCGGATGCGGCGATATAGGCGTCCTGGAACTCGTCGCTTTCCAGCCAGGCCATGGTGGTGTCTTCGTCGGCGCCGTCCAGCCAGGTGCGGTAGGCGTTGAACACCAGCACGATGTAGTCGGTGGCGTGTTCTTCCTTGTGGCCTTTGAGTACCAGGGCCAGCAGCGGGTCAACCAGAAACACCGAAATCATCGCCACCAGGCTGGTTTGCTGTGCGGCTTTCATCTTGTCGAACAGCTCCTTGTAGCTGTCGGACTCCATGGCCTTGTTGAACACCTGCTCGACACTGGCGCTGTCGCCAGCGCTGGCCTTGACCGCCTGGCCGCTGCGCACCATGCGGTTTTGCTTGGCCTTGGCGGCGGCGCGCTTGGCGCGTTTCTGTTGCTTGTTGTTGGTGGCCATGGGGCGCGGTCCTTGGTGTGAATGCTAAAGGCGCGTATTGAAGCGCAGTTGCCCAAGAAACCCAAGCCTGCCCTATAGGCGAATGCGCCACCCTGTAGCAGCCGGCTTGCCGACGATGAGGCCGCTACAGGCCAAGCAAGGCCTCAGCCAGCTACCGCTGCCTCATCCTCCTCAAACCCCCGCGAAGCCCTCCCCACCAACAGCGCATCCGGCGCATGGGCCACGCTGTGGTCCTTGCCCGGGTAATCCAGCGAATGCAAAAAGTGCCGGATGCAGTTGATCCGCGCACGCTTCTTGTCGTCGGACTTGATCACCGTCCACGGCGCATCGGCGGTGTCGGTGTGGAAGAACATGGCTTCCTTGGCACCGGTGTAGTCGTCCCACTTGTCCAGCGACTTGATGTCGATGGGCGACAGCTTCCAGTGCTTGAGCGGGTCGTCGCGGCGCGAGATGAACCGGCGCAGTTGTTCTTCGCGGTTCACCGAGAACCAGAACTTGAACAGCAGGATGCCGCTGTTGCACAGCATGCGCTCCAGCTCCGGGGCCTGGCGCATGAACTCCAGGTACTGGTGCGGGGTGCAGAAGTCCATCACCCGCTCGACGCCGGCGCGGTTGTACCAGGAGCGGTCGAAGAACACCATTTCACCGGCGGTGGGCAGGTGCTGCACGTAACGCTGGAAGTACCACTGGCCCTTTTCCTGCTCTGATGGCTTCTCCAGGGCAACGATGCGTGCACCGCGCGGGTTCAGGTGCTCCATGAAGCGCTTGATGGTGCCGCCCTTGCCGGCAGCGTCGCGGCCCTCGAACAGGATGACGATGCGCTGGCCGGTTTCCTTCACCCAGTTCTGCACTTTCAACAGTTCGATCTGCAGGGCGTGCTTGGCCTTCTCGTAATCCTGGCGGCGCATGCGGGTGCGGTAGGGGTAGCTGGCCGGCAGGTGTGCCGAGGTGCTGTCTTCGCTTGAACCCTTGCGCGCGGTGGCGACCTGCAGGGCGGCGGGCTGCTGGCTGACCTGGGTGATGGTCTGCGGCTTGGCAGCGGGCTTGCGCGGGCGGCGGGTGCGGGTGGCGGGCTGGGCGCTGGCCGGCGTGGCTTCGGCGGGTGAGGGAAGCAGCAAGGTGGCGTCGTCGCTCATGGCGGTCCTTTTGATCGGGTCGGGTGTCCACCGGTCATCCTAGGGGGAAGGGGGTGGTGGCTTTTTGATGTCGATCAAATGGGGGCGGGCTTCACTTAAGTGGCTCATGGTTTGAAACAGGTGTGAATTGCTGTAGTGTGAACTGCAGTTTACATTCGCCTCATGCACACACTCATTCAGACTGACAGGTACATGAGGTGGTTTGCGGCCCTGAGGGATGCTCGAGCGCAAGCTCGCATCAATGTGCGGCTGCGTCGTGTCGAACTCGGGGCATTGGGAGACTGCAAGTCGGTGGGGGAAGGGGTGTTCGAACTACGGATCGACTACGGTCCCGGTTACAGGGTGTACTGCGTTCAGAGAGGGCATGAAGTGATTATCTTGTTGGCCGGCGGCGATAAGTCCAGCCAGACCAGGGATATCAAGTCAGCTCTCGCCCTGGCGCGCAATGTTTAGGAGGTGGCGATGACAGACGTCAAACTGAGCAGGTGGGATGCAGCAGACCATCTGAAAACTGAACAGGACATGGCTCTCTATCTGGAGGCCTGCCTTGAGGAAAACGACCCAGCCCTGTTGGCTGCCGCCTTGGGCGATATCGCACGGGCCCGTGGGATGGCCCAACTGGCGCGTGATACCGGCCTTACCCGCGAAGGGCTGTACAAGGCGTTGTCCGCTGACGGTAACCCTAGCCTGGCGACCATCATGAAGGTGATGGCGGCGCTCGGGGTGCGCTTGCACGCCGAGGTTGTGCCGCCTCGGGCAGCAGGGTAAGGAAAGGGCGCAGTACTTTGCTGCGCCTGGCCCTGAATTGCAGACAACAAAAAACCCGCACTAGGCGGGTTTTTTGTGTCGCTTCGGGTAACTTTGCAACCACCAGAAGCTTGAAGGTGGTGCCCAGAGACGGAGTCGAACCGCCGACACGAGGATTTTCAATCCTCTGCTCTACCGACTGAGCTATCTGGGCGACGGGGTGAATTAAATAGATTTTCTGACGGGGCGTCAACGACTTTTTTTAAAAAATTTTAAATTAATTCCGTCGCTTACGATCCCCGGGCTCATTCCGAGGGTGGAACGTAGCCTTCGGCCTGGGCGTAATCCTCGCCGGCGAAGAACTTGTCCATCTCGGCCTGGATGAATTTGCGATCCTCGGCATTCATCATGTTCAGGCGCTTCTCGTTGATCAGCATGGTCTGGTGGTCCTGCCACTCTTTCCAGGCCTTCTGCGAGATGTGCTCGAAGATGTCCTGGCCCTTGGCGCCGGGGTAAGGCGGGCGCTCCAGGCCTGGCAATTCTTCGTTGTACTTGCGGCACTTCACGGTGCGGGTCATGGGGTTTCTCCTGCAATCAGTTCGTCGGCCGCGCGTTGCAGCAGCTTCTTGACCGGGGCAGCAAGGCCCAGGCGCGGCGGGGTGGCGAGGTTATACCAGAGCCAGTCGGCCTCGGCCACGTGCGCCCCGACAGGCTCGACACGCACCAGCCACGGCTCGATTGCCAGCTGGAAGTGGCTGAAGGTGTGGGTCAGGCCCTGCAAAGCCTGGCTGCCGGCCAGGCGCAGGCCGTGCTGGTAGGCGAGGTCGTCGAGCTGCGCCAGGCTGTCCAGCTCCGGCAGGCTCCACAGCCCGCCCCACAGCCCGCTGGACGGGCGGCGGTACAGCAGGATGGCGCCTTCGTGGTTGGTCAGCAGCGGCATCAGCGTCTTGCGCTGGGGCAGCGCCTTGCGTGGCTTGGGCTCGGGGTAGCGGGTTTCTTCGCCGTGCAGGTGCGCTTCGCAACCGCGCTGCAGCGGGCAAATCAGGCAACTGGGCTTGCTGCGGGTGCACAGCGTGGCGCCCATGTCCATCATCGCCTGGGTGTAGTGGTTGGCCCGGGCCATGGGGGTGAAGCGCTCGGCGGTTGCCCACAGCTGGTTGGCCACCTTGGGCTCGCCGGGGTAGCCGGCCTGGGCGGTGTAGCGGGCCAGCACGCGCTTGACGTTGCCGTCCAGAATCGGCGCGCGGATACCCATGCTGATGCTGGCGATGGCCCCCGCTGTGGAGCGGCCGATGCCGGGCAGCTCGGTGAGCTGCTCGACGCTGCGCGGGAATTCGCCGCCATGCTGCTCGACGACGATCTTCGCGGCCTTTTGCAGATTGCGCGCGCGGGTGTAGTAGCCCAGGCCCGTCCACAGGTGCAGCACTTCGTCTTCCGGCGCCTCGGCCAGGGCCTGCACGGTGGGCAGCGCCTGCATGAAGCGGTCGAAGTAATTGAGCACGGTGCTCACCTGGGTCTGCTGCAGCATGATTTCAGACACCCACACCCGGTACGGGGTGATGCCCTGTTGCCAGGGCAGGTCGTGGCGGCCGTGCTGGTCGTACCACTCCAGCACCGCGCTGGAGAACTGCTGGGGGCTCATCGTTTGAACAGCCCCTTGAGCGCGTCTTTGAGTTCCGGGCTCACTTTGCCTCCGAGTTTCTCTTCGAGCTTTTCATCGATCTTGTCTTTCAGGCGGTTGCCGGCAAGCTTGGCCGCCACCTTGCCCAGGCCGTCCTGGTCCAGGCGGCAGGCCTTGGCGCCCAGCTCCAGCGGGCCGCGGCAGCGCAGCGGCACTTCAACGCCCACGTAGCGCTCGTTCACCTGGCAGGCCGGGTCGGGCATGGCGCGCTGGTCGCCTTCGACCACCACGCCGACGTTGTAGTCCATGCCCAGCACGCGCAGGTCGAGGTCGCCATTACCGTTCACCGTCAGGCCCGGGATGCGCGCCTTGAGGTCGGGGTTGCTGGCCACGCCGTTGCGGATTACCAGGCTGCCGCGCAGCTCCTGGAACGGCGTGTCCTTGCCGCGCGGCTCGCCGCTCAGTTGCTTGCGGTTGAGGGTGGCGATGGCCTGGCACAGCTGCTGTTCAAGGTTGGCGTTGACCAGCACACCATCGTTGATGGCAAAGCTGGCGGTGCCGTTCAAGGTGTCGACCAGCGCCTTCTGGCTGTTGCCGGTGGCGGTCAGGTTGCTGTCAAGGGTCAGCAGGCCCTTCACCGGCGGTGCCTGGTCAGGGCTTTCGCGCTTGATGAAGTGCTCCACCGGCACGCGGTTGATCTTGGTGTTGATGCCGATCTGCGGTACGGCTGGGCGCACGTCGACCGTGCCCTTGGCCTCGAAGCTGCCGTTGTACAGGCCGCCGCGCAGGGTTTGCAGGGTGAGCAGGCCACCTTGTCCGTTGGCGTTGAGCTGGGCGTCGCTGATCGGCAGCTTGTCCAGGGTCAGCGCACCGAAGGCAAGCTCAGCCTGCAGGTCGAGGGCGCGCAGGCGGTCCACCGGCAGCAGCTTGTCGTTGCTCCAGGCCTGTTGCGTCGGGGCGTTGGGCAGCGGCGTGGTGCCGGCGCCGGCCACCGCGGCAGACTCCTGCTGCTTGACCTCGGCCTGGCGCGCCGCGGTGGCGCCCTTGGCCTCTTCGCTTTTGGCCGGCAGGTAGCGGTCGGCGTTGAAGGTGTCGCCTTTCAGGCGCACGCGCAGGGCTTGCTTGGTGAAGTCTTCCACAGCCACACGGCCGCTGAAGGTGCTGTCATCCAGCTTCACCGCCAGGTCTTCCAGGGCCAGGCTGTTTTGCGAGCCTTCCAGACGGGTGACCAGCTCGAGCTTGTTGAACGCGGCCGGGTCGGCGGTGGCTGGCAGCGGCTGGCCGATGCCGTCGAGGAAGGTGCGCAGGTCGAACTGGGCGATGGACAGCGCGCCAGTGAGTTGCGGGGCTTTGTCCAGGTCGCGCAGGTTCAGCTCGCCGAGGGCGCGCAGCTGGTTGGCCGAGACCTTCAGCCCGCTCCACGACGCCACGTTGGCGGCCAGGTCGACCAGGACCTGGCCCTGGGCGGCGAAGGTCACGGTCTTGCCGGCCAGCGGCTCGCCCGAGGTTTCACCCGACAGGCGCAGGTCCTCGAGGTTGTAGCGCTTGAGCTTGCGGTCAAAGCGCAGCTCGCCGGCAAGCTCGGTGCGAGCCTTCATGTTCGGCTGGCTGGCTGCCAGGAAGGCGCTGGCCTTGAGCGGAATGTTCACACCTTCGTGCACGGCGCCGGTGCTCAGCTGGATGCTCTCGGCGCTGTAGGTCTGCCCGGCTTTTTCGTCGGTGTACAGAATTCGTGCGTTGTTCACGGTCAGGCTGTCGATGTCGAGCTTGACCGCGCGTTCGCTGCTGCTTTCGGGTTTGCTGACTGGGGCATCGGCGGGCGCGCTGGCGCCGCCGGCCGGGGCGCTGGCCACGTTCGCGTCGGGCAGCGGCTTGCCGATGTCTTCCCAGTTGCCGTGGCCGTTGGCATCACGGGTGAGGGTCAGGTTCAGGCCCTCGACCCGCACGTCGCTCATCTGCACTTCGCGGCGCAGCAGCGGCAGCACGCGCACCGACAGGCCAAGCATCTGCAGGTCGGCGAACGGCACCTTGGGGTTGTTCAGCGTGGCGATGCTCGCCTCGTGCAGCTCCAGGCCCAGCCACGGGAACAGGCTCCAGCCGATATCGCCGTTGAGGGTCAGTTCCACATGGGCCTTGTCGCGGGCCAGCTGGCGGATTTCGTCTTTGTAGTCGTTGGGATCGAAGAGGTGGGTCAGGGCGAAGCCCAGCGCCACGATGATCAGCAACAACCCGAGAAGCCCCAGCCCCAGGATTTTGCCGAACGCTTTCATGGGCGAGTCCTTGTAGTCCGATTTTGAAATTCAGCGGCGAGTATAGCGCCGTGCGGTATGGCTCTGCGTATCCGACGTTTCGACAGTTTGTGCAGGGGCAGTTCATTTATTCCCGCCCGCCCCTGTAGCAGCCGGCTTGCCGGCGATAGGGCCGGCGCAGGCCGCACACGGCCTTTGCTCCCAAGCGCAAAACGCCGCACCACCACACCTGGGTACAAGAATTATTGACTCAGTTGTCGAAAAAATAGGGATATCAGATTGCCTTCATGTCATCTGCAGCTGTTAATCTTGCGCCGCTTTTGCAGCCAACCGCGACCCATTGTCGCGGTCTGGTGCCGATAACGGCCGGGCCGCCTTGCGTGCAGCCACACAGAGCCGGGCATTGAAACTGCGAGCAAAGCCCACCTACAAGAGGAAAACCCATGAACAGCAGTATCACGGCAGGGGCGGCGACCGGTTCGCCGAGCTTCCTGTCGAAGGAGCGCATCATCGCCCGCCCGGGCTTCAACCGCTGGCTGGTCCCGCCGGCAGCCCTGGCCATTCACCTGTGCATCGGCATGGCCTACGGCTTCTCGGTGTTCTGGCTGCCACTGTCCCAGGCCCTGGGCGTCACCGCCCCGGTCGCCTGCGCCGCCGACATGGGCTTCGTCGCCCGCCTGTTCAGCGCCGAGTGCGACTGGCCGATCTCCATGCTCAGCTGGATCTACACCCTGTTCTTCGTGTTCCTCGGCTGCTCGGCCGCGGTACTCGGCGGCTGGCTGGAGCACGCCGGCCCGCGCAAGGCCGGCCTGGTATCGGCGCTGTGCTGGTGCGGCGGCCTGCTGATCTCGGCGATCGGCGTGAAAACCCACCAGCTGTGGCTGATGTGGCTGGGCTCGGGTGTGATCGGTGGTATCGGCCTGGGCCTGGGCTATATCTCGCCGGTGTCGACTTTGATCAAGTGGTTCCCGGACAAGCGCGGCATGGCGACCGGCATGGCAATCATGGGCTTCGGTGGAGGTGCCATGGTGGGCGCTCCTCTGGCCACTGCACTGATGGGCCATTTCGGCAGCAGCACCGAGGTGGGCGTATGGCAGAGCTTCGTCGCCATGGCCGCCATCTACTTCGTGTTCATGACCGCCGGCGCCCTGGCTTACCGCGTACCGCCGACCGGCTGGAAGCCTGAAGGTTGGACGCCGCCGGCGAAAAAAGCCAACGCCATGGTCACCGACCGCCACGTGCACGTCAGCGTGGCCTGGAAGACCCCGCAGTTTGCCCTGGTATGGCTGGTGCTGTGCCTGAACGTGTCGGCCGGTATCGGCATCCTCGGCATGGCTTCGCCGCTGCTGCAGGAAGTGTTCGCCGGCAAGCTGCTGGGCAACGAGCTGACCTTCAGCGAGCTGAACCCTGCGCAACTGGCGCAGATTGCCGCCATTGCTGCCGGCTTCACCGGCCTGTTGAGCCTGTTCAACATCGGCGGCCGCTTCTTCTGGGCGTCGTTCTCCGACTACATCGGCCGCAAGAACACCTACTTCGCCTTCTTCGCCCTGGGCGTGGGCCTCTACAGCCTGGTGCCGAACATGGGCCACCTGGGCAACGTGGCACTGTTCGTGGCGGCGTTCTGCATCATCCTGTCGATGTACGGCGGCGGTTTCTCCACCGTGCCTGCGTACCTGGCCGACCTGTTCGGCACGCAGATGGTCGGCGCCATCCACGGTCGCCTGCTGACCGCCTGGGCCGCTGCCGGCGTGCTCGGCCCGGTGCTGATCACCTACCTGCGTGAAGCGCAGCTGGCCGCAGGCGTGGAGCGGGCTGCGGCCTACGACATGACCCTGTACATCCTGGCCGGCCTGCTGGTGCTGGGCTTCATCTGCAACCTGCTGGTGCGCCCGGTGGCCGACAAGTACTTCATGACCGACGCCGAGCTTGCCGCAGAGCGCGCCCTGAGCCACGACAAGGGCGCCGACAGCGCGCGCTCGCTGGAGTGGAAAGCTTCCTCGGGCAGCCTGCCGCTGGTGCTGCTGGCCTGGGCCGTGGTGGTGATTCCGCTGGCCTGGGGTGTGTGGATCACCCTGCAGAAGACTGCAGTACTGTTCCACTGACAGGTGATTCAGCCGGCGCAGTGGCCGGCTGTTCCATCCTCATCGCGGGGCAAGCCCGCTCCCACAGGTCTTGTATAGACTTGTAGGAGCGGGCTCGCCCCGCGATTGCTTGTGCTGCCATATGTCATCCGCGTTTCAAGCCGGCGCGTTCTGGGCCTATAATGACGCCCTTTTCGCCCAATGATTTTGCGGAGCTGGTGATGGTCGAACGTAAGGCTTCCGTCGAGCGCAATACCCTGGAAACCCAGGTCAAGTGCTCGATCAACCTCGATGGCAGTGGCAAGGCCCGATTCGATATCGGCGTACCTTTCCTCGAACACATGCTGGACCAGATCGCTCGCCACGGGCTGATCGACCTGGATATCGAGTGCAAGGGCGACCTGCATATCGACGATCACCATACTGTCGAAGACGTCGGCATCACCCTCGGCCAGGCCTTCGCCAAGGCGGTCGGCGACAAGAAAGGCATCTTCCGCTACGGCCACTCCTACGTGCCGCTGGATGAAGCCCTGTCGCGCGTGGTCATCGACTTCTCCGGCCGCCCGGGCCTGCAGATGCACGTGCCCTACACTCGCGCCAGCGTTGGCGGCTTCGATGTCGACCTGTTCCAGGAGTTCTTCCAGGGCTTCGTCAACCACGCCCTGGTGACCCTGCACATCGACAACCTGCGTGGCCACAACACCCACCACCAGATCGAGACCGTGTTCAAGGCCTTCGGCCGTGCCCTGCGCATGGCGGTCGAGCAGGACGCGCGCATGGCCGGGCAGATGCCGTCCACCAAAGGGTGCCTGTAAATGCAGACCGTAGCCGTAATCGACTATGGCATGGGCAACCTGCACTCGGTGGCCAAGGCCCTCGAGCACGTGGGCGCCGGCAAGGTCGTGGTCACCAGCGACGCGGCGGTCATTCGTGAAGCCGACCGCGTGGTGTTCCCGGGCGTTGGCGCCATCCGCGACTGCATGGCCGAAATCCGCCGCCTGGGCTTCGACAGCCTGGTACGCGAAGTCAGCCAGGACCGCCCGTTCCTCGGCATCTGCGTGGGCATGCAGGCGCTGCTCGACCATAGCGAAGAAAACGACGGTGTCGACTGCATCGGCCTGTTCCCGGGCCAGGTGCGCTTCTTCGGCAAAGGCCTGCAAGAAGACGGCGAGCACCTGAAGGTGCCGCACATGGGCTGGAACGAAGTGAGCCAGACCATCGACCACCCGCTGTGGCACGACATCCCTGACCGTGCGCGCTTCTACTTCGTGCACAGCTACTACATCAACGCCGGCAAGCCCGGCCAGGTGGTCGGCCGCGGCCACTACGGCAACGATTTTGCCGCAGCGCTGGCCGACGGCTCGCGCTTTGCCGTGCAGTTCCACCCGGAGAAGAGCCACACCCATGGCCTGCAGCTGCTGCAGAACTTCGTCGCCTGGGACGGGCGCTGGTAAATGAGCAGGTCGAAGACCAAGGCCCCCGTCATCACCCTGGCCCCCGAGCAGGAGCGCGAGGCGCTCGACACCTTGAAGCGCTTCCTGGAAGACCGCTTCGAGCTGCAGCTGGGGTCGTTCGAGGTGGCCGAGGTCCTCGAGCTGTTCAGCAAGGAAATTGCACCCCATTACTACAACAGGGCGATTGCCGATGTTCAGCTGCACCTCAAGGAGCGGTTCGAGAGCATCGAAAGCGACCTGTGGGCGCTCGAGAAGCCCTGAACTCAACGAATTGGACAGGTCCCCAACATGCTGATTATCCCCGCTATCGATCTGAAAGACGGTGCCTGCGTGCGTCTGCGCCAAGGCCGCATGGAAGACTCCACGGTATTCTCCGACGACCCGGTGAGCATGGCCGCCAAGTGGGTCGAGGGTGGCTGCCGCCGCCTGCACCTGGTCGACCTGAACGGCGCCTTCGAAGGCCAGCCGGTCAACGGTGAGGTGGTCACCGCCATCGCCAAGCGCTACCCGTCCCTGCCGATCCAGATCGGCGGCGGCATCCGCTCGCTGGAAACCATCGAGCACTACGTCAAGGCTGGCGTCAGCTACGTGATCATCGGCACCAAGGCGGTCAAGCAGCCAGAGTTCGTCGCCGAGGCCTGCAAGGCCTTCCCGGGCAAGGTCATCGTTGGCCTGGATGCCAAGGACGGCTTCGTCGCCACCGACGGCTGGGCCGAAGTCAGCTCGGTGCAGGTCATCGACCTGGCCAAGCGTTTCGAGGCCGATGGCGTCTCGGCGATCGTCTACACCGACATCGCCAAGGACGGCATGATGCAGGGCTGCAACGTGCCCTTCACCAAGGCCCTGGCCGAAGCCACGCGCATTCCGGTGATCGCCTCGGGCGGCATCCACAACCTGGGTGACATCAAGGCCCTGCTGGACGCCAAGGCCCCCGGCATCGTCGGCGCCATCACCGGCCGCGCCATCTACGAAGGCACCCTCGACGTCGCCGAGGCCCAGGCCTTCTGCGACAACTACCAAGGCTGAGGAACGACCATGGCACTGGCCAAGCGCATCATCCCTTGCCTGGACGTGGACAACGGCCGGGTGGTCAAGGGCGTCAAGTTCGAGAACATCCGCGATGCCGGTGACCCGGTGGAAATCGCCCGTCGCTACAACGAGCAGGGCGCCGACGAGATCACCTTCCTCGACATCACCGCCAGCGTCGATGGCCGTGACACCACCCTGCACACCGTCGAGCGCATGGCCAGCCAGGTGTTCATCCCGCTGACCGTGGGCGGTGGCGTGCGTACCGTGCAGGACATCCGCAACCTGCTCAACGCCGGTGCCGACAAGGTTTCGATCAACACCGCCGCGGTGTTCAACCCGGAGTTCGTCGGCGAGGCGGCGGACCGTTTCGGCTCGCAGTGCATCGTCGTCGCCATCGACGCCAAGAAAGTCTCCGGCCCGGGCGAGGCCCCGCGCTGGGAGATCTTCACCCACGGCGGGCGCAAGCCCACCGGGCTGGATGCGGTGGAGTGGGCGAAGAAGATGGAAGGCCTGGGTGCTGGCGAGATTTTGCTGACCAGCATGGACCAGGACGGCATGAAGAACGGCTTCGACCTGGGCGTTACCCGCGCCATCAGCGATGCGCTGGGTATTCCGGTGATCGCCTCCGGTGGTGTGGGCAACCTGCAGCACCTGGCTGACGGCATTCTGGAAGGGCACGCCAGCGCGGTGCTGGCGGCGAGTATCTTCCACTTCGGTGAGTACACCGTGCCTGAGGCCAAGGCCTATATGGCTTCGCGCGGGATCGTCGTGCGCTGAAACATTGATTGGGACCGCTTTGCGGCCCATTCGCGGGCAAGCCCGCTCCCACAGGTATCGCACTGGCCTCAAGAGCAGTGCAGTACCTGTGGGAGCGGGCTTGCCCGCGAATGGGCCGCAAAGCGGCCCCAACGGCATCAGCCGTGATTCTTGCCGAGCAACGCGTGGTACAGCTCGGTATCCCCCAGAATCCCCACCACCTTGTCGTTCTCCTGCAGCACCAGCTTGTTGCCGGTCTGGTAACGAATCTGCAGCGCTTCGCGCATGCCGATGTCGGCGTGCACCAGCGTCGGCTTGCGCCCCAGGCCTTCCACCGCCTGCCCCGGTGCCCAGTTCTGCATGTCCAGGCCGTTCTGCCCCTGGCGTGCGCGCTTGATCGAGTTGCCTTCACCAAGGTCCAGCCACGAGTCGCCGCCCGGGTCCAGGCACACCGAGCCGTTGACCCGCTTGCAGTTGTCCAGGCTGCGCATCAGGCTGCGCCCGCACAGCACGTTCAGCGGGTTGGTGTGGGCAACGAAGGTACGCACGTACTCGTCGGCCGGGTTCAGCACGATCTCCTCGGGCTTGCTGTACTGGATGATCCGCCCGTCCTTCATGATCGCGATGCGGCTGCCCAGCTTCAGGGCCTCGTCCAGGTCGTGGCTGACGAACACGATGGTCTTGCTCAGCTTGGCCTGCAAATCCAGCAGCTCGTCCTGCAGGCCCTGGCGGATCAGCGGGTCGAGGGCCGAGAAGGGTTCGTCCATCAGCAGAATGTCGGCGTCCATCGCCAGCGCCCGGGCCAGGCCCACGCGCTGCTGCATGCCGCCAGACAGCTCGTCGGGCTTTTTATTGCGCCACTGGGTCAGGCCCACCAGCTCGAGTTTTTCGTCCACCAGCTTGCGCCGTTCCTTTTCAGGGCGGCCCTGCATCTCCAGGCCAAAGCTGATGTTCTCGCGCACCGTAAGCCAAGGCATCAGGGCGAACTTCTGGAACACCATGGCGATGCGCTTGGTGCGCATCATCTTCAGCTCCGCCGGGGTGCAGTGGGCAATGTCGATGTGCTTGTTTTCGTGCTCGACGAACAACTTGCCGCGGCTGACCGTGTTCAGGCCGTTGATGCAGCGCAGAAGGCTCGACTTGCCCGAGCCGGACAAGCCCATCAGCACGCAGATTTCGCCCTTGTTGATGTCCAGGTTGGCCTTTTCGACCCCCACCACCAGGCCGGTCTGCTTGAGAATCTGCTCGCGGGTCTGGCCCTTGTCGAGCAGCGCCAGCGCCTCGCGTGGCTTGCTCGAGAAGATTACGTCGACGTCTTCGAAACGAATGATGCTCATGCCTCACCCCTTGCCGGCAGCTCCGGTTGCTTGCAGATACGGTCGAGCATGATTGCCAGCAACACGATGGCCAGGCCCGCTTCGAAGCCGAGCGAGATATCGGCGGTGTTCAGTGCGTTGACCACAGGTTTGCCCAGGCCATCGGCGCCCACCAGGGCGGCGATCACCACCATCGACAGCGACAGCATGATGCATTGGGTCACGCCGGCGGCGATGCTCGGCATGGCATGGGGCAGTTCGATGCGGGTCAGCAGCTGGCGGCGCGAGCAGCCAAAGGCCTTGCCGGCGTCCATCAGCTCTTGCGGCACGTCGCAGATACCCAGGTAAGTAAGGCGGATCGGCGCGGCGATGGCGAACACCACGGTGGATATCAGCCCCGGCACCACACCCAGGCCGAACAGGGTCAGGGTGGGGATCAGGTAGACGAAGGTGGGCACGGTCTGCATCAGGTCCAGCACCGGGCGCATGGCGGTGTAGAACATCGGCTTGTGTGCGGCGAGGATGCCCAGCGGTACGCCGAAGGCCACGCACACCACCGTGGCGAAGCTGACTTGCGCCAGGGTTTCCATGGTTTCCTGCCAGTAGCCCAGGTTGAGGATGAGCAGGAACGACAGGGCGACGAATACGGTCAGTGCCCACTTGCGCTGAATCAGGTGCGCGAGGGCGGCGAACAGGGCGATGAGCACGAAAGGGTTGAACCAGGTCAAGGCACTGGTGACGCCATGGATCATGAATTCCAGGCCTTGAGCGATAGCGTCGAAGTAATTGGCGCCATTCTGGGTCAACCATTCGACGAATGAGGCGATGTACTGCCCCAGGGGTATTTTCTGATCGATAAGCATGATAGCGAGCTTCCACCTGCAAAGATTGAAATCAGTCCGGGGCGGCACGGTCCCGCCCCGAGGTAGTGCTTGTTGCTACTGCGAAATTCGTTGTTATTGAGCGAGTTTGGCCTTGGCCGCCTCAAGGCCGGGTTTGCCATCCACGGTGGTGACGCCGGCCAGCCAGGTGTCCAGCTTGCCAGGGTTGTCCTTGAGCCATTTTTTCGCGGCGGCTTCAGGTTTCATCTTGTCGTCCAGGACATAGCCCATCATCGTGCTTTCATCCTTGAGCTCGAACGACAGGTTCTTCAGCAGTTGGCCAACGTTGCTGCATTCCTGCGCATAGCCCTTGCGGGTGTTGGTCAATACGGTTGCCTTGCCGAACTCGGGGCCGAAGAACTCGTCGCCCCCTGTCAGGTACTGCATCTTGAAACGCGTGTTCATCGGGTGCGGCTCCCAGCCCAGGAACACCACCGCCTCGCCGCGCTTCTGCGCCCGGTCCACCTGCGACAGCATGCCCGCCTCGCTGGACTGCACGATCTTGAAACCGGCGTCCTTCAGGCCGAAGGCGTTCTTGTCGATCATGCTCTGGATGGTGCGGTTGCCGTCGTTACCCGGCTCGATGCCATAAATCTTGCCGTCCAGTTCCTTCTTGAACTTGGGGATGTCGGCAAAGTCCTTCAGGCCCTTGTCGTACAGGGCCTGGGGCACCGCCAGGGTGTACTTGGCGTTCTCCAGGTTGGCGCGCACGGTCTCCACGGTGCCGGCATCGCGGTACTGCTTGATGTCGTTTTCCATGGTCGGCATCCAGTTGCCGAGGAACACATCCAGGTCCTTGCCCGAGGCCAGCGACTTGTACGTGACCGGCACCGAAATCATGGTGGTGTGGGTCTTGTAGCCCAGCGCCTCGAGTACCACGCTGGTGGTGGCGGTGGTCACGGTGATGTCGGTCCAGCCAACGTCCGAGAAGCGTACCGTCTGGCACTGCTCGGGTTCGGCGGCCTGGGCCAGCAACGGTGCGCAGAGCATCGCGGCCAGCAACAGCGAGGGTGAAGCTTTCATAGGTGGACTCCTGTGATTTTATCTTCGGGTTCGCGGGGGCCGCCGGCGCTTTTTAGCGCGCCGGTGAGCCAGGCCTGCAGAGGGCAGGATGCGAGGCCGTGCAATACGAGTCGCTTTCGATAATCCTCCAGCGTTCGGCAATCGCCTACTGGTGGGGTCGTATCCAGTACAGGACGGGTCGCATCCAGTACGGGCGATGTCGCAATCGGGTTGTTCCACCCCCACACCCCGGTTTTTGCGTCGCCCGGCCGCTGGAAAGCGGCGCACAAGGCACCGGATCACAGCGGCGCTGCCGGACAAAAGTACGTCGGTTGCAGACGGCGGGGGGGTGGGCAAAAGCCCGATGATGCGAGCATTCCAAGGCGGCTCGACGTTTCAGCCTAGCAGTTGTGCAAGGCGTCGTTTGGCGTGCCCAGACAGCCCATCAAGAGGTGTTGCGACAATGGCCATCAGCGTGTTTGACCTGTTCAAGATCGGTGTCGGGCCTTCCAGCTCGCACACCGTCGGCCCCATGCGCGCCGCCGCGCTGTTCGTCCAGGGGCTGCGCGAGCGCGGCGAACTGGAGCAGGTAAGGCGCATCGAGGTGCGCCTGTACGGCTCGCTCTCGGCCACCGGCGTCGGCCACGGCACCGACAACGCCACCATCATGGGCCTGATGGGCGAATGGCCCGACTCCATCGACCCCACGCAGATCACCCCGCGCATCGCCGATTTGCGCGAAACCAACCTGCTGCAACTGGATAACCGCCTGCCCATCGAATTCGTCTGGGCCCGCGACATGCTGCTGCTGGACGAGAACCTGCCCTACCACCCCAACGCCATGACCCTGGTGGCCGAAGGCGCCTCTGGCGAGCTGCACCGCGACACCTACTACTCGGTGGGTGGCGGCTTTGTGGTCGACGCCGCGCAGGCCGCCAGCGGCGTGTTGGACGCCGATCAGACCGTGCTGCCGTACGACTTCAACAGCGCCGCCGAACTGCTGCGCCTGTGCAAGCAAAACGACCTGCGTGTGTCGCAATTGATGATGGCCAACGAGAAGGTCTGGCGCAGCGAGGACGAAATCCGCGCCGGCCTGCTCAAGCTCTGGCACGCCATGCAGGAGTGCGTGAACAACGGCCTGAAGTACGAAGGCACGCTGCCCGGCGGGCTTAACGTGCGCCGCCGCGCCGCCAAGCTGCACCGCAGCCTGCAGGAAATCGGCAAGCCCAACGTGATCGGCTCGACCATGAGCGCCATGGAGTGGGTCAACCTGTTCGCCCTGGCGGTCAACGAAGAGAACGCCGCCGGCGGGCGCATGGTCACCGCGCCCACCAATGGCGCGGCGGGCATCATCCCGGCAGTACTGCACTACTACATGCGCTTCTCCGATGTGGTGGACGAAACCAACGTGGTGGATTTCTTCCTCGGCGCCGCTGCGGTGGGCATTTTGTGCAAGAAGAACGCCTCCATCTCTGGCGCCGAAGTGGGCTGCCAGGGCGAGGTGGGCTCGGCTTGCGCCATGGCCGCTGCGGGCCTGGCCGAAGTGCTCGGCGCTACCCCGGCGCAACTGGAGAACGCCGCCGAAATTGCCCTTGAGCACAACCTGGGGCTTACCTGCGACCCGGTCGGCGGCCTGGTGCAGGTGCCCTGCATCGAGCGCAACGCCATTGCCGCGGTAAAAGCGATCAATGCCGTGCAGATGGCCCTGCGCGGTGACGGCGAACACTTCATCTCCCTCGACCAGGTGATCCGCACCATGCGTGACACCGGCGCCGACATGCACGACAAGTACAAGGAAACCTCGCGCGGCGGCCTTGCGGTCAGCGCCATCGAGTGCTGATGCGCCGTTTTGGCCCACCCCTGGCGGTTGCGCCATGTTATGGCGCAGCCGCCGCTCACGACCGGCCGTCGGCTGTCGTTACCAGTGTGCTCGTTGTCGGTGACACTCAAGTCTGTCGCTTCTGGGCAACCTTCCCACTTGTGCTACCGAACTGCTCAGCACAGACACGCAAAGGCGCTGGCCCGGCGCTTTGCGCATGAACCGCAACGCAAGAAAAAAGCCCTGCACGGCAACGAGATGACGTCGTTTTTGGGTTTTTTTGGATAGCCGTTCAATTTCAGGCACGGCGTTTGCGTTGAGATTGGCAAAGCCCCTGCATACGAACCGGGGTGATAACAAGAAACCAGTGCCCGCCTGAGGCACACCCTGCATTTGTGTGAGGAGAAATCGCGATGACGTCGTACACCTCCGGGAACCCAACCCAGAACCGCACAGCTCCACAGTCCATCGGTTTTCTCCTGCTGGACAACTTCACCCTCATTTCATTGGCCTCGGCGGTCGAGCCGCTGCGCATGGCCAACCAGCTGTCCGGCCGCGAGCTGTACCGCTGGCACACGCTGACCGTCGACGGTGGCCAGGTGTGGGCCAGCGACGGCCTGCAAATCACCCCCGACGCCGCCATGCACAGCGCCCCGCCGATGGACACCGTGATCGTCTGCGGCGGCGTGGGCATTCAGCGCACCGTCACCCGCGAGCACGTCACCTGGCTGCAGGCCCAGGCCCGCCAGTCGCGCCGCCTGGGCGCGGTATGCACCGGCAGCTGGGCACTGGCCTGCGCCGGCTTGCTCGACGGCTTCGATTGCAGCGTGCACTGGGAATGCCTGGCCGCCATGCAGGAGGCCTACCCGCGGGTCAACATGAGCACCCGCCTGTTCACCCTCGACCGCAACCGCTTCACCAGCTCCGGCGGCACTGCGCCGCTGGACATGATGCTGCACCTGATCAGCCGTGATCACGGCCGCGAGCTGTCGGCGGCAATCTCCGAAATGTTCGTCTACGAGCGCATCCGCAACGAGCAGGACCACCAGCGCGTGCCGCTCAAGCACATGCTCGGCACCAACCAGCCCAAGCTTCAGGAAATCGTCGCGCTGATGGAGGCCAACCTCGAAGAGCCGATCGACCTCGACGAACTGGCGGTTTACGTGTCGGTGTCGCGTCGCCAGCTCGAGCGATTGTTCCAGAAGTACCTGCACTGCTCGCCGTCGCGTTACTACCTCAAGCTGCGCCTGATCCGCGCGCGTCAGCTGCTCAAGCAGACGCCGATGTCGATCATCGAGGTGGCCTCGGTGTGTGGCTTCGTGTCCACGCCGCACTTCTCCAAGTGCTACCGCGAGTATTTCGGCATCCCGCCGCGTGATGAGCGCGTGGGCTCCAACACCACCCAACAAGTGGCGATGATGCCGATCCCGCAGGCCATGGCCCTGTCGCCCCACAGCGGGCCGATGGCAGCCCTCAGCCAGGCACGCAACGAATCGACCTTTGCCAGTGTGAGGCTCTGAGCCACCCTCATCGGCAGTCGGCTCCCTGTAGGAGCCGGCTTGCCGGCGATTGGCCCTCACCGCCGGATCAATACATATTGATAATGATTCTCGACAACAGGTAACATCGCCGCCCCCGAAACACCTTGGCATACCACCCCGTGGCGGACGACAAACTGCAGCTCTACCTGGCCCACCGCCCGGCACTGGTGGACTACGCCGCGCCGATCGTCGGCTGCCGCGCCCGTGCCGAGGATGTGGTCCAGGAAGCCTGGCTGCGCTTCAGCCGGCAGGCGGACGAGGCCGATATCCGCCACCCCGCCAGCTACCTGTACCGCATCGTGCGCAACCTGGCCCTCGACCAGACCCGCCGCACCGCCACTGAAAAAGCCCAGCCAGGCGGCGACGAGCTGCTCGCCGAACTGCCCGCCAGCACCGCTTCCCCCGAGCAGGCCGTCAGCCAGCAGAGCGAACTGGCCGCCATCAGCCGCGCCCTCGAGGAACTGCCCCTGCGCACCCGCACGGCCTTCGAGATGCACCGCCTGGGCGGCCATACCCTGCAGCAGGTGGCCAACCACCTTGAGGTGTCGGTGAGCCTGGTGCACCAGCTGGTGCGCGATGCCCTGGCCCACTGCCTGGCACGGCTGGAGGACGAGCTGTGAAAAAACCGCAGGCTGCCGCGTCTTTTGCTCAACGGG
Organism: Pseudomonas xanthosomatis; assembly: GCF_019139835.1. Taxonomy (NCBI): domain Bacteria; kingdom Pseudomonadati; phylum Pseudomonadota; class Gammaproteobacteria; order Pseudomonadales; family Pseudomonadaceae; genus Pseudomonas; species Pseudomonas xanthosomatis. The sequence continues at coordinate 60,790 of NZ_CP077075.1, read as the reverse complement.
CCGACTCTGTGCGACCCTTCGCGCCCCCGAGCCCCAAGGAGACATGCCCGACATGACGTCAGCAGACCTCACCGCCAGCCGCCGCGAGCAGGCGCTGGACTGGCTCCTGCGCCTGCAGCAGGCCCCCCAGGACATGCCCCTGCGCGAGCAGTTCGAGCAGTGGCTGGCCAACGACCCCGGCAATGCCGAGGCCTACCGCAAGGCCGAGCGCCTGTGGCGCCTGAGCGGGCAGCTGGCGCCGACTACCTGCGAACAGTGGCCGGCCAGCGCCGAGGTGGTGCAACTGCCGGTGCGGCGCAAGGTGCCGCGGCGCTGGTGGCTGGGCGCTGCCGTGGCCGCCTGCCTGATGCTGGCGGTGGCGCCGTCGCTGAGCCTGCGCCTGCAGGCCGACTACCGCACCGCCCAGGGCGAGACCCGCGACGTCACCCTGGCCGACGGCAGCGTGGTGCAGCTGGACAGCGACACCGCCATCGCCGTGGACTACGCCGGCAACCAGCGCGATGTGCGCCTGCTCACCGGGCAGGCGTTCTTCGAAGTGAAGCCCGACAAGCGCAAGCCCTTCCATGTACGCGCCGAGGGCGTGCAGGTGACCGTCACCGGTACTGCCTTCAACGTGCAGCTGCGCCCGGGCAGGGTAGGCGTGGACGTGCAGCATGGCTCGGTGCGGGTCGAGGATTCGGCCAAGGTGCTGGCCGCCGCGCTGACTGCCGGGCAGCGCCTGCGCTACCGCGACGGCCAGGCCCAGCTAAGCACGTTCGCGCCTTCGCAGGCCGCCGCCTGGCGCCAGGGCCAGCTGATTGCCGACGACCAGCCGGTGGCCGAGCTTGTGCAGGAACTGGCGCGCTACCTGCCGGGCACGGTGCTGCTGCGCGACGATGCGCTGGGCAGCAAGCGGGTGACCGGCGTGTACGACCTGCGCAAACCCGAGGCGGCACTGCGAGCCGTGATCCGCCCCCATGGCGGCGAAGTGCGCAGCTATGGCCCGTGGCTGCTGGTGCTGAGCAAGCCCTGAAAACGGCATTGCCGGCCTCATCGCCTATAGGAGCCGGCAAGCCGGCTCTCATAGAACAAACTACAACTCATTGATTGAACACGGTTCCCGTGGGAAGCGGCCTTGTGTCGCGATGGGCTGCGCAGCAGCCCCGGCAATTTTGCATGAGGCTGAGGCCTTGGGGCCGCTTCGCGCCCCATCGCGACACAAGGCCGCTTCCCACAGGGGCTGGGTACATCTGCGAGACCAGTTCTCTGCGCGACAGCGCAGCCCGAAAGGGCTGGGTGATCTCCTACAGGGCCGCGTACAGCCCCCGCGTAAACCGCCCAAAAAAATTTTTTAACAAATTTCTGAAAAACCGCTGAACTGCCCCGTCTTCTCCCCCGCGCGCAACAACTGATAGCGATTCGTATTCAATTTTGCAGCCCGGCGATTGCCCGGGGCGGGGATGTGGGATGACTGAAACAACAAGCCTTAGGACGCGCCAGGCGCGGGAGTGGTCGTTGCGTGCAGTTCAGGCTGCCGGGGCTGGCGTGCTGGCGGCGTGCTGCCTGATGACCTTGCCAGCTGCCCAGGCCCGTACCGACGCCGAACAGGCGCTGCTGGCGCAGGTGCATGGTTTCAACATCCCAAGCCAGGACCTGGCCATGGCCCTGATCACCTTCGGTCAGCAGAGCGGCCTGCAGGTCAGCGTCGACCCCGACCTGCTGCAAGGCCTGGCCTCCACGGCGATCAGCGGCAACCTCAGTAGCGAAGTCGCCTTGTCGCGCCTGCTGCAAAGCAGCGGCATCACCTGGGACTATGAAACCGGCACCTTCACCTTCCGCCTGCTGCACAGCGACGGCGATGGCCCGTTGGAGCTGCACAACACCGTGGTGCTCGGCGACACGCAAGAAAACAGCTACATGGGTACCACGGTGATCGGCAGCCGGGCCATCAAGGCCTTCCCCGGCGCCAACGGCGACATCACCACCTTGCTGCAGATGCACCCCAGCGTACAGTTCAGCACCAGCCAGCAAAGCTCCAACACCCCTGGCGAAATCGCCCCGGCCGACATCAGCATCAACGGCGCCAAGTACTACCAGAACAACTTCATGATCGACGGCATCTCGATCAACAACGACCTCGACCCCGGCGCCCACGACTACAACGCCGTGCGCCAGTTCGACTCCTCGCCCAGCCGCTCCCACGGCATTGCCCTGGACGCCAACCTGCTCGAGGAAGTGCGGGTCTACGACAGCAACGTGCCGGCCAGCTACGGTGGCTTCAACGGCGGTGTGGTCGATGCCATCACCCGCCGCCCGAGCCGGCAGATGCACGGCAATATCTCGTACTCCATGACCCGCTCGGAGTGGACCCGCTACCACATCGCCGACGGCGACCAGGAAAGCTTCGCCAACGCCTCCAACGAGCAGTACCAGCCGGATTTCGAGAAGACCACCCTGCGCGGCACCCTCGAAGGCCACTTCACCGACGACTTCGGCGCCATTTTCAGCTTCTCGCAGAAGCGCTCGGTGATCCCGCTGAAGGCCTACAGCAACGGCTACACCAACCCCAACGCCGACAACGAGAAGGACCAGACCCGCAGCCTCGACAACTACATGGTCAAGACCTACTGGAACGTCAACGACCGCCTGACCCTGGATGCCTCGCTGCTGTATGCCCCCGGCGAAGACCTGTACTTTCGCGAGAACGCCCTGAACTCCGAGTTCACCACCAGCACTGGCGGCACTCAGGGCTCGCTCAAAGCCACCTGGCTGGCCGATACCGCCACCTGGACCCACACCCTGGCGGTGTCGGAGCTTTCCAGCTCGCGGGACGCGCAGTCCAACGAGTTCATCAACTGGTACTACTCCGACGTGAAGAACTGGGGGGTTACCACCGCGACCACGCCACGCAGTGCCGAAGGCTCCTACGGCAGCATCGAGCAGGTGCAAAAGCGCCTGGATTACACCGCCGATGCCGTCTGGCAAACCTTCCAGTTCGCCGGCGGCACCCACACCGTCAACAGCGGCATCCAGCTGGGCTACACCCGCGCCAGTTGGGAGCGCGAAACCGAGGCCAGCAGCGTCACCACCCTGACCCGTGACACCGGCACCGACTGCGGCGGCGACCCGCTGTGCTCGGTGGGCAAGCTGTACAACAGCACCAACACCCGCCAGTGGGCCAACGCGCAGAGCATCTACCGCGCCGGCCGCATCGAGGTGGACGAGAAGCGCTACGCGCTGTACATCCAGGACAGCATGCAGTTCGGCAAGCTCGGCCTGCGCCCGGGCCTGCGCTACGAGGGCGATGACTACATGGAGAAGAAGACCCTCGCGCCGCGCTTTTCCGGTGACTACGACTTCTTCGGCGACCGCAGCACCGTGCTGGTGTTCGGTGCCAACCGCTATTACGGGCGCAACCTGTACAAGATGCGCCTGGACGATGGCCGTGACCAGCTCAACAGCCGCTACCGCCGCACCTCGCAGACCGGCCCCTGGACCTACCTGTCGACCTTGAGCGGCGACGTGCGCTTTTCCTCGCTGGACATTCCCTACGATGACGAGCTGATGGTCGGTCTGGACCAGCTGTGGCTGAACACCGATTTCAGCCTCAAGTACGTGCATCGCGCCGGCCACGACAAGGTGGTGAAGTCATACCGCAACGTGGTCGGCGCGCCGGTGGTCGACGGCTACACCTCCAACTACTACGTCTACACCAACCAGGGCAGCAGCGAGAGCGACAACATCACCCTGACCATCACCCCGCGTGACGAAATCAAGCTGGCCGGCACCCGAACCAGCCTGCAATGGGCCTTTGGCTGGATGCGCAGCGAAGACTCGCACCGTACCTACGACTCGATCATCAACCGCGACGAATACAACGACAGCGACGTGATCTACGACGGCAAGCGCATTTCGTACCTGCAACTGCCGCCCGACAACTTCAACCGCCCCTGGACCCTGCGCATGACCTCGATCACCGAGATCCCGCAGTGGAACATTACCTGGAGCAACTTCCTGCGTTACCGCGGGCCGTACAAGCAGATCATCGACACCGGCAGGGAGATCGACGACGGCGGCGAATCGCTGGCGGTGTACGAGGCCGCGCAGGTGGGTGGTGCGGCCACCTGGGACATGCGCGTTGACTGGGAGCTGCCCACCGGCAAGGACCAGGCGCTGTTCGTCGGTGTCGATGTGAAAAACGTCACCGACAAGATCAACGAAACCATCAGTGCCGGCAGCAGCGCCAACGTGCGCTACGAAACCGGCCGCCAGTACTGGCTCGAAGTCGGCTACCGCTTCTGACCCGCCCCTTACAAGAACCGTGGATACCCTGATGAAAAAACTCATTGCGGGCCTGCTCGGCCCGCTGCTGCTCGGCGGCTGCGCCTCAATCACCGAAGCCGACCTGCCCTGGGACCCCCAGGTGGTCCACGGCCAGCTGGCCAACGGCCTGGCCTACCGCCTGGTGCGCGAAACCTCGCAGCCCGGGCGCCTGGACCTGCGCCTGACGGTCAAGGCAGGCTCCGTGGACGAAGCCGACGACCAGGTTGGTGTGGCGCACATGGTCGAGCACCTGACCTTCCACAGCCGCGCCGGCGGCCAGCAGAAGCTGCGCGAGCGCATGACCGCGCTGGGCTGGGTGCAGGGGCGCAACTTCAACGCGGTGACCAACTACGAGCGCACCCAGTACCTGATCGGCCCGCCGGCCGGCGTGCGCCAGGCGCCGCAAGCCTTGCAGGCGCTGGCCGACTTGGTGTTCGCCCGCGACTACACCGCCGACGACCTCGAGCGCGAGCGCCCCATCGTCATCGAAGAATGGCGCGGCGGCCTGGGCGTGGCCCAGCGCATGAACGAGCAGCGCACCGCCTCGCAGCGCGCCGGCTCCGCCTACCCAGGGCACCGCACCATCGGCAACGAGGCGGCCATCCGCTCGGCCAGCCTGGAAAGCCTCAAGGCCTACCAGTCGCGCTGGTACCTGCCCAACAACATGGTGATCTCGGCGGTCGGCGACTTCGACCCGCAGCAGCTCAAGGCGCAGATCGAACAGGCTTTCGGCCAGGCCAAGGCCGGTGAAGTGCCCGGCCGCGAGCAGCGCGAACTGCCGCTGGACGACCAGCTGAAGATCTTCCGCCTGCAAGACCCGCAATCGGGCAGTAACCAGGTGGCGCTGTTGCTGCGCCTGCACGAACCGGACAGCCGCGGCACCTCCTATGCGGCGCTGCGCGAAAAGCTGATCGACCGCATGACCCTGAGCGCGCTGCTCGATACCCTGCGCCGCCAACCCTTGCCTGCCGGGGTGCGCAGCCTGACCGCGCAGAAGACCTTGATCGGCGAGCACTCCACGGTGCTGGGCATCGCCGCCGGTGTCGATGGCCAGGCCCACCCGCAGGCCCTGCAGGGGCTGCTGAGCGAAATCGAGCGCCTGCGCCAGCATGGCTTGGGCCCCGCCGACCTAAAGCGCGAACGTACCGTCATCGCCAAGCTGGCCACCAAAACGGTTAAAAACCAGACGCCGCGTACCTTCGAGCAATGGGTCGAGCAACTGAACAACGCCGCCGTGCAGGACCGCCCGGTAAACGAGCGAGCAGCCGTTGGCCGGCGTTACCAGAAGGTGCTGCGCACGGTGGGGCTGAACGACCTGAATGACCGCCTGCGGCTGTGGCTGAACAGCCCCGACCGGGTGCTGCAAGTCAGCGCCCCGGGCACCTCGGTGCTGGCCCTGCCGACGGTTGCCGAGGTGCAGGCGCAGCAGGCCGCGCTGGCGGCCCGCAAGCTCGATGCCCCGGTGCGCAAGGCGCCGCCCGCGGCGCCCGCGACCCCGGTGAAAATGCCCGAAGCACCGGCGTCGGCGCTCATCGTCGAGCGCAAGGCGTTCCCCGAGCAGCAGGTCGAGCACTGGCAGTTGAGCAACGGCGACCGCCTGGTCTGGCTCAAGCGCCCAGGCCCGGAAGGCAAGCTGCAGCTGCAAGCCGAGTCGTCCGCCGGCTATCGCCTGGAAGGCGCGCCGGTGTGGCGTGTGCAAATGGCCGCGCAACTGGCTGTGCGCAGCGGCACCCCGGGCATGGCCCCGCAAGCCCTGGCCAATTGGCGCCAGGCCAAGCGTGCCAACCTGAGCCACGAGCACCAGCCCCAGCGCCTGCAACTGAGCCTGGGCGCGCCGCCCGAGCAGTTGCAGGCCCTGCTGCAAAGCTACCGCGTCAGCCAAGTGGCGAGTATCGACCCTGCGCTGTTTACCGAGTCCCGCGACGAGCTGCTGCAACGCCTGCGCAGCCGCCCGGACGATGTGCGCAGCCGCCAGGACGCCGTGCAGCGCCAGCTCAAGTTCGGCGCCGACCACTGGCAGGCGCCAAGCGCCGAGGCGCTGCAGGCCCTGACCACCGAGCAACTGAATGCCGACTGGCAGCAACTGGTCGGCGCGCCGGTGACCTACTACCTGATGGGCGATTTGCCCAGCGAGCAGCTCGAGCCCCTGGTGCGCAGCTTGCTGGCGACCATCCCGCGGCGCGCCGCACCGCCGGCCAGCCAAGCTGCGTTGCAGCAGCCCGGCCAGCGCCGTGAAGACCTGGCCATCGCCCTGGAGCCGCGCGCGGTGCTGCAAGCCAGCAGCTACCACGACCAGCCCTGGAGCCCAGAGGCCGCGGTGCGTGTGGCGGTGCTGCGCGACCTGGCCAACCAGCGCCTGAAGGCCCAACTGCGCGGCGAAGCCTCGGGGGTGTACCGCCTGCGCTTCGACAGCGAGCTGAACCCTGACACCCAGCGTGTCGAAAGCAGCCTGAGCTTCACTTGCGACCCCGCCCGGGTGGATGAGCTCTGGGCCATGGCCCAGCGCACCCTGGCCAGCCTGAACGTCGATGAGCAATGGGTGCAGCACGAGCGCCGCGAGCTGCTGCGCCAGGAAGGCAAGCGCCGGGAAGACCCCCAGACCCAGTTCAAGCGCCTGGTGCTCAGCGAGCGCCGCTGGCAAGACCCGCGCTACCTGCACACCCAGGCGCAACTGCCCGAGGCGCTGACCCTGGCTGAGCTGCAACAGCAGGCCAGGCAGTTGTTCCCCCGCGCCAACCAGGTGCAACTGCGCCTGCTGCCGTCGGCCAGCGCCTTGGAGCAAGCCCGTTGAACACGCTGCGCACTTTCTATCGCCTGAGCCTGCCGTTCTGGCGTGACCGCAGCCAGTGGCAGGCCTGGCTGATGCTTGCTGCGGTGATCGGCCTGGGCCTGCTGGTGGTGCAGATCAACGTGCTGATCAACAGCTGGAGCAAGACCTTTTACGACACCCTCACCGCGTTCGACACCCACGCCTTGTACGGGCTGGTGGGGGAGTACACGTTGTACCTGGCGGCCTATGTGCTGATCATCGTGTTCCTCGACTACATCCGCAAAGGCCTGGTGCTGCGCTGGCGCCAGGCGATGACCGGGCGCCTGACTGATGCCTGGCTGGCCGACCAGGCGTTCTACCGCCTGGGGCTCAACGGCGAGCCGGACAACCCCGACCAGCGCATTGCCCAGGACGTCGACATCATGGTCGATCTGTCCATCGAGCTGGTGGCCTCCCTGGTGATCAACCTGGCCCAGGTCGGCGCCTTCGTGGTGATCTTGTGGAACCTCTCCGGGGTGCAGACCTTCGAGCTGTTCGGCGACAGCTACACCGTGCACGGCTACCTGGTGTGGATCGTGCTGGCCTACACCCTGTTTGGCAGCCTGCTGACCCACCTGATCGGCAAGCCGCTGCACCGTCTGAACTACGAGCGCGAGCACCGCGAGGCGGATTTTCGCGCAAGCCTGTTGCGCAAACGCGACCATGCCGAGCAGATCGCCCTGTACCGTGGCGAGGCCGTGGAGCGCCAGCAACTGGCGCAGCGCTTCGCCGCCATTGCCCAGAACTGGCGCCAGCTGATGGGCCGCGAGCGCGACCTTGGGCTGTTCACCGTCGCCTACCAGCGCCTGAGCCTGATCATCCCGGTGTTCGCCGCGCTGCCGGCGTTCATGGCCAAGGCCATCACCCTGGGCGGGCTGATGCAGATCCGCAGCGCGTTCAACGCGGTGCACGACTCGCTGAGCTGGTTCATCAAGCTGTACACCAAGCTGGTGCGCTGGAGCGCGGCGCTGGAGCGCCTTGACCAGTTCGAACAGGCCATCGCTGCCAGCCGCCGCAGTGCAAGCCAAGCGCCCCGCGGCGAATGCCTGTGCGCGCAGGGCCTGACCTTGTGCCGGCCCGATGGCAGTGTGCTGCTGGGCGATGTGCAGCTGCAGGCTGCGCCCGGCCAGTGGCTGCGCCTGGCCGGGCGCAGCGGGCTCGGCAAGTCGACCTTGCTGCGCACCTTGCAGGGCCTGTGGCCGTATTGCCTGGGCGACTGGCAACTGCCCGGTGGGCGCAGCCTGCTGCTGCCGCAAAAGCCCTACCTGGCGCACATGAGCCTGCGCCAATTGCTGGCTTATCCACAGCTAGCGTCGATGGATGATGTGCAATTGGTCGATGTGCTGGGCAAGGTCGGCCTGGGCGAGCTGATTGGCCAACTGGACAGGCAGGCGGAGTGGGAGCGGGTGCTGTCAGGTGGCGAGCAGCAGCGCTTGAGCCTGGCGCGGGCACTGCTGTACCGGCCCGATACGCTGTACCTGGACGAAGCGACCAGCCAGCTGGACATGGGTAGCGCGAAAGCATTGTTGCAGATGCTGCGGCGCGAGTTGCCGGGCTGTACGGTGGTGGGGGTGACCCATCAGGAAGGGCTGGCGCAGTTGTTCGAGCAAACCATTGAGCTGGAGAAACAGGCCGAGCCTGCGTAAAGCAGGGCAGGCCTAATCGCGGGCAGGCTCCGTTCCTATGGAAAAAATCACAACTCGTTGATTTAGCAGGGACCTGTGGGAGCGGGCTTGCCCGCGAAGTAGGTCACGCGGTGTCTGGCACCGGCTTCGCCGGTGTTCGCGGGCGAGCCCGCTCCCACAGGGGCCGCGGCGGGCTCGTGCCCGGTTTTCTGCACGACAGCGCAGCCCGAAGGGCTGGGTAGTCTTCTACAGGCTTCGAGCTGTGGAAGCGGGCTTGTCGGAATGCCGAAGCACCGCGAAGACGCCCCAGCAGAGGCGCTCGGTCAGGCGCGCTGGCTGAACTGCGCCAACGCCGGCAGCAGCTGTTTGTCGATGGCCTGGCGCACGGCCGGCAAAATGGTTGCGCTGCCGGTATACATCTGCTCGACCATGCCCTTGAGCGCCTTGGCATTGGGTTCGGTCAGGCCGCGTACCACCACTTCACAAGCCTGCTCGGCGCTGGCCCCGGCGGGGATGTCGAAGCCCCGGGCGCGCAGGTGGCCCAGCAGGTCGTCCTGGTCAATCAGATCCGCATGCATCATGGCTGTTGCCCCTTTTGTCGCTGTTGTTTGCGACCGATTCTGTGTCGCTTGCGACAGCCCGGCAAGGACAGATTGTCGCCATGGCTGCTTTGGCTAAGAACAGGTCGTTTACGGCTAAATCGGATCATGAGCGAGCCAGCACACTGGAGCCATTCACGGCACCCGAGGGTTTGGTCACCCTCACTTCTCGCACAGTGGATGTTGCTCGCTCTTGGCCCCGGACGCTCACGGCTTCCGGGGTTATTTTTTGCTTGACAACTGGTAACTCTGCCAGTTGTGGAGGTACTTGCCTAAGCATCTAATCGAATCTCTACTCACAGAGGTTCGAACAATGAAGCGCTCAAGTTGGGTATTTGTACTGTTGAGCCATGCCTTGCTAGCCACTGCGGGTTGCTCTGCGGTAAACAGCGCTGTCGATGGGGAACCGCGCACTCCAGCATTGCTTTTCGAACGGCCAGTGGCGGACCGGCAGGCCCTGCAGAGTCTCAGTTCCCAAGCCGGTATCTATCCATCACTGTCTGCACTGCTGGCCTCTCCTTCGTCACAGGAGGTATGGCTGGTAAACATCAAGTCCCCGCTTGTAGACGCAGACAATTCCGAGCTGGCGATCAGATTACCGGAGGGCAGCGTTGTACGCTTCAACTTGAAGCGTTTCAGTACGGTCGCCGGAATGTCTGGGTGGGTTGGCGATGTGGCGTCAGAGCGAAAGCAGCGTTACCCATCTCCAGACGAGGTGGATTTTGATCCGTTCAATTGGATCTCTCTGGTACGTGAAGATGCTCAGGTCGTAGGCGACATCCATATCGATGGCCAACTGTATCGGTTGGAGCCGATAGGCATGGGACAGCATGTATTGGTCAAGGTTGATGAATCCAAGATGCCTGTCGAAGGCGAACCCGTCATGCCCACGCCATCAAGGATGAATATTGAAGCTGGCAAAACACCCAAGTCAGCTCACAGCACGATCAGGGTGATGTTTGTCACAACCAATGAGCGCCGGGCACGTTCTCCGAACTATCGGGCCGAACTCGTGCAGGCCTTGCAAAACGCCAACCAGTACTTAATTAACAGTCACATCCCCATCACGTATGAGTTAGCTGGTTTTGTTGATCCGGACTATAGCCAAGGGACTAAAAGCCAGTGGGCAATGCTTCAAGAAATGGCTAAAGCCAACAGTGCGCTAGGTTCGAAGGTTTCGACCCAGCGCGATCTGTTCGCCGCACATTTGGTTTCGCTGTATAACACCGAGAGCTCAATCTGCGGGAATGCCTACGGTCGGTCAAGAAAGGAGACAGGGTTCAATACGATCAGTTGTACGGTCGCCCTTGCACATGAACTTGGGCACAACCTGGGGGGAGGGCATGGCCTGGTAGGTAACGACCCTAGCAAGGGTTACAACCATGGTTACCGGCACTATTCGCCAAATTTTCATACCATCCAGGTGACTTCGCATGGCGCAATTCCTTATTTTTCCAACCCGCGTCTGCAATATCAGGGGCGCGCATTGGGGACGGTACAGAACCACGACGTGGCCCGCCAGTTCTCTGAGTACAGAGAGGTTGTCGAGGCATTCTATCCGCAGGTGCGCACAATTACGCTTTATGAACACACCAATTATCAAGGCAAAACATGCAGTTTTCTGCATGTGGGAAGGACAACCACGTCGGTCCTTCAACAGTGTGGGCGGGAGTGGGCAGGGATGGTGTCTTCCGCGAAAGTTCAAGGGGTTAAACCCGGTAACTACCTATTGTTTTTAGGCCCGGGCAATCGGGTGAGCAGAAGCTACACCAGTGACAGCTACAGCGGTGATCTGAATATTCCTCAGTTCAACAGTGATCACACCCTGCCGCCGGGTATGAGGATGTCGTCGAGCGAAGGTTCACTGAATGATCGGGTCGAAGTGGTCAACACTTTCGATTAGCGTGAAATTGAAGGGCGCACGGCTGCAGGCAGCCGTGCGCCCTTCTGGAGTCTGGATGCGATCTATCGAGTCAAGCGCATGACCCTTCCTATGTACTGATTGCCTGGCGGTGGCTGGTTCTGGAGCAGGGCCTGGAGTGCATCTGCACTATTCTGCCCGAACGGCGCCGACTTCGGCCCCGCCAGGTCCACATGCAGCAGCATCTGCTCGCTGGCCGCCAGCGTTTCGTCGAAGCCTGCCCGGTGCAGGCTGTGGTAAAGGTGCAAGCGCTTCTTGTCGAAGCCGATGATCTGCGTCTGTACCCACACCTGGGTATCGAGCTTCACCTCGTGCAGGTAGTTGATGTGCGCTTCCAGGGTGAACAGCGAATGCCCGCTTTGCCCGCGGGCGTCGGCGTCCAGGCCGATGCGCTCCATCAGCGCGTCGGTGGCGTAGCTGAAAATCAGCAGGTAGTAGGCGTCGCGCAGGTGGCCGTTGTAGTCGACCCAGTCCTGGTTGACCTGGGTTCGGTAAGTGATCAGTGCGGGCATCGCAGTCTCCTCAGTCGCCGAAGGCCATGCCGTGGCTGGCCTTGCTGGTTTTCACCGCTTCCAGCACTGCCAGCAGCGTGTCGTCGCGGTAGCGCTCCAGCGCGGTGATGCTGCGCTCGCCCAGTTGCTCGGTGGTGCCTTCGACCACATCGTCGATCAGCTTTTCGGTCAGCTCCGGGGCCGGCAAGTAGGTCCAGGGCAGTTTCAGCGCCGGGCCGAACTGGGCCATGAAGTGGCGCATGCCGGCATCGCCGCCAGCCAGGGTGTAGGTGAGGAAGGTGCCCATGAACGACCAGCGCAGGCCGGCGCCGAAGCGGATCGCGTCGTCGATTTCGCCGGTGCTGGCCACGCCGTCATTGACCAGGTGCAAGGCTTCGCGCCACAGCGCCTCGAGCAGGCGGTCGGCGATGAAGCCGGGCACTTCCTTGCGCACGTGCAGCGGGCGCATCCCCAGGGCGGTGTAGATGGTTTTTGCGGCTTCGATGGCCTCGGGGCTGGTGTGCTTGCCACCGACGATTTCCACCAGCGGCAGCAGGTACACCGGGTTGAACGGGTGGCCGACCACGCAGCGTTCAGGGTGGCTGGCCGACTCGTAGAACTCGCTGGGCAAGAGGCCCGAGGTGCTGGAGCCGATGATCGCGTCTGGCTTGGCGGCGGCGCTGATCTGGGCGTGCAGTTCGAGTTTGAGTTCCAGCCGTTCAGGGGCGCTTTCCTGGATGAAGTCGGCGTTGCACACGCATTCTTCGATGGTGGCGACGAAGCTCAGGCGCTCCGGCGAGGCACCGGGGGCCAGGCCCTGCTTTTGCAGTGCCGGCCAGGCATTGGCGATGCGCTTGCGCAGGGCGGCTTCGGCGCCGGGGGCCGGGTCCCAGGCGATCACGTCCAGGCCGTGGGCCAGGGCGCGGGCGACCCAGCCGCTGCCGATGACGCCGCTGCCCAAGGCTGCGAAGGTTTTGATGTCGGTGATGAAAGGCATGTGCAACTCCTGTTTGGCTGGGGCGCTGTAGGAGCCGGCAAGCCGGCTCCTACAGTGGGATGAGTGGGTGCGGGTCAGCGGCGCTTTAGGTTCATCTTTTCCCGGCCCTCGGCCGGGCTCAGCACGCGCCCGCCCATGCGGGTGATGATTTCAGCCGCGCGCTCCACCAATTGGCCGTTGCTGGCCAGCACGCCGCGGTCCAGGTACAGGTTGTCCTCCAGCCCCACCCGCACGTTACCGCCCAGCAGCACGGCTTGTGCGGCCATGGGCATCTGCATGCGGCCGATGCCGAAGCCGGCCCACGTCACGTCGGCGGGCAGGTTGTCGACCATGGCCTTCATCGTCGTGGTGTCGGCCGGCGCGCCCCAGGGGATGCCCAGGCACAGCTGGAACAACGGGTCGTGCAGCAGGCCTTCCTTGATCATCTGCTTGGCGAACCACAGGTGGCCGGTGTCGAAGATCTCCAGCTCCGCCTTTACCCCCAGCTCGGTGATGCGCTTGGCGCCGGCGCGCAGCTGCGCCGGGGTGGAGACATAGATGGCATTGCCATCGCCGAAGTTGAGGGTGCCGCAGTCCAGGGTGCAGATTTCCGGCAGCAGCGCCTCGACGTGGGCCAGGCGCTCCAGCGGGCCGATCAGGTCGGTGCCGGCGCCGAACTCCATGGGCGTTTCGCCCGGGCCGATCTCCAGGTCGCCGCCCATGCCGGCGGTAAGGTTGACGATGATGTCCACATCGGCCTCGCGGATGCGCTCCATCACTTCGCGGTACAGCGCCACGTCACGGCTGAAACGGCCGGTGTCCGGGTCGCGAACGTGGCAGTGGACCACCGTGGCACCGGCCTTGGCGGCTTCTACTGCAGCTTCGGCGATCTGTTTCGGGGTGACCGGGACCAGGTGGCTCTTGGCGACCGTGTCGCCGGCGCCGGTGAGGGCGCAGGTGATGATGACGTCGTGGTTCATGGGGGTTCCTTGTGCTGTCGGTGTTGGCCTTTTCGCGGGCAAGCCCGCTCCCACAGGATCAATGTGATCCCGAGTCGGATGCTGTACCTGTGGGAGCGGGCTTGCCCGCGAAAGGGCCCTGTCAGTTGGCGGTGAGCTTGAGGTTGTCCGCAGCCGGCTTGCCGTCGAAGGTGGTCACCCCCTCCAGCCAGCGGGCTTTGTCTTCGGGGTGGTCCTTGAGCCACTGGCGGGCCGATTCCAGGGCGTCCTTGTGGTCGAGCAGCGGCTGCATCATGCGGCTCTCGTCCTCGGCGCTGAATTTGAGGTTGGCCAGCAGGCGGTTGGCGTTGGGGCAGCGCTGGGCGTAGTCCGGGGCGGTCACCGTCCACACCGTGGCGCGGCCTTCGTCCGGGCCCAGGGCGTCCTGGCTGTCACCCAGGTAGGCCATGTCGATGTTCACGTTCATCGGGTGCGGCGCCCAGCCGAAGAACACCACCGCCTCCTTGCGCCGTACCGCGCGGTCCACGGCGGCGAGCATGCCGGCCTCGCTGGACTCGACCAGCTGGAACTTGCCCAGGTCGAACTGGTTTTTGCTGATCATGGCTTTGATCTGGGTGTTGGCGCCCGAGCCTGGCTCGATGCCGTAGATCTTGCCGCCCAGCTCCTTCTGGAACTTGTGAATGTCGGCGAAGGTTTTCAGGCCCTTGTCGTACAGGTACCTGGGCACCGCCAGGGTGGCGCGGGCGTCTTCCAGGCTGGGTTTGTCCAGCACCTTCACCTGCTGGGCATCGACGAAGGGGGTGATGGTCTGGGTCATGATCGGGTTCCAGTAACCCAGGAACATGTCCAGACGCTTGTCGCGAATGCCGGCGAAGATGATCTGCTGCGAGGCACTGGTCTGCTTGGTCTGGTAGCCCAGCCCGTCGAGCAGTACCTGGGCCATGGCGCTGGTGGCGATAACGTCGGTCCAGTTGACCACCCCCAGGCGCACATCCTTGCAGGCGGCGGGTTCGGCGGCGAACAGCGGGGTGGCCAGGGTGGAACTGAGGGCGAGGGATAACAGGCTGCGGCGGACAAAGCGATGCATGGTGGCTCTCCATCGGCAGTACGTATTGTTATAGGGGCGGCCTCTTGCGGACCGTGTAGATACGCTACGCTGGCTCCGGGGTGGAAAATCGCACCCTGGCGACCAACAATTGCACTATGGCGACCACCTTCACGTGGAGCAGGCGATGCCGCAAACCATTCACTTCTTGTTGTTGCCGGGCTTCTCGGCGATGGGCTTCATCAGTGCCCTGGAACCGCTGCGGGTGGCCAACCGCTTTCGCGCAGCGCTGTACCGCTGGCAGGTGCTTAGCCTGGACGGCGGCGCGGTGCTGGCCAGCAACGGCATGTCGGTGAACGCCGACGGTGCGTTGGCTGAAGCTGCCGGGGCGCAGATGCTGCTGGTGGTGGCCGGCTTCGAGCCGCTGGCCTGCTACGGGGCGGCGCTGCAGCAGGCGCTGCGCCGGCTGGATCATGACAACGTGGTGCTGGGCGGCATCGACACTGGCGCCATGCTGCTGGCCGAGGCCGGCCTGCTCGACGGCCACCGCGCAACCCTGCACTGGGAGGCGCTGGAGGCGTTCAAAGAGCGCTACCCGCGCTTGCAGGCCACGCAAGAATTGTTCGAAATCGACCGCCGGCGCATTACCTGTGCCGGTGGCACCGCGTCCATCGACCTGATGCTCGACCTGATCGCCCAGGCCCACGGCAGCGAACTGGCGGTGCAGGTGTCGGAGCAGTTCGTGCTGGGGCGCATTCGCCCGCGCCAGGACCACCAGCGCATGCAGATCGCCTCACGCTATGGCATCAACAACCGCAAGCTTGTGCAGGTGATCGGCGAAATGGAAAAGCATACCGAGCCGCCGTTGAGCACATTGGAACTGGCAGCCAAAGCCATGATCACCAGGCGACAACTGGAGCGCTTGTTTCGCTTGTACCTGAGTGACACGCCAACTGGCTTTTATCTCGGCCTGCGCCTGGATAAAGCACGTCAGTTGCTGTGCCAGACGCAGATGAGCATCACGCAGGTCAGCGTGGCGTGCGGTTTCGAGCTGCCGTCGTACTTCACCCGTCGATACAAGCGACGCTTTGGCCGCTGTCCGCGCGAAGAGCGTCAGGCACTCAAACCACAGGCGCCAGATCAGAACTGATCAAGGTTGGAATACTCCCGTAGCCGGCTTTCGACCTGGTCTCGCCGTGCCTCGAATGCCTGGGGGTCGAGTTTCACGCCCAGGTGATTCAGTTGCAGGGCCAGCCGCGTGCGGGGTGCATCCGGATCGGTCGCACACCGCAGGTGAAAGATGATCGCCACGGGTTCGCCGTCGCCATCCACATCGAACGCAATGCTCATGTGCGAGCTGGCCGATGTACTGCGTAGCAGGGCGAGGTCCGGCTGTTGCAAGCCATGGAGTATGTCGCTGGCCACCCGTTTGAACATGAGGTTTGGCTTTTGTGGTGACGGAATCCAGCCTGCGAAGACGTCTTCGAACACAGCGTCCGTGGGAACGCAGGTGATGCTCTTGGTCGTCCGTTCAAACAACTTGGCCCCACAATCTTCCAGTGTCAGCAGAAAGCGACCAAGCCAGCGCTGGCCATCTTGCTGGCGGTCATGAGCTCCGTTGGCCTGCAGTTGCGACAGGCGCAAACAGGCGTGAAGATCTTCGTAGCGTTGGGCGGCAGGTTTCGCGGGCATGATGCGGGCCCTCGGGCTATGTGCAAGAGGGGAACCTGGCGCCGCAGTGCGGCGCCAGGTCCAGGTCAGATGTCGAGTGCCAGGATGTCGAACGCCTGGCTGGCCAGCTTCAGCCTGACGGCTTCGCGCATGGCTTCGAAGTGGCGAACGCTGAACGAGCCTTGTTGCGCGGCCCGATAAACGCGAGTGTTCGATTTGTCGATGATGCGGCCAGCGGAACCTGCGGCCTTTTCGGCTTTGTCGTAGCTCAGTTGAACGCTGGTCATGTGCATGATCGGAAGCCCTTGCGGCGACATCTCGCAGGCCGAAATCTGAACAGTGCTGGACTTGCCCGAAACGCTCACGCTGCTTTCTTCAAGCAGTTGCTGCGCTTTTGGCGTTTTCACGATCACTTCGAAAGAGCGCTTCACGCAGGGGCTCAGTCGATGGCTGCGGCCAATCTGGACGGTAACAATCTCGGGGGCCAGGGTTGCCAGCGTGTGGGTGTCCTTGTCGAGAGCTTCCTCTACGTGGGCGGCGCCTGTCAGTGTCCAGCCGAACTTGCCCAGGCCGTCGTTATAGAAGTTGTACCACTCGCGTTGCTGGGTTTCCTTATCGAACTTCTTGTTTGCCGACAGGTTCATCAGGCGCATGCCGTCCAGTACATCCTCGGCAACGCTGGCGGGCACATCCGGGGCAAAGATGCAGATGGTGTTGGCAACTATGACGGCGCGCTCTTCGCCTTCCTTCTTCAGGGCAGCGATCGCGCTGTCCATGTCGGTTTTGCTGATGCTGGTGGTCATATCTCGGCTTCCGATCAAGTAAATTCCAGCGCCCCGGGTGAGGCGCCCGGGAGCCACTGTGGTTCGGATCGCCATTGCAGATAAGCTGAAACTACTTCCTGCTCAGCTCGCGTTTCTACTGCTGTCCAATGGACTGCAGGTATTCCGAGCGCTCATCACTGCGCTGCGCCACGCAGGTATTCCACGCCGCCTCGAAGGCCTTGCTGCCAGGCTTCTCGGCATAGGTCTCGACCTTGCAGTCGGCATCGCGCAGCTGCGCCCACAGCTTTTCAGCTGCCTCCATGCGCCCGCTCAGCGCCGCGGCCTTGTCGCTTTCGTCGGCGTACTGGTCGCGGATGCGCTGGATCAGGTCGTCGTAAGCAGCCTTCAGTTCGCGCTCGGCGGTCTGCTTGTTGTAGGCGGCGCAGGCATAGCCCTGCTGGTCGGTTTCGACGTTGTCGCAGGGCGTGCTGTCTTCTTCGGCGGCGTGGGCGCCGCATGCTGCGGCCAGCAACACCAGCCATGCCATTGATTTCATCCGTTTTCTCCTGAACAGGCTGACGAATCGCAGGGATTCTCGCTCAGCCAACGCCTGCGCGATAGCTCCCTGACGAAATGTTCATGAAGCCCTTGTCGAGACTGAATCTCATCTGTGAGCGGCGTGCCAGAGCGTGCCCTGTCGGCCCTTGACGCTTTCGGCAAACCCCCTGTCGTTTTTGCATCGGGGCGCCTTGGAGCACAGGCATATGCTGGCCCCAAAGCGCCGGCACATGGTTCGGCGAGCCCAACTCAATAAAAGGGGACAGCCTGATGAGCCCAGCCGAACTTCACGCCGACAGCATCGTCATCGACGGCCTGATCATTGCCAAGTGGAACCGCGAGCTGTTCGAAGACATGCGCAAAGGCGGGCTGACCGCAGCCAACTGCACGGTGTCGGTGTGGGAGGGTTTCAAGGCCACGGTCGACAACATCGCCGCCAGCCAGAAGCTGATCCGCGACAACGCCGACCTGGTAATGCCGGTGCGCACCACTGCCGACATTCGCAAGGCCAAGGAACTGGGCAAGACCGGCATTCTCTTCGGCTTCCAGAACGCCCACGCGTTCGAAGACCAGATCGCCTATGTAGACGTGTTCAAGCAACTGGGCGTGGGCATCGTGCAGATGTGCTACAACACCCAGAACCTGGTGGGCACCGGCTGCTACGAGCGTGATGGCGGGCTGTCGGGCTTCGGCCGCGAGATCGTCGCCGAGATGAACCGCGTCGGCATCATGTGCGACCTCTCGCACGTGGGCTCCAAAACCAGCGAGGAAGTCATCCTCGAATCGAAAAAGCCAGTGTGCTACTCGCACTGCCTGCCCTCGGGCCTCAAAGAACACCCGCGCAACAAGTCCGACGAAGAGCTCAAATTCATCGCCGACCACGGCGGCTTCGTCGGCGTGACCATGTTTGCGCCATTCCTGGCCAAGGGCATCGACTCGACCATCGACGACTACGCCGAGGCTATCGAGTACACCATGAACATCGTCGGTGAAGACGCCATCGGTATCGGTACCGACTTCACCCAGGGCCACGGCCAGGACTTCTTCGAGTACCTGACCCACGACAAGGGCTACGCCCGTCGCCTGACCAACTTCGGCAAGATCATCAACCCGCTGGGCATTCGCACCGTCGGCGAATTCCCCAACCTCACCGAAACCCTGCTCAAACGCGGCCACAGCGAACGCGTGGTGCGCAAGATCATGGGCGAGAACTGGGTGAACGTCCTCAAGGATGTGTGGGGCGAATAAGCCGCACTCCAAGCCTGAAAGCCCCTGCCAGCAACGCCGGGGCATCCAAATACGAAAATTTTCTGGAGTTGAGTTTCCATGGCCAAGATCGCCCCGCAATTGCCAATCGAAGTCGATACCGAAACCGGCGTATGGACCAGCGACGCCCTGCCGATGCTGTACGTGCCACGGCATTTCTTCGTCAACAACCACATCGGCATCGAGGAAGTGCTGGGCGCCGACGCCTACGCCGAGATCCTCTACAAGGCTGGCTACAAGTCGGCCTGGCACTGGTGTGAAAAAGAAGCCGAGTGCCATGGCCTGGAAGGCGTGGCGGTGTTCGAGCACTACATGAAGCGCCTGAGCCAGCGCGGCTGGGGCCTGTTCAAGATCCAGGACATCGACCTGGATAAAGGCACCTGCAGCGTCAAGCTCGAGCACTCGGCGTTCGTGTACGTGTACGGCAAGTGCGGGCGCAAGGTCGACTACATGTTCACCGGCTGGTTCGCCGGTGCCATGGACCAGATTCTCGCTGCCCGTGGCAGCAAGATCCGCACCGTGGCCGAACAGGTCTACGGCGGGTCGGAAGAAGGCCACGAAGATGGCCTGTTCGTTACAAAGCCGTTGTAAGCCGGAGACCGCGTCATGGCATTCGAAGCAATGTTCCAGCCGATTCAAATCGGCAAACTGACCATCCGCAACCGCGTGCTCAGCACCGCGCACGCCGAGGTGTATGCCACCGACGGCGGCATGACCACCGACCGCTATGTGAAGTACTACGAAGAAAAGGCCAAGGGCGGCATCGGCCTGGCCATCTGCGGCGGCTCGTCGGTGGTGGCCATCGACAGCCCGCAGGAGTGGTGGGCGTCGGTCAACCTGTCCACCGACCGCATCATCCCGCACTTCCAGAATTTGGCTGACGCCATGCACAAGCATGGCGCCAAGATCATGATCCAGATTACCCACATGGGCCGCCGCTCGCGCTGGGACGGCTTCAACTGGCCAACCCTGATGTCGCCGTCGGGCATTCGTGAACCGGTACACCGCGCCACCTGCAAGACCATCGAGGTGGAAGAGATCTGGCGCGTCATCGGCAACTACGCCCAGGCTGCGCGCCGGGCCAAGGAAGGCGGCCTGGACGGCGTCGAGCTGTCGGCGGTGCACCAGCACATGATCGACCAGTTCTGGAGCCCGCGGGTCAACAAGCGTACCGACGAATGGGGCGGCAGCTTCGAAGGCCGCATGAAGTTCGGCATGGAAGTGCTGAAAGCCGTGCGCGCCGAAGTGGGCGACGACTTCTGTGTAGGCATGCGCATTTGCGGTGACGAGTTCCACCCTGATGGCCTCAGCCACGAGGACATGAAGCAGATCGCCGCCTACTACGATGCCACCGGTATGCTCGATTTCATCGGCGTGGTCGGTTCGGGTTGCGACACCCACAACACCCTGGCCAACGTCATCCCGAACATGAGCTACCCGCCGGAGCCGTTCCTGCACCTGGCGGCCGGCATCAAGGAAGTGGTCAAGGTCCCGGTGCTGCACGCGCAGAACATCAAGGACCCGAACCAGGCCACGCGCATTCTGGAAGGCGGCTATGTCGACATGGTCGGCATGACCCGTGCGCACATGGCCGACCCGCACCTGATCGCCAAGATCAAGATGGGCCAGATCGACCAGATCAAGCAGTGCGTCGGTGCCAACTACTGCATCGACCGCCAGTACCAGGGCCTGGATGTGCTGTGCATCCAGAACGCCGCCACCTCCCGTGAATACATGGGCGTGCCGCACATCATCGAGAAGACCACCGGCGTGAAACGCAAGGTGGTGGTGGTTGGCGCAGGCCCTGCCGGCATGGAAGCGGCCCGCGTGGCTGCCGAACGCGGCCACGACGTGACCCTGTTCGAGAAAAAAGAGCAGATTGGCGGGCAGATCACCATCGCCGCCAAAGCACCGCAGCGTGACCAGATTGCCGGTATCACCCGCTGGTACCAACTGGAGCTGGCGCGCCTGAAGGTTGACCTGCGCCTGGGCACCGCCGCCGACGTGGCGACCATCCAGGACCTGCGCCCGGACGTGATCGTGCTGGCCGTGGGCGGGCATTCGTTCCTTGAGCAGAACGAGCACTGGGGCGCCGCCGAGGGCCTGGTGGTCAGCAGCTGGGATGTACTGGACGGCAAGGTTGCACCGGGCAAGAACGTGCTGGTGTACGACACCATCTGCGAATTCACCGGCATGTCGGTGGCCGACTTCATCGCCGACAAGGGCAGCCAGGTCGAGATCGTCACCGACGACATCAAGCCGGGCGTGGCCATGGGCGGCACCACCTTCCCGACCTACTACCGAAGCATGTACCCGAAAGAAGTGATCATGACCGGCGACATGATGCTGGAGAAGGTCTACCGCGAGGGCGACAAGCTCGTGGCGGTGCTCGAGAACGAGTACACCGGCGCCAAGGAAGAGCGGGTGGTCGACCAGGTGGTGGTGGAGAACGGCGTGCGCCCTGACGAGCAGCTGTACTACGCGCTGAAGGATGGCTCGCGCAACAAGGGCCAGATCGACGTGGAGGCGCTGTTCGCCATCAAGCCGCAGCCGATCCTCAGCCAGCCGGGCGAGGGCTACCTGCTGTACCGCATCGGTGACTGCGTGGCCCAGCGCAACGTGCATGCGGCGATCTACGATGCCTTGCGCCTGTGCAAGGATTTCTGACCGATAACCGCCATCGCCACCGGGCGCAGTCCCTGTAGGAGCGGGCTTGCCCGCGATGGCGTCAGCTCAAGCAACTGTGTTGTCTGACCGGACGCCATCGCGGGCAAGCCCGCTCCCACAGGGGGCGGCGCTAGATTCCAGCTGTTGTGGGAGCCTCCCATGTTGAACACCCTTCTACCCATCCTGCTGTTCGCCGCTCTCGCCCTGGCGGTGCTTGGCGCTGCGCGCCGGGTGCGCATGTGGCGGCGCGGGCGGCCCAGCCAGGTCAACCTGCTGGCAGGCCTGCTGGCCATGCCGCGGCGCTACCTGGTGGACCTGCACCACGTGGTCGAGCGCGACAAGTACATGTCCAAGACCCACGTGGCCACCGCCGGCGGCTTCGTGCTGTCGGCCGTGCTGGCGATCCTGGTGCATGGCTTTGGCCTGCAGAGCAAAATCCTCGGCTACGCGCTGCTGGTAGCCACGGTGATCATGTTCAGCGGCGCGCTGTTCGTCTTCAAACGCCGCATCAACCCGCCCTCGCGCCTGTCCAAGGGCCCGTGGATGCGCCTGCCGAAAAGCCTGCTGGTGTTCGCCGCGAGCTTCTTCATCGCCACCTTGCCGGTGGCCGGCATTCTGCCGGCCGACACCGGCGGCTGGGTGATGGTCGGCATCCTCGGCCTAGGCGTCATGTGGGGTGTGTCCGAGCTGTTCTTCGGCATGACCTGGGGCGGGCCGATGAAGCACGCCTTCGCCGGTGCCCTGCACCTGGCCTGGCACCGCCGCGCCGAGCGCTTCGGCGGCGGCCGTTCCACCGGTCTCAAGCCGCTGGACCTCGAAGACCCCAACGCACCGCTGGGTGTGGAAAAACCGGTGGACTTCACCTGGAACCAGCTGCTGGGCTTCGACGCCTGCGTGCAGTGCGGCAAATGCGAGGCCATGTGCCCGGCGTTCGCCGCCGGCCAGCCGCTGAACCCGAAAAAGCTCATCCAGGACATGGTCATTGGCCTGGCCGGTGGCACCGACGCCAAATTTGCCGGCAGCCCCTACCCGGGCAAGCCGGTGGGCGAGCACGGCGGCCACCCGCACCAGCCGATCGTCAACGGCCTGGTGGACGCCGAGACCCTGTGGTCGTGCACCACCTGCCGCGCCTGCGTGGAAGAGTGCCCGATGATGATCGAGCACGTTGACGCCATCGTCGACATGCGCCGCCACCTGACGCTGGAAAAAGGCGCCACCCCGAACAAGGGCGCCGAGGTGCTGGACAACCTGATCGCCACCGACAACCCCGGCGGCTTCGCCCCGGGCGGGCGGATGAACTGGGCGGCCGACCTCAACCTGAAACTGCTGTCAGAGGTGAAAACCACCGAGGTGCTGTTCTGGGTCGGTGATGGCGCCTTCGACATGCGCAACCAGCGCACCCTGCGTGCCTTCGTCAAGGTGCTCAAGGCCTCGGGCGTGGACTTTGCCGTGCTGGGCCTTGAAGAGCGCGACAGCGGCGACGTGGCCCGGCGCCTGGGCGATGAGGCGACCTTCCAGCAACTGGCCAAGCGCAATATCCAGACCCTGGCCAAGTACCGCTTCCAGCGCATCGTTACCTGCGACCCGCACAGCTTCCATGTGCTGAAGAACGAATACGGCGCCCTGGGCGGCGAGTACCAGGTGCAGCACCACAGCACCTACATCGCCGAACTGATCGCAGCAGGCAAGCTCAACCTCGGCCAGCACAAGGGCGGCAGCGTCACCTACCACGACCCGTGCTACCTGGGCCGCTACAACGGCGAATACGAAGCCCCGCGCGATGTGCTCAAGGCTTTGGGCATCGAAGTACGCGAGATGCAACGCTCGGGCTTCCGTTCGCGTTGCTGCGGCGGTGGCGGCGGTGCGCCGATCACCGACATCCCGGGCAAGCAGCGTATCCCCGACATGCGCATGGACGACATCCGCGAAACCGAGGCCGAGCTTGTGGCCGTGGGTTGCCCGCAGTGCACTGCCATGCTTGAAGGGGTGGTCGAGCCACGCCCGCAGATCAAGGACCTGGCCGAGCTTGTGGCCGACGTGCTGATCGAAGACCAAACCCCGGCCGCCGCCAAGTCGCAGCCGGCCAAACGTGAACCTGCGGAGGTGCACTGATGAGCGACATCATCCGCCGCGACCCTCGCGCCGAGTGGATCGCCCGTAACCGCCTGCACCCGCTGCACGCGGCCATGCAAACACAGCAAACCAGCTGGATGGGCCCCAACGGGCTGATGCGCAAGAACCCCCACGCCATTGCCGCAGGCTTCACCGGCCCGGCCGGGCTCAAGCGCATCGACCGCAGTGGCGCCCAGCAGGGCACCGGTGTTGGCGGCCGGCGCACTGCCGCCGCCGAAGTGCAACTGCCGCTGCACCAGGTGGCTGAGCCTGCGTTTTACATTGCCGTGGTGCCGGACATGGTCGGTGGCCGCCTGGGCAGCCACGACCGCGACCTGCTGGGCCTGGCCCACAGCCTGGCCGGCAGCGACGGCGCGGTGCTGGCCATCGTGTTCGGCGAACATAAAGAAAGTAACTTTTCCACAGCCGGCGTCGACCGGGTGCTGGTCATCGAGGGTGAGGCTTTCGAGGGGTATGCACCGGAGCAACTGGTCCAGGGCCTGCGGGCTGTGGATAACCAGCTCGCCCCGCGCCACTGGCTGCTGCCTGACAGCCGCACCGGTGGCGGCGAACTGGGCCGGCGCTTTGCCGCCGCCCTGGGCGAGCGCCCGGCCACGCGGGTGTGGCAGGTCAAGGACGGCCAGTGCATCGGCCGAGCCGGTGCCGGCCAGCAGGATATCCAGCGCCAGTTGCCACGGCTGATTCTGGCTGCTGCCGAATGTGCGGAGCCGGTCAGCGAAACCCGCCACGAAGCCCTGCCGGTGGAGTTGTCCACAGGCGTGGCGCGCAGCCTGTCGCGTATCGAAGACCTGGGCTCGGTGGCTGTGGACCCGGCCGCCATCGCCATGGCCGAGGCCGAGTTCATCGTCTCGGGCGGCAACGGCGTGAAGGACTGGGAGTTGTACCACCAGGCCACGGCAGCGCTGGGCGCCACCGAAGGCGCCTCGCGGGTGGCGGTGGACGACGGCTTCATGCCGCGCAGCCGCCAGGTGGGCGCCACCGGTACCTGGGTCACGGCGCGGGTGTATGTGGCTGTGGGTATCTCGGGCGCCATCCAGCACCTGCAGGGCATCGGTGCCTGCGACAAGGTGGTGGCGATCAACATGGACCCGGGCTGCGACATGATCAAGCGGGCCGACCTGTCGGTGATTGGCGACAGTTCGGCGATTCTCAAGGCACTGATCGAGGCTGTGGACAACTACCGCAGCGGCGGCCAGCGCGACGCGGCATAAGGGCACAAGCATGACTACCAAAGTGATCAGCCTGGTTTCCATCGGTGCCCACCCAAGCTCCGGCCGCGCCCGCCGCGCCGAGCAGGACGCCCGCGCCGTGGAGCTGGGCTTGCAGCTGGCTGGGGATAACTTGCAGGTGGTGCATGCCGGCGACCCCCGTGAAGAGGCGCTGCGCGCCTACCTGGGCATGGGCCTGGAGCATCTGGATGTGCTCGAGCAGCCGGCTGGCGCCGATGTACTCGGCGTGCTTGGGGAATATTTGCGTGACGCCGGCGCCCAGCTGGTGCTGACCGGCAGCCAGGCCGAAACCGGCGAAGGCTCGGGCATGCTGCCGTTTCTGCTGGCCGAGAAGCTTGGCTGGCCGCTGGTGGTGGGCCTGGCCGAGGTGGAATCGATCGAAAACGGCACCGCCCAAGTGCTGCAGGCCCTGCCACGGGGCCAGCGGCGCCGTTTGAAGGTGCGCCTGCCGTTGCTGGCAACTGTGGATAACGCGGCGCCCAAACCGCGCCAGAGCGCCTTTGGCCCAGCCCGGCGTGGTGTGTTGGCGCCACACGAGGTGGCGGTGGTGGACGACCCGGTGCTCGGCGATGACGCCCTGCAGCCGGCGCGCCCACGGCCCAAGCGGCTCAAGGTGATCAAGGCCAAGAGCGGCGCCGACCGCATGAAGGCCGCCACGGCCAAGGCCAGTGGCGGGGGTGGCAAGGTGCTGAAGGATGTTTCGCCGCAGGAAGGTGCCGAGGCGATCCTCAAGCTGCTGGTGGAGGAGGGGGTGTTGCGCTGAGCAAACCCCGCCATTCAAGCCCTGCTTGCACAGGACTGCGCAGAGTACGGCCTGGCGTTAACCCTGTGGGAGCGGGTTTACCCGCGGACACCGGCGAAGCCGGTGCCCTCCACCGCGTCGCCTGCTTCGCGGCTAAAGCCGCTCCCACAGGGATTGCATAAGCTTCAGCCCAGTGCCGTAGCTGTAGGAGATCACCCAGCCCTGCGGGCTGCGCTGTCGCGCAGAGAACTAGTCTCGCAGATGTTCCGCGGCCCCTGTGGGAAGCGGCCTTGTGTCGCGATGGGCTGCGCAGCAGCCCCGGCAATTTTGCATGAGGCTGAGGCCTAGGGGGCCGCTTCGCGCCCGATAAACTTGCCCCCGGAATCTGTTCGCCAAGCTGTGGGTAAAGTGTTTGCGCTTCGCTACAGCCCTTTAAAATCAAAGCATCCAGCAGTTTGATCAATTAGTGATCAGGGTTTGGTTGAAATATGTCGCTTAATTCCTCAGCACTTGCCCACATTCGCTGTTGGCGGCCCTGTGGATAATCTGTTTGGCCATGACTACAGGCACCGAATTTTCTGGCTTGTAGCGGTTTGTTCAAAAAACGATCAAATCGACGCGACAGCCTGCCCCTATCAGTGAAATCAATGGGATGAGATGCTTATCCACAACACCTGCAGTCCGCCCGCTGTGCTTGTTCACAAACGCTGTTGGTCTCTCTGTGGACAAGGTGTTGGATATTCCTTGCAGGCCTTTGATTACGAGGCTTGTAGAGATTTGATCGTTTTTTGATCAACGATCTTCAAATACCTGATCCTGATGTTTTGCACATCCTTTGTGGGCCTGCTTGTGGATAAAGTGTTCGTACCCCTCGCCAGGCCCCGTGGCGCAGGGCCGGGATACGACTGATCAAAATATGATCAGCTGATATTTTTGTCAGTACCCAATTATTGGGAGTGGCGATAGGGTGATGCAGAAAGCCCCAGGTATTTACTGCCATGTCGAATGTTCTGCTCAAACTTGATCAGCAGCAGTCCGTACTGACGGGCACGGCTGGCCATTCACGGGCCTATACGCCTTATGGTGCGCCCTATACCGTGACTGGCCCTGGGCTGGGATTTTGTGGCCAGCACCGCGACCCGTTGACGGGGTATTACGGGCTGGGCAACGGCCACCGCTACTACAGCCCGACCCTGATGCGCTTCGTTAGCGCGGACGCCCTCAGCCCTTTTGGACTAGGGGGGGTCAATGCCTATGCCTACTGTGGTGGGGACCCGATAAACCGGATAGATCCGGGCGCACAGTGGTGGCGCAGGGTGTTGGGCGCGTCTTCCAGCTCCGTCACATTGACGGGGGCGGTCATCAGGACTGCAAGAAACGAGGCTTTAAGGCTTCAGCACGAGCACCGTATCGCCCAAGGCCATCCCTCATCTTTTTCGCCGCCACCTTTACTGAACCGGATCGGCAACACTGCATTCGCCGCTACTGGGGCTTCGGGGGCGCTGGGCAATGTTCTGCAAGGCTTCGAAAACGCTTGGGCGGATGACTCGCTTATCACGCTCGCCAGCGGATTCGGTCTGGCCAACTCCGGGGGTAACATCACCGGCGGGGTCTTTTCGAACTTCACCGCTGCCCGGGAAACCTGGACGCTCATGGGGCAGCCTGGTATTGCTTCAAGCCGCGTAGTATCGGGAACCTTCCTGGAAATTACCGGCATCAGGATGGTAAGCGAGGCTGTGGAGTACGCAGGTAGGCGCGCCTGGGAGCTCGGGGAAGGGGTAGTGCATTTCTTCAGGGCGGGTGCCGAAGGATGGTGGCGTTGGAGAGCTGGACGCAACCAAGCGGCTGATATTCGGATGAACAATACCAAGAGCCCCTGACACTCGGCGTTGCGGGTGCCAGGGGCCGATTGAGTTACTGCGCCTTCACTTCCTTAAGATACGGCGCCGGCTCCGCCCCGAGGTTTTCCAGCACACGCTGGCTATACCAGTCGATGAAGTTGACCACGCCAAACTCGTAGGTCTTGGAGTACGGCCCAGGCTGATAGGCGGTGGAGTTGATCCCGCGCTGGTTCTCTTCGGCCAGGCGGCGGTCCTGGTCGTTGGTGGCGTCCCACACCTTGCGCATGCGCTCGGGGTCGTAGTCCACGCCTTCGACGGCGTCCTTGTGCACCAGCCACTTGGTGGTGACCATGGTTTCCTGGGCGCTGATCGGCCACACGGTGAACACGATCATGTGGTCGCCCATGCAGTGGTTCCACGAGTGCGGCAGGTGCAGGATGCGCATCGAGCCCAGGTCGGGGTTCTTGATGCGGCCCATCAGCTTCTGGCAGGCCTGCTTGCCGTCCATGGTCATCGACACGGTGCCCTTGAGCAGCGGCATGCGCACGATGCGGTTACGCAGGCCGTGGCTCTTGTGCAGGTAAGGGATTTTCTCGGCTTCCCAGGCGGCGGCCGAGGCGGCCACGTGGTCCTTGAATTCCTGGCTGGCGCGCGGGTCGTTGGTGTCGTCCCATTCCAGCAGGGTTTGCAGCAGCTCCGGGTGCGAGCCCGAGCAGTGGTAGCACTCGCGGTTGTTTTCCAGCACCAGCTTCCAGTTGGCCTTCTCCATCAAGGTGGTGTGCACCGCCACCTTGGTGTTCTCCATGTCGTACGGTTCCATGTAGTGCTCAAGGGTTGCCAGGAACTCGTCGATGGCCGGCGGGTTCTCGGCCAGGCTGATGAAGATGTAGCCGCCGGCCACCTTCACCTGCACAGGCTTGAGGCCGTATTCCTTCATGTCGAAGTCGGCGCCCATTTCGGTGCCGGCGAACAGCAGGCGGCCGTCCAGTTCATACGTCCACTGGTGGTAGTGGCAGACCAGCTTGGCCACCTTGCCCTTGTCGCTGACGCACAGGCGCGAGCCGCGGTGGCGGCAGACGTTGTGGAAGGCATGCACCTTGCCCTCGGCACCGCGCACCACCAGGATCGGGTTCTTGCCGATCTGCAGGGTGATGTAGTTGCCCTTGGCCGGGATCTCGCAGGTCATGCCGGCGATCAGCCACTCTTTCTGGAAGATCTCCTGCATGTCGATCTGGAACAGACGTTCGTCGGTGTAGAACGGTTGCGGCAGCGAGTAGGTGCGCTCGCGGGTCTGCAGCATCTCGGCGGTGGCCTTGCGTGCAGGTTCCAGTGGATCGCCCAGGCTCAGGGTTGCGGTGACGTCCATCGTGTATTCCTCGGGGCCGTTGGGGCCGGCAAAAGGTGGCTAATCGTTGTTGTGGTGCCGCAAGGCTGTGTGCTTTCAAACAGCGTGTTGTTTTGCCGAGGAGTGTGCGTTCGAAGCGTGCGCGAACCATATCCATGGGCGACATGGCCGAATCGAATTCCGACTCGGCAACCCTTGCCAGGTGGGGCTGGTCGCGATAAGTACGCCGATGTCGTGGATGGGAATGTACGACGCCCCGGGAGTGCGCATTATCGCAGCCATAAGAAAGGCCGATCGTCGGCTGCTGGAGATGAACATGTCCGATACCTTCCTCAATCCGGTCACCACCCAGACCTGGGCCAATGGCCGCCACATCGTGCGCTGCGTCAAGGTCATCCAGGAGACCTGGGACGTGCGCACCTTCTGCTTCATGGCCGACCAGCCGATCATGTTCTTCTTCAAGCCCGGGCAGTTCGTCACCCTGGAGCTTGAGATCGAAGGCAAACCGGTAATGCGTTCGTACACCATCTCAAGCTCGCCGTCGGTGCCCTATAGCTTCTCGATCACGGTCAAGCGCGTGCCAGGCGGGCTGGTGTCGAACTTCCTTCACGACACCATGCACGAAGGCGCGGAGCTTCCGGTGCACGGCCCGGTAGGGCTGTTCAACGCCATCGACTTCCCGGCGGGCAAGGCGCTGTATTTGTCTGGCGGTGTCGGCATCACCCCGGTGATGTCCATGGCCCGCTGGTTCTACGACACCAACGCCAACGTGGACATGGTGTTCGTGCACAGCGCCCGCTCGCCCAAGGACATCATCTACCACCGCGAGCTGGAGCAGATGGCTTCGCGCATTCCCAACTTCAGCCTGCACATCATTTGCGAAAAGCACGGGCTGGGTGAGCCGTGGGCCGGCTACCGTGGCTACCTGAACCAGCGCCTGATGGAACTGATCGCCCCGGACTACATGGAGCGGGTGGTGTTCTGCTGCGGCCCGACGCCTTACATGACGGCGGTCAAGCGCATGCTCGAGGCGGTCGGCTTCGACATGAAGAACTACCACGAAGAGTCGTTCGGGGCGACGCCACCGGAGGCCAAGGCCGATGCGGTGGAGCACGCCGAAGCCGCCGCCGATGCGCCGGAAGTGGACCTGGCCGACCTCAACCTGGTGGAGTTCGTCGGCAGCGACAAGAGCATCCGCGTGGCGCCGGGCGAAACCGTGCACGCCGCGGCGGCCAAGGTCGGGCTGATGATCCCCAAGGCCTGCGGCATGGGCATCTGCGGCACCTGCAAGGTGCTCAAGCTGGGCGGCGAGGTGGAGATGGAGCACAACGGCGGTATCACCGAAGACGACGAAGCCGAGGGCTACATCCTGTCGTGCTGCAGCGTGCCGAAGGGGGATGTGCGGATCGAGTACTGATCCGACATTGCCGGGGCCGCAAAGCGGCCCCTGTTTTTTCAGGTGCGAAAACGCGCTACCAACCCGTTCAGGTCCATCGCCGAACGCGAAAGCTCGGCACTCGCCGCGCTGGTCTGATGCGCCCCGGTGGCGCTCTGCACCAACAGGTCGTTGATGTTCACCAGGTTGCGGCCCACCTGGGCCTGCTCTTCGGCGGCGCTGGCGATTACTAGGTTGCGTTCGTTGATCTGGCCCACGGCCGAGGCGATGTTCAGGGTTGATTCGGACTGATAACGATTTACCGGACAGGCGGTTGCAAAGGGTCGGAACAAGCAGGGCGATCCTGGGTCAACCAAGCCAGGTAAAAACCTTATGAATCCGATATTTAATGGCGGGGGCGCAGGTTTTTCCTTATCGTGTGCGCCCTTTGCAACAACCGAGACAAACCCCATGCTGGAAACCTCCCTGAATCAACTCGAGCAACTGGTCAGCGACCTGATGCAGAAGAACGCGCAACTGGCCGAACAGAACGCCGGCCTCGGCGAGCAACTGGCCCAGGCCAAGGAAGAGAACGAAACCCTGCAGCTGTCGCTGATGGAGCAGGAAGAGAAGCACGGCGCCACCGCCGCGCGCATCCAGGCACTGGTCGATCGCGCCAGCGCAGGTGTGGCCAGCGCATGAAGCTGCACGCCCAGCCAATCAACGTCGTGTCGATTCTGGGCAACGACTATTCGCTCAAGGCGCCCGAAGGCCAGGAAGAAACCCTGTCGCAGGCGGTGCGCATGCTCAATGCCGCGCTGGCCGAGACCAAACGCAGCTACCCGACCCTGATCGGCGACAAGCTGCTGGTGCTGGCCGCCCTGAACCTGTGCTCCAGGCAGATCGAGCAGCAGCGTGAGCACGCCCTGACCCTGGAGCGCACCCAGGCGCAGATCGACGCCACCGTGGATGCCATCAGCCGCACCATCGGCGACCAATAAAAAGAATCTTTCCCCCTCGTGGGAGCGGGCTTGCCCCGCGATTGCGTTTTCACTGACGAACGCAATCGCGGGGCAAGCCCGCTCCCACGATGGGTGGCGGCTGTATTGTTCTGGATCTATGGATAGATCGGATACTTAAGTGTATACACTTCTCGCAAAACAATAATTTGCGGGGAGCACACACATGGGCATCTGGCGGCGCAGTATCCAGTGGCAATTGATCGCGAGCATGGGCGCGGCGCTGCTGGCGAGCATTCTGGTGGTGGTGGCGATCTACACCGTGGCGGTCAACCGCCTGACCGAGCGCTACCTGGTCGACACCGCCTTGCCGGCCAGCGTCGAGGCGATCCGCAACGACATCGAGCGCATGCTCGGCCAGCCCCTGGTGGCCGCCGCGGACATCGCCGGCAACACCCTGCTGCGCGACTGGCTGGCTGCCGGTGAAGACCCGGCCAGCCTCCCGCCTTTCATCGAATACCTGGACGCCGCCAAGCAGCGCAACCACGCCTTTACCGCGCTGTTCGCCGCCACCAACAGTGGCAACTACTACAACGAGAAGGGCCTGGACCGCACCCTCAGCCGTGCCAACCCCAAGGACAAGTGGTTCTACGGCTACATCGACAGCGGTGCCGAGCGCTTCGTCAATATCGACATTGACGGTGCCACCGGCGAGCTGGCGCTGTTCATCGACTACCGCATCGAGAAAGCCGGGCAACTGGTGGGCGTGGCCGGCATGGGCCTGCGCATGACCGAGCTGTCCAGGCTGATTCACGATTTCAGCTTTGGCGAGCACGGCAAGGTGTTTTTGGTGCGCAACGACGGCCTGATCCAGGTGCACCCCGACCAGCAGTTCAGCGGCAAGCGCCCGCTGGCCGAGCAGCTCGACCCCCAGGCCGCCAAGGCCATGCTCAGCGGTGCTGATGGCCTGCGCAGCACCCGTTTCAGGCGTGACGGTGAAAGCTACCTTGCCCTGGGGCTACCCCTGCGCGACCTGAACTGGACGCTGGTGGCCGAAGTGCCCGAGGCCGAAATCTACGCGCAGATGCGTGAGGCCGTGTGGCTGACCACCCTGATTGGTGGTGGCGTGGCGCTGCTGTCGCTGTTGCTGGTGGTACTGCTGGCCCGTGGCCTGGTGCGGCCAATCCGCCAGGTGACCGCCGCGCTGGTGCAGATCGGCAGTGGCGCGGGCGACCTCAGCCACCGCCTGGATGATTCGCGCAAGGACGAGCTGGGCGACCTGGCCCGGGGCTTCAACCGCTTCCTCGACAGCCAGCGGGCGCTGATCAAGGACGTGCTGGGCACCACCGAGCGCCTGCACCGCTCGGTGGAGCAGGTAACCCAGGTGGTGGACAACACCGCCGAGCGCTCGGGCCGCCAGCAGGAAATGACCGAAATGGTCGCCACCGCCGTGCACGAGATGGGCCTGACCGTGCAGGAAATCGCCCGTAACGCCGGCAGCGCGGCCGAAGCCTCGCAATCGGCGCGGGACGAGGCCTTGCAGGCGCGCAAAGTGGTGCGCCAGTCGGTGCAGCATATCGAGGGGATGTCGGGCGAGATTGGCCGGGCAGCCGATGCGGTGACGCAACTGGCCGAGGAAGTAGCCTCGATCGATGAAGTTCTCGCCGTGATCCGCAGTGTTTCCGAGCAGACCAACCTGCTGGCGCTGAACGCGGCCATCGAGGCGGCGCGGGCCGGGGAGATGGGCCGTGGCTTTGCCGTGGTGGCCGATGAAGTGCGTACCCTGGCGCGGCGCACCCAGGTGTCCACCGACGAGGTGCAGCAGATGATCCAGCGCCTCAAGCACGGCGCCGGCACTGCGGTAAGTTCGATGCAGGCCGGGCAGCAGGCCACCGGCGGCGGGGTGCAGGCCAGCCAGCACACCGGTGCGTCGCTGGGGGCGATCACCGACCAGGTGGAGCGTATCAGCGACATGAACCACCAGGTGGCCACGGCCACCGAGGAGCAGTCGGCGGTGACCGAGGAGATCAACCGCAACGTGCAGGGCATCTCGGACCTGGCGCGGCAGACGGCGGTGGAGGTGCAAGGGTGTCGGGAGGAATGCCATGCGCTGCGCGGGCTGGCTGACGACCTGGCGCGGCAGATGGGTGGGTTCAGGCTTTAATCGGTGGTGGATTCTTCGCGGGTAAACCCGCTCCCACAGGTACATCACCAGGTTTGACCACCGCGAACACCGGCAAAGCCGGTGCCATCCACCGTGTTGTCTGCTTCGCGGGCAAGCCCGCTCCCACAGGTACGGCGCTGGAGCCGTGTTTTGCACAGCCCTGTAGGAGCGGGTTTACCCGCGAATGCGTCCGGTCAGGCGCAGACGATGCTGCGGATATCCGCCGCCAGTTCGCGAACCCGGGCTTCTTCGGTGTCCCACGAGCACATGAACCGCGCCCCACCGCTGCCAATAAAGGTATAGAAGCGCCAGCCCTTGCCACGCAGCGCCTCAATGGCGTGTTCAGGCATTTGCAGGAACACCCCGTTGGCTTCTACCGGGAACATCAGCTCGACGCCCGGCAGGCCCGTGACCAAGGATGCCAGCAACTGCGCGCAATGGTTGGCGTGGTTGCCGTGGCGCAGCCAGGCGCCGTCTTGCAGCAGGCCTACCCAGGGGGCTGACAAGAAGCGCATTTTCGATGCCAGCTGCCCGGCCTGCTTGCAGCGGTAGTCGAAGTCTTCGGCCAGGGCGCGGTTGAAGAACAAAATCGCCTCGCCCACCGCCATGCCGTTCTTGGTGCCGCCGAAGCACAGCACATCCACGCCTGCCTTCCAGGTCAGCTCGGCCGGCGAGCAACCCAGGAACGCGCAGGCATTGGTAAAGCGCGCGCCGTCCATGTGCAGGTTCAGGCCCAGCTCCTTGCAGGTGGCGCTGATCGCCTTGAGC
The DNA here is from genome assembly GCF_019139835.1 of Pseudomonas xanthosomatis. Classification (NCBI taxonomy): domain Bacteria; kingdom Pseudomonadati; phylum Pseudomonadota; class Gammaproteobacteria; order Pseudomonadales; family Pseudomonadaceae; genus Pseudomonas; species Pseudomonas xanthosomatis. Next base: position 26,581 of record NZ_CP077075.1, on the reverse strand, counting down.
TCGTCGGAGCGGTACACGGTGCCCACTTCGGTGGCCTGGGTAATGGTCACCACCCGCGGCTTGGGGTAGTGGATGTCCTGGCGCTTGAGCGCCACTTCGCGGATCGATTCGGGGGTCAGCTTGCCGTTGACGCTGGCGGCAGTGAGCAGCTTGGAGCCGTTGGAGAAGAACTCCGGCGCGCCGCATTCGTCGGTCTCGACGTGGGCGGTCTCCGAGCAGATCACGCTGTGGTAGCTCTGGCACAGCGAGGCCAGGGCCAGGGAGTTGGCGGCGGTGCCGTTGAAGGCAAAGAACACTTCGCAGTCGGTTTCGAACAAGTTGCGAAAGTATTCGGCGGCGCGCTCGGTCCATTGGTCGTCGCCGTAGGCGCGCTCGTGGCCCAGGTTGGCCTGTTGCATCGCCGCCCAGGCCTCGGGGCAGATGCCGGAATAGTTGTCGCTGGCGAATTGCTGGTTGTTGTCGGTCATGACGCCTGTCCTTATTACGACGCAGGAAAGCACTCTAAACCATTGATTCGACGGTTGCCTATACAAGCCGGAAGCCTTGTTTACCTGCACTGGCCCTTTCGCGGGCAAGCCCGCTCCCACAGCTTCATCACAGCATTTGAAGGTGGCGCTGTGCCTGTGGGAGCGGGCTTGCCCGCGAAAGGGCCGTCACTGCCAAAACAGCAATGTCGTAAACGCGCCATTGCAAGGCGCGCGCAGGCATCTGTGCCCACCGGCCCAGTCATAACATCGCCGCAAAGGGTGACAAGTCCCTCTCCAACAAGAACTGATCGCTGCCGGGAGAAACAAGATGTTCAGCAAGCAAGACCAGATCCAGGGTTATGACGACGCACTGCTGGCGGCGATGAATGCCGAGGAACAGCGCCAGGAAGATCACATCGAGCTGATCGCCTCGGAAAACTACACCAGCAAGCGCGTGATGCAGGCCCAAGGCAGCGGCCTGACCAACAAATACGCCGAAGGCTACCCGGGCAAGCGCTACTACGGTGGCTGCGAGCACGTCGACAAGGTCGAGGCGCTGGCCATCGAGCGCGCCAAGCAGCTGTTCGGCGCCGATTACGCCAACGTGCAGCCGCACTCAGGCTCCTCGGCCAACAGCGCCGTGTACCTGGCCCTGCTGCAGGCCGGCGACACCATTTTGGGCATGAGCCTGGCCCACGGCGGCCACCTGACCCACGGCGCCAAGGTGTCGTCCTCGGGCAAGCTGTACAACGCCGTTCAGTACGGGATCAACACCGATACCGGCCTCATCGACTACGACGAAGTCGAGCGCCTGGCCGTCGAGCACAAGCCGAAGATGATCGTCGCCGGCTTCTCGGCCTACTCGAAAACCCTCGACTTCCCACGCTTCCGTGCCATCGCCGACAAGGTCGGTGCACTGCTGTTCGTCGACATGGCCCACGTTGCCGGCCTGGTGGCCGCTGGCCTGTACCCGAACCCGATTCCGTTTGCCGACGTGGTCACCACCACCACCCACAAGACCCTGCGCGGCCCGCGTGGCGGCCTGATCCTGGCCAAGAGCAACGAAGAGATCGAGAAAAAGCTCAACGCTGCCGTGTTCCCCGGCGCCCAGGGCGGCCCGCTGATGCACGTGATCGCCGCCAAGGCGGTGTGCTTCAAGGAAGCGCTGGAGCCAGGCTTCAAGGCCTACCAGAAGCAAGTCATCGAAAACGCCCAGGCCATGGCCCAGGTGTTCATCGACCGTGGCTATGACGTGGTGTCGGGCGGTACCGACAACCACCTGTTCCTGGTCAGCCTGATCCGCCAGGGCCTCACCGGCAAAGACGCCGACGCCGCCCTGGGCCGCGCGCACATTACCGTCAACAAGAACGCCGTGCCGAACGACCCGCAGTCGCCGTTCGTCACCTCGGGCCTGCGTATCGGCACCCCGGCCGTCACCACCCGCGGTTTCAAGGTGGCCCAGTGCGTCGCGCTGGCCGGCTGGATCTGCGATGTACTGGACAACCTGGGTGATGCCGACGTCGAAGCCGATGTCGCCAAGAACGTCGCCGCGCTGTGCGCCGACTTCCCGGTCTACCGCTGAGTGGAGTAGAAAACCATGCAACGCTATTCGGGCTTCGGCCTCTTCAAACACTCCCTCAGCCACCACGAAAACTGGCAGCGCATGTGGCGCACGCCAACCCCTAAAAAGGTCTACGACGTGGTTATCGTCGGCGGTGGCGGGCATGGCCTGGCCACGGCCTACTACCTGGCCAAAGAGCACGGCATCACCAACGTTGCGGTGATCGAAAAAGGCTACCTGGGCGGCGGCAACACCGCCCGTAACACCACCATCGTGCGTTCCAACTACCTGTGGGACGAGTCGGCGCAGCTGTACGAGCACGCCATGAAACTGTGGGAAGGCCTGTCGCAGGACATCAACTACAACGTGATGTTCTCCCAGCGCGGCGTCTACAACCTGTGCCACACCCTGCAGGACATTCGCGATTCCGAGCGCCGGGTCAGCGCCAACCGCCTCAACGGCGTCGATGGCGAGCTGCTCGACACCGCTCAGGTGGCGGCCGAAATCCCGTACCTGGACTGCTCGAAAAACACCCGCTACCCGATTCTGGGTGCCACCGTGCAGCGCCGTGGCGGCGTGGCCCGCCACGATGCCGTGGCCTGGGGCTATGCCCGCGCCGCCGACGCCTTGGGTGTGGACCTGATCCAGCAGACCGAGGTGATTGGCTTCCGCAAAGAGAACGGCGCCGTGATCGGTGTGGAAACCAACAAAGGCTTCATTGGCGCCAAGCGCGTCGGCGTGGTCACCGCCGGTAACTCCGGGCACATGGCCAAGCTTGCGGGCTTCCGCCTGCCGCTGGAATCGCACCCGCTGCAAGCGCTGGTATCGGAGCCGATCAAGCCGATCATCGACTCGGTGATCATGTCCAACGCCGTGCACGGCTACATCAGCCAGTCCGACAAGGGCGACCTGGTGATCGGCGCCGGCATCGACGGCTGGGTCGGCTACGGCCAGCGCGGTTCGTACCCGGTGATCGAGCACACCCTGCAGGCCATCGTCGAGATGTTCCCGAACCTCTCGCGCGTGCGCATGAACCGCCAGTGGGGCGGCATCGTCGACACCACCCCCGACGCCTGCCCGATCATCTCCAAGACCCCGGTCAAGAACATGTTCTTCAACTGCGGTTGGGGCACCGGCGGCTTCAAGGCCACCCCGGGCTCGGGCAACGTCTTTGCGGCGAGCCTGGCCAAGGGCGAGATGCACCCGCTGGCCGCGCCATTCTCCATCGACCGTTTCTACAACGGTGCGCTGATCGACGAACACGGCGCTGCTGCCGTCGCCCACTGACCCGGAGACAACCGTCATGTTGCAAATCTTCTGTCCCCACTGCGGCGAGCTGCGCTCCGAAGAAGAATTCCACGCTTCGGGCCAGGCCCACATCGCCCGCCCGCTGGACCCGGCCGCCTGCTCCGACGAGGAGTGGGGCACCTACATGTTCTTCCGTGACAACCCGCGTGGCATCCACCACGAGCTGTGGGACCACGTTGCCGGCTGCCGCCAGTACTTCAACGTCACCCGCGACACGGTGACCTACGAAATTCTGGAAACCTACAAGATCGGCGAGAAGCCTCAAGTCACCGCTGCCGGCAAGCAAAGCGCGGCATCCGCGACCGCCAAGGGCCAAGGGGAAAAAGTATGAGCCAGACCTATCGCCTCGCCAGCGGCGGCCGTATCGACCGCAGCAAGGTGCTGAACTTCACCTTCAACGGCAAGACCTACCAGGGCTACGCCGGCGACAGCCTGGCCGCCGCGCTGCTGGCCAACGGCGTCGACATCGTCGGCCGCAGCTTCAAGTACTCGCGCCCGCGCGGCATCATCGCCGCAGGTACCGAAGAGCCGAACGCCATCCTGCAGATCGGCTCCAGCGAAGCCACCCAGATCCCCAACGTGCGCGCCACGCAACAAGCGCTGTACGCAGGGCTTGTAGCCACCAGCACCAACGGCTGGCCGAACGTCAACAACGACGTCATGGGCATCCTGGGCAAGGTGGGCGGCAGCATGATGCCGCCGGGCTTCTACTACAAAACCTTCATGTACCCCAAATCGTTCTGGATGACTTACGAGAAGTACATCCGCAAAGCCGCCGGCCTTGGCCGCGCGCCGCTGCAGAACGACCCGGACAGCTACGACTACATGAACCAGCACTGCGACGTGCTGATTGTCGGCGCCGGCCCCGCGGGCCTGGCTGCCGCATTGGCCGCCGCGCGCAGCGGCGCGCGGGTGATCCTGGCCGATGAACAGGAAGAGTTCGGCGGCAGCCTGCTCGACAGCCGCGAAACCCTCGACGGCAAGCCTGCCACCGACTGGGTCAACGCCGTGGTCAAAGAGCTGGAAAGCCTGCCGGAAGTGACCCTGCTGCCACGGGCCACGGTCAACGGCTACCACGACCATAACTTCCTGACCATTCACGAGCGCCTCACCGACCACCTCGGCGACCGCGCCCCGATCGGCCAGGTACGCCACCGCGTGCACCGTGTGCGCGCCAAGCGTGTGGTGCTGGCAGCCGGTGCCCACGAGCGCCCGCTGGTGTACGGCAACAACGACGTGCCGGGCAACATGCTGGCCGGTGCTGTGTCCACTTACGTGCGCCGCTACGGCGTGGCCCCGGGCCGCAAGCTGGTGCTGTCGACCAACAACGACCACGCCTACCGCGCAGCGCTGGACTGGCACGACGCCGGCCTGCAAGTGGTGGCCATCGCCGATGCCCGCCACAACCCGCGCGGTTCGCTGGTTGAAGAGGCGCGTGCCAAGGGCATTCGTATTCTGACCTCCAGCGCCGTGGTCGAGGCCAAGGGCAGCAAGCACGTCACCGGCGCCCGCGTGGCCGCCATCGATGTGCAGGCGCACAAGGTCACAAGCCCGGGCGAAACCCTGGACTGCGACCTGATCGCCACCTCCGGCGGCTACAGCCCGATCGTCCACCTGGCCTCGCACCTGGGCGGCCGCCCGGTATGGCGCGACGATATTCTCGGCTTCGTGCCGGGCGATGCCCCGCAAAAACGCGAATGCGTGGGTGGCATCAACGGCGTGTACGCCCTGGGCGACGTGATTGCCGATGGCTTTGAAGGCGGCGCCCGCGCTGCCACCGAAGCCGGCTTCAAGGCCAGCGTCGGCACCCTGCCGAAAACCGTGGCGCGCAAGGAAGAGGCCACCGTGGCGCTGTTCCAGGTGCCGCACGACAAGGGCACCAAGGGGCCCAAGCAGTTCGTCGACCAGCAGAACGACGTCACCGCCGCCGGCATCGAGCTGGCCACCCGCGAAGGCTTCGAGTCGGTCGAGCACGTCAAGCGCTACACCGCGCTGGGCTTCGGTACCGACCAGGGCAAGCTGGGCAACATCAACGGCCTGGCCATCGCCGCCCGTTCGATCGGCATCAGCATCCCGGAAATGGGCACCACCATGTTCCGCCCCAACTACACGCCGGTGACCTTCGGCGCGGTAGCCGGGCGCCACTGTGGCCACCTGTTCGAGCCGGTGCGCTTCACCGCCCTGCATGCCTGGCACGTGAAGAACGGCGCCGAGTTCGAAGACGTCGGCCAGTGGAAGCGCCCGTGGTACTTCCCAAAACCTGGCGAAGACATCCACACCGCCGTGGCCCGCGAATGCAAGGCCGTGCGTGACAGCGTGGGCCTGCTGGACGCCTCCACGCTGGGCAAGATCGACATCCAGGGCCCGGATGCCCGCGAGTTCCTCAACCGCGTGTACACCAACGCCTGGACCAAGCTCGACGTGGGCAAGGCCCGCTACGGCCTGATGTGCAAAGAAGACGGCATGGTCTTCGACGACGGCGTGACCGCCTGCGTTGGCGACAACCACTTCATCATGACCACCACCACCGGCGGCGCCGCCCGCGTGCTGCAGTGGCTGGAGCTGTACCACCAGACCGAATGGCCGGACATGAAGGTGTTCTTCACCTCGGTGACCGACCACTGGGCCACCATGACCCTGTCCGGGCCCAACAGCCGCAAGCTGCTCAGCGAGCTGACCGACATCGACATGGACAAGGAAGCCTTCCCGTTCATGACCTGGAAGGAAGGCAACGTTGGCGGCGTGCCGGCCCGCGTGTTCCGTATCTCGTTCACCGGCGAGCTGTCGTACGAAGTCAACGTGCAGGCCAACTACGCCATGGGCGTGCTCGAGCAGATCATCGAGGCCGGCAAGAAGTACAACCTGACCCCGTACGGCACCGAGACCATGCACGTGCTGCGTGCCGAGAAGGGCTTCATCATCGTTGGCCAGGACACCGACGGTTCGATGAACCCGGACGACCTCAACATGAGCTGGTGCGTGGGCCGCAACAAGCCGTTCTCGTGGATCGGCCTGCGTGGCATGAACCGCGAAGACTGCCTGCGCGAAGACCGCAAGCAACTGGTGGGCCTCAAGCCTGTGGACCCGACCAAGTGGCTGCCCGAAGGCGCCCAGCTGGTGTTCGACCCCAAGCAGCCGATCCCGATGGACATGGTCGGCCACGTCACCTCCAGCTACGCGGCCAACTCCCTGGGCTATTCGTTCGCCATGGGCGTGGTCAAGGGCGGCCTCAAGCGCATGGGCGAGCGGGTGTTTTCGCCGCAGGCCGATGGCAGCGTGATCGAGGCAGAAATCGTGTCTTCGGTGTTCTTCGATCCGAAGGGTGAGCGGCAGAACGTCTAAGGCCCCCGGCAGGCAGAGCCCTGATGGCTAATGAGGTACCTGTGGGAGCGGGCTTGCCCGCGAAGAGGGCGGTGGCCCCACCATCGCATTCGCGGGCAAGCCCGCTCCCACAGGATCGCCTCAGCCCAGAAGCTCTGCGCCTGATCTCAGGTCTTCGCGATCAACAAGAATTCAAGGCAGGTAAGAAATGAGCGCTATCAACGTCTTCCAGCAAAACCCCGGCGCCGATGCCAAGGCTCAGTCGCCACTGCACCACGCCGACCTGGCCAGCCTGGTCGGCAAGGGCCGCAAGAACGCAGGCGTGACCCTGCGCGAGAAGAAATTCCTCGGCCACCTGACCATTCGTGGCAACGGCCACGATGCGGCCTTTGCCGGTGCCGTGCACAAGGCCCTGGGCCTGGAGTTGCCGGTGGCCCTGACCGTGGTCGCCAACGGCGAGATGTCGCTGCAATGGATGGGCCCGGACGAGTACCTGCTGATTGTCCCCGGCGGGCAGGAAGTGGAGGTGGAGAACAAACTGCGTGCCGCCCTCGACGGCCAGCACATCCAGGTGGTCAACGTCAGCGGCGGGCAAACCCTGCTGGAGCTGCGCGGCCCCAACGTGCGCGACGTGCTGATGAAGTCCACCAGCTACGATGTTCACCCGAACAACTTCCCGGTGGGCAAGGCCGTCGGCACCGTGTTCGCCAAGTCGCAGCTGGTGATCCGCCGCACTGCCGAAGACACCTGGGAGCTGATGATCCGCCGCAGCTTCTCGGACTACTGGTGGCTGTGGCTGCAGGACGCCTCGGCCGAGTACGGCCTGGCCATCGAAGCCTAAGGAGCGCACAGCATGAGTCGGGCACCGGACACCTGGATTCTCACTGCCGACTGCCCGAGCATGCTCGGCACCGTCGATGTGGTGACGCGTCACCTCTACGAGCAGCGCTGCTACGTCACCGAGCACCATTCGTTCGATGACCGGCTGTCGGGGCGGTTTTTCATTCGCGTGGAGTTTCGCGCGCCTGACGGCTTCGACGAGGACGGCTTCAGGGCCGGCCTTGCCCAGCGCAGCGAAGCCTTCGGCATGGCCTTCGAGCTGACCGCGCCCAACCACCGCCCCAAGGTGGTGATCATGGTGTCCAAGGCCGACCACTGCCTGAACGACTTGCTGTACCGCCAGCGCATCGGCCAGCTGGGCATGGACGTGGTGGCGGTGGTGTCCAACCACCCCGACCTCGAGCCGCTGGCGCACTGGCACAAGATCCCGTACTACCACTTTGCCCTCGACCCCAACGACAAACCGGCGCAGGAGCGCAAGGTGTTGCAGGTGATCGAGCAGACCGGTGCGGAGCTGGTGATTCTTGCCCGCTACATGCAGGTGCTGTCGCCCGAGCTGTGCCGCCAGCTCGATGGCCGGGCGATCAACATCCACCACTCGCTGCTGCCCGGGTTCAAGGGTGCCAAGCCCTATCACCAGGCCTACAACAAGGGCGTGAAGATGGTCGGTGCCACTGCGCACTACATCAACAACGACCTCGACGAAGGCCCGATCATCGCCCAGGGGGTGGAAGTGGTGGACCACAGCCATTACCCCGAGGACTTGATCGCCAAGGGGCGCGATATCGAATGCCTGACCCTGGCGCGGGCGGTGGGGTATCACATTGAACGGCGGGTGTTCTTGAACGCCAATCGCACTGTCGTACTCTGAGCCGACGCCATCGCGGGGCAAGCCCGCTCCCACCCAGTGATTGCCCCCGAGCCAACTCTTGGGAGCAGTCCACAGAGCGTGGGAGCGGGCTTGCCCCGCGATGCTTTTTGCGACACCCCTGCGCGGCAAACAGGCATCCCTTTGTAACGGCCTGAATTGCGCTGCGCCCTTGTCGTGAGCATGGGGTCACCGTCAAATGCTGTCCCGTACTTGGGCTGCTCCCCTCGCAGGTTCCATGCCGGCCAGATTGAGCGTTCTCAGATAAGCGGCCACCTCAGGTTTGGTGTTCTGCTCGATTTGGCTTTGCAGCTTTTGGCTTGCTTCCTTTCGGCGGATGCCGAGCCCTGGGCTTTCAATAACTTGGCTTAGGCCCGTGAAGAGGTTTGATTTCATGAATTTTTCAAGGTTTTGCAAGGACCGTGATGCAATCGAGCGTTCGAGTGTCGGGTCGGCTTCGCTCAAATTGGCGAGGGCTTCGTCTGGCAGCTTGTCCAGAACGTTGAAGAGCAAGTGGTCATCGTGCCGTTCCAGATTTCTGGGGATATTCATTCTGGTGGAGGATGGGGGCTTTCGTTGGGAAGGCCTGAACTGCGTCTTGTCACCATGGTTGGGTATCTTGAAGTCCCCAGCCTGGCCTGTTGGATCATTGCGATTGACAGGATCACAATGGCAGTAGGCGTAGGCGTTCAGGCCACCTTTACGGAACGGGCTCCAGCTGTCGCTCGAAATAAAGCGCATCAGTGTTGGGCTATAAGCTCGGTAACCATTGCCCAACAGATACTTTTCCAGACTCAGTATCAACTGCTCGCCGTTAAATGCAGTCCGGGTGTGTTCGACTGTAGAAAGCAGGCATTGTCCATAGGGTGTGTAGCTGATCGTTGCCGGCTTGACGCAGTGTCCCATGTGCAGCAATACGGATGCCATGGCGTCAGTTGCTAGCAGAGTCGTTCCGCAGGTCGCTGCACGGCTATGAGGTGCCATGATGTACTCCCGAAAGTTGTTGAACTCGCTAGTGTCCTGTCTCGGGAAAACGTTTTCTTTTGGCGAGTTGCAACATCGGCCGGGCGCCCAAGACGCCGCCAAAAGTGAACAGTTCATTTCCGAGACAGGACGCTGGTTGACCTGAGTCTTCAACAAAGCGGCCAGTCTGGAAACTATCAATACACACAGTAGCGCCAGATCTGCACTTTGCTGTAAGGCGTTCGGACCGTGCCATCCGTTTTCTGGGCGATGGCGGTGAGCGCTGTGTCTGCTCTAGTTCGCTGAAAACCAGCTGTGCTGCCGTTCCCCGTCGTCAAGACATCGCAGTGCTTACCGCAGCGTTGAACCACCTCCCTGGGTTTCCGCGTGAGCCGGAGTGCCGCACCATCGCGATGCTTTTTGCGACACCCCTGCGCCGCAAACAGGCATCCCTTTGTCGCAACCAGTCACTGCGACATCCCCCATCCGGCCCACAATCCCTCCATTCCAGTAACACATGCCGCCCATGGATGGCGGCAGGTTCAACCACCGCTGCATAAATACAAATCAAGCGAGGTAAGAGCATGTCTGGTAATCGTGGAGTGGTGTATCTCGGCGCAGGCAAGGTCGAGGTGCAGAAGATCGACTACCCCAAGATGCAGGACCCGCGCGGCAAGAAGATCGAGCACGGCGTCATCCTCAAGGTGGTGTCCACCAACATTTGCGGCTCTGACCAGCACATGGTCCGTGGCCGCACCACTGCCCAGGTCGGCCTGGTACTCGGCCATGAAATCACCGGTGAAATCGTCGAACTGGGCCGAGATGTCGAGCGCCTGAAAATCGGCGACCTGGTGTCGGTACCCTTCAACGTTGCGTGCGGGCGCTGCCGCTCCTGCAAAGAAATGCACACCGGCGTGTGCCTGACCGTCAACCCGGCCCGCGCCGGCGGCGCTTACGGTTATGTCGACATGGGCGACTGGACCGGTGGCCAGGCCGAATACGTGCTGGTGCCGTATGCCGACTTCAACCTGCTGAAGCTGCCCGACCGCGACAAGGCCATGGAGAAAATCCGCGACCTGACCTGCCTGTCGGACATCCTGCCCACCGGCTACCACGGCGCCGTGACTGCCGGCGTTGGCCCGGGCAGCACCGTATACGTGGCCGGCGCCGGCCCGGTCGGCCTGGCCGCTGCCGCCTCGGCGCGCCTGCTGGGCGCCGCCTGCGTGATCGTCGGCGACCTCAACCCGGCGCGCCTGGCCCACGCCAAGTCCCAGGGCTTCGAGGTGGTCGACCTGTCCAAGGACACCCCGCTGCACGAGCAGATCGTCGATATTCTGGGCGAGCCAGAAGTGGACTGCGCCGTTGACGCCGTCGGCTTCGAAGCCCGCGGCCACGGCCACGAAGGCGCCAAGCACGAGGCCCCGGCCACCGTGCTGAACTCGCTGATGCAGGTAACCCGCGTAGCCGGCAACATCGGCATCCCGGGCCTGTACGTGACCGAAGACCCGGGCGCGGTAGATGCCGCCGCCAAGATCGGCGCGCTGAGCATCCGCTTTGGCCTGGGCTGGGCCAAGTCGCACAGCTTCCACACCGGGCAAACCCCGACCATGAAGTACAACCGCCAGCTGATGCAGGCGATCATGTGGGACCGTATCAACATCGCCGAGGTGGTGGGGGTGCAGGTGATCAACCTCGACCAGGCGCCGGAAGGCTATGGCGAGTTCGATGCCGGGGTGCCGAAGAAGTTTGTGATTGACCCGCACAAGATGTGGGGTGCGGCGTGACGGCTGTGTGAAAAGAGCCCCTCGAAATGAGGGGCTTTTTCATGGGGCGCTTGAAGCAGGCACGGCTCTGTGTAGGAGCCGGCTTGCCGGCGATGAGGTCTGTTAACACAGCCCAGTGGTCAAATCCGTGCTTACTACTGTGGGAATCAGACGAAATTTTTTCAACTTTCTGTCTGCGAGTAACCCACGAAAATTCATTCTTCATATTTAGGAGGGTAGCTTACGCCAGGCGTTTTTCGGATTTCATATGCTTGCTTGGCAGTTTGCTTGGCCTGCTCGTAGCGGTAGCGCTCAAGGTTTGTATTTATTTCGGTAGGCTTCTTTCCTTTGTGTTCTTTTACAAGGTTAGCTAATCGCTTTCGGTTGTATAACACCAAATGTCGTTGAGAGTCAGCCTGTATTCTATTCGCTTCATCTCGCAGGAGATCAGTTGCTTTTTCTTTACTTGAATGACCCTCCGGCGGCTTTTGAGAGTACGCTGGTAATAATGGCTTTTGGGGGCTCTTATCGGAGGCGGTTACTGTTGTGTCGAGGCGAGTGGCTGAGGGCTCGGGATGTCTAGGTTTTTTGTTGCGAAGATGCAGCAAGTTACCAGCGCCTTTGAAGAAACTAGTCAGCCAATTATGCCCCGACGGGTCAACACGATTAATCGGGTCGCCTCCGCAATAGGCGTATGCGTTGTACCCACCAGTTCCTGTCGGGCTCCAACTATCCGGTGACATGAACCTCATCAGTGCTGTCGCGTATGGGCGGTGATGCCCGGGGCCTAACAAATAGTACCCTGATATTAGCTCTGGATACTCACCGTTGAAGCCGCAAAGTCTTCCGCTCAGGGGCGTGCTTGGATCATGTCCATATGCTGAAAAGACGTGATCTTCACTTTCATCATTCTGCACGTTTAGTACCGAGCCTTTATCATCGGTTGCCAGCAAGCCGGCGTTTCCTGCATCACCCGCATGCTGCTCTGCCAATGGCCTGTCGTCGGCGCGGAAGATGGTGCGCGGCCGGCCATTTTCGCTGACAGTGGTTAGTTTGCCGTTCTGGTAGAAGAAGTGGGTGGTGCCCGCCTGCTTTTTCATGGAACTCTCCTGATCGCTTGCACTGTTGGGTAGTGGCTTTTCACAGGATGTTGGTCGTGAGCCGAGCTGGTGGCTACTGGCAAAAATGCTAGGTCCGCCGAAATGCCCTACGGCGTCTTAGGTCGCTTCCCGCATACATCTGTAGGGCGATGGAAATACCCTACGTGGTCTGTCGATGTGCGTCTGATTGTCCGGGGAAACACTGGCCACTAGGCTCTGCCGGTCGCTGAGGGTTCAGCGATCGGGTGTGGAAACCTGACAATCACGATATCCCGCTGTCATGGCGGTTGTACGCGGGAGGCCGCAAGGCCTACCGGGATACTCGTGACCGGTTTCCACCCCGTGTACAACTGCCACCCTCTTGTGTGGAAACGGACGGTAGCAGTTCAACCTCTACGAGTGACTGCCATGAAAAAAATCGTCCCCGACCCACCCCATCAATTCATCCTGCCCCCCGACAAGTCCCTCGCCCGTGCCATCCAGGATGGCGTGGTGCCCATGGAGTACGTGCTGATGAACGTCTCCCACTACCTGATGTTCGCCTTCAGCGACAGCCACCGCGCGCTCGAGCGCATAAAGGACGAGGAGACCCGCCAGTTGCTGATGCACGGCCTGCGCGCCATGCAGATCGCCTGGGGGCAGGCGGATGCGCTGGCCAGCGCGGTGGAGAACCGGCCTGTGCATTGATTGCTGCGGTGCATGATCTGAAAGCTGGCGCGATCTCTGTGGGAAGCGGCCTTGTGTCGCGATTGGGCTGCGCAGCAGCCCCAGAATCTCGACCTCATGCAAAATCGCCGGGGCCGCTGCGCGGCCCAATCGCGACACAAGGCCGCTTCCCACAGGGATCGCGTCGGCTTTGGATTTTTAACAAGGCAGTTGCTCAGGGATCGCGCCGGGTTTTGGATTTATAACAAGGCAGTTGCTCCCACAGGGTTCGCGCCTGCCTCGAGCATCGAACAAATCAGCTCGATTCGCAGGGCCGTATGCGCCGACCACCGGCCCGGAACAAAGGTTCGAGCCCCCAGTCGAATGCCTCGTTTCCAGGCCATCCCGGCCGACGAGGTCCCTCCCGATGAAAGCATTCACCCTGGCAACCCTGATAACCCTGGCCGCAAGCCCGGTGTTCGCCTTCAACCTCAGCGACGTCGCCAATGCGGTTTCTGCCACGCAAAACCAGCAGCAAAGCGCCCCGGTGCAGGCCCCCGAGGGCCAGGCCAACCTGCTCAACACCTTGGGCCGCGAGCTGAAGATCACCCCCGAACAGGCCATCGGCGGCGCCGGGGCGATGCTGGGGCTGGCGCGCAACAACCTCAGCGGTGATGACTATGGCCAGTTGACCAAGGCGGTGCCGGGGCTGGACCTGTTGTCTGGCGCCAATGCGCTGGGTGACCTGAGCGGGCTGGGGCAGTTGCTGGGTGGCAACAAGAGTACCTCGCCGCTGGGTAATGCCCTGGGCGGAGAGGTAGAGAACCGCAACGACCTGGACAACGCGTTCAAGGCACTGGGCATGGATACCGGGATGATCGGGCAGTTTGCGCCGTTGATTCTGCAGTACCTGGGGCAGCAGGGCATTGCCAGCACGTTGCTGCAGAACCTGGGCAGCTTGTGGACCACGCCGGCGGTACCTGCTCAGCCGTCCGTGTAATTTCAGCCGCCCTGCTCATGCTTTTCAGGTTGTCGAACCTGAACGACCTGGGGCGATGGCACGGTGCTGGTCGGTACGTGGGCTTGTGCGGTAGAGGTTCCGGACAAGCTTGCCTGCAGCTCATCAACTTTTTTGAGGCGTTGATCAGCCAGCGTCATGTAGAGACCTCGGGTGTATGGCCCTCGGAAATAGCTTGAACTCTGTTGCGCGCTGATGCTGTCGGTGATCCCTCACCGCCAATGACCTCAGCCAGGCACAGTCACTCTTCATTTTGCGCTTGTGCGTATGTCTTGGTTGCTTGATGACGGTGCGGATTCAGTGATGGTGGCGGTTTTAATAGTTGAGTTGGGGCTGAACAGAGCGTTCATGGCATTATCGTCTCGGGCCTTGGCTGCTTCTAACTCTGTGAACAATTCGTTCAGCTTCAGTGCAAGTTTTAACTTTCCTTCCTTCATGGCTTGCCGGATATTCTGCCCCAACTTGTCGAGCTTAGTATGATGTAAGTTATTCTCATCGAGGTAGGTTCGAATCGAGGACCTGCCTGCTTGTTGAGAAGAGGTTGGGGTGCTGGAGGATGGATTGGAAGTGCCAGCTGGTTGAACAGTACGGCTGGTGGGCGTTCCGGGCTGCGGTGTGGCGCTGGCAGCTGGCCTTGTATTTGGGGTAGTAGACCCAGAGTTCTGATGTGTCGGCGTTGGTCTTGAAGACGTGGCTTTGAACATGTGGCCACTCGGGTCGCTTCGGTTTACTGGATCGCCACCGCAATAAGCGTAGGCATTCAAACCGCCTGCGCCAAACGGGCTCAAGCTGTCTGGGGACTGGAAGCGCATCAAGCGTGTGCTGTACAAGCGATAGCCGCGACCCAGCAGGTACCCTTCGAGGTCGGGCTCTAACCACTCACCCTGATAGGCAAGGGGTGATTCACTGGTTGTTGTGCTGTAACCGAATGCGCCATAGCTTGACGCATTGCTTTGGCCTGACAGAAGCACCGAATCCTGCGCATCACAGCCCAGTACAACACCCTGCCGATCCCCCCGCAGCGCCAGCGGCTGATGCTGATGGCGAACAATGGCCAGACAGCGCTCGGCGTTCAACTGCAGAGCCAGGTAGGGGCCTTGATAGAAACGTAGTGTTCTTGCCTGGGTGGATGCCATTTGTGTGGCCTCGAGTGACAGTTCCCGAGGCACAGCTTGTGGGGGCAAGCGCTAGAGCGCCACTGGCAAAAATGACAGGTGGCTGCCGGCGGTCAGAGCGCCTCGGAGAGCTCCACCAACCGCACCGGCCGGCGGAAGCCTGCCGTGAGTACCGCCAGATACGCCAACCCCAGCGCAAACCAGCACAGCCCGATCACCAGCGTCAGCGCCGACAGGCTGGTCCACAGCCACAAGGTCAGCCCCAACCCCACCAGCGGTACCACGCCATAGCACAGCAACCCCTTGAGGTTACGCTGCGCCCCTTCAGCCAACAGGTGGGTCTTGACCACCGCCAGGTTAACCGCCGAAAACGCCACCAGCGCGCCAAAGCTGATCAGCGAGGCAAGGGTGGCCAGGTCGATCACCAACGCCAGCAGCGAGAACGCCGACACCAGCACAATGGCGAACACCGGCGTGCCGAAGCGCGGCGACAGGTAACCGAAGCTGCGCCGTGGCAGCACGCGGTCGCGGCCCATGGTGAACAGGATGCGCGACACCGCCGCCTGGGAGGCCAGGGCCGAGCCCAGGCTGCCGGCAACGAACGCGGCGGTGAAGAAGTTGGCGAGGAACTGGCCGCCGGCCTTGAGCATCACCTCGTTGGCAGCGGCGTCGGCGTTGGCGAAGTGGCTGCCCGGCAGCACCAGCTGGCTGACGTAGGCCAGCACGGTGAACAGCACACCGGCAAACAGCGTGGTAAGGATGATCGCCCGCGGCACATCGCGGCGGGCGTCCTTGCACTCTTCGGCCAGGGTCGACACGGCATCGAAGCCCAAAAACGACAGGCACAGCACCGCGGCACCGGCCATCAGCGCGCCAAAGCCGGGCTGGCTGCCGTCACCGCGCAGCGGCGCCAGCACATCCACCGGCTGCCCGGCCAGGCTCTGCCACGCCAGCGCGACGAACACCCCGATGAAGACGATCTGCGCGCCGACGATCAGGTTGCTGGTTTTGGCCACCGAGTGAATGCCCACCACGTTGAGCACGGTCACCAGGGCGATGGAGGCGAGCACGATGCTCCAGGCCGGGATCGCCGGGAAGGCGATGTTGAGGAACAGCCCGATCAGCAGGTAGTTGATCATCGGCAGGAACAGGTAGTCGAGCAGCAGCGACCAGCCAGCCAGAAAGCCCACGCCGGGGCCGAAGGCCAGGTTGGTGTAGGAGTAGGCCGAGCCTGCCACCGGGAAGCGCTTGACCATGAAACTGTAAGAGGTGGCGGTGAACAGCATGGCCAGCAGGGTGACCAGGTAGGCGCTGGCGGTACGCCCGCCGGTGAGTTCGGTGACGATGCCGTAGGTGGTGAAGATGGTCAGCGGGACCATGTACACCAGGCCGAAGAACACCAGGGCGGGCAGGCCGAGGACACGGCGCAGTTGGGGGGCGGAGCAAGGTTGGGTTGCCATCGATCAATCCTGGCTTTTTTGTAGTTGTGTATGATCGATTTTTATCTGGTAAGGCTGATGGTGACAAACAAAGAGTTGCTAATGTCGATTATTAGCCCGGATTTTAATCGAGGTTTTATCGCGCCTGTGCCGGCCTCTTCGCGGGCAAGCCCGCTCCCACAGGGATCGCGTAACCCTGTGGGAGCGGGCTTGCCCGCGAAGAGGCCCTGACATGCTTAACCCATCTCGGCCCGCAGCTCATCGATCCGCTGGTCCTTCTCCACCCACAACTGGTTCACCCAAGCCTGCACGATCTGGCGGAACGCCGGGTCGTTCTCGTAATCGCCGGCACTCAGCGCCGGGTCCAGCTCACGCACGCGGATGTCGATGATTACCCGGCTGATGCTGCCGTCGAGTAGCGCCCAAAACCCTGGCGCCTGCTTGCCGGGGTAGACGATGGTGACGTCCAGCAGCGCGTCCAGCTGCTCGCCGAGGGCCGCCAGCACGAAGGCCACTCCGCCGGCCTTGGGCTTGAGCAGGTTGCGGTAGGGCGATTGCTGCTGGGCGCGCTTGGCTTCGGTGAAGCGGGTGCCCTCGAGGTAGTTGACCACGGTCACCGGCTGGCGCTTGAACAGCTCGCAGGCGGCTTTGGTGATTTCCAGGTCCTTGCCTTTGAGCTCGGGGTGCTTTTCGAGAAACGCCTTGCTGTAGCGCTTCATGAACGGGTAGTCCAGGCCCCACCAGGCCAGGCCCAGCAGCGGCACCCAGATCAGCTCCTTTTTAAGGAAGAACTTGAAGAACGGCACCCGGCGGTTGAGGCTTTCGATCAGCGCGGGGATGTCGACCCAGGTCTGGTGGTTGCTGATGCACAGGTACGAGGTGTTCTTGCCAAGGTTCTCCACGCCGCGAATGTCCCAGCGGGTGGGGATGCACAGGGCGAAGATGGCCTTGTCGACTTCCGACCAGGCTTCGGCGATCCACATCACCGCGGCCGAGGCGTAGTCGCGCCAGCGGCCGGGCAGCACCAGCTTGAGCAGGGCGAACACCAGCAGCGGGCCGATCATCACCAGGGTGTTGAGCAGCAGCAGGGTCAGGGTAAGGATGCCGGTCAGCAGGCGACGCATAGGGAAACTCTTGTTGTGTGGATTTTACGGTTGGCAATGATAAGCAGGGCCGTGGCCTACGCCAAACGCGGAATGCCCGGCGGGTGGGACAAATGTTTCACATTGTGTTGTTTAACCTGTGACAACGAACCTATGCTGCCTGCGCAGTCTAAGCACTGACTCTTCTCAAGGAAGCCTGCCCTGTGAAACCCCTGCTTGCCCTGTTGTCCCTTCTGGCGCTGCCGGTGATGGCCGCCGAGCCCACGCTGTATGGCCGTTACGAGAACATCACGCTGCCGGAGCTGGGCGAAACCCTCAAGGCCAAGATGGACACCGGCGCCTACACCGCGTCGCTGTCGGCCAAGGATATCGAGCTGTTCAAGCGTGATGGCCAGGAGTGGGTGCGCTTTCGCCTGGCGACCAAAGACGCCGATGGCAAGGTCTACGAGCATGAGGTGTCGCGCATCAGCAAAATCAAGAACCGCGCCGACGAGGACGAGGAGGGCGATGCCCCTGAGCTGTCGCGCCGCCCGGTGGTCGACCTGGAGCTGTGCCTGGGGGATGTGAAGCGCACCGTGGAGGTGAACCTGGTCGACCGCAGCAATTTCAACTACCCGCTGCTGGTAGGCGCCAAGGCGCTGCGCGAGTTCAAGGCGGCGGTCAACCCGGCGAAGAAGTTCACTGCAGGCAAGCCTGACTGCTGATTTGCCTGTACCGGCCCTATCGCCGGCAAGCCGGCTCCTACTGGGTTTTGTAGGAGCCGGCTTGCCGGCGATAGGGCCCGAGCGCTTAAAATCCAGCTTTGCCCCCAGCAATGCCGGACGCCATGCCCCACATCCTCATCGTCGAAGACGAAGCCTCCATCGCCGACACCCTGGTTTACGCCCTGCAGGCCGACGGCCATAGCACCGAATGGGTGACCCTCGGCAGCGCCGCGGTCGAGCAACAGCGCCTGCGCCCGGCGGACCTGGTGATCCTCGACATCGGCCTGCCCGATATCAGCGGTTTTGAAACCTGCCGACAGCTGCGCCGCTTCAGCGAGGTGCCGGTGATGTTCCTCAGTGCCCGCGACGCCGAGATCGACCGCGTGCTGGGCCTGGAGATCGGCGCCGACGACTACGTGGTCAAACCGTTCAGCCCGCGCGAGGTGGCGGCGCGGGTGCGGGCGATTCTCAAGCGCATGGCGCCGCGCGTTGAACCTGCCACTGAAAGCACGCTGTTCCAACTCGATACCCTGGCCATGCGCATCAGCTACCAGGGTCAGCCACTGACCCTGACCCGCCACGAGTTCCGCCTGCTGCAATGCCTGTTGGAGCAACCGCGCCGGGTGTTCAGCCGCGAGCAATTGCTCAACGGTTTGGGCGTGGCCTCGGACGTGGGCTACGAGCGCACCATCGACAGCCATATCAAGAGCCTGCGCGCCAAGCTGCGCCAGGTGGCCCCCGCCGCCGAGCCGATCCAGACCCACAGGGGCCTTGGCTACAGCTACAGCCCGGAACACGCCTGATGCGCCTGGGTATTCGCATCTTTTTGGTGTACTTCCTGTTCGTCGGGCTGGCGGGCTACTTTTTGCTCAACACCGTGCGCGAGCAGATTCGCCCGGTGGTGCGCCAGTCCTCTGAAGAAACCCTGGTGGACACCGCCAACCTGCTGGCCGAGATCCTCCATGATGACGTCAAGGCCGGCACCCTGGCCCAGAGCCGCCTGCCCGAGGTGCTCAAGGCCTACGGGCTGCGCAGCCCCGGCGCGCACATCTGGGGCCTGGCCAAGACCCAGGTCAGCCACCGCATCTACGTCACCGACGCCAACGGCATCGTGCTGCTCGACTCCAGCGGCCAAGCCCTGGGCAAGGACTATTCGCAGTGGAACGACGTGTACCTGACCCTGCGCGGCCAGTACGGCGCGCGCTCTACCCGCACTCTCGCCGATGACGAAAGCACCTCGGTGATGCATGTGGCGGCGCCGATCCTCGATGCGGGCAGGATCATTGGCGTGGTCACCGTGGCCAAGCCCAACAGCTCGCTGCAGCCTTACATCGACCGCTCCGAACAGCGCCTGCTGAACCTCGGCCTTGGGTTGATCGGGTTGGGACTGCTGATCGGCGCGGCGCTGTCGTGGTGGCTGGTGCGCTCGCTGCGCCGCCTGGCGCGCTACGCCCAGGCGGTCAGCGAGGGTGAGCGGGCGGCGGTGCCGCACTACAAGGGCGGCGAGCTGGCGCACCTGGCCAATGCAGTGGAGCGCATGCGCACGCAGCTGGAGGGCAAGGCCTACGTGGAGCGCTACGTGCACACCCTGACTCACGAGCTGAAAAGCCCGCTGGCGGCGATTCGCGGGGCCTCGGAGCTGCTGCAGGGCGACATGCCAGCCGAGCAGCGGGCACGCTTTGCCGGCAATATCGAGCGCGAGAGCGAGCGTTTGCAGCAGATGATCGAGCGCCTGCTGAACCTGGCCCGGGTCGAGCAGATGCAGGCCCTTGAAGATGAGCAGCAGGTGGCCCTGGCGGGGCTGGTGGATGAGTTGCTGGTGGCTCAGGGTGCGCGTATCGAAGCCAACTCGTTGCAAGTACGCCAGCGCTTGCCGGCCGGCACGCAGCTGCTGTGTGACCCGTTCCTGCTGCGCCAGGCGCTGGCCAACCTGTTGGACAACGCCCTGGATTTCACCCCGCCTGGTGGCGTGCTGTTGTTCGAGCTGGAGCGTGACGGCGAGCGGGTGGCGCTGAGCCTGTTCAACCAGGGGCCAACCATTCCCGAATACGCCCTGGGGCGGGTCAGCGAGCGCTTCTATTCGCTGCCGCGCCCTGGCACCGGGCGCAAGAGCACGGGGCTTGGGCTGAATTTCGTTGCCGAGGTGATGCAACTGCATGGCGGGGCGTTGGCGGTGGATAACGTAGAAGGCGGGGTGCGGGTGCGCTTGTGGCTGCCGGCGCGGCGGATAGGCGCATGATTGGCTGACCCCTTGTAGGAGCGGCCTTGTGCCGCGAAAGGGCTGCAAAGCAGCCCCGGCATTCTTGCATGATGCCGAGATCCTGGGGCTGCTACGCAGCCCATCGCGACACAAGGCCGCTTCCCACGGGGGCGCGCTGTGCTTGCGAAGACATTCTCCACACAATCCACACAAACCCACCCCGAAGGCTCCACGCAGCAGGCAGACACTGCCTGCCATCGCACACGGAGCCTCACCAATGAACAAGACCCTGGGTTTCAAGCTTGGCACCATCGCCATGCTGATCCTGTTGTTGCTCATCCCGCTGATGATGATCGGCGGCCTTATCGACGAACGCCAGCACCTGCGCGATAGCGTGGTGCAGGACATCGCCCGCAGTTCTGCCTACGGCCAGCAGATCAGCGGCCCGATGCTGGTGGTGCCCTACCGCAAGTACGAACGCCGCTGGATCGACAAGGACGGCCAGAGCACCCAGGAAACCAGCACGGTCAGCGGCAACCTGTACTTTTTGCCGGAAACCCTCGACGTGGACATGGGCGCCGAGACCGAACTGCGCGCCCGGGGCATCTACGAGGCGCGGCTGTTCCACACCAAGGGCCGTATCAGCGGCCGCTTCAAGCTGCCCGATCACTGGGGCATCGACCAGGACTACGGCGACTACCGCTTCGACAAGCCCTATCTGGTGGTGGGTATCAGCGATATACGCGGCATCGAGAACAACCTGGAGCTGAACCTGGACGACCAGCGCCTGGCCTTCGAGGCCGGCACCGGCCTTGACTGGATGCGCGGCGGTGTCCATGTGCCGCTGCCGCAGTTCGAAGGTGGCCACATTGGCGAGTTCAACTACAGCTTCGAGCTGGCCCTGCAGGGCACTGGCCAGCTGCATGTATTGCCGGTGGGCCGCAGCAGCACGGTGGCCCTGCGCGCCAACTGGCCGCACCCAAGCTTCATCGGCAGCTATCTGCCCAGCCGCCGGGCCATCGATGACGAGGGCTTCAATGCCCATTGGCAGACCTCGTTCTTTGCCACCAACCTGGAAGACGCACTGCGCAAATGCGCCACTGCGGGCCAATGCGAAGAGTTCCTGCAAACCACCCTCGGTGTGAGCTTCGTCGACCCGGTGGACCAGTACCTGAAGAGCGAACGGGCGATCAAGTACGCGTTGCTGTTCATTGCCCTGACCTTTGCCGGCTTCTTCCTGTTCGAGGTGCTCAAGAGCCTGCGGGTGCATGCGGTGCAGTACGTGCTGGTGGGCGTGGCCCTGGCGTTCTTCTACCTGTTGCTGCTGTCGCTGTCGGAACACCTGGGCTTTGCCCTGGCCTATGGGCTGTCGGCGTCGGCCTGTGTGCTGCTGATCGGTTTTTACCTGTGCTTCGTGCTGCAAAGCTTCGGGCGCGGGGTGGGCTTTGCGGCGGGGCTGGCGGCGTTGTACGGCATGCTCTACGGGCTGCTCAGCGCTGAGGACTACGCGCTGTTGATGGGCTCGCTGCTGTGCTTTGGCTTGCTCGGGGTGTTCATGGTGCTGACCCGCCGGCTGGACTGGTCGCGGGTGGGGAGGGGGGTATGAGGGAGGATAGAGAGGTCGGGCGCTGGTTGGCCCTTAGGATTGCGCAGTTGTTTCCTGTGATACCGAGGTAAGGCCTTCGCGGGTAAACCCGCTCCCACAGGTACGGTACAGACCCTGTGGGAGCGGGTTTACCCGCGAAGAGGCCCGGTCAGGCGTTTGGGGTGGTCGCCAGCATCGACGCCCGCTGGCTGACTTCGGCATACCACGCCGCCAGCCCCGGCTGCTGCTCACGCCAGCCAAACTCCGGCTGGCGCAGGTCCAGATACCCCAGCGCACAGGCCACGCCAATGGCCGCCAGGTCGAACCCCGAGGCCAGCTCGGCCAGGTGCTCCTGTTCCAGGTTGGCAAGGCTTCTGCGGATCTTCTCGCCCTGGGCTGCCACCCACCCGTCCCATTGCTTGTCGGCCGGGCGCAGGAAGGTTTCGTAGCGGGTACCTACTGCAGCATCCATGATCGCATCGGCCTGGGACGCCAGGGTCAGCCGGCGCCAGCGCGCCGAGCCCTCGCGGGGCAGCAGCGGGTTGCCGACGTGCTGGGTGTCGAGGTACTCGCAAATCACCCGGCTATCGTGCAGCACGCTGCCGTCGTCCAGGCGCAGGGCCGGGATCTTGCCGATCGGGTTGCCCTGGTTGAGCTGCTCGTCGCCGTTCACCGGGCTGATGTTCACCGCCTGCAGGGTCACCCGGCCGAGCTGGCCGGTCTCGTGCAGCACCACCATCACCTTGCGCACGAACGGCGACAAGGGCGAATGGAACAGGATCATGGCTCAGTTACCTTGCAGGCTGGGTGGCAGGCACACGCCAGTGCCGCCGATGCCGCAGTAGCCTTCGGGGTTCTTGGCCAGGTACTGCTGGTGGTAGGCCTCGGCGAAGTAAACGGTCGGCGCCTGGTCGATCTCGGTGGTGATCTCGCCGAAGCCGGCCTTGACCAGTTCGGCCTGGAAGGCGTCGCGGCTGGCCTTGGCTTCCTCCAGCTGCTGCGGCGAGGTGCAGTAGATGGCCGAGCGGTACTGGGTGCCGATGTCGTTGCCCTGGCGCATGCCTTGGGTGGGGTTGTGCAGCTCCCAGAACATCGCCAGCAGCTCGCGGTAGCTGACTTTGTCTTTATCGAACACCACCAGCACCACCTCGGTGTGGCCGGTCAGGCCCGAGCAGACTTCTTCGTAGGTGGGGTTGGGGGTGAAGCCGCCGGCGTAGCCGACCACAGTGCTGACCACGCCTTCACGCTGCCAGAAGCGGCGCTCGGCGCCCCAGAAGCAGCCCAGGCCGAAGATGGCGAAGTCGATGGCGCCTTCGAAGAACGGGCCCAGCAGCGGGGTGCCTTCGAACACGTAGTGGAACTCGGGCAGGCTCATCGGGGTTTCGCGGCCAGGCAGGGCCTGTTCTGCGGTAGGCAGGACGTTTTTGTTCACCAGGATTTCCGAACGCAGGGTCATGGCCGTTCCTCTGTGTTTTTTCAGATTGATTGGGGGAGGCCATCGCCGGCAAGCCGGCTCCTACAGGGGGGCGCTGTTCGTGTAGGAGCCGGCTTGCCGGCGGTGAGGCCCGAATGGCTTCTATAGTGCCCGAGCTTTACGCCGCTGTCAGGCCAATGGCCCACGCGGATAGCGGCGCAGTTTTTCGTTCAGCTCGCGCCCGGGGATCGGCCGGTCGAACAGGTAACCCTGGCCCACGTCGCAGCGGTGGCGGCGCAGGAACGCCAGCTGCTCGGGCGTCTCGATGCCCTCGGCGACCACCTTGAGCTTGAGGTTATGGGCCATGGCCACCACCGCCGAGGTGATCTCCATGTCGTCCTGGTTGTCGGGGATCTCGTTGATGAAGCTGCGGTCGATCTTGATGATGTCGATCGGGAACTTCTTCAGGTAGCTCAGCGACGAGTAGCCGGTACCGAAGTCGTCCATCGCCAGGGTCAGGCCCAGGGCCTTGAGCTCGTCGAGCTGGCGGTGGGTGTCTTCGCTGGCCTCCAGCAACAGGCCTTCGGTCAGCTCCAGCTCCAGCAGGTGCGGCGGCAGGGCTTCTTCTTTGAGAATGCTGCCGATCGAGCTCACAAGCTCCGGGTCGGAGAACTGCTTGGGCGACAGGTTGATGGCCACGTGCAAGTTGCCAAAGCCCTCTTCACGCAGCTGCTGGCTCATGCGGCAGGCCTGGCGCACCACCCACTTGCCGATGGGGATGATCAGCCCGGTTTCTTCGGCCACGCTGATGAACTGGTCGGGGCGGATCATGCCGCGCTCGGGGTGGTTCCAGCGCAGCAGCGCCTCCAGCCCCAGCAGTCGTCCGCTGCGCAGGCACAGCTTGGGCTGGTAGAACACCTCCAGCTCGTTCTGGGTCAGGGCGCGGCGCAGGTTGTTCTCGACGAACAGCTTGTAGCTGGCCTCGGCATTGAGCACCTCGGTGAACACCTGCACCTGGTGCTTGCCGTTGGCCTTGGCCTTGTGCAGGGCAAGGCCTGCGTTTTTCATCAGGGTGGCCGGCTCGCTGCCGTGCAGCGGCGCGCAGGCCAGGCCTACGGAAGCGGTGACGTTGATCAGCTGGTTATCGACGAACATGGGTTTGTCGAGGGTGCGCAGCAGCTGGTGGGCCACGCCCTGGCCGTCCTCGAGCGAGGTGTCGTCCAGCAGCACGGCAAACTCGTTGCTGGCAAAGCGCGCCAGGCTGCCGCCGCTGCTCAGGCTGTTGCGCAGGCGCCGGGCCAGGCTGATCAGCAGCTTGTCGCCGGTCTGGTGGCCGAGGCTGTCGTTGATCCGCTTGAAGTTGTCGATGTCCACCAGCAGCAGGCAGATGGGGCTGGCACTGTCGCGGGCAAAGCGTTCGTCGAGGTTGCGAATGAACGCCGGGCGGTTGCCCAGGTTGGTCAGGTTGTCGGTGTAGGCCAGGCGCTCGATGCGCTGCTGGGCCAGCTTGGTCTGGGTGATGTCTTCGTAAATGCCGATGTAGTGGGTCAGCTCGCGGTTGTCGCCGTACACCTTGGAGATCGACAGCTGGCCCCAGTAGGGCTCGAGGTTCTTGCGCCGGCTCTTGAACTCGCCCTGCCAGCTGTTGCCCATGGCCAGGCTGGACGGCGAGTCGAACAGCAGCTCGCTCAAGTTTTCCAGCGCCGGCAGCTCGGCCAGGTGGTGGCCCTGGACTTCATCGGTGCTGTACTGGGTGATGGCGGTGAAGCTTGGGTTGACGTACTCCACCACGCCGTCGCGGTTGACCAGCAAGAAGGCGCTGGCGCTTTGCTCCACCGCGCGCTGGAACAGGTGCAGGGCGCTGGCGGCGGTGCGCCGGTTGTGGTTGTTGATGACCTGGGCGAACTGGTCGGCCAGCTCGCCGGCGAAGGCGATTTCGTCGGACTGCCAGGCCCGCGGCTTGCCGTTTTGCTCAAGGCACAGCACGCCGACCACCTGGCCGTCGATGCGGATGCTGGCATCGAGCATGGCGCTGTCGTCGTTACCGTGCAGCAGCTCGGACATTTCGCGGGTACGCGGGTCGTGGCTGGCGTTGTGGGCGTCGATGGCGCGGCTGGCGTGCAGGGCTTCGAGGTAGTCGGGGAAGCGGCTGGCGTCGATGGCCTCGGGCAGGCGGTGCTGCTGCTCGCGGCTGTACCAGGCGCTGATCGGCTCCAGGCGCTGGTCGTTCAGGTACCAGATGCTGGCGCAGTCGACCTTGTAGATTTCACAGGCGCTGCGGGTGATCAGTTCGGCGGCTTCGAGCAGCGAGTTACCCACGCTGTAGCGCTGGCGCGCCAGGCGCAGGATGAGGTCTTGCTGGGCGCGAACCCGCTCGAGGTGTTCAAGCTGCTCTTGCTGGGCGTGCTGGTTGAGCTGCAGGGCCAGTTGCAGGCGGTTGTTGCGCGACTCCAGGTCGTTGGCGTCTACCTCGGGGCCTTCGAGCGGCTGGTCGTCGAGCACCGTCAGGTAGCCGCGCAGCAGCTGGCGGCTGTGCTGCTTGTAGCTTTCGCCGGCTTCCAGCAGGCGCAGCGGCTCGGGGCCGCAGTGCAGGGTGTAGCGCACCCGGTAATGGCCGCGCTCGGCCAGTTGCAGCTGGATCTCGTCATGCAGCTTGTAGCGCGCCTCGGGCTCCATGAGGCTGGCGTAGGGCGAGCCGATCAATGAGCACAGCTCGGCGGCGGGCAAGTTGAATTGCCGTTCGCAGGCCGGGTCGACGTAGAGCATGGCCCAGCTGGCTTCGTTCAGCCGCTCGAAACGCAGCATGCCGAGCCGCGAAGGCACGGGTAGCTGCGTGACGACCTCGGCCGCCACTCGGCTGGCGGCATCGGGTTGGCTTTTCATCGAAGACTCGCTTGAACAAGGCGGTTGGCGCGGCGGGCCACGGGCTATGCGGCGACGCTTTGGGCAAGGTTGCATCATGTCCCGGGGACTGGCAAGCGGCCATGCGTGATGCTGTGTACAGATTGTCGGCTGGCGGGGTGGAATCTGAAGGCCCTATCGCCGGCAAGACGGCTCTTGCGAGGGGGGCGCCGGCGCTTTCCTGTAGGAGATCACCCAGCCCTTTCGGGCTGCGCTGTCGCGCAGAGAGCTAGTCTCGCAGATGCACCGCGCCCTCTGTGGGAAGC